>NZ_KI421499.1:1249350-5639880 GCF_000473125.1 Bradyrhizobium genosp. SA-4 str. CB756 | reverse complement strand
GCGATCCGCGACTTCAAGTTCCCCGACCGCATCGTGGTCGGCACCAACGACGAGCGCGGCCGCAAGGTGATGGGCGACATCTATCGCCCGCTGTCGCTGAACCAGGCGCCGCTGATGTTCACCGCGCGCCGCACCGCGGAGATGATCAAATACGCCGCGAACGCGTTCCTCGCGACCAAGATCACCTTCATCAACGAGATCGCAGACCTGTCCGAAAAGGCCGGCGCCAACGTCCAGGAGGTCGCGCGCGGCATTGGCCTGGACAACCGCATCGGCACCAAGTTCCTGCATGCCGGTCCCGGCTTCGGCGGCTCGTGCTTCCCGAAGGACACCAAGGCGCTGATCAAGATCGCGCAGGACCATGACGTGCAGCTGCGCATCGTCGAGTCCGTGCTGGCGGTCAACGAGAACCGCAAGCGCGCGATGGCGCGCAAAGTCAGCCAGGCGCTCGGCGGTTCGTTGCGCGGCAAGACCATCGCGGTGCTCGGCCTCACCTTCAAGCCCGACACCGACGACATGCGCGATGCGCCGTCGATCCCGCTGGTGACCGGCCTCATCGACATGGGCGCGACGGTCAAGGCGTTCGACCCGGTCGGCATGGAGCAGGCCAAGGGTGAGCTGCCCAGCATCACCTATTGCGAGGACGCGTATTCGTGCGCGCAAGGCGCCGACGCGGTCGTCATCGTCACCGAATGGGTGCAGTTCCGCGCGCTCGATCTCGACCGGCTGAAGAGCGCCATGGCCCAGCCCATCGTCGTCGACCTCCGCAATATCTATCGCCCGGAAGAGATGGAGGCCGCGGGCTTCACCTACGAGAGCGTCGGGCGTTCCGCTCGGCCGAACGGGGCTTGACGCTCTCGATTTGTCCCTCAACAGGGGCCTCGAGGGAGGTTGTCGCCGGCCCGTCAGGAGAGCGTCGCGCCGGCGCGGCGCGCTATCTTGACGGTGCGTCTGACACGTTTTGCGTTTTGGGCGGCGATGCCAGCTTCGGCGCGGCCTTGGTATTTTGCGTTGTTGTCGTCGGCTCTGCTTTCGGCGTCGTGGAGAACGTCCGATCAAAGCAATCTCGCATGGCCTGGTCGGATGTCATGAGCATGCAGTTTGGGCCAGCTTGCGCGGAGTTCGATGAGATGGCGAGGCACGCCGCGGCCGAGATCAACAAGATACGCATGGCTGAAAATCCTTGTGCGCTGTAAAGGCATGCCTTGTAGCATTTGCGGTCGGCACCCGTCGAATCGGCCGAAGTCTGGTCGATAAATGGGCAACTCGGCGCACAGAGCTTCGCCCCCGTTCATTGGACGGGTGCACTTGCATATTTGAGAGGGGAAGACGCGATAGACCCGCCCGCAGCCATCCGGCGCTTCTGGACCGTCAATCTCACCCACATTTGATGTGAAAGGGAACTCGATCGCCGATCGTAAACGGCAACATGCTGCGGCGTTCAAGACAGGGCAGGCGTGTTACGATCAATTTCGCGCTTTGAGGTGCGCTCGTCTGGGCGGCGACGGAATAGGCAGCTTATGACTGTGCCCTAGCCAAAGATCATCCAACTAATAGCGGCAAGCCCGGCGCGGCTGATGACATATAGCCAGCCGATCATTGCGACGGCGATCGTGGTCAAATAGGCGGCTGCGAAGGCGCGGTCGCCGATCGGGGTTTTGTTGACACCAAAGTCTTCGGCGGCCATGTCCGCGCTCAGACTCGTTTGATTAGCTGCATCCGACATGTCTCACCTCCGACGCGCAAAATATGCCGCAGGAATATTGCGCCCACTCGACAGCAACGTGGAAAGCACGCGGCGGCAGAGAGGCAAAAGCGAGACGCGCAACGAGTCGCGTGATGCCTCGTCCGTCGCCTGCCTTGCGAAGGAGCATTCCTGCAGGTTTACGCGGTGCAGTTGTCGTGCCAAGTTTGCGCTTTCTGATGGCATCTGCTTCTGCTTCCTGACGACGATCTCGTCGCCGCCGCTGCACCAGAGTTCCGCCGAAGCATCTTCAGAAATTGCTCGGGTAGCGACGCGTGTCATGGCGTGTTCTGCGGCACCAAGGAGACGTCTGCTGGTAACGTGCTCGTGTTGCCAGTGCGGGCGATCGCATGTGCCCCAATCCCTCAGGGCAGTGACGTGCGCCAAACATTTGGATTGTCTGGCGAAGCAATTCTGAGGAACTGGTACTGCCGAACGGCATCCCCAAAGGGCAGTACATATTCGTACAGATTGTCCAGTGCGAGCACGCTGCCTTCGTAAAGAACAATCAGAATGAGGTGGTGTTCGCCGGAGTTTCGATGGCGAACCTCCGCGAGGAGCAATTGCGAGGAGCTGCCGCCCAAAGACAAGAGCAGGTGACGCTTGGAAACTGCATAATCGCCACAGTCGCCCTCGGATGGATATAGGTCCCATCCATTCTTCGACCGCTCGCTTGGTGCAATTTGCGCGTTCACGATCGAGTTTGCGAATTGGATCTTACGAAGTTCCAATCCCGCTCCGCTTCGAGCGCGCCGAGGGTTGCAATCTGAAGGATACTTGGCGCAGAAGGCCGTGAATTGAACTGGCGGCAGAGTGGGCTCGGCGTGCACATGCAAGATGCACAATTGCACAAGAATGACCGAGAGCGATGCACACAGGAGGAGCTTTTGCAATCTTTATGCTCGCGTTGAAGCAAGCAATGAAACCTGGCTCCGGATTGAGTCGAACGTTTGGCTGCGGCGCTGTTGCTCCGGGAACTTTGCGTGCGATCGATGACGCCGTAGCGGAACAAGCGCGACCGCCAACATGTCGCGGAGTATGAAAGTGAGTTACTCCATATCGCCGTAGGCGAGACTGAGGCTAGCTTCGCATGCGTTCCGGTCAAACGCAGATTTTTTTCGAAATTCAGCCATTCTGCCATGCATGCCGATCAGATCGGCAAATTGTTGAACAGTTTCGTAGTTGCGACCGACATAGTCGTCGATGAGGATCGTGGTATCGGGAGTGACGCGGAGAAGTGCTTCCAGCGTGCATGCGACACGCATCCGCCCATCCACCAGGACCAGATCTGGCGTGAATTCTGGAGACGATCGCCAAGGTGCCTGCGGCAAGCGCTTCCACTTTTCGATGCGACCGGGCGTGGCGGTATCAAAAACCGGGAAGCCCCAATCTCGCGTGAACCCGATGTCAGGAGTCAGTATGCTCACCTGGGCATCTGTTGGCGGGAGTGCGGCTCTCACCGCCGCTGCGAAAACGCCATCCGTCTCGACGGAGACCAGCTTTTTGACGTTCCGGGCGGCCTCGATCGTCGAACCTCCGCAGCCATATTCAAGGTAGGCCTGAGACCCGAGAACCGCCGATTGGAAACGCGCTAGTCCTTCCGGATCAAATGTCGGTGTAGGATTGATCGTATAGCCGCGGAGATGTTTCTTCACGTTGAATTTGGCGGCATCCCAATAGTAGCTGAATCCATGCTCAGTCACGATTGTTCCCTCGTCGCTTCACTGCGGAAAGATTGGCGGGAGAAACGAGTGCGCGTCCACTACGTCAGCGGCAATCGAATCTTGCCAGCGCGCTGTAAGTGCGAATGTTGTCTAGCCGTTGGCGGAGACATGAAGATGACGCAGCGGGGAACCATCGGCGGAAAGGACAAACGGGGCGATCTTCTCGCGCTCGGTCATATGCCGCTCACCACTGGTCCGTTTCCCATTCTTCGAAGACCTGCGGCTTTTGAATGTATTGCCATTTCCCGTCTTTGCCGCGACGGCGCCAGGTCGGACACTTGAGGAGCGTCTTGCCGCCATCAACCGTTCGCCTCGGGAAGATTGGAGGTTCGCACGGTCGCCATTGATATTCATCATCCGGCTGGCCACTTCGGCCCCCGAACCATCGTTGCAAGAAAAACATTGCGTCAGCCCCATGACAGCCGTCAGGGCCTATCAGGAGTTGCGGCGCACAATCAACGGCTGAATGCTGGGGCTTCTCACAAGGCATGTAGAGCGGTTAACGCTCTTGCCGGTTAACGGTTCACTCCGGCAGCCAGCCGCGCGTCCCGCAAGGGACGGCACGTATCTTGTCTTGGCTCAGCTGTACGCGCTGGGGGCATAACTCGACTACGACCTTGATGTTCCCGATTGCCACCTGCAAACATCGGCAAGTCTCTACTGCTCGGTCGAATTCCCGAATGCAGTGGATGCAATGTTGCGACATATGACTTGCTCGCAGGAGCGTGCACATGACCGACGACACGCACACGATCCACACCGGCCCTCTCACCGCAACCATCAAGGCCCACGGCGCCGAGCTGTGCTCGCTGAAGGATCGCAGCGGCACCGAGTTCATCTGGCAGGCGGGGCCGGAGTGGCCGCGCCATGCGCCGCTGCTGTTCCCGATCGTCGGACGTCTTGCGGGCGACGAATTGCGGCACCAGGGCAAGACCTACCGGATGACCCAGCACGGCTTTGCGCGCGACAGCAGCTTTGCCTGGGCGAGGCGTGATGAGACGAGTTGCACGCTGGTGCTCGAAGACAGCGAGGCGACGCGCGCGCGTTATCCGTTCGCGTTCCGCCTGACGGCCGTCTATACGATCGACGACGCCGGACTCGATCTCGCGCTCACGATCGTCAACACCGGCAAGGAGATCTTGCCGGCTTCGCTCGGCGGACATCCCGCCTTCAACTGGCCGCTCCGGGCGGGCGTGCCCAAGGAAAGCTATGCGCTGACCTTCGCGACGGCAGAGGCATCTCCCGTCCGCCGTCTCGATGGTGGATTGCTGCGCCCGGCGACGGAGCCGAGCCCGGTCAACGGCGCGGTGCTGCCCTTGTCCCAATCCCTGTTCGTCGACGACGCCATCATCTTCGACCGGATCGAGAGCAGTTCGGTCCGCTATGCCGCCGCGAAGGGCGCATCCGCCGGGCCGTGGCTGAAGATGTCCTGGCGCGGCTTTAGCGAGCTCGGCGTCTGGTCGAAACCTTCAGGCGCGCCGTTCCTCTGCATCGAGCCCTGGCGCGGCTACGCCAGTCCCGCAGGCTTCGATGGCGAGTTCGGTGACAAGCCCGGCCTGATGCATATCGCACCTGGAGCGGAGCAGAGCTTGTCGTACCGGATCGAGGTCGGATCGTCCTGAGATCGATGACCTCTCAGACCTCGATCCGCGTCAGGTCCTCGCCGAGCACGACCGGGCCCGAATAGTCGTTTTGCACATCCGCGAGCAGCGCGCTCAGCATGGTGTCGTCGGTGCGCGGCCGGTGATGGGTCAGCGCGAGCTTCTTGACGCCGGCCTTGGCCGCGACCTTGCCGACGGTGTCGCCGCAGGCGATCGTGTATTTCGCAAGCCGGCGGAAATGCTCGTTGTTGATCTCGGGCGTTGCGAGAAAGCAGACCTGGACGAGCAGGTCGGCACCTTCGGCCAGCCGTTCGAGGCCGGGGCAGGGGACGGTGTCGCCGGAAATCGCAATGATCTTGCCCTCCGCCTCGAAGCGGTAGCCGAGGCACATCCAGCGCGCGAGGAAGGCCGGCGACATGTCGAGGCCATCGCCATGCGAGACCAGCTCGGCGCTGATCTTCCAGCGGCCGGTGTCGAGGACGGGACCTGGAACGATGTCGGTTGCGACGACCGGTTTCCATCCGCCGAAGCTCGGCTCGCCCTGATCGCGCCAGGCGATGTCCTTGTCATAGACCTGCGTGACGAGCGTGTTGACGAGCCGTTCGGTATCCGGCGGCCCGAAGATGCGCAGCTCGTCCTTGCGCCCCTGCATCCATGAATTGAGCATCACATCGTAGAGGTCGCCGATATGGTCGAAATGGTGGTGGGTGAGAAAGACCGTGTTGATGGCGCCGAGCGGCACACCGGCCTTGCTGAGCTGCACCATCACGCCGCGGCCGGCGTCGAACAGGATGTTCTCCTCGCCGAGCCTGATCAGCGTGGTCGTCGCCATGCGGCGCGGGTCCGGGCGCGGGCCGCCGGTGCCGAGCAGGATGACCTCCATGCGCCTACTCCGATGTGAAGCCGGGAACGCACAGTAGATACGAAGGCTGCGGCGAAGCAAGCCGCATCAAGCTGCGGCGGGCGTGCGTTCAGTGCACGCCGGTCGCGGTGGCGGCGACGACAGGGCGGATCGCCGGGCGGGTGGAGGCCGATGAGGTCAGGCGCTGGGCCAGGTCCTGCGTGTGGCGCTCGACCAGATGCCAGGTCGCGCGCGCGAGGAGATAGCTGAGCGCGATGGTGACGACGTAGGTCATCAGCAGCGAGGCCAGCCCGTCCGCGAGCGGCCAGACCCGGTGCAGAGCGTAGGTCACCGCGAAGTGCGACAGATACATCGAATAGGAGTTGCGGCCGAGCGCCTCGATCGGCGACCAGTGGACCGCGAAGCGGATGCAGCCGGCCACCATCGCGCCGAGCACGAGGTTGATGATCAGATAGTTGAATTCGTGCGCGCCGGTCGCGCGATTGGCGAAGAAGGACAGCACGACGAAGACGATGAAGATCGCGCCGTCGGATCTGGTGAAGCCGTCGCGCAGTGAGAAGAACAGCGCACAGCCGATCAGGAAGACGGGCAACTGATTCAGGAAGCTGATGTGGAGTGTGCTCCAGACGAAGGAGGCGTGGGCGGGGCCGTAATAGGCCGAGAACAGTTCGAAGGCCCACGGCTTGAACAGGCAGACATTGACGAGGTGCAGCAGAAGCGCGAGCGCGAGATAGAGACTGCGGCGCGATCCGAATGCGGTGATCAGAAGCGGGAAGACGAGATAGAACGTCATCTCCGCCGCAATCGACCAGTCGCCCGGCACGACGCTGTTGACGCTGTCGGGCCAGAAGCCGTGCAGGAACGTCGCGGTCAGGATCACCTGGAGCGGCCCGATTCCGTTGGGCGCGTTGTAGCTCGGCCCCGTGCCGTTGAGGACGAGATAGACCGGGATCGCGAGCCAGAACAGCGGCGCGATGCGCAAGGCACGCCGGATGTAGAATTTGCGCGTCGGGCTCGTTTCGCCGGCGCGCTGCGTCCACATCAGGCACATCGTCATCGCGCTGACGAAATAGAACACGTTGACGCCGGTCCAGCCGCACATGAACGCGTAGTCGATTGCGTGGATGTTCGATGGAAATGATTGCGAGACGTGGATCGCTATCACGCCGAGGATGGCGAGCCCGCGCAGGAAGTCGAGCGTGTGCGAACGACTGAAGGGCGTTGCGCCTCGTTCGCTTCGACCGGCGGCCAACCGGGCCTGCCCCTGCATAACGCCTGCTCCGTGGTTTCGCATCTGCGAGCGGAGACAATAGAGGCGCGGCCGGCTTTTCCGAAGCTGAAGGCCGTCTTTACGTTAACCGGTGGTTGAATCTGGAGCCGAATGTTCGGGCTCGCTGCCTGGCCGGCTCGACGCCGCCTCGCGCGAGCCAAGTGTCGGGATGGTGCGCGGGATGAGAATTGTGGGCCAATTCATACTTAATGCTTCAAGACCATGACCAATATTGTTTGGGCACGACAACACGCTTAGTATTCCAGCAGGCAATTCGGGGGCTCGAACCAGTTGTGAATGTACGTTCACAGGACGGCGCGCTGCGCGACGACTTGGATTTTCAGGCCGGGCCGCAAGCACACAGGACATCCAGGACCGGTACTGATTCCGCACTTCAGGAATTGCGTCCGGCTGGCCGGGAGCGGCTGATCGTCGTGGAAGACGATCCGGTGACGCGGACGATGCTGGTCGGTTATTTCAGCGAGAACAATTTCGACGTGGTCGGCGCCGGCTCCTGCGCGGAGTGCCGCCAGGCGCTGCGCGCGCGCACTGATCTCGTCTTCCTCGACGTGCAGCTGCCCGACGGCGACGGCTTCGAGCTCGCCAAAGAGATCCAGGCGACCAGCAACGCCGGCATCATCTTCGTCACCCGCCGCGATACCGACGTCGATCGCATCCTCGGCCTCGAGATCGCCGGGGATCACTATGTCACCAAGCCGATCAATCTGCGCGACCTGCTTGCGCGTGCGCGCAGCGTGCTGCGGCGGCGCTCGATCGATCGCAAGGCCGCGCGCAACCACAATTCGATCGCCTTCGGCGACTGGATCATCGACCTGACGCGGCGCGAGCTGCTCGGCAGTGACGGCAAGCCGGTGGCGCTGACGCGCGCCGAATTCGACCTGCTCGCCGCGCTGGTCGGCGCCGACGGACGGCCGCTCAGCCGCGACTACCTGATCGAGGTCGTCAGCAACCGCCAGGCCGAGGTCGATATCCGCACCGTCGATGCGCTGGTGGCGCGGCTGCGCCGCAAGCTGGTCGGCAGCGGCACGCCCGTGATCGCGACGGTCACCGGCGTCGGCTACAAGCTCGCGCTCAGCGAGCGGCTGTAGGGCATCATCCGGAAAAGTGCGCAGCGGTTTTCCGACAAGATCATGCTCAAACAATAACCTGAAGCGCACAGGAGGCATCGCGGTCAGCGCGATGCGACCCGTTTCCACTTCGCCTCGATCCGCGCCTTGATGAGGCTGACCCTCGCTTCATGCGCGGCCCAATAGGCGCGGCTGGCGGCCGCCGTGCCCTGACGGTAGCGTGCATAGACGTCCTTTGGACGTGTCGGCACCTTCGGCGCTTGCGCTATCTTTGTTGCCTTTGCTGTCGATGCTGCCGGGGCGGGCGTAGCCGCCGCGGGAGCCGGCTCCGGAGCCGTAGCGCCGCCCGCCAGAGCCGCCGAGTTCATCGCGACAAGACGGTTGCGGGCGCGATTGCAATAGACTTGCGAGCGCGCCGTCATCGCCTCCTCGCCATGACCTGCCCGATATTTCATCAGGGCGCGGCAGAGATCGCCGCCGGCGAGGCGCCATGCGCGGGCGAGATAAAGCACGCCGTAATGGATGTTGATGTCAGGCTCGGCTAGCTCCGTATTGTTGCCGCGGAACCCCAGCATGGCGGCGGTCTCGGGCCGCACCTGCATCAGGCCGATTTCGCCGACGCTGCCGATCACGGCCGAATTGTATCCGCTTTCGACGAAGACGACGGCCTCTGCGATGTCGGCAGGCAGGCCGGTCTTCGCGGTTTCCCGCTCGATGATCTTGCGGATCTCGGCGCGGGATGACGGCGTTTCGCCGGCGCCAAGCTCCGTCATGCTCTCCGAAGCCGCCGGCGTCGTGCGCGGCTCGTCCGGCGTGCCGTCCTTGGCATGCGCGCAGATCGGAACCGACAACAGCAGGGCGACCGCGGCGTATCTCCACGTCGCGTCACGTTGGAAGCGTGTCCGATCACCTCGCATGGGCCTGTCATAGGGCTTCGAAGTTAACAACGGGCTTCGGGCGGGAAGGTCCCTTATCGCGCGCGGGCGCTCTGATCGGTGGCCGGAGCCAGGTGGTCGTCGACCGCATAGAGCGTGCAGGTGGGCGACCATTTCATGCAGGCGGCGAGGGAATCGCGCTGGGCGTCGTCGACGGTCGCGCGTCCCGCCCGCCAGCCGTAACCGCCGTTCGGCGACACCGCAAACGCCTTGTGCGGCATCGTCGAGGCGAGATAGCGCGCGAACTCGGCGCGCGCGGCCTCGTTGAGCCGGCTCGGCGGCGGCAGCGGATCGGGCAGGCTCAGGACGTCATGGCCGAGCCCGCGCTCGCGCAGGAAGGCGTCGAGATACGGCGTCCATTGCGGGCGGCCGACCACCGAATAGAGATAATGGCCGTCGTCGCCATAGGGCGGTGCCGCGATGAATTTTGCGTTGCCGCCACCCGCGCGAAAGCCGTCATAGAGGCGGCGCGCGAGATCGGGACCGAAGAAGGAATCATTGGTCGCGTAAACCCACAGCATCGGCACGCGCGAGGTTTTGCCGAACGTCGCAAAAGCCTGCACCAGCCCATCCGGATTGCAGACGTCATCGTCGTCGCGCGAGCCGCGGCCGCCGGCAAAGCTGATCGCGGCGACGAGGCCGGGCGGCGCCTGCGCGGTCAGCGCGACGGTGGCGAGCCCGCCGGCGGAATGACCGGCCGCGATCATGCCTGACGTCGTGACGTCGCTCCGGCGCGCCATCGTATCGATCGCGGCGCGCAAATCCGCTACCGCGACCGCCGCTGCCGGCAGGTAGGCCGCGTTGGCGCAACCGCCGACGCTGTCGATGCGCCCGCCGGGCGAGGTGCCGTAGCCGCGCCGCATCACGATCAGCGCGGCATAGCCGCGCCGGGCATATTCGAGCGCGATGCCGTAATATTTGTGCGCCGACATCGTGGCGCGGTCGTCGAAGCTGCGCGGCGAGCCATGGCTGAGCAACGCGAGCGGATAGCGCTTCGTCCCCGCCGGGCGGACCAGGAAAGCCTCCAGCCCCTGCGATCCGGTCTCGGCCATCGGGATGCGCAGGTCTTCCGTATAAAACTCCGCGGCATGCGCCGGCGCGCCGGCCAAGAGGAGGCCGGCGATCAGTAGGAGCAGCTTGCGCGAAACAGCCATGGGACGATTCGAAGAGCCTCGGTGGAATGGACCATAGCATGATCCAGGGGATGCGCAGGCGGCCCTCCGCCCGTCATTCCGGGGCGCGCCATTTGGCGCGAACCCGGAATCCATTTGTCCGCGTCAATTGCGGCACGATGGATTCCGGGCTCGCGCTTCGCGCGCCCCGGAATGACGGATGACGGACTGAGTCTGGCGTCCCGCCTCAGGAACGCCTCACCCGTCGCGTGTGTTGTGGTTTGGCGGACACCGGGCCGATGCTATGGTATCCCGCTATCTCTGTGACGACAGGACGAGGATATTTCAGTGGCTGATGTCAATCCCGCGGCGGGCAAGCTGGTCTCGCCGGACGCGCTCACCAACATTCCGCGGCTGGTGACGGCCTATTTCGCCGGCAAGCCCGATGCCGCCGATCCCGCGCAGCGGGTCGCGTTCGGCACCTCAGGCCATCGCGGCACCTCGTTCAAGAACAGTTTTAACGAGGGCCACATCCTCGCGACCACGCAGGCGATCTGCGACTATAGGAAAGAAAAGGGGCTGACAGGCCCACTCTTCATCGGCATCGACACCCACGCGCTGGCCGAACCAGCGCTGGCAAGCGCGGTGGAGGTGTTCGCGGCCAACGGCGTCGAGATCATGATCGACAAGGACGGCGGCTACACGCCGACGCCCGTGATCTCGCACGCGATCCTCACGTACAACAAGGGCCGCACATCGGGTCTTGCCGACGGCGTCGTCGTCACGCCCTCGCACAATCCGCCCGAAGACGGCGGCTACAAATACAATCCGCCGCATGGCGGCCCGGCCGACACCGACGCGACCTCCGTGATCGAGAAGCGCGCCAATGCCTATCTCGCCGATGGTCTCAAGGGAGTGAAGCGCATCGACTACGCGAAGGCGAAGAAGTCGGCGAACGTACACGCCTACGACTTCATCGCGCCTTACGTCGCCGATCTCGGCAATGTCGTCGATCTCGATCTCATCAAATCCGCCGGCATCAATATCGGCATCGATCCGCTCGGCGGCGCCGCCGTGCATTACTGGCATCCGATCATCGAGCGCTATGGCCTCAAGGCGACGGTCGTGAACGAGGCGATCGACCCGACCTTCCGCTTCATGACGGTGGACTGGGACGGCAAGATCCGCATGGACTGCTCCTCGCCTTACGCGATGGCGAGCCTGATCGCGATGCGCGACCGCTTCGACGTTGCCTTTGCCAACGACACCGACGCCGATCGCCATGGCATCGTCACGCGCAGCGGCGGCCTGATGAATCCCAACCATTATCTCGCGACCGCGATCTCCTACCTGTTCGCGCACCGGCCGAACTGGGGCAAGGATGCCGCGATCGGCAAGACCGTGGTGTCGAGCTCGATCATCGACCGCGTCGCCAAGAAACTCGGCCGCAAGCTGGTGGAGACGCCGGTCGGCTTCAAATGGTTCGTCGATGGTCTTGTCGGCGGCAGCTTCGGCTTCGGCGGCGAGGAGAGTGCAGGGGCCTCGTTCCTGCGCCGCGACGGCACGGTGTGGACCACCGACAAGGACGGCGTCATCCTCGGCCTGCTCGCCGCGGAGATCATGGCGAAGACCGGCCGCGATCCGAGCCAGCTGTTCGGTGATCTCACCGCCGAGCTCGGCGTGCCGCATTATGCCCGCATCGACGTCGCCGCCACCGTGCCGCAGAAGAACATCCTCAAATCCGTCACGCCCGAGCAGCTCGGCCTGAAGGATCTCGCCGGCGATCCGGTCCGCTCGACGCTGAGCAAGGCGCCCGGCAACGGCCAGCCCTTCGGCGGCATCAAGGTCGAGACCGATTTCGGCTGGTTCGCCGCAAGGCCCTCGGGCACCGAGGACGTCTACAAGATCTACGCCGAGAGCTTCCGCAGCACCGAGCACCTGAAGCGGATTCAGGAAGAAGCCCAGGCTGGTCTAGCGAAGGTGTTCGGGGCGTAAGCGCGCCGACGCGGAGCGCCGCGTGTCGCCTTTCCCGGCCAAAGGTAGGCCTCGCCACACCACGCGGCGTCATCGCCCGCGAAGGCGGGCGATCCAGTACTCCGCGGCGGAAATTGTCTGAACCAATGACCGCCGCGGAGTACTGGATTCCCCGCCTTCGCGGGGAATGACTTGTGGCTATATATGTATACATAATTCGCAGAAGAGGTAATTAGATACACAATTTTTGGCCTTGAACGATTCCGCGCTCCCGATATTGTATACATGGCGCATACATGAGCCCCGGGAGCACGGCCCATGACAAAACCCTTCCCCATGAACGCCTGGTACGCCGCGGCCTGGGACGCCGAGGTGAAGCCGGCGCTGTTGCCGCGGACGATCTGCGGCAAGCATGTCGTGATGTACCGCAAGGCCGACGGCTCGGTGGCCGCGCTGGAGGATGCCTGCTGGCACCGCTTGGTGCCGCTGTCCAAGGGCCGGCTCGAAGGCGACACCGTCGTCTGCGGCTATCACGGTCTGAAATACAACGCGCAGGGCCGCTGCACCTTCATGCCCTCGCAGGAGACCATCAACCCGTCGGCCTGCGTGCGCGCCTATCCCGTGGTCGAGCGCCACCGCTACATCTGGCTCTGGATGGGCGATCCGGCGCTCGCCGATCCCGCGCTCGTGCCCGACATGCACTGGAATCACGATCCGGCCTGGGCCGGCGACGGCAAGACCATCCGCGTCAATTGCGACTACCGCCTCGTGCTCGACAATCTCATGGACCTCACCCACGAGACGTTTGTGCACGGCTCCTCCATCGGCAATGACGCGGTGGCCGAAGCGCCGTTCGACGTCACCCATGGCGAGAAGACGGTCACGGTGACGCGCTGGATGCGCGGCATCGAGGCGCCGCCGTTCTGGGCGAAGCAGCTCGGCAAGTCCGGCCTCGTCGACCGCTGGCAGATCATCCGCTTCGAGGCGCCGTGCACCATCGCGATCGACGTCGGCGTGGCGCCAACGGGCACCGGCGCGCCGGAAGGCGACCGCTCGCAGGGCGTCAACGGCTTCGTGCTCAACACCATCACGCCCGAGACCGAGAAGACCTGCCACTACTTCTGGGCCTTCGTGCGCAACTATCGTCTCGATGAGCAGCGCATCACCACCGAGATCCGCGAGGGCGTCTCCGGCATCTTCCGCGAGGACGAGCTGATCCTCGAGGCGCAGCAGCGCGCCATGGACGAGAATCCCGACCGCATCTTCTACAACCTCAACATCGACGCCGGCGCGATGTGGTCGCGCAAGCTGATCGACCGCATGGTGGCGAAAGAGAACGCGCCGCAGCACCTCCAGGCCGCGGAGTAAACGATGGCCGAGCGTGAGGTCGACCGCTCCGTCTCGCAGACCGTGAAGGCGCAGCTCGCGCTGCGCGACCAGATCCTGTCGGGGTCCTTGCGTCCCGGCGAGCGCATCTCCGAGCTCCAGGCGGTGGAGACGACCGGCGCCTCGCGTACCCCGGTGCGCATGGCGCTGGTGCGGCTGGAGGAGGAGGGCCTCCTGGAGGCGATCCCGTCCGGCGGCTTCATGGTGAAGGCGTTTTCGGAGCGCGACATCTCCGACTCCATCGAGCTGCGCGGCACGCTGGAAGGCCTTGCCGCGCGCTTTGCCGCCGAGCGCGGCGTCTCCGCGCGCGAGCTCGAGCCGCTGAAAGAGTGTCTTGCTGCGATCGACGAGCTGCTGCGGCAAGTGCCGATCTCGATCGAGGCCTTCTCGTCCTATGTCACGCTCAATGCGCGCTTCCACGCCCTGCTCACCGAATTGTCGCGCAGCCCGCCGCTAATCCGGCAGATCGATCGCGCCTCCGCGCTGCCGTTCGCTTCGCCGAGCGGCTTCGTGATGGCGCAGTCGGCATTGCCCGAAGCGCAGCAGATCCTGATCATCGGGCAGGAGCACCACCGCGTCGTGATCGACGCCATCGAGAACCGCGAGGGCGCGCGCGCCGAAGCCGTGATGCGCGAGCACGCCCGGCTCGCCGTCCGCAACTTACGGCTTGCACTGCGCAACCGCACCCATCTCGATCTCTTGCCGGCGCTCGCGCTGATCAAGACCGCAACCGACTGAGGGCAGTCACCATGCGCTTCGTTGAGACCTGGATTCCGGCAACGCTCGTTGAGACGCGCGATCTCGCCCCCGGCATCCGCGAATTCCTGATCCGCCCTGATCAGTTCGACGGCGCGGCCTATCCGGTCGGCAGCCATATCAATGTCAGCGTCACCATCGACGGCCTGCCGGAGACGCGGTCCTATTCGCTGGTCGGCGAAGCCACCTCGCGCGGCCTGCGCATCGCGGTGCGCCGCGCCGAGGATTCCCGCGGCGGCTCGCGCTACATGTGGCAGCTCGCGCCGGGCGCGCGGCTCGACATCACGCAGCCCGCCTCGTTGCTCGCGGTCGACTGGGCCCGCCAAAACTACTGCCTGATCGCCGGCGGCATCGGCATCACCCCGATCTTCGGCGCCGCCCAGGCACTGGCCCGGCGCGGCGCAAATGTCACGCTGCATTATGCCATGCGCTCGCGCGGCGAGGCTGCCTATCTCGACGATCTCGGCGCGATGCTCGGCGATCGCCTGGTCGTGCATGCGAGCGACGAGGGCCAGCGGCTCGATCTCGACGCGCTGTTCGCGTCATTGTCGCAAGGCTCGCTCGCGCTGTTCTGCGGCCCAATGCGGATGCTGGATGCCGCGCGCCATGCCTGGATCGGCGCCGGCCATCCGCTGCCCGATCTGCGCTACGAGACCTTCGGCTCCAGCGGCACGCTGCCGACCGAAACCTTTCGCGTGCGATTGAAGGACTCGAACGTCGAGCTCGAAATCCCGCGCGAGCGCTCGATGCTCGACGTGCTCAACGCCAGCGGACACGACGTCATGTACGATTGCAAGCGCGGCGAATGCGGCCTCTGCGCCATCGACGTCGTCGCCGTCGACGGCGAGATCGACCACCGCGACGTCTTCTTCAGCGACCATCAGAAACAGGGCAACCAGAAGATCTGCGCCTGCGTCTCCCGCGCGCGGGGCACCATCACCGTGGACACGCTGCTGCGGGCAGATGCGGTCTAAGCAGGGCGTTCAGCCATCCATACGCTGCGCCTGAAAGCGGAGCCGCCCCACGATCCTTCAGCTATCAGGCGCGCTTCCCGCCGACCGAGATAAACGCCATGAGGCAAGGTTCCGGCAACGGGTTGCGCCAGCGATGGCGCGTTCCGTTCTGGACGATGCAGTCACCTTGGCGCAAATGGACCTTCTGCCCGTCGTCCAGTTCCAGCGTCATCTCGCCACGAACCACGACCCCGTAGTCGATGGTGTCCGACGTGTGCATTCCTGGAGTGCCGCGCTCGAAATGGTCTCCCATGCTGGGGATCTTCTCCGACATTTCCCTGAGCCCGCTCTCGAAAGTCACTCCAGGTGGCGGCTTCCAGCCTTCGGGACGCTTCGGCGGATACGAGATGAGACGAAACATCGTGCCGCCGGGGCCCGGGAAGGCTTTCGTTCCCTTCAACATCGGATCCGGCTCTCGGCCGGTGAGGTCTGGCACGCCCTCGGTCATATAGAGTTCGTAGAAAGTCAGTCCCGGATTTGCATCGATCTCAACCACCTTCGGCGTTACGTCGAAAGACTTCAGCACCGACTTGCCGGTCTCGTCGCGGCCGGTCAGCGCACGTCTTGGAGGCGGCAAATCACTCGAATCCCTTGCTTCGGCCGGGTGTGACATTCCGCCCAGCGCGCTGCCGGTCACCAGGACGGACAGCGCCTGCAACATGTGTCGCCGATGGCTGCCTTCGAATTGTTCGGAAGCTGGCTCCGCGTCATCCCGCGAGCTTTTCTTGTGCCGTTGCCACAAGCGCCAAAGGAAGCTGCTCACCATGCGGTATCCCCCGTTGGCCGCCGACAACCTGCCTTCACGGCCACAATCTAGGCGCGTAGGCATTGCAATGCTATTCGGCTTTGGTCGGGGATGCGCGCGTGTTGATGACGACCAGGCGGGGCGATGCTGGCCTTACGCTCGGAAGCTGACGTTCGTGAGCAAGCGCTCTTACGCCGCAAACGTCGCCCGAAGCTTCTTGGTCTCCAGCAGCGCCATCACGCCATCGGCCTGCACCGGCCGGCTGATCAGATAGCCCTGCACCTCGTCGCAACTGATCTGCCTGAGATATTCGAGCTGGTCCGCGGTCTCGACGCCCTCCGCGACCACGCCGATGCGCAGATCGCGCGCCAGCGAGATCACCGACTTCACGATCGCTGCGCAGTCGGGCTGCACCAGCATGTCGCGGATGAAGGACTGGTCGATCTTGATCCGGCTGAACGGCAGCTTGCGCAGGTAAGTCAGCGAGGAGAAGCCGGTGCCGAAATCGTCGAGCGCCACAGTGATGCCGAGCTCGAGCAGCGCATTCAGGATCGACGCCGCCGAGCCGTATTTCGACAGCAGCATCGATTCCGTGATCTCGATCTCGAGCCGGTGCGGGGCGACCTTGGCATCCGCCAGCGCCTGCACGATGATCTGGAGAATGCTCGTGTTGTGAAACTGCGCCGCCGAAAAATTCACGGCGACGCGGATGTCCTCGGGCCAGTCCGCCAGCGTTGCACAGGCGCGGCGGATCACCCATTCGCCGATCTCGTGGATCAGCCCGGTCTCCTCGGCGATCGGGATGAACTCGCTCGGCGGCACGAGGCCGCGCGAGGGATGCTGCCAGCGCAGTAGCGCCTCGAAGCCGGTGATGCGGTTCTCGTCGAGATCGAGGAACGGCTGGAAGGCGAGGAACAGCTCGTTCCGTCCGACGGCGCCTGCGAGGTCCGATTGCAGCGCCTTGCGCTCGCGCGATGAGCGGTCGTCGCTGGCCTCGAAGAAGCACACGGTGCCCGGGCCGGCCTTCTTGGCGCGGTAGAGCGCAGTGTCGGCATTCTTCATGATGTCGAGCGCAGCGCTGCCGTCGCGCGGCGCCAGCACGATGCCGACGCTGGTCGCGCCGACGAACTGGCGGCCCTCGATCTGGAACGGCTCGGTGAAGGCGGCAACGAAGCGCTCGGCGATCTCGAGCGCGTCTTCGGGGCGCGCCAGATTGGCCATCAGCAGCGCGAACTCGTCGCCGCCGATGCGCGCAACGTGCTCGGCCGCGCGGGTGCAGCGTTGCAGGCGGCTTGCGACCTGGACCAGGAATTCGTCGCCGGCGGGATGGCCGAACTGGTCGTTGACCTCCTTGAAGCGGTCGAGGTCGAGCAGCAGCACCGCGAACTCCTCGCCGGACAGAGCGAGGCGCTTCAGGGCGGCATCGAGCGTCTCGTTGAAGGCGACGCGGTTGGGCAGCTGGGTCAGCGGGTCCTGCCGCACCGTGCGCTCGGCCTCGATCTGCCGCATCACGCGCCGCGCGAAGGCGAACGAATTCACGAACACGCCGCGCAGCAGCACGCTGCCATAGACCACGACGAGAAAGGCGATCAGCAGGAAGGCGAGGTCGCCGTTTCGCCCCAGGCAAATGGCGATCCCGATGAAGATAGGCGCGGTGAAAGCAATGGCCGCGATCGGAATGGTGGCGAAGGCCAGCGCGCCGCCGGCCAGCATGCCCGAGCAGAGACAGGTGATGACGAGCTGGCCGCCGGTCGAGGCATTGGCGAAGAAGGCGACCGGGACGATGCCCCAGGCGGTGCCGAGCACGACGGCGTTGCGCACCAGGCGGTGGATCGCCCGGCGCGAGACGAATTGCGGTTTCGTGATCCGGCGCGCGGCGCGGGATTGCAGGCCGAATGCGATCGCGGCGCCGGCGACAGCGACCGCCCAGATCAGGGCAGGGATACGGTCCGGCGACTGCCACAGCGCGATCGCTAGCACGACGGCGTTGCAGGCATTGGCTAGCATGATGCCGACGGAATAGCCGAGCACCAGCGACATTTGTTCGGCGCGGATATGGCCGGCCACGGCTTCGTCGGTTGCAGGACCGCCAAAGGCCGACAGATCGCCGGCAAACAGCCGCGCGAAATAGCTGGTCGTTTGAGTCCGCATTCCAGAGCCTAGCAGCATGAGCCGATTGTCCGGCTCGATCGCGAGAATTCGCCGTAAAGATTTGACGAACTATGAATTATCCACGCTTGCGAGGTCCGGCGTGATCACTTCTAGGTGGCAAAGATCGCATATCGATAACAAATCGATACAAATGCGGCCCCCGCGCGTTACGGCTGTAACGGAAGGGCAATCTTCGCCACCATCTCCACTGCCATGCCCCGCCTAGTGCGCAATTGCGCACGGGGGCGGAGCATCCAGTACGCCGCGGTCTGCCGGTTCAATCACGACCGTCTCGGTGTACTGGATCGCCCGGTCAAGTGTTTAGTCCGGAGACGGATTGTCGGGGGAATGTTTGCGAGCTGGGACGACCGGGAGATCGAGGATCTTGTGCGCCTGATGCGCAAGCTCGCCGACGCGATGACCGCGCCGGGCGAACCGGGCTGAAAACGACTAGGAGGGGGGCGTCACCGCCCCAACTGCTTCGGGTCGTAATAGAACCGCTCTTCGATCAGCTCGTCGCCCCGCCAGGTCTGCCACGCGATCTCTTCCAGTGTGCGCGTGATGCCTTCGGCATTGGTGAAGCTGAAGATCCAGCGTGAGGCGACGTTGTCGCCTTCGATCAGGCTCGGGCCGACCCGCACGGCCTTGACCTCCTTGAAAGCGGCCAGCACGCCGCGCTCCTTCGCCGCCAGCTTGTCCCGGCCGACCGTCGGGGCCGCGTTGTTCTCGTAAGTGGCGGCATCGGGCGTGTAGAATTGCTCGATCGCCCCGACGAAATCCCCATCCTCCAGACGCTGCGCAAAGGCTTCGACGACGTCACGGCTCGGCATGGCACACCTCACGAATGAAACCGACTGGCAGTCGGTAAATACCGACCGATAGTCGAAAAGTCAACTGGTGACCCGCGGAGAATTCGATTACAGCCAGATGAGTGAGACGCAGCTAGCGCTCAAGCGACGGTGCGTTCCCTCCCCCCTTGCGGGGGAGGGCTAGGGAGAGGGGTAGCCCAGCAAAGAGCGCCAATTGTCGAAGATGCACGAGGCGGGTGCGCCCTCGATGGAATCCCCGTGTGGTACCCCTCTCCCTGCCCCTCCCCGCAAGGGGGAGGGAACGGAGAGACCGCCGCCGATCGCCGAACTCTCTTCGACTTCAACCCATCACGCGATAAACGAGACCCATGGCAAAACAGGCGGAGCGGCGGGCAGCGACGACGGAGGCGATCCTGACGGCGGCGCGCCGGCTGTTCGGAACACACGGCTTTGCTGCCACCACCATGGACGAGATTGCGGAGGCTGCCGGCATCGCCAAGGGCGCGGTCTATCACCACTTCAAGACCAAGGAAGCGGTGTTCGAAGCCGTGTTTGATCTCGTCTCGCGCGATCTCGTTGCCGAGATCGACAGGGCCGCGCGGGCGGAGAAGGACGTGCTCGCCGCGATGGTCGCCGGCACCCAGCATTATTTTGCTGCGACCGCCAAGGGAGCGACCGGCCAGATCATCCTGCGCGATGGTCCGGCCGTGCTCGGCTGGGAGCGCTGGCGCGAGATCGACGCGCAGCATTTTGGCGGCAAGATGCCGCGCGCACTCTCGGCCGCGATGGAGGCCGGCCTGATCGGACGCCAGCCGGTCGAGCCGCTGGCGCGGCTGCTGCTCGGCGCGGTGACGGAGGCCGCGGTCGCCTGCGCCGGACGCGCCGACATCGCAAGGGCCGGCGCGGAATATGCCCGTGCGTTCCGATCGCTGGTCGAGGCGCTGCGTCTGCGCGCATGATTGTGCTAGTGACGAAACGGAAACGCCCACACCAACAAAAAGAACAGTAGCGCATGAACGCAAATTCCTCTCTCGCACCCAGCGATCCTGAATTCGACTACATCATCGTCGGCGCCGGCTCGGCCGGCTGCGTGCTCGCCAACCGCCTGTCGGCGAATGGCAAGCACAGCGTGCTCTTGCTCGAGGCTGGCCCAAAGGATTCCAACATCTGGATCCACGTGCCGCTCGGCTACGGAAAGCTGTTCAAGGAGAAGACCGTCAACTGGATGTACCAGACCGAGCCGGAGCCCGAGCTGAAGGGACGGCAAGTGTTTCAGCCGCGTGGAAAAACGCTGGGCGGCTCGAGCTCGATCAACGGCCTGCTCTATGTCCGCGGCCAGCACGAGGACTATGACCGCTGGCGCCAGCACGGCAATGCCGGCTGGGGCTATGACGACGTGCTGCCCTATTTCAAGAAGGCCGAGAACCAGACGCGCGGCGCCGATCAATATCACGGCACGGGCGGGCCGCTGCCGGTGTCCAACATGATCGTGACCGATCCGCTGTCGAAGGCTTTCATCGACGCCGCGGTCGAGACCGGTCTGCCCTATAACCCTGACTTCAACGGCGCGACGCAGGAAGGCGTCGGCCTGTTCCAGACCACGACGCGAAACGGCCGGCGCGCCTCGACGGCGGTGGCCTATCTCGGCCCCGCAAAGACGCGCGGCAATCTCAGGATCGAGACCGAGGCGCTCGGACAGCGCGTGCTGTTCGAGGGTCGGCGCGCCGTCGGCATCGAATACCGGCAGGGTGCGAACGTGCGTCGCGCGCGTGCGCGGAAAGAGGTCGTGTTGTCGAGCGGCGCCTACAACTCGCCGCAGCTCTTGCAGCTCTCCGGCGTCGGCCCCGCCGATCTCCTGCGCAAGCATGGCATCGATGTCGTGCTCGACGCAGCTGGCGTCGGCCACGACCTCCAGGACCACATGCAGGTCCGCATCGTGATGCGCTGCTCGCAGCAGATCACGCTCAACGACACCGTCAATCATCCGCTCCGCCGCACGCTGGCCGGCGCGCGCTACGCGCTGTTCCGGAAAGGCTGGCTGACGATCGCGGCCGGCACGGCCGGCGCCTTCTTCAAGACCAATCCACGGCTGGCCTCGCCGGACATCCAGGTCCACTTCCTGCCGTTCTCGACCGATAAGATGGGCGAGAGGCTGCATGATTTTTCCGGCTTCACCGCGTCGGTGTGCCAGCTCCGCCCCGAGAGCCGCGGCTCCCTGCGGATCCGAAGCGCGGACCCGACCGTGCCGCCGGAGATCCGCATCAACTACATGTCGACCGAGACCGACCGCACCACCAACGTCGAAGGCATCAAGATCCTGCGCAAAATCTTGAATGCGCCGGCCCTGAAGCCGTTCGTGGTGAACGAGTACGATCCCGGCGCGAAGGTATCCACGGATGCCGAGATCCTGGATTATTGCCGCGACCGCGGCAGCACCATCTACCATCCGACCTCGACCTGTCGTATGGGCAACGACGCGCTCGCGGTGGTGGACCAACGGCTGAAGGTAAGGGGGCTCGACGGCCTTCGCGTCGTCGACGGCTCGGTCATGCCGGACCTCGTCTCGGGGAACACCAACGCGCCGATCATCATGATCGCCGAAAAGGCGTCGGACATGATATTGGAGGATGCGCGCTAAATTCGCGCATTGAAAGGACTTGGACTTGGCTACGCGATTCAAGATCGGCACCCGCAAGAGCGCGATGGCGCTGGCGCAGACGGAGGAGATTGCGCGTCGCCTGAGCGCGGCCATGCCCGATCTCGAGGTCGAGATCGTCAAGTTCGACACCACGGGCGATCTCGACCAGACCAGCAAGCTGCTGCCGCATGGCGGCAAGGGCGGCGCCTTCGTGGCGCAGATCCGCGCCGCCGTGCTGTCGGGAGAACTTCAGGCCGCGATGCATTCGCTGAAGGACATGCCGGGCAATGAAGACACGCCCGGTCTCGTCATCGGCGCCACGCTATCGCGCGATCCGCCCGGCGATGCGCTAGTGCTGCGCGAGGGCGTGACGCTGGAAGCGCTGCGTCAGTCCCGCGGCAAGGGTTTCAAGATCGGCACCAATGCCGTTCGCCGGGCCGCCTATGCGCGGCGGCTGTTTCCGGATGTCGAGGTGATCCACTTCCGCGGCGCTGCCGACACGCGCGTGCGAAAACTCGACAATGGCGAGAAGCAGAAGCTGCCAGATGGCGGCGCGGTAGGGCCCGCGGATGCGCTGATCATGGCACGCTCGGGCCTCGACCGCGTCGGTCTTGCGCATCGCATCGCCTACGAATTCTCCGCGGCGGAGATGTTGCCCGCGGCGGGGCAGGGCATCGTCGCCGTCGAATGCGCCGCGCAGGACTGGCAGACGCGGCAAATTCTGTCATCGATCGACGATCCCGCCGCGCACGCCTCTGCCGATGCCGAGCGCGAGGTGCTGTGGGTCCTCAACGGCCACTGCAATTCGCCTGTTGCGGGCTTCTCGACCATATCGGCCGATCAGATGTCACTCACCGCCTCCGTGCTCGACCTCTCCGGCAACACCATCATCGAAGCTTCGCACACGGGCCCTGCCAATCGCCCGCGTGAGCTCGGCCGTGCGGTGGGTCTGGATCTCTTGGCGAAGGGCGCCGCCGAGATCATCGAGCGCAGCCGGCCGCGCTAGGCTCTCGGCTAACCGGTCGCTTGGGTGATGATGGCATTATGCGCCTGTTTTGCCCGACGGGTCAAATCTTATTCGGAAAGGACGAATATCCGCGCGGGGGGAATTCTTCAATGATTCCTACTGTGCATGGGGTTGTTTTCGCGGCTTTTTATCGGAGCCGACCACAAAGGGGGCGTCATGCCCGGGCTTGTGCCGGGCATCCACGTTCTTGGTGCCGAGTGGTTAGGCGTGGATGGGGGGGGGGGGCCCGCCCCCCGGCCATGACGGCGTGGAAAGAGTCCCTCTACCCCCGCACCCGCTTGATCATCTGCTCGACATGGGCGATCGGCGTCTCCGGCTGGATGCCGTGGCCGAGATTGAAGATCAGCCGCCCTTGCGCAAAGTTCGCCAGCACGTTGTCGACGGCGCGATCGAGCGCGGCGCCACCTGATATCAGCACCAGCGGATCGAGATTGCCCTGCACGGCGACACGGCTCTGCACGCGCTCGCGGATGAAGGCGGGCTCCGCGGTCCAGTCGATGCTGACCGCGTTGACGCCGGTGGCCTCGACGTAACCGGGCAGTTGCGCAGCAGCGCCGCGGGGAAAGCCGATGATCTTCGCATCCGGCACCTTTGCGCGCACGCCCGCGACGATGCGCCGCGTCGGCTCGGTTGACCAGCGCGCGAATTCGGCTGGCGGCAGCACGCCGGCCCAGGTGTCGAAGATCTGCAACGCGTTGGCGCCGGCCTCCAGCTGCTTCAGCAGATATTCGATCGAGCTCTCCACGAGCACGTCGATGATCTTCGCAAACGCTTCCGGATGCCGGTAGGCCATCATCCGGGCCGGCGCCTGGTCGGGCGTGCCGTGGCCCGCGACCATGTAGGTCGCAACCGTCCACGGCGCGCCGCAGAAGCCGATCAGCGCGGTCTTTTCATCGAGCGCGCCGCGCACGAGCTTGAGCGCCTCGAACACCGGCGTGAGCTTGCCGAGGTCGGCGTATGCGGCGAGCGTTGCGACTTTCGCCGGATCATCGAGCGGCTCCAGCCGCGGACCTTCGCCGACCTCGAAACGTACCGAGCGGCCGAGCGCGTAGGGGATCACGAGGATGTCGGAGAAGATGATTGCCGCATCAAAGCCGAACCTGCGGATCGGTTGCAGCGTCACTTCGGCGGCGAGCTCCGGGTTGAAGCAGAGATCGAGGAAGCCGCCCGCCTTGGCGCGCACCTCGCGATACTCAGGCAGATAGCGGCCGGCCTGCCGCATCATCCACATGGGCGGGATGGCTTGGCGGTGGCCGGAAAGGACGTCGATGAAAGGTTTCGTCGCAGGCTGGGGCACGAATGGTCCTGAAGCAGGTTATCGCCCCTGATACACCGCGGCGGCCCCGAGCGGAACAGGGGAACCAGCGCAATCGGGCCGCGTTGACCAGCCAACGGAGGAGATCATGGCTGAGACATTCAATCCCGCGCCGCACGACAAGCACGCCGACGATCTGCGCGAGGCGCTCGTCGCCGATCGTCACGCCAAGCTCGACACCGGGCTCGAGGGTACCTTCCCGGCATCCGATCCCGTCAGCGCCGCCCAGCCGACGCCTTCGAAGGCCGACGCGGACGCCGACAATCCCTCGCTCTGGGACAAGGTTAAGGCGATCTTCAGCTAGCGGTAAGGGGCGCCGGATTCCGATAGGTTCGCTAATGTCTTGTTAGCGATGCATCGATCCCGGCGTCCGTACGACTACGGGAAACCGGGGGTATGGCGGCGTATTCCGCCAATCGTTTCAGAGTTCAATAACAGAAGCGGCAGAGGTTCCCGGCGATCGGAGAACCCTGCCGCATGAACGCCGTTGCCCAAAGAGCCGGATGGAGCCGCCTGCCGCTGCGCGCGGCGGCTTTCGTCGTGCTCACTTGCGCGACCATCCTCGGCGTCAGCGGCTGGCGCGAATGGGCCGCGCGCGATGCGGTGCTCAAGGGCGCCGAGACCGAGATGGCGAATGTCGCGCGCTCGCTGACCCAGCATGCCGAGGATAGCCTCGATCTGCTGGATTCCGGCGTCGTCGGCGTCGTCAGCCGGCTCGAGATGGACGGCACCGAGCCGGCCACGATCGCCAAGCTCAGAAGCCTGCTGGAGGCGCGCAAGAAGGCGATGGAGCGCGTCCACAGTCTCGCCATCATCGACGACCAGGGCAATTGGCTGACCTCGCCCGGCACGATCTCCTCGACGCTCAGCGACGATGCGTTCTTCCGCCATCATCAGCTCTCGCCGAAGCGCGAGCCGTTCGTCGGCCACCCCGTGAAGAGCCAGCTCGACGGCGAATGGGTCGTCACCCTGTCGCGCCGCTTCAACAAGCCGGACGGCAGCTTTGGCGGCGTCGTGCTCGCGACCATCAGCTCGCGCTATCTCTCGCACTTCTACGAGCAGTTCGAGATCGGCCGCAACAGCTCCGTGGCGTTGATGCATGGCGAGGGCACGATCATCGCGCGCAACCCGCACAACGAAAAATTCGTCGGCCGCAGCGTGGCCGATACCCCGCTATTCCGCGACGCCAGCCTGCAACGGCCGGCTGGCGCCTATCATTTCAAGTCGCCGCTGGACGGCGCCGACCGCGTCAGCTTCTTCAAGCGCAGCGGCCGCTATCCGCTCGTCCTGCTCGCGACCGTCGACAAGGACGAGCTGCTGGCGCCCTGGCGCGCGGCGGCGATCTCCCGCATGCTCTACGTGCTCGCGCTGGTCATGCTGATCGCGATCATCGGCGCGGTGCTGGTGCGGCAGTTGCAGCGGGGCCAGAGCATGGCCGCTGCCCTGGTCGAGAAGGAAGCCCATTTCCGCCTGCTCGCCGAAGGCTCCAGCGACATGGTCACCAGCATCGGGCTCGACGAGCGGCTGCGCTACGTCTCTCCGTCCTCGATCCGTGTCGTCGGCTGGCGCGCCAACCAGCTGATCGGCACGCCGGCGCTCGCGGGCATCCATGCCGACGACCTGCAGCAGGTCCAGGCCCTCGTCGATGCCATGAAGCGCGGCGAGAAGGAGGAGGCGCGGGTCACCTATCGGAACTCGCACCGGCAGAAGGAGGAGGTCTGGCTCGAATCGACCATGCGAGTGACGCGCAAGGACAACGGCCGCGTCGACGGCGTGGTCGCGATCTCGCGCGACATCACCGAGCAGAAGAAGCTGGAGACCAGGCTCGAGACCCTCGCGATCGAGGACAGCCTGACCGGGCTCGCCAACCGCCGCCGCTTCGACGAGCGGCTCAGCGATGAATGGGCGCGCGCCTATCGCGACCGCTCCAGCCTCGCTCTGCTGATGATCGATGTCGACCACTTCAAGGCCTACAACGACGAATACGGCCATCCTGCCGGGGACGCCTGCCTGCGCGTGGTGGCGCAGGTCATCGCCGCCGAGATGAAGCGTCCCGGCGATCTCGCTGCGCGCTACGGCGGCGAGGAATTCGCCATGCTGCTGCCGAACACCGATGCCGATGGCTGCGCCCGCATCGGCGAGCGGATCAGGAAGGCCATCCGCGAGGCGGGCCTCGTCCACAGCGCCAATCGCAGCTCCGGTCGCGTCACCGCTTCGCTCGGCGGCGCCGCCTGCCGTCCGGCGCTGGAGCGCACCGCCGGCGTCGGCACCCTCGTCGAGGCGGCCGACCAGGCGCTCTATGCGGCGAAGGAAGCCGGTCGCGACCGATTGATGATGTCGGTCCAGGTCGCGAACCTGCCCAAGGCCGTCGGCGAGTAGGACCGCTCAATAATGCGGCGGGCGCTCGTTGGCGGGGCCGGGCGCGTTGGCTTCGGCCTCCTGAAGCCGCTCGCCGAGCTCCGCGACTTTCCGCGTCAGCGCATCGATTTGCTTCCACTGCGCGGTGATGGTCTGGTTCAGCGTCTCGATCGTGTCGTCCTGATAGGCGATGCGCATCTCCAGCGCGTCGATGCGCTCGCCGAGCGTCTTGATCTCATTCGTCACGTGCGGCGTCCTTGTCCCGTTCGCGCAGACCCAATTCTTTCAAGCCATGGCCGAGCGCGACGCGCTCGTCGAACACGAAGCACTCGCCGCGCCACCGGCTCTGCGCCTCCGGCACCTCTTCCAGATATCTCAAGATGCCGCCCTTGAGGTGATAGACCTCGGCAAAGCCGCGCGCGAGCAGATGCGCGCTCGCCTTCTCGCAGCGGATGCCGCCGGTGCAGAACATCGCGATGCGCCGGTGCTTTGCGGGATCGAGTTTTTGTGCGGCAAAATCCTTGAACTGGCCAAAGCTCTTGATATCAGGATCGACCGCGCCCTCGAACGTGCCCATCGCCACCTCGAACGCATTGCGGGTGTCGAGCACCAGCGTGTCGGGCGCCGCGATCAGCGCGTTCCATTGGTTCGCATCGACATAGATACCGACCTGCCGGGTCGGATCGGCGGCCGCATCGCCAAGCGTGACGATCTCCTTCTTCAGCCGCACCTTGAGCCGGCCGAACGGCGTCGCGTCAGCGGTCGAGAATTTCAGTTCGAGATTGTCTAGCCGGCCGCCGAACATGGCGCCATGGGCGAGCTCATGGACGAAGGCGTCGATCGCCTCGGGTGTGCCGGCGATCGTGCCGTTGATGCCTTCCTCCGCCAGCAGCACGCTGCCCTTCAGCGCGAGGCCGGCGCAGAACGCGCGCAGCGGCTCGCGCAGCTCGCGGTAATCGGGCAGGGCGGTGAATTGGTAGAAGGCGGCGACCTTGTGGATCATGGCGGCTCGTTTAGCAGGCGGCCGCCGCCCAGAAAACCCGCATGGCTGCGGGGCGCAAACGGTCTATACGCCCAGCGGATGGCTGCCATTTCCCTGGTATGCCAGGATTGCCCGGATGGGCCGGAATGTGTCATGTAGGCCCGGTTTTTCCGAGACGGCGCGCTATCCGCGCCGACGGTCTGAGAGAGCAAAAATTCAATGAGAAACTTCCATTTCCCCGGCAGGTCCACGGTTCACGCCACCAACGCGGTGGTGGCGACCTCGCATCCGCAGGCCTCGCTGGCCGCGATCGAGGTGCTGCGCGAGGGCGGCACGGCGGTGGACGCGGCGGTCGCGGGCTCGGCCATTCTCGCCGTGATCGAGCCGCAATCGACCGGCATCGGCGGCGACTGCTTCGCGCTGATCCAGCCGCGCGGCGAGGGCAAGATCATCGCCTATAACGGCTCCGGCCGCGCCCCGAAGGCGGCCAACGCCGACTGGTATCTCGAGCGCAAGATCAATTCCGTGCCGCTGACCTCGGCCCATGCGGTCTCGATCCCCGGCGTGATCGACTGCTTCGCGACCGTGCTGCGCGATCACGGCAAGTTCGGCTTCGACCGCCTGCTCCAGCCCGCGATCAAGGCCGCCGAGGAAGGTTACGTCGTCGCGCCCCGCATCGCCTTCGACTGGAAGAACCAGTTCGAGAAGCTCAAGGCCGGCACCAACACCGTTCGCTACCTGTTGCCGGGCGGCAAGCCGCCGGTGGCCGGCGACGTCATCCGCCAGGCCGAGCTCGGCAAGACCCTGCGCGCGATCGCCAAGGACGGCCGCGACGCCTTCTACAAGGGCGAGGTCGCGGAAGACATGGTCGAGACCCTGCGCTCGATCGGCGGTCTCCACACCCTCGACGATTTCGCCGCGCACACCACCGAGACGACGAAGCCGATCGGCGCCATGTACAAGGGCTACGACGTCTGGCAGTGCCCGCCGAACGGCCCGGGCGTCACGGCGCTGTTGATGCTCAACATCCTGTCGCGCTTCGACCTGACCAAATACGCCCCCGTCAGCGTCGAGCGCTTCCATCTCGAGGCGGAAGCCGCGCGCATCGCCTACATGAACCGCGAGATGCATGTCGCCTCTCCCGAGCACATGAAGATCAACGTCGCCGAGATGCTCGAGAAGGGCTTTGCCGACGAGTATATCAGCAAGATCCGTATGGACGGCATGCTCGACCTGCCGAATGTCGCGCCGCCGATGAACCCCTCGACCATCTACATCACCGTGGTGGACAAGGACCGCAACGTCTGCTCGTTCATCAACTCGGTCGCGCATTCGTTCGGCTCGGCGATCGTCTCCAACAAGACCGGCGTGCTGTTCCAGAACCGCGCCGGCGGCTTCCGCATCCAGCCCGGCCATCCCAACTGCATCGAAGGCGGCAAGCGCCCGCTGCACACGATCATGCCGGGGCTGCTCACCAAGGGCGGCCGTTCCACGATGTCGTTCGCGGTGATGGGCGGCCAGTACCAGCCGACCGGTCAGACTCATCTGCTGACTAACATCCTCGACTACGGCTGCGACGTACAGGAGGCGATCGACATGCCGCGCGGCCTGCATTACGAGGGCCACTATCAGCTCGAGGACAGCGTGCCGGCCGATATTGTCGAGGGCCTGAAGAAGCTCGGCCATAAGACCACCAGTGTCGTCGGCCCGCTCGGCGGCGCCCAGGCGATCTGGATCGACTGGGACAAGGGCACCCTCACCGGCGGTTCCGATCCGCGCAAGGACGGCTGCGCGCTGGGCTATTGATCGCGCGCGGTTCCTCGCGAAGACATCAGGAAAAATTGACGAAGGGCGGCACGGCATTGGCTGTGCCGCCCTTTCCCGTTCGGAACGGAGCTCATGGCCCCAAGTTGGTTGGCGGTGAGCGGTGCAGGCGTGCGCTGCTTTGTTTTGAAGCGGCGGAGGCCGTCAATGTCCGACAATTCAAGTTCCCGATCATCCGGATTCGATCGCCGCGCCTTCATGGCGGGCGCAGCCGGCAGTGCCCTCGTTCCGATCACCGCGCGCGCGGCCGCGCAGGAGGCGGACGCGCCGTCCGCGCTGGATCCGGCGCTTCCCGTCGATGTCACGCTGCACGTCAACGGCAAGGACAAGCGCCTGCACATCGACGCCCGCACCACGGTGCTCGATGCGTTGCGCGAACATCTCAAGCTCACAGGCAGCAAGAAGGGCTGCGATCACGGCCAGTGCGGCGCCTGCACCGTGCTGATCAACGACCGCCGCGTGGTGTCGTGCCTGACGCTCGCGCTCGCCGCCGAGGGGCAGGAGATCACCACGATCGAGGGCCTTGCCACCGACGATCACCTGCATCCGATGCAGCAGGCCTTCGTCGACAATGACGCGTTCCAGTGCGGCTATTGCACACCGGGGCAGATCATGTCGGCGATCGCCTGCGTGAAGGAGGGGCATGCCAACAACGAGGCCGACATCCGCGAATATATGAGCGGCAACATCTGCCGCTGCGCCGCCTATCCCAACATCGTCGCCGCCGTGAAGCAGGCCGCGCCCGAAATCATGAAAGGCTAGGCACATGCGACCTTTCTCGTATCAGAGGGCGAGCGACCCCGACATGGCCGTGCAGGCGCTCAGCGCCGCCGCGGCCGCCAACGATCCGCTGACGCAGGCCGCTGCGCAGCCGCTCGCCGGCGGCACCACGTTGATCGATCTGATGAAGCTCGACGTGATGCGGCCCGCCGCGATCGTCGACATCAATCCGCTCGCGCGCGGCTGGTCGGCGATCGAGCCGGGCGGCGACAAGCTGCGGCTCGGCGCGCTCGCAAAGATGTCTGATGTCGCCGCGCATGACGGGATCCAGCGGGACTATCCGGTGATCGCGAACTCGCTGAAGCTTGCCGCCAGCGCCCAGCTGCGCAACATGGCAACGCTCGGCGGCAACGTGATGCAGCGGACGCGGTGCAGCTATTTCCGCGATGTCTCCTACGAGAATTGCAACAAGCGCAATCCCGGTTCCGGCTGTGCCGCAATGGACGGCGTCAACCGCATGCATGCCGTGCTCGGCACGTCCGACCACTGTATCGCCACCTATCCTGGCGATTTCGCCCAGGCGCTGATCGCGCTGGACGCCACGGTCGAGATCACCGGCAGGTCCGGCACGCGCAACATGCCGTTCGCGGAGTTGCACAAGGCGCCCGGCAGCACGCCCGATATCGAGACCACGCTTCAGCCCGGCGAGCTGATCTCGGCCTTTGTCATCACCGGCCGCTGGCCGCGTTCGGTGTACCTCAAGGCGCGCGACCGGCAATCCTATGAATTCGCGCTGTCCTCGGCGGCCGTCGCGCTCGACGTGCAGGACGGCACGATCAAGGATGCGCGCGTCGCGCTCGGCGGCGTCGCGACCGTGCCCTGGAGGGCACGCGAGGCGGAGGCGCTGCTCAAGGGCCAGAAGTTCGACGATGGGCTGGCGCAGCGTGTTGCGGATGCCGCTTTCGCCCATGCCAGAGGACGTCAGCACAACAATTTCAAGATCGCGCTCGGAAAGCGCGTGGTGGCGCGTGCGCTCCAGCAGGCCGTAACGATGGAGATCTGACCATGACCGCTGCTGCTCCCGAGCCGAAGGCCAATATGGGCCAGCCCGTGCCGCGCTACGATGCGACCGCAAAAGTCACGGGGCGCGCGACCTATGCGTCCGACATGCCGCTGGACAATCCGGCCCATGCCTACCTGGTCACCAGCGCCATCGCCAAGGGCCGCATCGACAGCTTCGACCTCGATAATGCCAGGCGCGTCCGCGGTGTGATCGACATCGTCACGCACGAGAACGCCCCGAAGCTGAAGGAGTCGAAACTTTTCAGCAATGGCGGCTATGCCGGCACGACGATCCAGCCGCTGAAATCGGCCGAGATCGCGCATGACGGCCAGATCATCGCTGTCGTGATCGCGGACACCTATGAGGCCGCGCGCGAGGCGGCCAACCGCATCAAGGTCAGCTATACGGCCGCTGCGCCCACCGCGACCTTCGATTCCCCGGGCACGACGACAGCCGCCGCGAAGGGGCAGAACTCGCAGTTCAAGGAAGACCCGAAGGTCGGCGATTTTGCCAAGGCGTTCGACGAGGCCGAGGTCAAGCTCACCGCCTCCTACGACACGCCGACCCAGCACCACAATCCGATGGAGCTGTTCACGACGAGCTGCGCCTGGATGGGCGAGGACCTCGTCATCTATGAGGGCAGCCAGTATGTATACGGCCTGAAGAACGGCGTCGCCGAGCAGCTCGGCATCGACGCCGACAAGGTGCGCGTGGTCAATCCCTATGTCGGCGGCGGCTTCGGCTCGCGCGGCTCGATGACGCCGCGCACCGCCATCATCGCCGGCATTGCGAAGCGCCTGAACCGGCCCATCAAGCTCGTCGCCACCCGCGACCAGGGCTTTACCATCGCGACCTACCGCGCCGAGACGCGGCACGAGATCAAGCTTGGCGCCAGCCGTGACGGCAAGCTGACCGCGCTCAGGCACGAGGGCGCCGAGGTGTCCTCGCGTCCGGATCCCTATTGCGTCGGCGGCACCAAGACCACGACGCGGCTCTATGCCTGTCCGAACGTCGACAGCCTGGTGTCGATCGTGCGCGCCGACCGCAACACGCCGGGCTTCATGCGCTCGCCGCCGGAGGTGCCGTATCTGTTCGCGCTGGAGAGCGCGATGGACGAGCTCGCGGTCAAGCTCAACATGGATCCGGTCGAGCTCCGCCGCATCAACGACACGACCAACGAGCCGATCGACGGCAAGCCCTACACGTCGCGCTCGCTGATGGCGTGCTTCGACGAAGCCGCCAAGGCGTTCGGCTGGTCGCAGCGATCGCCGGAGCCGAAATCGATGGCGGAGGGCGACTGGCTGATCGGCTATGGCTGCGCCGCCACCTGCTATCCGACGCAGATGGCGCCCTCGGCCGCGCGCGTGCGCCTCCAGCGCGACGGCCGTACCCGCGTGGAGATCGCGGGCCACGAGATCGGCACCGGCGCCTACACGATCATCGCCCAGACCGCGTCCGAGCGGCTCGGCGTGCCGCTGGAGAAGGTCGCCGTCTTCATCGGCGATAGCGATCTGCCGCCAGCGCCGGTGGCCGGCGGCTCGAACTCGACCGCCAGCACCTGCTCGGCGGTGATGATGGTGTGCGACCAGATCCGCCAGCGGCTGTTCAAGGCGGTGATGCCGAATGCGAGCCTGACCGACAAGGCCAAGGAAACCATCGGCATGGGACAGACGCCGACGACGCAAGCCGCAAAGAGCGATCGTCCGCTCGATCTGGACAAGGCATTCGACGCGCTCGGTGTCGGCGTCGTCGAGGAATATGGCGAGTGGAAGCCGGAAGGCGCGCCGCTGGATTCCTTCAAGGCCATGCATAGCGGGCACGCGCGGCTCGTCGGCGGCCACCAGATGAAGGACAAGATTGCCTACGCCTTCGGTGCGGAGTTCGTCGAGGTCCGCGTCAACCGCTTCACGCACGAGATCCGCAGCCCCCGCCTGGTCGGCGCCTTCGCGGCCGGCCGCATCATGAATCCGCGCACGGCGCGCAGCCAGCTGATGGGCGGCCTGATCTGGGGCATGTCCTCGGCCCTGCTGGAGGCCACGGAGATCGACAAGCGCTATGCGCGCTACGTCAACGACAATCTCGCCGATTATCTTGTGCCCGTGAATGCGGACACACCAAGCGTCGAGGTGATCCTGCTCTCCGAGCAGGACGATCACATCAATCCCGCGGGCGCCAAGGGGCTCGGCGAGCTCGCCAATGTCGGTACCAACGCCGCGATCTGCAACGCGATCTATCACGCCACCGGCCAGCGCATCCGCAAGCTGCCGGTGCGGCTGGAAAATATCGAGGTCTAAAGGGGTGGAATCCCCACGCGCCTTGCGCTAGACACCTTCCGCCTCAAACCGAAGGTGCCTTATGCAGCGTTTTCAACGCGCACTCCTCGCCATCATGTCGGCACTCGCGATCACCGTGATCGCCGGCGTGTCGACATTCGTTTCCACCACGGCCTCGGCCCAGACCGCAGGAAAGACCATGACCACAGCTTCAGGCTTGCAAGTCACCGACAGCGTCGTCGGCACCGGCGCTTCGCCAAAACCCGGCCAGATCTGCGTGATGCATTACACCGGCTGGCTCTACGAGAACGGCCAGAAGGGCAAGAAATTCGACTCGTCCGTCGACCGCAACGAGCCGTTCGAATTCCCGATCGGCAAGGGCCGCGTCATCGCCGGCTGGGACGAGGGCGTTGCCACGATGAAGGTCGGCGGTAAGCGCACGCTGATCATTCCGCCGCAGCTCGGCTACGGCGCCCGCGGCGCCGGCGGCGTGATCCCGCCGAACGCGACGCTGATGTTCGACGTGGAATTGCTCGCGGTGAAGTGACGCGAAGCGTCATTCCGGGGCGGCTCGAAGAGCCGAACCCGGAATCTCGAGATTCCGGGTTCGCTTCGCGCCCCGGAATGACGGCGTGAATGGACCAACAAAAAGACCGGCCTTGCGGCCGGTCTTTTCGCTTTCAACGCTAGTCGCGCTACTCTGCCGCGCGACGAGCCGCCGCAGCGGCGCGATCCGCCGCGTCCTTTGCTGCGTCCTTGGCATCGCCCATGGCCTTCTGGCCCTTGCCCTTCACTTCCTGGACCGCGCCTTCGCCCTGCAGGCGCTCGGAACCGGTGGCTTCGCCGATGCCCTGCTTGGCCTTGCCGATCGTCTCGTTGGCGGTGCCCTTGATCTTGTCGGTGGTGCTACCCATGAAACTCTCCATCCAATTTGCTCATGAGGGCAACGTCCCGCAGCTACGAGAGTTCCGATTTTGGTATGGCTTGCGGATGCGGCTTTGGGGTAGTTTGCCGCGCACGGAACCAACAGAAAGAAGTCCCATGACCGGCCATGACCATTCGCATTCCCACCATGACCACGATCACGATGATCGCTGGAAACATGACGGCGTGCGCGTCATTCCCGGCAACCAGCTCGACACCAACGTGCCCTCGACGGCCGGCATGGACCGCGCGGCCGCGATCAATTTCGCGCGCGTCGGCGCGCAGAAATTGTGGGCGGGCACGGTCAGCATCAAGCCGGATGCCAAGACCGGCGCGCATCACCACGGCCATCTCGAAAGCGTCATCTACGTGGTGAAGGGCAAGGCGCGGATGCGCTGGGGCGAGAAGCTGCAATTCACCGCCGAGGCTGGCCCCGGCGATTTCATTTTCGTGCCGCCCTACGTGCCGCACCAGGAGATCAACGCCAGCCCGGACGAGGTGCTGGAATGCGTGCTGGTGCGCAGCGACGGCGAGGCGGTCGCGATCAACCTCGACATCGAGCCGGTCGAGAAGCCCGAGACCGTGCTGTGGATCGACCCGGTGCACCGGGATCCCAACGAGAAGAAGTAAGACCTCCCGAGACCGCCGCGGGGCAGTGCGGTCGCCTCCAGGGAGGCGGCAAAAAATATCCGGAAGCGATGTCGGATGGCCGTCGGGCCATCCGTCCTTGGGCAGAACCCCGCCCAAGGAGCTTCCGATGCCCAGGATGATCTTCATCAATCTGCCGGTGACCGACCTGAAGCGCGCCACGGCCTTTTACGAGGCGGTCGGCGCGACCAGGAACCCGCAATTCTGCGATGACACCGCGAGCTGCATGGTCTTCTCCGAGACCATCTACGCGATGCTGACGACCCACGACAAATTCCGCCAGTTCACGCCGAAGCCGATCGCGGATGCGAAGACCTCGAACCAGGCGCTGTTCTGCCTGTCCGCCGAGAGCCGGAGCGAGGTCGACGAGATCGTTGCCAGGGCCGAGGCTGCAGGCGGGGTCGCCGATCCCAGCCCGAAGGACGAATACAGCTTCATGTACGGCCGCAGCTTCGAGGATCCGGATGGCCATATGTGGGGTGTGAACTGGATGGACATGGCAGCGTTCGCCGCGCAGTCCGAGATGGCGAACGCCTGATCGAAGCCCGATCGAACAACCAAAGAGGAGTGCGCTTCATGTCCAAGCTCGTGCCCTGCATGTGGTTCAACGGCGATGCCGAGGAAGCCGCGAAGTTCTACACCTCGCTCGTTCCGAATTCGGAGATCACGCACGTTCAGCAGAACGTTTCGGACGGCCCGTCCGGCAAGACGGGCTCGGTGCTGGTCGTCGAGTTCACTGTCGCCGGGCAGCCCCTGGTCGCGCTCAACGGCGGCATGACGATGGAATACACCCACGCCATCTCGCTGATGATCCATTGCGACGACCAGGCCCAGGTCGATAGCGTCTGGAACGCGTTCCTGGCGCATGGCGGCAGGGAAGAGCAGTGCGGCTGGCTCAGGGACCGCTGGGGCGTGGCCTGGCAGGTGGTGCCGAAGGTGATGTTCGAATTCCTGTCGAGCCCCGACAGGGCCGCGGCCGCGCGCGCGATGCAGGCCATGATGAAGATGGTCAAGCTGGACGTGGAGGCGCTGCGGCGCGCGTTCGAGGGCAAGTCCGCGGCGTGACGTCGACACAGGTGCCGTAGGGTGGGCAAAGGCGCGAAGCGCCGTGCCACCATCCGTCCCTGATTGCGAGAAGTGGTGGGCACGCTTTCGCTTTGCCCACCCTACGGGACCGTCCCTGGGCGCTCTAATAATTGATCCGCAGCCCCACGCCGCCATGGATGGTGTTGCCCACCGGCTGCGGGCCCAGCGTGCCGTTCGCGAACAGGTCCACGATCCAGCCCTTCTGCACCCGGAAGCCTAGTCGGCCGCCATATTCGAACCAGCCCTGGTTGCCCATGGTCGGCACCACCGTGCCGTTGCCGGTGACCGTCGCAACGATGCCGCTATGGCCGGCGAACGACTGCACCCAGCCACCGTTGATGTTGGTCTCGATGTTGCCGCCGTAGAGATGCGTCCACTGGCCGCCGATCTTGACCAGGTTGGTGCGGTCGGTGCCGGTCGCGATGCTGGCGTCGAACGGGTTGAAAGCGACTGCGCTGTCGCTATAGCCGGACACGCGCTGCCAGAGCTGCCAGACCTCGATCGAGGCCGCGACCTCGTCGCGCGGCGAGACGCGGCTCATCCAGCCGGCGCGGCCGTAGACGGCATAGTTCGCCGCATTGGTCGAGCTCGTCACGCTCACCGGGCCGAGGTTGGTGTCGTAGCTGCGGGTGTAGCGGGCCTTCTCCCACGGCGTCAGGATGGTGCCGACGTCGAAGAACGGGCGCGACGAGCCCCAGTCGGTGAAGTCGTAGCGCAGCGCAAAGGCGCCGATCGGCGCGCTGGTGATCTTGTACCCGCCCTCGTTGTATTGCGTGTAGGCGATGCCGGCGAGGAGCGACAAATTGTTGGTGAGCTCCTTGCGGCCGTGAATGCCGGCCGAGAATGAGCCGGCCGACCCGAACGCGCTGATGCAATCACTGCAATTGACCTGCTCGTTGACGCCGAGCAGCACCGTGCCGAGCACCCGGTTGGTGATCATCTGGTTGAAGCGCTGGCCCGCGAGACCGCCGATCGAATTGCCGCTGGAATCCGCGCCGGTCGGGCTGGGACTCGGGCTCGGATAAGGTGACGGATAGGGGGACGGCCCGCTGGATGTCGGGGTCGTCGTGGGCGTACTCGTGGGCGTGGACGTCGGCGCGTAGCTGGGCGTTGGCGTGGGCCCGTAGCAATTCGACTCGCAGGAGGCCTGCGCCATGGCCGGACGCGCATGGAGCGCCGCCAGCGCGAACGTGGCGGCTGCGGCCAGCACCGCGGCAGGCAGGAAACGCCTCAAGCGGTGTTTCGCCATCATCAGCGCCCGCACAGCATGCCGTCGTCATGGACGGCGGGCGTGATGGTTGGCGTGGCGTCGGCATATTGGTTGACTGAGCACAGCCCCGCGCTTGCGGCGCAATTGGCGGCAAACGTCCAGGGCGGTGTATTGGTCTTGGTGATGCTGACCTTGCCGCCAGTGGAGGTGATCACTGCTGTGTCGCCCGGCTGGGCGAGCTGCACGCATTGGAAGCTCAGCGTGCAGACGCTGGCCGCGCCGTCCTGAAGCACGACGACCGAGCGGCCGCGCTGCGACAGGATGTCGAGCGTGGTGCCGCGTACGCCGATGGTCGCGAGCGGCGTCGTGATCTTGTAGGCGGTCTTCTCGGAATGGCCGGTGACGAAGCGGAACGCGCCCGTGGTCATGCGGATCGCGACATCGCGATAGCTGTGCTCGTCGTTGAAGACGGTACGATCGAGCTTGAGCGTGGCGCTCGGGCCGAGCGAGAGATTGGTGCTGTCGGCCATGACGAAGCGCGCGGCGCTGTCGGCGCCGGTGCGCACGGTCTCGTCGCGCAGCATGCTGTCGCCGACATTGATCGGAGTCGCGGTCGCGGCGACGCGCACCACTTCGTTCTGGATCACGACGGCTTCGCCGACGCGCGTCTGCGCTTGCGCGCCAGACGCCGCGCACAGCACGGCCGTCAGCAGTGTGGAGAAAAACGAGAAACGCAAATTCATTTCGCAACCGATCGATGTGTCCCTGATCGTACCGGATCGCGCGCGCTTCTGATGTGGCGAAATTATCACAAGCGGCGCGGGACCTGCGCTATGCTTAGTGACAGTTGCGGCGGAATGCGTTCAATGAAAACCGCCGTCCAGATTATTCTCCCGGTGAAGCAGATTTGCCACGCAAGATATCTCCACAACAGCCGATCGAAGTGTCAGCGGTTCCGAAGCTGTCGCAGAGCGCAGTGATCGCTGTCGCGATCTTCCTGGTTGCGCATCTGGCGCTGCTGATTGGCCTGACGACCCCGGAGAAATTCGTCTTCGACGAGGTGCACTACGTGCCGGCGGCGCGGCAGATGCTGGCGCCTGCAATGTCGCAGCCGATGCTCAATCCGATGCACCCGCCGCTGGCCAAGGAGCTGATCGCGGCCTCGATTGCCACGTTCGGCGACAACGCATTCGGCTGGCGCTATCTCGCGACATTGTTCGGCGCGCTCGCGATCGTCGCGATCTATCTGAGCGCCCTTGCGCTGTTTTCCGCGCAAGGGCCTGCGATCGCCGCCGCGCTGATCGCGGCGTTCAACCAGATGCTGTACGTGCAGGCGCGCATCGCGATGCTCGACATCTTCGCGTTAGGCTTCGGCCTGCTCGCGATCGCCGCCTTCATGCATGGGTTTCGAAGAGAGCGCCCGCATGCGCTGTTCGCGCTCGCAGGCGCTCTGCTCGGCTTTGCTGCGGCCTGCAAATGGAGCGGCCTGTTTCCGCTCGGGGTCTGCATCGTCATCGTTGCGGTGATCCGCCTGATGCAGGGCTGGCGCACGCTGTTTGCCGACGCCAAGCCGGGCGACTGGTATCGGCCCGACCTCTGGCCCGACTTTCGCGTGCATCACGTTGCACTCTGCTTCGCGGTCTTGCCGGCGATCACGTATCTGGCCGCATTCGTTCCGCTCTATGGCTTCTCGCTATCGGATCTGATCGAGGCGCAGCGCCGGATCTTTGCGGACAACACCACGGCCGCGATCGCGGGGCATACCTATATGAGCGCGTGGCCGTCCTGGCCGCTGCTGGCGCGACCGGTGTGGTTTCTGTTCGACAAGTCTTCGGAGAATAGCGTCTCCGCGGTCGTCTTTCTCGGCAATCCCCTGGTGATGTGGCCGGCGCTGCTCGCGCTCGCAATCGTGCTGCGCGACTTCGTCGTCGCGCGCCGCTGGGATGCGTTCCTGATCGCAACGTTCTATTTCGGCTGCTGGCTCGCCTGGGCGCTGCTGCCACGCACGCTCGGCTTCATCTACTACTATCTGCCGGCAGCAACGATTGCATCGCTCGCGCTGGTCTATGTGCTGCGAAGACAGGGGCTGCCGCGCTGGCTGCTATGGGCCTATGTCGGCATCGCCGCCATCGGCTTTGCCATGATGCTGCCGATCTCGGCGGCGTTCATCGGTACGACGATGCAGAATTTCAACCGCCTGATGTTGTTCCAGAGCTGGATCTGACATCAGAAAACCGCCTGCCGCTGATTGTGGCAGGCGGCTCATTGATCGTCGCGATTATTTCGACGCGGTCTTGGTGTCCATGTTCACGACCTGGACGCGGCGGTTGATCGGGTCGGCGCCGTTGGCGGTGTCCTTCAGCTTGGTCTTGCCGTAGCCGACGGTGACGAGATCGGTGCCGTTGAGGCCGTAGTTCTGCACCAGGTACTTCTTGATGGTGTCGGCGCGACGTTCGGAGAGCCCCTGATTGTACTCTTCGCCGCCGATCGCATCGGTGTGGCCGGCGACCACGAAGGTCGAGCCCTTCAGCGCCGGGTCGGATAGGGCCTTGCCGAGCGCCTGCACCGACGACACCGAGGTCTTGGCGATGTCGGCCGAGTTGTAGTCGAACTGGATCTCCAGATCGATCTTCGGCTTGGTCGCAGCTAACTCGGCGATCTGCTCGCGTTCGCCCATCGAGAGCGATCGGGTCGAGCGGTTGCGCACGGTGTTCAGGAAGGTCGCTTCCTTGGCCTGCGCGGTCGGATCGGCTTGCGGTCCGACGGACAGGCCGCGGGTCGCCGGCTTCGGCTTCAACGCATTCACGATCTGGTCGGCGGAGAAGTTGTTGTCGCCGGCGAGAGCAAGGCTCGCCGTCATCGACAGCGCGGCCGTCAGAGTGATCGCCTTCAGTGCAAAAAACTTATCGAAACGGGTCATTGTCGTATCCTCGGTGTGACGCCTGATAGCGATTTGATGCTGGGAGCCTAGGACAGGTTCAAAGGCCCCGATGTGATGCGGGTCACATTCCAAATGGCCAAAATGTCCTGCGCGCCGGAGCCAATTGGCATCCATTGCGTGTCGGGTGAGTGGCAGCGCCCTGCCACCGGGAAGAAGCGCTGTCTCATTCGGCCGCAGAAGCAGAATGCTGACCCCTCTCGCTTTCTCGGAAGAGTGTTCGATACCTGCTGGACTCGCGGCCCCGGCAGGTACAATCTTTTCGTCATTGCTCGTCACCAGCCTGTATTGCCCGCTGCGTCAGCAGCCCGAAAAGCTACCGTCGCAGCGACTCCCAGTTCGGTTCGGGCAGCGGAAATCCCCGAGTGATCCAGATCACAGTGCGTCCTTGTGAGCTGGACCAGATTGCTCTCATCGGATCGGCTAAGGCCGACCCGAGAGCAGCGAAGAAGTTTGGATCAGGGGAGAATGATCATGCGCTTCTTGATCGCAGCAATTTCGATCGCAGCATTCATTGTCAGCGGCAACGCAGCTTTCGCGGACAAGCGCGTCGCCTTCGTCGTCGGCAACGCCACCTACAAGAATGTCCCGCAGCTTCCCAACCCCGCAATCGATTCCAAGGCGATGGCCAGGGTGCTGCGCAATGTCGGCTTCGATGTCGTCGAGGGCGCCAACCTCACCCGCGACGCCATGACTGCAAAGCTTCTGGAGTTCGGCAAGAAGAGCGAAGGTGCCGATGTCGCGGTATTCTTCTATGCCGGCCACGGGATCGCCGTGAACGGCGTCAACTACCTGTTGCCGATCGACGCAGACCTGAAATCCGAGATGGACGTCAAGCTGGGCGCGGCGATCAATGTCGACCTCACGCTCGATCAGACGATGTCGGACGCGAAGGTGAAGCTCGTGTTCCTGGATGCCTGCCGTGACAATCCGTTCGCGGCGAAGATCCGCGCGGCCAGGGCCACCCGTTCCGTCAATGTGCAGACTGGTCTTGCCGAGATGAAGTCGGGAGAGGGCACGCTGATAGCCTTTGCCACCGGCCCCGGCCAGACCGCGCTCGACGGCGAGGCCGGCACCAACAGCCCGTTCACCCGCGCGCTCGTCGCCAACATCGCCCAGCCCGGGATCGAGATCCAGCAGGCGATGACGAAGGTCCGCGCCCAGGTCAGCGACGAGACCAGCAAGGGGCAATTGCCCTGGGGTCACACCAACCTCACGGGCAATGTGTATCTCAATCCGGTTGGCGTGCCGGCCGCGGCCACGACCGATGCGTCGAACGCGCCGGCGCTGGCCGCCGGCAAGCAAGGCTCCGACGTCGAGCTCGAGTTCTGGCGCTCGATCAAGGACTCGAACAAGGTCGAGGAGCTCAACGCCTATCTCACCAGCTATCCCAATGGCACGTTCAAATCGATCGCACTCGCCCGGATCGCGGCGTTGCAGGATGGTCCCTCCAACACCACCCGCAACCTGTCGGCCGGGATCGATCCCGCGACCTTTACGGAAGAGGCCAACCAGGTGTCCGAAGACCAGATTGGTCTCGACAAGAGCCAGCGCCGCGACGTGCAGCGTCGCCTCACCGGGCTCGGCTTCGATGTCAAGGCGACGGGCAAGTTCGACGAGGAGACCCGTTCCGTGATGAGGCGGTGGCAGGCGGCACGCGGCTATCCCGCGACCGGTTATCTCAACAAGCTCCAGCACAAGGCCCTGCTGTCGGAGATCGTCTCGACCCGAGCGGCCTCCTCCGAGCAGGCCGACGATGAGCCGGCGCGTCGCCGTTCCTCCGGCGGTGGCGGCCGGCGCCATTATTATAGCGGCGGTGGTGGCGGTCCGACCGGCGGCCCAGGCGGCCTGTTCGGCGGTATGATGGGCGGGTTGTTCGGCCGCCGCTGAGGCCAAGGCGGAGCCAGAGGCGGCCCGGTTCGGGCCGCCTCTGTGTTTCGGAAACCCTTGCTCATCGATCGTCGCAAAGCCGTCGCGGGATGGCCTGCGTGCGAACAAGAATTCGGCCAGTTGCGCGCCTAGCACGATCCGACAACCACTCATCTGCGAAGGGAGCCGAGTTCCATCCTGTGCCGAGGCCAAGTGACTATCAGCGTGACTCCCAATTCTACCGCAGTGGCCCGCCGGATCGGACCGTCTCCCTGAATTCCATGCCCGTCTATATCGGCGCGGCGATGATCGCGGTGGCGATCCTGCTGTCGACGCTGATCACGGGGCTGACCTCCCGCTATGTCGGCCTGGAGGCACCGACCGACGAGAACATGTGGCTGGTCGACCGTCTCACCGGCAGCGTCTACCGCTGCCAGTCGGAAGGGCGCGGCAGGGCGTCCTGCGAGCCCGATGTCGCCACAGGCAGCATCGGCGGCCGGTCCAGGGCTCCGAAAGAGGGCCACTGAGCCTTCTGCCATCGCACGGCAGCAAGAAAATTGTCTTCTCCACGAAACGTCTGCACGAGAGAATACGTAATTGCGAAGGCCGGCATGACGCCGGTTTCGTTTTGCTCGAGGAGATTTTTCGATGAAGACCTTGCTCACGGCCATAGCCTTTGTCGCGTTTGCTCTTTCGCTGTCCCCCGCCTCCGCCGCGATGATGGCGTGCACCACGGACAACATGATGAAGACCGCCGCCATGATGGGCGGCACCCCCGACACGCCGGCGAAGATGGCGGCGAACAAGGAAATGGCCATGGCCAACGCGGACATGAGCAATGGCAAGATGAAGAGCGCCTGCATGCACTACATGAAGTCGCAAAAGGCGATGTCGATGAAGTAAGGCGCAAGGCGCGCCTTGTTTGGCCGCGCTGTCAGCAGATGGCAGCGTGGCTTTTACTTTAACTGCCGCTTTTCCTTGTCCGCTGCCTTCTTTCTCTTGGCGCGAATCTCGCTACATTGCTTCCCGCAATGTCTCGCGCGCCCAAACCGCTCCCGCTCACCACCACACAGGCCCGGCAGATCTGGCTGCATGCCCAGCGGCTGGACGAGCGCGCGCCGTTCGGCGAGGGGGCGCAGGCGGTGGCGGATGCGGTCACTCATCTCGGCTATGTGCAGATCGACACCATCAACGTCATCGAGCGCAGCCACCATCACATCCTGTTCAGCCGCATTCCCTCCTATCGCCGCGCCGATCTGCGCCAGGCCCAGAGCGTCGACCGAAGCGTGTTCGAATACTGGACGCATGCGCTCTCCTACGTGCCGTCCGCCGACTTTCGCTTCTTCCTGCCGGCGATGCGCGAGCACAAGCGCGAGGGACACAAATGGTACGCCTCGGTGAAGCCGGCCGACACGCGCAAGGTGATGCGGCTGCTGCGCGCGGGCCCGCTGACGATCCGCGACATCGAGGACGACGTGCTCACCGAGAAGGAGCACCTTTGGCAGAGCCGAAAGCCCTCGAAGCGGGCGCTCCAGCTCGCTTTCTATACCGGCGTTGCGACCATCAGCGCGCGCCTCGGCATGCTCAAGACCTATGACCTGATGACGCGCCATTTCGGCTGGGACAAGCTGCCGAAGCCGGCCTCCGCGAAGGAGATCACGGCCTATCTGCTCGACCGCGCGCTACGCTCGCAGGGCGTGGTGAGCCTGGATTCGATCTGCCATCTCGACGCGCCGCGCAAGAAGGCGGTCGCCGGGCTGATCGCCTCGCGCGTCCGCCGCGGCGAGCTCGTGCCCGTTGCGATCGATGGCGCCGGCAAGCAGGAGCATTGGGCGACGCCGGCGTCGTTGGAGCCGGGCGAGGGCGTATCGCCCGATCTCGTCCACATCCTCTCGCCGTTCGACCCGCTGATCATCCAGCGCAAGCGCACCAATCTCATCTTCGGCTACAACCATCTGTTCGAAGCCTATGTGCCGAAGGCCAAGCGCAAGCTCGGCTATTTCGCGCTTCCCGTGCTGGTCGGCGACGAGATCGTCGCTGCGCTCGATCTCAAGGCCGACCGGCAGGCCAAGAAGCTGCTGATGCAGAAATGGACCTGGGTCGGGCAGGGCAAGAAGACGGCGGGACGCAAGGAGCTGAAGCGGGGCATCGAGGACGAGCTTGATCGGTTCGAGCGGTTTCAACTGGAGGAGTGAGCGTTATCGTTTCCCCGTCTACGGTCGCTCTTTGAGTTCGTGCGGGTCTCGTGGTTCGCTTCCGGGCACCGACAGCTCGTGCGCATACCGGTCCAGCACTTCATCGGCGGAATAGACCGAGCGCCGCACGAACTCGTCCCGTAGCCCGAGTCGCGCGGAGACTTTCAATCGCGCCGTCGTGGCGGCCGTCATCAGGGGATCGAAGCCCAATTCCCGCAGGCCCGCCGCCACGCCGTCCATCTCCACCGCGCGGCGCTCGGCATGCAGCACGTCGGAGCGGACGCACATATCCAGGAACTTGCTGAACGTGGTGGCATCCATCGACGTGCAGAGCCCGCGCATGGTTTCATCGCGCACGCCGGCAAGCGTTGCGGCGGTCAGAGCTTCGACCAGCAGTGCCTCCATGCCTTTCGTCACCACGCTCCGCAGCATCTTGACGGCCGCTGCCGTTCCGGCTTCCGGGCCGGCCACATCGATGCGGAAGCCGAGTGGTCCGAAGATCTCCGCGAAGCGCTCGGCACCGCTGCCGGAGGTGTAGAGCGTGACCGCGGCGCCATAGAGGTCGACCGACCCCATCAGGTTCGCGTCCGCGAACACGCCGCCGCGCGCCTCCACGGCTTCGGCAACTCTCTTTTTCGTTCGCGGAGTGGCGGCGTTGATGTCCACCACGAGGCAGCCGGGACGGATGATCCTGGAAATGGCTTCACCGGTCTCAGCCGCGACAGCAACGACCACGGCGGAAAAGATCACGTCCGCGTCCGACAGGTCCTCGAGCCGGTCGGTGAGCGTGACGCCGCAACGGCCGGCCAGCGCACGGAAGGCCCCAGAGTAGGGCGGCGCATTGGTCTTGCCCTGGCAGAACGCAACCATTGGCGCACCCGTCTGCGCCGCCAGATGCGATGCAAAGCATCGCGCGGCCTCGCCAAATCCGACAAAGGCGATCTTGGGCTGCGGCATGGGTGAGGTCTCCTCACGCGGCGTTTCGCCGGCGACGGCCATTGTGCCGCGTCCTGCAACGGAGTCAATGAACCGGTTCATTACGACTTCGGTTGCCGGCGGCAATTACTAAGCAGAATGGTCATTTCGAAGGCAGAATCGTCGGCGCCGTCTTGCTCTGACCTGGTGAATCGGTTCATATTGCGGCATGCCATCGCACGCCCACCGACCGCAAACAGTGAAGGTCAAGGATGTCGCCCGGGAAGCCGGTGTTGCGGTCGGCACGGTATCCCGCGTGCTCAACGATCATCCTGCGGTGACCAGGGAGCTGCGCGAGCGTGTCGAAAGGGCGATGGCGCAGCTCGGCTATGAGGTCGATGTCACCGCGCAGAGCATGCGTGCGGGACGGTCGCGGCTCGTCGGCTGCGCGATTCGTGATTTCGACATTCCGCGCTTCGCGCTGTTCATCAAGGAGGCGGAGGCGGTCTTGCGGGAGGCCGGATACACCTTGCTGCTGGCGAGCACGACCAATCGCCCCGAAATCGAGATCGCCTTGCTGCGCGCCTTCCGCCGGCGCCGCGTGGACGGCGTGATGATGACGCTGAGCGACGAGCAGCACCAGGACGTGCGCGAGGCGCTGTCGGAGGCGCAGATGCCGGTCCTGCTCATCGACCGCGATCGCATCGAGGCGCTGGATCGCGTCACGGCCGATCATCGCGAGGGTGCGCGCCTTGCGACGAGCCATCTGCTCGGCCTCGGGCACCGGCGGATCGCGATGCTCGTCGGCGATACCAAGGCCTTTCCGTCGCGAAGCCGTCTGGAGGGATTTGGTGCAGCCTATGCGGCGGCGGGCTTTGCGCCGGATCCGAGACTTGTGCGCGACAACGTGCTCTCGAGCGAAGACGCCTATCGGGCGACGGCGTCGCTCATGGGTCTTGCGCAGCCGCCGACCGCGCTCTTCGTCGCGGCGATGGACATGCTCGGCGGCTGCCTGCGCGCGCTGCGGACGATGGGTCTTGCCGTCGGCGATGGGGTTTCAGTGGTCGCCGGCAGCGATTCCGACCTCGCCGAGCTGCACACGCCGCCGATCACGGCGATCGCGTGGGATCTGGCGGCCATGGGTCGCCACGCCGCGACCATGCTGCTGGAGCGGATGCGCGGCGACGAGATCGAGCGCGGCCGCGGTCTCGCCGTGCCGACAGAGCTGATCATTCGCGGCTCGAGCCGGCCGGTCGCGAGTTGAGCTTGCTCGACCGGACGACGTAGCTGTCTAGCCAGATGCCGACGACGATCCCGACCGCGTAAGCCACCAGATTCCACAGCGAGAAGATGCGGCCGAGCAGCAGCGCGCCCGCGGTGGTGAGCCGGAATCCGTCGAGCCACGGCGTATGCACCAGCCGGGAGAATTCGACGACGACGGCGATCGCCACTGCGATGGCCGCGATCTGCGCCCGTGACAGCTGCGGCAGCAAGACCCCGACCAGCAAGAACACCATGATCGCCCATAGCAGCGAGCCGCCATACTTCACCACGAAGGCGGGCAGGCCAAGCGGGAAGCCGTACCAGCGCAGGGACAGGCCGCAGGCGATCACGACCAGCGCGAGGGCGGCCCGGGTCAGCGATGTCCGTAGCAGCGCAGCAGAATGATTTGGCTGCGCCCCGTGCATTGCTTGCTCCATTGACTCTTTCGCGGCGATGCTCAAAACCGCGAACAGAGCGTTTTCGAGCGAGGTGGATACCGGTTCGCGTCAAGAAAACGCGTCAAAACATGAATCTAAAGCCGTTTCGATTCGAAACGGCTTTAGCCCATAAAAGCAACAACCCCGGGGGGAAGCGATGAGCCAGACCACGACCTATGCCGGTTCCACCGGCACTGCCAAGAGCGAAGTCGAGACCTCGACGATCCGCGCCATCTCCTGGCGCCTGATTCCGTTCCTGGTGCTGGCCTACTTCTTCTCCTATCTCGACCGCGTCAATCTCGGCTTCGCCGCGCTGACCATGAACGCCGAGCTGAAGTTCACGCCGCTGATCTTCTCCTGGGGCGCCGGCATCTTCTTCATCGGCTATTTCATCTTCGAGGTGCCGAGCAATCTGGCGCTGGAGAAGTTCGGCGCCAGCCGCTGGATCGCCCGGATCATGGTGACCTGGGGCATCATCTCGGCGCTGATGGCGATGGTCAGCGGCGTCACCAGCTTCTACGTCCTGCGCTTCCTGCTCGGTGTCGCCGAAGCCGGCTTCTTCCCCGGCATCATCCTCTATCTCACTTATTGGTACCCGGCCGAATACCGCGCCCGCTTCCTCGCGGCCTTCGCGATCGCTGTCCCGATCTCGACCGTGATCGGCGCGCCCATCTCCGGCCTGCTGCTTGGTCTCGACGGCATCATGGGCCTGAAGGGCTGGCAGTGGCTGTTCATTCTCGAAGGCATTCCCTCCGTGCTGCTGGGCATCGTCACCTGGTTCTATCTCACCGACAGGCCGGAGAAGGCGGATTGGCTCTCGGCCGAGCAGAAGGCCTGGCTCAAGGCGAAGCTCGATGCCGAGATCGCGGCCAAGCAGGCCGTGAAGCATCTGACGCTCGGCGAAGCGCTGTCCTCGCCCAAGGTGATCACGCTGAGCCTGATCTATTTCGGCTTCGTCGGCGCGCTCTACGGCATGCAGTTCTGGCTGCCGCAGATCGTCAAGGCGTTCGGTCTCACCAATGCGCAGACCGGCTTCGTGACCGCGATTCCCTATGTGTTCGGCACGATCGCGATGATCCTGTGGGCGCGGCACTCGGATGCCACGCGCGAGCGCGTGATGCATGTCGGCGCACCCATGATCCTGATCGCCATTGCGCTCGGCGTCTCCTCCTATCTCACCGATCCCACCATGACGATGGTGGCGCTGACCTTCGCCGCCATCGGCGTGTTCTGCGTCTTCGGCGTGTTCTGGACCCTGCCGACCGCCTGGCTCTCCGGTACGGCGGCGGCTGGTGCCATCGCGCTGATCAACTCGATCGGCAACCTCGCCGGCTTTGGCGGACCGTATCTGATCGGCTGGGTCAAGGAAGCCACGGGGCAGACCTCGACCGGTCTCCTGGTGCTTGCCGTGCTCCCGCTGATCGCCGGCATTCTGGTCTTCGTCGGCGGCCACGAGAGCAAGCACGAGTTCGCCGGGCAGGGGCGGTAACGCCGAGTGAACGGTCCCGCAGCTTCGTAGGGTGGGCAAAGACGCAGAGCGCCGTGCCCACGATCTTTCCCTGATACGCCGATCTGGTGGGCACGCTTCGCTTTGCCCACCCTACGATCGCACCTTCCTGGCAACCATCCCGCCAATCCTTACCAGCCCTTAACGATCACGCTTTCCTGATGACTGACGATTATTGACTTTTATCAGTGATTAGTCGACATTCCTCTCATTCAAGATTGAGGAGTGTCCTCCGATGTTCGTCCGGTCGGTTTTGTCGAGCTATTCCAGGCTTTTGGCGGGTGTGTCGCTGGCCCTGATGGCCGCTGCACTGGCCGGCTGCAATGACACCGTCGCCGAGAAGGCCGAGCCGTCGCGCCCGGTTCTGGTCGCGACCGCCCATTATGACGCCGAGACCCCAGAGCGGAGCTTTGTCGGCACCGTCCGTCCCCGGATCGAGAGCGACCTGGGTTTCCGCGTCGCTGGTAAAGTTGCAAAACGCCTGGTCGAGGTCGGCCAGACCGTCGAGATCGGCCAGCCGCTCGCCACCCTCGACGAGGTCGATCTGAAGCTCCAGGCCGAGCAGGCTGTCGCCGAGCAGACCGCTGCGACCGGCGTGCTGGCCCAGGCCGCCGCCGCCGAGCAGCGCGCCAAGGATCTGAAGGCCAAGGGCTGGACCACGGACGCACAGCTCGATTCGAGCCGTGCATCCGCCGACGAGGCCCGCGCGCGCCTCGACCGCGCCGTCCGCTCGGTCGAGCTGACCAAGAATTCCCTTTCCTACGCGACGCTCAACGCCGACGCCCGTGGCGTCGTCACCGCAACGCTGATCGAGCCCGGCCAGGTGGTTGCCGCAGGCCAGGCCTCGATCCGTGTCGCCCGCTTTGCCGAGAAGGAAGCGGTCGTCGCGATCCCTGAGACGCTGGTCGGACGTGCCAAATCGGGCGCCGCCAGCGTCACTCTTTGGTCCGAGCCGAACAAGAAATACACGGCGAAGCTGCGCGAGATCGCGCCGGCGGCTGATCCCGCCACGCGCACCTATCTCGCAAAGTTCTCGCTGCCCGAGGCCGACGACAGGGTCGCGCTCGGAATGACCGCGACGCTGACGCTGTCGGACGCCGCCACCGAGCGCGTCGCGCGGCTGCCGCTGTCGGCGCTGTTCAACGAAGGCGGCAAGCCCTCGTTCTACGTCGTCGACGACAACGGCGCGGTCACGCTGCAGCCGGTCGTGGTGAAGTCCTATGAGAGCAACGACGTCGTCATCACCGGCGGCGTGCCGGAAGGCGCCAAGATCGTCGCGCTCGGTGTGCAGAAGCTCGATCCGAGCCAGAAGGTGCGGGTCGTCTCGTCACTTTCTTTCTAAGCGAGTTACGTCGTGTGAGGTGAGTTTCGGCCTGTGTCCCTAAGCAAAGGCTGAAGCGGCGAAGCGATCCAGAACCTGCCCAGCCCCCTGGATTGCTTCGCTGCCTCGCGACGACGGTTTGAACAGAGCGGCTGTCGTTTTTGCAACTGGATCGTCTTTCGGAGAGAGCGATGAAGCGCTTCAACCTTTCGGCCTGGGCCGTCAGCCATCCGACGCTGGTTCTCTTCCTGATGCTCGTGCTCGGCGTCGCCGGCTATTTCTCCTATCAGAAGCTCGGCCGCGCTGAGGACCCGTTCTTCACGGTGAAGGTGGTCAACGTCTCCGTGATCTGGCCGGGCGCGACCGCGCAGGAGATGCAGACCCAGGTCGCGGACCCCATCGAGAAGAAGATCCAGGAGCTGCCCTACTTCGAGAAGGTGCAAACCTACTCCAAGCCCGCCTTCACCGCACTCCAGGTCACCTTCCGCGACAACACGCCGCCGAAGGACGTGCCCTATCTCTTCTATCTCCTGCGCAAGAAGCTGGTCGACGTGCAGGGCCAGCTGCCGTCCGGTATTCTCGGACCCGTCGTCAACGACGAGTTCTCCGACGTCGATTCCATCCTCTACATGATGACCGGCGACGGCGCCGACTATGCCCAGCTCAAGAAGGTCTCCGAAGGTTTCCGCCAGCGCCTGCTGAAGGTGCCTGGCGTCACCAAGGTCGACGTCTACGGCAACCAGGACGAGCGCATCTTCGTCGAGTTCAGCCATGCCAAGCTCGCCACCCTCGGCATCACGCCGCAGGCGCTGTTCGATTCGCTCGCCAAGCAGAACAACGTGACGCCGGCCGGCACGGTCGAGACCTCCTCGCAGCGCGTGCCGCTGCGCGTCACCGGCGCGCTCGACGGCGCGAAGGCTGTCGCGGAGACCCCGGTCGAGAGCAACGGCCGCGTGTTCCGCCTCGGCGACATTGCCACCGTCACCCATGGCTATGTCGATCCGCCGAGCTTCGTGGTGCGCCAGGAAGGCAAGGCCGCGATCGGCATCGGTGTCGTCACCGCCAAGGGCGCCAACATCCTCGAGCTCGGCAAGGAAGTTGAGAAGGCGACCGCCGAGTTCATGAAGGCCGTGCCGCAGGGCGTCGACGTCAAGCTGATCGCCGACCAGCCCAAGGTGGTCGAGCACGCCGTCGGCGAGTTCGTGCACTCCTTCATGGAAGCGCTCGTCATCGTGCTGTTCGTCTCGTTCCTGGCGCTCGGCTGGCGCACCGGCATCGTGGTCGCGCTGTCGGTGCCGCTGGTGCTTGGCATTGTCTTCATTGTCATGAACACGATGTCGCTCGATCTGCATCGCATCACGCTCGGCGCGCTGATCATCGCGCTCGGCCTGCTCGTCGATGACGCCATCATCGCGGTCGAGATGATGGTGGTGAAGATGGAGCAGGGCTGGGACCGCATGCGCGCGGCGTCCTTTGCCTGGGAATCCACTGCGTTTCCGATGCTCACGGGAACGCTGGTCACGGCCGCTGGCTTCCTCCCCATCGGCTTTGCCAATTCGGCGGTCGGCGAATATGCCGGCAGCATCTTCTGGATCGTGGCGATCGCGCTGGTCGCCTCCTGGTTCGTGGCGGTGATCTTCACGCCCTATATCGGCGTCAAGCTGCTGCCGGAGATGAAGGCCCATCACAACCACGATCCGCACGCGGTCTACGAGACCCGCATGTATCGCGGCTTGCGCGCCATCGTGCAGTGGTGCGTCAATCACCGCATCACCGTGGTCGTCGCGACCGTCGGCGTCTTCGTCGCCTCGATCGTCGGTTTCGGTCATGTCCAGCAGCAGTTCTTCCCGCTGTCGGAGCGGCCCGAGCTGTTCCTGCAGCTGCGGCTGCCTGAGGGTACCGCCTTCAACGTCACCGAGAAGGCCGTGAAGCAGGCCGAGACGCTGCTGAAGGACGACAAGGACATCGAGACCTACACGGCCTATGTCGGCCAGGGCTCGCCGCGCTTCTGGCTCGGCCTCAACCCGCAGCTGCCGAACGAGGCCTTCGCCGAGATCGTGATCGTCGCCAAGGGCGTCGAGGCGCGCGAGCGCGTCAAGGCCAAGATCGAGGGCGCGGTCGCCGACGGCATGCTGACCGAGGCACGCGTGCGCGTCGACCGCTTCAATTTCGGTCCGCCGGTCGGCTTCCCCGTGCAGTTCCGCGTGATCGGCCCCGACGCCAACAAGGTGCGCGAGATCGCCTACCAGGTCCGCGACGTCATGCGGCAGAACAAGAGCGTCAAGGACGTCCAGCTCGACTGGAACGAGCAGTCGCCTTACCTCAAGCTCGTCGTCGACCAGGATCGCGCCCGCGCCATGGGCCTGACCCCGCAGGAGGTCTCGCAGGCGCTCGCGATGCTGATCTCGGGCTCGCAGGTCACGACCGTGCGCGACGGCATCGAGAAGGTCGGCGTGGTCGCCCGTGCGATCCCGTCCGAGCGGCTCGACCTCGGCGGTGTCGGCGATCTCACCATTACCTCGCGCAACGGCGTTGCCGTGCCGCTGCAGCAGATCGCCAAGATCGAGTACTCCCATGAGGAGCCGATCATGTGGCGGCGTAACCGCGACATGGCGATCACCGTGCGCTCCGACGTCGTCGACGGCGTGCAGGCGCCCGACATCACCAACCAGATCACGCCGAAGCTGAAGGCGATCAAGGATCACCTCGAGCCGGCCTACCGCATCGAAGCGGGCGGCGCGTTCGAGGAATCCGCCAAGGGCAATGCCTCGATCTTCATCCTCTTCCCGGTGATGGTCATGGTGATGCTGACGCTGCTGATGATCCAGCTGCAGAGCTTCTCGCGCCTGATCCTGGTGTTCCTGACCGCGCCGCTCGGCATCGTCGGCGCCTCCCTCGGCCTCAACGTCGCCAACGCTCCGTTCGGCTTCGTGGCGCTGCTCGGCCTGATCGCGCTCGCCGGCATGATCATGCGCAACGCCGTCATCCTGGTGGACCAGATCGAGACCGACGTCAGCCACGGCCTGACCCGGCGCGAGGCGATCGTGGAGGCGACCGTCCGTCGTGCCCGTCCGGTGGTGCTGACGGCGCTGGCCGCCATCCTCGCCATGATCCCGCTGTCGCGCTCGGCGTTCTGGGGCCCGATGGCGATCACGATCATGGGAGGCCTGTTCGTCGCGACCTTCCTGACGCTTCTGTACCTGCCGGGCCTCTACGCCCTGTGGTTCAGGAAGAGCCTGGACGAGGCCGGTTCGGCCGAACCGCCTACCGCGTCGCAGCATGGGAGCGATGACCATCCCGCTATTCCGCTTGCTGAAGCGGCTGAATAAGTGAGATGAAGTACTGACGAACGAGTCCTGACAAAATGACACTGGTTGCGGAACATATCGAAGGCGACACCCGGGATCGTATCCTCGAGGTGGCCGAGCGGCTGTTCCGCCAGATCGGCTATCAGAAGACCACGGTCGGCGACATCGCCAAGGAGCTCAGGATGAGCCCCGCCAACGTCTATCGCTTCTTCGAATCGAAGAAGGCGATCCACCAGGCGGTGGCGCGGGGCCTGATGGGCGAGGTCGAGCTGGAGGCGCAGCGGATCGTGACCCGTCCCGGTCCGGTGCTGCCGCGCTTCCGCGAGCTGCTCACCACCATCCACCGCATGAACACCGAGCGCTATGTCGGCGATAGCAAGCTGCACGAGATGGTCGCGATCGCGATGGAGGAGGACTGGGACGTCTGCGTCGCCCATATGGAGTGCATTGCCGGCGTCATCGGCCAGATGATCGCCCAAGGCGCCGCCACCGGCGAGTTCGAGGCGCCGGACCTGCCACTGGCGTCGCTGTGCGCCTGCACCGCGATGATGCGCTTCTTCCACCCCCAGATGATCGCCCAGTGCGCCACCAAACCGGGCCCGACCATCGACCAGATGATCGATTTCGTCATCGCGGGTCTGTCCCCGCGCCACTGACCAATGTTTTGAGTTGACCGTCATTCCGGGGCGATGCGAAGCATCGAACCCGGAATCTCGAGATTCCGGGTTCGGTCCTGCGGACCGCCCCGGAATGACGGAAAACGGAGAAACAGCGGCGTGACCGATAAAGACCTTTACTTCTACGAGCCCTCCAAGGGCCACGGCCTCAAGCACGATCCCTTCAATGCCATCATCGCGCCGCGGCCGATCGGCTGGATCTCCTCGCGCGACACCAAGGGCCACGTCAACCTCGCGCCCTACAGCTTCTTCAACGCCTTCTGTTACGTGCCGCCGATCATCGGCTTCTCCTCCACCAACTGGAAGGACTCGGTCGAGAACATCCAGCAGACCGGCGAGTTCGTCTGGAATCTCGCCACGATGGATCTCGCCAAGCACATGAATGCAACCGCCGCGCATGTCGCCCCCGAGGTCGACGAGTTCGAGATCGCGGGGCTGACCGCCGTGCCCGGCAAGCTCGTCAACGTGCCGCGCGTCGGCGAGAGCCCGGTCGCCTTCGAGTGCAAGGTGTCCGACATCGTCCGCCTCAAGGGCGCCGACGGCAAGGAGGCCGACGCCTGGCTGACGCTGGGTGAGGTCGTCGCCGTCCACATCGACAAGGCCATGATCAAGGACGGCGTCTACCAGACCGCCGCCGCCCGCCCCATCGTCCGCGCCGGCCGCCGTGGCGATTATTTCGAAATCAAGCCGGAAAACATGTTCGAGATGATCCGGCCGGATTAGGCCGGCCGGACTTTCTCCACCGTCATTCCGGGGCGCGCCGCGAGGCGCGAGCCCGGAATCCATACTCCCGATCGTGGTTATGGATTCAGGGCTCACGCTTCGCGTGCCCCGGAATGACGCGGGGAGACATCTAGCCCCATTCCCCCTCCCGGAACTGCCTCCACGCCCCGGCCGTTATGGTCCCCGGGGCGGCCGCCCGGCCGCGTCAATTCGCGTCTTTTTGCAGGCGAAGTGTTCACGCACCCCGGCCACTTTCCGCTAAAATGCCTGATAACCGCGCCGATCCATGAGGTCCGCCATGAGCTTCCGCCGCGACAACATCACAAAGCCGATCTTCTCCTGGGCGCGCGGCGTGCTGCCGGCGATGTCCGACACCGAGCGCGAGGCGCTGGAGGCCGGTGACGTCTGGTGGGACGCCGACCTCTTCACCGGCAATCCCGACTGGACCAAGCTCCTGAAGGTGCCGCCGGCGCGGCTCACCGACGAGGAGCAGGCCTTTCTCAACGGGCCTGTAGACGAGCTCTGCGCCATGCTCGACGAGTGGAAGATCTTCTGGGAATGGCGCGACCTGCCGCCGGATGTCTGGCACTTCGTCAAGCGCGAGAAATTCTTCGGCATGATCATTCCGAAGGAGTTTGGCGGCCTCGGCTTTTCGCCCTACGCGCATTCGGAAGTGGTGCGCAAGATCTCGACCCGTTCGATCGCAGCGGCGGTCACCGTGATGGTGCCGAACTCGCTCGGCCCCGGCGAACTCCTGATGCGCTTCGGCACCAAGGAGCAGCAGGAGCGCTGGCTGCCGCGGCTTGCCGACGGTCGCGACATTCCCTGCTTCGGCCTCACCAGCCCTGAGGCCGGCTCAGATGCCGCCTCGATGATCGACACCGGCATCATCTGCAAGGGCAACTTTGAAGGCCGCGAGGTCACAGGCCTCCGCCTCAACTGGCACAAGCGCTACATCACGCTCGGCCCCGTGGCGACACTCCTTGGCCTCGCCTTCAAGGCCTACGATCCCGACCATCTAGTGGGCCAGCAGGAAGAGCTCGGCATCACCGTCGCGCTCATCCCGACCAACCTGCCCGGTGTCGAGATCGGCCATCGCCATCTGCCGTCGATGCAGGTGTTCCAGAACGGCCCGAACCGGGGCCGCGACGTCTTCATCCCGCTCGATTACGTCATCGGCGGCAAGGAGCGCCTCGGGCAGGGCTGGAAGATGCTGATGACGGCGCTCGCCGCCGGCCGCGGCATCTCGCTGCCGTCGCTCTCCGCTGCGGGCGCCGCCTATGCCGCGCGCACCACCGGTGCCTATGCCCGCATCCGCGAGCAGTTCGGCATCTCCATCTCCAAATTCGAGGGCGTCGAGGAGCCGCTCGCGCGCATCGTTGCGACCGCCTACCAGCTCGATGCAGCACGGCGGCTGACCTGCGCAGCGCTCAACGCCGGCGTTCATCCCGCCGTGATCTCCGGCATCATGAAACTGCATGCGACCGAGCGGATGCGGACCGCGGTCGACGATGCCATGGATATCCATGGCGGCAAGGCGGTGATCGACGGCCCGCAAAACTATATCGGCAATCTGCATCGCGCCGTGCCGGTCGGCATCACCGTCGAGGGCGCCAATATCCTCACCCGCAATCTCATCGTGTTCGGGCAGGGCGCGATCCGCGCGCATCCCTATCTGCTCGACGAGATGAACGCGCTGGCCGACACCGATCGCGAGCGCGGGCTCACCGCCTTCGACACTGCGTTCTGGAAACACGTCGGCCATAGCTTCCGGACACTGTTCCGTGCCTTCGGCCAGAGCTGGACCTTCGGCGCCTTCGCGATGGCACCGGATGCGGGCGATGCCACGCCGTTCTATCGCCAGCTCTCGCGCTACTCCGCGGCGTTCGCGCTCTGCGCCGACATGGCGTTACTGACGCTCGGCGGCGCGCTCAAGCGCAAGGAGATGCTGTCGGCGCGCTTCGGCGACATTCTCTCCGAGCTGTACCTGCTCTCGGCCGCGCTCAAGCGATGGCAGGACGAGGGCCGGCAGAAGGAGGATTTTGCCGCGCTGGAATGGTGCATGGCGACCGGCTTCAAGACGATCGAGAACCGGCTGGCCGAAATCCTCGCCAACCTGCCCAACCGCTTCGTTGCCGGCTTCCTCAAGCTCGTGGTCCAGCCATTCGGCGCCCGCGTGCTCGGTCCGTCCGACCGTGTCGTGCATCAATGCGCTGGCATCGTGCTGGAGCCGTCGGCCGCGCGCGAGCGCCTCACGCCGGATCTCGCCCATGTCGACGACGACAGCGGCTTTGCCCGGCTGGAGCGCGCGTTCAAATTGGTCGCGAGCACCGATGCGATCGCCAAGCGCATGCGCGCTGCGCATATCCGCGACTGGAAAGACGCCATCGCCAAAGGCGTGATCACGCAGGCCGAAGGCGAGCAGCTCGCGGCCGCTCACGAAGCCGTCACAAAAGTCATCGAGGTCGACGATTTTGCGCCGGAGGCGCTATCGCCGATTTACAAGAAATCCGGCGACGTGCATCAGTTCTTCCAGGAACTCGGTGAACAGAGGGCGGCGAGCTGATGGCACGACCGGTTTTCATCGTCGACGGCAGCCGGACGCCGTTTCTGAAAGCACGTTCCGGGCCGGGGCCGTTCACGCCGGTCGATCTTGCCGTGCAATGCGGCCGGCCGCTGCTGGCGCGCCAGCCGTTTTCGCCTGACGATTTCGACCAGGTCATCCTCGGCTGCGTCAACGTGATCGCCGACGAGATGAACCCAGCCCGTGTCGCCGCGCTCCGGCTCGGCATGGGCGAGGACATGGTCGCCTTCACGGTGCAGATCAATTGCGGCTCTGGCATGCAGTCGATCGACACCGCCTATCGCTACATCCGCGAGGGCCATGCCGACATGATTTTGGCGGGAGGCACCGAGGCGCTGAGCCACGCGCCGCTGGTCTGGCCCAATTCCGGTGTGCGCTGGTTCGCCGGCCTTGCCACCGCCAAGGGCATGGCCGCCAAGCTCGCTGCCGCGTTCAGGCTGCGGCCGCGCTATCTCAAGCCGATCATCGGCCTCGAGCGCGGGCTGACTGATCCAGTCACCGACCTCAACATGGGCCAGACCGCCGAAGTCGTCGGCCATCTCTTCGGCATCACCCGCGCCCAGTCGGACGCCTATGCGGCCGAGAGCCACCGCCGGCTCGCCCACGCGCAGGCCAAAGGATATCTGAAGGGCGAGGTCGAGACCGCGTTCTCCCGCGACGGCAAATTCTTCGATCATGACGACGGCGTGCGCCCGGACTCGACGGCCGAGACGCTCTCAAAGCTGAGGCCGGTGTTCGAGCGTCCGTGGGGCCAGGTCACGGCCGGCAATTCCTCGCAGATCACCGACGGCGCGTCCTGGGTGATCCTTGCTTCCGATGCGGCGGTGGCAAAACACGGACTGACGCCGAAGGCTGCGATCGTCGACAGCCACTGGGCCGCGCTCGATCCCAGCATCATGGGGCTCGGACCCGTGATGTCGGCAACGCCGCTGCTTCAGCGCAACGACCTCACCATCAAGGACGTCGAGACCTGGGAGTTGAACGAGGCCTTTGCCACGCAGGTGCTCGGCTGCCTCGCCGCCTGGAACGACGACAAGTTCTGCCGCGAGATCCTCGGCCTCGACGGCGCGGCCGGCGAGATCGACCGCGAAAGGCTCAATGTCGACGGCGGCGCGATCTCGCTCGGTCATCCCGTCGGCACCTCCGGCAATCGCATCGTGCTGCATCTCGTCAATGCAATGAAGCGGCTCGGCACGCGGCGTGGGGTCGCCACCGAATGCATCGGCGGCGGGCTCGGCGGCGCCATGCTGATCGAGGCGGTGTGACCATGGATTCAAAGATCATGACCGCGCTCGGCGACCGCGTGCTGGAGCTCGGACCGCAGCCCGCTTCGGACGGCCGGTACAAGCACTTCAAGCTGACCCGCGATGCCGACGGCGTTGCCTGGCTGCTGTTCGACCGCGCTGACGCAAGCGCTAACACGCTCTCGTCCGACGTGATGGAGGAGTTCGACGCCGTGCTCGCGGCAATCGAGACCGAGCGTCCGGCCGGTCTCGTGATCCGCTCGGCAAAATCGTCCGGCTTCATTGCCGGCGCCGACGTCAACGAATTCCGCGGCGCCAGCGATGCCGAGATGGTGGAGACACGCATCCGCGCCGCGCATGCGGTGGTGGATCATCTGGATGCGCTCAAGCTGCCGACGGTCGCGGTCATCCACGGCTTCTGCCTCGGCGGCGGGCTCGAGGTTGCGCTCGCCTGTCAGTCGCGCATCGCCATCGACGGCGCGCGCTTCGGCTTCCCGGAGGTGATGCTGGGCCTGCATCCCGGCCTCGGCGGCACCGCGCGTTTCACGGCGCTGGTCAACCCGACGCAGTCGATGGCCTTGATGCTTACGGGGCGCACCATCGATGCGCGCCGCGCCAAGTCGCTCGGCCTCGTCGACACCGTGACGCAGGAGCGCCACGTCCGGGGCGCCGTGAAGGACGCGCTGTTCGGCCGCCTGAAGCGGGCGCGTCCGGGTCTCCTCACACGCGCGGCCAATTTCGGGCCCGTGCGTGGGTTGCTGGCCAAGCGCATGCGCTCGGAGGCAGCGAAGGCTGCATCGCGCGAGCACTATCCGGCGCCTTACGCGCTGATCGATCTGTGGGAGACGCATGGCGGCAGCAAGGCCGCGATGCTGAAGGCCGAGCAGGCCTCCTTCGCCAAATTGATGGTGACGCCGACCGCGCAAAATTTGATCCGCGTCTTCTTCCTGCGCGAGCAAATGAAGAAGGCCGCCGGCACCGGCAACACCATCAAGCACGTCCACGTCATCGGCGCCGGCGCCATGGGCGGCGACATCGCGGCCTGGTGTGCGGGACAGGGACTGCGCGTCTCGCTCGCCGACATGAAGGCCGAGCCGATCGCCGGCGCGGTGAAGCGCGCCGCCGAGCTCTACGGCAAGATCATCCGCAGACCGACCGAGGTGCGCGACGCACTCGATCGACTGATCCCCGACATGGACGGCGAGGGCGTGCGTAACGCCGATCTCATCATCGAGGCGGTGCCGGAAAAGCTCGAGCTGAAGCAGAAGGTCTATGCCGGCCTCGAGCCGCGGATGAAACCGGGCGCGATCCTTGCGACCAACACCTCCAGCATTCCGCTTCAGGATCTGCGCACCACGCTGGCGCGGCCGGAGCGCCTCGTTGGCCTGCATTTCTTCAACCCGGTGTCGCGGCTGCAGCTTGTCGAGGTCGTCAGCCACGACGGCAATGAGTCGCAGGTGCTAAAGGAAGCGCTCGCCTTCGTCGGTGCCATCGATCGGCTGCCGCTGCCCGTGAAGAGCTCGCCCGGCTTCCTCGTCAACCGCGCGCTGACGCCCTACATGCTGGAAGCGATGGTGATGCTGGACGAGAAGATCGACCAGCGCCTGATCGATGCTGCGGCCGAGCAGTTCGGCATGCCGATGGGACCGATCGAGCTCGCCGATCAGGTCGGCCTCGATATCTGCCTCGATGTCGGCGACATGCTGCGCGCCAAGTTCGGCGACCTCTTGCCGCCGACGCCGGCCTGGCTGCGCGAGAAGGTCACCAAGGGTGAGCTCGGCCGCAAGTCCGGCAAGGGTTTTTACACCTGGAAGGACGGCAAGGCCGAGAGGGCGCCGCTGCCTGAGACCGGTCCGCGCGTCACCGACCAGATGATCGACCGTCTGGTGCTGCCGATGTCCAATGTCTGCATTGCGGCCCTTCGCGAAGGCATCGTCGATGACCCTGATGCGGTCGACGGCGCGATGATCTTCGGGACCGGCTATGCGCCGTTCCGCGGCGGTCCGCTGAACTATGCGCGCACGCGCGGCGCGGAAAATATTGTATCCACGCTGCGCGCGCTGGCCGAACGGTTCGGCGGACGCTTCGCGCCCGATCCGGGCTGGGATCATTTCAAGTGAGAGCCACATGACCGAGAAGTCCGATACCGCCCCGCGCGGCGATCTCTGCATCCGCACGCTGGCGATGCCCGCCGACACCAATGCGAACGGCGACATCTTCGGTGGCTGGCTGCTCAGCCAGATGGACGTCGGCGGCGGCGTGTTCGCATCAAAGGTCGCGAAGTCGCGTACGGTGACGGTCGCGATCGAGGCGATGAATTTTCGCAAGGCCGTCTACGTTGGCGATCTCGTCTCGGTCTATGCCAATCTCGTGCGGGTCGGCCGCACGTCGATGACCGTGCATCTCGAAGCCTGGGCGCTGCGCCGCGGCGAGGAGCATCCGTTCCTCGTCACCGACGGCAACTTCACTTATGTCTCGATCGACGAGCACGGCCGTCCGCAGGAGGTGCGCTCCACGGACACGTCGATCGCGACGTAAGCGCGCGCGGCGGATGATCGCGCGGCGTCGCGTCCGCATCCGTCGCGGCTTCGCCAAGAACAAGTCACAAAACGGATGAGGTCTCGGCGTACTCAATTGCGTGTCGATTCGGGGTGGAAAACGGCCTCAGATGCCCAGGAACCTTTGGGCCTGGATGCCGTTATCTGCGCGCACTGAGGACCTCACGGACCATGCCGGACAGCTACATCATCGAAGTTAATTCGCAGACCGCAGGTATCGTCGTTCGTTCCCAAGGAGGCTATTGCTTCTTCGCCTCGTCGCACCGCTTCAACCGTCTCGAAGGCCAGCTCTTTCGCAACGCCCGCGAAGCCGAGCGCGCTGCGCGCAAGCTGGTTAACGGCGATGTGAAGGAGGCGGCGTAAGCGTCGCACCTGTTATTCCGGGGCGCGCTTAGCGCGAACCCGGAATCTATCGTGCTGCAGAAATTGCCGACCAATGGATTCTCAGATGCGCAATTGCGCATTATCGCCCGCGGCTGTCGGCGCGTCCCGGAATGACGGCGTCGATCACAACTTCGTCGCGGAGCGTGACAACAGCTTCCAATCGTCGCCCTGCTTCTGCCAGTTCATCAGGATATGAAGGCTGTTTGCCACTTTCTGTCCGCCGGTCATCATCTCGGCCAGCCAGTGGAAGCGCACAATCGCGGCGGAGCCGACGATCTTGATGGTCGGATCCTTGTACGTAATCGACAGGAACTCCGTCTTGCCGTCAGTGGCGTTGGCGACGAAGGCCGCCCTGTCCTCGAGGAAGCCGTTGGAATGGCTGTAGCTCAGATCATCCGCGCATAGTGCGCTGAGCGCTTTCGGGTCGGCCGCGATCTGGGCGAGACGGAATGCCTCGACGTTTCTTGCCACCGCCTCGTGGTCCGTCGTGGCGGCATGATCGCGATTCAGTGTCATCGTGTCCTCCGTTCTTGATCTTGCGCCCACTGTTGCAGCCGCACTTGATTTTGTCGAGCGTCAGGTCGCAATACGGCGCATTGCGCTAGGTGGCGCGAATTCTGACGCGCAAAGTGTGGTCGGAATTTTATGCAGCCCTCAGTGCTGCTGTCTTCTTCCTTCTCCGCTTGTGGGAGAAGGTGGCGTAGGCCGCCTTCGGCGGCCGTTGCTAAGAGAACGCCGAAGCAAAGCTTCGGCTATGGCGCCGGATGAGGTGTTGGCTCGGCAAACTCACAAGTGAGACATTCGCTCGCGGAGAGAGACCTCTCACCCGTCTCGCCGCCTTGCGGCGAGCCACCCTCTCCCGCAGGGGGAGAGGGTAAGAGCGGGCATCACAACTTCGTTGCGGCCCGCGACAGCAGCTTCCACTCGTCGCCCTGCTTCTGCCAGTTCATCAGGATGTGAAGGTTGGTCGGCACTTTCTTCCCATCGGCCGCCATCTCCTGTTCCGCGACCCAGTGGAAGCGCACGATCGCGGCGGGGCCGATCACCTTGATGGTCGGGTCCTTGTATTCGATCGAAAGGAATTTCGACTTGCCGTCGGTGGCGTTGGCGATGAAGGTCGCCTTGTCCTCGACCTTGCCGCTGGAATGGCTGTAGCTGAGATCGTCCCAGCACAGCGCGCCGAGCGCCTTCGGGTCGGCCGCGATCTGGGCGAGGCGGAAGGCCTCGACCTTCTTCGCCACGGCTTCCTCGTCCGCCGATGCGGCAAGCGCAGGTGATGTGAGCGCGAGCGCCGAGACGGCAAGAGTCGAGAGAGCCAGATCGCGTCGGTTGATCGTCATCGTTTCCTCCTTTTTGATCTTGCACGGAGTGTTGCAGCCGCGCGCGACTTTGTCGAGTGCCGCATTGTCGTCATGTGGATGCGTCATTGCGCGATCGAGGCCGTATTGATACGTCTCGCGCATCGATGCGTCGCGCATTTTGGAAAGTACGGAAATGATCGAGGCCAGACAGGGTACGACGGGCAGGGCATTGCTGTTCGACATCGACGGCACGCTCGCCGACACCGACCCGTTGCATTTGAAGGCCTTCAACCAGGTGCTTGGTCCGCACGGCCATGTCTTTGACCACGCGCGCTTCTCCAGGGAGCTGCAAGGTTTCGCCAATGTCGCGATCCGCGAGCGCTTTCTGCCCCACGAAGCGCCGGAGCGGCGCGCCTTGATCCTCGACGAGAAGGAGGAGGTCTTCCGCACGCTGGTGGCCGGGCAGATCGCGCCGCTGCCGGGCCTGATGGCGCTGCTTGACCGGGCTGATGGCGCCGGCATTCCCATGGTCGCCGTGACCAACGCGCCGCGTCTCAACGCCGAGCTGCTGCTGTCAGGCCTCGGCATCGCGCACCGCTTCAAGGCGCTCGTGATCGGCGCCGAGCTGCCGCACGGCAAGCCGCATCCGCTGCCCTATCAGGAAGGTCTGCGTTTCGTCGGGGCGAGGCCGGAGACCTCGGTCGCATTCGAGGACTCCCGCACCGGCGTGCAATCCGCCACAGCGGCCGGCATTCCGACCATCGGCATCCGCACCAGCCTCAGCCATGCTGACCTGGTTGCATCAGGCGCGGTCGCGTCCGCCAGTGCCTTCGACGATCCGCAGCTGCTCGCGCATCTGGCCAGCGCCATGACTTGGTAAGAAATGGCGTGGTGACGGCCATCCGTTAACCGTGATCGGCGCGCACATTGACCGAAGCCGCGAACCGCCGCACCATGCATCCTCCTGATTTGAGGCCGTTGCCGTGACCGGACTGACCCACCGCCAAGCCGAAATCCTCAACATCGCGCGCGCTTCCGGCCGTGTCATGGTCGAGGAGCTCGCGCGCAGGTTCGAGGTTTCGGCACAGACCATCCGCAAGGATCTCAACGATCTCTGCGAGCGGAGATCGCTGACCCGCATCCATGGCGGCGCCATCATCGCCTCCGGCGTGGAAAACCTCGCCTACGAGGCGCGCCGCTTCGTGGCCGCCGATGAGAAGAAGGCCATTGGCGCCGCGGCCGCGTCGCTGATCCCGAACGGCTGCTCGCTGTTCATCAACATCGGCACCACGACGGAGGAGGTCGCGAGCGCCCTGACCTCGCACGAGGATCTTCTCGTCATCACCAACAACCTCAACGTCGCCATGCTGCTCTACCGCCATCCCCGCATCGAGGTGGTGGTGGCCGGCGGCACGGTGCGCCGCGCCGACGGCGCGGTGGTCGGCTCGACCGCGACGCAGCTGATCGGCCAGTTCAAGGTCGACTATGCCATCATCGGGGCCTCCGCGATCGACGAGGAGGGCGCGCTGCTCGACTTCGACTATCGCGAGGTGCAGGTCGCGCAGGCCATCATCGCCAACGCCCGCAGTGTCATGCTGGTTGCCGATTCCACAAAGCTCCGCCGCAGCGCGCCGGTGCGCATCGCCCATATGACCCAGATACAGACCTTTGTGACGGATCAGGAGCTCCCCGAGCGCCTCGCCACCATCTGCCACAGCAAGGGCATCGAAGTGGTGGAGGCGATGCCGAAGGGGGCGGATATCGACGACACCCAGGCCGATGCGCAGGACGCGGCGCCTGAAGCGGCACCGGTGGTGCGGCTGAGATAGGGTGTTAGGCGTCCCACGGGTTGAGCAGCGACAGGCCGAACGGTGCAAAATCCTTCACATTGCGCGTGACGAGCGTGAGGCTGTTCGCGAGCGCGGTTGCGGCAAAGAAGCCGTCCATGACAGACAATACGACGCCACTTCTGCGGCTCTGCGCCATCAGGTCGCCCCAGCGTTCCGCCACCGCGTGGTCGATCGGCAGGACGCGTTCGGCAAACCGCGCCGGTAGATCATGAGTCAGCCAGGCGGCTAACGCTGTGCGCCGACGGCCGTCCTCCAGCGACGCCACGCCGCGGCGAAGCTCGGCGATCGAGGCAACACTGATGAAAGTGCGATCCTCATCGATCGTATCAAGCCACGCCAGAACTTTCGGCGAAGGCGCAGGCCGCCGAACCTCGGACAGTACGTTGGTGTCGAGCAGCAGGTTCACGGCATTTCGTCGCGTGGCGTGTCGTGCACGCGATCGAGCTCAAGGTCTGCGCCACGCAGCGGCGACGCCAGCAGGAATTCGGCGAGCGTACCTTTGCGAGCGACCTTGCGCGCCCATTCCTCGGCGGAAACGACGACCGCATTGGGTTTGCCGTGGCGGGTGATGACCTGCGGGCCGGTTTGGGCGCGATCGATTACCTCGGACAGCCGTGCCTTGGCATTGGCGAGCGTCCAAGTGTCATCAGTCGGAAGCGTGGCAGGTGCAGGGTTGCTATCGACCATGGAGTGGAAACCAATATGACTATTATGACTATAATTCTGCGTTGATGACCTTTCAAGGGCGCGCTTGCTTCAAATTGCCCCCTCCGAGCTGCTTCATTTCTCGGCTTCTTGCCCATCAAAAAAGTTCCTCTTTCACTTCCTTTCGTCTCTCTTTCATCTTGCTTTCGTTTTTCGGTGTGATCTAATCAAAAACGAAAGTAGCCGCTCGAAGGAACGGGCGGTCGCCGGGGGATGCGTCTGTTGGAGCGTATTTTCGACCTCGCCATCATTGGAGGCGGTGTTAACGGCTGCGGCATCGCGCGCGACGCGGTGGGCCGCGGCAACACGGTTTTCCTGTGTGAAATGAACGATCTGGCGAGCGGGACCTCGTCCTGGTCGACCAAGCTGGTGCATGGCGGCCTGCGCTATCTCGAATATTACGAGTTTCGGCTCGTCCGCGAAGCGCTGATCGAGCGCGAGATCCTCTGGGGCATCGCGCCCCACATCATCCGTCCCTTACGTTTCGTTTTGCCGCATCACGCCGGCCTGCGCCCGGCCTGGCTGCTGCGCCTCGGCCTCTTCCTTTATGATCACATCGGCGGCCGCCATCTGCTGCCGGCGACCCGCTCGGTCGATCTCAAGCGTGACGAGGTCGGCAAACCGCTGATCCCGAACCGCTACAGCCGCGCCTTCGAATATTCCGACTGCTTCGTCGATGACGCCCGCCTCGTCGTGCTCAACGCGCGCGATGCCGCCGACAAGGGCGCCGAGATCCGCACCCGCACCCGCGCCACCGAGATCCGCCAGTCCGATGGCATCTGGACCGTCAGCATGGTCAACACGCTGACCGGTGCACGTTCGTCGATTCGGGCGAAGGCCCTGATCAATGCCGGCGGTCCCTGGGTCGAGGACGTGCTCGGCCGCGGCGCCGGCGTCAATGCGAAAGCCAAGGTGCGCCTGGTGCAGGGCTCGCATATCGTGGTCAAGAAGCTCTACGACCACGACCGTGCCTACATGTTCCAGAACGCCGACGGCCGCATCATCTTCGTGATCCCCTATCAGGACGATTTTACGCTGATAGGCACCACCGATCGCGACTATGACGGCGATCCTGCCAAGGTGAAGGCGACGCCCGAGGAGATTCAGTATCTCTGCACGGCGGCGAGCGAGTATCTGGCGAAACCCGTCACGCCCGATGACGTGGTCTGGACCTATTCCGGTGTGCGACCGCTCTATGACGACGGCGCCAACGAGGCCAAGGCCGCGACGCGCGACTACGTGTTCGAGCTCGACACCCCCGGCGGCGTGCCGCTGCTGTCGATCTATGGCGGCAAGATCACCACCTATCGGCGCCTCGCCGAAGAGGCGCTGGAGCGGCTCGCGCCCTATCTTCGCAGTGCGAAAGCGCGCGAGGGCTGGACCGGCAAATGGCCGCTGCCCGGCGGGGATATGGGTGTGTCCGATGTCGACGGCCTGATCGCCGAGCTTCAGCGTGGCTATCCCTTCCTCAGCCATGAGCATGCACGTCGCCTTGCGCGCGCCTACGGCACCAGGGCGATCAAGCTGCTCGGCGATGCCAAATCGGCCGCGGATCTCGGCCAGGCCTTCGGTGCGACACTGACCGAGCGCGAGGTGCGCTACCTCATGGCCAATGAATGGGCGGTCACCGCCGAGGATATCGTCTGGCGCCGCTCCAAGCTCGGCCTGCGACTAAGTGCCGACGAGATCGCGACACTTGAAGACTGGATCAGGACCCACGCTGTGCAGCAAAGTCCACTGCTGGAAGCAGGAGGACGTTCATGAGCGTGACACTCGATCACGTGACCAGGACCGTCGACGGCATCGCGCACATCCGCGACGTCTCGCTGACGCTCGAAAGCGGCACGCTGAATGTGCTGCTCGGACCGACGCTGTCGGGCAAGACCTCGATCATGCGGCTGCTCGCCGGCCTCGACAAGCCGAGCACGGGCAGGGTGCTGGTTGGTGGCAAGGACGTCACCGGCGCCGACGTGCGCCAGCGTTCCGTCGCGATGGTCTATCAGCAATTCATCAACTACCCCTCGCTGACGGTCTACGAGAACATCGCATCGCCCTTGCGCGTGCAGGGCAAGCCGCGCGGGGAGATCGAAAAGCGGGTGGCGGAGGCGGCAAAGCTGCTGCGGCTCGAGCCGTTCCTGAAGCGCACGCCGCTCCAGCTCTCAGGCGGCCAGCAGCAGCGCACCGCGATCGCGCGGGCGCTGGTGAAGGGCGCCGATCTCGTGCTGCTCGACGAGCCGCTCGCCAATCTCGACTACAAGCTCCGCGAAGAGCTGCGTGCCGAGCTGCCGCGCATTTTCGAGGCCTCGGGCGCGATCTTCGTCTATGCCACCACCGAGCCGACCGAGGCGCTGCTGCTCGGCGGCAACACGGTGTGCATGTGGGAGGGCCAGGCGCTGCAGATGGGCGAGACCGCCAATGTCTACCGCCGGCCGCAGACCCTGCGCGTCGCACAGGTGTTTTCGGATCCGCCGCTCAATCTGGTCGGCATCGAGAAGAGGAACGGTTCTGTGCAATATGCCGGCGGCGGCACGGCCTCGCCGGCCTCGGGCCTCTATTCCTCGCTCTCCGACGGCACCTATCGCGTCGGCTTCCGCGCCCATCAGCTCGGGCTTGCCAACGGCGAGGCCGATCGCCATGCCTTCCATGCCACTGTCACGGTGACCGAGATCACCGGTTCGGAGAGTTTCGTGCATCTGACCCGCGACGGATCGAACTGGGTGGCGGTGCTGCACGGCGTGCATGAGTTCGAGCCCGGCCAGACCATCGATGCTGTGCTTGATCCGAATGATGTCTTTGTCTTCGATGCTGCCGACCGATTGGTCGCAGCGCCGAGCTCGTAGGGGGATGCGCGATGGCTCGCATTGACCTCGTCGATCTCGCCCATTCCTACGGCGGCAATGATGCGCCACAGGAAAGCTTTGCGCTGAAGCCGGTGACCATGACCTGGCGGCAGGGCGGCGCCTATGCGCTGCTTGGGCCGTCCGGCTGCGGCAAGACCACGCTGCTCAACGTGATCTCCGGCATCATCACGCCCTCGCGCGGCAAGATCCTGTTCGACGGCAAGGACATCACGCCGCTGTCGACGCAGAAGCGCAACATCGCCCAGGTGTTCCAGTTTCCGGTGATCTACGACACCATGACGGTGGGGCAGAACCTCGCGTTTCCGCTCAAGAACCGCGGCGTTCCGAAGGCCGAGATCGACAAGCGCGTCGCCGAGATCGGCCGCCTGCTCGACCTCGAGCCCTATCTGAACCGCAAAGCCACGCGGCTCACGGCCGACGCCAAGCAGAAGATCTCACTCGGCCGCGGCCTCGTCCGCTCCGACGTTGCCGCCGTGCTGTTCGACGAGCCGCTGACGGTGATCGATCCCGAGCTGAAATGGCAGCTGCGCTCCAAGCTGAAGGCGCTGCATCGCGAGCTCGACCTCACGATGATCTACGTTACCCATGACCAGACCGAGGCGCTCACCTTCGCCGACACCGTCGTCGTCATGCATGACGGCCGGGTGGTGCAGAGCGGCACGCCGGCCGAGCTGTTCGACAAGCCGGCGCACACCTTCGTCGGCTACTTCATCGGCTCGCCCGGCATGAACATCCTGCCGGCGGAGGTGAGGGGACGCGAGGCCAGGGTCGACGGCCATGTCATCGCGCTCAACCGCGCTTACGACAATCTATCGGCAGGCGCCAAGATCGAGATCGGCGTGCGCCCCGAATTCGTCGAGGCCGTCACGCCCGCGCCCGGCCTGCTCAGCGCGAAGGTCGAACGCATCGACGATCTCGGTCGCATCCGCTTTGCGCGTGTGCGTGTTGGCGACGCCAAGCTCGCGGCGCGCGCGCCGGCGGGCTTCACGCCATCCGACGGCACGGCCGGGCTGAAATTCGATCCGTCGCATGTCCACGTCTATGCCGACAGCCTTCTGGTTGAGGGAACCGCCTGATGGACAAGACCGTCAACCAAAAAGCCTGGTTCCTGGTGCTGCCGGTGTTCCTGGTGGTCGCCTTCTCGGCGGTGCTGCCGCTGATGACGGTGGTGAACTATTCGATGCAGGATACCTTCGGCAACAACCAGTTCTTCTGGAACGGTGTCGGCTGGTTCAAGGAGCTGCTCGACCCCTCGACTGATCTCGGCGGCCGCTTTCTCGCTTCCCTCGGGCGAAACCTGTTCTTCTCGATGGTGATCCTCGCGATCGAGGTGCCGCTCGGAATCGTCGTCGCGCTGTCGATGCCGCGCCAGGGCTGGACCGTCGCGGCCTGCCTCATCATCCTGGCGCTGCCGCTCTTGATTCCGTGGAACGTGGTCGGCACGATCTGGCAGATCTTCGGCCGGCCCGACATCGGCCTGCTCGGCTACGTGCTGAATGCCATGGGCATCGACTACAACTACGTCTCCAACGAGGTCGACGCCTGGGTCACCGTCATCGTGATGGACGTCTGGCACTGGACCAGCCTTGTCGCGCTGCTCTGCTATGCCGGCCTGAAATCGATCCCGGATGCCTATTACCAGGCGGCCCAGATCGACGGCGCCTCGCGCTGGGCGGTGTTCAAGGCGATCCAGCTGCCGAAGATGAACCGCGTGCTGCTGATCGCGGTGCTGCTGCGCTTCATGGACAGCTTCATGATCTACACCGAGCCGTTCGTCGTCACCGGCGGCGGACCCGGCAATTCCACCACCTTCGTGTCGATCGAGCTGGTCAAGATCGCGCTCGGCCAGTTCGACCTCGGCAAGGCCGCCGCGCTGTCGCTGGTCTACAATCTGATCATCCTGATCGTGTGCTGGATCTTCTACACCGTCATGACCAATGCCGGCGTCGAACGAAAGGTCCAGGCGGAGAGCGAACCGGCGCTGGAGCCCAAGCCTGCGGCCGCGCTCAAGCCCGTGCCCGCGCTCAAGCCAAAGGAAGGAGTGGCCTGATGCATTCGATTCCCGGCCGCCGCCTCATCATGGGGCTGTTCCTGGTCTTCCTGCTGCTGCCGATCTACTGGCTCATCAACATGAGCTTCAAGACCAACAGCGAGATCGTCTCTACGATGACGCTGTGGCCGCACACGCCGACCTTGCAGCACTACAAGCGCATCTTCACCGACGAGAGCTGGTATTCCGGCTATATCAACTCGCTGGAATACGTCGTCCTCAACACCATCATCTCGATCTCGGTGGCGCTGCCGGCGGCTTACGCCTTCTCGCGCTATCGCTTCCTCGGCGACAAGCATTTGTTCTTCTGGCTGCTGTCGAACCGCATGGCGCCGGCGGCGGTCTATGCGCTGCCGTTCTTCAATCTCTATTCGGCGATCGGCCTGTTCGATACGCCCTGGGCGGTTGCGCTCGCGCACTGCATCTTCAACGTTCCGCTCGCGGTGTGGATCCTCGAGGGCTTCGTCTCGGGCGTGCCGCGCGAGATCGACGAGACCGCCTTCCTCGACGGCTATTCCTTCCCGCGCTTCTTCATCAAGATCCTGGTGCCGCTGATTGCTAGCGGCATCGGCGTCGCCGCCTTCTTCTGCTTCATGTTCTCCTGGGTCGAGCTGCTGCTCGCGCGCACGCTGACCTCGGTGCACGCAAAGCCGATCGCCGCGATCATGACGCGCACGGTGTCGGCCGCCGGCATGGACTGGGGCTTGCTTGCGGCGGCCGGCGTGCTCACCATCATTCCGGGCGCGCTCGTGATCTGGTTTGTCCGCAATTACATCGCGAGCGGTTTCGCGCTCGGCCGCGTCTGAGGAGGCATCAATGGAATCCATCGCATGGATGGCCTGGACGCTGCCGACGGCGATCTTCTTCGCCGCACTCGCATGCACGCTCGCGGTCATGACTTACCTTGCCGCGGTCTATCCCGAAGCCGAGCGCGTCGGCGTGCTGCGCATCCCGACCACGCGCGGCGATCGCCTGTTCATCTCGCTGATATCGGCGGCCGTCATCCACCTCTTGTGGATCGGCCTCGTCGGTACCGACGCGATCGCGACGCTGCCGATCGGCGAGGATGGCTTTGAGATTTCGAGCCTCTGGCTCGCAAGTGGAATTTCGCTGGCCACGGCCGTGCTCATTTTCCGCACGGTCTGACGCTCGCGAAGGGACGGCCAGATCCGGGGGCAACCGGGTCTGTATAAAAGTTTGTCGCTGCAACGGAGGAACAACATGCGACAGTTTAGGAGAAGGAAAGGTCCATTGACCAAGAGCAGCTTTCTGACCATGTCCAGCGCCGCCGCCATCGTCGCGGTGTCGTTCGCCGTCTCGGCGCCGGTGCGCGCCGCCGACGATGCCGCGATCCAGAAGTGGATCGCGGAATTCCAGCCCTCGACGCTGTCGAAGGAAGACCAGAAGAAGGAGCTGGAGTGGTTCGCGAAGGCGGCCGAACCGTTCAAGGGCATGGAGATCAACGTCGTCTCCGAGACCATTACCACCCACGAATACGAATCGCAGACGCTCGCCAAGGCGTTCTCCGAGCTCACCGGCATCAAGCTCAAGCACGACATCATTCAAGAAGGTGACGTCGTCGAGAAGCTGCAGACCCAGATGCAGTCGGGCAAGAACGTCTATGACGGCTGGATCAACGACTCCGACCTGATCGGCACGCACTTCCGTTACGGCCAGACCATCGCGCTGTCGGACTACATGACCGGCGAGGGCAAGGACGTCACCGACCCGATGCTCGACGTCAACGACTTCATCGGCAAGTCGTTCGGCACCGCGCCGGACGGCAAGCTCTATCAGCTGCCCGACCAGCAGTTCGCCAACCTCTACTGGTTCCGCTACGACTGGTTCACCAACCCCGACTACAAGGCCAAGTTCAAGGCCAAGTATGGCTACGAGCTCGGCGTGCCCGTGAACTGGTCGGCCTATGAGGACATCGCCGAGTTCTTCACCAACGACATCAAGGAGATCAACGGCGTCAAGGTCTACGGCCATATGGACTATGGCAAGAAGGATCCCTCGCTCGGCTGGCGTTTCACCGACGCCTGGCTGTCGATGGCCGGTAACGGCGACAAGGGCATCCCGAACGGCCTGCCGGTCGACGAATGGGGCATCCGCATGGAAGGCTGCCGTCCGGTCGGCTCGTCGGTCGAGCGCGGCGGCGACACCAACGGTCCGGCTGCGGTCTACTCGATCACCAAGTACCTCGAATGGATGAAGAAGTATGCCCCGCCGCAGGCGCAGGGCATGACCTTCTCCGAGTCGGGTCCGGTGCCGGCGCAGGGCAACATCGCCCAGCAGATGTTCTGGTACACCGCCTTCACCGCCGACATGGTGAAGCCCGGCATCGCCGTGATGAACGCGGACGGTACGCCGAAATGGCGTATGGCCCCGTCGCCGCACGGCTCGTACTGGAAGGAAGGCATGAAGCTCGGCTACCAGGACGCCGGCTCGCTCACGCTGTTGAAGTCGACTCCGGCTGACCGCCGCAAGGCGGCCTGGCTCTATCTCCAGTTCATCGTCTCGAAGACGGTGTCGCTGAAGAAGAGCCATGTCGGTCTCACCTTCATCCGTGAATCCGACATCTGGGACAAGTCGTTCACCGAGCGTGCGCCGAAGCTCGGCGGCCTGATCGAGTTCTACCGCTCGCCCGCGCGCGTGCAGTGGACCCCGACCGGCAACAACGTGCCTGACTATCCGAAGCTCGCGCAGCTCTGGTGGCAGAATATCGGCGATGCGTCGTCCGGTACGAAGACGCCGCAGCAGGCCATGGACGCTCTCGCGGCGGCCCAGGACTCCGTGATGGAGCGCCTGGAGAAGTCCGGCGTGCAGGGCGCCTGCGGTCCGAAGCTGCACAAGAAGGAGACGGCCGAGTACTGGTTCGCCAAGGCCCAGAAGGACGGCACGATCGCGCCGCAGCGCAAGCTCGCCAACGAGAAGCCGAAGGGCGAGACGGTCGACTACGACACGCTGATCAAGTCGTGGCCGGCGCAGCCCCCGAAGCGGGCGGAAGCGAAGTGACGTCGTAGACGTCGTCATGGCCGGGCTTGACCCGGCCATCCATCAAACACGAAAGGCCGGGAGCAATCTCGGCCTTTTTTCTTTTTGCGTTGTGTCGGACGCCGCCTCCCCGCGTCATTTGCAATGACGAGTCTGTGGCAGGTGTTTCCACATTCTCGGTGTCATCGTCCGACTTGATCGGGCGATCCAGTATTCCAGAGACGGGAGCGGGCCACGGAGAGGCCGCGGCGTACTGGATTCCACGCCTTCGCGGGGAATGCCAGCGGAGGTGTGGCGCGTCGCCGCGACGCAGCCGGACGCCCCCGCTTGACTCCCTGTCACATCGAATTCATGATCAGCATAATGCGATTGAAGTAATTGCATTGCGATTACTTATGCAGAACCCGTTTGGGCCAGCGTCGGCCCGTTCCGGAGGCCGGTAGATGGCATTGATCGAGGCGTTCAGGCAGTTGCTGGGCGACACGGCCGTGCTGACGCGCGAGGAGGATCTCGCTGCTGTCACCGAGGATTGGCGCGGCCGGTTTCGCGCGCCGGCGCTCTGCGCGGTGCTGCCCTCGACGACGGAGCAGGTCGCGGCGATCGTCCGTCTCTGCGTCGCGCATGAAACGCCGGTGCTGCCGCAGGGCGGCAACACCAGCCTGTGCGGCGGTGCGACGCCGTCGGGGCAGGGCAAGCCACCGGTCATCGTCGCGTTGACGCGCATGCGCCGAATCCGTTCGCTCGATCCCGTTAACAACACCATGGTGGTCGATGCCGGCTGCGTGCTGGCGACCATCCAGGAGAGCGCCGCTGCCGCCGGCCGGCTCTATCCGGTCAGCCTCGGCGCCGAAGGCTCGTGCCAGATCGGCGGCAACATCGGCACCAATGCCGGCGGCACCGGCGTGCTCCGCTACGGCAACACGCGCGACAACGTGCTCGGGCTCGAGGTCGTGCTGCCGGACGGCTCGATCTGGGATGGGCTCTACGCGCTGCGCAAGAACAACACCGGCTACGACCTCAAGCATCTTTTCATCGGTTCAGAGGGGACGCTCGGCATCATCACCGGCGCGGTGCTGAAACTGCATCCGCTGCCGACGGCGGAGGCTGTTGCCTGGCTCGCGGTCGACAGTCCGCAAGCAGCGCTCAAGGTGCTCGGCCTGTTCCAGGCCGCCTGCAATTCACGGCTCTCCGCGTTCGAGCTGATGAATGCGAAGCAGATTGAGCTGGTGCTGGAGCAGGTCCCGGGCCGACGCTGTCCGGTCGCAGAGATCAACACCTGGCACGTCCTCGTCGAACTCTCCGATACCGGCGATGCCGCAGTGCTCGCCGCGACGATGCAGACGGTGCTCGAACAGGCGTTAGAGGCCGGGCTCGTCAGCGACGGCGTCGTCGCATCGAGCGAGGCGCAGCGCAAGGCGATGTGGCTGGTGCGTCACAGCGTGTCGGAAGCCAACAAGAAGGCCGGCGTCGGCCTGACGTCGGACACCGCGGTGCCGGTCTCGACCGTGCCTGATTTCATCGACCAGGCCATGGCGGCCGTGCGTGCGATCGTGCCGGGTCTGCCGTTCATCATCGTCGGCCATATGGGCGACGGCAACATCCACCTCATCCCCTTCTTCAGCTTCGCCGAATGGGACGCGCTGCCGGATCGCGACGCCGTTGCACAGCGGATCCGCCGCGCCATGAACGACGTCGCAAGCTCGCTGCGCGGTACGTTCAGCGCCGAGCACGGCGTCGGCCGCACCCTGACCGGCGAGATGACCCGCTACAAGCCGCCGGTCGAGCTCGCCTTGATGCGGGCGGTGAAACAGGCGTTCGACCCATCGGGTCTGTTCAATCCCGGCCGCGTTCTGCCGCCGTCATCGGCGACTGAGGCGGCCGCCGCTTCGCCGACCAATGCAACATCGTAGAGAGGGGACTGACATGACCAACGCACCGAAGATCATCACTTCCCGCCGTCGCCTGCTGCTGGGCGCAGGGGCTGGCGCCGTCGCGCTCGCCGCGCCCTCCGTCTGGTCGCCGTCCCGCGCCGCCGGCAAGCGCATCGTCGTGCGCGACGACGGCGGCATCTACACCAAGGCCTATGGCGCCGTGTACTACCGGCCCTTCACCGAGGCGACCGGGATCGAGGTCGTCGGCGTGCAGGCCAATGCCGAGCCTGTCGCGCAGATCAAGACCATGGTCGACACCAAGAACTACACCTGGGACATGGCCAAGATTTCCTGGCCCGCGATCCAGATCCTGACCACCGGCGCCAAGCAATATCTGGAGAAGCACGGCCTCGAAGCCGAGCCCGTCATCAAGTCGATCCCGGCCGAATACGCATCGCCCTACGGCGTTGCCACCAACGTCTACACCACCGTGCTGGCCTATCGCACGGACGCCTTCAAGGGCCGCAAGGCGCCGCAGTCCTGGGCCGATTTCTGGAACGTGGCGGATTTCCCCGGACGCCGTTCGGTGCGCAAGCATCCGTTCGACACGATCGAGGAAGCGCTGATGGGCGCGGGCGCGCCGACCGCGCAGGTCTATCCCTGCGATCTCGACAAGGCCTTTGCCTCGCTCGACAAGATCAAGTCGCAGGTCGCGGTGTGGTGGACCAGCGGCGCGCAGGTCGAGCAGATGCTGACCTCCGGCGAGATCGACATGCTTCCGACCTGGGTGTCGCGCGCGCAGTCCGCGCAGGCGGCCGGTGCGCCCGTCGAGATTGTCTGGAACCAGGGCATCTGGGGTGCCGACAATTGGTCGATCCTCGCCGGCACGCCGAACGCCGATGCCTGCCGCGAGTTCATCAAGTTCGCCTCCGATCCGAAGCGGCAGGCGGCGCTCGTCGAATATTTCCCGGCCGGCCTGACGCAGCCGGAGGCCTTCAACTACGTCAAGCCCGAGGTCGCAAAGAACTGTCCGACCTATCCTGACAACATCAAGGCCGGGCTGAAGATCGACGCGAAGTTCTGGTACGACAACCAGGCCGCCGTCATCGAGCGCTTCAACAGCTGGATCCTGGCTTGACCGGCAAGGGAGGCGCCAAGGGATCGGAGCGGCCCATGGTCTCATCGAGCCTGCGCATTCACGAGTTGTGCAAGCGCTATGGCGACTTCGTCGCGCTGGCGCCGACCAGCCTCGATGTCGCGAAGGGCGAATTCCTCACGCTGCTCGGTCCGTCCGGCTCGGGCAAGACGACGATGCTCAGCCTGATCGCGGGCCTCGCCCATCCCGACGAGGGACGGATCCTGATCGACGACGCCGACGTCACGCATAGCCCGGCCTATGACCGCGACATCGGCGTCGTGTTCCAGAACTATGCGCTGTTTCCTCACATGACGATCGAGGACAACATCGCCTTTCCCCTGAAGATGCGGAAAGTGTCCGACGCCGAGGCGCGCCGGCGCACCGCCGAGGCGCTGGAGACGGTGCGGCTGCCGCACGTTGCAAAGCGCTATCCGCGCGAGCTGTCCGGTGGTCAGCAGCAGCGCATCGCACTGGCACGCTGCATCGTCTATCGCCCCGCGATCATTCTGATGGACGAGCCGCTCGGTGCGCTCGACAAGAAGCTGCGCGACCAGATGCAGCTCGAGATCAAGCGCATCCATCGCGAGCTCGGCACCACGATCGTCTACGTCACCCACGACCAGGAAGAGGCGATGACCATGTCGGATCGCATTTGCCTGATGAATGCGGGTGCGATCGAGCAGCTCGGCACGCCCCAGGATCTTTACTTCCGGCCGCGCTCGCTGTTCGTTGCCGACTTCCTCGGCGAGTCCAATCTGCTCAGCGCCACCGTGCGCAGCGTCGACGGCGACGGGCTCGACATCGTCCTCGCCGAGCAGGCGGGGGCGTCGCGCGCGGTCGGCAATGGCAGCAGTTTCGCCGCGGGCGAGCCGATCAAGGTCATGGTTCGTCCGCAGAACCTCGTGGTCGGCGGGGAAGGCGGCCAGCTCAGCGGCCGGCTCGTGGACGTGATGATCAGCGGCAGCCTGACGCGGCTCTACATCGCTCCGGAGATGGCGGGCCTGCCGCAGCTCGTCGCAGCGCACCCGACCCGCAGCGGGTCGGCGCCCTACGAGATAGGACAGCGTCTGTCGCTCGGATGGAATGCGGTCGACGCCGTCGCCATCCGCGACGGGAAGGGGATCTGAGCTTGGCCGCCCTGCGCACGATATCGCGGAGGCTGGCCTGGACGCGGGCTGCGATGGGCGCGCCGCTCATCCTGCTGCTCGTGCTGTTCCTGGTCTATCCCGTCGGCCAGTTGCTGCTGCTCAGCGTCTACGGCGACAATGGCTTCACGCTTGCCCAATATCGCCAGCTCTTTGCCTCGTCGGTTTATCTCGACGTCCTGCTGATAACCCTGAAGATCTCGCTGGTCACCACGCTCGTCTGCATCGCGACGGGTTACCCGATCGCCTATCTGATCTCGATCGCCGGCAAGGACCGAAAGACGAAGCTTCTGTTCTGGGTGCTGCTGTCGTTCTGGACCAGCTTCCTGGTCCGCGCGTTCGCCTGGATCGTGCTGCTCGGGCGCAACGGCGTCATCAACAAGATGCTGATCTCGCTCGGCATCATCTCCAGTCCTGCGAGCCTGCTCTACAATTTCGGCAGCGTCCTCGTCGGCATGGTGAATGCGCTGCTGCCGCTTGCCGTTCTGACCATGCTCTCCGTGATGGAGAACATCGATCGCACCTTGCCGCGCGCGGCCGCAACCCTCGGGGCGCGGCCGGGCATGGCGTTCTGGAAGATCTATTTCCCGCTGTCGCTGCCCGGCGTCGCCGCCGCCGGAATCATGGTGTTCGTCACCGCGATCGGCTTCTTCATCGTGCCGGCGCTGCTTGGCGGGCGCCGCGAGACCATGATCACGCAGCTCATCATCGACCAGGTCCAGCAGACCATGAATTGGGGCTTTGCCGGCGCGATTTCGGTGCTGCTGCTGCTCGTGGTCCTCATCGTCTTTGCGGCCTATGACCGACTGCTCGGCCTGTCGACCATGACCGGCGCATCCGCGCCTCGCAAGGCGGCGCCGTCGCGCTTGTTTGCCCCGGCGCAGAGGGTGGGAGATGCGCTCCTCACGCTGCTCGGCGCGATCTCGGACGGACTCCTCCGCCTGCTGCCGTCACGCCGTCGCGACCGCAATCCAGATCAGGCCGGCCTCGGCTTGCGGGCCTTCGTCTGGACCATGCTGCTCGTCATCAGCGCGCCGACCATTCTGATGATCCCGCTGTCGTTCGGCACCGGCGGCCTCAACTGGCCACCGCAGGGTTTCACCCTGCATTGGTACGAGACGGTGCTGAATTCGCCGGTCTGGACCCAGGCGCTGCTGCGCTCGCTGCTGGTCGGAATCGGCACTGGATTGCTGGCGATGCTGATCGGCACGCCGGCCGCGTTCCTGCTGGTGCGCAGCGACATTCCCGGCAAGGCGGCGTGGCTCGCCTTCATCCTGTCGCCGATCGTCGTGCCGCGCATGATCATCGCGGTCGGCCTGTTCTACGTCTTCGCGCGCATGGGCCTTGTCGGCAGCGCCTTCGGCCTCATTCTCGGCCATACCGTCGTCGCGGTGCCCTACGTGGTCATGACCATGATGGCCGTGCTGCGCAATTACGACACGCGGCTCGACCATGCCGCGCAGAGTCTCGGCGCGCGCCCGCTTGCCACGTTGCGCTACGTCACCTTCCCGATCCTCGGGGCCGGCATGATGTCGTCGTTCCTGTTCGCCTTCGCGACCTCGTTCGACGAGCTCACCATCGCGCTGTTTGCCACCGGCGGCTTGAACGCGACGTTGCCGAAGCAGTTCTGGGACGAGGTGACGCTTCAGGTCTCGCCCGCGATCGCCGCCGTCTCGACCTGCCTGTTCGTCTTCATGGGGCTTCTCATCTTCGTCGCCGAACGCCTGCGCCGGCGTGCTGCCGCGAGATAGCCGTCCCGCATCCCAACCAGAGGTTCTCAATCATGCTCACTGCCAATCGCCTCCGCGGCCTGTTCCCGGCCATTCCGACCCCGGTTAAGGCCGACGACACCATCGATGCCGGCGCGGTCTCGGCCATGTTCGCCTGGCTCAACAAGCAGGGCATCGATGGCGTGGTGCCGCTTGGCGGCACCGGCGAATATGGCGCGCTCGCGCGTGCCGAGCGGATCAAGATGGCTGGCCTGTCAGTGAAGGCGATGGCGGGCAAGGGCCCGGTCATCGCTGGCGTGCTCGACACCGGCTTCCACGATGCCTTGCAGGCCGGCCGTGAATTCGCAGCCGAAGGCGTGGACGGGCTCCTCGTTCTTACGCCATATTATACCAACCCGACTCAGGCGGGCATTCGCGACTATTTCCTGCGCTATGCCGATGCCTCGCCGGTGCCCGTCCTGATCTACGAGATTCCTTATCGCACCCGGATCGCGATCGAGCCCAAAATCCTGCATGAGCTGTCCAGGCATCCCAACATCATCGGCATGAAGGCCTGCAATCTCGACATGTACCATTTCCTCCAGGTCGTGGCCGGCGTCGACGAGAGCTTTGCGGTGCTGAGCGGCGAGGACAGCCTGTTCCCGCTGCATCTGGCGGCGGGCGCCAAGGGCGGCATCATCGTCACCGCGTGCCTGTTGCCGCGCGCCTGGCGCCAGATCTTCGAAACGGCGACGGCGGGCAAGACGGCGGAGGCGTTGAGCCTGCATCGCGGCCTGATTCCGCTGATGAACATGGCATTCGCCGAGACCAATCCGGGTCCGATGAAGGCGGTGATGGACATGGTCGGCGTCGAGGCGCCGCGCATGCTGGCGCCCCTGGTGCAGCCGGCGCCGGCGCTGGTCGCATCTCTCCGCGCCGAGCTCGGCCGGCAGCTGGCGATCTCGGAAGGCATCGCATGAAGGGATGGCAGCATGGCGCGTAGCAGCGGCGCGGGCGGCGGCCGGCCGGCGAAGGCAAAGGCCACCAAAGCCAGCACGAAGTCGGTGACGAAGACGACGGACAAGGCAGACGAGCCGCGCTCGTCGCTGTTCGTCGGCTCGACCGAGAAGGCGTTCCAGGTCCTGCATGCCTTCGACGGGCCGCAGCGCTACATGACGCTGGCCGACATTGCGCGCGCCGCCGATCTCGACCGCAGCGCCACCCAGCGCCTGGTATATACGCTGGAGACGCTCGGCTATCTCAAGCGCATCGAGGGTACGCGCAACTACGGCCTCACCTCGAAAGTGCTCCAGTTCTCGCACAGCTATCTCAAGGCCAACGATCTGATCGACCGCGCCTCGCCCTATCTGCTGGAGATCAGCCGCAATCTCGGCGAGACGACCAACCTGCACGAACTCGACGGCCACGAGGTCGTCTTCGTGGCGCGCTTTCCGGGCGCGCATCTCATCAACATCGACATCGTGATCGGCAGCCGGTTGCCGACCTTCTTCACGGCCTCGGGTACCGCAATCCTGTCGGCGCTGCCCGAAGAGGAGCGCCTTGCGCTGCTCGAACGGACGCCGCTCGAACCGCTGACGCCTTTCACCGTGACCGACCCAAAGGCGCTGCTGGAGCGCGTGCGTGTCGCCGCCCAACGCGGCTACGCCGTCATCATGAACGAGACCGTGATGGGCGACATTTCGGTCGCCGCTCCCATCATCGACGAGCACGGCCGCGCCGTTGCCGCGATCAACATCTCGGTGCCGACGACGCGCTGGACCAAGGAGCGTGCCGAGGCCGAGCTGGCGCAGCACGTCCACGTCGCCGCGACCTCGATTTCCAAATCGAAATTCAACCGCTACGCGGCCTGAGGCGGTTCTGGGCAGGAAAAAAGGCCGGGAGCGATCCCGGCCTTTTTCTTGTTGCGCTCACAATGACGAGCTCGTGGCACACGCGTCCCACATTCACGGTGTCATCGCCCGCGAAGGCGGGCGATCCAGGACGCCGCAGCTTCTCGGTTGAATCTCACTGCTGGTGGAGTACTGGATGCCCCGCCTTCGCGGGGCATGACAGTGTGCCCGCCGCTTACTCCGCCGGCTCGGCCGCCAGCGACGGATAGTCCGTATACCCCTTGGCGCCGCCGCCGTAGAACGTGTTCTTGTCCCAATCGTTCAGCGCCGCGCCCTGCTTCAGCCGCTCGACGAGGTCGGGGTTGGAGATGAACGGCTTGCCGAAGGCGATGAGGTCGGCCGCGTTCGCGTCCAGCACCTTGCTGGCGAGATCGAAGTCGTAGCCATTGTTGGCGACGTAGGCGCCACTGAAGCGCTTGCGCAGGGACGCATAGTCGAACGGGGCGACGTCGCGCGGCCCGCCGGTAGCGCCCTCGACGACGTGGAGATAAACCAGCTTCAGCGCGCTGAGGCCGTCGACGATGTGGTCGTACAGAGCCTGCGGGTTGGAATCCGAGATGTCGTTGGCGGGCGTCACCGGCGAGATGCGGATACCGGTGCGATCGGCGCCGGCTTCTGCCACGACGGCCTTGGAGACTTCCAGCATCAGCCGCGCGCGGTTCTCGATCGAGCCACCGTAAGCATCGGTGCGCTTGTTGGTACCGTCCTTGGCGAACTGCTCGAGCAGATAGCCGTTGGCGCCGTGGATCTCGACGCCGTCAAAGCCGGCCTCCAGCGCATTCTTCGTGGCGCGCTTGAAGTCGTCGATGATGCCGGGAATCTCGGAGAGCTCGAGCGCGCGCGGCTCGGAGACGTCGGCAAAGCCGCCGTTCACGAAGGTCTTGCCCTTGGCGCGGATCGCGCTCGGCGCCACGGGAGCAGCGCCATTCGCCTGCAGATCGACATGCGAGATGCGGCCGACATGCCAGAGCTGGATGAAGATCTTGCCGCCGCGCTCATGCACCTTGTCGGTGACCTTGCGCCATCCCGCGACCTGCTCCTTGGAGTAGATGCCGGGGGTGTCCTGGTAGCCCTGGCCCTGTTGCGAGACCTGGCTCGCCTCGGTGATCAGGAGGCCTGCGGAAGCGCGCTGGCTGTAATAATCGGCGGCGAGCGCACCGGGTACGAAGGTGCCGGGAACAGCGCGGTTGCGTGTCAGCGGCGCCATCACGAAACGGTTGGCCAGCGTGATCGGGCCGAGCTTGTAGGTCTCAAACAATTTGGTCGAACGGCTCATGGGAATGCTTCCAGGCGGTGAGAGGTCAGCAACACTTGTGCATCGCGATAACCCGCGCAAGGGAGGAGCCATACGGAAAGTGCAGGCGAGCTACGCGTGGGGCCTCGCGTAGCATAATTCATGTGCAATTTCGGCCACGACAGCAGAATCCCGCTGCCGCGGCCGTGCGATTGCGCAAATCAGGTCTGGCCCATGAAATCGCGCTTGCCGATCTCGACGCCGTTGTGACGCAGGATGCCGTGGGCGGTCGCGCAGTGGAAATAGAAGTTCGGCAGCGAGAACGCGCTCAGGAACTGCTGGCCCTTCAGGGTCGTGGTCTTATCGGGTCCGGTCGGGAAGGTGACGTCCTTGGCCTCGGCGCCCTCGAACTGCTCGGGCTTGAACGACTTCACGTAGTCGATGGTTTTCGCCAGCCGCTGCTTCAACTCTTCGAAGGTCTTTTCGGTGTCGGGATTGGAAGGCACTTCGCTGTGGGTCAGCCGCGCGCAGCCCTTGGTGGCGAAATCGCTGACGAGCTGGATCTGCTTCGACAGCGGCAGCATGTCCGGGAAAAGGCGGGAGCCGAGCAGCACGCTTGGGTCGATCTTTTTGGCCGCGCAATGCGCCTCGGCTTTCGTGAGCAGGCCGGTGAGGCTATTCAGCATTTGCAAGTAGGCGGGGACGACGGCGTCGTAGAAGGACATGTGATGCTCGCTTCAATGGTGGGAAATCTCAGGAGAAAACCTGAGCCACTCACATGGGAGCCTCATGGAAAAATACAATCGCGCAACGCCGCCTGTGCAGTGCGAAAATCCTATCGCTTCGCTACCCCGCTGTAATCGCCGCCCCACCCACAGTGTCATCGCCCGCGAAGGCGGGCGATCCAGTATTCCGAGACGGTTGTGATTGAATCGATAGGCCGCGGCGTACTGGATGCCCCGCCTTCGCGGGGCATGACCACGAGTTGAGTGCTTACCGCACCGTCGCCTGGGGCTGCGCCTGCGCCGTGCCGCCGCGCATCCGCGCCAGCAGCTCGGCGGTCGGCCAGGAATCCGCCGGCAGGCCGTATTTGATCTGCATCGCCTTCACCGCGGCGCGGCTCTGCTGGCCCAGCACGCCGTCGACCTTGCCGACATTGAAGCCGGCCTGGACCAGAAGCTGCTGCAATTGCTTGAGCTCGTTGAACGGCAGCTGCGCGACCGGCTGGGCGGGCTTTCGCATCGGCGCGGCACCGGCGATGCGCGAGGCGAGATAGCCCGCGGTGGTCGAATAGATCAGCGAGTTATTCCACTCGGTATAGGCCGCGAAATTCGCATAGGCCATGAAGGCCGGCCCATTGCGGCCCATCGGCAGCAGCACGGAGGCTGCGAGATTGTCGTTCGGCAGCGGCCGTCCGTCGGGATAGGTGACGCCTAACTGCGCCCATTTCGAGCGCGGCTGCTGCACAGTGAGATCGGTCTGCTCCCAGGGCAGATTCTGCGGCACCTTGATCTCCTCCAGCCACGGCTCGCCGCGCCGCCACTTCAATCCGTTGGCGATGTAGTTCGCGGTCGAGCCGATCACGTCGGGGCCCGAGCGCAACAGATCGCGCCGGCCGTCGCCGTCATAGTCGACGGCGTAGTTGACGTAATGCACCGGCAGGAACTGCGTCTGCCCGAGCTCGCCGGCCCAGGAGCCGATCATCTCGTCGGGCGTGAGATCGCCGCGGTCGATGATCTTCAGCGCGGCGATGGTCTCGCCCACGAACATCTCCGAGCGGCGGCAGTCATAGGCCAGCGACACCAGCGATTTCAGCGTCGGCAGATTGCCCATGTTGGCGCCGAAGTCGCTCTCCAGGCCCCAGAACGCAGCGATCACCGCCGGCGGCACGCCATATTCCTTCTCGGCACGCGCGAATGCGGCGGCGTATTGCTTGATGTGCTGCTGCCCGTTCTGCATGCGATACGGTGCGGCCATGCGTCCGGCAAATTCGGTGAAGAGCTGGCCGAACACGCGCTGGCCGCGGTCGCGGTTGACGATGCCCTGGTCGTAGACGAGATAGGGCGAGGCCTCCGCGATCGTCCGCTGCGACACGCCGGCGGCGACGGCCTGTTGCTTCACCTCGGCGAGGAAGCGATCGAAGCTCGCTCCGTTATGGCACGAGGCCGCACGCGGCGAGGGTGCCTTCGGCGCTGCGGGCTTGGGCGCTGCGGGCGGCGACATGAACTGGGCGGAGGCGGGAAGAGAGAGCGAGAGCAGAGCGGCTGCCGCGATCGCAAATCGGGTCTTGAGCATGAGGGTTCCGGAAGGGGAGGAGACGCCAGGATTCTTGTCGAAGTTTAATGGAATGATCCAGGTCAAACCAGTGCCGCGGCTCCGCGACGCACCTTGAAACCTTGCATCCGGGCCGGGGTCATCCCCACCTCATGTCTGCCGGCCTGCTGGCGCCTCCTGCCCGCCCGCGGCCGGTTTGGGAGACGGCCATGAACTATCTTCGTACCGCAATGCTGCTCGCAGGCCTCACCGCCCTGTTCATGGGCGTGGGCTATCTCATCGGCGGTGCCACGGGCGCCATGATCGCGCTCGTCATCGCGGCTGCGACCAATGTCTTCACCTACTGGAACTCCGACCGCATGGTGCTCTCGATGTACGGGGCTCATCAGGTCGACCGCGCCAGCGCGCCGGAACTGGTCGGCCTCGTCGCCGAGCTCGCCGGCCGCGCCGGATTGCCGATGCCGCGCGTGTTCGTGATGGACGAGCCGCAGCCCAATGCGTTCGCGACCGGCCGCAATCCGGAAAATGCCGCCGTCGCCGTCACCGTCGGACTGATGAACCAGCTCAGTCGCGAGGAGCTCGCCGGCGTGATCGCGCACGAGCTTGCGCATATCAAGAACCACGACACGCTGCTGATGACGATCACTGCCACCATCGCCGGCGCGATCTCCATGCTGGCGCAGTTCGGCATGTTCTTCGGCGGCCACCGCGACAACAACAGCGGCCCCGGCATCGTCGGCTCGATCCTGATGATGATCCTGGCGCCGCTCGGCGCGATGCTGGTGCAGATGGCGATCAGCCGCACCCGCGAATACGCCGCGGACGATCTCGGCGCGCGCATCGCCGGGCAGCCGATGTGGCTGGCCTCGGCGCTGGTGAAGATCGAGGGCGCCGCGCACCAGGTCCCGAACTTCGAGGCCGAGCGCAACCCGGCGACCGCGCACATGTTCATCATCAATCCGCTGTCGGGCCACGGCGTGGACAATCTGTTCGCGACCCATCCCTCGACGCAGAACCGCATCGCCGCGCTCCAGCGGCTTGCGGCTCAGCTCGGCGCACATGCGGCGCCCTCGGTCGGCGCCAACGAGAATTATCCGCCGCAGGGCCCGTGGGGCCGCTCGTCCTCGCGCGGGCCTTCCAATGGTCCTGCTCGCGGCCCTTGGGGCTGATGGAACCGATCAGGAATTGCGTCTGGCTTTGTGACCTGGCGCACACAGAATGGCCCTGGCCGGTGTTAACACGCAGGCGAGCCACTTCCTTCGAAAGGGGATGCGTGGCCGGCCTGCCGCCGGTCACGGTCGAAGATGACCAGAACTGCCGTACCATTGCTGATCGTCCTTTGCGTGCTCATCGGGCTGTCCACGCACATGGTCGTCAATTGCGGCGACGAGGATGATTCCGACATCTGCTCGGCTGTGATCGGCTTCTCGCCGCTGCGTGGCTCGCTGATCGCCTTTGCCTATGAAGGGCGCGGCCGGATCGCGATGCGCCATGGCGACTTCCGGCGGGCGATCGCCGATTTCGACGAGGCCATCCACCTCAATCCCAACCGCGCCTCGCTCTATCGCGATCGCGCGCTGGCGCGCCGGCAGAACGGCGATCTCGCGCTCGCCATCGAGGATTATGACGAGGCGATCGCGCATGATCCCAAGCTTGCCGCGCCCTATCACCAGCGCGCCCTGGCGCTCGCCGCCACCGGCGACCTCGACCGCGCCATCCTGAGCTACAACACGGCGATCCGCCTCGACCCGTCGGATGCGCAGGCCCGCCTCGACCGCGGCCTTGCCTTCCTCGCCCGCGGCCAGGCCGACGACGCCCGCGCCGATTTCGAGGCCGCCCTCGCACTGCCCGCCGGCAAGGATGCCCGCACCCGCGAGGCCGCGCGGGCCAAGCTCGCCGAGCTCGCGAGCGCCGAGCCGGCCCAGGTGTCGGTGCCGAGAAGGTGAGGTCTCTATCCGCGAGTCCCGGAATCGTAGGGTGGGCAAAGGCGCACTTGCGCCGTGCCCACGATCTTTGCAATACGGCAACAGACGCGTGGGCACGCTTCGCTTTGCCCACCCTACGATGCTGAATGTGCGGGGCCACCTTCTCCCGCAAGGAGAGAAGGGAAGAACTCCGGCGCTACTTCGCCTTCTTCGCTTTTGCCTTCTTCGCCTTGGCCTTCTTCGCAGGCTTGTCTTCCTTCGGCTTCTCCGCCTTCACCGCAACCGGCGTGCTCGCGGCAACCCGCATCGACCTGGCGTAGCTGTCGGCGACGTTGTCGGCGGACATCTGCAGGCGCCTCGCGGCGGCGGTGGCCTGCTCCATGGTGGCCTTGGCCATCATCTTGAAGCGCTCGCCGGTCTCCTTGCCCTTGGCCTTGGCCGCAAGGCCGTTGAAGCGATCCCGCCGCTCCTTGGCGCGGGTCATCAGGCCCGTATGCAGCTGTCTGGCCAGTTGCCGGATCACGACATCCAGGTCGGCGTCCGCCATGTTGTTCTATCCCCTTGAAAACAGTCTCGATGCGGGCGGGACTATGCAGATCGGGCCCCACCTTGGCAATTCCTCCCCACGCGTCATCCGCAGCTTCCGGTTAGCAAAACAAAAAAGCCGCGCTGTTGGCGCGGCTTTTGGGGTGTCTGAGGCAGACGCCTTATTTCAGCGAGGCGACCGGGCCGCTCGTGGCTGCCGGATCGGGATCGAAGCCGAACACGCCGACCAGATATTTGTAATAGTCCGGCATCTTCTCCTTGAGCGCCTCGCGCGACTTCGGGTCGTGGAATTCGCTTTTTCCCGCCAGGAAGATGCTGCCGGTCACGGCGAAGAATTCCATGGGATTCTTCATCGCATAGGATTCCTTGGGCAGGAGGTCCTTGGTCTTGGCCAGCGCATAATAGAGGATCACGCCCTTGTTGGCGTAGCCGTCCGGCAAGAGCCGGGCGTGATAGGCGTGCAGCAGCTCGTGCAGCAGCACAGCCTCCTTCTCGTAGCGCATCATGTCCGGTCGCAGCATGATGACGCCGAGGCCCGAATCGACCGCGAGGTCGACGGCGTTGGGATTGGTCCAGCGCTGCTTGTCATGGTCCCACACCGTCAGCGTCCGCGGCGCGCTGCGCTGGATGTCCGGGGTGACGCGGCCGTAGCAGGCGGTCGCGGCGCCCTCGTCGAGACAGGCGAGCTCGCTCGCGACGATCGGGACGGTGCGGAAGAAGCGCAGCACGCGCGGCGACAGGCCGGATGCTTCGACGACGTCGATCTGCTGCTTCACATTCTCGGTGAGCTTCTCGACGTCCTTGCGCTCGGAATTCTCCGTGAGGTCGAACATGTAGCCGCGGTAGCTCTGGAAGCCGGGCGGCAGCGGCTGCGCTGCGCCAGCGGCATCGAGCGAGCCGGCATGGGACGGATTGGCGAAAAGCGCGCCGACAATGGTTGCGGACAGCAGCAACGCAATGCGCATGATGAACCCCCTGATGTCACTTCGCCCGGCAGGATAGGCCACCGTTGTTTGCGAAAAGTGAGTGGGGCAACACTAAGGCACCGATGTTGAGGCGTGCTTAACCGCTGGTTGCAGATCGCGGCAGCTGATTAGGGCGGGGTTAACCAAGGCCGATACTGCGGGCGCAGGCTGTCATCCGTCACCCTGAGGTGGCCGCTTCTTCAGCGGCCCTCGAAGCGCGACGGCCCGGCTGCCGCATCGGGGCCGTGCATCCTTCGAGGCTCCCCCTGCGGTGCTCCGCACCGCAGGCCTCGCACCTTCAGCGACAACGGCTTCGCCGTTGCGCGGAGATGACGGGGCTGGCTGTCAGGTGTAGGTTGACGTTACCAAGCTTCAGACAGCCGGAAGGGAGGATGCCATGTATGCCGCCATCCGTCAGGCCAAGGCGAAAAGCGGGAGCGCGGAAGAACTGGCGCGCCGCATCAAGGACGGCGCCGTTCCGATCATCAGCGACGTCGACGGTTTCCGCGCCTATTACGTCGTCTATGCCGGCGACGACACGGTGACCGCGATCTCGATCTTCGACAAGTTCGAGCAGGCCGAGGAAGCGAACAGGCGCGCCATCGCCTGGATCGAGAAGGATCTGGGCCCGCTGCTGGCGGGGCATGCGAGTGCCGCCGCCGGGCCGGTGATCGTGCATACGCTGGCGTGAGGCGGGTCAGTCACGCCTCATTTTCCACTGTCATGCCCCGCGAAGGCGGGGCATCCAGTACTCCGCGGCGTCTCGGTTCAATCACAGCCGCTGCGGCGTACTGGATCGCCCGCCTTCGCGGGCGATGACAGCGGTGGGTGTAGCGGATGCCTTCCGCCAAACGCGAAGCAATGCCCGCGCGATTCCTGCCCTCACAACTCCCGCGCATTCGAGAACGCGAACGAACTCACCCGTCTGGTCGTCTCGTCCAAAATCAGCGTGCGCGTGATCGGCGGCTCGGCGCGCTGGGCGCAGTTTTCGCGCTCGCAGAGGCGGCAGTTGACGCCGATCGGCGTGCCCTCGGTCTTCTCGAGGTCCAGGCCGGCGGCGTAAGTGAGGCGCGCGGCGTGGCGGATCTCGCAGCCGAGGCCGATGGCAAAGCGCGGCTGCGGCAGCGGATGGGGTGCCACCGGCCGGCGCACCATCTGCGCAATCGAGAAATAACGCGTGCCGTCGGGAAGCTCGATCACCTGCTTGAGCAGGCGATCCGGCGTGTCGAAGGTCGAGTGCACGTTCCACAGGGGGCAAGTGCCGCCGAACTTCGAGAACGGGAATGTGCCGGACGAGAAGCGCTTGGAGACGTTGCCGGCATTGTCGACGCGCAAGAGGAAGAACGGAATGCCGCGCGCGTTCGGCCGCTGCAGCGTGGTGAGGCGGTGGCAGACCTGCTCGAAGCCGGAATTGAAGCGCTGCGCCAGCACGTGGATATCGTAGTTGAGCGCTTCGGCCGCCGCGAGGAACGCCGGGTAGGGCATCATCACGGCCGCCGCGAAGTAGTTGCCCAGCGTGATCCGGAACAGCCGGCGCGGCGCGTCGTCGAGCGGGCCGGCACGGCCGATGATGGTCTCAAGGGCTTGCGTGCATTCGCCAAGGCCGAGCTGGAAGGCGAGCTGGAACGCGCGGCCGGGCGGATCGACCAACTCCGAGATCAAGAGCTGGCGGCGGTGGCGGTCGAATCGCCGCAGCGTCTCGCGCATTACGTCCACAGGCATGATGCGGGTCTGGATCGAATGCTTTTCGCGCAAGCGCGCGGCGAGCGCGGCGTAGAGCCCTTCGGCCGGCACGTTCAATTCGTCGCGCAGCGTCTCCGCAGCCTGCTCCAGCTCCGGAAAATAATTGCGGTTGGCCTCGATCAGCTCGCGCACGCGCTCGACCGGATTGGCCTCGAAGCGCGTGCCGACGTCGCGGTCGGCCATCTGTGCGGCCGCCAGCGTCTCGCCCTGGCGCGCCTCGGTATAGGCCGCATAGAGCCGCTGCAGCGCGTGGGTGACGCCGGGGCAGAGCTCGGCGAGATCCCGCAGCTCCTGCTTGGGAACGTCGATCTGGCGGAACAGGGGATCGGAAAAAATCTCGTTCAGCTCGGCGAAGAAGCGGTCCTCGTCAGCGGTGGCGAGGTCGCGCAGGTCGAGATCATAGGTCTCGGCCAGCCGCAGCAGGATCTGCGCCGTCACCGGGCGCTGGTTGCGCTCGATCAGGTTGACGTAGCTCGGCGAGATCCCGAGCCCCTCGGCGATCTGGGTCTGCGACAGCCCCAATTGCTGCCTGATCCTCCGGAACCGCGGCCCGACGAACAGTTTCTTCCCGGATTCGGCGGGCATTTCTCAGGTCTCCATGCACGAAGGTCAGTTTTGTTGACCTATATTTACAAAATTTACAAAATAACATCTATTACATGTTCTGATGTTACATGACATCACCATTCGAATACAAGGCCTCTGTACGAACTTCCCTTTCTCGCGTTTAGCTCATGACACGCATTTCGCAATGCACTGTCAAAAATGTCGATGGCGAAGCCGAAGGCTCCGTCATCATCGAGAAGGATCAGGCACATGAATTACCAGCCCCGCGGCATTAGCGCTCTCGAGCGTCCGGCGTCCTATCAGAGCGAGATCGAGGCAGCCCAGGCGCTGCTTCAGACCAAGCCGACCTGGAACGGGGTGACGGCCGAGGCCGTCGCGCGCATGCGCCTGCAGAACCGCTTCAAGACCGGTCTCGACGTCGCCCGCTACACCGCGGCGCTGATGCGCGCCGACATGGCGGCCTATGACAAGGATCCGACCAAGTACACCCAGTCGCTGGGCTGCTGGCACGGCTTCATCGCCCAGCAGAAGCTGATCTCGGTCAAGAAGCATTTCGGCGGCAAGACCGATCGCACCTACCTCTATCTCTCCGGCTGGATGATCGCGGCGCTGCGCTCCGAGTTCGGCCCGCTGCCCGACCAGTCGATGCACGAGAAGACCTCTGTGCCGGCGCTGATCGAGGAGCTCTACACCTTCCTGCGTCAGGCGGATTCCCGCGAGCTCAACGACATCTTCCGCCTGCTCGACAAGGCGCGCAAGGAAGGCGACAAGACCCGTGAGAAGGAGCTGATCGAGAAGATCGACAACTTCCAGACCCATGTCGTGCCCGTCATCGCGGACATCGATGCCGGCTTCGGCAACGCGGAGGCGACCTATCTGCTCGCCAAGAAGATGATCGAGGCGGGAGCCTGCGCGCTCCAGATCGAGAACCAGGTTTCCGACGAGAAGCAGTGCGGCCACCAGGACGGCAAGGTCACCGTGCCGCACGACGTCTTTCTCGCCAAGATCCGCGCCTGCCGCCACGCCTTCCTCGAGCTCGGCGTCGAAGACGGCATCGTCGTAACCCGCACCGACTCGCTCGGCGCCGGCCTGACGCAGCAGATCGCCGTCAGCCACAAGCCCGGCGACATAGGCGACCAGTACAACAGCTTCCTCGACTGCGAGGAAATCACCGCTGAGAACGCCCGCAACGGCGACGTCATCATCAACCGCAACGGCAAGATGATGCGTCCGAAGCGGCTGCCCTCGAACCTCTACCAGTTCCGCCCGGGCACCGGTGCCGACCGCTGCGTGCTCGATTGCATCACCTCGCTGCAGAACGGCGCCGACCTGCTCTGGATCGAGACCGAGAAGCCGCATATCGAGCAGATCGCCAGCATGGTCGACCGCATCCGCAAGGTAGTGCCGAACGCCAAGCTCGCCTACAACAACTCGCCGTCGTTCAACTGGACCCTCAACTTCCGTTGGCAGGTCTACGACGCGATGAAGGAAGCGGGCCAGGACGTCAGCAAGTACAACCGTGCCGAGCTGATGAAGGCGGAGTACGACGACACCCCGCTGGCGAAGGAAGCCGACGAGCGCATCCGCACCTTCCAGGCGGATTCGGCCAAGCGCGCCGGCATCTTCCACCACCTGATCACGCTGCCGACCTATCACACGGCCGCGCTCTCGACCGACAATCTCGCCCGCGAGTATTTCGGCGAGCAGGGCATGCTGGGCTACGTCAAGAACGTCCAGCGCGCCGAGATCCGTCAGGGCATCGCCTGCGTGAAGCACCAGAACATGGCCGGCTCCGACATCGGCGACGACCACAAGGAGTACTTCGCGGGTGAGGCCGCCCTCAAGGCGGGCGGCGCCCACAACACGATGAACCAGTTCGGCTAACGCACCACGCGCTTCGAGAGGAGACTGACAATGACCAAAGGCAGCAATTTCTGGGTGATCGGCGGCGAGTTCGGCTCGATGAACTTCCACAAGCTCGTGGAAGGTTCGGCCCAGGTCAAAGGCCCCTTCAAGACCCGCAAGGAAGCCGAGGACTGCTGGCGCGAGGTCTCGGAAGAGAGCCGCCACAAGGCCGGCGTCCGCTTCTCGATCGTGGAAGAGCCCTCGCGCGTCTCGGCCTAAAGCATGATCCGGAAAAGTGCGAAGCGGTTTTCCGGAAAGATCATGCGTAAACAACAACCTGAAGCGCGATGACGATTCATCCAAATCTCAGCGCTTAAGAGCCCGGCCGCCAAGCTGAATTAAGAAGACGTCCAAGGACGGATGGTCCCATCCAGGCTCTGCCTGGGTGGGATCGTCTGTTTTTGGCACAATCAGTCGGCTGTGGGCGCCGTAAGTATCTGGAATTGTGGACCCTTTGCGGACGGTTTGGTTGCTGATAGGTTAACGTCAGCAATTCAGGACGAGGCCGACAATGTCAGAGCCCGAGACCAGCGTGACCCATCCCAGCCAGCCGCGCCCGGTGCGGCTGCGCGATGCGCTGCTGCGTGCGCGGATCGAGGCCGCCGACCGGACCGGCGTCGTCGTCGACCTCCGCGACGCCGAGGTGGCGCGGCTGGAGATCCTGAACGACGCGCTCGATCCGCTGTTCGCGCAGGTGCCCGACCAGATCGACCTGTTCGACCGCGGCATCAGCCAGGGCGAGACGCCCAGGCTCTGGATCGACGTGGTCGCGCACATCGTGATGGGGCGCGACAAGCGGCAGTACCGCTTCGTGCAGGACACGCGCTTCGGCCGCATCGTGCTCGCCGAATCGCACGACACCGCCGTGATCGTCGAGGCCGTCACCGACTATGTCGCGCGCCGCATGATCGAGCGCGAGCGCGCGATGGTGGTCCCGCCCGAGCCGGCGCCCGAGGTCGCGGAGATGCCGCGGCGGCCTTCGCGCGTCTGGCCGTTCGTGTTCGGCTTCATCCTCGGCGCCGCCGCGCTGTTCGGCCTCGCCGTGGTGGCGGTCTTGCGGAGCTGGTGAGGACGCACGCGCGAGCGCGCAAATCTCTCAGTTCGTCATTCCGGGATGCGTGCGAAGCACGCAGGCCCGGAATCCATAACCACTATCGTGAGTATGGATTCCGGGCTCGCGCTTACGCGCGCCCCGGAATGACAGTGACCTCAAATCAACCTCGCATGCTTGACCTGCTGGATCTGAAACCCAGCCCCGAGGCCCCGCACCGTCTGCTCGCAGCGCCAGCCGGCATTGTCCCTTTCGATCGTGAAGAGATTATACGCCGCCGCCGGATAGCGCCCATGCGCGAGCGCGGAGGCCGAGGGTACGCCGAGCGCGGGAATGTTGCCGTTGGGGCCGTCGAACCACATTGTCGAATGAATGTGGTCGTGCCCGTGCAGGATCAGCTCGACGCCGTGGCGCTTCACGAGCGCGAGCAGCTCGGCCGAATCGGTCATCCGCTTCTGGCGTGCGGCCGACTTCAGCGGATGATGCACCAGCAACACGCGGAAGACATCCTCGGCCGCGAGCCGCTTGAGCACCTCCGCGAGCGCGGCGAGCTGATCGCGCCCGAGCGTGCCGGTCGCCATCAACGGCAAGGTCGGCACCGCCGTCGACAGGCTGATCAGCGCGAGCGGCCCGCGCCGGCGCACGTTCGGAAAGCCGATGCGGCCGTCGTCGCCGGCAAGATAGGGCGCAAAGGTCTCGCCGAAGCGATGAAAGGTGGCGCGGACATAGGCGTCGTGATTGCCGGGAATCGTGGTGACGCGGTCCGGCGGCCCGACATCATCGAGCCAAGCGCGGGCAGGCGCGAACTCGGCTTCCAGTGCGAGGTTGACGAGATCGCCCGTCACCGCGATGTGGTCGGGCGCCTGCGCCTTCATGTCGGCGACGATGGCGTCGAGCACCTCGCGGCGCTGGTATTTGTGGCGGTTGCGCGTCCAGTTGACGTAACCGAGCACGCGCTTGCCCGCGAGCTCGACCAGCCGCGGCTTCGGCAATGGCGGCAGATGCGGGTCGGACAGGTGGGCGAGCGTGAAGGGGGCCAGCGTGTTGCAAGTCATGGCGCGCGATTGCCTCGCTATTCGTCCGCTGTAATGGCAAGGTCGCGGCCAGCGCGCAAGCCAAGCCTGGCAATCAAGCCTGACAAGCAAATCCTGAAGCGGAGCGTCAAGGAAGCCTGATGGGAGAACCTCTCGACCGGATGCGACGGAAATTCGAGCCGCTGCTGCGGCACGTCTTCCACACCTATTTCCTGTTCGTCCGCGGCATGACCCTCGGCGTCCGCGCCGTGGTGCTGGATGCCGAGAACAGGGTGTTCCTGGTCAGGCACAGCTATGTCAGCGGCTGGCATCTGCCCGGCGGCGGCGTCGACTATGGCGAGACCATGGAGCAGGCGATGCGGCGCGAGCTCAAGGAGGAGGGGGACATCGATCTCACCGGAGGGGCCGTGCTGCACGGCATCTTCCTCAACAGCCACATCTCCCGCCGTGACCATGTCGCGGTCTATGTCGTCAGGCAGTTCAGGCAGGATCGTCTGCCCGAGCCCAATCGCGAAATCGCCGAATGTGGTTTCTTCGCGATCTCGGCGCTGCCCGAGAGCACCACGCCCGGCACGCGGCTGCGGCTTGCCGAAGTGCTGGACGGCAGGCCGCTGATGACGACGTGGCGTTAAGCTGATTCTGCGCTAGGCAGTTTGGCGATAGCCCGCTCGAACGCCGGGCTGGCTGCCTTCTTCGCCTGCAGCTCCAGCGCGAGCAGGCTCTGCTCCTGGATCAGCGCGCAGTTCTGCCGCTCCAGCCGGTGCAGCCGCGCCGTCATGTTGTGCATGAACGCGAACACCACCAGGAACAGCGCGCCGAACATCACGACGAACGGGAACACGACGCCGGTCAGGTGGCTGAGGAGATAGGCGAGACTTGGAAACAGCGCGAAGCCCGCGGGGATGATCGCGACCATGGACAGCATCAGGAAGTCGTAGAGATCGAACTTGCCTTGCAGCGTCTTCTTCAGCAGCACCAGCATGTAGACCAGCGCGAAGACGGAGATGACGACGACTGTCTCGATGCTCGGAAGGACGTTTGTCACGGCCGCCTCCTCAATCTGTTCGATGAAATCGTGAAGTCGCAAATCGAAAACGAACGCGTCATGGCGATCTCGTGAGGCGCGCGAGCAGGATGTAGCCGAGGACGCGGATCATGTAGCTCGCCGATTTCAGCCCGTCGATCGAGCTGGCGCCGGCCTCCCGCGCCCGCATCTCGACTGCGACCTCGTTGACCGTGAGGCCGGCGCGCATCGCCCAGGCCAGCGAGATCGGCTCCGGAAAATCCGTCGGATAGGCTTTTGCGAAGAAGGCGATGGCGGCGCGGTCGAGCAGCCGCATGCCGCTGGTCGGATCGGTGATGCGGCCGCCGGTGCTGAAGAGGCTGTTGAGCGCGAGCACGATCAGCCTGATGCCGGCGCGGCGCATCCGCGTCGAGCAGAAGCCGGCATGGTCGATGAAGCGGCTTCCGATGGTGATGCTGGCGGGGTCCTTGCGATAGGCGTTCAGCAGCGTCTCGATCGCGCGCGGATCGTGCTGTCCGTCGCCGTCGATCTGGATGCAGAAATCGAAGTTCTGACGCGCTGCATATTTGATGCCGGTCTGCACGGCGCCGCCGATGCCGAGATTCTGCGCGAGGCGGGCGACCGGCGAGTGACGGCTTGCGACCGCGGAGGTTGCATCCGTTGAGCCGTCGTCGACGACCAGCGTGTGGTAGCCGCGGCCGGTCGCGGCGATCTCGTTCAGGAGACCGCCGATCGAGGCCTCCTCGTTGAAGCAGGGGATGATGAGCAGGATTCGCGCTGCGCCAGCACCGCTGCGGCACGTGTCGGTTGAACCGACGCCCAAGCCCAAGCCCAAACCCATGCCGATGTCGGCCACGTCCGCCTCACCCCCAAAATCCCCACTCTTGCTATACTTGCCGGTGCTTTTCCTGTACAGGCGGCAGAGCCCTTTTCAAGCTGTGGCGGCTCGCCCGGCAGGCATCCATGAGAGCTGTTAGAGTATTTTTTTCGCTTTTGTTTCTGGCAATTCTGGCCAGCAATGTTCGGGCGATCTCGCACTGGAGCGAGAGCCGTGGCGTCTATGACGACATCTGCTATCTCCGGCAGGCGCATCTCTTCCAGCGTTTCGGCTGGACCGGCATCGATACCAGTCTCGCCCACGAAACCGACGGCTATCTCGCGGGCAAGTTGCGTAGCATCGATTTTCCGAATTGGAACGAGCCGACCCGGGCGCCCTGCCACACCGAGACCGCCGACGGCAGCAAATGGGTGATGACGCCGCCGCCGGGCACGGGTTTTGTGCTGGCGCTGTTTCCGGAAGGGTTCCAGGTCATTCCGCTCTATGTGCTGGCCAATGTCATCATCGCCGGCTTTGCGCTGTATGGACTATGGCGGGCGCGAGAGCCCGGGTCCTTGACGCTTGCAGCAGTGTTCGGCGCGCTCGCGATCTACTTCATGATCAATCCGACCAAGGCGAGCTATTCGATGGCGCCGACCATGGTCGTCTGCGCGTTGACAGGTCTGTTGACTGCAAGACTGTTCATTGGCGACAGAAGGCGTCTGCTGATGATCGCCATCGTCGGTCTTCTGCTCAGCCTGTCCGTGAGCTTCCGGATCGCCAACATCGTTCTTGCGGCCGGCTATTTCCTGTTCTTCGGCGTGTCGTTCCTGGTCTGGCGCACCCGCGAGAGCTTCGTGTCGGGCCTTGCGCTGGGTCTTGCATTCCTTGTCGGGCTGCTGCCGGTGTTCGCCGCGAACCTCGTCAATTCGGGTCATCCGCTGGTCTCGGCCTATGGCGGCCAGGATACCGCGGCACCATATCTCGATCCCGCGGTGCTGGCCGCCTATCTCCGCGACCCGCAGTTCCCGTTGATGGTGGTCGCCTGTGCCGGCACCGCGCTGCTGTGGCGTTTCGGTGACCATGCGGGCGTCAGGCAACTCGCGTTGCTCGTCGCCGGAAACCTGGCGCTGAATCTGGCATTCTTCGCCACGCATCCGGTCTTCACGCAGTATTACATCATCCCGATCCTGATGCTGTCCCTGTGGACGCTGCTGTTCGCCGCCGTCCTCACCCGCGGGCCGGCGCGGGGATTTATCGCCCAGAAGTCCGATGGACCGCGGCCGCGCGAGATGTTATCCCGCATCCCGCATTGACGCGTTTTCCGAACGCGAACAGGTCCACTTCGCTCGAAGACGCATGCCGACATGAATGATCTCTCGCTCTCCATCCTTCCAGAAGCCGCCGGCGACGCCCAGGCCATCGAGCGGCTGCATGAGCGCACTTTCGGCCCCGGCCGTTTCGTGCTCAGCGCCTATCGCATCCGCGAGCATGTCGATCATCTGCTCGACGTCTCCTTCACCGCGCGCATCGGCACGCTGCTGGTCGGCTCGGTCAGGCAGTTGCCGATCCTGATCGGCGAGACCAAGGCGCTGATGCTCGGGCCGCTCACCGTCGAGCCGCCGTTCCGCGACCGCGGCATCGGCCGTCAGTTGATGGAGCGCGCGTTGAAGGACGCGAAGGAGAAAGGCCACGCCATCGTGCTGCTGGTCGGCGACGAGGCCTATTACAGCCGCGTCGGCTTCAAGCCGGTGCCGAAGGGCCGCGTCATCATGCCGGGCCCGGTCGATGCCGCCCGCGTCCTGGTGTACGAGCTGGTTGAAGGTGCGTTCGAGGGCGTGTCGGGGACGGTCGTGCCCGATTGGAGCAAGGCGCGGGGGTAGCGGTGCGGGTCGAAAGGAATGTGTTCGCTACTGCTTGTTGCGATTTTTGCTCGCACCTCTGAGCGGCGGGGGCGATGACAGCGCACTCGCCGTCTCCGTCATCTGGATGCAGGTAAGTAGATCGACATAGCTCTGGGATCCCGCTGATACCGCCTCGCCCTCGCAGGCATCACGGACAGTGGACTTGGTCGTCGCCCACACCGTGCCGAGCTGTTGCTGCGCTGCCGTCTCGTCTAGCTCTCCATCTCTAAAACTGTCCCGGCTGCGCCGGCGGAGCCGGCCAATCAGACCTGACATTGTTGGGAGCGGCGCGATCGAACAGATCCTGTCGCAACACAAAGCCGCGTGCTGCCGAAGGGGCATCGAGCGCAAATGGCACCTTGGGTCTGGTTGTGCCGATCGTATTCTTCGGTGAAGCATGAGCTGCCGTTCCGGCAGATGCGGTGTCGGTCGTTGCGAGAGCGGCAACAGCAAGAATGAGGACGTACGATGCATTTGAGAACATATGAATTCTCCTGCGATCAAATCCACGTCCCGGGCAGAGGGCCACGGCATCTCGTGAAAGAGGTTGATTCAGATCAATATCGACGGACGCAGAAAATGCTCCCAGCGCGCCTCGCACCAGGCTCTCGGCGGTCCGCAGCGCTGGCCGGTCGCGATGCCGCAGAAGCGCAGTTTCGTACTTCGACTGTCTAGCCTCGTAGCCCGGATGGAGCGAAGCGCAATCCGGGAAACGTTTTGCTGCAGAGGTGCTGTCCCGGATTTCGCTTCGCTCCATCCAGGCTACAGCGCTCGCAATGACCTAGAACTTGAAGTTCGCGAACGCCCGGACGCCGATGCCGGGCATCAACACTTCGTCCTTGGTGTAGGACACCGAGTTGCGGATGCTCTCGTTGAGGAGATTGTTGCCGACGATGCCGGCCATCATCTCGCGCGCGCCGAACCAGTTGCGGTCGAGCTTGGTCTTGTAGCTGACCTCAGCCTTCAACAGGTTGTAGTCGGGTGTCGGCGTCTCCGCGACCGGGGCGATGTTGTTCTGCGCGAAGGCGTGCAGCAGGTTGACCCGCATCAGCCAGTTGTCGTCGCGCCAGAACACGCCGCCGCCCATGCGCAAGGGCGGAATGCGCGGCACGTTGGTGCCGTCGCTGAAGGTGGCGCGGACCACGTCGAGCTGGTTCTCGATGCCCCAGATGCCGCCCTGGAACGCGCCGACATCGAGCTGCGACTGGAATTCGCCGCCGCGGAAATTCGCATTGCGCTGCGAATAGACCGCCTGGTTCAGCTCGGCGCCGGGCGCACCGCAGGAGGCAAAATCGTTGTCGCACATCACGCCGGTGAGGCGGCGATAGATGAAATTGTCGAAATGCGTGTAGTAGGCGGTGGCTTCGAAGCGGAACGGCCCCGTCGCCTTGCGCACGCCGACCTCGATCGACTTCGCGGTCTCGATCTTCAGGTTCGGATTGCCGATGTCGAACGTCGCGGTTGCATCATGAGCGCCGCGCGAGAACAGCTCGGCCGGCTTCGGCGCGCGCTCGACATATTGCGCGGTGATGCTGCCGACCATGCCGCCCGGCAGGTCCTGCAACAGGCCGATGCTGCCGCTCTTCGGCGTGAACGACGGATTGCGCGCGATTGCCACCTGCGGCGTGCCGTCGGGCAGGTAGTCGGCCGGGAAATTCGGCGTCGTGCCGCGCAGCTCGACATGCTCGATGCGGCCGGCGATCTGGGCTCGCGTCGCATCCGTGAACTTGAACTCGTTGAAGGCGTAACCGGCAACGCGCGTGTTGTTGTTGGGGTCCCACAAGCCGTTGAACAGCGTGCCGGGATTGTCGGGGCTCGGTGCGGTCAATTCCTGGTGTCCGACCTGGAAGCCCAGTGCCGTCGTCACCTCGGCGAAGCGCGCGTTGAACGGCATCAGCTGCACCTCGGTGCGGATCTCCTGCTCCTTGTTGGTGAAGGTCTGCCGCACACCGTCGGTGTTGGGATCGGCGGGATCGGCGAGGCCGATCTCGTTGTGTCGATAATCCGTGGCGCCAGCCCAGAAGCGGATAGTGTCGATCGCGGTGGCATCGGGCCGGTACTCGCCCTTGACGTTGATCTTGGTCTGGTGACCGTCGATCCGCGTGTTGTGGTCGGCGCCGTCGATGCCGGGGATGTAGTAGAGCGAGTCGTTCTGCGTGATTGCCGCGCCGATATAGCCGCCCTGGAAGAAGTAGGAGCCGCCGATCGAGGCGCCGTCCGACCGCGTCGCCGAGTTGGGCTGGCGGCCGTTGGTAATGATGCGCGTCTGGTCGGTCAGGTAGGGATAGCTCGGAATGCCGTAGTCCGTGGTGCTGCGGCCATAGGCGTCGGCATGGAAGGCAAAATTGCCGCCGCCGGTGTCGAGCAGCACACCGCTTTCGACGCCGCGATCGACCGAGCTGAAGGCGCTGCGGGTCTCGGCGGTGACGCAGGGCGAGGTTCCGGCGGTTGCGAGCGGCGCCTTGGTCGGCAGGCCGTAGCTCTGGAACGAGGGAGCGCAGGACGGCAGCGCATCCGGAATCCGGTTGTTGGCAGCGCTGACGACGCCGCCGATCGAGGTCGAGCCGTAGCGCAGCGCGGCCGGCCCGCGCACCACCTCGACCTGGTTGGTCGCGAGCGTATCGATCGGGACGAAATGATCCTCGCCGAGATCGGAGGCGCCGCCGGAATTAGTGCCGTTCTCGACGATGCCGACGCGGTTGACGTCGAGACCCCGGATGATCGGCCGGCTGGAGGCGCCGGGCGCAAAGCTCGATCCGGTGATGCCCGGCTTGGAGAACAGCAAATCGCCGAGCTGGCCGCCGCCCTCGCGGCGGATCTCCTCGTTCGGCACCACGGTGACGGTGGCGAACTGGTTGGTCACAATAGGCAGAACACCCTGCTGAGGCGCGGCGGCCGGCGGCGCCGCCGGCGCGGCCTCGGCCGTGCGTTCGCGGCTTCGCACCCGCGCGGTTCGTGTGGCGCGGCCGGGGGTGCGGGACGGCACCACCACTCTGCGCACGATGGGGCTCGGGGCCGTCACGGTGACGGACGGAAGCTCGGTGGCCACCGGCTTGTCCTGAGCCAGCGCCGGGGTGGCGGCGGCACCGAGCAGGAGCAGGCTCGCTCCGCCGAGGCGCTGCGCGCGTCGCAATTCAAATGACATGGTCCTGATTCCAGTCAGGCGCCGTCCGCGTGATGGTGTGCTGATCGGAGGCGGCCTGCCGTCGCGGCGCGACGGAATTCGACTTCAACGGCTCCCAGGCGATCGCCTGAAAGCGGCGAGCCCGGGTGTGATCAAGCGATGTTGGAAGTCAGGACGCGGGAGGGGCGCGGGGCTGGAACGCCGTGCGGGCCGATTCCAGATGGATGAATTCGGCGTCGAGGGTGCGGTAGAGCAGCTCGGTCGCCTGCGGCAGCTGCAACAGGGGCGGCGTCGCAAACACGACGGTGCCCGCCATCGCGACCACGGCGCAGATCGCGCAATTGTCCTCGCCCGGCTGCTCGCGGTCGGGGCTTCCGGGCGATTGCTTCTGGACCCCGGCGCGGTCGGTCGAAGCGACGGCCTTGCCGTTGTCGGTCTGCTGAAGCGAGGCTGCCGCAAGCGGCGTGGCCTGCGCGAACCAATGGCTGTGGCCGAAGGTCAGCGCGAGCTGCACCAGCATCGCGAACAACGCGAGCCGGGCGCCGTGCCTGATATTCGACCGGAACCACTTCATCTGCAGACGCCACCCCGCATCGCGAGCCGCCGATTTCGAGCGGTCGCGATGTTATAATGTAACATCGCCTGATCGGTGAGGGGATGTCAACGGTGAGCGGAGCCGCGCACGCAGGCGGCCGGCCCGATGTGTCGTTCGGGCAACTCTAGTGCGATGAGAAGATGAACTCGAATCGAGTTGGGCCAACAGCGTTGCTCTCTCCGTTCCCTCCCCCCTTGTGGGGGAGGGGCAGGGAGAGGGGTGCCGCACGGGGACTCTTTCCGTCGCGCACCCACACGCGACGCATCGCCAACGTCCGGCACCATTTGCTGGGCTACCCCTCTCCCTAGCCCTCCCCCACAAGGGGGGAGGGAACGCACCGGCGTTGGGGGCGCCAAGCAGATCCAATCAAACGTTAGGAAATCACCGCCCCTCGCGCACCCACGTCGCCGCAAACGCGCCGAGCAGCAGCAACAGTCCGATCAGGCCGGCGAAGATCGGCAGCACGCCGACGCCCTTCACGACGCTGGCGTCGCGCATCCGCACGCCCATCCAGCCGTCGCCGGCGAAGACGCTCGCCGAGCGCGACGGCACGATGCGCGGCAGCTCGACGCTGTTGCCGTCGACGACGCGCACGGCATTGCCGCCGGTCGCCTGCGTCAGCGGCTTCAACGTCTCGGTGGTGGAGGTGACTTCCGAAAACTCCTTCGGATTGGTCGGGCCGACATTGATCAGCGCCTTCAGCGTGCCGTCGGTGGCCTGCCACAGGCCGAGCTCATTGGCCGGCAGGCTGGCACGCCACTCGCCGGGATCGCCGGCGCTCAGCGTCAGGTCGCGCGACACGCCCGACGGCGAGGTCACGCTGACAGGGGGAACGCTGTCCGCCATGGTCTGGCGCACCACGACGAGATCCTTGCCCTGCACCTGGAGGCGCAGCGCCTCTTCGTCGAGATCAGGCTGCTTCATCAGCCAGTGCGACATCCGCCTGAGCAGATCGAGATGCGGGCCGCCGCCTTCATAGCCGCGCGCCCACAGCCAGATGTGGTCGGAGAGCAGCAGCGCGACGCGGCCCTCGCCGAAGCGCGACAGGAACAACAGCGGCTTGCCGTCGACGCCCGTCATGACAGGCGGGTTGACGGCGTTGCGGGTGTCGACGGTGCGGAAGAACCGGCTCCAATGCGGCGGCTCGCTGGCCGAGCCTTCCAGCCCGCGCGTGACGGGGTGGCGTTTGCCGATGTCTGAGAGATGCGCATAGAACGGCTTCTCGGTCACGCCGACGGGCTCGGCCGGCAGCACCGAATCCAGCGGCGTGCGCCAGATGCTGGTGTTGGAGGCATAGTCCGGACCGGCCGAGACCAGCACCGCGCCGCCGCTGCGCACATAGCGCGCAATGTTGTCGAAATAGGCGATCGGCAGCACGCCCTGGCGGGCGTAGCGGTCGAAGATGATCAGCTGGAATTCGTTGATCTTCTGCTGGAACAGCTCGCGGGTCGGAAACGCGATCAGCGACAATTCATTGATCGGCGTGCCGTCCTGCTTCTCCGGCGGACGCAGAATGGTGAAGTGCACGAGGTCGACGCTGGCGTCGGACTTCAAGAGGTTGCGCCAGGTGCGCTCGCCGGAATGCGGCTCGCCCGAGACCAGCAGCACGCGCAGCTTGTCGCGCACGCCGTCGATCGCGACCACGGCGCGATTGTTGACCGGCGTCAGCTCGCGTTCCAGCGGCGAGGCCTCGATCTCGACGATGTTCGGGCCGGCATGCTTGATGTCGACCTCGACGCTGGCGGTCTGGCCGCTCGAGAGCGTGCGCTCGTTGATGGTCTCGCCGTCGCGGCGGACCGTGACCTTGGCGCGCTCGCCGGAGACGCCCTGGTCGTCGAGGCGGTAGGTGATGGTCTGGCTCTGGCCGACGATGCCGAAACGCGGCGCCGCCGTGATCGCGATGCGGCGGTCGCGCTCGTCCTTCTGCCCGGTGATCAGCGCGTGCACCGGTGCCTGGAAGCCGAGTGCGGCGGCACTGGCGGGAATGTCGTGGACGCGGCCGTCGGTGATCAGGAACGCACCGGCGACACGGTCGACCGGCACGTCCGACAGGGCCGAGGCGAGGGCGCCGAACAGCCGTGTGCCGTCGGTCTCGCCGTCGGCCTGTCCGGCGTCGACGACGCGGACCTCGAGTCCTTTGATTTTCTTCAGGCCGTCGACCAGCGCTTCCTGCGCCTGGGCTGCCTCGCGATTGCGGTTGCCGAAGTTCTGGCTCGGGCTCTTGTCGACGACGACGGCCGCGACCGAGGTGAGGGGATCGCGGTCTTCGCGGGTGAAGGACGGATTGGCGAGCGCCAGCAGGAACAGCGCCAGCGCCGCGACGCGCACGGCCGCGCCGCGCGCACGCGCCACCAGCAGCAGAAGCGCGATGACCACGATCGCCGCGAGCGCGATCCACAGCACGATCGCGGGAACAAGCGGCGTGAAGGCGATGCCGTAATTCATATCGATCCTATTGCCCCAACCGTTCGATTAGGGCCGGTGCGTGCACCTGGTCGGCCTTGTAGTTGCCGGTCAGCGTGTACATCACGATGTTGGCGCCGGCGCGGTAGGCGAATTCGCGCTGGCGGGGGTCGCCTCCGACCACGGGCAGCATGGCCTGGCCGTCGGGCCGCACAGCCCAGGCGCCGGCGAGATCGTTGGAGGTGATGATGATCGGCGAGACGCCGTCACCGCCGCGCGCCGGCCGCTGCGCAGCCTCGTCATCCTCTTCGCGCGGCAGGGTTTCGACCCAGGTCTGGCCGGTGCTGAAGCGGCCGGGGAAGTCGCGCAGCAGGTAGAAGGTCTTGGTCAGCACGTGCTCGCGCGGCACCGGCTCGAGCTCGGGGACGTCGAGCGAGGACAGGATCTCGCGCAACGTCCGCATCGCCGGGGTCTGCGACCCGCCGTTGTCGCCGGGCGCGGCCTCGATGGCGTCGCGGGTGTCGAACAGCACGGTGCCGCCCTGCTTCATGTAGGCGTCGATCTTGTTGATGGCGTCCTGCGGCGGCTTGGGCGCGCCGGGCACGATCGGCCAGTAGATCAGCGGGAAGAAGGCGAGCTCGTCGCGCGCCGGATCGACGCCGACGGGATCGCCGGCCTCCAGCGCGGTGCGCTGCGCCAGGAACAGCGTCAGTCCGGACATGCCGGCCTTGACGATGGAATCGACGTCGGCATTGCCCGTGACGACATAGGCGAGGCGGGTCTGCGAGGTCGCCTTCATCGCGAAATCGTCCGCGGCGCTGTCGGCGCGCGACGGCGAGGGCGAGAGCGACGCGAGGCCTGCGAGCATGAGGCCAAGCACGATCGTTGCGGTCGCGGCGCGGCGGCGCAGCAGTGCGGCGAGGCCGCCGCCGAGCACCGCGACGATGATGGCATCGATCAGGAACAGCGCCAGCGCGCTCGACAGCAGCCAGCCGCGCAGGTCGCGCGGCTCGGCATTGGTGTAGGTGGCGTGCCGGGCGCGCAGGCTCGCGGTGTTCAGGGCGGCGATGCGGTCGGCGGCAGCAAGCGTGTTCACGGCAAGCGGTCCTTCTGCCGGACCATAGAAGCCGGGCGGATGATCGGGGGTGGCGCGGTCGCGGTAATCCGCAGGCAGCGGCTTCGCGGTCGCCGGCGGCGGGCCGAAGGCGCCAAAACCGTCGAGGATGTGCAGCGGCGCCACCGTCTCGGTGGTGGCCTCGGCGGCAACGCCAGCGCCTGGCTTGGCGGTGTAGCCGGACATGTCGACGACGCGCCTCAGCATTTCGACGAAGGTGCCCGACATCGGCAGATCCGACCAGCGCATGTCGGCGCTGACGTGGAACAGGCTGACAAGGCCCTTGCCGCGATGCTCGCCGGTGACGAGCGGCGTGCCGTCCTCCAGCGAGGCCCAGCTCTTGGTGGCGAGCACGGCGTCCGGCTCGGCCAGAACCTGCCGGTTCACGGTGACGTCCTTCGGCACGACGACGCCGGCGAACGGACCGTCGGCGGCGAAGGAGGCGAGATGCTGCGGCTTCTCCCAGGTCAGGCTGCCGCCGAGCGTGCGGCCGCCCTTGCGCAGCTTGACCGGCACGAGATCGTCCTCGGCCTGCGCGAGGCGGGGCCCTGCAAACCGCACCAGCACGCCGCCTCCGTCGATCCAGGCGTTGAGGCGTTCGCGCAGCTCCGGCGCGATGGTGCCGACATCGGCGAGGATGATCATCGGCAGCTTCTGGTCGAGGAACTGCGTGATGCCCTGCTGCGGCGAGCCCTTGTCGGCGAGCCGCACATCGGCGAACGGCGCCAGCGCGCGGGTGAGGTAGAAGGTCGGCGCCAGCAGCGGCTGCGCGGTCTCGCTGGTCGAGCCCGAGACGATGCCGATGGCGCGGCGGCGCCAGCGCTTGTCGAGCAGCTGCACCGCGCCGGCGGAGCGCTCGCCCGAGATCTCGAGCCGGGTGATGTCGTTGCGCAGCTCGACCGGCAGGTCGAACGCGGCGTCGGTCTCCTTGTCCTGCGGGCCAAACGAGAAGCGCGCTTCGCCGATCGGGGAAGCCTTCTGGTCGAGCGCACGTACGGTGCCGACCGCAATGCCGCTGTCGGTGCGCAGCACCTTCACCGTCATCTTGGCGGCGGCGTTCTCGGCCGCGACCAGCGCCAGCGGCGCGGAGGTGCCGCCTTCGAAAATGGTCAGGCTGCGGTCGCCGATGGTCTTGCCGAGGCCAGTTACGAATTCCTCGCCGCGGCCGGTGTCGACGCCATCCGACAGCCAGGCGATCTCGCAGTCGCCGGTTGCCTTGAGGAAACGGTCGATCGTGCTCAGCGTCTCGACGCGGTCGATCGAATAGGGCTTTGGCGCGAGCTGCCGCAGTGCGACGCGCGCCGCGCCCGCCGGCATCAGGGTGATGTCGCGGTTCGGCTCGGAGAGCGGCACCAGCGCGATGGCGCGGCGGTCGTTGTCGGCATTGGCGATCAGCTCGTCGGCGGCCCTGATCCGGATGTCCCAGTTCGAGGCCGCGCTCCAGCCGTCGTCGAACATGATCATCAGCGGCGCCTTGCTGCCGGCAAGCCCGGTCTGCGGATTCCAGATCGGGCCGGCGGCGGCGAAAATGACCAGCGCCGCAGCCAGGAGCCGCAGCGCGGTCAGCCACCACGGCGTCCGCGACGGCGTCTCTTCGCGCGGTGCGATGTCGAACAACAGGCGTGTCGGCGGAAACTCGATGCGGCGCGGCCGCGGCGGCATCACGCGCAGGAGCCACCACAGCACCGGCAGGCTGACGAGGCCGATCAGGAGCAGCGGTTCGGTGAAGGCGAGCGGCAGTCCCATCATGCGGCCGGCCCCGCCTTGATGGTGGTGGTTCGGACGCCCGACTTGCTCACCTGCATGCCGGCGTGCAGATACAGCAACAGCTCGGCCGCCGAGCGATCGGTCGCATGGGTCGTGAACAGCCAGTCGAGCTTGCTCGTCTCGGCGCGGATCTGGTCGCGGTGCAGGGCGAGGCGCGCGGTGTAATCCTGCGCCCAGCTCTCGGCGCGGCCGGCGGTGATCACGCCGAAGCCTTCGGGCTCGACGAACTCGATGCGGCCGGAATAGGGGAACGACTCCTCGGCGGGATCGACGACCTGCACCATGGTGCCGTGTGCGCCGGAGCCGGAGAGGCCCGCGAGCGTGGTCTTGATCTCCGCGATCGGCGACCAGAAATCCGACAGCACGATGATCTCGGCCAGCGCCGCGGGCACGAAGGAGGGCGGCAGGCTGAGCCGGTCGGCATCGTCATGCAGCATCGCCTGCGCCATCTTGTCGATGACGCTGCGGCTCGCGGTCGGTGCCATCAGGCCGGGAATGCCGACGCGCTCGCCGCCGGAGACCAGCAGCTCGGCCAGCGCGAAGGCGACGATCAGCGTGCGCTCGAGCTTGGACTCGCGCGCCGTCTTCGAGGCGAACGCCATCGACGGCGAACGGTCGGGCCAGATCCAGACCGTGTGCGAGGCCTCCCATTCGAGCTCGCGGACATAGAGATGGTCGTCGCGCGCCGAGCGGCGCCAGTCGACGTTCTGCGCCGGCTCGCCGGAGACGAAGCGGCGGTATTGCCAGAAATTCTCGCCGGAGCCGGCACGGCGGCGGCCATGCAGGCCGTGGATGACGTTGGCGGCGATGCGGCGGGCTTCTAGCACCAGGCGCGGCAGCGAAGCGGCGAGCGTGCGGCTTTCGCCATCGGCACGTCGGATCGCGATGATCTCCTTTGCTGTGTGCCCGGTCTCTGCGGCCATCAACCGATCCGTGTCTTGAGTTGCTTGATCACGTCCGGAATCGTGCGGCCTTCGGCGCGCGCCTGGAACGTCAAGGCCATGCGGTGCTTCAGCACGGGCTCGGCGAGGTCGAGCACGTCGTCGACCGAAGGCGCAAGGCGGCCGTCGATCAGCGCACGGGCGCGCACGGCGAGCATCAGGGATTGGCTGGCGCGCGGGCCGGGGCCCCAGGCGATGAACTTGCCGGCTTCGCCGCTCTCGGCGCCGGGACGGGCCGAGCGCACCAGCGACAGGATCGCCTCCACCACGGAATCGCCGACCGGCAGGCGGCGCACCAGCCGCTGCGCGGTGATCAGCGCATCCGCGCTCATCGAGCCCTTGGCGAGCGTCTCCTCGGCGCCGGTGGTTTCGAACAGGATGCGGCGCTCGGCGTCGCGATCGGGATAGTCGACGTCGATCTCCATCAGGAAGCGGTCGAGCTGTGCTTCCGGCAGCGGATAGGTGCCTTCCTGCTCCAGCGGGTTTTGCGTCGCGAGCACATGGAAGGGCTTGGGCAGATCGTGACGCGCGCCGGCCACCGTGATGTGCTGCTCCTGCATCGCCTGGAGCAGCGCCGACTGCGTGCGCGGTGAGGCGCGGTTGATCTCGTCGGCCATCAGCAGCTGCGCGAACACCGGGCCCGCAATGAAGCGGAAGGCGCGCCTGCCGGCAGTGCTCTCGTCCAGCACCTCGGCGCCGAGAATGTCCGACGGCATCAAATCGGGCGTGAACTGGATGCGCTTGGCATCGAGACCGAGCGTGACGCCGAGCGTCTCGACCAGCTTGGTCTTGGCAAGACCGGGCACGCCGATCAACAGCGCATGGCCACCGGAGAGGATCGTCACCAGCGTGTTCTCGACGACGCGATCCTGGCCGAAGATGACGGAGCCGATCGCCTCCTTCGCCGCGCGAATCTGGCTCGACACCTGCTCGGCCGAACGGACGATCCCGTCCTCGAGTTTCTCGACACTCTCCGCCATTCGCTCGCTCCTTCAGCCGGTCCTTCGGCTCGCTTGCGTCGTCACATCAGCACGTCGGCTAGATCATGGGCCCTATGCTAGACTTGCAGGAAGGCCATGTATTCGTTGAATTAACCTATCCCCACCTTATCGGCTTCGGGTTATGTACGGCATCACGAAGTGGCGACCTCCGCACCGGACTAATCCGGGGTGGAACCGAGCGCCCGACTACAACGTAGACCTGCACCAATCGTGCCAAAAGACATTCGTGCCAAATGACAAAGTCAGGGCAAACCATGGCGAACCAAGGGCAGAGTGCCGATCGCGGTCTTGAGGGGCTGACTGCCGCCGCCAAAAGTGCTGCCAGTGCCGAAGGCGCCAAAAAGGGCCTGCCTCCGGTGCATCTGTGGAATCCGCCGTTTTGCGGCGATCTCGATATCCGAATCGCTTCCGATGGTACTTGGTTCTACATGGGGACGCCAATCGGCCGTCACGCGCTGGTGCGCCTGTTCTCGACCATCCTCAAGCGCGAGGGCGACAAGCATTTCCTGGTCACGCCGGTGGAGAAGGTCGGCATCCGCGTCGACGACGCGCCGTTCATGGCGGTCGAAATGCTGAAGAGCGGCGAGGACAACCATCGCGTGCTGAGCTTCCGCACCAATGTCGACGACTGGGTCACATGCGATGCCGCGCACCGGCTGCGCTTCGAGCAGGCCGAGGACGGCGGGCTGACGCCCTATTTGCATGTCCGCGCCGACCTCTGGGCCAAGGTGACCCGCGCGCTCTACTACGATCTGGTTGACATGGGCGAGGAGCGGATGGTCGATGGTCAGCCGATGTTCGGCGTCGAGTCGGCCGGCGAGTTCTTCGCCATGGCCGACGCGGAGCAGGTGAGGGCCGCGCTTTGAACAAGCCTATCTCCAAGAGCGGTCCCGAGCGTGAGCCCGTCGCGATCGGCGCGGCGGATTTCTTCGCCCGCTCGCGCGCAAGGCTCGGCTTCGACGTGCCGCCCGGCCTCTACGATCCCAACATCATTCCCGCCTCCGGCGATCCCGGCACCGACAAGATGCTGGAGATCATCGCGCGCGAGCAGCCGGTGCGCCCCGCGGCGGTCCTGATCGCGGTGGTGGACCGTCCCGAGCCGACCATCCTGCTGACGCAGCGCTCGGCCCATCTCAACGACCATGCCGGCCAGATCGCCTTTCCCGGCGGCAAGATCGACGCGACCGATTCCTCGCCGCTCGATGCGGCGCTGCGCGAGGCCGAGGAGGAGGTCGGGCTGTCCAGGGACTTCGTCGAGCCGATCGGCTATCTCGATCTCTACGGCACCGCCTTCGGCTTCCGCATCCTGCCGACGGTCGCGAGGGTCCGGCCGGGCTTCGAGCTCACCATCAACCATTCCGAGGTTGATGACGCCTTTGAGGTGCCGCTATCCTTCCTGATGAACCCGGCGAACCACCAGGTGCACAGCAAGGAATTCCGCGGCATGGAGCGGTTCTACTACGCGATGCCGTTCGCGGAGCGCTACATCTGGGGTGCGACGGCCGGAATGCTGCGTGTGCTGTATGAGCGGATCTATTCATCATGATCCGGACGGTTCTGACCGAGATCGGAATCTTCCTCATCCCCTTTGCCGTCTATGCGCTGTTCCTGGCCGCCACCCGCTCCGGCCTGTTCGTGCAATCGTCCTGGCCGGTCACGGTCGTCGCGCGCCTCGTCCTGGCGGCACTGGTGCTGGTGATCGCAGGCCTGGTCGGGCTTGCGCATTTCTCCGGCGCGGCGCCGGATTCGACCTACACGCCCGCCCATATCGAGAACGGCAGGCTCGTGCCGGGCGTGGAACGATAGGGGCGGGCCGATGACCGCGGAGCCGTTACTTGCGCAAGCGCCCTGGCTGACCTCCGGTGGCACCGCACGCGTCCTGAAATTGCTCAATGCCGATGGCGAGGAGGCGCGCGTGGTCGGCGGCGCCGTGCGCAACGCGCTGCTCGGCCTCGTGCCCGGTGACATCGACATCGCGACCACGGCGCTCCCGGACGAGGTGATCCGCCGCGCCAAGGCGGCCGGCATCAAGAGCGTGCCGACCGGCGTCGACCACGGCACCGTCACTCTCGTCATCGACGGGCATCCTTACGAGGTCACGACGCTGCGCGAGGACACCGAGACCTTCGGCCGCAAGGCCAGGGTCGCGTTCGGCCGCGACTGGGTGAAGGACGCCGAGCGGCGCGACTTCACCATGAACGGCCTGTCGGTCGATGCGAGAGGCGTCGTCTACGACCATGTCGGCGGCATCGCCGATGCCAAGGCGCGCCGCGTGCGCTTCATCGGCGATCCCGACCAGCGCATCGCCGAGGACTATTTGCGCATCCTGCGCTTCTTCCGCATCCATGCCGCCTTCGGCGCCGGCGAGCCCGACCGCGACGGCTATCTCGCCTGCATCCGCGGCCGCGCAGGGTTGGCCAGCCTGTCGGCCGAGCGGGTGCGCATGGAGATGCTGAAGCTGCTGGTGGCATCAGGCGCATCCGCCGCCGCGCTGGCGATGACCGATGGCGGCCTGTTGCAGGCGCTGACCGGCGGCGTTGCCTATACCGGCCCGCTCTCGGCGATGATCGCGCTCGAGCGCGAGCTCGGCCTCGCCGCAAGCACTACGCGGCGCCTCGCCGCGCTGACGGTCGCCGTGACGGAAGACGCCAAGCGCGTCGCGACGCGCCTGCGGCTCTCCAATGCCGAGGCCAAGGCGCTGGACTCGATGGGCCATCGCTGGTGGCGCTTCGCCGCCAAGGACGAGGCCCATGCGCGGCGGCTGCTCTACCGGCTCGGCGCGGAGCGCTATCACGATCGCGTGCTCTTGGCCTGGGCGCGGGACGGCGGCGATACCGGCTCGTCGCGCTGGCGTGCGCTCGCCGAGCTGCCGCAGCGCTGGACCGCGCCGAAATTTCCGCTGAAGGCAGCCGATTTCATCGCGCGTGGTCTCGCCGAAGGTCCCGCGCTTGGACATGTGTTGACGCTCGCCGAGGACGCTTGGCTTGCGGCGGATTTTCCCCTAGAGGAAGCCGCACTCGCTTCCATCGCCGATCAAGCTGCGGCACGCATCACGCGCGATCAGAAAAATTGACCATCGTCTCAGGCTTCGCCGACATCTCGATCCTTCAGCTTTTGCTGGTCGCGATGATGGCGTTGTTTGCCTCGATCATCGGTGGTCTTGCCGGCTACGGCACCGGCGCGCTGATGCCCTTGGTGCTGGTGCCGCTGGTCGGCGCCGAGCCGGTGGTGCCGATCATCGCGATCTCCGCGATGCTGACCAATGCGAGCCGCGCCCTTGCCTATGTCCGCTATGCCGACCGCCGCCGCGCGCTGATCGTGCTCGCCTGCGCCGCGCTCACGACCGCGCTCGGCGCCTATGGCTATACGCGCCTCACCAATGCGGGCGCTGCGATCGTGATCGGCGCCATGCTGATGCTGAGCGTGCCGCTGCGCCGCGTGCTACGGCGTCGCGAGGTCAGGATCGGCGACACCGGCCTTGCCGCGGGCTCGGTCGGCTACGGCGTGCTGGTCGGAGGCACGTCCGGGTCGGGCGTGATCCTGCTCTCGCTCCTGATGGCCGCCGGCCTCGAAGGCGCCGCCGTGATCGCGACCGATGCGATGATCTCGCTCGGCACCGGCCTCATCAAGATCGCCGTGTTCGGCTTCGCCGGCGCCGTGACGGCGCAGGTGCTCGCCTTCGCGCTCCTGATCGGCGGCATCGCGATCCCCGGGGCCTTCCTGGCAAAGGCCTTCGTCGAGCGGATGCCGGTGCACATCCACGCCGCGATCCTCGATGTCGCGGTGATCACCGGCGGGCTGGTGATGATCTCGGCGGCGGCGAGGCAGCTCGTCGCGTAGAGGCGGATCGAAGCTCGTCAGGGGCGTGTGTGCACAGACGTCGGCTTCCGAGCGCAAATCGAAGGTGGCCCGGCTTGGCCGTCATCGGCGGTTTATGACCCACAGCGGACGACGGCACGCCAAAATCGCGTCACGCCGGCGATGACTGCTTCCGGGGCGTCTTCTTGAACAAGGTGCTTCGCTCCGGAAACGATCATCAACGGAGCCGAGAGCCGGCGCGACAGCTCCTCTCCGTCCGACAGCGGGCACCACTCGTCTTCTTCTCCCCAAATAAGCGTAACGGGACAGCGCATCTCTCTGTAACGCCACTCGATCTCCTGCGTATACTTGTCGTCCATTTGCGCAATCTGCCGCCAGAATGCCTTTTGACCCTCATCACCAAGCCACGGGCGCAAATATAACGACATGTCGGAAGTACGCAGGGCCTTGGCAACCGCGCCGTCGATGTAAGCGTGCAAGATAGCTTCATGGACATAGGCTGGCAGATTAGAGAAGACGTCCTCGTGTTGCTTGGCTGATTGAACAAGCGCTGATCCTTGAGGGCTGATTGCCACAGGGTCTATTAGAGTAAGCGATCTGTATTCAAGCCCGTCGAGCAGATGCCCCCGCAAAGCAGTGGATCCTCCGAAGTCGTGTGCGACGATATCCGGAGTACCGATGCCCCAATGTTCATAGAGGGCTGCGAAGAGACGGTTTTGAATGCCTCTCGACACGTCAGCGTTCGGCATATCGGATCGACCGTATCCCAGCATGTCGAAGTAGTATACGCGGCGTTCCTGTGCAAGCAGAGGAGCAATCCGCCGCCATTCGACCGACGAAAATGGAGTACCATGTAAGAGGACGGCGGGCGGACCATTTCCGATGCAATCCCAAGCAATCGAGTGTCCCCGAAAATCGAAACGATTTTGCAGCCGCCAATGTTCGTCAAGCTGATCGACAGTTTTCATGAGGCTTCGACCTGGAACGGATGTCACGCGGGCAAAACCGAGCTGAAGCGATAACGTTCCAAGGAGACAGGCAGGCCATAGTGTCCACTTCTGGCCCAAAAGTCACATCAGCGGATGCCCGGCTATGTCCGCAAGTGGATCTTGGGCGACCGTTTCATTCTAATTTCCTCGATCGGCGGGTTTGGCCGGCCCAAATCACCGCTCGCGCAGCGCCGGTGCAGCCAGCAGCATCGTCAGCCGATAATCCGGCCAGCCCGCGAGCGACAGCGACACCTGCTGATAGTGCAGCACTCCCATGGCCGGATGATCGAACGCACGTTCGCCGCCTTCGCGCGCCAGAACCCCCTGGGTCTCCCAGCAGCGCGCGAAATCGGAGCTTGCAATTCTCAGCTCGTCGACGAGCCGGCGGATATCCGGATCGTCGGAGTAGCCCGTCACTGCTGCACGGAATTCTGCGACGACGCGATGTGCGCGTGAGGGCCAGTCGCGGATGAGCGTTCGTGCCTCGGGCCTGAGGAAGATGTAGCGCAGCAGGTTTTTCTCGCCGTCGGCATCGAGCCATCCTGCGAACAGGCGGGACGCTTTCGCATTCCAGCGCCGCGCGCCCCAGCTGCGATCGAGGATGTAGGCGGGACCATCGATCGCATCGACGCAGGCCAGCACCGCCTCGGGCGGATCGTCCCTGCTGTCCGGCCGCTCGGGATCGCGCTTGCCGGCAACTTCGAACAAATAGCTGCGCTCGGCGCGCGACAGGCGCAATCCGCGTGCGAGGCGCGCAAGTGTCGCGGCGGAGACCGACACATCGCGCCCCTGCTCGATCCAGGTGTACCAGGTGGCGCTCAATCCGCAGAGCTGCGCGACCTCCTCGCGCCGCAGGCCCGGCGTGCGTCGTCGCGGCCCGGCGGCGAGACCGAATTCTGCCGGAGACTGGCGCTCCCGGAGCGCCCGCAGGAACGCGCTGAGCGAGAGCGCCGGAGCGATCGGGTCTTGTCCTGTCATGGTGGTCTTTATACCAGGATAAGATGTATCCTTAAACCGGTACATATGACGTGCTAGCTCTTTGTCTCGACGTCTTCGCTGAGCAAAGGATGGCCGGGCATGGGCAAGCAATTCGCTGGGATCGAGCCGGAGCACAGGGCTTTCATCGAGCGGCAGAAAATCTTCTTCGTCGCCAGCGCCCCGCCGCAAGGACGCATCAACGTCTCGCCCAAGGGCCTGTCATCATTCCGCGTGCTCGGGGAGACCGACGTCGCCTATCTCGATTGCACCGGCAGCGGCAGCGAGACCCGCGCGCATCTGATGGCTTCGCATGACAAGCGGCTGACCATCATGTTTTGCGCCTTCGATGGTCCTCCGATGATCCTGCGACTCTATGGCCAGGGCCGATCGCTGATGCGCGGCACGCCGGAATATGCCGATCTCGTTCCGCAGTTCGAGGAAGTTGCGGGCGCCCGCCAGATCGTGCGTCTTGCGGTCGACCTCGTGCAGACCTCGTGCGGCATGGGCGTGCCGCTGTTCGACTACAAGCAGGAGCGCGGCAGCCTCGTCCGCTACTGGATGGCGCAGGGTGTCGACAATCTGCGAAAATACTGGCGTCTGAAGAACATGAAGAGCATCGACGGCCTGCCGACCGACTTTGTACCTGACAGCATGGTTCCGCCGAGCTGACAGGCAAGGTTGCATTCCGCGGGAGCGCGACCACGGTCGCGGCCAGCTCCTAGCCAGTGTTTTTGACCGCCTCAGCCAGAATGGCATAGAGCTGCTGCTTGCTGAATTCCTTCGGCTGCCGCCTGTCGGCTGTCTTCCGCGACACCTTCTGTGCGACCCGATTGGTGCAGGCTGCCGATGACATCAGCTTCGGGGGCGGCCTTATCTTGGGCCTTGCTGTAGGCGGCTTGCGGCCGCGCTTCAGGCCCTGACGGGTCAACATGCCGCAGACCGCGTTACGACTGCACCCGAGACGGCGCGCAATCTCCGCCGCGCTCTGTCCTGCGGACCAGAGCCTCTTGAGGAGCGCTATGTCTTTCGCGTCCCAGCCCATGGGAGACATTATAAAGCCGATCGGCGAGCGCGCTAGTCTAGTCTTCGTCCGGCTCGCGCACGACCGCCGGTTCGTCAGCGTCATCTTCCTCTTCGTCGTCTTCGTCCTCATCGTCTTCGTCGGGATCTCTTGGCGGCATCGCCGTGCCCATAAGCACGAGCGGTGTCCAGCCGTTCGCTGGGGTGAAAAGTGCTTCGGAGGTGTGTTGCTTCATGTTGTTGCTGCTCCTCGAAAGGAAAGCGCAGTCGCACGTTCCTGGTTGACGACATGCAGATGCTCGGAGGCGCGGTCGCCGCAAGCGCGACGGGGGTCCGGGCGGCATCCGCCACGCAACGGTGACGTGGCTACCTTATGCCTGAAGGCCCGTCAGGCTCCATGTTCACCAAAACCTCACCGGCGAAGATCTCGGGAACTCCGAGATCGAGGTCAGGTAGACTTGCTTGAACGAACGCCAATATCTTGGCGTTCGCTGCGTTGGCGCTTTCGCGGTCCTCAAATATCATCACGGCGATACCAACGCCGTCGCCGGCATCCAGCACATGGTAAGATCTGAAGCCGGGCGATTGCCTCAGGATCTCGCCGACGCCGCTCTTGGCGCGGCGGGCAGCGTCCGCTACCGAACGAACCTTGGTGTACTTGCGAATGACCATGTACATGAGGTCACCACGCGCCACACACCCCCACGCATCAAAACATATCGGTCCCGATCAGACTAGGGCCTACTTCCGAGATGGCTTACACTGCCCTGTTCGGCGGACCGCAGCGCCTTGTTCCGATGAGCCATCCTCGCCCCGCAAAGCGGGGCGAGGATGCCGAGGCTCAGGAGCCCTCGAATTTGAACGATACGTTGAGCTTGGCGCGATAGGCCTCAACTTTTCCCTTCTCATCCAGTTGCATATCGAGCTTGATGACCTCTGCGACGCGAAGGTCTCGGAGCGATTTTGCAGCTTGCTCGACCGCATTGGCGGCCGCCTTCTCCCACGAGTCGCTGCTGGTACCGACCAGTTCTATGACTTTGTAGACGCTATCGGGCATGTCGTCCTCCTGTCCGGTGTGACCCGGGAAATCTAGCATCAGGCTCACGAGGCCGATACCGCACCCGTAGCCGCGGCCGGACCAGCGCCATCTCACGGCGGGTAGACTGAAAAACGTCCGATTGGCTGTCACTTTTCAATCCGACCCGGATCGCAGGACGATCCAGTTCAATCGCCGACAAAATGTCGTGCCTCTAAAAATGTCGTGCCTCTACGAGAGTGCCTGGCCAAGTTGCAAGCAAGCGGTCGGCGCAATACCGTCGATGTCGATGGTCCGACGCCTGTTCTGACAGCCAATCTTGCCAGGAGCCAACGATATGAATGTGGTCTCAGTGCCCAGCGGGATCAATCGCCCGCCCGGGAAGATCGATATCCCATCGGCCTGGCTTGGCGCCGACATGAAGGCCCATCCTGATCGATGGCTGATATCGCTTGGGGCCAGCGAGATCGCGGAGCTTGAGAGCGCGGCGGAATCCTATCTTGGCCGGACCACGAAAATCGCCGACATCACCAAGGAAAGCTTTCCGCTTCCCCGCCTCGGTGCGCACCTGGAAGAGCTCAAGACAACGCTGCTGGCTGGCCTGGGTTTCGAAGTCATCCGCGGCTTGCCTGTGGCAAGATACAGCCAGGAGTTTGCCGCGACGATCTTTTGCGGGGTGGGCGCGCATCTCGGATCGGCGCGGTCCCAGAATGCAGCGGGTCATATTCTCGGTCACGTCCGTGACATCGGCGCCGATGCGAGGGATCCCAATACCCGCATCTATCAAACGTCGGAACGACAAACATTCCACACGGATTCGTCCGACGTGGTTGGCCTGTTATGCATTCGCGAGGCGATGGAGGGAGGAGATTCTCTCCTTGTCAGTACGTCGACCATCTACAACGAGATGTTCGACAGGCGTCCCGACCTTGCCGCCCTCTTGTTCGATCCCATCGCGACGGACCGGCGCGGCGAGGTGCCTGAGAACGAAAAGCCATATCTCGAAATCCCGGTGCTGAATTGGCATGCGGGGTTCCTGACCGGCTTCTATCAGCGCCAGTACATCGATAGTGCGCAGCGCTTTCCCGATGCGCCAAGACTGACGACAGCTCACGTCGAGGCTCTCGATCTGTTCGACGCGCTCGCAAATGACCCCGCGCTGCATTTTGGCATGCGGCTTCAGCCGGGTGACATGCAGTTTGTCTACAATCATGCCTTGTTGCACGATCGGACCGGATTCCGCGATTGGCCCGATGCAAGCCAGAAGCGTCATCTGTTGCGCCTTTGGCTCAGCATGGAAGGCGACCGCCCGCTGCCCGATTGCTTCAAGCAGCGCTATGGTTCGATCGAGATCGGCAACCGTGGCGGCATTATCACCAAAGCCACCAGCCTGAACGTTCCGTTGGATTGACGATCGAGGCGTCCGGCGATGTCCGCTATTGCGCTGCTGTTGGCACAGAGCGGACATCAGGCGCGGCGGAGCATGGGGCTCCAATCCAGGCAGGATGCGATCTCATCCGTGCCGACTAATCGTCGTCCTCTTCCTCGTCCGGGTCTTCTTCCACCTGCACGAGTGCGGCTTTGGCCGCGCGCTTGCAGGATCAGGCTTGCCATATTTCTGCGTCAGGCCCGTGGTGTAGCTTAGCCTTCCGGCAACCGCCGACCCAGAAAGGATCGAGACATGACGCTCGCGATTTCCACAAGGCTGGCACCTTCATTGATTAGCCTTGCGGCTGCGGCGTCTCTCGCGCTGGGCGGATCGACGCCGGTTCTTGCCCAGGATGCGGTTGTCGCAACGCTTCCCCAGGACATTCATTTCGAGGGACCCGCCGGAGCGGTGGGGATCGCTGTCCTGTATGGCGACCCGAAAAAGGCGGGCATGCTTTCGGAGCGGGTGAGAATCCCGGCTGGCTTCAAGATCATGCCGCATTGGCACGGTGAGACGCGAACCGCCGTCGTTCTGTCCGGCACCTTCTATTACGCGAACGGCGATGAGTGGGATGAAAGCAAGTTCAAGGCATACCCACCCGGCTCGTTCTTGATTGAACCGGCGAAAATCTCCCATTACGCGATGGCAAAGGACGGCGAGGTCGTTCTTCAGGCGACGAGTATCGGTCCGAGCAGCACCATCAGGATTGAACAAGCGAAGAAGTAGGTGAGTGGTGGCGCACGCCTCGGCCTGAATGTTCGCTGCCGGCCATATCTAGCCCAAATCCAGGAACGCTCAACTATGCTCACCGTCTATGGCGAAGGTCGTGGCTTCCGTGTTGTTTGGCTGCTCGAGGAATTGGGATTGGCTTATCGGCTGCGCCCGGTCGATCTGCTGGCAGCCGAGATTGATCGCGATTTCCTCGCGATCAACCCCGCCGGCTTCATTCCCGCACTGCAGGACGGCGAGACGATCATGGTCGAATCGATTGCGATTCTCGAGTACCTGCTCGCCCGCCACGGCTCAGGTTCGCTCGCCGTCGCCCCGGACGATCCCGCCTTCGCGTCCTATCTGCAATTTCTCCACTTGGGCGAGGCCGGGCTCGCCGGGCCGATGAACACCGTCCTTGTCGGTCGCCAACTGGCGCCCGAAGCCGAGCGAAATGCCCGGGTGACCCGCTGGGCATTCGAGACCTTCGAGAGCCGGCTGGGATTGGTTATCCGCCGCCTCGCGGATTGCCCCTATCTCGCCGGCGACCGATTCACTGCTGCCGATATCTCGGTGAGCTACGCCCTCCTGCTCGGCCTGCGCACCGGTAACTACGTCCCCGGTTCGACCGAGCGGGACTATCTCGCCCGCACGACGGCACGGCCTGCCTACGCCCGAGCGATGGAAAGCTGCCAGGCCACCAAGGCCTGGGCGGCGAGATCACCGGGATTGTAGCGCTCGCTTCAATCCGGGTGTGGCTCCGCGCTGACGAGAAGGCCTGGATCAATATTGATGCGAGTCCTCAACGAATCGTGTGCTAAAGCGCGGTGAGATTGGGATGAATCGTCATCGCGCTTTAGGTTGTCGTTTGAGCATGATCTGTTCGGAAAACCGCTTCGCACTTTTCCGGATCATGCTTTAGGGCAGAGCAATGGAATTTCTGTCAGGATGGTTTTCTGAATATCTGATCGGCGAGTCCGACGATTGGATGCCGCGAACGTGGCTGGGCTGGATCAGAGTTGGGCTCCTTGCCGGCCTGATCGGCCAGCTCATCTACCTGATCCATGCTTGCATCGCGTTGTCGGTCCCGATGATGCTCTGGTTTGGCCTTCCAGCAAATGTCCTGGCTCTGGTTGTCGTCCGTCGCGTTCTGCGGTGGCGCTACCCCGTCTAGCCAGGACCGTAGATCGAACCTCGTACTGATAATTTCGGCTCGCAAGCTCAAACCGTCGTCGGCGGCTTGTGACCCTACCCGGACACCAAGTCGGTATCTCCAAATATACCTCATTCAACCGATGCCGACGTCTTCCAAGCGCCGGTTCTGGCCAGCTACACTATCGCACTCTGATCGCGAGGCGAGGGATGCGGCGACGGCAATTTCTCGGGTTGATCAGCGGCGCGGCGGCGTGGTCGCGCTCGGCCCGCGCGCAGCAGGCAAACATCTCCCGGCTGGGCTCCCTCAAATTGACCGAACCTAATGGGAAGCCGGTTCATATCAACGTAGCGCAGATAACCTACATCAGATCTGACACTCAAGTTTCCGGTGCTAACGCCGAACTCGGTTTGGCCAGCGGGAAAATTCAGGGCGTGCAGGAGAACGTCGACGAAGTCATGCGGTTAGTCACAGTCGGACAACGTGGCGAAATGTCTTGGATCAAATTGACTGAACCTAGCGGTCTGCTGATCTACGTCAACGTATCACAAGTAACCACCGTTAGGTTTGACAGTCAAATTCCCGGCACAAATGCTGAACTCGGTTTTGCGAGTGGGAAAGTTCATGGCGTGCAAGAGTCTGTCGATGATGTCATGCAGTTGATCGCAGCCATTGCAAGGCAACCAGGAAAGCCGCCATGATCAACCGGCAGATCAAGCCCCATGTTCGCGCCAGCAATGAAGTCTTTCTTGCGCAATCGCGGCACTAGCCTCACGATGGTTGTGCTGATCTTGTTTGCCACCTCTCTTGCGCAGGGCGCCATCTCCTACACGATGACGCTGGGCGCTTTGCGGGGCCTTCTGCCGAGTGATGTGTCGTTGTTCGGAAAGGGCCTGATTGTCTTGCGATTTGGCCTCGTTACAGCGCTGAGCATATTGTGGCTCTTCAAACTCAAACGTGCGCTTTTCCAGTTAATCATTCTTGTCAACGCATGGTTCACGTTGGGACTGCTGGGCCAGACGAGCGGCCTTATTGCCACCCTGTTCGGTTCCGGCTCGCCGGCGGTCCGCACGCTTCTGCTCGACGTCGGGCTAATGGCGGTGTCGAACATTTTGATTTTTTCAATCTGGTATTGGATTATTGATCCCCCGGGAGTCGAGGAGGTCACACGGGCCGGTGAGCCATGGGATTTTCTGTTTCCGCAGCGGGGGAGCAGCTTGCCACATTATGAATCGTGGTCCCCACTCTATGCTGATTATCTGTTCGTCGCGTTCACGACCAGCTTCGCGTTCAGTCCAACCGACGTGCTGCCACTGACGCGCCGCGCCAAGTTGCTGATGCTCCTGCAGGCGGCGATCTCAGTTGTCTCGTTGACCGCGATAGCCGGCAGCGCGATCAATATTCTTGCCGGTGGCAAGTGACATGCTTGGCGAAGGCGAGGATGAAATCACAGGGTCCGCCCAGGATTTCACGCCAAGCCGCTCACGGATCATCCCAGATCTGAACCTCTCCATTCATCAGCCTCGTGCTATCGCACAGAGGCTGCCGCTTTCCACCAGCTATTAGGCCCCCGTCGTCACGGTTGACCAAGGCTAAACCGCTTCGCACTTTTCCGGATCATGCTTTGGCGCAATCGCTTTGATCGCTTGAGCTCGGCGACCTGAAACGTGTTGCCGCCACGGGCTCGCTTGCAGCTATCGGTCGCCTCTGTCCGGCGCAGGACGCTTTCTTACAACTGCAATCGGGAATGCCGGGACTGAAACGCTTCAGTAGCACCGTCGAGCGAGGCTCGACGCTTCATATCAACGGAAGCGGGCGCGTGCATGCGCGCGCATCGTGGTCTCGACGTGCACGGGAGGTGAGGCATGGAACGATCCAACGCAGAGTGCCAATGGCCTGAAAAAACCTCGGGCGACCGGTTCAGGATTCAGATTGCCTTCCGTGAGCTCAGCGTCTTTTTTGCTCTTTTGGGTCTTTCCCTGCCTTCCAGTGCATTGGCGCAGACCGCGACTAGCGCGACGCCGGACCGCATCAAGGCGGAAACTTCGAGAGTCGACGGCGACTTTATCAAAGCCAATACGAAAACATCCTGGGATTGGCCGACCGTCGGCCTCGACTATGCGGAAACGCGGTTCAGCAAGCTCAATCAGATCAACACCGACAACGTCAGGGAGCTCGGGCTCGTCTGGAGTTACAATCTCGAATCTTCGCGCGGGATCGAGGCAACTCCTCTCGTCGTCGACGGCATCATGTATCAGCCGGCCCCCTGGAACGTGGTCCATGCCATCGATGCACGGACCGGGACAAAGATCTGGTCGTTCGATCCGGGCGTCGACCGGTCCAAGGGCTATCGGGGTTGCTGCGACACTGTCAGCCGCGGGCTCGCGCTTTACAAGGGCAAGGTCTTCGTTGCCGCCTATGACGGACGCTTGATCGCGCTCGATGCCGCGACCGGGGCCAAGCTCTGGGAAAAGGACACGCTGATCGATCACAAGCATTCCTACACGATCACCGGCGCGCCTCGCGTCTTCAACGGCAAGGTCGTGATCGGCCAGAGTGGTGCCGAATACGGTGCGCGCGGATATATCACGGCGTACGACAGCGAGACGGGCAATCAACTCTGGCGCTGGTTCACCGTGCCCGGGGATCCGTCGAAGCCGTTCGAGGACGCTTCGATGGAAGCCGCGGCGAAGACCTGGGATCCCTCAGGCAAATATTGGGTCAACGGAGGCGGTGGCACGCCGTGGGACACGATCACATTCGATCCCGATCTGAACATGGTTTACGTCGGCACCGGAAACGGCGGTCCCTGGAATCGCAAGCTTCGCAGTCCGTCGGGTGGCGATAATCTTTATCTCGCCTCCATCGTCGCGCTAAACGCCGACACGGGGCAGTATATCTGGCACTACCAGGAAACGCCCGGCGACAATTGGGACTATACATCGACCCAGCCGATGATCCTGGCCGACATCAAGATCGACGGCGTGCCGCGCAAGGTGATCCTGCACGCGCCGAAGAACGGCTTCTTCTTCGTCATCGATCGCACCAATGGCAAGTTCATCTCGGCGAAGAACTTCGTCGATGTGAATTGGGCGACCGGATACGATTCCAACGGACGGCCTATTGAGTTGCCAGCTGCGCGCGACGCAGATCGATACGAGTCCATTCCGGGACCGGACGGAGCTCACAACTGGCAGCCGATGTCGTTCAATCCGCTGACCGGCCTCGTCTACCTTCCGGCGCAGCACATCCCGGTCAATCTGACGCCGGAAAAGTCATTCGTGCAGAACGCCGCCGCGCCGGGCAAGCTCGGCGGCATATTGGGCGGCAATATCGGCTTCGTTTTCAACCCGCCGAACTCGACCCCATTCGGACGTCTGCTCGCCTGGGATCCCGTGAATCAGAAGGAAGTCTGGCGCGTCGAGCACGTGTCGCCGTGGAATGGCGGCACGCTGACCACCGCTGGCAATCTGGTTTTCCAGGGCACGGCGGATGGCCGCTTCGTCGCTTATGACGCAGCAAACGGCTCCAAGCTGTGGGAAATCCCGACCGGGACCGGTGCGGTGGCGGCCGCTGCAACCTACATGGTCGACGACAAACAATACATCTCGATTGCGGTCGGCTGGGGCGGCTCCTACGGCCTTACGCATCGCGTGACCGAGTACCAGAACCCGGGAACGATCTACACATACGCGCTCGGCGGCACGGCGAAGCTGCCGGCGTTCGTCAAATATCAGACCGAAGGTCTGCTCCAGGGCGTGAAGTACGATCCGAACGATATCAAGAAAGGTGGAGAGATCTATGTCGAGGCGGCCTGCGTCGCCTGCCACGGCGTGCCCGGTGTCGGCCGCGGCGGCAACATCATCAATCTCGGTTATGTCGGCGCTGACGAGATCGCCAATCTGAGGAACATCCTCTTCCACGGGCCATTCCGCGATCAGGGCATGCCGGATTTCAGCGGCAAGCTGACGGAAGGGGACGTCGTCAAGCTCCAGGCCTTCATCCAGGGAACGGTCGACGCCATCAGGCCAAAGATCAGGTGATGAGCCAACAGGTGCGGCAGGCAGACATGCGAATGTCCGCCTGCGGCCATCAACTCAAATGTCCGCTTTGCGCCGACAAGCGCTCGTCCTCCCCTTACAGCTGTAACCATCCCGGCCTGAAGAGACATCCTTCAGTAGCGCGTGGTGCTTCATTCTTGTCGTGGCCAGTGCGGCCAAGCATCCGTCCGGACGCCTGCGCCCAGGATGGATCGCAAGCCAATTTCACCAGCGTGACGGAAGGGCTCGCCAATGTCGTATGATTTTCTGCTGGCGTCGTGGGGAACGCTCGGAAATTTGAGCCCGATGCTGACTGCGGCGCGGCGGTTGCGCCAGAACGGACACCACATCCGGGTGATGGCGGATCCGGCGATGCGCTCTGAAGTCGAGGCCTCCGGCTTTGCATTCGTCACATGGCGCCGCGCTCCGACCGGAACGGCTGCGGATCCGGTCGATGTCTCGGACATAAACGACTTTTTCCGCCGGGCCATCTTCGATCCGGCCGTGCTCTATGCGGCCGATCTTCGCGATGAGATCGGCCGCGTACCGACGGATGCCGTTCTCGTGCTTGACGTGCTGTTTGGCGGCGCGCTGGGGGCGGAGGCATCCGGCCTGCCGTTCGCTCTGCTGTCGCCTCATGTCAGCCTTCGGCCCCTGCCGGGAGTGCCGCCGGCCACCAGCGGATTGACCCAACCGAAGACGCCGGAACAGCGCGCCGAGGTCGACGTGGCCAATGTCAGGCAGGCCGAAACGATCAATGCATTTCTGCCCGATCTCAATCGCGCACGCGCCGATCTCGGTCTATTTCCGCTGAGAGATGTCTTCGACCTGTTCGATCGCGCCAGCCGGCTGTTGCTTGCGACCAGCCGGGCGTTCGACTTCCAGGCCGACACGCTGCCCGACAATCTCCGCTATGTCGGACCGCTGCTCGATGTCCCGAACTGGTCCAAGTCTCTGGAGACGGAGGCGTGGCGAGCGCCATGGTCGGCCCGGTCGGGTCGTCCTCCCGCGCTGATCGCATGCAGCACCGGCGCGCAAGGTCAGCGCGACATGTTTCAGCGCATTCTCGACGCGATGGAAGCGGTCGAGGTCGATGCCCTAGCAACGGCCGGTCCCAATCTGGACGTCGCCGATCTCAGGGCTCCGAAGAACGTGCATCTGGTCCGGGGCGCTCCTCACGACCTGGTGATGAAGGATGTGTCCGTGGTGATATCGCAAGGCGGCCACGGAACGACCACGCGCTCACTCATCAACGGACTGCCGCAGCTCATTCTGCCGATGGGGCGGGACCAGGCCGCCAACGCCGCGCGCATCGAGGCGAAGGGGGCAGGGCTTCAATTGCCGCCAACCGCCTCCGTAGCGGACATTGCCGCGGCGGTGAACCGATTGATCGCAGAGCCGCGATTCAGGATGGCAGCCGGTCTCCTCGGCGAAGCCATGAAGGCCGATATCGATCGGTCCAGCCTGGTCGAGGAGATGGAGGCGATCGCCGCCACCGGCCGTGCGGCGAGACAGCAACCGAACAGGCTGCCGCTTCGCAAATCTGCCTGACGGTTCGGTGCCGACGGATTTTGTACCCGACACCATTGCTCCGCCAAGCTGACAGACAAGATTGCGATCCGTGTCGGAAAGCCATGAATTTGTGGGCAACAGCAGCCTAGCGGGTCTGCGATCCGGCCCCGGCCCGATTGGCGTTTGCATCCGGATCGCGGATTGAGCCTCGTGCTCGTTGACGTCGGCTTCTGAGCGCAGGCCGGGAGTCGCCTCGTATGGCCGTCATCGGCGGTTCATGACCCAAATGTATGGTCCGGCCGTGCGGTGCAAGAAGATTTCGACGATGCGGTAGATACGGTCTTGCATCAATGTATCCGGCCTCTGCTTGGAGCGGAGTGCTCCGGGCCATCATGGATATCAGCGCGCATGTGATCTGGTTAGCGGACAGGCCTCGACCGGGCCATTTGGGTCACCAGGGTTCGCATGCGTCGGGAAGACCGATTCTCCATCGTCGTGTCATCCTCTCGCAGACCTCGGCAGGTAAGGGTATTGTTACGTCATCGATAGCTCCTCACTTCGCGCTGTTCCTTTGTTCGTGCCTGGCGGTCGTTCCTTCGTCCCGGCCTGCGCGCGCAGACGCGCCGCGCACGGCGCGAGGATCAAGCAGATCCAGACGCCGTCTCCTCCGTCTTGACGCACGTGAAGGCGCGTCCCTTATTGAGGACCGCCCAGGCGATCCGGGCGAGCTTGTTAGCGAGCGCAATCGCCAGCACGTTGTGATGCAATCGTTTCTTGGCGGCTTCGATCCAGGAGTTGAGGCCATAGCGCTCCCAACACCTGACCTTGACCAGCACAACCCACGCGGCTTGCACGAACAGCGCGCGCAGGTAGCGATTGCCGCGCCTTGAGATACTGCCGAGGATCGTGCGGTCGCCGGTCGATATCTGCTTCGGCACCAGTCCTAGCCAGGCGCCGAAGTCGCGGCCTTTCGAGAACACGTCTCCCGTGCCGATCGCGGCCACCATTGCGCTCGAGATGATCGGGCCAATGCCAGGCACCGTCATCAGTCGCTGGCAGGCCTGATCTTGACGGGCCAGTGTTTCGATCTCGTTCGATAGCCCCTCGATACGCTCATCCAGCCGGCGCCAGTCTTCCGCCAGACCCTCGATGATGCGCAACATGCGAGGCGAGAGCACATCGGCGCGTGTCGCCAAGATACCCGGCAACTCGAACCGCAGGGCATGCAGGCCCTGCCGCACGGCGATGCCCCGCTCCAGCAGGAACGCACGGATCTGATTGATGGCGCCGGTACGCTGACCGACCAATCGATCGCGGACGCGGTGCAGCGCCTGAAGGTCGAGCTGATCGGCGGTCTTGGTTGCGACGAACTTCATGGTCGGGCGTTGCACCGCCTCGGCGATGGCTTCCGCATCTCGGAAGTCATTCTTCTGTCCCTTCGAATACGGGCGCACGTATTTCGCCGGCATCAGGCGGGCGTCGTGGCCAAGCATGTGGAGTTTGCGGCTGAGATGATGGGCGCCAACGCAGGCCTCCATACCGATCACGCACGGCGGCAGGTTGGCGAGCCGCGTTTCCAGCTGGCCGCGTGACCACTTCTGCCGCAGCACGATGGCACCGCGGTGATCATGACCCACGATGTGGAACGAGTTCTTGCCGATATCGATGCCGATCACGGCGATCGCTGCGTTGAGTTTCCGAGACATGGCGTGCTCCTTGTCTTGAGCGCCCCTTGCCAGCTTCTCGTGCTGGCAGGGCCGGAGCACGGCCGGACCATCCCATTAGCGGACTTCCGCGCTGCATTGACTTAGATCAAGCGGTTCCAACGATATCGTTCAGCATTATCCTCGGCGGGCAAAGCTGGGCACGAGGGTGCGGATGAGTGCAGCACGGACTAGCTGGTGGACGTGGGCGTGGCCGGTCGCCTCATGGCTCGTACTTCTACTCGCGCTCGTACTCGGTGCCGGCGGATTGGTCTCCGCGCTCGCAGGCATTGCGCTGTTCGGTGCCGTGTTCGCGGCCGTGTACCATGCGGAGGTGATCGCTCACCGTGTCGGCGAGCCGTTCGGGACTCTGGTCCTGGCTCTGGCCGTCACGACAATTGAGACCGCGCTGATCGTTTCGGTGATGATCGCGGCTCCGGCTGAAAAGGCAGGTTTGGCACGCGATACGGTCTTCGCTGCGGTGATGATTGTGTGCAATGGCATTGTCGGCCTGTCCCTGCTCATGGGGGGCGCCCGGCATCGCGAGCAGGGATTTCAGATCCAGGGGGCAAGCGCGGCGCTCGTCGTGCTGGCGGCCCTCACCTTTCTTGCCCTGATCCTTCCCAACTATGCGGCAGCGGAACTCGGGCCGGCCTATACGACGCCGCAACTGGTTTTCGCGGGCTTCGTGTCGTTGGTGTTGTACGGCGCTTTCGTTTTCGTTCAGACAGTGCGGCATCGCGACTTTTTTCTTCCGGTCAAGACCGACGATGAGGAGATACATGAGCATCCGCCGTCTGTGCAGACGACGCTGCTCAGCGCGGGCCTCCTGATGGTCTCTCTGGTCGGCATCGTCGGGCTCGCGAAGGCTCTCACCCCCACGGTTGAATTGACCATCACTCGCCTCGATGTGCCGAAGGCCGTCGTCGGGGTCGTCATTGCAGCGCTTGTGTTGCTGCCCGAGGCCCTGGCGGCATTGAGAGCCGCGCAAATGAATCGGTTGCAAACAAGCCTCAACCTTGCCCTGGGATCGGCCCTGGCGACGATCGGCCTGACCATTCCGGCCGTTGCCGCGGTCTCGATTGTGCTCGGACAGCGCCTGCAGCTCGGTTTGGATTCCAAAGATCAATCCCTGCTGGCCATAACTTTGTTCATCAGCGTGATTACGTTCGGCACCGGCAGAACCACGGTGCTTCAAGGCATCGTCCATTTGATGATTTTCGCCGCGTTCATGTTCTTTGCTGTCGCGCCATGAACGGAGCAGAGCCATGCGTCGACCGTCTTCTCGACTCGTCATCTGCGCTTTCGTCGTCTTTGGTTTGCAGGGCTGTAGCGAGAAGCAGCAGGCCGCCACCGACCAGCCCTTGCGCGGACTTCGCGCCTACAAGGTCTCGACGACAGCCGGGAGCCGTGTTCGCCGCTTTCCCACCGTCCTGCAGCCGGCGGACGTCAGCAGCCTGTCGTTCGAGATCGCTGGCCAACTGAGAGCGGTCACCCTCATCGTCGGCCAGAAGGTGTCTTTGGGCGATGTGTTGGCTGAGATCGATCCCCGCTCACTGCAGACGCAGGTCGAGCAGGCGGGCGCCGGCGTGCAGCAGGCGCAGGCACAGCTCGACAACGCAGAGGCGGATTTCCAGCGCAAGGAGGACCTGCTCAAAAAAGGGGTTACGACCCAGGCCATATTCGACCAATCGCGAGCGGCGCTGCTGACCTCCCGGGCGCAGGTGGACCAAGCGAAGCGGCAGCTTGATCTCGCGAGTCACAATCTCGACCGCAGCAAGCTTCTCGCACCGTTCTCGGGCACGGTCGCGCGCGTGGACACGAAGTCATTCGCGCAGGTTGCGGCCGGACAGCCGATCCTCACTCTGTACAGCGATGACCGCTTCGAGATGTCCTTCCTGGTGCCGGCACCGACCTTTCAGAATCTGAAAGTCGGTCAGCATGTCGGCGTCAAGGTCGCGGACCTGCCCGACGTTTCCGTGACCGGGGAGATCAGAGAGCTCGGATCCAAAGCGGAGCAGGTGTCGGCCTTTCCAGCCGTCGTCCGGCTCGACAACAACGTTACCGGATTGAATGCCGGAATGTCGGTCGAAGTCACGATCGAGGATCCCTTGAGCGGTGGGCCAAGCGGCTTTCTGGTGCCTATCAGCGTGCTGGCGCCGGAGGGCGGCAAGGAACTCAAGGGACCTGCGACGGTGTTTGTCTATGACGGCCAGAGCTCCACGGTGCTCAAGCGCAAGGTCGTCGTCGGAGGCGTTCGCGACAATCGCCTGATCGTCACCGAAGGTCTGAGCGAGGGAGACATCGTTGCGTCTGCCGGCGTCTCCTATCTGTTTGACGGGCAAAAAGTGAAGCTTCTTCCCGTGCAGGAGTAAGCAACGTGAACTTCCTCACGCGATTTAGTCTCGCCCGGTCACGATTCACCATTGCAGTCATGATCGTACTGCTTGCTGCGGGCGTGGCGCTCTACCCGAGTTTTCCCAAGCGTGAAGATCCGGTCGTCGTGATCCGGACCGCGGTGGTATCGGCGCTGTCGCCGGGAATGGCACCGGAGCGCGTTGAAAACCTGATTGCGATTCCGATCGAGCGCAAGATCCGCGAGTTGGCCGAAGTCAAGGATATCAGAACGCTTGCCAGCGAAGGATCGCTCATCATTTACGTCGATCTCAAGGATGAGATTGGCAACGTCAATGCGACCTGGCAACGTCTGCGTGACAAGATGGGCGACGTGAAGGTCGAGCTGCCCGCCGGCGTCGCCGGCCCCTTCGTCAACAGCGACTTCGGTGACGTCGCAATCGCGACGATCGCGATCACCGGCGAGGGCTTTTCACAGCGAGAATTGAAGGACGTCGGGGAAGACTTTCGCAAGAAGCTCTATGATCTGCCCGGGACCGCCAAGATCGACCTTCTCGGCGTTCAGGACGAACGGGTTTGGCTTGAGCTCGATGTGCGCAAACTCGGCTCCGTCGGCGTCCAGGTCAACGCGCTGGTAAAAGATCTGCAGGCGCAGAACGTTGTGGTTCCATCTGGGTCCATGAACGTGGACGGCACCCGACTGCTGTTGGAAACATCCGGCGATTTTCCGAACGTGCGTGCGATCGAGACCATGCTGACCCGCGTGGGCGTGACGGACAGCCTGGTGCGGCTCGCCGATCTTGTGACCGTTCACCGCGGATACGTCTCTCCCAAGACCAAGCCCGTCTATTTCAACGGGCGAGCCGCAGTCGTGCTCAGCGTAATCATGCAGCCTGACCAGGATGTGACGCAACTCGGACGGAGGCTGCGCGCCGAGGCGGAGGCCTATGAGCGACAACTTCCGATCGGGTACGCGATCAGCTTTGCGAGCTTCCAGGCCGATCAGGTCCGCGCTTCCGTCAATTCCGCGCTGTCGAGCGTGGCGCAAACCTTCGTGGTCGTGGCTGCGCTGGTCGTGCTGTTTCTCGGCCTGCGTGCGGGGTTGATCGCGGCGATGATCGTTCCGTTTGCCATCATGTTTGCGCTGATCGGCATGCGTTAGCTCGGCATTGCGCTCGAGCAGGTCTCGATCGCGGCCATCATCATTGCCCTTGGCCTTCTCGTGGACAATGGCGTGGTGATCGTCGAGGATATCGTCAGTCGCATCGGTCGCGGCACGCCGGCCCAGGCTGCGGGTCTTGCCTCCGGAGAGCAATATGCCTTTCCGCTGCTGATATCCTCGGTTACCACGGTCGCGGCCTTCTTGCCCCTGTTTCTGTTGCCGGGATCGTCGGGCGAATACGGTTACTCACTCGCCGCAGTCGTCGCCCTGACGTTGGCCGGTTCTTGGCTCGCCGCCCTCTACATCCTACCGGCACTGACCGTCTGGCTGTTCGGCCGCGTCGAGATCAGCGAAAACCGGCCCGCGTCTCCGTCACCGCTGCAACGGATTTACGGCACGGCCCTGCAGGCCGGGCTCCGGTTCGCTCCTCTCGTGCTGGCTGCGTGCATCGGCCTGATCGTGCTTTCTGTTGCGTTGTTCGGCCGCGTGCCGAGACAGATGTTTCCGCTAAGCGAGCGCAACCAATTTCTGATCTACATGAACATGCCCGATGGCACGGATATTTCCCGCACCGAGACGCAGGCTCTGGCGATTTCCAGATGGCTCGGCGACAAAACGCAAAATCCCGAGGTCGCTAGCAACATCGTCTATATCGGAGACGGCGGTCCGCGCTTCTATCTGACGTTGACCCCTGTGGCGCCCGATCCCGCGTCGGCCTTCTTCCTTGTCGATGCCAACGATTACCCCGGCGCGGTGCGGGCAGCGGATCGTGCCTGGAAGTACCTCTACACCAATCACCCCGAGGGGCGCTTCAAGATCAAGCGTCTTGCAATGGGGGCCGTGGAATCGGGGATCGTCGACGTTGAGATCTCCGGACCCGATGCCGATCGCCTCTTGAAGCTGAGCGAACACGTGCAATCGCTGCTTCGCGCCGTAGCGGGCGTCCGGGAAAATGAGGACGATTGGGGCAACAAGCTCATCAAAGTGGTCGTCGAGATAGATCAGGACCGCGCGCGCCAGCTTGGAATAACCACGGAAGACATCGCCCAGCTCCTCAACACCTATTTCAGCGGCGACGCGGTGTCGACCTATCGCGAAGGCGACAATCTCATTCCGATCGTGCTCCGCGCCGGAGCCTACACGTCGGAAAACCTGGAAGGTCTCACCAGTGCGACCTTTGCGAAGAACGGCGGTCTGATTCCGCTGGCGCAGTTCGCGAGGCTGCGGCCCGAATTCGATCTTGCGCGCATCCGCCGGAAGAATCAGGAGCGAACGATCACGGTGTCTGCGCGGGGTGCATCCATGACGGCTGGTCAGCTTCTCGAGTCCATTCGCCCGGGTCTGCAGACTCTCAACCTTGCAGGCGGCTATCATGTCGCGATCGGAGGTGAGATCGAACAGAGTGCGGAGACAAACCAGAAGCTCGTCGCTGGATTTCCCCTTGCCCTGGGGGTCATGGTGCTTGCGATCATTCTGCAATTCAACTCGTTCCGCCGCACGCTCCTGACGTTCATCACCGTTCCGCTGATCCTGATCGGCATCCCCTATGGCCTGCTGCTGACCGGGCAACCGCTTTCCTTCTTCGGAACGCTCGGCATCATTAGCCTGTCGGGAATCATCATCAATAACGCGATCGTATTGATTGATCAGATCGACATCGAACGAAGGGAGCTGAGTTTACGGGACGCGATCGTTTCGGCCGCCGAAAAGCGGCTACGGCCGATCCTCTTGACTTCGGCGACTACCGTTCTCGGACTGGCGCCGATGGCGATCGCGGGTGGCGCGCTGTGGCAGCCAATGGCGATACTCATGATGTCCGGGCTCGCCATCGCCTCGTTGCTGACATTGTTTTTCGTTCCGGCGGGCTATTTTTTGCTCTTCCGGTTCGGCGGGAGTCACCATTGAAGCCATCGCATTGTCAGTTCTGGCCCATCCGCGCCATCCAGCGATGTCCGCCATTGCAGCGTTATCGGCAGAGAGGCGGACATCAGAGCGCCGGAGCGGAACGCTCCGGCCTGATGAGGATGCGGTCTTAGGCGCGCCTACTCCTCGTCTTCGTCGTCCTCGTCTTCATCCTCATCTTCGTCGTCCTCTTCCTCGTCGGGGTCTTCCTCCACCTGCACGAGCGTGGCCAGCGGCAGCGTCTCGCGGAACAGGTCGCCTTCCATGCCCATCCAGAGGCAGAGCACGTCGTCTTCTTTCACTTCCGCGACGGTCAGCGGCTGGCCGCCGGATTTCAGCATCACGACATCGCCGGCTTTCAAGTCCATGGATTGTCCCTTTCGAGTTGATCGACGCGGCGGCGAAGTTAGCAGGCGGTCATGACAGGGCGATCACCGGCGGCCGGGTTTCAGCCGGTGATGCGGACGCCTCCGCGCCGCCCGAAATTTCGGTGCGATATCAACGCCTGGTGACGATGATCGGCGTCGTTTTGATCGGCGTGCAGGAATCGTTGAAGAAGCCCACCACGGACGTCACGATCGGGACACGGCAGGCAAAGCTGTCCGGACGATAGCTCTCCCGGATGCCGTCCATGTCGAAGGTCGCAAGGTTCATGAAGGCGTTGAGCCGCTTGGCCTGAAGGTCGATCGCCAATTGGATGTTGTCCCGATCGACCGGCGGTGAAGCCTCGCTCGCGGCCGCCTTCGCTTCGGGTCGCGAAGCCCAGTGGCGCACCGGCGCCAATCTCTCGTGCAGATTGCGCAGGCAATAGTGCATCACCAGCACCTGGTGCTTGGCGCTGTACCAATGAATCGTCACGGACTCGTTCGAGCCGGCCTTCTCGCGGTTCTTGGGACAGATATCGACGTAGGAATAGGCCGGGTCCCAATTATGCTTGGCATCGATCGTGCACGCATTCTCGGCAGAGACGCGCGGGGCGGCGACCGTGCTGCCGTTCGCGGGCATGAATTGCGGCAGGTTGTGGTCGCAATCGAAGTCATACGCGCGCAGCAGGGTCTGGTCGAGGGGATCGCTGGTCGGGGCAGATTGTTCCGTCGGATCGCGCCTGAAGTTCGTCGCCCAGTCGATGTACATCTGGGCGTTGCGCGCCATCAACTCGCCGGTTTCGAACAGGGCGAGCTGGGCGTCTTCGTAAACCTTCAGAATCTCCTGGGCGCTCTTGACGGCAAGAGCCTGCTCGCTGGCGTCGGCGCGATCGTCGAGTGCGGTCGCGTAGTCGGAGAACAGCTGCTGTTGCAGCGCCTGTACCTGGGAAAACTTCGTCGAGATGTCGTCGAACGTCTTCGCCGCGGCTTGCATGTTTTCCTTGGCCTGAGCGCTCACCTTGTCCTGATAGGATCCCAGGTACTGAAAGGATCCGACAAAGAGGCTGCTCAGCACCGTCACGACCGAGAGGCCTTTGACGAGGGTGAAACGGCGATCGAACTTGGCGAGCCAACCCAGCGGTTCCTCGGCGGGAGGCTGCTTCTGCGCTGCGTCCTTCTCCTTCTCCTGCTCCATGATCGCCTCCAACTCACTCCACGCCCCATGGCGCAAAAGTAGCGCAATCGCGGATTGCGAACTGTGAGGTATTTCACTTCAAGTGGGGCAGGGGCGCTGTCGGATGTCGGGAGGCAGCGGCTCGATGGGCGAGCGGATGATGCGGGCCCGCCTGTCCATCGGACATCGCGACGATGACATCATGCCCCTGTTTTGCCCGACGCGTCAACGACTATTCTGAAAATCAGCAATCTCTTGAATTTGCAACACCCCGCTACTGTGCATGGGGTTGTTTTCGATTTTTGGTGGCGTGCCCCGATCAAGCCCGGTCCGGCACGAGCTCGGTCAGCGAGCGGATGATGCGGTCGGGCCTGACGGTCGAGCCTGCGGGCAGGCCGTCGCCATGCACGTCGATCCAGATCGCATAGATGCCGAGCCGCTGCGGCGTCACGACTTCCCATTCCAGATTGTCGCCGATCATCCAGGTGTCTTTCGCGCTGACGCCGAGCGCCTCCATCGCGTGCAGATAGGCGCGCTCCTCGGGCTTGCCGAAACCGTGCTCGCCTTCGATCTGGATGTGGTGGAAGCGGTGCGCGAGCTCGAAGCGCTCGACCTTGGCGCGCTGGGTATCGGCGGCGCCGTTGGTCACCAGCGCGAGCTTGACCCCGAGCGCCTTCAACTGGTCGATCGCCTCATGCGCGCCGGGGAAGACGAACATCTCCTCCTCGCGATAGGCGGTGAAGCGGTCGGCGATGCGGATGGCGAGCTCGTCGGGGAGCGCGCGGTGGCCGGCGGCGGCGAGCGCGGCGAAGCCGCCCTTCACCGTCAGATGACGGGCTTCGGCGAGCCTGAGCCGCCACGAGGCGTCCGCATTGGTCCAGAAGTTTCGCGCGAAGGCCAGCACCGCCGTTGCGACCTCCCGCGGCGGCAGCGGGGCAAGCTCTGCGGCGAATTCGTTGGCGATGGTGTTCCAGGCGATCTCGGGCCGGCCATAGGCCGACAGGATGGTGTCGTCCATGTCGATCAACATGGCGCGCGGCAGTGGCCTCAAAGCGCTCATGGCCATTTCACCTCCGGCGGCAGCGACGACAGGATGGAGTCCACATTGCCGCCGGTCTTGAGCCCGAAGATGGTGCCGCGGTCGTAGAGCAGGTTGAATTCGACATAGCGCCCGCGCCGGATCAGTTGCTCCTCGCGATCATCGGCCGTCCAGGCGCTCGCGAAATTACGCCTGACGATCTCGGGGTAGATCTTCAGGAAGGTGCGGCCGACATCCCGCGTGAAGGCGAGGTCGGCGTCCCAATCGCCGCTGTCGTGCCAGTCGTAGAAGATGCCGCCGATGCCGCGCGCCTCTTTCCGGTGCGGCAGGTAGAAATACTCGTCGCACCACTTCTTGTACTTGTCGTAGTCGGCAACGCCGTTCGGCTGGTCGCACGCCTCTTTCATCGCGGCATGGAAAGCGAGCGTGTCGGCATCCTCCTGCGTGCGCCGGCGGTCGAGCACCGGCGTCAGGTCCGCGCCGCCGCCGAACCAGGCTTTGGTGGTGACGACGAAGCGCGTGTTCATGTGCACGGCGGGCACATGCGGATTGCGCATATGTGCGATCAGCGAGATGCCGGAGGCCCAGAATTTCGGGTCCTCCGCCGCGCCCGGAATCTGCGCGCGAAACTCGGGTGCGAATTCGCCATGCACGGTCGAGCAATGCACGCCGACCTTCTCGAACAGGCGCCCATGCATCATCGACATCATGCCGCCGCCGCCCGCCGCGCCAGAGTGGTCGGTGCGCTGCCAGGGCGTGCGTTCGAAGCGGCCGGCCTCGCCCGGATAGAGGCTCTGCGGCGCGTCGTCCTCGAGCCGCTCGAAGCTTGCGCAGATGTCATCGCGCAGGGCTTCGAACCAGGCGCGGGCGCGGCTCTTGCGGTCTTCGATTGTCGATGCGTCCATCATCTATTCCCGAGCGAAGCTGCCGTAGGGTGGGCAAAGGCGTCCTCGCGCCGTGCCCACCATCTTTCACCGTCGTCTTGATTGGTGGGCACGCTCCGCTTTGCCCACCCTACGAGATCGTGACTATTCTTGCGGACCGTAATAGGTGCAGCTCTCGTTGCAACTGTCGCGGTGGATGCTGACGCGGGTCAGCTTGCCGATATGCGCCAGCCGCTCCCAGACGAAGCGCGAGAGGTTTTCCAGCGTCGGCGTGCCCAGTGCCTCGATCTTGTTGAGGTACTTGTGGTCGAGCGTGAGCCTGACGTCCTCGATGGCGCGCTGCACGAGGCCGAGGTCGACCACCATGCCCGTCTTGGGATCGGGCGTGCCGCGCAGCGTCACCTCGGCGCGGAAGGAGTGGCCGTGGATCTCTTCGCTCGCTGCACCGAAGGTCGTGCCCGATAGTGAGTGCGCCGCTTCGAAGCGGAACGATTTGGTCAATTCCCACATCTGTCCGAAAACCAATCCTATCTGATGCCGAGCGATTTATGCGTCTGCACGCTCAGCCGCCACTGCGGGTGGCGCAGGCAATAGTCGATCGCGCGCGCGGTGTTCTCCGTGACCTCGGGCCCGTCCATCGGCTGGAGCGAGAAGCGCTCGAAGGCGAGGCCCTCGAAGGTCTCGGGGGCGGCGAGGGCCTGCGGATAGACCAGCTTCAGCTCATGCCCGCGCGTCTGCACGAGCTCGCTGCCGCCCTTGGGGCTGACGCAGATCCAGTCGAGGCCGTCAGGCGCTGCAATCGTGCCGTTGGTCTCGACGCCGATCTCGAAGCCGCGGGCATGGAGCGCATCGATCAGGTCGGCGTCGACCTGGAGCAGCGGCTCGCCGCCGGTAAGCACCACATAGCGGTTGTCGTTGGAGGCGGTCCACTGCGCGGCGATGGTGTCGGCGAGATCCGCAGCCGAGGCGTAACGGCCGCCGAGCGTGCCGTCGGTGCCGACGAAGTCCGTGTCACAGAACTTGCACACGGCGTCCGTGCGGTCGGCCTCGCGGCCGCTCCAGAGGTTGCAGCCGGCAAAACGGCAGAACACCGACGCGCGCCCGGCATGGGCGCCTTCGCCTTGCAGGGTCAGGAAGATCTCCTTGACCGCGTAACTCACTGGTCTCTCCTCAATGGTCTCAAACTTGCGGGTTCCGGAGCTGCCGCAGCGCTTCGCCTGCGGCCATCGCCGCGCTCATGGCGACATTGAGCGACCGCAGCCCCGGATTGATCGGGATCACCAGCCGCGCATCCGCGGCCTCGACCACCGCGTCGGTGACCCCGGCGCTCTCGCGCCCGAATAGCAGGATGTCCGCCGTCTCGTAACGGAAATCGCGGTAGTCGGTGGCACCCTTGGTGGTGAACAGGAGCAGGCGGTAGCCCTGTGCCGCGCGCCACTCCTCGAACTTCGCCCAGGAGTCGTGTCTGACGATGCTGACATGGTCAAGATAATCCATTCCCGCCCGGCGGAAATGGCGGTCGGAGACCGGGAACCCTGCCGGCTCGATGATATGGGCAGTCATACCCAGGCAGGCGCAGAGGCGGAGAATCGTGCCGGTGTTCTGGGGGATGTCAGGCTGGAAAAGCGCTATCTGCATGGCTTGATGTCGGGTTGGGCCGGGACCGAATTGTCTCAATAAAACATCGCTGGCGCGGGAATTCGTGCATTGCACGCTCCCGCGCCGTTAGCGGGCTTGCGCTCGCCCGGCAAGGGTGCCAATAGAACGATTCTGGACTGCTGTTTTCGCCCTTGTTTTGGTGGGGACAAGTGAAGTTCTGCCGCCGCGGGGGGCCGCGGGCGCCGGCAGGCTGTTCTGGGGACCTTGGGGGCTCCCGGAGCGGTTCCGCCGGCAGCATAAGAAGAAAGGGTTGGAATCGTGACGACAGCGTCTTCGGCGGACCATCCGACACGCCGTGATTTCTTATTCGTTGCAACAGGGGCAGCTGCAGCAGTAGGGGGCGCAGCCGCGCTCTGGCCCTTCATCTCCCAAATGAATCCCGATGCGTCGACCATCGCCGCCGGTGCGCCGATCGAGGTCGATCTCAGCCCGGTCGCCGAGGGCCAGGACATCAAGGTGTTCTGGCGCGGCAAGCCGATCTACATCAGCCACCGCACCAAGAAGCAGATCGACGAGGCGCGCGCCGTCAACGTGGCGAGCCTGCCCGATCCGCAGACCGACGAGGCCCGCGTCAAGTCCGGCCATGAGCAGTGGCTGGTCGTGATCGGCATCTGCACCCATCTCGGCTGCATCCCGATCGCCCATGAGGGCAATTACGACGGCTTCTTCTGCCCCTGCCATGGGTCGCAGTACGACTCGTCCGGCCGCATCCGCCAGGGACCCGCGCCCGCGAACCTGGCCGTGCCGCCGTACCAGTTCGTTTCCGACACCAAAATCCAGATCGGCTGAGCTGCGGACCTGCGTCCGAAGCTTCGCGCCGTCTCGTCGTTATATTTCCTCAGGATCGCATCATGAGCGGACCATCCGACTACCAGCCGAGCAATCCGGCCCTGCAATGGATCGAGCGGCGTCTGCCGATCCTCGGCCTCATGCACTCTTCCTTCGTCGTCTATCCCACCCCGCGCAACCTGAACTACTGGTGGACCTTCGGCGCCATCCTCTCCTTCATGCTGGGGATGCAGATCCTCACCGGCGTCATCCTGGCGATGCACTACACGCCGCATGCCGATCTCGCCTTCAAGTCGGTCGAGCTGATCGTCCGTGACGTCAATTACGGCTGGCTGCTGCGCAACATGCACGCCTGCGGCGCGTCGATGTTCTTCTTCGCGGTCTATGTCCACATGCTGCGCGGCCTCTATTACGGCTCCTACAAGGAGCCGCGCGAGGTGCTGTGGATCCTCGGCGTCATCATCTACCTCCTGATGATGGCGACGGGCTTCATGGGCTACGTGCTGCCGTGGGGCCAGATGAGCTTCTGGGGCGCCACCGTCATCACCAACCTGTTCTCCGCCATTCCCTATGTCGGCGAGAGCATCGTGACGCTGCTGTGGGGCGGCTATTCGGTCGGCAACCCGACGCTGAACCGCTTCTTCTCGCTGCACTATCTCTTGCCGTTCCTGATCGCAGGCGTCGTCGTGCTGCACGTCTGGGCGCTGCACGTCGCCGGCCAGAACAATCCCGACGGCGTCGAGCCGAAGACGGAAAAGGACACGGTGCCGTTCACGCCGCACGCGACCATCAAGGACATGTTCGGCGTGTCCTGCTTCCTGCTGCTCTACGCCTGGTTCATCTTCTATATGCCGAACTATCTGGGCGATGCCGACAACTACATTCCGGCGAACCCGGGCGTGACGCCGCCGCACATCGTGCCGGAATGGTATTACCTGCCGTTCTACGCGATCCTGCGCTCGATCCCGAACAAGCTCGCGGGCGTCATCGCGATGTTCTCGGCGATCATCATCCTGTGCTTCCTGCCCTGGCTGGACAGCGCCAGGACGCGGTCGTCGAAGTACCGTCCGCTGGCCAAGCAGTTCTTCTGGATCTTCGTCGCGGTCTGCATCCTGCTCGGCTATCTCGGCGCGCAGCCGCCGGAAGGCATCTACGTGGTTGCCGGCCGGGTCCTGACGGTGTGCTACTTCGCCTATTTCCTGATCGTGCTGCCGCTGCTCTCGCGCATCGAGACGCCGCGGCCGGTGCCGAACTCGATCTCGGAGGCGATCCTCGCCAAGGGCAGCAAGGCTGTGGCCTCCGTCGCGGTCGCGCTGGTCGCCGCCGGTGCGCTGTTCCTCGGCAGCCTCGGGGATGCCCGGGCCAGTGAAGGCAGCGACAAGCCGCCGGGCAACAAATGGTCGTTCTCAGGTCCGTTCGGCAAGTTCGACCGCGGCGCGCTCCAGCGCGGCCTGAAGGTCTACAAGGAGGTCTGCGCCAACTGCCACGGCCTGTCCTACGTCGCCTTCCGCAATCTCGGTGAACCCGGTGGCCCCGGCTATTCCGTGGCGCAGGTGGCAGCCTTCGCCTCCGACTACAAGATCAAGGATGGTCCGAACGACGCGGGCGACATGTTCGAGCGCCCTGGCCGGGCAGCCGACTACTTCCCCTCGCCGTTCCCGAACGAGCAGGCCGCCCGTGCGGCCAACGGCGGTGCGGCGCCGCCCGACCTGTCGCTGATCACCAAGGCGCGTTCCTACGGCCGCGGTTTCCCCTGGTTCATCTTCGACTTCTTCACCCAGTACCAGGAGCAGGGCCCGGACTATGTCGCGGCGGTGCTCCAGGGTTTTGAGGAGAAGGTGCCGGAGGGCGTGACGATCCCGGAGGGCTCCTACTTCAACAGGTACTTCCCGGGCCACGCCATCAAGATGCCGAAGCCGCTCAGCGACGGCCAGGTGACCTATGACGACGGCTCGCCGACCACGGTCGCGCAATACTCCAAGGACGTCACCACGTTCCTGATGTGGACCGCCGAACCGCACATGGAAGCGCGCAAGCGCCTCGGTTTCCAGGTGTTCGTGTTCCTGATCATCTTCGCGCTGCTGATGTACTTCACCAAGAAGAAGGTCTGGGCCGACTCCCACTGAGCGGCGCGCGACGAGAATAAAGAAGCCCCCGCAAGGGGGCTTTTTTGTTGTGCGGTCATTCCGGGGCGCGCGATAGCGCGAACCCGGAATCTCGGGATTCCGGGTTCGGTGCTGCGCACCGCCCCGGAATGACGAGAGTGTGGATTGCTTCACACGTCCTCACCCGCCAAAATGCCGTCAACCGCTCCCCCAAGAAACTCACCGGAGGACACCATGGGAACCACGATCACCTTCAAGCGCCCGGACGGCAAGGACGCCTCGGGCTATCTCGCCAATGCCGCGCGCGGCAATGCGCCGGGCGTGGTCGTGATCCAGGAATGGTGGGGCCTGTCGGACCAGATCAAGGGCCTGTGCGATCGCTTTGCGCTGGCCGGCTTCGATGCGCTGGCGCCCGATCTCTACAAGGGCAAGGTGGTGCCGTATCACGACACGGATTCCGCCAACAAGGAAATGAACTCGCTCGACTTCATGGATGCCACCACGCAGACCGTGCGCGGCGCCGCGCAATATCTGTCGCGCAACGGTGCCAAGGTCGGGCTGACAGGCTTCTGCCTCGGCGGTGCCGTCACCATCATCGGCGCGGTCCATGTGCCTGAGCTCGCCGCCGGCGTCGTGTTCTACGGCATCCCGCCGGAGCAGGCCGCCAAGCCCGCCGACGTCAAGATCCCGCTCCAGGCCCATTTCGCCAACAAGGACGACTGGTGCACGCCGGAGCTGGTCAGCGGCTTCGAGAAGGCCATGAAGGCCGCCGGCAAGTCGCTCGAGCTGTTCCGCTATGACGCCGAACACGCCTTCGTCAACGAGCAGCGCCAGGCCGTGCACGACCGCGAAGCCGCCGAACTCGCCTGGGGCAGGGCGACGGAGTTTTTCCGGAAGCATCTCGGGTGATCGCTCGTAGCCCGGATGGAGCCAACGGATCGGCGCGAAGCGTCGCCCCGTTCGCTCCATCCGGGCTACCGCCTTGCCGCCACCCTTGACGCCGCCCCCGGGCCATGGTGAGTATCCGCCCCATGAGCACCGCCGTCCGCCCAGCCCGTCTTTGGTGGCGCACCTCCTAAAGAGGTGGCCGGTGCGATTTTCCTTTCCCAAATCGTCTGAGGTCGCCAGCACAGCGCGGCGGCCTTCTCGTTTGTCCTGTGTGGCGTTCCCTCGGCAAGTCTCGTAAGAGGACCCCAAGAGGATCACATGAACAGGACAGTCTTTGCCCTCCCGGCCAGAAGCGATTACGTGACCCGAGGCGGTCTCGCGATCACGCGTGTCGCGGAGCAGTTCACCGGCGGCGCCAACCGGCTCGACGATCTCATCAACCTGCTCGACCGCCGCCGTGGCGTGGTGCTGTCCTCGGGCACCACCGTGCCCGGCCGCTACGAGAGCTTTGACCTCGGCTTCTCCGATCCGCCGCTCAAGCTCGAGACATCAGGCGTCGATTTCAAGCTGGAGGCGCTCAACGCGCGCGGCGAGGTGCTGATCGCCTTCCTCGCGGACGTCTTGCGCGAGCCCTGCGTCGTCATCTCCGAGAAGACCGCGACACGCCTTGCCGGCCACATCATCCGCGGCGATGCGCCGGTCGAGGAGGACCAGCGCACGCGGCGCGCCAGCGTGATGTCGCTGGTGCGCGACATCATTGCCGCTTTCTCCGCCAATGACGATGGGCTGCTCGGCCTGTTCGGCGCCTTCGCCTATGACCTCGTGTTCCAGATCGAGGACCTCGTGCAAAAACGCCCGCGCGAGGCCGACCAGCGCGACATCGTGCTGTACGTTCCCGATCGCCTGCTGGCCTATGACCGCGCCACCGGCCGCGGCGTGGTGCTCACCTACGATTTTGCCTGGAAGGGCAAATCCACCGAGGGCCTGCCGCGCGAGACCGCCGAGAGCCCGTATCTGAAGACGCCGCGCCAGGGCTTTGCCGATCACGCGCCCGGCGAGTATCAGGCGACCGTCGAGACCGCGCGCGCGGCGTTTGCCCGCGGCGATTTGTTCGAGGCCGTGCCCGGCCAGCTCTTCGCAGAACCATGCGATCGCTCGCCGGCCGAAGTGTTTCAGCGGCTCTGCGTCATCAACCCGTCGCCCTATGGCGCGCTGATGAATCTCGGCGAGGGCGAATTCCTCGTCTCTGCCTCGCCGGAAATGTTCGTGCGCTCGGACGGACGCCGCGTCGAGACCTGCCCGATCTCGGGCACGATCGCGCGCGGCACCGACGCGATCGGTGATGCCGAACAAATCCGCCAGCTGCTGAACTCGGAGAAGGACGAGTTCGAGCTCAACATGTGCACCGACGTCGATCGCAACGACAAGGCGCGCGTCTGCGTGCCCGGCACCATCAAGGTGCTGGCGAGGCGGCAGATCGAGACCTACTCAAAGCTGTTCCACACCGTCGATCACGTCGAGGGCATGCTGCGCCCCGGCTTCGACGCGCTCGACGCCTTCCTCACCCATGCCTGGGCGGTGACCGTAACCGGCGCGCCAAAGCTCTGGGCGATGCAGTTCGTCGAGGATCACGAACGCTCGCCCCGGCGCTGGTACGCCGGCGCCATCGGCGCGGTGAATTTTGACGGCAGCATCAACACCGGCCTCACCATCCGCACCATCCGCATGAAAGACGGCCTTGCCGAAGTGCGGGTCGGCGCGACTTGTCTGTTCGACTCCGATCCCGCCGCGGAAGACCGCGAGTGCCAGGTCAAGGCTGCCGCATTGTTCCAGGCGCTGCGCGGCGATCCGCCAAAGCCGCTCTCCACTTTCGCGCCCGATGCCACAGGCTCGGGCAAGCAGGTGCTGCTGATCGACCACGACGACAGCTTTGTGCATATGCTCGCCGACTATTTCCGCCAGGTCGGCGCCGAGGTCACCGTGGTCCGCTATGTGCATGCGCTCGACATGCTCAAGCGCAAGAGGTGGGATTTGCTCGTGCTGTCGCCTGGCCCTGGGCGCCCCGAAGATTTCGGGATCAAAAAGACGATCGATGCGGCGCTGGAGAAGCAGCTGCCGGTGTTCGGCGTCTGCCTCGGCGTGCAGGCCATCGGCGAATATTTCGGCGGCGAGCTCGGCCAGCTCACCCATCCCGCCCACGGCCGGCCGTCGCGGGTGCAGGTGCGCGGCGGACGCTTGATGCGCAATCTGCCGAACGAGATTGTCATCGGCCGCTATCATTCGCTGTTCGTCGAGCGCGACAGCATGCCGGAGGTGCTAAGCGTCACCGCCAGCACCGAGGACGGCGTCGCCATGGCGCTGGAGCACAAGACCCTGCCGGTCGCCGGCGTGCAATTCCACCCGGAATCGCTGATGTCGCTCGGCAACGAGGTGGGCTTGAAGATTGTCGAGAATGCGTTCCGGCTGGATGCCGGGACGAATTGAGTGCATGTTTCATGCTCGTCATTCCGGGATGGTGCGCAAGCACCAGACCCGGAATCTCGAGATTCTCAGGTGCGCAATTGCGCACCAGAGTTCGGCTCTTCGAGCCGCTCCGGAATGACAGCTAACATGGGATACAAATGACCTTTGACCACGACCTGAAGGCGAGCGTCCGCACCATCCCCGACTATCCCAAGCCGGGGGTCATGTTCCGCGATATCACGACCTTGCTCGCCGATGCGCGCGCCTTCCGCCGCGCCGTGGACGAGCTCGTCAATCCCTGGGCCGGCAACAAGATCGACAAGGTCGCCGGCATGGAAGCGCGCGGCTTCATCATCGGCGGGGCGGTGGCGCATCAGCTCTCGGCCGGCTTCGTGCCGATCCGCAAGAAGGGCAAGCTGCCGCACACCACCGTGCGCATCGCCTACTCGCTCGAATACGGCATCGACGAGATGGAGATGCATGTGGATGCGGTCCAGCCCGGTGAACGCGTCATTCTCGTCGACGATCTCATCGCCACCGGCGGCACCGCGGAGGGCGCTGTAAAACTGCTGCGCCAGATCGGCGCCAACGTGATCGCTGCCTGCTTCATCGTCGACCTGCCCGAGCTCGGCGGCGCCGCCAAGCTGCGCGCCATGGACCTGCCGGTACGCACGCTGATGACGTTCGAGGGGCACTGAGCGCCCGGGTCGTTTCGGGTCACGACCTCTGCAGGATCAGGTTGAGCTCCAGCTCGCGGAAGGCGAGGTAATTCCTCCGGGTCCACTGGTGGAGCTCGGTCGAAGAGTCCTTCTCCTGGCGCAGATAGCCGGTGAAGGAGAAGTTCAGCCGGTCGATATAGGTTTTCAGGAAGCCGGGCAGCGCGGGCAGGCGGAACAGCCGGCCGCCTTCCATCGCGGCCGGTAGCTCGCCGCGCACGACATATTCATTGTCAACCGTGATCAAGCTCATCCGGGGGATCTGTCCGCGCAGCATCTCGTGGGCGCGCGCCGAGACGCGGTCGGTGTCGGCGACGAACATGATCTGCGGTGCGACATGCCGGCGTGCCGCTTCCTTGAGCAGGCCGATCTCCTCGGTCATCTTGAAGAACTCGTCGAAGGCGTGGAAGCCGAGGTCGATGACCTTGGCGAGGCCGTCATCGACGATGACGCGGTCCATCAGCTGCATCTTGCCGTAGGTGTCGATCACGTCGGCGGTCTCGGTGATGCCAGGCAGATAGTCCAGCAGCGACGGCTCCTTCAGATTGACGTCGAAGGCCGCCACGTTGCCGTTCTTGAGCAGCAGGAATTCGCTCAGAAGCCGCGCCAGCAGGGTCTTGCCGACCTGCGGGCGGGGCGAGCAGATGATGTAGACGGGTGTCGCGGACATTGCGGGTTATTATTTGAGCGAACTTGCCGCCCAATCCAGCCGTATCCGCCCGGGGTCCGCAACTATTTTTCGCTGTTGCGGGTCACCGGCTTCGAACCGACGATGTCCGTCAGGCGAATGCGGTCGAACTCGCTCCAGACATTGGCCAGCCAGTGCCGGACATAGCCGCGTAGCACGAAGGAATAGTTCGCGGCCTCGTCGCTGATGCCCTTGTTGGCGACGAATTTCAGGAACGGAACGGACGACACCTCGACCTGCTCATAGGCCATCTCGTTGAGCTTGGGGATGGTCAGCTCGGTGGCGTCCTTGATGCGGTGGAAATAGGAATTATAGGTCGCCTGATCCCACTGGAAGAACTGGGTATCGTTGATGAAATTCTTGACCAGGAAGTATTTCGCGCCGGTCATGAAGCCGGCGGTCTCGGCGATTTCCTCCAGCGAGGCGATCGAGGGGCCGAGGATATGGAACACCGCGAAGGTGATCTGGCCGGCCTTGGCGGCGTCGAGGAAGCCGATGTCGCGGAGCGAGGCCAGCGCGGGCGAGAGCAGACCGGCGCGGACGTCGATGACGGTGACCGACGGGCTGACCGCGTTGAGCGTGTCGAAAATTTTCATCTGGTCGGCCGTCGTCGTCATGTCGACGATCTCGGTGATATCAGGGTGGAAGCGCTTCAGGGTTCCGCGCGGCGACTCCGTGTCGAAGGCACGAGTCGGCACGTTGTTGGCTGAGAAATAATCGAGCAGGGTGCGCGATACCGTGGTCTTGCCGACCCCGCCCTTGTCCGCGCCCACCACAACCACTGCCGGCTTTGCCATTGCTGTCCCCTAACGCGCGCCCCCGATCGCGAGGTCGCAATCGGCCGGGCCCGAGACCGATGTCCCGAGTCTGCTGTTGGGCGCGAACATGGCAGAAACAAGGGAGAATTCAAATCCTCGGCACGCCGATGCAGCTATTCCGGCGGTTTTTCCTGATCGTTGCGAAACCGCCGCACGCGGTGCCTGCTTCAATGGCGGCCCCAGGGACCCATCGGATTGCCAGCCGCGGTTCCGGAGGGGCTGGGCGCGGGGATCGGCGGCGGACTGGCCGGACCGGCTGCATCGCCCCACGGTCCCTGCGATAGCGGCGGCGGGGTGGTTTGCGAGTCAGCCTGCGCTTCGGGCTGATCCGTCGCTGCAGTCGGGTCGGGCAGCGGGCCGGGATCGTGGCCGCCGGCAAACTTGACCAGTGCATCGACCCGGGACTGCACCGAGGGATGGGTGGCGAACAAATCGGCAAAGCCCTCGCGCGGATTGTCGACGCAGAGCTCCATCACCGCCGAGGTCGCGCCCGGTAGCTCGCCGCGGCCCTCGATCTTGCGCAGCGCCGAGATCATGGCATCGGGATCTTTGGTCAGCTCGACCGAGCCGGCATCGGCGAGATATTCGCGCGAGCGCGACAGCGCCAGCTTCACCACCTGCGACATCAGCCAGGCCACCACGATCAGCACGACCGCGATGATGATGACGATCACCGCGCCGCCGCCGGAGCTCTTGCTGTCGCTCGACGAGGACGAGCGCGACGAGGAGGAGGAGCCTGACGACCACGAGCCGCCACTGGTGTTCCAGCTGAAATTGGTGAACAGGCGGAAGAACAATTCGCCGAAGAAGCCGACCACGCCGGCGATGATGACGGCAACCACCATCAGCTGCACGTCGCCGTTCTTGATGTGGGTCAGCTCATGCCCCAGCACCGCCTCGATCTCCTTGTCGTTCAGCGCGCTGAGGAGACCGGTCGTGACGGTGACCGAGTATTGCCGCGGGTTGAGGCCGGTCGCGAACGCGTTCAACGCCGGGCTTTCCATGATCTTCAGCTTCGGCATGGTGATGCCGCGCGAGATGCAGAGGTTTTCGAGCAGATTGTAGAGCCGCGGCTCCTCCTGCCGGGTGACATCGTGGCCGCCGGTCACGGCGTCGATCATCGACTGGTGGAAGAAATAGGCGATCACGACCCAGGCCACTGTGACGACCGTCGCAATGGGCGCGGCGACGATCAGATCATGGAAGGCGTGGCTCAGGTAGAAGGCGGCGGTCCGATTGCTGTCGATCAGAACTTCAGCGACCAGCGCGCCGGCATAGACCAGCACATAGACCAGCGCGAACAGGCCGGCGAGCAGCAGCATCGAACGAAACTTGTTCGAGGCGATATGCGTGTAGAGTCCATACGCGGCCATGGCGGGCCTTCGTCAATGTCCGTCGTTCCGGGGCGCGCCGAAGGCGCGAACCCGGAACCTCGAGATTCCCTGGTGCGCAACTGCGCACCATAGTTCGTCGCTTCGTGACGCCCCAGAATGACGGAGAAAAACAATGGACATGCTAGGCAATCAGAACTTCACCTGAGGCGTGGCTTCGACCTCGGTGCGGCTGGCGCCGAGATCGAAGAAGTCCTTCCTGGTGAAGCCGAACATGCCGGCGAACAGCGCGGCGGGCATCTGCTGGATGCCGGTGTTGTATTCCTGGACCGCGTTGTTGAAGAAGCGGCGGCTCGCCGCGATCTTGTTCTCGAGGTCGGAGAGCTCGGATGCGAGTTGCTGGAAGTTGGCATTGGCCTTGAGGTCCGGATAGGCCTCCGACAGCGCGATCAGCCGGCCGAGCGCACCGGAGAGCTGGTTCTCGGCGGCGGATACCTGCGCCGGGCCCTGCGCCGACATCGCCGAATTGCGCGCCTTGATGACGTCGTCGAGCGTGCCGCGCTCATGCGAGGCATAGCCCTTCACGGTCTCGACCAGGTTCGGAATGAGATCGTGACGCTGCTTGAGCTGCACGTCGATATCGGCAAAGGCCTGGCCGACGCGCTGGCCCAGCGCGACCAGGCGGTTGTAGGCGCTGAAGGCCAAGAACACGAGAACGACGATGACGCCGAGAACGATCCAGCCGGTCGACATGGAGGACTCCTGAAGGGGATTGAGGCGGGCGCTAGGGTAGACCAAATTGGCGCAGGACGAGAGCCCCGGCGCAGAGGGCAGGTAAGACTTGGTCGAACCGGGAACCATCCAAGTTCAAGGCGAAAGCCTTGAATGAGGTTAACTTTCGGCAATAACGGCATCGCCCCAGCGCCAGCGCCGGGCAGCCGCATAGGCGGCCTTGTCGCGGCGGGCGACCTTGGCGAGTTCGACGCCGCTCTCGGTGCAGAGCTTGGCCGTGATCTCGGCCTTGCCGACATCCGGCGGTGCCAGCACGCGTGACGCACGCGTTGGCGGCGTACGGGTCAGGGCGACGTAGATGAAGCGCTCGTCCTCGAACGGCACCTCGGCACCCTTGATCTGGCGGTGCGCCTGCGAGCGCGGCAGGCGCTGGCTGAAATGGCACCAGTCGGGCGCTACGAGCGGGCAGGGCTTTTCGTGCGGGCAGGGCGCGGCGACGTAGGCGCCAGCTGCGATCAGCTGCTGGCGCAGCGCGAGGATGCGGGCGTAGCCGGCGGGCGTGCCCGGCTCGATCACGACCAGCGCGTGGCGCGCCTTGGCCCACATCGCTTCCGTCAGCTTGCGCTGGTCGCCTTCATTGAGCTCGCCGATGATGTAGCTGGCGACGACGAGATCGGCTTGCGAGACTTCAGTGAGGTTGCCGCCGGCGTCGCCCGGCAGATAGCGGCACTCCGAAAGGCGCGAGCTGTCGCGCGCCAGCTCGAGCGCGAGCCGGCTCAGCGTGGGGTTGGCGTCGAGCAGGGTGAAATCCTGCAGCGATGGAAACGCCTCCGCGGCGGCCCAGCTCGCAGTGCCCGGGCCTGCGCCGACGTCGAGCAGCGTTTCAGGCGCAAGGCTTGGCGCGATCTCGGTCAGCGCATTCAGGCTCGCGGCCACGGCCGCGTAGGTCGCCGGCATGCGCGCCAGCGCGTAAGCCAGCGCATCGGCCTCCGACTTGATCGTGCCCGAGCCGCCGCCGGCGCGATAGGTGGTGGAGATTTTCTGCGAGCGTTGTGCGGCGTCGGTACGAGAGAAGCCCTGCAGCTTGCCGTCGAGGGCGGCTTTCAATTCGGCGGGGAGGGTGGGGGCTATCATCATCCGCAGTCATGCCCCGCGCAGGCGGGGCATCCAGTACTCCGAGACAGTGCCGTCAATCGAGAAGTCACGGCGTACTGAATCATCCGCCTTCGCGGATGATGACGTCAATGGGTGTGGCGCGACCGCAGCGTCACGCCACGTTCTGGTCGAGAATGTCCACGGCCTCGGCGAGGCTCACCGACACCAGTTGCGAGACGCCACGCTCGGCCATGGTGACGCCGAACAGCCGGTTCATCCGCGCCATGGTGATCGGGTTGTGCGTGATGATGATGAAGCGCGTGTCGGTCGAGCCGGTCATCTCGTGCAAGAGGTTGCAGTACCGTTCGACGTTGTGGTCGTCGAGCGGCGCGTCGACTTCGTCCAGCACGCAGATCGGCGAGGGGTTGGTCAAGAACACCGCGAAGATCAGCGCCATCGCGGTCAATGCCTGCTCACCGCCCGAGAGCAGCGACAGCGTCTGCGGCTTCTTGCCCGGGGGCTTGGCGATGATCTCGAGACCGGCTTCGAGCGGGTCGTCGCTCTCGATCAGGTGCAGCGCGGCCTCGCCGCCGCCGAACAGCTCGACGAACAGGCGCTTGAAGTGGTTGTTGACGACCTCGAACGAGGTCAGGAGGCGCTCGCGCGCTTCCTTGTTGAGGCTCTGGATGCCCTGGCGCAGCCGCTTGATGGCTTCGACGAGGTCGTCGCGCTCGGTGACGAGGCCGGTGTGCTGGGTCTCGACCTCGCGCAGCTCTTCCTCGGCGCGCAAATTGACTGCGCCGAGGCGCTCGCGGTCGCGGCGCATCTTTTCGAGGTCTTCCTCGATGTCGTGCAGCGGCGGCAGCTCCGCGCCGGGCTCGATCTCGGCGAGGCCGGCAACCGCCTGCGGCTCGACCTCGAGCATGTCGCGGATCTCGCGCTCGATGTCCTCGAGCCGGCGCCGCGCGCCTTCCATGCGTTCTTCGGCACGCGCGGCGGCCTCGCGCGAGCTGGAGAGAGCTTCGAGCGTCAGCTTGGCGACGCGGTCGGTCTCGGCCATCGCGGTCTCGGCGGTGGCGAGCGCGTCGGCGGCCATGCGGCGGTCGTTCTCGGCGTATTCGATCTCGGTGATCAGCGCGCTGCGCTTCTCGGCGAACACGGCCGGCGCGTTTTCGAGCTCGCTGCGCTCGATCGTGAGTTCGGCGATACGTGCCTGGATGGTGTCGATATGGGAGGCCGCGCTCTCCTTGCGGTTCGCCCACTCGGTGCGCTCGGCGAGGATCGCCTGCACGCGGCGGTCGGCCAGTTCAGCCTCGCGCGCCAGCGCCTGCGCCTCAGCGCGGACCTGGGCGGCCATGCGGCGATGAGCCTCGATGTCGCTGCGGACGGCGGCGAGGCGGGTCTCGGTGTCCTCGCTCGACGGCAGCTCGGTGATGCCGGCGGCGGCGTATTCATGCGCGGCTTCGGCTTCGGCGCGGTCGGCGGCGAGACGGCTATGCGCTTCCGACAGCGTCGCCTTGCGTGCGGCGTGGCGGCTGATCTCGCGCTCGGCGCTCGCATGACGTTCGCGTGCGGTGTTGAGCTCGCGCTGCGCGGCGCGCCAGGCTTCGCGGCTGGCACCTTCCGTGCTGGCCGCCATCTGCAATTCGGACTCGGCATTCTCAAGCGCCTGGCGCTTGATCTGCGCGTCGATGCGGGCCTGCTCGAGCTCGTTCTCGATGTCGACGAGACGGGCGCGCTCGGCAAGACGCCGCGCGGCGCCGGTCGGGGCGTGAGCGGCGGCGACGAAGCCGTCCCAGCGCCAGACGTCGCCCTCGGGCGAGACCAGCCGCTGGCCGGTCTTGAGCTGCGAGACGAGCTCGGCGCCGCGCTCGCGCGGCACCACGCCGATCTGCGCCAGACGACGCGCCAGCTCGGCCGGCGCCTGCACATGGTTGGCGAGCGGGGTGACGCCTTCGGGCAGCTCCGGATCGCCCTCGGTGACGCCGGCATTGGTCCAGCGCATCGGCGCTGACGGGTCGACCGGCGCGTCGAGATCGTCGCCGAGCGCGGCGCCGATCGCCTTTTCAAAACCCTTGTCGACGGTGATGCCGTCGATGATCGGCGGCCACAGATTCTTGGTCTCGCCGTTGACGATCTTGGAGATCGTGCGTGCTTCGGTCTCGAGGCGCTGCACGCGCTTGTCGGCCTCGTTCAGCGGTGAGCGCGAGGATTCCAGCGTCTGGCGCGCCGCGACGTGCGCGGCTTCGCTCGCCTGCGCCGCGGCTTCGGAAGCTGCCAGCGTCTGCTCCGCGGTCTCAACCGTCGCGGTCAGCTCGTCGAGATCGCCGAAGCCGCCGGTATCCGCGGCGAGCTTCTGCTCTTCGGCGGTGACGTTCGCGATTTCCTGGTCGAGCCGGGCGAGCTTGTCGCGATGGGTGCGGACGTTGGCTTCGAGTTGGTTGCGCTTGGCGGTGAGGTCGGCGAGCGCGGTGGTGAGCTCGGCGAACTGCTGCTCGGTCTCGGTCAGCACCGCCTCGGCTTCGCCGACGCGCTCGTCGACGCCGGAGCGCTTCTCGACGCGCGACTTGATCTCTTCCTTCAGCTCGGCGTCTTCGGCGTCGAGCCGCTGCAGCGCGACGTCGGCGTCCATCGTTTGTTGCTGAGCACGCGAAATGTCGCCTTCGAACTGCGCAAGGCGGCGCTCGAGCTCGGCGACGCGCTCCTTGGCGCGCTCTTCCTCGCGGTCGAGCAATTCGCGGGCATTGGTGAGGCGCTGCAGCCCGGCCGCGGCGCGCGCTTCGGCATCGCGCAGCGCCGGCATTTCGGCGGCGCGGATCGCCTGGATGCGGGCGGCTTCGGCCTGGTGCTGGGTGCGCTCGGCCATCTCGCGCACGGCGAGATCGTGGGTCTGGCCGGATTCGTTGACGTCGGCATGAGCGCCGATCCAGCGCAGGTGGAACAGCGTGGCTTCGGCCTTGCGGACCTTGGCCGCGACCTCGCGATAGCGCACGGCCTGGCGGGCCTGCTTCTTCAGGCCTTCCATCTGGCCGGAGAGCTGGCCGATCACGTCCTCGACGCGGGTGAGGTTGGTTTCGGCGGCCTTCAGGCGCAGCTCGGCTTCGTGGCGGCGGGCGTGCAGGCCGGCGACGCCGGCGGCGTCTTCCAGCACGCGGCGGCGCTGCTCGGGCTTGGCCTGGATGATCTCGCCGATCTTGCCCTGGTGGACGAGGGCGGGCGAACGCGCACCGGTGGCGGCATCCGCGAACAGGATCTGCACGTCGCGGGCGCGCACGTCGCGGCCGTTGATGCGATAGACCGAGCCGGCTTCGCGCTCGATGCGGCGGGAGATTTCGAGAAGCTGGCTGTCGTTCATCGCCGCCGGCGCGGTGCGATCGGCATTGTCGATCGTCATCGTCACTTCGGCGTGGTTGCGCGCGGGACGGTTGCCGGAGCCGGCGAAGATCACCGCGTCCATGTCGGCGGCGCGCAAGCTCTTGTACGAGGTTTCACCCATCGCCCAGCGCAGCGCCTCGACGAGATTCGACTTGCCGCAGCCGTTGGGGCCGACCACGCCGGTCAGGCCGGGCTCGATGACGAAATCCGTGGGCTCAACGAAAGACTTGAAGCCGTGAAGGCGCAGGCGGGTGATTTTCATAAGCACGCATCTCTGTTGGCAGGCGCGAATCCCCCTGCCGGGACACTACCATGGAAGGCAATGTCGCTATCCGGGCGAGTCGCGCGAGGCGCCTCATGCGGCTGGACAATGGCCGCGGTGCGCCGCGAGGGCAACCGGCGAAAGCCGCTTTTCCCAAGGGATTTATGACGGGAACGATACGGCTTTCGAGATGCGAATCAGGATCTTGACGAGCGAATCAGCTCTTGAGCAGCGGGTTGATCTTCTTGGCGAACTCCTCGAACGAGGCCTCGCCCTTGATCTTCTCGCCGTTGATGAAGAAGGTCGGCGTCGAATCCACCTTCAGGATGTCGCTGGCATATTTCTGGTCGGCGGCGATCTTGTCGAGCAGCGCCTGGTCCTTCAGGCAGGCTTCGACCTGCTGCTGGGTGAGGCCGGCCTGCTTGCCGATCCGCGTCAGGGTCTCGGTGGTGTTCTTCATCACCCAGTCGCTCTGCTGGCGGAACAGCATGTCGGTGACCGCGAAGTATTTCGTCGCGTCGCCATTGGCAATGCAGCGCGACAGCATCGAGCCGGCGGCAGCTTTGATGTCGAGCGGGAACTCGCGGAAGATGTAACGGATCTTGCCGGTGTCGATGTATTCCGACTTGATCTTGGGGAACACTTGCTCGTTGAAGGCCGCGCAATGCGGGCAGGTCATCGAGGCGAATTCGGTGATGGTGACGGGGGCGTCCTTCGGGCCGAGCGCCATGTCGGGCAGCGACACCGGCTTGGCGACGTCGGCGGCGGTCTGCGCCTTTGCTTCAGGGATCATCGCCTCGGAGATGATCCGCAGTGGTGAGAGCCCGGCGACCGCGGCAAGCCCGGTCAGCGACAGCATCGTGGTGAAGGCGCGGCGGGTGATGATCAAGGTCGGCTCCCGAATTGGCAAGGTGTCGCCCGAGGTTCCCGTTCGGGCGGCCTGTCGCTAGCTTGAAACCTCGTTCGAGGCAATGGCGAGGGACAAAGACAGGTCCAGATTAGCCGGGGAATGAGGCTCAATTTCGCTTGATGGCGGCCCCGAGCCGCGCCAGCGCTGTCTTCAAGTCTTCATCTTCGATGTCCGCGAGGCTCTCGGCCACCTTGGCGACGCTCTTGGGGTCCGGCGGGCCGGGTCGCTTCCGGATCCGAGGGCGCGACAGGGGGGCCTGGCGGAAGGCCAGCTTGCCGACCGCGCTCCAGCCGAAGAAGCGGTTGACCCGCTCCAGGATGACGTCGGCGGAGTGCTGGATCTCCAGCGCCATCGGCCCCTCGACCCGCAGCACCAGCGTCGCCGGCTCCTGCGGCTGGCCCTCCACGGGGCGCGGCCATTGCATCTTCAGCGGCTCGGCATGGGCCGCGATCTCGGGCCCGGCAATCTGCGCCCACCGCGTCACCAGCTCGCGCGCCGCAAAACCCTGCTTGGCATAGGCCTCGGCAAAGACGTCGTCGAGCAGGATCCCGAGCGGTTTTGCGCTGATGGGACCGGGTTTGAAGATCGGGCCGGATTTGGACATGGCGGCGTTATAGCACTCCGTGAGGCGGGCCATAGGCTCAATGCCGTCATGGCCGGGCTTGTCCCGGCCATCCACGTATCCTGCGAAGAAAGACGTGGATGCCCGCGACAAGCGCGGGCATGACGTAGAGAGGCCGGTGCCTTTGCCGTTACAGTGAGGCATGAGCTCCAGATCCGCCCGCAAGCCGAAGCCGGAACCTTCCCCGCCGGAGACCACATCGCGTCCGCTCGCGCTCCTCCAATGGTACGATCGCCATCGCCGCCGGCTGCCCTGGCGCGCCCCGCCCGGCGAGGCATCGGAGCCCTACCGCGTCTGGCTGTCGGAGATCATGTTGCAGCAGACCACGGTGAAGGCGGTCGGGCCTTACTTCGAAAAATTCGTCGCGCGCTGGCCTGACGTCACGGCGCTGGGGAGCGCTTCGCAGGACGACGTGCTGCGGATGTGGGCCGGGCTCGGTTACTACTCGCGGGCGCGCAATCTCTATGCCTGCGCAGTCGCTGTGACGCGCGAGCATGGTGGTGTCTTCCCCGACACCGAGGAAGGCCTGCGGGCACTGCCGGGGATCGGGCCCTATACAGCGGCGGCGATTGCCGCGATCGCCTTCGACCGCCGTACCATGCCGGTCGACGGCAATATCGAGCGCGTGGTGTCGCGGCTCTTTGCGGTTGAAGAAGAGCTCCCGCAGGCAAAGCCCCTGATCCAGCAGTTGGCGGCGACGCTGCTGGCCGACACCCGCGCCGGCGACAGCGCGCAGGCGCTGATGGATCTCGGCGCATCGATCTGCACGCCGAAGAAGCCGGCCTGCTCGCTGTGTCCGCTGAATGACGACTGCACCGCGCGTGCGCAGGGCACGCAGGAAACGTTCCCGCGCAAGGCGCCGAAGAAGAGTGGGACGTTACGGCGTGGCGCAGCCTTCGTCGTCACGCGCGGCGACGAGCTGCTTGTCCGCTCGAGGCCCGAAAAGGGCCTGCTCGGCGGCATGACGGAAGTGCCGGGCTCGGACTGGCTGGCCGGCCAGGAGGATGCGACGGCGAAGCAGCAGGCGCCCGAATTGAAGGGGCTGTCGCGCTGGCAGCGCAAGGTGGGCGTCGTCACCCACGTCTTCACGCATTTTCCGCTGGAGCTGGTGGTCTACACGGCGAAGGCGGAGGCGCGCACGCGCGCGCCCGAGGGCATGCGCTGGGTGCCGATCGCAACCCTTGCCGGCGAGGCGCTGCCCAATGTCATGCGCAAGGTGATCGCGCACGCGCTCGACTGAAAATCGTCAGGCCGCGCGTGCCGCGCGCTCGTCTTCGGCCGGCATCAAGAAGGTGCGGTTGCGCCCGGTCTTCTTGGCGACATAGAGGCCCTGGTCGGCGCGCTCGATCACGTCCTGCACGTCGCGGTCGCTGTCGTCGAACAGCGCGAGGCCGACCGAGACGGTGATGGGAATGACGGTGTCGCCGTGGCGCACCGTGGCGCTCTCGATCGATGTCCTGATGCGATCGGCGAGCAGGATGGCGGTCTCCTGGTCGATCTCGCGCAGCAGCACCACGAACTCCTCGCCGCCGAAGCGGGCGGCCTTGTCGGTGGTGCGGATCGACTGGCTGACGATCTCGGCGACGCGCTTGATGGCGTCGTCGCCGGCAGCGTGACCGTGGGTATCGTTGATCTTCTTGAAATGATCGATGTCGATCATCAGCGTCGCCATGTTGCGCTTGTAGCGGCGGCAGAACGCGACGGCATCGTCGGCGACGGCGAGGAAGGAGCGGCGGTTCATCAGGCCGGTCATGAAATCGGTGTCGGCGAGCTGGCGCAGCTTCAGCATGTCCTCCTGAAGCTGCATCGCGTTCTCCGTGGCGCGCAACTCGGCTTCCTTGGTGCGCTCCTCGGCGAGGCCGATGCGGCGGATCAGCGAGCGCAGCGCGCGAGAGAGCTGCACGACTTCGGCCGAGCCGCTCTGTCGCGCCAGCATGGTCGGGCCATGGGCGCGCCCGATACGGTCGGCTTCCTGCGTGATGGCGATGATCGGGCCTGCGATCCGGCGTGCGACCAGCACGGCCAGCGACAACGCGATGAGGGCGGTGACGCCGCCGATCGCCAGAATCGCCTGCGCCGACGAGATCGCGGCGGCCAGTGCCACGCTCGCCGGCTGGCTTGCGGTGACGATCCAGTTCAGGCCCTGATAGTCGCGATAGCCGCGGCCGACGTGGAACGCGGTCAGCATCTGCCGCCCGTCAGTCGTTTCGCGGAAGGTGCCGTCGCGGGCATTCAGGATGCCGGCGAGTTCGTCGCCGGCATAACGCGTCGTTTCCTTCTGCGGTCCGATCAGGACGACGCCACCCTTGCTCAGGATCGAAAGCTGCGTGTCGGTGTTGCCGTCATTGGCTTCGACGTCCTTGATCAGGTTGGAAGCCCAATTCCAGTCCAGATGACCGCCGAGCACGCCAAGCAGCTTGCCGGAGGCGTCGCGGACGGGGACGGCGATGTCGACGAAGCGATAGGGCTCGTTATTGGCGCGCTGCGTCAGCAGTGAGGCCAGCAGCATGGCCTCGTGCACGTCGCCGACGGCGACCCGTTCGAGGCCCTGCTTGAACCAGGGCCGCGAGGCGACGGACTGGCCTCGCAGCAGGCTACCGGTCGAGGCGACGACGTTGCCGTCGACGTCGGCGAAGCCGATCCAGGTGAAATCGAACGAATGCTGCAGCGCCTCGAGCGCGCTGCGCAGTTCATCGGGGTTGCCCTGCCACAGCCGCTGCATCGGCTGGAGCTCCGCGAACAGCTTCATCTCCTGCTGCCGCGTCGCCATGAAGCGATCGAGCCTGGCCGAGGTGCTGGATGCGATCCCGGCGAGGCTGCTCTCGATCAGGGCGGCTGTATTTCGGTAGCTGATGAGGGCTGCGCCGGCTGCCAGCGTGCCCACCAGCACGATGGACATCGCGGCGACGGCCGCGGCGATCTGCGTCCGTACCGTCAGTCGATCTTCGATCGCATGCAGGCGGCTGGCTGCCTGCTGCAAGAGGGCTCGCATGGAAAGGCTCCGGTGTGACCGTCGCTCATGCCATGTCGTAGCTTCCAATCGCTTACCGGCGGATTGCCCAATTGGATCGTATTGAATCGGTCGTGAAATCGGTTGGTTGAGGTGGGCTTAATGCCGTGCGGACTGTCCTCGATCTGCACAATTTTCCGTATTTTCCCAGGGCCTGCCGCGCTGCGGCGTGTCGTCTGCTGCCACCAGGGTGTCAGCAGGGCTAGGTTATCTGTCGGCAGTAACGGAGGTGCCACATGGTCAAGACCGCGCTCGACAACTTTCCAAGGCCGCCCTGCGCCGAGCTGTTGGGATGGCATCTGCTCGACGCCCGCCCCGAGGAGGGCTGGATCAAGCTCGCCTTCGACGGGAAGCCGGAGTTCTGCAATCCCGCGGGCTTCATCCAGGGCGGCATGCTCTCGGCCATGCTCGACGACACCATGGGCCCGGCGGTGCTGGTGATGAGCGAGGGGCGGCTCTACACCACGACCATCAGCATGACAGTGAACTTCTTGGCGCCGGCAAAGCCCGGGCCGATCATTGGTGAAGCCAAGGTGACGCAGCTCGGGAAGACCATTGCGTTCGTCGAGGGCAAGCTGACGGCGGCGGACGGCACCGTGCTGGCGACGGCGAGCGCGAGCGAGCGGTTGCTGGAAGCGGCGAGGGTGGTGAAGTAAGGCGGGCACCGCTCTCTCACTCCCTCGCCCCGTTCTTACGGGGAGAGGGTGGGGTGAGGGGCTTCTCTCCGCGTATGCGATTGTCGTGAGACCTGTACCCCCTCACCCGGATTGCATCTGCGATGCAATCCAACCTCTCCCCGCAAGCGGGGCGAGGTAAAGAAGGAGCCCGCGGCTCGCTGATCTGCTAACCCGCGCGCGCGTCCTTGCTCACGATCGGCGGCTTCGCATTCAGCGCCTCGACCTGGAATCCCGCGACGGCTTTGTAGTTGGCGGCGATGTCTTCCAGCTCCTTTTGCGACAGCACGTCGGTGACCACCTTGTAACCGTCCGGCGCGCGCTCCTCGACGAGCTGCATCACCTGCTCGGGACCGTTCTTGCGGTTGAGCAGGACGAGGTCGGTGGTTGCGGGTCTCCGCTCGGCCTCATAGGCGAGCAGCGCCGCTTGCGTCGGGCCGTGCGCCAAGATCTCGCGGGTGATGACGCGGGCGTCGAGGATCGCCTGCGAGGCGCCGTTCGAGCCGATCGGATACATCGGGTGTGCGGCATCGCCCATCAGCGTGACCTTGCCGAAGGTCCATTGCGACACCGGATCGCGGTCCACCAGCGGATATTCATAGGCGTGCGGGCAGTTCCTGATCAGGCCGGGCACGTCGAGCCAGTCGAACTGCCAGCTCTCGAACCAGGGCAGGAATTCTTCGAGCCGCGCAGTGCGGTTATAGTCCTCGCGCCGCCATTGATAGGTCGGCGGCATGTGGCGCTCGGCCACCCAGTTGATCAGATGGTTGCCGGATGCGTCCGGCTCTTTCGAAATGGGATAGCAGACGAATTTCAGGATTTCGTGGCCGGCCATGATCATGGTACGACCGGTGAGGAACGCTTTTGATGGCGTGACGCCGCGCCAGAGAATGCGGCCGTTCCAGATCGGCGGGCCTTCGTTCGGATAGAGCTTTTCTCGCGCGGCGGAATGGATGCCGTCGGCGGCGATCATGATCGCGCCATCGTAACTGCCAGCGGCCTTGCCGGTCGCCCGGTCGATGAAGTCGGCGCGCACGCCGCTCGCCGTTTCGCGCCAGCCGGTCAGATGATGGCTGGTCAAAATGTTGTCGCGGCCGAGCCGCTCGACCGCCGTGTCGAGCAGGAGCTGCTGCAGCGTGCCGCGATGGATCGAGAATTGCGGCCATTTGTAGCCGGCTTCCAGCCCGCGCGGCTCGCTCCAGATCGGCTTGCCGTGCTTGGAGAAATAGGCGAGTTCGCGGGTCCGCACGCCGCTGGCATCCAGCTTGTCCATCAGCCCGAGCTCGATCAGCTCGCGGACCGCATGCGGCAGCACGTTGATGCCGACGCCGAGCGGCTTCAGTTCCGCGACGCTCTCGAACACTCTTACGGGAATGCCGATCTGATGCAGGCTGAGCGCCAGCGTCAGCCCGCCGATGCCGCCACCGGCGATGAGTACCGTCATGACAAATCCCCCTCCGATCATCGGCGTCTTGGCACAGGCGGACGGCGGTGGGCAACTGCGAAGAGGATGTCTTGCTATGGACCTCCGGGGCAACAGTCGTTAATTTCCAATTTTCCCATGAGGTCCGACATGCTCAAGCTCTACTACGCCACCGGCACCTGCGCGCTCGCCACCTATATGACCCTGGAGGAGGCCGGCGCCGACTACACGGCTGAACGGCTGAGCTTCAAGGACAACCAGCAGAACAGCCCGGACTATCTCGCGATCAATCCGAAGGGCCGCGTGCCGGCGCTGGTGACCGATCGCGGCGTCCTCACCGAGACGCCGGCGATGCTGGCCTATATCGCGCAAACCTTCCCCAAGGCGAAGCTCGCGCCGCTCGACGATCCCTTCGACTTCGCGCAGGTGCAGTCGTTCAACTCCTATCTCTGCTCGACCGTGCACATCAACCATGCCCACAAGATGCGCGGCGCGCGCTGGGCGACCGAGGAGACCTCGTTTGCGGACATGAAGGCGAAGGTCCCGCAGACCATGGGCGCCTGCTTCAAGCTGATCGAAGACAAGATGTTCAGGGGGCCCTGGGTGATGGGTGATCAGTTCACGATCTGCGATCCCTATCTCCACACGCTCTCGCACTGGCTCGAAGGCGACAGCGTCGACATCAGCGCGACGCCGAAGATCGCGGATCATTTCAAGCGCATGTCCGATCGCCCGGCGATCCGCAAGGTGATGGACGCGCAGAAGGCGTAGGAGCACTGCTCCCGTAGGGTGGGCAAAGGCGCAACGCGCCGTGCCCACGATCTTTCTCCGGCGGCGGCAGATGGTGGGCACGCTTCGCTTTGCCCACCCTACGGCAGTTTGCACCTCGCTTGTCCGGGACGACACCGCGTTTGTTGAGAGAACATTCTACCCAGCGTGCCGTCTCGTAGGGTGGGCAAAGGCGCAACGCGCCGTGCCCACGATCTTTCTCCGGTGGCGACAGATGGTGGGTACGCTTCCGCGTTCGCTCTTCGAGCTACGGCGGACAAGCCGCTTTGCCCACCCTACGGCAGCTACGACAGCTTGCGCTTGGCTTGCTCCAGCTCCCGTCCCGTCTCCAGCATCAGCCGCCGCAGCCAGATCGAGCCCGGATCCATCTGCGCGCGGGTCGGATAGAACATGAACTGCTCGTCGATCCCAGGGTCGAACGGCGGCGTCACCGCGACGAGGCCGAGCTGCTTGGACAGCGCCGCGATCAGCCGGCGCGGCACGAAGGCAACGAGGTCGGTTCGCGCCGCGACGTGCAGCGCTTCGAGATAGCCCGACACCACCAGCGAGATATGCCGCTCGATGCCTTTGCTGTGCAGCCAGGTGTCGATGAGATCCTCTGCATTGCCGCGAATGATCACGCCGACATGGCGCGCGGCCAGGAATGCCTCACGCCGCTTCAGCTTCGCAGCCATCGGATGGCCGCGCCGCACCGCCAGGGCGTCGCTATCGGTGTAGAGCAGCTGGCGGTGAAACCCCTTGAAGGCGTTGCCGATCGAGATCACGAGGTCGATGGTGCGGGCAAACTCGGCGTGGAAGATCGCCGGCCCCCGCCACGGCACGACGTCGATGCGGACGTTGGGCGCAAGGCGCGTCACCTTCTCCATCAAAGGCGGCATCAGCAGCTCGACCGCCAGATCCGGCATCATCAGGCGGAATTGCCGCTCACTGCGCGCGGCATCAAAGTCCTCCGGCAGGAACAGGCCGCGGACCTGGTCGAGCGCCTGCGCCAGTGGCGCGCGGAGCGCCTGTGCCCGCGGCGTCAGCTCCATCCGCGCGCCGGTCCGCACCAGCAGCGGATCGCCGAAGATGTCGCGCAGGCGCTGCAGTGCGTGGCTCGCCGCCGGCTGCGACAGGCCCATCCTCATCGCGGCGCGGCTGACATTGGCCTCGCGCAGCAGCGCGTCGAGCGCGGTCAGGAGATTGAGGTCAAGCGAATTCAAATTCATGAGGCGAATAGATATCATATTCGCTATCGATTTGAAGAATTTCGATCGGCGAACGATGATCTCCGTGGTTCTTACCAAAGGAGATGCCGCCATGAGCGCGAGCGCCAACAAGAAACTGATGCAGGATATTTTCGCCGCCGCCGCCAATCCCGATCCGGCCGTGCGCGATCGCGCCCTGTTCACCGCAAGCCTTGCCGACGATGCCAGATGGGTCGTGACCGGCCAGTATTCCTGGTCGCGCACCTTCACCGGCAAGGAGGCGATCCTCAACGATCTGCACGGCTATGTGCGCACCCGCCTGCGCGATCGCACGCGCACCGTCGCACATCGCTTCATCGCCGACGGCGACGTCGTCGTGGTCGAAGCCAAGGGCGACAACGTCACGCCCGAGGGCGTGCGCTACGACAACGACTATTGTCTCGTGTTTCAGTTCGAGGAGGGCAAGATCAAGGAGATCCGGGAATACTGCGACTCCGTCCTGACCGAGAAGGCGCTGGGTCCTTTTCCGCAGACGGGTGCGAGGGCCGCGAGCTGAGCGGATTGAACGACGTCGCGTCCGCCAGCCGGTTCCATCCGTCACAGCCGTCGATTGTCGTGCGAGCATGGCGGATGCTGGTGGACATCATGCGTATCAGGCGGGAGCGGTCCCGGGCCTGGTATCAGCTCGCTGCCATGACCGAACGGGAGCTTCAGGACTGCGGCATGACCCGGTCGGAGATTGCCTATGAGCTGAAGAAGCCCGTTCGGCGGAAATAGAGCATCAGTGCGGGGCAGGGACATGACGTCTGCCCCGCTCATCAAGACCCCGGAGGGAACTTTTGAATTCCGCCGACGTTCCCTCGGTTTCCGGGGGTACTTGCGCGCCCGGCAACATGGGTCGTGGGAATTTCATGCTGGCTGGGGCTTCGGACGTTTCATCACATGTGGGCCGCAGCTTCTCCGGACTCCGCGAACGATTGAGGGACTCAACCGCGTCGGCGCATCGGGAGCTCGATGCGCAGCTGTCTGCGTTCGACCTCACCGTGTTTTCCGGCTACCGCCGCTTTCTGCAAGCGAGCGCCGCCGCCCTGCTGCCGCTCGAAACCGCGCTGGTCGAGGCCGGCGTCGCAAGACTATTTCCGGACTGGCCGGAGCGGTCGCGCAGTGCCGCGATTGTCGCCGACCTCGGCCGCCTCGGCAGCGCCGTGCCGTTCACTGTCTGCGTGCCGGCGCTGACGCGCAGCGGCATGCTCGGCACGATGTATGTGCTCGAAGGCTCCCGGCTCGGCTCGAAATTCCTGCTCAAGACGGTCGCGGACGCGGCCGATCCGCGCCTCGGTGAGGCGGCCGCCTATCTCAATCATGGCACGGGCAAGCGGCTTTGGCAGAGCTTTCTGGCGAAGCTCGCGAGCGAGGAGGGTTGCGAGGAGGACGAGGCGATCGATTTCGCCCGCATCGCCTTCGCCGCGTTCGAGCGAGCGGCGGACCGCGCATGAACGAGGCCGTCAATCTCACCAATTGCGATCGCGAGCCGATCCACATTCCCGGCAGCGTGCAGCCCTACGGCTTCCTGCTTACGGTGCTCTCCGATTTCACGATCTGCATGGCCTCGGAGAATGTGGGCGGCTTTCTCGGGATTGACGTCGCCGACCTGCTCCGGCAGCCGCTGTCGAGCATCTTCACGCAAGGCGCGGTCGACACCATCCGCAGCCGGGTCGATCATCTGAGCGGTCCCGATGCGACGGAGCGTCTGTTCGGCCTCGAGCTCCAGGCCGGCAAGCCGCCTTATGACGTCTCCATTCACTTCTCCGCCGCCTATCTCGTGATCGAGGCGGAGCCGAGTGTGAATGAGCCCGGTGTCAATTCCGGCGAACTCGTCCGCCTGATGCTGGAGCGCATCCGCAAGACGCGCAGCATGAGCGAGCTCGCCCGCGAGGCGGCGCGCCAGCTCAAGGTGCTGACCGGCTTCGACCGCGTCATGGTCTACCAGTTCCACCCGGATGGATCGGGCGAGGTCATCGCCGAGACCGCGGAGACCGGCCTCGAATCCTTCCTCGGCCTGCATTATCCGGCGTCCGACATCCCCAAGCAGGCCCGCATCCTCTATCAGCGCAACTGGCTGCGCATCATTGCGGACATCGATACGAGGCCCGCCGCGCTGGTCTCGACCGCTACGCACAATGCCGGGCTGCTCGATCTCTCCATGAGCGTGCTGCGCTCGGTGTCGCCGATCCACATCGAGTATCTGCGCAACATGGGCGTCGCGGCCTCGATGTCGGTGTCGATCCTGCGCGACGGCAAGCTATGGGGCCTGTTCGCCTGCCACCATTATGCGCCGCGCTACATCTCGTTCGAGAAGCGCACCGCGGCCGAGCTGTTCGGCCAGATGTTCTCCTGGATCGTCGAGGGCCGCGAGCGCGAGGGCGACGTTGCCTACGAGACCCGCGCCCACCAGGTCCAGGAGCGGCTGATCGAGACCGCGGCCTCGCACGAGCATAGCCGCCGTGCGATCTTCGATTTCGTCGGCGACTACCGGCAAATGATCGACTGCGACGGCGTTGCGGTCTGGTCCGACAACAAGATCGCGCTCCAGGGCGAGGGGCCGACCGAGGACGAGGTGAAGGACCTCGTCGCCTTCATCAACCGGACCTCGCCGGGGCGGATTTTCGCCAGCGCCGAGATCGCCAAGGTCTACGCCGCCGGCCAGGCCTTCCGGGACCGTGCGGCAGGCTTTCTCGCCATCCCGATCTCGCGCACCCCGCGCGATTGCCTGATCTTCTTCCGCCGCGAGGTCACGCGGTCCGTGAACTGGGCCGGCGCAGCCGACAAGGTCTACGATGAGGGGCCGAATGGGCCGCGCCTGACGCCGCGCAAGAGCTTCGAGCTCTGGCAGGAGACGGTGGCGGGGCAGTCGAAGCCGTGGTCGGCGGCCGATATCCGCATCGCCGAGAGCCTGCGCGTGACGCTGCTCGAGGTGATCCTGCAACTGTCCGACCTTGCCGCCCGCGAGCGCCGCGGCGCCCAGGAGCGGCAGGAACTGATGATCGCCGAGCTCAATCACCGCGTCCGCAACATTCTCAGTCTGGTTCGCGCCCTGGTCGCCCAGAGCAAGGACACGGCCACCAATGTCGAGGAATTCGCCGGCGTGCTCGGCGGCCGCATCCAGGCGCTGGCGCGCGCCCATGACCAGATCACCAATCTGAACTGGGCGCCGGTCGCGCTCCGCACCCTGGTCGAATCCGAGGCTGGCGCCTATCTCGGCGCGCGCGCCGGGCGCGTGAAGATGGGTGGCCCGGACGTGGCGCTCGATCCCAAGGCGTTCGCAACGCTGGCGCTTGTCGTGCACGAGATGATGACCAATTCCGCCAAATACGGTGCGCTGGCCGATTCCACCGGCAGCGTCGAGGTGGTCTGGCGCCTCGATCCATCCTCCAGCCTCGTGATCGAATGGAAGGAGAGCGGCGGGCCGCCGGTGCAGCCGCCGTCGCGGCGCGGCTTCGGGACCACCATCATCGAACGGTCGGTGCCGTTCGATCTCAAGGGCGATGCCGAGATTCGCTTCGACCTGCTGGGCGTGCAGGCGAAGTTCGTCATTCCCCCCAATTTCGTCCAACTCGTACCGTCCATCGCGGGAGCCGCCATGCGCATCGAAGAGCAGCAATCCACCCGCCCCAGGATTTCCGACACGGCGCTGATCGTCGAAGACAATCTGATCATCGCCATGGCCGCCGAGGTCATCCTGCTCGATCTCGGCGCCCGCCACGTCGACACCGCCGCGACTGTCGACCAGGCGCTGCGCTCGATCGAGCGCACCCGGCCGAGCTTTGCCCTGCTCGATCTCAATCTCGGCAACGAGACCAGCATCAAGGTGGCGCAGAAGCTGAAGGAGATCGGCGTGCCCTTCATTTTTGCGACGGGATACGGCGAACGCGCGCCGATCCCGGAGCAGCTGGCATCGGCGCCGGTGGTTCAGAAGCCCTACACGCTGGAAGTTGTCGAGCACGCGCTCGGCAAATTGCAGCAGGCGAACGCCTGACGAGCGGTCATCGCCGAAACACGCGCGGTCCACCGCGGCCGGACGCCAAATCCTTGCGCGGCTGGCTACAAAATCAGCAGGCGTCGCGCGCTTCGCCGCAGGTTTGCGCGAAATATTGGAAGGTTCAATTAACGAGTGTCCCCCATTGTGTCGCAGTGCAGCGTGAGTCGCCTCAAGCGCGACGTGCGGCTGCCAGGGTGGCCGTGACGATTGCCGGATTCGTTCGGTCCGCTCGAATTCACATGCATCTGGGTGGACAGTGGGAATGCCGAAGTTTCGTTTGCGGATCAGGGGACGCCTGTACGCAGGCTTCATGGCCCTGGTGGCGGTCGGTCTCGTGATGGCGGTGGTTGCCGTCTGGAACTTGAGGTCGGTGCAGGAGCAGGTCGCGAAGGCCTCGGCATTTTCGGACAGCACGGCGCGGGTGCTGGAGATCTCGACCCATCTTCAGGCGATCCAGCGGGCCAATCTGCGCTACATCTACGACGCCAATGAATCCGCGATGAGGGAGGCCGCAGAGCGCGAGACCGCGGCGACCGAGCTGTTGCAGGTCGGCGCGAAGGGGACGGCCTCGGAGGAGCGGCGCAAGCTCTACAACGATCTGATCGCCGATATCGCCAGGATGCGAAGCCTGCGTGACAATCTCGGCGATGCCGTCAACGAGGCGCGGACGGGCAAGGCGACGCTGCTGCCGAGCGGCGACGAGCTGACCGTCAAGATGGGCAAGCTGGTCGACGTCGCCCGTGCGGCCGTCGACGAAGACACCGCGGCGCTGGTTGCGGATCTCGAATCCAGGTTGCTGGTCGTGCAGATCGCCAACTGGCGTTTCCTGGCCCTGCGCGACACCAAGGGGCCGGCCAACTTCCGGACCAATGTGGACCGGGCGATGCAGCGGCTTTCGGCGCTCGAAAAGAGCCCGCAGGCGAGCGAGCTGCGCACCACGCTGGCTCCGGTGAAGACCTCGCTCGGAATCTACAAATCCGCGTTCGAGACCACGTCGGCGGCAATGCTCCAGGCTGACGAGATCTATCACAAGAATCTCGCGCCGCTGATCGTCGACAGCATCGCCAAGCTCAAGGTGGCGGAAGCCGCCCTGAAGAAGGACTACAAGGAATCCCGCAGCCAGGCCGAAGCCGTCATCGACGGCACGACGACCGTGCAGGAGATTGCAGGCGGCATCGCCGTCCTGTTCGGCCTGATCGTCGCCTTCCTGACCGCCCGCAGCCTCGTTGGTCCCCTGACCTCAATGACGCGTGCGATGGGGCTATTGGCCGGCGGCAATCTCGAGATCGAGATCCCCGGTCGCGGCAAGGCCGACGAGATCGGCGACATGGCCAAGGCGATCCAGGTGTTCAAGGACAACATGGTCGAAACCGAGCGCCTTCGCGCCGAGCAGGTCGAGGTCGAGGCGCGGCAGGCCGAAAGCCGCAAGAAAGACATGGTCCGGCTGGCCGATCAGTTCGAGCAGGCGGTCGGCGAGATCGTCGACACGGTGTCGTCGGCATCGAGCGAGCTGGAAGCCTCGGCCGGCACGCTCACCGCGACCGCCTCGCGTGCCCAGGACCGGTCGACCGAAGTGGCCTCCGCCTCGCAGGAGGCCACGGCCAACGTGCAGGCGGTCGCGTCGGCGACGGAGGAGCTGTCCTCCTCGGTGAGCGAGATCGCCCGCCAGGTGCAGGAATCCGCCCGCATCGCCACCGAGGCCGTCGGCCAGGCGAGCCGGACCAATGCGCGCGTCGGCGAGCTGTCCAAGGCCGCCGCCCGCATCGGCGACGTGGTCGAGCTGATCACCACCATCGCCGGCCAGACCAATCTCCTTGCGCTCAATGCCACGATCGAGGCGGCGCGCGCCGGCGATGCCGGCCGCGGCTTTGCCGTGGTCGCCTCCGAGGTCAAGGCGCTCGCCCAACAGACCGCGAAGGCGACCGACGAGATCGCCCAGCAGGTCTCCGGCATCCAGGCCGCCACGGAAGAGTCGGTCGGCTCCATCAGGGAGATCAGCGGCACCATCGAGCGGCTGTCGGAGATTTCCTCGACAGTTGCGGCGGCCGTTGAACAGCAGGGCGCGGCGACGCGGGAAATTTCCCGCAACGTCCAGCAGGCGGCGCACGGCACCCAGCGCGTCTCGACCAATATCGGCGACGTGCAGCGCGGCGCGTCCGAGACCGGCTCGGCCTCATCGCAAGTGCTGTCGGCGGCACGCTCGCTGTCGGCCGACAGCAACCGGCTGAAGCAGGAAGTCGCCAAATTCCTGAACTCGGTCCACGCCGCCTGAACCCTAGAAGCAAAAGGCCACGCGCATGCGCGTGGCCTTTAAACTGCGGCAGGACGCGATCAGGCGACCTTGGTCATCATGTGCTTGAACATGTTGCGACGGGCCTCGTCGTCCATCTCGGCCTTGAAGGTGAACTTGTCCTTCAGCGCGATTGCGCGTGCCGCGGCGGGACGCGCCGAGATCTCGTCGACAAGCCGCTTCACGTTCGGGTAGCGCGCAAAGGCGCCGTCACCGAGCTTGAACGGCACCATCCGCGCCCAGCCCCACAGCGCCATGTCGACGATCGAATAGGCATCGCCGACCATGTAGCTGCGGCCTTTGAGGTGACCGTCGAGGATCGTGTAGTGGCGGTCGGTCTCGTACTGGTAGCGGTTATGGGCGTAGTCGTGGTTCTGGTCCTTCGGCGCGAAATGCTTGAAGTGCACGGCCTGACCCGAATACGGGCCGACGCCGGTCGCCACGAACATCAGCCATGACAGCAATTCGGCGCGATTGGCGGGCAGGAACTTATCGGTCTTCTCGGCGAGATAGAGCAGGATGGCGTTGGAATCGAACACGATCGTGCCATTGTCGTCGATCGCCGGCACTTTGGCGTTCGGATTGATCTTCAGATAGTCCGGCGTGAACTGATCGCCCTTGCGGGTGTCGACCGCAACGGGCTCGAACGGCAGTCCGGACTCCTCGAGGAACAGCGCGACCTTGGTCGGGTTCGGCGATCCGTTGAAATAGAATTTGAGCATTGAGCATCTCCCCAGTGTGTTGCCGAGAGCGAACGCGTGGCGCCCTCTCTTGCCAAACTCGGGACCAGACGCGCAACCGCCGAGTTTGCCGGGCGGTATCTGCGCGCCACGCAGATCAGCCGGCGTAACAAAGCCCGATCGCCGCCGTAACGATCATCGCCGCGCCGACCGCTTCCAGCCTCAGCCCGAGCTTGGCGGCGAGATGCATGTCGGACGCCCGCGCCGCGCGCTCGGTTTCGCGGGCATAGCCGTGCACGATGACGTCGTGATTGAAATTGTCGTGCGCCTCGTTGCTGCTGGCAAGGCCAACGCAGATCACGAGCACGCCGAACAGAGCGAGGCCAAAGAAGCCGAGCAGGGCGATCAGGAACATCGGAAACATGCCGAGCAGGAAGATCGGCAGCAGCGGCACCAACAGCAAAGTCTCGGACTGTCGTCGCATGGGGGCCACCCGTCGGGACGGGGCTGATCGGGCAAATGTAGTCCCGGCTGTCGCGCCATTCAAGGAGCCGTAGGGTGGGCAAAGGCGCGAAGCGCCGTGCCCACGGACTCTGCATGCTCCGGAAAGATGCCGTAGGCACGGCGCAAGAGCGCCTTTGCCCACCCTACACGGTCGCGACGTGCGGCAGCAGCTACTCTGCCGCCATGCCCGCACGGATCTCGGCGCGGAGCTCGTCGATCAGCTTGAGGCCCTTCTTGGTCTCGACGTGCCAGAAGGTCCAGCCGTTGCAGGCCTGCGCGCCTTGCGCCACCGCGCCGATGCGGTGGATCGAGCCGACCTTGTCGCCGAGCATGATGGCGCCGTCGGCGCGGACGAGGGCGCCGAGCTTCTTCTTGGCGTCGAACAGTTTGGTGCCGGGCATGATCATGCCGCGCTCGATCAGCTCGGAGAACGCGACACGTGGGGCTTCGCGCGCGGTCATGAACGGGGCGAGGCTCTCTTCCGGCAGCGGCTCGACCTTGGCGATGCGCGCTTCGGCGGCTTTCGCATAGGTCTTGTCGCGCTCGAAGCCGATATAGGAGCGGCCGAGGCGCTTGGCGACGGCGCCGGTCGTGCCGGTGCCGTTGAAGGGATCGATCACGAGATCGCCGGGCTTCGACGACGACAGCAGCACGCGCGCGAGCAGGCCTTCCGGCTTCTGCGTCGGATGCACTTTCTTGCCGTCCGCGCCCTTGAGGCGCTCCTCGCCGGTGCAGAGCGGGATCAGCCAGTCCGAACGTGCCTGCACGTCCTCGTTGGCGGCCTTCAGCGTTTCGTAGTTGAACGTGTAGCCCTTGGCTTTTTCGTCACGCGCGGCCCAGATCATCGTTTCGTGCGCGTTGGTGAAGCGGCGGCCGCGGAAATTCGGCATCGGATTGGTCTTGCGCCAGACGATGTCGTTCAGGAGCCAGAAGCCGAGGTCCTGCATGATCGCGCCGACGCGGAAGATGTTGTGATAGGAGCCGATCACCCAGATCGTCGCCGACGGCTTCATCGCGCGGCGCGCGGCAAGCAGCCAGGCGCGGGTGAAATCGTCGTAGGCGGAAAACGAATCGAACTTGTCCCAGTCGTCGTTGACGGCATCGACATGGGATTCGTCGGGACGCTTGAGATCGCCCTTGAGCTGGAGATTGTACGGCGGATCTGCGAACACCAGATCGACGCTGCCAGCCTGAAGCTTCGACATCTCGGCGACGCAATCGCCGACGATGATGCGATGCGAGGCGGACTCAAAATTTGTGCGGGGCGCCCTTGCAGACGCCCCGCGACGCGACTCTACCATGACTCAAGAACTCTGACTCAGGCGACGCTGTCGGCGACGCGGGACCAAACAACCGACTGGCCGTTACATTGCAGCGGCAAAGTAAAAAACGACTTAACCCGCTGCTTTTCTGAGCAGGCGCCGCATCGCCCGCGACATGCCGCATGATGCGCGCAATCGCTGTGTTTTACGGTATATTTCGCATTCATCTGCGGCGCGGCGGCTGTCGCGGCCGCAAATTTCTCTCGGAAAAAATTGCACGCGGATCGGAAAAAATTGCTGGTGCGGGCGTGCTGTCGCACTAGGCAATTTTTGCCGACCGGGATATTGATTAACGCAATGGAAATTTTACCTGTGTGGCGCGTTGAGCTTTTGCGTATTTGCGCACCGCCGAAACTGAATCAGGGACCCGCAAATCTGGGACCCCCAAGGGAAGACCGCCATGCGTTACGATGACTTCCGCCGCAGCGACGACGTCGAGGATCGTCGCGACGAAGGTGGTGGCTTTGGCGGCGGTGGAGGCGGCGGGTTCGGCCTGCCGATGGGCGGCGGCGGGCTCGGCATCGGTACCATCATCGTGCTCGGCCTGATCGGCTATGCCTTCGGCATCGATCCGCGCATCCTGATCGGCGGCGCCGAGATCCTCGGCGGCGGCGGCCAGGCGCCGAGCTACCAGACCGATCGGCAGTCGACCTCGGCCAAGCGCGGCGCGCCGACCGACGAGGTCGGCAGCATGATATCAGGCATCCTCGGCGAGATCGACGATCGCTGGAGCGAGATCTTCCAGGCCAGCGGTCAGTCCTATACCGGTCCGAAGGTCGTGCTGTTCCGCAACGCCACCAATGGCGGCCGCTGCGGCATGGCGCAGTCGGCGATGGGGCCGTTCTACTGCCCGCCGGACCGCACCATCTTCCTCGACACCAGCTTCTTCCGCGAGGTCGAGACGCGCTTCCGCGGCTGCTCCGGCAAGTCGGCGTGCAACTTCACCACCGCCTACATCATCGCGCATGAAGCCGGCCACCACATCCAGAACCTGCTCGGCATCATCCCGCGCGTGACGCGGCTGCAGCAGCAGGCCGGCAGCAAGGCCGAGGCCAACGCGCTCCAGGTCAAGGTGGAGCTGCAGGCGGATTGTCTCTCCGGCGTCTGGGTCAACCGCGAGGCCAAGAAGCGTCCGAACTTCCTCGAGCCCGGCGACATCGACGCCGCGCTGACCACGGCGAGCGCGATCGGCGACGACACGCTGCAGCGCCAGGCGACGGGCCGCGTCGTGCCTGATTCCTTCACCCACGGCTCGGCCGCGCAGCGCAAGCAATGGTTCATGACCGGCTATCAGCAAGGCACGGTCCAGGCCTGCAACACGTTCGGCGGCGGGCAGTAGCGACGGTCTCGTGCCCCGGACGCGGCGCAGCATGTAATGCTGCGCTGCTGAGCCGGGGCCCATATTGCCGGTCCTCACGTCCCTTAGAATGGGTCCCGGCTCTGCAGCGCACCGCTAACGCGCTGCATCGCGTCCGGGACACGAGAGGATAGGGCAAATGGCCTCGATCGACGAAACAAAACAGTTCATCCCGCTCAACATCGCGGTGCTCACCGTCTCCGACACGCGCGCGCTCGCCGACGACAAGTCGGGCCAGACGCTCGCCGATCGCCTGACCTTAGCCGGCCATCATCTCGCCGCGCGCGAGATCGTCACCGACGACGTCGAGGCGATCCGCGCCGTCATCCGCCGCTGGATCGCGGACGCCGGCATCGACGTCGTCATCACCACCGGCGGCACCGGCTTTACCGGGCGCGACGTCACGCCGGAGGCGATCGAGCCGCTGTTCGAGAAGCGCATGGACGGTTTCTCGATCGCCTTCCACATGTTGAGCCACGCCAAGATCGGCACGTCGACGATCCAGAGCCGCGCCACCGCCGGCGTTGCGGGCGCGACCTATATCTTCTGCCTGCCGGGCTCGCCCGGCGCCTGCCGCGACGGCTGGGACGGCATCCTCGCAAGCCAGCTCGACTACCGCACGCGCCCCTGCAATTTCGTCGAGATCATGCCGCGGCTGGATGAGCATCTGCGCAGGCCAAAGGCGCAGGGCGCGACGGTGTAGTCTGTTCTTTCTTCCCTTCCCCCTTGTGGGGGAAGGTGGTGCGAAGCGCCGGATGAGGGGTATGTCTCCGCGCTCACAGTCTCGTAGGGTGGGCAAAGCGAAGCGTGCCCACGACTTCGGTCAATGCGGCATCAGTGGTGGCACGGCGCAAGTGCGCCTTTGCCCACCCTACGAGTTCACGCTCGCGGGAAATACCCCTCACCCAAGTGAGGTTGTGTCCGCCAGCGTCGCTGCCCTCTCCCGCAAGGGGAGAGGGCACATTCATGCGCATCGCTGTGTGCGCAGCTAGAGATCCCGCTCCCACGTCTCGCCGACCAGATCGGCACCAAAACTGTGGTGCTTCTCTTCCTTCACGGGTTTGAATCCCGCACTCTGATAGATGCCGCGTGCGGCGACCAGGATGCTCTGGGTCCACAGCGTCATTCTGCTGTAGCCGCGCTCGCGCGCGCCCTGGATGCATTGCTCGACCAGCGCGCGGCCGACGCCGAGTCCGCGCGCCTTCTTCTCCACCTGCAACAGGCGCAGCTTGGCGATCTCGTCCGTGGCCTTGACCAGGAAGATCGAGCCGACCGGCTCGCCGCCGACCTCCGCGATCCAGCAGTGCTCGCGCGCGGGATCGTAATTCCTGATGAACTGCGCGCAGATCTCGGCGACCAGGGCCTCGTAGCTGATGTCCCAGCCATAGTCCGCGGCATAGGCGGCGCCTTGGCGAGAGACGACCCAGCCCATGTCGCCGACGCGATGGCTGCGCAGCATGAAAGAAGTGGGCTGGCTTCGGCGTTGCTCCAGCACGGCCTCGATGGTCGCCATGGCCTGGGTGAGCCGCACTGCATCGCCGGCCGACAGCTGCGCCAGCATGGCGGCAACCTCGTTTTGCGAGCCGAGGTTCAGCTTGGCGAAGGTCTGGCGGCCCTTGGCGGTGAGGTTGAGCTGATATTGCCTGCGATCTGCGGGCAGTGGCGTTCGCGTGATCAGACCCTTCTCGTCAAAGCTCTGCACGATGCGGCTGAGATAGCCGGGGTCGAGACCAAGCTCGTTCCCGATCTCCTTTGCCGAAAGCTCGTCGCGATGCGCGAGTTCGTACAGCACGCGGGCCTCGCTGAGCGAGAACGGGCTCTGTCCAAGGTGCTGGTCGAGCACGCCGAGTTTGCGGGTGTAGAAGCGGTTGAAGGCGCGGACTGCCGCGATCTGGTGGTCGGTACCGTTGAATGACATCGGGACACCTCAATAATTGCCACTGTCAAATAATTATTTGACTTTGGCAAGTATTAGGTGCCCTCAGCCGACCATGACGATCCGGCTGCGCAGCATGGTCCGGGACGAGCGGCCGAGGCGGCGGAGCAACCGTGCCTCGGAACGGCGGGCCTGGGGCGGATAGCCGCCAACCCGGTCGTAATGGTCACGCGCGATCAAAAGCCCCTGATCCCCCAGCGGGCCGACCAAGTTACGCGCTACGGCGCGGAACACGTCGCGCAGACCGGTATCTGCGTAAGGCGAGCGGGCATAACGGAAAACCGCTGCACGATCCCGTCCGCTGGCGGAGACGGCCTGGATGAACTGGGTGGTCTCCTCGATCCAGCCGGTTTCCAGCACGGCGCCGGCGGGCAAGAACATCAGCCAGGGCGAACGGGCCTGATGCGCACCGGCGGCGAGCGCCGCGCCATGGGAAGATCCCTCGAAGTCGATGAAACGGCAGCCTGCGACGTCGGCAACGCGCTCGATGACGCCGTTGCGGGTGCCGTCGACCAGCAGCACTTCGCGGATGATGCCTGCGGCCGCACCGGGTACCAGCGCGGCCAGAGTTGCGACCGCCGTCTGCTCGACACCTTCGGTCGGAATGATGACGCTCAGCATGATTGAGGCTTCGAGGTCCGCAATTCGGGAGAAGCGTAGCTTGTTATGGCTTTGTCATAAACACGCGGCGTCGCCGAGTGCAACTTTTTGGCGGCGTTCCGCCATGCGATGGTAAACCACGCCCGCCCATCGCTGCTAAATCTGTCCTGCGCGGGGTGGCAATATTGCCCAACGTTTTCGGCGAATTTCGGCTTCGTGAGCTTCAAACGGGGCTGTCTCCGCCGATATGATCGAGGTGAGGATGCTACCGGTCCGCAAGCCCGCATCGGCGGTCTGACATCGACCCTGCGACGGGAAAACCTGCAACCGCCGGCACTGAGAGTGAGATAGTCGAGTGAGCGCCGATCAACTTCCCGTTGGCACCACACCAGCATCGCCGAAGCCGGACGCCGCGCCGACCTTGCGGATCCGCGCCGTGATGCTCGGCGAACGCATCAATCCGTCTGGCCTCGAGCTTGGTGCGCCCGTCTCCTCGACGCCGGCCGCTTTCCGCGTCCATGCCGGCCTCGTCGTGATCTTCCGCTACGGCGTCGTGGTGCTGATCGGTCTGCTGCCGTCGGAAGAGAAGGTGCTGCTTGACAGCCTCAAGTCCCGCGTGATCGGCGAGCTCAGCCCCCATGAGGAGGAGACCGCGCAGGCCCAGCTCTGCAAGGATGAAAATGCCGAAGCGATCCAGCCGGGCGGCCCGATCAACCTCTCGAAATTTTCCGACGAACGGCTGCTGCTGATCGCGGACGCACTCGCCAAAAGCACGTCGCTTGCGCGCGACGAGCGGCGCGTCGCTGCGGTCTTCGATGTCATCGAGCCTTTTGCGCGGGAGCTCGCCGAGAAAGGCCGTACGTCGCGGCGACGCAGGGGCATCCTGCAGCTCATCGGCAACGCGCTGCTCGTCCAGCAGCGCGTCGCCGGCCGCGTCGCGGTTGCCGAGAAGCCCGACGCACTGTGGGAAAAACCGCAGCTCGACCGGCTCTATGCGCGTCTCGAAGATGAGTACGAATTGAAGGAGCGTCTCGACACGCTCGAGCGCAAGCTTACGGTCGTTGCTGAGACGGCCGATGCGCTGACCGACATCATCGACACCCAGCGGTCGCTGCGACTCGAGATTGCGGTCGTCGTGCTGATCCTGATCGAGGTTGCGATCGGGTGCATCCAGATCTTTGCCGGTCTTCACTGAGCGCTGAGCCTGGAAGTTGTTGTGCGCTATGTCTCCGCAAGTCCCGGTATCGTAGTATCGTAGGGTGGGCAAAGGCGCGCTTGCGCCGTGCCCACCACCTTGAATTGGTGGGTACGCTCCGCTTTGCCCACCCTACGATACTATCCCCGTAGCTTGCAGCACCGAGACGCAATGCCGTGCGATCGTCAGCTCTTCGTTAGTCGGAATGATGAAGACATCCACCGTCGAGGCGCCGGTATTGATCCGCTCACGTCCCTTGTCATTCGCCGCCGCATCGATGCGCACGCCGAGCCACGCAAGATGCTCGCCGATCGCGCTGCGGATCTCGCTCGCATGCTCGCCGATGCCGCCGGTGAAGACCAGACACGCAAGCCCGCCGAGTGTGGTCGCCATCATTGCGACCTGCTGCGCTGCACGAAGCGTGAAGAGATCGACCGCCTCCCGCGCGGCAGTCTCGCCGCTTGCGAGCAGCGTGCGCATGTCGGCGGAGATGCCGGAGACGCCGAGCAGGCCCGACTGGTGATAGAGCAGGTGCTGGACGTCTTCGGCAGACATCTTCTCGTGCTGTTGCAGGTAGAGCAGCACGCCGGGATCGATCGTGCCGCTTCGCGTGCCCATCACGAGGCCGTCGAGCGGCGTCAGCCCCATCGTGGTATCGACGCTGCGGCCATCGCGCAATGCGCAGAGGCTCGCGCCATTGCCGAGATGCGCGATGACGGTGCGCTTCGTCGCAAGCACTGGCGCGATTTCCGCGATGCGGCCCGCGACATATTCGAACGAGAGACCGTGAAAGCCGTAGCGGCGGATGCCGCGCGCCTCGAAGCGCCGCGGGATCGCAAAACGGCTCGCCGGCGGCGCCATGCTGTGATGGAAGGCAGTGTCGAAACAGGCGATCTGCGTGAGGTCAGGCTTGATCGCCGCTATGGTTCGGATCGGCTCCAGGCATCGTGGCTGATGCAGAGGCGCCAGCGGAGTCAGTTGCTCCAGCTTCGCGTAGACAACATCCGTCACTTCCACCGGGCCTGAATAGTCCGGCCCGCCGTGAACGATGCGGTGACCCACGGCGCGCAGGCGATGGTCGCCAAAACGATCATCGACGAAGCCGAGCACATCAGCGAACAGATCGCCGCTGTCCGCACCAGATGCTTGCCTGTGTGCTTCGAAAAGGTCTTCGCCGGCAGGGCTCTTCACGGCGAGCCGCGGCTTTGCCTCATGCTCGTCGAGCAGGCCCTTGCAGAGCAGGGTGGGCTCGGCCGCGGAGATATCGAACAGGCCGAACTTGACGCTCGACGAGCCCGAGTTGAGAACGAGGACCGCATCCGACATGGCGGGCGTCAATCGCCGGCTTCGGCCGGCGTGTTGCCGCCGGCGCTGTTTGGCCAGACCCAGTCGCGAACCTCAGGCATGTCCTCGCCGTGCTCGCGCACGTAACGCGAATGCTCGATCAGTCTGTCGCGGAACTGCTGCTTCACCTGCGCGGCCTTGGTCGATAGGCCCGGCACGCGTTCGATCGCCTCGATCGCGAGGTGATAGCGGTCGAGCCCGTTGAGCACGACCATGTCGAATGGTGTCGTCGTGGTGCCTTCCTCGGCAAAGCCGCGCACATGCATGCCGGCATGGTTGGTGCGGTTATAGGTGAGACGGTGGATCAGGTAGGGATAGCCGTGATAGGCGAAGATCACGGGCTTGTCGCGCGTGAACAGGCTGTCGAAGTCGCGGTCGGAGAGGCCGTGCGGGTGCTGCTCGCTCGGTTGCAGCGTCATCAAATCGACGACGTTGACGACGCGGATATTCAGGTCCGGCAGCGCCTTGCGCAGCAGGTCGACGGCGGCGAGCGTCTCCAGCGTCGGCACGTCGCCGGCGCAGGCCATCACCACGTCGGGCTCGCTGTCTGCATCCTCGTTGCCGGCCCAGGTCCAGATGCCGATGCCGGCATCGCAATGCGTCGCGGCCTCCTGCATCGACAGCCATTGCGGCGCCGGCTGCTTGCCGGCGACGATGACGTTGATGCGGTTATAGGTGCGCAGGCAGTGATCGGCGATCCACAGCAGCGTGTTGGCATCCGGCGGGAAATAGATGCGGACGATGTCGGCCTTCTTGTTGGCGACGAGATCGACGAAGCCCGGATCCTGATGGCTGAAGCCGTTATGGTCCTGACGCCAGACATGCGAGGTCAGGAGATAATTGAGCGAGGCGATCGGGCGCCGCCATGGCAGATGCCGCGTCACCTTCAGCCATTTGGCGTGCTGGTTGAACATGGAATCCACGATATGGATGAACGCCTCGTAGCAGGAGAAGAAGCCGTGGCGGCCGGTGAGGAGATAACCCTCGAGCCAGCCCTGGCAGAGATGCTCGCTCAGCACCTCCATCACGCGCCCGTCTTGCGCGAGATGCACATCGTAAGGTTCCGTTGGCTCCATCCAGACCCGCTCGGTCGCTTCGAACACTGCGTCGAGCCGATTTGACGCCGTCTCGTCCGGTCCCATGATGCGGAAGTTACGCGCGTCGGCATTGAGGCGAATGACGTCGCGCAGGAATTTGCCGAGCTCACGTGTCGCCTCCGCCACAACGCTGCCGGGCTGAGACACATCCACCGCAAAACTGCGGAAGTCCGGCAGCTTCAGCTCCTTCTTGAGCAGCCCGCCATTGGCATGCGGATTGGCGCCCATGCGCCTGGTACCGTCGGGGGCCAGCGCCTGAAGCTCGGGGATGAGCGCGCCGCTCTTGTCGAACAGCTTGTCCGGCTCATAGCTGCGCATCCAGTCTTCGAGAATCTTTAAGTGAGCCGGGTTCTCGCGGCAGCTCGCAACCGGCACCTGATGCGCGCGCCAGAAACCTTCGACCTTCTTGCCGTCGACTTCCTTCGGGCCGGTCCAGCCCTTCGGGCTGCGCAGCACGATCATCGGCCAGCGCGGCCGCTCGACCACCTTGCGTCCGTCGCGGGCGTGCTGCTGGATCGAGCGGATGCTGGCGAGCGCGACGTCGAGTGCGTCCGCCATGGCCTGGTGCATCAATTTGGGATCGTCGCCCTCGACGAACAGCGGCTCGTGGCCGAGCCCGCGGAAGAGGTCGCGGATCTCGCTGTCAGGCATCCGCCCGAGCACGGTCGGGTTGGCGATCTTGTAGCCGTTGAGATGCAGGATCGGCAGCACCGCGCCGTCGTGGGCGGGGTTCAGGAACTTGTTCGAATGCCAGGAGGCCGCGAGCGGGCCGGTCTCGGCCTCGCCGTCGCCGACGACGCAGGCGACGATCAAATCGGGATTGTCGAATGCCGCGCCATAGGCATGCACCAGCGCGTAGCCGAGCTCGCCGCCTTCGTGGATCGAGCCCGGCGTTTCCGGTGCCGCATGGCTCGGGATGCCGCCGGGGAAGGAGAACTGTCTGAAAAGTTTTCGCAATCCGTCCGCATCGCGCGCGATATCAGGATAGATCTCGCTGTAGCTGCCTTCGAGATAGGTGTTGGCGACCATGCCCGGGCCGCCATGGCCGGGCCCGCAGATATAGATCATGCTGAGATCAAGCGCGCGGATGACGCGGTTGAGATGGGCGTAGATGAAGTTCAGCCCGGGCGTCGTGCCCCAATGGCCAAGCAAACGCGGCTTGATGTGCTCGGGCCGCAGCGGCTCGCGCAGCAGCGGATTGTCCAGCAGGTAGATTTGCCCGACGGAGAGATAGTTGGCGGCGCGCCAATAGCGATCGAGCAGATCGAGGTCGCTGCTTGCGGCGGCCGATTGTTGTTGATTTGTCATTTTCATGCCGACCCTTCACCGGGGGATCGTCATCAACATTGTTCCAGCGTGATCGATCCCTGGGCCGCATCAAACTGGATCGTCCCGGCAAGCGTGTTGCGTGAGGTCAAAGCCGCGCGCCCGAAATTTGGGCGGCTACTGTGCATGGGGTTGTTTTCGAGTTTTTCGTTTGTGTTCTTGATTTGTTCCTATGCCGTGCTATCTTGGCTTCATGAGTCCAGCAGCATCCTCTCATGCTCTCAAGCACCCGCCGGTCACGGCGCCCTCCGAGCCGGCGGGTGCGGACTCTGATTTTCCCGAGCTCGGCGTCGCCATCGACCGCCAGCGCAGGCGAGGGCGGGGCGCCCAATCCAATGCCAGCGGCCGATATGAGGCCGAGGCCCGCGTCGCCTTCGACGATGGCTGGCAGAGCCTGGAAGATCTGCCGCCGTTCAAGACCATCGTCGGCGTCGACACCTCGCGCAAGGTGATCACCCGCAACGATTCCCCCGACATCGGTTTCGACCGGTCGATCAATCCCTATCGCGGCTGCGAGCATGGCTGCGTCTATTGCTTCGCGCGGCCGACGCATGCCTATCTCGGCCTGTCGCCGGGGCTCGACTTCGAGTCAAAACTGTTCGTGAAGCCCGAGGCGCCGTCGCTGCTCGAGAAGGAGCTTGCCGCGCCCGGCTACGAGCCGCGGATGATCGCGATCGGCACCAACACCGATCCCTATCAGCCGATCGAGCGCGAACGCAAAATCATGCGCGGCATTCTCGAGGTGCTGGAGCGCACCGGCCATCCCGTCGGCATCGTCACCAAATCGGCGCTGGTGGTGCGCGACATCGACATCCTCGCGCGGATGGCGAGGCGCAACCTCGCCAAGGTCGCGCTATCAGTCACCTCGCTCGATCCGAAGCTGGCGCGCACCATGGAACCGCGCGCCTCGACGCCGCCGAAGCGGCTGGAGGCGCTGAAGCAGCTCTCTGAGGCCGGCATTCCCACCACCGTGATGGTCGCGCCCGTGATCCCCGCGCTGAACGATTCCGAGATCGAGCGCATCCTCGATGCCGCCGCCCATGCCGGCGTCAAGGAAGCGTCGTACGTATTGCTGCGGCTGCCGCTGGAGGTGCGCGATCTCTTCCGCGAATGGCTGATGGCCAACTATCCGGACCGTTATCGTCACGTCTTCACGCTGATCCGCGACATGCGCGGCGGCCGCGATTACGACGCGAAATGGGGCGAGCGGATGAAGGGAACGGGACCGATGGCCTGGACCATCGGCCGCCGCTTCGAGATCGCCTGCGAGAGGCTTGGTCTCAACAAGCGGCGCTCGAAGCTGACGACTGATCACTTTGCCAAGCCGAAGCAGAACGGCGAGCAGCTCAGCCTGTTTTGATTGGGAAACGGAAGAGGCGTCGCATGAGCAAGGAACTCCCTCCGCCGGTACCGCGGCTTACTGTCATCACGCTCGGCGTCAGCGACATCCGCGCCAGCATCGCCTTTTACGACGCGCTCGGCTTTGCGCGCCGGCTGAAGGCGACCGGCGAGGCCGTCGCGTTCTACGACACCGGCGGCCCGGTGCTCGCGCTGTATCCCTGGGATCTGCTCGCGGCCGACGCCAAGTTGCCTGACGATCCGAGGCCATCGACCTTCCGCGGCACGACGCTCGCCTGGAACTGCCGGACACGCGAGGAGGTCGATGCGGTGCTAGCCTTCGCGCTTGGCAAGGGTGCTGCTCCGCTGAAGGCGGCGCATGAGACCGATTACGGCGGCTATTCCGGCTATTTTGCCGATCCCGACGGCCATACCTGGGAAGTGGTCGTCGCGCCCAGCATCGAGGTCGGCGAGGACCGGCGGGTGCATCTGGCGGAGTAGCGACGGTCTGAATAACGGGAATTGCGCAGGGTTCCCGGTTGCGCTGGCTGGATCGCTTGCGCACGATCCCGGCCATGATTCGGGACAAGTCCGCCAAGAAGCCGGCCAAAGACGCGCCCAAGGCCAGCGCTGCTGCGAAGAAGGCGGCGCCTGCCAAGGCGAAGGCAGCTGCCGTCAAGGCCGCGCCGGTCCTGCCGGGCAAGAAGGGCATCATCGCGATCGCGCCGCCGAGCTTCCGCCGCGAGCGCGCGCTGATCAAGCGCGGCGTCTGGCCGGTCGCCGGCTGCGACGAGGCCGGCCGCGGGCCGCTGGCCGGCCCCGTGGTGGCTGCCGCCGTGATTCTCGACCCCGATCGCATCCCGCGCGGCATCGACGATTCCAAGCGCCTGACCGCTGAGGAGCGCGAAAAGCTGTTCGACAAGATCTGCGCCACCGCGCAGGTCTCGGTCGCCGTCGCCTCGCCGTCGCGAATCGACCGCGACAACATTTTGCGCGCCTCGCTGTGGGCCTTGAAGCGTGCCGTGGTGGCGCTGCCGGAGCAGCCGCGCCACGTCTTCGTCGACGGCCGCGACCGGCTCGACACGGCTTGCGACTGCGAGGCCGTGATCGGCGGTGACGGCATCGTGCTGTCGATCGCCGCCGCCTCGATCATCGCCAAGGTAACGCGTGACCGCCTGATGTGCGCGCTGGCGCAGGACTGCCCCGGCTACGGCTTCGAGCAGCACAAGGGCTATGCGGTCCCCGAGCATCTCGATGCCCTCGATCGCCTCGGCCCCAGCGTCCACCACCGCAGCTTCTTCGCCCCCGTCGCGGCGGCGCGTGCCAAGCACATGCCCTGGACCGTCGAGCCGGTGCAGGATTTGTTCTCGGTGAGCGAGGTCGAGGTGCAGATGGAAGCGGGCGTCGAGGTCGACGCGTCGGCAAATCTGTAGCGCGTCTCTCCGCAGCGTCTTTCGCCTCTCCCCGCGTGCGGGTGAGGGGGAGTCTCCGCGAGTTCAGCTCTCACCGTCATTGTGGAGGGAGGCCCCTCACCCCAACCCTCTCCCCGTAAGAACCGGGAGAGGGAGCAGACGGTCGTTGCCACAGCGCGCAGCGCCCATTATCAAAACAGGTGTGAGCGAATAGGGCCGGCTGGACGGGTTGGCTGCATCTTTCGGACGTTGCATGCGGTTTACCTCCCTGGTCATCGAGCTCATTCGCGCCCGGCCGCGGCTGATCGTGTGGATCGCCGTGCTGCTCCAGGCTTCGATGTGGCTGTTCGTGGCGCTGGCGTTCTATCGCAGCCCGCCCGGCAGTCTCGCGACGCTGCTGGCATTCGGCCGCGAATATCAGGTCGGTACGGATCTGGGTCCGCCGCTGCCGATCTGGCTCGCCGACATCGCCTATCGCGCCGCCGGCGGCCACGTGTTCGGCGTCTATGTGCTGGCCCAGCTCTGCGAGATCGCGACCTTCGTCGCGCTCTATCATCTCTCCCGCGTCGTGGTCGGCTCGCAGCAGGCGGTGCTCGCCGTGCTGCTGACCATGACGGTGCTGGCCTTCTCCTCGCCCGCGCTCGATTTCGGCCCGCTGGTGCTGGCGCGGCCGCTCTGGGCGCTGCTGCTGCTGCATTCCTGGCAGATCATCGGCCAGCGCCGCGGCAATGCCTGGTTCGCCTGGTCGATCGAGGCCGGCCTGTTGCTGCTCACCACGCCCGCCGCGATCTTCCTCCTGCTGCTGATCGTCGTCTTCGCGGTCTCGACCGCCGGCGGCCGCCGCACGCTGCGCTCGCTCGATCCCTTGTTCGCGCTGATCGTCGTCGCGGTGCTGGCGCTGCCCTATGCGGTCTGGCTGATGCGCGCCGAGACGTTTGCGGTGCCGGCCTTGCCGCAAGTCACGGAGCTCAACGCCCGCGCCATCCATGCGGCCTGGCTGCTCGGCGGGCTCGTGCTGGGCGCTGCCGCGATCCCGGCGCTGACCTTCCTCAACACCGGTCTTTTCGTCGCCAAGGGCGAGGAGGCGCCGATCATTTTCCGCCCGCCGGTCGAGCCGCTCGGGCGCAACTTCGTTTACTTCTTTGCGCTGGCGCCGGCACTCGGCGCGGTGCTGATCTCGGGCCTGCTCGGGCTCGACTCCGTCGTCGGCGGCGCCGGCGTCGTGCTGGTGATGTCCGGGCTTGCCGTGGTGGTCGCGGCCGGCGACCTCATCGCGATGCGCCGCGCGCGGATGCTGCGGACGGTGTGGGCTGCCGCCGTCGCCGCGCCGGCCGCCGGCGTCGTGCTCGCCGTGCTGTTCCTGCCCTGGACCGGCACCAACGAGATCGCGACCTCGATGCCGGCGCGAGCGATCTCTGATTTCTTCGACGAGAGTTTCGCCCGCCGCACCAACCATCGCCTGCGCGCGGTTGCCGGCGAGACCCAGCTTGCCAGCCTGATCACGCTGCATTCCGGCCGGCCGCACCTGTTCATCGACGCCCAGCCCGGGCGGACGCCGTGGATGAGCCTGGCCAAGTTCAGCGAGACCGGCGGCGTCGTGGTCTGGCGCGCCTCCGATACCGCCGGCACCCCGCCGCCGGACATCCTCGCGCGCTTTCCCGGCATCGTGCCGGAAGTGCCGCGCGCGTTCGAATGGCTGGTCAATGGTCGACAGGGATTGCTGCGGGTCGGCTGGGCGATCGTGCGGCCGAAGGGGAGCTGACGCGCGTGCTCCGGACGCTGACATCGTAGGGTGGCCAAAGGCGCAAAGCGCCGTGCCCACGTCAAGCCGATCCGTCGCAACGATAAGGATGGTGGGCACGCTTCGCTTTGCCCACCCTACACGAGCTACGGGAGCCCGCTATCCCGCCAGCACCTTCGCAATCGCGCGCAGATCCTGCCAGGCTAGGCGCTTGTACGCCGGCGAGCGCAAGAGATAGGCCGGGTGGAACGTCGGCAGCGCGCGGATGGTGCGCTGGCCGATCTCGTACTCGAACCATCGTCCGCGCGTGCGCATGATGCCTTCGCGGGTCGACAGCAGCGTCTGCGTCGAGGGATTGCCGAGCGTCACCAGCACATCGGGATTCACCAGCTCGATCTGGCGCTGGATGAAGGGCAGGCAGATCTGCGTCTCCTGCGGTGTCGGCGTGCGGTTGCCGGGCGGCCGCCAGGGAATGACGTTGGCGATGTAGGCGGTGGTGCGGTTGAGGCCGATAGCGCCGATCATCAGATCGAGCAGCTTGCCGCTGCGCCCGACGAACGGCAGCCCCTCGATGTCCTCGTCGCGGCCCGGAGCCTCGCCGACGAACATGATGCGCGCCTGCGGATTGCCGTCGGCGAACACCAGCCGCGTCGCCGTGTGCTTCAACGCGCAGCCCTCGAAGTTTTGCATCAGCTCACGCAGCGCCTCGAGCGTCGGCGCGGTGCGCGCGGCCTCGCGTGCGGACGCGATGGCGATGTCCGGCGCTGGTGCGGCCTCGCCGCGCATCACTGCAGGCGCGGCGACCGACCGCGGCGCCTCGACCGGCGGTGCCGCGCGCGGGGCCGGAGGCGGTGCGTCCAATTCCGCCAGGCGGTCGATCGGCTCCTCCGCGAGCGCGCAGTCGACCCCTGCCTCCAGATAGAAGGCGAGAAGCTCTCGGACGGTGGGTGCGGGCTCGGGGATCATTTGGAAAGTCAGACTATTAGTTCATCTTAAGGCGCCTTGCATCCCAGCGGAACGCATTTCCGTGGTTGTCCTACCCGGAAAAATCGGAAACAAGGGAGCGCAAATGACAAGGAACCGTCTCAAGGGCTGAGATCAGATGAGCACCGAAGAACTTCCCCCGCGCGAATCCATGGAATTCGACGTCGTCATCGTCGGCGCCGGCCCCTCGGGCCTGGCCGCGGCGATCCGGCTGAAGCAGCTCAACGCCGATCTCAACATCGTCGTCGTGGAGAAGGGCTCCGAGGTCGGCGCGCATATCCTCTCCGGCGCCGTGATCGATCCAATCTCGCTCGACAAGCTGATCCCCGATTGGCGCGAGGATCCCGACTGTCCGCTGAAGACGCAGGTCAAGGACGACCACTTCTACTGGATGTTCGGCGACAACCGCATCAAGCTCCCGGGCTTCGCGATGCCCTCGCTGATGGACAACCATCACTGCTACATCGGCTCGCTCGGCAATGTCTGCCGTTGGCTCGCGCCGAAGGCGGAAGCGCTCGGTGTCGAGATCTATCCGGGCTTTGCCGCGACCGAGGTGCTCTATGACGACAAGGGCGCGGTGCGTGGCATCGCGACCGGCGACATGGGCATCGCCAGGGACGGCACCCACAAGGATTCCTACACGCGCGGCATGGAGCTGCTCGGCAAGTACACGCTGTTTGCCGAAGGCGCGCGCGGCTCGCTGTCGAAGCAGCTGATCGCGAAGTTCGCACTGGACGCCAAGAGCGAACCGCCGAAGTTCGGCATCGGCCTGAAGGAAGTCTGGCAGATCGATCCGGCCAAGCACAAGAAGGGCCTGATCCAGCACTCGTTCGGCTGGCCGCTCAACAATTCCACCGGCGGCGGCTCGTTCCTCTACCACTACGACGACAACCGCGTCGCGGTCGGCTTCGTCGTGCATCTCAACTACGACGATCCGTATCTGTCGCCGTTCGATGAATTCCAGCGCTTCAAGACCCATCCCTCGATCCGCGACGTGTTCGAAGGCGGCAAGCGCCTCGCCTATGGTGCGCGCGCCATCACCGAAGGCGGCTACCAGTCGGTGCCGCGCCTGACCTTCCCGGGCGGTGCGCTGGTCGGCTGCGCCGCGGGCTTCGTCAACGTTCCCCGCATCAAGGGCGTCCACAACGCGATGGGCACCGGCATGCTCGCAGCCGAGCATGTCGCCGCCGCGCTCGCCGAGGGCCGCGCCAATGACGAGGTCGTCGCCTACGAGAACGCCTGGCGCGAGTCCGCTGTCGGCAAGGACCTGTTCCGGATCCGCAACGTCAAGCCGCTGTGGTCGAAGTTCGGCACCCTTCTCGGTGTTCCGCTCGGCGCCCTCGACATGTGGACCAACCAGCTATTCGGCATCTCGCTGTTCGGCACGCTGTCGCACGCCAAGCCCGATCGCGCCACGCTCGATCCGGCCAAGAGCCACGCACCAAAGAACTATCCGAAGCCGGACGGCAAGATCTCCTTCGACAAGCTGTCGTCGGTGTTCCTGTCCAACACCAATCACGAGGAGGACCAGCCGGTCCATCTGAAGGTCACGGACATGAACCTCCAGAAGACCTCGGAGCACGACGTGTTCGCCGGTCCCTCGAACCGCTATTGCCCGGCCGGCGTCTATGAATGGATCGAGGAGGGTTCAGGCCCGCGCTTCCAGATCAACGCCCAGAACTGCGTCCACTGCAAAACCTGCGACGTGAAGGACCCCAACGGCAACATCACCTGGGTTCCCCCCGAGGGCGGCGGCGGCCCGAACTACGAGGCGATGTAGGCCGGGCCGGCAAGCCAGGCCAATGTGACTGGGGCAACGTGGCCTGAGTTACGGGCCCCCCCCCCCCGGCATTGTGACGCACGTTCGCGTGAGAACCGGGCTGCCACGACGGCCCGCGGCCACGATAAGGCCATACTGGCAGCGTCTTGGGGCGTCGTCGGCCGATTTGGGGCGTGCGGAGGGGATCGCGTGCCCGAATCCTTGCGGTGAAGCGCCAAAAGCGGCATTGTCGGCCCTACGGTTCCGGGTCCCAATGCCACCGGCCGCGTTCGCATGCGAGACGGCCTTCTGCTGCAAACCCAGGCACTACCAACCCAAGGCGAGCCCTGATGTTTTCATATCGTTTCAACCGCTGGACTGTTGCCGCCATCGCCCTCATGGGCACAGCGATCGCGACGGTCCCCGGCGCGGTCCTGGCGCAGACGCCGGACCATCCGTCCGACACGGCGGCGCAGTTTCCGACCCGAAACGATCTGAAGTCGCTCACCACCGCAGGCAGCTATCTCGCCGCCCGCCACGCCAGCGTCGAGCGCGATGCGGCTTCGGCGGCTGCGTTCTACCGCTCGGCCCTGCGCACCGATCCGAAGAACAACGAGCTGCTCGACCGCGCCTTCATCTCCTCGGTCGCCGACGGCGACATCGACGAAGCGGTCAAGCTCGCCGAGCGCATCCTCACCATCGACAAGACCAACCGTGTCGCGCGTCTCGTCGTCGGCGTGCATGATCTCAAGCTGAAGAAGTACGCGACCGCGCAGAGCAACATCAACCAGTCGATCCGCGGTCCGATCACGGATCTCGTCGCCACGCTGCTGTCGGGCTGGGCCGCCTATGGCGCCGGCGATGCCAAGGGCGGTGTCGCCACCATCGACAAGCTGGCCGGTCCCGAATGGTATCCGCTGTTCAAGGACCTCCATGCCGGCATGATCCTCGAGCTCTCCGGCAAGGAGAAGGACGCCGGCACCCGCTTCGAGCGCGCCTACAAGCTCGACGATTCCATGCTGCGCGTGACCGAGGCATATGCCCGCTGGCTGTCGCGCAACAAGGATTCGGCTGCGGCGACCAACGTCTACCAGGCGTTCGACAAGAAGCTCGCCCGCCATCCGCTGATCGTGGAAGGCCTGCGCGACACCAAGGCCGGCAAGAAGATGCCGCCGCTGGTCGATTCCGCGCAGGCTGGCGCGGCCGAAGCGCTCTACGGCATCGGCGCCACGCTGACCCGCCGCGGCGGCGAGGATCTTGCGCTGGTCTATCTCCAGCTCTCGCTCTACCTGCAGCCCAGCCATCCGCTGGCGCTGCTCTCGCTCGCCGATCTCTATGAGTCGGTGAAGCGGCCGCAGATGGCGATCAAGGTCTATGAGCGCGTGCCGGCGTCCTCGCCGCTCAAGCGCAACGCGCAGATCCAGCTCGCGATCGACCTCGATTCCGCCGACCGTACCGATGAGGCGATCAAGATCCTCAAGGGCGTCACCACTGAGGATTCCAAGGATCTCGAAGCCATCATGGCGCTCGGCAATATCGAGCGCGGCCGCAAGAAGTTCGGCGATTGCGGCGCGACCTATTCGCAAGGCATCGACGTGCTGCCGGCCGGCAACGACAAGGCCAACAGCGTCTGGTACTATTATCGCGGCATCTGCGAGGAGCGCTCCAAGCAGTGGGGCAAGGCCGAAGCCGACATGAAGAAGGCGCTCGAGCTGCAGCCCGACCAGCCGCATGTCCTCAACTATCTCGGCTATTCCTGGATCGACCAGGGCGTGAACCTCGACGAGGGCATGAAGATGATCAAGCGCGCCGTCGAGCAGCGTCCGGACGACGGTTACATCGTCGACTCCCTCGGCTGGGCCTATTACCGCATCGGCAATTACGAGGAAGCGGTGAAGAACCTCGAGCGCGCGATCGACCTCAAGCCCGAAGATCCCACCATCAACGACCACCTTGGCGATGCCTATTCGCGCGTCGGCCGCACGCTGGAGGCCAAATTCCAGTGGTCGCACGCCCGCGATCTCAAGCCCGAGCCGGATGACCTTCCGAAGATCGAGGCCAAGATCGCGAATGGGATGGTGGACGACAATTCCAACTCTTCGGCCGCGCAGGCGGAGAAGAAGAAGGACGACGGCAAGGGCGGCTGATCCAATTAACTGGGGGCGTATCGCCGATGCCGGCGTTGGTTGAAGAAGGGCGCGCGAAGGTCAATCTGAGCCTTCGCGTGGTCGGCCGTCGTGCCGACGGCTATCATGATCTCGAAAGCGTGGTCGCGTTCGCTGACTGCGCCGACCGGCTCACGCTGGAGCCGGGCGGCGAGCTGAAGCTCACCACCACCGGGCCGCTGGCCGCGGCGTGCGGCGAGACATCGGACAATCTCGTGTTCAAGGCGGCCAAGCTCCTGGCCGAGGCCGTGCCGGACCTGAAGCTCGGCGCCTTCGCGCTCGACAAGGTGCTGCCGGTTGCCGCCGGCATCGGCGGCGGCTCGGCGGATGCCGCGGCGGCGCTGCGACTGTTGGCGCGCCTCAACAATCTCTCGCTCGACGATCCGCGCATCCATAAGGTCGCGCTCGCGACCGGCGCCGACGTGCCGGTGTGCCTGTTCTCGCGCGCCTGCGACATGACCGGCGTCGGCGAGCAGCTGCTGCCGCTCGCCTTGCCGAGCATGCCCTGCGTGATGGTCAATCCGCGCGTGCCGGTCGCCACCAAGGACGTGTTCCAGGCGCTGGGCTTGCGCAACGGTGAGCTTCTGGTCGGCGCAACGTCGGTCCTCGAAGCGCCGGCCTGGCCGGAGGAGGGCGCCTCGATCGCCGATTGGGTCGACGTTCTCGAAACCGTCGCCAACGATCTCGAAGCGCCGGCAATGCGCATCGAGCCCGTGATCGGCGATGTGCTGGAAGCGTTGCGCTCTTCCGCCGGCGTCAAGCTCGCCCGCATGTCCGGCTCCGGTGCGACATGCTTTGCGGTCTATGGCGCGGCGACCGAGGCCCATGCCGCCGCCGAAAAAATCCGGCGCGACCATCCCGGCTGGTGGGTGCATGCGGGGACGTTGAGTTAAGCGTTTCTCCGAAGTCGGTGCCGTAGGGTGGGCAAAGCGAAGCGTGCCCACCAACTTGTTCGTGTAATCTGGTTGTGGTGGGCACGGCGCGGTCGCGCCTTTGCCCACCCTACGGCAGCGGAGCTAACCCGCGCCGTCCTCAGCCAAACCCAAAAAACGGCGGATCTCGCCGAGCACTTCCTGCGGCTTGTCGTGCTGCAGCCAGTGCCCGGCGCCGGCTATCGTTTCAATGCGCGCGTTGGGGAAATAGCGCTCGAGGCCTGCCGCTCTCGCGCCCGCCAGAAAGCTTTCGCCGGCATTGAGCAGCAGCGTCGGGCAGGCGATGCGCGACCACAGCGCGACGTGATCGTCCGGCCAGAGCCGGTGCGGCGCGCTGGCGCGCTGGTAGGGATCGAACTTCCAGCTATAGGTGCCGTCCTCGTTCTGCCGCGCGCCGTGGCTGGCAAGATGCAGCGCGAGCTCGCGCGACAGCCGCTTGTTGTGCAGCACCATCTGCGCGGCCGCGTCTTCGAGGGTGGCATAGCGGCGCGGCGTGCGGTCGTGCAGTCTGTCGAGCTGGCTGACCCATTTGCCGATGCGCTCATGCACGGGTGGCTTCGGTGAGTCCGGCAGCATGGTGACGCCGTCGAGCACGACGAGCCTGGTGGCCAGCTCGGGGAACGATCCTGAAAAGATCAGGCTCACCATGCCGCCCATGGAATGGCCGATGAGAGTGACTTGAGAGGCTGCGATCGCTCGAACGAGCTGAGCGAGGTCGTAGACATACTCCGTCAGCGCGTAGCTGCCGCCACGGGTCCAGTTGGAATCGCCATGGCCACGCAGATCGGGCGCGATCACGTGAAAATGCGGCTGAAGCGATCGCGCGATGACATCCCAGCTGCGGCAATGATCGCGGCCGCCATGGACCAGGATGAGAGGCGGCGCGCCCGCGTTGCCCCAATCGGCATAATGCAGCCGCAGGCCGTGCGATTCATAGAAACGGTCTTGCGGCGCGCTAGCCATTTGCCGGCCGCCGCGCCAGCGCGAGCGAGAGGCCGAGGCCCGCGATGAAGACGCCGGAGCCCTGGGTGAGACGCCGCATCAGATGCGGCCGTCCGATCAGCTGCGTGCGCGTCGCCGAGGCCATCAGCACCACGACGACATCGGCGAGCGTGTTCAGCGTCACCGAGATCGCACCCAGCATGATGAATTGCAGCGTGGGGCTCGATCCCGCGGGATCGAGGAATTGCGGAATGAAGGCGAGGAAGAACGCCGCGGTCTTCGGGTTCAGCGCCTCGACCAGCACGCCGTCACGGAAGGCGCGCTTGTCGCCGACAGCTTCGCGCTCCAGCGACAGCGCGCGGCCGGCACTACGGAACGTCTTGATGCCGAGCCAGACCAGATAGAGTGCGCCGACGAATTTCACCGCGGTGAACAGTTCCGCACTCGTTAGGATGATCGCGGAGATGCCGAGACTGCCGGCCACGACATGGACCATCCCGCCCAGCGCCGTGCCCGCGGTCGAGGCAAAGCCGCTCGCACGTCCTTCCGATAGGGTTCGTGCCGCGACGTAGAAAATGCCGGGGCCGGGAATTGCCGCAATGAGAAATGCTGCGGCCAGGAACAGCCAGAAATTTGTTTCGGTCATCCTGTTTTCGTAGCGCAGGCCGCCACGATTGCAAGGCCCGTCGTTCAGCCCATGCGGCGGAAGATCGCGCTGGCGTTCACCCCGCCGAAGCCGAATCCGTTGGAGATGGCGTTCTGCATCGGCATGGGCCGCGCGCTGCCCGAGACGATGTCGATGCCGTCGGCGCTCGCGTCGGGGTTTTCGAGATTGAGCGTGGGCGGCGCAATCTGGTCGCGCAAGGCGAGGATGGTGAAGATCGCTTCCAGGCCGCCGGCAGCGCCGAGCAGATGGCCGGTAGCGGATTTGGTCGCGCTCACGACGATGTTTCGATTGCGGCCGAACAGCGCGCCGATGGCGCCGAGCTCGCTTTCGTCGCCGGCCGGTGTCGAGGTCGCATGCGCGTTGAGGTGCTGCAAATCGCCGGGCTCGAGCCGCGCCTGCCGCAGCGCGAGCTCCATGGCGCGGCGGGCGCCGTCGCCGTCGGGCGGACCCGACGTCATGTGGTAGGCATCCGCGGTCGTGCCGTAGCCGGTGATCTCGGCGATCGGCGTCGCGCCACGCGCCAGCGCATGCTCGAGATCCTCGATCACCAAAATGCCGGCGCCTTCGCCCATGACAAAACCGTCGCGGTCGCGATCGAACGGGCGCGAGGCGCGTGCGGGCTCGTCGTTGAATGCGCTCGACAGCGCGCGGGCCGCGGCAAAGCCGCCGAGGCTGACGATGTCGATGCAGGCCTCCGCGCCGCCGCAGATCGCGACATCGGCTTCGCCCGCGCGGATCATGCGCGCGGCATCGCCGATCGCCTGCACGCCGGCGGCGCACGCCGTAACAGGCGTGCCGAGCGCGCCCTTGTAGCCGTATTTGATCGAGACGTGGCCGGCGGCGAGATTGGCGAGGAACGAGGGAATCGTGAACGGCGAGAGGCGGCGCGCACCGCGCTGCTCGGTGATGCGCACGGCTTCCGCCATCGCCGGGAAGCCGCCGACGCCGGAGGCGATGATCGTCGCAGTGCGCTCCAGCGCAGATGCGTCCTGCGGCGTCCATTTGGCTTGCGCGACCGCTTCTGCGGTGGCGAGCAGCGCGAACAGGATGAAGCGGTCCATCTTGCGCTGGTCTTTTGGCGCGGCGGCCTCTCCCGGGTCGAATCCGCCCTCGGGATCGTCGGCCTTGTCGGGCACGAGGCCGGCGATCCGTGCGGGCAATGATTGCGCCCATTCGGGCAGCGGGCGCAGCCCGCTCTGGCCGGCAAGCAGCCGGCGCCACGACAATTCGACACCGCAGCCGAGCGGCGACACCGCGCCCATGCCTGTCACGACGATACGACGCATGTCAGTCTCCAGCCGGCGCGACGGCCGGGTTCATGGCTTTGAGCGAAGCGAGCCGCGCGCGCATGCCGCGGCTGGCGCGGGGGCCGGGAATGGCGACCGTATTGGCGAGCGTGATCGGACGCATGTCGCTCGCATCGACCACGACCGGCTCGAGTGGACGGATGCCGTCGCGGCTCGCCAGCAGGATGGATTCGCCTTTTGGGGCGAGATGCTTGTTGCCCCAGGCGAGCAGCGCGGCGACCACCGGGAAGAAATCCCGCGCCTTGTCGGTCAGCACATATTCATAGCGCGGCGGCCGCTCCTGATAGCGGCGGCGGACGAACATGCCGCTCGCGGTGAGATGCGCAAGCCGGCGCGACAGGATGTTCGGCGCGATCCCGAGGCTTTGCTGGAATTCGTCGAACTTGGTCGCGCCCTGAAACGCATCCCGCAGGATCAGGATGCTCCACCACTCGCCAACCGTCTCCACGGCGCGGCCGACCGGGCATTCCAGGATGGAAGGGGATTTGGGCTGCATGGGACGGAAGGTAGGGGAGTGACTTGCAAAATGCAAGCGACTGGGAAGGCAATCGTCCTGCGGGTGGAGGGAGCGGTGAGAATTTGGAGGTAGTTCGCCGGTGAGGTGGGATGGGAGAGCGATGAGTGTGGCCGCGGGCCTATTGGTGAGATGTGAGTGGTTGCTGGATAACCGCTCTCGTGCCCCGGACGCAGCGCAGCGCTTCTTCAGCGGTGTGCTGCAGAGCCGGGGCCTATGTTGCTGATCGCTCGGTACGTGGGTCCCGGCTCAGCGCAGCGGCGTTTCACGCCGCAGCGCGTCCGGGACACGAGAGTGGGTGTGCTGTTGCCTCGAACTCCGTCATTGCAATGACGGCGTTGATGCATCACGCACAAATCTATCGCCGTCACCCTGAGGTGCGAGCGCAGCGAGCCTCGAAGGGCAACGGCCCGGATGTAGCTCGGCCGTGCATCCTTCGAGGCTCCTGGCGCGATGCTATGCATCGCGCCACTCGCGGCTCAGGATGACGGAGCAAATTGCGAGAGGAAAGAAAGGCAGTCGCTCAGTGCGACCGCGCCAGGCAGAACGCCACCACCTGCTCCAGCGCGCTCTTCATCGGCGAGGGCGGGAACAGCGCCAGCGCATCCACCGCCATGGCGCCGTAGTGTTGGGCGCGGCTCAGCGTGTCCTCGAGCGCGCGGTGCTTGTTCATCAGGCCGATGGCGTGGTCGAGATCGCTATCGCCGATTTCGCCGCGTTCGAGCGCGCGGATCCAGAAGGCGCGCTCGTTGTCATTGCCGCGGCGGAACGCGAGCACGACGGGCAGGGTGATCTTGCCCTCGCGGAAATCGTCGCCGGTATTCTTGCCGAGCTTTGCGCTCTTGCCGCCATAGTCGAGCACGTCGTCGACGAGCTGGAAGGCGATGCCGAGATTCATACCGACCGAGCGGCAGGCGGTCTGCTCGGCCTTGGGGCGGTTGGCGATCACAGGGCCGACCTCGCAGGCCGCAGCAAACAGCTCGGCGGTCTTGCCGCGGATCACGGCGAGATATTCGTCCTCGGTGGTCGCGGTGTTCTTGGCGGCGGCAAGCTGCATCACCTCGCCCTCGGCGATGGTGGCGGCGGCCGCGGACAGGATGTCGAGCGCGCGCAGCGAGCCGACCTCGACCATCATGCGGAACGCCTGTCCGAGCAGGAAGTCGCCGACCAGCACGCTGGCCTCGTTGCCCCAGAGCATGCGCGCCGACAGCTTGCCGCGGCGCATCTCGCTCTCGTCGACGACGTCGTCGTGCAGCAGCGTGGCGGTGTGCATGAACTCGACGGACGCGGCGAGCTTGATGTGGCCGTCGCCGGTGTAGCCGGCGAGGTTGGCCATGGCGAGCGTCAGCATCGGCCGCAGCCGCTTGCCGCCGGAGGAGATCAGGTGGTTGGCGACCTCCGGGATCATGGTTACGTCTGAGCCGGTCCGCGACAGGATCGTGGCGTTGACGCGTTCCATGTCACCAGCGACAAGGGCCACCAGCTCTTCGATCGACGCGCCGGGAGTTTCGAAAGGTACGATGACGGCCACGCCGGTCTCCAATATTTGCCCCGGAGGGGCTATTCTGATGGAAAGACAATAGAAACTGGCAGCGGATGCGGCAAGGCCCGCGGAACCATTGACATTTGCCCCTTTTAGCCCCTTTCAGGCAGGAGACCTGCGTTTTGCGTGAACTGGTTCGGACCAACGACATGGTGCTGGTGTCGGCGATCGGCGCGCTGCTCGACGGCGCCAATATCCATCATCTGGTGCTGGACCAGAACATGAGCATCATCGAGGGCTCGCTCGGCATTCTGCCGCGGCGGATCCTGGTCCATGAGGACGACGCCCAGGAGGCCCGCCAGCTCCTGACCGAGGCGGGCCTCAGCCACGAACTGCGCGGCGATGATTGACGTCGTCACAGATATCACCGAGGACGCCTTTCTCGGCGGGCAGTTGCAGCTGAAGCAAAAGCGGAGCGGCCATCGCGCCGGGCACGACGCCATATTGCTGGCGGCGGCGACCGAGGCCCACGCAGGCGACCGCGTGGTCGATCTCGGCGCCGGCATCGGCACGGCCGGGCTGGCGCTGGCGCGTCGCGTCGCTGGGATCAGGCTCTGCCTGGTCGAGATCAATCCGGAACTGGCGGAGTTGGCGCGCGCCAATGCGGCGGCGAACGCGATCGCCGCCGAGGCGATCGTGCTCGACGTCACCGCGGATGCGCAGGCGTTTGCGGCAAATGACCTGCCGCCCGACAGTGTCGATGCCGTGCTGATGAACCCGCCTTTCAACGATCCTGCGCGCCACCGTGGCTCGCCCGATCAGGCGCGCCAGACCGCGCATGTCGCGACCGACGAGACGCTGCATGCCTGGGTGCATGCAGCACGGCGCATCCTCCGATCGAATGGCGCGCTCACCTTGATCTGGCGTGCAGATGGAATCGGCGATGTCCTGGCAGCGCTGTCACGCGGCTTCGGGAGCCTCGCGATCCTGCCGGTTCATGGCGAGGCGGGACGGCCCGCGATCCGCGTGCTGGTCCGCGCGGTCAAGGGCGGTCGGGCCCCGACACGCCTGCTATCGGGCCTCGTGCTCAACGATGAGTCACGCGTGCCTAAAAAAGAGGTGAGCGATATTCTGGAAGGGAGGGCCGCATTGCCGCTGGCGGAGCCGTGACGGCTTACTGGGGAAGCGATTCCGATTGCTGTTCCTGCGGGGACGTCAGGCGGATCGCCATGAACAGCGCACCGATCAGCAGCATCAGCAGATAGATTTTCATGGTGTTCTCCGCTGCCCCATTGCAGCCTCCCAACGGAAAATCTGCAAAACACGTTCCAGGCACTTCCAATGACACTCGCGTGATAAGAAATGGTTAATCAGAGGTAACGGCATGGCCGAACAATTGAACGATCGAGACAGTTCCGGCCTAGCCGACAAGCTCATGCAATATCTGCCGGCGCGCTTCCGTCCCGGCACGGCGGTGGTGCCGGTGGTGCGGCTCTCGGGCGTGATCGGGGCGGTGACACCGCTGCGGCCGGGCATGACGCTCGCCGGGGTCGCGCGAATCCTGGAGCGGGCGTTTTCCTATCGGAATGCCAAGGCGGTAGCGCTGGTGATCAATTCGCCCGGCGGCTCGCCGGTGCAGTCGCGCCAGATCTATCTGCGCATCAAGCAGCTTGCGGCGGAGAAGAAGCTGCCCGTGCTGGTGTTCGTCGAGGACGTCGCGGCCTCCGGCGGCTACATGATCGCCTGCGCCGGCGACGAGATCATCTGCGATCCGTCCTCCATCCTCGGCTCGATCGGCGTGGTCGGCGGCAGCTTCGGTTTCCAGGACGCGATCAGGCGGCTCGGCATCGAGCGGCGGCTCTACACCGCCGGTGCGCACAAGGCGATGCTCGATCCGTTCCTCCCGGAAAACCCGGATGACGTGGCGAAGCTGAAGGCGATCCAGCGCGAGATCCACCAGATCTTCATTTCGCTGGTGAAGGACAGCCGCGGAGCACGGCTGAACGGCAATGACGACACGCTCTTCACCGGAGAGTACTGGGCCGGCGAGAGCGCGATCGCGCTCGGGCTCGCCGACGGCATCGGCGATCTCCGCTCAACTCTTCGTGCCCGCTATGGCGAGAAGGTTCTCACCCCTGTGATTGCCCAGCCGACAGGACTTTTGTCCGGCCTTTTTGGGCGGAAAGCGCCCGGCGCGGGGCAGCTTTTGGCCATGGAATCAATGGCCGGGCTGCCGGACGAGCTGATCTCGGCGGTCGAGACGCGGGCGATTTGGGCGAAATTCGGGTTCTAGGCCGAGCTGTCCCGCGCCATTTGGTCCGCCCCGAGCCAATTGCAGCGCGGCTCGGTCTGCGCGAGAATGCTTGTGGGGGCTGAGCAGTGAACAAGGATCGACAGATGCCGCCGTTCGTCGCTTTCGCGGGCGTCCTGGGCGGGCTTGCCGTGGTCCGCTGGGCCTACAAGACCGCCGTCCGGATCAACCAGGAGCTGGAGGAGATGCGCCTGTCGCGTGTCGCCGAAGCCGCCCACATGGGGGACATCCAGACGCTGAAACGTGACCCCGTGACCGGAGCTTATAGGCCGGGTTAACCGCTCCACACACCGCTGCCGTAGGGTGGGCAAAGCGAAGCGTGCCCACGAGCAGTATCGATTTCAGCGAAGATGGTGGGCACGGCGCAAGCGCGCCTTTGCCCACCCTACGGCACCTCCCGGGACGATGGGCTGTTTGGCCCGAATCCGCCCCCTTTGCCTTGATTCCCACTCCCGCCGTCGATACGGTCCCGCGCGATTCAAAACCCCCCGCGAGAGCCTGATCTGACGATGGACGCCTCATTGCCCGCCCATATGCGCCCGGAACGTTCGTTCCAGGGCTTCATCCTCGCGCTCCAGCGGTTCTGGGCCGAGCAGGGCTGCGTGATCCTGCAGCCCTACGACATGGAGATGGGCGCAGGCACCTTCCATCCGGCGACGACGCTCCGCGCGCTCGGGCCAAAGCCCTGGAATGCGGCCTATGTGCAGCCTTCGCGCCGGCCCAAGGACGGCCGCTACGGCGAGAATCCGAACCGGATGCAGCACTACTACCAGTTCCAGGTGATCATGAAGCCGTCGCCGCCGAACCTTCAGGAGCTGTACCTGAAGTCGCTTGCCGCGATCGGCATCGATTCCGCCGTGCACGACATCCGCTTCGTCGAGGACGACTGGGAGAGCCCGACGCTGGGCGCCTGGGGTCTCGGCTGGGAGTGCTGGTGCGACGGCATGGAAGTCAGCCAGTTCACTTACTTCCAGCAGGTTGCCGGCTTCGAATGCGCCCCCGTCGCGGGCGAGCTCACCTATGGGCTCGAGCGTCTTGCGATGTATGTGCAGGGCGTCGACCGCGTCTATGACCTCAACTTCAACGGCCGCGAGGGCGACGCCAAGGTCACCTATGGCGACGTGTTCCTGCAAGCCGAGCAGGAATATTCGCGGCACAATTTTGAATACGCCGACACCGCGATGCTGTTCGAGCAGTTCAAGATGGCGGAAGCGGCCTGCCGAAAGTATCTCGACGCCGGCTGGCGCGAAGGCGGCAACAAGAAGCAGCACCTGATGGCGCTGCCGGCCTATGACCAGTGCATCAAAGCCAGTCACGTCTTCAATCTCTTGGACGCGCGCGGCGTGATCTCGGTGACGGAGCGGCAGAGCTACATCTTGCGTGTGCGCGAATTGGCAAAAGCCTGCGGCGAGGCCTGGATCCACACTGAAGCGGGCGGAGCGGCCTGATGCCCGAACTTTTGCTTGAACTGTTCTCGGAAGAAATCCCCGCGCGGATGCAGGCCAAGGCGGCCGACGATCTGCGCCGCATGGTCACCGACAAGCTCGTCGCCGAAGGCCTGGTCTATGAGGGCGCGAAAGCCTTCGCGACGCCGCGCCGCCTCGCGCTCACCGTGCACGGCATCCCCGCGCGCCAGCCCGATCTGAAGACCGAGCGCCGCGGACCGAAGGTCGGCGCGCCCGATGCGGCCGTGCAGGGCTTTCTGAAAGCGACAGGTCTGAAGTCGCTGGATGAGGCCAAGATCCAGCGCGACCCCAAGGGCGACTTCTACATCGGCTTGATCGAGAAGCCCGGTCGCGACGCGATCGACGTGCTCGCGGAAATCCTGCCCGTCATCATCCGCACCTTCCCCTGGCCGAAATCGATGCGCTGGGGTGCGCGCTCCGCCAAGCCGGGCTCGCTGAGTTGGGTGCGTCCGCTGCACGCGATCACCGCGACGTTCGGGCTCGAGACGGAAGAGCCTGATGTCGTGAAGTTCGAGGTCGACGGCATCGAGGCCGGCCAGACGACTTATGGCCATCGCTTCATGGCGCCGGACGCGATCTCCGTGCGCCGCTTCGAGGACTATGAAGCCAAGCTGAAGGCGGCAAAGGTCATCCTCGATCCGCAGGCGCGCAAGGACATCATCTTCGAAGACGCCAAGGAGCTGACCTTCGCGCAAGGCTTTGAGCTGGTCGAGGATCAGGTGCTGCTCGACGAGGTCTCGGGCCTCGTCGAATGGCCCGTCGTCATGATGGGATCGTTCGAGCAGGAATATCTCGCGATCCCCGACGAGGTGATCCGTGCCACCATCCGCAACAACCAGAAGTGCTTCGTCGTCAAGGACCCGAAGACGGGCAAGCTGACCAACAAGTTCGTCCTCACCGCCAATATCGAGGCGACCGACGGCGGCAAGGTCATCGTATCAGGCAACGAGCGCGTGATCCGTCCGCGCCTGTCGGATGCGAAGTTCTTCTACGAGACGGATCTGAAGACGAAGCTCGAGGATCGTCTGCCGAAGTTCGAGCAGATCGTGTTCCACGAGAAGCTTGGAACGCAGGGCGCGCGCATCAAGCGCATCGCGCGTCTTGCCGCCGAGATCGCGCCGCTGGTCGGCGCCGATGTCGCCAAGGCGACGCGTGGTGCGCATCTCGCCAAGGCGGACTTGCTGACCGAGGTCGTCGGCGAATTCCCCGAGGTGCAGGGCCTGATGGGCAAGTACTATGCGCTGGCGCAAGGCGAGGACGCCTCCGTCGCTGCTGCCTGCGAGGAACACTACAAGCCGCAAGGCCCCGCCGATCGCGTGCCGACCGATCCGGTTAGCGTTGCGGTGGCGCTCGCCGACAAGATCGATACGCTCGTCGGCTTCTGGGCCATCGACGAGAAGCCGACGGGATCGAAGGATCCGTATGCACTGCGTCGCGCAGCGCTGGGCGTGATCCGGCTGATCGCCGAGAATGCGCTGCGTTTGTCGCTGATGCAGGTGGCGGCGTCCGCGCTCGCCGGCTTGTCGGTGCAGCCCGCGGATGCGCAGAAGCTCCCGAGCGACCTGCTCGCCTTCTTCGCCGACCGCCTCAAAGTCCAGCTCCGCGAGCAGGGCGCGCGTCACGATCTCGTCGATGCCGTGTTCGCGCTCGGCGGCCAGGATGATCTCCTGATGATCGTCCGCCGCGTCGAGGCGCTCGGAAAATTCCTCGACAGCGACGACGGCAAGAACCTGCTCGCCGGCACCAAGCGCGCCAGCAACATCCTCTCGATCGAGGAGAAGAAGGACAAGCGCAGCTTCGACGGCGCGCCCGATGCTGCGCTCTACAGCCTCGCCGAGGAGAAGGCGCTGGCGAAGGCGATCGGCGAGGTGAAGGCGGAAGCAAGCGCCGCCGTCGCCAAGGAGGACTTCGCCGCCGCGATGAGCGCGATGGCAAAGCTGCGTCCGCCGGTCGACGCATTCTTCGACAAGGTGCGCGTCAACGACGACGATGCGAAGGTGCGCGAGAACCGGCTGAAGCTGCTCAACGAGATCCGCAGCGCCACGCGTGCGGTGGCGGATTTCTCGAAGATCCAGGATTGAGGCGCGGTCGCGCGGCAAACACCACTGTCATTCCGGGGCGCGCCATTTGGCGCGAGCCCGGAATCCATTTCTCTACGTCACGCGCGGCTCGATGGATTCCGGGCTCGCGCTCCGCGCGTCCGGAATGACGGGCGCAAAAAAGCCCCGCCCGGCGGGGGGAGGACCGGGCAGGGCCTGATGTCCGATTTACACTGCTTCGCGCCAGCCCGATTGAAGTGACGCGCCGGACATCGAGTCGAGTTCATGTCGAGCTGAACTAGTCCATCACCTCGACGATGCGACGCGAGCGCGGCTCAACCAGCACGGTCTCGCCGTTCACGACGGTGTAGCGATAGGTGGTGGCGCCGAAACGTTGCGGCACGTCATAATAGGTGATGCCGGTCTCCGGTAAGGTGGCTCCGACCACCACGCGATCCGGAATACGGAAGGCCGGCACACGTTGTTCAACGACATAGTCGCGGAAGGCCGGCCGCTGTTCGACGGCGATGGTCGGGCCAGAGTCGACGACGACAGGCGCGCGTCCGACTGTGACCCCGCTTTGCGCCTGCGCCGCCAAGGGCGAGCCGATCGCGGCCGCAAGCGCTGCAAGAGCAAGAATCCTGTTCCGCATGGAAAACTCCTTCGTCGTGATTCTTCGGGACGCGCCAGTGGCGCGACCGGTTGCCAATGCATGCCTCTTGGCAATGTTCCGGGAAAAGCCCTGCCGCATCGGCGGCAATTTCGGGCAGTTTTCGTGAGTGGCGGGAACCGGCCCGCCGCTTGCGCGTCTCTACTCGCGGAACCAGGGCCGCTATGATCCGCCCGCGATTCGCCTCACCTCATGGAAAGATAGTTCATGCACATCACCGTCGCCCACATTTCGCCGATCCTGTCGTTGATTGCGGGCGTGCTCATCCTGATCATGCCGCGGCTGCTCAACCTGATCGTCGCGATCTTTCTCATCATCAATGGCGCGATCGGGCTTGGGCTCCTGAAGTGGCTTCACCTCTAGGGGTTCACTTTCCGGAACAGTCCGACTTGCGCGGGCCCGCCCAAAATGGTGTAAGGCCCGCGATTTCCCGTCCCTCTCGCAGGTTGTGTGCAAGCTATGGCCAAAGCCGCCTCGAAGCCTAATAAATCTTCAGCGAAATCAAAGTCTTCCGCCGCCGCGAAAGCCGCGCCGCCGGCCCGTAAGGCGCTGGCCAAGAGCGCCCCGAAGCCGGTTGCCAAAGCGACTGCAAAAGCGGCCACCAAGCCAGCAGCCAAGCCGGCTGCAAAGCCCGCCGCGAAAGCTGCAAAGGCTGTGACCAAGCCGGTTGCGCCGAAGAAGGCTGCCCCGGCCAAGGCCGCGCCAGCGGCGCCCAAGGCCGGCAAATGGGTGTTCACATTTGGTGACGGCAAGGCCGAGGGCCGCTCGGAAATGCGCGACCTGCTCGGCGGCAAGGGTGCCAACCTTGCCGAGATGGCCAATCTCGGCCTGCCGGTGCCTCCCGGCTTCACCATCCCGACCTCGGTCTGCACCTATTTCTACGAGCACGGCAAGTCGTATCCGAAGGAGCTGAAGCCGCAGGTCGAGAAGGCGCTGGACTATGTCGGCAAGTTGACCGGCAAGGTGTTCGGCGACACCAAGAACCCGCTGCTCGTCTCCGTGCGCTCCGGCGCGCGCGCTTCGATGCCGGGCATGATGGACACCGTGCTCAATCTCGGCCTCAACGACGAGACTGTCGAAGCGCTGGCCGAGCTCTCGGGCGACCGCCGCTTCGCCTATGACAGCTATCGCCGTTTCATCACCATGTATTCCGACGTGGTGCTCGGCTTCGAGCATCATCACTTCGAGGAAATCCTCGACACCTTCAAGGACAGCCAGGGCTATTCGCTCGACACCGACCTGTCGGCCGAGGACTGGGTCGAGCTGGTCGGCAAGTACAAGGACGCCGTCGCCCGCGAGACCGGCAAGGAGTTTCCGCAGGATCCGCACGATCAGCTCTGGGGCGCGATCGGTGCGGTGTTCTCATCCTGGATGAACGCGCGCGCGGTGACCTACCGCAAACTGCACGACATTCCGGAATCCTGGGGCACCGCGGTCAACGTGCAGGCCATGGTGTTCGGCAACATGGGCGAGACCTCGGCGACCGGCGTTGCCTTCACCCGCAACCCCTCGACCGGCGAGAGCAAGCTCTACGGCGAGTTCCTGATCAACGCGCAAGGCGAGGACGTGGTGGCGGGCATCCGCACGCCGCAGGACATCACCGAGGAAGCGCGGAAGGAATCGGGCTCCGACAAGGCGTCGATGGAAGCAGCAATGCCGGAGGCCTTCAAGGAGCTGACGCGGATCTACACGCTGCTCGAGAAGCACTACCGTGACATGCAGGACATGGAGTTCACGGTCGAGCAGGGCAAGCTGTGGATGCTCCAGACCCGCGGCGGCAAGCGCACCGCGAAGGCGGCGCTGCGCATCGCTGTCGAGCTCGCCAATGAGGGCCTGATCTCGAAGAAGGAAGCGGTGACGCGGATCGATCCCGCCTCGCTCGACCAGCTCCTGCACCCGACCATCGATCCCAACGCCAAGCGCGACGTGATCGCGACCGGCCTGCCGGCTTCGCCCGGTGCGGCCTCCGGCGAGATCGTGTTCTCCTCGGACGAAGCGGCCAAGCTCCAGGGCGATGGACGCAAGGTGATTCTGGTCCGCGTCGAGACCAGCCCGGAAGACATCCACGGCATGCACGCCGCCGAAGGCATCCTGACCACGCGCGGCGGCATGACTTCGCACGCGGCGGTGGTCGCGCGCGGCATGGGCAAGCCCTGCGTCTCCGGCTGCGGCACCATCCGCGTCGATTACGGCCGCGGCACCATGAGCATCGGATCGCGCACCTTCAAGACCGGCGACGTCATCACCATCGACGGCTCGCTCGGCCAGGTGCTGGCTGGCCGCATGCCGATGATCGAGCCGGAGCTGTCCGGCGAGTTCGGCACGCTGATGAACTGGGCCGACCAGGTCCGCAAGATCGGCGTGCGCGTCAATGCCGACACGCCGGAGGATGCGCGCACCGCGATCAAGTTCGGTGCCGAAGGCATCGGCCTCTGCCGCACCGAGCACATGTTCTTCGAGGAAACCCGCATCCGCACCGTGCGCGAGATGATCCTCGCCGAGGACGAGCAGGCGCGCCGCGCGGCGCTGGCAAAGCTGCTGCCGATGCAGCGCGCCGACTTCGTCGAGCTGTTCGAGATCATGAAGGGCCTGCCCGTCACGATCCGTCTGCTCGACCCGCCGCTGCACGAGTTCCTGCCGCACACCCATGCCGAGGTCGAGGAAGTGGCGCGCGCCATGAACACCGACCCGCGGCGCCTCGCGGACCGCGCGCGTGAGCTGTCGGAGTTCAATCCGATGCTCGGCTTCCGCGGCTGCCGCATCGCGATCGCGTATCCTGAAATCGCCGAGATGCAGGCGCGCGCGATCTTCGAGGCGGCGGTCGAGGCGCAGAAGCGCACCGGCAAGGCCATCGGCCTCGAGGTGATGGTGCCGCTGATCGCGACCAAGGCCGAGCTCGATCTGGTCAAGGCGCGGATCGATGCCACCGCGCAGTCGGTGATGCGCGACGCCAACACCAAGCTCGCCTATCAGGTCGGCACCATGATCGAGCTGCCGCGCGCCTGTCTGCTCGCGGCCGAGATCGCGCAGTCGGCCGAGTTCTTCTCGTTCGGCACCAACGACCTCACGCAGACCACCTACGGCATCAGCCGCGACGATGCGGCGAGCTTCCTCGGTCCCTACGTGGCGAAGGGCATCCTCTCGGTCGATCCCTTCATCGCGCTCGACCAGGAAGGCGTCGGCGAGCTCGTCAAGATCGGCGTCGCACGCGGCCGCAAGACCCGCGCCTCGCTCAAGGTCGGCATCTGCGGCGAGCACGGCGGCGATCCCGCCTCCGTCGCCTTCTGCCACAATATCGGCCTCGACTACGTCTCGTGCTCGCCCTACCGCGTGCCGATTGCGCGGCTTGCCGCGGCGCAGGCCGCGCTCGGCAAGGCGATTGCGAGCCAGGCGTAAGCACGAATTGAAATGTCGAATGCGAAGAGGCGGGGCCAAACCCCGCCTCTTTTCATTTTTGTACACTGCTCTCTCCACGCCGTCATTGTGAGCGCAGCGAAGCAATCCAAAATCTCTCCGTGGAGGGGTTTCTGGATTGCTTCGTCGCAAGGGCTCCTCGCAATGACGGCGTGGCGAGAGCGTGCGCTCGCAAAAAACGATGGAGGGAACTCAACACGCGTCCCGTAATGAGACGCGTGCAAGAGTTCCTTCACCATACGCGTTGACCAGATGTTTACCGCTTCAGATGAGGCGGCATTTACCACGCACGCAATCGCCCCGTGAAAACACCTGTGTTCGCTTGAGTGTGCCGCGCGCGCAACGCCGATTAACGCCCCGGCAACCTAAATTAGATACTTACGAAAAAGATCGAATTGCACGGATGTACTGAGTTCGATCGGAACGGGCGTAAGCGTTGCGTGAGCGTATCGATGTCAGTGTTGCGTAACCATCCGAAGGGCGCGCGGTTCGCGTCCTTCGGCATCGGTCTCTGCATCTTCGCATTGATGCCGAGAGAGACCGGCTATCAGGACATTGCCTCTCTGCTGGCGCGCCAGCCCGGCGTCGCCGAGCGTTGGCAGAAGCAGGTATTTTCCGCGGCGTCCTCGATCCAGCTCGCCACCTACAGCTTTTCCCGCCCCATTGGCACGTCGACGCCGCAGAGCGCGATGGTTCGGCTCGCGAGCCTCGATGGCCGTGACGTCACCGGCGCGATCAGCCGCAATCCGGCGCTGCAGGCGCCGCCGCGCTACCAGGCCGCCGATTTTCCCAAGGTCGATCGCTCGCTGAAGGGCGATCGTCTCGCAGCCGTCGCGCCCACGCAGGCGCCCGAGACGACAGCACCGGACGCCGCACCCGCGCAGGAAGATCCCGCGACCTCGAACAGCTCCGTGTTCGGCGCGAAGACCGCCACCTTGCCGCAAGCGATGTCGCAAGCAATGTCGCCGGAGTCCGCAGCCGCGCTCGATCCCGAACTCGCCGAAGCGCTGCGCGCGCCGCCGCTGCCGCAATATGCCAATCCGCCAAAGGCCAGCGACCTTGCCCGATCGTTCGCGGTGCAGCCGCTGGAGGCACTGAAGAAGGCGACGCTACCGGCGGCACCGCCGCGCGATCCCTTCAGCGTCAAGACCGCGAACCTGTTCTTCGGCAGCTCCTCGCTCGGCGGCAATCTCGAGAGCATCGAGAGCTGGCAGCCCGGCGCCGAGCCGCTGATCGTGATGCCCGATCCCGACATGAAGGTGACGGCGTCGCTGACGCCGCCGACCGAAGAGATCGCCAGGGATATCGAAAGCGGCGAGAGCGTCGCGCCGAAGGGAGAGGTCAACGTCGACAACCAGCGCGCCAGATCACCGGCGGAGCGGCTCGCGCTCGACGACAAGTCACGCGCGAAGTCGGAAAAATGTCTCGCCGAAGCGATCTACTTCGAATCCCGCGGCGAAGCTGTGCGTGGCCAGATGGCAGTCGCGCAAGTCGTGATGAACCGCGTATTCTCCGGCAAATATCCGGACACCGTGTGCGGCGTGGTCTATCAGAACAAATATCGCCACTTCGCGTGCCAGTTCACCTTCGCCTGCGACAACAATCCCGACGTGATCCGCGAGCCCGAGATGTGGGACCGCGCCAAGAAGATCTCGAAGGCGATGCTCGACGGCCAGATCTGGCTGCCCGAGGTTGGCAAGTCCACGCATTACCACGCCTACTGGGTGCGCCCGTCCTGGGTCGCCGAGATGAAGAAGATGTACAAGACCGGCGTGCACACCTTCTACCGCCCGCGCGCCTGGGGCGACGGCAGCGAGGAACCGAGCTGGGGCACGCCGGCGCAGACCGCCGCGCTCTCGGCCGAGCTCGCGCAGGAAGCCAAGAGCTCCGCCGAGATGAGTGCGAGCGAGCGAAGGTAGTCTTTCCACACCGTCATGGCCGGGCTTGTCCCGGCCATCCACGTCTTGCCCATGGCGAACGAAGAACGTGGATGCCCGGGACAAGCCCGGGAATGACGATCTACGCCTCGATATCCAGCGCGCAGTCGAAATTCGGTGCCGAATGCGTCAGCGCGCCGGCTGAGGCGTAGTCGACGCCGGTCGCCGCGATCGCGGCGATCGACTCCGGTGTGACGCCGCCGGACGCTTCCAGCTTGAGGCGCCCCTCCGTCATCCGCACCGCCTCGCGCAAGGTCGCAAGATCCATGTTGTCGAGCAGCACGGCGTCGGCGAGACTTGTGTCGAGCACCTCGTGCAGTTGCGCCAGCGTATCGACCTCGATCTCGATCTTGACGAGATGGCCGGCGTAAGACCGGGCGCGCTCCAACACCGGACGGATGCCGCCCGCGACCGCGATGTGGTTGTCCTTGATCAGGATCGCATCGTCGAGCCCGAAGCGGTGATTGAAGCCGCCGCCGCAGCGCACCGCGTATTTTTCCAACGCCCGCAATCCCGGCGTGGTCTTGCGCGTGCAGCAGATCCGCATCTTCGTGCCCTCGGTGCGCGCGACGTAGTCGGCCGTGAGCGTCGCGACGCCCGACAGCCGGCCGACAAAATTCAGCGCGGTCCGCTCTGCGGTGAGAATGGCGCGCGCCGGGCCGGAGATCATCAGCACGTGCTGCCCCCGAGCGACGCGCGCGGCATCGCGCACATGGGCGCGCACCTCGATGTCGGACGAGAGCTTTTGTAGCGTCGCCAGCGCCAGCGGCAATCCGGCAATCACGCCGGACTGGCGCGCGACCAGAATGGCCTGCGCTTTCGTTGCTTCGGGAATTGTCGCGAGCGAGGTGATGTCGCCGGCGCGGCCGAGGTCTTCCGCCAGTGCGCGCTGCACGGCCTCGTCGATGGCGAGGGGCGAAAGGAAGGCGTCGGGATAGAGCAGGGAGGTCGGGGTCATATCGAGTGTCCTTCAGGCAATCATGGGTTGGACGGTGCGCGGCAGCGGACGCTCGCTCAGGCTGTCCGCGATTTCGCGTGCAGCGGCGAGCGTGGTCATTGTCCGCTGCGCCAGCGCGGGAACATCCGCCGGATGGTCGGAGCGGAAATGCGCGCCGCGGCTCTCGCGGCGGGTCCACGCCGAGGCTGCGACGAGCAGGGCCGTCGTTGCCATGTTGCGGACGGTGATGCTCGTCGCCTCGCGTTCCAGCGCGGCGAAGCTGCGTACGGCTTCGGTAAGACCGTCACCATCGCGGATCACGCCGACATTCGCACTCATCATCGCCCGCAACCGCGCCACGCTGGCTGCATCCGGCGCGCCGACGCGCTGTGTCACCAGCGCATCCGGAAGCCGGGCCGGCGAGGGGATCGCGCGGCCGGCGATGTCGTCGGCGATGCGCGCGGCATAGACCACGGCTTCCAGCAGCGAGTTCGAGGCGAGGCGGTTGGCGCCATGCGCGCCGGTGGACGACACCTCGCCGCCGGCCCAGAGCCCGTCGATCGAGCTGCGGCCGCGTGCATCGACCGCGATGCCGCCCATGTGGTAATGCACCGCCGGCGCGATCGGGATGGCCTGCGTCGCGGGATCGATGCCGGCGGCGATGCAGCTTGCATGCACGGTCGGAAATTTGTCGGCGAAGCGTGCGCCCAACGCCTGACGTGCATCGAGGAAGGCGCCGCGCCCGGCGGCGATCTCCGCGAACACGCCGCGGGCGACGATGTCGCGCGGCGCGAGCTCGGCGAGCGGATGGTGGGCCAGCATGAAGCGCTTGCCATCGCCATTGATCAACGTCGCGCCTTCGCCGCGTAGAGCTTCGGTCGCGAGCGGCGCAGGATCGCGTCCGACCATGATGGCGGTCGGGTGGAACTGCACGAATTCGGGGTCGGCGATGACCGCGCCGGCGCGTGCAGCGATCGCGACGCCCGAGCCGTTCGCTTCAACCGGATTGGTGGTGACGGCATAGAGATGGCCAATGCCGCCGGTGGCGAGCACCACCGCGCGTGAGGCGAGCAGGACCGGTCGCGCCGCCGAATCGCCGGCCTTGCGCAATTGAAGTCCGGTGACCGCGCCGTCTTCCGTCAACAGCGCCTCGGCGACAAAACCTTCGATCAGCCGGATCGAGGGTGTGCGGCGCACGGCCTCGCTCAAGGCCGCGATGATCGCCGCGCCCGCGCCGTCGCCGCGCACATGCACGATGCGCCGCGCGGAATGCGCAGCTTCCCGCCCGACGGCGAGTCGGCCTTCAAGGTCGCGATCGAACGGCACGCCATAGGCGAGCAGATCGTGGATCCGCGGTGCCGCCTCACGCGCGATGCCGAGTGCGACGGCTTCGTCGACGATGCCGCCGCCAACGGCAATGGTGTCAGCGGCATGCGCTTCCGGCGTATCACCCTCGGCCACCGCCGCGGCGATGCCGCCTTGCGCCCATGCGGAGGATGCGCCTTGGCCAAGCGGCGCGGCCGAGATCAATGTCACCGGCCGCGGCGCGAGCTTGAGTGCGCAGAACAATCCGGCAAGGCCGCCGCCGACGATGATGATGTCGTCGGTGGTGCGGGTGAGGTTGTGGATGTTGTTTGTCATGGTTCTATCCTTTCACTCCACCGTCGTCCCCGCGAAAGCGGGGACCCAGGGAGTAGTTGCGGAGAGAGCTCGTCACCACGAGTCTTCGCCAAACCACTCCTTGTGGTTATGGGTCCCGGATCTGCGCTCCGCTTCGCTGCGCTTGTCCGGGACGACAGCTGTGTTGTTGCTGCTTCTCGCCTTCAATTCTTCAGATTGATCATCCGCTCGACCGAACGCCGTGCTCGCGCTGCGAGCGCGGGATCGATCGTGACCTCCTCGCGCAGCGTCAGCAGGCTCTCCAGGATGTTGGCGAGGGTGATGCGCTTCATGTGCGGGCAGAGATTGCAGGGGCGCAGCATCTCCACATCGGGCAGCTCGGCGCGGACATTGTCGGCCATCGAGCATTCCGTGATCATCACCAGCCGTCGCGGCCGCTTGTTGCGCACCCAGTTGATCATGTGCGCGGTCGAGCCGGTGAAGTCGGCTTCCGCCAGCACGTCCGGCGGACATTCGGGATGCGCGATGATTTGCACCGACGGATCGGCGTCGCGAAACGCGCGCAGCTCTTCGCCCGTAAAGCGCTCATGCACCTCGCAGGCGCCCTTCCAGGCGATGATCTTCACGTCGGTCTTGGAGGCCACGTAGGTGGCGAGATAGCGGTCGGGCAGGAAGATCACGGTCGGTGCGTTCAGGCTCTCCACCACCTGCACCGCGTTGGACGAGGTGCAGCAGATGTCGACCTCGGCCTTCACCTCCGCCGAGGTGTTGACGTAGGCGACGACGGGTACGCCGGGGAATTTTTCGCGCAGCAGCCGCACGTCGGCGCCAGTGATGCTGGCCGCGAGCGAGCAGCCGGCGCGCGAGTCCGGGATCAGCACCGTCTTGTCCGGATTGAGCAGCTTCGACGTCTCCGCCATGAAGTGCACGCCGCATTGGACGATGATGCCGGCTTTCACCTTGGTCGCTTCGACCGCGAGCTGGAGCGAGTCGCCGCCGATGTCGGCGACGCAGTGGAAGATCTCCGGCGCCTGGTAGTTGTGCGCGAGGATTACCGCGCCGCGGGCTGCCTTTAGCTCATGGATGGCCTTGATGGTGGGCGCCATCAGCGGCCACTCGATCGGCGGGATCACGTGCTTCACGCGCTCATAGAGCGGAGCCGTGGCGCGCTCGACCTCATCGGTCCATTCCAGCGAGGGCATCGGCAGCGCAGCTTCCGTGCGCGCCGGCGCAGCGCGAGGAGCGATGGTGGTGCGGCCCTGAGGCGGGCCTGCAAGATCGTCGGGGCCGTAAATTCCAGTGATCGGCATCAAAGCCTCCCGTCTATGCCAATTATGCTCTATATGAGTATATATGGAGCCTGAGAAATCCGGCCGAGAGGGCCGGGGGTGCTTCGCCAGAGCTTACATATACTCAATTTGAGTAAATCGAAGATAACACGCCCTGCAGTCGGCCGCTAGGGCCAGCCGCACACATTCCCGTCAAGTCGGCCTTATCGCGTCAGGCGAGCCCGCGACGAAACGCAATGCTCTCGCGGCAGCCCTTCGTAGAATGCAGTCTTTTTTGACTTGGGACTTTCATGCATTTGCATTAAACGCTCTGTTGCGGCTGCCTATTCCGGATCCGCCAACGACACATGAGGAAGTGCATGTCGACACAAGTGGGCGAGCTCGGTCCGGCCTCCCGTTCCTCCTGGCGCACGCCGGCGATCATCATTCTCTGCGGCTGCGCCATCGGCATGCTCGGCTTCGGCCCGCGCTCGGCGCTCGGCTTCTTCGTGCAGCCGATGAGCCACGAATTCGCCTGGGGCCGCGACGTGTTCGGCCTCGCCATCGCCGTGCAGAATCTGTTGTGGGGATTGGGCCAGCCCTTCGCCGGTGCGGTCGCCGATCGGTTCGGCCTGTTCCGGGTGATGTGCGTCGGCGCGCTGCTCTATGCCGGCGGCCTCTTGCTGATGCGTTATTCCTCGACGCCGCTGTCGCTCAACATCGGCGCCGGCGTCATGATCGGCTTTGGTCTTGCCGGCTGCTCGTTCAATCTGGTGCTCTCGGCGTTCACAAAACTGCTGCCGGCGGAGAAGCGTGGCCTTGCGCTCGGCGCCGGCACCGCGGCGGGCTCGTTCGGCCAGTTCCTGTTCGCACCGATCGGCGTCGCGCTGATCGACAATTTCGGCTGGCAGCAGGCGCTCACCGTGTTCGGCTTCCTGATGCTGTTGATCGTCCCGCTGTCGCTGGCGCTCTCGACGCCGCCGGTCACGAATACGGCAAACGCGGCGCCTGCGGATGAGCAGACCTTTACCAAGGCGCTCGCTGAAGCGTTCGGCCATCGCTCCTATGTGCTGCTGGTGCTCGGCTTCTTCACCTGCGGCTTCCAGCTCGCCTTCATCACCGTGCATCTGCCGGCGTTCCTGGTTGATCGCGGCATCTCGACTCAAACCGGCGGCTGGGTGATCGCGGCGATCGGCTTGTTCAACATCATGGGATCGCTCAGCGTCGGCTATCTCCAGAACTCGCTGCCCAAGCGCTACATCCTCTCGACCATCTATTTCACCCGCGCGCTTGCGACGCTCGCCTTCATCTCGTTCCCGATCACGCCGTTCTCGGCGATCGCGTTCGGCGCCATCTCCGGCCTGACCTGGCTGTCGACGGTGCCGCCGACCTCTGCGCTGGTGGCGCTGATGTTCGGCACGCGCTGGCTCGCGACGCTCTATGGCTTTGCCTTCGTCAGCCATCAGGTCGGCGGCTTCCTCGGCGTCTGGCTTGGCGGCATCGTGTTCGAGAAGTTCGGTTCCTACACGCCGATCTGGTGGCTCTCGATCCTGTTCGGCGTGCTCTCGGCGCTGATCAATCTTCCGATCGTGGAGAAACCGGTTCAGCGGGCGGTTGCGCAGCCTGCCTGATCGGCTAAACATCCCCGTCAAACAAGTCAGGGAGTTCAGCCGTGGCCACATTCAAGGCGATCCGGATCGACAAGGCGGACAAGGGCACCACCGCGCAGCTCACGCAGTTCGACGACGCCGAGCTGATGGATGGCGATGTCACCGTCCGCGTGGAATGGTCGACGCTGAACTACAAGGACGGTCTCGCGCTCACCGGCAAGGCGCCGGTGGTGCGCCGTTTCCCGATGATCGCCGGCATCGACTTCGCAGGCACGGTCGAAGCCTCCTCGCATCCGCAATGGAAGGCGGGCGACAAGGTGGTCTGCACCGGCTGGGGCATGGGCGAGACGCATCTCGGCGCCTATGCCGAGAAAGCGCGGGTGAAGGGCGACTGGCTGGTCGCGTTGCCGCAAGGGCTCTCGGCGCGCGATGCCATGGCGATCGGCACCGCGGGCTTCACCGCGATGCTCTCGGTGCTGGCGCTGGAGAAGCACGGCATCTCGCCCAAGAGCGGCCCCGTGGTGGTGACGGGCGCCGCCGGCGGCGTCGGCTCGGTCGCAATCGCCGTGCTGTCGAAGCTCGGCTATCACGTCATCGCGTCGACCGGCCGCGCCTCCGAGGCTGACTATCTGAAAGAGATCGGCGCCACTGAGGTCATCGACCGCAACGAATTGTCGGCGGCGGCCAAGCCGCTTGCCAAGGAGCGCTGGGCGGGCGGCGTTGACAGCGTGGGCTCGACCACGCTCGCGAATCTCCTGTCGATGACAAAATACGGTGGGGCGATCGCGGCCTGTGGATTGGCGGCCGGTATGGACCTGCCGTCTTCCGTCGCACCCTTCATTTTGCGCGGAGTGTGCCTTCTCGGCATCGATTCCGTGATGTGCCCGATTGAGCCGCGGAAGGCTGCCTGGCTGCGTCTGGCATCCGACCTGGATCGGACGAAACTATCTGAAATCACTCAGGAAATTTCGCTCGACCAAGTTCCGGAATGGGGCGCGAAAATCCTCGCCGGTCAGGTCCGCGGTCGCGTCGTGGTAAAAATTGTCTAACGGCGTTCAGACTTTACCAACCAAGCTGCTTCAATGTTGCCTTGGTTAGTATGGTAAGCAGCGGGTAAAGAGATAAGGCATCGCCCGCTGCGGGGGTTGGTTCGGAGTAGAGCATGCTTGCGCGTATTGTGTTGGGGGCTGTCACGGCGGCAGCGACGTTTGCGCCCGCCATTGCTGGAAGCATGAATGCCGACGAGGCGCGCCGCTTCGTCGCTGGCAAGGTGTTCGCTTTCACCTGTTTCGACGGCACCCGCGGCGCGGGCCGCATCCTGGATGACCTTGGCGCTGCCGGCGCGGTGCAGTTCTCGGGCTCGGGCCCGGTGCGCCATCTTCGACTGCCCGGCAACACACTCCAGATCCGCGGCCAGAACGTCTGCGCCTCGATCAAGGGCATTCCGTTCGAGCCTTGTTTCAACCTGGAAAAAACCGACGAGCGCAGCTTCCGCGGCTCGGTGTCGGGAATGGGCTTCGCCTATTGCGACTTCCATCACCAGGGCGGCAACCAGATGCTGATGGCGCGTGCCACGGCGCGTCCGCGCTCGCTGCGTTCGTCCGAGCGCACCGGCTCGGTCGGCGCCTCCAACACAGAGGTCGCCGCGCGCGTCGAGACGCCGCGTGTCGAGAGCGGCCGGCTTGAGCCGGTGAAGGCCGAGCCCGCCAGGAACGACGCCCCGCTGGAGCTGCGCCGCTCGACCCAGTGAGCCGGCCGCGGCGTCCCCGCGTACTTTCTCGTCGAAGAGCCCATCGAGCACGAAGCCGCTGCGCCGTAATCATACGGACGGCGGTTTTCATGCGTTGGTAGCTAGTCGCGCCCCAATTTGCGCAGGGCCGGGGGGCGCAAGGGCTTTACAATGTCGTTGTATTTCTTCCGCATCAGCACCGGCCGCTATTCCGGCGCCGCCGACCAGCCGTACGAGTTCGAGGACAGGGCAGCCGCCTGGAGCGAGATGACCGAGGTCTGCGCCAATCTGCTCGGCGGCATCGCGCGTGGCCTGAAGCCGAATGCCGAGTGGCGCATGGAGCTGCTCGACGAGAACAAGAAGCCGGTCTTCCGCGTCAGCCTCGTCGGCGAGAAGATGGGCTGACGGCCGCGAACGAGGGCCGGGCGTTAACGAATCGCGATCCCTGCAAATCCGCGAGGCGTGACCCGGATACACGCGAAAAGTGCGCAAGTCCGGCAGCTTGAGCAGCGTTTTCGGTATTTCTACCTAGGCCGCGATGCGCCCCGCTTAACGTTAATGAGGAACCTCTCGGCTAGCCTTTCCGGACTTTTCACGCGCGTCCGCGCGGTCATGCGTAGCCGGGATATTTCGATGTCGTTCATTCAAAATCTGCGAATTGGCACCAAGCTCGCCGTCACCTCGGCGCTGACCATCGGGCTCGTTGCGCTGATGATCTACCTGCAGATGAGCGGCGGCGCCGAGGTCCAGAAGCTCGGCATGAGCGCAGCGGGGCAGCAGGCGATCGCGCAGAATGCCGCCGAAGCGAAGGCCTCGGTCCGCGGCATGCAGATCGGCATTCGTGACATCCTGACCTCATCCTCGCCGGCCGAGATGCAGAAAGCGGTCGGTTACTTCAACGACCGCCAGGCGGCGGCCCAGAAATTCGCCGGTGAAATGGCGAAGCTCTCGCGCTCCCCCGAGAACCGCCAGCGGATCGAGCGCTTGACCGTGCTGATCGGCGATTTCGGCAAAGGCGCGCAGCAGATCGAATCCGTCCGCAGGCAGGAGCTCGCGCTCGAGGGAAAGAAGGACGGCGAGGCGGCGGCGCAATACGCAAAGCTCGTGGCCGAGATCGACGGCATCCGCAAAGGGACGCTGGCGCCGATCAACGAAGAGATTTCGGACCTCTCCAACAAGATCACCGAATTCTCCAAGCAGAGAAGTGTCGAGACCCGCGCCGAGGCTGAAGCGGAGGCTGCATCGGTCGCGCGGACGTCGCTCGTCGTCGGTGTGCTGGTCGCACTGGTTCTCGTCGGCGCATGCATCTTCTCCGTCTTCAGCATCGCGCGGCCGATGCGTGCGCTGACGCTCGCGATGGAGAAGCTCGCGGCGGGCGATTTTTCGGTGGTGCTGCCGGGCCTCGGCCGCAAGGACGAGGTCGGCGAGGTCGCCGGTGCCGTCGAGAAATTCAAGATCGTGTCCGAGCAGAAGGCGCGCGCGGAAGCGGAAGCCAAGATGCGGCAGGATCAGATCGCAGCCGAGCAGCGCAAAGCGGAGATGCGCAGGCTTGCCGACAATTTCGAAGGCGCCGTCGGCGAAATCGTCGGCACGGTGTCGTCGGCCTCGACCGAGCTCGAAGCGTCCGCCACGACGCTGACCTCGACCGCTGAGCGTACGCAACGGCTGACCACGGTAGTTGCGGCCGCTTCGGAGGAAGCCTCCACCAACGTGCAGTCGGTGGCTTCGGCCACCGAGGAGCTGTCGTCCTCAATCACGGAGATCAGCCGGCAGGTGCAGGAATCCGCTCGTGTCGCGAGCGAAGCCGTCGGCCAGGCGCGCACCACGACCGAACGCGTCAGCGAGCTGTCCAAGGCGGCGACGCGGATCGGCGACGTCGTCGAGCTGATCAACACCATCGCGGGCCAGACCAACCTCCTGGCGCTCAACGCCACGATCGAGGCGGCGCGCGCCGGCGAGGCCGGCAAGGGGTTTGCGGTCGTCGCCTCCGAGGTGAAGGCGCTCGCCGAGCAGACCGCGAAGGCGACCGGCGAGATCGGCCAGCAGATCTCCGGCATCCAGGCCGCGACGCAGGAATCGGTCGGCGCCATCAAGGACATCAGCGACACCATCGAAAAGCTGTCCGAGATCTCCTCGACCATCGCGGCGGCGGTCGAAGAGCAGGGCGCGGCGACGCAGGAAATCTCCCGCAACGTGCAGCAGGCCGCGCAAGGCACGCATCAGGTCTCATCCAACATCACCGACGTGCAGCGCGGTGCGAGCGAGACCGGTTCTGCCTCCTCGCAAGTGCTGTCCGCCGCGCAGATGCTGTCGGGCGACAGCAACCGTCTCAAGCTCGAGGTCGGGAGATTTCTCGATACCGTGCGCGCGGCCTGATCTGTGCCCCGCCGGGCGTGGACCAGCTCCAACGGCCGCGCGTGAAGCGCATTCACGTGCGCAGCGGGATACCGCCGCAACCGTAAATGATTGCGCAGGCGTTGTGAGTATCGAGAATCGGCGAAGCAGTAGTTCCACTAGGTTCTTGTTAACGCCTGTTTGCAATTATGGGCGCAATCTTACCGGATAAGAACCAGCCAGCATTTTTGGAATGAAGCCGGCCCTGTCGTCCGATGCGACGATTGCGGCGCGGGTGACTTGTGCGTTGCCTGGTATCAGCGGGATTGTCGTGATGTCGAAGTTGTCGATCGTGTTCAAGCTTCTGACCGTGCTGTCGGTCCTCGTGCTCTCGCTCGCCGGCGTCGGCGTGACGGCGATTGGCACGATGCAAAACATCAACGCCCATACCGTCGAGATCGCGGAAAGCTGGCTGCCGAGCGTGCGTGCGCTCGGCTCGCTCCGGGCCGACATCAACGAGCTGCGCGTCGCGCTGCGGCTGCACCTGATGCAGGAGAGCGCCGAGGGCAAGGAGGCGGCGGAGAAGCGTCTCGCCTCGCTGCGCGACCGCATCGAGCAGACCCGCAAGGTCTACGAGCCCCTGATCACCTCATCGGAAGAGCGCTCGCTCTATCAGCAATGGGCCACGGCCTGGGGCGAGTATCTGAACGGCGTGCAGGAGGTGATGGCGCTGTCGCGCAAGAGCGTCGGCAAGTTCCCGACTGAAGCCAATGAGATGCTGCAGACCAAGGTCGCCAAGATGGCGCAGGCGGCCGATCCGCTGCTCCAGAAGGGGATCGAAATGAACAATCGCGGCGCCGAGCTGGAGACGAAGCAGGCGGCCGACAGCTACGCCACGATCTTCCGCGTGCTGGTCGGCATCATCGTGCTTTCGGTCGTGATCGCGATCAGCGCAGCCTATTATCTCGTGCGCGACGTGTCGCGTGGCATCGCCTCGATCATCAAGCCGATGCAGTCGCTCGGCGAAGGCGATCTTTCGGCCGAGGTGCCGCATCGCGGCGAGAAGACCGAGATCGGCTCGATGGCGGATGCGCTCCAGATCTTCAAGGAAGCCCTGATCGCCAAGAAGGCCGCCGACGAAGCTGCCGCGGCCGATGCCGAAGCCAAGATCGAACGCGGCCGCCGCGTCGACGCCATCACCAGCAGGTTCGAGGCCATGATCGGCGAGGTCGTCGGCACCGTGTCCTCGGCCTCGACCGAGCTCGAGGCGTCGGCATCGACGCTGACCAGCACCGCGCAGCGCGGGCAGGAGCTGGCAACCGTGGTGGCCGCCGCGTCCGAGGAAGCATCCACCAACGTCCAGGCGGTGGCCTCCGCCTCGGAAGAGCTGTCGTCCTCCATCACCGAGATCAGCCGTCGCGTGCAGGATTCGGCGCGAATGGCGGCGGAAGCGGTCGAGCAGGCGGCGCGGACCAACGAGCGCGTCAATGCGCTGTCGCAGGCGGCCTCCCGCATCGGCGACGTCGTCGAGCTCATCAACACCATCGCGGGCCAGACCAATCTGCTGGCGCTGAATGCGACCATCGAGGCGGCGCGCGCCGGCGCCGGCCGCGGCTTCGCCGTCGTCGCCTCCGAGGTCAAGGCCCTGGCCGAGCAGACCGCGAAGGCCACCGGCGAGATCGGGGCGCAGGTCTCGGGCATCCAGGCCGCGACGCAGGAATCCGTCACCGCGATCCAGGAGATCGGCGGCACCATCGAGCGGCTCTCCGAAGTGTCCGCGGCGATCGCTGCGGCCGTCGAGGAGCAGGGCGCGGCCACGCAGGAGATCTCGCGCAACGTCCAGCAGGCCTCGGTCGGCACGCAGGAGGTCTCCTCGAACATCACCGACGTGCAGAGCGGCGCGATCGAGACCGGCGAGGCCTCGGTCGAGGTGCTGTCGGCGGCGAAATCGCTCGCGACCGACAGCACGCGCCTCAAGGTCGAGGTCGCGCAGTTCCTGGAATCGGTCCGCGCGGCCTGAGACTTAACTGCCTGTCTGTGGAGCCGGCGGCGCGACCTGCCGCCGGAACAGGATGCGCTGGTAGAGCCAGCCGATCGCCACCAGCACGATGCCGAGGCACATGAACGACAGCGCGCGGTAGATGCCTGTCAGCGTCGACATGTCGATGACGAAGGCTTTGAGGATCGTCAGCGCGATCACGACCGCCGAGGCCAGGCGGGCGCGCTCCGAATTGACGAGAACGCCGACACCGAGAAGCACGACGCCGAAGGCGAGCCAGCCGATCGAATAGGTGTATTGCTCCGCGCCCGTCGTGGGTCCCGTGGAGAGGATCGGGCCGTGATAGAAGCGGCGGATCTCCAGCGTGACATAGGCGAGTGCGAACACCAGTGCGCCGCCGGCAATCGTGTTGGCGTAGACCTTGCCACGCGCGCCGACCACGGCATAAGAGAGCAGCAGCATCAGGATCGCCGGCAGTGCGTAGCCGAGCAGCAGCAGGTTGAACACCGCGCCGCCGACGTCGATGCGCCAGATCAGTGGGTTCTCCAGGATGAAGAGGCCGAACACGCTGATGAGGCCGGCGATCACGGTGAGCACGACCGCGCCGACGTTGTGCACGATGCTGCGGCTGCGCAGCCGCAGCCGCTCCAGCCCGATCGCCATCGCGAGTGCGACGCAGACCTGCAGCGCGAATTCGAGCAGTGACGGCGGCGAGATCATGTCGCCGCCGGTCGCAAGGTGACGGACTTCCATGAAGGCCAGCAGCGCCGTAAACAGGATCGCAGCCGCTTCGACCACGCGCAGCGGGGCGTCATCGCCGCGGCGGCGCAGGAAGATGCTTGCGCCCCAGAATGAGGCCGCTGGCAAGCCGTAGCCCCACAGCAGCCAGTTGAAGATCGGCGTCGTGCCGACGGCATCGCCGACGATGCGCGGATCATAGGCGATGCGTGCGGTGACGATCGCGGCGAAGATCGCAGCTAACCGGCGCAGCACGGGAATTGGCCGCTGCAACGAGATCCAGGCGGTGCCAAGCGACATCAGCGCGAGCGCAATGGTGAGCCAGCCCTTCTCCAGCGCAAAGGTCAGCGCCAGCGCCAGCGCGCCGAGCGTGCCGGTCGCGAACAGAGCGATCGAGGTTGCGACGCCCGGTCGTTCTTCGCGACGCATCAGCGCTTCGGTCGCAGCGCCGAAGGCCGCGGCGAGCAGGACCGCGAGGATCGCGAACGGGATGGAGCGGTCCAGATGGGCGATGCGCGCATAGAGCGCAACCAGGATTGCGATCGGCGTCGCGACGCCTGCCGCAGACCACACCACCGGGATGATCGGCGAATTCGACCGGCCCTGCACGAAAAAGCCCGCGACGCCGAAGCCCGCGGCGAAGATCGCGGCCATCACCAGATGCAGGGTAACTGAGCTGTCGGTCGCGACCGGTCCGACGCCGGGCATCGGGCCGCCCGGCAACACCAGCATATCCGGATTGGCACGCACCGCCCATTCCGCGAACACGATGAAGACGGTCGCAGCGGCCGCGCCGAGCGCGCCGGTCGCCGCCGGCGCCCGCCAGGCGACGAACATCGTTCCGCCGACAAGCAGCGTGAAGGCGATCAGCGCAAGATCCGCATGCGCGCTTGAGAGCACGATCAGCATCGCGCCGAACAGATAGGCGCCGAGCGAGCTCGACGACACCGACTCGATCTCGCTGTCCTCGATGGTTGGTCCGAACATGAAGCCGCAGACCACGAGCAGCGCGGCGAGCACGAAGCCGGCGATGACATGGAAGGCGTGCGGCGCGACCTGCAAGTCGCTGGTGTCGAGCCCCGGGAAGACCCACAGCACGGCGAACGCGATAGTGGTCACCGCAAGCCAGCGCCACAGCCGAATCCGGGCGAGACCAAAGCTCGCGGCGGTGACGATGGCGAGATAGATGTAGAGCGCCCAATAGTCCGGCTTGCCGCTGGAGACGAGGACCGGCGTCGCAAACGCGCCGACGACGCCAAGCCCGGCGAGTGCCGGTCCATGCAGCAGCGCCGCGGCGAGCGTGCCCATCGCCACGATGCCGAGCAGCACGAAGGCGGTCGCAGGCACGAGGAAGCCGTAGAGCGCATAGGCGGCGTAGATGGTCGCGAACGCCACCGCCGTTCCGGCCGCGGTGAGGATGGCGGGTATGTTGGCAATCGGCAGCGCCGCGATGTTGGAGATGCTCTCCTTGCGCCGCGTCCATTCGCCAGCGCCGAGCAGCGCAGCCGCGAACAGGCCGCCGAGGAACACGCGCACGCCGGGGCCGACGAGGCCGGCCTCGATCGAATAGCGCAGCATGAAGAAGCCGCCGAGCGCGAGCGCAAGGCCGCCGATCCACACCACCCAGCGCGTGCCGAGACGCTCCTCGAAGCCGGGTTCTCTGGAAACTGCAGCCGGCTCGGGCAGCGGCGGCGGTGCATCGGCCTCCGTGCTCGCTTCGAGGGGCGGCGGCGAAGCGTCTTCGGTGACGAGCGGAGGCGGTGCGGCCTCGGCTTCCGGCGCAAGCAGCGGCGGCTCGGCGGCAGCAGCCGTCGCGGGCGCCTCGGCCTGCACCTGGGCGGGCAGCAGCGGCGGCGGTTGCACCGGCCGCTGCGCATGAAATTTCTCTTCAAGCGAGCTCAGCCGGCGGCGCAGCTCGGCCGCCTCGCTGGCAGCCTTGATCGCGATCAGGAAGGCGATGATCGCGATGATCAACGCGAAGACGTCAAACGGGCCGTCGAACATGAAGCCTCCAGGCAACCGGCGCGCAGGGGCCGATCACGCGAATCTCAGCATGACCTTCTCGGAACACCGCTACGCACTTTTCCGGATCATGCTCTAGCGCCGGGAGCGTACGCGCAAGCCCGGCGCGGGCCGCTCCTGGAGCACCTCGCGTCGGAAGCGGTAGAGCGCCGCCGGCCGTCCGCCGGTCTGTGTCGACATCACGCCGGTCGGTTCGACCAGGGCTTCGGTTTCGACCAGGCGGCGGAAATTCTGCTTGTGCAGATGCCGGCCGGAGATCGCCTCCACCGTATGCTGCAACTCCGTAAGTGTGAACTCGGCGGGCAAAAGTTCAAACACCACAGGGCGATACTTCAATTTTGCGCGCAGCCGCGCGATTGCCGTGGCAAGAATCCGGCGGTGGTCGAACCGCATGGAGGTGCCGAGCGCGGGTAGCGCCTTGCGCGCTAATGCCGCAGGACGGCCGTCGCGCCGCGCCTCCTCGATCAGCCCGGCCTCGTAGAGCAGCTCGTAGCGGTCGAGCACGCGCTCCTCGTCCCAGGGCGCGCCGTCGAGGCCGAAATAGAACCGCACGCGATCCTTGCGCGGCAGTGCGCGCGTGGTCTCCGGCGTCTCTTCCTCGGCCCATTTGGTGAGCGCCGGAATGATGTCGCGGGCGATGATCGCGGGCGGCTGCTCGCGCCAGTCTTCCCAGGGGAAGAAGCGATACCAGGGCTCGAAGCTCGCGCCGGTCGCCGCAAGCTCGCCGTCCACCGCGCGCGTCAGCGCGAGATAGCCGATCGACACCATATGCGCGCCGGTGTCGCCGGCCTCGGCATGACGGCCGCGATCGCCGAACGTGTAGAGCTGCTCGACATAGCCGAGCCGCAAGGCCGCCTGTTCCTCGACCCAGGCGCGCAGGCCGATCTCGAAGGTGCGATGGCTGAGCGCGTCGAACGGGCCGAACGGCAGTCCGGCCAGCCCGTCGCGGCCGCGCGCGGTGAGGACCAGCGGCTCATGCTCCGCGATCGCGACGATCGCCGCGGTCAGGCCGATCTCGATCGGCGTCAGCAGCTTGTCGCTCATGCGATGATGATCGCGGGTGGTGCCACGTCATGCGCGGGCTTGTCCCGGGCATCCACGTTCTGCGTGCCGCGGGAAAGTTCGTGGATGGCCGGGACATAGGCGAGCGAAGCGACGCCGTCCTTCGGACGGCTATGCCCGGCCATGACGGCGGCACCTGCATAGTGGCCTGCAGCGGTCATTCGAGCTCGATCACGAAGGGGCGGCCTTCGACCATCATGGCGCCGGGCCCCATCTCGTCGAGTGCGCGCAGCATGCGACCGTTACGCCCGAGGGCGCGGTCGGCAAGGCTGACGATGCGCCGGTTCGGCGAGGCGATTGGCGAAGCCGCGCGGATCTTCTTGGCGATCTCGATCTCGTCGCGCTCGGGATTGAGCGCGCACACCGCCGCGAACGCGCTCGCGGTGGAGCGGCTGATGCCGGCATAGCAATGCACCACCAGCGGCGCAGCGCGATCCCAGCCGCGCACGAAAGCCAGCACCTGGTCGATATGCGCCTCCGACGGCGCGACGAAACCGTCCATCTCCTCGGTGATGTCGTCCATCGACACCTTGAGATGGTTGGCCGGCAGCACCGACACGGGCCGCGCCACCTGCTCGACATTGGCCATCACCGTCAGCACGTGGCTGGCCTTGGTGAGGCGGACGGTTTCGGGAAGCGCGGCGAGGGAACAGACGTGGATCATGACGGACCTTTTTTGCCGCTGATTATAGCGAGCGCTCGTAGGGTGGGCAAAGGCGCATCGCGTCGTGCCCACCATTTCGCACCGCGCGCATTTCGCCCAGTTTGGTGGGCACGCTTCGCTTTGCCCACCCTACGAAGGGATGATGCTACGCAAACACCGCGCCGAACCGCTCCAGAAACTGCTTCTCGGCCCGCGCCGCGGTCCAGGGCGTGAGATAATCGCGCCGGACGCTGTCGGAGAGGCCCGGGTCCTTGCCGAACAGGCGCTTGGCCTCGCTCTCGCTGAAGCCGGCAAGCTCGGTCGCCTCGAGGTACGCCGCGCCGCGATCGGCGGCCTTGATCGCCTGCGTGATCTCCTCGGGCAGCACCGGCGGCAGGCCGAAGCGGACGTGGATGGCGCCGAGCAGGCGCTTTTCCACCGCCTTGTAATGGCCGTCGAGCACGGCCTTGAATGGCGAGATCATGTCGCCGATGACATATTCGGGCGCATCGTGCAGCAGCGCGGCGAGCCGCATGCGCTGGTCGACGCGCGGCATCTCGTGCCGCATCACTGTCTCCACCAGCAGCGTGTGCTGCGCGACCGAGAAGATGTGGGCGCCTGTGGTCTGCCCGTTCCAGCGCGCCACGCGTGCCAGCCCGTGCGCGATGTCGGCGATCTCGACGTCGAGCGGCGAGGGATCGAGCAGGTCGAGCCGCCGGCCCGACAGCATGCGCTGCCAGGCGCGGGATTGCGCATCGTGCGCCGTCTTCTTCGCGGTCATTTGGCCCTAAGGCGCGGCTTGCGCTGCGTCTTGCCGCAGGTCGCGTGGCAGTGGCAGTCGACCAGATGGTCGTTGACCATGCCGGTCGCCTGCATGAAGGCGTAGACGATGGTCGGGCCGACGAATTTGAAGCCGCGCGAGGACAGCTCCTTCGAGATCTGCACCGACAGCGGCGTCGAGGCCGGCACGCTCGCGGTGGTCTTGAAATGGTTGACCTTGGGCCGCCCGTCCATGAAGTCCCACAGCAGCTTCGAGAAGCCCGGGCCCTTCTCCATGATGTCGAGATACGACTTCGCGCTCAGGATCGTGCCTTCGATCTTGGCGCGGTTGCGCACGATGCCGACGTCGTTCATCAGCGCGTGAACCTTCTTGTCGCTGTAGCGCGCGATCTTCTCCGGCTGGAAATCATCGAAGGCTTTGCGGAAATTGTCGCGCTTGCGCAGGATCGTGATCCAGGAGAGGCCGGCCTGAAAGCCGTCGAGGATCAGCTTTTCGTACAGCGCGCGGTCGTCATATTCCGGCACGCCCCATTCGGTGTCGTGATAGGCGACATAGAACGGGTCTTCGCCGGGCCAAGGGCAGCGGGTTTTTCCGTCGGGATGCAGGCGGGGGGCTCGGCTCATGCGGTGGGTTGCTTGGTTGGAATACGCACGATTTCGGGTTCGGCGAGCGTCAGGGGCAGGCCGCCGGCGGTGAGCGGCTGGCCGGCATCGAGCGCATCGGCGACGCGGTCGATGCGGACCAGCGCAATGCCCTTGCCTTGCGCCGACGAGCCCATGGTGCCGACTTGCTTGTCTCCGGCCATGACGCTGACGCCGACCTCCGGAGAGAGATCGTCGAGCAGCACCTTCACGCTGCGGGTGCGCGCGGTGCCGCGATGCTGCATGCGCGAGACGACCTCCTGGCCGACATAGCAGCCCTTGTCGAAATCGACGCCGGCCAGCCGATCCATGTTGGTCTCGTGCGGGAACGCGTCGCTGTACATGAAATCGAGCCCGCCGCGCGGCACGCCGAGTGCGATGCGGTGCGCCTCGTAGTCGGCAGCGTCGACCAGCTCGGCGCCGATCAGGTCGGACAATTTCCGCTTGAGATCCTCGGGGATCAGGATGCGGGTACCGAGCTCGGCATTGCGCGGATCGGCGAAGGCGAGGTCCGGTTGCGCCGCAAGCTGGCCGCCCCAGGCCGCGAGCACGCCGAGATCGAGGGTTTCAACCGTGACCTTGGCGCGCAGCTTGTAGAATTTCAGCTTGGTGGCGAATCCCTCGGCCAGCGGCTTCGGGCAATCGATCAGGAACCCGCCGCCATGGCCCGCGGGCACCTCCGTGATCAGGAAGTCCACGATGATCTTGCCCTGCGGCGTCAGCAGCGCGCCGAATCGCCCCAGACCCGGCTTGAGCCTGTCGACATCGGTGGTGATGAGGCCGTTGAGGAAGTTGCGCGCATCCTCGCCCGCGACCTTGACCACGCCCCGGTCGGGAAGAAACGCTGATTTCATGTGAAAATCTCTTGCGACATGTTGCTCCGGAACGTAAGCCCGCAAGGCATAAACGACAAGACCTCGAGCCCTGCGCTTGGGGATGAGAGAGGCCCCATGACCCAGCGTTTCGATGTGATCTTGAAGGGCGGCACCGTCGTCAACCAGGACGGCGAGGGTGTTCGCGATATCGGCATCACGGGCGGTCGCATCGCCGAGCTGGGTCCTCTGTCGCAAGGCTCCGCCGCCGAGGTGATCGACTGCAAGGGCCTGCACATCCTGCCCGGCGTGATGGACACGCAGGTGCACTTCCGCGAGCCCGGGCTGGAGCACAAGGAAGACCTCGAGACCGGCTCGCGCAGCGCCGTGATGGGCGGCGTCACGGCCGTGTTCGAGATGCCGAACACGTCGCCGTTGACCGTGACGGAAGCCACCTTCACCGACAAGGTAAAGCGCGCCCATCACCGCATGCATTGCGATTTCGCGTTCTTCATCGGCGGCACCCGCGAGAACGTGCAGGACCTGCCGGTGCTCGAGCGTGCGCCGGGTTGCGCCGGCGTCAAGGTGTTCATCGGCTCCTCGACCGGTGCGCTGCTGGTGGAGGACGATGAAAGCCTGCGCCGCATCTTCCAGGTGATCCGCCGCCGCGCCGCGTTCCACGCCGAGGACGAATACCGCCTCAACGACCGCAAGTCGCTGCGGATCGAGGGCGATCCACGCTCGCATCCGGTCTGGCGCGACGAGACCGCGGCGCTGATGGCGACGCAGCGCCTGGTCAAACTCGCGCACGAGACCGGCAAGCGTATTCACGTGCTGCACATCTCGACCAAGGAAGAGATCGAATTCTTGCGCGACCACAAGGACGTCGCCTCCTGCGAGGCGACGCCGCACCATCTGACGCTGGTCGCGCCCGAATGCTACGAGCGGCTCGGTACACTGGCGCAGATGAACCCGCCGGTGCGCGGCGCCGATCACCGCGCCGGCATCTGGCGCGGCATCGAGCAGGGCATCATCGACGTGCTCGGCTCCGACCACGCCCCGCATACGCTGGAAGAGAAGCAGAAGACCTATCCCGCTTCGCCCTCCGGCATGACCGGCGTGCAGACACTGGTGCCGCTGATGCTCGATCACGTCAATGCCGGCCGCCTGTCGCTGGCTCGCTTCGTCGATCTCACCAGCGCCGGCCCCGCGCGCCTCTACAACATGGCCTGCAAGGGTCGCATCGCCGCCGGCTACGACGCCGACTTTACGGTGGTCGATTTGAAGCGCAGCGAGACCATCACCAACAAATGGGTGGCGTCGAAAGCCAGCTGGACGCCTTACGACGGCGTGCGTGTGACGGGCTGGCCCGTCGGCACCTTCATCCGCGGCCGCCGCGTGATGTGGCAGGGCGAGCTGGTGACGGCCTCGCAAGGCGAGCCGGTGCGGTTTCTGGAGACGTTGAAGCAGTAGCCGATGTGCCGTCGCCTGTTCAATCCGTCATCCTGAGGTGCGCGCCATGCGGTGCTCTTGCACGGCATGGCAAGCCTCGAAGGATGAACGGCCCCGCTGGTGGCCGTCGCCCTTCGAGGCCTCCGCTGCGCTCCGGCACCTCAGGGTGACGGGTTAAGTTTTGAGGATTTGGTTGCAAGCGCAATAGATAGGTTCGCAGTTCATCACGGGAGATTCGATCCATGAGTGAGAACGCCCTCATCACCACCGAGCAACTCGCCGCCATTCTCGGCGATCCCAATCTGCGCCTCTACGATTGCACGACCTACAACGAGCCCGTCCCGCCCGGCAGCGACGTGCCGTATCGCGCGGTGCCCGGCGATAAGACCTTTGCGGCCGGCCACATCCCGGGCGCCGATTTCCTCGATCTGCAAGGCGAGTTCTCCGACATCTCCGCAGGTCCGCTCTTCATGATGGCCGATGTGCCCCAGCTCGAGGCCGCGTTCGGCCGCCACGGCCTTGATGCATCCAAGACCATCGTGCTCTACAGCATCGGCACCATGATGTGGTCGACGCGGTTCTGGTGGATGCTGCGCTCGCTCGGCGTCGACGCGCGCGTGCTCGACGGCGGCCTCGACAAATGGAAGCAAGAGGGGCGGCCGATCGAAACAGGCGCACCGAAGGGCTATCCGGCGACGACCTTCAAGGCGTCGCCACGCGCCGGCTTCTTCGTCGACAAGGATGTCGTGAAGGCGCGGATCGGCGATCCCTCGACGGTGATCGTCAACGCACTCGGACCGCAGTTTCACCAGGGCCTCGAGCCGAGCCGCTACGGCCGGCCCGGCCGCGTGCCCGGCAGCGTCAATGTCCCGGCGGCGACGCTCGCGAATGCCGACAAGACGCTGACGAGCCTTGCCGATGCCGAAGCGAAATTCGCGGCCCAGGGCGTCACGCGCGACAAGAATGTGATCGTGTATTGCGGCGGCGGCATCTCGGCGACGATCGACCTGCTGATGCTGACGCAGCTCGGCTACGACAAGCTGACGCTGTACGATGCTTCGATGGGTGAATGGGCGAGGGACCCCACGCTGCCGATCGAGACGGATTAGCTCTTACCCTCCCCCTCCAGGGGAGGGTAAGAAAACTGGGAACCTTTTCCCTTGGCCTGCATCCAATGTCCGAAACGAAGCAAAACGAGCAGGTGACCGCCATGCAACGGACCGCAGCCGGCCTGTCCGCCGGCGCAAAAACCCCGGAAATCAGGACATTGGAGGCCGAGCTGATCGAGCGTGCGCGGGGCCGGGACGAGGCCGCGCTGCGCGAGATCATGCAGGCCAACAACCGCAGGCTCTACCGTCTCGCGCGCGGCATCCTGCGCAGCGACAGCGAAGCCGAGGACGTGGTGCAGGAAACCTATGTCCGCGCCTTCACCCATCTCGACGGCTTCAGGGGCGAGTCCGGACTGTCGACGTGGCTATCGCGCATCGCCATCAACGAGGCGCTTGGCCGGGCGCGCAGCGCCAGGCCGCATGTCGAGCTCGGCGCGGTGCCGGAAGCGGCGCTCGAGGCGCAGATCATCAAATTTCCCGTTTCTCCCGCAGGCGATCCGGAAAGGACCATGGCCCAACGTGAAATCCAGCGCGTCGTCGAACGCGCCATCGACGAGTTGCCGGATGTCTTCCGCATGGTGTTCGTCGCGCGGGTCATGGAGGGCATGAACATCGAGGAGACCGCCGATCTGCTTGGTGTGAAGCCCGAGACCGTGAAGACGCGGCTGCACCGCGCCAGGACCATGCTGCGCGAGAACGTCGAGAAGGAGATCGGCCCGGTGATGATGGACGCATTCCCGTTTGCCGGCTGGCGCTGCGAACGGCTGACGGAGGCCGTGCTGAAGCGGCTCGGCATCGGCGGCTGAAATTTTTCGGGAACGTTTGCGCAGAATGTCCATCCAATTCCTGTGAAGCAACGCGCCGGCAAACTGTCCGGCAGCACAGGAGTGTCAAACCATGTTCATCCGTTGGAGCGCGGCGGTCGCCGCGGCCATTCTGTTGTCCAGCCCGGTGCTGCTGCAAGGCGCACGCGCTGCCGACAAGCTTACCGATCCGCAGATCGCGCACATCGCCTACACCGCCGGCGTGATCGACATCAACGCGGCCAAGCAGGCGCAGAAGAAGGCCAAGAACAAGGACGTCAAGGCGTTTGCCGACGACATGCTGCGCGACCATGAGGCGGTCAACAAGCAGGCGCTGGCGCTGGTCAAGAAGCTCAACGTCACGCCTGAAGACAACGACACCAGCAAGGCGCTGTCGAAGCAGGCGAGCGACAAGATGGCCGAGCTCGACAAGCTGAGCGGCGCAGCCTTCGACAAGGCCTATGTCGCCAATGAGGTCGCCTACCACAAGACGGTCAACGGCGCGCTGGAGACCCAGCTGATTCCGTCGGCGAGCAATGCCGAGCTGAAAAGCCTGTTGCAGACCGGCCTGAAGATCTTTGAGGGCCATCAGCAGCACGCCGAGCACGTCGCGGCCGAGCTGAAATAGGAGCGTGCGAGATGAAGCCGGGACGCCTCGCATCGATCGCGCTTGCGGCCATCTTCATGGCGATGGTGGTCCCGGCGCGCGCCGCGACGATCGAGATCACGATGGAGAATCTCGTGGTCTCGCCGGCTGAGGTGTCGGCGAAGGTCGGCGACACCATCAACTGGATCAACAAGGACGTCTTCGCCCACACCGCCACCGCCAGGAGCGGCGATTTCGACGTGATGCTGCCGCCGAAGAAGTCGGCGTCGTTCGTCCTGAAGAAAGCGGGAACGGTCGAGTATTACTGCCGCTATCATCCCAACATGAAAGCGACGCTCAAAATCGAGCCGTAGCGTTTACTGCCTGGAGACGCCGACCGAGAATTCGCCGTTGCGCACGCGGCCGGGAAGGCCCTCGACGAATTTCGCCACCGCGTCCTCGCCGTAAGTGCCGACCAGCTCGGCGAAGGCGGCGAACAGGCTTGCCTGCGCGAGGCAATCGCCGTCGACGCCGTCGTGGCGCGCCTCGGCCCAGGCCTCGTTGAGATAGCTCAAGGCAGCCTGCTTCTGCTCGTGATCGGGCAGCGGCGCGCGGGCGGGGGCGTAGGAAATCGACTGGCTCATGAAACTCGGTCAGGGCTGGGCGCGATCCACGGCGATGCGCTGTGCGAGAGGTGTAGCACGGGCGTTAACGACCGCTAGGGCACATCTTTAAGAACGGTTAACGGCTGTGAACAAAATCGATGACGGGTTCCCGTCACTGTCATTCCGGGGCGCGACGAAGTCGCGAGCCCCGGAATGACGAAGAGAGAGTTTTAGTTCGCGTAGCGCGCCGTGAGATCGCGCGAGATCTTCGAGCCTTCCTCGATATAGCGGCGGATCGCGACCGTCGCGGCCGGCGTGCAGCTCCGGTAGGTCTGCTGGAAGCCGTTATAGCCGCGGTTGAAGCCGGCGATCATGCGGGTGCGGCGCTCGCCCGAGGGGGTCTCGGCATCGATCAGCGCCTGCATCTCGCTGCGCCATTTGTTGCCCTCGTTGGACCCGCAGATGCCGCGCAGATAATGCAGGCCGCCCAGGATCTCCGCCAGCCGCTGCAAATCGGCGTCAAACGGCGCCGCCACGTCCTGGGCCCTCGCGGGCACCGAGGCGCAGGCGAGAATCAGGGCAAAAATGGCCAGAAATCGCGTGGACATCGGCGCGTGTATGCCCCCTCGGGGATGATGACGCAAGGCGGGTGGTCAGGGGCCGATCAGGCGCGCTGCGGACTGGATGACCTCCTCCAGCCCCCCGGTCAGCTTGAGGTCGCCCAGGCTCGCCAGGGCGTCCGGGGCGATCCAGCGGAAATCATCGAGCTCGTCGTTCAGCGTGGGTTCCCTGGCCACCCAGAGGGCGGCAAACGACATGATCAAATAATGCCCGGCGCCGGGCGCGGCGGGCAGCACCTCGCGCCAGCCGGCAAGGCCGATGATCTCGATCTCCAGCCCGGTCTCCTCGTCGACCTCGCGCTTGAGCGCCTGGTGCAGCGATTCGCCGAACTCGACGCGGCCGCCGGGCAGCGAATAGAAGCCTTTGGCGGGCGAGCGGGCGCGGCGGGTCAGCAGCACCTTGCTGTCGCGAAAGATCGCGGCACTGACCGCGATCTGGGGATGGGTGGGCTGGGCGACTGCCGACATTTTCCTAAAGGACCTGGCTCAGTTGGCCATGATGGTGTCGACGTCGGCTTCCGCGCCGCCATTGATGATGCCGCCGCAGGCCGCGATCAGCGGCTTGACCCAGAGTGTGGCCTGCTCGGCGAGGCGGATGCGGGTCGTGTCCTTCTCGACCTCCCGCATGGCCGAGCCGACCGCGGTCAGGATCGAGGTCATGGTATCGGTGATGTGGTCGAACTGGGCGCGCACATTCGGATCGGCCTTCTCATAGGCCTCGATGGCAAGATCCCGTGCCTTGAAGTTCGATGCGGTGAAATGCTCGGCATAGGACAGCGGCGACCAGGTCAAGAAGTCTTCCGCGCATTCGGGCATGTCGGGGACCATTTCCAGCAGCATCACGGCTTCATTGAAATGGTTGAGATAGTCGGTGGCAAGCCCGGTCCGCGGGTTGATGTTGGCCACGCGCAGTCGTTCGGCCCAGGCGGCGGCCTCGGGGCCCGTCTGTACATGCGTCCGCGCGGGTTGGGAGGCCATTGAGCTCATCGGCGGCAGTGTTAACGTTCGGGGTTAAAAGGACCTGAACGGACCCTATATAGACGCCCAAGGATGTGTGGACGCTTCGTCATAACTTCGGCCCCCGCGGCTTTGCGGCAACTGTTCGGCTATGTCGAGCAGCCGAATTTCCCGCCACGGTACAATGTCGCCCCGACACAACCGATTCCGGTCGTTCTGGTCGAGAACGGCGCGCGGCATTTCCGCCTGATGCGCTGGGGCCTGCTGCCGAGCTGGGTGAAGGATCCCAAGGGATTCACGTTGCTGATCAACGCCCGCTCCGAGACGGTGCTGGAAAAGCCCGCGTTCAAGAAGGCGATTCGCCGCCGGCGCGGCCTGATCCCGGCCGACGGCTATTACGAGTGGAAAACCATCGAGGGCCGCAAGCAGCCCTTCTTCATCCACCGCGCCGACGGCGAGCCGCTCGGCTTTGCGGCGGTGTTCGAGACCTGGGTCGGGCCGAACGGCGAGGAGCTCGACACGGTCGCGATCGTCACCGCCGCGGCCGGCGAGGATCTCGCCGCGCTGCATGACCGCGTGCCCGTTACCATCAGCCCGCGCGATTTCGAGCGCTGGCTCGAGATCCGCGGCGACGAGGTCGATCATGTGTTGCCGCTGATGACGGCGCCGCGCATCGGCGAATTCGCCTGGCATCCGGTCTCCACCCGCGTCAACCGCGTCGCCAATGACGACGAGCAATTGCTGTTGCCGATCAGTGCGGAGGAGATGGAGGCGGAGGCGCCAAAGCCGAAGAAGGCAGCGCGGAAGGCCGCTGCGGCGTCGTCAGATGACGGGCAGGGCTCGTTGTTCTAGCTGCACTGCCGTAGGGTGGGCAAAGCGAAGCGTGCCCGCCATTGCATGTCGTAAAAAACAAATAGATCGTGGGCACGGCGCGTTGCGCCTTTGCCCACCTTACGGCAGCGGAGTTCTACACAATCTCCCTTGCCCTGAGCGCCGCGATCTCCGCCGCATCAAATCCTAGCTCGCCGAGCACCGCATCCGTATCCGCCCCCAACTCCGGCGCCATGCGGTCGAGCCTGCCGCCGCCATGCGCGAGCTTGAATCCGCTGCCGGCGAAGCGCAGACGGCCGTAGGGCGTGTCGAGCTCCTGAATGGCGCCGCGCGCCTTGATTTGTGGATGGTCGATGACCTCCTCGACCTTCCAGATGCTGGCGCAGGGCGCGCCGGCATCCTCCAGGATCGTCTCCCATTCGCGCGCAGGCTTTGCGGCAAGCGCTTCCTCGATGATGGCACGCAAGGCGGGCTCGTTCTCGTTGCGCGAAAACCAGTCGGCGAAGCGCGGATCAGAGAGCGCGGCCTCGCGGCCGAGCGTCGTCATCAGCGCGCGATACTGCTTCTCGTTGTTGACCGCGAGCAGGATGTGGCCGTCGCCGCATTTGAACAAATTCGCCGTGGTCCTGCGGCTCACCGCCTGATTGCCCGACAGCTGCTGGCGATGGCCGGCAACCGACCAGTCCGCGATCTGGCCCGAGAGGAACGCCATCGTCGCCTCCAGCATGGAGACGTCGATCAGCTGGCCCTTGCCGGTGCGGTCGCGCTGGTAGAGCGCGCTCGACACGCCGAACGCGGCCGTCGCCCCGGAGAGCACGTCGCAGACCGCAAAGCCCGCGCGCGTCGGCCCCGTCTCGGGATGGCCGGTGATTGCCATGATGCCCGACAGCGCCTGCATCTTGCCGTCATAGCCGGGCCGCAAACGGTCCGGCCCGGTCTGGCCGAAGCCTGAGACCGCGCAATAGATCAGCTTCGGATTGATCGCGGAGAGCGCCTCGTAGCCGATGCCGAGCTTGTCCATCACGCCCGGACGGAAATTCTCCATGACGACGTCGACGGTCGCGGCGAGCTTCTTCACGATCGCGATCGCATCGGGCTTTTGCAGATCGAGCGTCAGGCTGCGCTTGTTGCCGTTGATGGCCTGGAACGCCGGGGCCAGGCCGCGCTCGGCCCATTCGCGGGACAGCGGCGTGCGGCGCATGTCCTCGCCCTCGCGCCGCTCGACCTTGATGACGTCGGCGCCCAGCAGCGCGAGCTGGTAGCTCGCATAGGGGCCGGCCAGCACTTGCGTGAAGTCCAGGATCTTCACGCCCTCGAACGGTCGCGTCACGTCGCTCTCCCTTTTGCTTATCGTTGTTGGAGGACGTCAGGCGGCACGGTTGCCGCGCGCGATCTCCTTCTGCTTGTCGAATTCGGCGCGGCGGCGGGCGAGCTCTTCCGGCGACAGCTGCGCGACGTTGTTGTAGTCGAGCTTCCAGGAGGCGTCCTCGCTCCAGCGCAGCGGCGACTGCATCGTGGTCTGCGGCCCGCTCGCGCTCTCCAGCAACCTCAAGGCCAGCTCCAGCGTCTGCGCCTGCGAAGTGACGTCATGCGGCTTGCCGGCGGAATTGCCGAGCGGGAAGTCGGAGAACAAAAACCGCGGCACGGCGGCGTGCTCGATGATGTCCTTGGCGCAGCCCATGATCACGGTCGGGATGCCGTTGGCTTCGAGATGTCGCGCCACCAGCGCCGTTGTCTGGTGACAGACCGGGCAGTTCGGCACCAGCACCGCGACATCGACCTTGTCGACCAGGCAGCGCGCCAGAATCTCCGGCGCGTCGGTGTCGATCGTGACACGATGGCTGCGATTGGTCGGCGCGCCGAAGAAGCGCGGCGCGACCTCGCCGATGCGTCCCGCGGCGCTCGCCTTCAACAGCTGCGGCAGCGGAAACCAGGTGCCGCTGTCGGTCGCCGATGTGTGCTTGCGATCGTAACCGATGTGGGAGATGCGAAGGTCGTGCGCTTTCGAGGTGTCGCCGTCATAGACCTGGTAAAATTTCGCGCTGCCATTATACGCCGCGCCCGGCCCCTGGTCGCCCTTGTCAGGATCGTACGGCGCAGCGGTGGTGATGATGGTCACCCGCGATTGCGCCAGCGGCTTCTTCAGCGGCTGGAACGGCGCCTCGGTGTAATGCGCCCAGCGATACGGCGTGGTGTAGCCGATCGCGGTGTAATAATCCCGCGTGCGCTGCATATAGGGGACGGGGGAATCATAGTCGGGCGCAAAGCCGAATTCGTCGTCGCGCGGAGCGGACATGGGGCGCGTCTCCTGGTTCTTGGTTGGCGCCAGACTAGAGATAGTTTTCGGGTTGCTCAACGGGGGGAGCGGCGGCGCAGGTCTGAATTGCTTACCGCGATGGCTCACCGCGCGGCAGGTGCGCTCCCTCGCCCCGCTTGCGGGGAGAGGGTTGGGGTGAGGGGGAGCCTCCGCGAGGACGGTGAGGGCTGGACTCGCGGAGGCTCCCCCTCACCCGGATTGCATCTTCGATGCAATCCGACCTCTCCCCGCAAGCGGGGCGAGGTGAAGAGAGCTCTCACCTGAACACATGCAGCGCCGCGTATTGCAGCAGCATGATCGCCTTGCCGTCGATGATGCGGCCATCCGCGATCATCGCCAGCGCCTCGTCGATGGAAAGCTCCAGCACCTCGATGTCCTCGCCCTCGTGCGCGAGGCCGCCGCCGTCGCTGACGCGCATCTCGTGCTCGTACTCGGCGATGAAGAAATGCAGTTTCTCCGTCACCGCGCCCGGGCTCATGAACGCCTCGAACACTTTCTCGACGTGATGCAGGCGATAGCCGGTTTCCTCCTCGGCCTCGGCGCGGATGCGCACTTCCGGCGAGGCATCGTCGAGGACGCCGGCGGCGGCTTCGATCAGGAGGTCGTCGTAACCGCGGATGAAGGCCGGCAGGCGGAATTGTTTCACCAGGATCACGGTGCGCCGCGCGCGATTATACGGCAGCACCGCGGCGGCGTTGTCGCGCTCATAGGTCTCGCGGTGCTGCGTCTGCCATTCGCCATTGGCGCGCCGATACTCGAACGTCGTGGTCTTCAGCTTGGTCCAGCCGTCGGAGAGCACGCGGACGTCCTTGATGCGGACGCGGTCGGAAATGGTCATGGCTATCTCTCTTTTCTTCACCTCGCCCCGCTTGCGGGGAGAGGTCGCGTCCCATCGGAGATGGGATGCGGGTGAGGGGGTACAGGCCCGTCGGCGATCTCACGTGTGGAGAGAAGCCCCTCACCCCAACCCTCCCAGCGCGAGCGCAGCTCGTCGCGCCCCCGTAAGAACGGGGCGAGGGGGCGTAGTTGCGTTCGCGGCCACATCTCGCTCGAGCCTTACGGACTAGCGCGGCCGTCGAGCCACTTCTGGAACATCACGGAGGTGGACAGCTCGAAGCCGAGCGAGCCATAGAACGCAGTCGCCTGCGCATTCTCGCGCCGGACCAGCAGCTGAAGCTTCGAAATCCCGGCCTGCCGCAGCCAGTCCTCGGCCGCCGCCATGATCACCCGGCCATGGCCGCGCTTCTGGCAGTCGGGGTCGACCGCGACGTAATAGACCCAGCCGCGATGGCCGTCATGGCCAACCATGACGGTCGCCACGATCGCACCATTGTCGCGGCCGATCAGCACGGTGGAATTGTCGCGCCGCCGCGCCAGCGCGAGGTCGGCATGCGGATCATTCCACGGCCGCGTCAGGCCGCAGCGCTGCCACAGCGCCACAACGTTCTCGACATCGGCATCCCCAATCGCATCGATCGCAAGAGCACTCACAGCACCTTCCCCGGATTCATGATGCCGTGCGGATCGAGCATCGCCTTGATCGACCGCATCAGCTCGATCGCGGTCTTGTCCTTCACCTCGGGCAGCTCGTCGCGCTTGAGCACGCCGATGCCGTGCTCGGCCGAGATCGAGCCGCCCATGCGCAGCACGATCTCGAAGACGACCGCATTCATCTCGTGCCAGCGCGCCAGGAAGTCCGCGGTGTTGGCGCCGATCGGCTGGCTGACATTGTAATGCAGGTTGCCGTCGCCGAGATGGCCGAACGGCACCGGCCGTGCGCCGGGGATCAGCTTGACGACGGCGGCGTCGGCCTCGGCGATGAAGGCAGGCACGGCGGCAACCGGCACGGAGATGTCGTGCTTGATCGAGCCGCCCTCCGGCTTCTGCGCCGCGGACATTTCCTCGCGCAGCTTCCAGAAGTTGTTGCGCTGGGCGAGGCTGGCCGCGATCACCGCGTCGTCGACGATCTCCTCCTCCATGGCGCGGCCGAGGATCGTCTCCAGCGGCGTGCGGGCGTCGTCGCTCGGCGAGGACAATTCCATCAGCACATACCACGGATGCTTTTCCGCAAGCGGATCGCGCACGTCGATGCCATGGCGCACCGAGAAGTCGACCGCCATCTCCGAGAGCAGCTCAAAACTCGTCAGCGCGTTCGCGGCCTCGCTCTGCGCGATCGTCAGCAGTTTTAGCGCCGCCGCCGGCGACTTCAGCCCGACATAGGCCGTCTCGACCGCCCGCGGCTTGGGAAACAGCTTGAGCGTCGCCGCGGTGATGATGCCAAGCGTGCCTTCGGCGCCGATGAAGAGGTTGTGCAGATTGTAGCCGGTGTTGTCCTTCTTCAGCTTGGACAGCACGTTGAGCACGCGCCCGTCGGCGAGCACCACTTCCAGCCCCAGCGCCATCTCGCGCGCGACGCCATAGGCGAGCGCGGCGGTGCCGCCGGCATTGGTGGAGAGATTGCCGCCGATGGTGCAGCTGCCTTCGGCGCCGAGCGAGAGCGGAAACAGCCGGTCCACGTCGGACGCCTTCTGCTGCGCGATCTGCAGCACCACGCCGGCTTCGCAGGTCATGGTGTTGGAGGCGGTGTCGATCTCGCGGATCTTGTCGAGCCGCCGCAGCGACACCACGACCTCGCCATTATGCGGCGTCTGGCCGCCGACGAGCCCGGTATTGCCGCCCTGCGGCACCAGCGCGATTTTGTGCGCGGAGGCGAGCTTGCAGATTTCGGAGACCTCGGCGGTCGAGCCCGGACGCAGCACCAGCGGCGTGCGGCCGTGGAAGAGGTTGCGCTCCTCGGTGACGTAAGCCTCGATGTCGGCCGCATCGGTGATCGCGTGCTTGTCGCCGACGATCTTGCGGAATTGCTCGATCAGCTCGGGCGCAAGCGGAGGGGTGGCGGATTGATTGATGTTCATGTCGTCTTCTTTCATTCCGCGTTCTAGCGCGCAACTGCCGCGCGCCGCAGCCGGTCATTGATCGCTTCGCCCAAGCCTTCCTCGGGGATCGCCATTACGGCAATCGCCCGCGGTCCCTTTGCATCCAGGCTGCGAAGATAACCGAACAGATTGGCGGCGGCTTCATCGAGATCAGCGGTGGGCGACAGATTCATGACAGCGGCGGCCGCCTCTACGCCCGGCAGACGTGCAGGCCCGAACGCAAGCAGCGCTTCATCAGGCGCAACGTCCTGCGCGCGGAGTCGCACAGTCGCGCGCGGCGCGTAATGCGAGGCCAGCATGCCCGGCGCCAGCGGCTGGCTGTCGTCGCTCTCGGCTTCCGCCGGCGGCCGCGCCAGCGGCGCGCCCAGCACCGCCTCGATCCGCTCGCGCGACAGCCCGCCGGGCCGCAGCAGCATCGGTGCGTCGAAGCAACCGACAATGGTCGATTCGACGCCGACGGCGACCGGCCCGCCGTCGACGATCAGGTCGATCCGTCCGGCAAGGTCGCTCTCGACGTGCGCCGCCAGCGTCGGCGACACGTGTCCGGAGATATTTGCCGACGGCGCCACCACCGCCCCGCCGAAGGCGCGCAGGATCGCCTCGGCCACGGGGTGGGCGGGAATGCGGATCGCGACGGTGTCGAGGCCAGCCGTGGCGAGATCCGCCACCGGGCAATCGTCGGTCTTCGGCACCACCAGCGTCAGCGGCCCCGGCCAGAACGCCTCCGCCAGCTTCAGCGCGCGGGCGTCGAACCGGCCGATCCGGCGCGCAGCCGCGATGTCCGGCACGTGCGCGATCAGCGGATTGAAGGCCGGCCGCCCCTTGGCGCTGTAGATATGGGCCACCGCGGTGGCATTGGCGGCGTCCGCGCCGAGGCCGTAGACCGTCTCGGTCGGAAACGCGACCAGCCCGCCGGCGGCCAAGGTCCGGGCGGCGGCTTCCGCGCCGGCCTCACCAGCCGGCAAAATCAGTGTCTCAAGGCCCGTTTTCACAGGGACAAAATTCCTCGGCTCGGCCGCTTGCAGTGCGTCAAACCCGACGCTATAAGCCGCCTTCTTGTCGGAGTGTGGCTCAGCCCGGTAGAGCACTGCGTTCGGGACGCAGGGGTCGCAGGTTCGAATCCTGCCACTCCGACCATTCTTCCAAAAGTTGACGTTTTCCAGAGGCTTGGCGGACCGGCCCGCCGGCGCCTCAGGGTGCCTTTCTGCAACGATTTTCGGGGCGGGTCCACGGCCGATTTGGCCGGGCAGGGGCGCTTGAGCGCGCGGCATGGCTTGTCACTAGCGAGCACCGACGGTTCGGACTTGCGAGCTAGGTCAGAGGCGTACCGCCATTCACAACCGGTAGCCTCTTCCTACTGCTTGAGCCCGACGCTGCTGCAATACCACCAGAGCTCGGTGCCCCTCCAGCCGGCCTTTGCACCCCACGCCAGGCATTCGTTGTAGTTCGCCCAGTTGCCGAAGTTTCGGCACGCTCCCCCAAAACTAGGCCACGAACCGCCGCTGCAGGTGGATCCGGTGGTCGTGGTGTCGGACGCCGGCGTGGCGAGGTGCGTGCGCGGAGCGGCGTTTGCTGGATTGATCGAAGCGAGGACGAGCGCAGCAAGCAGGAGTGACGAGGCATTCATAGCACTTCCCCCATTGCTATTTCTGGCGGCGGCCAGGGCCGCTCGCGCACGGTAGCATCTCGACCTCACGTTGAAAAGTTGCACGAGACAAGCGGATTGATTGTGCCGCTTCACATAGGTGCCGCTCTCCTGCAGGCGCGGCCGCGGTAAGGCCTACCGCCGCGCCACCAGCACGCCCACCAAAAACGCCACCATCAACGACGGCAGCGGGGCCTCGCGCACCATGCCGCGAACGATGTCTGTCCAGTGCTGATCCGGCGCCAGTCGTGGCGATCTGACCTCGGCCATCGGCGTCATGCCCCAGTCGGATGCGAGCTCGGTGATCTCGCTCGAAGCCAAACGCGAGCCGTCGCGGATGCGGAAGATGGCGGCGTCGGTTCGCTCGCGCGGTGCGAGCGCCATCAGCGTCGCGATCGCGGTGCGCAATGTCATCTCGCCAAAGCCTTGCAGCCTCACCGACTCCTCGGGATCGGATGTCATGCCAAATCCCTCACAGCGCGAAGTGGCGTGCGATGGTGAAGGCTGCCGTCGCGCACAGGACCAGCGTGGATACCGCGCCGGCCACGCCGCGGGCGAGATCGGCTCGCGTCAGGTGCCTGGTCATGATCTTGCTCCATGCTCAGCATGGAAATTGCGGCGGGACGCGTTGGTTCCCTAAGCGGCGAGCGAATCACCCGGGCGCCGGTTACTTCCGCAAAAGCTCGCTCAGCGCCGCCGTCGCTTCCGCGCAGCGGATGTCGTCGATCTCTCGCGACAGCCTGAGCGCGCTCGATCTCAGCTCTTCGAGCTTCCAATTCTCCGGATTCTGGCCTTCGAGCTGGCTGAGACGCTTGTTGAGATCGTCCAGTCTCGACTGGAGCTGCCCGATGCTGGCAGCCCCGTTCACTTTCCAAACGCGTTGTGCACGCATCGTCATTCCCCTGTCGTCTCACGGCGTTGTGAGAGCGGTTCGTGGCCGGAATGGGAGTTTGTTTTGTCCGGCTTCAGATCGCAGGGAACCGTTGCAGATTGGCAACGAAAGTTCCCGATCAGGCCGCGCCCGGCTGGCGCTGCGCGATGCATCGCAGCAGTCGCGGGATCTGGTTGTGCGCGATCGCAACGATGCGCCATGCGCCGGCAAATTTCACCAGACTGTAGGTGGCCCGGAAATCGTAGAGAAGGTTGGACGTGCCATCGAGCACATCCATGCGCAGCGAGGCCTGCACGAGCCGCGGCGACAATTCCAGGATCGACAGGTCCTCGACGCGGCCGGAGGGCGCACCGAGCTGGCGATGCAACTCGACGACGCGGGTCATCGCCGCGAGGCACTCCTGTCTGTTCGACATCGCGATCAGTGTGACGTCTTCGCCGTCCGAGACGATATGGCTGGGATAGGCGACGCAGTCGGCGATCGCCTCCACATCCAGCGCCTCGAACGCTGCGCAATAGGTCTGGAAAAACGCCGTCACGCTCTCGGCCAGCTCGTTCGACATCGCGTCTGCTCCGCTCGGTGCATCGATCGGGCAGCAGCGTAGGCGCACAAGATTACACTTTGTCGTCGGCACTTTCCGCCGGGCGGAAGCGGCTGTGTCGGCAGGCTGTCAATCCGATTTCGCAAAAATATTCCACTTTACCGAAATTCGGATTTGTCGTATGTGTCGCCCATCCCGGCTCATCCTTGAGGGGCGATCGTGAGGTCGTCATGTTCGCGAGCGGGGTTTGCGGTGGACGCGGCAGCGTCGGGCGCAGTGGCCAAGGGCAGGGCGGATTGCTCTCCGTGAGCCCGAGGCTTCGCGTGGACGAACGGCGCTGTCAGGTTCGTCTCGCCTGTAAGTTTCCGGCTTTGTCGACAGGGCTGGGAAAACTGCGGCGAATAGCGGGCCGTGCGTACGGCAAAACCGTGTGGTCCTGGCCGTCGTTGCTACGGTCAAGCCTTGGCGGATGCGGCAGTCGCGTCAACCGGCGCGCTGCCGGCGACTTCTGTGAGGGCGAGGGAGGCCAGCAAGAACTCGGCTCCCGGGAGAGCACGGCATAAGCCGTCCAACCATCGCGCAGGGAAGGCCGTGTGTTGGGCTTCACCTGTATACCGCTGTGCGGTCTCCTTGCGCTACCTATTCGCGCAGCGGACCGCGGGTGCTAGCTGGCACCCGGCCTTCCCTCCCTCTTGGCTTTGAGGGTGGAATGACCAAGCAAAGCTCGGGTGACATCAGCCGCGAGGATGCGAAGGTGTGTCTGCAGCGCCGTAGTCCGTAGGATGGGTAGAGCGCAGCGAAACCCATCATGCTTCGGCGTTCACGGGAGTCGATGGGTTTCGCTCCGCTCTACCCATCCTACAAGAGCCGTTCCGAAAATTGCGATGCCGCCTCATAGCAGCGAACTCTTTGTCCATCCCGCCACCCCGAAGTGCGCGCTCCGCGGCGCAATGCGCCGTGGAGCAAGCCTCGAAGGGCGACGGCCCAGCTGCATCTCGGCCGCTCATCCTTCGAGGCTCCCCATGGGACGCGTCGCGTCCCATGCCTCGCACCTCAGGATGACGGATCTGGCAACGACGTACAGGCCAATCCCCCATCACAACCACGTGTCTTTATTCGGGAACAATCATTCCCTATTATGCCGCAATGCAAAAGACAGCCCGCCGATCCCAGCCCGCAGCCCGTCCGCCCGGACGGCCCCGGGAGTTCGACATGGATACCGCGCTCGACCGCGCCGTGCGCGTGTTTCGGGAGCGCGGCTATCATGCCACCTCGATCGGCGACCTCACAGCGGCGATGCGGCTCGCCACCGGCAGCGTCTACAAGGCGTTTCGCGACAAGCATGCGGTGTTCCTCGCCGCCTTCGAGCGCTACACGGCGCTGCGCCAGGAGCAGACCCGCAGCGCGGCGGCCGAGGGCGACAACGGCCGCGAGCGGCTGCGCAACGTGCTGCTGTCCTATGTCGCGCATTCGCAAGGCATCGAGGGGCGGCGCGGCTGCCTTGTGGTCGGCAGTGCGGTCGAACTGTCGGCGGTCGATTCCGCCGTCGCCGCCCGCGTCCGCGCCCAGCTCGAGACCAATGAAAGCTTCATCGCCGGCCTGATCCGCGAGGGCCAGGCCGACGGCTCGATTCCCGGCCATGTCGAGCCCGATGACACCGCGCGGCTGATGATCTGCATCACGCAAGGCATGCGCGTCGTCGGCAAGGCGCGCCTGCCGCTCGACGGCACCCGCATCGTCGGCATCGCGATGAAGCTGCTCGCCTGAATTTGTGTCGTATTAGGGAATGAACGTTCCCGATTGTTTGGAGACCACGTGAAATGACGATGAATGCTACGATCGAGACTGCGCCCAGGCCGGATGCGGTGTCGCAGCGACTAACCTTCGTGCTGGCCGCGGCCTGTGGCATGGTCGCCGCCAACATCTACTACGCCCAGCCGCTGATCGCCCCGATCAGCGCCGCGCTCGGCCTGTCGCACGAAGCGGCCGGGCTGATCGTCACCATGACGCAGATCGGCTACGGCGTCGGGCTGCTCTTCATCGTGCCGCTCGGCGACCTCGTCGAGAATCGCGCGCTGATCTGCTCGGTCATCACGCTCGGCGCGGCCGCGCTGCTCGCCGCTGCGTTCGCCACCCACGCGCTGCCATTCCTGATCGCCGCTTTATTCGTCGGGCTCGGCTCGGTCGCGGTGCAGATCATCATTCCCTATGCCGCGCATCTTGCGCCCGAAGCCATCCGCGGCCGCGTCGTCGGCAACGTCTCGACCGGCCTGATGCTCGGCATCATGCTGGCGCGGCCGGTGTCGAGCTTCGTCACGGCGGCCGCCTCATGGCACGCGGTGTTCTTCTGCTCGGCCGCACTGATGATCGTGCTCGCGGCGGTGCTGTGGATGACGCTGCCGAAGCGCAAGCCGGTCGCGCGCATGCATTACGGAACGCTGCTGCTCTCCATGCCGCATCTGGCCCTGACTACGCCGCTGCTCCGGCGCCGCGCCCTGTACCAGGCGAGCCTGTTCGGCTGCTTCACGCTGTTCTGGACGGTGGCGCCGCTCCAGCTCGCCAGTGAATTCGGCTTCACCCAGCGCGGCATCGCGCTGTTCGCGCTCGCCGGTGTCGCCGGTGTGTTCGCAGCTCCCATCGCGGGACGGCTCGCCGATCGCGGCCATAGCCGCATCGCGACGCGGGTCGCCATGCTGCTCGCCGCCGCCGGTTTTCTGGTGACCTATCTCGGCGCGCCCGGCTCGATGCTGAACCTCGCTTGTCTCGTCGTGGCCGCGATCGCGATCGACATCGGCGTGCAGGGCAACGTCGTGCTCGGCTTTCGCGCCATCTTCGTGCTCGGGCACGAGCACCGCAGCCGCCTCAACGGCCTTTACATGGCGACGTTCTTCGCCGCCGGCGCTGCCGGCTCGGCGGTCGGCGCCTGGGCCTTTGCGCAGGGCGGCTGGACGCTGGCATCGGCCATTGGCCTTGCCCTGCCGGTCGCGGGCCTGCTCTACGCCGCCACCGAGTAGGGCTGCGATGGTGCGATGCGTTTACCAAGCCTCGGCCGGCGCCCGAATTTCCATCTCGCGATTTCCGCAGCGCTGTAGTACTTTGGTCGCAAGCGGCCTTGGTTAACGGGCGGCAGGGGGAGGCTGATGAGGCGTGCGGGACTGTTTGGCGTACCGCGAGTACGGCCATGGTCGTGGCAGGCGTTCCTGCTCGGATTCGGCGTCGTCGCAGCGTCGGCTGCGATTCAAGGCATCTGCGTCGCGCTCGGCGCAAAGCTCTATTTCGCGGCATTCCTGCCCAGCCTGTTCGTGCTCGGCATCGTCGCAGGCGCGCCGGCGGCGGCGTTCGCGGCGCTGCTCACCGTGCCGCTGGTGTGGTGGGCGTTCATACCGCCCTTCTTCGAGTTCATGCCGCTGACCAGCGCGAATGCGGATTCCATCAACTTCTTCTGCCTGCTCGCCGTGCTCCTGATCGGCCTTGCCGATCTCTGCCGCGAGACGATGGCGATCATCAGCCGCGGCGGGCTGAAGCCGTCGGGCGAAAGCGCGGCAACGAATTCGCAATAAATCGGCGGTGCCGGATCGCGCGCGTTGCGCGTGCGCAACAGTCCGGCAACCATCCGCGAGCTTGCTGCGCGGCGCTAACTTTTCGAAAAAGATTTGGCCGCAATTTCTCCCCCGGGAATGACGAGGGAGTTTTCGATGAACGGCCAAATAAACGGTCACGCCATTTTGGAGAACGTGCGTCGCTATCGCGGCATCGCATCTCTCTATCGCCAGACCGCCGCATTCCGCCCGGGCCAGAGCTGGTCGCTGCTGGAGCAGGCGAGGGACTGGGAAGCGCGGGCGCTGTCGGAGCTGGAAACCTACTTTGCCACGCGCGTGGATTACGCCGCCCCGCTCGCGGCCTGATCGTTAACCATCGCAGCACGGAGGTCGAAAGGCGCGAACCGCATGCGAGGGATCGCAGACGCTCGCGCCATGACCGGTCAGAACCTGTAGCTCGCCTGAACGCGCACCGTGCGGCCCTGACCGGGCGAGATGTTGTTGTTGCCGTCGGCGGACGCCCAATAGCCGCGGTTGAAGATGTTCTCGACCGTGAGCTGCGCGCGCCAGTTGGCATCGATCGTGGCGTAGACGCCGGCATCGAAGCGCACGAAGCTCGGCAGGCGCACCGTATCGTCGGACGACGCAAACGAGTCGCCGAAATAGATGATGCCGAGCGCGGCCGCCCACATCGGCGTGAACTGATATTTGTTCCACCAGGCGAACTGATTGTACGGGACAAGCTGCACGCGGTTGCCGGGCACCACGGTCGCCGACGTTGCGCTCGTGATCTTCGCATCCGTATAGGCATAGCCGAGCGAGGACTGCCACTGCTCGGTGACATAGCCGACGAGGCTCGCCTCGAAGCCGCGCGTCAGCGTGCTGCCGGAGGGCAGGAAGAAGCCGGGATTGTTGCCGTCCGCGATCGGCTGGTTGGTGCGGTTGAGATTGTAGATCGCGGTGGAGAACAACAGCTTCGGATTGATGTTCCACTTCATTCCGACCTCGGTGTTCTCGAACTTCTGCGGCTGGAGGATCAGCGTGCCGTCGTTGAGTGAGGAGAACTGGTCGCCGGAGGCGGGCAAATAGGAGATGCTGTAGGCGGTGTAGACCGACATGGTCTGCATCGGCTTGAGGATCACGGCCGCCTGCGGCGACACCAGATTGTCGGTGCGGTTGCGGTTGATGTTGGTGTTCATGTCCAGCGCCGACATCTCGAAGCGGTCGAACCGAGTGCCCAGGATGAGCTGGAGCGCGCGCGAGAATTCGATGGTGTCGCGCAAGTAGCCGGATTCGACGTTCAACGCATATTTGCTGTTGGAATCCGGCGTCGTGACGCCGTCGCCATTCACGCCGGTGAAATGATGGATGAAGGTCACCGGGCCGAAATAGGTCGGTGCGAACGGGTTCTGCACGATGGTGTTGGTGCCGTTCGGGAGGATGCCGGTGTTGCGGATGTCGACGCCGGTCTGGCGGCCGAACTCGGTGCCGAAGCCAAAGGTGTGCGCGATCGGGCCGGTCCAGCCCTTGTAGGTGAAGTCGGTCTGGTTGAAGACATTGTCGCGGTTGGTGGTGTGCTGATAGGCACCGAGGTTGAACGCGGTGTCGGCCGCATTGACGGCGCCGGCGAGCGGCCGTTGGCCGGATAGACGTTCTGGTAGAATTTTTGGTAGTCGGCCGCGATGGTGCCGTTGCGCATCGAGAGCCCGTTCTGGAAATCGTGCTCGATGATCGCCATGCCGGTCTGCACCGTCGCCTGCGCCGTGTTGAGGCTGGGGCTGCCGAAGAAGGTCTGGAGATTCCCGTTCGGTGCAAACGGCGTCGTCGGGTTGAAGCGGGTGACCCCGCCGGGAAGGCTCTGCGAGGGATTGCCGCGATCGGCGGTGCGGCCGTCGTGGTAATATTCGTAGGACAGCTTGACCCTGGTGAAGTCGTCAGGCTTCAGCGTGACGGTCGGGTTGATGCCGTAGCGCTCGAGATGGTTGAAGTCGCGGAACGCATCGCTGCCCTCGTAGAACATGTTCAGCCGCGCGGCCACGTTGTCGTTGATGGCCTGCCCTGCATCGAGCGTGACGCGGCGGTCGCCCCATGATCCCGTCTGCGCACTCGCCTCGTAGATGCGCCTGCCGTCGGCCTCCTTGAGGGTGCGGTTGAGCACGCCGCCGCCGGCGCCGCGGCCGAAGGTCAGCGCGCTCGGGCCCTTCAGCACCTCGATGCTCTGGGCGTTGTACAAGTCGCGGAAGTACTGGACGTCATCGCGGAAACCGTTGACGAAGAAGTTCGCGCTGGAATCGACGCCGCGGATGACGAGCTCGTCGCGATTGCCTTCGCCCTGGTGCACAGCGACGCTCGGGACGTAGCGGGTGACGTCGGTCAGGCCCTGGTAGTTCTGGTCGCGGATCTGCTCGTGGGTGATGACGGAGAGCGATTGCGGAATGTTGACGATCGGCGTGTTGCTCTTGGTGGCAACCGAGGTGCTGTTGGCGAAATAGCCGACCGTGCCGGTGCGCGCGTCCTGCGATGGCGTGAACGGCTTCGGCTGGTCAGTCGTCTCCGGCCTCCGCGCGGTCTGGGGCCGGCGGGTCCGTGGGCCGCTCGACCGGCGCGCGGCGGGGGACGGGTTCGAGCGACCTCGCGTTTCCGGTGCGGTGACGGTGACGGGCGGGAGCGTCGCGCCTTGTGCCGGCGCGGATTGTGCGAAGGCTTGCGGGCTCACGAGAAATGCGGCCGAAATCATCAGGGCGGTGAGAATAGCGCCCGCGATGCCTGGCGCCTTGTTATCGAAAATCCGGCCTGCGGACGGCGACACCTCTGCGTTGGCTGCGATATGACTCATCGCGCCCTCCCTCAACTCTGCAAAACTCGCCCGGATTCCCCAAGGATGCGGCTGGACGCGGGGCAAGACGCATCCGTGCACGCGAAGTCACTGCGTGCATGAACACTGAGGGCGTCGAGCAATTCCTGGACATGAGATTTGAATCGTTCGAAACAATTCGAATTCCGGCGATCGGCCGGATGGGGCAGAACCCGTGGCGACTACGGAGTTCTCTCGGTGCCCGCCTGTGCTAGCAACGGCCGACCGAAATCATCTTCAAACCGGCCGGGGGGCAAGCGATGACCACCTTCAACCGCATCTTCACGACGGAGCGTCTGCTCCAGATCATCGTGGTGCTGGCGGCGACCGTCGCCATGAAGCTCATGAGCTGAGCGCCTGCGAGTTATCGTCCGCCGAACTCGGGCACGTCGGGCAGATAGTTCGAGCCTTCCGAGCCGAGAAAATCGAACATCGCCTGCGCAGGCGGCAGCAGCACCTTGTCGCTGCGGCGGATCACGTACCATTGCCGCACGATCGGCAAGCCCGCGACGTCGAGCACGATGAGGCGGCCCTCGGCGAGCTCGTGCGCGACCGTGTGGGCCGAGATGAAGGCGATGCCGAGCCCGGCGATCACCGCCTGCTTGATCGTCTCGTTGCTGCTCATCTCCATGCCGATGATCGGCTCGAGATCCGACTTCTGGAACATGCCCTCCATCAGCGTGCGCGTGCCGGAGCCCGGCTCGCGGGTGAGGAAGGTCTCGTGCACGAGGTCGGTCAGGCTGAGGCCCGAATCCTTCTCCAGCCAGTGCCCCTTGCGCGCGACGATGATGTGCGGATTGCGTCCAAGCTGACGCACGTCGACGCTGACATCGGCCGGTGGCCGACCCATCACCGCGAAATCGAGGTCGTAGCCGTGCATGGCTTCGCGAATCTCCTCGCGATTGCCGATGGTGAGCTTGATCTCGATCTTCGGATGCCGCTTCGAGAACGCAGCGATCGCATGCGGCACGAAATATTTCGCGGTCGAGACCGCGCCGAGATGCACGGTGCCGCCGGTGCGCCCGGCGAGCAGGTCGAGTGCGCCCTGGCAGTCCATGATCGCGGCCTCGACGCGTTCGGCGAGCGCCAGCACTTCCCGGCCGGCCTCCGTCAGTAGCATGCCGTCGCCGGTCCGCTGCACCAGCGGCAAGCCGGCAAGGTCCTGGAGCTGCCGCAGCTGCTGGGTCACGGCCGGCTGCGTCAGCCCCAGATGGCCGGAGGCCGCCGTGACGCTGCCCTTGGCCGAGAGCGCCGCGAGCGAGCGCAGCTGCCGGATCGTCAGATGCCGGAGCTGGGCCGCCGCATGGCCGGGGCCATTATAAGAAAATTCTTTGGCGCTCATTATGAATAGAAATTTTCCTTATTAGGCCGCCCCTGTCAATCTCCTCGTGCTGGGACTGACCGCACCGACCTCCAGCGGGGAGGGAACTGGATGCGGCGCCAGCAAGGGGATGGACGCAGATGACCGGGCAACTCAGGCTGGACGACCACCTTCAACGGTATTCCGAGACGGCGCCGCATGCGCTTGCCGTGGCGGCCGCAGTCGATGCCATCGCAGCTGCGGCGATCGAGATCGCCGACCTTATCGCGACCGGCGATCTCGCCGACGCCTCCGGCCTGACCACCGGCCGCAACAGCGACGGAGATGTCCAGCGCGACCTCGACGTGCAGGCCGATGCGATCCTGCGCCGCTGCCTTGGCAAGCTCCCGATCGCGGCGCTGGCGTCGGAGGAGATGCGCGAGCCGCAGATCGGTGACCGCGAGGCAAAGATCTGCGTCGCGATCGACCCGCTCGACGGCTCCTCCAACATCGACCTGAACATGACTGTCGGCACGATCTTCTCGATCCTGCCCGCGCCCGACGACGTCTCGCTCGCCTTCCATCAGCGCGGGTCAGCGCAACTCGCCGCCGGGTTCGTCACCTACGGTCCACAGACCTCGCTGGTGCTGACGCTCGGCGACGGCGTCGACATCTTCACGCTCGACCGCAAGGCCAATTGCTTCCGGCTCGCCCGCAGCGCCGTGCAGATCTCCGAGGCCTGCGAGGAGTTCGCGATCAACGCCTCCAACCGCCGGCACTGGGATCCGCCGGTGCGCGCCTTCGTCGACGAATGCCTCGCCGGCGTCGAAGGCCCCGCCAACCATAACTTCAACATGCGCTGGATCGGCTCGCTGGTGGCGGAGGCTTATCGCATCCTCACCCGCGGAGGCGTGTTCCTGTATCCGTCAGACGCGCGTCCCGGCTATGGCGACGGCCGCCTGCGCCTCACTTATGAGGCGCATCCGATGGCCATGATCATCGAGCAGGCCGGCGGCTCGGCCTCGACCGGGCGCGAGCGCATCCTCGATCTGTCGGCGCAAAGCTTGCATCAGCGCGTGCCGCTGATCATGGGCTCGAGCAACGAGGTGCGGCGCGTTGAGGAACTGCATTGCGACCCGCTTTTGGTTGCCAGCGTCGCCGCGCCGCTGTTCGCGCGACGCGGCTTCTTCCGGCTGTAGGAGGGCGTCCCATGTCCAGGAAGCATCCGATCATCTCCATCACCGGCTCCTCCGGCGCCGGCACCACCTCGGTCAAGAAGACCTTCGAGCAGATCTTCTTCCGCGAGAAGGTCAACGCCGTCTACATCGAGGGTGATGCCTTCCATCGCTACGACCGCGCCGAGATGCGCACGAAGATGGCCACCGAGGCCGAGCGCGGCAACAAGCATTTCAGCCATTTCAGCCCCGAGACCAATCTGTTCGAGGAGCTGGAGCGCGCGTTCCGCGACTATGGCGAGACCGGAACGGCGACGACGCGGCATTACGTGCACGACGCAGAAGAATCCGCGCTGCACGGCGCTGCACCCGGCACCTTCACCGAATGGGAACGGCTGCCGGAGAATTCAGACCTCTTGTTCTACGAGGGCCTGCACGGCGCTGTCGTCACCGACAAAGTCAATGTCGCACGTTATGCCGACCTCAAGATCGGCGTCGTGCCCGTCATCAATCTCGAATGGATCCAGAAGCTGCACCGCGATCGCAGCGCGCGCGGCTATTCGACCGAGGCCGTCACCGACACGATCCTGCGGCGGATGCCCGACTACATCCACTACATCTGCCCGCAATTCACCGAGACCGACATCAACTTCCAGCGTGTGCCGACGGTGGACACCTCCAATCCGTTCATCGCGCGCTGGATCCCGACGCCGGACGAATCGATGGTCGTGATCCGCTTCAAGAATCCGCGCGGCATCGACTTCCCTTATCTGCTCTCGATGCTGCCGCACAGCTGGATGTCCCGCGCGAACTCGATCGTGTGTCCGGGCGCGAAGCTCGATCTTGCGATGCAGCTGATCCTGACGCCGCTGATCATGCAGCTGATCGAGCGCAAGCGCAGCTTGAAGTGAACGAGGAGAGAAACCGATGAACATCTCCGTCCACGCCGAAGCCGACCTCACCGCGGTCACGCACAACGATCTCGCCAACGCCGTCCGCTTCCTTGCGGTCGACGCCATCGAGACCTCGCAGTCCGGCCATCCCGGCCTGCCCATGGGCATGGCCGATGTCGCGACCGTGCTGTTCTCTCGATTCCTCAAGTTCGACTCGGCCCATCCCAACTGGCCGGACCGCGACCGTTTCGTGCTGTCGGCGGGCCATGGTTCGATGCTGCTCTATGCGCTGCTGCATCTCACCGGCGGCGCGGTCAGCCTCGACGACATCAAGGCCTTCCGGCAATGGGGCTCGAAGACGCCGGGCCATCCCGAATATGGCCACACGCCAGGTGTCGAGACCACCACGGGTCCGCTGGGGCAGGGCATTGCGACAGCCGTCGGCATGGCGCTTGCCGAACGCATGGCCAATGCGCGGCATGGCGACGGCCTCGTCGATCACTTCACCTATGTCATCGCCGGCGACGGCTGTCTGATGGAGGGCATCAGCCAGGAGGCGATCTCGCTGGCCGGTCATCTCAAGCTCGGCCGCCTGATCGTGCTGTTCGACGACAACGGCATCTCCATCGATGGGCCGACGTCGCTTGCGACCTCGGACGATCAACTCGCACGCTTCGCCGCCTCCGGCTGGTCGGTGCGCCGCGTCGACGGACACGATCCCGAAGCCGTTGCGCAAGCGATCGCGGAAGAGCGCGAAACCGCAAACCCGTCGCTGATCGCCTGCCGCACCATCATCGGCTATGGCGCGCCTGATAGACAGGGCACCGAGAAGGCGCATGGCGCGCCGCTCGGCACCGAACAGACCGCGGCAGCGCGCCGAACCCTCGGTTGGGACTATCAGCCCTTCGTCGTGCCGATTCCCGTCGCGAAGGCGTGGCGGATGATCGGGCAGCGCGGGCAGGTCGAGCGTCTTGCCTGGCTCGATCGTTATGAAGGCGCAACGCCCGAGCAGCGCGATCTGTTCGTCGAGGGCAAAGCTGTTGCCCTGCCGAACGCCTATGCCCAGGCCTCGGCGAAATTGCGCGAGCGCTTTGCCGGCGAGCGGCCGAAGCTCGCGACGCGGCAGGCCTCGCAACAGGTGCTTGATGCCATCGCTGGAACGATTCCCGGGCTGATCGGAGGCTCTGCCGACCTGACGCATTCGAACCTGACGCACGCCAAGGCCCAAGTCCCCGTCAAGAGCGGCGCATTCGCCGGCGATTACATCCATTACGGCATCCGCGAGCACGGCATGGCGGCTGCGATGAACGGCCTCGCGCTGCATGGTGGGTTCATTCCCTATGGCGGCACCTTCCTCGCCTTCTCCGATTACAGCCGGCCCGCGATCCGCCTTGCGGCCCTGATGCGGCTGCGCGTCATCCATGTCATGACGCACGATTCCATCGGCCTCGGCGAGGACGGACCGACGCATCAGCCGGTCGAGCATCTCGCCGCGCTGCGGGTGATTCCGAACCTTCTGGTGTTCCGTCCGGCCGACGCGGTCGAGACGCTGGAAGCCTGGGACTGCGCACTTGAAGAGGAGGATCGTCCCTCCGTGCTCTGCCTGTCGCGGCAGGCGTTGCCGACCTTCCGTAGCGATGTCCGCGGCAGGAATCGGGTCGCCCGTGGCGCCTATCTCATCGTCTCGCCCGCTGGCGGGCGCGACGTCACGCTGATGGCGACCGGCTCGGAAGTGTCGATTGCGTTGGAAGCGGCCCGACTGCTCGCAACCGAGCACGTGCGTGCGGCCGTGGTCTCCGCGCCGTGCTTCGCGTTGTTCGAGGAGCAGCCGGACGATTACCGCGCTGCCGTGCTCGGCACCGCACCGCGCGTCGGCGTCGAGGCAGCAGTCGCCGGCGATTGGCATCGCTGGATCGGCAGTGACGGCGAGTTCGTCGGCATGCGCGGCTTCGGCGCCTCGGCGCCGGCTCCGGTGCTGTACCGCGAATTCGGCATCACGCCGCAAAGCGTTGCCGAAGCCGCCCGCCGGGCGATCGCCCGCGCTCGCAAGCAATAACAGGAGGATCTGTCGTGGCCCGTATCACCCTTCGCCAACTGCTCGATCATGCCGCCAATCACGGCTACGCCGTGCCGGCGTTCAACATCAACAACATGGAGCAGGGCATCGCGATCATGCAGGCGGCGGCCGAGGTCGACGCGCCCGTGATCATCCAGGCCTCGCGCGGTGCGCGCAGCTATGCAGGCGATCTCATGCTGTCGCACATGATCGACGCGCTGGAGCGGACCTATCCGGACATCCCGCTGTGCATGCACCAGGACCACGGCAATGACGAAGCGACCTGCGCCTCCGCGATCGCCCATGGCTTCACCTCTGTCATGATGGACGGCTCGCTCAAGGCCGATGCCAAGACCGCGGCGGATTACGACTACAACGTCGCGATCACGCGCCGCGTCGTCGATCTCGCCCATTGGACGGGCGCCTCGGTCGAAGGCGAGCTCGGCGTGCTTGGCTCGCTCGAGCATGGTGGCGGCGAACAGGAGGACGGCCACGGTGTCGAGGGCAAGGTCAGCCACGACCAGTTGTTGACGGATCCCGACCAGGCCGTCGACTTTGTCCGCGCCACCAAGGTTGATGCGCTCGCGATCGCGATGGGCACCTCGCACGGCGCCTACAAGTTCAGTCGCAAGCCGGATGGCGACATCCTGGCGATGCGGGTGGTCGAGGAGATTCATCGCCGGCTGCCGAACACGCATCTCGTCATGCACGGCTCCTCCTCGGTGCCGCAGCCGCTCCAGGACATGTTCAACCAGTTCGGCGGCGAGATGCCGCAGACCTGGGGCGTGCCGGTGGAGGAGATCGTCCGCGGCATCAAGAGCGGCGTGCGCAAGGTCAATATCGACACCGACTGTCGTCTGGCCATGACCGCCGTGTTTCGCAAGGTCGCGACGCAGGCGCGCTCCGAGTTCGATCCGCGCAAGTTCCTCAAGCCGGCGATGGATGCGATGCGCGAGCTCTGCCGCGATCGCTTCGAGCAGTTCGGCACCGCTGGCCATGCCAGCAGGATCAAGGTCATTCCCTTGAGCGAGATGGCGCGGCGCTACCGCGCCGGCGAGCTCGATCCGCGCATCGGCGCCCGCGAGCCGGTCGCAGCCTAATCATTCAGAGAGAGAAGAGCAGGAGAGAGCCATGAACGCACACGCAGGAACCGTCCGGGGCAAGGAAAGATATCGCTCGGGCGTGATGGAATACAAGCGCATGGGCTATTGGGAGCCCGACTATATGCCGAGGGAGACCGACGTCATCGCGCTGTTCCGCGTGACGCCGCAAGAGGGCGTCGACCCGATCGAGGCATCCGCCGCTGTCGCCGGCGAATCCTCAACAGCGACCTGGACGGTGGTGTGGACGGATCGCCTGACCGCTGCGGAGAAATACCGCGCGAAGTGCTACCGCGTCGATCCGGTGCCGGGCACTCCGGGCTCCTATTTCGCCTACATTGCCTATGACCTCGACCTGTTCGAGCCCGGCTCGATAGCCAATCTGTCGGCCTCGATCATCGGCAACGTGTTCGGCTTCAAGCCACTCAAGGCGCTCCGTCTGGAGGACATTCGCTTCCCGGTCGCCTATGTGAAGACGTTCCAGGGACCGGCGACCGGCGTCGTGGTCGAGCGCGAGCGGCTCGACAAGTTCGGCCGGCCGCTGCTGGGCGCGACGGTGAAGCCGAAGCTCGGGCTTTCGGGGCGCAACTACGGCCGCGTCGTCTACGAGGCGCTGAAGGGCGGGCTCGACTTCACCAAGGACGACGAGAACATCAACTCGCAGCCGTTCATGCACTGGCGCGATCGCTTCCTCTATTGCATGGAGGCGGTGAACCGGGCGCAGGCGGCCACGGGCGAGGTGAAGGGCACCTATCTCAACGTCACCGCGGCGACCATGGAGGACATGTACGAGCGCGCGGAATTCGCCAAGGAGCTCGGTTCGGTGATCGTCATGATCGACCTCGTGATCGGCTACACCGCGATCCAGTCCATGGCGAAATGGGCACGCCGCAACGACATGATCCTGCATCTGCATCGCGCCGGTCACTCGACCTATACGCGGCAGAAGAGCCATGGTGTGTCGTTCCGCGTCATCGCCAAATGGATGCGACTCGCCGGCGTCGATCACATCCATGCCGGCACCGTGGTCGGCAAGCTCGAAGGCGATCCCAACACCACGCGCGGCTATTACGACGTCTGCCGCGAGGACTTCAACCCGATGAAGCTCGAGCATGGCCTGTTCTTCGACCAGTCGTGGGCGAGCCTCAACAAGATGATGCCGGTGGCCTCAGGCGGCATCCATGCCGGGCAGATGCATCAGCTGCTCGATCTCCTCGGCGAGGACGTCGTGCTGCAATTCGGCGGCGGCACCATCGGCCATCCCATGGGCATCGCCGCCGGCGCGATTGCCAACCGCGTGGCGCTGGAGGCGATGATCCTCGCCCGTAACGAGGGGCGCGACTACGTCCATGAAGGCCCGGAGATCCTGGCGAAGGCGGCGCAGACCTGCACGCCGCTGAAGTCCGCGCTCGAGGTCTGGAAGGACGTCACCTTCAATTATCAATCCACCGACACGCCGGACTTCGTGCCGACGGCGCTGGAAACCGTCTGAGGAGATTTGACATGAAACTGACCCAGGGCTGCTTCTCGTTCCTGCCTGATCTCACCGACGACCAGATCTACAAGCAGGTGCAGTATTGCCTCACGAACGGCTGGGCGGTGAACATCGAGTTCACCGACGATCCGCACCCCCGCAGCACCTATTGGGAGATGTGGGGCCTGCCGATGTTCGATCTCCAGGACGCAGCCGGCGTGATGATGGAGCTCGCCGAATGCCGCCGGGTGTATGGCGACCGCTACATCCGCATCAGCGGTTTCGACTCGAGCCACGGTTGGGAGTCGGTGCGGATCTCGTTCATCGTCAATCGGCCGCCGAAAGAGGCGGAGTTCGAGCTGGTGCGGCAGGAGGTGGGCGGACGCGCCATCCGCTACACCACCGTGCGAAAGCTCGCCGCGCACGCTTCTCAATAACCATTCTCGTTCCGCGCGGAGCACTCCCTGCTCCGTTTCCTTGGCGGACCACTGCTTCGCCGCATCCCCCCCGCGGCGAAGCTCTTTTCTTCGAGGGTAGCTATGCTGGATGTCCTCCACGCCACGACGACCGAGCCCGGTGAGACGAGTTTCGATCTTCGCAAGGAAGCGGAAGCCGCCGGGATCACCGACACGCTGCAACAGCTCGAGCAGGAGTTGATCGGGCTCAAGCCGGTAAAGAACCGTGTGCGCCAGATCGCCTCGCTGCTGCTGATCGAGCGCATCCGGCAGCGCGCGGGCCTCGCCGCCGCGCCGCCGACGCTGCACATGTCGTTCACCGGCAATCCCGGCACCGGCAAGACGACGGTGGCGCTGCGTATGGCGAAGATTCTGCACGGGCTCGGCTTCGTGCGGCGCGGGCAGGTGATCTCGGTGACGCGCGACGATCTCGTCGGCCAATATATCGGCCACACCGCGCCGAAGACCAAGGAGATCCTGAAGAAAGCGATGGGCGGCGTGCTCTTCATCGACGAGGCCTATTACCTGCACCGGCCCGACAACGAGCGCGACTACGGCCAGGAGGCGATCGAGATCCTGCTCCAGGTGATGGAGAACCAGCGCGAGGATCTCGTCGTGATCCTCGCCGGCTATGGCGAGCGGATGACGAGCTTTTTCGCCTCCAATCCCGGCTTCCGTTCGCGCATCGCTCACCACATCGAATTCCCTGATTATGCCGAATCCGAGCTGCTCGTTATCGCCGAGCTGATGCTGAAGGAGCGCGGCTATCGCTTCTCGGCGGCCGCACGGGAAGCATTCGAGAAATACATTGCGCTGCGCCGGACCCAGCCGTTCTTCTCCAATGCGCGCTCGATCCGCAATGCCGTCGACCGCATCCGCCTGCGTCAGGCCGATCGCCTGGTGTCCGATCTTGACCGCATGCTCGATGTCGCCGATCTCGAAACCGTCGATGCCGCCGATGTGCTGGCGAGCCGCGTCTTCAGCGGCGGGGCCGACGCGCGGAGTGCAAAACAATGACCAAGCAGATCATCATCGCTCCCTCCATCCTGGCGGCTGATTTCGCCCGCCTCGGCGAGGAGATCGCGGCGATTGACGCAGCCGGTGCCGATTGGATCCATTGCGATGTGATGGACGGACATTTCGTGCCGAACATCAGCTTTGGCGCCGACGTCATCAAGGCGATCCGGCCGGTGACGTCGAAGATCTTCGACGTTCATCTGATGATCGCGCCTGTTGATCCGTACCTTGAGGCGTTCGCCAAGGCCGGTGCTGACGTCATCACCGTCCATGCCGAGGCAGGTCCGCATCTCGACCGCTCGCTCCAGGCAATCCGCGCGCTCGGCAAGAAGGCGGGCGTCAGCCTGTGCCCGGCGACGCCAGAGAGTGCGATCGAATATGTGCTGGATCGTCTCGACCTTGTGCTGGTGATGACGGTCAATCCTGGTTTCGGCGGCCAATCCTTTCTCGAATCCCAGATCGGGAAGATCAGGCGTATTCGCAGCATGATCGGCGACCGGCCGATCCGGCTCGAGGTCGATGGCGGCGTCACGCGCGACAATGCTGCTGCCGTCGCCGCCGCGGGCGCCGATACGCTGGTCGCGGGTTCGGCGGTGTTCCGCGGCAAGAGCCGCGCCGATTATGCCGCCAACATTTCGGCCATTCGCGCCGCTGCGGAAGCCGGTGGGGTTCCGAAGTTGCAGGATATTTCCGCGCAGCCGATGCGCGCCGGAGAGGGCGCGCTCATTCGGTAGACTACGGACGGGACGCGTGGCGATGTTGCTGTGGTCCCCTTTGTGCGAAGGCATGCCACTTTTCTCCGGGGTTCTACGGAGGATGCCGCACAAACTGATCGGTTCTTTTCAGGCCGGGGTAACCAACGCGGCCGGGGCGCGAGTTCGATTAACGCCCGCGCAATGTTAAGCGCCTCAATCTGCGGTTTAGGAACGCTATGAGAGCGCGGGGATGCGGAACGCAGATATTTGCGGGCATGAGGCCTGCACGCGGCGCGGAGCGATGGCATGATGCACCGCTTGTTCGCCGAGCAGCTCCGCTGCGCCACCGATGCTGCCGGACAGGTCGATCTCGTCAAGCTGGGCGAGCTCGTCAGCGCGGCTTACGAGGCCAGTGATCGCGGCCGCCAGAGAATGACGGATGTGCGCGGGCACACCCATGACGAGGTCGAGCAGGATCTGCTGCGGACCCAGGAATTCCTCGACACCATCGTCGAGAACATCCCGATCGCCGTGTTCGCGAAGTGCGCAAAGGATTCGCGCTACATCCTGCTCAACCGCGCCGGCGAGAATTATTACGGCGTGCCGCGCGAGCAGATGCTGGGCAGGACTCCCGAGGAGATCTTCCCGGCCGACGTCGCCCGCATGGTCAACGAGCAGGACCGGCGGGTGGTCGCCAGCGGCATGCCGATGTTCCTGGAGGAGTACCTGCTCGAAGTCGGCGTCAAGGGCCACGACCGCGTCGTGAATTCGCGCAAGATGCTGATCACGGACGGCGCGGGTGAGCCGCAATATCTGGTCGGCGTGATCGAGGACGTCACCGAGCGGGTCAACACGCAGCAACGCATCAGCCATCTCGCACATCACGACGTGCTGACCGATCTGCCCAACCGCAGCGCATTCAACGTTGCGCTGGCGGAGCAGCTGGAACGGGCGCAGGACGCTTCGACCAGCTTTGCGGTGCTGAGCCTCGATCACGACCGCTTCAAGGAAGTCAACGACGTGTTCGGCCACCCCGTTGGCGACATGCTGATGCGGGCGGCGGCGGACCGTCTTGCGGCGGAGGCCGACGGCGCCTTCATCGCCCGCGTCGGCGGCGACGAGTTCATGATCCTGCTGCCGGACGATGCGTGCCGGGACGCGGTGCTGGCGCTCGCCGAACGTCTGGTCGAGGCGATCGGCACCGAGCTCGAGGTCGACGATTATCTCTCCCATGTCGGGCTCAGCGTCGGCATCGCGGTCTACCCCGATGACGGCGTGGATGCGGCGACGCTGCTCGCCAACGCCGATTCCGCGCTCTATCGCGCCAAGCGCGAGGGCAGGGCCCGGGTCCGCTTCTTCGAATCCGAGATGGATCAGGAGCTGCGCGACCGCAGGCTGTTGCAGCACGATCTGCGCCAGGCGCTGGAGCAGAACCAGCTCCTCGTCCACTTCCAGCCGCAGGCCCGGATGGACGGCGAGGTCGTTGGCTTCGAGGCGCTGCTGCGCTGGAACCACCCGACGCGCGGCTTCGTGGCGCCGGACCAGTTCATTCCGCTCGCCGAGGAGAACGGGCTGATCATCCAGATCGGCGAATGGATCCTGCGCGAAGCGTGCCGCGAGGCGGTGTCGTGGCCGCGGCCGCTGCCGGTCGCAGTCAATCTGTCGCCGGTCCAGTTCCAGGCCGGCGACCTCGAACGCTCGATCCACCAGATCCTGCTGGAGACGGGGCTCGCGCCAACGCGGCTCGAGGTCGAGATCACCGAGGGTGTGCTGATCGGCGATTTTACCCGCGCGCTGAATCTGCTGCGGCGTTTGAAGGCGCTCGGCATCCGCATCGCCATGGACGATTTCGGCACCGGCTATTCGTCGTTGTCCTATCTCCAGTCGTTTCCGTTCGACAAGATCAGGATCGACCGCAGCTTCATCTCCAATCTCGAGGCGAGTCCGCAATCGGCCGAGATCGTCCGCGCGGTCCTCAGCCTTGCGCGCGCCCTGAACATTCCTGTCGTCGCCGAAGGGGTGGAGACGGAAGCACAGTGTGCCTTCCTGGCGGGGGAAGCTTGCGACGAGATGCAGGGCTACCTCATCGGCCGGCCCGAACCGATCGAACGGTATCTCGATCTGATCGGCATCACCGTCGAGCGCCGCCGCTACGCCTGAGGCCTTGCGAGTTCCCCCGGTTCTGCGCCAGGAACCAATCTTCGCTTGCGGATTTCTGAAAAGTTAACTTTGATGAGGCCGGCCGTGCGCGCAGCAAATCTGTTGCACGGCCGCCATCGGCCTGACGCAAATCAGGGCAATAAGCCCAGTGAATGCGAGGGAGGGTCTCATGGAGAACGTACGTCGCTACCGGGCACTAGCGTCCCTCTGTCGTCAGCAGGCGGCTTACCGGCCGCTCCAGACCTGGGAACTCCTCGGCCAGGCCGAGCATTTCGAACATCTCGCCGAGACCGAGCTGAAGGCGCATTTCGACGCCTGCAATGCACAACGCGACGAGGACGCCGCCGCGGCCGCAGCGTGGGAGACTCACGTCGCGGCGTGAAGGCAGCCGGCCGGCGAGCGGTCAGAGTAGACCGCGGCTCTCGGCACTCTCGAGTTCGTCCATGAGTGCCTTGTTCTCGTAGCGCGCGAGCGAGAGGACGCCGGCAAAGGCGGGTGTCGGCGCGCCGACCACGGCGCGCGCACAGAGATCGCCGGCGGCGCAGGCTGACATCGTTCCATAGCCCGACAATGCGGCCGTGAGGAATACACCTGCAGTCTTGGCCGCGCCGATCAGTGGCCAGTTTTCCTTCGTCATCGGATAGAAGCCGCCGTAATGCACGCGGTCGCGGGGCAGGGCACCAAGATATTGCCCGAGCGCGGGCTGGAGCCGGCTTGCGGCGCGAAGCACAATCTCAGGGAAGTAAGGATTGAGCTCCGGCTCGCGCGTGGGCTCTGATGGCTCCGAGTTGAAGGCCCAGCCAAGCTTGATCCATTGGCCGTGGTCGCCGCCGTCGGGGCGGCAGTGAATGCTGCCCGGCATCGGCTCCAGCAACCGGGCGAGGTCCGGGTCGGCCGCCAGCGCCTCACGTTCCTCCGGCGACCAGGCCAGCGTCTGGCCGTCGAGGTCGATTGCAAAGGGCATCTTGCGATCGACCGCGCGATGGCGGTCGACGAAGGCGATCTTCTGCTGAAGCACGTTGTGCATCGGCAGCTTTTCGCCGTGCATCGCAGAAATGTGCGCCGCAAACGGGCCTGCCGCATTGACGATGATATCGGCCTTGAGGGTCTGGCGCTCGCCGTCGGCGACGACGTCGACCTGAAACCGGTCGGCCTTGGCGATGCCCACCACGCGCGCCTGCTGAAATTGGACCGCCAACGGTCGCATCGTCTCCAGCATGTACTGGCCGAGCTGTTGGCCGCTGATGTCGCCGGCCCGGCGGATGTGAAGCGCGGTCGCGGCCTCCTTGTCGAAGGCGGGATAATAGCGCTGGATCAGGTCGCGGCCGCGCAGCACATCGACGCCGTCGGGTGCGGTCTGCCAGTCCACCGAGAGCGGCGGCGAATAGGTCTGACTGGTGCCCTCATGCTGGCGGATCAGTTTCGAGGCCGCGGCGCCGTAGCCGGCATGCAACTGACGGAGCAGCTCGTCCGGACTGTCGTCGCGGGTCACGAGGAGGTAGCCGCGCCGCGTCATGTGGATGCGATTATCCGTGCGGCGCGCGACGTCCTCCATCAGGTCCGAGCTGTGGTCGGTAAACGCGGCCATGGTCGGATGCGGCCACCAGTTGCGATAGTTCTCGCCTGACTGCGCCGACGTCAGCGCCATCGGCTGGCCTTGATCGACGATCAGGAGGCGCGAGCGCTTGTGCTCGACGGCGAGGTAGTAAGCGGTGGCAAGGCCCGCCATGCCGGCGCCAATGACCAGGATTTCGACGTCGTTCGTCTTCAAGCGTACTCTCCGTTGGCTCGCGGGACAGATGATCCCCCGGGATCAGTCGGTCTCGTCCCGTGATGCGAGACGCTGCGCCGATCGCAGCGTCTTCTGCGTCTGAACGATGTGCTCGCGCAGCAGGCGCACGGCCTTCTCGACCTCGCCGTCGCGGCAATATTCGAGCAGCTGGTAATGCTCGCGCTGGGGCCGTTCCTTGCCGGTCGCACGCGACACGAGGGTGCGGGTGAAGCGGCTCACATGGCCGTAATTGGCCTCGATCATCGCGAGCAGGCGAGGGCGATTGCAGGGGGCGTAGAGCGCCTTGTGGAAGCGCCAGTTGAACGCGCCCCATTGCTCCGGATCGGGCTCCGCGTCGTAGGAACGCAGGATCTTTCTGGTGTCGTCGAGATCGATATCGCCCATCGCCGGAATGGCGAGCCGCAATGCGTGGCATTCGAGTGCGATGCGGATTTCGAGCAGCTCGACGACCTCGTCGATGGAGAGATCGGAGACGACCGCGCCCCGGTTGGGCAGGAACGTCACGAAGCCTTCCGCTTCAAGCTGGCGCAGCGCTTCCCTGACGGGAATGCGGCTGGTCCCGAACTTCTCCGCGAGCTCGTCCTGACGAAGCTGGATGCCGGGCGCGAGCTCGCCTGCACTGATCGCGCGGCGCAGCGCCTCGCGCACGGCATCAGGCGTGGAGCCGTGACCGCCGCCACTGCGCTGCTTTGCCACTGCTCCCGATTTCATCCGGCACCCTGTCGCGGTTGGCTTGACCCAGATTGTATAAAATCTGTTTGCGGATTATGCAATACGGCGTATAAAATATTGAGAGATTGTATCCAAACTAGGAGTGGCGTGATGAAGGACCTGTGGTATTCGCTGATGTTTTTGACCGCGCTGACGGCGCCCGCGCAGGCTCAGACGCCGGGCGGGACGCTGGCGAAGATCAAGGATGTCGGCGAGATCCGGCTCGGCCATCGCGACGTCTCGGTCCCGTTCTCCTATCTCGACCAGAACCAGAAGCCGGTCGGCTTTGCGATGGATCTCTGCGTGCGGATCGTCGATGCGGTGAAGGACGAGCTCAAGCTGCCGGCACTTCAGACCAGGCTGCAGCCGATCCAGCTCAGCACGCAGATTCCGTTGATCGAGAACGGAACCATCGACATCGTCTGCGGTCCCGCCACCAACACGCTGGAGCGCCAGAAGGTGGTGGCCTTCAGCAATACCATCTTCGTCTCGAGCATTCGCGCTGTGGTCCGGAAGGATGCGCCGATCAAGACGTTCGAGGATCTCAAGGACAAGCCGGTCGCGCTCACCACCGGCTCGACGTCGATCACGCTGTTGCTGGCACGCAGCCAGGAGAAGAATTTCGGCTTCAAGCAGGTGCTGTCGCCGGACCATGCCGCGTCGTTCCTGGCGCTCACGACCGGCCGCAGCGACGCCTTCGTCATGGACGACATCCTGCTCGCGGGACTCATCGCCAGCAGCCAGACGCCGGACAATTGGCGGATCATCGACGACAGCCTGCGCACCGAGCCTTACGGGCTGATCATCCGCAAGGGCGATCCAGAGTTCAAGGCATTGATCGACAAGACGCTGGTCGCCATGATGAAGCGCGGCGAGTTCGCGGAACTCTACGCGAAATGGTTCACAAAACCCATTCCGCCCAAGAATGTGAACCTGAACTTCCCGATGCCGACGCCGCTCAAGGATGCGGTCGCCAATCCGAACGACAAGGGCGTGTGATCGCTCGACGGCATGGTGCAGCTCTTCTGCTGCGCCGTTCTTTGCCAAGATTTAATCGGACGGACGGGACGTCGTAAGGTGACGATGTCCATGTTGGGTTCAAGGCGACTTACCCAACATGGACATTTCGACATGAACGATCGCGTCAATTCCGACACCCCCCGCAAAATCCTGAAGCCGCGCCGCCTCGCGCTGCTCGGCACCGTGGCCGCGCTCGGCGTGGCCGTGCTCGCTGCCTCTCCCGTTTCCTCGCAATTCGGCGTCAACTCCTTCGTCGCGCCGGCCCAGGCCGCGGAAGGCGCCGCGACGCCGCAGGGCTTCGGTGATCTCGTTGCCAAGGTCAAACCCGCCGTCATCTCGGTGCGGGTCAAGATCGACCAGGACAACGACAAGAGCGCGATGATGCAGCAGAACCGGATGGATTCGGACGAGGATTCGCCGTTCGACCAGTTCTCGCGGCAGTTCGGTTTCCGCGGCCCCGGCATGAACGGCATGCCGCGCCAGCGCCACCAGGTCATCACCGGCGAAGGCTCCGGCTTCTTCATCTCCGCCGACGGCTATGCCGTGACCAACAACCACGTCGTCGACCATGCCGAATCCGTGCAGGTGACGATGGATGACGGCACGGTCTACACTGCGAAGGTGGTCGGCACGGATCCGAAGACCGATCTCGCGCTGATCAAGGTCGACGGCAAGAAGGACTTCCCGTTCGTCAAGTTCTCCGACCAGAAGCCGCGCATCGGCGACTGGGTGGTCGCGGTCGGCAATCCCTTCGGCCTCGGCGGCACCGTCACGGCCGGCATCGTCTCGGCCAGCGGCCGCGACATCGGCAACGGCCCCTATGACGACTTCATCCAGATCGACGCGCCCATCAACAAGGGCAACTCCGGCGGTCCGGCCTTCGACATGAGCGGCAACGTGATCGGCGTGAACACCGCGATCTTCTCGCCCTCCGGCGGCTCGGTCGGCATCGGCTTCGACATTCCGGCCTCGACCGCGAAGCTCGTCGTCGCGCAGCTCAAGGACAAGGGTGCGGTGACGCGCGGCTGGCTCGGCGTGCAGGTGCAGCCGGTGACGTCGGACATTGCCGACAGCCTCGGCCTCAAGGAAGCGCGCGGCGCGATCGTCGACAATCCGCAGGACGGCAGCCCGGCGGCGAAGGCCGGCATCGAGGCCGGCGACGTCATCACCGCCGTCAACGGCACCGCGATCAAGGACTCCCGCGATCTCGCCCGCACCATCGCCACGCTGGCGCCCGGCACCTCGGTGAAGCTCGACGTCTTCCACAAGGGCGCAGCCAAGACGGTGACGCTCGCGCTCGGCGAGCTGCCGAACGAGCGGCAGGCCCAAGGCAAGACCGGCGAGGGCAAGGTGCAGCCGGACGCCGGCACGCCGCGCCTCGGGCTGAGCCTGGCTCCGGCCGGCGAGGTGCAGGGCGCCGGCCAGAAGGGCGTCGTCGTCACCGAGGTCGATCCGCAAGGGCCTGCGGCGCAGCGCGGCATCCAGACCGGCGACGTCATCCTCAATGTCGGCGGCAAGGCCGTTGCCAATGTCGGCGACGTCCGCTCGGAGCTGGCGCAGGCGAAGTCCTCCGGCAAGCGCAGCGTGCTGTTGCAGGTCAAGAGCGCGGAGGCGACCCGCTTCGTCGCGGTGCCGCTCGCGTAAGGCGAACGTCGACCGAACCAAATCCAAAGGCGGCCCTTGGGGCCGCCTTTTCTGTTCGCCTTCAGAATTACCGCGGGATATCTGATAACATTCTCGTTAACGGCAGGGACGATGACCCGGTTCGTCCGAAAAAGCCGTGTTCGCTGATCACTGTTCCGAGTCGTATATTTGCTTGGCGGCAACGGAGCCGCCGAGCCAGTTGCAAGCGTGGACCTTCGAACTGCCAGCCGCTTTTTGGAACCGGCCGGTGGTTCGCATTTGATCGGTGCCGAACATGGATCGATTGAAGCTCTCGCTGAGGCGTGCGTTGCTTGTGGCGCCATTGGTGCTGTGGAGCGGAAACGCCCTCGGGCGTGATGACGGCCGTTACGCCGACTCCCCCCTCAAGCCATGGTTCGACAGCCTGCGCAGCCATCTTGGCCCGTGCTGTTCGGATGCGGATGGTTTTGCCGTTGCCGATCCCGACTGGGAGTCGCACAACGGGCATTATCGCGTGCGTCTCGACGGGCAGTGGGTCGAGGTGCCGGATGAAGCCGTCATCACCGAGCCGAACCGGGCCGGCCGCACCATGGTGTGGCCGGTGAAGACCGCGTTCGGGATTTCGATCCGCTGCTTCATGCCCGGCAGCATGATCTGACACGGATCGGCGCGAGCGCTAGGAGGATTTGCGCTTCGACGACCTCTTGGATGATTTCCTGGATGACTTCTTAGACGTCTTCCTGGACGTCTTTTTCTTGGACGTCTTGCGCTTCGATGCCTTCTTCGGGACTTTCTTGCCCTTCTTGCGCGCCTTCGACAGTCCGATCGCGATCGCCTGCTTGCGGCTCTTCACGCGCCCGCCACGACCGCCGCGTCCGCTCTTCGCGGTGCCCTTCTTGTAGCGCCGCATCTCGCTCTCGACATCGCTGCCGGCGCTACGCGAGTAACGGCGTTTCTTTGCCTTGCGTGCCATGCATTCTCTCCCTTGGCCGGGGAAAAACCATTGGACACAAGCATGGTTCCCAAAGCGCGGAACGTTCCGGCTGCCTAGAAAGAATTCGCGAGCTCGATCTCCGCCTCCAGCGCGCGGATGCGGCGCGCAGCTTCAGCGGAGGACAGATCCCGATCGTATTGCGCCGGCTGGTAGGCCTCCTCGCTGAGCCGCTTCAGCCTCAGCCCCTGCGCGCGGGTCATCTCCATGAGAAAAGCCTTTGCGTCGTATTTACCCTGAACCTGCATGTCGCTGCTCCATCCTGAATTCGTGACTTGACTATATGTTCTTATTTTGTTCTAACAAGCCATGGACAACAGAATTAATGAAATTCGACGTAAAATCAGCGCCTTGAGGCTGGAGATGGCCGATATCGAGGCGTCCGTCCGCGACCTCGTCAATCGCGATCGCGACTGCACCGAAAAAGCTCTGGCGCAGATGGATCTGCGCCGGAGGATCAATCTGCTGATCGGCGAATGGAAGGCCGCCGGCGGTGGCGACGTCCTGCCTGATGTCCGCGACCGGGTGCGCCTTCGTCCCGTGAAGACAGCCGTCAATCCGGTGCGCGCCATCGCGCGCCGCTGAGAGTTCGGAGGCGCGCGGTGGAGGAAGACCCGGACACGTACCGGATTCTAAGACTGCGCGCCGAAATCCTCGAGCTCGGCTCCGCGATCCGGCAATTGCAGCGCGAGGGATTGGATGATGCTGCGGCCCAGCTCCTGATTGCGCGCAAGCGCGCGCAGCTCGACCAGCTCGTGAAAGCCAATGCTGTGGGGCGCGTTTAACATCCCTGACATCCGACGCAGCTAAAGCGAGCGCGCTACGCGACACGCTGGAGCTCGCCGATGCACGATGCCGAAATGGCCGCTTTGATACAGGCCGTGCTGGACGACGTCTGCGCCGGGCTTCCTCTCTCCGAACTGGCGACGCGCGAGCGTGTCGCCACGCGGCTGCGTGAGGCCGCGCAAACAGATCGCCGCTCGATCGAGGATCTAAAACAGGCTGCGCGAGATGCTCTGGTCCGCGCACCGACGATGTGGCGCTAAAGCATGATCCGGAAAAGTGCGAAGCGGTTTTCCGGAAAGATCATGCGTAAACAACAACCTAAAGCGCGATGACGATTCATCCAAATCTCATCGCGCTTTAGCGCCCGGTGTGGTCATGACTTGACCGCCATCAGGCCGCTGCGGCAAGCCGCACATCCCCGTGAGATGCCGCCGGTTGCTCGGAACGGAAGCCGGTTCGACCGATTGACCGGGCTCCTCTCATAGCGATGGAGCGTTCCATGGATCTCAAGGGCAAGACGATTGCCATTCTCGCCACCAACGGTTTCGAGCAATCGGAACTGGAAGTGCCGCGCGATCGCCTGAAGCAGGCTGGCGCGACGGTCCACGTCGTCTCGCTCGCGGCGGGCGAGATCAAGGGCTGGGACAAGAAAGATTGGGGACGTCCGGTGAAGGTCGACAAGACGCTCGACCAGGTTTCCAGCAACGACTACGACGCGGTCGTGCTGCCCGGCGGCCAGATCAATCCGGATCTCTTGCGCGTCGAGCCGAAGGCGCTGTCCTTCATCAAGGAGATATTCAACGCCAAGAAGATTGTCGCTGCCGTTTGCCACGCGCCTTGGCTCCTGATCGAGACCGGCATCGCCAAGGGTCGCAAGATGACGTCATACAAGTCGATCAAGACCGACGTCATCAACGCCGGCGCGACATGGGAAGACTCACAAGTCGTCGTCGATCAGGGCGTCATCACCTCGCGCAACCCCGGCGACCTCGACGCCTTCAGCGCCAAGATCATCGAAGAGGTGAAGGAAGGTCGTCACGTCCAGCGCAGCGCTGCCTGACCTTTGCTGCACTGTTTCGACGAAAAGCCCCGCGTTGCCGCGGGGCTTTTGTTTGAGATGCGGCCGAAGCTATTTGAGCTTACTTGCTCATGCCGCCCTTGGTCATCGTGCCGCCCTGATCGGAGCCCGGGCCAGAACCGCCTTGGCCGGAGGCGTCGGGGCCTTTGGAGGGCTTGGTGTTGGCGCCGGTGGTCTGCGACGATGACATCGAGGATCCATGCTTGGCCTTGTGCGACTTGGCCTGCGCGGCGAACGGGGCGGCTGCAAGGCCGGTTGCCAGCATCACGGTGAGAGCGAGCTTGGTCGTCTTCATGCGGGGGAACTCCCTGAGTTAAAATGACGCAGGCTGCCAACCGCCGTCCGTCGCAGGAGTTCCCAACAAAGATTTCGCTCGCTTCACGCAAGCTTCAAGGTTGCTTGTCCTCTGCGAGGATGAACACGACGCCGGTGAGTGTCGCGCCGATCGCGAAGGTCGTCACGAGTGTGAGGGTGAAGACGATGACGGCCTGGCGACCGCCGTCATTCAAGAGATTGGCGACCGCTGGATTGGACAGGATGAGCGCGAGGCTGAAGGCGAGGCCGAGGGCTGCGCCCATCATCGCATGCGTCATCAGCTTGATGATGCCAGTGGGAGAAATCAGATCCGATGACTTTTTCGCGCGCATGGAACTGCGTCCCGAATCCAGCAGGCAAACGCGCGAGACGTTCTTTGGTTCCATCCGGATCAAGGAATTCCGTCGCGCGCTTCATCCGACGTTCATGCCGGGCTTGCGAGGATATGGGCCAGCAACACGGGAACATTCGATATGGGTAAGGTAGTTTTTCTTTACCGCTCGCTGGCCTATCGCAACGCGGCCGCGGACATCTTGCGCAAGGCACGCCAGTTGCCGCGCGGCGCGGAGCGAAGCGCGGCCCGCCGCTATGCGAAGGCGCTGCGCGATCTGGCCCGAACGGAAGCCTGGCTTGAGGGGCGCATCGCTCGCGAACCGCAGACGGCACAGCGCAGGACCAGCGCGGCGTCGGGCTAACCGGATGCGCGCTGCAATTCGACGGAGCCGGCCGCCTCGAACTTGCCGGGTGCCGTCGTCGCCGCAGACTTGCGTGTCAGCGGCACGTCCAGGCGGCACAACAGGCCCTCCGCTCGCCAATCGAATTGCGCCTGTCCGCCGAGCTGGGACTCGACGCTGGCAAGCAGGCTGCGCGTGCCGAACCCGCGCGATTTCGGCGTCCTGACAAGCGGGCCGCCGGATTCCTCCCAGGTCAGCTTGAGAAGGTCGTCCTCGACCTGCCAGCCGATCATGAGCCGCCCGGACCGCGTCGAGAGCGCGCCATACTTTGCCGAATTGGTGAAAAGCTCGTGCAGCGCCAGCGCCAGCGTCTGGGCGGTGGCCGGCAGCAACTGAACTTCGGGACCGGCGAGCTTGATCTGGCCGCCGAGCGAATAGGGCGCAAGCTCTTCGTCGATCAGCCTGGAGAGCTCGGCGCCCTGCCAGCTCGACAGCGACAGGATCGTATGCACGCGCGCCAGCGCGTTGATGCGGCCCTCGACGGCGTTGACATAGGCCTTGACCTCGTCGGCCCGGGTCAGGCGCACGATCGATTGCGCCAGCGCCAGCGCGTTCTTGGCGCGATGATCGACCTCCCGCGCCAGCAGATTCTGCCGTTCCTCGGCCCGCTTGCGCTCGGTGATATCAACCGTGACGCCGCTCACCCGCACGACACGGCCGGCGTGGTCCAGCGTTGCGGCCGCCGTGCCGACGCACCAGCGCACCTCGCCGTCGGGACGGTTGACGCGAAATTCCCCTTCATAGGCACGCGCGCCGGTGTTGAATGCCGCAACCGCCTCGCCGAACCGATCGATGTCATCCGGGTGCAGCAGCGCCTGGATGTTCGCCGATGTGACGTTGAAGGTCTCCGGCGTCACGCCGAAGATGCGGAACTGGCCCTCGTCCCACATCCAGTCGCCGTTGATCCAGTCCCAGTCCCATGATCCCATCTTGCCGGCGGCGATCGCCATGCTGCGCCGCTCTTCGCTCTCGCGCAGCTTCGCGGTGGAGTTCTCCAGTTCCGCCGTGCGGGCGCGGACGCGATCCTCGAGGTCCTGGTTCAGCCGCTCGAGCTCCCGCGTCTTGCGATAGAGCTCGGCAAACACCTTGACCTTGGCGCGCAGCACCTCGGGCACAACAGGCACGGGGACGTAGTCGACCGCGCCCATCTCGTAGCCGCGCAGCCGGTCGATGTCGCTGACCTGGATCGCCGAGATGAAGATCATCGCGGTCTTCTGGAAGCGCGGATGCTCGCGGATCATCGCGGCGAGCTCGAAACCGTCGAGCTCGGGCATGCAGACGTCGACCAGGATCACCGCGATCTCGGTCTTGAGCAGCACCTCCAGCGCCTCGCGGCCGGACGAAGCGATCACGAGGTTCTCGCCGAGATCCTTCAGGATCACCTCGTAGGCGAGCAGCTTGGCCGGCTGGTCGTCGACGAGGAGGATATTGACCTTTTCGTGGTCCATTCGCGGATCCAGCTCAACGGTGCAGCCACATGCGGATCGCAAGCAGCAATTGATCGGTGTTGACGGGTTTGGCGAGGTAATCGGACGCGCCGGCTTCCAGGCATTTCTCACGGTCGCCCTTCATCGCCTTGGCGGTCAGCGCGATGATCGGAAGTCGGGCGAAGGCCGGATTTTCGCGAATGACGCCGATGGTCTGATAGCCATCCATCTGCGGCATCATGATGTCCATCAGCACGATGGCGATTTCCGGGTTGGATTCGACCAGTGTGACCGCCTCGCTGCCGGTCGTCGCCGTCAGCACCTTCATGCCGCGCCGTTCCAGCACGCTCGACAGCGCGAAGATGTTGCGGGCGTCGTCGTCGACCAACAGGGCGGTCTTGCCGATCAGATCCTCGTCGGAACTGTTCAGCTTCTCCAGCATGCGCTGCTTCTCGACCGGCAGTTCCGTGATCACGCGGTGCAGGAACAAAGCGGTCTCGTCGAGCAGGCGCTCCGGCGATTCCACGCCCTTGACCACGATGCTGCGCGCCATGGTGTGGAGTTCCGCGTCTTCCTCCGCCGAGAGCTCGCGGCCGGTGAAGACCACGACGGGAATGTTCGACAGCGCATCGTCCTTGCGGATCTGGTCGAGCACCTCGAAGCCGCTCATGTCAGGCAGCCTGAGGTCGAGCACGACGCAGTCGCAGGGCGCCTCGCGCAGCGTTGAGAGCGCGCCCGCGCCGGTGTCGGTTGCCACGATCTCGATGTCGTCATGGTGCAGGAGCTCGCGGATCGAGAGCTGCTCGGCCTCATTGTCCTCGACGATCAGCAGCCGCTTGCGCCGCGGCTGCGCATATTCCTTGATCTGCGTCAGCGCAGCTGCCACGCCTTCCGTCGTCGTCGGCTTGTTGACGAAGGAGAAGGCGCCGCGGGCCAGTGCGTGCTGGCGGTCCTCGTCGAGCGTAATGATCTGTACGGGGATGTGGCGGGTCAGCGGATTGTGCTTGAGCTGGCTCAGCACCGTCCAGCCGAGCATGTCGGGCAGGAACACGTCGAGCGAGACGGCCCGCGGCTGGTACTGCTTGGCAAGCTCCAGCGCTTCGGCGCCGCGCGCGGCGACCAGGACCTTGAAGCCCTTGTCGCGGGCGAGATCCACCAGCACGCGCGCGTAATGCGGATCATCCTCGACGATGAGCAGGATGGTGTCGCCGGGTTCGAGGTTGAGACGGTCGTCGGGCAATTGCTCGATGACGCGCTGCTGCTCGGGCGCGGACGGCTGCAGCGCGGGCGGCTGGCTATAGGCCTGCGGTGCGGGCGCGCGCGGCGCCAGCGTCGGGCCGGAATATTTCAGCGGCAGATAGAGCGTGAAGGTCGAGCCCTTGCCCGGCGCGCTGCGCAGATGGATTTCGCCGCCGAGCAGGCTTGCGAGCTCGCGGCTGATGGCAAGACCAAGGCCGGTGCCGCCGTATTTGCGGCTGGTGCCGGCGTCGGCCTGCTGGAACGCTTCGAAGATCAGCTTCTGCTTCTCCAGGGGAATGCCGATGCCGGTGTCGGAGACTTCGAATGCGATCACGGCCGGCGCGGAGTTCAGCACCGGGTGATCCGTGCCCCAACCGCCGACGGCGCCGGCGACCGTCAGGCACACCTCGCCTTCGGCGGTGAACTTGAAGGCGTTGGAGAGCAGGTTCTTCAGGACCTGCTGCAGCCGCTTGGAGTCGGTGACGATGCTGCGCGCAAGGTTCGGATCGAGGTCGATCTTGAACGACAGGTTGCGGTTCTCCGCCTCGTGCCGGAACGGCCGGCCGACGGTCTCGAGCAGGTTCGCGGTCAGGATCTCCTCGGCGTCGACCGTCACCGTGCCGGACTCGATCTTGGAGAGATCGAGAATGTCGCTGATGAGGTTGAGCAGGTCGGTGCCGGCGCCATGGATGGTGCGGGCGAATTCGACCTGCTTGAGGGTGAGGTTGCCGTCCGGATTGTCGGTGAGCTGCTGCCCCAGGATCAGGATCGAGTTCAGCGGCGTGCGCAGCTCGTGGCTCATGTTGGCAAGGAATTCGGACTTGTACTTCGAGGTCAGCGCGAGCTCGGTCGCCTTTTCCTCCAGCGCACGGCGGGCCTGCTCGATCTCCTGGTTCTTCCGCTCGACCTCGACGTTGCGCTCGGCGAGCTGCTGCGCCTTCTGCTCGAGCTGGTCGTTGGTCTGCTGCAATTCGCGCTGCTGGGTCTGGAGCTCGCCGGCCAGCTGCTGCGACTGCTTGAGCAGGCCTTCGGTCTGCATCGTCGCTTCAATCGAGTTGAGCACGATGCCGATGGAGTCAGTGAGCTGCTCCAGGAACGTCATCTGCGAGGTCGTGAACGAGACCAGCGAGGCGAGCTCGATCACGGCCTTGACCTGGCCCTCGAACAGCACCGGCAGCACGACGAGGTTCTTGGGCGCGACGCGGAACAATGCCGAGTTGATCGGCACGACATCGGACGGAATGTCGGCCACCACCCGCGGCCGCTTGTCGAGAGCGCACTGGCCGATCAGGCCTTCGCCGAACTGGAGCACGCGCTGATAGGGATAGACGCCGTCGCTGGCATAGGAGGCGAGCAGCAAGAGCTGCGGATTGTCCTCGTTCTCGACCTGATAGATCACGCCGGTATGGGCATTCACAAGCGGTGACAGCTCGGTGAGCAGCAGTCGGCCGACGGTGGCCAGGTCGCGCTGGCCCTGCAGCATGTTGGTGAATTTGGCGAGATTGGTCTTCAGCCAGTCCTGCTCGGTGTTCACGTCCGTCGTCAGACGGAGGTTCGTGATCATCGTGTTGATGTTGTCTTTCAACTCGGCCACTTCGCCGCGGGCGTCGACCTGGATCGATCGCGTCAGATCGCCCTTGGTCACGGCGGTCGCCACTTCCGCGATCGCGCGCACCTGCGAGGTGAGGTTGGCCGCCAGAAGGTTGACGTTACCCGTGAGGTCCTTCCAGGTGCCGGCGGCGCCGGGCACGTCGGCCTGACCGCCGAGACGGCCCTCGACGCCGACCTCACGCGCCACCGAAGTGACCTGATCGGCGAAGGTCGCGAGCGTCTCGGTCATGTTGTTGATGGTATCGGCGAGGGCTGCGACCTCGCCCTTCGATTTCACGGTGAGGTTCTGCTTGAGATCGCCGTTGGCGACCGCTGTCACGACCTTGACGATGCCGCGGACCTGCTCGGTCAGGTTGGCCGCCATGAAGTTCACGGTGTCGGTGAGATCCTTCCAGGTGCCGGCGACGCCGGGCACCTGCGCTTGGCCGCCGAGTTCGCCCTCGGTGCCGACTTCGCGCGCCACGCGTGTCACTTCGCCGGCGAAGGCGTTGAGCTGGTCCACCATGGTGTTGATGGTGTTTTTCAGCTCGAGGATTTCGCCCTTCACGTCCACGGTGATCTTGCGGGACAAGTCGCCGCGCGCCACGGCGGTGGTGACTTCGGCGATGTTGCGGACTTGCGTCGTGAGGTTCGCGGCGAGCAGGTTGACGTTGTCGGTGAGGTCCTTCCAGGTGCCGCCGACGCCGGGCACGACGGCCTGACCGCCGAGCCGGCCTTCGGTGCCGACCTCGCGCGCCACGCGCGTCACTTCGGCGGCGAAGGAGCGGAGCTGCTCGACCATGGTGTTCAAGGTGTCCTTGAGCAGCAGGATCTCGCCGCGCACGTCGACCGTGATCTTCTTCGACAGGTCGCCGCCGGCGATCGCGGTCGCGACCTCGGCGATGTTGCGGACCTGGGCCGTCAGGTTCGAGGCCATGAAGTTGACGTTGTCGGTGAGGTCCTTCCAGGTGCCGGCGACGCCGGGCACCTCGGCCTGACCGCCGAGCTTGCCTTCGGTGCCGACCTCGCGGGCGACGCGCGTCACTTCGCCAGCGAAGCCGTTGAGCTGGTCCACCATCGTGTTGATGGTGTTCTTGAGCTCGAGGATTTCGCCCTTCACGTCCACGGTGATCTTGCGGGACAAGTCGCCGCGCGCCACGGCGGTGGTGACTTCGGCGATGTTGCGGACCTGGGCGGTGAGGTTGCCCGCCATCGAGTTCACGCTGTCGGTGAGGTCCTTCCAGGTGCCGGCGACGCCGGGCACGTTGGCCTGGCCGCCGAGACGGCCTTCGGTGCCGACCTCGCGCGCCACGCGCGTCACCTCGCCCGCGAAGCGGTTGAGCTGGTCGACCATCGTGTTCAGCGTGTCCTTGAGCTGAAGGATCTCGCCGCGCACGTCCACGGTGATCTTGCGCGACAGGTCGCCGCCGGCGATCGCGGTGGCGACTTCGGCGATGTTGCGGACCTGGGCGGTGAGGTTGCCCGCCATCGAGTTCACGTTGTCGGTCAGGTCCTTCCAGGTGCCGGCGACGCCCGTCACCTGGGCCTGACCGCCAAGCTTGCCTTCGGTGCCGACCTCGCGCGCGACGCGCGTGACTTCGCCGGCGAAGGCGTTGAGCTGGTCGACCATGGTGTTGAGCGTTTCCTTCAGCTGAAGGATCTCGCCCGACACGTTCACGGTGATCTTCTTCGACAAATCGCCCTTGGCGACCGCGGTCGCGACCTCGGCGATGTTGCGGACCTGGCCAGTCAGGTTCGAAGCCATCGAGTTGACGGAGTCGGTGAGGTCCTTCCACGTACCGGCGACGCCGCGCACTTGGGCTTGGCCACCGAGCTTGCCTTCGGTGCCGACCTCGCGCGCCACGCGCGTGACTTCGCCGGCGAAGGCGTTGAGCTGATCCACCATGGTGTTGATGGTGTCTTTCAGCTCGAGAATTTCGCCGCGAACGTCCACGGTGATCTTCTTCGACAGGTCACCGCCGGCGACCGCGGTCGTCACCTCGGCGATGTTGCGGACCTGCGCGGTGAGGTTCGACGCCATCGAGTTGACGCTTTCCGTCAGGTCCTTCCAGGTGCCGGCGACACCGAGCACGTTGGCCTGGCCGCCCAGTCGTCCTTCGGTGCCGACTTCGCGGGCGACGCGCGTGACTTCGCCGGCGAAGGCGTTGAGCTGGTCGACCATGGTGTTGAGCGTTTCCTTCAGCTGAAGGATTTCGCCCGAGACGTTCACGGTGATCTTCTTCGACAGGTCGCCGCCCGCGATGGCGGTGGCGACGTCGGCGATGTTGCGGACCTGCGCGGTGAGGTTCGACGCCATGAAGTTGACGTTGTCGGTGAGATCCTTCCAGGTGCCGGCCACACCAGGCACCTGGGCCTGGCCGCCAAGCTTGCCTTCGGTGCCGACCTCGCGCGCGACGCGCGTCACTTCCGAGGCAAAGGAGTTGAGCTGGTCCACCATGGTGTTGATGGTGTCCTTCAGCTCCAGGATCTCGCCGCGCACGTCCACCGTGATCTTGCGCGAGAGGTCGCCGCGAGCCACGGCCGTGGTGACGTTGGCGATGTTGCGCACCTGTGCGGTGAGGTTGCCGCACATCGCGTTCACGGAATCGGTCAAATCCTTCCAGGTTCCGGCAACGCCGGGCACGATCGCCTGGCCGCCGAGCTTGCCGTCGGTGCCGACCTCGCGCGCCACGCGGGTGACTTCGGAGGCGAAGGAGCGCAGCTGGTCCACCATCGTGTTGATGGCTTCCTTGAGCTGAAGGATCTCGCCGCGGACGTCGACCGTGATCTTCTTCGACAAGTCGCCGTTGGCCACCGCGATCGTCACCTCGGCGATGTTGCGAACCTGGTTGGTCAGGTTGTTCGCCATCGAGTTGACGCTCTCGGTCAGGTCCTTCCAGACGCCGGTCACCTCAGGCACCTGGGCCTGGCCGCCGAGCTTGCCTTCGGTGCCGACCTCGCGCGCCACGCGCGTCACCTCGGAGGTGAACACGCCGAGCTGCTTGATCATGGTGTTGACGATGGTCGCCGACTGCAGGAATTCGCCGCGGAGCGGCCGGCCGTCGACATCGAGCTTGACGGTCTGGAGCAGGTCGCCTTGGGCGACGGCGGCGACCGCGCGGGTCACCTCGCGCGTCGGCCAGAGCAAATCGTCGATCAGAGTGTTGACCGAGCCTTCCATGTCGGCCCAGGAGCCCGAGGCGAGGCCGAATTTCACGCGCTGGCGGGTCTTGCCTTCGCGGCCGACGACCTGGCCGACCAGCTCGAGCTGCTGCGCCATGCGCTGATTGGCGGCGATGATTTCGTTAAAAGTGTCGGCGATCTTGCCGTCGATACCGAGATAGTCGCCGCTCATCCGCGCGGAGAAATCGCCGCTGCGCATGGCCTGTAAGACGAGTAGCAGTTCCGCCCGGGAATCCGGCTCTGACATACCGTTGGTTTTAGGTTTTGGGACGCGACGACCGGAGCGTGATGCAGTTCCGGGATCGAGGTCGCTCATACTGATTCCCCCGCAGGCATCGGCCGAATCCTGGCACAACGCGGTTGGTCAAAATAGAGCGTCAGCCAAATTCGAAATCAAGCGTTAAGGTTGCGACGCGTGCAAATGGAACCTGCTTTGCTCAGCCCGGCCGATTTAACGGTGATCAATCGGATTGGTTCCATGCGGCTTCGGAAAAAATTGCCATAGGCGTGGTGACCCTCCACGCCGGCGATGCTCGGAACGGAGCGCCGCCCCTGCGGTTAGCCCGAAAGAGAGGGAGTGTGCATATGAGAGCAGGAATTGCCGCGATCATCGTCTTATTGTTCGCCGCGGGATCGGCGTTCGCCCAGGGTACGCCGAGCGGCCGCGGGGCCGTGACCGGCGATCCCGCCGCCAGCTCCGCTACCCCGCATGCCGGCTCGTCAACCACCGGGAGGAGCTCGACCAGGTCGAACCCGAGCGGCAGCGGCACCTCGACCTCGGGCGGCAAGGATGACAATGGCGATGCGGGCCGGGACAGGATGCCGGACAGCGACCGCACCGTGCGGCCGGAGAGCCAGCAACATCATCCGAATGACAAGTAAAGCGGCTATTTATCCGCCATGGTGCGCTCGGCATCTCTAACCTGCGAGCGCAGCGCCGGGAGCTGCTCGCGCGCGAAGGCGGCGAGTTGCGCATTATCGGGTGCCTTCAGATAGTGATCGAGCAGGCTGATGACGGATTCATACTCGGGAATCTGTGCGGCATAGAAGCTTCTGACGTAAGTCGGCCCGTCCGAATTTTCGGGTTCGACGAGGCCTGCGCTCACCGATGTCGTCTTGCCGGCGCGCGGCTCGGTGCCGATCGCCTCCTGGATTTGCTTCAGCGCCTTGTCGCGCTTGGCCGCCTCTTCGGCGCGCAAGGCGGCGAGGTTCTTGACCTCCGCGTTGCCCTTCAGATCGGTGCTCTCCAGAAGGCCCTGCTGGAAGCGGCTGAAGCTGTAGAGGCCGCTGATGACGTCGGTCGTGGTCGGCGTGCGGTCGCCGGCCGTTCGCTCACCCGTATTGTCGGCGGGCGCCGCGGTGCTGATGAAGGTCAGGACAATCGCGACAAGAATCCTCATGCAGCTCCAATGACTGGCGGCGTGCGAAGTTCCCTAACCTTACGATGGAGTAAGGCCGGTTGCGACGCGGGAGTTCCATCCCCAGATGCTTGTGATGAAACAGTCTGACATCTTCAGGGATAACGCGGACAACTGTCTTCAGCTCGCCGAGCGAGCGGAGGGACAACCTGCCCACAAGCGTTACTCACGCATGGCGGACGCCTGGACGGCGCTCGCCAACGAGCAGGATTGGCTTGATGGCGAAATCCCGCCCGTTACGATCCGGACCCCTCAAACGCGAAGTGCGTAAGTAACTCTCCGCTTCGTGGATCCGCGTGTGAGACCGCTCACGGAATGCAAGCGACCAATTTGGGATCATTGAGCAACAGTCGATCGCGTTGATTTTTCCGATTCCGGAAGGAGGTTTTGCGATGGCTCCACGTCTGGCTCTGCTTTCACTCATTCTCGCCTTCGGCGTCTCGGTCGCGTTCGCGACGGTGACGACCGTTCGGCAGGTGCATCTGGAGAAGGCATCGGTCGCGGTCCACGCCGCGCACAGTTAGTGCCACGCCGGAACATTCGGCGCCGCGGTGCGTAAGCGCTTCGAGACATCGGAGAAGCGAGAGGACATCATGGCGCATTCCGACCACGGCATCGTTAGGGATAAGCGCGCTGAAGACCAGCCCAGCGACAAGCAGCGCGCACAGACCGTGCACAAGACGGATCCCCAAAAAACGAATCCGAAGGGCTCGCCGTCGCGTGAAGCGACGCGCGATCCCAAGCTTAACGACAACAGCAAGACGCCGGGCTCGGGCATGACGCCGGATGATTCCGGCTCCGCACCGAGCGGCTAGAGCACGATCCGGAAAACTGTGAAGCGGTTTTCCGGAAAGATCATGCTGCAAAAATAGCGCGAGGAACGAATCCCCGCGCGAAGAGTCGACGGGTTGCTTCCGGCTGTCATGCCCCCGGTGCGCCGGAAGCAATCTCCAAGGACGGCCCCGGCACTCCCGTGCCGGGGCCGTTTTGCTTGCGAGTAGGACGTTGGATTAGTCGTCCTTGCCGGTGTCAGGCTCGCCCTGAGTGTGGCCCTCAGGGCCGCGGCCGAACACGCCGAAGCTGCTCGATTTCACGCCAGCCACGGCGTCAACGCCGAGGGCGGCCAGTCCGAACTTGAGTAGTTCGCGGACCGCTGCTGCACGCGTGGGCATACGGTGTTTGAACCGGAAATCGTCAACGGCGGCCAACTCTTCCGGCGAGAGCATGACCTGAAGGCGCTCGGCGCGAAGGTCGTTCATGGTCGATCACGCAAAATGTGTAAGTTGAGTAGTTTACTCAATGAACGAACTTGTCTGGAGTTCCACAAGAGTCGGAAAAATCATCAAATTAGTAAGAAACATCAGTAAAATCAATAAGTTACGTTGAAACGACTCGTGCGATGGCGCATTCTCTTTGAAAGGGAGAGAAGCCATGACACAGGACGTCAGGTTACCCCGCAAGCTTTCCGAGGAGCCCGAAGCCCCCAAGCCGGTGCGTCCGAGCCACCAGAAGGTCATCGAACAGGTCGAGCGCTGGGCCAACAGCCCCGGCCTGCAACCGCCGAGGACGGACGATGCGAAGACGATCTGAGCCGCACACATTCGAGCAACGCCTCGATGCGCACAGGCTGCGGCTCGAGCATGAGCTGTCCGGCTTGCCGGACGGACACCTGCGCGACTCGGTTCTCGCGCGCCTCGATCAGCTTCAGACCGCCGCCGAGATGTACGGTTTCCTGATGTTACGAGAAGAGGCTACGGCTCCTCGCTGATCACGCCCGGCGTTCGGACTGTCTGCGGCCGGAGGTGATGCGAAGCGTCCGCCTCAGCGACCACGCCGCCACCGCGACGGCAGCCCACACCAGAAAGGCGGCGGCGAATGCGCCGACCACACTCGCCGGAACCAGGGCGTAAAAGACAGAAGCGAACGCCACAAGACCAATGCTTCCAAGAGCGGCCCCCGCAGCGTCCAGCGCTGCGGCCTGCTGCCCGCGTCGCCGCCCACTGAGGCCGGTCTTCTCCTTGGCGCGGCGCTCATGGCTCTCGATGAGCGTCGCACTGGCGCAGAGGACGGCGGGGAGCGCGAGGAACAGCCCGCCAACGGCGACGCCGAAGCGCGCGCTGACGAGGCCAGCGAAAACCGTGGCCAGGCCTCCGAACAGGAAGCGAATGCCGTATTCGTACCAGCGCGTCTGCTTGAGCGAGGCGGACGACAGCTTGACGAGCATCACGCCGCACCTCCGAAGCCCGCGAGCAGGCCGAAGGCGACCACGAGCCATACCGCGAAGGCGGCAATGGTGGCCGGCAGCGCGGCGAGACGAAGCCTCATCACCAAATGGCAGACCGCGAGGCTGTAGCAGGCGAGGGCAATCGCGCCGTAGATCATCGTCCAGCTCTCGGCCGCAGCATATTGCGGGCCATGCTGGACCACGGCGATGCCAAGCGTCGCCAGCGCGACCGAGGGCGCGGCGCCGAGCAGCCCGGCAAAGCTTTTCGGCCGCAGCATGTCGCCGCAGATCGCGAACACGGAGACGATCAGGCCGCCGGCGATGAAACGCACGAGATATTCCGTCATGGCCGCACCCGGAAAGCTGAAGGCCGCGGCTGCCCTGACTTTCCGAGTGTGAACGGCCTGAGCAGCCGCTCGACGAGGACGCCGAGCGTGAAGCCTACCACCACGTCGCTGGTCCAATGCGCAAGCAGCGCCACCCGCGTCAACGACAGCGCCACGGCGAGCGCGCGCGCCACCCGGCGCCGCGCCGGCGACAACAGGCCGGCGGCGGAGGCGAGTGCCCCCATATGCACGGCGTGACCTGAGGGAAATGCGTCCCGGGATCGTCCGGAAAAGGGAATGCCGCGCCGATGGCCGCGCACTGTCAGCCGGTCCGGTCTCGTCTGATTGAACACTGACTTCAGGACGTGCGGCAGCACGGCTGTCGCCATCGACACCATCAGCACGTGATCGGCAAGGCGGCGCTCCTGCGGTTGCCGCAGCCTTGTGTAGAGCCATCCTGCCGCGGCGAGTGCGAGCAGCACGTGCTCGTCGGCGCCCCACGTCAACGTCTCGGCAGCGTGCTCAAGCCCTGGGTTGGTGTGGTCCGCGATCTCGTTCGCGATCGCTGTATCGATCCGGGTAGGTTTGACAGTTGCGAGCGCCATCGGTCCGCAGGCGGTGGTTCCTTTGTGACAGTTATGTAAACCAGGAAGGCGGCGATCGTTCCTGGCTTTTACCTGTCATCGGCCCGCGGCGCCGAGGCTATGGCTGACCTGATCCGCCGGCGGATCCATACACCTGACCGGTCGCGTAGCTTGCGTCCGCCGCGGCCAGTTGCACGTAAATGGACGCGAGCTCGGCAGGCTGGCCGGGGCGCCCGAGCGGAGTCATGCCGCCGAACTTCTCGAGCTTCTCCATCGATGCGCCGCCGGAGACCTGCAGGGGCGTCCAGATCGGGCCCGGCGCGACGCCGTTGACGCGGATGCCTTTCGGGCCGAGCTGCTTGGCCAGCGACTTCACGTAGTTCATCGTCGCCGCCTTGGTCTGCGCGTAATCGTAGAGCTCCGGAGACGGATCGTAAGCCTGCTCGGAGGTCGTGCCGATGATGCAGGACCCGGGCCCCAGATGCGGCAGCGCCGCCTTGATGATCCAGAATGGCGCGTAGATATTCGTCTTCATGGTCGCGTCGAAATCCTCGGACGATACATCGACGATCGACTCGCGGCTCTGTTGGCGTGCGGCGTTACAAACCACGATATCGAGCCCGCCCAGCTGCTGTACGGCCTGCTCGACCAGCGTCTTGCAGAAAGCCTCGTCGCGGAGATCGCCGGGGATGGCAACGCCGCTGCGGCCTTCCTTCTTGATCAGCGCGATCACGTCCTGCGCATCTGCCTCCTCGGTCGGGAAATAGTTGATGGCGATGTCGGCGCCTTCGCGCGCATAGGCGATCGCGGCGGCGCGGCCCATGCCGGAGTCGCCGCCGGTGATCAGCGCCCTGCGGCCGGCAAGGCGGCCGGAGCCCTTGTAGCTGGTCTCGCCATGATCGGGGCGCGGCTCCATCTTGCCGGCAAGACCCGGCCAGGGCTGCGACTGCTTCTTGAACGGTGGCTTCGGATAGCGGATGACGGGGTCGATCAGCTTCTGCTCGGCCATGGATGTCTCTCCTTTCACTGACGAAGACGCCAGCGAAGCCGCCGCGAGCGTTGTGCTCGCGGCGTGAACGACGTGCCGGCGGGTGAGTGAGGTCTTGTCTTGCTGTGCCACGATGGTCTCCGCGATTTTGAGATCAATCCGCCGAGACCGGCATCGTTGCTAACGGGGAGGACCGCAAGGGCCGGCGTCCATCAGAAGATGGTTACTTCGACTGACCGACGCTCGGGGCCTTGCCGAGCTCCTTGGCCATGTCGAGATGGTGCTTGAGTGCCGGCAGGGTCTTGCCGGCCCAGTCCTTCAGCGCGGAATTGTCGCCGCCCTTGGCATAGCGTTCGAACAGCGACACGGCGTCCTCGTGGGCGCTGACCTGGTAGGAATTGTAGTCCGAGCTGAAATCCTTGCCCGTCGCGCCCTTGAGCTTGTCGAGCTTGCTCTGGTGCGAGCTGTCGAGCGCCGTCGGCAGCGTCGCCTGCACCTTGCCGCCGCTGACCAGGCCCTTCAGCTCGCCGCTGGTCTTGGTGTGGTCCGTCACCATCTGCTGGGCGAAGGCCTTCTCCTGCGCATTGCCCTTCTGCTCGGCGAGCTTGCTCGATTCGATCTCGAACATGTCGCTGATCGCCACCTCCTTGACGAAGTCGGCTGTGGTGGGCGCGACGCCGAGTGCCGAATTGACCCCGGTCTTCTCGCCCAGCGACTGGGCGAGCGCGGGGCCTGCAAGCAGCACGCAGGCGATGGCGACGATGGTCCGTTTCATGGTCCGATCTCTCCGATGTGGGCGCGCAGCCTCCCGCCGCGCGACGTTGCGCCGACCAACCCACCGCTGGGGCCGAGGTTCCTAACGGCTAATCGGTGGGGTTGCGGCCGGTGCGCGGATTGATCGGATCGGTCGGCTTGCGCCGCAGCCGCTCGGGCAGAAACGGCTCGCTTGGCGAGGCCGAAGGCTCTGCACGCACGTCGGCATGGTGTTGTGCGCGCTCGTGGGGCGTCTTGTTGTCGTTGAAGTGCTGCTTCACGTCGACGCCATCGACGGGGTCGTTGACGCCATGCTGGATATCGCGGAAATCGCTCATGGTTCACTCCTTTCCGGGCAGGATGGTTTCGAGCACCTGCCGTGCCGCGCCCTTGATGACGCTGCTCTCGTTCGGATCGCCCTTCATCAGCGCGAGCGAGAAGTTCTTGGCCTGCTGGAGCGTGATGTGCGGCGGCAGCGGCGGCACCTCGGGATCGGTCTTCACCTCCAGCACGACGGGCCTCTCGCTCGCCAGCGCCTGATCCCAGGCCGAGCCGAGCAGCTGCGGACTGTCCACGAAGATGCCGGTGAGGCCGATCATCTCGGCGAAGCGGGAATAGGACACGTCGGGAATGCGCTGCGAGGCCTCGAACTTAGGATCGCCGTTGATGATGCGCTGCTCCCAGGTGACCTGGTTGAGATCCTCGTTGTTGAAGACGCAGACGATGAAGCGCGGGTCGCGCCAGGAGCGCCAGTATTTCGCGGCCGTGATCAGCTCGGCCATGTTGTTCATCTGCATCGCGCCGTCGCCGACCAGCGCAATCACCGGCCGGTCCGGATGGGCGTATTTCGCGGCAAGCGCATAAGGCACCGCGGCGCCCATCGAGGCGAGGCCGCCCGAGAGCGAGGCGATCATGCCGCGGCGTATCTTCAGATCGCGCGCGAACCAGTTGGCGCAGGATCCGGAATCGCTGGTGATGATGGCGCGGTCAGGCAGGCGCGGGGACAATTCCCAGGCGACCAGTTGCGGATTGACCGGCGCGGCTGGCTGATGCGCGCGGTCGTCCAGCGTCTTCCACCATTTTGCGAGGTCCTCTTCGATCCCCTTGCGCCAGGCTCCATCGGCCTTCGGCGCGAGCCGCGGCAGCAGCGCGCGCAAGGTCTCTGCGGCATCGCCGACGAGGCCGACTTCCATGGGAAAGCGGATCGACATCATGCTGGCGTCGATGTCGATCTGCACGCCGCGCGCAGCGCCTTCCTTGGGCAGGAATTCGGCATAGGGAAAGGCGGAGCCGACCATCAGCAGCGTGTCGCAGCCCATCATCATGTTGTAGCTGGGCTCGGTGCCGAGCAGCCCGATCGCGCCGGTCACCCAAGGCAGATCGTCCGGCAGCGCCGCCTTGCCGAGCAGCGCCTTGGCGCAGCCAGCCGACAAGCGGTCGGCGACCGCGATGACCTCGTCGGTCGCGTGGAGCGCGCCGGCGCCGACGAGCATCGCGACCTTCTTGCCGGCGTTGAGCACCTCCGCGGCGCGGTCGAGATCGGCGTCGCGCGGCAAGATGCTGGGCGCATTGTAGCCGACGCTGGAATGCAGCGTGCCGTGCGCACGGGGCGGGCTTTCGTAGGGCTCTTCCTGGAGATCGTTGGGCAGGATGATCGCGGTGGGAGCACGCCGGGCCAATGCAGTCCGCACCGCGCGATCGATCAGGTGCCGCACCTGCGCGGGCGAGGACGCCTGCATGACATAGGCGCCGGCAACGTCCTTGAACATCGAGACGAGGTCGAGTTCCTGCTGGTAGTTCCCGCCCAGCGCATCGCGTGCCTGCTGGCCGACGATCGCCAGCACCGGCTGGTGATCGAGCAGCGCATCATAGAGGCCGGTGATGAGATGCGAGGCGCCCGGGCCCGAGGTCGCGATGCAGACGCCGAGCTCGCCCGAGAACTTCGCATAAGCGGTTGCCATGAACGCGGCCATCTCTTCGTGCCGCGCCTGCACGAAGCCGATCTTGCCGTCCGCCCGGTTCAGCGCGCCGAACACGCCGTTGATGCCGTCGCCGGGATAACCGAACAAGTGCCGCACGCCCCATTGATGCAGGCGCTGGACGATGAAGTCGGAGACGGTCTGGGACATCGAGGCGGCTTCCGGTTTCTCTCGGTGTGACGTTAGAGAACCGCGCGTTTCCGGCGATGTTCCTGAATGTTGGGCAGGTTGCGTGCCGGAACGATCGCTCGCCTGTGCGGTTGGTTCACACATTGGCAGAGTGGAGAATTGATATGTTGAATCAAGGCGAACTGGACCGCGGCGAGATGGGCCGGTTGATCGGCAGCGACAAGGTCGAGGGAACATCGGTCTATGGCGCGGATCGCAACCGGATCGGCTCGATCGAGCGTGTGATGATCGACAAGGTCAGCGGCAAGGTGTCCTACGCCGTGCTCGGCTTCGGCGGCTTCCTGGGGCTCGGCAATGATCACTATCCCTTGCCCTGGCAGTCGCTCAAATACGACACGGAGCTCGGCGGCTATGTCACCGGCATCACCACCAAGGAGCTGGAAGGCGCGCCGAAATACGGCGATCGGAGCGACTGGAACTGGGGTGACGACGCCGCGGTTCGCGGCATCAACTCCTATTACGGCGTTCCCTTCGCATAGCATCCAGCGAAGGAGCCTGCGATGAGCAAGGAACGACCCAACGACGATCCCCGGCAGCAGAATGACTGGGGCTCGCACAGTCAAACGGACACGCCCTGGAAGGGCACTCCGGAGAAGGAGCAGGGGTCGGGCAAGGTGAAGCCCGATCTCGAGAAATGGCATGAGACCAAGACGCACTGAGCAAGTTCGTCTTACCGACACTTCAGACAAGCGCGGCACCGAGAGTGCCGCGCTTGTTTTTTGAGCGATGCAATCACGAATGGCGGTGAGCTTCTTTAAAGCCGGAACCATGCCTCAGCGCTGCGGTTAGGCTCGCAGTGCGCGAGCTGCTCGTCTCTGCTCTCCCGCCGGTTTAGTCCGCAAGAAAGGTGTTCACCGTGGATGCTCAGACACGGCAGCGCGATCCGTCCGCGGAGCAGCCGCAGAGGGCGAAGGAGGCTCCGAAAACCCCTCCTGATCAGACCCGCGACGCCGACGGCCAGAAGTCGGCGCAGACGCCATCGCTGCGCGACCGGCTGCGTGAGCATTGGCTGCTGGCAAGTGTCGGCACCGTCGTGCTGATCGCAGCCCTCGTCGGCGGCGTGCTCTATTGGCTCGAGGTCCGCCACTACGAATCCACCGACGACGCCTTCGTCGCGGCGCGCAGCTTTTCCGTGGCATCGAAGGTCGGCGGCTACGTGACCGACGTGCCGGTTACCGACAACCAGCATGTCAAGGCCGGCGATCTGCTGGCGAAGATCGACGAGCGCGACTACCGGATCGCGGTCGATCAGGCTACGGCTCAGGTTGAAGTCTCCAAGGCCAACATCGCCAATGTCGAGGCGCAGATCGTCTCCCAGGAGGAGCAGATCAAGCAGGCTCAGGCCCAGCTCGATCAGGCGCAGGCCCAGCTCCAATTCGCGCAAGAGGAGTTCAAGCGCGCGGAAGATCTGGTCGAGAAGGGCGCCGGCACCGTGCAGCGCCAGCAGCAGACGCGCTCCGACCTTCAGGCGCAGCAGGCCAATACCGAGCGCGCCAAGACCGCGGTCACGACCGCGCAGGTCGGCATCAAGACGCTGCAGGCGCAGCTCGAAGGCGCCAAGGCACAACTGGAGCAATCGCAGGCGCAGCTCGATCAGGCCAAGCTGAATCTGCAATACACCAGCGTCGTCGCGGCGCAGTCCGGCCGCGTGGTCAAGCTGTCGGGCGCCAAGGGCACCTTCGTCACGGCAGGCCAGAGCCTGATGATGTTCGTGCCGGACGAGGTCTGGATCGTCGCCAACTACAAGGAGACGCAGCTCAACGACATGCGTCCGGGCCAGCCCGTCGAGATCCGCATCGACGCCTATCCCGGGCGCAAGCTGACCGGCCATGTCGATTCCGTGCAGCCGGGCTCCGGCACCGCGTTCAGTCTGCTGCCGGCGGAGAACGCCACCGGCAATTACGTCAAGGTGGTGCAGCGCGTGCCGGTGAAGATCGTGGTCGACAACTGGCCGGCCGATCTGCCTGTCGGTCCCGGCATGTCGGTCGTGCCCTGGACCAGGGTGCGATGACCGACGCCACGCAAGAGGGCGCCGGAGGCTGGTCGCCGGAGCGCTCGGCGGCCGGTGGACACAATCCCTATCTGATCGCCTTCGTGGTCTCGATCGCGACCTTCATGGAGGTGCTCGACACCACCATTGCCAATGTCGCGCTGCGCCACATCGCCGGCGGGCTCGCGGTGGGCCTCGACGAGAGCACCTACGTCATCACCAGCTATCTCGTTGCGAATGCCATCGTGCTGTCGATCTCGGGCTGGCTGTCGACCGTGATCGGCCGCAAGCGCTTCTACATGATGTGCGTGGCGACGTTCACGGTGGCATCGCTGCTGTGCGGCTTTGCCTGGAATCTGGAGGCGCTGGTGCTGTTCCGGATTCTCCAGGGCCTCGGTGGCGGCGGCATGGCGACCAGCGAGCAGGCGATCCTCGCCGACTCCTTCCCGCCGCACAAGCGCGGCCAGGCCTTTGCGATCTACGGCGTCGCCGTCGTGGTCGCGCCGGTGATCGGCCCGACGCTCGGCGGCTGGATCACCGACACCTACAGCTGGCACTGGGTGTTCCTGATCAACGTGCCGATGGGCCTGCTCTCGCTATTCCTGGTCGGCACGCTGGTCAAGGAGCCCTCGGGCGCGGAGGAAGAGAGGCAGAAGCTGCTGAGCAAGGGCCTGCGGGTCGATTATGTCGGTTTCGCACTCGTCGCAATCGGGCTGGGCTCGCTCGAATACGTTCTCGATGAAGGCCAGCGCAACGACTGGTTCGGCTCGAACATGATCATCGTCTTCGCGGTGCTGGCGGCGGTGTCGCTGCTCGCGCTGATCCCGTGGGAGCTGACGCGCGAGGATCCCATCGTCGACCTCCGTCTGCTCGGCCGGCGCCAGTTCGGCGCCTGCTTCCTGGTCATGCTCGGCACCGGTGCGGTGCTGATCTCGACCACGCAGCTTCTGCCGCAACTGCTCCAGACCGAATTGAACTACACGGCCATGCTGGCCGGACTTGCGCTGTCGCCCGGCGGCGTCGCGACGCTGGTGCTGATGCCGGTGGTCGGTCGCCTCATCAGCACCGTGCAGCCGAAATATCTCATCATGTTCGGCGCTGCGGTCGTCGCGTTCTCGATGTGGCATCTCACCGGGCTCAGCGGCGACATCACCTACGGCTATGCGGCATTGTCGCGCATCTTCCTCGCGATAGGTCTTCCTTTCCTGTTCCTGCCGGTGACGACCGCCTCCTATGACGGCGTGCCGCCGGACAAGACCAACCAGGCTTCTGCCTTGATCAACGTCGCCCGCAACATCGGAGGATCCATGGGCGTTGCGCTGGCGCAGACCATTTTGGCGCAGCGCCAGCAATTCCATCAGAGCCGTCTGATCGAGCACGCCGCACCGTCCGATCTCGGCTATCAGCAGACCATCGACGCCATGACGCGCTACTTCCAGGCCCAGGGCTCGAATGCGAGCGATGCGGCGTCACAGGCGGTGGCCTGGGTCGGCCGCACCTTGCAGCAGCAGGTCGACTTCCTCGCCTATATCGACGTGTTCTGGACGCTTGCGATCGTTGCGGTGCTGATGATCCCCACCGCGGCCGTGCTGCGGCCGATCGATCTGCATGCGCCGGCGCGACATTGAGCTCGTGGGTATTTGACGGCTCTATGTTGGGATTATAGCCTCCGGCCCAATCACGTGTCTTGCCCGGAGGAGGCGACCTTGCCCAAGCGAAACGCGACAGCGGCCGTGATCGGCGCCGGCGATTTCATCGGTTCGGAGATCGCCAAGAAATTTGCCGCAGAGGGCTTTTCGATTTTCGCCGGCCGGCGCAACGGCGACAAGCTCGTGCCGCTGGTGAAGGATATCGAAGTTGCCGGCGGCGAGATCCACGCGCGCTCGCTCGATGCGCGCAAGGAGGAGGAAGTCATCTCCTTTCTCGACGATGCCGACAAGCATGCGCCGCTCGAAGTCTGCATCTTCAACGTCGGTGCCAACGTCAACTTTCCGATCCTCGACACCACCGAACGCGTTTTCCGCAAAGTCTGGGAGATGGCCTGCTATTCCGGCTTCCTCGCCGGCCGTGAAGCGGCGCGGCTGATGCTGCCGCGCGGCGGCGGCAACATCTTCTTCACCGGCGCGACTGCGAGCTTGCGCGGCGGCAGCGGCTTTGCCGCCTTCGCCAGCGCGAAGTTCGGTCTCCGCGCCGTGGCGCAGGCGATGGCGCGCGAGCTCGGGCCGAAGAACATCCACGTCGCCCATCTCATCATCGATTCCGGCGTCGACACCGAATGGGTGCGGCAGCGCCGGCTCGAAGCGCTCGGCCCGAATGCGCTCGACAATCCCGACCTCTTGATGCCGCCGTCGGCTGTGGCCGACTCCTATTGGCAGCTCTACCAGCAGCCGAAGAGTGCCTGGACCTTCGAGATGGAGATCCGCCCGTTCGGAGAGAAATGGTGACCGCGGCGCAAAAGTCCGGCTAGACTGAAATCAACCTGAGCAAATTCCGGGAGGAGGACCTACGTGAAGACCGCGATTACCGAACTGTTCGGCATCGAGCACCCGATCATCCAGGGCGGCATGCATTTCGTCGGCTTTGCCGAGCTGGCTGCCGCCGTCTCCAATGCCGGCGGGCTTGGCATCATCACCGGTCTCACACAGAAGACGCCGGAGCTGCTCGCGAAGGAGATCGCGCGCTGCCGTGACATGACCGACAAGCCGTTCGGCGTAAACCTCACCTTCCTGCCGACGTTCTTGGCGCCGCCTTATCCGGAATATATCGCGGCCATCGTCGAAGGCGGCATCAAGGCGGTGGAGACCGCGGGCCGCAGTCCGGAACAATACATGCCCGCACTGAAGGCCGCCGGCATCAGGGTGATCCACAAATGCACCTCGGTGCGGCACTCGTTGAAGGCCGAGAAGATCGGCTGCGACGCCGTCAGCGTCGACGGTTTCGAGTGCGGCGGCCATCCCGGCGAGGACGACATTCCGAACATGATCCTGCTGCCGCGTGCGGCGGAGGAATTGAAGATCCCGTTCGTCGCCTCGGGCGGCATGGCCGATGGGCGCAGCCTCGTCGCGGCGCTCTCGCTCGGCGCGGCCGGCATGAACATGGGCACGCGCTTCATCGCCACCAAGGAAGCGCCAGTGCATCAGAACGTGAAGAATGCGCTGGTCGCCGCCACCGAGCTCGACACGCGCCTGATCATGCGCGCGCTGCGCAACACCGAGCGCGTCCTCAAGAACGCCAATGTCGATCGCCTGCTCGAGATCGAGCGCGAGAAGGGCGCCAAGCTCTCCATCGACGACATCCACGACCAGGTCGCGGGCGTCTATCCAAAAATCATGCTGGACGGCCAGATGGACGCGGGCGCCTGGAGCTGCGGCATGGTCGCGGGCCTCATCCACGACATCCCCACCTGCAAGGAACTCGTCGATCGCATCATGAGCGAGGCGGAAACCATCATCCGCAGCCGCCTGCTGGGGTTCCTGGAGGGTACGGGAACGGCAAGAAAAGTCGCCTGACACCGGCAAACTTCTTAACCACGGCGGCAATCGGCCGCTGGAATTGCACGCGGCGCCTCCTAAATAGGGGTAAATTACCCCTTTAATAATTCAATTTCAGGAGGCGTCCGTGGTCCTGAAAAGCGTTTGTTTTGCAGTTGCCCTCGTGCTCGCATGGGGCGGACTCGCACGCGCTGACGACTACAAGCCCGACGAATATCTCGGCCTCGATCTCTCCAAGGCGGTGCTGTCGCCGAAGCGGCTCGGGCCCGAGACGCAGTTCGCGCCGGTGGCGCTCCAGGCCAAGGGCGGCAACGAGGCGCAGGCCCGTGTCGAGCCGATGGATGTGCCGAAGAAGGTCGCCGCCGAGCGCGTACATGTGCCCGAGCCGAAGGTCGCGCGTGCCAGGAGCGCCGAGCCGCGCGGTGCAGCGCGCACCAAGCTAGCACATCGCCGTGGCAATCCGCTCGACGCGCAGGCGATGGACACCCGCATCCAGACCTGGCCGTGCCGCTCCGGCGGCATCTGCAACTGGAAGCGCTAGGCGCGCTGTCGCTGTGTCTTTACCTCGCCCGCTTGCGGGGAGAGGGTGGAATTCGCGCGTAGCGCGGATTCCGGGTGAGGGGGTACAGGTCCCGCGACGATCGCACGTGTGGATGGAGCCCCTCACCCCAACCCTCTCCCCGTAAGAACGGGGCGAGGGAGTGGACCGCCGCTGCGGCTCCCGCTCAATGCGTCATCTCCACGTCGCAAAACCGTAGGCGCAGAGTCAAGAAACCGTAAGCTCGGAGTCAAGGAGCGCAGGCACCTTCCGTCGCGATTCGACGAAGGTCTCCTGAATGGCATCGCTCCGCGCCTCGCGCGCATGGACCCGGCGGCAATTCCTGGTCTGCTCCGCCTCAAGCCTCGCCATCGCCTCGCTTGCGAAGCCTTCGATCAGTCGCGCCGCTGATCGTCCGCAGCTCGCGGGCGGCATCCAGTCCGGTGATGTCTGCGATGGCTCCGCCGTGATCTGGGCGCGCGCGGATCGGCCCGCGCGCATGCAGCTGGAGTGCTCCACCGTCGAGAGCTTCAAGACCATCATTGCATCCGTCTCGCGCGATGCGCTGCCCGACGCCGACTTCACCGCAAAGCTGCAGCTCGACGATCTGCCGGTGGGGCAGGACATCTTCTATCGCGTGCGCTTCGACGACATCGCGACCGGCATCGCCGGCGAAAGCCGTATCGGCCATTTCCGCACCGCGCCGGCGGCCGGCCAGTCGATCTCGTTCGTGTGGTCCGGCGACGTCGCGGGGCAGGGCTGGGGCATCGACGTCTCGCGCGGCGGCTATCGCAGCTATCGCACTATGCTCGACAACCGTCCGGACTTCTTCATCCATTCCGGCGATCACATCTACGCCGATTGCGCGATTCCCTCCGAGCAGAAGCTGCCGAACGGCGAGACCTGGCGCAATGTGGTGACGGAGGACAAAGCCGAGGTCGCCCACACGCTGGCGCAGTTTCGCGGCAATTACAAATACAACCATCTCGACGAGCACTTTCGCGCCTTCCATGCGCAGGTGCCGATGTTCGCGCAGTGGGACGACCACGAGGTCACGAACGACTGGTCGCCCATCGGCAGCTACGATGAAGCCGGCTTCGAGGACGACGGCACCCCGCGCCTCGTCGCACGCGCTCGCCGCGCCTTCTTCGACTTCATGCCGATCCGCGACATCGGCGCGCGCATGGGCCGGGTCTACCGCAAGATCGGCTACGGCCCGCTGCTCGACGTCTTCATGATCGACATGCGCAGCTATCGCGACGAGACCTGGAACAAGGGCGACGATCATCGCGGCTGGATTCTCGGTGCCAAGCAGCTCGCCTGGCTGAAGCGGGAGCTCGCCGCCTCGCGCGCGACCTGGAAGGTGATCGCGGCCGACCTACCCATCGGCCTCGTCAGTCTCGATGCCGTCGCGCTTGGCGACGGCGCACCCGACCGGCGCGAGCACGAGATCGCTGATCTGCTCAGTGCGATCAAGCGCGCCGACGTGCGCAACATCGTCTGGCTCACCGCCGACATGCACTACACCGCCGCGCACTACTACGATCCGAACAAGGCGCAGTTCCAAGATTTCGAGCCGTTCTGGGAGTTCGTCTCCGGCCCGCTGCATGCCGGCACCTGGAGCCCGGGCGAGCTCGACAACACCTTTGGCCCGGTCGCGATGTACCAGTACGGATGCAGCGAGGCGCAGGGCGACAACCTCGCGCCGTGCTTCGGCCTGCAGTTCTTCGGCCGCGTCGACATCGACGGCGCCAGTGGCGTGATGACCGTGACATTGAAGGACGTCGACAACCGCGACCTCTGGTCGGTCGACATCGAGCCGCAGCCGCAGGCGCGCCCTGCCGTGGTGGCGCAGCATTCGTGAGGGGCGTGCAGTCTCTCCGTCGTCATGGCCGGGCTTGACCCGGCCATCCACGTCTTGCCTGGCACGAAGAACGTGGATGCCCGGGACAAGCCCGGGCATGACGGCGAGGGAAAACTAACCCGATCTTGATTGGCAGCCTTGCGCCACACGCGCTACACTGCTCGCTCCCGCCACCTCTTTTCCATCACCGAAGAGTCTGTCCCCCGCGGTCCCACCGCGTGTCTGGCGGCACGAAAGACGTCAGGAGTTTACCCATGGATCATCTGAAGACACAGGGCATCAGCATGCCCAAGCTCGGCCTCGGCACCTTCCGCATGCAGGGCGATGCCTGCCGCGCCGCGGTCGAGAGCGCGCTTTCGATCGGCTATCGCCACATCGACACCGCCGAGATGTACGCCAACGAGGAAGCCATCGGCGCCGCGCTTGCCGCCGCCCAGCTGCCGCGTGGCGATCTGCATGTCACCACCAAGGTCTGGCACGAAAATCTCAGCCCAGACGCCATCCGCCGGGCTTTCGATGCCAGTCTGCAGAAGCTGAGGCTCGATCACGTCGACCTCTACCTCGTGCATTGGCCGTCGAAGTCAGCGAACTGGGGCGCGGTGTTTGAGACCCTGATGAAGCTGAAGGAGGAAGGGCGCACGCGGGCGATCGGTGTAGCCAATTTCACCACGGCGCTGCTCAAGATCGCGGTCGAGGACATCAGGGCGCCGATCGCCTGCAACCAGATCGAATACCACGCCATGCTCGATCAATCGAAGGTGCTGGCCTATCTCAACGCCAAGTCGATTCCGTTGGTTGCCTATTGTCCGCTGGCGCAGGGGCGCATCGCCTCCGATCCGGTGCTGGCAGAGATCGGCGCCAAGCACAATGCGACCGCAGCCCAGGTCGCGTTGAAATGGCTGCTCGACCAGAACGGCGTCGCCGCGATCCCGAAGGCCTCGCGCCGCGAGAGCCAGCAGGCCAATCTCGACGCGCTGAAAATCATGCTCGACGATGCCGACCGCAGGAAGATCGCCGCGCTGCCCAAGGACAGGCGCTGCGTCAATCCAGGTTTTGCGCCGGCGTGGGATTAGGCGAGGGCATGTCGCGAACGCAAAGAAATGGCCCCGGGGAGGGGCCATTTCGATGTTGCGTTGCGCATTAGTCCCAGTGGTGACGATGGCCGCGCTTGATCACCACGACCTTGTCGCGATGGTGCCAGCCGCGATGCCAGCCGTGGTCGCGATGCATGCCGTATTCGGCGCGGGCGCCGTACAGGCCGTGATGATGACCGCGCTGGACCACCACCGTCTCGGCGTTGGCCAGCGTCGGCGCCGCGATCACGAGCGCACCGAGGGCCGCAACCACATAACCAAGCTTCTTCATGATGTCCTCCTCCAATCGAATGCAAATCTAAACCGCGCATTCGCATGAACGTTCCGGAGGAACGGGAAGAGATTTCTGAATGGATGTTCAGACAGAGCATGATCCGAAAAGATCATGCTCGCACGCAATGGTTAATCGCAGCGCTGCTGCACCGGCGTCGGCTCGCCCGTGGCGACGTATTTGCCGTCCTTGATCGTGTAGACGCCGCGCTCGCTGCGATTGTAGATCGCGCGCAAGCCGCCGTCCTTCAACAGCAGCAGGCCGAACTCGCGCGTCTGCTGCATCGAGGGGAAGTACACCATCACATTGAGCAGGCCCTCGGCCTTGACCGTCGCGGACACCACCTCGTTCTCGTCCTTGGCTTCGCCGAAACTGCGCCGGTACATCACCCGGCCGTCCTTCCGGATTTCGTAACTGAGCCGCGCGCCCTTGTCGCGATCGGGCCTTGCTGCGCAATCGACCGCCCATTCGCCGAGCAGGCCCCATTGCTCGACTGTTGCTGCCAGCGTCTCGGCGCCGGCCGCGGACGCGAACGCAATCCATAGCACCGCTGCCGTGGTCCAGCGGCTCACACAACGCGTCATATCCTGGAAAACCCCGCCTCGAACAATTCCAAATTCTAGCATCCCGGGCGCGATCGTCCACGCTGGCTGCCATTCGCGCGCGAATTTGATCCGCGTCAATGAGGCCGGTCGCATCAGGCGTAGGATGACGCTCCCGAAGGCGATACGTGGTGAGAGCGATGCTGAATCAAGTCATGGATTTCGCGGGCGAGGTGCTGCCGGGGAGCTGTGCCGTGCCGCCTTATTCCGAGGCCGCGTTTCTGGCCGAGCTCGGCGAACGCTTGAGAACCTCGCGCACGCGCTGCGAGCTGTCGCGCCGGGAGCTCGCCCGCCGCTCCGGGATTTCCGAGCGCTATATCGCCCAGATCGAGGCTGGCAAGGGCAACGTCTCGATCGTGCTGCTGCTGCGGCTGGCCGCCGCGATCCATAGCAGCCAGCCTCAGGTGGCCTAAGCGACCTTCAGGCCCGCTTCTCCACATTGGCGCTGCGGGCCGGCACGCCGAACTCCTTGCGGCAGACCTCGGCCAGCACGGCGACGCCCTCGCGGATCTGCTGATGCGAGGGGCTTGCAAAGCACAGCCGCAGCCGCGAGCTGGAATGGCTCTTGTTGGTCGACCATTCCGGCCCCGGATTGATCGAGACGCCGGCGGCAAGCGCGGCCTGATAGAGCTTTAGCGTATCGACCTGGTCGGGCAGCTTGACCCAGAGGAAGATGCCGCCCTTGGGCTCCTCGAACTCGGCCGCGGTGCCGAACTGCTCGTTCAGCGCCTCCATCAGCGTATCGAGCTTGGTGCGCAGCGCCTTCGTCAGCGCCGGCACGTGGCTCGCAAAATGCGGCTTGCAATAGGCCGCGAGCACCATCTGCTCCAGCGCGCCGGAGCCGGCATCCGTCTTCAGCGCCAGCATCCGCGACATCACATCCCAGGGCGCGACGATGAAGCCGACGCGCAGCGCCGGCGCGATCGACTTCGAGAACGAGCCGATATGGATCACGCCGCCGTGCGGGCTCATCGCGTAGATCGCCGGCGGCCGCTGTCCCGACCAGACGAGGTCGGCATAGCAATCGTCCTCGAAGATCGGCACGCCGTACTCGGTCGCGAGCCGTACCAGCTCAGCGCGGCGGCTCTCGGGCATGATGGTGCCGGTCGGGTTCTGCACGGTGGGAATGGTGTAGATGTATTTGGGACGGATACCGCGGCTTTTCAGATCGGCCAGCGTCGAGGCCAGCACGTCCATGCGCATGCCGTCCTTGTCGAGCGGGATGCCGACCACGTTGACACCGAGCCGCGCCAGGCGAGTCAACGAGCCCTGGTAGCTCTCCTGCTCGAAGATCACGGTGTCGCCGCGCGCCAGCAGCGTGTTGTTGACGAGGTCGAGGGCCTGGAGCGAGCCGGACACGATCAGGAGATCGTCGACCGCGCAGTTGATGCCGGCATCGCGCTTGAGTTTCGTCACGAGGAACTCGCGCAGGGGCAAATAGCCTTGCGGACCATGCGCCAACCCATAGGTGGCGAGCGAGCGGCCCTCGCGTTGCAGGGCCGAGTTGGTCGCCTCGATCAGGCCCTCGAGTGGCAGCTGCTCGGAATCGTTATTGCCGCCGACAAAACTGTATTTGGCAAGGCCCGTCCAGCGCGCAGAAGGGGCCGGCAGCCCTGCGGGAAACAGGGGCGCGAAATCGAAGCTGGACGTCATGGGAGCGTTCCTCGTTTCTGTTCTTGTTGAGCAGCCGGCGTTGCGCCGGCCAGCCTTGTTTCTTCTTTGCCGGCCGCCTGGGAGGGCGGCCTTACTTCTTTCCGGCCGTCCTGGTCGGACGTCCCTGGCTGATGAAAGCGTAATGCGCATTGGCGACGCCGCCAACCATCAAGGCTTCGACCACCGGCTCGGCGATCTCGCCCGTTGCGGCCCAGTCGACCAGGAAATTGGCCCCGGTCCCGCCGCGCACGTCGTCGGTCGCAATGAAAATCGAGACGGTGGCCAGCGGCTTCAAGGCTACCGGTGTCTTCAGATAGGTCTCGACCTGCTTGCCTGCGGTGTCGAAATAGGCGATGCGTTTGACTACCAGTGCTTGCGTCTCGGAGGCGTTGTGAACGCTCAAGGTCACCGAGAAGTCGACACGCAGCTTGCCCTGGCTCATCGCAACGCTGGAATAGGCGGGCACGTAGAACCCACCGGAGACGGCCAGTTCCTCCTTCGGCAGCGCGGTGAGCGAATCGGCAAAGGTCTGCTCGATATTGACCTTGGGCTGAGCGATTGCAGGCGCGAACGAACCTAGTAGGGCTATCAGCCAGAGCACGATCCGCATGTGACGAATTGCTCGCTTGCCGCGCTGCACTCGGTCACTAGGGTGCGGCAAAACGGACCGATTTGGCATGCATGAGCTTATTCGCGACATCACTCTTTGTATCCTGTTTGCCTGGATGCTGGGCCTTTTGGCCCATTTCTCCCGGCAACCGCTGATCCTGGCCTACCTTATCGCCGGCTTCTGCATAGGTCCATTCGGCGCCGGCTGGGTCCAATCGCAGGAATCGATCAGCGTCATCTCCGAGCTCGGCCTGATCTTCATGCTGTTCATGATCGGCCTCGAGATCGACCTGAAGAAGATCGTGCGGGCGGGCAAGGTGATCCTGTTCGCGGCGGGGGGCCAGCTGCTGGGCGGCTGCCTGCTCGGGGTGCTGTTCTTCGTCGGCATCGGCCTGTCGCTCGGCGGCGGCCATTTCGATGCGCTCTATCTCTGCGTCGCCTGCGCGCTGTCGAGCACGGTCATCATCGTCAAGGTGCTCTACGAGAAGCGCGAGCTCGATACGCTGCCAGGCCGCATCACGCTCGGCGTGCTGGTGCTCCAGGACATCTTCGCCATCCTGTTCCTGGCCGTGCAGCCGAGCCTTGCCAATCTGCAGGTCAGCGTCATCCTGCTCTCGATCGGCCGCGTCGCGGTGCTGGTCGCCGCCGCGCTCCTGGTCAGCCGCTACGTGCTGCCACGGCTGTTCCACCAGATCGCCCGCCGGCCTGAGCTGATCCTGCTCGGGGCGCTGGCCTGGTGCTTTCTCGTCGCCGAGACCGCCGAGCGGCTGTCGCTGTCGCGCGAGATGGGCGCGCTGATCGCCGGCGTCTCGCTCTCGACCTTTCCCTATGCGCTCGACGTCACCGCCAAGGTCACGACGCTCCGCGACTTCTTCATCACGCTGTTCTTCGTCGCGCTCGGCATGACGATTCCCGTGCCCGGCCTTTCCGTGATCGGGCTGGCGCTGATGATCGCGGCGTTCACGGTGGTGAGCCGGCTCGTCACCACATTCACCCCGCTCTATCTGATGAAGCAGGGCCTGCGCGCCAGCCTGCTGCCGGCCCTCAACCTCGCGCAGATCTCCGAGTTCTCGCTGGTGGTGATCCAGACCGGCGTTGCCGACCACCACATTGCGGCCGAAACGGCGAACGCCGCCTCCTTCGCCTTCGTGGTGCTGGCGGTGCTCTCGACCTTCGCGATGAGCCGCAGCGACGAGATCACCCGCTGGGCGATCGGCCCGTTGAAGCGGATCGGCCTGAAGGACCTCGACGACGGCCAGGCGCGCGGCGAGGAGGGCCACGAGGGCGGCCACGGCGAGGCCCGCCGCATCGTCATCCTCGGCTTTTTCCGTGCGGCGAGCGCGCTGCTGGCGGAGATCGAACGACAGGCGCCGGTGCTGCTCGAGCAGATCACGGTGGTTGATTTCAACCCCAATGTGTACCAGACGCTGCTGTCGCGCGGCCTGCACGTGATCTATGGCGACATCAGCAGCGCCGACACGCTGCTCCATGCCGGCGTCGGCAAGTCCGAGATGATCATCCTCAGCGTGCCGGATGCGCTCCTCAAGGGCGCCAGCAACGAGAAGCTGGTCCGCCACGTCCGCACGCTGAACCCGACCGCCATGATCGTCGCTACGGCCGATCTCCTGTCGGATGTGGGTGAACTCTATGAGGCCGGAGCCAGCTACGTCACGGTGACCCGGCTCAGCGACGCTCATGAGCTATTTACCGTGATCGAGGCCGCCCAGGCGGGGCTTCTGGCCGACAAGCGCGCCGAGCTCGACCTGCGGCTCGGCGAGCGGCGCGAAGTGCTGCCCTGACGGCGGTCTTCCCCCTGGGGCATCCGCGCCTATATCGATGGTATCTGCGGTGCAAGCCTGAAAGCCGCGGGCAGGCCCGCGAGCCGGAATATGCGGTTGCGTCCAGGACACTAGCGCCCCGGCCGAAGTCCGGCTAAGCCTCCCGCTCATAACCGATAGAGATTGGGACATGCCCGATAGCGTTCAGGAAGTCTTGCAGGCCTTTGCCCGGGGCGAGCTCGTGGTCGTCACCGACGACGAAGACCGCGAGGGCGAGGGCGATCTGATTGTCGCCGCTTCGCTCTGCACCGCCGAGAAGATGGCGTTCATCATCCGCCACACCTCCGGCATCGTCTGCGCGCCCGTGACCACCGAGGACGCCCGCCGCCTGCGGCTCGATCCGATGGTCGCCCACAACGATTCCGCGCATACCACCGCCTTCACGGTCTCGATCGACTACAAGCCCGACGGCGGCACCGGCATCTCGGCCGAGGAGCGCGCCTCATGCTGTCGCGCGCTGTCCAATCCCAATGTCGGCGCCAACGATTTCGCCCGTCCGGGCCACATTTTCCCGCTGATCGCCAAGGATGGCGGCGTGCTGCTGCGCTCCGGTCATACCGAGGCCGCCGTCGACCTCTGCAAGCTCTCCGGCCTGCCGCCGGTCGGCGTCATCAGCGAGCTGATGAACGACGACGGCAGCGTGATGAAGGGCGAGCAGGTCTCGCAGTTCGCCGCCAGGCACAAGCTCAAGCACGTCACCATCGCCGACATGATCGCCTACCGTCAGGCGCGCGAGAAGCTGATCGAGCGGGTCTCGACCTTCGTCACCGAAAGTCCGATCGGCCCCTTGCAGGGCTATGCCTACCGCTCGCCGTTCGACTCCATCGCCCACGTCGCCTTCGTCTACAACGGCGTCGGCGACGGCAAGAACGTGCTGACGCGCTTCCACAAGCCGAACATCGTCAAGGACACCTTCACCGGCCACAAGCGCATGGCGGTCGTGCTCGAGCATTTCAAGAAATCCGGCCGCGGCGTGCTGGTGTACTTGCGCGACGGGGCGGCCGGTGTCCCCGTGTCGCCGCTGCCGGACGAGTCGGCGACGGAGGCCGACCGCAACCGCCAGTGGCGCGAGGTCGGCGTCGGCGCGCAGATCCTGCGCGATCTCGGCGTCACCTCGATCCGCCATCTCACCTCCTCGGTGCACGACTACAAGGGCCTGTCGGGCTTTGGCATCGAGATCGTCGCCAACGAGCAGCTCGAGAGCTGACACGCAGTGTCGTTCCGGGATGGCGCTGAAAGCGCCAAACCCGGAATCTCGAAGGCAAAGAGATGCCGGGTTCGACGCTTCGTAACGGCCCGGAATGACCGAAACCAGGATGCAATTGCACTTGTTGCCGCGGCGCTTTAATTTGTCGGGCAATTATTTGACGGAACCAGACGCGAAAGGACGTTTCATGAGCGTGCGCCCTCAGACCAAGGACAAGCCGGCTGCGGCTTCCTTCCAGTGGGACGATCCGTTCCTGCTCGACGAGCAACTCACCGAAGACGAGCGCATGGTGCGCGACACCGCCCGCGCCTACGCCCAGGACAAGCTGCTGCCCCGCGTTTCCAAGGCCTATCTCGAAGAGAAGACCGATCGCGAGATCTTCAACGAGATGGGCGAGCTCGGCCTGATCGGCATCACGTTGCCGGAGGAATATGGCTGCGCCAATGCGAGCTACGTCGCCTACGGCCTCGTCGCGCGCGAGATCGAGCGGGTCGATTCCGGCTATCGCTCGATGAACTCGGTGCAGTCCTCGCTGGTGATGTATCCGATCTACGCCTATGGCGATGAGAACCAGCGCAAGAAGTACCTGCCGAAGCTCGCCAGCGGCGAGTGGGTCGGCTGCTTCGGCCTGACCGAGCCCGATGCCGGCTCCGACCCGGCCGGCATGAAGACCCGCGCCGAGAAGGTCTCGGACGGCTATCGCCTGACCGGCAGCAAGATGTGGATCTCCAACGCGCCGATCGCCGACGTGTTCGTGGTCTGGGCCAAGTCGGCCGAGCACGACAACCAGATCCGCGGCTTCGTGCTGGAGAAGGGCATGAAGGGTCTGTCCGCGCCGAAGATCGGCGGCAAGCTCTCACTTCGCGCTTCCATCACCGGCGAGGTCGTGATGGACGGCGTCGTGGTTCCCGAGGACGCGCTGCTGCCCAACGTCTCCGGCCTCAAGGGACCGTTCGGCTGCCTCAACCGCGCCCGCTACGGCATTTCCTGGGGCGCGATGGGCGCCGCCGAGGATTGCATGCATCGTGCCCGCCAGTACACGCTCGACCGCAAGCAGTTCGGCAAGCCGCTTGCCGCGACCCAGCTCGTGCAGAAGAAGCTCGCCGACATGGAGACCGAGATCGCGCTCGGCCTGCAGGGCTCGCTTCGCGTCGGCCGCCTGATGGACGAGGGCAAGTTCGCGCCCGAGATGATCTCGATCATGAAGCGCAACAATTGCGGCAAGGCCCTCGACATCGCCCGGGTCGCCCGCGACATGCACGGCGGCAACGGCATCTCGGCCGAGTACCACGTCATGCGCCACGTCCATAACCTCGAGACGGTCAACACCTACGAGGGCACCCACGACGTCCACGCCCTGATCCTGGGCCGCGCCATCACGGGCATTCAGGCGTTTTTCTGAGCGCTTACGGTACGAGGCAAGAGAACTCTCCACCTCCGTCATGGCCGGGCTTGTCCCGGCCATCCACGTCTTAGCCCGCGCGAAGAACGTGGATGCCCGGCACAAGGCCGGGCATGACGAAGTCAGCAAGGTATGAGCAAGCCATGTCCGACAACGACGACGTCCCGTTCAACCGCAACTTTCCACTGAAGCCTGGCGTCGTCGAGGAAGTCCGCCCCGGCGTGCGGCGCGTGCTCTGTAACAATCCGAGCCCGTTCACCTTCACCGGCACGGTCAGCTACATCGTCGGCAAGGGCAACGTCGCGATCATCGATCCCGGTCCTGATGACGCCGCGCATGCGGCCGCGCTGCTCGATGCCGTGCGCGGCGAGACGGTAAGCCATATCTTCGTCACCCACACCCACCGCGACCATTCGCCGAACACCGCGCGGATCAAGCAGGCGACCGGTGCGCCGGTCTATGCCGAGGGCCCGCACCGCGCCTCGCGTCCGCGCTTCGAGAGCGAGAAGCACAACCCGGAATCGGGCGCCGACCGCGACTTCGCGCCCGATATCAGGATCGCCCATGGCGACGTCGTCGAGGGCGATGGCTGGCGGCTCGAGGCGGTGGCAACGCCCGGCCACACCGCCAATCATCTCGCGTTCGCCTGGCCCGAGCGGAAGTTCAACTTCGTCGGCGACCATGTGATGGGCTGGTCCACCTCGATCGTGGCGCCGCCCGACGGCTCGATGATCGACTACATGGAATCGCTCGATCGTCTCGCCGCACGCGATGAGGATCTCTATTTCTCCGGGCACGGCCCTGAGATTCCGGACGGCCAGCGCTTCGTGCGCTTCCTGATCCGTCACCGCAAGGCGCGCGAGGCCTCGATCCTGCACCGCCTCGCCAAGGGCGAGACCGACATCCCGACCATGGTGCGCGCGATCTATATCGGCATCGACCCGCGCCTGACGACGGCCGCTGGCTATTCCGTGCTGGCGCATCTGGAGGATCTCGTCGCCCGCGGCGTGGTGGCGACGGACGGCGATCCCGTGATCACGGGTTCGTATCGGATGGCCTAAGGCGAATGGCGAATTGGGAATAGCGAATAGGTGCTCTGCACTCGCTATTCGCTACTCCCCATTCGCCAATCTCATTTCTTCACCGTCTTCGCCGGCGCCTTCGGCGGCGCCACCGGTGTCTTTTTCACCGGCTTCAGCGCATCGGCATCCGCAGCGGTGTTGAGATCCTCGATGAACTTGGTCACGCGCGCGGCGTTGCTGCCCAGATCGCTGTCGAAATTGCGCGAGGCGGAGCGGATGTCGACGCGGGAATCGTCGCCATCGGGCACGACCCTGATGGAGATGTCTTCGCGCAAGCCCATGATCGGCGTGCGCGCCACCGCCTCGATGCGGCCGATGCGGCGCGGCGGCCTCGGCTCGCGTTCGTCGATGACGAGCCATTTGCGCTTGATGACGAGCTGGCGCGCGATCGCATAGGCGCGGTCGACGGGGATCTCGAGCTCGATCGGCTCGATATCGGGATAGAACTGGCGCTGCTGTTCGGCCGAGTAGAGACCGGCATAGACCGCGGTGTTGGCACCCTCGCCGGCGCGCAGCGGGGCCAGCGCCTCGAAGCGCGGCGGATCGATCGGGTCGGTGGTGATGTCGTGGATCGCCGGCAGCTTGCGGTATTGCAGGCCGAGATAGGCGGGGTAGGCGAGGATCATCCCGTCGATCAGGAACGCGAGCAGGATGCGCGCCATGCCGCGCGAGCCGTTCTGCCAGATCGCGGCAAAGCCGGCGAGCCCGAACAGGATGGAGAGCCCGGCGATCGCAAGGCCCCCGAAGAAAGTGGCGAGCGCCGGCTTCGGCTCCAGAAAGCCGAAGCGGACGATGAGGATCGACACCAGCACCGCCACCACCGCGAACACGGCCAGATTGCGCGCCCAGCTCGCGAGGCTGGACACGGGCTCCGTCTGATAGGGAGCGGAAAACCTGCGGGCCATCGATGAGAACTGCCGGGTTGGGGGCTTGGCCCGCCGCCAGGGGGCCGATTGAAAACTGGCTGCTTGAGACCACGGCGGCCCGGCAATTTCAAGGTTTGCGGACGATACGGCACAGAGAACAGACGGGATTATGCAACTTAGTTGATTAACCATTCAATCTAAATGATCTTTAGTTGTAGATTGACTTGGTCGTAATTTCGCCCCAAGGCTCTACTGCAGGTTGTCGGAACCGCCGAGGCGAGGGACCGTCCCGGCGAAAGGTCAAAAAAAGAACAACGGCTAGGAACAACGGCGGGCGTCAGCCGGAAACGTTGCAAGAGTGACCTCAGCTCCCGGTCGTGCCGCAAAGGCTGACCGGACGTGCGCGGTTGCGCCTCATGAGCTGCAAGGATCGCGAACAGCGTAGCCGGTGCCGACCAGCGCGGCTGGTGGGCCGCCCCATCAGGGCGAGTGTTCAGTATGAGTGGTGGACCGCACGAAAGCGATATCGATCCGCAAGATCCGACGTACTACGCGCCGCGTAACTTGCGCGAGCGGACGGTGCAGCCGACGGCGGCGCCAAGACGATTCACGGAGCCGACTGCCGATGGCCCGCCCCTGCAATCGCCCGGCAACCGGCGACGTCGTGACCATTCGGACGTGTTCTCCAAAGCCGTCGCCCAAGCCATGCACGAGGCGATGGAGCCCATGGAGGTGCCGGCCGCCCTTCGTAACTCGGGGAGGAGCGCGCTGCTCAGCGTAGTGGTCAGGTTCGCGATCGCGGCAGCAGTTGCGGGAGGCATCGCGCTCATTCTCGTCATAGTCATTCCGGCATCGCAAAGGCCTGGAGTTCAATCGAACGACGCCACATCGATCTCGTCGCTTTGGCAATCGGTGAAAGCCGCGATCGGTCCGGCACCGCAACGCAAGCAAGTCGCGACCCTTGCGGTGGAGGACAGCAGCGGGCTTGCCAACGCCCCCTTGCCGCTCGGGATGCGCGTGGGTGCTCCCCCTTCCGGCGCTATCGTTGCCATCAATGGACTGCCAGCCGACGCACGGTTGACGTCTGGCAAGCGCGTCGCCAACGAGTGGCGCGTGCCGGCTTCGGAAGTTTCCGCCGTGTCGGTCATTCCGCCAGACGGTTTCGTCGGCCAGATGGTCGCGATGGCAGAATTGCGTGACAGCAACGGCGCCGTGCTCGTGGTTGGCTCGAGCCGACTTTCCTGGAAACCCGCCGCCAGCGTCGCTCCGCAGCCGTCGACAGCCGTCACGGCCGTACCGCCCGCGCGCTCCTTGGTGGCCTCCCCGCCGCCGCAGACGGACGCCGTGCGTAGCCTGGATCCGAAGGAAATTTCTGGCCTCGTCAAACGTGGACAGGATTTGCTCACCAGCGGCGACGTCTCGGCGGCGAGGCTGCTGCTTCTGCGTGCGGCCGAAGGAGGAGACGCGCGCGCCGCGCTGCTGGTGGCCAGGACCTACGATCCGAACGTGCTCAAGCAGTTGGGCGCCAGTGGCCCGCTCGCGGACCTCGCGCAGGCCCGCAACTGGTACCAACGGGCAAAAGAATGGGGTGACCCCGAGGCGCAGCGACAGCTTGATACGCTCACGCCCACCCGCTGATCCCGGCAGCGTGCGTCGCGCGCGCCTGTCAATCTCGACCATTCGGAGTTTCACGACATGATCATCCGACGTTTGACCGACCTGGCTTTCGGCTGCGCGGCCGGGGTCGCGGTGCTGCTGGCGACGCCGGCCTTTTCCCAGGACAGGGGAGGCGAGGTCGACCCGGCCGCAGTGAGCGAGGGCCTGAAGGCGATTTTCAGCTATTCCAGCACCAGCAAGAGCACGCGCGAGAGGCTCAACGCCAACACCGTGACGCTGATGTCAGGCACAATCGGCGGAACCTATGTCCAGTTCGGCGCCGACCTTGCCTCCGCGCTGGATGACGGCGACCGGATGCGGGTGCTGCCGATCATTGGGAGGGGCTCGGTCCAGAGCATCGCGGACATCCTTTTCCTCAAGGGGGTCGATCTCGGCATCGTGCGCGCCGACACGCTCGATTACCTGGAAAGGAAGGGCTACACCGGCAACATCCGCAACCAGTTCGTCTATATCACGAAGCTCTACAATGAGGAGATGCACGTCGTCGCGCGGTCGTCGATCCGCAGCCTTGCCGATCTGAACGGTCGGCGTGTTGCCGTCGACTTGCCGAACGGAGGCACTTTCGTCACCGCAATCACGATCTTCGAGAGGCTCGGCGTCAAGCCGGTCTACGCCTATATCGAGCAGCGCATCGCCTATGAAAAACTGAAGAACGGCGAACTCGACGCGGTGATCGCGGTGCAGGGAAGTCCCTCCAAGGCCGTGAGCCAGGTGAAGGGAGACGACCTGCATTTCGTACCGATCCCATATAGCGGGCCCTTGCAGAGCGACTATCTTCCATCTGTCCTCAAGGCGGAGGACTATCCTTCACTGATCCCACCTGGCGGCCGCGTTGACACGATCGCTGTGCCCGCCATCCTTGCGGCTTACAACTGGCCCGCAAAGACCGAGCGATACGGTAAGGTGGAGCATTTCGTGCAGGTCTTCTTCGACCGGCTGAAAGACCTGCAGCGGTCGCCCTTCCATCCGAAGTGGAAGGAGGTGGTGTTGAGCGCGCCACTGAAGGGATGGAATCGCTTCCCGCCGGCGCAGGAGTGGCTCGACCAGCATTCCGGTCCAGCCTCCGACACACGCGCGAGATTCGACCAGTTCCTTGCCGCACAGACCCGCGAAACCGGCCAGCAGGGCGCGCGAACGCCGGAACAGGACGAAGCGCTCTATCAACAATTCCTGAAATGGCAGAAGAGCACCGGCCAGGCGGAGGCAAAGCGTTAGAGCATGATCCGGAAAAGTGCGCAGCGGTTTTCCGAACAGATCATGCTCAAACAACAACCTAAAGCGCGATGACGATCAATCCTAATCTCATTGCGCTTTAGAGCGTGATCCGCCGAAGGTCGCATCAGATCATGATCACTCTGCCTGCCTGACCTTGATACTTGCCGGAGGGCCAGAGGCTCTCACGAGATCGGATCGATTTGCGTTCGTGATGAAACTGAGCTCCCCCGCAAGCGGGGGAGGTGAAGCGAATTCGCAACCGCAGGACCGACCAGGTCCTGGGGCAAGCGGGTCTCGGGGCAAGCTATTCCGGTCCGCTCACGCCGCCGCGTTCGGGAAGCGGTAATCCTTGAACTGGTCGCGCAGCGCCGTCTTCAGGATCTTGCCCGTGGCGGTATGCGGGATGCCGTCGACGAAGGCGACGTCATCGGGCATCCACCACTTGGCGATCTTGCCGTCCATGTATTTCAGGATGTCCTCGCGCGTAGCCTGCTGGCCCTGCTTGAGCTGCACGATCAGGAGCGGCCGCTCGTCCCATTTCGGATGGAACACGCCGATCACCGCGGCCTCCGCCACGGCTGGATGGCCGACGGCGAGGTTTTCGAGGTCAATCGAGGAGATCCATTCGCCGCCGGACTTGATCACGTCCTTGGAGCGGTCGGTGATCCGCATGTAACCGTCCTCGTCGATGGTCGAGACGTCGCCGGTGTCGAAGAAGCCTTCCTCGTCGAGGATGTTGGCATCGACCCGGTAATAGGCCTTGGCGACTGCGGGCCCGGAGACCTTGAGGCGGCCAAAGGTCTTGCCGTCCCAGGGCAGCTCCTTGCCGGCATCGTCGGTGATCTTCATCTGCACGGCGAAGGGCGCATAGCCCTGCATCTGGAGCACGTCGAGCTTGGCATCGCCGGTCGCGCTCTGGAACGGAGGCTTCAGCGCCGCGACGCTGCCGATCGGGCTCATCTCGGTCATGCCCCAGGCGTGGCGGACGTTCGCGCCCATGTCGAGGAAGGCCTTGATCATCGAGCGCGGCATCGCCGAGCCGCCGCAGATCACCATCTTCAGCTCCGGCAGCTTGAGGTTATTGGCGGCCATGTGCTGCAGCAGCATCAGCCACACCGTGGGCACACCGGCGGTGTGCGTCACCTTCTCGGTCGAGAGCAGCTCGTAGACCGAGGCGCCGTCGAGCTTGGCGCCGGGCATCACCAGCTTGGTGCCCTGCGAGGGCGCGGAGAAGGCGATGCCCCAGCTGTTGGCGTGGAACAGTGGCACCACCGGCAGCATCGTCTCGGAGGCGCTGGTGCCAAGCGCGTCGACATTGTTGGCCATCAGCGCGTGCAGCACGTTGGAGCGGTGCGAGTACAGCACGCCCTTCGGGTCACCCGTGGTGCCCGACGTGTAGCACATCGCCGCTGCCGTGTTCTCGTCAAAGTCCTTCCATTTGAATTTGCCGTCGGCCTGCGCGATCCAGTCCTCGTATGCCATCACATTCTTCAGCGTGGTCTGCGGCATATGCGCCTTGTCGGTGAGCACGATATAGCGCTCCACGCTTGGCAGCTTGTCGGCGATCTTCTCCAGGACCGGAACGAAGGTGATGTCGGTCATCACGATGCGGTCCTGCGCATGGTTGATGATCCAGGCGATCTGCTCGGGGAAAAGACGGGGATTGACGGTATGGCAGATGGCGCCGATCCCCATGATGCCGTACCAGACTTCGAGATGGCGCCAGGTGTTCCAGGCGATGGTTGCGACGCGGTCGCCGAGCTTGATGCCGTCTCGCTCCAGCATCTGCGAGACCTTCAGCGCGCGCTTGTGGATTTCGGCATAGTTGGTGCGATGGATCGGTCCCTCGACCGAGCGGGTGACCACCTCCTGCTTGCCATGAATCCTGGCGGCGTGTTCGATGATCCGGTGGCAGAGCAGGGGCCAATCTTGCATCAAACCAAGCATTCCGTCGTTCCTCCGAGAAGTCGCTGGGCGGATTATAGCTCTCAGCGTTGGGCCAAAGAATTGTCATGAGTTTTAGCCTGCCGGACTTTCGCCGCAAATGGTCTTGTCGCGGCTATATGTCCGCCCGCGCGGCAATGGTTACCGCTGTAGCCGGATTGTCGCTCGTACTGACTGAGCGGGCAGAGGCGCGCAAATATGCTGCGCCGCTCGATATCTTTGGTCTTGGTACACCACGGCCGCGCGCGGCGGTTCATTCCGCCAAGATACCTGCGAAGATACCGCTACCAAAACCTCGCCCTGACGAAGCCCCCAAGGCGACGGACGAGGCCGCGCCGGAGTCCGACGGCAAGCCTTCGCCGGACAAGGCTTCTCCCGACAAGCCCGGCGCCAACAAGCCCGCCGAGGCCGCGCCGCCCGCAAAGCAGCTCTCGGCTTGCCGGCTGGCGCTGACCGAGGAGATCGCGATCGCGCCCTCCATCCCCGACATCCGTGGTCCCGGCGCCTGCGGCGGCGAGGATCTGGTGCGGCTGGAAGCCATCGTGCTGCCGGACAAGCGCAAGGTTTCGGTCAAGCCCGCGGCGATCCTCCGCTGCACCATGGCCTCCGCGCTCGCCGATTGGGTGCGTAAGGACATGGTGCCGCTGGCCGCGAGCCTCGGCTCGACCATCAGCGATCTCGACAATTTCGACAGTTTTGAGTGCCGCGGCCGTAATCGCGTGGTCGGCGCAATGCTGTCCGAGCACGGCAAGGCCAACGCGCTCGACGTCCGCGCCATCAAGCTCGCCAACGGCCAGTCGATCGGCCTCACCGACCGCACTATGTCGCGCGACGTGCGCGAGCGCGTGCTGCATTCGGTCTGTTCGCGGTTCTCCACCGTGCTCGGCCCGGGCTCGGACTGGTACCACGAGGACCACATCCATCTCGATCTGGCGCAGCGGCGCAACGACTACCGGATCTGTCAGTGGAACGTCTGGGATCCCCTGCCGCAGGTCGCCCCGCTGCTACCGGCGGAACGGCCCGAGGAAGCACCGCCGCGCGAGGTCGCGGCGAAGCCGGAGGATAAGGGTGGGGCTGATGACGAGGCTGCGGAGAAATCTCCCGCGCCTGCGGACAAGCCGGCGGCCGACGGCGACAAAACCCAGCCGCACAAGCGGGCAACAAAAAAGCGCCGGTGAAACCGGCGCTTTTGGATGTCTAAAGGTCGGAAGCGATCAGTAGCTGCCCGCCTGGCCAGTCTGGCTTCCGCCGAGCGCGAGGCGCGAGTTGTATGGCGAGTCGCCGTGCTTCGGCTCGAGCACCACGACGATGGTGCCGACCTTGACGCGGTTGTAGAGGTCGATCGCGTCCTCGTTGGTCAGGCGGATGCAGCCCGACGAGATCGAGGCGCCGATATATTCCGGCTGGTTGGTGCCGTGGATGCGGAACAGCGTGTCCTTGCCGCCCGAGTAGAGATACATCGCGCGGGAGCCCATCGGATTGTCCGGACCCGGCGCGACATAGGTCGGAACGCCAAGGCGCGAAATCTCACCCGGGGTCGGATGCCAGGCCGGCCACTCGGTCATGCTGCCGACCTTGGCGATGCCCGACCAGGCCATGGCCTCTTCGCCGACGGTGATGCCGTAGCGGATCGCCTTGCCGCCATCCATCACCCAGTAGAGGTAATGGTTGTCGGAATCGACCACGATCGAGCCCGGCGATTCCTTGCGATGGCAATCGACGATGGCGCGGCGGAACGGCTCGGCGACCGGGGTGTTCTCGTACCGGACCTTGGCGAGAAGTTCCTTATCCTTCGGCTTGAAGGCCTTGGTATCGGTCGCCTCAAAATGTGTGGCCTGCATGCAGCCCGACAGCATCAGGCCCGCGGCCAAAATACCCAGCGTAACTTTCAGCGACGACATGATTTGGTTCCAATCGACAACAACAAGCTTTCGTGGGGCTTGAGCCAAGCTCAAGACCACGACTCCGTTGAGCCTATTATCGTTGAAATCTGCCACAATTCCAGCGTTTCGGACCTTATCCCGCGCTGCGAGACCCAAGCTGTGGCTTTTTTGCCGCAATTTTTGCGGTCTTGGGCTGGTTTTGGGGCGGGGAATGCCGAATCTGTCGATTCCGTGCCACGGTTGGGCCACGGCGCCGCCACAAATGCAAACGCTCCATTAATGTGCTTGTCATCATGAACTTGTCAGAATCGCGCTAAGGGCTTGTCATTCTGTCGCAGGCCCCTGCTGGAGTTGGTGCATGTTTTCTGTTTTCGTTCCCTCCGAGGGCACCCTCAAAAGAGCCGTGGTCGAGGATCTGGCGGCCGTGCCGGAGCATGCGGTGTGGGTCGACCTGGTCAGCCCGACCGCGGCCGAGGACAAGGCGGTGGAGCGGCTGCTGGGCATCGCCATCCCGACCCGCGAGGACATGCAGGAGATCGAGATCTCCAGCCGCCTCTATATCGAGAACAGCGCGCGCTACATGACGGCGACGCTGATGTGCCACTCCGATACCGACATGCCCCGGACCACGGCGGTGACCTTCATCCTCGGCGACCACCGCCTGGTGACGGTGCGTTATGACCTGCCCAAGCCGTTCGCCCTGGTCGAGGCCAAGCTCGCCCGCTCCTGCACGCCTTCCATCACCGGTGAGATGGTGCTGATGGAGCTGCTGGACGCCGTGATCGACCGCTGCGCCGACATTTTGGAGCGCTGCGGTGCCGAGATCGACCAGGTCTCGCACGACATCTTCGAGCCCGAGAGCGAGCGCCACGGCCACGCCAAGCAATATTCCCAGATCCTGATCTCGATCGGCCGCAAGGGCGATCTGACCTCGAAGGTTCGCGAGAGCCTGGTCTCGATCGGTCGCGTCGTCACCTTCCTCTCGGCGGTGGTTGAGGGCGTGAAATGGTCCAAGGACATGCGCGAGCAGCTCAAGACCATGCAACGCGACGTGGCGTCACTCACCGACCACGCCTCTTATCTCTCCAGCAAGATCACCTTCGTGCTCGATGCCATGCTCGGCGTCGTCAATCTCGAGCAGAACAACATCATCAAGCTGTTTTCGGTCATGGCTGTTGTCCTGATGCCGCCGACGCTGATCGCCTCGATCTACGGCATGAACTTCAAGGTGATGCCGGAACTCGAATGGGTCCACGGCTATCCGATGGCGCTGGTGATGATGCTGATCGCCGCGATCGTCCCGTACTGGCTCTTCAAGTTCAAGAAGTGGCTGTAAAGCGCAGAACGCGCCTGCGCTGAGTGGATGCTCGAAACGTCAGCCTGACTTTCGCAGTGATCCAGCGTCGTCAGGCAAAGATACCTACCGATATCTTACGCCGTTCGCCGAGAGACGGAGTATCGTGTCGCAGAATAGAGCGGGATTGCGGCCGCGCCGTGATGTGTGCGCGCCGCCCCAATTCCTCCGGTAAAATTTGAGCGGTGGGCTGAACGTTTGCGCGAAACTTGTCTGCGATAAGCAGTGTGTAGCCGCGAGGAACAGCCATGGTTGAAAAACACATAACGTCGCCCCGCAACGTCATCGACCTGGCGAACTATCGTCAGGTGGTGGCGAGCGGCAAGGCGTCGTCGATGTCGGCGCGCATGTGCCGGCACTGTGGTGCTCCGCTGCTCGACGGCGAGAACGACGACGACTGCTCGACTGCGTTCAGCACGGCTGCTCCGCGGCCGCGCGAGAGGTCGCGTCGGATTCGACTCGATTGAGGAGTGGAAGGAAGGGCGATCCAGGTCTTGCGGCGGCGTTGTCTGGATCGCCTGCTTCCATCGTTCGGCAACTCACCTAACGCTTCACGATCTCCGCCGTCGAGACGAGGCTCTCGGCGATCACGCCGTCGCGGCTGAAGGATGCAAGAAGTTCTCCGATTTCGCGCAGCATCGGCTCGACATTCTCGCCCAACGCGTCCGGTGAGGACGACGAGTAGGTGAGGGTGCGGCGTGTCAGGTCCTCCACGCTCACGTTATGGCTGGTCTCGACCGCGACGAGCTCGGCAGGCCGAAACGCACTGCCGCGAAAGAATGCCGGCAGATCGCGATGGGTCCGCGTGCCCTTGCCGGCTTCCTCCCACAGCTTGGCGGGTGACCAGCGGCGGCGGATCTCGTTGTAGCCGTCGAGCCATGGGTTGCGGCCGTCGGTGACCGAAAACGAGGCGCAGATCGCAATCGCACCATCGTGCGCGACCAGATGGTCGAGCCGCGCAAGCGTGGCGTCGCGATCCATCCAGTGCAGCGCGCGGCCGATCGTCACGACATCGAAGCTGCCGATGTCGTCAGCAAGCGTCTCTGCCTTGCCTTCGATCAGCGTGAGCTGCCGCCCTGCGCCCGCAGCCGCGCGCCGCGCCGCATCGAGCATTGCGGGCTCCGGGTCGACACCGACGACACGGCCGACATGAGGGCCGAAGCCGAGCGCGAGCAAACCGGGCCCGGTGCCGAGATCGATCAGGCTGCTCTGTTTGGTGAGGCCGAGCTTGTGTGCAACGGTGCGGAAAAATTCCCGCGGATATGGCGGCCGCAAATGTTCGTAGAGTGACGCTGTGCTCGCGAACCGGCCCATGCTTCCGCCGTCTTGGCCTAAACGTGCTGGCCGCCGTTGATGTGGATCTCGGCGCCGTTGACGTAAGACGAGGTGTCCGTGCACAGCACATAGATGATCTTGGCGACCTCGTCGGGCGTTCCGAGCCGGTGCATCGGGATCTGCTGGTCGACGATCTTCTCGGTGCCCGGCGACAGGATCGAGGTGTCGATCTCGCCCGGCGCGATGGCGTTGACGCGCACGCCGACGCGGCCGAAGTCGGAGGCCATCTCGCGCGTCAGCGCGGCGAGCGCAGCCTTTGAGGTGGCGTAGGCGGCGCCTGCGAAGGGATGCACGCGCGAGCCCGCGATCGAGGTGACGTTCACCACCGAGCCCTTGGCCGCCTTCAACTCCGCGATCAATCCGCGCGCCATCATGATCGGTGCGAAGAAGTTGACGTGGAAGACGTGGGTCCAGGTGTCGAGATCGGTGTCGACCGAGCCGAGCCGTGCGCCACCGGGGCCCTTCGGCGAGATCGCGGCGTTGTTGACCAGCGCATGCAGCGTGCCGCCCTCGAGACGATTGCGGATCTCGTTGATGGCGCGCGCGGTGTCTTCAGGGTTGCCGAGGTCGACCTGGATGTGATCCTCCGGCCCTGCGTCCCACGGACAGTCCTCAGGGAAGGGATGCCGCGAGCAGGTGATGACGCGCCAGCCCGCCGAGGAGAAGCGGATCACGGTGGCGTGGCCGATGCCGCGGCTTGCTCCGGTCAAGAGCAGTGTGCGGCGCGGCGCGTTGGACGAGTGCGGCATGGACATCTTTCAGGTCGGCCTAAGCTCAGGGATACATCCGCGTCTTGGACCATGGCTGGCCGGCCGCGTCACGGCGAAATTCGATGCGGTCGTGCAGGCGGAATGGGCGGTCGTGCCAGAACTCGATGCGAACAGGCGTGATGCGCCAGCCGCTCCAGCCCGGCGGCCGCGGCACTTCGCCGATGACGTATCTGGCCGCGACTTTTGCGATCGCCTGTTCGAAGGCGAAGCGGCTCTCCAGCGCCTCGGACTGCTTGCTGGCCCAGGCGCCGATCTGCGCCTGCTTCGGCCGCGTCGCGAAATAGGCGTCGGCTTCGGCGTCGGTCACCGGCGTCACGTTGCCGCGGATGCGGACCTGACGGCGCAGCGACTTCCAGTGAAAAAGTAAAGCGGCCTTAGGGTTTGCGGCGAGTTCGCGGCCCTTCTGGCTGGCGATGTGGCTGTAGAAGACGAAACCCTCGGCATCGAAGCCCTTCATCAGCACCATGCGCACGTCAGGCAGCCCGTCGGGATCGACGGTCGCGAGCGCCATCGCGTTCGGATCGTTCGGCTCGCTTTTGATCGCCTCGTTGAGCCAGGCCTCGAACAGCGCAAAGGGCTCGTCGGCGGCGGTGAAATCACCGGATGTTAAGGGTGTCTGGTGTTTCATCGAGGTCGTGTCGGTCATGTCCGGAGTCCGAGTTGCGTCCCGCGGCCCAAAACGCGCTGTTGTCCGCTCCCACCCTATATAGGGCATGGGGACGCGTTGGCCTATCGGCGATCCATCGATCGGGCCTTGTCGTGACGATCATCCTGATCGGGCTTGGCGCGGGCGGCTGCAGCTTTTCCCGCAATGACAAGACCGCCTATGCCAAGGCCGACGATAGCGACCTCACCGGTTCGATCGCGCGGAAGGATGCCCCGCCGACCGAGACCGATCTCGCTTTCGCGCGCAACGCCGCCTCCGACGTCCTCAGCAAGGGCGACAAGGATTCGAGCCAGCACTGGGAGAATCCGGAGACCGGGGCGCGCGGCTCGGTGACGCCGATCGCGCAGTCTTATGCCGCCGAGGACGGCCGCAAGTGCCGCGATTTCCTGGCGAGCTACGTCAACGGCAGCACCGAAAGCTGGCTCCAGGGCGCCGGCTGCCAAAGCAGCCATGGCCGTTGGGAGATTCATACGCTAAAGCCATGGCGGAGCTGAGCAGGATCCTGACCCGGAAGGGCGGTTCTCAAAGAGTGTGAACCGGTTTTCCGATAAGATCGTGCTCGAATCGAAGCGGTCCGCTTCACCCGACTAGTTGCAAAAATGCCACTCCGCCCCCACATGGATGACAGCTGGGGTGGGGAGCCCTTTGAACAATTTCGAATTCTTGAAGGAGACGTGACGGATGCGCGACCCCTATGAGGTCTTGGGGGTGCCGCGGAGCGCCAACGCTGCCGCGATCAAGAGCGCCTATCGCAAGCTTGCCAAGAAGCACCATCCCGACAGCAACAAAGGCGATCCCAAGGCCGCTGAGCGCTTTGCCGAGATCAACTCGGCCAACGAGATCCTCGGCGATGAGGACAAGCGCAAGCAGTTCGACCGTGGCGAGATCGACGCCGACGGCAAGCCGCGCTTCCAGGGCTTTCCGGGCGGCGGAGGTCCGCGTGGCCGCGCAGGTCCCGGCGGGTTCGAGAGCTACACGTTCCGGAGCGGTGGTGCGGGTGGCGGTCCGGGCGGGGGTGCGTTCGAGGACATCCTCAACAGCATGTTCGGCGGCGGGACGCGTGGCGCGCGGCCCGGGGCCGGCGGCGGCGCCCAGTTCGAGTTCGACACCGGCGGGATCGGGCTCGATCTCGACGTCAATGTCGCCATGAGCGTCTCGCTGGAAGAAGCGGTCAAGGGCGGTGAGAAGCGGGTCCGGCTGCCGAATGGCAAGGAGCTCAACGTCAAGATTCCGGCTGGCGTCACCGAGGGCCAGCAGATCCGGCTGCGCGGCCAGGGCGAGACCGCACAGGGCCACCCGCCCGGCGACCTCCTGCTCACCATCAACATCGCGCCGCATCCTTACTTCAAGGTCGAGGGCGCGGACCTGCGAATCGATCTGCCGGTCACGCTGTATGAGGCGGTGCTCGGCGGCAAGGTCCGCGTGCCCACCCTCGGCAATGCCGTGGAGCTGTCGGTCCCGAAAAACACCTCCAGCGGCCGGACCTTCCGCCTCAAGGGCAAAGGCCTGCCGAAGGCCGGCGGAACCGGGGATCTCTTCGTCACCATCAGGATTATGCTACCGGATGGGAACGACGCCGAGCTTGAGGCATTGATGGAGAAGTGGCGCGACCAACATCCGTACAATCCGCGTAGCGGGCTCGGCTAGGGCATGATTCGGAAAAGTGCGTAGCGGTTTTCCGAAAAAATCATGCCCATGAATTAGGGCGCTATCCGAGACCGTGTCGACGATCGGAGCATTCTCTTCCCCACAGGATGATGCTCAACATACGCCCGAAGCGCGGGCCGCGCTTCGACGCTGACGTCTGAGACGTGTCGGCTGTCCGGCGGGGCAGCCGATAAAAAGGTGCGGCCTCGAGAGGGGGACCAGCGCGGTACCAAAAACCCCAATCGAGGCCGCCCGCGTCGATCGGCGGATCGAACGCCGCTCATAATCGCGTGATCACCCGGTGCGATAATGAGACGCACGCATGTCTTGATTCGAAATTTTCAATGTCGGAATCTGGGCACCGCGTTTCGCGCGGTTGTTTAGCCGCCGCTTTTCTCTGCCTGGTCGTAAACGGCTTGCGCCACCTTGTTCAGCCGGTCGCGGTCGGCGCCGACGCCGCTGACGACGTAGCCGACGCCGCGCTCGGCCCAGAACAGTGCCCCGTCCTTGTCCGTCTTGGCGTAGCGCATCTGCGTTGCACCATTTTCGGTCTTGGCGCTGTAGATCGTGTAGCGTTCGCCCGAGGCGCCCTCATACATCAGGAACGAGGCCGGCCCGTTCGGCCCCGGCAGGAGCCGGCCGCCGACGAGCTTCAGCCCGCTCGCCTCCAGGTTCGGCGCGAACACCGTCCAGCCGCAGCGCCTGGTCAGCCAGGCCTGAAGGTGGTCGCGCTCGTTGCCCCCGACCTCGACCGGATGCCGGACCTCGACGACATAGAGGCGATGGGCGTCGAGCGCGTCCGCCGTGAAGCTCTGGAAGGTCGAGGGGGCGTTGGCGGCGCCGTGCGCGAGCCAGCCGGCGGAGCCGCCGGCGACGAAAGCCACCAGCACAGCCGCCGCGGCGCCATACAGCCATTGCCGCGGCCGGCGCTCCAGGCGCTCGAGCTCCAGCCGCGCCGGCACCGGCTCCAGGGCGACGGCGTCGTAGCGGGCGTGCAGCATCTCGGCCATGGCGCGCCAGGACTGCACGCGCTCGGCGTCTTCTGGGTAGGCGGCGAGCCAGGCCTCGACATCGGCGCGGCGCTCGGCCGGCAATTCGCCGTCGACATAGGCGTGCAGTTCGTCCTCGGTCACTGGGATATTGCGGTCGTTCATATCGATCGTCTCTGGCTCTGCGGCCCAAAATGTTCTTGGTGACTCAACTTGGCTCGCCTCATCGACAGGCGGGACAAAACGCGATGCATCAACCCTGCCATCATTTCACCCGCCTGAGCGCCGGGCGCTCGCCCTCCAGCGAGGCTTTGACGTGGGCTCTCGCTCGTGCGAGGCGCGACATCACGGTGCCGATCGGCACGCCCTGGATGTCGGCGACTTCGCGGTAGCTCATGCCCTCCAGCATCACCAGGAGCAGCACCGAGCGTTGCTCCTCGACCAGCGTCGCCAGCGCCTTCTCGATGTCGCGCCCTTCGGCTTCGGTCCCGCTGGCATCCGGGTTGTTCTCCGTCAGTTGCATGAATTGCGGACGCCTTGCCAGCGAGCGCCGCCGGTTCTTGTTGAGGTTGGTCAGGATTGTGTAGAGCCAGCTCCTGACATCGCCTCCGAGAAACAGGCGCTCCGAACGCAGCGCCCGCACCAAGGTGTCCTGCACCAGATCGTCGGCCGCATCCGCATCGCGCGTCAGCGCGCGGGCGTAGCGGCGCAACGCCGGGATCATGGCTTCCACACTCTGGCGAAACGCACTCATTACCGTCTTGTCGTCCCTCATATCAGGCGCGAGCGCCTCGATCATCATAACACCCGAATGGAACGGCTATTCCGGCGCTCGAAACAGCGTTAACGCCGCGTATTAGGGCTGTACCGCAGGGGAGGGCTGGTGTACCTCCAGACCTCAACCCGCTCGATGGGACGTGAAGAAATGGCGCAGAATTCAGGTCTGATGCAAGGCAAGCGCGGAGTGATCCTCGGCGTCGCCAACAACCGCTCGATCGCCTGGGGCATTGCCAAGGCATGCCACGCCGCCGGCGCCGAGCTCGCCTTCACCTATCAGGGCGATGCGCTGAAGAAGCGTGTCGAGCCGCTCGCCGCCGAGATCGGCGGCCTCGTGCTCGGCCATTGCGATGTCACCGACGCTGCGACCATCGACGCCGTCTTCGCGGTGCTGAAGGAGAAGTGGGGCAAGATCGACTTCCTGGTGCATGCGATCGCCTATGGCGAGCAGCTCGACGGCCGCTATGTCGACACCACGCAGGAGAATTTCTCGAAGTCGATGCTGATCTCCTGCTATTCGTTCACGGCCGTGGCGCAGCGCGCCGAGAAGCTGATGACGGACGGCGGCTCGCTGATCACGCTCTCCTATTACGGCGCCGAGAAGTGGATGCCGCACTACAACGTGATGGGCGTGGCCAAGGCGGCGCTGGAAGCCAGCGTGCGCTATCTCGCCGCCGATCTCGGCGAGAAGAACATCCGCGTCAACGCGATCTCGGCAGGTCCGATCAAGACGCTCGCCGCGTCCGGCATCGGCGACTTCCGCTATATCCTGAAATGGAATGAGTACAACGCGCCGATGCGGCGCAACGTGTCGACCGAGGACGTCGGCGGCAGCGCGCTGTATTTCCTCTCCGATCTCTCGCGCGGCGTCACCGGCGAGGTGCATCACGTCGATTCCGGCTATCACGTGCTCGGCATGAAGCGCCCGGACGCGCCGGATATTTCGCTCGGTGGCAAGGACTGATCTTTAGCTGCAATGCCCGTGCCCACGATCTATTTCCTTCGCCACGGCGAGACCGAGTGGAATGCGCTCGGCCGGCTCCAGGGCACCAAGGACGTCCCGCTCAATGCGCGCGGCCGCGGCCAGGCCGTGCACGCCGCCGGCGTGCTGGCGGATCTGCTCGAGCGTGACGGCAAGGACCGCGCGGCGCTGCCCTACGTGTCGAGCCCGCTCGGCCGGGCCCGCCAGACTATGGAACTTGCGCGCGCCAAGCTCGAACTGCCGCCTGCCGACTATTCGCTCGACGATCGCCTGCGCGAGATCGGCTATGGCAGCTGGGAAGGGCTGACGCTCGCCGAGAGCGAGGCGGCCGACCCGGAGGTCTATGCAAGGCGCTTCGCCGACAAATGGACGGTGGCCCCGAGCGGCGGCGAGACCTATGCCGCGGTGCAGCTGCGCATGCTCGACTGGTACGAGTCCATCCTCGTCGACACCGTCGCGGTTGCCCATGGCGGCACCTGCCGGGCCCTGATGGTGGCCTTGGGGCTGGAGACTCCCACGAGCGCCGCCGAGCTCTATATCGAGCAGGGCGCCGTCTACGTGTTCCGCGACGGGCGGCTGGAGAAGTTTAGTTAAGAGCGCTCCCGTCCTCCGCCGTCATGCCCGGGCTTGTCCCGGGCATCCACGGACTTTTGCGCTTCCGGCCCCCAAGAACGTGGATGGCCGGGACAAGCCCGGCCATGACGCCTGTGGGGACCATTTGACCCCCCATTCAGATCGCGTTACGTCACGTTGACATTCACCATAGGCGTTGCAAGTCAACGCTAGGCGGCAGTTCGGCATGTCCTTCAACACCTTCGGCCACATGTTCCGCGTCACCACCTTTGGCGAGAGCCACGGGGTGGCGATCGGCTGCGTGGTCGACGGCTGCCCGCCGATGATCCCGCTCACTGAGGCCGATATCCAAAAGGATCTCGACCGCCGCCGGCCCGGCCAGTCGCGCTTCACCACCCAGCGCCAGGAGCCGGACCAGGTCAAAATCCTGTCCGGCGTGATGGCGCATCCGGAGACCGGCGTGCAGGTCACGACGGGCACCCCGATCGGGCTGCTGATCGAGAACACCGACCAGCGCTCGAAGGACTATTCCGAGATCAAGGACAAGTTTCGCCCCGGTCATGCCGACTTCACCTATGAGGCGAAATACGGCCTGCGCGATTATCGCGGCGGCGGCCGTTCCTCGGCACGCGAGACCGCGATGCGCGTTGCCGCCGGCGCCATCGCGCGAAAGGTGCTGCCCGACGTGAAGGTGCGCGGCGCGCTGGTGCAGATCGGCCCGCACAAGATCGACCGCGAGAAGTGGGACTGGGACGAGATCGCGAAGAATCCGTTCTTCTGTCCCGACAAGGACAAGGCCGCCTTCTTCGAGACCTATCTCGACGGCATCCGCAAGAGCGGCTCCTCGATCGGCGCGGTGCTGGAGATCGTCGCCGAGGGCGTACCCGCAGGCCTTGGCGCGCCGATCTACGCAAAACTCGATTCCGATCTCGCGGGCGCAATGATGACCATCAACGCCGTGAAGGGCGTCGAGATCGGCGCCGGCTTCGGCGCCGCCGAACTCACCGGCGAAGAGAACGCCGACGAGATGCGCACCGGCAATGACGGCACGCGCTTCCTCTCCAACCATGCCGGCGGCGTTCTGGGCGGCATCTCGACTGGACAGCCGATCGTGGTGCGTTTCGCGGTGAAGCCGACCTCGTCGATCCTTCAGCCGCGTCTCACCGTCGATCGCAAGGGCGCCGACACCGAGATTTTTACGAAGGGCCGCCACGATCCCTGCGTCGGCATCCGCGCCGTCCCCGTCGGCGAGGCCATGATGGCTTGCGTGCTGGCCGACCACTTCTTGCGCGATCGCGGGCAGGTCGGACGCTAGCGCAAAGGTCCTCATCTCGCGGTACCAGCCCACCGCGTAGCTTGACGTCCACACAACTTCATCCGCTAATGCGGTCATGCAAAGCTCCGAGCTCCAGCGCATCACCAACTGGCTGATCGACGGCGCGCGGTCGTCGGGGACCCCGGCCGAGATGATCGCCGAGGTCTGCGAGCATCTGGTCGAGGCCGGCCTGCCGCTGTGGCGGTTCGGCATCTTCATCCGCACGCTGCATCCGGAGATCTTCGGCCGCAACTTCATCTGGCGGCAGGGCGAGGAGGTCGAGATCGGCACCGTCGATTTCGAGATCCTGGAGACGCCCGAATTCGCCAAAAGCCCGCTCCGGATCGTTTTCGAGCAGGGGCTAGAGGTGCGGGGACGCATCGGCGATCCCGACAACGAGCGGTTTCCGTTTCTCGACGACATGCGGGCCGAAGGGGCGACCGACTATATCGCGGTGCCGATGCCGTTTCTCGACGGCTCGGTGCATGCGACGAGCTGGGTGACGCGGCATCCCGGTGGCTTCAGCGACGACCACGTCGCGGCAATCCGCTCCATCGTGACGCCGCTCGCGCGCGTCGCCGAGATCATCAGCCTGCGCCGCACCGCCGAGATGCTGCTCGACACCTATGTCGGTAATCGCGCCGGCGCGCGCATCCTCGGCGGCCAGATCCGCCGCGGCCACAACGACACCATGCAGGCCGCAATCTGGCTCTCCGATCTGCGCGGCTTCACCGCGCTGTCGGACCGGCTACCGGCCGAGACCGTGGTCGAGATCCTCAACCAGTATTTCGACTGCCAGGTCACCGCGATCCGCGGCCACGGCGGCGAGGTGCTGAAATTCATGGGCGACGGCCTGCTCGCGGTGTTCCCGATCGACGAATATGTCGGCGATGCCCCGTATGTGTGCTCTCGCGTGCTCGAGGCTGCGCGCGAATCCCGCGCCAGCGTCGAGGCGCTCGCCTTTCCGGTCGGCGACGTCGTCGAGCGTTTCCGCTTCGGCGTCGCGCTCCACGTCGGCAACATCCTCTACGGCAACATTGGCGGCGGCAACCGCCTCGACTTCACCTGCATCGGCCCCGCCGTCAATCTCGCCGCGCGGCTGGAGAAGATCGCCGGCCGGCTCGGCCGCACCGTCGTCGCCTCGGAAGGCTTTGCCAATGTCTGCCGCCACGACTGGCGCGCGCTCGGCGATTTTCCGATCGCGGGGTTTTCGAAAGCGCAGCGCGTCTACGGGCTCGGCGAGGAGACGCCGGTGGTGATGGCCTAAGGGCGTCTTTCCAGGAGCGATGTCTGCTCCCCGAGGTCGAGCAGACCGGCCGGTCCCGACACATTGCCGCAACAATGGAAAAGGTATAGTGTTCGTCATTGCTCAGCCGGCTCGATAGTCCGGCCTTTCGTTCGATCCCTGCATTGCGTCGCGAAAAGGGGAGCATAATTATGCCGATTACGACGCTGAAGGTTTTTGCGAGCCTCATCCAATTGCATGGGCCTGGCGCAACCATTCAGAGCGACCATCAGGGTATCGACGCATTGCTGAACGATTTGCGAGGACAGCGTGCGGAGCAGGGCGTCGTCTCCGACGACCCCGTGGCGACCCAGGCTGCTTTCAGGCGAGGCGCTTTTGCTAAGGGCGCCAACGCAGGCGCCTTCCGCAGGGGGGCAACCGCTCCGGGTGTCGGGGCGTTCCGCCGAGGCGGATTCGTTCGAGGGTACTAGACAAACTTCTTCCAGCTCGTTTCGGTGTCGGCATGTCGGCTGACGGTTCAGATTGTGTCGCTTTCCAGGATCAGCCGATCACGCAATTGCTGGTCAAGGTCGCAACGAGATGTAACATCGACTGCTCCTATTGTTACTGGTTTCGCGACGCGTCCGTTTACACCAAGCCGAAGCTGATGAGCCCTGACGTGCAGCATCGTCTGCTGCAGCGCATCGAGGAGCACGTTGTCAGATTCTCGCTCGCCGATTTCCCCGTCATTCTGCACGGCGGCGAGCCGTTGCTGTGGGGCGTCGAGAATTTCCACGGCTTTGCCGAGGCCTGCGAGGCGATTTCATCGCGGACCGGATGCGGCATACCGATCGCGGTCACGACCAATGGTGTGTTGATCGATGATGAATGGCTGGCCTGCTTCGAGGCCCGCAACATTTCGGTTGCGATCAGCGTGGACGGACCGGCACATATTCACGACCTTCATCGCAGGACGTTTCAGGGGACGGGCACCCATGCCGCCGTGGAACGTGCCGTTCGCATGCTGGTGTCGCGCAACATCGGCGTCATTGCGCTGGCCGTCTGCAATCCCGCTTACGCGCCGCAGCAATACGCCGATTTTTTCGCCGCCTGCGGAATCTCCAACTACGACATAATGATTCCCGATGCGACGGTGGATGAGAGTCCGCCATCCATTGCCGCTTTCTACAAGGGGCTGTTCGACCTGTGGCTGGAGGCAAATCGCTCGACGCCGACGACCGATATCCGCATCATCTCGGACATGATCACCGCCCTGCTTGGCAACGATTCACCGACCGAGGGCGTAGGCCACAAGCCCGTCGAGCTTTGCACCGTGATGACCGACGGCACCGTGGAGGCCCACGATGTGCTGCGGATCGCAGGCGACGGCTTCACCAGCACCGGCTTCAACATCTTCGATCACGCGATCGATGAGGTCAGGAATGAGCCGCGCTGGAAAGCCGCCCGCGATGCCTCAATCAATCTTTGTGCGAAGTGTCGCCAATGCAAGTTCATGAACGCCTGCGGGGGAGGCTATCTTCCGCATCGCTTCTCCAAGAAAAACGGCTACGACAATCCGTCCGTCTATTGCGACGATCTCTATTCGATGTTTGAGAACATGCAATCCGTATTGGAGAGCCATCTCTATGTCAGCAAGCCGGACGGTGAGCGTGTCAACGTGCGCGACACGCTGGCAGGCGCCTAAAGCATGATCCGGAAAAGTGCGAAGCGGTTTTCCAGAAAGATCATGCGTAAACAACAACCTAAAGCGCGATGACGATTCATCCAAATCCCATCGCGCTTTAATGGACGTTGCTGAGGGCGTTCAGACCGACGATCGCGCCGGTCGGCTGAGCAGAGAGCGACAGTCACCACTCTTGGCTGCTGCGCGCCTCAGTCCGTCCGCTCCAGATTGTCGCGCACGCGCCATTGCAATGCATCGATGTCGATCTGATGCACGCTGCCGCTGCCGGCGAGGTCGAGCGCGTGCGCCGCGGCGGCGCCCATCGCCATGCAGGGGCCCATCACCCGAACGCTGGAGAGTGCGGCCTTGTCGGCATCGATGCAGCGGCCGGCCGCGACGATGTTGTCGGCTTCCTGCGGCGCCAGGCTGCCGAACGGCACATAGTGGACGTGGTCCTTGTCGAAGACGTGCCAGTGATGGCCGGAGCCGTGGTCGTGCAGTTCGATCGGCCACGCCGTACGGCCGATCGCGTCTTCGAATTTGGTGCCGGCGCGGACGTCATCGACCGACAATTGCTGGCGGCCGACGATCCAGCGCGTCTGGCGGATCCCGGGAAAGCCATACGCGCGGATGCGCGCCTTGCCGAAGCAGGCGGGGAATTCGTTCCTGAGGAAAGCGAAGGCGCGGTCGGCCTGGTCCTTGCCTTCGATGCCCTTGCGGCTCGCCTCCAGCGGCTCCAGCGGCGTTTCGACATGGGTCATGTTCATGGCGGCAACGCCGCGCCCGGGAATGACGAAGGACAGGCCCTCGCGCCGCAACAGGCCGTAGTCGCCGGCCTTCTCTCGCATGCGCGCCGGCAATTCCTCTCGGCTCGGCACCTTGCTCTCGTCGATATTCTCCACGATCAGCATTTGCGTGCCGTAGATCGGGCCGTCGTCCGGCTCGCGGCAGGCAAAACCCGCCTGCCACACCAGCGCGGCGTCGCCGGAGGCGTCGACGAAGCCGTTTGCCTCGACCTCGACGTCGCCGTAGCGGGTGGAGAGATCGATCCCGGTCACGCGCCGGCCGGCGACGTGGACGTTGCGCATGACGGCGCCGACGATCACCGTCACGCCGGCCGCAAGCATCGCCTTCTCGACCCAGCGTCCGAGCGCGACCTCGTCGTAATAGACGACGGTGGTGTGCGGCCCGCGGCGGTAGAACAGTGCGTTCTCCTGCGCACCGAGGTCGCCCAGCAGATCGTCGGCGATACCGTGGGTGAACTGGTAGCCGTCGCTGCCGTTCGAGAACAGGCCGCAGAATGTGCCGATGATGGAGTTGACCGCCTGGCCGCCGAGCGCGGGCAGGCTATCGACCAGCACCACCTTGCGTCCGGCGCGCGCGCCCTCGATCGCCGCAGACATGCCGGCCGCACCGGAGCCGACCACGCAGATGTCTGCGACCACCCGCGACGGCTTCTGGTTTGCGGCACGCCGGACGATTTTGGTGCCCGCGGTGACTTCGCTCGTGCTCATGGGGCGCTCCGTGTTCTTGTTGTCGTTGCCATCAGTCATTTCGGCGCCGTCGGCCGGTCCGGGACGAAGGATTTGTCGATGATCTTCTCGGCGTCGATATCGGGTTCGATCATCTTCTGGCGCTTGAACCAGGCAATCTGACGGGCGATGTCGGCGCTGTCGAGCGCGGGATCGACGACCGAGAGCCCGATGCGGAGCTGCTCGACCTTCTGCTCTGTGTATTTGGAGATGATCGTGAGCATCGCGTCACCTTCCTCGCTGCGGACGAACTTGCCGTCCGCATCGCGTTTCAACAGCACGCGCGCATAGTCGTCGGCGCCGCGGCGATAGGCGGCCAGCACCTTCTCGACCAGCTTGCGGTTCTTCTCGATCGTCGCCGTCGAAGCCACCACGCAGCCGAGCATCCAGGGCGTCTCGTCGCCGACGAAGCCGAGAATGATCGCGTCGCCGGAGGCGACCACCGGGCTGATCGTGGTCGTGGCGGTAAGCGCCGCGTCGAGCTGGCCGCCCTTGATGGCAGCGGCGACATTCGGCAACGATTGGAGCGGAACGACGCGGACGGATGTCACTTCGAATTTCAGCCTGTCGGCGATCTGGCCGAGCGAATAATGGAAAGTCGAGCCGACTTGCGTGATGCCGACGGAATGGCCGGGCAAGTCCTTCAGCGCCTTCAGGCCCGAATCGTACGCGCGCTTGGAGGCGACGTAAGCCGTATTCTGGAAGCCGGGTGCCTCGCGCGCCGTGCCGGCAATCACCTTCAGTCCGCCCTTGCCCGCGAGGTTGTAGAAAGCGGCCGTGAAGCCGGTGAAACCGATATCGATATCGCCGGAGACGCTGGCCACCGCGATCGGCACGGCGGCGTCGAAGAACTTTAGATCGGCCTCGATCCCTTCTTGCTCGAAATAGCCGCGCTCCTTGGCGAGGAACAGCGGGGCGGCCGAGGAGAGCTTCAACAGCCCGATGCGGACCCGTTCGGCCGCTTGCGCCATGCTGCTAGCGAGGAAGGTGATCGCCGCCAGCGTCAGAACCAGTCGGCCTCTTGTCACGAAGCTTCTTCTTGATATGCCCACTTCCGTCGTTTCCCGCCCTGCTTATTGACCGGCCTGCGCCGGTTTTGCGGCATTGTCGGCGATCTCTGGCCGGATTGCAAAGTCGGATTTTCGAAAGCGCAGCGCGTCTCGGCGAGGAGACGCCGGTGGTGATGGCGTGAGCGTGCGGATACGCAGCGGCGCTAATCAGCGCGAACATATGATTGCTTCAGCCCAAGCGTCAGGATCGTCAAGGTGATCCACAGCCGCAGCATGGCGAAGCTGAAGATGAAGCAGAAATAGATCAGGTTCTTGGTGAACTGGGTCGCCGACGAGGTCTGCCAGAAATTCCAGATCGCGCTCCGCACCGCTTCCTGTCCGTAGGCCAGCGCGACGTTGACAAGGCCGAGCACGATCACCGCAGCGCCGAGCCACAGCCCGCGCCGCGCGAATTCACCGATCGCGGGAAATATTGCGATTTTGCCGTCGTCGCGCTCGGCGCGGACGATCATGAGCAGCACGAGTGCGGCGATCCAGGCGCTCCAGAAGCGTCCGGGATGCGTGAACTGGTCGAACGCCATGCCATCGAGGCCTGCCATCAGATGAAGGGCGGCCCCATAGCCGGCTGCTGCGCTGCCGAGCGCCGCGACGATCATCACGAGCGCGATCCGCCACAGAATCGAGAAAGAGAGACTGAGTTGCTCCCCGAAGGTCAATTCGCCGAGCGAGGACTGGCCGCCGGCCGCCTCGATCGATTGTTGCGCTGTCGCGAAGAAGGCGAGCAGCACCGAGATGTCGGCAACGATGATCGCGGGCAGCGCTACGGCGCCGCCGCCGAACGCGATCACGCGCATCGCCGCCGCGAGGATCAGCCATGGAAGTGCATGTAGCAGCTTGAACGGGCCGAATGAGGTCTCGTGGCGTGCCGGCTTGAGCTCGAGCTGTTTGCGAAGTGCGACTGACATCGCATCGTCGTGACACAGGAGATTAAACCCGCGGTCACACGGATCGATAAAATTGAGGCGAACGGGGCCAGGCGGCGCCTTATTCCTCCGGCTCCGTGGTGAACAGCAGCGGATAGCCCTTGGCGCGGCCGGCGTCGGTGGCACGCGTCGCCTTGGTCTCGGCGACGTCCTTGGTGAACACGGCGACCACGCAGGCGCCGAGCTTGTGGGCGGTGATCATCACCTTGTAGGCCTGATCCTCTGTCATGCGGAATTCGGCCTTCAGCACCATGGTGACGAATTCGCGCGGCGTGTAGTCGTCGTTGATCAGGATGACCTTGTGCAGCTTCGGCCGCTCGACCTTGGTCTTGGTTCTGGTTTTCGGCTTGGTAACGGTGTCGTTCATTCCGCCTCCCCGGACAGGCCGGGCTCGGGTTCCAGCCGGAGCGATCAGCTCGCGGCCTTCGCACCATATTGCAGGACCTGCACCTTCTCCAAGGTGATCAGGCCGCTCGACATCATGCCATCCAGGATGGGCAGGAATGCATTGATGTTGTCCTCACTGTCGACGATCTCGATCAGGAGCGGCAGGTCCTCCGACAGCCGCAGGATCTTCGAGGTGTGCAGCCGGCTCGACTTGCCGAACCCCATCGGGCCGCGCAGCACGGTGGCGCCGGCAAGGTGCCGCTCGCGCGCCGTGGTCACGATCGCTTCATAAAGCGGCTTGCCATCATAATGGTCGCTCTCGCCGATGAAGATACGGAGCGAAACAGCCTGATTGGGAATCTGCATGGTCAGCTCCTTTTCAAGCGATTATAGCGGCTCGCCATCATATGGCCGAGCCAAACCGACACCAGCCAGCAGACGACCGACGCGGCGATATAGGCCAGCGCCGTATACTTCATGCCGCCATGGAACAGGCGGAAGGTTTCCAGGCTGAAGGTGGAGAAGGTGGTGTAGCCGCCGCAGAAGCCGGTCATGACGAACTGCCGATGCTCGGGCCGCGCCAGCACGCGGCCATCAGGGCCGGTCAGCGCCGCATAGAAGCCGATGATCAGCGAGCCTGTGGCATTGATGAACAGCGTCGCGGTGGGGAAGCCGGGCCCGGTATCGAGCGCGAGCCCAACCAGGTAGCGCGTCAGCCCGCCAATGATGCTGCCGGCGGCTACCCAGGCATAGAGCATTGCAGTGCGCCAGCGCTCGGCGGAGGAGGGGGATTTCATCCGCGTCTAGCCTCCAAGACTGTCCGCAAGGAGGAAGCCGCAACTGACGGCGGCGAGGCACAGCCCGACCGAGAACACCACGTTGCCGAGCGCGTGCATCGGCTCGCCGTTGCGCGCGAGCGTCAGCGTCTGCAGGCTGAACGAGGACACCGTGGTGTAGCAGCCGAGGAAGCCGGTCACCGCGAACAGCCAGGGATTGGGCGCCGCGAAGATCGAGCCGGGGTGCGTCGCCAGCGCGCCAAAAATGCCGATCAGGAAGGCGCCGGTGACGTTGATGGTCATGGTGCCCCACGGAAACGTCTCGCTCAGCCGCCGGGCGATCGCGCCGGAGACGAAATAGCGCGCGCAGCCGCCGAGCACGCTGCCGATCACGATCGCGATCACCCCGCTCAGCATCACTTGTCCTCCGCGACGAGGCCGTTGCCCACAGTGAGCAGCCCCACGAGCGCCACCAGCGCGAAGCCGAGTCCGGCGAGGAACGTGCCCGCCGGGCCATAGGCGTCCCACAGCGCGCCGGCGATCACGCTTGCGGCCAGCAGGGCAAGCCCCGTGAACAGGTTGAAATAGCCGAAGGCAGTGCCGCGCAGGCTCGACGGCGCAGCGTCGGCGACCTGGGCCGAGAGCAGGCCTTGCGTCAGTCCCATATGCAGCCCCCACAGCACGACGCCGAGCGCGAGGCCCGCAAGGCTCGGCAGCAGCGCGAGCGCGAGATCGGCGCCGGCGAGAAAAATGAGACCGAGCGCGAGCAGGCCGGTCCGGTTGATCCGGTCGGAGAGCACACCGGCCGGATAGGCCGACAGCGCGTAGGTGATGTTCATCAGCACCAGCACCGCGGGCAACCACATCGCATTGAGCCCGATGTTCTGCGCGCGCAGGATCAGGAAGGCCTCGCTGAAGCGCGCCAGCGTGAACACCACGCCGACCGCCACGACGCGCCAGTACACCGATCCGAGTTGCCGCATTGCCGCGAGGTTCAGCGGATTCGTCGCGGGCTCCCGGCCCGGGTCCGGCTCCGGCTCGTGGACCGCGAACGCGATCAGTCCGAAGGACAGGAAGGCCGGCAGCACGGCCATCCAGAACACGAGGCTAAAATTGTCCGCGGTCCACCACATCAGGCCGATCGCCGCGAGCGGCCCGACGAAGGCGCCGATGGTGTCGAGCGACTGCCGCAGGCCGAAGCTTGCGCCGCGCAGGCCCGCAGGCGCGATGTCGGCGATCAGCGCATCCCGCGGCGCACCGCGAATGCCCTTGCCGACCCGGTCGATGAAGCGCGCCGCGACCAGCCATCCGACGCTGGGGGCGAGCGGAAATAGCGGTTTCGTCATCGCGGCCAGCCCATAGCCGAGGGCCGCGAGCAGCTTGCGGCGGCCGAGCCAGTCGGATAGCGCGCCCGAAAAGATCTTGGTGATCGAGGCGGTCGCCTCCGCGACGCCCTCGATGAAGCCGACTGTGAGCGTGGAGGCACCGAGCACGGTGACGAGATAGACCGGCAGCAGCGCGTGGATCATCTCGGAGGAGACGTCCATCAGCATCGAGACGAAGCCGAGCACCCAGATCCCCCTGGGCAACGCGCTGCGCGCAGCATTCGGTGTCGTCGTCACGCCTTCTCCTTCGTCCGGCTTCAGGCAACAAAAAACCCGCCATCGGCGGGTTTGTCCATGCTCCCGCCAAAGGCGGAGGCTCAATGATTGCCCCACCTCAAGCAGGAGTCATCAGCCCATTACGGTCCAGGTACTGAGCCGCCGGGCGGTTGTCGGGGGACTCCATCCCCATCTGTGCGTCCAGCCTAGCATGGAAATCGCGCCGGACAAGTGGGCGGGGGGAGTAGCTCCACTAACACCGTCATTCCGGGGCGATGCGCAGCATCGAACCTGGAATCTCGAGATTCCCAGGCGCGCAAGGGGCGCGCCGGAGTTCTCGCTTCGCGAGCCCCGGAATGACTGTGCTTTGACTAGGCACGCGTTCCGATGACGCAAGCGCGGCAACACGGCGGCGGCTTTGCGCAAAGCGCGAAATTCCTAACTCGAATGTGAAGCGCAAGCGATCTTCGCGCTTTGCGCAAAGACGAATGCATGTCACCATCGCGTCATACGACGGGAGACTGCGATGCGCTTGCTGTTCTCGATCGGGGCTGTGCTGGTGGCCGGCATGTTCGCCGGAGGGGAGGTCGCGGGAATCGCGGCACCGGGACCCAAATTTGAGCCGTCCAGACATCAGCCGCAACGGCTGGCAGCCGACAAGGATGCACAGACGGTCGACGTCGAGCTGATCCTGGCGGTCGACGTCTCCTACTCCATGGACATGGACGAGCTTGCGGTGCAGCGCGAAGGTTATGCGCAGGCGATCCAGTCGAAGGAATTCCTCCAGGCACTGAAGCTCGGTCCGAACGGCCGGATCGCGGTGACCTATTTCGAATGGGCCGCCTCCAGCGACCAGAAGGTCATCATCCCCTGGCGGCTGGTCGACGGACCGGAGACCGCGGATGCGGTCGCGGCCGAGATCATGAAGACGCCGATCCGGCGCGCCTCGCGCACCTCGATCTCCGGCGCGATCAATTTCGCGATGCCGCTGTTCGAGGAGGACCCCTATCGCGGCCTGCGTCGCGTGATCGACATCTCGGGCGACGGTCCCAACAACAATGGCGGCCCCGTGACCGTGGCGCGCGACGCCGCGCTCGAGAAGGGCATCGTCATCAACGGCCTGCCGATCATGGTCAAGGAGCCGTCCTACTCGACGATGGATATCGACAATCTCGATTACTACTACGAGGACTGCGTCATCGGCGGTCCCGGCTCCTTCGTGATCTCGATCAAGGATCGCGAGAAGTTCAAGGAAGCGATCCGCACGAAACTCCTGATGGAGGTTGCGGGCCGCACGCCGGAGCGCCCCGTGATTCCCGTTGCCGACAAGGACAAGGAGCCGCGGGTCAATTGCATGATCGGCGAGAAGATCTGGTCCGACCGCTGGGGCCGCTGAGACGCGCGCGACCTGTCGAACGGGACCGTTTGCCTCACTCGCGCCGGGGTTGAACTTAACGGCTCGTTAACCAGCGCGTGGTCCTAATCCGATTGTTTCCAGCTGTTTCAGGATCATGTCCTGATACTGTGCGCCGACATGCGAACGAAAGCGTCTTTGTCAGGATCGTCCGCCGAGCAATCCAATGGCCGTCATCTCGTCTAGCACCAACCAGATCTCGCCCGCCAACGAGCGGATGTATCACCAGAGCAACCTGGTCGGTGACTGGAAAGGCAATTGGGCGGGCAACAATCAGGAAGTCGGCTTCAAGGTCGTGAACATCCGGGGAGCCCGAGCCCAGATCGAGTATACCCATAATGGGCATACAGAGCGCGGTTTCGGCGAGGTCAATGGTGCGACCATCACCTACGGCAACGTCACTGTCGGCACCAAGGATGGCAAGAATCTCGCGCTGGTGTTCTCCGCCGGCGGCGGCCAGGCGACCGCCACTCTCGCGAAGCAGGCGCCTCCCGGTTCCGACAACAATCTCATGGGAAGCTGGGGCGGCTATTCGGCCGACAATGGCAAGAGCGCAAGCTTTCGCGTCCTCGCCATCAACGGCCAGGAAGCCACGGTCAGCGTCACCACCGACGGCATCACCCGCCAAGGCACCGGCTACCTCTACAAGAACGTCATCATGTTCGGCCAGTCGCAGATCGCGACCGACGACGGCAAGAACGGCAAGATCATCTACCAAGTCGGCACCAAGTCCTTCATGGTCCCGGTGACGAAATATCCGCCGGCTGACGGCTCGTCCTCGGTGGACAAGACGGCCTAGCCGATTACGGCTGTTAGCCTGCGGATTGCGTTGGTTCCTCCGCAACGACGACTCTATCCAATCCGTCATCCTGAGGTGCGAGTGGCGCGATGCAACGCATCGCGCCGGGAGCCTCGAAGGATGCACGGCCCCGATCCTTCCGCGCGGCTACCAGCCGGGCCGTCGCCCTTCGAGGGCCGCTGAAAGAAGCGGCCACCTCAGGGTGACGGTGATAGAGTCGTCGGGGCCTGCGCGGCGCAACTACTTCGCAGCCAGCGGCGGCAGCGGCGGGACGCTGTCGTTCGGCGCTTCCGCCTGCATCGTGATCAGCGTCATCGAGACCAGGTCGTAATAGCCGATCAGGCCGATGATATCCATGATGCCGCGCTCGCCGAATTTCTGCTGGGCGGCGCGATAGACCGCGTCGGACACCTTCTTGTCGCGGTAGAGCGCCATCGCGAGATCATAGAGCGCGGCCTCGTCGTCCTTCATCGTCTGCGGCCGCATGCCGTTGGCGAGGTCCTTGGCGACCTGCGGATCGAGGCCGGCTTTCATCGCCAGCGGATAATGCGCAAACCATTCGTACTGGGCGGTCCATTGCCGTGCCGTGATCAGGATGGCGAATTCGCTGAGGCGCGCCGGCAGCGACGAATTCCAGCGCAGGTAGTCCGACATCGCCGAAAGCTTTGGCGCCAGCTCGGGGTTGCGGATATAGGCGCGGTAGGGCGGGTTGGTGAACTTGGCGTTGCGCGGCGGCACCGCGATCGCATCGGCCCATTCCTTCTGCGGCGGCGTGAGCTCGTCCGCTTTCAGCGGCGTGAAGCGGGTCGGCTCGGCTGCGCGGCCCGCGCCGGAGATCGTCATGGCGAGCAGCGCAACCAGCGCCAGGCCGGAATATTTCATCGTCATCCTCCCATGCCGGCGGACTCATGCCGCCTTGTTCGATCGCCAGCTTACGTTGCAGCCTGGCCCGTGCAAGGCCTCGGGCGCGCATGCTACACTGCGCGCAGGAGATTGCTTGCGATGGAGAGGGATCGATGACCGACGAACACCAGATGATGGCGGGCTCAGCCACCGTCTTCGTCGTCTCAGACATCGCTGCCAGCCTTGCCTATTACCGCGACGTGCTCGGCTTCGAGGTCACCTTCGAATATGGCCAACCCCCGTCCTATGCCTGCCTCTGCCGGGACGAGGTCGGCCTGCATCTGCTCGCGGCGGCCGCAACGAAACGGCTGCCCGGACATGGCGGTCTCTGCGTTTTCGTTCGCGACGTCGATCGGATCTATGCCGAAGTCTCGGGGCGCGGGGCCAGACTGCTCAACCGGCCGGAGGATCGCGACTACGGCATGCGCGATTTCGACGTCGTCGATGCCGACGGCAACCAGATCACGTTCGGGATGGGCGTCGGCGACGCGGCCTGACATCGTCGGCCGCGGCGCTCGCGCGCGGTCAGATCCGTGCCTCCAGGATCAGGTTGAACGGCGTCTCGGCGGCGCGGCGGAAGCGCGACAGGCCGCCTTCGCTCGCGACCTTGCGCAGCCTTGCCTCGCCGGCTTGGGCGCCGAGCGCCAGGCCCACCTCCTGATCGAGCGAGGCCGGCGTGCAGATCATGGTGGACGCTGCGTAGTAGACGCGCCCGACCGGGTTGAGATTGTCTTCGAGGCGGTCGCCCGCGAACGGTTCGACCAGCATGCAGGTGCCGTCCTTGGCCATGGTCTGCCGCACGTGGCTGATGGCGCCGACGGGATCGCCCATGTCGTGCAGGCAGTCGAAGAAGCAGACGAGATCGTAGCCCTCGGCCGGATAGGTCTTGGCCGAGTGCACCGCGAAGCTGACGCGATCGCCGAGCTTTGCTTCGGCTGCAGCCTTTCGCGCCGCTTCGATCGAGCCTTCGTGATAGTCGAAGCCGTAGAAGCGCGAATTGGGGAAGGCTTCCGCCATCAGCCGCGTCGAGACGCCGTGACCGCAGCCGACATCGGCGACCTTGGCACCGCGCTTCAGCTTGTCCACGACGCCATCCAGCGCAGGCAGCCATTCCTGCACCAGATGATGCATGTAGCCGGTGCGGAAGAAGCGGGCGGTGCCGCAGAACAGGCACTCGCTGCGCCGGTTCCAGCCGACGCCCTTGCCGGACTTGAACGCATCCGTGATCTTCGGCTCGTCGAGAAACGCCGCGGCAATGACGTTGCCGACGGCGCCGAGGAATACCGGGCTGTCCGGGTCGGCAAGCGCCATAGCCTGCTCCGGCAGCATCGAGAATTTTCCGGATGCTGAATCATATTCGACGTAGCCGGACGCCGCCTGGCTCGAGAGCCATTCGCGGACATAACGCTCCGTCGTTCCGGTGGCGCTCGCCAGCTCGGCGGAGTTCATCGGTCCTTTGGCGGCGAGGGCGCGGTAAAGGCCGAGCTTGTCGCCCAGCAGGACCAGCGATGCGTTCATCGCCGCCCCGACCTCGGTGATCATCTTGCCCATAAAGGCATTCAACCTGTCGGTATCGACGTCCATGATAGCCTCCATGCGATGGCGGACATTTCAAGGGTCCGCGCACATCCACTGTCGGGAGCGCGCTGCATGCCCTGTAAATGGGTCCGCCCGTCAGAGGCGAGGTTCACGGCGTCAGGAAAAGGTGATGGCCGGAACTGGACCGCGTAACCGCGGGTATTGCGTCGCTGGCATTTGCACGATCCTGGGCATATAATCTGCGAGGTTTCTGACGGTCACCTGAATGCCCAGCTTCGCTCGTTCCTGCGCTCTTGCAACTCTCTTCGCGGTGCTCTGCCTCGGCGATGCGCCGGCCCATGCGCAGGCCGCCCCGCTACAATATTGGATTCCGGGCGGGCCCTTCGGTTTCGGCGGCAGCGCCGTGCAGAGCGCCGACGCTTACGGCAATTTTCCGAGCTTCAATGCGGGCGATGCCAACGGGGGCTATGATTTTCGTCCCGGTTTCTTTGTCGGAAGCGCGCGCGGCAATCTGGGCTTGAGCGGCCTCAGCCAGTCCGTCCCGGCCGGCAATTTCAGCGCGCTGTCCTACGACAGCACGCAGTTTGGCTACAACACCAAGACCGCGGGCGGCATGCCGGTCACGTTCTTTGCCGGTTTCAACTCGCTGAAATACGGCGACGGCATCGGCAGCTCGCTGGCGCCGCTCACCTCCGGTGCGTCGCCCGGCTACAGCGCGTTCGCGGGCGTCGAGTTCAAGCCGACCTCCAACCTCAGCCTGTCGTTCGGCGCCGGTGTCGTCCAGCAGGATTCGAGCCGCATGGACAGCGATATCCGATCGAACATGTTGCCTGGCGAGTCGCCGGCGTTGAGCGGGCTGCGGCGCTAGAGCATGACCCGGGAAAGTGTGCAGCGGTTTCCCGAAATGTCATGCTCAAACAAAAAGACTACCGCGTGAACCTCGCGACAAGCTCCACATGCGGCGTGTGGCGGAATTGGTCCACCGGCACCACGTTCTCGATCTTGTAACCACCATCGATCAAGAGCCGCGCATCGCGGGCGAAGGTCGCGGTGTTGCAGGACACGGCGATCACCACAGGCACCTCGCTCGCGGCGAGCTTCAAGGCCTGCGCCTGCGCGCCCTGACGCGGGGGATCGAACACCACGGCGTCGAAGTCGCGCAGCTCTTGCGGCACCAGCGGGCGGCGGAACAGGTCGCGCGGCTCGCACCTGATCGGCTTCAGGCCGGGCGTGCGCGCGGCTTTCGCGAGTGCGGCGATCGCGCCGGCGTCGTTGTCAAAGGCGGTGACGCGCGCCTTCTCAGCGAGCCTCAACGCAAACGGGCCGACGCCGCAGAAGAGGTCGAGCACCTCCTTGGCTTTGCCGACGCGCTCGGCTACGAGCGCGGCCAGCGTCTCTTCGCCCGCGACGGTGGCTTGCAAGAAGGAGCCCGGCGGCAGCGTCACCTCAGTGCGGCCCATCTTCACGATCGGTGCCAGTCGTTGCAGCACCAGCTCGCCATGCCGCGTCAGCCGCGCCAGGCGATGCTGCTCGGCGACGCGCGACAGCATGGTGACGATCGGTGTCGGCAGCGGACCGGAGCCGCGCACGTCGACATCGAGGCCGTTGACGGTCGCGGTGATCTGGATGTCGAGCGGTTTCGTCACCGGCATTTTCGACGTCAGCGGCTCGGCCAGCGCCCAGGCGGCGTCGAGTGCACCTTCGAGGCCGGGATCGAGGATCGGGCAGCGATGGATCGGGATGACGTCGTGCGAGCTCGCCGCCGAGAAACCGACCTTGAGCACGTCATGTGTGCCAAATCTTCCATGAAGCGTGACGCGCCGGCGGCCGGCGCCATGGGCATCGACCAGTGGCGCCACCTCGCAGACGATGCCCGCCTGTGCCAGCGTCTCGACCACGATGCCGCGCTTCCAGGCGTGATAGGGCTCTGCGGCCCAGTGCTGGATGGCGCAGCCGCCGCAGATGCCGAAATGCGGGCAGAATGGTCCGATGCGTTCGGAGCTGGCGACGTCCACTGCCAGCAGCTTGCGGCGATCGGGATGGTGGCCGGCGACGTGATCGACCTCGACGGTCTCGCCGCCAAGCGTGTAGGGCACATAGATCGCTTCGCCGGCGTCGAGGCAGACGCCATCGCCGCGATGGCCGACGTGATCGATCCTCAGGCGCTCAACCACGGCGCGCGCCCAGGAAGAATTCGATATTGCCGTCGCCGCCCGCGATCGGGGAGGGGAATATTTCGATGTCGGTGCAGCCGAGCGAAGCCGCAAACGCCGCGATGTCGTCGCAGATCTCCTGATGCACGGCGGTGTCGCGGATGATGCCCTTCTTGTTGTGCTTCCGGTCGGCCTCGAACTGCGGCTTGATCAATGCCAGCAGGCTCATCGGCGCGGCCGCCAGCGACAGCGCCACGGGCAGCACGGTTTTCAGCGAGATGAAACTGACGTCGATCACGACGACATCGGGCCGCGCCGGCAGCCGCTTGCCGTCATAGCTGCGAATATCGGTTTCCTCCATCGACACGATCTTGGGATGGCCGCGCAGCGAGGGATGCAGCTGGCTGGTGCCGACATCGACGGCAAAGACGAGGCTCGCGCCGTTTGCCAGCAGCACCTCGGTGAAGCCGCCGGTGGAGGCGCCGACGTCGAGGCAGACATGGTCCTCGATGTCGATCGGGTAGCGCTCCAGCGCGTCGGCGAGCTTGACGCCGCCGCGCGAGACGTAGGGGTGCGCAGGCTCGGCTTGGATCACGGCGTCCTCGGCGATCGTCTCCGACGGTTTTGAAACCTGCTTGTCGTCGGCCGTGACGAGCCCGGCCTCGATGGCCGCGCGCGCCCGCGCCCGGCTCTCAAACAGGCCGCGCTCGACCAGCAGAACATCCGCACGCTTGCGGGCAGGGGACAATCGACTCTCCAGGACTGGGCTTGTCGCTTATGTAGCGATCATTCGCGCGGCCGCCATCCGGGCGCAAGTCTCGAACGCAGCCAGATCGTGCCAGACGTCGATCGGCATCTGCGCTGGCGTCACCAAGGGGCAGCCGTGCAGCTCCAGCGCATGGATCATCATGAGGTTGTCGACGAGGCCAAAGTCCTCGACCGTCAGCCCCTGCGCATCGACCAGCCGTCCGTCCGCGGAGGTGACGTCAGCGAAGCGGCCGAGACGGTCGGCATAGGTGGCGGGATCGTTGGAATAGGCCAGACAGAATTTGCGGCGGCCGGCCATGTAGCCGAGCTCGTAGACAGTGCCGGGATCGGCGCCGGCGCCGCGGAACGGCGTGAGGTTGGCGATGATGGCATCGGCCTCGTCCATCATCGCCTCGTTGGCGCAGAAGATCTGCCGGGAGGCGTCGGGCGAGGCGAGGTCGATCGTGTTGTCGAGGGGATAGAGGCCGGTGAGCCCGTGCGCGGCGCAGATCGCGGCTTTCTGCCGGCCGATCTCAACCGCATCCGGCAGGAACACGTCGGGTCCTGCCAGATAGATTTTCATGAGAGTCGCGCTTCTTCGCCGATGGTCGAAGCTCGCCGTTAGGCGAGCTTGACCGTCTCGGTCTTCACGTCCTTGCCGAGCGCCTCGAACACCTTGGCGACGATGCCCTTGGCGTCGAGACCGGCGCGGGCGTACATCGCGGCCGGCGTGTCGTGGTCCTGGAACACGTCAGGCAGCACCATCGTGCGGAACTTGACCATGCCGCCGTCGAGCACACCCTGGTCGGTCAGGAACTGTGCGACATGCGAGCCAAAGCCGCCGACCGAGCCTTCCTCGATCGTGATCAGGATCTCGTGGTCGCGGGCGAGCTTGAGCACCAGATCGGTGTCGAGCGGCTTCATGAAGCGCGCGTCCGCAATCGAGGTGGAGAGGCCAAGGGCGGCGAGCTCGTCGGCCGCTTTCTCGCATTCGGCGAGACGGGTGCCGAAGGAGAGCAGGGCGATCTTGCTGCCCTGGCGGATCATGCGGCCCTTGCCAATCTCGAGGGGAACGCCGACGTCGGGCATCTCGATGCCGCGGCCTTCGCCGCGCGGGTAGCGCAGCGAGCTCGGACGGTCGTCGATCGCGACCTGGGTCGCCACCATGTGCACGAGCTCGGCTTCGTCCGCCGCCGCCATGATCACCATGTTGGGCAGACAGCCGAGATAGGCGTTGTCGAACGAGCCGGCATGGGTCGCACCGTCAGCGCCGACGAGGCCGGCGCGGTCGATGGCGAAGCGCACGGGCAGGTTCTGGATCGCGACGTCATGCACGATCTGATCGTAGCCGCGCTGCAGGAAGGTCGAGTAGATCGCGCAGAACGGCTTGTAGCCTTCGGTCGCAAGACCGGCGGCGAAGGTCACCGCATGCTGCTCGGCGATGCCGACGTCGAAAGTGCGGTCCGGGAACGCCTTGTTGAAGATGTCGACGCCGGTGCCGGACGGCATTGCCGCGGTGATGGCGACGATCTTGTCGTCCTTCTGGGCTTCCTTGACGAGGCTCTGGCCGAACACGTTCTGGTAGGCCGGCGCATTCGGCTTGGCCTTGGCTTGCGTTCCGGTCGCGACGTCGAACTTGACGACGGCGTGGTACTTGTCGGCGGAGGCTTCCGCCGGGCCGTAGCCCTTGCCCTTCTGCGTGACGACGTGGACCAGGATCGGGCCGGTCTCCATGTCGCGCACGTTCTTCAGCACGGGCAGCAGATGGTCGAGGTTATGGCCGTCGATCGGGCCGACGTAATAGAAGCCGAGCTCCTCGAACAGCGTACCGCCGTCCATCATGAAGCCGCGGGAATATTCCTCGACGCGGTTGGCGCGGTTGGCGATGATCTTGGGCAGGCGCTTGTTGATCTGCTTGGCCGCATCGCGCAGCGTGCGATAGGTCTTGCCGGAGTAGAGGCGCGACAGATAGGCGCTCATGGCGCCGACCGGCGGCGCGATCGACATGTCGTTGTCGTTGAGGATGACGATCAGGCGCGAGTTCATGGCGCCGGCGTTGTTCATGGCCTCATAGGCCATGCCCGCCGACATCGCACCGTCACCGATCACTGCAATAACGTTGTTCTTGCCGCCGGAGAGGTCACGCGCGACCGCCATGCCGAGACCGGCCGAGATCGAGGTCGAGGAATGCGCGGCGCCGAACGGATCGTAATCGCTCTCGCTGCGCTTGGTGAAGCCGGAGAGGCCGCCGCCGGTGCGCAGCGTGCGGATGCGGTCGCGGCGGCCGGTGAGGATCTTGTGCGGATAGGCCTGATGGCCGACGTCCCAGATCAGCCGGTCGCGCGGCGTGTCGAAGACGTAATGGATCGCGGTGGTGAGCTCGACCACGCCGAGGCCCGCGCCGAAGTGACCGCCGGTCACCGAGACGGCATCGATGGTCTCCTGCCGCAGCTCGTCAGCGACTTGGCGAACCTGCTCGATCTTGAGCTTGCGCAGGTCGTCCGGGGTCCGGATGGTGTCGAGAAGCGGCGTCTTACTGTATGCGTTCACGGCGATTTCCAATTTGTCAGCGCCGGAAGGTCGTTCCGGTGCGCGATGGGTTTGCACAATATCGGCGCAGCGCGAATCCTAAAACCGTCGGAGCCACCTGCCTGGGGCACGGCCCCGTCTTCAAGCTTAGGTGAGCTTAGGTGCGCTCCGGTTCAGTCTCTGTGATCCCTGTCACTTAGATCGGCTTCGTCCGTCCCAGCCAATTCACCAGCAGTTTGAAGCGCTTGTCGTCGGTAATCAGTGCCCACGCAAGGCTTGCAAAAAGCCACACTCCGCGCAGCTTTACACCAAAGCTTGGGCCAAAGCCAACCCGCCCCGCCGATTACGGCCATGCAGCTGCAACCGGCGGGCCAGATTGGTTAACCTTGGGCAGGGACCGGCGGTTCCTACCCGCCTGCTTCGTTCGCAGTGCTTTTCGGTGAAAATATGTGCTTTTTGCCCGCTCCCTGGTTCCGGCCGGCCAAGGCATTGGCCTTCGCCGGTTCCGCAGCCGGAACGTCCGCGGAACCACCCCCACGGAAAATACGGACGGAACTTCCGCATGAAGCCTTCCATGCAGGCGGCGCCGGTCAGAATGGAATTGGGCGTGTCGGCCTTACTGCACGTCGAGCGGCGCGGTGCCGGTGGCCTGACCGCTGGCATCGGTGGTGATCTTGTCGACGCGGGCCTCGGCCTGGCGCAGCAGGTCCTCGCAGCGGCGCTTCAGGGCTTCGCCACGTTCGTAGATCGTCACGGATTCCTCGAGCGGCACCTTGCCGTCCTCGAGCCGCTTCACGATCGTTTCGAGTTCCTCGATCGCGCGCTCGAAGGTGAGCCTGGAGACGTCGACTTGGGTATTTTCGGCCATATCCGTTTCCGATCGACCTATTCGCTTTCCCTGGAGTGGAGGCGGGTTTTGCGGGCTTAATGTGGCGGGCGTCGTCAGGCGCCCATCAGGGCGCCGACATGCGCCGTAACAGATTCTTTCAATCCTTGCAGGTCATAGCCGCCTTCGAGCACGGAGACAACGCGCCCGCCGGCGGACTTGTCGGCAAGGTCCATCAGCTTACGCGTGACCCAGGTGTAGTCCTCGGCGCGCAGATTCAGCGACGCCAGCGGATCGCGGTAATGCGCATCGAAGCCGGCGGAGATGATCAGCAGCTCGGGGCTGAATTTTTCCAGCCGCGGCAGGATCAGGCTCTCGAACGCGGAACGGAATTCGGGCCCGCCGTCCTCGGACGCGAGCGGTGCATTGACGATGGTGTCGTGATCGCCGCGCTCGCCCTTGGCGCCGGTGCCCGGAAACAGCGGCATCTGGTGCGTCGAGCAGTACATCACGGTCGGGTCCGACCAGAAGATGTCCTGCGTGCCGTTGCCGTGATGCACGTCGAAATCGACGATGGCGGCGCGCTTGATGCCGTATTTGCGCTGCGCATGGCGCGCGGCGATCGCGACATTGTCGAAGAAGCAGAAGCCCATCGGCTTGCCGATCTCGGCGTGGTGGCCGGGCGGGCGCACCGCGACGAAGGCGTTGCGGTGCTCGCCATTCATGACAGCTTCAGTCGCCGCCACCGCGCCGCCGACGCCGCGCATCACCGCTTCCCACGTGCCGGGGGACATCGAGGTGTCGCCGTCGATATAGACCTGGCCGCTGGTCGGCGCGATGTGGCGCAGCTCGGTGACGTAATGCTCGTTGTGGCAGAGCGTGACGAGATCGAGATCGCCCTCCGGCGCCTGGTCGCGCACCAGGAACTGGAAGCGCTCATGCGACAGCGCTTCCTCCACCGCCCGCAGGCGGTCGGGCCGTTCAGGATGTCCCGGCGGCGTGACGTGGTCGAGGCAGGCCTTGTGGGAGAGGAGAAGCGTGCTCATCAGGTCGGCCTCACAGAATACGGGCTCTCGACGTCGTTGACGCATCCGGCGCCAAAACGCAATGCAAATCCCAATCTAGGTGTTCCCTGCGGAATGGCAAACTGTGGGCCAGTCCGCTTGATCCGGATCAATTCACCCGCAGGATGCGGGTCGGTGGCAGCGGACCGATCGGCCCGTGCGCCCGGAAGAAGGCGAACAGCGCGTCCGCGTCATAGCCGCCATATTGCGGCGAGGTGCCCTGCTTGGCGACGGTAAAGCCATCGCCGCCGACGGCGAGGTAATCGTTGAGGGTGACGCGGTAGCCGCTGCCGGCTTCGATCGGCCTGCCGTTGAGCGTCATCGTCTCGAGGCTGACGCGCTCGCCGAACGGTCTTGACGCATCCCAGGTGTAGCTGAATCCGTTCGACACTTGCAGGATCCGCGGCCGCTTCGGATCGAGCCATTGCTGCTCCAGCATGTCCTTGAGCTGGCTCCCCGTCAGCGTCATCGTGACGAGACGGTTGCGGAACGGCTGGCTGGAGAACACGTCGCCGAAGGTGATCGCGCCGTTCTCCTTTGGCACGATATCGGTGCGGATGCCGCCGGGATTGGTGAGCGCGATGACAGCGCTGCCGTCCTTGGCGTCTTTCGTTGCGGCAAGCTGCGCGTCGGCGATGACGTCGCCGAGCGCGCTCTCGCCGGCCTCGTTCGGTACGCGCGATAGCGTCTGCGTCACCGAGCCGGCCGGGCGATTGGCGATGGGAGCTGCGAGCTTGTCATAGGCCTCGATCAGCGCGGTCTGCTCGGGGTCTTTCGCCAGTGAGGCATTGGCGACGATGACGTTGTCGGCTCTCGCGCCGACGATGTCGCGCGTTGCGGGATCTAGCTTGAGGTCGATCGCGGTGACCAGCGTGCCGTATTTATCGCCGCTGGTGACGAGCCGGCCGTCGATGTCGCAGACATAGGCGCGGTGGGTGTGGCCGCTGACGACGACGTCGACGGCGCGGTCGAATTTCTTGACGATGTCGACGATCGGGCCCGTGATCGCAGGGCATTCATTGTAGTCGCCCGAGGGCTCGCCTCCCTGATGGATCAGCACCACGATCGCCTCGACACCGCGCGCCTTCAGTTGCGGCACCAGCGCGTTCACCGTCTCGGCCTCGTCGCGGAATTCGAGCCCGGCAATGCCTGACGGCGAGACGATGCCTGCGGTCTCCTTCAAGGTGAGGCCGATGAAGGCGACGGGGATGCCGTCGAACTCGCGGATCTCGTAAGGCGGCAGCACGCTCTTGCCGGTCGCGGTCTCCACGGTGGACGCCGCGAGATAATGGAATTTGGCGCCGGTGAACGGATGCGGCCCCTGGCAGCCGTCGAGCGAATGGCAGCCGCCGTTCTGCATCCGCAAGAGCTCCGTCTTGCCCTCGTCGAACTCGTGATTGCCGACCGATGTGATCGCCAGCCCCATCATCGAGAGCGCTTCCACCGAAGGCTCGTCGTGAAACATCGCCGACAGGAACGGGCTCGCCCCGATCAGATCGCCGGCGGCGACGAAGATCGTGTTCTTGTGTCCCTCGCGCAGCTGCTTGACCAGCGTCGCCATGTACTCGGCCCCGCCAGCGGCGACCATCACCTTCTTGCTCTTGTCCTCGGGATCGCCAATGCGGATGCCGCCCGGCGGCGGCCGCAGATTGCCGTGAAAATCGTTGATCGCGAGAACGCGCAGCTCGACCGGCGCGGCGGTTTGCGCAGAGGCGGGCAGGGCGGAGATGAGCGCGAGTGCGGCAAGGATGGATCGGTATCGCATGGAACCAGACTAGTCGTTCAGCGCGAATATTTCACGAAAGTTCTCGCTGTCATTCCGGGGCGCGACGAAGTCGCGAGCTACGGTGCGCAATTGCGCACCTGAGAATCCATTGATCCACCGACGCTGTCGCCCGATGGATTCCGGGCTCGCGCTACGCGCGCCCCGGAATGACGGGCCTCACCGCTTCTTCCTGTTCGCGAACGCGTTGAACGCGGCGACGGCTTCGTCCGACTTCAGCCGCTCGCCGAACAGATGGGCTTCCTGGTCGATGCGGCGGGTGAGCTCTTCCGGCGCGGCGCGCAGCAATCGGCGCGAGGTCGCGACCGCCTCGGCCGGCAGCTTGCAGATCTCGCGCGCCACCTTGCGGGCCTCGACCTCGGTATGTCCCGGCGAGACCACGGTGTTGACGAAGCCTGCGGCTTCGGCCTGCTCGGCGGTGAAGGTCCGGCCCATGACCAGCATGGCAAAGGCGCGCTGATAGCCCATCGTGTGCGGCATCAACAGGCTGGCCGCGCCGACCGGCACGAGGCCTAGATTGATGTAGGGCGCCGAGAAGGTCGCGGCAGTGGAGGCCAGCACGTAATCGCAATGGAACAGCATCACCGTGCCCATGCCGATCGAGGCGCCGTCGACCGCCGCGATGATCGGCTTGACGTTCAGCGCGAGCGAATAGAGAAATTTTGCGCCGTTCGACAGCGTCTCCGGTCGCGCGGCGTCGGCCTTCAGGAAGTCGTCGATGTCGTCGCCGGCGGTGAACACGCCGGAGCCGCCGGTGATGATCATGCAGCGGATGTCGGGATTGTTCTGCGCCGTATCGATCGCGTGGCTCATCTCCCGGTACATGTCCTGCGTGATCGCGTTCTTCTTGCCGGGGCGACGCAGGGTGATCACGCGGGTTCCGCGCTCTTCGGTGACGACGATATTGCCATTCGCCATAACAACCCCCTGCACCCGCCGCGACGCTGCTGGCGAGTCTCGCAACGCTCAGCCTACATGATCTTGCAGGCGTGCCAATGCGGCAGCTCGACCTTTTCGGGAACGACCCTGTGAGGTCTCTGCGCATGGCGCTCATCTCATCGTGTCGCATGAGCCGTTGCGCATTGCAACAATTGGCTACAATGTTTCATTTGAAAAACCGTTGGTTGTGGGGCAGGGTTGCGCATGCCGTTCATCTTGGCCGAGCGCTCGACCGATGATTGCCGCAACGAAGGCTGACGAATCCTCGCTGCGTTATCGCGGCTGGCGCGTGGTGCTGGCCTGCTTCCTGATGGCTTTCTTCATGTTCGGCTTCGGCCTCTACGGCCAGGGCGTCTATCTTGCCGAGCTGCAGCGCGCCCATGGCTGGCCCGGCACGCTGGTCTCCGCCGCCAGCACCTTCTCGTTCCTGCTGACCTCCGTCCTCGTCATCTTCACCGACGATCTGCTCGCCCGCATCGGGTTGCGTGCGCTGATCCTTTGCGGCCTGTCGGCGCTCGGCGCTTCGACCGCGCTGCTGGCGCTGATGCAGACGCCGTGGCAGCTCTATCTCGCCTATGCGCTGATGGCGGTCGGCTGGACCGGGATGGGCACCGTGGTGATCGCGACGGTGCTGAACGCCTGGTTCGAGCGCCGCCGCGGGCTCGCGCTCAGCCTCGCGTTCAACGGCGCAACTTGCGGCGGCATCATCCTCGTGCCGCTGCTGCTGTCGCTGACGGGCAGCATCGGCTTCCGTCCGGCGATGCTGACAGCAACGATCGTGATGGTGGGGCTGGTGCTGCCGGTGGTCGTGAGCTTCATCGGCTGGCCCTCAGGGATGTCGCCGAGCTCCGGCGCAAACGCGGACGCCGGTGGTGTGGCCGTGCCGGCGCATTCGCGCAGGACGCTGCTCGCCAACGCGGCGTTCTGGACCATGGTGCTGCCGATCGCGATCGCGCTTCTCGCACAGATGGGATTCATCATCCACCAGGTGACGTTCCTCGAGCCGCTGATCGGCCGTCACGCCGCAGGCCTTGCGGTCACCGTCATGGCGGCGATGGCGGTGGTCGGCCGCCTGTCGCTCGGCCTGTTCGTCGACCGGCTCGATCCCAGGCTTGCCTGCGCGGCGTCGATGACGAGCCAGGCCGCCGCGCTGTTCGTGCTCCTGCAGACCACCAGCCCGACGGTGCTGCTGGTGTGCTGCGCCGTCTACGGCTTCTCGATCGGCAACATGATCACGTTCCCGCCGCTGATCATCCAGCGCGAGATCGGCTCTACCGCCTTCGCCGCCGCGATGGGATTGGGCACTTCGATCAGCGGCATCGTCAGCGCCTTCGGCCCCGGCATCGTCGGCCTCGTGCGCAGTTTTACCGGCGATTACACCACGGCGTTCGCGATGTGCGTCATGCTGGACCTGGTGGCCGCGGGTGTCGTGCTGTGGCGGCCGGGAAGACGCGTGAAGGTCGTGGCTTCGTAGCCCGGATGGAGCGAAGCGCAATCCGGGGCCGCTGCATGCTCGTGGCACACGCGTGCCGCACATTCGATGTCATCGCCCGACTTGATCGGGGCGATCCAGTATTCCGAGACCCAAGTCGTTTTTCGAGAGGCCGCGGCGTACTGGATTCCCCGCCTTCGCGGGGAATGACAGCGGGGAGGAGGAGATGCTTCCCGCTACATCGCTGTCAGAGCGGAACTTCGCCTACAACAACACCGCATCCGCCGCTGCGACCGAGTCCGCGCTCTCCGTCACGGTGCGCTCGAGCGCGCCGGCCTGCACCGCGATGTTCTCGGCGAAGAAGCGCGCGAGCGAGACGTAGCGCGGCGCATCGCCAAGGCCGTCGGCCTTCGCGGCAAGCGCTTCGGAGGCGAGCATGCAGCCGCCGAGCGTGGAGCCGAACTGCTGGAGATACGGCGTTGCGCCGGCGAGCGCCTCGTTCGGGGCGGAGGTCACGCGCTCCAGCAGCCATTTGCTGGTGCGCGTCAAGGCCTCCAGCGCCTCGCGCAATTTTACGCCCGTGGTGCCGAAAGCGGGATCGTTGGAGGCCTCCACCTGCTTGACGGTCGCCGCAAGCTCGTCGAGCAGCGCCCACACCGCTGCGCCGCCATTGGCCGCGAGTTTTCGCGTGACGAGATCGATCGCCTGGATGCCGTTGGTGCCCTCATAGATCGCGGTGATGCGTGCATCGCGATAGTGCTGCGCCGCGCCAGTCTCCTCGATGAAGCCCATGCCGCCATGCACCTGCACGCCGAGATAGGCGACCTCGTTGCCGATGTCGGTGGAATAGCCCTTTGCCATCGGCGTCAGCAGCGCCGCGCGCGCGGCAGCTTCGGCACGGACCTTGGGATCCCTGGCGCGAATGGAGACGTCGAGCGCGACGGCGGTCGCATAGCAGATGGTGCGCGCGGCCGCGGTCTGCGCCCGCATCCGCATCAGCATGCGCTTGACGTCGGGATGCACGAAGATCGGGTCCGAGCCGTCGCCTTTCTTGCCGACGGCGCGGCCCTGCTTGCGCTCCTGGGCATAGGCGAGGGCCTGCTGATAGGCGCGGTCGGCAACGCCGACGCCCTCGAGGCCGACGCCGAGGCGAGCCTGGTTCATCATCGTGAACATGCAGCGCATGCCCTGGTTCTCTTCGCCGATCAGAAAGCCGATCGCGCCGCTATGGTCGCCCATCGTCATGGTGCAGGTCGGCGAAGCATGCATGCCGAGCTTGTGCTCGACGCCGCTGGCGAAGATGTCGTTGCGTGCGCCGAGCGAGCCGTCTTCGTTGACCATGAACTTCGGCACCAGGAACAGCGAGATCCCCTTGGTGCCGGCGGGCGCGTCGGGCAGGCGCGCCAGCACGAAATGCACGATGTTGTCGGTCATGTCGTGCTCGCCATAGGTGATGAAGATCTTCGTCCCCTTGATGCGATAGGTGCCGTCGGCCTGCTTCTCCGCGCGGGTGCGCAGCGCGCCGACGTCGGAGCCGGCCTGCGGCTCGGTGAGCTGCATCGTGCCGGTCCATTCGCCGGTGACGAGCTTCTCAAGATAGATTGTCTTCAGCTCGTCGCTGCCATGCGCTTCCAGCGCCTCGATCGCGGAGGCCGTCAGCAGCGGGCAGAGGCCGAAGGCGACGTTGGAGGCGCTCCAGATCTCGGTGCAGGCGGCGTTGATCGCGAGCGGCAGGCCCTGGCCGCCGAAACCTTCCGGACCCGAGACAGCGTTCCAGCCGCCATCGGTCCAGCGCTTGTAGGCGTCCGGCCAGCCCGGCGCGGTCGTGACCTTGCCGTCACTAAGCTTGATGCCGTGCTCGTCGCCGACCTTGTTCAGCGGCGCCAGCACGTCGGTCGCGAACTTGCCGGCTTCCTCCAGCACGGCCGCGGCGATGTCGGCGTCGAAATCGCCGTAATGGCCGGCTTCCACGGCGGCCTTCAGGCCGGCGCCATGGTTGAGCGACAGCAGCATGTCAGAGATCGGCGCGCGGTAGGTCATGGCTCACTCCCGTGGACATCATTTGGCGCCGTATTCCCATGAAACGGCTGGGGTCTCAATGGGCGGGAGGCGGGGGGCGGAGCAGGCCGCCGCCAGATCCCTAATCATGCCCCATAATAGAGTGTGGCGCGGCCGCCCCCGGACCCCCGGTATTTTGCCCCTCCAGGCGGTTGAAATGCCGCGCCGCTCCCTATAGACCGGCTGCGACCGAAGGGAATCTGCGGTAGCCCGTGCTTCCGCCCGTCCCGGTCGCCAGTTGGGGCGTAGCCAAGCGGTAAGGCAGCGGATTTTGATTCCGCCATTCGGAGGTTCGATCCCTCCCGCCCCAGCCACCCTAACTACATGAATTCGAAAAGACTTTGTCCTCGTGTGCTTTTTGAGGGCATTTGGAAATTCGTTTGTCCCGTCATTTGGAAATTCTGTGCCGCTTTCGTTTCTTCCTTCGCCGAGGCACGAGATGCGGTATTAATTGCGAGCGCCTTGCCAACGCGATTTTTTGCCTCTTGTGCGCATTTTGTGTGTGGCCTTGCGCGCTGCGCCGACTGTCAACTCCATCCGTGCGGCTTGCGCTTTAGCTACCGCCTCAAAGCTAGGTTGGCGCCCCCGAATGACATCACATCAGCATCGCGCGGCATATGTAAGTCCACGACACTCGGACGGACTGCCCTAGAGGCCAAGTCAGAGTTGAAGCCCACAAACGACTTCGAGCCAATAGCAACAGCTCTAACGTCCTAGTACTCGCCGGACGCAAAGCATTCTGATTTCGTTAGTTTGGTGTAGTTGCTCAGCACTCGGGGGATCAATGGAGCCTAGAGTCTCGGTACTAAACTTCGTTTCCAATTCTGAAGCCATGCAGATGCAAATCTGCAAGCAAGCGTCCGTCGAAAAGCCGCCTTGCTGCCCGCAACCGTTTCGGCACGCGGAGAGAAACTGCGGTCGCCATTCTGCAGCCGTGGCGACCGTGATAAAATTGATGGTAGCTATCGTCAGAGCAAGGAGAAACGCGGACATTACTTCGCTTCCCTTTTTTAGCTTTCTGGTGGGCCGCTCTAATTCGACTCCATCTTTTTCAATATCTAGCTATTTGCGTAGTTGTCCCCTGAAGCGGAACCACAAATGACCGATCAGTGATAGGACTATGGCGGCCACAATTATCGGGAGCCAAATCGACGTGGTTATGATGAACAAGGAAACGATGGCCACACGTCCAAAGACCGATTCGCTGACCGGATTCTTAAGGCGAGCGAAATAGGCGTAGATAATAAAGATGGTGGCCGGCACCATCCACGCGGCAATAAGCACCAGTAACAGGTCAACAAGTTGGCTGGCATAATGGTGCATGAGCGCACCTCCTGACAGCGTCGGCGCGAGTTGCTATCACCGCTGCGCGAGATGCGGTGATTGTCGAAGATAGTTGGTCTTTGTTCGCGTTAATGGGCATCTGCACGCTCGGCATCGCTGTCACGGCCGGTGCCCAAACTCATGTGAACCCACAGCCTTCGAAGCTAGGGCCTCTCAACGCGCACTCGTTGAGATGGCTCGGGCAAGGGCTCGTCCAATGCAATCATAACCATCGGCGGTGTTGTGCAATCCGTCCCACGTTACGAGCGCGCTCTGCGCAACTCCGGCGTTGATCGAGTTTCGCATCAGCGCAAAACGAGAGAACAGCCCGACCCGTTCCTGCTTCGCGACATCGGCGATGATGCCCTCCATCGTTGAGTAGCTAGCGGAAGCGAGCACCTGTGGCGCATATTGCAGATCCATCAACACGACATCGGCAGACCCCGCCTTAAGTGCCCTTACCCCTTCAAGAACGCTTCTTTTGAGCCCTTGATCCGGCCGGCCACCCCAGGCGACGTCATTAGTGCCTAATTGCCAGATAACGAGATCAGGAGTGTGCGCGAAAACGTCACGCTCGAACCGCGCGATGTTGTTCGGAATCGTATCGCCGACTCGACCGCTGTTGATGACCTCGATCGTTGCGTTGGATCTAAGCCTCGAGAGTTCTCGGCGCATCACCTGCGGATATGTGGCCGCAGACCGAAGTACCCAGAGCCCCACCGTCGACGATGATCCGATCGCGACAATCTTTAGCGGCTCACCAGATCTCAAACGCGCCGCCGTGCGGGGCAATTGTGCGCCCAGCGAAACATCCAAATTTGCAGCAAGGCATCTCTCGCCAGATGATGCCTCGTCCTGCGCTTGAGAGGGCGCTGTGCGGGACAAACCGATAATCACGGCAGCACCGATCGACGCTATTGTTCGAGCGGTTCGGCTTACGCATGGCAGAACAAATCGACCCATGTTCCCCAATAACTGGTCGATTCTCTCTTGACAACCCTTGGCTTCAAACGTCTGGTTTTGATTGCAGGTCGATTGACGCGTGGGGAGCGAGCAGCACGCATGAGTCCGGGAATAAGACAATGTCCGGCAAGCCTGTAGCGAAACGGTTGGTATTCCATATCGGCGGTTATGATCCAATCACGTCGCATGCCAGCGCGCAACGACGCTTTGTGCGCGAAATATCCAGGTTCCAACGTACCTGGTCGGTGAACGCGGCCGTTGACGGTTCGCATGATACCGCCGACCAGATACGATGGAATGTGACGACAACTGGCCCCGATTGGCTCGTCGAAACCGATTACCGTGTGGTCCGATGGCACGACGTAATTGAGACCTTCGGGCGCCGAAGCATTGGCTCACGCATTTCCGTCGGGATTCTTGCGTTTCTGGATTTCGTTTTGGCCGGCACTCTTTGGCGGTACTTGCTGACCAACTGGCGCTACGCACTGTTCTTTCTCTATCCATTTGTCACGTTCGGATTGCTCATCGCGGCCGCCTTCTTGATTGGCGTGGTTGCATTCAAGGTCACCGGATCCATTCCTATCGCTGCCGGTGGCGGCCTCTGCGGAATCGTAGCCGTTTTGGCGGGCCCGTGGCACTGGCTACACCTGGGCGCCTTGTTCGACGATTGGATTTTCTCTTGCGAGTACATTCGATTCGGTAATTCGGAAATAGAGCAAAGGCTGGACAGGTTGGCCGCCGAGCTCGTGGTTGCGGCGAGCAACTCCGCCGCAGACGAAATTTTGGTCGTAGGGCACAGCCTTGGCGCCGTACTAGCGGTTGATCTACTTGATCGCGCCTTGAAGCTGGACCCTGCGCTCGGTCGGAAAAAGAGTCCCGTCACATTCTTGAGCGTTGGATCATCCATACTCAAGATCGGGCTGCACCCGAAGGCAGTACGCTTTCGCAGGACGGTGGAGCGCGTCGCCAATTCCCGCGCGATCTTCTGGGGCGACTATCAGGCCCTCACCGACGTGTTGAATTTTTACAAATGCCGGCCAATGGCCGAAATGGGCTTGTCGACAGAAAACGAGGCGACCGTCAGGGTCGTGAAGATTAGTCGAATGCTTAACGACGACGTGTATCAACGCATCCGCTTCAATTTCTTCCGCGTGCACTGCCAGTTCGTCAGTGGTAATGACAGGCGAACATCGTACGACTACTTCATGCTCACATGCGGACCTATTTCAGCCAAATCCCAGACGCTCGCCCCGGATGGCGCTGTGTCGATGATCGCTGACGACGGAGGCCTTGTTGCGGGCGCGCCGGCGTCGGAAAGCGAACTGCTGGGGAGTCCGGGCGCGGCAGCCTGATTTAAATGACGCCCACCATTTCAAAAGTCATCTTCGTTGCGTTGGCGATCGGCTGGTACCTCATCCGCTATAAGTACGCGCGGCGTTCCCGCCGTGCGAGGGTTGTGTGGAGCGCTCGCGGCCCCCTGGAAACTGCGCTCCTGCTCATATCTCTTTCGGGACTTGGACTTGTGCCGCTTGTCTACGTAGCGACAGGAATGCCTCGTTTCGCAGATCACAGCTTTTATCCCTGGTTGGCTTGGCTGGGGTCTTTCGTTGCGATCGCGGCTTTAGGCGTGTTTCACCTGACACATCGTGCACTCGGCCGGAATTGGTCGATAAGTCTCGACGTGCGGGAGAACCACGAACTTGTGACGGAAGGGATTTACCGGAGAGTTCGACACCCGATGTATTCGGCATTTTGGCTGTGGGCTATCGCCCAGGCATTGCTGCTGCCGAATTGGATCGCCGGTTTTGCAGGCATTGCCGGCTTCGGGATCTTGTTCTTTGGCCGCGTCGCAAGGGAAGAGCGAATGATGTTGCAGACGTTTGGCGACAGCTATCGCGAGTATATGGCGCGGACCGGTCGGGTCTTCCCGTGGATACTCTGAGGTAGGTTCCGGCGGGTCTGTTGTGCCCACGAGAGTGAATTGGAACCGGACACACCTCAATTTGCGTGCCATTTCCGCAACATACGGTAGAAAAAGCTGTCGGAACCGCGCGTTCCCCGGTCTATTCGTTAGTGCTGTGGCGAGTGTCAGGTTATTTCTATGCGTGTCAGGTGAATTCCACTCGCTTCCGAACAAATGGTGAGAACCGATGCTGAAATTCGTTGTACTTGGAATCGCTTCGTTGGCCTTCGTGGGAACCGCAGCTGCTGCGGACCTGCCACGGCCTCAGCCGGTTGCCGCCGCGGCGCCGGTTGGCAAAGCTCCGATCGGCAAGTATCCCGTGGGTAAGAGCCCCGTGGGCAAATACCCGGTCGCTGCCCCGGCTCCGTTGGTGACCAAGGGTTGATCTGACTATCCATTCGGACGCCAGCGGCGTTCATTTGGGGTAGTAGACTACCTATGGCATCGGATCTTGGATCCAAGGGGATTCGAAGATGGCAGGAGTGATTCGGAAACATCCGGGTCTAGCGCTTCTTGCAAAGGCCGCCATGCTCGCGGCCTTTGTGGGCTTGGGGGCCGGGATCAGTAGCGCGCAACCACTCGTGGCGCGTACCGACCAGCAGCAACGGGACGCTCTCCCCAGTTCGGCGACGAAGCATGCAGCGACCATGGCTGCTGCTACGCCGGCGATATCCGATGTAAAGCCAGCTCGAAGAGCTGCTGCCACGGGTCCCTATTACGTTGATTTTCGTGCCCGCACGGCGGCAACGTACGGTCATGCCTTCGTCTGGTACGGAAAGACAGGCGAAAAGCAGGTCGAGGTCGCTGGTCTGGCTCCGGCCGGCGACGAGGTGCCCTATATCCTGGGACACATCGTGTTTGTCCCTTCTGAGACGGGTGCGACCTACGGTGATCTTGACGAGCAATATCTAACGGCCAGCTATCGCGTCTATTTGTCTGAGGCGGACGCCAAGAAGGTCTTTGCTTATATCAAGCGCCAGCAGGAGACTTCGCCGCTCTGGAATGCAGCGACGGCAAACTGCACCGCCTTTATCGGCCGCATAGCGACGTTCATGGGCCTCAACGCTCCGTTTCATCTGCTAAAGCCTGAGGAATACGTCAACAAACTCAGAGAGCTGAACGGGGGGCGAAAGACGGTGCAGCTTGAACCCGGTCGAGGCTAGAATCCTCGGATTGAGTTCATCCAGTTTTCCGCGCGCCAGGATGGGTGTGAGGTCTTCAAGACATTCAAGCGAGCTTGTTCTTTGAGGATGCGGTTCGGTACGACCGACATTCTTGGGCTGCCTCGCTTGGTTGATGAATAGGCCGAGGAGATCATGGGAACGCCCGTCGCGCTGCGCTGCGAGGCAGGTCCACCTCCGCTTTGACATTGCTAAGCTCTCGTTGGAAACCGTTCCGAGGTCGAAGTCTTCCTTGGCGTAGTCGAGGAGGGTTCGCAGAACTTGTCGTCGCAGACGAAGACTACTGCTTAGGCGATGGTTCTGCGTCGAGGCAGAGCATCAACATCAATCGACCAGTGCGCGTCGCGAACATCGCGCTGAATCGAGATCTCTACCATCAGCACGCTTGTCGCCGCCTATGTCGATCCGCGATCATGATCGCGGTGTAGCCGGCCTTTGCGGCGGTCACGGCGCGGAAAGCTGCGCGTTATCAAGTCGACAAGCGCTCTTTCAGCTTTGTGGAAATGGAAGAGCTGAGTTCACGTCGCTCGTATTCGAGCGCGATGGATCAGGCGCTTTTTTTGAGCTAAGCCGTCTGAGCCGCCGGAACGGCGCGGGCGGCCACTCTATTGCGGCATACTCAATGCCTGCAAGCTATCGCGCCGGTATTCGGGGGACGTGGATGCGGGTCCATATGATTGTTGCCGGCCTTATCCTAGCGATCATCGGGAAGGCCAATGCCACGGTTGTCGATAAGGGAACCGACGCGCAAAAGTCTTGCGAGCTGCTTGTCAAGAATTCGCCTCGCAATCAGGACGAAGCTCGGTCCGCAGGCGTATGTGAGGGGATGATCGAAACCGCGATGCTCTTTTCACCAAATCTGCCCGCTGACGTCCGTGCATGCCCCCCCGCGCAAGGCAGCCCTTTGCAAAGTGCGAAGGTTTTTCTGCAGTATCTTGATAGCAATCCGGATCGAGTGAATGAACCGGGGATCACCGTCGCTATTGAAGCATTCAGGGATGCTTGGCCCTGCCGTGGGGACGATGCCGGAACTGGACCGAAAAAGCGTGCCCCAAAAAAATCCAAATAGAACGCGTATCTGCGGATACTGATGCCGGCCTTACGGTCCGCGATGTTCGCGTCCGGCCTGATTGATTCGCAATGCACTACCGCCGAGGTGCGCGAACTGAACCGTAGTGCCCACCTCCACAACTAGTACTCAAACGCCTTATCGACGAGCGAAGCCTTGAGCCCCGATAAACAGCGGGGCATTGTGCCATCAACGCCCGGGCTGGAACAGCATGACAATCGCATGCCGCGTCCTGATGATCTATCCGAAGTTCGTTCCGAATTCGTTTTGGAACTATGCGGAGGCCTGCGAACTCGTCGGCGCGAAGTATCCCACGGCGCCACTCGGCCTGATCACCGTCGCCGCTATGTTGCCGAAGCATTGGGACATCCGACTCGTCAACCGCAATACTGAAGCGTTGACAGATGCGGACCTCGATTGGGCCGATCTTGTGATGATCGGCGGTATGCTCAACCAGCAGCCGGACGCCATCTACCTGATCGATCTCGCCCACCTGCGCGGCAAGCCAGTATGTGTCGGTGGGCCGGACGTCTCCTCCAGCCCGCATCTTTACGCGGACGCGGATTTTCAGGTGATCGGCGAGGCCGAGCATGTCATCGAGCAGTTCATCGCCGCCTGGGAACGCGGCGAACGCAAGGGCGTGTTCATCGCCGAGAAATTCAAGATAGATGTCACGCTGAGTCCGATGCCTCGCTACGATCTTCTCAACTTCGATCACTATCTATACATCGGCTTGCAGTATTCGCGTGGCTGCCCGTTCACCTGCGAGTTCTGCGATATTATCGAGCTGTATGGTCGCGTGCCGCGTACCAAGACCAACGATCAGATTCTCGCAGAGTTGCAGGCGCTCTACGATCACGGTTATCGCGGGCATGTCGATTTCGTCGACGATAATTTCATCGGCAACAAGAAGAACCTCCGCACCTTGATGCCGCGGCTCAAAGCCTGGCTGGAAGACCACGACTATCCATTCGAGTTCTCAACCGAAGCCTCGATCAACATCGCGGACGACAGCGAGCTGTTGCAGGCAATGAAGGATGCGAACTTCTTCGCGATCTTCGTCGGCATCGAGAGCCCGGATCCCGAGACGCTGGTGCAGATGAAGAAGAAGCAGAACACCAGGCGCAACATCGCCGAGTGCATTCACAAGATTTACGGCTACGGCATGTTCGTCACCGCTGGTTTCATCGTCGGGTTCGACAATGAAAAGGCCTCGATAGGACAGGCGATGGCCGACCTCATCGAGGAGGCGAGCATTCCAGTCTCCATCGTTGGGCTTCTTTATGCGCTGCCCGGCACGCAGCTCACACGGCGGTTGGCCATGGAAGGCCGCTTGCACCAGGGCCATGACCTTATGAACGTCGAGCAGGCGGGCGATCAGTGCACGCTCGGGTGCAATTTCGATACCAAGCGTCCACTTCGTGACATCCTTTCCGATTACAAAGCAGTGCTCGGGCACGTCTACAGTCCGGCGGCATATGCGGGACGGCTGTCCCGTCTCGCAGCCATGCTCGACCGATCCGACCGGCGCCGCGATCTGCCGGATGGCGATGTGCGCAAGAGGCTTGGCGGCATCGACAGCCTACACAAGATCATGCGGGCTCTGCCGAAAGTTCGCGAGCCGTTCTGGAAGACCTTTGTCGAAGTCGCCAAGACCAATCCGGGCGCGCTGCGTTACATCGTGATGCTGATGGCGTTGTACATGCACCTCGGGCCGTTTTCGGAACGCGTGATCGGCGAGATTGACCGCCGCATTGCCGAGTTGGAGGATGTACCTCCACTAAGGGCTACCGCAGTCAGTCAAGTGCTACCTCCAGCGACGGTGTAGCCACAGCCACTGATCGGGATATTCGCGGATCCAGCCCTCGATGACCGATGCGACCGCCTGCATCGTTCCCTGAATGTCGATTTGTCCTCCGGCATCGCGGACCGGCTTCACTTCTTCAGACAGTTGGCCACGAAAGCGCTGTCCGGGCAGACCGACAATGCGCACGCCATGAATCGGGCACTCAATCTGCCGCAGCAGCCGGGCGAGCATCGGATTGGCCCTGGTCCTGCATGGGAGCTGAGGAACGATATGCTTGGGTCGTTTCAATGCGATTGCTGTCTCGCGCGGTGATGGCCTCCATCAGCAACCCCGCGAGCTGCGCGGGTTGCCGCTCGCCTTACTCCGAAGTGGCCGTGCGGCCCGATGGAATGCTCCAGGGAGGACCGAGCCCGAGATCCCCGGAAAGCGAGGCCCTCAACTCACTGCGTTCGGGACGCGGGGAGGGCCCTCAGTCAGATCGCGACCCGAACCGGACGGCGGTGCCGGTGGCTGCGCCAGGATTTGAACCTGCTTGGGCTCTAGACTGGGAGGCTCGTGCCGCTCACATCGACCGTTCAAGCCGTAGCTCAGCGGGCGTGTTTTCATTTGGAAACGGCATCTAAGCTATTGGATTTGTTACAGGTCCTTTCGACCGTTTTTTCCAAACGTGATTTGGAATCGTTGAATAATCAATCGGATTTTGATTCCGCCATTCGGAGGTTCGATCCCTCCCGCCCCAGCCAGCACTTAAGGTTGCTGAGTTCGTTGTGTAAGCAACTCTATTCCCGCCAAATTCTTTGGACGCGATTGGAAATGGAGCTTCTTATGCTCGGTCCAGAATCGAACTAAACGGCGTCGTGCATTACATCGACCATATTGGCTTATCTCGGTGGCTTCATCCCGGCCATATATCGCGGAAGCCACCAGGGCAGGTCTGTTATTACGCCCTCATCGTAGAATAGCGTGTTACGGCGAACAAATCGGACACCCAGTTGAAATGATGCACTTGTGCGCAATTGGCGCCGTCCTGCAATTCGCCCAACGGACAGCCTCGGGAGTTCGAGTCCCTTCCCCGCTACCAATCCTCCAATTTTTCTGCGTCAAACTACGATCTTCCGCGATTTTAGACACCTGATGCTAGCGGTCGGCGCTGCTGCCGCGAATTGAGCTGGCTCCGTGGCGCAAGTTCTCTTGTCCTGCCAGCGAGCGCGCATCAGTAGAGGGTGGGACAGCGGAATCTGGGGCACATTTGCGAAAGACGGAGATCTTGATTGGCGATAGTCAAGCGTACTTATTCTTGTCAGCATCGAGATAAGCAGCGGCCGCGGCCAGGACTGACGCTACGCCGACGACGCATGCGGTCCATCCAAAGGGATCGAACAATCGTCCTAGAATGGTCGGGTCGACCAGCGCTCCGAAGAAATTGCAGGCCAGATAAATGCGTTCGCGATCCCTCGGTGCTCGGCGGCGACCTGGACGAGAAACGGGCCGTCAATAGGGATTGCGTGCGCTAAGCCGACAGGAACCTGGTCAGGAGCTCCGCCGTGTCGGTGGGGTTTTCCTCGGGGAAGAAGTGACCTCCCTTGACCGCCTGGCCATGCACGTCGTCGGCCCACTTCCTCCAGATTCCCAAGGCGCCCCCATCCGGCCCGTAGAATGTATCGAGGGGGCCGCCGGAAGCCCACAAATGCAGCATCGGGCACTTGATGCGCCGTCCTTCCTTCTGATCCGCCTTGTCATGCTCGATATCCAGCGTTGCTGCTGCGCGATACTCTTCGCAGATGGCATGCACCCGGGCCGGATCACGATACGTTTCGGTGTATTCCGCCCTGACTTCGGAGCCGAACGAGCCTTGGCCGAATGGATTTTCGAAGACCGCGTCAGGCGCGCCGCTCAGGTATTTCTCGGGAAGCGGGGCCTTCTGCGAGAGCAGACTCCAAGGCCAGTAGGTCATGGCGAACTTTGCATCGGCGTGGCCCCATGCTTCCGAGATCGGCAAGACGTCAAATACCGCGAGGCGTTGCACCTTCTCCGGATGATCGAGCGCGAGGCGATAGGAAACGCGACCGCCGCGATCGTGTCCGACTAGGTCGAATTTGGAAAAGCCGAGCTTGTCCATCACGGCGACGAGCTCCTTCGCCATCTCGCGCTTCGTATAGGGGTAATGATCCTCCGCGGAAGCGGGAATACCGCTGCGACCATAGCCACGAAGATCGACGCAGATCACCGTGTGCTTGCTAGCGAGATGCGGCGCCACGTGACGCCACATCAGGCTGGTTCGAGGAAATCCATGGACCATGAGCAGCGGGGATCCGCTCCCGTAGCGCCTGACGAAGATGGTGTTGTCGTCGGTCTTGATCTCCGCTGTCTCGAAGTGATCGGAAGCGGTCGAGGTGGTCTTGTCGAGGAATTGACCGGCAGCGCGCTGCGGCAGAAGCGCCAGTGACAGCGCGGCGCTGGATGCGGCGGTCATCGCCTGGACGAAGGTCCGGCGCTCGATCTTTGTCTCTTCGATCATCTCTGATGTCCTTCAAGGCTGGCGCAGCGTACTTGCCAAATGCCCCTTCGATGACGGCGCGGCGACACATGCTAGCAGCTCCGAGGAATCGCGTTTTCGCAGGATTAGCGCCTCTGACGCGTTCATGCTCAAAACGCCGTCCGGCCGGCGCGATGAGGCCGCGGCAGGGGAGCGGCCGGGAATTGACCGTCGGAATGATCCGCCACCTGTAACCAGAGCGGCTGGATCGCCGAATAGCGAAAGGTCCGGGTCGACGGGAGCGCGATTGCGCTGTCCGGTAGAGCAAGGGAAGAGATATGTCTGAGGAAATCAACCATGATCGCCGGTACGTCCTCGGTGTAGCGGCAATGACAGTCGCTGCAGCGGAGCTCGGCATAATTGCGCCGGCGGATGCCAATCCTCATGCGAGCAGGAAAGTCGTTCGGGCCGGCACCGGAAGATCGGAAACCGCGGCCGCGAACGTCACCATCGTTCTTGTCCACGGCGCCTGGGCCGACGGTTCGAGCTGGGGCCGCGTCATCACATCGCTGCAGTCCGGAGGGCTGAAGACGTTGGCGGCACCGATTCCGCTCTCGTCGCTATCGGATGATGTTACGGCGCTCGAGCGGGCATTGGAGCGGACCAATGGCCCGCTCGTGCTCGTCGCGCATGCCTATGCCGGCGCCGTGATAGGTGCATGCACCAACGAGAGGGTTCGATCGCTGGTATTCATTTCGGCTCTCTCCCCCGACGAAGGTGAAACAGTCGCCGACGTATTCTATCGCGACAAGCCGTCGCCGGAAGCGCCGAAACTCACCCCCGACAGTCACGGTCTCCTCTGGATGCCGGACGACCGGTTCAGCGCTGCCTGGTGTCAGCATGCCCGGCCCGAACAGGCCGCACTCTTCGCGGCGATCCAGCGTCCCATTGCCGTCGCGGCCATCCAGGAAAAGGCTCCGAAACCGGCATGGAAAGCGAAGCCGTCATGGTACCTCGTCGCCGAGGAGGATCGCATGATCAATCCGGCGACCCAGCTGTTCCTGGCGCGTCGGATGGGTGCGCAGGTTCGCTCGGAGAAGGTCGATCATGCATCGCCGATCACGGCCCCGGGGCCGGTCATCGGAATGATACACGAGGCCATCGCCGGTTCCGTCGCACGTCAGAACGCCACGCAGCAACACGGCTGAACCGGCAAGGCAAGCAGCCCCGGCGCCTCACCGACGCACGGCGGATAGCAACGTCCAGCCCAGCTGGTTGCGGGCATCGTCGCGAGACTGATGGCCGAGCTAGTTTACCGAGGAATGACCGACTGATGCAGACCCAGACCAAACGTTACGACTTCACGCCGATTGTCGATCGTCCGCTTGTGTCCTTTCCGAAAAAGGAACGCATAGCGGTCGCGATCTACATCAATTTGGAGCATTTTCCGGAGGACCGGCCTGGCCCGGCGATCGTGCCGCACACCGCGCAATTCATGCCGGACTCACTCAACTACGGCTGGCGAGATTATGGGCAGCGCGTGGGCATTTGGCGGTTGATGGAGACGTTGGACAAGTATGGCTTGCCGGCAAGCGTGTGTCTCAACTCGGATGTTTGTCGCGAGTATCCCCGGGTCGTTGAGGAAGGCGCGAAACGCAAATGGGATTTCATGGGGCACGGACGAAATAACTCCGAAATCGCCAACGGCCTTTCGTTGGAGGAGGAAGCTGCGCTGATCGAGGACACGCTCACGGTCATCGCGGCGGCCACTGGCGAAAAGCCAAAGGGCTGGCTCAGCCCGTTCTTGACGGAGACGCACGCCACGCCGGATCTGCTCGCTGTGCGGGGTATCGAGTATCTGTGCGACTATACGTGTGATGATCTGCCCTTTCAGATGAAAGTGAAGAAGGGGTCTCTTCTGGGAATGCCGTACTCCGTCGAATGCAACGACCTTCCGTCGGTTCTGACGTTCGGTGCGTCCGCGGAAGACTTCGGCCGGATCATACGAGACCAGTTTGACGTCCTTTACGAGGAGGGGGAGCGGCTCCCGAGGGTTCTTCCCATTGCCTTGCATCCCTTTATCACGGGGCAGGCGTTTCGGACGAAGTACCTGGCGGCGGCCCTCGCCTACATCTCGAGCCACAAGGACGTGTGGGTGACGACCAGCGGCGAGATCAACAAGTGGTACCGGCAGCACCATCTGAGGAGTTAGCGGTATCTCGCATTGCGCCGTTCTTTTCCGACATTCCGATCCTGGACAATCCATGGCGGCCGGCCCTTGCGGCTCACGAGGCAGATGATGGCGTTGGGCAGCACGGCTTTGCACACGTCAGCAAACCTACCTCCTGCGTAACTCTCATGAGAAGGACTCACGATGAATCCCGAAACGCTCACGCCCACGATCGTGCTTGTGCACGGAGCCTTCGAAGACGCATCGATCTGGACTAAGGTGATCGAGCGGCTCCAGCGCGCCGGTTACCCAGTCGTCGCTTTTGCCAATCCGTTGCTGGGCGTGGCCGTCGACGCCGCCTACCTGCGCAGCGTGATGGACAGGATCCAGGGCCCCGTGATCCTGGCGGCCCATTCCTACGGCGGCGCCGTCATCACCGAGGCCGGCACGGACCCAAAGGTCAAAGGCCTCGTCTACGCAGCCGCAGTGATGCCCGCGGCAGGGGAGGCTGCGAGCAATCTGCTCGAGCGGTTTCCCGGCAGCACATTCCCCACGTCCGTCGAGGCGGTTGCCTACTCTCTCCCTGACGGAACCAGCGGCACGTATCTCCTTTATCAGGCCGACAAGTTCCACAGCAACGTCGCTGCCGATGTGCCAGCTGGCGAGGCTGCAATGATGCTCGCCACTCAACGTCCTATGAACCTGGCAGCCCTGACCGAGAGGCTGACATCCGCTGCATGGACAAGCAAGCCGAGTTGGCAAATCAGGACCCTGCAGGATCTCGCCATTCCTCTGGCCGAACAGAAGTTCGAAGCCGATCGTGCAAAATCGCACGTCGTTGAGGTGAATGCATCGCATGCCGTCACCGTCTCCAACCCGGACATCGTTGCCGACGTGATCGTACAGGCCGCCCGCGCGGCTGCGAACTAACTGCGATTGACAAAGCGTTGCGCGCGCATGGACCGCAATGGGAGAAGAGGTAGGGAATGACTAGAAAGCCAAAGTGCTGGCAGACCGCGATTGCAGCCTTCAGTGTGATGTTGATCCTGAGCCCGACCATTGCGTCTACGCGGCGGCACAACCAAGGTACCTCGGGCATGATGCAAGGTTCTTCGGATCATGTGGACGCCGTGCCGAGCTACGACGATCCGTCCAAGCAAGGCGGGCAACCTGCGTATTCGGATCCTGTCAAGCCGTTGCCGGAGGTGCACGTTCAGCCGCATGGGCAGTCGTTCGACCCCAATTCCGCAAGTGCTATGGCGGTTCATAGGCGGGTTACCGATCTGGACGAGATGCTGAAATTGCAGGATCAGGAGCTTGATCGAAAGCTGGTTATTTGCCGTCGCTGTTGATCGTTTGCCGCGCCCGGCATGGCGGCACAGCCGCGCTTGTCGACCGCGCGAACGCGCAATCGCCGGCGAACTCGAGAGCTCGCCGGCGACGCGTCGCCGCTCGGCAGAGTGCCACCTAATGCCGGATCAGGCGAACCAGATCCTGCCGCAGCAGGTAGAAGGAGACCGCGAGCAGGACGACATCCTTCATCAGGAAGGGGACGTTACCCGTCATCGCCGGGAAGCCTCCCGCGGCGGCGTCCCAACCCTCCGGCATGAAGGGAATGATCGTAACGGTCGCAATGAAGGTGCCGGTCGAGCCGAGTGCTCCGAGCACGCCGAGTCGGTGGCTCCAGAAGCCCGCGAGCAACAGTGCGCCGAAGGACCATTCCGAGACGCCGAGGAAATAGCTGGCGCCGGCGTGCCCGAACACGGGATAGAGCCACCAGATCAATGGCCCGTTGCCGATGAAGGGGACTAGCCGCTCGAACTCATATGGAAACCACTTCTGATAGCCGAAGAAAAAGAACATGATCACCATCGAGGCGCGGACGACGTGGTAGTCGAGGTCTTCCGCGAGCAGGCCGGAGCCGTTCAGCGCACGGACAATCGGGTTTTCGGCAGTTGCGGCAAGCGTAGTCATGGTCGTGATCCTTTCATGGTTGAGATCTGAAACCTCGCTCAGTGGCTTCACGCGACGGCGGGGAAGTCGATCTCGGTGTCGTTGATGCGGTTGAAGACGTTGGTGAACACGGTGGTCGCGAAGGCGAGGCTGATGTCGACGAGCTGTGCGTCGCTGTACCCGGCAGCCTTGATCGCGGCGTAATCCTTGTCGCTGACCGTGCCGCTGGTGCGCGCGAGCTTGTCGACGAAAGCGACCAGCGCATCACGCTGGGCATCGCCAGTCGGCCGGCCGTCGCGGATCTGCTTCAGCACCTCCGGTGTCAGGCCGACGAGCTTTCCAAGATGGCTGTGGGCGGCGACACAATAGTCACAGCGGGCGGCCTCGCTGATCACCAGCTTGATGATCTCCCTGTCGGACTTGGTCAGGCCTCCGGAGGCGAGCACGGTGTCTGCAGCGAGGATGGCTTTGAGCGCGGCCGGGCCATGGGCGGCGAGCGCCGCAAAGGTGTTCGGCACACTGCCGATGGCCTTCTTGATCTGGGCGTAGACCTGGCCGGACGAGCCGGCATCAGCTTCGAGGTTCCGGACGGGAAGACGGGACATGGTGGCACTCCTTGGTTCGGGTGGCGAACGATTGCGGGGTGACACTATGGTCCGGATATGAGATATTGAATGCTATAAAGACTCTTAAATATGCTCGTTCGTCTCAACTTGGAGGAGGGATGATGGATTGGCTGAGCCGCCTGTTCGAGATGATGCCGGTGCGCGGTCGTCTGGACCTGCGCTGCTCCTATGGCGCGCCCTGGCGGATCGAGCAGGGTCCGGGCGAGGCGAATGAGATTCCCTATCACGCGGTCGTCGGTGGCTCGGCCGTCCTGGAAGACCCGGCCGGCGGCAAGCCGCTGCGGCTGGAGACCGGGGACATTCTCCTGCTGCCGAGCAATCCACGACATGTCATGCACGACGGCGGCGGCGCTGCGCCGCTGAAGGCTCACAACCGCGCGTCACTCAACTTCACGATCAGCGAAAATCCCGGCTCGGACGCCCGGCTCGATTTGTTGTGCGGACATTTTTCGATCGCGCCGCCGCACGACCGCCTGTTGCGCAATTATCTGCCGCCGGTCCTGATCGTACGCGCTGGCGCGCAGGCAGGCGAACGGGACAGTGCCGCGCAGCTCGCGGGCCTCGTTGCCCTGATGCGCGGCGAGACGGCAGATGATCATCTCGGTGGCCACGCGATGCTGAACGCGCTGTCGACGGCGATGTTCGCGCTCGTGCTTCGCCTCGCCAGCGAGACCGGGGACGCGCCGCGCGGGCTGCTCGCGCTCGCGGGTCACCCGCGCCTCGCGCCGGTGGTCGCGGCCATGTTCAACGAGCCTGCGCGTGCATGGACGCTGCCCGAGCTTGCGCAGCTCGCCAACATGTCGCGTGCGACACTTGCCCGTCAGTTTCAGGAGAAGGTCGGACGTTCGCCGAGCGACCTGCTAACCGACATCCGCATGACGCTGGCAACGAATGAATTGAGAAAAGGGTCGATCTCGACCGGAGCGGTCGCGGAAGCGGTCGGCTATCAGTCGGAGGCGGCGTTCCAGCGGGCCTTCAAGAGCCACATGGGCATCACCCCCGCGCAATGGCGAAAGGCGGCGCAGGCTCCAGTGACGATTGACGGGCTGGAGCTCGCGAACGCAGAGGCGATATCGGGTTGAGAATGCCTGGGCCGGCGAACATTTGGTGGCCGGTCCACCTCAGCATCCACGGCAGATGATGAGCTTGCGATCCAGCATCCGATCGCGCTGCTGCTGCTCACGCTCCAAGGCCGACAGAGCATCCGATTGAGGCGCGTCGGCCCGGCTCGGTTGATGGTGGCCGACCGGAGCGAGCCAAGGCAGGTGCGACGTCGGCTCGGCCGAGGCGAGACGCTCCGCGACCCGCGACGGCAGGTCGGGGAGGCCGTCGAGAGAGGTGCTTCGGTCGGTGGCATGTGCGGGCGACAGCAGGCCGATCATGAGAAACCCCGCGACAGCGGAACGGATCGAGCGTGTCTGGTTCGAGCGATGGGACATGGTGGCCCTCCCTTGATGGAGGCTCGGGATGAGCAGCTCCGTTGCGGGCCACAATAGTCGCGGACGTGAAAGGCTGAATGCTGGGCAATCTCGGAGATATGCTCGTTCGTCTCAAAGGCGTCGATGGAGGAGACCGGTCTGCCGTGACCGGTGTTGATACGGTCTTGCGAGTGACGATGCGGACGCCGCGGCCTCTTGCGCAATGCGGTCGCGCCGCCGGGCATGACGATGTCTGGACGCCGCCATACGCTTCAAGCCTTGCGGTAGCCTCGTTCCTGCAGCACCCAGCTATTGCCCCGGCGCCGATCTCGCCTTCGTTCAGAACGCGGAAGTAAAACCCCGCCCGCCCGCTGGACGTCAGCAGCGCCGGCATCTTCGGCTCGTTGGTCCGGATGCCGACGCGATAGCAGGTCACGCGGGGTTGAGTGACCTCGGTCGGCCTGACCGTCTCCGTCCAGATTCAATCGGCCAACCCGACCGCGGCCGCGCACGGGATTTTCCAGATCCCGGTACGTATTGTTCGATTGTTCCACGTGAGGTCACGCGGAAGTCCGACATTCACCGATAGGAGACGCGCCATATGCCGCTCCGTTTCGACGGGCCGGAGCTTTTACCGGCGGGGCGCAGATTCCGCCGGCTAGCTACCGGCCTCGGGGGCCACCTCGGCGACGTCAAGATTGCGATCGGGGCCGTGTGGAACCACCGACTGGCCGGGCTCGAGACGCATCTGCGTGCCATCGAGATGGACGGTTACGATGTCCGGTTCGAAGGACACAAAACTGGAGATGCGGCGGACTTCGTCATAGGCGTCGGGGTAGGACCAAGCCGCCTGGCGTGCATCTCCAATGGAGTAATAGCTGCAGAGACCCTTGTACGGACAGAAGGTCTGAAGCTTCACCGGAGTGAGGGCAGACTCGTCGATATCGGCACGTGGAACGTACCAGCGGGGTGCAAAGCCGGATTCGTAAAGCACCAGCGGCCGCTTCGTATCGGCGATGACCCGACCCTGATGGTTGACCACGAGGTGACGAGAGGTCTGGCGGATGTCGATGCGGTGATAGGGATCGGCGGCGTGACCCACGATGCGTTCGTCCTCCTCGTAGAATGCATCCATGGCTCGCCAAGCGAACGCGATCAGACCGTGCAAATCGCTCGCATGGGCGGGCAGGTCGGTATGCTGCCAGGCTCCTCGCGCCGCGATATGTTGCTCGTCGGCTCGAATGCTGTACCAGGACGTCGGCCCGAGGTCGGCGTGTTGAGTGATGTGCTCGGTGCGTTCCAGCACATGTGGGGAAACATCGGCCTCCGGGAAATAGGCCACAGGATAACGGCCCGGTTCGAACAGCAGGAGGACCTTCTCGCTGTCGGCAATCCAGTGTCCCCCGAAGTGCACGCGCATGCGGCGGCGTAACGGTTCGACGTACAATAGTCGCTTGGGCAGCGACTCGGGGACGAGAAAGCGGCCGATTGCTCCCGTTGAAAGCGGGCCTTGTTGCCAGGACAGTCCCAACTGATCTCTCCCCTTAGCGCATCGTCAGCGGATGCCCGACCTGTTCCCGCCCATTGGTTTCGCCGACACGATCCGATGGCTATATTTCGTCCGCAGCCCGGTTTGGGTTACAGGTCATCCCGCCATTTCTGCGCCGTGATGTCGCCAGCCGAGACGGTTCAGCCAACTGAAATCCGTCATCGATCGGGACGGTGAACTGGAAGACCGCCCCCCGCGGTTCGTTTGCGGTCACCCACAGTCTGCCGCCGTGCGCAACGATGATCGAACGGCATATCGACAGTCCGACACCCAGGCCTCCCGACTTGGTCGTGTAGAACGGTTCGAACAGCCGCGCGAGGCCCTCCGCAGACAGGCCCGGCCCCGAATCCGCGATCGACACCAGTATGCTCTCCCCATCTGCTCGCGCGGTCCGGATCAGCAGTTCGCGCTTGCCCTCCATGGTTCCACTCAACGCCTCGATGGCGTTCAGGATAAGGTTGAGCGTCACCTGCTGCAGCTCCACGCGATCGCCGATGACCTTGGGCAGACGATCGGCGAATGCCGTCCGGATCGAGACGCCGTTCCGCGCTGCTTCGGTTTGCGTGAGCTCAATGACGTGACCGATCACGTTGTTGATCGCCAGGGAATCCCGTTTGGGCGGTGACTTCTTTATCAAATCGCGGATGCGCCCAATGACCTCGCTTGAGCGGATGCCGTTCTCGATGGCGCGTGTCAGCGCCCTGCGCGTCTGCTCCAGCGCCGGCGGTTGATGATCGAGCCAGCTCAATGCTGCCTGCGCGCTGGCGATGACGGCAGTGTTCGGCTGATTGACCTCGTGGGCGATCGACGCCGTCAGTTGTCCCATCACCGCAACGCGATTGGCATGGGCCAGCTCCATCTGAGCCTCGCGATAACGTTGCTCGTTTTCGCGTGCCTCGGTTTCCGCGCGCTTGCGTTCGCTGAGATCCAGCACGAAGGCGACGCCTTGCTCTTGCTCGTCATCGAACAAGGCTCCGCCTGTCAGCACCGGCACCCGGCTGCCGTCCTTGTGGAAGAATGCCTTCTCAAACGGCTTGACGACCCGCGTCGCCTTCAATTCGGCGCGGGCGCGATCGGTACGCTCCTGCCATTCGGGCGGTGTCAGATCTGCCCAGTGCAGCCGGCCTGCGGCGAGATCGTCGCGATCATATCCCAAGGTCTTCAGGAAGGCCTCGTTGGCATCGAGAATGTCGGGGATGTGATCGAAGATGAATATCCCGATGATGTTGGATTCGACGAGCCGGCGGATTCTCGACTCTCGCTCCTGAAGCTCCCGATACAGGCGGGCATTGTCGAGCGAGGTCGCAGCTTCGGACGCGAGAAACTTCAGGATCGCGATCCGGGCAGGGGTGAATGCGCGCGAGGCGAGATTGTTCTCGAGATACAGAAATGCTACCGCCCTGCCTTGCTTGATGAGTGGTACGCATAAGGCTGATCGGACACACTTATTCTTGATGTATTCGTCGTCGCCGAATGCGTCGCTCGTCGAGGCATCGTCGAGCACGATGCTTTCTCGCGTGCGAGCCGTGTAGAGTACGATCGACATCGGCACTTCGGCGGCGGAGATCGGTGAATCGGCAAGATCGAGGGCGACAGAACCGCCACCAGTGACCGCCTCCGCCCGAATTCTCAGCTCGGAACCTCTCGGCAAAATCAGTACGCCGCGTTCCGCACCCGCGTGCTCGATCGCTGAACGAAGCAGGGTTTCCGTGAGCCTCTCCAGCACGATCTCGCCTGAAACGGCCTCCGACACCCTGAGAACCGTCGCGAGGTCCAACTGCTCGACGGGTGCTCCGATCGTGCCTGCGGCGTTGAGCGCGGATCCTCGCTCCCGCAGGCCCGGATAGAGTTCCTCGAGCTGCTGCACCTTCGCCTCGGCGCCCCAGCGCGCGTAGCAATCGCGCGCTCTCATCAGGTAGGACAGAACGACCGTTCGAATGCCGCGCACCTCGTAGAACCGTGCTGCGTGCTCGGCGGCGATCGCCTCAATCTGCACAAATCCGGATTCTTGCGCCAATCGAATCGATTCTTCGTACAGCTGTTCCGCCTCGAGTTCGCGACCCTCGACACGCGCAAGTTCCGCCGTGACGAGCTTCTGCCGGGCGGCGAAGTTCGCTGGGCAGCGGTTGGACCAGACTGTGAGCTTGCGGTGGTGCTCGCGGAGATCGCTGAGGCGTCGCTCGCGATCTTCGGGTCGTGATGCGTGACAAGCCCCGGCATGAGCGAGCGCCGTGTAGAACCGGTATTCGGCAAAGTCCGAATAGGCGCGGGCGCACCAGGAGAGCTCTTCGGCGCGTGTGGCGAGGTCAATCGCGACATCGTCACGTCCTGCAAGGACCTCGATCTGAATTTGCGTCGCGTAGTGGAAGAAGGCGCTTAGTGGCTCGCTCGCATCCGGAGGCTGAAGCGCCGCCGGGCTCTCGAAGCGATGATTGCCATCGCGCCCCGCAAGGCTCCGCGCCAGGTCTCTTTGCCTGACCAGACCCTCCGCTGCCAGTCGGACACCCAACCCCTCTGCGAATGACAAGGCCCGCTCGGCGCTCGAGCAGATTTCCATGAGCGAATCGCCGCAGAAGAGATCCACCGATATCAGTCCGCGATGTGAGTACGCCGCGAAGGCCAGCTCTCCAGTCGTCAAACAGATTGCGAGAGCCCGCTGAATGAATGGCCTTCCCGACCGGATCGGGCGAATCCACGGGGTTACGTGGAGGCCGAATACCAAGAGCGCACGGCCGCTCAATCCCAATTGCGGGTGCCTGTCGGCAAGGGCTGCGCCAAATTGCGACAGGCGGAATCCCAATTCGGCATCGGTTGAGCTACTCGCGAGCACGCCGAATATCGCGGTCAGCGGATAGCACGCTTCGGGGCTGATCCCGTGCTCGATCGTCAGCCGAGTGGCCTCTACGAGCATGATGTCGGACAGGTTGCGATCGGTGAGAAACGCAGGTGTGAGGAGATCGGCCAAGACGCACATCGTTGCGCGATGATTTGGATCGGTCATCGGCGGCAGAGCATGAAGCTCGCCGTCGGACAGCCTTTCGGCCAAACTCCGCAGGCGTCGCCGATCTTCATCCACCTCGCTTCGCTCCGGATGAGGGAGCCAGTCGATGCCGACCTTGTGCAAGAATGCAAGGCAGACGTCGACCGCCGGCTCGAGCTGCCCCGCAGCGGTGTACAACTGCGCCTGAAGTCTGGCGACCGCAGCGCTTGCCTGAATGTCCGATCGGCTCTGTGACAGGATCGCCAATTCCGCTTTGGATGTGGTCAAGTCTCCAAGCAGAAACTTGCATTCGGCGTGCAGCAGGCCAATCGCGAAGGCGTCCTGGCTGCACCGCGGATGTCCTTCCTCTCCGAGCAGCGCGCGGGCGGTTTCAAGGTAGGTTGTTGCCGCATGGTAAGCCGTTGCATTTCGCGCACGCCGACCCGCGTCAAGATTGATGGCAATGACCTGATTGCGTTCGGCGTCCCCTGCCAAAGCGGCGATGCCACGGTTGAGTTGGTTGGCAACGATATAGACGCGCTCGTTGGTCTCGTCAGGCGTGAGCTGTGCCGCCAAGGCCATGCCGATCCGAAGGTGCAAGGCCGTTCGCCTGTCCTGGTCCGGTTCAAGCGCATAAGCGGCCTCTTGCACGCGATCGTGCACGAACGCATAGGAGTTCTTGAGGCGTCGAACCAGCTCGAGACGCGTCGCGTCTCGCATATCCGCGTGAAGCGTCTGCTCCGATCCTCCGTGCACAAGGCAGAGCATTGCGACCTCGGCGCTGCTGCCCAAACAGGCGAGCTCGAGCAGGGCCTGACGTGTCTTGTCGCGCAAGCCGCTCAGCTTGCCGACCATGAGATCTGCGACGTTTTCGGCGTAGCTCTTGTCCTTGATGCGTTCGAGTTCCCAGTGCCATTGCCTTTTGTCATGATCGAAGATCAGTAGCTTTTCTTCGGCCAGCGCCTGCAGGAACTGCGTGAGAAAGAACGGATTGCCTCCCGTCTTCTCGTATACCAGCTCGGCCATCGGCATGGCGTATGCAGGCTCGCAGCGAAGTGCATCCGCGGTGAACTCCCAGACCGCATCGCGAGTGAGGGGGGCGAGGTCGACTTCTCGAACGCGTTTACGGGACGCGCGAATTTCCAGGAGCCATTGTGCCAGCAGATGTTTGGCGTCGACATCGTTGGGTCGATACGCGGCGACGAGAAGCAGATTCCGCAAGTCGGATCTGTTTAGAAGATCCTCTATCAGTTCCAATGTGGCTACGTCGAGCCACTGCAGGTCGTCGAGGAAGAGCACAAGGGGCTGGTGAGGTTTGGCGAAAATGGCAACGAAGCGTCGAACGACGAGTTGGAAGCGCCGTTGTGCATCTTGCGGGGAGGTCTCCGGGACCGGCGGTTGATCCCCGATCACTAGCCGCAGCTCCGGTACGAGATCGACCATCAGTTGACCGAGATGACCCAGCGCGTCGCGCAGTGCGCGACGCCAAGGTGCCAGCTGGGCATCATTCTTGGCGAGAAGGCCCCGGATGAGGCCCTGAAGAGCATGCGCGAGGGTCGCGTAAGGCATATCGCGCCTGTGCTGATCGAATTTGCCCGACGCGAAGAACCCTCCCAAGGGGATCAAGGCCTTGTGCATTTCGTCGACGAGAGCAGACTTGCCGATACCCGAGGGGCCGGACACCAGGATCAACTCGGGCGTGCCGATCCGGGCGACGCGATCGTATGAGGTAAGCAACGCCTCGATCTCGTGTGCCCTACCGTATAGCCGTTCGGGAATCAGCAGGCGGTCGGATGTATCGGTTTGAGCCAGAACGAAATCGTCGATCCGTCCCTGCGCTTCCCATTCGACGACTGACCGTTCGAGGTCGTTCTTGAGGCCGACGGCGGTCTGGTAGCGATCCTCGGCCGTCTTGGCGAGAAGCTTCATGATGATCGCCGACACGACGCGTGGAACGCCATTGACCCGTTCGGCAGGCGGAACGGCTCGTCTCGCGACATGGCTGTGCACCCATTCCATCGGATTGGCGGCGGTGAACGGCAGTGCGCCAGTGAGCATTCGGTAGAACGTCACGCCGAGTGCATACAGATCGCTGCGGGAATCGACCGACCGGTTCATGCGGCCTGTCTGCTCGGGTGCCATGTAGGCCAGCGTGCCCGCGATGGTCTCGGGCGGTTCGAGCCGTTGTCGCTCGCGCGGCAAGCGAGATGCCAGGCCGAAGCCGGTAATCCTGACTTCGTCCGCTCCAGTCACCAGAATATTTGCCGGCTTCAGATCCTTGTGGATCAGTCCCCGCCGATGGAGCTGGTCGACGGCGATGGTCATGGCGAGAGCCAATCGCAAAGTGCGGTCCAGCGGCATCGGCGCGCCGAGCAGTTGCTGCTCGAGCGGCTCGCCGCCGGGATCCTGCAATATCAGCAGGGTTCGGCCGCCGTCGCGGATCAGCTCCAGCGGCCGTACGGCGCAAGTCCCATCGAGCTCGTCGCGCAATGCGTATTCATGGGCAAGCCGGTCGAGGATCGCGGCAGGCGGGTATTCCGCGGCGGCCCTAACGATCAGGACATTCTTGACGTTGCCGTCGGCGCCCCGGCGCCGTTCGCGGCAAAAGATGCGCTCGCCGTCGTCCCAAGAGGCGTTGAGACCGGCATCGCCGTAGGTGGGAATCCGCGAGGATACGTGCATCTGCCGGACTCCGGAACTAGCCGGCCACTCGGTTGAAAACGCTGGATAGGTGTTTGCTTATCCCGTTCGAGAACGTACTCCCAACACCAGTCCCCGACAATCGCCGGGATCGGAGCCATGACATGAGCCGCATTCCGTTCGGACCAGACTGGTCGAGTCCAGCCCCGACCGGTATCTTCAAGGGTTGTTCCGATGCGATCTGATCGACAATTCCGCTCAACCACGGATGATGTATCTTCGCCGCCTGGTCGCGGATGTCGGAGCGTGGCTCAGCCATCTGCAAAGTCGTCATCGATTGGTACGGTGAACTGAAATACGGCTCCGCGCGGTTCGTTTGCAGCCGCCCATAGTCTGCCGCCATGCGCAACGATGATCGAATGGCATATCGACAGTCCGACACCCAGGCCGCCCGACTTGGTCGTATAGAAGGGTTCGAACAGCCGTGCGTGACCCTCTGCAGACAAGCCCGGGCCTGAATCCGCGATCGATACGAGTATGCTGTCGGCATCTGCTCTAGCGGTCTGGATCAATAGCTCGCGCTTGCCCTCCGTGGTTCCGCTGATCGCTTCGATGGCGTTCAGGATCAGGTTGAGTGTCACCTGCTGCAGTTCAACGCGATCGCCGATGACCTTGGGCAGACGATCGGCGAAGGCCATCTGGATCGAGACACCGTTCCGCGCCGCTTCAGCCTGCGTGAGCTCGATGACGTGACCGATCACGTTGTTGATCGCCAGGGAATCCCGCTTGGGCGGTGACTTTTTGATGAGGTCGCGGATACGTCCAATGACCTCACTGGAGCGGATACCGTTCTCGATGGTGCGCGTCAGTGCCCTGCGCGCCTGCTCCAGCGCCGGCGGGCGGTGATCGAGCCAGCTCAATGCCGCCTGCGCGCTGGCGATAATCGCGGTGTTCGGCTGATTGACCTCGTGGGCGATCGACGCCGTCAGCTGGCCCATCACCGCGACACGGTTGGCGTGGGCGAGTTCCATCTGGGCCTCGCGGTAACGCTGCTCACGCTCCTGAAGCTCCCGGTACAGACGCGCATTGTCGAGCGACGTCGCGGCCTCGGACGCGAGAAATTTGAGAAGAGCGACCCTTGCCGGCGTAAATACAGCCTTGGCAAGATTGTTCTCGAGATACAGCAGAGCGACCAGGCTGCCTTGCTTCGTGAGCGGAATGACCAGAATCGACCGGGCGCTCTTGAGCTGGATGTAGCGATCCGCTCTGAAGGCTCCACTTTCCGCAGCATCGTCGAGAATAGCGCTCTCATGCGTGCGGGCCGCGTACAGGACGAGCGACTCCGGGATCTCCACCTGGGAAATCGGTCGATCGCACAGATCGACATTGATCTGAACTCCCCGGGTCGACGCTTCCGCGCGGATCCGCAGCTCCGCGTCCCGTTGCAAGATCAGCAGTCCTCGTTCAGCACCGGCGTGCTCGATGGTCGTGCGCATCAAAATGTCGATCAGCTTCTCGAGGACGATCTCTCCGGAAACAGCCTCCGAGACTTTCAGGGCCGCTACGAGGTCCAGATGTCCGATCGGTGCACCGATCGTATCGGTCGCGGTCAGGACGGGTGCGTTCTCCGCAAGGTGCGGATACACGTCGTCGATCTGCCGTACCTTGCCATCGGCTCCCCATCGGGCATAGGCGTCGCGCGCGCTCCAACGGTATATATTGGCGAACGCGTCATAATCGCGAGCCGCATAGAAGTTCGCAGCGAGCTCGTAGGCGAGGCCCTCTTCCGCAGCGAGCCCGTTTGTGCGGGCGGAGCGAACCGCGTGTTCGTAGAGGCGCATCGCATCGGAGTCGCGGCCCTCCAGCCGGGCGATTTCGGCACCGACCAGCGCCGCACAATGCTCGAAATTGTCAGGGCAATTCTCCGCCCAGGTTCGGAGTTGCCGGTGATGCGCGGCTATGGTGTCGATGCGCCGGTGGCCGGCGGCGATCGTTTCCGGAAGTGCAGCCAGAGAAAGCGCAGCATAGAAATGATACGAAGCGGCCTCCGCGGGAGTCAGTGGGGTCCATCGTCGCCGCTGCAGCTTTGACAGGATGTCGACCGCTGATGCGCGGTCGCCAGCAAGGAAGCGCGCCCGAAGCTTGAGGATCCAGTAAATGCACTCCGCGCGCCACAAATTCGGGTTGGCGGCGAAGTGTTCTTCGATCCGAAGCTCGTCGAACTGCTCGTCGTCGAAGGAGCCGAATCTCGGCGTCAACCCGCGCAGGGTCCGGAACAGTCCAAGTTGCGCGGCGATGATGTCCTCGATGAACCCGAACCCCATCTTCCGGGCGAAGGCGAGGCCAGTCTCGGCCTCGCTCAGAACCTCGACCAGTGGATCGCCTGCCTGGAACAAATTGCCATTCAGGTTGCTGCAACTGTAGGCCGCATATGTTAGATCGCCGCTCCTGTGCGCACTTTCGAAAGCGCGGCGAAGGAGATCGCGCGCGGCCCTGAAGTGTCTCGTCCACGGCACGACGTGTGCGCCAAATATCAGATAGGTTGCAGCCTGGAAGCGAGACATTCCGCGCTGCTCGACCAATTCATAGCCGAGTTCTCCGAAGCGAAAGCCGGACTTGTAGTCGCCGAATTGCAGGCCGGCCACCATTCCGAGCTGCACATAAGCAACGCACGACCCGTCGCTGTGACCCCATTCGAGGCCGAGATTGACGGCCCGGCAGATCGTGAGGGAAAGGAGGTTCATATCAGTGAAGAGGGCAGGCGGCAGGAGTTTGGTCAGAACATCCATGGTCGCAAGAGAGGCCGGGTCGCTCATCAATGGCAGCTTGACGAGGTCTTCGATGCTGCGCTCCCCAATGCCCGACCAGATAAGATCATACTCGCGGCGCGCCTGCGCTTCCGTCGGGTTGGGAGACCAGTGCACGCCTAGCCGCCGCAGGTACCCCAGGCCAACATCGACGGCCCGGCTGGACTGGCCGAGCGTCGTATAGACATCCATGCGCAGGCACGCGACGGCGGCCTGTTCGAGCGAATTGGCCGCGCGCGTCGCCAGTGCAGCCAGGCGATCGTCCGCGACGGCTGGTTCGCCGGTCAGGAACTCGCATGTGGCCCGATTCATTTCCAGCGTGAAGGCAAGCTCGTGCCGCCGCGCCCAGCAATCGGCGCTCAAGAGCCCGCTTCCGGTGGCAAGATAGGCAAGTGCCGAGCTGTAGGCCGAGGATGCCTTGGCGCGCTGGCCAGCAATCAAGTTGAGCTCGGCGATTTGCTCGCGGTCGCCTGGAGAGCCGACGAGGGGAAGGCCGCGGTTGAGCTGGTTGACGATATCGAAGATCGCCGTCTCGCGCTGCTCGGGTGGCGTGCGTGCCACCAGGAGCCGGCCGATTCGCAAGTGCGACGCAGGCCTCTCGGACTCGGGAATAAGTGCGTAGGCGGCTTCTTGCACCCGGTCGTGCACGAACCTGCAGTGCCGGCCCTGAAGCTCGACAAGCTCGAGACGCACCGCGTCGATGAGATCCAGCTGGACCTGCTGTTCCGACCTGCCCAGCATCAATGACAGAGTCGGGATCTCGGCGCTGCTGCCGAGGCATGCAAGCGTCTGCAAGGCCATCCGCGTTTCGTCGGGCAGGCGGCTCAGCTTGCGGATCATCAAGTCGACGACGTTTTCGGTATAGCCTTTGGCGTGGATGCGCTCCAGGTCCCACTGCCATTGGCTCATCTCGTGATCGAAGGCCAACAACCCTTCTTCCGAGAGTGCGTGCAGGAACTGGATCAGGAAGAATGGATTGCCGCCAGTCTTCTCATGAACCAGCTGCGCCAATGGCGCGGCGCGCGCCGTCTCGGAGCGAAGCGCATCCACGATGAAATGTTCGGCGTCGGCGCCATTGAGGGAGGCCAGGCTGAGTGTCCGGACGAGCGCGCCCGAATCGTGAATTGCGGCGAGCTTGCGCCTCAGCGGATGGTCGGCATCGATCTCATTGCTGCGATAGGCGCCGATCAGCAAGACATGTTGCAGGTCCGATCGGGTCAGCAGCTCTTCAAGCAGATCGAGCGTCGCAGCGTCCAGCCACTGCAAATCGTCGAGGAAGAGCACAAGCGGCCGGTCCGGTCGCGCGAAGACGCCGATGAAGCGCTGCAGGACGAGTTGGAATCGTCGCCGGGCGTCTTGCGGCGATGCCTCTGGGACCGGCGGTTGATGGCCGATGACCAGTTTCAATTCCGGCACCAGATCGACAACCAGCTGGCTGTTGGGCGTCAATGCTTCGCAGATGGTATCGCGCCACGCTGCGAGTTCGGCCTCGTCCTTCGCAAGGAGACGACGGACGATGTTTTGAAAGGCCTGCGCGAGTGTCGCATAGGGGATGTCGCGCTTGTACTGATCGAACTTGCCCGAGGCGAAGAGGCCGCCAAGCGGGACCAAGGCTCTGTGCAATTCGTGGACAACGGCGGACTTGCCGATACCGGCATAGCCCGAGATCAAGACGAGCTCGGGCGTTCCGCTCCGGGCGACGCGGTCGAACGAGGCGAGCAAGGCCTCGATCTCGTGTTCCCTGCCGTATAGCCGCTCGGGAATCATGAGGCGGTCCGGTCGGTCCGCTTCGCCGGGCGTGAAGCCGTCGATCCGCCCTCGCGCCTGCCATTCAGCAAGGCAGTGCGCGAGGTCGCTCTTGAGGCCGGCTGCGGTCTGGTAGCGGTCCTCGGTGGTCTTGGCGAGGAGCTTCATGATGATCGCCGACACGGCGTCGGGCACGTCACTGCGCCGTTCGGCGGGCGGAATGGCCCGTCTCGCAATATGGCTGTGTACCCATTCCATCGGATTGGCCGCGGTGAACGGCAATGCGCCCGTGAGCATCCGGTAGAGCGTCACGCCGATTGCGTACAGATCGCTGCGGGAATCGATGGACCGGTTCATGCGGCCGGTCTGCTCGGGCGCCATATAGGCCAGCGTGCCCGCGATGGTCTCTGGTGGTTCGAGCTGTTGTCGCTCGCGCGGCAGGCGAGTTGCGAGGCCGAATCCAGTGATCCTGATCTCGTCCGCTCCGGTCACCAAGAGATTTGCGGGCTTCACGTCCTTGTGGATCAGACCTCGCCGATGGAGCTGGTCGACGGTGGTGCTGATGGCGAGAGCCAATCGCAAAAAGCGGTCCAGCGTCATCGGCGTGCCTAGCTGCCGCTCGAGCGGCTCGCTGCCGGGATCTTCCAATATCAGCAAGGTCCGACCGCCGTCGCGGATCAGGTCCAGCGGCCGTACGGCCCAGGTCCGATCGAGCTCGTCGCGCAAGGCGTATTCATGGGCGAGCCGGTCGAGGACCGCGGCCGGCGGATGCTCCGAAGCGGCCCTTACGATCAGGACACTGCTGACGTTGCCATCGGCGTCCCGGCGCAATTCGCGGCAAAAGACGCGCTCCCCGTCGTCCCACAGAAGTTCGAGACCGGCATCGCCGTGCGTGGGGATTGGCGAGGACACATTCATCTGCCGGACTCCGGAGCCGGCCGGCCGCCTCGTGGTGAAGGCCCGCCAAGCGTCCAATCGCCCCCTCATCACCCTACTCCCCGGAAAAGTCACCCACAACGGCAACCATCAGAGCGAACCTGCCAGCTTCACGCTGGTCGCTCCTCTGGTTTCCAATATTCGTGGAGGCTGCCACAAGCGTTACAGGCAGATTTGAATTTGATCGGGAACTCTGAGTGACAAACAACCTGGCTGAAGTTCAGGCCCGCCAGCGCGAAAGCGGTGGAATTGGGAAATTCTTCGAAAGGTCGTTCAGCGCGGATAGCGTCAAGGTCTATAAGCCCTCGCCGCAGACCTACGCTCACGTCGAGAATGAACTGGGAGCCCGTCCGTCGCAGCTCTGCATGATCGCCTGCCAAGCCTGGGATACGCTCGGCGCCGTGGCGGCCGGTTGCGAAGCTGCGTTGATCAAGCGGTCCGGAAACGACATCCTTGGAGTTGGTCCCCAGCCGCAGATCACCTCGCCGATGTGGTCGAGCAGCTCATCGCCCGTCACGCAGGACGACGATGATCTTCTTGCAGCGCCAACCGGCGCTACCGCATCGCTTCCTGTCGGACAATCCCGTTCAGAGTCGGGGACACTTCGGCCGCTGCCCGGAGGATGTCCTGCTTGAGCAGATAGACCGAAGCCGCAAGCAGCACCACGTCCTTCATGAGGAAGAGAAACGGCAACGTGGCCGCGGGAAAGCCGCCGGCTGGCGCAGCCCAGGCATCGGGGAAAAACGGAATGATCGTCACGGTAGCGACATAGGTTGCGCATGAACCCAGTGATCCCAGGATCGCCAGTCTTCGGCTCCAGAAACCGAGCAGAAGAAGCAATCCAAACAACAATTCCGCGGAACCCAGGAAGTAAGCCGCCCCGCGCACGCCAAACGCCGGATACAGCCAGAAGATCAGAGGCCCGTGGCTGATGAACGGAATCAACGCATGCGCTTCGTAGTCGAACCATTTCTGGCAGCTGAAGACGAAGAAGACGACGATCATCGCCACACGCGTGGCGTGGTAGTCAAAATCGCCTCTGACCAGATCGAGTTCGGACAGTTTCTTTATGAGATGGTCCATCCGATGTCGTCTCATCATGGAGGTCGCAGATTGCCGTCAAGAGTGGCGTCGACGTGTGTCGTCATCCGAACGGTAGCCAAGCTTCGAAGGGCACGCTATGCGTGGGTTATCGCGCGTTTCTCAAAATTGCGCTGTTCGGCCGCAGACGACCGGGCATCTGCATGGCCTGACCTCGCTCGCGTTCTGGCATCTGCGAATGACGTCGTGAGACGAAGGGCAGTCTTGCTGCTGCGCGTCCCGGTGGCTCGTGTTGCCGCCGCAAACCCATACCAAAGTATGGGTTTGTGCATCACAATCGTGAGATTGTGGGGGACACCCGCCGAACGCATGCTCCGGGCTCATCTGCGCAACCGATCCTGGCGCAGCTACTGGACTTTCCTCAGTTGGGGAGACCGAACATGCGACTCTCGCGAAAAAGCATGGAGCGTTACGACAGCGGTCGCTTCGTCGGACGGCGTGCGGCCTGCGCGCCGGTCGACCTCGTTGCGATCGCGTTTCGATGATGGTTGCGCCTTGCGAGGGTAAGTCAGGTGAAGGTTCCTTTCGTAGGAGTCGTCGATGACGACGAGGCCCTGTGCCTGTCTTTGGTGGATCTGATGCGATCGATCGGCTATCGCTCCGAGCCGTTTGACAGAGCCGAAGCGCTGCTGAGCTACGCTGATCGGTCCAGCTTCGACTGCATCATCGCCGACGTTCACATGCCCGGAATGGGCGGGCTCAACCTCGTTCGCAAGCTCCATGAGCAGAAAGTCAGAGCGCCGGTGATTCTCATTACCGCGCTTCCGCACAGGCAGCTGGACGCGGAGGCGGCATCGATCGGCGCATTCTGCCTTCTCAGGAAGCCGTTCGAACCAAGTGCGCTGCTTGAGTGTCTCGACAGGAGCCTTCGACGATGAAAGCGCTCGCGGATGACGACATCACGTCCTCCATCGCTACGCAATCCTCGGGCGGAGACGAATTGCGGCGTCCGCGATCCCGGGAGGATGAGGCTCCGCCGCGACCCGATCGCGGGAAAACGGCTCGCTGGCAGAGATGGAACGATTGCTCAGAGCGATGGGGCCGGCTCATGCTTGCGGCGCGCGGAGGGGATGGTGCCGCATATGAGCAATTGCTTCGCGAGCTGGATCTGTGGCTTCGTGCCTACTACGCGCGCCGGCTTCCATATCCGGCCGCCGACGATGCGCGGCAGGAGGTACTTCTGGCCGTTCATGCCAAGCGCCACACCTTCGCGCCGTCGAAGCCCTTTGGCGCCTGGGTTACGGCTATTGCCCGCTACAAATGGGTCGATCGTGTCCGCGATGCATCGCGCTACAGTGCGCTCTCGCTCGACGACGAAATCGCAGTCGAGGATCACGAGGGGGCCGCCATCAGCGCTGCTGCGCTGGACCAGTTGCTCGGCCAGCTGAAGCCGGCACAAGAGAGCGTGATCCGTCTCGTGAAAATCAATGGTCTCAGCATCGCGCGAGCGTCCGGCGCGACCGGTCAGTCGGCGGCCCTGGTCAAGATCAATATCCACCGTGGGCTGAAGAAATTGGCGGCGTTGGTTTCTTGACGTCATTGCGGCCGCGGCCCGGGCCGTACAAGACGTCGCGCGAACGAAAAGCGAAATTGCTTCAATTCCAGAACGAGGTGCGATCCGGCGCGGCCGACCCGACGACGGCATTCCGTTACGACATCATGGAAGGGTTAAGTCTCGCGCCAAAGGCAATTCCGGCGAGATGGCTTTACGATCGCCGCGGATCGGCTCTGTTTGAAGCGATCACGCTGCTGCCGGAGTACTACCCGACGCGAACCGAGCGATCGATCCTCGCCTCGGCAGTATCGGAAATCTCCGCCCTCGCGGGGCCGGGCCGCGCAGTCATAGAGTTCGGTTCGGGCTCCTCGGCAAAGACGCGACTGTTGCTGGCGGAGACGGAGCCCTCCGCCTATGTGCCGATCGACATCTCGGGTGAATTCCTCCGGGAGGTTGCGGCAGGCTTGTCGTATGCATTCCCTGGGCTGCCGATCTACCCAACCGAGGCCGACTTTACCTATCCCTTTACGCTGCCGGAAGAGATTGCGTCGACTGCGCGCCTCGGCTTCTTTCCGGGGTCGACGATCGGAAACCTGACCGTCTCTGCGGCGGTCGATCTGTTGCGGGCAACGGCAACGACCTTGGGCGTCGGATCGATGCTGCTGATAGGCATCGATCGTATCAAGGATCAGGATACTCTGCTGCCGGCGTATGATGACACGCAAGGGCTGACGGCGGCGTTCAATCTAAACCTCTTGCATCGGATCAACCGCGAGCTGGGCGGCTCGATTCCCCTGGGCGCGTTTCGCCACTTGGCGCGGTGGAATGATGCGGAAGCGCGTATCGAGATGCATCTGGAAGCCATTCGCGATGTCGGCTTCGAGGTCGATGGTAGGGGCTTTTTCTTGACAAAGGGCGAGACCATCCACACGGAGAACAGCCTCAAATACGGACGGAGGGATGCCTTCGTTCTGCTGCAGGCCGGCGGATGGGATCCCATCGCCGATTGGACCGACGACAGGGAGCTCTTCTCGGTCATTCTCGCGGAGCGAAGGCCCGCGCGCGCGGCTCCCTAGGTCGTATCGAACGCGAAACGGGAGTCATTCCGACAATATCGCCTCAATCGGCGCAATCCACGAACAGCGAGGCCCCAGCATATCCTGCATACTGCGCGTGTCTTCATGGTGATCAACTGCGTCGAGGCGCGACCATGCAACTCCGTTCCTCCCTGATCTTGAGCCTAGCCGCCATTCCTCTAACCGCCCTGGCGGATCCGGCTCCCGCGCCGTCGCCGAAAGCGCCGAGCGCGCCTGAGAGCGTTCACGTGCAGCCACGCGGGAGTGCATTCATGCCGAATTCACCTGTCGAAGATGAGTTGCAGAAGCGCATCACGGACTTCAATCGGAAGCAGGAGAACCTGGACGCAGATCTCGATAAAAAGCTGAAGATCTGCCGCGGGTGTTGATCGATATCCGGGTTCAGCCAAACAGCAATGGGTCCGCACATGATGCGCACTGTCACCGGTTCGTCCCACGTCGGAAGCGGCTGCGCGGACTACGAGCGGATCGCCCCGGTCCGGGATGACGCGCTCGAGCTTGTGGTCAGGGAATTGCAGCACCGGATGCGCAATATTCTGAGCATCGTTCTGTGCTTCGTGAACAATACCGATGCGAATACGGCCGCCGATTTTCGTGCGGCGCTCTCGGCGCGGATCGCGACCCTGTCCGACGCTTACAGGATGATCGAATCCGCGGGAGAACAGCGGGTGTCTTTCGCGGGGCTGCTGGAGCGAACGCTCAAGCCACACGCGATGTCTCACAAGGGCCGCATTCTGCTGGCCGGGCCGGACCTTATGCTGGAGCCGCACATCGCCTTGTCGATGAACGTCATCATTCATGAGCTGGCGACGAACGCGAGCAAGTACGGCGCGCTGACATCGACTGCGGGAGCCGTCGAGGTGATTTGGGAGAGGTCCCCCTATCTCGGCGGACATGGTCTTGCCGTCCAATGGCGCGAGCGCGGCGGACCGAAGGTGACCCGGCCTGAACGCAGAGGCTTTGGTACGCAACTGATTGCAAGGGCGTTGCCGGGCGCGCAGGTCGATCTCGACTTCGCTCCCGATGGTCTTGTCTGCCGACTTCTACTTGATCTCGGCCGGACGCCGGCCAAGCAGGGGGCAGCCAGTTAGGGTCAGGAGGATCTGCACAATGAGTACATTGACGAATGTCCCGCGGAAAGCGTTCGCAAGCAGGTTGCCGATATCGGAGTTGCTTACGGGAGATCTGGATTACCACATAGTCCGAGCGTCGATGGTGATCCTGTTCTTCTTCTTCGGATATCAGAAATGGTGGGCATACGAGGCGGATCGTCTGGAGCCGTTCATCAGCAACGGTCCCCTGATCTGGTGGCTCTATCCCGCTTTCGGCCATCAAGGTGCCAGTTGGTTTCTCGGCGTCTCCGAATGGACCTTTGGCGCCTTGATATTCGCGGGCTTCTGGAGCAAGCGCCTCGGCATTCTGGGCGCCCTTGGATCTACCGGCACCTTTATCGCGACAGTCACGATCATTCCGTTCATGCCGGATGGTTGGGACGCCGCAGCCGGAGGCTTTCCGGCGATGACGGGCAACGTTCCGTTCCTGATGAAGGATGTCGTACTGCTTGCGGTGTCGTTGTATCTGCTGAAGCAGGACGCGGCGCGCGTCCTGAGGCCACTTGAGGCTTGAGATACACGGCCAGACAGGCGCAGATCGTGGCCAGCGCGAACATGGGATGCTGCATCGAGACGGCCACCGCGGCGACGAAGCCAAGCAGGGTGGTCAAGGATCGCATGCGCATCATCATGCGCGCGCGGGCCGGGATCTCCTCGATCGCCGGCCGGTCGACGGCCTCCCAGCACAGCAGCAGATAGGTCGCGTTCACCAGGGCGAATATGCCGGCGCCGCGGCGGTCGCGACGCTCCGATCGGGGCTGAACAGCCAACGATCAGCAGGGCGCAAAGCCGCCCTTCTGCACTTTCGTGGACATTCGGAGCAACTGTCGGATTGGTTACACCTGCTACGAAAAAATATGGTGTGCAGCGAATTGTCTGTTGCTGGTTCGTGAACCGTGGCTCCGCGCAGCCAAACTTGGCAACGTTCGCAAGTCCCGTTAGATGTTGCGACGTACTGACGCGCTCTCGTCCTAACCCCTCGACGTACAAGCCGCGGGGTGAGCGTCGAGACGTCCGGATATGATGGGCACGACGAGACATCTCAGTATGAGGCTTGATAACGAGACGCATGAGCTGGATCTGGTCGCCAAGGCATTTCAGATCATTTCGAGAGAAATCAGCTATCAGGGATTGGCCAAGGCTCTCCTCATGGAGGCGCTGAGTTATTCGGGGGCTAGTCGGGGGGCGATCTTGCTCAGCGGGCAAAGAGAGTTGCTTGCCAAAGCCGATGCGAGCTTCCCGCGCGAGAGGGCAAACTTCCTCGCCTCCTTCCCGCCGCACGCCGAATTCCGCTTGCCGAGCGACCTCGCCGAAGAGGTGTTCGATCGAAAGCAAACGGTCGTGAGGCAAGCCGGCGCAGAGAGCTCGGCGTTGATCGACCCTGCGAAGGCACCGTCTGGAAAGATAGCCCAGCTGTGCCTGCCGCTGATTCACCAGCACTGGGCGATTGGCGTCCTCCATCTCGAAGCGGATGGAGAGGCGGATGTCTTCACGCCGCGGTGCGTGTGGGTGATTTCCTTGCTTGCCAATCAGGCCGCCGTCTCGTTCGAATCGGTAAGGCTGTTCGAGGCGCTGCGCGAGACCAATATGTGGATGGTCAGAGGCCAGCAGATCGGCGGCATGGGCAGCTATCGGTGGAACACGCGGACCTTGCTCTCCCGTGGATCGCGCGAATGTTACCGGATTCTGGATATCGACCTGGATGTAAACCCCGTGCCATTCGAGGTCTTCAGGAGCCGGGTCCATCCCGAGGATTATCCCGCGCTGGAGCAGGCTCTCACCGAGGCGATCAGCACGAAGTCCCCATTTGCCCACGAGTACCGTGTGGTCAACCGGGACGGCAAGACGTTGCATGTCGCAGCCGTCGGGCAATTCGATGAGGGACCGACCGGCGACCTCGAGCTGGAAGGGATCATCACGGATGTCACGCAGCGGAGGGCGGCGGAGCAGGCTCTCGCCGACGCGCGAAACGAGTTGGCGCGGGCGTCGGGTTTGACGTCCCTCGGCGAGCTCGCCGGCTCGATCATCCATGAGATCGATCAGCCGCTGACTGGGACGATCATGAGTGCGGAAGCTTGCCTCCGGTGGCTCGGCAGGGATCCCGTTCAAGCCGCGGAGGCGCGGAAATCGGTCGCACGCATTATCAAGCAGGCACGTCGAGCCGCGGAGGTTGTGACCGGGGTCCGATCTCTTCTCAGGGGAACGCAGGTCCATTTTGCCGAGTTCGATATCAACGAGGCGGTTGCGGAGGTTCTGCTGCTGTCGAAAAGGGAGATCGAGCGAGCCGGGGTCATCGTCCGGACCGACTTCGATCGATCATCGCCTCAAGTCGAAGCAGACCGTGTTCAGGTCCAGCAGGTCGCTCTCAACCTCGTGCGCAACGCCATCGAGGCCATGGCCGAGGTTGAAGACGGGAACCGTATTTTGGTTCTCTCTTCGGGGGTCTCTGATGGTATGATTTCCGTGGCAATCGCGGATACCGGGGGTGGCATCAGCCCGGCTGAGAGAGAGCGGGTCTTCGAGACGCTTTACACGACGAAGGGGGCGGGACTGGGTCTCGGACTTTCGATCTGCCGCAAGATAGTGAAACTCCACGGAGGGCAGCTATGGGTGGAAGAAAACGGGAGGTGCGGAGCGAGGTTCATCTTCGCTCTCCCGCTTCGCCAGGCCGTTCAGACGTCGGAAAGCCGGTAGACATGCCTCCTTCTGGCGTTGTTCATATTGTCGACGATGACCGCGCTGTTCGCGAGTCCCTTGGCGACCTGCTTGAGTCCCTGCACTACAAGGTCGCCCTGTACGGATCTGCTTCGGATTTCTTGAAGGTTGAACTTTCGGATGCTCCCGCGTGCCTTGTACTCGATGTCAGATTGCCGGGTACGAGTGGATTGGAGCTGCAGGAGTACCTGACGAAGGTCAACGTCGGAATTCCGGTGATCCTGATGACCGCTTTCGGCGACATTCCCATGTCCGTAAGAGGCATGAAGCTCGGGGCGGTCGATTTTCTCACCAAGCCGATACGGGATCAGGATCTTCTCGATGCGGTCACTGCCGCGATCCGAAAGGACATCGATCGACGCGACGACAACGCGCACCTTGCGCAGTTGCAGGAAAAGTTTGCACTTCTGACCACCCGCGAGCGGCAAGTGATGACGCTGGTGGCATCCGGTCTGATGAACAAGCAGGTCGCCAGCGAGCTCTCGATCAGCGAAGCGACGGTCAAGATGCATCGTGGCAGCGTGATGCGGAAGCTGGGTGCAAAAACCGCGGCAATGCTCGTTCGAATGGCTGAAGCGCTCCAACTTCAAGGCTGAAGCGTCGCCTCCGAGGCTGCATCTCGGAGCTAAATCATCTCGGCGCCGTCCCTGCATGCGACCCATACCTAGGTATGGGCCGAAACAGCACAAGCGTGAGATTGTCCGCCAGAGCGATGAAAAGCATGTTGTTCCTATGCGGTGCTGCCATCCGGCGTTGGCAGTTCGCCTTGACCGGAGGGATGACGCCATTTGCCGCTTGCGGCTTCAACGCCCGTATCCGGGCGATCAAGGCGTCTCCTCCGTGCAGAAGTTCGTTGACGACTGGATGCAGCCAGCCGGAGCACAGAACAGGGCGACGACGATGGGGATGTATGTATCAAATTCGAGTGAGAGTACGCCGCGGATGGCTGTCTCCGCTTCGCCAATCAGTCGGGTGGACCAGACGCAACTTTCCTGGCCGTCCGAGGCGGCGCTTCATCCGACGGTCAGCATAACGCCTTCCGAGCCGGTGAAGCGCCTTGGGATAGGCTGGCGCTGGTGGTTTTCGGAGAGCATTCACCTTCCGGTCGGCAACCGGATTGAATTTCGCTTTCAGGGATCGAGACACCTATTGGCGTTGTACAACGAGGGAGCACGGAAAAGCGGCGAGACCTCCATCGATGGTCTCAGTTCGTCGAAGCTGCGAGGTTCGGAGCACAGGTTGACCTTTGTCCCGGCGGGACGCGCTTATCGGGAATGGTATGAGACCGCCTCAACTGCGCAGGTGACTTTCCTCTACTTCGATCCCGCTGCGCTTCACAAGTCCGACGACAGCAAGAGCGGGCTCGCGCCAAGAATATATTTCGAGGATCCGCTAGTCTGGGAGACTGCCTCCAAACTGAAGAAGGCGATCGAGAGCGCGGAGACGAATTGCACGCCCTACCTCGAGGCGCTCTGCGGGGTGCTTGCCCACGAGCTTTCCAGGTCTGATCACGATCTTGTTCGCGAGCCGACACCGGTCAGCCGTGGAGGTCTGGCAGGTTGGCAGAAGCGTGTCGTGGTCGAGTACGTCGAGGAGCATCTGGGAGAGCAAGTCTGCCTGCTGAAGCTCGCCGAGCTTGCCAGGCTCAGCGTTCACCACTTTTGTCGTGCATTCAAGAAGTCGTTCGGAATCCCGGCCTACCAATATCAGGTTCAGCGACGCATGGAGTTCGCCAAGCTGCGACTGGCGGATCGCGCGGTATCGATTACGGACATCGCACTCAGCCTGGGCTATGCGCAAACGAGCTCCTTCAGCTCCGCCTTTCGCAAAGCGACGGGTTGGACTCCCACCAACTATCGCAGGGAGTTCGAATGAGGCGATCGATCGGGCAGAGGAGGCGACAGGCAGCCCCGTGCCGGGCAGAAGAATCCCGGACGTCTGTAACCGGATCGTCCCGAGCCACGAAATAGCTATGTGAGGCCGCCTCGGATCGGCTGCCAACGGATCATCGTTTTCACTGGGCGAACCAGGTGTCGAGGGGGACCGCGAGGGACCGCAGATGACGAGCATTCGATACCGCAAGGCGGACGTGGACGGACTGAACGTATTCTATCGGGAGGCTGGCCGGGTGGACGCGCCCGCCTTGCTACTGCTTCACGGATTTCCGACGGCTGGCCACATGTTCCGCGAATTGATCCCCGCGCTCTCGGACCGCTTCCGATTAGTGGCGCCGGATTTGCCCGGGTTTGGCCAGTCCGACATGCCGGCTCGCGAAAGCTTTGCCTATACGTTCGCCGCGTTGGCGCAGGTGATCGAACGGTTCACGGAAGTCATCGGACTTGCTCGTTTCTCGCTCTACGTCTTCGACTATGGCGCGCCGACGGGCTTTCGGTTGGCGGTTCGACAACCCGAGCGTATCGCCTCCATCATCTCGCAGAATGGCAATGCCTATGAGGAGGGATTGAGCGAAGGCTGGAGCCCGATCCGTGCTTATTGGCAGGATCCATCGCAAGCGAACCGGACGGTGTTGCGATCGTTCCTTTCGCCGGAGACGACGGTTTGGCAATACACCCACGGAGTGCCTGACGCCTCCCTGATCTCCCCTGACGGATACACGCTCGACAACCATTATCTCGCGCGTCCCGGCGCCGATGGGGTCCAACTCGATCTTTTCGGCGACTACAGGACCAACGTCGCCATGTATCCGGAATTCCAAGCCTACTTCCGCAAGCACAAGCCACCCTTCCTGGCGGTCTGGGGCAAGAACGATCCCTTCTTTCTGCCGGCGGGCGCAAAGGCGTTCCAGCGCGACATGCCGGATGCTGTAGTGCGCTTCTTCGACACGGGGCACTTTGCACTCGAGACTCATGCCCGGGAGATCGCAACGGCGATCGGTGAATTTCTTGCCCAGCCGATATCAAATGCGTGATTGGCGCTTTCGTCGCCGCGAGGAATGCCAGGAGGACCGTCATGCGCGCCATCGTTCTTGAAAAATTCGGTGGCTTGGACAGCCTTGTCTATCGGGACGTTCCGGAGCCGGAGCCGCAGCTTGGTCATGTCGTCATTCAGGTCAAAGGATTCGGCATCAACCATGCGGAGATGCACATGCGCCGGGGCGAATGGGCCGAAGCGGCGCCGATCAGCGGCATTGAATGCGTCGGTCTCGTGAAGTCGTGCCCGGGCGGAGAATTTCCGGTAGGCGCCAAGGTGGCCGCATTGATGGGCGGTCTCGGCCGCACCATCAACGGCAGCTACGCTGAATACACCCGTGCTCCGGTCTCGAACGTCGCATTGATCGATGTAGATTTGCCCTGGGCCGAGCTCGCAGCGATACCCGAAACCTTCGCGACGGCATGGACCTGTCTCTTCCGTAACCTCGAGCTCCAGAGAGGTCAGCTTCTCGTCATCCGCGGGGCGACATCCTCGTTTGGTCAAGCGGCGCTCAAGCTCGCGGTCGGTGCAGGCGCGCGGGTCATCGCGACGACGCGCAGCCGTGAGCGCTTCGCCATGCTGGAGAAGCTCGGAGCCGCGCGCTGCGAAATCGAACGGCGGGATCTCTCAAAACATCTGCCCGAAGCGAAGCAGGTCGACGCCGTTCTGGACCTCGTCGGCAACAGTGTCGTGCTGGACTCCCTCGCCATGCTTCGCCGCGGCGGCCGTTCCTGTCTCGCGGGCTGGCTCGGCGGGCTTGATCCGATTCCGGATTTCAATCCGCTGCTGCAGATGCCGAGCGGCGTCTATCTGACCTTCTTCGGGAGCTTCATGTTCGGCACGCCCGGGTTTCCGCTTTCCGACGTTCCCTTGCGGGACATCGCCGCCGACGTTGCCGCTGGCCGGCTGGACGTCATGCCGGCGCGGATATTTCCCTTCGAAGAGATTCGCGAGGCGCATCGCGTCATGGAGGCGAACGAGGCGGCCGGGAAGATGGTCGTTGTTCGCGATTGGCATTTGTAAGCTTTAGATCCGGGAGAACTCCTATGTTGAAATCAGTCGCCATCGTGACGGGGGCGAGCCAGGGAATCGGCAGTGCGACCGCGGTGCGTCTGGCGCGCGATTTCCCGGCCCTGGTGCTCGTTGCACGAAATCGTACCAATCTTGAAGACACGGCAGAGATGGTCGGGGCCGCCGGCGCAGAGGTGCTGGTGATCGATGCCGACCTGGCCGAACCTGACGCCGCTCGAGCTGTCGTTGCTCAGACGTTAGCGGCTTTCGGCCGGATCGACGCCCTGCTCAATATCGCTGGCGCGGTGCCGCAGGTCGATTTATTCGAGACGACGGAGGCACAGTGGGAAGCAGGACTAGCCTTGAAGCTGCATGGCGCGCGCCGGCTTACGATCGCGGCCTGGCCGTCGCTCATGGCATCGAAGGGGGCTGTGGTCTTGATGTCAGGAAATTCAGCCTCCTTCCCCAAGTCACCCTATGCGGCGGTCGGCACCATCAACGCTGCAATTGTCGCCTTGGCAAAGGCATTCTCCGACAAGGGAATCAGCGATGGCGTCCAGGTCAACAGCGTCCTGCCGGGGCCGGTGATGACGGGCCGCCGCCGCTCCTACCTTCAGCACTGGGCGCCTCTGCACAACATGACCGTCGAGGAGGCAACGGCGAAGTTTCCCATGGAGGCCGGCATCGCGCGTTACGGCGAGCCGGAGGAGATTGCCGAATTGATGGCATTCCTCGTATCGCCCGGCGCGCGCTGGATGACCGGCTCGGCGTTGCGAATGGATGGCGGCGAGGTGAAATCGATCTGATTGGCGCTGAACGCAGCGTGATCGACGCGATCGTCGACGGGTTGCGATTGCCCCAGCTGACCGTCCAGACCTGCTTGGTGCACCCGCGTTCGCCGGACCTCGTCAGTCTTCTCCAGCTCTGGATCTGAGTAACTCTTCGCGACGCCTGATCAGCATCTCGAGCCGCGCGGCCTGATCGTCGATTCGCTGGCCGACGAGCTCTTCGTTCATCGCGGCAGAATATGAGGCGGCCTGTTCGATCAATTCGCGAAGGTTTGCTGTTGTGGCGGCAATCTGGCGCTCGATTTCAGCGAGGTGGATGTCTTCACCGTGCATGGCGGGTCTTTGAACTCGGAGTTTGGCGGGTGACGTGACATTCAGAAGTACAGGTGCCGGGCACCTTGCATTTCAAGGACACACCCCTTCTGAGTTCGCCTCGCCCTCATGAGATCGCTTCCGCATTCGGCGCACTTTACGAGCGCCTCCAGGGAGCCGCCGTCGACGGCCAGGGAGCCGAGGCCGGACACGGTGTTGCATGCCGCGCACCGGATCTTGGTCAGGGTGATGTCAAAGGCAAAGGCTTCCTGAAGCAGGTGGGTGCCTGGATCACCGCCAAGAATGAGGTCGGCGATGTTGTCTGCCATGGCGATCATCCTCCTGATGGTCCGAAACGTTCGGTTTTGATGGTGAAGGGATCAAAACCGAGCTTCACGAGCATGCTCGAAATGCTTTCGACGAACCCCGTGGGCCCGCAAACGAAAAACGTGGGATTTTGCTCGCGCGCAAAACTGTTCTCTGCGAGTAGAGCCTCGTTGACCCGCCCCCGAAGTCCGCTCCAGTCGCCCGGCTGCTCGCGGGTGAGCGCATAGACCAGACGCAGGTCGCGATCGCCGCGAGCCATCGCATCGAGTTCATCACCGTACACGACGTCGGCAAGGCTGCGTGCAGAATAGATCAATGATGCCGGGATGCGTGGGCGCGACCTCTTGCGGTGGCGTAACATGGCCATCAGCGGCGTGATTCCCGTGCCGCCCGCGACCAGGCAAATCGGTCCACCACGCGCCTGGCTCCAGATGAAATGCCGCCCGATGGGGCCACGAAATTCGAGAGCGTCGCCAACTCGCAATTCGTCGAGCAAATAGGAGGAAACCTCGCCGTCCTCGACCCGTTCCACGGTGAGGGTGAGCAGTTGGTCTTCCGGTGGCGACGCGATCGAATAGCTTCGCTCGGCTTGATAGCCGTCATCGGCGGTGAGACGTATGTCGACGTGCTGGCCGGGCCAGTGCCCGGACCAGTTGGCCGGCTGCAGGACGATGCTCTTCACCCGGCTTGTTTCGACCACGATGGCCTGCACGCGACCTGTCTGCCATTCGATCCTGGGCCGCTCCAGAGGCCCATCAGTCGCCGTCATAACGTTGCTCCCGCCAGGGATCGCCATAGTTGTGATAGCCACGCGATTCCCAGAACCCAGGCTCGTCCTTGGGCATGAAGCGGAGCCTTCGCAGCCACTTTGCGCTCTTCCAAAAGTAAAGATGCGGCACCAGAAGACGGGCGGGGCCACCGTGCGCGGGGGCGAGCGGCAGACCCTCATAGCGGGTCGCGATCATCGCCTTTCCCGCGACCAGGTCGGGTACCGGAAGGTTCGTCGTGTATCCGCCGTCGCAATGCGCCATGACATAGGCGTCGGGCGGCTCGCTCAGCCCGACCGCCTTGAGAAGATCGTCAAAGCTGACGCCCTGCCAGACCGTGTTGAGCTTGGACCATTTGGTGACGCAGTGAATGTCGACCGTGATCGTGGTCTGGGGCAGCGCCTCGAACTCGTCCCAGGTCCATTTCCCCAGCAACGAGCCGCCAAGTTGAAGCGCGATCTTCCAGTCGGCGACACGGATAACCGGCGTGGGGCCCGCCGACAGCACCGGGAAGTCGGTCGTCAGATACTGACCCGGCGGCAGTCGAGCGGCGTCGGATGCCTGTCGCTTTGATTTGAAGCCGCGAGAAACGGGAGGTCGATCCATTGCAGTGTGCCCTCGTGCAGTGACGCGCAGGATGTCCGGATGTGTCGGCATACCGTGCAGCCCGCACCAGCGCAGATGAACCCTGATCGATGCCTTGTCGATGGCTGTGGCGGAGAATGCATCAAGATCGCGAAAGACGAAGCAATCGCGACTGCGCAGGCATGGACCGGTTCAATATCAAATGCGGTTTCGTCCTGAGGTGGTTCAAAAGGAGGAAACGATGTCGAGCATGAGCCGGACCCTGCATTCCGACGAACTCGCTTACCTCGCCGCGCATGAATTGGCGGCTCGCATCCGGCGACGTGACCTGTCGCCAGTTGAAGTGGTCGATGCGTTCATCCGGCGCATCGAAGCGCGCAACCCGAGCCTGAACGCGCTCGTCTATCTCGATTTCGACGGCGCTCGCATCCGGGCAAAAGAGGCCGAACGCGCATTGGTGGCCGGCGAACCACTCGGGCCGCTGCACGGCATTCCGTCGGCGCTCAAGGACTTGTTCGACTTCAAGCCGGGTTGGCCTGCGAGCCTGGGCGGTATACGTGCGCTCAAGCACCACGTCGTGAACGGCTACTGCGTGTTCTGCGAGCGTATGGAGAAGCGCGGCGGAGCGGTGTTCCTCGGCAAGACCAACAGCCCTCTCATGGGATTCCGGGGCACCTGCGACAATTACCTGTTTGGTCCCACGCGCAACCCCTTCAATCTCGCCAAGAACACCGGCGGGTCATCCGGGGGAAGCGCGGCGGCGGTCGCCGATGGACTGCTGCCCATTGCAGAAGGTACGGATGCTGGCGGCTCGATACGAGTCCCCGCCGCCTGGTGCGGGGTCTATGGTTACAAGGCGTCATTCGGCCGAGTGCCGTTCCTCGTGCGTCCCAACGCGTTCGGCACGGCCGACTCCCCGTTCCTGTTCGAAGGGCCCATCACACGGACGGTCGAAGATGCCGCAATCGCGTTGAACGTGCTTGCCGGGCATGATCCGCGAGATCCCTTCAGCCTGATCGAGCCGCCCGTCGACTTCACCGCCGCGACCCGTCGGTCGATCCGAGGTCTCAAGATTGCCTATAGTCCCAATCTCGACGTCTTTCCCGTCGACGGAAAAGTCGCGGAGACGGTCGGCCGCGCGTTACGGGCGTTCGAGGAAGCCGGCGCTCAGGTGGAGGAGGTGAAACTCGGGATCACACGCTCGCAACGTGAGCTGAGCGACGTCTGGTCGCGTCTCTACATGCTACTGAACTTGCAGGCGATCGAGAACATGAAGCGCGATGGCATCGATCTGTTCGGCAAGCATCGCGACGACTTTCCGCCTGAATACATGGATTGGGTCGAGAAGACCAATCGCATGTCCGGCCTGGATTTCTTCCGGGACCAGGCCGTCCGGTCGGAGGTCTACGATGCCTTCCAGAACATCCTCGGCAGATTCGATCTGCTCGTCACGCCGACCCTCGCGTGTCCGCCGGTCGACAACGCAAGCGACGGCAACACGATTGGGCCGAAGTCGATCAATGGTGTCGAGATCGATCCTCTCATCGGATGGTGCCTGACCTACTTCGTCAACTTCACTGGTCATCCGGCAGCCTCGATTCCAGCGGGCTTGTCCGACGGTCTTCCGGTCGGGATGCAAATTATAGGTCGGCGAAACGCGGACTTCGACGTGCTGGCCGCCAGCGCGGCTTTCGAGCGGCTTCGCCCCTGGCAGGACAATTACCGGATCTGCCGCGAACGACCGCTGGAGGCGTGACGGACGATCTCCGTGATCCATCAGTCAACCCTCCCACGGCATCAATGTCCGGCGGCTTCGCGCCTGACGAGACTTCGAATCGGTCTCCAGGTCAATGGCAAGCCATTTGAGGGCGAAGCAGTCCTCGCTGTGTAGCGAACGTTCTCGGGTGATGCGGACGATCACCTGAGAACGGCCTCGCTTCCAGATATCACTCGCTGACCTTGCATCTCTCGGTCGTTTGCATGGACGTCCGCGCCGCGGTCGCGGCATCGATGGGCGGCGCCTCTTTCTTTCGAAGCGTGAAGCTCCTCACCGATCGCAAGATCGGCACGGAATGCATCAAGATGGCCAAAGCGGGGGCAATCCCCAGCGCGCAAGATCTTTCGCGACTGGCTAAGTCATCTCTCGACAGGTCAATCGTGCCGACGCCTCGCGCGTCGGCCGCAGTCGCGGGAGAAGACAATGCGCGTGAGAGTCCAGGCAGCAGCGGCGGTCATCGTAGGCAGCGCGGTCGCAACGATCCTGTTCTTCGGATCGCTCAAGGATGGCAATGCCCAGAGCAATACGCGCTATCTGCCCGAATATACTGCGGACGGGCAGTTGCTCCTGCCCAAGAACTTCCACGAGTGGGTCTATGTCGGTTCGCCGCTGACGCCAAATGCCCTCAATGGCGGGCAGGCGAATTTCCCGGAATTCCACAACGTCTATATCGAGCCGGGCTCGTACGCGATCTACAAGAAGACCGGCGAATTCCCCGAGGGGACGATCCTGTTCAAGGAGCTGCAGCTGACGCTGCCGCAGGAGAATGCCGACGGCTCGCGAACGGAAGCGTCGGGACGTGGCTACTTCCCGGGCAAGTGGAACGGTGCCGACGTGACCGTCAAGGATTCGAAGCGCTTCGCCGACACCAACGGGTGGGGCTACTTCAACTTCAATCACCACGAACCCAAGGCGTTGATGGCCAAGGTGAAGTCGAAAGACGAGTGCGCCTACTGCCACATCGCCAACGCCAAGAAGGATGAGGTCTGGACCCAGTTCTATCCGCTGCTCGACAACAAGGACGCGCGATGACCGCGTAATCGGCGGGAGATAGGCATGAAAATCCTCAAGGCCGCTTGTATCGCCTTCGTCGTGATCCTCGGGATCACGTCCGCGGTCTGGCAGCTGCAGATGCGGGCGAATGCAGCGGATGGCGTTTCGCCCGGCGCGAGTGTAGCCGACCGCGACGGGCATCTGCATGTGCCCGACGATTATCGCACGACCTATCAGCTTCTCGGAAGCTGGGCGATTGCGGGAGAGGACGGACACGGCTCGAAGGAGGTTCACGTCGTGTACGCCTCGCCAGGCGTGATCGACGCCTATCGGAGAGACAAGCGCTTCCCGAACGGTGCAGTGCTCATCAAGGAGGTGTTCAACGCGGCAACCTCCGAAATGACGACCGGTACCGTCAGCCGTGCCGACACTTTGAAAGGGTGGTTCGTCATGGTGAAGGACACCGCGAACAGTCATCCGGAGAGCGCGCTGTGGGGCGACGGCTGGGGATGGTCCTGGTTCGACGCGGGCGATCGCTCAAAAACGACGACGACGAATTACAGGGCCCAATGTCTAGCGTGCCATGTGCCCGCGCGCGCTTCCGATTGGGTTTACGTCGATGGTTACCCGCCATTGAAGCATTAGCATCGGTGGAAGCACGGAAAGTCATTCGATTTAACCAAAGCCAATCATCAAAGGAGCGAAAGATGGCTAAAGAAGCGACGGCGAGTGAGATGGGGATGTCGAAAGGACAGACTGGCCATCTCTACATCCAGACCAACGAAATCGATAATGCCATTATTCACTACACGCGGCAGGCGGACGGCAAGCTGGTCGAGGTCGCGCGCATCAAGACGGGCGGCGCCGGCTCCGGCGAATTCAAGCCGATCAGCGGCCAGGACAGCGCGCCCAACTCCTTTGAGGGCGCGGGGAGCGTCATCATCACATCCGATCGGCGCTATATGTTTGCAACCAATGGTGGAGACAATTCCGTTTCGAGCTTCCGCCTGGATAGCGATGGTCGTCCAACGCTGCTCGACGTGAAGTCGACGGGCAACCCGGTCGATGGAAGGAGCGGCACGGCCAAATCGCTGGCTTTCGCTCCGTCGACGCGCACCCTCTTCGTGCTGCACTCGTTCGGGCCGGATCATCTTCGGCTGATGTCGGTCGATGCCGAAGGCATGCTCAAGACGCGGCCCGAGCGATACACGGTGAACACGTACAGCAAGCGGAACCGCGTCTCCACGATGGTTGTGGTCTCGCCCAACGAGGATCTGGTGCTCGTCGGCACCACTTTCGATGAGCCGATTGCGCTTACGGGCTTGTATCCGGACGGCTCGCCCATTCTTTGGGTCCAGCGCGCCGGCGGCGCGCTGCATTCGATCGCTTCCAATGCGCCGGATCCGGACGGCCTCGCCGTGTTCGCCCTGCAAAAGGACGGCTCGCTCGGTACTGCCAGGTTCTACGACGCGAAGGCCGGCTCGCCGTTCTACATCGCCTTCCTGCACCAGCGTCCGAATACGTTCGTGATCGGTTATGCCGTCGGCGACGGATGCTCCATCTGCACCGTCGAAAAGAACGGCTCGATCAAGATCGGCCCGCTCGTCAAGATCGACACCAGCGCAGGCGTGCCGACCGAGCTGTGCTGGCTAGCCATCGCTCCCGACGATCGCACGATCTACGCGACGAATTTTGGCTACAGCAACATCAGCAGCTATCGCATCAATGGTAGCGGCCTGGAGATTGCGTGCGATCCGGCGTGCCCGAAGGTCCCCGGCGACGGCACCGCGAGGGGATTGAACGGAACTGTGACGAGCGGTCCCAGCGATAGCTGGATCTCGCCGGACGGCGCCTATCTCTATCAGATCTACGGCAATGCCTCCAAGCTGGTCAGCTACAGCACCCAGCCGGATGGCTCGTTGAAGGAGATTGGCAGCGTCAAGATCCCGTACAACAGCCCCCAAGGGCTTGCGGGTTTCTGATCCCGGTTTCGCGATACGAGGTCCGGGCGTGGTCGGCATTGCCGTTCCGCGCCCGGGCCTCTCCGCGCCGACATGCGACACGCACAAGATCAATCATGAGCCCCGAGACGGATGTTTGAAGCAGTTCACGAGCGCCCTCGCGGGACGCTTGCGGCCCATCCCGGCCATCCGGGAGAAGGGCAGGGCGTCACGGAAAAATGCGGTCTGCAGCGCGCCGTCGGAGAAGCTCGCGTGGTGTTTTCCAGCGCCGCAGGCGGCACCGAGATCATTGACGTCTATCGGAAGTTTCCGATGGCCGTTGCCTTCCCGAATGTCGACGATCGTCGGCACAAGGAGGCCATCCTCATCAACACCTCGGGGGGTGTCGCAGGCGGCGACGAGATCAGGGTCGAGGTGGTCGCTCGAGGTAATGCGTCGGTCGCGGTGACCACCCAGGCCGCGGAGAAAGTCTATCGGGCCCTGGATCGGCCCGCCCGAATCCTGACCCGGTTGCGGGCTGAGGGAGCCGCGCGGCTCGCGTGGCTTCCGCAAGAGACGATCGTCTTCAACCAGGCGCGCATCGCGCGGCGGACCGAGATCGATGTGAGCTCAGGCACTGAGTTGATCGCTCTCGAGTGGCTGGTTCTTGGCCGCATCGAGAGCGGCGAGGAGGTTCTTGGCGGACACGTCCTGGACAGCTGGCGCATCAGGCTCGACGGCCGTCTGATATGGGCGGATGGCTTCCTGGTGTCCGACCAGGTGTTCCCGCAGCTTCGGAAGACGGCTCTGCTTTCGAACTGGAAGGCGATCGCGACGATGATCTACTTCGGTCCGGGTCTTGAGACCAGGCTCGAGCGATTGCGGGAGATTGGTGCTTCGCTTGAATGCGCGTGCGGCGTCACGATGGTGGGCGCGATCATCGTGATCCGGGTAGCCGCGATTGCCAGCGTGGACCTCAGGCGGTGTCTGCGCCGCTTCCTCGATCAACTCAACCATGAACTCGGATACGGGCCCTTCGGAGTGCCGAAGATGTGGTCCTGTTAGCAGCGCGGCCAAGTGGGAGAAGCACCTTGAATCTGACGCCACGGGAACGAGACAAGCTGATGATCGCGCTCGCTGCGATCGTTGCGCGTGGCCGGCTCGCGCGAGGCGTCAAGCTGAATTATCCCGAAAGCATCGCATTGATCTCGGATGCCATCATGGAAGGCGCTCGCGACGGACGATCGGTCGCGGACCTGATGTCCGAAGGTGGCCGGCTCCTTTGCCGCGACCAGGTCATGGAGGGCATCCCGGAGATGATTCGCGAGATCCAGGTGGAGGCGACGTTTCCTGACGGGACCAAGCTTGTCCCGGTGCACAACCCGATCCGATAGGAGCTGATGATGCGTATCGTCCCGCTTTGCGTCGCTGTGTTGAGCGTGCTTGCCTCGCCAGCTTTCGCTCATCCTGTCCCGGGCATGGGCCATTCGTTCGACGCCGGCCTCGTCCATCCGTTCAGCGGCGTCGATCATCTGATTGCGATCACGTTGGTGGGAACGTGGAGCGCGCTCGTGGGCGGCTCTGCGAGAGCCGTGTGGCCGGTGACCTTTCTGATTGCGATGCTGGGCGGCTTCGCCGCGGCAAGCGTGGGGCTTCAGATGGGCTTTGCGGAGGCGGCGATCAGCCTCTCGGTGGCGGCGCTGGGAGCGTTCGTTGCGTTCGAGTTCAGGATGCCCGTCATGCTTGGCGCGGCGGCCGTCGGCCTGTTCGCATTCTTCCATGGTCACGCACACGGAACTGAAGCGGCCTCGATGCTTGTTCCCTACGCTGTCGGCTTTACAGCAGCGACCGGTGCCCTTCTCCTCATCGGCATGGTCGCTGGGCACTGGGGAAGAAGCGCGGCCAGGAGAGGCTTGCTTCGCGCAGCGGGTGTCTGTGCCGGCCTTGCCGGGCTACTGCTGCTCGGAGGCGTGGCATGATTCCCGGAGAAGTCATCTCGAATGACGGCGACATCGTCCTGAACGGGGACAGGACGGGTCTATCGATTGCCGTATCCAACACCGGCGACCGGCCCGTCCAGGTGGGCAGCCATTATCACTTCGCCGAAGTGAACGCCGCACTCGTGTTCGATCGATCCGCCGCTCGCGGATGTCGCCTCGATATCCCGGCCGGAACGGCCGTGCGGTTCGAGCCAGGTCAGTCGCGCGAGGTTTCATTGATTCCGTTCGCCGGAGCGCGTCGCATCTACGGATTCAGCGGCAGCGTGATGGGACCTCTGGACTCAGGAACCGATGCGTCCGGCTCCAACGAATAAGGTGAGAAAGACATGTCCCACACGATGAGCCGCAGAGCCTATGCGCAGATGTTCGGCCCCACGGTCGGCGACAGGGTGCGTCTTGCAGACACCGATCTGTTCATTGGGCCCGAGAAGGACCTGACGATCTATGGCGAAGAGGTCAAGTTCGGCGGCGGCAAGGTCATCCGCGACGGCATGGGACAATCGCAGCTCACGCGCGCACAGGGTGCGGTCGATACGGTCATTACCAACGCGCTGATCCTCGATCATTGGGGAATCGTCAAGGCCGATATTGCGATCAAGGACGGGCTCGTTGCCGCCATCGGCAAGGCGGGCAACCCCGACATTCAGCCAGGTGTCTCGATCATCATTGGGCCGGGGACGGAAATCATTGCCGGCGAGGGCAAGATCATCACCGCCGGCGGAATGGATACGCACATCCATTTCATCTGTCCCCAGCAGATCGAGGAAGCGCTTTTCTCCGGTGTGACAACGATGATGGGGGGTGGCACCGGACCTGCCGCAGGGACGACGGCGACGACCTGTACGCCGGGGCCATGGCACATCCATCGGATGCTCGAGGCATTGGACGCGTTCCCGATGAATTTCGGCGTATTCGGGAAGGGCAATGCGAGCGTGCCCGCGGGTCTGGTCGAGCAGATCGAAGCTGGCGCATGTGGCCTGAAGCTGCACGAAGACTGGGGCGCAACGCCCGCATCGATCGACTGCTGCCTCTCTGTCGCCGACGACATGGACGTGCAGGTCATGATCCACACCGATTCCCTGAACGAAGGCGGATTTGTCGAACGCACAATCGCGGCGTTCAAGGACAGGACGATCCATGCGGCTCATACGGAAGGGGCCGGCGGCGGACATGCGCCTGATATCATCAAGGTCTGCGGCGAGAGGAACGTCATTCCAGCCTCGACAAATCCGACGCGTCCCTACACCGCGAACACGCTCGACGAGGCACTCGACATGCTGATGGTGACCCATCACCTGGATCGTCGCATTCCGGAGGATGTCGCGTTCGCGGAGAGCCGCATCCGAAAGGAGACGATCGCCGCGGAGGACATTCTGCACGATATCGGCGCGTTCTCGATCGTGTCGTCGGATAGCCAGGCGATGGGGCGCGTCGGCGAGGTGATCACGCGCACCTGGCAGACCGCCGACAAGATGAAGAAGCAGTACGGGCGGTTGTCGGAGGAGACCGGACAGAACGACAATTTCAGGGCCCGACGCTACGTCGCGAAATATACCATCAATCCAGCCATCGTGCAGGGAATGTCACGCTATGTTGGTTCGGTCGAGGTCGGAAAGCTCGCGGACATCGTCGTCTGGGACCCGGCGTTCTTCGGGATCAAGCCCGACATGGTCCTGAAATCCGGCGTGATCGTCGCCGCGATCATGGGCGACCCCAACGCATCGATACCGACGCCTCAGCCGGAATATTACCGGCCGATGTTCGGTGCTTTTGGCCGTTCTCCCGGCAAAAATTCAGTGACGTTCGTCAGTCAGGCCTCGCTCGAAACGACGAGACAGCTGGGCCTGGCAAAGCAACTCCTGCCGGTCTCGAACACGCGATCGATCGGCAAGCATTCCATGATCCTCAACGACGCGCTGCCTCACATGGAGGTCGATCCCGAAACCTACGAGGTGCGGGCCGACGGACGGCTTCTCACTTGTCCGCCGGTGAATGTGGTCCCGATGTCGCAGCGCTATTTCATGTACTGACGCGTTGCCGGCATGGTGGTGCGATGACAGATCAGAGTTATGGACATACGGCGCTGGCATTCCTGAGGCTGCAGAGCTGGCTTTCGCCGTCGTTCCCGAACGGGGCCTACAGCTACTCGCACGGGCTGGAATGGGCTGTGGAGGCCGGCTATGTCTCCGATCGGCGCAGCCTGATCGATTGGCTCGAGGCCGACCTTTGCTATGGCTCCGGCCGAAACGAGGCGATCTTTTTCAGCGAAGCCTATCGATGCGTGGCCGAGGGCGCCGAGGAAGTCCTTCCGCAGCTGGCAGAACTCGCCGCTGCGTCGCGCGGCACGTCCGAATTCGTGCTCGAATCCGCACAACAATCGTCTGCGTGCCTTACGACCCTTCGCAGCGTGTGGCCGGATCGAATTCTGGACATTTTCTCCGACCCGAAATGCCCGCCCGTGTTGGCCGTCCTGCTCGGAGCACGGGCGGCGCGCGAACGTATTGCCGTCGAAATCGCGCTGCCGGCGTTCCTGCACAGCTCCGTCGCCAATCTGGTGAGCGCGGGCGTGCGTTTGGTGCCTCTCGGTCAGACCGACGGTCAGCTTGCCATCGCGGCGCTCGAGCACACGATCCTGTCGCGCTGTGAAATCGCAAGCCGCGAGACGGTCGATGATCTCGGCTCGGCGGGCGTGATGGCTGAGCTCGCGTCCATCGCGCACGAGCTCCAGTATACGAGGTTGTTTCGGTCATGAAGACGATTGAACGCGAGAGTGGGTCTCTCTACGCACCTGCTGCAACCAACGGGCCGCTACGCGTCGGAATCGGCGGTCCGGTCGGTTCTGGAAAAACGGCGCTAGTCGAAGCGCTCTGCAAGCACCTGCGCGATTTCTACGAGATTTACGTGATTACCAACGACATCTACACCAAGGAGGATCAGCTCATTCTCACCCGCGCGCAAGCACTGGCGGCAGAGCGCATCATGGGGGTGGAAACTGGGGGCTGTCCGCATACGGCCATACGGGAGGACGCCTCGATGAACCTGGCGGCGATCCATGACATGAACCTGAAGTTTCCGAACGCGGAGCTTTGCTTCGTCGAGTCTGGCGGTGACAATCTCGCGGCCACCTTCAGCCCCGAGCTTGCGGACCTGACCGTCTACGTGATCGACGTTGCGGCTGGAGAGAAGATCCCGCGCAAGGGAGGGCCGGGGATCATGCGATCCGACCTGCTGGTGATCAACAAGATCGATCTCGCTCCCCTGGTGGGCGCCAATCTGGAGATCATGGAAGCGGATGCACGGAGGATGCGAGGCACGCGGCCCTTCATCTTCTCCAATCTGAAGAATGGCCAAGGCGTCGATGAGATCGCGGGCTTCATTCTGCAGAAGGGCGGGTTGTCCGCGGCGACGCTGTCTGGAGGTGCCTATCGATGACGGATGATCACCAGGAGTTCGCCGGCGATCTGGCCAAGCTGCGCCGCAGCGTCGACAATCTCGATGCGGCGATGGTGCACCTGCTTGCAGAACGCTTTCGCTGTACTCATGCGATCGGAGAGCTCAAGGCCAGACATGGACTGGTCTCTCGAGATCCCAGACGTGAAGCAGCGCAATTGAAGCGGCTTCGCACTCTCGCCGCCCAGAGCGGGCTCGATCCGGATTTTACCCAGAAGCTGCATGCCTTGGTGGTGCGAGAAGTCGTCACCAATCACGAGGCGGCGAAGTTCGAATTCGGCGCCAGCTAGGGGCGAATGCCTCGCATGCCTGCTTCGGTACCACGGGAGCCCGCAGCCGTTATCTCTCGGAGCGACACTTGTCTTACTGTCTACGCAATTGCGCCGCCGCTCTGGTGTTCGTATCTGGTTTCTGGACGCACCAGGCGATCGCGGCCGAACCCCAAATGTGGAGTGTGCGGCGCTGAGCGAGGCGATTGCCGGGGGGAAGGAATTTTGCATGCTCGTCGACCTCTCGGCCTGTCAAGTTCACGGCACGAACGCGGCGGGGCCTCCGATCAAGGCGAGCATGCGGTTTGACGGATACATGATCCAGCCCGACGGAACGATCGCTTTCGCAACGACCCATTTCACGATGAGACCGGACAGGGCGGTCAGGGAGTTCCTTTCGTTCAGGGTGCATTCAAACGGCAAGATCGAAGCGCGGACGATGACCTCGGATGCGGTCAATAACGCTGTTCTCAAGGATGCGGCATTCGACTGCGCGATTGGAAAGGGCGCGACATTCCACTGGTGACTTGCGGTCGCTACGCCGACCGGTCGATCAGACTGCCGGGCTGCTGGCCCTTCTTCTCCAGCTGCTTTTCGATGGCGTCCCTGATCTTCTGCTCGACCGCCGCTTGCTGTTCCGGGGTCATTTTGGCGAGGTCGGCCTCGGTGAGATTCATGTTCTTCAGAATGCTGGCCCGCATTCGGTCGAAAGGATTCATTTTCGCGTAGTTTAGGAAATCCTGCACGACGCTGCTGTCGCCCGATGCGCCATCTTCGCTTGCTTGCGAGAGTCCCCCATTGTCGGTAGCCGAGGGCTTCGATGCAGCGGTCGATGAGCCTGCTTTAGCAGGCTGGTAGCTGAAGATTGAAGCTCCCGCCGTGACTTGCATGTTCGGCCCCTTAAGACGATCGCGAAGGAGAAGCAACGGGCATGCCAAATTGTTTCTTTCGATTTCCCGATGTATCCAGTCTCGCGCTCAGGGGGGAGCTCTAATCGGTGCGAAGAAATTGCCGGCTCGGCGGCGTCACCGGCAAAGATTGCCGGCTCGGTTATAAGAATGTGATTGAAGCAGCTCTGCTCCCCGCCGGATCTTTCGCGCGCGTTTGGAAATGGCAGTCCGTTCGGCGCATGAGCCTTGCGGCTTGCCAGGTGGCTCACATGCGAACGCGAAGAACGTCGTGGGCCTTCTCCGCGGCACGTTGCAAGACCGGCAAGAAGCGTCGCTGGAGGTCTTCGATCGACGCGCGACTGGTTGGCGCCACCACCTTCATCGCGGCAACGATTTTCCCGTTCCGGTCAAACAGGGGAACGGCGACCGAGCGCACGCCCTCCTCGAATTCCTGATCGCCCAAAGCCCAGCCTCGTTGACGCGCAAGCGCGATCGCCTTCTTCAGTCGCGCCGGGTCGGTGATGGTGTTTGGACTTCGCTTCGCCAGCTTCGCTTTTCCAAGCAGCTCGTCCAGCGCGGCGGGGTCCAAAGCTCCGAGGACGATGTGTCCCAGAGAGGAAGCGTGAGCAGGAATGCGGGATCCGACACTGAGAGTGGCATTGACGACCCGTCGAGCCTGGACCCGCGCCACGTAGATGACGTCAGGCCAATCCAGCACCCCCACGGTGCAGGACTCGTTCAACTCGTTCACGACCTCTTCGACGAAAGGCTCCAGCGTTTCCCACATATTTTGCGAGGACAGATACGCGAACCCCAGGTCCAATACCTTTGGACTGAGGGTGAATGATTTCCCATCGAAGCTGGCATAGCCAAGATCATTCAAAGTGAGGAGGAAGCGTTGGACGGTGCCCCGGCTCAAGCCCGTTTGCCGCGCAGCCTCGCTGATCGTCAGCGACGGGTGATCACGGTCAAAGGCCCGGATCACCTCGAGTCCTCGCTGCAGCCCCTGGATGAAATAGCTCGGCTGTTTGGCTGGGCCAGCGCGCTTGGCCGTCCTGATCGTTTTCATTGTCGACTTCCCATCGTCCGCTTATCGGACAAACCGCCTAGCAATTCAAGGATTCGGCTTTTGTCCGTTTATCGGACATATGTCCGAAATATTGACCGGCTTGCACTTGCCGGCTATTGTGACCCCTGCCGCAGATCACAGAAATTCATCCCTTGTCGCAGCCATCAAGCTCCGAGTACCTGCGTGGTGCAATTTACGGCCTTGCGACCGTGTGCATCTGGGTATCCTGGATCGTGGCCGCGCGGCTTGGGCTCAGAACGAGCCTCACCCCCTCTGACATTACGGCCATTCGTTGTGGTGTCTCTGGACTGATCTTGCTGCCGTATCTACTGAAGGTGGGCGTTCCCGTCGGCCGGCTGGGGGGACCGGGGCTGGCGGCGATTGTGCTGGGCGGCGGGGCGCCGATGGTGCTGGTCGCCTATGGAGGCCTGCAGTTCGCTCCGGCGGCCCATGCGGCATCGCTATTCACCGCACTCATCCCCTTGCTCGTTGCGATCTTGGCCGCTGTCGTGCTTGGCGAGGCATTCACGCTTTCAAGGCAGATCGGACTTGCCTTGATCGTGACTGGGGCTCTGCTCATCGTCGGTGGCGCGGGTGGCACGATCGGATCGCGGCAAAACATCGGCCATGCCATGTTCATCTGCGCGGCCATGCTGTGGGCCTGCTATACCGTCGCGATGCGGAAAGCGAGATTGGACGGGCTCCACGCCGCCGCTATTGCCGCGGTCGGGTCATTGGTCGTTTACGTGCCGGTGTACGCCGTCATGCCAGGTGCCAATCTGCTCAATGCACCCTGGCGCGACGTCGCTCTGCAAGTTCTTGTCCAGGGATTTCTCACGCCGATTGTTTCGTATTGGCTTTACGGGCGCGCGGTCAGCATTCTTGGCGCATCGAACGGCTCGGCGTTCGCAGCCCTAAGCCCTGCCGTGACGGCCCTCGTGTCCGTCCCGCTCCTCGGCGAATGGCCAGCAACGGGTGACTGGATCGCGATGTTTCTGATTTCTGGTGGTGTGTATGTCGCAAGTGGAGGCTTGGTTCCGGTCCGACCAGCCGGGCACTGAGCGGCTCCCAGTCGCTGCGGTAAGGTGAGGTGGCGTCATGGCAGGTGCGACATTGGCCAGCGCGGCCAATACTGTGCGGGCAGAAGACACAAGGATTGGTCGAGCCTCGTGCGAGGAATTGGGACAGCTTGTGGCGAGCTGCTGGCTGGAACGCAGATCTCTTCCATTGATCGATGAGAGCCTGTCCATGGAAAAGGCGCTGTGCGCCAGAGACAAATTCCTGAGTCTCATTCAGCCGCTGTTGGGTGCTCCCCTGGGATATAAGGTCGCGGCGATAACGCCGCCGGCACAGAGAGATCTGGGCATCAAGGAGCCGTTGGGCGGCACATACTTGGCCGGAATGTTCAGTTTCGAGAGCAGCGCTGCGGTCCCGGTCAGCTACGGCAATCGGCCGATCGTCGAGGCGAAATTGATGGTTGCGGTCAGGGACGATGCCATCAACGACGCGAAGACGATCGAAGACGCAGCGAAGCACATTGCGTACATCTTACCGAGCATCGAGCTTGGGGATTCTCTCGCTGACATCGGGCAAAAGCTCACGGCGCCGATCCTGATGCTCTACAATGTCGGCGCACGCGCGGCGATCCTGGGCCGGCCTATCGCTTTCGATGGTTCGGAGAAAGCTGTTCGAGCGCTCAATTCGCTCGTCGTGACCACGACAGACTCAAGCACCGGACGCCATATCGACAGCCAATCGGCCAGCGCCATGATGGGAGGCCCCCTCAACGCGGTGCTTTGGCTTGTTCGAGATCTGCACATTCGCGGCGTGAGGCTACGGGCCGGGGATCGCCTGGGGCTCGGAGCCTTGTCGCGGGTGCGGCCGACGCCAGGTCTGCTGCTGGAGACGCGATGGGAGGGACTTACGGAAACTCCAACGGTGGTCAAAGCGCTGTTCGAATAGCGTCGGCAGTGACGCTGCTTGGGGATTCGGTTCATGTCGGAGAGGCGAGCGTGACGAAGAGATTTGCGAAGGCCGAAGAGGTGGTCTTGTGCTGGCTTGCAACGGTTGACGCCAGCAACAGGCCCAATGTGACACCCAAGGAAATTTTTGCAGAGATCGGCGACGGCTTGCTTGTCATTGCCGATATCGCTTCGGCGCGCAGCGTGCAGAACATCAGAGCCAATCCGGCAGTGTGCGTCAGTGTGATCGACATCTTCCTTCAGCGAGGCCGAAAGCTGGAGGGCACAGCCGAGATTATCGCTCCGGATCATCCGGATTTCACCAAGCTGGTCGCGCCACTGCTTCGGATGACCGCAGACAAGTTTCCGATCCGCCACGTGATCTCCGTCCGCATCGAGCGCGCGTCGCCGATCCTCGCGCCGAGCTATTTGTTCTTTCCTGAGCGGAGCGAGGAGGAGCTGCAGAGCGACGCCTATCGGACCTATGGCGTGCAGCCGATGAAAGGATGACGCGAGAGGCTCTGGCAGGGGCGCAAGTGCGCAGCTTCACTGCGCGATCCAGACCGTCATTCCCGGTTCGAGGTCAGCCGTCTCGCGCGCGGGATCGAGGCGCAGGCGCAGGGTGTTGCGGTCATGATCGCCGATGACCCGTTCGGCCTGCCAGGTGGCGAACACGCCCAGCGGCCGCAGCTCGGTCACGACTGCCGGCGTCGCGGCGTCGCTTCCGGTCCGCGCCACGTTCACCGTGGTCCCCATCGCGACCCGGCCGAGATGATCTTCGCGCACGTTGAATGAGAGCCATTGCCGGCCTGCGGCCGTGACCATCAGGATCGGCTGGCCGGCGCGGACATTCTCGCCGACCTCCGCCGCGATGACGCTGACCGTGCCGTCGGCGGGGGCGCGCAGCACCATCTTGTCGAGGCGGCGTTCGAGCACGGTGACGGCCGCGGCTGCGGCCTGCACCTGCGTGTCGGCGATGGCGCGCTCCTCGCGGGTCGGACCCGCCACCGCCGCATCGTAATTGGCCTGGGCCTCCGCGACGCCGGCACGCGCGGCCGCCACGTCGTTCTCGGCCTGGTCGAGCGCCTGCTGCGTTTCGAAGCTCTGCCGCGCCAGCGTGCTGGTGCGCGTGAGCTGGGCCTCCACATAGTCGAGGCGGGCGCGCGCCTTGGCTATGGCGGCCTTCAGGGATTCGACCTGTTCGCGGCGGACGCCGGCATAGACGTTGTTGCGGTTCGCGACGGCAGAGGCGAGCGCGGCACGTGCCTGGTCCGCCTGCGCCGTCAGCTCCACCGCCGAGAGCCGCGCCATCACGTCGCCCGCCTTCACGTGGGCGCCTTTCTCGACCGCGATCGCGGCGAGCTGACCGCTCACCTCCGGCTCCACCCTGACCTCGGTCGCGCGCACGATGCCGACAATGGTCGCGGGAAGTTCGGAGTGACGCGTGGCATAGATCAGTGCGGCTGCGACGAGGGCGAGCGGAGTTGCGAGGAAGGCGGCAGCTCTAAGGTTGCGCATGTCGGTGTCCTCTCCTGAAGGCAAATGCCGAGATCACCGCGAGCAAGAAATAGCCGAGCGCCAGACCCCACAGCACGCGCCAGTCATGGGCGACCTCCCAGATGCTGGCGCCCATCTGGTTGATGCGCACGAGGCCGTCGATCGCCGAGTCCGCCGGGAAAATCCGTCCGAACGCGAGCGCCACGTCCGGGATCGCCTCGCGCGGCCAGGCAAAGCCGGCCATGAAGAATTGCGGCAGGCTGGTCGCCAGCAGCAGGATGGTCGGATTCTCCGGCCGCGTGAACCAGGCGCCGACCGCCTGTCCCATGAAGCTCGTCGCCAGCAGGAAGACGGTCCCGAGCGCGAGGATCTGCGGGAGATGGCCGAGCGTCGAGAAGCCGTAGATGCGCGGCAGCACGATGACATAGAGCGCGAGCGCGGGAAGATAGACGGTCAGATGGGCGATGCCGCGGCCGAGCACGCCGGCAAAGGCTCCGCCTCCGGCCGCGAGCGCCGTGCCGGTCAGCATCGCCGCGCCGATGAGAAGGGTCTGCTGCAGGATCAGGATGAACGCCGCCGGAACGATGTAGCTGGCATAGCCGCCTACCGGGTTGAAGATCGGCTGTAGCAGGACATCGGCCGGGCTCGAACTCGCAAGTTTGGCCTTGACGAGGCTGCCATCCGGGCGCGCGCCGCGCGCAACGAGCTCTGACGCCAACGTTCCGATGGCGGTGGCCAGCCCGCTGGCGCTCGTTCTGAAGATGAACAGATAGGTTGCGTCCGCATAGACCGGGATGTGCGCGGTGATGCCCTTGAGCACGTCGCGCTCGGTGTTGGGCGGAATCTCGACGACGGCAAAGGCGTGCCCGCGATCGATCGCGGAGCGCGCCTCGACGAGCGTTCGGGCGCGAACCGTCACGCTTAATGCGCCGCTCGCATCCAGCGTTTCGACGATCTGCCGGCTGAGATCGCTGAGATCATTGTCGACGACCGCGATCGGAAGCTTGCGCAGGATCTGGTTCAGATAGGGCTGCGGATAGTAGATGCCGTAAATGAGGGGTGCGAGAAACAGCAGCGTGAAGGCGCTCCGCGTTCCCAGCACTCGCCGCCACTCGGCCTTGAAGGCACCGCCGACGCCCGCGGGTACTTCTTCCGTTTCGGACGGCTCGGCAGGTCGTGCCGTCGAAAACCAGCCCTTGCGGGTGACGTTCGCCATGCGCAGCCATGCGAGGCCGGCAAAGAGCAGAGCAAGGCCTGCAAGCACGGCGAAGGGAAGAGCGGAATCGGCGACCGGCAATCCGCGCGCCGCCTGCCCCAAGAGGACGGCCATGTACCAGCGCAGCGGCAGGATCGCGCTCCAGCCTTGCGCAAAGGTATTCATGGCGATGGTGGGAAAGCCGACGCCGGCATAGCCGAACGCGGGCGAGGCGATGAGACCCGCGAGCCCGAGCCCGGTGGCGAGATCGCCGACCAGAAGCTGGAGCAGGGCGCCGATCGACAGATAGGCGATGATCAGCAGCGAGGCCGCCGCGATCATCAACGGCAGGTCGCCCCTGAAGGGGATGTCCAGCACACCCTCCAGGAACAGCGGCTCGACCAGCATGACCAGGAAGAAGATGCAGAACAGCGGCGCGAGCTTGCCGGCCAGCGCGACGAGCGGATCGCCGCCGGCGCTTGCGAGCCAGGCCCGCGCGTCCCTGCGACGGAATTCGGAGCCGACGGAATAGCCGGCGGCCAGCGTGATCACCACATGGATGATCGTCGGCAGCAGCGCGCGCAGCAGGAACTGCGCATAGTTCTTCTGCGGATTGACCAGCGCCATGGTCTCCGCCTTGAGCGCTCCCAAAGACGACGGCGCAGGCGCCGCGCGGCTGGCAGGCGCGGCCACGGCTGCCGCTGCGGAAAGCGAGTCGCTGAGGCCCGAGGATGCGATGCCGGAAGGCGTCAAGAACTGCTGATTGTAGAATCCGACGATCTGCGGGCGGCGCGCCGCCTTCAGGTCGCGCTCGAAATCCGCCGGGATAAGGACCGCCGAAATCGACTTGCCGGAGCGTATGTCCTCGACGGCCGTGGACAGCGTTCCGGAACGGTCGACGATCCTCAGGCTCGGAGACGCCGCGACATATTCCACCAGCGCGCGCGAGGCATCCGACTTGTCCTCGTCGACGACCGTGACCCCGAGCCCGCGGATGACAGGATGGCTGAAGACGGTGGTCAGCACCACGAATGCGAACAGCGGCACGCCGAAGATCAGCAGCAGCGCAACCCGGTCATGAAACAGCCAGCGGCATTCGCGCCGCGCGACCAGCCAGAATCCGGGCTTTGTGGCAAGCTTCATTGCCGCGACCGCCAGTCGAGATAGGCGCTCATCCCGGGCCGCAGCTCAGGCACCGGCTTCACGGGATAGGCGCGGATCGAGAACGTGCGCAGATCGAAATCGCCCGTGGCGCGCGTGGCGCGCCAGCTGGCATATTCGCCCTTGGTCGCAATCAGCTTGACCTCGACGGTGACGCTGCGGTCGTCGAGCGCGGGAATGCGGACGTCGAAACGATCGCCGACCTTCAGACTCTTGACCAGATCCTCGCGCAGGTCGAAGTGAACCCAGACATCGCCGAGGTCGATCAGGGTGACCAGCGGCACGCCCGGCGACACATATTCGCCCGGCTCGACATTGCGCTGGTAGATCTGGGAGGCGACCGGCGCATAGACCACGAGCTGGTCGATGATGGACTGGACGCTCTGGATATCGGCATCGGCCTTCTCGACATTGGCCGTCGCGATCGCCCGTTCCTCCTTGGTGTAGCCGTTGACGGCCTGCTCATAGGCCGATTTGGCCTGATCGACCGCGCGCTCGCTTTCGTGCAGCGCATCGGTCACCTGGTCGAGGCGGGCCTGCGGCGCGTTGCCCTGCTCGGTCAGGGTCCGCGTGCGGTCGAATGTCTTCTGCGCCAGCACCACCGCCGCTTGCGCCCGCTCCATCTCCGCCTTGCGCGCGGCGACGGTTTCGACGCGCGTTCCAACCATGATGTTGGCGAGCTGGGCGTCGGCGACGGCCTTTGCCGCCTTCATCTGGTCGCGCTTGGCGATCGTCTCCGGATTGTCGATCCGCACCAGCACCGCCTGCGCAGCAACGTTCTGGCCGCGCTGGACCGGGATCTCCTTGACCCTGCCGTCGACGCGCGCCGCGATGTCCAGCCGCGTCGCATCGACCTCGCCCTGGACCAGCAGCGGCTCCGGCCGCAGCAGATAGAAGATCGACAGCCCGGCGACGACGGCTGCCACGATGGCGACGATGATGGCAGGCGTGCGCGTCGCGCTGCGCGGGCCCGGCTTGTGATCGTCGCCTAATGCGTCAGGCCTGACTTGATTGTCCTTGGCTTGAACGTCCTTGGCCTGACTGTCCGTGTCGGAGGTCGGCGTGTCCATGAACTGATCCCCTTGGCTCTCGACCGGGATAGCGGCTTTCCATGTCGTACTTGTAAAGTCTCGTCCGCCGCGTTGTGCCGCTCCGAAGCCTCTCGGCAGGGCCGCTGATCAGTTTCGCCGTGCGGTCCAATATCCGGAGCAACGCGCGGTCCCGGAATAACCGCTCCACCGTCCCTGGCCGGCGTTACCCGAAAGCCGGCCGCTGCCCGAGGCAAATTTGTCCTGTACGGTCACCGAGGCGCGAACCGCCCCGGATCTTGCGACGTAGCCCCTGAACCGGACCAGGTTCGGATGCGTCACGATCCCGTCGGTGATGTTGACGGTGAAACTGTAGCTCTGATCGCATGCACCGCGCTGGGTCACGAAGATGAGATCCCAGGCGCCGTCATAAGCCGAGCGAGCCTCGGCTGCGGAGCTGGAGGCGGCGAGACAGACCGCCGCCGCGGCCCAATAGACGCACTTCTTCATCGCGATGTCTCCGGGCTAGGGCTGTCCGGCACGGCGCGGCCACAAGCCTATGCTGAATTTGCATTGCGACAAGATAGCAGCTCTTTCGATCGTTCAAAGAGCACGGCCCGCCAGCGTCGTGCTTTTTCCAAATGCGTCCCGAATCATCGAATGCCCAGACGGCACGCCCTCTATCCCTCGTATTGATCCAGTCCCATCGCCCATGACGTCTGATCGTGTCCGTAGGCATAATTGCGGTTGTTCACCGTCGGGTTGCGGTTGACCATCGGCCGCATGAACATCGGATGGGTCGCCGAGCGCACCTCGTGCTCGACCGTGAACAGGTGCTTGCCGCTGTCGAGATCGACGATGTCGCAGAACCGGTACTGGTACTGGTTGTCCTCGCGCGAGATCAGCTCGCGCGCCAGCAGCTTGCGGTAGGGGCCGGAGAAGTCGGTGATGTACATCTGCACATGATGGCCGTCATAGCCGCCCTGCGGTCGGTCGGTCTCGCGGAACAGCAGATGCTGGTCGCGGCCAGTCTGCACAGCGGCGACCGTGCCGTCGCCATTCCGCATCGTCGCGGGCATGCCCATGATCTCGGGATAGAACGCGCAGATCGCCTTCGCGGTGCCCACGGGCACGTCGAACTCGACATAGGGAATGCCGAGCGCGATGCGGCCGAAGCGCGCCGCATCCGGCTCGTAGCATCGCATCCGGTTGCCCCACGGACAGATCGCCTCGATGTGATCATTGTGCTCGGTGAACGCGAACGCGGTGCCCTCGAGCTTCTTCGCAACCGATGCCAGGCGCGCCAGCAGCGCCTCGCGGCCCTCGATCACCAGCCCGGTGTGGCCGCGCAGCACCTGCGCCTTGCCGCTGGGCAGGTGAAACTGGCTGCGTCCGGCATTGATCCACATGTTGGTGTCGGACACCATCAGATAGGGATCGCGGGTGAGCCCGAGCCCGGTGACGTAGAACAGCGTGGCGAGGCGCTGGTCGGGGACCTGGATGTTGACGTGCTCGAAATGGATCGCGTTGCCGAGATCTTCTGCGGATCGGTCGAATTGTTGCGGCATGGCCGGGCGCTTCTCGCTTCAGGGGGGACGGGCAGCTCATTCTAAAGCAGAATTTCCGCCAGCCGAAACGGGTTCGCGATCACATCTTCGGCGCAGGGCAGGATGCCCGTCGCCGCCTTGCCGCGGCAGCCAGTCCCTGTAATCTGGCGGGAATAGAAGAAAATAAGGGAAGGGATCGATGGGAGGAGTTTTGGCGGGCGTGCGCGTCCTCGATTTCGGGCGCTATATCGCAGGTCCTTACTGCGCGACCTTGCTGGCCGAGTTCGGCGCCGAGGTCATCCGCGTGGAGAAGCGCGACGGCAGCGAGGATCGCTTCGTTGCGCCGGTCGGCGAGAACGGCGAAGGCGCGCTGTTCCTCCAGGTCAACCGCAACAAGAAGTGCATCACGCTCGACCCGATGAAGGCTGAAGGGCAGGAGGTGATGCGCCGCCTCATCGCGACCGCGGATGTCGTCGTCGCCAACCTGCCGCCACAGACCCTGCGCGCGATGAAGCTCGACTACGACTCGCTGAGGGCGATCAAGCCCGACATCATCCTGACCACGGCGACGGCGTTCGGCGGGCCGGGGCCGTGGTCCGACCGGGTCGGCTTCGATGGCGTCGGCCAGGTCATGTCGGGCGCGGTCTATATGACTGGCGCGGGCGATCCGCCTTATCGCGCTGCGGTGAACTGGGTCGATTTCGGCACCGCATTGCATTGTGCCTTCGGCACGCTCGCCGCGCTGATCGAGCGCGGCAAGTCCGGACGCGGGCAGATCGTCGAGGGTGCGCTGCTCGCAACCGCCTTGTCCTTCACCAATGCCACGCTGATCGAGCAGGCCGTCATCAACGTCAATCGCGTGCCGACAGGCAATCTCGGCCAGACCGCCGCGCCCGCCGACATCTACCGCACCAAGGACGGCTGGGTGCTGTGCCAGGTCACGGGCCAGCCGCTGTTCAAGCGCTGGGCAAGGCTGATGGGCGAGGAGGAGCTTTGGCTGAACGATCCGCGCTTTGCCGACGATATCAACCGCGGCAATAACGGCCCCGTCATCAGCGAGCGGATGGCGCGCTGGTGCGCGATGCGCACCACGCAGGAGGCCGTCGACGCGTTGGGCGAGGCGATGATCCCGACCGGGCCGGTGCTGAGCCCGCAACAGGCGCTGGATCATCCGCACATCCGCGCCGCCGGCTTCTTGCAGGACGTCGACTATCCGGGCCTGCCGAAACAGGCCCCGGTCGCCCGCGCCGCGGTCCGCCTGTCGGAAACACCCGGCGCAATCGCGAGCCGCCCGCCGACGCTTGGCGAGCACACTGATGTCGTTTTGGCCGAGCTCGGCTATGACAAGGCTGCGATCGCAGCGCTCCGGCAAGGTGGGATCATCTAGCGCCTTTTTGAGCGAAGCGGACACCGGTTCACGTGAAGAAGGGAGGCGCGCTCCCTCTCCCGCTTGCGGGAGAGGGTTGGGGAGAGGGTGTCCCCGCAAGCGAGGACCCATATTGAGAGAACCCGTTACATCGCAACGGAACCGGCTCTAGAGCGAGCTACCGCCGCAGATGACGAGCTGCTGTCCGGTGATGGCGGCCGCTTCCGGCGAGAGCAGGAATGCCACCGCATGCGCCACTTCCTCGGCGCGGATGTAGCGGCCGATCGGCGGCAGTTTTGGCGCGACATCGGCGCGCGCGGGGTCCTTCAGCATCGGCGTCTCGGTCGCCGCCGGTGCGACGACGTTGACGGTAACGCCCCTTGGCGCGAGCTCGATCGCCCAGGACCGCGCCATCGCCACCAGCGCCGCCTTGGTCGCGGCATATTGGCCGCGGCCGGCTGCGCCCGAGGCGGTGCGGCTGCCGATGAAGACGATGCGCCCGCCCTGCGGCAGGCGCGGCGCCAGCGCATTGGCGAGGCGTTCGGCGACGTCGACGTGCAGCCGCCACATCGCGGCGCCGGCGTCGTGGTCGAGCGCGCCGAGCTGGCCGACCTTCAGTGCGCCCGCGGCATGAACCAGGGCGGTCGGTGCGATCGCCGCGACGGCGTCTGCGATGCCGTCGACATCGCTCAGATCGATCGACACATGGTCAAAGGCAGGATGGTCGAACGGCGCAGGGCGACGGCTGATGCCGCTGACGCGCCAGCCGTCACGCAGGAGGCGCTCGACGATCGCAGCGCCGATCCCCGAGCTGGCGCCGGTGACGAGGGCGTGCGGCCGCTTGTCCATTATCTCAGCCCTGCACGCCGCGTGCTACCCACGGCTCGCTCACGCGCACATATTTGATGGCGCGGCGATGGAAGGTGAACGCGGTGTGGAGCGCGCCGTCGGCCGTCTGTTTGACGGAGGGATAGGATAGCTCGCGATTGGTCTGGTCGCGCGAATTGTTGGTCATGCAATAGCCGTCGCCGGTCTCGACGTTACGCTTGCTCCAGCTCTTTCCGCCGTCGGCCGAGATCGCCAGCGTCAGCGGCGCCCGCGGCGCGCCCCAGAAGGCGGTGCGGCCGTCGGCCTTGCTGCCGTCGCCGGCGAGCACCGGCGGCAGGTCGTCCTCGATCTCGTCATAAAGCGAGAGGCGGCGCCCGGTCGCGTCGCTGGCGCTGCTGTCATTGAAGACCAGCGCGAGATGACCGTTGCCGAGCCGCGCGAGCTGGATCGACGAATTGTTGTTGGGAAGCACGGTCGGCGATGGCGCCGGCCAGGTGCGGCCGTGATCGCTGGACCGGCTCTGGTAGATGTTGTCGGCCCAGCGGCTGCGGAACAGCGCCAGCAGCGAGCCGTCGTCGAGCCGCGCGATGCTCATATGCACGCAGCCGCGGCTGCCGGGAACGTCGACGTCGCGCCAGGTCTTGCCGGCATCGGACGAGATCTTCACCGCGCTGGTGTCCTCGTCGCCGTTCCATTTCCGGCCCGGCGTGCTGTGACAATAGAACACCGGCAGCAGCCAGTCGCCGTTGTCGAGCACGACGATCGGCTGCCGGATGAAGGTGCCGCGGCCGCGCTCTTCGGCAAACATCGTCTCGATCGGACCCCAGCTCTTGCCATTGTCACGGGATATGCGGCGGCGGATCAGGGCGGTGTCCTGGTTGCCCGCCAGCTGCGCCGTCCACATCAGCCACAGCGTGCCGTCGGGGACGGGGAACAGCACCGGGTTCTGCTCGGAGCGCCCCGCATCGTCGGATAGCTTTTCAGCCGGCGACCATTGCGTCGCGCCGCGGGCGAGGCGCGAGAAATAGACCGAGATGTCCGACATACCCTCCTGCGTGCCGCCGAACCAGACGCAGGCGAGATCGCCCCCCGCGAGCGGCATCAGATTGGCGGCGTGGTTCTGCACACAAGGCGAGGGGATGAAGGCATCGAACCGGTCGGGATCGCCGGCGGCCGGGCGAACGACGCCGTCGGCGGCGATCTCGATGTCGGTGGTCACGATCTCGGTATCGATGATCATGTCGAGGTCCTTTCCACGAATGCATTGGACTGTGCTGCCTGCGGCGCCGCCGCCGCGGTCGGAGCGCGGCCGAGCACGAGGCGCTCGATCGCCATCACGACCAGCGGGGTTGCGGCCGCGACATACATGTTGTCGATGCCGAAGGGGTTGCCGAGCATGTACCAGACCGTGGTCGAGAGCGCGGCGCCGATCAGGCCGGCGGTGGCGCCGCGGTTGCTCGCGAACAGCGGCAGATAGAAGCCCATCATCGCGACGATCGTGATCGACAGCCGCAGCGCGCGGGTGAAGAACGACAACTTGAGGATCTCCGGAATGAAGAAGACGAACACCAGCGGCACGATGCCGATCACCACCGAGAACACCCGCGTCATCTTCAATTCCCGTTCCGGCGTCGGCTTCCAGTACGGCACGTAGAAGTCGCGCACCACGAGCGAAGCGATGGCGAGCGCGACGGTGCAGACGCTGACGAAGATCGAGGCGACCAGCGACGTCGTGACGAAGGCGGCGGCCAGCGGCGGCATCTTCTCCAGGAACACCGGCAGCGCGTAGAGGCTGTTCATGTCGGGGTAGAGGTATTTCGCGGCAACGCCGATCAGCGCGAGCAGGAAGCCGAGCGGCAGGCAGAACGCGGCGGCATAGAAGGTGGCCTTGCGGGCGTCGTCGGCGCTCGGCGTCGACGAGATCGCCTGCACGATGAACTGGGTCGAGAAGATCGCGCCGACCGTGCCGAAGGTCCAGGCGAAGATGGTCGCAAAGCCGATCTTGCCGTCCCAGGTGAAGTAATAGGCCGGCAGCTTGGCCTGGATCGGCGCGATGCCGCCGGTCAGCGACATCGCGACCGCGAAGATGATGACGATGCCGACGACCTTGAAGGCGCTGTGCAGGATCGTCACCCAGGCGACGCCCTTCAACCCTCCGAACACGTAGTAGAAGGTCGAGACCACCGCGATGATGCACATCGCGACCGGCAGGCTGACATGCAGTGCGGTCGCGATCGCAGCGGCGCCGCTGACGTAATTTCCGACATTCACCAGCAGCAGCGCGTAGATCATGATCACGGACACCGTGAGCATGGTCGACTTGCCGTATTTCTGCGCGATCGCGGCCGAGATGGTGTATTCGCCGGAATTGTAGAGCTTCTTCACCATCAACAGCCCGAACAGCAGAAAGCCGATCGAGGCGCCGAGTACGGCCCATCCCGCGGCCATGCCTGATTGGAACGCCTCCTGCGCAGTGCCGACGGTCGACTTGGCGCCGACGAACTCGGACATCATCAGCACGCCGACGACGACGGCCGGCATGGCGCGCGCGGCGGTCATGAACTGGTCGCTGGTCCGGCTGCGCAGCTTGAGCGTGAGCCAGGAGGTGAAGGCGATGTAGGCGACGATCATCGTGACGATGAGCGTGCTCTCGCCATTGAGGATGGCTTGCATCGGTGACGTTTCCTCTGGTGACGCGGACGCGGTGTTGTCAGCCCGCTCTGTCCGATTGCGGTGTTCGGAATGCGAACAATTGTTGTTAAAGATCATTAAACCTGTCCGGGCGCCGTGCGTCAAGCGCACGCCTCGGCGAAACCCGTGTTCCAGAGAGCAGGATGGGCGCTATGGCGCGGCCGCGATCGCGGGCCTCAGCGCGGCGGCGTCGTCGCGCGCGGGCGTGCTAGTCGGCGCTACGCTTCCAGGCGCCGGTGCCCAGCTTGCCCGTGATGACAGCCAGCGCATCGCGGATCTCGTAGGCGCCGCCGTCGCTGTAGCCCGACAGGCCCCTGATTGCGTGCAGGGTCCAGCGGCCGTTCGCGGCCGTGATCGTGCCTTCGTGCGGACGCGCCGAGCGCTGCGGCTCGGCGTGGAATCGGTAGGTGCCGTCGCCCATGATCTGCCAGATCCAGCGCGATTGCCCGCGGCCGCTCGGCACCATGATCTCCCAGGTGCCGACCAGCGCGGGGTCGATCCCTGGCGCCGCCGGCGTGGGCGGTGGAGCAGGGGAGACGGCGGCCGGAAGTGGGCTCGGCGACGCTGCGCCTTCGGCGCCGGCGGGTGGCGGGCCGGCGAGGTAGATCGCCTTGCGCGACAGCGAGCCATAGACGAACGGCTGCTGCTCGTTGCGCGTCGCCTCCATCACGTCGTCGCGGACGTTGCGGAACATGAACGTCACCTCGACGCCGGGCACCTCGATGTTGCGCAGGAGTGCCGCGGCAAACGGGCTGTTGCGCGCGTCGCCGTCGAGCGCTGTGGTGCCGTCGCGCGCGGCATAGGCGACGAGAACGTTGCCGACCGGCTCGATGCGGCCGAGCCCGCTCGTGGAGGCCGCACGCGTGGCGATCGACCTACTCATCTTGGCGGCAAACGGATTGTTGCGACAGGCGTCGAGGATGACGAGACCAAGGCTCGTGGTGCTCGACACCTGCAACATCACGCTTTGCAGGTTGATGGCTTCATTCGCCGCGTCCGTATCCCGCTTCAGCTCTGCGTCAACAGGGATCAGCCAGTTCTCGCCATTGATCTCCATGCCATGGCCGGCGAAATAAACCGCCGCCATCTCGGCGCCGACGGCCTCGCGCCCCAACGCGATCAGGCCGCGGCGCATGGCATCGAAACTGGCGTTGGTGGCGAGGGAGACAGCGAAGCCAAGTCGCTTCAGCGCCGCGGCGACGTCGCTCGCATCGTTCGGCGGATTGAGCAGCGCGGGCACGTTCCTGTAGGCACCGTTGCCGATGACGAGCGCGACCCGGCGGCCGTCCGCGGCTTCAGCCAAAGGCGCCATTCCCGCTAATGCGGTTGCGGCTGTCAACCTTGAGACGAATTCGCGCCGGTTCATCCGGATCTCGCTGGCTCGAACCAGCTTTGATCCTAGCGCAACGGAGCCGGGGGAGCCACGGGCTTACCCTAGCAATTGTTTCAACGCCTTGGCATCGGCGGGCGCCGTGCTCTTCTGGTCGTTGTCGAAATAGACGTAGACGTCGCAGCCCTGCCGCTTCCATGACAGCAGCTTGAAGAAGGACGCCAGCCTGTCGGCGTTCGCCTTGAATTTGCGGCGGCAGCTGGAACAGGATCGGTCCGACCTTGCCGCCGAGCTGCGAGATGCGGCGGCTCGCGCGATGGCGGAAGCCTCGCCTGCCGAAAGGAACGTCCGTGCTGTCGATACGTTTCTCGTGAGCTTGGTCAACGGGAGGCCGGAACCGATGTACGCGCTGTTCGAAGGCAACAAGCAGATCGGCGATCCCTTTCCTTCCGAGAAGGAAGTGTGGGAAGCCGCCCTGATCGAGGGATTGGTGACCGACGTGCCGGTCGCGGACGAGGAAGGCGGCCGGCTTCTGCCCGAGGGATATCACGTCGCGCGGGTGGAGGAGAGCGAGGTCTGCGAGCCACGGCCGGAGTGGAAGCTGCCGCGCGAGATCAGCTAGTTCGACGCCAGCGCGGTCTTGGCGACCTCGGCCATCCAGGTCGATGCGACGGGGAGGATCGCGTCGTTGAAATCGTAGCGCGGGCCGTGCAGCTCGGCGCCGTCGCGCAACGGCCCGTTGCCGATCCAGACGAACGCGCCCGGCCGCTTCTGCAGATAGAAGGCGAAATCCTCGCCGGCCATGCTGGGCGCAAGATCGCGGCGCACGGGCGCCTGCGCCTTGTCGGCGGCGATGCGGGCGAGGTCCGCTTCCGCCGGCGTGTTGATCACGACGCCGACGCCCATGACGATCTCGGGCGTCACCTTGACGCCGAAGCTCGTCGCAATCCCGGCGCAGGTGCGCTCGATGCCGTCGAGGATGGTGTCCTTCACGCCGTCGCGGTGGTAGCGCAGCGTGCCGCGGATGGTGACGCGGCCTGCGATCTGGTTCGGCGCGGTGCCGCCGTCGATGGTGCAGAGCGAGAGCACGGCGGTGTCGAGCGGATCGACGCTGCGCGACACGATTGTCTGCAGCGCTACGATGAGATGCCCCGCCGCCATCACCGGATCGCGGGTCAGATGCGGCATGCCGGCGTGGCCAGCATGGCCCTCGATGGTGATGGTGATGCGCCCGCCGGAGGCCATGACGACGCCGTCATGCACCGCGACGGTGCCGGCCTCCAGACCCGGCCAGTTGTGGAAGCCGAACACGCGGTCCATCGGAAAGCGCTCGAACAGCCCGGCCGCGACCATCGCACGCGAGCCGCCAAAGCCCTCTTCCGCCGGCTGGAAGATGAAGTCGACCGTGCCGCTCCAATTGGTGTCGGCCGCGAGCAGCGCGGCAGCGCCGAGCAGCGAGGCGGTGTGCCCGTCATGGCCGCAGGCATGCATCACGCCCGGCGTCGTCGAGGCGTAGGCAAGGCCGGTATCCTCGGTGATCGGCAGCGCATCCATGTCGGCGCGCAGGCCGACGCGGCCCTCCGCAGACCCGCGCCTCAAGGTCGCGACCACGCCGTGGCCGCCGATGCCGGCCTTGAAGGGAATGCCGAGCTCGGTCAGCTTCTCCTGCACGAAGGCGGCAGTTGCCTTCTCCTGGAGCGACAGCTCGGGATGCGCATGCAGATGCCGGCGCCATTCGGTCAGTTTCTTGTGCAGGTCGGGGGTCAAGGCGGGGGACTTTCGGATGGTGTCGGCTGTTGCCACCATAGCCGATTATCTGCGTCCCGCATCAAGCCCCTTGGAATGCCTCGCGTGCAAAGCAGCTCGCTCTATCGTCATGGCCGGGCTTGACCCGGCCATCCACGTCTTGCTTTGCAGAGCCAAAGAACGTGGATGCCCGGGACAAGCCCGGCCATGACGACCTCACGCCCTACGCCGCCAGCTTCGCCAGCCCTGTCCAGTCAAAACGGATGCCGTGGCCCGGACGGTCCGGCGCCAGCGCCTTGCCGTCCTGAAGCACCAGCGGGTGCTCGATATACTTGTCCAGCCCGAAGCCATGCGCCTCCAGATACGACCGGTTCGGGCAGGCCGCGAGCAAATGCACGGTGATGTCATGCGCACCGTGGCTGGTCACGGGCAGGTTGAAGGCTTCCGCCAGCCGCGCGATCTTCATGAACGCGCTGACGCCGCCGCAATTGGTGACGTCGGGCTCGGGATAGGACACCGCGCCCGCGACGATGTAGTTCTTGAACTCCCACAGCGAGCGCAGATTTTCGCCCGCCGCGATCGGCACGCCGCCGGCCTGCAGGATGCGGGCATGGCCCGCGACGTCGTCGGGAATGATCGGCTCCTCGAGCCAGGTAAGATCATAGGGAACGAAAGCGCAGGCGGCGCGGATGGCTTCCTCGACCGTCCACTTCATGTTGGCGTCCGCCATCAGCGGAAAGCCGTCGCCGAGATGCTTGCGCATCGCGGAGACGCGCGCGACGTCGGATTTGAGATCGGGCCGGCCGACCTTCATCTTGATGGCGCGAAAACCTTTTGCGAGATTGCCGTCGGTCTGCTTGAGCAGCGCCTCGACGGAGAGATCGAGATCGATGCCGCCGGCATAGCAGGGCACGTGCGCATCGAAGCCGCCGAGCAACTGGTACAGCGGCAGCTTCGCGCGCCGCGCCTTCAGGTCCCACAGCGCGATGTCGAGCGCGGACAGCGCCAGCACCGCCGGTCCGCCGCGGCCGCCATAATGCAGGCCCCACCAGACGTGGTGCCAGATCGCCTCGGTGTCGTCGGCCTCATGCCCCTCGACCAGCGGCGGAATCTCCCGCTTGAGGATGTCGGCGACAGCCCCGCCATTGCGGCCCACGGTGTAGGTGTAGCCGACGCCCTCGGCGCCATCGGCATCGCGCACTCGGCAGGTGATCAGCTCGAACGCCGCGATCTCGCCATGCGTGGAGTCGGACAGCGTGACGGGCAGGGGGATCCGGTAGAGGGCGGATTCGAGATTTGCGATACGTGGCATGTAGCCTCCCTGTTTTTTCTTCTTCGTAGGATGGGTAGAGCGAAGCGAAACCCATCAACCTCATCTTCGCAAGTAGCGATGGGTTTCGCTACGCTCTACCCATCCTACGCACTGCAACGCGTAAAAGGCGCAGGCGATCCCGCTTACCGCTTGGTGGCGTAATAATTGATGCTGATCGAGGCGCGGTGCGGCGAGGTTCGCCACACCGACATATCGAGCGCGTCGCCGCTGCCGGCGCCGACACGCCAGCTCGCCAGACGATGATTGTCGTCGTTGGACGGCTTGTCGGTCCGCTCACGGGCCTTCAATGATGTCTCGATCAGCCCGGGCAGCGCATCGGCCGAGACGCCGACGGCCGACACCGTGCAGGTCACGCTCGGACCATCGTCAGGTCCTGCGAAATAGGCCGTCATGCTGCCGAGCCTCTCGTCCCGCCTGAGCAGCTTCGCCGAGTAGAGAAGGTCGATTTTTGCCCCACGCTCCATCTCGGCCGTGATCGGGCCGCCGTCACTGGCAAAGCCCAGACCCGTTGCGATGCGCTCGACCTGGCTTGGCCGAGATGGCTTGGGCGCGCAGATCTTTGCGAAGAGATCGACCAGCAAGGCGCTGTTGTCCTCTTCCGCGCGAGCCGCGCCCACGAGCGCCAGCAGCGCAAATCCCGCGAGCGCGACCCGAACCACGCCAATCACCGCATCGTCGCGAGCTGCACGGCAAGCGCACATGCGCGGTCGTATTCGTCGAGATTGATCCACTCGTCGATGGTGTGCGCCTCGTTCTGGCCTGCGCCAAACGTCACGGTCGGAACGCCGTGGCGGACCATCCAGTTGGCGTCCAGGCCGCCATTGGCGGCGCGGACGTTCGGCGTGCCGCCGACCGCGGACACCGCCTCGATCGCGCGTTTCACCACGGGGAGGTTCTCCTTCATGCGGAACGGATAATAATCGGTCTCGGCCTTGAACTTGACCTTGCCGGACTTGCCTTGTGCATTCGTCACCTTCTTGGCCGCCTTCTCGAACGCGGCCTTGTAGGCTTTCGTGATCTCCTTGAAGAACTTTCCGTCATGGCTGCGGCTTTCGCCGCGCACATGGACGTAGTCGGTGACGACGTTGGTGGCATCGCCCGCGGGGCGGCCCTCGCCGCCGGTGACGGGGCCGACATTGCTGGTGCCTTGACGCTTGCCCTTCACCACCTTGCCGAACCAGCCGCCGGCCTTCACCTCGGCAAGCGCCAGCGCCATGATCATGGTCGAGGAGATGCCGCGCTCGGGCGCAACGCCGGCATGCGAGGCGCGGCCCATGATCTCGACGGTCCAGCGATCGGCGCCGACCGCGCCGATCACGACATTGGAGGCGGCGCCGCCGTCATAGTTGAACGCCATCGTGGGCTTGCCGAGCTCCTCCAGCTTGACGTGGCGCGCGCCATAGAGCCCGCTCTCCTCGCGCACACAGAACAGCAGCGTGATCGGCGGATGGTCGAGCTTCTGCTTGGCAAGCTCGGCCGCCAGCGTCACCAGCACGCCGCAGCCGCAGCGGTTGTCGCCGCCGAGCGCGGTCTTGGCCTCGTTGACGATCTTGCGGCCGGATTTCTTGGGCTTGGCGCCGGCGCAGAGCGGCACGGTGTCCATATGGGTCATGAACATGATGCGCGGCTGGTTGTGCAGCGTGCCACGGCCGGGCAGGTCGACGATGAGGTTGCCGGTCTCGGTCGGCACGGGAATGCGGGTGTTGGCATCGTCGAGCCGGATCGCCTTCGCGGGCACGCCGGCCTCCTTCAGCGCGGCGGTGAGCTCACGCCCGATCGCCGCCTCCTGTCCGGTGACGCCCTCGACGGCGAGGAAGCGCATGAGGCGATCGGTGGCGGCTTGGTGGTCGACGGGCATGTTTGATTCCTTTGGCGAACGGTGCCGGCCATCCTATGGGCTGGGCGAGGTGTAAGCCAAGAAGATCAGCACGCCGAATGCCAGCATTGCAGCCATGAACAGCAGCACCGCCGGCAGCCCGGCCAGCGCCGCGACCGCGCCGGTGACCGACTGCATCAGCGCCGCGCCGAGGAAGAAGGCGAGGTTCACGGCCGCGAGCGCCTTGCCTGCGGTTTGCGCATCGACCAGCTGCCTGGACATGCCGAACAGCAGCGGCTGCGCCGAGGTCGCAAGCCCGATGAGCACGAACAGCACGAGATCGTATTGCGGCGGCATCACCGGCAGGCCCAGCAGCGCGGAGACCGGATAATGCGGTGCCCCGAGCGCCAACAGCGTCAGCAGCACCGCCCCGGCCATATGCGAGCCGGCCACCAGCGCGCGGCGGCGGCCGAGCCTGCGGTCGATCATGCCGATGCACAGCGGCCCCGCGATCATCGCCAGCGTGAACGCGCCGAGCTGGTTGCCCGCCTCGACCCGCGTCAGCCCCTTGACGTCCATCAGCCACGGCCCGCCCCACAGCCCGCGCAGCACCAGCGAGGTCGCCAGCGACACCAGCGCCAGCGCGATCAGGCCGCGGAGGGGCCGCGAGAAGCCGAGCCTGAGCACCTCGATCATCTGCGACAGCGGCGAGGAATCGTCCTTGTGCTCGGCCGGCTGGCTCGGCACCAGCAGGAACACCGCGAGCGCGACCGCGATACCATCGAGCGCGGAGATCCAGAACCCGGCGCGCCAGCCGTAATTGTCGACCACGAAGGCGAGCGGGCTCGACGACAGCAGCATGCCGATATTGCCGATCGAGAGGATCGCGCCCGACCACAGCCCGAACCGCGCCGCCGACAATTGCTTCGCGGCGAGCGTCATCGGGCACATCAGCATGCCCGAGGTCGCGACGCCGAGCAGCACCTGCCCGAAGGCAAAGCTCGCAGGTCCCGTCGCAAAGCCCGACGCGATGGCGCCGACCACGGTTCCCGCGAGCAGGCTCAGCGACACCGGCCGCACGCCGAACCGGTCCATCGCCGCGCCGACCGGAATCTGCGCGGCAGCGAAGGCGAAGGGATAGACCGAGGTGAGGCTCGCCAGCGCCTGCGGCTCGATATGAAAATCGGCCGCCATCAGATCGAGGCTGACCGCCGGGATGGTGCGCAGCAAGGTCGAGAGCATGTGCCCGCAGGCGAGCGCAAGCAGCGCAAAGATCAGCGCGCGGGTGCCATGTCCCGCTTCATCCGTCGTAACCGCACTCATAGCGTCCCGTCCCGGCAAGGGTTTTGGCCGGGTTACACGATCGCGGAGAGGATGCCAATGGTGGGAAAGCAGGTCCGGCACGCGATGTTAGTGCCTTCCGGAGCTTCCCTGTTCAATTCCTGCACTCTGAGCTCTGCAGGCACAGGTTCGATTGCTCGAGCCTGGAGAAGTCTTCTGTCGCAACGAGGACGAGGAGCCCGAGCAGAATCATGGCCGCGATGTTCGAGCGCATCCCTGGGCCGCGTCCGGCAGCGTGACGGTCCTGCTCGAACTTCGAGAGGTCGAGCATGCGCAGGATCGTCTCGGACCGTCCATCGTCAGGCAGAGCTCTCCGGTCTGACGATGGCTTTCGAAACGGTATGATCTTTCCCCCGAGGTTGTGCTGATTGGCCCTCATCATGCGCCTCGACTGACAGTTGGTGTTGCCATCAACACGCCGACGATAAGGCCCGCTTGCAGCGAGCGTTCGTTAAATTCCTGTGCGCCGTTGCAATTCAGCGTGATGTCGCGGCGATCCTTAACATTCGTCCATCTCGTTTCTGTTTGTTGCTTCTCTGCCGATCGATCCGCCGCTTCGAGCAATTGCGTTTGCAGACGCGTGAACATGACGAATTGTACAGATTGCCGCACGCGATCGTTATTTTGACGCCGCGAACCTGTCCGCGATACTTCGCTTCCAACAGTGTGTTCACGTCCACGCGGCAAATTCACCGGAAGGCAGCCGCAGGCAACTGGATGGCCATTGACATGATCAGGCGACCGAAACTCGGCCTCACGATATTTGGAGTCGCCGCGGCAGGCGCGATTGCCTGTGGTGCCTGGTATGAACTCATCGGCAGCGTCAAGCCCGTCGAGGCGGCCGCGCAGAGCGCTTCCAGTCAAGCAGCGGCGAAGGTCCCCGTCACCTCATTCGCAGTGAAGACGGCCGACTTTCCCGTGTACACCTATGGTCTCGGAGTCGTCTCGCCGTTCAAGACGGTGACGGTGAAGAGCCGCGTCGACGGTCAGATCACCAAGGTGTTCTTCAGGCAGGGCCAGATGGTGAAGGAGGGCGACCCGCTGCTGGAGATCGACCAGCGCCCCTTCATCGCGGCGCTCGAGCAGGCGGTCGCGAAGAAGGCCCAGGACGAGGCCAATCTGAAGAACGACCAGTTGAACCTGGAGCGCTTCCAGAAGCTCGCGAAGCAGCAGTTCGAGACCCAGCAGAATCTCGATGCCCAGCAGGCGCTGGTCGATCAGATGGTCGCGCAGATCAAGGGCGACCAGGCCGCCATCGACAACGCGCAGACCAATCTCGGCTACACCTCGATCAAGGCGCCGATCAGCGGACGAACCGGCTTCCGTCTGGTCGATCCCGGCAACATCGTGCATGCCGCCGATACCACGGGGATCGTCACCATCGCCCAGCTGCAGCCGATTGCGGTGCAGTTCACCGAGCCCGAGGAGCAATTGCAGGCGATCGACAAGGCCTATGATTCCGGCGAGGTGCCGGTGGAAGCGCGGAGCTCGGACGGAACCAGGACGCTGTCGCAAGGCAAGCTGGTGATCATGGACAATTCCGTGAACCAGGCCACCGGGACCATCAGCCTGAAGGCGCGCTTCGACAACAAGGACAATGCGCTGTGGCCGGGTCTGTCAGTCACCACGCGGATGCTGATCGACACGCGCAAAGACGTCATCGTCGTGCCGCAGGACGGCGTGCAGCACGGGCCGTCAGGCCTGTTCGCCTACGTCATCGGCGACAATGGCAAGGTCAGCGCGCGGCCGATCAAGGTCAGCCAGAGCGGCGATGCAAACGCGGTGGTCTCCGAGGGCCTGAAGGTCGGAGACAGGATCGTGGTCGCCGGGCAGTCGCGCCTGTTCGACGGCGCGCTGGTTGACGAGAAGCCGCAGGTCGCCAGCGCCGCCGCCGCGCAGGCCAACAGTGGAACCAAGACCGGATCGGCTGACTGACATGGCTGGCGGCATCTCGGCTCCCTTCATTCGCCTCCCCATCGCGACGTCGCTGCTGATGGTCGGCATCGTCTTCGTCGGCATCATCGCCTATCCGCGATTGCCGGTGGCGCCGCTGCCGGAGGTGGACTTTCCCACCATCCAGGTCTCCGCCAATCTTCCCGGCGCCGACCCCGAGACGATGGCATCCTCGGTGGCGCAGCCGCTCGAATCGCAATTCGCCCTCATTCCCGGCGTCTCGGAGATGACGTCGCAGAGCCAGACCAGCTCGACCCAGATCGTTCTGCAGTTCGACCTCTCTCGCAATATTGACGGTGCCGGCTCCGACGTGCTCGCCGCCATCAATGCGGCGAGCGGGCAATTGCCCAAGAACATGCCGACTCCGCCGACCTACCGGAAGGTCAACCCGGCCGACTCGCCCATTCTCACGCTCGGCGCCACGTCGTCGACGCTGCCGATGACGCAGGTGTCCGACGAGACCTACACCAAGCTCGCGCAGGCCATCAGCCACATAAGCGGCGTCGGCCAGGTCAGTGTCGGTGGACAGCAGGCCCCGTCGATCCGCGTCCAGATCGATCCCGCCAAGCTGGTCGCCAAGGGCCTGTCGCTGGAGGACGTGCGCGCCCCGCTGTCGGTGATCACGGTCAACAATCCCAAGGGCACCCTCAACGGCGACACCCGCACCTACACCGTCTATGCCAACGACCAGTTCACCAAGGCCGACGCCTGGAACGACATCGTCATCGCCTACCGCAACGGCAGTCCCGTCCGTGTCGGCGATATCGGCCATGCCGTCAGCGCGCCGCTGGACAACACCCAGTACGGCTGGGTTGACGGCAAGCCCGGCGTCTTCCTGGTGATCTTCAAGCAGCCCGGCGCCAACGTCATCGACACCGTCGACAGCGTCATGAAGCAGCTGCCGCATCTGCAGGCGGGCATCTCGCCGGCGATCAAGGTCTCGGTGCTGTCGGACCGCACCCAGACGATCCGCGCCGCGGTGAAGGACGTGCAGTTCACGTTGGCGCTGACGATCGGCCTCGTCGTGATGGTGATCTTCGTCTTCCTGCGCAGCGTCTGGGCCACCATCATTCCATCGATCACGGTGCCGCTCGCGCTGCTCGGCGCCTGCGCGCTGATGTGGATGGCCGGCTATAGCCTGGACAATCTCTCCCTGATGGCGCTCACCATCGCGGTCGGCTTCGTGGTCGACGACGCCATCGTGATGCTGGAGAACATCACCCGCTACATCGAGGAGGGCGAGAGTCCGATGGCCGCCGCGTTCAAGGGCGCCGGCGAGATCGGCTTCACGATCATCTCGATCTCGGTTTCGCTGATCGCGGTCCTGATTCCGCTGTTGCTGATGAGCGGCATCATCGGCCGCCTGTTCCGCGAGTTCTCGGTGACGCTGGCGATGACGATCGCCGTTTCGGCCCTGGTGTCGCTGACCTTGACGCCGATGATGGCCTCGCGCTTCCTGAAATCGCACGACGAGGAGCATCACGGCAGGCTCTACATGCTCAGTGAGCGCATGTTCCAGGGCCTCGTGGACGGCTACGAGCGCGGCCTCGACCTCGTGCTGCGCTTCCGCTTCGCCACCCTGATGGTGTTCTTCGCGACCATCGCGCTGACGGTCTATCTGTTCGTTATCATTCCCAAGGGGTTCTTCCCGCAGCAGGATACCGGGCTGATCACCGGCATCGTCGAGACGTCGCAGGACGTGTCGATCGCCGACATGTCGAGGCACATGCAGGAGATCGGCGCGATCGTGCTGAAGGACCCCGCGATCGACCACATGGCGATGCGGATGGGCGGCAGCGGCAATACGCTCAATGACGGCACCATGTACATCACGTTGAAGCCGCGCGATGAACGCACCGCCTCGGCCGACCAGGTCATCCGGCGCCTGCAGGGCAAGACCGCGAAGGTTCAGGGCGCGCGGCTCTATCTTCAATCGGCGCAGGACGTGCGAGTCGGGGGCCGCGCGTCGCGAACGCAGTTCCAGTTCACACTTCAGTCGACCGACATCGACCAGCTCAACGCATGGGCCCCGAAGCTGCTCGCGAAGATGAAGGAGATGCCCGAGCTGCGCGACGTCGCGTCCGACCAGCAGACGTCCGGCACGACGCTGACACTGTCGATCGACCGCAATCAGGCCGCGCGTTTCGGAGTCACGCCCGACGTGATCGACGCGACCCTGTATGATGCCTTCGGTCAGCGGGAGATCGCGACCTATTTCACCCAATTGTCCACCTATTACGTCGTCCTCGAAGTGCTGCCCTCGCTGCAGAAGAACCCGTCCACGCTGGAGCAAATCTATCTGCATTCCCCGACGACGGGCGGCGAGGTGCCGCTGTCGGCCTTCACCAAATGGACCACGGCGCCGGTGCGCCCGCTCGCCATCAACCACCAGGGCCAATTCCCGGCGGTGACGATCTCCTTCAACCTCGCGCCCAACGTCGCGCTCGGCCAGGCGACGCAGGCGATCGACGCGATCGAGCGGCAGATGAACCTGCCCGCCGCCATCACCTCCACATTTGCCGGAACGGCGCAGGCGTTCCAGCAGTCGCTGTCCTCGGTGCCGCTGCTGATCGTGGCGGCGCTGATCGTGGTCTACCTCATCCTCGGCGTGCTCTACGAAAGCTACATCCACCCGCTGACGATCCTGTCGACCCTGCCGTCCGCCGGCGTCGGCGCGCTGGCGACGCTCCTCATCTTCCACTTCGACTTCAGCCTGATCGGTCTCATCGGCCTCGTCCTGCTGATCGGCATCGTCAAGAAGAACGGCATCATGCTGGTCGACTTTGCGATCGTGGCGGAGCGGGATCAGGGCCTGTCGCCGGTCGAAGCCATTCGCCGGGCCTGCCTCTTGCGCTTCCGACCCATCCTGATGACCACGATGGCGGCCGTGCTCGGCGGCGTGCCGCTGATGCTGGGCCACGGCACCGGCTCGGAGCTCCGTCAGCCGCTCGGCTACGCCATGGTCGGCGGCCTCCTGGTCAGCCAGGTCCTGACGCTGTTCACCACTCCGGTCGTTTATCTCTATCTCGACCGTGTCTCGCAGTGGCTGAGCCCGACGCGTCACGCAGACGGCGATCGCCAGGACGACGGCATTGCGGACGACGACGATCTCGACGTCGTCGAGACGATCGACCGGAAGAAATCCAGGGTCTTGGCGGCGCAGTGATGGTTCGGTAGCTACGGCGGCGTTGACGGGCGCACGCCTTACGCTAGGTCCGCTCGAACGTGTCGACATTGGTTGTCACGGCGCGCCACCAGTTCAGCGGCTTGAGTTTTGCGGGCTCGCCTTCGCTGGCGGCGCCCAGCGCCTGGTCGGCGACCACGAACCAGGCGGTCTCCATCTTCCCGCGACGCAACAAGCCCGCGTAGGTCACGACGCGGTCGCCTGCCGCCGACGAGCCGACGGCGGCAAAGCCGATGCAATTGCCGCGATGAAATCCGGTGACCTGCACCGTCTGCCCATAGAACCCGCTGTCTTCGAGCGCGGTCTCGAACGTGCCCTCGATGCGTCCCTCCGCATCACTGATGATGCGCAGGATGGAGCCGAACTGGTTTCGCCAACTGCCGACCCATGACATGCCGGTTCTCCCCCGTTCACTTGCCCGGCGCGACGCGCAGCCGGTGCAGTCGATGCAGTTCTTTTGCGGCGTCCTTCATCAGGCCGTTCGCCGCCTCGCGCTCGCGGCCGACGATGAATCCCGATGCGAACGCCTGGGCGCGCCGGTTCGCCGGCGGCGCCGCGAGAGCGGCCTCCGTCGCCAGCTCGCGATGCGCCATGAAGTCGTTGAGCGATCCCAGCGCGGATTGAATCTGCTTCAGACTGCCGGAGAGGCTGGTGAGCTGCTTGCGGTCGCGATCGCTGTAGAGACTCCCAAGGAAGTCGACGGCGTAGCGGATCTTCTTGACCTTGATCCGCAGCTTGTGGCGCTGCGTCGGGTCGAGATCGTCCAGATGCTTGCCTTGCTTGCGTACCTTCTTGATCCGCCGGTCGAGCAATGCCGCCGCATAGGTGGCAATCGACCGGTCGTCGCCGGCGCGGGACTGCCCGGTCTCGATCCACTCGATCACGTCGATCAGCAGGCGGCGGTAGCGGGCCGACCCGACCGCCTCGCGGGCGCGTGCGAAGGCTTCGCTTCGTTCCGCGGAAAACTTCTTGGCGATCGCGCGAGCGCCGCGCTTCGGCACACCCTGATCGGCGATCGGCTGAATGCTTTCCTTGAGGAATACGTCGATCTCGCGCGCCGGCGCCAGCTCGCCCGTGAGCCATTTGAGCTCGGCCTTGATCCGCTCAGTGCCGGCGCGCGGCAGGATGTCGGAGAACAGCGAGATCGCGGCCCGCAAGCGCCGCAGGCCGACGCGCATCTGGTGGACGCCTTCCGAATCCATGTCCCGCACCGGATCGGCATTCGCCGTGATCTGGCGCAGCGTCGAATGCGCGATCACGCCGAAGGCATTGCGCGGCGAGAGCTCGCCTTTCAGCGCGATCGGCTCGGCACGCCGTGCGCCTGCGCGGTGTCCCGTGACGAGTTGAAAGCCTCGCTCGGCTTTCGATCGCAGATCGAGCTCGGCGCCCGTCTTGCGTTCGAGATTGCGCGCCAGTCGGAACAGATCGGCGACCTGTCCGGACTTCAATTCCAGCTCGAGCTCGGCAACCGGCCGCGAGTGCCGCCCGGCAGCGACGTGGCCGCGGTCGACGGCGAGCTCGATCTGGCTCTTTCGCACCCGCCTTGCCTCGGTCGTACGATGAACCTCGGTCTGAAACACCGGCCGCAGCTTGCGCGGAAGCTTCTTGGACGCGAGGTCGTCGAGAGGCGTGTTCTTGATCTTCTTGAAGTCGGGCTTTGCGCCTGCGACCTCATGTTCCCATTCGCCGCGGGTCACGGTTCCGGAGCCGCCCGCCTTCACGGTCTGCACGTAGCGATCGCCAACCTTGCGGACGCGGAGCGTGAGACCATGTCGCCTGAGCTTCTGCTTGCCCGTGTCGTAATAGGTCGACAACAGCGCCTGCTCCGACCGGTCGCCACGCCGTCCGTTCGAATTAGCGGCGCGCAAGACGGATGACAGCTTTCGCGGCGCAAGGCGGAATTTGAGTTCCGTTTCGGCGTTCATCGGCGTGTGTCCGTTGCCCATTCAAAGTGGCGCCACCGCGAGAAGTTCCGGCCTGCAACGGACATTTCGAATCGCGATGATCTCGCGACTGATCGCGCCGCCGGCGTCATCGAAAATTCACGGAACTCCGCCTGAGAACGCTCGATTGACTGGCATCATCGCGTCACTTGATCTCGTCACCTGGAGGAGGCGTCCGTGAGCATAAAGAACGTCATTGCCATCCTTGTCATCGTGCTTGTCCTGGCGGGCGGTGCGACCGCGCTCTATCATTTGGACAATGGCGAGGGCCACCGCACCAGCCACGATGTCTCGGCCAAGACGGCGTCGGACTGACGAGCTTTGCCCGTCGAAACGCTGCTACGCACTCCGGCCTCATCCTGAGGGCCCGCCGAAGGCGGGCGTCTCGAAGGATGCGCCGCGGGTAAGCTTCTCGCCACGTTCGTCTTCACATGCGATTGCTTGCGGCCGGCGGGGGCCGGAGATAGCGCCTTCCTCTGACTGCAACAAAGCGCAGCTATCGGCGTGCCGCCTCCGCGAGCAGCGCCGTCGGGTAGATGGGCTTGGTGAAGAATTTCGCGCCGTCGGGCAGGGGCCGCGGTAGCGGACGGCCCGAGATCACGATGATCCGCACATTGGCGTGTTGCTGCTGTGCGTAGTGCGCAAGATCGACGCCATCCATCTTTCCGACCAGGTTGATGTCGGTGACGATCAGGGCAGGGTGCTTCGCTTTCAGTGCCAGCGCAGCGGTTTCGGCGTCCTCGCATTGCAAGACGTCGAAATTGCTTTCCTCGAGCAGCAGCGCGAGCATTTCGCGCTGAATGTCATCGTCCTCGACGACGATCGCGGTCGGGCGGATCGGCTTTGATTGGCCCATGGTTGCACCTCACTGACTTATCATATGTTAAGTGCGCAGCGGCGGATCCGTTCCCGATTAGGTGTTCGGGTTCCGTGTCGCCAAAATTGCGGATGGCTTTGAATCCCGAGGGCAGTTGGCGGAGCAGTCTCTCTGCTTCCCTCAGCACGGTGCGAACAAGCTCTCGCTCCTCAATGGCTTCGCTGGTGAAAAAGCCGTGCTTGACGGCATTGCTGTTTCCAAAGGGCGCTCCGGATCCCGCCGCGCCGCCGTGCATGCGGCAGCGAGGCCGGCCGCGCAGCGCCGGTGCGCGGCAGGTGTCGCCGTCGCGCGTTTGCGCCCCGCAACGCGGGCTCGTTCGCATCGGGGCTGTGTTGCGCGCATGACTCATGCGCCGACGGCCGCCGCGTCCACCAGGCCCGGCTGCGCAGCGATCAAGTTCGCATGTTGTGTGAGATTGCCGACGACGGCCCTGCCGCCATCCTGCACCGACAAATTCTGCACCGTGATCGCACACGCGCCGCTGCTGCGGTGACGGTTCAAGGCCTCCACCTGGGCTGCGAAGGTGCGCGCCAGCCGGGTCAGTGCGCGCGTGAGGCTCTCCTGCTGCGACACGTCGTCGGTGCAGGCGAGACGGCAGGCGCTGCGCATCGACGCGACGTGGACGCTCACCATCTGCGCCGCCAGCATGGCTTCGAACGAGTCCTTTGCCGCGATGCTCTTCAGCATCGAGACCATGAAGGCAAGATTGCCCTGGTCCGGTTTGCGTGCAACCACGCTGGCTTTCGCCAACTGGCTCAAGAGACCATGCAGCGCGTCGCGGTCGACGGCGCCGAGCGCATCCGCCAGCAGCTTTTCGCCGGCGCTCGGATCGGGATGGTCGATCACGATGCGCCTGCGGCGGAGTTTGACTTTCGGGCTTGCGATGGTCGCGGCGCGGTCGTCCGCGGCGATGGGCATCGTCTGGGTGCTCGTCGGGGATGTCGTCATGCAAGGTGTCCTTTGCCCGCACAGGCGCGAGAGCTCGCGGAGCGCGAGGCCGATCGCGCGCCTGTTGCGCGGCGGTTGAGATTTGAGATGTCGCTCAGGGGTTTACGCGCGCCAGGTCGAGCCGCCCATGATCGGGCGTGGTGCCGGCTCCGGCGATTGTCGCGATGATGCCATTCTGCACCTGTTTTGCCCGACGTGTCAAACGCATTTTCGGGATACGCGAAATCGTCTTGCGCGGGTCCCGGTTCTGACGGGCGCCGCCTACTGTGCATGGGGTTGTTTTCGCGGTTTTGTCTGGATTGCAGGCTCTCGCCTGCCGCGCGGCGGAATGCCGGCGTGGAAACGCGATTGCGGAAATCGGCGCGACCGCTATTCATGGTTGGCAACGCGCCGCATCAACAACAATCAGAGGCGCCGAGGTCGGGGAGAGAACCAATGCAACGAACGCTTCGCCTGCTGGCGCTCATCGCCGCGCTCTGCGCCTCGCTGTCTTCACAGGCGTTCGCGCAAAAATATCCGACGCATCCGGCCAAGATCATGGTCGGCTTCAGCGCCGGCGGCCCGGTCGATGTCGTCGCGCGCATCGTCGCCGACCGCCTCGGCAACAAGCTCGGACAGCCCTTCGTGGTCGAGAACCGCGCCGGCGCCAACGGCATGATCGCAGCCGAGGGCGTGGCGCGCGCGGATGCGGACGGCTACACGATCCTTGCCTGCAACTCGTCCACCATCACCCTCAACAAGACGCTGTTCAAGGAGGCCCGCTACGATCCGATAGGCGATTTCGCGCCGCTCACCACCGTCGTCTCGGCGCCGCTGGTGCTGGTGGTCAATCCGGAGAATCCCAAGACGGCGAACATCAACACCGTCGCCGATCTCGTCGCGGCCGCGAAGGCTGCGCCCGGCGCCCTCGCTTACGGCTCGGGCGGCAACGGCAATCTCGCCCATCTCGCCATGGAGCTGCTGAGTCAGAAAGCCGGCATCAAGCTGATCCACGTGCCCTATCGCGGTGGGGCGGCGTCCGAGGTCGGCATCCTCGCGCAGGAGGTGCTCGCCGTGTTCGATCCGCTCTCCGCGGTGCCGCTGGTGAAGGCCGGCAAGCTGCGCGCGCTTGCGGTGTCCTCCGCCGAGCGGCTGCCGTCGCTGCCTGACGTGCCGACCGTCGCGGAAGCCGGCTATCCCGGCTTCGACATCTCGTTCTGGGTCGGCTTCTTCATGCCGAAGGCGACGCCCGCGCCGATCCTCGAGACGCTGCACCGTGAGATCGTCGCCGCCGCCAAGGATCCGGTGTTGCAGGAGCGGCTGGAGACGCAGGGCGTCGTCAGCGTGCTGAGCCCGGCCGACTATGCCGCCAAGATCGCGAAGGAGACCAAGGAGCTCGCCGAGGTCGTCGCGGCCGCGAACATCAAGGCGGAGTAGGGCACAGGGCGAGGAGCGCACCGCGGCGAGCTAGCTCGCGCCGCCGACCAATCGCGCCAGCCGCTCGAGCAGCGGACGCTGGCCATCGTTGATCTTCTTGGCCGCTTCGTCGAGCGTGAAGAACGCGGCGCGATCGACCTCGGGAAACGTCTGCCGCTTGCCGCTGCGCGGCGGCCATTCGATCTCGAACGTGTTGCTGCGGACATTGTGCGTATCGAGATCGAGCTCGATGGCGAAGGCGGTGACGATCTTGCCGCCGCGCTGCTTCACCTCGCCCAGCGCAGTGAGGGGCTCGGCCACCTCCACGCCAAGCTCCTCGGCGAATTCGCGCCGGGCAGCTTCCTCGGCATCTTGCCCGTCTTCATATTCACCCTTCGGGATCGACCAGGCGCCGAGGTCCTTGTTGCGCCAGAACGGGCCGCCGGGATGGACCAGCAGAACCTCGAGCTCCGATCGCATGCGATAGGCGACGATCCCGGCGCTTCTCGTTGGCATCGCTGGTTCCTCATCGCGTCACGGCCCGGAGAAATCTGAACAGGCCTCTCAACGTCGTTCAACGCCGCTCCGGCGAACGGTTTCCAGTCCGCGCATCAGCCTGAAGACCTTTCGCGTGCGGCAAGGCGGATGGCGCGGGCCTTGGCGCTCCTGCCGGCGGCGCGCGCCGCGATCATGCTGCGCGCCTTGGTGGTCTTCCGGATCACCAAGGCGAGCCGCTTGCGCGCGCGGTTGGCGGTCAAACGCGCTGCCAGTTGCTCGGCCTTGCGCATGATGGTGGCGACGGAGGGCGTGAGGTTCACGGGAACCCAGGCGACATCCCTGGTCTTGGAGAGACTGCCGATGCCTTCGCAAGGTGCTTCACGCGGCAGGTCGATCCGGATCGCAAGCGCTTCGGCGCGCGCGGTCCAGTCTTCGGCCCTGGTGCCGGTGATGATGCGAACGTAGTCGCGCGTCTCGCGCGGCAACTCGCTTTCCTTCGCGAGCCATTTCTGGATGCGGCCGGGTCCGGCGTTATAGGCGGCTGCGGCAAGACCGAGATTGCCGAAATCGTCGCGCAGCTTGCCCAGGAATTTCGCCGATGCGGGCAGCGCCTTCATCGGATCGAAGGGATCGTCGAGCCCGACCTCGGCGGCCGTGTCCGGCATGAATTGCGCAACGCCTTGCGCGCCGGCCTGGCTGACCTCGTTGGATTTGAAGCGGCTCTCCTGCCAGATCAGGCGCGCGAAGAAGGGCACCGGAATTCCGCTGGCCTCCGCGGCCTCGCGCAGCGCGTGGCAGAATTTTTCAGTCGGCGAAAGCGGGGCGGGAGCGACGGTTTCGACCGTGCGCGCCGGCTCGATCGTCTCCTCATAGGCGGCGCGCGCATTCGCGAGCTCAATGGCCTGCACGCTGGAAAGGAAGAGCTCGACGAGGGGAGCCAGAGAGGGCCCGCGATCGGATTTGAGAAGGGCGTTGTCGGTGTTGTCCGCTTGCCGGGACGTCGTCGAGCCGACGTCGCACATCACGATCAGGAACGCAGCGCAAGCCGCGACGAGAAATCGCATCTCGGTAAGAGTCCTCGAACTGTGGGGGAACGACCGGCATGTGCGCCGGCAACGAGGACTTCATTAACCGCAATTGCGGCGAAGCTGCGATTCCGCTGGAGGCTCGGTGTTAGTACGGGTGTTCCCGCCGCAGAACCGGGAACCAAGAGCAAATGCGATGTGCAAGCGGTAGCTCGCGGCTACGTCTTGGGAAAGTCCTTGCGCATCGCGATCTCGGCGGCATCGCCGGGCGACAGCACGGTCTGGTCGAACGCCGCTTGCGGTCTCGTCATGATGTCGTAGAGCGAGATGCCCTTGATGGGTTTGCCCATCAGCTCGCGGACGCATTCGGCGAGCGTGCCGTTGTAGACGAGATAGGGCGGCCCTCTGTCCTTCTGCCGCTCGCCCTTCAGCGACGGCCACTTCTTCAGTTCGGCCGGCGCGTCATAGGCGATCGGCGATTCCTCTTTGAACATGCGCTTGACCCGGGGCGGCGTGAAAGGCCCGGAAATCCTAAGGCCTGCCCGGTAAACGCTTGTTAAAGAATTAGTTCAAATCAGCCGGCAACGAAGGCGAGCAGGGTGCCGTTGGCCTTGGCCGGGGGCACGCAGATCGCGGCCCCGCTGCGCACTGACGCCGAGCCCAGCGCCTTTTCCGTCGCCGCGAGATCGCCGCTGACGAGAACGAGCGCCGCACCGCCGCGCTCGGAGAGGCCCGCGAGCGGCACGCCCGGATAGCGTTGGCCGAGCTGCTCCAAGGTCAGATAGACGAAGTCGGCACGATCGCCGCCGGAGGGCACCTTCACAGCACCATCGGCTTCCGCCTTCGGCTCGCGGTCGATCAGACGCGCGAGATGCGCGGCCTCCTTTGCCGGCTCCGCCGTTGCGATCAATGTCTGCTTGATCCGCCTGGCCGCATTGGCGTGCTTCATCAATTCAGGGATCCACACCGTCTCGCGGGTCTTGTGCTGGCAGGCGAAGATGCGCACGCCGCCCGGCGCCTCCGCGGTCGGCCACATGAAGGTCCGGAATTTCGCCGCCGAGACCGTGCCATCGGGTAGCGTCACCGGCCGTTCGAAATCGGTCGGGCCGATCGGCTCTAAGCCGCGCGCGCGGATCTCCTCGGCGCCGGCGGCGGAATCGACCGCGGTGAAGGCGATGCGCTCGATGCCTTCGCCGTGCTTGTCGACAAAGGCGCGCGCCGGCGCATTGTGCTCGGTTGCCACGAGGACGCCGAGCAGCTCCATGTAATCGGGGTCGAACATGATGGTGTAGTTGCCGGTGCCCATATGCGCGCTGTGGGTGCCGCGCGGCGATACGGTGAAGCCGAGCTGCCGGTAGTTCTCGGCGGCCTTGTCGAGGTCTTTCACCATGACCACGGCGTGGTCGATACCGGTGACGTTCTTGAGGGCCACTGTTCTTTCCCCGCATGCAAGCTGATTTCGGCCGCTGCAGCGGCCACGAGTCATGTCTACGCCGGATGGGCGGTCAAGTCATTTTCAAATCGGCGGCAGATGCGGAATTTCATTCCGCCAAAGGCGGGCCCGACGTCAGCGCGCCTGCTCGAGATAGGCGGCGAGGATGGCGCGCTCCTCGCCGGTCATCTCGGTGATGTTGCCCGGCGGCATCGCGTTGGACCAGGCCGCGACACGACCGATCAGGCGGATGTTGCGATGGATGTGCTCGGGCGCATCGAGCAGAATGCCCTTCGGCGCGGTCACGATGCCGGCCCAGACCGGTTCGGCCGCATGGCACATGCTGCAACGGGACATCACGATCTCCTCGACATTGGCGAACGTGGGCTGCGCCTGTAGCGCGCTCGTCTTCACCTCGCGCGGGCCGGCCGCAGAAAGGAGGCAAATCGCGATCGCGCCGGCTGCCGCAACGCCCCACACCCACCACGGCGATTTTCGCCCGGCATGGCGCTCGTTGAAGAAGTGGCGGATCACGGGGCCGAGCGCCAGCACGATCGCGACGATGATCCAGTTGAAGCGCGTGGCGTAGAGCAGGGGATAGTGGTTGCTGATCATCAGCACGACCACGGGGAGCGTCAGATAGTTATTGTGGACCGAGCGCTCCTTGCTGGCCTTGCCGAGCTTCGGGTCGGGCGCCTGTCCGGCGATGAGCGCCGCTACGATCTTCTTCTGGTTCGGGATGATCAGGGCGAAGACGTTGGCAACCATGATGGTGCCGATGATCGCGCCGATCTGGTTGAAGGCGCCACGGCCGCTCAAGACATGGGTGAAAGCGTAGGTCAGCGCGACCAGGAACAGATAGCCGCCGATGGCGAAGGGCAGCTCGCGCTGTGCCAGCCCGGTGCGACACGCGGTCTCGTAAAGCAGCCATGCGAGAGTAAGACTGCCGAGGCTGAACAGGCCGGCCTGGAATGGCGAGAGATCGAGGATCGACTTGTCGACCAGGAACAGATCGGCATCGAGATAATACACCACCACCATCAGCGCGAAGCCGGACAGCCAGGTGGTGTAGGCCTCCCATTTGAACCAGGTCAGCTCGTCCGGCATCTGGCTCGGCGCCACCAGATATTTCATGATCCGGTAGAAGCCGCCGCCATGGACCTGCCAGGCCTCGCCCTGCACGCCGCCGGGCAGATCGCCCTTCGGCCTGAGGCTGAGATCGAGCGCGATGAAATAGAATGAGCTGCCGATCCAGGCGATCGCGGCGACCACGTGCAGCCAGCGAAGCAGCAGGCTCGCCCATTCCGATATGATGGATCCCCACATGATCGTCCCGTCAATTGCGGCGCCGATGCCGCAGCTTTGATGACCGCAACCGGCGGCTCAACCCCTACAATGTGTCGCACCGATCCGTGCTATTTTCCAGTATGCTAGGTCATAGCTGATGCACATCGTGCGGGCAGGACGTGACGTGGGATTCGGCAGGCGTTGGATCTGCCGCAGAACGTTTGCGAGTTGAACGGCGTTGATGCCGAGACGTGCAGGCCGGGAGGAAGACCGAGGTGAGAAACAGGATTTCCATCGCGATGGCTGCGGTCGTGGTTGCGACCGCTGCGCAGGCCGAGCCGGTGCTGCAAGGCAAGGATGCCTACGGCGATTGGCGGGCCGACAAGCCCGGTACAGTCCGGTTGGTCCGGCCGGAGGATCTGGTGCGGCCCGGTGCCACGCGCTCGTTTGCGAGTTCGGCTCGTGTGGCGTCGCGCCCGTCGGAAGCCGCGCCCCAGGTGCCGGCCGGTTTCAAGATCGAGTTACTCGCGGACGGTTTGCGTGCGCCACGCATCATCAGGGTCGCACCGAATGGCGACGTCTTCGTCGCGGAGACGCGGGCCGGCGCCGTTCGCGTGCTGCGTAGCGGCGACGGCGGCAAGCTCGCGACCAACGAGGTGTTCGTCAGCGGCCTGAGGCAGCCGTTCGGCATCGCCTTCTTTCCGAACGGCGACAATCCGCAATGGGTCTACGTCGCCAACACCGATAGTGTCATCCGCTTCCCCTATCAGGCCGGCGATCTCAAGGCGCGCGGCAAGGCGGAGACGATCGTGGCGAGCCTGCCGCATGACGGCGGCCATTCCACGCGTGATGTCGTCTTCACGCCCGACAACAAGCGCATGCTCGTGTCGGTCGGCTCGCTCAGCAACGTCGCCGAGGGCATGGGCACGCCGCCGGGCGGGATGCAGGCGTGGGCGAAAGCGCGGCCGCTTGGCGCAGCCTGGGCGAGCGAGCTCGAGCGCGCCGCGGTGCTGGCCTTCACGCCTGATGGCAAGGATCGGAAGATCTATGCCACCGGCATCCGCAATTGCGTCGGCCTTGCGGTCCAACCGGAGACCAGCTTGCCCTGGTGCTCGACCAACGAGCGCGACGGTCTCGGCGACGATCTCGTGCCTGATTACGTGACCAGCGTGAAGGAGGGCGCGTTCTACGGCTGGCCGTGGTTCTATATCGGCGGCAACGAAGACCCGCGCCACGTCGGCGCGCGGCCGGACCTCAAGGACAAGGTGACGGTGCCTGATGTGCTGATCCAGCCGCACTCGGCCTCGCTCGGCATGACCTTCTATCAGGGCACGCAGTTTCCGTCCGAGTACCAGGGCGATGCCTTCGCCGCCGAGCACGGCTCGTGGAACAGATCGAAGCGCACCGGCTACAAGGTGATCCGCATCCGGATGAAGGACGGCAAGCCGACTGGCGAGTACGAGGATTTCGTCACGGGGTTCGTGGTCAGCGACACGGAGGTGTGGGGCAGGCCGGTCGGCGTTGCGGTCGCGAAGGATGGATCGCTGCTGGTGTCGGAGGACGGCAACGGCACGATCTGGCGGGTGACGCACTCGCGCTGAGCGCGCGCGCTTCGCCTCTCCCCGCAAGCGGGGAGAGGGGGAGGAGACCTACCCCCGTCTCACACTCGCCCCGCCGTCCACCGGCAGCGTCACCCCCGTGATGAAATTCGCTTCGTCCGACGCCAGGAACAGCGCGGCGTTCGCGACGTCCCAGCCCGTGCCCATCTTCCTGCGCAGCGGCACCTTGCTGTCGCGTTCGGCTTCGACTTCGGCGCGGGTCTTGTGCCATTCGCGGGCGCGGGTGTCGACCGCCATCGGCGTGTTCATCAGGCCGGGAAGGATGACGTTGGCGCGGATGCCGTATTCGGCGTTCTGGTAGGCGAGCTGCTCGGTGAAGGCGATCATCGCCGACTTCGTCGCCTTGTAGGCGACGTAGGGATAGGTCGTGATCGCCGCCATGGAGGAGATGTTGATGATGGCGCCGCTTTGCTGCGCGCGCATGATCGGGATCACTTCCTTCGCGGCGAGAATGCAGCTCTTCAGATTGATGGCGACGACGCGGTCGAACGCCTCTTCGGTGATTTGAAGCAGCTCGGCATCGCCGCCGGAGAGGCTGACGCCGACATTGTTGTGCAGCACGTCGATGCGGCCCCAGCGCGATTGCGCGTCCGCCACCATCGCCTTGATGTCGGCAGCTTTGGTCACGTCGGCCTTGCAGGCTGCGGCGGTGCCGTGAGTCGCTGCGATCAGGTCCACGGTTTCCTGCGCTGAGTCCAGATGGTGATCGACGCACAAGACCTTCGCACCTTCGCGCGCGAAGGTCAGCGCGGTGGCGCGGCCATTGCCCATGCCTTCGCCGGGGCTCTGGCCGGCGCCGACGACGATCGCAACCTTGTCCTTCAAGCGCATCTCAATTCACTCCCGGAATCGGGTACTGCTGGAGTACCTCTTTGTAATAGGGCTCGTTGTCGATCTTCATGGTGGCGAGCACGCGCACCACGCCGCAATAGAAGGCGATGGTCAGCACGAGGTCGACCATGTGCTCGTCGGACAGGTGCTGCTTGATCGCGGCGAAGGTCGCATCCGACATCGCGAGCTCGCGCACCATCTCGCGTGCGCCCTTCAGGATCGCCTTCGCCAGCGGCTCCAGCTTCGACGGCTTGCCTTCGGTCTCGGCCATCAGGCCGGCAATGTCCTCGTCGGTGACGCCGAATTCCTTGCCGATCTTCACGTGGTGGGTGAATTCATATTCCGACTTCTCCATCCAGCCGACCTGGAGGATCGCAAGCTCGCGCAGGCGCGGATCGAGCTTGCTCGTGAAGCGGATATAGCCGCCGATGCCGTTGAATGCGCGCGCCATCTCTGGCGAGTTGACCAGCAGCTTGTGCAGATTGGTGTTGCGCTTGAGCATGTCGCGATATTCGGGCGCGACCTGGTCGGCCTCGAGATAGGGCAGGCGGGCCATTGCGGTGTTTCCTCTGATGTTCTTGTGACTAGCGTTCGGGGGACAGTGTCACCTCGCGACCCGCGAACGACGCCTTTGCGCCGGCGCGGGCCAGCAAATTGCTGCAACGCGGCCGCCGCCGCCGCTGATCAATGCCGTCCTGCCGGCGGCGCCGGCTTCGTCCTCAGGGCTCTGCATGTCGTTCCATCCCGATATTTTTCGTGCAAGTTAGCAATGCGGCGCGGAGGTGAGAAGACCGACTGTCCTGCTCCGATGTCATTGACATCGCATGGAATTGCATGCCGCCGCACGGTACGGCCGACCGGTGTGTCGTGGAACTGTCCCGATGCAACTTCGTTTGCTGCAACGGAGCTTTTCGCGTTACGCTCTCCTTCGGGGCTTCCCAACCGCCAGTGGCTTGCCGATGAATCTGCTTGATCCACAAGGGCCCGTAGCTGCGGCCAACAGCACCATTTTGGTCGATTCTGTCTTCATCATGCTCGTGATCGTGGTGCCAACCATTTTCGCGATCCTGGCGTTCGCGTTCTGGTTTCGCGCCTCCAATACCAAAGCGCGCTTCCAGCCGGGCTTCGTCTATTCCGGCCGCGTCGAAATGGTGGTGTGGGCGATCCCCGCGCTCACCGTCATCCTGCTCGGCGGCGTCGCCTGGATCGGCTCGCATCAGCTCGATCCTGCCGCCCCCGTGCCGGGCACCGGCAGCCCGCTGCGGATCCAGGCCGTCTCGCTCGACTGGAAATGGCTGTTCATCTATCCCGACCAGCGCATCGCCACCGTCAACACGCTGACGGTGCCGGCCGGTGCGGAGCTGAATTTCCAGCTGACCTCGTCGAGCGTGATGAACGTGTTCTTCATCCCGCAGCTCGGCAGCATGATCTACACCATGAACGGCATGGTGACGCGGCTGAACCTGCGCGCCGACAATGAGGGCAAGCTCCAGGGCCTGTCGGCGCATTTCTCCGGTGACGGCTTTCCCGACATGCTGTTCGACGTCAACGTGGTCTCGCCGCTCGCTTTCCCTGATTGGGTGGCGAACACCGCGAAGACCGACGCCGTGCTGAACGAGGACAGCTACAAGAAGCTGATGCAGCAGGGCATCGAGCGGGGTCGGCCGGTTTATCGCCTCGATGATCCCCGCCTGTTCGACCTGATCTCGACCCAGCACATCCCGCCGGGGCCTGGACCGGAGCTCGCGTCCGGGGCCGGCCGGCCGCACAGTGGAGGCCTTGATGCTCGGTAAGCTCGATTGGTCGGCGATCCCGTTCGATCAGCCCATTCCGCTCGTCGCAGGCGGGGTCGTGCTGGTGGCGATCCTGGGCGTGCTGGCCTGGGTCGTGGTGAGGGGACATCTGCCCTATCTCTGGCACGAATGGATCACCAGCGTCGACCACAAGCGCATCGGCGTGATGTACATCCTGCTCGCGTCCGTGATGCTGCTACGCGGCGGCAGCGACGCCATCATGATGCGGATCCAGCAGGCAGTCGCCTACCAGTCGCAGGGCTATCTGCCGCCCGAGCACTACAACCAGATTTTTTCGGCTCACGGCACCATCATGATCTTCTTCGTCGCGATGCCGTTCGTGATCGGGCTGATGAACCTCGTCGTGCCGCTCCAGCTCGGCGTACGCGACGTTGCCTTCCCGACGCTCAATTCGGTCGGCTTCTGGCTGACGGCGACCGGCGCGCTGCTGGTCAATCTCTCGCTGGTGATCGGCGAGTTCGCGCGCACCGGCTGGCTCGCCTTTCCTCCGCTGTCGGGACTGTCCTATTCGCCGGGCGTCGGCGTCGATTATTACGCCTGGTCGCTCCAGATCTCGGGCGTCGGCACGCTGGTGGCCGGCATCAATCTGGTCACGACGGTTCTGAAGCTGCGCACGAAGGGCATGAACTATCTGCGCATGCCGATGTTCTGCTGGACCACGCTCGCCTCCAACCTCCTGATCGTCGCCGCGTTCCCGATCCTCACCGCCACGCTCGCGATGCTGCTGCTCGACCGTTACCTCGGCTTCCATTTCTTCACCAATGAAGCCGGTGGCAACGTCATGATGTTCATGAATTTGATCTGGGCCTGGGGACATCCGGAGGTCTACATCCTGGTGCTCCCCGCCTTCGGCATCTTCTCCGAGGTGGTGTCAACCTTCTCCGGCAAGGCATTGTTCGGCTACCGCTCCATGGTGCTCGCGACCATGGCGATCTGCGTCATCTCCTTCATGGTCTGGCTGCACCATTTCTTCACGATGGGCGCGGGCCCCGACGTCAACGCCATCTTCGGCATCGCCAGCATGATCATCGCGGTGCCGACGGGGGTGAAGATCTACAACTGGCTGTTCACGATGTATGGCGGCCGCATCCGCTTTGCGACGCCGATGCTGTGGGCGGTCGGCTTCATGGTCACCTTCATCATCGGTGGCCTCACGGGCGTGCTGGTCGCGGTGCCGCCGGCCGACTTCATGCTCCACAACAGCATGTTTCTGGTGGCGCATTTCCACAACGTCATCATCGGCGGCGTGCTGTTCGGCGCCTTCGCCGGCTTCGAATACTGGTTTCCGAAGGCGTTCGGCTTCCGCCTCGACGAGCGCTGGGGCAAGGCCGCGTTCTGGTTCACCTTCGTCGGATTCTACGTCACCTTCATGCCGCTCTACATCGCCGGTATGCTGGGCATGACGCGGCGGCTGCAGCACTACGATGTCGCTGCGTGGCGGCCATGGATGTTCGTGGCAGCGTTCGGCATGGCCGTGCTGAGCGTCGGAGTGATCTGCCAGATCATGCAGCTCGTCGTCAGCATCCGCAACCGCGAGGCGCTGCGTGACCGCACCGGCGATCCCTGGGACGGGCGCTCGCTGGAATGGGCGACCTCGTCGCCGCCGCCCGTGTTCAATTTCGCTTTCAATCCGGACGTGCGCGGCGAGGACGCCTATTGGGACATGAAGGCCAAAGCCCAGCAGCAATCGCTCGAGCACGACGAGCCCGAGTATCAGGACATCGAGATGCCCCGGAACTCGCCGACCGGTTTCGTCTGCGCCTTCTTCGCCACCATCATGGGCTTTGCGCTGATCTGGCACATCTGGTGGATGGTGATTGTGGGTGGCGTCGGTGCGTTCGCGACCTTCGTCGTGTTCGCCTGGCGCGACCATGATGAATACGTCATTCCGGCCGCCGAGGTCGCCCGCATCGACCGCGTCAATCTCGAAGAGCGGCGCAGCCTCGTCAGCATGGCGGGAGCAGTCTGATGTCGATGACCGCGACCGCCGGCCACGCCCATGCCGATCCCCATCACATCGGCCTTGTCATCGAGCATCCCGGGCCCGCGTCGAAGCGGATCGTGACCGCATACGGCTTCTGGGTCTTCCTGCTCTCCGATATCGTGATGTTCTCCTGCTTCTTCGCTGCCTATGCGGTGCTTGTCCATCAGACCGCAGACGGACCGAAGGGCTCGGAGATCTTCGAACAGCGGAATGTCGCGATCGAGACGGTCTGCCTACTGCTGTCGAGCTTCACCTGCGGCATGGCCAGCATTGCAGCCGACGTGCGCAACCGGTTCTGGTTCTACCTCGGCATGACCGTGACCTGTGTGCTCGGCCTGATCTTCCTCGTCATCGAATTCCGCGAATTCGCCGATCTCGTTGCGCGCGGCTACGGCCCGTCACGGAGCGCCTTCCTGTCGTCGTTCTTCTCGCTGGTCGGTTGCCACGGCCTGCATGTCTCTGCCGGTGTCCTGTGGCTGCTCACCATGATGGCCCAGGTCTTCGCCAAGGGCTTTCGCGCCGACGTCCTGCGGCGGATGATGTGCTTTGCGCTGTTCTGGCATGCGCTCGACATCATCTGGGTTGGGGTCTTCTCCGTCGTCTACCTGCTCGGGAGTGCCGTATGAGCGATCAGACGCACATGCATGCCGAACATGACCTCGCACCAGGCGAGGAAGAGCAACACAGTGTCGGCGAACGGATCCTCGGCTATGTCGTCGGCCTCGTCCTGGCGCTGCTGCTCACGGCGACGTCGTTCTTCATCGCGGGGACCGACCTTGTCTGGCAGCCTTCGATCCCCGTCGCGCTGATCGTGCTCGCGATCGCGCAGATGGGCGTGCATCTCGTGTTCTTCCTGCACATCACCACGGGCCCGGACAACACCAACAACGTGCTGGCGCTGGCGTTCGGGCTGCTGGTCGTCTTCCTGGTGGTTGGCGGCACCGTCTGGATCATGTCGCATCTCAACCAGAACATGCCGCCGATGGATCAGATCATGATGCGCCAGTAGCTCGCATGGCAGCTGAGGAAGTCTTGAGCTTGATGCGTTGATCTCACCGCGTCGTCATGGCCTGGCTTGACCCGGCTATCGGCGTCTTGCTTCTCGGCATGAAGAACGTGGATGCCCGGGCATGACGGCCGGAGTTGGCACCCACAGCTCCGCAAAAAAGAAGAGCCGCTTGTTTGTGACAAGCGGCCCAAGTCTAGGGAGGAAACGCCCGAGCAAAGACAATCGGCCGAAGCCGGATTGCTGCCAAGGAAACGCTCGCGCAAAGCGCTTGCGTACACATATAGGTGCAGCAACTCCCGCTGAAGTTCAATTCCGGATCAATACTGTCTCGGAGTACCACTCACGGCTGCGTGAAACCCCTTGTTCACTTTGGCCGGCGGCAGTTGTAGGCCTTGCGGAACCCCGCGGCCTGGGCGTCGTCCTCGGAGCAGAACCAGCGGTCCGGCTTGGTGGTCGCCGGGTAGCTCGGGCAACCCCGCAAATGGTAGATGCCGATATTGCCGGTGACGCGTGCGCGCACCGCAAGCTTGCCCTTGATGCTGCAGCTCGGCGGCATGGTCAGATCCTCCGGAAAGAGCACGGCGCGGATTTCCTTGTCGCGGTCGGCGCGGCAGGCGGCGCCCAGCAGCGCGCCGTCCTTCTTGCCGGTGCGGAAATCTTGCGGTGCAACAAAGCAGCCCTTCCAGATCCCGGTTGATGCAGTTTTGGCGTCGGCCGCCGCTGGCTTGACGTTGGCCTTGATCGGCTCGCGCGCGATGGCGTAGCCGAGCTTGACCAGCTGCTCGTTCAAGCTCGCCTTGTCGCCCTCGGCGGTGCAGATCGCGCGGTGCCGCTTGCCAAAGCTCTTTTCCGGCCCGACGTCGTCGCAGCGCACCGAGCGCTTGTTGATCAGCTTGCTCAGCTGCTCGCGGGCCTCGATGCCGCAGGTCCAGGGATCGGCGTGGTCGTCGATGCAGACCTGGTCCAGCTCGGGCGCATCGACGCCGTCGAGCCGATAGGTCACATCGCCGAGCTGGATGGAGTTGCCGTCCCGGACCGTCGCGGCAGCGGTCAGCGCGGCGGCCGGTTCGGACGGGACCAGTAATCCGGGCAGAGCGAAAAACGAAACGAGCGCAAAAGCGCGGGCGGCGGCAAAGAAACTTCGGAAGGACATACGGTCTCGCTATCGATTGCTCTGGCGCCTTGTTCCTAGCATCCGGGCGAGGCGTTACCAATGGTCTGCGCCCTGCGAAGTGCGACATTCCGGCCTCGCGGCTTTACTCAGCCGTCGCTCTGCCCCTATCGTTTGCACAGCCTTCCGGACTGCGGAGGCCGAATCGCCCGGAAAGCGGCGAGGGTGGAGGACAAGGTTGCAATGAAAGATCCCGTGGACGTCCTGATCATCGGTGCCGGCGCGTCAGGCGCGGCGGTGGCGTGGTCGCTGGCCGAGACCAAGATGCACATCCTCTGCCTGGAGCAAGGCGGCTGGATGAACCCGGCGGAATATCCGAGCACGGGCCGGGACTGGGAGGCCAAGTTCTACGGCGAGTGGTCGTCGAGCCCGAACGTGCGCGGCCGGCCCGAGGATTACCCGATCAATGACGACAATTCGCCGATCAAGGTCGTCAACTACAACGCGGTCGGCGGCTCGACCGTGATGTACACCGCGCACTGGCCACGGCTGCATCCTTCCGACTTCAAGGTGAAGACGCTCGATGGCGTCGCCGATGACTGGCCGATCGATTACGACGCGCTGACCTCGTTCTTCGAAGAGAACGACCGCATGATGGGCACGTCGGGCCTATCGGGCGATCCGCTGTCGCCGCTGACGCATCCGCCGATGCCGCAACAGCCGATGGGATTGTCCGGCGTGATCATCGGCAAGGCCATGAACAAGCTCGACTGGCACTGGTGGCCGTCGGACACCACGGTCGCGACCATGGATTATGAGGGCCGCGCGCGCTGCATCAATCTCGGCCATTGCACGCCGGCTTGCGCGCAGGGCGCAAAGTCCTCGACCGACATCACCTATTGGCCGCACGCCATCCGCGCCGGCGTCGAGCTGCGCACCCATTGCCGGGTGCGCGAGATCACCACCGACGAGAACGGCATGGCCTCGGGCGTGGTCTATTACGACAAGGACGGCGTCGAGCAGTTCCAGCCGGCGCATGTCGTCATTATCGCCTGCAACGGCGTCGGTACGCCGCGGCTGCTGCTCAATTCGAAATCGAACCGTTTCCCGAACGGTCTTGCCAATTCATCCGGCCTCGTCGGCAAGAATTTGATGTTCCACCCCTATGCGCAGATCTACGGCTACGTGAAGGAGCCGACCGACAGCAACCGCGCGCCGCCGACCTGCCTGTGGAGCAAGGAGTGGTATGACACGGACCTGTCGCGCGGCTTCGTGCGCGGCTATGGCGTCCAGTTCGTGCGCGGCGCAGGGCCGGTGTTCGAGGCGGTGGTCAGCGAGCAGAAGGGAATTCTGCCCTGGGGCGAAGATCATCACCGCGTCTTCCGCAAGCTCAACGGTCATCGGCTGGGCTTCTCCGCGATCTGCGAGGACCTGCCGGAGGAGCACAACCAGGTCACGCTCGATCCGGTGCTGAAGGACAGTCACGGCATTCCAGCCCCAAAGATCGACTACACCATCAGCGAAAACAGCCGGAAGATGATGGAGCATGCGCTCGCCCGCGGCCGGGAGTTTCTCGAGACGGCGGGGGCAACCGACATCTGCGTCAACTCGCCGATCCCCTGGGGTGGCTGGCATTTGCTCGGCACCGCGCGGATGGGCACCGAGCCCGAACGCTCCGTCGTCAACGAATGGGGCCGCACGCATGACGTGAAGAATCTCTTCATCGTCGACGGCAGCATCTTCGTCACCTCGGGCGGGGTGAACCCGACCTCCACCATCCAGGCCCTCGCGCTCTACATCGCCGACCAGATGAAGCAGCGGCTGGCAAATTTGTTCGATTAGAGGACCGACATGTCCGAGCAGATTACCCTCTCGCCGCGGCAGCGCCAGGACTTGCGCACCATCGCCGCGATGATCATTCCACCGAGCGAGGAATACCGTGTGCCCGGCGCTGATGACGACATCATCCAGGCCGACATCCTTGCAACGCTCGGCCGCGACACCAGACCTGTCGCGGCAGCGCTGGATCATGTGGCGCGGCTTGCGGGCATGCCGCTCGCTGATCTCGAACCTGCCGCGCGCGACGCGGTGGCGCAGGAGTTTCGCAACTCCGGCGGCGCGCCTGCCGCAACGCTCGTTCGCGTCGTGCTGCAATGCTACTACCGCGACGACCGCGTGTTGCGCTCGCTCGGGCTGGAGCTGCGTGCGCCGTTCCCCAAGGGCCATGTGCTCCCGGACGGCGACTGGTCGCTGCTCGATCCGGTCAAGGCGAGGGCGGGCACGCTGCGGCGGGCGCCCTAGCCACCTGGGCAGTCCAGCCTTGCGCGCCCGGTGGGCTACTTGCGCCGGAGGGAACAGGCCACCATCTGTGTGAGCCTCAAGGACGCCTACCATGCTGGATTTTACCTCAGATATCGCCGATGACGCCCCGTCATCGCGAACGGCGGCGGCTGCGCCGGCCGATGACCGGGCGCTGCTGGACGCCTATTCCAACGCCGTGATCGACGTCACCGACCGCGTCGGCCCCGCCGTCGTGCGGGTCGAGACCGGGCCAAAGGTGCCGAACGGCCGCGAGCGCGGCGGGCTTGGCTCGGGCATTGTGATCTCGCCGGACGGACTCGTGCTCACCAATAGCCACGTGGTCGGCTCCTCCAGGGAGATCCGCCTGCGCGACGTCGAGGGCCATGTCGGCGATGCGCGGGTGCTGGGCGTCGATCCCGACACCGATCTTGCGCTGCTCCGCGCCAACGGCGTGCGCGATCTGCCCTATGCTGCGCTCGGCAATTCCAAGAGCCTCAAGCGCGGCCAGCTCGTGATCGCGATCGGCAATCCGCTCGGCTTCGAATCGACCGTGACCGCCGGCGTGGTCTCGGCGCTCGGCCGCTCGATCCGCTCGGTGAGCGGGCGCACCATCGAGGACGTGATCCAGACCGATGCCGCGCTCAATCCCGGCAATTCCGGCGGCCCGCTGGTGTCGTCGAATGCCGAGGTGATCGGCATCAACACCGCCATCATCAACGGCGCGCAAGGCATCTGCTTTGCGGTCGCCAGCAACACCGCGCAATTCGTGCTCTCGGAGATCATCCGCCACGGCTATGTCCGCCGCGCTTATATCGGCGTGGCTGGACAGACCGCGCCGGTCCCGCGACGGCATGCGGTGCTGGCCGGCGTCGAGAACAAGATGGGCGCGCTGTTGATGCAGATCGAGCCGGACGGGCCGGCGGCCAAGGCGGGCCTGCTGCCCGGCGACGTCGTGATCAGGCTCGACGGCGTCGACATCAACGGCGTCGACGATCTGATCCGCGTGCTCGACCGCGACCGGATCGGCCGGCGGCTCGCCATGGACGTGCTGCGGCTCGGCCGCCTGCGGGCGATCGACATCGACCCGATCGAGCGCAAGCCACAGCGCTAGCTGCGAGCCCGCGGGCGGGGTATGACGATCGCATGCCTCGCCTCCGGACCCCCGCCGCATGATGCCGGCGCATGAGACCTACGACGTCATTGTCATCGGCGCCGGTGCCGGCGGCATGACGGCTGCGGCAGTGGCCGCCGCTGAAGGCTTGCGCGTGCTGGTGATCGAGAAGACCGCCTTTGTCGGCGGCACCACGGCCTGGTCCGGCGGCATGGTTTGGATTCCCGCCAATGCCAAGATGAAGGAAGCGGGGCTCTCCGACAGCATCACGGATGCGGTCCAGTATCTGTCGAGCATGGTCCCCGAGCCTGCCAATGCCAGCTTGCGTGCTGCGTTCCTCGCGCGTGGGCCGGAGGCGGTCGCATATCTCGAAGCCAACACGGAGGTCCGCCTTCAGCCGGTGAAAGCCTATCCCGATTATTATCCGGAGCGGCTCGGCGCGACGCCGGGCGGGCGCGTGCTGGAGCCGGTGGCGTTCGACGGCACACGGCTTGGCCGGGCTTTCGCGCGGCTGCGGCCGCCGCTGCCGGAGTTCACGCTGTTCGGCGGGATGATGGTCAACCGGCTCGACATCCCGCATCTGCGCCGGATCGGCAAATCGCTGCGCTCGACATTGCGTGCGGCGCAACTGGTGTCCGCATACGCATTGCAGCGGTTGCGCAGCCCGCGCGGCACGACGCTGCATCTCGGTAATGCTCTGGCCGCGCGGCTTTACGCCTCGCTGCTGGCGCGGGAGGTCGAGATCCTCTTCAGCGCCGATGTCGAGGATCTATCGATGCAGGGCGATCGCGTCGCGGGCGTGGTGATCCGCCATGGCGCCCGTGATCGCCCGATCGCGGCGCGCTGCGGCGTGGTGCTGGCGACCGGCGGCTTCTCGCATGATGCTGCTTTGCGCAAGCGCTTCTTCCCTGCGGCGGCCGGATTTGTCTCAGCGACGAACACATCAGGCACCGGGGACGGCCTCCGACTCGCGACCGCGACGGGCGCTGCCCTCAACACGGATGCCACCAGCCCGGCCTATTGGGTGCCGGCCTCGCTGTTCCGTCGCGCCGACGGCAGCCGTGGTGTCTTCCCTCATACGGTGACCGACCGCGCCAAGCCCGGCGTGATCGCTGTCAATGCCGCCGGCCGCCGCTTCGTCAACGAGGCGCTGTCGTATCATGAGTTCGTGCTCGCGATGCTGCGCGACGGCAATGGCGAGCCGGACCGGCCGTTCTATCTGATCTGCGACCGCCACTTCCTGCGGGCTTACGGTCTCGGCCGCATCAAGCCGTTCACGCGCAATGTGCGGCGCTATGTAGCCAGCGGCGAATTGGTCGAGGCTCCCGATATCGCACAACTGGCAGCGAAGATCGGCATCAAGCCAACCACCCTCACGGCGACGATTGAGAATTACAACGCGGATGCCAGGGAAGGCCGCGATCCCGAATTCGGCCGCGGCAGCACCATCTATCAGCGGCATCTTGGTGATGCCGCTCACAAGCCGAATCCCTGCGTCGCGCCGATAGTTCGCGCGCCGTTCTTCGCGATGCGCATCCATCCGGCCGATCTCGGCACGGCGATCGGGATGAGGGTGGATGCGCAGGCGCGCGTGCTGCGCGAGGACGGCACGCCGATTGCGGGGCTCTATGCTTGCGGCAACGACATGGGCTCGATCATGAATGGGAATTACCCGGGGCCCGGGATCACGCTCGGCCCGGCGCTGACGTTCGGGTATATCGCGGGGAGGCATCTGGCGGAGGGGGCTGGGGCAAGCACGACGAACGCTGCGAATGCGGCTGTCTGATTGTGCCCGCGCTATTTCCACGTCATCGCGAGCGTAGCGAAGCAATCCAGAAATTTCTCCGCGGAGGCAGTCTGGATTGCATCGTCGCTTCGCTCCTCGCAATGACGAGTGGAGAGGGAGTAGGCTAGTCGCTACTCCGCCGCCGCCGCAAAGCGGCTGTTCTCCAGCTCCGCGTCCAGCCGCGCCGTTTCGGCGGCGGCCAGTTTGATATTGGCTTCCTTGACATGCCCGAAGCCGCGGATCGTCTCCGGCACCCTCGCGAGCCGCGCCAGCAGCGGGATCTGCTCCGCCGTCAGTCCGGCCATCCGCTGGTCGATCATCGCAAAATAATCCTCGACCAGCTTCCGCTCGGTCCGGCGCTCCTCGGTGCGGCCGAACGGATCGAGGGCGCCGCCGCGCAGGAATTTCAGTTTTGCAAGAATGCGGAAGGCGTGGATCATCCAGCCGCCGAACTCCTGCTTCTGAAGCCGTCCCGTCGTCTTGTCGCGCTTGGCGAAGATCGGCGGTGCCAAATGGTACTTCAGCGTGAAGTGGCCGTCGAATTTTTCCGACACCTTCTTCGCAAAGCTGCCGTCGGTATAGAGGCGGGCGACCTCGTACTCGTCCTTATAGGACATCAGCTTGAACAGGTTCTTGGCGACGGCCTCGGTCAGCTCCGTGGATGCGGGCGAGGCGGCGGCTTCCGCCTTGCGCACCTTGGCAACCGCCGCGACATAGCGGTCGGCGTAGGCCTTGTCCTGATAATTGGTCAGAAACTCCGCTCGGGTCGCGATGATGTCGTCGAGCGATTTGGTCGGCGCGGACGCCCGGGCCTTGAACTGCAGCACGCTGCGCACCCGCGACATGTCGTGGGCGGCGAGACGGCCCCAGGTGAAGGCGAGCTTGTTCATCTCGATTGCGGCGCCGTTGATCTCGATGGCGCGGAGCAGGGCCTCCAGCGACAGCGGGATCGCACCCTTCTGGAAAGCGAAGCCGAGCATGAAGGGATTGGTCGCGATGCTGTCGCCCATCAGCGCCGCGGCAATGCCCGTGGCGTCGACGATGTCGAGGTTCTTGTCGCCGACAGCGTCGCGCAGCACGGTCTGCATCGTGCCCATCTCGAAATCGAGATCGGGGTTCTGCACGAAGCTCGCGGTCGGCTGCAGGTCGGCGTTGACATAGGCCTTGGTCACGCCGCGCTCGGCGCGGCTCAGCGCGGTCGGGCCGGCCGACACGATCATGTCGCAGCCGAGGATGACGTCCGCGCCGCCGCTGGTGATGCGGACCGCGGAAATGTCTTCAGGCTTCGGCGCGATGCGGACATGGCTCATCACCGCGCCGTTCTTCTGCGACAGGCCGGTGAAATCGAGCGCCGAGCAGCCGCGGCCGTCGACATGGGCGGCCATGCCGAGCAGGGCGCCGATGGTGATGACGCCGGTGCCGCCGATGCCGGTGACGAGGATGTTGTAGGGGCCGTCAAGCTCACGCGCCGGCGGCAGCGGCAAATCGGCGAACAGCTGGCCTGAATCCACCGCCGAAGTCTTCATGCGCTTGAGCGAACCGCCATGCACGGTGACGAAGCTTGGGCAAAAGCCCTCGACGCAGGAAAAATCCTTGTTGCAGTTCGACTGGTCGATCTGGCGCTTGCGCCCGAACTCGGTCTCCAGCGGCTGCACCGAGACGCAGTTGGAGGCCTGCGAGCAATCGCCGCAGCCCTCGCAGACGAGCTCGTTGATGAAGGCGCGCTTGGCGGGATCGGGATAGAGCCCGCGCTTGCGGCGGCGGCGCTTTTCGGCGGCGCAGGTCTGGTCGTAGATCACGACCGTGAGACCCTTGATGTCGCGCAGCTCGCGCTGCACGGCGTCGAGCTCGCGGCGGTGATGGATCGTCGCGCCTTGCGGGAAGTAGTTTCCTTCCGGATATTTGCTGGGATCGTCCGAGACGATCGCAAGCCGCTTGACGCCCTCGGCCCAGACCTGGTGCGCGATCTGCGCGACGTTGAAGGCGCCTTCGGCCGGCTGGCCGCCGGTCATCGCGACGGCGTCGTTGTAGAGGATCTTGTAGGTGATGTTGATGCCGGCCGCCGACGCGGCGCGAAGGGCAAGGAGCCCGGAATGCGTGTAGGTGCCGTCGCCGAGATTCTGGAAAATATGCTTCTCGGTGGTGAAGGGCGACTGGCCGATCCAGTTCACGCCCTCGGCGCCCATATGCGAGATCAGGTCGGTGCGGCGCGTCGGCATGCTCAAGGCCATGCCGTGGCAGCCGATGCCGGCCATGGCGCGGCTGCCTTCCGGCACGCGCGTCGAGGAATTGTGTGGGCAGCCCGAGCAGAAGAACGGCGTGCGCGCGAGCTTGATCTGCGTGCTTGTCGTGACGGGATTGTCGAACGCCTCGAGCCGGGCGAGGCGCTGCTCCAGCACCGGGCTGTGATGGCCGAGCTTGCGCAAGCGGTTTACCAGCGCGCCCGCAACGATGGTCGGCGTCAGCTCGCCCTCGCTCGGCAGCAGCGGCGCGCCGTTCTCGTCGCGCTTGCCCGTCACTGTCGGGCGCCGGGACGCATCCACGTTGTAGAGGATGCGCATGAGCTGGTCTTCGATGAAGCCGCGCTTCTCTTCGACCACGAGCACGTCCTGCAGACCTTCGGCAAAGCGCTTCGCGCCGCTTTCCTCCAGCGGCCAGGTCAGCGCGACCTTGTAGATGCGAAGGCCGAGATCCTGCGCGTCCTTGTCGGTGATGCCCAAATCGGCGAGCGCCTGGCGCAGATCGAGATAGGCCTTGCCGGTCGCGACGATGCCGAGCCGGGCGGGCTTGGAATCGAGCACGATGCGGTCGAGCTGGTTGGCGCGGGCGAAGGCCTGCACTGCGGCCATCTTCGGGCCGAACAGGCGCCGCTCAGCCTCCAGCGGCGGATCGGGCCAGCGGATGTTGAGGCCGCCCGGCGGCATCTCGAAATCGTCGGGCAGCACGATCTTGATGCGCTCGGGGTCGCTATAGATCGAGGCCGAGCTCTCGACCGTCTCGCTGATTGCCTTGAAGCCGACCCAGCAGCCCGAGAAGCGCGACAGCGCAAAGCCGTAGAGGCCGAGATCGAGATAGTCCTGCAGTGTCGCCGGATTGATCACGGGGATCAGCGCCGCCGCGAACACCTGCTCGCTCTGATGCGCGAGCGTCGAGGACTGGCAGCCATGGTCGTCGCCGGCAAGTGCGAGCACGCCTCCATTGAGCGCGGTGCCGGCCGCGTTCGCATGCTTGAGCGCGTCGACCGAACGGTCGACGCCGGGCCCCTTGCCGTACCAGATGCCGAACACGCCATCGACCTTGGCGCCGGGGAACAGGCCGACCTGCTGGCTGCCCCAGACGGCGGTCGCCGCCAGATCCTCGTTCAGGCCGGGGACGAAGGCGATGTCCTGCTGCTGGAGAAATGACTTCGCGCGCCACAGCGCGTGGTCGTACATGCCGAGCGGGGAACCGCGATAGCCGGAGATGAAGCCGCCGGTGTTGAGCCCCTGAAGCCGGTCGCGTTCGCGCTGCAACATGGGCAGGCGGACCAGGGCCTGTGTGCCGGACAGGAATATCCGCTTCGATTCGAGCCGGTATTTGTCGTCCAGCTCGACCTGCATCAGCGTCATTTCAGGAGTCCTCGTGTCTCGTTCGGCGTGGGGTTTGCGCTGCGGGAGAGTTGCGGCTGCGCGACGCGAATTGTGACAGTCAAAAGCATGGGGCCGCGAAGTCAATATCGCTGGCCGCATCCGTGGCGCTCCTGCTAGTCATGGCTGCCAATGGAGAGCACTATGGCTGACGCATTCGACACCGAGATCACCGAGACGGCCGAGGCCCTGACCGGCCCGTGGCGCCAGCCGCGCCAGATGCTGCAGGCGCAGACCTACGACGCGCATGCCTCGATCCACGACGACGCCACCGCGCAGAAGCTCGGCTTCAAGGGCGGCACCATCGAGGGCCCGACCCATTTCAGCCAGTTCGCTCCGCTCGGTGCGCGGCTGTGGGGACGCGCCTGGTTCGAGACCGGCTGCATCTCAGCGCATTACCGCAGCGTCTGCTACGAGGGTGAGGAGGTGCAGGCGATCCTGTCGAAGCCGCTGCCGGGAACGCGCCAATGCGAGATCCAGATGGTGAAGCGCGACGGCGCCGAGGTGCTGCGCGGCACGGCCTCGCTAGGTGAGCCGCACGCCCAGACTGCGCTGGAGACGCGCCTTGGCGAGCTCAAGCCGCTGACCGATCCCGTGATCCTGCGCGATGTGAAGGTGGCGCAGACCAGCAAGCGGCAGACTGTGCGGATGGCGTTCGACCAGAACATGGGCGACCTCTATCCGTTTTCGCTGCGGCAGAAGCTCGCCGTCATCACCGAGAACTCGCCTTACTACGCGACCGCCGATAATCCGTGGCGGAGGCCCATCATTCCGATGGAGATGCTGAGTGTGCTGTTCCAGTACCGCTCCAAAGAGGATCCGCTGCCGGCCAAGGGCCCGGCGGTCGGCCTGTTCGCCGATCAGGAGATCCGCCTGGTGAAAGGCCCGCTCTTCGTCGACGAAGAGTATGAGGTCGAGCGCGAGGTGGTCGCGCTCTCCGGCAGCCGCCGCACCGAGAGCGCCTGGGCGAAGACGCGCGTGTTCGACAGAGCGGGCACGATGGTCGCCACGATGTTGCTCAACATGGCAACGCTGAAGGATTCGTATGCGCCGTATGAGAATGAGTATCGGCAGCTGTATGGGGTGGGCGGTAGGCGCTAGGCGTCGTCACACACTCTCCGCCGTCATTCCGGGGCGCGCGTAGCGCGAACCCGGAATCCATTTCACCTCGCGTACTGCGGCCCGATGGATTCCGGGCTCGACGCTGGCGCGTCGCCCCGGAATGACGGCGGAGAGTGCGTCGTGCGCCGCTCATCCTTTAAGCAAATGCACGTCGCAAAGCCGTCGCACAGGGAATAAGCAGCCGTCGATCGCCGCCGTAACCTTCTGACCGCACAACGAATTCCCTCACGTCCCACGCCCCATCGCAATTGTACACAATGGCACGGCGCTTGCAGAACTCTCCGTAAAGAGAGTTCTCGCGGGGGCGTCATGTTGAACTCAAGCAAATCGACACTGGGCGTCATCAGGGCCGAGCCCGAGCCGATCAAGCTCGACTGGGCCGCCACCGCGCTCCTTATCATCGACATGCAGCGCGACTTCATGGAGCCCGGCGGCTTCGGTGAGACGCTCGGCAATGACGTCAGCCAGCTTGCGCGCGCGGTAAAGCCGATCGGCGCGGTGCTGAAGGCTGCGCGCGAGAGCGGCATGCTGGTGATCCACACCCGCGAGGGCCATCTGCCTGACCTTTCCGATGCGCCGCCGGCGAAGGTCGAGCGCGGCGCCCCGTCCTTGCGCATCGGCGATCCCGGCCCGATGGGGCGCATTCTCATTCGCGGCGAGGTCGGCCACGACATCATCCCCGAGCTCTATCCGCTCGACAGCGAGGTCGTGATCGACAAGCCCGGCAAGGGCGCGTTCTACGCCACCGAGCTCACCGACGTGCTGGAGAAATACGGCATCGAGAATTTGCTCGTGTGCGGTGTCACGACTGAGGTGTGCGTCAATACCACCGTGCGCGAGGCCAATGACCGCGGCTATCGCTGCGTCGTCATCGCCGACGGCTGCGCGTCCTACTTCCCCGAGTTTCACGAGATGGGCCTGAAGATGATCAAGGCCCAGGGCGGCATCTTCGGCTGGGTCACGGACTCGGCCGCAGTTCTGGAGGCAATGAAGACTTCGAGCACATAGGGGTATTTTCATGAGCACATTGACGGGGACGGCCGGCAAGTCCAGCTTCAAACCGGCACTATGGACATCGGGCGACTGGAACGCATTTTTCGGCTTCGGCACCAACATCCTCGTCAACATGCTGGTGCTCACGGGCCTGCTGCGCTTCGTCTTGAAGATGCCTGACAGCCTCGTGTTCGGCCGCATCCTGCCTGCGCTCGGGCTGATGATGTGCCTCTCCACCTTCTACTACGCATTCCTCGCCTATCGCCTGGCACAGAAGACCGGCCGCAGCGACGTTTGCGCGCTGCCCTCGGGCGTCAGCGTGCCGCACATGTTCATCGTCACCTTCGTGATCATGCTGCCGATCACGCTGAAGACGGGCGATCCGCTCAAGGGCTGGTCGGCCGGCCTCGTCTGGGTGTTCTTCCAGAGTTTTATTCTTATGATCGGTGGCTTCGTTGCCCCATTCATTCGAAAAATCACGCCGCGTGCGGCGCTGCTCGGCACGCTTGCCGGAGTCTCCGTCACCTTCATCTCGATGCGGCCTGCGCTGGAGATGTACATGACGCCGCAGATCGGTCTGGTCTGCTTCGCCATCATCCTGGTGAGCTGGTTCGGCGGCGTGAAATACTGGCGCGGCATTCCCGCGGGCCTCGTCGCCATCGCGGCCGGCATGATCATCGCCTGGGGCTCCAACCTGTTCGGGCTCGGCCTCGGCGGATTGAGCATCGCGGGTGTTGGAGCCGCTTTCGCGAACTTCGGCTTCTCGGTGCCGATCCCGGCCGTGGGCTACGTCTTCTCCGGCTTCGAATTCCTCGGCATCATCCTGGTCACCGCCATTCCGTTTGGCATCTACGACCTCGTCGAGGCCATGGACAATGTCGAAAGCGCGGAAGCGGCCGGCGACGAATATCCGACCACGCGCGTGCTGACTGCCGACGGCATCGTCAGCCTGATCGGCTGCCTGATGGGCAATCCCTTCATCAACGCGGTCTATATCGGCCATCCCGGCTGGAAGGCGATGGGTGGCCGCATCGGCTATTCCGCTGCGACCGGTATCATGGTCGTGGTGCTGGCCTGGTTCGGCATCATCTCGGTGCTGCTGGCGCTGGTGCCGGTCGTCGCGATCTCGCCGATCCTGCTCTATATCGGCATGCTCATCGGCGCGCAGGCGTTCCAGACCACACCGGTCAAGCACGCGCCCGCGATCGTGCTGGCGTTGACCCCGCATCTCGCCGCCTGGGCCAAGCTCCAGATTGACACCATGCTTGGCTCGACCATGACGGCTGCGGCGACGGTCGGCGGAATGGCCGCCGACAAGGCCGACGCGGTCAAGGCTGCCGCGATCGCCGCGCTGCCGCAGCAGGGCGTATTCTATCACGGCCTGGAGGTGATGGGCGGCGGCTCCATCCTCGGCGGTCTCATCCTGGGTGCGATCGGTGTCTTCATCATCGAGCGCGATTTCGAGAGGGCCTCCGCCTTCGCGCTGGTCGGTGCGATCCTGACCTACTTCGGCTTCATGCATGGCGAAGCCGTCGGCATCGGTGGCGGCTTTGGCGTGACGCCGGCGGTCGCACTCGCCTATGCCGTGATGTCGGCCGGCCTGTTCGCGGCCAGCAAGCTCGGCACCAGCGAGCGCTACGCCGCGCATCCGGAGATGCACGCCGCGCCGGCGGAGTAGCTACCCGCCCTTGACGGCACCCGCGGTGAGCCCGGCGACGATCTGTCGCTGGGCCATCACCGTCAGCAGCAGCACTGGAAACGTCACGATCAGGGCGGCCGCGGCCAGCGGGCCCCAGCTCAGTTGATCGAACGAGATCATGTTGTAGACCGCGACGGGCAGGGTGCGCGTCTCACGCCCCGCCAGCACGATGCCGAACACGAAATTGTTCCAGGAGAAGATCACTGCGAGGATGAAGGCCACAGCGATGCCGGGCCTCGCAATCGGCAGCGCCACGTGCCGAAACACCTGCCAGCGGCCGGCACCGTCGATCAGGGCGGCTTCCTCCAGCTCCATCGGTGTGGTCTCGAAATAGCCGATCATGATCCAGATCACGATCGGCACCGTGACGACAAGATGGATGATGATTTGCGGCACCAGCGTGCCGAGCAGGCCGAGCCACTGGAACAGCAGGAACAGCGGGATCAGGTAGGACAGTCCCGGCGTGATGCGGGCGATCAGGATCACGATCGCGGATTTATGCGCGGCCATGCGTGCGATGCCGTAGCCGGCGGGCACGCCGACGATCAGCGCCAGCAACGTCGCGCTGCCCGTCACGATCAGGCTGTTGATGAAATAGGTCAGGAAGCGGTTGGAGGCGAGCACGTCGGCGTAGTTCTTCCAGGCGATGCGATCAGGAAAGAACACCGGCGGATAGGCGGCGTTATCGACCTCGAATTTGAGTGACAACGAGAGCATCCAGAGGAAGAACAGGATAGCCGGCGATACGATGACGAACACCGAAAGCCACAAGCCGATCCTGCCGATGAGCTGACGAAAGTTCATGCGCCGCTCGCGATTTCGGTCCACAGCATGCGCTGGCGGGCGTAGAGCATCACCGCCGCAAGCAGGACGATCAGCAGGAAGAACACGACCGCGATCGCAGATCCGTAGCCGAGGTCGTAATAGGTGAAGGCGACGCTATAGAGATAGATGTTGATCGTCTCCGATGCCGAGCCGGGTCCGCCTTGCGTGATCGCGAAGATGATGTCGAAGCTCTTGACCGCGTCGATCATGCGGATCATGCCAGCAATGAACAGAAACGGCATGATCAGCGGCAGCGTGATGAAGCGGAACACCTGCCAGAAGTTGGCGCCGTCGATCTGCGCGCTCTCATAGGGCTCGGTCGGGATTGCGGCCAGGCCGCCGAGCACGATCAGCATCACCAGCGGCGTCCATTGCCAGGTCTCGACCAGCACCAGCGAGGGAATGACGGTCGCGGGGTGAAAGACCCAGAGTTGCGCCGGAATTCCAACCAGCGACAGCAGGTAGTTCAGCACGCCGAGCTGCGGGTGGAACATCATGGTCCAGACCAGCGCGATCGCGACGGGTGTCGCCATCATCGGCATGATGAACACGCCACGCAGGAATCCGCGGCCGGCGAACCTCTGGTGAAACACCACGGCTGCAAACGTCCCCAGCACCAGCGGTAGCAGGACCGACAGCGCGGTGTAGACCATGGTGTGTCCGATCGCCTCGATGAAGCGGGGATCGCTGGTCAGCCGCAGATAGTTCGACAGCCCGACGAAGGTGGTCGGCGAGCCGACCTTCCATTCGTTCAGGCTCATCCAGATGGTGAAGACCCACGGGAAGATGATGATGGCCAGCACGACGACAAGCGCCGGCACCACGAACGGCCAGTAGGACGGCGGCCGCAACCCCTTCTCCGGCGCGGCCTCGGTCGAAGCCGCGGCCGGAGTCGATTGTGTCAACGCACTCACGCTTTTTCGCTGCGCTCCAGGATCGGCCGGTACTGATCGTTGGCTTTCTTCAGTTCAGTCGCGGGATCGGCCCCGGACAGCGTCGCCGTGAGCGCTGCGCCGACGATGTCGCGGAATTCCGCAACGGGGATGACGACGGGCAGGCCGAGTTTGCTGATCTTGGCGGAATCGATCACCGATTGCAGCCACTCCTTGGGCATCTTCACGCCCTGCTGGATCTCGGGATCGTTCAGGATCGAGTTGCGGAACGGCACGCCGCCGCCGGCCTGCAGCAGCCGCGCGCCCTGCTGCTTCGAGACCACCCACTGGCAGAGCAGATAGGCAGCTTCCTTGTTCTTGCTCGCAGCGGCGATGCCGATGCCGTCGCCGTAAGTGGCCGAATACTGCCCCTTCGGTCCGGCGGGCACGACGGTGTAGCCGACCTTGCCGACGACGCGCGAGGCGGCGGGATCCTCCAGCGGCGGCGCCCAGCCGACGCCGTCTATCCACATCGCAGATCGTCCTTGCGTGAACGAGGCCATCGACTCCATCCAGTTGAAGCCGGCGACGCCGGGCGGCGCGACCTTGGTCAGCAGCGTCTGATAGAGCTTTGTCGCGGCGACCGCCTCGGGGCCGTCGGTCAGGATGTTACCCTTGGCATCGAGGAATTCGCCGCCAAAGTTGAGGAAGAAATTGGTCCACAACGTCATGTTGGCGTTGCGCAGGCCGCGACCGACGAAGCCGTAGGTGCCTTCCTTGGTATCGGTCAGTTTTTCGGCCGCCGCGACCATCTCGTCGAGGGTTTTGGGGACGGCGACGCCCTTCTTCTGGAACAGCTCCTTGTTGTAGTAGAGGATGAAGTAATCGACCGACCAGGGCAGCGACAGCATCTGGCCCTTGTCGTTCTTGGCGTATTGCAGGCCGGCGGCCGAGAAATCGCTCTCGACAAGATCGGGCGCGGTCAGCGTCGGATCCTTCATGAACGGCGTCATGTCGGCGAGCCAGCCGGCTTTCTCGAACTGACGCTTCTGGACGTGATAGCTAAGATGCACCACGTCGAAGCTCGGCCGGCCCGAGGTGAGCTCGATCACGACCTTCTGCCGCTGCTGCTGCTCGGGGATCTGCTCGGATTCCACCTGGATGCCGGTGAGTTCGGTGAACTCCTTGATGTTCTTTTGCAGGTTGTCGCCGCGCGGACCCTTGGCGAGGATCACCTCCAGCTTGGTCCCGGCATATTTCTTCCAGTTGACCTCGGCGCGGGCGGGCAGCCCGGTCAGGCTGAGCGCGCCGGCCGCGGCGGTGCCCTTCAACAGCGTGCGGCGCGAGATATTGTGGTTGGCCAATTTAGTCCCTCCCTCTCTGTCATTTTCTTTGGGAGCGATACTAGCGGCCGTGCCACGCCTGCCTAGTCCTAATCTGGCGCCTCAGGGGCGCACGGCGGGCGTCTCCATCGGCAGGCCGCGCGCCCGCGACATCAGGTAAAGCTCGAGCGCGACCAGTTCCGGTGCGCCGTAATCATAGGCCTGGGCGCGGACGCCGGTCATGCAGCTGCGCAAGCGACGCTCCAGAGATCCCAGCGTCTGCCATTCCAGACGGTAGAGCGGATAGCCGGTCGGCTGTCCCTGCGTGATCGGTGATCCAGCGAGGCGCTTGTCGAAATTGTCATCGTGGCAATTGGTGCAGGCGAGGTTGAGCTGGCCCTCGCGCTGCATGAAGAGATCGCGGCCCTGTGCGACGAACGGCTTGAGTTGCGGATCGTCACCGGCGGTGATCGCGACGCCGCGCGACTGGTGGGCGACGAAGGCGGATAGTGCCAGCAGGTCGCGACTCTCGTAAGGGAGCGCCGTCGCCTGCTGATGATTGGCGCGGCAGAGATTGATGCGCTGGTCCAGCGTAACGGGACGGCCGAGCGTTTGATCGAGCGCGGGATAGCGCGCCGCGACGCCTTTCATGCTGTTTCGCGCATCGCCGTGGCAATCGGCACAGGACTTGTCGGCGCTGCCGGTCTTCTTGCCCCACAGCGCCTCACCGTCGAGCACGAACAGCATGCCGGGATTGGACGTGTCGTCATCCTGCATGGCGCGCGTGTCGGGCCCCATGAACGCATAGCCGGACCGGCGCGCATCGGGCGGGATTTCACCGGCGAGCAGGGCAGGGGCCGCGGCGAGCAATATCGCCGCCGCTATCGCGCGCCAAAATCTCATTCGACGGTGATCGATGCCGATGCTGTGGACGAATAGCCGTTGTCGCCGATCCATTCGAACTCGAACTTGCCGCTCTCCTTCACGACGGTGAAGAAGGACAGATACGGATTGGCGGCGATCGCCGGAAACAGGTCGGCGCGAAAGACCTCGGTGCCGTTGTAGCGGCAGGTGAAGCTGGTGATGATGTCGCGCGGTACCAGCGCGCCGTCGGCGGTGTGGCGGAAGCCGGTTTCCATGATGTGCGAGGTCAGAGTGCGGATCTCGATGATGTCGCCGCGTTTGGCCTTCGCGGGAACGTTGATGAGCGCGGCCATCAGTTCAGCTCCTCGGTGCAGGCGGCCAGCGTCACGACGACGTCCGCCGCGACCTGCCAGAAGGTGTCGTCGGACAGGCGCGCGATCGCGACCACCTTCTGGGTGTCGGCGAGGCGGATGCGGGTCGAGACCTGGGCGCGGCCGGAGGAGGGGTTGAGATAGAAATTGCCGATGTTCGGCTGCGGGTTCTTCTCGTTGAAGACGTGGATGCTCTTGACGTAGTCGGTCGCCGTCATCGGGCTTGCGACACTCACCGTCATCGGCACCGTGTTGCCGTTCTCGACCAGCGGGGGAATGTCGAGCTTGACCTTGCCAGTGCGAATTGATGCCTCGCCGACGACGTTGCGGATCGCGGCGCTGAGCATCGCTGGCGTTGCCTCGAGCGGCCGCAGCGTGACGATCGGGATCGTCCCGGCGACTGTCAGGCCTCCGGCAAGATTCAAAAATTGTCGTCGCGTGGTCGCCATGAAGCTAGTCCCGTAGCGTTGCAAGAAAGGCCACGATGTCCTCGAACTCCGCAGCCGACAAGATCGGCTTGCCGGCGAAATTGCGCCCGACGCGGATGAGGCCATCGTTGCGGTAATAGGACGGCATGATGGTCTCCGGGTTGAAGCGCGCCGCATCGACCAGACGAAGCCGCAACTGGCTCGCCGTCCAGCGGTTCCCGGCGCCGGAGAGATCAGGCGCGAGGTCGCCTTGGAAGCGGGTTTCGGGGAAGGGACCGGAATGGCAGAGGATGCAGGTCGTCGTGCGCGCCAGCACCAGCGCGCGACCGCGTGCGGCATCGCCGGGAGTGCCGGTGAGGGATTCCGCGATGCCGTCGCCGGTGATTTTGTAGGGCGCAAGCTCGTCCGCTCGGCAGGGCGAGGTGAAGCCCGCCAGGATCAACGCTGCAATCGCAAGTGCTCGATGGTGCGGCCAAGATCGCCGCGCGCTCCTCTTACCTCTCCCGCTTGCGGGAGAGGTCGCGCCGAAGGCGCGGGTGAGGGCTTTCTCCTCTTGGGGGTCCTCGCGGGTGGAGACACCCTCTCCCCAACCCTCCCCTGCAGGCGGGGGAGGGGGCGCATTGTGGTCGTGGCGTCGGCTTGGTCTCATCATGCCCTAGCCAAAGGTGTCCGCCGTGATGGTTTGAAACCAGCGCTCCGCGTCCGCGGCCTCGCGAGCGCGAAGCTCGCGCGGTGCATCGACCGGGCTCGTCGCGCCGCCTTCGACTTCGGCAAAGATCTCGCCTCTCGGCTGGTAGTTGCCCGCGAGCGAAAAACCGTAACCGGGCGCGACGGTGTTGTAGCAGACGCCAGTCAGCCGTGGCGCCTCCGGTGCGCGACCTGCAAGCAAAGCGACAATCGCCGCGGCGCAGGCCTTGCCCTGCGCGCTCGCGGCCGATGCCGATTTGGGGATGCCGCCGCCAAGGCAGGCGTCGCCGATGACGTGCATGTTCTTGACGAGTTTTGACTCGAAGGTGACAGGATCGATCGGGCACCAGCCGGTGGCATCTGTAACGCCCGCGATCTCGGCAATACGGCTGGCGCGCTGCGGCGGGATGACGTTGGCGACATCGGGCGTGTAATTGCCGAATTCGGTGACGATGGTTTTGGTCGCGGCATCGACCGAGGTGACGCGGCCGCCTTGCGACAGCGCGATGCGCTCGATCATGTCGCCGTAGAGCTCCTTCCACGCCTTCTCGAACAGCCGCTGCTGGGAGAAACTGTCCTTGGCGTCGAGGACCAGCACTTTCGAGCGTGGCTTCTTCGTCTTCAAATAGTGCGCGATCAGGCTGGCGCGCTCGTAGGGCGCCGGCGGACAGCGCGAGGGATTGGCGGGGACCGCGATGGCAACCGTGCCGCCGTCCTCCATCGCTTCCAATTGCCTGCGCAGCAGCAGCGTCTGTGCGCCGGCCTTCCAGGCGTGTGGCATCTTTTCCGATGCGGCGTCGTCGTAGCCGGGCAGGGCTTCGAAATGGAAGTCGATGCCAGGTGAGAGCACGAGACGATCATACGGCAGCGCCACACCATCGCTCGTCATGACGCTGCGCCGCGCCGGGTCGATCGCGGTCACGGCCTGGCCGATCACGGTGACGCCCTCGGCGGCCAGCTTGTCGTAGCCGAACTGCTGCGCCTCGATCTCGCGCAGGCCGGCGATCACTTCGTTGCTGAAGGGACAGGAGGTGAAGACCGCGTTCGGCTCGATCAGGATGATCTGCAAATTGTCCTGCGCACGCTTCAGCGCGCGGGCGCAAGCGGCGCCGCCGAAGCCGCCGCCGACCACGACGACGCGTGCCGTGGATTGCGCGCGCAAGATCGATGGCCGCGCCAGCGTCGCGGCCGCCATGGTGATGCCGAACACGGCATTGCGCCGTGTCACCGGGCGCGTGGTCATCAGGGGCATCTGAAAAAGGGCTGCGGCGGCCATCTCTTGCCGCCGCAGCATGTTGCTTTAAGCGAAGGTGATGTTCTGGTCGCGCAGCGGGAACGAGCGGACCCGCTTGCCCGTCGCGGCGAAATAGGCGTTGAGCACTGCGGGTGCCGCAACGCCGATGGTCGGCTCGCCGACGCCACCCCAGAACCCGCCGCTCGGCACCATCACCGATTCCACCTTCGGCATCTCGTTGATGCGCATCGAATTGTAGGTGTCGAAGTTGGTTTGCTCGATCTTGCCGTCCTTGACGGTGCAGCCGCCGTAGAACAGCGCGGAGAGGCCATAGACGAAGGAGCCCGCGATCTGCCGCTCCACCTGCGCCGGATTGACGACGTAGCCGGGATCGGTGGAGGCGACGATGCGATGCACCTTGATCTTGCTGCCGTCGGTCACCGAGATCTCGGCGGCGCCGGCGACATAGCTGCCATAGCCCATCACCTGCGCGATGCCGCGATAGACGCCTTGCGGCGCCGGCGTGGTCCAGCCGATCTTCTCGGCGACGGCATTGAGCACCGCCAGATGCTTGGGATGATTGCCCATCAGCTTGCGGCGGAATTCGAGCGGGTCCTGGCCTGCGGCCTGGGCCAGCTCGTCCATGAAGCATTCCATGTAGATCGCATTGTGATTGACGTTGACGCCGCGCCAGAAGCCGGGCGGAACGTGCGGGTTGCGCATCGCATGCTCGATCAAGAGGTTCGGCACCGAATAGCCGAACGCGGCCTCGCCGGACTGGGCGACGCCCTGGAATGCGGCCGGGTCCATGCCGTTCTGCAGCGCTTCAGGGCGCAGCGAGAACAGGATCGACTGGCCGGACAGGCGGTAGTGCAGCGCGACCAGATTGTTGTTGGCATCGAACGCGCCGGTCATCTTGCACTGGGTGATCGGGTGATACCGGCCGTGCGCCATGTCCTCTTCGCGCGACCACAAAAGCTTGATCGGCGTGCCCGGCATCTGCTTGGCGACCATGACCGCCTGGCGGACATAGTCGGTCTGGCCGCGCCGGCCGAAGCCGCCGCCCGGCATCACCTTGTGCACGTCGCACTTCTCCGCCGGCAGGCCGGAGGCCTCCAGCACGGCCGCAAAGGCGGCTTCGCCGTTCTGGGTGCCGCACCAGACCTCGCACTTGTCCGCCGTGTAGAGCGCGGTGGCGTTCATCGGCTCCATGGTGGCGTGGTTCTGGTAGGGATAGGAGTAGACGGCCTCGACCTTCTTGGCCGCGCCGGCGATCGCGGCTTTCGCGTCGCCGTTCTTGTTGCCGACATAGGCTGGCTGATCGTTGTTCAGGCCTTCGGCCAGCCACTTTGCGATGGACTCGCTGGAGACTTTTGCATTGTCGCCTTCGTCCCAGACGATCGGCAGCGCTTCCAGCGCAGTCTTGGCGTGCCACCAGGTGTCGGCCACGATCGCCACTGCGGTATCGCCGACCCTGACGACCTTCTTGACGCCTTTCATGCCGGCGACCTTGGCCTCGTCGTAGCTCTTCAGCTTGCCGCCGAACACCGGACAGTCCTTGATCGCGGCGTTCAGCATGCCCGGTAGCTTGACGTCGATGCCGTAGATCATGGTGCCATTGGTCTTGTCGGCGGTGTCGAGCCGCTTCACGCCCTTGCCGACCAGCCTCCAGTCCTTCGGATCCTTCAGCTTGACGTCGGCGGGCGGCGTCAGCTTCGCGGCGGCTTCGGCGACCTTGCCGTAGGTCGTGGTTTTGCCTGATGGCGTATGGGTGATGACGCCGTTGGCGACCGTGCATTCGGAGGCCGGCACTTTCCACTCATTGGCGGCGGCCTCGATCAGCATTACGCGCGCGGTGGCGCCGCCCTTGCGGACATAGTCCTGCGAGGAGCGGATGCCCCGGCTGCCGCCGGTCGAGAAATCGCCCCAGACGCGCTTGCGGGCGACGCTCTGGCCGGGCGTCGGATATTCGGTGGTGACCTTGGTCCAGTCGCATTCGAGCTCCTCGGCGACGAGCTGGGCAAGGCCGGTCAGCGAGCCCTGGCCCATCTCGGAGCGGGCGATGCGGATCACGACGGTGTCGTCGGGCCGGACCACGACCCAGGCGTTGACCTCCGGCGAGCCATCGGCCGCGCGGACCACAGTGGGGCCGCCGAACGGGAGATCGAGGCCGATTGCGAGGCCGGCGCCGACAGCGGCGGTGCCGATGACGAAGGCACGGCGGTTCATCTTGGGAGAGACGTGCTTGTTCATGGGGCGGCTCCCTTACGCGCTTGCGATCGTGTGGATCGCCTCGCGCACCTGCTGGAAGGTGCCGCAGCGGCAGATATTGGTGATGGCCTCGTCGATGTCTGCGTCGGTCGGCTTCGGCTTCTCGTTCAGCAGCGCCGCCACGGCCATGATCATGCCGCTCTGGCAATAGCCGCACTGCGGCACGTCCTGGGCGATCCAGGCCTCCTGCACCTTGTGCAGCGTGGCGCCGGAGGCGAGCCCCTCGATCGTGGTGATCTTCTTGCCCTCGGCCTCGGCGACCGAAATGCCGCAGGAGCGGGTGGCGACGCCGTCCATGTGAACCGTGCAGGCGCCGCATTGTGCAATGCCGCAACCATATTTGGTGCCGGTCAGGCCGGCATTCTCGCGGATCGCCCAGAGCAGCGGGGTATCCGGCTCGACGTCGAGCGTGAAGGTTTTTCCGTTGATTGTTAGGTTTGCCATCGCAGTCCCCTGATTGGCCCAATCCACCGATTGGACTCAGGGGCGCAATGTGTCCGGCAATTTGGAACTCTTCAAATCAATAGTCCGAGGGGCAGCTATTGAAGATTCTCGCGGCTGCGGGAAGATTGGGGCACCCGCGGTGTTTTGCCTCGCCCCGGCTGGGCGGGCTGAACGACCTTTCCCGGAGCGCCAAGGCCCCCGCTTGGGGCGACGTTTGCAGGTTCCCTTGCATGCAACGACCACAGTTTGGTCCTTTTGTCGGGGTGCAAGATGAGAGCGCTTTGCTACACTGCGCCGACTCAAAAGGAGTGCCATCGACGTGCCGAGCCCCTGTAACGTGCTGATGCTCTATCCGCTCTTCACCGCGGAGTCGTTCTGGAGTTTTGGCGAGTCCTGCAAATTGATGGGCGTCCGGCGCCCGGCAGCCCCCCTTGGCCTGATCACGGTCGCGGCGATGTTGCCCAAGGACTGGAGCGTCCGGCTGATCGATTGCAACACGCAAGCTTTCAGCGATGACGATTTCGCCTGGGCCGACGTCGTCTTCACCGGCGGCATGCTGCCGCAGCAGGCCGACACGCTGCGCCTGATCGAGATGTGCCGCGCGGCCGGCAAGCCGGTGGTCGTCGGCGGCCCCGATCCGACCTCCAGCCCCCACATCTACGAGAATGCCGACTTCCGGGTGCTCGGCGAGGCCGAGGGCATCATCGACGAGTTCATCGCGGCCTGGCAAAGCGGGGCCCGATCCGGTGTCTTCACCGCGCCGAAATTCCAGGCCGACGTGACAAAGACGCCGGTGCCGCGCTTCGACCTCCTGAAGTTCGAGGACTATCTCTATATCGGTGTGCAATATTCGCGCGGCTGTCCGTTCACCTGCGAGTTCTGCGACATCATCGAGCTCTACGGACGCGTGCCCAGGACCAAGACGACCGAGCAGATGTTCGTCGAGCTCGAGACGCTCTACAACATGGGCTACCGCGGTCATCTCGACTTCGTCGACGACAATTTCATCGGCAACAAGAAGTCGCTGCGGCAGTTCCTGCCGCAACTCGCTGAATGGCAGCGCGCGCACGGCTATCCCTTCGAACTGTCGACTGAGGCATCGGTCAATCTCGCCGATGACCCTGAATTGCTGGAGCTGATGGGAGCCGCAAACTTCTTCGGTATCTTCGTCGGCATCGAGAGCCCGGATCCCGCGACGCTGGTCGCGATGCGCAAGAAGCAGAACACGCGGCGCAACATCGCCGAGAGCATCCACAAGATCTACGCCGCCGGCATCCTGGTCACCGCCGGCTTCATCGTCGGCTTCGACAACGAGAAGGTCTCGATGGCGGAGGCGATGATCGACTTCATCGAGGAAGCCGCGATCCCGGTCGCCATGGTCGGCCTGCTCTACGCCTTGCCGAACACGCAGCTCACGCGCCGACTGGAGCGCGAAGGCCGGCTGCATCCGGGTCACGATATAGCGCCGACCATCGGTGCCGATCAGTGCACGGCCGGCATCAACTTCGATCCGGTCCGCCCATTGCGCGACATCCTGACGGACTACAAGCGGGTTCTGGAGCACATCTACAGCCCGGCGGCGTATGCGCGGCGTGTCGACCGCCTGATGACGCTGCTCGACCGTTCGAGGCAGCGCCATGAGCTCGCGGAAGGCGACATCCGCGCGAAGGTCGGGGCGATGGAGACGGTGCACCGCGTGGTCACCGCGCTTCCGGAGGCGCGCGGGCCGCTGTGGGAGACCTTCATGAACTGCGCCAAGCGCGACACCTCATCGGCGCGCATCGCGGTGCAGTTGATCGCGGCCTATGCCCATCTCGGCCCGTTCTCGCGCAAGGTCATCGAGGCGATCGACGGGCGCCTCGCCGCGCTCGACGACGAGCCCGTCGTCGCGGCGGCCGCGGCGATCGACGCGACGGCTGCCCGGCACCTGGCTTAGAGGCTTACTTCACCGCCAGCCGCAAGAAGCTCATGACGCTGCCGAGCGCGGCAAAGCCGGCGCCGAGCGCCAGCGCCACTGTCGCACCGTTATGTCCGGCCATGGCAAAGCAGGCCGCGGCGAGTGCGGCGCCGGTCGTCTGTCCGGTCAGGCGCGCGGTAGCGACGATACCGGAGGCGCTGCCGCTGCGATGCGGCGGCGCGCTTCCCATCAGCGCCTTCATGTTCGGCGCCTGGAAGAAGCCAAACCCCATGCCGCAGATCATGATGCGCCAGACAATATCGGGGATGCTCGGGCTCGCCGGAAGCAGCGCGAGCAGCGCCATGCCGAGGCCGAGCAGCACGAGGCCGATGCCGCCCAATAGGCCGACCGGATGGCGGTCGGACAGGCGTCCCGCAATCGGCGCCATGATGCCGACCACCAGCGGCCACGGCGTCATGAAGAAGCCGGTCTCGACCTGCGAACGTCCCAGCACGTCCTCGAAATAGAACGGCAGCGAGACGAAGGCGAGGCCCTGCACAGCGAAGGAGCAAACGGCCGTCGCCGCCGACAGCGCGAACATCGGCCGGCCGAACAGGTCGATCGGCAGCATCGGCGCCGGATGATCGGCATGGCGGCGGGTCAGGATGAAGCCGAGCGCGATGGCCGCGACCAGTTCGATGCCGACGACAACCGGCGACAGATTGTGCGCGGCGCTGCCGACGCCGGTGATGAACAGGCCGAGGCATGCGGCGGCGAGAAGCGCGCCGAGGAAGTCGAAGCCGTGATCGGCCCGCGGCGTCTTCGGCAGCATCGCAAAGCCGATGCCGATCGCAACGAGGCCGAATGGGATGTTGACGGCGAAAAGCCACGGCCATGGGCCGACCGCGAGGATGGCGGAGGCGATCGACGGTCCGAAGGTGAAGGCGGTCGCGACCACCAGCGCGTTGTGGCCGAAGCCGCGGCCCTGCATCCGCCCGGGATAAACGAAGCGCACCAGCGCCGTGTTGACGCTCATGATGCCGCTGGCGCCGAGGCCCTGCAGCGTGCGTGCGACCAAGAGGCTATCGAGCGACCACGCCACCGCGCAGAGCAGCGAGGCGATGGTGAACAGGACCAGGCCGCCGAGATAGATGCGCTGGTGCCCGACGATCTCGCCGAGCGCCCCGAGCGGCAGCAGCGTCGCCACCAGCGCGATCTGGTAGACGTTGACCACCCAGACCGACTGCTCCGGCGTGACATGCAGATCGGCGGCAATGGCGGGCAGGGCGATATTAGCGATCGCGGTGTCGAGCGAGGCCATCGCCAGCGCGGTGAAGATCGCGGCAATCGCCCAGCGCCGCTGCGTGACCGGAAGGCCGTCGGCAATGGGATGGTCGGGTTCGCGCGCTGCGGCAGGTAACGTGATTGTCATTGCGTCAGCGCGTTGCTCCGGCGGCGTGGCCAAAAGGGACTTTTGGCATGTACTACGCCGAAGCCGCCTTCCACAGGCATATGCTTGCATGCTGTGTATGCGCGAAGGTCAGGCGATGTCGCCTCGTGCCGGCGTATGATCGCGCCGTGACTGCAATTTTGGGGAAACGCCATGCAAATCGTCGTTCTGCCGGGTGACGGCATCGGGCCCGAGATCACGACCGCGACATCGGGCGTGCTGCGCGCGGCCTCCGAACGCTTCCAGCTCGATCTGCGGCTCGAGGAGCACGCGGTCGGCCATGCCAGCCTGAAGCTATCAGGCACCACCGTGCGCCCCGAGCTGCTCGACATCGTCCGCGCCGCCGATGGCCTGATCCTGGGCCCGACCGCGACCTTCGACTTCAAGGACGAGGCGCATGGCGAGATCAACCCTTCACGCTACTTCCGCAAGAGCCTCGACCTCTACGCCAATGTCAGGCCGGCGCGCACCTATGCGGGGCGGCCGGGCCGCATCGGTGATTTCGACCTCGTCGTGGTGCGCGAGAACACCGAGGGGTTTTACGCCGACCGCAACATGGAGCAGGGCAATGGCGAGATGCTGGTCACGCCTGACGTCGTGATCTCGCTGCGCCGGATCACGCGGCTCTGCTGCGAGCGCATCGCGCACGCCGCCTGCCGCCTGGCGATGAAGCGACGCAAACATCTCACCATCGTGCACAAGGCCAATGTGCTCAAGATCGGCGACGGCATGTTCCTCGACATCTGCCGCGCAGCGGCCAAGACCTATCCCGGCCTTGAAGTCGACGACATCCTGGTTGACGCCATGATGGCGCATGTGGTGCGGAGCCCCGACCGCTTCGACGTGATCGTCTCCACCAACATGTTCGGCGACATCCTGTCCGATCTCACCGCCGAACTCTCCGGCAGCCTCGGCCTCGGCGGCTCGCTCAATGTCGGCGACCGCTACGCGATGGCGCAGGCCGCGCACGGCTCGGCGCCCGACATCGCGGGGCAGGACGTCGCCAATCCGGTCTCCCTGATCCTGTCGACCGCGCTGCTGCTGGCCTGGCACGGCGAGAGGAGCGGCGCCGCCCGCTATGAAGAAGCGGCGCGTGCGATCGAGGCTGCGGTGGCGAAGGCGCTTCGCGAGGGCAGGGCGACGCGTGACGTCGGCGGCAAGCTCGGCACGATCGCGGCAGGCGCTGCGATCGCGGAGATCCTGCAGGCGGAGTGAGGGGCTTCTTCGCGTTTTTTGTCGGGGTTCAAAACAAAAAATCGAAAACAACCCCATGCACAGTAGAGGGCCCTTGATCGACACGGGATTTTCGGGCGTGCCGCGACGACGTGCGTGACTGCGGTCACGTTGACACGTCGGGCAAAACACCGGCAGGATGTGATCGTCGCGGATCGCGGCGTGAATGCGTTCGCGGCGACGGCGCGCACTTGGAGTGGGTTGAACCTATGAAGTCTGAGACGGATGGCATCAACCCCGCCGCCAGGCCGAGCGGAACGGGCTGCGTGGAATGCTCGGCTGCGGGCGGGTGGTGGTTCCATCTTCGCAGATGTGTCGAGTGCGGTCACATCGGCTGTTGTGATGCGTCACCCAATCAGCATGCATCGAAACACAACGCAGCAACAGGTCACCCGATCATCACGAGCTTCGAGCCGGGCGAACGATGGTTTTACGACTATCGCACGGGTGAGGCTTTCGCCGGTCCGAAGCTACCAGGCCCGCTCTCCCGTCCGCTGGATCAGCCGGTGCCCGGGCCGGCGGGGGCGGTGCCTCCAGACTGGCAAACGCTGCTCCATGACTAGGCCGTAGCTCTTTTAGCTATCGGCGGGTGTCCTGAAACTTGTCGGCCCAGACCGGTCGGCTCACGCGATCATTCATGCCGGGGCCGCAACGTCGGTGCGCCGCGGCAGCGATCTCGCCGTCCGCACCTGCCTCTCATTCGACCCATGAAGCCCAAATTCTCGCCATGGGCCTTGGCTTGCCCATTTCGACGGCTTGGAATATGTATAGACATGTTCGTTGAAGGTTGATCGGCATGGATGATCGCGTGCTCGTGTTCGACGGGATAGGACAGGACTTTCCGTCGCCGGGGCAGCGAACGCAGATCCGTGTGCTGGACGGGATCAGCTTCGAGGCCGCCCGCGGCAAGTTCATCGCGGTGATCGGACCGAGCGGCTGCGGGAAAAGCACGCTGCTCCAGATGGCCGCCGGCCTGCTCTTTCCAACGCGCGGGACGGTCCATCACCGTGGCCGCAAGGTCACGTCGGTCAATACCGAGGTGGGCTTCGTGCCGCAGCAGGCGCAGCTGTTGCCCTGGAAGACTCTTGCCGAAAACGTCGAGTTGCCGCTGGTGCTCCGCGGCGTCCCCGCGCACGAACGGCAAAAACGGGTTGACGATGTCCTTCGGTCTGTTGGCCTGACGGGGTTCGAGCAGCATTATCCGAGCCAACTCTCCGGCGGCATGCAGAAGCGCGGATCGATCGCGCGCACGCTGGTCTATCGCCCCGACGTGATCCTGATGGACGAGCCGTTTGGCGCTCTCGATGCCCAGACCCGTATGGTGATGCAAAGCGATCTCCAGACCCTGTCTATGGAAGCCGGCGCCACCGTCATATTCGTCACCCATGACATTACCGAAGCCGTGCTGCTCGCCGATAACGTCGTCGTGCTGAGCCAGAGGCCCTCACGGCTGCTCGCCAATATCGAGATCAGCCTGCCCCGGCCGCGCAACATGTTCGAGCCGTTCAAGAACCCCAGCTTCGATGCCGCCTACGACGCCGTCTGGACCGAATTTCGTTCCCAGCTTCAAGCCGGACAGATCCATTGAGCGAGCAGCAGGCATGAGCGAAGCTGCATCCCGGTCTTCGATCGCGTCAACGCGTGCGGGCGGCGGACCGGGCTTGATCGGTGCGAAAGCTTTGCAATGGCTTGCGAAGCTCCTGCCGGGTATCGCACTTCTGGTTTGCTGGCAGTGGGCCTCGGGGCGGTTGATCAAGGAGATCTACGTCAGCAAGCCGACGGCGGTTGCCGCGCGCCTGTACGAGTTGTTCGCCTCCGGCGAAATCTATCCGCATCTATGGATCACCGGGCAGGAGCTCGTGCTCGGTTACGTTATCGGCGTCTCAGGCGGTGTTTTCGCCGGTTACGCGCTTGGTCGCTCGCCGCGGCTTGCCCGGATATTCGAGCCCTATGTGATGGCCTTCTACGGGGTTCCCAAGATCGCGCTGGCACCGCTGTTCATCATCTGGTTCGGCATCGGCATCGGATCGAAGGTCGCGCTTGCCTCGATCATGGTGTTTTTCCTGGTCTTCTACAACGTGTTCGCCGGCGTCCGCAGCGTCGATCGCGAGCTCGTCAATCTCACGCTGGTGATGGGTGCCAACCAGCGCCAGCTGACCTATCACGTCTTCCTGCCCGCCGCCGCCCCGTTCGTCATGCTCGGCATGCGGCTGGCGATTCCTTACAGCGTCATTGGTGTCATCGTCGGCGAGTTCACATCGTCGATGCAGGGGCTCGGCCTGTTCATCCATGAGGCGTCGTCGACCTACGATCCTGCCGGCGTTTTCGCGGGGATCGTCATCCTGCTCGGCTTCGTTACTTTTGCAAACCTCGTTGCCGGCGCGATCGAGCGTCGCCTTCTGCGCTGGCGAACATTGTCGGGTTCAGGCCCGATCGACGCTTGAATCGGGAGAATTGATCCATGCGCGTCACGATGAAATGGGCGAGGGCGGCCACGGTCGCCGCGGCAATCGCCTTGCTGCCCAGCCTCGCCGAAGCCCAGCAGGCGGTTCGCATCGGATTGGGAGCCCCGACGTTAAGCTTCCTCCCGGTCTGGTCGGGGCGCGCGCTCGACACGTTCAAGCCGCAAGGCCTCACCGCCACGATCGCCGCGTTGCCCGGCGGCGATGCGTCCGCACTCGCGGCGCTCGATGCGGGTGATATCGATCTGGCCGCAGTCGGTCCGGATTCGATGCTGCGTGCGGTGGCCAAGGGCCAGCCGTTCGAGATCGTCTATTCGTTGATGTCGAAAGTGACGCTGCAACTCGTCGTGTCCAAGGACTTCCTCGAACGCGCCGGCGTGAAGCCGACCGATCCCCTGCCGAAGCGGCTGGCCGCCCTGAAGGGCGCGACGTTCGGCGCGACCGCGCTCGCCGGCGCACAGGAGGCCGCGGCGCGCTGGCTCGCCGGTCAAGGCGGGCTCGATGCGAAAAACGATATCAAGGTGGCGCAGGTCGGCAGCCCCATCGCGATCCAGGCGGCGCTCGAGGCCAAGCGCATCGATGCCTTCGTTCTTTCTCCGCCCGAGGGATTTCTTGCGGAGAAGGCGGGTACTGGCCTCGTGCTCGTCTCGATGGGCGATGAATTCCCGCTTCTCGCCAAGCAACCCTATCTCGTCCTGGTCGCAAAGAAGCCGATCAGCCCTGGCGCCTCCGAACTGATCCAGAAGACGGTCAATGCGATGCAGGCGGCAAGCGCAGCCGTGCTCGACAAGCCAGCCGAGACGGCTGACGCGATCCAGAAGCAGTTCTTCGCCAAGGCCGATCCGCAGGCGATCGCCTCGGCGGTCAAGAGCATGAGCAGCGGTGTGGCGGGCCGCGGCGCGATCGACGTCGACGGCATGAAGAACGCGCTGACCTTCAACAAGGAGGTAGGCAACAATTTCGGCAAGGAATTCGACGCCGCGGCGACCAAGGACGATTTGTGGACCAACAGCTTCGTGGACGCGGCGAAGGCCAAATAGAGCAGGCGGCGCCTAGCCTGGTTGCGCATAACCGGCGGCGCGCGCTTCGGCATCCCAGCGCAACGTGAGCTCGTAGCTGGCAAGGTCGACGGCAGCGAAGGCGTCGAGGCAGAGTCGCTCGCGGAGGGATGCGCAGGCGGGAACCGCTGCAAAGCCCCAAAGCGCCGTCTGCAGTGCGGCGATAACGTCGTCGGGGCACCCGCCTGCCGCGACCAGAAAGGGGATCGGCGCAAGGTCGGTGGTCGCGACGATGCGGATCTGCGAGTCGAGTAGCGGATCGTGGCGCAGCATCAAATCCAGCGCATAGCTGTCGAGCGGACCAACGTCGATCTCATCGTCGAGAAGCGCCCTGATGACCCGGCCTGGTGTCGTGAGGGGCCCGACGCTTTCGCGATAAAGGTTCGCACCGCGTTGTCGATAATGCGGCAAGAGATGGTGGCGCAGGGCGTTGTAACCCGAATGCGAGTCCGGGACGGTGAAGCCAAGCCGGCCGCCGAACGTGTCTTCAAGCGATCGAAATCGGGAGTCGGCACGGACGACAAGGCGCGTCGCATACACCGGCATCCCGCCGTAGAGCGCGCCGAATGGAACAGGCGCGGCGACAGGCCGGGGGCGGTCGGCCGCGAGCATGAACGGAAATCCGCACATGAAGGCGGCACCGAGGTCCCTGCGCGCCCACAGATCGGACAGCGGTAGCGGGAATGCATGATCGATGACGTCAAGGGCAATCCCGCTCTCGCGCGCCAGCCAGTCGAACAACTCGGTCCAGGCCGCAGCCGCTGCAGGCACGCCCGAATACATCCGCGCGTTCGCGACGTAGTACAGCGTGGACGGCCGTGCGCCGCCAGTCATGCAAACCGCAGACGTTGGCCGATGCCGAGACGCTCGGCCTTCTCCAGCATGGCATGACCCAGTGCGATGTCGGAGAGCGAAAGCCCGCGATGCCAGAGCAGATTGGTCTCCGCGTCGCTTTCGCGGCCAGGTTTCAGCCCGGCGACGATCTGTCCAAGCTCGGCGTGCAGCGTCTTCTCGGACAGCTTGCCGGCCTCGACGTGCGCGCGGAGGCTGCCGAACTTGCCCCCTTTGCACTGCCCCCAATCGTCGACCACGAGCTTGGCCATGATATCGGTCAGTGAGAGCTCGATCGCGCTCATCGTGCCATAGGGGACGACGAAGGCGCCCTTCTTGATCCATTCGGTCTTGAGCATGGGCGCCGGTTTGTCGAGACGGGACGCCTCGACGACGATGTCGGCGCCTTCGAGGCAGGACTGCCAATCCGCGGTTGCGATGACCTTCTTTCCGAGATCGCGCGAGAGCCGTTCGGCAAAGCCATTACGGCTGTCTTCTCGCCGCGAATGGACCCGGATCTCGTCGAAGTCGAAGAGATGATCGAGCAATCGCACGTTCCAATAGGCGGTGCCGCGCGCCCCGATATGTCCCAGGACTTTCGAGTTCTTTCGGGCGAGATATTTGGCGCCGATCGCGGTGACCGCACCTGTGCGCATGTCGGTGATGCCGCTGGCGTCCATGATCGCTTTCGGCGCACCGTTTGACGGGTCGAACAGGGTCAATATTCCCAGCTCCGAATGGAGGCCGAGCTTGTAATTGTCGACGAAGTCGCCGACGACCTTCACACCGGCCCTGTCGATAGGCGCCTTGATCGCCCCGCGAAGCACGTTGAAATGACCGTTGGCCACGCCCGGTTCGAGATGGACTCGCGGTTCGATGACCGTGTCGCCACGGCCTTGCGCCGCCAGGCTAGTCTCGATCGCGGCCAGGATCTCCTCGTCGGTGATCTTGAGCTCATCGATGTCGAGGCGATTCAGATAGGCGATGTAGATCGGCGGCATGGCGAGGCTCCCGAGAAGACGGCTCCGGAATATGTCTAGACATTAAAGGGCCCGCGGGGGCTGTCAACGCACACGGCGTGGAGCGACCTATGCGGCCGGGAGGGAGGCCGTTGACGGGTGATCCCGTGCTCGCCGATCCCGCGCGACAAGCCTTTTGCGAGGCGTGCAGGGCGGCCTCCGCGGCGTGCCACGCTGGCTCCGTCGATGGGTTTCGATGCGCTCAACCCCATCCGCTTGTACCACGCGCGGTGCCCGCTTCATGCCGTCCAGCGGCGCGTCTCCCTGGCTACGTTTGAGCCAGATCAACACTCCCCCGTTCGCCCGCCGGACCTTTCCATCAGCATCCATGGAAAGGGCGGCCGATATGCAGACTCTGCTCAGGGAAATCCGGGATACCCCTTTGCTCTCGATGCTGGTGTTCGTGCCGATCGTGCTGGTGGCCGAGGCGGCGGCGCCGCATTCCCACACGCTGCTGTTCGTGCTGGCGGTGCTTGCGATCGTGCCGCTGGCGGCGCTGCTCAGCCATGCCACCGAGGCGGTCGCCGCCAAGACCGGCGATGCCGTGGGCGGACTGCTCAATGCCACGCTCGGCAATCTGACCGAGCTGATCATCGCCATCGCGGCGCTGCGCGCAGGCCAGTACATGCTGGTGAAGGCATCGATTGCGGGTGCGATCGTCACCAATGCTGTGTTCATGCTGGGCGCCTGCCTGCTGCTCGGCGGCCTGCGCTACCACGTGCAGGAGTATAACCGCGCCGGCGCGCGGCTTTCGTCCGGCCTGCTGCTGATGGCGACCGTCGCCCTGCTGGCGCCTTCGGCGGTCGCCGATCTCGAGCCCCTGCCGCAGGACGGCGGGATCATCCACAAGCTCAGTGTCAGCATTTCGGTCCTGCTGATCATTGCCTACGGGCTCGGCCTGTTGTTCTCACTCGGGACGCACAAGGAATTGTTCGCAAGCACCGATCACGGCGATGACAAGGAGGCGCACTGGCCGATCGGAGTAGCCGCCGGCACGCTGCTGGTCGTCACCGTGCTGGTCGCGCTGGTCAGCGAAATCTTCGTGGAATCGGTGCAGAAGGCGGCGGAAACCTTCGGGATGAGCCCGGCCTTCGTCGGCTTCATCGTCGTCTCGCTGGTCGGCGCCGCCGCGGAATTTGCCGTGGCCTTCGGCGCGGCGCGCAAGAACCGGCTCGATATGGCTGTCAGCATTGCGCTCGGCAGCGCCTCCCAGATCGCGCTGTTCGTGGCCCCCGCGCTGGTGCTGCTCAGCTACGTCGTCGGGCCGAAGCCGATGGACCTGCAGTTCTGGCCGGGCGCGGTGACCATGGTGATGATCGCAACGGTCACGTCCGCGTTCGTCACCGCGAGCGGACGCTCGGCCTGGTTCGTCGGCGCCCTGATGATCCTCATTTACGCGGTGTTCGCGCTGACCCTCTATGTGGTCCCGCCGGCGGGCGAGGGATGAAGTGCGCAGGATGGGTAGAGCACCTGCGAGACCCATGACGTTTCAATTTGGACGGCGATCGATGGGTTTCGCTGCGCTCTACCCATCCTACGGGCTAGAGCATTTTCGGTTCTGATTGAATCAGAACCGAAGCTCTAGATTCTTGTTTTGACGCGGTTTCTTCACGCGAACCGGCTTCCACTTCGCTCGAAAACGCTCTAGTAGGCCCAATAGCTGCCGGAGGGCGCGCAATAATCGTCGGCGTAGCCGTAGCTGCCGCCATAACCGTAATACGATGCGGACGGGTAGCTGTAGCCGTAGCTGTAGGCGGGATAGTAGCCACCATAGCCGCCGTAATAGGCGCTCCGCGCGATCGCGCCGCCGACCACGGCGCCGGCGACGCCATAACCGAGGCCGCGATAGCCGTAGCCGCGATAGCCCCAGCCTCCGCGATAACCCCAACCGCGGTAGCCGCCGCCGCGATAGCCGTAGCCGCCGCGCCAGCCGCCGACCCAACGCACTTCGGTCGTGGCCTGATCGACCATCGATTTCATCGCCGACAGATGCGTGGGGATCGGCCCGGCCTGGGCGCCCGTGCCGAGAAGCAAGGTGCTTGCCGCAGCGAGCATGAGGCGACGCAGGAAGTTCGAGGAGGTCATGATCGATCATCTCCTTGGCTATGGGGCGGCGCTTGTGCGCGGCCATCGACAACCATTCCGGAATGGCGGTGCCGTGGCAAGCTTGATCTAGATCAAGCATCCGCCGCCAGGCGCCGCCTGCGCAGGCCTCGTTACGCGGGCGCGTCCAGCGCCTTCAACTCGTCCGCCGCGGTGATGATCGCATTGCGGATTATCAGGAAATACTCCGCATCGATCCGGGAGGCGAGCCAGTCCAACTCTCCCCTGTAGCCGTGTTCATTCTCCTTGCGGACCACGCCTTCCTCGATCAGGGCTTCGAGGCAGCGGCGGACGTTGGAGCGCGGCAATCCCAGATGCCTGGACAGGTCGGAAGCCGTCAAGGGCGGTGCGCCGAGATCGTCGGCGACGCGGATCGCCAGCGCCGTCAGCAGCTCTTCAAACACCGCCCCGAGATGCTTGCGCGCGTAGCCACTGCGCATCGCCACGAAGCAGGCCACGGTCAAGCGGCCGATGATCGCCGATTGCTTGTGACGCTTCGCCAATGCTGGATCTGAATTGTCTGAGGTTTTCCCGGCCATTTTCGCCACTCTCGTTTTTGCTTGCATTTGTGTTTAGCGGGGGCATCTTCGTTTGCAAAACGCGCGGAAAACGCGAAGCAGAAAACGCGGATGTGTCAGCTGGAGTCAAAGCGACCGTGCATAGAAGTCTGCCCTCTGCCGTAGAGTGCCGCGCACTCGCGAGGGCTTTCAAGCGAAAGGCGACCGAAGCAGGTCTGCCCGCCAGGACTGCCACCATCCTGAAGAGCATATCACGCAGCCTCAGCGCACTGGCGAGCCAGCTCGAGATGCTGAGCGACACGGCCGCAACCAAGCCGCCGATGTCGCCTCACGGCCCTTAGCTGTGATCCTTTAGCCATGGCCCTAGGCTGATTTGTCATCAGACAGCGGTTCGCGCCGGGTCGGACGCCTCGCGCGAGGAGGCGCGGGTTCCGTCTTAAGGTTGACTGGTGAGGTTAATATCGTCGTCCATTTGTCGATCCGCATTGGGCTCGTTATCCCTGTCATCCGTCAGGGACCAAAATGCTTGATAGAACCGCCACGCAAGCAGCGCCTGTCAGCGTTCAGCGCCGGCAGACCAGCGACTATCTGGTCGCGCTCGCGTTCTTTGGCGCGGTCGGCAGCGCGATGATCGCCTGGATCGGCGCGATCGCCTGGGTCAGCTGGCGTGTCCTCGCATGGACGTTGTCTTGACACGAGCCTGGGATCACCATGGACGACTTTGAAGGCCTCTCCGATCATTTCATCCTGCGGATGTACGAGTTCATCCGCAACGAGGTGCAAGCCGATGCCTTGGCTGGCACCCGCCTCGTAGGTGTCCCTGCAAAGCAGCGCGCGGACCGCCTGCTTCGCGAGATCGGCCGCCGCGGCCTGGTCTGCAGGCCGATCGACTGGCCGGCCTATCTCGCCGCACCGGACGACCTCCTCGACGCGCGCGCGCAGCTGCGGAAGATCACATCGGTCTGACCGCGCGCTCTGCGGTGCAAGTCCTGCACCGGCCGCATGGTCGCCCCTCGTCGCCTCTTATCGACCCTTGGCGGATTGTCGTCCCATCGCTAGGATCGCCGATATTGATCCTAAGTCATTTTCGGAATTCCAGATGAGCGCTCGCTATTTCGAGTTCACCACGAATGCCAAAGGCATGATCATCCTTCCCGGACTTTCCCCGGACGAGACCTTCGAGCTGGAGCAACTGCTCCATCAGAACGACGATCTTCGCAGCCCGCCTGATCGGGTCAGGCTGGAGGCGCTCTGCGAAAAGCACTGCCGCGCCGCCAAGAGCAGCGTCGCGCCTTAAGTGCGACGGCCGCGATCTTCAGATCGTGACCGACTTCAAGAAGCAACGGGAAGCCGGTCAGCGCAACGAGGCTCGAGCTCCCGCCCTAGAACTGATACCTCCGTAATCCCCCGTCCACCGGGATCACCGTGCCCGTGATGTAGCGCGCCACCGGCGAGGCCAGGAACACCGCGAGGGCTGCGAGATCCTCCGGCTCGCCCCAATAGCCGACCGGGATCTCTTCCTCGGCGAAGCGTTCGCGGTACTCCGGCGGATAGTTGCGGCGGATCTGCTCGCTCATGATGCGGCCGGGCGGGATGCAGTTGATGGTGATGCCGTGCTCGCCGATCTCGCGCGACAGGCCCTTGGCCCAGGCGTGCACGGCGGCCTTCGCCGCGAAGGCGGCGTTGAGGCCTTCCGGCTCGGACTTGCCGGTGATGTTGACGATGCGGCCCCATTTGCGCGCGATCATCTGCGGCAGCAGCGCGTGGGCGATGCGGCGGTAGCTGGTGAAGTTGAGCGCGATCGCCTCGTCCCATTTGCTGTCGGGCGCATCGACGGGGAGGGGGCGGCTGCCGCCGGCATTGTTGATGAGGATGTCGACATGGCCGAGCTCCTTCAGCGCGAACGCCGCGATCTTCTCCGCGGCGTCCTTTTCCATCACATCCTGCTCGAACGGCGTGATCAGCCCGGAGCCGACCTCCTTCACGAGTTCGGCGAGCAGGTCGGTGCGCCGCGCAACACCGACGACGCGCACGCCTTCGGCAGCGAGGCCCTTGGCGATGGCACGGCCGATGCCGATGCTCGCTCCCGTCACGACTGCGGTTTTCGATTTGAGCCCGAGGTCCATAACAACGCCCTCTTGTTTTTTTGCTTGTTGCCGTTCGTTTCCTGCCCGTCCCGCCGGCTTTGCGAATTGCCTGATCAGGACGAGCAGTGGTAACCAAGAGCGACAGCGAAGGAAACATGAAAAAGAAAAGGCGCATGTAATGGTCTGGGATCCGCAGCAATATCTGAAATTCTCTGGCCACCGCTTGCGGCCCGCCGTCGACCTGTTGATGCGAATTCCCGATGTTGGCCCGCGCACGGTCGCCGATCTCGGTGCCGGTGCCGGCAACGTCACAAAACTGATCAGGGAGCGTTGGCCGGATGCGGTCGTGACCGGCGTCGAGGGTTCGGCCGAGATGGTCGCGGCCGGCCGCAAGGCGGCGCCTGATGTGGAATGGTCACATGAGGACCTCGGCCAGTGGCGTCCGGCGAAACAGTATGATTTGATCTATTCCAATGCCGCACTGCACTGGCTGCCCAATCATGCGGCACTCTTCCCATCGGTGATGGAGAAGGTGAAGCCCGGCGGCATGCTCGCCGTGCAGATGCCGCGCAACTTTTTGGCGCCGTCGCATGTGCTGATCGGCGAGACCGCGCTCAACGGACCCTGGCGATCCAAGGTCGAGCATCTCGTCACGCCGCCGCCGGTGGAGGGGCCGGCCTTCTATCATGATCTCCTTGCTTCGAAGTCAGCCAATATCGACATCTGGGAGACCGAGTATCTCCAGGTGCTCGAAGGCGAGAACCCCGTGAAGGAATGGACCAAGGGGACCTGGCTGACGCGCTATCTCGACGTCCTGCAGGGCGAGGAGAAGGCGGCGTTCGAAGCGGCCTACGGGGAGCGGGTCGCGAAGGCGTACCCGAAGAATGCCGCAGGACAGACGCTGTTTCCGTTCCGCCGTCTGTTCATGGTCGCCCAGCGCAAAGGCTGATGGCATTGCCGCAATGCGACATAAGCGCTCGCTCCATTGGCGTGGAGCGGGTGCCGGGTTGCACATGCGGCACTCGTCAAGATAGCTTGCCTGCGGCAAATTGGGCTTAGGTCTAGTTGGCAGGGTGGCGGATTGCTGCCACTACTGGGGACGCAAAACAAAAAAGACCCTGTTCTCTGGGGTTATTGGGGAGGTCCTTCATGCGCAAACTGCTTCCTGCGGTCGCAGCGGCGACGCTTGCTTTCGCGACGTTCCTCGTGGTCCCCGCCTTCGCCCAGAGCCCCATCATCATCAAGTTCAGCCACGTCGTCGCCAATGACACCCCGAAGGGGAAGGGCGCGCTGAAGTTCAAGGAACTCGCCGAGAAATACACCGACGGCAAGGTCAAGATCGAGGTCTATCCGAACTCCTCGCTCTACAAGGACAAGGAGGAGATCGAGGCGCTCCAACTCGGCTCGGTGCAGATGCTGGCGCCCTCGACCGCGAAATTCGCCCCGCTCGGCATCAAGGAATTCGAGGCGCTCGATCTGCCCTGGCTGTTCAAGGACGATGCGACCTATTCCAGCGCGATGAAAGGCACGGTCGGCAAATGGCTGTTCCAGAAGCTGGAAGCCAAGGGCATCACCGGGCTCGCTTATTGGGACAATGGCTTCCACATGGTGTCGTCGAACCGTCCGCTGATGAAGCCGGAGGACTTCAAGGGCCTGAAGTTCCGCATCTCCGGCTCGAAGATCGCCGACCAGTATTTCCGTCTGCTCGGGTCGATCCCGCAGATCATGGCGTTTTCCGAAGTCTACCAGGCGCTGCAGACCGGCGTGGTCGACGGCTGCGAGAACACCGCGTCCAACTATCTGACGCAGAAGTTCTACGAGGTGCAGAAGGACATCACCGTGTCCTATCACGCGCATCTGCAATATGCCGTCATCGTCAATTCGAAATTCTGGTCCGGCCTGCCGCCCGACATCCGGGCCCAGCTCGAGAAGGCGATGAACGAAGCGACCGACTACACCAATCTGATCGCGCATCAGGAGAACGAGGATGCGCTCGCCGAGATCAAGAAGACCGGCAAGACCACGCTGCATTATCTCAGCGACGCCGACCGCAAGGCATGGCAGGAGGCGATGCAGCCGACTTATAAATGGGCCAAGGGCCGGGTCGGGCAGGAAGTGCTCGATCTCGTTGCCAAGGAACTCGACGTCAAGATGAACTGACGCGTTTCCTGAAGAACAATACCAACGGTCGGGAGTGCAAGCACTTCCGGCCGTTTCGTATCGATAGGGGGATCTTGATTTGCTTCGCGTGCTCAATTCGGCGCTCAACCATCTCGAAGAATGGTTGATCGCGACGCTCATTGCGGCTGCAACCGGCCTGATCTTCATTGCTGTTGTGCACCGTTACGGCGCCGGCGAATCGATCGCCCTTTCCAGATGGGCGGCCGCGCACGGGATGAGCTGGCTGGCATCGCTGTCGATGGCGGTGTTCACCTTCCTGTCCGAGCTCGATTTGTCCTGGGCGCAAGAGCTCTGCATCTACATGTTCATCTGGATGGCGAAGTTCGGCGCGGCCTATGGCGTGCGCACCGGCATCCATGTCGGCGTCGACCTGCTGGTCAACCGCCTGCCGGAGCATTCGCGCAAGCACGTGATCCTGTTCGCGCTGCTCTGCGGCGCGCTGTTCACCGGCATGATCGCCGCCTTCGGCGCCTCGTTCGTGCGCGAGATGTTCCACACCGGCCAGCAGTCCAACGATCTGGAAGCGCCGATGTGGTTCGTCTATCTGGCGATCCCGCTCGGCTCGGGCTTGATGTGCTTCCGCTTCCTCCAGGTCTCGTGGATCTACTATTGGACCGGCGAGCTGCCGCATCACGACGAGAGTCATGTCGAGGGCGTCGAGGCCGACGCCTCGCCGGCGCTGCATCCGCAACCCGCCGGTGCCGCAACCCGGGCCGCCGCGCGAAAAGTCTCGCCGCTCGGCGTCATCCTGATCATGGCGCCGGTCCTGATCTTCATGATGTGCCTTGCCGAAAAGTTCGGCGTGGTGGTGCTGCCGCACTGGATGCGTGCCGCGACCGTGTTCGCGCTGCTGATCGCGCTGATGCTGACCGGCATCCCGGTCTCGATCGCGCTCGGCCTCACCGTGATGACGTTCCTGTTCACTCTGACCACGGTGCCGATCGAGGCGGTCTCGATGAAGCTCTTCACGGGCATCGAGGGCTTCGAGATCATGGCGATCCCGTTCTTCATCCTCGCCGGCAATTTCCTCACCCATGGCGGCGTCGCGCGCCGCATGATCAATTTCGCGACCTCGTTGATCGGTCACTGGTATGGCGGCCTCGGCCTCGCCGGCATCGTCGCCTGCGCTATGTTCGCGCTGGTCTGCGGCTCGAGCGTCGCGACGGTGGCCGCGATCGGCGCCATCGTGCTGCCCGAGATGGTCCGGCACGGCTATCCGATGCGCTTCGGCGCCGGCATCATCACGGTCGCCGGCTCGCTCGGCATCCTGATGCTGCCGTCGATCCCGAAGATCGTCTACGCGGTCTCGACCAACACCTCGATCGGCGCGCTGTTCGTTGCAGGCCTGCTCCCCGGCATCCTGCTGACGACCATGCTCTGCATCGTCACCTGGTGGCTCGCCCGCAATCGCGACTATCCGCGGCTGCCGAAAGCGACCTGGGGCGAAACCGTCCGCACTTTCCGCGAGAGCATCTGGGGATTGATGCTGGTCGTCATCATCATCGGCGGCATCTATAGCGGCCTGTTCACCGCCACCGAGGCGGCCGCGATGGCCGCGGTCTACTCCTTCGTCATCGCGGTGTTCGTCTACAAGGCGATCAAGATGGTGGATGTGCCGCGGGTGCTGCTGCGCGCCGCCAACACCAGCGCGATGCTGCTCTACATCGTCACCAACGCGGTGCTGTTCTCCTTCGTGCTCTCCAACGAGAACCTGCCGGCGACGCTCGCCGACTGGATCGCGGCGCAGAATCTCGGCTGGGTCGGCTTCCTGCTGGTGGTCAACATCCTCTTGCTGCTCGCCGGCAACTTCATGGAGCCGAACTCGATCATCCTGATCATGGCCCCGATCCTGGCGCCGGCAGCCAAGAAGCTCGGCATCGACCTCGTCCATTTCGGCATCGTCATGGACGTCAACATGGAGGTCGGCCTCTGCCATCCGCCTGTCGGCCTGAACCTCTACGTCGCATCCATGATAGCGCGAATGCGCATCACCGATCTTGCGGTCGCGGTGATGCCGTGGCTGATCACCATGCTCGGCTTCCTCGTCATCGTGACCTATTGGCCGGATTTGACGCTGTGGCTGCCAAGGGTGCTGGGGATGCACTAGCGTTGCCGCATGGACGGTGCACCCTCTCCCCTTGCGGGAGAGGGTGGCTCGCCGCATAGCGGCGAGACGGGTGACGGGCTATCCATCCTCACGAGCACTGTTGTGAGCGGAGAGAGATCCCTCATCCGGCGCCATAGCCGAAGCGTCGCTTCGGCGTCCTCTTAAGAACGGCGGCCATGGGCCGCCTATGCCACCTTCTCCCGCAAGGGGAGAAGGGAAGGGCACCTGTGCTGTCTCGGTCAGCGATGGCAATCATCCGCGAGATGCGGTTAGATGCCGCGCATCAGGCCGGGAGGACGCAAGATGACTGAACTCAGCAGCGAGCCGAAGGACGCAACGCCGTCCGTCATCGCGCAGCATGAGAGCATGCTCAACGCGCTGCCGTTTTCCGACACACGGGATTTCGACGATGCAGCGCGCGGCTTTCTCGGCACGATCGACAACGCGAAGGTGACAAATCCGCAAGGGCGCACGGTCTGGAGCCTCGAGCCTTACGGCTTCCTGTCTGCCGAGCAGGCGCCGCCGACGGTCAATCCCAGCCTGTGGCGGCAGTCGCGGCTCAACATGCAGCATGGGCTGTTCGAGGTCGTGCCCGGCGTCTACCAGGTGCGCGGGCTCGACATCGCCAACATGACGCTGATCGAGGGCGATCGCGGCGTCATCGTGGTGGACACGCTGACCTCAATCGAAGGCGCGCGTGCCGCGCTCGACCTCTATTTTGCGCATCGCGGCACGAGGCCGGTTGCGGCCGTGATCTTCACCCATACCCACACCGACCATTGGGGCGGCGCGCGCGGCGTGCTGCAGGAAGATGCTCTCGCGACCGGGCGTGTGCCGATCATCGCGCCGAACCTGTTCATGGAGCACGCCGTCTCCGAGAACATCATCGCGGGCCCCGCGATGCTGCGCCGGGCGCAGTACCAATTCGGGCCGTTCCTGGCCAAGGGGGCACGAGGCCAGGTCGATTGCGGCCTCGGCAAGTCGATGGCGGCGGGCGCGGTCGCGCTGCTGCGTCCGACCGATCTGATCATGGCGACCGGAGACAGGCGCGTCATCGACGGCGTCGAGTTCGAATTCCAGATGGCGCCGAACAGCGAAGCGCCGGCGGAGATGCACTTCTTCATCCCGCGCTACAAGCTGTTGAACCTCGCCGAGAACTGCACCCACAATTTTCACAATCTCTTGCCGTTCCGCGGCGCCGACGTGCGCGACGCGCTGGCCTGGTCGAAATACCTGAATGAGGCCTTGCAGCTGTGGGACGGCAAGGCGGAGGCGATGTGCGGTCAGCATCACTGGCCGGTGTGGGGACGCGAGCGCATCGGCACCATGATCCGGCAGCAGCGCGATCTCTACAAGTTCGCGCATGACCAGACCATCCGCCTGATGAACCACGGCCTCACGGCGACGGAGATCGCCGAGACGATCCAGTTGCCAAAGAGCCTCGAAGGCGCCTGGCACGGCCGCGGCTATTACGGCCATATCAGGCACAATGTGAAGGCGATCTACCAAAAGTATCTCGGCTGGTATGACGCCAACCCAGTCAATCTCGATCCGCTGCCGCCGGTGGAATCAGGCAAGAAGTATGTCGAGTACATGGGCGGCGCCGACGCGATCCTGACGCGGGCGCGTGCGGATTTCGACAAGGGTGAATTCCGCTTCGTCGCGCAGGCGCTCGGCCATCTCGTCTTCGCCGAGCCGGACAATCAGGTGGCGCGCGCGCTGCTGGCGGACACGCTGGAGCAGCTCGGCTATGCCGCCGAGAGCGCGACGTGGCGCAACGCCTATCTGTTCGGCGCGCAGGAATTGCGCCAGGGCATGCCGAAGGCCCTGCCGCGTCCGCCGATGCCGCGCGAGACGCTGGCCGCGCTGCGCACCGGGCAGCTCTGGGACGTGCTCGGCATCCGCCTCAACGGTCCGAAGGCGGAAGGAAAGCGCATCGTGCTGAACTGGAGCTTTTCGGATACCGGCGAGACCTTCGTGCTCAATCTGGAGAATTGCGCGCTGACCTATACCGAGGGCGTGCAGGCCGAAGGCGCCGATGCCAGCTTCACGTTGGCGCGCGCGACGCTCGATGAGGTCATTGCGAAGCGGACGAGCTTTCCGGAAGCGGTGGCGGCCGGCAAGATCAAGCTGTCGGGCAACCCGATGAAGCTCGCCGAGCTGATGGGCCTGATGGATGAGTTTCCGCGGATGTTCGAGATCGTGGAGCCGAAGCGGACGGTGGTGGTGTAGGGCGCGTTGAACGCGCGGCACACACAACTCTCGTCCCGGGGCGCGCGCAGCGCGAACCCGGGACCCATAACCACAGGGAGGAATTTTGTACGAGACCGGTCACTCCGAGTCGTCGCCAAACAACGCCCTGTGGTTATGGGTCCCGGATCGGCGCTTCGCTTGTCCGGGACGACACCGTTTGTGGAGCCGCTTACTCCGCGCTGCTCACCAGCTTGATCCGCGGTGCTTGCTCCTCGGTCAGGCTGCGATAGGCCGCGAGATAGTCGAGCGCCATCCGCCGCGCGGTGAAGCGCGACTCAAACTGCTTGCGGATCGCGGAGCGATTCAGGCTCGGAAGACGGTTGACCACACCGGCCGCGCTGAGGATGTCCTCGACCACGAAGCCGGTGAGGCCCTCGTCGATGATCTCCGGCACGGAGCCGCGATTGAAGGCGACGACCGGCGTCCCGCAGGCCATGGCCTCGATCATGACGAGGCCGAACGGCTCCGGCCAGTCGATCGGCAGCAGAAGTCCGAGCGCGCCGCTGAGGAAGTCCGACTTCTCGTGGTCGCTGATCTCGCCGATGAACTCCACCAGCGGATTGTTCACGATCATCGGCTTGATCAGCTCGTCATAATAGTCCTGGTCGGCGCGATCGACCTTGGCCGCGATCTTCAGCGGGATGCCGCAATGGGTCGCGATCTTGATGGCGCGGTCGACGCCCTTCTCCGGAGCGATGCGGCCGAGCACGGCGAGATATTCCTGCTTGGCCGGCTTCGGCGTCAGCAGATTCTCGGGCAGGCCGTGATGGATCGTCGTCACCCAGTTCGCCTGCGGCACCGGCCGCCGCTGCGCGTTCGAGATCGAGATCACGGGCATCTTGGAGAAGGTGTCGAACACCGGCTGATGCTCCGGCAGGTCGAGCCGGCCGTGCAGCGTGGTCACAAACGGTGTCGGCTGCCGGTAGAACAGCGACCAGGGATAATAGTCGAGATGAAAGTGGAGGAAGTCGAACTCCTCGTCGTCACATTTCTGCCGCACCCGCTCCAGCAGCACCATGTGCAACGCGTTGGGATCGCGCACGGAACCGTCGAGGCGCAGCGCTCGCGGCCATAGGGCATCCAGCTTCGCCGACGTCTTCGAGTCGCCGCTGGCGAACAGTGTGACGTCGTGTCCAAGGGCAACCAGCTCTTCCGTCAACCAATGCACCACCCGCTCGGTGCCGCCATACAGCTTGGGTGGAACAGCCTCCGTCAACGGAGCTACCTGCGCGATGCGCATCTCACCTTCTCCTCTGCGATCATGAATATTGAAAACCCCCAGCGCGTACGGCACCGGCAATGCCAGCTAAGGGAACGTTCCCGCAGTTGCGAAGTTCCTCTCAACAAACGTTACTTATTGGACACATCTCGCACCTGTCTCGATGCTGCCATCTCGTCTTCGCAGATCGTCCGCATCCGCATGTCGTGATCAGCCTGCCCGGGAACCGAGGCGAGCTGGTCGATGTTCTGTCGGTCAGCCACAAAACTGGAAATCATCACACGGGGTCGAGTGCCATATGGATCAGCTTTCTGGATACGCGCGCAGGCCATTTGCCTTTGTCTTGCGCTATCTTCGGCGTCGTCTCGCGTCGCATCTCGTGATCCTGACTGCTGTCGTCGCAGCCGTTGCCTGCTCCGTGGGCACGCAGTACGGCGTCAAATCTCTCGTCGACAGTCTGTCGTCGGGAACATCGCATGGTGGTAGCGTATGGCTGGCATTCATTTTGCTCATGTCGCTGATCGCTGCCGACAACTTCCTGTGGCGGATCGCGAGCTGGACCGCGAGCTTCACCTTCGTTCGTGTCACGGGCGATTTGCGCCGTGACATATTTCGTCACCTGACGGGACACGCGCCGAGCTATTTCTCCGACCGCATGCCAGGCATGCTGACGAGCCGCATCACGGCGACCTCGAATGCGGTGTTCACCGTCGAGAACATGTTCGTCTGGAATGTGCTGCCGCCATGCATTGCCACAGTTGCGGCAATCATGCTGATCGGAACCGTCAGTCCTTATATGGCGCTCGGCCTGATCGTGATCGCCGGCGGGATGGTGATCGCGATGTTCCATCTGGCCGCGGCGGGCAAGCCCCTGCATGACGATTTCGCCGACAAGGCGGCCGTGGTCGACGGCGAGATGATTGACGTCATCAGCAATATGCCGCTGGTCCGCGCCTTCTGCGGCATCAGCCACGAGCACGAGCGGTTCGACGCTACCGTCAACCGCGAGCTTACCGCGCGCGGCCGCAGCCTGCGCTATCTGGAGAAGCTGCGGCTCACCCATGCCGGTGTGACAGTCGTCCTGACCGTTGCGCTGATGGCCTGGGCGATCACGCTCTGGCAGCAGGGTGAGGCGACCACCGGCGACGTCGTGCTGGTCTGCACCCTCGGCCTGTCCATCCTCAACGCCACGCGCGATCTCGCGGTGGCGCTGGTCGACGTCACCCAGCATGTCGCACGGCTGACCGAGGCCATCGCGACCCTCCTGGTGCCGCATGAGCTACGCGATCACCCCGAGGCGGAGCCGCTGGTGAAGAGCGGCGCGGCGATTGCGTTCAACAACGTCACCTTCGGCTATCCCGGCGGCGAGAAGATCTTCGAGCGGTTCAGCCTGCGGCTGCAGCCCGGCCAGCGCGTCGGCCTGGTCGGCCAGTCCGGCGGCGGCAAGTCGACCCTGTTCACGCTGCTTCAGCGCTTCTACGACGTCGACGAGGGCAGCATCACCGTCGACGGCCAGGACGTCTCGATGGTGACCCAGCTCAGCCTGCGCGAGGCGATCTCGGTCGTGCCGCAGGATATCTCGCTGTTCCACCGTTCCATCCGCGAGAACATCCGCTACGGCCGCCCCAACGCGACGGACGACGAGGTGCTGCGCGCGGCCATTGCCGCCCGCTGCGATTTCGTGGAAACTCTGCCTGAGGGGCTCGACACCATGGTCGGCGACCGCGGTGTGAAGATGTCCGGCGGCCAGCGCCAACGCATCGCGATCGCACGCGCCTTCCTGAAGGATGCGCCGATCCTGCTGCTGGACGAGGCGACGGCGGCGCTGGACAGCGAGTCGGAGGAAGCGATCCGCGAGGCGCTGTCGCGCCTGATGCGCGGCCGCACCGTGATCGCGATCGCGCATCGGCTCGCGACGCTGCGCAATTTCGACCGTGTGATCGTGCTGAGGAATGGCAAGATCATCGAGGACGGCGCGCCCGACCGCCTGATGCAGGGTCACGGTCCGTACCGTGAGCTGGTGACGCAGGAAATGAGCCGGCTCGCGAAGTTCGCCGCGTAAACCCAACAGTTGCGTCTGCGTTGGTTGCGTTTCGAAACAAGGCAGGGGAGCAGCTCATGGCAGCCGAAGTCGTCACCAAATTCGTCTCTGTGACGCGGACCGTGGAGCAGGTCGCGGAGCAGCCGTTCTACATCCCGATGACGGGGCCGTCGGCGCGGCCGCGGCGTTCGCTCAAGCACGACGACACCTTCATCGTGCTCGACAGCCACGGCGACATCGGCGCCTCGGCCGGCGGGCCGGACGGCCTGTTCCACCATGACACGCGCTACCTGGCGCGGCTGGAACTCGTGCTCAACGACCTCCAGCCGCTGCTGCTCGGCTCCAACTTACGCGACGACAATTCGGCGCTGACGGTCGATCTCACCAATCCCGACATCTACCGCGAGGGCGCCCTCGTGCTGCAGAAGGATCTGCTGCACATCGTGCGCACGATCTTCCTGTGGCACGGCTCGGCCTATCAACGCATCGGCGTGCAGAACCATGGCGAGCGGCCGGCGAGCTTCGAGCTGACGCTGCTGTTCGACAACGATTTTGCCGACCTGTTCGAGGTCCGCGGCGAACAGCGGCCGCGCCGGGGCACCGGCACGAGCAAGCTGCTCGGGCCGACCGACGTGCTGTTCGACTATCGCGGCCTCGACGATGCCGAGCGCACGACCGGTTTGCATTTCGACCCGCGTCCGACACGGCTGTCGGTGAACGCCGCGACCTGGCAGGTCGAGCTCGATCCGCATCAATCGAAATCGCTGTTCGTCGCCGTGTCCTGCAACCGGCCGGTCACGGAAAAGCCCGCGCGTTTCTTCAGGGGCTTGCTCGCCCATCGCCGCGAGATGCGGCAGTCGACGATGGGCGCGGCCAGCATCGAAACCTCGAACAACATCTTCAACGAGGTGCTGTGCCAGGCCATGGCCGACCTCAACATGCTGATGACGGAGACGCCGCAGGGGCGTTATCCCTATGCCGGCATTCCCTGGTATTCGACGACCTTCGGTCGCGACGGGCTGATCACCGCGCTGCAGATGCTGTGGGTCGACCCGCGCGTCGCCAAGGGCGTCCTCAGGCGGCTCGCCCATTTCCAGGCCAAGACGGTCGATCCGCTTGCCGACGCGGCGCCCGGAAAGATCCTGCACGAGATGCGCGGCGGCGAGATGGCGGCGCTGCGCGAGGTGCCGTTCTCGCAATATTACGGCAGCGTCGATTCCACCGCCTTGTTCATCCTGCTCGCCGGCAGCTATTTCGAGCGCACCGGCGATGCAGCGACGCTGATCGAGCTGTGGCCGGCGATCGAGGCGGGCCTCGCCTGGATCGACGGTCCGGGCGATCCCGATCAGGACGGCTTCGTCGAATACCAGCGCGCGACGGAAAAGGGACTGGCCAACCAGGGCTGGAAGGATTCCTACGACGCGATCTTCCACGCCGACGGCCAGCTCGCGGAAGGCAATATCGCGCTCGCCGAAGTCCAGGGCTACGTCTACGCGGCCAAGCAGCTTGCCGCGCGTTGCGCGCTGCGGCTCGGCAAGCCGGACCGAGTGCGCAAGCTTGAGGCCGAAGCCAACGCGCTGGCCGAGCGCTTCGAAAAGGCGTTCTGGTGCGAGGAGCTCGGCACCTATGCGCTCGCGCTCGACGGCAAGAAGCGGCCGTGCAAGGTGCGCACCTCGAATGCCGGGCAGGTGCTGTTCAGCGGCATGATCCGCGAGGATCGCGCGCGCCTCGTCGCCGCCGATCTGATGCGGCCGCACTTCTTCTCCGGCTGGGGCATCCGCACCGTCGCGCAAGGCGAGGTGCGCTACAACCCGATGTCCTATCATGACGGCTCGGTCTGGCCGCACGACAACGCGCTGATCGCGCTCGGGCTCGCGCGCTACGGCCTCAAGCATTCGGTCGCGCATGTCTTCAAGGGCCTGTTCGACGCTGCGACCTACATGGATCTGCGCCGGCTGCCCGAGCTGTTCTGTGGCTTCCGGCGCGAGAAGCGGCGCGGCCCGACGCTCTATCCGGTCGCCTGTGCGCCGCAGGCCTGGGCCAGCGCGACGCCGTTCACGCTGCTGGAGGCGGCGCTCGGCATCGAGTTCGATGTGGCGCGCGGCGAGATCCGCCTGCGCAATCCGCATCTGCCGGCATTCCTGAACGAGGTGATCCTGCGCGATCTGCGCCTCGGCGAGTCCAGCGTCGATCTGCGCGTCAGCCGCCACGGCGACGACGTCGCGCTGGAGGTGTTGCGCACGCGCGGCCAGATCCAGGTCTCGATCGTGCTGGCGCGCTGATCGCGCGCAAGGAGGGTCCATGCGTGCTGTCCGATGGCTGGTCTTGAGCGTGGCGATCGTCGCCGGCCTGACGGTCGCAATGTCGCGTGCCGCGGAGGAGCCGCCTGCGGCGGCCCCAACCTCGCCGCCAAGTGAAGCCAATGCGCCGGCGGCTGCGCAGCCGCCGGCCTCGACGGTGCCGGTGACGCCGAAGGATGCCGCGCCGCCGCCCTCGGTGACCATCATCGGCGCGAGCGATGCGCATGGCGTGCTCGGCCGCGACGTGCGCAGCGCCGCCGACGAGGGCATGGGCCGCATCGTCGACATCATCGTCGACCGCACCGGCCATGTGCGCGCCGCCGTGATCGATTTTGGCGGCTTCCTGGGCGTCGGCAGCCGCAAGATCGTGGTGGACTGGAACGCGCTTCATTTCGGCAAGATCACCAACAAGAAGGACAGCATCACGCTGGAGCTGACCAAGGCTCAGGTCGCTGCCGCGCCGGAATACAAGGAAGACACGCCGATGGTCGTGCTCGGCGCGTCCGGCAGTCTTCAACCGCTGCAAGCCATCCAGTGAGACGCGGGGAGGGCTGACTGCCTGTGCTGTTGTCGAGGAAGCCGAACCATGCGGATCGCGGCGGCCACGTTGAACAGAACAACGCCGCAGCGCTGCGGCTTGCGCCCATTCCGGCGCCGTCGCGCCAGAGCCTGCGCGGTCTCGACTGGTTCATCTTCTTCCTTGCCGACGTGCAGACCGGGTTCGGTCCCTTCATCGCGGTGTACCTGACGACGCAGAAATGGACCCAGGTCGAGATCGGCCTCGTGCTCTCGATCGGCGGCATCGTCGCCCTGATCGGGCAGATGCCGGGCGGCGCCATCATCGATGCCGCGAAATCCGAGCGGCTGGTCGCGGCCCTTGCGATCGTGACCATCGGCTTCTGCGCGCTCGCTTATGCGGCGATGCCGATCTTCCCCGTGGTGGTGACGGCGGCGACACTGCATGCGGCGGCGAGCTGCGTGCTGGGACCTGCAATCGCGGCGATCAGCCTCGGCCTCGTCGGGCCACTCGCGATCGGCGAGCGGCTCGGGCGCAATGCGCGCTTCGCCTCGCTCGGTAACGGCGTCGCGGCCGCCGTGATGGGCACCGCCGGTTATCTGTTGTCGAGCCGCTCGGTGTTCCTGGTCACTTTCTTGCTGGCGATCCCGACCCTGATCGCGCTGTCGCGGATCCGGGAGGAGGAGGTCGACATCGCGCGCTGCCACGGCGAGATGCCGCGCGAGGCGCCGGTGCCGGGCGACACCAATATCTGGCACCTGATCAGGCAGCGGCCGCTGATCGTGTTTGCGCTGAGCGTGCTGCTGTTACAGCTCGCGAACGCCTCGATGATGCCGCTGATGGCGAGCGCAGTGACGGCCAGGTCGAGCCAGTGGGCAACGGTGCTCGTTGCCTTTTGCATCGTCGTGCCCCAGGCGATCGTGGCGCTGCTGTCGCCGACGGTCGGGCGCAAGGCGCAACTCTGGGGCCGCCGGCCGCTGCTGCTGATCGGGTTCGGCGCGCTGACGATCCGCGGTCTGTTGTTCGCCACGGTGCGTGATCCCTATCTGCTGGTCGCGGTGCAGGTGTTCGACGGCATCACGGCGGCGGTGTTCGCGGTGATGATTCCGCTGATCGTGGCCGACGTCGCCTTCGGCAGCGGACACTTCAATCTGGCACAGGGAATCGTCGGCACCGCGACCGGCATCGGCGCGTCGCTGAGCACTGCGCTGGGCGGCTATGTCAGCGACAAGTTCGGCAACGCCACCGCGTTCATCGGGCTGTCCGGCATCGCCGCGACGGGGCTGTTGCTGATCCTGCTGGTGATGCCGGAGACCCGGCGGCTTGCGCCAAAAGAAATGGCCGGCTGAACGACATCAGCCGGCCAAGTCAGTGGGGAGGAAAAGTCAGGCGTCGAGATTGTGCAGGCGCGCCCTGTTGCGCAGCACGATCTGGCGGGCGCCGGAGAAACCGAGAATGCCTTGGGCGTGGAGCTGGGACAGCGCGCGCGACACGGTCTCAAGGGTGAGGCCAAGATAGTCGCCGATATCGCGGCGGCACATGGGCAGCGCCATCATGCCGGCGACCGCGAGGCGGCGGTCCATTTCGAGCAGGAAGGTCGCGACACGCTCCATCGCGGTCTTGCGGCCGAGCAGCAGCATGTGGTCTTCGGCGTGGCGGAGCTCGCCGGCGGTCATGGCCCAGAGCTTGCGGGCGACCTGCACGTCCGTGCCGGCGGCCTTCTCCAGGCTGGCGCGCTTCACGAGGCGGACATTGGTGTCGATGATGGCTTCGGCGGCGAGACGGTGGGTCGGGCCGGATTCGAGGCCGAACACGTCGCCGGGAAGATGGAAGGCACCGATCTGGCGGCGGCCGTCGGAGAGAAGCTTGTAGCTGCGCACGGCGCCCGACACGACCTGGTAGACATATTCGGACGGCTCGTCCTCACCGTAGATCTCTTCGTCCTTGCGGTAGGAGAACTCGGTGGCGACGAGGCCGACATGGCCGGTGATCGCGCCGAACTGGTCGGAGACAGGATGGGCAGGGGCAATCTTGCCACGAAGTTGCGTGTTGATCGCCTGGGTGTCGAGCGTCTGGGTCAGCATCTGCGCCATCTCCGTTGTGATGGAGCATTGCTACGCGGGTTTGCGCAATCCGGAAATTTCGCGCGTTATCTTAAGGAGGTTTACCTACGTAGAATCCCGTAAGGTCAATTCCGGCGCCGTTCCTGGATCGCACCACGGATGCGCTTGACCAGGTTTTCGTCGAGAAGCGGCTTCAAGATCACGTCCTTGACGCCCGCGGCGGCCGCGCGGGCCGAGATATTTCCGTCGGGATAGCCGGTGATGAGTATGACCGGCGTGCCTTCGTCGAACTGGCGGAGGCGGCCGGCGAGCTCGATGCCGTTGATGTCCGGCATCTTGTAGTCGATCACGTAGCAGTCGGCGCCGGGCTCGCTGGCGGCATTCAGCAGCGCCGTGGCGTTCCTGAAGGTCCGCACGTCGAAGCCGTCGGTTTCGAGCAGGAATCGCAGCGATCCCAGCACGGCGGCATCGTCGTCGACGACATAGACGACGGGTTTTGCCGAGGGCGCCATGGGAAGCCGCTGGGGGTGCGAGCCGATCTCGATCATCGCGTCTGGCTAGCACAGCCTGAGCCGCGCAGATTGACTTGCCTCAATCCGGTTTGCCTCAATCCTTCAGCATGCCGGCGCGCATCGCCAGCCGGACCAGTTCCGACAGGCTGCCCGCCTGCATCTTGGTCATGACATTGGCGCGGTAGACCTCGATGGTGCGCGGGCTGATGTCGTATTCCCTGGCGATCAGCTTGTTGGAGAGGCCGGCGATCAGGCCCTCCATGACCTGGCGCTCCCTGGGGCTGAGGGAAGCGACGCGGGCGGCGATGTCCTGCGCGATCGTCTCGTTCTTGGCCGCCGGCTCGGCCTGGCGGATCGCAGTCTCGATCATCGTGGTGAGGCGATCGTCCTCGAAGGGTTTTTCGAGAAAGTCGACGGCTCCGAGCTTCATCGCCTCGACCGCGAGCGGCACGTCGCCATGGCCGGTCATGATCAGGATCGGGAACGGGCTGGCCTGCGCCTTCATCCGCTTGAGAAGCTCGATGCCGTCGAGGCCCGGCATGCGCACGTCGGACACGACGCAGCCGAAGGCAAGGCCGGGCAGGGCGTCGAGGAAGCTCTGCGCGTCCTCGAACAGCGTTACGCCGAAGCCGGAGGAGTCCAGCAGGAAGTTCAGCGAGTCCCGCATCGCGGCGTCATCGTCGATGACGTAGACATGTCCCTTGGTCGTCATAGCTCAGGTCTCGTCGGCTGCCGGCAGGGTGAAGCGGAATGTCGCGCCGCTCGATGCGTTGCTCTCGGCCCACATGCGCCCGCCGTGAGCCTCGATGATCGAGCGGCTGATGGACAGTCCGACGCCCATGCCGGTGTCTTTGGTGGTGAAGAAGGTCTGGAACAGGTTTGGAATGACGTCGTCCTGGAAGCCGGAGCCGGTGTCGGAGACTTCCACTTCGATCATGTCGTCGGCGACGCGCTTGTTGGCGACGACGAGCTCGCGCCGCCCGGATTGCGCCATCGCCTCCAGCGCATTGCGGAACAGATTGACCAGCACCTGCTGGATCTGCACGCGGTCGGCGAGGACGAGATCGGCATCGGGATCGAGGCTGAAGCGGAGCTGCACGTTCTGCTCGCGCGCGCCGGCGAGCCCGAGCGCGCCGGCCTCCTCGATCAGCTTGGACAGGCTCTCGACCCGCTTCTCGGACTCGCCGCGGGAGACGAAGTCGCGCAGGCGGCGGATGATCTGGCCGGCACGCAAGGCCTGCTCCGAGGCGCGGTCCAGCGCGCTCTCGATCTTCGGCGTGTTGGGATCCGTGCTGCCGGCGAGCAGCCGCCGCGATCCCTTCATGTAATTGCTGATCGCCGCCAGCGGCTGGTTGATCTCGTGCGCGAGGGCGGAGGCCATCTCGCCCATCGCGGTGAGCCGCGAGACGTGGACGAGCTCGGACTGCAACTCCTGCAGCCGCGCCTGGGTCTTCTGGTGCTCGGTGAGGTCGCGGACGAAGCCGGTGAAATAGGGCTCGCCGCCGGACTGCATCTCGCCGATCGACAGATGCATCGGGAACGTCGTGCCGTCGCGGCGCTTGCCGGTGACGATGCGGCCGATGCCGATGATGTGCGGATCATTGGTCGAGCGATAGCGCGCGATGTAGCTGTCGTGACGGGTGCGGTCCGGCTCCGGCATCAGGATGCTGACGTTCTGGCCGATCGCCTCCTGCTCCGACCAGCCGAACAGGCGCTCCGCGGCCGTGCTGAACAGCTGCATGATGCCGTGGCCATCGATCACGATCATGGCGTCGGGAATGGTGTGCAGGATGGAGCGGAGGTGATTCTCGCGCGTGCGCAGGGCTTCCTCGACCTGCTTCTCCTCGTCGATGTCGAGCAGGATGCCGCTGAGATGGCGGGCGACGCCGGCATCGTCGCGGATCAGGCCGGCGCGGGCCCTGAGCCATTTGCCGCGGTCGGCATTGCCGGAAATTTTGAAGGAGACGTCGAAGCCGCCGCCATGCTCGATGACCTGCCTGATCGCGTCCTCGACGCGGGCGCGGTCCTCGGGCTCGAGGCGGGAGAGCAAGAGGTCGTAGCTGGCCGGCTGGCCGCGCCCGATACCGAGCAGCATCCGCGCGGTTTCGGACCACTCCAGCTCCCGCGTCGTGAGGTCGAGATCCCAGGTGCCGACGCCGAACCCCTCGATCCGGACCCGGAAATGCTCGCCCCGACTGTCGTCTGACGGATGCGTTACGCGGGTCGGCGACAATCGATGGCTCCCATTCTGGCGCGGCGGACTATGCCGCGAACATGGCCGCAATTTCGCCCATGGGCGGGCGAGAGGCAAGTTCGGATGTCTGATTCCATTGGCGGATTTGCCGCAAGCCGGTGCTCGGCGGTTTGATCTACCTCATCATGCCGCGCGCTGGCGCGGCTAGATTCCGCGGCAGTTCCTTCTGTGCGGAGACACCCCATGACATACGCGACCGTGATGGTCAGCCTGGCGCTCGATCAGTCCAACGAGGCGCGTCTTCAGGTCGCGGGCGAGCTCGCCGAGCGATTCGAGGCGGCCATCATCGGCGTCGCCGCGGGGCAGTATGCGCCGCCGCTCTATTTCACCGACGGCGCTGAGGCCCAGAGCCTGATCGATCAGGAGCAAGCCTCCATCAGGAAGCGCCTTGCCGATCTGGAAGCCCAGTTCCGCAGCGCCACGAAAGCGCGCGGCGGCCGGGCGGAGTGGCGCAGCGCCCTGGATTTTCCGGCGCGATTCGTGCTGGCGCAGGCGCGCTGCGCCGACATCATCGTCAGCGGCGGGTACGGCCCGGCCTTCCCCGACGCGTTCGCGCTAGCTAGCCCCAAGGATCTGGTGATGCAGGCCGGCCGCCCGCTCCTCGTCGTCCCCGACAAGGTCAACTGGCTCGATCTGCGCAGCGTGCTGGTGGCCTGGAAGGACACGCCGGAGTCGCGCCGTGCAGTGGCCAACGCGCTGCCGATGCTGCGCAAGGCGAGTGACGTCACCGTTGTCGAGATTCCGGAGCGCGACGACGACCGCTCGGCGGTGATGGCCGGCGTCACCGATGTCGCCGCTTGGCTCGCCCGTCACGGCATCACCGCGAGCGCGCGCATCACAGAGGCGGTGCGGAACGATTCTGCTGCCGCGCAATTGGAGCAGGTCGCCGGCGATGTCGGCGCCGGCCTGATCGTCGCGGGCGCCTATGGTCATTCGCGCTTTCGCGAGCTGATCCTCGGCGGCGTCACCGAGCACCTGGTCACGCAGTCGGTGCGCTGCGTGCTGCTGTCGCACTGACTGAACCATTCGAGGAGGACGCGCCGTGTACAAGTTTCTCGAGGAGACAGCCAGTGGCTACATGACGCGCAAGGTCAAGACGGTGCGGCGCGACCAGGACCTGCTCGCGCTCAGCGAAATGTTCGAGACCGATGACTTCAACTCCTATCCGGTCGAGGACGACGGGCAGGTGGTCGGCATCGTCACCAAGTTCGACATCCTGAAATGCTTTGCGTTCACTCCGAACCAGATGCTGCCGCGCTATCACGACCTGATGAGCCGGAGGATCGGCGACGTCATGACACCGGAGTTCATCTATGTCAGCCCCGACACGCGGCTGACGCGCGTGCTCCAGATCATGGTCGAACACCGCATCCGCAGCATCATCGTGCTCGACGGCGCGCAGAAGCTCGCCGGAATCATCGCCCGCGAGGATGTCATCGCCGCGCTGAAGGCGACGGCGAGGGAGTGAGTCCTTCCGCGAAGCACCGGATGAGGGGTATCTATCCGCGATCACAGATATCGTAGGGTGGGCAAAGCGAAGCGTGCCCACCATCCTGTCGCGTGTTCGACAAATCGTGGGCACGGCGCAAGTGCGCCTTTGCCCACCCTACGATACTGGATTCGCGGAGCCAGACTCCTCACCCAAGTAAGTCTACCGCACCGTGATCGCTGCCTCTCCCGAATCCGCCGCAAAGGCTTCGACGGACATGAAAGGAGAGGGCACTTCAACCGGCGGCTCCGCAGAAATACGGGAGCTCCCAAAAATGTTTGCCACCTACGACGAACCAAAACGCCCGTCTTGATTTCAATCAATTCCCCGCGAGGGTGAATGTGGTTTCTGGCTCCGTGTTCTTTCGAAAGAGAATCCGCGATGAGCCAGCCCTCCATCTCAAAATCCATGACATCAGGTGAAAGCGGACTGGCTGTCGCGTTCGCAGTCACCGCCTTCCTCTGCGTGATCGCCTCGGCCAAGGCGCTCGATGCGCCCTTCGCTTTTCATGCCGCGCTGAGCGCGGCGGCGAGCCTCGCCGCGGTGTTCGTGATCATCAACCGCTACTTCGATCGCCCGGCGGAGCTGCCGCCGGCGGAGATCAACGGGCGCCCCAACTACAACATGGGCCCGATCAAGTTCACCGCCGTCATGGCGATGTTCTGGGGCATCGCGGGCTTCCTCGTCGGTCTCATCATCGCCTCGCAGCTGGCCTGGCCGGCGCTGAATTTCGACCTGCCCTGGACCAGCTTCGGCCGCCTGCGGCCGCTGCACACCTCGGCGGTCATTTTCGCCTTCGGCGGCAACGTGCTGATCGGCACGTCGTTCTACGTCGTGCAGAAGTCCTGCCGCGCGCGCCTTGCCGGCGATCTCGCGCCCTGGTTCGTCGTGCTCGGCTACAACTATTTCATCCTGGTCGCCGGCACCGGCTATCTGCTCGGCGTCACCCAGTCGAAGGAATATGCCGAGCCGGAATGGTATGCCGATCTCTGGCTGACCATCGTCTGGGTGGTCTACCTGCTGGTGTTCCTTGTCACCATCATCAAGCGCAAGGAGCCGCACATCTTCGTCGCGAACTGGTTCTATCTCGCCTTCATCGTGACGATCGCCGTGCTGCATCTCGGCAACAATCCGGCCCTTCCGGTCTCTGTGTTCGGCTCGAAGTCGTACGTTGCGTGGGGCGGCATCCAGGATGCGATGTTCCAGTGGTGGTACGGCCATAACGCGGTTGGCTTCTTCCTGACCGCCGGCTTCCTCGCCATCATGTACTACTTCATTCCCAAGCGCGCCGAGCGGCCGATCTATTCCTATCGGCTCTCGATCATCCACTTCTGGGCGCTGATCTTCCTCTACATCTGGGCCGGTCCCCACCATCTGCACTACACGGCGCTGCCCGACTGGACGCAGACGCTCGGCATGACCTTCTCGATCATGCTGTGGATGCCGTCCTGGGGCGGCATGATCAACGGCCTGATGACCCTGTCGGGCGCCTGGGACAAGCTGCGCACCGATCCCGTGCTGCGCATGCTGGTCGTCTCCGTCGCCTTCTACGGCATGTCGACCTTCGAAGGCCCGATGATGTCGATCAAGGTGGTGAACTCGCTCAGCCACTACACCGACTGGACCATCGGCCATGTGCATTCCGGCGCGCTCGGCTGGGTCGGCTTCGTCTCCTTCGGCGCGCTCTATTGCCTGGTGCCATGGGCCTGGAATCGCAAGGGCCTCTACAGCCTCAAGCTCGTCAACTGGCACTTCTGGATCGCGACCCTCGGCATCGTTCTCTACATCTCGGCGATGTGGGTCTCCGGCATCCTCCAGGGCCTGATGTGGCGCGCCTACACCTCGCTCGGCTTCCTCGAATATTCCTTCATCGAGACCGTCGAGGCGATGCATCCCTTCTACATCATCCGCGCTGCCGGCGGCGGGCTGTTCCTGATCGGAGCGCTGATCATGGCCTACAATCTCTGGATGACCGTTCGCGCAGGCGAGCAGCAAGTCCAGATGCCCGTCGCGCTCCAGCCGGCGGAATGAGGAGCCTTCCATGTCGTTCTGGACACGCCACCAAATCTTCGAAAAGAACTCGATCGTCCTGATCGTCGGCATTTTGCTGGTGATCGCGATCGGCGGGCTCGTCGAGATCACGCCGCTGTTCTACCTCAAGAGCACGATCGAGGCGGTCGACGGCGTCAGGCCGTACACGCCGCTGGAGCTCGCGGGCCGCAACGTCTATGTCCGCGAGGGCTGCTATCTCTGCCATTCGCAGATGATCCGTCCCTTGCGCGACGAGGTCGAGCGCTACGGCCACTTTTCGCTCGCCGCCGAAAGCATGTACGATCATCCGTTCCAGTGGGGCTCGAAGCGCACGGGTCCCGATCTTGCCCGCGTCGGCGCCAAATATTCCGACGACTGGCACGTCACCCATCTGGCCAATCCGCGCGCGATCGTGCCGCAGTCGGTGATGCCGGGCTATCCCTTCCTCAGTCAGACCGAAGTCGACCCTGATACGATCGCCGACCACATGAAGACGCTCAAGGCCGTCGGCACGCCCTACACCGACGACCAGATCGCGAACGCTGGCGCCGACCTGAAGGCGCAGGCCGATCCTGACAATGCCGGCACCGACGCCTTCACCAAGCGCTACGCCAAGGCCGCGGTGCGCAATTTCGACGGCAAGGCGGGCACGCCGACCGAGATGGACGCGCTGATCGCTTACTTGCAGATGCTCGGCACGCTGGTCGACTTCAAGCTCTACAACGAGAAAGCCAATCTTCGCTGAGAAGGCATCACCGATGAAAGCCATCCTGACACTCGACAATCTCGCGTCTGGTCTCGTCACGACGATCTGGACGCCGGTGTTCGTCGCGATCTTTCTCGCGATCATCGCCTACGCATTCTGGCCCCGCAACAAGGCCGCGTTCGACGAAGCGGCACGCCTGCCGTTGCGGGAGGAGTAAGAGATCATGACCGATCATCATGGCGACATCGATTCCGTCACCGGCAAGTCCACGACCGGACATGAGTGGGACGGCATCAAGGAGCTCAACACGCCGCTGCCGCGCTGGTGGGTGATCTCCTTCTACCTCACCATCATCTGGGCGATCGGCTACTGGATCGTCTATCCGGCCTGGCCGCTGATCTCCAGCAACACCACCGGGCTGCTCGGCTACTCGACGCGTGCGAGCCTCGCGGTGGAGCTCGCCAATCTCGAGGCGCTGCGCGGTGAGAAGATGGCGGCGTTGGCGGCGGCGCCGCTCGCCGACATCGAGAGGGATCCGGCTCTGCTGGCGCTCGCCCGCGCCAAGGGCAGGACCGTGTTCGGCGACAATTGCGCGCCGTGCCACGGCTCAGGCGGCGCCGGCGCCAAGGGGTTTCCGAACCTGAACGACGACGACTGGCTGTGGGGCGGCACGCTCGAGCAGATCATGCAGACCATCCAGTTCGGCGCGCGCTCCGGCCATGCCAAGACGCATGAGGGCCAGATGCTCGCCTTCGGCAAGGACGGCGTGCTCAAGCCGGACGAGATCGTCACGGTCGCCAACTACGTACGCTCGCTGTCGGGCCTGTCGACCGGCAAGGGTTTTGACGCCGCCAAGGGCGAGAAGATCTTTGCGGAGAATTGCGTCGCCTGCCATGGCGACGGCGGCAAGGGCAACCCGGAGATGGGCGCACCGAACCTGACCGACAAGATCTGGCTCTACGGCTCGGACGAGGCGACCCTGATCGAGACCATCAGCCAGGGACGCGCCGGCGTCATGCCGGCCTGGGAAGGACGGCTCGACTCCGCCACCCTCAAGGCGATGGCGGTCTACGTCCACTCGCTGGGCGGCGGAAAGTAGCTCGTCGAGTCTCAAGCCTTAGTCGCGCAAGCAGAGTGAACAAAAGTGCCCCCGCTTGAGCTGGATCAACCGACGCGGCGGCGTCGGGTCTAGGTTTGATCGCACCTTTTCGAGACGCCTTTAGCGATGAACAAGACCGTGAACCCGAACGAGCTCACATCGGACGACGATTACGGGCCGCTCTACGCGGCCCGCAAGAAGGTCTATCCCCAGAGCGTCCATGGCACCTTCCGCCGGATCAAGTGGGGCCTGATGGCGTTCTGCCTCGGCGTCTACTACTTCCTGCCCTTCGTGCGCTGGAATCGCGGTCTCGGTGCGCCTAGCCAGGCGGTGCTGATCGATCTGCCCAACAGCCGCTTCTATTTCTTCTTCATCGAGCTGTGGCCGCAGGAGGTCTATTACTTTACCGGCCTCCTGATCGTCGCTGCGGTGGCGCTGTTCCTGATGAACTCGGTCGGCGGCCGCATCTGGTGCGGCTATCTCTGTCCACAAACCGTGTGGACCGATCTGTTCTACGCGGTCGAGCGCCTCGTCGAGGGCGATCGGCGCGAGCGGATGAGGAAGGACAAGTCGTCCGATCCGATGAAGCTGGAGCGCATCTCCGAGATCGTGCTCAAGCATTCGATCTGGCTGATGATCGCCTGGTGGACCGGCGGCGCCTGGGTGCTCTATTTCAACGACGCGCCGACGCTGGTGAAGGAGCTCGTCACCTTCCAGGCGCCGATGATCGCCTATATCTGGATCGCCATCCTGACCGCGACGACCTACGTGCTCGCCGGCTTCATGCGCGAGCAGGTCTGCACCTATATGTGCCCGTGGCCGCGCATCCAGGCCGCGCTCACCGACGAATGGGCGCTCAACGTCACCTATCGCTACGATCGCGGCGAGAAGCGCACGTCGGTGAAGAAGGCGGCCGAGGTGCGGGCGCTCGGAGAGCATGTCGGCGACTGCGTCGACTGCTATCAATGCGTCGCGGTCTGCCCGACCGGCATCGACATCCGCAACGGACCGCAGATGGAATGCATCCAGTGCGGGCTCTGCATCGACGCCTGCGACAACGTGATGACCAAGATCGGCCGGCCGAAGCGGCTGATCGGCTATGACAACGACATCAACATCCAGCGCCGCCAGGAAGGCAAGGCGCCGGTCTACCGCATCGTCCGGCCCCGTACCGTCGTCTACAGCGCGATCATCGCGGTCATCGGCGGCTTCATGATCTATACGCTGGCGACCCGCAGCCTGCTCGACGTCAACGTGCTGCACGATCGCAACCCGGTCGCGGTCAGGCTCAGCGACGGCTCGATCCGCAACGCCTATACGGTGCGGCTGCTCAACAAGAGCGGCTACGACCGCCTCGTCGCGATCGATGCGGATGGCCCGGCCAACCTGACCACGCATGTGGTCGGCATCGATTCCGTGACGCCTGATCGGCCGATGATCGTGATCCCGCGCGACTCCACCAGCGAGCTGCGCCTGCTGGTCACCGCGCCGGCGGAGAGCAATCCGGAGAAGTCGATCCCCGTGCGCTTCCACGTCACCGACATCGGCCTCGGCGAGGTCGCGACCACAACCGACAACTTTGTCGCGCCGTAAGTTCAGGAGACTGCCATGGCCGCCAAGCCGCTGACTGGAACGAAGGTGTTCCTGATGCTGGTCGCCTTCTTCGGCCTCGTGATCGGCGTCAACGTCACCATGATGAAGCTCGCGATCGCGACGCTGCCCGGCACCGACGTCGACAGTCCCTATGCCGCGGGTCTCACCTACGATCGCGAGATCTCGGCAGCTCATGACCAAGCCGCGCGAAATTGGCAGGTCAGCGCTCACATCGAGCGCCGCGCCGATGGCGGTGCCACGCTTCAGGTCGATGCGCGTGACGCGAAGGGCCAGCCGGTGAGCGGCCTGAAATTCGGCGGACGGCTGGAGCGGCCGACCGACAAGCGCGCCGATCTCGCCGTCGAGCTTCCTGAAGCCGGCATCGGCATCTATCGCGGCAATGTCGCCGCCGTTGCGCCCGGCCAGTGGGATCTCGTGATCGAGGGCGAGGCGCGCGGCACGCGCGTGTTCATGTCGCGCAATCGCGTGATCCTGAACTGAGGGACATGGTCATGCAGGTCACGCGGGATTTTTCGCATTATGTCCGCACCGCGGGCGAGGGGATCAAGCACATCGATCTCGCCGTCGAGGGCGTTCACTGCGCCGGCTGCATGGCCAAGATCGAGCGCGGACTGTCGGCCATCCCCGACGTCACATTGGCGCGCGTGAACCTCACCGACCGCCGCGTCGCGCTGGAGTGGAAGCAGGGCACGCTCGATCCCGCCCGCTTCATCGATCGCCTCGAGGAGCTTGGCTACAAGGCTTATCCTTTCGAGACCGAAAGCGCGGAAGAGGCCGAGGTTGCCGAATCCCGCTTCCTGCTGCGCTGCCTCGGCGTCGCAGCCTTCGCCACCATGAACGTGATGATGCTGTCGATCCCGGTGTGGTCGGGCAACGTCTCGGACATGCTGCCGGAGCAGCGCGACTTCTTTCACTGGCTGTCGGCGCTGATCGCGCTGCCGGCGGCGGCCTATGCCGGCCAGCCGTTCTTCCGCTCGGCCTGGCGCGCGCTGTCGAACAAGACCACCAACATGGACGTGCCGATCTCGATCGGCGTGTGCCTTGCGCTCGGCATGTCCGTGGTCGAGACCATCCACCACGCCGAGCATGCCTATTTCGACGCGGCGATCATGCTGCTGACCTTCCTCTTGGTCGGCCGCTTCCTCGACCAGAACATGCGGCGGCGTACCCGTGCGGTCGCCGGCAATCTCGCTGCGCTGAAGGCCGAGACCGCGGCGAAGTTCATCGGGCCCGATGAGATCTCCCAGGTGCCGATCGCCGCGATCCATCCCGGCGACATCGTGCTGCTGCGGCCCGGCGAGCGCTGCGCGGTCGACGGCACGGTGATCGAGGGACGGTCCGAGATCGACCAGAGCCTGATCACCGGCGAGACGCTCTACGTCACGGCGGAGCAGGACACGCCGGTCTATGCGGGATCGATGAACATCTCCGGCACGCTGCGGGTGCGGGTCTCGGCGGCGTCGGAAGCGACGCTGCTCGCCGAGATCACGCGGCTGCTCGACAACGCGCTGGCCGCGCGCTCGCGCTACATGCGGCTCGCCGACCGCGCCTCGCGGCTCTACGCGCCGGTGGTGCATGCGACCGCGCTGGTCACGATCCTCGGCTGGGTTGTCGCCGGCGCGTCGTGGCACGATGCGATCGTGACCGGCGTTGCGGTGCTGATCATCACCTGCCCCTGTGCGCTCGGTCTTGCGATCCCCACCGTGCAGACGGTGGCCGCGGGCACGATGTTCAAGTCCGGCGTTCTGCTCAATGCCGGCGATGCGATCGAGCGCCTTGCCGAGGCCGACCACGTCATCTTCGACAAGACCGGCACACTGACGCTGCCTGATCTCGAAGTGACCAACGCGGCCGATATCCCCGCCGGCATCTTCGAGCTCGCCGGCCGGCTTGCACTGTCGAGCCATCATCCCGTGGCGGCCGCGGTGGCGCAGGCTGCAGGCGCGAGGTCGCCGATCGTCGGTGCCGTTGAAGAGGCCGGGCAGGGCGTGCGCGCCACCGTGGACGGTGTCGAGCTGCGTCTCGGCCGTCCGTCCTTCTGTGGCGCCGAGGGACTTGTCGGCTTGACCGACGATCTCGATCCCGAGGCCTCCATCGTCGCATTCAGCAAAGGGAGCGAAAAATTCATCCTCTCGGTGCGCCAAGGGCTGCGCCCAGATGCCCAGGCCGTGATCGCGGCGCTGAAGGCGCGCAACATCGGCATCGAGATCCTCTCCGGGGACCGTGAGCCGGCGGTGGTCGCAGCAGCGCATGCGCTCGGCATTCCCGAGTGGCGCGCGGGCGTGACGCCGGCCGATAAGATCGCACGGATCGAGGAATTGAAGCGGCGCGGCACAAAGGTGCTGATGGTCGGTGACGGCATGAACGATGCGCCGTCGCTCGCGGCAGCCCATGTCTCGATGTCGCCGATCTCGGCCGCACATCTCAGCCAGGCCACCGCCGATCTCGTCTTCCTCGGCCGGCCGCTGGCGCCTGTGGTGGCCGCCATCGACGCGTCGCGCAAGGCGCTGCATCTGATGCGAGAAAACCTCTGGCTTGCGATCGGTTACAATGTGCTCGCCGTACCGGTCGCGATCAGCGGCATCGTCACGCCGCTCATCGCCGCGGCGGCCATGAGCGGATCCTCGATCCTGGTGATGCTGAACTCGCTGCGCGCCCGGAACACCTCGCGGGAGCTTGGGTAATGGAGATCCTGGTCATCCTGGTCCCGTTGGCCCTGATGCTTGGAGGAGCCGGTCTCGTCGCCTTCCTCTGGTCGCTGAAAAGCGGCCAGTACGATGATCTCGACGGCGCCGCCTGGCGCGCCATCGCAGACGACGAGCCGCCGGAAATGCCGGCCAAGCGCTAGCGCTTCAAGGCAAGGGTGAGCAGGGCCGCCAGCGCGAGGGCCGCGCCGACGCCCGCGACGCAGGCGTGCCAGCCGAAACTGTCGAACAATCGCCCGAGCACGGCCGTACCGACCAGCCCGCCGCAGAAGTAGCACGCAAGATAGGTCCCGCTGGCGATGCCGCGGTTGTCGGTCGCGGCCTGTCCGACGAAGCCCGTCGCTGCGGCCTGCGCGAAGAATGTGCCGACGCCGACGAGAACCATGCCGGCGAGCACTTCGGCCAAATGCGACGTCAACATCAGCGGCAGGCCAAGCCCGGCGACAGCGAGCGCGCCCCAGATCGTGGGCCGCGTTCCCAGCCGTGCGGCCACCTTGCCGGCCAGAAGCGTCGTGACGACGGACGGCAGGAAGACGAAATAGACGAGGCCGAGGTCCATCATGCCCAGCGACAGCGGGGGCCGCACCAGCACGAAATTGACGAATGTGAAGGTACCGATGAACGCGAACAGGATGCAGAAGCCGATGCCGAAGGCGGCGCGAAGCCGCGGGTTGCGCCAATGCGCGATGATGGCGGCGAGCGGCGAAGCCGCCGGCATCATCGCATGCATCGGCCGCACGCGTCCGATGGTGCAATAGACCAGTACTGCGCCGGCCAGATTGAGCGCTGCGAAGACATAGAAATTCCAGGCAAGGCCGAAGCCGTCGGCGAGCGCCGCCGAGATCAGCCGTCCAAAGAGGTTGCTGGCGACATTGCCGGTGATGTAGGCGGCAAACGCGCCGCCGGCGTCCATGGCGCTGCATTGCTCGCCGAGATAGGCGAGGGTGAGTGCAAAGGCAGACGCCATGCACAGGCCCTGCGCGACCCGCAAGGCCGTGAAGACGGCAAGATTGGGTGCGGACGCCAGCAGGCTGGTGGGGATTGCCAGTAGCAGGAGGCTGACCAGGATGCCGGCCCGACGGTTGATGTGCGGGCTGAAGAAGCCGACGACGAGGCTCGCGATGGCCATGCCGAAGGTGCTGGCATTGACGGCGAAGCCCATTGCTGCAGGGGTGACGCCGTAGTGGCGCGTCAGCGAGGGCAGGATCGCCTGCGTCGCGAAGAGGTCGACGACGGTCAGGAATGCGGTGAGGCCGATCACGAGCGAGCGCAGCACAAGGCCCGGTGAATGCACATCCATCGTCATCGCGGCCGGTTTGATCGACGCGGAAAGATCGGTCATGGCATGGCTCACAGTTGATCTGTCATTCCGGGCTGGGGCGGACGGGACCGCAAAGCGGCCCGGAGCACCAGACCCGGAATCTCGAGATTCTCAGGTGCGCAATTGCGCACCGTAGTTCGATGCTGCGCATCGCCCCGGAATGACGGGGCCGGAATGCACCCATCACATGTGATGGTCGTTGGGATCCTTGCGGACGTCGCCGACATAGAGAATGACCGTCTCCTTGCCGAGGTTCTTCCACCAATGCGAGGTGCCGTTGACTTCGGGACGAATGTCGCCAGCCTTGTGCACGATCGGATCGATGCAGTTGGAGGCGTGTTCGACGATTTCGCCCTGCTGCACGAAGATCAGGGCGGGGCGGTCGTCATGGCTGTGCCACGGCACGATGCCGCCGGGCGCGATGGTCAGCTTGCGAAAGCGCAGCTCGCGGCCCTCGATATGGGCCGGCTGCTTGCCGAGATCGATTGCGCCGAGCGTGACGTCGGTGACGCCGACGGGCTTGTAGTCGACCATCTGCTGCGCATTCGGCTTGATCTTGTCGGCCGGGCATTCGCCGGCGAGGACCGGCTGCGCAAGTGTGAGCGATCCGAGAACGGCGAGGCCTGTCCAAACCGTGCGCGACATTACGTGATGCCTAGACATGGGAAGTCTCCTGTGTTGGCCGCAACCTCGCTGGTTGCCGGCTATGGCAGGAGCTTCGTCGAAGCCGCGTCGATGTTGAAATACCGGCTTGCTCTCGATGCGATAGCTGGGCGCTATGTTGATGCACATCGGCTATCGAACCGATTGGGCATCGGCATTTCCGCTTCTCCTGTGTCTGGCGTCCGATGGCAGTGCGCCCGATTGGCGGGCGTTCACGTCAATCCGGAGGAGCATCTCATGACGAAAGTGTCAAAGACCCTGATCTTTACCGCCGCCTTCGCGGTGATCGCTACATCGGCCTTCTCGGAGGCGACCTGGGATTTCAAGGCCGGTATGGCCTATGTCTATGGCGGCCCCGGCAAGATGTCGGCGATGGCCATGGCCCCGGCCGAGAAGAACCACGAGGCCATGATGAAGAACGCGAAGAAAGTGCCGGAGAACACCGTCTTCTTCATGGACAACGGCACGCTGTACTCGACCTCGGGGCGGCTCGATCCGACCGGCAATTTCTACGTGAACTGAACCGGTCCCGGCGTTGCGGCCGCCCCCTTGCGGGCGGCCGAACCAGGGAACTAATATTCACCTCACGAATGCCGGAGCGGAAGATGACGTCTCTCTCGCCAACCGACGCCGAGCGGCTCAGGTCTGCCTTCCTGCGCTGCCGCGACATGGACGGCACGCTGAACGAACAGCTCCGCGCCTATGCCAATGCCAGCCGTGAGGTCTTCCCGGCCTATGGCGAGGCGGTCGACCGCCTGGTGGTGCGATTGGGCGGAAATGGCGGAGGCGAGACCGCGCCGCGCCTGGGTGATGCGATGCCGCCATTCATGCTGCCGGACGACAGCGGACGTCTCGTCACGCTGACTGCACTGCTGGAGAGCGGCCCGGTCGCGGTGATGTTCTTCCGCGGCCATTGGTGCCCCTATTGCCGGCTCAACGTCCGCGCTGTCGTCCAGGCGCTCGACCGCATCGAGGCCATGGGCGCGCGCGTCGTCGCGATCATGCCGGAGACGCAGGAATATGCGCGGCAGCTCAAGGCCGAGTCCGGCGCGCCATTTCCGGTCCTGACCGATCTCGACAACGGCTATGCGCTGTCGCTCAATCTCGCGATCTGGCTCGGTACCGAAATCCAGGACCTGCTGTCTTATCAGGACATGGCGAAATTCCACGGCAATGACGGCTGGATGCTGCCGATCCCGGCCGTATTCGTCGTCGGTCGCGATGGGATTGTCAAAGCGCGTTTCGTTGATCCGGATTTCCGCAAGCGCATGGAGATCGACGATCTGCTAGCAGCGCTGGAGCGCGCGAGAGGCTAGATCTCGCGCTATCATTCTGACCCTACCCAGCGATTTCCCGCCAGTCCGCACCGCGCAGCATCCGCATCACGGCGTTGGCGACCGCTGTGCGCTGACGGCCGGCCACTCCGTAAAGGCTGACGGTGCGGCGGGCGTCCAGCCCCGTGACCGCAGTGCGCGTCAGCTTCTCCGGCACGGCCGACGTGTGCGGCACCATGGCGACGCCGACGTCGGCTTCGACCAGCTCGATCAGATCGCGCTCGCTCGAGATCTCGTGTCCATGCTCGATGCCGTACTCGCGCAGGCTTGCAGCGACGCGGCTGGAGTGCTCGCAGAACGTCCGACCCAGCAACTGCTCCGTGCGCAGATCGTCGAGTTCGACGTTGCTGCGGCCGGCCAGCCGGTGTCCGCTGCCGACGACGAGCTCGAAGCCCTCCGTGAACAGCGGCCAGACGTCGAGCCGCTCCCAGGACTCGTCGATCTCGGCGGCGATGCCAAGCTCGGCTTCGCCTTTCTTCAGGAACTCGGCGACCTCGCGGCTCGAGCCGCGCAGGAAGCGAAGCTCGAGCCGGTTGAACTGCCGTTTGATCTCGCTGAGATGCGGAATCAGAAGCGCGAGGTCGATCGAATGCGTGAGCGCGATACGGAGCGCGCCAATTTCTCCGCTCTTGAATGAAGAGGCGAGTGAGCGTGCGCCGGCCGCGGCGTCGTAGCACTGCTTCAGCAGCGGATGCATGCGCTGGCCGAGCTCGGTCAATTGCGCCGCGGGCCTTTCGCGCCGGAACAGGTCACCGCCGAGCTCGGCCTCGAGCTGCTTGATCGCGCGCGTCAGCGAGGGCTGCGTCACGTTGCATTCCTCGGCGGCGCGCGTGAAATTCAACAGTTGCGCAACCGCGAGGAAATAGCGGACCTGATGCATTTCCATGGATCGGCTCCCGGCGAGATCGGCCGGAAATCTAACCGATCGGGGCGGGAAATGATATGCTGGCGGCAATAGCACGCGCGTATGGTTTCGGAAGCCAGCCGGCATTTCCAAAAGGCCCGACAATCGCGGACAACGGCAAGACGTAACAATGGCCTTACGCCGGACGAATGATAGCCATAGGCTCGACAGGAGCGAGACATGAACGGCATGCAGGACAACCCGCAACGAAAGAGCATGGACCTGCCGGGTCAGGTCGTTCTCGTGCTTCAGGGTGGCGGCGCGCTCGGCTCGTACCAAGCCGGGGTCTACCAGGCGCTGCACGAGGCAGGCATCGAGCCGGACTGGATCATCGGCACCTCGATCGGTGCGATCAACGCCAGCCTCATTGCGGGCAACGCGCCGCAGAACCGGCTCGCGCGCCTCAGGGAATTCTGGAAGCGGATGGAGCAGCAGCCGGTCTGGGACTGGCGCGCCGCGTTTCCCGGTTTCAATGAGAAGCTGGCCTATTGGTCGACCGTGACCCACGGCATCGCGGGTTTCTTCCGTCCCAATCCGCTGGCGCATGCCGGGGATTCCTATCCGCTGGGCGCCGATCACGCCGGCTATTATTCGACCGCGCCGCTGGGGAAGACGCTGAGCGAGCTGGTCGATTTCGATCTGGCCAATCGCTGCGCGCCGCGTTTGACGGTCGGTGCGGCCCATGTCGGCACCAGCGAAATGCGCTATTTCGACAGCCGCGACGGCGAGCTGACGGTGCAGCACGTGATGGCCTCGGGCGCGCTGCCGCCGGCTTTCCCGGCCGTGCGCATCGACGGCGAACTCTATTGGGACGGCGGCATCCTGTCGAACACGCCGACGGAAGCCGTGTTCGACGACAACCCGCGCAGGGATTCGCTGATCTTCTCCGTGCATCTGTGGAATCCCGTCGGCCCCGAGCCGACCACGATGGCGGAGGTGCTGAACCGGCACAAGGACGTGCAATATTCCAGCCGCATCGCCAGCCAGATCGTGCGCCAGCAGCAGGCCCATCGCCTGCGCCACGTCATCAACCAGCTTGCCGCGCGGCTGCCCGAGGGCGAGCGCAACGATCCCGCGGTGATGGAGCTGATGAGCTACGGCTGTCCGACCCGCATGCATGTGGTGCGGCTGCTGGCGCCGCAGCTCGAGCGCGAGACCCACACCAAGGACATCGACTTCAGCCCGTCCGGCATCACGCGGCGCTGGCACGCCGGCTATGCCCACACGAAGTCGGTGCTGGCGCGCAGGCCGTGGATCGGCGAATTCGATCCGCTCGCCGGCGTGGTGCTGCACGAGCATACGGACGAGATGCCGATGGCTGCGGAATAGGGCCATAAGCGATCGCGCGCTTCATCGAATTGCCACAGGCCGCGCGGATCGTCGGCCTTGGTTCGACCTCGAAAGGTCCTGCAATTGGTGTCCGCGAACGATCTGGAATTCGCTCTCGACAAGGTCCGTGCCGATGCGGCGGGGCCGGTTGCGGGCGTGTTCGGTCCTGACACGCTGACCTGGCGGATCGACCGCGAGGCCGCCGTCTTTCTCGGCGCCGGCCGCGCGCTGCTGCTGCAACTGGCGCATCCCTGGGTCGCGGCCGCCATCGCCGAGCACTCGACCACGCTTGCCGATCCGATCGGCCGCTTCCATCGCACCTTCGACGTCGTCTTCGCCATGGTGTTCGGCTCGCTCGACCGTGCCTTGCTGTCGGCCCGGCAACTGCATCGGCGCCACACCATGATCGTCGGCGAGATGCCCGAGGCCGTCGGTCCGTTCGCGGCCGGCTCGCGCTACTGCGCCAACGACATCCCGTCGCTGCGCTGGGTTCATGCCACGCTGACCGAGTCTGCGCTGATGGCGCACGATTTGGTTCTGCCGCCGCTCTCGATCGAGGAACGCGAGCGCTACTGGACGGAGAGCCGGACCTTTGGCGCGCTGTTCGGGCTGACGGGCGATGATCTGCCGCCGGACTGGGCTGGCTTTGCGGCCTACACCGCGGCAATGGCGCAGTCGGAGACGCTGACGGTCAGCCCGGCCGCGCGCGAGATCGCCGCGCAGATCCTTGACGGCGCACGTCCGTGGCTGCGGCCGCCGCGCTGGTATCGTGCGCAGACGGCGAGGATGCTGCCGGAGCGCCTGCGCGCCGGCTTCGATCTTACGCTCGACGAGCGGGACGTCAGGTCTGCCGACCGCGCGCTGCGATGGATCCGGCGCGTCTATCCGAAACTGCCCGACAGGCTGCGCTATGCCAGCCCCTATCAGGAAGCGCAGGCGCGCTTGCGGGGGGAGGTTCAGCCCGACTGGATGACCCGCTGCCTCAACCGCGCCTGGATCGGTCGGCCGCAGATGGATCAGCGCGGGAAGGGGTGAGGCCCAATCTCTTGTGTCCCGGACAAGCCGCAACGCGGGAGCGTTGCGGCGCAGAGCCGGGACCCAGGGCCACGAACTTCGCGAGAGATGGGCCTCGGCTCAGCAGCGCATCACGTCGCAAAGGGCGACGCGCTGCGCTGCGTCCGGGGCACGAGAGAGGAGTTTGAGGCCGACACTCTCTCCACGTGGTCATTGCGAGCGCAGCGAAGCAATCCAGAGTCCTCCCACGGAGGCGGTCTGGATTGCTTCGCTCCGCTCGCAATGACGGAGTATGTGTAGCGCCCCGGCCTCACACCGACGCCAGCTTCCGATAAAGCGCGCTGTAGCTGCCCGCCGAGATGCTCCACGAAAACGAGCGGCCCATGGCGCTGCGGCGCATGGTGTCGAGCTGGTCATGGGCCATGAAGGCCTCGAAGGCGCGGCGGACGCCGCCAAGGAAGGATTCGTGCGAAGGTCTTGAGAACAGGAATCCTGTTTCACCATCGGTGATGGTCTCGGCAAGGCCGCCGGTCTGGTGGCCGATCGGCAGCGAGCCGAAGCGCTGGGCGTACATCTGGCTGAGGCCGCAGGGCTCGAACCGCGACGGCATCAAGGTGAAATCACTGCCCGCAAAAATGCGCCGCGCCTGGGCATCGTTGAAGCCGATGGTGACGCCGATGGCGTCGGGGCGGCGGCGGTGCGCGTTGATCAGGGCCTGCTCGAGCGCCGGCTCGCCGGAGCCAGTGACTACGATCTGGCCGCCGGCATCGACGATCTCGTCGGCGGCCGAGAGCACGAGGTCGATGCCCTTCTGGTGCACGAGGCGGGCGACGATCGCGAACATCGGCCCGCGCGAGACCGCAAGGCCGAACTGCTTGCGCACGTAATCCGCGTTGGCCTTCTTGCCGACCCAGTCGCCGGCGCCGAACTGCTGGGCGAGCTGGGCGCAATAGCGCGGGTCCCAGCTCTCGTCGATGCCGTTGAGGATGCCGGTCAGCTCGGATGCGTCCGAGCGGATGCGCAGGAGACCTTCAAGGCCGCAGCCGAATTCGTCCGTCGTGATCTCGCGCGCATAGGTGCCGCTGACGGTGGTGAGGTGCGAGGCGTAGACGAGGCCCGCCTTGAGGAAGGAGAGCTGGTCGTAGAACTCGACGCCGTCGATATGGAAGGAGCTCTCCGGTGCGCCGATCCGCCGCAGCGAGTCCTTCGAGAAGAGGCCCTGATAGGCGAGGTTGTGGATGGTCAGGATCGACGGCAGCTTGGCGCCGCGCCAGGCGAGATAGGCCGGCACCAGCGAGGCCTGCCAGTCATTGGCGTGGATCAGGTCTGCTGCCCAATTCTTGTCCAGCTTGCCCATGGCCAGCTCAGCGGCGGCCGAGGCGAAGCGCGCGAAGCGGATGTCGTTGTCAGGCCAGTCGCGCCCGGACTCGTCGCCATAGGGGTTGCCGGGCCGGTCGTAGAGTTGTGAGCACAACAGCACATAGACCGGCAGGCCGTCCTTGGTCGCAGCCCGGCCGAGCGAACAGGCCGGCATCTCGGCGAAGGCGGGACAGCGGCCAACGATCTGAATATGCGTGAGTTGTTCGATGATGTCGCGGTAGCCGGGCAGCATCACCCGGATATCGGCAAAGGTTCGGAGCGCGCGGGGCAGGGCGGCGGAAACGGCGCCGAGCCCGCCGACGCGGACGAAGTCGTCCATCTCTGTCGTAACGAACAAGACCCTCAAGAACAGCTGCCCTCTTCCGATCCCGTTTGCTGCTATGCAAGAACGGGTCCAGTTGTCCTGGAATTCCCAAGCCCGCCTACACGTCGCGTCCGTTCGGTAAAGACTTTCCTACTCAGCCGCCGCCCTCTAGGGTCGACGCACCAACAACAGAGAACAATTGATTGTTCCTAGGCGACTCAAGGACACAGGCGAGGACGCGACAGGCATGCAGCTAGCAGATAAGCATGAGGGGACGACGACAAAGGCCTTCGCCGGCCTCAGGGTCCTGGATTTTTCGACCACCATCGCCGGCCCCCACTGCGCGCGCATGCTTGCCGACATGGGGGCGGAGGTCATCAAGATCGAGACCGACGGCGGCGAGACGATGCGGACCCGGCCGCCGCTGCGCAAGGGCTGCAGCACCGTGTTCGGCCAGCTCAACGTCGGCAAGAAGAGCGTCGTGCTCGACCTCAAGTCGGAGGACGGCAGGGAGGCGGTCCGCCGGCTGGCCGCGACCGCGGACATCCTGGTCGAGAACTTCCGCCCCGGCGTGATGCGCCGGCTGCGGCTCGACTACGACAGCCTGCGTCCGGTCAACGAGAGGCTGATCTACTGCTCGATCTCCGGCTACGGCCAGACCGGGCCGTCCGCCGAGCTACCGGCCTATGCGCCGGTGATCCACGCGGCCTCCGGCTACGACATGGCGCATCTCGCCTACCAGCCCGGCCGCAACCGCCCTGATTATTGCGGCATCTATCATGCCGACGTCGTCACCGGCACCTATGGCTTCGGTGCGATTGCCTCCGCGCTCTATCAGCGCACCGTGACGGGGCAGGGCCAGCACATCGACGTCTCCATGCTGGAGTCGATGCTGAGCCTGACGGTGATCGAATTGCAGAGCTCGCAATTTGCGGTCAAGCCGCCGCCGCGGCCGATGTTCGGGCCGACCGAGACCGCGAATGGCTATGTCATGATCACGATCGCGAGCGAAAAGACGTTCCAGTTGTTGATGGGGGTGATCGGCCGCCCCGAATGGATCACTGACGCACGCTTCGCCACCTATGGCGCGCGCCGCGACAATTGGGCCGACCTGATGGACGGCGTCGAAGCCTGGTCGCGGCAGCTATCGACCGAGGCCTGTCTCGCTGCGCTTGCCGCGGCCGGCGTGCCGGCGTCGGCCTATCGCACCGTGGCCGAGGCGCTGGCCGATCCGCAGCTCGCGCATCGCCGGGCGCTCTCGCCGGTCGAGGACGAAGGCGGCTCGTTCCAGGTGCTCAATCTGCCGTTCCGGATGTCGGGCGCCGACACCACGCCGGGCAGGACGATGGCCGTGCTCGGCGAGCACACGCGCGAATTGCGCGACGAGGTCGGACTCACCGACGACGCGTCTATTCCGCCCGGCAAGACCGCCGCGCAGGGCTGACGAATATCGTTCTGCGGCAAGCAATCCGGCCCTGCAGGCGTGCGGCTTGCCACGGTCCACCGGTGTCAACTAGACAGGTCCAGGTTTGTCTCGCCCGGCCTGCCATGGCATGCTGGCGCGACAACAAGAAGCATGCGGGAGGACGCCGATGAAGAGTTTCAAGGTTGCCGATTTCAAGGCGCCGCTGCGGGAGTTCGACGAAGCCACGCCGCAGCCGTCGGGCACGCAGGTGCTGATCAAGGTGAAGGCCGCCGGTGTCTGCCACAGCGACCTCCACATCTGGGAAGGCGGCTACGATCTCGGCCACGGCCGCAAGCCGCTGTCGCTGAAGGACCGCGGCATCAATTTGCCGCTGACCATGGGCCACGAGACCGTCGGCGAAGTCCTCGCCTTCGGTCCCGACGTCAAGCCGACCGACCAGGGCGACCTCAAGCTCGGCGATGTCGGCCTCGTCTATCCCTGGATCGGCTGCGGCAAGTGCGCCACGTGCCTCGCCGGTGACGAGAACATGTGCCTGACGCCGCGCTCGCTCGGCGTTTATTGCGACGGCGGTTATGCCGATCACATGCTGGTGCCGCATCCGCGCTATCTGCTCAATCTGAAGGGACTCGATCCCGCGACGACCGCGCCCTATGCCTGCTCGGGCGTGACCACCTACAGCGCGCTGAAGAAGGTCGAGCAGCATTTCGACACGCCGATCGTGATGTTCGGCGCCGGCGGGCTCGGCCTGATGGCGCTGTCGCTCTTGAAGGCGATGGGCGGCAAGGGCGCGATCATGGTCGACATCGACGCCAGGAAGCGCGAGGCGGCGGAGAAGGCCGGCGCGCTCACCACCGTCGATCCGAAGGCGCCGGATGCGCTGGAGCAGCTTGCGAAGAAAGCGGGCGGCCCGATCCGCGCCGTGATCGATCTCGTCGGCAATGCCGCCACCACGCAGCTCGGCTTCGACTGCCTCACCAAGGGCGGCAAGCTCATCATCGTCGGCCTGTTCGGCGGTGGCGCGACCTGGGCGCTGCCGCTGATTCCGATCAAGGCGGTGACGATCCAGGGTAGCTATGTCGGAAACTTGCGCGAGACGCAGGAGCTGCTCGACCTCGTCCGCACCAAGAAGGTGCCGCCGATCCCGGTGACGACGGCCCCGCTTGCCAAGGCCAACGACGCGCTGCTGCAATTGCAGCAGGGCGCGGTGGTCGGCCGCACGGTGCTGACGCCGTAGTGTGTCGTCGTTCCGGGGCGATGCAACGGGACCGCGAAGCGCGGCCCGGAGCATCGAACCCGGAACCTCGAGATTCCGGGTTCGGTCCTGTGGACCGCCCCGGAATGACGACTCTCTCTCAGGAACCCCCATGTCCGCAAACAACGCCTTCCACATTGCCGTGCTAGCCGGTGACGGCATCGGTCCCGAAGTCATGGCGCCGGCCATCGAGGTGCTGCGCAAGATCGAGCAGAAATCGGACTTGCGCTTCCGCTTCACCGAGGCGCCGGCCGGCGCCAACAATTATCTCGCGACCGGTAAGTCGATGCCCGACTCCACCATCAAGCTCTGCGAGGAGGCAGACGCGATCCTGCTCGGCGCCTGCGGCCTGCCGTCGGTGCGCTATCCGGACAACACCGAGATCGCGCCGCAGATCGAGCTGCGCTTCATCTTCGACCTCTATGCCGGGGTGCGTCCGGCGCGTCTCATTCCCGGCGTTCCGAGTCCGATCGTCGGCGCTGACCAGCGCGGCATCGATCTCGTCGTCATCCGCGAGTCGACCGAAGGCCTGTTTGCCTCGATGGGCAAGGGCGTCGTCACCCACGAGGACGCGCGCGAGACCATGGTGATCACGCGCAAGACCTCCGAGCGCCTGTTCGAGTTCTCGTTCCGCCTCGCCGAGCGGCGCAAGGCGCGCGGCAAGCCGGGTGCGCTGACCTGCGTCGACAAGGCGAACGTGTTCAAGGCCTTTGCGTTCTTCCGCAGCATCTTCGACGAGATCGAGAAGAAGCATCCTGGTGTGAAGACCGATCGCCTCTATGTCGATGCCTGCTCGGCGATGCTGGTGAAGCGGCCCTGGGATTTCGACGTGATGGTGATGGAGAACATGTTCGGCGACATCGTCTCCGACATCACCGCGAGCCTGATCGGCGGCCTCGGCATGGCGCCGTCGGCCGACATCGGCGACAAATACGCCGTGTTCCAGCCGTGCCACGGCACTGCGCCCGATATCATGGGGCAGGGCAAGGCCAATCCCACCGGCATGATCTTGTCGGCGGCGATGATGCTGGACTGGCTCGCCGACAAGCACGGCGTCGAAAGCGCAGCGGAAGCCGGCGAGACCATCGAGCGCGCCATCGACCAGGTCTATGCCGGCGGCATCAAGCCGATGGAGTTCGGCGGCAGCAACGGCACGGCGGATATCACGAAAGCGGTGCTGGGAGCGCTGTAGACAGTCGCGAAAAGAAAAGGGGCCTTGCGGCCCCTTCGTTGCTCACCAGCGGCGCCAGTGGCGATGGCCGTAGCCCCACGGGCGTGCACCGTAGAAGCGTCGCGGGCCGCCATAGTAACCATAGGCGCCATAGTAGTTCGGACGCCACCAGCAGCGGCCCCAGGCATTGCAGACCATGCGCACCTGGTCGACATTCGCCGCCGGGCCGCTTGCGACCTTGTCGGCCTGCGGAATGCCGTTCGGCATCGCCGCGAGCGCTTGTCCCGACGCCAGCGCAGCTCCGCCCAGGGCAGCCAGACCGAGAACAGCAAATTTCAGTTTCATCGCAATCTCCCTCGTTGGTGGCGAGAGAACTTGCGGCGGATCAAGTAGTTGCTATCGCGATGCGGGAAGGAGAGGAATTTAATCTTCCTGAATAACGGTTCAGCTTCGTCGGAAGTTCCGCGATCTCTCCGCGCGTCATTGCGAGCGTAGCGAAGCAATCCAGAGTCTTTCCACGGCGAGAGTCTGGATTGCTTCGTCGCTGCGCTCCTCGCAATGACGATGGGGAGAGGGCTGCGCCCGCAGCAACGACGGTGTTATTTCCCCGAAAATTTCGGCTTGCGCTTCTCCATGAAGGCCTGACGGCCCTCGCGAAAATCTGCCGAGTCCATGCAGGCGTTGCCGATCGCCTTGATCGCGTTCATGTCGCGCTGGCTTTCGTCCTTCAATACCTGCGCGATGGTGAGCTTCGCGGCCTTGATCGCGAGCGGGGCGTTGTGCGCGATCGTTTCGGCCACCGCCATGGTCTCGCCCCAGAGCTGATCATCGGGGAACACGCGCTCGACGAGGCCGATGCGCAGCGCCTCGGCGGAATCGATCCGCATGCCGGTGTACATCAGAAGCCGCGCCCAGGACGGGCCGACGAGCGAGACCAGGTGCTTCAAGCCGTCAAAGCCATAGGCGATGCCGAGCTTCGCGGCGGGAATACCGAACTGGCTGTCATGCGCGGCGATGCGGATGTCGGCGAGCATCGCGACCTGCATGCCGCCGCCGAGGCAGAAGCCCTGGATGCAGGCGATGGTCGGCTTGGGATAGTCGGCGAGCAGCGCGCGCTGGGCGGCGCTGCGCTTGCTGTATTCCTCCGACGCCGCAGCATTGTGGCGCGTCTTCTCGAACTGGCTGATGTCGGCGCCCGACACGAAGGCCTTGCCGCCGGCGCCGCGCAGGATCACGACGCGGACCGCATCGTCGTCGCGCAAGGCCGTCAGCGCCTCGCCAAATCCCTCCCACATCTCCAGCGACATCGCATTGCGCTTGTCGGGATTGTTGAAGATGATGACGCCGACGCCGTCGGTGACCTGCTTGAGGATCTTGCCGTCGGCGTAAGGTGTTTCGGTCGGGCTGGAAGTGTCAGGCATCGCGCGCTCGCTCGTCATTGCGAAGCGCAATGTGCGGCCCCGACAGGGCCCAGGTCAACCGCGGCAAGGCATGCGGCTTTGCACCCGCCTGTGCCGCGATTGCATGGCGCGAGAGGCGCTTATTGGGTCACGTGCATGTGCGCGGTCAGCGGATGGCTGCCGGCATTGCTGAAGAACGCCGCCTCCTCGGCGGTGGCCTCCAGCAGCTGCTCGTCCTGGTTATAGACGTCGTTGCGGAACTGGACGGTCTGGTCCTTGGTCATCCACGCCGTTAGATAGATCCAGGCCACCGGCACCTTCTTCGCCATGGCGACGTCGAGATGCTGTCCGCTGGCGATCTCCGCGTCGATCGCGGCGCGGCTCCATTTCGGCTGGTCCTTGAGCAGCCAGGCCGCGAGATCGCGCACATTGTCGACGCGCGAGCAGCCGTGGGAATCGAAGCGATAGTCGTCGCTGAACAGATTGCGCTGATTGGTGTCGTGCATGTAGACCGAATAGGAATTCGGCATGTCGATCTTCACCGCACCGAGCGCGTTGAAGCTGCCGTTGTGCTGGCGCACGGTGAAGTTCGGCGTGTGCGTGCCCGACCAGTCGACCGAATGCGGATCGATCGGATTGTCGTGGGCATCGAGCACCTCCATGTGCATGCGCGACAGATAAGTCGGGTCCTTGCGCATATGCGCGGAGATCTCGGTCTTGGCGATCGAGGCCGGCACCGTCCAGGTCGGGTTGAGCACGACGCTGGTGATTTGCGCTGTCAGCGTCGGCGAGGGCTTTTCGGTCTTGCCGACGATGACGCGATAGCGCCGCACCACGACGTCGTTCTCGACCGCTTCGGCAAAGGCGGCGGGGATGTTGACCACGACATAGCGCTGGCCAAAGCCGAAATTCATGTTCTCGAGCCGCTGCAGCGAAGCCTCGAGCTGCCGAATGCGCTTCTGCACCGGCACGTTCATCGCCGCGATCGTGCGCGGCGTCATCATGCCGGTCGGGGCGAGGCCATGACGGGCCTGAAAACGCTTCACGGCGTCCGCGAGATCCTGGTCGAAGGCGCCGGTCGCCTTCTCGGCCGAGAGATCGCCGGAGACGATCAGCCGCTTGCGCAACAGATCATCGTTGGCGCCCTGGACGCCGACAGCGAATTTGGCGTCTGCCGGGATCGTCGGCCAGCCGCCGCGCACGGCGAGGTCCGAATAGCTCAGCGCCGCATCCTTGATGCGCTGGGCAGAGCCCTCGTCATAGGTTGGCTCATGCGTCATCGCGAGGGCTGCGGCCGAGCGGCTCTCCGCCGTCGAGATGGGCGTCGACGCGGCCGCTTTCGGCGCAGCCGCATGGGCCGGGTTCGCCGCGGCCGGCACCGTGCCTGATGTCGCCGGCTTGGGCCCGGCCTGTCCAATGGTCTCCGTCTGCGCCAGCGCGGAGGCGCTCGTGAGCACGCCGAGGGCAATGATCATCGCAACGCGTTTCGACATGTGTCCCGTCTTCCCCCTGAGAACGAGGCCCGCAACGGGCGCTCGCATTGGCAATTCCAAGGCCCGCCGCGCCGCTTGCGCCGATTGGTCAAACCGGCGGGAAATTACGGCACCAGAGTTGAGGTCCCATTCGGCAGGCGAAAACCCCGCGCGCCCGATGCGGGGCTTCTCGATTGGGTCGCGCCAGGGGTGGGATGGGTTCGCGATATCCGCGACGAATGGCGGCTCAATAGCCAAGAAAAAAGGGCGGCCAAGCCGCCCCGAGAAAGGCCGCGCGCACGCGCGCGAGCCCAAATCTGATGCCGTCGGTCTCGTTCAATCCAGCCACGTCCCCGCGTCGCGGCGGATTGAACATCGGCCGTAGCAGCCAGACCCGATCTCAGCCCTCGTTCGCTGCGATCGATTCCATCAGCGAGACGAGCTGACGCTGCACCGTCTGGTCCTTGATCTTGCTGTAGGCGCGCAGCAGGCGGAGGCTGAAAGCCGAGTCCAGGAACAGGAGGCTTTCGACTTCGCGAGCCTTGTTGTCGCCGTCATAGAAGAAGGTCACGGGCACATCGAGCGCGGAGGCGATCTGCTGAAGCCGAGCCGCGCCGACACGATTGACGCCCTTCTCGTATTTCTGGACCTGCTGGAAGCTGACGCCGAGCTTCTCGCCCAGCTCGGCCTGCGAGATCTTCATCTCGACACGCCGCAGACGGATCCGTTTGCCAAGCTCAATGTCCGGCTTGCCGGCACTGCGCTGCTTCATCCTTTTCGCCGCTGCTTTCATTTTAGTTTTCACCTTTGTTCTTCGGTTGAAAATCCCCCGAAGAGCTGGGTCAGGGGTTCGCCCATATACGAGTCCTTGAATTCATGCGGATGCACGAACTCTTCCTTAAACCACGGGAAGCGAGCCGGATTGAAAGCCTCGATCAGCCAGTCAATCATGTGCCGCACGCGTGGAATCCGGCCGCTACCGGGATGGTAGGACAACCAGATATCCAGCGGTCGGTTCAATTCGACCTCCAGTGGAATCAACTTCCCGCCAAGCGCAATGGCGTAGCTCGGGAATACGCCGATTCCGGCGCCGTTCGCGACCGCCCAGTAGTTGGCGCTCGAGACGTTGGTCTTCATGACCAGGAGGTCACGTTCCTGAACGCCCGGGAAGAAGCTCTCGAATGTTTCCTTGGCAGCGAGCTGGTCGGCGAATTGCAGCACCAAACGGTGCTTGATCAATTCCGCCGCCGAGCGCGGCGTGCCGTATTTCTCAAGGTATTTTTCCGACGCCCAGAACATCAGATGCATGCGGCCGAGCCGCACCAGCTTGATGTCGAGCGCCGAAGGACGCGACAGGTGGATGGCGACGTCGGCCTCGTGGCGGGAGACGTCGGCCGAGCGCATCGCGCAATGCAAATCGACCAGGATCTTGGGATAGGCCTGCTGGAATTCGACGAGGCGCGGAGCGAGCCAGAATGTGCCGAGCCCTTCGGTGACGGCGACCCGGACCTCGCCGGACAGGACGTTGGCCATCGAATCGCTGGCGCGCAGCACGTCGAAGGTGGCCGCCTCCATCCGCTCCACGGCGGACACCACAAGCGAGCCTTCGTCGGTCAGATGAGTGCCGTGGACGTCGCGGGTGAAGAGGGTGGCGCCGGTCTGGCGTTCGAAATCATCGATCCGGCGGCGCACTGCGTTGATCGACAGCGACAAGCGTTCGGCCGCCGAACGGAAACTGCCGCAACGGACGACTTCGAGAAATATGCGGGCCGCATCCCAATCCGAGAGGCCGCTGAGATTTGTCTTCGGGCGTTCCCCCAGAGGAACGCCCCTTTCCGCCAAGGAGTGCATACAAGTCCCTTCGGTCCGCTAAACTGGCAGAATCTGGCGCGAACCACAACCACGACGGGTTGGGGAATGACGAGTTTTGAACGTCATCCTTACTACCTACCGGGAGGTATTGGAGTGCTGCCGGGAGCTGGGACAAAGGCTGGGAATCGGGCGGACAATTGCCCGGGTGAGGGGTGTAGCGTGAGTTCCGTTGCGAGCCGAGACATGGCTGCGGGATTGTCGGCGCTGCCCCCGATGGTGGTCCTTGCGCAAGGATTGGCGCGGCCCTTCGGGATGGATCAATCACGGCGCGCCGGGCGTTTGACCACGGGCCGCCTCGGCAACGGCCGGCAGCGTAGCCGGGCGATATTCGCCGAAACCGCGGTTTCAAGGCAGAAACACACTGAAATCATGTTCGGAGGCGCCACGGCCTCATGCTATCTTCGGCGACCCATGGGGGCCGAAGGGGTGGTCGCAAACACGTCTCACCGGCCGAATTAACGGAAAGAACGCAAGTGTCGCATTCAGACGAACAGTTGCAGTCGGTGTTGGAAACCCTTGAGGGGTGCCGCAAGGTCCTCAACGAGATCAACAGCCGTGAGTCGGCCGAACTGCTGTCCATCGTCATTCTCGACGTGCGGATGAAGCTCAAAGGAATTGACAGTGCCGATCTCAAGGCGCTGTGCGACGAAATGCTGCGGAACGCTGGAAGCGAACCGCCGCCCCCTTCCAAGCAGACGCAGGACCAGCCCCGGCGTCCGCTGCTCCGCGTGGTGAAGTAGCCGCGCCGCCGAAGCTCGCTTTTTGGCGAGGTTTGTGCGCATCCCGATGCCGTATCTGTGATCGCAGACGGCATCGGGAGGAGCCCTGGTTTGATCGCGCCTCTGTTGCGCATTGTGCCGCATCGGCTACACCAGAGCCGTTCGGCTCCGGTGCGCGCGCATCCCCCGCGCGCGGCCCAAGAGCCTGAGATGGCTCCGACTGCATCATGCAAAATGTTTCGATCCCGGCGGCGCTGATTGCCGGCCTCGTCAGCTTCCTCTCCCCTTGCGTCTTGCCCCTGGTTCCGCCCTATCTGATCTATCTGACGGGCGCCACGATCGAGCATGTCGAGAGCGAGGAACCGGCCTCGACCTCCAAGCGCGCGATCATGATGGCGGCGCTGCTGTTCGTGCTCGGCTTCTCCACCGTGTTCGTGGCGCTCGGCGCCAGCGCCTCGCTGATCGGCTCCCTGATCCGCGCCTGGTCGGCCGAGCTGTCGATCCTCGCTGGCGTCGTGATCATCGTCATGGGCCTGCACTTCCTGGGGCTGACGCGCATCGGCCTGCTGATGCGCGAGGGACGCCTGACGGCGCCAAAACCCGTCGGCCTCTGGGGCGCCTATGTCATGGGCCTGGCCTTTGCCTTCGGCTGGACGCCCTGCATCGGTCCGATCCTCGCCGCGATCCTCTCGATCGCCGCGGCGGAAGCGACCGTGACCAAGGGCGCAGGCCTGCTCGCGGTCTATTCCGCGGGCCTCGGCATTCCGTTCCTGATCGCTGCGCTGATGATCGAGCAGTTCTCGAAATTGTTCGCGCGCATGAAGGGCCAGCTCGTCAATGTCGAGCGCGCCATGGGCGTGCTGATGGTGATCACCGGCATCGGCTTCCTCACCGGTGCGGTCTCGAATGTGAGCATCTGGCTGCTGGAGACGTTCCCGGCGCTCCAGACGATCGGGTAGCACCAATCAGGCGGCCGCCGGTCGTTCGGAGAACGGGTCCTGGTAGAGCCAGGCGAGGTTTTCGCAGAAGCGCTCCAGGCTGGTCTCGCGCATGAGCTGATTGCGCAGCAGCGCATGGACGCCTGAGGGATGATAGACGTGGTCGCCGAGCTCGCGCGCGCCAAGCTGGACGCGCGCGGTGCGCAGCATCCGGGCATTTCTGTATCGCTCCAGCGCGTGGGCGATGTCGCCTTCGGTCTCCGCGAGCCGTTCGGCGAGGCACACCGCATCCTCCAGCGCCATGCAGGCGCCTTGCGCAAAATATTGCAGCATCGGATGCGCCGCGTCGCCGAGCAGGACGACGCGGCCGTCGATCCAACGATCGGTCGGATCGCGGTCGCAGGTCACCCACGCCTTCCAGTCGCGGCCGTGATGAATGATCGCCTTGGCGCGCGGATGCACGTCGCGAAAACCCTCGAGGACCTCCTCGTGGGTCACCGGCCTTGCGGCGAAAGCTTCTGCGGGATCGTTGTGACAGGTGATCGCGAGATTGAACACCTTCCAGCCCGACAGGGGGTAATGCACGAGATGGCATTTGGCACCGGCCCACAGCGTCGCCGCATTCCAGCGCAGATCCTCCGGCATCTGCTCGGTCGGGATCACCGAGCGATAGGTGGTATGGCCGGCGATCCGCGGTGCGCCGTCGCCGACCATCTGCTGGCGAATGCGGGATCTGAGTCCGTCCGCGCCGATCAGCAGGCACCCCGTGATGCGCTCGCCGGATTTCAACAGCGCCGTGGCCCGCGCGCCGTTCTGTTCGTAGCCGACAATGTCGCAGTCGATTCTCAAGCTGACGTTGGGATGCGCTTCGCAGGCGCGGACGAAGATGCCGTGCAGATCGCCGCGATGGACCACCGCATAGGGGTTGCCGAAGCGCCGGCGGAAATAGCTGGTCAGATCGATGCTGGTGATCTCTTCCGCGGAGATCGCATCCATCAGCCGGAGCTGGTCGATGAAGACGGCGATGGCGCGCGCGGCATCGCCGAGCCCCAGGCGATCGAACGCGTGGAATGCGTTGGGTCCAAGCTGGATGCCGGCGCCGATCTCCTGGTAGCGCGATGCGCGCTCGAGGACCGTGACAGGGAAGCCCTTCCGCGCCAGTGCGATTGCGGCTGCAAGTCCGCCGATGCCGCCGCCGGCAATGATGATGGGATCCTGTCGCATGTCCTCTCCTGTCTCGCTATTTTCTTGATGTCTTTCCGCGCGGCGGGCTCGCCTTGGCGCGTATCTCGGCTCGTTCGTCGCGGACGTCCTTTGACCGGACCGGCGGCGCGACGGTGATCAGGCCGGCCTCGACTTCCTGCTCGAGCCGATCGATGTTGTGGTAGAGCTCGACCAGCACGCGCTTGAGCTCGGCCGCTTCTTTCGCGGACATGCTGCCGGTGACGACCTCTTCATAATAGGCGGCGAGCGGCATCAGCCGTCCCGCGAGCTCCGCGCCCTTGGACGTCAGGGCGACCTGGAGGCTGCGCTGGTCGTTCTCGGGCCGGTCGCGCGTCAGCAGGCCCGCGCGACTCATCTCGGCAACGATGCGCGACAGGGTGGAGACCTCGGCCGACGTCAGCTCGGCGATCTCTCCGAGGCGGAGCGGATGGCCTTGCTCCGAGAGCGCGGCCAGCACGCGATACATCGGCAGCGTCAACTTCTCGTGACGGATCACGCGCGTGAACAAGTCGCCCATGCGCACGCCGAGGCGGGCGAGCAGATAGGGAAGCGAATTCGAAAATCGATACATGAGTTTAGGTCCGGGCTTGTGTCCTGGCAGGAGAGCTCCGCCCGGAATAAGCGCCGACCTTCGCATGGGCAATATTTGCATATCAATCATTTGCAAATGCAACTTTCTCATTGACAAGTATTTGCGCCCGGTGCTTTGCTTTGTCAACGCCGAAAGCAAAGCCGAAGGAACGACGCCATGCAGGGCAAGATTGCGCTCGAGGAGCATTTCGCGATGGACGACACCGTCCAGGACAGCGCCGGCTTCGCTCCGGCCGACGACTGGCGCGAGCTCAAGGCGCGGCTGCTCGACATTCACGAACGCCGGCTTGCCGAGATGGACGCCCACGGCATCGAGATGATGCTGCTGTCGCTGAACGCGCCGGCGGTGCAGGCCATTGCGGACCGCGAGCGCGCGATCGATCTGTCGCGCCGCGCCAACGACTTTCTCGCCGAGCAGGTCGCAAGGCGCCCCGACCGTTTCCAGGGCCTCGCGGCGTTGCCGATGCAGGATCCCGACGCGGCCGCGCACGAGCTCGATCGCTGCGTCAGCGCGCTCGGCTTTCGTGGCGCGCTCGTCAATGGCTTCAGTGAGATCGCCGGCACCGATCACGCCATCTATTACGATCGCAAGGAGTTCTGGCCGTTCTGGTCGGAGGTCGAGCGCCTCGGCGTCCCCTTCTATCTGCATCCGCGCAATCCGCTCGCGAAGGACGCGGCGATCTACGAGGGTCATCGCTGGCTGCTGGGGCCGACCTGGGCGTTCGGACAGGAAACCGCGGTGCATGCCTTGCGCCTGATGGGCTCGGGCCTGTTCGACGCCCATCCGCGGCTCCAGATCATCATCGGTCACATGGGGGAGGGGCTGCCCTATTCGATGTGGCGTGTCGACAATCACAACAAGTGGATGCGGACCCAGAATGCCTATCCGGCGAAGCGAAAGATCGCCGAGTACTTCCGGGAAAACTTCTACATCACGACGTCAGGCAATTTCCGCACCCAGACGCTGATCGACGCCATGCTCGAGATCGGCGCCGACCGCATCCTCTTCTCCGCCGACTGGCCGTTCGAGAACATCGACCACGCCGCCGACTGGTTCGACACGGCTGCGATCTCCGAAGGCGACCGCATCAAGATCGGCCGCGACAACGCACGCGCCCTGTTCGGGCTCGGCGAGCCATCAATCCAATCTGCCGCAGAGCAGAACAGATCATCAATTTCCATGGAGGAATCCCGTGAGCATCTCGTCCGAAATCGACGTGCATGAGGAACTGTCCGGCGCTCCGATCGGGCCGTTCCACAAGCTGCTCGGCATCCTGATCACGCTCATCACCCTGTTCGACGGCTATGACACCTTCAATCCGGCCTATGTCATCCACTATGTGGCCCAGCCTTGGGGCCTTGCACCGAGCCAGGCGGGATTTCTGGTGAGCTCGGGCCTGGTCGGCTTCCTGTTCGGCGCGATCGGCCACGGCAGCGTGGCGGATCGCTTCGGCCGGCGCGGCACGCTGCTCGCGGGCTTGTGGATCGTCAACGTCTTCACGTTGCTCACGGCCGTGCTCGCAAGCGATTTCTGGAGCTATTGCGCGCTTCGCTTCGTCACCGGGCTCGGCCTCGGCGTGCTGCTCCCGCTGGGGACGACCTTCATCAACGAGCTCGCGCCGAAGCGCGTCAGCAACACGTTCTCGCTCTGGGGTGTGACGCTCGGCTGGTCGCTTGGAGGTGTTGCCGCCGGTCTCGTCGGGGTGTTCCTGACGCCGCACTATGGCTGGCAGATCCTCTATTACATCGGCGCGCTGTCGATCCCGCTGACCTTCGTGGCGCATGCGCTTCTCCCCGAAAGCCCGCGCTTTCTGGCGAGCCGGTCGCGGATCCCGGAGCTGCGTGCGCTGCTCGCGCGGCTGCGGCCTGAGCGGGCGCCGGTCTACCGGACCGCGACGTTCACGTCGGCCGAGAGCAAGCCGCCACAGAGCACGATCGGAGCGCTGCTGAGCCCGCGCTATCGCCGCGTCTCGCTGACGATCTGGGTCACGGCGTTCCTCAGCCTGTTTGCCATCTTCGGCCTCACGGGGTGGATTCCGACGGTCATGCTCAAGCGCGGGGAGACCTTTGCGGCCTCGTTCGGCTTCGGCGCGCTGATGCAGGCGATGTCGTTCATCGGCGGCCTCACGCTCGCGATGCTGGCCGATCGCAACTTTTCGCTGACGCCGCGCTATCTCGCGACCTGGTGGCTCACCGGCGGCATTGCCGTGCTGGCGCTCGTCTTCGTCAGCGGTCACGGCGTCAATCTGGCCATCGTGGCCGTTGCGGGCTTCTGCATCATCGGCGCGCAGCACGTCCTCAACAACTTCACCGCCGGCTCGTACGAGACCTGCTTCCGCGCCAGCGGTGTCGGGATGGAGCTGGGCATCGGCCGGGTCGGCGCGATCCTCGGGCCCTATGTCATCGGCCTCTTGCAGCAGATCACCGGCGGCCCCGACGCGGTGTTCTGGGCGATCGGCGGGGCGTCCATCGTCGGCGCGCTGGCGATCGGATCGCTTGGCGCTGTCGCTGCAAGGCGTCTCCCGAGCGCTGACGCGGCGCCCGCGGAATGATGCGGGCGCGCCGATCGGGCTTGGGACCAGAACGACACTTTGACTGACTAGGCTTAATCAGAGGAGATCCGAAATGCCGACATCCGCTCGTTCCGCCGAGACCACGGGCTTGCACGATGCCTTCGTGCTTCTGTTCGCGCGTGTCGCGATCGCGCCGCTATTTCTCTACAGCGGCATCGGGAAGGTGATGGCATTCGCCGTGACGGCCGGCCGTCTGCCCGGAGGCGCGGACGGATTCGGGATGCTCCTCGCCGCCGGCGCCGTTGCGGTCGAGCTTGGATGCGGGACGGCCCTGCTGCTCGGCCTGTTCGCGCGCCAGGCGGCGCTCGTGTTGTTCCTGTTCACGATCGCGGCGACGCTGATGTTCCACAATTTCTGGGCTGCGCCGGAGGCGCAGGTCGTCATGCAGACCATCAACTTCCTGAAGAATCTCGGTCTGCTTGGCGCTCTTGCGCTCATTGCCTCTTTTGGGCCGGGTGCCTATGCCGTGCAGGCCGCCATCAAGCCCGGCTCCAAAGGGGCTCCCGAGCTGACCTGATCCCACGCTACGCCTAAGCGCCGACTGTAAAGCGCGCGAGCGCCTCGCGGTCGACCTCGATGCCTAGTCCTGGCGCATCCGGCACGCGCACGACCCCGTTCGCGTGCTCGATCGGCGTCTTCAAGATCGCCTGCCGGATCGGATGTTCCGTGCGGTCGAATTCGAGCAGCGGCTCGAGCGGCGTCAGTGACGTCGGCGTGTGCGAGGGCAGCACGGCGAGGAGCTGGAGCGAGGCCGCGATCGCGATGCCGGTGCCCCAGACATGCGGATTGTAGCGGATGCCGAACGCCTCGCTCATGTCGGCGATCTTCTTGCATTCGGTGAGGCCACCGGCCGCGCAGGTGTCGGGCTGGGCGATGTCGAGCGCATGCGAGGCAAACAGGTCGCGGAAGCCGAAGCGCGTGAATTCGCACTCGCCGCCGGCGACGGGAATGGAGAGCGCGGATCTCACCGCGCGGTAGCCCGCGACGTCCTCCGGCGGCACCGGCTCCTCGAACCACCCGATGTCGCAGGGCTCGATCATGCGGCCGAGCCGGATCGCAGCAACCGCGTCATAGGCGTGGTTCGCGTCGACCATCAGCGCGACGTCGCCACCGATCGCTTCCCGCACGGCGCGCGTCACCGCGGCGTCCTCGGCGATGCCGAAGCCGACCTTGAGCTTCACGGCGCGAAAACCTTCGGCGGCATAACCGGCGGCTTCCTCCGGGAGATATTTCAGCGGGTCGCCCGCTTTGCGCCGATAGAGCCCGGTCGCGTAGGCCTGCACCTCCTTGCGCGCCGCGCCGCCGAGAAGCACGTAGGCGGGCACGCCAAAATGCCTGCCCTTGATGTCCCACAGCGCGATGTCGATGCCGCTCAGTCCCTGGATCACGACGCCTTTCTGGCCGTGGTCGCGCAGGCGCGCGTAGACCATCTGCCACAGCACGTCGGTGCGCAGCGGATCCTCGCCGATCAGCCACGGCGCGATGTTCTGAACCACCGCCGCCGTCATCCGCGCAGGGCCGTAGCACTCGCCCCAGCCGGTCAGGCCCGCGTCGGTCTCGATCTCCACCAGCATTGCGGTACGCGTGTCGTACCAGGCGCGCGAATAGGCGAAGGGCTGCGAGAGTTTTGCTTCGAGGATGTGTGCCCGAACTTTCGTGATCTTCATCGCCGATCCTCCTCGTTCACCGCGTCTCGTCCAGCGCGCAGGTGATCGTGCAGACCACGCCGCGCGGCAGGAAGTCGACGGTGGCCTCGCCGCCGAGCTGGTCGCGGGCGCTGCGCTCGATCAGGCGCGAGCCGAAGCCGCGCCGCACCGGCTCCGTCACCGGCGGCCCGCCGATCTCGGTCCAGATCAGCCGTAGCCGCGGCTTCGGTGTATCGGCGATGACCTCCCAGTCCAGCGTCACCCGGCCGGTCTCGTTCGACAGCGCGCCGTATTTCGCGGCGTTGGTGGCGATCTCGTGCACGATCATCGACAGCACCACGGCAAGCCGCGGCGACAGCGGCACCGCGGGTCCGGCCATGCGGATGCGGTCGGGATTGCTGAGCAGGAACGGCTGGAGCGCGCGGGCGATCACCTCGCGCAGCTCCGAGCCCGCCCATTTCTCCTGGCTGAGCAGATTGTGCGCCTCGGCGAGCGCGCCGAGCCGTCCCTCGAACTTGGTCCGCTCGTCGCGGCTGGCGCTGCGGAAGGTCTGCACCGCGATCGCCTGCATCAAGGCCAGCGTGTTCTTGACGCGATGATTGAGCTCCTCGATCAGCAGATTGTGCAGCATCTCGCCGCGCGCGATCGTGGTCGCCATCCGCACCGCGAAGGTGAGGCCGATCAATAGCAGCACGCCGCCGATCAGGCTGGAGATCGCAATATTGCGCCACAGCGGCGCGATCAACGAGCTTTCCGGCACGCCCGCGGCGATCGTCCATCCGGTCAGTCGCGATCGCGTGTAGGCGGACGCGAGCGCAACGCCGTCGAGCGAGATCGAGGAGAGGCTCGCCTCGGGCGTGCGAAACATTTCCGCAAACAGCGAGGGCGAGGCGCGCTTGCCGAAGGTCTCACCGGGATTGGGCACGCGGGCGAACACCGTGCCGGTGGTGTCGAGCAGTGATACCGTCCACTGCTGGTCGGGCCGCTGCTTCTCGACCAGCTCCTGGAAGATGCTGACCGGCGGAGAGAAGCAGAGATCGTAGATTACCTCGCCGTCGCGGAAGACCGGTACCTCGACGGTCAACACCTGTCGCCCGTTGATCGCGCCGGTGAACAGGTCGGAATATTGCGGCGCCTTGGTCGCAAACACCTTCTCGACGGTCTCCAGATGGCTGCGCCGCGGCAGGCTTGCGGTGTCCTCCGTCGCCGAGGAGAACAGCACGCGGCCCTTGCGGTCGGAGATCAGCAGCAGGCCACCCTTGCCGTACTGATCGAGGAAACCGAGCGCGATGCGGCGGAAGTTCGGGAAATCGTCGTCGCGCAGCGCGTTCGTCAGCGCGAGCACCTGCAAGCCGCCGGTCATCCGCTGCACCTCGGAATCGAGCACGAGGCGCATGCTTCGCACCGTCTCCACGACGCGCTGCGTCGCGTCACTGCGGTCCTGGCGGTAGTTGGAATAGGCAAGGCCGACCGCGAAGACGATCAGCGGCAACATCGTTCCCGTGACCAGAAGGGCAAGCCGGACCGGCAGGGTGAGCTTTGACAAAACGCGGGCGTCCCGGTTCCGGCGCAACGGCGCCGGATTATGATTTTGAACAGGACCATACGGGCGGGCTTTGCGCGGCGCCACGATTTTCGCATGCGGCGAGCGGTCTTGGAGAGCGATATTGCAGCGCAGTTGCGGGACGCCCTGCGCTTCAGGTCATGCTGATTGCGGTCAATAGTAGACACATGGCGTAAACAGCCGCCAGGCTGAGCCCGGCGATCCGGGCTTCTCGATGCGATCTCATGCGCTGAACTCCGGAAAGGGCGGCTGCCGTTGGGGCCGCCACCCGTCCGTTACGCCTTAATCGATTTCCTGAACGACGGTGCGCGAGCCGGGATCGACCAGCATCACGCGATCGCCAGAATAGACGTAGCGATATTTCGTCAGCGACGGACCCCAGTCCGCCGGAACGGCTTCGAGCTCGACCTCGCTCGGAACTGTCGCGCCGACGATGATCTTTTCCTTCGTCGTCACCGGGCGGATGCGATGCTCGGTGACGTAGGATTTGATCTTGGTGCGATATTGCGGCTCGATCTGCACGGCGGCCGCATGGCCGGTTCCGGTGGTGGTCACCACGGTGGATTGCGCGAACGCGCCGGTCGAGATCATCACCACTGCCGCGGATAGCAGGAACAGCTTCTTCATCTTCTCCTCCTCATGGGAATAAGCGCCGCAACAACATCCCACCGTGCATGGCGTTCCCGCCTCCAGGAACAAACTACCGCTTTTTCCCGTTTGTGACTCGACCGGGCCGAATGCCCGGAACTGGAGGAGGAGAGAAAGATGAAGCTGAAAATCGCAACTGCGGCACTGATGGTTGCTGCAATGTCCCTGCCGGCGTTCGCTGCCGACGAGTTCTATGTCGTGCAGGACGTCAAGACCAAGAAGTGCACCATCGTCGACAAGAAGCCGATGGACTCGTCCATGACCGTCGTCAGCCCCTCGGGCACGATCTACAAGTCGCGCACCGAAGCCGAAAGCGGCATGAAGACCGTCAAGGTCTGCACGTCGAACTGAGGAGGATGACACATGCCAGTTCTGATCTTGTGGGCCGTGCCGGCTGTGCTGGTGATCGGTGGCGGCATTTATCTGATTGGCCACATGCACTAGGGGCCTGTCGCGGAAGACGCGCGGGTCACTTGCGTGCAGCGCACTGGTCCGCACGTCTTCCGGTATCCCGCGCGAGCGGGGAGGTTGCCCATGCGACCCGCTGCGCGCCGGCAGCAGCGCGAGTTGCAGTGCAACAGGTCGTCCAGGAGCAGTCCTGCGACGAAGAGTACCTCCGGCGCGTGCGAAATGACTTTCGTCCCGCCGGGGTTTTTCATACGCTTCCTCTCGCAAGCCGCATACCGGCTGCGCGCACGGCCCGGCAACAGGGCCGGAGCATCAAAGGGAGGGGAGACGATGAAGCGACGATCATTCCTCGCTGGTATCGGTGCAACCACTGCGGCGGCCACGATCGGCATGCCGTCGATCCTCAGGGCGCAGGCACCGATCACGCTGAACGGCGCGGTCCAGTTCAACGACGACCATGCCTTCAACCGGGCACTGATCCGGTTCGAGGAGCTGGTGAAGAAATATTACGGCAAGCCCGTCAATTTCACCCTACACAAGAACTCCTCGCTCGGTCTCGAGAAGCAGTATTTCGAGTACATGTCGCAGGGCAAGGCGGTCGATTACGGCATCGTCTCGCCGGCCCACATGTCGACCTTCGCCAAGGCGGCTCCGTTCATCGATGCGCCCTTCGTGTTCAAGGGCATCGAGCACATGAACAAGGTCGTCGAAGCCAGTATCCTGGCGCCGATCGCCGACGAGGTCGCGGCGAAAGCCGAGGTGGTTCTGATCGGTTATTCCGGCGGCGGCATCCGCAATATCTTCGCCAACAAGCCGCTCAAGAATCTCGCCGACCTCAAGGGCCTCAAGGTTCGCGTGCAGGGCGCGCCGATCTGGTCGAAGACCTTTGCGGCCGTCGGCATGAGCCCGACGGTGATCGCCTATAACGAAATCTACAATGCGATCCAGAACGGCGTGATATCGGCCGGCGAAAACGAGGCGGCCGGCGTCGAGGCGATGAAGTTCTACGAAGTGGCCCCGCATCTCAGCCTCACTCAGCATGCCGTTTCGATCCGGCCGATCTGCTTCTCGGTGAAGACGCTGAAGACGTTGCCGAAGGACTTGCAGGACGCGATCATGAAGGCCGGCAAGGAAGCCGGCGACTACGGCCGTCAGCTGGAATCGAGCGAAGAGGTCATCAAGCTCGACACGCTCGAGAAGGCCGGCAAGCTCAAGCGCGTTCCCTTCGAGGAGCGGGACGCCATGAAGAAACTCGCCGACCCCGTGATGGCCATCTACGCCAAGGAGATTGGCGCAGAGGGCATCTTCGAGAAGATCAACGTCGCCTGAGCGCGTCGCATCCGCCGACGCATGTCCGGGCAAGCCCCGCTTCTTGCCCGGCCGTGGCGCATGAGTTGCCGCACGGAGTCCCGATGTCCGACATGCCCGTCCCGTCCCCACCGTCGCTGTGGCGTCGCGTCACGGCGGCATATGCGAAACTGCTGGAAATCCTGCTTGCGGCCTGCGTCGGCATTCTCGTCGTCCCCGTGACGCTGCAGATCATCTCGCGCTACACGCCCTTCATTCCTTCCTATATCTGGACCGAGGAGATGGCGCGGTTCCTGTTCGTCTGGACGATCATGATCGGCGCCATGGTCGGTGTGCGGGAAGCGCAACATTTCGAGGTCGACGTGTGGCCCGATCTGGCACGGCGGTCGGAGGCTGCGGTGCGGATCCTCGCGCGGCTCGGGGTGCTGGCGCTGGCGCTGGTTTTCGTGTCGGCCGGTCTCGAGTTCACCCGCTTTGCCTGGAACAGGACTTCGGAGCTGGCCGATCTGCCGCTTTGGCTAATTCACGTCGCCTGGCCCCTGACCGGCGCGACGTGGATCGTCTTTGCGGGCGAACAGATCGTCGATGAAATGCGCGTTCTGGTCGGGGCACCGCGATGAGCGGCAATGTACTCTCAGCCGGACAGGCTGCGGTGGTGCTGTTCGGCGTCTTCATCGGCTTGCTCATCGTGCGCGTGCCGGTCGCCTTCGCGCTCGGGCTTGCCTGCGTGCCGATCCTGCTGGTCGAGCCGCGTCTGTCTTTGATGACGCTCGCGCAGGAGACCTTCAATGCCTACAATTCATTCATCCTGCTGGCGGTGCCTTTCTTCCTGTTGACGGCGAACCTGATGAGCATCGGCGGCATCACCGACCGCCTGGTGGCGTTGTCGCGCTCGATGGTCGGGCATTGGCCGGGGTCCCTGGCGCAGATCAACGTCGTGCTGTCGGTCTTCTTTGCCGGCATTTCGGGTTCGTCGACGGCTGACGCGGCGAGCCAGTCAAAAATCTTCATCGATGCGCAGACCAAGGAAGGCTACGACCTTTCGTTTTCCATCGCCATCACGGCGGTGTCGGCGGTTCTGGCGGTCATCATCCCGCCGTCGATCCTCATGATCGTGTGGGGCGGGCTGATCTCGACCTCGATTGCGGCGATGTATCTGGCCGGCATCGTGCCGGGTCTGCTGATCGCAGGCGCGCAGATGGCCACGGTGCACATCTATGCGGTGCGCCGCGGCTACCCGACCTATCCGAAGGCGACCTGGGTCGAGATGCGATGCGCCATTTGGCAGTCGATACCGGCCATGATGACGCCGTTCATCATCGTCGGCGGCATTCTGCTCGGGTGGTTCACCGCGACCGAGTCCGCTTGTGTCGCGGTGCTTTATTCCATAGCGCTCTCGGCGTTCTTCTACCGCGAGACGGGGCCGCGCGAATTGTACAAGGCCCTGCTCGACACCGGGCGCCTAGCCGGTGTCGCGCTGTTTTGCGTCGGCACCGCAAGCGCGTTTGGCTGGCTGCTCGCCTACTACAGGATCCCGCAGGAGCTGCTGGCCAACGTCTCGACATGGGGCATGGACGCTGTCACCGCCGGCTTCTTCATCTCCTTCTGCTTTCTGGTGGTGGGCTGCTTCCTCGACGCCATTCCGGCCATCATCATCGTCGGCACCGTGCTGGAGCCGCTGGCCAAGGCCGTCGACCTTCATCCGGTCCAGTTCGCGATCATTTCGATCGTGTCGCTGGCCTTCGGACTGGTGACGCCTCCTTACGGCTTATGTCTCATGATCGCCTGTTCGGTCGCAGGCGTGAGGCTGCGCTATGCGTTGAAGGACACGGTGATCATGCTGGTTCCGATGCTGCTCGTGCTGGCGGCAGTCATCGTCTGGCCGAGCGTGTCGCTGTTCCTGCCACGCCTGATCGTGCCGGAGATGCTCAAATGAGCTCTGATCGTGCGATCCCACGTCCGTCGGCCGCGGGATCGATTCCACTGGTCTACAGATTGCTCTCGGTGATCGCGGCATAGACCATGCTGCGCAGCTCGCGCCGGAGCGGATAGGCGCTGGACGGCAGCACCTGCGTCATGAAGATGGTGATCAGTTCCTCGGCCGGGTCGATCCAGAACGAGGTGGTGGCCGCGCCGCCCCAATTGTACTCGCCCGGGCTGCCGGCGATCAGCGTCTCGGCCGGGCGCATGGTGACGGCAAAGCCGAGGCCGAAGCCGATGCCGTTGTAGGTGGCCTCCGAGAACAGCGAGCGTGAGACCTCCGGCAGCGCGCGGCCGCCCGGAATGTGGTTGGTCGTCATCAGCGCCAGCGTCTTCGGCCCGATCAGCCTGACACCGCCGAGCTCGCCGCCATTGAGGAGCGCGCGGCAGAAGGTGAGATAGTCGGCAACCGTCGAGCACAGTCCGCCGCCGCCGGAGATGAAGGAGGGCGGGGTGAGGAACGAGCTCGTCGCCGGGTCGTCCTGGAGCGTCAGGCCTTCGCGGCGCTGACCGGCATGGAAGGTCATGCCGCCGGCGGGATCGGCCGAGTAGCAGGCCGCAAAGCGATGCGCCTTCGAGGCCGGCACGTGGAAATCGGTGTCGGTCATCCCGAGCGGATCGAGGATGCGTTGCTTCAGGAACTGCTCGAACGAAACGCCTGAGATCTTGCCGATGAGGTAGCCGATCACGTCGGTTGCGACCGAGTAGTTCCAGGACTCGCCCGGGGAGAACTCCAGCGGGATTTTTGCGAGGCCCTCGATCATGGTCTGGAGCGTGCCTGATTTCTCGACCTCGCCGATCTTCTCGCTGCGATAGGCTGCATCGACATTGGAGCGCTGCTGGAAGCCGTAGGTGAGGCCGGCGGTGTGGCGCAACAGGTCGACGATCAGCATCGGCCGGGACGGCGGCCGGGTCAGGAACGCCGGCGCGGTGCCGGCGACGAACACGCCGAGATCCTTCCATTCAGGAATGTACTTTGCGACGGGCTCGTCGATCGCGACGAGGCCTTCCTCGACCAGCATCATGAACGCGATGCTGGTGAGAGGCTTGGTCATGGAATAGATGCGGTAGATGGTGTCGTCCTTGACCGGCAGCTTGCGCTCGAGATCGGCAAAGCCCTGAACCGAGGAGTGCGCGACCTTGCCGCGGCGGTAGACCAACAGATGCGTGCCAGGGAAGCGGCCGGCATCGATGTAGCGGCGCTTCAGATGCGCATCGACGCGGTCGAGCGCGGCCTTGGACATGCCGACGGATTCGGGCGAGGCGGGGGTGGGCGCGAGCATCAAGTTCCTCCGGGCAGTTTTGTCGGATGTTGATAGCCAAATGGCGCCCCCATTCCAAGCCGGTTGCGCTTAACGCGGCCCCGCCGATTGGTGTAGGCTCCGCCCTGGAACGCCTCCAACGAGCCCACCCGGGCCAACGAGAAAAACGCGAGGGCAAACGCTTATGACCCAGTTCAACGAGACCGAACTCACTGAAGCCGTCGTCAAGAGCTTCGACAGCACACCGAATCCGCGGGCGAAATTCCTGCTCCAGGAATTGGTGAAGTCGCTGCACGATTACGTGAGCAAGACCGGTCTCACCTTCGAGGAATGGGAATACGCCATCGATTTCCTGACCCGGACGGGGCAGAAATGCACCGACACCCGCCAGGAGTTCATCCTGCTGTCCGACGTGCTCGGCGTCTCCATGCTGGTCGATGCGGTCAACCACAGGGATCGCGACGGCGCCACCCAGACCACTGTGCTCGGCCCGTTCTATGTCGGCGAGCACAAGGTGACTGCGCACGGCACCGATATCTCGCCGAACAACCAGACCGGCGAGCGGATGTTCGTGCAGAGCCGCGTCACGGATCTGAAGGGCCAGCCGCTCGCGGGCGTCCCCGTCGACGTCTGGCATGCCGATGACGACGGCTTCTACGATTCACAGAAGGCGAATTACGACGAGGTCGGCGCCTCCGCACGGGCGCGCTTCATCACCGATGGCGACGGCCGCTTCTTCTTCCGCACCATCTTGCCGTGCAGCTACCCGATCCCGACCGATGGCCCGGTCGGCGAGATGATCATGCAGACCAAGCGCCATCCGATGCGTCCCGCCCATGTGCACTTCCTGGTCAACGCCAAGGGCTATGAACCGCTGATCACCCACGTCTTCATGGACGGCGACAAATATCTCGATTCCGACGTGGTGTTCGGCGTCAAGGACGACCTCGTCGCCAAGGTCGAGCCGCGCAACGAGCCTGAGATGCCCGACGGTACCAAGGCGAACGGGCGGTGGCACCTGATGAGCTACGAATTCCATCTCAAGCCCGGCGGCGGCATGGCGCCGAAGCCCCTCGGGGTGAAGGCGGCGGAGCCGGCGTGAGGGCTCAGCGCTCCCGAGGCGCGCGATCTGCGCTATTGGCGTGCCGGCGTGATTTGGCCGCCTTGGAGGATTGTCCAAAATGTCCCGGTCCGAGAGGCTCCTCGAACTCATCCAGTTCCTTCGAACCCGGCGACGTCCGGTTGCGGGAGCGCAACTCGCCGATGAGTTCGGCGTCTCGCTGCGAACTATCTATCGCGACATACAGACGCTGACCGCCAGAGGCGCGCCAATCGAGGGCGAGGCCGGCGTCGGGTACGTGCTTCGACCCGGCTTCACGGTGCCGCCGCTGATGTTCTCGCGCGACGAAATCGAGGCGCTGGCGCTCGGCTCGCAGATGGTGGAGCGGAGCGCGGACGCTGCGCTTACGAAGGCCGCGCGCAACGCATTGGCGAAGATCACAGCGGTCTTGCCTGCGGAGAGAAGCAATGAGGCCAACGCCTCCGGCGTTGTTGCAGGTCCCGTCAAATGGATCGGAGCCGAGAGCGTCGACATGGCACTCGTTCGGGACGCCATCCGGCTGGAGCGCAAGCTGTGGATCCATTACCGCGACGAAGTGGGCGTGCTGACCGAACGCAGGATATGGCCGATCCTTCTTACCTTTTGCGCGACGGTGCGACTGCTTGCGGCGTGGTGCGAACTGCGCGAGGGCTATCGGCAATTCCGTACCGACCGGATCGTGGCGTTCATCGAGACCGGAGAGGCCTATCCGAGACGCCGCCACGCACTCGTGAAGGAATGGCGGGAAATCGAGGGATTGCCCGAACTCGCCTGATCTGCTGCTGACGGAATCTGTCAGTTCGAGTCCGCTAGGATTGCGCTGCCATCCGGCCGCATCAGCCGGGCTACGAGGAGCGCCTATGCCGACAGAATCTCAAAACAGCCAGCTTACCCTCCAGGACGCTGAGGCAGTGCTCGATCGTGCCCAGCAACTGATGAGCGCGGGCGATATCGCCGGCGTGATGAAGACCTTTGCCGCGGATGTCGTGGTCAGGTTTGCGGACTTTCCCGAAACACGTGGCAGGCCGCCGCTCGAGAAGTTTCTGCTCGCGCGTTTTGCGCGTCAGAAGAATTACCGGCTGAAGAAACGACTGCGCGCGGTATCGGGCAATGTAATTGCGTGCTCCTGGGTGGGGGAATGGGATGACGGGCGAGACGGCCGCAAGATGCAGGGGCGTGGAATTGAGCTCCTCACCATGCGCGGCGGCGAAATAGCCGAATGGGAAGCGACGTTCAACGTCTGGGCAAAAGACAGCTCGTCGTCGCTGCCCATCGTCTAGCCAGCTGGAAGCTGACGTCAGCGGCTTGATCAGTCTGAGCCCTACCGGGCGTGCAGCAGCGCCAGCAGCACGATGACCGCGCAGGCAAGCGCCGCCGAGGTCAGCTTCCAGAACATCAGCGGGCTGCGCTCCGGAAAGCGCGCAGGCCCGCGGCGATCTCACGCGATATCCGCGTTGGACCAACGCTCGACATCGGCCGCGCAGCAAGAGACCGCCCGAGGGCGGTCTCGCATTTGAGAGAGAAGGCGCTCTGTCAAAGATCGACTTGGATGGCAACGTTGGAGCGTACCCAATCCGATTGCCCGGCCTTGAGCCGCTTGGCTTGAAATTCAACAAAAGCCGGATCGGCACCCAGTGATGCTAAGGTGCGCCCATAAGCTTCTACACTATCGAAGCGAGCGACGAAGGCATAGTTTCCGATCTCGCCGCCGATCACCGACCAATAGCTGACATCGGCCCCGTGTTTCTTCCAAAGTGACGCGGCCTCCTTTGCCAGCTGCAAGACGGTCGCAAGATCACTACCGGGTCTTGGATGCGAAACGAACTGCATTATGACTGCAGGCATTTTCCCCTCCAATGAGCAAATGATGACGCCAAACAACCGGGTTGGTCATTTGGCTAGAGGAGAATTCCAAAGAGTGCAGCCGCAAGCTTGATCTGGATCAATTCCATTTCTCCGGCCCGGCGGCATTCTGACCGTCCTTGCGCTGAATGGCGGCACTGCATGGAGATGGCCATGATCGAGCAGCGCAATCGAGTTGTTCAGGTCAGCCGCTTCGGTGATCCCGAGAGACTGGAGGTTATCGACGCTCCCCTGCCGACCGCTGGCTCGGGCGAGGTGCGCGTTCGCGTCCTCGCGTCGAGCCTCAACTACACCGAGGTGTTGATCAGGCGCCATCTATATCCGCAAACGATGGGCCTCCGGCCGCCGTTCGTGATGGGTTACGACGTGGTGGGGACAATTGATCAGCTCGGCGAAGGCGTGCACGATTTTCGGATTGGCGATCGCGTGGCCGACATGACGGTGGTCGGGTCAAACGCCGACTATCGCACGCTTCGGGCGAACAACGTGGCCCGCGTGCCGGCGGACGTCGACCCGGCTGAAGCGGCTGCGCTCATTTTGAGCTGGACGACCGCGCACCAGCTTCTGCACCGCGCGGCCAAGGTCCAGCGAGGCCAACGTGTGCTCGTGCACGGCGCCGCCGGCGCAGTCGGCCAGGCGTTGCTCGTGCTCGGGCGGCTGGCCGGTCTCGAGCTGTGGGGCACTGTACGCTGCGAGCACATGGCGCTCGTCCATGACCTCGGGGCAACGCCGATCGACTACCAGCATGAGGACTTCACGTGGATTGTGCCGGGTGGGTTCGACGTCATCGTCGACGGCGTTGGCGAAGACGGCTATCGCCGCTCATACGCGGCGCTCAAGCCAGGTGGCCTGCTCTGTGCCACCGGCTTTTCGGCGAGCGTGCAGGCGCAGCGTCGAATGCTTCCTATCTTGATGGAGATCGCGCGCCTCTACCTGTGGAGACTGTTGCCCGGCGGCAAGCGAGCTCGCTTTTACTCGGTCAATGCCATGCGGGCGCGACATCCCACCTGGTTCAAGGAGGACTTGGAGCAACTGTTCGGGCTTCTGGCAACCGGTGCCATCCGGCCGCGCATCGCCGAGCGAATCTCCTTCGAGGCGGTCGCCGATGCTCACCGTCGCCTCGAGGCTGGCGGTCTTGAGGGCAAGCTCGTGCTTTGCCCGGATCTCAACTCGCGACGCAGCCAGCGCGCCGCCTGACGCAGCGCGCCGGCACGATACACCCCTGACGTCTCGGCCACGGTGGACCGCGGCCCTACCGCGCGTGCAGCAGCGCGAGCAGCACGATGACCGCGCAGGCGAGCACCGCCGAGGTCAGCTTCCAGAACATCAGCGGGCTGCGCTCCAGGAGCGGCGTGATCCGCGTGTCGAGATAGGCCGGATTGGGCGTGCGCAGCTCGAAGACGAATTCGGACAGGTCCTCGTGGCGCTTGTAGGGATCGGGATGCAGCGCGCGGCGCAGCGCGCCGTCGACCCAGGCGGGCACGTTGCGGTCGTCATCGGCCGGGCGGTATTTCAGCCGCCGCACGTCCGCCTTGCGCCGGATCCTGGCGACCTGGGTCCCGTAGGGGAGCTTGCCCGTCAGCATCTGGTAGCAGATCACGGCGAGCGAAAACATGTCGGAGCGCGGCGAGCCGCCTTGCCCGAGAAAATACTCCGGCGCGGTGTACTGGACCGTTCCCAGGATGTCGTCGGTCTCGTCTGGCGGCGCGGCCTCGGCGACACCGGCGACCCTGACCGAGCCGAAGTCGATGATCTTCGCGGTGCCGGTCTTGTCGATCAGGATGTTGTCTGGCCTGAGATCCTGATGCAGCATCTCCATGCGGTGGAAGGCGCGCAGGCCCGCGGCGATCTGCTCGATCAGGCCGCGAACGGTTTCGAGATCGGGGCGCGGATTGTCGGTCATCCACTGCTTGAGGGTCTGCCCCTCGACGAATTCGGTCGCGACGTAGAGATAGCTGCGTCGCCGCGATTGTGAGAGCGGTTTGAGCACATGCGGGCTGTCGATCCGGCGTGCGATCCACTCCTCCATCAGGAAGCGCTTCAGATAGGCGGCGTTGTCGCGCAGGTCGATCGACGGCAGCTTGAGCGCGACCGGCTGCTCGGGCTCGGTGTCGACGGCAAGATAGATGTGGCTGCGGCTGCTGCCGTGGATCTCCCTGACAATCCTGTAACCGTCGAAGATCGCGCGCGGCTCCGGCAATGGCGGAAGCGGCAGCTCCGAGGTCTGGTTGAAGATGCCCGAGGGCTCGCGCTGCGGCACCGCGTCGATGCGCAGGATCTGCACGGTGATGTTGTCGTCGCTGCCGCGCCGGTAGGCTTCCTCGACGATCGCCTTCGCCGCGGCGTCAAGCTCGCCTGCATGCTCGTTGATGGCGCTCGTGACGAAGCGCGGGTCGACAAATTCATAGGCGCCGTCGGTCGCGAGCAGGAAGGTGTCGCCGGCCTCGATCTCCAGCGCCTGGTAGTCGATCTCGAGCTGCGGGTTGATGCCGAGCGCGCGGCCAAGATAGGTCTGCTCGGATGAGACGATGATGCGGTGATCGTCGGTCAGCTGCTCGAGCGCCTTGCCGGCGAGGCGGTAGATGCGGCAGTCGCCGACATGGAAGATGTGCGCGGTGGTCGCCTTGATGACCATGGCGCTCAGCGTGCAGACATAGCCCTTGTCGCGGTCATAGGCATATTGGCTCTTGCGCGTCTGCGCGTGCAGCCAGGAATTGGTCGCGTCCAGCACGCGGCGGGCGGAGGTCTTCACCGTCCAGGATTCCGACGTGCAGTAATAGTCCATCAGGAAGCTCTTGACCGCCGACTCGCTGGCGATCTGGCTCACCGTGCTGCTGGAGATGCCGTCGGCGAGGACGGCTGAAATGCCCTTCAGACTGAGCAGCGGCTCGTCCGGAATCAGGACACCGTGAAAATCCTGGTTGACGGGCTTGCGACCCTTGTCCGAGTGCTGGCCGATCGAAATCAGGAGTCCGCGCGTCATCGTCGTCACCAAGGCGAAGAGAGCCTTACCCTAACCGGGCGAGGCTCTCTTGTTGAGGTGCCTGCGATCAGGCCGCGACGCGGGGCGGCGTCACCTTGCCAGGCTGGCGCTTCGGCAGGGTCATGACATGCGTGGCGTAAAGGGTCATGCCGGTAAAGGCGAGGCCGCCGACGAGATTGCCGAGCACGGTCGGGATCTCGTTCCAGATCAGATAGTCCATGATCGAGAACTTCGCGTGCAGCATCAGGCCGGACGGGAACAGGAACATGTTCACGACCGAGTGCTCGAACACCATGTAGAAGAACACCAGGATCGGCATCCACATCGCGATGACCTTGCCGGGGACCGAGGTCGAGATCATGGCGCCGACAACGCCGGTCGAGACCATCCAGTTGCAGAGCATGCCGCGCATGAACAGCGTCGCCATGCCGGCCGCGCCATGCGCGGCATAACCCAGCGTCCGGCCTTCGCCGATATTGCCGATGGCGGTGCCGATCTTGTCGGGGTCCTGCGTGAAGCCGAAGGTGGTGACGAAGGCCATCATGAACGCGACCGTGAAGGCGCCGCCGAAATTGCCCAGGAAGACCAGGCCCCAGTTGCGCAGCACGCCACCGAACGTGACGCCGGGGCGCTTGTCGATCAGGGCGAGCGGCGAGAGCACGAACACGCCGGTGAGGAGGTCGAAGCCCAGCAGGTACAGCATGACGAAGCCGACCGGAAACAACAGTGCGCCGACCAGCGGCTGGCCGGTGTTGACGTTGATGGTGACGGCGAACCAGGCGGCGAGGGCGAGAATGGCACCAGCCATATAGGCGCGGATGACCGTATCCCGGGTGGACATGAAGATCTTGGACTCACCCGCATCCACCATCTTGGTGACGAATTCCGAAGGCGCGAGATACGACATCAATGGTTCCTTTTGCTTCGTAAGTGAGATCGACGCTCTCGCAAGAGAGCGGCTGAACGTCATTGGCCGTGCGGGTGGCCTGCCGCGCACGAGAGTTGGGAGATTTGGAAGCCCTGGGAATCGCGTCACGACGACTGAGCCGAGAAGGGCCGCGAAGCAAGTTGAGCTTCCTCTTGCGGCCGCCAGAGGCCGCAGCAATGCGGCAAGCCGCAGTCTTCGTTGACACCTAGATAGAAGCAAGTTGCGTGCCGAGCGCGAGAATTCTGAAAGCCGAGTGATATCAGTGCGATGGCGCGCCATTGGATCGCGCCTTTGGACGCCCGCCGGCCTCTTGCATAAGCGACTGCACAAGACTTGTGCGCCGCACAAAGATTGAGCAAGCCGCAAATTCGGCGAGCGGATCTCGCCTGCGGCAGGCTGGCGCAGAGCCTATAACCCATTCAACAAGAATGGCTTTTTGCCATCGTGGGCTTGGCATGAAGCTTGAATAGTTCCATGTCGACGCCATTGAAGCCGTCCCGCGAGACTTCTCATCCGATTTGCTGACGCCACCAGACGGGGGTCTCCCCCGCCATGCGTCCGCATGCGCCAAAGCCGGCGCAATCCCACGGACGGGCTGCTCGCGCGCACTGACGCCAACAATTCTGCAACGATGCAAAGGACGACACTGCCTATGACCAAGCGCACCCGCCAGCCTTCGGGCCTGAGCCGCCGTCAATTGTTGAAGGCCACCGGCTCGACCGTCGCTCTTCTCGCCGCCGCCAAGCTGAATTTCCCCGCCGGCGCCTTCGCGCAGGATGCAGGCCCCGAGGTCAAGGGCGCCAAGCTCGGCTTCATCGCTCTGACCGACGCGACCCCGCTGTTCGTTGCGAAAGAGAAGGGCATCTTCGCCAAATACGGCATGCCCGATGTCGAGGTGCAGAAGCAGGCGTCCTGGGGCACGACGCGCGACAATCTCGTGCTCGGCTCCGAAGGCAACGGCATCGACGGCGCCCATATCCTCACCCCGATGCCGTATCTGATCTCGGCCGGCAAGGTGACGCAGAACAACCAGCCGACGCCGATGTACATCCTGGCGCGGCTGAACCTGAACGGTCAGTGCATCTCGGTCGCCAAGGAATATGCCGACCTCAAGGTCGGCATCGACACCGCGCCCTTCAAGGCGGCGCTCGAGAAGAAGAAGGCCGGCGGCAAGGCGGTGAAGGCCGCAATGACCTTCCCGGGCGGCACGCATGACCTGTGGATCCGCTACTGGCTCGCCGCTGGCGGCATCGATCCGGACAAGGACATCGAAACCATCGTGGTGCCGCCGCCGCAGATGGTCGCCAACATGAAGGTTGGCACCATGGATTGCTTCTGCGTCTGCGAGCCCTGGAATCTCCAGCTCATCCATCAGGACATCGGCTACACCGCGATCACCACCGGCGAGCTCTGGGACAAGCATCCCGAAAAGTCGTTCGGCATGCGCGCGGCCTGGGTCGACAAATATCCGAAGGCGGCGAAGGCGCTGCTGATGGCGGTGATGGAAGCCCAGCAATGGGCCGAGAAGGCGGAGAACCGCGAGGAAGCCGCGGTGATCTGCGCCAAGCGCCAGTGGATCAACTGCCCGGTCGAGGACATCACCGACCGCATGAAGGGCAAGTTCGACTACGGCACCGGCCGCGTCGTCGACAACTCGCCGCAGCAGATGCGGTTCTGGAAGGACCAGGCCTCCTATCCGTTCCAGAGCCACGATCTCTGGTTCCTCACCGAGGACATCCGCTGGGGCAAGTACGAGCCCGGCTTCGACACCAAGGCGCTGATCGCCAAGGTCAACCGCGAGGATCTCTGGAAGGATGCGGCGAAGACGCTCGGCGTGGCTAGCTCCGATATCCCGGCCTCGACCTCGCGCGGCAAGGAGACCTTCTTCGACGGCAAGGTGTTCGATCCCGAAAATCCGGCTGCCTATCTGAAGTCGCTCGCGATCAAGCGCGTCGAAGTCTGATGGAGCCTCGCGGCCGCCTTCGGGCGGCCGCATCGTCCTTGCGGAAAGCCGGAGAGGGATTTCGATGAACATGCCTGCCACGAAGATTGAGGTTGAGACCGCGACGCCTGCCGCGACCATTGCGCCAGTCGTCGCGATGACGCCAAAGCGTCCGCCGCGCGCGGAGAGCTATGCGCGCATGGCGCGGGAGCTCGCCGTGCGCGTGATCCCGCCGCTGGTCGTGATCGCGCTGCTGACGCTGGTCTGGGAGCTGGTCTGCCGCCGTGCAGGCTCTGCGCTACCGCCGCCGTCAAAGGTGTTCAAGGACACCAAGGAGTTGATCTTCGATCCGTTCTTCGACCATGGCGGCATCGACAAGGGCCTGTTCTGGCATCTGTCCGCCAGCCTCCAGCGCGTCGCGCTCGGCTATTCGCTCTCGGCGATCGCCGGCATCGCGCTCGGCGTGCTGGTCGGGCAGTCGGTCTGGGCGATGCGCGGGCTCGATCCGCTGTTCCAGGTGTTGCGCACCATTCCACCGCTGGCCTGGCTGCCGCTCTCGCTCGCCGCATTCCGCGACGGCCAGCCCTCGGCGATCTTCGTCATCTTCATCACCTCGATCTGGCCGATCATCATCAACACGGCGGTCGGCATCCGCAACATTCCGCAGGACTATCGCAACGTCGCGGCGGTGGTGCAGCTCAATCCGCTCGAGTTCTTCGCCAAGATCATGATCCCGGCGGCGGCGCCCTACATCTTCACGGGGCTTCGCATCGGCATCGGCCTGTCCTGGCTCGCCATCATCGCAGCTGAAATGCTGATCGGCGGTGTCGGCATCGGCTTCTTCATCTGGGACGCCTGGAATTCCTCGCATATCAGCGAGATCATCCTGGCGCTGTTCTATGTCGGCATCGTCGGCTTCGTGCTCGACCGCTTGATCGCGGGCCTCGGCAAGATCGTCACCCGCGGCACCGCGCAGAACTGAGGGAGAAGGGCACATGACCGCCTATCTGAAGCTCGACCACATCGACAAGATCTTTACCCGCGGCGCCGCGACGACCGAGGTGCTGAAGGACATCAGTCTCACGATCGAGAAGGGCGAATACGTCTCGATCATCGGCCATTCCGGCTGTGGCAAGTCGACCCTGCTCAACATCATCGCGGGATTGACGGGTGCCACCACCGGCGGCGTGCTGCTGGAGAACCGTGAGGTCAACTCGCCCGGGCCCGATCGCGCCGTGGTGTTCCAGAACCACAGCCTGCTGCCGTGGCTCACCGTCTACGAGAACGTCAAGCTCGGCGTCGACAAGGTCTTCGCCAGGACCAAGACCAGGGCCGAGCGCGACGCCTGGGTGATGCACAATCTCAACCTGGTGCAGATGGCGCATGCCAGGGACAAGCGTCCCTCGGAAATCTCCGGCGGCATGAAGCAGCGTGTCGGCATCGCCCGCGCGCTGGCGATGGAGCCGAAGGTGCTGCTGCTCGATGAGCCGTTCGGCGCGCTCGACGCGCTGACGCGGGCGCATTTGCAGGACTCGGTGATGGCGCTGCATCAGAAGCTCGGCAACACCATTCTGATGATCACCCACGACGTCGACGAGGCCGTGCTGCTCTCCGACCGCATCGTGATGATGACGAACGGGCCGAGCGCACGGATCGGTGAGGTGCTGGACGTGCCGCTGGCGCGGCCGCGCAAGCGGCTCGAGCTTGCGACCAACGCGACCTATCTGAAGTGCCGGCAGCGCGTCCTCGAATTCCTCTACGAGCGTCATCGCTTCGTAGAGGCCGCGTAAACCAAAGGTTAATGCGCGAGACGAGCGCGCCTAAATAATTGACATCGAGCTCAATCCTTGTGCGCCGCACAAGGATTGAGCGAATCGCAAATTTAGCGTGCGGAAAAGCCCTGCGAAGATTTCGGGCAATGCGAATAACGTCCTGAAATCCCTGTGTTTCCAGCGTGCGCGCAATTGGCACGGAAATTGAAACACCTTTTCCGACGCCAACGACGACGTCCCTCAACATCATCAATCAGCATCGTGAACTCGCCACCGGGGAGAAGCCCCGGAGCGTGCCTCCGTGACCGGAGGCTGAGCCTGCAACGACGCAGCGGTGAGCCTGGAAGGGATACTCAATGACGAAGAATCCGACTTGGATTTCAGACTGGCGCCCCGAAGACGAGGCGTTCTGGAATGCGACTGGCAAGACTATCGCGCGACGCAACCTGATCTGGTCGATCGTGGCCGAGCATATCGGCTTCTCGGTCTGGCTGATCTGGAGCATCGTCACCACCAAGCTGCCGCAGGCGGGCTTCCACTACACCACCGACCAGCTGTTCCAGCTCGTCGCGGTGCCGGGCCTGATCGGCGCCCTGATGCGCTTTCCCTACACTTTCGCGGTGACGACCTTCGGCGGCCGCAACTGGACCATCTTCAGCGCGGCGATCCTGTTCATTCCGACGCTGTCGCTCGCCTACTTCGTCAGCCAGCCCGATACGCCGTTCTGGCTGATGCTGTTGGTCGCCTCGACCGCCGGTCTCGGCGGCGGCAACTTCGCCTCCAGCATGACCAACATCTCCTTCTTCTTCCCTGACCGGATGAAGGGATGGGCGCTCGGCCTCAACGCTGCAGGCGGCAATATCGGCGTTTCCAGCGTGCAGCTCCTGACCCCGATCCTGATGACGCTCGCCGTCATCAACCTGTTCCAGGCTTCCCCCGTCGACGGCATCTTCCTCCAGAACGCCGGGCTGATGTGGGTGCTGCCGATCGCGATCGCGGTGTTTGGCGCGGTGTTCTTCATGAACAACCTCACCACGGCGAAATCGTCGATCAAGAACCAGCTCGCGGTAGTCAAGCGCAAGCACACCTGGATCATGGCGTATCTCTATATCGGCACGTTCGGATCCTTCATCGGCTACTCCGCGGCGTTCCCGCTGTTGCTCAAGACGCTGTTTCCGTCGGTGACGATCTCGATCGCCTTCCTCGGTCCGCTGGTCGGCTCGCTGGCCCGTCCGTTCGGCGGCTGGCTTGCCGACAAGGTCGGCGGCTCCATCATCACGTTCTGGAATTTCATCGTGATGGCGGGCGCCACCGTCGGCGTGGTCTATTTCGTCGGACAGAAGGATTTCGTCGGCTTCCTCTCGATGTTCCTGATCCTGTTCGTGACCACGGGCATCGGCAACGGCTCGACCTACCGCATGATCCCCTCGATCTTCCGCGAGCAGAACCTGTTCAGGGTGCGCGGGCAGGGCGACGTCGCGCGTGCGGCTGCCTTGAAGACGGCGAGCATCGAGAGCGGTGCGGCGGTCGGGTTCATCGGCGCGGTCGGTGCCGTCGGCGGCTATCTGATCCCGAGCGGTTTCGGCAAGTCGATCGCCCTGACCGGCGGTCCGCAGCTCGCGCTCGCGATCTATCTCGGCTTCTACGCCTCGTGCCTGGCTTTGACCTGGTGGTTCTACCTGCGTCGCAGCCCGCAGGGCGAAGGCGCGCCGAGCCTTGCGGAAGCAAGGGTCTAATACTTGGTATGAAAATCGCTTCTCTCCGTACGCGGGGAGAAGCCGCTCTGATGACGTTTGACCCATGAACCTTGTTCGCAACGGCGCGGACAAAGGCAGACCGAAACAGACAGGAGACCATCATGACGCCTCAGCAGATCGCCCTCGTGCAGCAAAGCTTTTCCAAGGTCGCACCGATTTCGGAAGCAGCCTCAAAACTGTTCTACGACCGCCTGTTCGAAGTGGCGCCGTCCGTGCGCGCGATGTTTCCTGAAGACATGACCGAGCAGCGCAAGAAGCTGATGGGCATGCTCGCTGCCGTCGTCAACGGCCTGTCGAATCTCGAGACGATTCTTCCCGCGGCCTCTGCGCTCGCCAAGCGCCACGTCGCTTACGGCGCCAAGGCCGAGCACTATCCCGTGGTCGGCGCGACCTTGCTGTGGACCCTGGAGAAGGGTCTTGGCGAGGCCTGGACGCCCGAGCTCGCCGCCGCCTGGACCGACGCCTACGGTGTGCTGTCCGGCTACATGATTTCCGAGGCCTATGGCGCGCAGGCGCAGGCTGCCGAATAGGAGATGCCTTGTGAGTGAACCGCTGGTCATCGTCGGTAACGGTATGGCGGCAGCTCGTCTGGTCGACGAGCTCGCCAAGACCGCGCTCGGCCGCTACGCGGTCGCTGTGATCGGCGAGGAGCCGCGGCTCGCTTACAATCGCGTGCTGCTCTCCTCCGTGCTGGCCGGCGAGACCGGCTCGCACGAGATCGAGCTCAGGCCGGCGGACTGGTGGCGCCATCGCGGCGTCACCGTGCGCTACGGCTACCGCGTCACCGAGATCGACACCGGCCGCCGCGAGCTCAAGATCGCCGGCGAGGAGAGCATGGAATATTCCAAGCTGGTGCTCGCGACCGGTTCGACGCCGCTGCGGCTCAACGTGCCGGGCGCTGATCTTGCCGGCGTGCACACCTTTCGCGACACCCGTGACGTCGACCTGCTGCTGACGCTTGCAGCCGCGAAGAAGCGCGTCGTCGTGGTCGGCGGCGGCCTGCTCGGACTCGAAGCCGCTTACGGTCTCGCCAAGGCCGGCGCGCCCGTGACGCTGCTGCATCTGATGGACCGGCTGATGGAGCGCCAGCTCGATGGGCCGGCCGCTGATCTGCTCAAGACGCTGGTCGAGCGCAAGGTCATCCGCATCCTGCTCAACGCCTCGACCGCTCGCATTCATGGCGAGGGCCATGTCGAGGCGGTCGAGCTCGCCGACGGCAGCCGCATCGAGGCCGATGCCGTGATCTTCGCCGCTGGTATCAAGCCGAACATCGCGCTGGCCAGGGACGCCGGCATCGCCGTCAACCGCGGCATCGTGGTCAACGACGAGATGCAGACGGCGTCCCCCGACATCTACGCGCTCGGCGAATGCGCCGAGCATCGCGGCACCTGCTATGGCCTGGTCGAGCCCGCCTACGAGCAGGCGCGGGTGCTGGCTCGGCATCTCGCCGGCAAGCCCGCCGCCTATCAGGGCAGTGTGGTCTCGACCAATCTGAAGGTCTCGGGCGTCAGCGTGTTCTCCGCAGGCGATTTCATGGGTGGCGAGGGCAGCGAGAGCCTCGTGCTGACCGACCGCAGGCGCGGCACCTACAAGAAGCTCGTCATCGCCGACGGCCGGCTGACCGGCGCGGTGCTGATCGGCGATACTGTCGATGCGCTGTGGTATCTCGAGCTGATCCGCAATCGCGACAAGGTCGCGGCGATCCGCACCGACATGATGTTCGGCCGCACGCTCGCGCTTCCGTCCAAGGCGGCTTGATGGAGGCGGCCTGACATGACGGCGATCGATCCAAACCTTCGCGCGACCCGAACGACGTGCCCGTATTGCGGCGTCGGCTGCGGCGTGCTGGCAACGCCGGACGGCAAGGGCGGCGCGGCGATCGCGGGCGATCCTGACCATCCCGCCAATTTCGGCCGGCTGTGCTCGAAGGGCTCCGCGCTCGGCGAGACCGTCGGGCTCGAGAGCCGGCTGCTCTATCCGATGATCCGCTGCAAGGGCGTGCTTGAGCGTGTCGCCTGGAGCGATGCGCTCGACCATGTCGCGCACCGCATGCAGCACATCGTGGCGCGCGATGGTGCGGACGCGGTCGCATTCTATCTCTCCGGCCAGCTGCTCACCGAGGATTATTACGTCGCCAACAAGCTGATGAAGGGCTTCGTCGGCACGGCGAACGTCGACACCAATTCGCGGCTCTGCATGTCGTCCTCGGTCGCCGGCCACCGCCGCGCCTTCGGCGCCGACACCGTGCCCGGCTGCTACGAGGATCTCGACCAGGCCGATCTGCTGGTGTTCGTCGGCTCGAACGCAGCCTGGTGTCATCCCGTGCTGTTCCAGCGCATGTTGAAGAACAGGCAGGAGCGCGGCGCGCGAATGATCGTGATCGATCCGCGCCGCACCGACACCGCAAGCGATGTCGATCTGTTCCTCGGCCTCAAGCCGGGCACCGACACGGCGCTGTTCTCCGGCCTGTTCGTCCATCTCGCCGACAATGGCGCGCTCGACAAGGACTACATCGCGCAGAACACCAGCGGTTTCGACGATGCGCTGGCGCGCGCGCGCAACATCGCCGGCAGCGTCGCCGCGACCGCGCTCGCGACAGGCCTCAACGAGCAGGATGTCGCGACGTTCTTCAAGATGTTCCGCGACACCGAGAGGGTCGTCACGCTCTATTCGCAGGGCGTCAACCAGTCGGCGCAGGGCACCGACAAGGTCAACGCGATCCTGAATTGCCATCTCGCGACGGGTCGCATCGGCAAGCCTGGTGCCTCGCCGTTCTCGCTGACCGGACAGCCCAACGCGATGGGCGGGCGCGAAGTCGGCGGTCTCGCCAATATGCTCGCCGCACATATGGGCTTCACGCCGCCGGACATCGACCGGGTCAGGCGGTTCTGGAACGCGCCGCGCATCGCCACCCATGAGGGGCTGAAGGCGGTGCAGCTGTTCGAGGCAATCAACCGCGGCGAGGTCAAGGCGCTGTGGGTCATGGGCACCAATCCCGCGGTGTCGCTACCCGATGCGGACTTCGTCCGCGAGGCGCTGAAGAAGCTCGAGCTGTTCGTGGTGTCCGAGAACGTGCTCTCCAACGACACGGTGGAGGCTGGCCCGCACGTGCTGCTGCCTGCGCTCGCCTGGGGCGAGAAGTCGGGCACGGTGACCAACTCCGAGCGGCGCATCTCGCGCCAGCGCTCGTTCCTGCCGGCGCCGGGCGAGGCGCGGCCGGATTGGTGGATCCTGAGCGAGACCGCAAAACGTCTCGGCTTCGGCGACAGCTTCAATTACAAATCCGCCGCCGATATTTTCCGCGAGCATGCCGCGCTCTCGGCGTTCGAGAACAATGGCGGTCGCGATTTCGACATCGGCGCGCTGACGTCGCTCTCCGACGAAGGCTTCGATGCCCTGAAGCCGGTGCAGTGGCCGGTGCGCGAAGGTGGAGCACCGGGCGAACGCTTCTTCGCGCAAGGCGGCTTCTTCACCAATGACGGCAAGGGCCGCTTCGTCGCGCCGGAGGTGCCGTTGCTGCGCGGCGAGACCGGACCGTCGCGTCCCCTCAGGCTCAACACCGGACGCATCCGCGACCAGTGGCACACCATGACGCGCACCGGGTTGAGCCAGCGCCTGGGTGCGCATCTGCCCGAGCCGTTCGTCGAGATTCATCCCGACGACGCCGGCAAATTCGGCATCGTCGATGACGGCTATGCCCGCATCACCACCGATTACGGCCAGTGCATCCTCAAAGTGGTCGTCAGCGAGCGCCAGCAGCGCGGCACGCTGTTCGCGCCGATCCACTGGAGCGCGATGAACGCCTCGCACGGCCGCGTCGGCGCGCTGGTTCAGTCGTTCACCGATCCGTTCTCGGGCCAGCCGGAATCGAAGGCCACTCCGGCCGCAATCGCGCCCTATGAATACGTCTTCCGCGGCTTCGCGCTGTCGCGCAAGCAGCTCGACCTGCCGCAGAACCTGTTGTGGACCCGCGTCACGGTCTCAGGCGGCTTCGGCTATCTCTTCGCAGACAATGCCGATCTGTCGCGCTGGCCGGTCTGGCTCGAGGGCGTCGCCGGTGAGGACATCGCCGAGTATCGCGACTTCGGCGGCGGCGTTTATCGTGCCGCCGCGTTCGCGGGCGATCGCATCGAGACCTGCCTGTTCGTCGGCCCTGCTCACGACGCCGGCGACTGGGAGGTGGTGAAGAGCCTGTTCGTCGCCGACCAAGTCACGGACGATCAGCGCCGCATGCTGCTGTCGGGCAAGTCCAGCGAGGGCGCCGCTTCGACCGGCCCGATCGTCTGCGCTTGCTTCGGCGTCGGCCGCGGCACCATCTGTGACGCCATCTCATCCGGCGCACGTACGGCGGCCGAGATCGGCGCAAAGCTCAAGGCCGGCACGAATTGCGGCTCCTGCATCCCCGAGCTGAAGCGCCTGATTGCAACGACGGAGGCACCGGCGAAGCAGGCCAAGCTGGCGGGGGCGGCGGGCTAATTCGGCCGTCCGCCGGTCGGAAGGGGACCTAGGGCCACGCGCCGACGGCGTGCCGGGGCCGGTGGTTGCCGGACTGTTAAGCAATTCCAGCTAGAATGGATCAATTTTTGCGAATTGATACTTTCGGGGCTGGGAACACATGTTTGGCAGACTTCGGTCGGCGCGTCTTTTTCAATTGCACAGCTTTCACCTTGGCCTGCGCACGCAGGTGCTTTTGTTGGGCGTGACCGGCGTCCTCATGGTGGGCGTGATCTATCTCGCCGGCCGGCAGATCGAGGATCAGAGCCGCGCAACCGCCAACCGCTTCGCGAAGCTCGAATCCGAAACCGCGCGCTTGTCCGAGAGCCTGTTGCAGGGGCGCGAACTCGCCACCAATTTCCTGCAGAAGCCGACCGACAAGAAGGTCGCTGCGCATGACGAGACGCTGCGCGCGGCGACCGGCCATCTGGCGGCAGTCGAAGAGATCGCCGGTGCCCTTGCGGAAGACGATCCGCTGCGCAAGGCGCTGTCGTTCCGCCCCGTCATCGCCAGCTACAACACCCGCTTCGCCAATGTGGTCTCCGCCCAGAAGCTCGTCGGCTTCAACGAGAATGACGGGCTGCAGGGCAAGCTGCGCGCGGCCGTGCATTCGGTCGAGAGCAAGCTCAAGACATTCGACCAGCCGCGGCTGTCCGTTCTCATGCTGATGATGCGGCGGCACGAGAAGGATTTCATGCTGCGCGGCGACGAGAAATACGGCGACGAACTGAGCAAGCGCGTCGGAGAATTCCTGACCGAGCTTGGCAAATCCGATCTGCCCGATGACGCCAAGGCCGAGATCAAGAAGCTGATCGACAGCTACAAGACGAGCTTCCTCGCCTTCATGGCCGGCCAGAGCACGCTCAACGAGGAAGCCGAGGATCTTGCCCAGATCTACGATCGGCTGCGGCCCAATCTGGAGACCGTCAGGACCGCGGCCGGCAAACGCCTCGAGGCCGTCAGCGATGAGCTAACGGTCGTGCAGCGCTATGTGGTCTGGTCCATCGCCGTCACGGTTGCCGTGATGATCGTCGTCGCATTCTGGTTCGGCCGCCGGCTGACTGCGCCGCTCACCCGCATGGTCCTGGCGATGGAGCATCTGGCGAGCGGCGATCTCGACCGTCCGATCGAGCAGGTCGCGCGCCATGACGAGATCGGCAAGATCTCGACGTCGCTCTCGGTCTTCCATCACAAGCTGCTCGAGAACCGGCACATGGCCGATGCCCGCGAGCGGGCCAAGCACGACGCGGAAGCGCAGCGCAAACAGGTGATGCTCGAGATCGCCAACCGGTTCGAAGCGGCGGTCGGCAGCATCGTCAATGCGGTCACTGCGGCCTCGTCCGAAATCGAGCTGGCGGCCAATGGATTGACCAATACGGCGGAGGGGACCAATGCCTTATCCGCAACGGTCGCTGCCGCATCCGGACAATCGTCGGCGAGCGTCCAGTCGGCGGCCGCCGCATGCCAGGAGATGGTGACGTCGGTCGGCGAGGTCGGCCGGCGGGTCGCGCAGTCACATGAGGTGGCGCTCGCTGCCGTCGCGCAGGCGAGCCGGACCAACGGCCAGATCGATGCGCTCTCGCAGACGGCCGACCGCATCGACGAGGTCGTGCGCATGATCTCGGCGGTGGCCGGGCAGACTAATCTGTTGGCGCTGAATGCAACGATCGAAGCGGCGCGCGCCGGCGAGGCGGGCAAGGGCTTCGCGGTCGTCGCCTCGGAGGTGAAGGCGCTCGCCGGCCAGACCGCGAAGGCGACCGACGAGATCGGCCGTCAGGTCGCGCAGATCCAGTTGGCGACGCGGCAGTCGGTGGACTCGATCAAGGAGATCGGCGGCACCATCGAATCCATGGCGGATATTGCATCCTCGATCGCCGCTGCGGTCGAACAACAGGGCGCCGCCGCGCGGGCGATCGCGCGCGACGTGCAGCAGGCGGCGCAGGGCGCATCCGAAGTCTCCACCAGCGTCGAGGATGTCAGGCGCGGCGCATCCGAAACCGGCGCTGCCGCCGGCCAGGTGCACGGCGCGGCGCTCGCGCTGCTCGACGAAAGCAAGCGCCTCGGCAGTGAGGTCGATCAGTTCCTGGCCACCGTCCGCGCGGCTTGAGGCCGGGCAGGGCAAACTGCCGTAGTGCCGTAGGGTGGGCAAAGCGAAGCGTGCCCACCATCACCCGAAATAACGAAGAGATCGTGGGCACGGCGCTTCGCGCCTTTGCCCACCCTACGGCTGGCACGCAACCATCCCCGTCATCCTGAGGTGCCGGAGCGTAGCGGAGGCCTCGAAGGATAGACGGCCCGGCTCCATCGGGGCCGTTTCATCCTTCGAGGCTCCGCGTTCGATGCGTTCGCATCGCTCGCGTCGCACCTCAGGATGACGGGGCCCGATTGGCGGCTCGCGGCAGTCCATCTTGCCAACGCAGCCATGCCCGTCGTTCCAATCGACGCGCCCGCGATTGTGCCCTATGTTGCCGCACTTCCCCTCTCAGCAATCATAACAACCATGATGTACCTGGAAACGCCGCCGCGCCTGATCGAAGCAAAACTCTTCTCCGCCATGCCCGACACATTCCGCCGCAAGGGCGTGCGGACCGATTGGGCCGATGCCAACCGGCCGGGTGTGCCGACCGATAGCTTCATCGAAGGGCCGTCGTTCGATAAGGACGGCAATCTCTACATCGTCGACATTCCGTTCGGCCGCATCTTCCGGATTGCGCCCGGCGGCGCGTGGTCGCTTGTGATCGAGTATGACGGCTGGCCGAACGGATTGAAGATCGCGCCCGACGGCCGCATCCTGGTGGCCGACTACATGCATGGCATCATGGAGCTCGACGCCAAGGCCGGCCGCATCACGCCGGTGCTGACCGCGCGTAACTCAGAATCCTTCCGCGGCTGCAACGATCTGCATCTCGCTTCCAACGGTGACATCTATTTCACCGATCAGGGCCAGACCGGCCTGCATGATCCGAGCGGCCGCGTCTACCGGCTCGCACCGAACGGGCGGCTCGACTGCCTGATCGACACCGGCATCAGCCCGAACGGGCTGGTGCTCGATCCCAGCGAGAGCGTGCTGTTCGTCGCGATGACGCGCGACAATGCGGTGTGGCGGCTGCCGTTCATGAAGGACGGCAGCGTTTCCAAGGTCGGCCGCTTCTGCTCGCTGTTCGGCACCAGCGGCCCCGATGGCATGACCATGGACGCCAAGGGACGCCTGTTCGTCGGCCACGCCTCGCTCGGCCACGTCTTCGTGTTCGCGCCGAATGGCGAATTGATCGCGCGGATCAAATCCTGCGCGGGCCCGAACTGCACCAATGTCGCCATCGGTGGCGCGAACAAGGATCGTCTCTATATCACGGAGTCCGCGACCGGCAGCGTGCTGGTTGCGGATATCAGCGCATTGAACTCGTAAGCGCGCGGCTTTTCGCCTCTCCCCGCGTGCGGGGAGAGGCCTCAGTTGCGCGAAGCGCAAATGCGGGTGAGGGGGACTCTCCACGAGTCCAACTGCTACCTTGATTGCGGAAGCTGCCCCTCACCCCAACTCTCTCCCCGTAAGAACGGGGAGAGGGGGGAAGAAACACCGGAGTTCGGAGACAAACATGAACACAAAACCTTTCAGCAAGACCGGCGCCAATGTCTCCGTGATCGGGCAGGGCACATGGTATCTCGACCATGGCGATCGCAAGCGCGCGATCGCGGCGCTGCAGCGCGGGCTTGATCTCGGCATGACGCATATCGACACCGCCGAGATGTATGGCGATGCCGAGCTCGTCATTGCCGACGCGATCGCGGGCCGGCGCGACGAGGTGTTCCTGGTGTCGAAGGTGCTGCCGAGCAACGCCTCGCGCCGCGGCACCATCACCGCCTGCGAACGCTCGCTGAAGCGGCTGAAGACCGATCGCCTCGACTGCTATCTCCTGCACTGGCGCGGCTCCTATCCGCTGGAGGACACCGTCGCTGCGTTCGAGGAGCTGGTGACATCAGGCAAGATCAAGTCCTGGGGCGTCTCCAATTTCGACGCCGACGATCTCGACGACATTCTCGACGTCTCCGGCGCGGGCCGCATCGCCTGCAATCAGGTGCTCTATCATCTCAAGGAGCGCGCGATCGAGCATGCGGTGATCCCGTGGTGCGAGCAGCACGGCGTCGCTGTGGTGGCCTATTCGCCGTTCGGCCACGATGATTTCCCGGATGCGCGCAGCAAGGGCGGCGCAGTGCTCGCGCGCATCGCGGAGGCACGTCGTGCGACACCGCGTCAGGTCGCGCTGAGCTTCCTCACCCGTGTGACTACGGTGTTCGCGATTCCGAAGGCTTCGTCCGCGGAACATGCCGGCGAAAATGCGGCTGCCGGCGATCTCGTGCTGACGAAAGAGGAGATTTCGGCGCTCGATGCGGCGTTTCCGCGCGGTCCGAAGCCGCGCAGCCTGCCCATGTTGTAGCGCACAAAGCCCCATTATTAATGGAGTATTGACGCGCGCGGACGTGAGCGCATATCGGCATCCTGTTTTCGGAAGTTGTGAAAGCGGCGCTTTTGTCGTTTTTTACGATCGTTCCCGAATCGTCGTTTTCCCAGGTTCCAGCCGTGACCCCGCCGCCCGCCGCAGCCGCAAGGCTCGACAGTATTCCCATGCCTTCCGTGCCGGAGAAGAAGCAGGAGGCTCGCCGCGCGCCTGCGCGCGTCGACCATCCCTTCAAGGGCATCGCGCTGGTGCTGCTGTCGACGGTGTTTCTCGGCTGCTCCGACGTCACCGCGAAATACCTCTCGTCGAGCTTGCCGTCGATCGAGATCACCTGGATCCGCTTCGTCACCTTCGCGCTGATGTTCACGCCGGTGATGCTGCCGGGCTCGCCGCTGCATGCGATGCACACCGACCGGCTCGGCCTTCAATTGATGCGCGGCGCGGCGCTGCTCGGCTCCTCGCTGTTCTTCATCACGGGCCTTCGCTTTCTTCCCATCGCGGAAGCCTCCGCCACCGGCTTCGTCTCGCCGCTGTTCGTCACCGCGCTCTCGATCATCTTCCTGAGCGAGAAGGTCGGCATGCGCCGCTGGATCGCGACCGCGATCGGCTTGATGGGCGTGATGATCATCCTGCGCCCAGGCTCGAGCGCGTTCCACGTCGCCGCGTTCTTCCCGATCGTCTCGGCATTCTGCTGGGCGGCCGCGCTGATCCTGACGCGGATGATGAGCGGGCGCGAAGCCGTGCTCACCACCATGGCGTATTCCGCGCTCACCGGCGTTGCCATCCTCAGCCTGATGGTGCCGTTCGTCTGGGTCACGCCGAGCTGGACTGCGATCGGGCTCGGCATCGTCATCGGTGTTGCTTCCACCGTCGGCCAGTGGATCGTGGTGCTGGCCTATCGCTATGGCGACGCCTCCGTGCTGGCGCCGTTCTCCTACACGCAGCTGCTCTGGGTCAGCATTTTGGGCTTCTTCCTGTTCGGCGAAGTCCCTGATGTCTGGACCGTCACCGGTGCCGCCTTCATCGTCGCCAGCGGTCTTTACATCGCCCATCGCGAGCGCATCCGCCGCGCCCAGCTCCTGGTGCTGGAAGAGCGTTCCCCGAACCCCTGACGCAAGTCCGCGCGTCCTGAGACGTGCTATCAACGGCTCCAACGACAGGGGAGGGGCCGGATGCGCGCTGCGATTTTCAGGAACGGTGAGATTGTCGTCGGCCGGATGGCGGAGCCGACGCCGGGCCCCGGCCAGGTGCTGGTCAAGACGCTCGCCTGCGGCATCTGCGGCTCCGACCTGCACGCGCGTCAGCACGCCCCTCGCATGGTGGAGATGGCGAAGAAGACCGGACGCACGCCGATGGACCTGGCGCGCGACGTCGTATTCGGCCACGAGTTCTGCTGCGAGATCGTCGACTACGGCCCCGGCACCGCGCGCAAGCTCAAGCCGGGCACGCATGTCTGCTCGCTGCCCGCGCTGCTGACAGCGGAGGGCATCAAGGGCATCGGCTATTCCAACGACTTCGTCGGCGGCTATGCGGAACAGATGATCTTGAGCGAGCCGCTCCTGCTCGAAGTGCCCAATGGTCTTGCGCCGGAACATGCCGCGCTGACCGAGCCGCTCGCGGTCGGCGTTCACGCCGTGGCGAAGGCGAATATCGGGAGCGGCGAGGTGCCGCTGGTGATCGGTTGTGGCCCGGTCGGTCTCGCGGTGATCGCGGCGCTGAAGATCAAGGGCCTGCACCCGATCATCGCCGCTGACTATTCGCCGGCGCGGCGCGCGCTTGCCGCAAAGCTCGGTGCGGACGTCGTGGTCGATCCCAGGGTGTCGCAGCCCTATGCGACCTGGGCCGAGCACGCCCAGATGTCGGAGGCGGAGAAAGCCGCGCGGCCGCCGTTCCAGGCCATGCTGCCGGCGCTCAAGCCTGCGATCATCTTTGAATGCGTCGGCGTGCCCGGCTTGCTCCAGCAGGTGTTCGAAGGCGCGCCGCGCGATGCCAGGATCGTCGTTGTCGGCGTCTGCATGGAGAGCGACAGAAACGAGCCCATGCTCGGCATCATGAAGGAGCTGAACGTCCAGTACGTGCTCGGCTATACGCCGGACGAGTTCGCCGCGTCGCTGCGCCTGATCGCGGAAGGGCAGGTGGATGCCGCGGCGATGGTGACCGCCGAGGTCGGCATCGACGGCGTCGCCAAGGCGTTCGCCGACCTCGCCAATCCCGAGGCCCATACCAAGATCATCGTGCAGCCGTGGAGATAGGCACCGGCTGAAGCGCGCCGCCGCCCGGCTTTGCGGGCGCCTCCGCGATCACGGCGCGGCGGTCGACGATGGCCTGGTGGAACTGCGCCAGCACGAGGCCGAAGGCGGCGAGGTCGCCGTCCTCGATGGCACCGTCCTCGTGACAGGCGAGTGTCTCGCGCAAAATCTCGTCGGCGGCGCCCTGCATCGCCGCGAGGTCGTCGAGCGAGCTTGCCTCGCGCACGCTGGAGATCGCCGTCAGCAGCCGGTCACGATGCAGCGCGTTCAGGCTGCGCTCCTCGCGCCGGAGATAATGCCGCAGCCAGGCGGCAACCGAGCCGAGGCCTGAGAGCAGCAGCACCGCACCCCAGATGTAGTCGCTGTACTTGTCCATGAAGCTGCGCTCGTTGCCGTCGATATAGGCGGCAGCGCCCGGATGGGCCGGCAGCGCGGCATCCTTGTCGGTGTCGGGCTTCTGGATGTGGCTGGCGCCGGGCAAATCCTTCGCGAGTGACGGCCGGACCGCGAACAGCTCGCGGGTGAAGGCGCCGACCGTGTCCTCGGACAATGACGCGGGCGCGACGATCAACTGATTGACGGCGATGGTGTCGATCTTGTCGTCGGGCCGCTGCGGCGTCGTGGCAAATGCGCTCGCGGGAATCTCCTCGGACTCATAGAGCGGGTGCCGCTCGGCGATCGCGTCGGAAACGTCGACGGACAGGAATTTGGGCTCGCCGCGCAGCCGCGCGGTCGTGGCGATCGTGCCGGCGATGATCTTGTCGTCGAGCGCCCCCACCATCATGAAGGCGTCGAGCGCGGCATCCTGGGTCATCTCGGAGATGCGGTCGGTGCCAAACTGGGTGATCGTCACCTTCTGCGGGTTGACGCCTGATTCCGCCAGGATGACGCGCAGCACGTCGACATTGGCATCGCCGAGGCCGACGACGCCGATGCGGCGCCCGCTGAGCGATGCGATCTCGGTGACCTTGGACCGCGCTGCGCCCTTGCGCCCCGTCGGCGCCCACAGCACCACGAAATTCCGCCGCAGGATCGCAACCGAATTGGTCTCGGCCGGCATTGCGAGATCGCCGCGCGCCACCGCAAGATCCGCCTTGCCGGTGCCGAGCAAATTGAGACTTTGCAGCGTGCCGTCGGTCTCGATCGGGACAAGGCGTATCGCGCCGGCCTTGGCGTCGAACGCCTTCGCCAGCGCCGCGATGAGTGTCTGGTCGTCGCTGCCGGCAGGACCGACGGCGATGCGCAGCGTCGCCGGCTGCCAGGCCCAATAGGACAGGGCGAGCGCAACCGTCAGCACGGACAGCGCGCTCGCCAGCGCGAGCCACGGGCTGAGGCGAGCGCGGCGGCGGGTCGAATCCCTGGTCACGCTCAGATCGCTCGGCACGGGCATCACGCTGTCCTCGTCCGAAAAGCCGGTCCGCCGCTAAAGCATGATCCGGAAAAGTGCGCCGCGGTTTTCCGAAAAGATCATGCTCAAGCAAAAATCTAAAGCGCGATGACGATTCATCCCAATCTCATCGCGCTTTAGCGGCAGGCGCCGTCAGTATTTCGCCGGCACGTACATCTCCGGCGGAATCGGGCCGCGGTGATAGTCGGGATTGCGCACGCGATCCGGCAGCACCACCGGCACGCGCGCCACTTCCTGGTACGGGATCTGGTCGACCAGATGCGCGATGCAGTTGAGCCGGGCGCGCTTCTTGTCCACGGCATCGACGATCCACCACGGAGAGTCCGGCAGATGCGTGTGCTCCAGCATGGTCTCCTTGGCCTTTGTGTACGCCTCCCAGCGGGTGCGGGCCTCGACGTCCATCGGGCTCAGCTTCCATTGCTTCAGCGGGTCGCGGATGCGCATGGTGAAGCGGAACTGCTGCGTGTCGTCGGTGATCGAGAACCAGTATTTGACCAGGATGATGCCGGAGCGGATCAGCATCCGCTCGAACTCCGGCACGGTCTTGAAGAACTCCTGGTATTGCTCGTCCGTGCAGAAGCCCATCACGCGCTCGACGCCGGCGCGGTTGTACCAGCTGCGGTCGAACAGCACGATCTCGCCGCCGGCCGGCAGGTGGGACACATAGCGCTGGAAGTACCATTGCGTGCGCTCGCGCTCGCTCGGGGCGGGGAGCGCCGCGACGCGGCAGATGCGGGGATTAAGGCGCTGGGTGATGCGCTTGATGACGCCGCCCTTGCCGGCGGAATCGCGGCCCTCGAACAGTACCACGACCTTCTTCTTCTCGCTCTGCACCCAGTCCTGCAGCTTGACAAGCTCGCCCTGGAGGCGGAGCAGCTCGCGGAAATAGAGCTTGCGGTCGACCGTCGGATTGAGCATGTCGGTCTCGTCCAGCAGCTCGTCGAGACGGGCATCATCCAGCTCCATCTCCAGCTCCTCGTCGAGATCGTCGGCCATCTCCTGAATGATGCGCTCGCGTTTGGCGGTTTCGGAGGTGCGGTCGGATGCAGTCATGGTGGTCCTTCTTTCGGCTCAGGTGCCTTCTCGCCCGCGACCATCGGCGGGGTTTATTGCGGCAATGTGACATTGGCGGCCGGGCCGCCCGCCCTGGGTGGAATGGGCCCTGATACGGCCCGGCAGCCCTGCTGTCAGACCGGCAGCGCGATCGAATATTTCACCTGGCTGAGCGCGAAGCTGGACTCGATCGAGGCGATGCCGTCGAGCCGGGTCAGCTTGGTCTTCAGGAACGTCTCGTAGGAGGCGAGGTCGGCCGCCACCACCCGCAGCAGGTAGTCGCGGTTGCCGGTCATCAGATAGCACTCCAGCACCTCGTCCCATTTCGAGATGGCGCGGGCGAAGCGGTTGAGGTCCTCCTCCTTCTGCCGCGCCAGCTTGATCGAGATGAACACGCTGACGTGCAGCCCGAGCGCCTTCTGGTCCACGGTGGCGATATAGCGCGAGATGACGCCGCGCTCCTCCAGCAATTTCACCCGACGATGGCAGGGCGAGACCGAGAGCCCGACCTTGTCGGCGAGCTCCTGCATGGTCAGCCGGCTGTCGGTCTGGAGCAGCGCGAGAATCTTGCGGTCGATGGCGTCGAGGTCGGGCATTGGGATGGAACCTGCTTCTGGAAGCAATTGATTGGTAAAATATCCCAATATCGGCAGGTATGGCGCGAAAAATTGAGAAGTTTGGCGCTTCTCGCAGGCGTATCATGAGGGATGATTTCCGGGAGCATTGCCCATGCCCGTTGATTCCGCCCGTCTCGACACATTGACTGCCCTCGCCCGCAAGGCGCTGTGGCTGTCGTCATGGACCATCCACCACGCCAACCACATCCGCCCCAATGCGGACGGCCTCAAGGTTGGCGGCCACCAGGCCTCCTCGGCCTCGCTCGCGACCATCATGTCGGCGCTGTATTTCAGCGTGCTCAGGCCAGAGGATCGCGTCGCGGTGAAGCCGCATGCGAGCCCGGTGTTCCACGCCATCCAGTACCTGTTCGGCCGGCAGAGCCGCGAGAAGCTGGAGAATTTCCGCGGCTTCAAGGGCGCGCAGTCCTATCCCTCGCGCACCAAGGACGTCGACGACGTCGACTTCTCCACCGGCTCGGTCGGCCTTGGCGTTGCGCAGACGCTGTTCTCCTCGCTGGTGCAGGACTACGTCAAGGCGCATGGCTGGGCGAAGGATCGCCGCGAAGGGCGGATGATTGCCCTCGTCGGCGACGCCGAGATGGATGAGGGCAATATCTGGGAGGCGCTCGCCGAGGGCTGGAAGCACGGCCTGCGCAACACCTGGTGGGTGGTGGACTATAACCGCCAGTCGCTCGATGCCGTCGTGCGCGAGGGGCTCTGGGAGAAGTTCGAGACCATGTTCCGCAATTTTGGCTGGGACGTCGTCATCGTGAAATACGGCCGGCTGATGCGCGAAGCTTTCGCCGAGCCGGGCGGCGAGGCGCTGAAGCGCTGGATCGACAATTGCCCGAACGCGCTCTACGCCGCGCTGTGCTTCCAGGGCGGCGCGGCCTTCCGCAAACATCTGCACGACGAGATCGGCGACCAGGGGCCGATCACGAAGCTGATCGACAAGCGCAGCGACGAGGAGCTGCTGGCGCTGATGTCGAACCTCGGCGGCCACGACATGGCGAGCATGCTGGAGGCGTTCGAATCCATCGATCACGACCGCCCGGTCTGCTTCATCGCCTACACCATCAAGGGCGTCGGCCTGCCGTTCCAGGGCCACAAAGACAACCACGCCGGCCTGATGACGGTCGCGCAGATGGAGAAGTATCGCGAGAGCCAGAACATCCGCCCCGGCCACGAATGGGACAAGTATGAGGGCCTCGCGCAGGACGCCGCCGAGCTCGACGCCTTCCTCGCGCGCGTGCCGTTCAACCAGGACGGACGCCGGCTGACCGCGCCCGTGGTCGAGGTGCCCGCCCAGCTCGCCTTCAAGCCGTCGCCGCAGATGTCGACCCAGCAGGGCTTCGGCCTCGTGCTGAACGAGATCGCGCGCGGCGACAGCGAGCTCGCCAGCCGCATCGTCACGACTTCGCCCGACGTCACGGTGTCGACCAATCTCGGCCCCTGGGTGAACCGCCGCGGCCTGTTCGCGCGCGCGGAGAAGGCCGATTTATTCCGCAGCGAGAAAATTCCGTCCACGTTCAACTGGGACTTCTCGCCAAAAGGCCAGCATCTCGAGCTCGGCATTGCCGAGATGAACCTGTTCATCATGCTCTCGGCGCTCGGCCTGTCGCACCAGATCAACGGCGAGCGGCTGCTGCCGGTCGGTACGCTCTACGATCCCTTCATCGAGCGCGGCCTCGATGCGCTGAACTATGCCTGCTACCAGGATGCGCGCTTCATGGTTGCGGCGACTCCCTCCGGCATCACGCTGGCGCCCGAGGGCGGCGCGCACCAGTCGATCGCAACGCCCTTGATCGGCATGGCGCAGGACGGGCTCGCTTCGTTCGAGCCGGCCTTCGTCGACGAGCTCGCCGTGATCATGGGTTGGGGCTTCCAGCACATGCAGCGCGATCCGGGTGAGGGCGGCTCGGTCTATCTGCGGCTATCGACGCGCAGCATCGAGCAGGCGCAGCGGATCATGACGCCGGAGCTGGAACAAGGCATCACCGACGGCGCCTATTGGCTGCGCAAGCCGGGCCCGAATGCCGAGGTCGTGATCGCCTATACCGGCGCGGTCGCCCCTGAAGCGATCGAGGCGACCGGCTTCATCGGCGAGAGCCGGCGCGACATCGGCCTGCTTGCGATCACCTCTGCCGACCGTCTCCATGCGGGTTGGACCGCCGCGCGAAAATTGCGGCGCGATCGGCGCGGCGTGCAGCATCTCAGCCACATCGAAAAGCTGCTGGCGCCGCTGCCGCGCGACTGCGGCATTGTGACCGTGATCGACGGCCATCCCTCCGCGCTCGGCTGGCTCGGCAGTGTCCGCGGCCATCGCGTCGAGGCGCTCGGCGTCGAGCAGTTCGGCCAGACCGGAAGCATCGCCGACCTCTACCGCCACTACGGCATCGACGCGAACGCGATCATCGATGCGGCCGAAAGCCTCACCACCGGCGCGCCGGTGCTGCATCGGAAGATGGCGGTGTAGTTGTCATTCCTGGGCGACGCGTAGCGTCGAGCCCGGAATCCATCGGGCCTCGGTACAGGTGGTGAAATGGATTCCGGGCTCGCGGCTTTGCCGCGCCCCGGAATGACGGCTGCGCCACACTTGCCACGTTCCCGCCATCGGCTCATATAATCTCCGTCCGCCACAACGCTGGCCCCGCATATGGCGGGTTCAACTGCTGGCGCTTTCGTGCAAGGATGCCTGCCGAAACGCCCCCTCCAAGCTCCCAAGAAGAGGTCAAAGATGGTCAATCGCATGCAATTCTACATCGACGGCGCCTGGGTCGATCCCGCCGTCAAGAAGTCAACCGCCGTGGTCAATCCCGCGACGGAAGAGGCGATGTACGAGGTTGCGCTGGGCTCCAAGGCTGACGTGGACAAGGCGGTTGCCGCCGCCAAGCGCGCCTTTGCAACCTTCTCCCAGACCAGCCGTGAAGAGCGCGTCGCGCTGCTCACCAAAGTGATCGAGATCTACAAGGGCCGCCTCAAGGAGATCGGCGCCGCCGTCTCCGACGAAATGGGCGCGCCGCTGCCGATGGCCGAAAAACTCCAGGCCGGCGCCGGCCTCGGCCATCTCATGACCACGCTCGACGTGCTCAAGAACTATCATTTCGAGGAACCGGTCGGCACCGCCATGGTGCTGCGCGAGCCGATCGGCGTGGTCGGCATGATCACGCCCTGGAACTGGCCGCTCAACCAGATCGCCTGCAAGGTCGCGCCTGCGCTTGCCGCCGGCTGCACCATGATCCTGAAGCCGTCGGAGTTCACCCCGACCTCAGCGCTGATCTTCGCGGAAATCCTCCATGAAGCCGGCGTGCCGAAGGGCGTGTTCAACCTCGTCAACGGCCTCGGCCCCGAGGTCGGCGCCGCCATGAGCGAGCACCCCGACATCGACATGATCTCCTTCACCGGCTCGACCCGTGCCGGCATCGATGTGGCCAAGCGCGCCGCGCCGACCGTGAAGCGCGTCAGCCAGGAGCTCGGCGGCAAGTCGCCGAACGTCATCCTCGAAGGCGCCGACCTCACGAAGGCGGTGACCGGCGGCGTGATGCACATGTTCAACAACTCCGGCCAGTCCTGCAACGCGCCCTCGCGCATGATCGTGCCGCTGTCCAAGATGAAGGAAGTCGCGGCGATCGCGAAGGCCGTCGCCGACAAGACCAAGGCGGGCGATCCCCGCGGCGAAGGCACCACCATTGGCCCGGTCGTCAACCGCGGCCAGTGGGACAAGATCCAGGCGCTGATCAAGAAGGGCATCGACGAGGGCGCAACGCTCGTCGCCGGCGGCCCGGGCCTGCCCGAAGGCGTCAACAAGGGCTTCTATGTCCGTCCGACCATCTTCGCCGACGTCACCCCCGAGATGACGATCGCCCGCGAAGAGATTTTTGGACCGGTGCTGACCATCCTCGGCGCCAAGAACGAAGCCGACGCCGTGCAGATCGCCAACGACACGCCGTACGGTCTTGCCGGCTACGTCTCGGGCGCGACCGTCGAGGACGCCAAGCGCGTCGGCCGCCAGATCCGCGCCGGCAACGTCAACCTCCAGGGCGTGCCCAACGACCGCACCGCGCCGTTCGGCGGCTACAAGCAGTCCGGCAACGGCCGCGAGTGGGGCAAGTACGGCCTCGAGGACTTCCTCGAGGTGAAGGCCGTCGCCGGCTTCAACGCGGCGTAAGCTTTAGCGATTGGACGATCACGACGCCGGAGCGGGCAACTGCTCCGGCGTTTTTCTTTTCGCTCCGTCGTCATTGCGAGGAGCGCAAGCGACGAAGTAATCCAGAATCTTGCCGCGGAGGCAGCCTGGATTGCTTCGCTTCGTTCGCAATGACGGAAGGGAGTGCCGTAGGGCGTGCAAAGGAGCGCAGCGACGTGCCCACGATCTCGCGCGACAAATAAGAAGTGGTGGGCACGCTTGCGCTTTGCCCACCTACGAGTGCAGCGCTAGCCGCCGAGCGCCCCCTGCGTGTTCACATACAGCGCGTAGATCGACTGGCTCGCCGCCATGAACAGACGGTTGCGCTTGACGCCGCCGAAGCAGACGTTGGCGCAGCGCTCGGGCAGCGCGATGCGGCCGATCATGACGCCGTCGGGTGCGAACACCACGACGCCGTCGAGCTCGGGATCACCCATGCCCCAGCCGCACCAGAGATTGCCGTCGATGTCGACGCGGAAACCGTCCGGCGTGCCGGGGCCGGCATCGACGAAGACGCGCTTGTTCGAAAGCTTGTCACCGGAAGGCGAGACGTCATAGGCGAGAATCTTGCGGGTCGGCACGCCGCGGGATTCGATGAGGTAGAGGATTTTCTCGTCCGGCGAGAAGGCAAGCCCGTTCGGCCCGAGCACACCCTCGGCGACGACGGTGGCTTTGCGGGTCTCCGGGTCGAGCCTGTAGACGTTCATGTCGATCTCGGGCTCGGACTTGTAGCCCTCGTAATTGCCGAGGATGCCGAAGATCGGATCGGTGAACCAGATCGAGCCGTCCGATTTAACAACGACATCGTTCGGCGAGTTCAACCGCTTGCCATTGAATTGATCCATCAGCACGGTGATGCTGCCGTCATATTCGGTGCGGGTCACGCGGCGCCCGCCATGCTCGCAGGTCACGAGCCGGCCCTGGCGGTCGCGCGTGTTGCCGTTGGCGAAATTCGAGGGTTTTCGGAAGACCGAAACCGCCCCGGTCTCCTCTTCCCATTTGAGGATGCGCTGATTGGGGATGTCGCTGCACAGCAAATAACGCCCGTCGCCGACCCACACCGGACCTTCGGCCCAGCGCAGCCCGGTCGCAATCCGTTCCACCGCCGACAGTTTCAGCCAGTATTTTTCGAAACGAGGATCAAGCGCCTTGATCGCCGGATCGGGGTAATAGGTCGCCGGCCGCCAGCCTTGGCGGATATCTTGGCTGGAATCCTGGCAGTGGGACGATGCCTCATTCATGTCGGTTCTCTCGTTTCGTTCCCTCTGGACAATCCTGCTATCATTAGAGACACGTGACCGCAAATCGGTCACGGTCACTAACGGCGAGGGACAACATGCCGCGTATTTTGATGACGGGAGCTTCGGGCGGAATCGGCACAAGCCTGCGAAAATTGCTGCCGCCAATCTATCCTGATCTCCTGCTCTCCGACATCAAGCCGCCGGCCGATCTCGGCGCGGACGAGAAGTTCAAGGCGGCAGATCTCGCCGATCTCGCGCAGTGTGAGGCGATCTGCGAGGGCGTCGACGGCATCATCCATTTCGGCGGCTATTCGGTCGAAGGCACCTGGGACCAGATCCTCCAGGCCAACATCATCGGCGGCTACAATCTGTTCGAGGCCGCCTATCGCAAGGGCGTCAAGCGCGTCGTGTTCGCCTCGTCGAACCACGCCGTCGGCTTCTATCCGCGCCACCACAAGATCGGCACCGACGTCACCCCGCGTCCCGACGGGCGCTATGGCGTCAGCAAGGTGTTCGGCGAGGCGGTCGGCGCGCTCTACGCCGACAAGCACGGGCTGAAGGTGACTTGCCTGCGCATCGGCAATTTCGGCGACATGCCGCTCGATCAGCGCCGGCTCTCGATCTGGCTCAAGCCCGACGACCTCGTGCAGCTCTGCCGCATCGGGCTCGAACATCCCGACATCCATTTCGAGGTGTTCTACGGCGCTTCGCTGAACGAGCGCGCCTGGTGGGACAACCATCGCGCCTACGAGTTCGGCTATCGTCCCACGGGACGCGCCGAAGATTTCCGCGAGCACGCGATGGCCGAGCAGGCCAAGCTGAAGCCGGACCCGGTCGGCGATTATTTCCAGGGCGGCACGTTCTGCAGCATGGAGTTCGACGCCGACCCGAGCCGGATCATCGACTGGAAGAAGCGGTAGGGTACGCGCTCGTCAACTCCTGGGAATTTCTGCGGCCGGGCCAAGCGCCCGGCTTCAACGACGCACCACAGTCGCGCGTCGTCATTTTGCAACGCGCGCTTCCTGTTTCTTGGTCACATGCCAGAGCACCACATGGTAATGCGGCACGTCCACGCCGGGGTGACCGGGATTGAAGTAGAAGCTGACGTGATCAACAGGCCGCGCTGACCCCGCCCCCTCCAATGACTTGTGATCGTCGATGTCCTTGTTGGGGACCATGTACACGGTCGCGATCAGACGATCCCTGCGATCGAAGCACAGGAATGGCCCCAGCGGCAAAGTGTCGGGCTTGACGAAGATGATGCCAAGGCCCGGAAAGAACTTCGGGAAGGTCACGAGATCGCTGACCCGCTTGTATCCGTTTTTTTCCGCGACCTCCCGCTGATTTGGCGGCGGACGAACGACTTCGTGCTTTCTGTGCACCCGGCTGCTTCGATGGGGGACTGTCCTGGTTTGCTCGACATTGTCGGCCGGTGGTGCGGTGCCCGGCGCGAACGTTTGCGGCGCCTGCGGCAAGAAGGGGTCAAATTGGGCGGCGGGACGCCTCACATCGGCGATCAAGGCGAGCAACGCGACGAGGGTTGCGCTCACCAGCGCTTTGCGCATCGGATCCCTCCCGAGGTTTTGTTTGTCAAAGCCTGCTCACTTGGCGGGATTGCGTTCTCTCCAGCGCAGGAAATCCTGGAACAATTCTTCGCGGTCTGGCGGATTGGCTGTTGGTTTTCCCTCGAGGAACCGGCCGAACGCCTTGCGAAGCGCGGCCTCGCCGCCTGATTGCTGCTGGAGCCACCGCTCTGCCGGTCGGAATCGTCGCCATCCGGGGAGCAGCGCGGCCAGGTTCACCTCGCGCCATTTGGGATGATGCGCGTCGCCGAGAAATTCGGGAAAGCGCGTGAACAATGTCTGGACGAACAAATCCAGCAACCGATATCGCTCGCTGCCGATCGGCCAGTTGTAGGCGAACAGAGCGGATTTAATCGCGACAGTGTCGACGCTTGCTTCGGCCGTGATGATATTCGGGTAGTCCTGATGGCGAAGCGTCGATGGCAGATAATCTTGTTGCAGCAGCTCTTTGGAGTAGGGGATGGGCAGGAGGCGAATACCATCGAGCTGCGAGACCTGCGTCAGGAAGCTCACCGGCTTTCCTGACACTAACAGAGCTGCGGAGAGAGCTCCCTTCCTCAGTCCATCCAGCGCAGCCTCCGGTCCCAAGTTCGACTCGCTGATCTTGACGCCCAGACGGTTGAACACTTCGCGGCCGAGGATAGCGCTAGCACTGCCGTCTTCCCCGAGATTGACCCTCTTTTCCGCCAGCTCCGTCAGGCTTCCGATCTCCGGTCGCGCGAGAAGATGGAACTCTTCGATATGGAGCGGGGCAATGTAGGTCAGCCTGTCGGAGATATCTCCGAAGGTCCTTGTCACCCGCAGCCGATCGACAAGGACGACAGGGGCGATCGCCACGTCGGCACCAGCGAGCGTGAGCACATCAAGGACGTTACGAATACCGCCGTTTCCCACGATGGGCAGAACCCGCAAGGCGACCTCGCCATGAGGGCCGGTCTCTTGGCCGGTAGCGAGCGTGGTCGCAATGTCCTGAGCGATCGCGAATTCAGTGCATTGCGGCGTACCGGTCACGAATCCCACCGTGTACGGGTCCGCAGATCGTCCCGTTTGCTTCCTGGGGATGGCTTCCTTTCTCGGAGACGCCTTCGTGGAATCGCTCGGAGACGCGGGTGGCGGCTTTTGCGCGAGGCAGTTCTGGACCTGTCCGCCGAGCCAGGCCGCTGCAATCAATGCGATGAACAAACCGGCCCGCATCGTTCCGCAGACCCTCATTGTTCAACCTGCTCGGTCAGCCCACTCTTGGGCGTGAGATGCTCCGGGAAACTGCACCTGCCGCGTCCGAAGCAAGACCGAGGCTAGAGCTCGGCCTTCCAACGCGCCCGGGGCGGCAGCGTTCCGTAGTAATGCCTGCAGCAGGACCTTGCCGCTAGCTCTATCGTCAGTTCGTGCTCGCTCCGCAGGTGTGCTCCCGCTGCGGGGCGAGGGAAGCCCTTCGTGGCAAGCGCCGCTGCAGCCTAGTCCATCCCCTCGTCGGGAATGTTCAATACGGTCCCGCAAGCCTTGCAATGCACCGCGTCGACGTCATGGCGCTGGAGGGCACAGACCGGGCAGGGAAAGCGCACCTTCGAGGGCGCGAGCAGGGCTTTGGCGAGATTCAGGAACAGGGTCACGCCGAAGATCATGATGACGACGGTGATCAGGCGCCCGACGGTGCCGGGCAAGGTGATGTCGCCGAAACCGGTCGTGGTCAGTGCGGTGACCGTGAAGTAGAGCGCGTCGGCATAATTGGCGATCTGGTGGTTGTGGGACTTCTGGGTCTCGTAGACGATCCCCGTCATCACGAAGATGAACACGCCCAGGTTCGCGACGGCGAAGACGACCTCCTCGTTTCGGCGGAAGAAGGCGCTGTCGACCCGGAGCCGCGCCACCATCTGATAGTCGCGCAGCAGCCGCAATGTTCGAAATGCACGCAGGAAGCCGCCGGCTTCTCCGGCGAGCGGCGCCAGGAAGGAAATGATCACGACGATATCGGTCCAGGTCGAAAGCCGCGCGAGGTCATGCAGCGGCTGACGACTGATGATCATCCGTGCCGAGAAGTCCGCAAGGATCAGCACACCGAACACGACATCGAGCGACTCGATGACCCTGTTGCGCGGCAGGAACGACGTCGCAATGATGAACAGGACCGTGACGATGTCGAGCACGAGCAAGGCGTAGCGGAATTTGATGCAGCCGAACGTGTCGCCTTCGTAGAGTTGCCTGATCCGGTCTTTCAGGACCTCGAACGGGGCGGCGACGGCGCCGAGCAGCCCATGTCCCTTTGCGTTGTTGCGAACAAACACCATGGTCAGCGACCGCCGCGCCTGTGCCGGTAGTCTATCCTTCCGAAGGATCGAGCACTTCGCCGATCTTGTGAACGGCGACATTGATCGACATGCCCAGATAGTCGCCGGGATCGCCGAACCACGAGCCGGCCAGCGGCACGGCCTGGCCCGGATGCCGCGCAATCGCGACCGGGATGAGATCGAAGCCGGCGCTCAGGCTGTTGGTTGGATCGTAGTCCAGCCAGCCGGCGCCAGGCAGAAACACCTGCACCCATGCGTGGGTCGCGCCGGCGCCGGTCATGCCCACGGCGCCGCCGTCGAGCGCGGCGTCGTAGAGATAGCCGCTGACGAAACGCGCAGCAAAGCCGAGCCTGCGCAACGTCTCGATCATCAGCCAGGCAAAATCCCGGCAGGTCCCTGATCTCGTGCGCAGCGTCTCGCCAGGGGACTGGGTGCCTTCCGTCTCTCGCCCGCGATAGCTGAACTCGCTGCGAAACATCCCAAGCATTCGTCGCAGCACGTCGGCAGTCCGGTCCTGATCGCCGGCAACGAAGCTCTTGGTCCAGGCCGCATGGCTGCCGTCCGGATCGTCGGCATGCGGACGCAGATAGCCTGCAAGGTCGGTCCACTCATCCGGCGTATACTGCACGGGGACTTCCTCGGCACGGGACTCCAGCGGGAACGATTCCAGGCCCTTGATGCCGAAATAGAGGCCGCGAACCTTGAAGGTGAATGTCAGTTCGCTGCCGGGCTCGCTGAAGTCCATCACCGTGACGGCATTGGAGCGGGAATCGGTGACCCAATGGACCTTCGACGGCACGTTGGTCGAAGCGGACCAGCGAAGCAGCCGGGTCGAGGCGCCGCGCCGCGGCAGGAACATGGCCCGGTGCGTGCCGAACGTCACCGGCTTGGCATAGCGGTAGGTCGTGGTGTGCGTGATCTCGCCGATGATCGCCATGCACCGATCCGCTTCGCGTTGCGGCGCGCGTTGAGCGCCTGCCCACACGGGAAGAGCGGATTTGAGCTTTCGGTCTGGCGACGCCTGCCCATTGATCTAGATCAACGTCGCCTGGGATCCTCTGGCTTCACCTCGAACGATCACACTTTCCTTCAGACCTTGCTACGCGAATTGACCGATTGGAGCGATCGAATGGGTATCATTTGGACGATCATCATCGGATTCATCGTTGGACTCGTCGCGAAGTTCATCATGCCGGGCGACAAGTCCGAGCCCAAGGGGTTCATCTTGACGACGGTTCTGGGAATCATCGGCGCGTTCGTTGCGACCTGGCTCGGCCAGGCCGTGGGATGGTATCGGTTCGGGGAGGGTGCCGGCTTCATCGGCAGCGTGGTCGGTGCCATCATCCTCCTGTTTCTGTACGGGCTTGTGATGGGTCGTCAGGGGCGCGCCTGATCGGTCCACATGATCGGCGGCATGAAAATCAATCTGCCAGCTGTCGCGATGCTCGCGTTGCTCGTGTCGGGACCGGCACAAGCCGCAGCGCTCAGCGACGCCGAGGCGACGTTCCTCGACCAGCTCGTCACCGCATCGGTGGTGCTGGAGCAGCGATGCGACGGTTACGAGGTCGACGGCAGCGGCGGCGTTCAACTCGGCGCCCGGCTGATCGGCAGCCCCGAGGCCGCGATGGCGATGATCGATGCCTATGCCGCGGCCATCAAGGCCCGCGACGGCGAGAGCTACGATCCCGGCAAATTCCGCCCCGAAGTGTCCGACGCGGCCGGCAAAACGTTCCGGCGCGTCCGCGCGGACTTGATCAATGATCCGAAACGGGCCTGCGCCGCCTATGGCGATGCCGGTGTGGATCGCGGCCTGCTGAGGCGGTATTGAACGTGCGTGTGAGGTAGCGCCGATCCGCACCATCTGCGAACCTTGAGCGGCGGGACGGGTAGGGTTGCATCACATCCAGCCAGCGCTTGGGAGGCGTTGATGGCCATCCTGTATTTCGACGAAGCTGAGGTCGGCAGATTGCGGACGGCGGGCCCGTATCAGGTATCGAAGGACGAGATCATTGAATTTGCCAAGAAGTTCGACCCGCAGCCCTTTCATGTAGATGAGGAAGCTGCCGCACGCTCGGTCTTTGCGGGGCTGACGGCATCAAGTGCTTACACCTTCGCAATCCTCATTTCATTGTTAAGCAAGACACAGCCGTTCTCGCTTCGTGTCCTGGCCGGGCTCGGTTTTGATGAACTCAGGTTGCCCACGCCGGTGCGCCCGGGAGACGAGCTTGGTCTTGATGTGACGATTCTGGAGAAGCACGAAACCAAGTCGCATTCCGACAGGGGTATCGTCCGCAACCAGATCCATCTCCATAATCAAAAGCGTGAAATCGTGCTGCAATGTATCGGCACAGTCCTCGTCGCGCGCCGGCCGGTCGCTAGCTCCTGAGACGTCGAAGCGAAACTCTACCGCCGCGCCTCCTCCCCCGCGATCCGCGCCAGATAATCCGCCTTGCTGAACTGCATGTGATCCACACAAAGCTGCGCCAGCGCCCAGCTGTCGCGGCCCTTCAGCAGCTCGATCATCAATTCGTGCTGGCGGCGCGATTGCGCGAGGCCCTCGCGGTCGGCGAGGTTCTTCGCGCGCATCGGCAGCGTCAGGTTCATGTAGTCCTGCAGCGAGCGCACCAGATAGGGATTGCCGCAGGCCGAGAACAGCGCGACGTGGAACGCGTCGTTGGCTTCGTGGATGCCGCGCATGTCGCGTATGTCTGCCTTCGCGCAATACTGCTTCTGCAAGGCGGTCAGCTCGTCGATCAGGGCTTGCGGCGCGGGCAGGGGGATCATCAGCGCGGCCTGCCGCGTCAGCATCTCCCGGACCTCGTAGATCTGCCGGACCTCCTCGGCCGAATAGAACCGCACGGTGGCGCCGACATTCTTCTCGCGGCGGACGATGCCGCGGCGCTCGGCATCGACCAGCGCCTGGCGCACGAAATGGCGCGAGGTGCCGTAGCGCGACATCAGCGCGTCTTCGGTCAGGCGCGCGCCCGGCGGCAGACGGCCGAAGATGATGTCCTCCTCGAGCCGCGCGACGACGTCATCCGGATCGTCGCGCCGGACCGGCATGCTGTCTGCGGTGCGAATGTCGGACATGCCCTCAGCCTCCGGCCGCTCGCCGGTCCGCCCTGTGGAGCAGGGAAGGAACAGATTGTCAATAATTCGCGCCCCATGTGGCGCTCAAGGCCAGAAGGCGCGACAATATGGACCAATCTTATTGACAATCGAGGGGCAGGCTGTACCACAATGGCAACGTAGGGAGTTGGCATGATGACGAGTGGTCTGCGCAAGGGTCTGACGAGCTATGGCGATGCCGGCTTCTCGCTGTTCCTGCGCAAGGCTTTCATCAAGGCCATGGGCTATTCCGACGACGCGCTGGAGCGCCCGATCGTCGGCATCACCAACACCTATAGCGACTACAATCCCTGCCACGGCAACGTCCCGCAGATCATCGAAGCCGCCAAGCGCGGCGTGATGCTGTCGGGCGCGATGCCGTTCGTGTTCCCGACCATCTCGATCGCCGAGAGCTTTGCGCATCCGACCTCGATGTATCTGCGCAACCTGATGGCGATGGACACCGAGGAGATGATCCGGGCCCAGCCGATGGATTCGGTGATCGTGATCGGCGGCTGCGACAAGACTCTTCCTGCACAGGTGATGGCCGCGATCAGCGCCGATTTGCCGACCGTGGTCATTCCCGTCGGCCCCATGGTGGTCGGCCATCACAAGGGCGAGGTGCTTGGCGCCTGCACCGACTGCCGCCGGCTCTGGGCGAAATATCGCGCCGGCGACATGGACGATGCCGAGATCGAGGCCGTCAACGGACGCCTCGCGCCATCGGTCGGCACCTGCATGGTGATGGGCACGGCCTCGACCATGGCCTGCATGATCGAAGCCATGGGCCTGTCGCTGCCAATGAGCGCGACGATCCCCGCGCCGCATGCCGAGCGCTTCCGTCTCGCCGAAGCCAGCGGCAGGGTTGCCGCCGAGATGGCCAAGACCAAGGGGCCGAAGCCGAGCGAGCTGCTGACGCCGGCCTCCTTCAAGAACGCACAGGTCGTGCTCCAGGCGATTGGCGGCTCGACCAACGGCCTGATCCATCTCACCGCGATGGCGCATCGCTCGCCGCATCGGCTCGACCTCGAAGTGTTCGACCAGATCGGCCGCGAGGTGCCGGTGCTGGTCGATCTCAAGCCGTCCGGCGAGCACTACATGGAGCATTTCCACCACGCCGGCGGCGTCCCGAAGCTGCTGGCGCAGCTCGGCGATCTCGTCGATCTCGACGCCAGGACCATCAGCGGCCAGACGCTGCGCGATGTCGTCGCCAATGCCGAGGACGTGCCCGGCCAGGACGCGATCCGCTCGCGCGACAATCCGATCAAGAAGGAGGGCGGCCTCGCCATCCTGCACGGCAATCTCGCGCCTCGCGGCGCGGTCATCAAGCAGTCGGCCGCGAGCCCGAAGCTGCTGCAGCATACCGGGCGCGCGGTGGTGTTCGAATCCGTCGAGGACATGACCCTGCGGGTCGACGATCCCGATCTCGACGTGAACTCCGATGACGTGCTGGTGCTGCGCAATGCCGGCCCGAAGGGCGCGCCGGGCATGCCGGAGGCGGGCTACTTGCCGATCCCGAAAAAACTCGCGCGCGGCGGCACGAAGGACATGGTGCGTATTTCCGACGCGCGCATGAGCGGCACCGCGTTCGGCACCATCGTGCTCCACATCACGCCGGAATCCGCCGTCGGCGGACCGCTGGCGCTGGTGCAGAACGGCGACATGATCAGCCTCGACGTGGCCAGGCGCAGCATCGAGCTGCTGGTCGATGCCGCCGAGCTGGAGCGGCGACGCGCGGCGTTGAAGCCGGCGGCTGCGCCGGACGAGCCCAAGCGAGGTTACGCCTGGCTATTCGACAAGACCATCTTGCAGGCCGACGAGGGCTGCGACTTCGACTTCATGCAGAGGACTGGACCAAAGACGGATTAACACTCGAACGAACGCTCAGACCGCACAAGCGGCGGGCGATAAAACAGGGGGAAACGATGATTGCACGATCCATGCGTGGGCTCGCGGCCGTCGCCGCCATGCTTTTCGTCACGGGGGCCGGGGCGCAGGAGGTGAAGCATTATCGCTTCGCCTACGACCAGCCACGCAACACCGGCTATTCGATCGCGGGCGACCTGTTTGCCGACAAGCTCAAGGAATTGAGCAAGGGCACCATGATCATCGACCAGTATCCCGGCGCGCAGCTCGGGCAGGAGCCGCAGGTGCTCCAGCTGGTGAAGGCCGGCGACGTCGAATTCGCCATCATCTCCTCCGCCAACACCGCGACGATCTCGCCGCAGGCCGGCGTGATGTCGCTGCACTTCCTGTTCCGCGACGAGAACCACGTCATCAAGGGCCTCGCCGATCCCCGCGTGTTCGAAGCGCTCAAGACCATGATCGACGAGACCACGCAGGGCCTGCACGTGATCGCGACCGGCTCGCAAGGCGTGCGCCACATGTATTCGAAGCGGGAGATCCACAATGTGGCTGATATCAAGGGGCTGAAGGTCCGCGTGCAGGCGACCGCGACCGAGGACACCATGTTCCCGGCCTACGGCGCCCAAACCGTGCACATGCCGTTTGGCAGCGTCTACACCAGCTTGCAGACCGGCGTCGTCGACGTCGCCGAGAACAGCATCAACGTCTACCTCGTCAACAAGCATTACGAGGTCGCGCCCGTCCTCAACATCACCGAGCATGAAGCCAACAACGCGCTGGTGTTCATCTCCGACAAGCTCTGGCAGAGCCTCACGCCCGAGCAGAAGGGATGGGTGCAGACCGCGGCCAACGAGATCAGCTCCAAGGAGCCGGCCAAGGCGTTCGAGCTCGAACGCACCGCGGCCGAGAAGCTGAAGAAGATGGGCGTCAAGGTCGTCGATAACGTCGACAAGAAGAGTTTTACGGCGATCGCCGATCCCTATCTCGACAAGCTCGCCAAGGAGCTCGGCCCGCACGCCGAGAAGATCAAGAATTTGATCCGGTCGATCAATTAAGACGACGGCAGACGGTGCGCTCCCTCTCCCGCTTGCGGGAGAGGGTAGGGGAGAGGGTGCCTCCGCAGTGGGATTCCCAATGAGGAGAGAGCCCTCACCCGGCGCTTCGCGCCGACCTCTCCCGCAAGCGGGAGAGGTTAAACCGATCCGCAGTAGCCGATCCAAATTGATATCATTCCGCACGAGACCACGACGACGAGGACGTAAATGCCCATCGCCGACAAACTGCTCGTTCGCCGTCAACGCCACCTGAAATGGCGCGCGCTCGACTGGCTCGAGCTTACCCTGATGATCCTCTGCGGCCTGCTCTGTTTCGGCTTCTCGCTGTCGGTCACCGCCGACATTGTCACCCGCACCATCGGCCATCCCTGGCTGTGGCTGCAGGAGGTGACGTCGACACTGTTCATCTACGCGATCTTCATCGGCACCGCGGCGGCGACAAGGCGCAACGACCACCTCTATCTCACCGCGATCTCCGAGGCGATGCACGGCACGTCGCGGCTCATCGTCGAGGTCCTCATCCGTCTCGTCGTGCTCGGCGTCGCCTTCTGCCTGATCTGGTACGGCTATCAGAATTATCTGCGCGGCTTCGGCAGCTTCCGCTTGCCGTCGGGTACGCCGATCGCTTCGCTCTACGCGATCATCCCGCTGTCGGGCGTGCTGATCGGCCTGTTCACCATCGAGCAGCTCGTCAACGGCCTGCGCAACGGCTTTGACCGCCCCGAGCCGCCCGAGGAGGATGGGGCGCCTGTCGTCACCGACGCGCAGATGAGGGCGCAGCCGTGAGCGCACCTGTTGTCCTCGCCTTGATGTCGATCTGCTTCCTGTCGTTCGGCTATCTCGGCGTGCCCGTACCGTTCTCTCTGATGGCCGGCGTGTTCATTGGCGCGATCCTGTCGGACGTCTCGCTCGCCGCGATCATCCAGAAGATCTTTGACGGCGTCGATTCCGAGGCGCTGCTGGCGATCCCGTTCTTCCTTCTGGTCGGTGAGCTCATGAGCTCGGCCAATGTGGTGGTGCGAATAGCCAATCTCTCGGTGTCGCTGGTCGGGCACATCAGGGGCGGGCTGTCGCAGGTCGTGGTCGTCTTCAGCATGTTCTTCTCGGAAATGTCCGGCTCGACCACGGCCGACGTCGCGGTAATGAGCCGCGCGCTGGGCGGCCCGATGAAGCGCGAGGGCTATGAGCCCGCCTTCATCGCCGCCATCATCGCCTCCGCCTCGACCATCGCCGCGCTGGTGCCGCCGAGCATTACGGCCGTGGTTTACGGCGCGGTCGGCAACGTCTCCATTGCCGGCCTGTTCATGGCCGGCGTCGTGCCCGGCCTGATGATCGGCTTCGGGCTGATGATCTACTGCTATTTCTTCGGTCCGTCGGGCTTGCGCAAACCGCGCGCGCCGCTGCGCCAGGTGGTGTTCGCGGCGGGCGACGCCGCTCTGCCGCTGATGATCCCGGTGATTCTGCTGGGCGGCATCCTCACCGGCTGGTTCACGCCGACGGAAGCCGGCGTCGTCGCCGTGGTCTGGATCATCCTGGTCGTGATCCCCGCGCTCAACCGTGGCCACATCAGGAAGATCCCGTACGATTTCTGCCTCGCCGGCCTGATCTTCTCGCTGCCGCTGATCACCATCGGCGCGGCCAACGCCTTCGGCTGGATGCTCGCCTATTTGCGCGGTGCCAGTTACATTGCGGACATGATCACCTCGATCGCGGGTAACGACCCGCATCTGATCATGCTGCTGATGGTGCTGCTGTTCACCGTGGTCGGCGATTTCATCGAGCCGGTGCCGACCATCATCATCTTCATGCCGCTGGTGAATGCGCTCACCGAGGCCGGCGAGATCAACGGCGTCCACATGGGCGTGGTGCTGATCGCGACGCTCGCCTTCGGCCTGATCACGCCGCCTTATGGGCTGGTGCTGCTGATGGCCTCGAAATTCGTCGGCATCAGCTTTGCGAAAGCGCTGCGCGCGGCGCTACCAATCTACCTTGTGTTCTTCGCCACCATCGCGTTCGCGATCTACTTCCCGAGCGTCGTGCTGTGGCTGCCGCGGCACGTGCTCCCCGAGTCGGTCGGCTGCTTCAAGTCGCCGGCGGGGACGGGCTATATCTGTCCGCAATAGCGACTTGCTCGATGCGCCAGTCGGCTCCCTCGCGCACGTAGCGGAACGGCGTGCCGTGGCTGTTCTTGAAGTAGCTGCCGCACAGCGCGTTCGCCATGGCCTGCATCACCGCGTCATGGCAAACGAACAGGAGGTCGTCGCCGGGATAGCGGTCGAGCCATTTGGAGACACAGGCCAGCGAACGTTCGGCCATGGAATCCCAGCTCTCGCCGTCGGCCGGCAGGATCGAGACGAGGCCCGTCGCCGAGGTGACGCCGTGCTTGATCATGAGGTCGCGGACGGGCAGGCCCTCGAAGCTGCCGAAATCGAACTCGATGATGCCGTCGTCGATCGCGAGCGGAACCGAGATTGCGTCCGCGATGATCTCGGCCGTCCGCGACGCGCGCACCAGGGGGCTTGCAACGATGCGGTTGATGCCGATATCGCGCAACATGTGCGCGGCCTCGTGCGCCTGCCGCAGGCCATCCTCGTTCAGCGGATTATCGGTCCGGCCCTGGAACAGCCCCTTGCGATTCCAGTCGGTCGCGCCGTGACGAAGGCCGTAGAAACTGCGCGCGGGTTTCACTTCGACTTGCTCGTGAATTTCTTCACAGCGGTGCGGAACTCCTCAGTGTTCATCGCCATGACGATCTTGTGCTCCTCGGCATCCAGCTGCTGCTTCACCGGCGTGGCGGCGGCCTGGTAGACCAGCTGCTTGGTGCCCGCGATCGCCGCCGGCGGATTCTGCGCCAGGCGCTCGGCGAGTTGTCGCGTCGCCGCCTTCAGCTCCGCGGCGGGAACGGTCTTGGCGACGAGACCCCATTCATGGGCCTGCTGCGCGGTAAAATTGTCCTCGGCGAGGAAGATCTGCAGGGCGCGGCGGGAGCCGACCGTGCCGACGATGCCGACGGTGGAGCCGCCGTCCGGCGACACGCCGATCTTGGCATAGGCCGGCGTGAATTTGGCGTCTTCGGCGGCGATGCAGAGGTCGGTGACGAAGGCGAGGCCCATGCCGGCGCCGGCGGCCGAGCCGTGCACGCTCGACAGCGAGATCTTCGGCATGCGCCTGATGATCTCGATGAAGGCGTGGTAGTGCTTCAAGAGCTCGCCGACGACCGGCGTCACCGTGCCCGCTTCGGCCGCAGCGCCGATCGTCTGGAGATCCCCGCCGGCCGAGAAGGCGCGGCCCTCGCCCTCGATCACCAGAACCCTGATTGCGCTATCACCCTCGATATAGGCCGCGAGCTGCTCGAGCTTCTGCGCGATCGGAAGGTTGATCGAGTTGAACGCTGTGGGGCGGTTGAGCGTGATGGTTGCGATCGGGCCGTCGATCCGCAGCAAGGCGGGATCGTCGGGCTTTGAGAGGGGAGCTGGCATCTGGAATATCTCCGGCAGGAGGTCGTTGTCGCAACTAAATCGCAGATGGCTGGGGGAGACAATCCCCGGTCGCCGCCCTTGCGTAACGCGAAACGATAGGCTCAAATGGCCCCGCCTTCGCCAAGGGACGGACACGAGCGCCGGATCCTCGTAAGGCCAGCAAACCAAAATCAGCGAGAGAGGAGACGACATGGGTGACGCTCGTGTCTCCGGAAGTGGACTGCTGCAATGACTGGTCCGGTGATCATCGTCGGGGCCGGCCATGGCGGCTATCAGGTCGCGGCATCGCTGCGCCAGGCGGGTTTTGCCGAGCCTATCAGCCTGATCAATGACGAGGCGCATCTGCCCTATCAGCGGCCGCCGCTGTCCAAGGGCTACATCAAGGGCTCGGCCGGGCCGGAGAGCCTGATGTTCCGCCCCGAGAAGTTTTACCAGGACCAGAAGATCGAGCTGATCGCCGGCCGCGCCGTGTCGATCGACCGCGCCGCGCACAAAGTCCTCCTCGCATCCGGCGAAACGTTGCCTTACGGCCATCTCGTGCTGGCCACCGGCGCGCGCAACCGGCTGCTTGACCTGCCCAACGCCAATCTGCCCGACGTGAAATACTTGCGCATCCTCGACGACAGCGAGGCGCTGCGACAGATCATGCCGTCGAAGACGCGCGCCGTGATCATCGGCGCCGGCTTCATTGGCCTCGAATTCGCCTCCACCGCGCGGATCAAGGGCCTCGAGGTCGACGTGCTCGAGCTCGCCCCGCGCGTGATGGCGCGCGCGGTGACGGCGGAGGTCTCGGAATATTTTCAGGACCGCCACCGCGAGGTCGGCATACGCATCCATCTCGGCGTGCAGGCAACCTCCATCGAAGCCGAGAACGGCAAGGTCACCGGCGTGTCCTTGAGCGACGGCCGGCATCTGCCCGCCGATCTCGTCGTGGTCGGCGTCGGCGTGCTGCCGAACATCGAGCTCGCGGCCGAGGCGGGGCTGCCGGTCGCGGCCGGCATCATCGTCGACGAATATCTGTCGACGGCCGACCCTGACATCTCCGCGATCGGCGATTGCGCGCTGTTCGCAAGCCCGCGCTTCGGCGGCTCGCTGCGGCTGGAATCGGTGCAGAACGCCACCGACCACGCCCGCTGCCTCGCCGCACGCCTGACCGGCGACAAGAAGCCGTACGACAGCCATCCCTGGTTCTGGAGCGACCAGGGCGATGACAAGCTCCAGATCGCCGGCCTCACCACCGGTTACGACCGCGTCGTGCTGCGCGGCGATCCCGCCAGGAAGGCGTTTTCCGCGTTCTGCTATCACGGCGACAGACTGCTCGGCATCGAATCGATCAACCGCGCCGGCGATCACATGTTCGGCCGAAGATTGCAGAGCATGGACCGCTCGATCACGCCGGAGCAGGCCGCGGATGAAAGCTTCGACCTGAAGAGCGCGCTGGCGTGAGTTTTCTCCCTCTCCCCGCTTGCGGGGCCGCGACGAGCTTCGCTCGCGCTGAGAGGGCAGGGGTGAGGGGCTCTATCCGCAGATGAGATGATCGTGAGACCTGTACCCCCTCACCCGAATTGCATCTGCGATGCAATCCGACCTCTCCCCGCAGGCGGGGAGAGGTGAAGAAAGCGCTCGCGCTACAAGATTGCCCTAACCTCCGCGGCCGTCGGCATCGACGGCCCGGCGCCCATGCGCTGCACGCTGATCGAGGCGGCGGCGTTGGCGAAGGCGAGGGCGGCGCGCAACGCGGCGCCTTCGGCCAGTTGCGAGGCGACCGCGCCGACGAAACAATCGCCGGCGCCTGTCGTGTCGACCGCCGTCACTGCGCGCCCCTGCACCGCAATCTCCTCGCGCCCCGCCAGCGCGAGCAGGCCGCGCTTGCCGAGCGTGATGCAGATGGTCTGGTTCTCGCGCGCCTGAAGGTGTCGCGCGACCTCGATGATCCGCGCCGCCTCGTCGCTGTCAGAGAGTTCGGTGCCCGCAAGGAAACCGAGCTCGGTCTCGTTCAGCACGAGAATGTCGACCAGCGCGAGCAACTCGTCCGACATCTTCTGCGCCGGCGCCGGGTTGAGCATGGTCACGGCGCCAGCCTCACGCGCCCGCGCGAAGAACGCGGCAATCGTCGGCAGCGGGATCTCGAACTGGCTGACCGCGACGTCGCCCTTCAGCAGCGGCACGACGCTGACGTCGTCCGCGCTGACCAAGCCATTGCTGCCGGGAATGACGACGATGGTGTTGTCGGCCTCCGCCACCGTGATGATCGCGGTGCCGGTGTGGGCGTCCGCCGTCTCCTTGACATAGCCGAGATCGATGCCCTGCGCTCCGAGGAAGGCGCGCAGCTCGGCCCCGAACGCATCCTTGCCCAGCCTTCCGATCAGCGTCGTTGACGCGCCGAGCCGTGCCGCCGCGACCGCCTGGTTCGCGCCCTTGCCGCCCGGAAAATACAGCACCTGTTTTCCTGCGACGGTCTCGCCGACGCGCGGGTGGCGATCGGCCGTCGCCACCACATCCATGTTGATGCTGCCGGCGACGAAGACGCGCCCCATAACGTCCCTCGCGAAGTCTAGACTCGAACCTCGAACTCGTGCCTGACCTTGGCGATGTCGACAAGCGTCGGCAGGCCCGCCTCGTTGCCGAGGCGCTGGATCTTGTAGGTCGAGGCGGCGCGGGCAAAGTCGAAATGCTCGCGCCAGCTTTTGCCGGGATGGGCCAGATAAGAATAGACATAGGCGCCGTGGAAGACATCGCCGGCGCCGTTGGTGTCGATCACGCGCTCGCGCGGGATCGGCATTGCCGGCATCACCTGAACCGTCCCGGTCTCGTCGTACCAGAGCAGGCCCTTCTCACCCATGGTGACGCCGCCGATCTTGCAGCCGCGGCTCTTGAGATAATCGAGCATCTTCTCCGGCGTCAGATCCATCTGCTCGCAGAGACGTTCGGCAACGATCGCGACGTCGATGAATTCCAAGAGCTCATGCGTGTTGGTGCGCAGGCCGCCGCCGTCGAGCGAGGTCAAAATGCCGGCCTCGCGGCACACCTTGGCGTAGTGGATCGCGGCGTCCGGCTGATGGCCGTCGACATGCAGCGCGCGGCAGCCGCCGAGATTGAGCATCGGAAAAGGGTGGATGTGCTCGTCGTCGCGGCAGCGGACGATGGCGCGCTTGCCGTCCTTGGGCATGATGAAGGACAGCGAGGACTGGTTCACCTTCCGCCCGTGCAGCGAGATCGCGTATTTCGCGCACATGTCCTGGAACATGCGCCCCAGCCAGTCATTGGCCGCGGTCGCGATCAGGTCGGGCACGATGCCGAGCTTGGCGCAGCAGAACGCCGCCGTCACCGCATTGCCGCCGAAGGAGACCGCGTAGTCCTTGGCCACGTGCTTTTCGTCGCCGGTCGGCATGTGGTCGGTGATGAAGACGACGTCGATATAGGTCTGTCCGATGAAGAGAGCCTGCATTGCTTGTCCGTGATGCGCTTGTGGTCCCGGCCGGCGCACTTACTCTAGCACCGGTTCCGCGTCTGAGACGCTGAAATTATTCGCAAAACCGCCCCGAAGCGCTTGAGGTCGGCATGGTGCCGGAATACGACCATGTCAGGCCCATGCCAAGCCCGGACAAACGCCGTCTTTCGGCGCGCGGTTCCAGGTCGTTCAAAAGGGGGACATATGATCACCGGCCTCGATCACGTCGTCGCTCTGGTCAGGGACATCGGCGCGGCCAAGGCGGCCTATCAGACGCTCCTCGGGCGCGCGCCGGCCTGGCAGAACTCGGGCGAGGGCGCCGACCGGGTGCTGTTCACGCTTGAGAACATGACCATCGAATTGATGGCGCCGAGCGGCTTCACCGCGACCGCCGACCGCATGCGTGCGCTGCTCGACGACCATGAAGGCGTGCTCGCCAGCCTGTGCTTCCGTGTCGCAGACATGGGCAAGATGCACCGTCGGCTGGACCGGGTGGCGCTGAAGCCCGATCCCGTCGCCGAGGTCGAGAGCAGCGACGATGCGAGCGGTGCGGTTCTGCACTGGAAGCGCACGCGCGCCGCCACCGAGCTCACGCGCGGGGTGCGCATCTTCTTTCTCGAGCTTGCCGAGGAGCGGCCGAAGTCTGTCGCGACCGACGCCGCGCCGGTCGACGGGCTCGACCATGTCGTGATCACCACCGAGGATTCCGATCGTGCCGCCGCGCTCTACGGCGCGCGGCTCGGGCTCGATCTCGCGCTCGATCGCTCGCATCACGACTGGGGCCAGCTGATGTTCTTCCGCTGCGGCGATCTCATCGTCGAGGTGGTGCGCCGCCCCGTGGCGGGCGGGGATCTACAGCGCGACCGCCTCTGGGGCCTGAGCTGGCGCGTCGCCGACATCGACGCCACCCGCGCCCGCCTGATCGCCGCCGGCCTCGACGTCAGCGAGGTCCGCAACGGCCGCAAGCCCGGCACGCGCATCATGACGGTGCGCAGCGGCACCTGCGGCATCCAGACGGTGCTCCTCGAGCGCTCGCCGAAGCCGGTGGAGTGAGGCGGTTCTCTCCGTTCGAAGACTCCCGTAGGGTGGGCAAAGCGGAGCGTGCCCACGCCTTCGATCCGTACTGAGAAGACGTGGGCACGGCGCAAGTGCGCCTTTGCCCACCCTACGAAACCGCCTCCTGGGCACGAGATCGTTCTCAAACGTTCGCGCGCGTGATACATGCGATCTGGACGACCACCCAGCGAGCACCCGGTTTGGCGACAGCAAAGGCAAAGCGAACCCTGAAATGGCAGCGCGACCCCGAGGGGATGCGGCTGCGCATTCTCGAAGCCGCCAAGCAGGAGTTTTCCGCCCATGGTCTTGCCGGCGCGCGCGTCGACCGCATTGCGGCGAAAGCCGGCGCCAACAAGCGCATGCTGTACTACCACGTCGGCAACAAGGACGAGCTCTACCTTGCGGTGCTCGAAGGCGCCTATGACAAGATCCGCAGCGAGGAGCGGGGGCTCGATCTCGAACATCTCGATCCGCCCGAGGCGATCCGGCGCCTGATCGAGTTCACCTGGAATTACTTCCTGCGCAATCCCGAATTCCTGTCGCTGCTCCAGACCGAGAACCTCGCGCGCGCAAAGCATTTGAAGAAATCGACCAAGGTCAAGTCGATGCACTCGCCCTTCGTCGAGATGATCCGCACCGTGGTGCGGCGCGGCGTCGAGAGCGGCGAGTTCCAGGTCGCTGTCGATCCGGTCCAGCTCTACATCTCGATCGCGGGCCTCTGCTTCTTCTACCTCTCGAACTCGGCGACGCTCAGCGTGATCTTCGGCCGCGACCTGCTCGCCAAGGACGCCAAGGACGAGCGGCTTTCGCACATGGTCGGCCTCGTGCTCGCCGCGCTGACGGGCCAGTCGGCCGCGCTGTTCGAGATTGCGAAGGCGCCGAAGTCGCGCACCGCAGTGGCGCAGACGGCGTAGCCAAACTCTCCGCTGTCATCGCCCGACTTGATCGGGCGATCCAGTATTCCAGAGACGCCGGTGGGTCCGGAGAAGCCGCGGCGTACTGGATTCCCCGCCTTCGCGGGGAATGACACCGAGGATGGGGCGCGACCATCCGGCCTTCGCGGCCACCTGTTACGTTTCAGCTGCCGGAACCCTGCACAAAACGTCACAGGGAAAGCTCTGGACAGTATTTATCCAACGGGTTAATTTCTCGCCCGAACGAAGAAGAATGCCGGGAGTGAGACGTGGCTGAAGTGAAGCCGCAAAACGCGGTGTCCAAGATGCTGAATGCGGCCTGGGTGCGGCCGCTGCTGTTCCTGGTGTTCATCGTCGTGGCCTGGGATCTTTCGATCCGGCTGTTCAAGATCCCCGCCTATCAGATCCCGTCGCCGGGTGATGTGCTTGCCGTGCTCCGCACCGACTGGCCGGAACTGCTGCGCCAATCCTGGCCCACCACTTACGCGACCATCTGGGGCTTCGTGCTCTCCGCGCTGTTCGGCATCCCCGTGGCGATGCTGATCGCGGGATCGAAGACGGTGGAGAGCTACGTCTACCCGCTGCTGGTGTTCTCCCAGTCCGTGCCGAAGATCGCGATCGCGCCGCTGTTCGTGGTCTGGTTCGGCTTCGGCATCCTGCCGAAGGTGATCTCGGCCTTCCTGCTCGGCTTCTTCCCGGTGGTGGTCTCCGCCGTGCAGGGCTTCAAGTCGGTCGACCCTGACATGGTCGATCTCGCCCGCGCCATGCAGGGCAGCCGCTTCCAGGTGTTCCGCGCGGTGAACCTGCCGCATGCGCTGCCGGCGATCTTCTCCGGCCTGAAAGTCTCGGTGACGCTCGCCGTGGTCGGCGCCGTCGTCGGCGAGTTCGTCGGCTCCAATTCCGGCATCGGCTACGTCATGCAGCGCTCGATCGGCACCTTCGACCTGCCGACGATGTTCGCGGCTCTCGTGATCCTGGCGCTGCTCGGCGTCATCCTGTTCTGGATCGTGGACCGCATCGAGAAGCTGGTCATTCCCTGGCATGTCAGCCAGCGTGAGGACGTGATTTTCGCATCTTAAACTTAAGCAACGGCTCAGCAACGGCCGAAACATAACGACAAAGGGAGAGTGACGATGAAGCGGTGGATTGGGGCTGCATCAGTGGCGCTGATGATGTTTGCGGCCATGCCGGCACAGGCGGCCGACAAGGTCGTGCTGATGCTGAACTGGTACGTCTATGGCGAGCACGCGCCGTTCTATTACGGCAAGGCCAAGGGCATCTATGCCGCCGAGGGCATCGACCTCGAGATCCAGGAAGGCCGCGGCTCGGCTGCGACCACGCAGGCCGTCGCCGCCAAGACCGCCGATTTCGGCTATGTCGACGTGCCCACCATGATGCGCGCCGCGATCAAGGGGGCACCCGTGGTCGCGACCGGCGTCTTGCTCCAGACCTCACCGATGTCCGCCATGGGTTTTGCCGACAAGAACATCAAAAAGCCTGAGGACATCAAGGGCAAGACGGTGGCGATCACGCCGGCGGACTCCATGACCCAGATCTGGCCGCTGTTCCTGAAGAAGACCGGCCTCAAGGAAAGCGATTTCAAGACCGTTGCCGGCGACGGCCAGACCAAGCTCAACGCCGTCATCAACGGCCAGGCTGATCTCTTGCTCGGCTACGTCATGGACCAGTCGATGAAGATCAAGGACGCCACGGGTAAGGACGTGTACCCGATCAAGTTCGCCGACTACGGCATCAACATGGTTTCCTCCGGCATCATCGCCAACTCCGACTACGTGAAGGCCAATGCCGATCTCGTCCGCCGCTTCATGTCGGCGACGACCAAGGCGGTCGAAGCTGCCGAGAAGGAGCCGAAGGCGGCCGCGCAGTCGATCCTCGATGCCAACCCCAAGGGCGGCAAGATCGACACGCTGACGCAGGGCTTTGAGCTGACCATTCCGCTTTACCGGACCGCGGAAACCAAGAGCAAGCGGCCGTTCCAGGTCACCGACCAGAACATGACCGACTCGGTCAACCTGATGGTCGAATATGGCGGCCTCGACGCCAAGGCCAAGGAGAACCCGAAGGCCTTCTACACCAACGACTATCTGCCGAAGAGTGGCTCGTGAAAGCAGTAATCGTCGCCCGTCATTCCGGGTTCGATGCTTCGCATCGCCCCGGAATGACGGGCATATCGTTGAGTGGACCCGTTTGAATGAACCCAGCAACAAAGACAGCTGACGTGCAGCCGGCCGCGCATCTGAGACTGGTGAGCGACCGGGCCGGCGATGCGTCGGGCATCAAGCTATCAGGCGTGTCGAAGACCTACCGGACGCGCGACGGCGACGTGCCGTCGCTGCGGCCGCTCGATTTCCACATCAATGACGGCGAGTTCTTCGTCGTGGTCGGCCCCTCCGGCTGCGGCAAGTCCACGCTGCTCAAGCTGATCTCCGGCCTGCTGCCGCCGACCACGGGCGAAGTCCTGGTCGAGGGCGAGAAGGTGACGAAGCCGCATGGCAATGTCGGCATTGTGTTCCAGAACGCGCTGCTGCTGCCCTGGCGCAACATCCTCAACAACGTGATGCTGCCGATCGACATGAAGCGGCTGCCGCGGCAGGAATATCTCGACCGCGCCAGGTCGCTTCTGAAGCTGGTCGGGCTCGAAGGCTTCGAGAAGAAGCTGCCCTGGCAGCTCTCCGGCGGCATGCAGCAGCGCGCCTCGATCTGCCGCGCGCTGGTGCACGACCCCAGGATCATGCTGATGGACGAGCCGTTCGGCGCGCTCGACGCGCTGACGCGCGAGCGCATGAATGTCGAATTGATGCGGATTCAGCGCGAGACCAAGAAGACGGTGCTGCTGATCACGCATTCGATTCCGGAAGCGGTGTTCCTCGCCGATCGCGTGCTGGTCATGACCGAGCGACCCGGTGCGGTCGCCGCGATCTACGACGTGCCGCTGCCGCGCCCGCGCTCGCTCGACGTGATGGCCGATCCTGTCTTCACCGAGCTCGTGCAACGCATCCGCAAGCATTTCTTCTCGCAAGGTTCGCTGGACTAAAACCATGGCGCCGCGCCTGAAGCTGCGAGACATCGCCTTTTTCGAACGCCCCGTGCAGTTCGCGCGGCCGTTCCGTTTTGGCGCGATCACGATCAATGCGACGCCGCAGCTCTTCGTACGCGCTGAGATCGAGGTCGAGGGCAGGGGAAGCGCGGTCGGCGCCAGCGCCGAGCTGCTGGTGCCGAAATGGTTCGACAAGCGGCCGGAGCTGTCGCCGGCGCAGACGGTCGACGGCCTGCGACGATCGCTGGAGATCGCGCGTGGGCTCTATCTGGCGCGGACCGGATATTTGACCGCGTTCGATCTGCATGCGTCCTGCATCGGTGCGCAGATCGCGACATGTGCGAAGAAGAACATTCCGGCGCTTGCCGCGGCTTATGGCCCGGCGGAGATCGACAAGGCGATCCTCGATGCCCTGCTACGCGCCACCGAGACCAGCTTCTTCGACGGCATGGCCGGTAACGTCGTGGGCATTGATGCGCGGCTTTCGCCTGATCTGAAGGACGCTGATCTCACCGCGTTCCTCGCCGGCCGAAGGCCGCTGCCGCGCGTTGCTATCCGGCATACGGTCGGCCTTGACGACACCGTCGAAGGCGAGGGCGGTGTCGCCGATGCGCACGAGAACGCCGGTGCGAGTTATTTCAAGCTAAAGCTGTCGGGCAATCCCGCGGCCGATGCCGCGCGTCTGGCACGGATCGGCAAGGAACTCGACACGCTCGGACGCGACACCAAGGTGACGCTCGACGCCAACGAGCAATACGCCGACTTGGCCGCGCTGCAGGCACTGATGGACCAGCTCGATCGCGATTCCACCTTGCGGCCGATCGCCTCACGCCTGCTGTATGTCGAGCAGCCGATGCCGCGCGACATCACGCGGCAATCCCCGCTCGGCGCGCTGGCTGCGCATGGCTTGATCATCGACGAGGCCGACGATTCCTACGATGCCTTCCCGGCGGCGCGGGCGCTGGGCTATTGCGGTATCTCCTCAAAGTCCTGCAAAGGGATGTACAAGTCCATCGTCAATGCGACGCGCGCGGCGAAGTGGAGCGCGGCCGGCGAGCGGTTCTTCGTCACCGGCGAGGACCTCACCTGCCAGGCGGGCCTTGCCGTGCAGCAGGATCTCGCGCTCGGTGCCTTCATCGGCGTCACCCATGCCGAGCGCAACGGCCATCACTATGTCGACGGTTTTGGCGACACGCCCGCCGCGGAAGCTGCGGCCTTCGCTGCCGCGCATCCCGATCTCTATGCCGATGCCGGGCAGGGCATCCGGCTCTCCATTCACGATGGCGATCTCCTGACGGGATCGCTCAACACAGTGGGCTTTGCGACGTCGGTCCATCCGGACTGGTCGGCGCTCCGCCCGCTCGAACAGCCAACATCACTGCAGGAGCAATTGGCATGACCACCCAACGCCTCGGCCTCATCATGAACGGCGTCACCGGCCGCATGGGGCTCAACCAGCATCTGATCCGCTCGATCGTCGCGATCCGCGACCAGGGCGGCGTCCGCCTGAAAAACGGCGACCGCGTCATGCCCGATCCGATCCTGGTCGGCCGCAGCGCCGACAAGGTCGAGGCGCTTGCCAAGCGCTACAACATCACGCGCTGGACCACCGATCTCGATGCCGCGCTCGCCGACACCAACGACACCATGTTCTTCGACGCTGCGACCACGCAGGCGCGCCCCGGCCTGCTGACCCAGGCCATCAATGCCGGCAAGCACGTCTATTGCGAGAAGCCGATCGCGACGAATTTCGAGGAAGCCGTCGAGGTGGTGAAGCTCGCCAATGCCAAGGGCGTCAAGCACGGCACGGTGCAGGACAAGCTGTTCCTGCCGGGGTTGAAGAAGATCGCCTTCCTGCGCGACTCCGACTTCTTCGGCCGCATCCTCTCGGTGCGCGGCGAGTTCGGCTATTGGGTGTTCGAAGGCGGCTGGCAGGAAGCGCAGCGGCCGTCCTGGAACTACCGCAGCGAGGACGGCGGCGGCATCATCCTCGACATGGTCTGCCACTGGCGCTACGTGCTCGACAATCTCTTCGGCGAGGTCGAGAGCGTGATGTGCATCGGCAATACCGACATTCCCGAGCGCTACGACGAGCAGGGCAACAAGTACAAGGCGACCGCGGATGATTCCGCCTACGCGACGTTCCAGCTCAAGGGCGGCGTCATCGCCCACATCAACATGTCCTGGGTGACGCGCGTCTATCGCGACGACCTCGTGACCTTCCAGGTCGACGGCACGCTCGGCTCGGCAGTCGCGGGCCTCACCGACTGCATGATCCAGGCGCGGCAGGCTACCCCGCGGCCGGTCTGGAATCCCGACGAGAAGCGGTTGCACGATTTCTACGGCGACTGGCAGAAGATGCCCGACAACGTGAGCTACGACAACGGCTTCAAGGAGCAGTGGGAGATGTTCATCCGTCACGTCTACGAGGATGCTCCCTACAAGTTCACGCTGCTCGAAGGCGCCAAGGGCGTTCAGCTCGCCGAATGCGCGCTGAAGAGCTGGAAGGAGCGACGCTGGATCGACGTCGCCCCGATCAAGGCCTGAGGAGGGAGACATGAACAAGCCCGTCCAACCGATGTCATCCCTATCGCTCAAGCTGCCGAAGGCCGATCGCTCGATCGAGACCTACCGGCTCGCGGCCTCGCGCACGTTCCCGGAGAAGCTCGAGGGGCCGCTGAACCGCATCGCCTTCTCGGCCGTGCATACGGTCGCCGATCCGTTCGCGGACAACGATCCCTGGCTTTCCGTTGCCGTCGACTGGGACAAGACCATCGCCTTCCGCGAGCACGTCTGGGACCTCGGCCTCGGCGTCGCCGAAGCCATGGACACCGCGCAGCGCGGCATGGGGCTGGACTGGCCGACCTCGCTGGAGCTGATCACGCGTTCGGTGTCGGCGGCAAAGCGCCGCAACGCGCTGGTGTTCTCCGGCGCGGGCACCGACCATCTCGCGGTCGAGGACGCCAAGAGCCTCGACGACGTGATCCGGGCCTATGAGGAGCAGCTCTCGGCGGTCGAGAAGGTCGGCGGCCGCATCATCCTGATGGCCTCGCGCGCGCTGGCAAAACTCGGCCGCAGCGCCGACGACTACGCCAAGGTCTACAACCGTGTGCTGTCGCAGGTTCGTGAACCCGTGATCATCCACTGGCTCGGCGACATGTTCGATCCCGCCCTGACCGGATATTGGGGCACCAAGGATCTCGACAAGGCGATGGACATCGCGGTCGCCATCATCAACAACAACGCCGCCAAGGTCGACGGCGTCAAGGTCTCGCTGCTGGACAAGCAGCGCGAGATCGACATGCGCCGGCGCCTCGACAAGCGCATCAAGATGTACACCGGCGACGACTTCAACTACGCGGAGCTGATCGCCGGCGATAGCCAAGGCTTTTCGCACGCGCTGCTCGGCATCTTCGATGCCATTGCACCCGCGGCGTCCTACGCGCTGTCGCGGCTCGCGGCTGGCGACGAAGCGGGCTTCCACGACGTGCTCGGGCCGACGGTGCCGTTATCGCGTCACATCTTCAAGGCGCCGACGCGCTTCTACAAGACCGGCGTCGTCTTCATGGCGTATCTCAATGGCCACCAGGATCATTTCACCATGGTCGGGGGACAGGAGAGCACGCGCTCAACGTTGCATCTGGCCGAGCTGTTCCGTCTCGCTGACAAGGCCGGCCTGCTCGCCAATCCCGAACTCGCGACGCAGCGGATGAAGACCGTGCTCGCCACCCACGGTATCGAATCCTGATGCGCGATTTCTCGTCTGACCACCGCTGGCTGTCGCTGAACACGGCGACCGTTCGCAAGCAGGGTGACCTCGTCGAGATCATCGATGCCTGTGCGAAGCACGGCATCCGCGCCATCGATCCCTGGCGCGACCAGGTCGCCGCCGTCGGTCTCGACCGTGCCGCGCGCGCGGTGCGCGATGCTGGCCTCGATCTCTCAGGCTATTGCCGCGGCGGCATGTTCACCTCGGACGCCGCGCGCCGGGGCGAGGTGCGCGACGATAACCGCCGCTGCGTCGATGAAGCCAAGGCGCTCGGCGCGCCCTGCATCGTCCTCGTCGTCGGCGGCCTGCCGCAATATTCGCGGCCGGGCAGCGAGGCCTCGAAGGACATCGTGGCTGCGCGCGGGCAGGTCGAGGAAGCTCTTGCCGACATGCTCGACTATGCGAGGCAGGCCAAGCTGCCGCTGGCCATCGAGCCCTTGCACCCGGCCTACGCGGCCGACCGCGCCTGCGTGAACACGACAAAGCAGGCGCTCGACATCTGCGACCGGCTCGACCCCGGCCGCAGTGGCATACTCGGCGTCGCGCTCGACGTCTATCACATCTGGTGGGATCCGGAGCTGATGGGCCAGATCGCGCGTGCCGGCAAGGATCGCCTGCTCGCCTTCCATGTCTGCGACTGGCTGGTGCCGACCAAGGACATCCTCAACGACCGCGGCATGATGGGCGACGGCGTCATCGACATCAAATCGGCCCGCGCCGCAGTCGAAGCGCAGGGCTTTGCCGGCTATTCGGAGATCGAGATCTTCTCGAATGACTGGTGGGGCAAGCCGATGGACGAGCTGCTGCGCACCTGCATCGCGCGGCACAAGACGGTGGTCTAGAGCATGATCCGGAAAAGTGCGTAGCAGTTTTCCGAAAAGATCATGCTCAAACAGTAACCCAAAGCGCGATGGTGATTCATGCCATCGCGCTTTGGGGCGTGTACTCATTAAGGCAATGTCAGCAGCTGATGGCCAAGCGGAAAGCATCTGCTCGGGTTGAGCGTTACCGCTTTTGACCCATCTCGGACATCAATTCGCCAGGCCGAGACTAACCGGAGGCCGGTTGCCTCGACGACGGCGGCCCGCGCACTCAGGCCCTCCAAATCAATGATTACCTCGTTGGGGAAACGGTCGGCGAGGCCGCCGGGTTAACGACGCCATAGTGGTCAGCCAGGAAATTGCTCGAGTTGGCATAATTCGCCGGCCGAGACCGTTCCGGTAGCATCGTGGCGTTCCACGCCTCCCAGTCGCTTTTCAGCCGCTCGAATACGTCTTTCTCCCGGTCCTTGAGGTTGGCCCGCTCACGCGGGTCTTTCTCAATATCGAAGAGGAATTCGTTCCCGGCGATCCGCAAATATTTCCGATCGCCGTCGCGGATAGCACGCTGCGATCCCGCCTTATAGCGCCAGCACAACTTCCGTGGATGTGGCCCTGCGCTCCCACTCAAAACTTGTCCGAGGTCCTCACCATCGGATGGATACGCCGCGTCCGGCGACGTGCCGGCGACAGCCAGCAAGGTCGGCATCCAGTCCATCGTGATCATGACTTGCTTGGACACCGCCCCAGGCGCGATGCGTCCGGGCCAGCGCACAATCGCGGGAATGCGAATGCCACCTTCGAGCAGCTCATGCTTCATGCCGGTAAACGGCCACACGTTAGAGAATCGTTCACCGCCATTGTCGCTGGTGAGAACGACAATGGTGTTGCCAGCGAGACCGCCGGCATCGAGCGCTTGCAGCACGCGACCGATATTGGCGTCCAGGCTTTGCACCATCGCCGCGTAAGTTTTCTGCGAGCCGCCATCGCGGTCAAAAATGTTTCTGATCCGCTTCGATTCTGCCTCATCATCTGGCCCTTCCCATGGCCAATGCGGCGCGGTGAAATGCAGACTCAGCAGAAACGGCTCCTTTGACTTGGCGTAGCCTTCGATGGTTTGCACGGCTCGATCGCCGAGTAAGTTTGTCATGTAACCGTGACGCTCAACCGGTACCTCCTGCTCGTAAAGTTGATGAGCAAGTCCGGGAAACGGTAACACGTACGTCCGGGAAGCCTCCGCGCCATGATTGAAATAGTCTGCGCAGCAGCCGAGTATGCCGAAAAACTGGTCATAGCCGCTCTTCAAGGGACTGAAATCCGGCAGATCACCAAGATGCCACTTTCCGACCAGCGTCGTGCCATACCCAACATTCTTCAGCAGCGACGGCAAAGTGGGGTGACTTGGCGCCAGGCCGGTCCCTTTGGGGCTCAAAGAAATAAGCGGCTCTTCGAGCCCAACCGGCAACCGAGTGTGATAGCGCCCCGTGATCAACGCCGTGCGCGTCGCAGAGCAGTCAGGCGAACTCGAGTACGCCTGCGTGAATCTCAATCCCTCGGCCGCCAGCCGGTCTATGTTCGGTGTCGTATAGTCCCGCTGGCCGTAGCAGCCCACATCGGCATAGCCGAGATCATCCGCCAGGATGAAGACGATGTTCGGCTTTGTCGATTGAGCCCGAGCCGGGCGACGATGACCCATACCCGCGAGTGCCAATGAACTCGCTGCAGTCGTTTGAACAAATCGACGACGAGAAATTGTGCTCTGCTGAACCATGAGCGCCATCCCTCTTAAGTTGATATATGATTTAGATCAAACCATAACATGCTGACTGCTTTCGGGCCAGTTCACAGGTTGCCGGCGAGAGCTGAACCGAAAGCACCGCAGCACCAGAGAAAGGCAGCATCATTGTCCTTGAACGCACACATGGAGATGCCGCCTTGAAAGTGGCCCGCAATTGACTGAAGAGGCCTGACGCTGCGTCATGGTTCGGCGTGGGGATATGTGTGGGTTCAGTTTATACCGGCGGTCTCCACTCGCTGAAGTCACACATGTCGTACTGGCCCAGCAGCGAAGTGCCGACACCGCTCTCGCGGTGGCCAGCTTAGCGGATGCAGCGGACGAGATTGGCGCGCTGAGTCTCTTTGCGTTTTGACCCCGTAGCGGACACCAACCCTCGCTTCCAATGTGCTAGACTGAGCCCGGTCAGATGCTTCCGGGGCCCCCATGAAGCGGCGCGAGTTTATCACGCTGATTGCTGGCGCTGCGGCATTGCCGCTCGAAGCCCGAGCACAGCGGGCTGGTCGGCGGTACCGCGTCGCGGCATTGGGACCAGTCCCGCCCAGCTTCTTCGATGAGCTGGGCAGAGCCGGCTTTATCAGAGGCAGCAACCTTGAGATCGACAGTCGTGGCGAAAGCGTGACTGCCGTTTCCTATGCCAGTGCGGCCGTTCAACTGACCGAGGCGAGTCCAAATGTGCTGATAGCGGTCGGGGCCGAAGCAGGGCGTGCAGCACAGAAAGCGACGCAGCGTATTCCAATCGTGGTCATCGCGGACGACTTGCTTGGCAGCAAGCTTGTCGCTTCGATGCCGCGTCCCGAAGGTAACACTACTGGTGTCGCGATCTTTGCATTCCAGCTCGACGCCAAGCGGTTGGAGTTGCTGCATGAAGCACTGCCGGGTACCCGGCGAATAGCTGCTCTCGCCGACCGCCTTCCGATACCAAACACGGATGCTCTTAAAAGCGCGGCCAAGAGGCTCGGCGTCGAGATCGTTCCGTTTGCCGCGCGATCCGAGGAAGATCTCATCCGTGTGATTGACACCATGAAGGTCGAGGAAGTCGAGGCCGTCAACGTGCTGGCGTCGCCGATCTTGGCATCGAAATTCCAGTACCTGATCCGCGATCGGTTGGCGCTCCGTCGTCTGCCCGCCATTCTGCAGTGGCCCGAGCAGGCGGAAGAAGGCGGACTGATGGGATACGGTCCTCGGCTCAGCGCGGTCTTCGACCAATGCGCGCACCAGGTCGCAAGACTATTGCGCGGCGCAAACGTGGCCGACGTACCTGTTGAGCAGCCGATAAAGTTCGAACTGGTCATCAATCTGAAGACAGCTAAAATGTTAAGTGTCGAAATTCCGCCGATGCTACTCTCCCGTGCCGACAAGACGATCGAGTGAGTTGTCGATTTCTGCTTCTGGCCCCAAGCGGCGGTTGGGGGATGTCGGCTATTCCGCCGCTGTCGGGCGTAGAGCAGACATCGACGCGCTGATCCGCGGCAGCGTTCGTGAGTTCACGCCCTGGTTACCACAAGTGCGCCCCCGCGGGCTTGCGACCTGTTGCAGCGCGCTTTCGACCGGCTTGGCCGCCGGCGGCATGGCCCCTCTAGCTGGCGAAGCAGCGAGCCGGTGGGAGTACCACCAATGGTGAGGTGGACTGCCGTCAGCTTCCAGGCAGAATATCATCATGTCGATGCCGCAGCCTCGTCTTAGTCTGCGCCAGATTGGATGCGGTGATCAGTGGCATCAACGATCAGCAGACGCGGCGGATGTACCCTTGCCTGTTGACCTTGAGTGGCCCCGACGAGCAATCGTCGGGGCCATTGTCGTGATCGGTGCGACAGGGCGGGGGACCTCGGCCGAAGGCTCCGGATGCTTTGTTGCGCCGAAAAGACCGAAGGACGATTCTGGAATTCAATGTGTCGGGCCCAAATCGTTTCGAGACCGGGCGCGACTTAAAAAGTCAGACGATTGCGCTATCATAGTCACCGTCAAACACCGGACTATGACTCGTCAATTCGATCTGCGAAGCTGTCACAACACAAATGCGCTTGCAGACAAGCAGGAGCGAGGGGAGGTCCGCAGTGGAGAAAGTGCGACGCTTGCGTGCGATGAGCTCACTGTGCCGCCAACAGGCCGCATACAACAGCATGAACAAATGGAAGCTGCTCGCAGAGGCAGAATACTGGGATCATCTGGCCGATCTCGAGTTGTCGTCTCACTTCCAGCAGTGCAACTCACTTCCAACGACGCAACCTCAGTGGCTCGAATGAGATAGAGCATGATCCGGACCCGGAGGGCCGCGTTAGCGCAAAATGCGCTGCGGTTTTCCGAAGGATCATGCTCAAACAATAACCTAAAGCGCGATGACGATTCATCCTGATCTCATCGGTCTTTAGGGCAGCCTCAAGCGATCGCAAACACCGTCGGGCGGAAGACGATTTCCGCGTGAGGTCAGAACGAGGCTGCCGATTGCCTCCCACAGAGGGCCGCGGCGGGGACATATCTGGTCTCGTCGAGCTTTGAAGCAGAACGATTACGTCACCCAGCGTCGTTCGGGCGCTGCGCAAATTGCAGCGAGTGAACGCGTCCCCTCATTGACCCGCGACCTGTTGCAGCGTGTTGAAGCGCGCCTTCTGCTCGCTGCTCAGCGTGGCATAGAACTCGTCCAGGGCAGGCTCGACCAGCTTGGCGGCCGTCAGCATGGCCTCGAGCCGGTGCTGCATTGCCTCCAGCCGTCCGACCGGCGTCAGCGGGACATCGTTCGGACAGGCCGCCTGCAGGCCTTCAACGCCCTTGGCTGTCGCGTCACTGAGGCGGTCGAGCGCCTCCTTCTGCTTGCCGGCCGGGTGGAGCACAGCCTCGATCCTTTGGATCGGCAACTGGGTCAGGCCGGATTTCGGATCGCCGCAGCCCTCGGCGTTGGCTTGCTGCTGCGGCGCGCGCTCGCCGACATTGGGACCGAGCGCGTTGAAGCCGGCCTGCTGCTCGTCACTGAGCGAGTTGTAGAAATTCTCCAGTGCCGGCCGCACGATCTTGACGGCTTCCAGCGTCGCGTTGATGCGGTTCATCATCGCGCGCAAACGGCCAGGCGGAGTCAGTGCATAGGTCTCCGCGCAGGAGTCCTTGAACACTCCGGCAGCGTTGGCCGCCGCGGTCTTCAGCTCGTCGAGCAGTGCGCGTTGCTCCGGTGTCGGCCGCACGGCCCGTGCGATGTCGGCAAGCGGCCAGGCGGTCACGCCCTTGTCCGGTGTGCCGCATAATTGCTGTAGCGTTTGCGGACTCACGCTGGCGCGCTGGCGAACGCGGCCGCCGCCGCCGGCTTGCGGGTAGTCCTGCGGGTTGATGCTGGCATAGGCGGAATAGGGGTCGTCACCACCCCAGAACACGGTGTCGACGAAATCGTCATACGCATACGCCCAATAACCAGGCTCGTAGGCATAGGACCAGAAAGTGTAATTGAAAATGTCGGAATAGGCATAAGGCCAGAACACGGGCCCAAGCCAAGCGACGAACACCGCGGGGTGGCGATGTCGCCAGGCCTGCCGGGGAGCCCAGCCGCTCTGGCGGCTGGTGAGCGCCGCCTGGGCTTGCGCAGGAGCCTGCTCGCGGAAGCGCTCGGCAAACCGCCCGCGCTGGGCAGCCTGCGCAGCGGCTGCAATCGCCGGCGTCCGTCCGGTCGGAGCTTGCAGTCCAAGTCGCTGTTGGCGTGCCAGATCGCTTTGCTGAGCGCGCTGCTCACGGCCCAGCAAGCGGTTCTGCGCCTGGAGCGTCCGTTGCTGTTCGCGCAACGCCCGCGCGCCTTCCGGTTTCTGCGACTGGAGCTGCTGCACGCGCTGCTGCAGACGATCGATGCGAGTCTGGCGTTCCGTCGTCTGGCGCGACAGGATCTCGCGCTGCCGCTGCTGCACCATCTGCTGGCGCTGCTGGATCTGCTGCTGATGCTGTTGCGCGCGCTGTTCGATTTGGTCCCGTCGCGACAGCCGCTCGCCCGCGGCTGCCGGTGCGTTGGGACGTGAAGGGGCGGCGATATGCGGCGTCGGCCGCGGTGCCATGGCCGGACGTTGCGGCGCTGCCGGCGCCCGATGAAATTCAGGCCGCGGCGCTGCTATGTGCGGGGCCGCCCGCGGCGGCGGTGCTGCGAAATGTGGGGTCGGGCGCGGTGGCGGCGAGGCGATATGCGGCGCGGGATGTGGCGCCATCGCCGGTCGCTGCGGCATGGCCGGGGGATGGAATGCCGGCGCGGCGGGACGTGCCATCGGCGGTGGGGCTGCAGGACGGGCCATGGCCGGTGGTGCTGCTGGCCGTGCTGCCGGCGCTGCGGCTGGGCCGCCCCTTCCATGTCCCTGGCCGGGTCCTTGAGCAAACGCGCCGATGCCCGTCGCCAGCATCGAGACACCAACCAAGACAGCCGTCAGGCCAACGCCACGCGGAAGCATGATCGTCGCTCCCAGCTCGTAATCGCCCACGACTTTCAACGCACTGGCGGCGGAATGGTTCGTTGTCGGCCGCCGCCAGCATGCGATCTTCCGACGCAGGCAGTCTCAAGAGAAATCCTGCGTCAGGGCGGGGGGGAGCCGCTCCAGCAGCTGGCTCGCTCGGTCCGGCACGCTAAGACGCGCGGTTGAGAAAGATCGGCAGCCCCTGCTTGTTGGCGTAGATGGGGCGGTAGCGCTCCGTGTTGTAGCTGCTCGCAACGTCCAATTTGCGCGGACCGAGATTGGCCTCAGGGATGGGCACGAGGTCGTAGCGGCCCTCGACCAGCGCCGACATGAGGCCGGTCTTGCTTTCCAGCATGGCATCGTAGGCCATGTTACCGAAAGTCAGGGCCACAAGCTTGTCGATGAAGTCCGGATCGCCCGATCGCAAATCGTAGGTGAGATCGGAGGTGATCGTCTCTTCGCCGGTGCGCTGCTTGATCTCGTCGGCAAGCGATTCCGCCACGTTGGCCTTCTTGCGGTGGCCGTAGGCGTCAGGCTCGCCGTATTCCCGCAGCTTGTAGCCTTCCCACTGGGCTCCCTCGCTGAGCACGATCAGCGCGTAGTTGCTTGGATTGGCGCGCTTGTCCTCGATGAGCAACTGGATCAGCTTGTCGAGGTCGACCTTATACTCCGGTACGACGCATCGTATCGAGGTCGCATACGCGGTGTAGAGTGCCGTAAATCCGGCATCGCGGCCAAAGACGCGGAAAATGCCAATTCGCTCATGCGAGCCGACGGTGGTGCGCTGCCGCTGGATGGCGTCGCTGGCGCGGGTGATCGCGGTCGAGAAGCCGATGCAGTACTCGGTGTTGCGGACGTCGTTATCCATCGTCTTCGGGATGGCGATGATCTTGACGCCGAGTTCGTTGAGCTTGGCCGCATAACTGAGCGTGTCGTCGCCGCCGATGGCGATCAGGTGTTCGATGCCAAGTCCCGAAAGGTTAGCGAGCACCCGGCTGGTCAGGTCCCACGTCTTTGTCGCGATGCCGCCGTTGGTGCTCAGCGAGACCGGAACTTCATTGCCGACGAGATGATCGGGCAGCTTTTTTATTTTGGAGGGATTGACGCGGCTCGTGTGCAGCACGGTGCCGCCGCGCCGGTCGATGGTTCGAGTGTTTTCACGGTTCAGCGGGATGACGTAGTGGGACCTGCTGTTTGGGTCGTCGAGGTTCAGGTGCGTGAGGGCCTCCCAACCACGGCGCAGGCCGACAACCTCGATGTCGTCCTCACTGCCGCGATAAGTCACGCTCTTGATGACTGCATTGAGGCCGGCGACGTCGCCGCCGCCCGTGAGAATGCCGATGCGTTTTTTGGCCATATCCACCTCCCGGATCGGCATGTCGTCATAGCGCCTGCATCTGTCGATTGAACGGTGAACATCGCTCCGGCTTCTGATTGGAGGCGGTCGCTACTCGGCCGCTTCCGGCTTGCGCTCGTCGCGCAGGCGAAAACGCTTCAGCAGTCCGGACACGGTGTCGCGGAAGCCGCCATATTCCAGTTCGGAATAGGGTAGCATGGCGGCGCCAGACCAGCCCTGGCTGCGCATCTCGATGGCCTTGCGCTGGGCGCGCCGGCGGACCTCATCCCATGCCGGGTTGTCGAAGAAATCGGTGTAGGACTCGGCAAAGCGGCCTTCTTTGTCGATCGAAAAGCCGACGCAAGAAACGATCGGCAGGCAGTACATGCCGGTAACGGACGTGTTGAGTGGCACCGGCATGAGCGGCATCACATGCGAGCCGCGTGCATCGCCGCCCACGAAGTGTGCTTTGGCGAACGGCGAGATTATTTCCTCCGGAGCTGGGAAGATCCCCTGGTTCCTGACGATCGCGACTGGATCATCCTTGCCGGTGTACTTGCCTGCGATCGCGTGGAGGCGCTGTGCCGAAACGGCCACGACGGCCTCGCCATGGGTTCGAGAAATGATGCGATCGATGCCGAAGCGCTCGTTGTCGCGAAGCAGGGCGGCAATGTGGTAGCTGTCGGCGGGTGCGTCGAGCTCGAGTAGGCTGTCGCCGGCGGTGTTGTCCATGTCGATGACATGGAAACGGAATCCCTTGATCATCGGAGGCAGCATCAGCCCAGCGCAGTACATGGGGTCGGCAAAGGCGAGATAGAGCGGCAGATTATAGGCGCCGGGGCCGCATTTGTCGGCCGCGAACACCATGAAGGACTCCGCGGGCCGCGCGCCGGAGAGGCTGTGGTCGAAGCTGAGCTCGGCGACGCCTGGGCCGGCGCCGCGAATGTTCCCGGAAGGCGCGTCGGCGAGAAGATCCTGGCCAGCGCCATAGAGCCCGGAGGTTTTCGCGACCGAGGTGGCCGCGAGGAACGCCTTCCAGGCGAGTTGATGGACCTCGGAGCTGCCTTCGCCCCGTGTGTGCGTCATGATGATCGCAATGTCGTCGCCGGTGTGGCAGATGAAACCGTCGATCAGCAGACCATTGCAGATCGCCTTGGCAACCTCGCCCTCGACAGCCGCGATCATGCGTGTAGACGGTTTCGTATGGCCGCCAACGGAGCCAACGTCAGCTTTGATGACTGAAAGAGTGAGTCTCATGAGCATGTCTCCGATCCGCGCAGCTCAGCGCCTCCGGCCTCGGCGCTTGCTGCGCCGGGCACGGCGCTGCTCATTTCGGGGACAAAAACGTCCGTCGCTCCGATAGGTTCCACGCACCCCGTTCATCCGGTTGCTGGGATCATGCAGAGTTTTGCCTTAGGACCATGCGTCACTATTTGCTGCGCTGCACGGGTCCGGTTCTGGCCGGGCCGCCAACTCGTCGTTGGCCGGGGCCGGCAATGCGATCTTCCGACGCAAGGCAGCTTCAGGAGAAATCCTGCGTCAGGGTGGTGGCGAGCCGCTCCAGCGCCCAGTCGACCTGATCGCTGGTGATCACCAGCGGCGGAGCGATGCGGATCGTTTGCTCATGGGTATCCTTGGCGAGGATGCCTTTGCCCTGGAGCGCCTCGCAGTAGCGGCGAGCGCGGCCGGCCTCGGGATGCAGCTCCACCGCCAGCATCAGGCCGCGTCCGCGCACCTCGCGGATCGTGTTGGCACGAATGTCTTTCAAGCCTTCCAGAAAGCGCGCGCCCTGCCTCGCCGCGTTCTCGATCATGCCTTCCTCGACCAGCACGCGCATCGCTGCGCGCGCCACCGCGCAGGCAAGCGGGTTGCCGCCGAAGGTCGAACCGTGCTGTCCGGGTCTCAAGGTCCCGAGCACGTCGTTGTTCGAGAGCACGGCCGACACGGGATAGAAGCCGCCGGACAGGGCCTTGCCGAGCAGCGTCACGTCCGCCTCGATGCCCTCGTGCTGTTCGGCGAGCAGCTTGCCGGTGCGGCCGAGCCCGGTCTGGATCTCGTCGAGCACCAGCATCACATTGCGCGCGGTGCAGAGCTCTCGCACCTTCGTGAAATAGCCGGCTGGAGGAATGACGACACCGGCTTCGCCCTGGATCGGCTCGACCAGAAAGGCGACCGTGTTTGGAGTGATTGCCTCCTCCAGCGCCGCGGCGTCGCCGAACGGGATGATCTTGAAGCCCGGCGCGAACGGCCCGAAGTGTCCGTGTGTCTCGGGGTCGGTCGAAAAGCCGACGATGCCCAGCGTGCGTCCGTGGAAATTGTTGGCGCAGACGATGATCTCGGCCTGGCCGTCCGGCACGCCCTTCACCTCATAGCCCCATTTGCGCACCGACTTGATCGCGCTTTCGACCGCCTCCGCGCCGCTGTTCATCGGCAGCACCTTGTGGGAGCCGGTGAGCGCCGCGATCTCCTCGTAGAACAAGGCGAGCTGGTCGTTGTGGAAGGCGCGCGAGGTGAGCGTCAATCTGTGCGCCTGCTCGACCATCGCCGCCAGGATCTTGGGGTGGCAGTGCCCCTGGCTGACCGCCGAATAGGCCGAGAGGCAATCGAGATAACGGTTGCCTTCGGTATCCCAGACCCAGACGCCTTCGCCGCGCGACAGGACGACCCCGATCGGTTCGTAATTGCGGGCCCCAAAGCGCGCTTCCGTTGCGATGAAATCAATGACCGAGGAGCTCATCTGCCGTCACTCCATTGCTGGGCGCCGGCGTCAACCGACGACACCGGCTGCGCTCAAACTGATGTGGGGAGCAGCCTCCGCACTCGGAAGCCTTGATGCGCCCGGTGGCGTGGCGCGGCCTGATTTGCCCGAAATGTCAGATGGTTCTGCGCGATCACAGGATATCGCTCGCCGGTCCGGCCCTCTACTGTGCATGGGGTTGTTTTCGACTCTTTTGTCTTGAGCCCTCAGCCGATCGCGCAGGGCACACTCAAAAACCCGCGGAACCGCACCCGTCCGCCGCGCACCGGCTGGCCGCTGACGGCATAATTCGGGAAGCGCGCCAGGAAGCGCGAGATCGCAATCGCCCCCTCCAGCCGCGCCAGCGCCATGCCGGCGCATTGATGTGCGCCGGTGGCGAAGGCGAGGTGCCGGTTCGGCGTGCGGGCAACGTCGAAGCGCTCGGGGTCGGCAAACTGCGCGGGGTCGCGGTTGGCTGCGCCAATGCACAGCGTCACCGACGTGCCGGCCTCGAGCATGACGCCGCCGAGCTCGACCCGTTCGGTGGTCATGCGGTTGCCGAGCTGGTTCGAGCTCTCGTAGCGCAGCATCTCCTCGACCGCGGTCTTGATCATGTCGGGGTTGTCAATCAGCCGCTGCTTCTGGTCCGGGTTCCGGTGCAGCGCGACGAGACCGTTGCCGATCAGGTTGGTCGTGGTCTCGTGGCCGGCATTGAGCAGGAAGATGCAATTGTGCAGCAGCTCCTTCTCGGTCAGCCGCTCGCCGTTCTCCTCACCCTGGATCAGGCGCGTCAGCACGTCGCGCTCGGGATTGCCGGGCTTCGCGCGCCGGCGCGCCACCAGTGTTTCCAGATAGGCGAGGAAGTCCGTCACCGCCTTGTTGCCGCGCGCGCCGACTTCCGGTGACACCACGGGTTCGAGCGCGCCAAGGATCGCCAGCGACCAGTCGCGCAGCGGCCCGCGTTCCTCGTGGGGAACGTCGAGCAGATTGCCGATCACCTCGATGGGGATTGAGGCCGCGAAGTCGTCGATGATCTCGCAAGAGCCCTTGGCGGCGATGGCGTCGAGCAGGCCGTCGACCAGCTTGACGATGTCGCCCTCCATGCCCGCGATCGCGCGCGGCGACAGCGCGCCCATGATCAGGCGGCGCACGCGGGTATGGGCCGGCGGGTCGTTGAAGACGAGGCTGGTGGTGTGATGCTCGTAGAGCGGGGTGTCGCCGTATTTCGGTGCGAACTCGCGCTTCTTGTCCGAGCTGAAGGACTTCGTGTTCTTGTAGGTGGTAACGAGGTCGTCATAGCGGGTCAGGAACACGGTGCCGTTGCGCAGGCGCTTGACTGGCTCGTTCTCCCGCAGTGCACGATAGGTCGGATAGGGATCGTCGTAGAACTCCGCCGTCAGCTTCTCCAGATCGAAATGGGCCGCCAGTTCTTTCGCACTTGCGTTCATCCGCCATACTCGCCGGTTGAGACCGTTATGCTGTTTTCGCTCTTTCGAGCGGCTCGGCTCACCGTCTACAGTCGTGCCGTGATTTGCAAGCCGACCGGACAGGAAAATGCACGCCCGCGCTGACGCTGCCGACACGGCCCCGAATTGGCCCGACGATATTTTCGCAACCTTGCAACGCTTCGACGTCCGGCAGGTGCCCTACGTGCCTGATGCCGGCCATTCCAAGCTGGTCCAGCGCGTGCTGGGCTCAACCACGATGCGCGGCATTCCGCTGACGACGGAGGAGGAGGGCGTCGCCCTTCTCGCCGGCGCCTGGGCCGGCGGACAGCGCGGCGTTTTGCTGATGCAGTCGAGCGGCGTCGGCAATTGCATCAACATGCTGTCGCTGATCCCGATCCTGCGCTTTCCGTTCCTCACGCTCGTGACCATGCGCGGCGAGTGGGGCGAGTTCAATCCGTGGCAGGTGCCGATGGGATCGACCACGCAGCGCGTGGTCGAGCTCTCGGGCGTCCAGGTGCTGCGCGCCTCGAACGCCGCCGAGGTGCCGGCCGTGATGGAGGCGGCCGCAGCCCAAGCCTACAACGCGCTCACGCCCACCGCCGTCCTGCTGTCGCAGCGCCTGATCGGCGCCAAGGTCTTCACCAAATGAGCAAGGCCAATCTCCTCGACCGCCGCCAGGTCGTCGCCACGCTGCTGGCGAACCGCAAGGACGTCATCGCGATCGGCGGCCTAGGCGCCTCCACCAACGACATGTGTGCCGCCGGCGACCACGCGCGCAATTTCTATCTCTGGGGCGGCATGGGCGGCGCCGCGATGATCGGGCTGGGTCTGGCGCTGGCGCAGCCCAAATTGCCGGTGCTGGTCATCACCGGCGATGGCGAGATGCTGATGGGGATGGGTAGCCTCGCTACCATCGGGCTCCAGAAGCCGGCCAACCTCTCCATCGTCGTTCTCGACAACGAGGCCTATGGCGAGACCGGCGGCCAGACCAGCCACACCTCCGCGGCCGCCGACCTCGTCGGCGTCGCCAGGGCCTGCGGCATCAAGGACAGCCGGGCTGTCACGACCATGGCCGAGGTCGAGGCCTTCGCCAAAGCCGTCCACGACGTCTCCGCCGGGCCGCGCTTTGTCAATGTGAAGATCGACAACGCCAATCTCGAGCGGATCCTGCCCACCCGGGACGGGACCTACATCCTCAACCGGATCCGCGGCGACCTTGGCTTCCAGCCCATCTAGGCCGGACTTCTTCATTCCCGCGCCGTCGTCGGCCTGCACGCGCCCCGTGCAGGCCGGGTCGATTTCCACCGATTTTACAACGCATCTAGGTTGCGACGCAGCATTCTGCTTGACTTTTGCGTGGGTGAGTGGTTACTCACTAGTATGAGCTCATTGCGAATGACGAGCGACCTGAGGCGTCAATTGATCCTCGGTGCCGCAAAACGCTGCTTTGCACGACACGGGTATAACGGCACCACGACCAAGAGCGTGGCGGCCGCAGCTGCCATTTCCGAAGCGCTGCTGTTCAAGCATTTCCCGTCCAAGGCGGCGCTGTACGCGGAAATCCTCAGCGACGAATGCGAGGCGGATCCGGCGCTCACCGAGCTGCTCGAACGCGAGCCGTCGACGGCGACGCTGGTCGAGCTGATCCGCGGCATGGTCGAGCATTTCCTCGAGATCGCCGACGGGCCCGACCAGGAAGAGGCGCAGCGCCTGCGACTGATGGCCACGAGCCATCTGGATGACGGCGAATTCGCCCGTTTGCTATATGCCAAGATCGAGACGCTGATCGGGGCGGTGTTCGTCACCTCACTCGAGCGCGCGGTGGCCGCCGGGGACGCGCGGCCATTCAGCGGCGATCCGCTCAACCTGTTCTGGTTCGCACATCACACGGTGATGACGGCGGCGCTGACCAGGCTGCCAGCCACGCCTTGTCTCGCCTACGGTAAGGCTGGTGATCTCGAGCGCCAGCTCTGTGAGTTTCTCCTGAGGGGTATCGGACTTAACGACGCCGCAATTGCTTTGCATCTGGGCCGCGCTTTGGCGCCGGGTGCCGGCAAGGCGGCGATTGCAGAAAGCGCATGACATGAACATCGTAGCTGAACACAAGATATCGGGCGAACCGATCGACAAGGCGCCGAAGCGGCCCGTGAAGCCGGTCCGTTGGTTCATCATCGTCGGCCTGCTGCTGAGCCTGCTGGTCGGCGGTCTCGTCTGGTTCAACTATTTCCGCGGCCAGATGATCAAGCAGTTCTTTGCCAACAACAAGCCGCCGCCGGTCGCCGTCAGCGCCGCCGAGGCGAAGTCGGAGGTCGTGCCGAACCTGCTCACCGCGGTCGGCAGCCTCGTCGCCGTGCACCAGGTCGATGTCAGCGCCGACGTCAACGGCCGCGTCACCGAGATCAAGTTCGAGCCGGGTACGCGTGTCGAGGCCGGCACGCCGCTGGTGCAGCTGTTCGATGCGCCGGAGCAGGGTGATCTCGCCAATTACAAGGCGCAGTCCACCGTCGCGCAGCTGTCGCTCGACCGCGCCAAGCAGCTCGCCTCGCGCCAGTTCGGACCGCAGGCGACCGTCGATACCGCGCAGGCCGCCTACGATCAGGCGCAGGCCGGCATCGCCAAGACCGAAGCGCTGATCTCGCAGAAGCTGGTGCGCGCGCCGTTCTCCGGCGATCTCGGCGTCCGCAAGGTCGAAGTCGGTCAATATCTGACGGCCGGCACGGCGATCGTGTCGCTGACCGATCTGTCGGAGCTGTGGGCCAACTTCACGGTGACCGAAAAGGATTCCGGCAGCCTCAAGGTCGGCCAGACTGTTCGGCTGAAGGTCGACGCCTATCCGGGCCGCACCTTCGAGGGCAAGATCACCACGATCGAGCCGCAGATCGCCACCGACACCCGCAACATCCGCGTGCAGGCGACGATCGCCAATCCCGAGAAGATCCTCAAGCCCGGCATGTTCGTGACCACCACGGTGGTGCTGCCCGACAAGCCGGCGGTGATCACGGTGCCGGAGACGGCGGTCGACTACACGCTGTACGGCGACTCGGTGTTCGTGATCGCCGAGAAGAAGGAAGAGGACGGCAAGACCAGCCTCTCCGCGGTACGCACCTTCGTGCAGACCGGCAATCGCGTCGACGGTCGCGTCGAGATCATCAAGGGCGTGAAGCCGGGCGACAAGGTCGTCGCCGTCGGCCAGCTCAAGCTGCAATCGGGCGCGCCGGTGTCGATTTCGACCGACCCGGCTCCGGCGATGCCGGCGCAGCCTCCCCGCTACTGACAACATCCTCACGTGATCCGGCCCGGCCGGATCACGTCTCTTGAGACAAAGAAATCGAGATCGCCGCGATGGCCTTTACCGATATTTTCATCAAGCGCCCGGTTCTGTCGGTCGTCGTCAGCCTGCTGATCCTGTTGATCGGCCTGCGCGCGGCGATGGTGCTGCCGATCCGGCAATATCCGAAGCTGTCGAACACGGTCATCAACATCACGACCGTCTATCCCGGCGCGTCCGCGGACCTGATCCAGGGCTTCATCACGACGCCGATCGAGCAGGCGGTCGCCTCCGCCGAGGGTGTGGACTACATCACCTCGTCCTCGGTGCTCGGCACCTCGACGATCCAGGTCTACATCAAGCTGAACTTCGATCCGAACCAGGCGCTCACAGAGGTGCTGGCGAAGACGAACTCGGTGAAATACCTGATCCCGAAGGAATCCAACGACCCGATCGTCACCAAGACCACGGGCCAGACCACGGCGGTGATGTATCTCGGCTTCTCGTCCGAGGAGCTGTCGGGCTCGGCGATATCAGACTATCTGACGCGCGTGGTGCAGCCGGTGCTGTCGACCGTCGACGGCGTCGCTTCGGCCGACATCCTCGGCGGCCAGACCTTTGCGATGCGGCTGTGGCTTGATCCGGTGAAGATGGCCGGCCGTAATGTGTCGCCGGCCGACGTTGCCGCTGCCATCCAGGCCAATAACTTCCAGTCTGCGGCGGGCCAGACCAAGGGCTACCTTATCGTCTCGAACGTCTCGACGAATACCGGCCTGACCGACGTCAATCAGTTCAAGAAGATGATCGTCAAGGCCAAGGACGGCGGCTTCGTGCGGATGGAGGACATCGCCACCATCGAGCTTGCCGCCCAGAGCACGGATGCGAGCGTCGCCTTCAACGGCGAGCACGCGATCTTCATCGGCGTGCAGGCAACGCCGCAGGGCAACCCGCTGACGCTGGTGAAGGGCGTGCGCGCGCTGTTCCCCGAGCTCGAACGCAACCTGCCGCCGTCGATGAAGATGAAGGTCGCCTACGACTCGACCAAGTTCATCCAATCCTCGATCGACGAGGTGGAGAAGACGCTGGGCGAAGCGGTGATCATCGTGATCGTGGTGATCTTCCTGTTCCTGGCCTCGCTGCGCTCGGTCATCATCCCGGTCGTCACCATTCCATTGTCGATGATCGGCGTCTGCACCCTGATGCTGGCGCTGGGCTTCAGCTTCAACCTGCTGACGCTGCTGGCGATGGTGCTCGCGATCGGCCTCGTGGTCGACGACGCCATCGTCGTGGTGGAGAACATCCACCGCCATCTGGAGGAGGGGAAGACACCGGTCCAGGCCTCGCTGCAAGGCGCGCGCGAAATCGTCGGTCCCGTCATCTCGATGACGATCACGCTGGCTGCGGTGTATGCCCCGATCGGCTTCCTCGGCGGCCTCACCGGCTCGCTGTTCCGCGAGTTTGCCTTCACGCTCGCGGGCTCGGTGATCGTGTCGGGCGTGATCGCCCTGACGCTGTCGCCGATGATGTGCTCGGTGCTGCTGAAGAACACCGAAGAGGGCCGCTTCGCCAAGATGGTCAACAAGGTGTTCGGCGCGATGACGCGCTGGTACGGCCGCAGGCTCGACCGCTCGCTCGACTACAAGGCCATCACCGGCCTGTTCGCGGTGACGATCCTCGGGCTCGTCGGCTTCCTCTACATGCACACCTCGAAGGAACTGGCGCCCGAGGAAGACCAGGGCATCGTGTTCGCGGTGACCAAGGCGCCGAAATACGCCAACATCGATTATGTCGATTACTACGGCGAGAAGCTCGACAAGGAATTCCAGAAATTCCCAGAGACCGATCTGCGCTTCGTGCTGAACGGCATCAACGGCCCGCAGGGCGGCATCGCCGGCATGCTGCTCAAGCCCTGGGAGGAGCGCAAGCGCTCGTCGATTGCGCTGAAGCCGCTGGTGCAGGCCGAGCTCTCCAAGATCGAGGGCGTGCAGGCATTCGCGTTCAACCTGCCGCCGCTGCCGGGCGGTCCGGGCGGCTTGCCGGTGCAGATGGTGATCAACTCCACCGCGAGCTTCCAGACCGTCTATGAGCAGATGGAGAAGCTGAAGGACGCCGCGCGCAAGAGCGGCATGTTCATCGTCTCCGACAGCGACCTCGCCTACAACCAGCCGAGCGTGGAGGTCACGATCGACCGCACCAAGGCGCAGGATCTCGGCGTCAACATGCAGAACCTCGGCTCTACGCTCGCGGTGCTGCTGGGCGGCAACTACATCAACCGTTTCAACCTCGAGGGCCGCTCCTACCAGGTGATCCCGCAGGTGCCGCGCGGCAAGCGGCTCTCGCCGGAATCGCTCGGCGGCTATTATGTGACCACCAACACCGGTCAGCAGCTGCCGCTGTCGACCGTGGTCTCGATCAAGACCAGGACCGACCCGAACTCGCTGACCCACTACAACCAGCTCAATTCGGCGACGTTCTCGGCGGTGCCGATGCCCGGTGTGACCGTCGGTGCCGCGGTCGACTTCCTCGAAGGCGAGGCCAAGAAGCTGCCGCAGGGCTTCAGCCACGACTATCTGGCGGACTCGCGTCAGTACGTGCAGGAAGGCAACCAGCTCGCGATCACCTTCGGCTTTGCGCTGATCATCATCTTCCTGGTGCTGGCGGCGCAGTTCGAGAGCTTGCGTGACCCGTTCGTGATCATGATCTCGGTGCCGATGGCGATCGTCGGTGCGCTGATCCCGCTGTTCTTCGGCGCTGCGACCATGAACATCTACACCCAGGTCGGCTTGTTGACCCTGGTCGGCCTGATCACCAAGCACGGCATCCTGATGGTGGAGTTCGCCAACGAGCTCCAGGTCAACGAGCGGCTCGACCGCCGCTCGGCGATCGAGATGGCGGCCCGCATCCGCCTCCGTCCGATCCTGATGACCACGGCCGCGATGGTGACCGGCCTGATCCCGCTTCTGACCGCGTCCGGCGCGGGCGCGGCCAGCCGCTTCTCGATCGGCCTGGTCGTCGTCGCCGGCATGTCGATCGGCACGCTGTTCACGCTGTTTGTGCTGCCCGCCGTTTACGTGGTGCTGGCGACCGACCATCGCGCGGCAGCCGATTCGGAGCGGAACAAGCAGGTCAACGCGATCGACCTCGACGCCAAGGCGCTGCGGCCGACCTGAGGCCGAAAGCAAGTTAGCCAGAGGGCGGCAGCGGCGGGTCCGCTGCCGCCCTTTTTTTATGTCCGTGTCCTGCGTCCGCCGTAAGGCTTAGGGCGAGCATGAGAGACAAGGTCGGGCCTTCTTGCTAGATTCGGCGGGATATGACCCTTTCCCTCCATCCCGACACCCCGCAAGCCAGGACGCTGCCGAGCGCGGCCGCGGACGGCGTTGTGCCCCGCGAGGCGGCGGGGCGGGGGATCAGGACCCGGCTGTTCACCAAATATGTCGCACTGTTCGTGGCCGTCGTCGCCATTGCGCTGCTGGCCAACGGCCTGTTCGAGGTCTTCTTCTATTATCGCGAGCACAAGGCCTCGCTGATCCGGGTCCAGCATGAGCAGGCCGAGGCGGCCGCGGCCAAGATCGGCCAGTTCGTCAAGGAGATCGAGAGCCAGCTCGGCTGGACCACGCAACTGCCCTGGTCGGCAAGCTCGGTCGAACAGCGCCGGTTCGATGCGCTGCGGCTGCTGCGCCAGGTGCCCGCGATCACCGAGCTCGCCCAGGTGGACGCGACCGGCCGGGAGCGGCTGCGCGTGTCGCGGCTCGCGATGGATGCGATCGACAGCGGGATCGATCTGTCCGATGACCCCAAGTTCACCGAGGCGGTCGCCCACAAGGTCTTTTACGGACCGGTCTACTTTCGGCGGGACTCCGAGCCCTACATGACGCTGGCGCAGGCCGGGTCGCGCAAGGACGCCGGCGTCAGCATCGCGGAAGTCAATCTCAAGCTGATCTGGGACGTCGTGTCCCAGATCAAGGTCGGCCAGCACGGGCACGCCTACGTCGTCGGCCCGGAGGGCCGGCTGATCGCGCATCCCGATATCAGCCTGGTGCTGCGCAACACCGACATGTCGAACCTCGCGCAGGTGCGCGCCGCACTGGCCGGCGGCGACACCATGGGCGCGCTTGCCGAAGCGCGCAACATCCAGGGACAGAGGGTGCTGACCGCATCGGCCCCGATCGAGCCGATGCATTGGACCATGTTCGTCGAGTTGCCGGTCGAGGAGGCGTATTCGGCGCTCTATGCTGCGCTGGAGCGGCTTGCGATCGTGCTGCTCGTCGCCTCGATCTTTGCGGTGCTTGCCGGGATTTTCCTCGCGCGCCGCATGGTTGGGCCGATCCAGGCGCTGCGCGTCGGCGCCGAGCGCATCGGCGGCGGCGATTTCGCCCAGCGCATCTCGATCAAGACCGGCGATGAGCTCGAGGGCCTTGCGGACCAGTTCAACCACATGGGCGAGCGGTTGCAGGAGTCGTATGCCGACCTCGAGCACAAGGTCGAGCAGCGGACTGCCGAATTGCGGGAAGCATTACAGCAGCAGACCGCAACCGCCGATGTGCTGAAGGTGATCAGCCGCTCGACGTTCGATTTGCAAACCGTGCTGGATACGCTGGTCGCATCGGCGGCCCGCTTGTGCGACGCGGACGAAGGAACGATCTTCCGGCCCCGCGACGGCGTGTTTTATCTGGCGGCGAGCTGCGGCCTTGACGCGGAGCAGGAGACCAAGCTTCGGACCTTTGCTTCCGTACCTGAGCGGGGAAGTGTCGTCGGGCGTACCTTACTCGATGGCAAGACAGTTCATGTTCCGGACGTGCAGGCGGACCCGGAATATGCACCTTCGTCCGCGCGAAGACGCTCCAACGTTCGCACGATGCTGGGTGTTCCTCTGCTTCGGGAGGGGGCGCCCATCGGCGTGTTCGTCCTGACCCGGCATGTCGTGCGGCCCTTCAGCGAGAAGCAGATCGAGCTCGCCACGACGTTTGCAGACCAGGCCCTCATTGCGATCGAGAATGTCCGATTGTTCGAGGAAGTGCAGGAGCGCACCAGAGAGCTGTCGCGGTCGCTCGACGATCTGCGCGCCGCCCAGGACCGCCTGATCCAGACCGAGAAGCTTGCATCGCTCGGCCAGCTCACCGCCGGCATCGCGCACGAGATCAAGAACCCGCTCAATTTCGTCAATAATTTCTCGTCGGTGTCGACCGAGTTGATCGACGAGCTCAACGAGACCCTGCAAGCCGTATCGCTCGATGCCAAGACGAAGGAGGACATCGACGAGCTGACCGGAATGCTCAAGAGCAATCTGGAAAAGGTGGTTCAGCACGGCAAGCGCGCCGATTCCATCGTCCGGAACATGCTGCTGCATTCGCGCGAAGGCTCTGGCGAGCATCGCCCCAGCGACATCAACGCGATCGTGGAGGAGAGCCTCAATCTCGCCTATCACGGCGCGCGCGCCGAAAAGCCGGCCTTCAACGTCACGCTGAAGCGTGACTTCGATCCCGCCGCCGGCATGATCGATGTCTATCCGCAGGAGATCACCCGCGTCCTGCTCAATCTGATCTCGAACGGCTTCTATGCGTCCGCCAAGCGCAAGGAGAGCGCGGAAGGCAGTTTCGAGCCCACCTTAAGCGCCGCCACGAAAAATCTCGGCGGCGGGGTCGAGATCCGGATACGGGACAACGGCACCGGAATTCCGAAAGAAGTGAAGGAGAAGATGTTCAATCCCTTCTTCACCACCAAGCCGGTCGGCGAGGGCACCGGGCTCGGCCTGTCCATGAGCCATGATATCGTCGTGAAACAGCACGGCGGCACGATCGACGTGAACACCGAACCCGGTGTATTCACCGAATTCATCATCACCCTGCCGCGCATGATGGCGGCAGGCGGCACTTCCGGAGGCAAGAGTTGAACGTTTACATCCTGGTCGTCGATGACGAGCCCGACGTCGAGGCGCTGTTCCGGCAGCAGTTCCGGCGCGACCTGCGCGCCGGCCGTTTCCAGATGGAATTTGCGCCGTCCGCGCCCGATGCACTGAAGCTTGCCGCCGAGGTGCGCGACCCCTCGCTGATCCTGATCCTGTCGGACATCAACATGCCCGGCATGAGCGGGCTCGACATGCTGCCCAAGGTGCGCGCCGAGCATCCGGACGTTCCCGTCATCATGATCACGGCCTATGGCGATGCCGAGACGCGTCGCAAGGCCATCGAGCGCGGTGCCGTCGGGCTTTTGACCAAGCCGATCGACTTTGCGCTGCTGCGCCAGGAGATCGACACAAGGCTCGAGCGGGCGGCATGACTGCGACCATCCTCTTCGTCGACGACGAGCCGGATCTCGAGGCGCTGGTCCTGCAGAAATTCCGCAGGCAGATCCGCGACGGGATGCTCGCCATCATGTTTGCCCGCGACGGCCTGGAGGCGCTGCAATCGCTCGAGCAGAACCCGCAGGTCGACATGGTGGTCTCCGACATCAACATGCCGCGCATGGACGGGCTATCGCTGCTACAAAAGCTCCAGGAGGCCGAGGACAAGAAGTCGACCATCATCGTCTCGGCCTATGGCGACATGAGCAACATCCGCACCGCGATGAACCGCGGTGCGTTCGACTTCCTCACCAAGCCGATCGACTTCGCGGACCTCGAAGCCACGATCGACAAGACTATCCGCCACATCGAGATGCTGCGCGAGGTGCGCCGCCGCCAGATGGTGGCGGAGCGGGCCCACGCCGCGCTGTCGCGCCATTTCTCGCCGGAGCTTGCCAAGCGCCTGGCGGCAAGCGGCGAGGGCGAGGGGATCGAGGTGCAGTGGCGCGAGGTCGCCACCATCTTCACCGACATCACCGGCTTCACCTCGCTGGTCGAGAGCGCGCCGCCCGAGACGCTCGGCGAGCTCCTCAACGAATATGTCGGCGGAATGACCGAGGTCGTCTTCGCGCATGAGGGGACGGTCGCGAAGATCATCGGCGATGCGCTCCAGGTGCTGTTCAATGCGCCCGGCGATCAGCCCGACTATGCGACGCGCGCGGTCGCCTGCGCCCATGATCTCGATGCCTGGGCGCAGGATTTTTGCGTGCGTCAGAGCGCCAAGGGCGTGAACTTCGGCGCCACCCGCATCGGCATTCACGCAGGTCCAGCCCTGGTCGGCAATTTCGGCGGCAACCGCTTCTTCGACTACACCGCCTATGGCGACTCCATCAACATCGCGGCGCGGCTGGAAGCCGCCAACAAGCATTTGGGCACGCGCATCTGCGTCAGTGCCAGCGTCGCCAGAGCGGCGGAGAATTTCCAGGGCCGCCCCGTGGGCGAATTGATGCTGCGCGGACGCAGCGAGCCGTTGCGCGCGTTCGAGCCGCTGCCACAGGCCAAATTCGAGGCGCCGGAGACGGCGCTCTATTCCGAAGCGTTCGCCAAGATGGAGGCCGGCGACGTCGCCGCCATGCCGGCCTTTGCCGCGCTGGTGGGGATGCACGCCGAGGATCCGCTGGCCAGCTTTCACCTGAAGCGCCTGCTCAACGGCGCCAAGGGCATCCGCATGCAACTGGACTAGGAGTTCGACATGGTCAGTGACTTCTCTGCCGGCAATTATCGTTTCATCCCGTCCGTGTTCCAGTATTCGGCCGGCGCGGCCGCAGACGATGGCTACGAGATCGAGCGCGTCCGGTTCGACCGCCTGGTGCCGCTCGCGCAAGGGTTTGCACTGGCCGCAAAGTATATTCAGGAGACGGGCCGGCCACTGACGGCCTTCTGCGCCTGCGAGCTGCGCTCACCCGCCGCCTTCAGCGAGGAAGGCTTTCGCGCGTTCAATCTGCATTACGTGAAGACGCTGTCGGAATGGGGCATCTTCGACGGCACCACCAATCCGGTGGCACGCAGCAATGTCTGTCCCGAGATCGATCCGCCGTCCGAACCGTCGTTTTATGCGTTCTCCTTCACGCGTCCGACGACATCGAAGACGCCGTCCTTCGTGATCGCCGGCGGCGCCGAGGCGCGCGAGGGCAGCGGCACCTATGTCGAGCGCACCGTGCGCTACCGCGATCTCAGCCCGGAGGGCCTTCGCGAGAAGGTGCGCTTCACCACGACGTCGCAGATGGAGAACCGGATGACGGCGTTCGGCTTCGGCTGGGAGGACACGACCGGCGTGCAGGCCTATTCCGTGCACGACTTCCACCACGCGCTGGTGGACGAGCTGGTTCGCCGCGGTGCGCTGCGCTCCGGCCTGACCTGGCATTTTGCTCGCCCGCCGGTGGTCGATCTCGAATACGAGATGGATTGCCGCAGGGTGTTGCGGGAAACTGTTATTTAAAGCTCCTCAACACCGCTCTCGGAGCGCTCGTCGGGTCTCATCGGGCCTTAGCGCTGCCTCGGGTCGAGCGCATCGCGCAGGCCGTCGCCGAGCAGGTTCAGCGACAGAACCACGAGGAAGATCGCTAAGCCCGGCCAGATCGCCATCCACGGTGCCTGGGTCAGGAAGCGCTGCGCCGCATTGAGCATGCTGCCCCAGGACGGCGCCGGTGGCTGCTGGCCGAGGCCGAGGAAGGATAGCGCGGCTTCGGCGATGATGGCGGCGGCGATCGAGAGCGTGGCCTGCACCAGCAGCGCCGGCAGGATGTTCGGCAGGATGTGCGAGAACGCGATCCGCCACGGCGGGTTGCCGAGCGCGCGGGCGGCCTCGACATAGTCCTCGGCCTTGACGCTCAGGACCTGCCCACGCGTCAGGCGGATGAAGATCGGCGTCGCCGAGATGCCGATCGCGATCATGGCGTTGCCGAGGCTCGGCCCGAGGAACGCGGCGAGCGCGATTGCCAGGATCAGAAATGGGCAGGCCAGCATCGCATCGGTGATCCGGCTGATCAGCGCGTCGACAAATCCGCCGCGATAGCCGGCGAGCAGGCCGAGCGGCACGCCGATCCCGAGCGCGATCGCAACCGAGATCAGACCCGCCATCAGGGATGCCCGCGCGCCGTAGACGACGCGGCTGAGGATATCGCGGCCGAGCTCGTCGGTGCCGAACCAGTGCGCCGCCGTCGGCGGCTTGCGCACCAGGCTCCAGCTCGTCGCGATGGGATCATAGGGCACGACCAGCGGCGCGAGGGCCGCAAGCAGGATGAACGCAATGATCACGACAAGGCCGAACACGGCGGCCTTGCGCTTGAACAGGCGGCGCCGCGCGCGGCGGGCCGGGCTGTCGAGCTCGTAGGCTTGCGTGGCGGGACTGGCTGAAAGCGCGGCGTCGGTCATGGCCTAGCCCCTCAATCGTGGATTGACGAGGACATAGGCGATGTCGGCGACGAGGTTGAGCGTGATATAGACCGTGGCCGTCACCAGCACGACGCCCTGCACCACGGCGTAGTCGCGGTTGAACACGGCATCCACGATCAGCTTGCCGAAGCCGGGAATGGAGAAGATCTGCTCGGTCAGCACGGCGCCTGAGAGCAGCGTGCCGAGCTCGAGCGCGCCGAGCGTGATGATCGGTGTGAGCGCATTGCGCATCGCGTGCTTGAGGATCACGGAACGCTCCGACAATCCCTTCGCACGCGCGGTGCGGACGTAGTCGCTCTCGAGCACCTGGAGCATCGCGCTGCGGGTATGCCGCATCAGGATCGCGGAGATCGCGTTGCCGAGCACGAAGGCCGGCATGATGGTGGCGGCGAGACTGGCGCGCCAGTTCTCGGTGAGCGGCACATAGCCCGAGGCCGGCAGCCAGCCGAGCTTGATCGAGAACAGGAAGATGAGGAGAATTCCGAGCCAGAAGTTCGGCGTCGAGATGCCCCACAGCGCGAACAGGTTGGCGCCGTAGTCCCAGGCCGTGCCCTTCTTCACCGCCGAGACGATGCCGGCGGGAATGCCGATGCAGAACGCGATGACGATCGCCATCGAGCCGAGCTGGAGCGTCACCGGCAGTTTCTGCGCGATCAGCTCGCGCACCGGCATCTTGTTGCGCAAGGACTCGCCAAAATTGCCCGTCAGCACCCCCTTGAGCCAGTAGACGTATTGCACGGGGATCGGCTGATCGAGCTTATATTGCTGGCGGATCTGCTCGATGACGGCCGGATCGCGTTCCTCGCCGGCCATGACCAGAGCGGGATCGCCCGGCAGCAATTGCTGAAGCGAGAAGATCAGAACCGACACGAAGAACAGTGTCGGTACGATCTGCGCAAGACGGCGGGCGAGGAAGTTCAGCATGATGCCGATCGCTTCGTCTGCGATGTCGTCGTCACTTGAACTTCAGCCCGACGACGCGGACCAGCCCGTCCGGCATCTGCCGGTAGCCATCGAGCTTCTTGGTATGCGCGATCAGGAGCGTGCGGTGGTAGATGTAGATGATCGGGAGGTCCTCAAGCAGGATTTTCGTCAGCTTCTGGTAGATCGCCTTGCGCTCCTCGACGTTGGACGTCGCTCGCCCATCCTCCATCAGTTTGTCTGCCTCGGGGTTCGAGTACACGCCGTCGTTCTGCGGCGCCTTGCTGCGCATGAAGATGTAGGAATTGCCGTCGGGGTCGATGCGGCCGCTCCAGTTGATCTGGAACACCTGGAACTCGCCGGCCTGGGCCTGCTTGAAAGTCGTCGCGAACTCGACCGCGCGAATCTTGATGTCGAAGCCCGCTTCCGCGGCCATCGACTGCACGACCTGGGCGACGGCCTCGTTCTCTGCGCCCTTGGGGATCATGTAGTCCACCGTCACCGGCGTGGTGACGCCGGCTTCCTTCAACAGTGCCTTCGCCTTCGCGATGTCGCGACCGTGAACCGGGAATGCCTTCTGGTAATAGGGATGCGTCGGGCTGACCCATTGATTGCCGGGTGTGAACTCGCCGTTGAAGACGACCTGATTGAGTGCTTCGCGGTCGATCGACAGATCAAGCGCCTGCCGGACTTTTGCCGATTGGCTCAGCGGTCCCTTGTTCTTCTCGTTGCCGATGTTGACGGTCAGGCCGAGATAGCCGAGCTCCGGCGCGGTCGACAGCACGAGGCGGGAATCGGCGCGCACGTCCTTGATGTCGGTGGCGAGCACGCGCTCGATCAGGTCGAGTCCGCCGGATTTCAGATTGGCGAGGCGGACGGTGGCATCGACGATCGGCAGGAACACGACGCGGTCGATGTGGATGTTGTCCTTGTTCCAGTAGTCGGCGAACTTTTCGAATACCATGCGGTCCTGCTGGACGCGTTCGACGAATTTGTAGGGGCCGGCGCAGACCGGATGCAGGCCGAACTTGTCGCCGGCTTCCTTCGCAGCTTTCGGCGAGACCATCATACCGGAACGGTCCGTGAGCTGGGCGATCAGCGGCGAGTAAGGGGTCTTGAGCACCAGCTTGATGGTGAGGGGATCGACGACCTCGACATGATCCACGCTTGCGAGCTCGGATTTCCGGAACGAGCCGGGCAATGTCATGTGACGCTCGAGCGAGAATTTGGCGGCCTCGGCGTCGAGGGGCTCGCCGTCATGGAATTTGACGCCCGGCCGCAGCTTGACCGTCATCTCCTTGCCGTCGGCCGAGGTCTCGTAGGACAGCGCGAGTTGCGGCACGATGTTGAGCTTCTCGTCGATGTCGAACAGCTTGTCGCAGAAGGCGGAGAAGACGATGCGCCCGACATAGGTGCGGCCGATGCTGGGATCGAGGATGTCGGGGTCCTCGGCGATGCCGATGCGGAGCGTGGTCTGAGCTTGAACTTGGGTTTGGGCCGCGCCCACGAGCGACGTCAGCAGGGCCGACGCCAGGATTGCCAAACGCATGAAACTCATCGCTCTCAACCTCTGTTTTGCGACTATGCGGGATCGGTCCCCAATGGACTAACCCCGCTTGCGCGCGCTGCTTCCGGGCCGCCGCTGAAGGCGGCGACCAATTTTTCAAGGACCGGCGAGAAGCCGCCGTCCATCGGGACGATCGCGGCGGAGGACGGCAGTTCCGACGTTCGGTGGCAGGCCGTTGCATGTCCGGTGCCATCCGCTGCCAGCTGAGGCATTTCGCTGCGGCAGCGGTCGATCACGTAGGGACAGCGGGTATGGAAGCGGCATCCGGCGGGCGGATTGAGGGCGCTCGGGATCTCGCCCTGGAGCACAATCCGGCTGCTCTTTGCCCGTGGTTTAGGCACGGGGATCGCGGACAACAGCGCCCGGCTATAGGGATGGTGCGGCGCGGCGAACAGTGCGTCCGCATCGGCCTCCTCGACGATCTGGCCCAGATTCATCACCGCGACGCGGTCGGCGATGTGCTTGACCACCGCGAGATCGTGCGAGACGAAAATATAGGCGAGGCCGAGCCGGTCCTGGAGCTCACGCAACAGGTTCAGGATCTGCGAACGGATCGAGACGTCGAGCGCAGAGACCGGCTCGTCGCAGATGATCAGTTTTGGCTCGACCGCGAGCGCGCGGGCAATAGCGATGCGCTGGCGCTGGCCGCCGGAGAATTCGTGCGGGTAGCGCCGCTCGAGCCGTGGCTCGAGGCCGACCAGGCGCAAGATCTCTGCGACTCGCTCGCGTCGCTGCGCCGGGGGCACCAGATCGTGCAGCGCCAGCGGCTCGGTCAGGATCTGGCCGACCGTCATGCGCGGATTGAGCGAGGCGTAGGGATCCTGGAAGATGATCTGCGCCTCGCGGCGGAATTTGCGCAGCGCGTCGGCGTCGAGCGTGAGCAGATCGCGGCCGTCGAACCGCACAGTGCCCGCATCCGGCTCGATCAGCCGCAGCACCAGGCGGCTGACAGTGGATTTGCCGCAGCCGGATTCGCCAACCAGCGCCAGCGTCTTGCCGGCTTCGAGAGAGAAGGAAACACCGTCGACCGCCTTGACGTGAGCCAGCGCCCGGCCGAACAGCGAACGCTGGGCGACGAAATGCTTGACCAGGCCTTTGACCTCGAGCAGCGCCATCATGACACCAAGAGTTCGAGCGGCGCGCGGATGCAGCGCGAGAGGTGGCCGGGGCTGACTTCGACCAGCGGTGGCGGCGCCTTGGTGCAGGCCTCCAGCACGAACGGGCAGCGCGCGGCGAAGCGGCAGCCCATGGGCGGCTGCGCCATGTTCGGCACCATCCCCTCGATCGTCGCAAGCTGCTCGGCGCGGTGATCGAGCCGCGGGATCGAGCCGAGCAGGCCGACGGTGTAGGGATGCTGCGGCGTGGAGAACAGCTCATCCACCGGCGCGCGCTCGACGATCTCGCCGGCATACATCACCGCGACCTCGTCACAGACCTCGGCGACCACGCCGAGATCGTGGGTGATCAGGATGATCGCGGCGCCGCTCGCCGCTTTCAACTCGCGCATCAGCTCCAAAATCTGAGCCTGCAAGGTGACGTCGAGCGCCGTGGTCGGCTCGTCCGCGATCAGGAGCTGCGGGTCGCAGGCCAGCGCCATCGCGATCATCACGCGTTGACGCATGCCGCCGGAGAGCTTGTGCGGATATTCGTCGATCCGCCGTTCCGGCGAGGGGATGTGGACGCGGCGCAAGAGCTCGATCGCCCGCTCGCGCGCGCTTTTCCGCGAGCCGCCGCGGTGACGCAGGATCGTCTCGATGATTTGGTCACCGATCGTAAAGCTCGGATTGAGCGAGGTCATCGGCTCCTGGAAGATCATCGCGAGCCGGTTGCCGCGCAAGTCGCGCAGGGTCTGATCGGATGTATGCAGCAGGTCGAAACCGTCGAAGCGGATCGCGCCTGATATCTCGGCGCTTTGCTTCGGCAGCAGGCCCATGATCGCCAGCGACGTCACGCTCTTGCCGCAGCCGGATTCGCCGACGAGGCCAAGCGTGGCGCCATTGGCGACGCTGAGGTCGACACTGTCGACCGCGTGGGTGATGCGGCCGTCGTCGCCGTGGAAGCGGATGCGCAGGTCCCTGATTTCGATGAGGGGGCTCGCGCTCATGACGTCCTTGCACGCGCGGCTGCGATGCTGGCGTCGATGACGCTGCGATCGGTGTTGCCGGCCGGGTTCTGCCGCGTCGGCATGGACGGGCGGAAGTGGACCCAGAGCTCCTGGCTGACGCGCTCGAGCCGTTCGAGCTCGCCGAGCGGATCGGGATGATCGTCGGCGCGGATGTCTAACGCCGGCCACTCCTCCTCGTCGTGGATCAAGAGCGCAGCCGACTGCTTGCCGCGCTTGTCGCCGCCGGCGGCCTCGCCCGCGCGCATCGCGGCGAGCAGGCGGCGCGGGAAGGGCAGGCTGTCATTGGCGATATAGGTCTTCGCGGTCTCGTCGAGCACGTCGGCGCCGGCCAGCATGTTGCCGGCAATGGAAAAGCCGCTGCCGGCGATGTGGCCGCACCAGTCGATGCAATCGCGGCCCGTATGCGCGGCGATCTCGCCGCTCGCATCCATGATATGGATCTGACGGCTCTCGCGGCCGTCATCGGTCGCGAGCAGCGTGGCGAGCACGTCGTGGGCGTTGAGGCCCTCGCGCAGCAGCTTGACGCCGTCAATGCCGTAATAGGGATTGACGAAGGCCTGCGTCGCGATGGCGCCGAGGCCGGCAGCGATATAGGGCACGCGCGCGCCGACGGCGAAGAAGCGGGTCGCAACCGCGATGCCGAACTGGCCGGTGGCAGGGTCTCGCGCGATGATCGACCAGGTCATGTGCTGCCTTCAGCGTCCCGCGGCGTAGCCCTGCATGCCGCGCGGATTGGCGGCGGCGCGCCGGCGCACGCCGACGCGTGAAGCCGCGGTGAGGCGGCCTTCCGACCAGTCGGGCCCGACCTCGACGATATGCCCGCGCTCGCGCAGGTTCTCGATCGTCGCCTTCGGCACCCGGTTCTCGACCACGAGCACACCGGGGCGTGCGGTGCGCGGCCAGAACGAGATCGGAAAATGCTCGGAATGCCAGGCCGGCGCGTCGATGGCCTCCTGGAGATTGAGGTTGCAGTGAACGTGGCGCAGGAAGAACTGCGTGATCCATTGGTCCTGCTGGTCGCCGCCCGGCGAGCCCCAGGCCAGATATGGCTCGCCGTCGCGCAGCGCCATGGTCGGCGAGAGCGTGGTGCGGGGCCGTTTGCCCGGGGCGAGCGCTGCGGGATGGTCTTTCTCCAGCCAGAACATCTGGGCGCGGCTGCCCAGGCAAAAGCCGAGCTCCGGAATGATCGGCGAGGACTGCAGCCAGCCGCCGGATGGTGTCGAGGACACCATGTTGCCGGCCTTGTCGATGATGTCGAAATGCACGGTGTCGCCGCGCACCTCGCCGAAGCGGCCGACAGTCGGCTCGCCGGCGCCAAGCGCGCCGACAGCCTCGCGCTGGCCTTCCGCGCGGCGCAGCTTGACCACGCCGCCAAAGCCCTCGACCGAACCAGGAATGAAATCGAGCGAGGCCTTGTCGGTCACGAGCTTGCGGCGCTCGTCGTTGTAGGCATCCGACAGCAGCGTTGCGATCGGGATCTCCGTGAACTTGGGATCGCCGTAGAACTTCTCGCGATCCGCGAAGGCGAGCTTTGCGCATTCGATCTGGAGATGGATGAACTCAGGCCCGGTCGGATCAAGCCCGTCGAGCGCAAAGCCCTTCAGCAGCGCGAGCTGCTGCAATGTCACCGGGCCCTGGCTCCAGACGCCCGCCTTGCAGACGGTGTAGCGGCCATAATCGTAGGTGAGCGGCGCCTCGACCGTCGGCTGCCAGCGCGCCATGTCATCGGCCGAGAGCACGCCGCGATGCGGCGAGCCGCTGACGTCCATCACTTCTTGCGTCCGACAGAACTTGTCGATGGCTTCGGCAACGAAGCCCTGTGACCAGGCCTTTCGCGCGCGCTCGATCTCGGCATCGCGGCCACCGCCGCCGCTCTCGGCCTCGTTCAAGATCCGGGTGTAGGTCGCAGCCAGCGTCTTGTTGGTGAAGAGCGTACCGGGCTTCGGCACCTCGCCATTTGGCAAATAGACCGCGGCCGAGGTCGGCCAGTGCTTGCGGAACAATTGCTCGACCGTCTGGATTGTGGCGCAGGCACGCTCGACCAGCGGATAGCCGTCGCGGGCATAGGAGATCGCGGGCTCCAGCACGTCGCGCACACGCATCGTGCCGTAGTCGCGCAAGAGCATCATCCAGGATTCGAACGTGCCGGGCACGCAGGCGGCGAGCAGGCCGGTGCCGGGCACCATGTCGAGGCCTTCGCTCTTGTAGTGCGCGATGGTGGCGCGGGCCGGCGCCGGGCCCTGGCCGCAGATCACCTCGGTGCGGCCGCGCTTCACGTCATGCACGATGATAGGGACATCGCCGCCGGGGCCGTTCAGATGCGGTTCGACGACCTGGAGCGTGAAGGCGGTGGCGACACCGGCGTCGAAGGCGTTGCCGCCCTTTTCCAGAATGCCCATGCCGACCGCCGTTGCGATCCAGTGCGTCGAGGCGACGACCCCGAACGTGCCCTCGATCTCGGGGCGCGTCGTGAACGGATCGGGATTGATGTTGCTGGCCATGGGCTACCTCATTTGCGGCGTGCGCAATTGATCACAGCCGATGCTGGGATGCCAAATGCGCAGGCCGCATGGCACGCGCGCGTCACGCTGGGACCGGTGCGGTGTTCACCGCGTGGCAGGCGACACCGTCGATCAGTTCCGGCGTTTCCTTGCGGCAGAGATCGAACGCCAGCGGACAGCGCGGATTGAAGGCGCACCCGGACGGCGGATTGATCGGGTTCGGGATCTCGCCCTTCACCGGAATGCGCTGGCGGCCGCTCATGGCGAGATCAGGCACCGCGCCCAGCAGCATCTTGGTGTAGGGCATGCGCGGCCGGGAAAACAGCTCGCGTCCCTCCGCGATCTCGACGATGCGGCCGAGATACATCACGCCGACGCGGCTCGCCATGTGGCGGACCACGGCGAGGTTGTGGCTGATGAACATGTAGGTCAGGCCGAACTTGTCCTGGAGGTCGCGCATCAGGTTCAGGATCTGGGCCTGCACGGAGACGTCGAGCGCCGAGGTCGGCTCGTCGCAGACGATGAACTCGGCGTCGGAGGCGAGCGCCCGCGCGATCGCGATACGCTGGCGCTGGCCGCCGGAGAATTCGTGCGGAAACTTCAGCCGGTCGTCGGGATGCAGACCGACGAGGCTGAGCAGCTCGCCGACGCGGGCCTGGATGTCGCGCTCGCCCTGGATCAGGTCGAAGGCGCGGATCGGCTCGGAAATGATGGCATCGACGCGGAAGCGCGGGTTCAAGCTGGCATAGGGGTCCTGAAAAATCATCTGGATCCGGCGGCGCAGTTTTCGACGCGCGGGCGCCTGCCGCGGATCGGTCATGGAGACGCCGTCGATCAAGACGTCGCCGGAGCTCGGCGGCAGCAGGCCGACCACCATTCGTGCCACCGTGGTCTTGCCCGAGCCGGACTCGCCGACCAGCGCAAAGGTCTCGCCTTTCCTGATGTCGAAGGTGACGCCGTCGACCGCCTTGAGATATTCAAGATGCCCGCCTTCGAGCACGCGGTTGAGCCAGGGCTTCGAGACGTCGAAGACGCGGCGCAGGTTTGTGGCCTGGACGAAAGAAGCGCTCATGCCGCGCTCTCCGCCGGCACGGTGTCATAGAGGTGGCAGGCGACCGATTGCCCGCCGCGCGGCAACGGCTCGGGGCGCTCGACCCGGCAGCGATCGAAAGCGAAGGCGCAGCGCGGATTGAACGAGCAGCCGCGCGGGATCGCCGACAGGCGTGGCATCGAGCCCGGGATCTGCACGAGGCGCTTGTCGTCGCCGGCAAGCGTCGGGATCGCGCCCATCAGGCCCTTGGCGTAGGGATGCAGCGGATTCCTGACGACGTCCTGGACCGGGCCGATCTCGGCGACGCGCCCGGCATACATCACGGCGACGCGGTCGGAGGTTTCCGCGATCACGCCCATGTCGTGCGTCACCAGCATCACGGCGGTGCCGTGGTCGCGGCCGAGCCGCTTGATCAGCGAGATGATCTGCGCCTGCACGGAGACGTCGAGCGCGGTGGTCGGCTCGTCCGCGATGATCAGCTCCGGCTCGGCGCAGATCGCGAGCGCAATGACGACGCGCTGGCGCATGCCGCCGGAGAATTCGTGGGGGTAGCCGTCGATGCGCTTCTCCGGTGCGGGGATGCCGACCTCGGCAAGCAGATCGATGGCGCGACCGCGGGCGGCCGATTCGGACAGATTGAGGTGGGTCCTGATCGTCTCCACGATCTGGTCGCCGACCTTGTACAGTGGATTGAGCGAGGTGAGGGGATCCTGGAAGATCATGCCGATGCGCTTGCCCCTGATACGGCGCATCTCCTCGGGCGGCAGGTTGTCGATCCGCATTCCAGCCAAACGAATCTCGCCGCCGGCGATGCGCCCGGGCGGATCGATCAGGCCGATCACGGACAAGCCGGTGACGGATTTTCCGGCGCCGGATTCGCCGACCACCCCCAGCACCTCGCCTTTGGCGATGTCGAAGGAGACGCCGTCGATGGCGCGCAGCGTGCCGCGGCGGGAAGCGAATTCCACGTGAAGGTCGCGTACGGAGAGAATGGGTTCGGTCATGGGCAACGCATACTCATCGCAGTTTCGGGTTGAGCGCGTCGCGCAGCCAGTCGCCCAGCAGGTTGATGGACAGGATGAGTGCAGCGAGCGCGAGGCCCGGGAATGCGACGATCCACCATTCGCCCGCGAACAGATAGTTGTTGCCGATGCGGATCAGCGTGCCGAGCGAGGGCATGGTCTCGGGCATGCCCGAGCCGAGGAAAGACAGTGTCGCCTCGGTGATGATGGCGAGGGCGAGGTTGATGGTGGCGATCACGAGGATCGGGCCCATCGTGTTCGGCAGCACATGGCGCAGCATGATCACGGGCGCCGGCAGGCCAATCAGCTGCGCGGCGGCAACATAGTCCTTGTTCTTCTCGACCATCACTGAGCCGCGCACGGTGCGAGCATATTGTACCCAGAAGCTCAGGCCGATCGCGAACACCAGGACGCCGAGCATGCTCATCTCGTCGAGCTTGTTGCCGAGCACGGATTTGGCGATGCCATTGATCAGGAGCGCGATCAGGATCGCCGGAAACGAGAGCTGCACGTCGGCGATCCGCATGATCAGACCGTCGACGGCGCCGCCGAAATAGCCGGCCGTGAGCCCAAGCAGGATGCCGAGCGCGCCCGAGAAGACCACGCCGAGCACACCGACCAGAAGCGAGATCCGCATGCCGTAGAGAATCGCGGACAGCACGTCGCGGCCCTGTTCGTCGGTGCCGAGCAGGAATGGGCTTTGGCCATCCGCGGTCCATAGCGGCGAGATGCGCGAATTCATCAGTTGGAGTTGCGCCGGGTCGAACGGGTTCTGCACCGACAGCAGCGAAGCGAAGATCGCGAGCAGGAAGAACAGTACCGTCACCGCGGCCGCGACCATGGTGATCTTGGAGCGGCGGAACGAGTAGAACAGATCGCTGTCGAGGGCGCGTTTGAACCAGCCCGGCGCGGCGTGGGCGCCGCGGCCTTCGACTTTGTGCGGAACGACGGCGTCACTCATCTCTAATGTGCCCGGCTGACCGTCGAGCGCAGCCGCGGATCGACGATGGTGTAGAGGATATCAACCACGAGATTGATGGTGACGAAGATCAGGGACACCATCATCAGATAGGCCGCCATGATCGGGATATCGACGTTCTGAACGGCCTGCACGAACAGGAGGCCCATGCCTGGCCACTGAAACACGGTTTCGGTGATGATCGCGAATGCAATTACCGAGCCAAATTGCAGGCCGGCGACGGTAATCACGGGAACCAGGGTGTTGCGCAGGGCGTGACCGAAATGGATCGCGCGGGTGGTTAGGCCACGGGCGCGGGCGAAGCGGATGTAGTCGGTCCGCATGACCTCCAGCATCTCGGCGCGAACGAGGCGCATGATCAGCGTCATCTGGAACAGGCCGAGCGTGATCGCAGGCATGATCAACGCCTTCAATCCCGACAGCGTCAGCAGGCCCGTGGTCCACCAGCCGATACGCACGACCTCGCCGCGGCCGAAGGACGGCAGCCAGCCGAGCGTCACCGAGAACAGGTAGATCAGGAGGATGCCGATCAGGAAGGTCGGCAGCGAGATGCCGATCAGCGAAACGGCCTGGAAGACGTGCGCGAGCCAGCTGTCGCGGCGCAGCGCGGAATAGACGCCCATCAGGATGCCGCTGACCATGGCGAAGATGGTGGCAACGATGGCCAGCTCGAGCGTCGCCGGCATCCGCTCAACCAGCAGATTGGTGACGGGCAGTCGGAACTGGTAGGACACGCCGAACTTGAATTGCGCGGCATTGCCGATATAGCGGCCGAACTGCACGAGTACGGGATCGTCGAGCCCGAGCGACTTGCGGATCGCGGCGCGTTCGGCGCCGGAGGTATCCATCCCGACCATCTGGTTCACGGGATCGCCGGCGAAGCGGAACATCGAGAACGCGATGATACCGACGGCGAGCATGACGCCGATGGCCTGGATTGCCCGGCGCAGTGTGAAAGCGAGCATCTGTTCCTTTCACATCTCTTCAGTGGCACGCATCATCGCGTTAGCCCTAAACAACAAGTCCCGGAAGCCAGCGCTTCCGGGACTTCACAACTTCTCAACAACCTACTCGTCCTGTTTGGTCGCCCAATAGAGCAGGACCTGGTTGTCGGCGCGCTGGGTCAGTTTCACCTTCTTCGACACGCCCCAGGCGAGCGCCTGCTGGTGCAGCGGAACGTAGGCGTAGTCCTTGATTGCAAGCTCGTAGGCCTGCTTGATCAACAGATCGCGCTTGGCCACATCCGCCTCGAGGAGAACCTTGTCGGCGAGCTCGTCGAACTGCTTGTTGCAGTATCCGCCGAGATTGGCTTCGCCGCGGTTGGGATCCTTGGGATCTTCGCGGCAGCCCATGATGTCGTGCATCACGTTGTGGGAGTCCAGCGTATCGGGAGTCCAGCCCAACATGAACAGCGAGGTCTTGTAGCCGCCGGGCTTCAGCACCTTGGCGAAGTATTGCGCCTTGGGCTGCGCCAGCAGGTTCACCTTGATGTTGATACGGGCGAGCATGCCGACGATGGCCTGGCAGATCGCGGCGTCGTTGACGTAGCGATCGTTCGGGCAGTCCATCGTCACCTCGAAGCCGTCGGCATAGCCGGCTTCCGCGAGGAGCTTCTTGGCGGCTTCGGGATCGGGCTTCGGCCGGGTGAAGTCCTTCGACAGCGGATAAAGCTCCGGTGCGATCATCAACGCGGACGGCGTCGAGAGGCCGCGCATGACGCGGTTCTTGATCAGGTCGACGTCGATCGTCTTGTAGACGGCTTCACGGACGCGGATGTCCTTGAACGGGTTCTTGCCCTTGATGTTCGAGTACAGCAGTTCGTCGCGGGACTGATCCATGCCGACGAAGATGGTGCGCAGTTCAGGGCCCGTCAGCACGGTGGCGTTCGGGCTCGAATTGACGCGCTGGATGTCCTGGACCGGAACCGGTTCGATCACGTCCACCTCGCCCGACAGCAGGGCCGCGACGCGCGTGGCCTCCGAAGCGATCGGCGTGAAGATGATCTCCTTCAGATTATGTTCCGGCTTGCGCCACCAGTTCGGATTGGCCTTGAAGACGGTCTTCACGCCCGGCTGATGGCTCTCGATCATGAAGGGGCCGGTGCCGTTTTCATGGAGCGAAGCATAGCTCGGGGTCGTGGCGGCGGCTGGCGTCGGTGCCACCGCATCGTTCGCCTCTGCCCATTTCTTGTCCATGATGTACCAGGTCGCCCACAGCGCCGTCAGGATGGGATTGGGCGCGGTGAGGATGAAATCGACGGTGTAATCGTCGATCTTGACGACCTTGGCGTCGGCCGGAATTCGGCTCAGCAGGTTCGAGCCTTTGGCCCGCACGCGCTCGGCCGAGAACACCACGTCATCCGCGGTGAAGGGGTCGCCATTGTGGAATTTCACGCCCTTGCGCAGATGAAAGCGCCAGCGGGTCGGCTCCGGCGTCTCCCAGCTTTCGGCGAGCGCCGGGATGATCTTCAGGTCCTTGTCGCGTGTAACGAGACCCTCGTACACATGGCCGAGATGCGCATGAGTGGTTGACTCGTTCAGCGTGTAGGGGTCGAGCGACTTGAGCTCACCCTGGTTGGCATAGCGCAGCGTCTGGCTCGACGCCGGCGAGACCGCCAACGCAAGCGCACCGGCGAGCGTCGCCGCAAACAGACTTCGTCCGACTGACATTCTTGACCCTCTCCACTCGCCCGCGCCGGTGATTTTTGATTGTTCGGCGGGGCTGACTTATCCATGTTGCCCAGAGTTCTCGACCCGTGCAAGCGGCATTCCAGCAAGGAACGCGCCAAGTTGCACCGCTGTGCAGCAATGCTGACCGGTAATTTTGGGGCGAACGGGCAGCGGACGATATTCGACTTTGGACCCGTGACGTCCCGGGAAGACCGGTCGGTAACGCCCATGCCGGCGCCCGGCGAGCGCCCTTGTGGCGAAGCGATCTGATTGACCATACCTGCCGATTGCGCAGGCCCGCGCCCGGCCGCCCGTCTCAGGTCGCTTGCGTTGCACACCGTGTCGCGGCGATACTCTGGCAGGCCGCTCGAATCTGATCCGGAGGGGACATGAAGGTTAACATCGAAATCGACTGCACCCCCCTTGAGGCCCGCCAGTTCTTCGGATTGCCCGACGTGGCGCCGATGCAAACGGCGGTGATGGACAAGCTGCAGCAGCAGGTCCTGAGCAACATCGAGAAGATCTCGCCGGAATCGCTGGTGCAGAGCTGGTTCACCTTCGATCCAAAGATCGCCGAGCGGTTTCAGGACATGTTCGTCGCGATGGCCGGCCTCGGCGGCCCGCGCAGCGGCGACAAGAAGAAATAGTGGCGCCCGGGCGGGACGCGCCGCCGGAGACGGACCGGCTTCGTCCGCCGGCACTCGGCCTGCTGCTCGCCGAAGCCCGCGGGCTGTTCGAATTGAATGCGAGCCTGTTGCTGTCGCCCGTGCTGATGCGCGCGCCCAGGGGCGACGGCCATCCGGTGCTGGCGTTGCCGGGCTTTCTCGCCAGCGATCTCTCGATGGTACCGATGCGGCGCTATCTCAGCGAGCTCGGCTATGAGGCACATGCTTGGCGGATGGGCCGCAACCTCGGCGGTCTCGAACGGATGCGGGAGTCGCTGCGCGCCCGCCTGGCCGAGATCCATGCTGCGACGGGGCGCAAGGTCAGCCTGGTCGGATGGAGCCTCGGCGGCGTCTATGCCCGCGATCTCGCGCTCTGGGCGCCCGACAAGGTCCGCTACGTGATCACGCTCGGCAGCCCGTTTGCCAACGACGTACGCGCGACCAACGCCACGCGGCTCTACGAGGCGCTGTCCGGCGATCGGGTCGAGGATTTTGCCGAAGCGCGCGCGGCCATCGCGGGCGATCTGCCGGTGCCGGCGACGTCGATCTATTCGCGTGCCGACGGCGTCGTGAACTGGCGGACCTGCCTGCTCCGCCCCTCAGACCGCGCCGAGAACATCGAAGTCCACCTGGCGAGCCACATCGGGCTCGGGGTGAACCCCGCCGCGCTGTGGGCCGTGGCGGACCGGCTGGCGCAACCGGAGGGAGAGTTCTGGCCATTTGACCGGGCAGGGCCCTTTGCCATTGCATATGCCCCGCCGGAGCGGGCAGTATCGGCCTGACGAGAAGCGCCGGCAAAGGCGCCCGTCGAATATGAGTGGAGGGAACTATGGCTGACGGTAAGAAGCTGTCGTCGCTGGACGCGTCGTTTCTCTATCTGGAAACGCCTGAGATGCCGATGCACGTCGGCAGCATGGCGATCTTTCGCCTGCCAGACGATTACAAGGGCGACTTCTTCGAAGACTTCAAGGCGATGATCGTCTCGCGCCTGCACATCGCGCCGATCCTGAAGGCGCGGCTGGAGAAGGCCCCGCTCGACATCGACCATCCCTCCTGGGTCGAGGACGACCAGTTCGACATCGACCGCCACATCTTCCGCGCCAGCCTGCCGCAGCCGCGCGACCGCGCCACGCTCGAACGCATCGTCGGCTGGATGCACGCCAAGCTGTTGAACCGCGCCCGCCCGCTCTGGGAGTTCTACGTGTTCGAAGGCATGAAGGACAACGAGGTCGGGCTCTATTCCAAGATGCACCACGCCGCCATCGACGGCGGCGCCGGTGCGGCGCTGACCAACATGATCTACGACATTTCGCCGATCCCGCGACAGGTGGATCCGCCGACCGGCGGGTCGAAGCCCGGACAGGAGCCGCGCGACATCGCCGCGAACCTGCTCGATTCCTATCAGCAGCTGTTCAGCCAGCCACTCGATGCTTCGGCCGCGGCGAAGAACCTGCAACTGCCGCGCACCGGCAAGAGCGACATCGGCTCGATCCTGTTCGACAACGCGATGTACCAGATCGAGAGCGCGGTGCGCTTTGCCGGCAACATCCCGACCATGGTCAAGAGCGTCTCCGAGGTGCTTGGCAAGGTCTCCGATCCCAAATCGCGCGAGAGCCTCGCCAGCATGGTGTCGCCGCCGACCATGCTCAACAAGACCATCTCGTCCGAGCGGAGCTTCGCCGGCGTCTCGATCTCGCTGTCGCGGGCGAAGGCGCTGGCCAAGCAGGCCGGCGGCAAGCTCAACGACGTCGTGCTGGCGCTGGCCTCCGGCGTGGTCCGCCGCTACCTCCAGCAATATGGCACGCTGCCGGCAAAATCCTTGACGGCGGCGGTGCCGATCTCGCTGCGCGAGGAGGGCAACACCGAGGCCAACAACCAGGTGTTCGGCATGATCTGCGCGATCGCGACCAACATCGACGATCCCAAGGCGCGGCTGGAGGCGATCATCGCGCAGTCGACCAAGTCCAAGGAGATGTCGCATCCGCTGCGCGCCTTGATGCCGCAGGTCTCCAACATCTCGATGCTGGGCGCGCCGATCATGGTGCAGATCCTGGCGCTGCTGTATAGCCGCTCCAATTTGTCGGACGTGCTGCCCCCGGCGGCCAACATCACGGTGTCCAACGTGCCCGGGCCGCGGCAGACGCTGTATGCGGCGGGTGCCGAGCTGCTGCACATCTTCCCGGTGTCGATCTCGACGCACGGGCAGGCGCTCAACATCACCGTGCAGAGCTATCGCGACCAGCTCGATTTCGGCTTCATCGTCGGCGCCAACATCATCCCGCATGTGCAGGTGATGTGCGACATGCTGCCGGAGGAGTTTGCCGCGCTGGAGGCGGCCTATGCGCCGCCTGCGGCCGACGTCAAGGGCGCGGCCGAATAGCGAGTTGATCAGGAAGCGTATCATGATTGAGATGCCGCCGCTCCAGTTCGCGCAGTCGAACGGAATCCGCATGGGTTATTACGAGGCGGGTCCGGTCACGGACACCCCGCCAATCGTGCTGTGCCACGGCTGGCCCGAGCTCGCCTTCTCCTGGCGTTACCAGATCAAGGCGCTGAGCGAGGCCGGCATCCGCGTGATCGCACCCGATCAGCGCGGCTATGGCGCGACCGACCGGCCGGAGCCGGTCGAGGCTTACGATATGGAGCATTTGACCGGCGATCTCGTCGGGCTGCTCGATCATCTCGGCATCGACAAGGCGATCTTCGTCGGTCACGACTGGGGCGGCTTCGTCGTCTGGCAGATGCCGCTGCGGCATCCCACGCGCGTCGCCGGCGTCGTCGGCGTCAACACCCCGCATTGGGACCGCGCGCCGATCGATCCGATCGCGCTGTTCCGCCAGCGCTTCGGCGAGCACATGTATATCGTCCAGTTCCAGGACCCCGCGCGTGGGCCGGACAAGATCTTCGGCAGCCGCGTCGAAGAGACCTTCGACGCCTTCATGCGCAAGCCGGCCGCCCGCCCTCCGGGTGCGCCCGAGGAACAGCCGATTGCCGGCATTGGTGCTTCGCCCCGCATCAACCTGGCGTTCCCACAGATGATCGCGAATTACGACGCCAGACATGATCCGCGCACGCCGATCCTGTCGGCTGAGGAGAAGAAGGTGTTCGTCGACACCTTCACGAAAACCGGCTTCACCGGCGGCATCAACTGGTATCGCAATTTCACCCGCAATTGGGAGCGGTCGAAGGGGCTGGATCATCACATCCACGTGCCGTCGCTGATGATCATGGCCGAGAACGATGCGGTGCTGCCGCCGTCAGCGGCCGACGGCATGGAGAAGCTGATCGCCGACCTCGAGAAGTATTTGGTGAAGGACAGCGGCCATTGGACGCAGCAGGAGAAGCCGGAAGAGGTCAGTGCCAAGCTGATCGAATGGCGTACAAGGCGGTTTGGGTGATGACGCGGTCGTCGATGTGAGATTTAGACGTCGTTCCGGGATGGTCCGAAGGACCAGACCCGGAACCTCGAGATTCCGGGTTCTCGCTTCGCGAGCCCCGGAATGACGCGATCAGGGGGAAGCACTTTTCATGTCATCCAAGAACCGACTGAACCCGATTCCGCAGCCGCCGACCAAGCCGGTGGTCGGCAACATGCTGTCGCTGGATTCCGCTGCCCCCGTGCAGCACCTGACGCGGCTGGCCAAGGACCTGGGTCCGATCTTCTGGCTCGACATGATGGGCGCGCCGATCGTCGTCGTCTCCGGCCACGATCTCGTTGACGAGCTCTCCGACGAGAAGCGTTTCGACAAGACGGTGCGCGGTGCGCTGCGGCGTGTGCGCGCGGTCGGCGGCGACGGCCTGTTCACGGCCGACACCCGCGAGCCGAACTGGAGCAAGGCGCACAACATTCTGCTGCAGCCGTTCGGCAACCGCGCCATGCAGTCCTATCACCCGAGCATGGTCGATATCGCCGAGCAGCTCGTGCAGAAATGGGAGCGGCTCAACGCCGACGACGAGATCGACGTCGTCCACGACATGACCGCGCTGACGCTTGATACGATCGGCCTGTGCGGCTTCGACTACCGCTTCAACTCGTTCTACCGCCGAGACTACCATCCCTTCGTCGAGTCGCTGGTGCGCTCGCTCGAAACCATCATGATGACGCGCGGCCTGCCGTTCGAGCAGTTTTGGATGCAAAAGCGGCGCAAGACGCTCGCCGAAGACGTCGCCTTCATGAACAAGATGGTCGACGAGATCATCGCCGAGCGCCGCAAGAGCGCGGAAGGGATCGACGACAAGAAGGACATGCTCGCCGCGATGATGACCGGCGTCGATCGCTCCACCGGCGAGCAGCTCGACGACGTCAATATCCGCTACCAGATCAACACCTTCCTGATCGCGGGGCATGAGACCACCAGCGGCCTGTTGTCCTACACGCTCTATGCGCTGCTCAAGCATCCGGACATTCTCAAGAAGGCCTATGACGAGGTCGACCGCGTCTTCGGCCCTGATGTCAACGCGAAGCCGACCTATCAGCAGGTGACGCAGCTCACCTACATCACGCAGATCCTGAAGGAGGCGCTGCGGCTGTGGCCGCCGGCGCCCGCCTACGGCATCTCGCCGCTCGCGGACGAGACCATCGGCGGCGGCAAGTACAAGCTCAGGAAAGGCACCTTCATCACCATCCTGGTGACGGCGCTGCATCGCGATCCCTCTGTCTGGGGGCCGAATCCGGATGCCTTCGATCCCGAGAATTTCAGCCGCGAGGCCGAGGCGAAACGGCCAGTCAATGCCTGGAAGCCGTTCGGCAACGGTCAGCGCGCCTGCATCGGCCGTGGCTTTGCCATGCACGAGGCCGCACTCGCACTCGGCATGATCCTGCAGCGCTTCAAGCTGATCGATCACCAGCGCTACCAGATGCATCTGAAGGAAACCCTGACGATGAAGCCGGAAGGCTTCAAGATCAAGGTGCGGCCGCGGGCCGACCGCGAGCGCGGCGCCTATGGCGGGCCGATCGCGGCTGCATCCTCGGCGCCGAAGGCGCAGCGCCAGCCGACCACGCGCCCCGGCCACAACACGCCGATGCTGGTGCTGTACGGCTCCAATCTCGGCACCGCCGAGGAGCTTGCCACCCGCATGGCGGATCTTGCCGAGATCAACGGCTTTGCCGTGCATCTCGGAGCGCTGGACGACTATGTCGGCAAGCTGCCGCAGGAGGGCGGCGTGCTGATCATCTGCGCCTCGTATAACGGCGCCCCGCCTGACAACGCGACGCAGTTCGTCAAATGGCTCGGCGAGGACCTGCCGAAGGATGCCTTCGCCAATGTGCGCTACGCCGTGTTCGGCTGCGGTAACAGCGATTGGGCCGCGACCTATCAATCGGTGCCGCGCTTCATCGACGAGAAATTGTCGGGGCATGGTGCGCGCGCGGTCTATCCGCGCGGCGAGGGCGATGCGCGCAGCGACCTCGACGGCCAGTTCCAGAAATGGTTCCCGGCGGCCGCGCAGGTCGCGACCAAGGAATTCGGCATCGACTGGAATTTCACCCGCACCGCGGAAGACGATCCGCTCTATGCGATCGAGCCGGTGGCGGTGACCGCCGTCAACACCATCGTCGCTCAGGGTGGCGCGGTGGCGATGAAGGTGCTGGTCAATGGCGAGCTCCAGAACAAGGTCGGGTCCAATCCCTCGGAGCGCTCGACGCGCCATATCGAGGTGCAGCTGCCGTCCAACATCAGCTATCGCGTCGGCGATCATTTGAGTGTGGTCCCTCGCAACGATCCGACGCTGGTGGATTCAGTTGCCCGCCGCTTCGGCTTCCTGCCGGCCGACCAGATCAGGCTTCAGGTCGCAGAAGGCCGCCGCGCACAATTGCCGGTGGGCGATGCCGTATCGGTCGGCCGCCTGCTCAGCGAGTTCGTCGAGCTGCAACAGGTCGCAACGCGCAAGCAAATCCAGATCATGGCGGATCACACCCGCTGCCCCGTCACAAAGCCGAAGCTGCTGGCCTTCGTCGGCGAGGAGGCTGATACGCTAGAGCGTTACCGCACCGAGATCCTGTCCAGGCGCAAATCGGTGTTCGACCTGCTGCTGGAATATCCCGCCTGCGAATTGCCGTTCCACGTTTACCTGGAAATGCTCTCGCTGCTGGCGCCGCGCTATTACTCGATCTCGTCCTCGCCGTCAGTCGATCCGGCGCGATGCAGCGTCACCGTCGGCGTGGTCGAAGGGCCGGCGGCCTCCGGGCGCGGCGTCTACAAAGGCATCTGCTCGAACTATCTCGCCAACCGGCGCACGGGCGATACGATCTACGCCACCGTGCGCGAAACCAAGGCCGGCTTCCGTTTGCCGGATGACCCATCCGTGCCGATCATCATGATCGGCCCGGGCACGGGCCTCGCGCCGTTCCGCGGCTTTCTGCAGGAGCGCGCCGCGCGCAAGGCGAAAGGGGCCACCCTCGGCCCAGCCATGCTGTTCTTCGGCTGCCGCCATCCCGACCAGGATTTTCTCTATGCGGAGGAGCTGAAGGCGCTGGCGGCCGGCGGCATCACCGAGCTGTTCACGGCGTTCTCGCGCGCGGATGGACCGAAGACCTATGTGCAGCACGTGCTCGCCGCCCAAAAGGACAAGGTCTGGCCGCTGATCGAGCAGGGTGCGATCATCTATGTCTGCGGCGATGGCGGCAAGATGGAGCCCGACGTGAAGGCCGAGCTGGTCGCGATCCATCGCGAGAAGACCGGCAGCGATGCCGCCACTGGCGCACGCTGGATCGAGGACATGGGCACGAAGAACCGGTATGTGCTGGACGTCTGGGCGGGCGGGTGATTGTTCGCCCGATCGTGCTAAAGCTCCCTCATGATTCCCTGGGAAAAACTCGACACAGCCAAAATCCCCGGCTCCGACGAAGAGCTACGCCTGATGCGCCGGGGCAAGGAGTTCTCCATCAAGCTCGGCACCAACGAGCTGATGAACAGCCGCCTGTCGGGTTCCGAGGCCGCGCTCGCGACGCTCGCGGCGAAGAGAATCGAGAAGGTTGCCAAGCCTGTCGTCCTGATCGGCGGTCTCGGCATGGGTTTTACGCTGCGCGCGGCGCTCGCCGTGTTCGGCGCCAAGGCGAAGATCGTCGTCTCCGAGCTCGTGCCGTCGGTCGTTGCCTGGGCGCGAGGGCCGATGGCGGAGGTTTTTGGTGACAGCCTCGATGATCCACGCGTCAGCATCCGCGAGATCGACGTCGGCGAGATCATCCGGGCGAAGAGCTCGGCCTTCGATGCCATTCTGCTCGATGTCGACAACGGGCCGGAAGGGCTGACCCGGAAAGGCAATGACGCGCTGTATAGTGCGAGCGGGCTTAAAGCTGCAAAGACGGCGCTGCGGCCCGGCGGTGTGCTCGCGGTCTGGTCGTCGGGACCCAACCCCGCATTCACCAAGCGCGTTCGCAGCGGCGGTTTCGAGGTCAACGAAGTCAACGTCCGCGCGACCGGCAGAGGCGGTGGCGCGCGCCATGTGATCTGGATGGCGCGGAAGGGTTAGGCGACCATCCGGACTACGCGTCTCCGCTAGAACATCGTGTTGCCGTTCGCCGGGGTCTCGGGAATCTCCTGGACGACGTCCCAGTGCTCGACGATCTTGCCGTTCTCCAGCTTGAAGATGTCCACGATCGCGCGGCCCCTGGTGCCGGGCTCGCGAACGGAGTGAACGTGCAGGATGACGTAGTCGCCATCCACGAAGCTGCGCTTGATCTCGCTGTGCGAGTTCGGAAACTTTTCACGGAGGAAACCGATGAATTTCCGGAAACCTTCCGGACCATCGGCCGCATTGGGATTGTGCTGCACATAGCGGTCGCCGACATAGGCAAGGGCGGCATCGACGTCCTTCTGGTTGAGGCCCTTTTCGTAGAAGGCAAGCACGGCGGCGCGATTGGCTTCTTCCTGCGGGCTGCCGGCAATCGCAGCGCCGCCAGCGAAGGACAACGTGAGAATGGAGGCCGCAATCATTGCGACGGGCCGGACGATGGGATGCATGTGAACTCCGAGAGGCCGCAGCCCCTTTATCTTGCGACTGAGGGAGGCCTGTATAGCTTTCGCGCCGGCTTGCGTTAAGAGAGTAACCGGAAGCTCACATGGTCACCGTGAGGAGACCTGCCGGTCTACGCCGCCTTCGCCGCCGCGCCATGCGCGTGCTTGTCGATGGCGGCGATGATCTCCGGCCAGAAGCGCATCGGCAAAGCGTGACCCATGCCCTCGATCATCAGCAGCTTGGCGCCGGGAATGGACGCTGCCGTGTCCTTGCCGCCTTCGGGCCGCACCAGCGGATCGACCGTGCCGTGGATCACCAGCGTCGGTGTCTTGACGCCATGCAGGCGCTCCTTGCGGCTGCCGGAGGCAAGCACGGCGCGGAGCTGTCGGCCGACGCCGGCCGGATTGAGGCCGCGCGCGAACACGCGCTCGGCGCGGCCGGGGTCGAGAGCTTCCTCTTCCGGAAACGACCCGGCGCGCAGCACTTTCCAGGTCTGGCCGAAGCGGACGATGAACTCTTCCTTGCTCTGTGGCGGCGGCGCCATCAGCATCGCCGCGGCTTCGCGCGTCGGCGGCGGGATGCGTGGATTGCCGGTGGTCGACATGATCGAGGTCAGCGAGCGCACGCGCTCGGGAAACGACAGCGTCACCTCCTGCGCGATCATGCCGCCCATGGATGCGCCGACCAGATGCGCCGACTTGATGCCGAGCGCGTCCATCAGCCCGATCGTGTCCCTGGCCATGTCGATCAGCTTGTAGGGCGCGGCGACGGGAATCCTGAGGAAGCGCAGCTTCAGCAGCTCGAGCGGCGTCAGGCGCTTGCCGCCGGTGAGATGACTCGACTTGCCGATGTCGCGATTGTCGAAGCGGATCACACGAAAGCCGCGTGCGGCAAGTTGCTCGCAGAACCCATCGTCCCAATGGATCATCTGCGCCCCGAGCCCCATGATCAGCAGCAGCGGCTCGGCATTGTCGTTGCCAAAAATCTCGTAGCAGATGTCGATGCCGTTGGCGCGGACGGTCTGGGGCGGCTGATGGGTGGTCACGGGCGCGGTCCCTCCTGCTGATCGATGCTGTATCGCACGGTTTCGTTCCATGATGAAGCCGCGTGCGCGACACCGCGCCCGTGGCTTGCCGGTTGACCGGCATCGCGCAACGGTGTGGTATGGCGAGACAAGAAGGGTGCAAAGCCCTCCACATTGGGAGGACGCTGATGACCGACAAGATCACCGATCCGGTTGCCTTGTGGCAGCAGATGGTTGGCGAGATGGAGAAGGGTTTCAACTCCTTCGCGACCAAGGCCATGGAGACGCCCGAATTCTCGCAGGCCATGAACCGCGCTGGCGGCGTTGCTGCAGGTGCTCAGAAGCAATTCGGCGATCTCATGGAGAAATACCTGCTCTCCATGAACCTGCCGAGCCGCGAGCAGATGACCGGTATCGCCGAGCGGCTTCAGTCGATCGAGGGCCAGCTCGGTGAGATCAAGTCGATGCTGAGCCAGATGTCGGCCAGTTCGGGCGCGGAGCAGATTGGCGCTGCGCCGCGGCCGCCGCGCACGAAACGGCCGCCGTCCGAAGGCGGAGAGCAAGAATGAACGCGCCAACGGGACTTGATTTTGCAGCCATCCCGGAGCGCATCCAGTCCGAAGTGCAGCGCGCCATCATGCGCAGCATCAAGGGCGTCGAATATTTCTCCACCTCCGGTCCCACGCTCGGCTCCACGCCGAAGGACGTGCTGCATTCGCGCGGCACGATGAGTCTCTATCACTACCGGCCGATGTCGGACGAGATCTACCGCGTGCCGGTGCTGATCGTGATGGCGACCACCAACCGCGGCTACATTCTCGACCTCGTACCCGGCCAGAGCTTCATCGAGTTCCTGCTGAAGCGCGGCTACGACGTCTACATGCTCGACTGGAGCGCGCCGCGCCCAGAGGAGAAGAACCTGCGCATGGAGGACTATGTCCTCGACTTCATCCCGGATTGCGTGCGCCGCGTGCAAGCCGATTCCGGCGAGCAAGATGTCTCCGTCGTCGGCTATTGTTTCGGCGGCGTGCTGTCGCTGCTTTACGGCTCGATTTTCCCGGACGGGCCGATGAAGAATTTGATCTGCTTCACCACGCCGATCGACTTCCGCGAGATGAAGCTGTTCTCGAACTTCTCCGACCGTCGCTATTTCGACGTCGACCGCCTCGTCGACAGCGTCGGCAACGTGCCGCCGGAGATGATCCTGTCCTCGTTCGAGATGCTGCGTCCGGCCTCGCGCACGGTGAGCCAGATCCAGCTCTGGGAAAACATCTGGAACGACGAGTTCGTGAAGTCCTATCGGATGTTCGACCGCTGGGCGACCGACACGCTGCCGCTGGCGGGCGAATATTTCCGCACCATCACCAAGGATCTGATGTGGGACAACAAGCTGTTCAACGACACCATGTCGGTGGGCGGCCGTGCGGCGAAGCTCGAGGACATCAAGGTGCCGATCCTGCATGCGGTCGCCGAGCACGATCACATCGTGCCTTATGACGCCGCAAAGCACCTGATCGCCAAGATCGGCTCGGCGGACAAGGAAGAGGTGATGCTGAAGGGCGGTCACGTCTCGCTCGTTGCGGGCGCCAACGCGGTGAAGCGGCTGTGGCCGAAACTGGACTCCTGGCTGGGGAAGAGATCGACATGAGCGAGCAGCGTTCCTATCCGCGTCACGTCAAGACCGACGCCGGCGACATCGAGATCCGCCTGATGTCGCCCGCGGACGAGGCCGCGGTGCTGGCCTTCGGCAAGGGCCTGCCGACCCATGATTTGTTGTTCCTGCCGCGCAATATCAGCGAGCCAAAGGTGCTGTCGGCCTGGGTCAAGGAGATCGAGCGCGGCGCGATTCAGAGCCTGCTCGCCGTCAAGGACGGCAGGGTGGTTGGCTGCGGCACCTTGGTGCGCGATCCCCACTCCTGGTCGCCGCATGTCGGAGAGATCCGCATGGTGGTCTCGCCCGATGTGCGCGGGAAGGGGGTGGGAAAGGCGGTATCGCAGGAGACCTTTGCGCTCGCGCTGGGCGCGGGCCTCGAAAAGCTCTCGGTGCAGATGACGGTGGACCAGCAGGCGGCGATCGCGCTGTTCGAGAGCCTCGGCTTCAAGGCCGAGGCGCTGCTGCGCGATCATGTCCGGGACGTCGATGGCAAGACCCACGACATCGTCGTGCTCGGCCACAACATCGCGCAGGTGCAGGCCCAGATGGAGGCCTACGGGTTGCCGGGCGCGGTCCAGCATTAGGGCGCCGTCCAGCAAACAAAAAGTGGAATTCAACCCCATGCACAGTAGGTAGGGGCCACGAAGGCAGCAGATTGCCTCCCGTTAAGGCTGTTCACGATCTCGTGATATCGCAGTGCAATAAGAATATTGCACCGCACAATTAACTATGCCATATAAGCCGTGCCCCGGGCCAATGCGGACGGGGTGAGCCCATAGCTCAACCCAATGAGGATGGAGAGAACCCCATGACCACTGAAACCAACACTGCTTTCGAGGGCTTCAAGGACGCTTTCAAGAACATCCAGAATCTGGAAGTTCCCGAGGCCGCCCGCGAATTCGTCAAGAAGACTGCCAACACCGCCAAGGACCGTGCTGCCGAGGTGTTCGCTGGCTCCGAGCGCGTGACCGCCGCCGTCGAGAACGCGGTGACCGAGTCCGTCACTGAAGCCGGCAAGATCAGCCGCAACATCCAGCAGGCGATCTACGAGGACGCCGAGGCGTTCTTCTCGGGCATCGACAAGCTCGCGTCGGCCAAGTCGGTCAGCGAAGCCGTCGAGATCCAGTCAAGCCTGCTCCGCGCCCGCGGCGAAGTGTTCGTTTCGCGCGCCAAGGCGACCGCCGACTATCTCGGCAAGCTCGCCGCCAACGGTGCGAAGTCCGCTCAGGACAATTTTGCCAAGGTCTACACCAAGACTGCCTGATCCGGCGCCCTGAGTAGAGAAACTGAATTTGAGGCCCGCTTCGGCGGGCCTTTGTTTTTTGCGCCGCGGTCATCACCACTTGTCATTCCGGGGCGCCCGAAGGGCGAACCCGGAATCTCGAGATTCCGGGTTCGGTCCTGCGGACCGCCCCGGAATGACGTACTCTAGAATTTATCATGAACGCACCCGCCACCTTCACCTTCGACACCCCCGGCGACGCCGAACGCGCGGCCGAGCTGCGCCGCGTGAAGGCCTTGGCGACGTTGGTGCTGGCCTCGACGCTGGCGCTGTTCATCCTCGCAAAATGGCTTCTGCCCGTGCATCCCGTGTTCGGCTTCATCGCCGCCTTCGCGGAAGCCGCGACCATCGGCGGGCTCGCCGACTGGTATGCGGTGGTCGCGCTGTTCAAGCGGCCGCTCGGCCTGCCGATCCCGCATACCGCGATCATCCAGAGCAACCAGGCCCGCATCGCCGACAAGCTCGGCGAGTTCATCCAGGTGCATTTCCTCGAGGCCGGTCCCGTCGAGGCCAAGCTGAAGGAGATCGATTTCGGCTCCTTCGTCGCCGACTGGCTGCGTGACCGCAAGCGCAGCGACGATCTCGCGCGTTTCGCGCTGCGCCTGCTGCCGGAAGCCGTCTCCGCGACGGAAAGCTCGGGCCTGATGACCTTCATCGTCCGCCGCATGTCCTCGCAGCTCCAGGCCATCGACCTCGCGCCGCTCGCGGCCGGCACGCTGCGCGGCTTCGTCGCGGAGGGGCGGCACCAGATCCTGTTCGACGATCTCCTGCGGGTGATGCACGAGACGATGAACCAGAAAGAGACGATGGCGATGATCCGCGACAAGGTGCGCGCGGAATTGCCGACCCTGCTCAAGCTCTATCGTGCCGACAAGTTTCTGGTGAACAAGATCGTGTCGTCCGCCACCGCGTTCTTCAACGAGGTGCGCAGCGATCCCAAGCATCCGTTCCGCGGCGAGTTCGATCGCATGGTGCTGAGCTTCGTCGATCGCCTCGGCACCGATCAGGCCTATATCGGCCGCATCGACGGCTTGAAGCGTGATCTGCTCGCGCGCCCCGAGCTTGCCGAGCTTGCCCGTACCGTCTGGGCCAACATGCGCTCCTTCATCGAGCGCAGCGCGAGCGGCGAGACGCAGGTGCTCCAGCATCATCTCGCCGGCATGTTCGTTTCGGCAGGCGATGCGCTCGCCGCCGATGCCGAGCTGCGCGGCGAGATCAACCAGGGCCTGGTGACGGTGCTGCGCAGCTTCGTCGCCGACCAGAAGAGCGGCGTCTCGACCTTCATCTCCGACCAGGTCAAGGCGTGGAATATGACGCAGCTGATTTCGCTGATCGAAATCAACATCGGCCGCGACCTGCAATACATCCGCTTCAACGGCTCGCTGATCGGTGGGCTCGCCGGCCTTGCGCTCTACTCCGTAGAATTCCTGCTTCGATTGTTGTGACTTTTGCGTCACGGCCGTTAGCATTAACGCGCGGGCCTATTGTCGCCTTGCGTCTCTCCCGCTTGAATGTCGGGAACCGGCCGCCTAGCTGATTCATGTTGCGCTGCGGAACGTTCAAGAAGCCGGCGTATTGGAATTCATGCCCATTGCCGGCATCGCGACCGGCGCCTTCTCCAGGGGATCCATTGATGACCGCTACTGCCCAGACGCTGCGTCCGCCATCCCGTACTCTGATGTTCTTGGAAGGGCGCGCGATCCACGAGTTCGGCGCATTCCTCGGCGCACTGCCGCTCTTGAGCCTCGCGCCGCGCGGCGACGGGCATCCGGTGCTGGTGCTGCCGGGCCTCGTCGCTTCTGATGAGTCCACGCGCGCGCTGCGCACGTTCCTGACCAGCAAGGGCTATGCGGTGAGCGGCTGGCGCCAGGGCCGCAATTACGGCCTGCGCCCGGGCGTGCAGCATGCGATGGTCGATCTGGTCGAGGAGCTCAGCGACAAGCACGGCCGCAAGATCAGCCTGGTTGGCTGGAGCCTCGGTGGCCTCTATGCGCGCCAGCTCGCCAAGATGATGCCCGAGCGCGTGCGCCAGGTGATCACGCTCGGCAGCCCCTTCGCGGGCGATCCCAGGTCGACCAATGCGTGGCGCGTCTATGAATGGGCGAGCGGCCGCCGCGCCGACGAGGTCGATCCGCAGTTCGGCGGCGAACTCGCGGTGCCGCCGCCGGTGCCGACCACCGCCATCTTCAGCCGCACCGATGGCGTTTGCGCCTGGCAGGGCTGCATGGAGAAGTCAGGTGCGCAGACCGAGAGCATCGAGGTCGAAAGCAGCCATTGCGGCATGGGCCATCATCCCGCCGCCGTCTATGCCGTCGCCGACCGGCTCGCGCAGAAGGAGGGCCAGTGGCGCCCGTTCGATCGCAGCGGCTGGCGTAGCCTGGCCTATCCCGACCCGCACAGGTAGTGCGCTTCTTCGCCTCGCCCCGCTTGCGGGGAGAGGTCGGATCGCTCTTGCGATCCGGGTGAGGGGGTACAGGTCTCACGTCCATCTCATTCGCGGAGAGAGGCCCCTCACCCCAACCCTCTCCCCGTAAGAACGGGGAGAGGGAGAGTAAGCGTCGCTCCCGTCCATTGTCGCGCCTGCACCAAACGCGCTATGCCTCGCGCATGGCGCATCCGCTCTCACGCATCATCGACCAGCTCAAGCGCGAGCCGTCGCGCACCGGCTCCATCGTCATCACCGTGTTCGGCGACGCCATCGTGCCGCGCGGCGGTTCGGTGTGGCTCGGCACGCTCTTGGAGTTCTTCGAAGGCCTCGACATCGACAGCGGCGTGGTGCGCACCGCGATGTCGCGGCTTGCCGCCGATGGCTGGCTGACGCGCGAAAAGGTCGGCCGCAACAGTTTCTATCGCCTCGCCGACAAGGGCCGCCAGACGTTTGAAGCCGCGACGCGCCACATCTACGATCCGCCGCCGTCGGACTGGACCGGGCGCTTCGAGCTGCTGCTGATCGGCAATGGCGAAGACCGCGACGCCTCGCGCGAAGCGCTGCGCAACGCCGGCTTTGGCAGTCCGCTTCCCGGTGTCTGGGTCGCGCCGTCAGGCGTGCCGGTGCCGGAGGAGGCCGCGGGTGCGATCCGTCTCGAAGTCTCCGCGGAGGACGACAATGGCCGCCGACTGCTCAGCGCGAGCTGGCCGCTGGAGCGCACCGCGGACGCCTATCTGAAATTCATGAAGACCTTTGAGCCGCTCCGCGCCGCGATCGCGCGCGGTACGGATCTTTCTGACGCCGACGCCTTCACCGCGCGCATCCTCTTGATCCACTATTACCGCCGTGTCGTGCTGCGCGATCCGCTGCTGCCCGAGAGCCTGCTGCCGGGGGACTGGCCGGGCAGGGCGGCTCGCGCGCTCTGCGGCGAGATCTATCGCGCGCTGCTTGCCCCGTCCGAACAATGGCTTGATGGCCATGGAACCAACGAAAAGGGGCCGCTGCCACCCGCCCGAAAGCTCCTGGAAAGGAGGTTCGGCGTCTGATCTTTATGTTACAGAAATATCTTGCATGACGTAATTTCTGTTATATATTGCCTCCCAATAAAACGGGAGGACGCGCATGTACACCCAGGCGCTGAACACGGCCGAGACTGACGATCGCGGTCTTGAGGACGCAGGCCGAGCTGCGCAGTTCCAGGCCCGCATCGATGCCGAGGAGCGCATCGAGCCGAACGACTGGATGCCGGCGGCCTATCGCAAGACGCTGACCCGCCAGATCTCCCAGCACGCCCATTCCGAAATCGTCGGCATGCTGCCCGAGGGCAACTGGATCACGCGCGCGCCGACCTTGCGCCGCAAGGCCGCGCTGCTCGCCAAGGTGCAGGACGAGTGCGGCCATGGGCTGTATCTCTACGCCGCCGCCGAGACGCTCGGCACCTCGCGCGAGGAGCTGGTCGATGCGATGCTCGCCGGCAAGGCCAAGTACTCCTCGATCTTCAACTATCCAACGCTGACCTGGGCCGACATCGGCACGATCGGCTGGCTGGTCGATGGCGCCGCGATCATGAACCAGATCCCGCTGTGCCGCTGCTCCTATGGCCCCTATGCGCGCGCGATGATCCGCGTCTGCAAGGAGGAGTCGTTCCACCAGCGCCAGGGCTACGAGATCATGCTGACGCTGTGCCGCGGCTCGGACGAGCAGAAGGCGATGGCGCAGGACGCGCTGAACCGCTGGTGGTGGCCGGTGCTGATGATGTTCGGTCCGCCTGATGCGACCAGCCAGCACAGCGACACCTCGACCAAGTGGAAGATCAAGCGCTTCTCCAATGACGAGCTGCGCCAGAAATTCGTCGATGCAACCGTGCCGCAGGCGCAATATCTCGGCCTCACCATTCCCGATCCCGGCATGATTCAGGACGCCGACGGCCACTGGCGCTACAGCGAAATCGACTGGACCGAGTTCAAGCAGGTGCTCGCCGGCAACGGCCCCTGCAACCGCGATCGCATGGCCGCGCGCCGCAAGGCGCACGACGAGGGCGCCTGGGTGCGCGAGGCGGCGGCCGCTTATGCGGCCAAGCGCGCGCAGCGTCAGACCGCGCAAGCCGCGGAATAAGGAGATCAATATGGCCACGCCGAACACGCCGCTGTGGGAAGTCTTCATTCGCAGCCGCAACGGGCTCGCGCACAAGCATGTCGGCTCGCTGCATGCGAGCGATGCGACCATGGCGTTGCAGGCCGCCCGCGACATCTACACCCGTCGCGGCGAAGGCCTCTCGATCTGGGTCGTGCCCTCGACCGCGATCACCGCGAGCGATCCCGCCGAGAAGGGTATGATGTTCGAGCCGGCGGAATCCAAGATCTACCGGCATCCGACGTTTTACGAGGTGCCCGAGGAAGTGGGGCACATGTGATGGCGACCGCCAACATCCAGGTCTCGGAAACGCCGCTGGTGCTGTACGCGCTACGCCGGGCCGATGATGCGCTGATCCTCGGCCACCGGCTGTCGGAATGGTGCGGTCACGCGCCGATGCTGGAAGAGGACATGGCACTCTCCAACATCGCGCTCGACCTGATCGGCCAGGCCCGCGAACTCTACACCTACGCGGCCAAGGCTGAAGGCAACGACAACGACGAGGATAAGCTCGCGTATTTGCGCGACGTCCGGCAGTACCGCAACCTGCTGCTGGTCGAGCAGCCCAATGGCGACTTCGCCCAGACCCTGGTGCGGCAGTTCTTTTATTCCGCCTTCGCCGACCTCTATTGGCGCGCGATGATGACTTCGCGCGATACGACGCTCGCAGCGATTGCTGCCAAGTCGGAGAAGGAGAGCGCCTATCACCTGCGTCACGCTTCGGAATGGATCATCCGGCTTGGTGATGGCACGGATGAAAGCCACAAGCGCGCTCAGGCCGCGATCGATCACCTCTGGGCCTTCACCGGCGAGATGTTTGCCGTCGATGATGGCGAGCGCGCGCTGATTCATGCCGGTATCGCCATCGATCCCGGCACCTTGCGCGGCCGTTGGCTGACGACGCTCTCGGGTGTCGCCAGTGAAGCAACGCTCCAGTTGCCGCAGAACGACTGGATGCAGCAGGGCGGCCGCGCCGGCCGCCACAGCGAGCATCTCGGCCATCTCCTGTCCGAACTGCAATCGATGCAGCGCACTTTTCCGGGGCAGACATGGTGACGGTGCTGGAGCGCGATAGCGAGTTGCGCCGGCGCGCCTGGGATGCCGCGGCGAGCGTGGTCGATCCCGAGATTCCGGTGCTGACCATTGCCGACCTCGGCGTGCTCCGCGATGTCGTTCTCGACGGCGATCATGTCGAGGTCGCGATCACGCCGACCTATTCGGGCTGCCCGGCCATGAATATGATCGCGCTCGAAATCGAGGTTGCACTGGAGCGCGCTGGTTTTCAGCGTCCGAAGGTGCGCACGGTGCTGTCGCCGGCCTGGACCACCGACTGGATGAGCGAAGAAGGGCGCTGCAAGCTGCGTGCTTACGGCATCGCGCCGCCGCAAGCTTCAAGTTCACGCCGGGCGCTGTTCGGCGAGGAGGCCGTCGCGTGCCCGCAATGCGGCTCTGACAAGACGGAATTACTGTCCGAATTCGGCTCGACCTCCTGCAAGGCGCTGTGGCGCTGCAAGGCCTGCCGCGAACCCTTCGATTACTTCAAGTGTCATTGACCATGTCAGCAGCCGCACCACGCTTCCATCGCCTGGCCGTCAACGACCTCCGCCGCGAAGCGTCGGACGCCGTCTCGATGACCTTCACCATCCCCGGCGAACTCGCCGGTGATTACGCCTTCACGCCCGGCCAGTACCTCACGCTCCGCACCATGCTGGACGGCGAAGAGGTCCGCCGCTCCTATTCGATCTGCTCCGGCCCTGATGACGGCGAGATCCGCATTGCCGTGAAGAAGGTCGACGGCGGCGCGTTTTCGAGCTGGGTCGCGGATGAGCTGAAATGCGGCGACGAGCTCGACGTGATGACGCCGACGGGCCGCTTTGGCGTGGTCCCGCCTGCCGAAGCCGGGCGCATCCATGTCGGCTTCGCCGCGGGCTCCGGCATCACGCCGATCCTGTCGATCGTCAAGGGCATCCTCGTGCGCGAGCCGGGCAGCCGCTTCTTCCTGTTCTACGGCAACCGCGCGACCGACAACATCATGTTCCTCGAGGCGCTGGAGGAGCTGAAGGACCGCTTCATCGACCGCCTTTCGATCTTCCATGTCATCTCCGGCGAGGAGCAGGACATCCCGATCCTGCATGGCCGGCTCGATGGCGAGAAGGTGAGGGTGCTGCTGCGTTCGCTGGTGCCGGCTTCAAGCGTCGACCACGTCTTCATCTGCGGTCCATCCGGTATGAGCGAAGAGATCGAGGCAACCTGCCGCGGCCTCGGCATCGCCGACGAACGCATCCATGTCGAACGTTTCGTCTCCGAGTTCGGCGGCAAGCCACGGCCGAAGAAGGAAGTTGCACCCGACGCGCCGCCGAAGGCGATCGCCTCCCTAATCATCGACGGCAAGCGCCGCGACGTGCCGGTCGCGGAGGACGAAGCCATCCTCGATGCCGCGCTGCGCGCCGGTGTCGATCTGCCCTTCGCCTGCAAGGGCGGCATGTGCTCGACCTGCCGCGCAAAGCTGGTCGAGGGCGAGGCGCCGATGGACCTCAACTATTCGCTGGAACCCTGGGAGCTGAAAGCCGGCTTTGTCCTCACCTGCCAGGCCAAGCCATCCTCCGAGCGGGTTGTGGTCGACTACGACCACGTTTGACAGTTTTGACCAGGCAGCAGAACATCACGAGCAAACGATTGGCCGGGAGAAGCGCGTGAACGTCAAAGCCGCCCTGTCACCTCAGGATATTGCGCGCGCCTGCGCCGATGCGATGTGGGCGGAGGACGATGCGTCCAAGGGGCTCGGCATGGAGATCGTCGAGATCGGCCCGGGCTTTGCGACGCTCGCGATGACGGTGCGGCCCGACATGGTCAACGGCCAGCGCATCGCCCATGGCGGCTTCATCTTCACGCTCGCCGATTCCGCCTTCGCCTTTGCCTGCAACTCGCACAACGAGCGCGTGGTGGCGGCGCAGGGGCAGATCACCTTCATCAAGCCCGGCAAGCTCGGCGACCGCCTCGTCGCGAAAGCGCGCGAGGTCACCCGCGGCGGCCGCTCCGGCATCTACGATGTGCGCGTCACCGCCGGCGACACCGTCATCGCGGAATTCCGTGGGCATTCGCGTGTCATTCCCGGGACGTGGCTGCCGACACAAGATCAATAAGACCAATAAAAAGAACAAATCAATGATGTGGGGAAACGAGGATGGCTCTGACGAGGCTCAAGGAAGGCGGCAATTCCTATAGTGCCGAGATGGACGCGCATGAGCGCGCCTCACGCGACGAGATCGTGGCGTTGCAGAAGCAGCGCCTGGCCTGGTCGCTGAAGCACGCCTACGACAACGTCGCGCATTATCGCAAGGCGTTCGACAAGGCTGGCGTGCATCCGTCCGACTTTCGCGAGCTCTCCGATCTCGCGAAATTCCCGTTCACGGTGAAGACGGATCTCCGCGACAACTATCCCTTCAACATGTTCGCCGTGCCGCGCGAAAAACTGGTGCGCGTGCATGCCTCCTCCGGCACGACGGGCAAGCCGATCGTTGTCGGCTACACCCAGCGCGACATCGACACCTGGTCGGAGGTGATGGCGCGCTCGATCCGCGCCGCCGGCGGCCGCACCGGCATGATCATCCATAATGCTTATGGCTACGGTCTCTTCACCGGCGGACTTGGCGTGCACTACGGCGCGGAGAAGCTCGGCTGCACGGTGGTGCCGATCTCCGGCGGCATGACCGAGCGGCAGGTGCAGCTCATCAACGACTTCCGGCCCGACATCATCACGGTGACGCCGAGCTACATGCTGGCGATCCTCGACGAGTTCAAACGGCAGAAGCTCGATCCGCGCCAGTGCTCGCTCAAGGTCGGCATCTTCGGCGCCGAGCCCTGGACCAATGCGATGCGCGGCGAGATCGAGGACGCCTTCGATATGGACGCGACCGACATCTATGGCCTGTCGGAGGTGATCGGCCCCGGCGTCGCGCAGGAATGCATCGAGACCAAGGACGGCCTGCACATCTGGGAAGATCATTTCTATCCGGAGGTGATCGATCCCGAGACCGGTGCGGTGCTGCCCGATGGCGAGAGGGGTGAGCTGGTATTCACCTCGCTCACCAAGGAAGCCTTTCCGGTGATCCGCTATCGCACCCGCGATCTGACGCGGCTGCTGCCAGGCACGGCGCGGCCGGGCATGCGGCGCATGGAGAAGGTGACGGGCCGCTCCGACGACATGATCATCCTGCGCGGCGTCAATCTGTTCCCGACCCAGATCGAGGAAGTCCTGCTTGCGACGGACTGGTGCGGCGGCCACTTCATCCTGGAGCTGACCCGCGAGGGCCGCATGGACGAGCTGACCATCATCGCCGAGGCGCGGCCCGAGAGCTGGGACGGCCGCGGCCTCGTCGACCATGCCGACCGGGTCTCGACCCATATCAAGAACACGATCGGCATCAGCTCCAGGGTGCAGGTGGTCGCGCCGGCCACGCTGGAGCGCTCGCTCGGCAAGGCCAAACGGCTCTACGACAAGCGGCCCAAGGACTGACTTGACGGATTGACTTGACCGGCCCCAGAGGCGACAAGGCCCGCGAGAAATCGCGGGTCTTTCCATGTCGTCAGCCGATACCAAGTCCATCGAAGCGCGTTGCGTGCGCCTCAATGCCAAGGCCGAAAATGCCGCCGCGCTTGCGCCGGTGGTCGAGCACCATACGCTGGCGCGCGGGCCGAACGATCTCCTGATCGAGGTGAAGGCTGCCGCCGTCAATCCGTCCGACGTCAAGGCTGCGACAGGGCTGATGCCCTATGCCGTGTTCCCGCGCACGCCCGGCCGCGACTACGCCGGCGTGGTGGTCGACGGGCCGGCCAGCACGATTGGCCGGGAAGTGTTCGGCTCCTCCGGCGATCTCGGCATTCGCCGCGACGGCACCCACGCCAGCCATCTCGTCGTCGAGGCCGATGCGGTCGTGGAGAAGCCGAAGACGGTGTCCTGGGAGGAGGCCGCCGGCATCGGCGTGCCCTTCGTCACCGCGATGGAAGGCTTTCGCCGTGCCGGCATTCCGAAGAGCGGCGAAACGGTGCTGGTGTTCGGCGTGAACGGCAAGGTCGGTCAGGCCGCGGTGCAGATCGCGACCTGGCAGGGCGCGCGCGTCATCGGCGTGGTGCGCAAGGCGGAAGCTTATGAAGGCCACACCAACGCGCCCATCGAGGTGATCGACGCCTCCGCAACGGACGTCGCCACGCGCGTGCGCGAACTGACCGGCGGCAAGGGGGCCGACATCGTCTTCAACACCGTCGGCGATCCCTATTTCCAGGCCGCGCACAAGTCGCTTGCTCTTCGGGGCCGCCAGATCCTGATCGCCGCGATCGATCGCATCGTGCAGTTCAACATCCTCGAATTCTACCGAGGCCAGCACACTTATGTCGGCATCGATACGCTCGGCCTGTCCTCGGCGGCGACCGGCGCGGTGCTGCGCGATCTCGGTCCGGGCTTTGCGAGCAGTCACCTCAAGCCATTCCCGATCAAGGCGAATGCGATCTATCCGCTGGAGCGCGCGAGGGAGGCGTACACTGCCGTCGCCGGCTCGTCGCGCGACCGTGTGATCCTGAAGCCGTAGCGATGGAATCCACCCAACCCGTCATTCTCGCCGGCCTGGTCATCGGCCTCATCTACGGCAGCGTCGGGCTGCTCAGCGGCTTCTGCCTGATGAGCAGCATGCGCGACTGGCTGACGAAGGGAGACGGGCGGCTGGTGCGCTCTTATGCATTGGCAATCGCGGTCGCGATCGCCGCGAGCCAGTTCCTGGCCGGCAACGGCACGGTCGATCTCGGCAAGTCGATCTACCTGCAACCAACCTTCTCGGTGCCGGTGCTATTCCTTGGCGGCCTGCTGTTTGGCTATGGCATGGTGCTGTCGAACGGCTGCGGCTCGCGTGCGCTGGTGTTGCTCGGCCGCGGCAATCTCCGCTCCTTCGTCGTCGTGATCGTGCTCGGCATCGCCGCGCAGATGACGCTGAAGGGCTTGATCGCACCTGCGCGCATCGCGATGGTGCAGTCTTCGCAGACGACCGTCAGCGCGAACTCGCTGCCGTCACTGCTGACGACGCTCGGACTCACGGAGGTGGTTGCGCGCGCGCTAGCCGGTGCCACGATCGTTCTTGCCCTGGTCCTGTTCGCCTTGGCTCATCCGCCGTTCCGGCGCTCGCCGGGCCAGATCGCAGCGGGCATCATCGTCGGTCTCCTCGTCGCCGGCGGCTGGTACGTCACCGGCCATCTCGGTGCCGACGACTTCAACCCTGTTCCGGTGACGTCGCTGACCTTCATCGCGCCGATCGCCGACAGCCTGCAATACGCGATGCTCTCGACCGGCCTGACGCTCAACTTCGGCATCGCGACGGTCGCCGGCGTCTTCAGCGGTAGCCTAGTCACCGCGCTCGCCACCGGCCGGTTCCATCTCGAAGGCTATTCCTCGCCGCGCCACATGCTGCGCTCAGGTGGTGGCGCTGCGCTGATGGGCATCGGCGGCGTGATGGCGTTCGGCTGTTCGATCGGGCAGGGGCTTACGGGCCTATCGACGCTCGCACTGGGCTCGTTCATTGCCGTCGCCGGCATCCTGCTCGGCACCACGGCAGGTCTGCGCGGCGTGTTGCGCGTTCAGCCGCTCGCGGTGGCCTGACCGCGCAGCAGCCGGTCGCCCAGTGTCGCAAGACCAATGCCGGTGACGATCAGTCCGGCCGCAACGGCAAGGCTGATGTCGATCGGCTCACCCAGCAGGATCGCGGCGGCGGCGATGCCGACGAGCGGTGTCCCGGTGGTGCCGAGCGAAGTCGTCAGCGCCGAGATGCTCTTGTTGACCATCGACATCGCCCAATAGGCCAGCGCCGTTCCGATCAGGCCGGAATACAGGAACAGCAGCACGAGCTTCCACGACCATTCCGCGTGTGGCAGGCCATCTGTGACCAGCGCTGACCCCGTCAGCACGATCGTCGCGACGAGCACCTGCCAGATCAGAAGCTGGAGCGGCGATGCGATCCAGCGATGCGCGCGGATATAGATGATGTTCGCCGCCCAGGACATCGCGGCGAGGATGACCATCCCGGCGCCGATGAGGACGTTGGCATTGGTCCAGTCGATCGATGTCGGGTTCAGGATCACGGCAAGACCGATCAGCCCGAGCAGTGCGCCGGCGAGCTTTGGCGCGGTCAGCGTGTCCTTCCCCAGCATGGGCGCGGCGATCGCGACCCAGAGCGGCGTGGTGTAACCGAGCACGATGGCCTTGCCCGCGGGCAGGAAGCGCACACCGGCCGCAACCAGGACCGAGAACACCGTCATGTGCAGCAGCGCCACGCTCAGGACCACCGGGATGTCGCGCCGCTCGGGGATGACCAGATTGTTGCTCAGTCCGAGGATCACGAACAATCCGCCCAGCGCGATCCAGCTCCGGATCGCTGACGTCCAGAGCGGTGGAAAGAACTGGACGAGCTGCTTCGTCACCGACCAGTTCACGCCCCAGGCCACGACGACGATCAGGAACAGGCCGATGGCCGCGCGGGGTGACAGGGAGTTCATCTCGTAGGTCCTTGAAGCAGTCCAGTGCGCCGGATAGCATCGTCGCTGGCACCTGAAAAAGGGCCAGATTGGAGAATAACAAAGTGCCAGTCTTGGGTGGTGTGATCTCCGCCATGATCGCCCTGAACCGGGCCGACGAGCAGGGGCTGATGGCACAGCTCACCAGCCAGCTCCGCCGCCTGATCGCGAGCGGCCGTCTCGGCAAAGGCAGTGTGCTGCCGTCGAGCCGCCGGCTCGCAACCGATCTCGGCGTGTCGCGTAACACCGTCACCTATGCGTTCGAGCAGCTCGCCGCTGAGGGATATCTCGAGGCATCGCATGGTCGCCGTCCGGTCGTAACGGTCGATGGCGGCGAGCCCGGCAAAGGGGCGAGCGCCGCGGGTGCGCGCACCGGCAAGCCGCGGCTCTCGCCGTGGGCAGCAAAGCTCAAGCAGACCGACTGGCCGATGTCCTATCAGGCGCCGCTGAAACCGTTGCGTCCGGGGCACGGCGATTCCAGGGAGTTTCCGAACGAGGTCTGGGCGCGCTGCCTGCGCCGCAGTGCCGTGCGTGCGGCCAGACGCGAGCTCGGACCGATCAACCGGCCGCGCCTGCGCGAATCGCTCGCGCATTATCTCGCGACGAGCAGGGGCGTTCGCGCCACGGTGGACCAGATCCTGATCCTGCCGAGCGCGCAGGCCGCGCTGACCTTGATCGCGGCTGCGCTGATCTCGCCCAGTGACGAGGTCTGGGTCGAGGATCCCGGCTATCCCGGCGCGGCGGCGGCCTTCCGTGCCTCCGGCGCGCGCGTGACCGGCGTCAGGCTGGACGAGCAGGGCATGCAGCGGATGCCGGGATTGCCGGCCCCGAGGCTCATCTTCATGACGCCATCGCACCAGCATCCGACGGGACGGCTGATGTCGCTGGCGCGCCGCACCGAATTTCTCAGGTCAAGCAAGCCCGGCAAGACCTGGATCGTCGAGGACGATTACGACGGCGAATTCCACTACGACAGCCGCCCCGTGCCGGCCCTGCAAGGGCTCGATGCCCATGGCCGTGTCTTCTATGTCGGCACCTTCGCCAAGGCGATGACGGCCGATATCCGGCTCGGCTATCTCGTCGTCCCGCCGGCGCTGGTCAGCACCCTCGAGATCGCGCAGCGGCACATCGGACTGATCGCGTCCAGCCACATCCAGGAGGCGCTGGCCGAGTTCATTGCCGACGGGCACTTCCTCGCGCATCTGCGCCGGATGCGCCGGCTCTATCACGCCCGCCGCGATCATCTCGCCGCGGGACTGGAGCGTCATCTCGGCGAGGCGCTTTCGGTCGAGGTGCCCTCCGGAGGCATCCAGCTCGTCGCGCGCCTCAAGCGCGGCCGGGCCGATCAGGCGGCCGTGAAGCGGCTGGTCGCCGCAGGCGTTGAGACGCGCGCTCTATCGAGTCTTGCGCTCGGCCGGCCGCGCGATCACGGCTTGCTGCTCGGCTTCGCAGCCTGGCGCGAGAGCGAGATCAGCGCGGCGCTGCGGACGATGGCGTCGTGCTTCTAGCGCGCCAAGTCACTCCACGGCCTTCGTCACGATGCGAATCTCCGAGGTCAGCGTCCGGTGCACCGGGCACTTGTCGGCGATTTCCATCAGCTTCTTGCGCTGCTCGGCATCGAGCGCGCCGTCCATTGCGATGTCGCGCTCGATCTGGTCGAGCATGCCGTCGCGCGTCTCGCACTCCGCGCAGTCCTTGGCGTAGATCTTCGAATGCTTCAGCGTCACCGTGACGCGATCGAGCGGCAGCGACTTGCGATCGGCATAGAGGCGCATGGTCATGGAGGTACAGGCACCTAGACCGGCGAGCAGGAAATCGTACGGGCCGGGGCCAGCATCCTCGCCGCCGGCAGCCTTCGGTTCGTCCGCGATCAGATGATGCGGCCCCACGGTGATGATCTGGTTGAACTTGCTCTCGCGGGTCTCCTGAACCACAACCCTGCGCGGCTCCTCGGGGAGGTCCATCGCCTTTGCAGGTGTCGCCGTGTCGATGTAACGGCTCGCCCAGGCCGTGATCACGTCGGCTGCATAGAGCGCGTCGGCCGGCTTGGTCAGCAGATGATCGGCGTGATCCAGCGAGACGAAGCTCTTGGGGTGCTTTGCCGCAAGAAAAATCTTCGTGGCGTTGTCGATGCCGACGGTGTCGTCGACAGGCGAATGCAACACCAACAGCGCCTTGTGCAGGCCGGTGACGTCCTTCATCAGCTCGTGCTCGACGATATCGTCGAGGAATTCGCGCTTGATCCTGAACGGGCGCCCTGCGAGCGACACCTCGACCTCGCCCTGCGCGCGGATGTTGTCGAGATGGTCTTTGAACAGCCCCGTGACATGCGCTGGATCGGACGGCGCCGCGATGGTCGCGACCGCCCTGGCTTCGGGGATCTTCCCGGCGGCCGCGAGGATCGCGGCGCCGCCGAGGCTGTGGCCGATCAGGATCGATGGCGCCTTGCGGACGCTGCGCAGATGATCGGCGGCGCGCACGAGATCGGCGACGTTGGAGGAGAAGGTCGAATTGGCAAAATCGCCTTCGCTGGAGCCGAGCCCGGTGAAGTCGAGGCGGAGCACGGCGATGCCCCTTGCGGCGAGCGCAACCGAGATGCGCTTGGCCGCCAGCGTGTCCTTGCCGCAGGTGAAACAGTGCGCGAACAGCGCGTAAGCCGTGGGCTCGCCGTCAGGCAACTCCAGTGCGGCCGCGAGCTGATGGCCACCCTCGCCGGTGAATTGGAAGCGCTCCGTTGCCATGATTCTCCCCCGCTCTTGTTCGAAGTCTAATCGTCTGAATAGCGCTGCTCGGCCCAGGGATCGCCGCGGTTATGATAGCCGCGGACTTCCCAGAAACCCGGCGCGTCCTCGGTGAGGAACTCGATGGCCTGAAGCCACTTTGCACTCTTCCAGAAGTACAGATGCGGCACGACCAGCCGCACCGGGCCGCCATGCTCGTCAGACAGCGGCTGGCCTGACCAGCTATGGGCGAGCAGCGCGTCCTCGGCGGCAAAATCTTCCAGCGCAAGGTTGGTGGTGTAGCCATCATAGGAATGCAGCACCACGAAGCGTGCATCTTCGCGCGGTTGGCAGGCCGTGAGCAGCTCGCGCGTCGCGAAGCCGTCCCAAAGGTTGTCGTAGCGCGACCAGGTGGTTACGCAGTGGATGTCGGAGGTGAATTGCGCCTGCTTCTGCGCGGCGAATTCGGCGAAGGTCCAGAACACGGGATTGTCGACCGCACCATAGACGTCGAGCCGCCAGCGCTCGCGCGACACCGGCGGCACGACGCCGAGATCGAGCACCGGCCAGTCTTGTGTCAGATGCTGGCCCGGCGGCAGACGCTGGTCCTCCGGCCGCGTGACCTTGCCGGTGAGGAAGCGGCCCTCGCGCGCCCATTTCTCCTTGGTGCGCGTCAGCTTGCTGTCGGATGGCGTCTCGTCGGCCATGGGTTACTCGTGAATGGGCTACTCGTGGCGATGCATCGCCGAGGCGTGCTTGGTGTCGCGCATGGTGGAGTAGATGATCAGCGACAGGAAGATGATTCCGGCGAGATAGTAATAGAACCAGTCCTCGTGTCCGATGCTCTTGAAATAGAGCGCGATCGCAGGAGCCGTGCCGCCGAAGATCGACACCGTGATGGCATAGGGCAGGCCGACGCCGAGCGCGCGGACATTGGTCGGGAACAGCTCGGCCTTCACCACCGCGTTGATCGAGGTGTAGCCGGCGACGAACAGCCAGGCGCAGCAGATCAGGATGAAGGCCATGAACGGCGACTTGGTCTCCTTCAACGTCATCAGCAGCGGCACGGTGGCGAGCGTACCGGCGACGCCGAAGAAGATCAAAAGCGGCTTGCGACCGATCTTGTCCGAGATGGCGCCATAGATCGGCTGCAGGATGGTCGCGAAGATCAGCGTGCCGAAGATCACGAAAGTGGTCTGGTCCTCGGTCAGCCCGACCGAGAGCTTGACGAAGGTCTGCATATAGGTGGTGAAGGTGTAGAACGCCGCGGTGCCGCCAGCGGTGAGGCCGACCACGAGCAACAGCTCGCGCGGGTAACGCAGCAGATTGGCGAGCGAGCCCGTTGGTTTCACCACCTTCTTGGCTTCCTCGAAAGCCTCGGTCTCGTGCAGGCCGCGCCGCATCACGGCGGCGAAGATCGCGAGCGCCGCGCCGATCGCGAACGGGATGCGCCAGCCCCAGGCCTTGAGCTCCTCTGGCGTGAGGAACACCTTTTGCAGGAGCAACAGCACGATGATCGCGGTGAGCTGGCCGCCGATTAGCGTGACGTACTGGAAGCTGGAATAGAAGCCGCGGTGCCTGGGATCGGCAACTTCACTCAGGTAAGTGGCGCTGGCGCCGTATTCGCCGCCAAGACTTAAGCCCTCGATCACGCGCGCGACCGCCAGGATGGCCGGGGCGGCAAGACCGATCGAGGCATAGGTCGGCGTCACCGCGATGATCAGCGAGCCGAAGCACATGAAGACGACCGACAGGGTCAGCGAGATGCGCCGGCCGAAATGGTCGGCGAGGTAGCCGAAGAACCAGCCGCCCAGGGGGCGCATCAAGAAGGTCGCAGCGAACACCACGGCGACATTCAATTGCTGTACGACGGGGTCGTTGCCGGGGAAGAACGCCGGGGCGAAATAGAGCGCAAACGCGGTGTAGGCGTAGAAGTCGTACCACTCGACGAGATTGCCGATCGAGCCGATGAAGATCGCCTTGATCCGCCGCTCGGCGTCGGCGATGTCGAAGTGGTCAGAGGCCGGTTGGGTTGCTTGCTCAGTCACGTCCGGCCTCTCCGTTGGTCCTGGAAAAGGCCTACATCGCCTTTCCCAGCAAAAATGGCAACTGGCGGGGGCCTCTCACCGTGCCCTGCGACCAGGTCACGGTGCCTGCCGGATCAAGCCGGAAGTCGGGAATCCGCTTCAGCCATTCCTCCAGCGCAACCTGCATCTCCATGCGCGCAAGATTGGAACCGACGCAGCGGTGGATGCCGAGGCCGAAGGCGGCGTGGCGGTTCTCGCGGCGGTCGATCACGACTTTGTCAGCGTCCGGAAACATTTTCGGGTCGCGGTTGGCGGCCGGGAACGACAGCAGCACCATGTTGCCCGTCTTGACCGGGCAGCCCGAGATCGTGGTCTCCTTGACCACCTCGCGGGCCATCGTCACCGGCGAATAAGCGCGCAGCAGTTCCTCCACCGCAGTCGGGATCAGCCCGGGCTCGGCGATCAGCCGCTCGCGGTCAACAGGCGTCTTGGCGAGATGCCACAGCGAGGAGCCGATCGCGCTCCAGGTGGTGTCGATGCCGGCGATCAGGAGCAGCCGCAGCGAGCCCAGCACATGGGAATCCTCGAGCGGATTGCCCTCCTTGTCCTTCGCATTCATCAAATAGGAGATGAGGTCGTCGGTGGGCTTGTTCTTGCGCGCCTCGATGTGTCCGCTGAAATAGGCGCTCATCTCTTGCACGGCCTGGAGCAGCACGTTCTCGTCCTTGATGCCGAGCTCGAGGATCATGTGGATCCAGTTGATGAAGAGATCGCTGTCGGTCTCGGGAATGCCGAGCATATGTGCGATCGCACGCACCGGGATATGCTTGGTGTAGCGCTCCGCCGCGTCGATCCGGCCTTCGGTGATGAAGCCGTCGATCAGCTCGTTGCAGATCGCGCGCACTCGCGGCTCGAGCTTTTTCATCGCGTCCGGCGTGAAAGGCGGCAGCAGCAGCTGCTTGGCCGGCTTGTGCACGGGCGGATCGGACGTGATCGGCGGGGCGGCGTTTTTGCTGGTGATCTCCGGCCGCACGTCGCGGACGATGATGCGGCGGGAGGAGAAATGCTCGGTGTCGTTGGCAATCGCGCGTACCGCCTCATAGGTCGTCGGCATGTAGCAGCCGAGGAAGCGGTCGGTATGTACGACGGGGCTGGCGGCGCGCAATTCTTCCCAGATCGGGAAGGGGTCGTCGGTCCATTGCGGGTCGGTGTGGTCGAAATCATGGACCCAGTCGGTCACGGGCGGATGGGCGGCGGGCTGGCTGACGTCGGACATCTCGAAAATCCCTTGTAGCTCGTGTTCACTGAAAGCACGCGGGGCGCGGGGGGAGGTCCCCGCTACTCTTCGATCACATCGATTGCGATTTCCGGGCAGTTGGATTTGGCAAGCCAGGCCTTGTCTTCGAGGCCCGGCGGCACGACGCCATCGCCAGCCTCATGGGCGTTGCCGTATTCGTCGAGCTCGAACAGCTCCGGCGCCAGCGCCTTGCAGCGTGCGTGGCCCTGGCACTTGTCGGGATCGACGTGAACCCTCAGTCGCTCTGTCATGGCGGCTTCCTCGGTCGTATGCGCCGGGCCCGAAGGGCGGCGCGTTCCTCGTGTCAATCTTGTCCGCGACATTTGCGGCTTATTCTAAGTTATATGATATTACATTCGCGACAGGCTTCCCCTGTCAAGGGCAAACTTATAGGCTTGACCGCAACATGCGCTCACAACTCGCCCGCAAGCCCGAGAAGACCTACCATCACGGCGATCTCCGCGACGCTCTGATCAAGGCCGCGCTCCGAGAGGCGGAGCAGGGCGGGGCTGAAGCGATCAGCATCAAGGCGCTGGCAAAGCAGCTCGGCGTCTCGCAGCCGGCGCCGTACCGGCACTTCGCGGATCGCGAGGCGCTGCTTGCGGCGGCGACGGCCGAAGCGTTCCGCCAGCTCAGTACGATCCTGCGCGAGGCGATGGCGAAGCCGTCGAAGCAATCGAAACTGTCGCGGTTGGCGCAGGCGACGCTCGATTTCGGCCTGCGCCGCAACGGCACCTACCGGTTGATGTTCGCATCCCGCATCGTGTCATGCGCGGCCAAGGGCAGCGAGCTGCACGCGGCGACGCGCGAGACGTTCGGGCTCGTGATCGAAGCCTTGGAAGCGCCCGCCGTCGGCTATTTGCGCGAGCGGCAGGCGCTGAAGATCTGGGCCGCGCTGCACGGCGTGGTGATGCTGGCCGAGCAGGGCCTGTTCACGGGCGAGTCGGCGCACGCCACGCGCGAGGAGCTGGTCGAGGATTTTGTCAACGAGACGAAGGCCGCGCTCGCGGTTGCGATCAAGGACGCGCGGCGCCAGAAGAAGGCTGGCGCCTAGGTTTTCGCCTTCAAGAGCCGCATCAGCTTCTCGACCGCGCTGTCTGGCGTTGTCACCACGGGACGGCCGGTCGCCTCCGCAACCAGCGGCGCAGTCGCCGCGATGCTGAACTGCGCCAGCGCAATGACGTCGCAATCGTGCAGGTCGCGCGAGGCTTCCGCGATCAGCCGGTCGTGCGTGGCGCGGTCGCCGCGATCGAGCGCCGCCAGCGCGCCCTCGGCGAGCTTCGGCACGATCTGGACGGAGGCGGGAAACTCCGGCGGCATCGACACCAACGTCGGCGGGAAGGTCGAGAGCAGGCCGATCCGCTTGCCCATCGTCACGGCACGCTCGATCATGGCTTCGTTCGGCTTCAGCACCGGCATCGGCGCATGCGCCCGCGCTACCGCCTCGATGCAGGGACCGAAGGCCGAGCAGGTGAACAGGATCGCATTTGCTCCGGTCGCCGCCGCATAGTCGCCGAGCGCAAGGAAACGCTCGGTCATGGCATCATTGAGCTCGCCGTCGCGCGCCAGATCCGCCGACAGGCTGTCGTCGAGCAGGTTCATCAGCCGCGCCTCCGGCCACGCCTGCGCGAACGCCGCCTCGATCGGGGCGATGGAGTGCTTGAGGGCGTGGATCAGGGCGATGCGCATGATCATCTCTTCTCCCTCTCCCCGTTCTTGCGGGGAGAGGGTTGGGTGAGAGCTCTTTATTTGAACGGCACCGCGTACATCAAGCCGCCCTTGCTCCAGAGGCCATTGAGGCCGCGCTCGAGCTTGAGCGGGCTCGCCTTGCCGACATTGCGCTCGTAGATCTCGCCGTAATTGCCGGTGGCCTTGATCGCGATGACCAGCCATTTGTTGTCGAGCCCGAGCCGCGAGCCGAGATCGCCGGAGGCACCCAACAGCCGCTGGATCGCAGGCGTCTGCGACTTCGTCATCTCCTCGACATTGGCCTGCGTGACGCCGAGCTCCTCGGCTTCGATCAGGCCGTAATGCAGCCAGGTGATGATGTCGCTCCAGACTTCGTCGCCGTTGCGGGTGAAGGGGCCGAGCGGCTCCTTGCTGATGGTCTGCGGCAACACGACGTAATCGGCCGGGTTCGGTGCGGCGGTCGTCACGGCGCCGGCGAGCGCCGAGGCATCCTGGGTCATGGCATCGCAGCGGCCGCCGAAGAAGGTCTGGTACATGGTGTCGACGCGGTCGAACACCAGCGGCTTCCAGTCGATGCCGTTGGCCCGGCCGTAATCGCCGAGCGTGACCTCATGCGTGGTGCCCTGCGCGACGCAGACCGTGGCACCCTTGAGGTCCTTCAGCTCCTTCACGCCGAGGTCCTTCTTCACGACAAAGCCCTGGCCGTCGTAGAAATTGATCGGACCCTGGCGCAGGCCCAGCGTCACGCCGCGCAAATAGGTCTGGGTCGAGTTGCGGTAGAGCACATCGATTTCGCCCGATTGCAGGGCTGTGAAGCGGTTTTGCGCCGTCAGTGAGACGTAGCGCACCTTGCTGGGATCACCGAGCACGCCGGCGGCGAGCGCGCGGCAATAGTCGACGTCGAGACCCTTGTAATTGCCTTGCGAGTCCGGTGCCGAGAAACCAGCGAAGCCGGCGCTGACGCCGCACACCAGCGTGCCGCGGCTCTTCACCGTGTCCAGCGTCGCCGCCGATGCGACAACCGTCGATGCCGCGAGCACGCCCGCTGCGATAACCACTTTCCTCATTCTACTCTCCCCTCAGTGATTGACACTACGCAACACGTTGTCGACGGCCGTGCCGAGCTTGTCGACGATCTGATCGATCTCGTCCGCCGAGGCGATATAGGGCGGCGCCAGCAGCACATGGTCGCCGCGGACGCCGTCCACGGTGCCGCCGCCGGGATAGCAGCCGAGCCCGTTAGCAAAGGCCTCCGCCTTGATCTTCTGGTGCAGCTTGAGCGCTGGGTCGAACGAGGTGCGGCTGGCCCGATCGGCGACGAGCTCGATCGCCCAGAACAGGCCGCGCCCGCGGATGTCGCCGACATGGCGATGATTGCCGAATCGCTCGGTCAGCCGCTGCTCGAGCTGCTTGCCGCGCTCCCTCACGCGATCGAGCAGGCGGTCCTCGCGGATCACATCCTGCACCGCAAGCGCGGCTGCGCAGGCGAGGGGATGGGCGAGATAAGTGTGGCCGTGCTGGAACGCGCCGGAGCCGGACCGGATGGTATCGATGATCTCTCTGCTCGCGAGCATCGCGCCGATCGGCTGGTAGCCGCCGCCGAGACCCTTTGCAATCGCCTGGATGTCAGGTGAGATGCCTTCCTGCTCCCAGGCATGCGTCGTGCCGGTGCGGCCCATGCCGCTCATGACCTCGTCGAGAATGAGCAGCGCGCCATGCCGGTTACAGATCTCGCGCACCGCCTTGAAGTAGCCGTCCGGCGCCGTCACCGCGCCGGCGGTGGCGCCGACAACGGGCTCGGCGAGGAACGCCGCGACACTGTTCGGGCCGAGGCGCTGGAACTCGGCCTCCAGCTCCGCGGCAAGGCGCGCGACGAACTGCGCATCCGACTCGCCGTCGTTCTTCTCGTGATAGGCGAAGGCCGGCGTCACATGGCTGAACGCGGCCGAGAGCAGCGGCGCATAGGGTGCGCGGCGCCAGGCATTGCCGCCGGCGGCGAGCGCGCCGAGCGTGTTGCCGTGATAGCTCTGCCGCCGCGCGATGAAATGCTGCCGCTGCGGCTCACCGCGCTCGATGAAATATTGCCGCGCCAGCTTGATGCTGGCTTCGATCGCCTCCGATCCGCCGCTGACGAAATAGGCGTAGGCGAGACCGCCGGGCTCGTGCCCGACCAGCGTCTCCGCGAGCGCCTCGGCCGGCTCGGATGAGAAGAACGCGGTGTGGGCATAGGCCAGCGTGGAGGCCTGCTTCGCAATCGCCGCGATCACGCGCGGATGCTGGTGGCCGAGGCAGGAGACCGCCGCACCGCCGGAGGCATCGATCACGCGGCGCCCGTCCTCGGCGAAGAGATAGACGCCTTCACCGCCGATCGCCTTGGGTGGCGTTTCGCGGAGCGAACGGTGCAGCACGCGGCTGGTGCGGGTGCTCATGGGTCAACCTTTCTCTGAGACGTAGGTGGAGGCCGCGGCGAGGCGCGCCTCGGTATGTTCCAGGCGCTTCTTTGCGGCGGTGCCGCCGAGCGAGAACGTCACTGCGGCGAGCGATTGCGCGATGGCGATGGCGCCGGTGAGGCTCGGGAAGAAGCCGGGGGACGAAGCCGCTTCGAACAGCAACACCTGGTCGGCGCCCTCGGCCATCGGTGCCGAGAGGCTGTCCGCGATCGCGATCAGCGTTGCGCCGCCGCGATGGGCGGCTTGCGCGACGCGCACACTCGCGTTCGTGTAGGGCAGGAAGCCGACGACGATCACGGCTTCGCCGGGACGGAAGGCGCCGAGATCGAGATCGTCGGGTCCGGACGCGCCGACGAGCTGTACCTGCTCCGGGCGGAATAGCCGCAGCTCGTAGTTCAAGAGCTCAGCGACGCTGCGGCAGCTGCGGTAGCCGGCGATCCAGATCCGCTTGGCGTCGTGCAGCGCGCGGGCTGCGGCCACAATCGGCTGCGCCGGAATGCGTGGCAGGCCGGCGCCTTCGGCCGCGAGCTTGTCGATGACGAGCGCGACATCGGCGTTGGGGCCATGACGCCGGCCCTTCGCCCTGGCGGAGAACGGCGAGGTCTGTGACGGCCGCCGCGCTTCGGTCAGCGCCGCGCGGAGCTCGTCCCAGCCGGAATAGCCGATCGCCTTGGCAAGCCGCGTGAACGCGGCGGGATCGGCGCCGGCTTCGGCGGCCAGATCGCGCATCGAACGGGTGGTGGCGTCGTAATCATTGGCGGCGACGAAGCGGCCGACCTCCTGCAGGCGCAGGGGAAGCGATGGCAATGCGATACGCAGTTCGCTCAGCGGCGAGGATTTCGCGGGCTCGGCCATGAAACATTTGTTGCATGAATCTTGGATTGGTGCAACAGTTGACGTGCGCCGCCGGAAATCGTTGCTTTTGAGAAGGATTTTTGTGCTGTGACATCAGACACGCCAAGACCGCCGCCGCGCCGCCGCCTGTTCGGTGCGTGGGGCCCCCGCGAGCTGAAGGGCCTGTTCTGGCAGGTGCTGGTGGTCGGGATCGCGGTCGCGGTCATCGCCTTCCTCTGGTCCAACACCGTCACCAATCTGTCGGCGCGCCGCATCACCACAGGCTTTGCCTTCCTCGGCCGCGAGGCCGGCATGCCCATCGCCGACAGCCTGCTCCCCTATAGTCCTAGGGATACCTATCTCTGGGCGTTCGTCGTCGGCGTTGCCAACACCCTGCGCGTCGCCGTGATCGGCATCGTGCTCGCCACCATCGTGGGCACGCTGATCGGCATCTCCAGGCTATCGGCGAATTGGCTGCTGTCGCGGCTTGCCGCCGTCTATGTCGAAACGCTGCGCGACATTCCGCTGCTGCTCCAGCTCCTGTTCTGGTACGTGCTGATGCAGGCGCTGCCGGCCGCGCGCGCAGCGTGGCGGCCGGTCGAGGGTGTGTTCCTGTCCAATCGCGGCCTGATCCTGCCGGCCATCCCGGTTGGTTTGCCGCAGCTCTGGGTGCTCGGCACGGCCGTGCTTGGGCTAGCCCTATTCTATCTGATCCGGCGACGGTTGATCGCGGAGCAGATGCGCGACGGCAAGCCGCGGCCGGCCTGGCCGTTTGCGATTGGCCTCATCGTCGCGCTGCCTGTGGCCGTCTCGCTGGTGCTCGGCGTATCCTGGACCATCGAATGGCCGCAGCTGCGCGGCTTCAATTTCGTCGGCGGGCTCACGCTCGCGCCTGAATATTTCGCGCTGCTGATCGCGCTCGTCACCTACACCTCGGCGTTCATCGCCGAGATCGTGCGCAGCGGCATCCAGTCGGTGCCGCGCGGGCAGTGGGATGCCGCCAATGCGCTGGGCCTGCGCCGCAGCTTCATGCTGCGGCAGATCATCCTGCCGCAGGCGCTGCGCGTCATCGTGCCGCCGATGACGAGCCAGTATCTCAATCTCACCAAGAACTCCTCGCTCGCGGTCGCGATCGGGTACCAGGACGTGGTCTCGGTCGCCAACACCACGTTGAACCAGACCGGGCAGGCAATCGAGGCGATCGCGCTGATCATGGCGGTGTTTTTGACCATCAGCCTGTCCATCAGCTTCTTCATGAACTGGTACAATGCGCGCATCGCGCTGGTGGAGCGCTGAGCATGACCGCGATCACCGACATCCCCGATGCACCACGTGCAGCCCGGCGTCCGCAAGCCGGTAACCCCGTGCTGCGCTGGCTGCGCACCAACCTGTTCTCGTCGATCCCGAACGGCATTCTCACGGTCGTGCTGCTGGCGCTGCTCGCCAAGGGCATCTTCAGCTTCGTGCAATGGGGCATCGCGAATGCGGTCTGGCTGACGCCGGCCAATGACTCCAGCGCCTGTCGTGCCGCGCGCGGCATCGGCGCCTGCTGGGCGATCATCCCCGAAAAATACCGCTTCATCCTGTTCGGCACCTATCCGTTCGACGAGCAGTGGCGGCCGGCGCTGTCGGTGCTGCTGTTCATCGCGCTGTATTATCTCTCGACCCGTCGCGTCCTCTGGCGGCGCGAGCTGGTCTATCTCTGGATCGGGGCACTGGCCCTGATCAGCGTGCTGATGTGGGGCGGGGTGTTCGGGCTCTCCTTCGTCTCGCAGGACCGCTGGGGCGGCCTGCCGGTGACGTTGATCCTGGCGACGTTCGGGTTGGCGTTCGGCTTTCCGCTCGGCATCCTGGTCGCGCTCGGCCGGCGTTCGAAACTGCCGGCGATCCGCTCGCTCAGCGTGCTCTATGTCGAGCTGATCCGCGGCGTGCCGCTGGTGAGCCTCTTGTTCATGGCGAGCGTGATGTTTCCGCTGTTCATGCCTGCCGGCTTCAACATCGACAAGCTCTTGCGAGCGCAGATCGCGATCATCCTGTTCGCGGGCGCGTACCTCGCCGAAGTCATTCGCGGCGGCCTCCAGGCCGTGCCGCGCGGGCAGTATGAAGCGGCGGATGCGCTGGGGTTGTCCTATTGGCGCAAGCACCGGCTGATCATCCTGCCGCAGGCGATCCGCCACGTCATCCCGCCGTTGGTCAACACCTTCATCGCCTTCTTCAAGGACACCAGTCTCGTCCTGATCATCGGCATCTTCGACCTGCTGACCACGGCGAAAACCGCGATCATCGATCCGGCCTGGCAGCAGTTTTCCGTGGAAGTCTACATCTTCGTTGCCGCGATCTATTTCGTATTTTGCTTCGCGATGTCGCGCTACAGCCGGAGCCTCGAGGCTCACACCGCTTCGAGGTAAATCCGGGAGCACGAAATGTTTATGCCGCGCCTATAGCAGGAGCACCGATTCAGACTGGGAATCCTACGTTGCGAAACCCACGTCTGGTTTGCTGGTGGGCTTCAACACGAGGCACGTCAAATCATGATGAAATCCGTTCTCGCCGCGTCGGCCGTTCTGGTCGCGCTTTGCTCCGCTGCCGACGCCCGCGACGTGGTGCACCATCCATCCATGGCTTCGGAAGCGGCTGTCCGGATGTCGCAGGTCCATCCGGGCTCCATGGCTTACACGGCTATGTCGGAGGATGCGGGCTACGATGCGCATCAATATCACGGCGGCCCGAAAGCAAACGACTAGGGCACGCGGATGCCGGCATCGGGGGACGGCTAAGGTCCCCCGGTGCGGCCCGCATCATGCCTTGACCTTCGGGTCAATCGGCGTGGTGCCGCGAAGGCCCAGAATGTCCTCCAGCACCTTTGCGCCGGCGAGCACCTGCGCATCCGCGCGCGGGGCGCCGACGACCTGCACGCCGACCGGCAGGCCCGAGGCGGTGAAGCCGCAGGGCAGCGATAGCGACGGGCAGCAGGCAAGCGTGATCGCGTAGACGATGCCGAGCCATTCGACGTAGTTCTCGAACTTCTTGCCGGCGCATTCGGCGACATAGCGGTGCTCGATCGGGAAGGGCGGCACGATGGTCGTGGGCGTCAGCAACAGGTCATAGGTCTTGAAGAACTCGATGGCGCGTGCGGTCATGCCGACGCGCTGCGCTTCGGCGCGCGCGAGCTGCTCGACCGTGAGCTTGAGGCCTTCCTCGATGTTCCAGATCACCTCCGGCTTGAGCAGGTCGCGCTTGGTGCGCAGCAGGTTGGCCTTGGTGATCGCAAAATCGAAAGCGCGCAACACGTGGAAGCATTCATGGGCCTCGCGCCAATCCGGATGCGCCTCCTCGACGATGGCGCCGGCTTCGGCAAAACGCTCCGCTGCCTTGCGCGTGATCGCCTTCACCTCGGGATCAACCGGCGTGATGCCGAGATCGGGCGAATAGGCGATGCGCTTCGGTTTCTTGCCCGACTGCGCGGCGGACAGGAACGAGGTCAGGGGCGCCGGCAGCGACAGCGGGTCGGCGGCATAATCACCGCTCATGGCGTCGAGCAGCAGCGCGAGATCCTCGACGTTGCGCGCCATCGGGCCGACCACCCCGAGATTGCGGTCGATCGCCGATTTCGGGGTATGCGCGACGCGGCCGATGCTCGGCCGCATGCCGACGACGCCGCAGAATGCCGCCGGGCTGCGCAAGCTGCCGCCCATGTCGGAGCCCTGCGCGAGCCAGGCCATGCCGGTGGCGAGCGCCACGGCGGCGCCGCCGGACGAGCCGGCCGCCGACCTTGACGTATCCCAGGGATTGAGCGTCGCGCCGAACACCTCGTTGAAGGTGTTGGCGCCGGCACCGAATTCCGGCGTGTTGGATTTGGCGTAGACCACCGCGCCGTTGGCCTCGAGGTTCTCGACCATGAGGTCGGACGTTGCGGGGATGTTATCCTTGAAGATCGGCGAGCCCTGGGTGTTCAGGACGCCCGCGACGTCGGTCAGGTCCTTGATCGGAACCGGCAGGCCGGCGAGCAGCCCCCGCGCGCCGGCCGGCTTCTGCATCAACGCCTTGGCATTGTCGCGCGCGCGATCGAAGCACAGCGTCGGCAGCGCGTTGACCTTGCCGTCGACCTCCCTGACGCGCTTCTCCACCACATCCAGCAGCTCGAGCGGCGAGACATCGCCCGAACGCAGCTTGTCGACGACGGTGCAGGCGGTGTCGCGGATCAGGTCTTGAGACAAGTGTTTTACTCCTATCAATTGATTGTCGTTCCGGGGCGCCCGGAGGGCGAACCCGGAATCTCGAGATTCTCAGGTGCGCAATTGCGCACCATAGTTCGATGCTTCGCATCGCCCCGGAACGACGACGCTCGATGCTCTATGTTAGTTTAACCCCAACCGGCGCTGATGCCGCCGTCCACCGTGTAGATCACGCCGGACGTATAGCCCGCGCGATCCGACGCCAGGAACGCCATGAGATCGCCGATCTCGCGCGCATGCGCAGGCCGGCCGAGCGGGAGGCTCTTCTGGAATTCCTTGTAGCGGCTCTCGTCGCCGAACTGGTGCTTTGCGCGGGTCTTGAGCAGGGTGACGTGGCGGTCGGTGCCGACCGGGCCGGGATTGATGCCGACCACGCGAATGTTGTCGGCGAGGCTTTTTCCCCCGAGCGCACGGGTGAAGGCCATCAGCGCGGCATTGCCGGCGCTGCCGCAGATATAGTTGGCGTCGAACTTCTCGCCGGCGGCACCAATGTCATTGACGATGACGCCGCCACCCCTGGCCTTCATCTGCGCGTAGATCTGCCGCGTCAGGTTGATGTAGCCGAATACTTTCAATTCCCAGGCGTGGCGCCAGGTCGCCTCGTCGATCTTGTCGATCGAGCCGCCTGGAATGTCGCCGGCATTGTTGACAAGGATATCGATGTCGGCGGCTTCGCTGGCGAGCCGCCCAACGTCCTCGGCCTTGCGCAGGTCCACGACACTGGTCGCGGCGTCGATCTGGTGCGCAGAACGCAGGCGCTCCGCCAGCGCCTTGAGCTGGTCGCCGCTGCGGGCGGCGAGCAGGAGGTGCGCGCCTTCTTCAGCGAAAGCCTCGGCGGCGGCTGCGCCAATGCCCTTGGACGCGCCTGTGATCAGGACGCGTTTGCCACGCAGATGCAGATCCATGGGAGTACTCGCAAGGATGGGAACAAGATGAAATCAGTAGGCGCTCGGCCGCGCCATGGTCAACATTGCAGTGCAGCGTTGCGCTGCCCGCGACTTTGGTCCATTGCAGTGCGGTCAAAACGCGGCGGCCGCCGGACCAACCAAGGACTTTCTCGATGAGCAAGAAACAATACCGGATCGCAGTCATTCCCGGCGACGGCATCGGCAAGGAAGTGATGCCCGAAGGCCTGCGCGTTCTGGAGGCAGCGGCGAAGAAGCACGGCGTCTCGCTGCAATTCGATCATTTCGACTTCTCGTCCTGGGACTATTACGAGAAGCACGGCCAGATGATGCCCGACGACTGGAAGGAGAAGATCGGCAAGCACGATGCGATCTATTTCGGCGCGGTCGGCTGGCCGGCCAAGATTCCGGATCACGTCTCCCTGTGGGGCTCGCTGATCAAGTTCCGCCGCGAGTTCGACCAGTACGTGAATTTGCGCCCGGTGCGGCTGATGCCCGGCGTGCCGTCGCCGCTGGCGAACCGCAAGCCCGGCGACATCGATTTCTGGGTGGTGCGCGAGAACACTGAAGGCGAGTATTCCTCGGTCGGCGGCCGCATGTTCCCGGACACCGACCGCGAATTCGTGACGCAGCAGACGGTGATGACCCGCACCGGCGTCGACCGCATCCTGAAATTCGCTTTCGAGCTCGCGCAGTCGCGGCCGAAGAAGCACCTGACCTCGGCGACCAAGTCCAACGGCATCTCCATCACCATGCCCTATTGGGACGAGCGCGTGGAGGCGATGGCCAAGAAGTTTCCGGGCGTGAAGTGGGACAAGTACCACATCGACATTCTCACCGCGAACTTCGTGCTGCATCCGGACTGGTTCGACGTCGTGGTCGGCTCGAACCTGTTCGGCGACATCCTGTCCGATCTCGGCCCGGCCTGCACCGGCACCATCGGCATCGCGCCGTCGGGCAACATCAATCCCGAGGGCGATTTCCCCTCGGTGTTCGAGCCGGTGCACGGCTCGGCGCCTGATATCGCAGGGCAGGGCGTCGCCAACCCGATCGGCATGATCTGGTCGGGCGCGATGATGCTCGAGCATCTCGGCGAGAAGGTTGCCGGCAAGTCGATCGTCGAGGCGATCGAGCGCACGCTGGCCGAACGCACGTTGCGGACCAAGGATCTCGGCGGCAACGCCGACACTACGGCCTGCGGCAAGGCGGTCGCGGACATGGTGGATTGAGGCTCCTCACCCTCTCCCCTTGCGGGAGAGGGTGGCTCGCCGCGCAGCGGCGAGACGGGTGAGGGGTCTGTCTCCGCAGATGCAGACCTATCAGTCGTAGAATTGCTCGCGGAGAGAGAACCCCTCATCCGGCGCCGTAGCCGATGCGAAGCATCGGCGTTCTTAAGAACGGCGGCCGAAGCCGCCTATGCCTTCCTTCTCCCTCAAGGGGAGAAGGAAGGGCGCACCCTACACATACGACTTCCGGGCCGGATCGAAGATCGGCGGATAGTCGTTCTCGTCGAGCAGGTCGAGAAACGGATCGAGCCCCCTGGACTTGATCAGCCCGAGCTCCCGATGCGAGATCAGGTTCACGGTGAGGATCTCCACCGGATCGCCTGCGATTTCCAGTGCCTGAGCGATGCTCTTGTCCGGGCCGATGATCGGCGTGAGAAACAAGAACGTCTGAAAGTCCGTTCCTGCAACCGGCGGCCACGGCAGCGCGACGCGATGGCCGAAGCCGAACCAGGTCGTGTCGATGAACGGCAGATTGGCCAGCCAGCGCAGATTGGCGCAGATCTCCTCTGTCGGCTCGCGGACGTACCACATCAGCTCGGCGCGCGGCTTTGCGTCCCCATGCACGCCCGACATCCGTTGCTCGCTCATGCCGTTGGTGAGAAGGACATAACCTTCGTCGGATCCCTCTTGGCAGACCGGCACGAAATCGCGGCCAAAGGCGTGGATGTCGATGCGGCGCTCCGCGCTGTCGGTGAAGCTGTGCTCGGGCTCGCCAAGCTTGCTTTCGTAGATCGCGAGCCGATGCCGATAGAGGTCGGCTACGGGTGACGGCTCGCTCGGGCCGGACATGAGCTTTGCAAGACGGGAGAACATGTGAACCTCGGGGGCGGATGTGGACCGGGATATCCGCGTTGTCGCGAGACGACGCGGGCCGGTTCAAATCCGCTCCACGAGGGCGGCGGTGATGCGCTTTAGTCCAGACCTTCTTGCGCGATAGTGCATTCGGCCGGGCTGTTCTCAGCGATGCGCTTCGTTCGGTCAGCCCGCGATCTTCTCGATCGCCGCCTGATCCAGCCCGAACTTCTTCCCGGCCTCCAGAATCTCCTGCCAGGTGGTCGGATCGACCGGGATGCCTTCGGCGAGGCGCTTCGTCTTGGTCTCGCGCTCGGGTTCTCCGGCGATCTTGACCTTGTCGACGCCGGGGCCGGGAGGCGAGCCGGTGTGCCAGGCAACAAAACTCTCGACTTCGCGTGCGAGGTTTTCGCCGGTGCCGAGCTTGCTCGGATCGATGACGATCGAGAGCATGCCGTTGAGGACGTTGTACTTGCCGTCGGACGGGCCCTTGACCACCTGCCCGCCGGAGAGCGCGCCGCCGAGGATTTCGCACACCAGCGCGAGCCCCGAACCCTTGTGCTCCCCGAACGGCAGGATGGCGCCGTGCGGCGGGATCACGGTGTAGCGCGGATTGGTGGTCGGCTTGCCTTCATTGTCGATGATGGTGCCGGGCTCGAGCTCGACGCCCTTGTTGTGCGCGACGCGGGTCTTGCCTTGCGCGATCCTGCTGGTGGCGAAGTCGAGCACGATCGGGTCCTTGCCCCTGCGCGGGATGCCGACGCAGAACGGGTTAGTGCCGTGGCGGGCGTCGCTGCCGCCCCAGGGCGCCACGATCGGGCGCGAGATCACGTTGACGAAGTGGATCGACACCAGCCCGTGGTCGATGCACTGCTCGGCCCAGTGGCCGATGCGGCCGATGTGGTGCGAGTTGGAGAGGCCGACGAGACACACGCCGTTGCGCTTGGCGCGCTCGGCCGCCAGCTCCATCGCCTCGTGGCCGATCACCTGGCCGTAGCCGGTGACGCCGTCGAGGGTGAGAAGCGGGCCGGTGTCGAGCACGATCTTGACGTGCGAGTTCACGGCGAGGCCGCCGTTGGTGACGCTCTGGACATAGCGCGGGATCATGCCGACGCCGTGCGAGTCATGTCCCTTGAGATTGGCCTCGACGAGGTTGGTGGAGACGAGTTCGGCCTCGCGGTCCGAGGAGCCGCCGGCCTTGACGATGGCATGGATGGCGTTGGTGAGCGGCTCTGCCTTGATGGTGCGGTAGTCGGCCATTGTTGTTTGCTCTTATCCTTTCACGATCCGGCGGCAGTGGACCCAGGCCGCCTCAATCAGGTTCTCGCTCGCCTCCGGCGTGCGGAAAGCCGAATGCGCCGACAGCGTCACGTTCGAAATCTTGGTCAGCGGGTGGTCCGCGGGCAGGGGCTCGATGTTGAAGACGTCGAGGCCGGCATGGCGGATATGGCCCGACTTCAGCGCGTCGATCATCGCGGCTTCGTCCACGATCGCGCCGCGGGCGGTGTTGATGAGGATGACGCCCGGCTTCATTTTCGCGATCTTCTCGCGGGTGATCATGCCGCGCGTCTCGTCGTTGAGCAACAGGTGCAGCGACACGACGTCGCTCCTGGCCAGCACAATATCGAGATCGGTGAACTCGATGCCGGGATAGGTCTTCGGCGAGCGGTTCCAGGCGATCACCTTCATGCCCGAGCCGGACGCGATGCGCGCAACTTCCGCGGCGATGCCGCCGAAGCCGATCAGGCCGAGCGTCTTGCCGGTGAGCTGCATGCCGTCCTCGCGCAGCCAATTGCCGGCGCGCATCTCGCGGTCCATCATCGCGATGACGCGGGCGGAGGACCACATCAGCGCGATCGCCGATTCCGCGACGGCGGTGTCGCCGTAGCCCTTGATCAGGTGCACGGAGATGCCGAGCTCGGCGAGCTCCTCCGGGTTCATGTAGCTGCGCGCGCCAGTGCCGAGGAACACGACGTGCTTGAGGCCGGCGCATTTCTTCGCGACCTCGGTCGGCAGCGCCGTGTGGTCGACGATCGCGATCTCGGCGCCGTCGAGGATTTCGGGGTATTGCTCGGGCTTGATATCGGGATCCCGGTGGATCCGCACCTGGGGATCACCGGGCCTTTCCAGCCGCTCCATGATCACGGCGAGGGCTTCGTTGGCGTCGACGAAAACTCCGCGCATGGCTCTCTCCGATCAGGACGCGACGCCGGCGATCGCCAGCACGGTATGCATGAGGACGTTGGTGCCCGCGGCGCAGTCGGGCTGCGTGGCGTCCTCCAGCTCGTTGTGGCTGATGCCGTCCTTGCAGGGCACGAACACCATCGCCGCCGGCATCACGGTGTTGAGGTTGCAGGCGTCATGGCCGGCGCCGGAGGTGATGCGGCGGGAGGAATAACCGAGCGTCTTGGCCGCGTTCTCGACCGCCGCGATCAGCTTGGGATCGAAATGCGTCGGCGGCTTGCGCCAGACGAGATCAATCTTCACGTCGACCTTGCGGCGCGCGGCGATCTCGGCAATCGCGGCACGCAGATCGCGATCGAGCGCGTCCATGATGGCGCCATCGGCGCTGCGGCAATCCATGGTGAAGGCGATCTCGCCGGGGATGACGTTGCGCGAGGGATTTGCGATGACGGCCTCGCCAATGGTGCCGACGGCGTTCGGCCCGTGCTTCCTGGCGATGGCCTCCATCACCAGCACGATCTCGGAGAGCGTCGCCAACGCATCGCGCCGCAGCGGCATCGGGGTCGAGCCTGCATGGCTCTCGAAGCCGGAAATCTTGCCGTCGTACCAGAGCACGCCCTGCCCGGAATCGACCACGCCGATGGTCTTGCCTTCGGCCTCCAGGATCGGACCCTGCTCGATGTGCAGCTCGACGAAGCAGCCGAGCTTCTGGAAGCCGACCGGCTTGTCGCCGCGATAGCCGATGCTGTCGAGCGCCTGGCCGACGGTCGTGCCCTCGATATCCTTGCGCGACAAAATGTCGTCGGTGGTGAAATCGCCGACGTAAGCAGCGGAGGCCATCATCGCCGGCGCAAAGCGCGAGCCTTCCTCGTTGGTCCAGTTGACCACGCAGATCGGCGCCTCGGTTTCGATCCCGGCGTCGTTGAGCGTGCGGATCACTTCCAGCGCGCCGAGCGTCCCCAGAATGCCGTCATACTTGCCGCCGGTCGGCTGGGTGTCGAGATGCGAGCCGATGCCGACGGGCAGCTTCGACATGTCGCGGCCCTTGCGCAGACCGAACTGTGATCCGAGCGCATCGGTGTGCACTTCGAGGCCGGCCTCTTCGCAGGCCTTGCGGAACCAGTCGCGCACCTGCTTGTCTTCGCTGCTCAGCGTCAGCCGCTTCACACCGCCTTTGGCCGTCGCGCCGAATTGCGCGGTCTCGTGGATGGAGCCCCAGAGACGGGCGGAATCGATTTGCAGATTGGTGGCGGCTCGGCTCATGCGGTCGTTCTCTCTTTTGTCCGGCGCCTTTTTCAATGACCCGCCAGCGCGGGCGCGTCAACCGCAAGGCTCCTCTGCGCAATCTGCCGTGCAAGCTCGGCGACGCGTTCCACCGCGACGACGTCGGGCGAGGCGAGCCAGCTCGCGGTAAAGGTCAGCGGCGCGATGGCGAGATCGGTGTCGAGCAGTTGCAGCCGTCCGTCGGCGAGTTCGTTCTCGACGATAGCGTCGGGGATCACGGCGATGCCGAGTCCCTCGACCGCCATGTGGATGACGGTCGCGAGCGAGGCGGACGCATGCAGCCGGATCGGCGGCAGCTCCGGCCGGTCGAACACTTCGCGCACGACCTCGTACGGCTTGGTCTTGCGCGGGAAGGTGATGATCGGAAACCGCGCGAGCTCCGCCGGCGTCACCGGACCTTTGCCGAGGCCGAGGGAGGGACTTGCGAGAAAGCCGATCGGATAATCGGCAAGCACGCGATTATGCACGCCCGAGGCCGACAGCGGTCCCACCACAAACGCCAGCTCGATCTCCTGCGCAAGCAGCCGGGCGGTGAGGTTCGGCGTGATGTCGACCTCGATCTCCAGCGACAGGTTCGGATAGATCTCGTTCACGCTCTTCACGAGGCGCGGCAGCCAGGTGTGCACGATGGTCTCGGCGACACCGAGACGCATCACGCCGCGCATCGCAGAGCGGTCGCCGATCTCCGCCATCATCTGGGCGCGCAGGCCGATCAGCTTCTCGGCATAGACCATCATCTGCCGCCCGCTCGGGGTTGGCGAGGCGACGCGGTGATCCCGGTTCAGAAGCTTCACGCCCATCTCGCGCTCGAGCTGGGCGATGCGCTGGGAGATCGCCGGCTGGGTCGTATTCAGCCGCGCAGCAGCGCCCCGGAAGCTGCCGAGCTTCACGACCCAGAGGAAGGTTTCGATCGACCTGAAGTCGAGCATTGGAAGGATTTTCCCGATCGATAAAACAGTTTTATCGATATCGATTAGAAAGGACGATTAGACTTTATAGTATGCTTGATGTTGGCTGTGCTTGTCGAGTTCATAGGCAGGTCGATCAAATGACTGTTTTAGTGGCAGCGCAGCAAACTGAAACGCCCGACACGCTCCCGAGCCGCAAGGCCCGGCTCGCCTACCGCGAGGGGCTGGTCGCTTCCACCGCCGGAATCGCCCCCGGCTTCGTCCAGGGCAATCTGGCGATCCTGCCGGCCGAATATGCCAGCGCGTTTCACCGCTTCTGCCAGCTCAATCCGAAACCGTGCCCGATCATCGGCATGTCCGATGTCGGCAGTCCGCACATTCCGGCGCTCGGCGCCGATCTCGACATCCGCACCGACGTTCCCCGCTACCGCGTCTGGCGCGACGGCGAGGTGGTGGACGAGCCGACCGACGTGACTAGCTATTGGCGCGACGACCTCGTGACCTTCGTGCTCGGCTGCTCCTTCTCGTTCGAAGAGGCTTTGCTCGATGAAGGCATGCCGATCCGCCACATCGAGCACAATGTGCGCGTCCCGATGTACCGCACCAACATCGCCTGCGGCGAAGCCGGTCCGTTCGCCGGTCCCATGGTGGTGTCGATGCGTCCGTTCAAGCCGGCGGACGCGATCCGCGCGGTGCAGATCACCTCGCGCTATCCCGCCGTGCACGGTGCGCCCGTGCATCTCGGCCATCCGCACCTGATCGGTATCAAGGACATCGCCAAGCCCGACTATGGTGATCCCGTGCCCGTCGCCGACGACGAGATCCCGGTGTTCTGGGCCTGCGGCGTGACGCCGCAATCGGTGATCAATGCCGCGAAGCTTCCGTTTGCGATCACGCATTCGCCTGGCCTGATGCTGGTGACGGATCTGAAGAACAGGACCATGGCCGTGATTTAGGAGGCAGCGTTTGCTGCTTCTTCGGGCTTTACGCTAACCGCCAATCGCTTCATTCGAACAGTCGAAATTCGTAACAGGGGACTTTGCCATGACGATCACTCGCCGCGACGTGCTGTTAGGTGCCACCGCCACTGCTGCGCTGGTGCCGCTCGCCGCACGCGCCCAGACCTCGGAAGTCGTGATCGGCGTCATCTATCCGTTCTCCGGCGGCAGCGCGCAGCAGGGCGTCGACGCGCAGAAGGCCTATGAGACCGCGCTCGAGGTCATCAACAAGGACACCGATTTCGATCTGCCGCTGGCCAAGGGCGAGGGCCTGTCCGGCCTCGGCGGCGCCAAGGTGCGCCTCGTGTTCGCCGACCACCAGGCCGATCCGCAGAAGGGCCGCGCCGAGGCCGAGCGCCTGATCACGCAGGAGAAGGTCTGCGCCATCATCGGCACCTATCAGAGCGCGGTCGCCGTCACCGTCAGCCAGATCTGCGAACGCTACCAGATACCGTTCGTCTCCGCCGACAATTCCTCGCCGAGCCTGCATCGCCGCGGCCTCAAGTACTATTTCCGCGCCGCGCCGCATGACGAGATGTACTCGGCCGCGATGTTCGACTTCTTCGATGCCATGAAGAAGAAGGGCACCAAGATCGAGACGCTGGCGCTGTTCCACGAGGACACCATCTTCGGCACCGACTCCGGCAACGCCCAGGCCAAGATCGCCGGCGAGCGCGGCTACAAGATCGTCTCCGACATCAAGTACCGCGCCAACTCGCCCTCGCTCTCGGCCGAGGTGCAGCAACTCAAGACCGCCAACGCCGACGTGCTGATGCCGTCGAGCTACACCACCGACGGCATCTTGCTGGTCAAGACCATGGCCGAGCTCGGCTACAAGCCGAATGCGATCGTGGCGCAGGACGCCGGCTTCTCCGAGAAGGCGCTGTACGACGCCGTCGGTGACAAGCTCGAAGGCGTGATCTCGCGCGGCACCTTCTCGCTCGACCTCGCGCAGAAGCGCCCGATGGTCGGCAAGATCAACGAGATGTTCAAGGCGCGCTCGGGCAAGGACTTCAACGACCTCACCTCGCGCCAGTTCATGGGCCTGATCATCCTGGCGGATGCGATCAACCGCGCCAAGTCGACCGACGGCGAGAAGGTCCGCGATGCGCTGGCGGCAACCGATATCCCGGGCGAGCAGACCATCATGCCCTGGAAGCGCGTCAAGTTCGACGAGATGGGCCAGAACAACGACGCCGACCCGGTGCTGCTGCAATATATCGGCGGCAAGTTCGTCACCATCTTCCCGCCGCAGGCCGCGATCGCCGAAGCGACCTGGCCGATGAAGTAAGACTTCGGAGAACGGGAGCAACGACGCTAGCTCCCACCCTCATCCTGAGGAGCGGGCGCAGCCCGCGTCTCGAAGGACGAGGGTGGGCCATCCTTCGAGACGCGCGCCGGGGGCGCGCTCCTCAGGATGAGGTCTGAGTGTGGGGGACGATGCAGTGACAGCCCAAGCCATTATCCAGAGTCTCGCGAGCGGCCTTCTCATGGGCCTGCTCTATGGACTGATCGCGGTCGGCCTCGCGCTGATCTTCGGCCTGATGGACGTCGTGAACTTCGCCCATGGCGAGTTCCTGATGATCGCGATGTATGCGAGCTTCTTCCTGTTCGCGTTCTTCGCCATCGACCCCTTGCTGTCGGCGCCGTTGGTCGCCGCGGCGCTGTTCGTGTTCGGGGCGGTGGTCTACCTCCTGATTGTACGCTTCGCCATGCGGGCCAAGGCCAATGCCGGCATGGTGCAGATCTTCTCGACCTTCGGCCTTGCCATCGTCATGCGCGGCCTCGCGCAGTTCTTCTTCACGCCGGACTATCGCAGCATTCCGCAGTCCTGGCTCGGCGGCAAGACGGTGTCGATCGCCGGCATCTTCCTGCCGGAACCGCAGCTGATCGGCGCGCTGGTGTCGATCGCGGCCTTCGCCGGCCTCTACTTCTTCATCCACCGCACCGATTTCGGCCGCGCACTGGAAGCGACGCGTGAAGATCCCGGCGCGGTCGCGCTGGTCGGCATCGACAAGAACCGGGTGTTTGCGCTCGGCTGGGGCCTCGGCGCCGCGCTGGTCGGCCTCGCCGGCGCGATCATGGCGGTGTTCTTCTACATCTATCCCGACGTCGGTGCATCCTTCGCGCTGATCGCCTATGTCACGGTGGCGCTCGGCGGCTTCGGCAGCGTGTTCGGCGCCTTTGCCGGCGGCATCATCGTCGGCCTGGTCGAGGCCACGACCGCGCTGGTGCTGCCGCCCTCGCTGAAATCGGTCGGCATCTATGCGGTCTATCTGCTCGTCGTCTTCATCCGGCCGCGCGGCCTGTTCGGGTCGATGTGATGGACAAGAATTTTGCCGCGCGGCGCCGCCGCGACCTCATCATCGCCGCGGTGCTGGCAGCCCTCGCCGCGCTCGCGCCGCTGTTCATCAAGGACGTCTACGTCCAGAACATCCTGATCCTGACCCTGATGTATGCGGCGCTGTCGCAGAGCTGGAACATCCTGTCCGGCTATTGCGGTCAGATCTCGCTGGGCCACGCGCTCTATTTCGGCATCGGCGCCTACACCACGGAGCTCTTGTTCACCAAGTTCGGCGTGCTGCCCTGGTTCGGCATGCTCGCGGGCGGCGTGATCGCGGCTGTTATCGCGATGGGGCTCGGCTATCCCTTCTTCCGCCTGCGCGGCCATTACTTTGTGATTGCGACCATCGTCATCGCCGAGATCGGCCTGCTGCTGTTCCAGAACTGGGAGTGGGCGGGCGCCGCGATGGGCATCACCATTCCGGTGCGCGGCGACAGCTGGCTGAAATTCCAGTTCCTGCGCAGCAAGCTGCCGTACTTCTATTTCGCGCTGGCGCTGTGCAGCCTCGCCTGGTTCGTCACCTGGTGGCTGGAAGACTCCAAATGGGGCTTTTGGTGGCGCGCGGTGAAGGACAATCCGGAAGCTGCCGAAAGCCTCGGCGTCGTCGTGTTCAACTCCAAGATGGGGGCGGCTGCGGTCTCGGCTTTCCTCGTCGCCATCGGCGGCGCCTTCTACGCGCAGTTCCTGGCCTATATCGATCCTGAAAGCGTCATGGGCTTCCAGTTCTCGCTGCTGATGGCGCTGCCGGCCGTGCTCGGCGGCATCGGGACCCTCTGGGGTCCGGTGCTTGGCGCCGCCATCCTGATCCCGATGACGGAGCTGACGCGGTCCTATATCGGCGGTTCCGGCCGCGGTGTTGACCTCATCGTCTATGGTGCGTTGATTGTGGCGATCTCGCTGGCCTTGCCGCAGGGACTCGTCAGCCTGTTCTCCCGCGCAAAAGCGAAGGGAGCCACGCGATGACCGCGCTCCTTGAAACCCGCGGCGTCTGGCAGCGGTTCGGCGGCCTCGTCGCCAACAGCGATGTCTCGATCTCGGTCGGGCGCGGTGAGATCGTCGGCCTGATCGGCCCCAACGGCGCCGGCAAGTCGACGCTGTTCAATCTCATCGCCGGCGTGCTGCCGCCGACGCAAGGCTCGATCTGGTTCGACGGCGAGGACGTCACCCACATGCCGGCGGCCGCGCGCTGCCAACGCGGCGTCGGACGCACCTTCCAAGTGGTCAAGAGTTTTGAGACCATGAGCGTCATCGACAACGTCATCGTCGGTGCGCTCGTGCGCAACACCGTGATGCGCGAGGCGCGCCGCAAGGCGCATGAGGTGCTGGAGTTCACCGGTTTGGCTGCGCGCGCCGACGTGCTCGCGAGCGATCTCGTGCCGGCCGAGAAGCGCCGCCTCGAAGTCGCGCGCGCGCTCGCGACCGAACCGAAACTGCTGCTGCTCGACGAGGTCCTCACCGGCCTCACGCCGACCGAGGCGCAGACTGGCGTGGCGCTGGTGCGCAAGGTGCGCGATGCCGGCATCACCGTCTTGATGGTCGAGCATGTCATGGAGATCGTGATGCCGCTGGTCGACCGCGCCATCGTGCTCGACCTCGGCAAGGTGCTGGTCGAGGGCAAGCCCGTCGATGTCGTCCGCGATCCCAAGGTGATCAGCGCATATCTGGGAGATCGTCATGCTCAGCGTGCATGAAGTCACGACCGCCTATCAGGGCCTGGTCGCGATCTCCGCGGTCTCGATCGAGGTCCAGAAGGGCGAGATCGTCTGCGTGGCCGGCGCCAATGGCGCGGGCAAGTCGACGCTGCTGAAATCCATTGCCGGCGCCGAGCGTCCGCGCTCGGGCACGGTGACGTTCGACGGCAAGCGCCTCGACGGCATGGCGCAGCACCACATCACGGCCACCGGCATCGCCTATGTGCCGGAGAACCGCCGCCTGTTCCCGCGCCTGTCGGTGCGCGACAATCTCCGCCTCGGTAGCTACCTCTATCGCGGCGAGGCGAATCGCGAGGGGCCGCTCGACCTGGTCTTCAACCTGTTTCCGCGTCTTTCCGAGCGTCTCGAGCAGCGCGCCGAGACGCTCTCCGGCGGCGAGCAGCAGATGCTCGCCATCGGCCGCGCCCTGATGACGCGTCCGCGGCTGTTGATGCTGGACGAGCCCTCGCAGGGCATCATGCCGAAACTGGTCGACGAGATTTTTCAGGCCGTGAAACGCATCCGCGACGCCGGCATGACCGTTCTGATCGTCGAGCAGCGCATGGCCGAGTGCCTCGAGATCGCCGACCGCGCCTACATCCTGCAAACCGGCCGCGTGCTGATGCAGGGCCCGTCGGCCGAGATCAAGGGCAATCCGGACGTGCGCAAGGCGTATCTGGGGCTGTAGCCGCGGAACGTTGGGCGCGCTGGCGCAACATGTTCGGTGTCATCGCCCGCGAAGGCGGGCGATCCAGTATTCCAGAGACGTCAGAGGAATACGGAGAGGCCGCGGCGTACTGGATTCCCCGCCTTCGCGGGGAATGACAGCGGTGGGGGCGCGGCGTTAACCCGCCCATGACACCACGGCGCTAGTGCTCGTGCCCATGCTCCGGCAGGCTCACCCCGAACACCTTCACCAGATCCTTCACCTGCTCCGGCGACAGATACCGCGGGTTCATCCCCCGCAGCAGCAGGTACAGCTTCGCCGTCTCCTCCAGCTCCTCGGTCGCGAACACCGCCGCTTCCAGCGTGTCGCCCGCGACCACCGGGCCGTGATTGGCGAGCAGCACGGATGAGTATTTTCCCGCCAGGCCCTTGATCGCATCCGCCACCGCGGGATCACCGGGGCGGTAATAGGGCACGAGCGCGGTAGCGCCGCATTTCATCAGGTAATAGGCCGTCATCGGCGGCAGCGCGGCGCGCGGGTCGATCTCGGGTAGCATCGAGAGCGCGACCGAATGGGTGGAGTGCAGATGCACGATCGCGCGTGCGCTGCCGCGCGTGTCGTAGAGCGCGGTGTGCAGCGGAACTTCCTTGGTCGGCGCATCGCCCGATACCAGCCGGCCCTGATCATCCAGCCGGGACAGTTTTGCCGGATCGAGGAAGCCGAGCGAGGCATTGGTCGGGGTCACCAGCCAGCCGCCGCCGTCCAGCCTCACGCTGATATTGCCGGAGGAGCCCGGCGTCAGCCCGCGCTCGAACAGGGACCGTCCGAACCGGCAGATATCCTCACGCAGCCTTGTCTCGTGGCTCGTTTCAGTTCTCATGGCCGTCATGCCCGCTTGTCTCACGCTTTGGCAGCGCGGCCAAGCCGTGTTATTCGGTTGCCAAGTCGCCGCAAAGGGCGGCTATTCGGGAAACGTTCAAGGGTCAGTTGCATGTCTGCCTCCACGTCACAAAATCAGCGCATCGCCGTCATCGGGCTCGGCTCGATGGGATTTGGCATGGCGACCTCGCTGAAGCGCGCCGGCCACACCGTGACCGGCTGCGACGTCTCGGCGGACGCTGTGGCGCGTTTCGTGAAGGACGGCGGCGCGGGCGCTAAGACGCCGGCCGAGGCGGCCAAGGGCGCCGACATCGTCGTCAGCGTGGTCGTCAATGCCGCGCAGACCGAAGCGATCCTGTTCGGCAAGGACGGCGTCGCCGAGACCCTGCCAAAGGACGGCGTCTTCATTTCCTCCGCCACCATGGATCCGGACGTGGCGCGGCGCCTCGCAAAGCAGCTCGAGGCGACCGGCCGGCACTATCTGGACGCGCCGATCTCGGGCGGCGCGCAGCGCGCCGCGCAGGGCGAATTGACGATCCTCGCCTCCGGCAGTGCGGCGGCCTTCGCGAAGGCGCGGCCGGCACTCGATGCCATGGCCGCAAAACTCTACGAGCTTGGCGATGCCGCAGGGCAGGGCGCCGCCTTCAAGATGATCAACCAGTTGCTCGCCGGCGTGCACATCGCCGCCGCGTCGGAAGCGATGGCATTCGCGGCCAAGCAGGGCCTCGACATCCGCAAGGTCTACGAGGTGATCACCGCCTCCGCCGGCAATTCCTGGATGTTCGAGAACCGCATGCCGCATGTGCTCGACGGCGATTACACGCCGCGCAGCGCCGTCGAGATTTTCGTGAAGGACCTCGGCATCATCCAGGATATGGCGCGCAGTGCCAGGTTCCCGGTGCCGGTCTCCGCGGCCGCGCTTCAGATGTTCCTGATGACGGCAGCCGCCGGCATGGGCCGCGACGACGACGCCTCGGTGGCGCGCATGTATGCGCAGGTCACCGGCGTCAAGCTTCCCGGCGACAAGTAAGAGGATCTCCAATGCCCCGTTTCGCCGCCAACCTCTCGATGATGTTCACCGAGGTGCCGTTCCTCGACCGCTTCGATGCCGCTGCGCAAGCGGGCTTCACCGCCGTCGAGTTCCTGTTTCCCTACGAGCATCCGGCCGAGGTGGTCGGCGAGCGGCTCAAGCGCAACGGCCTGACCCAGGCGCTGTTCAACCTGCCGCCGGGCGACTGGAATGCCGGCGAGAAGGGCTTTGCCGCGCTCCCTTCGCGCTTCAATGATCTCAAGGCGAGCCTCGAGACGGCGCTGCCTTACGCCAAGGCAACCGGCGTCAAGCGCCTGCATTTGATGGCCGGCATCGCCAACCGCGGCGAGCGCGTCGCGATCGAGGCCTTCTACAAATCGGTGGCCTGGGCCGCGGAGTTCTTCGCCCCGCACGGCATCGATATCGTGCTGGAGCCGATCAACTCCCGCAACGTGCCCGGCTATTTCCTCAACGATTTCGGCTTCGCGCGCGACCTGATCCAGGAGTTGAGGCTTCCGAACCTGAGGCTCCAGTTCGACATCTATCACTGCCAGATCATTCATGGCGACGTCACCATGCGACTGCGCGAGATGATGCCGATCATCGGCCATATCCAGATCGCCAGCATCCCATCGCGCAACGAGCCCGACGGCGAGGAGCTGAACTATCCGTTCCTGTTCGAGGAGCTCGACCGGCTCGGCTATCCCGGCTTCGTCGGCTGCGAATACAATCCGCGCGGCAAGACCACGGATGGGCTCGCCTGGTTCAAGCCTTACGCTGGAGTGAAGCCGTGACGCTTTCGCTTGGCTGCATCGCCGACGACTATACCGGCGCCTCCGATCTCGCCAACACGTTGACGCGCGCGGGCCTGCGGACCGTCCAGACCATCGGCATTCCCGCCGACGACCTCGCGCTCCCCGATGTCGATGCCGTCGTGGTGTCGCTGAAGAGCCGCTCGATCGAGGCTGGCCTTGCCGTATCGCGCTCGCGTGCGGCGGAGGCATGGCTGCGGGGCCGCGGCGCGAGCCATGTGCTGTTCAAGATCTGCTCGACCTTCGATTCCACCGATGCCGGCAATATCGGCCCGGTGATGGATGCCTTACGCGCCGATGGCGGCGAGGGCGTCGTGCTGGTGACGCCGGCCTTTCCCGAGACCGGCCGCACCGTCTACCAGGGCAACCTCTTCGTCGGCGCGGTGCCGCTGAACGAGAGCCCGCTGAAGGACCATCCGCTCAACCCCATGCACGATTCCAACCTGGTGCGCGTGCTGGCGCGCCAGAGCCGGACCCAAATCGGCCTCGTCGATCTCGCCACCGTGACGCGCGGCGCGGATGCCGTGCGGGCGCGGCTGGCCGAGCTCGCGGGCAAGGGCATTGGGGCAGCGATCATCGACGCCGTGTTCGACCGTGACCTCGAGACCATCGGCCTCGTCGCCGCCGGACATCGGCTGTCGGTCGGCGCCTCCGGCATCGGCCTTGGGCTGGCGCGGGCGCTGGTGTCGACCGGCAAGGTCAAATCGGCAGCGACGAGCGCAGAGGCCGGTGCCGCGGTCGGCGGACCGGCGGCCTGCCTTGCCGGAAGCTGCTCGCAGGCGACGCTTCGGCAGATCGCGAATGCCGAAAAGGTCATGCCCGTGCTTCATCTCGATCCGGACCGTATTCTTACGGAAGCGGGCGAGGCGCAGCGTGCGCTGGACTGGGCAAGGCCGCGATTGGCCGAAGGTCCGGTGCTGATCGCATCGAGCTCGACACCCGATCAGGTCGCCGCGCTTCAAGCGCGTCACGGCCGCGACGCGGCGGGCCATGCCATCGAGCAGGCGATGGCCGATATCGCCGAAAGCCTTGTTAAATCAGGTGTCCGGCGCTTGGTCGTTGCCGGTGGCGAGACATCCGGCGCGGTCGTTGACCGGTTGAGAATTCCCGGGTTTCTCGTGGGAGTGGAAATCGCCGCGGGCGTTCCGGTGCTGCGCGCGGTCGGTGCTGGCGGCGATATGCTGCTCGCGTTGAAGTCCGGAAATTTCGGCGGCGCGGAGTTTTTCTCCGATGCGCTTAGGCTCATGCGCTGAGCGCAGAGCATTCTTAGCCCCTCGTTCATTTCTTTCGGTTTCCGTACTTGTGCGGAGTCGTAGTTAACCACTGCTCAGTCGCCTTGTTGTTGGATATCGGCGCCGCACCGTTTGGTTGATGACCATTTCCGGACGCGCCGCCGCGCCAACGCAAAGAGACCGCTTATGCTCGCCAAGATTTCCATCCGCGCCAAGATCATCAGTGTCGTGGCGTTCCTGCTGGTCGCGATGGCCGGCATGGGCCTGCTCGCCGTCATGAAGATGCGGTCGATGAACGCCAATACGGTCGACATCACCATGAGCTGGATGCCGAGCGTACGGGTGCTGGGCGATCTGCGTGCCGGCGTGATCACCTACCGCAACGTGATCCGTGAGCACATGTTGTCGGAAACGCTGGAAGAGAAGCTCGCGGCCGAGAAGACGCTTGCGACCGTCGTCGAGTCCAACACCAAGTTCCGCAAGACATATGAGGCGTTGATCACCTCGCCGGAGGAGCGCGCGCTCTACGACCAGTGGTCCAGGTCTTGGGAGGCCTACAAGAAGGGTACCCAGGAAGTCATGGCGCTGTCGCGCCAGGAGGCCGGCAAGATCCCCCACGAGGCGCACGAGCTGAACACCAAGACGGTCAACAAGATCGGGCTCGAGGCTGACTCCATCCTGGCCAAGGATATCGAGCTGAACACCAAGGGCGGCGATCAGGCAGCGCAGGACGCGGGCGACAGTTATGCCTCCGCCTTCATGCTGCTTTCGATCATCCTCGGTGCTGCCGTCATCGTCGGCATCGGCGTCGGTTTCTATCTGGTCCAAGACGTCTCCAGCGGCATCAACTCGATCACCCTGCCGATGCAGGCGCTGGGCAAGGGCGACCTCTCCGCCGAGGTCCCGCATCGCGGCGAGAAGACCGAGATCGGCGCCATGGCCGACGTGCTCCAGATCTTCAAGGAGGCACTGATCGCCAAGAAGGCCGCCGACGAGGCTGCCGCGGCCGATGCCGAAGCCAAGATCGAGCGCGGCCGCCGCGTCGATAACATCACCCGCGAATTCGAATCGATGATCGGCGAGATCGTCCAGACCGTGTCGTCGGCCTCGACCCAGCTAGAGGCCTCCGCTTCGACGCTGACCTCGACTGCCGACCGCTCCCAGCGGCTTGCGACCACGGTTGCCGGAGCTTCGGAGGAAGCCTCGACCAACGTGCAGTCGGTGGCTTCGGCGACCGAGGAGATGGCCTCGTCGGTCGGCGAGATCAGCCGTCAGGTGCAGGAATCGGCGCGGATGGCGGGCGATGCCGTCGGCCAGGCCCGCGCCACCACCGAGCGCGTCAGCGAGCTCTCCAAGGCGGCGTCCCGCATCGGCGACGTCGTCGAGCTGATCAACACCATCGCCGGCCAGACCAACCTCCTGGCGCTCAACGCCACGATCGAGGCGGCGCGCGCGGGTGAAGCCGGCCGCGGCTTCGCCGTGGTGGCGTCCGAAGTGAAGGCGCTGGCCGAGCAGACCGCGAAGGCGACCGGCGAGATCGGCCAGCAGATCTCCGGCATCCAGGCGGCGACCAACGACTCGGTCGGCGCGATCAAGGAGATCTCCTCGACCATCGAGCGCCTCTCGGAGATTTCGTCGGCGATCGCGGCTGCGGTGGAAGAGCAGGGCGCCGCGACCCAGGAGATCGCCCGCAACGTGCAGCAGGCGGCGCAGGGCACCCAGCAGGTTTCGTCGAACATTACCGACGTGCAGCGCGGCGCCACCGAGACCGGCACGGCCTCCTCGCAGGTGCTGTCGGCGGCGCAGATGCTGTCCAACGATTCGAGCCGGCTCAAGACCGAGGTCAGCAAATTCCTGACCAACGTCCGCGCTGCCTGAGGCGCGAGGCCGTGGAAATCGTGGAAGCGGCGCCCGCGGGCGCCGCTTTTTTACGTCGGGGTAAGCCGTTTCGATCTTCTTCCGGGCGAGCGCTGCATATCTGGAATGCGATTTCGCTGTGCGATAGCAGGGAAGTGACCGCCTCGTAACGCGCCGTGGTTAGCCATTTCGGCGGTGTTCAGGTAAATCAGCGCTAGGAACCGTAGGGGCGTGTTCCCGTGTCCCCTGATTTGGAATTACCTGAGAATGATTGCTCTGGTCCGTATTGCCCTGAGCCGACCCTACACGTTTGTCGTGCTCGCGCTCCTGCTGCTCATCATCGGGCCGCTGGCGGCGCTGCGGACGCCGACCGACATCTTCCCTGATATCCGCATCCCCGTGATCGGTGTGGTCTGGCAGTACACCGGCCTGCCGCCCGACCAGATGTCCGGCCGCATCACGACGCCGTTCCAGCGCGCGCTGACGACGACGGTCAACGACATCGAGCACATCACCGCCAACTCCTATAACGGCTTCGGCATCATCAAGATCTTCTTCCAGCCGAACGTCGACATCCGCACCGCCAACGCGCAAGTCACCGCGATCTCGCAGACGCTGCTCAAGCAGATGCCGCCGGGCGCGACGCCGCCCCTGATCCTGAACTATTCCGCCTCGACCGTGCCGATCATCCAGGTGGCGCTGTCGGGCGAGGGCCTCACCGAGCAGAACCTTGCCGACATCGGCATCAACCAGCTCCGCACGCCGCTGGTCACCGTGCCGGGCGCGGCGATCCCCTATCCGTTCGGCGGCAAGCAGCGCCAGGTCCAGATCGACCTCGATCCCACCGCGCTCCAGGCCCGCGGCCTGTCCGGCCAGGACGTCGCCAATGCGCTCGCAGCCCAGAACCTGATCACGCCGGTCGGCACCCAGAAGATCGGCCAGTTCGAGTACAACATCCAGCTCAACAACTCGCCGCTGAAGATCGACGAGCTCGGCAATCTGCCGATCCGCACCGTCAACGGTGCGATGGTCTATGTCCGCGATGTCGCGACCGTGCGCGACGGCAATCCGCCGCAGACCAACATCGTCCATGTCGACGGCAACCGCTCCGTGCTGATGATGGTGCTGAAGGCGGGCGCGACCTCGACGCTCGACATCATCGCCGGCATCAAGCAGAAGGTGATCGAAGTCAAGGATCAGCTGCCGGATGCGCTGAAGATCGGCTTCATCGGCGACCAGTCGGTGTTTGTCCGCGGCGCGATCGAGGGCGTCGCCTTCGAAGGCGTGATCGCCGCGCTGCTCACCAGCGTCATGATCCTGTTGTTCCTCGGCAGCTGGCGCTCGACCATCATCATCGCGGTGTCGATCCCACTCTCCGTTCTCGGCGCCATCATCATGCTGTCGGCGATCGGCGAGACGCTGAACATCATGACGCTCGGCGGCCTTGCGCTCGCGGTCGGCATCCTCGTCGACGACGCCACCGTGACCATCGAGAACATCAACTACCATCTGGAGCAGGGCAAGCCGGTCGAGCAGTCGATCCTCGACGGCGCCAACCAGATCGTGACGCCGGCCTTCGTCTCGCTGCTCTGCATCTGCATCGTGTTCGTGCCGATGTTCTTCCTCACCGGCGTCGCGCGCTTCCTGTTCGTGCCGATGGCGGAAGCGGTGATGTTCGCGATGATCTGGTCGTTCATCCTGTCGCGCACGCTGGTGCCGACCATGGCGAACTACCTCCTGCAGGCGCATGTCCATCATGAGGGCGAGCCGCCGAAATCGCGCAATCCGTTCGTCTGGTTTCAGCGTGGTTTCGAGAAACGGTTCGAGCGCATTCGCGGCGGCTATCATGATTTCCTTGGCCTTGCGCTGGCGCACCGCGCGGTGTTCGTGATCGGCTTCCTCTGCGTGGTCGGGGCCTCCTTCGCGCTGGTGCCGTTCCTCGGCCGCAACTTCTTCCCGGCCGTCGATGCCGGCAACATCCTGATGCATGTTCGCACGCAAGTGGGCACCCGCGTCGAGGAGACCGCCAACCAGCTCGCCGACGTGCAGAAGGCGGTGCGCAAGCTGATCCCTGGCGAGATCGAGACCATGACCGACAACATCGGCATGCCGATCTCCGGCATCAACATGACCTACAACAACACCGGCGTGATCGGCCCGCAGGACGGCGACATCCAGATCAAGCTCAAGGAAGGCCACAAGCCGACCGAGGAGCACGTGAAGATTCTGCGCGAGCAGCTGCCGCGGCTGTTCCCCGGCGTCAGCTTTGCGTTCCTGCCCGCCGACATCGTCAGCCAGATCCTGAATTTCGGCGCGCCGGCACCGATCGACCTGCAGATCCGCGGCGCCAACATCAACGCCAACTTCGCCTATGCCAACAACCTGCTGGCCAAGGTCCGCAAAATCCCGGGCGTTGCCGACGCGCGCATCCAGCAATCGCCGAACAATCCGACCTTCAACATCGACGTCGACCGCACCCGCGCGCAATATGTCGGCCTGACCGAGCGCGACGTCACCAACAGCCTCGTGGTCAATCTCGCCGGCTCCTCGCAGGTCGCGCCGACCTACTACCTCAACCCCGACAACGGCGTGTCCTATTCGATCGTGATGCAGACGCCGCAATATCAGATCGACTCGCTCAGCGCGCTGCAGACGCTGCCGATCACGGCAGCAGGCAATTCGCAGTCGCCGATCCTCGGCGGCATCGCCGACATCAAGCGCTCGACCTCGAGCGCGGTGGTGTCGCAATACGACATCCAGTCGATGGTGCAGATCTTCGCGACGACCTCGGGTCGCGATCTCGGCGCGGTCGCCGCCGACATCCGCAAGGTGATCGCCGACACCGCCAAGGACGTGCCGAAGGGCTCGTCCGTGGTGCTGCTAGGCCAGGTGCAGACCATGAACAGCGCCTTCACCGGCCTGTTGTTCGGCCTGTTAGGTGCCGTCGTGCTGATCTACTTCCTGATCGTCGTGAACTTCCAGTCCTGGTCCGATCCGTTTGTGATCATCACCGCGCTGCCGGCCGCGCTCGCCGGCATCGTCTGGATGCTGTTCATGACGGAGACAACGCTGTCGGTGCCGGCGCTCACAGGCGCGATCATGTGCATGGGCGTTGCCACCGCCAACAGCGTGCTGGTGATCTCTTTTGCTCGCGAGCGCTACGAGGAGCTCGGCGATCCCGTCGCGGCCGCGCGCGAAGCAGGCTTCGTCCGGTTCCGCCCGGTGCTGATGACCGCGCTGGCCATGATCATCGGCATGGCGCCGATGGCCTTAGGCCTGGGCGAGGGCGGCGAGCAGAATGCGCCACTTGGCCGCGCCGTGATCGGCGGCCTGATCTTTGCAACTTTCGCCACGCTGATGTTTGTTCCCGTGGTGTTCAGTATGGTAAACAAGAAACAAGGCGCCAAAGCCGCCGCCTCATCGGAGACCCCGCATGTCGCCCACTGAACCTCGCTCCCCGGTGTCGCACCGGAAACTGGGCATCTTCGGCGTGGTGGCGCTGATCGCGGCAGGCCTCGCCGTCGGCACCGGCATCCGGGCCCGCGAGGAGCAGGGCTCCAAGCTGAAGGAATGGACCGACGACCAGGCCGTCCCCAGCGTTGCAGTGACCCTGCCCAACGCCAAGTCCCTCAATGCGACCATCGATCTGCCAGGCCGGCTGGAGGCCTATTACCGCGCTCCGATCTTTGCCCGTGTCCAAGGTTATCTGAAGAGCTGGAGCGCCGACATCGGCGCCCGCGTCAAGGCAGGGCAGGTGATCGCCGAGATCGAGGCGCCGGACCTCGACCAGCAACTGCTCCAGGCCCGCGCCGACCTCGCCAGCCAGCAGGCCAGCGCCAGGCTGTCGGAGGCGACGCTGAACCGGCGCAAGACGTTGGTCGCTTCCAACTTCGTCTCCGCGCAGGAGATCGACGAGCGTACCGCCGACCTCTCCAACAAGAACGCCGCGGTCAAGTCGGGCCAGGCCAATGTCGAGCGGCTCGAAGCGCTCGCCGGCTACAAGAAGATCACGGTGCCGTTCGACGGCGTGGTGACCTCGCGCGACACCGACGTCGGCGCGCTGATCAATGCCGGTGGCGGCTCGGGTCCGGCGATGTTCGTGGTGTCCGACATCACCAAGCTGCGCGTCTATGTCAACGTGCCCCAGAACTACGTGCCGGCGATCAAGATCGGCGCCAAGGCCACCATCGCGCTGCCGGAGTATCCGAACCGGACCTTCCAGGCGACGGTGGAAGCCTCATCCCAAGCGGTTGATGTTGCTTCGGGCACCACGCGCATGCAGCTCGGCCTCGACAACTCCTCCGGCGAACTGATGCCCGGCGGCTATGCCAGCGTGAAGCTGAACCTGCAGCGCGACACTGCGCCGCTCAGCATCCCCGCCAGCGCCCTGATCTTCAACGGCAGCGGATTGCGGGTTGCGACCGTCGGCGCGGACGACAAGGTGCTGTTCAAAACCGTGACCATCGCCCGCGACCTCGGCCGCGAGATCGAGCTCGCCTCGGGCATTGCCCCTGATGACCGCGTCATCACCGCTCCGCCGGACGGCCTCTCCGACGGCGATGCGGTGCGGGTCGTGGGCGCCGGCGGCAAGCCGGCCACGGCGTCGGAGAAGCAGCAGCCGAAGAGCTGAGGCGGTCTCGTGCCCCGGACGCCAGTCTCGTAGGGTGGGCAAAGCGAAGCGTGCCCACCATCTTATGTGATCCGGAAAGAATGGTGGGCACGGCGCAGAGCGCCTTTGCCCGCCCTACAAGACCTACGCCACCCGCCACTCCGGCACGCCATCCGCGGCTATCGTGATTTCGCCAATCGAACCCACCGGCGTGCGATCCATGTTCAGCAGATGGGTCAGCGTCGCGCTATCGCCCGCCGGAATCCGCGCCAAGGTGCGTCGGTCGTCTTCCGTCCGCAGCATCACCACGCCGTGCTCGACCTCGCCGCCACGGCCGTAGAGCACCGTAAAGCTCTCGACCTTGCCCTTGCCTGAGGCCTCCGTCACGAACTCCGGCACCGCGCGCTTGTTGCGATCGGCTTCGCCTTGCACGCTCGTCTCCTGCGCCAGCGCCTCGCGCGGCGGCGCCTTCGACACCACCAGCGCGTGGTGCTTGGTGACGAAGCCACCCTGGCCATAGAGCAGGCCGAGACTGGCGCCATCGCGCACCCGCCGCACCATCGCGCAGGCGGCATGCGTCATATAGGTGTTGAGCGGCGCGCCGAAGAAGGTGAGGCCACCGGTCACGGTCGGCTGGACGTCGTCGGAAAGACCCAGCGTCCGCCGCGCCATCTTGGGCACGCAGGGGAAGCAGCTGTAGAGCTCGATCGCGTCGAACTTCTTGCCGTCGCCGCCGGCGAGGTCCATCACGCTCCTGAGCACCGCATTCTGCGGATGGCTCTCGTAAAACTGGTCGCGCAAGAGATAGTCGCGCGGTTCTTCCGCGGAGGCGCCGCCGAGCGGATAGACCAGCTTGTCTTCCGCGACGCCTGCCGCGCGCGCCTTGGCAAGGCTGGTGAGCAGCAGCGCACCGCCCATGTTGACACTGGGATTGGCCACCATGAGCTTGTTGTAGGGCCACGCGATCAGGCGGTTGTCCGCGGTCGGCGTCGTGATCTCCTCAGGCGCATAGCGCCGCTTCAGCCAGGCATTGGGGTTTTGCGCGGCCGCTTCCGAATAGCGCGACCACAGCGTGCCTGACTCCGCCATCGCCTCGCGCGGCGTCTGGCCCCAATGCGCGGAGGAGGCGGCCTCATAGAACGGATAGACCGTGACGGGCCGGAACACGCCGAGCTTCACCGCTAGCGGCTTCTGGAACGCCGCGCCGCGCTTGGGCTCCTCGACGTCATGCGCAAACGGCGTCCATGGTAGCTTTGCGCCCGCGCGCTCGGCCTTGGTCGCGGTCGACTGCGCCTCCGCGCCGCACACCGCCGCCACGGTGCATTCGCCGCGCGCGATGCGCTTGGCCGCCTCGTGGATGTAACGGATCGGGCTCTCGCCGCCGACCGGGCCGTAATAGCAATGCGCCGGCGAGACGCCGAGGCGCTGCGCCAGCAGCTTTTCCGGATCGCGATAGCGCCAGCTCAAGAAATTGACGACGTCGAGCGACTGCACCTCACCGAGCAGCCTTGCGCCGGCATCAGTTTCTGCGCGTCGCAATGCCTGTTCGAGGAGATCGAGCGGCTCGAGGCCTTCGGTTATTTCTTTCGGGCGGTCGACGATCTCGCCGATGCCGACGATGACGGGGATGCGCTCTTCGGGAGTAAGGGAATTGGTCATTTCTTCTTGCTTTACGTTTCGGATCTTGGGCACGCCGTCGCCCTTCGTGGCTCGCTGCGCGGCGCTACGCACCGCGCGGCTCGCACCTCAGGGTGACGGCTACGGGGACAGCGTCATCCTGAGGTGCGAGGTCGGCCGCGCATTTGCGCCGCCGGCCGAGCCTCGAAGGATGGGCCGCGGGCGCTGCTCTGGCCACACACACCATCACTCCGCCACCAGCGCATTCATGTGCTCGACGGCTTCGGCGAAATCTTCCTTGAACTCCTGCACCACGGCGCCTGCCGACTTCACGCTGTCGATCAGTCCCACGCCCTGGCCGACGAAATAGCTGACGAGATCACGCGCCTTCGCATTGCCGCTTGCGGCCGCGCGATCGATCGAATTGAATGCATCGCGGCTGATGATGCTTTGCAGCGGCATCGGCAGCGCGCCCGGGCTTTCCGGCGCGCGGTCCCAGGCATCGGTCCAGACCGAGCGGAGCTGGCGCGCCGGCTTGCCGGTGCGGCCCTTCGAGCGGATCGCATCGCGCGAGGACGCAGCGATCATCTTCTCGCGAAAGATCTCGCTGGTCTCGGCTTCGACGGTCGCGAGCCACACCGAGCCGGTCCATGCGCCCGCGGCGCCCATCGCCATGCAGGCGGCCATCTGCCGCCCCGTCATGATGCCGCCGGCCGCCAGCACTGGTACGTCGCGGATTTTCTTGATCGCCTTGATCACCTCGGGCACCAGCACCATGGTCGAGACTTCGCCGCAATGGCCGCCGGCCTCGGTGCCCTGCACCACGAGGATGTCGACACCGGCCGCGACCTGGCGCAGCGCGTGCTCCTTGGCGCCGACGAGCGCGGCCACAGGGACGCCGTGCGTCTTGCCCATCTCGATCATCGCCTTCGGCGGCACGCCCAGCGCATTCGCGATCAGGCGGATCGGATGATTGAAGGAGACTTCGAGCAGCTCCAGCGCCGTCTTGGCGTCGAACGGCTGCGGCCGGTTGTCGGCGACATCAGTGGTGGTCAGCTCGATATCGTATTTCTTCAGCAGGTCGCGCGTGTAGGCACGGTGCTCCTGCGGCACGCGAGCTTCCAGGCTCTTCCAGGTGACGTCCTTCTCGCCGGCGGTCGAGATGTTTTCGGGGATCAGCACGTCGATGCCATAGGGCTTGCCGTCGACGTGGTCGTCGATCCATTTCAGCTCGCGTTCGAGCGTATCGGGCGTGTGCGCGGTGGCACCCAACACGCCGAAGCCGCCGGCGCGGCTGACAGCGGCAACGACATCGCGGCAATGGCTGAAGGCGAGTAGCGGGAACTCGATGCCCAGCATGTCGCAGATCGGCGATTTCATGGCTCTCTCCCGGCAGCCGCCTTCGTTGCTGTTGTCGCTTTGCGTGCGAGATTGCGCGACGCTAGCCCATCGTCGCCTGCGATGCCATGCCGGATTCGACCCCGCATCTTGCGTGCAGGCGCCGCGCAGTGGACGCACCATTCCGCTCTACAAAATAAGCGGACCAGCGCCGTCCGATTTGCCCCTTGCGCTTTCGTCTCCTTGAGAGAATGCTGGCTCGCAGCAACAGAAAACAAATCAGGGAGCGCCAAGAGATGTCGTCAGCGCAAGCGAATCCGGCTCAGGGTGCGGAAGCCTACGACGTGGTCGTCGTCGGTGCAGGCTTTGCCGGCCTATACATGCTGCACCGGTTGCGCGGGCTCGGCTTCTCGGCACGCGTCTTCGAGCAGGGCGGCGGCGTCGGCGGCACCTGGTACTGGAATCGCTATCCCGGCGCGCGTTGCGACGTCGAGAGCATGCAGTATTCTTACTCCTTCTCCGAAGAGCTCCAGCAGGAATGGGACTGGAGCGAGCGCTACGCGCCGCAACCGGAGATCCTGAAATACGCCAATCACGTCGCCGACCGTTTTGACCTTCGCCGCGACATCCAGTTCAACACCCGCGTCGAGCGCGCCGTGTTCGATGAGCGTGCGAACAGCTGGTCGGTTACGACTTCCGACGGCAGGATCGTTCAGGCGCAGTTCGTCGTGCTCGCCACCGGCTGTCTCTCGAACGCGCGCAGGCCCGACATCAAGGGCATCGAAAACTTCAGGGGGCCCGTCTATCACACCGGCAACTGGCCGCATGAAGACGTCGACTTCACCGGCCTGCGCGTCGGTCTCATCGGCACGGGATCGTCAGGCATCCAGTCGGCGCCCATCATTGCCGAACAGGCGAAACATCTCACCGTGTTTCAGCGCACCGCGAACTTCTCGATTCCCGCCCGCAACGCCGCGCTCACCGACGAGGAGCGCGATGCGTTCCGCAAGAACTATCCGGAGATCCGCCGCTTCGCCCGCGAGGTCGCTCGCAACGGCATCTATGCCGAGCAGCCCGACCGCGGCGCGCTCGACGATGCCGAGGACGTCAGGCGCGCCAAATACAAGGCGCGGTGGGATCATGGCGGGCTCACCTTCATGTACGTCTACAACAATCTCGGTCTCGATCGGGCCGCGAACGACACCGCCGCCAACTACGTCCGCGGCAAGATCGCGGAGATCGTGAAGGACCCTGAGACCGCAAGGCTGCTGCAGCCGAGCAGCCATCCGATAGGCACCAAGCGGATCTGCATCGATACGGATTACTTCAAGACCTTCAACCGGCCGAACGTCTCGCTGGTCGACATCAAGACCAACCCGATTGAGGAGATCACCGCGAACGCGGTCCGTGTCGCAGGACGGGATCACGAGGTCGATGCGCTGGTCATGGCGACCGGCTTCGACGCCATGACCGGATCGGTCGCGAAGATCGACATCCACGGCCGTGGCGGGCAGACGCTGAACCAGAAATGGGCGGAGGGTCCCAAAACCTATCTCGGCCTGATGAGCGCGGGTTTTCCCAACCTCTTCATCGTAACCGGTCCCGGCAGCCCGTCTGTGCTCTCGAACATGATCGTGTCGATCGAGCAGCACGTCGACTGGATCGCGGATTGCCTCGTCCACATGCGCGGGCAGGACCTTGCGACGATGGAGGCGGATAGCGGCGCCGAGGACAAATGGGTCGCCCATGTCAACGAGGTCGCCCATGGCACGCTCTATCCGCAGGCCAATTCCTGGTACATGGGGGCGAACATCCCGGGCAAGCCGCGCATCTTCATGCCCTATATCGGCGGCGTCGGCGTCTACCGCCGCATCTGCGACGAGGTCGCAGCGAAGGGATATGAGGGTTTTGTGATGGAGGCGGAACTGCGGCCGCAGGCGGCAGCGTCATAGAGGCTGTCATTCCGGGGCTCGCCCCGCGGGCGCCTCGGAATGACCGTGGGGAGGGCGCCTGCCATGACGAAACGTAGAGTTGCCCCGCCGGGCAATGCATTTCGGAGGCCTTGCTATCGGCCATCCGCGGTCTAATTAATGCACGCGCATCTTTTTGCCGGAGCCCCCGCATGACCGACGCCCCCGCCTACGTGCCGCCCAAAGTCTGGACCTGGAACAAGGAGAATGGCGGGCAGTTCGCCAGCATCAACCGGCCCATTGCCGGCCCCACCCACGACAAGGAGCTGCCCATCGGCAAGCATCCCCTCCAGCTCTATTCGCTGGCGACCCCGAACGGGGTGAAGGTCACGGTGATGCTGGAGGAGCTGCTGGCGCTCGGCCACAAGGGCGCCGAATACGACGCCTGGCTGATCAGGATCGGCAACGGCGACCAGTTCGGCAGCGGCTTTGTCGACATCAATCCGAACTCGAAAATCCCGGCGCTGATGGACCGCTCGGGTCCGGAGCCGATCCGCGTGTTCGAATCCGGCTCGATCCTGTTCTACCTCGCCGAGAAATTCGGCGGCGCCTTCCTTCCGAAGGAGATCAAGGCCCGCACTGACACCATGTCCTGGCTGTTCTGGCAGATGGGCAGCGCGCCCTATCTCGGCGGCGGCTTTGGCCATTTCTATGCCTACGCACCGTTCAAGATCGAATACGCCATCGACCGCTTCGCGATGGAGGTGAAGCGGCAGCTCGACGTGCTCGACCGTCGCCTCGCCGACAACGAGTACCTCGCGGGGAAGGAGTACACGATTGCCGACATGGCGGTGTGGCCGTGGTACGGCGCGCTCGCCAAGGGGCTGGTCTACGGCGCCGGCGAATTTTTGTCGGTGCAGGACTACAAGAACGTGCAGCGCTGGACCGACCAGATCGCGCAGCGCCCCGCGGTGAAGCGCGGCCGCATGGTCAACCGTGTCTCCGGCGATCCCTCGAGCCAGCTCCACGAGCGGCACGACGCCAGCGATTTCGAGACGAAGACTCAGGACAAGATCGAGCCGGCGACGTAGGTGCCTTTCTTCACCTCTCCCCGCTTGCGGGGAGAGGTCGGATCGCTCTTGCGATCCGGGTGAGGGGGTACAGCTCTCTCGAGCATCTCGCGTGGGGAGAGAAGCCCTTCACCCCAACCCTCTCAGCGCGAGCGAAGCTTGTCGCGGCGCCATAAGAACGGGGCGAGGGAGCGTACCTCCGCCGCGGCGCTACTTCCCCTTCACCCCCTCCGCCGCCGGAAACACCACGCGGTCGTCCGTGCGGCAGTAGCGGTCGGCGAACATGCGGCCGATCGGGTGATAGCGGTCCATGTGCACCCGCATCGCCGTGTCGTCCCACAGCTCGTCGCGGATGTGGAAGTGGATGCCTTCGCCCATGATCAGGCGGCGATCGTCGTTGACGTCGATCAGCTTCCAGAGCTTGCACTCCATCGCCCAGGGCGCGTCGGCGAGCCGCGGCACGGCGATCTTCGACGATGGTGCGAGCCTCAAGCCGAGATAATCGGGTTCGCCGATCTCGGGCGGAAAATCGCCGCTGCTCTCGTGCATGGCCCGCGCCAGCGGTTCGTCGGCGATGTTGACCACGAACTCGCCGGTGCGCTGGATGTTGAGGAAGGTATCCTTGTCCTCGCCATTCGGCTTGCGGTTCGCCGCGAACATGCAGAGCGGCGGATCCTCGCAGAAGGCGTTGAAGAAGCTGAACGGCGCGGCATTGACGACGTCGGTCGGCCCGATTGACGTCACCCACGCGATCGGCCGCGGCAGGATGAAGGACGTCAGCACCTTGTAGCGCTCGCGGGGCGTCAGCTCGCTGGCGGCGTAGTCCATGGTGGCTCCTGGAGGGGCTTGCGTTCTTCACCTCTCCCCGCCTGCGGGGAGAGGTCGAATTCGATCGAAGATCGAATTCGGGTGAGGGGGTACAGGTCCCTCGACGATCTCACGTGTGGGAAGGGGCCCCTCACCCCAACCCTCTCAGCGCGAGCGAAGCTCGTCGCGGCCCCGTAAGAACGGGGAGAGGGGGAGGAGGGAGTCTTCACGCCATGCTCAGCTCGTGCCGGCCGACCACCATCCAGTGCACCTCGTCCGGACCGTCGGCGAAGCGCAGATGGCGCACGTCCTGATACATCTCCGCGAGCGGGGTCCAGTGCGAGATGCCGGTGGCGCCGTGCATCTGGATGGCCTGGTCGATGATCTTGCAGGCGCGCTCGGGCACCATGGCCTTGACCATGGAGACCCAGACGCGGGCTTCCTTGTTGCCGAGCACGTCCATCGCCTTCGCCGCCTTCAGCACCATCAGCCGCATCGCCTCGATCTCGCAGCGGGCCTGCGCGATGATCTGCATGTTGCCGCCGAGATGGGCGATCTTCTTGCCGAAGGCTTCGCGGGTGAGGCCACGCTGCACCATCAGGTCGAGCGCCTTCTCGGCCTTGCCGATGGTGCGCATGCAGTGATGGATGCGGCCCGGTCCGAGGCGGAGCTGCGAGATCTCGAAGCCGCGGCCTTCGCCGAGCAGCATGTTCTCCTTCGGCACGCGCACATTGTTGAAGCGCATGTGCATGTGGCCGCGCGGCGCATGGTCCTGGCCGAACACGTACATCGGCCCGAGCACCTCGACGCCGGGCGTGTCGCGCGGCACCAGGATCTGCGACTGCTGCTTGCTCGGCGCCGCATCCGGATTGGTCTTCACCATCACGATGAGGATCTTGCAGCGGGGATCGCCAAGGCCCGAGATGTAATACTTCTCACCGTTGATGACCCATTCGTCGCCGACGAGCTTTGCGGTGGTCGAGATGTTCTTGGCGTCGGAGGAGGCGACGTTCGGCTCGGTCATGACGTAGGCCGAGCGGATCTCGCCGTTGAGCAGGGGCTTGAGCCACTTCTCCTTCTGCTCCTTGGTGCCGACGCGCTCCAGCACCTCCATGTTGCCGGTGTCGGGCGCCGAGCAGTTCATGGTTTCGGAGGCCAGCGGGCTCTTGCCGAGCTCGGCGGCGATATAGGCGTAGTCGAGATTCTTTAGGCCTTGGCCGGTCTCGTCATCGGGCAGGAAGAAATTCCAGAGGCCTTCCTGCTTGGCCTTGTTCTTGGCCTTCTCCAGCACCTCGAGCTGCTTCGGCGTGAAGCTCCAGCGATCCTCCTTGCCTTCGCCGGCCTTGGCGAACTCGATCGACATCGGCTCGACGGTGTCGCGGATGAATTTCTTGACGTGATCATAGAGCGGCCGGACCTGGTCCGACATGCGAAGGTCGTTCAGCTCGTCGCCGGGATTGAGGGTGTAGTTGGTGGTGCGGGGAATGTAGGCGTGCTTTGTCATTGTTCCTCCCGAAGGCGCTGAGATCGTGTTGGCCGCAACAATAGTCGCAGCGACGCCAAAGTGCGAGCGCGTATTTTCTCACGCGAGCCATGCCATGTGATGGAATTTCGCGAGGGCGTTTGAAATGTTGTTTGAATGGGAGGCGGGCGAGAGACGGCGGGCGCGTGCGTCACTCTCCGCTGTCATCGCCCGACTTGTTCGGGCGATCCAGTATTCCAGAGACAGCGGTGATTCACAGAGAAGCCGTGGCGTACTGGATGCCCCGGTCAAGCCGGGGCATGACAACAGTGGTTGCCGCTAAATCAATTCGGCATCCGGTGCATCGCGCAGATCTTGTTGCCGTCGAGATCGCGCAAATAGGCGATATAGAGCTTGTTCCCCGCGCCCTCGCGGATGCCGGGCGGATTCTCGATCGGCGTTCCGCCGGCCGCGACGCCGGCGGCGTGCCACTTGTCGACCTGCTCAGGCGAGTTGGCGGCAAAGCCGATGGTGCCGCCGTTCGCGCAGGTCGCCGGCTCGCCGTTGATCGGCTTCGTCACCGAGAACACGCCGGTCTTGGTGATGTAGAAGATGCGGTGCCCGTCGACCCTGGCCGGCCGCACCTCGAGTGTGCTCAGTAGGCTGTCGTAGAACGCCTTGGCTTTGTCCAGATCGTTGGTGCCGATCATCACGTGTGAAAACATTTGCCCTGTTCCCCTCTGCGCTTACAAACTCGGAAAACCGTAGGGTGGGCAAAGCGCAGCGTGCCCACCACGACAATGAAAAATGCTTCTGGTGGGCACGGCGCAGGCGCGCCTTTGCCCACCCTACGAAATCTCAAAACGCGGTATAGCCGCCGTCGATCACGAACGTGTCCGCAGTGTGATACGACGACGCCTTGCTCATCAGATACACGGCGATGCCGCCGAAATCGGAGGCCTCGCCGAAGCGCCTTACCGGAATCCGCGGCATCACATTGGCGACGAATTTTTCGTTGGCCATGAGACCTGATGTCATGTCGCTCTTGATCCATCCGGGCAGGATCGCATTCGCGGTGACGCCGTGGCGGGCGAGCTCGACACCGAGCGCGCGCACCAATGCGTTGATGGCGGCTTTGGTCGCGGCATAATGTTCGTTGCGCGCGGTGCCGAAGATCGAGGCGAGGCTCGAGGTGGCAACCAGCCGGCCGAACGGATCGCCGGCATTGGCGCGGTCGGTCATGTGCTTTGCGGCGGCCTGGAACGCGTGGAACACGCCGTCGAGATTGGTCGCGAACATCGTGCGCCATTCGTCCTCGGTGCGCTCGATGAAAGACCTGCGGCCGCCGCCGCCGATGCCGGCATTGGCGAAGCAGCCGTCGACCCGGCCAAACGTGTCGAGCGTTGCCTTCATCGCGGCGTTGACCGAGGCGGGATCGGTGACGTCGCAGACGCGGCTATCGACCTTGCCTGATAGCCCCGCCATGCTCGCGGCAGCGGCCTTGTTCTTGTCAGCATTGCGGCCCCAGATCGAGACGTTACAGCCCTGGCCGGCGAGGGCCTGCGCGATGCCGAGCCCGATGCCGCCATTGCCGCCGGTGATCACGGCGACGCGTCCGGTGAGGTCGAAAATGTTCATGGCGCGTTTCCTGTTCTTGATATGAGGCGCATCAGCCGCTGCGCACAAGATTGCTTGCTATGCTGTGATCACCATGGACAAGGCCGCGACAAAAATCAAATATGCGCCCCGGCAAAACTAAATTCCGGTCTGCGAAACTGGCGCGGTCCGCAACTGACGAGGAAACCATGCAGTTCAAACACGTCACGCTCGATTTCGATGGCTCGGTTGCGATCCTCCGGCTCGACCATCAGGAGGTGATGAACGCGGTCTCCGTGGACATGCTGGGCGGCCTTGCCGAGGCGCTCGACGCGATCGAGGAGAAGAAGGACGATGTGCGCTGCGTCGTGCTAACCGGCGCGGGGCGGGCGTTCTGCACGGGTGCTAATCTGCAAGGGCGCAACAACCAGTCGAAGAAGACCAAGGCCGGCCTGACGCTGGAGACCGGCTTTCATCCCTTCCTCCGCCGCATCCGCAATCTGCACTGTCCGATCGTCACCGCGGTCAACGGGCCGGCGGCGGGCGCCGGCATGAGCTTCGCTCTGCTCGGCGACATGATCCTTTGCGCGCGCTCGTCGTATTTCCTGCAAGCGTTCCGCCGCATCGGCCTGGTGCCGGATTGCGGCTCGACCTGGCTGCTGCCGCGCCTCGTCGGCCGGGCGCGCTCGATCGAATTGTCGCTGATGGGCGAGCGGCTGCCGGCCGAGAAGGCGCTGGAATGGGGCCTCGTCAATCGCGTTTATGACGACGGCGTGCTGATGGAGGAGGCGATGAAGCTCGCGCGCGATCTCGCCAGCGGGCCGACAGTGGCGCTGTCGCTGATCCGCAAGCTCTACTGGGACAGCCCGGAAAATTCCTTCGAGGACCAGCTCAATCTCGAATTCCAGTGCCAGCTGCGTGCCGGCGACACCCAGGATTTCCGTGAGGGCGTCGGCGCGTTCCTGGAGAAGCGCCCCGCGCAGTTCAAAGGCAAATGATCGAGGCGGAGCTTTCGCGCAGCGTCGCGCGCTGGTGTAAGGGCGCGACCGGCGTCACCGGCGCGGCAAAACTGTCGGGCGGCGCCAGTCAGGAGACCTGGCGCTTCGACATCACGCATCCTGACGGGCCGATCGGTGCGATCCTGCGCCGCTCGCCGAAAGGTTATGGCGCGGCTCCCACGCGTGCGGCGGGTCTCGCGGCTGAGGCGCAGTTGATGCAGCTCGCTTACGAGGCCGGCGTGCCGTCGCCGCGCGTGATGCATGTGCTGACGCCGGACGAAGACCTCGGCACCGGCTTCATCATGCAGCGCGTCGAGGGCGAGACCATCGCGCGCAAGATCCTTCGCGATGATGAGTTCGCAGCGGCGCGGCCGCTGCTCGCGCGGCAGATCGGCGGCGTGCTCGCCGGCCTCCATCGGTTGCCGCAGGATAAATTGCCTGAGCTGCGCAGCCGCGGCGCGACCCAGGAGATCTCCGAGTTCGAGCGCGACTATCGCAGTCTGAACTGGCCAAAGCCCGTATTCGAGCTGGCGCTGCGCTGGCTGCGCGACCACGATCCTGGGCCGTCAGTCGAGACCACGCTGGTGCATGGCGATTTCCGCAACGGCAATCTCATCATCGGATCTGATGGTGTCCGCGCGGTGCTGGACTGGGAGCTCGCCCATCTCGGCGATCCCATGGAGGATCTCGGCTGGGTCTGCGTCAATTCCTGGCGGTTCGGTGAGATCGACAAGCCCGTCGGCGGCTTTGGTTCGCGCGAGGAGCTGTTCGCGGGCTATGAGGCCGCCGGCCGCAAGGTCGATGCGGCGCGCGTCAAATTCTGGGAAGTGATGGGGACGCTGCGCTGGGGCATCATGTGCGGCGGCATGATGCAACGGTTCCGCGAGGGGCCGGACCATTCCATGGAGCGCGCCATGATCGGCCGCCGCGCCTCCGAGACCGAGATCGATCTGTTGCGGCTGCTGGCGCCGCGCGGGAGCTGAGAGATGCAGGATGAACCGACGCCGATCGAGCTGACCAAGGCGGTCGCCGATTTCCTCCGGAGCGACATCACGCCGCTGATCTCCGGCCACCAGGCCTTCAAGCTGCGCGTCGCCATCAACATCCTCGATCTCGTCACGCGGCAACTGACGCGGGAAGAGGGGAGCGATGCTGCGGAGGCGGAGCGGCTGCGCGCGCTGCTCGGCATGGATGGCTCCGTCACGGAGCTCAACCGCGTACTCGCCGAGCGTATTGCAAAGGGCGAGGTCGATCTCGCCACGCCGGGGCTAGCCGAGCACCTGTGGGCGACCACGATGGACAAGCTCGCCGTCGATCAGCCGAATTACGCGTCCTACAAGCGGGAGCTTGGCCGCAATCCGTAGGATGGGTAGAACGCAGCGAAACCCATCATCTCGCACCTTGCGCTGTCATCGATGGGTTTCGCTGCGTTCTACCCATCCTACGCACTCTATCCTCCGTCATTCCGGGGCGTCGCGTAGCGACGAGCCCGGAATCCATTCATCCATTTTCACTGACGCTCGATCGATCCTGGGTTCGCGCCAAGTGGGCGCGCCCCGGAATGACCGCGCAAAAGCGCGGTCACTTCCCCATCCATTTCGGCGGCCGCTTCTCCGAGAACGCCTTCGGGCCCTCGATGTAATCCTGCGAGGCCGCCATCGCCTGCACGGCCGGATAGTCGCGCTGCTCCGCGATCGCCTGTTCCAGCGACACGCCGAGCCCGCGCTGGATGGCCTGCTTCGAGGCGCGGATCGACATCGGCGAATTCTTGGTGATCATCTCCGCCCAGCGCAGCGCGGCGGTGAGTGCTTCGCCCTGCGGCACCACCTCGTTGACGAAGCCGAGCTCATGGCCTTCCTTGGCGCTGACATGGCGGGCGGTGAGGATCATGCCCATGGCGCGCTTCAGGCCGATCTGGCGCGGCAGCCGGTGCAGGCCGCCGGCGAGCGCGGCAAGGCCGACGCGCGGCTCGGGCAGGGCGAAGGTCGCATTCTCCGCGGCGATGATGAGGTCGCAGGCGAGCGCGATCTCGAAGCCGCCGCCCATGGCGACGCCGTTGACCGCCGCGATGATCGGCTTGTCGCAATCGAACCGCGAGGTGAGGCCGGCGAAGCCGCCCTTGTCCCAGCCGCGCTTTCCGCCGGCCGCCTGCCACTTCAGATCGTTGCCGGCGCAGAACGCCTTGTCACCGGCGCCTGTGACGATCGCGACCCACTGATCGGGATCGGCGGAGAAATCGTCGAAGACCTTCTGCAGCTCGAAATGCGCATCGGTATGCAGCGCATTGTAGACCTCCGGCCGCGACAGCGTGATGATCGTGATCGGCCCCTTGCGTTCCACTTTCGAAAATTTCAGCTCCATCGCGCGCTCCCGCATTTTCTTCTGAAATGAATATTGGCGTCATACTACCGCGCGTTGGCGCCAGAGCACCATCGAATTGCGCGGGCACGCCTTGCGCATCTGGCACGTCTCGCCTTGCTTGATTTCTGCTTGCTTGACTTGAGCCCGCTCTTCTCACCTTAATCGTGCGAAGCAAGATCGCGCCTAGCGCCTTAACACAAAACGATAAAATCAATCCGGGAGAGAACCTGTGGATTTCTCATTGCCTGCCGATCTCGTCGCCTATCTCGGAGAGCTCGACCGTTTCATCGAACGTGAGATCAAGCCGCTGGAGGAGGCCGACGACAACATCCGCTTCTTCGATCATCGCCGCGAATGGGCGCGCACCGATTTCGAGAATGGCGGTCTGCCGCGCCATGAATGGGAAGCGTTGCTGCGCAAGGCCAAGGATCTCGCCGACGCCGCCGGCCATCTGCGTTTTCCGGTGCCGAAGCAATATGGCGGCAAGGACGGCTCCAACCTCTGGATGGCCGTGATCCGCGAGCATTTTGCCGCCAAGGGCCTCGGCCTGCACAACGATCTCCAGAACGAGCACTCCATCGTCGGCAACTTCCCCGTCGTCACCATGCTCGACCGCTACGGTCGCGACGATCAGAAGGCGATGATCGACGGGTCGATCAAGGGCAAGTACCGCATCACCTTTGGCCTGACCGAGCCGCATCACGGCTCGGATGCCACCCACATGGAGACACGCGCGGTGCCGGCGACCCGCGACAACGTCAAGGGCTGGATCATCAACGGCGAGAAGATGTGGACCACAGGCATGCACGTCGCCACGCATTGCGCGCTGTTTGCACGCACGTCGGGCAATGACGGCGATGCCCGCGGCATCACCTGCTTTCTCATGCCGGCCAAGAGCCCCGGCGTGAAGGTCGAAGAGTACATGTGGACCTTCAATATGCCGACCGACCATCCGCGCGTCAGTTTCACCGACGTGTTCGTGCCGGAGGATGCGCAGTTCGGCGAGGTTGGCCGCGGCCTGTCGCTGGCGCAATGTTTTGTCCACCAGAACCGCATCCGCCAGGCGGCGAGCTCGCTCGGTGCCGCCGTCTACTGCATCAACGAGAGCGTCAAATACGCGCGCGAGCGAAAGCCGTTCGGCCGGGCGCTCGCCGAGAACCAGGCGATCCAGTTTCCGCTGGTCGAGCTCGCCACGCAAGCCGAGATGCTGCGCCTCTTGATCCGCAAGACCGCCTGGGAGATGGACCAGCTCACCGAGGAGCAAGTCGAGCGCACGCTCTCCGACCGCGTCTCGATGTGCAACTACTGGGCAAACCGCCTCTGCTGCGAATCCGCCGACCGCGCCATGCAGGTCCATGGCGGCATGGGCTATTCACGCCACAAGCCGTTCGAGCACATCTACCGCCACCACCGTCGTTACCGGATCACCGAAGGCAGCGAGGAGATCCAGATGCGGAAAGTGGCGGGGTTCTTGTTCGGCTATATGGGGCCGAACAAGCACTGAGACTTGCACCGGTGCCGTAGGGTGGGCAAAGCGAAGTGTGCCCACGATCCCTCGAATACGGAACGAGATGGTGGGCACGGCGCGTTGCGCCTTTGCCCACCCTACGGGATTGCGCACATATCTCTCCCGAGTCGTCCCCGCGAACGCGGCGACCCATAACCCCAGCGAGAAGTTTGAGGCGAGATGGTAACTCCGAGTCTTCGCAAAACCCGATCCTGTGGTTATGGGTCCCGGGTTCGCGCTGCGCGCGCCCCGGGACGACAGCGGGGATCAATTCACCCGTCGATCCTTCCCCGCCCAATACGGCTCGCGCAACTGTCTGCGCAAAATCTTGCCTGACGGATTGCGCGGCAGGGCCGGCAAGAACTCCACGCTCTTCGGCGTCTTGTAGCCGGCGATGCGCTCGCGGGTGAAGTTGATGATGTCGGTGGCGCTCGCCTGCTTGCCCGGCTTCATCACCACGACGGCTTTCACTGCCTCGCCCCATTTATCGTCGGGCACGCCGATCACGGCAGCTTCCGCGACATCAGGGTGATCGCACAGCGCGCTCTCGACCTCGGCGGGGTAGATGTTCTCGCCGCCGGAGATGATCATGTCCTTGATGCGGTCGTGGATGTAGAGGTAGCCGTCCTCGTCCAGGTAGCCGGCATCACCCGTGCGCAGCCAGCCGTCGCCTCGCAGCGTCGCGGCGGTCGCCTCCGGCAGATTCCAGTAGCCGGCCATGTTAGAGCCCGAGCGCGTCGCGATCTCGCCGACCTCACGCGGCGGCAGTGGCCTGCCGTTCGCATCAAGTATCGCGATCTCGATGCCCGGCAGCGCCTTGCCGGCCGAGCGCATCCGCTCAAGCCCCTCGACGTGATCCTCCGGCGGCAGCGCGACGATGGTGCCGGTGGTCTCCGTCATGCCGTACATCTGCACGAAGCCGCATTTGAAGACCTCGATGCATTCCTTCAGCAGCGCCGCCGGAATCGGGGAGGCGCCGTACAGCATGTATTTCAGCCTGGAGAAATCGACCATCCTCGCGCGCGGCTGCCGCACCACGAACTGCATCGCCGCGGGCACCATGAACAGCTTTGTGATGCCGGACTGCTCGAAGAAATCCAGCACCTTGGTCGGATCGAACTCGCGCGCGATGACGCCGCGCGCGCCGTGATAGAGGCCCATCACGCCCCAGCCCGACCCGCCGATATGGAAGATAGGCATCGCGACCAGCGAGACATCGTCGGTCGACCACCGGTTCCACTCCGGCTTGTCCTCGGCATTGCCAGTTTGCACGAGGTTGAGGAAGTTCGCGTGGCTCAGCATCGCGCCCTTCGGCTTGCCCGTGGTGCCCGAGGTGTAGAGCTGGATCGCGATGTCCTTGGTGTCGATCGGCACCTTCCGATCGGTGCCGCTCTGCGCATCCCGCCAGGCTGTAAAATCCTGCCATTCCGGCGAGCCGCCTTCGGTCGTGATGACCGTGCGCACGCCTGGTATCTGGTCCCTGATCTGCGAGACCAGTGTGATGAACTCGGGTCCTACGAACAGCACCGGCGCCTTGCAATCGGCGACGATGAAGGCGACCTCGGGCCCGGCGAGCCGCCAGTTCACCGGCGCCATCACGACGCCCGCCTTCATCGCGCCCATTAGAAGCTCGAAATAGAGATCGCTGTTCTTGCCGAGATAGGCGATGCGGTCACCCTTCTTCACGCCCATCGCGAGAAGCGCGTTGGCGACCTTGTTGGTCTTGATGTCGAACTCGGCAAAGCTGGTGATACGGCCTTCGAACTCATAGGCGATGGCATCGCCGCGGCTCGTCGCGCGCTCGCGCACCATGTCGGCGAGGTTCGCCAATGGCTGTGTGGACATGTTTCTCCCGTGGCGTTTTGTTTTTTATGCCGCCGAGTGTGGCGTCATCCGCGGGCGAAGACAAGATGGGCCGCACTGTCGTCCCGGACAAGCGCGCCTTAGCGCGCGCCGATCCGGGACCTCCGCGCGAGCGCTTGCGCTCGTCGCGATAACCACAGGGAGTGGTTTTGCGAAGACTCGCAGTTGCCTGTCTCGCACTACAACTCTTCCCTGTGGTTATGGGTCCCTGCTTTCGCAGGGACGACAATTGCGGGTGGGGCGAAAGTGTCAGCCACTTACAAGCTTTCGCACATCTACCCCCGCTTCGCCCGGTCCTTCTCGTTCTGCGCCATGATGCTCTCGCGCGCGGCTTTCCAGTCGTCGTCGCTCCAGTCGCGCAGCTGGTAGAAATTGCCGCCCATCGCGAGCGCCTGCGCGCCGTCCATGGCGATGGTCTCGCCGGTGATCCAGTCGCAGCCGCCGGAGATCAGGAACACCGCGAGGTTCTGCAATTCCTCCATGGTGCCGACGCGGCCCATCGGGTTCATCGCCTTGGTCCGTGCACCGGCCTCATCGCCGGGCTTGATGCGCTTGCTCATGCCCTCGGTCGGGATTTCGCCCGGCGCAATGGTGTTGAGGCGGATGCCGTAGCGGCCCCATTCGGTGGCGAGCGACATCGTCATGGCATGGATTGCCGACTTGCTCATCGCCGACGGCACCACGTAGGGCGAGCCGTTGCGCACCCAGGTCACCGTGATCGACACGACATTGCCGGGCTGCTTCAAGGCGATCCAGCGCTTGCCGACCGCATGCGTGACGTAGAACGTACCGTGCATGACGATGTTGGCGACCGCATCGAAACCGCGCGGCGACAGCTCCTCGCTGCGCGAGATGAAATTGCCGGCGGCGTTGTTGATGAGATCGGTCAGCGGTCCGTCGCGGAAGATGTTCTCGATCATCTCCTCGACCGCGAGCGCGTTGCGGATGTCGACGCCGTGGCTGGTGACGCGGCCGCCATACTCGGCCATCAGCTCGGTCGCGGTCTCGTCGCACACGATCTTGCGCCGGCCGCAGATATGCACCTCGGCGCCGAGCTGGAGGAAGCGCGCCGCCATCGACTTGCCGAGCCCGGTGCCGCCGCCGGTCACGAGAATGCGCCGCCCGGCCAGAAGATTTTCCTTGAACATGGCTGTTTCTCCCGTACGGATTGTCAGTTAATTGGTCGATTGACTAAATCCGGCCGCCAGCTTCCTGTAAAGCGGCACTGAACAAGAACAGGGGAGAATTCGTCCATGGAAGAGCGCGTCTCGATTTCGATCTCGGAAGGCGTCGCCGACGTGCGGCTGGTGCGCGCGGACAAGATGAATGCGCTGGATCAGGCCATGTTCGAGGCCCTTGTCGCGGCAACCGAGCGGCTTTCGAAGGAAAAAGGCCTGCGCGTCGTCGTGCTGTCGGGTGAAGGCCGCGCCTTCTGCGCCGGTCTCGACATGGGGCGTTTTGCCGCCATGAAGGAGAAGGGCGGCAACGGAATTCCGGGTGGCGAAAATCGCGATCTCACCAAGCGGACTCATGGCCAGGCGAACTTTCCGCAGCAGGCGGTGTGGGGATGGCGCCAGCTTCCGGTTCCGGTGATCGCGGCCGTGCATGGCGTTGCCTTCGGCGGCGGCTTCCAGCTTTCGCTCGGTGCAGATATGCGCTTCCTCAGCGCAGATGCGCGCATGTCGATCATGGAAATCAAATGGGGCCTCGTCCCCGATATGGCGGGCACGCCGATCCTCGCTTCGCTGGTGCGCGATGATATCCTGCGAGATCTCACCTTCACCGGTCGCATCTTCTCCGCGCAGGAGGCGATGGCTTACGGTCTCGCGACGCGCATCTGCGACGATCCGCGCGCTGCCGCGTTCGAAGTCGCGCGCGAGATCGCCGGCAAGAGCCCTGATGCGATCCGCGCGGCGAAGCGCCTGTTCAACAACCTCTCGGTCGATCCGGGTCCTGCGCTGCTCGCCGAGTCCGTCGAGCAGCAGAAGCTGATCGGCAGCGCGAACCAGACCGAGGCGGTGCGGTCGAATCTGGAGAAGCGCGCGGCGAAGTATGCGGATTAGTCTCCCGTCATTCCGGGCGCCGCGTGAGCGGCGAGCCCGGAATCCATAACCCCGGCTCGTGGTTATGGATTCCGGGCCTGCGCCTTCGGCGCATCCCGGAATGACGAGCGTGGTTGTGGCTACTGTTCTAACCCGACGAAAGATCGGAAAACAATAATGAGCGAAACGTCCCCATTCCTCGGCATCGTCTCCGGCGAGCGTCGTCGCAGCCACGCCGAAGTCGCCAATCGCGCCGACCGCATCGCCTCCGGCCTTGCCAAAATCGGCGTCCGACAGGGCGATTGCGTCTGCATGCTGATGCGCAATGACATCGCCTTCCTGGAAGCCGCCTACGCCGCGATGCGGCTGGGTGCCTACGGCGTGCCGATCAACTGGCACTTCAAGCCGGAGGAGATCAACTACATCCTTGATGACACCGGCACCTCCGTGCTGATCGGGCATGCCGACATGCTGCACGCCTTGCGCGATGCGGTTCCGAAAGCCGTCACCGTGCTCAGCGTGCCGACGCCGCCGGAGATCCTGTCCAACTACAAGATCGATCCCGATCACCTCAAGACGCCGGACTTCGCCATCGATTTCGAACCCTGGCTCGCGCAATTCCAGCCCTATGAGGGTCCGGTCGTGCCGCAGCCGATGAACATGATCTACACGTCAGGCACGACAGGCCATCCCAAGGGCGTGCGGCGCAACGCGCCGACGCCGGATCAGCAGGCCGCCGGCGAGCGCATGCGCGCGATGATCTATGGGCTGAAGCTCGGCGCCCGCGCGATCCTGCCGGGGCCGCTCTATCATTCCGCGCCGAACTCGTTCGGCGTCCGCGCCGGCAAGCTCGGCGGCGCGCTGGTGCTGATGCCGCGTTTCGAGGCGGAGGAGTTTCTCGCGTTGATCGAGAGATACAAGATCGACACCATCTTCACGGTGCCGACCATGTTCATCCGCCTGATGAAGCTACCAGAAGAGGTGCGCAGGAAATACGACGTCTCTTCGCTCCGCCATGTCATCCACGCCGCCGCGCCGTGCCCGGCCGACGTCAAGCGCGCCATGATCGAATGGTGGGGGCCGGTGATCTACGAATTCTACGGCTCGACGGAATCGAGCGCCGTCACCTTCGCGACTTCCGAGGACGCGTTGAGGAAGCCGGGCACGGTCGGCAAGATTTCGCCCGGCGCCGAGCTGCGCTTCATCGGCGAGGACGGAAGCGAGCGCGGCGTCGGCGAGATCGGCGAGATCTATTCCCGCATGGCGGAGCTAGCCGACTTCACCTACCACAACAAGCCGGACAAACGCGCCGAGATCGATCGCGGCGGCTTCATCACCTCGGGCGACGTCGGCTATATCGACGAGGACGGCTACGTTTTCATCTGCGACCGCAAGCGCGACATGGTGATCTCGGGCGGCGTCAACATCTACCCGGCCGAGATCGAATCCGTGCTGCATGCCGTGCCCGGCGTGCATGATTGCGCGGTGTTCGGCATCCCCGATGCCGAGTTCGGCGAGGCATTGATGGCGGTGGTGGAACCGCAGGCTGGCGTCGCGCTCGATGCCGGCGATGTCCGCGCACGGCTGAAGACCTCGCTCGCCGATTACAAAGTGCCCAAGCACATCGAGATCCGCAGCGGGCTGCCGCGCGAAGACTCCGGAAAAATCTTCAAGCGCCGCCTGCGCGATCCCTACTGGGAGCAGGCCGGGCGGAAGATCTGACAATTCAACGAGAACCCGTAGGGTGGGCGAAGCGAAGCGTGCCCACCAAATTCGCTTACGGAGACAGATGGTGGGCACGGCGCAAGCGCGCCTTTGCCCACCCTACGAGACTGCGCGATCCCTATTGGGAGAAGGCGGGACGGAAGATTTGGCGCAGGCGACAGGAGCGAGGGCCGTGCCCGGCGCCCCTAAACCAGCTCCCCGCCCACGAACAGCAGGAACGACCGCCCCGGCACCTTGTAGATGCTGTCGAACTCGAACCGTGCCCCGGATCCGCCGTCGCCGACATTGGTATCGAGCAGCAATGACCAGCACGGGCCGGCCGAAGTGTGCGGCAGCTTGAAGTCGACTTCGCCCTCATAGCTGTTGAGGATGATCAGCACGCTGTCGTCCTCACCGCGGCGCGGGATCGCGGTTTTTCGCGCGCGGCCGTCGAGCACGACGCCAAAGCATTTCAGCCAGCCGGTCTGCCAGTCCGCGCTCGACATCTCGCTGCCATTGGCATTGACCCAGACCACGTCGCGGATGTCGAGCTTGGTGTCGTGCACGCCGGTGAGGAAGCGGCTGCGGCGCAGGATCGGATAGTCACGGCGGAGCTGGATCACGCGCTTGGTGAAGGCGAGCAGCTTCTGCGAATCCTCGCCCATGCTCCAGTCGAACCAGGAGATGTCGCTGTCCTGGCAATAGGCGTTGTTGTTGCCCCGCTGGGTGCGGCCGAACTCGTCGCCGCCGAGCAGCATCGGTGTGCCCTGCGACAGCAGCAGGGTTGCCAGCATATTGCGCTTCTGCCGTTCGCGTAGCGCAATGACGTTCTTGTCGTCGGTCGGGCCCTCGACGCCGCAATTCCAGGAACGGTTGTTGGAATTGCCGTCGCGGTTGCCCTCGCCATTGGCCTCGTTGTGCTTGTCGTTGTAGCTCGCCCAGTCGTTCAGCGTGAAACCGTCATGCGCCGTGATGAAGTTGACGCTGGCCCAGGAGCGGCGGCCGCCCCAGCGGCCGAAGATATCGCCGGAGCCAAGCAGCCGCGTTGCGAGCGCGGAGGGCGGCGCCTCGCCGCGCCAATAGTCGCGCGCGGTGTCGCGAAATCTGTCGTTCCACTCCGCCCAGCCGGGCGGGAAGCCGCCGACCTGGTAGCCGCCGGGTCCGCAATCCCAGGGTTCGGCGATCAGCTTGACGGTCGACAGCAGCGGATCCTGGTCCATTGCCTTCAGGAAGCCGCTCTCCTCGTCGAAGCCGTAGACCTCGCGGGCGAGAATGGTGCCGAGGTCGAAGCGGAAGCCGTCGATATGCATGTGGCCGGCCCAGTAGCGCAAGGAATCCATCACCATCTGGATCACGCGCGGATGGGAGAGATTGACGGTGTTTCCGGTGCCGGTGTCGTTGATGTAGTAGCGCCGACGGTCCGGCAGCAGGCGATAGTAGCTCGCATTGTCGATGCCCTTGAAGGACAGCGTCGGCCCGAGCTCGTTGCCTTCGGCGGTGTGGTTGTAGACGACGTCGAGGATCACCTCGAGCCCGGCGCCGTGCAGCTTCGACACCATCTCCTTGAATTCGCGCAGGCTGTTCGGCACATCGGAGGCATAGCGCGGATCGGGCGCGAAGAAGCCGATGGTGTTGTAGCCCCAGTAATTGACGAGGTTCTTCTTCAGCAGATTGTCGTCGTTGACGAAGGAATGGATCGGCAGCAGCTCGATCGAGGTTATGCCGAGCGAAGTCAGATAGGCGATCAGCTCAGGCGCAGCGAAACCGGCATAGGTGCCGCGAAGGTTCTCCGGCACACCCGGGTGCTTCTTCGTGAAGCCTTTGACATGGGTTTCGTAGACGATGGTCTCGTCCCAATGGACGTTCTGCCGCGCCGCTTCGGCCTGCCAGTCGAAATCGGGATCGACTACGACGCATTTCGGCATGAACGGCGCGCTGTCGCGCTCGTCGAAGGTGAGGTCGTCGCCGCTCTCCATCTTGTAGCCGAACACCGCCGGATTCCAGTTCAGGCTCCCGGCGTGCGCGCGGGCATAGGGGTCGAGCAGCAGCTTGTTCGGATTGAAGCGATGACCGCCGTCCGGCTGATAGGGCCCGTAGACGCGGTAGCCGTAGAAGGTGCCGGGACCGATGCCGGCGATGTAGCCGTGAAAGACCTGGTCGGTATATTCCGGCAGCTCGAAGCGATGTGTTTCTCGCTCGCCGTCGAACAGGCAGACCTCCACCTTGGTGGCGTTGGCGGAGAACACCGCAAAATTCGTGCCCCTGCCGCTCCAATGCGCACCCAGCGGATAAGGCAGGCCTTCCTCGATGATGAAATCGGACATGTGAATCCCCAGGCCCCGATGGCCGCGACGCCAACGCCATCGCCTGCCGAATGTTTCAAGCGGCGTGCCATTCTGGGCGCTACGTGCGTCAATTCAATGAAGCGAGAGCGGGTGACGCGTTTTGAGGCAATGTCTTCGCAGCGATGACTTTCGCACCTATATAGGCGGGGTCATCGACCCGCGGATAAAGCCATGTCCCCCGTTTCCATCCTGCTCAACATTCTCTGGATTCTCATCGGCGGCGCCTGGATGGCGTTCGGCTGGCTGGTGGCTGCGGTCATCATGGCCGTCACCATCATCGGCCTGCCCTGGGCGCGGGCGGCGTTCAACATCGCCGTCTACACGCTGCTGCCGTTCGGCTCGCGCGCGGTCAATCGCTACGACGTCACCGGCGAGAGCGATATCGGCACCGGCCCGCTCGGGGTGATCGGCAACATCATCTGGTTCGTGCTCGCGGGCTGGTGGCTGGCGCTCGGCCACCTCGTGACCGCGCTGGTGCTGGCGATCACCATCATCGGCATCCCCTTCGCATGGGCCCATCTGAAGCTCGCCGGCATCGCGCTCTGGCCGATCGGCAAGGTCATCGTGCCGGCCTAGGGCATGATCCGGAAAAGTGCGACGCGTTTTTCCGAAAAGATCATGCCTAAACAACGACCTAGAGCGCGAGGACGATTATCTTCGCGCTCTAGCCCTCTAGGTGTGCGCCGCCCCCAACTTCGTCTTGCGCTGCGGCAAAAAACTTGCACACTCGGTCAGCCGGGGAGCCATAGGGAGCTCTACTTAAGGGGAGCGAGCCAATGTCCCTCCAGACCATACCATCCGACGCGCCTGATCACCGCTCCAACCGCCCTGAGGACGTTCAGGCGCTGGAGGCGGACGCGCGGCTGCGCGACGATATCCGCCTGCTCGGGCGCATTCTTGGCGACACCGTGCGCGACCAGGAGGGCGCCGACGTGTTCGACCTGGTCGAGCGCATCCGGCAGACCTCGATCCGGTTCCACCGCGACGAGGACCGGCTTGCCCGCCGCGAGCTCGAGCAGATCCTCGACAGCATGTCGACCTCCGAGACGGTGCGGATCGTCCGCGCCTTCAGCTATTTTTCCCACCTCGCCAATATCGCCGAGGACCAGAACAACATCCGCCAGATGCGCGCCGGCAAGGGCGGCGGCTCCGGTGTGCTGGCGGAGACGCTGGCCCATGCCAGGGCCGCGGGCATCAACTCCGACACCTTGCGCAGCTTCTTCAAGAGTGCGCTGGTCAGCCCGGTCCTGACCGCGCACCCGACCGAGGTCCGCCGCAAGAGCACCATGGACCGCGAGATGGAGGTGGCCGCGCTGCTCGACCGCCGCGAGCGGGTCGCGCTGACCGCGGACGAGGCCGCCGCCAGCGATGAGCAGCTCCGCCGCGAGGTGCTGACGCTGTGGCAGACCAATCTGCTCCGCCGCACCAAGCTCACCGTGCTCGACGAGGTCGCCAACGGCCTGTCATTCTACGATTACACCTTCCTGCGCGAGGTGCCGCGGCTGGTCAACGTGCTGGAAGACCGGCTGGAGGAGGGCGGCGAGGCGGCCGCGAGCGAGCTCGCCTCGTTCCTGCGCATGGGCAGCTGGATCGGCGGCGACCGCGACGGCAATCCCTTCGTCACCGCCGACGTGATGCGCGGCACGCTGCGGCTGCAGTCGAGCCGGGTGATGCAGTTCTATCTGAACGAGCTGCACGTGCTCGGCTCGGAACTGTCGATCGCGGCGCATCTCGCCGACGTCTCCGAGGAGCTGCGTACGCTCGCGGAGCGCTCGCCGGACACCTCGCCGCACCGGAGCGGCGAGCCCTATCGTCTCGCAGTCTCCGGCATCTATGCGCGCCTGACAGCCACGGCCGAAAAGCTCGAGGTCGAGATCACGCGCCGGCCGGTCGGCAAGGGCAAGCCTTACGAGAGCGTCAGGGAATTGCAGGCCGATCTCGACGTGCTGCATCGCTCCCTGATCTCCAACAACGCCCGCGTCATCGCCCGCGGCCGGCTGCGGCTGCTCCGCCGCGCGGTGGACTGCTTCGGCTTCCATCTGGCGCGGCTCGACATCCGCCAGAATTCGGCTGTGCACGAGCGCACCATCGCCGAGCTGATGGACGCCGCCAACCCCGGCATGTCCTATCTCGCGCTCGGCGAGGACGCCCGCATCTCGCTGCTCACCAATGAGCTGCGCTCGACGCGCGCACTGGTCTCGCCCTTCGTCAAATACAGCGACGAGACCATGGGCGAGCTCAACGTCTTCCATGCCGCCGCCGAAGCGCATGCGAAGTTCGGCTCGGACGCGATTCCCCAATGCATTATCTCGATGTGCAAGGGCATGTCCGACATGCTCGAGGTCGCGGTCCTGCTCAAGGAAGTGGGGCTCGTCCATCCCTCCGGGCGCAGCGCCATCAACGTCGTGCCGCTGTTCGAGACCATCGAGGATCTGCAGGCTTCCTCCGGCATCATGGACCGGATGCTGTCGCTGCACGACTACCGGCGCCTGGTCGACAGCCGCGGCAGCGTGCAGGAGGTCATGCTCGGCTATTCCGACTCGAACAAGGATGGCGGCTTCGTCACCTCGGGCTGGGAGCTCTACAAGGCCGAGATCGGGCTCGTCGAGGTGTTCGAGCGCCATCACGTGCGCCTTCGTCTTTTCCACGGCCGCGGCGGCTCAGTCGGCCGCGGCGGTGGTCCGAGCTATGATGCCATCGTCGCGCAGCCCGGCGGCGCGGTGAACGGCCAGATCCGCATCACCGAGCAGGGCGAGATCATCTCGTCGAAATATTCCAACGCCGAAGTCGGCCGCAACAATCTGGAGATCCTCGCAGCCGCCACGCTGGATGCGAGCCTGCTGCAGCCGCGCCAGAGCGCGCCGCGCCGCGAATATCTCGCCGCGATGGACGAACTTTCCAACCTTGCGTTCAAGGCCTATCGCGGCCTCGTCTACGAGACCGAGGGCTTTGTCGATTACTTCTGGGCCTCGACTGTCATCAACGAGATCGCGACGCTGAACATCGGCAGCCGTCCGGCCTCGCGCAAGAAGACCCGCGCGATCGAGGACCTCCGCGCCATCCCCTGGGTGTTCTCATGGGCGCAATGCCGCCTGATGCTGCCGGGCTGGTACGGTTTTGGCAGCGCGGTCGAGCAGTGGATCGCGGCGCATCCGCAACAGGGCATGCCGTTCCTGAAAGAGCTCTACAAGGAATGGCCGTTCTTCCGCATGCTGCTGTCGAACATGGACATGGTGCTGGCGAAAAGCTCGATCGCGATCGCCTCGCGCTATGCCGAGCTGGTGCCGGACGAGGGCTTGCGCGAAAAGATCTTCGGCCGCATCCGCCGTGAATGGCATTCCTGCATCGAGACGCTGCTCGACATCATGGGGCAGGACCGCCTGCTGCAAGGCAATCCGTTGCTGGAGCGCTCGGTGCGCCACCGCTTCCCCTATCTCGATCCGCTCAACCACGTGCAGGTCGAGCTTTTGAAGGAGCACCGCGCGCAGAACCCGGACGAGCAGGTGCTGCGCGGGATTCAGCTCACCATCAACGGCATCTCGGCGGGGCTAAGGAATACGGGGTAGGGCGAATAGCGAAATGGCGAATAGCGAATGGAGTCCACTCGCCATTCGCTACTCACCATTCGCCTCACTCAACAGAAATGCGCCCCCTGCGTCTCCACATAGACCGAATACAGCGACTGGCTCGCGGTCATGAACAGGCGGTTGCGCTTCTTGCCGCCGAAGCAGAGGTTGGCGCAGGTCTCCGGCAAGAGGATCTGTCCGATCCGCGCGCCGTCGGCCCCCGAGAACACCTGCACGCCGTCATAGCCGGGGCCAACCCAGCCGGCGCCGACCCAGATGTTGCCTTCGGTGTCGACGCGCAATCCGTCCGGGAAGCCTGATTTGCCCTCGAGCTTCATGTCGATCAGCTTCTTCGGGTTCGACAGCTTGGGTCCGTCGATGTCGTAGGACCACACGACATTCTCCGCTTGCGGATAATGCGTGATGCCGGTGTCGCAGACATAGAGCTTCTTGTAGTCGTGAGAGAACGCAATGCCGTTCGGCTTGAACGGCTCGTCGGCGACTTTCGCGACTTGCCCCGTCTGTGCGTCTAGCCGGTAGACCGCTTCCTTCTGGTACGGCTGGAGCGAGCCGGTATTGGCGAGCTTGCCCTCGTAGATGCTGATCGCACCATAGCCGGGATCGGTGAACCAGATCGCCTTGTCGTTGGGATGCACCACCATGTCGTTCGGGCCGTTGAGCGGCTTGCCGTTCGCTTGCTCGGCCAGCGTCGTCACCGCGCCGTCGTGCTCGTAGCGGACGAGGCGGGTCCGCTCTGCGGTGATCTGGCGTCCCTCGGTGTCGAACGAGTTGCCGTTGGCCTCGTTCGACGGCTTGTGGAACTGCTCGGAGATGTGGCCGTCGTCGTCGAGATAGCGCAGTTGCCGGTTGGCGGGGATGTCGCTCCAGACGAGATATTGCCCCTGCGCATTCCATGCCGGTCCTTCCGCCCACAGGCAGCCGGTGTAGAGCCGCTTGATCGTGGTGTTGCCGACCTTGGCTTTGAAGCGTTTGGGGTCGATGACGAGGATGTCGGGGTCGGGATAGCGCTGCGGCTCGGCATTGGCGCCGAAGTCGCGGGCGTCGGCCTTCGAGGCGAGCAGTGTGGTTGCGGCGACGGTCGCCGCGCCCTTGAGGAGCGTGCGGCGACCGAGACCGCCGGTTGCAATCGTGTCGTCGGAGTTGGTCAGTATTCTTGTCATGGTTTCCTCCCAAAGTTTGTTGGGAGGACACCATTCGCCCGCATTCAGGCATAAAACGGGGCGATCTCTGGACAAGACAACCAGGGATCGCAGCGCAGGGATGCCAAAAATGTGGCTAGACGGAAATCCTTACACGGGGTCCCAGGGGAAGATGTCGGCGGAACGGTCGAGCTTGTAGAACGAGCCCTTCAGCGCCGGCATGCCGTGTTCCGCGATCGACTGCGGCGTCCAGCCTTCGCTCCGGTGCACCGAGCGCAGCGGGCGGTTCTGGCTGAACAGGAACAGCTCGTTCATGCGCGCGCCAAAGATCTGCCCGGTGACGTCCTTGGCGGCATCGGAGAGCAGATAGGCGCAGATCGGCGCGATCTTCTCCGGCCCCATCTGCTTGATCTTCTCGACGCGCGCCTTCTCGGCTTCGGTCTCGGTCGGGATGGTGCCGATCATGCGGGTCCAGGCGAACGGCGAGACGCAGTTGGAGCGGACGTTGAAGCGGCCCATGTCGAGCGCGATCGACTTCGACAGCCCGATGATGCCGAGCTTGGCGGCGGCGTAATTGGCCTGGCCGAAATTGCCGATCAGGCCCGAGGTCGAGGTGAAGTGCACGAAGGAGCCGCTCTCCTGCTCGCGGAAGATGCGCGCCGCGGCATGGCTGACATAGAACGAGCCCATCAGATGCACCTTGATGACGGCCTCGAACGCTTCCACGCTCATCTTGTGGAAGATCATGTCGCGCAAAATGCCGGCATTGTTGACGACGCCGTCGAGCTTGCCGAAATGATCGGTCGCGGTCTTCACGATCTTGCTGGCGGGCACGGCTTCTGCCACCGACTCGAAGTTGGGGACTGCGATGCCGCCACGCTTCTTGATCTCCTCGACCACTTCTTCCGCGGGGGTGGCGCTGGTGCCGGCGCCGTCGGCGGCGCCGCCGGGATCGTTGACGACGACCTTGGCGCCTTCGGCGGCACAGAGCAGCGCGATCTCGCGCCCGATGCCACGGCCTGCGCCGGTGACGATGATGACCTTGTCCTGCAGTGATTTGCTCATGTGGGTTCTCCGCTAGCCGTTCCAATTTCCGCCGTCATTCCGGGGCGCGCCTCTTGGCGCGAGCCCGGAATCCATACTCCCGATCGTGGTTATGGATTCCGGGCCTGCGCCTGACGGCGCATCCCGGAATGACAGCCACTACCTCTCGTTCGTAAACACGATCGTGCCACTCGCCGCGAACATGCCGCCGACGCCGTGGCACACCGAAATCTTCGCGCCAGCCACCTGCGCCGGTGCGATCCCGCGCATCTGGCGCACGCTCTCCTGGAGCGCGTACATGCCGTACATGCCCGAATGCATGTAGGAGAGGCCGCCGCCATTGGTGTTGAGCGGCAGCTTCCCGCCGGGTCGCGTATTGCCGTCCGCGATGAATTTGCCGGTTTCCTCATACGGCATGAAGCCGAGGTCGCCGAGCCCGAACAGCGGTAGATGCGCGAACGCGTCGTAGATCATGAGATGATCGACATCCCCGTGGGCGATACCGGCCTCCTTGAAGGCCAGCGGCCCCGCGGTCTTGAACGCGCGCGAGGAATTGAACGTCTCCATCTGGCTGACCATCGGCGTTTCCACGCTCTCGCCGGTACCCATGATGTAGACAGGCTTCCTTGGAAAATCCCTGGCGCGGTCGGCCGAAGTCAGGATCAGCGCGCCGCCGCCGTCGGTGACGAGGCAGCATTGCAGGAGCCGGAACGGATAGGCGATCATGCGCGAATTGAGGACATCGGCGACCGTGATCGGGTCCTTCATCATCGCGCGCGGGTTCTTCGCCGCCCATTCGCGCTGCACCACGGCCACCGAGGCGAGCTGTTCGTGCGTGATGCCGTAGGTCTTCATGAAGCGCAGCACGGGGATCGGGAACATGCTCGGCGGGCCGTAGACGCCATAGGGCGCCTCGAACTGGCCGTTGAGGCTGTCCGCGGGCGTCGAACGTGGCTGCTTGCCGATCATCGACTTGCCGCTTTCGGCATGGGTGATCAGCACGGTCTTGCAGAGACCAGCCTCGATCGCTGCGGCCGCGTGGCGGACATGCAGCATGAACGAGCAGCCGCCGACCGAGGTGCCGTCGACCCAGGTCGGCTTGATGCCGAGATAGTGGCAGACCTGCTGCGGCGTTTCGACCGCGGTGGCGAAACCGTCGATGTCCAAGAGCTTCAGCCCGGCATCGGCGATGGCATTGAGCGCCGCATCCGCGTGCAGCTGGAGCTGCGACATATTGGGGATGATTCCGAGCTCGGTGGTCTCGGCCGCGCCGACGACGGCAACCTGGTTCTTGCGCATGGTCTTACCCCTTCGCCGGACGGAAGACGGGGAGGGTGATCTTGTCGTCCAGCTCCTGGAACGCGACCTCGAGCTTCATGTCGAGCTCGAGCGCCTCCGGCGTCTGCGGGCAGTCGATGATGTTGCTCATCATCCGCGGGCCCTCGTCGAGCTCGACCACCGCGATGGCGTAAGGCGGCGTGAAGCCGGGCGCGGCGGGCCGGTGGTTGATCACGTAGCTGTAGAGGAAACCCTTGCCACTCGCCTTGAAGATGCTGACCTTGCGCGAGGCGCAGGATGGGCAGAACGGGCGCGGCGGGAAATAGACATGCGCGCAGGCGTCGCAGCGCTGCAGCCGCAGCTCGCCGGCTTTCGTGCCGTCCCAGAAATGCTGGGTTTCCGGCGTCGGTTTCGGTCGCGCGCGCTGCGGTTCGGCCATCTCGGAACGCCCTCCCAGGATTTCTTTTGACAAGGGCAGGCTTGACGCCCGCCTGTTTCGGTCTTGATGCGACAATCGACCATGGCGCGTCAACGGTCCAGCAATGCGCATGCATGCCATCATGCGCACAATGCTTGTGTCGAACTGAGCCAGCGCTATAGATTGCGCGCGCCAATATTCCGTGAGACAGACATGCCCGATTTTCCGACACTGGCGAAACTGGCCGAAGACCTCGAAAGCGGCCGCACCACCTCCCGCAAGCTGGTCGAGGCGTGCATCGCCAAAATCGCCGACCCCGCCGGCGAGGGCCAGCGTGCCTTCATCCATGTCGACAAGGACGCCGCGCTCGCGACCGCGGATGCGATGGACGCCTTGCGCAAGGTCAAGGCGGCGCCGTCGCCCTATGCGGGTATCCCGATCTCGATCAAGGATCTCTTCGACATCAGGGGGCAGACGACGCGCGCCGGCTCCCGTGCGCTCGACGATTCCGATCCGGCGGAGCACGACGCGGCGGCGGTCGCGCGGCTGCGCCACGCCGGCTTCGTGCTGATCGGGCGCACCAACATGACCGAGTTCGCCTATTCCGGCATCGGCATCAATCCGCACTACGGCACGCCGAAGGGCGCCTGGAACCGGGCCGAGGGCCATGTGCCCGGCGGCTCGTCCTCGGGCGCGGCGGTGTCCGTGCTCGACGGCATGGCGCATGGCGCGCTCGGCACCGACACCGGCGGCTCCTGCCGCATTCCGGCGGCCTTCAACGGCATCGTCGGCTACAAGCCGACGCAGCGGCGGGTGCCGCTCGACGGCTCCGTGCCGCTGTCGTACTCGCTCGACAGCATTGGGCCCTTGGCGCGATCGGTCAGCTGCTGTGCCATTCTCGATGCGGTGCTCGCGAACGAGCCGATCGTTCCGCTCAAGCCGCGCCTGGTGAAGGGCATGCGGCTCGCGGTGCCCACCACGGTCGCGCTCGATGATCTCGATGCGGCTGTCGCCGGGACCTTCGAGCGCGCGTTGAAGACACTTTCTGATCATGGCGCCAGCATCGAGCGCATCGAGATGGCGGAGTTCCACGACGTCGGGCCGATGAACGCCAAGGGCGGCTTTGCCGCCTCCGAGAGCTACGCCTGGCACCGCTATCTCATCACCGCCAAGGGTGACGTCTACGATCCCAGGGTCTTCGTGCGCATCATGCGCGGCGAGGCGCAGAGCGCGGCCGATTACATCGATCTCCTCAACGAGCGCCGCTCGCTGATCGCCCGCGTCAACGCGCGCATCGCGCCCTATGACGCCCTGGTGCTGCCGACCACCGCCAACACGCCGCCGAAGATTTCAGATTTGGCCGACGACAAGGCGTTCGCCACGCAAAATCTGCGCGCGCTGCGCAACTGCACCCTGATCAACATGATCGACGGCTGCGCCATCTCGCTGCCGTGTCATCGCGAGGGCGACATTCCCGTCGGTCTGATGCTGGCGGGGGCGGGCGGTTCCGATCGCCGTATCTTTGAACTTGCTGCCGGCATGGAGGCCGTCATTCGTGTTTGATCTCACTTTCACCGTCGACGCCCAGGACACCACCACGCCGCTGACGCTGGCGATCGACCAAATGGTCATCGCCGGCTGGACCGGCCGCGATCCCGTCGCGCGCGACAAGCACATCGCCGAGTTGCAGGAGATGGGCATCGCCCCGCCGGCCTCGACGCCGATCTATTACCGCGCCTCGGCGCGGCGGCTCACCATGGAAGACCGCATCGAATGCACCGGCGGCGATTCCTCGGGCGAGGTCGAGTTCGTGCTGATCGGCTGGCAGGGCCGCATCTTCGTCGGCTGCGGCTCCGACCACACCGACCGCAAGGTCGAGGCCTACAACGTCACGGTCTCCAAGCAGATGTGCGACAAGCCGGTCGCCTCCACGCTGTGGGAGCTGGAGGACGTGCTCGGCCACTGGGACAAGATGATCCTGCGCTCCTACGCCACCATCAAGGGCGAGCGCGTGCTCTACCAGGAGGGCACGCTGGACGCGATGCTGCCGGTGAATGACCTCATCGCGCGAGGTTTCGAGGGCGGCAAGCTGCCCGACGGCTGCGCCATGTTTGGCGGGACCTTTGCCGCCAAGGGCGGCATCCGCTCGGCTGATCGCTTCGACTTCGAGCTGGAGGACCCCGTGCTGAAGCGGACGATCAGGCACGGCTACGACGTGTTGACGCTGCCGGTGCGGGGCTAGCTCCCATCCGGAAATCGGGTGGCTGTGGCTGCCGCGATCTGCCACACCCACTCCTGTCATTCCGGGGCGCGACGTAGTCGCGAGCCCGGAATCCATAACCACGATCGGGAGTATGGATTCCGGGCTCGCGCCAAGTGGCGCGCCCCGGAATGACGGAGTGGATAGGATGAGCGCTAATGGCTATCGCGAAACGTGTTTCCGCCGCTGTCGATGACGCGACCGACCTCACCGCCCACGTCGACACCCTCGACTGGCCGCAGATCACCGCCGAGCTCGACAGCCAGGGCTGCGCCGTCCTGAAGGGCCTGCTCACGCCGGACCAATGCGGCGCCGTCGCCGCGCTCTATCCGGACGACGCGCACTTCCGCAGCCGCATCGTCATGGGCCGCCACGGCTTTGGCCGCGGCGAGTACAAATATTTCTCCTATCCGCTGCCCGACCTGATCGCGCAGCTGCGCCCGGCGCTCTACGCGCATCTTCAAGCCGTCGCCAATCGCTGGAACGAGGCGATGGGGATCGACATCCGCTATCCCGCGAGCCATCCGGCATTCCTGAAGCGCTGCCATGAGGCCGGCCAGACGCGGCCGACGCCGCTGCTGCTGCAATATGAAGCCGGCGATTTCAATTGCCTGCACCAGGACCTCTATGGCGAGCACGTCTTCCCGCTCCAGGTCGCGATCCTGCTGTCCGAGCCGGGCCGCGACTTCACCGGGGGCGAGTTTGTGCTGACAGAGCAGCGGCCGCGCATGCAGTCGCGCGCCGAGGTGGTTCCGCTCACGCAGGGCGACGCGGTTGCCTTCGCTGTGCATCACCGCCCGGTGCAGGGGACACGCGGCACCTATCGCGTTAATCTGCGCCACGGCGTCAGCCGGCTTCGTTCGGGGCAGCGCCACACGGTGGGTGTGATCTTCCATGATGCCAAATGAGCGCTACGATTGATTGGTGATCTGTTCGACAGCGTTGCCGAGGCGCAGCCGTCGCGCGAGGAGATCGCCGACGGCGCCGTGCTGCTGCGCGGCTTCGTCAAGCCGATCGAGAGTGAGCTGATCGACGCCGTGCGCGCCATCGTGGCGCAATCGCCGTTCCGGCGGATGACCACGCCCGGCGGCCATTTGATGTCGGTGGCGATGACCAATTGCGGCGAGCGCGGCTGGATCACCGACCACACCGGCTATCGCTATGATCCGATCGATCCGCGGACCGGCGCGCCGTGGCCGGCGATGCCGCAAGTGCTCCGTGATCTCGCCCGCAACGCGGCGGAGCAGGGCGGCTTCCAGAACTTCGCGCCCGATGCCTGCCTCGTCAATCGCTACGAGCCCGGCACGCGGCTGTCGCTGCATCAGGACAAGGACGAGCTGGATTATTCGGCGCCGATCGTCTCGGTTTCGCTGGGCCTGCCCGCGACCTTCCTGTTCGGCGGCCTCGCCCGCAGCGACAAGCCGCGCCGCTTCCGCCTCGTCCACGGCGATGTCGTGGTGTGGGGTGGCGCCAGCAGGCTCGCCTATCACGGCGTCGCGCCGCTCGCCGAGGGCGAGCATGCGCTGCTTGGACGGAAGCGGATCAATCTGACGTTTCGCAGGACGCGGTGAAGCTTTTCCGTCATTCCGGGATGCGCCGTAAGGCGCAGGCCCGGAATCCATACTCCCGATCGTGGTTATGGATTCCGGGCTCGCGCTACGCGCGCCCCGGAATGACAGAAACTACGGCTTCGGCGGATGAATGAACGCCCACGGGCTGACTTCCGAATCCCTGGTCACCTCGACCGAGATTAGATACGGCCCACCGTGGCTAAGCGCCTTCTCCATCGCCGCCTTGAACTGCTCCGGCGCCGTCACGCGCGCCGCCGCCACACCAAAGGACTCCGCGAGCTTGACGAAATCCGGATTGACCAAATCCGACGCCACCACGCGACCATCAAAACGTTCGCGCTGGTCGCGGCGGACATTGCCATAGGCGTTGTTGTTGAACACCAGCGTCACCACGCCGATGTTGAACTGCACGGCGGTGGCAAGCTCCTGCACGCCGAACATGAAGCCGCCATCGCCGGTGATCGCGACGACCGGCTTGTCGGGATTGGCGACCTTGGCGCCAAGTGCGGTCGGGAAGCCCGAGCCGAGCGTGCCCTGATAGCCCGACGTGATGAAGGTGCGCGGCTCATAGATCGGAAAGCCGTACCAGGAGGCAAAGCCGACCTGCGACAATTCATCGGTGACGATCGCGTTCGCCGGCAGCACCTCACGCAGGATGTTGAGATACGCCATCTGCGGCTGGACGCGCTGGATATCGGCTTGCGCGGCGGCAGTGGCCTCACGGATCGCGGCACGGCGGCCGGCGGTCTTGCTGTAGCCGGCCTTGCTGACGGCGGCGGCGAGATCGGCAGTGGCGGCCCTGGCATCGGCGACGATGGCGATGTCGGAGATGAAGCGCCGCATCTCGACGGGATCGATGTCGATGCGGATGCTCTTCAACCCGTCGGGCCGGTACGGCCAGCGCGACATGGTCGGCAGCTCCAGCCGCGTGCCGATGCCGATCATCAAGTCCGTGTTCGGCCACAGCCTGTAGGCGGCGGCCATGGTGAGGCCGAGCTCATGCGCATTGGAGACGATGCCGCGGCCGCTGCGGAAGGCGACCACAGGCGCATCGATCATCTCGGCGAGCTCGAGGATCTCCGCGCCCGCATCGATCGCGCCGCTGCCGACGAAGATCATCGGCGCCTTGCTGGCCTTGATCAGCGCGGCCGCCTGCTTGATCGTGTCGGGATCAGGCAGCGGCGCGGGCAGCGGCTCCAGCACCTGTGCGGCACAGGTGTCGGCGCGCTGGGTGAAGACGTCCCAGGGCATTTCGACCGAGGCAGGGCCACGCCGGCCTGAGGTCATCTCCTGGAAGGCGCGCGCCACCGTGGTCGGCGCGTTGCCGGGCGTCTCGACGCGGTCGGCCCATTTCACATAGGTGCGCAAGGTCGCGAGCTGGTCCGGCATCTCGTGCAGATGGCCGCGGCCCTTGCCGAGGAACTGCGTCGGCACCTGGCCGGTGACGCACAGCACCGGCTCGTTGCAGCCATAGGCGGTGAGCAGCGCCGCGCTGGCGTTGAGCACGCCGGGGCCGGGCACCACGCTGAACACCCCGGGCCGGCCGCTTGCGCGCGCATAGCCGAACGCCATGTAGCCGCAGGCCTGCTCGTGCCGCGCGCCGATCACCTTGAGCTGGGCCTGGTGGAATGCGTCGAACAGGCCGTAGATCTGCGCGCCGGGCAGGCCGAACACGGTGTCGACCCCGTGAGCGACAAGGCCGCTGACGATCGCTTCGCCGCCGGTGAGGGTGGTCATTGCACTATTCCACTTCCATTGTTGTTCAGGCTTCGTCGACGACACCGTTACGTAAAGAGCCGATGCCCTCGGCCGCGACTTCAATCACGTCGCCCGGCTTGAGGTAACGCGGCGGTTCGAACCGTGCACCGGCGCCGGTCGGCGTGCCTGTCACAATGACGTCACCGGGAACGAGCGTTGCGAAGGTCGAGATATAGCTGATGAGGTAGCGGAACGGAAACATCAGCCGGCTGGTGCGGTCGTCCTGGCGCAGCTCGCCGTTGACATGCGTGGTGAGGCGGATGTCGGCGATCTGGGATTCCTTTGTGTAAGGCACGAGCCACGGCCCTAGGCTGCCGCTGGAATCAAAATTCTTGCCCTGCGTGACGTTGAATTTGGCGTGGCGGAGCCAATCGCGCACCGAGCCTTCGTTGCAGAGCGTCAGCGCGGCGATGTAGTCGAGCGCGGCGCTTTCCGCAATGTGCCGCCCGGGCTTGCCGATCACCAGCACGATCTCGCCTTCATAGTCGAGCTGGTGTGAGGCGCGCGGACGTACCAGCGGCGTGTCGTGGCCGACGAAGGAGCGGGGCGAGCGCATGAACATGCTCGGATATTTCGGCGCGTCCTGGCCGTCCTTGTACTCGGCGTTGCGATCAGGATAGTTGACGCCGATGCAGATGATCTTTTCCGGTGCAGGGATCGGCGGCAGCCAGGTGATATCGCCGAGCGCGTGATCCGGCGCGCGGCTGGCGGCTTCTTCCGCAAGGCTTGCGAGCTTTCCGGCCGCGATCACCTCGCGCAGCGTCGGATAGTCTCTTGCGTAGCGCGCGGAGAGATCGACGATGCCGCCCTCCAGGACGGCGCCGTAGCTGACATCACCCTTGACGGAATAGGTGGTGAGGCGAGGGAGTTTCATTGGCGATCTATCTCTCTGTCGTCCCGGCGAAAGCCGGGACCCATACCGCGGAATCTATCGATTGGATGAGGCAGGAGTACCGAACAACGGGTCTTCGCCAAACTCCGCCCTGTGGTTATGGGTCCCTGCTTTCGCAGGGACGACGGGGAGAGAGGCTTTGTCTGTCAGCATCAGTCCGCCACCAGCACGTCGGCCACGAACTTCGGCTCGCGCACGGCCTGGTCTGTGAACGGCGAGCCCTGCTCGAACCAGGAGCGCGGCGCCGGTGCGCCCCACAGCGTCTGGCGGCGCGGATCGCGCAGCGACCAGCGCAGCGGCTCATGGTCGTGATCGCCGGTAAAGTAATCGCTGGTGTAGAGCTCGAGGCGGTGGCCATCGGGATCGCGCACGTAAAGGAAGAACGCATTCGAGATGCCGTGGCGTCCGGGGCCGCGCTCGATGTTCTTCACGAACCCTTGCGAGGCCATGACGTCGCAGAGATGGATGATGTTCATCGCCGTCGGCGTCCAGTACGCAAAATGGTGCAGCCGCGGGCCCTTGCCGTTGGTGATGGCGAAATCGTGGACGTTGCCCTTGCGATGCATCCAGGCCGCGGCGATGCGGCCGTTCGGCCCGTCCTCCTCGGCATATTCGGTGAGGCGGAAGCCGAGCCGCGCATAGAAATCGACGGTGTCCTGCACCTCGGCGGCAAAGACGTTGAAATGGTCGAGCCGCTGCGGGTGGCAACCGCGGTAGAGATCATAGCGGCGCAACAGATGCGGCCGGCGGTCCATCGATGCGTAGAGCTCGATCTGGAAGCCGAAGGGATCGGTGAACTGCAGCGTGCGGCCCTGGAAGGGCTGGTCGACGAAGGAATAGCCAAGACTGTTCTCGGAGAGGAACGCGGCGGCCTTGTCGAGATCCTTCTCGTTGCCGACCTTGAAGCCGAGCCGGTTGCAGGCCGGCACGGCCGCTTTCCGCAGCACCAGCGAATGATGCTGATGCTCCTCGGCGGCACGCAGGTAGACGACCTTGTCGTCGGCGTCCTCGACATGCATGCCGACAGTCAACTCGTAGAACTCGCGGCTCAGCTTCAGATCGGTCACGTCGAGCACGACGTGGCTGGAGCGGATGATGTTGAACGGCGGCTCAAAGACGTGTTGCGGTACGGGCATTTGCGGCTCCCCTCGGTCCTGTCATTCCGGGGCGGCTCGAAGAGCCGAACCCGGAATCCATCGTGCAGCAGTGTCGGTGGATGAATGGATTCCGGGCTCGCGCTACGCGCGCCCCGGAATGACGATCAAATTCCCAGCTTCTGAATCTTGTGCGTGCCCCGCGCCAGCGAGACGTGCTTGGTTTCCATGTAGAAGTCGAACGAGTAATCGCCGCCGTCGCGGCCGATACCGGAGGCCTTCATGCCGCCGAACGGCGTCGGCAGATGGCGGACGTTCTCCGAGTTCAGCCAGATCATGCCGGCCTCCAGCGCGTCGGCGACGCGCAATGCGCGGCCGACGTCGTTGGTCCAGACATAGCCGGTGAGGCCATAGCGGATGTCGTTGGCGATCTCGATCGCGTCCGCCTCGTCCTTGAACGGCAGCACGGTGAGGAAGGGGCCGAACACCTCCTCCTGCGCCACGCGCATCTTGCCGTGTGCGCCGGTCACCAGGGTGGGCTCGACATAATGTCCGCCGCCGGGGCCGTCATAGGCCTTGCCGCCGACCGCAATCGTGGCGCCGTCCTGGCGCGCGACGTCGAAATAGGAGCACACCTTTGCGAGATGCCGTTCGTGGATCAGCGGCCCGATCTCGGTGGCGGGGTCGAGGGGATGGCCGACCTTCAGCGCCTTCACGCGCGCGGTCAGCTTCTCCACGAACTTGTCCGCGATGCTCTGCTGGATCAGCAGGCGGCTGGAAGACGTGCAGCGCTCGCCGTTGAGCGAGTAAATCATGAACACGACGGCATCGAGCGCGCGGTCGAGATCGGCGTCGTCGAAGACGATGACGGGGTTCTTGCCGCCGAGCTCGAAATGCACGCGCTTCAGCGTCGGCGCGCCCTGAACCATGATGGCGGAGCCCGTCGCGCTCTCGCCGACGAAGCCGATCGCCTTGATGGCGGGATGCTCGGTCAGCGCCTTGCCGGCTTCCTCGCCAAAGCCGTGGACGGTGTTGAGCACGCCGTCGGGCACGCCGGCTTCCTTGACGAGCCTTGCCAGAATGCTCGCCGTCACCGGCGACCATTCGGCCGGCTTGTGCACGACGGTGCAACCGGCCGCCAGCGCAGGGGCGATCTTCCAGGTCGAGAGCATGAACGGCGTGTTCCACGGCGTGATCACGCCAACCGGGCCGATCGGCACGCGGGTCGAGATATTCCAGTGCTCGTCGCTCGGCGTGTTGAGGCCGTCGCGGGCCTCGGCGCATTTGTCGGCGAAGAAGCGGAAATTCTCGGCGGCGCGGATCGCGGCCTTCGCCATGAAGCGATAGGCCTGCCCGGTGTCGATGCATTCGAGCACCGCGATGTCTTCGGCGTTGTCCTCGATCGCGTCGGCGACACGATGCAGCAGCTTGCGTCGCATCGCCGGCCCCATGTCGCGCCAGGACTTGAAGGCGAGAGCAGCGGCGGTCGCGGCTGCATCGATGTCCTCGGCATTACCGCGCGCGACGCTGGCGAGCACAGCGCCATCGACCGGCGACTTGGTCTCGAAGGTCTCGCCCGAGATCGAGGCGACGGTCTTGCCGTCGATCATGTGGCCGATGCCGTCGGCCCGCAGCTTCCTTAGGAGCGGCGCGACGCGGTCGCGATTGGCCTGGAACACATCGGCTTTCGGGATGGGCTTATCCATGTGCGGCCTCCACTTTCAGGGCGTCGTGGATGTTGTTGCGCTTCCAGCTGGTGTCCTTGTCGTTGATCTGCATGTCGAACGACAGGGCGAACTTGCTGGCGGCGAAGACGGGATCGAGATGCTTCGACAGCGCCTGAAACACGTGCTCGCCGGCTTTCTGGCGGGTCGGCAGATCCCGGCCCTCGCCGATGCGCAGCACCATGTCGAGAAAGCCGTAATCCTGCCGCGCGTCCGCAATCGCGTAGTGCTCGCATTTGATCGCGCGGACGCGGATGCCGCCGAGCGGGAAGATGCCGGTCTCGACCGCGGCCTTGCGCACGACCTCGCAGACCGCTGCGATGTCGAGGCGGCGATCGAGATTGGCCGAATATTCGATCGTGAAATGCGGCATCGCGGTTTCACTCCCTGTATTTTTATCGCTCAGGCGAAGTAGCAGCTGACAGAGCCGTAGGCGCCATAATCGGCCTGAATTGTGTCGCCCTTGCGGGTCTCGATCGGACGGATGAAGGAGCCGGCGAGCACGACCTGTCCTGGCTCCAGCGCAAGACCAAGCGGCGCGATCTTGTTGGCGAGCCAGGCCACGGCAGTGGCGGGATGATTGAGCACGCCGGCGGCGAGCCCCGTCTCTTCCAACTGGCCGTTCCTGAAACACAGCGCGCCGATCCAGCGCAGGTCTGCATCGAGCGGACGGATCGGCCGTCCCCCGAGCACGATGCCGGCATTCGCCGCATTGTCGGCGATGGTGTCAAAAATCTTTCGCGTCGCCTTGGTCTTGGGATCGACGCGCTCGATCCGCGTGTCCAAAATCTCCAGCGCCGGCACCACGAAGTCGGTGGCATTCAGCACGTCGAACATCGTGCAGTTGGGCCCAGCGAGCCGCTTGCTCATGACGAAGGCGAGCTCGGCCTCGACGCGCGTCGCGATGAAGCGCTCGGTCGGGACAAGGCCGCCATCGGCGAAGAACATGTCGTCGAGCAGCACGCCGGAATCCGGCTCGTCGATGTTGAGCGCGCTCTGCATCGCCTTCGAGGTCAGGCCGATCTTGTGGCCTTTGACGATGCGCCCCTCCGCGATCTTGACGTCGACCCAGGCCTTCTGAATCGCGTAAGCGTCAGTGATGGTGATCTCAGGAAAATCCTGCGAGAGCTGCCGGATCTGCGTGCGGGTCTTCTCCGCCTGGTGCAGACGGTTCGCGCAAGCTTGGATATCGTCGTTGGAAAGCGCCATTTGTGATCTTACAAATCGTGGTGCCTGGAGATATTTAACATGTTAAGTGAATGCGTCAAACGGAATCTGGCTTTGTTGCACTGCAAACTTTTGCGGGGTGAAAGGACGCCATGACGAAGAGACCGGGTGATCCGGCAAACGGTGGTACGCCTGCCGCGCGGCAGGTGCCGATGCGCGACTTCTCGCGCTCGCTGCCGATGTCGCTCTTGCGGGCGCGCGAGGCCGTGATGCGGCAGTTTCGCCCCTCGCTGCGGGAACACGGCCTCACCGAGCAGCAATGGCGCATCCTGCGCGCGCTCGCGGCCATCGAGGCGGTCGAGGTCACGGAACTCGCGCGCACCGCGTTCCTGCTCGGGCCGAGCCTGTCGCGCATCCTGCGCGATCTCGAGGCGCGCCATCTGATCGAGCGCAAGACCGCGAAGAACGACCAGCGCCGCAGCATGGTCTCGATCTCGAAGGAGGGCGTGAAGCTGATGGCCTCCGTCGCGCCGACGTCGGAAGCGATCTATGCCGAGATCACGCGGCGCTTCGGCGCCCACAAGCTCGCCGAATTGCAGGACATGCTCGGCGAGTTGGAAACGTGCCTCGCTTCCACGGATGCGCGTGACGATTTCACGGACGAAACGTAGCGGCAAATTTGCATGATGACGTTCCCGTCACGCATGACTGATATCATTGCATAATGCGTGGGCAGAGCGCGCCACGTGAAATGCGCGAAATCCCCTGGAAAACAAGCTGAGAATAGATGGCGGCCGCAGGTGTTAATCACCTCGGGAGCGTGCGCTCTCCGCACTTAGTTGATGATGTCTCAATATCAATTTACTCACGCCGGGAGAATCCGTAAGTAGCATCCGGCTCTGTATTCAGTAACGAAGCCAAACAAAGAAGGGCCGACAAGGATGCCCGGCCCCAGGGAGGAATGAATGAAACTGACGCGACGCGACTTCACTGCCGGAATTGCTGCCGGCATTGCCGCGCCCTACCTCATCAAGAGCGCACATGCGCAAAGCGCCACCATCAAGATCGGCATGTGCGCGCCCGTCACGGGTCCGGCCGCTGAATCCGGCGGTTACGCCATCAAGGGCGCCAGGCTCGCGCTCGAAGCCGTCAACAAGGCCGGCGGTATCCTGGGCAAGCAGGGCGAACTGATCGTCGAGGACGACCAGACCACCAATCCCGGCATCGTGCTCGCGTTCTCCAAGCTCGCCGCGCAGTCCGACATCGTCGGCTTCCTCGGCTCGATCCGTTCGACCCAGGTGCATGCGATGGCGCCCGACGTGATCAAGCTCGGCAAGCCCGTGATGATCGGCGGCACCGATCCGAATCTCACTCACATGGGCAATCAGTGGCTGTTCCGCTGCCGTCCGAATGACAGCTATTCCGGCCGCGTCATCGCCGAATACGGCGTCAACACGCTCGCCAAGAAGAAATGGGCCGTGCTGCACTCGACCGATGCGTTCGGCACCGCGGGCGGCAAGGCGCTGACTGAAGCGCTGACCAAGCTGGGCGCGCCGCCCGTGCTCGATCAGGGCTACGCCAACCAGAGCCAGGATTTCACCCCGGTCGTGCTTGCCATCAAGCAGTCGGGCGCCGACATCCTCGGTTCCTACTTCACCTTCGAGAACGATCTCGGCATTTTCGCCCGCCAGCTCCGTCAACTCGGCGTCAACATTCCCTGGGTCGGCTCTCCCTCGATCGTCAACATCACCGCGCTGAAGCTCGCAGGTCCCGCGCTCTACAACACCTATGGCGTCGCCGACTATGCCGAGGATTCCAGCGAAGGCTCGAAGGCGTTCGGCAAGATCTACCGCGACGCGGTCAAGGTTGCGCCCGACAACCAGAGCTCCTGGACCTTCGACGCCATCAACGTGCTCGCGCAGGGCATCAACAAGGCCGGCACAACCGAGCCCGGCAAGGTTCGCGAAGCCATCCTCGCGATCAAGAAGTTCGCCGGCGCCGAGGGCGAATACAATTTCGACCAGAACGGCGATGGTCTTCACGGCTACAACATCGTGAAGAACGACAAGGGCAAGATCGTCTTCGACAAGCACATCGAGTTCAACGACTGACGTTGAAACGACCTCCTCGATTCCAGTCGGGGAGGTCGAAACGTCTTTCATTGGACGAATCTGACCTCCAACAGAACGCTTGTCATGGATCTCGCCCTACAACTCCTGTTTACCGGCATCGGTATCGGTGCCGTCTACGCGCTGGTTGCGCTCGGCTTCGTGCTGATCTTCCGTGCCACCAACGTGGTGAACTTCGCCCAGGGCGAATTCTCCATGGTCGCCGCCTATCTGATGGTCGTCGCGATCGAAGCCGGTCTGCCCTATTGGGCGGCCTTCATCGTCGCGCTGCTCGGCATGGCGCTGCTTGGTGTCATCTTCAATCTCGGCGTCTACTATCCGCTGCGCCACCGCACCTATCTGCCCGTGATCATCGCCACCATCGGCGCCTCGATCCTGCTGGCGAACTCCGTGCTCGCGATCTACGGCCCTCAGCCCCAGGTGCTGGAAGGCTGGTTTGAGACCCCGGGCATTCAGGTCGGCCCGGTCTATCTCGACAGTCAGTATCTCCTGATCATCGGCGTCACGATTTGTCTCGTGATCTTCAATTTCTGGTTCTTCGAGAAGACGCTGCTCGGCAAGAAGCTGCAGGCGACCTCGCAGGACAAGGAGATGGCTTCGCTGCTCGGCATCTCCGTCTCCACGATGATCATGATCACGTTCATCTATTCGGCCGTGCTCGGCGGTCTCGCCGGCATCCTGGTCGCACCGGTGCTGTTCGTCTCGATCCAGATGGGCTCGACCATCGCGCTGAAGGCGTTCGCGGCCACCATCATCGGCGGCTTCGGCGATGTCGCCGGCGCCATCATCGGCGGCCTTGCGCTCGGCGTGATCGAGACGTTTGGCGCCGCCTATGTCTCGGTGCCCTACAAGGACGGCTTCGCCTTCCTGGTGCTGATCGCCTTCCTGATCTTCCGGCCGCAGGGCATCTTCGGCGAACGCGTGGCGGAAAAAGCATGAGCGCCCCCAGCGACAACATGCCGATTCCGGCGCCCGCCATCCACTCGAAGCCGCTGCTGGTCCGGCATCTGCCGTACTTCATCGGCGCCGCGATCATCGTCGCGCTCGCCGCGACCATGCGCTTCGACGGATATGTCCACAACATCCTGCTGCAGGCCACCACGTTCTCGATCGCGGTGTTCGGCCTCTCGGTCGTGCTCGGCCTGTGCGGCCAGATCAATCTGGCGCAGGCCGCATTCTTCGGGCTCGGCGCCTACGCGGTCGGCATCGGCACGACGGACCTGCATGTCAGCTTCTGGGTTTGTCTCGTCGGCGGCTGCCTGATCTCGCTGCTGGCCGGCGCGTTCCTCGGCATGTCGACCTTGCGGCTCGGCGGTCATTATCTCGCGATGGTGACGATCTCGTTCCAGCAGATCGTCACGCTGGTGATGATCAACGCAATCTGGCTGACGCACGGTCCCGACGGCGTTCCCAACATCAAGCGCCCGGAGCTGTTCCAGTCGTCGCAGAGCTATCTCGCCTTCTGCGTCGCGATGCTGGCGATCGTCGGTTATCTGGTCTGGCATCTCGCCGATACCAAGCTTGGCCGCGCCATGCGCGCGGTGCGCGACAACGAGCTGGCGGCCGGCGTCAATGGCATCGACGTCTTCCGCACCAAGATCTACGCCTTTGCGCTCTGCGCATTGCTCGGCGGTCTCGCGGGCGGCCTGTTCGCCGGCGGCTTTGCCTATGTCAGCCCCGATCAGTTCTCCTTCGCGGAATCGATCGTGTTCCTGACCATGTCGCTGCTCGGTGGCGTCGCGTCGCCGATCGGCTCGGCCATCGGCACGGGTCTTTTGATCCTGATCCCGGAATGGCTGCGCTTCCTCAAGAGCGTGCCAGGGCTGTACCTCGCGATTTACGGCCTGTTCGTAATCCTGATCATCCGCTTCATGCCCGACGGCATCTGGGGCTTCGTCGCCGATGCTTTCACGCGCTGGCGCGCCAAAACCAAGGCGCCGCCCGCTGCGGCCGCACTGCAGTTGAAGCCGGCAACCGTCGGCGGTGACACGGTGTTGGAAGTTACCGGCCTGTCGAAGCATTTCGGTGGCCTCAAGGCCGTCGATGGCGTCGATATCGCCGTGAAGCGCGGCGGCGTGCATGCGCTGATCGGGCCGAACGGCTCGGGCAAGACCACCACGCTCAACGTGCTTTCGGGCCTCTATGAAGCGACGTCAGGCAGGATCGTGCTCGATGGCACCGATATCACCCACATGCCGCCGCATCAGCGCACGGCCGCAGGTCTCGGCCGCACCTTCCAGAACATCCGCCTGTTCCGTTCGATGACCGCGCTGGAGAATGTTGAGATCGGCGCGGAGCGGCCCGGCAATACCATGGTCGGGAAGGGCGATGACGCTCTCACCGAGCGTGCGATGGAGGCGCTGACCTTCGTCGGTCTCGGCAACCGTGCCAACGAGCTGATCTCGAGCTTCTCTTACGGCCATCAGCGCCTGATCGAGATCGCGCGTGCGCTGGCCTCGAACCCGACGCTGCTGCTGCTCGACGAGCCCGCGGCCGGCCTCAATTCGACCGAGAAGCTGGAGCTGCACGAGCTGCTCAAGCGGATCGCCGCGCAGGGACTGACCATTCTGATCATCGATCACGACATGACGCTGGTCTCGGAAGCGGCCCAGCACATCACCGTGCTCAACTTCGGACGCCGCATCGCGGACGGCGAATCCATGGCCGTGCTGCGTCATCCCGACGTCGTCTCCGCCTATCTCGGGAGCGAATGATGCCGTTGCTCGAAATCCGCAATCTCGTGGTGCGCTACGGCGAGATCGAAGCGCTGCGCGGCGTGACCTGCGCCGTGGAGCAGGGCCAGGTGGTGACGCTGCTCGGCGCCAACGGCGCCGGCAAGTCTACGACCCTGCGCGCCATCTCCGGTCTCGCCAAGCCGACCTCCGGCGACATCCTGTTCGACGGCAATTCGATCGCGGGGCTCGGCCCGGAGGCGATCGTCCGCATGGGCATCAGCCACGTGCCGGAAGGACGCCGCGTCTTCCCGGGTCTCACCGTGAAAGAGAACATCATGCTCGGCGCCTCCAACCGGAAGGCCTCGACCTCGGAGATCTCGCGCGAGGCGGACGCGATGTTCGACCTCTTCCCGGATATCCGCAAGTTCAGCAATGCGCTCGGCTGGACGCTGTCCGGCGGCCAGTTGCAGATGGTCGCGGTTGCGCGCGGGCTGATGGCCAAGCCGCGGCTGTTGCTGCTGGACGAGCCCTCGCTCGGCCTTGCGCCCGTCATCGTGCAGGCGGTGTTCAAGATCATCTCCGAGATCCGGCGCAACACGACCGTGCTGCTGGTCGAGCAGAACGCGCGCATGGGCCTGTCGGTGGCCGATTACGGCTATGTGCTGGAGACCGGCCGTATCGTGCTCGGAGGCAAGCCCGACGAGCTCTGGGGCAACGAAGCCATCCGCGCGGCGTATCTCGGCGGCCATGCCAAGGTGAGCGCGTAGCGGGGCCGGTTCCGTCACCGGGATACTGATTCCGGGCGGAAAAATCCGCCGGTGAAGGTATCGAGGCATCCCCTTGCCGGGCGGCACCCGGGCGGCGATAGTGACCGTCGCCCGCAAGGCCGGCATCCAGAGGGCGATTGCATAGGTCTTGCGTCATTGCGAGCGTAGCGCCGCGACCCGGTTCGCGGTAACAGCGAGGGTGCGCCATGGCGGCGCTCGGCGTGGTGACGAAGGTCCAAACAACACGGTCCAAACAACAAAGAAGGAAGGCAACGTGGCGAACAAGGTCAAGGAAATCTGGAAGTCGGGCAAGGCCGTGGTCAACGCGTGGCTCGCTATTCCCTCCGGCTTCTCGGCCGAAATGATCGCGCAATGCGGCTTCGACAGCGTCACCGTCGACATGCAGCATGGCGTGCAGGATTATCTGTCGATGGTGCAGTGCTTCCAGGCGATGGACAAGCATCCGGTGACCCCGATGGTCCGCGTGCCCTGGAACGAGCCCGGCATCATCGGCAAGGTGCTCGATGGCGGCGCCTATGGCGTGATCTGCCCGATGGTCAACACGCCGCAGGAAGCCCGGAACCTCGTTTCCTATTCCAAGTATCCTCCGCAGGGCGTCCGCTCCAACGGTCCGATCCGTGCGGGCATGTACGGCACCGCGGGCTCCTACCAGAAGACCGCCAATGCCGACACCATCCTGCTGCCGATGATGGAGACGAAGACCGCGGTCGAGAACATGGAAGCGATCCTCGACGTCGAAGGCATCGACGGCGTCTATATCGGCCCGTCCGACCTCGGCTTCTCCTACGGTCTCGAGCCCAAGCTCGATCGCACCGAGCCGGAGATCCTCGCGATCTACGAGAAGATCATCAAGGAGTGCGGCAAGCGCGGCCTCAACCCCGGCATTCATTGCAGCGGCGCCGAAGGCGCGGCGCGCGCCATCAACATGGGCTTCAAGCTCGTAACGCTCTCGAACGAGGTCGGCCTGATGACGACCTACGCCAAGATGCAGGTCAACGCGACCCGCAAGGAGTCCGGCGGCAAGGCCTAAGAAACTTGCGAATGGCGAATGGGGGGTAGCGAATAGTGCTGCTCCCCATTTTCCATTCGCCACTCACCACTCGCTATTCGCCTCCGAAGGAGATTCGCCATGACCATCAGCCCCGTCATCCGCCTGCATCCCGATGATGGCGTGCTGATCGCGCGCGCCAGCCTGCCGCCGGGAACGGTCGTCGCCGACGGCGTCACCACCGTCGATCGCATTCCCTCCGGCCACAAGGTCGCGATCAAGCCGATCGCGGTCGGCGAGCCTGTCATCCGCTACGGCCAGATCATCGGCTTTGCGACCGCACCGATCGCGCCGGGCCAGCATGTGCACGTGCAGAACATCGGCATGGGCGACTTCGCCAAGGACTATGCCTATTGCGCCGACGTCAAGCCGACGCCGAATTTCGACCTGCCGGCAACCTTCGAAGGCATTCGCCGCCCCGACGGCCGCGTCGCCACGCGCAACTATATCGGCATCCTCACCTCGGTGAATTGCAGCGCGCATGTCGCAAGCCTCGTCGCCGACGTCTTCAAGAAGAACCCCTTCACCGGCGACAATCCGCTGGCGGACTTCCCCAATGTCGACGGCGTGGTCGCGCTGACCCACAAGACCGGCTGCGGCATGACCCAGAACGAGCCGCTCGCGCTGCTCCGCCGCACGCTGGGCGGCTATGCGCGTCACGTCAATTTCTCCCATGTCATCGTGCTCGGCCTCGGCTGCGAGGTGAATCAGATCGGCGGGCTCATGGAAGAGCAGAAGCTCGCCGGCCGTCTGCGCGCGATGGACATCCAGGAGGTCGGCGGCACCCGCAAGACGGTCGAGGCCGGCATTGCCTTCGTGCGCGAGGCACTTGCTGACGCCAACAAGGTCAAGCGCGAGAGTGTGCCTGCAAGCGAGCTTACCGTGGCCCTGCAGTGCGGCGGCTCGGACGGCTATTCCGGCGTGTCCGCCAACCCGGCGCTGGGGGCTGCGAGCGATCTCATCGTGCGCCACGGCGGCACCGTGATCCTCTCGGAGACGCCCGAGACCTACGGCGCCGAGCATCTGCTCACGCGCCGCGCCGTCAGCCGCGAGGTCGGCGAGAAGCTGGTCGATCTGATGCGCTGGTGGGACGAATACACCGAGCGCGAAGGCGCCGAGATGAACGCCAATCCGAGCCCCGGCAACAAGGCCGGCGGCCTCACCACCATTCTGGAGAAGTCGCTCGGTGCGATGGCCAAGGCCGGCACCACCAATCTCGTCGAGGTGCTGCGCTACGCCGAGCCCATCACCAAGAAGGGCTTTGTCTTCATGGACACGCCCGGCTACGACCCTGTCGCTGCGACCGGCCAGGTCGCCGGCGGCGCCAACCTCGTCTGCTTCACCACCGGCCGCGGCAGCGTGTTCGGCTGCAAGCCCGCACCGTCGATCAAGCTCGCCACCAACACGCCCATGTACAAGCGCATGGAAGAGGACATGGACGTCAATTGCGGCACCATCCTCGAAGGCGAGGAGAGCGTTCAGGAGTGCGGCCAGCGCATCTTCGATCTCATCCTCAAGACCGCATCCGGCCAGCCGACCAAGAGCGAGAGCTTCGATTTCGGCGGCGCCGAGTTCGCGCCCTGGGTGCTGGGCGCGACGATGTGAGAGGGGCGAATGGGGAGTGGCGAGTAGCGAATAGGAAGTAGCGAGTGGAGCATTCTGCCCCCATTCGCCACTCCCTACTCGCCATTCGCCTGGCTTCGCTACTCACCACTCGCCCGTGCCGTAGGCACACCGTGCCCGTTGTTAGTGCTTGATCGATGTCACCAGCGGTGTTCTGCTCAAAAAAGCTGCTGGAGCACCGCACCCCGTGTCGATCTACGTCGCACTGCATCACGTCACGCATTACAAATACGACCGCCCGATCGATCTCGGACCGCAGACCATCCGCCTGCGGCCGGCGCCGCACACGCGCACGCCGATCCTGAGCTATTCGCTCAAGGTCACGCCATCAAATCATTTCGTGAACTGGCAGCAGGACCCGCAGGGCAACTGGCTCGCTCGCTACGTCTTTCCGGAGAAGACCACCGAGCTGAAATTCGAGGTCGACTTCACGGCGCAGATGACCACGGTCAATCCGTTCGACTTCTTCGTCGAGCCCTATGCCGACAGCTTTCCGTTCGAGTATCCGAAGGATCTGAAGACGGAGCTCGCGCCTTATCTCGAGACCATCAAGCCCGATCGCCTGTTCGCGAAATATCTCGACACCATCCCGCATGAAGCACCGAACACGGTCAACTTCCTGGTCGAGCTCAACCGGGGGCTCCAGAAGAAGGTCCGCTACATCATCCGCATGGAGCCCGGCGTGCAGACGCCGGAGGAAACGCTCGCCTCCGGTGCCGGATCATGCCGCGACTCCGCCTGGCTCTTGATCCAGACCCTGCGCCATCTCGGCCTCGCTGCGCGCTTCGTCTCCGGCTACCTGGTTCAGATCCGTCCCGACATCGATCCGATCGAGGGCCCGCCGGAAGTCGAGAACGACTTCACCGATCTGCACGCCTGGGCCGAGGTCTATCTGCCGGGCGCGGGCTGGGTCGGGTTCGACGCGACCTCCGGCATGCTGGCGGGCGAGGGGCACATCCCGGTCGCCGCCACCCCGCATTATCGCTCGGCCGCGCCGATCTCCGGCGGCGCCGGCTTTGCCGAGGTCGAGTTCGCCTTCGACATGAGCGTGAAGCGCATCCGCGAAGCGCCGCGCATCACAAAGCCATTCTCCGACGAATCCTGGGCGCGCCTCAACGATCTCGGCGAGCAGGTCGACGGCGATCTCGTTGCCCAAGACGTGCGGCTCACCATGGGCGGCGAGCCGACCTACGTCTCGGTCGACGACCTCGAAGCGGCAGAGTGGAATACGGACGCCGTCGGCCCGACCAAGCGCACGCTCGCCGACGACCTGATCCGCCGCCTGCGCACGCGCTTTGCGCCCGGCGGCCTTCTGCATTACGGCCAGGGCAAATGGTATCCGGGCGAGAGCCTGCCGCGCTGGGCCTTCGGTCTCTACTGGCGCAAGGACGGCGTGCCGATCTGGAAGAACGCCGATCTCATTGCCAAGATCGAGAATCCGCGGCGGCCGGAGGTCAGGGACGCGCAGGCCTTCATGGAAGGCACGGCGGCGCGGCTCGGTCTCGACCTCGGCTACATCATGCCGGCCTATGAGGACCCGGCCTATTGGCTGCAGAAGGAGGCCGAGCTTCCGGTCAACGTCGATCCGACGGACTCGAAGCTGTCCGATCCCGAAGCGCGCGCCCGCATGGCCCGGGTGTTCGACCAGGGCCTGACCACGCCGCGCGGCTTCGTGCTGCCGATCCAACGCTGGAATGCACCGCCGCGCTGGCGCAGCGAGCGCTGGCCGCTCCGGCGCAATCACCTGTTCCTGTCGCCGGGCGATTCACCGCTCGGCCTGCGCCTGCCGATCGGCTCGCTCGGCTACGTCCCGCCCAACCAGTATCCCTACATCGTCGAGCAGGACCCGATGGAGCCGCGCGGCAAGCTCCCGGTGTTCACCCGCATGGCGCGCCCGGCATCGCCGGCGCGGACAGCGCCCGAGCAGCTGAACACTGCGATCCCGGTGCGCACCGCCATGGCGGTGGAGATCCGCGACGGCGTGATCTGCGCCTTCATGCCGCCGGTCGAGCGCATCGAGGATTATCTCGAGCTGATCTCGGCGCTGGAGGATACCGCCGAGGAGATGCAGCTTCCCGTCCATGTCGAGGGCTATCCGCCGCCGTTCGACCCGCGCATCGAGGTCATCAAGGTGACGCCTGACCCCGGCGTCATCGAGATCAACATCCAGCCGGCGAAGAGCTGGCGCGACGCGGTCGAGATCACCTCCGGCCTCTATGAGGACGCCGGCAAGGTGCGCCTCGGCGCCAACCGTTTCCTGGTCGACGGCCGCCACACCGGCACCGGCGGCGGCAACCACGTCGTGGTCGGCGGCTCGAGCCCGCAGGACTCGCCGTTCCTGCGCCGGCCCGATCTGCTGAGGAGTCTGGTCCTGTACTGGCAGCGACATCCCTCGCTGTCCTATTTCTTCTCCGGCCTGTTCATCGGCCCGACCAGCCAGGCGCCGCGCATCGACGAAGCCCGTCACGACAGCATCTATGAGCTCGAGATCGCGCTCTCGCACGTGCCGCCGCCCGGCTACCAGACGCCGCTGTGGCTGGTCGATCGGCTGTTCCGCCATCTGCTGGTCGACATCACCGGCAACACCCATCGCGCCGAGATCTGCATCGACAAGCTCTATTCGCCGGAAGGGCCGACCGGCCGCCTCGGCCTCGTCGAATTCCGCGCGCTCGAAATGCCGCCGGATCCGCGCATGTCGTTGGCGCAGCAACTCCTGATCCGCGCGCTGATCGCAAAATTCTGGCGCGAGCCGCAACAGGGCAAGTTCGTGCGCTGGGGCACGGCGCTGCACGACCGCTTCATGCTGCCTCACTTCATCTGGGAAGACTTCGTTGATGTGATTTCTGAGTTGAAGCAGTCAGGCTATCCCTTTGAGCCGGAATGGTATCTGGCCCAGCTCGAATTCCGTTTCCCTGCTTTCGGCCGCGTTCATCATGGCGGCGTGACCTTGGAATTGCGTCAGGCGCTGGAGCCCTGGCATGTCTTGGGTGAGGAGGGCTCGGCCGGTGGCACCGTGCGCTACGTGGACTCGTCGGTTGAACGACTTCAAGTGAAAGCTGAAGGTTTCGTCGAAGGCCGCCACATTGTCACCTGCAATGGCCGCCGCCTGCCGATGACCGCGACCGGCCGCTCGGGCGAGGCCGTGGCTGGCGTCCGCTTCAAGGCCTGGCAGCCGGCCTCCGGCCTGCACCCGACTATCCCGGTGCATGCGCCGCTGACCTTCGATCTCATCGACACCTGGAACGGCCGCTCGCTCGGCGGCTGCGTCTACCACGTCGCCCATCCCGGCGGGCGCAGCTACGACACCAAGCCGGTCAACACCTACGAGGCCGAGGCGCGGCGGCTGGCGCGCTTCCAGGACCATGGTCATACACCGGGTCCGATGCAGCCGCCGCCCGAGGAACGCACAAATGAGTTTCCGCTGACCCTCGACTTGCGGACCCCGCTCCTGCAATGAGTATGATGGTGGGGCAGGGAGAGGGGCATGGCCGAGGGCGCAGCCGAGGATGACAGAGCGGGGCAGGCGCAGGGCCAGCGTGAAGGCCAGCGCCGTCTCGCCCAATGGGTCCGCGACTACAGCCGCCTGCCCGGCATCCCCGACGAGTTTCTGGGGCCCGATGGTGCCCCCCGCGCGGTCTGGAGCCGCTTCTTCGACGCCTTCGGCGCGCTGGCGCCCGACGAGGCCGAGCGGCGCTTCGCCATGGCCGACCGTCACCTCCGCGAGGCCGGCGTCACCTACCGCGCGCCCGGCGACAGCGCCGACCGGCCGTGGTCGCTCAGCCAACTGCCGCTCCTGATCGACGAGGCCGACTGGCAGCAGCTCTCCGCCGGCATCACCCAGCGCGCCGAGCTTCTGGAGCTCGTGCTACGCGACATCTATGGCGAGGGCCGGCTGGTCGCCGAGGGCGCTTTGCCGGCGGCCGCGATCGCCGGCAGTCCCGAATATCTCCGTCCGGTCTGCGGCGTGCCGCCGCCGGGCGGGCGTTACCTGTCGCTCTATGCCGCCGATGTCGGCCGCGGCCCCGACGGCCGCTGGTGGGTGCTCGGCGACCGCACCCAGGCGCCGTCGGGCGCGGGCTATGCGCTGGAGAATCGCCTGGTGCAGTCGCGGGCCTTCTCCGATCTCTACAAGTCGATGAACGTGCCGCGCGTCGCGCCGTTCTTCGAGGCGTTCCGTGACAGTCTTCGCGCGCGCGCCGACCGCGACGAGCCGCGCATCGGCGTGCTGACGCCCGGCAGCTTCAGCGAGACCTATTTCGAGCATGCCACGCTGGCGCGCTATCTCGGCTTCCTGTTGGTCGAGGGCGACGATCTCGCCGTCAGCGACAACCGGATCCACATACGCACCGTCGCCGGCCTGAAGCGGCTCGACGTGCTGCTGCGCCGGGTCGATTCCAACTCGCTCGATCCGCTCGAGCTCGATGCGTCCTCGCATCTCGGCGTGCCCGGCCTGATCGACGTGCTGCGCAAGGACGGCGTCGTCGTCGCCAACATGCCGGGTTCGGGCGTCTTGGAGGCGAGGGCGCTGCTCGGCTTCCTGCCGGCGCTGAGCCGCCGCCTGCTCGGCGAAGAGTTGAAGATGCCGCACATCGCGACCTGGTGGTGCGGCCAGCGCAACGCGCGCGATGAGGTGCTGTCGCGGCTCGAGGAGGTCGCGATCGAGGGCGCCTACCGCCGTGGCGTTCCCGGCTTCGACAGCAAAGGTCCGGTGCTCGCAAGCGAGCTCGATGCCAGCGGTCGCCAGCGCCTGGTCGACGCCATCAGCGCGCGCGGCATGGACTATGTCGGTCAGGAGGTGGTGCGGCTCTCGACCATGCCGGTGTGGGAGCAGGGACAGCTCACGCCGCGCCCCTTCGTGCTGCGCGTGTTCGCGGCCGCAACCCCGGACGGCTGGGCCATCATGCCCGGCGGCTTCTGCCGGATCGCCGAGCAAGCCGATGCGCGCGCGGTGTCGATGGGCGACGGCGCGCGCGCGGCCGACGTCTGGGTGGTCTCCGAGAAGAAGGTCTCGACCGCGACGCTGCTGCCGGCGACTGACAAGGTCCGCATCCGCCGCATCGCCGGCGTGCTGCCGAGCCGCGCCGCCGACAATCTGTTCTGGCTCGGCCGCTATCTCGAACGCGCCGAGGCGACGCTGCGCCTCGTGCGCGCGCTGGGCTCGCCGAGCGGACCCAACAAGGGCACAGCGGCCTCGCTGCAATCGGCCGACCGCATCCAGCGTCTGCTGGTGGCCTGGGGCGCGATCTCGCAGGCCTCGCGCGCGGCGCCGGGGCGCATCGTCGCCGAAGCGTTGCAGAGCGCGGAGCGCTTTGGCTCGGCGCTGTCGCTGGTGCGCGCGGCACAGCGCACCGCGACCTCCTTGCGCGAGCGGTTGTCGCCCGATGCCTGGCAGGTCATCACCGAGATGGCCGAGCGCCTCGCGCTCGAGGTCGAGGACGACGACGACGTGCTGAGCGCGGCCGAGCTCACCTTGCAGGAGCTCGCGAGCTTCGCCGGCCTTGCGCAGGAGAACATGAACCGCGCGGCCGGCTGGCGCTTCCTCGACATTGGCCGCCGCGCCGAGCGCGCCATCAACACCACGCGCTTTGCACGTCAATTTGCATATGACGAGGCGGGCGATGAGGATCTCGACATCCTGCTGACGCTGGTGGATTCCCAGATCACCTATCGCTCGCGCTATCTGCTGGCGCCGATCCTCGCGCCCGTGCGCGACCTCGCCGTGCTCGACACCTACAACCCGCGGTCCGTCGCGTTCCAGGTCGCGACCTTGAACGAGCACATCGCCGCGCTGCCGAGCCTGAAGGAGCACGGCCTGATCGAGCAGCCGCAGCGGCTTGCGGTGGCGGTGCAGGCGATGCTCGCCACCGCAGAAGCCGAGAAGCTCGAGGTCAAGACGCTGTTCGGACTGGAGCAGGATCTGCTCAGCCTCGCCGAGGCGGTGGGCTTGCACTACTTCCCGCACGGCCCCAATGCCAGCCGGCCGGAAAAGCTGACGGGGCTGGCGTGATCTACGACATCCGTCACGTCACCACTTACGAGTATGAAAGTCCGGTCAGTTTCGCCCGCTGCACGCTGCGACTGGAGCCGCGAACCGGCAATGGCCAGGAGCTGATCTCGCATCGCGTCGAGATCCGTCCGCGTCCGGCCGAGCGTCATGTCCGGCGCGATTTCTTCGGCACGCTGACCGAGAGCATCGTGATCGAGGCCGCGCATCGCAACTTGCGGATCGATTCACGTTCGCGTGTCTCCGTCGAGCGGCAGCCGCCGGCGCGAGATGCCTCGAGCCCGCCCTGGGAGAGCGTTCGCGACGTCGCCTTCGAAGCAACCAGCCTCGGGCCGTCCTCGCCGGTCGGCTATGTCTTTGCAAGCCCGCTGGTGCCGGTGCTGCGTCCCGTCAGTGCCTATGCTGCAGAGAGTTTTGCGTCAGGCAGGGGTATCCTCGCTGGCGCGGTCAATCTCATGCATCGCATCCGCACCGAATTCCGCTACGATCCCAAGGCCACCGTGATCTCCACGCCGCTCAACGAGGTCTTCGACAAGCGCCACGGCGTTTGTCAGGATTTCGCTCATGTGATGATCGCAGGGCTGCGCGGCCTCGGTCTGCCGGCGGCCTATGTCAGCGGCTATTTGCGCACCATTCCGCCGCCGGGTCAGCCGCGCTTGCAGGGCGCCGACGCCACCCATGCCTGGGTGTCGCTGTGGTGCGGGGCGGAGCTCGGCTGGGTCGATTTCGATCCGACCAACGATCTCCTGGTCGCCAATGACCATATCATGCTCGCGGTCGGCCGCGACTTCTCCGACGTCTCGCCGGTCGACGGCATCATCGTCGGTTCGCCGAAACAGAAGCTCGGCGTCGCCGTCGACGTGCTGCTGGTAGAGTGAATGCCGTGTTCTCACTGCGGTCGCCCGGGCGTGTCGATCCGTTCCCGCAAGCCTGATGTCGCAGAGCACAACGGTAACATATTTCCGTCATCGCGTTGCCGGGGGTTTGGTCACTTGGCCCAAGATGGGCTATGCTGGCCGCCTGCGTCGAGGGCAAGAATGAAACGTCGGGAGTTGGCGTGAGACACCACCGGCAAGCGGGGCTGCATCGAACGGGGCTGCATCCATGATGACGTTACCGAGACTGGCGGCTGAATCCCTGGAGAAGTTGCTGGGCTCGTTCATGCGTCGCAGGTACGACGAGTCCTATGCCAGGGTGGTGGAGGCCTCGACGCGCACCGCAATGGAATGCATCGGCAACAGCGATGCGCTCTATCACAACATCGAACATACGATGCTGGTGACGCTGGCGGCCCAGGCGATCATGCTCGGCCGCAACCTGCACGCGCACATCGATGCCGAGGACTACATTCATGTCCTGATCGCCTGCCTTGCGCACGATATCGGCTATGTTCGCGGGCTGTTTCCGGAGGATGACGAGGACGGTTTCGTGATCGACGAGGCCGGCACCAAAGTGTCGCTGCCGCGCGGCGCATCGGATGCCAGTCTGATGATGTATCACGTTGATCGCTCGAAACTTTTCGTGAGGCGGCGGCTCCCGCCGATCCGCGGCGTCGACAGCGAGCGCGTCGCCCGCGCCATCGAGGGCACCCGCTTCCCGGCCCGCGAGGGGCAGGAATATGACGACGAGGCCTCGATCCTGCGCGCCGCCGACTTCATCGGCCAGCTCGGCGATCCCAACTATCTGCGCAAGGCCAACGCGCTGTACTACGAGTTCGAGGAGGTCGGCATCAACCGCCAGCTCGGCTACGACTCGCCCGCCGACATCGTGAACCGCTATCCACAATTCTATTGGAACAGCGTCGCACCACACATCCAGACCGAGATCGGCTATCTCAACAAGACCGAGATCGGCCGGCAGTGGATCGCCAACCTCTACAGCAACGTCTTCCGCGCCGAGCGCGACATCTCGCTGTCCGGCCCGCAGAAGTAACGGCGCGCTCGTAGCCCGGATATCGCGGAGCCTGTCATCGGCCTACGATACCCCGCGCATCCGTGAGAAAATCATGCAACAAAAAACCATCACCACGGATATCCTCGACATCGCCTATCTCGACTACGGCGCTGAGGATGGCTGGCCCTGCATCATGGGCCACGGCTTTCCCTACGATGTGCACGCCTATGCCGACACCGCGCCGCTCATCGCGGCGGCGGGCGCGCGGGTGCTGGTGCCCTGGCTGCGCGGCTACGGGCCGACGCGGTTTCGCTCCGCGTCGACCTTGCGCTCCGGCGAGCAGGCGGCGCTCGGGGCCGATCTCCTCGCCTTCATGGACGCGCTTCGCATCGAGCGCGCCGTCGTCGGCGGCTATGATTGGGGCGGACGCGCGGCCTGCGTCGTCTCGACGCTGCATCCCGAGCGCGTCGTCGCGCTCGTCTCCGGCAATTCCTACAACATCCAGAACATCGCGCGCTCCATGGAGCCGGCCTCGCCGCCGGAGGAGGCGGCGTTCTGGTATCAATATCTCTTCCACAACGAGCGCGGCCGCCGCGCGCTGGAGCGCAACCGCCGTGGCTTTGCGCGACAGCTCTGGTCGATGTGGTCGCCGACATGGACGTTTGATGACGCGACTTTCGAGAAGAGCGCAGCCTCGTTCGACAATCCTGATTTCGTCGATGTCGTGATCCACTCCTATCGCCACCGCTACGCGCTGGTCGAGGGCGATCCGGCCTATGCGGGCATCGAGGCGAAGCTCGCCGCGCAGCCGCAGATCCGCGTTCCCACCATCGCGATCGACGGCGACAGCGATGGCGTCAATCCCGGCACCGCGCACCACGCGCGCAAGTTCGAAGGTTTTTTCGAGCGCCGCGTGTTCGCCGGCGCCGGTCACAATCTGCCGCAGGAGCGCCCTGCCGAATGGGCGCAGGCCGTGCTCGACGCGCGGAAGGCGGCTGCGGCATAGACAGCCTAGCTCCTCATCCTGAGGAGCCCGCAAAGCGGGCGTCTAAGGATGAAGGCCACGGCTGGGCCTGCATGGTTCGAGACGCGCTTCGCGCTCCTCACCATGAGGGTCTTGGAGCGCCTGCGCCCAACTAAGCCGCCACCCTTCGCGATTTTTCCCGATTCCGGGAACCTTTTGCAGCTGCCGCCGTCCAAGCTGTGGGGCCGCTTCTGTCCGCGGCTCGTTGCAGGGGAGGTTTTGAATGAAGTTGCAAGCGCGCAAGCTGGAACGGGTTGCGGTGGCGCAGGCGCCGAGCGACCGGCCCGACAGGGCGGAGGTCGAGCAGGCGATCCGGACCATGATCCGCTGGGCCGGCGACGATCCGGCGCGCGACGGCCTGCGCGAGACGCCGGACCGCGTCGCGCGCGCTTTCGAGGAGTATTTTTCCGGCTATGCGCAGGATCCGACCGAAATCCTGCAAAAGACCTTCGAGGAGATCGAGGGCTATGACGAGATGATCGTGCTGCGCGGCGTTCGCTTCGAGAGCCATTGCGAGCATCACATGGCGCCGATCGTCGGCCGCGCCTGGGTCGCCTATATCCCGCAGGGGCGCGTCGTCGGCATCAGCAAGCTTGCGCGCGTCGTCGATGTCTACGCCAAGCGCCTCCAGATCCAGGAGAAGATGACCGCGCAGATCGCCAACACGATCAACGATGTGTTGAGGCCCGAAGGCGTCGGTGTCATCATCAAGGCGACGCATCACTGCATGACGACGCGCGGCGCGCACAAGCCCGGCACCGATCTCGTCACCAGCCGCATGTTGGGCGTGTTCCGCGACAATGCGCTGACCCGCCAGGAACTCCTGGGGCTGGCCAATTCGGACGATTGATCCGCAAGGAGACGACGCCAAGGAGACGATCATGACCGAGGACAAGAAGCCGAGCGGACCCGACCTCACCGGCGGCGTGTCGCTGACCGAATTCAAGGACGGCAAATTGCTCGGCCATGTCGGCGAGGAGGATGTCCTGCTGGTGCAGGCCGGCAGCGACATCTTCGCGATCGAGCCGGCCTGCAGCCACTATCACGGCCCACTCGCCGAGGGGCTGGTGGTCGATGACACCATCCGCTGTCCCTGGCATCACGCCTGCTTCTCCTTGCGCACGGGCGAGGCGACCCGCCCGCCGGCGCTGAATGCACTCGCGGTATGGGACGTCGCCCGCGATGGCGACAGGATCGTCGTTCAGCGCAAGCGTGAGGCGCCGAAACCATCAACGGCTCATCGCAGCGCGCCGACGCCGGAAAAATTCGTCATCGTCGGCGGCGGTGCGGCGGGCTTTGCGGCGGCCGAGACGCTCCGGCGCGAGGGTTTTAGCGGCGCCATCACCATGCTCAGCAATGACGCCGCGATGCCGGTCGACCGTCCCAACCTCTCCAAGGATTACCTCGCCGGCAACGCGCCGGAGGATTGGCTGCCGCTGCGCGGCGAGGACTATTATCAGGACGCCGGCATCGACCTCAGGCTGAACACGGACGTCTCGGCGATCGATCCGAAGGCGCGCAGCGTGACGCTCGGCAATGGCGACAAGCTCCCGTTCGACCGGCTGCTGCTGGCCACCGGCGCCGAGCCGGTCAAGCTCCGGATTCCCGGCGCGGACCAGCCGCATGTCCACACCCTGCGCTCCGTCGCCGACAGCCGTGCCATCATCAAGGCGGCCGGCAGCGCCAAGCGCGCGCTGGTGATCGGCGCCAGCTTCATCGGCCTGGAAGTTGCGGCATCGCTGCGTGCGCGCAAGATCGAGGTGCATGTCGTCGCGCCCGAGGAGCGGCCGATGCAGAAGGTGCTCGGCCCCGAGATGGGCGACTTCGTGCGCGCGCTGCACGAGGAGAACGGCGTCAACTTCCATCTCAAGGACACCGTCGAGAAGCTCGACGGCACCCGCGCCACATTGAAGAGCGGCGCCGTCATCGAGGCCGATCTCGTCGTGGTCGGAATCGGCGTCAAGCCGCGCCTCTTGCTGGCCGAGCAGGCCGGCCTTGCCGCCGATCGCGGCGTCAGCGTCAGCGAATTTCTGGAGACCAGCATCGCCGGCATCTTCGCAGCCGGCGACATCGCGCGCTGGCCCGATCCGCATTCGCGGCACACCATCCGCGTCGAGCACTGGGTGGTGGCGGAGCGCCAGGGCCAGACCGCGGCGCGCAACATGCTCGGCAGGCGCGAGCGCTTCGACGCCGTGCCGTTCTTCTGGAGCCAGCATTACGACGTGCCGATCAACTATGTCGGCCATGCCGAGAGCTTTGACGACATCGCGATCGACGGCAGCATTTCCGGCAAGGACTGCTTGTTGAAGTACCGCAAGGGCGGCCGCGTGCTGGCGGTCGCCTCAATTTATCGCGACCTCGACAACCTCAAGGCCGAGCTCGAGATGGAGCGGTCGCGCCCCTGACGCGCCGCATTCGATCTTGATTTGCGTCAATGTTGCTGCCGCTGAGGGTGCTCTGCTGGCTGTCGCCCCGGCCCGGCCCGTGCTATCCTGGCGTGTGCCTCCGGGCTTGCATGCAGGAGTAGCCGCCATGACAAGTGCTTCGGATACGACTCATCCTTCAGGCCTCGGCTCGGGCATTACGGCGCTTCACGCCAAATGGGGCTGGATCGTCGCCCTCGGCGTCGTCTATCTCATCGCCGGCTTCATCGCGCTCGGCAGCATGGTGATGGCGACGGTCGCGAGCGTGATCGTGGTCGGCGCCATGATGATCGTCGCCGGCGCCACCGAGATCATCGGCGCGTTCCAGATGAAGAGCTGGGGCAAATTCCTGATCTGGGCGTTGCTCGGCGTGCTCTACGTCATCGCCGGCTTCCTCACCTTCGAGAACCCGCTGTTTGCGGCAGTCCTGCTGACGCTTTTCCTCGGCATATCGCTGATCGCCTCCGGCGCCGTCAGGCTGTTTCTCGCCTTCAGCATGAAGCGCGAAAGCCCGTGGGTGTGGGTGGCGCTCTCCGCCGCCATCACGCTGCTGCTTGGCCTCCTGATCGTGGCGCGCTGGCCGGTCAACAGCGTCTACATCCTCGGCCTGTTCCTCGGCATCGACCTGATCATGGCCGGCGCCGGCTGGATCAGCCTCGGCTTCGCCCTGAAGCGGCGCGGCTAGGGCGATCGCCGGGGGACCCTGATGCGCTGGCTCTATCTCGCGATCATCGTTCTCATCGCGGCGGCGACGGTGATCTTCGCCGCGCAGAATTTTGAGACGGTCACGATCTCCTTCTTCAGGATGAATTTCAGCCTGCCGCTCGCAGTCCAGACCGTCGTGGTCTATCTGCTCGGCGCGGCGACGGGAGGTAGCTTGTTTGCCCTGCTGCGCCGCTCCTACGCAGGCTCGAAACGAAGCGCCGAGTGACCAGCAACTCGACGCAAGACCATCTTGCGGAACTCCGCTGAGCTGACGCGCTGACAAGAAGCAGCGCGCCGCGTGGTTGCCTCGCGCGGCGATAATCATCGGGGAGAAACCATGAAAGCCGCTTTGGCCCTGGCCGCAGCGCTGGCTGCAGCCTGCCTGTCGACGCCCGTGTTCGCGCAGAAATCCTACGGTCCCGGTGTCAGCGACACCGAGATCAAGATCGGCAACACCATGCCCTATAGCGGCCCGGCATCGCCGCTCGGCATCACCGGCCGGGTGATCTCCGCCTATTTCGACGAGGTCAACGAGAAGGGCGGAGTCAACGGCCGCAAGCTCAACCTGATCTCGCTCGACGACGCCTTCTCGCCGCCCAAGACCATGGAAGCTGCGCGGCGCCTCGTCGAGGGCGACGGCGTCGCCTTCATCTTCGCAACCATGGGCACCGCACCGAGCTCGGCGATCGCGAAATATCTCAACAGCAACAAGGTGCCGCAGCTCTTCTTGATCAGCTCGGCCTCGAAGTGGAACGATCCGGCCAACATGCCGTGGTCGATGGCGCTGCCCTGGGCGCCGAACTACACCAGCGAGGCCGCGATCGACGTCGCCTATGCCCGCGCCAAGAACCCGAATGCGCGCTTCGCGGTGCTCTATCAGAACGACGACGCGGGCAAGGAATATTTCCGCGGGGTCAAGGAGGCGCTCGGCGCTGACGCCGACAAGGCGATCGCGATGGCTTCGAGCTTCGAGGTCACCGATCCCACCGTCGATTCCCAGGTGCTGACTCTCGCCAACACCAAGGCCGACGTCTTCATGATCTATTCGGTGACGCCGCGCGCCTGCGCGCAGGCGATCCGGAAAGCCCATGAGGTCGGCTGGCAGCCGACGCGCTTCCTCGCCTCCGGCTGCGCCAACAAGGCGACGGTGATGACGCCTGCTGGCCTCGATGCCGGCAAGGGCGTGCTCTCGCTTGGCTCGCTCAAACCCTTCGTCGAGCAGCCCAAGGACGATCCGGCGATGGCGGCCTATATCGAGTTCATGAAGAAGCGCCTGCCCAATGCCGACATCAACAACGTCGCCGGCCTCTACGGCTACACCGTCGCCGAGGCGCTGGTGGTGCTGCTCAAGCAATGCAAGGACAATCTGACGCGCGAGAACATCATGGCGCAGGCGGCTAACCTGAAGAACGTGCCGCTGTCGCTGCTGATGCCCGGCATCACCCTCAACACCACGCCGCAGGATTTCCGCCCGATCAAGGACGGCTACATGCTCCAGTTCGACGGCAACGACTGGGTCGTCGCGAGCGAGCTGCTGCGAGGGACGTGAGGGCAGGCGGCGGGTCGGGTCAGCCGGCCTCTCCGCGAACTCGGTATCGTAGGGTGGGCAAAGGCGCACTTGCGCCGTGCCCGCCACCTATCAATACGGAAACAGGAGCGTGGGCACGCTTCCGCCTTCGCTCTTCGAGCTACGGCGGACAGGTCGCTTTGCCCACCCTACGAGACTGACGAATGCCACAGACGCGGTGCACCCTCTCCCCTTGCGGAAGAGGGTGGATGCGCGAAGCGCAGCCGGGTGAGGGGTATCTCTCCGCGAGTCAAATTTGCGTTTGAGTTTGCGGAGCCAACCCCTCATCCGGCGCCATAGCCGAAGCTTTGCTTCGGCGTTCTTAAGAACGGCGGCCGAAGGCCGCCTATGCCACCTTCTCCCACAAGGGGAGAAGGAAAGAGGAGACCACCATGGACTTTCAACACTCCGCCCGTTCGCTGGAGCTGCAGGACCGCGTCCGGCAGTTCATGCGGACCCATGTCGAGCCGGTCGAGGAGCTCTATTACGAGCAGGTGAAGCCGGAGGCCGCGCGCTACAAGACGCCGCAGATCCTGCAGGACCTGAAGCGGCTGGCGCGGGAGCAGGGGCTCTGGAATCTGTTCCTGTCAGGCGAGCACGGTCCGGGGCTCTCCAACCTCGAATACGCGCCGGTGAAGGAGATCATGGGCCGCATCCTCTGGGCGCCCGAGGTGTTCAACTGCTCGGCGCCCGATGTCGGCAACATGGAGGTGCTCGCAAACTACGGCACCAAGGCGCAGCAGGAGCGCTGGCTGAAGCCGCTGCTGGAAGGGCGCATCCGCTCCGGCTTCTCGATGACGGAGCCGCAGGTCGCCTCCAGCGATGCCACCAACATCCAGTGCGCGATCAAACGCGACGGCGACGACTACGTCATCAACGGTCGCAAATGGTTCACCTCCGGTGCCATGAACGAGGATTGCGAGATTCTGATCGTGATGGGCAAGACCGCGCCCGATGATCCCGATCGCCATCGCCAGCAATCCATGATCCTGGTGCCGAAGGCGACGTCCGGCGTGCGCATCGTCCGCGACATGCTCACCTACGGCTACGACGACGCGCCGGTCGGCCACCCCGAGATCGTCTACGACAATGTCCGGGTGCCCGCCGAGAACATGCTGCTCGGCGAAGGCCGCGGCTTCGAGATCGCGCAGGGGCGGCTCGGCCCCGGCCGCATCCATCATTGCATGCGCCTGATCGGCTGCGCCCAGCGCGCGCTGGAATTGATGTGCCAGCGCTCCGTGTCGCGCGTCGCCTTCGGCAAGCCGCTGGCCGAGCAGGGATCGGTGCGCGAGGACATCGCGCACTCCTTCTGCGAGATCGCGCAGGCGCGGCTGCTCACGCTGCAGGCCGCCGACAAGATGGACCGCGAAGGCAACAAGGCCGCGCGCGATTTGATCGCCGCGGCCAAGATCGTGGTGCCCAGCATGGCCGCCCGCGTCATCGACCGCGCCATCCAGATCCACGGCGCCGCCGGCGTCTCGCAGGACACATTCCTCGCCCGCGCCTATGTCTACGCCCGCTTCATCCGCATCGGCGACGGGCCGGATCAGGTGCACCTTGCCGCGGTCGGCAAGGAGCTGATCAAGCGCGGCGGGGTGATGGGTTAGGGCCGAATGGCGTTGGGTTGAATCGGGTGCCGCAGGCTCGGTTCACCTCGCCCGCTTGCGGGAGAGGTCGGCATAGGCGGCCCTTGGCCGCCGTCCTTTAAAAACGCCGATGCTTTGCATCGGTTATGGCGCCGGGTGAGGGCTTTCTCCTCTAGGGAGTGTCCCATTGCGGATGCACCCTCACCCCAACCCTCTCCCGCAAGCGGGAGAGGGCGCGCACCTCCGCCGTTGCAGCGATCAAGTCTCATCTCATCGCGCTTTAAGCCGCAAGGAGCTTAGCCGCCGGCCGTGACGGATGCGCAGCCGGGCACCGCAGGATCGCCGGCGCAACATTATATGTTATGTTTTGTGTTATTTATGAGAATCGGAAGGCTGCCCCTGGCCTGCCTCCGGCAATGACTTGGCATTATTTCAGGCCATTGCGGCATTGTTTCAGATCATTGTAGCACAATAGTAACGACTGCCGTTGAGAGTGGCGCTGAGCGCGCTCTACCGCAGGTTCACGCAGGTGAAGGGAATAGACCGCTTCCGCCCGCGGAGAGCGCTTTTTGCCGGCCTCACAAGGGGCGGCCGCGCCCCGGATCTGTCAGGAAGCAATTTCAGCATGAATCACCGTTGGATGATCGTGGCCGCGATCCTGCTGACGGCCTTGCTTGTTCAGATACCCGTCGTTCTCAACGCGGATCTGGGCTGCCTGCTGACCGAAGGCGAGAAGGTCCTGGATGGCGGCAAGCTCGGGGTCGACGTCTTCGAGGTGAATCCGCCGCTCTCGGTCTACCTCTACATGCCCGCGTTGATGTTTGCGCGCGCGACCGGCCTCGCACCCGAGATCGTCGTGATCATCCTGGTGATGATCGAGATCGTCGGCGCGCTCGTCGTGATCGACCGCGCCGGTGTGGCGGCAGGGCTGGAAGCCGGCGAGAGAAATCTTGCAACGTGCCTGCTCGCGTTCCTGTTCGCAATTCTTTCCAGCGCCGTCTTCGGCCAACGCGAGCACATTGCCGTCATTGCCCTGACCCCTTTCGTCGCGATCACCGCGATCCGCTGGCGCGGCCTTGGTCCGGGACCGGTTGCGGTCGTGGCGGGACTGGGGGCAGGACTCGCCATGAGCCTCAAGCCGCATCTTGCGCTCGTGGCAGGCGTTCCGATCATCCTTGCCGCCTTGCGCCAGCGCTCGCTCAGGGCCTTGTTCACCGCTGAAGCGTGCACAGCCGCTGCCGTCGTCACCGGCTACGGCGCGGTGCTCGTTCTCGCCTTTCCCGACTATCTGTTCACCTATGCTCCGATGGTCGCGGCCACCTATGTGCCGTTGAGGATGAATCTGGGCGATCTGCTGTATTTTCCGGCCATCGTGATCTTCGCGTCCATCGCGTTTCTGCGCCTTGTGGCTCCGCAACACTTCAAGCTGGACGGCGACGCAACCCCGTGGCTCGCCGCAGCCGTCGGCGGCGCCGCGAGTTTCGTTCTGCAAGGCAAGGGCTGGACCTATACGGCGTTCGCGCTTTGCATGTTCGCGGTCGCCGCGCCGTTGCTGCATGTTCGCACGAGAACGTTGCGCCTGCCGGTCATGATCGGCGGCCTCGCGGCCATTGTGTTCATCGGGTTCTGCCTGTCCGTGCCGGTCCGGCACTTTCCTCCGCTGGAAGAGCGTATCGAGGCCCTCGTCAAAAACCCGCGGCTGCTCACGATCACCGATCACGTCGCTCTCGGGCATCCGCTCGTCCGCCAGATCAATGGCACCTGGGCGGGCAATTCCTGTGTGCAGATGCTGGCGGCCGGCGCGATGATGATCCAGAAAAACGCGCAGCTCAGTCAGGGCGAACGGGCAAAGCTGGACGGCATCATCGATTTCGAACGGCGGCAACTCCTGGCCGACCTGCGAAGCGGCCGCCCCGATGTGATTCTGGTGGACACCTACATGTTGAGCTCGGTTCCGTTCGATTGGCTGGCCTGGGCCAATTCGGATCCCGAGCTCAAGCTCGAGTTGAGCCACTATCGTGAGGTCGAGGATGTCGGCCGCGTTCGAATCTTCGTCGATCAAAAAGCGATTTCGGAACGATAGTCCCGCGACGCATGATCCGGTTCCGACCCGGCGCGACATTTTGTCGATGCAACATCGTCATGATCTATTCAAAATTCACGGCTAGTCTCTGCATTGACGATACGGTTCGCCGGATGTACGCGGGCTGGATCGCAAGCCTCGGCCCGCATGCCGGGGCTTTTCGTTGTTGAGGCCTTCGCCACGGGAATGGCTGCGCAGGCCGCGCGAGACGCACCATCATTCGTTGATCTGGATCAAGCAGGACACGGCGCCGCGTGGCGCGATACGGCCCGTATCGCATTTCACCGGAGCCCCACAATGTGGGTCCTGATGTACGTCTTCTCCTATTCGGTCAGTCCAGCCGCAACGAACGACAGGGCGGAATGGCGGCTGCTGCCGACCGTCGTGTTTCAGGAGTTCTCGAGCGAAGAGCGATGCAGGGCGGCAAAGTCGACGCTCGAGTCCAGCCTGGGCCAGGCGGGCGCGAGGCTGAAGAGCGGCCTGGAAGACTTGAAGAGCCTGGGAAAGGCCGACCCCAGCCAGATCATCATCGCCTACAATGTGGAATGTCTGCCGAAATAGGCGCAGCGGCGGACCAGGCCGTGTACCTATAAACCCGGCGGCGTCATGTGCCGGGTGACTACGTCTGCTTTGCTCCAATAGCGACCAGGTTCGTGGGGCCGAAATTTGCCGTAGGGAACACAACCGCCTGACCTCATTGCTTTGCGGGCTGTCGCGAACCGGACTCCGGTGCTCTCCATGGGGCCACCCGCGGAACCCAGCGGCGGACGTTCGCGCGATATGCCTCGTACTCTGAACCAAACGTGTCCCGCAAAGTCGGCTCTTCATAGGCAACGACGAACAGGTGGAAGGCGAGCCAGAGCAGTGCGCCAAACAGAACGAGGCGCCCATCGCCAAACAACATAGCCTGACCAAGGATGATTGCGACGACGGCGAGGTAGATCGGATTGCGCACATGCCGGTAGAGACCTGTGACCACCAGGTTCTTGGTTGGCGCAACGGGCGCAGGTGTGCCGAGTCCTTGAAGCGCAAATCGTGCAAAGGAGTCCACGAGTCCCGGCAAACCGACCAAGATGAGGAGGACGCCGACTGAGCGCGCGCCCTCAAGACCGAAAAAAGCAGGCCTAAACTCCCAGCGAGTCATCGACCACGGGATCAGCCCTGCGAGCACGCACGGCGCAACCAGGAAGAATAGTGCAGAGCCCAAGACGGCACTCACCCTTTGCATGGTGACCCCCTGATGCTTTCGCTGGCGGCGCTATTTATTGAAAGAGCATCGGTTGAATCGCGACGGCCTTGCGAAAGCGTCTCGACCAAGCCCACAGTCCAGCACATCGGGCATCCGCGTAACGCGACGAGGGCTGCAACGCCCGCGCCCAGGGATAGCCAAGGGTGCGCGGTCTGGTGGACGATGGCCCAAGCGAGTAGCGCCGCCGCCGCTGCGCCGCGCATCAGGTGTGCGCCCAGGAAAGCGCTCCCGAACATGCCGATTCCACGAAAGTAATTCATGTGCTCTCTCGTCCGCTGTTCTTTGTGCCGAGCAGGTATTCGCGCACCAATGTGCGGGCGCGGCGCAGGCGGCTTTTGGCCGCTTCGCGCGTCACGCCGAGCCGCCGGGCGATTTCCCCAATCGTCAGATCTTCGAGATCTCGCAACAGCAGCACTTCGCGATGCGACGGCGAAAGCGACTCGATCGCATTGACCAAGTCTATGCGTAACTCGTCCGGCGGGACCTTTGCGAGCTCGCGTGCCTCTTCCAGGCTGGCGAGCTCCTCGACACCGCGCATCAGCATCAGCGCCGGCAGCATGCAAAGGCGCGCGATGACGGTTAGCAGCCAGCCAGCGAGTGCGGCTGGACTGCGGATCGTGCCCACGCGCCGGTAGACGACGATGAGTGCTTCTTGCACCACATCTTCGATGACCGAGGCGCGGTAGCAAAGGCGCCGGGCGTAGCGTCGAATGTCCGGCTGCAGCGCCACCAAGAGCTGTGTGAGCGCGTGCCGGTCGCCCGACTGTGCCGCGAGCAAGAGATCGTCTGATACGCGCGCCAAGGCGGTCACCCCTTCAGCGGCTCGCGCCCGGCGACGGCGCAAGCAGGACAATAGCCGAACACGCCAGTGACCAGCGTCACCACACCCGCACCGCTGAGCAGTAGCCCGAGCGGCGAAGCGTGCAGCGCGACCACGCCGCAGATGAGCATCAAGCCGCCGCCGATCAGCCTGGCCGCGCGCTCCCACCCGCCAACATTCTTCCTATACCACATGGTTCTGTGCTCCGGTTCGTGACGCGCCGCTATGGCGCACTCACCCAGACAAGAGGGCGCAAACCCGGCGCCGGGGTCGCGGCCGAAAAAATAATTTTCAGGGGGGGCAGCTTCAGCAGGCTGTCGTGGGCGTCGGGCGCGGGCCCCGCGACATTCGGAAGGCGGCCGCCCATGAGGCGTAGCGCAAAATCGCGGTCTGTCGCAGGTCATCCGGCCGGATCGCATCGGCGGGCCGCTGCATCATAGCGCCACGGCAAAGCGCAACCAGGTCGAACGATTCTTCAACAGGATCAAACAATGTCGTCGTGTGGCGACGCGCTACGACAGGCTTGCGGGAAACTACCTTGTGCTCGTCCAACTCGCATCTATCCGGCTATGGCTGGCCGCGCGTTATGAGTCCACGCCCTAGCCTGGCCTGTCGAGGTGGCGCATTGTCCGTACGGTCCATTCTGGCACAAACTGCATAAATTGACCGGCCTAACCCATGTTAGTCTTGGGCATGAGCAACGAGCTTCTCCTGCGTGTCATCGCCATTGCGGCCGGTGCTTTCACTGTGGCCGCCGTCTCTGCACTCATCTTTAATCATTGATCTATCTCAAGCCGTGCGTGTCGCCCAGGCGTTTCATGCTGCGGGCAGGACACCCGGACGGAGTGCAACGATGCGGCCGTGGGCGATGCATTCGCTGGCTTGGGGGTTGACCGCGATCGGCCTGATCGTCCTCGCTTCCATGATGCTCTAGGGCTGCCACCGGCGCGCAAGCGCCTTATGCGCGCATCGACCAGCTGCGCGCATGGACCAGCGCCGCGCGATCAAGACGTTGCTGACGGTGTGACGGCGGAGCAGGGCGCCGTCTATCGGGAGCGGCTTTGCAGGCTCCCGATCAGCTGCCCAACGTGCTCATCGATCTTGCCCAGCGCCGTTGCCGCATCGAGATACTCGATATCATCCACGTCCCAGTATTCGACACGATGGGCGACGCCGGCAAAGCGGCGCTCGATCATGGGGCGATGCTCGGCGTCCTTCAGCGCGACCACAAGCCCAGCTTGCGCAAAATCGTCGAGCGTGCAGAGCACCGGATGCCGCGTACCGCCTCCCGGCGCGATGCCCTTCGCTTGCAGGGCTTCCAATGCGTGGCGCGAGATCGGTCCCACGTTTTCAGGCGAGAGCCTTTCGGCCACGGCGCGCGAGAAGGAGAGCCAGTCCAGCCCTTCGCGCCTGGCGCGGTGGTTGAAGATCTCTTCGGCGTAGCGGCTGCGGTAGTAGTTGCCGGTGCAGAGAAACAGCACGCGATTGTTCTTGTTCATTGAGTTGTACTTCCAGGGATGACTGTCTTTGCCGTTTGCGGCAGCCCGCGTGGTTTGCGACGAATGAAATCACCGTGCCCGCGAGGGCGGCAATTGCGACCGAATGCCTACCCAGCGCAGGGATGATGGGATCGGGAATGGAAGCATCGCGCGGCCACGGGTCCGGATCGGCATGCTGACATCATGCCAGTGTTTTGCCCGACGTGTCAAAGAGAATTCGTAAAATCCGCATAAATCCTGCGCGGACAGCCAATCCATTGATAAGGCTCACCCCGGCTACTGTGCATGGGGTTGTTTTCGATATTTTGTTTGGAGCAGGCCCACCGCCGCCTCTGCAGCGGCGGATGCACTGATCATCCCGCCTTGTCATCCCGCCTTGGCGATGCGGCCGTCCGCCGCGCCCGAGCGCAGGTTCTGGAAGAATTTTTCCACCTCCCGCGACAGCGTCTCGGCCGTTGCGGTGAGGCTGCTCGCGGCCGTCAGCACGGAGGATGCGGCCGTGTCGGTCTCGCCGATGGCGTCGCGCAGCGAGGTGATGTTGGCGACCAGCGTCTCGTTGCCCTGGGCGGCGCTTTGCGCGTTGGAGGAGATCTCGCGCGTGGCCTGGTCCTGCTGGCCGATGGCGCCCGCGATCGCCGAGGTGACCTCGTTGATCTCGCGCACCGCGCCGCCGATCTCGCGCACCGCATCGACCGCGTTGCGGGTGGAGCTCTGGATCATCGAGACGTTCTCGCCGATCTCGGCGGTGGCCTTGGCGGTCTGGCCCGCCAGCGCCTTCACCTCGTGGGCGACGACGGCAAAGCCGCGGCCGGCATCGCCGGCGCGGGCGGCTTCGATGGTGGCGTTGAGCGCGAGCAGGTTGGTCTGCTCGGCGATCGCCTGGATGAGATTGAGCACGCCGTCGATGCGCTGGGTGGCGGCCGCAAGGCTCTCGATCTCGGCAATGGATTTCTCGGTGCGCTGGCCGGTCTGCTCGACCGCGCTCGCGGACTGCCGCACCTGGCGGCCGATCTCCTCCACCGACGCCGACAGCTCCTCGGCCGCGCCCGCCACCGCGGTGACGTTGTTTGAAGCCTGCGCGGTGGCGTCGGCTGCCGTGCCGGCGCGGCCGCTGGCGTTGGCGGTGGCGCGCGTGATGGTCTGCGCGGTCTCGCGCATGACGGTGGCGTTGTCGCCGAGGCCGCGCATGATCGCGCCGATCGCCTCGCGGAACGCCTCGACGGATGTCTCGATGTGGCGGGCGCGCTCATCGCGCGTCGCAGAGTCCTGCGAGACCTGCGAGGCCAGATTGCGGTTGCGGTCCATGGCCTCCTGGAAGACCTGGATCGCGCGGGCCAGCGCGCCGATCTCGTCGGCGCGCTCGGTGTGCGGCACCGTGACATCCTCGGCGCCGTCGGCGACCTGCTTGATGGTCGCGGTGATGGCCGAGAGCGGCCGCGCGATCGAGCGAGCGATGATGACGATGCCGATCACGACCAGCACCAGCGCCACGCCGCCGAGGCAGGTCAGGACGAAGGACAGGGTGCGGTTGGTCTCGGTCTCCTGCGCGATCTGCTTGGCGCGCTCGGCATAGACCTTGGACAGTGCCTCGAGGTCCTTGTTCAGCGCCGAGCGCACCGCGCGGTTGGCGTCGTTGTCGCCCCATTCGCGGCCTGCCGCTGCATTGATCTCGACGCCGCGGCGCACCAGCTCCTTGCGGAAGTCGACGAACTGCTCGATGCGCTTCTTGAAGGTGGCGAACTGCTCGGCATCGTCGGCCTTGACGATGGTCTCCCAGCGCTTCACGACCTCGAGGATCTGCACGTTGAACTTGAGCAGGCCGTCGCCGAATTTCTTCACGACGGCGGGCTCGGTCGACATGTAGACGCCGCGCGACTCCATCACGACCGCGTAGACCAGCGAGTTGACCCGCTCGACGTTCAGCGCGGCGGCGTTGGCGGTCTCGATCGCGCTGGTCAGGTCGGCGCTGCGCCGGCTGTTGTAGTCGGACAGCATCGCGATCGCCGCCGTGAGCAGGGCGAACAGCGCGAAGATCGCATAGAGCTTGACGGTCAGCGTGAAACGGCCCGCCTGGCTGGCGGCATTCCCAGATCGGTCTGATGTCATGGTGCGGGGCCCGAATGGCCGGGAGCGGCCGGAAAGTGCGGTCGTCTAAAATTGATGCAAAACTATGCAGAACGAAGGTGGATGCAGCGTTAACGCGCAGCTTCGGCCCCTTCGCCCTTAGTCGAAGGAAAGGTAAGATATTTCAGCGTCTTGATCCGAAGGTATAGTTTCAGGATAGTCCATGGTGTCGGCCGCTGGCCGACGAGCCCCGGAGAGGCCCTTGGTCTACCGCCACACGATCGATGCCACGACCTACACCTTCCCCGACTTGCGCGATCTGCTCGCCAAGGCGACCCCGCCGCGCTCCGGCGACCGGCTGGCCGGGATCGCCGCCGCTAGCGCCGAGCAGATGATCGCGGCGCGGATGACGCTGGCCGATGTCCCGCTCGGGCAGTTCCTCCAGGAAGCCGTCATCCCCTATGAGGCCGACGAGGTCACCCGCCTCGTCATCGACAGCCACGACGCAAAAGCGTTTGCGCAGGTCTCCTCGCTCACGGTCGGCGCCTTCCGCGACTGGCTGCTGTCGGATGCGGCAACGCCCGAGGTCCTGCGCAAGCTGGCGGGCGGCATCACCCCGGAAATGGCCGCTGCGGTGTCAAAGCTGATGCGCAACCAGGACCTGATCCTGGCGGCGCGGAAATGCGAGGTCACCACCGCCTTCCGCAACACCATCGGCCTGAAGGGCCGGATGAGCACGCGGCTCCAGCCCAACCATCCGTTCGACGATGCCAGGGGCATCACCGCCTCGATCCTCGACGGCATTTTGCTGGGGGCCGGCGATGCCTGCATCGGCATCAATCCGGCCAGCGACGATCCGGCCGTGATCGCACAATTGCTGCGGCTGCTCGACGAGATCATCGCGCGGCTGAAGATCCCGACGCAAGGCTGCGTGCTCACCCATGTCACGACGACGCTGTCGCTGATCGGGCAGGGCGTGCCGGTCGATCTCGTCTTCCAGTCGGTCGCCGGCACCGAGGCCGCCAACCGCAGCTTCGGCATCGACCTCGCCTTGCTGAAGGAGGCGCGAGAAGCCGGGCTGTTGCAGAAGCGCGGCACGGTCGGCGAGAACGTGATGTATTTCGAGACCGGGCAGGGCTCGGCGCTGTCGGCCAATGCCCATCACGGCGTCGACCAGCAGACCTGCGAGGCGCGCGCCTATGGGGTCGCCCGCGCCTTCGCGCCGTTGCTGGTCAACAGCGTGGTCGGCTTCATCGGCCCGGAATATCTCTATGACGGCAAGGAAATCATCCGCGCCGGGCTGGAGGATCATTTTTGCGGCAAGCTGCTCGGCCTGCCGCTCGGCATCGACATCTGCTACACCAACCATGCCGAGGCGGACCAGGACGACATGGACAATCTGCTGACGCTGCTCGCGGCTGCCGGCGTCACCTTCATCATGGGCGTCCCCGGCGCCGACGACGTCATGCTGAACTACCAGTCCACGTCTTTTCACGACGCGCTCTATGTCCGCGACGTCTTCGGACTGCGCCGTGCGCCGGAATTCGACGACTGGCTGGTGCAGTCAGGCATTGCGGGCGCCGATTTCCGCCTTGCCGGCGATGCAGGCCTGCTGCCCGATTTTGCCTCGCGGCTGATCGCATGAGGGCGCTGAAGCGCCCAGATCCCCGAGAGGAAACCATTGGCGGGCTTCGCGAATTAAGATGCTGCCACAATATTGAGAAATTCCGGCGGCAGCGTTACGCTATGTGTCTGCTGGCAATTTCCGCACCATCTGTCGAGCGTGGCTGGGGGAGCTTTGATGCGAGCTGAAAGCAACGGTACGGCCCGGCGGATCCTGTGTGTGTTTCCGCGTTACACGTCGTCGTTCGGGACCTTCGAGCACTCCTATCCCTTGACCGACGGCGTCTGCGCCTTCATGCCGCCGCAGGGCCTGCTGCTGATCTCCGCCTACCTGCCTGAGGACTGGCAGGTCAAATTCGTCGACGAGAATCTCCGCCGCGCCACGAAGGACGAGTTCGAATGGGCGGAAGCCGTCTTCGTCAGCGGCATGCACATCCAACGCCAGCAGATGAACGACATCTGCCGCCGCGCCCATGAGTTTGATCTGCCGGTCGCGCTCGGCGGTCCCTCCGTCAGCGCCTGCCCGGACTATTATCCGTCGTTCGACTACCTCCATGTCGGCGAGCTTGGCGACGCCACCAACCAGCTGATCGAGATTCTGTCGCGCGACACCGCGCGTCCTGGCGAGCAGGTGGTGCTGACCACCAAGGACCGCGTGCCGATGACGGAGTTTCCGATCCCGGCCTATGAGCTCGCCGATGTGAAGAAATACTTCCTCGGCAGCATCCAGTATTCCAGCGGCTGTCCCTATCAGTGCGAGTTCTGCGACATCCCCGGCCTCTACGGCCGCAACCCGCGCATCAAGACGCCGGAGCAGATCATCGCCGAGCTCGACCGCCTGCGCGAATGCGGCATGACGGACACGGTCTATTTCGTCGACGACAATTTCATCGGCAACCGCAAGGCGGCGATGGATCTGCTGCCGCACCTGATCGAATGGCAGAAGAAGACCGGCTATGTGGTGCGGCTCGCCTGCGAGGCTACGCTCAATATCGCCAAGCGCCCCGAGATCCTCGAGAAGATGCGCGAGGCCTATTTCATCACCATCTTCTGCGGCATCGAGACGCCCGATCCCGATGCGCTGAAGGCGATGCACAAGGACCACAACATGATGGTCCCGATCCTCGAGGGCGTGCGCACCATCAACTCCTACGGCATGGAGGTGGTGTCCGGCATCATCATGGGGCTCGACACCGACAAGCCGAATACATCCGAAGCGCTGCTCGCCTTCGTCGAGGAATCGCGCATTCCGCTGCTCACCATCAACCTGCTCCAGGCGCTGCCGAAGACGCCGCTCTGGGACCGGCTGGAGAAGGAAGGACGCCTGATCGAGGACGATGGGCGCGATTCCAACGTCGACTTCCTGCTGCCCTATGACGACGTTGTCGCGTCCTGGAAGCACGCCATGGCCGTCGCCTACGAGCCCGAGAAGGTCTACGCGCGCTTCCAGTATCAGTGCGACCAAGTCTATCCCCACCGCCTCAAGATGCCGGTGCCGGACGAGATGAAGACCTGGGCTAATATCCGACGCGGCCTCGTCATGGTCAGGAACATCTTCTGGAAGGTCGGCGTGCTCGGCAATTACAGGCGCGTGTTCTGGAAGTTCGCGCTGGGCCGCATCAAGCGCGGCGATCTCGAAGGCCTGATCGGCTGCACCCTGATTGCGCACCATCTCATCACCTTCGCGCGCGCGGCGTCGAGCGGCCAGCAGAATGCCTCGAACTACTCGATCCGGCTGCGCGAGGCTGCCGTTCCCGCCGAATGAGTGATAAGTCCGTTCCGGCTCGGCCGACCATTGATCTGCGGTCGCTCACACCCGCGCGCGTTGCGCTCGGGCGCAGCGGTGCGAGCGTGCCGACCAAGCCGCTGCTCGATTTCACGCTGGACCATGCCCGCGCTCGCGATGCCGTGCATGCCGCCTTCGATGCGTCGCGGCTCGCTGCCGATCTCCGCGCGCTCGGTCTCGCCGTCACCGAGGCGAGCAGCCAGGCGGTCGATCGTAGGGATTATCTGCGCCGGCCGGATCTCGGACGACAGCTCGATGCCGGCTCGGCGGAGCTTCTGGCGCGAAGTGCTTCCGAGCCTTGCCAGCTCGCGATCGTCATCGGCGATGGCCTCTCGGCGGCGGCGGTCCACGCCCATGCGGCGGCGCTGGTGGCCAGCCTGCTGCCGCTGCTTGCGGAAGGGGATGTCGCGATCGGCCATTTGGTCGTCGCCTCAGGCGCGCGCGTCGCGCTCGGCGACGAGATCGGCGCGATTCTCGGTGCGCGCATGGTCGTGATGCTGATTGGCGAGCGGCCCGGCCTGTCGGCGCCCGACAGCCTCGGCGCCTATCTGACCTTCGCGCCCAAGCCCGGCCGCAGCGATGCCGAGCGCAATTGCGTCTCGAACATCCACAAGGCCGGGTTGAGCTATGACGAGGCCGCCTTCAAGATCGCCTGGCTGGTCCGCGAGGGGCTGGCCCGGGAGGTCACCGGGGTGGCGCTGAAGGACGAGAGCGGGGACCGGGCGCCGCGTCGAATCGGCACGGCGCAGCCCGAATGACGGGCATTCCGGCAAAATCGCCGCATCTTGATCGATTCGGCCACCTTCCGCCGCCTTGCGAAAAGGCCTTTTGACCTGCTAAACCGCTGCCGGCGATTTTCCGCGCATTTTCAAAGGGCAAGCCTCCCATTGGTATGGCATTTTCAAGCCGTTCGCGGGACGCCATAAGCTCACAACTTGAGCCGATTTAGGAACTGGATAAGGCATGCTCGAAAAGCACAGCGAGAGTGAGGTTCATGTCGACAAGGTCGAGCAGGGACCTGCGTCCTCGATCGCCTTCGGGCTCGAGCGCATCGGCCTGATCGCGGTCCGGGTGCCGATCGTCTCCTGCATCATCCTCCTCGCGCTGATCGTCGGCGCCGTGTTCGGCATCCACCGGATCAAGATCGACGATTCGCTGTCGCAGCTGTTCCGCTCCGATACCCGCGAATTCAAGCAGTATGAAGAGGTGACCAAGAAGTTCCCGGCCGAGGAATTCGACGTCCTCGTCGTGGTCGAGGGCAAGAACCTCCTGGCGCGGAACAACCTCGAGAAGCTGCGCGACTTCATCACCGACATGCAACTGGTCGAAGGCACGCGCGGCCTCGTCTCGCTGTTCTCGGCGCGTCAGGCGCCGGCGCCGGGCAAGCTGCCGGCGGCGCTATTCCCGGCCGAGCTCCCCGAGGGCGAGGCCTATGACAAGTTCATCGAGACCGTCAAAAACAACGAGATCATCCGCGGCAAGCTGCTGTCGGAGGACGGCACGCTGGCGCTGGTCGTGCTGTCGCTCGATCCGGAGGTGGTCGCGTCCAGCAAGCTGACCAAGACCGTCGGCGACATTCGCGCGCTGATGAAGGAGGATCTCGGCGACACCGGCCTCAACGTGCAGCTCTCCGGCGTGCCGGTGATGCAGCTCGAGATCCGCAACGCCGTCGAGCGCGACGGGCTGACCTACAACATCCTCGGCATCCTCGCCGGCTGCGTCATCGCCATCATCTTCTTCCGCAAGATCTCGTTCATGATCGCGGCGGCGTTCCCGCCGATGATCGCGATCCTCCTGGCGCTCGGCGCGCTCGGCTGGGCCAATTTCAATCTCAACATGTTCCTGAACGTGATGACGCCGCTCATCATGGTGATCAGCTTCTCGGACTCGATGCAGCTCACCTTCGCCGCGCGCGACCGGCTGATCGCAGGCCAGGACAAGTTCACCGCGTTCAAGAACGCCGTGCTGGTGGTGGGCCCGGCCTGCGTGCTGACGCACGGCACCGCGGGCATTTCCTTCATCGCGCTGCAATTCTCCGACTCCGACCTGATCCGCAAGTTCGGCGAGGCGGGCCTCGCCGCCACCATCATCGCGCTGGTCGCGGTGCTGTCGCTGGTGCCGGTGTTCGGCGTGCTGTTCGTGCGCAACGAGAAGATCTTTGCCGTGAAATTCCAGAGCGCGGATGCTGGCGTGCAGGCGCTGCGCAATTTCTGCTACTGGATCGCGGTGCGCATGGTGGGCCGCCCCGGCCTGTTCAGCCTGATCGCGGTGCTGTTCGTCGGCGGCCTCGGCGTCATCTACGCCAATCTGGAGCCGCGCTACCGGCTCGCCGACCAGGTGCCGGACAAGCGTCAGGCCGTTGCCGCCAGCGACCGGCTCGACGCCAAGCTCACCGGCGCCAACCCGGTCAACGTGCTGATCCAGTTCCCCAAGGGCGAAACACTGTATTCGCCGGAGACGCTGCAGACCATCGCGGACGTGCACGCGACCGTGGAGAAGGCGGCCGGTGTCGGCAATGTCTGGTCGCTCGAGACCCTGCGGCGCTGGCTGGCGGCAAAGGCCGGCAGCGCCGACGTCGCGACGCTGAAGGAATATGTCAACGTCATCCCCGAGCATCTGGTGCGCCGCTTCATCGACGCCGAGCAGGATGCCGTCGTGGTCGCGGGCCGCGTTCCGGACAAGGATTCCAGCCAGCTGCTGCCGATCGTCGACAAGCTCGATTCCGAGCTCGACGCCGTCCGCAAGAAGCATCCGGGTTACGAGATCGCGGTGACGGGCCTCGCCGCTATCGCGGCGCGCAACTCGGCCAGCATGATCGAGAAGCTGAACCGCGGCCTCACGGTTGAATTCGCGCTGGTCGCGCTCTTCATCGGCCTGGCCTTCCGCTCATGGGTGGTGATGTTCGCCTGCATCCTGCCGGGCATCTTCCCCGTCGTGATGTCGGGAACGGTGCTGTGGGCGATGGGCGAGGGGCTGCAATTTGCCAGCGTCGTCGCGCTCACCGTCTCGTTCGGCCTGGGCCTCAGCGCCACCATCCACTTCCTCAATCGCCTGAGGCTCGAGAGCAAGCCCGGCGTCGGCTCGGCGCTCGCGGTGGAGCGGGCGACCGTGCTGGTCGGCCCCGCGCTGATCCTGACCACGGTGGTGCTGGCCTGCGGCCTCGTCGTCACCGTGTTCTCGGACCTGCCGTCGCTGCGGCTGTTCGGCTGGCTCAGCGCCTTCTCGATGGTCATGGCGCTCGTCGCCGACCTCTTCATCCTCAGGCCGACGGCGATGTGGCTGATCAATCTGCACGCCAGGCTTCAGGGGCCCGACAAGCCGGCGATCTGAGCGCCTTCATCCACCGGACATGGAATCGGCGCAGTCTGGACGACTGCGCCGGTTTTCGTTCCGAGGATAGCTCATGCGGCCGATACGGCACGACAGCTCGATCGTGGAGTTTCAGCGGAAGCGGGGCGGCGATTGCGCCGCCTTTTTCGTCCCGTTCTTGACATCGGGCATGATCCTGCTCGACGCCGGCTGCGGGCCCGGGACGATTACGGCGGCGCTCGCTGGCCTGGTCGCAAAGGCGGTCGGCGTCGACATCGAGCCGAACGCGATCGCCGCCGCCGATCGGCTGGCAGCGGCGGAAAGCTTGACCAACCTGTCCTTCGTCGAAGCCGACATGACCGCGCTTCCGTTCGAGGACGAGGCGTTTGATGCGGTGTTTTTTCATGCGGTGCTCTACCATCAGAGCCAGGCGGCGCTGGCGCGAGCGCTGGCCGAAGCCTTGCGGGTGCTGAAGCCCGGTGGCCTCATTGCGACGCGTGACGCCGATGTCGGCGGCAACGTCCTTCATCCTGACATCGACGGCGTGCGCCTCGCGCTCGATCTCTGGCAGCGCTGGTACGAGCACGACGATCCGGACGCGCTTCGCTTCGGCCGGCGGCAGAGCTCGATTTTGCGTGCTCACGGTTTTACGCCGGTTTGGACCGGTGCGAGCTATGTCAATCATAGCGCCGATGCTACGAGCCGCAGCGAAGCCGTCGCCGATGCGCGGCGGAGCTTGCTCGGTCTCGGGCCGCAGCTTTTGCGCAAGGGGCTCGCCACGGATGATGAAATTCAGACCGCGTTGGCCGGATGGGACGCCTGGGGGCGCGATCCGGATGCGGTCTATTTCAGATGCCGGTGCGAATGCGTCGCGCGCAAGGACTGACCGGGCCGCGTGCGGCGCTCACGCCTCTACGCGGACGATCCCGTACGGATTGAACTTGAAGTCGTCCTCGGCGTAGTCCTGCTCCCGCGAGATCGTGAGCTTGCGATCGCGAAGCGTCGCCTCGATGCCGTGCTCAGCCATCGCGTTGGCGATCTCCTCCATCAGCATCACCGCGGACCACTCGTTGCCGCGCGATTTCGCGACATAGACCTCCGGCAGGCCGACGAGGTGATAGCCGACGGTCTCGTAATAGCGATCGCCGCCGAGCGGGCGCTTGGCGAAGGCAAGGCGACAGGCCTTGGCGAGGCCGAGCGTCATGCCAAGGCCCTGGCTGGTCTTTGCGCCCGTGCGTGCCTGATCAGCGAGACTGCGCCACCGCACAAGCCCGTGGGCGACGCCCGCGCTTTCGCCCTTCACGGCGGTGGCGCCGGCCTCGATCATCTCCTCGACGATGCGCAAGGCCGCCGCCGAATAGGCGACCGCCTTCTGCTGCTCTAGCGGCGGGCTCAGCAAATAGAGCACGGCTTTATGGTTGGCGACGGCGGCTTCGTCGGCAGCAGACCATGCTTTCGGGAAGACCCGGTCCCAGCACACGCCGAACGACCGCTCCATGTGCGGGTCGGGCTTGGCTTGCGAATAGGTGCGGTCGATCTCGAAATTGAAATCGGCGATCGTCTTTGCCACCGCCTTCGGCGGATGCAGCAGGTTATCGTCCTTGCCAAGAAAGCAGAGCACGTGACGCGGCTTCACGGGCGACGGCTGCATGTTCGGTCCTCGCTGGTCATCGGCGAACGCGCGGGTAGCTGCGAACAGCCCGATCGCCTTGAGCAGATGTCTGCGAACTGGGTCCATCTCAGCAAGCCCGTCAGAACACGTTCACGTCAGCAAAAAGCCCCCGGCTCGCGAGAACCGGGGGCGTGTTCCACATCGATCGGGAAGGGATCAGCCCTTCGTCATCGTGATGTTGACGCCGCGGATCTCGCCCTTCGAGGAGATCTGTACCGTCTGCTTGGTGCCGTTGGTGCGCAGCGACAGATTGGCGGCGAAGCCGTTGGCCTCGACGAAGACGTCGATCTGGCCGCCGCCGGCGGTGCCTTGCAGATTGCCGAAGATGTTGCGGTTGGACTCGCTCCAGTTGCCGGAGATCCGCTCGCCCTGGCTCGTGACATCGCTGGTGAGGTCGAACTTGTAGCTGTCGGAGGCGCAGTGCAGGGCCTGCTTGAGCGCGAGGCCGCTGCCGGCGACCTTGTAGTCTGCCTTGCAGCGGATGCGCTCGGTGGAGCCGTCTGACAGCGACACCGTGCCGGTGCCGGTCCACGCGCCGTCGAAACCGGCAAAGGGTCCGGACGACTGAGCGTGGCTTGCCGTAACTGAGAAGAGCAGCGCAGCCCCGATGCCGGCCGCCTTGATTGCCAGTCCAGATCGCCCAAAGAATTTCATCTCAAATATCCCGTTTTGGAACGACGTTCACTTACGATTAAGAACGTCTCGCCACATCGAAAGTTTAGTGCCTTGAGCCCGTGTCAGGTTCAAAGCTTGGCCGCCAGAGATGGTGGTTCACGACGGCTTGCGCCGCCCCCGATATCGCAATTCCCCGTGTTTCCGCGTGTTTCTGGCCGAAATGGCCGGGCGGAGAGATGCAGGTGTGCAACAGGTGCCAAGCAAAACGCGACGCCTCTGAATTATGACGTAGTATCAATCTCTTCCATCTGCCAATGAAAGCGCAGGGAAGACCTGATTTGGCAGGGTGGCGCCAATTTGGCCGCATTTGCCAGTGCTTGTGCCTTCTCCGAGGCCGCTACTTCCGCGGCGACTTGCCATCAGAACAATCCGTTCCGGCCGTCCGCCCTGTGCTGTCCGGGATCGGTGCGATTCTGCCGTCAGAATGAAGGAATACAATGCGTAAGCTTCTCGTCGCTCTCACCCTGGTGTCCGCATCTCTTTCGACGGCAGCATTCGCCCAGCAGCAAGGTGGGCGCGGCACGGACGCCGAGCAAAAGGCCTGCACGCGCGACGTGCAGAAGTTCTGCCGTCCGGTCATCGACCAGGGCGATTTCACCATCCTGGCCTGCCTCAAGGAGAACCGGGCCAAGATCTCGCAGGCCTGCGACCAGGTCCTGAAGAACCATAACCAGTAAGCTCGGCCACTGGCCCACAAAGGCGGCCGCGGAGCCGCCTTTTCAGGCCGGATCCGGAAGGGCTGCCATCGAGAGACAGGATTGGTTTTGCGGCCGTATTCCCCTATATGGGGGCCGCGGCGGCATCGCCGGCACGAGCCCGCGCGAGCGAAAAAGCTCTTCCTGTCCAAACGATTGTAAACCAGCCCTCGATGACCTCTGCGAGCGAATTGCGATCCGGCAAGGGTGACCGCGACGAGAATTTTCCCGTCGCGTCCTGGATCATTCATCCGCGTCATCGCGCCCTGATCCTGGCCTATTACAATTTCGTCCGCACCGCCGACGACATCGCAGACCACGCCACGCTGCCCCCCGACCAGAAGCTCGCTTATCTCGACCTGCTCGAGGCGGAACTGCTCGGCAAAGGCGACACCCAGGCCGAGGCCGTCACGCTGCGGCGTGCGCTGGCCGAGCGCGGCATGACGCCGCGGCACGCGCTCGACGTGCTGATCGCGTTCCGCATGGACGTGACCAAGCTGCGCTACGAGACCTGGGACGAGGTGATCCACTATTGCCGCTATTCGGCGATGCCGGTCGGCCGCTTCATGCTCGACGTTCATGGCGAGAGTACCTCGACCTGGGCTGCGTCGGATGCGCTCTGTGCTGGCCTTCAGATCAACAACCACCTGCAGGATTGCGGCAAGGATTTCCGCGAGCTCAACCGCGTCTATCTGCCGCGCGACGCGCTGGCGGCGAGCGGTGCTTCCGTGGAGCAGCTTGGGCTGGCGCAGTCGCCGCCGGCGATGCTGGCCTGCCTTCAGTCGCTTGCCGCGCGCAACGAGGCCCTGCTCGACGAGGGCAGGTCGCTAGCTGCGGAGATCCGGGATTTCCGCCTCGGTGTCGACGTCGCGGTGATCCAGGCCTATGCAGATCGCATCGTGCGCCTGCTCAAGGTCCGCGATCCCCTGCGCGAGCGCGTGCATCTGAACAAGTTCGAGCTGCTCACCTTCAGCCTCGCCGGCATGATCGGCGAAGTCGGCCGCCGCGCGATCGGGCGCAAGGCCATTTCCAGACCGGGGACTGCACATGACGCTTGAGGCGGCCACGCCCGGCGCCAGTTATGGCTCGACCGCATCCGGCAGCTCGTTCTATGCCGCGATGCGCATCCTGCCGCATGACCAGCGCGAAGCGATGTTCCAGATCTACAGCTTCTGCCGCCAGGTCGACGACATCGCCGATTCCGACGGCCCGCGCGACGAGCGTCTCGCCGCGCTTCAGGAGTGGCGCAACGACATCGATGCGCTCTATCAGGGCAATCCGCCGCCGCGGCTGAAGGACTACGTCGCCTCGGTGAAGACCTTCGGCCTGAAGCGCGAGGATTTCCTCGCCATCGTCGACGGCATGGAGATGGACGTGCCGCAGGACATCCGCGCGCCTGACATGGCAACGCTCGATCTCTATTGCGATCGCGTCGCGAGCGCTGTCGGTCGATTGTCGGTGCGCGTGTTCGGCCTGCCGGAAGAGGATGGCATCCTGCTCGCGTACCATCTCGGGCGCGCGCTCCAGCTCACCAACATCCTGCGCGACATCGACGAGGACGCAGGTCTTGGCCGGCTCTATCTGCCGCGCGAGGCGCTGCTGCATGCCGGCATCACCTCCAACGATCCGAACCGCGTGATCGCCGAGCGCGCATTGCCGAAGGTCTGCGCACCGCTGACGCAGCGCGCGAAGGCGCATTTCGAGAAGTCGGACGAGATCATGAACCGCAACAAGCGCCGCGCCGTGCGCGCGCCGCGGATCATGTCGAAGTACTACCATTCCATTCTGGACCTCCTGATCGCGCGCGGTTTCAACGCGCCGCGCGAGCCGGTGCGTGTGTCGAAGGTCACACGCATCCTGATCCTGCTCCGTTACGCTTTCATCTGATGCAAATGACAGCTCACATCATCGGCGCCGGAATTTCCGGCCTCTCTGCCGCCGTGCGGCTCGCCAATGCCGGCTTCAAGGTCGCCGTGCACGAGGCGACGCATCAGGCCGGCGGCCGCTGCCGCTCCTATTTCGACGGCGCCACCAATCTCACCATCGACAATGGCAATCACCTGCTGCTGTCAGGCAACGGCCATGCGCGCGCCTATGCGCGTTCGATCGGCACCGAAGCGGGTCTCGTCGGCCCCGACAGCGCGCAGTTTCCCTTCGTCGACATCAAGACCGGCCAGCGCTGGCAGATCGATCTCGGCAACGGCCGGCTGCCGACCTGGGTGCTCGACGAAAGCCGCCGCGTGCCCGACACCGGGCTCACCGATTATCTGAAGCTGGCGCCGCTGATCTGGGCCTCGGAAGACACGCTGGTCGGCAAGTCGATTCCTTGCGAAGGCATCCTCTATCAGCGCCTGGTGCAGCCGCTGCTGCTCGCAGCTCTCAATGTCGATCCGCCCGAGGGCTCGGCCGGGCTTGCCGGCGCGATCGTGCGCGAGACGCTGCTTGCGGGCGGGCAGGCCTGCCGCCCGCTGATCGCGCGCGATGGCCTCAGCGCCGTGCTGATCGAGCCGGCCGTGAACTTCCTGCAGGAGCGTGGCCACTCCGTTCAGCTCGGCCATGAGCTGCGTTCGTTCGTCAGCAGCGACGGCAAGGTGACCGCATTGAATTTCGGCGGCGAGGACGTGGTCCAGCTCGGTGCGGGCGACGTCATCGTGATGGCGGTGCCGCCGCGCGCGGCAGCGAGCCTGCTGCCGGGCCTGAAGACGCCGACCGAATTCCGCGCCATCGTGAACGCGCATTTCCGCTTTGAGCCGCCGCCCGGTTCGGCGCCGATCCTCGGCGTGATCGGCGGCGTCGTGGAATGGCTGTTCGCGTTCCCGAACCGCCTCTCGGTGACCATCAGCAATGGCGACCGTCTGGTCGACATGCCGCGCGAGGAACTGGCGCAGGCGATCTGGAACGATGTCTGCGAGGCGGCCGGCGTGTCCGGCGAGCTGCCACCGTGGCAGATCGTGCGCGAGCGCCGTGCCACATTTGCGGCGACGCCGGCCCAGAATGCCCTGCGTCCGGGGCCGGCGACCGCGCTGAAAAACCTGTTCCTTGCCGGCGATTGGACTGCTACGGGGTTGCCTGCAACCATCGAGGGATCGGTCCGGTCGGGTGATCGCGCCGCCGATCTGGTGCTGGCCGCCAAAGGATCCTGAAAAGCGGCCCTGACGGGCGAATGTCCCGGTCACTTTCAATCGACTATCGGAGCAATCGAGCGACATGGATTCCTTGAACGCGACCCGCCGCGAGGCGGTGGAATCGAGGGTGTTGGAATCGAGCATTGCGTCGGCGACGCAGGGCGTCCTCGGCTTCCAGCAGTCCGACGGCCATTGGGTGTTCGAGCTCGAGGCCGACTGCACGATTCCGGCCGAGTACATCCTGCTGCGCCATTATCTCGCAGAGCCCGTCGACACCGCGCTCGAGGCCAAGATCGGCAATTATCTGCGCCGCGTCCAGGGCGCCCATGGCGGCTGGCCGCTGGTGCATGAAGGCGAGTTCGACATGAGCGCCAGCGTGAAGGCGTACTTCGCGCTGAAGATGATCGGCGATTCCACAGATAGCCCGCATATGGTGCGTGCGCGCGAGGCGATCCATGCCCGCGGCGGTGCGATCCATAGCAACGTCTTCACACGCTTTCTGCTCGCGACGTTCGGGGTCGTGACCTGGCGCGCGGTGCCGGTGCTGCCGATCGAGATCGTGCTGCTGCCGTTCTGGTCGCCGTTCCACCTCAACAAGATCTCCTACTGGGCGCGCACCACCATGGTGCCGCTGATGGTGATCGCTGCGCTCAAGCCGCGCGCGAAGAATCCGAAGGGCGTCGGCATCGACGAGCTGTTCTTGCAGGATCCGCGTTCGATCGGCATGACGGCGAAGGCGCCGCATCAGAGCATGGCGTGGTTCCTGCTGTTCCGTTCGCTCGATGCGATCCTGCGCGTCATCGAACCGATGTTTCCGAAGAGCCTGCGCCAGCGCGCGATCGATGCGGCGCTCGCTTTCACCGAGGAGCGGCTGAACGGCGAGGACGGCATGGGCGCGATCTATCCGCCCATGGCCAACATCGTCATGATGTACGACGCGCTCGGCAAGGACGAGAACTATCCGCCGCGTGCGGTGACGCGCCGGGGCATCGACAAGCTGCTGGTGATCCGCGACGACGAAGCCTACTGCCAGCCCTGCGTCTCGCCGGTGTGGGACACGACGCTGACCGCGCATGCGCTGCTGGAAGCCGGCGGCGACAAGGCGGTGCCTGCGGCCAAGCAGGGCCTCGACTGGCTGATCCCGAAGCAGGAGCTCGAGGTGAAGGGCGACTGGGCGGTGAAGCGGCCCGACGTGCGTCCGGGCGGCTGGGCCTTCCAGTACAACAACGCCCATTATCCTGATCTCGACGACACCGCCGTGGTGGTGATGTCGATGGACCGCATGCGCCGGGAGCACGGTGCGACCGGTTACGACGCGGCGATCGCCCGCGGCCGGGAATGGATCGAGGGCATGCAGAGCGACGATGGCGGCTGGGCCGCCTTCGACGTCAACAACCTCGAATATTACCTGAACAACATCCCGTTCTCGGACCACGGCGCGCTGCTCGATCCGCCGACCGAGGACGTCACCGCGCGCTGCATCTCGATGCTGGCCCAGCTCGGCGAGACCGAGAAGACCAGCAAGCACGTCGCCGACGGCGTGGCCTATCTCCGCAAGACCCAGCACCCGGAGGGTTCCTGGTACGGTCGCTGGGGCATGAACTTCATCTATGGAACCTGGTCCGTGCTCTGCGCCCTCAACATGGCCGGCGTCGACCACAAGGACCCCATGATGCGGAAGGCTGCCGCCTGGCTGGCCTCGATCCAGAACAAGGATGGCGGCTGGGGCGAGGACGCCGTCAGCTACCGCCTGGACTACAAGGGCTGGGAAACCGCCCCCTCGACCGCCTCGCAAACGGCATGGGCCTTGCTTGGCCTGATGGCGGCAGGCGAGGTTGATCACCCGGCCGTCGCCCGCGGGGTGGAGTACCTGATTGCAACACAGAACAAAAAAGGACTGTGGGACGAGCAGCGGTACACCGCCACGGGCTTCCCCCGCGTGTTCTATCTACGTTATCATGGTTACCCAAAGTTCTTTCCGCTGTGGGCGCTGGCGCGGTATCGGAACTTGCGGAACACCAACAGCAGGGTGGTAGGGGTCGGAATGTGACTTTGGGGACGGGGGACTATTTTACCGCGGGCAATGCCATTGATCCGCGGCCGATCTTGATCGTGACTGGACTGGTTCAGGAGGCCCGTATCGCGGCCGGGCCTGGAATGGCTGTGATCTGCTCGTCCAGCAGCCCCAGCCAGCTCCGAGCGCTGCTGACGGTGGTCGATCCTGATACGATTCGCGGTGTGATCTCGTTCGGCGTGGCCGGCGGGCTCGACCCGACGCTGCGCTCCGGTGACGTCGTGCTGGCGACCGAGGTGCTGTCCGGCGATACCCGCTGGGCGGCTGGCCTGTCGCTCGGCGACGACCTGATCGACCGCCTGACGTCGGGCCGCCGCCGCGTGGTGCGCGGCAGCCTCGCCGGCGCCGAGGAGGTGGTCACGAAACGGTCCTGCAAGGCGGCGCTGCATTCCGAGACCGGGGCTGCGGCCGTCGACATGGAAAGCCACATCGCGGCCGCCTATGCCGCCGAGGCCGGGCTGCCCTTTGCCGCGGTCCGCGTCATCAGCGATCCCGCCCACCGTGCGCTGCCCGCGATCGCCCGCGCCGCGATCAAGCCGAACGGCCAGATCGACCTTCCGGCCGTGCTGCGCGGCATCGTGCGCAACCCCACGACGCTGCATGCGCTGGTCTCGACCGGCATCGACTTCAACCGCGCGCTGCGCTCACTTCGCGGCTGCCGCGACTATTTGATCGGGACGGAGCTCATCGAGAGCGAGGTCCTGGTGTCCAAGGCGGCCTGACCTCCTGATGCGATAAAACAAAAGCCCGGCCACCATTGGTGACCGGGCCTTTTGCGTTTTGGTGCATGCTCACTCGGTCGCCACGTGGTTCCGGTCCACGACCCACAGCGTCCGCCGCATCATGCCCTCGACAATTGCTGCCGACTCGCTGGGACGCAGATAGATCGCCGTGGACTTGAGCAGCCATGGCAGCACCGCTTGCTCGAGCCGCTCCTCATAGGCGCGGCGCATCATGTCAAATGCCTGCAGCCCGGGTCCCGCCAGGATCACATGGTGTGGGCGCAGCACGGATATCGTTGCCGCGACCGCCTCGGCAAGCGCGCGGCCCGCCTGCTGAAATACGTGCTCGAGACGGGGATCGCCGCCCCGCGCTCGCTCGCGCAGGAGGGCCATCTGCGCCTCGGAAGGCTGTTGCGCCGCCGCCGGCGGCAGGTCGAGAAATGTGCGGGCGTCGCGGTAGAGCGCATAGTCGGCCAGATGGGCCTCGATACAGCCGCGCTGGCCGCAGCGGCATTGCGGCCCGTTCGATCCCAGTTTGATATGGCCAATCTCGCTGCCGGCGCCGGCGCCCCAGCGCGCTTCGCCGTCGACAACGACGCCCATGCCGACGCCGTGGCCGACCATGATCGTGGCCGAGAGGCCCTGCGCCAGTGGCGGCTCCGCGGCGGTGAGGGCGAGCGCAACGGCGACAGCGTCATTCGCCATCACGACTTCGGCGTTGAAGGCCTCGCGCACCGGCTTCACCAGATCGACATCGGTGACGGAGAGCGCCGGACTCCACAGATGCCGGCCGGTGTCCGCGTTCACGATCCCCTGCAGGGCAATCCCGATTCCCAACAGGCGATGGCGCGGCGTGGCCGTCGCCTCAAGCATCGCATCGATCTGCGTTATCACCAGATCGCACAGCGCGCCCGGATCGAGAGCCCGCGTCGCGATTTCGAGCCGCGATTGCGCCAGGCCGGAGCCGCTGAAATCCGCGATCAGTGTTTCAATCAGATTCATGCGGAGCGAGACCGCGATGATGCGGCCGAACTCCGGGTTCAGGGTCAGCAGCACGGCCGGCCGGCCGCGGCGGCGGCCGTTCAGCCCCTCTGCATCGTCTTCGTCCGTGTCGTCGGACCATGAGGTCGCCGCCGTCTCGGTCTCGCACAGCAACTCTTCCGCGATCAGTCTCGACGTCAGGCCGGAAACGGCGGCGAAGCTCAATCCCGTGCTTCGGGCGAGCTCCACACGCGGCAACGGCCCCTGACGTCGCAAGACCTCGACGAGGCGGCCGCGATTCGAGCCGCGGGCGGTGCTGGAAATTCGTCTCGGCTGCTCAATTTGGTCAACCATGCTGCCTCTTTAATTCATTAAGTGAAGTTAATGAATGAGTGAAAGGGTAGTGTGATCGAAAAAACACAGCTAATGGGTGACGATGGAGAGTCATATTTACTAATGTCATGCCTCATGTACTATTTCCGCGTGAAGAAGGGGGCAGTACATCCCAATTTCGATGTTTTTGCTCTGCGACATTTCTTCGCTTCGTAAAGAAAATAAGGCGCAAAAGCGTCTGAAGCCCCTCATCCGGGGTGGCCAAAGGGAGCTGAAACATGAACGGATCGATGAAGAAATTGCTAGTGCCGTTGCTTGCGACCGCGGCGCTCGCGATGGCGACGGGTGTGGCGCAGGCCCAGCAGAAGAAGACCATCGCGCTGGTCACCAACGTTGCAGCCGACTTCTGGACCATCGCCGGCCGCGGGCTCGAAAAGGCGCAGAAGGAGCACCCGGAATACAACATCGAATTGATCGTCACCAACGAAGGCACGGCGGCGGGCCAGCGGCGCGAGCTCGACGACCTCTTGGTGCGCGGCGTCGCCGGCATCTCCATCTCGGTCGACGATGCGCCGCACGCGACCGAACAGCTCAACAAGGTTGCGGCCAAGACCGTGTTGATCACGACCGACAGCGACGCGCCGCAGAGCAATCGTCTCGCCTATATCGGCACCGACAACGTCGCGGCCGGGCGGCAAGCAGGCGAAGAGATCAAGAAGGCGCTGCCGAACGGCGGCAAGATCGCGCTGTTCGTCGGCACGATGGACGCGGACAATGCCCGCGAGCGGGTGCAAGGCATCAAGGAAGCGATCGCCGGCACCAAGGTCGAGCTGGTCGACGTGTTCACCGACCAGGTCGACTTCGCCAAGGCCAAGGCGAACATGGAGAACGTGCTCGTCAAATATCCCGACATTGCGCTGTTGTCCGGCCTCTGGAGCTACGAGACACCGCTGATCTATGACGCGGTCAAGGCGGCGGGCAAGGCCGGCAAGGTGAAGATCGTCGGATTCGACGAGGACCAGCGCACGCTGCGGGGAATATCCGACGGCACAATCGAATCCACTGTCGTGCAGCAACCGTACGAGTTCGGATACCTCTCCGCCACCAACATCATCAAGACGCTGAACGGCGACAAGTCCTGGATTCCGGCTGACAGCAAGCTGATCGTGCCGACCCAAGTGATCAGCAAATCCAACGTCGCGGAGTTCACCGCAAATCTGAAGGGCCTGCTGAAGAAGTGACTTTCAGCGCCTTTCGACGCCCGGCGGCACGGCCGTCGGGCGTCGTGCGGGAGGAGATGAATGGCGGAAATCCTGTTCGAACTCGCCGGGATCAGCAAGTCCTATCCCGGGGTCATGGCCCTCGACGATGTCAGCCTGCGTGTGTACCGCGGCGAGGTGTTGGGTCTGATCGGCGAGAACGGCGCCGGCAAGTCGACGCTGATGCGCGTGCTGGGTGGCGTGATCGCGCCGAGCAAGGGCGTGATCCGCATCGGCGGCACCGAGCACGTCCGCATGACCGTGAACGAAGCGACGCAGGCCGGCATCGCCTTCGTGCATCAGGAGCTGAACCTTTTCGAAAATCTCGACGTCGCCGCGAACGTCTTCATTGGACGCGAGAGGCTTGTCGGCGGTCCGCTGAAGCTGGTGGATAGCGCGGAGATGCGCGCCCGCGTGACGCCGCTGCTGGAGCGGCTGGGCGCCGATTTCACCCCTGACACGCTCGTCGACAACCTGTCGATCGCCGAGCGTCAGCTGGTGGAGATCGCCAAGGCGCTCTCGATCGACGCCCGCGTGATCATCATGGACGAGCCGACCTCCAGCCTGACGATTTCGGAGACTGAACGGCTGCTGGAGGTGATTGCCGATCTGAAGGCGCACGGCATCTCGGTGATCTACATCTCTCACCGGCTCAGCGAGATCATGACCTGCGCCGACCGCGTCGTGGTGCTCCGCGACGGACGAACGGTGGGAGAGCTGGCGCGGGACAGGCTGAGCCACGCCGCAATGATCCGGCTGATGATCGGTCGCGACCTGAAAGCGCTGCATACGCCGCCGAAGCAGTCGCCGCAGCCGGGCGGCTGCGACATCGTCGGCCTCGTGACATCGGCCTTTCCCGACCGGCAGATCGATCTTTCCGTGCGGCATGGCGAGATCCTCGGACTGGCAGGGCTCGTGGGCGCCGGTCGCACCTCCCTGGCCCGCGCGGCTTTCGGCATTGATCCGCTGCTGGGCGGCGAGATCAGGATCGACAACGCGCCGGTCGATGTCGCATCGCCGCGGGACGCGATCAGGCAAGGCATCTATCTGATGCCGGAGGATCGCAAGAAATCCGGGCTCGTGCTGGAGCTGCCGATCCGGGAGAACGTGACGCTAGCCAGCCTGCTGAATTATGCGCGGATGTGGCTGGTCAGTGGCCCGGCCGAGCGCAAGGTCGCGAAAGAGCAGGTGAGGCGCCTCTCCATCAAGGTGCCGAGCATCGATATGGAGGCCGTGACGCTCTCCGGCGGCAACCAGCAAAAGGTCGTGCTGGGCAAGTGGCTTTCGATGCAGCCGCGCGTGATGTTCTTCGACGAGCCGACCCGTGGCGTCGATGTCGGCGCCAAGAGCGAGATCTACGCGCTGATGCGCGAGCTCGCCGACCAGGGCGTCGCGATCGTGATGATTTCTTCCGACATGGAGGAGGTCATTGGCGTCTCCGACCGGATTGCGGTGATGCATGAAGGGCGCGTCAGCGGCGTGCTGGAGCGCCCGCAGTTCAGCGAATACAACGTGTTGCAGCTTGCAATCGGCCAGGCGCCGGACACCATGGAAGCGGCCGCGCCATGAACAAGAAAGAACTCGGCCTGGGCCTGCTGCTGCTGGTGATTTCCGCCGTCACGGGCGCGATCAATCCGGCCTTCCTATCGCTGGTGAACTTGCTGAACATGGCCAATCTGATCGGCCTGTTCGGTGTGTTCGCGCTTGGCGAGGGGCTGGTGATCATCACCGGCGGCATCGACCTCTCGCTTGGCTCGATGTTCGCGCTGCTCGGCGTCATATTCATCGACCTTCTGACGACGTATCAGGTTCCCTGGCCCTTGGCGCTGCTGGCCGTGTTGCTGGGCGGGCTGGCGCTGGGAGGAATTCAGGGCTTCCTCGTCACCCGGTTGAAGATGCAGCCCTTCATCGTGACGCTGTGCGGGTTGCTGATCTACCGCGGCGCCGCCCGTTACTACACCAGCGACTCGACACGCGGCTTCGGCTACGGCGACGAGGCCGGGACGCTGAGCAGCATTGCCTCGGGCAATGTCGCGGGCATCCCGAACACCTTTATCCTTCTGATCATCCTTGCGCTCGTCCTCGGCGTGCTGCTGCACCGCTCGGTCTACGGGCGCTGGCTCTATGCCGTCGGCAAGAACGAGGAAGCGGCGCGCTTCTCGGGCATCAACACGAATATCGTGATCGCGACCGCCTATATCATCAGCGGCGGGCTCGCCGGAGTTTCAACAGTCTTGTTCGTGTTCTACACGAACTCGGTGTCGCCGAGCTCCTTCGGCAATTTCTATGAGCTCTACGCGATCGCGGCTGCCGTCCTCGGCGGGTGCAGCCTGCGCGGCGGCGAGGGCTCCATCCTCGGTATCGTGCTGGGGACCGCGCTGCTGCAGGTGCTGCAGAACCTCGTGAATATCCTGGGCATTCCCAATTCCCTGAACTTTGCGGTGATGGGGACGGTGATTTTGATCGGCGTGTTGGCGGATCATCAGTTGCAGGCCCGACGGCGGCGCAAGATGGCGCTGGCCGGCCTCGCCCGCACGGCGCCGAGATCGGCATTTGAAGGACAGCAGGGCGCAGCACCGCGCGGCGTGGACGCGCTGCCGGCAAGAACGGGCGACCAGGCATGACGGATCCAGGCTCCAGTCGACACAAAGCAGCTTCGGGGGCGCGCGGCTGCGACGGTGTGCTGGGGAAGGAGCGCGTTCCAGGCTCGATGGCTTGGCGGGAACGTGAGGCAAGAATGACAAAGCCTGAGACGGCGGGAGGACGAGAAAAATGTTGCCCAGGTTTTTGAACACCGCATGTGCATGGGGTGTGGGGATTGCTTTGTCATCGCTGATGGGCGGTGCGGTACACGCGGCCGATTTTCCAACGAAAGCCGCGCCTCTTCCCTATGTGGACGCCGACGACTTCTGGACGAGACCTTATCTGTTCGGCGATCTCGGCCGAACGAGGCTGAAGGAGCAGGGCATCGATCTGGGCCTGACGCTGGGTAATGAAACCGTCGGCAACCTGTCGGGAGGAGACAGGAACACCGCGGCCAACGCTGGACAATTGTGGTTCGGTGCCAAGCTCGATATGGCGAAGCTTGCCGGCATCCCGGGCGGCACGGTCGGCCTCACGCTGGTCCAGCGTTTCGGCGACAACCTGAATACCGAGGCAGGCATTCCGGCCTTGCAGCTGACCAACGAAGTTTTCGGCCGCGGAAATATCTTTCGCCTGACCCAACTCTATTACTCGCAGAAGCTTTTCAATGATCAGCTTGAACTCAAGGGCGGCCGTCTTCCAGTCGGCTCCGACTTCTTCTTCGGTCTGTGCGAGTTCATCAACCTGACCTTCTGCGGCGGCCAGCCCGGCAACATCCAGGGCGGCTACATCTATAACTGGCCGGTGAGCCAATGGGCCGGTGTCGTCCACTACAACTTCGCCAAGGATTTTCAATTGTCGGTCGGCGTCTACGACGCCAATCCGAATTATCTGACGACGGACGATCCGACCGTCTACTACTTGCCGGGCGTCCCTCACTCCAGTCCCGCCAGCGGCGTGCTGGTGCCGGTGGAGTTGGTCTGGGCGCCGAAGGGGCCCTTGAACGGGACCTGGAGATTTGGCGGCTGGTACGACAGCGCATCGACCATCGATGGCGGCCTTCCCGGTATCATCTCCACCATCCCCGGCACTGGAGGCGTCCCGGATCAAAATCTCGGAGATCGACGCGGCCGGTACGGCGTCTACGAGTCGATCCTGCAACGGTTGACCGTTGACGGTCCCGGTGCGGTGGGTTGGTATACCTTCCTCAATACGACCGTTGCCGATCATCGGACGTCGTTCCAGGACTACCAGATCGCCTTGGGCTTCCGGCATACCGGAACGTTCAGCTGGCGTCCCCAGGACGAAGTCGGCTTCGCGGTGGGCACGACCCACGTGAATTCGGCGGCCCTCAGCCCCAACGCGGGCGGCAACGAAGTGCCGATCGAAGTCTGGTACGGCTGGCAGGCGACCGGCTGGCTGAACCTCAAGTTCGACGCGCAGTATGTGATCAATCCCGGCGGCCGCGGCTATAACGCCGCCGGTGTGAAGACCGACAATGCCGTGGTTCTCGGCATGCGTACCGAGGTCCATTTCTGATGTGACGCCAACACGTCTGATGCGAAAGCCGCGGCATGCATGGGGTTGTTGTTCACCTCTTGCATGAAGGAAGCCCAACCAAGGAGGAGAGGGAGCGTAGCCCCGCACATCGCTCCGGTCCTCTCCTTGGCGCTTGAGCGGGACAAAACAAAATGCCCGGTCGCGGTGGCGACCGGGCCTTATGGCTTTGAAGCGCTACTCCGCAGGATGGGTTGAGCCCTTGCGAAACCCATCGCGTCCCGATCACCGTTCTCCGTAATCGCGGCCATCGCTGGCCTGATCGCCGGCCCAATCGGGAGGATAGTTGCCAAAAATCGATCTCGCCGCGATCGTGAATGGATGGCTCTGGCGGATCTCACGAAACGCCGCGCGCAACAACTCGACATGGTCCGTCAGCAACGATAGCTTCCTCTCCGCCGGATTGACGGTGGAGACAGCGCATTGATTTTCCGCCGGCGATCGAACGTCGAGCCCTGTCGATCTCGACCAATGCAATCGGAATAACGGCAGCGTTCTGGTTCATCGAGCGCCGGTGATGAGCAGGTGCCTCAGTGAAAGGAAATCACATGTACAAGACGCTTGGCTTACTGGTGCTGGCAAGCACGATGAGCGGACTGACGGCCGGCCTCGCCCAAACCGCCCAGGAAACAGTGCCGACCATGCTCGCGGCGCAGATACGGATGCAGGGCTTTGCGTGCGAGAAGGCGCTCAGCGCCGTCAAGGACAGCAAACGATCAAAGCCCGATCGCGAGGTGTGGGTGCTGAAGTGCAGCAACGCGACCTACCGAGTCGGTCGCGCTCCCGATATGGCAGCGAACGTCGAGCGGTTGAAATAGCGCCAAGCGAGGGGGCAGGGAGCACAGCACGCGGATTGATTCCGGCCTCCGCGGGCGCTCGCGGCGAACAAAGCAAAAGGCCCGGTCGCGGTGGCGACCGGGCCTTTTCGTTCGTGCCGACTCGTGCGCTTACGCAGCCGTCGAAGCCTTCCGCGCCGCCTTCTCCGCGGCCGCCGCGGCTTCGTCCTTGCGGATCTCCGAGAGCTTCTTCTGGACCTGCTCCGAGAAGATGTACTGCGCCGGGCGCTGCTTGGACATGTCGATCTCCGGCACCATCGGGCCCGTCGTCTTGATGCCGCGCAGCGACACCCACATCGCCTTCAGCGGGTTGTTGAGGGCTGCGGTCGCCGCCGTCGGCTCGTAGCCGCAATGGGCCATACAGTCGGCGCACTTCTCGTACTTGCCGGTGCCGTAGGTTTCCCAGTCGGTGGTGTCCATCAGCTCCTTGAAGGTCTTGGCGTAACCTTCACCGAGCAGGTAGCAGGGCTTCTGCCAACCGAAGATGTTGCGCGCGGGCATGCCCCACGGCGTGCACTCGTATTCCTGGTTACCGGCGAGGAAGTCCAGGAACAGGCCGGAATGCATGAAGTTCCACTTCTTGCCCTTGCCCATCGCGAAGACGTCGCGGAACAGCTTCTTGGTCTTGGTGCGGTTGAGGAAGTGCTCCTGGTCCGGCGCGCGCTCATAGGCGTAGCCCGGCGACATCGAGACGCCGACACCGAGCTCGACGGTGAGGTCGAGGAATTTCGCGATCTCCTCGGCCGGGTGGCCGTCGAAGATGGTGGCGTTGACGTTGACGGTGAAGCCGCGCGCCTTGGCCGCCTTGATCGCGGAGACGGCGCGGTCGAACACGCCCTTCTGCGACACCGCCTTGTCGTGGTGGTCGCGCAGGCCGTCGAGATGCACCGAGAAGAACAAATAGGGCGAGGGCTCGAACAGGTCGAGCTTCTTCTCGAGCAGCAGCGCGTTGGTGCAGAGCGAGACGAACTTCTTGCGCGCAACGAGGCCGCGCACGATCTCGCCGATCTCCTTGTGGATCAGCGGCTCGCCGCCGGGAATTGCGACCATCGGCGCGCCGCACTCGTCGGCCGCGTCCCAGCACTCCTGCGCGGTCATGCGACGGTTGAGGATCGCATCCGGATAATCGATCTTGCCGCAGCCGACGCAGGCGAGGTTGCAGCGGAACAGCGGCTCCAGCATCAGCACGAGCGGATAGCGTTTGCGGCCAAGCAGTTTCTGCTTGAGCAAATAGCCGCCGATACGCATTTCCTTGAAGAAGGGGATAGCCATTGCAGGTTTCTTTCTGGGATTGGAATTCGGGGTAGGTCAGCTCGCAGCCAGTTCGGCCGGAAGCCTGAATTCGATGTTTTCCTCGCGGCCCGGCAGCACCTGGACCTTGACCGGTCCGATCCGCCGCATCGCTTCGATCACGTCATCCACGAGTACCTCGGGCGCCGAGGCGCCGGCCGTGACGCCGACGGTCCTGGCATTCTTCAACCACTCCGGATTGAGCTCGCTGCCGTCGGCAATCAAATAACTCGCGACGCCGGCTTCAGTGCCGATTTCGCGGAGCCGGTTCGAGTTCGAGCTGTTGGCAGCGCCCACCACCAAGATCACGTCGACCAGCTTGCTCAAGTCCCTTACCGCAGATTGGCGGTTCTGTGTCGCATAGCAGATATCCCGGATATCTGGACCTTGAATATCTGTAAAGCGGGCCTGGAGGGCCGCAATGATGTCCTTGGTGTCGTCGACCGACAGTGTGGTCTGGGTGATGTAGGCCAATGGCGTATCTGCGGGCAGCGTCAGGGCGTTAACCTCTTCAACGCTTTGGACCAGCAGCACGGGGCCGGGAACCTGGCCCATCGTGCCCTCGACCTCGGGGTGGCCGGCATGGCCGATCAGGATCAGGGTGCGGCCGCGCGTGATGTAGCGCTTCCCCTGATTGTGAACTTTCGTGACCAGCGGGCAGGTGGCATTGAGCACCGGAAGGTCGCGTGCGGCGGCCTCTTCCTCGACGCTGCGGGCGACGCCATGGGCGCTGAAAACGGTCACGGCCTTCGGCGGAACCTCGGACAGCTCCTCGACGAAGATCGCGCCTTTGTTCTTCAGGCTCTCGACTACGTATTTGTTGTGCACGATCTCATGGCGCACGTAGACGGGCGGGCCGTACTTCTCCAGCGCCCGTTCCACGATCTCGATTGCACGCACCACGCCCGCGCAGAAGCCGCGCGGTTGCGCTAGGTAAACTTCCATAGGACGTCCATCACGCAAGTTGCACCAATCCGCTTCAAGTCCCCGGCGGCACCCCGATCCCGACCAATCAGGTGCAATAACCGCACCATTGGTTTCGCGCACGCGGTAACCACCCACCCCCATCGGGGTTCCGGCGCATGGAGGCGCAATACTTTGTGTCAAAAAATCGGCAGCAAGGAAAGGTCAATGAACCCAGGTTCCCTGGCCGCAGAGGTGTGCGGTATTATAATATGGGAATGCCGGTGAGCAAAAGGCGACCTTTGTGCGCACCGGATCGCCACTTTCCCGCCTCAACTCCCCGGCTATACCGACCGCCCGCATTTCGTGACGGACTTTGCCGTTTACCTCGAACCTCGGTGCGGCGATTGCCACTCAAAACAGCAATAGGTTTCGCCGGGGAACTCCGATAAACAGCGGGCGTTTTCGGCAAGCTGTTCACCAGAAAGAAAAGATGTGCTGCAAAGCGTAGTCGTTGCCATCGTCAGGGCCTGCACCCGGTTTGCCTCCCTCGTCGTCGTTCTCGGGCTCCTGCTGTCGGTAGGTGCGGGCTATTACGCCGCGCGGCACTTCGCCATCAACACCGACATCAATTCGCTGATTTCGCAAAATCTCGACTGGCGGCAGCGCGACCAGCAGTTCGACCGCGCCTTCGACCGCGACGCGACGATTCTGGCGGTCGTTGAGGCCGCAACGCCCGAGCTGACGACCGCCGCGGCGGACGCGCTCTATGCGAAGCTGAAAGACGACAAGACCAATTTCGTGTCGATGCAGCAGCTCGGCACCGGCGAGTTCTTCGAGCGCAACGGCCTGTTATTCCTGCCGACCGAAGAGGTTGCCAAGGCGACCAGCCAATTCGAATCCGCAGCGCCCCTGATCGAGATCATGGCCGGCGATCCCTCGATCCGCGGCCTGACCGGGGCGCTCGAAACCGGGCTTGCCGGCGTCAAGCGCGGGCAGGTGAAGCTCGACAGCACCGAGCGGCCCTTCAACCAGATCGCGCAGACCGTCGAGACCGTGCTCAACAAGGGCAATGCGACCTTCTCCTGGCGCGAGCTCGTCAGCGACCAGCCGCTGTCGGATTCGGACAAGCGCGCCTTCATCGAGTTCAAGCCGATCCTCGACTACAACGCGCTGGAGCCGGGCAAGGACGCTACCGACGCGATCCGCAAGGCTGCAGCCGACCTCGATTTCCCGACCAAATTCCAGGCGCGGGTGCGGCTGACCGGCCCCGTGCCGATCGCGAACGAGGAATACGCCACCGTCCAGGAAGGCGCCGTGGTCAACGGCGTCGGCACGGTCCTCGTCGTGCTGCTGATCCTGTGGCTAGCGCTGCATTCGGCCAAGATCATCTTCGCCGTGTTCATCAATCTGTTCGTCGGACTCGCGATCACGACCGCGGCCGGGCTGATGATGGTGGGCTCGTTCAATCTGCTGTCGATCGCGTTCGCCGTGCTGTTCGTCGGCCTCGGCGTCGATTTCGGCATCCAGTACAGCGTCCGCTATCGCTCGGAGCGCTACAAGCACGACGACCTCACGGGTGCGCTGGTGCTGGCGGCGAAGCGTTCGGCGATCCCGCTGTCGCTGGCGGCGATGGCGACCGCGGCCGGCTTCCTCTGCTTCATGCCGACCGATTACAAGGGCATCGCGGAGCTGGGCCAGATCGCCGGCGTCGGCATGCTGGTGGCGTTCGTCTCCTCGATCACCGTCCTGCCGGCCATGCTCAAGCTGCTCAACCCGCCCGGCGAGAAGGAGCCGGTCGGCTACGCCTTCCTGGCGCCGCTCGACCACTTCCTGGAGAAGCACCGCGTGCTGGTCGTCGGCGGCACGCTGCTGCTGGCGCTCGCCGGCCTGCCGCTGCTCTATTTCATGAAGTTCGACTTCAACCCGATGAACCTGCGCAACCCGCATGCCGAGTCGATCGCGACCTTCCTCGACCTGCGCAAGGATCCCAACACCGGCGCCAATGCCATCAACGTGATGACCACGTCGGAGGAGCAGGCGAGGCAGGTCGAGGCGAGGCTGGAGAAGGTCCCGGAGGTGCTGCGGGTGATGTCGCTCGACAGCTTCGTGCCCCAGGACCAGCAGCCGAAGCTGAAGCTGATCGCGCAGGGCGCCAAGGTGCTCAATCCCGCGCTCAACCCCGATCAGATCGATGCGGCGCCGACGGATAAGGAAAATGTCGAGGCGCTGAAATCCTCGGTCGACAATCTGCGCCGGACCGCCGGTGATGCGAAGGGGCCCGGCGCGGTCGCCTCGCGCCGGCTGGCGGACGCGCTCGAGAAGCTCGCCAATGGCGACGAGGCCACGCGCAACAAGGCGCAGGACGTGTTCGTCACGCCGATGAAGATCGTGTTCGACCAGCTCAGGAACGCGATGCAGGCAGGTCCGGTCACCCTGGCTTCGCTGCCGCCCGATCTCGTCAGCGCCTGGAAGAGCAAGGACGGCGTCATCCGCGTCGAGGCGCTGCCCAAAGGCGATCCCAACGACAACGACACGCTGCGCAGATTTGCCGCCGCGGTGCTCGCGGCCGAGCCGACGGCGATCGGCGGGCCGGTCTCGATCCTGAAGTCCGGCGATACCGTGGTGAAGGCGTTCATCCACGCCGGCATCTACGCGCTATTGGTGATCGGCCTGTTGCTGTGGATCACGCTGCGGCGGTTCGTCGACGTGTTGATGACGCTGGTGCCGCTGCTGGTGGCCGGCGCGGTGACGCTCGAGATCTGCGTGTTGATCGGCCTGCCGCTCAACTTCGCCAACATCGTCGCGTTCCCGCTGCTGCTCGGCGTCGGCGTCGCTTTCAAGATCTATTATGTCGTGGCCTGGCGCTCCGGCAGAACGAACCTGCTCCAGACCAGCCTCACGCGAGCAATCTTCTTCAGTGCGCTGACGACGGCGACTGCGTTCGGCAGCCTGTGGCTGTCGAGCCATCCCGGCACGTCCAGCATGGGCAAGCTGCTCGCACTCTCGCTGGTGACGACGCTTGCCGCCGTGCTGCTGTTCCAGCCGGCCCTAATGGGCAAGCCCCGCAATCTCAGGGAGTAGGCAGATGTCGCCGACCGTGTCGGCGGCACCCTTCTGACCAGGCTTGGCGGCGGTCTTCGGCGCTGCGGGCGCAGGGGCCGCGGCGCCCGTCGTGCCCGGAGCTGCCTGGGTTTTCGGCGCCGTGGGCTTCGGTCCACCTTTCGCCATGGCGTTGGCTGTGCTCAAGGGAATCGGCGGGCCGACCCGGATCCAGGTCTCGCCGCCGCAGAGGAAGCCCATCACGCAGCCCTTGATTTCGAGCTGGTCGGTGCCGACAGGCGTGATGGTCGCGCTGTAGAGTTGGCCGTCCTTGGCGTTGTAGACCTGACCTTCCCACTGATCGGCGCCGGGCTTTTTCTTCATGTCGATCAGGGTCGGCATGCCCAGGGTCGGCCTGTTCTTTTTTGACACATCCGGATTGTTCTCATCGCGGCCGCCGGGCTGCTTTTCCCAGGAAACCGCGCCCCACATGCTGCCACTGCATTGGGCGACACGGATGTTGGCGACGCCGTCGGCGACCCGCCAGTCGCCGGTCGGGTCCGCGGCGAGCGCGGGGGTCAGGCAGGTGTAACCGCCAGCCAGTATTATTCCGGTGTAAAGGGCTAAACGCATGAGAGTTCCTTGGCAGTGCAACATGGTCTAAAGCTGTGCTTGCGAAGATGGTCCGAAAAAGGGCAAAAGGCCGCACAGACCGTTTTCAGTAACGGTCCGTTTTCAGTTGACGAAACGGCCCTCAACCGAAGTATGTAGCGGATGCACAGTCCAAATCCAGACATGTCTCAGCTGTTCGCGGACCGGCAGGCCCAGCGCAGCGCCCTGCATAATCGGTACCTGAACGAGCAGTTCGTCCGGGTTCTCAAGACCATCGGCTACGATGTCGGCTTCCAGAAGGGGCAGGGGCAGTACCTCTACGACCGCGACGGGGCGCGCTATCTCGATCTGTTGTCCGGATTCGGCGTGTTCGCGATCGGGCGCAATCATCCGGTCATGCGCGAGGCGCTCAAGAGCGTGCTCGACGCCGATTTGCCCAATCTGGTCCAGTTCGACGTCTCGACGCTCGCCGGCGTGCTCGCCGAGCGCCTGCTGAAATATGTTCCCTATCTCGACAAGGCATTTTTCGCCAATTCCGGCGCCGAATGCGTCGAGGCGGCGATCAAGTTCGCCCGCGGCGCCACCGGCCGCCCCGGCATCGTCTATTGCGCCCACGGCTATCACGGCCTCACCTATGGCGCGCTGTCGCTGACGGGTGATTCGAACTTCCGCACCGGCTTCGAGCCGCTGCTGCCGGGCTGCACGTCTATCCCGTTCAACGATCTGGCCGCGCTGGAAAAGGCGCTGGCCTCGCGCGAGGTCGCAGCCTTCATCGTCGAGCCGATCCAGGGCAAGGGCGTCAACATGCCCACCGACGAGTTCCTGCCGGGCGCAGCCGCGCTCTGCAAGAAATACGGCACGCTGTTCGTTGCCGACGAGATCCAGACCGGCATGGGCCGTACCGGCCGCTTCCTCGCGGTCGAGCACTGGAACGTCGAGCCCGACATGGTGCTGCTGTCGAAGTCGCTGTCCGGCGGACACGTGCCTGTCGGCGCGGTGCTGACGCGCAAGAGCATCTTCGACAAGATCTTCAACCAGATGGACCGTGCGGTGGTGCATGGCTCCACCTTCTCCAAGAACGACCTGGCGATGGCCGCGGGCATCGCCACGCTCGATGTCATGGAGTCCGAGAAGCTGATCGAGTCCGCTGCCAAGCGCGGCGCCGAGCTGCGCCTTGCGCTGACGCGCATGGTGCCCGGCTACGAGCTGATGAAGGAAGTGCGCGGCAAGGGCCTGATGATCGGCGTCGAGTTCGGCCCGCCGAAGTCGCTGCGGCTGCGCGCCTCCTGGAACGTGCTGGAGACCGCCAACAAAGGCCTGTTCTGCCAGCTCATCACCGTGCCGCTGTTCAAGGACCACAAGATCCTCACCCAGGTCGCCGGCCACGGCAGCCACACCATCAAGCTGCTGCCGCCGCTCACGATCACCGAAGAAGACTGCAACTGGATCGAGCGCGCCTTCGACGACGTCATCGCCGGCAGCCACAAGGTCCCCGGCGCGATCTGGTCGCTCGGCAAGACGCTGGTGGACAACGCGGTGCGGCGGTCGGCGTAAGGCCCCCGCCGCGGCCTGATGTCGCGACGTGCGACCTGCTGAAGCAGGCCGCCTCCTGAAACCCCAAATCGGCACTTACTTTCCCGGCATTGACCTGACCGGGAGAGGAGCTGCGCGATGCCTGTGACTGGCGGCTGTCATTGCGGCGCGATCCGCTATGAGGTGAACGGCGAGACGATGGTGCACGCGCTCTGTCATTGTACGGATTGCCGTCGCCATTCCGGAGCACCGATGGTCGGCTGGGCGATGTATCCGCGCGAAGCGGTCAAGGTGGTGCGCGGCCAGCCGAAGATCTATCACTCCTCGAAGCATGGACGCCGGCACTTCTGTGCCGATTGCGGCACGGGGCTGTTCTACATCAACGAAAACCTGATGCCCGACGTCATCGACATCCAAAGCGGCACCTATGACGACCCCGATGCCATTCCGGCCGTGATGCACATCCAGGCCGCCGAACGGATTGGCTGGATGGAGCGGGCGCATGAGCTGCCCGTGTTCGAACGGTTTCCTCCGCTCGAATAACGGCGTCCGCAGGCGCCGCTACCCCTCCACATTCGCCTTCATCGCGGCCTCGAACTTGTCGACGAACTCGGCGAGCTCGTCGGCGCCGATATCGCTGACGGCCCAGAAGTTCAGGCCGCGATTGCCCCAGCGGCGGCAGTTGAAGCCTTGCATGGTCTCGGTCTTCGGTGCGCGATATTCCGCATTCGACGTCTGCGACACGAACAGGTTGATCACGTGCTGCCGGCGCTTGTAAACGACGGCGCCGATGGCGCGCGCGTCGACATAGTCGAGCCGGCCGCCGACCAGCGTAAAGCCTTGCGCGGTGAGGTCGATCACGGGCGGGGCGACGTCGAGCTTGCCGTTGAACCACGGCTTGACGGTGTGCTGGTCGGTCGAGACCACGTCGATGAGGTGGCCGGCCTGCAGCGAGCGCAGATGCGCGGAGACGACCTCCGACAGGATGCGCTGCTGGTCGTCCTGGCGCAGCACCACGGCGACGACGCCGGAGGCGGCGAGCGCGGAGACCGCCGAGCCCATCGCAAAGCCGCGCAGCACGGAACGGCGGCTCGGCTGCTGGCGCTGCGGCAGCGAGGCCTCGATCCGGCTGCGCAGGCTTGCGGGCGCGGTGTAGCGCAAATCGGTGTCGGCAAGCACGCGCTGCATCTCGCGCTGAGCGGCAAATTCGGCGGCGCAGTCCGGACAGCCAGCGATATGGGCTTCGACCTCGCGCGCATGGCCGGCGTCCAGCTCGTTGTCGAGCAGCGCGTGAAGCAGGATCTTTGCTTCGTCGCAGGTCATTTCGAATGCTCCTCTTCCGCCGTCCAGGCCGCGCGCAGCATGGCGCGGGCGCGGGCGAGGCGGGACATCACGGTGCCGACGGGCACGCCCGCGGCCTCGGCGATTTCACGATAGGACAGGTTATTGATCTCCCGCAGTACGAATGTTTCCCTGAATGGCTCGGCGAGCGCCTCGATCAGCTTGCGGACGACGCCGGCATCGCGGCTGCGCAGCACCTCGGTCTCGGGGCTCGCCTCGCTCTCCTGCCATAGTGGCGTCTGCTCGGCGGCGCCGGGCGTATCCTCGATCGCGCTCGGCCGGTGCGCCCGCCGCGCATATTCGGCGTTGCAGACATTGCGCAGGATCGCGAACAGCCAGGGCTTCATAGCCGGCCCGCGATAGCTGTCGAAGTGCTTCAGCGCGCGCAGATAGCATTCCTGCACCGCATCCTCGGCATCGGAGGCGTCGCGCAGGAGATAGCGCGCGAGCGTATAGACGTCGTCGAGATAGGGTAGCGCCGCCTCGCGGAAGCGCTGCGCCTTCTGCAAATCGTCGTTGGCGGGCATCGCTCCTCGCTTTGCCTCTTGCTTTGCTTCCGCTTTCGCCGCGGTCGAAGCCGCGTGAGCCCGGCCGGCGTGGGACCACCGGCCGGGCAAGACGTTGATGCCTTGGTTGGAGACGTTACTCAACCTTGATCATCCCCGTCATGTGCGGGTGCAGCGAACAAAAATACTTGTAGTCGCCCGCATTGGTGAAGGTGAACGAGAACTTGTCGTCGGTGTCCAGGGTCTTGGACCTGAACTTGCCGGCCGACACCACGGTGTGCGGGATGTCGTCCCGGTTGGTCCAGGTCACGGTGGTGCCGACCTTGATCTTGAGCTCGGCCGGCTGGAACACGAAATTGTCGATGTGCACGTCCAGGTCGTTGTCGGCACGGGCTTTTGTTGCGGGCAACAGGATGGCCGCGGCCAAAGCGAGACCGAGGTCGACACCGAAGTCGCGGCGATTGAGTATTTTCATTGTCAGCTTCCGTTCAACCTTAGCCCTGCAGCGGCGTGTCGATGATCGCGAGCCGCTGCTCGTTCTGCTTGAAGTTGACGCTTGCAACGCCGAGCATAGAGCGGAGTTTTGCGTCCTCGACCTTCATCGGTCCAGGCGAAGGGGCGGCTCCCGGCGCCGGCTGCGGGAACGCGGTCGAGCGCGCGGTGTGGAAGGTGACGTTGCCCTCGACCTTCTGCATCACCTGGTGGATGTGGCCGTTGAGCACGGTGACCGAGCCAAAGCCTTTCACGAGCTCCAGCGCGCGGCCGCCGTCCTCGGTGCCCCAGCCCCATTCGGGATAGACGGTCCAGAGCGGGATGTGGGCGAACAACACGACAGGCGTCGATTTCGACTTGCCGCGCAGATCATCCGCGAGCCAGGCGAGCTGCTCGGCGCCGAGATTGCCGAGGCCACCGGCCTTGAGGTCGACGACGTTGACGAGGCCGACGAAGTGCACGCCGCCGGCGTCGAAGGAGTACCAGCCCTGGCCCTTAGTGCCGCGGCCGTAGCGCTCGCGATAGAACTTCACCTCCTCGTCGAGGAAGTCATGTTCGCCGGGGACGTAGTGCACGTCGAGCTTGCTCTGCGAGATGATGCGCTCGGCATTGTCGAACTCGGCAGCCTTCGACAGGTGGGTGATGTCGCCGGTGTGGATCATGAAGGACGGCTTGGCCGGCATCGCGTTGATCTTGTTCACGGCCTCCTCCAGCGTGCCGAGCGCGTTGGGATTGGCCGGCTTGTCGAAGCCGACATGGCTGTCGCTGATCTGCAGGAAGGTCATGCCGGGCGTGGCCGCCGTCGCGGCTTCAGCCGCGTCGATGATGCCGAGCGAGCGCGGCACGCCGCCCGTGACGGTCCAGAGCACCCCCGTGCCGGCCCAGGTCATGCATTCCAGCACCTTGCGGCGGCTGAAGCCGTCGTCCCCTTGATCGTGTCCGCTCATCGCACCTCTCCGCTTCGCCCGGAATTGGGCTTCGGGGAGGTGATTGCGGGAGGGGGAGGCTTATTCCCGGATGCGATGACGATTTCGTGAGTGAGGCCTCGTGTCACGGACGTAGCGCAGCGCCTCTTGCCGGTGCGCTGCAGAGCAGGGACCTAGAAGGCCGCACGGTACGTGGTGAGATGGCTCCGGCTCTGCGCAGCAGCGTTGCACGCTGCAGCGCGTCCGGGGCACGAGACTTATTTCGCGAATTCTTTCGCGAATTCGCGCACGGCTTCCACCACGGCCGCCGGCATCTCCTGCGCCACGCAATGCCCGGCACCCTCGAAGACCAGCGTGCTCACCTGCGGAATCAGCGAGACCGCGCGCGCTGCCATCACCTTGTAGATCGGCCCCGACTTCGCGGCGGTGGTGACGCGCACCGGGCAGTCGATCTCGGTGAGCGACGTAAAAGGATTGCCGCGGGCGTCGCCGACGTAAACCTGCGTCATCGCCTCGTAGATCGGACGCAGCATCGCTGCCTCGATCTCGGGCGTGCAGCAGAGCCGGACCCGGCCATCCCCCAGCGGCACGAAGCCGTGACGCACATAGGCCCGCAGCGAGGTCTCGGTCCAATCCACGAATGCCGGCGCCGCGCGGTAGCGGTTGAACACGGCATCGTGGCTGTCGAATTCCGCCTGCCGGCGCAGCGCGCCTTGCACGCGGGAGAGGGCCTCTCCGTCCAATCCACCAGCGCGTGCCGCGCGCGGGTCCATGATGGTCGGCTCCATCACGAACAGGCGCGTGAAACGCCCGGGCAATAGCTTTGCCGCGAGCAGGAGGTCGGTCGCCCCCGCACTATGGCCGATGCCGTAGACATCGTGCAGCCCGAGCGCATCGATGACCCGGCAGACGTCGTCGGCGAAGTCCAGGAAGTGATAAGTGCTGGGCTTGTGGCTGGCGCCGTGGCCGCGGCGGTCGAGGGCGTAGACGGTGTAGGTCGACGCAAGTTCGCGCGCGACCTCGTCCCAAACATCGGCGACGAAACCGGTGCCGTGCACGAGCAGGGCGGGCGGCTTGCCGCTCTCGCCCCATTGCAACATGGCGATCTCTGCGCCGGCGGGGCCGATTGAAAAGCGGTGCGGATTGATCATGGCGATGCGATGCTACTTCGCATCCTCCAAGATCATCGTCGCACCCTTCTCGGCGATCATCGCCGTCGGCGTGTTGGTGTTCCCTGACGTGATGGTCGGCATGATCGAGGCATCGACGATGCGAAGGCCGCTGAGGCCGTAGAAGCGCAGGCGCTCGTCGACCACGGCCATCGGATCGTTCGCTGCGCCCATCTTGGCGGTGCCGACAGGATGGAAGATGGTGGTGCCGATGTCGCCGGCGGCCTTCGCCAGCGAGGCATCGTCGTCGCCGACGGAGGGACCGGGCAGATATTCGCTCGGGCGATATTTTGCCAGCGCCTTCTGCTGCATCAGGCGACGGGTGGTGCGGATGGCGTCCGCGCCGACCTGGCGGTCGTCGTCGGTCGACAGATAGTTCGGCGCGATGATCGGCTTTTCGTCCGGTGTCGACGAACGCAGCCGCACGGTGCCGCGCGAGGTCGGCTGGAGATTGCAGGCGCTGACGGTGATCGCGGGGAAGCGGTGCAGGGGATCGCCGAATTTGTCGAGCGACAGCGGCTGCACATGGAACTGGATGTTGGCGCGCGAACGCGTCGCATCAGAGCGCGTGAAGATGCCGAGCTGCGAGGGCGCCATGGTCAGGGGACCGCGGCGGCGGAAGGCGTAGTCGAGCCCCATCAAACCACGGCGGAAGAGATTGTAGTAGGTCTCGTTCAGCGTGCGCACGCCCTCGACCTTGTAGATCGCGCGCTGCTGGAGATGGTCCTGCAAGTTTCGGCCGATGCCAGGCTTGTCCATGACGATGTCGATGCCGAGCGGCGACAGCCAGTCGGCGGGGCCGATGCCGGAGCGATGCAGCACCTGCACCGAGCCGATCGCGCCTGCCGAGAGGACGACCTCGCGTTTCGCGCGTGCCTCGAGGATCTCGCCGTTCTGGATGAAGCGCACGCCGACGGCGCGGCCCTGCTCGATGATGAGGCGATCGACCAGCACATGCTTCTCGAGCCGCAGATTGGGGCGGTTCAGCGCGGGCTTGAGGAAGCCGCGCGCCGACGACCAGCGGCGGCCGCGCTTCTGGTTGACATGGAAGTAACTGGTGCCTTCGTTGTCGCCGGTGTTGAAATCCGGGATGCGCTTGATGCCCATCTCCTCGGCGGCATCACCAACGGCATCGAGAACGTCCCAGGACAGCCGTGGCGCCTCGATGCGCCAGCCGCCGCCGGCGCCGTGATGCTCGCTCGCGCCGAGGAAGTGATCCTCGATCCGTTTGAACAGCGGCAGCACGTCGTCATAGCCCCAGCCAGTCAGTCCGAGCTGGCGCCAATGGTCGTAGTCGGCGGCCTGTCCGCGCATCGAGATCATGGCGTTGATCGCCGAGCAGCCGCCGATCACCTTGCCGCGGGGATAGGCGAGCGAACGGCCGTTCAGGCCGGGCTCGGCCTCGGTCTTGAACATCCAGTCCGAGCGCGGATTGCCGATCGCGAAGAGATAGCCGACCGGAATGTGGAACCAGATCCAGTTGTCGTCGCCGCCGGCTTCGAGAATGAGAACACGGTTCTTGGGCTCGGCCGACAGCCGGTTGGCGAGGATGCAGCCGGCGGTGCCGGCCCCGACGACGATATAGTCAAACTCACCTTCGAGCCGTCTTGGCATTCTGCTTCCACCCAAACAGACGTCATGCCCGGGCTTGTCCCCGGCATCCACGCGCTTCCCGTCCTAATAGTCAGACGTGAATGGCCAAGACAAGCTGGAGACAAGCTGGCCACAAGCCCGGCCATGACGAGGAGACAGAGCTCCCCCGGACCCCAGGCAGTTGGGTGGACTCGCGCTTGCATGGTAGACAGTGCTGTATTTTCAACCAAGCTTTGAGACCTTCCATGCCCATCGTGAACCGTGTCGCCGACCTCCAACCCGATATTCAGGCCTGGCGCCGGGACATTCATGAGCATCCCGAGCTGCTCTACGATGTCCACCGCACCGCAGCATTCGTGGCGGACCGCCTGCGCGAGTTCGGCTGCGACGAGGTCGTGACCGGCATCGGCCAGACCGGGGTGGTCGGCGTGATCAAGGGCAGCAAGCCGGCCGGCGAGGGGCTCAAGGTGATCGGCATGCGTGCCGACATGGATGCGCTCCCTGTCGAGGAAGAGACCAACCTGCCTTACGCCTCCAAGACCCCCGGCAAGATGCATGCCTGCGGCCATGACGGCCATACCGCGATGCTGCTCGGCGCCGCGCGTTATCTCGCCGAGACCCGGAACTTCGCCGGCGATGCCGTGGTGATCTTCCAGCCGGCCGAGGAGGGCGGCGCCGGTGGCGCGGCCATGGTCAAGGACGGGCTGATGGAGCGCTTCGGCATCGAGCAGGTCTACGGCATGCACAACGGCCCCGGCATACCGATCGGCTCGTTCGCGATCCGGCCCGGTCCGATCATGGCAGCGACCGACGAGGTCGACATCATGATCGAGGGTTTCGGCGGCCATGCCGCGCGCCCGCACAAATGCGTGGATTCCGTGCTGGTGGGTGCGCAGGTGATCACGGCGCTGCAATCGATCGTTGCGCGCAGCGTCGATCCCTTGGAATCGGCGGTGATCTCGATCTGCGAGTTTCACGCCGGCAATGCCCGCAACGTCATTCCGCAGACGGCGACGCTGCGCGGCACGATCCGCACGCTGACGCCGGAGGTGCGCAGGCTGGTCGAGAAGCGCGTGCATGAGGTGGTGGCGGGCGTGGCGCAGATCACGGGCGCCAAGATCGATCTGCGCTACAAGCGCAACTATCCCGTCGTGAACAACCACGCCGCGGAGACCGAGGTGGCGACGCGCATTGCGAAGCACGTTGCGGGCGAAGCCAACGTGCTCGAGATGCCGCCGCTGATGGGCGGCGAGGATTTCGCCTATATGCTGGAAGCGCGCCCCGGCGCCTTCATCTTCTGCGGCAACGGCGACAGCGCCGGCCTGCATCACCCCGCCTACAATTTCAACGACGAGGCGATCGTCTACGGCACGTCCTACTGGGTCAAGCTGGTCGAAGAACAGCTCGCGGCGTCGTAAGGCCGAAGCTCGACGCACAAAATGAAAGGGCCCGTGCTTGCACGGGCCCTTTGTCGTTGCGGGATCTGATCGGCTTAGAAGATGCGCGAGAAGATCACGTAGAGCGTGCCCGACAGCAGGATGGCGACGGGCAGGGTCAGGACCCAGGCCATCACCATGTTGCGGATGGTGGCGATCTGGAGACCCGAGCCGTTCGCGGCCATCGCGCCTGCTACGCCTGACGACAGCACGTGCGTGGTCGACACAGGCAGGCCGAAGGTGTCGGCGGCACCGATCGTGGCGGCGGCGACGAGCTCGGCGGAGGCGCCCTGCGCGTAGGTCAGGTGGGTCTTGCCGATCTTCTCGCCGACGGTCACGACGATACGCTTCCAGCCGACCATGGTGCCAAGGCCGAGCGCGATCGCCACTGCAACCTTCACCCAGGTCGGGATGAACTTGGTCGCGCTGTCGAGCCCGCCCTTGTAAGCGTTCAAGGTCGCGACCTCTTCCTTGTTGAGGTCGTTTTCCTTGTCCTTCATCAGGAAGCGGATCGCTTCCGAGGTCAGGTACATGTCGTTACGGGTGTTGCCGACCACTTCCGCCGGCACCTTGTTCAGGGAGCCGTACTTCGCGACCTGGTCGCCGACATCCTTCACCAGCACCGACAGCGAAGGATAGGTGCCTTCGGTGATGTGATGCGAGGTGATGTACTGCGTCACCGCGGGGCGCGGGTCGCCGATGATGTTGTGGCCGGCGCCCTTGGCCGCGATCACCTTGGAGGCGGCGTCCGAAACCTTCTGGAACTGGGCGACCTGCGTCTCCGGCAATGCGCGGTTGAGCGCGTAGGCCGTCGGCACGGTGCCGATCAGGATCAGCATGATCAGGCCCATGCCCTTCTGACCGTCGTTCGAGCCGTGGGCGAAGCTGACGCCAGTGCAGGTCAGGATCAGGAGGCCGCGGATCCAGATCGGCGGGGCCTTGTGGCCTTCGGGAGCTGCGTAGAGCGCCGGGTTCTTGACGATCATCTTGAGCAGCAGCAACAGGACGGCGGCGCAGACAAAGCCGACCAGCGGCGAGAGCAGGAGCGCATAGCCGATTTCGGTGGCCTTGCCCCAGTCCACGCCCGAGGTGCCGTCGCGGCCGCGCATGATCGCGTTGGCGACGCCGACGCCGATGATCGAGCCGATCAGCGTGTGCGAGGAGGAGGCCGGCAGGCCGAAGGCCCAGGTGCCGAGGTTCCAGAGGATCGCGGCGATCAGCAGCGCGAACACCATCGCGAAGCCGGCGCTGGAGCCGACCTGCAGGATCAGCTCCACCGGCAGCAGCGAGACGATGCCGAACGCGACGGCACCGGTCGACGTCAGCACGCCGAGGAAGTTGAACAGGCCGGACCACATCACCGCGAATTCGGCCGGCAGCGAGTGGGTGTAGATCACGGTCGCCACCGCGTTGGCAGTGTCATGGAAGCCGTTGACGAATTCGAAGCCGAGCGCGATCAGCAGCGCGACGAACAGCAGGATGTAGGGAACGTAGCTCGTGACCTTGGTGCCGGTCGCATCGACGTCGGAATAGATGCTGTAGGCGACGAACAGCAGGCCTGCGGCGAGGATGCCGAAGAACAGGATCATCGTCAGCGGATTGAAACCCTTGTCGAGATTGGGCCGGGAAGCAGGCTGGACAGGCGCCGGATCGCCTACCGCACGGTCGAATGCAACATCTGTCATTTTTGGACGCCCCTTAACTAATTTGAAGGGCTATTGTCCGCGATGGATTTGAAGGCTGGATGACAAGTGCGTCCAAAAGTCGCTTTCCCACCTGTATTTAGGCGGCGCGCGGGGCCTTCTTCTGCAGGCCGGCGGCGATCTTCAGGTCTTCGACAAAGCGCTGATACTCCAGCACTTTGGCTTCCGGATCGGGCAGCCGCAGCAGATAGGACGGGTGCACCGTCACCAGCGCCTTGCGCCCGTCGGGCAGGTCTATGAGCCGGCCGCGGGTCTTTCCGATCGGCGTGATCTTGCCGAACACGCTCTGCGCGGCGGTGGCGCCCATCGCGACGATGAGGTCGGGCTGGATTGCCGAAACTTCCCGCTCGTACCATTGCCGGCAGGCCCGGATCTCAGGTGTGTTCGGCTTCTGATGCAGGCGGATCTTGCCGCGCGGCACGAATTTGAAGTGCTTGACCGCGTTGGTGACGTAGACCTTCTTGCGATCTACGCCGGCTTCTTCCAGCGCACGATCGAGCATCTGCCCGGCCGGTCCGACGAAAGGATGGCCGGCGAGGTCTTCCTTGTCGCCGGGCTGCTCGCCGACCAGCATGATGTTGGCGGACTTCGGACCTTCGCCGAACACGGTCTGCGTCGCGTCCTTGTAGAGAGGGCAGGCGCGGCAATGCGCGGCCTCCTCGCGGAGGGCTTCGAGATCGTCGGCAGCAGGTTTGCGTTTCATCGGAGCCTCCGGCCGCTTCTGAGGCTTGTGCGGATCGGTTGCGGCATTGGCAATCATGGCGCCGGTCATGCGCTCGGCGTCCTCGATCAGGGGCTTAATGATCGAAGCCTCGGGCAGGTTCCTCCAGTATTTCTTCGGCATCTCCGTCTGCATCGCCTTCACCTTGAGCCGCGCCGGATTGAAGATGCTGGCGTAGTAGCGCCGCCAGGTTTCCTCCAGCCGGTCTTCGCCCGGCGCCTCGCTCTTGCTCACGCCCGGCGTGAACGAGAGCGTATGGCCGTCCCAATGCGCGCAGAGGTCCGGCGTCAGGATCGACCAGGGCATGTCGGCAAAGCGTTTTGCAAAGAACGGCGCGGCAAGCTCGACGATGTGATGCTCCGGCTCGAACCAGGCGACGTAATGCGCGGCTCGCTCGCGGCCGATCTCGCGGAAGCGCACGAAGGCGTGCATCTTGTGCTCGTCGCGATGGACCGCTCTTGCCATCGCCGTGATGAGCGCGACATCGGGATCGATCGCGACCTCGATGAGATCGTGGTTGTCCTTCAAGCGCCAGAGCAGGCGATAGAGGATCGCAAATCGCTCACCATCGCGGTGGAGGATTGCTGCTTTCGCGAGCTCGACGAATTTTGCCGGCACGTTGAAGGTGCCGTCGTTCACCTCGAGGATCGGAGACGGCGCGGATGGCGCGAACAAATCGGCTTCGCCGCCCTGCACGGCCCAGGTGACATCGGTCGGCTCCACATGATGAAGCACGAGCGAGCGCGCGGCGTTGCGCCAGCCGTCGAAATCGGTTTCGGTGTCGAGGATGATGTACTGCATCAGAAGCCAAATCCCAGTTGCGTTGCCTTCGGCTTGAACCGTTCGATGAGTCCGGCCGCTTCGAGGCGATGCGGTGAGGGGCGGTGATCGCTGAGGACGATGAACGGCAGCGCCTTGTTGCGGGGCACGTGCAGGCGCGCGAGATCGGAGAGGCGGATCGTGGTGGTGCGACGCGCCGCGATGATGCGTTCGACCGCCTTGGTGCCGAAGCCCGGCACGCGCAGCAACTCCTCGCGACTAGCGCGGTTGACGTCGAGCGGGAAGCGGTCGCGATGGCGCAGTGCCCAAGCGAGTTTTGGATCGATGTCGAGCGGCAGCATCGCGCTATCGTCGACGATCTCCGCAACGTCGAAGCCGTAAAACCGCATCAGCCAGTCGGCCTGGTAGAGCCTGTGCTCGCGCAGCAGCGGCGGCTGTACCAGAGGCAGAGCGCGGCTGGCGTCCGGGATCGGGCTGAAGGCGGAGTAGTAGACGCGCCGCAACCGGTAGGCGCCGTAGAGATTGGCGCTGGTGTGGAGAATGGTGTGGTCGTTCGCGCTGTCGGCGCCGACGATCATCTGCGTGCTTTGTCCGGCGGGCGCGAAGCGCTGCGGTTTTGTTTTGGTCTTTGTGTTGCGGTCTTCCTCGGCCTCGTCGAGCTTCAGCCGCAGCCGGCCCATGGTGCGGCGGATCGCGCGGACATCCTTCTCCGGCGCGAATTGCTGCAGGCTCGTCTCCTGCGGCATCTCGATGTTGATGGAGAGACGGTCGGCATATTTGCCGGCCTCCGCGATCAGCGCGTCGTCGGCCTCGGGAATCGTCTTGAGATGGATGTAGCCGCGGAAGTGATGCTCCTCGCGCAGTTTTCGCGCGACGCTCACTACTTGCTCCATCGTGTAATCAGGGCTGCGGATGATGCCGGAGGAGAGGAACAGGCCCTCGATGTAATTGCGCCGGTAGAAGTCGAGCGTCAGCTTGACCACCTCGTCGATGGTGAAGCGGGCGCGCGGCACGTTCGAGGAGGCGCGGTTGACGCAATAGAGGCAATCGTAATTGCAGGCGTTGGTCAGCAGCACCTTGAGCAGCGAGATGCAACGTCCATCCGGCGCGTAGGAATGGCAGATGCCCATGCCTGGGGCGGTCGAGCCCATGCCCTTGCCGTCGCTGGAATCCCGCTTCTCGGTCCCGCTGGAGGCGCAGGAGGCGTCGTACTTGGCGGCATCCGCGAGAATTTCCAGTTTGCGTTGTACGTCCATGCTTGAATCTCTTTGATTCCACTCATGAATCTTTGGCGCGCCAATTCGATTGACTCTTCGGCTGCCGTTAGCTTTATATTAGAACATATCATGAACAAATGAGCCAGCCGCTGGTTCTCTTTTTGAGAGCCACCGGCAATCACCTCTGAAGGAGCGGCGAGCATGAGCAGCGCACGCATCAGCGCGCTTGCGACCTTGCGCGGCCAGATCGAGCGCATCGAGACGGCGGAGGTCGTGCATCAGTATGACCGCGTCGCGCTCGGCCATGGCGAGGCCGATGCCGTGCTGAAGGGCGGGCTCGCGCGCGCGGCGATCCACGAGGTGTTTTGCGCTGGGTCTCAGGGAACAGTTGCGACGGGTTTTGTCATGGGCCTCGCAGGACGCGTCTCGGCGCAGCGGCCGCTGCTGTGGGTGCGGCAGGATTTTTCGGAACTTGAGACCGGCGCGCTGTCGATGAGCGGGCTCGCCGAGCTCGGGCTCGATCCGCGCCGCGTGGTGATGGTGCGCGCCGCCGATGTCGAGAGCGCGCTGCGCACCTCGGCCGACGCGCTCGCCTGCGATGCGCTCGGCGCCGTCGTGCTCGAGCTCTGGGGCGATGCCAGGCAGTTCGATCTCGTCGCGAGCCGCAAGCTGACGCTGGCCGCGCAAGGCTCAGGCGTCACCGGTCTGATGCTGCGGATGGCGGCGCAGCCGCTGCCTTCGACTGCCGAGACGCGATGGATGCTGCGCGCGGCGCATTCGCCGCCGGGCCCAATATGGAGTGCCTGGGGCGCGCCGCGCTTCGATGCCGAACTCTTGCGCAATCGTCATGGCCCGTGTGGCCGGTGGATCATGGAATGGAATTGTGATGAGTGCCAGTTCAGTGAACCGTCGACGCATTCTCAGCCTGTGGCTGCCGCGCCTGCCCATCGACCGGATCCAGCGGTTTTTGCAGGTGAGCGGCGGCGCGCCGGGTGACCCGAGCATCGTCGTCATCAAGGAGAACAATGCGCTGGTGATCCATGCGCTCGACGAGGCTGCCGAGCGCCTCGGCCTGTACATCGGTCAGCCGCTCGCCAATGCGCGGGCGATGTGTCCGGACTTGAAGGTGTTCGACGCCGATGTCGTGGCCGATGCCAAGACGCTCAGCGACATCGCCGACTGGTGCGACCGCTTCACGCCGCTGGTGGCGCTCGATGCGCCGCATGGGCTGTTTCTGGACATCACCGGCTGCGCGCATCTGTTCGGCGGCGAGGCCGCGCTGTTGCAGACGCTGGTCCGTGCGCTTGCCCGGCAAGGTTTTGCCGTCAGTGCGGCGATCGCCGGCACCTCAGTCTGCGCGCGCACGCTGACGCGGCAAACGTCCGGCATCATCGTCGCCGACGGCGGGGAGGCGGTAGCGATCGACCGGTTTCCGGTGTCCGCGCTCGGCGCGGGCGAAGCCATCACCACCGGCCTGCGCCGTGCCGGCCTGAAGACCATCGGCGATGTCGCCTCGCGTTCGCCGAGCGAGATCACGGCGCGGTTCGGTGCCCGGTTCTCCACGCTGCTCGCGCATGCGCTGGGGCAGGGTGATGCGCCGATCAATCCGCGCAAGCCGCTGCCCGACTACATCGTCGAGAAGCGCTTTGCCGAGCCGATCGCAACCGACACCATGATCGCGATGACGCTGTCGCGGCTGGCCGATACGTTGATCGCCTCCATGGAGAAACAGGGCAAGGGCGCGCGGCGCCTCGAAGCCGCGTTCTTCCGCACCGACGGCGTGGTGCGCGCGATCATGGTCGAGACCGGGCGGCCGGTGACGCGAAGCGCGGTCGTCGACCGCCTGTTCCGCGAGCGCCTCGATGCGCTCGCCGATCCCCTCGATCCCGGTTTCGGCTTCGACATGGTGCGCCTGTCGGCAAGCCGCACCGAGATCGTGGTACAGGAGCAGCGTGATCTCGACGCCCATGTTCACGACAATGACGAGCTTGCCGCGCTGATCGACCGCATCGCCGCGCGGATCGGGGGGAAGCGTGTCGTCGTGCACCTGCCGCAGGACACGCATATTCCCGAATGCGCGGTGCTGGCCGCGCCCGCGCAGCATCATCTCGCGGCCGCCATGCAGGCCGAATGGCCGGCGCGCGCCGAGAGCGAGCCGCCGCTACGCCCCTTGCGTCTGTTCGAGAAGCCCGAGCCGATTAAGGTGCCGTTCGCGACCGTGCCCGACGGCCCGCCGCATCAATTCACCTGGCGCCGCGCGCTGCATGCGGTGGTGCGGGTGGAAGGGCCCGAGCGCATCGCCATGGAATGGTGGCGGCAGGACGGCAAGCAGCTGACGCGGGATTATTTCCGCATCGAGGACGCCGAGGGCCTGCGCTTCTGGATTTTTCGCGACGGGCTTTACGAGGGAGAAGTGTTCGACGGCGACGGCGAGCCCGTTTCTCCCAACTGGTATGTGCACGGTCTCTTTGCATGACGACATCAGCCTATGCCGAGATCGGCATCACCACCAATTTCTCCTTCCTGCGCGGTGGCTCGGATCCGCGCGCCTATGTGCATCAGGCCAGCATCCTCGGCATCCCCGTGATCGGCATTGCCGATCACAACACGCTCGCCGGCGTGGTGCGTGCCTACAAGGAGCTCGACAATGACAAGGTGCTGCACAAGCCGAAACTCTTGATTGGCGCGCGCATCGTCTTCATCGACGGCACGCCTGATATTCTCGTGTACCCGCGCGACCGCGCTGCCTATGGCCGGCTGTGCCAGCTCCTCACCCGGGGCAAGCGCGGCGACGACGACATCACGCGGATCGAGAAGGGCGAATGCCATCTCAGGTTTGCTGACCTGCTGGAATTTTCCGAAGGGCAGCTCCTGGTCCTGACGCTGCCGCATCGCTTCGAGCAAACGCAGGCGCTGGATATTCTTGCAAAGCTGAAGGACAGGGGTGCCGAGGGCGTGTGGCTGGCGGCGAGCCTGGTCTATCGCGGCGACGATCGCCGCCGCCTGGCGCGGCTCGATGATCTCGCCGCAAAAGCAAAGGTGCCGCTGCTCGCGACCAACGAGGTGCTCTATCACCATCCCGCCCGCCGTCCGCTTCAGGACGTGCTGACCTGCATCCGGGAAAAGACCACGATCGAGGCGATCGGGCGCAAGCTGGAAGCCAATGCCGAGCGGTTCTTGAAGACGCCAAAGGAAATGTCGCGGCTGTTCCGCGATTTCCCCGAGGCGATCGCGGAGACCATGCGCTTTGCGGACAGAATCGACTTCACGCTCGACCAGCTCAAATACCAGTATCCGGACGAGCCGGTGCCGCCCGGCAAGACCGCGCAGGGGCATCTGGAGGATCTGACCTGGGCAGGTGTCGACAAATATTTCGGCGGCAAGATCGACGACAAGCTGCGTGCGACGCTCAACAAGGAGCTCGCGCTGATCGCCGAGCTGAAATACGCACACTACTTTCTCACCGTGCACGACATCGTGCACTACGCGCGCAGCCAGGACATCCTCTGCCAGGGCCGCGGGTCGGCGGCGAATTCGGCCGTCTGCTACGTGCTCGGCATCACCTCGGTCGACCCGACCAAGGTCGATCTCTTGTTCGAGCGCTTCATCTCCAAGGAGCGGCTGGAGCCGCCCGACATCGACGTCGACTTCGAGCATTCGCGGCGCGAGGAGGTGATGCAATATGTCTATCGCCGCTACGGCCGCCACCGCGCCGCGATCATCGCCACCGTCATCCACTATCGCCCGCGCAGCGCCATCCGCGACGTCGGCAAGGCGCTGGGCCTGACCGAGGACGTCACCGCCGCACTGGCCGACACCGTCTGGGGCAGCTGGGGCAAGGGCCTCAACGACATGCAGGTCAGACAGGCCGGGCTCGATCCGCAAAATCCCATGATCAACCTCGCGGTCGAGCTTGCGACCGAGCTGATCGAATTCCCGCGCCATCTCTCCCAGCATGTCGGCGGCTATGTGCTGACGCAGGACCGGCTCGATACCTATGTGCCGATCGGCAATGCCGCGATGGATGACCGCACCTTCATCGAATGGGACAAGGACGACGTCGACGCGCTCAGCATGATGAAGGTCGACGTGCTCGCGCTGGGCATGCTGACCTGCATCAGGAAGTGTTTTGATCTGATCGCGGACCACAAGGGGCGGCGTTACGTGCTGGCGAGCGTCCCGCAGGACGATCCCAAGGTCTACGACATGCTGTGTGCCGGCGAGTCGCTCGGCGTCTTCCAGGTCGAGAGCCGCGCCCAGATGAACATGCTGCCGCGCCTGAAGCCGCGGACATTTTATGATCTCGTCATCGAAGTCGCGATCGTGCGTCCGGGGCCAATCCAGGGCGACATGGTCCACCCGTATTTGCGGCGGCGGAATGGTCTGGAAAAGGTGAGCTATCCGTCTCCGTTGCCGGATCACGGCGACAAGGATGAGCTTTACAATGTGCTGCACAAAACGTTGGGGGTGCCGCTGTTCCAGGAACAGGCGATGCGGATCGCGATCGAGGCGGCAAAGTTTACCTCCGAGGAGGCCAACGGCCTGCGCCGCTCGATGGCGACCTTCCGCAATGTCGGCACCATCGGCCAGTACGAGGAGAAGTTGATCGGCAACATGGTGGCGCGCGGCTACGATCCCAACTTTGCCAAAAGCTGCTTTGACCAGATCAAGGGCTTTGGCTCCTACGGCTTTCCGGAGAGCCATGCCGCGAGTTTCGCGCAGCTCGTCTATATCTCGTCATGGCTGAAACACTACCACCCCGACGCCTTCTGCTGTGGCCTGTTGAACTCGCAGCCGATGGGCTTTTACGCCCCGGCGCAGATCGTCGGCGATGCCCGCAAGAACGGCGTCGAGGTGCTGGACATCGATGTGTCCTACAGCTTTGCGCAGAACACGCTGGAAGAGGGGAGCGGCAAATACTGCGCCGTGCGCCTGGGTTTTCGCCAGATCGACGGTTTTCATTGGCTGGACGAGGATGAGGAGGAGCTCAAGAGGCAGCAGGCAAAGCGGCAAGGCAAAGTCCATGTCACTCAGAAAGACTGGGCCGACCGCATCATCGACGCCCGCAACAACAGTCGATTCACCTCGCTCGAAGACTTCGCCCGCGACACCGGCCTGCCCAAGCGCGCGCTGATCCTGCTTGCGGATGCCGATGCGTTCCGCTCGCTCGGGCTCGATCGCCGCGAGGCGCTGTGGCAGGTGCGGCGGCTGCCCGACGACGTGCCGCTGCCGCTGTTCGAGGCCGCGACCGCGCGCGAGCAGCCGGACGAGCACGCAAAGTCGCTGCCGCTGATGCCGCGCAGCGAGCAGGTGGTTGCGGATTACCAGACCATCCGCCTATCGCTGAAAGGCCACCCGATGGAATTCCTGCGTGAGATGTTTTCGCGCGAGCGTGTCGTCGCCTGCAAGGAGATCAGCCATGAGAACGAGCGGCGCCGCGTCCGCTGCGCCGGCGTGGTGCTGGTGCGGCAGCGGCCGGGCAGCGCCAGCGGCGTCGTGTTCATGACGCTGGAGGACGAAACCGGCATCGCCAATGTCGTGGTGTGGCCCAAGGTCATGGAGCAGTACCGGAAAGAAGTGATGGGCGCGCGCCTCATCGAGGTCCAGGGCTACATCCAGAGCAGCCCCGAAAAGGTCACGCATCTGATCGCCCAGCGCATGGTGGACCGCTCGCACGATCTGGTCGGATTGGCCAACGATGCGCTGAGCCGCAAGCATCCGGTGCCGGCAGGCGCCACCGTGGTCGAGCCCCTCAACGAGGACCCCCGTGCGCTTGCAGACATGCCCGCGCAAAAACACCGCCACCCCCGCAACGTCCGTATCCTGCCGCCGTCCCGGGATTTTCATTGAGATATGGCACGACGGCCAATCTATCACCGTCACCCTGAGGTGGCCGCTTCTTAAGCGGCCCTCGAAGGGCGACGGCCCCGCAGCACCCTGGCCGTGCATCCTTCGAGTCTCCCCATGGGACGCGGTGCGTCCCATGCCTCGCACCTCAGGATGACGGAACTGGCAGTCGTTGCGAGCCTAGCTGTCGTAGGGTGGGCAAAGGCGCGTAAGCGCCGTGCCCACCATTCCAGGACTCATCGCGAAAGTGGTGGGCACGCTTCGCTTCAAATTCTACGCTAGCAATGACGGGTTTGTTGATCGATCGCGCGCCTCAGTCTCAGTCTCAGTCTCAGTCGTCATGCCCGGGCTTGACCCGGGCATCCACGTCTTTCTGAGTGCGCAGTGACGCGTGGATGGTCGGGTCAAGCCCGGCCATGACGGCGGAGGGAGGTGCGCGCCGCTCTCTAGAAATTCACCCGGTTCGAGATCGCGCCGTCCACCACGAGGTTAGATCCCGTCGTGAACGCCGACACTGGGCTTGCCAGAAACACTGCCGCGCTCGCGATCTCCTGCGGCGTTGCCATACGGCCGGTCGGGTTGCGCTTCATCGCGTCGTTGTAGCGATCGGGCATGTTCTGCTCGATCGTGTTCCAGACGCCGCCCTTGAAATAGACCGTGCCGGGCGAGACGACGTTGATGCGGATTTTCTTCTTGGCGTATTGCCGCGCCAGTCCCTTGGCCATGTGGATCAGCGCTGCCTTGATCGGGCCGTAGGAGCTTGCCGCATCCGCCTGCGCCGCCGCAATCGAGGAGATGATGACGAAGGCCGCATCGCCGCTGCCGGCGCCGCCGGCTTCGAGGAACGGCCGCGCCGCGTCGAACGCATGTACGGCGCCGAGCACGTCGAGCCGGAAATTCTGCTCCCAGGACGCGGCGTCCTGGCCTTGCGCCATCGCGCCGGCATTGGAGAACAGCATGTCGACGCCGCCGAGCTCTTTCGCCGCGCCCTCGATCCAGGCTTTCAGCGCCGCGCCGTCGGTGACGTCGACCGTACCGCCGGTGGCGCGGATGCCGCTGGCCTTCAGCTCGGCGACGGTCGCCGCAACCTGATCGGCATTGCGCGCGCACACCGCGACGTTGGCGCCTTCACCGGCGAGCGTATCCGCAATCGCCCGCCCGATGCCGCGCGTGCCGCCGAGCACGATGGCGTTCTTTCCCTTGAGACCGAGATCCATTGTTGGTTTTCCTTCTTGCTGATTGTGCGCAGTGTAGTCACGTACGCGGCATGGTCGCAAATGCCATTCCGTCACCCTGAGGTGCCGGAGCGTAGCGGAGGCCTCGAAGGGCGACAGCCCGGCTGCCACCGCGGCCGTTCATCCTTCGAGGCTCGACTTGCGATGCGTTGCATCGCAAGCCTCGCACCTCAGGATGACGGGACCGGCAGCAAAGGATTCAAAAGCAATTCTATCCTCACTCCGGCGAGGCCCCCACCGGCGGGCCGCCGGGCGGGCGGTGCAGGAAGGTCAGCGATGCATACGCGCCGACCCAGGAGCCGATCGCGGCGAAAGCCACATAGAAGGCGTTTTCGGTGTAGCTGATCACGGCATAGGACGAGAGCAGGTACCAGATCGCGCTCCAGGTCGCCGCCGGCATGCGCTTGCGCGCGACCACGGCCGAGGTGAACATCACATAGACCGCGTCGGTGGCCGCCGTTGCGACGAACACGGCGCCTGCGGTGAGGGGATCGATGGCGGCCATTGCATTCCTTTCTGCGATCATGACATGGTCGCGAAAATTACAGCATGATGCGGAAAAGTGCGCAGCGGTTTTCCGAAAAGATCATGCTCAACCCGGAAAGGGAGAGAAGCGGTCATGCAAAGCTCCGCCGATATTCTTAGGGGTATCTGGACCTCCGCCGGCGGCGATGCGGCCGCGCTCGCACGCGTGCGGCTGACCGGGGAAGAGCCGCAGATCCCGTCCTCGTTTCGCGTCGCTGTCGCCGGACAGACGACGATCGCTGCCGCCGGCCTCGCTGCGGCCGAAATCTGGCGGCTGCGCAGCGGCGAGGCGCAGGACGTCTCCGTCGACATGCGCCACGCCGTCGCCGAATGCCGCTCCGAGCGCTATCTGCGCCTTGACGACAAGCCGCCGCCTCCGGCCTGGGACGCCATCGCCGGCGTCTACAGGACCGGCGACAATCGCTTTGTCCGCTGCCACACCAACTTTCCGCATCATCGTGACGCCGTCTGCAAGGTGCTCGGCTGCGAGGCGGAGCGCGAGAAAGTGCAAGCCGCATTGATGCACTGGAAGGGTGAGGATTTTGAAACCGCCGCTTACGCCGCGGGCGGTGTCGTTGCCTTGACGCGCTCCTACGACGAATGGTCCGCGCTGCCGCAGGCGCGTGCGCTTGCCGAACTGCCGCTGATCTCGATCGAGAAGATCGGCGATGCTCCGCCAAAGCCGTGGCCCAAAGGCGATCTTCCGCTCTCTGGCATTCGCGTGCTCGATCTCTCCCGCGTCATTGCAGGCCCCGTCGCCGGGCGCACGCTCGCCGCGCACGGCGCCGATGTGCTGCTGGTGTCGGGCCCGGAGCTGCCTGCCATTCCCTGGCTCACCATCGACACCGGCCGCGGCAAGCTCACCAGCTTCATCGAGCTGAAGAGCGAGGCGGGCAGGGCGCAGATGCGCGCGCTGCTGCAAGACGCCGACATCTTCTCGCAAGGCTATCGCCCACGCGCGCTCGCGAGTCTCGGCTTTTCGCCGGAGGATGCAGCGCGCATCAATCCCGGGATCGTTTACGTGACGTTGTCCGCCTACGGCCAAGCCGGTCCCTGGGCCGAGCGGCGCGGCTTCGACTCGCTGGTGCAGACCACGACCGGCTTCAACGATGCGGAAGGGAAGGCTGCCGGCATCGACGGCCCCAAGGAATTGCCGGCGCAGATGCTCGATCACGCCACCGGCTATCTGATGGCGTTCGGCGCAATGATGGCCAAGGCGCGCCAGGCGAGCCAAGGCGGTAGCTGGCACGTGCGTGTGTCGCTGGCCCAGACCGGGCGCTGGCTGTGGAATCTCGGCCGGCTCGATCGCGGCCAGGATACCCCGGATCTTACGGAGGAGGCCGTACATCCTGCGTTCATCGAAGCCGTGCCATCTGGCTTCGGCACGTTGAAGGCGGTGCGCCATTCGGCGCTGCTGTCGAGGACGCCGGCACAATGGAGCCGTCCGGCGATGCCGCTCGGCAGCCATCCGGCACAGTGGCCGGCGCGAAACTGACGGGAAGCTGACGCATCGCAAAATTTTAACGCAAACCGAAAGGTGCCTAGCGTTTTTTAGGTTGTTTGAAATCCCAATTCAGCACTATTAGCGCGACCGACAAGGCAGCCATCTGCCGAGATCGTCGCAGACACGACCGGGCCCCATGGTAGTTGAAAATACCAAGCGAATGCAGGTGCTTACAAAACAACGGGTGATCACATCCGTAGTTTTACTAGCTCTTGCCGGTGCCGGTACCTATGGCTTCCTGCGTGCGGGAGCCAAGGAGAAGAGCCACTCCGAGATTTCCAGCCAGTCGCGCAGGAATGCGCAGAACTTCACGCCGACGCCGTCCGAATGGGCCACGCTGACGATCGAGCCGGTCAAGGCCAGGACCTTCCGGGCCGAATACGTCACCGAAGGCAAGGTCGCGGTCGACGAGGACCGCTCGACGCCGGTGTTCTCGCCCTATGCGGGCCGGGTCACCAAGCTGCTGGCGAAGCCCGGCGAGACCCTGAAGCAGGGCCAACCGCTGTTCACGATCGAGGCCGCCGACACCGTGCAGGCCCAGAACGATTTTATCGCGGCGATGACCGCGCAGAACAAGGCGAAGTCGGCGATCGATCTTGCCGACATCCAGTTCAAGCGTGCCAAGGATCTCTATGAAGGCCACGCTATTCCGCTGAAGGATTATCAGCAGGCGGAAGCGAACCAGGTCCAGGCGCAGAACGACATGCGCTCATCGGTGACGGCGCTGGAGGCCGCGCGCAACAAGCTGCGCATCCTCGGCTTCACCGACGAGACCATTAAGGCGTTCCAGGACAAGGGTGTCATCGATCGCGAGATCACGATCTACTCGCCGATCTCCGGCACGGTCGTGCAGCGCAAGATCGGCCCCGGCCAGTATGTCAACGCCGGCGCCAGCGATCCGGTGTTCGTGGTCGGCGACCTCTCCACGGTTTGGCTCACCGCCTTCGTGCGCGAGAGCGATGCGGCCGCGGTGTGCATCGGTCAGGACATCACCGTCAACGTGATGGCGCTGCCGGGCCGTCCGCTCACGGCCAAGATCAATTACGTCGCCGCCGCGATCGATCCCAACACCCGCCGCCTCCTGGTCCGCGCCACCATCGACAACAAGGACGGCCTGCTCAAGCCGGAGATGTTCGCCAACGTCACGATCTATTCGGCCGGCGATCGCGCCGCGCCGGCGGTGCCCAAGCAGGCGCTGATCTATGAAGCCGACAAGGTCCGCCTCTGGGTCGCGCGCGATGACAAGTCGGTGGAGCTGCGCGAGATCAAGACCGGCCTCATCAACGGCAACCTCGTCGAAGTCACCAGCAATCTGAAACCCGGCGAGCAGATCGTCGTCAAGGGCAGCCTGTTCATCGACCGCGCGGCGTCCGGCAGCTGATCGACGATCTAACACACAAGACAAGCTGAAGACCTAATGGATCGCCTCGTCGCCCTTGCCGTCAATCGGCGCTTCCTGATGGTCGGCATGTTCGTCGCCGTGTTGGTCGGCGGCCTGATCGCGTTCAACCAGCTCAACATCGAGGCCTATCCCGACCCGACCCCGCCGATGGTCGACATCGTGACCCAAAGTCCGGGCCTGTCGGCGGAGGAGATCGAGCGCTACATCACGATCCCGATCGAGACCCAGGTCGCAGGTCTGAAGAACATCACGACCATCCGCACCATCTCGCTCTACGGTCTCTCCGACGTCAAAATCCAGTTCTCCTTCGCCTATACTTATGAAGAGGCGTTGCAGCAGGTGCTGAACCGGCTGGCGCAGCTCGCGCCGCTGCCGGGCAACGTGCAGCCGCAGATCTCGCCGCTCAGCCCGATCGGCGAAATTTTCCGCTACCGCCTGGTCGGCCCGCCGAACTACAGCGTGCTCGATCTCAAGACCATCCAGGACTGGGTGCTCCAGCGCCGCTTCCGCGCCGTGCCCGGCGTCATCGACGTCACGGGGTGGGGTGGCAAGAGCAAGACCTACGAGCTCCAGGTCGATTTCAACAAGCTGGTCGCCAACGGACTGACGCTGCCGCAAGTGCTCCAGGCCGTCGGCAATGCGAACGTCAATGTCGGCGGCAACACCGTCAATATCGGCCAGCAATCGGCCGTGGTGCGCGGCGTCGGCCTGATACGTTCGATCGACGATCTCGCCAACACCATGATCGCCCAGACCAACGGCAATCCGGTGCTGGTCAAGGACGTCGCCACCGTCACCGTCGGGCAGAAGCCCCGCCTCGGCATCGCCGGCATCGACGATGCCGACGACATCGTGCAGGGCATCGTGCTGATGCGTCGCGGCGAGCAGAGCTCGCCGACGATCAAGCGCGTCCATCAGCTCGTTCAAACCATCAACAACTCCAGCATCTTGCCGCCGGGCGTGCGCATCGAACGCATCTACGACCGCGGCGACCTGATCGAGCTCACCACCCACACCGTGCTGCACAACATGGTGGTCGGCATTCTCTTGATCGTGCTGCTGCAATGGATCTTCCTCGGCGATCTCCGCAGTGCGTTGATCGTCGGCGCCACCATTCCGTTCGCGCTGTTCTTCGCCGTGATCATCTTGGTGCTGCGCGGTGAATCGGCGAACCTGCTGTCGGTCGGCGCGATCGATTTCGGCCTGATCGTCGATGCCACCGTCATCATGGTGGAGGCGATCTTCCGCCGCCTGACGCAGACGACGCCGGTGTCGGAAACCGAGCACATGTCGCCCGAGACGCTGTTCGGCATGAAGAGCCACGCCATCCTCAGCGCCGCCGCCGACGTCTCGCGCTCGATCTTCTTCGCCGCCGCGATCATCATCGCGGCGTTCATCCCGCTGTTCACGTTGTCGGGCGTCGAAGGCAACATCTTCGGGCCGATGGCGCGCACCTATGCCTATGCGCTCGCCGGCGGCCTGCTTGCGACCTTCACGGTCACCCCAGCGCTGTCAGCGATCATCCTGCCCGCGCATGTCGAGGAAACCGAGACGAAGGTCATGCAGATCCTGCACCGGCTCTACATGCCGGTGCTGAATTGGGCGGTCGCAAACCGCAGCATCGTCCTCGGTGCCGCGGTCGGCCTCGTGCTGATGACGGTCGCGCTCGCCCGGCTGCTCGGTCTCGAATTCCTGCCGAAGCTGGAAGAGGGCAATCTCTGGATCCGCGCCACGCTGCCGCCGACCATCTCGCTGCAGGAAGGCAATTCCTACGTCAACGAGATGCGCAAGGTGATCCGCGCCCGGCCCGAGGTCGAATCCGTGGTGTCGCAGCATGGCCGTCCCGACGACGGCACCGACGCCGCCGGCTTCTTCAACGCCGAGTTCTTCGCCCCGCTCAAGCCCGCTAGCCAATGGCCCGGCACGCGCGACAAGGAAGAGCTGACCGCGCAGCTGCTCAAGCAGCTCGACGACCGCTTCCCCGGCGTCGAATTCAACTTCTCGCAATATCTCCAGGACAACGTCTCCGAAGCCGTCTCCGGCGTGAAGGGCGAGAACTCGATCAAGCTGTTCGGCAGCGATCTCCAGGCGCTCACCGACACCGCCAACAAAATCAAGCAGGTGCTGTCGACCGTGCAGGGCGTCACCGACCTTGCGGTGTTCACCTCGCTCGGGCAGCCGACCATCCAGATCGACATCGACCGTGCCAAGGCCGCCCGCTATGGCCTCGCGCCCGGCGACATCAATGCCACCATCAAGGTCGCGATCGGCGGTGACACCGCGGGCGATCTCTATGAGCCCGGCAGCGACCGCCACTTCCCGATCATCGTGCGCCTTGCGCCGGAATACCGCCGGAGTGCCGAGGCGATCCAGAACTTGCGGATCGGCGCGCCCGGGCCGAATGGCACCGTCACCCAGATCCCCTTGAGCGAGGTCGCCACCATCAACCTGGTGTCGGGTGCGGCCTACATCTATCGCGAGCAGCAGGAACGCTATCTGCCGATCAAGTTCTCGGTGCGCGAGCGCGACCTCGGCAGCGCGATCCGCGAGGCGCAGCAGAAGATCGCCGACCAGGTGCAATTACCGCCCGGCTCGCACATGGAATGGGTCGGCGAATTCGGAAACCTCCAGGACGCGATCCGCCGGCTGTCGATCGTGGTGCCGATCTCGCTGGCGCTGATCGGCGTGCTGCTCTGGTTCAATTTCGGCTCGATGGCCGACACGCTGCTGGCGATGAGCGTGATCCCGATGGCGATCTTCGGCGGCGTGCTGGGTCTCTTGATCACCGGCACGGCGTTCAGCGTCTCCGCAGCGATCGGTTTCATCGCGCTGTTCGGCATCGCCGTGATGGACGGCATCATCATCCTGTCGCAGTTCAATCAGTTGATCGAAGAGGGCATGGACCGCATGAGCGCGGTGGTGCGCACCGGCGAATTGCAGCTGCGGCCCGTGCTGATGACCTGCGTCGTCGCCGGCGTCGGCCTGTTGCCAGCGGCGCTGTCGGAGGGCATCGGCTCGCAGGTGCAGAAGCCGCTCGCCGTCGTGGTCGTCACCGGCATGATGCTGGCGCCGGTCGTGATCCTCGTGACCTTGCCGGTCTTGATCTCTTTCTTCTCGCGCCGCGCGCGCTGATATCAGGCCGGCAAACTAAAGCGCGATGAGATTGCGATGAATCGTCATCGCGCTTTAGATTATTGTTTGAGCATGATCTTTTCGGAAAACCGCTGCGCACTTTTCCGGATCATGCTCTAGAACCCGTAAAGCCGCGCCGGATTGTCGACCAGGATTTTCTTGCGCACGCCCGCATCCGGCGCCCACACCGGAAGCTGGTTGAGCAGCCGACCGTCGTCGATCTGGTAGAGCGGCGCGATGTCGGTGGCCTTGCGTCCCTCGACGCGGCTCGAATCCGGATGCGGCCAGTCGGTGCCCCAGACGATGCGATCGGGGTTGGCCGCGATCAGCGCCTGCGCGTACGGCGCCATGTCCTGATAATCGGGCGCGAGCTTCGACGAGCGGTAGGCGCCGGAGATCTTGACATAGGCCTTGCCGGACTTCACCAGCGCGACGAGATCGGAGAAGCCGGGCTGCTCCAGGCCCCGCTCGGCTTCGAGGCCGCCGAAATGGTCGAACACGACCGGCACCGGCGCGGTCTCGACGAGGTCCTTGATCGCCGAGATCATGGCAAGCGTGGTGTAAAGCTGCACGTGCCAGCCGCGCGCTTTCATGCGCTCGACTGCGGCGGTGAAGCGGGGCCGGCCGACATTGGGGTCATTGACGCCGCCGGTCGCCAGATTGAGGCGGACGCCGCGGAAGCCGTCCTGATGCATCGTGTCGAGCGCGCTCTCCGGCGTCTTGTCGTCGATCACGGCGACGCCACGCGCATTCGCGCCGCGCGCCTTCATGCCGAACAGGCTCGACGAATTATCGGTGCCGTAGACGCTGGGCGTGACGATCACCACGCGCTCCATATGTAGCGCCTTGTGCAGTGCGGCCATCTCCTCCGGCGAAGCCGGCTCGGGCGTGTAGACGCGCCCGGCGAAGAACGGAAACTTTTCGACATCGCCGTGGATGTGGGTGTGGCAGTCGCAGGCGTGCGGCGGAACGTCGAAATTGACCGGCGTCGCGGGCTGCGCGGCCCGGGCGTGGGCTCTGTTGGTCATGGCTACTCCGGCGGCGAGGGAGGCAAGCAGGACGCTGCGTCGATTGAGCACGGTTTCTCTCCCTGATTTGTTTTTTTGAGGCCGTGCGAGACAGTATCACATCAGTCCGGCAGCCGCTCCGCTTCGCTGCATAGCTGCTCGACGAGGTCCGCAAGCGGGCGTGAGCCGTCAACGCGCACGACAGGGCAGGACAGGCCGGAGAGCCACGCTTCATGCTTTGCAAGATTGCGGCCTTCGCGATCACCGGCTTCGTAGTGCGAGGCCCATTCGACGAAGTCTTCGGTCTCGGCATGGCGCCAGCCGCCCGGCGCGACGGCATCAGTGCCGAAATGAGCGGCCTCGCGGGCGCGCAATCGCTTCAGCCGGATCTCGCGCGGCGTGGTCACGAAGACGACGAGGTCGAAGTACGAGACGAGCTCCTCGGCCCAGCCGGTGATCGATCCGCTCAGCACCCAATCGAGACGCGGCAGGAACATCTCGCGCATCAGGCGCAGGCGCTCGGCGACCGGGCGCGTCGTCTGATAAGGCGGCACGGTCGGCAGCCAGAAATAGTCGTCGCTGTCGTGATGCGGCAGCGCAAGCCGGCCCGCAAGAGCGCGACCGAGCGTCGTCACGCCGGACCCCGAAGCTCCCATCAGATGGATGCGGCGGCTGTTCATGGCACCCGCGAGAAGATTGAGATTACTGCCCCGACGGCGTGCGCAGGCCGTGCCAGGCGTCGCGGACCTGCTGGTAGTGCACCTCCGGCAAATAATCCGGCGTGTTCAGGCTCAAGGTCTTGACGTCGAGATGGCCGACGGCGCTGAGCAGGGTGTAGGAGGCGATCACGCGGTCGCGCAGCGCGCCGATCAGGCGGGCCTTGGCCTGGATCAGGTCGGCCTGCGAGTTCAAGACGTCGACCGTCGTGCGCTGTCCGCCGGCGGCTTCGCGCTGCACGCCCTGGAGCGCGACGGTTGCCGCCTTCACCTCGGACTCCGAGGCCGAGACCGCGATCTTGGCGCCTTCGTTCGCGACCCATGCGCTGACGGCGGCGGTGCGCGCCTGGTTGCGGACTTGGTCGAGCACGAGCCGGCTCTGCGCCGAGACCTCCTTGGCCTGCCGGGTCTGCGAGGCGGCCTGGCCGCCGTCATAGATCGGCGCGGTGACGCTGGCGACGATCGAGGCCTGGTCCTCGGCGAAGGTGCCGAGCGTCGGGTCGTTGTTGCGGCTTTTGCTGGCGCTGCCCTGGACGCTGGCGCTCGGCAGCAGCGCGCCCTCGGCGACGCGGATATTGGTCGAGGCGACATCGACGTCGAAGCCTGCGGCCATCACCGCCGGATGCTGACGAATCGCCATCGTCATGGCGTCCTCGCGGCTCTTCGGCAGATAACGGTCGACGACCTCGGCGGCTCGAAGCTGCGACGGGGGATTGCCGATCACCTGCGCATAGGTTGCCTGGCTGACCGCGAGCGCGACTTCGGCGGCGTTGAGATCGGCAAGGCCGCGGTTGAGACGGGCTTCGGCCTGCGCGGTATCCGTCGGCGTGACGTCGCCGGCGTTGAGGCGGCGCTGGGTGACCGCGAGCGTCTCGCGCAGGAAGGCGACGTTGGAGCGCTGCGCCTCGACCAGCGACTGGTTGGCGAGCACGTTGGTGTAGGCGGTGACCGCGTCGAGCAGCACGCCCTGGCCGACATTGCGCAGCGCCTCGCGGCCCGACTGCACCTGGAGCTCGGCGGCGCGCACGTTGTTGGCCGTGCGGAAGCCGTTGAACAGGGTCTGCGTCACGGTGACGCCAATCACCCACGGCTTCAGGTTCGCGGTCTGGATGGTGTTGTCGGGCAAAAGGTTGCGCACCGATTGCAGGCCGGCGCTGAGGCTCGCCACGATTTGCGGCCGGTAGCCGGCCAGCGCCTGCGGCACGTTCTCGTCGGTCGCGCGCTGGCGCGCGCGCTCGGCATTGAGCTGCGGGTTGGTCTGGTAGGCTTTCGCCAATGCCTCCGGCAGGGCTTCCGCCGACGCAGCAGCGGGCAGGGCGCAACAGAGCGCCAGCGCGGTCCATGTCGCAAGCACAGGCCCCACGCCCGATCGATGCTGCGTCATCACGCGACCAGCTCTAGCGGCACGCCCAATCATGAAATCCCGCAAACCCCGGCTGTCCGCCCCCCGCCGACGGCGGCCCTCTTAACTGTTTAACCAGCCGAGGTCCCGCAGGCAAACTGCCGCGGGGAAAACCCCCATCTATTCCGTGCTTGTTGCCGGCGAGTCACAGCATTTTTGCGGATCAGCATCAGAGCCTTACACCAGCCTGACCGTCGGCTTGCGCCTACCGGTTCTTGTTCACCGGCTTGCGCTTCTCGATGAACGCGGCCATGCCCTCGGCGCGGTCCTCCAGCGCGAAGGTCGCGTGGAACAGGTTGCGCTCGACGCTCATGCCTTCGGCGAGCGTGGTCTCGAGGGCGCGGTTCACCGCTTCCTTGGCCATCGCGGCGGCAGGCCGCGACATCGCGGCGATCTTCTCGGCGGCGGCCATGACTTCGTCCATCAGCTTGTCGGCTGGCACGATACGGCTGACGAGGCCTGAGCGCTCGGCTTCCGCCGCATCCATCATGCGGCCGGTGAGGCAGAGATCCATCGCCTTGGACTTGCCGATGGCGCGGGTCAGGCGCTGGGTGCCGCCGATGCCGGGAATGGTGCCGAGCGTGATTTCGGGCTGACCGAATTTGGCGGTGTCGGCGGCGATGATGATGTCGCACATCATGGCGAGCTCGCAGCCGCCGCCGAGTGCATAGCCTGCGACGGCGGCGATGGTCGGCTTGCGGCAGCGCGCGACGCGGTCGCCGCCGATCGCGGCGAAATCTTCCGAGAACATGTCGATGAAGCCCTTCGGCTGCATCTCCTTGATGTCGGCGCCGGCGGCAAAGGCCTTTTCGCTGCCGGTCACGACGATGCAGCCGATGGCGTCATCGGCCTCGAGATCGTCGACGGCCGCGGCAATCTCGCGGAAGACGCCGAAGGAGAGCGCGTTGAGCATTTTCGGCCGGTTCAGCTTGATGATACCGACCGCACCCTGGCTTTCGACGATGATGTGTTCGAACGTGCTCATGCTCCACCCACGCGTTTGATTGGGCGGGCAATGTGCCCGCTGGCGCGGATGCCTTCAAGGGGCCCAAAGGCCGCCGGAACAAAGGTCGCCCGGAACACGCCGCAAGATGCGCGTCCCGGGCGTGGAGGTTCTTCTTAAGCCATGAACATGCGCGCGGCGGAGGCCAGTGTCAGCAGCGTGCCGACGCCGATGAAGATCTTGCCGATCAGGGAGCTCTGGTCCCAGGCCGAGCTCTGCTGGCTCGCCATTACCGGCGCCGGCCGCGGCTGCGCGTCGGTTGCGGCGATCACCGCCTTCTGCGCCGGCGGGTTGTCCTGCGGCAGGGCGCGGTCGAGATCGTTGAGCTGGTCGGGTGCGACGACCTGGCTCTCGGCGTCCGAGCCGGCCGGAGTGTCGGCCGCGGCCTGGACGTTGTCGTTGGCGCGGCCCGTCATCGCGGTGGCTGCGGCTGCCGTCGGCGTGTCGGCGGCGGCAAGCTGCGCACGGGCGTTGGCGACTTCCGGCGGCATCTGGCTGGATGCAGGCGCGTCCCTGCTGGCCTTGACCTCGTCGGTCTTCGTCGCAGCGGCCTTGTCGTCGGAGGACTTCTCCGCCGTCTTGCTGCTGCTGCGGCGAGAAGAGTGGCGGCGGTGCTTGCTTGGCTTGTCCGCGTCGGCCTGTTTGCCGGCGCTGTCCGATTTGCTGTCCGCGGCCGCGCTCGGTGCTGCCTGCGCAACGCCTCCGAACAGCAGGAAAAGCCCGGCCAGAAGAATCAGGGCAGCGCGCCCGCTGGTTTTCATCATGTTGACGATCTCCCCAATCCACCCATCCCGGACCGAACAGAGACGCCGGGGCGTGACCACAGCGGGGCGGAAAATGGGAATCTTCGGGCTACACCGGGCGAAAACGGGGCAATCCGGTTCCTCGCGGCCGGCCGCTGGATGCGGGACGGGCCGATCGGTGTTATGAGCCGTCGCAGACTTTTTCGGCCCTTTCGGCAACGCAGCCCGGCACATATCACGAATTCGTGATCTAGCTGACGCCCGCGTAACAAATTGAAAGAGCGGCCGAATTGCATGGTGAGGGCGCGCGTGCGCGGACGTGAGGACGAATGGACCGACCTGATGCGGTCGGCCATGGCTGGCGATGATGCGGCGTATCATCGCCTGTTGAAGGCGGTCACGCCGGTGCTGCGCGCCGCCGCGAGGCGGGGGCCTGGCGCGGGCCGGGCAGCCCCCCGACCAGGCCGAGGATATCGTGCAGGAGATTCTGTTGGCGGTGCATCTGAAGCGGCACACCTGGGACAGCGAAGCCCCCTTCGCGCCCTGGCTGTTCGCGATCGGCCGCAACAAGCTGATCGACACGCTGCGCCGGCGCGGCAAGCGCGTCTTCGTCAACATCGACGATTTCGCCGAGACCTTGCCGGGCGAGGCGCCGCAGGAAACGGCGTCGGCGGGCGAGGTCGCAGCGCAGCTTGGCACGCTGCCGCAGCGTCAGCGCGACGTATTGCAGTCGATCGCGGTCGAGGCCGCCTCGATCAAGGACACGGCGGCGAAATTTTCGATGAGCGAAGGTGCGGTGCGGGTCGCGCTGCATCGCGGACTTGCGGCGCTGACTGCCAAACTGCGAGACCATTAGTCATGGATACCGATCAACTCATTCGCACGCTCGCGGCCGACAATGCCCATCGCGCGCCGCGCGTCGGCGCCGTGCTGACCATGGCGCTGCTGGTGGCCGCGCCGTTGTCGATCCTGATCTTCGCGACGTTCCTCGGCGTGCGGCCCGACGTCATGACGGCCATGCACAATCCGTTCTTCGACATGAAGTTCGCGGTCACGCTGTCGCTCGCGATCCCCGCGATCATCGTCAGCCTGCATCTGTCGCGGCCCGAGGCCTTGATGCGCGGCTGGGGCTGGCTGCTGCTGCTTCCCGTCGGGCTGCTCGCGGTCGCGATCGGCGGCGAGATGATGATGGCGCCGGCAATGCCGATGACGATGCGCATGATGGGCAAGAACTCCAGGGTGTGCCTGGTTGCGATCCCCGCGATGTCGCTGCCGCTGCTTGCGGGCGCACTGTTCGGCCTGCGCCACGGCGCGCCGTCGCATCCGGCGCTCGCCGGTGCGCTCGCCGGCCTGGTATCGGCGGGCCTTGCCGCGACGCTCTATGCCTCGCACTGCACCGACGACTCGCCGATGTTCGTCGCGACCTGGTACACGATCGCAACGGCGCTCGTGACCGCGATCGGCGCCGTCATCGGCTCAAAAGTCTTGCGGTACTAGTGCATGATCCGGAAAAGTGCGCAGCGGTTTTCCGAAAGGATCACGCGCAAACAAGGAGCTGAAGCGCGATGACGATTGAGCCCAATCTCATCGCGCTTTAGTCCCAACGGCTTCACACCGCCGGCGTCGTGCCCTGCATGCGGTGGAAGCGCAGCACCTGCTGCGCTGTCGATGAGCGCAGCGCCTCGTAGGTGTCGCGCAGCATCAGCATGTCGGTCTGCGAGCCGCCGGAGAGCTTCTCGCGCATGGCGATGATGGCGCGCACGCTCGACCAGGACATGCCCGCGACCTTGGCGAGGATCATCACGCCCTCGGTGCGGCTCTCGATCATCATGTTTTCGGCGGTCTCGACCGCGACGCCCGCGAGCGCGGCGAGCCCGGCATTGGTTTCGTCGAACTTGCCCTGCTCGGCGAAGGTGGTGACCTGGAATTCGTTGAGGCGGCCGTCCGCATGCAGCGACTTCACCAGCGCGCGCGCCATCTCCGTCTGCCTCGTCATGGCGGCCGCACGGACCCGCTGGGCCGCTTCCTGGACCACGCTCGAGACTTCGTCCGCAAGCCCAGGATGCGCGGCCTCCAGTTTCCTGCGCACGCTCAGGGAGGCTTTCGCGACCAGCCTCAGATAATGATGGCGCGGCAGATCGGGCCGCAGGCCGATGCAAGTGGCGAGCTCGTCGTCGCGCTCGGCGCGGGTGACGAGGTCGGAGAAGCTTCCCTCGGAAAGCTGGGCGCCGGGATTGCTGACGGTCGACTGCACCACGTCGTCGTTGCCGCGCGTCACCAGCAGGTCGGTCAACGCTTCCGACAGCACGCGACGGAGCGAGATCGCCTTGAGATGCGCCTGGCCCCTGGTGCGCGCGATCTCGAGCAAGGTGGTCTCGTCGAGCCGTTCCGATTTCGACAGCACGGGGCCGGCGACCTCGATGACCTCGTCGAGCGCGAGCGTGCGGATGATCTTTGGCGGTGCCGCCGCGATCGGCGCAAGGCGCTCGGCGAGCAGCGCTCTCGCCGACGTCTCGATCTGCTCGATCAGGCACTGGAACACGTCGTCGAACACGCGGACATGCTCGTCGGAATAGTCCACCGCGTTGCCTACGAAGAGATCGGTGACGCGGCGCAGCGTCTCGACCCGGCGCGCGACGGTGCCGTGCGAGAGCGCGGCCTGCAATTCGTCCAGCAGGTTGTCGGATGGTTTGGCGTGTTTGGATCTCATTGCCCTTTCCTGGAGCGTTGGGTCCGGCGGCGGCTTCTGTCGCACCCGGAGAAAATGGATTGGTCAGCTCGTTGCAATTCGGTTGCGCCCTTGCGCCTTGGCGGAATAGAGCGCGCTGTCGGCGCGCGCGAGAAATGTGTCGGCAGTATCAACGTCGCGCAGCGTCACAACGCCCGCGGAAATCGTCACCCGCAAGCCCGGCGAGAACGCGCTCCAGTCGAGATCGGCGACGATGCCGCGCAGCCGCTCCAGCATGCGCGCGGCCGCATCGGCTTCGGTGTCGGGCAGCAGCAGCAAGAATTCCTCGCCGCCGTAGCGGCCAAAACTGTCGGCCGGGCGGATGTTGGCGAAAATGGTGATGGCGAAGGTGCGCAGCACCTCGTCGCCGACGGGATGGCCGTGGGCGTCGTTGATGCGCTTGAACCAGTCGAGATCGATCAGCGCGATCGCGCAAGGCGCGGACGTCTGCCGCGACTTTTCGATCTCGGCGTCGAGCAGCCGCATGATGCAGCGGCGGTTGTAGGAGCCGGTGAGCTCGTCGAGCTCGGCGAGCTCCTCGATGCGGCGATACGCATCCTTCAGCTCGATGCTGCGCCGATACAGGATCTTGCGCAGCGTGGCGCCGAACAGGCCGAGGAAGGCGCACTGGCCGATCACCAGCACGAAGCAGAGCATCGAGGCAGTGCGCTGCAGCCGTGTCGCAACCGGCATGCCGATCGGCAGGTCGGAGGCGAGGAAAACGGCGGCAAGGCCGCTGGTCGCGATCGCCCAGGTCAGCATCGCCTGGGCCGAGGTCATGCGCAGCGTGCCGAAGGCGAAGATCAGGAACAGCACGCTGATGAAGGCGACGCCGATGGTCGGCACCGACACCAGGAACACGAATTGCAGCGCCATGTGCGCCGAGATCTGGAACACGGTGAGATAGTGGTCGGTGAACCTGTCACCGACGCCTGCCTCCGACAGCACGGCGAACGAGCCGATGATCAGGAGGCCGCCGAACCAGAACAGCGAGGCAACGTCGACCGAGGTCGCGCCGTCATAGGCGTAGAGCAGCAGAACCGAGGCGCCGAGCGAGTAGCTCACGACTTGGCCGATATACATCTGGCGTCGCTGCCGGGCCCTGCGCGCCAGCACCACGGGCGCGGCCGCCTCAGGCGCGAGGACGAGATCCGCGGCCTCAGCGGCATTCCTCTCCGGAAAGGACGTCGCGGCCGTGCTCATGGTCCCGCCAGTGGTGGAGTTCAGCCCAAAAATCTACGTGGCAAGCCTTTAGGTTTGGTATCCTTTGAAACCGAATCCGAACCGTGCAGCGCAGAACAGCATGGTGTTAGCCGGCAGGAGAATTTGCCGGCGATTAGGCATCGTTTGCGATGCGGTCGAGCCAAGGCGGGGGTTCGTGAGACATACGTCGTGCAGGACTGCTATGGAACCGGAATTGGTCGGCCCGCCCGTGCCGGGCAGACACCCCGCAGGAAAGTGTTTCAGTAATATGTTACCTACATCGATCGAGACGGCCAACCGCCGCAGGTGGGACGAGAAAAATGCACGTATGTGGGGTAAATCACACAGGCCCCCGTACGACTGCGGTACGCTGAAGAATTTCGCTTCTCCCGTCGAACCGTCCGCCGTATCGACCCGACCAACTTTGCGAGACGGGCTTTGAGCGTGACACAGGCGGCTTCGGACGAGGTCCTGATCGCCAGGATCGCCCAAGGTGACCGGCTCGCCATGCAGGTGCTGTACGGGCGGCACCATGTCAGGGTCTACAGGTTCGGGCTGAGGCTCGTGCGGGACGAGCAGGCGGCAGAAGACCTCATCAGCGAGGTTTTTCTCGACGTCTGGCGTCAAGCCGGCAAGTTCGAGGGCCGATCCGCCGTTTCAACCTGGCTGCTGGCAATCACCCGATTCAAGGCCCTTTCGGCGCTCCGGCGCAGGAAGGATTTTGAGTTGGACGAAGACGCCGCGAACGCGATCGAGGATTCGTCCGATGATCCGGAAACGGTGGTGCAGAAGAAGGATACCAGTGAAGCGTTGCGGGAGTGTCTGACGGGCCTCTCGCCGGAACACCGGGAAATCGTCGATCTTGTCTACTACCACGAGAAGTCCGTGGAAGAGGTGGCCGAAATCGTCGGCATTCCGGAGAACACTGTGAAGACGCGCCTGTTCTACGCGCGCAAGAAACTGGCCGAACTGCTGAAGGCAGCCGGCGTTGAGCGAGGCTGGCCATGATGGCATTGAGCAAGAAGATGCTGGAGCAAGAGCCCAGTGAGATTGAACTGCTGCTGCCCTGGCACGCCGCCGGCACGCTGAACGCGCGCGACGCCCGCCGCGTCGAGGAAGCGCTGGCGCGCGATCCCGAACTGGCCAAGCAGTATGCCGCGATCCGCGGCGAGTATGAAGAGACCATCCATCTGAACGAGAGCCTGGGGGCTCCGTCGGCGCGCGCGATGCAGAAGCTGTTTGCCGCGATCGACGCCGAGCCGGCGCGGGCAGCCACGCCGTTGCCGCTCTCCACGCGCATCTCGACCTTCTTTGCGAGCCTGTCGCCGCGCACGCTGGCCTGGTCGGCGAGCCTCGGCGCCATCGCGCTGCTGCTGCAGGCCGGCATCATCGGTGCCGTGCTGATGAAGACCCAGACCGCGACCTACCAGACCGCGTCGCTCTCGATCGGCGCGCCGATCACGCGCGAGCTCGGAGCTGCACCGGCGCGGGCGCTGGTGCGCTTCACGCCCGAGGCGCGCGTCGCCGACATCACCGCGCTGCTCGACAGCTACCAGGCCTCGATCATCGGTGATGCCAAGGGCGGCATGTTCCGCCTCCAATTCGACAAGGCGATGAGCCAGGACGAGCTCGCCGCGCTGCTCGCCAGGATGTCGCGCGAGAAGTTCGTCAATCTCGCCGTGGCGGCGCCTTAAGCGCGCCTCTTGACCGATGACAGGCAAGTCCAAGAGTAGGATGCGCGCCGGGGCTTACGCTTCATCGGCCGGTGCCGCGCTGCTGCTCGCCGCCTGTCTCGGCGTCGAGGTCGCAGAGGCGCAGGCGATCATGCGCACGCCGACGATCAGCGTGCCCTCGCGCACGCCGACCATCTCTCCAAACGTCGCCGCACGCGTGAACCCGGGCGTCGCTGCGCGCGTGGTCGCGGTCGACCGCAGTCCGCGTGCGATTGCGACGCCGCGGCTCTCGGCGCGGATAGGGCCGACCCCGGTGATGCCCTATGCCCGCTACTCCCCGAACCTCTATCCCGCCTGCTCCGCACCCTATCGCGACGCCGACGGCGAGTGCCTGGGGCAGCCGAACGCGGGCGGCGAGGGGACTGGCAAGTCGGGCAAGAAGACCGCCGCCAAGGGGCGCGGCAACAATACGCCGGTGGCTGCGAACCTGCGCAGCTTCGCAGGCGAATTCGTCGCCGAGATCGACGGTGCGCTGACGCCGACCGAAGCCGACGAGCTGGCGCGCCGCCATGGCCTTGCGCGCGTTTCCTCCGAAAACTTCCCGCTGATCGGCGCGACGTTCGGCCTGTTCCGCATCACCGATGGCCGCCCGTTCGAGACGGTGCGGCGCGAGTTCGCCGCGGACGGCAGCGTGCGCTCGGTGCAGCCGAACTTCCGCTACGTGCTTCAGGACCAGAAGCCGGCGACGCCGACCGAAGGCGATCCTGCGCAATATGCCCTGGCAAAGCTCCGCCTGCCGCAGGCGCATACGCTGGTGCATGGCGCCAACGTGACCATTGCCGTGATCGATTCCGGCATCGACGCAAGGCATCCCGAGCTCGCCAATTCCATCGCCGACAATTTCGATGCGCTCGGCAGCGCCGAGGGCCCGCACATCCACGGCACCGGCATTGCCGGCGCCATCGTGGCGCACGCCAAGCTGATGGGCAGCGCGCCCGAGGCGCGCATCATCGCGATCCGCGCCTTCGGCGGCACCGGCGGCGGTGCGGAGAGCTCGTCCTACATCATCCTGCGCTCGCTGAACTACGCCGCCGAGCACGGCGCGCAGATCGTCAATATGAGCTTTGCCGGCCCGAAGGACGCGGTGATCGAGCGCGCCATTGCCGCGACCGCCGCGCGCGGCCTCGTGCTGATCGCGGCCGCCGGCAATGCCGGCGCGAAATCACCGCCGCTCTATCCCGCCGCCAATCCCAACGTGATCGCGGTCAGCGCCACCGACCAGCAGGACAAGCTGTTCTCCGCGTCCAACCGCGGCAATTACATCGCGCTGGCGGCGCCCGGCGTCGACATCTTCCTGCCGGCGCCCGACGGCAAATACCAGATGACGTCGGGCACCTCGTTCTCGGCGGCCTATGTCTCCGGCGTCGCGGCGCTGCTGCTCGAACGCAACTACACGCTGAAGCCGGAAGCGCTGCGCATGACGCTTGCGAAGACCGCGCGTGACCTTGGTTCACCCGGACGTGATGATCTGTTCGGCGACGGCGAGGCCGATGCGTTTGCCGCGGTTACCGCTGTTCCCGCCGACAACGCGACGCCGGTTGCGGCGGCGTCCGGTACAACAAAACGTGAAGATGCGCAGCCACGTCGCGATGAGCCGGGCATTCGCGCGATCGAGCAGCCCTCGCTGTCGAGCGCGGCCGATAAAGCCACGGTTTCTCAGGCGGATAGGCCGGCGACGCGATAGTGGCTGCGACAACATTGCGCGCCCGCCAAAGGTTAAAAAATCGAACACCGGATTGAACGTTCAGCCAGCTGCCACGACCAAAATATGTGGGAGCGGTCATCCCTCCCCATCAGTCATATCAGGCGCGAGCGCCCATCCACCCCAAGCGCCCATATGGCTCGACCCGTCCGGTTGTCCCCCCGGACGGGTCTTTTCTTTTTGGGGGTCTGTTTCTTTGAGGCGTCGGATCCATTCAGCTTGCGGTTGAAGGACGGCGCGTGCGTTCATCTCGTCGGCCGACCGGCACGCCGCAACGCCGTCATGCTTGTGCGAAGCTTGACTCGAAATCACAGCAATTCTCCGCACGACTACGGACTTTCATGACGAACGGCGTGTCGTTGCTGGACAAGTCAAAACTTTTCCACAAAATATTCATGTCGCGTCTAAATTGATTCGTGTGCGTTGCGTCGCGTCCGTATTTTTCTCATGACGGGCTGGTTCATGACACATCGCCAAAGCGCGGCCGCCGGCCGCGAGATCGCGGCACGCTGGTGCACTCTCGCCGAGCAGCGGCTGGAGCACCTCTCCGAAATGTTCGAGACCGGACGCTGGCGTCGCTACCACTCCGAGATCGCATTCCTCGAAAACATCCAGGAAGCCAAACTCGCCGTCCAGACCTGGCGCGCGCTCGCAACCGGTGGTGACGTTGCCGCGGCGGCTGCGAGCGTCTCGCCCGCCTTCGGCTGGTCGCCGGCGACCATGCCCCGCGTGTTTCCGCGCGAGCAAGCGGCGCAGACCATGCAGCCCAAGCCTTTGCAGCCCAAGCCTTTGCAGCACAAGCCGCTGCAGCCCAAGGCCGTCCACATCGCGCCTGAGACCGCCGCGCCGGTCAGGCTCGCGCCCAAGCCGGACGTTCTCCCCGAAGTCACCGAAGCCCCGCTCGTACCGCAGGCTCCTGTCTCGCCGCGCGTGGCGGCTGCCAAGTTCGCATCATTCACCGCGCCTGCCGAGGTGCCGCCGCTCAAGGCACCCGCTGCGAGGGCGCCGCTCTCCGCACCTGCCGTGAAGTCACCGGTGGCCACGCCCGCCGCTTTGGCGCCGTTCATCGCCCCCCCTGTGAAGCCGCCGGTCGCGGCGCTCGCGGCCCTGCCGCCGCGTGCTGCCCCTGCCGTGAAGGCGCCGCTGGCCCAGCCTGCCGCAATGGCCGCGCTCCTGCCGCAGTTCGCCCCGCCCGCCGCCGAAATCGTCGCAGCCCCCGAGCGCGTCGTCGAGTTCACCTTCAGCCTCGACGGCCTGCAAGCGAAATACCCGCTGCTGCGGAACGCGTTCTAGCGCAAAGGTTCAAGAGAACCGCCGCGTCCCCCAACTCCGTCATCCTGAGGTGCGAGACACGTGGCGCAAGGCGCCACGTGGGGAGCCTCGAAGGATGAACGGCCCGTCTGCCAACCGCGCGCCTACCGCCTCACAGCGTTCCCGCCGATCACCACCTGCGCGAACCGCTGCGCGCCGTCGGCTGACAGGTCCGACGTCACCGCGCGGGCATGGTCGAGGCCGACCACGGCGCCGCGCGGGGTTTCCGAGATCATGTTGTTGTTGACGAGCGCGGTGCCGGCGCCCGGCACCACGGAGACGCCGACGCCGGCCAGCGCCCTGCGGATCACATTGCCTGATATCGCGACGTCGCGCAGATATTTGCCCCAGCCGGCGACGATGCCGTAGGACGGCGCGTTCTCGATCACGTTGCCGGTCACCGATGAATCCGCCTCGATGTAGATGCCGACGCCGGCGTCGTCATCCGGCGCGGTGCCGATCGGCCGCTTCGGGATCAGGTTGCGAATGATGTTGCCCTGGACCACCGCGATGCGGCCGCCCTCGTTGAAATTGCAGACAGAGACGCCGACGGCCGCGCCATCCACGGTATTGTTGGCGATCACGGCCGCCTCGAACGCGAACTCGGAATAGAGCGCGACCTCGCGCACGTCGCTGACGCTGTTGCCGGTTATGTGGATGTTGGAAGCCGAATTGCCGCGCACCGCCGAGTAGTCGCAGTTCTTGATGCGGTTGCCGCGCACGATCACATTGCCGGCGCGGAAGGCGTTGATGGCGTTGCCGTACTGGCCGGAGCCGCCGGGCCCGGCCTTGATGTCTTCGATGCGGTTATCAGCGACCAGCGTGCCGTCATCGCCGATCGCGGTGCGCAGGATCTCGATGCCGTTGTCATTGGTGCCGAGGATCGTGTTGCGGGAGACGCTGAGGCCCCGCGCGTCGAACGAGACCACCGCGGTCACGGCGATGCTGGTGAAGATGTTGCCGGAGATGTCGCCGGAGACCTGCTCGAGCCAGATGCCGCTGCCTCCTGAGGCGGTGATCTCGCAATCGGTGATACGGACGTCGCGCGCGCCAAGGACGTGGATCAGCCCGCGTCGCGTCGGCAGCGGAATGCTGCCGCCGTCGAAGGTGATGCCGGTGAGCCCGATGGAATCGGAGCCGCCGCTCTGGATCGCCGATGCGCCGCCGGTGAAGACGAGCTTGGTCGCGCCGCGCACTCCGATCAGTTGCGCGCCGTTCGGCAAGCGCAGCAGCCCGGTGCGATAGACGCCCGGCGGCAGCGCCAGCGGCATCTGCGCCCGCGCGGCCTCATCGATGGCGCGCTGGAGCGCGCGCGTCTGATCCTCGCTGCTGCCAGGCCGCACGCCGTATTGCGTAGCATCGCGGCCGAGCAGGGAGGTCAGCGGCGCCGCGCGCGCGGCGTCGGCCGGCATGGCGAGCGCACCGGCGATGCCGGCGGTGGAAGCTCCGATGAGATGGCGGCGATTGAGGTCCATGACGCGTCCTCCGGCGGACGCGGGGGTCCGCAGCGGTTAGGTAGCGCAGGGCGGCGCGAACCGTGGGGATTGTTCGCGGTAGGGTTAAATGTTTACGCAAGATGAGGTGCCGTAGGGTGGGCAAAGCGCAGCGTGCCCACGACTTGATGGCAGACGGAACGAGATGGTGGGCACGGCGCTTCGCGCCTTTGCCCACCCTACGAAGCCGGTGTGTTCCGCTGCTTCCGGGCCAATCCCACCAATTCCATCAACATCGCTTCCCCCGCATCCACCAGCTCCTCCAGCGTGATCCTCGGCGCGCCCTTGCGGCGTACGGCGCCACTGCGCGCCAGCAGCGGGATATGGATGAACGCCGCAAGCCCGGGCCCACCGGCCTTCACGTTCTCAATCGCGCGCCAGCTCAGGTAATTGCAGAGATAGGCGCCGGCATCGCGTGACGCACGGGCGTCGATGCCGGTGAGGCGCGCGGCGCGCAGCAGCCTTGCAGTGTGCGGGCCGAACATCATCGCGTCGGCATGGCCGGCGATGCCACGCTTGCTGGAGCGGGTGTTGGCGGCATCGGGCCAGAGCATGGTGACGGCGTTGCGCGCGCGGGTCTCGATGCGCAAATAGGGCGTGCGCGCGGCGAGGCCGAACATCAGCAGCGCGTCCGGCTTTTCCCTTGCGAGCACCTCCGGCAATTGCCGGTCGACCGCGACGTAGGTGACCGGGAAGATGTGGCTCGCGATCGCGACATCGTCGAGCGCCGGCCGGCGCAGCTGCGTCAGTCGTGCCACCAGCGGCTGGGTCGGGTTATAGGGCGCGCCGGGAAACGATCCGAAGCCGGTCAGGAGAATGCGCAGCTTCTCGCTCATTGCAGCAACTCCAAGATCTGCTCGGCGGCGAGCGCCGGCGTGAGATGGCCATCGGCGACTTCAGCCTCGATTTTCCGGACCTTCGTGCGCACGGACGCCTCGCTGCGCAGCCGTGCCAGCATGCGCTGCTCCAGCATCGACCACATCCACTTCACCTGCTGGTCGCGCCGCCGCGCCGCGAAATCGCCGGACGCATTCATCGCCTTGCGGTGATCCAGGACCTTCTGCCAGAGCTCGGCGATGCCGGTACCGGCCAGCGCCGAATAGGTGACGACGGGCGGATGCCAATGCTCGGACCGGGGGCTTAGAATATGCAGCGCGCCGCGATAGTCGGCGGCGGTGATGTTGGCGCGCTTGAGGTTGTCGCCGTCGGCCTTGTTGATGGCGATCATGTCGGCGAGCTCGACCAGGCCCTTCTTGATGCCCTGCAACTCGTCGCCGCCGCCGGGCAGCATCAGGGCCAGGAAGAAATCGGTCATGTCGCAGACCGCGGTCTCGGACTGGCCGATGCCGACCGTTTCGACCAGCACGACACCGAAGCCGGCCGCCTCGCACAGCAGCATCGCCTCGCGCGTCTTGGCCGCGACGCCGCCGAGCGTGCCCGAGGATGGCGAGGGACGGATGAAGGCATTGTCTGACGCCGACAGCCGCGCCATCCGCGTCTTGTCGCCGAGGATCGAGCCGCCGCTGCGCGCCGAGGACGGGTCGACCGCGAGCACTGCGACCTTGTGGCCCTGCTCGATGAGATAGGTCCCCAGCGCATCGATGGTAGTGGACTTGCCGACGCCCGGCGATCCCGTAATGCCGACGCGGAACGCCTTGCCGGTGTCGGGCAGCAGCATCTGCACCAGCTCGCGCGCCAGCGCCTGATGATCGCCGCGCCGGCTTTCCACCAGTGTGATCGCCCGCGCCAGCGCCGCGCGGCTGCCGGCGCGCAGGTCGCGGGCGAGGGATTTGATGTCGAGCGAGGCCTTCTTCTCAGTCATGCCCTGCTTTACAACGCCCCGCCGGGGCAGGCGAGGGCCGCCCGCCCGATATCACCGGGTCGTTGCCGCCGCCGTCTGCATCGGTTTCACCTTGCGCCACACCCACACCATCACCGGCCACAGCAGCGCGCCGATCGCCATGGCGGCGAGGATGGCGGCGACCGGCCGTTCGAAGAACGGCAGGATGCTGCCGTCGGACTTGATCAGCGAGGTCACGAAGGCCTGCTCGACCATGGTGCCCATGACGATGCCGAGCACCATGGCGGCGACGGGATAGCCGTTAGCCTCCATGACATAGCCGATCACGCCGAAGGCGGCGACGGTGACGACGCCGAACATGTTGTTGCCGATCGCGAACGAGCCGACTGCGCAGCACAGCATGATGATCGGCATCACGGTCGAGCGCGGCGCCAGCAGGATGTAGGCAGCGACACGGATCATCGCGATGCCGAGCGGGATCATCAGGATGTTCGCGATGATGAACATGAGGTAGATCGCGTACATGCTCGACGCCTTCTCGGTGAACAGCGTCGGACCCGGATTGAGGCCCTTCATGTAGAGCACGCCGATCGCGATCGCGGCGATGGTGTCGCCGGGGATGCCGAACAGCAGCGAGGGCACCCAGCCCGACGCGATGCTGGCATTGTTGCTGGCGCCGGCCTCGACCAGGCCCTCGACATGGCCGGTGCCGAATTTCTCCTTCTCCTTGGAGAAGCGCTTCGACATCGCGTAGGAGACCCACGCCGCCATGTCGGCGCCGGCGCCGGGCAGCACGCCGATGATGATGCCGACGATGTTCCCGCGCGTCATCTGCCAATGGTACTTCTTGGTCAGCTTCCACTGCCCGGCCATGATGCTTCCGAATTTGCGCCGCGGCAGCGGCGGCGGCTCGGGCGTCAGCATCGCGCGCATCACCTGCGCCACCGCGAACACGCCGACCAGCGCCGGGATCGGCTCGATGCCGCCGAACAGGTCGGTGATGCCGAAGGTGAAGCGCGGGACGCCGCCGGGATTCTCGATGCCGATGCAGGAGACGAGCAGGCCGAGGAACATGCCGGCGATCGCCTTCACCGGTGAGGAGCGCGCGACCAGCGTGGCGCACATCAGGCCGAGCAGCGCCAGCCAGAAATATTCGAAGGTCGAAAACGACAGCGCGATCTCGGCGAGCGGCGGCGCCAGGATCATCAGCGACAGCACGCCGGCGATGCCGCCGACGGCGGAGAACCAGACGCCGGCCCCGAGCGCGAGCTCGGCTTGGCCCTTGCGCGTCATGGCATAGGCCTCGTCGGCATAGGCGGCGGACGCCGGCGTGCCGGGAATGCGCAAGAGCGCGCCGGGGATGTCGCCGGAGAAGATCGCCATCGAGGAGGCCGCGACGATGGTCGCGATCGCCGCGATCGGCGACAGATAGAAGGTGACGGGCACGAGCAGGGCGGTCGCCATCGTCGCCGACAGGCCGGGCAGCGAGCCGATCACCAGCCCGTACACGGAGGCGGCGAACATCGCGATGATGACCTCCCAGGTGGAGATCAGCGCGAGAGCATCAATCAGGGTCTTGAGCATGGGATCACCAGGGCGTCGGCAACAGGCCGGCGGGAAGCGGCACGCGCAGCAGCTTGCCGAAGATGAGGTGGATGGCGAAGGGCGACAGTGCTGCGAGCGGCAACGCCAGCTTCCACTTCGCGCCGAGCGCGGTGGAGGTGACGTAGACCATGATCGCCGCGGTGATGATGAAGCCGAGCCGGTCGGCGGCGAAGACGTAGAACAGCAGCAGCGCCGGCGGCAGCAGGGCGCGCAGGCCATAGAGCTTGCTCTGGGGCGGCGGCGCGGCCGCCTGTCCGTCCTCGAGCGGGACAAGCTCTTCCTCCTCCTCGAAGGAATGGCCGATGCCGAACACGATCGCGAGCCCGCACAGTGCGAGGCCGGTGCCGATCACGAGCGGAAACACGTTGGGGCCGACCGGCTGCCCCGGCACCGGTGGCAGGATGTAGCCGCCATAGGCTGCAGCCGCGCCGAGCACGACGAGAAACGATCCCGTGACGGAGTCGGGAAGACGCATGAGAGGAGTCCTATGAGGTTTCTTCTCCCTCTCCCCGTTCTTACGGGGAGAGGGTCGGGGTGAGGGGACTTTCCGCGCGGACGGTGAGAGTTGGATTCGCGGAGACTCCCCCTCACCCGAATTCGAGCAAAGCTCGAATTCGACCTCTCCCCGCAAGCGGGGAGAGGTGAGCAATCACGCCTTGCTCAGGCCGGCCGCCTTCATGGCTTCGCCCATCTGGGCATCGCCCTTGTCCATGAAGCCAGCGAACTGGCCGGCATCGCCCCACACCGTGCCGAAGCCGCGATTGCTCATGAAGTCCTTGAACTCGGCGGACTCGTAGACCTTCTTCAGGGCTGCGGTCAGCTTGGTTGCGATCTCCGGCGGCAGGTTCTTCGGCGCGCCGATGCCGCGCCAGGCGCCGGTCGCGTAGTCGATGCCCATCGCCTCCTTCAGCGTCGGCACGTCCTTGAAGATCGGGTTGCGCGCCGGCGCCATGATGGCGAGGCTCCTGGCCTTGCCAGCCTCGATGATGGCGCGCGCCTCCGGCACCGAGCAGGTGGTGAGGTCGAGGCCGCCGGCGGCAAGGTCCTGCATCGCGGGAGCTGCGCCGTTCGACGGCACCCAGGCGACCTGGTTGGCGGGCAGGCCCATCGCCTGCATCCAGCCGACCAGCGCCAGGTGCCAGATGCCGCCCTGGCCGGTGCCCGACGCCTTGAACTTGCCGGGAGGCGCCGCCTTGATCGCCTCGGCGAGCTCTTTCACCGTCTTGTAGGGCGAGGAGGACGATACCTGGATGCCCGGCGGGTCCTCGTTCATCAGCGCCAGCGGGGTGTAGCTCCGGGGCGTCAGATCGGTAAGGCCCTGCCAGTGCATCATCGAGATTTCGACCGTGAGCATGCCGATGGTGTAGCCGTCGGGCTGCGCAGTCGCGATCGCGCTATGGCCAACCACGCCGGAGCCGCCGGTGCGGTTGACCACGTTGAAGGGCTGGCCGAGGTCCTTTTCCAGCAGCGCTGCGACGATGCGCGCGGTTGCGTCCGTGCCGCCGCCCGCGCCCCAGGGCACGATGACGGTGACCGGCCGTGCCGGATAGGCTTGCGCCAGTGCGGGCTTGAAGCCGAAAGCGGCGGATGCCGCGACTGCGGCGCTTGAAGCCGCAAAGGTGCGGCGCGTTATCTTGGACATGAATGCCTCCCAGCGGCGCCCGTAAACTCGGGCGCTCTTGTCAATGACGGCATTCTAGTCGGCTTTGCGGCGCCGCCGCAAGGTAGCGCTACCAGCGCGTTGTGAGCAACGTGGCGCTGCTCAAAACATGCTCACTGCGGCTCCTCCGCGTCGCCCTTCGGCCGCTCGCCGCCGAAAATACGGGTGCCCTCCGTGGTGAGATACGGCTTCAGGGTCTCCCACGGCACGAATGCGACATATTCGCCTTCGGCGTAGGGGCCGACCGCATAGGGCGGATAATGGAAGGTGAGCCCGGAGCTCATGCCCGCCTCGGTTGAAGGGGCGAGCGTCACCGCGCCGATCTTGAGCAGGCTCGGCTCCACGCTCTTGAACCATTCGTCGGTCGCGGTCTCGCTGGTGTCGCGCTTCTTCTTCTCGACTTTGAGCGAGGCGATGATGGCCTTCACCATCGCCTTCATGGTCGGTCCCTTGTCGGCGGTCTCGGTGAAGAAGGGACGGATCGAGATGCGCTTGCCCTCGGCCTTGTCCCACAGGATCGTGTTCACGTCCGAGTTGGGATGGGCGCCGTGAGTGTCCATGTAGTCGTTGCGCAGCAGGCTGACATAACGATCGGCAACGATCGAGCGGATCGCATATTTGCGCTCGAAATCCCAGCCGCCATTCCTGAAGAATTGCGGATCCTCCTTGCGCGACGCGGCAGCTTCCGCTGCGCTCTTGTCGAGCCACTTCCTACCTTCGGCGAGGCAATCCGCCGCCAGCGCAGCATCGGTCTTGATCTTGTCGTCGAGGAAAACGCGGGCGTCGATGCTCTTGTTCTTGACGACAGCGTCGGGCTTTGGGTCGGCGGCGAGGGCGGATATCACGCACGTTGCGCTAAGCGCCACGGCGACGCTCAAACGGATCATGAAGTTCAAGGATTGTGCTCCCTAACTGAGCGTCAAAATACTTCGAGGAAGTCGTCGGCTATCTGGCGCGCAAAGTGGGGAGAGATGGAGCGCCGGACGGTTGCCTGCGCCTGCAAGCCGGTCGCCTCCTCGATGATCTGCTCGACATCGATCAGGTTGAGTAGCGAGAAAGCGACCGCCGGTTCAATCTCGACCAGGACGTCGATGTCGCTGTCCGGCAAATACTCATCGCGAGCCCGCGAGCCGAAGATGCCAAGCTTCGACACGCCCTTGCCTTTGATGGCATCAGCGTTCCTGCGTATCGCGGCGACGATTTCGTCTCGTGTCATGGACACAACCTGGCCGGTTACCCGGCCAGTCTATCATCTACGCCGCCGCCTCGCTATGCCCGAGCCGGGCATTCAGCTTGCGGATCAGCTCCTCGGCCGCATCCGCGATGACGGTGCCGGGCGGGAAGATCGCTTCCGCGCCGGCGGCATAGAGCGCATCGTAATCCTGCGGCGGCACCACGCCGCCGACGATGATCATGATGTCGTCGCGGCCCTGCTTCTTCAGCGCGGCCTTGAGCTCCGGCACGGCGGTGAGGTGTGCTGCGGCGAGCGAGGAGACGCCGAGGATGTGGACGTCGTTCTCGACCGCTTGCCGCGCGGCCTCGTCGGCGGTGGCAAACAGCGGCCCGATGTCGACGTCGAAGCCGATGTCGGCGAAGGCCGACGCGATCACCTTCTGGCCGCGGTCATGGCCGTCCTGGCCGATCTTGGCGACCAGGATGCGCGGGCGGCGGCCTTCGGCCTCCTCGAACGCATCGATCAGCGCCTGAACCTTCTCGACCTGGTTGCCCATGCTGGACGCCTCCCGCTTGTAGACGCCAGTGATGGATTTGATCTCGGCGCGGTGGCGGCCGAACACCTTTTCCATCGCGTCCGAAATTTCGCCGACGGTTGCCTTGGCGCGCGCGGCGTCGATCGCGAGCGCGAGCAGATTGCCGTTGCCTTCGCCGGCCGAACGCGTCAGCGCCGCGAGCGCGGCATCGACGTCCTTCTGGTTGCGCTCGGATTTCAGCCGCGTCAGCTTGTCGATCTGCAAGCGCCGGACATTGGTGTTGTCGACCTTGAGGATCTCGATGCTGTCCTCGTCGGTCGGCTTGTACTTGTTGACGCCGATCACGGCCTGCTTGCCGGCGTCGATCCGGGCCTGCGTCTTGGCCGAGGCCTCCTCGATGCGCAGTTTTGGTACGCCGGCTTCGATAGCTTTCGCCATGCCGCCGAGTTCCTCGACCTCCTGGATGTGGCTCCAGGCTTTCGCGGCGAGATCGCGCGTGAGCCGCTCGACATAATAAGAGCCGCCCCAGGGATCGATGATGCGGGTGGTGCCGCTCTCCTGCTGCAAAAACAGCTGGGTGTTGCGGGCGATGCGTGCCGAGAAATCGGTCGGCAGCGCCAGCGCTTCGTCGAGCGCGTTGGTGTGCAGCGATTGGGTGTGGCCTTGGGTCGCCGCCATCGCCTCCACCGTCGTGCGCATCACGTTGTTGAAGACGTCCTGCGCGGTCAGCGACCAGCCCGAGGTCTGGCTGTGCGTGCGCAGCGACAGCGAGCGCGGGTCCTTCGGATTGAACGGTTTCAGCAGCTTCGCCCAGAGCAGGCGTGCGGCGCGCAGCTTGGCGACTTCCATGAAGAAGTTCATGCCGATCGCCCAGAAGAACGACAGTCGCGGCGCGAAACGGTCGACGTCGAGACCCGCGGCAAGGCCGGCGCGTAGATATTCGACGCCGTCGGCGAGCGTATAGGCGAGCTCGAGGTCCTGCGTCGCGCCAGCCTCCTGCATGTGATAGCCGGAGATCGAGATCGAGTTGTACTTCGGCATCCTCGTCGAGGTGTAGGCGAAGATGTCCGAGATGATCCGCATCGAGGGCGCGGGCGGATAGATATAGGTGTTGCGCACCATGAACTCTTTCAGAATGTCATTCTGAATCGTCCCTGAGAGCTTCTCCGGCGGCACGCCCTGTTCCGCGGCGGCCGCAACATAGAGCGCGAGGATCGGCAGCACCGCGCCGTTCATGGTCATGGACACGCTCATCTGGTCGAGCGGAATCCCTGCAAACAGCGTGCGCATGTCGTAGATGGAATCGATGGCCACACCGGCCATGCCGACGTCGCCGCCAACGCGCGGATGATCAGAGTCATAGCCGCGATGGGTGGCAAGATCGAAGGCGACCGAAAGGCCCTTTTGGCCTGCCGCGAGATTGCGGCGGTAGAACGCGTTGGAATCCTCCGCCGTGGAGAACCCGGCATATTGCCTGACGGTCCAGGGCTGGTTGACATACATGGTCGGGTAGGGCCCGCGCAGATAGGGCGCGATACCGGGATAGGTCTCGAGGAAATCGAGCCCGGCGAGATCCGCCTCGCCATAAGCGGGCTTCACCAGAATGCCCTCGGGCGTCAGCCACGGCTCGGCAGTGCCTGACGGCGCCGCGGTGGCGGCGCGCTCGAAGGCAACATCAGCGAAATTGGGAATGCGGCTCATGGTTCAACCATATCCTCAATCATGATCCGGATGCTGATGGCTGACGATGGTCGCCATCTTCTCCGGTCCGTAGTTCTGCTGCGTGGTCTGGCTCGGCAGGTTGGCGATGCCCACCACCCAGCCGAGCCGGGATTCGGTGCCATATTGCCGTGTCGGCACCACGTGGTCCGGCCGGTCGAAGGCGCCAGTCATGATCTCGATGCGCGGGCCATCGACGCGGCGGAAGCTCAGGGGCGTGCCGCAGGCGGCACAAAAGTCGCGCATCGCGATCGACGAGGATTGGAAAGCCGATGGCGTGCCCTTGGTCCAGGCAAAGTCCGTCTTCTCGATGTCGGCGAAGGAGGCAAACGGCGCGCCGCTGGCCTTCTGGCACATCCGGCAGTGGCAGATCGAAATCTTGTTTGGCGTCGCTGTCAGCGCAAAGCGCACGGCGCCGCACTGGCAGCCGCCGGTGAGAACTGGTTTGCCTGCTTCGGTCATGCCTGCTCCATCCGTCGATAGGCGTCCTGCAGCGTGGCAAGCGCGTCGGCCCCGGCAAAGATGAAGCCGGTGACGCCGGCAGCCCGCAGCGCCCCCTCGGTATCAGTCGGGCGGCCTGCGAGATACATATGTCTGCTGCCAGACGTTTGCAGGGCCTTCGCGACGGCTTCGGCGTGTTCCGCATAGACCTTGTCGCTGGAACAAAGGCAGGCGAGCTCGGCGCCGGAAGCCTTGAAGGCGGCGGCCAGCCTGGCTGGATCGGCAAAACCCTCGCTGTCGAGGGCCTCGATGCCGCCGGCTTCGAAGAAGCTCTTGGCGAAGGTCGCACGCGCCGTGAAATCGGCGGGCGTGCCGAGATTGGCCAGAAACACCTTTGGCCGCGCGCCGCGCGCCTTCAGCGCCGCATCGGATTTGTCGCGCAGCGCCTCGAACGGCTCCGCCAGCCGGATCGGCGGCAGAGGATCGAACTTGTGTTTCTGCTCGCCGTAGGGCGCGAGCGCAACCGGCGTTGCCTTCAGCACCGCGGTCTCGCTCTCATGCAGGTTCGGAAACTCGCTGGCGCCGGTCAGCACGTCGCGGCGCTTTGCGATGTTGGCATCGCGCGCCTTTCGCGCGGCCGCCACCTTGCTCTGGAACAGGCCCTGCTGAAGCGCGGCGAAGGCGCCGCCGGCTTTCTCGCTCTCTTGGAACAGCGCCCAGGCTGCGTCGCAGAGCTGCGCGGTCAGCGTCTCGATGCCGCCGGCGCCCGCGGCGGGATCGCTGACCTTGGCGAGATTGCTTTCCTCCAGCAGCAGGAGCTGCGTATTGCGCGCCACCCGCCGCGCGAACGGATCGGGCAGGCCGAGCGCCAGCGTGTGCGGCAGCACCGTGATCGCATTGGCGCCGGCGAGGCCAGCCGCGAATGTCGCGATGGTCGCGCGCAGCATGTTCACATAGGGGTCGCGCTGCGTCAGCATGCGCCAGGCCGTATCGGCGGCGATGAACAGCGGCTTTGGCGTCAATCCGCACGCCGTCTCGATGCGCGCCCACAACAGCCGCAGCGCGCGGAATTTGGCCATGGTCAGGAACTGGTCGGCATCCGCGGCAAGCCGCGCATAGACCATGCCTTGCGCCTGCTCGAGCGGAATGCCGGCGCCTTCGATCGCGCGTAAGTAAGCGATACCGCAGGCGAGCACGAAGGCGAGCTCCTGCACCTCGGAGCCGCCGGCATCGTGGATCACGCGTCCGTCGGCGGATGCGAACGGCCCCTTGAAGCCGAGCGCGGCGAGGCCCTTGATCGCGCCGGTGACGGCGGGAACGATCTCGTCCCAGGTATAAGGACTATGGCCCCAGACCGCGCCGGCCGCGAGCGGATCGAGTCCGAAGCGGATGTTGCAGGCGGCGGGATCGAGGCCGTTGCTCTTGACATATTCCGCGACATGGATCGCGGCCATCCGCGATTGCGGTCCGATCTCGAGCTCGATGCCGATGTCGGCATCGAGATGAATGTCCTTCAATATTTTTGCGATCGCCTCGGCCGAAGGTTCCAGGCCGAAACCGTGAGCGCCATTGGCGCCGGCGAACACCAGTGCGAGCCCCGTCGCGCCATTCTCCAGATCGGTCAGTGCTTGCGCATTCGCGAGCGCCGCATCGGGATGGTCGATCCGCTGCACGATCTGCCACGGTGCCGCCGCAGGCCGCCCCACCACCGGTGCGACGCCTTTGGCACGCGGATAGAGCGGGTCGATCTTGAGGCCGTCATAGGTCTTGCCGACCAGCTTCTCGAACGGCGCGCCCTTCAGCACGCCATCGACCAGCTTGCGCCAGTCTTCGACGGTCGCCTTGGGAAAATCGGCCGCCAGCGGCAGGTCGTCGGTCACGGAGGTCATACGGCCAAGGGCTCCCAAACGGCTTGTTATTCGCAGGCGAAATTGCCACGCCGAACCGTCCCTGCAAACGGTTGTTTTTGGTTAACCGGTATCCGGAAGCCGCTCAATGCCTTGCGTCGAGACGCTGGCAAGCCCGTCACGCACACGAATGCCTGCGATGACGCGATCGGGTGCGATTTCGGCCAGCGGCACCAGCACGAAAGCGCGCTCGAACAGGCGCGGATGCGGCAAGGTCAGATCGGGCTTCTGCAGGGAAACATCGTCATAGGCGATCATGTCGAGATCGAGCGTACGCGGGCCCCAGCGCCGGTCTTTCTCCCGCGTGCGGCCGAACTTCTGCTCGACCTTCTGCATCACGAACAGCAGCGCGTGCGGATCGAGATCGGTCTCGATCTCGACACAGGCATTGATGAAGGGATCCTGGTCCTCATCGCCCCAGGGCGGCGTCGCGTAGTCCGCGGAGCGCGCGATCATTGCGGCCTGTGCCATGCCGCAGATGTGCGAGATCGCCTTTTTGAATGTCGCGCGGACATCGCCGACATTGCCGCCGAGTGCGATCAGCACGCTCGCCATGTCAGGGGTGCCGCGAGCGCGTCAGCATGATGCCGACGTCGTCGAAGATCGCGGCGATCGGCGCATGCGGCTTGTGCACGGTGATCTTGACCGCACGGATGCGCGGGAAGTGCGACAGGATGGCATCGGCGACCGCGCCGGCGGCCCCTTCCAGCAGCTTGTAATTGGTGTTCTTGAACGCCGCCGTCGTGGTCGCCACGATTTCGGCGTAGGAGACCGTATCGGCGAGCCGGTCGGTGCGCGCAGGCTCCGACAGGTCGGTATAGAGCTCGAGGTCGATGACGAAACGCTGGCCGACCTCGGTCTCGTGATCCATCACGCCGTGGCGGGCATGGATCGACAGGCCGGTGACGAAGATCGTGTCGGTCATTGCTTGCTCTCGATTGCGTTGGCGACGCGCAGGGCCTGCAGGGTCTCGGCGACGTCATGGGTCCGGATGATCTTCGCGCCCTTTTGCGCGGCGATGAGATGCGCGGCGATCGAGCCGGCGAGCCGTTCTTTCGGCTCCGACGGCGACACCGAGGCGATGAAGCGTTTGCGCGAGGCGCCGACCAGAATTGGCAGGCCGAACATGTCGAGCTCGCGTAAGCGCGCCAGCGCCGTCATGCTCTGCTCGGCGGTCTTGCCAAAGCCGATGCCGGGATCGAGCACGATTTTTTCGCGCGCGATGCCGGCCTTTGCGGCGATGTCGAGCGAGCGCAGGAAGAACGCCTTCATGTCCGTGACGATGTCGATGGCGGGATCGACGCTGTCGCGGTTGTGCATGACGATGACGGGGACGCCTCTTGCGGCGATCAGCGGCGCCATGCCGGCATCGCGTTGCAGGCCCCAGACGTCGTTGGCGATCGCTGCGCCCTTATCGAGCGCGAAGGCGACGACCTCGGCCTTCATGCTGTCGATCGACACCGGCACGCCGAGCGCGACGACGCCCGCCAGCACCGGCTTCAGCCGGGCCAGCTCGTCCTCGGCCGTGACGGCCTTCGCGCCCTTGTAGGGCCGGGTGGATTCGGCACCGATATCGATGATGTCGACGCCATCGGCGATCATCGCCCGTGCCCGCTCCAGCGCCTGCTCGGGCGCGATGAACTCGCCGCCGTCGGAGAAGGAATCCGGGGTGACGTTGAGCACGCCCATCACCGCCGGAATGGGCCGGCCCACGAGCGTCCGCAGCGCATCAAGCCCGGCCGAGCCGGCCGGCGGGACGGATGGGGAGGGCGAGGCATTCATGCCGGTGGCTTTAGCGGCCGGGGAGGGGGAGTCAAGACGGGATTGGCGCCAGCGCGCCCTCTGTGACCGTCACACTGAGGCGCTCGCCTCTTCGGCCAGCCTCGAAGGGCGACGGCCCGGCTCTCTCCATGTGGCAGCCAGCGTGGCCGCTCATCTTCGAGGCTCCCGGCGCGATGCTTTGCATCGCGCCACTCGCACCTCAGGATGACGGAGAGAGTAAGCAGGCTAGTACGTGATCTTCGGCGGCAGCTTCTTGGCCTTGGCGATGATGTCGCCGACCGATTTCTCGGAAGGAAGGATGCGGACGAGCTTCTTCCTCTCGTTCGCCTCGCGCATGCTCTGCGCAAGCCTTGCCGGATTGCGATAGGCGAGCTCGCGCACCGTGGTGACGCCGGCGGCACGGACGAGGCCCACCTTGGCACGCCCCATGCCGGGGATGCGCATGTAATCGGAGACGTTGGCCCATTCCAGCAGCAGCTGCTCGCTGATGCCGGTCTTGGCGGAGAGCGCCTTGCGGCCCTTCACAGTCGAGGCCGCCTCGAGTAGCGCGTCGGTCGTGCGGATGCCCTGCGCCTTCAGCTTGGTGGCGGCAAAAGCAGGCAGGCCCTCAATCTCGGAAATCGGATATGTCATGATATTCGATATGAAAAAAGCGTCGCTCAGGCGAACTGGCTGAGGCCTGGCGTCCCCGCAATGATCTTGCCCATCTGATCCGCTCCGATTTTGTCTCGGCCGTAGCGGAAAAGTTCACGGGCGACATTTTGAATCTCGGACATGCCAAGTCCGAGGCTCATCAGGCGCGTGCCGACCGCCATCAGGCCACCGCCCATCAGCCGCGACAGTCCGCCGCTGCTCCTGGATGCCTCGATCGCGGCTTCCGCGCCGGGAATCTGATCGATCAGGGCTTGCACACTGTCGGAAGGACCCTCGTTACGGAGGAAGCCCAGGATAATGCCCACGGTCTTTTCAGCCATAGCACTATCTATGCTGGCGTTTGTCGCCAGCCGCCCGATCAGCTCGTCCATTAGACCCGCCCCTCAACCGGTTGCACGCCGGAGTATTACTTTCGAAAATGATCTTGAGCCGGTGTGGTGTGAATTACAAGCGATGAACGCATGAGACGTTCCGATTCACTCTCGAAGGCGCGAAAAGTGTTGCAACGGTGCAAGAGCGAAGACGGAAACAGCGAAAAAATGCCGCGGTGCGAACGCACCGTTCCTACTTTTGGCTGATGCCGCCGGTATGTTTCCGGCTATGTCGCATGCGCGGGGCCCGTTGAACGGTTTCAATCGGCGCGCGACATGCGTTAAACTACGGAACAGGTTCGCTCAGTTTCAATACGCGAAACTCGGCAGAGAGATCAGAGAGAATAATGACGGCACAGGACAGCAAGCTCGGCGACACCGACGACAAGATCTTCGTCGGCAAGGGAGACGAGCAGGCATGGCTGACGCTGGCGCTCGCCAATCGCCACGGCCTCGTCACCGGCGCGACCGGAACCGGAAAGACGGTGACGCTGCAGGTCATGGCGGAAGGATTTGCGCGCGCCGGTGTTCCGGTGTTCGCGGCCGACATCAAGGGCGATCTCTCCGGCATCTCCGAGGTCGGCGAGGCCAAGGACTTCATCGTCAAGCGCGCCACCGAGATGGGGCTGACGTTCCAGCCTGACCAATTCTCGACGGTGTTCTGGGACGTGTTCGGCGAGCAGGGCCATCCGGTGCGCGCGACCGTCACGGAAATGGGGCCGCTGCTGCTGGCGCGCATGCTCGACCTGAACGACGTGCAGGAAGGCGTGCTCAACGTCGCCTTCCGCGTCGCCGACGACGCCGGCCTCACCCTCATCGACATGAAGGATCTGCGCGCGCTGCTCGACGCGATCGTGCCGGATGCCGGCAAGAAAAGCGCCGATGCCGAGGAAAGCCCGCTCGCCGACATCAAGAAGGCGGCGCAGGGTTTTGGCAACGTCACCAAGGCCACGGTCGGCACCATTCAGCGCCAGCTGCTGGTGCTGGAGAACCAGGGCGCCACCAAATTCTTCGGCGAGCCCGCGCTGACGCTGAAAGATTTCATGAAGACCGACCGCGACGGCCGCGGCATGGTCAACATCCTCGTTGCCGACAAGCTGCTCCAGTCTCCACGGCTTTACGCGACATTCCTGCTGTGGATGCTGTCGGAGCTGTTCGAGGAGCTGCCTGAAGCGGGCGACCTTCCGAAGCCGAAACTGGTGTTCTTCTTTGACGAGGCGCATCTGCTCTTCAACGACGCGCCGAAGGCGCTGTTGGACAAGATCGAGCAGGTGGTGCGCCTGATCCGCTCCAAGGGCGTCGGCGTCTACTTCGTGACGCAGAACCCGATCGACGTGCCCGACCGCGTGCTGGGACAGCTCGGCAACCGGGTGCAGCATGCGCTGCGCGCGTTCACCCCGCGCGACCAGAAAGCGGTCATCGCTGCGGCCCAGACCTTCCGGCCCAACCCCAAGCTCGACACCGCCAAGGTGATCATGGAGCTCGGCAAGGGCGAGGCGTTGGTGTCCTTCCTCGAAGGCAATGGCACACCGGCGATGGTCGAGCGCGTGATGATCCGGCCGCCGTCGGCCCGCATCGGGCCGATCACTCCGGAAGAGCGCAAGGCGATCATGGATGCAAGTCCAGTGAAGGGCAAATACGACACCGCCGTCGATGCCGAGTCGGCGTATGAGATGATCCAGAAGCGCATCGCCGGCACTGCGGCGACCGCCGATGCCGGCGCGGCCGGCGGAGGCGGCGGTATCCTCGGCCAGATCGGCTCGATCGTCGGCACCATCTTCGGCACCAATGTCAAGCGCGGCCGCCTGTCGACGGGACAGGTCATTGCGCGCGACGTGACGCGATCGGTGACCAACCAGGTGATCGGCGGCATGGCGGCCAATATCGGCAAATCGGTCGCCGGCCAGCTTGGCGGCTCCATCGGCCGCACGCTGGTCCGCGGCGCGCTCGGCGGGCTGCTGCGCCGCTAGGCAGACAAGCTGGGTTTGAGGCGGGCTCGTCAAGCCCATCACCACCATAATTTCAGGTGAGGGGGCTCTCCAAGCCTGCCCCAGTCTGCTACGCCCTATCCCTTTGCCGAACTGGACCACACCGTGACCTCGACCGACCCGCTACCCAAGCCTGATCTGCCGCGACGCCTGTCGCTGCGCGCGCCGCTGGATCTGTTGTTCCTGCTCTGCTGCTTCATCCTGACGGCCGACGTCCTCGGTCCCGAGTTCTTCGGCCACAACGGCAAGACCAAGGATTATGCGCTCTGGTATTGGGCCGGGCAGCAGGTGCTGCACGGCGCGCCGCTCTATCCCAGCGACGTCCATCACCAGTTCGATTTCATCTATCCGCCGCTGTCCGCGATCTTGCTCGCGATCCCGAGCTGGTTCGGCAAGATCGCGCTCTACACCGTGCTGTCCATCCTGAACGCGCTGGCGTGGTGGTACACCGGGACCCTCTCCAACGTCATGACTGGATCGGGCCACAAGGCTGGCCCCTGGCTGGAGGCGCTGCCGGTCATCGTCACCGTGACCTTTACGTTCGACATGTTCGACCTCGGCCAGCCGAACCTCGTCCTGCTCGCGATGATGCTGTGGGGCTTCTGGAACTTGCAGCATCAGCGTCCCTGGCTCGCCGGCTTCATGTTCGCGCTCGCCACCGCCATCAAGGTGTTTCCGATCGCGGTGCTGCCTTATCTGGTCTGGCGGCGGAAATGGGTGGCCGTCGGCGCCATGGTCGCCTTCACCGGCATCCTTCTTTACGTCGTGCCGGCGCCGATCCGCGGCTTCGAGCGCAACGCGGCCGAGCTTGCGACCTGGTATCAGGGCATGGTCGGCTCGAGTTCGGAAAAGGGCTTTGGCCAGCGCGACGAGCAGAACTGGTCGTGGGTCAACCAGTCCATCATTGCGGTGACGCATCGCCTGGTCCGGCCGATCAACTACAATCAGGAGGATCCCAACAAGCCGCCGCGCACGATGAATGTCATCGACGTCGACTACAAGACGGCGAACTGGATCGTGCTTGCGGTGTCGGCTCTGCTCGGGCTCGGCTTCCTCGCGGTGATGCCACGGCAAGCGCGGCGAACGGCGCGATCGGATGCCGAGGAGCTCGGCATCCTGTTCTGCCTGATGACGATCGCCTCGCCTCTGGCGCGGCAATACTACTTCATGTGGCTGTTCTTCCCGATGACGGTGCTGATGCATCGCGCCGCCTTCGACGAACGGGCGAATGTGCGGCTGGGAACCTGGCTTGCGCTGGCCGCTGCCGGCATCCTCATGCTGCTGGCGCTGCCCTGGTTTCCCAACGTGATCCAGGCCTGGGGCAACAATCTTGCCGCCACCGGCATTCTCGCCGGCAGCCTTGCATGGCACCTCCGCCATCCGCCGGTTGCGGCTGGCTCTGGCGCTGTGCCGGAGTTAAAAGCCAAGCCATCTTGAAGAGCCATCTTGAACAGGCATCTTGAGCACCCGATGTCTCGGGACTCGAAAGCAGGGAAGACGACCATGGCCAATGCGCAGCTTCAATCCGTGCTCGACCACATCGACAAGGATTTCGACAACAGCCTGGAGCGTCTGTTCTCGCTGTTGCGGATCAAGTCGATCTCCGCGGATCCGGCCTTTGCCGGCGATTGCAAGGCCGCGGCCGAGCATCTCGCCAAGGACATTGCGAGCCTCGGTGTCTCAACCGAAGTGAGGCCGACCGCCGGCCATCCCGCTGTCGTCGGCAAGACCGGAGCGGGCGGCCGGCCGCATGTGATCTTCTACGGTCATTACGACGTGCAGCCGGTCGACCCGATCGACCTCTGGCACAGCCCGCCGTTCGAGCCCGTCGTCACTAACCATGCCGATGGCCGCAAGATCATCGTCGCGCGCGGCGCCGAGGACGACAAGGGTCAGGTCATGACCTTCGTCGAGGCCTGCCGCGCCTGGAAGAAGGTGACGGGCTCGCTGCCGATCGACATCACCTTCCTGATCGAAGGCGAGGAGGAGGTCGGCTCGAAGAACTTCGTGCCGTTCGTCGAGGCCAACAAGGACGAGTTCAAGGCTGATTACGTGCTGGTCTGCGACACCGGCATGTGGGATCCGGAAACGCCGGCGATCACGACGGCGCTGCGCGGCCTGCTCTATGAAGAGGTGAAGATCACCGCGGCCAATCGCGATCTGCATTCCGGCGTGTTTGGCGGCACGGCGATGAACCCGATCCGGGTGTTGACCAAAATCCTCGGCGGCCTGTTCGACGACGACAACCGCATCACCATTCCCGGCTTCTATGACGGCGTGAAGGATACGCCGCCGGAGGTCTTGGAGCAGTGGAAGAAGCTCAACTTCACCCCGGAGTCGTTCCTCAAGCCGGTCGGCCTGTCGCTCCCCGCTGGTGAGAAGGGGCGGCTGATGGTCGAGCAGGCTTCCACGCGTCCGACCTGCGACGTCAACGGCATCTGGGGCGGCTATATCGGCGAGGGCTCGAAGACGGTGATCCCGTCGCATGCCTCGGCCAAGGTCTCGTTCCGGCTGGTCCAGGGGCAGGATCCCCAGAAGATCCGCAAGGCGTTCCGCGATTACGTGACGGCGCGGATTCCGGGCGACTGCAAGGTCGAGTTCGGCGACCATTCCGCCGCGCCCGCCGTGGCGCTCGACTGGAACATGAAGCCGCTCGCCGCGGCCAGCAAGGCGCTGGCGGAGGAATGGGGCAAGGAGACCGTGCTGATGGGCTCGGGCGCCTCGATCCCGATCGTCGCCGACTTCAAGCGCACCCTTGGCCTCGATTCGCTGCTGGTCGGCTTCGGCCTCGACGACGACAACATCCACTCGCCGAACGAAAAGTACGACCTCCGCAGCTTCCAGAAGGGCATCCGCTCCTGGGCCCGCATCCTCGCCGCGCTGGCGGAGGTGAAATAAGACGAGGTGCCGTAGGGTGGGCAAAGGCGCAACGCGCCGTGCCCACCATCGCTCAGTGATTACCAAAGGAGAAGACGTGGGCACGCTTCGCTTTGCCCACCCTACGAGACTGCGTCTCCCGTCATCCTGAGGTGCGAGTGGCGCGATGCTCTAGCATCGCGCCGGGAGCCTCGAAGGATGCACGGCCCCGATGCAGCCGGGCGTCGCCCTTCGAGGCTCGCCGAAGAGGCGAACACCTCAGGGTGACGGTGATGGTGATTGCGACCGCCAGCCCGAATAAAAACGCCGCCCGGGATTGGGCGGCGTTTCATTCCAAAACGTGCAGAGGTCGTTCGAAAGCGATCCTACACCAAATCCCGAAAATCTCAAGATCGGTAGCCCGGAAGCTCGCGGTCGAGCTTGCGCAGCAGCGGCGGCCAGACGAGGTTGGTCGCGCGCAGCTCGGCGCGGTCGCGGTTCGACAGCAATTCGGTGTTCTTCTCGATTGCGATCTCCTCAACCGGATAGACCGGCGTGCCGAGCGCGCGGGTGCGCACCTGCATCGAGCAGGCGCGCTCGAGGTGATACATGCGCTCGAAGGCGGAAGCGACCGAGCGGCCGACCGTCAGCGTGCCGTGGTTACGCAGCAGCATGTGGTTGTGGTCGCCGAGGTCCTTCTGGAGCCGCGGCCGCTCATCGTGATCGAGCGCGATGCCTTCATAGTCGTGATAGGCGAGGTCGTGGGTGACGAGCTGGGCGGTCTGGTTCAGCGGCAAGAGGCCTTCGGCGCTGCTCGACACCGCGGTGCCATCGAGGGTGTGGAGATGCAGCACGCAGATCGCGTCCTCGCGCACCTCGTGGATCGCCGAATGGATGGTGAAGCCGGCCGGATTGATGCTGTATTCGCTCTCGGTGAGCTGGTTGCCGTGCAGGTCGACCTTGACGAGGCTCGAGGCCGTGATCTCGTCGAACATCAGCCCGTAGGGGTTGATCAGGAAGTGATGGTCGGGGCCGGGCACGCGTGCGGAGATGTGGGTGTCGACCAGATCGTCCCAGCCGTACAGCGCAACGAGGCGATAGCAGGCGGCGAGATTGACCCGTTGCTGCCACTCGGCCTCCGTCATGTTCGACGGCACTTCCTTCAGGCGCGCTTCCGCTGGTGACATGGTCATCTCTCCGAACATCGTTGTTGCGGGGAGGGAGCGTAGTCTTGGTCTGGAGCGGCGGCAAGGCGCGCCAGGAGCGCGGCAGTTCAGCGTCGCCCGCATGGAGCGGGCTGCGCTGGAGAAAACTATTACGGCGCCGGGACCGACAGCAGGCTGGAAATACTGCGGCCGCGGATGTCGTAGACGCGGGCGAACACGACGTCGTCGCGCTTGATCTCGACCATCACGGGCGCGGTGAGGCCCTTGCAGTAGAACTCGCCGAGCGTCATGGCGAAATCGGCCGCGTTGGAATCCCAGCCGATGGTGAAGTCGGGGCCGAGCGCGACCTGCGCCGGGCGCTGCGGACCGCACACCGCCACCTTCCATTTGCGATTGACCGGGGGCACTTCCTGGCGCTCGACCAGCTGCTCGCGCAGCTCGTCGGAGGCCTGCTTCAGCGCAAGGCCCCAATAGTCCAGCATGAAGCGGTCGTCGGCGCCGCGCACGGTGCCGGCGATGTGGTTGAAGTGCGTGTATTGATAGGGATGCAACCGGATCATCTCGGCAAGCGAGAGCGCAAGGCCGAAGCAGAAGGTCGCGAGCACGACCGGTTGCCAGGTGCGGTGGTTGGCGCGCAGGCGCTCCATGGTCCAGGCGAAAGCGACGCCGCCGAGCACCGCCATCGGCGGGATCACGAAGACGAAATGGCGGATGCCGTTGTACAGCGCCGGCCGCTTCACCATCGCGATCGCGAGCGGCAGCGTCGCAGCCAGCGTCAGCATCAACAGGATGGTCTTGCGGCGGGCCGGGACCCCGCGGCGCGGCAGCAGCGCGAAGGTGCTGATCACGGCCCCGCCCATCAGCACCAGCATCACCTCGGGCAGCTGCAGCGCGAACAGCGTCGGCAGATAGGACCAGGGCATGTCGGGCACGGACACGATCGCGCCGTCGAACATCTCCTTCCAGGGCTTCTCGAAGAAGTGCGAGAAGTAGGTCAGCGCCTCGAAGGGATTGCCGGGCTCCATGATCGACCACGGCCAGATCAGGCCCATCACGAGATAGCCGAACACGAGGCCGGGCAGCAGCACGTAGACGACGTGGGCGAAGCGGCGGGCTGCCTCGCGGGCGCCTTCGCTGCGTAGCTCCTCCAGGAACAGCGGCATGAAGCCGACCATGGCGTAGACCAGCGCAAGCCCGCCGAGGACGCGGCAGCCGAGCGAAAGGCCGGCCCCCAAGCCGACGATCAGGATCGTGCGCGGCGATGGCTGCGGATATTCCTCCGCGAGCCGGACGAGGCCGAGCATCAGGATGATCATGGCCACCGCGAAAGGCGCATCCTTCGGGTTCATGAACATGTGGCCGTAGAAGATCGGGCACAGCGCGAGCAGCAAGAGTGAGGCAAGGCCTGCAAGAGGCCCGCCGATGCGGCGGCCGAGCCGCCACGTCACCGCAAGCCCGATCACGCCGACGACCGCGCCGACCAGGCGTCGGGTCTCGAACAGCTCGAGCGGAATGACCTTGTGAAGAAGGGCCGCGACCATGTCGAAGCCGCCGCCATACATATAGAGGTTGGCAAAGGAGAGCGCCGCGGTGTCCTTGAAGCCGGAACCGTACATGCGCAGCAGCAGATCGGCATATTCAGCGTGGGTGTAGTCGTCCCAGCCGAGCCCGTAGTCGCGGAAAGTCAAACCTGCGATGACGGCGACCGCGGCCAGCACCAGCATGGCGAGATCGTCGCAAGTCCGTTCGACCGAGCGCCGCTGAGGCGTGTCGATCGCCGAAGTCGTGATGGATGTCATGGCTATTGGTGACCCGGAATCCCCTCTCGGCCCTGCTGGTGCGCGCGGGCCTGCTCCCCGGACTCCGTATAGCGCAGTTCCATTACCAAGTAATTGGGCATTATGGCTAAATTCCTGATGCGACGCAGCAAAACCGGAACTTGGAAGCAGTTTAGCAATAGCGAATCCTAGCTGAAGGGAATGTGAATAAGTCCCTGATTTCCTTCTCTTTAGGAACGCGGCCTACAATTCGCCGTTGGCGTGGAACACCGTATGACGGTATCGTGGCGTAGAGGATGTCGCGTGTGGATGCGCGACCTGGGGTGGGTTCGATGACCTTGGCATTGTTGATCGCGGGCATCGTCGCCATCGTGGCGGGCCTCCTTGCGGTCGCTTTTGGCTTCACCGTCAGGGAATTCAGCCTCGGCAGCACCCTCATAATCTCCGGAACCATCGGCGTCTGCTCCGGAATGCTACTGGTAGGCCTGCATTTCGTGGTGCTCGAGCTGAGGGGTATCGCCCGCCGGCTGGCCGGATCGGCGGCGCCGTCCGAGGTTCGCGTCAGGCCCGTGCTGCCGGGCCTTGCGATGCCGGGTGCGCCTGCGCCCGAGCCGGCGCTTGCTCCCGCGGCAAGGACCGACTCGGCGCCGCCGGCTGCAAGCCCGCCGCCCTGGCAGAGCGAAGCCGCCGCCCGCGAACGTCCACGCGTCGAGCCGCCACCGCCGGAGCCGGACGCTCCACCCGCAGTTCCCGAAGCGCCGCGCCGGCGCAATCTGTTGTTCGCCTCGACCTCGCGCAAGGAGCGCGAGCGCGCGGAGGCGAAGACCGCCGATGGCGCGCCGCCGCAGCCGCCTGGAGCGCCCACGGAGGCCCAGGAGATGCCGCCCGCAAGCTTCGACGACGCCTGGCCGAAGCCGGACCGTGGACGGCCGCAGGAGCCTCCGGCCGCCCCGCGCCGGCCACCGCCAGCGCGCTCGCCATCGACCTTAGCAGAAGCTGCTCCGTTGCCACCTCCGCCGCTGTCACCACCGCCGCCCGCACCGGAACCGGAGCCACCGGCCGCCGAGCAGGCGCCCGTGACGGTGCTGAAATCCGGCGTCGTCGACGGCATGGCCTATTCGCTCTATTCCGACGGCTCGATCGAAGCGCAGATGCCGGAGGGCATGATGCGCTTTGCCTCGATCGACGAGCTGCGTGCCCATCTCGACCAGCGCAGCTGAGGCGCCGTCGCCGCTCAAGTAAAGCCTTACCGTTCTGGTCACGTCCTCAGTAATCAGCCCATATTCATCGGGCGTCTTATTTCAGCCGAACGTATTGTTGACACGGAATACTTTGGTAGCGTCTTTGCGCAGAGACGCGATTTAGGGAAAGGTCGAGGCCATGTCGGATGCCGGGACCAAGAATTTCATCGAGCTGACGGCGAGCATCGTATCGGCCTATGTCGGCAACAATCCGACGCCGGCTGCCGAGATTCCGAACCTGATCAGCCAGGTGCACGGCGCCTTGGTGCGGGTCTCGTCAGGCCGCGCCGAGGCGGTGCCGCTCGAGCCGGCAAAGCCTGCCGTGTCGCTGAAGAAGTCGATCGCGCCGGACTATCTGGTGTGCCTCGAAGACGGCAAGCGCTTCAAGTCGCTCAAGCGCCATCTGCGCACCCAGTACAACATGACGCCGGAGCAATACCGCGAGAAATGGGGCCTGCCCGCCGACTATCCCATGGTCGCCCCGAACTACGCGGTGGCGCGCTCGCAACTGGCCAAGCAGATGGGCCTGGGACAGCAGCAGCGGAAGCGGAAGTAGCGCCAGCCTCGGATCTCGTAGGGTGGGCAAAGGCGCGAAGCGCCGTGCCCACGACCTGTCTCCAACAGCAAAAATGGTGGGCACGCTTCGCTTTGCCCACCCTACGGGACTACGGCACCTTCTACGACGCTTCCGCCAGCGCCTCTTTCGCGTCGGTCTTGATGCGCTCGACCATCGAGCGGAGGCCGTTGGAGCGCTGCGGCGTCAGATGATCGCGGAAGCCGAACTCGTTGAACACGGCGATCGCGTCGGTATCGAGGATCTGCTGCGGCGTGCGGCCCGAGTAAAGCGCGAGCACGATCGCGACCAGGCCGCGCACGATATGCGCATCGCTGTCGCCGCGATATTTCAGGACCGGCGCGCCACCATCGCGTTCGACCAGCTTCTGGAGCCAGACCTGGCTGACGCAGCCGTTCACCTTGTTCGCGGCGGAGTGCTCGGCCTCCGGCATCGGTTCCAGGGTGCGACCGAGCTCGATGACGTACCGGTAGCGGTCGTCCCACTCGTCCAGAAGCTCGAAATTGTCCCTGATTTCGTCGATCGTCGTCATATCGGCCCACAGTTCCTGTTCGAGCCAATATAGGGACGCGAAGAGCCGAAATCGATAGGGTTTGGGGCCTAATTCGCCGCCTGAGGTCCGCGCCATTCCAGCGCGAGGTCGTCCTGGGTCAGGGTGTCGCGCGGCGCCTCGCTCGTCGCCGTGTCGCCTTCGCCGGCCAGTGCGATCGAGCCGGTGTGGTCCGGCGCCTTCTTGTTGTCGCTCTTGCCATCGCTCTTGGCGTCGTTCTTGTCGTTGGTGATCTGCTCTTTCTTGTCGTTGATGATCTGGTAGATCTTCTTCGCGCCGTCCTGGGCGCGCTGGCCGATGATGGTCGCGGCCTGTCCGCCGACCTCGCAGGCCGCCGGCTGGCGCTTGCAGAACTGGCTCATGTCGGACACGGCCGCGGTCGCAGCCTGCACCGCATCGGCGGCGCCGATCTGCGGCAGCTTCTCCGATTCGGGCGTCTTGTCCCGCGGCAGCAGCACGAGCACGAGCCCGAGCCAGAATGTGATGCGGAGCAGAAAGCGCATCTGATCGACCTGTATGTTAGATCCCGCCGCGGCGATGTCCGCGGGCTTGCGACCTAGCAACTCTCGATAAATCGCAAGTGATTGCTTCGAGCTTAATTCGCGGAAAATTGACGCAAAAAACTTCGTAAGGCCCCGGCCTCGTGAATTTCCGATTGATGCCGGGACGCAAGCGATCTTGCGGGCTGCCGCATCCACCATTTCGAAACCATGAGCGGGACGATGAAACCCTGTGTTCACCATTCCCACTGAAGACGTCGTCAAATCGTCTAAAAAGCCGCGCGTTGAGATCATGTCCGGCCGCGCGCGGCGCTGCCTTAGCACTCGTTTAAGGTCGCTCTGACACGGTGGCTCAACGACAAGGAGGCGTTCCGGCGCGTCTTTTGACGAGTGAGCCGAAGCGCGAGACCCGTGACAGTTTTGAGTATCATCCGCGATTGTCTCGATGCGCTGCTGCATCCCTCCGCGCGTTACGATGCGCTGACGCGTGCGCGCCATCGTGCGTTCATGGCGCCGCGGCTGCTCGGCAGCCTGGCCGCCTTCGCCGTTTTTCCTGTTTATCTTGCCATGCGCGGTGCGCCGAGCGCGATCGAGGTCGCCGCTTTCGCCTGGCTGATCGCGCCCATCCTGCTGTCCTGGTTCCTGTCGCGCACCGGCCGCTATGAAGGCGCGCATGTGCTGTCGTCGCTGGCGCTCGCCGGCCTGATCATGGCGATCGCGGGCACCACCGGCGGCATCGAATCCTTTGCCGCGATCTGGCTGGTCGTGGTTCCCCTTGAAGCTGCGCTGTCGGCCTCGCGCCGCGTCGCCGCTTTCGCCTCCCTGCTTGCGCTGTCCTGCGCGGGGCTGCTGATCCTCTTCAGCCAGCTCGGCTGGCTGCCGGCTGGCGACATCAGCGCCGCAGAACGCGGCGTGCTGATGGCGTTCGGTGTCGCCTCCGCGACGCTCTATGCCGCGGGCCTCGCCTTCGGTGCGGAATCGCTCGCGCGCACCAGCGTGACGCTGCTGTCGCGCGAGGAGGAGCGTTATCGCCTGCTCGCGCGCAACATGAGCGACGTGATCTCGCGGCATCGGCGCAACGGCGCGGTGCAGTTCATCTCGCCGGCCGTTGAGGCCATGCTCGGCATGCCGGTCGCGCAGCTGCTTGGTCACGGCCTGTTCGACCGCGTCCATGTCGCCGACCGTCCGGCCTATCTCACCGCGCTGTCGGATGCTGCGCGCGGCGACGTGCGCAGCGTCGAGTTCCGGCTGCGGCGCGAGCCTGATGGGGCCGAGCGCGGGCAGGTCGATTTCATCTGGGTCGAGATGCGGTGCCGGCCGCTCGATCAGGACATGAGCGGGGATGTCGCGCGCGAAGCCGAGGTCGTCGCGGTGATGCGCGACGTCACCGACCGCAAGCTGTCCGAGCAGGCGCTCGACCAGGCCCGCAGCGCCGCGGAGGCGGCCGATGCGGCCAAGACGCGCTTCCTCGCCACCATGAGCCACGAGCTGCGCACGCCGCTCAATGCCATCATCGGCTTCTCCGAGATGATCGCGCAGGAGCAGACCCTGATGCTCGGCGCTGCCCAGCGCAAGGAATACGCCGAGCTCATCAACGCGTCCGGCCAGCATCTGTTGTCGGTCGTCAACGGCATCCTCGACATGTCCAAGATGGAATCGGGCAATTTCGAGATCGCATCGGAGCCGTTCGCGCCGCGCGCCTCGCTGATGCATTGCTGCAATCTGCTGGCGCTGAAGGCGCGGGAGAACGGCATCGATCTCGTCACCGATGCGCCGCAGGATCTGCCTGTGATGACCGGCGATCCGCGCGCGTTCAAGCAGATCGTGCTCAATCTCGTCGCCAACGCCATCAAGTTCACCGAGCGCGGCGGCCAGGTCACCGTGACGGCCTCGGCTTCAAGCTCGCAGCTCACGCTGCGCATCAGCGACACCGGCGTCGGTATTGCGCCGGATGATCTGAAGCGCATTGGCGCGCCGTTCTTCCAGGCCGGCAAGACCTATCAGCGCCGCCACGAAGGCACGGGCCTCGGACTTTCGATCGTGAAGAGTCTCGTGGCGTTGCATCTCGGCGAATTGACGGTACAAAGCAGGTTAGGTGAGGGCACCGCCGTCACCGTCAAGCTGCCGCTCGTCTACACGCCGCCGCAAGCCAAGATCTTCGATGGCAAGCCGGCTGACAGCAAGGTCACGACCTTGACGCCGGTGCTGCGCCAGGAACCGCTCGACGACATCAACGACCAACCTGCTCTGGTGAAGAAACGTGCCTAAGAAGCCAGCCAAGGACGAAGCCGCTCCGCGCCGCCGTGGCGCCAAGGCTGCGGTCATCGACGTCGAGACCGAGCGCAACCTCGTGATGCGCGTGCTGCTGCACAGCCCGAAGGACACGCTGGCCGGTCTCGTCGCCATCGCCGCCATCGCCGCGATCGTCGCCAATGCGCTGTTCCTGCAGACCGGCCGGCATCCGGCGCCGATGTTCGGCACCGTGATCAATCTTCCCGTGCCCTCGTCGGTGCCGTTGTCGAACCCGTTGCCGCGTCCGCGTCCCGTCGGCGCCGACACCTCGCCGCTCGAGCCGAAGGCGACGGAGTTCCGCGTCGAGCCCAAGCCTGCCGAGAGGGTTGCCGAGCGCACGCCGGAGAAGCCGGTCGAGGCAACCGCATCGACCTCGCGCGCGGGCAACGATCCCATGACCAATCTGGTCAAGGCGACGGCCGCGACGCCGCCGTCCGCGATGCGGCCGCCGGCGCCGATCCCGCTGCCGCAGAGCCCGGCCGCGCGGCGCATCGCCGGCGTGCAGCGTGCGCTGTCCGAATACGGCTACGGCAATCTGAAGATCACAGGCACGATCGGTGGCGAGACACAGTCCGCGATCCAGAAGTTCGAGCGCGAGCACAAGATGCCCGTCACCGGCCAGGTGTCGGATCGCCTGCTGCGCGAGCTCGCCGCCGTGATCGGCCATCCCGTCGAATAATCGTCTGGGTTGCGCGTATCCCCGCTTCCGACGGCCCTCGCTGCCTCTGCGCGGACGGACACTTCATCACAATTGACTTGGGATTATTTTGTAGTTACAAAATAACCCTGTGAAGATCGTTTGGGACGAACCGAAGCGCCGAGCCAATCTCGACAAGCACGGGATGGATTTCGCTGATCTCAACGAGGCCTTCTTCGACAATGCCTTGGTTTTGGCCACCTATGGCAACCGCTGGCGCGCGATCGGCATTAACATTCGTGGCGTTGTCTCAGTCATCTTCGCGACCCGCGGAGCTGAGGGCGTAAGCATCGTCAGCATGCGCCCTGCCAGCAAGAAAGAAAGGAGGCTCTATGAAGAAAACCGTCTCTAAGAAGGGTTACACCGCACGGGACCTGCGTGCGGTGAGCGACAATCCGGAATGGACCAAGGATGACTTCGCCAAGGCCAAGACTTTCGATGAGGTTTTCCCGGGCATGCGAAAGGGCCGCGGCCCCAATAAAGCCCCCACAAAGCGACAGGTGACCTTGCGCCTGAGCCCTGTCGTGGTCGACTATTTCAAGGCCGAGGGCCCCGGTTGGCAGAGCCGGATTGACGAAGCGCTCGTCAAGGTGGTGAAGCGCAAGCGCAGTTCTGCCACGGGTTAGTTGATGCGCCTGAAATCAAACATCTGGGTCTCCGCTTATCTGCGCCGCTGCCAGACCGAGGGCGTGTTCGGCGCGGTGCGCCGCCGTGGCGCCGAGGAGGCAGGCGCGGTGTTCGTCAAGGTGTCGCTGCTCGATGGCAATGCGATGCTCTACGTGCCGGCGCCGCAGACCGTCTACGAGGACGGCCGCCCCGTCGATCGCTTCTTTGTGCCGGTCGCGCAGCAGCCTCTGCCGGAGCACACCATTGAGGAGCGCCTGACCAAGGAGCTCCGCTTCGATCCGGATGCGTGGATCGTCGAGACCGAAGACCGCGCGGGGCGGCATTTTCTGGAACTGGCGAAGACTTAGCGCTCTGACGACCCGCCCGTTCCCGTCCGCACCGCAGGCGCGGATCCCGGCTGCACGTCCGGACGCGTCTGGCTCGCGCCGGCACGGGCGCGCTGGCGCTCGCCGTCATGCAGCGAGGGCTGGTACTTTGCCCGCGTCACGGCGAGCGTGGAGCCGCGCCAGGCCGCCAGCATCACCAGGGCCGAGCGGTCGCTGAGGCGGTCGTAGAGCCGCGACAGCCGGTACACCTCGTTCACGGAGTTGCCGATCTCCGGCTTGAAGAACAAGAGGATGCGCTGGAAGTTCGGGCTCGGCATGTCGAGCGCGCGCGCGGCGACCGCGAGCGCTTCGCCGCCGGCATCGTCGACGATTTGCGCGGCGACGCGCGAGGGCAGGATCAGGCTGTCGCCGAGCTCATAGGTGAAGTTCTCGACGTCATTGGCGATTGCCGCCATCTCCAGGATGTGGATCGCGCGCTTGGCGCGCACGGTCGGAATCCGCGGCGCGGCCTTCAGCGGTGTCTGCGCCAGATTGTGCAGGATCAGCGCGCGCTCGGAGGCGCCGGCGCGGAAGAACATGTCATGGATCTCGGCCGCCTCCTTCGGCTGCATCGCCATGTTGGCGGCCATGCGCGCTTCCGCGTCGGTCGGCGCGCGGCGAGGTGAGGGCGCTTGTGCCGGCGCGGGGATCTCGCGTGCAAGCGGAACCCTGCGGCCTTCCTGGGTCGCGACCAGCCCGAGCTTCTGCAGGACCGGGACCGGCGTCTGCGCATAGATCGCGAGCTTCGCCTTGATGGCCGCGCGCGTCGCATCATCGACCTGGTCGATCAGCCGCGTGGCAAGCTCGACGAATTGCCGCTGCTCGTCGTCGCTGTGGGTGCTTGCCTGAACATAGAGGTCGGTCAGCACGCGCAGCAGCGTCGGACGAACATCGACGCCTTCACGACGTGACAGGGTCATCAGCCCGTCGAATCCGGGAAACAGCGACTTGGTCATGGAGAGGTACGCAACTTGGAAGAGACACTTGCGGCGAGCCTAGCGCAGGTTCGTTTAAAGCCTCGTTAAGGAAAACGAGGCGTGAAGCCCGCCCTGCAAATTAAGGCATTGTCGTGCCGCAACGGGACGGCGCGGCGAAGACCGTGCGGTTACGGTCCAAGGGGCGTGTTTACACCCCGTTAACCATGAGCTGATCTTAATGAACCCATGTTGCAGGGGCGCGTTCGGTTGCGCGGCAATTGAAGAGAGCTGACATGGGGACCATCATCGAATTTCCGGCCGGTCGCCGGGTAGGCTCGTCGCGAGACACCACGCCGCGCACGGACACGGGAACGATCGTGATTCTCCCGGTCATCCGTATCGAGCGCGAGAGCGACGAAACCAGCGGCGATCGCGGGCCGGAGCAGGGCACAGCGCCGGGGCGCCGTCGTCGCCGTCGCTAGATCCGGCCGTTGCAATGCCGGAAGCCCCCCGCCAGATCCGCAAATTTCCATCGGCCATCCTGCTCGCAGCTCTCGGCGCGAGCCTTGCCGCCTGTAGCGGCGGCGATTTCGGCCGCACCCGCGCTGACATGCGCAGCGATGACATGCATCGCTGGCTCGGCGTTGAGGCTACCGGCAGCCTCGGCCTGAAGGCCTCGCAGTTCCAGCTCACCGATGAAGAGCGCCAGCTGCGCGACCTCGCCTATCCCATGATCGAGCCGCCGCTGTCGCGTCCGGCCTGGAAAAGCGTGTTCGGCGACTACAAGACGATACCTTCGCCCTGGCACCAGAAGATCGTGTTCGACCGCACCATGTACGGACGCACGCTGATCGACGAGCCGCACCGCTCGCACTCCTCGCGCTACGCGCAGTTGATCGAGGACGTGCGCAACGACATCACCCGTTTCGAGCCGTTCTTTGCCTCCGCGATCCGCGTCATCGACCTCGACAGGAAACGCAATGCCACCATGGCCCGCGTCTCCGAGCTCTCGCCGCGGGAGAGGGAGGATGCCGTTGCGCGCATGCAGGAGAACTCGCTGATCGTGCAGTGGGTGCAGCAGTGCCTCGAGCAGCGCGTCTCCTCCTATCGCTGGGCGCTGGAGCGCCTGGTGATCCAGGCGCCCGACGGCATGGCCGCCGACGCCGACCGCCTGATCGGCGAGCTCGCTGCCCAGACCGCCAACCCGCCGGTCATGAGCCAGCCGCCTTACGGCCGCGCGGTGGTCTCGAAGGGCTGAGCGGTTTGCGTGGGCCGGGCCGTCGCCCGGACCCTTCCGGCTTGCGCCGCTGCTTCTGCAGCTTCCCGACAAAATCCTTCAGGGCATCCGCAAGCGGCACGGATGCGCGATAGGCGAGGCCGACCTCGCGCTTCACCTTGACCTCGATCTTGCGCAACGCGACGTCAGGATTGCCCTTCGCCACGCCTTCCGGGACGATGGCGATGCCGACGCCGGCGGCGACGAGTGCCATCGCCCAGTCCTCCGATTGCGCGATCGCCGCGGTCTGGCGCCGCTGCGCATTGCGGCCGAAGAATGCGCTCTGCTCGCAATGGCAGCGGTCGATCAGGGGGACGTCCGCAAGATCGGCGGCACGTAGCTTCTCCTTCAGCGTCAGCGGATGCGACGGCGGCAGCGCCGCGACATAGCGCTCGCTCCACAGCGGCACGAAATGCTCGTCGCTGCGCAGCATGCTCTTTGCGATGATCCGCGCATCGGCGCGCTCGTCGCTGCCGACGAGGCGGAGCGCGACGTCGCTGCGCGCGGTCAGCGGCTTCAGCAGTGCGATCGTCCGGGGCACGTCGAGCGTGCGCATCAGGCCGAGCGTGAGCGTGGTCCTTGACGCAGGCTTCCTGAACAGGCTGCGCGCGGCATCGGCCTCGTCGATGATGCGGCGCGCGAGGACGTGAAACTGCTCGGCCGAGGCGGTCGGCGCGACGCCCTTCTTGTGCCGGATGAACAGGGTGGTGCCGAGCTCGGCTTCGAGATTGGTGATCGCCGTCGAGATCGACGGCTGTGACACGAAGCAGGCGCGCGCCGCCGCGGTCAGATTGCGCTCGCGGTAGACGGCGGCGAAGTAGCGAAGCTCGCGGATGTCCATAGGATAATCCTAGAGATAGCATAAATATTCGATATTTTACCTATGGTGAGGACGATGACAAGAACGCGCCTGTCACAACAGGCGAGGGTCATCCATGAAAATCCACCATCTCAACACCGGCACGATGTGCCCCGTCGGCCGCCGCCTGGTGAACGGCACCGGCAGCCTGTTCCGGCGTGCGCGTCTGGTCTGCCATTGCCTGCTGGTCGAGACCAATCACGGCCTCGCTCTGGTCGACACCGGCATCGGCCTTGGCGATATCGCAGAGCCCGACCGTCTGGGTCGGCGATGGCTGCGGCAGACCGCGCCAAAACTCGATCCCGCCGAGACCGCGGTCGAGCAGGTGAGGGCGCTCGGCTATTCACCTGCCGACGTGCGCAACGTGCTCCTGACGCATCTCGACCGCGATCACGCCGGCGGCGTGCCCGACTTTCCCCATGCCGCGATCCACGTCCACCGCGCCGAATACGACATGGCGGTGCTGCGACAGCCGGCGCCGCCGCAAGGACGCTACGTCACGGGGCAGTGGGGTCATGGTCCGCGCTGGGCGTTTTACGGCGAAGCCGGCGAAGACTGGTTCGGCTTCAAGGGCGTGCGCGCGCTCGGCGACAGTGAAGCGGACGTGCTGATGATCCCGCTTGCCGGTCACACGCTCGGCCATTGCGGCATCGCCGTGCGCTCGGGCGACACATGGCTGCTGCATGCGGGCGACAGCTATTTCCACCACGGCCAGCTCGACGCATCGCCGCGCGTGCCGTTGATGCTCGGCTACTTCCAGCGCAAGGGCGACATGGACCGCGAGATGCGGATCGCCAACCAGGCCCGGCTGCGTGCGCTCAAGCTGAGCCACGGTGATCGCGTGAGGATCGTCAACAGCCACGATCCCGCGGATTACGAGCGCTGCCGATGCGGAGGGCATTGAGCGCGCGCCTTGCAGGGCGCACGCTCGCCACGGTCTCTATCCGCCGGCGCCAGCTTTTTGATTCAGCAAAAGGCATTGCCTCACTGTCCGCGCGATCGCGGCCGGTGCCTCCTCGGGGATCGCAAAGCAGGAGCTCGCGTTGATCTCGCACAGCACGTAAGTGTCGGCGCCCGTTGCCTCGCGCGGCCCGTACAAAAAGTCCGCGTCCCAGATCACCGGCAATGACGGCTCATCGATGCCGAGCGTCGCCATCATCTGCGGCGTCCATTCGTCCTCCATCGCTCGCCGCAGCGCCTGGAATTGCGGCGCATCGGGCCCGTGCATGATGCGCGGGGCCGGGCTGCGCTTCGGGCGAATCCGGCCCCTCCGGCGGCGGCGGGATCAGGGCCTTGATCTTCTGGTGCCCGCAACCTGCGACCCTGGCACGTAGCAGCGGATCATGCCGTCAATATTGGCCAATGCCTCCACCTTCCAGACGCCCTGGCCGCCATTGCCGCGGTTCTGCTTCAGCACGCGCGGGCCGCTCGTCCGAAGCCGCGGCGGAAACTCCTCGCGGAAGCTCGCGGCCGTCTCGTAGCGATGCGTGTCGGTATGCCAAGCGCGGCGAGGGCCTCGAAGACGCGGACGAAGCGGCTGTTCTGCGCTGTGGCGTCGCGACGCGCGGGAGCGTCTCCGCGGGAGAGGATGGCGATAGCAGGTCGGTGAGAGGAGTGTCGTTCGGTGTTCATGCGCAAGCTCTACGAATTTGCGTGCTGCGCAGAGCTTCGACCTGGGTCTCACGGGGAGTCTGCATCGGCCCCACCCCGAGAATTGGTCGCAGGATTTCAAGAGAGCTTCGGTTCCATTCCCGCGGTGAACTCTTCGTGACGCCCATCCGGCGGTTTCGCGGGATGCTCCGGTTGACAGCCCGGCGGTCCGGGTTTCTACGTTAAGGCATCGGGGATGTGCGATCTCCCCGTGAGGCGACATGCCCAAGCATCGCGTCCTGATCTTCACCAGGGGCGTAGCATGTCATTTTTTACGATCCCATCCGGAAAATCTTCTCGGCTTCCCAATGCGGCACGGCGCGCCAGCGCCTGCGCGGCGCTGATCGGCATCGCCGCCGGCTTCATCGCGGCGGCTCATGCGCAGGACGTCGACTGGCAGAAGGTCGATGAAGCGCTCGGCCGCAAGGCGGCCGCCACCGGCGACGTGCATCGCTACGGCTTCCCGCGCACCGATCTTGCGGTGACGCTCGACGGCGTGACCATCAAGCCCGCGCTGGCGCTCGGCGGCTGGGTCGCGTTCAAGCCTGCGCATGGCGGCGTCATGGCGATGGGCGATCTCGTGCTGCTCGAATCCGAGATCAACCCAGTGATGCTGAAGATGATCGGAAACGGGCTCGAGATCACGGCCGTTCATAACCATCTGCTCGGCGCGAGCCCGGCGACGTTCTACATGCATGTGGCCGGGCACGGCGATGCCCTCAAGATCGCGGCCGCCCTGAAAGACGCGCTCGCCGAAAGCAAGACGCCGCTGTCGCTATCGCCTCCAGCGGCTCCTCCGCCCGCCGTCGATCTCGACACGGCGCAGCTCGACCAGATCATCGGCGTCAAGGGCCAGGCCAATGGCGGCGTCTACCAGTTCAATGTTCCCCGTCGCGATCCAGTCAGCGAGGACGGCATGCAGCTCAGCCCCGCCGCACCGTTGGGTCTCGCAACCGGCATCAACTTCCAGCCCACCGGCGGCGGTAAGGCGGCGATCACCGGCGACTTCGTGCTGGCCGGCGACGAGGTCAACCCCGTCATCACGGCGCTGCGCTCGCACGGCATCGCCGTGACGGCGCTCCACAGTCACATGCTGGACGAGCAGCCGCGTCTCTTCTTCATGCACTTCTGGGCCAACGACGACGCGGTCAAGCTCGCCGGCGGCCTGCGCGCCGCGCTCGACAAGACCGCGAGCGCGAAGAACTGATCCGGGAAGGTGCGGGGACGAGGCGGAATTCGACCGTGCCTCAGCGAATGGCTGCCACCATGGTCGTGACGATGAGCGCGATCGTCACGAGCGCTCCTGCAACATAGAGGATGGTTCTGACGCTGCCGCCTTTGGCGGCGTCGCCGCCACGCAAATAGATTGCAACGTGAGCCTGACGGATCGCGACGTAGACCCATACCAGCGCTGCAAGCACAGCCGGCCTGACGCCGACCATCATCGCCAGCACGGCGGGGACGACGAATGGCGTCAACGCCTCGACCGCGTTCATGTGGACGCGATCGATGCGGTAAAGCGGGTTGGTGTCATCCGCGGGCAGGACAGGTCCGGAGAGTGCCCCGGCCCGGCCTTTGGACGATCCCGAATGCACCGCGAGCACGATGGACGTGAGGCAAAGCAGAAGCACGCCTGCAATGCTGTACGAGTAGGCCGCCATACCGATCTCCGTCATCGACGCTCGCGTCGCATTGAACAAGCGAGAGTCAGGCCTCGCGGGCGATGCGCTCGGCGAACCGCCGAAGGTAGAGCGGCCAACCCTGATCGCTCTCGACGGCTGCGCGCTCGCCTTCCCAACCTTCGCCATGCCGTTCGAGGTGGCGGTGCTCCAGTTCCAGTCTGGTCCGGCTCGGCGTCTCCGCGATGAACCGCACCTCCCATTCACTGGTCTTGTCGGGATCGGTCTCGATTTGCCAGCGCGGGCTGATGTCCCAGCTGAGAAGCACGCGATGGGGCGGTTCAAACGCCAGCACCCGCGCCCAGCGGCATTCGCTGCCGTCAATGCCGCGATCAAAGACGTGTCCGCCCACCCGAGCCTCGAACACGGTCTCTGCGATGGGAACGGCGAGCAGATTGTGCTCGCGCGGCTTGAAGCTGCCGAAGTCTTCGGTGAAGACCTTGAACGCGCGCTCGATAGGCGCCTCGACGACGATAGAATGCTTGACCGGCGCGGCCGATATGCGTGCGTTCATTGCTTATCCTCCGATGGTTTTTCAACGGCTTCCTTGTAGGCTGCCAGCGTGCGGCTCCAGAACCGGTCGAGCCACGCGCGCATCTGGCCGAGCCCTGCCGGATCGATGTGATAAACGTTGCTGGCACCCTTCGGCTCGGCACGAACCAGACGAGATTCGCGCAGCACCTTGAGATGCTGTGATACGGCCGACTGCGAAACGGTGAGCTCTCGCGTGATCTCAACGACCGTGCGAGGCCGTGCGCCCACCAGTTCGAATATCTGCCGGCGGGTCGGATCGCCAAGAGCGGCGAGTTGCGCGCTGTCCTTAGCCATCGCGAGCCACCCGCTCCAGGCCATGCCTGCGGGGATTGCCATTCAGCGGCCAATTCAAGCGATAATTAGTCATGGCTTATGATTAGTGAAAACTAATTATTGTGTCAATCACTGCCGGGCGAGAAATCGCATCTCCGTCAGGATGGGTCGCTTGCGCCATCCTCGTCGGCCTGAAGGATCGTCTCCGACAGCAGCGCTGCGGCTTTCTGAAGTGGGGCGATGAACCGGTCGAGCTCGACGAAGCTCACGCGTGCCACGGGAACGGAGACGCCGAGGCAGGCGATCAGCTCGCGATCCGGAGACAGGATCGGCACGGCGCAGCCGACGACTCCGCGCACATATTCTTCATTGGTCTTGGCCCAGCCGCGTTTGCGGGTCTCGTCGAGGACCTTCATCAGGCTGTCGACATCGACGATCGTTGTCTCCGTGTATTTGGTGAGCGCGAGTGCGCGGCACAGCTTCTCACGCGCCCGCTCAGGCAGCCGGCTCATGTAGATCTTGCCGGTCGACGTGCAGTGGAGCGGCGCCGCTTCGCCCGGATTGAACTGGAGCCCCTGCGGCTGTGACACGCGGACGCTGTCGACGTAAGCAACGACGTTGTCCCGCACGACGCCGATCTCGCACTGCTCGCCGATTTCGGCCGCGACCGCGCGGAGCACGGCATGCCGGCGCGCGGTCCGGAAGGCTGCGCCGATGACCTTGGCGGACAGCGTGACCAGTTGATTGCCGACCACGTAGCGCTTCGTGCCGAGCGCCTTCTGAAGCAGCCCGCGCTGCTCGAGATTGCCGATCAGCCGGTGCGCCGTCGGCAGCGGCAGTGACAGCGCGCCGGCGATTTCCGCGACCGAGGCCGCTCTGGTCTGACCGGCGACGTAACCGACGATCGCGAAAGCGCGGTCGAGCGGTCCGTCGGTGCTGGCTTGCGACATCTGCTTCTCCTGATCGGATGCAAATAATTATCATTTTTCGGAATAAAAGCTATTGAAATATGAAAATCAACTTGGAGAGCGCCGCTGGTTGCCCATATCGTCGGCGCTGCCAAACGATGAACAGGATTTGTGCAACGCAGAACGAGCCCTGCCGGGCCGGGAGAATGGGATGTCTGGCCACTTCGATGTTGATGCTGTGCGGAAGGAGTTTCCGGCGGTCGAGCGGATCACCTATCTCGACTCCGGCTTCCAGACGCCGCTGGCGCGACCGGTCAAGGCGGCGATCGATCAGTTCCTCCGCGAAGGTCTCGAGACGGCTGGCCCCAAGAGCGTGTGGCTCGATCGTGTCGAGCAGACCCGCGAAAAGCTGGGGCGGTTTCTCGGCGTGTCGGCCGATGAGATCGCCTTCACCAAGAACACCTCGGAAAGCATGAACATCGCCGCCAACGCGCTGCCGCTGCGCGCCGGCGACAAGGTCCTGATGATCCATGGCGATCATCCCAACAACGCCTATGCCTTCCTCAATCTGCGACGCAAGGGCGTGACGGTCGAGTTCGTGCCGATGACGGAGGTCGTGAACGCCGAGAGCGTTCGTCCCTACATCGATGCCGGCACGCGGGCGATCTCGATGTCGCAAGTCACCTTCCACGCCGGCCATCGCTTCGACATCGAAAGCATCGGCGCCCTCTGCGCGGAGAAGGGGCTCTATTTTGTCGTGGACGTGATGCAGGCGATCGGCGTCGTGCCGATCGATGCCAAGGCCATGCGCGCGACCTTCGTCGGGTCGGGCAGCCACAAGGGGTTGCTCGTGCCGCAGGGGCTTGGGCTCCTCTATTGGGACAAGTCCAGGACCGAGCTGGAGCCGGCTTATCTCGCGGCCGCCAGCCTTGCGGAAGTCCCGGCCGATCTGATTGCCCGTCCTGACAGGCTCGATCTCGCCACGAGCGCGCGCCGTTTCGAGCTCGGCAATTTCAATCTTCCGGCGATCCATGCGCTCGGTGCCTCGCTCGACATGATCGAAGCGCTGGGCGTCGAGAATATCCAGAACCATTGTCTCGACCTCGGCGATCATCTCATCGCCGGGCTCGATGCGCTGGGCGTTCGTCTCGTCGGCCCCCGCGCGCGGCAGCATCGCGCGCCGCACATCTACGTCATCGCGCTGCCTGCCGCCGAATGGCTCGGCCATTTCGAGCAGAACGGCGTCCGTGTCTCGCCGGAGCGTGACGGCATTCGCGTGTCGTTCGGGATGTTCAACAATTTCGCCGATGTCGATCGCCTGATCGATGTCATCAAGCGGCGCGGCGTGAAGCCGTCATCCAGGGCCGCCTAGGCTGTTCTTCAGAGGGGAGATGCACATGACGAGTCTTGCGCGTGTATTGAGCGTTCTGTCCGGCCTTGCGGCCATCGCCGCCTTGGCAGGCCCTGCGGTCGCAGCCGACAGTCCGACGCTTGCCAAGATCAAATCGAGCGGTGCCATCACGATCGGCCACCGCGAGGCCTCCATCCCGTTCTCCTATCTCGGTCCAGATCAGAAGCCGATCGGCTTTTCGCTGGACCTCTGCGCCGGCATCGTCGAGCGCATCAAGACGGAGCTCAATCTGCCGAACCTCGGCGTCAATTATGCGCCGGTGAACTCGTCCAACCGCATCCCGCTGATCCAGAGTGGTACGGTCGATATCGAATGCGGCGGCACGGCGAATGACAGGAAGCGCCAGGAGCAGGTCTCGTTCTCCGTCGCCACTTTCGTCAGCCAGCCGCGCTGGCTGGTCAAGGCCGACAGCGGCCTGAAGACCGCCCGCGATCTGAAGGGCAAGACCATCGTCGTCACCCAGGGCTCCAATGCCGTGGGCTTTGCGCAAGGCGTCAATGCGAAGGAGCAGCTCGGCTTCAACATCGTCCAGGCAAAGGACCATGCGGAATCCTTCCTGATGCTGAACACCGGCCGCGCGGCCGCCTTCATGGAGGACGATATCCTGCTCGCCGGCCTCAAGGCCGCCGCTCCGAAACCCGACGCGCTGATCTTCCTCCCCGAGGGCTATGCCAAGATCTATTATGGCCTGATGTTCACGAAAGGCGATGCAGGCTTCAAGGCGCTGGTCGATGACGTTCTTGCCAAGCAGATGGCGTCGGGCCAGTTCGAGAAGACCTATGCCAAATGGTTCACCAAGCCGATCCCGCCCAAAGGCGAGAACCTCGCGTTCCCGCTGACGGACGAACTGATGGAACGGATCGCACATCCCAGCGATGCGGTCGACTAGGCAATAGCGGAGCGCATCGCGCAGAACTGCTCGCACCCTGAGCTTCGAGGTTCGCCATGTTCACAGTGCTTTTTGAGCAGACGGCGGATGGCCAGCGCTATATCGACTGGCTGCTGTCGGGCCTCGGCTGGACGCTGGCGCTGGCGTTCTTCGGCTGGTGGATCGCCTTTGCCGTCGGCGTCATCGTCGGCATCGGCCGGACCGCGCAGAGCCGGATCGTCGCGGCCCTGGCGCGGCTCTATGTGGAGATCTTCCGCAACATCCCCGTGCTGGTGCAGATGTTCCTCTGGTACTTCGTGCTGCCGGAGATCCTCCCCGCCGCGCTCGGAAACGCCATCAAGCAGATTCCCCCGCCGTGGGGATCGTTCTTCCCGGCGCTCGTGTGCCTCGGCCTCTACACCGCGGCCAGGATCGCCGAACAGGTTCGCGCCGGGATCGAGGCGCTGCCGAAGGGACAGGTCGAGGCGGCAAGCGCGCTCGGGCTCGGCGGTTATCTGACCTATCGTTACGTCATCCTGCCGCAGGCGCTGCGCCTGATCATCCCGAGCCTGACCAGCGAGGTGATGGGCATCTACAAGAACACCTCCGTCGCTCTCACGATCGGGCTGATGGAGCTGACGGCACAGGCCCGGCAGATCAGCGAAGCGACGTTCCAGACCTTCACCGCGTTCGGCGCTGCGACGCTTGTTTACCTCGCGCTGGCGCTCATCGCCTACCAGGGCATGGCGCTGATCGACAGGGCCGTGCGCGTTCCGGGCACGGGGCACGCAGAGGATGCGGTCGAACCGGCGTCGATGCAGGCCGCCGAACAGGTCGGCTCTTTGCCCGATGCGATGGAGGTCGTGAAATGAACAGCCTCGATTTCTCCATTGTTGCTCAGGCATGGCCGTATCTCTGGTCGGGATTGCTGTTTTCGCTGGCGCTGACCGCGGTGGCTTTCGTGGTCGGCTTGATCCTCGGCACCTGTTTGGCCCTGGTGCAGCACTTCGAAGTGCCCGTGCTTGGCAAGCTCGTGCGCGGCTATGTCGCCTTGATGCGCTCGATCCCGCTGATCCTGGTCCTGTTCTGGTTCTTCTTCCTGGTGCCGATCGTGCTCGGCCATCTCGCCGGTAACGGCCGCCCGATTCCGATCGGCGCCACCTGGACCGCGTTCATCACGTTCGGTCTGTTCGAGGCCGCCTATTACTCGGAAATCATCCGCGTCGGGTTGCGGGCGGTGAACCGGGGACAGTTCGAGGCCTGCCAGGCGCTCGCATTGTCCACCTTCGACACCTATCGCTGTGTGATCCTGCCGCAGGTGCTGCGTGTCGCCAGCCCGATCATCCTGAGCCAGACCATCATCCTGTTCCAGGACACCTCGCTGGTCTACGTGCTGTCGCTCACCGATCTGCTCGGCGCAGCCTCCAAGCTCGCGCAGCTCAACGGCCGTCTGGTCGAGATGTATCTGGTCATCACGGTGGTCTACCTCGCGATCAGCTCTGTGGCATCGCAATGCGTAGCATCCTTGCGCAAGCGCTATGCGATTGCGGGAATGCGCCGATAGACAAGCGAAACCTTCGGAGGGAGCAAATGCTTCAGCAGATGAACGGGAACGGGGCCAATCGGTCCGCTTCCATCGTCACCGTCGAGAACCTGGTGAAGCGGTTCGGCAGTTTCACGGCCCTGAGCGACGTCAACCTGAATGTCGCTGCGGGCGAGAAGATCGTGCTTTGCGGTCCCTCGGGCTCGGGCAAGTCGACGCTGATCCGCTGCATCAATCATATCGAGAAGCATGACGGCGGCCGCATCGTCGTCGATGGCGTCGAGCTGACCGACCGGATGGGCGACGTCAACAGCGTCCGCCGCGAAGTGGGGATGGTGTTCCAGAGCTTCAACCTGTTTCCGCATCTTTCGGTGGTCGAGAACTGCATGCTGGCGCCGATGAAGGTGCGCGGCCTGTCCCGCGCGGAAGCGCAGGAGCGTGCGCTCGGCTTCCTGCGCAAGGTGCGCATTCACGATCAGGCGAACAAATATCCGGGGCAGCTGTCCGGCGGCCAGCAGCAGCGCGTCGCCATCGCGCGCGCGCTGTGCATGCAGCCGAAGATCATGCTGTTCGACGAGCCGACCTCCGCGCTCGACCCGGAGATGGTCAAGGAGGTGCTGGAGACCATGGTGGAGCTCGCGCGGGACGGCATGACCATGGTCTGCGTCACCCACGAGATGGGCTTTGCCCGCGAGGTCGCCGACCGCGTGGTGTTCATGGATCGCGGCTCCATCGTCGAGGAGGCCGATCCGGAAACCTTCTTCCGTGCGCCCGAGACGGAGCGGGCGAGGGCGTTCCTCGGCCAGATCATCCATTAGGAGCGGGTTGGCTCTGCGGCGACAATGAGATCCTGACGGTTCTCATCCTCGATGCTGCCCCAGCGTTCCTCACCATCGGAACGAAGCCGCCACTTCATAGCTACGCGGCGCGCCGAGGATGATCTCGTCGGCGTAGCCCGGGTCGCCCCAGGCCGCATAGCGCTTGTTCGTCAAATTCCTGACCCGGAATGAAATCCGCGTCCGGTCCACCCCCGGGAAGTACGCTTTCGGGATGTCGACGAATGCGAACGCATCGAACGTGGTGTAGGCATTCATGACGAGCAGATTGTCCTGGAAGTTGAAGCGGTCGCCGACGTGACGCATCAGGCCCCCGATCTCGACCGGCAGCGTCGTGTCGAACCGGTACGAGGCGCCGGCATTGGCGATGAAGTTCGGCACGTTGGGCGGCGTCTTGCCTGAATAGGACTGGAATACGCCATTGCCATCGACATAATTGAAATCGATGAAGCGCGACTGCACGAAGGCGACGTTGCCCCACAGTTTCAGGCCGGCGGCCGGGTTGATCGCCGCCGCAATCTCGATGCCCTTGGATTCGATCTTGCCGGCGACGTTGAAGACGATGCCGCTCTCCGGGACGTAGACGTTCTTGCGCTGGATGTCGAAGGCCGAGAACGTGGCCTCGGCCCGCTTGTCGGCCGATAGCACCTTGACGCCGGTCTCGTAGGTGCGCGACGTCGTCAGCAGGAGCGGCACGGACGGTGCGAGGATGAAGATGTTGGCCACCGTCGGGTCTGCCGCGGTCGCGTATTGGCTGTACAGCATCACGCCCGGGGTGATGTCCCAGGTGTAGCCGACGCGGCCGGTGACGGGATTGAACGTCGTCGAGAAGGGATACCCCTTCGCGGACTCCAGCGTGCCGTCGGGGAAGAAGCGGGTCCGGTCCAGCTTGATGTCCTCGAACCGGATGCCGCCGATCAACGCGAAGGTCGAGGTCAGCTTGAGCCGGTCCTCGAACGACAACGAGGCGGTGTTGACGCGGGTGTAGATCTTCTCGTCGCTGCGAGGGCCGTAGGGCCCGCGGTCGGGATTGAGCAGGTCGACGTAGTCGTTGAAGAACAGCGTGTCCTGCGAGACGTTGAACTGGTTGTTGCTCGCCGCCACGGTCGCGACGAAGCGGTTGTCCATTCCGCCAATGCTGGAATTGACGGTGAGGTCGGTGATGTTGCCGTAGAGCCGCTGCGCGTGATCCAGCGCCAGGCGCTCGCGATAGATGCTCTGCGCGCCGGCGAAGTTGCCGACAGTCTGGTCGAACGACGAGATCTCGTTGTTGAACCAGTGCCGGTGCGCGTCATAGCCGTAGACTTGGCTGCGCAGCGAGATGCTGTTGGTGATGTCCCATTGGAAGCCGCTGCGCAGCCAGAGCTCACTGGCGCCGCTGTGATTGTCGAGCACGTTGTAACTCGTGGTCAGCGTACGCGCGTCGATCGTCGGCGGGACTGGCGTGCCGCCGCCGAGGTAATAGTTGCTCCAGACCCCCGAGACGATGCCATTCGTCGGCACGATGCCCGGCCCGTTCGCCGGTACGATCGGCGTGCCCCAGTAGAAGCGGTCCTTGTCCTGCCTGTATTCGGCTGCGCCCCAGACCTTCAGGCTATCGTTGACGCGATAATTCAGCTGGCCCGAGACATTGCTGAGCCTGGAGTAGCTGTCCTCGATGAAGCTCTTGTCGTTGAAATGGCTGATGTCGAAGCGGTAGTCGAGGCCATCGATCAGCGTAGAGCCGCCCGAACCATAACCGGCGCGATAGCCGTTGAAGGAATCGTAGGAGGTGAAGGCTTCGTTGACGATCGGACCGGTATGCGGCGCTTTGGTCACGTAGTTGACGGCGCCGCCGGTTGCGCCAAGACCTGCCACCAGCGAGTCCGGTCCCTTGATGATCTCGACCTGCTGCAGGCCCGCGACATCCATGGGACGGCCGGTCATGGTCGACGGCCCGATCGGAATGCCGTTGTAGAGGGTGTTGAGCTGATCGCCGGAAAAGCCGCGCATCGAGAAGATCGCTGGTGCCCCGGGCGCATCGCCGCCAGTCACGCCGACTGCCGCCTTTGCGACGTCGGTGGTGGTCCGGATGCCCAGGTCCTGCATGGTCTGCTGGCTGATGACCTCGACGGTCGCCGGCGTCTCCCGGGCCGAAATGCCGAGGCGAGAGGAGACCCCGGCGACGGCGGCGGTGTTCAACGGTGTCGTGTCGCCGGCGGGCGGGTTGGTGGGCCTTGCAGCGATCGGTGCTGTCGGTCTTCGCCCCGTGGCCCGGCGGGCGGTCCGAGGCTTTTGGTTGCCCGGGCTGATTGCAGGCGCCGTCCTCGGTGTGGACGGGGAGACAGTCACTGGACCGATCTCCACGGGCGGCTTGTCACGGTCCACGCTCTGCGCGATCGCAGCCGCCGACAGCGACACGGAAGAGAGCAGGGAGATCAGGAAAACACGTGAATAGCCTGGCGCAACGCCGGCACGAGAATGAAGAGTTTGCACGACAACGCTCTGCGGCGACGCAAATAAACTGTCACCGCGGTTGCCTTAGTCATCTACCTTCGCCCCAGGCGGCAGATGCAGCGGCTACTTGTCCGACATCGGGGCACCCCGCCCAATGCGTTCGCGCGTGACTCATGGCTGGCAGCAGGTTTCCTGGCTCGCGGGTCATCGCCTTCGACCGCCTTCCCAGAGGCCCGAACGGGGCTCCAGTGGTTCGTTTGGTCGTCGGCTATCCGCCTACAGTTGCGGGGGCAGCCGCGGAATTGTCCGTCGAGACGGACGCACCGCATTCCCTTGAATAGTCCTTGCGGACACTACCGATCATGAAACTGGCAGCTGGCGATGAAGCCGTCAATATCCGAAGGGGACCCGTCGATTGGCCCGACCTTCGATAATGGCCATGTGTGGCTGTTTTGCCCGACCATCCAAATTCGCGCCGGCATCGATTGGCGCGCGGCGCAATTCCGCTGGCGCCTTCTGCCGCTGCAAACGCTGTTCCCGAAATCTAGAGACATTTGCGAGACCTGCGAGCGCTTCGATCGCTCGCCCAACCGCAAACCAAGGAACGCACCATGCAAACGTCGCTTCACTCCCGTCGATCCGCCATCTTCCTGCTGATGGCAGCCGTGAACATCGGACAGATTTCGATGGCGCACGGCGAGGTGCCAGTCCCCGATGCGATCGTCGGGACATGGGAGGCGGACGACGGCACGGTGAAGCTCGACATGTTCAGGAGCGGAACGGAATTCCAGGCGCGCATGCTCTACGGCAACGAGATCGTGGAGGCGGACAACGTGACCTTCAAGAAGGACGCCAAGAACCCCGATCCCGCGCTGCGTGCGCGGTCGCTGAAGAACATTGTCTTCATCGCCGGCTTGCGCTGGGAGGATGGCGAGTGGGGCGGCGGCACGATCTATGACGCCTCGTCCGGCCGCACCTACAACTGCAAGGCCACCGTCAAGGACGGCAAGATGCACCTCCGAGGCTATCTCGGGCTGCCCGCGATGGGACAAACCCGCACATTCCACCGCGCTCGCGGCTGAACGGATTTCCGCCAGGCCCGAACTGTCTTGCCAAAGCGCGGTCGCTGGTACCGCGCTTTTTCTTGGGAATACAGCGGCCCAAATCGGTCGTCAGGATTGGCGTGTTATGCAAGTCTATTGGCGCGCTTGGTCAGTCAATTCCTGCCACGGAGGCCGCAGGATAAGACAGGAACGAAGAGAGGTTGAAATGTTCGACAAGTCGAAGAGAACGGCGCTCGTCACCGGAGCGTCCTCCGGCATGGGCAAGGAAATCGCAAGGCGTCTTATCAAGGACGGATTCCAGGTCTTCGTCGCCGCGCGGCACGTCGACAAGATGGATGATCTCGTCGAGCTCGGGGCGAGGTCCCTGAGAATGGACATTTCGAGCGAGTCCGACATCCAGGCGACGGTCGATGCCATCCTGCGCGAGGTGGATGGCGTCGATGTGCTCGTCAACAACGCCGGCTTCGGCCTCTACGGTCCCGTCGAGGAGGTCGGCATCGACGAAGCGCGTTACCAGTTCGAGGTGAACCTGTTCGGCGCCGCTCGCCTGACGCAGCTTCTCTTGCCGAAGATGCGCGAAAAGCGCGCAGGCACGATCGTCAACATCACCTCGATGGGCGGCAAGATCTACACCCTCCTGGGTGCCTGGTACCATGCGACCAAGCATGCGCTGGAAGGCTGGTCCGATTGCCTGCGACTTGAACTGGCTCCGTTCGGCATCAAGGTCGTCGTCGTCGAGCCCGGCCTGATCGAGACGGGATTTGGCGATGTGGTTGCCAATGGCCTGCTCAAACGATCGGGTGGAGGTCCTTACGCCAAGCTGACGCAGGCCGTCGCGAAATCGACCCGTGCGGCTTATGGACAGGGACGCGGCACCAATCCAAGCGTCATCGCCGGCGTCGTGTCCAGGGCCGTGAAGGAGCCAAAGCCGCGCACCCGCTACGTTGCGGGTAAATATGCCTTGCCCATGATCAAGATTCGCGAATGGTTCGGCGACCGCCTGTTCGACCGCGTGATCATGAGCCAGATGCGCTAGGATTGTTCATGAGTGGTACAGCGGCAGACAGATGCAAGGTCCCCCGAGCCTTTTGGCAGGCCGTTGAACATATCGGCGTGCCGCCGGCCGTGCTGTTGCGGCAGGCGAAACTGCCGGCGACCTTGCACCTGAACGAGCAGGGGCAGGTCACCACAGTGCAATATTTTGCGCTCTGGAGAGCGCTGGAGGAGCTGAAGCCGGAGCCGGGGCTCGGCTTGATGCTGGTCCAGAGCGTCGAGACGGCGGTGCATCCGCCGTCGAGCCTCGCTGCGTTCTATGCGAGGGATTATCGCGACGGATTGCTCCGCATTGCGCGCTTCAAGCGGCTGTGCTCGCCCGAGCAGCTGCAGGTCAGGGAAGGCGAGGACGAGTGCGTTGTCGCGGTGGAGTGGCCGTATGCAACTGATCCGGAGCCCGCGATTTCGACCGACGTGACCTTTGCCTCGCTGGTCGAGCTCGGACGTCGTGGGACCGGACAGCACCTGACGCCGAAGCGGGTGGAGCTGGTTCGTCCTCGTCCCAAGAGCGACGTCCACCAGAAATATTTCGAATGCCAGATCCGCTATGGCGCGGCACGAAACCTGCTGGTCCTGAAATCCGCAGACCTCGATCGTCCGTTTCCCGGGCACAACAAGGAACTCCTCGAAATCCTGACGCCGGCATTGGCGTCCGCCCTGGGCGAGCTGGAAGCGCGCAGCTCCGTCAGGGAGCAGGTCAAGGTCGTCCTGAAGCGGAGCCTTGCGAGCGGGCGGCCCGAATTGTCCGACGTGGCGCGCGATCTCGGCTTGAGCGAGCGAACCCTTCAGCGCCGCATCACCGACGAAGGTGCGAGCTTCCGCGAGCTTCTCGTCGAGGCGCGTCAGGAGCTCGGGCGGCAACTCCTGTCGGATCCCACCGCCGACATCGACGAGGTCGCATGCCTCCTGGGCTATCAGGACGCAAGCTCCTTCTATCGCGCTTTCCGCTACTGGGAAGGCGTGACGCCGAGCCGCTGGCGCGAGCTGCATGGCAACAAGATTCACTGACGGTTGCTGCGCCCTTTTTGGCGCCTGCGGCAACTTCGTTGGCGCACCTCGTCACTGTCGATCGAGGCCAGCGAGGATAGGACTTGCCGAGTAAGTCCAACTCAATCCATCGAGGATATCGCATGTCTGGCAAAGTCTGGTTCATCACCGGGGCATCCCGCGGCTTTGGTCGCATCTGGGCGGAGGCTGCGCTCAAGCGCGGCGACAAGGTGGCTGCCACCGCCCGCATCCTGGCTGACGTGGCTGATCTCTCGGAAGCTTACGGCGATGCCGTGCTGCCGATGGCCCTGGACGTGACCAATGCCCACGCGGTGCAGAATGCCGTGAGCCGGGCTCACGCGCATTTCGGACGGCTGGACGTCGTGCTCAACAACGCAGGCTACGCGCTGGTCGGGGCGATCGAAGAGGCGCTCGAGGCCGATGTCCGCGCCGAGTTCGACACGAATTTCTTCGGCACGCTGCGCGTCATCCAGGCCGCGCTTCCCTTGCTGCGACGGCAGGGCGGCGGCCACATCATTGGCGTGTCGAGTGTTGCGGGCATCGTCGCCGGGCCCATCACCGGGTTCTACAACGCCTCGAAATTCGCCATCGAAGCTCTCCATGAAAGTCTGGCCCAGGAGGTCAAGGACCTCGGGTTGAAAGTCACGCTGCTCGAGCCTGGCGCCTATGCGACGGGGTTCGCCAGCACGGCCTCGCTCAGGATTTCGCCCGTCATCAATGCCTACAGCAACACGCGGGCGGAGGTATTTGCCGCCGGCGCCAAGCTTGCTTTTGGCGAACCGGAGGCGACGGCCGATGCGATCCTGAAGATCGTCGACGCCGAGAATCCGCCATTGCGGTTCTTCGTCGGCACCGAAGGTCTGCCGCGCGCCCGCTCTGCCTATGCCGATCGCCTCGCGACGTGGGAAGCGTGGGAATCCCTCTCCAACGCTGCTCAGGGCGAGGCGAGAGAACACAACATCGCATCTTAGTCGCACCAGCCCTTTTCTCGACAGGCCCGTCTGCTCCTTGCGAGCGGGAAACAGAGGATCGCAATGAACGCTACCGCAGTTGCAGACTTCTTCCAGTTCTTCCGCTCGTACCTGTCCAATCCCTGGCAGGTCTCCGCCATCGCGCCATCAGGCCAGTCACTGGCGCGCCTGATGACGCAGGAGATCATGCCGGGGACCGGGCCGGTGATCGAGCTGGGGCCTGGCACCGGTATCTTCACCAAGGCGCTGCTCCGGCGCGGCGTCGCGGAGCGCGACCTGCTGCTGATCGAATATGGTTCGGATTTCGTCCGCCTGTTGCAGGAGCGCTTCCCAAGAGCGCGTGTGCTCTGGATGGATGCGCGCCAGCTCGCCCAATACGAGCCGTTCGTGGCACCGGCCTCTGCCGCCGTCAGCGGCCTACCGCTTCTGTCGATGTCGCCGCGCAAGGTGATCGCGATCCTGACGGGAGTCTTCCGCCACATGCAGGAGGGCAGCACGCTCTATCAGTTCACCTACGGACCTCGCTGCCCGGTGCCGCGGCCCATTCTTGACCGTCTCGGGCTGAAGGCGAGCCTGGTCGGCCGGACCGCGCTCAATCTTCCGCCGGCATCCGTTTATCGCATCCGGCGGCGTCCGCGCCTCCGGGGCGGGGGCGACGTCGACGAGCAAGCTCGGGACGTTACGTCCTGGAGATCGCTCCGTGCTCCCAAATGAAAACACCCGCAGCGGATTGCTCCGTGCGGGTGTGACGAACTCTCGATGATGCCATTATGCCCGTGTTTTGCCCGACGTGTCAAACTCACCGAAAGGCGCTGCCCTTTCAGTTTTGAGGCGTCAGCTCAGCGGACTTACTGTCGGGCTGCGCCACTGGCTCCCGGGATCTGTCCTCCGAACTTCGACGAGCCGGTGCCGCTGACGCTCGTCGGCCCGCCCGCCGTCCCGTTCGGGTCGGTACGTGCAGCCGTCCTTCCGGGACCGTGCATCATGTTCATTGAGTTGAACCAGCCGTGATGATGATGGCGTTTGGCGCTGTGGGCCGAGGCATAGCCGGTCGAGCAGGCCAGGACCATCGCTAAAGCAAGGGTTGCTGTTTTCATCGGTGTTTCCTCCAGTTGAGGAAACTGCGGAGGCAGGCGACTGTTCCTCAGCTGTTGCGCCGAACCGATGTTTTGCACCGAAACGTCAACGGCTTCGCCGCAAGCACAGGGCATGGGCCGGAAAGCGGCCTTCTACTGTGCATGGGGTTGTTTTTGGACTCTGTTTTGAGCTGGCCGAAACAGCCGCGCGTCAGCGCCGTCCGCGCGGCGCCTCGGCCTTGGCCGGCGGCTCGGTCTGCGGCGCGCAGGTTGCGGTCTGGAGCGAGGCCTGCGCCTGCGGCATCAGGCCGGGCTCGGCGGCGAGCGCCTTCATCACGATCAGGCCGGTGGTGCTGGGAGAGTCGATGATCAGGCGGTCGGCGGCGGTGACCTCTTCGTCCTCGGGCAGCTCGTTGTGCTGCGCTTCGGTCATCAGGTCGAGCTCGATCACCTTCTTGCCCGCCGAGCGGTCGTTGATGGCGTAATAGGCGATCTCGTTGCGGGTGTAGAACGACACCGACGTATAGGCCTGGCTCACCGGCACCGTCAGCTTGAGCGGGCCGCCCGCGAGGTCATAGCGGCAGATCGCGATCGCAAACGCCGGGTCCATGAACGGCATCGGCGAGGTCTGCGGATCGGCGAGGGGAAGCTGGGTGACGCCGTTGAGCTTGGTCATCGGCGTCAGCCGCGAATAGGCGTCCTGCGTCGCGATCCGCGGCAGCGCCAGCACGCTGACGAGATGGACCACGAGGCCCAGCACCACGCCCGCGACGATCGTGAACAAGAGGCGGATCATGAGCAGCCCACCGTCTTGATGGTGGGCATCGGCGCATCGCGCTGGGTGCGGGTGGCAACGCCGACCGGCGTGTCGTAGAGGCGCAGCATCAATGCGTAGCGCTCAATGCCGCCGGTCGGCAGCCAGTTGCCGGCGCGCGAGCGCGAGGCGATGCGGATCTCGAACGAGCCGTCGGACGACCGCACGATCTCCTGGCTGGTGAAGCCGTAGCGCTGGAGCGAGTTGGCGACGAGGTGGCCCTTGCGATCATAGAGCGTCAGCGTCCAGAACCGCGCCGGCGGCGTCACGCCGGAGACGACGACGTCGCAGCGGCCGTCGAGCGCCTTCTTCTTGTCGTCCGCGGTCGCGGTGAAGGCGACGCCGTCACCGGTGCCGATCGGCAGCTCGCCGTTGCGCACGATGGTGGCGCGCGAATAGGGATCGACGTCGGCGGTGCCGGTGCGCGGGCGCGCGGTCCACGGGCCGATCGTCAGCGCGCCGATCTCGGTGCCGCGCGTCGTCGTCATCCAGGTCGCGCCCAGGCCCACCACGGTTGCGAGCAGAAGCGCCGTCAATGTGATCAGGATCAGCCGCACGGACGTCGATCAGTTCTTGCGCGGGCCAGATGCGTTCGCATTCTCTTCCGCATAGTTCTGCGGGAAGGCGAGCGCGCTCGTCGACGGCGACGGCCTGGCCTGCTTGCTGTCGTCGGCCGCCGATTTGTTCGCGGTCTTGGCGGCGTCGTCGAGCAGCTTCTCGACGCGCACAAGGATGTCGGCGCCGCGCTTGGTCAGCACCGGCGGCGGACCGGGCTTGGTCTCCAGCACTTTCGGCGCCGCGCTGGCCTGCGCGTTCGCATCCTTCGGCTGCGGCGGCAGCTTCTGGCCCATGCCGATGCCGGGAATCTCCCGGACCTCGACGCCCTGATGCGCCGCGACCATGATGTCGTGCCAGGTCTGCGCCGGCAGCGAGCCGCCGGTCATGCGGTTGGTCGGCGAGTAGTCGTCATTGCCGTACCAGACCGCGCAGGTGAAATTGCCGGTGTAGCCGACGAACCAGGCGTCGCGATACGCATTGGTCGTGCCGGTCTTGCCGGCGGTCGGAATGCCGTCGAGCGCGGCGCGGCGCGCGGTGCCTTCGCTCACCACGTGGCTCATCATGCCGGCCATGTCAGCGGCGATGTTCGGCGGAATAGCCTGCTTCGGCTTCGGCCCGTCGCGGTCCCAGCGCCAGACGAGGTCGCCGGCGCCGGTGCGCACCTCCAGCACCGAATGCGGCGTCACCGACTTGCCGCGGTTCGGGAAGGTCGCGTAGGCGACGGCGTGCTCGAGCACGGTGACTTCGTCCGAGCCGATCGGCAGCGACGGCGTGTCGGGCAGCGGCGCCTTGAGGCCGAACCGGCGCGCGACCTCGACGATCTTGGCGCGGCCGATCTTGGCCGGGTTCGGCGCCTTCGGCTGTTCCTTCTGGCCGATCGCGATCGACAGCTTCACCGGCACGACGTTGATCGAGCGCGTGATCGCCTGCGTCAGCGTCACTGAACCTGAATAGGAATGGCCGTAGTTCTGCGGGCACCAATTGCCGATGCAGACCGGGCCGTCGACCACGATCGAGTTCGGCGTGAAGCCGTTCAGCAGCGCGGTGGTGTAGACGTAGGGTTTGAACGAGGAGCCCGGCTGGCGATAGGCGTCGGTAGCGCGGTTGAACTGGCTCGCGCCATAATCGCGGCCGCCGACCATGGCGCGGATGCCGCCGTCGAGATCGGCGACGACGGTTGCGGCTTGCGTCGCGTGATAGTCGCGGCCGAACTGGCGCAGCTGGTTCTCGATCGCGTCTTCCGCGGCCTTCTGCACGTTGGCGTCGATCGCGAGGCGAACGACGAAGACGCGCTCGGTGTAGGACTTCGGGAACGTATCGACCAGCTTGCGCATCTCGTCGAAGGCGTAGTCGAGATAGTAGTTCGGCGAAGCCTCGTCGCGGCGGTCGACGGCGAAGGCGGGGTTGCGGCGGGCGCCGAACACCTGGCCCTCGGTCATGAAGCCGGCATCGACGAGGTTGTCGAGCACGACGTTGGCGCGGGCGCGGGCGGCCGGCAGGTTGATGTGCGGCGCGTATTTCGTCGGCGCCTTGAACAGGCCGGCGAGCATCGCAGCCTCCGCCAGCGTCACGTCGCGCGCCGACTTGTTGAAATAGAAGTGCGCGGCGCCGTCGACGCCGAACGTGCCGCCGCCCATATAGGCGCGGTCGAGATACAGCTTGAGGATCTCGTTCTTGGTCAGGCGCCATTCCAGCCAGACCGCGAGGAAGGCTTCGTTGATCTTGCGCTCGATGGTGCGCTCGTTGCTCAGGAACAGGTTCTTGGCGAGCTGCTGCGTGATCGAGGAGCCGCCCTGGCGGACGCCGCCGGCCTGGGCGTTGGTGACGAGCGCGCGGGCGGTGCCGGCGATGTCGATGCCGAAATGGTCGTAGAAGCGGCGGTCCTCGGTTGCGAGCGTCGCCTTGATCAGCACGTCCGGAAAATCTTCCAGCGGGATCGAATCATTGTGCTTGATGCCGCGGCTGCCGATCGGGTTGCCGTACCGGTCGAGGAACGACACGGCGAGGTCGGACTTCTTCAGCCAATCCTCGTCCGCGGTCTCGCGGAAGGCGGGGATGGCGAGCGTGAGCAGCAGCACGAGCCCGCCGAGCCCGAGGGTCGCGGCCTCCGATAGCGGCTCGATGAACACCCAGCGCTTCCACCGCCCGACATAGAAGCGGTCCATGAAGGTCGAGTAGCGCTCATAGAGCTCGCGGATGCCCTTGGCCGAGGAGAACAGCGAGGAGTCGATGCGCGCATCGAGGTCCAGGAAGAAATTCCGGACCTTGCTCTTCCAGTTGGATGGTGTGTTCTGGACCACCTAGAACCCTTGAGGCTCGGTACGATAGCGTTCAAGCACCCGGCCGGGGCGGCGCCGAGACGTCTTGAGGGAATGTTGCGGCAAACCCAAGGCGCCCGGCAAGCGTCCGAGGGACTTGTTGTTCCTTCTAGCCGAGCATGGCCTATAAACCAATGGTCAGGCTCGCTATTTTGAACAACAGGCCTAATTGACCCCGGTTCATTACGGGCCTTGAGAGGGGCTTGCTTGCAGCACCCTGGCTGCACGCCCTAGATGGCGTTAGCCGTAGCTCTTTCGAACCTTGTTGAGGCGCATGACCGCAGCTCCCAAACGACCTTCCGGCCAGGAACGATTCTTCTGGAAAACCAAGACGTTGGAAGAGATGTCTGGGGAGGAATGGGAAAGTCTGTGCGACGGCTGCGGCCGCTGCTGCCTGAACAAGCTCGAGGACGAGGACACCGGCCAGATCTATTTCACCCATGTCGGCTGCAAGCTGCTCGATGCCGGCACCTGCGCCTGCAAGGACTACCCGAATCGATCCGCCAAGGTTCCCGACTGCGTCCGCCTGACCCCGGCCAATGTCCGTACCCTGAATTGGCTGCCACCGAGCTGCGGCTACAAGCTCGTCGCGGAAGGGCGCGACCTCTATTGGTGGCATCCTTTGGTTTCCGGCGATCCCAACACCGTGCATGAGGCCGGCGTCTCCGTGCGCGGCCGGGTCGAGGGCAGCGAAGAGGACATCCCGGACGAGGAGCTCGAGGACCACATCGTGCAATGGCCGGCCGTGCTGCCGAAACGGGCACGCCTGAAGCGACGCCCGAAGGACTGATCCGCCGCGCGCGGGATCACATGTTCGGGATGGCCCCCGTGCGGGATGCACCCATGCGCCGCGGTGCCTGCCTGGGAAGGATTTTGCTCTCTACATTGCTTGCATAGAACGAATCCTTCGCGGCGTTGTGCCGCCACACCACGTCCGATCGAGATGAACAAGTTCGACCGGCAGAGCAGTTCTGCCGACATCCAGGCGTTGCCCGACGATATCGCCGAAGAGCTCTCCCGCCTTCCGAGCGAGGTCATCAGCGTCGATGACGCGCCGTCCATCTCGCCGCCCGCGGCGCTGACCTCGGACGAGGTCCGCACCATCGTCATCAGCCTGATGTTGACGATGTTCCTGGCCGCCCTCGATCAGACCATCGTCGCGACCGCGCTGCCCACCATCGGGCGCCAGTTCCAGGACGTCTCGAACCTGTCCTGGGTCATTACCGCCTATTTGCTCGCCTCGACCGCCGTTGCGCCGGTGTTCGGCACCTTGAGCGACATCTACGGCCGCAAGGCCATGATCATCACCTCGCTCAGCCTGTTCGTCGCAGGCTCGATCCTCTGCGCGATCGCACCGAACATGCCGATGCTGATCCTGGCGCGCGGCCTGCAGGGGCTCGGCGGCGGCGGCATCATGCCGGTCGTGCAGACCGTAATCTCCGACGTCGTGAGCCCGCGCGAGCGCGGCCAATACCAGGCCTATTTCTCCAGCGTATGGATGGTCGGCGGCATTTTGGGCCCGGTGATCGGCGGTGTGTTCGCCGAACATCTGCACTGGTCGATGATTTTCTGGATCAATCTGCCGCTCACGGCCGCCGCCCTCGCGCTGCTGCTGCCGAAGATGAAGAAGATCCCGGTATTCCACCGCAAGCGCGAGGTCGACTGGCTTGGCGGCGTGCTGCTGATGGCCTCCGCGGTTGTCTTCATGCTGGTGCTGACCTGGGGCGGCACGCGCTTTCCCTGGCTGTCGCCGACCGTGCTTGCGATGGTCGGCGGTGCGGTCGCGCTCGCCGTCACCTTCGTCTGGCACGCGCGTCGCGCCGACGAGCCGTTCCTGCCTTTGCCGCTGCTCGGCGGATCGGTCGCGCCTTACGGGTTGGCGGCCGGTGGCTGCGCGCTCGGTGCGATCACCGGCCTCACGGTCCAGCTGCCGCTCTATTACGAGTCGGTCTATCACCTCAGCGCCAGCGAAGCGGGCCTTGCGCTGATCCCGCTCGCGGCCGTCTCGACCTGCGGCGCGGCGATCGCCGGCCGCACCATGGCGCGCGCCAAGCACTATAAGCGCGTCGCCATCATCGGCACGTCCTGGGCTGCGCTGTGCGGCCTTGGCCTCACACTCACGACATTGCCGCTCTGGGCATTACTGACATTCATGGCCGCGTTTGCGCTCGGCCTCGGCACGACCTTCCCGGTCTGCGTGGTCTCGCTGCAGAATTCCGTCGCCCGTCCGCAGGTCGGCACCATCACCGGCGCGCTGAACTTCTTCCGCTCGCTGATGTCCTCGTTCACGGTCGCAGCCTTCGCCGCGATCCTGCTGATCGCGCTCGGTGCCGACATTCCGCTCGCCGGCGAGCACCACGCCGCTGCCGGCGTCGTGATTCCCACCGAGGACATGCGGCACGCGTTCCGCTACGTCTTCGGCGCCGCCACCGCGCTGATGGCCGGCGCCGCGTTCTGCCTGATCATGATGGAGGAGCGGCCGCTCGCCGGTCCCTCCGTTACCAAGCATGTGGAGATGGCGGAGTAGGGACCTAAAGCGCGATGAGATCAGGATGAATCGTCATCGCGCTTTAGGTTGTTGTTTGCGCATGATCTTTCGGAAAACCGCTTCGCACTTTTCCGGATCATGCGTTAGCCGCCGCGATCGGCATAGGGGTCTTCGTCCGAACCGCCCGCGGTAGGCTGCCGTGCTCTTGCCGCAAGATGGCTCTTGAGCCGTGCCAGCGCATCGGGGGACCAATCATGGACATCCGTGACCGCGACCCAGGCATCGACGTAATGCTCTGGCGCGTAGACGTGGCCAAAGCCCATCGGCGTATTGGTCGCGACCGCCATATCGAGGGCAAGCTGCAGCATCGTCACGATCGGATACCATCGCAGCTCCGGTGAGACGTCCGGCCCGCGCGGTGCGCTCATCCAGGCCGGGGCCTGAAAGGCATCGCGGTAGGCGAAGAACGTGATCGCGTCGCTGGCATATTGCAGATAGACGACGCGCATCGGACCCCATGGTGCATCCGGCGGCACCGTCGGTCCATTCTGATTCATGAAGCGCACGAAGCGGCCGTCGCGGAATTCGGGCAGCCAGGCCGGCGAGCCCGGATTGCGGTTCGCCGTGATCGAGCGCCAGATGCGGCTCTCGAACGGCGGTCCGCTCCACAGCGCACCGGCGATGGGATCGCCGATCGTCTCGAACAGCTCGGCGGATTTCTCCGAGTTCAGGGCGCCGAGGCTGAGCCCGTGCAGATACAGCTTCGGCCGCTTGTCTGTCGGCAGCGTCGTCCAGTAGCCGTAGATTTCCGCGAACAGAGCGCGAGCAGCCTCCGCGCCGTATTCGGGCTGAAACAACAGCGACAGCGGGCTGTTGAGGTAGGAGTACTGCATGGCGACGCTGGCGACGTTGCCATGGTGGAGATATTCGACCGTGTCCATCGCCGACGGATCGATCCAGCCGGTGCCGGTCGGCGTGATGACGACGAGAACGGCACGGTCAAAACCGTGCTGCCGCTTGAGCTCGTCGAGCGCAAGCCTTGCGCGGGCTTGCGCCGTGCCGGCGCCGCCGAGGCCGACATAAACCCGCACGGGCTCCTGCGCGGCCTGTCCCGTGGCGGCGCTGATCTCGGCAGCGCGCGGGCCCGAAGCGATGAAGCGTCGCCCCGTGCGTCCGAGCTCTTTCCATTTCACCAGTGATGCCGCACCTCCTGTTCGATTGGGATCGGTCGGCTGCGGCCGCTCGGGCTCGAACAAGGCGTCGAATTCACGGAAGGATGAATCGAGCGCGTTGAACGCCACGCGGATCAGGACATTGTTGGCGATCGACCAGAACAGCAGGCCTGCGACGAGCACGCCGATGACGTTGGCGACCTTCCGGGGGATGACGCGCTCCGTGCGCGCAGCGAGGACGCGCGCGACAAGCGCGAACAGCCGCCCCAGCACCAGCAGCACCACGAACGTGATCAGGGCGACAGCGCAGACCTTGAGCGGATGCGCGGTCTCGACCGGCGGCATCTTCATCACGGTGCGGATCGAATTCTGCCATTCGGCGGCGCGCCACAGATAGATGACGACGACGATCAGGCAGCCCGTCGCGACCAGTGCATTGGCGCCTGACCGCAGGCGCGGCGAAGGTTCGGGCAGCTCGAGATAGTGCCACAGCCAGCGCCAGAGATTGCCGGCGAGGTAGCCGATCGCAAAGCAGCCGCCGGCGAGGGCGCCTTGCGTGAGATAGCTCCGCGGCACCAGCGTCGGCGTCAGCGCGCCTGCGAAGAACAGGGCGCCCAGCATGAGGCCGACGCCGGACAGCGAGAGCAATTGTCGCCGAATGAACCGCGCCAGAGTCATGAAGGCCCCTTCCGATCGCCGCTACCCTTTGCCGGTATCCGGGAAGCTGCTCTTGCGCGGCAGCAGGATCGTGAACTCCGTGAACTTCCCGGCTCCGTCGCGACGTCGATGGTGCCGCCATGCTGCTTCACCACGATGTCGTGGCTCATCGACAGGCCGAGGCCGGTGCCTTCGCCAGCCGGCTTGGTGGTGAAGAACGGATTGAACATCTTCGCCTTCACCTCGTCGGGGATGCCGATGCCGTTGTCGCGGATGCGGATCTCGATGTGGTCGCCGCGATCGTGCGTGGTGGCGGTCACGATCGGCTCGTAGTCGCCAGAGCCATTGTCCATCTTGCGCCTGGTCACCGCATAAAACCCGTTCGAGATCAGGTTTAGCAGCACCCGCGTGATCTCCTGCGGAAACACGTCGGCTTGCCCGGCCGCCGGATCGAGCTCGCGTTTCATCGTGACGTCGAACTGCGGCTTCTCGGCGCGCGCGCCATGATAGGCGAGGTTGAGGCTCTCCTCGACCAGGGCGTTGATGTCGCTCAGTCGATGCTCGCCGCTGCCTTCGCGCGAATGCAGCAGCATGTTCTTGACGATGGAGTCTGCGCGCTTGCCGTGCTGCACGATCTTTTGCAGATTGTCCTTCAACATGCCCGTCAATTCATCGACTTCGTCGCGGATTTTGTCGGCGAGGCTGGCTGCCTTCAGAATATCGTTGAGTTCGTTCGTCAACTCCGATGACAGTTCGGCAAAGTTATTGACGAAGTTGAGCGGGTTCTTGATCTCGTGCGCGATGCCGGCGGTGAGCTGGCCGAGCGAGGCGAGTTTCTCGGTCTGGATCAGTCGGTCCTGCGCGGTACGGAGGTCATCGAGCGAGGCGGCAAGTTCTTTGGTGCGGGCCTGCACCTCGTCGAAGAGGCGTACATTCTCGATCGCGATGACGGCCTGGTCGGCGAAGGTCTGCACCAGTTCGATCTGCCGGTCACTGAAGGGCCGGACGGTCTTGTGGCCAAGAAAGAGCACGCCAGTCGGCTGGCCGGAGCGGAGCAACGGCACGCCGAGAAGTGTACGATACCCGGCCACCCTCTGTTGTTCGGGAAAGGCGTATTCCGGGTCGGCCAGCACGTCGGGAATTTGCACGGCCTTGCCGGTCAGCAGCACACGTCCGACCACGCTGCCCCTGCCCGGGCCGAGGCGAAGGGTTTTTGATACGCGTTCCCATTCCGGCGAGAAATTGTGTCGGGTGGCATGATAATAAGCCCCGTCGGATACCTGCCGCGTGATTGCCGCCATGTCGGCACCGCAAAGGCGCGCGGCAGATTCGGTCAGCGTACTGAGCACGGTTTCGAGGTCGAAAGCCGAGCGGCTGATCACCTTGAGCACGTCTGCAGTCGCAGTTTGCTGTTGCAGCGCTTCGGTCAAATCCTCGGTGCGTTGGCGCAATTCTCGGAGCAACCGCGTGTTCTCGATCGCAACGACCGCCTGGGCAGCAAATTGCTGCAGGAGCGCGATCTGCTTTTCGGAAAAGCGCCGGTTCTCCTGCCGGAAGATCATGACGTTGCCGACCACTCGCTGGTCTTTCAGCAGCGGCACCGCGAGCACGCAGCGCGCGCCGCCGAGATCGACCAGCGCCCGACGGTTCGGTTCTCCGCTGCGATAGGCGTCCGACTCGAGCAGGTCGGCGATTTCGACGAACGCTTCACCCTTCAAGAGGCGCGCGGGCGCGGTGGCCGGACCATAGCTGAGTGGCATCTGGCGCCGGTGCTCATCGTAGGCGGGCGGCAGGCCGTAAGTGGCCGCTGTGTGGAAGTGCGCTCCATCGTAGGTGTTGAGCACGCCGAAACTGGCGGCGCAGAGTTGCATTGCCCTGCTCAGCAAGGCGTCGAATACCGGCGCGAGGTCGCCGGCCGATCGGCTGATGACGCTCAGCACCTCCGATGTCGCGGTCTGTTGCTCGAGTGCTTCGGTAAGCTCGTGCGTCCGCGCCTGCACTTCGTTAAAGAGCCGCGCGTTCTCGATCGCGATCACGGCCTGATCCGCAAAGCTCTGCTGCAGCGCGAGTTCTTCCGGCGTGAATGGCAACAATCTGTCGCGGTAGACGATCAGTGCGCCGACCGCCGTTCCTTCCTGACGCAGCGGCGTGCCGCACATGGTGCGCGTTCCGGCCGCGCGGGCGTGGGGCAGGCCGGGCCAATCGGCCATCGAGGGATCGATCTGGTCGAGGTTTGGGATGTGAATTTGCCGATTCTCCGCCACCACGGTGCCTGGGAGGTTCGGGCCGCCAATGCGGAGCGTCGCTGACGGAACGGCAGAACGGACGCGGCCCGAGGTCTCACCATAGCCGATGGCCTGCGTCCACTCGCCGTTTTCGGCCAGCCGGATGGAGACGCTGGGTGCCCCGAACAGAGCTCCGCAGGTCTCGGCGATCCGTTGCAACGACCGCGCCGCGTTGCCCCGGGTGCTGCCGATGGTCCCCAGGATTTCCGCGCTCGCCTTCTGGCGCTCACGTGACAGGTCCAGTTCGGACTGCAGGCGGTCGTTCTCGGCGATGCCCGCCTGCAATCGCTGCTCGAGTTCGGTGATCTTTGCATTGAGCTCGGTCGCTACGTCCTGCGGAAGCGCAGTCATCCTGAAATCCATATTGCCCAAAGCCTGGCGGCGCTGGGCTCAAACCCTTGTCAGGAGCTCGATTATTTCACCCCGAAATCGAGGGGGCCAGCGATATTCTTACGGAAAGACGGGCGTCGGAGATATCGGCGGAACGGTATCTCGCGGTCAGGGGGAGTCCTTGCCTCCGTCCGGGAAGCTGCTCTTCCGCGGCAGCAGGATCGTGAACTCCGTGAACTTGCCGGGCTCCGTCGCAACGTCGATCGTGCCGCCATGCTGCTTCACCACGATATCGTGGCTCATCGACAGTCCAAGGCCGGTGCCTTCGCCGGCGGGCTTGGTGGTGAAGAACGGATTGAACATCTTCGCCTTCACTTCGTCGGGGATGCCGATGCCATTGTCGCGGATGCGGATCTCGATGCGGTCGCCGCGGTCGCGGGTGGTCGCCGTCACCACCGGCTCGTAACCGGCGGCGCCGGTGTCCGCCTTGCGCCTCGTCACCGCATAAAATCCGTTCGAGACCAGGTTCAGCAGCACCCGCGTGATCTCCTGCGGGAAGACGTCGGCGGAACCTGCCGCCGGATCGAGCTCGCGTTTCACCGTCACGTCGAACTGCGGCTTCTCGGCGCGCGCGCCGTGATAGGCGAGGTCGAGGCTCTCTTCGACCAGCGCGTTGATGTCGCTCTCGCGATGCTCGCCGCCGCCTTCGCGCGAATGTAGCAGCATGTTCTTGACGATGGAATCGGCGCGCCGGCCGTGCTGCACGACCTTGCCGAGATTGTCCTTCAAGAGCCCGGTCAGCTCCTCGATCTCGTTGCGGACATCGTCGGCGAGCGGGACCGGCGCCAGCGCCTCGTTGAGCTCGTCGGTCAACTCGGACGAGAGCGAGGCAAAATTGTTGACGAAGTTGAGCGGGTTCTTGATCTCGTGCGCGATGCCGGCGGTGAGCTGGCCGAGCGAGGCCAGCTTCTCGGTCTGGATCAGCCGGTCTTGCGCAGCGCGCAGATCGTCGAGCGATTTGGCGAGCTCGCGCGTGCGATCTTGCACCTCGTTGAACAGGCGGGTGTTCTCGACCGCGATCACGGCCTGGTCGGCGAAAGTCTTGAGCAGGTTGATCGCCTTTTCGGGAAAATGACCAGCCTCAGGCCGCGTCACGCCGATGGTTCCGATCGCAACGCCGTCACGCAGCATCGGCACCACGAGAATGCTGCGATAGCCTCGCGTCCGCGCCAGCTCCTTCATGGCCTCCGTGAGATCGGGCTCGTTCTGCATGTCGCTGCGGAACGCATATTCGCTGCTGGTCGCCACCCGGCTGTGAATGCCCGACGACGACAGTGATGTCGGAAACGAGCTGAGCAAGTCCTCATTGCCGGCCTCGTTGTCGGTGCTGAAGGCGGCCAGATGCAGCATGCCGCCGATCACGCGCGTGACCGCGGTGGAATGCCCGCCGACCAGCACCTTGGCGCTGTCGGAGATGGCCTGGAACACCGGCGTGACGTCGGCCGGCGAGGCCGCGATCACCTTGAGGATGTCGGCGGTCGCGGTCTGCCGCTCCAGCGCTTCCCTGGTGGCGTTGAACAGGCTGACATTCTTGATCGCGATCACGGCCTGGTCGGCGAAGGTCTGAAGCAGCCGGACGTGATGCTCGTCGAACGTTCCTATCGCACGGCGCGTGGCGATGATGACGCCGATGGCCTCGCCCTCGCTCATCAGCGGCGCGAACAGCATGCTGCGATAGCCGCGGGCGCGCGCGATGTCGCGCGCGGCTGGCTCGAGCTCGGTGTCCGGCAGCTGCGCCGCACTGCCGCCCGCCACGAGGCGGTAAGGCGGGAACTGCGCGAACGGCACCGGAAATGATGCCTGGAGCACGCGGTCGCCGGCCGGATCGGTCGGGGTGAAGGCGGCAAGATGCGCTGCGCCGTCGATATAGCGCAGCACCGCGGTGGAGAAGCCGCCGATCAGGCGGTTGGCACTGGCGGCGATAGCGTCGAACACCGGCTGCACGTCGGAGGGCGAGGCGGCCATCACCTTCAAGATGTCCGCCGTGGCGGTCTGCCGCTCCAGCGTCTGCTGCGTCTCGTTGAACAGCCGCGCATTCTCGATCGCGATCACGGCCTGGTCGGCAAAAGTCTGGAGCAGTTGCACGAGATCGGGCGCGAATGCGCCGACCTCGGCGCGGGTGACGCTGATCATGCCGACCGGCGCGCCGCGGTTCATCAGCGGCATGAACAGGACGCTGCGGAAGCCCCGCAGCCGCGCGAGATCGCGGTTGAGCTGCGGGACGTCATCGGCTTCGCTGTCGGGAAACTGGATGGTCTCGCCGCCGCGCACCAGCCCGAAGGTCGGAAACTCCGTGATCTTCCGCGGAAACGAGGCCATCAGTCCCGCGTCCGCCTCCGGGCTCGTCGGCGTATAGGCGACGAGATGCAGCTCGTCGCCGATGAATTGGAGCACGGTGGCGGAGAAGCCGCCGAGCAGGCGTTTTGAGCTGGATGCGATCGCCTCGAACACCGGCCGGGCGTCGGAAGGCGAGGCCGCGATGGTGCGCAGGATCTCGGCGCTGGCGCTCTGGCGGTCGCGCGCGCTCGCAAGCTCGCTGCGCAGCCGGGCGTTCTCGGCGGCGAGTGCATCGGCGACATCGTTGGAAGGGTTGGTCATTCGCATTCCGGCCTGATGCCGCGACCTGCGCGGCACCAGGGCGGATTATCACATCTCCTGCGGCCGGAGCCAGCGCCCGCAGCGAGGCCCGGCCTCACGTGCCCGGCCGCGACACCTCGGTCTCCTTGCTGGTGATGAACTCCAGCAGCACGGGAATGCCTTCCTGCGTCTTCTGGATGCCGCGCTTGATCGCGGGGATGATGTCCTCGGGCCTCGTTACCCGCTCGCCATAGCCGCCGAAGGCGCGCGCCATGGCGGCGTAGTCGCCGGAGATGTCGGTCGAGCGATATTTCTCGGTCGAGACCGGCATCACCTTCAACTCGATCGCCATCGAGAAATTGTTGAGCAGGATCGACATGATCGGGATGCGCTCGCGCACTGCGGTCTCGAAGTCCATGCCGGTGAAGCCGATGGCGGCGTCACCCCAGACATTGATGCAGAGCTTGTCGGGCTTGGCGAGCTTGGCGCCCATCGCGAGCCCCAGGCCATAGCCGAGCTGCGTCGTCTTGCCCCAGCCGAGATAGGTGAGGGGTTCGACCGATCTCCAGAACGGCGAGAGCTGGTCGCGCGGACTGCCGGCATCATGGGTGATGATGGTGTTGTTGATGTCGACGGTGTGTTGCAGGTCCCACAGCACGCGATAGGGGTTGAGCGGCGCGTCATTGCTGGTCAGCTTCGGCATCCATTTCGCCAGCCACTCCTTGTGCGAGGCCGCGATCTCGGCCGCGACCGCGGACGCATCGCGATCCGCGGTGACAGTCTTGCCGATCTCCTCCAGCAGCGCATCGAGCACGAGCCCGGCATCGCCGACGAGGCCGATCTTCGCCTCCACATCCTTGTTGAGATGGTTCGGGTCGAGCGTCGAATGGATGATGGTCTTGCCCTTCGGCATCGCGATGCCGAAATTGGTCTCGGTGAAGGAGCAGCCGATGCCGAAGATGACGTCGGCCTCGGCAAGGAACTTCGGCACCGCGCGCGGCACGGCGAGGCCGCCGGAGCCGAGCGACAGCGGATGCGTCTCCGGAAACGACGATTTGCCGCCGAGGCTGGTCGTGACGGGAATGGCGAGCCGCTCGGCGAGCCGTTTCAGCTGCGGCCAGGCCTGCGCGTAATGCACGCCCTGGCCGGCATAGATCACCGGCCGTTTGGCATTCACGAGCAGGCTTGCTGCCTCCCTCACATGCACCGGGTCGGCGCCGTAGCGGGTGCGCAGCACCGGCGTGTAGTTCAGCGGCTCCGGCACCTCCTCGTTCCACATGTCGGAGGGAATCTCGACGATCACAGGGCCGCCCCGGCCGTTCTTCAGCTTCGTGAAGGCGCGGCGGAAGATGTTGGCGACTTCAGCCGCAAGGATGATCGGCTCGGATGATTTCGCGAACGGCTTCATCGCCTCGCTGGAATTGAAGTTCGGCTCGATATGCGCAAGCCGGCGCTGATAGCCCATCGGCAGCACCAGCACGGGCACGGATTCGCCGTAGCACTGCGCGACGCCGCCCATCGCGTTCTCCGCGCCGGGTCCATGCTGCATGCAGAACGCGCCGATCGTGCGACCCGACGTCACCCGCGAAATCGCATCCGCCATGTGGATGCCGACGCGCTCCTGCCGCACCATCACCGGGCGGATCTCGGCCTTGGCCGCGTGCTCGATCAGGTGGTTGACGGGATAGCCGCAGAGGATCTCGATTCCCTCGCGCCTCATGATTTCCGCAATGGCAGTGCCGAGCTTCATGGCGTCTCTCTCCTCAGGCAGAGGCCGGTTGATCCGGCCGGTTGAGGAGAGAGGATCAGGAATTCGGGGAATGGTAAAGCACGCGCGGAAGGCGCAGCGGTAGGCCAGCTATGCACCGCGAGCGTGCACCGGTCCCTGCTGGCGATAATGGCCGCAGGCGCTCGCCGTCGGCCGCACGCCTCGCAACAGGCGCGAGGGGGCAACCAGGTCTGGCGTCTCGAAGCCCTCGGTGAATGCGTCATAAATCGGGGCGAGCAGTCGGATGGCCCTGGTCTTGCGGCCGGTCGCGATCCAGTGCGCGGCGAGATCGGTGCCGATCCGCAACTGGAATGTCATCGCTCCTATGGCGCGCGCTTCGGTCAGCGCCTGCTGTAGCCGCTGCTCGGCGCGCAACGGCTCGCCGGCGTGGAGAAGGACCGCTGCCTCGACCCTTTGAAGTTCCGACCGGCACCAGCGCTCGCCCTGACGTTCCTGATGGTCGATCGCCCGCGTGATGACCTCGCGCGCCTCCGCGATCCGCCCCTGCCGCAGATAGGCGCGGGCGAGGACCGCGAGATAGCTGCCGATCCGCATCAAGAAGCGACATTCGATCAGCTCGTCGATCGCGGCGCGAATATCCTCCACCGCGCGCGGATCGCCGCGCAAGTCACGAAGGCAGGCGGAGAAATAGCGCTCGACCGGGACCCAGCGCGAGATGCGTTCACGTTCCAGGTTGCGACGCAGCCGCATCGTGAAGCCCTCGAGCGCATCCAGATTGCCGGTTTCGAGCGCGACAGGAAGTGCGGCAAGCCCCAGCGCGTTCGATTGCGACACCCAATGGCCGCCGCGGTCCGCGGCGTCGACCGCGTCGCGGGCCAGCCTCGCCGCGTAGTCGGCTTGCCCTTGCATCCACGCCACGAACGGCAGGTTGAAGCGGACGGTGATGAACCGGTAGACCTCGTTCGCATCCTTGCGCGAACAGCCCTCGGCCAGCGAGTAGGTTGCCGCAAGACGATCCAGCACCGGGCGGCTCTTGCCCAACTCGCCGGCAAAGGCGCGGGCCCAGGCCAAGGCCCGATCCGCTTCGGACGTTGCCGTCAAATCGCGGTCGCGGTCGCGGTCGGCCAGTGCGGTGGCCTCCTCGAGATGGGCTATCGCGCGCGGGATCTGGCCGATCTGCAACAGGTAAAAGGCAAAACCCACCAGCGCACGCTGCTGATACTCGATGCTGCCGGCCCGCCGCGCAAAAGCGATGGCATCTTGCCAGGCAACCTCGTTCTCATTCGACATGTTGCGCGCGTAGAACAGGCTCCATCCGAGGGCGCAGGCGAGCTTTGCCTTCGACAGATCGCCGCAGGCGGCGGTCTTGGCCAAGGCGAGCGCATCCTCCAGCCGCGCCTGCGCTTCCGACAGGATGGAGGTTTCCGACCACAAGGTGATCGCCGCAACTGTGAGCCTGATTCCGAGGGCAGCATCACCTTGTTCGCCGAACGCCCATGACAGCGCAGCGCGCAAGTCGGCGATGCGGCCAAGGTAGCGCTGCGTCCAATCGGCCGGCTCGCGCCAGTTCCACTCCTCCTCGGACCGTTCGAACAGCGCGAGGACGCATTGTGCATGGCGGCGCAGTGCCTGGTCGCAGGCCGGATCGGCCTTGCGCCGTTCGGCGGCATACCGCCGTGTGCTGTCGAGCAGCCGGTAGCGCAGGCTCGCGCCCCGGGCCTGCGCGCTCAACAGCGATTTCGCGACGAGACCGCTGAGGCCCGTGGCGACGTCGACCGGCGAGAGCCCTGCCGCCTCGGCGACGAAAACCGCGTCCTCGGCGTCGAAGGCGTCAGTGAACACCGACAAAAGGCAAAACAGTCTCGCTTCCTTCTGCGACAGCAGACGGAAGCTCCAGTCGATCGTTGCCATCAGGGTCTCATGGCGCGGCGGCGTGCCCTCGGCGCTGGGGGCGCGAAAACCCAGCTTTTGATCGAGCAGCGCCACCAATTCGCGAGGATTGAACCTGCCGATCTGGGCCGCCGCCAGTTCGATCGCCAGCGGAAGGCCGTCGAGCGATTGGCAGATCGAAGCGACGTCCTCGCAATCGTCATCAGCGAACTGATAGTCCGACCATTCGGCGGCGCGGCGGACGAACAGCTGCACCGCCGGGAATCTCAGGGCCTCATCGACGGTCAGGGCGAGCCCGGATCGCGGCGAGGGCAGCGAACCAAGCCGCACGACATGTTCGGTGGCGGTGCCGAGCGGTTCGCGGCTGGTCGCGAGCAGCCTGGATGGCGAGGTGTCCGTCAGGAACTTGCCGGCAAAGATCGTTGCGGCGGGCAGCACATGCTCGCAATTGTCCAGGATGAGCAGCATCTGCCGCGGCCTCAGATAGTCGAGGGCCGCAGCCAGACCGTTGTCCGTATTGCCTCTGATGCCCAGTGCCGTCACCAGGGCTGCGCCGAACAGCGTCGGATCGGAAATTGTCGCGAGGTCGACGAAGCAGACGCCGTCCCGGCAGTGTGGCGCGTAGGCCCGTGCGGCCGCGACGGCCACGGTCGTCTTGCCGATCCCGCCTGCGCCAGCAAGGGTCACGTGCCGGTTGCCGGCCAACAGGTCGGCGATCTCGACGATCTCCGTTTCACGGCCAACGATGCCGCGCAACAATGGCGGATTGGGCAAGGGGAGGGGATCGGCGTGAGCCAGATCGTCCTCGATCTCGCCGATGCTGATTTGCACGTCCGCGATGAACTTGTACCCGCGACGCGCCACGGTCGCGATGTAGGCGGGCTCGATCTGGGTATCCCCCAGCGAGCGCCGCAGGCTCCACATGTTGACCTTGAGATTGCTGTCGTGGAGGAAGGTGCCCGGCCAGGCCGCCGCCATCAGCTCATTCTTGCTGACCAGCTCGCCGCGGCGCTGCACCAGCAGCTGCAAGAGCTCGAATGCACGCCCGCCCAGTTTGACGGGGCGCCCGTCGAGCAGGAGGAGCTGGCGGCTGGGAACCAGTCGGAAGGGGCCGAAGCAGTAGGTGAGCTCCTGCCGGCGTGTGCCCCGTTGCCGTGTCTCCGTGGCAGCCCGCATTGATCATTGCCAATCGATCGAACAGATCGCCTGCAATTATCATGCGCTGTAAACTTGTTGAAGTAAGCCGTTCTGAATTCGCACGATTGCTGCGGGCATTCGGCCGCAGGATGCTGCGACAAAACCGCTCGCGCGCAGGCGCCGGCTATTTTTTGGGCTTGCCGAGAACCGCCATGCGCATGACCTCGACACCGCCATCGGCAAGTTCCGGAAGCTTGGCGAACCAAGTCTGCACATAGGGCATCGCGTTATGCGCGTCGAAATCGGCCTGGCTGGCGAACACCTCATAGAAGATGAAATGACCGGGTTTGGCACGGTCTTCCTGGAGAAAATAGACCAGGTTCTTGGGATCGCCGCGAACGAGGTCGATCAGCGGCAGTGTGGCGGTGCGCAATTCGTCTTCCTTCCCTGGCTTGGCGCGGACCTGGGCCACCACCGAATAGGCGCCTTCCGGAATCTCCTGATAGCGCACACGCGGGGCTTCCTGGGCGAGGACCGGCGCCGCCGTCATGGCCATCGAGGTAGCGAAGAGCAGGGCGCCGAGCGAATTGCGGACGAGCATTTGCATGATGAAGTCTTTCACATTGAGATCGTGGGCGCTTTGCCAGGCGACCAGCGGAAGCCGGTCGCCCGAGGTTTGATGGTCAGCGCACGATTGTCTGCTGCCGCTTTGCCAGGGCCTCGCTGAAACGCTGCTTGACCGGGCCGAGTGCTTTGACGAATTCAAGCTGCTCGCCTTCCGGCCCCTTGCAATAGATCAGCTCCCAGCCGTTCGAGGGTTCCGCGGTGACCCGGTTCGTGTTGGCGCTGCGGGGAGCGGCCTTGCGGTCCGCTTCCGTCATGACGCGGATGGTGCGGTTCGCTCTCACCTGCGTCATGCCGCGGCGCGCGGACTCGGCTTCGAGGTCGGCGATGAACTTGTTGAAGTCGACGTCGTCGCGAACGTAGAAGCAGATGTGCATCATGCGCGGAAACGCCGGGCTCATGTGCTCCACCGGCTCGGCAAAGCTCTTCGCACTGCCCATCGGCTGATCGGCTTCGCGATATTGCAGCAGTTCGAGCACCATGTTGTCGAACTGGATGAAGCGGACATCGAGCCGCTGCGCTCCGCTTCTGAGGTCGGGAACGCCGATGGTCCTGGGATTGACCCCGCGCGCGTTCGCCTCGATCTCCTGGTCGGCCAGCAGCGTGTTCTGCACGCCGTCGCCCTGGAAATCGCCGTGACGGAACACTTCGGTGCCGCCGAGCACCTCCGTGTAGAACTGATAGGCCCGCTCCATGTTCTGCACCGTCAGTCCGAAATGCTGGACGCCCTGGAGCCGCGCGCCGAGCGGCGCCTCATCGCGCGCAGTTGACGACATGCCGCCGGCGTCCTGTGCTGCGGCCCGCGCGTCGGTCGCCGCGCCGGCGACGAGGCCGGTGACGACGGCTGCGCCGGCGGTCTGGAGCAGGGTGCGGCGACCCATGTCGGTGGCTTTGTCTGCTTCATCTGTCATGTCGCTCTCCTTCGTCATCAGGTAGGTTGGCGTGTGTTGTCCTTCCGGCCGGAGCAGCGCTCGGCCGGGCTGAGTCCGCTGCGCTCGCGCGCTTCAATCGGCCGCGGGAAGCGGGGCTGCGGGGTTGACGAGCCCTTCCGAACGGAGCTCGCGCCAGAAGTCGGCGGGGATGGCTTCCCCGAGCGCAGCGCGATCCTCGGCGATGCGGCCCGGGCGGCTCGCGCCGGGAATCACGGCCGCCACCACCGGATTGGCCAGCGCGAACTGCAGGCCTGCCGCCTTCATGCTGATGCCGTAGCGGTCGGCGATCGCCTTGATCCGCGCGACCTTGTCGAGGATTTCCGCAGGCGCCGGCGCATATTCGAAGTTGGGACCGCCGACGAGTGCGCCGGAGCTGTAGGGGCCGCCGACGACGATCGCGAGCTCGTGCTCGGCAACCATCGGCATCACTCGCTGAAGCGCCCTTGCATGGTCGAGCAGCGTGTAGCGGCCTGCGAGCAGGAAGCCGTCGGGGCGCGGCTCTTCGAGCGCGAGCAGCAGCTCGATCGGCTCGACCCGGTTGACACCGAGGCCCCACGCCTTGATCACGCCCTCGTCGCGCAGCCGGTCGAGCGCCTTGAACGCGCCCTTGCGCGCGGTCTCGAAGACCGAAAGCCATTCGTCGCCGTAAAAATCCTGCGCGACGTCGTGCACGAAGGCGATGTCGATGCGGGATGTAGCGAGCCGCTTCAGGCTGTCCTCGATCGAGCGCAGCGTTGCGTCCCGGGAATAGTCGTTCACGATCTTGTTCGGGCGGCCATATTTGAAGACGCCGCCCTTCTCGCCGAGGTCGCGGGCGCTGACATCCTCGATCTCGTCCAGGATCAATCTCCCGACCTTGGTGCTGACGACATAGTCGCCTCGCGGCCGGCCTGCGAGCGCAGCGCCCATGCGGATCTCGGCAAGACCCGCGCCATAGAAAGGCGCGGTGTCGAAATAGCGGATGCCGTCGTCCCAGGCTGCGTTCACCGTCGCCAGGGCTTCCTGCTCCGGGATGTCGCGGAACATGTTGCCGAGCGGCGCCGCACCGAAACCCAGCTTCCCCGGCAGAATATCCTTGAGAGCCATGTTGCGAGTCCTTCTGTGACAGCCGAAACGATCCGTGCGCGGGCCGGCCGACTCAGTCGGCCGCGGATGTGTCCGCACTTCTGATGAACGCCGCGACCTCGCGCGGATGCGACAGCATCACCGCGTGGCTGCTTTTCATCTCCGTCACCTTCGCGCCGGAGCGCTTGGCCATGGTGCGCTGTGCCGTCGGAGGGATCATGTGATCCTCGCTGGTCACCATGTAATAGGTCGGCTTCGTCTTCCAGGCCACGCGGTCGACCTTGGTCTGCACCGCCTGCAATCCCCACGGCAGTTGTGCGGCACCCATGAAGCGGGTCGTCGCCGCGTCGACATCGGCCGCGAAAGAGGTGGGGAATTTGTCGCGGTCGACGAGAAGATAGTTGCCCTCGGCGACCAGCGGAGCCTTGTGCTCGCCGGCGGGCACCGGCGCTTCCGCCAGCGTGCTGACCGACTCCCCGGCGTCGGGCGCAAATGCCGCGAGATAGACGAGGCTGCGAACCTTCGGATTGTCGCCGGCTTCCGTGATGACCATTCCGCCATAGGAATGTCCGACCAGAATGACCGGATGCCGCGCCTTGGCGATCACGCGTTCGGTCTCCGCGACATCGTCTCGCAGCGAGATCGTCGGCTGCTGGACGACGAGCACCTCATAGCCCGCATTCGAGAGGATATCGTAGGTGTCCTTCCAGCCCGAGCCATCGACGAAGGCGCCGTGGACGAGGACGATGGAAACGGTTCTCTCGGCCGCGACCGCGGGAGCGGCCACTGCGATCGACATTGCGGCAAGTGCGGAGATAAGAGTCTTCATACCAGGCTCCGATCCTCAATACGGCGGCATTGCCGTTGATGCGCGCTTCACTAGCGCTCGCGAGCACTGCGGTATTTCCGATTCCTGCGCGATGACCGACGCTTCTTGCTCATTCGCGAAGAGATCAGCGTTCGACGCCAACTGCGACACGCGCCAAGCCTTTGCCTTGCCTGCCTTTTACCTCTTTTAACCGAGCCGCCTCTGGACTTCGTCATCGCCGCTTGTGAGAAATTCGGAGATCGGCGTGGCAGCGGCCGGGGCTGCAACTCATCACCGGATGGAATGATCGCGCGTTCGCGATACGGGGCCGGAATTCGCCGCAACTTGCGGAGGTCGTGATGGCGCTCGTGACGCATGGAGATGAGAAATACAAGAACAGCGAGAAGCTCGCAGCGGCGGGCGATTGGCCGGGGCTGAGCATCGAGCATCGCAGGTTCGAGGCGGGGCGCCAGGCAACGCCCATCCCCATCTGCACCGAAATCGTCATGGTGCTGTCAGGCGGCGGCATGGTGTGCCGGGCCGGCAACGGCGAAGTCCAGAAGAGTCTCGCGCGGCCGGGCATGAGCTACCTCGTTCCCGTGGGGACGCAGGAGAGCCATCTCGAACTGTCGGACCGAATGGAATGCCTTCATCTCTATCTTCCGCCGGCGCTGCTGGACCAGAGTGCGCTTGCGGACTTCGATATCGATCCGGCGAAAGTCGAGATCGCCTACGCCCACGGTCTGGCGGACCAGGTGCTCTTCCACATCTGCTCGCCGCTGCGCGATCTGCTCCATCGCGCGCGCCAGCCGACCGACGCGCTGTTTGTGAAGGGAATCCAGGTTGCGCTCGCGGCACATCTTCTCGCGAATTATACGATCGACCGCTGGCGCGCGCCGGACAAATCGCCGTCGCTCGACCCGCGGCGCCTCCAGCGCGTGCTGGACTATATCGAGGCTTCTCTCGGCAGCGATATCAGGCTCGAGGATCTGGCGGCCCAGGCCTGCCTCAGCCCCTATCATTTCTCCCGGCTGTTTCGCGAGGCGACCGGATTGTCACCGCACCGCTATGTGACCGATCGCCGCGTCCAGGCTGCCCGGCACGAGCTCGCACGCGACCGTTTGTCCTTGGTCGAAATCGCGCTGGCGTTCGGCTTCGGCTCGCAAGCCAATTTCACGCGCGTGTTCCGCAAGGCCGCAAGTCTCACGCCGGGGCAGTATCGCGAATTGTGCTGCGGCCAAGCCGACGTGAAGGTAGATCGTTCCGATGCGGCATTCCGCAGGGATTGCGCATGATCTCGCAGGAATCGGAAATACGCCTCGGAGTCCATGAGGCAGTGCTGTTGTGCCGACCAGATGATCCGCGAGGAGATAGACCGACATGATCGAGCTCACGGTGAACGGGATCAAGCGCCAGGTGGACGTCGTTGCCGAGATGCCTCTGCTCTGGGTGCTGCGCGACGAGCTCGGCATCACCAGTCCCAAATACGGTTGCGGGGTCGCGCAATGCGGTGCTTGCACCGTGCAGATCGACGGAATGGCGGTCCGGTCCTGCCAGGCGCATATCGGCGAGGTCGCGGGCAAGTCGGTCGTCACGCTCGAAGGGCTGGAGAAGAGGGAGCAGCATCCGGTCCTGCAGGCCTGGATCGAGCATCAAGTCCCGCAATGCGGCTACTGCCAGACCGGCCAGATCATGCAGGCCATCTCCCTCCTTGATCTGATCTCCCAGCCGACGGACGAGGAGATCAATCAGGTAATGTCCGGCAATCTCTGCCGCTGCGGCACCTATCCGCGCATCCGCGCGGCGATCCATGCGGCTGCGGCGAAGAAGATGGCGGAGAAGTGAGATGGGCCACATGCAGACCCTATCGCGTCGGGCTTTCGTTTTCGGCTCCGCTGCCGTCGCCGGCGGCATTGCTTTCGGTGCCTATAGTCACGCTGAGGCGGCCGCGCCGAGCGCCGATGGCAATCCGCTGGCTGCGGGCCTCGCCCCGAACTCGGTGACCTTCAACCCCTGGGTCGAGATCACCCCGGACAAGATCACGCTGATCGCGCAGCACGCCGATATCGGCCAGGGCGTCGGCTCGGTGCAGCCGATCATGATCGCCGAAGAGATGGACCTCGATCCCGGCCAGTTCGAGATTCGCTTCGCTGGTCCCAGTCCCGCCTATTTCAACACCGGCTTCGCCGACGAGTTCGCGCCGTTCGTCGCAGCGGACCAGAGTCCGGCCGCCGAGGAAGCGCGTGCCAAGACGCTCGAATGGTTGAGACAAGCCGGCCTGCAAATGACGGGTGGATCGAGCACGATTCCGGACACCTATCAAAAGCTGCGCGTTGCCGGTGCGGTCGCGCGCGAGACGCTCAAGGCCGCTGCGGCCAAGCGTTCGGGTGTCGCCGTGGCCGACCTTCGCACCCAATCCGGCCATGTGATCCTGCCCAACGGAACCAAGATCGCCTATGTCGATCTCGCCGCGGACGCTTCAAAAATTCCGCCGGTGCTAGATGCACAGCCGCGCGACCCGTCAAAATGGCGCATGCTCGGCAAGCCGATGATGCGGCTCGACGTCCGCTCGAAAGTGATGGGCGAGCTGAAGTTCGGCATCGATATGAAGATGGACGGCATGCTCTATGCCTCCGTCAAGCTGAACCCCAACAAGGGGCAGCCGCTGAAATCCTACGACGCGAGCAAGGCGCGCGCGATGCCGGGGGTGAAGCAGATCCTCGAGATCAAGAATGGCGTTGCGGTGATCGCGACGAACAGCTGGTACGCCATGAAGGCGGTCGACGCCATCGCTTGCGAGTGGGCGCCCTCGGTCTATCCCGCCGAGCAGGCCGACCATTGGAAGGTCCTGGAATCCTCGTTCAAGCCGGAATTCCTGGGCAAGGAGTGGAAGAAGATCGGCGACATCGAAGGTGGCCTGAAGACGGGCACGCGCGTCGAGGCCGAGTATCGCGCTCCTTACGTGGCGCATCAGCCGCTCGAACCGCTGAACGGGATCGGCCTCGTCACCGACAAGGGCATGGAGATCTGGGTCGGCCACCAGAGCCCTCGCTTCGTGCAATATGTCGCGGCGACGGCGATCGGCCTCAAGCCCGAGCAGGTCACCTTCCACAATCAGTGGACTGGCGGAAGCTTTGGCCACCGTCTCGAGTACGAGAACGTCCGCGTTCTCGCCGAGATCGCCAATCAGATGAAGGGAATGCCGATCAAGCTGGTGTTCTCGCGCGAGGAGGACTTTCTCCAGGACATTCCGCGGCAGATTGCGATCGCCCGGCACCGTGGCAGCATCGACAAGGGCAAGATCGTCGCGGCCGACCTGCAACTGGCCTCGACGACCCCGCTCAAGGGGCTGCTCGAACGTTCGGGCACACCCTCGAAGGATCCCGACGGGCAATTGGCCGCCGGCCTGTGGAACGTCTATTACGACATCCCCAATTTCCGCGCCACGAGCTTTGAGGCGCAGGGACTTTCGCCGAGCACGACGTGGCGGTCGGTCGGCGCCTCGACATCGGGCTTCTTCACCGAAAGCTTCATCGACGAGCTGATCCATGCCGCGGGCCTTGATCCCATGAGGGGGCGCATCGCGATGTGCACCGTGCCGCACTATCGCAAGGTCCTGGAGACGGTCGCGGAGATGTCGGACTGGAAGGGACCGCTCGGCAACGGCCGAGGCCGCGGCGTCGCCTTCGTGGAATCCTTCGGAACGCCGGTGGCCGAAGTGGTCGAGGTGACGAAGACGGACCGCGGCATCAGGATCGACAAGGTCTGGGTCGCGGTTGACGTCGGCAAGGTCGTCGATCCCGTCAATTTCGAGAACCAGGTGCAGGGCGGCGTCGTCTGGGGCCTTGGCCACGCCATCAATTGCGAGCTCACCTATGCCAAGGGCGCGGTGCAGCAGACCAATTACAATCATCACGAAGCGATGCGGATCTACCAATGTCCGGTCATCGAGGTGCGCGGGCTCGAGAACGATCCGAAAGTGCGAGGCGTCGGCGAGCCGCCGGTTCCTCCCGCCGCGCCCGCGCTCGCCAATGCGATCTTCGCGGCGACCGGACTGCGGATCCGCGAAATGCCCTTCAACAAGTTCATCGATTTCGTGTGAGGATCAGCGATGAAGAGGTCTCTGATTGCGCTCGTCATCGCCGCGTCCACGATCGCGGCTCTCACCGGAATTGTCGCGGCCAAGGACGAAGGTGCCAAGGAAGGCGCGAAGGACGTGCTGCCGGCGGGCAGCGTCAGCCGCGCCGAAGGGCTTTTGGCCTGGAAGCGGATTGAAGCGGTGGTGACGCATCCGCGCTGCGCCAATTGCCATGTCGATGCCAAGGCGATCCCGATCTGGACGCCGGCAGGGGAAACAAAACCACGCGTGCATGGCATGAACATCCATGGCGGCGAGAGCCGGATCGGCGCGGAGGCGATCCCGTGCTCGACCTGTCACATGACCTCGGCCCAGGCGAACGAGCCGGCACCGTCGCCGCCGCGCGCGGGCATCGACTGGCAGCTCGCGCCGGTGGCTTTCATCTGGTTCGGCAAGAGCGGCGCCGAGATCTGCGCGCAGCTGAAGGATCCCAAGCGCAATGGCGGGCGCGATGCCGCCGGTCTCCTCGATCATCTGCGCCACGATGCGTCGTTGAACGGCTTCATCCCCCGCGGCTGGTCGCCCGGCGCAGGCCGCTCCACGCCACCGGGCACCTTCGAGGATCACGTCAAGGACATGGCCCTGTGGGGGGCCGCGGGGCAGCCCTGTCCGGAGTGAGGCGTTCTCTGCGTCGCGTCAACGCGATCCCAATGGTGGGGACCGCAATCTCGACGGCAAAGTTGTTGGTCGGCCAGCAGTGGTGCTCTGGCCACCTGAATGCAAAGGAGTAACCCATGACCCAACATGTCCTCTTCATCGTCACCAACGCAGCCGTGCTCGGTCCGCATAATCGCAAGGTCGGCTTCTTTTTCGCCGAGGTCGCCCATCCTTTCGAGGTGCTCGACAAGGCTGGCGTCGCGGTGGAGTTCGCGTCCCCGGCCGGGGGATGGACGCCTTACGATGCGTACGACGAGAAAGATCCCGCCCAGAAGGATTTCCTCGCGAGCAAAGCCTTTCGTCGCCTAAATCACAGTCGAAAGTTGTCCGAGGTGGATGCCGCCGACTACGACGCCATCCTGGTGCCCGGAGGTCTCGGGCCCATGGTGGACATCCAGCGCAACGCAGCGGTCCAGAATGCCATCGTGCGCGCCTGGAGCACCGGCAAGCTCGTCAGCGCTGTTTGTCACGGGCCGTGCGCGCTGCTTGGTGTTGACCTTGGTGACGGTACCCCTTTCGTGCGCGGCAAGAAGCTAACGTCCTTCTCAAAGAAGGAAGAGTACGACTACGCCCGCGAGGATGTGCCTTACGAGCTCGAGGACGCGTTGAGGGCAGAGGGCGCCGAGTACTCGTCTGCGGCCAACTGGCAGCCTCACGTCGTCGTCGACGGCCGGCTCATCACGGGGCAGAACCCCGCTTCGGCCGGACCGCTGGGAAAAGAGTTGCTGTCCGCCCTCAAGCGACAGGACCGGTGACGCGAACATCTGAAATTTCGGAGTGGACGCAATTCGCGAGGGGGCTCGGCATCTCTGAAGCTGCGCTTGCCCTCGCATCGGGAGCTGTCGAATGACGCAATCGCCATCCAAGATTACCGCAATCCTGGTTGCTCGCCCAGGCAAGTCCGCTGAACTCAGGGCACTGCTTGTCGGCATGGCACCGCATTCCAGGGCCGAACCCGGTAACCTGCGCTGGGAAGTCTGGCGCGACATATCGAATGAAGATCGCTACGTTCTCGACGAGCTGTATCGGGACGTTGCGGCCGTAGAAGCTCACCGAACCACGCCGCATTACCAGGCCTACCTGGCCAAAATTCCCGAGCTGGCTGATCGGACGGCCGTGGTCTTGGAAGCGGTTGAGGTCGGTGGCCGGTGAACGGCGTCAGCAACTGCACCCGCGAACAGCTCCCCGGATTTCGCTGCGCTCCATCCGGGCTAGGAGCTTGTGAACTGCCACGGCCGAAGTTCGGGCTGGCCAGTGGACAAACCTCCTATTTGCAGTTCTTGCAGATCGTCAGCTTTCGTCTCAACGCCTCATCTTCCGGATCGAACGAGTCCGGGTCCGTGGAGCCATTCTTTGCCCCGCGTGACCGGGCCGGCGGCGCCGCCTGCCGCGGGGTGTCGTTGTCCTCGGTGCCGACGCTGAAACCGTCGTAGTCGGCGGCGGGATTGGGCGATGCCGGAAACCCGCCGATCACGGGCGCCGAAGGTGCTGCGCCGGGCGCGGTCACCAAGGCTGGATCGCGCTTGGGCCGGGAGTTCCTGGCGCTCGCTGGCGGCGATGCTTGCGGCTGCGACGCTTGGGGCGGAGCAAGCGAAACCGGCGGCGCGGTCTGTCCTCTCGCGCTATCCTGCGACCAGGCGCCGACAAACGCGAGGCAGACAGCCAGAACCATCGTGCGTCTCATCGGCATCCTCAAACAACCTTGGTTCAATGATCGACAGCATGACTGTTCGGCCATGTCGTGCTGAAGAATATCAGCACCCAAATGGCTGCCAAAGGTGACGGAAATGGGGAGTTTGCTTCGCCCTACCCGGGCGGGCTCCGGCGAGCGTGCAGGGAGGCGTCGCGTCAGGCCACAGCGGCCGTTACTTCATCGCCGAGCTGACCGAGTTGAACTTGTTGTTGAGGAGCGCGCTGCCGGTGTTGTTGACGATGGTGACGATCGCGAGCGCGATGCCGGCGGCGATCAGGCAATACTCGATGGCGGTGGCACCATTTTCATCGGCAAGAAATGACCTGAGCAAAGTCATCGTCAACTCCTGTTCATCCGTCCAACGTAGGCTGGCGCCGTTTTCGGAATGGTAAATTGATTCACTAACTTTCGGGGGCGCGTGCGCGCGCAAAAGGCCAGGCGGGATGCTTCCTGCCTGCGGCCATATACGATGCCATTCGTTGACTTAAGGTTTCATCACCGGATTTGGCTGGATTTGACGCTGTCTCCGCTCAGGACGTGATCGAGCGCCCCGGCGCGGCGTTGCCGGAGCGTTTCAGCACAGCGGCAAGGCGCCCGACCAGATAGCTCATGACGCGCGGCTGCGACTGCGCGGAGCTGCCGGCGAGGCGCTCGTCCTCGGCCGTGTCGTTGACGAGGCCGATGTAGTTCTTTCTGGCGTCCTGCTGCGGCACGGGTGCAACCCCCGGATTCAATCGACGGCGCAACCATGCTCTGCGCAGCGGGAATCGAAGGTTAATTTTGTCTTCCGTAGGATTACGTGGTGTCCTCCGAGAGCAGGCGAAAACCACGATACGGGCTTAACGGATTGTTGAGGCTGTTCGCCGGCCAGGCGGCGAGCGACGCGTGCGCAGAATCCTGCACGCGACACAGCGCATAAAGCATGATCCGGAAAAGTGCGAAGCGGTTTTCCGAAAAGATCATGCTCAAACAACAACCTAAAGCGCGATGACGATTCATCCCAATCTCATCGCGCTTTAGCTGCGGCCGGCGTCCGCGTTCAGCGCCCGCAACATCGCGATGCGGGCGAACATCATCCAGCCGCCGCCGGTCTCGGCCGCATGGATCAGCGTCTCGATCGCGGTCTGCCAGTGGGGGGCATGCTGCGCGTCCTCGGGCAGCCGCATGATGTGATCGGCCGCCTCCTGCAGCGTCAGCAGCTTACGCCCGCCGCGCAAGGCAATGGGTTCGTCGAACGCCGCCGACCAGGGCATGTCAGGCCGGCCGATCGGCGAGGGGAGAGATCACGGCGCGATGCGACGGTGTGATGCCGCTAGCCGGCCTTCTTCGCCCGCGCCGGCGCGCGCACCGGCTTGTCGGCCTTCCTCGCGGGCTCCTTCGCCGTCTTCGCAGCAGCGTCCTTGCCGCCCTTGCCTGATATCGGCAGCAGCATCTCGCGCTGGCCCTCGACGCGCTTCTTCGGCTTCTTGCCCTTGACCGCCTCCTTGGCGACCTTCGCCGCGGGAGCTGCATCCTTCTCGTTCGCGATGCTCTTCTTCAGCGCGTCCATCAGGCTGATGACGTTGCCGCCGGTCTTTGGCGTTGCCTTCGCGGTGATGGGCATGCCGCTGCGCTTCTTGTTGATCAGGTCGATCAGCGCGGTCTCGTAATGGTCCTCGAACAGCTCGGGCTCGAACGCGCCGGACTTCTTCTCCACGATGTGCTTGGCAAGGTCGAGCATGTCCTTGGTCAGCTTCACGTCCTGGATGTCGTCGAAATATTCGGTCTCGCTGCGGACCTCGTAGGGATAGCGCAGCAGCGTGCCCATCAGGCCGCTCTCGAGCGGCTCCAGCGCGATGATGTGCTCGCGGTTGGTCAGCACCACGCGGCCGATCGCGACCTTGTCCATGCTGCGGATGGTCTCGCGGATCACCGCATAGGCGTCGTGGCCGACCTTGCCGTCGGGCACGAGATAATAGGGGCGGATCAGGTAGCGGTTGTCGATGTCGGCCTTCGGCACGAACTCGTCGATGTCGATCGTGTGCGTGGAATCGAGCGCGATGTCGTCGAGCTCGTCCTTGGTGACCTCGATGTAGGTGTCGGTGTCGACCTTGTAGCCCTTGACGATGTCCTCGGAGATCACCTCGTCACCGGTCTCGGCGTCGACCTTCAGATACTTGATCCGGTGGCCGGTCTTGCGGTTGATCTGGTTGAACGAGACCTTCTCGGTATCCGAAGTGGCCGGATACAGCGCGACCGGGCAGGTCACGAGCGACAGACGCAGAAAACCCTTCCAATTGGCGCGGGGGGCCATGGGCTACTCCAAACGCAACGGGGACAGCAGACAAGAATACCATCGGGGAACACCGAATCATAGCAAGGCGCGATGCGGAATCTTGCAACTGCGTTAACTGGCCATTGGGCGTGCGGTTGCTGCCTCAGTCCGCGGCAAAAGCCGGAACATCATTTCGGATCGAGCGTTGGCTCCAGGGCGGCGACATGGTCGCCGACCATCGGAGGCGACATCCAGAGATTGAGGGCATCATGGCAACCACGCGAGAGCAGAACCGGATCGTCGAAACTCCGACCGAGGCCCGCCAGGGCGAGCCCGGACCTTCGGTGGCCGCGCTGCTCGCCATCTCGACCGGACTGGCAATCCTGATCCTCGCCGTCGTCTGGTTCGTGTTCTTCCGGACCTGACGGCCGACGTCGAGGCGTTCAGACCCTTCCGACTCGCCGCGCAAAGCGGCACATTGCGCTCGCCATGCCCCGGCTCATCCGGTGGCCCGGCGGGCGCAGTCGCGTCGGCGCGTTGTTAGTATATGACTAAAAAGTAACGCAGGCAGTTCCCCGCGTTCATATTCAGTTCACGCCGGAATTGCTCATCTCTGGCGCAGTTGATGCGGCCTATCTCTGGAGAGAAACGTGCGCCTGCTCGTTGTTGAGGACGACCCCGATCTCAATCGCCAGCTCACCAAGGCGCTGACCGACGCCGGCTACGTCGTCGATCGCGCCTTCGACGGGGAGGAGGGGCATTATCTCGGCGACAACGAGCCCTACGACGCCGTTGTGCTCGACATCGGTCTGCCGAAGAAGGACGGCATCTCGGTGCTGGAGGCATGGCGCCGCAACGGCCGCACCATGCCGGTGCTGATCCTCACCGCGCGCGACCGCTGGAGCGACAAGGTCCAGGGCTTCGATGCCGGCGCCGACGACTATGTCGCCAAGCCGTTCCATCTCGAGGAGGTGCTGGCGCGTATCCGCGCCCTGCTGCGCCGCTCCACCGGCCATGCCCAGAGCGAGCTGTCTTGCGGCCCCGTCACGCTCGACACCAGGACCGGCCGGGTCAGCGTGTCGGGCAATCCCGTCAAGATGACCTCGCACGAATATCGGCTTCTGGCCTATCTGATGCACCATTCCGGGCGCGTCGTCTCCCGCACCGAGCTGGTCGAGCATCTCTACGACCAGGATTTCGACCGTGACTCCAACACCATCGAGGTCTTCGTCGGCCGCATCCGCAAGAAGCTCGACGTCGACATCATCCAGACCGTCCGCGGGCTCGGCTATCTCCTGACCCCGCCGGCCGCCTGAAGCCCCCTCGGGCTTGACGACAGCCCGAACAGGGGCCTTGGTCCGGTTATGACGTTCGACGCCCTGACATCCTGCGCCTGCCGGGACCGTTCCGATGGCCGCTAGCTCACTTGCCAACCGGCTGTTCCTGTCGGCGACGGCGTGGCTCGTGGTGATCCTGGCCATCACCGGCGTCGTGCTGTCGTCGGTCTACAAGAACGCCACCGAGCGCGCCTTCGACCGCCGGCTCAATCTCTATCTGCGCACCCTCATCGCCGAGGTCGCGACCCCCGACGAGCCGCCGGACCGCCAGTTCCAGTCGCTCGGCGAGCCGCTGTTCGAGCTGCCGCTGTCCGGCTGGTACTGGCAGATCACGCGCACCGATACCGAGAAGCCGGAGGTGCGCTCCTCGCGCTCGCTGTGGGACAAGAAGCTGCCGAAGCTGGAGGAGCAGGGCGCCGAGCTCACCGCCGCCGGCATTCGCCTCGCCTACGTCGACGGGCCCGAGGGGCAGAACCTGCGCATGGTGGAGCGGCCGGTCGATCTCGGTGCCGACGGCAAATTCCTGGTCAGCGTCGCCGGCGACGACACCGAGATTTTCGACGAGACACGCAGCTTCGACTACTATCTCGGCGGCACCTTCACCGCGCTCGGCATCGTGCTGCTGCTGACCACGGTATTCCAGGTCCGCTTTGGCCTCGCGCCGCTCAAGCGCATCTCGGAATCGATCGCCGACATCCGCTCCGGGCGGGCTGAGCGGCTCGAGGGCGAATTCCCGGTCGAGATCGCGCCGCTGGCGCGCGAGACCAACGCGCTGATCGAAGCCAATCGCGAGATCGTCGAGCGCGCGCGCACCCATGTCGGCAATCTCGCCCACGCGATCAAGACGCCGCTCTCGGTCATCGTCAACGAGGCCGGCGCCCACGCCGCCGAGCCGTTCGCGGCCAAGGTGATGGAGCAGGCCGACGTGATGCGCGACCAGGTCGCCCATCATCTGGAGCGCGCCCGCATTGCGGCGCGGGTCTCGGTGGTCGCGACCGTGACGGAGGTTGCACCTGCCATCGAGGCGCTACGGCGGACCATGGAGAAGATCCACCGCAACCGCGGCATCATGGTCGAGGCCAAGGCCGATCCATCGGCAAAGTTTCGCGGCGAGCGGCAGGATCTGGAGGAGATGGTCGGCAATCTCGTCGACAATGCCTGCAAATGGGCGGCCTCCCGGGTCTTCATCGAGGTCCTGGTCGAGACGGCGCGTCAGGCGGACACCGGCCCGCGGCTGCGGATCCTCGTCGACGACGACGGCCGCGGCCTGTCGGAGGCCGAGCGCGCCCAGGTCTCCCGGCGCGGCCAGCGGCTGGACGAGTCCAAACCCGGCTCGGGACTTGGCCTGTCCATCGTGACCGACCTTGCCGCGCTCTATGGCGGCAGCCTGTCCCTCAGCGGCGCGCCGATCGGGGGCCTGCGCGCCGAGCTGGTGCTCCCAGGAATATAATCCCTTGTTTCTACGGGATTTTTCGGCTTGAGGACGGCCAATCCGCAGAGCCAAAGGGAGCATTCGCACCAACGTCCTCAACCGCTTCTTAAGGCGCAGCCTCCTATGATCGCGCCCGGACGCATCCCACGTCCGCCATCTTACCGTGCATTACCGGGCGCATGAGCCAGACATCGATCGAGCGGCTGAGGGAATATCTCGCGCAGCTCCCGCCGCAGTCGCAGGCGCTGCTGATGCGGGAGTTCGAGCGCGCGCTCGAGCGCGGCCAGGACACGGCCGTGGCGACCCTCGTGCTCGAGCAGCTGCGCAAGATCGTGCGCAAGAGCGAAGCCGACGAAGCCCAGCCGCCGCGCACCGACGATTTGTCCCGGCTGCTGTTCCAGGCGCTGGAACCGTTCTTGGTCGAGGCGGGCGCCCCGATCCGGGTCGGCCAGATCCGCCGCTCCTCGCTGCACCCGATCTGGCAATGGCTCGGCCGCGACGGCGCGCCGGACAAAGTCAATGAATTCGAGGCGGCGCTGGCGCGCATGCCGGCGGAGGCGGGCGGGCAGGTCGAGGCGCTCGCGCACAAGCTCCAGGCCGTGGCTGCCGATGCCATCTTCGAGCTGACGGGGCCGGGCGGCGGCGACAAATCGCGCGCGCTCGCCCGCGTCGGCCCGCCCAATGTGATCGAGGACCTCTATTCGATCGGAGCGGTGCTCCAGGTCCGGGAAGCCATCGCCACCTTGAACGAGAAGCTGCCGCGCTTCCTGCGCGCCTTCGGCGAGCCCCAGATCGCCTCGGTGACGGCGGCGCTCAACATTCCCGTGCTCCAGACGCCGCAGATGCTGCCCTTCGCCCTGTCGATGGTGGCGCAGCGGATGACCGCGCCCTGGCAGATCATCCGCCTCGCCATCAAGATGGCCGCGTCCGACGACGAGATCCGCGTTGCGGCGACGCCCTATGGTGTCGCGGTCACGATGGCCCTGCACGATCTGTCCTGCGTCGCCGCGATCCTGCGCATGGACATCAAGCGCGGCCATTTCGACAACGTCGCCGACAATCTCAAGGCGCTGCATGATGGTGTGCGCGGTCTGCGCACCGAGCTCGACCTGCGCAACGATTCGGTCTGGGGCAAGCAGCTGACTTCGATCCGGGCCGACATCTCCAATGCGCTGCAATCGGAGATCGACAGCGTTCCCGGCCGGGTCCGCCGCATCCTGCGCCAGCGGCCCGAGAAGGACATCCCGCCGGGCGCGCGGATCGACAGCACCGAAGTCGAGGAAACGGCGGCGCTGATCGATTTCGTCGCGACCTGCCGCAACTACGCCAGCGAGCTTGCGATCAACGAGGTGACGCTGCGCACCTATTCCGACCTCCAGCAATATGTCGAGCGCTCGACCGAGCAGCTGGTGCAATCGCTGCGCGCTGCCGATCACAAGGTCCGTACCTACCGGCAGCAGCAGGTGCAGGCCGCGATTCGCTTCTGCCAGGTGCTGTTCGGCGACGACTACGCCTCGCTGATGAGCCGCGCCGCGGAGAACGCAGCTACTGGCGAGCGCAAATCGTCGCGCGCAAGCTGATCCAAGCGCATATTTCGTGATCACAATTTGTGGTTGACGCTACCGGTGGCGAGCCCTACGGTCGCCGTGCAAGTTTTGAAATTTCTATCTGTGGGCGCATGAAACCCATTATCAGCTCCATCGAGATTGAGAACCGCGTCATTGTTGCCAAATATCAGCGGTTGATGGTCGGCGCGCAGGTGGTGCTGGTCGAGAAGGCAAGCGGCCGGCAGCTGCCTGAGACGGTCACCAGGGTTGCATCGCCCGTTCCCGTCGGGGCGTTGCGCATCAGATTGCCTGACGCCATCGAGCCGGGAACGTACTTCCTGAGGGCCTTCAACGGGCATGGCGAGCACGCTGCGCAGAGCGCGGACTTCGAGATCGGCTAAGCCGTTGGATTTTCACCGTTTCGCGACTATGTGCGGTCGCGCCAAATTGACAATTGTCAATTGCCGCATCGTCCGGCCGTGGTGTAAAGCCAACTATGGGCGCGGGTGGCGCGCTGCCGGAAGCTTGCTTGATGACGCTATGGTTCGTGTTCGCGCTGATGACGGTCGCGGCGATCTTCGCCGTGCTCCTGCCGCTCGGCCGTAGCGGACGCGCGCAGGATCAGAATAGCCAAAACCAGGGCAGCGAGGTCGCGGTCTACAAGGATCAGCTCGCCGAGATCGAGCGCGATCTCGCCGCGGGGCTGATCGCCGCGCCCGAAGCCGAGGCCGCGCGCGTCGAGATCAGCCGCCGGCTGCTTGCGGCGGCTGTCAGCGAGCCCGCATTGGAGCCGAAATCGAACCTGAAATGGCGCCGCGCGGCCGCCGTGGTGGCGCTGGCCGGCCTGCCGCTGGTTGCGATCGGCGTCTACATGCCGCTGGGCTCGCCGTTGCTGCGCGACTTTCCGCTGGCACAGCGGGAGCGCGGGGCGGGCACGGGCATGGCGCAGTCGCTCGAGAATCTCGTCGTGCAGGTCGAGCAACATCTGGAAAAGAATCCGACCGACGGCCGCGGCTGGAACGTGCTCGCGCCGGTGCTGGAGCGGCTCGGCCGCTTCGACGATGCGGTGCGCGCCTATCGCAACTCGATCACCTACAATGGCGAGAGCGCGGAGCGGCGGTCCGATCTCGGCGAGGCCATCGCGGCGGCCGCGAGCGGCGTGGTGACCGCCGAGGCCAAGGGCGAATTCGAGCGCGCGCATGCGCTGAACGCCGACGATCCCAAGGCGAACTATTTCCTCGGCCTTGCCGCCGAGCAGGACGGCCGCAAGGACGATGCCGCCAACATCTGGCGCGCGCTGCTGGCGAAAGCGCCGGCGGATGCGCCGTGGCGTCCCCTGGTGCAATCCTCGCTGGCGCGGGTCGGCGGCGGTGGCGTGACGATGCCGGCGCTGCCGGACGAGACGATCGCAGCGTCGAAGGACATGAACGAGGGTGATCGCAACGCGATGATCCGCGGCATGGTCGAGCGTCTCGCCACGCGCCTCAAGCAGAACGGCGACGACGTCGAAGGCTGGCTGCGCCTGGTGCGCGCCTATCTCGTGATGGGTGACCGCGACAAGGCGAAGGGCGCCTCGACCGACGCACGCCAGGCCGTCGCCAACGACGCCGAGCGGCTGCGCCAGCTCAACGAGGGCCTCAAGACGCTCGGGCTCGACGGATGACGATAGTGGGACGAGACGGGAGAACGGACACGCCATGACCCGCAAGCAGCGACGCATGACCATCATCGGCGGTTCGCTCGCCGTGCTCGCGCTCGCGGCCGCGCTGGTGCTCAACGCGCTGCGCGACTCCATCGTGTTCTTCTCGACCCCGACCATGGTCGCCGAGAAGCATGTCGCGCCGGGCAAGCGGTTCCGCCTCGGCGGCCTGGTGCAGCCCGGCTCGCTCCAGCGCGGCGACAATCTCGCGGTGACCTTCGAGGTCGCCGACGGCAGCGCCAAGCTGCCGGTCGCCTACAAGGGCATCCTGCCCGATCTGTTCCGCGAAGGGCAGGGCGTCGTCGCCGAAGGAGCACTCGACGCCAACGGCGTGTTCAAGGCCGACACCGTGCTCGCCAAGCATGACGAGACCTACATGCCCAAGGACGTCGCCGATGCCCTGAAGAAGCAGGGCCACTGGAAGGATGATTACGGCGCGCAAGCGTCCGGTGGCGGCAAGCCTGCGGCCACGACGGCGCAGGGCAACCCGCAGGGAGCGGTGCGGTGATCGCGGAGTCAGGACATTACGCGCTGGTGCTGGCGCTTGGCCTCGCGCTGATCCAGTCCATCGTGCCGCTGATCGGCGCGCGCCTGCGCGATGCCGCGCTGATGAACGTGGCGCGCTCCACCGCGCTCGCGCAGCTGCTGTTCGTCGGCGCCTCGTTCATCGCGCTCGTGATGCTGCACGTGACCTCGGATTTCTCCGTCGCCAACGTCTACGAGAATTCCCACTCGATGAAGCCGCTGCTCTACAAGATCACCGGCGTGTGGGGAAACCATGAAGGCTCGATGCTGCTGTGGGTCTCGATCCTGGCGCTGTTCGGCGGATTGGTCGCAGCCTTCGGCAACAACCTGCCGCTGTCCTTGCGCGCGCATGTGCTGGCCGTGCAGGCCTGGATCGCCAGCGCCTTCTATCTCTTCATTCTGATGACCTCGAACCCGTTCCTGCGCATCGTCAATCCGCCGATCGAGGGACGTGATCTCAATCCGGTGCTGCAGGACATCGGTCTCGCCGTTCATCCGCCGATGCTGTATCTCGGCTATGTCGGCTTCTCGATCTCGTTCTCCTTCGCGATCGCCGCGCTGCTGGAGGGCCGGATCGACGCGGCCTGGGCGCGCTGGGTGCGGCCGTGGACGCTGGTCGCCTGGATCTTCCTGACCCTCGGCATCGCGATGGGCTCCTACTGGGCCTATTACGAGCTCGGCTGGGGCGGCTGGTGGTTCTGGGATCCCGTCGAGAACGCCTCGCTGATGCCGTGGCTCGCCGGCACCGCACTGCTGCACTCGGCGCTGGTGATGGAGAAGCGCAACGCGCTGAAGGTCTGGACCATCCTGCTTTCGATCCTGACCTTCTCGCTGTCGCTGCTTGGCACCTTCCTGGTCCGCTCGGGCGTCATCACCTCGGTGCACGCCTTCGCCACCGATCCGACTCGCGGCGTATTCATACTCTTGATCCTCTGCCTGTTCATCGGCGGCAGCCTGTCGCTGTTCGCGGGCCGCGCGACCTCGCTGAAGCAGGGCGGACTGTTCGCACCGATCTCGCGCGAGGGCGCGCTGGTGCTGAACAATCTGCTGCTCACCGTGGCCTGCGCCGTCGTGCTGTTCGGCACGCTCTATCCGCTGGCGATGGAAGTGCTGGCCGATTTCAAGATGTCGGTCGGCGCGCCCTTCTACAATCTCACCTTCGTGCCGCTGTTCGCGCTGCTGCTGCTCGCCGTGCCGTTCGGACCGATGCTGGCGTGGAAACGGGGCGACCTGCTCGGCGTCATGCAGCGTCTGCTTGCGGCCGGTGTGGCCGGGCTCGTTGCGGTGGCCATCGCCTGGGGCTGGGCGAGCGGCGGCGCGACGCTGGCGCCGCTTGCGATCGGTCTCGGCATCTTCGTCATCGCCGGCGCCATCACAGACCTCGTCGAGCGGACCGGCCTCGTGCGGCTGCCGTTCGCAACGTCGCTGCACCGGGCCCGCGGGCTGCCACGCTCGGCCTGGGGCACGGCGTTCGCGCATGCCGGCCTCGGTGTCGCGCTGATCGGGATCGTCTGCGAGACCACCTGGAACAGCGAATACATCGCGACGATGAAGCAGAACGACGTCGCCCATGTCGCCGGCTATGATCTCAAGCTCGACGGCCTGTTTTCGCGCCAGGGGCCGAACTATCGCGAGATGATCGCCGAGTTCAATGTGAGCCACGATGGCGAGACGATCAGCGTCATGGCGCCGTCCAAGCGCAGCTTTACCACGCGCGGCTCCTCGACGACCGAGGCGGCGCTGCTGACGCGCGGCGCAAGCCAGCTCTACGTCTCGCTCGGCGACGCCACCGCCGACGGCGCGATCGCTGTGCGCATCTATCACAAGCCGCTGGTGCTCCTGATCTGGTGGGGACCGGTGCTGATGGCGTTCGGCGGCATGCTGTCGCTGTCCGACCGCCGCCTGCGGGTCGGCGCGCCGAAGCCGGCGCGGGCCAAGCAGCGCCTCCAGCCGGCGGAGTGATTGTGATGCGCCGGATGATGGCTGCGTTCGTCGCCTTGATGCTGCTGGCTGTGCCGGCGGCGCACGCCGTGCAGCCCGACGAGATCATGTCGGACCCCGCGAAGGAGGCCCGCGCGCGCGACTTGTCGCGCGAGCTGCGCTGCATGGTCTGCCAGAACCAGTCGATCGATGATTCCGATGCGCCGCTGGCGCGCGATCTGCGCCTCCTGGTGCGCGAACGCATCGCGGCCGGCGACAGCAATTCGCAGGTGCTCGATTTCCTGGTGGCGCGCTACGGCGAGTTCGTGCTGCTCAAGCCGCGCTTCGAGCGGCAGACCATGCTGCTCTGGCTGCTCGCGCCGCTGCTGCTGATCGGCGGCGGCCTCGCGCTGTGGCTGCAGATCCGCCGGCGCGCGAAAAGCGGTGCAGATCTACCAGCTCCGCCGCTCACGCCTGAGGAAGAGGCGCGGCTTGCGGCCTTGATGTCGGACGAGCCAAAATCGTCCTAGCTACGTAATGATACGTAGGCGGCATCACGTAGCTCATTTCATGCCCTGTTGACCTTTGTCTGGAAGCTTGTCGCGAGCTTTGATTCCAGCCTCGAGTCCGCAGCGATGTTCACCAACAGCAATCTGACGATCCGTTTCCTGGTCGGCGCCATGGTCGCTGCATTATTGTTCCTGCTGGGCATCGGCGGCGGCACCGGCTTCGTCGCGGTGCTCTATCTCAACAACGAGATCACCAGCCTGTCGTCGGACTTCGCCGCGCTCAGCGGCCCCGCGCGCGACCACGCGATGCAGATCTATCAGCAGGCGCAGACAGCGTTCTCGTATTTCATGGTCGCCTGCGGCGTGATCGCGGTGATCGCTGCCGCGATCTGCCTCACCACCTGGTTCGCCGTGCGCAACGGCATCCTCAATCCGCTGGCGGCGATCGTGCATGCGATGCGCGAGGTCGCCGACCAGAAGTTCGAGACGCCTGTTCCCGGGCTCGGCGGCACCAATGAGATCGGCCTGCTCGCCGGCGCGCTGGAGGTGTTCAAGACCAACGGCCTCGAGCGTCGCCGCCTCACCGAGCAGCAATTACACGAAGCGCAGCATCAGGCCGAGCGCTCGACATTCCTCGACGAACGCGTCAAGCACTTCAACGACCTCGTCGCCAGCGTTGTCGACAGCGTGGCGTCATCCGCAGTGCACCTGAAGAGCAACGCGGAGACATTGTCCCGCACCGCCAATGACACCAGCACCAAGGCCAATGCGGTCGCGAGCGCGGCAAGCCAGGCCAACGCCAGCGTGCAGACGGTTGCGGGCTCGGCCGAGGAGATGACGAATTCGATCGGCACGATCAGCCGCCGCGTCACCGATGCGACCCAGCGCGCCGAGGGCGCAGCGTCCCAGGCCGAGAAGAGCCGCGACACCATCCACACGCTCTCGGATGCCGCCGACAAGATCGGCGAGGTCGTGCAGCTGGTGCAGGCGATCGCCGCGCAAACCAATCTCCTCGCGCTCAATGCCACCATCGAGGCGGCGCGGGCTGGCGAAGCCGGCAAGGGCTTTGCAGTGGTCGCGTCCGAGGTGAAGAGCCTCGCGCACCAGACCAGCAAGGCGACCGAGGAGATCACCTCGCATATCGCCAGCATCCAGGGCATCACCGCAGAGACGCGGGGCGCGATCGATGGCATCTCGAAGACGCTGTCGGAGATCTCCTCGATCATGTCCGGCATCGAGGTCGATACCGCCCAGCAGCGCAACGCCACGCAGGACATCACCCGCAGCGCACAGGACGCCGCGCACGGAACCCTCGATGTCTCCAATCACATCGCCCAGATCACCGCGACCTCTGCCGAGACCGGCCGCATGGCCGCCGAGGCCCGGGATTCCGCCGTCGATCTGTCGCGTCAGGCCGAGACCTTGAAACGCGAGGTGGACGAGTTCATTCTCAGCGTTCGGGCGAGCTGAAAACGCTGAAAAAGCTGCGCTTTCGGCCCATCAGGCAAGTGCGGTTAAGTTCCTAAAAAACCACGACTTTTGGCCTGCGATAAACTGCCGCATCGGCCTCGCCCCTGCATTACAAAAGTTTAACCCCGCCGCCAGCGCACGGTAAGGCGGAAGACCCCATCTTCAGGTCCGTAAAGGTGCCGTATCCGGCACCAGATGGATTTCAAGGCCTTGGAGATCTCTGCATGACCGACCCTATCGACCTCTCGAACCTTCCGTCCTACCGGCAGCCACGCCGGTCGGTGTTTTCCGCGCGCAAGATCGCGCTGATGGCCTCGGTCGTCGCCGGCCTCGGCGCTGCCGTTTACGGCTTCAGCCCGTCGATGTCGCCCGCCGACCTGTTCTCCAGCCCGGCGCATGCGCAGGTCAACAACGAGGTTCGCAAGGTCGAGCGTCCGGTCGGCTTCGCTGACATCGTCGAGCGCGTGAAGCCGTCGGTGATCTCCGTGAAGGTCAACATCAAGGAGAAGACCGCCAGCAACGATGATGGCGACGACGCACAGTCGCCGTTCCAGCCGGGCTCGCCGATGGAGCGCTTCTTCCGCCGCTTCGGCGGTCCGGACGGCATTCCCGGCCTGAAGGGTGGCGGCCGAGGCCGCGTCGTGCAGGGCCAGGGCTCGGGCTTCTTCATCTCGGCTGACGGCTTTGCCGTGACCAATAACCACGTCGTCGACGGCGCCGACAAGGTCGAGGTCACCACCGACGACGGCAAGACCTACACCGCCAAGGTGATCGGCACTGACCAGCGCACCGACCTCGCTCTGATCAAGGTCGAGGGCGGCTCCAACTTCCCGTTCGCCAAGCTTGCCGACAGCAAGCCGCGGATCGGCGACTGGGTGCTCGCGGTCGGCAATCCCTTCGGCCTCGGCGGCACCGTGACCGCCGGCATCGTCTCGGCCAGCGGCCGCGACATCGGCAACGGTCCCTATGACGATTTCATCCAGATCGACGCGCCCGTGAACAAGGGCAATTCCGGTGGTCCGGCGTTCGACACCAACGGCGAGGTGATGGGCGTCAACACCGCGATCTATTCGCCCTCCGGCGGCAGCGTCGGCATCGCGTTCTCGATTCCCGCCAACACCGTGAAGAGCGTGGTGGCCCAGCTCAAGGACAAGGGCTCGGTCAGCCGCGGCTGGATCGGCGTGCAGATCCAACCGGTGACCTCGGACATCGCCGACAGCCTCGGCATGAAGAAGGCCGAAGGCGCGCTGGTGGCCGAGCCGCAGGCGAACGGTCCGGCGGCGAAGGCCGGCATCGAATCCGGCGACGTCATTACCGCGGTCAACGGCGAGTCCGTCAAGGACGCCCGTGAGCTCGCCCGCACCATCGGCGGCATGGCGCCCGGCGCGACCGTGAAGCTCAACGTGCTGCACAAGGGTCAGGACAAGGTCATCAACCTCACCCTCGGCCAGCTGCCGAACACGGTCGAGGCCAAGGCCGACACCGACAAGGACAGCGGCAAGGGTGCGACCAAGGGCACCGACGTGCCCAAGCTCGGCATGACGGTTGCGCCTGCCGATTCCGTGGCCGGCGCCGGCAAGGAAGGCGTTGTCGTCACCGAGGTCGATCCGAAGAGCGCCGCGGCCGAACGCGGCTTCAAGGAAGGCGACGTGATTCTCGAAGTCGGCGGCAAGAGCGTGGCCACTGCCGGCGAAGTCCGCGACGCCATCAATGCGGCGCGGTCCGACAACAAGAACAGCGTCCTGATGCGCGTGAAGAGCGGCGGCCAGTCGCGCTTCGTCGCGATCCCCCTCGCCAAGGGCTGAGGGCAGGAGGCTTACGAGATGAGGGGTGTCGCCGGCATCAGTCGCCCCCGCCGCCGACGCTCCTCGGGGGAGCAGCGCAACGATTGCTTCCCCAGCCTACCTTCCGGTGGAATTACGCCCCCCCTCCGTCGGAAGGCCTAGGGCGGTGAAGTCCCCCCAGCTTCACCGCCCGCCTTTTTCTCGATCCGAGACCGCTTCCCTCGGCTTGCATGCGATTGCCGCTCGCGCCATGTTTAGAAAAGGTTGACCTCCTTGACCGCCGCCGAACGCACGATGCGCCTCCTCATCATCGAAGACGACCGCGAATCCGCCGACTACCTCGTGAAGGCGTTTCGCGAAGTCGGTCACATTGCCGATCACGCCGCCGACGGCGAGGAAGGCCTCGCCATGGCCGAGAACGGCGACTACGACGTGCTGGTGGTCGACCGCATGCTGCCCAAGCGCGACGGCCTGTCGCTGATCGGCGCGCTGCGCGACAAGGACAACACCACGCCGGTGCTGATTCTCTCCGCGCTCGGGCAGGTCGACGACCGCATCAAGGGCCTGCGCGCAGGCGGCGACGACTACCTGCCAAAGCCGTATTCCTTCGCCGAGCTGCTGGCCCGGGTCGAGGTGCTGTCGCGCCGCCGCGGCGGACCGGCCGAGGACACGCTCTATCGCGTCGGCGATCTCGAGCTCGACCGGCTCTCCCACCGCGTCGCCCGCGGCAAGGATGAGCTGACGCTCCAGCCGCGCGAATTCCGCCTGCTCGAATACCTTATGAAGCACGCCGGCCAGGTGGTGACGCGCACCATGCTGCTGGAGAACGTCTGGGACTATCATTTCGATCCGCAGACCAACGTGATCGACGTGCACATCTCGCGGTTGCGCTCCAAGATCGACAAGGGTTTTGAGCGGCCGCTGCTGCACACGATCCGCGGCGCCGGATACATGATCCGTGACGGCATTCGGTAAACTCGTCCGCACCACGGCGTTCCGGCTGACGCTGGTCTATCTGCTGCTGTTCGCGATGTTCGCGGCCTCGCTGCTCGGCTATTTCGCGTGGAATACGCGGCGGCTGATCACCGAGGAGATCACGCAGACGGTCAATGCCGAGACCGCCGAGATCGACGAGATCTACGGCCGCCGCGGCATGTTGGGCGTTGTGCGCACGATCGAATACCGGGCGCTGCGGCCCGGCGCCAACCTCTACCTCGTGACCACGCCGACCGGGCAGGCGATCGCCGGCAATGTCGGCTCGCTGGCGCCGGGCGTGTTGGCGACGCGTGGCTGGTCCGAGACGGCGTACCGCCGCATCGAGGATGCCGATGACCGCGACCACCGCGCGCTGGTGCGCGTCACCGAGCTCGAAAACGGCTTCCGGCTTCTGATCGGCCGCGATCTTGCCGAGCGGCGACGGCTGTTCGGCATCGTCGCCAAGGCGGCGCAATGGTCGGTCCTGATCGTGGTGGTGCTCGGCCTTGGCGGCGGCATTTTCGTCGCGCGCCGCGTGCTCACCCGCATCGACGCCATGACCGGCACGGCCCAGCGCATCATGACCGGCGATCTCAGCGGCCGCCTGCCGGTCGGGCGCAGCGGCGACGAGCTCGATCGCCTCGCCGAAAACCTCAACGCGATGCTGGAGCGGATCGAGGCGCTGATGGCGGGGCTGAAGGAAGTCTCCGACAACATCGCCCACGACCTCAAGACGCCGCTGACGCGCATGCGCAATCGCGCCGAGGAGGCGCTGGCGAAATCGGGCTGCGAGGCCGATTACCGCGCCGCGCTGGAACGGACCATCGAGGAATCCGACGGACTGATTCGCACCTTCAACGCGCTGCTGATGATCGCGCGCGCCGAGTCAGGCCAGGCGCGCGGCAACATGGATGATTTCGACGCGGCCGATGTGGCCGGCGGCATCCACGAGCTGTACGAGCCGCTCGCCGAGGACGACGGCATGACCCTGAAGGTCAAGGCCGAGCCGACGCCGGTTCACGCCAACCGCGAGCTGATCAGCCAGGCGCTCGCCAATCTGGTCGAGAACGCGATCAAATATGGCAAGCCGGCCGCGCAGGTGGCGGGAACCGTGGTCAGCATGGACGCAAGGCAGATCACGATCGAGGCGAAGCGCGAGGGCGACCACGTGCTGCTCAGCGTCACTGATCGCGGCCCCGGCATCCCCGAAGCCGATCGCAAGCATGTCGTCGAGCGATTCGTGCGGCTCGAAGCCAGCCGCACGCTGCCGGGCTCCGGCCTCGGCCTCAGCCTGGCCGCCGCGGTTGCGACGCTTCATGGCGGCGAATTGCGGCTAGGCGATGCCAATCCCGGCCTCGTCGCCACGCTGGTGCTGCCGGCGCGTGCGGGCGCGGGCGACAGGGTTGCTCCTCCGCTGCCGGATGTGCCACAGAAGGTGGCATGAACCACTCCGCGCCGGGAAACGCGGACAAGACTGGTGTGAGCCTCGCGACCCGCTTCGCGGAGGCTCCCCATATTGCCGCTTCCGCAACCGACGAACGACGTCTTGAGAGCTGGCTGGCGGAACTTGAGCCGGCACAATCCGCCCGTATCGAGGGCTTGCTGAGCCATCCCTTCGCGCGGGATATCCTGGCCGGCATTGCGGAATTCTCGCCCTATCTGTTCGATCTGGTGCGCGCCGATGCACTGCGCCTGATCCGCCTGCTCGAATGCGATCCGGATGCGCATCTTCCCGCGTTGATCGCGGAGGCGAGGGGCGCAGTGCTCGCGGCGGGCGACGAAACCGAGGTGATGCGCCTGCTCCGCCGCATGAAGGCGGAAGCGGCTCTGCTGACCGCGCTGTGCGACATCGGCGGGGTCTGGCCGGTGATGCAGGTGACGGTGGCGCTGACCGACGTCGCGGTGTCCTCGGTGCAGGCGGCGCTCCAGTATCTGCTGCGGCAGGAAGCCGCACGTGGCAAGCTCTCACCGCCCAATCCGGAAGCCCCTGAAGAGGGCAGCGGCCTGATCGTGCTCGCGATGGGCAAGATGGGGGCGGGTGAGCTGAACTATTCCAGCGACATCGATCTTATCGTGTTCTTCGATCCCGAAGCCACGACGCTGGCGCCCGACATCGAGCCGCAGCCGTTCTTCGTCCGTGTGACGCAAGGCATGGCGCGCATCCTCCAGCAGCGCACCTATGACGGTTACGTCTTCCGCGTCGATCTGCGCCTGCGCCCGGATCCGTCCTCGACGCAAGTGGCGATCTCGCGCGACGCCGCGCTGAACTACTACGAGCGGGAAGGGCGGACCTGGGAGCGCGCCGCGATGATCAAGGCGCGCGCCTGTGCCGGCGATCCCCGGGCGGGCGAGGCGTTGCTCGCCGAGATCGCGCCGTTCGTCTGGCGCAAACATCTCGACTTCGCCGCACTTGCCGACGTGCACGACATGAAGCGGCAGATGCAGACCTATCGCGGCCAGAGCGAGATCGCGGTCGAGGGGCACAACGTCAAGGTCGGCCGCGGCGGCATCCGCGAGATCGAGTTCTTCGCGCAGACGCAGCAGCTGATCGCGGGCGGCCGCCATCCCGAATTGCGGGTGCGGCCGACGCTCAAGGCGCTCGACATTCTCGCCTCAAGCAACTGGATCACGTCCGCTGCGCGCGACGAGCTGACCACGGCGTACGAATTCCTGCGCCGGGTCGAGCATCGTCTCCAGATGATCGCCGACGAGCAGACTCATGCGTTGCCTGAGGACAAGGAGGCGGTCGAGCGTTTTGCGCGCTTCTTTGGCTATGCGGATCGCGAAGCCTTCGCGCGCGACCTGTTGCGCCAGCTCGAGATCGTGCAGGGGCATTACGAAAAACTGTTCGAGGGCGACGACCCGACCGGCACGGCTAAGCTGCCGGCGCTCGACTACAGCACGGGTCCCGACGATCCGCGCCTACTGCAATATCTGTCCTCGCTCGGCTTCAAGAAGCCTGCCGCCCTCGCGCAGACCGTGCGCGACTGGATCACCGGCGATTATCGCGTGTTCCGCAATGATCAGACGCGAGGCGCCTTCGTCGAGTTCGTGCCGGCCCTGATCGAGGGGCTCGCCCATGCCGAGGAGCCGGATCGCGCCGTCGTGGCGTTCGACCAATTCCTCCAGGCGCTCCAGCGCGGCGGCCGGCTGATCACGCTGCTCGGCCAGAACCGCGATCTCGTGGCGCTGGTGGCCTTGGTGCTGGGCGCAGCGCCCCGGCTCGGCGAGATGCTGGCGCGGCAGCCGCAGCTCATGGACGGGCTGATCGATCCGCGTTTCTTCGGCGCCATGCCGGACAAGCAGGAATTGTCGGGACGGCTGGCGGCGACCGTGCAGGACGCCGGCTCATACGAGGAATTCCTCGATCGCCTGCGCCTGTTCGGGCAGGAGAGCCTGTTCCTGATCGGCACGCGCATCCTGTCCGGCACCGTCACGGCGCAGCAGGCAAGCACGGCCTTTGCCGACGTTGCCGAAGGCATCGTCCACACCGTGCACGGTCTCGTCGCCGACCGCTTCGCCGCCCAGCACGGCCGCATCAAGGATCAGGAGACCGCGATCATCGCGATGGGCCGGCTCGGCAGCCGCGAGATGACGGCCTCGTCCGATCTCGACCTGATCCTGCTCTACGATTTCGACGCCGACGAGCCGGACTCGGATGGGCCGAAATCGCTCCAGGGCGCGCATTATTTCGCCCGCTTCACCCAGCGCCTGATCAGCGCCTTCACGACCCGCACCAATTACGGCGTGCTCTACGAGATCGACATGCGGCTGCGCCCCTCGGGGCGCGCCGGCCCGGTGGCCTCGAGCCTCGTCTCCTTCGCCGACTACCAGGCCAACGAGGCCTGGACCTGGGAGCACATGGCGCTGACGCGCGCGCGCGTGGTGTCGGCTTCGAGCGAATTCCAGGGGCGGATCGAGCGCGTGATCCGCGATGTCCTGACCCGCCGCCGCGATCCCGCCATCACCGCCAACGACGTCGCCGACATGCGCCACGCGATCGCGCAGGAGAAGGGCGAGAGCGACCATTGGGATCTCAAATATGCCGCCGGCGGCATGGTCGATATCGACTTCATCGCGCAATATCTCCAGCTCGTGCACGCCTACGACAAGCCCGAGATCCTCGACGTCAGCACCTTGCAGGTGCTGGACAACGCATGCCGGCTCGGCGTGCTCTCACAGTCGGAGACCGAGATCCTGCGTGCCGCGGCGCGGCTCTATCACGATCTGACGCAGATCCTACGGCTCTGCGTCAGTGACCGCTTCAAGCCTGAGACCGCCGGCACCGATCTTCAGCGCGTGATGGCGCGCGCCGGCGATGCGCCGGATTTCTCCGCGCTGGAGGCCCGCGTGAAGGAGACGCAGAGCGAGGTGCGGCGCGTGTTCAGCGCGCTTCTGGAAGGGAAATAGCCTGCTTCAGCGACGTCAGGGCTTCGAGCACGTTCGGCTCGAGCCCAGCGCCGCCGGCATCGAGATGGGCGAAGATCGCGCGCTTCATCCGGGGATCCCAGAACTTCTTGATGTGCTCGGCGATCCCCGGCACGGCCTTGTCGTGGCCCTGGCTGCGGAAGAACGTGCCGATCTGGTTGGCCATGTAGACGAGGCGGTCAGGCGACGACATCGATAATCTCCTGGGCACCAAGAGCCGCGATGCGGCCCTGGTGCGTGAACACTTCAAACCCGTCGCTGCGGGCAATCGCAATCAGCGTGATGCCGGCAGCCTCCGCGGTGCGCACCGCAAGCGCAGTGGGGGCGGAGACCGCGACCATGACAGGCGCGCCGATGGCGGCCGTCTTCTGCACCATCTCGACCGAGACACGGCTCGTCAGCAGCACCATGCCGACGCTGGCGTCGGTCCGGCTCCGCGCCAGCGATCCCGCGAGCTTGTCCAGCGCATTGTGGCGGCCGACGTCTTCACGCAGGGCCACAATGCCGTTTGCCGGCGACCAGAACGCTGCGGCATGGACCGCGCGGGTCTGCATGTTGATCGATTGCAGGGGCGCGATCGCCTGCATCGCGGTCATGATCTGCTGCGGCGTGAAGATGGTCCCTTGCGGCACGACGGCCGCGGGCCGCACGGCCTCCGCGATGGAGTCGATGCCACAGATGCCGCAGCCGGTGGGGCCGGCGATGTGGCGGCGGCGCTCGCTGATGCGCGCGGCGTCGTCCGAGGCCAGCCACATGCGCAGCTCGATGCCGTCGTCGAGGCGAACCACGTCGAGCGACTTGATGTCGTCGACCGACTTGATGATGCCTTCGTCCAGGCTGAAGCCGACGGCGAAATCCTCGAGGTTCTGCGGCGTCCCCATCATGACGGCGTAAGTGCCGCCATTATAGGTCAGCGCCAGCGGCGTCTCCTCCGGGATCAGCCGCGTCCCATCCGACGTGACGCCGTCACGCCAGATGTCGCGGTCGATGGCCTGGACAGGCACGTGCATGCCGTTACTCCGCGGCCTCTGCCGGCACGATGCGGCGGGAATGCCGCGCCTGCTCGTCATAGGCCTTCTGCCAGTCGGACGGGCCGTTCGACGGCGAGATCTGCACGGCCGTGACCTTGTATTCGGGGCAGTTAGTGGCCCAGTCCGAATAGTCGGTCGTGATCACGTTGGCCTGCGTATCCGGGTGGTGGAAGGTGGTGTAGACGACGCCCGGGGAGACGCGGTCGGTGATCTCCGCGCGCAGCGTGGTCTCGCCGGCGCGGCTCGTCAGGCGAACCCAGTCGCCGTCGCGCACGCCGCGCTGCTCGGCATCGTGCGGATGGATCTCCAGACGGTCCTCGGCATGCCAGACCACGTTCTCGGTGCGCCGCGTCTGCGCGCCGACATTGTACTGGCTGAGGATGCGGCCCGTGGTGAGCAGCAGCGGGAAGCGGGGGCCGGTGCGCTCGTCGGTCGCGACATATTCGGTGACGATGAACTTGCCCTTGCCGCGGACGAAGCCGCCGATATGCATCACCGGCGTACCCTCCGGCGCCTTCTCGTTGCAGGGCCACTGCACCGAGCCGAGCTCGTCGAGCTTGGCGTAGGAGACGCCGGTGAAGGTCGGCGTCAGCGCCGCGATCTCGTCCATGATCTCCGAGGGATGGCTGTAGTTCATCTCGAAGCCCATCGCCTTGGCGAGCGCGATGGTGACCTCCCAGTCGGCCATGCCGTTCTTCGGCGTCATCACCTTGCGCACGCGCTGGATACGCCGCTCGGCATTGGTGAAGGTGCCGTCCTTCTCGAGGAAGCTCGAGCCGGGCAGGAAGACGTGGGCGTAGTTCGCGGTCTCGTTCAGGAAGAGATCGTGGACGATGACGCATTCCATCGCCGACAGCGCCGCCACCACATGCGAAGTGTTGGGATCGGACTGCAGAATGTCCTCGCCCTGCACATAGATGCCCATGAACGTGCCTTCGATCGCGGCATCGAACATGTTGGGAATGCGCAGGCCCGGCTCCGGGTTGAGCTTGACGTTCCACAGCGCCTCGAACTGGTCGCGCACGGCATCGCCCGAGATGTGGCGATAGCCCGGCAGCTCGTGCGGGAACGAGCCCATGTCGCACGAGCCCTGCACGTTGTTCTGGCCGCGCAGCGGGTTCACGCCGACGCCGGGACGGCCGATATTACCGGTAGCCATCGCGAGATTGGCGATCGCGATCACGGTGGTCGAGCCCTGGCTGTGCTCGGTGACGCCGAGGCCGTAATAGATCGCGCCGTTGCCACCGGTGGCGTAGACGCGGGCGGCTTCGCGCAGCACCTTCGGATCGACGCCGGTGAGGATCGCGGTGGATTCCGGGCTGTGGTTCGGCTGCGCGACGAAGGCCGCCCATTCCTCGAACTCGGCCCAGTCGCAGCGCTCGCGCACGAAGGCTTCGTTGACGAGGCCTTCGGTGACGATGACATGCGCAAGCGCGGTCACGACGGCAACGTTGGTACCGGGCATCAAGGGCAGATGCAGCGCCTTCACATGGGGCGATTCCACCATCTCGGTACGGCGCGGATCGATCACGATCAGCTTGGCGCCCTGGCGCAACCGCTTCTTCAGGCGCGATGCGAACACCGGGTGAGCCGAGGCGGGATTGGCGCCGATGATGACGGCGACATCGGTCTCCTCGACCGAGTCGAAATCCTGCGTGCCGGCCGACGTGCCGAACGTCTGCGACAGGCCATAGCCGGTTGGCGAGTGGCACACGCGGGCGCAGGTGTCGACATTGTTGTTGCCGAAGCCGCCGCGGATCAGCTTCTGCACCAGATAGGTTTCCTCGTTGGTGCAGCGGGAGGAGGTGATGCCGCCGATGGCGTCGCGGCCGTACTTCTTCTGAATGCCGCGCATCCTCGCGGCGGCAAAGGAGAACGCTTCGTCCCAGGAGACTTCCTTCCAGGGATCCTCGATCCGCTCGCGGATCATCGGCTTGAGGATGCGTTCCTTGTGGTTGGTGTAGCCCCAGGCGAAGCGACCCTTGACGCAGGAATGGCCACGATTGGCCTTGCCGTCCTTGTACGGCACCATGCGCACCACTTCCTCGCCGCGCATCTCGGCCTTGAAGGCGCAGCCGACGCCGCAATAGGCGCAGGTGGTGACGACCGAATGCTCGGGCTGGCCGATCTCGATCACGGATTTTTCGGTCAGGGTCGCGGTCGGGCAGGCCTGCACGCAGGCACCGCAGGAGACGCATTCGGAGCCGAGGAAGCTCTCGCTCATGCCCGGCGAGACGCGGCTGTCGAAGCCGCGGCCGGAGATGGTCAGCGCGAAAGTGCCTTGCACCTCCTCGCAGGCGCGGACGCAGCGCGAGCAGACGATGCACTTGGAGGGATCGTAGGTGAAGTACGGGTTGGACTCGTCCTTCGGCATCCAGTGGTCGTTGCTGCAGCCGTTCGTCTTGGCGAAAACGTGGTTCTCGCCCTCATAGCCGTAGCGCACGTCGCGCAGGCCGACGGCGCCGGCCATGTCCTGCAATTCGCAATCGCCGTTGGCGCCGCAGGTGAGGCAGTCGAGCGGATGGTCGGAGATGTAGAGCTCCATCACGCCCTTGCGCAGCTTCTTCAACCGCTCGGTCTGGGTGTGAATGACGAGGCCGTTCATGACCGGCGTCGTGCAGGATGCAGGCGTGCCGGCGCGGCCCTCGATCTCGACGAGGCAGAGCCGGCAGGAGCCGTAGGCGTCGACCATGTCGGTGGCGCAGAGCTTCGGGATCTGGTGGCCGGCGTCCATCGCGGCCCGCATGATCGAGGTGCCCTCGGGCACCGTGACCTGATTGCCGTCGATGGTCAGCGTGACCATCGTTTCCGATTTGGAGCGCGGCGTGCCGTAGTCGATTTCCTCGATCAGAGACATTGTCGTTCTCCTATTCCGCGGCCTGAAGCGTGGTCGGGATGGGTGCGAAGTCCTCCCGGAAGTGCTTCAATGCACTGAGCACGGGGTAGGGCGTGAAGCCGCCGAGTGCGCAGAGCGAGCCGAATTTCATGGTGTTGCAGAGGTCCTCGACGAGCGCGAGATTTTCATGGACGCGCTCGCCGTTGATGATCTTCTCGATGGTCTCGACGCCGCGGGTCGAGCCGATCCGGCACGGCGTGCACTTGCCGCAGGATTCGACGGCGCAGAACTCCATGGCGAAGCGCGCCTGCCTGCGCATGTCGACGCTGTCGTCGAACACGACGATGCCGCCATGGCCGATCAGGCCGTCGCGCGCCGCGAACGCTTCGTAGTCGAACGGCGTGTCGAACAGCGCGCGTGGGAAATAGGCCCCGAGCGGGCCGCCGACCTGAACCGCGCGGACCGGACGGCCGGTGGCCGTGCCGCCGCCGATCTCGTCGACGAGCTCGCCGAGCGTGACGCCGAAGGCGGTCTCGTAGAGGCCGCCGTAGCGGATGTTGCCGGCGAGCTGAATCGGCATCGTGCCGCGCGAGCGGCCCATGCCGAAATCGGCATAGGCCTTGGCGCCTTCCGCGAGGATGAAGGGAATCGCCGCGAACGACAGCACGTTGTTGATGACGGTCGGCTTGCCGAACAGGCCGTGATGCGCCGGCAGCGGCGGCTTGGCGCGCACGATGCCGCGACTGCCTTCCAGGCTCTCCAGCAGCGAGGTCTCCTCGCCGCAGACATAGGCGCCGGCGCCGACGCGCACTTCGAGATCGAAGCTGTAGGCGGAGCCGCCGATCTTGTCGCCGAGATAGCCGCCGCGTTTGGCCGCCACGATGGCGGCGTTCATCGCCTCGACCGCATGCGGATATTCGCTGCGGATGTAGATGTAGCCCTTGGTCGCGCCGACGGTGATGCCGGCAGTCGTCATGCCTTCGATGACCAGGAAGGGATCGCCTTCCATGATCATGCGGTCGGCGAAGGTGCCGCTGTCGCCTTCGTCGGCGTTGCAGACGATGAACTTGCGGTCGGCCTTCGCCTGCGCGACGGTCTTCCACTTGATGCCGGTCGGAAAGCCCGCGCCGCCGCGGCCGCGAAGGCCGGATGCGGTGACCTCGTTCAGGATCGCATCAGGGCCGAGCGAGAGCGCGCGCTCAAACCCCTTGTAGCCGCCATGGGCGCGGTAGTCGTCGAGCGAGCGCGGATCGATCACGCCGCAGCGGGCGAAGGTGAGGCGGGTCTGGCGCTTCAGCCAGGGAATCTCGTCGGTCGCGCCGAGCCGCAACAGATGCGGTGTGTTGTTGGCGAGCGCGTCGAGCAGGGAGCGCACGTCGGCTTCGGTCACAGGGCCGAAGGCGATCCGGCCTTGCGGCGTTGCGACCTCGACCAGCGGCTCCAGCCAGTACATGCCGCGCGAGCCGGTCCTGACGATCTCAACGGCGACGCCGCGCTTGGCCGCGGCCTGTTCCAGCGCCAGCGCAACCTCGTCGGCGCCGACGGCGACCGCACCTGCATCGCGTGAGACGAAGAGACGCATGCTCATCGCTGTGCCTCCGCAACCAGGGCATCCAGCCGCTTCTCGTCGAGCCGGCCGATGAGGCGGCCGTCGAGCATCGCCGACGGCGCGGTCGCACACAGGCCGAGGCAGTAGATCGGCTCGAGCGTGACGCGATCATCAGCCGTCGTATTGCCGAGCGACACGCCAAGCTTCGATTCGGCGCGCGCGGCCAGCGCATCGCCGCCCGCGGCCTGGCAGGCCTCTGCGCGGCACAGCTTCAGCACGTGGCGGCCGGCTGGCTTGTGGCGGAAATCATGATAGAAGGTGAAAACGCCGTGCACCTCGGCGCGCGACAGATTCAGCGCCTGCGCGACCATGGGAATCGCCGCCTCCGGCACGTAGCCGAACGCCTCCTGAAGCGCATGCAGGATGACGAGCGTTGCGCCCTCCTGCTTCGCATGTTCAGCGATGATCTCGGCGCCGCGCGTCTCGTCCCAAGGCTCGTAAACCGCTGTCATTCTTCGTTCTCAACCTCAGCGTTATTTCCCCACAAAGTATTTGGAATCATTCGAAGATCAATAAAGCTGTCTCATGCTGCGATTGCGAATTCAGATCGATTTGCAACCGCAATCGGTCGATACGAATTGGTAATGAAGCTTGTATCGGCTGCCGGTTTTTGCGTGTTGGTGCAGGCCCGGCATGCTAGCTTGCATGCCACGACAGAATTCGAGGGGACGTCCGGTTGATCGACAAGCTTGAACTGCTGCTGGCGCTGGCGAAGGAACGGCATTTTGGACGCGCGGCAGAGGCTTGCGGCGTGACCCAGCCGACGATGTCGACCGGGCTGAAGCAGCTCGAGGAGATCCTCGGCGTGATGCTGGTCCAGCGCGGCTCACGCTTCCAGGGGTTCACGCCCGAAGGCGAGCGGGCGCTCGACTGGGCGCGGCGGATCGTGGGCGATGCCCGCGCCATGCGCGACGAGATCAACGGGTTGAAGCACCAGCTCTCCGGCGAGATCCGCATTGCCGCGATCCCGACCGTGCTCGGCATGGTCGCCGCGCTGACGACGCCGTTCCGCGCGCGGCATCCCGAGGTGCGCTTCCGCATCCAGTCCACGACGTCATCGGAGGTACTGGGGCTGCTCGAAAATCTCGAGGTCGATGCGGGGCTGACCTATATCGAGAACGAGCCGATCGGCAAGGTGCGCACCATTCCGCTCTACAACGAGAGCTATCGTCTCTTGACCGCGCCGGACGGAATGTTCGGCGACCGCGAGACGGTGACCTGGACCGAGGTCGGGCAGGTGCCGCTGTGCCTGCTGACGCCCGACATGCAGAACCGCCGCATCATCGATCGTGCGCTGCGCTCGGTCGGCGCGGAGGCGACGCCGACCTTGACCTCGAACTCGCTGCTCGTGTTGTTCACGCATGTGAAGACAGGGCGCTGGGCAAGCGTGATGCCGGCCAAGCTCGCCGAGACACTCGGCCTCTCCGACACCGTGCGTTCGATCCCGATCATCGACCCCGAGGTCAATTACAGCATCGGCATGGTGATCCCGCAGCGCGATCCCATGACGCCGCTGATCGCGGCGCTGGTCAATGTCGCGCGCGAAGTGGCGCCGTCGCTGCAGCTGTAGGAGCCAGAGCGGCGGGGCCGGAGCAAGCGTTGTATCGGTGCTCGTTGAAACGGCTGCCGCGTACTCCGCCCTCATCCTGAGGGCCCGCCGGAGGCGGGCGTCTCGAAGGATGGCCTCGGGCGAGCTTCCCGCCGTGCGCTAAGCCGCCGCCGATATCCCGGTCGCCGCCTTGACGGCGTTGCGCGGCAGGGTGACGCGGACGACGGTGCCGACGTCAATCTTCGAGCGCAGCCGCATCGAGCCGCCGTGGAGCTGCGCCAGCGAGCGGGCGATGGCAAGGCCAAGGCCCGAGCCGTGATAGGTCTTGCTGAGCTGGCTCTCGACCTGCTCGAACGGGCGGCCGAGCCGCGCCAGCGAATGCGGCGCGATCCCGATGCCGGTGTCGGCGATCATCAGCACGATCCTGTCGTCGAGCTCGCGGCTGCGGACCACGACGCGGCCGCCGTCGGGCGTGAACTTCACCGCGTTGGACAAGAGGTTGACGATGATCTGCTTGGTGGCGCGGCGGTCGGCGACGACCGAGATGGACTTCGCGATGTCGGCGTCCAGCGTCAGGTGCTTGTCCTGGGCCCGCCCGGTGACGACGCGCAGGGATTCCGCCAGCGTCTGCGCCAAGTCCAGCTCTTCCATGTCGAGCTTCATGCGCCCGGCCTCGATCTTGGACATGTCGAGGATGTCGTTGATGACCTCGAGCAGGTAGTGGCCGCTGTTCAGGATGTCCTGGCAGTATTCCTGGTACTTCTCGCTGCCGAGCTCGCCGAACATGCCCGAGCCCATGATCTCGGAGAAGCCAATGATGGCGTTCAGCGGTGTGCGCAGCTCGTGGCTCATATTGGCGAGGAATTTCGACTTGGTCTGGTTGGCTTCCTCGGCGCGGGTCTTCTCGCGCTGGTACTTCTCGGCAAGGTCCGCGAGCTCGACCGCCTGGCGCTCCAGCGCTGCCTGCGAGCGCTTCAGGTCGATGACGGTGGCGCGCAGGCGCAGGTCGTTGTCGACCAGCTTCTGCTCGTGCTCCTTGATGCGGGTGATGTCGGTGCCGACCGAGACGTAGCCGCCGTCCTTGGTGCGGCGCTCGCTGATGTGCAGCCAGCTGCCGTCGTCGAGCTGCGCCTCGAAGGTGCGGGCGCCCGGGCCTTGGGCACCGGTCTCGTTGTGGCGGGTGCGCACCTCCGGCATGCGGCCGACCTCGAGCACGGTCTCGTAGGAGGTGCCGGGAATGACGGCGGTGTCGGGCAGCTTGTGCAGGCGCTGGAAGTGCGAATTGCAGAGCACGAGGCGGTCGCTGGCGTCCCACAGCACGAAGGCTTCCGGGATCGTCTCGATCGCGTCGCGCAGGCGCAGGTCGGCTTCCACGGTCTTCTCGGCGAGGCTCTTCTGCTCGGTGATGTCGACCGCGATGCCGATCAGGTGCACGCTGGAATCAGTTGCCCCGCGCGTCTTCTCGCAGCGGACGCGGAGCCAGATCCAGTGGCCGTCAACATGCTGCATGCGGAAGGTCTGGTCGATGTGGTCGATCTTCTCGGAGATGAGCTGGTCGGCGATCTCGAACAGATCGATGTCGTCGGACTTCACCAGCGCGTTGACCTCGCCGAAGGTGAGGAGCTCGTTGCGGCCGTCGAGGCCGAGCATCGAGAACATCGACTGCGACCAGAAGATCCGGCCGCGCGACAGGTCCCAGTCCCACAGGCCGCAGCGGCCACGGTTGAGCGCGGTGTCGATGCGGCCGCGCACCGCGTCGTTGATGAGGTCGCCCTCGCGGGCGCGGGTGGACTGCCAGTGGAAGGCGAAGCCGAGGATCAGGACGACGAAGCCTGTTGTCGCCGACAGCGTCACCGAGAGCGCGGCGTCAGAGCCCCAGATCGGCTCGTTGCGCTCCTGGATCACGGTGACGAGGCCGGGCAGCGACTTGATCTGGCGCGAGATCGCCATCGCGGCGTTGCCGCTCGGCAGCGTCATGTCGGAGACGTTGTTGTCGCGCGGCGGAGCTGCGAGCAGCTGCGCGGTGGTGATCGCATCGAGCAGGCGGTCATTGCCGGCGGGATCGCTGTCGATCGGAATGCGGGCGAGGATGCGGCGGTCGATGCCGGCCGAGGTGACGATGACGTGGCGGCCCGCGGCCAGGCCCCAGGACGGGATGAGGTCGGGCAGCAGCGTCGGCAGGTTCTCGATATTCTTCAGCCGCTCCATCCGCGACGAGGTGAGGCGATCGATGCGTTCGGCGAGCAGGTCGGCAAGCGCGGAGATGTCGTGCCGGACGACCTGCCGCTTCTGCCGCGTCTGGTCGACGACCTGCACGAACGCGCCGAGGCAGATGGTGATCAGGAAGGCGATGATGAGCGTCGGCACGGCGCGGCGCAATGCCGGCTCCGCGATCAGCAGCCGGTGGTAGGCAGGTTTCGCGATCGATTGTGCCAATCCCTTGATCGAATCGGATTGGACGCACGCGTTCGCGGCGTCTGCACGCGACATGCCTTCGGCCCCCTGAAAACTGCTCGGAAGCGGCCCCACGTCGCTTCCGAATCACATCGATTTGAATCCAGTTTTGCCGGGCTGTCGAGAGTCAACGAATCGTTAACGCGAAATTATTCTTATCCAACGCGCAGTTCGCGCATCGTATGTTCGCAAACTCACGGGCGCGAGGAGTCCGAAACGAGAACGTGCGACTCCGCACGCATTCCATGTCACGCGCGCGGCGGTTCGGCGTGACTGATGACGCGCTTCACGCTCGGGAACGCGCGGCGCAGCGCGCGCTCGATCGCGTCGACATGCTCGTGCACCTTGATCACGCTCATCGACGGAGCGGCGCGGCAGTGGAAGTTGACGATCTCGCCGGCATCGGTGTTGCGGACGCGCACATTATGGATGTCGTGGATCTCGCCTTCGCCGGCGAACTCGGCCAGTGCAGTGGCGATGGTCTGCACCCGCTCCGGCGCGGCATCGACGCCGAACGGCAGTTCCGGCTCCAGCGGCTCGATATGAACGTCGACCTCGACGTCCTCGCCGAACTCCTCCTGGATGCTGCGCTCCAGCGTGTTGGCGATGTCATGGGCGGCCTCGAGCTGCATCTCGGCGTCGACCTCGAGGTCGATGCTGACGATCAGCTTGGCGCCGAGATCGTGCACTGTGACGTGGTGGATGGCGAGGCCGGAATTGTGGGCGATCACCATGATGCGGTCGCGCACGGTCTCGTTGTCGCGCGCGACCGGGACCGGGGTGAAGGTGAGGTCGGCATCGCCGAACGCCTTGCCGACGGCGGCCTGCGCCTCGCGCTTGATCTCCTCGACACGGTCGATCGGATAGGTCCGCGGCACCTTGGCGATGGTGTCGATGAAGGTGGTCGCGCCGACCATGCGCACGCGCAACCGCTCGACGTCGATCACGCCGGGGACGCCGCGGATCGCGGCGGTGGCCTTCTCCTGCGCGCCCTCGGGGGCGCGGTCGACCAGCGTCTGCACGGTCGAGCCGGCCATGCGCAGGCCGAGCAGGGCGATCATGACTGCAACCGCGGCGGCGGCCGCGGCGTCGCCCCACCAGAAGCCGAGGGCGGCGAGGATCAGGCCCACGATCACGGCGAACGAGCCCATCACGTCGGAAGCGAAATGCAGCGCGTCGGCGGCGAGCGCCTGGCTCCTGGTCTCCCGCGCGGCCCGGTGCAGGGCACGCGCGCGCCAGAGGTTCACGACGATGTCGATCACCAGCACCACGAACGGCACGGCCGAAATCGTCGGCGGCGCGGTTCCCTCGCGCAAGCGGCCATAGGCCTCGACCAGGATGCCGCCGGCTAGCACGTAGAGCAGGGCGGTGACGCCGAGCGCGGAGATGCTCTCCAGCTTGCCGTGGCCGTAATGGTGCTCCTCGTCGGCCGGCTTGTCGGACACCCGCACCACCGCCCAGGTGATGATGGTTGCGACGAGGTCGATCGAGGAGTGCAGGGCCTCGGAGATCAGCGCGAGCGAGCCGATCGCGATGCCGACGACGAACTTGGCCGCTGCCATGCCGCCGCTGGCGAAGATCGAGATGGCCGCGACCGAGGTCTTGTTGTGCTGGGATGTCATGGCGGGGATGTAGCAGGGTGAGGTCGAACATCAAGCGACGATCCACAGCTATAGTCGCAAGTGAGTTGCAGGAGCGAAGCTATTGCGAATGCTTCCGAATTGGATGGTGGCTGATGCCACTTGCCCCGTCATGCCCGGGCTCGTCCCGGGCATCCACGTTCTTCGTGCCAAGCCGCCAAGACGTGGATGGCCGGGTCAAGCCCGGCCATGACGAGCGGAGAGAGCGGCGCACTCCAAACTCGTAGAGTGGGCAAAGGCGCGATAGCGCCGTGCCCACGATTCCTCCGTGATGGATACAGATCGTGGGCACGCTTCGCTTTGCTGCCCACCCTACGAGACCGGTGTCTTTGGATGGCTCCGGGGCGTTACGGCACCGTCACCACGATCTTCCCCAGATGCTTGTTCGCCTCCATGTGCTCGAACGCCTTGTCGATGTCGTCGAACCCATAGACCTTGTCGATCGGGAGCTGCAGCTTGCGCGATTCCACCGCGCCCCAGATGTCCTTGCGGACCTCCTCGAAGATCTCGCGCACCTCCTCGATGGTGCGGGTGCGGAAGGTGACGCCGATGTAGCTGATGCGGCGGGCGGCATGGAGGTCGAAGTTGAAGTCGGCATGGGTGCCGCCGAGCCGGCCGACATTGACGATGCGGCCCAGGACCCTGGTTGCGGCGAGGTTCTGGTTGGCAACCTTGCCGGAGACCTGGTCGACGATGAGGTCGACGCCTTCGCCGTTCGTCGCCTTCAGCACCTCCTCGGCCCATTTGGGGTCCGAGGAATCGACCGCGAGGTCGGCGCCGTATTCCTTCAGCCGGCCGCGGCGGTAGGCATCGGTCGAGGAGCCGATCACGAGCTTGGCGCCCTTCAGCTTGGCGATCTGCATCGCCATCAGGCCGACGCCGGAGCTCGCGCCCTGGATCAGCACGGCCTGTCCCGGCTGCACGCCGCCGACGGTGACGACGGCATTGTGCATGGTCGCGAGCGCGACGGGCAGGGTGGCGGCCTCCTCGAAATTCATGTTCGAGGGGGCACGGAACAGCCGGCCGTGGTCGGCGAGCGTGTACTCGGCAAACGCCGCGCCGCCCGATCCCATGATGCGATCGCCGACCTTGACGCCCTTGGCGTCCGGTCCGAGCTCGGCGACCTCACCGGCCCATTCCATCCCGAGCACGGTGCCGACACCGCCGGCCGCGCCATGGGCGTGGCCCTTGCGCATGCCGGTGTCGGCGCGATTGAGCCCACAGGCACGCACGCGAACCAGCACCTGCGTGCCTTTCGGCTTAGGTTGAGGAACGTCAGAAATCTGAGCGCCATCAGGGCCGTAGACGTAAGCCTTCATCAATTGCTCTCGCTTCTTACAGTGATTATTCCGCCGCTTGCGCGCTCGGATGAACGATCATGCCTTCAAGCCTGTTCCTGATGATCGCTTCCGCTTCGCGCACGATGCGGGAGATCAGCTCGGCGCAGCTCGGGATGTCCTGGATCAGGCCCTGAACCTGGCCGGCCGACCAGATGCCTTCGTCGGAATTGCCGGTCGCGTAGACCATCTTGCCGCGGGCCCCCGCAACGAGCTCGCGGATGTCCTCGAACCTGGCGCCTTCCTTCTCCATGGCGACGACCCTGGTCGATATCTCGTTCTTGGCGACGCGGGAGGTGTTGCGCATGGTGCGGAAGATCAGCTCGGTCTCGCGCTCGTCATTGGCGACGATCTTTTCCTTGATGAGCTGGTGGATCGGGCTCTCCTTGGTTGCCATGAAGCGGGTGCCCATGTTGATGCCGTCGGCGCCCAGCGCCAGCGCGGCGACGAGGCCGCGGGCATCGGCAAACCCGCCGGAGGCGATCATCGGGATCTTGACCTTGTTGGCGGCGGCCGGGATCAGGATCAGGCCGGGGGTGTCGTCTTCGCCGGGATGGCCGGCGCATTCGAAGCCGTCGATCGAGATGGCATCGACGCCCATCCGCTCGGCCGACAGGGCGTGGCGGACGCTGGTGCATTTGTGCACGACCTTGACGCCGTGCTTTTTGAACTCGTCGACATGCTCCTGCGGCTTGTTGCCGGCGGTCTCGACCACCGTGATGCCGCTCTCGATGATGGCGGCGCGGTATTCCGCGTAAGGCGGCGGCTTGATCGCGGGCAGGATGGTGAGGTTGACGCCAAAGGGCTTGTCGGTGAGGTCACGGCAGCGCGCGATCTCCTTTGTGAGATCCTCCGGCGTCGGCTGGGTCAGCGCCGTGATGAAGCCGAGTGCGCCGGCATTGGCGACGGCCGCGACCAGCTCGGCCCGCCCGACCCACTGCATGCCGCCCTGGACGATCGGGTGCTCGACCCCGACGAGTTCAGTGAAGCGTGTCTGCAGCATGATGTGTTCCCCCCTGGGTGGCCCGCGGGCTCTGTTATCGGTTGATGGCCGGAGGATGCCGCCGGGGGTGGGAAAAGTCTATTGCGCGGGCGTGCGGTTAGGGCGGGGCGCTCATGCAGGGGATGAGGAAGATTCCGCGGGGCGGATAATTTGGATGATCTCGTGTCCCGGACGCGCTGCAACGCCTCTTGGCGTTGCGGCGCAGAGCCGGGACCCACATTCTGCGTCCGGGGCACGGATACCGAGGCTGCTGCTACTCCGCCGACAGCCGCACCATCTGCCGGCCGCCGTTCATTTCCTTGAGGCGGTTGACGAAGTTTTCTGGGCGCTGCCAGCGGTTGGGGACTTGCAGGCCCATGAACTCGGCGATGTCGCCGATGAAGCCGGTGCAGTTGGTGGTCTCGGCATTCCAGACCGGCGAGCTCGTCTGCAATTTCTTGATGTAGGCGAACACGCGCTTGGCGTCGGCCTCGTTGAGATAGACGCGATAGCTCGCGGTCAGATATTCCGGATCGAGATCGCCGTAGCTCGCGCCGGTCTCTGATGGCACCCAGGTGAGGTGACCGAGCACATAGGCCCAGGTGTCGCCGGCGGGCGTGAGCCCAGCAACCTCGACGGCGCGCTCGCTGGTCTTGCCGTACCAGACGAAGGCATGGCCCCAGCTCGCGGCCGTGCGGGCACGGAAGTCGACGTAATAGGGACCTTTCTCCGCGCGCGCGACCGGGCGCCGCGATTGCGGTGCCGGTCGCGAGGCGGTGTCGGTCGTGGCAAGCGCATTGGCGTCCGCCATGCGCTTGTTCGCTTCGTGGGCCGAAGCCGAGGGCGTCGTGCACGCGATCATGGCCGCGAGCGCGGCCCCCGCGATGATGCAGGATCCCGTTCGATCAGCTTTGTTCGTCACGCTGTGCCCCCTCGACTGCCGGCCGCTTGCGCAGATTCCGCTAATGCGTCAGTAGCGCGCTGCGACCGGGCCGGGCGCCTTGCCGATCGGGGCCTTGCCGACCGGGCTCTTGCCGATCGGCATCTTGCCGATCGGGGCCTGCTCCGCCGGATAGACCGGCACGGGCTGGCGGCGCGGCAGGTCCGCAGCGTTCGCAGCCGTCACCAGAGCAAGCGTTGCACCCAGAACAAATACGATCTTCTTCACAGTGATACCCCTAGAAGGTTGGTCCAAACACGGCCATGCCGTGCCCCCAGACACGCCTCACAAAAGGGCGGCCGAATGCGTCCAAGTTGCGGCGTGCACGGGACATGTTGGCGGCATCTATCGGGCGAACGCAGATGTGATGATGTGTCCGGATGTTTCTGGTTGGTGCGATGCCGGTCCTGCGCGGCAATCACCCGATTCGGTTCAGGCTGTTCCTGATCGTCGAGAAGATGCCGCCGATGTCCTTGCGCAAGGCATCGAGCGTGTTGAAATTGTCGAAGATGCGTGCGAGGCGGTCTTCGACTTCGCGCTTGCTCTTGGTCAGCGCGTCCACACGCGAGGCCAGGGTCACGCCGGCATTCGCCTCGATCTCGCCGACGGTTCTGGCGAGCAGGTCGCGCGTGGTGCTGACCTCGGCGATCATCGCCTCGATGCCGAACACCGGGGCCTTCAGCGGGACGAGGTCAGCCTGCGACTTCGACAGCTCGGTCTTGAAGGCGTTCAGCGTCGCCAGCGTCTCCTGCAACGCGCCGAGGCGCTGGCGCGACTGGAGCACGAAGTCGTTCAGCGCGTTCTGACGGTCGGCAAGCGACTTGCCGTCGCGGTCGGTTTCGACCTCGGCGAGCGAGCGCTCGAGCTGGGCTCGGCGTTGACCGAGCTCCTCGAAGTCGAGCCGGACGGCCTTGAGGATGTTGAAACTGTCGTCGATGCGGGCGAGGCGCTGCTCGATCTCGATCTTGTTCTTCGACAGCGTCTCGACCCGGCTGGCGAGCGGCGCCTCGCCGCTGGTCTCTAGCTCGTCGATGCTTTTGGCCAGGCGGTCATGGCTGAGGGCGAGCTCGCCGATCAGCGCATTGATACCGGCGTCGTTCGAGCGCGGCGGCACCAGCTCGGCATGGGATTTCGCCAGATCTTCCTTGTACCGGTCCAGGGTTGCGAAAATGTGCTGGACCGTGTTCACCCGCGTCAGCAGCGCCGATACGTCGCGCGCGATCTCCTTGAGCCGGTCGCCGAGGTTGTTCTTGCGGTCGTCGGTCTCGAGGTCGTGCAGGGAGCGTTCGAGCTGGTTCTGGCGGTCGCGGATCTCGGTGAAGACGGGCTCGACCGCGCGGCGCTGATCGGCGACCTTGCCGACCATCTCGCGCAGCGCCTGCTGGCGGCGGCGAATCTCGGCGAGCTGGTCATGCATATCGGTGGATTCGTTGCGGCCCTGCTGCAGCAGCGCGCGCTGCTCGGTCTCGCCCAGCTTGCCGTCGAGGGCGGAGACCGCCTCCCTGGGGTCGCTCTCGATCAGGTGCTGGACGGTGGCGTCGAGGTGGTTTTGCAGGGCATGGGCGACGACGACGTCCTCACGGGTCTTCCTGAGGCGGTCGCGCAGGGTGTCGAGGCGCCGGTCCTGGCGCGACAAGCGCCAGGCGCTTGCGCCGATCAGCGCCAGGGCGGCGGTCAGGATCGTGCCCGTCGCGATACGTTGCGGCATGGGCAGGCCCGCGAACCAGGCGGACAGGTGGCTGATATCGTAACCGAACGCCTGCTGGACCAAAAACGCGATGGCGGCCAGCAGGACGAACCAGGCACCCAGGAAAAACAGCCACATCGTGAATTCCTCACGCCGGCACAATGTTGCCATAGTTGCTATTGGAGAGCGGAACCGAGATCAAGGGGTGCGGCTGTTGCCGGATGTGTCCAGTCGCACGAATCCACCGCCGGTTGCGTCGGCCGACCGATGGAGCGGCTTGGCGAGGTGCCGGGTTTTCCCGATTGGTTGGGGCCGTGGCTGCCAACTATCCTCAGCGGTCATTCCGGGCTCGCGACTTCGTCGCGCCCCGGAATGACGGAGAGGGTGGGATTCGTAGACCGCATGCAGGTAGCGCCATGCGGGACCACGCCAACGTCTGTCCCGGATGTCAGTCCGGACTACGGCGTCCTGCTCGCTATCACTTCCCGAGGAAGTTCGAACGCATCTTGTCGGCGAACCAGACCACGAAGATCGCAGCGAACGCGAGGGCAAAGTAGAGAGCCGTCCACAAAAGTGCATTAGTGGCATTCGTCATGGCGTCCTCCCTTGCATCAGACATCGATCTGTTGCCGGGAAGGATAATGGCGACCGCGACGGCGCGATTTGCGCAGGATCAATTTTGCCGCGCTGCGGCGAAATGGCCGGCGAGCCTTCATTCCGAGGTCACGATGGAGTTGCGCCCGGGAATGAAGGAGCCGCTACAGCCGGAATTCGTTGGTGAGCTCGCCGATGCCGTCGATCGCGACGGTCACCATGTTCACCGGCTCCTTCATCACGCCGACGCCAACCGATGTCCCGACCGCGATGAGGTCGCCGGGGAGCAGCGTCATGTCGTGCGAAATCCAGCTGACCAGCTCCTGCGCCGAGAAGATCATGTCCGAGATCGGATAGTTCTGCCGCTCGGCGCCGTTGAGGATGGTGCGCACAACGAGCTTGGCTGGATCGAGGCCAGTCGCGATCACGGGGCCGAACGGGCCGTAATCGTCGATCCCCTTGGCGCGGGCCCACTGGGGAAAGGTGGGATCGCGGGTCAGGATATCGTTGGCGGTGATGTCGTTGACGCAGGTGTAGCCGAAGATGAAGCCGTCCGCTTCCGCGGGCGAGACGCGGGCGCAGGTCTTGCCGATGACGATGCCGAGCTCGCCCTCATAGGTGGTCTTGCCGTCATAATAAGAGGGGCGGCGGACCACCGCGCCGGGCGCGGCGATGGTGGTGGTGGCCTTGAGCAGATAGAGCGGCTCCGGCGGCTCGGGCTGGTTCAGCTTGGCTGCGAGCGCGTGGAAATTATTCCAGAGCGCCACGATCTTGCTTGGCGCGCAGGGCGCGAGCAACTCGACCTCCGACAGGGCCAGCGTCTTGCCGGTGGCGGCATGGCGGCCGAACATCTCGCCCTCATGGACGCTGATGCCTGATGCAGTCAGCGTGCCGAAACCGGTCGCGCCGCTATGACGGAAGCGTAGCCAGTGTTTCATCTCGCCCGCCATCACGCCACCGCCAGTGCGCGGGGATCGCCGGGTGCCGCGACGCCGTCATAGAGGCCGGCGATGCGGGCGCGCTGGGTCACCATCGCCAGCACTGAGTCGAGTGCGGGCGTGGCGATGCCGGTGAGGCGGCCCATCTCCTGCACCACGGTGACGAGCGGGTCGATCTCCATCGGGCGGCCACGCTCGAGATCCTGGAGCATCGAGGTCTTGTGCGCACCGACCTTGCGGGCGCCCTCGATGCGGCGCTCGACGTCGACGCGGAATTTGACGCCGAAGGTCTCGGCGATGCCTTGCGTCTCCACCATGATCGCGCGCGACAGCGCACGCGTGGACGGATCGGTGCAGATCACGTCGAGGGTTGCGTGGGTCAGCGCGCTGATCGGATTGAAGCAGACGTTACCCCAGAGCTTGAGCCAGATCTCGTCGCGGATGCGATCGAGCACCGGCGCCTTGAGGCCGGCCGCGACGAAGAGATCGGCGAGGCGCTGCACGTCGGAGGTGATCTCGCCGGAGGGCTCGCCGAGCGGGAAATTGTTGCCGTAGACGTGGCGGATCACACCAGGCGCTTCGATTTCGGTGGCGGGATAGACGATGCAGCCGATGGCGCGCTCGGCGCCGATCTCGCGCCACTGCCGTCCGCCGGGATCGATGCTCTCCAGCGTCGAATTCTCGTATTGGCCGCCATGCTTGTAGAAATACCAATAGGGGATGCCGTTGACGGCGGTGACGATGCGGGTGTGCGGCCCGAGCAGCGGCTGCATCTTCTCGATCACGCCGGTGATCGAATGCGCCTTCAGCGTGATGATGATGTAGTCCTGCACGCCGAGCTCGGCGGGATCGTCGGTGCAGCGCGGATGCACGGTGTGCGTCTCCTCGCCCGCGAGCAGCGTCAGGCCGCGCTCGCGCATCGCCGCAAGGTGCGCGCCGCGGGCGACGAGACTGACGTCCGCGCCAGCGCGCGCGAGCTGAACCCCGAGATATCCGCCGATCGCGCCGGCGCCGTAGATGCAGATCTTCATGAAATCCTCGCGAGCAGTGACCGGAATTTGGGGACGAAAGATCCGGTCCGGCTCAGAAGGATCCGAGCCGGGGCCGGTAGTCGCAGGGGAAGTGTGTGCCCTAAAGCGCGATGCGCTTCAGGCTATTGCTTGAGCATGATCTTGTCGGAAAACCGCTACGCACTTTGCGCTGACGCGGCCCTCCGGGTCCGGATCATGCTTTAGGCGGCCGCTTGCGGCGTGCCGTTGAGCGCCTCGTCGACGGCAGCGGCGATGTCGCGCATGCTGATGACGGAGACGAGGCTGTAATCGTCGATCACGGGCAGATGGCGGATGTGATGACGGTTCATCAGGTGCCGCACGTGCTCGATCGTGTCCGAGGAGGTGCAGGAGACGAGCTGCTGCACCGACACGAGCTGCGAGACCTTGACGTTGATGGCATTGGCGCCGTGCTCGGCAACCGCACGCACCACGTCGCGCTCGGTGAACATGCCGACCGCGGTGTTGCCTTCAGAGCGCACCACGTCCTTGACTACCAGCGCGCTGATGTTGTTGGCGCGCATCAGCTTGGCGGCGATACCCACCGTTTCGTTCATTCGCACCGTTACAACGCGCGGCGTCTTCTTGCGCAGAATGTCTCCGACCAGCATGGCGACCTCCCTGGGTGAATGATGAGGGAAGTGTGGTATACATAATGCCAATCGTCAAGCACTCGATTTGGCTGATCCGAAAAATCTTGCGGCAGCAATGCTGACGTTTGTCGCGCGCCCAAAAGAAAAAGGGGCGCATCGCTGCGCCCCTTTTTTGACCGACGTGACAGGCGTGTGGTCGCTACGCCGTCTCGGTCTTGGCTGCGCCGGTTGCGGTGCTCGCGCTCTCGGCTTCCTTGCCGAGGATGAAGGAGCGGCGCAGCGGCTTGATCACGAACAGCGCCATCAGCGCCGCCGTCGCGTTCAGCGCCACCGCGACCACGAACACGGCCTTCCAGCCATAGGCGGTCGAGATCACGCTGGCGAGCGGGACGAGCAGGGAGGCGGTGCCCTTCGCAGTGTAGAGCATGCCGTTGTTGGTGGTTGCGAATTTCGAGCCGAAGGTATCGCCGCAGGTGGCGGGAAACAGCGAGTAGATCTCGCCGAAGACGCCGAAGTAGACCGCAGTCGCGAGCACGAACACGATCGGGATGTGACCATAGGCCGACAGCGTCAACAGCATGAGCGCCGCCGTGCCGAAGGCGATGAACATGGTGTGCTCGCGGCCGATCGTGTCGGACACGAAGCCGAAGAACGGACGGCCAAAGCCGTCGAAGATGCGGTCGAGCGAGATCGCGAAGGTCAGGGCCGCCATCTGGAAGCCGGCGAGAGTGACCGGCGTGTCGGCGATCTTGAAGTCGTGCGCGATCGGCGCGATCTGCGCCGCGGTCATCAGGCCGCCGGAGGCGACCATCACGAAGACGAGATACATCACCCAGAAAATAGGGGTGCGCAGCACTTGCGGCGGGGTGAAGTCGATCTTGGTCTGCGGCAGATTGAGCTGCTTCTTCTTCGGCGGGATCGAGATCCGCGGCGGCTGGATGAAGAAGGCGAGTACGAACACGATCACGCCCTGGCCGATGCCGAAGACGAGGAAGGCGTGCTGATAGCCGCTCGATGCGATCATGGTCGCGATCGGTACGATGGTGAGGGCTGCGCCCGCGCCGAAGCCGGCAGCCGTTGCGCCGGCGGCGAGGCCGCGACGATCGGGGAACCATTTCAGCGCATTGCCGACGCAGGTGCCGTATACCGCGCCCGCGCCCATGCCGCCGATCACGGCCGCGGTGTAGAGCAGGGGAAGGCTATCGGCGTAGGAGTTGAGCACCCAGGACAGCGCGATCATCACGCCGCCGAACATGATGACGATGCGCGGGCCGTACTTGTCGACGAACCAGGCCTCGATCGGCACCAGCCAGGTCTCGGTGACGACGAAGATGGTGAAAGCGAGCTGGATCGCGGCGCGTCCCCAATGGTGGGTCGCATCGATCGGATCGACGAACAGCGTCCAGCCATATTGCAGGTTGGCGATCATCGCCATGCAGACGATGCCCATCACGAGCTGGAGCCAACGGAAACCGGTGCGAAGAGGCGCAGCTGTGACGGCGCCGTCCGTGCTGGAAATCATCAAGAACCTCCCAACGCGCCTGATTGATTGCGACCAGGGATTGCAAGATGACCCGGTGTCGCAAATGTTGTGGCTTATCGTCGCAAGCGCGGCGGGCAGCTTGGTATACCATATTCCAGATTGCAAGTCCTATCTCGCATCTCGCGCCAAAAAATGCACGGTTCCGTTCGGATTACCGGAATCGAAACGGCTTCGGACAAACGAAAACGCCCGGCCGCGAGGCCGGGCGTTGTTGTCAGGAGTTGCTGTGTGAAGCGTGTCAGAGGGTCGATTTCGCGACCACGACCTTGCGCCAGGGTTTCAGCACCGCGATCGCCAGCAGCGAGGCCAAGATGTTGGCGCCGGCCGCGATGATGAACACGTTGTCCCAATTGCCCGAGTTCTGCTGCATCAGGTTCGCGACCGGAACCAGCAGCGCGGCGGTGCCCTTCGCGGTGTAGAGCAGGCCCGCATTGGTGGTCGCGAACTTGGCGCCGAACGTGTCGGTGCAGGTCGAGGGGAACAGCGAGTAGATCTCGCCCCAGGCGAAGAACACGAAGCCCGAGAGCAGCACGAACCAGACCGGATCGTGGCCCCAGAGGTAGAGCATCCAGATGCCGAAGCCTTCCATGCCGAAGGCGATGAACATCGTGTTCTCGCGGCCGATCATGTCGGAGATCCAGCCGAAGAACGGACGCGTCAGGCCGTTGAGCACGCGGTCGATGGTCGCTGCGAAGGTCACCGCGGTCATCGTCACCGCCATCAGCGTCACCGGCACGCTGTCGACCTTCCAGTCAACCGCGATCGGCTTCAGGTTCGCGGTGACCATCAGTCCACCCGCGCCGACGATCACGAACATGAAGTACATCAGCCAGAAGATCGGCTGGCGCAGCACTTCGGTCGGCTGATAGTTGCGCCGAGTCTGGATGATATTGGCATTCGCCACCACGCTCGGCACCTGGCCCGGCTTCGGCGCGAGCAGGAAGAAGGCGAGGATGCAGATGATGATGCCTTGTCCGAGGCCGAAATAGAGGAAGGTGGTCTGGAATCCACTGTCCTTGATCATGGCCTGGATCGGCGCGACGGTGAGGGCGGAGCCTGCACCAAAGCCCGCGGCCGTGATGCCGGCAGCAAGACCGCGCTTGTCCGGAAACCACTTCAGCGCGTTGCCGACGCAGGTGCCGTAGACGCCGCCGGCGCCGATGCCCGCGATGATCATGCCGAGATAGTAGCCGTTTAGCGAGGTCGCCTGCGCATTGATGGCCCAGCCGATGGCGCAGAGCACGCCGCCGACGAGGACGACGATGCGCGGACCGTATTTGTCGACGAACCAGCCTTCGATCGGTACGAGCCAGGTCTCGAACAACACAAAGAGCGTAAAGGCCCATTGGATCGACGCGCGATCCCAGCCGAACTTCTTCTGGATGTCTGGGACGAAGAACGTCCAGCCGTACTGATAATTGGCGATCATCACCATGGCCGCTACACCGATCGCCAATTGCGCCCAGCGATACGTGTCGCTGACGCGCGCGGCTGTAGGGGCCGTTGCCTGCACCATGTCCGTCATAAAGCCTCCCGTGGCGCCTCTAATTTTTCTGCGAGCGCTGGAGCGGCATTCTTGTATTCATTATGCCAAGGTTCAAGCGCTGGTCCGGCCACCGTGCGCAAATGCCGCAGCACCTTGTCTGGTCGCGGCTGTGACTCGGGACAGCACAAGTAGAAATGGCCCCGTCCTGCGGGGCCATTCATCAAAAGTAGCATGTGGATCGGTCTGAAACCGTCGCGCCGGATGGCAGCGCGGGAAAGTGCCCGGCTTACAGGCCGAAACGCGGCAGGTCGCCGTTGTGATTCGAGATCTCGGCGCTCGCCATCAGGAGGCGGTCGATCGCAGCCATCAGACGGGCGAACAGCGAGGAGGAGGGCGCGAGAGCGACGGAGGCGGTCTTGGACATCGGAAATTCCTTTCTCGAGACAGTCAGTGTTGCTGTCTCATTTCGAAAGGCAATCTATGTATACCAGATGCCAGTGTCTATGCGCTTGTTTGCATGGCAGCATGCAGTCTCTCGCATTGCAGCATAATGATGCGTTAAAGCGCCCGGTTCGGGCTTAAAATTGCAAAACGGCGGCCAAAACGACGCATTGGCGCGGATTTGACCGGGATCACCCTAGGTCCGGGCCTTGGCAGGGCAGGTCAAAGCCGTTAGTGCTCTGCCCCCTTTTCCAATCAACTGTCAGAGTGGTTCATGTCGAGCGCCTCGGCCGCCGTCTCGATCGGCATCGATTTTGGGACCAGCAACACGGTCGTCGCGCTTGCGGCGGACGACCGCCGGGTCGAGGCCATCCGCTTCGACCATGGCGGCCAGCGCCACAGCGTCTACGTCTCGGCCCTGTGCTTCTGGGAGGACCGGCCGGGCGCCGGCGCCCAGGCCGAGGGCGGCCCGTGGGCGATCGAGACCTTCCTGGAAGGCCGCCACGTCTACCGCTTCCTCCAGTCCTTCAAGACCTTTGCGGCGAGCTCGAGCTTCCAGACCACGCAGGTGTTCCGGCAACGCTTCAAGTTTGAGGACATCCTGGCGGCGTTCCTGCGCACCCTGGCGCGCCATGGCGGCGAAAAGTTCGGCTTCGAGACATCGAACATCACCGTCGGCCGCCCGGTGCACTTTGCCGGCGGCAATCCCGACGAGGCGCTGGCGATGCAGCGCTATCGCGCCGCGTTCGAGCGTCTCGGCGCCGGCCACGCGCGCTATGTCTATGAGCCCGTGGGCGCGGCGTTCTCCTTCGCCCGCCGGCTGGAGCGCGATGCGACCGTGCTGGTTGCGGATTTTGGCGGCGGCACCAGCGACTTCTCGGTGATGCGCTTCTCGCGCGCCGGCGGCACGCTTCGCGCCGAGCCGCTGGGACATGCCGGCATCGGCATTGCCGGCGACACCTTCGACTATCGCATCGTCGACCACGTCGTCTCGCCGCGGCTCGGCAAGGGCTCGAGCTTCCGCTCGTTCGACAAGGTGCTGCCGGTCCCGAGCGGCCACTACACCAACCTTGCGCGCTGGCATCAGCTCGCGATGATGAAGAGCAATGGCGATCTCCGGGAGCTCCGCGAGCTCGCGCGCACCGCGCTGAAGCCGAAGCTGCTCGAGGATTTCATCACCATCGTCGATCTCGATCTCGGCTTCTCGCTGTACCGCGCGGTGTCCGATGCCAAGGTCGCGCTGTCGGCGCAGGACGAGGTGGACTTCCGTTTCAAGGGCGGCGGCGTCGACATCGGTTCGACCATCGCGCGGAAGAACTTTGAATCCTGGATTGCCGACGACATCGCCCGGTTAGGGGCCACCGTCGACAAGGTGCTGACTGAGGCCGGCATCACCGCGCGCGAGGTGGAGAAGGTGTTCTTGACCGGCGGCACCTCGTTCGTGCCCGCGGTGCGAAAGCTGTTCGCCGACCGCTTCGGTAACGAGCGGCTGATGTCGGGCGACCAGTTCGAGTCGATCGCCTATGGCCTCGCGTTGATCGGGCACAGTCCCGACCCGGACCGCTGGACCGCGGATGGCGGGCTCAAGCAGAAGGGCGCGTAGCCCAGTTACGATCAACCGGTGCCGTAGGGTGGGCAAAGGCGCGGAGCGCCGTGCCCACGATCTTTCCGAGGTTGAAAGAGATTGGTGGGCACGCTGCGCTTTGCCCACCCTACGATACTGATGTCGCTGCTACTGATTGATCTCCGGCTCGACCAGCCGCGCCAGATTGCGCAGCGACTCCTGCCAGCCGAGATAGCAGGCCTCCGCCGGAATGACGTCGGGGATGCCGGCCTGCGTGATGTCGACCTCGGTGCCGACCGACACCTTCTTCAGGATCACGGTCACCTGGATCTCACCCGGCAGATTGGGATCATCGAACTTGTCGGTGTAGCGCAGGCGCTCGCCGGGCACGAGCTCGAGATATTCGCCGCCGAACGAATGGCTGTTGCCCGTGGTGAAATTCCGGAACGACATCTTGAACGTGCCGCCGACCCTGGGCTCGAAATGATGCACGGTGCAGGTGAAGCCGTTCGGCGGCAGCCATTTCGCCATCGCATCGGCCTCGAGGAAGGCGCGATAGATCTTCTCGGGGCTGGTGGCGAGAACGCGGTGCAGTCGTACAGTGCTGGGCATGTTCGTCATTCCTCGTGCAGTGATGGGCCGACGTTCGCGCTTTAAGGCCCGTTGATGTCTAGATGACGAACGAGGGGCTGCCGATCCGACACGTCACCGCAGATAAAAGAGATCGCAGACAAAAGAGCCGCCGGAACCGGCGGCTTTGACGTTGCGCTCGCCGATCGGCCGCTCACCGTGTCCAATCTTCACCCGCGCACAACGTTCCCATGCAGCCCTGGACGTTGAGATTGCCCGACGGCAGCAAGGTCACCGTGCTCGCATAGGTCTTGCCGTCGTCGGCATTGTAGATCCGGCCCGACCATTTGTTGGCGCCGGCGGCCTGCATGTCGATGAACAGGGAGATGCCGACGATCTTCCGGCCGCGCAGCGCCGGATCGGAATTGTGGTCGTCGAGCTGCGGCTTGCCCGTCTTCTTGTCGATCGGCTCCTTCAGCCAGACGACGCGGCCGCACAGCGCATTGCCGCAGCGGCTCACCTTGATCTTCGCATCGCCCGACTGGGTCAGCCAGACGCCGCCGGGATCGCCCGCCGCTGCGGCTTCGGCATTTCCGAGCGGCGAGATGGACAACATGGCTGCGAGCACGTGCCGGACGAGGGTGGAACGCATGGGGGCTCCATATCGGATTAATTATCATGAATTATTTCATGATAAACAATCAATATATCGCGCTTAAGGTTGAGTCAAGCTGATGGAACGGGCATACTGGTCCCCATAGATGACCCTTGCATTGCGGAGTGGCTGGAGATGGATGCGGTGAGGACGTCGGTGCGCGAGGCCCGGCAGCGCTGGTTTCGACGCCTCGATCTTGCGTTCTGGATGATCTGGGCGGCATTCCCGGTGGTGATATGGCTTGCCTATCGCCACAACACGACCGCCTCCGCGTCGATTGCGGCCAGCCTCAGTCCCGAGCAGGCGAAATGCGCGGGCATCGTCACCAACCCGCTCGACATGTCGCGCAAGGGGCAGATGCTGTTCTGGACGTTATTTTTGTTTCAGCTGTCGTTCTTTGCCGTGTTCACCGGCATCCTTCACCGCATGGTGCATCGATTCGCGCGCGGCCGGATCTTCGTGTCCGAGACGCTCCAGGGTGTGTGGTGGATGGGGATCATTCTGGTGATCTGGCCGTTCATCGACCTGATCACTGGCAATACGGTGGCTTATGCCTTGCACGAGATCGGCGACGTCAAGTTCTTCCTGCCGTCCTACAATGTCGACATCGGCACGATCGCGGGCGGGGTGTTCCTGATGGCGCTGAAATTCGTCATCGAGCACGCCATCCTGCTGCAGTCCGAAAACGAACTGACGATCTGAGGTGAATGCTTGTGCCGATCGTCGTGAACCTCGATGTCATGCTTGCGAAGCGGAAGCGCCGCCTCGGGGATCTCGCCGATGCCATCGGCATCTCCATCCAGAACCTGTCGATCCTGAAGACCGGCAAGGCGAGGGCGATGCGTTTCTCGACCCTGGCCGCGATCTGCCGCGAGCTCGACTGTCAGCCCGGCGACATCCTCGAATATGTCGCGGGCGAGGAGAGCGATGCGGGCGAGGGGAGCTGAGCTCACACCTGGCGGGTCTTGTCCGCCTTGGTCTTGGATGCGAGGACCTGGAAGACATCCCCCATGCGCAGTGCCCGGCCATCGGGGAAGGCGGACATCCTGAGGCTCGACGTATGCGTCGCGCCGTCGACCGGAGAGATGAAGGCAAACTGGATCTCGATCTTGTGCTTGATCTCGTAGCCCTGCCATTTCGGGTGCTCGCGCGTCAGCAGCTCGGCGAGCTCACAGCGCAGCATGTCGGAGGTCGACGTGGTCTTGGAGAGAATGCCGCGCTCGACCTTCTCCAGGTAGCACTGCTCGGTCACGGTGCTGACATGCGCGTTGACGCGCTGAAAATTCGTCTTCTTGTCGTACTGATCGTAGGCGGCAAAGCCGGCAATGCCTGCGGCAACCAATCCAAAGAACGCGAGACGCATGCTGATGCTCCCGTTTTAATGGGCGCACCTTCGAGCGTCAGTCATTAAGGGCGACTGAATCCGCTTCGATAGTTTTTGCGACGGGAAACGCCCATCTGACGACAACGCGCTCAATTGAATCAAATTGGCTTGGCGGGATTCCGCGCCGGAGCGTGGGTCGAGCTACCGCGGCGGCCGACGTAAGTCAGCGCGAACTGAATTAGCGGCCCGAAAGCCGGGATCGTGGATCTTACAGGCCGGAGGCCATCCCAAATCGGCCAAGGCCAGGTAGCTTGAGTGCCGGACGCCGGATGTCGAAACCGAGCACGGCGCCAAAGAAATTGATCTCCACACCCTCGACCCAGCCGATCGAGAAGCCGATGTATCCAGCAAGCGAAGCATAGATGCCGGTGCCTGACGCGGTGACACCGAGCCATTTGCCGGTGTAGGGGAAGTCCTTGCCGATCGCAGTCGGCGGCAGGACTGCGCGGAGCTCGGGGACGGAGTCGAGTGCGGCCTGCACGAAGGTGTTCGAGTTGGGGCCAGGCCAGGCGCTATAATCCCCGTAGGAACGGAACCTGTAGTTTTCGATCACATCCCGTATCTTGGGGATCAGCGCTTCCGCGCGCTCTCCATCCACGGCGACGATGGTTTCGGGCAAAGCGCCGAACCACCGCCCATCCGGAGCGAAGCCGTTGGTGCGGATCGGCTCGCCCCAGGCCGTGTAGTCATATCGGGTGTAGGTCGCCGCATGCTTCTCCTTCACGACGATCCAGGTGTGAACGGCAAAGATGCTGCGCCATCTGACGGTTCTTGCCGCGAAGACCCGTATCGTGGCTTCGGGACGATCCGCCGCGGCGGGGAGAAGACCGGCGCTCGACCGGTCGGCCAACTGCCAATTCCCGCGGCCATCGCCCAAGAAGAAATATCGCGCCGCTGACGCAGCGAGAGGCGCAAACAGGAGGAACAGAAAGATGAGCAAGTGTTTCTTCAAGGGAGCGGTGCGGCGGGATCTTCCACGATCATATAGGTCGCAAGGATGCTGCCGCCATAGCTGCTCCAGCCGATCGGTTCCGCTGGATCAAGTGACCGAGGGAGTGTGAAGCCTGGCTGGTTGTTCGAGAGGAGAATCTGCATGGACATGAAGGAAGCCTCGGCGATGACGGAGGCCTCGGGATTGGCGAATGAAGAGGGCATAGGGCGAACCTCAGGATTGAACAGGCCAACAGAGAAAGCAGGGGAGAGCCGTCGGCCGGTCCACTCGCCTTCCTCGGATCCTGCGATGCGATGGGCCGAGCAGTTGCGAGAGGTAACGATGAGGGCGCCTTTGCGGTCGCTGCTTGCTGCTTTCCTGGTCGGAGCATGGATCGCACGCCGGCGATAGGAGCGGCGACTTGCGCGCATCACGATGAGGGAGCTCCAGACACTTCGAAAGGTAGGTGACGTGGCCAAGCGCGAACGACCCAAACGCGACGTCACTGCTCCGGCACTCCAGCCAAGCCCAGCCCCTCATACAGGTGCTCGCGTCCGGCGAGGTAGGTCGGGTTGTCGCTTGGCAGGTGGGAGCGCACACGGCGGATGGAGAAACTTGGATTGAGGGCAAGTGCCGCCCGGGCCGCGCGCTTAGCCTCTTCGATCGCGCCGAGTTGTGCCAACGCAGCGGCCAGCCAAAAATGCGCGAGCGGATGATTTCGATTGGCCTCAATGCTGCGGCGTAGGCAAACGACCGCCTCTCCGTACGCGCCAAGGTGAAACTTGGCCATTCCGACGATCATCAGCCAAATATAAGAACGGGTATCGCGAGGAGACAAACGAAGAGCCTCCTGCACATCGGCTTCGGTCTCTCCCGCACGGCCGATGTACACCTTGGCGAGACCGATCCAGGCGTGAGCATGGGCCAAATTGCGATCCAGCGCGAGGGCTCGTTCGCATTCAGCAATACCCTCAGGCACGCGGTTCGTAAGAACCTGGACGACGCCCAGTCGTAAGTGCGCCAACGCATGCTGAGGAGCCAGCGACAAAACCTCATTTATGGTCGCCTCAGCCCTCGCAAGGCGCGGAGCTGGTTCGTCGGTTAGCAATGCGGCGACTGCTGCTTCATCCAGACCTGCGCGGCCGACCAGCGCGTCGATGCAGCCCGGGTCTAACACCAAGGCTCCCTCGAAAAAGCCGCGCGCCTGCGTCAGGTGCTCTGGCGTAGTGCCTCTGTTCGCGATAGCGACGCCCTGGAAATAAAGATCCATCGCGTCTGGATCTACGGAGCGCTGGGCTCGCCGCGCCTCTGCTGCAATGAGCTCGGCATTCAGCGCACTGGCCAGCCGAGCGACGATCTCGTCTTGCATGTCGAAAAGATCAGCGAGAGGTTTGTCGAACCGTTCGGCCCAAAGGTGACTGCCACTTTCGCTATCGACGAGCTGAGCGTTCACCCGAAGCCGATTGCCGCTTCGCTGGACAGATCCTTCAAGCACGTAGCGCACGTTCAATTCGCGCCCAATCCTCTTCAAGTCGATCGTTGCACCTTTGTACGTGAATGCTGTGTGCCGGCCGATTACAAATGCACCGGATATGCGCGACATGTCGGTGGTCAGGGCCTCTGTGACGCCGTCCGCGAAATACGCTTGCTCCGGACCGCCACCGAGATTGGCAAAAGGCAGCACAACGATAGAGAGGCGAGGTGGAGAGGATGATGGCGGGGGTGCCCGTTGCGTCCGTGGCGACGTGCTCAGATCGTCCCAGATTAAAGCGTAGGACCGCACGGCGCGGTCAATATTCTTGAGAGTTCGCTCGCCGAGATCGATGAACTCGACCCCGGCCTTGCCGCGGACATGATCATACGCAGAAGACGAAATACAGATGCCGCCGGGTTGCGCCAAGCTCTCGAGCCGTGCTGCGATGTTGACCCCATCTCCAAAGATGTCATGCGGCTCGACAATTACGTCGCTAATGTTGATCCCAACCCGGAAGGCAATGCGCCGTTCTTCAACGTCATGAGCGGTCAGCTCCTTGACGCGGCTCTGGAACTGCACCGCAGCTCGAACCGCTGCGACGGCGCTCGGAAATTCTGCCAAGAACCCGTCGCCAGTATTCTTGACGATCCGGCCGCTGTGCTCGGTGATTGCTGGATCAACCGCCTCCGCTAGGAGCGCGGTCAGTTTGGTGTGCGTCGCCTCTTCGTCATGATGCATGAGCCTCGAATAGCCGGCCACGTCGGCAGCCAATATAGCCGCCAACCTGCGCTCGATCCGCCCTAGCCGCTCCTGCGCCATGGCCCGCGATCCACTTTGGACGCATTGTACGATGGATTGGATGAAATTCCCACCGGACCGATGTGCTGTTAGGCCTTCGCCGTCTTGCCTCCCAAGTGCTGAACGTCGGCGTTCCGGCCGCTAGCGATCTCGTGACGGGCGGTGCCGGGAAGCCCGCGTGTGACCTGTTGCAGACGAGGTCTCATTGCTTCGTGAGAGCAGGGCAACTGCAGCCTAGGTCGCCGTGCCGGCGCACGGCAGAAGAGCGGATCACAAGGACCGTTCGCGCGACGGCGATGATCTGCGCGCTGCGCTTGACCCGCGCGCAAGATGCATCTAGGAACAAAACCGCTGGTTGAGCGTTTGTTTTCATTTACGCCTGGGTCGAAACAGAGCCTTGGAGGCCAAATGATTACCGCCGCGCAATGCTTGGAAATGGCGCATCGATACAGGACACTCTCTCAAACATCCGGCATTTCCAAAGACCGCGCTTTCATCATGAAGAACATCGCAAGAAGCTTTACTGGTTTGGCAGGTCAATTGGACCGACTTGATGCGCTCACGAGAGACGAACAGCCGACATAGTCAGCCGATGCGGACGGCGCGCGAGCGTGAATCCGCGAGGCTGCCGAGCAGACTGAGGATGTCGCCGAACTCCCGGAGGGTTGCCAGCCGGTATCCGTGAGGGAGGGGATTACCTCGAAAGAGGCCCGACAAGCACACCCTTGAAGCACTTGTCAGAGCGCTCCTGTTCCCGGATAGCATTGCGGATGGGGCAAATTGAGCCGATCCGCCGCCGCCATCAATCGCCGATCCGTCACGTGCGCCCGAACCACGTCGACGAGGACGATGGTGCAAGATTTTTCCGCGGCCTGCTGATTGCCGCGGGGCCGAGCCTGCTGCTTTGGCTATGTCTCGCGCTCTCATTCAAAATGATCCTCGAGGTCCATCTACTTCCCTGAGGGAAGCGAACGAGCGGCTCTTAGGGAGTGCATGCCCAAGCTTGCGGGACGCTCCTCGGCCTTGAACGCGTGGGCCATGTGATGCGACAATCGTAGAGCGAGCGCCACGACGATCAGCGTTGGATTGGCTTGACTGGACGTTGGCAACACCGACGTGCTGCACAGGTACAGGTTCGCGATGCCAAAAGCGCGAAGGTCCCTGTCCACAACTCCGTCCTTTGCCGATGAGGCCATGCGGGTCATGCCGAGTTGATGCGTGCCATCCTTGGCCTGCCGCAGAATGGTCTTTTGTTGATCGGATGGGTTACACCGCAGCACCATCCGGGCGAGACTTCCCCGCTTCAGCCATTCCGACATTCGCTGGTGTGTTCTCTCCAGGGATGCTGCGTCCGCTTCCGTAAAGCGCAAGTCGATCGCAATCCGGTTCATGCCCAACCGATCGACCTCGCCTGTCAAGGTTACCCGGCTCTCCCGATTGGGCAGATGCTCGGCATGATAGGCGAGCCTGTACTGCGAGCCTTGGTTGCGTATCAGGAAACCTGGAGGCCGAGGGTCTGCGTACCACCGCTCCAAAAGCGAGTTCGCGTCAGCCAGAATGCTCTTGAAGCCTGCTGGCGCGAGGTTTCGCAGATGTGCCCCGGCAGTGCTTCCGAGACTATTTTCGCTGTATCGGCGCCGAATGACTTCCGGCAAGATTGCTCGCCCGAGGCCGTTCGCGCCGGATAACAAGAACACCAGCGAGAGCAGCGCTCGTTGATGCCTCGCGTCTGCAATCGCGCCTTCCGGCCATAGAACCGTGTTCGACAGCGCCCATTTTTTCTGCGTCGCCTCGCTCGGCTGGAATCGGCGGCGGGTATAGGTTCCGTTCGCATCTTTCCGGAAATCGAACAGGTCTACGTGTTGCGGCTTGAGAAATCTGACGTCCGCTATCGAGCCCATCAAATGGCTCATGTAGTATCGCCCAAGGGGGCCAGCTTCGCCGCCGAACAGCCTGGGGCGATCGCGCTGCATATTCAAGGCCAACCTTGTCGTCTCGATCCCTCCCGCCGCAACAACGAGCATTCGAACGGGTAATCGGGACAGTTTCGATCCGTCCGACGACGCCACGGCAAGTCCAGTGACGACACCGTCGCCGGAGAGGAAAACCTCGGTCACCACCGTGTTCAGGCACACTCTGATCCGGGCGGATCGAACGGCGGCACCACCGTGCCGGACCTGGCTACGCCTCTCGCACGCGAAGCGCGCAAGACTCGTGCACGAAAACTCATCGCCAGATTCATGAGCTACGTTGGCCGCAATGAACTCCGCAGGGCCTGCGTCAAGAAAGCGACTGGCCGGTTCAAGGAACGGCGATACATCCTCGTATGTGATCGGCCACACTCCGTCGCTTACAAATTTCCGCTCCTTGAAGTCGATCGGATCGTAGGCCACGCAAGCTCCGGCCCAAAGATTGGATGTTCCCCCGAACATTTTTGCCGATACGGCCTCGAGCGGGCCGTGGGTTGCCGGCGTGCGGAGTTGCGCGGTGAACAGACCGTCCACGGATCGGCGTCGCCTCAGACCTCCAGCTTCGAGGACCTGACTGGAAATTCCCAGCCGATCGAGCTCGAGCGCGATTGCGAGACCTACAGGACCCGCTCCGATGATCGTGACTTCGGCAGCGTTCTGCGATCTATCGAAAGCGTCCCCAAACATTGGGTATCCTTCGGCGATTTAAGGACACAATCTGCGTGGGAATTGCGGTTGCAAGATGGATACGCACGATCAAGGGAGGCGAACAGCCCCTCCTGAGCGGAGCGAGCGTCACCGGGTCTGCTTGCGCGATGCGGCTTGAGGAGCGCGGCTCCTCATTTTGCAGACCTCAGCTGAGATCGATGCGACGTGAAGCAGGCTCGATGGAGACCCTGCCTGCGCCTTCGACGAGTGACGTCCTCAGCAGCGCGATCTTCCGGTCGAGTTGCCACACCTCGACATTGCCGCGCAACGCGAACTGCTGCGCATGGACGAGCGCGGCTGCATCGGAGGATGCCTCGAAGGCCTCGGCGGATTGGAAGATGCCGTTCGCCCCGACGAGATAAGCGCGATATTGCAGCGTCATGTCGGCGCTCTCAGACCGGGAGAGCTGAGCCATGCATCGATCTGCATGGCTGTTTCGTCCTGTTGCGCCCTGCGAAGTAACATCTCGCGGCGATGGCTTGGAGGAAGCAGGCGCGCCTCTTCGCGCAGACAATTGATTTCGTCGACGAGCCGCTCTCTGAGCGATCGAGTTTGTTCGCAGTGACTGCGTTTCATGCCGAAGCTCCCTTGTTCTGACAGGGCGGGAGCGCAATTGGCGTTCTCATCACCGATAGAAGCCACGGGCCGGGCGGTGATCACGAACCATACCATAGATCAGCAGCATGTATGTCCACAAAGACACTTTGTTCGCGCGGAATCTGCCAAGCCTGGGTTGCTCGCAAACTACCTCAGGGCTGCTTCCATAGTCCGCCCCGCTGGCACGCTCGATAGGGCGGCGCCCCGTTTGTTGCCGGCTGCGACCGGCTTTTTGGGCTTGACCACGATCAATCCGTCGCGAATGGCCTGCTTCCGCGCCTGCTTTCGCAGGCGCCGCACGGCGTCGGATTTTCGTCGCGCCGTCGCGGCCGACGGCTTCTCGTAGAATCGTGCGCGGCGCATCTCCTTGAAGACGCCTTCACGCTGCATCTTCTTCTTCAATACGCGCAGTGCTTGATCGACATTGTTGTCGCGGACGAAAACCTGCATCGGCGGCTCCTGTATTGAGGCTGCCTTGGTCAACCACGACTGCGCGACAGCCGCGTGCGCAGGGATGATTGGATCTCGCGAAGATCTCGCCGCTCACACGAGATGTCTTCAGGTCTGAGTCTCCAGGCGGGCAAAGGTTCCGCGGAAGCCCACGGCCGCGATTAAATCTGCCCGAAGCCTTGCTAATGCTAATGGCGAGGTATACCGTCCCTTTGTTCGTTCAGCCGCTGTGCCTTGTTGAATGCGCCCGCGGGCTCCTTTTTCCAGAGACATCGACGAATTGAATCGGTTCTGCGTGAGCGTCACGTGGAATGCGCGCCTATGCGCTTTGGAGAGAGAAATGACGACAGGTACTGTGAAGTGGTTCAACGGCCAGAAGGGCTTTGGATTCATTCAGCCCGACGACGGCGGCAACGATGTGTTCGTTCATGTCAGCGCAGTCGAACGGGCGGGTCTTGCGGGGCTCGCCGAGGGCCAAAAGGTCAACTTCGAGACCAAGACCGACAAGATGCGAGGCAAGGTCAGCGCTGAGAATCTCTCGCTGGCTTGAGTTTTCCTACGCCGTTTCACGGATGTACTGAAACGGCACGCGGCCCGCTCGATCCCGGATCGAGCGGGTTTTGCCCGTTACCGAAGAGGGTGAAAGACGAGCGCCAAGAGATGAGCGCCAAGAGATGAGCGCGAAGAGATGAGCGCGAAGAAATCGGCCGAACCGTCAACAGAGTCCATCGCGCGGACCGAGCGTCGCCGCCTGGCCGCCGAAGAGGGCGCGCGGGCGATGGCGGATGCCGAAAGGCGGGCGGTCGATGTCCGCAACAACATGGCGCGGCTTCGCGAGCTGCGCGAGGCCAGGGACGCGGCCGACGGAGATCTGCGTGCATCCTCGTCGTCGGCACCTGCACTGAAGAAGCGCAAGAGAAAGCTGTCGCGATAGCCGATTTCAACCGCGCGATGAGAGGGCTCGACATGCCAATGAGTGCGATCCGTGCCTAGGACCAAGCCGGATGGCGGCAGCACAATCACCTTCTTTCTCGCACTCGGCGCCGGCCGACAGATGTGCCGTCTCGCGACGACATTTCAGACGCAGAAGCAGGCCTTTAGCTATCTTCAGAAGTACCGGACGGAGTTTGAGCGCATCGCACGGGCGCGCCTCGAGTCAGGCGAGCTCGAAGACGGTGTCGTCGTTCTCTCGATGCTCTAAAGCATGATCCGGGCAAGTGCGCAGCGGTTTTCCGAAAAAGATCATGCTCAAACGACGACCTCAGGCGCGATGACGATTCATCCAGATCTCATCGCGCTTTAGGCGACGAGAATGCCGCGCGAAAGATCGGACCGTCGGCATCGCGCACCTCGATAGCCAGACCGCATCCGGTCGCGGACGGTGGAAGGTCCTTTGCGGTATCGGCAAGCGACAGCGCGGCCTCGATCTCGGCGGCCCTCTGGTTCGCCAGGGTCAGTCCCTCTTCGTCCACAGAGAGTGCGTTGCCGTCTCTGACGTCGAAGTAATAATGCGGCACCGGCATTCCCTTATCTGGGGCGGTTTCCCTGCTTGGCCTCTCGGGCCAGTCGTTCTGCTTTCAGGCGCTCGCGATTTTCGTGAAGGGATTGTTGCGCCTTCGCATAGTCGGTCATCGGCTTCTTCGTTTCGACCGGCTTGAACGCTTTATGGGCCTCCCGCAGAGCCCGGGACGCGGGATGATCTCTCATCATCTTGACCTCGATTGGGTGGACAGGCGCGATCTCGAAGCGCCGGACCTGGCGTTTCCAGCCCGCGGGCTGGTAGCGATCGACTTTGTCGTCGGATGGCCGCCTGCGATTCCACGGGCGTGCAGGGAATAACGGGACGGGACCTCGTCGGTTCCTTGGAGCCGGCCTCAATTCGGCATCGATCGCCACCCCCGGTTGCTCAGCGGGCCTATCTGCTGCGGGACGCGACCGCCAGCTTCATTCCGCCGCGAACTGCGTCAGCGTCGCGCTGCGCGGGGCGACGCGAATGAGTGCCTCGCGCGCCTCGATCTACGGATCCGATCCATTGTTGAGACCCGCGAAAGCGCGCTGACACCGTGGGTCCTGTCACCACCCAAAATCAAGTCGCCACACTCCGGTCCGATTCCGCTGACAGTTCCACTGCACTTGAAATCGACCCTGCGGCTGGCACGAAGTTCACGGTGGTCCCGCCGCATTGTCAGGAGATGTGCGAATGCTCGGCGCGAACGAAGGGGAGATCAAGAAAATCTCCCGGCAAGAAGAATCCCAAGGAGCTCCAGAAGCGATGCAAAGATGGACCAGCGCGGATGCCTGGACGGTCTACCGGCTTCCCTTCAACGATCTTCTGTTTCGTGCGCAATCCGTGCATCGCAGTCATTTTGACCCAAATCGCGTGCAGCTCAGCCGGCTCTTGAACATCAAGACCGGGGGTTGCCCGGAGGACTGCGGCTATTGCAGCCAGTCGTCGCATCACGCCACAAGCGTAGCGGCCTCCAAGCTGATGGAGGTCGAGAAGATCGTGGCCGAGGCCCGCAAGGCCAAGGCGAGCGGCGCGACGCGGTATTGCATGGGGGCGGCCTGGCGTAACCCCAAGCCGCGCGACATGGATGCGATCGTCGAGGTCGTCGGCGCCGTGAAGCAGCTCGGGCTCGAGACCTGCATGACGCTCGGAATGCTCGACCGCGCTCAGGCCGACCGGCTGAGCGCGGCCGGGCTCGATTACTACAATCACAATATCGATACCTCGGAGCGCTATTATCCGAGCGTCATCTCCACCCGCACATTCGCCGATCGTCTCGATACCTTGGAGCATGTCCGCGAGGCCGGCATGAAAGTGTGCTGCGGCGGCATCCTCGGCATGGGTGAGAACGAACAGGATCGCGTCGACATGCTGGTCACGCTCGCCAACCTCCCGGAAGCGCCGGAGAGCGTACCGATCAACATGCTGATCCCGATCCCGGGAACGCCGATGGCGAAAGCGACGCCGATCGGACCGATCGAGTTCGTGCGCATCGTCGCGCTGGCGCGCATCATGATGCCGGCCTCCTTCGTGCGACTCTCGGCCGGCCGGTCGGCCATGACCGATGAGATGCAGGCGCTGTGCTTCTTTGCCGGCGCAAACTCGATCTTCGTCGGCGACACGCTGCTGACGGCAGGCAATCCGCAGAACGAAGCCGATCGGAAGTTGTTTGGCAGGCTCGGGCTGGAGGCGCTGTGAGGGGATCGCTCTGGAAGGCCACCGAAACCGGTGGCCTTCCTCTGCGAGCGACCCGTCATGCGGGAGCCGTCACTGCGGGGCGTTTCACCAGTGCAAAGGCCGCGGCAGCCAACAGGCAGAGGATTCCGGCAAGAAGAAACGCCGGCACATAAGTCCCCAGCACATCTCTGCTGACGCCAGCGGCAAAGGCCATCAGGCCGACGCCGAACTGATGGGCGGCAAAGGAGCTTGAATCACGTCCTGGGCGCCGCCATCAACCGTCATGACTTATAGCCTTGCCGCTAATGTTCTGAATTTACTTCCGCTTTCGGCGGCATAGCGGACTCTGCCCGGAATTGCCGTTGGCTGAACCAGGCGCGAATGACCCAGAAGAGACATACGCCGCTCGGATCATCTGCTTAACGTGAGGCCGCCGATAATCCTATAACGCTTCGGGGAAGACATAATTCTGCCAGCTGCGCATACGCAGAAGTATCTTCCGCAACAGTGACAACTCGTGAAAATGTTCGGTATAGATGGCGGCCTCGCCTGCCGAGCCGAGCGGCACCTTGTAACCGGATATGTCATCGACGAGGTCAAGCCGAACAAGAGCCCGGCCTTCGGGCAGCCCCTCGACACTATATAGCGTACCCGAGGTTTGAAGCTGGCCAGCAGCAACCACATCAATCACGAGGCTGACCTTGGCCTTGAAGACACGACCCGGTACGGCTTTGAACAGAACTTCGGCCTCATTGCCAATATTAACACGCTGCAGGGCGTTTTGCTGGAACGCCGCTACCAAAGCCCGGTCCGTTGGGCTGTCATTGACGAAAACCATGGCTGGACGGAAGGGGGCCGGGACCACATAGACGCCCGGCCGCAGTGCCAGCTCGGCGACAAAGCCGCCTGTAGGGGCTCGAACAACGGTCTGGTCTAGATCGTATTGAGCATCGGCAAGCTCGTTGCGTAAACGCACAATGGCCGAGTGTTCACCGTCCACGGTCGCGCCATACGCTTGCCGGGTACGATCTTCTGCAGCAATAGTCTCGGCCGTCGCCTGTTTTGACGCATCCAGATTACGCGTGGCGGTGTCCAACGTCGCCTGCGCGACCACGTTCTTCTCGAACAGCTCCTTCTGCCGGTCGTAATTGATCTGGGCAAGCTCCTGGTTGGTCTTCGCCTTTGCGGTCGCCGCTGCGGCCTGATCGACGGACGCCTTGAGCTGGGCGACATTGGCCTCTGCGTCCGCTAGCCCCGCCCGCTTTTCCGCGACGACATACTCGTAAGGCTTGGGATCTATCTTGAAGAGAACGTCTCCAGCTTCGAGGTGCTGGTTGGTATGGCCCTGAACCGGTACCTCGATCACCCTACCTTTAATGGAAGGTATTATGGCCACAGTGGTGAAGTAAATGCGCGCGTTGGTCGAAAACGGTTGGTTGTAGGCCATTGTTATGAACAGGAGCGCAAGGCCGAAGATGCCACCGAGAGCCGCTGTCGCAAGGGTCCATTGATTGACTGGGATTCTGAAAATCTTGAAGATGGCAATGCAGATCGCCACGTAGGTCAATGTGAGCAAGATTTCCATCAGTGCCTCCTGAGGAACGCCTGACCTTGTCACAAGACTTATCTCGAAATTCCTGGCGCCTTTGATCTAGATCAAGAATGGCTCTCGCCTGGTATAGGCTGTATCATGTCGGCTCATGGCCCCTTTGAGACACGCCGACGGACCTCTCGATGACTGCTCGTCGGGGAAGAGCGGAAGTGGTTGGCGCACTGTCAAAGCGACGCGAGTGAGCCCAAACGGACAACAAGCACTAACGGACTGGGTCGTACCGTACTGCGCGCGACATCTTTCGGCCTGTCGACGAGTTGATATACGTCGAGGCTCTCGTGCTTGCCTTTGACGAGATGCATTCCCCGGCTGATGCAGTGAAAGCCGTCCGGGAGCATCTCAAAGATCTCGCGGCTAATCAGGGTGATCGACTCGGCATCGGGATCAATGACCTTTCCGAGGCTTTCCAACCGTTGCGTTGCGTTCACGGCGTCGCCGACGATCGTGTAGTTGATCCGGTTGGGCGCGCCGATGTCACCAACGATGACGGTTCCGATATGAACGCCGATCCGGATGCGAACCGGCTCAAACCCTGTGGCGACCCGTCGCTCATTGTCCGCCGCAATAGCCTGCTGTATCGCCGTGGCCGCCCGACACGCCGACGCGGCCGGATTGTCCACGCGGCCGGGCGCACCCCAGAAGGCCATGACGGCATCGCCGATAAACTTGTCGATGGTCCCGTCTTCCTGTTCGATACAGGCGGAGACAAGAGCGAGGTGTTGATTGATGAAATCGGCGACCTCACCAGCAGTCATGTTTTCGCATGCAGTCGTAAAACCGACGATGTCGGTGAACATGATGGCGAGCTTTCGTTCCTCTGTGCCGGCGCCGACCCGTCCTTCCTTGATAAGGCGCGTGACCAGCGTGCGCGGGACGTAGCGGCCGAAAGCCCGCAGGCCATCAAGCATCGCGTTGAATGACTGCGCGAGTCCGTTGATCTCGCGAATCCGGCTGTACGCCAGTGGCCCAACCTTGTCGAAATCAAAGGTACCAATCGCTGCGGCGCCCCTCGCGGCTCGTCGGATTGGGCCGGTAATCGCCCCAGCCATCAGCGCGGTAGCGATCAGTGATACCCCGAGCATGGCAAGAGCGATGATCGACGCCCAATAGAAGAGTCGAAGGGGAGCGTCGACCGCGCGCGCCAGAACGTAGACGCCGATGGTGATCGGCAGGTCGCTGTATCCGGAGATCTCGCGCGCAAAGACGAAATAGCGCTCGCCGTCGACCGTATGCTGACGTGCCAAATCGCCTACAGGCGGCGTTATTCCGGCTTCGTCGAGCGGCGGTAAACTGGAAAAATTTGCGATTACCCGGTCGCCAAATGTCCGAAGCATGAGCAACGGAGTACTTTCTGATTGCTGCCGGCTTCCATCGATCGCAAACCGGTGTGCGAGAACGCGATCCTGCCCATATAGCATGAAGGCTACTGAACGCGGCGGATCGCTCAGCTCCGTTGCAAGCTTTGACAGGGCTCGGGTAGAGACCGCGATGGCGAGAAACCCCACATATAGATCTCTCTTCCAAATGGGAACGCGATAGTTCAGGGAAGTCGTCTGTGTCGGCGCGCGAAATACCGGCGGTCCCCAATACGAGTCTTTGCGGGTACGAATCTCGTCGGCGACCTCGGCGAGTTGACGGTCCGAGGTGATGTCCAGACGGTCCAGTCGAAACTCTGTATTGGTTTTGCCACGCACGACGCGCAACGCGTTGCCGTTAGAGTCGGCAAGGATGAGCCCGCCGATCTGGGGGGCCGCCGCGATCGCGCCGCTCACGAAATCTCCGAGAGCGGGGTCGGAGAATAGATAGCGACCGTCGCCGATTGCCGCCGCAATGAAGGTTGCCTGATCAACCACCGCGTCCAGGTGTCGCCGCAGCGCCATCTCCTGTATAGTAAGCCCGCGCGCGATGAGCCGGGTGGCGAATTCATCTACGACACTGCGGCCGGTGATCCAATTCAAAGCCAGAATTGAACTGACTGAAACCAACACAAGCAATCCCATGCTTAGCAAGAGCGTCGGCATCAGTCCCAGCCGAGCATTATCTCGGCTGGACGAGATGCGTTTTGGTTCGAGATCGCTCATGTTGATGGTAGCGGCATTGGTCCACCTTAGCTTGTGAATGGGCCTGCCTTCCAAGGCCAGCACTATATCCCGCGCGACTGGCCGGCGCGGCACTCAAGCCTGCTGCGCCCGCTCATTCTGATCGGGCAGAATTCGTTGCCGATGTTCCGCCTCGGGGTATTCCTCTCATTCGCCGCGCATTGGTTCCTGTTCAGGTTGAAGGCGGTATCGACACCCAGATCCTAGTCATCGTTGCCGGCATGACGGCCATGGTGGGCCTGGAATGGCCATTGAACAGGTTCAAAGGCTTTTCCGGACCACCTCGCGCGGTCCAAGGCGGCCACGCCGGCATCGGCCTGATAGAGGATGGAGCCCGAAAACCGCTGTTTGCTGCGGCGCATGAGTCCGGAATTGGCCCATCGCGTCAGTTAGCTGAGCTGCAAACCCTAGGCGCTATCGGTGCATAGCGGACTCCGGCGAGTCGTCCGCCCGGTTAATTTATGGGTTCATGGCCTACAAGCTTCTCTGCGGCGCATCCTTCGAGACGCCCGCCTATGGCGGCCCTCAGGATGAGGTCGCATTTCGCGGCGAGATTTTAGACCCCTCATGGTGAGGAGCCCGCCAAAGCGTGCGTCTCCAGACGATGCTTCGCATTGCGAGTGAACCATGCAGGCCGAGTTTGCCCGGCAGCTTCCAGCTTTCTTATGCGAAACCGGCGGCGCCTCGACCCGAGTTTTACTCTTTCGGATGATGCCATATTACCCCTGTTTTGCCCGACGCGTCAAGCAATAATTCGTATAATCAGAAATTACGTTCGGGGCCGAGAGGTTGGCTACTGTGCATGGGGTTGTTTTCAACTTTTGAGTCGGGCCTGCGACCGCACGACCTTGCCCATGCAAAAAGGGCCGCCCGAGGGCGGCCCTTTCGTCTTGATTGAAGTGGCTCGCTTACTCAGCGGCCTGCTTCTGCGGCGGATCGAGCGCGCCGGACTTGTGGATATCGGCGACCTGGTGGTCCGAGAAGCCGAGCACGCTGCGCAGGATCTCGTCGGTGTGCTCGCCGAGCAGCGGGGAGCGGGTGACCTCGCTCGCGCTGTCCGACAGCTTGATCGGGTTGCCGACCGAGATGTACTTGCCGCGGGTGGGGTGATCGACCTCGACCACGGTGCCGGTGGCGCGCAGCGACTGGTCCTCGGCGATCTCCTTCATCGACAGGATCGGGCCGCAGGGGATGTCGTCCTTGTTGAGGATCTCCATCGCCTCGAACTTGGTCTTGGTCATCGTCCACTGCTCGATGCGGGCGAAGATCTCGTTGAGGCGCGGCAGGCGGGCCGCCGGCTTGGCGTAGTTCGGGTCGGTCTTCCAGGTGGGCTCGCCGATCACGTCGCAGATCTTCTCCCAGACCGGGGCCTGGGTGATGAAGTAGATGTAGGCGTTGGGATCGGTCTCAAAACCCTTGCACTTCAGGATGCGGCCGGGCTGGCCGCCGCCGGAGTCGTTGCCGGCGCGCGGCACGGCATCGCCGAACGGAATGCCTTCGCCGAACTGGCTGTACTCCTTGAGCGGGCCGTGGGCGAGGCGCTGCTGGTCGCGCAACTTGACGCGGGCGAGGTTGAGCACGCCGTCCTGCATCGCGGCGGTGACGCGCTGGCCCTTGCCCGAATGCGTGCGCTGATAGAGCGCGGTGACGATGCCGAGCGCCAGGTGCAGGCCGGTGCCGGAATCGCCGATCTGCGCGCCGGTGACGAGCGGCAGGCCGTCGCGGAAGCCGGTGGTGGAGGCGGCGCCGCCGGTGCACTGCGCGACGTTCTCATAGACCTTGCAGTCTTCGTACGGGCCAGGGCCAAAGCCCTTGATCGAGGCGACGATCATCTTCGGGTTGATCGCCTGGATCTTCTCCCAGGGGAAGCCCATGCGGTCGAGCACGCCGGGGCCGAAATTCTCGACCAGCACGTCGCACTTCTTGATCAGCTCGGTCAGGACTTCCTTGCCCTTGGGGTTCTTGGTGTCGAGCGTGATCGAGCGCTTGTTGTGGTTGAGCATGGTGAAATACAGGCTGTCCACGTTCGGGATGTCCTGCAGCTGGCCGCGGGTGATGTCACCCACGCCCGGGCGTTCCACCTTGATCACGTCGGCGCCGAACCAGGCGAGCAGCTGCGTGCAGGTCGGTCCGGACTGGACGTGGGTGAAGTCGAGAATGCGAACGCCCGTGAGCGCTTTGGTCATCGTGTTGCTCCGTACTCTGTCTGCCCCCGCAAACCGCAGGGAATAAGGGTTGAGGGGTGGACTTACTTCTTCTTCTGCAGAACGCTCTGCGGATTGAGGTTGCCGATGCGGCCGCTCTCCGAGCCCGCGGCCGGATCGATCACCGCGTTGATGAGCGTCGGCTTGCCCGAGGCCATCGCCTCGTTGACGGCGCGCTTCAGTTCATCCGGCGAGGTCGCATTCACGCCGACGCCGCCGAAGGCTTCCATCATCTTGTCGTAGCGCGCGCCCTTGACGAACACGGTCGTCGCGGGATCGTCGTTGGCGCCGTTGACGTCGGTGCCGCGATAGATGCCGTCATTGTTGAAGATGACGACGCAGATCGGCAGGTTGTAGCGGCAGATGGTCTCGACCTCCATGCCGGAGAAGCCGAACGCCGAGTCGCCTTCCACCGCGAGCACGGGATGGCCGGTCTCGAGCGCAGCGGCGATCGCCTGGCCCATGCCGATGCCCATCACGCCCCAGGTGCCGACGTCGAGACGCTTGCGGGGCTTGTACATGTCGATGACGCCGCGGGCGAGATCGAGCGTGTTGGCGCCTTCGTTGACGAGGATCGCCTCGGGGTGATCCTTGATCACGTTCTTCAAGACGCCGAGCGCGCCGTGATAATCCATCGGCGATTTGTTGTTCATGAGCTTCGGCGCCATCTTGGCGACGTTCTCGTCGCGCTTGGACGTGATCGCCTTGGTCCAGTCGGCGGGCGGGGCGGTCCAGCCCGTCGCGATCGCCTGGTTGAAGGCGGAGACGACCGAGCCGATGTCGCCGACCACGGGCGCGACGATCTCGACGTTGGAGTCCATCTCGCGCGGCTCGATGTCGACCTGGATGAACTTCTTCGGCGTCTCGCCCCAGCTCTTGCCCTTGCCGTGCGAGAGCAGCCAGTTCAGCCGCGCGCCGATCAGCATGACGACATCGGAGTCCTTCAGCACGGTCGAGCGGGCCGCACCAGCGCACTGCGGATGCGTGTCGGGGAGGAGGCCCTTGGCCATGCTCATGGGCAGGAACGGCACGCCGCTCTTCTCGACGAAGCTCTTGATCTCCTCGTCGGCCTGCGCGTACGCCGCGCCCTTGCCGAGGATGATGAGCGGGCGCTTCGCGCTCTTGAGCACGTCGAGCGCGCGCTTGACCGAAGCGGGCGAGGGGATCTGCGCGGGCGCAGCGTCGATCACCTTGACCAGCGACTTCTGGCCGGCATCGGCGTTCATGACCTGGCCGAACAGCTTTGCCGGCAGGTCGAGATAGACGCCGCCCGGACGGCCCGAGACCGCGGCGCGGATCGCGCGGGCGAAACCGATGCCGATGTCCTGGGCGTGCAGCACGCGATAGGCCGCCTTGCACAGCGGCTTTGCGATCGCGAGCTGGTCCATTTCTTCGTAGTCGCCCTGCTGGAGGTCGACGATCTCGCGCTCGGACGAGCCGGACACGAGGATCATCGGATAGCAGTTGGTGGTGGCGTGCGCGAGCGCGGTGAGACCGTTGAGGAAGCCGGGCGCCGAGACCGTGAGGCACACGCCGGGCTTCTTGGTGAGATAGCCGGCGATGCCTGCGGCGTAGCCGGCGTTCTGCTCGTGACGGAAGGAGATCACGCGAATACCCGCGGCCTGCGCCATGCGGCCCAAATCCGTGATCGGAATGCCCGGCACATTATAGATGGTGTTGATGCCGTTCAGCTTGAGCGCGTCGATGACGAGATGGAAGCCATCCGTCAGTTCCTGCTCGGTGCCCGGTGCCTCGGACTTGGTCGCGGTATTCAGCATGGGCCTTGTCTCCCTGGTCTCAAGTAGTGGGGCGAGTTTTTCGCCCTTCTGGTGAAGGTTGCTAGGTGAACAGTTACGTGAACAGTTCCTGGCCGTGCGCTTCGACGTAAGCGGCAAGGCCAAGGGTGTGGTCGCGGGCGCGCTTCTCGGCGAGCTCGGTGTCGCGCGCCTCGAGTGCTTCGATCATGGCGAGATGCTCGGGCAGCGAGGTCGCGGTGCGGTCCTTGCGCCCGATCGTGAGCTGGCGATAGCCGCGCACGTGCAGCAAGAGGTCGTTGGTGAGATCGACCAGAACAGGCGATTCCGACAGCGAGATCAGCGCCTGGTGGAAGGCGATGTTGGCGCGCGAATATTCCTCGACGTGATCCTCGGGCAGGCGGTCCTTGCCGAAGTCCTTGAAGAAGTCGCGCAGCGCCGAGATGTCCTTCTTGCGCGCGGTGGTGGTGATGAGGCGCGCGGCCATGCTCTCCAGCGCCGCCCAGGCGCGGATCATGTCGACGATCTCGCTCTTGGTCCTGCGCACCACCATGATGCCGCGGCGCGGCACGGTCTTCACGAAACCGTCCTGCTCCAGCATCGCGATGGCTTCGCGGATCGGCGTGCGGCTGACACCCAGACGCTCGGACAACGCGCGCTCGTCGAGCATCACCGGCTCGGGCGTCGAGTAGATGTCCATCTTGAGGATGGCTTCCTTCAAGGCGTCATACGCCTTGTTCTTGAAGCTGCTCTCCGGGGCAATACGAACGATTGCGATATCTGCCTCGGCCATGTTCGGCAACGCCTTGGTTGGTTTCCGCAGTGACACGACGAATCTCCTCCAGTGGGAGTCGTCTTTTACAGGATTATTAACGGGAAAGTTTTTGGCATACCACATGCCAGAATGTCAAGCTGCCTATTTTTTGCGGCGTTCTAAGTCGCGCGGCGACTTGACAAGTTGGCTTCTGGCATACCAAATGCCATCGCCAGCCATTTTTGATCCAGGGCGGCGGAGTAATGTCGGCCTTATGCCACTCCGTTCCGCCGCATGGAACAGAGCGCGGCGAATGGCAAGCATCACGGGCAGCCGCAACACGCGCGCGCTTTGCAAAGAACGAACTTAGGTCAAGGGAGAAGCCATATGTCCAATTCCAAAGATGCCGTCCGCAAGGTGCTTGACCAGGTCAAGGCGGACAACCGCACCAGCCTGACGGCCCCGGAAGGCAAGCTGGTCTGCGACGCCTACGGCATTCCGGTGCCGAAGGAGGGCGTGGCCAAGTCGGCGGGCGAGGCCGGCAAGATGGCCTCCGCGATGGGCTTCCCGGTGGTGATGAAGATCGTCTCGCCGGACATTCTCCACAAGACCGAAGCCGGCGGCGTCATCGTCGGCCTCAAGACGGCCGAGGAGGCCGAGAAGGCCTACGAGACCATCCTCGGTAACGCCAAGAAATATAAGTCCGATGCCAAGATCGAAGGCGTCCAGGTGCAGCAGATGCTGGCCGGCGGCACCGAGGTCATCGTCGGTTCCATCACCGACGCCTCGTTCGGCAAGCTGGTGGCCTTCGGCCTGGGTGGCGTACTGGTCGAAGTCTTGAAGGACATCACCTTCCGCCTCGCGCCGGCGACCAAGGAAGACGCGCTCTCGATGCTCGACGGCATCCAGGCGCATGAGATCCTCAAGGGCGTTCGCGGCGGCGAGCCGGTGAACCGCACGGCGCTTGCCGACGTCATCGTCAAGGTCTCGCAGCTCGTCACCGATTTCCCTGAAATCGTCGAGCTCGACCTCAACCCGGTGTTCGCAACGCCGAAGGGCGCGACCGCAGCCGACGTCCGCATCGTCGTCGACTTCGCCTATGTGCCCAAGCCGAAGCCGCGCCCGACCGAAGAGATCGTCGTGGCCATGAACCGTATCATGCAGCCGAAGGCGGTCGCCGTGGTCGGCGCCTCCGCCGAGGACGGCAAGATCGGCAACTCCGTGATGAAGAACCTCATCAACGGCGGGTACAAGGGCGAGATCTACCCGATCCATCCCAAGGCCGCCGAGATCCTCGGCTACAAGGCCTATAAGAGCGTCAAGGACGTGCCCGGCGTGATCGACGTCGCGGTGTTCGCGATCCCCGCCAAGTTCGTGGCCGCTGCGCTGACCGAATGCGGGGAGAAGAAAATCCCGGGCGCGGTGCTGATTCCGTCGGGCTTCGCCGAAGCCGGCGCGCCGGAGCTGCAGGCTGAGATTGTCGAGGTCGGCAAGAAGTACGACATCCGCCTGATGGGGCCGAACATCTACGGCTTCTATTATACGCCCGCCAATCTCTGCGCGACCTTCTGCACGGCTTACGACGTCAAGGGCCACGCGGCGCTGTCGTCGCAATCGGGCGGCATCGGCATGGCCATCATCGGCTTCTCGCGCTCGGCCAAGATGGGCGTCTCTGCGATCGTCGGTCTTGGCAACAAGTCCGACATCGACGAGGACGATCTGCTCGCCTTCTTCGAGCAGGACCCGAACACCAACCTGATCGCGCAGCATTGCGAAGACCTCAAGGACGGCCGCGCCTTCGCGGAAGCCGCCAAGCGCGTCTCCAAGAAGAAGCCGGTCGTCGTGCTCAAGGCCGGCCGCACCTCGGCCGGTGCGAAGGCGGCCTCGTCGCACACCGGCGCGCTCGCCGGTAACGACCGCATCTATGAGGATGTGTTCAAGCAGTCCGGCGTGATCCGCGCCCGCAGCTTGCGTCAGCTGCTCGAATTCGCCCGTGGCGTGCCGGTGCTGCCGACGCCGAAGGGCGAGAACGTGTTGATCATCACCGGTGCCGGCGGCTCGGGCGTGCTGCTGTCGGACTCCTGCGTCGACAACGGTCTGTCGCTGATGTCGATGCCGCCGGATCTCGACGCGGCCTTCCGCAAGTTCATCCCGCCGTTCGGTGCGGCCGGAAATCCTGTGGATATCACCGGTGGCGAGCCGCCGATCACCTACGTCAACACCGTGAAGCTCGGCCTGTCGGATGAGCGCATCCACGCGCTGATCCTCGGCTACTGGCACACTATCGTCACCCCGCCGATGGTATTCGCCCGCAACATGGTCGAGGTGAAGAAGGAGATGGAGGCCAAGGGCTTTGTGAAGCCGATGGTCGCCTCGCTCGCCGGCGACGTCGAGGTCGAGGAAGCCGCCGAATATCTCTACCAGCACGGCATCCCGGCCTACGCCTATTCGACCGAGCTTCCGGTCGAGGTGCTCGGCGCCAAGTACAAGTGGGCGCGCGGGGCAGGGCTGCTCTGAGACGAAGACGCCGCTTCGGCTTGATCCGGAGCGGCATTTCTTCAGGTACGTCGTTCCGGGGCGATGCGGAGCATCGAACTATGGTGCGCAATTGCGCACCTGAGAACCTCGAGATTCCGGGTCTGGTCCTTCGGACCATCCCGGAATGACGAACCTCCAAAGCGGCAGGTCGCGATGAGCAAGAACGTGATCCGGCGCAAATCGCTCGAGCCCAGGCCGGCCGCTGAGGCCGACCATGAGGGCCGTGACGGCGGCGTGCAGTCGGTCGACCGCGCGCTGTCGATTCTCGAAACTCTCGCTGAAGACGACGAAGGCTATCGCCTCAGCGATCTCGCCGTGCGGACCGGCCTGTCCGCCTCGACCGTGCATCGCCTGCTGGCGACGCTGGAAAGCCGCCGCTTCGTGCAGTTCGACCGCGCCGAATCCAAATGGCATGTCGGCGTCCGCAGCTTCACCGTCGGCGCAAGCTTTGCGCGGCGGCGCAATTTCTCCACGCAGGCGATTCCTTACTTGCGGAAGCTGCGCGATCTCACCCGTGAGACCGCCAATCTTGCCGTGGTGGACGATGAGTTCATCATCGTGCTGACCCGCATGGAGAGCCGCGAGATCATGCGGTCGCTGACCCAGGTCGGCGGCCGTGTCGCCATGGTGACGTCAGGCGTTGGCAAGGCGGTGCTTGCGACCTATTCCGACGAGGATGTCGGCGCGGTCATCCGCCATCACGGCATGCCCCGCCTGACCGAGAAGTCGATCGTGCGGCCAAGCGACCTGTTCAAGGAGCTCGAAAAGATCCGCAAGCAGGGCTTTGCGATCGACGATGAGGAGGCCTGCATGGGCCTGCGCTGTATTGCCGCAGTGGTCTATAACGACTGCGCCGAGCCGCTCGCGGCGATTTCGGTCTCGGGCATGACCAGCCGCCTGACCGACGACAGATTGCCGGAAATCGGCCAGATCGTGCGCGAAGTCGCCGGCGAGTTGACCATCGCGCTCGGCGGGGTGATGCCCGCCTCCGCCTAGCGAGGAACCAGGGTGCTGTCGGCTGGACAGCATAGGTCGTTTTGGCTGATATGCGACCAAACGACACAATGCGGCACACGATCAACACGTCCGCATAAGCCCTGGAGACTGCCCCGATGTTTCAATTCCCTGCGCGCCTTGTCGGCGCAGCCATCGCGCTGACCCTTGCGGCAGCAAGCCCGGCTTTTCCCCAGCAGCTCGAGCTCAAGCTGATGGCGCCGGCGGCCCCAGGCGGGGGATGGGACCAGACCGCGCGCTCGATGCAGCAGGCGCTGGTCGCCTCCGGCGTGGCGCGCAGCGTGCAGGTCACCAACGTTCCCGGTGCCGGCGGCAGCGTCGGTATTGCGCAGTTCGTCAACGGCGCCAAGGGCGACGGCAACCAGCTGATGATCAACGGCTTCGTCATGGTCGGTGCGCTCGCCATGAACAAGTCGCCGGTCACCCTCGATCAGGTGACGCCGATCGCGCGCCTGACCGAGGAAATCCAGGTGATCGTGGTACCCGCGAATTCGCCGATCAAGAATGCGCAGGATCTCGCCGCCGCAGTGAAGGCCGATATCGCCAAGGTCACCTTCGCCGGCGGCTCGGCCGGCGGCGTCGACCATGTGATGGCCGCGTTGTTCGCAAGCGCCGTCGGCGCGGACGCCAAGAAGATCAACTACATCCCGTTCTCCGGTGGCGGCGAGTCGCTCGCCGCGATCCTCGGCGGCAAGGTCACCGCAGGCATTTCGGGGCTGAGTGAGTATGAAGGACAGATCAAGTCCGGCAAGCTGCGCGCAATCGGGGTGACCTCGGAGAAGCGCATCCCGGGCAGCGATATTCCGACCTTCAAGGAGCAGGGCATCGACCTCGTGATCGCCAACTGGCGCTCGGTCGTCGCGCCTCCCGGCATCACGCCGGAGCAGAAGAAGACGCTCAGCGACGCGGTCGAGAAGATGGTCAAGTCGGACGCCTGGAAGGAGATCCTCAAGCAGAAGGGCTGGGAGGATGCCTATCTCGGCGGTGATGCCTTCTCTGACTTCCTGAAGAAGGAAATCGTGCGTGTCACCGACGTGCTGAAGTCGGTTGGTCTCGTCAAGTCATGAGCTCAAGCGATCCCGTCCAGCCGCGGCGCGTCGATCGCGCCGGCATCGTCATCGCCGCGCTGCTCGCAGGTCTCGCCGCGGTGCTGGTCTGGGACGCGCGCGGCCTGCAATCGGCCGCGATGTACGGCATGGGGCCGGAGGCGATGCCGGTCGTGGTCGCCAGCGGTCTTGCGCTGCTGGCGATCGGTAATTTCGTCGACGCGCTGCGTGGCAATCTGCCGGAGCGCGAGAGCGCCGATCCGGTGCCCGTCGTCTTGATCCTCATTGGCCTTGCGCTGCTGATCGCCATCATCGGCTTCGGCGGCGGCTTTATCCTCGCGACGTCAGCGCTGTTCGTGACGACGTCGGCCGCGTTTGGGCGCCGCGCTATCCTGGTCGACAGCATCATCGCCCTCGTGATGTCGACCCTCATCTACCTCGCGTTCGATCGCCTGTTGACGCTGAGCCTTCCGACCGGCCCGCTGGAGCGATTGCTGTGATGGACACTTTTGCGGCGCTGGCCCACGGCATGGCCGTCGCTGTCCAGCCGATGAATTTGCTCTATGCGCTGATCGGCGTGTTTCTGGGCACCGCCGTGGGCGTCCTGCCCGGCATCGGCCCGGCGCTGACGGTCGCGCTGCTCCTGCCCGTCACCTACAAGCTTGACCCCGGCGGCTCGCTGATCATGTTCGCCGGCATCTATTACGGCGGCATGTATGGCGGCTCGACCACCGCGATCCTGATCAACACGCCGGGCGAAAGCGCCTCGATGGCGACCGCGCTCGAAGGCAACAAGATGGCCAAGGCCGGCCGCGGCGGGCCGGCGCTGGCGACCTCCGCGATCGGCTCCTTCGTCGCCGGCACCATCGCCACCATTGGCCTGGCGTTCCTCGCGCCGTGGCTGGTCGATTTCGCCGTGCGCTTCGGCCCCGAGGATTACTTCGCGCTGATGTGCGTCGCCTTCGTCACGGTCTCGGCGACCTTTGGCGATTCCCCGGTCCGCGGCCTGACCAGCCTGTTCATCGGCCTGACGCTCGGCCTCGTCGGCATCGACAAGCTGACCGGTCAGGCGCGCCTCGCATTCGGCGTCCCTGAATTGCTCGACGGCGTCGAGGTGACGACGCTCGCGGTCGGCCTGTTCGCAGTGGGCGAGGCGCTCTACGTCGCATCGCGCCGTCACCACACCGAGGAGAAGCTCGAGCCGGTGCGCGGCTCGCTGTGGATGACCAAAGAGGACTGGAAGCGGTCGTGGAAGCCGTGGCTGCGCGGCACCATGTTCGGCTTCCCGATCGGCGCGTTGCCCGCGGGCGGCGCCGAGATCCCGACCTTCCTGTCCTATTCGACCGAGAAGCGGCTGACGAATCATCCCGAAGAGTTCGGCAAGGGCGCGATCGAGGGTGTCGCAGGACCTGAGGCGGCCAACAACGCTTCCGCCGCGGGCACCTTGGTGCCGCTCTTGACGCTGGGCCTGCCGACCTCGGCGACCGCTGCGATGATGCTGGCGGGCTTTCAGCAATACGGCCTCAACCCGGGGCCGCTGCTGTTCGCCGAGCGGCCTGACCTGGTCTGGGGCCTGATCGCCAGCCTGTTCATCGCCAACATGATGCTGCTGGTGCTCAACCTGCCGCTGGTCGGCCTCTGGGTGCGGCTGCTCGCGATCCCCCAGCCCTGGCTTTATGCCGGCATTCTCGTCTTTGCGACCATGGGAACCATCGCTGCAAAGCCCTCCGTGGTGGAATTGTCGATGCTGGCCGGCTTTGGTGTGCTCGGCTTCCTGATGCGGCGGTTCGATTTCCCGATCGCGCCGGTCGTCGTCGGCCTGATCCTCGGCCCGATCGCAGAAAGCCAGCTCCGCCGCGCGCTCGCGATCAGCCTCGGCGATCCCATGACGCTGGTCCAGAGCCCGATCTCGGCAACGCTGCTTGGCATCGCGTTGATCGCGCTCCTGGCGCCCTTCGTGCTGAAGGGACTCGGGCGGTTCAAGGCGAACGAGGATTAGCGATCCGTCGCGCGAATATCTGCTAGTCTCCCATCCATCCCGTGGGGAACGTCATGCCGTCGGAAATTCGCTCGCCTCGTCTCGCTGTCCTGATCGATGCCGACAATACGTCGGCCAAGATCGCGGATGGATTGTTCGAGGAGATCGCCAAGATCGGCGAGGCCAGCGTCCGTCGCATCTACGGCGATTTCTCCAACGCGCGGTCGAAGGGCTGGGCCGACATTCTGGCGAAGCACGCCATCATCCCGCAGCAGCAATTCGCCTACACGACCGGCAAGAACGCGTCCGACATCACGCTCGTGATCGACGCGATGGATCTGCTGCACAGCGGCCGCTTCGACGGCTTCTGCCTGGTGTCGTCGGACAGCGACTTCACCCGGCTTGCCGCGCGAATCCGCGAGCACGGCATCGACGTGTTTGGGTTCGGCGAGCAGAAGACGCCGGAGAGCTTTCGGCAGGCCTGCCGAAAGTTCGTCTACACCGAGAATTTGCGCGGCGGCGTGGTGAACAATCGAGATGCCGCGTCCACGCCACGTTCGCTGCAGCCGCCGGAAGCCGCAACATCAATCATCAAGAACGTCATCACCCAGGCGGAAAGCGAAGACGGCTGGGTCGAGCTTGGCGTCGTTGGAAAGCAGGTGACCAACCTGGCGCCCGATTTCGATCCGCGAACCTACGGGTCCCGAAAGTTGATCGACCTCGTGCGCAAGACCAACGCCTTCGACCTCGACCAGTCAAAGGGATCGGTGCGCATACGTGTCAAGCCTGTGACGGTGGCTGCGCCGGCGCCGAAACGACGTTCCCGGCGAAAAGCTGAGGAAGCCAAGAGCTGATCGCGAGGGCCCAAGCTCGCCATGGCCTGAAACGGCCGCCGGCGACGTTGCCCAATGCGTAAGCACGAGTGCCGTTTTATTTGAGTTGCCCCTGCCGCCGTCGGAGGCAACCATTACTGGGCTGTCCATGTCACGCGAGAGCCTCCGATGACCAAACTGACCCGTTTTTCCGTCGCGCCGCTGCACAGCATGACGCGGCGCCTCGCGGATGTTGCCTCGGGGCGCCTCGCGCCGGACCTCGTCGTCACGGGTGCGCGGGTGCTCTCGACCTATTCAGAGCGTATCCATCCAGGCCGCGAGGTCTGGATCACCGGCGGCCGCATCGCGGCGGTGAAGCCGGCCGGAGCGGCAAAGAAGGTCTGGAGCGGGGTCGCGACTTACGACGCGGCCGGCGGCATCATCGCGCCAGGACTGGTCGATCCGCACATCCACATCGAATCCTCGATGGTGACGGCCTGCGCCTATGCCGAGGCCGCGCTGCTCAACGGCACCACCACGATCTTCTGCGACAGCCACGAGATCGGCAACGTCATGGACGTCGCCGGCGTCGAGGCGATGCTGGAGGACGCCCGCGAGGCGCCGCTGTCGATCTTCCTGACGGTGCCGAGCACGGTGCCGGCGACCTCGGCCGAGCTTGAGACCGCCGGTGGCGACCTCACGCCGGACAAGATCGCAGGCCTGTTCGATCGCTGGCCCGAGGCGGTCGCGCTCGGCGAGAAGATGGACTTCGTGCCTGTCACGATGGGTGACGAGCGCAGCCATGCGATCCTCGCCGCTGCCCTGAAGCGGGGACGGCCGGTGTCCGGCCATGTCTATGGCCGCGAATTCGTCGCGGCCTATGCGGCATCGGGCGTCACTGACACCCATGAAGCGATCGACCGCGACATCGCCGACGATCTGCTCGACGCCGGCGTCTGGGTGTTCCTGCGCGGGGGCCCACCGACCACGCCATGGCATTCGCTGCCGCAGGCGATCCGCACCATCACCGAGCTCGGGGCCTCGCACAAGCGCGCGGCGGTCTGCACCGACGACCGCGACGCCGACGATTTGCTGCTGTTCGGACTCGATTGGGTGGTGCGCGAAGCCGTGAAAGCCGGGATGTCGCCGGAGCAGGCCTGGTCGATGGGCTCGCTGCACGGCGCGACGCGTTTCGGCATGGAGGGCGATATCGGCGGGCTTGGCGGCGGCCGCCGCGCCGATCTCGTGCTGATGGACGATCAGCTCAGGCCACAATGCACCTGGTATGGCGGCGAGCTGATGGTCGAGCACGGCAGGATTACCAAGCTGCTCGATCAGGCGCTGTCGCAGCGCTACGAATATCCCAAAGCGGCTTATGCGACCGTCAAACTGCCGGCGAAGATGAAGCTGACGCCGGAACTGCCGGCGAAGGCCTGCACCGTTAACGCAATCAAGACCGCGCTGCCCGGCATCACGCTGATCCATGAGAAGGTTGCGATCGAGCCGGTAAAGGACTGGCCGTCGCTGTTCGCGCGCTACGGTCTCTGCTTCGTCGCAGTGGTCGAGCGCCATGGCAAATCGCCTGGCAACGTCGCTCATGGCCTCCTCAAGGACTTTGGCCTGAAGCGGGGCGCGGTCGCCTCCAGCGTCGGCCATGACAGCCACAACATCATCGTCGCCGGAACCAACGAGGCCGACATGCAGGTGGCGATATCGGCGATCAAGGAAAAGCAGGGCGGCGTTTGCGTCGTCGCCAACGGCGAGGTGAGGGCGCTGGTGCCGCTGCCGATCGCCGGCCTGCTCTCCGACAAGCGTGTGACGGAAGTCGCTGAAGAGGTGAAGGTGCTGAAGAAGGAATGGGCCGAGGCCGGCTGCACTATCCCCTACATGGGGTTCAATTTGATTCCGCTATCGGTCATTCCGGAAATTCGTATCACCGACAAGGGCCTGGTGCTGGTACCTCAGATGGAGCTGGCGCCGCTGTTCGAGTGATTTCTTTCATGCATTTCTCGATCTAAGCGCTTGAGGCAGCCGCATTTTTCTCAACGCTGCCGCATCGTGGAAAATAAAATCGATCTCGTTGAGATCGGCTTCTCCGCATCTGATGATCTCGCTCGCTGACTTAAACCAAGCGAGGTCCGATATGGCGAAGATGCGAGCTGTCGATGCAGCCGTGCGTATCCTGGAGAAGGAAGGCATCTCGACGGCCTTCGGCGTTCCCGGGGCGGCGATCAATCCGCTTTACTCGGCGCTGAAGAAGCGCGGCTCGATCCGCCACATCCTGGCGCGCCATGTCGAGGGCGCCTCGCACATGGCCGAGGGCTATACGCGGGCGAAGGCCGGCAATATCGGCGTCTGCATCGGCACCTCGGGGCCGGCCGGCACCGACATGATCACCGGGCTCTATTCGGCGATCGCCGATTCCATCCCGATCCTCTGCATCACCGGACAGGCGCCGCGAGCGCGGCTGTACAAGGAAGACTTCCAGGCCGTCGACATCGAATCGATCGCAAAGCCCGTGACGAAATGGGCGGTGACTGTGCGCGAGCCGGCGCTGGTGCCGCGCGTGTTCAGCCAGGCGTTTCACGTGATGCGGTCTGGCCGGCCCGGACCGGTGCTGATCGACATGCCGCTCGACGTGCAACTCGCCGAGATCGAGTTCGACGACGAGACCTATGAGCCGCTGCCGGTCTACAAGCCCGCCGCGACCCGCAAGCAGGTCGAAAAGGCGCTGGAGATGCTCAATGCCGCCGAACGGCCGCTGATCGTCGCGGGCGGCGGCATCATCAATGCCGATGCGTCGGACCTGCTGGTCGAATTCGCCGAGATCGCCAACGTCCCCGTCGTGCCGACGCTGATGGGGTGGGGCGCGATCCCCGACGACCATGTGCTGATGGCCGGCATGGTCGGCCTTCAGACCAGCCACCGCTACGGCAATGCCACGCTGCTCGAATCCGACTTCGTGCTCGGCATCGGCAACCGCTGGGCCAACCGTCATACCGGCTCGGTCGAGACTTACACCAAGGGCCGCAAATTCGTGCATGTCGACATCGAGCCGACCCAGATCGGGCGCGTGTTCAATCCCGATCTCGGTATCGTCTCGGATGCCAAGGCCGCGCTCGAACTTTTCGTCGCCGTCGCCAGGGAGTGGCGCCGGTCAGGCAGGCTCCGCGAGCGCCAGGCGTGGCCCGCGGCCTGCCGCGATCGCAAGAAGACCATGCTGCGCAAGAGCCATTTCGACAACGTTCCGATCAAGCCGCAGCGCGTCTATGAGGAGATGAACAAGGCGTTCAGCCGCGACACCACCTATGTCACGGTGATCGGCCTGTCGCAGATCGCCGGTGCGCAGTTCCTCGGCGTCTACAAGCCGCGCAATTGGATCAATGCGGGGCAGGCGGGTCCGCTCGGCTGGACGCTGCCCGCCGCGCTCGGCGTGCGTGCCGCCTGTCCGGATCGGGAGATCGTGGCGCTGTCCGGCGACTACGACTTCCAGTTCCTAATCGAGGAGCTCGCGGTCGGGGCGCAGTTCAACCTGCCCTACATCCACGTCGTCGTGAACAATTCCTATCTCGGCCTGATCCGCCAGGCCCAGCGCGGTTTCGACATGGACTACCACGTTCAGCTCTCCTTCGAGAACATCAACGCGCCCGAGATCGGCGTCTACGGCGTCGATCATGTCGCGGTCGCCGAAGGCCTCGGCTGCAAGGCGATCCGCGTCACGGACCCGAAGGACACACAGGCTGCATTCGCGACCGCGCGCGAATTGATGGCCAAGCATCGCGTGCCGGTGGTGGTGGAGTTCATCCTCGAACGCGTCACCAACATCGCGATGGGCACCGAGATCGACAATATCGTCGAGTTCGAGGAGGTGCTGGACCTGCCGCTCGACGAGGTCGGGACCAAGCAGCCCGCCGTGCTGCAGCCGGCAGAATAGGGGACAGCGATGCCGAAATTTGCCGCCAACCTCACCATGCTCTTCAACGAGATGCCGTTCCTCGACCGCTTCGCTGCGGCGAAGGCGGCCGGATTTTCCGGGGTCGAGTATCTCTTCCCCTATGATTTCGACAAGGCGCAGCTGCGCGAGCAGCTCGAGGCCCATGGCCTGACGCAGGTCCTGCACAATCTGCCCGCAGGCAATTGGGCCGGTGGAGAGCGCGGCATCGCGATCCTGCCTGATCGCGTCAGCGAATTCCGCGACGGCGTATTCCGCGCCATCGACTATGCAAAGGCGCTCGATTGCGACCAGCTCAACTGCCTCGTCGGCATTGCGCCTGCGGATGCCGATCGGAGCGAGCTTCAGGAGACGCTGGTCGGGAACCTGCGCTTCGCCGCCTCGACGCTGGCGCGGGAGAACATCAAGCTGCTGGTCGAGCCGATCAACACGCTCGACATTCCCGGCTTCTTCCTCAACGGGACCGAGCAGGCGGTGCAGCTGATCTCCGAGGTACGGTCGAACAATCTGTTCATCCAGTACGATATCTATCACATGCAGATCATGGAGGGCGATCTCGCCCGCACTATGCAGGAATATCTGCCGCAGATCGCACACATCCAGCTCGCCGATAATCCTGGCCGCCATGAGCCCGGCACCGGCGAGATCAACTATCCCTTCCTGTTCCGCCATCTCGACGCGATCGGTTATCGCGGCTGGATCGGCTGCGAGTACAAGCCGCGCACCACGACGCTGGAAGGCCTGTCCTGGCACGCCGCGCAAACATTTGAGACCTGAGGAAACCCGGACATGATCGACATCGGCTTCATCGGACTTGGCACCATGGGACGGCCGATGGCCGGCCACCTCCTGGCCGCGGGTCATCGCGTTCTGCTGCACGACGTCGCGCCGGTCGCGCCTGAGCTGATTTCTGCGGGCGGCGTCGCCTGCAAATCAGCAAAGCAGGTCGCGGAGGAAGCCGATGCGGTCATCATCATGGTGCCGGATACGCCGCATGTGGAGGCTGTGCTGTTCGGTAAGGACGGCGTCGCGGCCGGCATCTCCAAGGGCAAGATCGTGGTCGATATGAGCTCGATCTCGCCGCTGGCCACCAAGGAGTTCGCGAAGAAGATCGAGGCGCTTGGCGCGGACTATCTCGACGCGCCCGTGTCGGGCGGCGAGGTCGGCGCGAAAGCTGCGAGCCTCACCATCATGGTCGGCGGGCCGGAGCGCGCCTTTGGCACGATGAAACCGGTCTTCGACAAGATGGGCAAGAACGTTACCCATGTCGGTGCCAATGGCGATGGCCAGACCACCAAGGTCGCCAACCAGATCATCGTCGCGCTGACGATCGAGGCTGTGAGCGAGGCGCTGCTGTTCGCATCGAAAGCCGGCGCCGATCCGGCACTGGTGCGCAAGGCGCTGATGGGCGGTTTTGCCTCGTCGCGGATTCTTGAAGTGCATGGCGAGCGCATGGTGAAGCGCAATTTCGAGCCCGGCTTCCGCATCGAACTGCATCAGAAGGATCTCAACCTCGCGCTCGAAGGCGCCCGCTCGCTCGGCCTGTCGCTGCCGAGCACGGCGGTAGCGCAGCAATTGTTTTCGTCCTGCACTGCGCATGGCGGCAAGGCCTGGGATCATTCCGCCATGGTGCGGGCGCTGGAACTGATGGCGGGCCATGAGATCGCAGCCAGCTGAACCGTTACGCGGTAACACTCTCCGGATGTGATGCATCTTTCGACCCGGCGGAACCGGAACAATGCTCCGGTCCCGCGGGTTGAAAGCGCACAACAACACTGGAGAGTGTGAATATGAAGTCCCGTCTTGCGATTTCGTTGGCTGCCGCGTCGCTGCTGGCGTCGAGCGCAGCCTTTGCCCAGTCGACGACCGAACAGGGCGCCAGGGACGGCGCGCGTGCGGGCGGCGACATCGGCGGTCCGGTCGGCGCGATGGTCGGCGGCACCGTCGGGGCGGCCGTCGGCGCGGGCCTCGAGATTCCGAATGCAGTGCTGGGCGGAATCCCGCGCAGTGACTCCGTCGTGGTCCAAGAGCGCGTCGTGGTCGGCGAGCCGCTGCCCCCGACCGTGGTGCTGCGACCGGTGCCGAACTACACCGAGTACCGCTATGCGGTCGTGAACGATCGCCGCGTGATCGTCGAGCCGCGCACGCGCCGCGTGGTGAAGATCATCGACTGATCGAAGCGTAGACTTTGGAGAGCCGGGCCCTGCAGAGCATCACTCCGCGGGGCCCTGGCTTGTCAGGGTCGCATTTGCGCGAAGGCGCGCGAGCGCCCAATCGGCTGCGGTGGCGAGCGCAAAGCCGATGCAGGCCGTGCCGGCATCGACCAGAAAATCCTCCAGCCGCGCATGCCGTCCCGGTGCCCACAATTGCATCAGCTCGAGCATGCCGATCAGGGCCACCGCGATAGCGGTGACTGCCAGGCGGCGATTCCTATAAGCGAGGCCAAAGGCCAGCCCGACCAGGAGGAAGGCGAGGGCATGCTCGCCATCCTGCCCGAGATCGGAATGCGGCCGCAGGGTCGGCGGTCCCAAGGTCGCAAAAGTGACGGCGGCCGCTAGAAGCCAGGCAAACAGGCGAACAAGAATGGACATCCGGCGCCGATAGCACGGATTTGCAACGGCCTGTACCGGATATGGATCAGATCGCCGTGTAGTTAATGACGAAACCTTAAAGTGGCTCGCGCACGCCGAGGCCGTGCATGAAACGCTCCCGTATTTGCACGGGGTCACGCCGGGTGGTGCCGACCCCGGGCTTGTCGTCGATGCGCACCGCGATCAGGCTGGGCTCGGAGCGTGACATCGCCTCGTCGACCAGACGCTCGAAATCCTCCTCGTCCGCGGCCCAGGCGCTGTTGGCGAGCCCTGAAGCGGTGGCGATGCCGACGATGTCGGCCACACTCGCAGCCGGCGTCGGTTGCGCGCCGGTGATCTGGTAGATGCCGTTGTCCATCACGATCATGATCAGGTTCTTCGGCTTCAATGCTGCAATGGTCGAGAGCGCGCCGAGTTGCATCAGCAGCGAGCCGTCGCCTTCGAGCGCGAAAACGCGGCGGTCGGGCTGCGCCAGCGCGACGCCAAGCGCGATCGGAAAGGCGAGGCCCATGCTACCGAGCATGTAAAAATTCTGCGGGCGGTGGCCGGCGGCCCAGAGATCGAAATTGGTATTGCCGATGCCGCCGATCACGGCTTCCTCGTGCTTGAGCTTCGCGATCAGGCGCGAGGTGACGTCGAAGCGGTTCATCACTTTGGTGTTGCGCGTGGTCATGGCAGCGCTCACTTGTCGAAGGTCTTGCCGCCGGTGAGCAGCGGGTTGAGGATCAGCGCCACCGGCGCCTGCGTGGTCACGGCCTGCTTGATCGAGCGGTCGGCGATGAATTCGAGCTCGTCGAGCCGGGTGATGGTGTGGTGCTCCAGCGCGAGCGAGTCCAGCACCGGGCGCATGGTGCGGCAGACCAGCGACTGTCCGTAATTGAACTCGCCGAGCGTGCCGCGCTCGGACACGAACATGATCAGCGGGATCTGGTAGGGCACCGCGAGCGAGGCGAGCACGTTGGCGAGCGTTGCAAAGCCGGAGGTCTGCATCAGCACCGCGCCGCGTCGTCCACCCATCCAGGCGCCGGAGACAATGCCGACGGCCTCTTCCTCGCGGGCGGTGGCGAAGGTGGTGAAGAAGGGATCGGCATGCAAATTCTTGATCAGCGGCGTCAGCACGCGGTCGGGCACGTAAGGGATGAGGCTGATCTCGTTCCGCTTCAGGGTCTGCAGGACGATGCCATGCCAGCTCTTGTCGCCGGACCCCTGTGCCGCCTGAGCCTGCTGTTCCGCAATCGCCATTGCGTTCTCCCTCGAGCCGCGCATGCTTCTTGGTTCTGGCCGTCGCGGCGGTCTGCCGAACTTGACGCAGGCAGCGGGATTGTCAACATGCCCGGGCCGGCACCGTGATCTGCGCCAGACGGCCTGCCGCGGCCGGCACCGCCATGGCATAAGCGGCAACAATGAGAAACGGGAGGGACGCATGGACGGGGCGCGGATTGCGCAGGCCTTGCGGGTCTCCATGAGAGAGCCGGAAGGGTCCTGATGTCCGTCAACAGCAAGCGCGTCTTCTACGTCAAATATCTGGCCAATCCGATCTATATCGACATCCTGAAGGCGCGCCCCGATGTCCGGCTCGATCGCATCGAGAACGAGAGCCCCGAGGATTTCTACGCGCCTATCCTGAGCGCGGCCCATGTCTACCAGATCGGCGCGGCCCGCGACGAACTGGCGCCGCACTTCCATGTCGACGCCGCCCTCCTGAAGCGCACGCCAAACCTCCTGCTGGTCTCCAGCAATGGCGCGGGCTTCGACCCTGTCGACGTCGAGGCCTGCACGGATGTGGGGGTCCTGGTCGTCAACCAGTCCGGCGGCAACGCCCATTCCGTCGCCGAGCACGCGCTGGCGATGATGCTGACCTTGTCGAAGCGCATCATCCAGTCCGACCGCAGGCTCCGCAGGGAGTCCAACGTCAACCGCAACGAGCTCGTCGGCAACGAGATCGAGCACAAGACCGTCGGCATCATCGGCCTCGGCAATGTCGGCCGCCGCATCGCCGCGCTGTGCAAGGGCCTGTTCGGCATGAAGGTGCTGGCCTACGATCCGTACCTCACGGCCGAGGTGATGGCCGAGCGGGGCGGCGAGAAGGTGGAGCTCGACGAGCTCTTGCGCCGCGCCGATTTCGTCTCGATCTCCTGCCCGCTGGACAAGCGCAGCCGCAACATGATCAGCACGCGCGAGTTCGCGCTGATGCAGCCGCACGCCTATTTCATCACCACGGCACGCGGCTTCATCCACGATGAGGATGCGCTGCTCCAGGCCTTGCGCGACAAGCGCATTGCTGGCGCGGGTCTCGACGTCTGGTCCAAGGAGCCGCCGCCGCCGGAGCATCCGCTACTCCAATTGGATAATGTGCTGGCAAGTCCGCACACCGCGGGCGTGACGATCGAGGCGCGTCAGAACATGGGCCGCATTGCCGCCGAGCAGGTGCTGGACACGCTCGACGGCAAGCGCCCGCCGCGCATCATCAATCCCGAGGTCTGGCCGCGCTATGCCGAGCGCTTCAAGCAGGCTTTTGGCGTGACGCCGCAGTAGCGGACGTGCGAAGTCTGTTCGTGCTCCGATCGTTGGTTACCAGGCTCAAAACAGAAAGCGGCAGATTTTACTGATGCCGTGAATGAACGCGTATGACTTGTCCTGTAGATCAGGATGCATGAGCATACTCTCGATTGCGACCTCCGGACTTTCTGCGGCGAGCCTGCGCGTGAACGTCGCCGCCAGCAATATCGCCAACATCAACACGACCGGGCCGCTCCCCGTGTCAGGCGGATCGAGCACATCGGCCAGCTCGGGCATTGCTCCGACGTATCCCGCCGCTTATGTGCCGCTGCGCGTCGATCAGGTCTCCCAATCGAGCGGCTCGGCGCCCGGCGGTACGATCGCGACCGTGTCGGCGGTTTCGCCGAGCTATACCGCGCAATCCGACCCGAGCGCTCCCTTCGCAAACCAGGATGGCCTGGTCGCCGCGCCGAACGTCGATCTCGCGAGTGAATTTGTTGAGCTGGCGACCGCAAAATACAGCTTCATTGCCAATGCGAAGGTCATTCAAGCCTACGCCGAGACAGAAGACACGCTTCTCGACATCAAGACGTGATCGCTGACGGATCGTCTCAAGGCCTAGCTTTGGCGGCGGGAACCGTCGCCAACCTTGATCCGCGTCAAAATCTCCTTTCCCCATCCGGCCTAAATGGGATTACAGTGCCGCCGGGGCAGCAGGGAGGTCCCATGTCCACTTATGTCGTCAGATTCATGAAGGACGTGTTCGGCCACGGGCGGGAGATCGAGGTTTGCCAGGGCACCCTCGAGGTCGACGCCTGCGATGAGAACGAAGCCAAAGAGCGGGCGAAAGCAAAATTCTGCAAGGACCAGGCCTTGCATCACTGGTCTCTGCATGCCGACCGGATTCAGGTGAAATCGGCTGACCTTCCGTCGTAAAGGCCGCGCAGGCCTATCTAGCGTCCGGGCGCCGTGAGCGCCGGCGGGGAGGTTGCGCCCGCGCCGAGCGAGCGCTGTACCATGACGGTGTCGGACCAGCGGCCGTGGCGATAGGCGACGCCGCCGAGCAGGCCGGCGCGCGCGAAGCCGAACTTCTCGTGCAGCGCCAGCGAGGGCGCGTTGTCGGCATCGATATAGCCGATCATCTGGCGGAAGCCGGCCGCAGCGCAGGCGTCGATCAATTCGCCGAGCAAGAGCCGTCCGACGCCGCGGCCGAGATGCTCGTGGTGGACGTAGATCGAGTGCTTGGCGGTGTAGCGATAGGCCGGCCGCTTGCGGAACAGCACCGCATAGGCATAGCCGACGACCTCGCCGCGAAAGGTCGCGACCAGGTGCGGCAGGCGGGTCTGCTTCAAATTCTTGCGACGGTCGCGCAAATCGTCCGGCTCGGGCGCGCCGGTTCCCTCGACGTCGCGCGGCACGCCGTTGCGGACGTGATGGCGGTAGATCGCCAGCATCGCCTCGACATCGCTCTCGCGTGACGGCCTGACCAGGACAGGCTCGTCACTCGCGCGCACAGCTGTTTCGTTCATCGGCACCTACTCGGCAACGACGTAAGTATAGAGCCCGATGCGTCCCTGCGCATCGGTCTCCTTGTAGACGCCCTGGATTTCCACATCGAAGCCCGGGAACGTGTTGAAGCAGGTCTCGAACATCTTGAGATAATCCACCATGGGCTTGGCCCGTTCCGTCAGCCGCTCGCCGGGCACGATGGTGGCAATGCCGGGCGGGTAGACCACGAAGGGCGTCGTGGCGATGCGGCCCGCGATCGCCTCGATCGGCAGATAGTCGACATCGTTCTTGAACAGATAGCGTGCGGCATCGCGGGGCGACATCGCGATCTCGGGCATGTGTTCGGGCATGAATTGCCGGGCCTGGAGTGCGCTGACGTCGGCGGCGCGGAAAAAGCGATGCATCTCGCCGCAGAGATCGCGCAGTCGCACGCCGGCATAGCGCGCCTGCCGCCGCTGGTAGAACTCGGGGATGACGTCGGCCAGCAGCGCATTGTCGTCATGCAGCTTCTTGAAGGCGACGAGGCCGGAGATCAGAGTGCCGGCCTTGCTCGCCTCGACGCCGGGGGTGAGCAGGAAAAGCAGGGAGTTGAGGTCGTTCTTCTCGGGGACGATGCGATTCTCGCGCAGATATTGCGCGACGACCGGAGCGGGGATGCCGTGCTCGGCATAGGTGCCGGTCGCGCGGTCGAAGCCGGGCGTGAGCAGTGTCAGCTTGTTCGGATCGGTGATGGCGAAGCCTTCAGCGAGATTGGGGAAGCCGTGCCAGTTTGTATCGGGCGAGAGCTGCCAGAGCGCGGGATTGGTGGCGAGCTCGTCGGTGGAGAGCGACTCCCAGGCGACGTTATGCGCGGCGCCGGGGCGGCTGACGTCGGGGATGGCGACGCGATCCGGGACGAAGGGCTCGAAGAACCAGCGCCGATCCGGATTCTGCTCCTTCTCCTCGAACTCCCGGCGCATCGCGCGGACCTTCTTGCGCAGCTCGATGCCGAGACGGATCGTGTCGTCCCAAAGCACCTCTCCGGAGCGGCCCTTCATCATTTGCGCGCCGACGTCGAGCGAGGCGAACAGGGGATAGAAGGGTGAGGTCGAGGCGTGCTGCATGAAACTTTCGTTGAAGCGGCGGTGCTCGACACGACGCTTCTGGCCGCGGATGTGGCGGTCCTTGATGTGGATCTGCGAGGCCTGCGAGAAGCTCGCGAGCTGCTTGTGGGTCGACTGCGTCGCGATGATGCCGGGCGCCTCTGGGGGAAGGTTCGCCAGCCCCATGGCGAAACGGCCGGCATAGAGCGGGTGGAATTTCATGAAGCCGGCCCAGGCCTCGTCGAACAGGATGTACTCGCAGAGATGGCCGATGCGCTTCAGGATCATCTCGGCGCTATGGATCGAGCCATCATAGGTGCACTGCTCGACCACGGCGACGCGGAACGGCCGTTCCTTGCGCCAGGCGTCGCGATCGGTCACCAACGGATGGTTGCGGATCGCCTCGCGCAACGCCTTCTCGTCGAGCATGTCCCAGCGCATCGGGCCGATCAGACCCCAGGCGTTGCGGACGGTCGGGACATAGACCGGGATGCCGCCATTGATCATCAGCGCGCCGTGATGGGCGGCCTTGTGGTTGTTGCGGTCGAACAGCACGAGGTCGCCGTCGGTGACGAGGGCGCCGAGCGCGACCTTGTTCGAGGTCGAGGTGCCGTTGAGCACGAAATAGGTCTTTTCCGCGCCGAAGATCTGGGCCGCTTCCTTCTGCGCCTTCAGCGCCGGCCCCTCATGGGTGAGGAGGTCACCGAGGTCGAGCACGGAATTGTCGAGGTCGTCGCGGAACACGGATTCGCCGAGATGCTCGACGAAGACCCGGCCGATCGGGCTGCGGTTGTAGAACACGCCGCCATTGTGGCCCGGGCAGGTCCAGAGCTGGTTGCCTTCCTCGGCATAGTCGACGAGGGCGCCGAAGAACGGCGTCTTCAGCGTCTCGGCATATTGCTTGAGCCGGCTGATCAGGTTCTTGGCGATGAAGGTGGGCGTCTCCTCGGACAGGAAGACGTAGCCGTCGATGAAGTCGAGCACCTCGACCGGCAGGTCCTCGAAGCGCTTGCGCCGGATAAGCAAGATGATCGGGAAGTCGAGGCCGCGGCGCCGCATCAGGTTGATCAGCGCCGAGGTCCTGCCTTCCAGGCCTTTCTTGCCCCAGTCCACCACCATGCAGCCGATTGCGGCATCGGTCTGCACCGCGATCTCGGCGTCTTCCAGCTTGCGGGCCCGGACCACCTCGAAGCCGGAGCGCTGGATCTCCTCGATGATCTGGTTGAAGCGGAGACCCTCGAGGTCGTCGGCGTCGAATGCCGGTGCTGCGAACAGGAAGTTGAAGCGCTTGAAATAGTCCATGGCGTGTCCCGAATGTGCGAGACGGACAGGTCTCAGCACATTCGATGACAGTTCTATGACAGAGAGCGTAAGAACCGGGAAAAGAGCTACCGCTTCGCCTCGCCGAACACCACCGTCGGCACGGCGCGGTTGACGATTTCCCGCAAGGCAAAGCTCGATTGCACCCGCGCGACGCGCGGCAGCCGCGATAGCTCGGTGCGATGGATGCGTTCGAAATCCTGGATGTCGCGGGCGAGCACGATCAGGATGTAGTCGTCGGTGCCCGACATCAGGAAGCAGCGCACGACAGAGGGGCATTTCACCACCTCGGCCTCGAACGCCTTCAGCGCCTCGTCGCTCTGGCTCTCCAGCGCGATGCGGACCAGCACGGTGGTGGTGAGGCCGAACTGGTTGAGATCGAGCGCGGCCTGATAGGCCTGGATGTAGCCGTCGTCCTCCAGCGCCTTCTGCCGCCGCGCCAGCGCGGTGCTGGATAGCCCAACCTTGTTGGCGAGCTCAGTGTGGCTGGCCCGCGCATTGGTGGTGAGTTCCGCGAGGATGGCGAGATCTTTCCGGTCGAGGGCCAAGGTTTTGTTTCCGGCGTGAAAGGGCGCTTGCGCGCCGGAAACCGGCGCGCAAGCAGCCAAACTAGCGGATATTTGCACGAAACCAAACCGCCCCCGTCGCTACGATCAACAACGGAATCAATGTGTTGGCGAGGAGCTCAAGATGCGTGTCGGTGTGCCCAAGGAGATCAAGGTGCAGGAATATCGCGTCGGGCTCACCCCGGGCGCGGTCCGTGAATATGTCGCGGCCGGGCATCAGGTCACGGTCGAGACCGGCGCCGGCAGCGGCATCGGCGCGTCCGACGAGGTGTATCAGCGGGCGGGGGCCACCATCGCCGCGAGCGCACGCGACATCTTCGCCGCATCGGACATGATCGTGAAGGTGAAGGAGCCGCAGAAGAGCGAGTGGGTCCAGCTCCGTGAAAGCCAGATCCTGTTCACTTACCTGCATCTTGCGCCGGATCCCGAACAGGCCAAGGGTTTGCTTGCGTCCGGCTGTACTGCGATCGCCTATGAAACCGTCACCGACGCGGCCGGTCACCTCCCGCTGCTGGCGCCGATGAGTGAAGTCGCCGGCCGCCTCGCGATCGAGGCCGCCGGCGCCGCGCTCAAGCGGTCCGCGGGCGGCCGCGGACTGCTGCTGGGCGGTGTGCCCGGTGTGCAGCCGGCGCGCCTCGTCTTGCTCGGCGGCGGTGTGGTCGGAACGCAGGCCGCGCGCATGGCTGCGGGTCTTGGCGCCGAAGTCACGGTGATCGATCGCTCTATTCCTCGCCTGCGCCAGCTGGATGACGTCTTTCTCGGGCGGGTCCGCACCCGCTTCTCCACGATCGAGGCGGTCGAGGACGAGGTGTTCGCCGCCGACGTCGTGATCGGCGCGGTGCTGGTGCCGGGCGCCAGCGCGCCAAAGCTGGTCACGCGCGCGATGCTGAAATCCATGAAGCCGGGGGCGGTGCTGGTCGACGTCGCGATCGACCAAGGCGGCTGCTTCGAGACCTCGCATCCGACCACGCACACCGATCCGACCTATGAGGTCGACGGCGTCGTGCACTATTGCGTCGCCAACATGCCGGGCGCGGTGCCGGTGACATCCAGCCAAGCGCTGAATAACGCGACGCTGCCGTTCGGCCTGATGCTCGCGAGCAAGGGCTTTGCCGCGGTGCTGGAGAATCCTCACTTGCGGAACGGACTGAACGTGCATCGCGGCCGCATCACCAACAAGGCGGTGGCGGAAAGCCTCGGGCTGGAGTTTGCGCCCGTGGAGAGCGGGCTGGCGGCTTAGAGCGGCTGTCAATCCGGCTTGCGGTGGCGGCTGCCGAGCGCGGCCGCGATCGTCTCGGGCTTCTCGATGCGTTCGATCAGCATGTTGATGCGGTCGCCGCCCCAGAACAGCTCGCCGTTGAACACCATGGTCGGCACGCCGAACACACCAAGTGCCTCGGCCTCGTCGATGATGCGGTCGTGCTCGGCGCGGGCAGGGCCGTTGACGTAGGCTTCGAACTCGCTGGGCGAGCCACCGCACGAGGTGATGATTTCGGTGATTGCCGCGAGATCGTCGATCTCCAGCTCATGGCTCCAGAATTTGCGGAACACCGTGTCGTGGTAGGTGCGGAAGAAGCCGTGCCGTTGCGCGAACAGCATGCCGACACTCGAATAGAAGGCGTCGTAGATCCGCCGCGGGCCCTTCATGACGAGCCCTTGCGCATTGGCATAGCGCCGCGCGTCCATATAGAGGTAGCGCACCTTGCGCCAGAAATGCGGCGTGCGCTCCTCGACCTTGCCCATGAACTCGGCGATGCGCAGCGTGTAGGGCCGCCATTCGAGCTCCACGCCGTGCGTCTCTTCGAGCTCGAACAGCCGCTTGTTCGCCACGAATGCGTAGGGACTCTTGTAGTCAGTGTAGATGCGGACGATCGGTTTGGGCATTGGGCGCTCCCTCCAGTCTACGCCTTCGTCAGCCTATATTGCCCCAGATCCGGATCGTGCGTCATGCGCCAATAGTCCACGAACCGCCAGGGCATGGCTGAAAACACGCGGCCGCTCGCATTGCGATAATAGGTGCTCATGCCCGGATGGGTCCAGATCATGGCCTCGTGCTCGACGTCGACCTTGCGGACGTAATCGTCGAGCACGTCGGGGCGAACGTCGATGACGGCGATATCGCGCTCGATCATCTCGGCGAGACAGGCGGAGATGTAGCGGCTCTGGCATTCCGACTGGAAGATGACGCTGCCGCCATGGGCCGGTCCGGAGTTCGGGCCGAGCATGCAGAAGAAATTGGGAAAATCAGGCACGGTGAGGCCGAGGAACGCGGTCGGATTGTCGTTGGCCCAGGCCTGCCGCAAATCCTTGCCGCCGCGGCCGCTGATGTTGAGACGCGCGGCCATCTCCGTCACCTTGAAGCCGGTAGCGACGACGATGATGTCGGCGGGGCGGTGCTCGCCGTCGGCGGCGATGATGCCGGTTTCGTCGAAACGGTCGATCGTGTCGGTGACAAGCTCGACATTGTCCCGCCTCAAGGTCTTGAACCAGTTGTTGTCGAGCAGGATGCGTTTGCCGTAGGGCGGATAGGTCGGAACGCATTTCTCGATTAGATCGGGCCGTCCCTGCAATTCGGACAGGATGAAGTCGGTCAGCTCTTGGCGATGCCGGTCATTGCCCTTGTTGACGGCGCGCTCGGGGTGCGGCCAGGCGGGGTCCTTGCGCAGGAACGGCAGCAGGCCGTCGCCATAGCGCCAGAACATGTTGAAGCGATACCACTGCACATAGAACGGCAGATGCGCCAGCAGCCAGCGCGCGCCCTCGGTGATCGGGTCGGAATAACCCTTCACCGGCCGCGCCCATTGCGCGCTGCGTTGATAGACCGTAACTGACGCGACGCGGCCGGCTATCGACGGCACCAGCTGCATCGAGGTTGCGCCGGTGCCGATCACGGCGACATGCTTGCCGTCGAGGTTGATGTCGCCGGACCAGAGCGCCGAATGCAGGATCGTGCCCTTGAAAAGTTCTTCGCCGTTGAAGTGCGCACGGGAGGGATCGTTGAGCTGCCCGATGGCGCTGACCAGCGCGGTGGATTCGAAGGTCTCTTCGCCGTCTTTCGTCTTCAGCGTGGATATCCAGCGCTTCTTGCCCTCGTCCCAGCGCGACGCCGTCAGCTCGGTGTTGACCCGCAAATGCTTGCGGATGCCGTATTCATCGGCGACCTTGAGCAGATAATCGAGCAGTTCCTCGCGCTGGCAGAAATAGCGTGTCCACGCATTGCCCGAGCCGAACGAGTAGGAATAGGAATGGTTCGGCGTGTCGACGCCGCAGCCGGGATAGCGGTTGATCCACCAGGTGCCGCCGAGCTCGTCGTTCTTCTCGACGATGGTATAGGGGATGCCGAGATGGCCAAGCGCCACGCCGAGCGCGATGGCGCAGACGCCGGCGCCGACGATCAGCACATGCTGCTCCGCAAGCTTCTCGTTGGCGGGCCTCTTGGTCCAGCGCGCCTCGCGCGGCACAAAACCCATTTCCTCGCGCATCAGCGGCGCATATTCCGGCGCGACGTTCTCGCCGAGACAGGCGCGCATCATCCTGAGCAACAGCTCCTCGCCGGGATCGGTGATGACAGGCTCCGGCGTACCATAGGCAAAGAGGTTGACGACCGCGGCGCGGATCTCGTCCTGGATCTCGCGGGGCACGCCGGCCTCGGGGTCGGGGATGAGGCGGATGTCGCGCTTGGGCAGGTACGGCGGCTCGAGCCATTTCTCGTCGCCCGTCATGTGCACCAGCACCATCAACAGGCAGCGGATGTCGGCCTCAGCAATTGCTGAGGCGAGGTCGAGCGGCTTGTGTGGAGATGCGATGTTCATGGCGTGTCCCCGGAGGCAGTGAAGAGGCCGCGCGTCATCAGCTTGCGATAGGCGGAGATGACGTGGTCGGGCACGGCGGTGACGCCGCCGTCCGAATAGGAATAGCGGCGGCTGAGATAGCCACGCGAGCCCATCAGCATGTGAACGATGGCCTCGAATTCCTCGTCGCTGTAATCGTGAATCGCGCCTGCCGCTCGCGCGCGGCGCAAGATGCGGACATAGGCGACCGAGATATTGTCCAGGTGCTTCTGGTAGCCGCTGGGCGCGAAGAACTCGGCCTCGTTGAGGATGCGCAGGAATTCCGGCACCTCGCGGATGAAGTCGAAGAAGGCGGAGAAGCGCGAAATTTCCTGCCTTGCCGCATCCGCCGTGCCGGTGCGGGCGCGGATGAACTCGACCATGTCGAGGCCGATCTTCGGCAGCAGCTGGTCGAGCAGCTCCTGTCGGTTCTCGAAATGATTGTAGAAGGTGCCTTGCGCGACGCCGGCCTCTTCGGTGATGCGGGCGACGGAGGCTTCGGCATAGCCATATTTGCCGACGACCTTGGTCGCGGCGTCAAAGATCTTCTGCTTGGTCCAGGCGTTGCGCTCGACGCGGTTGAGCTTGGTCACCTTGGCGTTCACTTGATTCATTCAGACGTCTCCAGCTCGGCGCGCAGCACGCGCTTGAGGATCTTGCCACTGGGATTGCGGGGGAGGCTGTCACGGATGATCAGCTGTTTCGGCACCTTGAAGCTCGCCAGTCGCGCGCGGCAATGTTCGGTGAGGGCAGGGAGCTCGAGGCTCGCGCCTTCCGCCAGCACGACGATGGCGATCGGCCGCTCGCCCCAGCGCGAATCGCGCAGGCCGATTACGGCGACCTCGCGCACTTCAGGCAGATCGTAGATGACGCGTTCGACCTCGGAGGAGGCGATGTTCTCGCCGCCTGAGATGATCATGTCCTTCTTGCGGTCGGTCAGGTAGAGAAAGCCCTCGTCGTCGAGATAGCCGACATCGCCGCTGCGGAACCAGTCGCCGAAAAAGGCGGAAGCCGTCTTCTCCGGATCCTTCCAATAGCCGCGCGTGATCTTGGGGCCGCGCAGGCAGATCTCGCCATTGACGTTCGGCGGCAGCGCCTTGCCGTCCTCGTCGCGGATCTCGATCCCGACATGGGCGATGGCGCGCCCGGTCGAGCCGATCTTCTCGATCTCGCGGCCCGCTTCCATGAAGGTGTCGCCGCCGACGGTCTCGGTGAGGCCATAGGCGTCGATATAGCGCGCATTGCGGAAGAATTCTGAGAAGGCGCGGATGCGGACTTCCGGTGTCTTCTCGCCGCCGCCGATCGCCCATGTCAGGCTGGAGACGTCGTAGCGGTCACGGGCCGGGCAGGTGAGCATCGCCGTGGTCATGACAGGCGCGAACCAGGCGGCGTTGAGCTTGTCCTCGGCGATGGCGCTGAGCGCCGTCTCAGGTTCAAAGTTTCGCTCGATGCGGATGAAGCCGCCATGCCAGAGCACGGCGATGCCGGGCAGGTCGAGCGCGCCGACGTGATAGAGCGGGCCGACGACGAGGAGGCGCGTCTCGGCACTCAGGCCGAGCGGGATCGTCTGGTCGGCCGACTTCCAGTAGAAATTATCGTACGAGAGCATCACGCCCTTGGGGCGGTCGGTCGTGCCCGAGGTGTACATCAGGCGCATCAGGTCGGACGGCGCGCGGATGTTCATGGACGCGGGTGCCGCGTCGCCTGCGAGATGCGTGACGCTTTGCTGCGCGGCCTCGCTCAGCACGACAGTCTTCGCGCCCGCTGCGTTCGCAGCCAATTCCTCATCGACGATCAGCAGCCGCGCGCCGGCATTGCCGGCGATGTAGCCGACCTCGTCGCGCGAGAGGCGAAAATTGATCGGCAGGAACACCGCGCCGAGATGGCTGGTCGCGAAGACCAGCTCCAGGAACGCGGCGCTGTTCTTCATCAGCACCGCCACGACATCGCCAGCGCCGATGCCCTGTGACGCGAGCCAGCCGGCCGTTTGCCGGATGCGCGCATCGAACGCCGCGTAGGAGATCACCCCGCCGCGATATTTCAGCGCGGGCCGGTCCGGCGTTCGCCGGGCATGAAAGGCGATGAAGCTCGAAAGGTTGATCATTCTGCGGTTTCGGGCCGATTGGCGGCCTCGTTTCCTCCTATTCTGAATTCTGACTCATAGTTCATGTTTGTCTTGACGTCACCCCCTGCCTCTGAAATTGTTGGGAACACGGAGACGAGACGATCTTCGACAAGGGACTGGAACGCCGACCCGAAAGAGGGAGGGGAAAATGACGAGAACCCGCACGCCGGGCATCAGCCGCCGTTCAACACTGGCGCTGATGGGCGCCGGTGCGATGAGTGTTGCCGCGCCGTGGGTGGCGCGCGCCCAGGCCAAGACCATCAAGATCGGCATGCCGACAATTCTGTCGGGCCGTGTCGCGCAGCTCGGCACGTCGTCGCGCAATGCGGTGATGCTCGAGGTCGAGAAGGTCAACGCCGCCGGCGGCCTTGCCGGGCGGCAGATCGAGATGGTGGTCCGCGACTCCAAAGGCCAGCCGCAGGAAGCGGCCCGTGTCGCGCGCGAGCTCGTCAATACCGACGGCTGCGAGCTGTTGCTCGACGGCGAAGCGTCCTCCGGATCGTTTGCGGTTCACGAGGTCGCGCGTGATCTCGGCGTGCTCTGCATCCACACCTGCTCGGAAGCCTCCTCGCTCACCGCCGATCCGAAGCAGCATATCCCGAACGCATTCCGCTGCGTCCGCCAGGGCATCCACGATTCCATCGTCGGCGGCAGCTACGCCGCTTCGATCGCCAAGGCCAAGGGCCTGAAGAAATGGGCGACCTGCTCGCCCGACTACGCCTATGGCCGCGACACCACCGGCGAGTTCACGCTGTACCTGAAGCGGTTCGCGCCTGATGTCGAAGTCATCAGCGAGTCCTGGCCAAAGCTGTTCCAGCCCGACTACACCGAAGTGGTGACGAAGATCCTGCAGGCCAAGCCGCAGGCGCTGTATTCCTGCCTGTGGGGTGGCGATCTCACTTCCTACATCGACCAGGCCAACATCTATGCGATGTTCAGCCAGATGGAGGTGTTCGCGGTCAACATGGCCGACTACACCGCGCTCACCGTGGTAAAGAACCTGCCGAAGGGCATCCACTCCGGCAACCGCTACATCAAGACCTTCCCGACCACGCCGGAGAACGCGGCCTGGGGCGATGCCTACAAGGCCAAGTACAACGAATATCCCACCAACTGGTCGTGGCAGAATGCGACCGCGGTGATGTTCCTCAGCGAAGCCGCGAAGAAGGCGGACTCCACGGACGGCAAGAAGATCGCGGAGGTGCTGAAGGGTCTGACCATCAAGTGCCCGTTCGGCGCCGACGGCACCGTGACGATGCGCGGCGACGACCACACGCTGGTCGGCTACGCCATCGGCTGGGGCACCACGATCCCGCAGGAGCCCTACGTGCCCGAGGTCAAGGCCGGCGACTGGAAGACCATCTTCGAGCTCGAAGCCGAGTGGAAGAAGAGCAAGGGTTACACCTGATCACGCGCAGGGCGGAGACGGGCGACCGTCTCCGCCCTGGTTTCGTATTCCGCGCCGTGTCCGGCGCGCCGTAAAGAAGGTGCTTCCGTGGATCTCGACGCGCTTGCCGGCTGCCTCGCCAGCTCCGCCTGCCTGGTGACGCAAACCACCAGCGGCCTCATCATCGGCATGCTGCTGTTCCTGGTGGCGGTCGGGCTAACCTTGATCTTCGGCGTGCTCAAGGTGGTCAATTTCAGTCACGGCGCCTTCTACATGTTCGGCGCTTACTTCGCGATGACGGCCTATCAGCTCACCGGCAGCTTTGCGCTGGCGATGCTGGCCGGCGCGGCCGGCACCGCCATCCTCGGCCTGATCTTCGAGCGCGTCTTCATGAGCCGCGTCTACGGCGCCGACGTCCTGATGCAGCTCCTCGTCTGCTATGCCTTCGTGCTGATCTTCGACGACGTCGTGCGCATCATCTGGGGGCCTGAATTCAAGTCGATGGGCATGCCGTCCGCGTTCCAGGTGATGCCGCTGTTCATCGCCGGCGGCGTGGTGCCGCCTTATTACCTGCTTCTGATCGGCGTCGCGCTGCTCGCGGCCATCGTGCTCGGTATCGGGCTCTCGCGCAGCCGCATCGGCAAGGTGATCCGCGCCGCCGCGCATAATCCCGGCATGGTCTCCGCGCTCGGCATCAACACCGGCCTGATCTATGGCGGGGTGTTCGCGCTCGGCGGCATGCTGGCGGGGCTGGCCGGCGCGCTCGCGGCGCCCGTGCGGTCGCTGACGCCGGGGATGGGATTTTCGGTGCTGATCGAATCCTTCATCGTCACCGTGATCGGCGGCATGGGCTCGATCCTGGGGGCGCTGATCGGCGCGCTGCTGCTCGGCCTGATCCGCTCGTTCGGCTCGCTCGGCTTTCCCCTGTTCACGGAAGGCCTGATGTATCTCTTCATGGTGATCGTGCTGGTTTCCAAGCCCACCGGCTTGTTCGGCAAGGAGGCGGCATGACCGAGCTCGAGGCCGGACGCGCGCAGACGCTGGCGCCGGTGCGAAACGGTACGGCACTTCATCGTTATCGCGACGTGCTGATCGCGCTGATCGCCTTCGCCGTGCTGGCGAGCCTGCCGCTGTTCACCGGTAGCAAGGCGCTGCTCGATTTCGTCATTCGCTGCTCGGCCTACGGCCTGTTCGCGACCTCGCTCAATCTCCTGGTGGGCTACACCGGCCTGACCTCGTTCGGCCACGGTATGTTTTTTGGCTTAGGGGCCTACAGCTTCGGGCTGATCATGCAGAAGCTCGGTGTGCCGATTCCGGTCGCCTTCGTCGCGACGCTGGCGATCACGGCCGTGATCGCCGCCATCATCGGCGCGATCTGCGTGCGTCTGAAGGAGATCTACTTCGCCTTCGTCACGCTCGCCTTCCAGATGCTGATCCATTCCACCATCCTGTCCTGGGCCTCCTTCACCGGCGGCGATCAGGGCCTGCGCGGCGGCATCCCACGCCCGGTCTTTCTCGGCATTGATCTTGCCAACCACGTCCATCTCTATATCGCGAGCTGCGCGCTGCTGATCCTCGGCCTGCTCGCGATGCGTCAGATCGCGCAATCGCCGTTCGGTTACACGCTGCGCATGATCCGCGACAACGCCGCGCGCGCGAGCTTCCTCGGCATCGACGTCTGGCGCGCAAAGCTCACTGTCTTCGTGCTGGCGGCGCTATTCGCGTCGATGGGCGGCATGGTGATGGCGCTGTTCGTCTCCGGCGCCTATCCGGAATTCGCCTATTGGACCATCTCGGGCGAGGGCATCTTCATCAACATGCTCGGCGGCGTCTCGACCTTCTTGGGGCCGATGGTCGGCACCGTGCTGCTGCTCTTGCTCAACGACACCGTCACGCGCTTCACCGAATACCATGGCATCGTGCTCGGCGTGGTCATCCTGTTCTTCGCGCTGGGCCTGCGCAAAGGCCTGCTCGATTTCGTCGCCGAATGGTTCGCACACCGGCGTGACGCGGGCGAGGGGCGCTAGCGATGCTCGAGATCCGCAACCTCGCAAAGTCCTTTGGCGGCGTGAAGGCGACCAACGACGTCTCGCTCGACTTTCCCGATGGTTCGCTCACCGCCGTGATCGGCCCGAACGGCGCCGGCAAGAGCACCTTCTTCAACCTGATCACCGGCGCGTTGAAGCCGGATTCCGGCCAGGTGCTGCTCGACGGCGTCGATCTCGCCGGTCGTTCGCCGCCGGAGATCGTGCGTCACGGCATCGGCCGAGCCTTCCAAGTCGCCAGCATCTTCAAATCGCTGACAGTGCAGGAGACCATGTTCGCCGCCGTCAGCGCCGATCAGCGCACCTCCGCAGTGCTGCACAAGCGTTTTCCCTTGCCGGAGACACGCGACCGCGCCGAACACGTGATGGAGCTGCTCGGCCTTGCCGGCAAGCGCAATCGCACCGCCGCGACGCTGTCGCATGGTGACCAAAAACTGCTCGACATCGCTCTGGCGTTGGTGCTCGAACCCAAAGTGCTGCTGCTGGACGAGCCGACCGCCGGCATGGGTCCGGAGGAACGCTGGCGCATGATCGACAAGGTGCGCGAGCTCTGGGAGACACAGAAGATCACCGTCGTCTTCATCGAGCACGACATGGACATCGTGTTCAAGATCGCGCCCAAGATCGTCGTGCTCTGCTACGGCCGTATCCTTGCAACTGGCACGCCGGACGAGATCCGCAACAACAGCGCCGTGATCGACGCCTACCTCGGCACCGAGCATGCGGGAGCCGCCGCATGAGCACCCCTGTCATCGAAGTCGCCGATCTCGACGTCTATTACGGCACCAGCCAGATCCTGTTCGGCGTCGGCCTCTCCGTGCGGCAGGGCGAGACCATGGCGCTGCTCGGGCGCAATGGCGCCGGCAAGTCGACAACTATGAAGGCGATCATGGGCCTGGCACCGCCGCGGCGGGGCAAAGTAAGCCTGCGCGGCGCGGTGATCTCCGGCCAGAAGCCGCACCATATCGCGCGCGCCGGCCTCGGCTTCGTGCCGGAGGACCGCCAGATCTTTCCGGAGCACACGGTCGAGGACAATCTCGTCATCGGTCGCAAGAAGGGGCCGGAAGGCCAGGACGAATGGCCAATCAAGCGCATCTATGAAGTCTTCCCGCTCCTGGAGCCGCTGCGCCATCGCATCGCCGGACGCCTGTCCGGCGGCGAGCAGCAGATGCTCGCGATCGCGCGCACGCTGATGGGCAATCCGGCGCTGCTGCTGCTGGACGAGCCGAGCGAGGGGCTCGCACCGATCATCGTGCAGCGGATCGGCGAGCTGCTGCGTCAGCTTCGCCAGCTCGGCTCGACCGTGCTGATCGCCGAGCAGAACATGCATTTCTGCCTGGGGCTGGCGAGCCACGCCACGGTCATCGACAAGGGCCAGATCGTCTATGCCGCCGGGATCGACGAGCTGAAGGCCAACGACGCGATCCGTCGCCGCTATCTGGCCCTCTAAGCCGGGTGCCGGTGTCCAAATAGGCCGGAAGAAGAAAACTATTGCCCCGGCACCGTCGGGAGGAAGGAGTTTCCCCTCCGGAGGACAAAAACGCCAATCGCTTCCATTGCTGTTTTGGGCCGAAACGACGACATTTCCGCCAGAGATTGATGGATTTGACGGCCATGGAACGTACCGGATTTGAGCCCTTCGGCGAGCAACTGGTGTCCGCAACGGACACCCAGCCGCGGTCGCGCGCTTCAAAAATGCTGCTGCGGGTCGGCACCGGCCTGTTCTGGTCGCTGGTCGCCGGCATCGTGCTCGCCCGTGCCGCTTTCTTCGAGCCGGGCGTCTATGATGGCTTCAGCCGCGTCGCTTCGCTCGCCAAAAGCCTGATCTTCTGACCCCTCGCTATTCCCGGGCCGAGCACAGAACTTCCCTCGGCCCTGATATGCCGAAAACTTATTCCCCAATCGGACTGCGCTGCGTATAAATCCTTCTCCTTGGGAGAGATTTGTGACGCAGAATCAAGCATCCAGCCCGGCCGATTCCAAGCCGGCCACCACCGCGAGCCGGGTTCTCGCGCTGATTCCCGGCATTCTCCTCTGCGTCGCCGTCGCCGGTGTCTCGGCCCTGCTGGAGCGGGCTGAGCTCGGCGTGTTCGAGCATCCCTATGTCGAGGCGCTGGTGATGGCGATCCTGCTCGGCATGGCGCTGCGCAGCTTCTGGAAACCCGCGCCGCGCTGGCAGGCCGGCATCGCCTTCAGCGCCAAGCAGCTGCTCGAGGTCGCGGTCATGCTGCTGGGTGCCTCCATCAGCTTTGCCGCCATTGCAGCCTCCGGCATCGCTCTGCTGGCATCGATCGCGGCCGTCGTCGTGGTCGCGCTCTGCGTCTCCTTCGGCCTCAGCCGGATGCTCGGCCTTTCGACGCGGCTGTCGATCCTGATCGCCTGCGGCAATTCGATCTGCGGCAATTCCGCGATCGCGGCGGTGGCGCCGATCATCGGCGCCAACAATGACGAGATCGCATCGTCGATTTCCTTCACCGCGATCCTCGGCGTGATGATGGTGCTGGGCCTGCCGCTGCTGATCCCGCTGCTGCAATTGTCCGCCACGCAATACGGCATCCTCGCAGGTCTCACCGTCTACGCAGTGCCACAGGTGCTTGCGGCGACGGTGCCGGCCGGTCTCATCTCGACGCAGATCGGCACGCTGGTGAAGCTGATGCGCGTGCTGATGCTTGGGCCGGTCGTCGTGGGCCTGTCGCTGGTCGCCTCGCGCTGGCAGGCCGGCGCCAAGAAGGCCAATGTCGGCTTCTTCCGCCTGGTCCCCTGGTTTATCCTCGGCTTCCTTGCGCTTGCGACCCTGCGCTCCCTCGAGATCGTGCCGGCCACGGTGGTGGGACCGGTGACGAAGATCACTGGCTTTCTCACCGTGGTGTCGATGGCCGCACTCGGCCTCGGCGTCGACGTGCGCGTGCTCGCCAATGTTGGCGGCCGGGTGACTGCCGCCGTGACTCTGTCGCTGATGCTGCTGCTCGGCATCAGCATCGCACTGGTGCATTGGTTCAAGTGATGAGGGCAAGACTGCCGTAGGGTCGGCAAGGCGCGATAGCGCCGTGCCCACCATCTGCGTGTGACCAGGGATGGTGGGCACGCTTACGCTTTGCCCACCCTACGAGACCGTCGTCTCCGCAAGCGGGGAGGGCTTAATCGAATCCTCTAGCGATTGGCCGTGGACATCCCCTGCCAGACCGCTATTGGTTTTCGCCAATGCGATTGGCCGGCAAATCACACGGCCGATCCGACAAGAGCGAGGGCGCGGCCATGACGACTTTGACGGTAAAGGACCTTCTCCCCGAGGACGAAACACGCGGCACGCTCGCCGGTCGCGTCTGGCTGCCGCAGGTGAACGGCCCCGCCGTGGTCGCCGTGCGCGGGGATGGCGTGTTCGACGTCACCGCCAAGTTTCCAACCATCAGCGCGCTCTGCGAGGAGGACAGCCCGGCCAAGGCGCTGGCCGCGGTCAAGGGCGAGCGCATCGGCGATCTCGAAGCCATCGTGGCCAACACCCCGCCCGATGGTCGTGATCCCAAGAAACCGTGGCTGCTCGCGCCGGTCGATCTCCAGACCCTGAAGGCCGCCGGCGTCACCTTTGCCATCTCGATGCTGGAGCGCGTGATCGAGGAGCGTGCCAAGGGCAATCCGGCCTCGGCCGAAGCGATCCGCAAAGAGGTGACGCGGCTGATCGGCGACGATCTGTCGAAGCTCAAGCCGGGCTCCGACCAGGCGATGCATCTGAAGCAGGTGCTGATCGATCAGAACGCCTGGAGCCAGTATCTCGAAGTTGGCATCGGCCCCGATGCCGAGGTCTTTACCAAGGCTCCGACCCTGTCCTCAGTTGGCACCGGCATGGATGCCGGGCTGCATCCGAAATCGACCTGGAACAACCCCGAGCCCGAGCTGGTGCTATTCGTCTCCAGCCGCGGCAAGATCGTCGGCGGCGCGCTCGGCAATGATGTAAACCTGCGCGACTTCGAAGGCCGCTCGGCTCTGTTGCTCTCGAAGGCCAAGGACAACAACGCCTCCTGCGCGATCGGTCCGCTGCTCCGCCTGTTCGACGACAGTTTTACGCTCGACGACGCGCGCAAGCTCAATATCAGCCTGAACGTCGAGGGCGCGGACGGCTTCGTTCTCGACGGCCATTCCTCGATCAGCATGATCAGCCGCGATCCGACTGATCTCGTCGGGCAGACCATCGGCAAGGTGCATCAATATCCCGACGGCTTTGTGCTTTTCCTCGGCACGATGTTCGCACCCGTGAAGGATCGCGAGGCGCCGGGGCAGGGGTTCACTCACAAGCGCGATGATATCGTCACGATCTCTGCGCCCCAGCTCGGCAAGCTCGTCAATCGCATGCGCACCAGCGACGAGTGCGAGCCCTGGACGTTCGGCATCGGCGCGCTGATGAAGAACCTCGCGCAGCGGAAGCTGATCTAGTTCTTCTCCTTGCGTCTGCTTGCGGCTTCGTCATGGCCGGGCTTGTCCCGCCCATCCACGTCTTGCGTGCGGCACGAAGAACGTGGCTGCCCGGGACAGGCCCGGGCCTGACGCGTTGCTGGGCACGCAAACCACTCCACAAATTTTCCTTCGTCTCAGCGTTGCATCGCCGGAACAAAATCGCTCTGAAGGTGTCGTAAGACTCTCCACAATGTTCCCAGCGATTTCGAATGAATAGTCAGATAATATGACTAGTCAGCCCCTCTCTTCCATGATCTAGTGCCCCTAATCGCCCCGAATGGGGCATGCGTGGGTGCCATGTTACCAAAATCGGCGCTCGCCAGTATCCAGGAGAGAGGCGCCCCATGACCGCGCGCATCGTGGTCATTCCAACCAAACGAGCCCATTCCAACCATGCGGAAGTGGCCCGCTCGATCGGCGTCGACATCATCGCCGGCCGCTATGCGGAGGGAACGCGCCTGCCTGGTGACGCCGAGATGATCACCATGTTCGGCGTGTCGCGGCCGGTGCTGCGCGAGAGCGTGAAGACGCTGGTCGCCAAGGGGCTGCTCTCTACCAAGGCGCGGGTCGGCACCGTCGTGCGCGAGCGCGCCGCCTGGAACATGTTCGACGCCGACGTGCTGGCCTGGCATCTCGACGCCGGTATCGACAAGCGCTTCCTCAACGACCTCGCCGAGATTCGTCTGGCGGTCGAGCCGCGCGCCGCCATGCTCGCAGCCTCCCAGCGATCTGAAGAGGACATCGCCGGGCTTCGTCGCAGCATGGAACGCATGCGGCACGAGGCGTCCGACTCCGTTGGCTTCGCCGATGCCGACCTCGCGCTTCACGTCGCCGTGGCGCGTGCGTCCGGCAACCTGTTCATGCGCTCGATCGGCCACGTGATCGAGGCCGCGCTACGCGCCTCGTTCCTGCTCAGCGCGCCGGTCGAGCCGGAGGACCGCGACACCGTGCTGCTCTGGCATCAGAAGATCGTCGATGCGATCGCCGCCGGCGATGCCGATGCAGCCTCGGAGGCCATGGTCTATGTCATTCACAACGGCATGCGCCGCCACGAGGGCACGGTGATCGAGACCGCCCCGGCGGACTCGCTACCGTCCGCAGATATTGGAGAATAAGCGTGAGCGAACTTCGCATCGCCATCGTCGGCTTCGGCAAGATCGCACGCGACCAGCATGTCGGTGCGATCGCCGTCGTGCAAGGCGCGACGCTCGCGGCCGTCGCCAGCCGCAACGCTTCGCTGCCCGGGCTGCCGCATTTTGCGACCATCGAGGAGTTGCTGGAGGAGGGACCGCCGATCGACGCGGTCTCGCTCTGCACGCCGCCGCAGGTGCGCCGCGCCCAGGCCGCGACCGCGCTCGCGGCCGGCAAGCATGTGATGCTGGAGAAACCGCCCGGCATCGGCGTCGCCGAGCTAGACCCGCTCATTGCGATGGCGGCGGAGGCAAAGCGGACACTGTTTGCGACCTGGCATTCACGCTACGCGCCCGCGGTCGAGCCGGCGCGCCAATGGCTCGCCACGAGGCGGCTCAAATCGGTGCACATCAACTGGAAGGAAGACGTCCGCGTCTGGCATCCCGGGCAGACCTGGATCTGGGAGCCGGGCGGGCTTGGCGTGTTCGATCCCGGCATCAACGCGCTCTCGATCCTGACCCGGATCCTGCCGCAACCGGTCTTCGTCACCGCGGCCGAGCTCGCATTTCCAGCCAATTGCCAGGCGCCGATCGCCGCCAATCTGACGCTGACAGATATCGGCGGCCTGCCTGTTACCGCCGAGTTCGATTTCCGCCAGACCGGGCCGCAGAGCTGGGATATCCTCGTCGACACCGACGGAGGGCAAATGAAGCTGTCCCGCGGCGCCAGGATCATGGCGGTCGACGGCAAGGTTGTTGCCGATGCGCCTGATGAGGAATATCGCGAGCTGTACCGGCGTTTTGTCGCGCTCACCGCGACCGGGATGAGCGACGTCGACCTAGCGCCGCTCCGTCTCGTCGCCGATGCCTTCCTTCTCGGCAAGCGCACCCTGGTCGAACCTTTTGTGGACTGAACATGACTGGTGCAAGAACAACAAGAGACGTCTTTGGAACGCTGCCTGACGGCCGCAAGGTCGAGCGTATCGTGCTGCGCGGCGAGGGCGGGTTTGAGGCCCGTATCATCACCCATGGCGCGGTGATTCAGGCGCTGATCGCGCCGGACGCCACGGGCGGCTGCGACGACGTCGTGCTCGGCCATGATGCCTTCGCCGGCTATCTCGCCGAGCGGAAGTTCTTCGGCGCCACAGTTGGCCGCTACGCCAACCGCATCGCCAAGGGACAGTTTTCGCTCGATGGCGAGATCTTCCAACTCCCCGTCAATAACGGCCCGAATGCCCTGCACGGCGGGCTGGATGGTTTTGATCGCAAGCTCTGGGACATTGCCGGGATCGAAGACGGCGCCGAGCCCGCGGTGACGCTCACTTACACGAGCCCGCACGGCGAGGAAAACTATCCCGGCAAGCTCGATGTGCGCCTGACCTATCGCGTCACCGGCCCGGCCGAGCTGTCGCTGATGATGGAAGCACGGACGGACCGTCCGACCATCGTCAACCTCACCAACCACAGCTTCTTCAACCTGGAAGGCGCGACCTCGGGCACGCCGATTCTCGATCACAAGCTGACGGTCGCGGCCGAGCATTTCCTTGCGATCGATCCCACCGCCATTCCGCTACCGGAGCCGCCGCGCAGCGTTGCCGGCACGCCGTTCGACTTCCGCGAGGCGCAGGCCGTCGGTGCGCGCATTCGCGAGGGCCACGAGCAATTGCGCAACGGCAAGGGCTACGACCACACCTATTGCCTTGGACGTGACGGCAAGCTGGCGCTCGCAGCGCGGCTGGAGGCGCCGCGCTCGGGGCGCGTCATGGAGCTCTTCACCGATCAGCCCGGCTTGCAAGTCTATTCCGGCAACTATCTCGACGGTACGATCTCGGGCAAGGGCGGCAAGCTCATTCGGCAGTCGGATGCCATATGTCTCGAACCGCATATGTGGCCCAATTCGCCGAACCGGCCGGACTTTCCGAGCCCGCGCCTCGATCCCGGCCAAGTCTATCGGCATCACACCGTCTATCGCTTCGCAGTGAGGACGCCATGATCGAACAGGTGCCGACCTCGGTTCTATCAGCCGAGCAGTGTCATCTCGGCGAAGGGCCGACCTATGATGTCACCACCGATACCGCGTGGTGGTTCGACATCCGCGAGGGACGTCTGTTCGAGGCGCATCTCGCTGGCCGTACCATCCGCATCCACGCGCTCGGCCGGATGGCGAGCGCGCTCGGGCGGATCGATGCCGAGCGCCAGTTGATCGTCGCGGAAGATGGCCTCTACATCCGCCGGCTCGCCGATGGTGCGATGACATTGCTCTGTCCGCTCGAAGCCGACAATCCCGCCACCCGCTCCAACGATGCCCGCGTGCATCAGTCCGGCACGTTCTGGATCGGCACCATGGGCCGCAAGGCGGAAGCCGGGGCGGGAGCGATCTATGCGTTCCACCGCGGCAAGATCTCGACGCTGTATCCCGGTATCAGCATTCCGAACTCGATCTGCTTCTCGCCTGATGGCGCGACCGGCTACTTCACCGACACTGCGCGCGCGGTGCTCTATTCGGTGCCGCTCAATCCAGCCACCGGCCTGCCGCGCGGCGAGCCGGAGGTGTTGCTGCGCCACACCGGCGTCGGCGGCCTCGACGGCTCGGTGTGCGATGCCGACGGGAATATCTGGAACGCCTGCTGGGGCGCGGGCCGCATCGATGTCTATTCGCCGCAGGGCGAACGCCTGCGCTCGCTCAGTGTGCCGGCAAAACAGTCGAGCTGCCCGGCCTTCGTCGGCCCGGATCTGTCGCGCCTTCTCGTCACTTCTGCCTGGCAGGACATGGATGCGGCGGTGCGCGCCGCCGATCCGCAAGCCGGCTGCACCTTTCTATTGGAGGCATCTGCGCGCGGTCGCGCGGAGCCCGACGTCAAGCTCGCATAGGAGACCAGAGTCAATCCAACCAAGTTCTCGACGAAACGAAGAAACAGTCTGACACCCAAAGGGAGTGAAACATGCTGAAATTGAAGACGACATTTCTCGCACTGGCGCTGGCCGGCGCTGCAACGCTGGCAGCTGGCGTCACCGCGTCCGCACAGGAGAAGGCAACCGTCGGCATCGCGATGCCGACCAAATCCTCCGCGCGCTGGATCGACGACGGCAACAACATGGTCAAGGTGCTGAAGGAGCGCGGCTACAACACCGACCTGCAATATGCCGAGGACGACATTCCGAACCAGCTCTCGCAGGTCGAGAATATGGTGACCAAGGGCGCCAAGGCGCTGGTGATCGCCGCGATCGACGGCACCACTTTGTCCGACGTGCTCAAGCAGGCGAAAGCAAAGGGCATCACCGTGATCGCCTATGACCGCTTGATCCGTGGCACGCCGAACGTCGACTATTACGCGACCTTCGACAATTTCCAGGTCGGCGTGCTCCAGGCGGAGTCGATCGTGCAGGGGCTTGGCCTCAAGGACGGCAAAGGTCCGTTCAACATCGAGCTGTTCGGCGGCTCGCCCGACGACAACAACGCTTACTTCTTCTACAACGGCGCCATGAGCGTGCTGAAGCCCTACATCGACAGCGGCAAGCTCGTCGTCGTCTCCGGCCAGATGGGCATGGACAAGGTCGCGACCCTGCGCTGGGACGGCGCCACCGCCCAGGCCCGCATGGACAATCTGCTCAGCGCCTACTACGGCAACAAGAAGGTCAACGCGGTGCTGTCGCCCTATGACGGCCTCTCGATCGGCATCATCTCCTCGCTGAAGGGCGTCGGCTACGGCAGCGCCGACCAGCCGATGCCGATTATCTCGGGCCAGGACGCCGAGGTGCCCTCGATCAAGGCCATGCTGCGCGGCGACCAGTATTCGACCATCTTCAAGGACACCCGTGACCTCGCCAAGGTGACCGCCGACATGGTCGACGCAGCGCTCGCCGGCAAGCAGGTCACCGTCAACGACACCAAGACCTACGAGAACGGCGTCAAGACCGTGCCGTCCTATCTGCTCAAGCCGGTCGTGGTGTACAAGGACAATTGGGAGAAGGTGCTGGTCGACAGCGGCTACTACAAGAAGTCGCAGTTCCAGTAAGATTTAGTACTCCGTCATTCCAGGGCGATGCGAAGCATCGAACTATGGTGCGTAATTGCGCACCTGAGAATCTCGAGGTTCCGGGTTCGCCCTACGGGCGCCCCGGAACGACGGTGATTAAAGGACACCAACGCCATGACCGCCATGCTGGAGATGCGCAACGTCAGCAAGAGCTTTGCCGGTGTGCAGGCGCTGCGCGACGTCAACTTCTCGGTCGAGGCCGGCCAGATCCACGCCCTCGTCGGCGAGAACGGGGCCGGAAAATCCACGCTGATGAAGGTGCTGAGCGGCGTCTATCCCGCTGGCAGCTACGAGGGCACCATCGTCTTCGAGGGCGAGGAGCGCCGTTTCCGCGACATCAATGATTCCGAGGCGCTCGGCATCATCATCATCCACCAGGAGCTGGCGCTGATCCCGCTGATGTCGATCGCGGAAAACATTTTCCTCTCGCATCCGCCGTCGAAGTTCGGTGTGATCGATCGCGACGAGGTCTACCGGCGCACGCGCGAGCTGCTGGCGCAGGTCGGCCTGAAGGAGTCGCCGGATACGCTGATCACCGATCTTGGCGTCGGCAAGCAGCAGCTCGTCGAGATCGCCAAGGCGCTCTCCAAGCGCGTCCGCATGCTGATCCTGGACGAGCCGACCGCGAGCCTCAACGAGGCCGACAGCGCCGCGCTGCTCGAGCGCCTGATGGCGTTCCGCCAGCAGGGCATCGGCTCGATCCTGATCTCGCACAAGCTCAACGAGGTCGCCAAGGTCGCTGACCACATCACCGTGCTGCGCGACGGCCGCACCGTCGACAGCATCGATTGCCGGGCCGAACCGATCCAGGAAGACCGCATCATCCGCAGCATGGTCAACCGCGATATGGCTCACCGTTTCCCGGAGCGTAGCGCGAGGATCGGCGAGCCCGTGCTGACCGTCGAGAATTGGTCGGTCTATCACCCCATCCATCCCGAGCGGCAAGTGATCAAGAACGTCAATTTCGGGGTCAAACGCGGCGAGGTCGTCGGAATTGCCGGGCTGATGGGGGCGGGCCGCACCGAATTCGCCATGAGCCTGTTCGGCCGCTCCTGGGGCACCAATATCAGCGGCCGCATCGCCCTTGAGGACCGGGAGATCGCGTTGCCGAGCGTCGCCGCGGCGATCGATGCCGGCCTTGCCTATGTCACCGAGGATCGCAAGCAACTCGGTCTGATCCTCGCCGACGACGTCCGCAAGAATATTACGCTCGCGAGCCTCGACCAGGTCGCGCCGGGGAGGGTGATCGACGATATCGCCGAGCTGAAGGTCGCCAGCGATTACCGCAACCGCATGCGCATCCGCTGCTCCGATGTCTACCAGGAGACCGGCCAGCTCTCCGGCGGGAACCAGCAGAAGGTGGTGCTGTCGAAATGGCTGATGACCGACCCCAAGGTCCTGATCCTGGATGAGCCGACAAGGGGCATCGACGTCGGTGCCAAATACGAGATTTACTGTATCATCAATGAGCTGGCAGAGGCCGGCCGCGGCGTTGTGGTGATCTCCTCGGAGATGCCCGAGCTGCTCGGCATCTGCGACCGCATCTGCGTCATGAACGACGGCGCCTTCGTCGGCGAGTTCAAGGGCGCGGATGCGACGCAGGAAAAGATCATGCGCGCCATCATGCGCAACGAACGAAGCAACGGAAACGGCGCGGTCGAGGCCGCGGAGATGGGAGGTGAGCAGCCATGACCGACAAGACGGTTTCGCTGCCCGAGGAGCGGCGGCACGGCAGCTTTATCAAGAACAATCTGCGCAATTACGGCATGCTGATGTCGCTGATCGCGATCATGCTGTTCTTCCAAATCATGACCGGCGGCACGCTGCTGCAGCCGCTCAACCTCACCAACCTGGTGCTCCAGAACAGCTACATCGTCATCATGGCGCTCGGCATGCTGCTGGTGATCGTGACCGGACATATCGACCTCTCGGTCGGTTCAGTCGCGGGCTTCGTCGGTGCAGTCGCCGCGCTTCTGATGGTGACCTACAAGGTCGACTACACGCTCGCGTTCATTGCCTGCCTGCTGGTCGGCGCAGCCATCGGCGCGGCGCAGGGCTATTGGGTGGCCTATTTCAAGATCCCGTCCTTCATCGTGACGCTGGCGGGCATGCTCGTGTTCAAGGGCCTCGCGCTCGCCGTGTTGCAGGGCCAGTCGCTCGGGCCGTTCCCGTCGACCTTCCAGAAATTGTCGTCGGGCTTCATTCCGGAGCTGCTGCCCGAAGCCGGCACGCTGCATCCGACCTCCATGCTGATCGGCGCGGTGCTCGCGCTCGGGCTGGTCTACGCCAGCGCCAAGAGCCGGGCGCGGGAAGTGTCGCACGGTATCGAGGTTGAACCCTACGCGTTCTTCCTCGGCAAGAGCATTGTGCTGTCCTGCGCCGTGCTCTATTTCACTTATCTGATCGCGACCTATCGCGGCCTGCCCAACGTGCTGGTGATCATGAGCGCGTTGATCGCGCTCTACGGCTTCGTCACCCGCCGCACCGTGATCGGCCGCCAGATCTATGCGGTCGGCGGCAATGCCAAGGCGGCCAGCCTGTCCGGCATTAAGACCGAGCGGCTGACCTTCCTCACCTTCGTCAACATGGGCGTGCTGGCCGCGCTCGCCGGCCTCGTCTTCGCCGCGCGGCTGAACACGGCGACGCCGAAGGCGGGCCTCGGCTTCGAGCTCGACGTCATTGCCGCCTGCTTCATCGGCGGCGCCTCGGCCTATGGCGGTGTCGGGCGCGTCGGCGGGGCCGTGGTCGGCGCCATGATCATGGGCGTGATGAACAACGGCATGTCCATCCTCGGCATCGGTATTGATTATCAGCAGGTTATCAAGGGTCTGGTGCTGCTCGGGGCAGTATGTATCGACGTGTATAATCAGCGGCGGTAGGCGCAAAATCACGTCGCGGGGGAGGCTCTGGCGCTGCCCCCGCCAGGCGATTGCAATTTTCGTCAATTTCGATCACGGCATCGCGAGCGGAACCGATGCCTCGCGATGACCATGATTTGGGGTCTAAATCCGGGGGTGCCGAGCAGGGCACGGGCAGGGCAGCACCGGTGGCGGCTCATATCCACGAGATGTCAGACGATGAATTTGAGGGGCGGCTTCGCATCCTCTTGCGCATCGTTTCTGTCTGCACTCTCGGGCTCTGCTCCTTTGCTGCAGGTTTGTTGATCGGCGCCTTTGTTCTGTTTTGAACGAGGCGATTCACGCCAAAGCCTCGAAACGAGAGGCGCCGGCGCGCCTTCTTGATCTAGATCAATCGGCAGCCAGTTTCGTGCGAATTTCATGCGGTTGGCGTAAGGGATTACGGGGAACCTGAGTGACGCGTAGAATGAGGTCATCGCCGGCTTCGGAGGTGATGCTGGTCTCGACGTTGCCGGCGTTGCAACTGATCTACGACACTGCCCCGATCGGGCTCGCCTGTCTGTCACCGGACTGCCGCTACCTGCTGATCAACCAGCGCCTGACCGAAATCTGCGGCATATCGGTCGAGGGCCATCTCGGGCATACGGTCAGGGATTGCGTGCCGGCTCTGGCGGAGTCCGTCGAGCAGATCGTCCGTTCGATCATGCAGACCGGCGAGCCCGTGATCGGCATCGAGGTGGCGGGGCAACGGGCCGACCAGGCCGAGGAGCGCTCCTGGGTCACCTATTGGCATCCACTGCGCATGCCGGATGGCGAAATCGTCGCGGTCAACGTGGCGGCGGAGGAGATTACCGAGCGCAAGCGCGCCGAGCGGGAGATCCGCAGTGCCAGGGATGCCGCGGAGACCGCGCTTCGTCATTTGCGCGATATCCAGGACACTCTGATCGAGGCGGAAAAGCTGGCGGCGCTCGGGCGCATGGTCGCCGGTGTCGCGCACGAGATCAACACACCGCTCGGCAGCAGCCTGACGGTCGCCTCGACGCTGCAGCGCAAGGCCGAGCAGTTCGCCGCGGAGGTCGCGCGGGGCAGTCTCAAGCGTTCGACATTGACGGGCTTTCTGGAGCTGGTGGGCGATGCCTCGGCGCAGCTGGTCACCAATCTCGGCCGCGCCGCCGAACGGGTGCAGTCCTTCAAGCAGGTGGCGGCCGATCAGACCCTGTCACACCGGCGCAGCTTCGATGCGGGCGAGCTGACCGGCCAGGTTCTCTCCCAGTTCGAGCGGCAGCTGCGCACGCGCGACATCGCGCTCGGTCTGCGCTGCGAGCCCGATCTGGCCATGGACAGCTATCCCGGTCCGTTCGGTCAGGTACTCACCAACCTCGCCGTCAACGCGATGACGCATGCCTTCTCCGGTGGCGGAGCAGGAAAGATCGACGTCTCGCTCCGCGCGGTAGGCCACAGGCATATCGAGCTGTTGTTTGCCGACGACGGTTGCGGCATGGCGCCCGACGTGGAGCGGCGGGCCTTCGATCCCTTCTTCACCACGCGCCGGCATGACGGCGCGAGCGGCCTTGGCCTGCACATCGTGCACAGCATCGTCGTGGATCGATTGGGCGGACAGCTCCGGCTCGAAAGCAAGCCCGGTGAGGGCACGCGGTTTCAGCTGGTCCTGCCGAGAACGGCGCCCGACCGGCGATCCGTCGCGAGCTGATCGCGCCCCCGATCCGCGGTGTCCGGATTATTGCGTCGTGAACAGCACCGTCGCGATTGCGACGGAAAGGCTCACCGCCGAAACCGTCGCGACCGTCGACAGCACGCCCATGCGCCGGAGCGCGATGGCGAAGGCGATGATGATGGGTGTCGCGGTCATCAGCCCGATCTGTGCATCGCTCATCTCAGCGCTCGCTATTCCCTGGGAACATGAGCCGGTTTGTAACGAGCTCCAGCAGGCCGGACGTTGCGTCGGCGCAAACAAGTGCTCTGGCGATCTCCGAGTTTGTTCTGCGACAAATTCCGAACAGGACGGTTGAGCTAAGGCTGGCCGGTGTCCTGATCCGGAAAGACGATGTCTGCGGCCGACTGCGAACGAGAGGGAACCGGTTGGGGAATCCTGGAAGATCTCCCCGGCGATCCCATGATCTGGGTGCTGATCTTCAGCGAGCTCGTCGCCTTCGGCCTGTTTCTCGGTGCCTTCGTGGTCGCCCGTGCGATCCACCCGACGGTGTTTGCGGCGGGGCAGGCGGCGCTGGATTCGAATCTCGCGGGCCTCAATACAATCGTGCTGGTGACCAGCGGCTGGGCTGCGGCCCGGGCGACGAAATCGGCGCGAGCGAGCGAGAAGCGGATATCACGCCGCTGGCTCCTTATCGCGATGGCGCTCGGCGGCTTCTTCATCGCGATCAAGCTTGCCGAATATGCCGAGGAGATCGGCCGCGGCATTGGCTTGGAGACCAGCCCGTTCTTCACGCTCTATTTCCTGCTGACCGGCTTCCATCTCCTACATGTCGCTCTCGGCATCATCATCCTCGCGGTGGTCTGCCGCCGCGCCGAGACCGTGGGCGTCGAGACGGGTGCCGCCTTCTGGCACATGGTCGATCTGGTCTGGATCGTCATGTTCCCGATTCTCTATCTGGCGCGGTGACGATGCCGGATCGCCTCGACATCACCTGGTTCGTGCTGATCGGCCTCGCGCTCGCGACCATCCTGCTGCCGCCATTGATGCCGTGGCAGGTGCTCGGCAATGCTGCGCTGCTGTCGCTGGCCGCCATCAAGGGCCGCCGGATCGCGCTCGACTTCATGGATCTGCGCGTCGTGCCCGCGCTGTGGCGTGGTCTCGTCGGCGCCTGGATCGTCATCGTGCTGCTGTTCGCCTGGCTCGCCTCCGCCGTCGTCGCCCTGATCTGACGCGGTCGACGCGAGCGTTCATTGCTCCCCGACAAAGACCCATCCGCACTAACAGGCAAAATACAGCATCACCGCTTCCTCACGACTGGACTCACAACGGAAAGGATTGGCAATGGCTGAACGCCTGACCAAGTCGGCGGCTCGAAACGTCTTCTACGGCGGCTCGGCCTTTTTCTTCGCCATCTTCTTAGGGCTGACGGCGCACAGCCATTACTACATGGCAACGACCTCGACGGACGCGACGACGCTGACGTGGTCGGTCGCGCGCGGCAAGCATGTCTGGGAGAAGAACTCCTGCATCAACTGCCACACGCTGCTCGGCGAGGGCGCCTATTTCGCGCCGGAAGTCGGCAACGTCTGGGACCGCTGGGGCGGCAATGAGGATCCGGCCGCGGCGCGCGAGACGCTGAAGGCCTGGATGCAGTCGCAGCCCTCGGGCGCGGAGGGGCGGCGGCAGATGCCGCAGTTCAACCTCACCGACCAGGAGCTCAACGACCTCGCCGACTTCCTGCAATGGACCAGCAAGATCAAGCGCCAGGAATGGCCGCCGAACAAGGCGGGCTGAGCTCGCCGCTTTCCTCTTTCAAGACAGAGAGAACCCGAGATGAAGTACCAAACCCAGAAAGTCGCGATGCTGTATTTCTACGGCGCGCTGACCCTGTTCCTGGCCCAGGTCCTGTTCGGCCTGCTTGCCGGGACCATCTATGTCCTGCCCAACACCCTGTCGGTCATCCTGCCGTTCAACATCGTCCGGATGATCCACACCAACGCACTGATCGTGTGGTCGCTGATCGGCTTCATGGGCGCGACCTACTTCCTGCTGCCCGAGGAAACCGAGACTGAACTCTACAGCCCGCTGCTGGCAAAGATCCAGTTCTGGATGTTCTTCGGCGCCGCGGGCGTGGCCGTGGTCGGCTACCTCTTCCATTACCATGAGGGCCGCGAATTCCTCGAACAGCCCTTCATCATCAAGGTCGGCATCGTCGTCGTCTGCCTGATGTTCCTGTTCAACGTCACCATGACGGCGCTGAAGGGCCGCAAGACCACGGTCACCAACATCCTTTTGTTCGGCCTCTGGGGCGTTGCGATCTTCTTCCTGTTCGCCTTCTACAACCCGGCCAATCTCGCCGTCGACAAGATGTACTGGTGGTACGTCGTCCATCTCTGGGTCGAGGGCGTCTGGGAGCTGATCATGGCCTCCGTGCTCGCTTTCCTGATGATCAAGCTCAACGGCATCGACCGCGAGGTCGTGGAGAAGTGGCTTTACGTCATCATTGGGCTGGCGCTGTTCTCCGGCATCCTCGGCACCGGCCACCACTTCTATTGGATCGGCGCGCCCGGCTACTGGCAGTGGATCGGCTCGCTGTTCTCCACGCTCGAGGTCGCGCCCTTCTTCACCATGGTGATCTTCACCGTGCAGATGACCTGGAAGGCCGGCCGCAAGCATCCGAATCGCGCCGCGCTGTTGTGGTCGGTCGGCTGCTCGGTGATGGCGTTCTTAGGGGCGGGCGTCTGGGGCTTCCTGCACACGCTGTCCTCGGTGAACTATTATACGCACGGCACGCAGGTCACCGCCGCGCACGGCCATCTCGCTTTCTTCGGCGCCTACGTGATGCTGAACCTGTCGGTGATGGCCTACGCGATCCCGCAGATCAAGGGACGCGCGCCCTATAACCAGTGGCTCTCGATGGCGAGCTTCTGGATCATGTGCACGGCCATGATGACCATGACCTTCGCGCTGACCTTTGCCGGCGTGATCCAGGTCCATCTCCAGCGCGTGCTGGGCCAGAGCTACATGGACGTGCAGGACCAGCTCGCCTTCTTCTACTGGGTGCGGCTGGGCTCCGGCGTGTTCGTCGCGATCTCTGCGCTGATGTTCGTCTGGGCCGTGCTGGTGCCGGGCCGCGAGAAGCCGGCGACGATCCCGGCTGCCTTGCAGCCGGCCGAGTGAACGCGAAGGCGGCCGCGCAACGTCGCGGCCGCCTCGTCAAACCGATTTTCCGGAGAAGGAACATGAAAGCAGCACTTCACGCTCTGGCGGCTCCCGCACCTGAGCTCCCGGCCTATGTCGCAAGCGGCAACGAATGCGCGCTGTTCGAGCACGCCTGGCGGCATCGGCTGCCTGTGTTGCTGAAGGGGCCGACCGGCTGCGGCAAGACCCGTTTCGTCGCGCATATGGCGACGCGGCTGGGGCTGCCGCTCCACACGGTTGCCTGTCACGACGATCTCACGGCAGCAGATCTGACCGGCCGTTACTTGCTGAAGGGCGGCGACACCGTATGGACCGACGGTCCGCTGACGCGCGCGGTGCGCGACGGCGGCATCTGCTATCTCGACGAAGTCGTGGAGGCGCGCAAGGACGTCACTGTCGTCCTGCATCCGCTGACCGACGACCGCCGCATCCTGCCGTTGGAGCGCACCGGCGAGGAGCTTGTTGCGCCAAGCAGCTTCATGCTCGTGGTCTCCTACAATCCCGGCTACCAGACGCTGCTCAAGGCGCTGAAGCCGTCGACCCGTCAGCGCTTTGTCGCCATCGAGTTCGGCTTCCTTCCCCCGGAGCAGGAGATCGCGGTGGTCGCGGCCGAGAGCGGGCTCGCGCCCGATTACGTGCGGCCGCTGGTCGCGCTGGCCGGCCGGCTGCGCGCGTTGAAGGGCCATGACCTCGAGGAGGGGGTCTCGACCCGCCTCCTCGTCTATTGCGCCACGCTGATCGCAGCTGGCGCCTCGATTGCCGATGCCGTGTCGGCAGCCATGATCGAACCACTGACCGACGACGCCGACGTCAAGGCCGCGCTGCTCGACGTCGCGCGCGCCGTGATCTCCTGAAGGTGATGTGATGCTCGATTTCCTCGAGCTTGAAGAAACGGTCGGCCGGGCCTGGCATCGCCTGGTCGGCGGCACCGCGAGCTATCCTGTTTATGCCGAACACGCCGTGTGGCTCGCGGAAGTCCGCAGCCGGATCGCGATCATGTTTCGCGCGCTCGGCGGCGAGACCGGCGTGCAGATCGCCAGCGCGAGTGCCCGTAGGGCGGGGCACCGTCTCGGCTGGCGACAGCGCATCGGGCTCGGCGACGAGCGGCTGGAGCAGCCGGGGCGCGATGCAGCAACAATTTTCCTGCCTGACAGCATCGCGATTTTCGCCGACCGTGAGCTGAACGCCGCGCTGTACCGCTGGCTCGCCGCATGGTTTGCGTTTGCGCCTCCTGACGCGATCAAGGAGGCCGATCCGCTGCGACGCGACCTGCTGATGCTGCGCCGGACCAGCGAGATCGCGGTGCTCGTGCTGACAGAATGTCCGGGCCTTGCCGAAGATTACGGTCGGCTGGCTGCGGCCACGGCCATGGCGCGGCCGCACCGCCGATTGCCGCGGATCGAGCAGGACATGGAGCAGATCGTGCTCGCTCTGCTTGGCGCTGATGTGCCGCCTGAGGGCAAGCTGTGGCCGGCGATGACGGGGACGGGACCGCTGCCGGACAAGGCGCCGCCGGGCTATCGCTCGATCCTGCCATGCCCGCTCTGGGGAGATTGCTGGACGCGCGCGCTTTCGCCGGCGCATGCGGGCATGGACGAGTGCGCGCCGGCTGCTTCGCCCGCACCGTCGGACAATCGCAAGCGGTTCGCCATCCGCGAGCGCGAGGACGGCGCCAATCGCCGCGATCCCTTCGTGCTCAACCGTTTCGAAAAGATCCTCGCCATGGCCGAGATGGTCAATGTCGACCGTCCCGCCGACGACAGCGAGGACGAGGATGCGCAGAAGGCCGCCGACGATCTCGACGAGATCACGCTCAGCCGCCGCAGCGGCAAGCCGGCGAGCCGGCTCAAATTTGATCTGGATTTGCCGCCGGAAGCGCTCGATACCTCGTGCTTGAACGCGGAGCTATCCTATCCCGAATGGGATTATCGCAGCAGCTCCTATCTGCCCGATCATTGCCGCGTGCTCGCCGCACCGGCTTCCGAAACCGGCGAGAGCTGGGCGCCCGACGAGACCATGCGCCGGCACATCCGCCAGGTCCGCCGTCGCTTCGAGATCGTGCGGCCGCGCCACGAATTGATGCGTGCCCAGGCTGACGGCCATGATCTTGATCTCGACGCGCTCGTGCGCGCGCGCTGCGATCTGCGCGCCGGCGGCAATGGCGCCGGTCTTGATCGTGTCCACATGGCGATGCGGCCGCAAGGGCATGATCTTGCCGTCACGCTGCTGGTCGACGTCTCGCTCTCGACCGACGCCTGGGTCGATGGCTATCGGGTGCTCGACGTCGAGAAGGAAGCGCTACTCGTGCTAGCTCATGGCCTGTCGGCCTGCGGCGATCACCACAGCATCCTGACTTTCACGTCGCGCCGGCGCTCCTGGGTGCGGCTCGAGACCGTCAAGGCGTTCGGCGAGCCGATGAGCGGCGCGGTCGAGCGCCGCATCGGCGCGCTCAGACCCGGCTATTATACCCGGATCGGCACGGCGGTGCGCCACGCCTCAGCTGAGCTTGCACGCCAGCCGCAGCGAAAGAAGCTGCTGCTCGTCCTCACCGACGGCAAGCCGAACGATGTCGATCATTACGAGGGACGCTTTGCGGTCGAGGACACCCGCAAATCCGTGCAGGAGGCGCGCCGGCTCGGCATCGCGGTGTTCGGCGTGACGGTCGATGCTGCTGCGCAATCCTATTTTCCGACGCTGTTCGGCCGCAGTGGCTACGCCATCGTCGGCAACATCCGCCGGCTGCCCGCGGCGCTGCCGGCGATCTACCGGCAGGTGGCCCATTGAACGACCTGGGAGCCCGCGGCGCCATGTTCCAAGGTGAACTATTGCTCATCAATTGGGTATATGATCGAATGGCCGGATGGACCAAAGCCGGCCAAGGCCTGACCTGATCATCTTCGACTGCGACGGCGTGCTCGTCGACAGCGAGCTGTTGAGTTGCCAGTGCCTGTCCGACGAGCTGTCCCTATCCGGGATATCGCTGACGCTTGCGCAGGCGCTCGAGCTGTTTCTCGGGCGAAGCACCAGTGCGGTCACCCAACATTATCGCGAGCTCGGCCAGATGGTGCCGGTCGACTTTCCGCTGCGGCTGAAGTCGCGCGTGCTGACCGCCTTCGAGACGGCGCTCCGTCCGGTTCAGGATGTCGATACCGTCCTGTCCGGCCTGCGCGTGCCGCATTGCGTGGCCTCCTCGAGTGATCTCGACCGCGTCGCGCTGTCGCTGAGGGTGACGGGCCTTGCGCCGCATTTCGAAGCGCGGATCTACACCGCGCAAATGGTCGAGCGTGGCAAGCCGGCGCCCGATCTCTTTCTCCACGCGGCGGAGAAGATGGGCGCGGAGCCTGCGCGCACGCTGGTGATCGAGGACAGCGTCAGCGGCGTTCAGGCGGGCAAGGCAGCCGGCATGACGGTCTGGGGATTTGTCGGCGGCAGCCATTATCGGGGGCGCGACGGCCGCGCTATATTGTCCGCCGCCGGAGCCGATCGGGTCTTCGCGCAGATGAGCGATTTCTGGAAGGAGGCGTGACGCCTTGGCTGGCGAGAACGATAGGTCGAGACTTGATGATGCCGCGCGGGCGGGCTGGCTCTACTTCATTGCGGGCCACACCCAGGACGAGATCGCAAAAATGCTCCAGGTCTCACGCGCCTCGGCGCAGCGGCTGGTCTCGCTATGTCTTGCCGAGCGGCTGATCACGTTCCGGCTCGAACATCCCATCGCCGCGTGCATGGAATTGGCGGCACGGTTGAAGGAGCGGTTTGATCTCGTCCATTGCGAGGTGGTGCCCGCCGATCCTGCGGCGCCGCAGGCCACCGCCGGCATCGCCGAGCGCTGCGCCAATCTTCTGGATTCGACCCTTCGTTCGGAGACGCCCGTGATCGTCGCGCTTGGCACCGGGAGGGCGGTGCGCGCCGCGGTCGAGCGCGTCACGCCGATCGACCGGCCTAACCATCAGATCGTCTCGCTGGTCGGCAACATCTCCGCCGACGGCTCGGCGAGCTTCTACGACACCGTCGGCCGGCTCGCCGATCGCACCGGCGCGCGGCATTATCCGATGCCGCTGCCGTTCCTGATGTCGTCCGAGGACGAGCGCAACAGGATGGTGCGGATCGAGCCGATTGCGAAGGTGAAGGCGGTCGCGGCCAAGGCGGATTTGCGCCTGGTCGGCATCGGCCAGATGGACCAGAAGGCGCAGGTCCATATCGACGGCTTCGTCACCCGCGACGAATTGTTCGAGATGATGCGGCTGGGCGCCATCGGCGAGATCACTGGCTGGGCCTATGATGCCAAGGGCCGCCTGCTCAAGGCCGGCGCCAACAAGCGCCTCACCAGCATCCCGCCGGAAGTGCCGGCCAAGACCACGACCATCGGCGCCGCGGTCGGCGCCGCCAAGGTCCCCGCGATCGCGGCGGCGCTGAACGGGCGGCTGATCAACGGCCTGATCACGGACGAGGCGACCGCAAGGGCGATCCTGGAGCGGTAGGGCGGGGCGCGTTTTCCAGCGTTAGCGAGGCGAACAGTCTCACCACCCACGACGCTGTCATCGTCCGCGCAGGCGGACGATCCAGTACGCCGCGGCCTCGCTTGGGGCAAACCAACAGACGACACGGAGTACTGGATGCCCCGCCTGCGCGGGGCATGACGGTGTGAGAAGGTCTGCTCCTCCCGCACCGCAGCACTCATAAGTTGCGCGAATCCCGCGCGCCTGCTTGACAACCGCCGCCTCCCGATTGAACATACGCCCAACGCGTGGGCATATGCTCAAAACGCGAGTTTGAGGGAGGTCACCGTGAAGCAATTCCTCGGCGCCGTCTGCGGCGCGTCCGTCCTGCTGGCCGTCCCCGCGATGGCCGAAACCACCCTGACGATCGCCACCGTCAACAACGGCGACATGATCCGCATGCAGGGGCTGACCAGCGAGTTCACCAAGAAGAATCCGGACATCACCGTGAAATGGGTGACGCTGGAAGAGAACGTGCTGCGCCAGCGCGTCACCACCGACATCGCCACCAAGGGTGGCCAGTTCGACGTGCTGACGATCGGCACCTATGAGGTGCCGATCTGGGCCAAGAAGGGCTGGCTGGTGCCGCTCGCCAATCTCGGGGCGGATTACGACGTCGCCGACCTCCTGCCCAAGATCAAGGATGCCGTCTCCGTCGACGGCAAGCTCTACGCCGCGCCGTTCTATGGCGAGAGCTCGATGGTGATGTACCGCACCGACCTGTTCGAGAAGGCCGGCCTGAAGATGCCGGAGAAGCCGACCTGGGACTTCGTGATCGACGCCGCCAAGAAGCTCACCGACAAGAGCGCCGGCACCTACGGCATCTGCCTCCGCGGCAAGGCCGGCTGGGGCGAGAACATGGCGTTCCTCTCGGCCATGGCCAATTCTTACGGCGCACGTTGGTTCGACGAGAAGTGGGAACCGCAGTTCAACACGCCGGAATGGAAAACGACGCTCACGACCTACGTCAATCTGATGAAGGAGGCCGGCCCTCCCGGTGCAAGCTCCAACGGCTTCAACGAGAACCTTGCGCTGTTCAACGCCGGCAAGTGCGCGATGTGGATCGACGCGACGGTTGCGGCGTCCTTCGTCACCAATCCGAAGGAATCCAAAGTCGCCGACAAGGTTGGCTTCGCGCTCGCGCCCAACACCGGGCTCGGCAAGAACGCCAACTGGCTGTGGGCCTGGAACCTGGCGATCCCCGCCGGCTCGAAGAAGACGGACGCGGCCGAGAAGTTCATCGCCTGGGCGACCAGCAAGGACTACACCAAGCTCGTCGCATCGAAGGAGGGCTGGGCCAACGTGCCGCCGGGCACGCGCACCTCGCTCTACCAGAACGATGAGTATCTGAAGGTTGCGCCGTTCGCCAAACTGACGCTGGCCTCGATCGACGCGGCCGATCCGAACAAGCCGACGGTGAAGCCGGTGCCTTATGTCGGCGTGCAATACGCCGCGATTCCCGAGTTCCAGGGTATCGGCACGCAGGTCGGCCAGCAGTTCTCCGCGGCGCTCGCGGGATCGACCAGCGTCGATGCAGCGCTCTCGGCCGCACAGTCCTCCACCGAGCGCGAGATGAAGCGCGCCGGCTACATCAAGTGAACCCGAGCTCGTCCTCCTGAGCTCAAACTCGCGGCCATCCATCAGTCCAGCCCCGGTTGGATGGCCGCCTTCTTCCCGCAAGCGGAGACCTCAGGAATGGCAACCCGGCAGACGCAATTCCTTGCGCGGTCGCTCCTGACCCCGGCCGTCGGACTGCTGTTCATCTGGATGATCGTTCCGCTTGCGCTGACGATCTACTTCTCGACCCTGCATTACAGCCTGCTCGATCCCGGCTCGGAATCGTTCGTCGGGCTGGAAAACTTCCGCTACTTCCTCACCGATCCTGCCTTCCTCGCCTCGCTCCAGAACACGCTGGTGCTGGTCGGCTCCGTCCTGGCGCTGACCATTTTGCTCGGCATTCCGCTCGCGCTGCTGCTCGACCAGCCCGTGGTGGGGCGCAACTTCGTGCGGCTGATGGTGATCGCGCCGTTCTTCGTGATGCCGACGGTGAGCGCGCTGGTCTGGAAAAACCTCTTGATGCACCCGGTGTCCGGGCTGTTCGCCTGGCTCGCCTCGCTGGTCCATTTGACGCCGATCGACTGGTTCAACGATGTGCCGCTGTTCTCGGTGATCCTGATCGTCGCCTGGCAATGGCTGCCCTTCGCGACGCTGATCCTGCTGACCGCATTGCAATCGCTCGACGAGGAGCAGAAGGAAGCGGCCGAGATGGACGGCGCCAGCGCCGTCTCGACTTTCATCTACATTACGCTGCCGCATCTCGCGCGGCCCATCACCGTGGTGATCCTGATCGAGACCATCTTCCTGCTCACCGTGTTCGCCGAGATCTTCGTCACCACGGGCGGCGGGCCGGGCCTGCAGACCACCAACATCGCCTTCCTGATCTATTCGCAGGCGCTGATCCAGTTCGACGTCGGCAGCGCCTCGGCGGGCGGCCTCGTCGCGGTGGTGATTGCCAACATCGTCGCATTCTTCCTGGTCCGCATCGTCGGCCGCAATCTGGAGGCCTGACATGGCGCGGATGGCAACGACGCAGCGGGTGGTGGTCTCGACGATCGGGGCGTGGTTCTTCGGCTTCCTGATCTTCTTTCCGATCCTGTGGATGGTGCTGGCGAGCTTCAAGACCGAGCTCGAGGCCTTCGCGATTCCGCCGTCCTTCCTGTTCTTCCACTGGACCACCGAGAACTACGCGACGGTGCAGGAGCGCAGCGATTATTTCCACCACGCAATGAACTCGATCATCATCGCCGGCGGCTCGACCTTGATCGCGCTCTTGATCGCCATTCCCGCGGCCTGGTCGATGGCGTTTTCGCCGACCAAGCGGACCAAGGACACCCTGCTCTGGATGCTCTCGACCAAGATGATGCCGCCGGTCGGCGTGCTCGTCCCGATCTACCTGATCTACAAGAATTTCGGCCTGCTCGATTCCCGCGCCGGCCTTATCTTCATCCTCTGTCTCGGCAACTTGCCGATCGTGATCTGGATGCTGTTCACCTATTTCAAGGAGATCCCGCGCGACATCCTGGAGGCCGCGCGCATGGACGGCGCCACGATCGGCCGCGAGCTGGTCTACGTGCTGACGCCCATGGCGATCCCGGGTCTCGCGTCGACCTTGCTGCTCAATCTGATCCTGGCCTGGAACGAGGCGTTCTGGACGCTGAACCTTTCGACGTCGAACGCCGCGCCGCTCACCACGTTCATTGCGTCCTATTCCAGCCCGGAAGGGCTGTTCTGGGCAAAGCTGTCGGCGGCCTCGACGCTGGCGATCGCGCCCATTCTCGTCCTCGGTTGGTTCAGCCAGAAGCAGCTCGTGCGCGGGCTCACCTTCGGCGCGGTGAAGTGAGGGGCTGCGATGGGTCAGATCACACTTCAGGGCGTGCAGAAATCCTTCGGCCCCGTGCACATCATCAAGGGCGCCGACCTTGACATCACCGACGGCTCCTTCGTGGTGTTCGTCGGTCCTTCCGGCTGCGGCAAGACCACGCTGCTGCGCCTGATCGCCGGGCTCGAGGATGTCACCGGCGGCAGCATCCTGATCGATGGGAAGAATGTGGTGGACACGCCGCCCGCGAAGCGCGGGCTGTCGATGGTGTTCCAGTCCTACGCGCTATATCCGCATATGAGCGTGCGCGGCAATATCGGCTTCGGCCTGAAGATGGCGGGATTGCCCAAGGACGAGATCAACCGCAAGGTCGAGGCGGCCGCCGCGACGCTCAACCTGACGCCCTATCTCGACCGCAAGCCGCGCGAGCTTTCCGGCGGCCAGCGCCAGCGCGTTGCGATCGGCCGTGCTATTGTCCGAGAACCCAAGGGATTCCTGTTCGACGAGCCGCTCTCCAATCTCGACGCCGCGCTGCGCGTGCAGATGCGCATCGAGGTGACGCGGCTCCAGAAACAGCTCGGCACCACCGCCATCTACGTCACCCACGACCAGGTCGAGGCCATGACCATGGCCGACAAGATCGTCGTGCTCAACGCCGGCAAGATCGAGCAATACGGCTCGCCGCTAGAGCTCTACGAGCGTCCCGCAAATCTCTTCGTCGCGGGCTTCATCGGCTCACCCAAGATGAACTTCGTCACCGGTGAGCCTGCGTTGCAGAAGGGCGCGGCAACGATCGGCGTGCGGCCGGAGCATCTGAAGATCGAGCGCGATGGCGGAGGCGGCTGGCAGGGAACGATCTCGGTTGCCGAGCATCTCGGCAGCGACACCTTCCTCTATGTCGATGCGGGCCCGCTCGGCATGCTGACGGCACGCTACATCGGCGAACTAAGTCTGCATGCCGGCGACCGCGTGTCGCTGGTGCCGGACCCCGCGCGCATCCACCGCTTCGACCAGAGCGGCAACGCACTTCGCGGCTAACAAGAAACGGAAGACCACCATGTACCTGGAAAAATTCAAGCTGAACGGCAAGACCGCGTTCATCACCGGCGGCGGGCAGGGCATCGGCCTTGGCTGCGCCGAGGCGCTGGCTGAAGCCGGCGCCAAGGTGATCATCGGCGACCGCGACAGCAAGGTCGCCGATGACGCAAAAGCCGCTCTCAAGGCCAAGGGTTTCGACGTCGAGACCGCGATCATGGACGTCACAGACACCAAGCGGGTGGCGGAGGTCGCAAGCGACCTCGTCGCCCGCCACGGCAAGGTCGACATCCTCGTCAACAATGCCGGCATCGCGCGCAGCGAGACCCCGGCCGAGACCGTCACCGACGAGCATTGGCTCAATGTCATCGACGTCAATCTCAACGGCACTTTCTGGTGCTGCCGCGAGTTCGGCAAGCACATGCTGAAAGCCAAGAGCGGCGCCATCGTCAATGTCGGCTCGATGTCCGGCTTCATCGTCAACAAGCCGCAGGAGCAGTGCTTCTACAACGCCTCCAAGGCCGGCGTGCACCATCTGACCAAATCGCTCGCCGCCGAATGGGGCGCGCGCGGCATCCGCGTCAACGCGGTGGCGCCAACCTATATCGAGACCCCACTCAACGCCTTCGTGAAGAGCAATCCAAAAATGTACGACGCCTGGATCGGTGGAACCCCGATGGCGCGGATGGGGCAGGTCGAGGAGATCGCCTCCGTCGTCTTGTTCCTTTCTTCGGAGGCCGCCAGCCTGATGACCGGCAGCATCGTGCTTGTGGATGGCGGCTACACTTGCTGGTAGGCTCACCGTCAAAACTGACGAGAGCTTCCGGGAGCGAGCATGCCGCGAGCGTATATCGGCGTCGATGTGGGGACCACGAGCACGCGGGCAGGGGTGTTTGACGAGGCCGGCACGCTGCTTGCGACCGCGCGGCATCCGATCCGGATCTGGCACGAGGCCGGCGACATCGTCGAGCAGTCCTCCCAGGACATCTGGGAGGCCTGCGTCAAATCGGTGCGGGCGGCGATGGCGGAAGCCGCGATTGCGCCCGACAGCGTCGGCGGCATCGGCTTTGATGCCACCTGTTCCCTCGTGGTCCTCGATAAGCAAGGCGAGCCGCTCACAGTCAGCGCCTCCGGTGAGGCGCAGCGCAACGTCATCGTCTGGATGGACCATCGCGCCGTTGCCGAGGCGCGGCTGATCAATGAGACCGAGGACGCCGTGCTGCGCTATGTCGGCGGCTCGATCTCGCCCGAGATGGAGATGCCGAAACTGCTCTGGCTGAAGCGGCATTTGCGCGCGAGTTTTGATGGGGCCGGCTATTTCTTCGATCTGGCGGACTATCTGACCTGGCGCGCCACCGGCTCGCCAAAACGCTCGACCTGCACCGTCACCTGCAAGTGGAACTATCTCGCCCATGACGGCGGCGGCTGGAGCGCGTCGTTCTTCAAGCGCATTGGACTTGCGGATTTCGTCACCGAAAAATACGCCCGCATCGGCACCGAGATCGTCGCGCCCGGCACTCGCCTCGGCGAAGGGCTCATCCGGGGCGCTGCGGCCGAACTCGGCCTGTCGCCGGGCACGCCGGTCGGCGCCTCTCTGATCGACGCGCATGCCGGCGGTATCGGCGCGATCGGCGGCCGCGACGGCTCCGGCGGAACGGCGGATGTCACCGATCGCCTCGCCTACATCATGGGAACGTCGGCCTGCATCATGGCGACGACCAAGGAGCCGTGCTTCGTGCCCGGCGTGTGGGGTCCATATTATTCCGGCATGGTGCCGGACTTCTGGCTCAACGAGGGTGGCCAGTCGGCCGCGGGCGCTGCGATCGACCATCTCCTCAAGTCCCATCCCGGCCACGCCGAAGCGAACGCGGCGGCGCGCGGCGAGGGTCTCGAGCTCATCGACTTCCTCGAACGCAGGATCATTGCGCGCGCGGGCAGTGCCAGCCGTGCCGCTCTGTTCGCCCGCGATGTCCATGTGCTGCCTGAATTCATCGGCAACCGCTCGCCCTACGCTGACCCGGATACGCGCGCGGTGATCGCCGGCCTCGATCTCGACACTGATATCGGCTCGATGGAGCGGCTGTTCGTCGCCGGCCTCTGCGGGCTCGCCTACGGCCTCGCCGAGGTGATCGAGGCCTTTGCCGCGCACGGCGTTCATTCCAGTCTCATGATCATGGGCGGCGGCGCCAGCCGTAGTCCTTTGGTGCGGCAGATCATGGCCGACACCACGGGTCTCACCGTCGCGCTGCCGCAGACCAAAGAGCCGGTGCTGCTGGGCGCGGCGATGTTAGGTGCGGTCGCCGGCGGCGCTTATGCCTCGATCGGCGAGACCATGGCAAAGATGTCGGTGCTGGGAGGCAAGAGCGAGCCGACGACGCCCGACATGGCCGCTTTCCACGCCCGCAAGCGCGAGGTCTACAAGCTGCTGCGCGAGGTCGATCGCAGCAGCCGTGCCGCGATGCGCGACATCGCCAAAGGTTGAAACGGATGTTGATTTCTTGCGGCGATGCGCTGATCGATTTCGTCCCGACGCGAAACGCTGCCGGGCGCGAAGCGGTGATGCCCGCCGTCGGCGGCTCCTGTCTCAACGTCGCGATCGGCATGGCGCGGCTGGGCGCACCGACCGGTTTTGTCGGTGGCATCTCGACCGACCTGTTCGGGCAGATGATCGCAGATCACGCCGCGGCGTCCAACGTCCAGCTCGATCTCGCCACCCGCAGCGATCACCAGACCACGCTCGCCTTCGTCCGCATCGTCGCCGGCGAATCGCATTACGCCTTCTACGATGCTGGGACCGCGACGCGAAACTGGACTTTCCGGCGCGGCAGGATCCCTTTCGCAACCATCGAGGCCGTCCATGTCGGCTCGACCACGCTGGTCAACGACCAGGGCGCGGCCGAGACCAAGGCTTTGATTGCGGACGCACGGGCCTCCTCTACCGTCTCCTTCGATCCGAACTGCCGGCCCAATCTCGTCAAGGACAAGCCGGCCTATGTCGCGCGGATGGCGGAATTCGCCGCCGGCGCCGATCTCATCAAGATGTCGGATGTCGACTTCGCCTATCTCTTCGGCCAGGAGCCTTATCAGCAGCGCGCAGAGATGCTGCTCGGGCAGGGAACGCGCCTCGTCGTCATTACCCGCGGCAACAATGGCGCTGTCGCGTGGCACGCGGGGGCAGGGCAGATCGAGGTCGCAGCGCCCAAGGTCGAGGTCGCCGACACCATCGGCGCCGGCGACAGTTTTCAGGCGGCACTGCTGTTCGCCCTGCACAAGCAGGACCGCATCGCCCGCGAGAGGCTGAAGGACATCACTGCCGACGAACTCCGCCGCGCACTGTCCTTTGCCGCCAATTGCGCTGGTCTCACCTGCACCCGTCCGGGTGCCGATCCGCCGTGGAGTCACGAGGTGACGTGGAGCGTCTAGCCCACATCACAGCCTTGCGACGACTTTCTCGGCGCATTTGAGAAAGGTGCGGATCAGCGGGCTGTGAGCGTCGCGCCGCCAGCAGACCGCAATGTCGATGGAATCGCTGGCGTCCCGCAGCGGCCGGAACACGATGCCGCGTGGCGCGCCGAGCTGCGCGCAGGCCGGTAGGATCGCGAAGCCTTCGCCGGCGAGGACGAGGCTCATCGCCGAATGCACCGTCTCCACCCGGCTCGCGATCGGCATCACCACCTGGTGCCGGCGCAGCAAGGCAACGACGGCCGAGGAGGCGGGGCCATGGTCGGGATGCGGCAGCGCGATCAGCGGACGGCCCTGCAATCTCGCCATCGGCACCGAGCTCAGGCGGGCGAGCGGCGAGGCGGTCGGCATGACCAGCATGAAGGGCTGCGCGCCGATCCGCGCCACCTGGATCTCGGGATGGTTGATGGCGGGCATGCACAGCGCGACCGTGACGCTGCGGTCGAGCAGCCGCGCCTCGCGGGTCGAGGCGCTGAGCTCGGCAAAGTCGAGGTCGACGCCGGGAATCGAGCGGCGCAGCTCGGGAATGAGCCGCGGCAGCATCGCGTTGGCGAGCACGAACATGTAGCCGACCGACAGCCGCCCGCGCCGCCCCGAGGCAACCGCGCGCGCGGCTTCGATGCCGTCGGCCGCCATCGCCAGCGCTTCGCCGGCGCGCGCCAGCAGCGCCTGGCCGGCCTCGGTCAGGTCCATGCCGCGCGTGCCACGGCGGAACAGCGGCGCGCCGACCTCGGCCTCGAGCTTGCGGATCTGCACCGAGAGCGGCGGCTGCGCCATCCGCAGCCGCTCGGCGGCCTTGCCGACACTGCGCGCCTCGGCGACCGCGACGAAATAACGAAGCCGGCGGAGATCCATTGGCATACCGAAAGCGTATGGGTTGGCGTCAAAAAACGTATTGGACGGCGAGTTAACAAAACTGTCATTCTCGCTGTCAATGCCTGCCAACGGTGGCGGGCTTTCGGAGCGTGATGTGACGATGAACGACGATCCCTGTCTCCTGTCCGCAACCGAGCTGCGCGGCCTCATCGCCGCCAGGAAGCTTTCGCCGGTCGAGGTCGTCGGCGCTGTGCTCGCGCGCGCCGAGGCGCTGCAGAGCGAGTTGAACTGCTTCATCACGTTGTGTGGCGACGAGGCGATGGCGCAGGCTCGCGCCGCCGAGCGCAAGATGATGGCCGGCGAGCCGCTCGGCCTGCTGCATGGGCTTCCCGTTACCGTCAAGGACATCGTCAACACCAAGGGCGTGAAGACGACCTTCGGCGCCGTGCCCTACAAGGATAATGTGCCCACCGAAGATGCCGTCGCGGTGGCAAAGCTCCGCGCGGAAGGCGCGATCCTGATCGGCAAGACCACGACGCCGGAATTCGGCAGCAAGTGCCTGACCGACTCGCCGCTGTTCGGCCGCACCCGCAATGCGTGGAGCGCGGAGCGTTCCTCCGGCGGCTCCAGCGGCGGCGCGGCGGTGGCGGTGGCAAGCGGCATCGCGCCGCTGGCGATCGCGACCGACGGCGGTGGCTCGACCCGCATTCCGGCCGCCTGCAACGGCGTGGTGGGCCTGAAGCAGAGCAACGGCGTGATCGCGCACAGCCAGGCGCTCGACGCCTTCGGCAACCAGACCTATGTCACGCCGACGACGCGCACAGTCGCGGACACCGCGCTGATGATGCAGGCGATGGCGGGCGAGGATGCCTGCGATCCCTGGTCGATCGGCGTGCCCGTGCCCGATTTCGTCCGCACGGCTGCCCCGCGCGGCGACCTGCGCGGGCAAAAGATCCTGTACTGCCTGACGCCGCCGGGCCGCCCGGTTTCCGCCGATGTCGCGGCCAGCTTCAAGGCGAGCCTCGATCGGCTGGCGAGCCTTGGCGCCGAGCTCGAGGAATTCTCGGGCGAGGGGTTTGACATCGAGCCGATCTGGCGCGCGATCAACCACACGGTCTGGCGCACGCGCTTTGCCAAGCTCGTGGCCGAGCATGGCGATACGCTGAGCGAGGCCTTCGTCAAGCAGGTCGCGCTCGCGACCCATGTCAGCGGCGTCGACTATCAGGAGGCAATGTTCGCGCGCACCGCGCTGTTCCGCCGCGTGCAATCGCTGCTTGCGCGCGGGCATGTTCTGGCGATGCCGACGCTGACGCGCACCGCGCTGCCGATCGAGCAGGACCTGTTCGGCACCATTGAGATCGATGGCAAGCTCTTCGACAGCGTCCGCCCGCACTGGTTCCCCTGGACCATGCCGTTCAACATGACCGGCCATCCCGCGATCAGTCTGCCCTGCGGCTTCGGCCGTGATGGCCTGCCGATCGGGCTCCAGCTCGTCGGCCGCTTCCGCACTGACGCAGAATTGCTGCGCGTCAGCGCGCTGTTCGAGTCCTCAACCGACCTTCTGTCCCGCCGGCCTGGCTGAGGTGAGGACCATGCCGCAAAGGACTTGCGTTGGCCGTCCGGACATGTTGATCGTGCCTCGGATGAGCCCCGAACCTGAACGCGCATGAGCGTATTTGTCCTTCGACGTGTCCTGACCTTGCTGGCGACGCTGGTCGGCGCATCCGTGATCATTTTCCTGGTGCTGGACGCCCTGCCGGGCAATGCCGCGCAGATGCTGATGGGTGCCGACGCTTCGGCCGATGCGGTGCGCGCGCTCACCGTCAAGCTCGGGCTCGACCAGCCGCTGGCGGTCCGCTATCTGCAATGGATCAAGGGCCTCTTCGTCGGCGACCTCGGCAACTCCTATGTCTACGGCACCCCGGTCGCGAGCCTGATCGCGGAGCGGCTGGTGCTGACCATTCCGCTCGCGATCATGTCGATGCTGATCACGGTGACGCTGGCGCTCTCGGCCGGCATCTACACCGCCGCCAACCACAACAAGCTCGGCGACGTCGGCGTGATGTCGCTGACGCAAGTGGGCATCGCGCTGCCGAATTTCTGGTTCGCGATCCTGCTGGTGTTGTTGTTCTCGGTGCGGCTGCAATGGCTTTCGGCGGGCGGCTTTGCCGGCTGGGAGGACGGCATCTGGCCGGGCATCAAGTCGCTGCTGCTGCCGGCGATCTCGCTCGCGGTGGTGCAGGCCGCGATCCTTGCGCGCGTGACGCGCTCGGCCGTGCTCGAAGTGCTGCGTGAGGATTTCGTGCGCACGGCGCGCGCGAAGGGGCTCGGCAAACGCGAGGTGCTGTGGCGCCACGTGCTGCGCAACGCCATGATTCCCGTGATGACGGTGATGGGCCTGCAATTCGCCAACCTGCTCGCCGGCACCATCGTGATCGAGAACGTGTTCTATCTGCCGGGCCTCGGCCGGCTGATCTTCCAGTCGATCGCCAACCGCGACCTGATCGTGGTGCGCAATTGCGTGATGCTGCTGGCGGCCATGGTCGTCGTCGTGAATTTCGTGGTCGACGTGCTCTATGCGTTCATCGATCCCCGCATCAAGGTCCATGACCTGTGAGCGCGCCCTTGACCACTCCGCTTGACGCGCCGTTCGCCACGCGCCGCTTGCCGGCCCGCACGTTCTGGGGCCGCGCGTTGCGCCATCGCAGCTTTGTGCTGGGCGGGGCGCTCAGCCTGCTGGTGCTTGTCTCGGCGCTGCTCTCGCTGGTGTGGACGCCGTGGTCGCCCTACGAGATCGATATCGCCTCGAAACTGCGGCCGCCGTCGGCGGCGCATTGGCTCGGCACTGATTCCTTCGGCCGCGACATCGTCTCGCTGCTGCTCGCTGGCGCGCGCTCGACCATTCTGGTCGGCATCATCGCCGTCAGCATCGGTCTCACCTTCGGCGTCTGCCTCGGCCTGATTGCGTCGGCCAAACGCGGCTGGACCGAAGAGATCATCATGCGCTTCTCCGACTTCACCTTCGCCTTTCCGGCCGTGCTGTCCGCGATCATGCTCGCCGCGGTCGTGGGGCCGGGCATGGTGACCTCGATCGTCGCGATCGGCATCTTCCAGATCCCGACGCTGACCCGGCTGACGCGTGGTTCGGCCAACGCGATCTGGGCGCGCGAATTCGTGCTGGCGGCGCGCGCAGCGGGGAAGGGTAAATTCCGCATCACCATCGAGCACGTACTGCCGAACATCCTGTCGATCCTGATCGTGCAGGTGACCATCCAGTTCGCGCTCGCCATTCTTGCCGAGGCTGCGCTCTCCTATCTCGGTCTCGGCACGCAGCCGCCGCAGCCGTCCTGGGGCCGCATGCTGAACGATGCGCAGACGCTGCTGTTCCAATCGCCGATGCTCGCGGTCTATCCGGGCGCGGCGATCGCGATTGCCGTGCTCGGCCTCAATCTGCTCGGCGATGGATTGCGCGATCTGCTCGATCCCCGGCTGGCGCGGGAGCGGTGACGATGGGCGAGGGCGCAAACATGCCGCTGATCGAGGTCGCCAATCTCGGCGTCCGCCTCAACACCAGCCGCGGCCCGGCGCAGGCCGTGCGCGGCGTCAGCTTCACCCTGAAGCGCGGCGAGACGCTGGGGCTTGTCGGCGAATCCGGCTGCGGCAAGTCGGTCACCGCGCTGTCGCTGATGGGCCTCTTGCCCGAGAGTGCGCTCGTCACCGGCAGCATCAGGCTGGACGGCAGCGAGCTCGCGGGACTATCGGATGCAGCCTATTGCCGTCTGCGCGGCAACCGCATCAGCATGATTTTTCAGGAGCCGATGACCGCGCTCAACCCGATGCACACGATCGGGCACCAGGTTGCCGAGCCGCTGCGGCGTCACAAGAAATACTCGGCGGCGCAGGCGCGGCGCGAAGCGATCGCCTTGCTCGATCGTGTCGGACTGCCCGATCCGGCCAGGCGCGTTGATGCCTATCCGCACCAGTTCTCCGGCGGGCAGCGTCAGCGCGTCACCATTGCCATGGCGCTCGCCTGCGAGCCTGATCTCTTGATCGCGGACGAGCCGACCACCGCGCTCGACGTCACCATCCAGGGCCAGATCCTCGACCTCATCGCCGATCTCGTCGAGGAGCGCGGCATGTCGATGATCCTGATCTCGCACGATCTCGGCGTCATCGCCGAGAACGTGCAGCGCATGATGGTGATGTATGGCGGTACCGTGGTCGAGAGCGGCCCGACCGACGAGGTGTTCCGCCGCATGGGACATCCCTACACGCAGGGCCTGTTCCGCGCCCGCCCGAAGCTCGGCGCGCGCAAGGGCACGCGGCTGACGACGATCTCTGGTACCGTGCCGGAGCTCGCGGACCTTCCGGCCGGGTGCACCTTTGCCGATCGATGTCCGCTCGTGATCGATGCCTGCCGTGCTGCGCTGCCGCCGATGGCGGATGTCGGACCCGGACATGGCGTTCGTTGTATCAGGACCGACGTCTCGATGGCTGCAAATGTCGGAGCGCTGTCGGCATGAGCACCGCGCCGCTTCTCGACGTCAGGGATCTCGAGCAACGCTACACGCTGCCGCGCGAGAGTCTGTTCCGCCCGCCCGGCCAGGTGCGCGCGCTCAACGGCGTCAGCGTGACGGTCGCGGCCGGCAAGAGCCTCGGCATCGTCGGCGAGTCCGGCTCCGGCAAGTCCACCTTCGCGCGCGTCGTGATGGCGCTGGAGCGGCCGACATCGGGAGCGGTCACGCTGCTCGGCCGCGACCTCAACCGCGTCCCAGCGGACGAGCTGCGCCGCGCGCGCCGCGACTTCCAGATGGTGTTCCAGGATCCGTACGGCTCGCTCGATCCGCGCCAGACTATCGCCCGCATCGTCGCCGAGCCGCTCACCGTGCTGGAAGGCGCCGACCGCAGCACCTTTCGCGCGCGCGTTTCGACGGTGCTGCGGCAGGTCGGCTTGCGAGATGCCGACATGGACAAATATCCGCATGAGTTCTCCGGCGGTCAGCGCCAGCGCATCGCGATCGCGCGCGCGCTGATCACCCAGCCGAAGCTGATCGTCGCCGACGAGCCGGTCTCCGCGCTCGACGTCTCCGTGCAGGCGCAGGTGCTCAACCTGATGCAGGACCTGCAGGAGCAGTTCGGCCTCAGCTACATCCTGATCAGCCACGACCTCGCCGTCGTCGATTATCTCTGCGACGAGGTCGCGGTGATGTATCTCGGCCGGATCGTCGAGCAGGGACGTCCCGAGGATCTGTTCGAGCGCTGCGCCCATCCCTATACGCGGGCGCTGCTGGATGCCGTGCCGCGGGCGCGTGCCGGGGGCGGCCGGCGCCGCCGCGGGGCCCAAGTGATCGCCTCGCAATCGGCAGCCGCAACGGGGTGCCCATATGTCGCGCGCTGTCCGCTTGCCGACCAGCATTGCCGCGAGGTTCCGCCCTTGCTACGCAAGGTGGGCGAGGGGCACCTTGCCGCCTGCCACAAGGCGGAGGCGGTGATGGCGTTGCCGCAGGCGGCCATGGAAGGTTAGTGTCCGCCGCAGGATTGGCGTAGGCTCAAAGAAAGCAGGCCGGGGAGTTACGAGATGTTCAGGAAGCTATCGATCGTCGCTATTGCCGCAGCGCTCGCCGCGGCGCCGCTGCCGGTGCTGGCGCAGGGCAAGAAGGACAGCGTCGTCATGGCGATGACGCTGGAGCCGCCGGGGCTCGATCCCACCAACGCGGCGGCTGCCGCGATCGCCGAGGTCACGCTCTACAACATCTACGAGACCCTGACCAAGATCAACGAGGACGGCTCCGTCGCGCCCCTGCTGGCGGAGAGCTGGACCGCATCACCGGACCTCAAGACCTATACGTTCAAGCTGCGCAAGGGCGTCAAATTCCACAACGGCGAGGCGTTCGATTCTGCCGCGGTAAAGTTCTCGTTCGAGCGCAACGCGGCCGCCACCAGCACCAACAAGGACAAGAGCCTGTTCCAGGCTTTCGAGAAGGTCGAGGCGCCCGACGCCGACACGGTGGTGATCACCCTGAAATACGGCGAGCCGAACCTGCCGTTCCTCCTCGGGCAGGCGAGCGGCTCGATCGTCGAGCCGAAGAGCGCAGCCACCAATGTCACGCAGCCGGTCGGCACCGGGCCTTATCAGTTGGGGGCCTGGGCCAAGGGCTCCTCGATCACGCTGAACAAATGGGCCGACTATCGCAACGCCTCCGCGGTCAAGCTCTCGAAGGTGACGATCCGCTTCATCTCCGATCCCGCAGCGCAGGCCGCGGCGCTGCTGTCGGGAGACGTCGATGCGTTCCCGCGTGTGTCGGCCCAGCGCACCATCGCGCAGTTCAAGGCCGATCCGCGCTTTAACGTCATGATCGGCGGCTCCAGGGCCAAGACCATCGTCGGCATCAACGAAAAGAAGAAGCCGCTGGATGACGTCCGCGTCCGTCGCGCCATCCTGGCCGCGATCGACCGCAAGGCGATGATCGACGGCGCCGTCGATGGTTTCGGCACGCCGATCGGCAGCTTCTACGTGCCGGGTGCGCTCGGCTATGTCGACACCACCGGCATCAATCCCTACGACCCGGAGAAGGCCAAGAAGCTGCTCGCTGAAGCCGGCGTCACCACGCCGCTCGAGCTGTCACTCAAGCTGCCGCCGCCGCCCTATGCGCGCCAGGGCGGCGAGATCCTCGCGGCCCAGCTCGCCAAGGTCGGCATCATCGCCAAGATCGAGAACGTCGAATGGGCGCAGTGGCTGTCGCAGGTGTTCGCGGCCAACGGTCCGCATAATTACGATCTCACCATCGTCAGCCATGTCGAGCCGTTCGATCTCGTCAAGATCACCGAGCCGGACTACTATCTCGGCTACAACAACGAGACCTTCAACGCGCTCTACAAGCAGATCGTGTCGACGCCGGACGAAGCAGCCCGCGCAAAGCTGCTCGGCGAGGCCCAGCGCATGCTGGCCACCGACGCGGTCGCCGGCTTCCTCTACCAGCCGCAGCTGATCACCATCACGAACAAGAAGCTGAAGGGCGTCTGGAAGGAAGTCCCGCAATACGAGAACGACTTCTCGACGTGGTCCTGGGAGTAGGGGACCGCGCGACCAGGTCGAACCTGTCGTTTCAACATCGGCCTCTTCCCATCGGGGAGAGGCCATTTTCTTGGCCCGTCCAAACAAAAACCTGCAAAACAACCCCATGCACAGTAGCCCGGGTAGTCATTTCAATGGCTTGCGCGCGCCGCTCGATGGCATGCGCAAATTCTCGATGCCGGTTGACCCGTCGGGCAAAACACTGGCATGATGGCATCATCGAAGAAGGCCGCACCGCTTTCACGGGTGAGCGCCGCCTCTGTTGATCTCCCCAACTTGAACGATTGAAACCCTCATGCGTTAGCCCGGCGCAGGATGGTCGCCTGCCGTGCGGTCCAGCGCGAGGGTTTGCGGAGGTCGCTCATTGCTCAAACTATACAGGTGGCCGTCCGACGACTGGCAAAGCATCCACACGGAAATGCCCTCGGAGATCATCTGGGCTGACCTCCTGAACGCAACCGCGGAGGAGAAGCAGTTCGTCGAACGCTTGCTGAAGATACGGATTCCGTCCGAGGATTCGCTCAGCGAGATCGAGGCGTCGAGCCGCCTGATCCTCGACCACGGCACGCTCTATCTCAGCTCGCCTGCGGTCCGGCACAACGAGGAAAACGAGGCCGAGATCACGCCGGTAGGATTTCTCATCGGCCCGCACGTGCTGGTGACGGTGCGTTTCGCGCAACTGCCGACCTTCGACGACGTCGGCAAGCGGATCGGCTCCGACGACAGCCTGGAGAATGGCATGTGTGTGTTCACCAGCCTGCTCGAAGCCATGATCGACCGCGGCGCCGATGTTCTGGAGCATCTCGGCGCCAAGGTCGACAAGCTATCCCACGGTGTCTTCAAGGGAGGGCTCGTCCGCACCAAGCGCCCGGTGCGCTCCAGCCGCAGGATGCGCGAAGCGCTGGAGAACATCGGCGATCTCGCCGATCGTCTCGCCAAGGTGCGGGACGTCCTGCTCGGCGTCGGCCGCGTCGCCTCGTTTGCCCACGATGTCGGGAGCGACTGGATCACCGCTGCATCGAAGAAGCGCCTCCAGGCCGTGTCGAAGGACGTCGCCTCGCTCAGCGACTACGAGACGCGCTTGACCGACAAGATCCAGCTTCTGCTCGATGCGGTGCTCGGCTTCATCAACATCCAGCAGAACGAGCTGTTCAAGATCCTGACGATCGTCTCGGTCGTCGGCGTGCCGCCGACCATCCTGGTCGGCATCTGGGGCATGAACTTCAAGCACATGCCGGAGCTCGACTGGACGTTTGGTTATCCGTTGGCCTGGCTCGCGGTCATCGCCAGCGCCTTGCTGCCGCTGTTCTGGTTCAAGCGGCGCGGCTGGTTCGAGTGATGGAAGCGGCGCACCGTTTCGGAACGATGCTCCGCTGCTTCGTCAGCTTGCGCAGGCAGTCACGCCGACTTCACCCTTCGGGCACACCGGCTAGATGTAGCCCTTTCAGGATGCGCTTGGCGCCCGCCAGGAAGGCCGGATTGTCGCTGACTGAAAAGCTCTTGAAACGACGAATGGTGAAGGTGGGATTGAGTGCAAGTCCGGCTCTCACGGCAGCCTGGGCCTCGGGCAATCTGCCAAGATGTGCGAGCGCAGAACCCAGGCCAAAGCGTGCGAAGGCATAATTTCGATTGGTTTCAATGCTGCGATGGAACCAGGTGACGGCTTCGGCATCCGCCTCAAGCTGCATTTTGGCGAAGGCGATGTCGCCCATCCAGGCAAAAGCGAAGATATCGTGAGGAGACAGGCGTAAGGCCTGGTTGACATGGCCCTCGGTCTCCTTGCCACAACCAGTGAACAGTTTGGCGATACCTATGACTGGGTGCGCGACAGCCAAATTGCGGTCCAGCGCCAACGCCCGCTCGCACTCGGCCACGCCTTCGGCGATGCGGTTCGTATAGACGAGAACGGCCCCCAAAGTGACGTGGGCCCAGGAATGATTTGGCGCAACAGACAATGCCTTTAGCAAGGTCGTTTCTGCCGCAACAAGGAGGGAATGGCTGTCATCGGTCAACATGGCGCAGGCAGTTAGAGTGTCGACCGTCGCCATCCACACCATCGCATCGACGTTTCCGGGGTCGACCGACAGCGCCCGTTCAAAAAAGTGGCGGGCCGGACGCAGATTTTCGGACGTAAGCCCCTTGTTCCACCAAAAGCGACCTTGAAGATAAAAGTCCATTGAATCCGGATGCGGGACACTTTCGGCCCTGCGTGCCTCGGCTTCAATGAGTTGCGCGTTCAGCGTATTGGCGAGCCGCGATACAATCTCGTCTTGCAGATCGAACAGGTCGGCGACGGCCTTGTCGAAACGGTCGGACCATAGTTGCGAGCTATCTTCAGCATTCACGAGTTTGACGTTCACCCGAAGCCGGTTTCCGGCGCGCTGGACCGAGCCTTCGACCACATAACGGACATTCAACTCACGGCCGATCTGTCTGAGATCGAGCACCTTGCCCTTGTAGGTGAATGCGGTGTGTCTGCCGATGACGAACGACCGCCTGATGCGTGACAGGTCCGTGGTCAGGCTCTCGGTGATGCCGTCGACCAGGTAGTCCTGTTCCGGGTCAGCACTGAGATTGGCGAAAGGCAGCACGACAATGGAAAGGTGGGCCGGCGATGTCCGGGGTGCCGAACCAGTCAATTCGATTTCGGACATTTCCCGCACAGCGCCAACGAAGCGAAAGCCCTTGCGCGGCAGCGTCTTGATCAGGCTTTGCTTCTGCCCCGAGTCGCCGATGGCGCTCCGCGCGGCATTAAGCCGAGTAGTCAGCGCGGCATCCGAAACGATGCGCCCGTTCCAAACGGTCGCGACGAGCTCGTCCTTGCTGACGACGCGATCACGATTGCAGATCAAGAACTCGAGCAGGTCGAAGAGCTGCGGCGTAACCGATACCAGCTCCGTCCCCCGGCGCAATTCGCGCCGGCCGGTGTCAAATGTGCAGTCTTCAAAGAGATAACGCAATCCGTTCTCCCTCGCCTGAACACCTGACGAGCAGGATAGCTTACGATCGGAGGAATGTAAGCAACGAGGTGATCGAATTGCATCCGCGACGGGCTCGAATGACGGCAGCGGCGCACCGCTTGAACGATGCGCCGCTGCTCGTTAGCTCACGCCGCTTTGGCCTCGACGCTGCCGATCCAGTTGCGGGCCAGCGTCACGTCGGCCTGCGACAATTGATGGCCCGCCGGCAGCACCCTGTGGTCGACACGCGCCCCTGCGTCCAGCAGCAGCGCTGCAAGTTGTCCCGAATTGCTCGCCGGCACGATCGGGTCGTTTTGCCCTGAGAGCAGCAGCACCGGCTTGCCGTCGAGTTCAGCCTTTAGCGGATCGGTTTTGGGCGGATCCGACAGCGGCACCATGGCCCGCAGCAGGATCGCGCCTGCAAGCGCCCCCGGCTTCAGCAGCAACAGCGCGGCTGCGATGTTGGCGCCGTTGGAGAAGCCGACCGCAATCGGCGCGGCGATGCCGTATTGCTTCCGCGCATCCGCGACGAACTCGCCGAGCTCGAGCGCACGACGCCGCACGTCCTCCTCGTCGAACACGCCTTCGGCAAGACGGCGGAAGAAGCGTGGCATGCCGTGCTCGAGCGCGCGGCCGCGCGGCGAGAGCAGAGCGGAGCCGGGCGAAATCATCTTGCCGAGCCCGAGCAGGTCGTTCTCGTCGCCGCCGGTGCCGTGCAGCAGCAGCAGTGGAGGGGAGCCCGCGGTGGTCGCGGGCTCGAAACGATGGATGAACTCGGTCACGACACGCTCTCCTCCAGGCGCGGCAGCACGCCCTCGATCTGCTTGCGGTGCTGCTCCAGGAAAGCTGGCAGCTTCAGGTCGCGTCCCAGCGTCGCGACGGGCTCGTCGACGGCGAAGCCGGGGATATCGGTCGCGATCTCGAACAGCACGCCGCCAGGCTCGCGGAAGTAGATCGAGCGGAAGTAGTTGCGGTCCCGCTGCTCGGTCGGGTGCAGGCCGTGATTGCTCACGAGCTTTTCCGCCATCTTGCCCTGCTCGGCATCGTCAGCCGCGCGGAAGGCGATGTGGTGCACCGAGCCGCCGCCCTGATGCCCGCGCAGAAAACCCTTGGCCTCGTAGATGTCGACGACGTTGCCCTCGACATCACCAGGCGCCTTGAAACGGATCACCGAGCCTTCGCGACCGGTCTCCTTGAAGCCGAACACGTCGGTGAGGACGGCAGCCGTCTTTGCCGCGCTGTCGAGCAGCAGGGTCACGCCGTGGAAGCCGCGGATCGCGTGCTCGGCCGGCACGTCGCCATTGCTCCAGCCGGGCTCGTTCTCGGCGCCGGGGATGCCGACGAGTGCGAGCGCCATGCCGTCAGGATCGGTGAAGGGCAGCACGGACTCGCCAAAGCGCTTCTCGAGCGCCTCGTAGGCAATGCCCTTCTCGATGAAGCGTTGGGTCCAGTAGCCGAGCGAGCGCTGCGGCACGCGGAAGGCGGTCTGATGGGTCTCGCCGACGCCGCGACGCCCGGCGGGAACGCCGGCCCAGGGGAAGAAGGTGAGGATGGTGCCGGGGCGGCCGGTCTCGTCGCCATAATAGAAGTGATAGGTGCCGGGATCGTCGAAATTCACCGTCTTCTTGACGAAGCGCAGGCCGAGATCCCGGGTGTAAAAGCCGAAATTGCGGATGGGATCGCCGGCGATCGCGGTGACATGGTGCAGTCCAGACATTGTGGTCCTCCAGATGCGGGGAGCTTTCTTGCTCTCGTTGGAAATATCGTTCCGCTTTGGATTGGAGACAATCCATGCAAATATGACGGCTATGTCTACGATTTGGAAACAATCGCCGGGGCCAGCGCTTGGATAAGGTCGCCAGCCTGCGGGCGTTCGTGAAAGTGGTCGAGAGCGGCAGCTTTGCCGAAGCGGGCCGGCAGCTCAGGCTGTCGCGCTCGGCGATCAGCAAATACATCGCCGACCTCGAGGAGAGCCTCGGCGTCCAGCTGCTGAACCGGACCACGCGGCATGCGAGCCCGACCGAGAACGGCCAGCGCTATTTCGAGCGGGCGGTCGTGATCCTCTCGGAGATCGAGGCCGCCGATCAGGCGGTGACGCAAGCCCAGTCGGCGCCGCGGGGCCTGTTGCGCGTCAACGCGCCGATGTCGTTCGGCACCATGCGGCTGGGTCCCGTGCTCGCCGATTTCATGACGCACTATCCCGAGCTTCAGCTCCAGATCGTGCTCAGCGACGATCTGCTCGATCCGGTGCAGGACGGCTTTGACGTGACGCTGCGGATCGCGGAGCTGGAATCCTCCAGCCTGATCGCGCGAAAAATCACGCCGGTGGCGCGGATGATCTGCGCCTCGCCGGATTATCTCGCGCGGCACGGCACGCCCAGGCATCCGCAGGATCTGCGCGAGCACGCGTCGCTCACTTACGGCTTCCTGCTCACGGGCAACCAGTGGAAGCTCACTGGCGGCGATGGCGACCACTGGATCCAGCCGGCCTGGTCGCTCTGCGTCAACAACGCCGAGGTGCTGCGCGACGTCGCGATCAAGGGCAGAGGGCTCGCGCTGCTTCCCGAATTCATCGCCGCCGACGCGTTGAAGAAGGGCCAGCTGCGGACGGTGCTGGACGACTATTCCGCGCCGCCGCTCGCGCTCTACGCGGTCTATCCGCCGACGCGGCATTTGTCGGTGAAGGTGCGGCTGTTCATCGATTTTCTGGTGGAGCGGTTTGGGCGGGAGGAGGACGCGACGAGCCGATTAAAATAATCGGCTTGTCGCGCCGATCTATTTCTTCCCGTCGAGGAACTCGCGCACCGCCTTGATGGTCGCTGCCGGATCCTCCTCCATCAGCCAGTGTCCGGCGTCCGGAATGACGACCTCCGTGACATCGGTCGCCGCGTTCCGCATCACGACGGCTTCCATCTTGCCGAACGATTTCTCGCCGCCGATGGCGAGCACCGGCATCGCCAGCTTGGTCGTGATCGCCTTCTTGTTGTCTTCGGCGTCGGTGCGGATCGCCCTGAACTGCGCGAAGGCCGCGTGCATCGCGCCCGGCCGCGCATAGAGCTCTGCGTAATGGCGGCGCGTGGCCTCGGTGATCTTCGAGGGCGTGCCCGCGAATTCATTCCAGAAGCGGTCGAGATAGATGCGCTCGCGGCCCTTGACCAGCCGCTCCATGTCGGGGCCGCCGAAATCGAAGTGCCACAGCAGCGGGCTGCGCACGACCTCGTCCCACGGCGGCACGCCGGGCACCGGCGCATCCATGACGACCAGCCTCTCGGTCAGGTCGCGATACCGGGCCGCGTAGGCATAGGCCACCATGGTCCCGATATCATGCCCGACGACCGCAGCCTTTTCGATGCCGAGCGCCTGGAGAACAGCCCGCATGTCGGCCGCCTGGCTCCATTTGTCGTAGCCCTTGTCGGGTTTGTCCGAGAGGCCCATGCCGCGCAGATCGGGCACCACGACGGTGTGATCGCGCGCAAGGTCAACGCCAAGCCTCGCCCACATGTCGCCGGTGTCGCCGAAGCCATGGATCAGGATCACAGCGGGACCCTGGCCGCCGACGCGCACATGAATCTGCGTGCCGTTGGCCGGGATGGTCTTGGTCTTGAAGCTGGACGGGAAGGACTCCGTTTCGGCGCGCGCGGCAGATGCAAGCAGCATGAGAAGAATGGCGAGACATTTTGCGCGCACCCGGCGACTCCTATCGTCCTGAAGTTCAGGGAGTGTCCGTACGCTGCTCTTCGGACTGAAGCAACCTGTCCAGCGCGCTCATCGAGGCCTTCTGAAGCGCAGCGAGCTCGCGCGCCGCGCTCTGGCATTCCGGCGGCGACATCGAGCCGGCCGCCAGCTCGACCGCGCAACAGCGCTCGAACAGGCGGACGAGGCCGAGCGCGCCGGCGGCGCTGCCGAGCCGGTGCGTGATGTCGCGATCAAGGGCAGGAGGCTCGCGCTGCGCCGGAATTCAGCGCCGCCGATGCGTTGAAGAAGGGCGAGCTGCGCACCGTGCTGGACGACTATTCAGCGCCGCCGCTCGCGCTCTACGCGGTCTATCCGCCGACGCGGCATTTGTCGGTGAAAGTGCGGCTGTTCATCGATTTTCTGGTGGAGCGTTTTGGCCGGGAGGAGGCGGGCGCGCGGACGCGCTGAGGCGGCCATGTGGACCCATATCAAACGCTGGGCTTCCGGATGTCCGCTTCACCTCGAGCAGCGACGAAAAACGGGGCGTGCGGCGACTTCGCCTCTGGGCCAATAACGGAAATTTCGCTGTCCTATTAAGAGGGTGGCGCGTGTAGTAAGCTCCGATCGAGTTCAACCAATTCAGCAATACGCCTCCCTGGGCCTGGTCTTTGTCGCAACTTTGCACGCGGCAGGTCACGCGCGTCACCGCGTGCATTCTGGAGAGGAGAGTTAGATGAGAACTCACTCGATAAAGATATCTTTTGCGCTAGCCCTGCTAGGTGCTGCCATCACGAGCGGTGCAATTGGTCAGCAAGACCAACAGCTCGGTAAGGTGACGTTCCCCACCTCCTGCGATCCCGGTGTTCAAGCCGAGTTCGACCGCGGCGTCGCCATGCTGCATTCATATTGGTTCCTGATCGCCCGCCGGAAATTCGAAGCGATACTGCAACAAGATCCCGGCTGCGCCATGGCATATTGGGGTGTGGCGATGGACCTCCTTGGCAACACGCTTGCGACCACGCCATCAAATGTCGAGGCACAAGCAGCCTGGGATGCACTTGAAAAGGCACGGTCGGTCGGGGCGAAGACGCCACGTGAGCGGGACTGGATCGAGGCGCTGAGCGCCTATTTCCGCGACTACAATAAGGTTCCCGTTGATGCCCGTCTGACGGCCTACAATGCTGCGATGGAGCGCATGGTGCAAACCTATCCTGACGACTATGAGGCGAAGGCGTACTACGCGCTCACGCTACAAGCCTCCGCGAAGAAGAACGACCTCTCATACACTAACCAGCTGAAATCCGCGGCACTTCTGGAAAGCCTGTTCGAGGAGAACCCTCAACATCCGGGTGTGACGCATTACCTCATTCACGCCTACGATTTTGCTCCGCTTGCCGAAAAGGGGATTGCATCAGCCCGTCGCTACGCCGGCATCGCGCCGGCGGTGCCGCATGCGCGGCACATGCCGTCTCACATCTATTCCATGGTCGGGCTCTGGGAGGAATCCATCGCCTCAAACGCCTTGGCGCTTGAGATTCAGCCCGACTACTATCACGCATCGGACTTCACGGTGTATGCGCATCTGCAGCTCGCGCAAGACGCCAAAGCCGACGCGATGATCAAAAAGTCGCTGGCCACCGCCGATCGCGGCGACCGGCCGATCAACTTCGTCAATTTCACCGCCAAGGCCGCCATGCCGGCGCGCTATGTCTTGGAGCGTGCCGACTGGGCCGGCGCTGCCGCCCTGGCGATGACGCCGACCAAATATCCCATGGCGGATTCGTTGATCCGCTTCACGCGCGGTCTCGGCATGGCGCGTGTCGGCGATATCGCCGGCGCCAATAAAGAGATCGAGGAGATGAAAGTGTTGCGCACGACGCTGCAGGGCGCTGACCAATCCTACTGGGCCGAACGCACCGAAGAGCAAATGCTTGCGGTCTCCGCGTGGGTCGCACTGAAGGAAGGCGACCACGATCGGGCCCTCAAGTTAATGCGGGCAGCCGCCGACAGCGAAGACAGCAGTGTCAAACACGTGGCCATGGAGAATCGCCTCTTTCCGCTGCGCGAACTGTTGGCGGAATTGCTCCTGGAGGTCGGACAGCCCACAGCCGCACTGAACGAGTATGAGACCGCACTCAAGCAAACTCCCAATCGCTTCCGCGCGTTCTGGGGCGCCGCGCGTGCTGCCGACCGCTCCGGCGACCGTCAGAAGTCAACCGAGTATTATAGCAAGCTGATAGAGCTCGCCGGGAACGCCGATACGGAGCGGCAGGAAATCCGTGAAGCCAAAGCACAATTGCGGAACGACACCGTGGGTACTTCACGACAATGATGCTTCGGCGGTCCGATCCATGCCCAAGAGCGCCGTCAATGTAGGAATGACAACGTTGATCCCGGCAATTGCTGCGGCGACGGTGCTCGGTGGGCTTGTCGCTTATTTTGCCGTCTACGGGAATGACCGGACGGAATGGGGGAGTATACCGCTGTTCAGCGGGTCCACCGGCAAAGGGACGACCGCAGTCACGCCCGAAGCCTGGCCGATCTGCACCACCATGGTACCCGTGGCGGCGGATGCTGAGTGGGTGGAGCTCGATCCCGATTTCAAGGCGGGCAAGAGAGCGCTTGCCGCTGCGGACTGGAATGGGGCCATTGGATCGTTCACGCGCGCCGCCCTGCGTGACCCGCTCAATGCCGATATCCAGAACTATCTTGGTTATTCCTATCGACGCTTGCGCCAACTCGGGCCGGCTGTTGGACACTATCAGCAGTCGCTAACGCTAGATCCGCGTCACCGCAGCGCGCACGAGCATCTTGGCGAGGCTTATCTGGTGCTCGGCGAGCCCACCAAAGCTGAGCAACATCTGGCTGCATTGGAAAATCTCTGCCTCCTTCTTCCTTGCCAGGAATATGACGATCTCAAGCGCGCCATCGCGGCATACAGAAAGCTGGCTGCACATTGAGGGCAGATTGTCCGCTTCGGAATTCGGGCGCACGTCACATGTCGGTTTCGGATCAAAATGCGAGGAACTCAGAGCGAGCAAATCGAGTCCGCTTAGCCGCAAGGAGCGGGCCTCCGCCAGATGAGGCGCAACTTCGCTGATGGGCCAATAGCTGAGAAAGGTGCTACACTCGGCCTATGAAAACGTTTTCGGACAAGGTCCGCGACATCGTGCGCAAGATCCCCAAGGGGAAGACCATGACGTACAAGGCTGTCGCTGCCAAAGCCGGCAATCCGAAAGCTGCACGCGCGGTTGGTGCCATCATGCGCACGAATGACGACCCATCGATCCCGTGTCATCGCGTTATTGCAAGCGGCGGCTCAATGCGCGGCTACGTTCGTCCGCGCCGTCGGCCGGCCCAACAATGATCCGCTTGACCGGGAGCTTCACCGCGCATCGCGGAAGAATGTGACATAGCCCGTAGGATGGGTTGAGCCTTTGCGAAACCCATCGTCAATCCAACGCCTCGCACAATATCGAAGACCGGGCTTGGACTGATCGCCCGCCAGTCCATCGGGTAGCGAGTGAGATCGACGTGACCGTGAGACGAAGAGGGCCCCTAATTGCGCACGCGCTCCATGCTTCACCGGATTGGTACGCGGTCATGACGGAAACAAGAGCGATGGGTTTCGCAAGGGCTCAACCCATCCTACGTGCTGTGCAAGTCCAAAACTTCTCAGACTGGTTCAAGGGGCATTGGTTTGGAGCGGCTGGCCCTTGGTTGCGTATTGGAAACCGAGAGCTCTCGCTGGCTGTGCCGAACTCGCGTTTCTAAAGTTGTGGACCTCGCCCGGCATCTCCGCGTATGCCTCACCTGCCTTGAAGGTTTGCGGCGGCTTTCCATCAACCTCGTAGACAACTGCACCGTCGAGCACGTACACGAATCTCGGCGTCGGGTGCGAATGTCGGCCGGTAGCGGAGTTCGGCGGGATGTCAGCAACCCACACACTCATGTCTTTACCCTCCATTTCCGGAAGGGCAGTCTTGAGAAGGTCGGTCCGTTTGATCGTTGGTGCCTGTTGTCCGACTGTGATCTGACCGCCGATTAGGAATAAAGCGGTACCAAGGATCGTCCCAGACAAAATGGCTCGCCACATAGCGGGCTCCCATTGCTTTGAGCGGGCGGAGCGGCTCGCGACCGCACAAGTCTAGGGTGTGAGCACAGCTACGGCAAGTCCGCTCCGGTGGCGCACCATGCCGCGATTGGTCTGCTAAGGGCCAATTTCGGTGGGCAGGCCGAAGGTTTCCGCCGCTCATCCAGCTCTCGCGTCGCGCACCGCCTGCGCGACTTTCGTCGCCTGCGACACCCGTCCGATCTTTGCGCCTGCAATGATCTTTCTTCGGCGTGTGCTTGCCTTCGGCACCATGCCTTCGTTCGCGTTGGCTCCGGCTGGGGGATAGGTCGTGAAATTCGCGGCGCGATGCAGCGCGAGAGCCTTTCGCGCCGCTTCGACATGCGCGGTCCGAGCTGCCAGGTTGTGAAGACGCCTGAGCTCGTTGTTCAACCGCTTCAGCGCGGCGGCGAAGACTTGCTTGCGTTCTGATGCATGCTCGGCGGTTCCTGGAAAGCTGGCTCCGCGAGCCTCGGCCTTTCCGCGCCCCTCTCGCTGCCTTTGTCGGCCGAGCGTTCGCTCCTTGTCGCGCATCTTGCGCAAGCGAGGTCGCATGGCCTCGAGCTCAGCGATGTCGACGTGATAGATGGCGGGATGGTGCGTGAGGCGGATCGTCTCATATTCCTCGTGGCTGAGGAGGCTGCGTTCGAGCTTGCAGGGGACCGACATTCTCATCCCTCCAGTTGATTTCCTTGAAGTTCAGGCAGATGGACGCGTCCAGGTCGACGATTTTCTCAATCATCAAGCCGCACCCACCAACAATGATCGGCCGCCTCGGCCCTCGGTTCCTTCTGTTCACCTGGCGGGCTGAGATCCCATTTTGTCGCTGGATCAATACAAAACAGGGTCAGTCCGCCGCTTGTCCAGTCGTGAACCTTCTTGACCCGGTACATCGTGCCGCCTGGTCCGAAGCGGGTGCAGACGTTGGTGAACATGCCGCTTCCCGCGGCGGGGTTGTCCGGTAGGGGATGGCGGTCGACAAATTGCAGTGCCGCCGAGAGGCCATCCGTGGTGCGCGTGCGTTCCAGCTCCTTGGTGTTCTCCAGGTCGAAGCAGGCGAGCGTTTGGGACCGCAGCGTGATGATGTCGTCGATTTGGGGCAGCTTGGCGGCATGGGCGGGAGCGATGGCAGCTACAGCCAACGCTGCAATCAGCCGAGATGATGGCTTCATGGCTGTGGCTCCCTTCACGATTTCAGCCCCCTGGCTTCCGCGAGCTTGGAGCCAAGGGAAGTACCTCAGCCGAAACTGACGCAAGTCCACCAAGGGCCGGGAGCCGAACTCAAGCGAGAGCCTCGCCCGGTGCGCCCGCGGCGTTCAATCACTGTCTGCCCTGCTGCGAGCGTCCGAATGCATAGCGCGGATTGACCCCGCAGGACGCATGGGTGCCGGAGGCAGCCGCCCTGCACTGCTGGAGGGTCGCGAACTGGCAGTTGCCGGGATGGCCCCAGCGGCGGCCTTGCAGGCAGTAGCGATCTGCGGCCGCGACCGCGGGCGAGAGTGATCCGACCGTGACCAGGATCAGAATGGCGGACACCGCAGCAAACAGAATACGGCCCATCTCAGTCCTCCTGTACTGCTCGTTGTATGAGCGCTCACCTGTGCTTCACTCGGGTTGGAGAGGCACCGGGACCAAGGTCCATAATAACTTCAGCGTGCCGAATGATGATCCGATCATACCCTTAGAGTTCGCGGTGAATTTCCCGAGGGAAATTCGGAGGGCCGGTTGGGGTCAAGAGCGCCGTTTGGAAGGTTGAGGCGGGCTAATCCCGCCACAATGGTCGCCGACGAATTCTTCGCGTGATCCACCTAGCCGTGAAGCTGCGAGTTGAGGCCGTCCCAATTGGGTGTGCGTCTGGTTGCCTCAAGAGCGCCGCTCTGGGAGTTCCGACGAAACAGAAGGCCCTTCTGGCCCGAGAGCTCTCTGGCTTTCACCACGCGACCTTCTTCCAAAAGGATGCGGGCGCCCGCCGTGACATAACAGCCTGCTTCGACCACACAATCATCGCCCAGTGAAATGCCAATGCCGGCATTGGCTCCGATCAGGCAGCGCTCGCCAACTGTAATCCTCTCTTTTCCTCCTCCTGACAGCGTCCCCATGATCGACGCTCCGCCACCAATGTCGCTGCCGGTCCCCACAACCACACCGGCACTGATCCGGCCTTCGACCATGCAATGACCAAGCGTGCCTGCATTGAAATTGCAAAAGCCTTCATGCATGACGGTCGTGCCCGGTGCCAGATAGGCTCCCAGCCTCACGCGATCCGCATCTGCAATTCTCACGTCCGCGTGCGTCACATAATCGGTCATGCGCGGAAATTTATCGACGCCAGTCACCTCGAAATTTAGGCCACGCTTTCGTGCCTCCATTCGCGCTTCCGGCACACGAGTGCATTCGCACGGACCGAGAGTGGTCCAGGCAACGTTCGGGAGCAGGCCGAAAATCCCGTCAAGATTCAGGCGATTGGGTTCGACCAGCCGATGGCTAAGCAGGTGGAGCCGAAGATACGCGTCGTGCACGTCGACGGGCGCGGATGCCAGGGACGCGATTTCGGTACGGATCGGAACGATGTCGACGTTGCGAATATCGTCGTGCCGCGCATATCCACCCGCCGGCTCGCCCAACGCCCCCCTGATCTCCTGCTCCGTCAACCGCGCCGTCGCCGCTTGGCCTGTCTCCGCACTCAAGCGCAGCTGAAGAAACCAGCAATCCAGGACGCGGCCATCAGTCGAAATCGTCGCAAATCCCTCGCCTGCCGCGCCCCTCTGCTCCATCGTCATCTGAATTGCTCGCGCTGTGATCCACCGAATATCGACAGTCTAGGGAATGCCGCGGATGCTGACCAGACCAGCGGTCCCATCATCGGCGTAAACTTCGCCGGTGGATGCGGACATCAGAGACGTGGGCCGCATGTCCGTAGCCGCCGATCGGCAGCTGGCGCCGTAACGTTCGCAATGGGGCCAGAAGCGGAAGTTAACGTCGGTACACAGCGCGAGTCGCAAATCTTTAATGCACTGGGACGCTTTTGCCGATTTGAGTGTCTTCGTTAGCAATGTTCAGACTAATGGTGGAGCCGAATGGCGTCAGACGACGCTTGCTATGCGGAACCTGTCGCCATGCGACTGAGAACTGAGAAAAGCATAACTACCCGACGAACCGTTTATCTCTGATAGTCCTCCGCTGTTTGGCGTCCCTAAGCGCTTGCCTGCCGTGGTGAAAGCTGGTGCATTATTGCGATCCTTGCGAACGGCGTCATTTCATGCACTGAAGCTATTTTGTTGCGCCATCCTGCGCCGCTCCCTTCGTCAGCCGTCATGCTGAGAGCTGAAGCGCGGTTCGGCTCACGGCCACAAGCAGACTAGCGCGTCGGCACGATGATCCGTTTATTCAATCACCTGATCCGCGCGGGCGAGCAACGTTGGTGGTATCACGATGCTCAAGGCATTAGCCGTCTTGACATTGATCACCAACTCGAACTTTGCCGGTTGTTGAATCGGAAGCTCGGCAGGTTTGACGCCTTTGATGATCTTATCGACGTATGCTGCGCCTCTCTTGAACAGATCGACGAGGTCGGGGCCGTAGCTCATCAGTGCTCCCATTTCGGCCGCATCGCGATAACCAAAAATCGCAGCTAGTTGTGCCTCCCGCGCAGCATCAACGATATTACGCCGATACGTCCATAGGAGCCCTTCTGGAAAGACAATGAGCCCCTCAACGTTTCCGCGAGCTGAACGGAACACAGTGTCGATCTCCTCCGCTCCGCGCACATCGTAAGCGGTGAGAGTAAGGTTTTGCGATTGTGCGGCCTGCTTTACCGCATCAAGGTAGAAACGGCTACCAGGGTTGCCAGAATTCCAAAGCGCGCCAATTCGAGTGAGTTTAGGGGCTGCTTCGTGCAAAAGCTCGAGCATTTTTGCGTTTGTTTCCGGCGTGACCTCCAAAGAAAAGCCAGTCAAGTTGCCACCGGGATGAGAGATGCTGGCAGCTAGGCCACCTCCTACGGGATTAACGACGGCAAGCGCGACGATTGGTATCTGTGCTGTAGCTTTCTTGATAGCAACAGCTGGCGGATGGCCAGCCGTGACAATAACGTCCGGCTCACTCTGGGCCAACTCGCGCGCCACGTCGTCGTATTGGCTCTCACGCCCGGCCATCCAGCGGTACTGGATAGAAATGTCGCGCCCCTCACTATAACCTAACTCCTTCAATCCTTGCCTGAAGGACTCAGCAAGAGGGTTCGGACCAGCTGCAACTGAAAAGAAAACGACTCGCCATACCTTTCCTGATCTCTGCGCCCTAACCGATCGCGGCGCAAACACCGTGACAATCCCGCTTACAACGAGGCCTCGTCTATCGATCATGCGACGCTCCTCTTGAAGGTGCGTTACGCCTTTGCAACGGCAGCATACTCGCTTGTGCCGCCCGTGACCCGCGAAACAAGGTCGCAGCGAAGAGGAGGTCAACCGTGATGTCCGCCGCGGGTCATTTGTCCGCCCCCAATCTGCTCGTCGCCGGAAAGCCAGGCTCAAGATGAAAGACAGCTAAGGGCCACATGCCGAAATGAACACAGTGCAGGAATGGAATTGCCGATCAGGTCGGCTGAACGCCAAAGTCGTTGCCCGTATCGCCTGAATTAGAGAACGAAATTGTCCGCTCGGCAGCCTAAGGTTGGGGAGCGCGAAGGTGAGGGGGCGATGAACGGTATCCGAATGGGATTTTTGGACTCCATCGGCAATACGCCATTGATCAGGCTGCGAAGGGCATCGGAGGCCACGGGCTGCGAGATCTACGGCAAGGCCGAATTTCTCAATCCTGGTGGGTCGATCAAGGATCGCGCGGCCCTCGCCATGGTCAACGATGCCGAGCGAAGTGGCAGGCTCAAGCCGGGCGGCGTCATCGTCGAAGGGACGGCGGGAAATGTCGGCATCGGCATTGCGCTCGTGGCAAATGCACGCGGCTATCGCAGCGTGATCGTGATGCCTGACACGCAAAGTCAGGAGAAGAAGGATATGTTGCGGTTGTGTGGTGCGGACCTGCGACTGGTCCCCGCCGTTCCCTATTCAAATCCCGGTCATTACGCTCGCTATTCAGGTCAGCTCGCCGAAGAGCTCGGTGCATTCTGGGCCAACCAGTTCGACAACACTGCCAATCGCGAGGGCCACTACCGCACGACCGGGCCGGAGATTTGGCAGCAGACGGGCGGAAAGATCGATGGCTTTACCTGTGCCGTCGGCAGCGGCGGGACCTTGGGTGGGGTCGCGCGCGCCCTCAAGGAGCGCAACCCAGCCGTCAGGATTGCGCTCAGCGACCCCATGGGCGCTGCGCTCTATAACTGGTTCACCAAGGGCGAGCTGACGAGCGAAGGCGACTCCATCACCGAAGGGATAGGGCAAGGGCGTGTGACCAGGAACCTGGAGGGCACGCCAATCGATGCGGCGTATCAGATCACGGACGAGGAAGCGTTGCCCGTTCTGTTCGATCTGATCGAGCATGAAGGGCTGGTGCTCGGTGGATCGAGCGCCATCAACATCGTCGGAGCCATGCGGCTTGCGCGCGACCTCGGTCCCGGCAAGACCATCGTGACGATCCTCGCGGATGGCGGTCAGCGCTATCAATCCAAGCTGTTCAACCCGGAATTTCTGCGCAAGAAGAATCTGCCGACCCCGCATTGGATGGGATAGCCCGCATCGGGCAGGATGCGCGCTAGCGGACTGATCCTTGCCCCTTGCCGTTCTGCCGGGTGGGATTCCAGTCAAACCAACGCGCCCCGTTTAGATCATCTGGCGAATCAATTGCGCCAAGACGGTCGCAGCGGCTCGTAAAATTGCAACGACCGCCTGGAACGGCGGTCGCGCAAATAAGCAGCTCCTTGGGATGACTGCGATCGGCCCGATTGATCGAGGTTATTTGGATGCCATCGCCGTAATGCGCGGCCACTCGTCCATTTGCACACGAGCGACAAGTCTATAGCCACCGTCAACTGGTCGGAAGATCGAGGTCTCGCCTTCCTTCACGTCAAACCAGTCCCTTCCAAGCGCTGCGACGATGTTCGGTTGGTGAGTGATCAGCACCGTGTTCGTGCGATCTTTCGGCGACACAGACCCAAGTCCGCTGACCAGATTTTGGCTTCCGTCAAACGCTTCTGCCACAAAGCCCAGCAGACTTTATGTGGTGAACTTTAGATTCACCTGACTAGTCGATCACCTCGTCGGCGAGCGCGAGCAGCTTGTCCGGAATGTTGAGATCGAGCGCCTTTGCCGTCTTCATGTTGATGACGAACTCAAATTTGGTGGCCTGTTCCACCGGCACATCGGCCGGTTTTTCGCCCTTGAGTATGCGGCCGACATATAGTCCCACGAGACGATAGGCGTCGGCGACATTGCTCCCGTAGCTCATCAAGCCGCCGGCTTCCGGATACTCGCGCCATTGAGCTATGCTGGGGATGATGTACCGCGCGGCCAGAGCAGCGATTTGGTTGCTTTGGTAAAGGAAGACCCCATCGGTTCCAATAACAACGGCGCGAGCGCCACGGGTGATCAAATCAGGAACCACCGCATCGATTTCCTCTTGATTTGTGGCGTTGGCAACATGCAATTCCAGACCCAGGGTCCGCGCCGCAGCTTCGATTTCCCTGCGCTCTACTTGGCTAAATGGATTTGCTGGGTTTGTCAGAAGCGCGATCGTCCTATCGTTAGGTATCAATTGGCGCAGTACGTCGACGCGCTTCGCGACCACTGGGGTCTGAAGTAGAGAAACTCCTGTAATATTTCCTCCCGGGTGCGCGAAACTTGCGACAAGTCCGAGCTCAACGGGGTCGGCGCCTATCATGAAAACTATCGGAATCGTTCGCGTCGCTTCTTTTGCAGCAAGCGCCGTCGCTGTGGCTCCCAATACAGCGATTGCGTCGACTTGCCGACTAACCAGCTCGGCCAAGATAGCCGGCGAGCGGTCATAGTGGCCTTCCGACCACCGCCATTCTATCGCGACGTTTAGATTTTCGACGAAACCCATTTGCGTCAGGCCGCGACGAAATGCGTCCTCGAAATGCGTGCCTTGCCCGCGGTTTCCGATGCGCAAGACGCCGATCGTTCGCAAGTGCTGCCGCTGGGCGGGCGCACTCGCGGGCCAGGCGACGGCCGCGCCGGCAAGCCAGGCGATCAATTCCCGACGTCCGATTGTGCCTCGCATCTGCCGCCCCTGAGGACTGCCTGGCGCTATGTTACCGCGCCGCGTGCATAGTGTCTCTAGCCCAGCTCAGGCGGCACCGCACCAAATTGGTTCGGGCGGGACGAGGTCTTGATGTCCGACATGGATCACAGGTGGAAACGGCGAACAAATCCGGACTCGTGCCGTTCGAGCCTCTCTAGTCCACGGCGCGCTGATCGGCAGATGTGAGCAACTCATCCAGCGCGCTCATCGAGGCTTTCCGAAGCGCGGCGAGATCGCGGGCGGCGCTCTGGCACTCGGCCGGGGACATCGAGGGGGCCGCCAGCTCGACCTCACGGCAGCGCTCGAACAGGCGGACGAGGCCGAGCGCGCCGGCGGCGCTGCCGAGCTGGTGCGTGGATCGCGCGAGCTGCATGCGGTCGCCAGTTGTCGCGGCCTTGGCGATGTCATCGATCAGCTTTTCGCTGGTCTCTTCCAGCAGACGGTGGAGCTTTGCGATTTGCGCCGCGCCCAGCAGCTCTTTCTGGTCGTCGAGAAAGTGCCGGTCGATCAATGCGCCCGCGGTGAGCTGCACGTCTGCCGGCTCAGCCTCGAGATCGTCCTCGATCGCTTCGCGTAGCGCATTGATCAGGATCGGCTTGCTGACGATCTTGGCGATGCCTGCGCCTGCAAGCCGTTCGCGGGCGCTGCGCGAGACGTCGGCGGTCACGGCGATGATGCGCGGCATCTTCGGCAAGGCCAGCTTGCCGATCTTTGATGCCGCTTCCACGCCATCCATGTCGGGCATGTGCAGGTCCATCAGAATCACGTCGAAGGCCTGATCGCGCGCGAGGGCGATGGCCGAGGCGCCGTTGCCGGCGAGGGTGGGGCGGTGGCCGAGCCGTTTCAGGATGGCTTCGCCGACCTCGCGATTGACGGGATCGTCGTCCACCAGCAGCACGCTGAGCTGCCGCGACGGCGGCGGAATTGCACCTTGCGCGACGCCGCTCGCGGCGCGGCCGAGCGGCACTTCGAGCGTGAACGTGCTGCCTTCGCCCGGCGTGCTCGTCACCGTCAGCTCGCCGCGCATCAGGCGTGTGAGGCGCCGGGCGATCGCAAGGCCGAGGCCGGTGCCGCCGAACCTGCGCGCGATGCTGTCGTCGGCCTGCACGAAGTCCTCGAAGATCCGCTCGTGCATGTCAGGGGCGATGCCGATGCCGGTATCGCGGACCGTGACGCGCAGCAGCACATGATTGTCGTGCTGCTCGGCTTCTGCCCTCACGGCGATCCCGCCGTGCGGGGTGAACTTGATCGCGTTGCCGATCAGGTTGAGCAGGATGCGGTTGAGCCGGACGGGATCGCCGTGCACCGAGATATCGGCCGTTGCCTCACAGGCGAGATCGAAGGCGAGGCCCTTGCCGAAGGCCTGCGGGCGCATCAGATCGGCGGCGGTCTCGACGAGCTGGTCGAGCCGGAAGTCGCGCGTCTCCAACGCCTCGGTGCTGGCCTCCAGACGCGCATATTCCAGGATGGCATCGACCAGCGCGATCAGCGTTTCGCCCGATGCGGCCGCGGTCGCGAGCTGGCGGCGCTGCGCTTCGCTGAGGCTGCCGTCGTCGAGCAGTTGCAGCACGCCCATGACGCCATTGAGCGGCGTGCGCAGCTCGTGGCTGACGACGGCGAGGAAGCGCGACTTGGTCTCGTTGGCCGCCACCGCCGCGCTGCGCGCGCGCTCGGCGGCATCGTGCTCGGCAAGGGCCTGATCGCGCGCCTTCTCCAGCTCGGAGGTGCGCTCGATCACCTTGCGCTCCAGCGTCGCATAGGATTCGCGCAAATGCGCGGCCATGCGGTTGAACTGGTCGCCGAGCGCTTCCAGCTCGTCGCCGGTCTTGATCGCAAGCCGCAGGCCGAGATCGCCGCTGCCGATCCGGCGTGCGCCCTGCGTCAGGATCTGGATCGGCACGGTCATGCGCCGGCTGAGGAAGAGTGAGACCAGCACCGCACCGGCGAGCAGAATGACAAGGAGAAAGGTCGACCGGCCGATCGATGCATAGATCGGCGCATAGGCCTCGCTGAGCGGCAGCTCGACGAACACCAGCCATCCGAGCGAGGGGACCGTCGCATAGGTCGACAGCACGCGCTGGCCCGACAGGTCCTCCTTGACCAGGCCACCCGAGGGCGGCCCGACGCCGTCGAGCGCGGTGCGCACGTCCGCATGCCCGGAGAGATCGCTGCGTTGCAGCGCCGGCCACAGATCGGGATGCGCGATCAAGACGCCCTCGCGGTCGACCACATAGGCCTTGCCGGTGTTGCCGACCCTGATCCCGGCGACCAGGTCCCAGATGAAGCGCAGATTGACCTCGGCGACGACCACATTGGGGGAGCGGCCGGTGCCGCGCGTCGCAATCGTCATGAACGGCTCGGTGTCGCCGAAGAAGTAGACGGGCCCGTAATAGGCCCGGCTTTCATTGGCGCCGCGGAAGGCCGGCGACGTCGAGAGATCGGCCTTGCTGCCGATCCTGTCGGCGATGCGGCGCGACACGCGCACCTGCTCGCGGCCCTGCGCGTCGAGCTCGGTGATCTCCGCGATCGCGGGCGAGAGGCGCAGCAGGCGGATGGCGTTGAGGCGATCGTCTTCGTTGGTCGACAGCTCCGGCGGCAGGCGCGAGAGCCATCTGATCTGGTTCTCGATCTGGCCGATGAACTGGCCGATCTGGATCGCCGCGCTTGCGGCCTGCTCGCGCTGGATCGCGGCGAGAAGCTGCTTCTGCTCGCGATAGGAGAACCAGACGTCGAAGCCGGTGTTGATGGCGAGCGCGGCGAAGGCGAGGGCGACGATCGAGACGAGATATTTGCGGAACAGCCGGCCGGGTGGCGTCCGCAAATGTCCCTGGTCGACCTCTTCGTTCACTCGCGGATCTCGTCGGCGCGCGCCAGCAGCGTGAATGGAATCCTCAATCCGAGCGCGTTGGCAACGCTGCGGTTGATCAGGAGCTCGTATTTGCGCGGCGATTGCACCGGCAGGTCGCCTGCCTTGGTGCCGCGCAGGATGAGATCGACATAGTCGGCCGAGCGCACCTCGAGCGTCGGGCCGTAGCTCATCAGTCCGCCCGCGTCCATGAAGTAGTGAAACGGATAGATCATCGGGACGCGATATTTTGCCGTTGCTGCGACGATCGCCTGGCGGTTCACCACCAGGAAGCTGTCGACGAGCGAGATCATCGCGGCCTTGGGCGGCTCGGAAAAGCGGCCGATCGCGCCCTCGATCTCCGCGGCCTTGCCGACGGGGACGAGGACCACGCCGACCCCGCATGTCACGGCCTCCGCCTCGAGCGAGTCGAGATAGTAGCGCCCGGCGCGCGGCGTCGTCGCCGGATTGTACAGCACGCCGACACGCGCGATGTCGGGCACGGCCTCCTTGATGAGCTGAAGCCATTTGCCGCCCATCTCGGGCGTGCTGCTGGTGAAGCCGGTGACGTTGCCGCCGGGATGGGCGAGGCTCTCGACGAAGCCGTTGCCGACGGGATCGTTGGAGGTCGCGAACACGATCGGGATCGTCCTGGTGGCCGCGAGGACGGCCGCGGTCTCACCCGTCGAGCCGGTCAGGATGACGTCGGGCTTGAGATCGATGATCTCCTGGATGGCGCTCTTCAACTTGTCGGCTCCGCCGAAGCTCGAGCGCAGCTCCAGGCGGAAATTGACCCCTTCGACCCAGCCGCGTTGCCGCAGGCCTGCAATGAGGCCGCCAAGCCGGGTGGTCGCAGCTTCGGTCATGCTGCGTCTCGTCAGCTCGTCGTCGAGTGACAATGCAGTCAGCGAGGCGACGATGCGCATGCGATCCGGCATTGCGCCGAGCGCGAAGAAGCCCGCGGCAGTTGCGCCGGCGAGGCGAAGGAAATCGCGGCGGGCGACCGCCGGCGCAGCGCGGGCAGGAGCGGGCCGCTCAATCATGAAATGTTTCGCAAAAATTGTTCCTGACGCTGTGCATATCCCGAAAGGCTAGCAACCACAATTGATGAAAAACTACGCTTATGAACGCTCATTCGCAGCCTTTGGCAGCCCGATACCGTAAGCCTACGCGGCCAGGGAGTCGTCTGTTTCGGGTTCTGCAAGAACCAGCCTTCAACGCCGCAGCGTGAATTCGCCCGCTCCCCGCCGGTGCTCCCATTTCGCCCGCTCCAGCTCCGGCCGGTCGCATTCAGCCTCGGGATAGCCGACGCAGAGATAGGCGATGAACTTCCAGGTATCAGGCACGTCGAGAATGGTGTGAATTCGTGCAGGATTCAGGATCGACACCCAGCCAAGGCCGATACCTTCCGCGCGCGCGGCGAGCCACATCGCGGTGATCGCGGCGACGACGGAATATTCCGTCGTCTCGGGCATGGTGGCGCGGCCGAGGCCGTGGCCGATGTCGCTGGCCTTGTCGGCGAACACGGCGAGGTGGCCCGGCGCCTGCTCGAGCCCCGACAGTTTGAGCGTGGCGTAGCGCGCGGCGCGTTCGCCGGCATAGGCACCGAGCGCATCGGCGTTGCATGATTTGAAGTCGTCGATCACGGCGCGGCGGCGAGCGGCATCGTCGACGATGACGAAGCGCCAGGGCTGGCTGAGCCCGACCGAAGGCGAGAGGCAGGCGGTCTCGATCAGGCGGTCGATGGCGCCGTCCGGCAGCGGATCGGTGCGAAAGCGGCGCACATCGCGGCGCCACACGAACAGCTCGTGCAATTGCCGGCGGAAGGTGTCATCGAACTCGACCATCGGCTCAGCGTCCGATCTGAAAGGCCGCGGCGACCAGCAGGATCAGGATCTCGCCGATCTGCTCGAATGCGCCGAGAATGTCGCCGGTCTGCCCGCCGATCTGGCGGATTGCAAGCCGCGCCAGCAGCAGCCCGGCGAGCGAGAGCAGGATCAGGCCGACCAGCGCCTTGCCCGGCCCCAACGCCAGGGCGAGTGCGAGCGTTCCAACCGCAAAGGCGATGGCGACGCTCCGTCCCGGCGGTACTCCCGCGCTGGCCGACAATCCGTCCGGCCTTGCCGGCGGGACCAGTGACATGAAGGCCGGTACGCCCGCGCGCGCCGCCGCATGCGCGGCGCACAGCGCGAGCGTGACGGCCGCGGGACTGGCGATCGCCGCGAGCGCGCTCCAGCGCAGGCCGAACGACAGGATGAGCGCGCAGACACCATAGGTGCCGATCCGGCTGTCGCGCATGATCTCGAGCTTGCGCTCGCGGGTGCGGCCGCCACCGAGCCCGTCAGCGGTATCGGCAAGTCCGTCCTCGTGCAGCGCACCGGTGATCAGGGTGGTCGCAGCCAGCGCGAGCAGCGCGGCGAGGTTCGGCGTCAGTCCGACGCGGATGGCGATTTTGTAGACCAACGCGCCGGCAAGGCCGACCAGCAGTCCGGCGACGGGGAGCGCCCAGGTCGCGCGCGCGACGGCGCCGTCGGCTGCAGGCTTTGACGATGCCACGGGGAGGATCGTGACGAACGACGCCGCCATCCTGAGATCGGCGATGATGTCTTTCAAAAATTCGGCGCGCGGCATCATTTCAGTTTCATCGGCAGGCCGGCGACCACGAACTCGACCTCGTCGGCGACGGCGGCGATGGTCTGGTTCATGATCCCGGCGGCGTCGCGATAGCTGCGCGCCAGCGCATTGTCGGGCACGATGCCGAGGCCGACCTCGTTGGTGACGAAGACGGCGGGGCTTTTCAGGCGGGGCAGGGCGCTGGCGAGCTCTCTCACTTCACGCTCCCAGTCGCGCTCTGCATGCATCAGGTTGGAGAGCCACAGCGTCAGGCAATCCACCAGTCGTGCGCCGTCGCCATCGGTTGCGACCAGTGCGGGCACGAGATCGAGCGGCACCTCGCGTTCGAGCCAGTCAGTTCCGCGCCGCGCGCGATGCTTGGCGATACGCGTCTCCATTTCCGCATCGAGGGCCTCGGCCGTCGCGACATAAACGGGCTGCCCGGGGAAGGCGCGCGTGCGCATTTCCGCACGCTTGCTCTTGCCCGATCGCGCTCCGCCCGTGATCAAGATGACGGCCATGAAGGTCTCCTGTGGGCCTGACTAACCACCAAACGCGGCCAAAGACAAAGCCGAAATCAGGCGGGCAGGGCTTGCGCTCGCCCCTCGCTTTGCGCAACAGGGGCGGGACAGGAGGTGGGCGTGGGCTTTGCAGGTGCGATGGTGGTGGCGATGGCGGTGGATGCCCTCTCGGGCTGGCCGTCATGGCTGTTCGCCCGGATCGGCCATCCCGTGACCTGGCTGGGCCGGCTGATCGGCGCCATCGACGCCGCCTGGAATCGCGATTCCGATCCGCCGGCGCTCCGCCGCGCTGCAGGTATTGCCGGCGCGCTCGTGGTGATCGCGCTCTCCGTCGCGGTCGGCTGGGTGCTTCAGTCCTTGCTACAGTCAATGCTTCCCTGGGGCTGGATCCAGATCGTGCTGGTCGGCGTCCTCGCCTGGCCGCTGGTCGCTTTGCGTTCGTTGCATGATCACGTCGCCGCCGTCGCGCAGCCGCTACGGGCCGGTGACATCGCGGCTGCGCGCGACGCGGTCTCGCGCATCGTCGGCCGCGATCCCGCCGCCCTCGATGAAGCCGGCATCGCGCGCGCGGCGATCGAGAGTCTTGCGGAAAATGCGTCCGACGGCATCGTCGCGCCGGTGTTCTGGGGCGCGCTGTTCGGCCTGCCCGGCATCTTGGGTTACAAGGCGATCAATACCCTGGACTCCATGATCGGTCATCGCAGCGAACGGCACGAGGCTTTCGGCTGGGCCGCGGCGCGCATCGACGATGTCGCGAACTTCATTCCGGCACGCCTGACCGGCTTCTTGTTCGTGCTGCTGGCACCGCGCCGATCCCTGGCGCTGGCGTGCATGACGCGCGATGCGCGCCGTCACCGTTCTCCCAACGCCGGCTGGCCGGAAGCGGCGATGGCCGGTGCGCTCGGCGTGCGGCTCAGCGGTCCCCGCATCTATCATGGCAGCGTCACGAACGAGCCCTGGCTGAACGAAGGCGCGCGCGATCCGCATCCCGCCGACATCGGCGAGGGACTGAATGTCTACCGCCGCGCCATGCTGCTCCTCGCCGGTCTGCTTGCGATCCTCGCCTTCGCGTGAAAGAACAGAGCATGCGCGAGCACGGTGGAAATCTCGATCTGGCCCAGCAGCGGTTTGGCGGCCGCGCGGAGGACTGGATCGATCTGTCGACCGGGATCAACCGGCTGCCTTATCCGGTGGGCGAGGTGAGCGCGCGCGCGTGGAGCGCGCTGCCGTCGCGGGCCGAGATCGAGGCATTGCATCAGGCGGCGCGGCACGCCTACCGTACGAGTGCACCGCTCGTCGCGGTGGGCGGAGCGCAAGCCGCCATCCAACTGCTGCCGCAACTTGGCGCGCCCGGCTGCGCCCGCATCCTCGCGCCTACGTACAATGAATATGCGGGAGTGCTGTCGGCTGCGGGTTGGGACGTCCACGAAGTCGGCGAGCTCGATGCGCTGGCCGGCGCGGACCTCGCCATCGTGGTCAATCCCAACAATCCCGATGGCCGGACCTTCGCACCAAAGGATCTGCTGGCGTTGCTGCCGCGCGTCGGCCGTCTCATCGTGGATGAGAGCTTTGTCGACGCCGTTCCGCATCTGTCGCTGGCGCCGGAAGCGGATCGCCCTGGGCTGCTGATCCTGCGTTCCTTCGGGAAGTTCTACGGCCTTGCCGGCCTGCGGCTCGGCTTCACGATCGGCAACGCCGCTGACATTGCAAAGCTGGCGGCGATGTCGGGCCCTTGGCCTATCTCTGGCGCAGCGATTGCGATTGGCGGCCGCGCATTGCGCGACGATGCCTGGGCGGAGGCGACATCGGCGCGGCTTGGGCGTGATTGTGTTCGCCTCGACGAGATAGCGCTAGGACAGGGCTGGCGGCTCATCGGCGGTGCATCGTTGTTTCGTCTCTACGAGACGTCAGACGCGCTCGCCGCGCAGGAGAAGCTTGCACGTCGCCAGATCTGGTCGCGCGTGTTCGCGCAAAAACCGGCATGGCTGCGGCTCGGGCTTCCCGGCGTTGAGGCCGAATGGACGCGCCTCGCCGATGCCCTAGCGCGCTAGCGCGAGCAGGCCCTCGACATCGAGATGTTTTTCGATGTGATCGGCGAGGGCGTCAAGCGCGCTTTCGACCCGGGCATGATAGGGCTCGTTGCCCGCGGGGATGTCGAGCTTCGCCAAAAACGCCTTGCGGAAATCATCCGACGTGAACAGGCCGTGCAGATAGCTGCCCTGCACGCGGCCATCCCTGGAGATCGCGCCTTCCGGCTCGCCGTTCAGCTTTGCGAACGGTCGGGCACGATCGGGCCCGTCGGTGCGGCCGATGTGGATTTCGTAGGCTTCGATCAACTGGTCGGTCGTGGCGTGGACGGCTGCGACGCGCGTCAACGTCTTCTGCGGGCTCATCACCGTCTCAACATCGAGAAGCCCGAGCCCCGGCGTATCACCTGCCGGGCCTTCAATGCCATCGGGGTCGGCAACGCTGCGTCCGAGCATCTGATAGCCGCCGCATAGGCCGAGCACGTGGCCGCCACGGCGGTGATGCGCGAGCAGATCGATGTCCCAGCCCTGCGCGCGCAGGAACGCGAGATCGCCACGGGTGGACTTTGAGCCGGGGATGATGACCAGTCTGACGTCGCCGGGGATCGCTTCGCCGGGGCGCACCATCAGGAGATCGACGCCTGGCTCGAGCTTGAGTGGATCGAGATCGTCGAAATTGGCGATGCGCGACAGCGCGAGGCACGCGATCTTGCATTGGCCGGGCTTGCGCGCATCACTGAGGCCCAGCGCGTCCTCGGCCGGCAGTTCGCCCGCGCGGGCGAACCAGGGCAGCACGCCGAGGCCGCGCCACGCAGTCTTCTCTTCGATCAGCCTGTAGCCGTCGTCAAACAGCGTGGGATCGCCGCGGAACTTGTTGATGACAAAGCCCTGGATCATCGCGGCATCGTCGGGGTCGATCACCGTCCTGATGCCGACGAGCTGGGCGATGACGCCGCCGCGATCGATGTCGCCAACGAGCACGACCGGCACGTCGGCCTTGCGCGCAAAGCCCATATTGGCGATGTCGGCCTTGCGCAGATTCACCTCGGCCGGACTGCCCGCGCCTTCGACCAGCACCAGATCAGCGCGCGCCTTCAACCGCTCAAAGCTCTCCAGCACCGCGCCCATCAGCGAGGGCTTCATCGCGGCGTATTCGCGCGCCCGCGCGGTGGCGATGCGTTTTCCATGCACGACGATTTGCGCGCCGACATCGGTCTCGGGCTTCAGCAGCACCGGGTTCATGTCGGTGTGCGGCTCGACGCCCGCCGCGAGCGCTTGAAGCGCCTGCGCACGCCCGATCTCGCCGCCATCGACGGTGACGGCCGCATTGTTCGACATGTTCTGCGGCTTGAAGGGAAGTACGCGCAAGGCCCGCCGTGTGAAGGCGCGCGCGAGGCCGGCCACGATGAGCGACTTGCCCACGTCCGAGCCGGCCCCCTGGATCATCAGTGCGCGTGCCATCGCGCTCAGAACTCGACGCCGGCTTGCGCCTTGATGCCGGAGCGGAAGGGATGCTTGACCAGCGTCATCTCGGTGACGAGATCGGCGATCTCGATCAGCTCGTCCTTCGCGTTGCGCCCGGTGAGCACGACGTGCGTCATCGGCGGCTTCGAGGTCAGGAAGTCGACGACCTCGGCGATGTCGAGATAGTCGTAGCGCAGCGCGATGTTGATCTCGTCGAGCACGACCATGCGCAGGTTCGAATCGAGGATCAGCTCCTTGGCCTTCTCCCAGCCGGCGCGGGCGGCGGCAATGTCGCGGGCGCGGTCCTGCGTTTCCCAGGTGAAGCCTTCGCCCATGGCATGGAACTGGCAGAGCTCGCCGAAATGGCCCGTGAGCAGACGCCGCTCGCCAGTATCCCAGGCACCCTTGATGAACTGCACGACAGCGCAGGGGAAGCCATGGGCGACGCAGCGGACGATCATGCCGAAGGCCGAGGACGACTTGCCCTTGCCGGCGCCGGTGTGGACGATGATCAGGCCCTTTTCGCCGCTCTTGGTCGCCATGATCTTGTCGCGGGCGGCCTTCTTCTTCGCCATTTTCTGGGCGTGGCGGGCGTCGGTTTCCTCAGTGGTTTGGGTATCCGGTTCTGGCGTCATCGGTCCCGGTCCTTCGGCTTGACAAGAGGCGGCCGGGGGCAAATGGTGGCCCGGCACTGGTTCCTGTCCTATGACAGGCGAAGAGGGAATGCGATAGGGTCCGAATCGGCAAGATTTGGGTCCAAAATGCAGCCGCCCCCGCGACCGTGACCGGAGAGATGCCCGAAGCCACTGATCCCCTAGGGGATCGGGAAGGCGGGGATCGAAGGGCCAAAACCCTGCTCCGCAAGCCGGGAGACCTGCCAGCGCGGACGAGTTTTGGACCGGCGGACGGGGTGTTCCGCGACGGGGAAACGGGCCTTCACGAGAATGGTCCGTGTGCCTCTTCGCCTCCCGCTGTTTATTCTGGAAGAGGCGATGACCGTCACACTTCACGTCTGCATCACCTGCCGCGCTGGCCAGACGCTTGGCGAAGGCGAGACCACACCCGGCAAGCGCCTGCATGGCGCGATCCTCGAGGCCGGCGTGCCCGAGGGCGTCAACGTGGTTCCCGTCGAATGCCTGTCTGCATGCAGCCAGGGCTGCTCGGTCGCGCTCAGCGCGCCCGGCCGCTGGTCCTATGTCTATGGCCGCCTGTCGGATGCGAACGCGCAGGACGTGGTCGCGGGCGCCGCGGCCTATGCGGCCGCGCCCGACGGCCTCGTGCCGTGGCGCAGCCGGCCCGAAATCTTCCGCAAGCAGTCGCTTGCCCGCATTCCCCCCATTGCCGTGTTGCCGGAGGCCGCCGAATGAACTCGCTCGCAAAAGTCCCTGTCACGGTGGTCACGGGCTTTCTCGGCTCCGGCAAGACGACGCTGATCCAGCATCTGCTCAGCAATGCCAATGGCAAGAAGCTCGCCGTGCTGGTCAACGAGTTCGGCAGCGAGGGCGTCGACGGCGAGATCCTGAAATCCTGCGCCGATGCCAACTGCCCGGAGGAGAATATCGTCGAGCTCGCCAATGGCTGCATCTGCTGCACCGTTGCCGACGATTTCATTCCGACCATGGAGCAGTTGCTGGCGCGCCCGGTGCGGCCCGATCACATCCTGATCGAGACCTCGGGCCTGGCGCTGCCAAAACCGCTGCTGAAAGCATTCGACTGGCCGGAGATCCGCTCGCGCATCACCGTCGACGGCGTGATCGCGCTCGCCGATGCCGAGGCGGTTGCCGCCGGTCGCTTCGCGCCGGACCCGGCGGCTGTCGAAGCGCAGCGCGCCGCGGACGAAAATCTCGATCACGAGACGCCGCTCTCGGAGGTGTTCGAGGACCAGATCGCCTGCGCAGATATCGTGCTGCTGACCAAGGCCGATCTCGCCGGCAGCGCCGGCATTGAAGCCGCCAAGGCCGCGATCGCCGCCGAGATGCCGCGCCGCGTGCCGATGCTGCCCGTCACCGACGGTGCGATCGACGCGCGCGTCATTCTCGGGCTCGGCGCCGCCGCCGAGAACGATCTTGCCGCGCGCCCGTCGCATCACGATGGCGAGGAGGAGCACGAGCACGATGATTTCGCCTCCGTCGTGATCGATCTTCCGGAGGTTGCGGATGTCGATACGCTGGTTGCGTCGGTGCAGAGGCTGGCGCGCGAGCAGAACGTGCTGCGTGCCAAGGGCTACATCGCGGTCGCGGGCAAGCCGATGCGCCTGCTGCTTCAGGCCGTCGGCGAGCGCGTGCGCCACCAGTTCGACAAGCCCTGGGGCGCGGGTCTCAGGCAGTCGAAGCTCGTCGTGATCGGCGAGCATGGCGATATCGATGAGGCCGCGATCAAGGCGGGATTGGGAGTCTGATGCACGTCGTCTTCCGCGAGAGCCGGGGTCTCGAGGAGACCGCGACGCCAAGAGACATCGGCCAGGACCCGGCCGATCTCGTGGTGCTCTCGTACTCGGATTCCGACCTTGCCGCATTCGCGGCGGGCTGGCGGCGCGGCCGTAGCAGCCTGCCGTCGCTGCGGCTCGCCAATCTCGCGGAGCTGCGTCATCCGCTCTCGGTCGACACCTATATCGAGCGCACGCTGTCGCAGGCGCGCGGCATCCTGGTGCGTCTGATCGGCGGAGAATCTTATTGGCCCTATGGCCTTGCGGCGCTCCAGCAGCTCGCCAAAGATCGTAACATCGTGCTGGCCGTGCTGCCGGCCGACGGCCGCGACGACACGCGGCTCGATGCTTACTCGACCCTGCCGGTCTCGACGCTGCGGCGGCTCAAGGTGCTTTGCGACACCGGTGGCCCCGTTGCCGCTCAGGCCGCGATTGCTCAGCTTGCGCTGGCTTCGGGCCTTTATGCCGGTCCGGTCGTCGGCGAGATGACCGTGCCCGAGATGGGCTTTTATGATCCCGCGCGTGGTGTCATCGCCGCGCCGGCGCCGGGTGAAGGCAGGCCGCTCGCGCTGGTGACCTTCTATCGCTCTTATCTCACTGCCGCTGACACCGGCCCGGTCGATGCCCTGATCGCTGCGCTGCGCGAGAAGGGTTTTGCGGCGTATGGCGTGTTCGTCACCTCCCTAAAGGGCCCGGGCGTCGCGGGCTGGCTGCGGGACTATCTTGCGAAGAACCCTCCGGCCGCGATCGTCAATGCGACGGCGTTTTCTGCGCTGGGCGAAGATGGCACGACGCCGTTCGATGCTGCGTCATGTCCCGTCTTCCAGGTCGCGCTCTCGTCGGCACGGCGCGAGGACTGGGCGGAATCGTTGCGCGGTCTGTCGCCCGGCGATCTCGCGATGCACGTGGTGCTGCCCGAGGTCGACGGCCGCGTGTTCGCGGGCGTCGTGAGCTTCAAGTCGGCGGCGGAGCGCGATCCCGATTTGCAATTTTCGCATCTGGCGCATCGGCCGGATGAGGAGCGCGTGACGGCCGTCGCCGCGCGCGTTGCAGCCTGGTGGCGCCTTGCGGAAAAGCCGGCTGCCGGGAAGCGCGTCGCGATCGTGCTTTCGAACTATCCGGGCCGGCCGCACCAGATCGCGCATGCGGTTGGGCTCGATGCGCTGGCTTCGGTCGAGGCATTGGTGTCTGACCTTGCAAAGGCCGGCTTCGATGTCGCGCCGGTCCATGCGCTCGGCGAGACGCTGCTGAAGCAGCATCTGAGCTGGAGCGTCGCCGATTACCGCGCGTCACTCTTACACCTCCCGCAATCCCTGCGGGATGATCTCGCGCAAGCCTGGGGCGGGCTGGAGACCGATCCAAGCTGCGGCAGCGGTGCGTTCCGCTTCGCGGCCACCGCTTGCGGCCAGTCAATCATCGCCGTTCAGCCGGAGCGTGGCGACGCCATCACGCGCGATTCCGACTATCACGATCTCGCCCGCACGCCGCGCCACGGCTATGTCGCGTTCTATCTCTGGCTCCGCGAGCAGGGCATTGATGCCGTCGTGCACATGGGGGCGCACGGGACGCTGGAATGGTTGCCGGGGAAATCCGTGGCGCTGTCGTCGGGGTGCTGGCCGGAAGCGCTGATCGGCGATCTCCCCGTCATCTATCCCTTCATCGTCAACGATCCCGGCGAGGCTGCGCAGGCCAAGCGGCGGATCGGTGCCGTCACCATCGGCCATCTGCCGCCGCCGCTCGAGCAATCCACGGTGCCGGAGGGTTTGCGCCGGCTCGAACGCCTGCTCGACGAATATTCGACCGCCGATGGTCTCGATCCCGCGCGCCGCCAGCGCCTGATCGCGGCGATCCGCGACGAGGCCCGTGCAGCGGGCCTCGAAGACGATCTCGGTCTCGATGCGTCGGCCGCGCCGGCCGAAGCCATTCCGCGCATCGACCGCTTCGTCTGCGATCTCAAGGAAAGCCAGTTCGGCGACGGCCTGCACGTGTTCGGCCGCGGCGCCTGCGGCGAGGCGGAGCGGGATGCGCTGCGTGCCGCGCTCGCAGGGCAGCGCGTCGCGCCGGGGCCGTCGGGCTCGCCCTATCGTGGACGGCGGGACGTGTTGCCGACGGGACGCAATCTCTTTGCCGTCGATCCGCGCGCCGTGCCGACGCCGTCGGCACATGCGCAGGGGGTCAAGCTCGCCGAAGAGCTGCTTCGTCGCCATTTGCAGGATCACGGCGACTGGCCGAAGGGCCTCGTGGTCGACCTCTGGGGCTCGGCGACGATGCGCACTGCCGGCGAAGAGTTCGCGATGGCGCTGCATCTGGCCGGCCTCGCACCGCGCTGGGATCACGCCTCCGGCCGCGTCACCGGCTACGACATCATCGCGCCGGCCGAGCTTGGACGGCCCCGCATCGACGTCACGCTGCGTGTGTCGGGGCTGTTCCGCGATGTCTTCTCCGGCCTTGCGCAATTGTTCGAGGCAGCATCCGAGGCGCTCGCAACGCGCGAGGAGGAGGGCGACGAGAATCCGTACCGCCACCGCGCCTCGCGCGTGTTCGCGCCGCGGCCCGGACAATACGGCGTCGGCCTCTCAGCGATCCCCGATGCCTTTACGGCAGATACGCGCGACGCCGCCGGCGAAGCCTGGCTGTCAGCCTCGTCCTGGGCCTTCTCCGCCGATGGCGCGATCAAGCCCGATCGCGCCGGCATCGAGCAGCGGCTCGCATCGGCCGATGCCTTCGTCCACGTCCAGGATTTGCCGGAGACCGATCTGCTGCTCGCTGCCGACTATGCCGCGCACGAAGCCGGCGTTGCGGCGGCCGCGGCCCATCTCGGCGCGGCCGGGCCATCGCTCTATCATCTCGACACGACGCGCCCCGAGCAGCCGCATGCGCGCACGCTGACGGAGGAGATCTCGCGCGTGGTTCGCGCACGCGCGGCCAATCCGGCCTGGATCGCCGGCATGATGCGTCACGGTTTTCGCGGGGCCGCCGAGATCACGGCGACACTCGAGCACATGGCTGCATTCGCGCATCTGGCCGGGGCCGTGCCGCCGCATCTGTTCGATCTGTATTACGACGCGACGCTCGGCGATGCCGACATCCGCGCCTTCATGGCGCACGAGAATCCGGCGGCGCTGGCCGCGATGGAGACCTGCTTCGCGCGCCTGCATGAGGCCTCCCTCTGGCGAACGCGCCGCAATTCGATCGCGGCTGCGCTGAAGGAGGCATCATGAGCGCGTCGATGGTCAAGGGCTGGTGTCCCGGCGCGCTGCGCCCGATGCAATCGGGCGACGGGCTGGTGGTCCGCGTGCGTCCGTTCGGCGGACGGCTTGAGGCAAACCAGATCGCCGGGCTCGCCGAGCTCGCCGAGCGCCACGGCAACGGCCTCATCGATGTGACCAGCCGCGCCAACCTCCAGATCAGGGGCGTGAGCGAGGAGACCCATCGGCCGCTGATCGACGGCCTTGCGCAGCTGCAATTGCTCGATCCAGATACCGACATCGAAGCTCGCCGCAACATCCTGGTGACGCCGTTCTGGACTGTCGGTGACGAGACGCAGGCGCTCGCTGCGGAGCTTGAAGAAGCGCTCGCCGACAGCGCGCTCGACCTTCCCACCAAATTCGGCTTCGCCATCGACGACGGCAAGTCGCGCGTGCTCGCCGGCGATTCCGCCGACGTGCGGATCGAACGCGATCGCGGCGGCCGTCTGCTGGTGCGGGCTGATGGCGCAAGGTTCGGCCACTCGGTCGCGCGCGGAGAGGCCGTGAGCACGGCGCTCGCGCTCGCAGGCTGGTTCGTCGCCTCCGGTGGCACGAAGGGCGGGCGAGGGCGCATGGCGGCCCACATCGCGGCCGGCGCGGCATTGCCCGCGGCCTTGCGCGGCGAGACCGAGCCTGCGCCCGTGATGCCGGCATCGCGGCCCGGGCATTATCCGCAAGGAGCGCTCGTCGGCGTCGCGTTCGGGCAGATGCTGCACACGACGCTGCATCAGTTTTCCGGCTGCGGTCACGCGCTGCGCATGACACCGTGGCGGATGGTTTTGAGCGAGGGCAAACGCGAGATGCCGAACGGCGCGGGTCTCATCACGGAGCCTCACGATCCGGCGCTGCGCGTGATCGCCTGTAGCGGTGCGCCGCGCTGCCGCGAGGCGCATGCCGACACGCGCGCGCTGGCGGCCGCGCTGGCGCCGCGCATTGCCCTCGACACGAAGCTCCACGTCTCCGGATGCGCCAAGGGCTGCGCTCGCTCCGGAGCCTCGGCGGTGACGCTGGTTGCGACCAGCGCCGGTTTCGATCTCGTGCGGAACGGCTCGACCCGGGACGAGCCGGTCCTGCGCGGCCTGAACTGTGCCGACATCGTCAGCGATCCCTCCATCCTGGTCGGAGGACACTGATGCCGCACACCTATGAAACCGACGGCGCGGCGATCTACCGGCAATCCTTTGCGACCATCCGCGCCGAGGCCGATCTTGCGCGGTTCACGCCCGATGAAGAGCAGGTCGTGGTGCGGATGATCCACGCCGCCGGCATGGTCGGGCTGGAAGCACATATCCGTTTCACGCCCGGTATGGCAACCGCTGCGCGCGCCGCCTTGCAGAAGGGCGCCCCGATCCTGTGCGATGCGCGCATGGTCTCGGAAGGAATCACGCGTGCCAGACTTCCTGCGGCCAATGCCGTGATCTGCACGCTCGGCGACGAGGCCGTTCCGGCGCTGGCGCAGTCCATGCGCAACACGCGCTCGGCTGCGGCGCTGGAGTTGTGGCGGCCGCATTTGGGTGGCTCAATCGTCGCGATCGGCAACGCACCGACCGCGCTGTTTCACCTCCTCAACATGCTGGAGGACCAAAACTGTCCGCGGCCGGCGGCGATCATCGGTTGCCCCGTCGGCTTCGTCGGCGCCGCCGAATCCAAGGCGGCGCTGATGGCCGATCCGCCGGTGCCGGCATTGACGGTCGAGGGCCGCCTCGGCGGCTCCGCGATCACGGTGGCCGCCGTGAACGCGCTGGCGAGCCGGAGCGAATAGCCATGGGTCGCATCATCTGCTGCGGTCTCGGCCCCGGCGATCCAGACCTGATGAGCGTGCGCGCCGATCGCATGGTGCGCGGCGCAAAGCACGTCGCCTATTTCCGCAAGAAGGGCAGGCCCGGCCAGGCGCGCCGCATCGTCGAGGGCATGCTGGCGGCCGAGGTCACCGAATATCCCATGGAATATCCGGTCACGACAGAAATTGCGTTCGACAGTCCGGAGTACGTGCAACTTCTCGCCGGCTTCTACGACGAATGGGCCGAGCGCCTGGCGCGGCTTGCCCGCGCGGTCGATGTCGTCGTGCTCTGCGAGGGCGATCCCTACTTCTACGGCTCCTTCATGCATCTGCACACGCGCCTGCAGGGCCGCGTCGAGATCGAGGTGATCGCCGGCATTCCCGGCATGGTCGGCTGCTGGAATGGCGTCGGGCAGTCGATCGCGCTCGGCGACGACGTGACGACGGTGCTCATGGGGACGCTTCCCGAGGACGAGCTCGAACGCCGCATGCGCGATTCCGATGCGCTCGTGATCATGAAGACCGGGCGCAACATCGCAAAGGTGCGCCGCGCGCTCGCAACCGCTGGGCGGCTCGATGATGCCTGGCTGGTCGAGCGCGGCACCATGCCCGGTGAGCGCGTGGCGCGGCTCTCGGAGATCGATGCCGCCGATTGTCCTTACTTTGCGATCGTGCTCGTGCATGGCAAGGGCCGGCATCTGGACGCCGCCGAATGACGGGCACACTGACCATCGCAGGCCTCGGGCCGGGCAGCGATGCTCTGGTGACGCCCGAGGTCTCCGCGGCGCTCGCAGCGGCGACCGATATTCTTGGCTATGCGCCTTATGTCTCGCGCGTGCCGCCGCGGCCGGGGCTGACCCTGCATCCGTCGGATAATCGCGAAGAGCTGCAGCGCGCGCGCGAAGCCCTGCGGCTCGCGGCTGAAGGCGGGCAGGTCGTCGTCGTATCCTCTGGCGATCCCGGCGTTTTTGCGATGGCCTCAGCGGTGTTCGAGGCGCTGGAGCAGGCGCCGCAATATCAAAAACTGCCGATCCGCGTGTTGCCCGGCATCACCGCGATGCTGGCGGCGGCCGCGCGCGCCGGCGCGCCGCTCGGCCATGATTTCTGCGCGATCAATCTCTCCGACAATCTCAAGCCCTGGGCGGTGATCGAGAAACGCCTGCGGCTCGCCGCCGAGGCCGACTTTTCGATTGCGATGTACAATCCGCGTTCAGTGAGCCGACCGGAGGGATTTGGCCGTGCGCTTGCGGTGTTGAAGGAAGCTGGTTGTAGCGACCGCTTAGTCATCTTCGCGCGTGCGATCAGCTCGGCTGACGAGAAGATCGAGACCGTCGCGCTGAACGAAGCGACGCCTGAGATGGCCGACATGCGTACGCTTGTCATCATCGGCAATTCGCAGACGCGCCGCGTCGGCCGCTGGGTCTATGCACCGAGGCGGGTCGAATGACCGAGCCACTGCATCACGTCAGTGACGCTCTCGACCCGCAGCCGCTCGGGCAGCCGCGGTCGGGAGATCATGATCACGGGCAGGCCGAGCCCTCGGGCCGCGTCGATCTTGGCGCGCGCGCCGTCGCCGCCGGAGTTGCGGGCGACGATCCAGGCGATGCCGCGGGCGCGCAGCATCTCGAGCTCGCCCTCGAGCGTGAACGGTCCGCGCGACACGATGACATCCGCGGCGAAGGGCAGGGGCGCTTCGGGCGGATCGACGAAACGCAGCGTGTAGGCATGCTGCGGCTTGCTCGCGAACGGCGCGATGTGCTGGCGGCCGATGGCGAGGAACACGTTTGCCGGCGTGTCGGGCAGCGCGGCGACCGCCGCGTTGACGTCCGCGACCTCGATCCAGTTGTCGCCTTGCGTCCTGTCCCATGGCATGCGTTCGAGGGCAATCAGCGGCGTGCCGGTCTCGGCGCACGCCGCAACCGCGTTGCGGCTCATCTCGGCGGCGAAGGGATGCGTCGCGTCGATCATATGCGTGATGCCTTCATCGCGGATATAGTCCGCAAGCCCGCTCACGCCGCCGAAACCGCCGATGCGGGTCGGCAGCGGCTGATCGGCGGGCGCACGGGTGCGGCCGCCATAGGAATAGACGGCATCGATCTGCGCGCGCGCGATCGTCGCGGCGAGCAGGCTCGCATCGGCAGTTCCGCCCAGAATGAGGGCGCGCATCATGGTTGATTCCTTGGCTGATCCCTGGCTGACCATCATCGGTATCGGTGAAGATGGCCTTGCCGGGCTGCCCGAGGCAAGCCGAAAGGCGCTTGCCAAGGCGGAAACTGTTTTTGGCGGCGAGCGTCATCTCGCGCTTGCAGACGTTGGTCACCGCGGCCGCCCCTGGCCGGTGCCGTTCGATGCGGATGTCGTGCTGAACTGCCGCGGCCGGCCGACGGTGGTGCTCGCCTCCGGCGATCCGTTCTGGCATGGCGCCGGCGCAAGTCTTGCCGAAAAGCTCGATGCCAACGAGTGGATCGCGCATTCGGCGCCGTCGACCTTCTCGCTCGCCGCTGCGCGGCTGGGCTGGCGTCTCGAGGCCGTTGCCTGTCTCGGCCTCCACGCAGCGCCGTTCGAACGTCTCATTCCGCATCTAGCGAATGGTGCGCGCATCATTTGCCTCGTGCGCGACAGGAGGGCGGCGGGTGATCTCGCGAAATGGCTCAGCGAGCGCGGATGGGGCGCGTCGGGCTTCTGGATGCTCGCCGCGCTCGGTGGGCCGCGCGAAAGCATTGCTGAACATCGCGCCGACAGCTTTGCGGGCGATGTCGCTGGCAACTTGGTCGCAGTCGCTGTTGAGGCGAGGGGCGGGCAAGGCATTCCCCGCAGCTCCGGCCTCTCAGACGATCTCTTCGTCCATGACGGACAGATCACCAAGCGGCCGGTGCGCGCGCTCGCGCTCTCGGCGCTGGCGTCGCGTCCGGGCGAGCGGCTGTGGGACATCGGCGCCGGCTCGGGCTCGATCTCGGTGGAGTGGGCGCTGTGCGGCGGGACGGCGATTGCGATCGAGGCGCGCGAGGATCGCGCCGCGAACATTCGCACCAATGCGGCGGCGTTCGGATTGGCGCATCGGATCACCGTCGTCACGGGAAGGGCACCTGAAGCTCTTGCTGGCCAAGACCCGCCGGATGCCGTCTTCATCGGCGGCGGTCTCGATCCCGCGATGTTCGATGCCGTCTGGTCCCGTCTCTTGCCAGGCGCGCGGCTCGTCGCACATTCGGTCACGCTGGAGACGGAAGCGCTGCTCGGCGAGCTGCATCAGCGCCATGGCGGCGAGCTGATGCGGGTCGAGATAGCGCATGCCGCTCCGCTCGGCCGCTATCGCTCGTGGGAGGCAGCCCGGGCGGTTGTGCAGTGGAGTGCGGTGCGATGAAAGTCGCCGGACTCGGATTCAAAAAGGATGTCACGCTGGCTTCGCTGCGCGAGGCGTTGCTGGCCGCTGGCGGCACTGAAGGTCTTGCGGCGGTCGCGACCGTCAGCGACAAGGCCGATGCGGAGGCGCTAAAGCAGCTCGCGCGCGAATGCGGCGTGCCGATCAAGGCCGTTCCGTCGGATGTGCTCGCGAATGTCGACACGCCGACGCAGTCAAAACTCGTCGCGGAAAAATTCGGAACCGGCTCGGTCGCCGAGGCGGCAGCGCTTGCGGCCGCGGGCCCTCGCGCGCGTCTGATTGCGACGCGCGTGGTCTCGCAGGATCGCACTGCGACGGCCGCGATCGCCGAAGGAGATGGCGCATGACCGTGCATTTCATCGGCGCAGGGCCCGGGGCGCCTGACTTGCTGACGTTGCGCGGCCGCGATTTGATCGCGGCCTGTCCGGTCTGCCTCTATGCCGGCTCGCTGGTGCCGGAAGGCGTTTTGGCGCATTGCCCGTCCGGTGCACGCATCGTCAACACCGCGCCACTGTCGCTCGACGAGATCATCGCGGAGATCGCCGCCGCGGATGCCGAGGGCAAGGACGTCGCACGGCTGCATTCCGGCGATCTGTCGATCTGGTCGGCGATGGGCGAGCAGCTCCGCCGCCTGCGCACACTCGGCATTCCCTACACGGTCACGCCGGGTGTGCCGTCGTTCTCGGCCGCCGCCGCCGCGCTGGAAGCCGAGCTGACGCTGCCCGGCCTTGCGCAGAGCGTGGTGCTGACGCGCACGCCGGGCCGCGCCAGCGCGATGCCCGAAGGCGAGAACCTTGCCGCATTCGCGGCGACCGGTGCTGTGCTTGCGATCCATCTGTCGATCCATCTGCTCGACAAGGTCGTCGCCGAGCTCTCGCCGCACTACGGCGGAGATTGCCCGGTCGCGATCGTCTGGCGCGCAAGCTGGCCGGATCAACGCATCGTGCGTGCGACGCTCGCAACCCTCGATGCCGCCGTCGGTGGCGAGATGGAGCGCACGGCGCTGATCCTCGTCGGCAAGACGCTCGGCGCTGCGGATTTCGACGAGAGCCGTCTTTACGCCGTCGATTACGATCGCCGCTATCGTCCCGTCGGCGCCGAGCCGCGCTTTCCGGAGGCGTCGTGATGGCCGCAGGCCTCGTCATCTCTGCGCCGGCCTCCGGTGTCGGCAAGACCACGCTGACGCTGGCGCTCGCGCGCGCCTGGCGCCAGCGCGGATTGAACGTGCAGTGCTTCAAGAGCGGGCCCGACTACATCGATCCCGCCTTTCATGCCGCCGCGACGGGTCGCGCCTCGGTCAATGTCGACAGCTGGGCGATGGACCGCGCGGCGATCGCCCATCTCGTCAGCCGCGGCGCGGACGCGGATGTCGTGCTCGCGGAGGGCTCGATGGGCCTGTTCGACGGCGTCGCCGCGCGCGGGGTCTCCGGCACTGGCGCGACTGCCGATATCGCGGAGATGCTGGGCTGGCCCGTGGTGCTGGTGATCGATCCCTCCGGGCAGGCGCAGACCGCGGCTGCGATCGCAGCCGGTCTTCGCGACTACCGCGCCGGCGTGCGCCTTGCCGGTGTCGTGCTCAATCGTGTCGCCAGCCCGCGCCACGAGGACCTCGTGCGGCGCGCGCTCAACGACGCGGACATCGCCGTATTCGGCGCGCTGCCGCGCCATGCCGAGATCTCGCTGCCGAAGCGGCATCTCGGCCTGGTGCAGGCTGAGGAGCAGGCCGAGATCGGCAAGCTGATCGACGAGGCCGCGCGCTTCGTCGCCGAGCATGTCGATCTCGATGCGGTGCTGCGAGCGGCAGCGAGCTGGTCGCCGCAAGCTGCGTCGAACGGCCTCAATGTGACGCCGCCCGGGCAGCGCATTGCACTGGCGCGCGATGCGGCGTTCTCGTTCGTCTATCCGCACATGCTGGAAGCCTGGCGCGCGGCGGGCGCGGAGATCTCGACATTTTCGCCGCTTGCCGATGAAGGTCCCGATGCCAGTGCGGACGTCTGCTGGCTGCCCGGCGGCTATCCCGAGCTCCATGCCGGCAAGATCGCCGCCAATGCACGCTTTCGCAGCGGCCTGCGCGCCTTCGCCGAGACGCGGCCGGTGCACGGCGAATGCGGGGGCTATATGGTGCTGGGCACCGCTTTGACCGACGCCGAAGGCGTCCGCCACGAGATGACGGGCCTGCTTGGCCTCGAGACGAGCTTTGCCAAGCGCCGCATGCATCTCGGCTATCGTCTCGCCGCGCTCGCAGCACCGATGCCGGGACATCAGGCGGGCGCCCGGCTTCGCGGCCACGAATTCCACTATTCGACCATCCTTGCGCAGCCTGACACGCCTTTGGCGGTCGTGCATGATGCGACCGGCGCAGTCATTGCCGAGACCGGCTCGCGGCGGGGACAGGCGACCGGCACGTTCTTTCATCTGATCGCGGAGGACCGGTGAGCGGTTTTGTCTCCTTCGTCTCCGCCGGCCCGGGCGATCCCGAGCTCCTGACCGTGAAGGGCGCCGCGCGGCTGCGCGAGGCCGACGTCGTGCTCTATGACGATCTTGCCTCCGGCGCGATCCTCGACCTGGCGCGGCCCGGCGCCAATCTCGTTGCGGTGGGGAAACGGGCAGGGCGGCCCTCGACCAGGCAGCACCACGTCAACCGCTTGCTGGTCGACTACGCCGCAACCGGCGCGCGCGTGGTGCGGCTGAAGTCCGGCGATGCCGGGATCTTCGGCCGGCTGGAGGAGGAGCTCGAGACGCTGCGTGAGGCCGGTATCGGTTATGAGATCGTTCCCGGCGTCACCTCGGCCTGCGTCGCCGCCGCGCAAGCCGGCATTCCCCTGACCCGGCGCCATACCTCGCGCCGGGTGCAGTTCGTCACCGGGGCCGACGTCACCGGCGAGCTGCCGCAGAACCTGAACTGGGCGGCGCTGGCCGACCCCGAAGCGACGACCGTGGTCTATATGGGCCGCCGCACCTTTCCGGATCTTGCCGCAAAATTGATCGCGCAGGGCCTCGCCCCTAATACCCCCGCGCTGTTCGCCGAATCCCTCGGGCGCGCCGACGAGCGGCTGGTCCGCACCACGATTGCCGAGCTTGCCGAGCAGCTTGCGCGGGGCGGGGCGGCGTCGACCGCCGCCGTCATCCTGTTCGGCGCGCTGGCGGGGGATTATCCGTCATGATGGCCCGGGCCGCCCTTCCGCCCTTGACGCCCGGCTGGCGAAAGGGGCACACAGGAGAGGCATGGTGCTCAACGCGGCGCAAAGCGCCGGAGCATAATCGGGAATGGGGATGGGCGGACCCAGTTGCGGCGCCCAAAACCCCAGCCGCCCCCGCGACTGTAAGCGGTGAGGGGCTCCGATCAGCCACTGGGCCGCAAGGTCCGGGAAGGCCGGAGAACCCCAGTGAACCGCGAGCCAGGAGACCGGCCGTGCATGTTTTGAGGCCAAGGCCGTCGGGTGTGACGGCAGGAAGGAACTGAACCATGCATATCGAACCCGGCGTCGTGACGGGCGCCAAGCTTGTATTGAGTTACGCAACCGGCATCGCCGCAGGCGGCGTTGCCTTGAAGCTCGCGGTCGAGACCGTGCGCGAGCAGGGCATCGGCTCGCTCGCCGTGCGCACCCTCGCGACCACCGCGCTCGTCTTCACCTTCTTCGAGATCCTGCCGCACTTCCCGGTCGGCGTCTCCGAGGTGCACTTCATCCTTGGCTCGACCTTGTTCCTGCTGTTCGGTGCGGCGCCGGCGGCTCTTGGCCTTGCGTTCGGCCTCTTGCTCCAGGGCGTGTTCTTCGAGCCCGCCGACCTGCCGCAATACGGCATGAACGTCACCACGCTGCTGGTGCCGCTGTTCGGGATCCAGGCGATCGCCGCACGGATCATCTCGCGCAACACCGCCTATGTCGACCTCAGGTATCGCCAGGCGCTGGCGCTCTCGACGACCTACCAGGCCGGCGTGATCGCCTGGGTGGCGTTCTGGGCGCTCTATGGCTCCGGCTTTGCGATGAGCAACCTCGCCAACATCGCGACCTTCGCGGCCTCCTATGCGCTCGTCATCGTGATCGAGCCGCTCGCCGATCTCGCCGTGCTGGCGCTGGCGAAGTCGCTGCGCGGTGTCACCGCGCCCGGCCTCGTCACTCCGCGCCTGCACAACGCGGCCTAAGAGATCAAGGGGCGGCCGTCATGGCCGCCCCTCGCGCTCGCGATGCTCACGCTCTCCCTGATAGGCATCGGTTGCGGCGATCCCGATCAGCTCACGCGCGCTGCGATCACTGCCATCAACGCCGCCGATCTCATCCTGATCCCGCGCAAGGGCACCGCAAAGTCCGATCTCGCCGATCTCAGGCGCACGATCTGCGCCGATGTGCTCACGAGCGACAGGACGCGCATTGCCGAGTTCGATCTTCCCGTGCGCGATGCGGATGAAGCCGATTACCGCAAGGGCGTGCACGATTGGCATGATGCGGTCGCCGCGACGTGGTCGCAGACGATCGCAGATCATCTTGGCGGTGAGGGCAAGATTGCGCTGCTGATCTGGGGCGATCCCTCGCTCTACGATTCCTCGCTGCGCATCGCGCGCCGGCTCAAGCCCTTGCCCAAGATCGAGGTCGTACCGGGCATCACCTCGATCCAGGCGCTGTGCGCGGCGCATGCATTGCCGCTCAACGAGATCGGCGAGCCTTTCCTTGTGACCACGGGACGCCGCCTGCGCGAAGGCGGCTGGCCACAAGGCGTCGATACCGTGGTGGTGATGCTCGACGGCGGCACCGCGTTCCAGTCGCTCGATCCGGCGGGGCTTCACATCTATTGGGGCGCCTATCTCGGCATGCAAGATCAGATCATCCACTCAGGCGCGCTGGCCGAGGTTGGTCCGCGCATCGTCGCCGCGCGGCAGGAAGCGCGCGAGCGGCATGGCTGGATCATGGACAGCTACATTCTCAAGCGCGGGCGTTAAGCGAGGCAGCATGTTACCCGAATGTGTCTACCAAAAGTGCCCCGAGATCTCCGCGGCCCATCGCGAAGCGGCGATTGCGCGTCAGGCGCAACTGACGAAACCGACCGGCGCGCTCGGTCGGCTCGAGCAGCTCGCGATCGAGCTTGCGGGCCTGCAAGCGACTGAGCAGCCGCGCGCCGCCCGCGTGCCCGTCATCGTTTTTGCCGGCGATCACGGCATCGTCGCGCAGGGCGTGTCGGCCTATCCGCAAGCCGTGACCATCGCGATGATGGCGAATTTTGCCTCCGGCGGCGCGGCGATCTCGGTGCTGGCGCGTGAACTGGGTTCGACCCTGGAAGTGGTCGACGCGGGCACGCTGGCGCAGGAGGAGATGGCGGGCGTCGTCACCGACAAGCCGCGCAGCGGCACGCGCGATTTCAGCACCGAGGCTGCGCTCACGCCTGCCGAGCTGGCCTTCGCATTCGAAACCGGCCAGCGCGCGGTGGCACGCGCGGAGGCCACCAACCCCGATCTCCTGATCTTCGGCGAGATGGGCATCGGCAACACCACTGCGTCCGCGGCGATCGCCGCGAGCCTGCTCGGCGTCGGCGCCGACGAGATCGCGGGCAGCGGCACCGGTATCGATGCCGCCGGCCGCGCGCACAAGGCGCGCGTGATTGACGCCGCGATCGCACGCCATGGCGTTGCGGGCGCAGCGCCCGAAAAAATCCTGTGCGCCGTCGGCGGCCTCGAGATCGCGGCGATCTCAGGCGCGATCATCGCGGCTGCGCAGCGCCGCATTCCCGTATTGATCGACGGCTTCATCGTATCAGTCGCCGCACTTGCGGCAGCGCGGCTCAACCCGTCATGCCAGCCGTTCCTGTTGCCGTCGCATCAGTCGGCGGAGCAGGGGCATCGGCTGGTGCTGCGTGCATTGAACGTGCAGCCGCTGATCAGCCTCGATCTCCGGCTCGGCGAGGGATCAGGCGCCGCCATCGCGCTGCCACTGGTGCGGTCGGCCTGCGCGCTCCACAACGGCATGGCGACGTTCGCGCAGGCCAATGTGCCGGATCGGCCTAAAGCGCGATGAGATCATCGCGCTTTAGGTTGTTGTTTCAGCATGATCTTTTCGGAAAACCGCTGCGCACTTTTCCGGATCATGCTTTAGCTGATCCGCTGGTTGACGGAGACGACGCGCCAGCCGGTCGTGAGCCGGTCGATCCGGGTCAGCGACAGCGGATCGATGACGAAGCGCAAGGCTGCCTGAGGCGTGAGGGCGAGCGCGATGCAGAGCGCGGCGCGGATGGTGCCGGAATGGACGACGAGCGCGGCTGGGCCCGAGCCAATCCGTGACAGGCCGAGCCGGACGCGCGCGACCTGATCCTCAAAGCTCTCGCCGCCCGGCGGCTTTCCACGCGCTGGATCGCTCCAGAACTTCGCATAGGCCTCGCCGCCGGTCGCTGCGAGCTCGTCATGCCGATGGCCGGTCCAGTCGCCAAAATCCTGCTCGGTGAATTCGCTCACCAGCGTCGGCTCCAGCCCCAGCGCCCGCGCGGTCTCGACCGTGCGCCGCGCCGGGCTGGCATAGCTCGCAGCATCCCGCGGCAGGCGCTGCCGCAGCGCCTCGAGTTGCGCGCGATCGCGGAGATCGGCCGGCGCGTCGGCCGCATGGATCGTGCCTTTGACGCCGTCGACGGGCGCATGCCGTATCAGCCAGAGGAAGGTCTCGCCTTCCATGCTCATCTCCAAGGAAATTGGGCGCTGTGGCAATAACGCCGCAGCTTGCACATTGACTCTGTCTTGGTCGTAATCCTAGATGCCTCTGACGGTTTCCCCGAGAGGGGATGAAAAGGGAATGCGGTGCGGGGACCTTGTCCCCAATGCCGTAGCTGCCCCCGCAACTGTAAGCGGTGAATCCTTCGTCAGAAGCCACTGGGTCCTCGGTCCCGGGAAGGCGACGAAGTGGTCACGACCCGCGAGCCAGGAGACCTGCCGTCAGCCGTGGTCACACGCGAAGATGTCGGTCGGGGAGTACAGACATTCGGCTTCATCGTACGGCTGAAAGCCTGATGATGGGACCTTGGTTCGCGGTGACGTGCCACTGACGTCACACCGAGGTCCAGGACCGTGTCTTCCATCCATATTGTACGACCGCGTCGTTTCCTGCTCGCCTCCGCCGCGCTCACGTCGCTTGCGGCCGCGGATGTGCCTGCCGCGCTGGCGCAGCAGGCCCGCGAACCCCTGCCGCCCGTTGAAGTCTCCCCCGCCCAATCCCGCAAGCAGGCCAAGCCGGCCGGCCGGGACGCGCAGAGCCCACGCCGCGCAACAGCGCGCAGGCCGGCGGCCGCATCGGCGGCGGCCAAGCCCGCCGTGCCGGCCGCAGCAGCGCAGACGCCACTCAACACCAATGTGGTGGCCGAGAGCGCTTCGCGACTCGGCCTGACCGTGCAGGAGACGCCCGCGACCGTCGAGGTCATCTCGGCGAAAACAATGCAGGAGCAGGGCTATCGCACCGTGTCGGAGGTGGCCCAGGGCGCCGTCGGTGTCACCTCCGGCGACAATCCGGCCGAGCCCGCGGCGTTCTCCATGCGTGGCTTCACCAACAGCCAGATCAACATGCTCTACAACGGCATCAAGATCGGTCCGCAGAACATGACCTCGCGGATCACTGATACGGCCAATCTCGCAGCCGTGGAATTTTTGAAAGGGCCGGCCTCGCTGATGTCCGGCGAAGGTGCCGCAGGTGGCGCAATCAACCTGGTCACGAAGCTGCCGCACACCGGGCCGATCCGGAATGAGGCTGACTTCTTTTGGGATTCGCTCAACTCGTTCGGCGTCCACTACGGCTCGGGCGGCAGCACCAACGTGCAGGGGCTCGACTACCGCTTCGATATCAGCCGCTCTTCGCTCAACGGCTTTGCCGACGATACCAACACCAAAACGTTCGATGTGTCGGGCCAGCTCAACTATCGCATCTCCGACAGCCTCAAGGTCTGGGGCGCGATCGAGTATCGCGAAGACCGCGGCAAGGCCTATTGGGGCGCGCCGCTGGTGCCGATCGCCTTCAGCGGCTCGCACGCAACGAGCGGCATCGTCTCGGGCAATTACGTCTCCAACTACAACGGAACCAATCTCGGCGCGGTCACCATCGACGACCGCACCTTCAACACCAACTACAACGTCCTCGACAATCGCAACGTCGCCCAGGAAGTGTGGCTGCGCGGAGGTTTCGAGCTGAAGCTCGCGCCCGACCTGACACTGAGGAGCCAGGCCTATGGCTACGGCGCCGAGCGCACCTGGTTCAACAATGAGGTCGAGGCATTCAACTCCGTCTCGAACCTCGTCAATCGCGAGCGCTTTTACGTCGCGCACAGCCAGCGTTTGGTCGGCAACATCACCGATCTGATCTGGGACACGAACATCGCTGGCTTCGATAACCGCCTGGTCACGACACTGTCGTCAAGCTATCTGGATTTTGTCAGGCCTGGTGCTGCGAACTTTCCGGGCGACTCGGTTTCGCTGGTCGATCCCGCCCGCGGCTATTACGGCCTGCTCACGATCCAGCAGCAGACCGCGCGCATCGACAACGAGGCGCTGTCATTCGAGGACCGGCTGAAGCTGACGCGCAGCTTTGCGCTGGTCGGCGGCCTCCGCGTCGAGCACATTGGACTCGATCGCAACTCGACCGACGTCAACGGCCTGGTGAAGGCAGGTTTCCCGTTCACCAAGGACTGGGTCCCGACGACAGGCCGCATCGGCTACACATGGGAGGCCGTACCCGGCCTGACCTTCTTCAGCCAGTACGCCACCGGCGCCGATGTCTCCGCCAACAACATCTTCCTGCTTGGTCCGACCCAGAATCTGGATCTGACGACCGCGCGCACCTACGAGACCGGCGTCAAGCACCTGTTCTGGGACAACAGGGCGGAGTGGTCATTCTCGGCCTACGACATCCTGCGCAAGAACGTCTATGCGGCAGCCGGCGGCCAGACGCTCAACATTGCGGGACGGCAGGAATCGAAGGGCGTCGAGCTTGCAGCCGCGGTGCGCCCGATCGAGCCGCTGCGTCTGTGGGGCAATATTGCCTATGTCGATGCGCGCTATGCCGACTACAATTTTGCCGGGGGGTCGTTCTCCGGCAACACGCCGCCGAACGTGCCGCGCATCGTCGCCAATGCCGGCGCGTCGTACCGGTTCTTCACGCCCTGGCCAGTGGAGCTCGGCATCACCGGCCGTCACGTCGGCGACCGCTACAACACCGACGCCAATGTCGTGACGATGAAGGCCTATACCGTCGCCGACGTCTACGCCTTCGTCGACATCCCGAAGACGGTGTTCAATGCGGTCGACCAGGCCCGCCTGACCTTCCGCGTACGCAACATCGCCGACAAGCGCTATGCGATCTGGGGCGATCCGTTCTATCCCGACCAGATCCTCCTGGGCGCGCCGCGCACCTATGAGCTCTCGGCCGCGTTCAAATGGTAGGGCGCTGACCACATGATGAGCGCGATCGTCCTGCTGCATCGCTGGCTCGGGGTCGCGTCCTGCCTGCTGTTCGCGATGTGGTTCGCGAGCGGGATCGTGATGCACTTCGTTCCGTTTCCGTCACTGACGGAAGCGGAGCGGTTTGCCGGATTGGCACCGGTCGATCGTGCGGAGGTGAGGATCACGGTCGCCGAAGCGGTGACGGCAAGCAAGCTACCGGATGCGACGCGCGCGCGGCTGATCCAGCGGGGCGATGGGCCGGTCTACATCGTGTCAGGGCGATCGCAGCTCGGCGCGGTCCACGCCTCCGATGGACGGGACGCAAGTGTGACGTCGGCCGACATTGCACTGGCCATTGCGCGGGCGCACGCCGTGCGGCGAGGGCTTGATCCCGCGCCGGCCGCGATCCTCGCACGCGCGGACTATGACCAATGGAGCGTTCCAAACGGCTTTGACCGCCATCGGCCCTTGTTTCGCATGGCCCTCGGCGATGCCGCCGGGACGGAGATCTATATCTCGTCACGCACCGGCGAAGTCGTCCTCGACACGACCCGAAGCGAGCGTGGCTGGAATTGGGTCGGCAGCGTCTTGCACTGGATTTATCCGACGGTGCTGAGGCGCAATTGGGCGCTGTGGGACCGCGTGGTCTGGACGCTGTCGCTGCTGGCCTCGATCGCGGCCTTGCTCGGTGCGGTGCTCGGGATCGTGCGGATCAGGATGCGAGGACGGGCGATCTCGACGCCGTATCGGGGCTGGCACGCCCTGCATCACCTCATCGGCCTCGCAGCAACGCTGTTCGTGCTGACCTGGATTTTCAGCGGCTGGCTGTCCATGGATCACGGCCGGCTGTTCTCGCGCGGGCAGTTGACGCCGGCCGAAGCGCGTGTGGCGGCTGCCGCGCCGGACTGGACGGCTTCATCGCGCGACCAGCTGCGGTCAGCGTCACCGGTCCGCGAAGTCGAATGGTTCGCGTTCGGCGGCAATCTCTATCGGCGCGACCGGCCTGCTCTGGGGTCCCAGACGTTGGTCAGGGCAGGGGATACGTCTCGTGCTGAACAAGCAGGTGTCTTGAGTGTCCGCGACATTCAGGAATTGACAGCGCGCCTTGCCGCGAACTGCGGCATGCCGTCCGTTCTCGCTGAGCCTGACGACTATCCCGCGCAGTCCGTCGTTCCCGGAGCGCCCGTCTACCGCGCCCGATGCGGCGAGGTCTGGTTCGATATCGACGGCGCCGACGGCAGCGTGCTGCAAAGGCTGGATGCCTCGCGGCGGGCCTATCGCTGGTTCTACAGCGCGCTGCACACGCTCGATTTTCCGGTCCTGATGGCGCATCCGCGTCTGCGCGACATCCTGATTGTCGGGCTCTGCGCGCTCGGGCTCGTATTCTCCGTGACCGGCATCGTCATCGGCTGGCGCCGTCTGCGGTCGACCTTCACGGCTTGAACGCGGATGAGCCTGGTCTGACCCTCACATCGGCTCGATGCCGATCTTCTTGATGATGCCGGCCCATTTCGTGGTCTCGGCGGTCATGAAATTGGTCAGGCCTTGGGGGTCCATCACCAGCGGCTCGGCGCCCTGCTCGACGAAGAGGGCGCGCACCTTCGGATCGTTCACGGCTTCGACCATCGCTTTATAGAGCTTGCCGACGATGGCCTTGTCGGTATTCGCCGGCGCGAGCAGCGCGAGCCAGGCGGCGCTCTCGTAATCCTTCAGGCCAGCCTCGGCCGCGGTCGGCACATCCGGCAGCGCGGTCATGCGCTTGTCGCTGGCAACCGCGAGCGGGCGCGCATCGCCGCTCTTGATCAGGCCGAGGACGTTGGGCAGGAGCTGGAAGCCGAGCGGGACTTGCCCTGCGATGAAGTCCGGCGTGTACGCGGCGATGTTGCGGTAGGGAACGTGGGTGATCTCGGTGCCGGTGAGCTGCTCGAAATAGGCCGCCGACAGATGCTGCGACGAGCCGACACCGACCGTCCCGTAGTTCAGCTCGCGCGGATGCGCCTTGGCGTAGTCGATCAGTTCACGCAGCGATTTCGGCGGCAGCCTCGAATTGATCACGATGACATTCGGCATCGTCGCGAACAGACCGATCGGGGCGAGATCCTTCTGCGGGTCGTAAGGAAGCTCCTTGTAGAGCGACTTGTTCGCAGCCAGCGGGCCGGAGGTGCTCATCAGCAGCGTGTAGCCATCAGCGGCCGCATGTGCCGCGGCCGCGGTGCCGATATTGCCGCCGGCGCCGGGGCGGTTGTCGACCACAAAGGCTTGTCCGAGCGAGGTGGACATGCGGTTGAGCAGGATGCGCGTGATGACATCGCTGGCGCTGCCGCCGGCAAAGGGCACGAGCACCTGGATCGGCCGCGCGGGGTAGTCTTGCGCTTGTGCGGGACGCAGTCCGGCCGCGGCGAGAGCTGCGCCTGCGCCGAACGAGAGCAGTGATCTCCGGTCAGGATGAAATCCCTCGCTCCGCTGCTGAGCTGTGTTCGTGATCTTGCTGCGACCGAACCATGCCATCTCGGACTCAATCTCCCGACTGTCTTGTTCTGCGAGCCCTGGGATCGCCCGGAAGGATTCGTCGGGGATGAACGCCAGGCCGCGATTTTCTGCGCCTGGATCGTAGTTAGCTCGCGAATGCGACCGTCATGCCGGCTCGTCTCAAAACTTACCAACCCGTCTCATTCTGCAGCGGGCGCGACATCTTGTCCGAGTGAGAGGAGGCTCAATCCAGTCCGGTTTTGCCCGGCGCCCAATAGGCTTTTGCCTTGATCCGCGACGATGCGACGCCTGCCGCTTTCAGCGCGCGGCTGATGCGCTGGATCGATGATGCCTTGCCCGTCAGGATGAACCTGGCGCCGTTTGCAGCAATGCGCAGCATTTCCGCCTCGACGGCTGCGAGATGTGCATCGTCCGCGCTGCGGGCGATCAATCGTGCTTCACCGAGGCTGATGGCCTCCAGCACCCGCCGCGACTCCGCGACATCGGTGGTTTCGAACATGTGGAGCGCACCGCCGGCTTGCAGATTGTCGCGCAATGCCGCTGCAAGACCGAACGAGGTCTCATCGCCGAACAGGACGATGGGCGCCTCGAGGCCGGTGAGATCGAGCGAGCGGCGCGGGCCGAACAACTGGCAGGTGTCGCCTTCGCGCAAACCGCTCACCCATCGGCTGCCGGGGCCAACGCCATGGATGAAGGCGAGAAGGCGAGTTCTCCCGCTGCTTGCCTCCCATGACATCGGCGTATAGGTGCGCGCGCTCAAGCCCGCGCGCATCGCAACCTGGATCTTCTGGCCCGCATTCCAGGCGACGTCCTTGAGGGCTTCGCCTTCGATCTCGATGAGCCGAAAGTGCGGCGAGAGCGTCTCGATTGCGGCGATGCGCGCGGACCGCATCAGCCATCGCAACAGCATCTGCGTGACCCTTCCTTGTGACGCCTGCGATGAGATTTGCGGCTGCTGACCGGGCTCGTTCAAGGCCTGGCTCCCGGATCATCTGGTCTTGATCGTGAGTTCGTTGCCGCGGCCGGGATCGAACGGCAGCGACAGCGAGAGGTAGCCATTTTCGGGATCGCGGACGTAGTCGATATAGCCGGAGGCTTCCTCGAACGCGTTCTCGCCGACGATGAGCGCGCCGGGTTTCAGATGCGGCTCCAGCAGCTTGAGAATGGGAAGATAGAGCGTGAAGGCGCCGTCGAGCATCACCATGTCGATCTCGCCGCCGAGATCGGCCTTCAGGGTTTCCCGCGCGTCGCCAACCCGAAACGAGACTAAGTCCGCCAGCCCCGTCGCCGCGACGTTCGCTCGTGCGCGCTCGATCTTGCCGGGCTCGAGATCGGTCCCGATCAGGCGGCCGCCGCCAATGTCGCGCAAGCCCGCGGCCATGTAGATCGTCGAAATCCCCATCGAGGAGCCGAACTCGACGATGCGCTTGGCCTTGCTGGCGCGGACGCACATGTAGAGGAAGCGTCCGAACCGCGGCGAGACGCTCAGAAAATTGTTCGCAAATCGCTGGTAGACCTCATTGAGATCGCGGCTCTCGGCCGCGATCGCCTGGCTGATCATCTCTTCGCGACTCGTGCCCTCATTCACGAAGGCCTGCATCAGCGGCGCGTCGGCGATCTCCGCTTCCTGATGAAGACGATGGAGGACGTCGGCGACGAGGCCGCTGCTGATCGAATCCATGTATCCAGCTCCCTTGCAATGCGCCCATCGGCGCGTTGGAGCCTGGATACGAAATCGTCCTTTGGTGCGCATTCCGCGAACGGGACAATCGATTGCGATTTCCGGTCAGTGTGCGCTGATGCGCCGTTCGGCGAGATATCGCGCCGGCGGCTTGCCCAGCGCCTTGCGGAACATGGTGACGAAGGCGCTCGCGCCCTCATAGCCGAGATCGAGCGCGACGGTTTGCACCGAGGCGCCCTGGTCGAGGCGCTGAAGCGCGATGAGGATGTGGAGCTGCTGGCGCCAGCGGCCAAAGCTCATCCCGGTCTCGCGTTGCAGGATGCGGGTGAGGGTGCGTGGCGCGACGGCAATGCGCCGCCCCCAATCGTCGATCGTCGCGCGGTCGGAAGGGTCTTCCATCATCGCGCTCGCGATCCGGCGCAGCCTGGCATCCGCAGGCATCGGGAAGCGCAGCTCCTCGATCGGAGCGGCAGCGAGCTGGTCGAGCAGCACCGTGGCGATCCGACCGTCGGCGCCGTCGACGTCGTACATGACAGGCATGTGGGTGGCATGGACCAGCAGGCTTGCCAGCAACGGGGAGATCGACAGCGCGCAGCATTGCCGCGGCAGTGTCGGCGCCGCATCCAGTTCGATGAAGAGGCAATGCATCTCGACATCGCCGGCGACGCTCACGCTGTGCGGGACATCGCCGGGAATCCATACCGCGCAACGCGGCGGTACGATCCAGACGCCATGTCCGGCCTCCAGCCTGACGATGCCGCGCAAGGTGAGGACAAGCTCGTCCTTGCGATGCGTGTGCATCGCGAGCTCCATGCCCTTGGTGACCATGCGGCCACCGAAGGCGGCGATGGCGCGCGGCACGGCTTCGGGGTCGAAGTCCCCGAGATCATCGGGGAGGAATTGGTCGTCGTTGAGCCGGAAGAAGGGCATGGCGGGCGGTGAGTGGTCCGGACGCGGTGGCGTGCGTCAAACAATATCGGGCCGCCGTCGAATCTTTCAACGCAGCCGGTCCGAATCTCGATCAGTTCTAACCTGCTCGCCTCCGCGGCTTCCTGCGATCCTTGCGGGAGGAGGACGAGCCTGTGCCACTGGAGGAAGGCTCCACGAACTCGCGCGCCACGGCGGCGGCCTCCGCGAGATCGTGGCTGATGACATCGAGCACGGCCTTGGCGGCGACCGACACCGCGCGTCGCGGGTGATGCACCCAGGCAATCGAGCGCACGATCCGCTGCGCGTCGAAGCGGTGCGCGCGGATGGTCCCGCCCGCCAGCGATTGCCGGAGCGCGATGGTCGGCAGCACCGTCGCGAAATCGGTGGTTGCGATCACGTCGCAGAGCGCGGGCAGGGTATCGAGCTCGAGCCGCGGCCGCAGGTCGATGCCGATTGCGGCGGCATGCTCGTCCAGGATCAGCCGCAGGCCGTGGCGCTTGGAAGGCAGCACGAGATCGAAATTGGCGATGTGATCGAAGCGCAGTCTTGCCGGCGGCTGGATCGGGCTGTCCTTGCGGCAGGCGAACACCATCTCCTCGTCCATGACGTGATGCGCGGCCAGCGGCGTCTTCCGGCGCGGCACGTTGATCAGCGCGAAATCGAGCTGGCCGGTGTTGACCCAGTCGATCAGCGTCTCGGTGTAGCCCTCGCAGACCGACAGCGTGATCTCGGGATAGCGGCTTGCGACAGCTGCCGACGCGCTCGCCATGGTGCTTTGCGCGACCGAGGTGATGAGGCCGACGGAAACACGGCCCGAGATGCGTCCGCCGAGCTGTGCCATCTCCTGGCGGGCATGTTCGGCATCGCGCACGATCGGCGCCGTCAGCCGCACCAAGGCCTCGCCGGCGCTGGTCAGCGTCATGCCCTGGACGCTGCGGTCGAACAGCTTTTGGCCGAGCTCGGCCTCCAGCTTGGCGATCTGCATGCTCAGCGCCGGCTGAACGATGTTGAGCTGGCGCGCGGCCCGGGTGACGTTCTTTTCCTCGGCAAGGCACAGGAAATATTGCATCTGCCTGAGTTCCACGGGGTCAGTCCTTTGTTCGCCGATCTGCCTCCGGACCATCATCTCAGATGATGAATGATATAATCAATCATTATTTGTGGTGATGGATGGGATTGCCTAGTCTCGCGGCGGGTCCCAGGGAGCGAAACCAGTCATATGCAGGACGCCACACCCAAGCGGATGATCATCGGCATTTCCGGCGCCTCCGGCGTCACCTATGGCGTGCGCCTGTTGCAGCTGCTGCGCAATGCCGGCGTCGAGACGCATCTGGTGATGTCGAAGACCGCCGAGCTGACCTTTGCCTACGAGACCGACCTGAAGATCGCCGAGGTGAGGGCGCTCGCCAATGTCTGCCATGCGATCGACGACATGGCGTCCGCCATCTCCAGCGGCTCGTTCCGCACCGCCGGCATGATCGTGGCGCCGTGCTCGATGCGCTCGATGTCCGAGATCGCCTCCGGCGTGACCACGACGCTGCTCACCCGCGCCGCCGACGTCGTGCTGAAGGAGCGCCGGCGCCTGGTGCTGATGGTGCGCGAGACGCCGCTGCACACCGGCCATCTCAGGACAATGACTGCGCTGTCGGAAATGGGCGCGATCATCGCGCCGCCCGTGCCGGCCTTCTACGCCAAACCCGAGAATCTCGAAGACATGGTCGAGCACACCGCCGGTCGCGTCCTCGACCTCTACGACATCGACATCGGCGTGGTGCGCCGCTGGGGCGAGGACGAGGCGCTCAAGCGCCGCTCGCCGACGCTGCGCAAGATCGTGCCCTGACCCGAAGGCCTCAAGGAAAGACCCGATACATGCAAATGGAAACTCCGGCCAGAACAGCTGCGAAGGCGCCAGCCGATCTGCGCGCCTGGCTCGCCTATCTCGCCGAGCGTGGCAAGCTCGCGATCGCTCGCGAGGGCATCGGCCTCGCCGATGAGCTCGCCGCCATCGCCAAGCGGCTGGAGCGCGACAGCGCCGTGCTGTTTCCGCGTCCCGACGGGCACGAGATTCCCGTCGTCGCCAATCTCTTTGCGGGCCGCGACTGGGTCGCCGAGTCCATCGGCGTCACCGAGGATCAGTTACTGCCGCGGTTTCTCGCCGCCGCAAGCCATCCGCTGCCGACGCATGAGGTCACGAGCGGCCCGGTGCAGGAGGTTGTGCACGAAGACGTCGATCTGCTCCGCCAGCTCCCAGTGCCCAAGCACAATGAGCGCGACAGCGGCCCCTACATCACCGCCGGCCTGCTGATCGCCCGCAACCCGAAGACCGGCGTTCAGAACGTCTCGATCCACCGTTGCCAGATCTCCGGCAAGAACCGTATCGGCGTGCTGCTGTTGCCGCGGCACACGTTCTCCTATTATCGCCTCGCCGAAGAGCTGGGGCAGGCACTGGAGATTGCCATCGTCATCGGCGCGCACCCCGCGCTGATGCTCGCCTCGCAGGCGATCGCCGCGCTCGACGAGGACGAGATGGCCATTGCCGGTGCGCTGCTCGGCTCGCCCGTGGATGTCGTGAAGTGCCGCACCAATTCGGTCCGCGTGCCCGCCCATGCGGAGATCGTGATCGAGGGACGCATTCTTCAGGGCGTGCGGGAGCCGGAAGGCCCGTTCGGGGAATTCCCTCAATATTACGGTCCGCGCGCCAATCGCGAGGTGATCGAGGTCGACGCGATCACCCATCGCAAGGCGCCGATCTTCCACACCATCGTCGGCGGCGGCTTCGAGCACCTCATCCTCGGCGGCGTGCCGCGCGAGGCGACGCTGCTCCAGCACCTGCGCCGCAGCTTCCCCAATGTGCTCGACGTCCGCCTCACGCGCGGCGGGACCTGCCGCTATCACCTTGCCATCAAGATCGACAAGGCCAATGACGGCGAGCCCAAGAACATCATGATGTGCGCCTTCGGCGCGCATTACGACATCAAGCAGGTGGTCGTGGTGGACAAGGATGTCGACATCTCCTCGTCCGAGGAGATCGAATGGGCGGTGGCGACGCGCTTCCAGGCAGACCGTGACCTCATGGTCGTGTCAGGCGCGCTTGGCTCGAAGCTCGATCCGACCACCGATAACGGCATCAGCGCCAAGATGGGGCTGGACGCGACCGCGCCGGTCAGCGCGCCCGAGCTCGCCTTCAAGCGCATTCGCGTCAAGGGCGAGGAGGATGTCGATCTCGCCACCGCCTTGCAGGCCGACCCCAGCGCCGCCATCGCGCGTCTCCTTGCGGAGGCGCTGGTATGACCGGCTTGCGTCGGTTTGCGCCGTTGGAATATGAAGCGGGTGCTGCCTATAGTGCCGCGCCAACAAGCCAATCGTATTGCAGCGCAATGCTGGGAGGAAGGAACTGATGTCGACGGCCCTGCGCATCGCTCATGGCGCTTTCGGTAGGGTCGCTCTGCTCGACATGGACCGGTCGCTGGTCCGCCACGCCCATCATCATTGCCACGTCCTGCTCAAGGTCGAGGGCGCCGACACGCATTTCATGGTCGGCGATCAGGTCACGCCGTTGACGGACACCGCCGCCGTGCTCGTCGATGGCTGGAAGCCGCATGCTTACGTGCACGACGTCAACCGTCCGCGCACGCTCATCATGGCGCTCTATATTGAGCCGGAATGGCTGAAGGAGTTCCGACCGGGGTGGGCCGCCAGCGGCGCGCCGGGCTTTTTCGAGCGGCCGTCGGGCGAGGTGTCGCCGCGCATCCGCCAGCTCACGCTGCTTTTGGCGGCTGAAATGATGGCGAATCCGGATGCGGTGCGGACCCACGAGCAGACGCTGTCCGATTTGATGATCGCCGTGATCGAGCGCTTCACGCCCTGGCGCAGCTTTCCGACCTCGATCCGCGGCATGAGCGCGGTGAGCTGCGACTGGCGCATCCGCCGCGCGATGGACGCGATGCGCACTCAGGATTCCTATGGCAGCGTCGACCAGTTCGTGAAGGGTGCCGGCCTGTCGCGTGCGCAGTTCTTCCGCCTATTCGAGACCTCGCTCGGCGTCTCGCCAAAGATCTATCTCAATGTCGTCCGCATGGAGCGTGCGCTCGATGCTGTCATGCGCGAGGACACCCCGCTCGGCGAGCTCAGTGAGCGTTTTGGTTTTCCGGAGCCGGCGCATTTCACGCGCTTCTTCCGCGATCATGCCGGTGTCAGCCCGCGCGAGTTTCGCAACGTCTCGCGTCTTGCGGGTTGATTTTGCGGGCTGATATTGCGCTGCACGCTCTCGAATGAGACGATTTGGTAAGTCGTGAGAGCGGGCGGTATGGGCCCTGCACCCCCGTCCTGACAAACGTCACCGTCGCGTCAAAGAACGCGTCGGGAGGTATGCCGGGATATGCTGCAGGCGGTCAAATCCGCAAATCAGGAACGTGGCGATGAGCCGTGGGTCGGGCGCTCGATCGAACGCATCGAGGACGCTGCGCTGCTCTCTGGCCGTGGCCGCTTCATCGACGATCTCGGCGTTCAGCCCGGCACGCTGCACGCAACCATCCTGCGCTCGCCGCATGCGCATGCCGATATTCTCTCCATCGATACTGAAGCTGCAAAGCGTCTGCCGGGCGTTGCGGCGGTTCTGACCGGCAACGACGTCAAGGCCGTCACGACCAGTCTCGTTGTCGGCGTGAAGGCGCCGGTCGAGTGCTGGCCGATCGCGATGGATCGGGTGCGCTATGTCGGCGAGCCGGTCGCTGTGATCGTCGCAACCGACCGCGCGCGGGCCGAGGATGCCGCCGAACTCATCAACGTCGAATACCGCCCGCGTGGTGCCGTCATCGATCCGCTCGGCGCGATCGCGCCGGGTGCGCCCGTGCTGCATGACGGCTTCCCCGGCAATCTCGCCAGCGAGCGAGCGTTTCGCTACGGCGATCCTGAAAAAGCCTTTGCGGAAGCGCCGCATCGCTTCTCCATCGATATCAAGTATCCCCGCAACTCCTGCACGCCGATCGAGACCTATGGCGTCGTTGCCTCGCACGATGCCGGTGAGGATGCGTACGAAGTGCTCGCCAATTTCCAGGGCCCGTTCAGCATCCACACCGTGATCGCGCGTGCGCTCAAGGTGCCGGGCAACCGGCTGCGGCTGCGCACGCCGCCGGATTCCGGCGGCAGCTTTGGCGTCAAGCAGGGCGTATTTCCCTACATCGTGCTGATTGCGGCGGCCGCACGCGTTACGGGCCGGCCGGTGAAGTGGATTGAGGACCGGCTCGAGCATCTCACCGCGTCGGTGTCGGCGACCAATCGCGCGACGACACTGGCAGCGGCGGTCGCCGCCGACGGCAAGATTCTCGCGCTCGACTGGGACCAGGTCGAGGATTGCGGCGCTCACTTACGCGCGCCCGAGCCGGCGACGCTTTATCGCATGCATGGCAATCTGACCGGCGCCTACGACATCCACCATGTCAAGATCCGCAACCGCGTCGTCGTCACCAACAAGACGCCGACCGGCCTCAATCGCGGCTTTGGCGGCCCGCAGGTCTATTTCGCGCTGGAGCGATTGGTTCAGAGGATCGCGATCGGCCTCGGTCTCGATCCGCTCGATGTGATCAAGCGCAACCTGATCGACGCGGGCGCTTTCCCTTATCGCACTGCGACCGGCGCGTTGCTCGATTCCGGCAACTACCAGGAAGCCATTGTGCGCGCGGTCGAGCACGGCAGGCTCGCGGAGCTGAAGGCAAAGCGCGACGAAGCCCGCGCGCAGGGGCGGCTCTACGGCATCGGCTTCACCGCGGTAGTCGAGCCCAGCGTCTCCAACATGGGCTATATCACCACCGTGCTGACGGCGGCCGAGCGCCGCAAGGCCGGGCCGAAGAACGGCGCGCAGGCGACCGCAACGGTCGGGCTCGATCCGGTCGGCAGCGTCACCGTCCACGTCGCTTCGGTGCCGCAGGGGCAGGGTCATCGCACCGTGCTGTCGCAAGTGGTCGCCGATGTGTTCGGGCTCGAACCAAAGGACATCCGCGTCAACACCGAGATCGACACGGCCAAGGACGCCTGGTCGATCGCCTCGGGCAATTACGCAAGCCGCTTTGCGGCAGCGGTGGCGGGCACCGCCAAGATCGCGGCCGAGCGGGTCGCCGGCCGTCTTGCCCGCATCGCAGCCAGCCAGTTGAACGTCGAGGCCGCGGATATCGTCTTCGCAAAGGGTTTTGTTGCGTCAAGGAACAATCCTGAGAACCGCATTGCGTTCTCGCGTGTCGCCGCGCTCAGCCATTGGTCGCCGGGCTCGCTGCCTGACGATGCCGGCCAGACCATTCGCGAGACCGTGTTCTGGACCCCGCCGGAGCTGACGCCGCCCGATGAGGACGACCGCATCAACTCTTCGCTCTGCCACGGCTTCATCTTCGACTTCTGCGGCGTCGAGATCGACCGCGTCACGCTGGAGACGCGGATCGACCGCTACGTCACCATGCACGATTGCGGTACCATCCTGCATCCCGGCATGGTCAACGGCCAGATCCGCGGCGGCTTCACCCAGGCGCTCGGGGCTGCCCTCTACGAGGAATACGCCTACGCCGAGGACGGCAGCTTTCTGACGGGCACGCTGGCCGACTACCTGCTGCCGACCACGACAGAGGTGCCGGAGCCCGAGATCTTCCACATGGAGACGCCGTCGCCGTTCACGCCGCTCGGCGCAAAGGGCGTGGGCGAAGGCAATTGCATGTCGACGCCGGTGTGCATCGCCAATGCGGTTGCGGATGCGCTCGGCGTTGCCGATATCACCTTGCCGCTGGTGCCCGCGCGGCTTGCGGAGCTCGTGCGCGGCGACGAGCCTCCGCCTCCCGCAGGTGGGGCGACGGCCCCGCCTGCGCGCGAAGGCGATCGGCGGCTGCGCGGCGAGGGGCAGGCCTCGGTGAAGGGCGCGCCGGAGCAGGTCTGGGCGATGCTGCTCGATCCCGCCACGCTGCAATCGGTCATTCCCGGCTGCCAGCGCGTCGACAAGGTCACCGACACGCATTTCCGCGCTGACGTCACGCTCGGCATTGGCCCCGTCACCGGACGCTATCGCGCCGACGTCGAGCTGTTCGACCTCGATCCGCCGCATGCCGTCACCTTGCGCGGCGGCGCCACCGGCGCGCTTGGCTTCGGCCATGCCGAGGGACGGATCACGCTTGCGCCCGACGGCAATGGCGGAACCAAGCTCACCTACAGCTACGACGCTGCCATCGGCGGCAAGGTCGCGAGCATTGGTGGTCGGCTGCTGGATGGCGCGACGCGCGTGATCATCGGCCAGTTCTTCACCGCGCTCGCCCGCAAGGCTGGCGGTGGCGGTGCAGAGGGCGGCGGCTTCTCGCTGTTCGCGCTACTGGCGAAAATCGCCAGCCTGTTCGGGGGGCGCCGATGAAGCCGCCCGCATTCGATTATCTCCGTGCCGAGAACGTTGGCGATGTCGTTGAAGGCCTCGCACAGCAAGGTGGTGATGCCCGCGTGCTCGCCGGTGGGCAATCGCTGATGGCGATGCTCAACATGCGCCTCGCCAAGCCGAAGCTGCTGATCGACATCATGCGCATCGATGAGCTGCGCCGGATCGAGCGGAGGGGCGATGCCGTCGTGATCGGCGCTGGCGTACGCCAGGCCGATCTCCTGGCCTGGCCAGAGCTCGCCGAGGCACTGCCGCTGGTGGCGCTGGCGCTGCCTTGGGTCGGGCACATGCAGACCCGCAGCCGCGGCACCGTCTGCGGGTCGCTCGCGCACGCCGATCCCAGCGCCGAGATGCCGCTGGCAATGGTCGCACTTGGCGGCGAAGTGCTGCTCCGCAGCGCCAGGCGCCGGCGCCGCGTCGCGGCCAAGGACTTTTTCGCCGGCATGATGCTGACCGCGCGCGCCGATGACGAGCTGATCGAGGGCATCTCGCTGCCGGTCGTCAAGGGAGCGCGCGTCGCCTTCCGCGAGGTCGCGCGCCGGCACGGCGATTTCGCCATCGTCGCCTGCGCCGCGATGAAGACTCCGACCGGCGTACGGCTCGCCGTTGGCGGCGTCGCCGACGTACCGACCGCGCGCGACTGGCCTCACCTAGAGGGCAGTGCGCTCGACGATGCCCTCAATGCCTTCGCTTACGAGCTTGGCGCGCGCGACGACGTCCACGCCACCGCGCGCTATCGCCGCGACCTCGTGCGCATGATCGGCCGCGATTTGATCGGCGAGGTGCTGCAATGACGCGTCTCAAGGCAGATCAGCGCCATTCCATTCGCCTCACGCTGAATGGCAGACCCGTCGAGGCGGAAGCCGAGCCGCGCATGCTGCTCTCCGATTTCCTGCGCCACCAACTGGGTGCGACCGGGACGCATGTCGGCTGCGAACACGGCGTCTGCGGCGCCTGCACTGTCGTCGTCGACGGCATGCTGACGCGGTCTTGCCTGACGCTGGCCGCGCAGGTCGATGGCTGCGAGCTCAAAACGGTCGAAGGGCTTGCGCCGTCGGCCGACCGGCTCGGCGTGCTGCAACAGGCGTTCCGCCGCAACCACGCGCTCCAGTGCGGCTTCTGCACCGCCGGCATCCTGATGTCGCTCGACCATTATCTGGCCAAGAACCCGGCGCCGACGGAGGCGGAGATCCGCGATCTCCTCAGCGGGCATATCTGCCGCTGCACCGGCTACACCCCGATCATCCAGGCGGCGTTGGAAGCCGCCGCCCAGCTTGCTTCATCCAACAAAGAGACGTCCGATGCTTGATCTCGCCAGCAGCTTCATGGCCAGCGCCGCGCGCGATCCCAATTCCATTGCATTGGTCGACGGCGATCTCCGCCTGACCTATCGACAATGGTACGACAAGATCTCCGCGCTGGTGGCGTCGTTCGACCGCCTCGGCCTCAAGCCCGGCGATCACGTCGTCACGCTGCTGCAGAACCACTGGGAAGCGGCGACGCTGCACTGGGCCTGCCAGTTCGCAGGCCTCGTCATCACGCCGATCAACTGGCGCGCCAAGGCCGACGAGCTCGATTACTGCATCGAGAACGCCGAAGCCTGCGCTGTCTTCTATCAGGATATCTCTGCCGAAGCCGTCCAGGGCTCGGCGCTGGCAGGCAAGCTGCTACGCGTGTCGGTCGATCCCGGCACGGGCGATGCGACGAGCTTTGCTGATCTGATCAAGGACCGCGCACCCGACGCCGAGCCGCGCGTCGGTGCCGATGCGTGGTCGATCATGCTCTATACGTCAGGCACGACGTCGCGGCCGAAGGGCGTGCCGCGGCGGCATCGTGCCGAGCGGGCGGCGGCGATCGCGCATGTCGCGCAAAATCTCTACGGCCGCGGCGAGCGCACCCTCGGCGTAATGCCGCTCTATCACACCATGGGCGTTCGCTCGCTGCTGGCGATGTCGCTGATCGGCGGCAGCTTCATCTGCCTGCCGCGCTATGACAGCCGCCAGGCGCTGGCGCTGATCGAGCAGGAAGCGATCACCAATCTCTATCTGGTGCCGACGCTCTATCACGACCTCGTCCATCACGAGGCGTTTGCCAGGACCGACGTCTCCAGCGTGCGCAAGCTCGGTTTTGCCGGCGCGTCGATGACCGATGGATTGCTCAAGAAGCTGAACGAGGCATTCAGGCCGGAATTGTTCGTCAATCACTACGGCAGCTCCGAGATCTACACCTTTACGATCGATCAGGATGCAGCGGCAAAGCCCGGCTCGGCCGGCAAGGCCGGGCTGAACCAGCACGTCAAGGTCGTGCGTATCGGTACGAAGTCGGTCGCAGATCTCGCGGCAGTCGGCGAGGAGGGCGAGATCATCGCGACGCTCAGAGGCGACGAGGCCTTCGAGGGCTATTGGCGGCGTCCCGAGGCGGACGCCAAGTCGCTGCGTGAGGGCTGGTACTTTACCGGCGACACCGGCTTCGTCGATCCCGATGGTGACCTGTTCGTCACCGGGCGCGTCGACGACATGATCATCACCGGCGGCGAGAACGTCTCGCCGGTCGAGATCGAGAGCTGCCTGTCCCTGCATCCCGCCGTCGACGAGGTCGCGGTCGTCGGCGTCGCCGACGAGAAATGGGGCAAGGTCGTCGCCGCCTTCGTCAAGCGCAACCGCGCAGTCTCGGAAGTCGAGCTGGAGCAGTTCTGCCGCACCTCGGGCCTTGCCAATTTCAAGCGGCCGCGCCGCTACGTCTTCGTCGACGCGATCCCGAAATCGCCGGTCGGCAAGCTGCTGCGGCGATTGCTCGTCGCCGGAGAATACGAGGCCGAGCGCCTGCCGCCATCGGACGCCGCCTGATCATCACCCATCAACAGAAGGAAGCACAGATGCCGTCACCCTATACATTCGCCGATCCGCGGCTGGCAAAACTCGACGGGTTCAAGGTCGAGATCGATGAGGCGCATGAGCGCGCCGACATCATCTTGGGGAGGCCACCCTATAACGTCGTGGCGATGCCGCAGCGCGACCAGCTGCGGCTGACCTTCGAGACGCTGGACGAGGATCCGCGCGTGCGCGTGATCGTGGTGCGCGGAGAGGGCGAGCATTTCTCCAGCGGCGGCAATATCGGCGGCTTCATGGAGGCGAGCCCCGAGCACGTCTCCAAGCTCGCCTGGAACATCGCTGCTCCGGCGCGCTGCGCCAAGCCTGTGATCGTCGCCAATCGCGGCTATTGCTTCGGTGTCGGCTTCGAGCTGTCGCTGGCCTGCGATTTCCGTATCGCCTCCGAGACCACGCAATACGCGCTGCCGGAGCAGAAGCTCGGCCAGATCCCGGGCTCGGGCGGCTCGGCACGCCTGCAGAAGATGGTCGGCATCACGCGCACCAAGGACATCGTGATGCGCTCCAAGCGCATCTCGGCCAAACAGGCCTATGAGTGGGGTATCGCCACCGAATGCGTGCCGGATGCCGAGCTGGAGAAGGCGACCGACAAGCTGGTCGACGAGCTCCGCACCTTCTCCCCGCTGGCGCAGCGCACGGCCAAGAAGCTCCTCAACGACACCGAGGACTCGACGCTCGCCATTGCCATCGAGCTCGAGGGCCACTGCTACAGCCGCCTACGTCAGTCCGAAGACTTCAAGGAAGGCGTCGAGGCCTTCAACGCCAAGCGTCCGCCGAAATTCGTCGGCCGCTGACACGCGATCCAACGAACTGCCGCGGTTCGCAATGGCGCGGACCGCGGCGCCATTCAAACGGGGGAGGTAAAACAACATGGCTGAGATGGATATGCCGGTCGCGGGTGCACAGGCGTCCGCAGACAACAAGCAGATGGTCAACGCGATCATCGCATCGGTGCTCGGATGGGCGCTGGATCTGTTCGATTTGTTCATTCTGCTCTACGTGGCGCCGGTCGTCGGCGCGCTGTTCTTTCCGTCGAGCAATGCGGCGCTGTCGCTGGCCGCGGTCTATGGCTCGTTCGCCGTCACGCTGCTGATGCGGCCGCTCGGCTCGGCAGTGTTCGGTCATTATGCCGACGTGCACGGCCGCAAGCAGGCCATGCTGATCGCCATCATCGGCGTCGGCGTCAGCACCGCGGCGTTCGGCCTGCTGCCGACCATCGCGCAGGTCGGTGTGATCGCGCCGATCGTGTTCCTGATCCTGCGCCTGGTGCAGGGCGTGTTCGTCGGCGGTGTCGTGGCCTCGACCCACACGATCGGCACCGAGTCCGTGCCGCCGCAATGGCGCGGCGCAATGTCGGGCCTGGTCGGCGGCGGCGGTGCCGGCATCGGCGCGCTGCTCGCGTCCTTCATCTTCCTGATCACGTCCTCGGTCTTCCCCGGCGATGCCTTCGCGGTGTGGGGCTGGCGCTTCATGTTCTTCTCGGGGCTGCTCAGCTCGCTGCTCGGCTGGTTCATCTTCCGCAACCTCGAGGAATCCCCATACTTCAAGGAGCTCAAGCGCCAGCAGGGCAACAAGCAGGCGAAGGTCTCGAAGGCGCCGGTGAAGGACGTGTTCTCCGGCGAATATCGCGGCGTGCTGCTGGTCAATTTGCTCATCACCTTCGGCGGTGGCGCCGGTTACTACCTGACCTCCGGCTACCTGCCGAGCTTCCTGAAGGTGATCAACGCGGTCCCGAACCAGACCTCGTCGCTGATCCTGATGGGCGCGAGCGTGTCGGCGTTCTTCTCCGCGGTGCTGGTCGGCGCGCTCAGCGACTGGATCGGCCGCAAGAAGACGTTCCTGCTGATCGGCGCGCTGGCGGCCGTGCTGCTGCCGCTGTGCTATCTCAATCTCGCCGCCACCAAGGACACGACGCAGATCACGCTTCTTGCGCTCGCGATCGCCTTCATCGGCAATGCCGGCTACGCGCCGGTGCTGATTTTCCTGAACGAGCGCTTCCCGACCGCGCTGCGCGCGAGCGGCACGGGCCTGTCCTGGAACATCGGCTTTGCGCTCGGCGGCATGATGCCGACCTTCGTCTCGCTGGTGAGCGCCAGCCCGGCGCAGATCCCGATGTCGCTGGCTTATTTCGCGGTCGGCGTGTTCGTGGTCTATCTGATCGGAGCCGTCGTGATCCCCGAGACCAAAGGCAACTTCCGCTGAGCCAAATCGGCGCGGCTGCGCAAGCGGTCGCGCCGATCCATCGAATTGCGCGAAGAGACGGGAATGGATGGACTGCATTTCGACGACGTGATCGTCGGCGGCGGGTCGGCGGGCTGCGTGCTCGCCAATCGGCTTTCCGCCGACGCACGCCGCCACGTGCTGCTGATCGAAGCCGGAATGGACACGCCGCCCGAGGCGACGCCTGCAGAGATCCTCGACAGCTATCCGATGCCGCTGTTCTTCGGCGACAAGTACATCTGGCCCGGCCTGTCGGCGGCCGCGGGCCGTAACGCCGAGGGCAAGCCGGTCGTCCGTGCCTATGAGCAGGGGCGGGTGATGGGCGGCGGCTCCAGCATCAACGTGCAGTCCGCCAATCGCGGCCTGCCGCGCGATTACGACGAATGGCACGAGCTCGGTGCACGCGGCTGGGGCTGGACGGACGTGCTGCCATATTTCCTCAAGCTCGAGACCGATCTGGATTTCGGCGGCGCGCTGCATGGCAGAGGCGGCCCGATTCCGATCCGCCGCATCGCGCGCGAGGCCATGCCGGCGTTTGGCCGCGCGGCGGGCGAGGCGCTGTCGGCGACCGGCCTGCCGTTTCGCAAGGACCAGAACGCCGAGTTCGAGGACGGCATTTTCCCGCCGGCGTTCTCGAACCGCAACGACCGCCGCGTCTCCACGGCCGCCGGCTATCTCGATGCGGCAACGCGGGCGCGGCCGAACCTGACCATTTGGGCCGGCAGCGAGGTCGAGCAGCTCCAGCTCGATGGCCGCCGCGCGAGGAGTGTGGTGGTCGCGCGTGGTGGGCAGAAGCTCACCGTCGGCGCCGGCCGCGTGATCCTCACCGCCGGCGCGCTGCAATCGCCCGCGATCCTGATGCGGGCGGGCATCGGCCCGGGGCCTGCGCTGCAGGCGCTCGGCATTCCCGTCGCCATCGACCTTCCCGGCGTCGGCGGCAATCTGCGCGATCATCCCGCGCTGACCTTCTGCCAATATTTGCCGCGGCGGTTGCGGTTGCCGCTGGCCCGGCGCCGCCCCAATTTCACGGCCATGCGGTTCTCGTCGGGACAGCCGGGCTGCGATCCCTCCGACATGTACATCACGGCCTCGGCCCGCGGCGGCTGGCACGCGCTGGGCACGCGGCTCGGGCTCTATTTCCTCTGGTGCAACCGGCCGTATTCGAGCGGCTCGCTCACGCTGGCGAGCCAGGATCCGAAGGCCTATCCGGTCGTCGATTTCAATCTGCTGTCCGACGAGCGTGATGTTGAGCGGCTCGTCTCAGCCGTCCGGCTGCTGGCAAGGCTCGTGGTGCATCCGCAGCTCAATCCTGAGGCCGGCGATTTCTTTCCCGCCTCCTATTCCCCGCGCATCAAGCGCCTCAGCCGTTACGGCACCGCCAATCGCATCGTCGCCTCCATCCTCGGTCCGATGCTCGACGTGCCCGCGGGTCTTCGGCAACTCCTGATCCGGCTGGTGCTGCTCAACGGCACCGCCTTCCAGGCGACGCTCGCGGACGAGCGCGCGCTCGAAGCCTTCGTGCGGCAGAGCGTGTTCGGCGTCTGGCATCCCGTAGGGACCTGCCGCATGGGCGATCCCGCCGACAGGATGGCGGTGGTCGATCCCGGGGGCAGGGTGATCGGCAGCGAGAACGTCTATGTCGCAGACGCCTCGATCATGCCGCGGCTGCCGACGGCCAATACCAACATCCCCGTAATCATGGCCGCCGAGAAGATCAGCGATGCGTTGCTGCGGCATCATTGATCCCTTTTCGTTTGGCCCCTTTCAGTGTAGCTCTGCGCCGGCTTGAAACGGCGGGCGCCAAGCCCGCCGATGCGCGAAATCATGGAGGCAACGAGGATGTATCCGAAAGTTCAAATGTTCATCGCCGGCGAGTGGACCGACGGCACGTCCGGCAAGTCGGAGGACATCCTCAATCCCGCCACCGGCCAGCCGATCGGCAAGACCCCGCACGCCTCGAAGGCGGACCTCGACCGCGCGCTGGAGGCCGCCAGGGCCGGCTTCGAGGTCTGGCGCAAGACCTCGCCGTTCGATCGCTACAAGCTGATGCGGAAAGCGGCCGACATCATCCGCTCCCGCGCCGCCGAGATCGCCCCCGTGATGACCATGGAGCAGGGCAAGCCGGTGGTGGAAGCGCAGGGCGAGACCATGCTGGCCGGCGACCTCATCGACTGGTTCTCAGAGGAGGCCCGCCGCGCCTATGGCCGCATCGTGCCGCCGCGGATGGGCAACGTCTCCCAGCTCGTGACCAAGGAGCCGGTCGGCCCGGTTGCGGCGTTCACGCCCTGGAATTTCCCGATCAACCAGGCCGTGCGCAAGATCTCCGCTGCGCTCGCTGCGGGCTGCTCGATCATCGTGAAGGGCCCGGAAGAGACACCCGCGAGCTGCATGGAGCTGGTGCGCGCCTATGCGGATGCCGGCATTCCGCCCGGCGTCGTCCAGCTGGTGTTCGGCGTTCCGTCAGAAGTGTCGGAATATCTCATCCCGCATCCGATCATCCGCAAGATCAGCTTCACCGGCTCGACCGCGGTCGGCAAGCATCTGGCCGCGCTCGCCGGCCTGCACATGAAGCGCGTCACCATGGAGCTCGGCGGCCATGCGCCGGCGATCGTGTTCGCGGATGCCGATCTCGACAACGCCGCGAAGATTTTGTCGGCTAACAAGTTCCGCAATGCCGGCCAGGTCTGCGTCTCGCCGACGCGCTTCCTGGTGCACGAAAGCGTCTATAAGCCCTTCGTCGACAAGTTCGTCGCAGCCGCCAAGAGCCTCAAGGTCGGCAATGGCCTCGACAAGGACACCCGCATGGGCCCGCTGGCGAACCCGCGCCGCGTCGACGCCATGGAAGGTCTGGTCTCCGACGCCGTCCAGCGCGGCGCCAAGGTGCAGGCCGGCGGCAAGCGCATCGGCAATGAAGGCTTCTTCTTCGAGCCGACCGTGATCACCGACGTGCCGCGCGATGCCCGCATCATGAACGAGGAGCCGTTCGGCCCGCTGGCGCCGATCACGTCGTTCCGCAGCTATGACGAAGTGGTTGCCGAAGCCAACCGTCTGCCTTACGGCCTTGCGGCCTACGCCTACACCACCTCGACTAAGACGATGCAGGCGATCGGCTCTGACATCGAGAGCGGCATGGTCTCGATCAACCATCACGGCCTCGCGCTGCCGGAAGTGCCGTTCGGCGGCATCAAGGATTCCGGCTACGGCTCCGAAGGCGGGCTCGAGGCGATCGAGGGTTACCTCAACACCAAGTTCGTCACGCAGGCGAGCGCGTAAAACCCGCGCAACGTCCCATCACAAGGCGCGTCACGCCAGGCCGTGACGCGCCTTTCTCTTTTTTGCGGTCACGGAGGCCTCCCGGAACAACACCGGCACGAGGTGTGAAGCGAAGGATGCCGATTAGGGCGAACGGCATGAAATCTGCTTGGGTGGAAAAACGGCGCGAGGCTGCGTTATGCTGCGCGCGCCGGTGGGCTCCTGAGCCTGCGATCCCCAGCCTCGTCAAGAAATCCGGAAATCGCCGATGCGTATCGTCAACGTTGCCGCCGCCCAGATGGGCCCGATCCAGAAAGCCGACAGCCGCGAGGTCGTGGTCAAGCGCATGATTGCGCTGATGGATGAGGCCAGCGCCAGAGGCGCCGACCTGATCGTCTATCCTGAGTTGGCGCTGACGACGTTCTTCCCGCGCTGGTACGTCGAGGACCGGGCCGAGTTCGACAGCTGGTTCGAACGCCAAATGCCGAACGCTGCGACGAGGCCGCTGTTCGAGCGTGCGGCGCAGCATCGGATCGCGATGAATTTCGGCTATGCCGAGCTGACGCCCGACGGCCATCACTTCAACACGGCGATCCTGACCGACAAGTCTGGCAAGATCGTCGGCAAATATCGCAAGGTCCATTTGCCGGGCCATGCGGAATACGACGCCAATCGGTCGCACCAGCATCTGGAGAAGCGCTATTTCGAGCCGGGCGATCTCGGTTTCAACGTCTGGCGCGAGCTGGGCGGCATCATTGGCATGGCCATCTGCAACGACCGCCGCTGGCCCGAGACCTATCGCGTCATGGGCTTGCAGGGCGTCGAGATGGTGCTGATCGGCTACAACACGCCGTCGGAGAACGCGGAGAGCCGCGAGGAGGGCATCGAGAAGCGCATGTTTCATAACCGCCTCTCCGTGCAGGCCGGCGCCTACCAGAATGCGAGCTGGGTGGTCGCGGTGGCCAAGGCCGGCGTCGAGGACGGTCACGCCTTGTTTGGCGGCAGTCTCATCGTCGATCCCAACGGCGAGATCGTTGCCGAGGCTGAGACCGAAGGCGACGAGCTCCTTGTCCATCGTTGCGATCTCGATGCCACGACTTTTGGCAAGACCACGATCTTCAATTTCGCACAACACCGCCGCATCGAGCATTACGGTCTGATCACCAGCCGGACCGGCGCAGTGCCGCCACCTGAGAAGTGACGCCCCGGTCTTCCCGCAAAATGGCGATCACGTAGCTCAGGCCGCGTCCGTGCTGCTGTGCCATGACCGGCTAAGAAGTCGATGAGATCCCGCTGGCGAAGGCCCGGATAGTGGCATACCATTTGCTTGCAAATGGGCTCGGTTTCACTTGCCCTTGGCCAAAGAAAAGCTGGCATCACGGCATTACTGGGAGGACTTCATGGATCGCAGGACCGTATTGAAGGGACTGGCTGGCGCGGGCGGTCTGGCATTGACGGGCCTTTCGGCCCCGGCAATCGCCCAGGGCGCCGCGGCGCGCACCCTGCGCTTCGTGCCCCAGGCCAATCTCGCCAATTTCGACCCGATCTGGGGCACGCAATATGTCGTGCGCAACGCCGCCGCGCTGGTTTGGGATACGCTCTACGGCATCGACGCGCAGCTGCAGCCGCAGCGCCAGATGATCGAGTCCGAGGAAACCACCGACGACGGCAAGATCTGGACCTTCAAGCTGCGCCCGGGCCTCAAATTCCATGATGGCGAGCCGGTGCTGGCCAAGGACGTCGTCGCCAGCCTGTCACGCTGGGCGGCGCGCGATCCGATGGGCCTGATGATCATCGCGATCCAGCAGGAGCTGACGGCTGTCGACGACCGCACCTTCAAATGGGTCTTGAAGCAGCCCTTCCCGAAAATGCTCTACGCGCTCGCCAAGAACAACGCGCCGTGCTCCTTCATCATGCCGGAGCGCATCGCCAAGACCGATCCGTTCAAGCAGATCACCGAGTATGTCGGCTCCGGGCCGATGAAGTTCGCCAAGAGCGAGTGGGTGCCCGGCGCCAAGTCGGTGTTTGAGAAGTTCACCGATTACGTGCCGAGGCAGGAGAAGGCGTCCTGGCTCGCCGGCGGCAAGAACATCTTGGTTGATCGCGTCGAATGGATCGTGATGCCTGATCCGGCAACCGCCGCCGCGGCATTGCAGAACGGCGAGGTCGACTGGTGGGAGAACCCGATCGCGGATCTCGTGCCGGTCCTGAAGAAGAACAAGAACATCAGCGTCGATATCGGCGATCCCCTCGGCAATATCGGCTCGTTCCGCATGAACCATCTGTTCGCGCCGTTCAACGACGTGCGGGCGCGGCGTGCGGTGCTGATGGCGCTGAGCCAGGAAGACTATATGCGCGCCATCGTCGGCGACGACACCGCGCTGTGGAAGCCGCTGCCTGGCTTCTTCACGCCTGACACGCCGGTCTACAGCGAGCTGGGCGGTGAGATCCTCAAGGGCAAGCGCGATTTCGACGCCGCCAAGAAGCTGCTCGCCGAGAGCGGCTATTCCGGCCAGCCGGTGACCTGCCTCGTGGCGCAGGACCAGCCGATCACGAAGGCGCAAGGCGACGTCACCGCCGACCTGCTCAAGAAGCTCGGCATGAATGTCGACTTCGTTGCCACCGACTGGGGCACGGTCGGCTCTCGCCGTGCGGCGAAGACGCCGCCGGGACAGGGCGGCTGGAACATGTTCCACAGCTGGCATGCTGGCGCCGATTGCATCACGCCCGCCGCCTACACCGCCATCCGCGCCAACGGCGACAAGGCCTGGTTCGGTTGGCCCAACAGCCCGAAGACCGAGAAGGAGATCACGGCCTGGTTCGACGCCAAGAATCTCGAGGAGGAGAAGGCCGCGATCGGGCAGGTCAACAAGGCGGCGCTCGAGGATGTCGTCTACGCGCCGACCGGCTTCTTCTTGACCTACACGGCCTGGCGCAAGAACGTCTCCGGCATCACCAAGGGGCCGCTGCCGTTCTTCTGGGGCGTGTCGAAGTCCGCATGATCGCGCGCTGAGGCCAGATGCTCTCTTACATCCTCCGTCGCATCGTCGCGACCTTGCCGGTAATGGCGATCGTCGCGCTGTTCGTGTTCAGCCTGCTTTACATCGCGCCGGGTGATCCCGCCGTGGTGATCGCGGGCGACCAGGCAAGCCCGGAGGATGTGGAGCGCATCCGCCAGAGCCTCGGCCTCGACCGGCCGTTCCTGATCCAGTTCGGAAGCTGGGTCTGGCGCATCCTGCACGGCGATCTCGGCACCTCGATCTTCACCAATCTGCCGGTCTCGGCGATGATCGGGCAGCGTCTCGGGCCGACGCTGTCGCTGATGATCGTCACGCTGTTGCTCACCATCGTGGTGGCGGTGCCGCTCGGCGTGGTGGCGGCGTGGAAGGCCGGCAGCCTGATCGACCGCGCGATCATGGGCTTTGCCGTGTTCGGCTTCTCGCTGCCGGTGTTCGTGGTCGGCTACATGCTCGCCTACATCTTCGCGCTCGAACTGGAATGGCTTCCGGTGCAGGGCTATACGCCGCTCAACCAGGGCTTCTGGCCCTGGCTGGAGAACCTGATCCTGCCGGCGGTCGCGCTCGGCTGCGTCTACATCGCGCTGGTCGCGCGCATCACCCGCGCCGCGATGCTCGAAGTGTTGCAGCAGGACTATATCCGCACCGCCAAGGCCAAGGGCCTCGGGCAGGGCGGCATCCTGTTCATTCATGCGCTGAAGAACGCGGCGGTGCCGATCGTGACCGTGATCGGGATCGGCATCGCGCTGCTGATCGGCGGCGCGGTCGTCACCGAAAGCGTGTTCGCGATTCCCGGCCTCGGCCGGCTCACGATCGACGCGATCCTGCGCCGCGACTATCCGGTGATCCAGGGCATCGTGCTGCTGTTCAGCTTCGTCTACGTCCTCGTCAACCTGATGATCGACGTCATTTATACGCTCGTTGACCCGAGGATCCGCTATTGACCGATACCACCGTCAATCCGCAATCGCTTCCGGCCGGCCTCGTCCTCGCGCCGCAACTGCCGGAGATCCTGCGCCCGGTCACGATCCGGCGCGGTTTCATCGGCCTGTTGCGCGGCCATCCCACCGTTGCCATCGGCGGCGCGCTGCTGCTGCTGCTCGTCCTGATCGCGGTGTTCGCTCCCTATCTCTGGACGGTCGATCCGACTGCGCTGGCGCCGGCCAAGCGCACGCGGGCGCCTTCGGCCGATTTCTGGTTCGGCACCGACGTGCTCGGTCGCGACATCTACTCGCGCGTGCTGTTCGGTGCGCGGGTCTCGCTGACGGTCGGCCTGTCGGTCGCGATCTTCGCGTCCGCGGCAGGTCTTGCCATCGGCATGGTCTCGGGCTTCATCCGCTGGGCCGACGGCATTTTGATGCGCTTCATGGACGGGTTGATGTCGATCCCGCCGATCCTGCTCGCGATCGCGCTGATGGCGCTGACGCGCGGCAGCGTCGGCAACGTCATCCTCGCGATCACCATCGCCGAGATTCCGCGAGTTTCTCGTCTTGTTCGTAGTGTGGTGCTGTCGCTGCGCGAGCAGCCCTACGTGGACGCGGCCGTCGCCTGCGGCACGCGCACGCCGATGATCATCCTGCGCCACATCCTGCCCAACACGGTCGCGCCGATGCTGGTGCAGGCGACCTACATTTGCGCCAGCGCCATGATCACCGAGGCGATCCTGTCCTTCATCGGCGCGGGCACGCCGCCCACCATTCCGTCCTGGGGCAACATCATGGCGGAAGGTCGCGCGCTGTGGCAGGTCAAGCCTTACATCGTGTTCTTCCCGGCGGCTTTCCTGTCGATCACCGTGCTCGCCGTGAATTTGCTCGGCGACGGCCTTCGCGATGCGCTCGATCCGCGCATGGCCAAGCGTCTTTAGATGTCCCGAGGCTGACCGCGATGGCGTTGTTAGAGGTCGAGAATCTGCAAACCCACTTCCGCACCCCGAGCGGCATCAACCGCGCGGTGGACGGGGTGTCCTTCCACGTCAACGAGGGCGAGACGCTGGCGATCGTCGGCGAGTCCGGCTGCGGCAAGTCGGTGACCTCGATGTCGCTGATGCGCCTGATCCCGGAGCCGCCCGGCAGGATCGCGGGCGCCATCCGCTTCGCCGGCAAGGATCTTCTCGCGCTCTCCGATCGCGAGATGCGCGCGATCCGCGGCAACGACATCTCGATGATCTTCCAGGAGCCGATGACGAGCCTCAATCCGGTGCTGACCGTCGGCCGCCAGATCCGCGAGACGCTGATGATCCATCAGGGCCTGGACAAGCAGGCCGCGGAAGCGCACGCGATCGAGATGCTGACGCTGGTCGGCATCCCCGAGCCGAAGCGGCGCGTGCGCGAATATCCGCATCAGCTCTCCGGAGGCATGCGCCAGCGCGTGATGATCGCGATCGCGCTCGCCTGCAATCCAAAGCTCCTGATCGCCGACGAGCCGACCACCGCGCTCGACGTGACGATCCAGGCGCAGATCCTCAAGCTGATGCTGGACCTGAAGCGCCGGGTCGGCGCGGCCATCATCCTCATCACCCACGATCTCGGCGTCGTCGCCGAGATCGCCGAGCGCGTCATGGTCATGTATGCCGGCCGCAAGGTCGAGGAGGCGCCGGTCGCGGAGCTGTTCCGCTCGCCGCGGCATCCCTATACGCAGGGCCTGTTAGGTGCGGTGCCGAAGCTCGGCTCCTCGCTCGCGGGCACCGCGACGCGGCTTGCCGAGATTCCCGGACAGGTGCCTGATCTGCGCAAGCCGATCATCGGCTGCGTCTTCGCCGGCCGCTGCGCGCTCGCAACCGATCTCTGCCGGCAATATGCGCCGGGCCTGGAAGAGAAAGGCCCGCGCCACATTGCCGCCTGCCACTACGCCGCCAAGGGGGCGGTCGCGGCATGAGTGTTCCGCTGCTCCAGGTCAACGACCTCAAGAAGCATTTCCCGATCAACAAGGGCCTCTTCGGGCGACAAACCGAATTCGTCTATGCGGTCGACGGCGTGTCGTTCGAGATCGCGCGCGGCGAGACGCTGTCGCTGGTCGGCGAGTCCGGCTGCGGCAAGTCGACGGTCGGCCGCGCCATCCTGCGGCTGTTCGACATCACCGCAGGGCAGGTGATCCTCGACGGCCAGCGCATCGACGACGCCCATCCGAGCACGATGCGCCAGATGCGCCGCCGCGTGCAGGTGGTGTTCCAGGATCCGTTCTCGAGCCTCAACCCGCGCATGCGCGTGCGCGACATTCTCGCCGAGCCGATCCGTAATTTTGGTCTGGCCAAATCCGCGGAGGATCTCGAAGTCCGCGTCACCGCGCTGATGGACACGGTGCGCCTGCCGCGGGAGGCGCTGAACCGCCGGCCGCACGAATTCTCGGGCGGCCAGCGCCAGCGCATCGGCATTGCCCGGGCGCTCGCGGCCGAGCCCGAGCTGATCGTCTGCGACGAGGCGGTCTCCGCGCTCGACGTCTCGGTCAAGGCGCAGATCGTCAATCTCTTGCAGGACCTTCAGCAGAAATTCGGCCTGGCACTGCTGTTCATCAGCCATGACCTCGCCATCGTCGAGCACATGACCCACCGCGTCGCGGTGATGTATCTCGGCAAGATCGTCGAGGTGGCGCCGCGCCGCGAGATCTTTGCCGCGCCAAAGCATCCCTATACGAGGGCGTTGCTCTCGGCGGTGCCGCTGCCCGAGCCCGGCGCGAAGCGCAATCCCATCATCCTCGGCGGCGACGTGCCGAGCCCGATCAATCCGCCGAAGGGATGCCGTTTCCACACCCGCTGCCCGCTCGTTTTCGACCGCTGCCGCACCGAGGAGCCGACGCTGCGCGCGATCGGACCAGCGCAGTGGGCGGCATGTCACCTTGCGGAGGAAGTGGAGGGGCTTTAGCCCTGCCGGCGCAGGAAGCCGGTGATCGTGACCTTCTCCCAGATGCCCGCTGCGGCAAAGGGATCGGCGCGGTTGAAGGCTTCGACCTCGCTGCGGCCCGGCGCATCGATCAGGAACAGGCTGCCGATCATGGTCTGGCCGTCGTCGGACACCAGCGGCCCCGACATCACGATCCTAACGCCGAAGCGCGAGGTGTCGCTCAGGAAAGCCTTGTGGGCGTCGTAATTGGCGAGCCGCGTCGGCAGCGCGCCGGCGCGGTCGACGGCGTGAATAGCGAACAGCATGATGTCTCCGTTTCTTGGCTCAGTTCTTGGGACGGCCGCGAGTGCGGCCGTCCGTATTTGCGGTGATTGGTTGGTCTATTTGGCGCCGAGCTTGCCGGCGTCCTCGAAGGTCGGGCAGGTGCGCTGCTCGAGCGGCACGTCGAACGGCTGGTAATTGTCCTTGGTGATGACGGTCGGCTTCAGCACGATCTCGCTGATGACGGGCTGGTTGCGCAAGGAGCGGATCGCCATCATGGTGCCGAGACAGCCTTGCGCGAACCCGTTGTAGTCGCCGCTGGCGAGCAGCTTGCCTGACTTGATCGCGTCGATCGCCTCCTTGGTGCCGTTGATGCCGATCACCTGCGCCTTGCGGTTGGCACCGTCGAGCGCCTCGATCGCGCCGACCGCCATGGCGTCGTTGGCAGCCAGCACGCCGTCGATCTGCGAATTCGACTGCATCAAATTCTCCATGACCTGAAGCGCCTGGAGCCGCTGATAGTTGCCGGGCTGCGAGGCCAAGAGCTTGGCGCCGGGGTTCTCCTTGATCGCGTCGTTGAAGCCGCGGACGCGGTCGACATTGGTCAGCGAGCCCTTGACGCCCTCGATGATGACGATGTTGCCCTTGCCGCCCAGCGTCTTCAGCAGGAAGCGCGCGGTCTCCAGCCCAAGGCTGTAATCGTCGGCGCCGACGAAGGAGAGGAACTTGCCGCCCGCCGAGCGATCGGTGATGTTGACGACCGGGATCTTGGCTTCGTTGATCTTCTCGACGCCCGGCACCATCGCCTTGTAGTCGACCGGCGTGAACACGATCGCGCTCGGCTTCTTCACCACGACGTCCTCGATCTGGCTGAGCTGCTCGGGGATCGAGTCGGGCTTGGTCGGGATGTATTGCAGCGTCTTCGCGTTCAGCGACTTCGCCATGTTGTCGGCGCCGACCCGCACTGTCTGGAAGAACGGGTTGGTCTGGTTCTTGGTGAAGACGGCGATGGTCTCGCCGTCGGCGCGCGCCCCAGTCGTGAACGCGGCCGCCATCAGCAGCGGCAGCGCAAAGGAACACGTCGAGTAGCCCAGTGTCAGTTTCATAGTGCCTCCATCCCTCATTTTGCTTGTTGGATTTCTAAGTGCTCATTGCGCGCGGCGGCGGGTCTTCATGTCGAGCCAGACCGCGAGAATGACGATGATGCCTGTCACCAGCGGCTGCCAGTTGGCGCTGACCGAGAGCAAGTTCATGCCGTTCAGCACCAGCGTCAGGATCAGCGCGCCGATGAAGGTGCCGAACACGGTGCCGACGCCGCCGAACAGGGAGGTGCCGCCGATCAGAACGGCCGCGATCGCGGGCAGCGTCAGGCTTTCGCCGATGTCGGCCTCGGCCGAATTGAGCCGCGACAGGAAGATGATCGAGGCGAGCCCGGCCATGGTGCCTGAGACCGCGTAGACCAGCAGCAGGCGCCGCGCGACGGGAATGCCGGAGAGACGGGCGGCGACCGGATTGGCGCCGATCGCATAGATCTCCTGGCCCCAGATCGTCCGCTGCGCAAACAGCGTCCCGATCCCGAGGAACACCAGCAGCAGGTAGACCGGAATGGGCAGACCGAACAGATAGCCGCTGCCGATCTGGCGGAAGCCTGCGGGGAAGCCGTGCAGGGTCTCGCCCGCCATGTACCAGTAGGTGAGGCCGTTCAGCACCCAGAGCATGCCATAGGTGGCGATAAAGGAGGGGATGCGGAGTGCCGTGACCATGATGCCGTTGAGGAGACCGACGATGCCGCCGCAGGCGAGGCCGGTGAGGATGCCGAGCGCCGGCGAGCCGGTCTTGTGGATCACGGTCCCGGCGATGCAGGCCGACAGCGCGACATTGGCGCCGACGGAGAGATCGAGGCCGGCGGTCAACACCACCAGCGTCAGGCCGGAGGCGATGAAGAAGGTCAGGCTCGCTTGCCGCAGCACATTGAGGATGTTGCCGAGGCTCAGGAAGGAATCGCTGAGCACGGCGAGCACCGCGCAAATCAGAAGCGCCGCGAGCAGGCGGTAGAACAGCTGGATCGCGTCCTGCGACAGGAACGAGCGGGGCGGCGCGATCGCCTCTTTGCTGATATCGGTCATGCGCGGCTCCTGAGGCCGTCGAGGAACAGGGCAACGATGACGAGGACACCGACGCTTGCGACCTGCACCGAGGACGGCAGCGAGATCAGGTTCAGCCCGTTGCGCAGCACGCCCACGGAGAGAACGCCGAGCAATGTGCCGAGCAGCCAGCCATTGCCGCGCTCGAACGAGGTGCCGCCGACCGCGACGGCGGCGATGGCATCGAATTCGAGGCCGAGGCCGGCGGTCGGGTGGCCGGAATTCATCCGCGCCGTCATCAGCAAGCCCGCGATGCCGGCCATGGCGCCGCCGATCGCGTACACCGCGATCAGCAGCTTGTTCGGCGAGAGACCGGCATAGCGCAGCGCCTCGCGATTGCCGCCGAGCGCGAAGATGTAGGTGCCGAAGCGGGTGTGATAGAGCAGGCCGTGGAACACCGCATAGGTCACCAGCGCCATCACGATCGGCACGGGCACGCCGAGCAGCGTCGCCGAATAGATGTCGCGCACGCTGTGGGGGATGCCGACCACGCTCTGGCCGTCGCTGACGATCAGCGACAGGCCCTGCGCCATGCCGAGCGTGCCGAGGGTCGCGACGAAGGGCGGGATACCGAGGATCGCGACCAGCCAGCCATTGGCGATGCCGAAAGCCGCGCCGACCAGCAGGCCGGCGCCGAGGCCGAGCAGCATCGATTTGGTCGCGAGCGACACGATCGCAACGCAAAGCGAGGTCAGCGTCAGCACCGCGCCCATCGACAGGTCCAGGCCCTCGGTCATGATGATCAAGGTCATCGGCAGCGCGAGCATGGTCAGGATGGTCGACTGCACCAGCACGTTGGAGAGGTTGGCGGCCGACAGGAAGCCGGGCGCGATGGCGCTGAACAGCGCGATCAGCAGCACCAGCACGATGGCAACGCCGGGAATGCGCTGCAGTGGATTGGGTTGTGATACGACCGCGGCTTCACGCATGATGCATCCCCAGTCGCACGATGTTCTCCTCGGTCAGTTCGTTGCGGGTCAGATGCCCGGCGATGCGCCCCTCGCGCATCACATAGGCGCGGTCGCAGACATGGCAAATCTCGACCTGCTCGGACGAGATCATCAGGGCCGCTGCGCCTTCGGCCACCAGCCGGTCGATCAAAGCGAAGATCTCGGACTTGGCGCCGATGTCGATGCCCCGCGTCGGCTCGTCGAAGATGAAGAGCTTCGAGCCGGCCGCCAGCCACTTGCCGATCACGACCTTCTGCTGGTTGCCGCCGGAGAGCAGGCCCACGGTCTGCCGCGCGCTGGGCGTGGCAATGCGCAGCTGCCGGATTAGACCGTCGGACGTGCGCTGCGCACTGCGCTGGTCGAACAGGCCGCTCGGGAACAGCTTTTTCAGCGCCGACACGACGAGATTGTCGCCGACCGAGCGAAGTAGCGCGAGCCCTTCGCTCTTGCGGCTCTCCGGGATCAGCGCGATGCCGCGGCGGGCGGCGAGATCGGGCTCGCCGGAGATGCTCTTGCCGTCGAAGATGATCTCGCCTGACGTCACGGGATCAGCGCCGAAGATCGCGCGCGCGACCTCGCTGCGGCCGGAGCCGACCAGCCCGCACAGGCCGACGATCTCACCCCGGCGCACCTCGATGTTGATGTCGGAGATGCCGGTCGCCGCGGAGAGGCCCTTGACCTCGAGCAGCAGTTCGCCTGGCTTGTCGGCAAAGTTGCGCGGATAGGTCATGTCGACGTTACGGCCGACCATCATGCGCACGAGCTGGTCCGGGGTGACATCGGCGGGCTTGACGCCGTCGATGCGGCGGCCGTCGCGCAGCACCGTGATGCGGTCGCCGAGCGCGAACACCTCGGCCATGCGGTGGGAAATATAGACGATGGAGACGCCGTCGGCCTTCAGCCGCGCGATCAGCGCAAACAATAACTCGGTCTCGCGGTCGGACAGCGCCGCGGTCGGCTCGTCCATCACGAGGATGCGGGCGTTCTGGCTGATCGCCTTCGCGATCTCGACCATCTGCTGCTGTGCGACGCCCAGTTTGTCGACGGTGGTGGCGGGATCGATATCGAAGCCGATCGTGTCGAGCACGCGCTTGGCATCGGCCAGGATCCTGCGGCGGTCGATGGTGCCGGGGATGCGGCCCGTCGGCTCGCGTCCCAGGAAGATGTTCTGGGCGATGTCGAGATAGGGGACCAGCGAGAATTCCTGGAAGATCACGGCAATGCCGAGCTTCTGCGCATCCGCCGTCGAGGCGATCGCGACCTTCTCGCCCTTGTGGTAGAACTCGCCGGCGTCGGCGCGATAGGCGCCGCACAGCACCTTCATCAGGCTGGACTTGCCGGCGCCGTTCTCGCCGAGCAGCATATGCACTTCGCCGGGGTAGACGGCAAAGGACACGTCATCCAGCGCCTTGACGCCGGGAAACTCCTTGCTGATGCCGCGCAGCTCCAGCAATGGCGTTGGCGAGGTGACCTCGATCGGAAGCGCGTCGCTCATGCCTTGGCTCCGCCTGCGAAAATCTTACCCGGGTTCATCAATCCATTCGGATCGAGCGCGCTCTTGACCTGCCGCATCACGTCGACGGCGTCGCCGAGCTCGTCAATGAGATAATCGATCTTGCCGAGCCCGATGCCGTGCTCGCCGGTACAGGTGCCGTCCATGGCGATGGCGCGGGCGACCATGCGGGCCTGCAGCGCTTTGGCGCCTTCGGCTTCATCCGGCTTTACCGGATCGATCAGGATCAGCATGTGGAAATTGCCGTCGCCGACGTGGCCGACGATCGGCGCGGTGAAGCCGTGTTCGTCCGCGTCGCGCCGCGTCTCGGTCAGGCATTCCGCCAGACGCGAGATCGGCACGCAGACATCGGTAATCACGGCGCGTGCGCCGGGCCGCAGGCCAAGGCCGGCATAGAGCGTGTTGTCGCGGGCATGCCAGAGTCGGCTGCGGTCTTCCGGCGCCTTCGCCCAGGCAAAGCCGTGGCCACCTTGGTCGGCGGCAATCGCCTGCGCAGCTTCGGCCTGCTCGGCAACGGAGCTTTCGGAGCCGTGGAATTCGAAGAACAGGGTGGGGGCCTCGCGATAACCCAGCTTGGCGTAGGCGTTGATGCCGCGCATCATGACGTCGTCGAGCAGCTCGATGCGCGCCACGGGGATCGCGGACTGGATCACGGAGATCGCGGTGTCGACGGCATCGTGCAGCGTGTCGAAGCTGCAGACCGCGGCCGAGATCGCCTGCGGTACGGGTTGCACCTTCAAGGTGATCTCGGTGATGACGCCGAGCGTGCCCTCGGCGCCGACGAACATGCGTGTCAGATCATAGCCCGCTGCCGACTTCCGTGCGCGCTTCGCGGTCCGGATCACGCGGCCGTCGGCCAGCACCACCTCGAGCGCCATGACATTGTCCTTCATGGTGCCGTAGCGCACCGCCATGGTGCCGGAGGCGCGCGTCGAGGTCATGCCGCCGATCGAGGCATCGGCGCCGGGATCGATTGGAAAGAAAAGTCCGGTATTGCGCAGCTCCGCATTGAGCTGCTTGCGGGTGATGCCGGGCTGCACCACGACATCCATGTCGCTGTCGTGCACGCTGAGCACCTTGTTCATGCGAGCGAAGTCGAAGCAGACGCCGCCGGCGACTGCGGCCGCATTGCCTTCCAGCGAGGTGCCGGCGCCGAACGGGACGATCGGCATGCCCGCGCTTGCGCACAGCTTCACAATCTCCGCGACCTCCTGCGTCGTCTCGGGGAACACCACGATGTCGGGCGGCAAGTTGCGATAATGCGACTCGCTCTGCCCATGCTGATCGAGCACGCCGCGCGCAACGCTCGCCCGCGGGCCGATCATGCCGGTGAGGCGATCGGCCAATATGCTCGTGCTGACACGAGGTCCCATCCCAAAACTCCCGTCTGCTCCCTGTTGCCGGACTCTTGTCGGTCCGCTGCGTCGTCGATCGGCTTAGGCGGCTCTTGCGCTGCTCGCAACCTGCTTCAAGCCGAAATCATAGTTGAGATGAAAATACTCGCTGTCCACCATGCGACCATCCGGCGCACGGCCGGCGGGATGCCTCGTGAATTCGCGGATCAGGCTGTCCTTGACGCCGAACACCACGTCGGAGTCGAGATACTGATCGCCGGCAACGAACACGTGCGTGACGAGCTGCTCGAAGCCGGGCGCCGAGATCATGAAATGCACATGGGCGGGGCGCCAGGGATGGCGGCCCTGCGCCTCCAGCATCTCCCCGACCGGGCCGTCATGCGGGATCGGATAGGCCGCCGGCTTGATCGACCAGAAATGGAAGCGGCCATTGGCGTCGGTGTGGAAGCGCGCGCGCATCGCGAGATCGCCGATGTCGTCGAGCTGCTGCACGTCGTAATAGCCGTCATCGTCGGAGTGCCAGACGTCGACAACGGCGCCGGCTAGCGGCTTGCCGTCGACGGTCGAGACCGAGCCGGTGACCAGCATCGGATCGCCTTCCATCGGACCGGAGATATCGGCGCCGCTGTCCTTCTCCGGCGCGGCCTGGACGAAGAACGGGCCGAGTACCGTCGTCTCGGTTGCGCCTTCCGGTACCGGATGATTGATGGCGTCGACCAGCATGGAGACGCCGAGCGTGTCCGAGAGCAGGATGAACTCCTGGCGCTTGTCGTCGCACATGTGGCCGGTGCGGGTCAGGAAGTCGATGCCGTACTCCCATTCCTTCTGGGTCGGCCGCACCTCGCGGACGAAGGCGTGCAGGTGCCGCACCAGCGCTTCGCTGATTTGCTTGATCCGTGGCTCGGTTGCGTCCGCGATCCGCTCCAGCACCGCGTCCGTGATCGTGTTTTCGTTGAAGTTACGCATACGTATCTCCGCGATCAGAGTTTCGGTTCGCCGAGGCCGGACAGCCGCTCGAGATGCTTGACGGTCGCGATGAAATCGGTGTCGCCATCGCCCTGTGCGACCAGCGAGCCATAGGTCTCGCGCACTTGCGCTGCGAGCTGCAGCGGCACGCCGACGGCGTGACCGGCACCAAGGATCAAATCGAGGTCCTTGGCCATCTGCTTGCAGGAGAAAGTGGACTCGAAATCCCGCGTCCGCAGCGGCGCGGTCTTGTACTTCACCATGGGCGACGCCACCGCGCTGTCGTCGAGCACCTTCAGGATGTCCTGCCAGGCGATGCCGCCCTTGCGCGCCAGCGCCAGGCTCTCCGCCATCATCGCCGCGGACACCGCGATCATCAGATTGACCGAGAGCTTTGCGTAGCGCGCTTCCTCGGCCGGCCCGAGATAGGTCTGGGCACGGGTGAAGGCAGCGAACAGCGGCTTTGTGTTCTCGAACGCGTCCTTCGGCCCCGAGACGAAGCAGGTCAGCGCGCCCGTGTGCACGATGCTGGCATTGCCGGAGACCGGCGAGCGCAGATACGCAATGCCGCGCGCCTGCGCGGCGGCAGCAACCTCGCTGGAAGCCTCGACGCTGACGGTGCTGGTTTCGATCAGAACAGAGTCTGCAGCCATCGCGGCAATGAGGCCGCTCGGGCCTAGCAGCGCGCCACGCAGGGCGGCGTCATCGGGCAGGGAGGTCACGACCGCCGCCTTGCCGTTCACCGCCTCGGCGGGCGAGGCGGCGATAGATATGCCTTGCGTACGCGCCTCACTGATCCGGGCCGCGCTCTGATCGAACGCGGTGACCGCATAGCCTGCCTTGGCGACGAGCACCGACATCGGCAGACCCATCTTACCGATCCCGATGAAAGCAACATTCTTCGCAGCGTCTGTCATTGTCGTTGTCCGTTGGCGCCTTCAGGCGGCGCGTCCTTGTCTTTCGATGTCCTGCACCAGCCGCCGGCCGGATTGCGCCAGCAGCTCCTTCTTCGTCTCCAGCCCCTCGGCCAGCAGCTTGCCGCTCCGCTTCTTCCAGGCACCGCCGATCATGACGGCCTCGATATTGGCAAGGCTCGTCTGCATCACGACGGTGGCGACGGGATCGTGCACCGGATGGAGATTGAGATCTGTGGCGTCGATGATGGCGAGGTCGGCGAGCTTGCCCGGCGTCAGCGAGCCGATCTGGTGCTCGCGGCCGAGCATGCGCGCGCCTTCCGTTGTGATCCAGCGCAGCGCCTCGCGCACGGGAATTGTGGTCGTCGCCGGAATGGTGCCGCTCGCTTTGCGCGACTCCGCATTGTCGAGCGCTCGCTGCATGGAGAGTGCAACGCGCGCGGCGGAGAAGAGATCGCCGGCCAGCACGGATTCGAGGTCAATGCCGATGGTCGGACGCGCGCCGCGCTTGAGCAGGCGTCCGGTGATCGGAAAGCCGTGGCCCTGGATCATCTCGTTCTCCGGCGTGACGGAGAAGGACACACCGAGATCGATCATCCGATCGAGCAACTCATCAGGCAGATCGTTGCCATGGACGATGTTGATCCCGGGGCCAACGAGGCCGGCCTCGATCAGGTTCTCCCAACCGCCGGGCGTCTTGGCCGGACCGCCGCCCTGATGCATTGATGCGATCAGCTTCAGTTCCCGCGCCAGACGGAAATCGTGCATGGCGACGTCGAGTGTCGAATAATGCGGGCCCAGGATCGCAAGCCCGAGCGTGACGAGACCGTCGCGGTCGGCGAGGGGACCCGCCAGCAGCCGCTCGACCTCGCGGCGCGGATGCGGCACTTCCGAGAAATGCGGCTCCCCCGGTTTCGGCTCCGGCTTCGGCGAGCCATGGAAGAAGGCGGCGCGGATGCCGCTCTCGATCAGGCCGCGCACGGCCGCGTCGGTATGATCAGGCGTCGGGTTGTTGTGACACCAGTCGACCAGCGTGGTGACGCCGTGGTTGATCTGGTTCAGCGCGCCGACGAGCGTCGCGATATGGATGTCCTCGGGCCGGAACACGGTCGCAAGGCCCGCATGCATGCGGCGGAAATATTCCAGCAGCGTCCAGTTCGCGGCAAAGCCGCGCAAGCCGGTCTGCCAGGTGTGCATATGCGCGTTGATCAGGCCGGGAATGACGATGCGGCCTTTGCCGTCGACAATCTCCGTGTCGGCCGCGACGTCGATCGATGGCCGCACGTCGACGATCCGGCTGCCCTCGACCAGCACGTCGCCAGTGCCGAGGTCGCCGATCGCCTCATCCATGCTGATGACGGTGGCCGATCTGATCAGGGTGCGCCGCATCGCCTCACGCCGCCGCTTTGATGGTAGCAGGCGGATCGCCGGCCCAGGCGCGCGCGATCAGGTCGCGGATGGCATTGCGCTCCAGCGGGCGCGGGTTCCAGTAGGCGTTGGTGACGGCAAGATCCGCCGCCTTGTCGATGCCGCTCTCGGGCATGCCGACATCGCGCAGCGCCAGCTTTGCACCCAGCCGCTTGGCAAGGTCGTAGAGTCCTTGCGACGCGTCGGCAGCACCAATCGCGCGGGAGATGCGCGCCATTGCGTCTGGCACGGCAGGCGCGTTGTAGGCGAGCGCATGCGGCAGCACGATGGTGTGGGTCTCCGCATGCGGTAGGTCGAACGTGCCGCCCAGCGTATGGCAGAGCTTGTGATGCAGCGCCATGCCGACTGTGCCGAGGCAGACGCCGCACAGCCAGGCGCCATAGAGCGCTTCGGTGCGGGCCTCGCGATCATCGCTCTTGACGCTAATAGCGGGCAGGGCGCGCGCCAGCGCACGGATGCCTTCCTCCGCCATCAGCGACGTCACTGGGTTGGTGTCGCGGGCGTAAAGCGCTTCCACCGCATGAGCAATGGCGTTAATGCCTGAGGTCGCTGCGAGACCAACCGGCAGCGTCAGGGTCAGATCGACGTCGTAGATCACGGTCTCCGGCAGTATCGCCGCATCGCGCACCGTGGTCTTCAGACCGTTCTCGGTCTGGCCGACGATCGGCGTCATCTCCGAGCCGGCATAGGTGGTGGGAATGCAGAGCTGGTTGACGCCGGTGCGCAGCGCGAGGGCCTTGCCGAGGCCGGTGGTCGAGCCGCCGCCGAGCGAGACGACGCAATCGGCCTCGCACGCCTTCATCGCCGCGAGCGCCCGTTCCGTGACCTCGACCGGCGTGTGCATGGTCGCGCCGGGAAAGATGCCGGCATAGAGCGGGCCGAGCGCGGCACCAAGATTCTTGCCCTGCGCCTCCTGCTGCGGCGTCGTCAGCACCAGCGCGCGCTTGCCGCCGAGCCGTTCGACCTCGGTCTTCGCCGAGGCCAAAGTTCCACTGCCGAACACGACGCGGCAGGGCAGGTTTTCAAAGGTGAACGAACCGATCATGCGCCGGTCTCTTTGATGGGATAATCGACCTGGAAGCGTCCGATCCGCAAGTCGCCCAGTGCCTCGCGGACGCGCAGGTGCTCCGGGTGGTTGGCATAGGCGCTGAGCGCCGCCTGGTTGGTGAACTCCGAGAACAGCACCACGTCGCAGGCGTAGTCGACCGCGCTGACGTCCATGCCGACCTCGATGTGGGTGAGGCCGTCGATCCGGCCCTTGAGGCCCTCGAACAGGGTCTTGACCTTCAGCCGGGCGGCGGACCGCTCTTCGGGGGTCTCCCCGCGCAGCCGCCACATCACGATGTGCCTGATCGGGCCCGACATTTCCTGATTTCCTCGCCTGCCATTGTGTGTTGTTGGAGTCATTTTGCCTTGCAGAAAGCGGAAATAAAGGCCAATCTTCGTAAGTCTCTTTTCCTCTTTCCGCAAAAATGGACCGGCTGCTCCAACTCGAAGTCTTCTCCAAAACCGCCGAGCTCGGCAGCCTGTCCAAGGCCGCCGAAATACTGCGGATGTCGAACGCGGCCGCCAGCCGTCATCTCAGTGCGCTGGAGGAGCGGCTTGCGGTCCGCCTGATCGAGCGCAACACCCGCCGGCAATGGCTCACCGAAGCAGGGCAGGAGCTGCTGCAGCGCTGCAGCACGCTGCTCAACGAGCTCGCCGAAGCCGAGGACGCCGTTTCCGACCGCGCGCTGTCGCCGAAGGGCATGCTGCGCGTGACGTCTTCGCTGTCCTTCGCGATGATCTATCTCGCGCCGATGCTGCCGGCCTTCCGCGCGCTCTATCCCGATCTCAGCGTGCAGATCATCAGCGCAAACCGCTATCTGGATTTCATCGAGGCGGGCATCGATGTGGCGATCCGCACAAGGGAGCATGAGCCGGATTCCAACATCGTCGTCCGCCGCATCGGCCAGATGCACCGCGTGCTGGCGGCGGCTCCCTCATATCTGGAGAAGCACGGCCGGCCGGAGCATCCGGCCGATCTCGCCCGCCACAACATGCTGATCTACAACCTCGCCAACGATCCTTATTCGCTGCGGCTGAGCAAGGGCAACACGACGCAGACGGTGCGGATCGCGCCGACGCTCGACAGCAATGATGGCCAGATCATCTGCGGCGCGGCGCGCGCGGGGCTCGGCATCCTGATCCAGCCGCTCTACATCGTGCAGAGCGACATCGCGGCCGGCCGGCTGGTGCCCGTCCTGAGGGGCTGGGAGCTGCCGCTGCTCACCATGAACATCGCCTATCAGAACCGCGTCAGGCTGCCGGCCAAGATCAGGGTCTTTTCCGACTTCCTCGTCAGCCACATCCGCGAGCATTCGGAGCCCGGGATCTGGATCGACGCGACCAAGTGAGCGGAGAGCATCCATGTATCTCGGCATCGATCTCGGGACCTCCGCGGTCAAGACCGTTCTCGTCGACGATGCCCAGCGCGTGATCGCAAGCGAGAGCCGGCCGCTTGCGACGGCCTCGCCGCAGCCAGGCTATTGTGAGCAGGACCCCGCGCAGTGGATCGATGCGACCTTCGCCACGCTGGACGCCCTGAAGGCGAGCCATGCCGGCGCGCTCGCGGCGGTCGAAGGCATCGGACTATCAGGCCAGATGCATGGCGCCACGCTGCTCGATGCGGGCGGAAAGCCGCTGCGGCCCTGCATCCTCTGGAACGACGGACGCGCGGCCGCGGAGTGTCGCATTCTGGAACGACGCTGGCCCGCCTTGCGTGTGACGACGGGCAACAAGGCGATGCCGGGCTTCACCGCACCGAAGCTGCTGTGGATTGCGACGCACGAGCCTGAAACATTCGCGGCGACCAAGCTCGTTCTGATGCCAAAGGCCTATTTGCGCCTGGTGCTGTCAGGCGAGGCCGTCGAGGACGTCTCGGACGCATCGGGATCGTTGTGGCTCGACGCCGCGCGCCGGGACTGGTCGGACGCCGCACTGGCCGCCACGGGCCTGTCACGTAGTCACATGCCGCGCCTGGTCGAGGGATGCGCGCCTGCATCGACGCTGCGCAGCGAGCTCGCGCAACGTTGGGGCATGCGCAGGCAGCCGGTGATCGCGGGCGGTGCCGGCGACAATCCGGCGGGCGCCGTCGGCATCGGCGCGATCCGGCCGGGAACCGCCTTCGTGTCGTTGGGAACTTCGGGGGCCCTGCTGGCGCCGACCAGCGCGATCGCCGCCAACCCGGATCGCGCGGTGCATACATTCTGTCACGCCGTTCCCGGCATGTGGATTCAGGCCGGTGCGATTCTCTCGGCCGCCTCCTGCCTGGCCTGGGCCGCGCGCCTGTTCGGCGCCAGCGAGGCCGAGTTGCTGGCGCCGCTCGGATCGCACCCGCGGGCGCCGTCGCCGGTGAGCTTCCTGCCTTATCTCGCCGGCGAGCGGACGCCGCACGACGATCCCTTCGTGCGCGGCATGCTCGATGGCTTGAGCCATGGCACCGATCGCGGGGCGATCGTGCAGGCCGTGCTCGAAGGCGTTGCCTTCGCGCTCGCCGATTGCCGCGACGTGCTGGCCGAAGCCGGCATCGCGATTGCGGAGGCCGATGTCATTGGCGGTGGTTCGCGATCCCCGTTCTGGCTCTCGGTGCTGGCGAACGTGCTGAATGTTCCGGTCCATCGTTTTGCCGGAGGTGAAACCGGCGCGGCGTTCGGTGCGGCGAGATTGGGGCGGCTTGCTGTCACCGGTGAGGCGGTCGCCGCCGTATGCACGCGACCGCAGCGCGTCGAGACCTTTGAACCCGACGCAAAGCTGGTCGATGCCTATGCCGAGCGGCTTCCCGCCTGGCGCGAACTGTATCGGCCGCGCCACTAGCGCCGCTTCGATGTTGCCTTCCCGTGTGTTCGGTATTGCCCTGCGCCGCGGCCTTTTGTTTAATACGTGAACCGCGCTGAGAAACCAATTGAGACGCGGGTAGGAAACGCATTGTGCGTCGGGAGGCACGATGGACGATCCGATCCTCGAGATGCGCGGGGTCTCGAAATCCTTCTTCGGCATCAAGGCGCTGCGTGCCGTCGATCTCACCGTCTATGCCGGCGAAATCCATGCTTTGATGGGAGAGAACGGCGCCGGCAAGTCGACGCTGATGAAGATCCTGTCCGGCGCATACCGGCCTGATCCCGGCGGCGAAATCCGCATCGAAGGACGCACCGCTCGGATCGAAGGTCCGCTCGGCGGCCGTGCGGCGGGTATCTCCATCATCTATCAGGAACTGTCACTGGCTCCCAATCTCAGCGTTGCCGAGAATATCTATCTGGGGCGGGAGCTATCGCATGCAGGCTTGCTGGCCCGCGGCGAGATGCGTGAGGGCGTCGGGCCGATCCTGAAGCGGCTGGGCGCGGACTTCCTGCCATCGACACTGGTGGCGCACCTGTCGATGGGCCAGCGGCAATTGGTCGAGATCGCCCGGGCGCTGCACGCCAGATCAAAGATCCTGATCATGGATGAGCCAACCACCTCGTTGTCGGCCGCCGAAAGCGAGCGGCTGTTCGCGCTGATCCGCCAGCTACGCTCCGAAGGGCTCGCCATCATCTACATCTCGCATCGCATGGACGAGGTCTACGCGCTCGGCGACCGCGTCACCGTGCTGCGCGACGGCCGGCTGGTCGGCTCGCTCGACAAGCAGGACATCCGCGCCGACACCATCGTCCGGATGATGGTCGGGCGCGATGTCTCCTCATTCTACAAGAAGGAGCACGATGCCGAAGCGGGACGCGGACATCCGGTGCTCGCGGCGATCGACATGGCTGACGGACGCCGCGTCAAGGGCTGCTCGCTCACCGTGCATGCAGGCGAGGTGGTGGGGCTCGCCGGCCTGATCGGCGCCGGCCGCACCGAACTTGCGCATCTCATCATCGGCGCGGCGCCCAGGACTGCGGGCCGCCTCGAGCTCGAGGGACGCCCGGTCGACATCCGCACGCCGGGCGAGGCGCTCGAGGCGGGCGTCGCTTACCTGACGGAAGACAGGAAGGCGCTCGGCCTGTTTCTCGACATGTCGTGCCTTGACAATATCAATCTCGCCGTGCTCGGGCGCGATGCCAAGCTCGGCTGCGTCCTGGATCGCGACAAGGCGCGCGAGCGCGCCGAGCGGGCCTTCGCAGGGCTCAGCATCCGCGCCGCCAATGTCGGCGTCGCCGCAGGTGGCCTGTCCGGTGGCAACCAGCAGAAGGTGCTGCTATCGCGGCTTCTCGCCATTGCGCCGAAGGTCCTGATCCTCGATGAGCCGACGCGCGGCGTCGACGTCGGCGCCAAGTCGGAGATCTATTCGATCATCGACAATCTGGCCAAGGCCGGCACCGCGATCCTCGTCATCTCGTCCGATCTGCCCGAGATCATCGGCATCTGCGACCGCGTCGTCGTGATGCGTGCCGGGCACATCGCCGGCGAAGTCACGCGCGGCCCGCATTCGCCGCTGGCGCAGGAAGACATCATGGCGCTGGCCACGGGGATGGAGCATCTCGATGCCTGACAACGGTGCTTCGAAGGCCAGTGCCGCCCCGACGACGACCAACGGTGCCGCAGCAGAGACAAGGCGTCAGCGGGTGAGGATGCTGATCAGCGCGCTCGGCATGCTGCCGGTGCTGCTGGTTCTCTGCATCGGCTTTCACATGCTGTCCGAGGGCCGCTTCTTCACCGGACAGAATCTCGGCATCGTGCTGCAGCAGGCTGCGGTGAACACCGTGCTCGCCGCAGGCATGACCTTCGTGATCCTCACCGGCGGCATCGACCTGTCGGTCGGCTCGATCCTGGCGGCCTCCGCGATGGCGGGGTTGACGCTCTCCAAGCTGCCGGAGCTCGGCATGCTGTGGCTGCCGGCTGCGCTCGTCACCGGCCTTGGCTTCGGCCTTGTCAACGGCGCGCTGATTGCGCTCCTGCGCCTGCCGCCGTTCATCGTCACGCTCGGCTCGCTCACCGCCGTGCGCGGTCTGGCGCGACTACTCGGCGCCGACACCACCGTGTTCAATCCCTCCATTCCCTATGCGTTCATCGGCAACGGCTCGCTGACGCTGGTTCCCGGCGTCGCGTCGATCCCGTGGCTGTCGGTGATCGCCTTGCTCGTCATCCTCGTCTCCTGGCTGGTATTGCGCCGGACCGTGCTCGGCGTGCACATCTATGCGGTGGGCGGCAATGAAAGCGCGGCGCGGCTTGCCGGCATCAAGGTCTGGGCCGTGCTGATTTTCGTTTACGGCATCTCGGGACTGTTCGCGGGGCTCGGCGGCGCCATGCAGGCGGCGCGCCTCTATGCGGCCAACGGTCTGCAACTCGGCCAGTCCTACGAGCTCGACGCGATCACCGCTGTGATCCTTGGCGGCACCTCGTTCGTCGGCGGCATCGGCTCGATCTGGGGCACGCTGGTCGGCGCGCTGATCATCGCGGTGCTGTCGAACGGCCTGATCCTGATCGGTGTCTCCGACATCTGGCAATATGTGATCAAGGGCCTCGTCATCATCGGTGCCGTGGCGCTCGACCGCTACCGCCTGCAAGGGTCGGCCAGAACGTGATGCGATATTCCGTTGCGGCAACTGGTCTGCCGTGCCGGGGATGAAGACAGACCAGGGAGGAAGCCAATGTTGAAGACGATCATGCTCGCCGGCGCTGCCATGGCGCTCGCTCTAAGCACCGCGCCGTCCTTCGCCAAGGAGCTCAAGTCGATCGGCGTCTCGCTCGGTTCGATGGGCAACCCGTTCTTCGTCGCGCTGTCGAAGGGCGCCGAGTTCGAGGCGAAGAAGACCAATCCCAATGTGAGGATCACGACAGTCGGCTTCGAATACGATCTCGGCAAGCAGGTCACCCAGATCGACAATTTCATTGCCGCCGGCGTCGACCTGATCCTGCTCAACCCGGGCGATCCCAAGGCGATCGGCCCGGCGATCAAGAAGGCGCAGGCGGCGGGCATCGTCGTCGTCGCGGTCGACACCGCGGCCGAAGGCGCCGATGCCACCGTGACGACCAACAACGTGCAGGCTGGCGAGATTTCCTGCCAGTACATCGTCGACAAGCTGGGCGGCAAAGGCGACGTCGTCATCGAGAACGGGCCGCAGGTCTCCGCCGTGATTGACCGCGTCGTCGGCTGCAAGAACGTCCTGTCGAAGAATCCCGGCATCAAGGTGCTATCCAGCGACCAGGACGGCAAGGGCTCGCGCGAAGGCGGTCTCAACGTGGCGCAGGGCTATCTGACGCGCTTCCCCAAGATCGACGCCATCTTCGCCATCAACGATCCGCAGGCGATCGGCACCGATCTTGCGGCCCGGCAGCAGAACCGCAGCGGCATCATCATCACTGCGGTCGACGGCGCGCCCGACATCGAGGCCGCGCTGAAGGATCCGCAGTCGCCGCAGGTCCAGGCCTCGGCTTCGCAGGACCCGTTCTTCATGGCGCGGCGGGCCGTGCAGGTCGGCGTCGGCATTCTCAACGGCCAGAAGCCGGCCTCCACCGTCGAGCTCCTGCCGTCCAAGCTCGTGACCAGGGACAACGTCGCGGAGTACAAGGGCTGGACCTCGGATCGCTCGCAGTAAAGCGACGTTCCTCCCGGGAAGGCCGAGCAAGAGAAGACAGGCGGTGTTTTGATCGACACCGCCCGCGGGCTCACCGTTGTGTTAGCCTTGCACGATCTCGATCGGTCGGTTCGGAAGCAGATTCGGTGAAAGCCAGGACATCCGGCGCCGCGTGGCGGCATGCCAATATCGGGCGCTCGGGTAGGCGAGCGACGCTGCGTGACTGGCGAGCTGACCCGGATTCAATCTGCGAAGACGCCAACCGATGCCGCCGATGTCGACCATGCTTTCAGCGAAGCGCTGGCCTCGAACGGCCCCGCGCTGGTCGAGATCGCGGTCGACGACGCGACCGCGGACCTGTTCAGCCATCCGCGCTAGCGGATGCTTTTCTGCCGCTGGACCGCCGCGACGAGGCGACGGCAAATCGCAAGTAGAGCGCCAGCGCGAGCAGCGAAGTGGCGGCCATGACGGCTGCCATCGAGAGCGCCGTGCGCCCGTCGAAGAGCAGCGCGACCATGCCGCTGGCGATCGCGCCGGATGTCAGTTGAACGCAGCCGGCCGCAGCACTGACCGCGCCGGCGATATCGGGCAACGGCTGCATCGTCGCATTCATGAGGTTCGGCATGCTGAGCCCGAAGGCCAGCGCCACCGCGATCAGCAGCGCGGCGACGAAGGCAGGCGGGCTCCAGCCGGCGAGCGTCGTCACGAGCATCGTGCTCGCGGCAGCAGACAGCAGCACGAGACCGACCGTCAGCACGTTCGCCGGCGCGACGCCACGTCGGCCGAGCTGACTGTCGAGGAACGCGCCGCACATCACCGCTGCCGAGCAGGCACTGAAGATCATGCCGTACTGCCTCGGCTGCAAGCCGACCACGCCGATGAAGTAAAGCGAAGAGCCCGTGACATAGGCAAATACGGTGGAGCCGGCGGCCGCGCCGACCAGAATGAAGACGATCGAAACCGGATGCGTGACGATCCGCAGATAGTCATTGACGACCGCCGACGCCGCGAGGCGGCGGTCGGCACCGGTCCTGGCGCTCTTCCTGGCGCTTTCGCCCAGTCCCCACAGCACGGCGAATATCAGCACGACGCCAGCCGCAGCCTGACATGCATAGATCAGACGCCATCCGCCGACCGCGAGCAGCGCGGCACCCGCGCTCGGTGCGATCACGGTGACCACATTGATGGCGATCATGACGCTGGCGATCTTCGCGCGTCCGGACGCTTCGTCGAACAGATCGCGGATGATCGCGAAGGTCGTGGCCGTGCTCGCCGCGCCCACCCCCTGAACCGCGCGGCAGATCAGCAGCATCGGCAGCGACTGCGCCGCCGCGGAGGCGAGGCTTGCGAGCACGAACAGCGCGAGGCCGAACAGGACGACGGGCTTGCGTCCGACCCGGTCGGAGATTGGTCCGTAGAGGAGCGGTGCGATCGCAAGGCTCAGCATGAAGGCACTCATCGTCAGGCCGACATGCGACGGGCTCGCGCCCAGCGCTGCACCGGTCGCGGCGAGCGCTGGAAGGTTGATATCGATGCCGGAATAGGGCACGGCCGCGAGGAAGCCGAGCAGAACCGTAAAGGCGGCGGAGGCGGGCTGGATCTTCATGGCCGTTCGCATGCGATGGAGTGTGGGAAGGAGGGGAGGGGACGATCCCCTCCTTCCCGCAGGCGGAGGTCGGGAGGTCAGGTGACGTCAGCGCGCGTCAGCTCACCTGGCGATGCGCGGACCTCCGGCCTGTCTCGATCGCGCCGGCCTGCCGCGTCTCGTCGTCGTCATCGGCGGCGATGCGCTTGATGATCCGCAGCACGGCCGACCGGGTGCCGATGCTGGTGAACTCGTCGGCCATGCGCGAGGCACGCATGCGATAGGCGGGACGATCGAGCACCGTGCGTACCGCCTCGCGCAGCGCTTCGGACGTCGGCTCGTTGGTGGCGAGGTTGATGCCGACGCCGGACCACGCCACCCGCGCATTGACGTCGGCCTTGTCCTCCGTCATGCCCGCCGTGACCAGCGGAATGCCGAAGCTCATGGCCTGGTTGACGCTGCCATAGCCGCCGTTGGTGACGAGCACGTCGACGCGCGGCAGCAGCCATTCGAACGGCAGATAGCTGGCGATCCGTGCATTGGACGGGATGGGGCCGGGGATGGCGTCAACCGGGCGGCCGCCAGCGGTCACGACCATCAGCACGTCGGGCTCGTTCGCCAGCGCTTTCAACGTCGGGACGATCAGCAGGCCGAAATTATGATTGGCCACCGTGCCCTGGGTCACCAGCACCACCTTGCGCGAACCGTCGAGCTCGTCCGCCCATGGCGGCAAGGGGACCTGGTCGCGGATGATCGGCGGCGTGCCGACGAAATGGACCGTGGAGGGAAACCTGCGCGGAAACTCGAAGCTCGGCACTGACAACTGCATATAGGCATCGGCGAGCTCGATGACGGAATGGAAGAGCGGCCGCGTCACCGGCCGGACGCCGAAGGGCTTCAACACCCTGTTCAGGCTGCGCAGCACGGGCAAATCGACATTGGCGTCGTACTCGTCGCCAATGACGGCGTATTGCCGGCGCTGCTCCTCGGTCGTCGCAGGCGGCAAGCCGAGAAAATTTGGCGCGCCGTCGTCGCGCGCCCAGTGCAGGAACGACGTCCCGCACAGCACGATCGGCGGCCGCGCCTCCCGCGAGCCGAGCAGCATCGGCAGCACGCCGAAGAACATGTCGTCGCCGACGATGATGTCGGCCTGGAAGTGCTCCAGCGACTCGTAGAGACCCTGGTTCTGCGCCGGGATGGCGTCGACGAAGATGCGTTCGCAGGCGAGGCGCAGCCATTCCGGCCCCGGCGCGATGGTCTTCAACTCCGGGACTACCGAGAGAATGTCGCGCAAATCGAAGTCGGCGCCCTTGGGAAGGCCAAAGAATCTCGCGCCGCTGGCCTCGACGCGGGCGCGAAACACCGTCCCTGTCAGGAACGCGATCTCGTGGCCGTCGGCGATGAGGATGTTGGCGATCGCCAGCATCGGATTGAGATGGCCGGTCGCAGGCGTCGAAGCGAAGAGAACTTTCATGTGGTCGATCCTCTGATTGTCGAACGGCAGTCTGGTGCCGCTCGATGAGCAGAGGAGAGATGTCGGGATCGCCGTTACCGGAAAACTTCGTGGCGGACGGGAAATGGTTACGGCAGCAACGGAGCGTGGCTTTGTAGCGATGCGGGCGGCTCGGAGAGCCGTGCCATGTTACAAATGTAACCGTCACCGGCTGCTCTGAAACGAAGCTGTAATTCGGCGTGCGATCTGGAAAATTCGCATCGCGTCGTGGAGGCGACGCGTTCGCTAAAGTAGTAAAGGGCTGGGATCACAAGTCTTCACGTCTAGGAGATTCCGCGGAATGCGACGGAAAAATGACCTAGTTCGCGGTAAGGTTTGCGAACGTTATTGTTCGTCGCTGGTACATATCTAGATACGCCGTCGGCAAATGATCGTTCGTTTCGAACGGTAGAAATAGCCGCCGGCAGATCGCGTGCCTTATTTTCCGCTTTAGCCGGAGCAGTCCATTGCCTGTCCAGACCCTGACATTGCGCGGCAAGCGGGATTGGCCTGAGACAGGCTCCTGGGGCAAGTTTGAGAGATCGAATATGTTGGCAGACGTCGGCCATATCATCGTCGTCGATGACGACCCTACCCTACGGCAGATGGTGATCAAATATCTGGAAGAGCACAACGTCCCGAGCAGGGCCGCATCCACCCGGGCCGAGCTGCATCGACATCTGGAAGGAGCGCAGCCCAGCCTCATCATTCTCGATCTGCGGCTGGGGCAGGACGACGGCCTCGACATGCTCAGGGAAATCCGTGCGCAGTCCGACGTGCCGGTCATTATCACGACCGGCCACCGTCCAGACGAAATCGACCGTATCGTCGGTCTCGAGCTCGGCGCCGACGACTACATCATCAAGCCATTCAGCCTGAGGGAGCTGCTGGCACGGGTCCGCGCCGTGTTGCGCCGTCAGGAGATGGGACGGGTCGCGCGCGCCCGCGATCCGGAACGCGGCGGCTATCGCTTCAACGGCTGGAAGCTCGAACGCCGTGGCCGCAGGCTGCTGGACGCAAACAATGAGCAGGTTCCCCTGAGCAAGGGCGAATACGCGCTGCTGCTGGCCTTTCTCGAAGCGCCGCAGCGCCCGCTGACCCGCGAGCATCTGCTCCAGGCGACCCGCATCCACGAGGACATCTTTGATCGGAGCATCGATGTTCAGGTGCTGCGGCTGCGGCGCAAGCTCGAGACCGATCCGAGCGCGCCGCGCATCATCCAGACCGAGCGCGGTGTTGGTTACGTCTTCACGCTTCCGGTAGAACCGTTCTAATCGCGGCGCGAACGGCGGCGCCAGGCTGCGTCTGTAACTCTTTTCCCCGTGACGGTGACGGTGACGTAACAGGGCAGCTTCAAGGTTACTCCTGCAAACATCGCGCAGGAGAATCTTCCCATGCCGGACCAGCAGCTCTCTTCAAACGTGAACCGGATCGTTCAATCGCCCCATCGGCAGATCGGCGGCATTGCGCAGCTTGATCTGTCGGATGATCGGGGCAGCAAGCACGTTCGCGCCAAGGTGCCAGATATGTCGAACTACAGGGCGCCGTCGGCTGCGGCGCCCTTCGTGGAGATGGATCGTCAGGCGACCACCTGGCTGTCGACGGCGATAGCGTTCTGCATGGAAGGCTTTGCCGTCTACGGCGCGGCGCTGCATCCGAGCGCGGCTTTCTCGGTCGATGAGGAGTCGGTTTCTGCAAATGCGCACCAGGCTCAGCGCGCTGGCAATCGCCATCCCGCTGTGGCGCACGAGCTGCTCGTCTCTCAACATTTGAATAGTTCTAACTTCATTGCGCCTTTGCCTGCTGCGTGGAGCGAGCAATGCCCGCGCGAGCACGGAGACTGGCTGGCCCGGTTCGGCGAGCAGGTCGTGGCCTTGTGGACGTACTGGCGCAGGGAACACGAGATCAGACGGGCCGTCAGGGCGCTGGCGGAATACGACGACCGGACCTTGCGGGATATCGGTATCCAGGGCCGGGCGGACATCGAGCGAATGGTGAGGTACTGCCGTGATTGCTGATGCGATTTTCTGCGCGATCGCGGGATTGGACTACTACCACGTGGTCGTCCTGGCCCTCATCGCGCGCGGCCTTGAGGCCGGACGGATACCGTTCGGCTGGACGAGACAGTTCGTCGATGCGGCGGCGAGAGACGACTGCATCGATCAAGAAGACTTGAAGGTTGCAGGCGGATTCGGCGGGAACCATGGATTGCTGAAATGTATGACAACACCTACCTGACGGGCAGTGTTCGGATTTGCCCAGAATCGATTGTTGCGTAAATTGATCCGGCGGCGAGCTCTCGTCGCGATTTGTGTGCTGGTCCTCAGCGGCCTTCAGCCTTCTCCGGCGCCGCCGCAGGTGGCGCCATCGGTAGCGCCCGCCGGGCGCGGCATGGACGAGCCGATTACGCCGATGCCGCCGGCTCCGACGCTCGATCCGCGCAAGGTCAGGCTCGGTGAGCGCTTGTTCAGCGACAAGCGCCTGTCGCGCGACAATTCGAGAAGCTGCCTGTCGTGCCACAACATCAACACCAACGGCGCCAGTACGAAGCCGCACGATGTCGATCTGAGCGGTGCGAAGCTGCCGCTCAACACGTTGACCGTCTTCAACGCGACGCACAATTTTCGTTTCAGCTGGGAAGGAAAATATCGCAACGTCGGCGCAGACGTCGCGGCCTCGCTCGTCAATCCGCGGATCATGGGCAGCGATCTCGACACGATCGCGCAGAAGCTCGACCTGGATCCCGCGATGCGCGCCGGCTTCTTTGCCGCCTATGGTATCGGTCCGGACGGCGACAACATCGTTGATGCCATTGTGAATTTTGAAAAGACGCTGGTGACGCCCGGCAGCAGGTTCGATCGCTGGCTCGAAGGCGATAGCTCCGCGTTGAGCTCCGAGGAATTGGAAGGATACCGCGAGTTCAAATCCTTGGGCTGCGTCTCGTGCCATCAGGGCGTCAATATCGGCGGAAATCTGTTTCAGCGTCACGGCATATTTCATCCGTTGGCCTCGCCGGATCCAGCCATCCTGCGCGTGCCGAGCCTGCGCAATGTCGCGACGACCCCGCCTTACTTTCACGACGGCAGCGCACCGACGCTCGACGACGCGGTTCGCAGGATGGGACAGGCCCAATTGAACGCAACCCTGACTGATCCTCAAGTGAAGGCGATCGTCGCCTTTCTCCACACTCTGACCGGACAATATCGCGGTGCGCAGGTCGGAGGCGACCCATGAAGATCGCCCCCGCAATGGTCGGCGTGGCGTTCCTGCTCGCGCTGTTGACCTGGCTTCTGCTCAACGGCCTCAACCTGAATTCGGACCGCTATGATCGGCAAACGCAGGCGCTTTCCGACTTCACCCGGTTCGAGCGCGGTATCAGCCGCGAAGTGCTGACGTCACGGGCCGGCCTGTCACGCAGTTACGACGGCCTTGTCGCGATGGTGGACGCCTACGACGCCGCGCTGGTACGGCTTCGCGAGGCTGCCGGCACGGACAAGGAGCAGCTCGCCGCGATCGACGTGCTGTCTGCACGCGCTACGCGGCAAGAGGAATTGATCGAGCAGTTCAAGAGCAAGAACGCGCTGCTTCGCAACTCCTTCACTTATTTCAGCCTGTTCAGCGCCCGCCTGTCGTCGTCGGACGACCGGCCGCTGGTGGCGGACGTCTCGGCGCTGTCCGCTGCGATGCTGCAGCTGACGCTCGATACGTCTGACGTGACCGCGGCCGAGTTGCAGTCCCGGCTCGACCATCTCGCGCGCTTGCAGATTGCGTCCGAGGACAACGAGTTGCTGCACGCGGCCGTCGCGCACGGCCAGCTTCTGCACGACGTGCTTCCGGACGTCGATGCCATCCTGAAGGCGTTGGTCGCCGAGGCCAGCAACCGCGAACAGGATGCCGTTCATGCGCTGATCGTCAAGCGCCAGATGTCCGCCCGGGCGGCGGCGCGCAAGAACCGCTTGCTGCAATATGTCACGTCGCTGCTGCTGCTGGGCGCGCTCGTATATTTCGGCCTGCTGTTGCGGGCCCGGGCCAAGGCCCTGCGCCGTCGTGCCGCCTTCGAGCACGTGATCGCCAATATCTCGATGCGCTTCATCGAGTCGCATCGTGATGCGCTGCGCAGCCATGTGGAGAGCGCGCTCGAGGAGCTTGCAGGCTTCATCGGTGCGGACAGGGCTTATTTCGCATGGTCGGCGGCCACGACGGACAACATCTACCGGTGGGCCCGCGAAGGTGTTCGCTTCGATGCGACCTGGCCGAGCCGGGCCCTCGACCTTGCCAAGCGGTTCGATGATCGCGAGGAAGCAATCGTCTACATTCCCAAGGTCCGGCCATCGCATCCCGACGATCTGGCGAACCTGCTTGGCGAAGCCGGAATTCGCGGCTGGCTGTGCATCAAGACCCAATCGGGGCATGAACACGTGGCCATTCTTGGCTTCGATGCGGTGCAGGCGCCGGCGCTGAGCAAATGGGCCGAATTTGCGCTCTTCCGCACCGCGTTCGACGCGATCCGCAACGCCGTGGGCCGCGTGATTCTCGAGCAGGAGAAGGAGAGGCTGCAGGCGAGCCTGCAACAGGCGCGGAGGATGGAGACGATCGGCACCTTCGCCAGCGGTATCGCCCACAACTTCAACAATATCGTCGGGGCGATCCTCGGCTATGTCGAGATCGCCGACACCGGCATCAAGTCGGGAAGCCGCTCCGCGGCGAGCCTCGCCGAGATTCGGCGCGCCGGCGAACGGGCGCGCGAGCTCGTTGGCCAGATCCTGAGCTTCGGCCGCCGCAGCCAGGGACGACAGGAGCGCATCTGCATCAGCACGCTGGTGGCGGAGACCGAGGCGCTGCTCGCCGCATCGTTGCCTGCGCATGTGAAGCTCGTAGTCAGCCAGCGTGCCGAAGGCATCACCGTCTCGGGTGAGCCCGCGCAATTGCAGCAGGTCATCCTCAATCTCTGCAACAACGCCGCACAGGCGATGGAAGAACCCGGCGTCATTGATCTGCAGATCGCCGAACGCGACATCATGCATCCCTTGTCGATCGGGCGAACCGAATTGCGGCGTGGCCGCTTCGCCGTGATCTCGGTCTCCGATCCGGGGCCGGGGATGGACGAGGCGACGCTGGAGCAGGTGTTCGAGCCATTCTTCACGACGCGCTCGGAAGGTAACGGTCTCGGGCTTGCGACGGTCCGGGAGATCGTCGAGCAGCACGGCGGCGCCGTGGTCGTGCAGAGCACGCTTGGCGCCGGAACGCGCTTCGACATCTGGCTGCCGTGCGGATCCCCGGATGAGCCGATCTCGCTGCAGCACGCGCCGTCGCTCGCGCTTCGTGGCGCCGGGGAAACCGTTCTGGTGCTCGAAGCGGACCGCAAGCGGCTGCTGCGCAATGAGGAAATTCTCGCCGCGCTCGGCTACGAGCCGGTTGGATTCTCGCGGCTGGACGACGCCGAGGCGGCCTGCCGCGCCGCGCGTACGCGTTTCGACGTGGCGCTGGTGTGCCACGTGCCGGGAGGCTCTTCGCTCGATCTTGCCTATCTGCTCCATGATGCGGCGCCGTCCCTGCCGATCATTCTCGCAAGCCCCTCGGTGCATCATTTCGCGGCGCCCTTGCTGGCGACCGCGGGCGTGACCGAGCTCGTCCATCATCCGCTGATGTCGGCCGAGCTCGCCGCGGCATTGTCGCGATGCCTCGCGGCATCGGCCGCCGGCAAGCGAGCCAAGCGGATTGCCTCCGCAGGCGAGTTGCACCGGTAACGCGATATCGCAGGCGGGAAGCCGTCATGTAGCTCGTTCGTCCTATCCCTGGCGTCAGGTTGCCCGTTTCCCGGGGCGCCCCAATCCGACCGCGATAGGAGAATGATGATGTCCAACCGATGTGGTCTGACCGTCGTTGCCGCCTTGCTTCTGTTCGGCTCCTCGCTCGAAGGCGCAGATGCCGAAGGCACGTCAGGCACTGTTATCCGCAGGATCGCTTCCGTCGACGATGTCGCATCGGCCGAGCGATTGCGGGTGCCGATAGGCCACCGGCAGCCGCGCCTGCGTGACATTCCGCCGAGCGCGGGACCGTCGGCGGCCGAGGCCGAGCTGCGACGCCTCGACACGGAGGTCGACAGGAAGCTGATCATCTGCCGTGGCTGCTGAAGGCATCAGGCTGCGCCGCCGCCGGCAACGGGCTGGCGGCGGTTCAGCAGGCGGTCGAAGGACTGGTTCGCGCAGGCGCGACGGCCGATGGAAATTTGCTGGCGAGGGCGCGGGTCTTGGGTTGAACGCGCGATCCGTCGATCACCTCGAGCCGGCCGCAGCGGTTCAGCGTGTGCAGTTTCCTGCCGGGCCAGGCCGGGCCCGGCTTGAGAGCGTGGCGGACAACCTGCTTGTAGGATGTCGGCGACAGTTCGACGATCTCCGCGAGGGCCAGCGCTGCGCCATATCCATGGGCGCAGTCCTGCACCGGCCGCCACAACTTGCCATCGATGGTGACGAAATTGCCCGCCGGTCGCGTGCTTGCGCGATCGATCAGGACCGGGTTGCTGGCATGGGGCCGCCAGGGTCCGTGCAGGTGGTCGGCGTAATAGATCGCCAGCGAGTCCGAATAGCCGCCGCTTCCGTCGCGCCAGGCGCCGAACAGATAATTCAGGCCGTTGTGCCGCGTGATCGTCGCGTCCGCGAGCTCGAGGCCCGACAGCAGCGTCGCGTGTCGCTCCCATTTGTCCGGAAACCGGACGCATTTGTAGAGCGCGACGTCGCCGTGAAGCGAGCTCTCCGGGATCATCCACAGCTCGCCATCGTCCTCGATCAGGAACGGATAGGAGAGGTGCCAGGGCTCCTCCAGCACCGGCACGACCTCGCCGATCGGTCCGCTGTCGCCGAACTCGATCGCCGAGATGATGCCTTTTCCGACGCGGTGATCGAGGTCCTCGAAGAAGACGAAGGTTCGTCCGCGCCAGGTGATCGGGAAGGGATCGGCGTAGAAATGGTTTCCGGGATCGCCGAGCACGTTCCAGCGCGGCCCGGAGAGATCTCCAGTCTGCCAGACGCCAGCGCCGTCATTGAAGCGCCATCCGACATGCCAATGCGGCGCATAGCAGCACAGGCGATAGATCTCCTTGGCGATCGATACCGCAAGGCCGCGCAACACATAGGCCACCGGCTGCCGGCCGTTGCCATCAGGGGCGGGACGCGCCAGCTGCGGCACGATGCGCGGCCGTCCCGACAGGATCGCCGCCACCATGGTCAGCGTTCGCGCCATGACCGTTTCGAGCCCGCCGCTCAGGCCGGCCGCGATCTCCGCGGACGGATGGCCGCGATCGAGCACGGCGCCGTCGACCTCGTTGACAATCTCGATGACAGGCAGATCGCCGGCGAGGATGGCGGCGAGTGCGGCGTTCTCGCCGGCGGTGCCATTGAACAGGGGGCGGAGATACAGCCTTGCCGTACAGCTCGGATCCCGCGCCGCGCCCGTGAAATCGACGATCACGTCGGCCGTGCCGGTGCCGGCCTGCGTTCGTTCCGGAGTGATCTTCAACCTGCTGGCGCCGCCGAGCTTGCCCTTGTGCAGCACCATGCGCTCGAGCTCAAACAGCGCATCAAGGCCTGCGGGCCGCGACTGTGCCGTTGCGGTCCATGCGATCCGGACCGGAACGCTGCGGCCGTCGATCGACAGCGTCTCGCGATCCATCCACTGCCGCGCATGGTCACGTTCACAGCGAAACTCGATGATCATGTCGAGCCCATCTCTTCCAATGCCCGGTCAGATGACCTGGCCGAGAATTCGAACGTATTCCTCCACCATCGCATCGACCGAATAGCGCGACTTCAGGCCCCTGCCGTTTTGTCGCAGCTCGTCACTCAATGCCTGGTCATTCAGAAGTTGGGAGACGGCGGCCGACAGCTGCGCATGATCGGCGGCGTCGACGAACAGGGCCGTCGGCTTGCCTTCGAAGCAGAGCACCTCACGCAGCACGGGAAGATCGGTTACGACGGAGGGAACACCGGCGTTCGCGGCCTCGACCGCGGCAAGGCCGAAGGTCTCGGCCTGGGTCGGAAATACGAAGACGTCGAGACAGGCGAGGAACTCTGCCATCCGGCGCGGGGGGATTTCGCCGAGCAGATGCAATCTGTCCGATACTTTCAGCTCATCCGCGAGCTGCCTCAGCCGCGCCTCGTCGGCGCCCTGGCCGGCGAGGGCAAGGTGCCAGGATGGCTGATCGGGCAGGAGGCGGATCGCCGCATCGAGCCGCTTGTGCGGGTGCAGCCGCGCGGCGCAGCCGAGCAGGATGCGGTCCGGCGGCAGATCGAATTTCTGCCGCGCAGCCTGCTTCGACAAAGTGAGCGCCTTGTCGTCGAAGCCGTGCGGAACATGCACCATGCGGGAGCGGTAGGCGGCAGGGTAGCGCGAATATTCGCGCTCCATGTCCTTCGAGTTGAGCGTGATGCAGTCGAAGAAGCCGAGGCTGCCCATGGCGATGTCGGCGGTGCGGACCGGCCAGCTCATCGACAGCGCGGATGAGACCTGATTGGCGACGACCGGTGCGCGGCTGACGAGGCGCGTCACGCCCGCGCCGATGACGTTGCCGAAATGCTGGAAGGTCAGGACGGCATCGGGCCGGACGGTCCTGATATGGCGGCCGAACGTCCACAGCATGCGCAGCAGCGCCAGCGGATTGCCGGGGCGGCGCGAGGCGCAATAGAGCGTATCGGGCGGCTCGTCGAACGAATCCGACTTGCGGAAGAAGAACAGATTGGTGACGCGGTAGCCACGCGCGGTCAGCCCGGCACCGAGCAGCCTCGAGATCTCCTGCGCACCCGCGTTCTCGGCCTGCGTCTGCACGAGAAGTACACGCGGCTTTGCTCCGCCACCGTCCGGCATCGCCAGCGCTGCCGCGGTCGACGGCAGCCTCGGTGCCTCGCCCAGTTCTGTGCCTGGCTGGTAATGGAGCACGGATCCCGACCCGCTAATGAAATCTTCACCTTCTTAACTCCGTACCTACCATGCGGGCATCGGCCAGACACCGACTAGCAACAAACGGAGTTAATGCGCGCGCTGCCGGAAGCACATCATTCACAGGAGAATTCCGCTTCCTGCCGGGTGGAATGGCGCGAGCGTGTTAACCAATTGGTCATGCTCGCGCGGGGCCGGGTAACCGCGGATTAACCATAGATATTTACGTTGGGGGCAGGCCACTGAACCAGTGTTTGCCAGTTGAATCCGAGTAAATTCCATGACGTTCGGTCGCCGCGCAGACCCGACCAGTTCCGGATCGACCGCCGCGTCGTGGCAGGGCCGGAATTCATCGAACGGTGAGGGGCGCGGAGCCGCCGCGCGCGGTATGCTCACGACCGCCGGCGCGCTGTCCTTCATCCGGGACAACGGTCGCCGCATCCTGACGCTCGCGCTCGCGATCTTCGCGCTCGGCGTCGTCGTCCTGCTCGTGATTCCGGTGCGATATGCCGCGACCGCGCTAGTCGTCGTCGATCCCCGCGAGCAGCGCGTGACCACGGAGCAGGACGTCCTGCCGGGCATCGGACAGGACAGCGCCGCGCTGCAAAGCCTGGTCGAAGTCGCCAAGTCCGATGGCTTTCTCAAGCCGCTGCTCGAGCAGCTGAAGATTCGCGACGACGAGGACATTTCCGGGGGACACACCGACCCCGCGCGCCTGCTCGAGCGCTTCCGCAACCGTCTCGATATTTCCCGCCGCGGGCTGACCTATGTCATCGCCTTCCGCTTCACCTCGAACCGGCCGGACCGCGCGGCCTATTACGCCAATGCCATCGCCGAGGCATTCGTCGCGAGCCAAAAAAGCATCCGCACCGAGGCGACCGACGAGGCGGCCGACTGGCTGAGCAGCCGGCTCAAGACGCTGAACGACCGGTTGAAGACATCGGAGGACGCGGTTGCCGCCTTCAAGCTCGAGCACAGGATCGTCAACGCCGGCAAGGACTCGACGACGCAGCAGCTGCGCGTGACCGAGCTGTCGCAGCAGGTTGCCGCCGCGCGCGCGCGGACGGAAGAGGCCAAGGCCCGCTTTGAGCAGGCACAGCGCGACCTCAAGGGCAATGTCGAAAGCCCCGTGAAGCAGGATCTGCTGAGTGCGCTACGGGCCCAGCGCTCGGCGCTCAACGATCAGATTGCGCAGAAGCGGGCCGTGTTCGGTGATCGCCATCCCGACCTCGTGATGTCCTACAGTCAGCTGAACGATCTCAACAGGCAGATCGAGGTGGAGCGGGCCAAGGGCATCGACACCGCAAAGTCGGAATATGAAGCGCAGCGCGATCAGCAGAAGGCCCTGGAAAGCCAGATGAAGGCCGCTGAATCGCAGCTGCTGGTCGATGGTCAGGCGCTGGTGAAGCTCCAGGAGCTGCAGCGCGACGCCGAAGCCAACAGGAACATCTACGAGCAGTTCCTCTCGCGCTCCAAGACCACGAACGAGCAGCGCCTGTTGCAGAGCTCGCAGACCAAGATCGCGTCGTCCGCCGTTCCGCCACTGCGCTCGACGCTTCCGCCGCTGCCCTTGCTGCTGGCCGCACTCGCGATCGGCTCGCTGCTGACATCGACGGCCGTCGTTGCCGCAACGGCACGCGGCTCGGACAAACCCGTTCCGGACGTTCGCGCGCGCGAGGTCGAACCGGCTGAGCGCCAGCCGGGCGCATGGGCACGACCGCCGGTGTGGGCCCGCGTTCCCGAGCTGATGTCGGGCGAAGGGCCCCGAAACGTCTGGCAAGGTCCGCTGTCCGCAACCGCCGAGCTCGACCTCGGTCCCTATCTCCGGCCGCTGCTCGAGCGGCTGGAAAAGTCACCGGGACCACGGGGTAAGGTCGCTCTCGTGATGTCGGTCGGCAAGCGCGCCGGCGGCAACACCGTCGCGCGCTCGCTGAACCGGTGGGCGGTGAGCCGCGGGAAGCTGGGCGTCCTGATCCGGGTCGAGCCGGATCTCGGCGGTGCGCGTCCTGCCAACGCCAAAGCGCCGGCCGACGGCATGACCACCACGGCGGATGTCCGCAGCGTCGACGAGCTTCTCGGCGCGGGCAAGCAGCCCAATGCGACGTCCGCGGACGATATTCGCTCCGAGTTCGATCTGATCGTCGTTCACGCGACGTCGCTGGCGTTGCAGCCGGAGGCGGCGGCGCTGGCCGCGCATGCCGATCTCGTCATCCTGGTCGCGCGCGAAGACGCGGTCGATTCAGCGGCCATGCGCAGGGCGACGGCTGCGCTCTCCCGGTTCGGCGGGGTGCCCACTGGCATCGTCGTCAATCACGTGCCCGCCGATCCGTCGGCGCAGCGCCGGGGCGAAGTGCTGGGTCTGGCCGGCTGAACCTGCGCCTATTCGGCGGAGTCCATTCCGCGGACTGCGTAATTACCCCGCTTCGATGCAGAGAAGCGCAGCAATCCGAGAATTGAAGGATCGACCCCGGTCCGCCGGCGGCAGAGGATGTTGAGGGCGATGGTCGCGAGCGCCAGCGACACGGTCGCCGAGATCGCAGCGCCAAGCACGCCGAACCAGGGAATGAGAATGAGAAATCCGACCAGCCGCAGCGCCACGTTCGCGGCGACGACAGGGACATACTCGCGCTCATAGCCGGTCAGTTGCAAGATCGCGGCGGATGGACCGCCCGCCGCCTGGAACGCCGTTCCGATCGCAAGCACGATCAGGACCCAGTGCTGTGCGGCGAAATGAGGTCCGAACAGGTTGAGCAGATAGGGGCCGCCGATCCAGATCAACAGCAGTCCGCTGATCACGCAGAGCGCGGTCACTTCCGCCATCAGCTGCAAGGTCCGCTCGAACTCCTGGTGGTTCTTGCTGAAGTACAGTGAGGGCAGACGGCGCGCACCGAAGCTGTACAGCGCGGCCGAGAGCATGGCGAAGATGTTGGCGAGGCGCGAGGCGGCAAAGTAGATGCCGGCGGTCGCCGGATCCAGCATCCAGTAGACCAGGATGACGTCGAAATACTGGTTGGCGGCTTCGAGGATGGACGCGACCCAGAAATGAAGCGCGCTCGATCTCCAGCGCGACGTCTCGGAGCGCGCCGCGGTGCCGCGGAAATCCGGCAGTGCGCGCGCGATCGCGACGACCTGCGCGCCGAGGCCGATCGACATCGCGATCGTCATCACGACGATCAATTCGGCGGGATCGAGCTGACGATGACCGGTCAGGACGGCGATCAGAAACAGGACGACGCTGACCCGCCAGAAGAACTCGCGGTTGCCTTCTCCCATGAGGATGCTGACCAGGGACCGCGCGATCTGGCTGCCGAGCATCAATCCCGCATTCACGGCCGTGTAGGCCGACACTGCGAGGATCAGCAGCCACCAATCGCCGCGCAGGCTCGCCACGATCGCGATTGCGCCGATCGCGATCAGCATCGCGGCGGAGGAGATCCTCAGGCTCGATAGCAGCACGCCCTTGGTGAGGTCGGGCTGATTTGCCACCCGATACTCGTTGAGGAATCGCACAAGCAGCGACTCCTGGCCGACCAGTCCCACCACCGATGCCATCTGCGCCACCGACAGCCAGGTCGCGAAGATGCCGAACCCGTCGGGCGACATCGTCCGCGCCGCCAGCGAGAACAACGCAAACGCCAGCGCGCCGCTACCAACCTTGAGCAGGATGGTCCCGGCAACACCACGCGTCACGTCGCGCCGCATGAACTGGACGATGGATTTGATCATGGAAGTTGAGGAGCAACTCTCCCCTGAAGAGACGTGGTTCGATATCGGAGATAGCCTAGCATGCCGAAAAACCGCGAGTGTTAATGGGAGACCTTCAGGATATTGCCGCCCATGACGATGTCGCGATGACGCCGGCTGCGTCACCGTGAAACACAGCCGTCCCGACTGTCCCGTTAGCGCAAAGCCCTGACCCGACCGAAATGGCGGCATAGCGCCGCATCGGCGGCCATGACGACAAGATCGGCCGTTTGAATGCGGAAATGGTTGCCGGAAAGGGCCGCCGTTCAGGCCGAGTCCGGGATTTGCCTGACATCCCGAGCAAAGCGCGTGCCGCGATGTCATGGAGCTGGATCAGTCCGCCAGTTCATTAACCTCGATCGGCAGAAATGATCGCGTTTGATCCCGCGATGCGACATCAGGCGAGAGAATTGCACGAGAGAACTGCAAATGGGACCACCGTTAACCGTGGGAGCCTGAACCATGACGGCGGATCAAAGCGTGACCGAGCCGGTCGCAGCAACCGGGGCTGCGACGATGGTCGACGTCGCGATCGTCGGCGGCGGCCTTGCGGGATCGCTCGCCGCGGCGGTGCTCGCGCGGGCAGGGCATCGCGTCACCCTCATCGACAAGCGCGCGGTCTATCCCGACGAATTCCGCGTCGAGAAGATCGGCGGCCCGCAGCTGGAGATGTTCCGGAAGCTGGGCTTCATCCGCGGCCTCGAGAGCGTCGCGTGTCCATATGACCGCGTGCTCAACATCAGGGAAGGCAAGCTGGTTGATGTCAGCGTCGGCCAGGCTTACGGGCTTCCGTATGCGGATCTCGTCGCGATGGCGCGCGGCCAGATCCCCGATGCGTCCAGCCTGATCGTCGACGAGGTCACCGCTATCAGCTGCAGCGACGACGTCCAGCAGCTCGAGCTCGCCTCCGGTCGGCGCCTGAAGGCACGCCTCGTCGTTCTGGCGACGGGCATGGCTGGTGCTCTCGGCTACAAGCTCGGCATCAAGCGGCGCGTGCTGGCCGCGGGCCACTCGGTCTCGTTCGGCTTCACGATTGCCCGGCGCGATGGCGCGCCGTTCGATTTCAACGCGCTGACCTGTTACGGCGAGCGCACCGCCGACGGCGTCGATTATCTCAGCCTGTTTCCGGTGCAGGCCGGCATGCGGGCCAATCTCTTCATGTTCCGCGACCCGGCCGATCCTGTCATGCGCGATCTGCGCCGCGACACCGAAGCGACGCTGCTGCGCCTGTTGCCGGGATTGCGGCCCTATCTCGGCGATTTCCACGTGACGGACCGCGTCCAGAATTGGGTGATGGACCTGTCCGTCGTCGAAGGACACCTCCAGGACGGCGTCGTGCTCATCGGCGATGCGTTCCAGACCAACTGTCCTGCGGCCGGCACCGGCGTTGCCCGCCTGCTGGTCGACGTCGAGCGTCTTTGCACCGAATACGCGCCGCGCTGGCTCATGACCGAGGGCATGGGCAAGGCGAAGATATCGGAGTTCTATTCCGATCGCGACAAGATTGCGGCGGACCAGCAATCGCTGAAGATGGCACACTTCCGCCAGGCGCTGACGTCCCGCAACGATATCGGCTGGGACGTGCGGCGGCGGCTGCATTTCCTGCGGCGCAGCCTCACCCATCGGGTCGATCAAATGCGCCCGGGCTGGCTCGCGCAGGTCCGAAGCGCGCTGCGCGCCTGAGTGCTGCGGTGCTCGGCGCCCGCTCGTGTCAGCGCGTGGGCGTCGAGGTACGGGTCGGCAAGAGCCTGAACTCCGACATCCGCTTGGCGGCCAGCTTGAGCCAGGGGGCCTGCTTCAGCGCGAACAGGGATATGGCGCCCGCGGTGCTGCCGGCCTGCGTGACCGTCCACATCGGCGAGGGCTGCCCGCCGAACAATTTCTTGTACGGCTCGTCACCGATGGTGAAGTCGAGCATCTGATCGCCGCGCTCGATGCAATCCCGTGCCACCTGCTCGAACATCAGCGCGCCCAGGGACTGGCTCTTGTATCCGGCGATGTCGAACGCGCTCATGATGACCATGAAGCTGTCCTGGTGGTGCAATCCGAGCACGGCGGCGATCACCTCGCCATCCATCTTCATGGCATAAAGCCGAACAAAGGAGCCGAGACCGCGAAGCGCCACGTCGGAATAGAAGGCGTAATATTCGGGGCGCTGGAGCAGGTCTCCGTCGCCCTGCGACTGAAAGCGCGGACCGCGAAACTTTCGCATCACGTCCAGTGCCTCGCCGACGGAGGCGCTGTCGTTGCAGCATGCGAAGCTCAGGGCGCCCTTCTTCTGGAGCTGGCGAGATTTCTTTGCGAGCTCCTTTTGATAGGAGCGATCCAGCGCGCTGGCCCGCCATTGTTCGAACGGCGCGACGAGAACGGCCGCGTAGGCATTGGTCTCCATCGACACGCGGCGAGGCGCAGCCAGAAGATTTTCGATCGGAAGCCGTCCGTCGGGAATTTTGGTCATCCGGAGCAGATCGAACGGACGGACGAGGTACCTGATCTCGGCACATGCACTCTCGTCCGCAAGCAACTGCGAAAATACCTCGGGGCTGCAAACCGGCGCGAGATAGTCGGAGACGCGGAGATCGGCGAACTCGACGGTCCGGATCGGTCCACGCCGGACCCGCAGCATGGGCAGCACCATCGCAAGCGCGCCCGTTGCGCGATGGCGCGCCACGACGATCAGAGGGGTTGCGCCCGCATGCGGCGCAAGCCCGGTGTAGAGGCTATGCAGCCAGAGCGGATGCTGGAACGCGGTGGCGGCCGAGCCGTCGAACAGCTCTGCGTATTCCGGCGACAGGAAGTCGAACGCCGGCTCGATGGCGATATCGAAGTTGGTGCTGGGCCTGTTCATGCGCAACCGGGAAAAACCAGGTAAATCGGGGCTGTCGATCGAGCCGGACCTGCGCTTTATAGCAAGGTCGTTACGGGCGAGACACTGGAGGCCTGTAATTTGCATTAATGCGGCGGGCAGGGTTGGTATCGTTACCAAACCCTTAAGTCGCCGGGCCGAGCGGATGCGGAGATCGCGGCGCGCTAGCGGATTGTTAACCGCGCTTTAGGAAAGTCGTCTCATGGCCAGCCTGCAGACCGAGGTGGATTCCGAGACACTCGATAGCGCGTTCTGGAAGACGCGCAGCGCCAGCGTCGAGAAGCTCGCGAGGATCGCCATCCTCAGTTCGATCACCGTCAACGTGATCGCATCGATGGGCAATTTCAACACCGCGCTGCTGCCGGAGCAGCTGAGCAATCTGCAGCAGGCGGTGGCGATCCTGATGTGGGCCGTGCTCATCTACGCGAGTGCCTTCGTGCGCCCGCGTCTGCGGTTGCAGCTCAATCCCGATTTGATCGTTCTGGTCGCATTCTACACCCTCGCCGTCGTCTCCGTGTCGTGGTCCAGCCTGAACGCCGCGGCATTCATGAAGAGTGCGGCGATGGCGATGACGACATTCGGTGCGTTCTGTCTGATCACGCGTATCGACATCGACGAGATTGTGGGGGCCACGGTGCTCGGGCTCTTCATATCGGTCGCCGCGTCCGCCTTCTTCGCGATTGCGGTGCCCGATATCGGGATCGATCACACCTGGATGCACGAGGGCCAATGGCAGGGCGTCTATGAATCCAAGCAGACACTCGGCTTCGTCGGCGCCTACCTGATGTTCTTTTCCTGCTATCGGAAGATGACGGGGCAGGGCTGGATCTCGTTCCTCGTCGTGTTCCTGCTCGCGTCAACCTGCGTGCTCGCGTCGGAATCGCGGGGCGCCGGTGCCGTTGCTCTCGCCGCCTGCGCATTGCTCCTGACCTCGATGTGGTCGGTCCGCTGCATGAGGATCTATGCGGTGCTGCCGGTCGTCATGTGCATGATGGCTGCTCTCCTGATCCTCTACTTCTATGTCACGGGCTACGACGCCATCCGTATCGGCGATGCGAGCATCGATTTCACCGAGCGGACCTTCATCTGGCAGTATGCCATCAGCCACCTCGACAATGCGCCGCTGCTCGGATTCGGCATCAACGGCTTCTGGACCATCCCGTCGGTCTACGACTATTTCGAGCAGAACCACGGCTGGGTCCTGGACAATTATCACAGCGGCTACATCGCAATACTGCTCGAAACGGGATTTCTGGGATATGCGCTCTTTGCCGCGAGCGTCTTCCTGTTCTCGAACAAGATACTCCATCTGATTTCCACGCAATCGATCGACCGGTCGCACTGCGCCCTGATCATCGGATTTGTCGTCCTCAGCTTTCAGTCCAATTTCACCGAGACGATGTTCCTTCGTTCGACGATGTTCACGTCGGTGCTCCTCCTGGCGTTCTTTTTCGCCACATGCAGGCCGGTGCCGCAGACGGACTTTTAAGTCCTCACCCAAGGGAAGCAAGATGACCGCCATCCGGGCTCGCTGGCCGAGAATTTCGTCTCTTGCAGCAAGAGCGTTTTGCCTCGCCTCGCTGCTGTGCCAGGCCTGTGCGGTCGGGCCCGCCGCTGCCGGCGATATGCCGCGACTGGGCCGTGGCATCAACATTCTCGGCTACGATGGAATCTGGGAAGGCGGTCAGAACGCGCCGTTCCGCCTGGACAATTTGACGGCGATCAAGAAGGCCGGCTTCTCGCACGTCAGAATCAATTTCTTCGGTTTCAAGTTCATGGGTCCCGGCAACGTGCTGGACGAGATCGTCCTGCGGCGGCTCGATGCCGTGATCGAAGAGGTTTTCGCGAGGGGCCTCATCCCCGTCCTCGACGAGCACGATACCCACGTTTGCCAGAGCGACGTTTCCGGATGCGCCGAGAAGCTCAGGGCGTTCTGGCGGCAGATCGCCGAGCGCTATGCCGGAAAATATCCAGGACTCGTGTTCGAGGTCTTGAACGAGCCCGGTGGGCAAATGACGTCGGCGAGCTGGAACACGCTCCTCAACGAATGCCTCGGCATCATCCGCCGCACCAATCCCGAGCGGCAAGTGGTTGCCGCCGTTCTCAACGTCGACGAGATTCCAGTCGACGAGCTGGCGCTGCCGGCCGACGACGGGAATATCATCGTCACGTTTCACTACTACGCGCCGATACGGTTCACCCATCAGGGCGCGCCGTGGTCCCGGACGTTTTCGCGGATCGGGCCGCTCGATTGGGGCAGCCCGGACGACGAAGCCAAGGCTGCCGCCGATTTCAACAAGATGAAGCTTTGGGCGGAGAAGGAGAAACGCCCGGTCTATCTCGGCGAGTTCGGCGTGTACGAGCGGGCGCCGTCCGACAGCCGCGTGAGATACCTGTCGTTCATGGCGAGGAGCGCCGAGAAGCTCGGCTGGGCCTGGGCCTATTGGCAGTTCGACCACGACTTCGCAGCCTTCGACAGTGTCCGTCAGGCCTGGAGGCCGGACATCCTGCGTGCCTTGACTCCGCCGCCGCGTTGACGCGGGCAGGCCTGACGGGCAGCTCCTGAACGAACGGCGGGATATCACCTTGATCTGGATCAAGCTTGCCGCGGCGGGCAGGGCACTACTGTTTGCACGCGTGTGCCCGCCCCGAGCGACAGGCTTCGACCTTGAAGAAACCGCGCCAGCTTGTATTTCCGGACGTGATCCAGCTTGTGATCCGGCTCGGATTGCTGGCTCTCCTGATTATCTGGACCTTCCTCATCATCAAGCCGTTCGTGCCGATCCTGACCTGGAGCGCGGTGCTCGCGGTGGCGTTCTATCCGGCGTTCAGCTGGCTCGCCAGATGCCTCGGTGGCCGGCCCCGCACCGCGGCCGCTTTGCTGACGCTCGTGACGCTCGGCATCGTGATCGGTCCGGCGGCCTGGCTCGGATTCGGTGCCGTCGAAGCAATCAAGGATATCGCAGGGCAGATCGGCAGCGGCGAACTCAGGCTTCACGCCGCGCCCGAGCAGATCAAGGGCTGGCCGCTGGTCGGCCCGCAGCTCTATGAGTTCTGGAATCTGGCCTCCACCAACATCCGCACGGTGCTGCGTGAGGTGGCGCCATATCTGAAGCCGCTTGCGGGAATGATGCTGTCGTTTGCCGGCAATACCGGCATTGGCATGCTCGAGTTCCTGCTCTCGGTGTTCGTCGCCGGACTGCTGCTTCCGTTCGGGCCGCAGCTCGTTGCCGCCATCAGGGGCTTCCTCGTCCGCGTCGTGCCGGAGCAGAGCGAGCATTTTCTGGAACTCGCAGGCGCGACCATCCGCGCGGTAGCGCAGGGCGTGATTGGCGTGGCCATCGTGCAGGCGTTCTTCGCCGGGATCGGCTTCAAGCTTGCAGGCCTTTCGATCGCGGGCCTGCTCGCGGTGATCGTCCTCCTGCTGTCGATCGTGCAGATCGGCGCCTTCCTCGTGCTCTTCCCCGTCGTCATCTGGATCTGGACGGACAAGGACGTGACCACGGCCCTGCTTCTGACGCTCTATCTCGTCGTCGTCGGTCTGCTCGACAACATCCTGAAACCGCTGGTGATGGGGCGGGGGCTGACCACGCCGACGCTCGTCATCCTGATCGGCGTGATCGGGGGAACGCTGAGCCACGGGATCCTCGGCCTCTTCATCGGTCCGATCATCCTGTCGGTGGCCTGGGAGCTCGCGGCGGCCTGGATCCGCGTCGAGCGCACCGCGCCGGTCGAGATCGACAGGGCTATGGTTGACGCGGCGGAGATGGCTTCGCAGGCGGGCCGCGAGTTGAGGACTGGTCGATCGCAATGATGCTGCAGATCCTGGTCGGCACCCTGGTCAGCGTCATCAATATCGGACTTCATGCGCTGGTCACGGTCGCCGCGGTCGCGATCGCCCGCCGCGCGTTGCTGCCTCATACCGAACGACCGCGATTGCGTCTGATGGGTGTGATGATGGCGACCGCCGTGGTCCTGGAGATCGCGCACACGCTGGAAGTCCTGGTGTGGGCCGCGACCTACGGCATCGTCCACGCCGCCGCGGCCGGCAGCGATCTGCTCTATTTCGCGTTCGTCAACTACACCACGCTCGGTTATGGCGACATCACGCCGGTGCAGGAATGGCGGCTCATCGGACCGTTGACGGCCATGAACGGTGTGCTGCTGTTCGGCTGGTCCGCGGCCATCCTGTTCGAGGTCTTGCTCAAGACGCTCGAGCATCTCGGTCTGACCGAAACGTCCGGCGCAGATTCACCGCGGAACTGATGCGGCCGGCGCCGCGGTCCAGTTCAGGACTGCAGGTCGAGGCGCGCGAGCAGGTGCCGGTCCAGCAGCACGATCTGGCGCTGGGTGTTGCCGATGAAGCCGAGGACGCCGATCTCGTGCAGCCGCGACAAGGCGCGGGACACGGTTTCCAGCGTCAGGCCGAGATAATCGGCGATATCGCGCCGCGACATCGGCAGCGCCATGACGTCGGATGCGGAGAGGCGCTTGTCCATCTCCAGCAGGAATGCGGCCACCCGCTCCAGCGACGTCTTGCGGCCGAGCAGCAGCATGTGATCCTCGGCGTGCTGGAGGTTGGTCGTGGTCATGCTGAGCAGGTTCCGGGCGACCATGGCGTCGCTTTCAGCCACCATCTCCAGGCTTTGCCGCCGGACCAGCCGCACCGTGGTGTCGACGATCGCTTCGGTGGTAAAGCGGTGCTCGCCGCCGTTTTCCAGCCCGAAGATGTCGCCGATGAGGTGGAACGCGCCGATCTGCCTGCGACCGTCCGACAACAGCTTGTAACTTCGCACCGCACCCGACTTGACCTGGTAGACGTATTCGGCGGGCTCTTTCTCGCCGTAGATTTCGCTACCTTTTCTGTAGGAAAATTCGCTTAAATTGACCAGTGCATTTGAATCGCTGGTCATGCCGAGGTCGCGGAGGGAATTGGGGCGCGGTGCGGAATCCGTGGTGATGCGAACAAACATAGGCCAACTCCTCAGCTTGTCGCCGAATTGGTCTGTGAGGCTAACTATTTTCGCAGCCGGAATGCGCCGCGCTATCCCACTCCCGCTGAAGTTGATTTTCGACCAAGGCGGTATTTCAATCCATTGTCCCTAGGTCCATTGTACCAAGGGACAACATGATTGCCCGGGTGCACAGGATGAGAAAGCATTGCGTCCTTCAAATTTGACTCATCGCGAAGCAGACATTTCAATCCTCAAACGGATGAAGACTGATTTGTAGAGTGAGAAGACCATCAGCGGTCTTCAATGCAAGAGGTGGTAGGTGCCAGGCCTCGTTCACGTGGTCGACGACGATGAATCCTTTCGGACGGCGATCGAGCGTCGGCTGAAGCTGGCGGGCTATGAGGTCGCGACCTATGCGTCGGCGAAGGAACTGCTGGATGCCGGGCCGGACGACGAGCAGGCGAGCTGCATCCTGCTCGACGTGCGGATACCGGGATTGAGCGGCCCCGACCTGCAGACTCAATTGGTCGCATCGGGCTCGACGCTGCCGATCATCTTCCTGACCGGCTTCGCCGACACGCCGACCACCGTGCGGGCGATCAAGGCGGGCGCGGAAGACTTCCTGACCAAGCCGATCTCCTCGGAGCAGTTGATCGACGCTATCGAGCGCGCGCTGGCGCGCCAGAGCGTCGCGCGTGCGCATCGCGGCAGGCTGGAGACATTTCGTGTCCACCTGGCGACGCTGACGCAGCGCGAGCGGCAGGTGTTCGATCTCATCGTGCGCGGCCGGATCAACAAGCAGATCGCGCACGCGCTCGGGACCACCGAACGCACCGTGAAGGCGCATCGCCATCAGGTGATGGAGAAGATGCAGGTCCATTCGCTTGCGGAACTCGTTTCGATCGCGGAGCGGCTCGGAATGCTCGATGCGAATGGCGATTAACTGATTTGTCGCCACGGACTGCACAGTTTCCCTGGTGTGACTTCCCGAAGGGACAATTGAAAACCCGTCGGCACGGTGCTGCGATGCAGGTGCGGAACCTGCAGCTTTTTGCCCGATGCGAGGGGAAGGCCGGGTCATATCGCCTTCAGCCACAGGGCCATCACCGTTGATGCCGCCTGAGAGGTCGCCGTGCCGACGCACCAGTCCGTCTTCATCGTCGATGACGATCCGTCCGTCCGGACGAGCATGTCGAGGCTGCTCCGCGCGCACGGTTTCGTCGCCACGCTGTTCGAGTCCGCGGGCGCCTTGCTCGACTACGGCGGATTGGAGCGGGCGATTTGCATCGTGCTCGACATCAACCTAGACGGGAAATCCGGCATCGAGCTGCGCCTGCGGCTGACGGAGAGGGGTGTGACCGCGCCGGTCATCTACATCACCGGAAACGACAGTCCGGCGAACCGCACCGCGGCGATCGCATCGGGCTGCGTCGCCTATCTGACCAAGCCGTTTTCCGCCGAATCCCTGATCGAGTCGGTAACGCGCGCGGCTACGGCTTAGGGCCTCGAGCGCTCACTCGTCGACATACTGTTCCAGCGTCTTCGCCGGCGCGCCGCTGCGGACGGACGCGAACTGCTCCAGCGGCACCGAGGTCGTGAGGGCCAGGAGATTCGAATCGACCAGCTCGAGCGTCAGCGCCTTGCCCGATGCCAAGTCCTTGACGGTGTTAGGCGACGCCACGTCGGCCGCGATGCAGAGATTGGTGGCACACCAGGTGTAGGGCACGCGGAACGGCGTGCCCTGGTCGATCGTCAATTTGGGCGGCTGTTGCAGGTACATGCCGACGGGCACGAACAATTGCAGCCGGGCGATGGGAGCATCCTCGCGCTCGATCAGGTCGACGCGCACCGCGGTCTGACCGGTCGGGAATTTGCCCGTGATCGAGGTCCGGCACAGCGTCGGCGCCCCGCCGGCCTTGAAGCAGAGTTTTTGCCAGTCGCCATAGGTGATGTCCTTGGCTTCGCGCTGGCCGCGCGTTGCAAACTCGGCGGGCTTGTCGGCCTGCGCCGTCTTCTGTGCGGCGATGCCGGAGCTTGTCGCGGTGGCGATGACCGCAAACGTCAAGAGACCGGAGAGACAATCAATAGGGCGGGGCATGGTCGCGTCTCCGAAATGTGAGCTCATTTCTGCGCATCGAGGAACTTCGTCACCAGCGGCGACCAGAGCGGGATCGCATCCGGAGAGCCGATGAAGAAATGGCCTTCATTGCCGAACGGCGGCATCAGATGATATTCGGCGCGCCCGCCGCTGGCGGTGAAGGCGGCGTACATGCGCTTCGACAGCTCGGGCCCGAAGAACGTGTCGTTCTCGATGTAGATCCACAGCATCGGCACGCGCGAGGTGCGGCCGAAATCCGCGGTCGCCTCGACCAGCCTGTCGGGCGCGCAATTGTTGTTGGGCTTGCCGCCGACCCGGCCGCCGCGCCCGGCGGCGAAGATGATGACCGCCTTCACCTGCGGCGGGTTCACGCTCGACAGCGCCATAGCGGCCCAGCCGCCGGCGGACTGGCCGACCACGATCACGTCCTTCGGGATGATCCGCTTCTCGGCAGCCAGGAAGTCGATGATCCAGAGATCGACCTGCGCGACCGCAAGGCCGGCATCATGGAAATTGGGATTGGTGCATTTGCCGATCTTGGAGAAGAACGGGCCGAACAGCGCGCGATCGGGAACGTCGATCGCCTGCGCGCCATAACCGCTGCCGACCGGCGCCACCACGAGATAGCCGCGCTTTGCGAACCATTTGGCGGCATCGCGGAATTCCACCAGCGGAAAAAAGCTGCGATCCCTCGGAATGAGCGACACGCCGTGATTCATGATCACGAGCGGGAACGGGCCGTCGCCGACCGGGCGCACCAGGTAGGCGAACATCGGCAGCGGCAGCGGGAGCGCCCAGATCTCCTCCTGGAGGCGGATCTCGTCGTCGGCGCGCGCGGGCAATGCGGCGAGGAGAAGGACGAGGAGGGTGATCGCGAACGAGCGCAGAATTGCAGGCAAGCGATGCATCGCGCCCTCCTTCATCCTGAAAACGTCGCGGCCACCACGATCGGGCCGAGCACCGTCAGCACGACGTTGCCGATCGCATAGGGCACGGCGACGCCGAGCACCGGCGTCTGACTCTCGGCGACATCGCAGGCGCCGGTGACGGCAGCATCGACTGTCATGGCGCCGGCGAGCGCCCCGCAAGTCACGACCGGGTTCATGCGCAGAACGTAGTAAGCGACCAGCGTTCCGACCGTCATCGGGATCAGCGTGACGACGATGCCCATGCCGACCAGCAGCAGGCCGTGGGCCTGGATCGCCGACCAGGCGGCAAGACCGTTGCCGAGCCCGACCGCGGCGATGAAGCCGCCAAGGCCGATGTCGCTCAAGGTCTGCTGCGCCGCCGGCGGCATCGCGCCCAGGGTCGGCTTGCGCGAGCGCAGCCAGCCGAAGACGAGACCCGCGATCAGCGCGCCGCCGCCGCCACCAAGCGTCAAGGCGACCCCGCCGACCTTGACGCTGGCAAGGCCGGCCAGAAGGCCGACGGCGATGCCGGTGGCAAGGAAGGCGATGTCGGTCCGGTCGCCGGCGTTGAGCGCGTGGCCGACCTGCACTGCGGCCCGCGCGATATTGCCGGTGCTGCCGACCAGCGTCATGACATCGCCGACATAGACGCGCGTGTCGGGCCCGAGCGGCACCTCCCGGCCCATCCGCGTGAGGGCGCGCAGGAACACGCCGCGTGCGCTGTCGCCGACGATCTCGGCGACTTCGCGGATCGAGCGGCCGTGCAGCTTGCGGTTCTCCACGATTACCTCGATGACGTTACCCGGCAAGCTCTTCAGCAGCTCGTCGGCGTCGATCTCCTCGCCGATCACGGGCTCCGCCGCGACGATGGCCGCAGTCGGGCCGGTCAGGACGACGTCGTCGTTCGCTTCGAGCACGGTGTCGCGGTGGGGCGCGATGTCGGCGCCGCGGCGGACGATCCGCTCGACGATGGTGCGGCGGCCGATCTCCGTCTCGATGGCCTCGACGGTGCGGCCCGTGGCGGCCGAGACGCGATAGGCGCGGGCCTGGAATTTGCGATAGGAGAGGTTGTCCGTCTTCGCCGGCGCGCCGCCGGCAAGCTGCGCCTCGAGCTTCTTCGCCTCCGCCTTGAGATCGATCCGCATCAGCCGCGGCGCGACGAACGGAACGAACAGCAGCGTCAGGATGTAGCCGAGCACATAGGTCACGGCATAGCCCGCCGCGATATGGGCTTCCTGCTGCTTCAACACATCGGCGGGCAGGCCGAGCTGCGCCAGCGCGCCCGAGGCGGTGCCGATCACTGATGATTGCGTCAGCGCGCCGGCGGTGAGGCCTGCGGCCGTTCCGCTATCGAGCTTGAACGCATAGGCGAAGATCAGCACGAGCACGAGACCCGTCGCGCCGATCACCAGCGCCAGCACGACCTGCGCCAGGGTCCGCACGCTCAGCGAAGCGAAGAATTCCGGTCCCGACCGGTAGCCGATGGTGAAGACGAAGAGGCTGAACAGGATCGCCCGAAGGATCGGCGGAAACGCGAAGCTGCCGAGCTGTCCGATCAGGACGGCGACGATCAGGATGCAGGCGGTGGTGCCGATCGAGAAGCCGCGAATCCTGATGCGGCCGAGGATGGTGCCGATCGCAATGGCCAGCAACAGGAAGATCTCCGGTGCGGTGGTGATGATCCACCTGACGGTATCCATGGTCGCATATCCCCGGCGCGTTGCCGCGATTTGATTGGCCGCCCGGCGGGATTGCTTGATCCAGATCAAGCCCGGGCGGGGACGAGGCGGGGCCTATGACGTGATGAAGTGTTTGCGCCAGCCCTCATTGCCGACATGAGCACTCTGGACGTCGCTGCCGGCGCGGTGCGCCGCGATGAAACGGTCGAGATCGTCATGCTGCTCGCCTTCGCCGGCGGCTATATCGACGCCTATACCTGGATCATCCACGGCGTGATGGCGAATGCGCAGACCGCCAATGTGATCCTCCTCTGGGTCTATGCGATGGCCGGCAATTGGGCGCAGGCCCTGCATTTCGCGGCGCCGATCATGGCCTTCACCGTCGGCATCGTGATCGCCGCCTGGCTGCGCCGTATTGCCGGGAATCGGGCCGGCGCACTGAGTATCCTGATCGAGATCCTGTTCTTGATCACGATCGGAATCCTGCACAACCGGCTACCGGATCTCGCCGGAACGCTCGGCATCTCCATGGTCGCGGCGATACAGGCGGCGATGTTCGTCAAGGTCGAGGGCAACGTTTGCAGCACGGTGATGATCACCGGCAACATGCGTCAGGTCGTCGAAAACATCTTCGCGGTCGTCTACGGCGGAGCGCCGCTCGGGACGCTGCGCAAGTCGGCGATTTTCTTCGCGCTGTGTGCGGTGTTCGGCTGCGGCGCGGCGGCCGGGGCCTTTGCCACCGAGACACGTCCCAAGCTCGCGCTGGGTATTCCGGTGGTCGCGCTACTGATTGTCCTGCTGCGTTGCGAGGCAACGCCACGTGAGGAGGAGGGGCGATGAGCACACCGTCCAATCCGACCTGGACGCGGTTCTTTCCGCCGGCCGAATGGCTTGCAACCTATCGGCGCGAATGGCTGCCGTCCGACGCCGTCGCCGGCATCACGCTTGCCGCCTACGCCATTCCGGTCTCGCTCGCTTATGCGGCGCTCGCCGGGCTGCCGCCGCAAGTCGGCGTCTACGGCTACCTGCTCGGCGGTATTGGCTATGCCCTGCTCGGGGCGTCGCGCCAGCTCGCGATCGGCCCAACCTCGGCGATCTCGCTGATGATTGCCGCGAGCGTCGGCGCGCTCGCCGGAGGCGATGCGGTGCGCTATGCGCAGATCGCAAGCCTTGCGGCCTTTGCCGTGGCGGTGCTGTGCTTCATCGCCTGGCTGTTCAAGCTCAGCGTGCTGGTCCGTCTCGTCAGCGACAGCATCCTGGTCGGCTTCAAGGCGGGGGCCGGGCTCACCATCATCATGAGCCAGCTGCCGAGCCTGCTCGGCGTTCCCGGCGGCGGCCACAATTTCTTCGATCGCGCCATCAAGCTGGCCGGGCAGCTCGGCGCCATCCATCCGCTCGTGCTCGGCATCGGCGCCGTCGCGCTGTTGCTGCTGCTCCTCGGTGAACGGCGCTTGCCGGGCAAGCCGGTCGGGATCACCATCGTTGCGCTCGCGATCATTGTGGCAACGGTGCTCGGCCTCCCCGGTCTCGGTGTGCCCGTTACCGGGAAGATACCGGAGGGGCTGCCGGCGCTTGGCGTTCCGACATTCGGCCTGCTTGAGTTCGACGATCTGTTTCCGCTCGCGGCAGGTTGCGTGCTGCTGGCCTATATCGAAGGCGTATCGGCGGCCCGCAGCTTCGCGGCCAAGCACGGCTATCCGCTCGACGTCCGCCAGGAATTTCTCGGCCTGGGCGCGGCGAACCTCGCCGCCGCGTTCGGCCATGCCTATCCCGTCGCCGGCGGTCTGTCGCAATCGGCGGTCAACGACAATGCCGGCGCACGCACGCCGCTGGCGCTGGTGATCTGCTCGGTGGCGCTCGGGCTGTGCCTGCTGTTCTTCACGGGACTGTTGACCAATCTGCCCAAGGCGGTGCTGGCGGCCATCGTCTTCGCCGCCGTCTACAGGCTGGTCGATGTTCGTGCGCTGCTGCGCATGTGGAAGGTCAGCCGGATCGATTTCTACGCGGCGGCGATTGCCCTGGTCGCCGTGCTCCTGCTCGGTATCCTCCAGGGCGTCCTGCTGGCCGCGATCGCGTCGATCTTCCTGCTGCTGGCGCGAGCCTCGCGGCCGAACGTCGCGTTTCTCGGCCGCTTGCCCGGCAGCGGGCGTTATTCGGACAGCGCAAGGCATGAGGACGTCGAGCCGCTGGTCGGCATCATCGCGTTCCGTCCCGAGGCGTCGCTGCTCTACATCAATGCAGAGACAATCCTGGACACGGTCTTGGCCGCGCTCCGGAGCTCGCCGGGCATCCACCTCGTGGCCTGCGACCTCTCGGCCTCGCCCTACATCGACCTGGCGGGAGCGCGGATGCTGCACGAGCTCCATGACGAGCTTGCGTCGCGCAAGGTGACTCTCTGCATCGTCGGCGCGCATGCGCAGCTCCGCGATCTCCTGCGGGCCGAGGGGCTGGCGCAGAAGACCGACAGTGACCAATGGCTGCGGTCGCTCGACAGTCTGCTCGGCAGTGATCAGGCGGCGAGTGCGCAACGCACGGGCTGACGCCGTCCTATTGCGATGCGAACGGAAGGCACCGCCCGTCAGAATGCACGGGACCGTTGACTTGGATCAATGGAGCAAGCGGCGCCGCACTCACGATCCCGCATCACCTTCGCCCCAGGAATTGGGAGAGACCTATGTCCAGAGAGCCCAAGGCCGCGCAGAAGCGCATTGACCAGTTCTTTTCCGGACCCGGCGCGCGGGCAGACGACTGGCGTGACCTGGTCGAGGCCGCGAAGACCTGGGCTCGGGTGGGCAATCGCGCGGCCTTCGACGCAGCGCTGGCCGAGCTCTCCGTCACCGAGGAGTATCATGGCTATCCCGGTCTGCAACTGATGGCCGCGCTGCGGGAAGCCGCGGCCGCCGGCGACGGGCCGACCTCGTTCGCGCTGGCGACCCGCATCGCGCAGGCGCTGTCGACGCGATCCTTCCGCCAGCATGCCGGCGACTGGAGCGCGAAGGACGATGGCAATGGCGACGTCGCCGAGCTGGTGCCGCCGACCTTCGGCGCGCACACCGCGCGCCGGCCCTATTTCGAGACCCTGATCGTGACAGGCGTGTCGTCCAGCCAATGGCCGGCACTGGCGGCCGAATGGCGCAAGCTGCGGCGGCCGGTCGATGCGTTCGTCTATGAGCCAGTGATCGTCGGCAGCCTGGAAGATGCCTTCTGCGCGACCATGCTCAACCCCAACATCGCCGCGGTCATCATCAACGAGGGCTTTGGCCTGCGCTCGCGGCACGATGCGCCGGTGCTGCGTTCGATCACGGCTGCGGCCGGAATCAATGATGAATCCGATGCTTCCGCGCTGCGGCTCGCCCAGATCATCAAGCGCGTCAGGCCCGAGCTCGACCTTTACATGATTTCGAACCGCGACGTCGAAGAGCTTGCGGGCAATCCGGAAGCCAACGTCGTCCGCCGCATCTTCTATTCGGTCGAGGAATTGCTGGAGCTGCATCTGTCGATCCTCGAAGGTATCCAGGATCGCTACGACACGCCGTTCTTCGACAATCTGAAGAAGTACGCGCAGCGCCCGATCGGGACGTTCCACGCGCTCCCGATCGCCCGCGGCAAATCCATCTTCAAGTCGGACTGGATCCGCGACATGGGCGAGTTCTACGGCCCGAACCTGTTCCTGGCCGAGAGCAGCGCCACCACCGGCGGCCTCGACAGCATGCTGGAGCCGACCGGCAACATCAAGAAGGCGCAGGAGAAGGCGGCGAGGGCGCTCGGCGCCGATCGCGTCTTCTTCGTCACCAACGGCACCTCGACCTCGAACAAGATGGCGGTGCAGGCGCTGCTGGCGCCAGGCGACATCGCAATCGTTGACCGCAACTGCCACAAGTCGCATCATTACGGCATGGTGCTGGCCGGCGCCCAGCCGCTCTATGTCGAAGCCTTCCCGATGACGGAATATTCGATGTATGGCGCGGTGCCGCTGAAGACGATCAAGCAGGCGCTGCTCGCTGCCAAGGCCGACGGTCGGCTCGACCGCGTCAAGATGCTCGATCTCACCAACTGCACCTTCGACGGCCACATCTACAACACCCGCCGGGTGATGGAGGAATGCCTCGCCATCAAGCCCGACCTGATCTTCCTGTGGGACGAGGCCTGGTTCGGCTTCGCGCGGTTCTCGCCGTTCCTGCGCCGCCGCACCGGCCTTGGCGCCGCCAACGAGATCGAGGCCTGGATGCGCGACCCCAAATCGGTCGCCGCCTATGAGAAGCAGCAGGCCGAGCTCGGCAAGAACCCGTCGGACGAGGTGCTGCTCAAGGCCCGGCTCATTCCCGATCCCAGGCAGATTCGCCTGCGCGTCTACCAGACCAACTCGACCCACAAGTCGATGTCGGCGATCCGGCAGGGCTCCATGCTTTCGGTCAAGGACGTCGAATTCCACACCGTCGAGCAGCAGTTCAAGGAAGCCGTGTTCACCCACGCCTCGACCAGTCCGAACCAGCAGCTGATCGCCAGCCTCGATATCTCCAGGCGGCAGATGGAGCTGGAAGGCTATGGCCTCGTCGCCAATGCGATGGAGATCGCCTTCGCCATCCGCCAGGCGGTCAACAACAATCCGCTGATCTCGAAATATTTCCGCGTGCTCAGCGCCGACGCCATGGTGCCGGCGCAGTATCGCCAGAGCGGCTTCACCGATTATCTCGCGGCCGGCGTGAACTGGGTCAATACGCTCAAGAGCCTCGACGAGGACGAGTTCTGTCTCGATCCGACCCGCATGACGCTGGTGTGCGGCATGGCCGGCTATGACGGTACCCAGTTCAAGGGCATCCTGGCCAACGAGTACAACATCCAGGTCAACAAGACCTCGCGCAACTCGGTTCTGCTCCAGTCCAACATCAACAATACCCGCAGCGACGTCGCGCATCTCGTGCGCGTCCTCGCCGAGATCGCGGGCGAGGTCGATCGCGCCCTCGCGCAGGGCGGCGCCAACGCGAAGAAGACCTTCGAGGCGCGGGTCAAGAGCCTGATGACCGATGTGCCCGACCTGCCGAACTTCTCGCACTTCCATCCGAGCTTCCGCGGCGATGCCGGCAGCAAGACCAACGAAGGCGATATCCGCACCGGCTTCTATGCCGCCTATGACGTCGCTGGCTGTGAGCACATCCGCCTCAACGATCCCGAGATCGATCGGCGCCTGAAGGCGGGCCCCGAACTCGTCTCGGCGAACTTCGTGATCCCGTATCCGCCGGGCTTCCCGATCATGGTGCCCGGTCAGGTCATCACCCAGGAGACCATCGACTTCATGCGCAAGCTCGATGTGAAGGAGATCCACGGCTACGACGCCAAGGAAGGGCTGAAGCTCGTGCGCACGGAAGCCTTGGCGAAGCTCGGCCGGCCGAAGCCTGGTGCGCAGCCCAAGCTCAAGGCCGCCTCATAGGACTTGGAGGGGACGACCATGCACGCGTTTTTCACGTTCCTCCAGCAGAACCCGTATCTGCTGCTGTTCTTCGTCGTCGGTCTCGCCGTCTATATCGGCCGGGCCAGCATCAAGGGTTACGGCCTCGGTATGGTCGCCGGCGCCATCGTGGTCGGCGCCGGCCTGTCGGTGTGGGCCTCCACCTATGGCGTCAAGCTCGAGCTGAACAATTTCGCCAAGAGCCTGTTCTACTATCTCTTTATGTACGGCGTCGGCCTGCGCGTTGGCCCGTCCTTCATCAACAGCCTCAGGGGCGACGGACTCAAATTCTGTCTCCTGGCCGTCGTGTCGAGCGTGATCGGCCTCTCGCTTGTCGTCATCGGCGCCAAGATGTTCTCACTGCCGCCCGGCGCGGCCGGCGGCATGCTGGCGGGATCGCAGACGATGTCGGCGGCGATCGGTTCGGCCGAGCAGGCGGTCACCTCCGGCGTCGTCAAGCTGCCTGCCGGGATGAAGCCCGAGGAAGCCTCCGGCATGATCGCGCTGTCCTACGGCATCACCTACATCTGGGGCACCGTCGGCATCATCCTGATCTGCAAATATCTGCCGCGCTGGTGGGGCGTCGATGCCAAGGCCGCCGCCAAGCAGTATGAGACGGAATTCGGCGTCAAGGATCTCGAAGGCGGCGGCCTGACCGGCTATCGCCAGTTCGGCCTGCGAGCCTACCGGCTGGAAAACCCGGCGACGGTCGGCATGACCATCGCCAAGTTCCGCGCGATCAATCCGGAATACCGGATCGTCAATGTGGGGCGCAACGGCGTGCCGCAAGGAGCCGATCCCGAGTTCGTGCTGCAAAAGGGCGACGTTGTCGCGCTCGGCGGCGCGACCGAGCACCTCACCGAGAAGATGGGCCTGATCGGCCCGGAGGTCGCCGATGCCAAGACGCTGGGCATTCCCATGGACCAGGCGGAGATTCTCGTCACCAACAAGGAGATGGTGGGACGCACCTTCGAGTCCTTCCGCGACACCGCAATCGCCGGCCAGTTGCAGGTCACCAAGGTCGAGCGTGGCGGCGTGCAGATTCCGGCCGGTCTCAAGACCAAGCTGGAGCGCATGGACATCGTCTCCGTGGTCGGCCTGAAGTCCGCCGTCAACGAGCTCGGCGAGATGTGGGGCCGCATCGCGCGGGCCAACACCTCGACCGATCTGCTCACGCTCGCCGTCGGCATGATCGTCGGGTTCCTCATCGGCATGATCGAGTTCCCGGCGTTCGGTGCCAAGATCGGTCTCGGCAATGCCGGCGGCCTGTTGCTGTCCGGTGTGATCGTGTCCTCGGTGGTGTCGCGGCTGCGCTTCTTCGGCAATACGCCGAACGCGGCCCGCAACGTGCTGGAGGATCTCGGCCTCGTCGTCTTCGTCGCCATCGTCGGCGTCAACGCCGGGGCGGGTCTGCTGGCGCAGCTCACCGGTGCGGTGGCGCTGAAGATCTTCCTCGTCGGCTTCATTGCCTGCACCATCCCGCCCTTCATCGTCTGGGCGATCGGCTACCACGTCTTCAAGATCAACCCGGCCGTGCTGATGGGCGGCGTTGCGGGCGCGCGCTCGCATTCCGGCCCATGCCGCGAGGCCGCGGTCGAAATCCAGAGCTCCGTGCCGTGGATCGGCTTCCCGGTCGGCTATGCCGTCTCGGGCATCCTGCTCACGGTGTTCGGTTACTTCGCGATGATCCTGGCTCAATAGGGGAAAGAAAACGTCATGAGAAAATTGACCTTCGGTGCCGTCCTGGTTGCCTCGCTGGTGGGTGTTGCCGGCTTCAGTCCGCCGGCGAGTGCGGAGACCGGCCAGGTTGCCGTTGTCTTCACCAAGGGCGGATTCATCGTCGGCGTCGGCGGCGGGGAGGGCGTTCTGGTTCTGAGGGGCAAGAAATATCCCTTCACCGTCTCCGGCATGAGCGTCGGCTTCACGGTCGGGGCGTCGACCACGAAGTTCGTCGGCCGCGCGCTCAATTTGAGGGGGCCGGCGTCGATCGAAGGCTCTTATGCAGTGGGCGGCGCCGGCGGTGCCGTCGCAGCGGGCGGAGGTGCCGTGCAGTTGCAGAACGCCAATGGCGTGATCCTGCAGCTCAGCGGTCCCCGGGTCGGGGCGGAAGTGTCGGCGGCGGTCGGCGGCGTCACGATCAAGCTGAAGTAGCTCCGGGAGGAGGGCGCCAAGGCAAACGGGCTGCGTCACCGCAGCCCGTTTCCCATTTCAATCCATACGTTTCAGTATCGTTCCTCGACGAACTTCAGTCCGCGCAGGCTCGCCTGGTCGTTGTAGCGTCCCTTGTGCGACCGCGGCGGCAGCTTGATCTTCTCGCGCTTGACCTTCTTGTATGGGATCGTTCTCAGGATGTGCGAGATGACGTTCAGCCGCGCGCGCCGCTTGTCATCGGAGCGGATCAGCCGCCACGGCGCATGCTTGGTATCGGTCGCCTCGAACATCATGTCGCGTGCGCGGGAATAATCGTACCAGCGCCCGAACGACTCGGTGTCCATCGGGCTCAGCTTCCATTGCCGCAGCGGATCCTCGATCCGCGCCGTGAAGCGGCGTTCCTGCTCCTCCATCCCGACCTCGAGCCAGAGCTTGATCAGGACGATGCCGGCGTCCACGGCGAACTTCTCGACCAGCGGACACAGTTCCAGGAAGCGCTTGTGCTCGGTCGGAGAGCAGAAGCCCATGACATATTCGACGCCGGCGCGGTTGTACCAGCTGCGGTCGAAGATCACGATCTCGCCGCCGGCGGGGAACTGCTCGATATAGCGCTGCAGGAAGAGCTGGGATTTCTGCCGGTCAGAGGGCGCGGGCAGGGCGCAGACACGGAACACGCGCGGGCTGACCTTTTCCGTCAAGGCCTTGATGGTGCCGCCCTTGCCGGCGGCATCGCGCCCCTCGAAGATGATGATCACCTTCAGTTTCTCAGCCTTGACCCATTCCTGGAGGTGACACAGCTCGACCTGGAGCTTTTCGAGCTCCTTCTCATAGTCCTTCCGCTTCATCTTCTCGGCGGGGGCGTGCTTGTTCTCGGCGCGGGCGTCCATGGCCATGCCTGTCCTTTCGCTGTTGCGAGCGCTACTCGTCGCCCCATGAAATCGTCACGCCGATGTCGCCGGGCATGCCGCCCGGAAAATCGATGATCTGATAGGCGATGCGATAGCCGCGCGGCTTCAGATAGTCGGTCCAGAGCTGGAAGATCTCCTTGGGGATGCCGGTCAGCGTGTTCTCCCAACCTTTTTCCATCTGATTGATGGCGCGCCCCTTGTCGGTGCAGAGCGTATTGGGGAAGCGATACACCAAGACCTCGGAGAGACCGTTTCGCACCGCACGCTGGATGATGGTCGAGGCGAGCTTGATTTTCTCCTCCTCGGTCTTGCCGGACGGCTTGCTCAGGCGCTCGATCAGGGCAAGCTTCTCGGCCTCCGCTGCGGCGGCGAGGCGGACATATTCTTCCGCCTTCTGGGCTTCCTTGAGAGCGGCTTCCTTGCGGATTTGCGTGGCGTTTGGAATGAGATCGTCGAGGCCGGGCATGGCTGCGGCTCCCTTTCGGTGTGCAATCGGCATGTCGCGGACGCTAGGTCCGGTAGCCGGCATTCCCTTGATTCAAATCAAGCAAATTGGGAAGCTGCCTGAACACAGTGCCGCAAGTGCACGTTCGCTGACTGGGAGAGACGCTTGAGCGACCAGCTTCATCCGATGGCCCCGCACCATCTACCGTTCTATCTCGCGCCGGGGAGCGGGACCGACACCCTGATGGTGGTGATGGGCGTATTCCTGATCGGCACCGTACTCTGGGTCGGCACGCTCTATTGGAAGCTGCACAGCCTGCCGGAGCGAATGGCGCACAAGTCGCAGAAATTGCAGTTCGAATTGGTGGCGGTGCTCGGCCTGATCTCGCTGTTCACGCACATGCATATCTTCTGGGTTGCAGGCCTCTTGCTTGCGCTGATCGATATCCCCGATTTCGGAACGCCGCTGCGCAGCATCGCCGATTCCGTCGAGAAGATCGCCGACGCGACGCCGGGCCAGGACGAAGCGCTGATGGAGGCCGGTCCTGCGCCTGCTCCGGCGGACAAGCCGGACGTCGCCAGGAAGGAGCGCAGCCATGCTTGAGCTCATGATCTGCTCCCTGGTGACGATCCTGCCGGATTACCTCTACCGCCGTTACGTCCAGGGCAAGCGCTTCGGCAAGGAGATTACCTTCTTCTCGGTCTGGTACGAGCTGCGCTGGGGCATCACGGGATGCCTGATGCTGACGGTGTCGCTGATCACCATGATCTTCTATTTCCATCCCTCCACATCGAGCGCGACGCTTTATTTCCGCACCGTGCCGGTCATGCCGGTCGGCGTCGCCGGCCGCGTGGCTGAGGTGAACGTCGGCTTCACCCAAGCGGTGAAGAAGGGGGACGTGCTGTTCAAGTTGGACGGTGCCAAGCAGCAGGCGGCCGTCGAGACCGCCAAGCGAAAGATTGCCGAGGTCGATGCATCGACAGTGTCAGCGAAGGCCGACGTCGTGAAGGCCGAGGCGCAGATCGGCGAAGCCAAAGCCAACCTGCAGCAGGCCAAGGATGAGCTGGACGTCAAGAGCGAGCTGCAGCGTCGCAATCCCGGCATCGTGCCGCAGCGTGACATCGATAAGCTGCAGGTGCTGGTAGACCAGCGGCAATCCGGCGTGGACGCCGCAAATGCAGTCAAGGAATCGGCGGTCTTGCGCGTCTCGACGCTGTTGCCCGCCGAGAAGGCCAGCGCCGAGGCCGCGCTGGCTGAGGCGGAGGTGCTTCTGGATCAGACGATCATTCGCGCTGGCGTTGACGGGCGGGTCGAGCAATTCCTGCTGCGCACCGGTGATGTCGTCAATCAGCTGTTGCGCCCGGCAGGGGTGCTCATTCCGGATGGTGCCGGTAGAAACATCCTGCAGGCCGGCTTCGGTCAGATTGAGGCCCAGGTGATGAAGCCGGGTATGGTCGCGGAGGCGACCTGCATCTCCAAGCCGTGGGTTATCATCCCGATGGTGATCACAACGGTGCAGGACTACATCGCCGCCGGTCAGTTCCAGGGCGGACAGCAACTGCTCGAGGCCCAGAACGCGGTGAAGCCTGGTACGATCCTCGTATTCCTGGAGCCGCTCTACAAGGGCGGGCTGGAGGGCGTCACGCCCGGCTCGAGCTGCATCGTCAATGCCTATACCAGCAATCACGAGGAAATCTCCGCCAAGGACACGCCGAGCGGCCGGAAGTTCGCGCTCCACGTCGTCGACGCCACCGGCCTCGTCCACGCGCTGCTGCTGCGCATCCAGGCCTTGCTGCTGCCGATCCAGACGCTGGTGTTGAGTGGGCATTGAGCTCGCGGGAGGGAATCTCGAAATGAACTTGCGCAAAATGATTGCGTTCGGTGCAATCCTGCTGGCTTCGCTGCTTGAGACGTCAGGCCGCGCCGATGCACTCGACCTCAACGGCGCATGGGTCAGCGATGCCGACAATTGCACAAAGGTGTTCGCGCGTAACGGCACCCAGATCGGATTCACCGACATGTCGGATGTCTATGGCGGCGGATTCATCATCAACGGCGACCAGATCGTCGGCAAATTTGCGCGCTGCCGGATCAAGGCCAGGAAGGACAACGGGCCATACGTCAACATGGTCGCGGCATGCGCGACCGACATCATGCTGTCGAACGTCCAATTCAGTCTCAGGGAGTTGGATGCCAACAGCCTCATTCGGCTGTTCCCGGGCATGGATGACATCGAAATTCGCTATCACCGCTGCACGACGAAATAGCGATAACGTTCGTCACAAGGGCGTGGATGGGGGCGACCGCTTGCGCCGGTGCCCTGTCCGTGTCCCGCAATTGCCGCTAGGATTGCCCGGCAAGCAGCCGTTCGGGCGCTGCGGGGATTGGAGCATGAGCGGGCGCATGTCCACTGACGCGGTCAGGCCACGGCACGCAGCGGCTGCACTCCTTTGTCTTGCCCTGCTCGTTGCCGCGTGCATGTCGCTCGCGCCGGCCGCTGCGGCCGAGCGGAGCCTGCGCGGCGAGCTCAAGCGCGTGCTGCTGCTGCATTCCTTCGGCCGCGAATTCCGGCCGTGGAGCGAGTTCGCGCGCAGCATCAAGGCCGAGCTCGAGCAACAGTCGCCGTGGCCGCTCGACATCCAGGAGCACGCGCTGCTCACGGCGCGCTTCAACAATCCCGGTCCCGAGGCGCCCTTCGTCGAATATCTGCATTCGCTCTACCAGGGCGCCATGCCCGACATCGTCTTGAGCATCGGCGCGCCTGCCGCCCGGTTCGCGCAGCGATACCGCGCGCGGCTGTTTCCCGACACGCCGCTTATTCTGTCCACGGTCGAGCAGCGGCTGGTGAATCGCGCCGATCTCACCGACAACGACGTCGTCATCGCGGTCCGCAACGATTTCATGGCCGCATTCGACAACATCTTGCAGCTCTTGCCGGACACCAGGACGATCGCGATCGTGATCGGCGCCTCGCCGCTCGAGAAGTTCTGGGTCGAGGAGGTGAAGCGGGAGCTGAAACCCCTGGGCGAGCGGGTCGAGCTCGTCTGGTATTCGGACCTGCCGTTCGAGGAGATCCTGAAGCGCGCAGCGAAGCTGCCGCCGCACACCGCGTTGTTCTGGGGGCTGATGTCGGTCGACGCGGCCGGGATCGTCCACGAGAGCGACATCGCCCTGCGCAGCCTGCATGCCGTCACGAATGCGCCGATCTTTTCCTACCAGGACCCATTCTTCGGCGGCAGCACCGTCGGGGGACCGATGCATTCGGTCGCGGAAACGAGCTCCAGAACCGTGAGCGCCGCGATCCGGATTCTCGGCGGCGAGAAACCCGGAAACGTCAAATACGAGCCGATCGGCTTTGCGCCGCCGCGATATGATTGGCGGGAATTGCAGCGCTGGGGCATCAGCGAGAGCCGTCTGCCTCCCGGCAGCGAGATCCTGTTTCGCGAGCCGAACATCTGGGAGCGCTATCGCTGGCAGATGTTGCTGATCACGGCCGTCTTCCTGGTCCAGGCGGGTCTGATCAGCGGCCTTCTGCACGAGCGTCGCCGCCGCCGGTTCGCCGAAGTGGAATCGCGCCAGCGCCTCGCCGAGCTCGCGCACGCCAACCGCTATTCAGCCGTCGGCGAGCTGACGACGTCGATTGCCCACGAATTGAACCAGCCGCTCGGCTCGATCCTGACCAATGCCGAGACGGCGGAGCTCATGCTCAAGAACCCGTCGCCAGACATGGACGAGATCCGGCAGATCCTCGCCGACATCAGGCGCGACGATCAGCGGGCGAGCGAGGTGATCCGCAGGCTGCGCAGGGTGCTGAGGAAGACGCCGTTCGAGGTCGGCGAGATCGAACTCAACGACACGGTGCGCGAGGCGATCGGCCTGGTGACGGCCGTCGCCGATGGACGCCGGATCGTGCTGACCTACACGCCTGCTCTGACGCTTTTGCACGTCAGGGGCGACCCGGTGCAGCTCCAGCAGGTCGTTCTCAACCTGATCATCAATGCGATGGATGCGATGTCCGATGCCGGCATGAAGAAGCGCGAGGTCCGCGTGACGACGGTGCGCGCCGGCAGCTACGCCGAGATCAGGGTTGCCGATACCGGTCCGGGGATCGCGTCCGCCGATCTCGGCAGTGTCTTCAACCCGTTCTTCACGACCAAGCCGGAAGGCATGGGGATGGGGCTTGCGATCGTCAAGACCATCGTCGAGGCCCATCACGGCACGATCCGCGTCGAGAACCAGCCATGGGGCGGCGCGCAGTTCACGATCCGCCTGCCGCTGCTCGACTGACGGCCGGTATCTTGATCTCGATCAAGCCTTGGGGCCTGGCGAGGCCGTTTCCTTTCGCCGCTGCGCCATGACCGGGGCGGGGGCGGGCAGGGATCGGGGTGGTGGGTGGCGATGAGACGCCGTGAGTTCATGTCGCTGATCGGCGCGGCGGCTGCGTTTCCGGTGCTGGCGAGGGCGCAGGACCGGCTGCCGTCCGTCGCTGTCCTGACCGGCAATGTCCCGGGCGATACCGGCGCGCAGATGCGGGTCGATGCCTTTCAGCAGGGCCTTGCCGACCGCGGCTGGATCGCCAACCAGAACTACCGGCTCGAGGTGCGCTGGCCGGGCCCGAGCCCGGCACGGCAGCAGGTGGAGGCGCGCGAGCTGATCGCCGGCGCGCCGGACGTGCTGCTGTCGACCAGCACCGGAACGACGCGCGCGCTGCGCGACGCCACGCAGAACATTCCGATCATCTTCGTCGGCCTGTCCGATCCCGTCGGGACAGGCCTCGTCGTCAATCTGGCGCGGCCGACGGACAATCTCACCGGCTTTTCGCTCTATGAGCATTCGATGAGCGGGAAGTGGCTGAGCCTGCTCAAGGACATGGCACCCGGCATGACCAGCGCCGCGCTGCTGTTCAATCCGGACTCCTCTCCTTACGCGCCGTTCTATCTTCAGGCTGCGCATCAAATGGAAAGCCGTCTCGGCCTTCAGGTCACCGGCGCCAGCGTTCGCAGCGGGCCTGAGATCGCAGCCGTGATCGAGGCTGCGGCGCGCAGCGGCGGCGGCCTCGTCGTGCTGCCGGACGGCGGCTTCTTCGGACCGCAGAGCCAGATGGCGATTGCTCTCTTGGCGCAGCGCCGCGTGCCCGCGATCTTCGCCGTCCGCTTCTACGCGGTGAACGGCGGGCTGATGTCCTACGGCGCTGATCTCACCCAGCAGTTTCGCGATGGGGCAGGTTATGTCGACCGCGTCCTGCGCGGCGCGGAGATCCGCACATTGCCGGTGCAGTTCGCCACCAGGTTCGAGCTCGTCATCAACATGAAGACCACCCATGCCCTCGGGCTGACCGTTCCGAACCGGCTGCTGCTGGATGCCGAGCTGATCGAATGACGCGCCGCCGCAACGGCGCACGCGCGCCGTTTCGTTGATCTCGATCAATAAATGTCCATCGCTCGGCCCGATGGTCGCGGTCGGAAGTCTTGGGAGGATTGCAATGGTTCGTTGCGGCAAGATCCTGATGGCGCTTGCGCTCGTGGTGGTGGCGATGCCCGCCGCTGCGATGGCGCAGGCCACCACACCGGCGGCGCCGAGCGCGCCGGCAGCACCCGCTACGCAGGCACAGCCTGCAACGCCGCCGGCGCCGTCGGCCGAGCTGCTGAAGCCCGAGCAGTTGGAGGCTCTGGTCGCACCGATCGCGCTCTATCCCGACGAGCTGCTCGCCAACGTGCTGGCCGCCTCGACCTATCCGCTCGAAGTGGTGCAGGCCGATCGCTGGCTGAAGGAGCGCAAGAGCCTGAAGGGCGATGCGCTCAAGACCGAGGTCGAGAAGCAGGGCTGGGACGACAGCATCAAGGCGCTTGCAAGCACCGCCGATGTCCTCGCCATGATGAGCGACCAACTCGACTGGACCAAGAAGCTCGGCGATGCCTTCCTCGCGCAGCAGCCCGATGTGATGGATGCGATCCAGCGCCTGCGCAACAAGGCCTATGACAACAAGAAGCTCACCACCACCAAGCAGCAGAAGGTCAGCGTCCAGTCGCAGGAAGGCAAGCAGGTCGTCGTGATCCAGCAGGCCAATCCCGCGGAGATGTATGTGCCGTATTACGATCCGGCGACGGTGTATGGCAGCTGGCCCTATGCGGAATACCCGCCTTATTATTGGGGCTATCCGTCCTATATCGGCGCGGGCGTGGTCGCGGCCGGTCTCGCCTTCGGCACCGCCTGGGCGATCGGGCGCTGGGGCAATTACTGGGGCGGCGGCTGCAACTGGGGCAACCGCAACGTCTACGTCAATCATCGCACCACCAACATCGCCAACGGCTGGCAGCACAATCCGGCGCATCGCGGCGGTGTGCGCTACAACAACGTCAACGTTCAGCAGCGCTTCGGCAACACCAACATCAAGGCCGGCGCGTCGGATCGGATGGATTTCCGCGGCCGTGACGGCAACCAGGTGCTGCGTCCGAACCAAGGTGCAGGGGACCGCGCGGGAGACCGTGCGGGCGATCGCGCCGGAGACCGTGCAGGAGACCGCGGCGGAGCCGGTGATCGCGCCGGCAACCGCGGCGATCGTCCGAGTGCAGGGACGCGAGACCGGCCGGGTGGGGGTGATCGGGCCGGTGCAGGTGATCGGGCCAAGGGCGCGAACAAGGGCGGCGGCGACCGCGCCAAGGCTGCGAACCGTGGCGGAGGAGGCAATCGTCCCACTGCTGCCAACCGTGGCGGCGGCAATCGCGGCGGCGCGATGAATGTCTCCTCCGGCCGGTCAGCGGCCGCAGCATCCGCGCGTGGACGCGCCAGCATGGCGAGCATGCCGCGCGGTGGCGGGGGCGGAGCGAGCTTCGCCGGTCGTGGCGGCGGCGGTGGCGGCATGGCGATGCGCGGCGGCGGCGGAGGCGGCTTTGGAGGCGGCGGCCGCGGCGGTGGCGGCGGAGGCCGGCGCTCCGACATCGCGCTCAAGCACGACATCGTTCTGCTCGGCCATCTCTCGAACGGCCTCGGCTACTATCGCTTCAGCTATATCGGCAGCGACAAGGCCTATGTCGGCGTGATGGCGCAGGAGGTCGAGCAGGTGATGCCCGATGCCGTGACCCGCGGCAGCGACGGCTATCTGCGCGTCCACTACGAAAAGCTCGGGCTGACATTCCGCACCTACCGCGACTGGCTCGCCGGCGGCGCGAAGATTCCTGCGGAGGTGACGCCATGACCGGTCTGAAATCGTTCCGTCGCGCGGTGCTGCCCGGCCTCGTCGCGCTCGCGCTGTTCGGATCGGCATCGCTCGCGCAGGAATCCTACAAGACACCGGAAGACGCCGCGGCTGCGCTTGCCGCCGCGGTCAAGAGCGGCCCGAAAGACATTCTGAAAGTGCTCGGCAGGGATGCCGAGGACATCGTCTCCTCCGGCGACGAGGTCGCGGACAACGACATCCGGGCGCGCTTCACCTCGATGTACGACGCCAAGCACGACATCAAGGCGGAGGGCAACAAGACCGCGACGCTGATGCTCGGGCCGGACGACTTCCCGTTCCCGATCCCGCTGGTCAACACCAAGAACGGTTGGGCGTTCAACACCGACGAGGGCCGGATCGAGGTGCTCCGCCGCCGCATCGGCCGCAACGAGCTCGATGCGATCCAGACCATGCTGGCCTATGTCGACGCGCAGAACGATTATGCCGACAAGGACCGCGGCGAGGGCGCCGGCGTCTACGCGCAGCGCATCGTCTCTTCGCCCGGCAAGAAGGACGGCCTGTTCTGGCGCGACGACAGCGATCCGAGCCCGCTCGGCGCGCTGGCGGCGGAGGCGTCGAAGGAAGGCTATCGCGCCGGCGATGTCGGCCCCGCGCCCTATCACGGCTACTACTTCCACATCCTCAAGGGGCAGGGCCCGGATGCGCGCGGCGGCGCGCTCAACTATGTCGTCAAGGGCAAGATGATCGGAGGCTTCGGCCTGATCGCCTGGCCGGCGGAATACGGCAATTCCGGCGTCATGACCTTCCTCGTCAATCACGACGGTGTCGTCTATCAGAAGGATCTCGGCACGCGCACCGAGTTCCTCGCCGAGCGCACCACGCAGTTCAATCCCGACCAGACCTGGAAGAAGGTCGATGCCCCAAAACCTTGAACGGCGGACGCGGATGTTCCGCCTGATCGCGCTCCTGCTGCTGGCGCTCGGGCTCGCCGCGCCGACACCGTCCTTTGCGCAAGTATCCGGTCACGTCAGGGTCAAGTTCGTCAAGGCGGGCCTGCTGGTCGGCGGCGGCGCCGGCAGCGGCGTGCTGACCTATCGCGGCAAGACCTATCCGTTCAGGATCAGCGGTCTGAGCTTCGGCATCACGGCCGGCGCGACGGTCGGCCGTTTCGACGGCTGGGCCTCAGGGATCCGCGATGTCAGTGACTTCGCCGGCACCTACAGCTCCGTCGGCGGCGGCTTTGCGCTGGTCGGCGGCGTCAACGGTGTTCACCTCCGCAACGAGAAGGGCGTGACCATCGTGCTGCAAGGCCCGAAGGCGGGACTCGAGCTCGCCGCCAATATCAGTGAGATCACGATCACCCTGAAGTGAGGTTCAAGCGGGCCGCGCGGAACCAAGATCGAGAGTCAGGCGCACCGTCCTCGGATCCTCGCTTCGCGCAGGCCTGAAATCGGACTTCGCGAACACCCGCCGCATCGACGCGTTGTCGGCCAGAACCTCGGCCGTGAGCTCGCGGATCTCCTGTTCCCGCGCGATGTCGATGAGATGCCTCAGCAGCAGGGAACCGATCCCGCGGCCTTGCCAGGCATCCACCACGACGAAGGCCATCTCCGCCTCGCCGGGATTTGTGACCACATATCGGCCGCCGCCGACGATCGCGGGTCGACCCTGTTCCAGGGCCCAGGCAGCCAGCGCGACGTGATTGCTGAAATCGACGTCCATGAAGAAGGCGCGCTCCTTCTCCGAGAAGTGTCGCTTCATGACGAAGAACCGGCTCTGCAGCGAGCTCGGCCCGGTGCGCTCGATCGCGGCGAGCATGTCCGCCTCGTCGCTCGGCCGAAGCGCGCGAATTTCGACTGGGGTGCCGTCCTTCAGCGCGGCTTGCGCGCTGTAATCAGCGATTTGTGACATGCCGATGTCGCCTGGCAGCTATTGGCGCGTCAAGCAAATCGCGCCTCGTAAGCCCGTTACAGGACAAGAGCCTTTCAAGCGTGCAGGTCATCTTGACCTAGATCAACGTTCGTCCTGACCCGCCGCCGTCAATGGTCGAACGCGACGGAGAGGGCGAAACATGTCCATCGATAAGGTGCAAATTCCGGGCGGTCCGATGTCGGGCCTCGTCGCCTCGGCGGTCGAATATATGATCGACGCGGGCCAGCGCAGTGTCCTGTTCCTGGATATCATGCGCCGGCGCGGCGACCAATACAGGGAACATGTCGCGCAGACCGCGCCGCATGTTCTGCAATATTCCGCCGAATTGATCATGGACGGGCGCAAGCTGGACGATCCCGTCAACTACGCGCTGGTGCGCATCATTCCGCCCGACAATGTCGAGATCGACATGAACCGGCGGCCGTTCGTCGTGATCGATCCGCGCGCGGGCCACGGCCCCGGCATCGGCGGCTTCAAGGCCGACAGCGAGATCGGCGTTGCCATGAAGGCAGGCCATCCCTGCTATTTCATCGGGTTCCTGCCGGATCCGATGCCCGGACAGACCATCGAGCGCATCGCGCGTGCCGAAGCCATCTTCATCGAAGAGGTCATCGAGCGCCATCCCAACGCCGACGGCAAGCCCTGCGTGATCGGCAATTGCCAGGCCGGATGGGCCCTCATGATCCTGGCCTCGCTGCGCCCCGAGCTGTTCGGTCCGCTGATCATCGCCGGCGCACCGCTTGCCTACTGGGCCGGCGTGCACGGCAAATATCCGATGCGCTATTCCGGCGGCCTGCTCGGCGGGAGCTGGCTCACCGCGCTCACCAGCGATCTCGGCGCCGGCAGGTTCGACGGCGCCTGGCTGGTGCAGAATTTCGAGAACCAGAACCCGTCGAACACGCTGTGGACCAAGCAATACAACGTCTATTCCAAGGTCGACACCGAGGCGGACCGCTATCTCGAATTCGAGCGCTGGTGGGGCGGCCATGTCAACCTCAACGCCGAGGAAATCCAGTTCATCGTCGATGAGCTGTTCGTCGGCAACAATCTCGCCGCCGGCAACATCGTGATGTCCGACGGCCAGAAGGTCGACCTGCGCAGCATCAGGTCGCCGATCGTGGTGTTCTGCTCCAAGGGCGACAACATCACACCGCCGCAGCAGGCGCTGGACTGGATCCTGGATTGCTACGCCGATGTCGACGAGATCAGGGCCTATGGCCAGACCATCGTCTACACCGTGCACGAGAGCATCGGTCATCTCGGCATCTTCGTGTCTGGCGGCATCGCCAAGAAGGAGCACGCGGAGTTCTCCGGCAATATCGATCTGATCGACGTTCTTCCGCCCGGGCTCTATGAGGCCACTTTTGAAGCGAAGGGCAAGGAGACCGCGAGCTCGGAACTGGTCGTCGGCCAGTGGGTGATGCGCTGCGAGGCGCGGACGCTCGACGACATCCGCGCGATGGGCGGCAATTCCCCCGAGGACGAGCGGCGCTTTGCCACCGCCAAGCGCGTCTCGGAGATCAATCTCAAGGCCTATCAGAAATTCCTCCAGCCCTGGATCAAGGGCATGGTGACGCCCAAAGTGGCCGCGTGGGCTCACAACATGCATCCGCTGCGGCTGCAATACGAGCTGTTCAGCAGCCGGAATCCCCTTATGGCGACCGTGAAATCATTGGCCGAGAAGGCCGAGGAGGAGCGCAAGCCGGTTGCGAAGGACAATCCGTTCCTGGCGTTCCAGGAGCAGATGTCGAAGCAGATCGTCCACGCCCTGGACAGCTGGCGCGACTCGCAGGAGGCGCTGAGCGAAGCGATCTTCCTCAACGTCTATGGTTCGCCGGCGCTCCAGGCGGCGGTCGGGATCGATCCCACCTCCGTGCCATCCCAGCGGCGTGAGATGACCGCCGAACACCGCGCCATGCTCGAGAGGCGCATCGCTGAACTGAAATCGCGGATCGGCGAGGGCGGTCTACGCGAAGCGGCGCTGCGCGCCTTGCTCTATGTTGGCTCGGCGCGCGGGATGGTCGATGAACGCAGCATCGAGGCGTTGCGCCGGGTCCGCCGCGATCATGCCGGCGCGCGCATGACCCTGCCCGAGTTCAAGATGCTGGTACGGGAGCAGTTCTTCATGCTGCTGCTCGATCGCGACGCGGCGCTGGCCGCCATCCCGAAGATGCTGCCCGACGACGTCAATCTTCGCCGCGGCGCTTTCGAGGCGGTCGAGAAGGTGCTGTCCGCGAGCGAGGACGTCACCGGCGAGCGGGCCAAACGGCTGTGGCAAGTTGCCGGCTTGTTCGGCCTCGACATCGGCGGGCCTTCCGAAACGGCGTCGAATGTTGCGCCTTTCGATCCAAAGGCGAAGGCGTCGTAGCGAAAATTGCAGGGACCGGGAGCAACATCATGTCACCAGATGCGACGGCCACGCAGTCTCCCAGCAAGTACGATCGCCTGATCGCCGCTGCCAAGGCGATCCCGCCGGCGCCGACCGTCGTCGTGCATCCCTGCGACGAGACGTCGTTGCGGGGCGCCGTTGACAGCGCTGTGGCCGGCATCATCCGGCCCCTGCTGGTCGGGCCGGAGCAGAAGATCAGGGATACGGCCGCGAAATTCGGATTGGACATTTCCGGCTATGAGGTCGTCGATGCCGCGCACAGCGACGATGCCGCAGCCAAGGGCGTCGAATTGATCCATGCCGCGCGGGCCGAGCTGCTGATGAAAGGCAGTCTGCACACCGACGAGCTGATGCGGGCCGTGACGGCGAAGGTCGGGGGGCTGCGGACCGACCGGCGCATCAGCCATGTCTTCGTCATGGATGTGCCGGCCTATGCCGAAACCATCTTCGTCACCGACGCCGCGATCAACATCTTCCCCGATCTCGACGCCAAGCGCGACATCATCCAGAACGCGATCGATCTGTACACCCAGGCGAATTTCGGCAAATCGCCGCGCGTCGCCATCCTGTCCGCGGTCGAGACGGTCACGTCGAAAATCCCGTCCACGATCGAGGCGGCCGCGCTCTGCAAGATGGCGGACCGCGGGCAGATCACCGGCGGCCTGCTCGATGGGCCGCTGGCCTTCGACAACGCCATTGACGTCGAATCCGCGCGCATCAAGGGCATCAAGTCCGAGGTCGCCGGCCGCGCGCAGATCCTGGTCGTGCCCGACCTCGAAGCGGGCAACATGCTCGCCAAGAATCTCGCTTATTTCGCCAAGGCCGATGGCGCCGGCATCGTGCTCGGCGCGCGCGTGCCTGTTGTTCTGACCTCGCGCGCCGATACTCCGCGGGCCCGGATGGCGTCCTGCGCGGTCGCCGCGCTCTATGCTCATGCAAGGCGCCAGAAGGCGCCGACAGTACCGGCGTGACCGCCATGGACAGCATCCTCGTCGTCAATGCGGGCTCGTCGAGCGTCAAGTTCCAGGTCTTCGCGGCCGAGGGCGAAGGCACGCTGCGCCGGTTGATCAAAGGGCAGGTGGATGGCATCGGCAGCCGCCCGCGGCTGCGGGCGAGTGGGGCGGGCGGCGATCCCATGGCCGACCGCGCCTATCCGATCGAGGCCGTCGCGGACGTTCCGGCGGCGATGGACATTGCGGGCGAATGGCTGCGGAACGAGGTTCGCATCCATCCGCTGGCGGTCGGGCATCGCGTCGTCCATGGCGGGCCTGACTATGAGCGGCCGGTCCTGGTCGATCATGGCGTGGTGGCGCGGCTGGAGCGCTTCGTCGCGCTGGCGCCGCTGCATCAACCGCACAATCTGGCGCCGATCCGTTCGATCCTCGCCAATTTCCCTGCGGTGCCGCAGGTCGCTTGCTTCGACACCGCGTTTCACCGCACGCACGGGCCGCTGGCCGATCATTACGCCATCCCGCACCAGCTCCACGCTGAGGGCGTGCGGCGCTACGGCTTCCATGGGCTGTCCTATGAATATATCTCCCGGACCTTGCCGCAGATCGCACCTGATATCGCAAAGCGCCGGGTGATCGTCGCACATCTCGGCAGCGGCGCATCGATGTGCGCGATGAAGGGCGGACAGAGCGTCGAGAGCACCATGGGATTCACCGCGCTCGACGGGCTGCCGATGGGCACGCGCCCCGGCCAGCTCGATCCCGGCGTGGTGCTATATTTGATCTCCGAGAAGGGGATGTCGGCATCGAAGGTGCAGGATTTCCTCTACCGCGATTGCGGCCTGAAAGGTCTCTCCGGTGTCAGCAATGACATGCGCGAGCTGGAAGCAAGTCCCGATCCGCAGGCGAGGCTGGCGGTGGACTATTTCGTCTATCGCATCGGCCTCAACGCCGGCATGCTCGCGGCCGCGCTCCAGGGCCTCGACGCCTTCGTCTTCACCGCCGGCATCGGCGAGAACTCGAGCAGCATCCGCGCCCGCGTGGCGGAGCAGCTCGGCTGGCTCGGCGTGACGCTCGATGCGGCCGAGAACGCACGCCATGCGCGGCTGATCTCGACGGCGACAAGTCGCATCCCGGTCTACGTGGTGCCGACCGACGAGGAGCTGATGATCGCGCAGCACACGCTGGCGCTGCTGATGAACGGCCACTCGCAAAATCCCAGGCATGAGAGGGTGTCATGATCCCAGTATTTCCGGACAGCAAGGTCGCCCTGAAGGGGAAGAAGGGCCTCGTCGTCGGCATCGCCAACGACCAGTCGATCGCCTGGGGCTGCGCCAGGGCGTTCCGGGCACTCGGCGCCGATCTCGCCGTCACCTATCTGAACGACCGCGCCAAAAAGCATGTCGAGCCGCTGGCGCAGGCACTGGAAGCACCGATCTTCATGCCGCTCGATGTCATGGTCGAGGGCCAGACCGAAGCGGTGTTCGAGCGCATCAAGTCGGAGTGGGGCCAGCTCGATTTCCTGCTTCATTCCATCGCCTTCTCGCCCAAGGAGGCCTTGCACGGCCGCGTCGTCGATGTCGGCCGTGACGGCTTCCTCAAGACCATGGACGTCTCCTGCTGGTCGTTCTTGCGCATGGCGCATCTCGCCGAGCCGCTGATGAAGGATGGCGGCACGTTGTTCACCATGACCTATTACGGCAGCCAGATGGTGGTGGAGAACTACAACATCATGGGCGTCGCCAAGGCCGCGCTCGAAGCCTCGGTTCGCTATGCTGCCGCCGAACTGGGTCCGAAGGGCATCCGCGTCCACGCGATCTCGCCGGGACCGCTTGCGACCCGCGCGGCCTCAGGCATTCCGGAATTCGACGAGCTGATGGACAAGGCGCAATCCAAGGCGCCGTCGCGCAGCCTCGTCAGCATCGACGATGTCGGCAACGCCACCGCCTTCCTCGCGCTCGACGGCGCCAAGCTGATCACCGGCGGCGTGCTCTACATCGATGGCGGCTACCACATCATCGATTGATCGCGCCGCGCGTTGTCACGCCGGATTCGGCCGTCTGGTCACTCGGGCTGATGATGGCATATTGCCACTGTTTTGCCCGACGGGTCAACGACTTTTCGCCAAATCAGAAAAATGCATCGTGGAATCAACCCATGGCTACTGTGCATGGGGTTGTTTTCGAACTTTTGTTTCAGCGGTAGTGCAGGGCGATCAGCTCGGCGATGCAGGCGGGCTTCTTTCCGCCCTCGATCTCGATCACGAGGTGATAGTTGACGCGCAGTCCGTCGGGCGGCACGTCCTCGGCTTCGGCGACCGTGACGCGGCCGCGCAGTTTCGAGCCCGCCGGCACCGGCGCGAGATATCTGATCCGGTCGGCGCCGTAGTTCAGCGTGTTGCGCAGGCCCTTCAGGCTGAGCACCGAGCGGATGAACAACGGCGCCAGAGCGAGCGAGAGCAGGCCGTGAGCGATGGTCTTGCCGCCGGGCATCTCCTTGCTCGCGCGCTCCTGGTCGACATGGATCCATTGCTCGTCGCAGGTCGCCTCGGCGAACTGGTTGATGCGCTCTTGGGTGATCTCGATCCAGTCGCTGGCTCCGATCTCGGTGCCCACGGCGGATTTGATCTCGTCGAAGTCCGTGAAGATCCGCATGGTCAGCCTGCTCAGAGCTTCATTTCCGGAACGTGATCGGGAATGGTCAATTCCGCCTCCGTCAGCGCCAGGACCTCGCCGACGCTGACGCCGGGCGCGGTTTCCAGGAGCGTTGCCTTGCCGTCGGGGAAGCCGATCACGGCCATGTCTGTCACGACCAGGTTGACAGGCCGCGCCGAAGTCAGCGGCAGCGAGCATTTCGCCACGATCTTCGACTTGCCCTTGGCGGCGTGCTGCATGGCGACGATGACGCGCTTGGCGCCGCTGACGAGGTCCATGGCGCCGCCCATGCCCGGCACCATCTTGCCGGGGATCATCCAGTTGGCGAGAAGGCCGTGCGCATCGACCTGGAGGCCGCCGAGCACGGTGATATCGACGTGGCCGCCGCGGATCAGTCCGAACGACATTGCGCTGTCGAAGGTGGCGGCGCCCGGCAGCGCGCTGATCGGCCGCCCGCCGGCGTCCGTGAGCAGGGGATGGGCCATGCCTTGCTCGGGGATCGGCCCGGTGCCGATCAGGCCGTTCTCCGACTGGAAAAAGACCTTGAGGTCGGACGGCACGTAATTGGCCACCAGCGTCGGGATGCCGATGCCCAGATTGACGAGGTTGCCGCTGCGGAGCTCCTTGGCGACGCGCCGGGCGATGATGATCTGCGGATCCATGGCTCACCCGTTGGTGATGAGATAGTCGACGAGCGGCGCCGGTGTCATGACGTGATCGGGCGCGATGACGCCGACCGGCACGATGTTCTCCGTCGTGACGATGACGGTATCGGCGGCCATCGCCATGATTGGGTTGAAGTTGCGCGACGTCAGCGCGTAGGCGAGGTTGCCGAGATAGTCGGCGAGGAAGGCGTGCACCAGCGCGAATTGCGCCCGCAGCGCGGTCTCGAGCAGGAAGGGTTTGCCATCGACCTCGATCTGGCGCTTGCCTTCCGCAACCAGCGTGCCGACGCCGGTCGGCGTGAGCACGCCGCCGAGACCGCATCCGCCTGCACGAATGCGCTCGACGAAGGTGCCCTGCGGAATGAGATCGACCGCGATCTGGTTCGCCAGCATCTGCTGCTGGGCTTTCGGATTGAGACCGATATGTGTGGCGGTCAAGCGGGAGACCAGCGCCGCATCGAACAGCTTGCCGACGCCCTTGCCGGGCGTGGCTGCATCGTTGCAAATCAGCGTCAGCCCGGTCTTCTTCTGCCGCACGATCTCGTCGAGCAGGCGCTCCGGAGTTCCTACGCCCATGAAGCCGCCAACCATGACGCTGGCGCCTGCCGGGATCATCGCAACGGCTTCTTCGACGGAGACGGCCTTCATGATTGAAACTCCCGGTCGGCCGGCGATGCGCAGAATGGCGACGGTGCGATGTTGGCGCCGGCCGGTTGCCCTCCTTTGATCTGCATCAAGGCTCCCGGTCATTCCGTTCCGGGTGCGTCCACGCCGATGCTCGCGAGCGTCTCGCGCCAAAGCTTGCGAACGCTGTCGTGGCGCTGCTCGAGCGCCGCGCTCACGGCGTCCCGATATGGCGCAAGGTCTTCGCCCTTAAGGAACAGGATCTGCGCCTGCAACAGCCGGCTGCTCTCGAACTCGATACGGCGCAGAGCCATGACAAAGGGATCCTGCGCATTGGCCTCGACCGGGAGCAGCGCAGCCGGTCGGATGCCGGCGTGAACGGCATGGGCAAGCGTTGCGAGGTGAACCGCCTGGGCGAGGCGAGGATCTGCGATCCCGTCGATGGGCGCCGGCAACCAGGCGGTCTCCCAGGATGCGGCCATGTATCCCAGGGCAAGATCGGGAATCCACGAGGTGGCGCGCATCAGCAGCGAGACGATCTCGCTCTCACGATAGAACTGCGCGTTCAGTTCGGTCTGCCAGGCGGCATCGAGCCTCATGGGTAGGGTGAAGGCGAATTGCCGGGCGAGGGCGCCATGCGCCGAGATCAGGAATGCTGCGACCCGCGTCTGCTGCCGCCGTGGAATGCGGCTGTCGAAATCGAGAGGACCAAGGAAGCCGCTCATGGCAGCGCTCGCTTGACCGGGATGGCGCGCAGATGGTCGTAGCCGGCGGGAAACGGCGTGAGCTCGCCGCCGGGCTCGTCCGGCGCGATCCAGACCGCTTGATTGCCTTGCCAGCGCCCGGCCAGCACGTCCTCGGCAAAGCGCGCGAGCAGATCGGCGGTCAGCGCGCCTTTCTCCAGCGTGAAGGCGTGATAGGCCTTTGGCACGATGACTAGTGAGCTGTTGGGAATCTCGACGCGCAACGTCTCGTGCAGGCTGCGCGGCGTCAGGAAATCGAACTCACCGTTGAGGATCATGGTCGGAACCGTGATCGCTGACAGGCGCGGCGTCAGCGGCTGGAAGTCGAGGAAGGATTCCATCAGGTTCTGGAGCGCGTAGACGTCGTTGACGAGCCAGCCCTGACGCTTGATGCCGTCGAGCTTGTCCAGCAGCGGCTCCAGCCATTGGTCCGACAGGTTCATCGGCAGCAAGAGGTCCTGGAGGTAACTTGTGCCGCCGAGGATCAGCCCGGTCCGCAAGGCATTGCCGAGCAGCAGAAGCTGCGGCGTAAGTTCGGCGAAGCAGCTCATCGGCACGAGCCCGGACAGCCGCGCGCCATGCGCGATGGCATAGCGCAGCGCGATCAGGCCGCCGAAACTGATGCCGCTCAGGAAGACCGGGCCGTCGCCGAGCTCGTCGATCAGCAGGCGTAGCGCCGTGACCTGGTCGTCCTGACTGATGAAGAGCGTCGGCTTGTCGGAAGCGCCCTGGCCGAGCAGGTCGAAGGTCGCAACGCGAAAGCCACGCGCCAGCAACGCCTCGCGATAGGCCGACCAGAGTTCGGCATATTGCGTAAGCCCGTTCACGAGCACAAAGGCTGGAGCATCCGCCGGCCCGTCCAGCTCATAGCGTACCCGGTATGAGCCATGACTGAGGAAGGGCATTGCACTGGCCGGCGGCGGTTTCGATTGTGCGATCCTCAACGTCGGCAAGCACATTCCATTGAGTTAGATCAAAGCTCGCCCGGCTGTCCTGCCTAGCGTCTCGCCAAAATGCGCGAGGGAGGATTCCGTCATGATCGCGAGAGATATCGTCAGGCGCTGCTTGGTCAGCCTGGTCCTGCTGCTGGTCGGCACGGCGCTCGCAGTCGCACAACCCTTCACGCGGCGTTCGTCGCAGGTGCAGCATGACGGTTTGAAGAAAACTTACGAGATCGCCAACTTTCGCCTTGGCGGCAAGTATGACCTGTCGGATCCCTCGAAATGGGAGAACGGCGGCGAAGGCGGCGTCACGCTGGAGTCGCTCGGCGCCGGCAAGCTGCGCACCGCCTACATCGCCATCGGCAACGCCCGGCGTAACGCGGCCGGCGAGATCACCAATGCTGTCGTGATCAACTCCTATTATTCCGGCGACTCCACCGACATGTACGAGCAGTGGGTCAAGGGCGCCGCATTGTCGGGCGGGGTGCCGATCATCGGTCCGGGCCGGCCGATCGACACCGATCGCTATTACGTCATCATGGTCGATCCGCTCGGCACCTGGGGCGCGAGCAAGCCGTCTGACGGACTCGGCATCAAGTTTCCGCAGTACAGCTACTACGACATGGTGCAGGCGAATTACCGTCTGCTGCGCGACGAGCTGAAGGTCGCGCGCGTCGCGCTGGTCACCGGCGTCTCCATGGGCGGCACGCAGACTTACGTCTGGGGCGTGATGCATCCGGAATACATCAACGCCCTGATGCCGATCGGCGGTACCACGCAGTCGGATGGCGAGGACCCCGTCGGCAACTGGACGTTCCAGATGATGACGGCGGCGATCGAGTCCGATCCCGTCTGGCAGTCCACCAACGGCGATTACTACAAGCTGCCCAAGGAAAAGCATCCGGTCCCGGGCGTTGCATTCGGCTGGTCGATCCTCGGCATGACCGGTTACGACTTTGCTTTCCGCACGACCCAGAACTGGCCAGCGGTGCAGCCGGAGATCTTCTATTGGGATCCGCCGAACGAGAAGGCCGGCTTGAACGTCACCAACCGCGCCAAGCTCTATGACGCAGTCGACCTCGTCTGGCGCAACCGGGTCGGCGAGACGCACAACATCAACCCGTATCTCGGCCGCATCCAGGCCCGCACGCTGGTGATGCACATCACCAACGATCTCTGGCTCAACTTCAAGCTGGCGCAGAAGGCGGTCGATCGCGTGCCCGGTGCGGACCTGATCGCGCAGGAGAGCCCGGTCGCGCACTACGGCGTGTTCCCGATCATCAACCAGCGCAAGAACGATCCGAAGTTCGTCGCCTTCATGGACGACGTGGTGGCGCTCGACCGCGCCCAGAAATTCGTCGACAAGAATTACCGCGTGCCCGACGTCGCGCAGAACATCGATCCCAAGAAGTCGTTCTGGAAGGCGTATGTGACCTATCCCTATCCGGTCAAATTTGCCAACGCCAAGGACAAGAGCGGCAACGCCTGGGAGATCGGCTACATGGACGAGTATGCCGGCACCGACAAGGATCCGAAGGTGCTCGTCATCATCCACGGCAAGGGTGCGTTCGGCGGTCACTACGGCAACATCATGCAATACGCGCTGCGCAGCGGCCTGCGCGTGATCGTGCCTGACCTGCCGCATTATGGTATGTCGGGGCCCGGCAATCTCGACAAGAGCCCGGCGCGCACCATGCAGGACATGCGCGAGGTGATTTACGACCTCGTCGTCAACCAGCTCGGCGTCAAGAAGGCCTATTATCTCGGTCACTCGCTCGGCGGTCAGTTCGTCGTGGGCTACGCCCTGACCTGGCCGGATGCGGTGCAGGGCCTCGCTTTGGAAGCGCCGTCAGGCCTCGAGGAATATCCGCGCGAAATCACCATCGCCAAGGACAAGAAGGCGCCGCTGTTCGATCCGACCCTCGGCCGCGACTTCGACAAGTGGAGGCAGGTCTGGGACCAGACCGGCATCCTCGCGGCGGAAAAGGCGCGCGACGAGCAGAACATCCGCGACTTCTTCTATTTCAAGAAGCGTGACCCCAACACCGGCGTGGTCTCGACGGCGAAGAGCGGCTATTTCTTCAGCGACAGCGAATATGCCCGCCTTCACACCGAGCAGCGCGTCGGGCTCACCAAGGGCAACCCCAAGGAGCTCGAGCAGTGGTGCAACGTCTTCATCTTCGACATCTACACGATAGGCGCGGAGCTGCAGCAGGATGACCCGAAGAACCTCTATGAGCGGGTCACCCAGATCAAGGCGCCGATCTTCCTCGCGTTCGGCGACAAGGAGCCGTTCATCCCGACACCCGCGTTCAACGGGCTGACCGACCTCGGTCGTGACGTCATCACGCCGTTCATGACGCGAATGACGAATGCCGGCAATCGGCCGATGCTCAAGATCTATCCGGAGACCGGACACTTCATCCACACCGACAACCCCGTGGAATATTCCGCCGATGTGGTGGACTTCGTGACCAAGGGAACGGTCGATACCTCGTCGCCGCAAGGCACCGACCGCATGATCAAGGGCGCGGTGGTGTCGGCCTTGCCGGTGGCGCCGACGCCGCCCGGCGCGGCGCCGACGGCCGGCCTCAACAAGTAGGACCTGTCGATGCCGAGAGTGCAGGCGGGCGAGGTGCAGCTTGGCTGGCGGGAGTGGGGGCGAGGCGACGTCACGGTCGTCTTCGTCCACGGCAATCTCGCCAGCAAGGACTGGATCGAGCTCGCGGCGCCCTTGTTTCCAACCGGCTTGCGCGTCATCGCAATCGACTGGCGTGGTTGCGGTGACAGCGACCGGCCGAAGCCGACTGCGGATTACGCCAACTACTCCATGCAACAGCATGCCGAGGATATGCTGGCGGCGCTCGATGCGCTCGATATCGGCTACTGCCACCTTGCGACCCATTCGACCGGCGGCATCATCGCCGCGCGCATGCTGTTGATGCAGCCGCAGCGCTTCGGCCGCGTCTTTGCGCTCGATCCGGTGACGCCGCTCGGCATGGCCTTCAACGCCGAGCAGATCGGGTTGTTCAGGGCGATGATGGCGAGCAAGGAGCTGACGCGGTCCGTGATGGCGACCGCCGCCTCGTCGCTGTTTGTTCCGGAGAGCATGGCACCGAACATGGTCCCGCGCTTTCGCGAGGGGCTCGGCGAGATCCAGGCGCTGTTCGACCGGATCATCGAGCAGACCTTCGGCGTCTCGGAGGGGGTCTGGATCGGAACGCCGGTCAACCTGACGCGCGAGAAGGAGAGCCGCGAGCTGGAGCGGCGCATGCCGGAGATCCGGCATCCGCACCTCGTCTTGTGGGGCGAGTGGGACGGCTGGATTGCGCCGGCTGATCTGCGCGCCATGGCCGAATCGATGCCGGACTGCCGCCTGGTGGTCGTCCCCGGCATCGGCCATTCGATGAACCTCGAACGGCCGGCGCTCTATGCTGGTTATTTCGGAGCCTGGTTCGGAGGACTAGCCGCTTAACCCCCAACTCCTCGAAGGGAGAGACGTCATGGCAGAAATCAATTCGTCCGTCGAAGGTATCCGCACGGCTTTGGCCGAAGCGCTCGGCCGTCTGCGCAAGGCCAATGCGGAGTATTTCGAGATGCTGGAGAAGGGACTTGCCGCTTCCCCGCTGCCGATCGCAAACCAGGCCAAGGAATTTTCCAGCTTCATGCAGCGCAACGTCACCGCCACCTTCGACCTCGGCGATAAGCTGATCCAGGCCAAGGACATGCAGGACGCACTCAAGCTCCAGGCCGATTTCTTCCAGGACCAGATGCGGGCTTTGACCGACCAGGCGAGGACCGTGGGCGAATCGGCGATGAAAGCCGCTGGCGGCCTGTTCACCCCGAAGAGTTGACACGCCGGACGGTCATGGGCGGGTCGAAGGACATGGCCGTGATAGTCTACTCAGAGCCGCCAGACGCGAGGTCCGGCGGCTCGGTCGTCGCTCTGCTGTCGCGATCGTGTCGTCGCGGCGTGCGCTTGAGTGCCGCCTTCGCGCGTTCGCGCATGCGCTGAAAGACCACGTATAGCATCGGCACCAGGAAGATCCCGACTGTGCTTGCGGCCAGCATGCCGGCGAACACGGCCGTGCCCACGGCGCGCCGGCTGAGCGCGGCGGCGCCGGTCGCGATCACGAGCGGCAACAGGCCAAGGATGAAGGCGGCCGACGTCATCATGACGGCGCGAAAGCGCATATGAGCGCCCTGGATGGCGGCTTCGTGAAGCGCGACGCCAGCCTCGCGCTGCTCCTTGGCGAATTCGACGATCAGGATGCCATTCTTGGCCGCGAGGGCGATCAGGACCACGAGGCCGATCTGGCCATAGAGGTCGAGATTGAGGCCCGCGAGCTTGATGCCGAGATAGGATCCCAGCACGCCGACGACGACCGAGAGCAGCACGGGAATCGGGATCACCGTGCTCTCATAGAGCGCGACCAGGAACAGATAGGCGAACAGCACTGCGAGCATCAGCACGATGCCGGTCTGGCCCGCGGCCTGCTGCTCCTGATAGGCGGTGCCGGTCCACGCGAAGCTGTAGCCGGACGGCAGCACGTTGTCCGAGATCTGCGCCATCGCGGCGATCGCGGTGCCCGAGGAGATGTTCGGCGCGGGGCTGCCGTTGATGGTCACCGAGCGATAGTTGTTGTAGCGGGTGATGACTTGCGGGCCTGTCACGATCTTGAGCCCGGCCAGTGATCTCAACGGGACCATCTGGCCCGTGCTGTTGCGCACATAGATCCGCCAGATGTCGGAGATGTCGGCCCGGTCGAACGCCTCGCCTTGCAGGTTGACCTGCCAGGTCCTTCCGAACAGGTTGAAGTTGTTCACGTAGATTCCGCCGAGCGTGGCCTGGAGCGCGGTGAAGATGTCGCTGATCGTAACGCCCAGCGCCTGCGCCTTGCGGCGGTCGATGTCGAGGTAAAGCGACGGATTGGTCGCGGTGAACGTGGAGAACACACGTGTGAGCCGGGGATCGGCATTGGCCGCGCCGATCAGCGCGTTGGTGACGCTGGAGATCGCGGCCGGACTCTGTCCCTCCAGCGCTTGCAACTGATATTCGAATCCGCCGCCGGTGGAGAGCCCGATGATCGGCGGCAGGTTGAACGGCAGGACGTTGGCCTGCCGGATCTGTGCTCCGGCCGCAAACATCTTGGCGATGAGCGCCTGTGCGGAATCCGCCGCCGTGTTGCGATCCGCGAACGGCTTCAGCCGCGCCACCACGAGCGCGCTGTTCGGCTCGGAGGCGCCGTCGAGCAGGGAAAACCCGATCACCGCGAGGACGTGGTCGACCGCCGGCATCTGTTTCAGGACGGCCTCGACCTGCCGGGTGACCTCGCTGGTTCGCGCCACCGAGGCGCCATCCGGCAGCTGCACGGAGGTGAAGAAGGCACCCTGATCCTCCTCGGGGAGGAACCCTGTCGGGGTCACGAGCGACAGGCCGAAGATCCCGGCAGCGAAGAGCGCCACCAGCAGGAGCGACAGGGTGGCCATGCGCACCAGCCGGCCAACGGCGCCGCTGTAGCGATCGCGCACCCAGTCAATTCCGCCGAGCACGCGGCCCATGACGCCGCGGCGCGGACCGCTGTGCCGCAACAGCAGCGCGCAGAGCGCCGGGGACAGCGTCAACGCATTCAATGCCGAGATCATCATGGCGGCGCTGATCGTCACCGCGAATTGGCGGAACAGCGTGCCCGAGATGCCGGGAATGAACGCGATCGGCACAAACACCGAGAGCAGCACCAGCGTGATCGCGATGATCGGCGCGGTGATCTGGCTCATTGCCTTCTTGCTGGCTTCGGCCGGGGACAGCTGAGGCTCTTCCGCCATGACGCGCTCGACATTTTCCACCACGACGATGGCGTCATCGACTACGATGCCGATGGCGAGCACCATCGCGAGCAGGGACACCGTATTGGCCGAATAGCCGAACACGAGCAGGACGGCGAAGGTGCCGATGAGGCTGACCGGCACGGCGACGGCCGGAATCGCCGTGGCGCGAAGGCTTCCGAGAAACAGATAGACCACGACCACCACGAGGACAAACGCTTCGCCCAGGGTGCGCAGCACCTCGGCGATGGTATCCCGCACGAAGGTCGTGGAGTCGTATTGCACGAGATAGCTGAGGCCCGGAGGGAACCGGGTCGACAGCCGCTGCATCGTGTCGGCGACCGCGCGCGCCGTGGTGACGGCGTTGGCGCCCGGCGCGAGGTAGATCGCGATCGGAACGGCTGCGCGCCCGTCGATCCGCGCTTCGCTGTCGAGATTCTGCGCGCCCATCTCGACCCGGGCAACGTCACGCACCAGCAGCGAGGATCCATCCGGATTGGCGCGCAGCACGATGCTCGCGAACTGGTCGACGGTCGCCAGCCGGCCCTGGGTCTGGACGTTGAACTGGAATTGCTGGTCGTCGCTGATCGGCCGCGCGCCGATGCGGCCGACGGGAGCCTGGACGCTCTGCGCGCGGATCGCAGCGATCACGTCCGACGGGGTCAGGTTGAGACTGGTCAGCCGCTGCGTGTCGAACCAGATCCGCATCGAGTAATTCATCTTGGCGAACAGGTTCGCCTGGCCGACGCCGGGCGTGCTCGCAATCGCGTCGAGCACGTTGATGATGGCGTAGTTGGTGATGAAGAGCGGGTCCTGCTGGCCGTTCGCGCTGTAGAGCACGAGGAACTGCAGGATCGACGAAGATCGCTTCTGCACCGTCACGCCCTGCTGCTGCACTTCCGTCGGCAATTGCGACTGGGCGCTCTGCACGCGGTTGTTGACGTTGACGGTGTTGATGTCGGGATTGGTGCCGAGCGCGAAGGACACCGTGAGCGTGTAGCTGCCGTCATTGCCGCTGGTCGATTTCATGTAGAGCGCGCGGTCGACGCCGATCACCTGCGCTTCCAGCGGCTGTGCGACGCTGCTCTCCACGACCTCGGCGGAGGCGCCGGGGAACGTTGCGGCGACGGTGACCTGCGGCGGCACGATGTCCGGAAACTGCGCCACCGGAATCTGCGTGAGCGCCAGCGCGCCGGCGATGGTGATGACGAAGGCGATCACCATCGAAAGCCGGGGGCGGTCGATGAAGACGCTCGAAATCATGGGCGGCTGCCGGGGCGCGTCGGAGCGGACGCGCCATGATCGCCCGGCGAAGCCGCGCCGCTCGCCGGAGCCTTCATGCTCGACAGGATCAGCGCGCTCGCCGGCTCGGGAGCGACGGCCTGACCCGGACGGACCCGCTGCAGGCCCTCGGCGATCACCTTCTCGCCGGCTGCAAGCCCGTTGATAACGGAAGCGATGGTCGGCGTCGACTGTCCGAGCTGGATGCGGCGCTGCTCGGCCTTGTTGTCGGCGCCGACCACGAGGACGTAATCGCCGCGCTGGTCGGACAGCACAGCCGAGCGTGGGATCGCCAGCACCTCGACCGGCTGGACGCCTTCGAGCACGACGGTGACGAATTCGCCGTCGGTGAGCTCGTGAACCGTCACGCCTGCGGCTGATGGAGCGCGCAGGATCGGATTGGCGATCTCTCCGCGCACGGTGATCGTATCGGTGTTTTGCGCGATGCTGTTGTCGACGAAATTGAGCTTGCCCGATTGCCCGTACATGCGCCCGTCGGGCAGCCGCAGCCTGATAGTGACCGCTTCGAGGCCGCCTTGCGGGCCGTATCGTTCGCGCAGCTCCAGGCCCTGACGCAGCGGCACCGGAAAGGTGACATACATCGGATCCTGGCTGACGATCGTGGTCAACACGCCCGAGCTTGGACTGACGATGTTGCCTTCCGTCACGGCCGTGCGTCCGATCTTGCCGTCGATCGGCGCGCTGATCACGGTGTAGTCGAGGTTGATCTGGGAAGCCTCGACCTGTGCCTGCGCGGCCTTGACCTGGGCCTCCAGGCTGCGCTGGTTCGCGATCGCTGCGTCGTAGGTCGATTGCTGACCGGCCGGCCCGCCCAGCAGGGTGCGTGCGCGCTCTGTCGTCAGCTTGGCATTCTCCAGCGTTGCCTCGAGCTGTACGACCTGCGCCTGCTTGGACGCTACGTCAGCCTCGAACGGCCCGCGCTCCAGGCGATAGAGCTCATCGCCCTTCTTGATCTCGGCCCCTTCGGTGAACAGCCGCTGCTCCAGGAAGGCGGTGACGCGGGCGGCAATGTTGACCCGATTGACCGCCTCGATCCGGCCGAGAAACTCGGCGGTCTCGGTGATCGGCCGCTGCGTCGCTTCGACGACGCCGACGACAGGTGCCGACGGAGCAGACTGGGCCCGCGCCGCCCCAGTGGCTGCCAGCATCAGCAGGCTTGCCGCTAGCAGCCTGGTCGGGACGTCAGCAAGGTTCATGCTCGCTCCTTGCTCCAGGCTTGAGGCCTGACGGCTCGATCATCGACCGAAAGACAGCGTTAGTCCCGCGCGGTGCGGTCGCTGCGCGCCGGCTCGTCGTAGCCCTTGCGCTGACTGTAGAACATCAGCGCGATCAGGCCGCAGCCGGACACCAGAACGAGGATCGCCGCCACGGCCAGGATGACGTTGCCGTAGGTCGGCATCGCCGGGGTCGATCGCCAGACCGAGAGACAAAACCAGCTCGCCGCCACCAGCAGCGCTGCCAGCACGGCGGCGAGGACCCATTGGCTCTTGTTGCGCACCATGTCCTCCCTCATCTTGGTGTGATCCTCGGGAGGCACCTACCAGCGCCATCCGCAGTGACGGCGGCCGCGATGCCACCAGCAGACCCAGCGGCGCCGCCGGCGCGGTGGCGGCGGGCGACCCCATCCCGGACCCGGCCCCCATCCCGGGCCTGGACCCGGCCCCCATCCTGGCCCCCACTGTGCCTGCGTCACGTCATCCAAGGGCTCGCTGCCACGTCCGGGAGCGGGATCGACCGGCATCGCGTTCGCGACGCTGACGAGGCGAGCGCCGGCGGCGCCGATCGCAGCGGCGGCAAGGGCATTGGTTGCGAAGCCGAGGAAGGCGCGGCGGCTGGAAGCGTCCATTACGTTTTCTCCGTTGTTATGCGGTCGTCCGTGCCGATTGCAGCGCGTAGACCAGCCATGCCAGGCCGTGGGCGATCAGGTCGACGCCGAGCAGGAATCCGAGCGCCCAGGCGCTGATGGTCGGGAAGCCGAACAGGATGAGCACGCCCGCGACGATCGCGAAGGCGCCGGAGATCAGCATCGTCCAGCCGTTCTGCCGCCAATGGGCAAAGCTCAGCATGAATCGGATGACGCCCGATGCGAACAGCACCGCGCCGAGCAAATTGGTCAGGATCAGCGCGCCGGAGGCGGGCTGGGTGAGCAGCAGCAGACCGAAGGCGAGATAGAGCGCGCCGAGCAGGACCTGCCAGAGGAATCCGCCCCATCCCTTGGTCCAGAAGGCGTGCGCAATCTCGAACGCGCCGGCGGCGATGGCGGTCAGCCCAATCAGCTTGACGCTGATGATGGTCGCGAACACGACGTCACCGAGCGCGAGAGCGCCGGCGGCGATCAAGACAATGCCGAGCAGCGCGCAAACCCAGAATGGCGGAGGCCCCAGAGCTTCGATGCGGGAGCGGCTGTCAAACACCGTCATCGCCATCCCTCCAGATCCGAGATGATCGGCACGCTTCGGATGGTAGTGGTGAACCCGCGCCGTCGACATCCGACGAAACCCTGAGCCATGAGCCGGGAATGTGCTGACCTTCGGAGACGGCAGCGCCATCCGGCCTCATTGCAGGAATTGCCTGAAGCGACGAAGGGACAGGACGAACAATACTCCGCCGATTGCCAGCAGCGCGGCGAATTGCGGCCACACCACGGTCAGACCGGCGCCGCGAAACAGGATGGCCTGGGCAAGGATCACGAAATGGGTGTTCGGCGCAGCGAGCATGATGTCCTGGATGATCTCGGGCATGCTCTCCCTCGGGGTCGTGGCCCCCGACAGCATCTGAAGCGGCATCAGCACCAGCATCAGCAGGAGACCGAACTGCGGCATCGTGCCGGCGGACGTGGCGAGAAAGATGCCCATGCAGGTGGTCGCAAAGAGATAGAGCGCCGTTCCGATCAGGAACATCGGGATCGAGCCGTCGATCCGGACCGCCAGCAGGCCCTGAACGATGAAGACAAGCGATATGCTGGCTGCAAGGAACACGACGAGCCCCATCGACCAGATCTTGCTCGCCATGACCTCGAACGGGGTCACCGGCATGACCAGGAGATGTTCGATCGTGCCGTGCTCGCGCTCGCGGATCAGGGCCGCGCCGGTCAGGATGATCGACAGCATCGTGACCGAGGAAATGATGTTGTTGATAGCTCCGAACCAGGTCCTGTTGAGCTCGGGATTGAAGCGTGCGCGGAGCGCCAGATCGATCGGCAGCGGCGCGGCCGAGCGGTAGCGGGACAGGAACTCGCTGACCTCGTCGGTGACGATGGACTGGATGAAGCCGCTTCCGGTGAAGGCCTGCGACATCCGAGTTGCGTCGACATTGAGCTGGACGGCGGGCGATCTCCGCGCCAGAAGGTCGCGCTGGAAATTGGGCGGGATGTTGAGCGCAAAGGTATCGAGCCCCGAATCCATACGGGCCATCATCTCGGATTGCGGGATCAGCCGGGGAATAGTGAAATAGGGCGGGCTGAAGGCCGTGATGATGCGCGTTGCGGCGGGAGATCTGTCCTCGTCGACGATGGCGATCGCGGCCTGGTTGAGGGTCTCCGGTTGTGCGCTGGAGGAGGTATAGATCGAGATCGTGAAGGCATAGACGATCAGTATGAGCATCATGGGATCACGGAGCAGGCCGCGGAGCTCCTTGATACCGAGCTGAATGACATTGCCGATCTGCATCTAGTTTGCCTGCTTCTTGAGAAGCACAGCGCCGAGCGCGAGCAGCACCGGGACCGTGACGGCGAGAGCCACGAAGGGTTCGGACAGATCGCCGAAGTCGAGGCCCTTCGAGAAGGTGCCGCGTGTAATGGTGACGAAGTGGGCAGTCGGATAGATTCGCCCGACGAGGGCGCCCGCGCCCTGGAGCGAGGAGACCGGATCGACCAGTCCCGAATATTGCGTGGCCGGGATCATGGTGAGCAGCGCGGTCGCGAAAATCGCGGCAATCTGGCTTGCCATGAACGACGAGATCACGAGGCCCATCGCAGTCGTGATGATGACGTATAGCAGCGCGGCCGAGGCGAAGGCGGCGAAGCTGCCCGTGAAGGGGACGCGAAAGATGAACACGGCGAAGGCGGTCAACAGCAGGAAATTCAGCATCGCGAGCGCCACATAGGGAAGCTGCTTGCCGATGAGAAATTCCAGCCGCGTCACCGGGGTGACGTAGAAGTTGATGATCGATCCCAGCTCCTTCTCCCGCACGACGCTTAGCGTAGCCAGGATGGCCGGAATGATCAGGAGCAGGATCGGGATCACGGCCGGCGCCATCGCGACGATGCTCCTGATGTCGGGATTGTAGAGGAAACGAACCTCGATCTGGAAATCGCCGGTGGTGCCGGCGCTGCCATGGAGCTGCTGGGCGCGCTGCGCCAGCCAGGTCGTGTGCATCGCCTGCACGTAGCCGCGCACCGTCTCGGCACGAGACGGCATTGCGCCGTCGACCCACGCGCCGATCTTGACGTTGCTGCCACGGGCGACGTCGCGGCCGAATCCGGGCGGAATCTCGATCGCAAGACTGAGCTCGCCGCTGCGCATGCGGCGATCGAGATCATCATAGTCGGTGATCGGCGCAAGTTCGGTGAAATAGCGTGAACCTGCGATCTGGAGCACGTAGTCGCGGCTGGTCGTGCTGTCGTCGCGGTCCATGACGGCGAAAGAGAGGTTCTCGACGTCCATGTTGATGCCGTAGCCCATCACGAACATCAGGATCAGGCTGCCGAGGATCGCAAGCGTGGCGCGGATCGGATCGCGCCTGAGCTCGAGCGCCTCGCGCTGGGTGTAGGCGAACATGCGGCGCGGATCGAAGACGTGCAAGGCGCCGTGCGCCTTCGCGGCAGTCTTGCCGGTGATTTGCGGCGCCGGCGATGCCCCGGCCGGATTCGTTGCCGCGATAGCGTCCTCCAGATAGGCCACGAAGGCCTGTTCGAGATTGCCGCCGCCGCGCCGGGCGGCAATTCCCGCCGGCGTGTCGCTGATCATCACTTTGCCGGCGTGCATCAGCGAGATGCGATCGCAGCGTTCCGCCTCGTTCATGAAATGGGTGGAGACGAAGATCGTGACATTGTCGTGCCGCGAGAGATCGGACAGGATTTGCCAGAAGCCATCGCGTGCGATCGGATCGACGCCGGAGGTCGGCTCGTCCAGGATCAGGATATCGGGCGCGTGGATCATGGCGACGGCAAGCGACAGGCGCTGGCGGACGCCGAGCGGCAGAGCGTCGGGCAGGGCGTCGATGACCCCGGCGAGATCGAAGCGCTCGACCATCTCGCGGACCCGGTTGCCGATCGTATCCGGCGCGAGCCGAAACAGGCGCGCGTGCAGCTCCAGGTTCTGACGGACGGTCAGCTCGCTATAGAGCGAGAAGGCCTGCGACATGTAGCCGACGCGGCGCCGGACATCCATGTCCCTGGGGTCGACCTCGTGTCCGAACAGCCGCGCTTCACCTTCGCTTGCCGGCAGCAGCCCGGTGAGCACCTTCATGGTCGTGGTCTTGCCGCAGCCGTTGGAGCCGAGGAAGCCGAAGATCTCGCCGCGGGCGATACGAAAGCTCACATGATCGACCGCAGTGAAATCGCCGAACCTGACCGTGAGCTGCTCGGCTTCGATCGCGATGTCCTCGCCCTGGTCGCTCGCGCGAGGCGGGATGACCACCTCTCTGTGGGCCCGACGTTGCTCCTCCGGGAGCAGGGCGATGAAGGCGGCGTCGAGAGTGTCGGTATCTGTCTGTTGCAGCAGCTCGGACGGCGTGCCGGTTGCGAGCACCCGCCCGTCGTCCATCGCGACAAGCCAGTCGAACCGCGCCGCTTCCTCCATATAGGCGGTGGCGACGATGACGCTCATGCCGGGGCGATCTTTCCGAATGCCCTCGATCAGCTCCCAGAACTGGCGCCGCGAGAGTGGATCGACACCGGTGGTCGGCTCATCGAGGATCAGCAGGTCTGGGTCGTGGATCAGCGCGCAGCACAGGCCAAGCTTCTGCTTCATGCCGCCGGACAGCTTCCCCGCCGGCCGGTCGGTGAACGGCGCAAGGCCGGTATCCCGCAGGAGCTGGCCTATTCGCTCCTCGCGCTCGTGCCGATCGTGACCGAACAGACGCCCGAAGAAGTCGACATTCTCGAACACGGAGAGCGTCGGGTAGAGGTTCTTGCCGAGACCTTGCGGCATGTAGGCGATTTGCGGGCAGGTCTGTCGCCGGTGAGCGGCATCGGCCATGTCGCCGCCAAGCACGAGAACACGGCCTTGCTGGATCGCGCGCGCTCCTGCGACGAGCGACAGCAGGCTCGACTTGCCGACGCCGTCGGGGCCGATCAGGCCGACCATGCGTGCCGGCGGAATCTCGAGCGTGATGCCGTCGAGCGCGCGCGTCGTACCGTAGGACAGCCCGACCGCTTCGAGGCGTATCACCGGAGGCGGATCGGGCGCGTCGCTCATTTGACCAGATTTTCCGTAAGCTGCGCCGGCCATTCGGCCTTTTGATCAAGGCGAACGAAGGCGCGGCCGGGAAGCCCGGTCTTGACCTGCTCGATGTTCCTCCGCAGCAGATCCGGCGGAATGTGCGCCCTGACCCGGAACATCAGCTTCTCACGTTCCACCTCGGTTTCGACCGTCTTCGGCGTGAATTGAGCGACGCTGGCGACGAACGTCGCTCTGGCGGGAATGACCCATTGCGGCGCGGCGTCGAGGACGAGCCGGACCTCCGAACCGATCGCGACACGGCCAGCCTGGGCCGTCGGCAGGAAGAAGGTCATGAAGACGTCGCCGAGATCGACGAGATTGAGCACGCGTCCACCGGCGCTGAGAACCTCGCCGGGCTGGGCCACGCGGAACTGGACGCGTCCGTCACGTGGTGCGCGAAGCGTCGAGTCGTTCAGATCGGCCTTGATGCTCTCGATGGAGGCTTTCGCCGCCTCGACCGCAGCCTCCGCATCGACCACTTGCGCCTCGGCCGCACCGATGGCGGCTTCCGAGCCTGCAAGCTGGGCCTCCGCCGCCGCGACGGCTGCGCGTGCGCCGTTGGCGGTCGCCCGGTCGTCGTCGAGCACCTGCTGGGACACGGCACTGGTCCTGATCAGCTGTTCGGAGCGCTGGAGCCTCCGGTCGGCTGCATCGTACTCCGCGCTGCGCTGCGCGATCACCGCGGTCGCCGTTTTCTTCTCGGCCTCACGTTGGGTGACAAGGCTTTTGGCCGTCTCGATTCCGATCGTGGCACGTCGCAGCTGGGCCTGTGCCTGGCGAGCCTGCGCCTCGAGCTGCACCGTATCCATCTGCGCCAGCGCCTGTCCCGCCGAGACCAGATCGCCTTCGCGCACCAGGATGTCGCGAATGCGCCCCGGTGTCTTGGTGGCGATATCGATCTCGACCGCCTCGATGCGGCCGTTGCCACTGGCGAATCCGCTTGGAAGACCATCGCCCCCAAGCGCCTGCCAAGCGAAGTAGCCGCCGACGCAGAGTGCGACGGCAACGAGCGCGATCAGCCAGCGTTTTCGATTAGGTGTCATGACCCGGGCTGCTTTGTCGCGCAACGGGGTGGAAATGGTCGCATCCGCTCCGTCGATGCTGCGCGGGATCGCGGGCGCGATTCATCCTCGCCCCCGCGGTCCAAGCGTCAGATTGGTCACGCCGGCGGCAAGGTTCAGCCCGATCGACCGTTCGATCGACAACGGCTGAAGCATGACGCTCCGGCGAGAGCCGCCGATGAGGACGTTGGCGCCGAGGCCAGGACCCAACGCGACATTGCCGCTTGCACCGACATATTGGCCGCGCAAGGTACCGGGACCGATCCGCGAGTTCCTGGCGAACACGACCCAGGACAGGGTGCCGGCGCTGGTTACGCCGATGTCCAGGCCGACGCGCCTGATCCGTCCCTCGTAGATATATGTCCGCTGCGGGTGCCGTCTGTGGAACGTGCAGCGCAGCGATTGCGCCGATCCGAGCACCAGTCCGACACGCGGCGTCGACCAGCACAACAGCCTGCCGACCCGAAACGCTTCGGCCTGCGCGGGTGGTGCGACACCGCAAGACCATGTCAACGCAGCGATGGCTGCAAGATGCCGAAATTTGTGCATTCAATCCTCCGCCTGGTTGCTCGTTCGCGTGGCGACGTGCGGCGGCCTGCGGTCCTGGCGCACCCAGAACGAGATGGCGAGTCCGATGAGCAGCACGGCGCCCAGCAGGAAAAAGAAGATGGATTGCTTCAGCCAGGAGATCGCCGGCACGGCCGCGCCCATCGCAAGGCCAAGAAAGCTGATCTGCACCGACAGCAGGCTCACGCCCGCAAGGAACGTGCCGAGCGCGAGCAAGGTCAGCAGGACGAGGCCGGTTGCCGGCGTGGGCAGCAATTGCTGGACGCCGGAAATGAGCATGATGTTCATCGTGACCAGGACGGCGATCCAGTGCAGCGCCTGTGTCCAGATCAGGCGGAGCTGGTTGTCCCTGCCATCGACCTCCGGCCATTTGGTCACGACGCAGACGACGCCGATGGCGAGCGCCAGGAATTCCCAATAGCCGGTCAAAGGCTGGTGCGAGACGTTGGTATAGGCGACGCCCGCGATGGCGAGCAGCAGCGCAACCAGATAAGGTAGCTGCTGCCACATGAATTGAGCCGTCCCCGATCGCGTCGGGGCGGTCTCGTGGAGATCGCTTTGCTGCGCGTCAATTCCGCTCATGACTGATCGCTCGCAATCGTTGCCGGCCTCGGATCGTCGCCAAGATAGTCCTCGACATAGAACCTGATGATAGCGACCCGGCCGATGGCGACGAGAGGCATCGCGAGCGCGATGCCGAGGACACCGAACAGGGAGCCGAGGAGGACGATCGCGACCAACGTCCAGGCCGGCGGGATTTCGACCGCCTGGCGCTGGATCAGCGGGCCGATCACATAGCCCTCGATCGACTGGATGATGGTGTAGATCACGACGGCCCAGATCAGCAGCGATGCGCCGAGCGGCATTGCCACAAGCGCGATCGGGATCGCGGCAACGATCGGCCCGAGATAGGGAATGAAGTTCGACAGGCCTGCCTGAAGCCCCAGCACGAAGGGACCGGGCAGCCCAATGAGATAGAGCGCGATCCAGACGCACAACGTCATCAGGACGATGCGAACCAGTTGGCCGACGAACCACAGCCGCATGATGCCGCCCATCTCATCCATCACGGCGCGCGCACGGGCGCGGTATGAGTGCTTGACCAGCATGACCACGCTTTCGCGATGGCCGGTGGGATCGAAGGCGAAAAGGATGCCGAGGAACAGGATCACGAGCACCGCGGAGAGGAAGCTCGATGCTCCGCCGAGCAGAAACTGGGCGTGGCTGAAGAACCGGCCCTGATCGGCGAACAGCCATTGAGCGAAGTCGCGGCCCCATTCCGGGCCGAGCAGGTCCACGCCATATGACAGCAAGTGCTCCTGGAGCACGTCGACCTGGGCATCCATGACTTTGAGCAGCAGGCGCGTCTGTTCCGGCAACTTGCCCGCGCCCCAGGCCATTCCAAAGCCTGATAGCGCGGATAGCAGCAGAAGCACGAGCGTCAGGCGCCAGGCGCGGCTGATCGGAACGATCGAAGCCAGCGCTCGCGCCGCGGCGTCGAGCAAGGCCGCGAACAGCACGCCGGCGAAGACGATGAGCAGGCTGGAGACCGTCTGCCATATCAGGAACAGGGCGACGCCCGTGGCGAGCAGGGAGAGGCCGACGGCGAGCATGCTTCTTGGCGGCTCGGCGCTGTCCGGCCGTTCGGCAGCGGTCAGCACGACCTCGCGGAATCGATCTGGTCCCATCCTGGAATCGCTCATCGCTCGATCCATCGCCAGGCATCTCCGGCGCAATGCCGCTGCCGGCCGTGGGGCGCCTCCGCAGTGGCCTCAGGTACGAACGCGACGGCTGCCATAATGCGGGTGCCGGCCGCCGCGATGACGCCAGTAGCGGTGCTTGACCGGGTTGGTGTTGGTGTTGGGGACTGCCTCCTTCGGCGCAGCCGCACCTGTCTGCGCTGGTGCCGCCGCGCCGGTGTCCTTCGGTTGCGCGATCGAGAGGGATGGCAGGGCAAGGGCCACCAATCCGGCCAGAACCAGGCCGCGACCAATGGCGTGAATGTTCATGCCCGCCTCCATGCGCTCAGGGGACCACGGCTCGGATCGAGACGGCTCCGAGGGCAGGCAATCTTAGAAGTGCGCGTGGTGTGCGCACATCGGGGATTCTCTGTAGGCGGCGAGGGCAGGAAATCGGCCGGCGCGATGGACGCGCAACTCCGTAAAAGCGCCGCGGCTAAAGAGGCGCTGCCCTGGCGCTCACGAACAGGAAGCTGGGGCTGGCCGCCCGGCAACGAGCACGACGCTGCCGCGGAAGAACTCGCCGGCCCTGGCGAGTTCGGTGGCAAAATGCCGGGCATGCCGGACGGCCGCATCCTGATCGATGCAGTCGTGTCCGATGCCATCGGGACAGACACCGTATTTGTCGGCGATGTGAAAGAAGAAGCGCATGCCCCGGACTAGGGCAGACGGGGCGCTGGCTTCCAAGTGACAAAGGCGTAAGGCGCCTACGCCGAAAGGCTTAGGCGCCATGGCCTTGCGGATCGGTAACGTGAGCGTGGCGGTGGCTGCTTGGCCCTTCGCCGGTTGCAGCGCGCGCGGGTGGTTACCGCCAGCACCAATAGGGTGATTGGCCGATGTCGCTCCGCCGGTACGAACGTTAGCGTCGCTGTCCTCTGTGAGATCCAGAGGAGGCCAACCATGTCCAATTTCGACCAGAACCTGACCAATCCGCAGGCGAGCGGCAGTGCGAGCGCGGTGGACGCCGGATTGCACGACTATATGCTGCGGATTTACGGCTATATGGCCGGCGGCGTCGGCTTGACCGCGCTCGTCGCCTGGCTGACCTACGAGATTACCGGTCCCGCGCTGCTCCAGAGCCCGTTGATGTGGCTGTTCATCCTGGCGCCGCTCGCATTGGTGTTCTTCATCGGCTCGCGCATCAATACGCTGTCGGTGTCGACGGCGCGGCTGCTGTTCTTCATCTATGCAGCCCTGATCGGTATTTCGCTCTCGATCTTGCTGCACATGTATACCAGCTCGTCGATCGCCCGCGTGTTTTTCGTCGCGGCGGCGAGTTTCGGCGCGCTCAGCATGTTCGGCTACACGACGCGGCGCGATCTCTCCGGCCTCGGCACCTTCCTGTTCATGGGGCTGATCGGAATCATCATTGCGAGCCTGGTCAACCTGTTTCTGTCGTCGAGCACGCTCGATTGGCTGATCTCGATCGTGGGCGTCGGCGTGTTTGCCGGCCTCACGGCCTACGATACGCAGCGGATCAAGGCGATGTACGACAGCGCCGATGACCATACCTCCGCGGGGCGCAAGTCCGTCATCGGAGCGCTGTCGCTCTACCTCAATTTCCTGAACCTGTTCCTGATGCTGCTGCGCCTTGCCGGCGGAAGGCGCTGAGACGAGCAGGGCGGCGGCTCAGGCCGCCGGCCGCTCCACGGCGCTCTCGAGGGCATCGCGCAGGATCTTTTCCTTGGTCTCGTCGAGCGAGGTCTTGAGCACGACGCCGCCGGCGTCCTTGATCTCCTTGATCACCTTGTCCGCGGTCATGTGCTTGATCAGCACGAACAGGGCCGCGTTGCCGGACTTAAGGTTGGCGGACAGGCTCTTCATGAAGGCATCGTCGATGCCGAAGTCGGAAAGCGCGCCGCCAAGCGCGCCCGAAGCCGCGCCTACCGCGACACCGAGGATCGGATTGAGGAAGAGCACGCCGATGAGCAGACCCCAGAAGCTTCCCGTCATCGCGCCCATGGCGGTCGTGTTGACGAGCTGATTGAGCTTGATGCCGCCCGAATCCGTCTTCACCGCGATCACGGCGTCGCTGATGGTGATCAGATATTCCTTTTGCAGCTTCAGCAGTCGCTGACGCACTTCCTCGGCTTTCGCTTCGGACGGATACACGATCGCGACAAGATCCGACATGGGAGACCTCCCGTTAGGTCGAAAGACAGGCACCGGAACAGCCCGCCCGACCTTATCGCGCAAGCGTCGCTTTCGGGATCGGACGAAACCCTCGACACCGTGGATGAATGTCCCGATGGGCAAGCTCGCACTCGGCGCGAATTTCGCACGCGGAACCTCGGTTCGAAAAATCCGCATATGCTGCTATTTACTCGTTCCTGACCGGACCCGCGGCGCCGCCTACGATCGACGTGGCACAAGTTGCATATTCGTGCGTTGCAGAGCGGGCGTCACGAATTCGAGATTTTATTCCCATTGCAATGCTACTTGATGGTGTGAGCGCTGTTCGGGGTGTATAGTCGGTTGGCTCCAGGGCGGCGGACCTTCCGGAGCCGGATTGTGGATGTTTGGCGGGCGGGGGCCCACGACTGCTTTCGGTGCCGAAAAGGCGCCTGAATAGAGTGAGTGCGTACCGTGAAACTACATGGCCGTCCCCCCACAGAGTTGCATCGTACCAGCCTCGGGAGCTGGCCGCGAATAGGTTCGGACGATTCGATCGAGGCGCTCCATTGGAAGTTTTCGAGGGATCTTCTCTTCGTCGTTCGCCCGATCTTTGAGGGGCGGTTCGCCTATGAGGCGATCAATCCCGAGTTCGAATCTCATCTCGGCCTCTCGTCAAAGGACGTCCGCGACATGGATGTCTTCGATTGCATGAGCGGAGACGATGCCAGAGCCGTCTGCGAGACGCTTCGGGCGTGTCTCGCCGAAGGTGCCGAGATACGGATCCGGCAGCGTCTCGCGCTCGGCGGCTCGCCCCGGAACATCGAAACGACCGTGGTGCCGGTCGTCGATCCATCGGTCGGCGGCGTGGTCGGACTGATCGGCAGCCATCGTTCCATACGCAACGGCCCCCGCGAGAGCGTCATCGAACGCGACGACGGCCTCGCCATGGACGTCGGCCTGTTGTCCATCCAGGAAGGCATCCAGCAACGGATCGCGTCAGACCTCCACGATTCGACCTGTCAGCATTTGATTGCCGCCAGCCTTGGCTTGATGCGGGTCCGGAGCCATCTCGGCGAGACGGCCTCGGCAGGGCAGCTTTGCGACGACATCGATACGTCGATTGACGAAGCTCTCCGCGAGATCCGCGCCTTTGCCTATCTGCTGCATCCCCGGAATCTGGCGGGAGAGGGCCTGAAGGCCACCATTGAACGATACGCGGAAGGATTTGCGGCGCGCACGTCGTTGCGGGTGACGGTCGACATCGTGCCGGAGGTCGATCGGTTGCTCTACGAAACCAAGCGCTCGTTGCTGCGCGTCGTCCAGGAGGCCCTGACCAACGTTTTCCGTCACGCGAAGGCGACGGAGGTGGCGATTGTCATCGACGCGACCAATGATTGGTTCCACTTGACGGTCCGCGACAACGGACGCGGCCTCCCGGTAGAGCCCGGCCGGCGCGGCACCAGGACAGCATCGATCGGGGTCGGAATTCCGGCGATGCGAGCACGGCTGCACGAGATTGGCGGCACGCTCGACATCCATCCCAATCGGGCAGCGCCGCAATCCGGCACGGTCTTGTACGCAGCGTTTCCGTATGCCCTGGCGGCAATGCGAGACAATCGGCGAAGAGACACGACAACGACGCGGGCCCGCGCAGGCAGACGGTCAAAGAGAGAACACTAGCCCCCCGCGGTGCCAGGTCCAGGGTCCGGACCGAAACGCTGTGAACGGATACTGGAGCGCTCTGCCATGAAGCGAATTCTCATTGCCGACGATCATGAGGCGGTACGGTCGGGATTACGGGCGGTGATCGAGCAACGGGCGGATTGGGAGGTAGTGGCTGAGGTGAACGATGGCGGCAAGGCGGTGGCCGCCGCGATCGAGAGCCGGCCCCATGTCGCCATCGTCGACTTCTCCATGCCGCGCATGACCGGCGTCGAGGTGGCGCGGCGGATCAGGGATTATCCGCTGCAGACCGAGGTGCTGATCTTCACCGTGCACAATTCTGGCCTGCTGGCGCAGCAGGCGTTCGAGGCCGGGGCGCGCGCATTCCTGGTGAAGTCCGATGCCAACAAGCTGCTGCTTGCCGCAGTCGAATCGCTGCTGCTGCACAGGCCGTTCTGCAACAGAAGCTGCTCGACGGAACTCGATCGCGGGCCTGTGGGCGATGGCAAGCGCCACGACGATCTCACGGCGCGGGAGCAACTGGTGGTCAAGCTGGTTGCCGAGGGCTACAGCAACAAGGGAATCAGCGCGATCCTCAACCTCAGGGTCAAAACGACCGAGGCCCACCGGGCGGCCGCGATGCGTAAGCTCGAGGTGAACTCGACGGCAGGGCTGGTTCGCTACGCCGTCCGGGCCGGACTTGTCGAGGCTTGAGGCGGGAACACCGACGCGGCGTTCCGGAGGTCAGGACCTCCGCCGAGAGATCTCAGGGTTTTGCTGGATAACGCCCGCAGCCGCGGCCCATATGATCGCCAGCGTCGTTGACGGCCTCGCGGGCAAAGCGGGGAAAACGGGAACGATGCCGTGAAACGCATCTTGATTGCGGACGATCATGAAGTCGTGCGATCCGGTTTGCGCGCGATCGTCGAAACGCATTCCAACTGGATCGTGAGCGGAGAAGCGACCAACGGCGAGCAAGCGGTTGCGCTGACGCTCGAAACCAGGCCGGATATCCTGATCGTGGACTATTCCATGCCGATCATGAACGGCCTGGAGGTCAGTCGCCGCCTCAAGGCGCTCCATCTCCGGGCCGAAGTCCTGATCCTGACGATGCACGAGAGCGAGGAGCTCTTGACCGAGGCCATCCTGGCGGGGGTGCGCGGCTTCCTGTTCAAGTCGGACGCCCGCAAGCACCTGATCTTCGCGATCGAGGCCCTGCTCGACGGCAGGCCCTACTTCACCAGCATCCTGCTGGAGAAGCTGCTTCACGATTACCAGGTGAACAAGCAGAACCGGGCCGACATGTTGCTGACCTCGCGCGAGCAGAGCGTGGTCCAGCTGATCGCGGAAGGGCATACCAACAAGTCGATTAGCACGATCCTGAAGCTGAGTGTGAAGACGGTCGAGACCCACCGCGCCTCGGCTATGCGCAAGCTCAGGATGTCCTCCACCGCCGAGCTGGTCCGCTACGCCATTCGCAAGAAGCTGGTCGCGCCCTGAAGACCGCTGTTACGCCACGTCGCGCGCCTCGGCACAGGCGAGACGTCCCGTATTCCGGTGAGGCCCGCGATCTGCAACGAATGCGCGATACAGCGCGACGGATACGAGCCAGGCAAACCCGAACAAGCCGATCACCACGAAGCCGAGATCGGCAAGGCTCTCGTTGAGGCCGGCAATGGCCGACCACAAATGGCCTGACAGCTCGAACTGCCTGCCAAGCAGGCCGAGCGCCTCCACCCCGCCGATGAAGAGCGCGATGACGACCGACGCCCCCGTGATCGTGAGGTTATACCAGAGCTTGCGCAACGGATCGACGAAAGCCCAGCGATAGGCGTTCACCATCAACACACTGTCGGCGGTGTCGACCAGTGCCATGCCGGCGGCAAACAATGCCGGAAACACCAGGACGCTCCCGGCTGACCCGCCGCGAACCGCCTCCGCTGCCGAGATGCTCATCAGGCCGATGGCGGTTGCCGTATCGAAGCCGAGCCCGAACAGGAAGCCGAGCGGATACATGTGCCAGGTCTTCGTCACGATACGGAACGCCGGGCTGAGCAGGCGCGCAAATACGCCCACACCGGGAGCAGCGTCGAGATGTTCCATATGGTGGCTTGCCTTCCGGGTTGCAGATCGGAAGGTGCGCCACAGGCCGATGAAGATGGCAAGATTGATCAGCGCGATCAGCAGCAGGAACGCGGCCGAAACCGAAGTGCCGATCAGGCCGCCGATGCGCCTGCCCGGGCTGTCATCACCCCAAAATCCGATTGCGGTTTCCGACAGCAGCATGGTCGCCGCCACGACCACGCTGGAGTGCCCGAGCGCGAAATAAAGTCCGGCGCATTTCGGCGCACCGCCTGCCTGGATCAACTTGCGCACCGCGTTGTCGATCGCGGCGATATGATCGGCATCGACGGCGTGACGCAGGCCGAACACCCAGGCGAGCAGGGCGGTCGCCATGACCACTGGACGGTCGGCGAACAGCGCGAATGCCCAGAGCCACGCCGCGGCATTGGCGAAGATGAGCCCGCCGAACAGCAGGGCGGTGCCGAGCTCGATACCTCGCAAAGACCGCTTCGTCGCCTGGTACGTCGCTTGGCCCATGGCCGCACCTCGGTGTGAGCTTCATCAAAGTCCATCATACTGACGAAGGCAAGAGCCCAGCATGACGACGCCGGCTCATTGGTATTTCCCGATCTCCGACTGAGTAGAACACCGGATGATTCTTGCCGGAGACTTGTTCCAACGTGGCTGCGGTCCTTGGGAGCCGGGCTCCGGGAGAATCCCATGCAGCTAACCCCGCGAGAGTTCGACAAGCTGCTCGTCCACATGTTGGCCGACGTGGCGCTGAAACGACGGGCCAAAGGCCTCAAGCTCAACTATCCGGAAGCGGTCGCCGTGATTTCAGCGGCGGCCCTCGATGGCGCACGCGCGGGCAAGACGATCGAGGACGTCACCAACGAGGCGCGCACCGTTCTCACCAAGGCCGACGTCATGGATGGCGTTGCCGATCTCATTCCGATGGTGCAGGTCGAGGCCGTGTTCAGCGATGGCAGCCGCCTGGTCACGGTACATACGCCGATCCAGTAAACGTTTGGAGGAGGTCGACATGGCCGGACCAAAACTAGGCCCCAAGATTGCCGCCGATGTCGATCCGGCCACGTCGAGCGTACCGGTCGGTGGCTATGTGTGCAGCCCGGCAGCGATCACCTTCGATGCCGATCGGCCGGTGACCGCGCTCAAGGTGCGCAATGCCGGAGACCGCCCCATTCAGGTCGGCTCGCACTTCCACTTCTTCGAGGTCAATCCCGCGCTGGAATTCGATCGCGCCGCGGCGTTCGGCCTGCATCTGAACATCCCGTCCTCGACCGCAACGCGGTTCGAGCCCGGCGACGAGCGCGAGGTTCAGCTCGTTCCCTATGGCGGCAAGCGCGCCGTCTATGGCTTCAATAATCTTGTCGATGGTCCGACCGCCGACAAGAACGCCGCCAAGATGAAATCCAGGGCGGTGGCGCTGGCGGCGGAACGGGGCTTTCGTTCCTCGCAGACCAAGGCGTGACGCGTCCATTTCTTGAACGAGGGCCGTGATGGCGACCATCTCCCGGCAGGAATATGTCGGCCTGTTCGGGCCGACGACAGGCGACCGGATCCGCTTGGGCGATACCGGTCTGTTCGTTGAAATCGAGCGCGACCTGCGCGGCGGCTACGGCGACGAAATCGTCTTCGGCGGCGGCAAGAGCATGCGCGAAGGCATGGGAATGGACAATCAGGTGACGCGGGCGGGCGGCGCACCCGACCTCGTGATCACCAACGTGACCGTCATCGACGCGATGCTGGGCATCGTGAAGGCCGATGTCGGCATCAAGGATGGGCGCATCTGTGCGATCGGAAAGTCCGGCAATCCGCAGACAATGGATCGCATCACGCCCGGCCTGGAGCTGGGCCTGGCGACGGACGCCATCTCGGGCTCACATCTCATCCTAACGGCTGCCGGGATCGACACGCACATCCATTTCATCTCGCCGCAGCAGGCCGAGGCTGCGCTCTCAAATGGCACGACCACTTTGATCGGCGGCGGGACCGGTCCTTCGGACGGATCCAACGCGACAACGGTCACGTCGGGCCCCGGCAACATCAGCATGATGCTGCGCGCGTTCGAAAACTGGCCGCTCAACGTCGGCATTCTCGGCAAAGGACACGGCCACGGCAAAGCCGCCTTGGTCGAACAGATCGAGGCGGGGGCGGTCGGCGTGAAATGCCACGAAGACTGGGGCACCACGCCGGCTGTGCTTCGCTCCGCGCTCACGGTCGCTGATGAGACCGATACCCAGGTCTGCATCCATACCGACACGCTGAACGAGTCCGGCTTCATCGACGATTCGATTGCGGCGTTCGAAGGACGAACGGTCCATTCGTTCCATACCGAAGGATCCGGCGGCGGCCACGCGCCCGACATCATCAAGATCGCCGGGCTCCCCAACGTCCTGCCGTCGTCGACCAACCCCACGCTCCCCTACGGCATCAATTCGCAGGCGGAGCTCTACGACATGATCATGGTGTGTCACCATCTCAGCCCCGATATTCCCTCGGATGTCGCATTCACCGAGAGCCGGATCCGCGCCGAAACCATCGCCGCGGAGAACGTCCTTCAGGACCTCGGCGTCATCTCGATGTTCTCGAGCGACTCGCAGGCGATGGGGCGGATCGGGGAATGCTGGCTCCGCTGCATCCAGACCGCCGATGCGATGAAGACGGGACGCGGCAAGCTGCCGGAGGACGCACCTGGCAACGATAATTTCCGGGTGCTGCGCTACGTCGCGAAGATCACGATCAATCCCGCTATCGCGCATGGCATCGCCGACGTGCTCGGCTCGGTCGAGGTCGGCAAGATCGCCGATCTCGTGCTGTGGGAGCCGGCATTCTTCGGCGCCAAGCCGAAGATCGTGATTAAGAACGGCTTCATCAGTTGGGCGGTGATGGGCGATCCGAACGCCTCGCTGCCGACGCCGCAACCGACCTATTACCGGCCGATGTTCGGCGCCTACGGGGATGCGCTGGCCGCCAATTGCATCACCTTCGTCTCCGGCGCCGCGCATGCCGCCGGCGTCAAGGAACGGCTTGGCCTGCGCCGCCAGGTGATGCCGGTGAGGAACGTGCGCAAGATCGGAAAGCAGAACATGGTTCGCAATACCGGCACGCCGAAGATCGAGGTCAGTCCGGAGACCTTCGCCGTGACCGTGGACGGCAAGCACGCCACCGTTCCGCCACTGACGACGGTGTCGTTGAACCAGAAATATTTCTTCAGCTGAGGATCGGCCATGATCATGATTGAGAGCGTCCTGGGCAATTCCGTCGATCCGGTATGGGCCGGACGGCTGTCGGACGCCGAGATAGATCTGGTCGAGATCGACCAGTGGGAGGCGCAGAAGAGCCGCTTCCGGAAGACCACGGCCAAGGGCGCGCAGGTGGCAGTCTCTCTCGATCGCCACACGCATCTTTGCGACGGGGACATCCTGCTCTGGAATGAGCAGACGCGGGCGGCGCTGGTGGCGCGGATCGAGCTGCGGGACGTCATGGTTGTGCATCTGGACGAGCTGACGACCGAGGCGCCCGACCTCGCAATGCGGACATGCGTCGAGCTCGGCCACGCCATGGGCAACCAGCACTGGCCGGCCCTGGTCAAGGGCACCTGCGTCTATGTCCCGCTGACCGTCGATCGCAAGGTGATGGCCTCGGTCATGAAGACGCACCGCTTTGAGGGCATCCGCTTCGAATTCGTCTCCGGACGCGAGGTCGTTCCTTACCTCGCCCCGCATGAATCCCGCCGGCTGTTCGGCGGCGCCGAAGGGCCGGTGCATTCTCACGCGCACGAGAGCCACGTCCACGACGCGGCAGAGGCGGGGCAGGTCAACGGACACTCGCCGGCGCACGTCCACGCTCATCCGACTCCAGCTCCACATCAACGAATCTCGCCGGTAACGGCCGGCTCCGCACGTGATCACCGCAAATGATAATGCGGGCGCAACGAGGAGTTCCGCGTGGCTCTCGCGGCTGCTCCAGTTTGGCGACTCGATGTTTCCCGTCGGCGCGTTCTCGTTTTCGTCCGGACTGGAATCCGCCGTTCAGGAAGGCGTCGTCACTGACGTGGCCACTCTGCGAGCCTTTGCGCGGACGGCACTGGAGCAAGCGGCGCGCGGTGACTGCGTCGCACTGATCGCTGCGCATCGCGCGGCCCTCGCCGGAGACATCGAGACCCTCGCGCACATCGACGCGCAGGTCTATGCGCGCAAGCTCTCGGGCGAAGCGCGGGTGATGTCGGTTCGCATGGGCCGGAAGTTCACTGACATGGGTGTCGAGGTGGTCGGCGCGCCGCTGCTTTGCACCTGGCGTGAATGCATTGCGAAAGCGGTCACTCCGGGCTGCTACCCGATCGCGTTGGCGATCAATTTCGCGGTGCAGGAGTTGCCCGCTTATCAGGCGTTCGTTGTGCACCAGTATGGAGTGGCGACAACGATCCTCGGTGCGGCCCTGCGGCTGATGAAGATCAGCCACATCGAAACGCAGAGGATTCTCTACGAGCTCACCGGACAGGCGGAAGCGATGTACGCGGTCGCCGCGACGGCCCGGCTGTCGGATATGGCCGGCTTTGCGCCCCTCACGGAAATTCTGGCCGCTGTCCATACCCGCGCGCATGTGCGCCTGTTCATGAACTGACGTCGAATGGAGCCTCGTCATGTCGAAGAGTATCACGCGCATCGGTATTGGCGGCCCGGTGGGGTCGGGAAAGACCGCGATCGTCGAAGCCATCACGCCGCGGCTACTCGATCTCGGCATCAAGGTGCTCATCATCACCAATGACGTGGTGACGACCGAGGACGCCAAGCACGTTCAGCGGACGCTCAAGGGCATTCTGCTGCATGAGCGCATCATTGGCGTGGAGACGGGCGCCTGTCCGCACACCGCCGTGCGCGAAGATCCGAGCATGAATCTTGCCGCGGTCGAGGATATGGAGCGGCGCTTCCCCGACAGCGACGTCGTGCTGATCGAGAGCGGAGGGGACAATCTGACCCTGACGTTCTCGCCCGCCTTGGTGGACTATTTCATCTATGTGATCGATGTCGCCGCGGGCGACAAGATCCCTCGCAAGAACGGCCCCGGGATCACTTATTCCGATATCCTGGTCATCAACAAGACCGATCTTGCCCCTCATGTCGGAGCCAGCCTCGAGGTGATGAGACGGGATTCGCAGCTGATGCGCGGCGCAAAGCCGTTCCTGTTCACCAACTGCAAGACAGGCGAGGGCATTCCGGAGCTGGTGGGGCTGATCGAGCGGGAGTTCCTGTTCGACATCAATCCGCGCGCACGGCGGTCGGCATGATACCGGCAGCGTTCCATCCCTGGTCCCGGGCCGAAGCGCTCGGCGCATCGATGCCCGAGTTTGCGTCCTTTCAGGACGAGCCGCCGCAGATGCGCAGCGGCACTGTCGGAAAGACGGGGTTCCTGCGCCTGGGCTTCGAACGGCGTTCTGGCCAGACCATCCTGACCGATTTGCAACGCCGCGCGCCCTATATGGTGCAGCGGCCGCTGTACTGCGATGAAGCGATCCCAGGCTTGGCGAGCGTGTTCCTCATCACCACCACCGGCTGCGTGTTGCAGGGCGACCGGCTCGGTCTCGACGTAAGCCTTGGTCCGGCTGCGCAGGTTCATTTGACGTCGCAGTCGGCCACCAAGATTCATGCGATGGACGCCAACTACGCGGCGCAAAGCCAGACGATCACGCTCGCCGACGGTGCCTATCTGGAGTTTCTCCCGGATCCCGTGATTCCGCACCGGCACTCGCGGTTTCTCAGCGATACGCAGATCTGCGTCGCGCCGTCGGCGACCTTGCTGTTCTCGGAAATCATTCAGCCCGGCCGCAAGCACCATCATCCCGACGAGTGCTTTGGCGCAACCGTGTTGTCGATATCGACCTCGGCTGCGCGGCCCGATGGCCGATCCCTGTTCGCGGAGAAGCTGGTGATCGAGCCGCAGCGTTATGAGATGCGGCAGACGGGTGTAATGAATTCCTTCGACGTACTCGCCAACGTGATCCTGTGCACGCCCATGGAGAGGGCGGAGCGCATCCACGAACGCATGCAGGCTGCGGTCGACCTCGCGGACGGGATCGCCTTCGGCGCGTGTCGCCTGCCCAATGAGGCCGGTCTGATCTTCAAGGTGCTCGGCCGGGAAACGGCGCAGGTAAAGGCCAAGGTACGCGAATTCTGGGGGATAGTCCGCGAAGAGGTCGTCGGTGCCGCGCTGCCGCCGCCGTATTTGTGGCGGTAGCAAGCGCTGCCGACGGCTTGCCGGCCGACGGGTTCGAGGAGGCAGCAATGGAAAAGATCTTGGCCAACTGGGAAAGCCTCTCGGTGTCGTCAGGCGCGTTGCGGTTCCTGGACACCAATCTGCGCGGCATTGGACAGGTCATGTTCCAGGATAATCCGCTGAGCGGGGCGCTCTTCCTCGCCGCGATCGCCTGGGGCTCCTACGCTGCCGGCACACCCCAGGTCGCGATCGCCGGCGTGCTCGCGGTTATCGTCTCGAACCTGACGGCGCTATGGCTTCACGTCGAAAGCGAGCCGCTTCATTCCGGTCTCTATGGCTTCAACGGCATTCTCGTCGGCCTTGCGCTGGCAACGTTCCTGGCGCCCGGACCGCTGCTTTGGGTGTATGTGATCTTGGGGGCGGCCGTCTCCGTGGTCGTGATGCTTGCCACCACGAACGTCGTCAAGCCTTGGGGAGGCGCGCTCACATTTCCGTTCGTGCTCACGACGTGGCTGCTCTTGCTGGCTACGTATGGGTTTTCCGGCCTTGCGGGAACGGCGCTGCCGTCCGGCGCAGTCGTGACCGCCTTCCAACCCTACAAGGCGAACCCGCTCCAGCTGATCGACCTCGGCAATGGCGTGGTCCTGAGCATCTCCCAGGTATTTCTGAAAGGCAGCGGCATCTCAGCGCTGCTCCTGCTTGCGGGGCTTGCTGTGAGCTCCCTCGCAGCAGCCGCCTTCGCGCTCGGGGGAGCGGTCTTGGCTGTGCTGACGGCCCATCTTTTCGGCGCCGAGAGCGACCTGATCACCGGTGGCCTGCTTGGGTTCAGTCCGGTTCTGACGGCGATCGCGCTTGGGACCGTCTTTTATCGGCCGAGCTGGCGCGTCGTGGCCTACGCAGCCCTTGCGACGGTGTTCACGGTGATCGCTCAGGCAGCCCTGAACGTGGCGTTGACCCCGTTTGCCATCCCGGCGCTTACGGCGCCCTTTGTCCTGGTGACGTGGCTGTTCCTGCTGCCGCGACAGCGGTTGGAGACGGTCGCTCCTGTCGCCAACGACGTCGAAAAGCCTGTCGCAGGAGCTTGATCCGCAACGCGGCGATCATCGCTCCGAAATTGCTGGAAGGTGCACCATGGGATTGCTTGGGGTGTTGGTCGGACTAGCGCTGCTGATGTGGCTCGCGTACCGGGGCGTCAGCGTGCTGCTGGTCTCTCCGCTGGCGGCGCTCATCGCGGCCGCATTCTCGGGCGAACCGTTGCTGGCGCAATGGACGCAAACATTCATGAGCGGGGCGGCGCGGTTCGTCGCGCAATGGTTTCCCATGTTCATGCTGGGTGGCCTGTTCGGCAAGCTGATGGGGGACAGCGGCTCGATCAGCGCCATCGCGCGAGGTCTGACGAAACGGCTGGGAACCAGCCGCACGATATTGGCGGTGGTGATCGCCTCGGCGATCGTGACCTACGGCGGCGTGAGCGTGTTCGTCGCATTCTTCGTGCTGGTGCCGATGGCGCACGAGATGTTCCGGGCCGCGGACCTGCCGCGCCGTCTGTTGCCGGCAACGATCGGGCTCGGTGCATTCACGTTCACGATGTCGGTGATGCCCGGAACGCCCTCAGTCAACAACGCCATTCCGATGCCGTACTTCGGCACCACCACCTTCGCGGCTCCCGGCCTCAGTATTATCGCGTCGATTATCATTTTCGTCTTCGGAATGTGGTGGCTACGTCGGGCCGAGGCGGCTGCACTCAAGGCCGGCGAGGGGTACGGCGGCGGGGTCGATGTCGCGCCGGTCGTCAGCGAGATGGTTCGCGAGCAGGCGGCGCCCGCAGGCGACTTCGATCCGGCCGAGCTGCCGCATGGCAAGCCAGCCGAAAGTGGGCCTAGCTTCGCGCTCGCCGTGCTGCCCCTGGTCGTTGTCATTGGCACGAATTTCCTGATGTCGCTTGTGGTGTTCCCGCGACTCGATTTTTCGTTTCTATCGGAGGAGCAGTGGGGCGGCACGACCATCGGGGCCGTGTCCGGCGTCTGGTCAGTCATCGTAGCGCTCGTTGCGGCAAACCTGACCGTCCTTCTCGTCAACCTGCGACGCTTGCCCTCCGTGCGCGAAAGTCTCGACGCCGGAGCGAATTCCGCGGCGTTGCCGATGCTGATGATCGCGAGTCTTGTCGGCTTCGGCGCAGTCGTGGCCGCACTACCGGCATTTGCGACGGTTCGCGACGCGGTCTTCTCGATTCAGGGCGGACCGCTCGTCTCGCTGGCCGTCTCGATGAATGTCCTGGCGGGGTTGACCGGGACCGCGTCCGGCGGCATGGCCATCGTCCTCAACGCGTTCGGCGACGACTTCATGCGCCTCGCGGCCGAGCACCACCTCGCTCCGGAATTGATGCATCGCATCACGACGATGAGCGCCGGTACACTGGACGCGCTTCCCCACAACGGCACCGTGCTCCTGCTGTTGCAGATCAGTGGTCTCACCCACCGTGAAAGCTATCTCGACATGGTGATGACCGTGATCGTCAGCTGCATCATCGCGCTCGTTGCCGTCCTGATCCTGGGGTCGATGTTCGGATCGTTCTAACTCATCCCGCAAGGAATCCGCCGTCCACCGCGACCACCGTACCCGTCGCATATTGCGACGCCGGCATGCAGAGGAATGCGACTGCGCCGGCAATGTCCTCTGGTTGTCCCCAGCGCTTGAAGGCAGTGCGGTCGGCGATGCGTTGATAATGTGCGCGATCGGTGCGGCCGGCGGCGTTGATCGCGGTTTCGATGTAGCCGGGTGCCACCGCATTGACGCGGATAGCTTCCTCGGCCCATTTGAGGGCGAGTGCCTTGGTCAACATCACGACGCCGCCCTTGCTGGCGCAATAGGCAGGGATGCGCGGCAGCGCCAGCGTCGCATTCATCGAGGCGATGTTGACGATCGAACCCTTGCTCTCCGCGAGCAGCGGACGGAATGCCATGCAGGTCCGGAACGTGCCGGTGAGATTGACGTCGAGCACCTTCATGAAAGTCTCGATCTCGAATTCCTTGTCGCGTGCAAGAATGCCGGCGCAATTGACCAGCGCGTCGACGCGCTTGTGCTGGCGGGCGAATGACATGACGGCGGCATCATCGGTGACATCCAGCGTCGCGAGCGTGAGGCCCGCGCGTGGCTTGAGCAGGGTGCGGGCAAGATCGGTATCGTTGGCACCGGTTGCCGTGACAGTCGCGCCGAGGTCGCAAAACTGGTTGCTAATCGCAGCGCCGATGTCGCCGGCGCCGCCGATCACGACGGCATGAAAGCCGGGTGCGAGAGAGAAGTTGGAATTCATCGCGCGTGTCTCACTTCAGGGATTTCGGAGGAGGAGCGGTCGATTCACGGACCACCAGCGAGAAGTCGATCTCGCGGTGCATGATGGTCTGCTCGCCGGCGAGGCTTCGGACCAGATATTCGCCCGCACGCTGCCAGGTTTCTCCGGTCGGGACGTGGATCGTGGTCAGGCTCGGCCGCAAATGGCGGCTCCAGTCGAGATCGTCGAAGCCGACGACCGACAGATCGCGCGGCACCGAGAACCCGTCGCGCTCCGCCTCGAGTAGCACGCCATAGGCGATGACGTCGTTGCCGCAGACCACGGCCGTCGGGCGGTCCTTGAGGTTGAGGAGATAGCGGGCCGCCTCGCGGGCGTCGTCGAGCGTATAGGGCACCTCGACATGCCATTGCGGGGGAAGCTCGAGGCCGTTCTCGGCGAGCGCGCGGCGGAAGCCGGCGACGCGGGCGCTGGCGCGGTCATTGTTGCGCTGGAGCGCCGAGACGATCCCGATCCGGCGATGGCCGAGCTCGATGACATGCGCGGCGGCGCGATGGGCTGCGGCCTCATTGTCGGTGCCGACGCAAGGGTAGGGCCGGTCAGGCTGATAGATGCCGACATTGATGAAGGGCACCGCATTGTCGGCGAGCAGTTTTCGCAATCCGTCGTGATGGCAATCGCCGCGCAGCACGAGCCCGTCGACACCGCGGCTGATCAGATTGCGCGCCTGCTGTAATTCGACCTCGAGATCATATCCGCTGGTGGTGAGGAACAGCATGTATCCGACCGAGGACAGATATTGCTGAAGCGAGGCAATGCCGCGCGCGAACATCGTGTTGTCGATGGTCGGCACGATCGCGCCGAGCGTGCGCGAGCGGCGCGATGAGAGGATCCGTGCCGGCGCATGCGGAATGTAGCCGAGCGCGTCGATGGCCTGCTCGATGCGCGCGCGTAAGGACGGGCTCACCGCGTTGGGATTGTTGAGGGCGCGCGAGACCGATGCCGTCGAGACGCCGGCGCGGGCCGCCACGGCGCGGATGCCCTGCTTCACAGACTTGGCGTTGGTCAGTCTCATGAATGTAACGTTACATCTTGCGTAGGGAGCCGCTCGGTAGCGATAATGTCGCAAATCTGCCGTGGATTGTGCAGCTTGTCCATGCTTGACAGGGCGAATGTGAGGTTTATTTTGTAACCGTTTTCAGTGGTGCTCAAACGTGTTCAAAATGGTCCGCCAGCTTAAGGCGGCCAGCCGGGAGGAGAGTTCGATGAAGGCCAGGATGCTCGCGACGCATGTCGCGTTGCCCGTTCTCGCGATTGCCGTCAGCGCGCAGGCGCGCGCCGCCGATTTCGACTGGATGAAGTTCAAGGGCAAGACCGTCACCTTTCTCGCCAACAATAATCCTGTCTCGCAGGCGCTGCTGACCTACAAGGCTGATTTCGAGAAGCTGACCGGCATGACCCTGAAGGTCGACGGTTATCAGGAACAGCAGATGCGCCAGCGTCTGGTCACCGTCATGAATGCGAACAGCGACGAGGTCGACGTGTTCATGACGCTGCCTTCGCGCGAGGGCGAGCAGTTCGCGGCGGCCGGATGGTACGCTGATCTCACGACAATGGCCAAGAACGAGGTCGCCAAGGACTATGATCCGAGCGGGCTGAGCCAGGCCCTGCTCAAGGCCGCGACCTTCAACGGTAAGCTCACCAGCATGCCCATGAATCTCGAAGGGCCGATCTTCTATTATCGCACCGACATCTTCAAGAAGTGCGGCCTCGATGCGCCGAAGACGATCAAGGACGTCGAGGCTGCGGCCGAGAAGATCAAGACCTGCGATAGCACGGTGACGCCGTTCGTCTCGCGCGGCCTCAAGCCGGCGGTCGCCTACACCTTCAGCAACCTGCTGCACAATATCGGCGGCACATACATCGCCAACGGCAAGTCGAACCTCTGTTCGGCCAAGGGCAAGGAGGCGCTTGACACCTATAGCCGGCTGCTGCGCGACTTCGGACCGCCGGGCGTCGTCAACTACAGCTTCCAGCAGATTTCGGCGCTCTATCGCGGCGGCCGCGCCGCAATGGCGTTCGAATCCTCGAATGAACTGCGCACGGTGATGGAAGGCGGTGCGCGCCTGAAGGACACCGGCCTGCTGCCGTTCCCGGCGGGCGATGCCGGCCAGGTGCCGACCACGATCGGCTGGGGCATGGCAGTGTCCTCGCACAGCAAGCAGCCGGATGCGGCCTGGTACTTCGTGCAATGGGCGACCAGCCCCGAGGTGCAGAAGAAGATGGCGCTCCAGGGCATCGCGCCGCCGCGCCCGTCCGTCGCCAACGATCCCGAGTATCGCAAGTGGATCGACGAGGAGCCGGTGCGGAAGGAATGGCAGGCCGCGCTCGACGTGCTCGCCACCAAGGGTTCGTCCGAAGTCGGCTATCCCATCGTCGCCAATCCGCAATCGCGCGAGTTCATCGGGCAGGCGGTGCAGGACCTGATCCTGAAGCAGAAGCCGATCGACCAGGCCTGCGCGGATGCCGACAAGGCGCTCGATGCGCTGATCGCACTGAATTAACGGCCTCATGCCGGCAGGCAAGCTGCCTGCCGGCACCTAACTCGATCGAGGACACCAACGCATGTCGGACACGGCTGCGACACTGACGCAGGACCGGCAGAAGCTGGAGATGGCGGCGCTTTCGGCACCGGCCGTGATCTTCACGGTCGCGATGATCGCGTTTCCGGTCCTCTACACGATCTGGCTCGGCTTCCAGACGTTCTCCTCGACCGGCAAGCAGTCGTTCGCGGGCCTCGCCAATTATTCGAAGTTGATCTCGGACTACGAGTTCTGGCACGGGCTGTGGGTCACCATCGCGCTTTATGTGCTGTCGCTGGTGCTCCAGCTCGTCTTCGGCGTCTGGCTGGCGCTGGTGCTGTTCCACGCCAAGCGCCTGCCGGGCATCGTGCGTTCGCTGTTCATCTCGCCCTTCATGATGCCGCCGGTGGTGGCGGGCATGATGTGGCTGGTCATCCTCGATCCGTCGCTGGGCGCCGCCAACTATATCCTGCGATCGCTCGGCCTGCCGCCATCGGACTGGCTGGCCTCGCCGACATGGGTCATTCCGACCGTGGCGCTGATCGACAGCTGGCAGTGGACGCCTTACGTCGCGCTGATCGTACTGGGCGGGCTGCAGTCGCTGCCGCCGAGCGTCTACGAGGCCGCGCAGATCGACGGCGCATCGCCGTTCAAGACGTTCCAGCGCATCACGCTGCCGCTGCTGCTGCCGACCATCGTCACCGCGGCGATCCTGCGCAGCGTCGATCTGCTGCGCTTCTTCGACATCATCTACATCACCACCCAAGGCGGCCCCGGTAACGCTTCCAACACGCTCAACATCTACGGCTTCCGGGTCGGTTTCGAATTCTTCAACATCGGCTATGCCAGCGCCCTGATGCTGACGCTGACGGCGATCGTGTTCGGCGCCGTGCTCGCCTTCAACCGCCTGCGCGGCGCCGTGGCGTGGTGACCTCATGACCGACGCAGCCACCACCGATCGCTGGATCCGCTGGCTCAACACGCTGCAGCTCGTGCTTGCCGGCGTGCTCATCATGGCGCCGACGATCTGGATGGTCCTGTCCTCGTTCAAGCCGTCGTTCGAGGTCACCGCCTATCCGCCGACGCTGATCTTCACGCCGACGCTGGAGAACTATGTCGAGCTGACCAAGACCACGCCGTTCCTCAGCTACGCACTCAACAGCCTGATCGTCACGGTCGGCTCGACCGCGCTCGGCCTGCTGTTTGGAATTCCGGCCGCTTTCGCCGTCTCCTGGACGCGCATCTCATGGCCGGCGATCCTGACGCTCGCAGCGCGCATGGCGCCGGGCACTCTGTTCCTGCTGCCGTGGTACGTCATGTTCCGGCAAATCGGCATGATCGGCTCGTACACCGCGCTGATCCTCAGCCATGCCGTGATCACGCTGCCGATCGTGATCTGGGTCTTGCTGCCGTCGTTCGACGGCATACCACGCAGCGTGTTCGAGGCGGCGCAGGTCGACGGATGCAGCGTCACGCGCATCCTCTGGCGCATCGCGCTGCCGCTGGTGGCTTCCGGCGTGGCTGTCTCCGCGATCCTCGCCTTCGTCTTCTCTTGGAACTACTTCCTGTTTGCGCTGGTGCTCTCCAATGGCGACACCAAGACGCTGATCGCGGCGGCCTTCAACTTCATCGGCGAAGGCTCGACGCAATGGGGCGCCCTCATGGCCGCGGCGACGCTGATCGCATTGCCGCCGCTTGTGCTCGCCGCCCTGGTTCAGCGCTGGCTGGTGTCCGGACTGACGCTCGGCGCGGTGAAAGGCTAGGTATCTGATGAACGTATCGCCCCGTCCGAATTCGATCATGCAGGCCGCGGTCTTCCACGGCAACGACCGCATCACCATCGAGCGTGTTGCGATGCCCGAAGTCGGCACCGGCGAGGTGCTGGTGCGGGTCTCGCGCACCGCGCTGTGCGGCTCGGACTTCAAGCTCTGGCACAAGGGCGCCGAGTTCACCGCGGGCCACGAGATTTTTGGCGTCGTCGAGCAGCCTGGTCACCGGCTGCATGGCCGCCGCTGCGCCGTTTATATCCCGCTTCATTGCGACCACTGCGCGGCCTGCAAGCGCGGGGACACCCAGATGTGCCTGGAAGTCTCGAGCCTGATCGGCTGGAACAGGCCAGGCGGCTATGCCGAATACGTTCCGGTGCCCGAAAACTGCCTGCTGCCGGTGCCTGACGATATCGAGGACAGCCTCGCGCCGCTGCTGCTCGACACCATCGGCACGTCGGGGCACGCCGTGCGCTTCGTCAGTCGCGTGGTGCCAGCGAGTGAGGCAGGTCCGGTCCTCGTCATGGGGGCGGGGCCGGTCGGCCTCGGCGTGGTGCTGGCGCTCCGCGCGCTCGGCTATGGCGATATCTACGTCGCCGATCCCAACGCGGCGCGGTTGAAGATCGCGCAGTCCTTCGGCGCGAAGGCGCACCCGGTCGGCGATACCTCCAAGCGCTTCGCCCTCATTATGGAATGCTCCGGCGCCCATGCGGCGCGCAATCTCGGCATCGAGCTGGTTCTGCCGCGCGGCGCGCTGGTGCTGGTCGGCGAGAACGCCGCGCCCTGGACCATCGAGGAAGGCAAGGTCTTCCGTCGCAAGGATTTCTATATGATCCGGACCTTCTATTTCCCGGTCTCGGATTTCGAGCCGAATGTCGAGCTGCTGCGCAAGTACAAGGATGAATACCGCGTCCTGGTCGATGGCGAGTTCGGCCTGTTGGCTCTGCCCGAGAATTTCGCCCGGTTCGCCAAGGGCGAGCTGATCAAGCCCGTGCTGGCGCTGGACTGAGCGATCATGGCCTCGATCTCGATCCGAAATCTCACCAAACGCTACGGCAATTTCACTGTGATCCCCGATCTCAATCTGGAGATCGCGGACCACGAGTTCGTCGTGTTCGTCGGCCCGTCTGGCTGCGGCAAATCGACCTTGCTGCGTATCATCGCCGGCCTGGAGCCGATCTCGTCAGGCGACCTCTATATCGGCGACAAGCGCGTCAACGGCGTGCAGGCCGCGCAGCGCGATATCGCCATGGTGTTCCAGGACTACGCGCTCTATCCGCACATGAAAGTCTACGACAACATGTCGTTTGCGCTGGAGCTGCGCGGCACGCCGAAAGCGGAGATCGACGCCCGGGTGAAACGTGCCGCCGCGTTGCTGCACATCGAGCCTTATCTCGACCGTAAGCCGAAGGAGCTCTCCGGCGGCCAGCGCCAGCGCGTCGCCATGGGGCGCGCCATCGTGCGTAACCCCAAGGCCTTCCTGTTCGACGAGCCGCTGTCCAATCTCGACGCCAAGCTGCGCGGGCAGGTGCGCGCCGAGATCAAGGCGCTGTCGCAGGAGCTGAAGACCACCATGGTCTTCGTCACCCATGATCAGATCGAAGCCATGACGATGGCCGACCGGATCGTGGTGCTCCAGAGCGGCACGATCCAGCAATACGATACGCCCGAGGCGGTCTATGAGCGGCCGGCTAACCAGTTCGTCGCCGGCTTCATCGGCTCGCCCGCGATGAACTTCTTCCCGGTCGAGTGGCGTCAGGAGCGTGCGATCCTTTCGCAAGGTGGAACGGTGGTGCCGCTGGACGGCGAGACCGCGAGCAACCTGAGTAAGGCCGGCAACGCCGTGCTGGGCATTCGCCCCGAACATTTTGCCGTCGCTACCGATGCTGCCGATGGTATCGCCATCAACGTCAAGCTGGTCGAGCCGCTCGGCTCGGATACGCTGATCCATTTCGATCTCGCCGGCGGCTCCGCCATTGCGCGGGTCGATCCGGCGCTGCGGCCGAAGGTCGGCGATCGCATCAATCTGCGTCCGCAGCCGGGCAAGACGCATCTGTTTGACTCTGCCAGGGGACTGGTCCTGCGGTGAGCGCGTCGGCCAACATTGGTGATCTCTCCGCGCTGGCGGACGTCGCGTCCAGGGCGAGGCCCGTGCACGTGATCTGCCTCGGCCTGTCCGCGCTCGACCAGGTCTGGCGCGTCGATCGGCCGTTCGCGGGTGGAAGCGAGAAGATCAAGGCCCTCGAATACGGCACGCTTGGCGGCGGCATGGCCGCCAATGCGAGTGTGGCAGTGGCAAAGCTCGGCGCGTCTGTCGCGTTCTGGGGGCGGGCAGGGAATGATGCCGCCGGCAAAGAAATGAAGTCGGCTTTCATCGCTGAAGGCGTCGATGTCGAGAATTTCCGGCTGTTTCCCGATGGTCGTTCGTCGGTCTCCGGGATCATCGTCGACAGCAGCGGCGAGCGGCAGATCGTCAATTTCCGTGGCCTCTTTCCGGAGGCCGCAGACTGGCTTCCACTCGAAGCCGTTGCGCGCGCATCGTCCGTGCTGGCGGATCCGCGCTGGGTCGAAGGCGCGGCGACGCTGTTCCGTGAGGCGCGAGCGCGCGGCATCCCGACGGTGCTTGACGGCGACATGGCCGATGCCGAGGTGTTCGAGCGGCTGCTGCCGTCGACCGACCACGCGATCTTCTCCGAGCCCGCGCTCGCCGCCTTTGCCGGCTCGGCCAAAGATGAATCTCTTGCAGCGCTTGCGCGCTTCGGTTGCCGGGTCATCGCGGTCACGCGCGGCGAGGGCGGTGTCAGCTGGTACGAGAACGGCCAGCTGCACCGGCAGGCCGCCTATGCCGTCGACGTCGTCGACACTACTGGCGCGGGCGACGTCTTCCATGGCGCCTATGCGCTGGCGATCGGCGCCGGTCTCGACATACGCGCTGCCATGACTTTTTCGGCGGCCACGGCCGCCATGAAATGCCGCCACGCCGGCGGCCGCAATGGAATCCCTGCCATCAACGAGTGTCTTGTATTCATGAGGACGAAGCCATGAGAACGATTGGAAAGAACCGCGGCCTGGCACGGCTTGCTGACGCGGATGGCCACTTTCGCATGGTCGCGCTGGATCAGCGGCCGCCACTGTTCGACGCCATCGCGAAAGCAAAGGGCATCACGCGGGATCAGGTCGAATATTCCGACGTCACGGCGGCCAAGCGCCTTCTCGTCGAGAACCTCGCGCCCCATTGCAGCTCGATGCTGTTCGACCCGAACTTTGCCGTGCCTGCTGCGATCGATCTGTTGCCGCCGCGCTGCGGCCTGATCATGACTCTGGAAGAGCATCGCGTCGAGGAGACCGCGAGTGGCCGCAAGTCGCGCGCCATCACCAATTGGAGCGTGGAAAAGATCCGAGCCATGGGCGGTGACGCTGTCAAGGTGCTGGCCTGGTACCGGCCGGACGCCGATGCCGCGGTGAACGAGCATCAGAAGAAGTTCGTGCGGGAGATCGGCGATGACTGCGCCCGCCACGACATTCCCTACGTGCTCGAGTTGCTGGTCTATCCGTTCCTCGGCAGTGCCAATCACACGGCCGATTACGTGGAATCGCCCGGCAAGCTTCCTCAGCTCGTCATCGACAGTGTGCGCGAGTTCGCCAAACCCGAATACAACGTCGATCTTCTCAAGCTGGAGAGCCCGCTGGCAGCCAACGGCCTGCCGGCCCGCGACGGCAGCGCGGAGGCCAAGGCCGCGCAAAAGGAGTTCGATGCGATCGGCGATATCTGCCGCGAGCGGAGCATCCCCTGGGTGCTGCTGTCGGGCGGTGCCGCGCCCGAAAAGTTCGAGCGTGTGCTCGACTACTCCTATGCCGCGGGCGCAAGCGGATTCCTGGCAGGCCGCACCATCTGGCTCGATGCCGTCCTGAAGAATTTTCCAGACCGCGCGGCGGTCTCCGCAAGCCTGCGCAAGGATGGCCTCGGCGTGCTGGAGCGGCTCAACCAACTGACCACGGCCAAGGGCACGCCCTGGAAGGCGCGCTTTCCGGTATTCAGCGATATCAAGCAGGAAGGTGACTTCGCGCGCGCCTACTAAGATGGTAGCGGTTCGGCGTGGTCTCGCAGGATCTGCAGTATGACTGACAGCTTCACCATCCGTTCGATCGAGGCGTTCTGCTACCGCTACCCGCTGGCAACGCCGGTGGTGACGTCGTTCGGCAAGATGCTCAACCGTCCCGCCGTCTTCGTTCGCGCTGTCGACGAGGACGGCGTCGAGGGATGGGGTGAAGCCTGGTCCAACTTTCCAGCGCCAGGCGCGGAGCATCGCGCCCGGCTCATCAACGAGGTGCTTGCGCCGGGCCTCGTCGGGCGCAAATTCGACGGTCCTGGTCAGGCTTTCGGGGCCCTGACCGGGGGCACCGAAGTGCTGGCGCTCCAATGCGGCGAGCCTGGTCCGTTCGCGCAGGCGATCTCGGGCATCGATCTCGCGCTATGGGATCTTTTCGCGCGACGCCGGAACTTGCCGCTGTGGCGGCTGCTCGGCGGACAATCGCGCAAGATCAAGGTGTACGCCAGCGGCATCAATCCCGGCGGCGCCGCGCAGACGGCCGAAGCTGCGCTCAAGCGTGGTCATCGTGCGCTGAAGCTGAAAGTCGGCTTCGGTGCCGAGACCGACCTCGCCAATCTGGCCGCGCTGCGCGACCTCATCGGCACGGGCATGCTCGCTACCGATGCCAATCAGGGGTGGTCAATTGCGCAGGCCTTGGAAATGCTGCCGCGACTGGCCGCATTCGATCTCCGCTGGCTGGAGGAACCCATCCGCGCCGACCGGCCGCGCGAGGAGTGGCGCAGACTGCGGATGGCCGCGAAGATGCCGATCGCGGCGGGCGAGAACGTCTCCAGCGTCGAGGGATTCAAGGAAATTCTGGCCGAAGACGTGCTCGGCGTGGTTCAGCCCGACATCGCGAAATGGGGCGGGCTCAGCGCCTGCGCCGGCCTTGCGCGTGACGTCCTGAAATCGGGCAAGACGTTCTGCCCGCATTATCTCGGTGGCGGCATCGGGCTGCTTGCCTCGGCGCATCTTTTGGCGGGCGTCGGGGGCGACGGCTGGCTCGAGGTCGACATCAACGACAATCCACTGCGCGACCTCTTCTGCGGTCCCGTTGCCGACGTGACGGACGGTACCGTCAGCCTGGGCGAAGAGCCGGGGCTTGGCTTTGCACCGGCTCTCGCCTCGATTGCACGTCACCGCAGTTTGTGAAAGCCTCGGCAGCGCCAGGGCTGCTGCATGGCAGCAGCAAACGCCTGGCGCCGACGGCCGTTGGTCCGGAGCGATGGGAGTTGAGCGTGTAGATTAGCTGCAGCTCAACGGTAACGGCTGGTACGGATGAAACTCGTACCAGTCATAGCAATCCGGATAGGCGCCGTAGAGTCCATATCCGGAACGGAAGCGGCCGTAGTGGTGAAACGCGTGCTGGCGGAGGCCGCCGGCATGTCCGCCGAAGCCGAGGTGCTCGCCGCCGAACCGGGCGCCCCCGCCAAAGCCTCCCTCATGGCCCATGCCGCCGAAATGCGCGCCACCGCCGAAGCCCGCATGTCCGCCGCCGAAGCCGCCGCCGCCAAAGCCGCCGTGGCCACCGCCGCCGCCGTGCGCGTTGGCTGCGCCGATGGCGAGGGTCGAGGCGAGCGCTGCCGTCGCCAGAATCATGATCGTGCGTGTCATGGAAAACTCCTCTCGTGTTGAGCTGCCCGGCCATCCGTGATGCCCGCTGCCGCGTCGCGCCTTGCGCGAGGCTGCTGATGGTCGAGCGAGTGATGAAAGAGAGGTAGGCGCGGGGCGCGGCAATCCAACTGAATTCGGCGTCAGACATGATGCGCGACGCTCGCGCAGGTGATCGCGCTACGCGTGCCCGCGACGCGCGGAAGGGAGCGGGCTGAACCGAGCAGCCCGCTCCCTGTCGTTCCATCAGCAGCGTCCGGCGGAGTTACGCGGCCGGTCGCATTGGCGCGATCAGTAGCCCGTGCCCGGCTCGCAAGGCACGTTGTTGCCGGTCCACGGCGCGGTCGCGAAGGCTCCGACGCGCGGCGCGGGGACGCAGGCGCGCTCGCCCGGATAATAGAACTGAGCGTTGCTCGCGACCGTATCGGCTTCGACCGCAGGCTGCCGCACGACGCGATGGTGCTCGCGCGCCATGACGGGTCCGCCCAGCATGGCGGCGGCAATCAATCCCATCGACAACAGTTTGGACGTGGTCATTCGCTCTCTCCATTGATGACGTCAGGCCGAACCAAGCCGGCTCGCTATCCAGATGTGAACGATGGGCCGCGATTCAAATGCACGAATTGCTCACCGCATTTCAACCGCGTGTGAGCCGATGCGGCGTCGCGAGCACGATCGTGCGAATCCATAACATCCGTGGCCCCCCGGACGACCGATGGCGCGTTGACAACATATGCTTGACGTAGCGCAGTTCAGAGCGGAGCCCGCAAGATGATCATTACGTTTGTAACACGCATAATTCACGCGCTCGTGCTGTTGGCGACGCGCGCAGCCGACAACATGAACCGCAATTTAATGGCACCGCGCGCGCCGCAGCATTACCTCATGCTGCAGCGGGCGGCCCGCATCAGGCGGCATCAGCGCCGCGCGTCCGACGAGCGCGGGCACTGAGCATGACATTGCGCGACGCCGAACCCGTGCTGTCCCGCCGTGCGCCAAAGCGCCGTGCGGACCATGGGACGAAGCTCATGAACCGGATTCTCCTGATCGAGGACGACGCCGAGACCGCCGAGGCGATCGTTGCCGAGCTCGCCGATCGCGGCTTCGAGGTGCAATGGGCCGGCGACGGCGTTGACGGTCTCAACCGGGCGCGCGCATCGAGCCCTGATGCCATGATCGTCGATCGGATGCTGCCGGGGATGGACGGGCTCTCCGTTATCGAAACGCTGCGCAAGGATCAGGTCAGAACGCCCGTGCTGGTGCTGAGCGCGCTCGGCGCGGTGGACGATCGGGTGCGCGGACTGCGCATGGGCGGAGACGATTATCTCACAAAGCCGTTCGCGCTGGTCGAGCTGGTCGCGCGGATCGAGGCATTGCTGCGCCGTCCGACCGACTGCCGTGAAACCATTTTGCATGTCGGACCGCTCGAGCTCGATCTGATCGAGCGCACCGCACGACGCGGCGGGCGCGAGCTCGACCTGCTACCCCGCGAATTCCGCTTGCTCGAATACATGATGCGCCGGAACGACCAATTGCTGACGCGCGCGATGCTGCTCGAGGAAGTCTGGAACTACAAGTTCGTGCCGGCGACCACGAACCTGATCGACGTGCATATGGGCCGCCTTCGCCACAAGGTCGATGGCCCCGGAGAAGTACAGCTCATCCACAATGTGCGCGGCTCCGGCTTCGTCCTGCGCTCGCGGCAATAGGGGCGGGCGATGCACCAGATTCAGTTGATCCGCTCCGCCACGTTCCTTTGGGCGCTGGCTGTGGCGGCCGCCTTCGGGTTGTTCGTGGTCGCCCTGTTTGCATTTGTCTACTTCAAGCTCGACGACTATCTGGTCGCGCGATCCGATCGCATGATCACCAGGCAGATCCACTTCATGGCCGACCTGCCACCGGCGCGACGCATCGACGCCATCGCGGATCATCTCGCGCAGGATTCCAGGGGCGTGCAGTACGCAGGACTGTTCGACGCTGCCGGCGCCCGCCTTGCCGGCAACATCGATCGTGTGCCGCGCGGGCTCCGGCTCGACGGAGCGGTACAGGGCGTGCGGCTCGATCTGTTCGAACAGCCGGTGCTGCACGTTCCAGTCGTCAGGGCGGTCGGCACGCGTCTCGAGGGCGGTGATGTCGTGGTGATGGGCCGGAACGTCGATGAAACGCGCGAGATATCGAGCGTGGTGGGCGAGGCCCTAGCCCTGGGTCTGCTGCCGGCCTTCAGCCTCTGCCTGCTCGCCGGTGCGTGGCTGAGCCTTCGCGCTCAGAGGCGCGTCGAGGAGGTCAACCAGCGGGTCCAGCGCATTGTGGCTGGCGAGCTGCGCGAGCGGCTTCCGGAGGGCGATACCGACGATTCCTTTGCGCGGTTGGCCGGGATCGTCAACGGCATGCTCGACGAGATGGAGACGATGATCTCTGCGCTTGCCAGCGTCGGCAACGATATCGCCCATGATCTCCGAACTCCGCTCACGCGCGTCCGCCTGGCGCTGGAGCGCGGGCGAACGCATGCGGCAACGCTGGAGGAGCTCCAGGAGGTTACGGATAACGCCATCGCCGGCATCGACCAGTCGCTGGCGATCGTCACGGCCCTGCTGCGCCTGACCGAGATCGAGAACAATCGCCGCACGGCCGGCTTCGGCGACGTGGCGCTCGACGAGATATTGCGGGAGGTTCTCGACGTCTACGAGCCCATCGCCGAGGACAAGCGCATTGGGCTCGGTGTCGTGATCGAGCGCAATGTGCGGGTGTGGGGTGACCGCGACCTGCTTTTCGAGGCGGTCGCTAACCTCGTCGACAATGCCATCAAGTTCACGTCGTCAGGCGGACGGGTGGAGCTCGCCCTGGAAGCGGAGGACGACACCGCGCTCGTAAGCGTGAGCGATAGCGGCCCCGGCATCAGCGAGCAGGAGCGCGAGGCAGTGCTGCGGCGCTTCTACCGGTCCGACAGGATGCGCAATACACCGGGCGTCGGATTAGGGCTGAGCCTGGTGGCTGCCATCGTCAAGCTGCATGGCTTCCGGCTGATCATCGGTCCGGCGCCCGGAGGGCGTGTCGAGATCCTTGCCTGGACCCGAGGAGCGGCCAAATCCGCCACCCGCCGGGTCGCGGACGGCGCTGCATGCAGGCGCCAGCCAGATGGGATGAGCCAAATGAAGCGCGATGCTTTCACGAATGGTCAGCCGGATTTGAGTGTGGGAGTGACGAATGCAGACTAGCCACGAAATTGCAAGGCGCGATCCGGTCACCGTGCCGGGCGCATCGATGTTGACGCCGTTCCTCAGCGCCTATTCTGCGGCCATCAGGCGCTTCGACCTGCTTGAGCCGGGGCAGGAGCAGCAGCTGGCGCGTAGCTGGCAGGAAACGCGGGACCGCGGCGCAGCGGATGCACTCGTCACCAGCCATCTTCGGCTCGCCGCCAAGCTGGCGCGCGGCTATCAGGGATATGGCCTCCCGCTGGTCGATCTGATCGCCGAAGCGAATTTAGGTCTCGTGATCGCAGCGTCTCGCTTCGAACCCGGCCGCGGCGCCCGCTTTTCGACCTACGCGATCTGGTGGATCAAGGCCGCCATTCACGAATACATCCTGCGGTCATGGTCCCTCGTGAAGATCGGAACGACGGCCGCGCAGAAGAAGCTGTTCTTCAAACTCCGCAGCGAGATCAGGAAGGCCACCGGCAGTGCAATGACTGGGCTTACGCCTGACGTCGCCGAGTTGATCGCCGGGAAGCTGGAGGTGACGGCGCGAGAGGTGATCGAGATGGACGTGCGGCTCAATGGCGACATGTCGCTGAACGCGCGCGTCGGCAGCGAGGACAATGGAACCGAGTTGGAGGCCCTTCTGGTCGATGAGGCGGTCGACGCCGAGACGGTGCTCGTCGATCACGAGCAGACGGAGCGGCGCACCAAGGCCTTGCGTGCCGCGTTGGGCGGGCTTGCTGCGCGGGAACGCCGTGTCTTCGAAGCGCGGCGGTTGACGGAATGTCCTGTCACGCGCGATCAGCTCGCCCGCGAATTGTCCATCTCCAGTGAACGCGTTCGACAGATCGAAAATCGCGCGTTCGCCAAGGTCAAGCGCGCCGTCGTGCTCGCCGCGCAGGAGGCATCACGCGCTGCCGTATGCAGCGTCTGAATTCCTTTTCATTTGAACGGAGGTCCGACCGTCCTCACCTGTCCGACGATCTCGCGTCATTTGCTCCAGGCAGACCACCATGGGAATTGTTCGTTTCGCGCTGCGGCTTCCGCACACATTCTATGTGCTTGCGGCCCTGATCCTGTTTCTCGGCGGCATCGCGATCCGGTCGATGCCAACCGATGTTTTCCCGGAGATCCCGATCCCGGTCGTCACGGTGATCTGGAGCTATACTGGGCTTTCGACCCCGGAGATGGAGCAGCGCGTCAGCACCTACAGCCAATATTCGATCAGTGCCAATGTCAGCGGGATCAAGAATATCGAGGCGCAGACCCTCAACGGTCTGTCGGTTCAGAGAATCTATTTCCAGCCGGACGTCAATCTCGATCTCGCGATCTCGCAGATCGTCTCCGCGACGAACGCCATCCGCGCCCTGATGCCACCCGGCATCCAGCCGCCGATCATCGTGCAGTTCAATGCCTCGAGCGTGCCGGTGCTCCAGCTCAGCCTCGAGTCGAACAGCCTGAACGAGCAGCAGCTCTACGATTTCGGCATCTACCGGGTCCGCCAGCAACTGGCGCCCGTGCCGGGTGTGACCTTGCCCACGCCGGCCGGCGGCAAATACCGCCAGATCATGGTCGACATCGATCCGAACAAGCTCTTGTCGCGGGGACTGACGCCGCTCGACATCGTCAACGCGGTGAACACCCAGAACCTGACGCTGCCGACCGGCACGACCAAGATCGGCGACACCCAGTACACCGTTCGCACCAACGCGACGCCGGCCACGATCCACGATCTCAACATGATTCCGGTCAAGTTCGCGAACGGCGCGACGATCTTCCTGAAGGACGTCGCCCAGGTCCGCGACGGCGCCCAGGTCCAGCAGAACATCGTCCGCGAGGACGGCCATCGCGCCGTCCTGCTCAGCGTCATCAAGAACGGAAATGCCTCCACGCTTGCCGTCGTCAATGGCGTGAAGGCGGCGCTGGCGTCGATCCGCGCGGCGGCTCCGGCGGGGATGAAGATCAACGAGCTATTCGACCAGTCGATATTCGTCACCCATTCGGTCAATGGTGTTCTGCGCGAAGGGGCGATTGCGGCGGGCCTCACGGCGCTGATGATCCTGGTGTTCCTGGGGTCGTGGCGATCGACGCTGGTCGTCCTGATCTCGATCCCGCTGGCGATGCTGTCCTCGCTGATCGTTCTGTATTTTCTCGGCGAGACCCTCAACACGATGACGCTCGGCGGGCTTGCCCTCGCGGTCGGCATCCTCGTCGACGATTCGACGGTGACGATCGAGAACACCCACCGGCTCTGGACCGAGGAAGGCATGCCGCTGCCGGATGCGACCCTGCACGGCGCTGCTGAAATCGCGGTGCCGACGCTGGTCTCGACGCTCGCGATCAGTTGCGTGTTCACCTCGGTCGTGTTTCTGGAAGGGCCGGCCAAATATCTATTCACGCCGCTGGGCCTCGCGGTCGTGTTCGCGATGCTGGCGTCATACGGACTGTCGCGGACGCTCACGCCGATCACGATCGGCCTGCTGCTGAAGGGCGAGCGGCGTCACGGCGAGGGCGATCGCCCGTCGAGTATCTTTGCGCGCGCCTCTGCCGCGTTCGAGCGCGGGTTCGAACGCCTGCGCAATGGCTATTCCAATCTCCTGCTGGCGCTGCTGCGGCATCGGGTCATCGTCCCCGTCGTCGCCGTAGCGGTGTTGGCACTCGGAGCGACCATGTTCGTCTATGTCGGGCGGGACTTTTATCCCCTGATCGACGGCGGCCAGATCCAGCTCCACGTTCGCGCGCCCGCTGGCACCCGCATCGAGCGGACGGAGGCCATTTTCCAGGCAGTCGAGGACAAGATCCGCGAAGTCATTCCGGACAAGGACCGGGCGCTGATCGTGGACAATATCGGCCTCCCGGCGCGCGCCTACAATCTCGCATTCACTGACGGATCGACGATCGGGGTGAACGACGGCACCATCCTCGTGTCGCTGAAGGACGGCCACAAGCCGACAGCGGACTACATCAAGAAGCTGCGGCAGGTGCTGCCATCGGCGTTTCCGGAGGACACCTTCTATTTCCAGGCCGCGGACATCGTGACGCAAATCCTGAATTTCGGCCTTCCGGCGCAGATCGATGTCCGCACCGTCGGTTACGGTAGCAACAACCTGGCGGTGGCCAAGGAGCTGCAGAAGAGTCTCGCGGCGATTCCCGGTGTCGTCGATGCGCATCTGCAGCAGGAGGTCGATGCTCCCGCGTTCTATGCCGACATCGACCGCACCCGCGCCGCGCAGCTTGGCCTCAATGCCAGCACGGTGGCGACCAATATCAATGTCAGCCTCAGTTCGTCCGCGCAGGTGTCACCTAATTTCTGGACGGATCCGACGTCGGGAATTCCATACTACCTGGCGGTGCAGACACCCGAATACAGGGCCAACTCGCTGAACGCCCTGGGCAACACGCCGGTGTCGGCCTCGCTTGCCGCAAGCGGGCAGACGGTGCCCGGCCTCCTCAGCAATGTCGCGACGTTCAAGCGCGGGACCGTTCCCACCAATTCGAACCAGGCCAACGTCCAGCCGGTGTATGATGTCTATGCGAGCGTGCAGGGGCGCGATCTCGGCAGCGTTGCGGCTGACATCGAGAAGGTGACGTCCACCCTGCAGAAGCAGTTGCAGCCGGGCAATTCGATCCAGGTTCTGGGGCAGATCCAGAGCATGCATCAGTCGTTCCGGGATCTCGGGATCGGACTGTTGTTCGCGGCCATCCTCGTCTATCTGCTGATGGTCGTGAACTACCAGAATTTCGGCGATCCCTTCGTCGTCATCCTGGCGCTGCCGGCGACGTTCTGCGGCATCGTGACGATGCTGTTCATCACCGGGACGACGTTGAACGTGCCATCGCTGATGGGAGCGATCATGGCGATCGGCGTTGCTTCCGCAAATTCCATCCTGCTCGTGACCTTCGCGCGGGACGAGCAGTTGAAGGGACACTCCGCGTTCCAGGCGGCGCTGAGCGCTGGCCGGACGAGGATCCGGCCCGTGCTGATGACCGCGGCGGCGATGATCGTGGGCATGATCCCGATGGCGATTGGTGGGCCGGGCGAAGAGCAGAATGCCGCACTTGCGCGGGCGGTCATCGGGGGATTGCTGTTTGCGACCCCGACCACCTTGCTGATCGTGCCCTATCTCTTTGCGATGCTGCGCAAAGGCAACGACGGCAAGCCTCGCCACGGCGTATTCGAGGAGCAACCGGAATGAGCGATGTTCGCGCAAGGACTAATGACGAGGAGGCGAAAGATCGCCCCGGGGCGGAAAGCCTGCGGATCGTGGAGCTGCCTGGCAAGGGCGAACGATCCGGACGCCGTTACGGCGGCGCGCTGCTTGGAGGCAGCGCACTCCTGCTGCTTGCGGGCGGTCTCGGCATTGGCGGCTGGCGGCATTATGAGGCCGCGCGTGACGTTGCCGCGATGGCCGAGCAGATTCGAACCAACGTTCCCGAGGTTCGGGTCGCGACGGTCCGGCCCAGCGGCGACCTCATGAAGGTCACCTTGCCGGCGACGACGACGGCGTTCGAGGCGGCCAATATCTTCGCGCGGACCAGCGGCTATATCGAGAAGCGCTATGTCGACATCGGCGACCGGGTCAAAAAGGGTGATCTCCTCGCGGAAATCACCGCGCCCGAGCTCGACCAGCAGATCGCGCAGGCGCAGGCGACGCTTGCCCAGGACCAGGCCGCACTTCAGCAGGCGCAGGCGAGCCGGGAGCTCGCCGATGTCACCAATTCGCGCGACAGCAATCTCGTCAAGCAAGGCTGGCTGACGGCACAACAGGGCGACAATGATCGTCTCACCCTGCGCGCGCAGCAGGGTGCGGTGGGTGTCGCCCAGTCGAACATCACGGCGCAGCAAGCGCAGATCCGTGTCCTGGAGCAGGAGAAGGCTTATCAGCGTGTGGTGGCGCCGTTCGACGGCGTCGTCACCCAGCGCAACGTGGACAATGGCAGCCTGGTGCAGGCCGGATCGACGTTCATGTTCACGCTGATGCATTCCAACGTGATCCGAACCCAGGTCTTCGTGCCGCAGGACGAGGCTTTCGGAGTTGGCCCGGGCGTCGATGCGGACATTCGCGTGCCCGAGATTCCGGGGCGGACGTTTGCAGGCAAGGTCACGCGGATCGCAACCGCGCTGCAGCCGGGAAGCCGGACACTGCTGACCGAGATCGACGTCCCCAATCCCGATGGTTTGCTTAGCCCGGGCATCTACTGCACGGTCGAGCTGTCGATTCCGCGCAGGACGCCGTCGATGACGATCCCATCCGACGCGCTCGTCTTCGACCAGAATGGTCTTCATGTCGTGGTCGTGCGGAACGGCACGGTTCATTTTCAACAGGTTTCGATCTCCAGGGATTTCGGCACCACGGTGGAAGTGCGCGACGGCGTGCAGCCCGGCGATCAGGTCGTGCTCAATCCTGCGGTCAATCTGGCGGAGGGCAGCAAAGTGAGCGTTCGCAAGACCGAAACGAGTTAGGGACAGGAAAGATGATGCGGATCGTGTTCGCGATGGCGATGGCTCTCCTGCTCGGCGGTTCTCCCGCTCAGGCACAGGTCGCAACGACCGGCACTACGGCAATGGATCTGCCGACGGTGCCGGGCGCGGTCGTGATCTCGCCGCTCAACAGTCCAGGGCCGTTTTCCGCGAGCACCGTGCCGGGCGATCCGGATACGACGCTGGCGCCCGTTCCGCTCGCCTCGGATCCTACGACGCCGGGGACGGTGGTCACGTGCGCGCCGTTGTCGACATCGCCGGCGCCGGTGCCGGCGACCCCGACTATATCGTCCACAGGACTTCCGACATCAGGCATCGCGGCCCCGATCCTGCCGGTCATAGGACAGAACAGCAGCTCCATTGGGACAATCTCCGCGACTGCGCCGGCGGGAACAGGTGCGACGGTGGCATGCAGCTCAACGCCGGGAGGGCAGGTGGCAAGCGCTTCGTCTCTGCCGCTTTCGATTCCGCAGGTGCCGGCTGGCCCCGCGCCCGGCACGATCGTGGCGGACACCAGCAGCGCCGGTGGCACGGGCATAGACCCGAATGCTGCTGTCGTGCCCAGCCCGAACAGCTCGGCTTGCATGGAAGGCGTCTCGATGAATCTGGCGTCGCCCGCGACGGTGTTGCCGGCCAACGCTTCAGGCGCGGCGCCGACACCCGGCGTGTCGCCGATCCTGCCGCCGGGATGCTGAGGCAAAGCCGCCGGACCTTCGTCTCATTGCGTCACCCTAGTGGCAGGTGCAAGACGCCGGCCTGTCGCCGTCGCATGTCGAAGGCGAGATGCCAGGTATCTCAGCCAGAGCGCGGGCGAAGGCGAGTGCGGGAAGATCGATTTCGTGATCGAACAGAGCGCTGAGCGGTCCGACAAGATCAAGTGCGGTCCCCTGACGGTTCGATCCCGCCATGATCCTTGCCCATGCCGCCGCAACCTTCAGCTCGTAGAAGCGGCATTGCTGCTCTCTGGCGACGGATAGTCCCTCGGCGAACAGCAGTTCCGATCGGGACAGATCGGATGGGTCATTGGCCAGGAGAACCTCACCCTTGATCCGCAACAGGTCCGCAAGGCACCACAATTGCCGGCCTTGCCGCGACATGGACAAGGCCTCTTCCACCGCGGCCAAGGCCTGCGCAGGCGTGCCGCTCGCGAGCAGGCCTTCGGCGAGCGATCCGAGAAACTCGGGGTTGCGCATCAACCATCCGTTCTCGGTGCGCGCTTTCAGACCATTGCGCAGCAGCGCTATTCCGTCGTCATGCTTGCCCTGCAGAACCAGCAATTGTCCTTTCAGGCAGGACGTCCAGCTGGTCCAGAAAGCTATTCCCTCGCGCGTGACGAGCTCGAGGAGGGAGGATATCGCCTGATCGGCAGCAGCGAGGTCATGCGTCATCAGTGCGATCGGGCAGACGGCATTCCGAAGCGCGTAGGCGATCGAAAGCTTGTCCTTCTCGCGCTCGGCGTCCTGGAGGCACTCGGCGGCAAGGGATCTGCTCTGGGCGATCTTTCCCTGCAACAGTAGCACCCGGGCGAGCATGGCCTTGGCCAGAACGCTCTGGTTCAGCAGAAACCACATCTGGTTTGCGCCGCCGTCCAATCCGTGAGCCGCATGGTCCAGCGACAGGGTCAGCTCGCGCCGTGCATCCTCCTGCGCGCCGAAGAAATGCGTGGCGGCGCCGATCAGGCGGCGGCCGACCGTCTCGTTGGCAGGATTTCCAGTGCGCAGTGCGATCTCGAGGTAGCGTTCGCCGACCTCCTTGGCCGCGGCATATTGGCCCGAATTGAGATTGTAGCTCCACAACGTCCAGACCGCCTTGAGCTGAAGCTCGAGGTCGGACAATTCCTCGGCGAGCCCAAGGCCGATGCTCAGCGCCGCCTTCATGCGATCTGCCGATCCCGTCGTGTTCAGAAGTGCGAATCCGAGGGCGACATAGAGCTGCGCCTTGAGCTTCGGAACGCAGGCGAACTCGGGACTGAAATTCGCAAGGGCGCGCTCGATCCGTGTCGAGCATTCCACGAAGGACAGCAATTGCATCCATACCGGGACGAAGCCGGCGGTCAGCTCGATGCCGAGCGCGGCATCCCCATCGGGCGAGAACGCCCAATCGAGCGCCGCATGCACGTTTCCGATTTCCTGGGCAAAACGGGAGATGTCGTCGGGAGCGGGAGAGGTGTCGCCGAGTGGCGCGATGATCTGCCTGAGAAAGGCTGCATGCCGTCGGGCAGCCTGCTCGACGAGGCCGGCGTCCGCCAGCTTCTCCAGTGCATAGGCACGAGTGCTCTCCAGCAAACGCCATCGACCCTCGAAGGAGGGGTCCAGCGACACAAGCGATTTCCCAACCAGATTGAACAGGGTCTCGATGACGTCCGAGCGCGACAACGAGCCGTCCATCATCGCGATGGCCGCATCGAGCGTGAATCCGGCCGGAAACACGGCGAGCCTGCAAAGCAGGTTCTGCTCTGCCGGCGACAACAGGTCATAGCTCCAGTCCAATGTCGCGCGCAGGGTCTGGTGTCGCGGCAATTGGTCGCGGCGGCCGCCGTTCAGGAGCTCGAAGCGCTTGTCCAGCCGGAGCAACACGGTGTCCACGCCGAGATTAGCGGCCCGGGCTGCGGCAAACTCCAATGCGAGCGGAATGCCGTCAAGCCGACGACAGATGGCGGCTATTTTCTGAAGCTCCTGCGCACTCGCAACGAAGCTGGCACGTAGCGCCCGCATTCGCGTGACGAACAGCTCCACGGCGCTTTCCTGGAGCAGCAGATCTGCATCGTGCAGCTCGGGATCGGGGACCGACAGCGGTGGAACGGCCGCAACATATTCGCCGTCGATGCGGAGACCTTCGCGGCTGGTTGCAAGCACGGTGACGTTTGGACAATAACGAAGCACGGCACTCGCGATCTGCGCGGCGGTTTCGATCACATGCTCGCAATTGTCCAGGACGAGAAGCAGCCGGCGCGTCCCGATGGCCTGCGCTATGCTTGTGGCCGAAACGTCCTTGTCATTCGAGGCCAGCTTGAGTGCGCGGGCGGTCGCCGATGCGACAAGGGACGCATCCTGTAGGGTCGCGAGCTCGACCAGAGTCACAGAATCGTGGAAAGAGGCCGCGACGCTGCGCGCGAGCTCGATTGCCAACTTGGTCTTTCCGATGCCGCCGGGGCCGACGAGGGTCACGGCCCGATACGCGGACAACAATTCGGCCAATTGGCTCAGAGAGCCCTCACGACCGATCAGAGGCGCGCGGATGCTAGGCAAGTTGTTGGAAAAGGTCGCGTCGGCCGGCACCGTGACAGGTGCGGCTGCAGGGTGATCCAAAGGCCCGCTTCGCCAAGCTCCCGCGAGCGTATAACCGCGTCCCGAAACCGTCTTGAGGAGATTGCGATCCTCGCCGAGCGCCTTGCGAACCGCCGAAATATGAACCTGAAGCGAGTTGTCTTCGACGGTCAGGCCCGACCAGATGCTCCCGATCAAATCGTCCTTGGTGACCAGGAGACCGGCTGAGCCGACCAGCTTCTCGAGAATTTCGAATGCGCGGCTTCCGATCGGTACCGTGACGTCGTTGTATCGCAGCTCTCTTCGCTGACAATCGATCAGCCAACGTCCGAAGGAGTAGATGCGATCAACCGGCGAAGACATAAGGGGTCCGTGCATCAACTTCACCGCTGTGATCCGGGAGGTCACGAGCCCGCCCTTGAGATCACCGACCCTTGGTAAGAATTTGAAAGCGTGAATGCGCTTAAAGCGTCGTACAGGGGAGGTCGCCGGCGTGTCAAGAAGGCCCGCTCAGTCGCCGGCACCTCGTTCATCGTCGATGCTCGCACCCGATGCGCGCGCGTTCGATACACGAATTCGTGACCGCGGCGCGGCGTGTATCACGATGAGAGTGGATCGGAAGAACCCCGATACTATCAATGGAACATCATTTACGCACATCGCTCGGAATTGTTCGTGCAAGACCTCCGGAGCACGAATACTTCGAGAGAACGCACGCTTCGCAAGAACGGCGGCTCGATCGAGAGCCGCCGTCTTTCCTTGACCGAATTTGCTCCGGTCTGCGAGCTCAGTAGCCCGACGTGGGCTCGCACGGCGGCCGGCGCCAGGGGGCGCTTGCGTACGCGCCGACGTCGGGAGCACGGACGCAGCCGCGCTTGGAGGAAACCGGGACGCGCTGAGCCGACGCATAGGCGTCGGCATTGGTACGCTTCGCGTTACCTTCGCGAGCCATCGCGGGGGAGGCAATCATGGCTGCGACCACGAATCCGGCTGACAAGAGCTTCAGTGTAGTCATCGAACATCTCCTTGAGAAAGCGATGCCGGGAACGCCTCGGCCCGCTCACGGGACATGTGCATGCGTTTGTCGGACCCGCAGTGTTGATCGAACGAACATTTTCGTCTTTGCACGAAATCGTCGCGATGGTTGGCACGACGCGATCAAGCACGTTGTTTCGTCATCGATGCCAGTCGCGGCTGTGAAAGTGACCCGCGCCGAATACGGGCGCGGCACCGCCCGGCCGCTCGAGGCCCATTCGCCCGGCGGGCGTCAGCGCGCCACCGTTCAGCACGTCGCGATCGGGATACATTGATGAAAAGGCGGCCGGCTCCTGATCGGCGAAGGACCAGGACGCGGACGCGGACGAAATTGTTGCTGTTGAGATCAGCGCGGCGGCGATCAGGATCTTGAATGTACTCATAGCGAATCTCCATTGCTTGTCGTGTGCAGGGAGACGCTTGGCGATGATCGCTGCTCGGCTGGTGGCGTTTCCGAAGATTGTTTTGATGAGAGTCATGTAGGTCGTCGGTGCGGAAAGTCCCGGCGAATCGGCATCACTCTTGCGGGATGAGTCTGTCAGCGTTGTCAGAATTCTCGCGCGATTGTGCGTGGCCAAATGCTCCCGCTATCCGTTTCTGGGAGGCGGATCGTTTGAACATCTGGAGTGTGAGCAATGAGATCATTTGCTGCAATTTGTATCCTTGCCAGCGTTGCACTGTCGGGCGCCGCGTTCGCTCGCGGCGGCATGGGATCGCATATGTCGATGGAGAGCGGCGGTGCGCTCGGTACGAGTGCCGCCACGCCCGGAACGAACTCCCTGGGCACCGCACTTCCCTCGTCGGAGACTGGCGGTCACGCGATGAAGGGGCCGATGCTCGGCACAGACCCGACCATCGACAAGGATGACGCCCGGCTCGAAAAAATGCTGGAAGGATCAATCTGCCGCGGCTGCTGAACAGCGCGCATTGCAGGACAGGGGCCGGCGGCTACGCCGCACGGCGACCTCTGTCTTTCGAAAGGGTTGGTGGTAAGCTGGATAGAAAATGATGCAACCGCTTGGGGCTGTCCAAATCATGGCTGAGCCAGGCCAGCGTCCCGTCTATATTTGCGCGGAATGGGAAATCGATCTTGCCAGACGCGAATTGCGCTCGGCCGGAGAACTCATTCCTTTGGGGGGGCGCGCCTTTGAGATTCTTGCGGAATTGGTTCAGGCACAGGGCCAGCTCGTCACCAAGAACGATCTGACAGAGCGCGTCTGGCGGGGCGTCTTTGTCGAGGAGAGTGCACTTCGTGTGCATATCGCCGCGATCCGAAAGGCCCTCGGTGCTGACCGCGACATGCTGTCAACCACTGTTGGCCGCGGGTATCGTTTGCTCGGCGCGTGGCGGATCCGGCATTTGGATATGCCGCTACATTCTGCCGCAACCGGGCTGCCGCCATCGATCAACATCCCCAGCCCATCATTCGATCTGATCGGCCGGACCGCCGCGATCGCGCATTTGTGGCGGCTGCTGTCGGCCTACCGTGTGGTGAGCCTGGTCGGCCCCGGTGGAATCGGAAAGACGGCACTGGCGCTGGAGGCCGCCAGAACGCCGCCGCCCGGTTTCGCGGCTGACCGACTACTGGTCGAACTGGCTTCGCTGTCGGACCCCAGGCTTGTCTGTTCGGCCGTCGCCGGCGTGCTTGGCACCAAGCTCGAGGGCGAGGAGATTTCGCCGGATGCGATCGCGCGTGCGATCGGCTCTCGGCCCTTGTTTCTCATCCTCGACAATTGCGAACATGTCATCGACGCCGTGGCGCAGGTGGCCGAGCTGGTTGTCAGCCGTTGTTCGGGGACGATCATCCTCGCGACGAGCCGGGAGGCGCTGCGCATCGAGGGCGAGTATGTCTATCGCGTGCCTCCTTTGGGCGTGCCGCCTGAAGCATGGCAAGAGCCCGCTGGCGCATCCGCGTACAGCGCGGTGGAATTATTTACGAGCAGAGCGAAGGCGCTGGGCTCGAGCTTTGCACCTGACGAGAAGAACATCGGCGCCATCGCCGCGATCTGCCGGCGGCTTGATGGCATTCCGCTTGCGATCGAGTTTGCGGCGGCGCGTGCAGTCATGCTCAGCCCGCCGAAGATCGCGGCGCTCCTCGATGACAGGTTCAAATTTCTGACCACCGGCCGGCGCACGGCATTGCCGAGGCAGCAAACCCTTCGTGCAACGCTCGACTGGAGCTATGACCTCTTGCCGGAAGACGAGGCGTGGCTGCTCCGGCAGCTCGGCATATTCGCCGGCGAATTCCAGCTCGACGCAGTCATCGCCGTCGCCGGCGAGGGCATCGGCGACGTGACCGGACAGCTCGCCAGGCTGGTGGCAAAGTCGCTCGTTCTCGCGGATATTCGCGGTGACAGCCCACACTATCGCCTGCTGGATACTACGCGCGCCTATGCCTTGGAGAAGCTGCGCGCCGCCGGAGAATATCCCGGCGCAGCGGGCCGCCAGGCGAACTACTATTCCGGAGTCTTTGCCGGCGCCGAAGCCGACAGCGAAGTGAGGCCGCAGGCGGAGTGGCTCACCATCTATGGCCGACACACCGACAACGTGCGAACGAGCCTCGATTGGGCCTTCTCGCCCGACGGAGACTCGCAGGTCGGGGCGGCTCTGACGGCCGCCGCGGTTCCGCTATGGGTACAATTGTCGCTCCTTGCTGAATGTCGCGAACGGACCGAACTTGCCCTCGCGCGGCTCGATCCGGCGGCCGCGGACTCGCCGCGGCTTCGGATGCAACTGTCGGCCGCACGCGGTTGGTCGCTGATGTATGGTGTAGGCAGGGCGAGGGAGGCCGGCCCGGCCTGGGCCGCAACCCTTCAGCTTGCCGAGCAGCTCGGTGACAGGGATTACCGACTGCGCGCGCTTTGGGGACTCTGCATCGATCAGTTCAACAACGGCGAATTCCGCAGGGCGCTCGAATTTGCGCATCGTTTCGCGGATCTCGTTGCCGATTCCGGCAATCCCGTCGACCGGATGATGGCTGATCGGCTTCTTGCGACCACGCTGCACTTTCTCGGCGATCAGCGGCTGGCGTATCACCACATCGGACGAACTCTGTCGCGCCTTGGGGACCTCGCGGCAAGGCCCCAGGTCATTCGTTTCCGCTTCGACCTGCGGGTCTCGTCGCGCTACTTTCAGGCGCGGATCCTGTGGTTGCTCGGCCTTGCGGACCAGGCCTTGAGCGTCGTCGAGCACAACGTGGAGGAAGGCCGGACCAGTGGTCACGCCCTCACTTTTTGCAGCGTCCTCGGGCAGGGGGCCTGCCCGATCACGTTCCTGGCGGGTGATCTCGATGCGGCTGAACGCTATTGCACGATGCTGCTCGAGCATACCGAGCGGCATCCGATCCGCCTATGGAACGTATGGGCGCGCGCCTTCAGGGGCCTGCTGATCGCGCGCCGGGGTGACCTTGCGACCGGGTTGCCGCTGCTACGCAAAGCGCTCGAACTCGCGGGCGAGGCGCGCTTCCTGCCGCGCTTTCTGCTTCCTCTCGGCGAGCTTGCGGCATGTCTCGGAGGGGCCGGCGAGGTGTTGCAAGGGCTTGCGGTCGCCGACGAGACGCTCGCGCGTTGCGAGGCGAGGGACGAGGGGTGGTATGTCGCCGAGCTCTGGCGCATCAAGGGCGAATTGCTCCTGCTCCCCGGCGAGCATCGCTCGACGATCGCCGCAGGGCAGGCCTTCGACAGGGCGTTCGAGGTGGCACGGAGCCAGGGCGCCTTGTTCTGGGAGCTGAGGATTGCGATCAGTGTGGCACGATTGCGGATGAGCGAAGGACATGCGGTCGAGGCGCGCCATGTTCTCGCCGCAGCCTACGGCAAGTTCACCGAAGGTTTCGAGACGGCGGACCTGCGCGACGCGCGCGCCATGATAACCAAGGTCGGATCGTAGGCGGCGGATGCCCCGGGGAACGGCATCCGATTTCATCAATCGGGTGCCTGTGCGGCCTCCATAAGCGCCGCATCCCCGTGCTCTGGAACGTTCCGCAATTTCGCCCGTGACGCCGCCTGTGCCGCGCGCCGACGTCTCATTGCCAGCGCAGCATGGATCGGCGGTTCGCACGCGTCGTTCGAGACGGCCCCTCTCTATCGCGATTGCACGGCGGAGGCGGTCATTTGGCCGCAAACGAGCACGCAGGGCTCAGCTCGGCAAGCAAGCCCCTTGCCGTCACGAGGCTACGCGTGTGGAAGCCCTCGGTAAATCGCCGATAGACGGGCGCAAGCATGTCGTGCGCCTCCTGGTCGCGACGGTGTCCTTGCCACAGCCTTGCAAGCGCGATCGCCGCGCGAAGCTCATAGCCCGGTGCCTCCTGATCGCGGGCGAGGTCGAGCGCCTGCACGAGGCTCAGCTCCGCTTGCGCAAGATCCGGATCGCCCAGCTGCATCAGCACTTCGGCTCTTGTGCGCAACATGTCCGGCATGTCCATCATGAAGTTGCGGTGGCGGGCCTGGGCAATCGCCTGGTCGATGGTGTCGAGCGCTTGCTCACTCTGACCTGCCGCGGCTAGGCCCTCGGCAAGGGGCATGCGAAGCCCCACCACCGCACCGAAGCTCTTGCTCTGCAGCTGCTCTATCGCGCCTCTCAGCATGGCGAGCCCGGTACCGGTCTCGTTCCGCGCCAGCAGCGTAATTCCCTTCATGGCCTCGCCGACCATCTGGAGGATGGCGAGGTTGTACCTTCGAGCCTCCGCGATGAACCTGTCGACATGGTCTTCGCAATCCTCCAAGTCGCCATTCCAGAAGAAGACGCCGAATGCCCATGGCAGGGCGCGGCAGAACATGATCGGGTGATTTGCTGCGATGACGTCCGAGATGGCTCGGCGCACCACTTGCGCCGCCTGATCGGGATAGCCCTGCAGCCAAAGGACGCGGGCAAGGCTGATCTGAGCGCGTTTGGGATACTCCAGCGTGAGGCGGCCATGGTACTGCTCCTCCAAGCCCGGCTGCAGCAGCGCCGCTTCGAGGTATGAGCGGGAGGCGCCAAACTTGCCCAGATACTGGCAGGAGACGCCGAGCAACAGGCGCATGCGCGCCACCGCAATGGAATCGTTGCTGGCGAGAGCAATCGCTTCGCCGCGCTGGGCGGTGCCCAATGCGTCATCGTATTTGCCGGCGAATAATTGCAGCAGGTGCAACTGGTCGATCAAACGGATTTGCCCAGCTATGTCGCCGAACTCCTCTGTCAGCTTGAGTGCCCGGTTGAGGTGATTTGCAGCGAGCTCGTCCAGCTGCCCTGTGAGCACGCGGGCGGCCCCCAGCGCCGTATGAAGTGCGAGACCGTGCCTGATGCTTCCATTCGTCTGGTCGAACGCATCGATCGCGCGGGTCACCCAGAGTTCGCACTCCGCCAGAAGCGACAGCTTGAAGAACAGCGGTATCGATGCTGCAGCGAGGGCTACGCCGACCCTGCGGTCGCCCTGATCCGAGAAGCACCACGTCAATGCGGCACGTATGTTGCCGAATTCCTCGACCGCCACCGTAAGGTCCCGGTCCGATTTGTCGCCGATTTTCTCGAGGAGACCGAGAAAATAGCATGCGTGACGTCGCGCGATCGCGCCGGCGTCTCCGCCGGCGGCAAGTTTCTCTTGCGCGTATGCCCGGGTCGAGTCGGCAAGGCGGTAGCGGGGCGGTTGCGAGCCGGTATTCAGTGCAAGCATCGACTTGGCAACGAGGCTGTCGATGATGGCCAGGATCGTATCGTCGTCTTCCGTGACGGCGGCAACCGACCGCGCGGCGTCCAGCGTCGTGCTGCCGACGAAAACCGAGAGCCGGCCGAGAACCGCACGTTCCGGTTCGGATAGAAGATTGTAGCTCCATTCGATGGTGGCGCGCAGAGTCCGGTGCCGGGGCAGTGCGGTGCGTCGCCCCTCCCACAGCAAATTGAGGTGCTGGTCGAGGAGTTGCGCCATCGCTCTCGCGCCATATGTGCTTGCATGACCGGCGGTGAGCTCGATGGCAAGCGGAATGCCGTCGAGTCGACGGCAGAGGTTGCCGACATCGGAGGCGTTTGTATCCGTCAGCGCGAACTCGCCGCCTCCCGCGGTCGCACGCTCCACGAAGAGTTTCACGGAAGGATAGGCGAGGGCGTTCGCGGCCGTCAGAACGGCCCTCTCCGGCGGGCTCGGCAGCGGGGGGAGACGGTATGTGAACTCGCCCTCGACGCGCAGCAACTCCCGGCTCGTTGCCAGGATGTGCAGGTCCGGTGCGGCCTGGTAGAGCCGTTCGGCCAGCGCCGCGGCGGCTTCGATGACATGCTCGCAGCAATCCAGAATGAGCAGCATGCGCCTGTCGCGCAGGAATGTCGCGAGGCTGTAGGTGGGGTCATTCGATCGCGCATGCAGCCCGAATGAAGATGCGACGATCGCGGGCACCAGAGCGGCGTCCTCCGTCTCGCCGAGGCCGACAAAGTGGACATGACCGTTGAATTCGGCGAGCAGCGCATGGCTCGCGGAAACGACGATCGTGGTCTTGCCGATGCCGCCCGGGCCGACGACCGTGACGAAGCGCTGGGCCCTCAGCTTTTCCGAGATGTCCCTGATTGCTTGCTCGCGTCCTACCATCTGTCTGGGATGCGCTGGCAGGTTGTGGACGTAAGCGGGACTCGCTGGTGCAGACGGCCTCTGATCCGGGCGTGAGACTGCCGCGACGAAGCAGTAACCCTGTCCGGAGACGGTGCTCAAATATCTGACGCCGCCGTTGCCGTCTCCGAGCGCCTTGCGCAGTGCGGCGATATGGACGCGCAAGCTGTTTTCCTCGACATCGGCACCCGGCCACGTCTTGGCTATCAGATCCGCCTTGCTGACGACGTTGCCGGCCTGTCGCACCAGCGCGAGCAGGATGTCGAATGCCCGGCCGGACAGTTGGAGCGCGCTTCCGTCTCTTTCAATCCGCCGCTGTGAAGGGTCGAGCCGAAACGGCCCGAAGAGGAAGATCTCTCGGACGGACTCGTCTTCGGAGTGGCAAGCTGCGGCGGTCATGTCGTTGCTTTGCCAGCGAGGGGCCATTCGAGATATCAACCCAGCGCACGGATCGTTACGTTCTATGACTTGGAAGCACACCAAGACGCGTGAACGTAGTGGCGCTTCAAAAGTACCATCCGGCCATATCAGGGTAAAGGATTGGGCCGTATCACTTTCGTCCGGGGCTCCGAGGAGCCGCGTGCCCTTGAGGCTCCGCACTGCTCGCTCATTCGTGCGCGGATATCCCTGATTTGTGAGGTAGCCCTCCTATCCGAGGGATGCGGGCTTGAGGATGTCTTCCAGTCCGATCCGCCGGAGCAGTTCCGCACGAACGCTCTCGGCGACGGCGTCGACGGCTGCGGCTCCGTCGTCGTCGGGGCCGACATGGACGCGCAGCGGTCGCTGACCAAACGGCATATCGACAATATCGGCGATGGCGGCGGCAACGTCCTGCGGCGTTTGATCTTTCGCCGGAAGTTCCGCAAGGCCCGATAGCGCGATTTCGCTCACGTCGGCCGTCGGTCCATCCGCGTATTCTTCGGCCCGCATGGTGTCCAGCGGCCTGCCGGAACGGATGTAGTGACCGGGCCCGAGTGCGCTCGGAACGACGATCGTCGTCTCAATGCCCCAACGCGCGAGCTCGCCGGCATAGCCGAGCGCCAGCGCATCCAGGGCAGCCTTTGACGAAGCATAGGCCCCCAGGAATGGAACAGAGCCGCCCCGTGCGCTGCTCGACGAGACCCATATCAGCAGGCCCTGGCCCTGCTTGCGCAACTGTGGCAATGCGGCCCGATTGAGCCGTTGCGCACCCAGCACGTTGGTGTCGTAGAGCTCGGCGAGCTGTTCCGGCGTAAAGGCCTCCGCCGGTCCGTAGACGACCTGCCGGGCATTGTGCACGATCACGTCGAGGCGGCTGTTCTCGGCGACGATGGCATCGATGGCCGAGTTCACGGAAGCTTCAGAAGCAACGTCGAGCGCAATGGTTCGGATATCCATGCCCTGTTGGCTGGCCTCCTCGCTGCCGTGCTCTACGCGGCGATCCGTGTCCCGCATGGAAACGTAGACGGTGTGGCCAGCCTGTGCCAGCTTCTTGCAGGTGTTTCGTCCGATGCTGTTTGAAGCTCCCGTGATGACGATCACTTTGCTCATTCGGTTCCCAATCGCATTCCAGCTTCCGCGAGGGCGTCAGCGCGACACGTTCATCATCCCCGATCAACCGCTGTCCTTGCGCGAAGAGCATCTGACATAGGCGCCGGCACAAGTCGGGTCTTTCGAGCCCGGTGGGTGATTTTCAATTCGCACGAATTATTTCGAGAAGGCCCGAAGGGGGCTGCGGACGCGCCTCGTTGCGGACCGGACCAGCCCCGGGCGTGCCTTCTCGAAAATGGCGGCGGATTTCAGAAGATCGCGGCTGTGGCCGCCGGCTACAAGAAACCCGCGCCGTTTCAGGACGGTCGTGTGGCCGGTGGTGGACCGGTTCGCGCGTTGCAAGGAGAAATGATGAATTCGTCAAGTAACCTGCCGCGTTCGGGGCTCGGCTCGCTCGTGTTGATTGCGGCCGTCCTCGGAGGCGGCGCTGCCGCGTTCGCCTACACGGCAGGTTGGTTTTCGCCGGGGCGCCTGACGCCGGAGCGGATGATCGCGGCGCTGACGCCTCCAGGTGGCGCGCCGCTCGGACACCGGCGAAATCATGCCAAGGGAATCTGCTTCACTGGCGTTTTCGAGGCGAACGGAAACGGCTCCGAACTGTCCCGCGCCAGGGTGTTCGAGCGAGGCAGCTATCCGGCGCTGGGCCGCTTCAATCTCGGCACCGCTGACCCGAATGCCGTGGACGCGACCGTGCGTGTGCGCGGCATGGGATTGCGGATCGCAGCGCCGGACGGCGAAGAGTGGCGCATGGCGTTGATCAATCCGCCATTCTTTGCGGTGTCCACGCCGCAGGCGTTTCACGACCTGCTGATTGCATCCGGCAAGAAGGATCCGGAGGCAATGAAAACGTTCATTGGGGCAAATCCGGAATTCGCGACCTTCGCGTCCTGGGCCAAGACGGCACCGTGGACCGCCAGCTATGCGGAGGAGCCCTACCACGGGCTCAACAGCTTCATCTTCACGGATGCGAACGGTGCCGAGCACGCGGTCCGATGGTCGTTGCTGCCGGCAACGGCGGTCGTTCCGATATCGCAATCCGAGCTGGAAAAGCGCGGCCCGGATTTTCTCGAGCGGGAGATAACGGAGCGAGTCCGGGTTGCCGGACCGCAACGCTGGACCATGGTCACGACTGTCGCTGATCCCGGCGATCCGACTGCGGATCCAAGCAAGGCCTGGCCCGCGGACCGCCGCACAGTGCAGGTCGGAACGCTCGTCGTGCAGCGGATCGAACCGGAGCGGGATGGGCCCTGCCGCGACATCAACTTCGATCCGACCGTGCTGCCGCGCGGAATCCGGGTGTCGGACGATCCATTCCCGGCCGCTCGCTCGTCGGTCTACCGCAAGTCCTACGATTTGCGCGCGGCCGAAGCCGGCGACTATCCGCGAACCGAGGCGGCCAAGCCATGAACAACGCGCCCCGGCGTTTCGCGCCCATCCAGCGGATCCTGCACTGGCTGATGGCCGCTTGCATCATCGCCATGTTGTTCATCGGCGTCGGCATGGTGTCCAGCGTGGCGCCGACATATCTGCCGCTTATCCTGATCCATAAGACACTCGGTTTCACGCTCCTGGTCCTCGTCGTGATCAGGCTGGCACTCCGGCTCCATTATGGCGCACCGCCATTGCCGGCGGATCTTCCGCCGGCGATGAGGTTGGGAGCGAGATTGTCGCACCTGGCCCTCTATGGCTTCATGATCGTCATGCCGTTGCTGGGTCTCGGCATGCTTTGGGCTGCGGCCTATCCGGTCGTCCTGTATGGCGGAATTCAAATTCCGGCGTTGCTGCCGCAGAGTGACCGCGCACACACGCTTCTCTGGGGCGCTCACTACTATCTGGCTTTCGCGTTCTTTGCGCTCGTGCTGTTGCATATGGCAGCAGCGCTGTTCCACGCGTTGATCCGCCGCGACGGCGTGTTCGGAACGATCGCGCTCGTTCCATGGCGCAACAGGACGACACCGGCCGATTGAGCGCATCGTGCGCCGGCAAAACGCGCGGTTAAAGCTTTTCAACCCCAACAAGGATGACGACAATGACCAAGGCAGACCTCCAAAGCCCGACGGACCTCGGGGCCAATGCGAACCGGGATGTTCCAGCTGCGCTGAGGGCGCTGCTGGCTGACGTTTTCGCGCTTTACCTGAAGACCAAGAACTTCCACTGGCACGTATCGGGCCGGCACTTCCGCGACTATCACCTCCTGCTCGACGAGCAGGCTGAGCAGATCTTTGCCATGACCGACGCCATTGCCGAGCGGGCACGCAAGATCGGCGGAACGACACTCCGGTCGATCGGCCAGATCTCGCGCGAGCAGCGCATTCTCGACAACGACGCCGACTATGTCGATCCGCAGGATATGCTGGCTGAACTGCGCAGCGACAACCAGCAGCTGACGCGGGAGATGCGCCGGGTCCACGAGCTCTGCGACGAGTACGGCGATGTCGCGACCGCCAGTCTCCTAGAAAATTGGATCGATGAGACCGAGCGTCGGATCTGGTTCCTTTACGAGACCGGCCGAAGCGGCCCGGAATCCTAGGCACTGGCATGTCACGCGGCCGGAATGCGAGCCCGGCCGATTGCTGCGACGACACGGAGGCGAGGGCGGCCCTCGCCTCCGTCTGTTGTTTGCTGATCGTCATTGATCGATCAAGCTGCGCGCGCGTCCGTATCGTGCGGACAAAACAATATCGCGGCATCCTCGAAAGATGACTCCGAGCAGATATCTGTAGGGTTGAGCGCATCCATACGTACAAGGGTCAAGCCATGACGGATCTGTCGAACTCGAAGGCGTCGCTCGGAAGGGCCATTCACGCGATCACCGGAAAATGGGGCTGGTTCGTTGCGCTGGGGATCGGTGAGCTGATCCTTGGCGGCATTGCCTCGGCCAATCTGATGGCGGCGAGTCTTGCCTCCGTGCTCGCGATCGGTGCGACCATGGCAGTCGCCGGGGTCTTCCAGATCGTGCATGCATTCTCGGCGCACGGCCTCCGGGGCTTCCTGTTCTGGCTGCTCGCCGGGATCGTCTATGGCGCTGCCGGCGCCGTTATCCTTTACGATCCGCTACTTGCTTCGTTCACACTGTCGATCGTGGTGTGCGCCTTCCTGGTCGTCGCCGGGGCGACGCGGATCTGGGCTGGTTTCCATATGCGGCCGGCCGCGGGCTGGCGCTGGATCGTGGCTGCCGGCGTCGTGACATTCTGCGTCGGCGTTTTTCTGCTCTCGGCCTGGCCCGCCATCGGCCTGTGGCTGCTCGGTGCGATGCTGGTCGTTGATCTGATTTTCCAGGGATGGGGCTTCATTGCGTTCGGGCTGGCGCTCAGAAGCCGCGCGTCCCGGCATTCGACCGAGCCGGCGACTGTGTGAGCCATGACGACGGGTTCGACATTCACCCGGCACCGGGAGATCGCCTGGCGCGGCGGCCGCACGATCTCGACGTCGCGACTGGTTGCCGAAGAGAGCGCCATCGCGCTCACCTACAATGGCTCGACCCATGCAGTGATGATGGGAACGCCGGCCGATCTGGAGGATTTCGGTGTCGGCTTCAGCCTCACCGAAGCCATCGTCGACCGCGCGAACGAGATCAGGAGCATCGAGCTGATCTCGAATGAGCTCGGCATGGAAGTGCGGATGTGGCTCGACGGTGATCGCGCCGCATCCCTGGCCGCGCGCCGCCGTACCATCAGCGGACCGGTCGGGTGCGGGCTGTGCGGCATCGAAAGCCTCGAACAGGCGCGTCGCACGCCCTCGCGGGTTGAGGGGCGCGGCATTGCCTTCCACGCCGGGGACCTGCTGAACGCCATGCAGGCGCTGTCTCCTCTGCAGACGTTGAATCAACAGACGAGGTCCGTTCATGCGGCGGCCTTCTGGCACCCCCGCAGCGGCATCACGCTGGTCAGGGAGGATGTTGGCCGGCACAACGCGCTCGACAAGCTCGCTGGTGCAATCGTCCGCGACGGTAGCTCGGCCAGCGGCGGCGCCGTTCTCTTGACGAGCCGCGTTTCGGTTGAGATGGTGCAGAAAGCGGCAATGATCGGCGCGCCGGTCGTCGTGGCCGTCTCCGCGCCGACCGCGCTCGCCATCCAGACTGCGAATGAGGCGGGAATCACACTTCTCGCCGTCGCCCGCGACGACGGATACGGCGTATTCACGCATCCGCGCCGCGTCCTGCTGCCTGAAGAGGCCGCGCTGCGCGCCGGCTGTTGACCTCCGATATGACGATGCAGGCCGCATCAACCGAACCGCTGGCCGAGACGCGCGTCGAGGTCTTCGCTCCGGAACGATCGCTGCTGGTCGCATCCCTGCTCAGCATGTCGGGTGGTTTTCTCGACGCCTTTACGTGGCTGTCGCTTGGCGTGTTCGCGAGCTCGCAGACCGGAAATGTCGTCTTCCTCGGGATCCATGCTGAGTTAGGGCAATGGCACCGGGCGCTTCACCATACCCTTCCGCTTGCGGCCTTCGTCCTCGGCGCGGTCGTGGCGGTCCGCTCCCGGGCGCCGCTACGCTGTCTCGCCGGAGAGATCGTCTGCCTGACAGCGGCAATGCTGTTGCTTCATCGCGCTCCCGATCAGATCGTGATCCTCGTCATCTCCTTTGGCGTCGCACTGCAGTCGGCGAGCTTCAGACGGGTCGGGGATTTGAACTTTCTCTCGGTCGCGGTGACCGGAAACATGCTTCGCGCCATCGATCAGAGCTTTGGAGCGTCCGATCGCGATGCTGCGCGCGGCACCGCAACCATGCTCGCGCTTTGCCTGATGTTCTTGATGGGCGCCGTCGTCGGGGGGTGCGTGACGAGGTGGCTCGGAGCATGGAGCCTCGCTCTGCCGATCGCATTGTCGGCATGCGTTCTCTGGCTGTGCCGGCATCCGAGCCATCGGCACTGAAGCTGCGTCAACGCTTCGAACCTTGCGTATTCGCAATGCGCCTGTCCGTCGCAGGTCGAGGCGCCCGCCATGCCATTCGGAAAAAGGACGTTCGTTCGCGGAAGCGCGCGCGCGGTGCGGTTCGTACACTTCGATCAGTGCCGCACAAGTGCGTCCGACATGAACTGCCACGAGAGGCAAGAATGAGCGACTTCCGCAAAGAGACAGACAGCCTGGGCGAGGTGAACGTTCCCACGGACAAGCTCTGGGGCGCGCAGACGCAACGTTCACTCGAGCATTTCAGCATCGGCAGGGACCTGATGCCGCGCGAGATGATCCAGGCCTATGCGATCCTGAAGAAGGCGGCTGCGAACGCCAATTACGCCGGCGGCCGTCTCGGCGGCAAGATCCACAAGCTGATCGTCCACGTCTGTGACGAGATTCTCGCGGGGCAGCATCACGATATGTTCCCCCTTCACGTCTGGATGACGGGGAGCGGAACGCAATTCAACATGAACGTGAACGAGGTGATTTCGAACCGGTGCTGCCAGCTCGCTGGCACCGCTCTCGGCAGCAAGATGCCGGTCCATCCGAACGATCATGTCAACATGTCGCAATCGTCGAACGACAGCTTCCCCTCGGCCATGTATGTCGCGGCCGCGCTGAACGTGACGGAACGCCTCATTCCTGCGGTCGCGGCCTTGCATGACGCGATCGCGGCGAAGTCGAGCCAGTGGGACGACATTGTCAAGATCGGTCGAACCCACATGCAGGATGCCACCCCGCTGACGCTCGGGCAGGAGTGGTCCGGCTACGCCGTCATGCTCGCCGACAATCTGGCCCGCATCAACGACGCGCTCAAGGGCGTTTACCGGCTCGCGCTGGGCGGCACGGCCGTCGGCACCGGCATCAACGCAGCACCGGGTTTTGCAGAAGCAGTCGCCGCCGAGATCGCGCGGTTGACCGGCTTGCCCTTCGTCAGCGCACCGAACAAATTCGCCGTGCAAGGCGCGCACGACGCGCTGGTGCAACTCTCGGGTACACTGCGTACGCTTGCCGGCTCGCTCTACAAGATCGCAAACGACATCCGCCTTTTGTCCTGTGGTCCGCGCGCGGGCTTTGCCGAGCTGCACATTCCCGAGAACGAGCCGGGCTCATCGATCATGCCGGGCAAGGTCAATCCGACCCAGGCGGAAGCGTTGACGATGATCGCGGTGCAGGTGATGGCGAACGACGTTGCCGTCGGGTTCGGGGGCGCCGGCGGCTACCTGGAGATGAACGTCTACAAGCCTCTGATCATCCACAACATCGCCCAGTCCGTCACCATCCTCACCGACGGCTGCACTAATTTCCGTACCTTCCTCGTCGAGGGTACCGAGCCGAACCGCAGGAAGATCCAGGAGTATGTCGAGAGGTCGCTGATGTTGGTGACGGCGCTGGCGCCGGTGATCGGCTACGACAAGGCGTCGCGCATCGCGCACTACGCGATGGACAACGATCTCACGTTGAAATCGGCGGCGCTGAAGCTCGGCTTTGTGACCGAGCCCGAGTTCGACCGCATCGTGGATCCCGCCAAGATGGTCAAGCCTTACGTTGCTGAGGTCAAGGTGCCGCTCGCAATCGGTGCGGAGGCCGGTTGAGGGAGCAAGGCTGCGATCGGGCCCGTACAGCACCGCGCATCAAAGCAACGACAAGCAAGGAGAGATACCATGATCCGCTGTGTGCGCCTGTGGACGGGAGAGGACAACAACTCGCATTTCGAGGAAGGGTACCTTGAGCTCGAACCGGGCCAGCGTGGCGACTTTCTGACCGGCAAGATCGATGCCCTCAGTGTTTCCTTCCAGGAGACGGAATCGGGTGGCGCTTTCGCCTGGCACACCGCGCCGGTCCGCCAGCTCGTGCTCACGCTGAGCGGAACACTCGATTTCCAGACGCGTGACGGTCACCACTTCCTGATTCACCCCGGCAACGTCTTGCTGGCCGAGGACACCGCGGGTTCAGGCCACAGCTGGAAACTGACCGACGATTCCTCCTGGCGGCGTGCCTACGTGATCCTGCGGCCCGGAGCAGAGGTGCCGTTCCGCGCCAAAGCGCGGCAATCCGTGCGGGCTTGATCGAGCCATCCGAACTAACAACACCCAACGAAGGAAAAAGCCATGTCAGCAGCTTCCGACCGCGAGATCGACGTTGTCCTTATCGGCGCAGGCATCATGAGCGCGACCCTCGGCGTCTTTCTTAGGGAGCTCGAGCCGTCGTTGTCGATCCAGATGTTCGAGGTTCTCGGAGATTGCGCGCAGGAAAGCTCCGATTCTTGGAACAATGCCGGGACCGGCCACGCGGCAAACTGCGAGATGAACTACACGCCGCAGCGGCCTGACGGCAGCATCGACATCTCCAAGGCGCTCCAGGTCAATGTCGAGTTCGATCTATCCCGGCAGTTCTGGTCTTACCTCGTCGGGCGGGGTGCGATTGCCGACCCGCGGTCCTTCATCCACCCGGTCCCGCATATGAGCTTCGTGCACGGCGCGGAGAACGTTGAATTCCTGCGGAAGCGGTTCAAGGCGATGTCGGCCCATCATTGCTATGAGGGCATGGAGCATACCGAGGATCCCAAGAAGATTGCCGAATGGGCGCCGCTGGTCATGGATGGAAGGAATGGGGATGAGCCGGTTGCAGCAACGCGGATCATCACCGGTACCGACGTCGATTATGGCGCGTTGACGCATCTGTTGGTTAGTCATCTCGTCAGCCAGCCGGGCTGCGCGGTCCACTACAGCAACTGCGTCACCGGACTTGACCGGGAGCAGGGCGGTCGGTGGCGGATCGAGGTCCGTGACACCGCCAGCGGCGAGACGCGATCGGTTCGCGCGAAGTTCGTCTTCATCGGCGCCGGCGGCGGTGCGCTGCCGTTGCTCGAGAAGTCCGGGATTCCGGAGGGGCGCGGCTATGGCGGCTTCCCGGTCAGCGGGATCTGGCTGCGCTGCGACGATCCGGAGATCAACCGGCGCCACCATGCCAAGGTCTACGGCAAGGCCGCGGTCGGCTCGCCGCCGATGTCGGTTCCGCATCTGGACACGCGCGTGATCGGCGGCCAGCACTCGTTGTTGTTCGGGCCTTATGCCGGCTTCTCAAGCAAGTTCCTCAAGCACGGCTCGCTGCTGGACCTGTTTGAGTCCATTCGTCCAGCGAACGTCAAGCCGCTGCTGTCCGTGGCGCGCGACAATTTTGACCTCACCGAATATCTGGTCGGGCAGGTGCTGCAGTCCGAGGGCCATCGTCTGGCAGCGCTCGACGAATACTTCCCGAAGGCCGATCCGAAGGACTGGAGGCTGCAGGTGGCGGGCCAGCGCGTCCAGATCATCAAGCCCGACGTCAAGCGCGGCGGATTGCTCGAGTTCGGCACCGAGCTCGTCGGCGCCGACGATCATTCGCTGGTCGCCCTTCTTGGCGCCTCGCCGGGCGCCTCCACCGCGGCGTTCATCGCCATCAGTGTGCTCGAAAAGTGCTTCGCCGGCGAGCTGACGGCAAGCGCCTGGCTACCGAGGCTGAAGCAGATCATTCCGTCCTATGGCGTCTCGCTGATCCAGGATGCGGATCTCTCCCGCCAGATCCGCGCCGCGACGGCAGAGGTGCTCAAGGTCGACAACATCCCGCAGCCGGCCGCACGCGCGCCGGCGGTCGCGAAGCGGGCGTGAGTAAAGAGGGGGCTTGCCATGGACCCGACGGCCCTTCTCCTCTCGCGGCTGCAGTTCGCCTTCACGATCTCGTTCCACATCATCTTCCCGGCGTTCACGATCGGGCTCGCCGCCTGGCTCACCGTGCTCGAAGCGATGCACCAGTACAGCGGCAGGCCCGTTTATCGGACCCTGTTCGAGTTCTGGCTCAAGATCTTCGGCGTCGCCTTCGGCATGGGCGTGGTATCGGGCGTGGTGATGGCGTTCCAGTTCGGAACGAACTGGAGCGTGCTCTCGAAGATGTCGGGGCCGATCCAGGGGCCGCTGCTATCCTACGAGACGTTCACCGCCTTCATGCTGGAGGCCGGCTTCTTCGGCATCCTCATCTTCGGCCGGCCGCGGGTGCCGCCCTGGTTCTACCTGTTCTCCACCGCAATGGTCGCGGTCGGCACCACGCTGTCGGCATTCTGGATCATGGTCAACAACAGCTGGATGCAAGTGCCGACCGGCTATGTCCTTCAGAACGGCCAGTTCGTTCCCAACGACTGGGTACAGATCATCTTCAATCGGGTGGTCTGGGTCCGCTTCCCGCACATGCTGCTCGCTTCTTATCTCACCGGCGCCTTCTGCGTGGCGGCGACCGGGGCGTGGTACCTGCTGCGGCGGACCTATCGCGCCGAGGCGCATGTGATGCTGCGCATGGGTCTTGCGCTCGCGGCGGTGCTGCTTCCGGTGCAGCTCTTCATCGGGCATCTCGTCGGGGACTACGTGCACGACTATCAGCCGGCGAAGTTCGCCGCGATCGAGGCGCGCTGGCATGACGAGCAGCCGGCCTCCGAGGTGCTGATCGCGATCCCGGATTCGAGCACCGAATCGAACAGATACGCGATTTCGATTCCGGTGCTCGGCAGCATCATCGCAAGCATGAGTCTGAGCTCGAAGGAGGTCGGCCTGACCAGCTTCGCGCCGCAGGACCGGCCGCCGGTGGCGATCCCGTTCTTTGCCTTCCGTATCATGGTCGGCTGCGGCTTCGTGATGCTGGGACTGGCCTGGCTCGGGACCTGGCTCGGGCTCAAGCACCGGCTCGAGCGCAGCCGCCTGCTGCTGTGGGGCATCTTCCTCAGCTTTCCATTGCCCTGGATCGCGATCCTGACCGGATGGTACACCGCGGAGGTTGGCCGCCAGCCGTGGACCATCTACGGCGTGTTGCGGACCGCTGACGCCGTGACGCCGTTCCTGACGGCGTCCGCCGCTATGACCTCGCTGATCCTGTTCGTCGCGGTCTACGCCTTCATCTTTTCGTTCGGGACTTACTACATCTATCGGCTGCTGCGCGCCGGGCCGGCGGGGCTTGGCGGCAAGCCATTGCATGTTCCGGTGCCCAACCGGCCGATGTCGCTCGCCGACAAGATGCCGGCAATCGCCGAGGCGGGAGAATAGCCATGGTGACGTTCTGGGTTGCCCTTCTTGCCATCAGTATCCTGATCTATCTCCTTCTGGACGGATTCGACCTCGGCGTCGGGATGCTGTTTGGCTTTGCCGGCAACGAGGCGAATCGTGAGGCGATGCTGCGCACGATCGCTCCTGTCTGGGACGGCAACGAAACCTGGCTGATCGTCACCGGTGTGATCATGTGGGGCGCGTTTCCCGTGGTCTATTCCATGCTGCTGTCCGCGCTCTATATCCCGGTGCTGGTCATGCTTCTGGGACTGATCCTGCGTGGGGTGGCATTCGAGTTTCGCGGCAAGGCATCGCGCTCGCGCTGGATCTGGGACGTCAGCTTCATCGCGGGATCGTTTGCCGCGAGCTTCATGCAGGGCGCGATGGTCGGAGCGCTGGTCGAGGGACTAGAATTCTCGAACGGCGAATATGCCGGAGGCACCTTCGGCTGGCTGACGACCTTTTCGGTCTTGTGCGGGATCGGCCTGTGCTTCGGTTACGCGTTGCTCGGTGCGTGCTGGCTCGTGAGGAAGTGCGATGGTCCCGTCCGAGACGCGACGCGGCATCTGGTTCCGTTGCTTGCGGTCGCCGTGCTGGCTTTCCTCGTTGTCGTCTTCACACATGCCCTGATCGAACATCTGCCCATTCTGCGCCGATGGATCGAACGGCCCTATCTGTTCGTGTTCCCCCTCATCGGCGCGGGCGCCGCCTCGGTTCTCGCCACGAGCATCGTGCGCCACGACGATTATTGGCCATTCCACATGGTTTCACTGATCTTCGCCGCGGCGTTCGGCACGCTCGCTCTATCGTTTTGGCCCTACATGATCCCGTTCGTCATCACGATCGACGAGGCGGCGGCGCCTCATTCGAGTCTCGCATTCATGTTTTGGGGTGCCGGCCTGTTCGTGTTTCCGCTGATGCTGCTCTATGTCGCGGTCGGTTATCGCGTGTTCCGCGGCAAGGCGGCCCCGGCCGCTGATCACTACTGACCGCCGTGCGCTCGAACTTGCTGTGGGTTGCATAAAAAGAAAGGCGCCGGTTTCGGCGCCTTTCTCATTGAGGACCCGAAGTCTTTCAGGACTTGGGCATGACGCCCGGGCCGTTGTCCGGCCATTGCGCGATCAGCTTCTCGTCGATGTTGAAATGCTGGGCGACCAGGCTGGGCGGCGTGTGCGTCAACCAGTTGGAGAGCGAGACCTCCTCGTAGCGCGGCGCACGGAACACGCCGATGAACTGCAGCTCGGTGTCGCCGACATTCTCGACGTAATGGCCGAGATTGCGCCGGACATAGCCGATATCGCCGGCCGAGAAGTCCGTCGTCAGCGCATTGGGGCCGGTGTCGAACACCGTCATCCGCGCCCTGCCCTTGATGTAGTACTGCCATTCGTCGGCGTTCGGATGCCAGTGCATCTCCCGCACCGCGCCTGGCGGCATCGTCACCAGCGCCGCTGCGACGGTGGTGGCGACTTTGAAGTTGCTGCTGTCGGCGACGCGGATGCTGCCGGCCGAGCTCTCCTTGACCGGGGTCGAGCTGCCAAGCGAATGGATGAAGGGGTAGGGTGGCGCTTCGGCGTGTTTGGCGACCGCAGCGCGATCGGCGGCGAGATCGCCGGGTACGGTGCCCTGGAATATCCAGCGATTGTGCAGCGGGATCTTCGCGAAGGCATCCGCCGGCACACCAAAGTTCTTCGCCAGCACCTCGGGCGGGGTATGGGCGAACCAATCCGTCACCAGCAGCGTGTTGAACTCATTGGCGTGGCCGTCATCAAAGCAGATCACGAATTCGCAGCCGTCGGGGCCCAAGCCCTGCAGCGAATGCGGTGCGCCCGCGGGAAAATACCAGAGGTCGCCGGCCTTGAGGTCGCCGACATAGGGGCGCCCCTGCGCGTCGAGCACGGTGATACGGCAGCTGCCGTAGGTCATGATCGCCCATTCGGCGGCCTGGTGCCAGTGCAGCTCACGGATGCCGCCGGCGGACAGGCGCATGTTGACGCCGGAGATTTCTTTGGAGATGGCGAAGTCCTCGACGGTGACCTGACGGGCCCAGCCGCCATCCTGGATGCGTCTTGGCGCGTTGTTGAACGAGGCCCAATCCATCGGCAGGCCGCCGACGTCGGTCGCGGGCGGGGTCTGCGCGGAGGGGAATTGCTTGGCCAGCACGGGGTTCTGCGGACCGGGATCGGTCAGGCTGCCGGGGCTCTTGGCATTCACGGCGCCTTGCGGCGGCTCGTCCGGATTGCCGAAGGTTGCGGCCTGCGCACTGGAGCCGACTATGGCGGCGCCCGCCGCGGACATGGCCAACAGATCACGTCTTGAAAACATCTTGGGTCGCTCCTGAAAAGACGAAAGGCCTCCATCGCAATGGGGCTCCAACCTCCAAACCTAGTTTCCGCTTCCCGTTTCAGCTTCCGTGAACGGCGCTCTTTTTGCTGGAATGCACTGGCTGCTGCTGCCAGCAGGCCGGGGCCGAACGTGGCAATTGCGAAATTGTGCTTCGTTTTGAAAAGACGGCCCTGCCTACACGATCCTTAACTGGCCGGGAGAATTGCCATACCGAGAGATGTCCAGATGACCACGAAATCGGTTCGTCCCTACCGTGAACCCGCCGGCGGCTGGGGTGCACTCAAGGCACTCAGCGAGGCGCTTCTGGTGCAACGGGTGCCGCTGAAGGGTGCAGCGACGCTCCGACGGATGAACCAGCCGGAAGGTTTTGATTGCCCCGGCTGCGCCTGGCCAGATCCGAAGCACACGTCGTCATTCGAATTCTGCGAGAATGGCGGCAAGGCGATCGCCTGGGAAGCGACGTCGAAGCGCTGCACCCCCGAATTCTTCGCCGAGCACACCGTCACCGAGCTCGCGAGCTGGAGCGATTACGATCTCGAAATGGTCGGGCGGCTCACGCATCCGATGGCCTATGATGCCGCATCCGACCGCTATCTCCCCGTGGAGTGGAATGACGCGTTCGACATGATCGGGGGTGAGCTGAGAGCGCTGACGGATCCGAACATGGCGGAGTTCTACACGTCCGGGCGAACCTCGAACGAGGCCGCCTTCCTCTATCAGCTGTTCGTGCGCGAATACGGCACCAACAATTTCCCCGACTGCTCGAACATGTGCCATGAGGCGACCAGCGTCGGCCTGCCGCACTCGCTTGGGGTCGGCAAGGGCACCGTGCTGCTGGAGGATTTCGACAAGGCCGATTGCATCTTCATCTTCGGCCAGAATCCCGGCACCAACAGTCCGCGGATGATGACCAGCCTGCGCAATGCGGCCCGCCGCGGCGCCTCCATCATCTCATTCAATCCGTTCCGCGAGCGGGCGCTCGAGCGTTTCCAGGCGCCGCAGAGCCCCGTCGAGATGATCACGCTGTCGTCGACGGCGATCAGCTCGAAGCTGTTCCAGGTGCGGGTCGGCGGCGACGTCGCCGTCCTCAAGGGGATCATGAAGATCCTGGTGGAGGTGGATGAAGCCGCCCGCGCTGCCGAGCAGCCGGAGATCCTCGATTGGGATTTCATTCGCGGTCACACCGTCGGAGTTGAAGCGCTGATCGACGATCTCAAGCGCACGCAATGGCCCGACATCGAACGCCAGTCCGGCCTGATGCGCGAGGACATGGAATATGCGGCCGGCGCCTATATGAAGGCGGAGCGCGCCATTCTCGTGTACGGCATGGGCATTACGCAGCATTGGCGTGGTGCAAACAACGTCCAGCAGATCGCCAATCTCGCGCTGCTGCGCGGCAATGTCGGGCGCGAAGGCGCCGGCGTCTGCCCGGTTCGCGGCCATTCCAACGTGCAGGGGGATCGGACCGTGGGGATCACGGAGGTCCCCAAGGCCGACTTCCTCGAGCGTCTGGAGCAACGCTTCGGTTTCAAGCCTCCGTCCGCGCCGGGACACAACGTGGTGACCGCGCTGGAAGCCATGATCCGCGGCGAGGTGAAGGCCTTCTTCGCGATGGGCGGCAATTTCGCCGCGGCCATTCCGGATTGGCAGGCGACGCAGGCGGCGCTCGGCAAGCTCGATCTGACCGTCCACGTCTCGACCAAGCTCAACCGCAGCCACCTGATCCACGGCCGCGCCGCCCTGATCCTGCCGTGCCTCGGCCGCACAGAGATCGATATCCAGGCGACGGGGCCGCAGTCGATCACGGTGGAGGACTCGATGTCGATGGTGCATGCGTCCGGCGGACGCAACAAGCCAGCGTCGGAGCATCTGCGCAGCGAGGTCGCGATCATCGCCGGTGTCGCCAAGGCGACGCTGGGCGAGCGCACGGTGGTCGACTGGGATGGCTTCGTTGCCGACTACGACCGCATTCGCGATGCGATCGAGGCGGTGTTCCCGATCTTCCAGGGCTACAATGCCCGCATCCGCGTCCCCGGCGGCTTCCATCTCACCTCGACGGCGCGCGAGCGCATCTGGGCGACGCCGTCGGGCAAGGCCAACTTCCTGGTCTTTCCGGGCTGCGGCGAGGATCCGCCGCAGAGTGATGACGATTTCCTGTGGCTCACCACCATACGCAGCCACGACCAGTACAACACCACGCTCTACTCGATGTCGGACCGCTATCGCGGCGTGTTCGGCCAGCGCGACGTCGTGTTCCTCAACGAATACGAGTTGAAGAGGAGGGGGTTGGCTGACGGCGATCGCGTCGATCTGATCACCGCCTCGACCGATGGCGCCAATCGTATCGTGCGCAACTTTCGCGTCGTGGCCTATTCCTTCCCGACCGGCTGCTGTGCGGCGTACTACCCGGAGACCAATCCGCTGGTCCCGCTCTATGCCCGCGATCCCCTCAGCTTCACGCCGTCATACAAGGGCATTCCGATCCGTCTGGTGCGTTCGACCGGCCTGGAGCAACAGGGGTAATCGCGGAACAGTCGCGGTCAGGCATCCACACCGAGATCGGACCGCGGCGGATCCGCCGCGATGGAGATCGGCAGGGTGAACCAGAAACGGGCGCCGCCCTGCGCGGCGCTTGCCTCTGCGCCGATCCGGCCGCCATGTGCTTCGACGATCGACCGGCAGATCGGCAGTCCCATGCCCATGCCGCTCTCCTTGGTCGTGAAGAAGCTTTCAAAGAGCCGTCCGAGATGTTCGCTGGCGATGCCGGGGCCGTTGTCCTCCACGGAGCAGCACAGCGTGGATGCATCCTGCGCGACCGTGCTGATGACGATCCTGCGATCGTCATATCCGGCTTGTGTCATCGCCTGCACCGCGTTGATGGCCAGATTGACGATCACCTGCTGCAGCTGGGTGCGGTCGCCGAACACCTGCGGCGCGGCCGGCTCAGGCCGGTGCAGGATCGCGACGCTGCGGGATTCGAGCTCGTGCCCCAGGAACAGAAGCGCTTCGCGAATGATCTCGTCGAATGGCAGGAATGCCTGCTCGGGGGCTTTCCGGGAGGCCATGCCGTGAACGCGTGCCACGATCTTGGCGGCGCGTTGAGTATCCACGACGATGTTTTCGATGGTCTTGCGGATCTCGCCGATATCGGGCACCGGCCTGTTCAGCCACCGCAGCCCGGCGGCGCCGTTGGTGGCGATGGCGGCGAGGGGCTGATTGACTTCGTGCGCGATCGAGGCAGTGAGCTCGCCAAGCATCGAGACCCGCGCTGCATGCGCAAACTCGGCCTGTACCTGCTGGAGCTTCTGCTGGGCGCGAACGCGTTGCGAGATGTCGATGGTGCCGACCAGGCTGACCTCGAGATCGTTGATGGGGCCGACGCGGGCGGTCGTGAAGAGAACGTCGACGACGCGGCCGTCCCATGTGACCATCCTGGTCTCTTCCTCGAAGTTCGTCTCGCCGCGATAGCGGGATTCCATCGCGCGCCGGAACGTGTCGGGGCGTTCCTTCCAGCTGTCGGCCAGGGAACGTCCGACATAGCCTTCCGCGCCTCCCCCGAACATCTGGATGGCCCGTTCGTTGGCCTCCTGAAACGAGAGCGCGTCCATGCAGGTCCGCAGAAACTCGGGATGGCTGTCGAAATAGGCGCCGAGATCCTTGACGCCCTCGGCGCGCAGCTTTCGAAACAGCGCGACCAGCCTGCTGGCGTCGAGCTGCCGGAATGCGATCGGCATCCGGCTGAACAGATGGCGGTAGCGCAGCTCGCTCCGCTCCAGCTCAGCGTGAGCCTTCTTCAGGGCCGTGATATCCATGATGGCGCCGACGAGCGTCAGCGAAGCGGCCAGAAAAGCGGCGAAAGCGATCGCCGTGAAATTGTCGCCAAGCAGTGAACAGGCGAAGGACAGCAGGGTCAAAACAAGGCTACCCCAAGCCCACAGCAGAATCCGATCCTGTATTGTCTGGATCGGCAGCACACGCTGCCACCATCGCTGGGGCTGTACGGGGTTAGAGCCATCCAGGCGTTCGAGCGTCATGCGGACGGTCTACCTTGCCGTAGAGGGGCGGTCTTTTGCGTTTTCGGAGGCACTTTGCCAAAACGCACGAAGCTACCACCGGGCCGTGTGCGACTTTAGGCTATCTCGGCCACGGATACTGTCACGCCGAAGCGCCGCTCAAACTCGGCGACATCAACGACCCCACGGCGGTGGGTGCCGTCGCCGATCTTGCGGTCGCCATCCCAGGCCTCGACCTCGAACAGAATGCTCCTGGCCTCGATCGCGACGACCCGCGCGACCGCGCGCACCGTGCGGCCGACCGGCGTTGCCGCCAGATGGCGGATATTGACCATCATGCCGACGCTGACATGACCCGCGGGCAGCAGCGGCTGAACCGCCGATCCCGCGGCCATCTCCATGTGCAGGATCATCATGGGTGTGCCGTAGACGGCGGGCATGCCCGGCACTACATGGCCGACCGTCATCTCCGGTGTGACGGTCACCAGCTTTTCTGCCGTCATGCCGGTCTTTACCTTCTCAAGCGGATTCATGGCTCAATCCCGTCTTCGCTTCGGTCGCGGATGGAGCGGATGTCTCGGCTGCGTGCGGCTTGCGGCCGGTGAGCCAATTGCCGAGCCGGTCGAGATAGAGATAGACCACGGGCGTGGTGTAGAGCGTCAGGACCTGCGACAGCATCAGGCCGCCGACGATGGTATAGCCGAGCGGCTGGCGCAGCTCCGCGCCGGTGCCCGAGCCGATCATCAGCGGCACGCCGCCGAGCAGCGCGGCCATCGTCGTCATCAGGATCGGGCGGAAGCGCAGCGTGCAGGCCTGGTAGATCGCCTCTTCCGGGCTAAGCCCGTGCTGCCGCTCCACCTCGAGCGCGAAGTCGACCAGCATGATGCCGTTCTTCTTGACGATGCCGATCAAGAGGATGATGCCGATGATGGCGATGACGCTCAGATCCATGTGGACCGCGAGCAGCAGCAATAGTGCGCCGATGCCGGCCGAGGGTAGCGTCGACAGGATCGTAATGGGGTGGATCAGGCTCTCATAGAGAACGCCGAGGATGATGTAGATCACGATTAGCGCCGCGCCGATCAAGAGCGGCGTGCCACGCAGGGAGGACTGGAAGGCCTGGGCGTTGCCCTGGAACGAGGTCGACAGCGAGGCGGGCTTGCCGGTGTCCTTCTCGATCTTCTGGATCGCCGTCACCGCATCACCCAGCGCGACGCCGGGCTTCAGGTTGAACGAGATCGTCACCGAGGGAAACAGGCTCTGGTGATTGATCAGGATCGGCGCGGGTTTGATGACGCTGTGAACCAGCGTGCTGAGCGGGACCTGCTGGCCGCTGGCCGAGTTCAGGTAGATATCCTTGAGCGCTTCGGGCCCGTACTGGAAGCGCGGATCGACCTCCATCACGACATGGTACTGGTTCAGCGAGGTGAACATGGTGGAGACGATGCGCTGGCCGAAGGCGTCGTCGAGCGTGTTGTCGATCGTCGTCGGCAGGATGCCGAAGCTGGAGGCGACCTCACGATTGACGGTGACTTCCAGCCGTGGCCCGGCATTGGCCTGGTCGCTCGCGACGTCGCTGATGAGGTCCAGCGCGCGGAGCTTCTCCAGGAATATCGCCGACCAGTGGTTGAGCTCGTTGGAATCGGCGTCCGTCAGGGTGAATTGATACTGCGTCTTCGACAGGCGTGCGCCGATCGTGATGTCCTGCGCTGCCTGCATGTACAGCGTGATGCCCTGGATGTGGGCGAGACGCGGACGCAGCCGGTTGATGATCTGGTCGGCGCTCGCCTTGCGCTCGGGCTTCGGCTTCAGCACGATGAAGATGCGGCCCTGGTTGAGCGTCGCGGTCGGGCCTCCCGGGCCGATATAGCTTGCCACTGACTGGATCGCGGGATCCTTCGACAGGATGTCGACGATCGCCTGCTGACGTTCCGACATTGCGGGGAAGGAGATGTCCTGGGCCGCCTCGGTGATGCCGACGATCTGCCCGGTGTCCTGTTGCGGAAAGAAACCCTTGGGGATGATCACGTAGAGGTAGCCGGTCAACGCGATGGTTGAGAGCATCACGAGCAGCGTCACGAAGCGATGCCGCAGCACCACGCGCAAGCCCCGCGCGTAGAGCGCAAGAAGGGCATCGAAGCCGCGCTCGAACAGGAGGTAGACCCGGCCGTGTTTCCTTCGTGAATCATCTTTCAGCAGGCGCGCGCACATCATCGGCGTCAGGGTCAGCGAGATGACCAGCGACAGCAGCAGCGAGGCGGTGATCGTGACGGCGAATTCCTGGAACAGCTTGCCGACATAGCCGCCCATCAGGAACAGCGGGATGAAGACCGCGATCAGCGACAGGGTAATGGAGACGATCGTGAAGCCGATCTCGGCGGAGCCCTTGAGGGCTGCCTCCAGCGGCGTCATCCCCTGCTCGAGATGGCGCACGATGTTCTCGATGACGACGACGGCATCGTCGACCACGAAGCCGACCGCGATCGACAAAGCCATCAGCGAGAGATTGTCGAGACTGTAGCCGAGCACATAGAGGACCGCGAACGTCCCGATCAGCGCCAGCGGAACCGTGATCGCCGGGATCACCGTGGCCCAGAAATTCCGCAGGAACAGGAAGATGACCATCACCACCAGGGCGACCGTCAGCATCAGCGTGAATTGCACGTCGGAGACGGCCGCGCGGATGGTGGCTGTGCGATCCGCGGCGATCGTTACCTTGATTGCCGGTGGAACCGAGGCCTGGAGCTGCGGCAGCAGCTTCTTGATGCGGTCGACCGTCTCGATGACGTTGGCGCCGGGAACGCGCTGAACGGCGAGGATGATGGCGGGATCTTTGCCGTACCAGCCGGCCAGGAGGTCGTTTTCGGGCGCCTCGATCGCCGAGCCGATATCGCGCAGGCGCACCGGCGAGCCGTTGCGATAGGCAATGATAAGGTCTTCGTAGGCGGAGGGTTTCAGCAGCTGGTCGTTGGTGTTCAGCGTGTAGGTGACGCGTGGGCTGTTGAGCGTGCCCTTGGGCAGGTCGACATTGGCGCCGGCGATGACGTTGCGGACATCTTCGAGGCCGATGCCGCGAGCGGCGAGCGCCTGCGGATTGACGCGGATGCGGATGGCCGGCTTCTGTTGTCCGCCGATGCCGACCAGGCCGACGCCGGGCACCTGGGAAATCTTCGGCAGCAGGATGTTTTCCGCATAGGCATCCACCGTCGTCAGCGGCAGCGAGTCCGACGTCAGCGCGATCAGCATGATCGGCGTCTCCGCCGGATTCACCTTCCTGATCGTCGGCGGGTAGGGGATGTTCGGCGGCAGGAAGGGGCTGGCGGCGTTGATTGCGGCCAGCACGTCCACCGCCGCGCTGTCCACCGTGCGCGACAGCTCGAATTGCACCGTAAGCTGGGCAACGCCGAGCGCACTGGAGGAGGTGAGCTGCGTAATGCCGGGGATCTGGCTGAGCTGCTGCTCGAGCGGGGTTGCGAGCGACGAGGCGATGGTGCCCGGATCGGCGCCGGGCAATTGCGCCGAGATCTGGATCGTCGGGTAATTGACGTTCGGTAGCGCTCCGACCGGCAGCAGCGGATAGGCCGCAAGGCCGAGCAGCAACAGGCCGGCCATCAGCAGGGCGGTTGCGATCGGCCGCAGGATGAAGGGCGCGGAGAGGTTCATGGAATCGCATCCTGCACGGCGCTCTGCAGGTCGGCTTCCTGCGCGGCCTTGCCGTGCAGTTCGCGAACGCGGCTGCCTTCAGTCAACCGATACTGGCCGTCGACCACGACGACCTCGCCGGATTTCAGCCCGTGGTCGATCAGGGCCTGGCCATCGCTGATCTGCGCGACGTGAACGGAACGCAAGGCCGCGGTGTGGTCGGGAGATACGACATAGACATAGCTGCCGTTCGGCCCCTGCTGTACGGCGGAGCCGGCGACAGTGAGCGCGTTCTTCTGAATCTCGAGCAGCAGGCGCGCGTTCACCAACTGGCCCGGCCACAGCCGATGCTCATGGTTCGGGAACACCGCCTTGAGCTGGACGGTGCCGGTCGTTCCCGCGATCTCGTTGTTGACCAGCAGCAGCGTGCCTTCGTCGAGCTTCACCTTGTTGTCCTGGCTGTAGGCGATGACCTTCAGCTCTCCCTGTGCTGCGTGCTGCTGGATGACGGGCAGGTCGGTCTGCGGCAGGGTGAACAGCAGCGAGATCGGCTCGATCTGTGTGACGACGACGAGACCGTTCGGGTCTGTCGGATGGATCACGTTGCCGACATCGATCTGGCGAACGCCGGTGATGCCGGGAATCGCCGACGTCAGGCGCGTGTAGCTGAGCTGGACATTGGCCTCGTCGATCTGGGCCTGGTCCGCCTTCACGGCGGCCTTGAGCTGCGCCACCTGCGCCGTCTGCGTCTCGATCAGTTGCGGGGTCGCATAGCCCTTGTCGCCAAGCTGATTGTAGCGTGAAAGATTGGCCACGGCGTTCGCGAGCTGCGCCTGGTCTCTGTCGCGATTGGCCGTCAGCTGCTCGATCTGTGCTTCATAGGGCCGTGGGTCGATCTGGGCGAGCAGATCGCCGGTCTTGACGGTCTGTCCCTCGGTGAAGGCGATCTTGACGATCTGCCCCTGAATCTGGCTGCGCACGACGTCGGTGTTGTAGGCAATCACCGTGCCGATGCCACGCAGATAGATCGGGACGTCCTTGCCGGTGACGGTGGCCGCGACCACCGGCACGGCGACGGGTACCGGCGCGGCCGCGACGGCCGGCTTCTGATCGTTACTGAAGAACCAGAGGGCTCCGCCGATCAGGATCGCGGCGAGAGCAAAGCATGCAATGGTGAGGGTCCGCTTCACGGTGATGCTCCTTGGTGATCTCAGGGATTGCCGGAGCCGTCGATTGGGGGTGTGCTGCTCATGGACGTGGGGCCGGGCACCGGCACGAACGGACTTGTTCCGGCGCCGCCGAGCTCGGTGGACCCGAGCGGAATCCCGACACGACCGACCGTGGATGTCGGGGGAGGCAATGCCGATGGCGTCGTGGTGCCGCTCTGGCAGGCGAGCGACGGGCTTCCGGAGAGGCCGCCGCCATCGAACAGGGCTCCCGATGATCCGGTATTGCCCGAGACGGGGCAGTTCGTCATGCCCAGCGAAGGATTGATCGGGGATACGCCTGGCGTTGCGATTTCGGTCGAGCCTAACGGAATGCCTTCAGGCCGCGTCGAGCCGAGGTTGAGCGGCGAGGTCGCGGACATGCCGACGGGGGGCTGCGTCGTCGGCAGCGTCATTTGCGCATTTGCTGCAGCCGGGATCAGCCATATCCAGCTAGCCGCGAGCGCCACGCGCAGATGCATCGATGCAGACGGGCGGTATCTGGATCTGTTCGATGAGAGCTGTTCTCGCATGGGCTGCTCCGGAGTCTTTCACTTGCGCGGGACGATAGGAAGCGGCCGGCGCACTGGTATTCCCTGAACGCACGTCTGGCTGTCTGCCCGCACGGTCGGGAGGGATCTCCCTCATTGTGGCTGCTTCTGAAGCAGCAGCGTTGCCTCGGACAGCTCCCGGCGGCACCTCGCAATGTCCTTGGAACGGTCCGCGGCGCGCGCGCGATCGAGGGCATCGAGCGCGAGCCGAAGATGCGCTCCGCTCGGGCCTTCGGCCTCCGCCAGCGATCGTGGTGTGGGCTGATAACTGCGCAGCGCATCGAGACTTTCCGGGCCCCAGCCATGTGCGCCGGCATTCTTCTCGATGGCCGCGTCCAGCTGCGCCTGGACACGCCAGATCGAGTCCTTGCAGGACGCCGCACGAACCGGGGCTGCCGCTTCCAGGAGGATAATAATGATAGCTGCAATCCGGATGAGTGAATTCGATGTCATTGTCGATCCTCTCGGTGCTCGAACACCTGTCTCGAATGACAGAACCGATACACGCCGTCTTTCGCGTACGAACGCCTGCCGCTCCGCATGCGCAGGAGGTCGTGCCGTCAGAGAAAGCCGGACGCGAGCGGGATCAGAGCTGCGGCGGGACACGTGCCGGCGTGCGAAGTGGCAACGGCCGTTGTTTGCCGAAATACGCGAGCGGGCGTCGAACCTAGTGTCGCGTCATTCCAACCCGGAGTGATCCCGACATGAAACACCTCAACGCTGGCCTCGCCATCGCCGCCGCTCTCTCCCTGTTCGCGACCGTCACCCCGGCGCGCGCGGAATCCCTGAAGAACATCGTCCTGGTGCACGGCGCCTGGGTCGATGCGTCGGGCTGGAAGCCCGTCTACGAGATCCTGACCAAGGAAGGCTTCCGCGTGACCATGGTGCAGGAGCCCGAAACCTCGTTTGCCGACGACGTCACGGCGGCGAAGCGCATTCTTGATCTGCAGGACGGCCCGACGCTCCTCGTCGGTCATAGCTATGGCGGTTCGATCATCACCGAAGCCGGCGTCCATCCCAACGTCGTCGGCCTCGTCTACGTCGCCGCACACGCTCCGGACGTTGGCGAGGATGAATCGGCGCTCGGCAAGAAGACACCGAGCGTGCTCGGCAAGACCGAAGGCGTCATCAAGGTCACGCCAGACAAGTTCACCTATCTCGATCCCGTGCAATTCCCGAAACTGTTCGCGCCCGATCTGCCGCGCGAGCGCGCCGAGTTCGTTGCGCGCTCCCAGGTTCTGGCCGCGACTCAGGTGTTCAGCACGCCGCTGACCGCGGCCGCGTGGAAGACCAAGCCGAGCTGGGGCATCGTTGCCGGCGGCGACCAGATCATCAATCCCGATCTCGAGCGCTGGTACTACGAGCGCGCCAAAAGCCAGACTACCGTGATCCCGGGTGCCAGCCACTCCGTCTACGAGTCGCATCCGAAGGAAGTGGCGGCTGTCATCGCCCGCGCTGCGCGCAGTGTTCAGCAGCCGGCCACGCGCTGACGACGTATTTTGCCGGTTCTGACGCACGGCCGGCAGAAGGAAGGACGGCGGGAGCGACAGCACTCCCGCCGGTCCGACTGTCCACTCCGGAGAATTCCATGACCGTGATCGAGAAGAGCAGCACCGTCCTGAACTGGAGCGTGATGACGGTGAAGCGCCCCGGTTTGAGCCGCGACTTGCCGTCCGGCAATCCGGACCTGATGTGGGTCGCGAATTCCTCGACCGAGGCAACGGCATCGCCGCGCGAGCTCTATGAGGCGATGCTGGAGCTCTATCCCGATCGCGCCAATCCCGTGTCGCTCTGGAGCGGAGCCAATGCCGCGAAGGAACAGAAGTCATGACGAGCTGGCAGAACAACCGCGCCGCGCGCGATGCGCGCATCGCGGCCGGCGCCGGGCTCGCGCGCGGCAAGCTCGTGGCGGCGCACGATGCCACGCGGCTGCTGGAGGCGGTGATCAGGCCGGGCGACCGGGTTTGCCTCGAGGGTGACAACCAGAAGCAGGCCGATCTGCTCAGCCGCGCGCTGCTCGCCGTCGATCTCACCAGGGTCAACGATCTGCACATGGTGCAGTCCGGCGTCGTTCTTGCAGAGCATCTGGACCTGTTCGACCGCGGCGTCGCCAAGCGCCTCGATTATGCCTATTCCGGACCACAATCGGCGCGCATCGCCCGCATGCTGTTCGGCGGCAAGATCGAGCTCGGCGCGGTCCACACCTATCTCGAATTGTTCGCCCGCTACTTCATCGACTTGACGCCGCACGTCGCCTTGATCGCCGCCGTCAGCGCCGACCGCGAGGGCAATCTCTACACCGGTCCGAACACCGAGGACACGCCGACCGTGGTGGAGGCCACCGCCTTCAAGGACGGCATCGTGATCGCGCAGGTCAACGAGATCGTCGAGACGGTGCCGCGGGTCGACATCCCGGCGGATCGCGTCCACTTCATCGTCAAGTCCGACAAGCCGTTCTTCGTCGAGCCGCTGTTCACGCGCGATCCGGCCGCGATCACGGAAGGGCAGATCCTGACCGCGATGCTCGCGATCAAGGGCATCTATGCGCCCTATGGCGTGCAGCGGCTCAATCACGGCATCGGCTTCAGCACGGCCGCGATCGAGCTGCTGCTGCCGACCTTCGGTGAACGATTGGGACTGAAGGGAAGGATCGCAACCCATTTCGCTTTGAACCCGCATCCAGCGCTCATTCCGGCGATCGAATCCGGCTGGGTTCGGCAGATCCATTCGTTCGGCTCGGAAGTGGGAATGGACGACTACATCCGCGCGCGATCCGACGTGTACTTCACCGGCCCCGACGGCTCGCTGCGCTCCAATCGCGCCTTCTGCCAGACCGCCGGTCTCTATGCCTGCGACATGTTCATCGGCTCCACCTTGCAGATCGATCTGCAGGGAAATTCATCGACCGTCACCGCCTCGCGCATTGCCGGGTTCGGCGGTGCGCCGAACATGGGAGCGGATGCCCGCGGGCGGCGTCATCCGAGCGAGCCCTGGCTGAAAGCGGGAGCCGAGGCCGATCCTGACGGCTCCGCATTGATCCGCCGCGGCCGCAAGCTGGTCGTGCAGATCGGCGAGACGTTCGGCGACAAGAACGTGCCGCTGTTCGTCGAGAAGCTCGACGCCATCGAGCTCGCGGAGAAGCTGAACCTCGAGCTCGCGCCGATCATGATCTACGGCGACGACGTCACGCATATCGTCACCGAGGAGGGCGTGGCCAACCTCCTGCTGTGCCGCACCGCGCAGGAGCGCGAGCAGGCCATCCGCGGTGTTGCGGGCTACACCGATGTTGGCCGTCGGCGGGACCACGGCGTGATTGCACGGCTGCGCGAGCGCGGGGTGATCCGCCGCCCGGAGGATCTCGGGATCAACCCGCTCGATGCGGATCGCAGCATGCTGGCGGCGCGGTCGATCAAGGATCTCGTGCGCTGGTCCGGCGGCCTCTACGCGCCGCCCTCGAAATTCAGGAATTGGTGAGGACGGTCTATGGAAGATCTCAGGTTTCAGCACAGGGTTCGCGCACCGGCCGGCGGCACCAGGAAGAGCGCGATTGTCGGCGTGGTCGCCTCGGGCAATCTGGAGGTGCTGGTGGAGCGCGTCCTGTCGGATGTGGAATGCGCCCTCGACATCAAGACCGCGGCTACGGGCTTCGGTGAGGTGTGGACCGCCGTGATCGGCGATTTCGTCGAGCGCTATTCGCCTGGCGGGCTGAGATTCTCGATCAACGACGGCGGCGCGCGGCCCGACACGGTCTCGCTCCGGCTGGCGCAGGCGGTGCGATTGATCGCGGAGGACGGCCGATGACTGCACCGCTCAAGGACATCACCCCGGCCGAACGCGCCCGCAGCACCAGCTTCTATGAGGCGTCGGCCCGCACCCGGCTGGAGCTGCTGCTCGATGCCGGCAGCTTCGTCGAATTCATCGGGCCGGAGCAGCGCGAGGTCAGTCCGCACTTGAAGATATTCGATCTTCCCGAGCAGTTCGACGACGGCATCGTCGTCGGCCACGGCCGGCTTGACGGATCGCTCGTGTTCGTCGCCGCACAGGAGGGCCGCTTTATGGGTGGTGCCTTCGGCGAGGTGCACGGCGCCAAGCTGACGGGATTGCTCCGCGCGGCGCACCAGATCGGCTCGATCCCCGTCCTGATCCTGTTCGATACCGGCGGCGTGCGGTTGCAGGAAGCCAATGCCGGCGAGCTCGCGATCGCCGAGATCATGCGCGCGGTGATGGAGGCGCGCAGCGCCGGCGTGACGGTCATCGGCCTGATCGGCGGCAGGTCCGGATGCTATGGTGGCGGCGGCTTGATCGCAGGCTGCTGCTCGGCGCTCGCCGTCTCGGAGTCCGGGCGCATCGCGGTGTCGGGCCCCGAAGTGATCGAGACCAATCGCGGCGTCGAGGAGTTCGATTCCCGCGACCGTGCGCTGGTCTGGCGCACCATGGGCGGCAAGCATCGCCGGCTGCTCGGCGCCGCCGACGTCTTTGCCGACGACAATGTGCAGGATTTCCGCGAGGCCGCGCTGGAGCTGCTGAGCCTGGTCGGTCCGTTCGGTCTCGACAGCCTGAAGGCGGAGCAGGGGCGGCTTGCCGACCGGTTGCGCCGCTTCGGTGCCTGCGCCGATGCCGTCGATATCTGGACGGCGGAAGGCATCGCGCATGCCGAAACGGTTCCGGAACTGCCGGCCGATCAGTTCATTGCGCTCGCCGACAGGATCGGGAGGACCAGCCGTGACGCTCGATGACATCATCACTGCGCTCTTCCCCGACGGACATGAGGTCAGGAACGACAAGGGCGTGCTGCTCGGTTCGGCGACGCTACGATCCGGCGCAAATATGCTCGTCCTCGGCGTCGCTGACCGGACCGCGCTCGGCGTTGACGAGGCGATCAGACTGTCCGGCCATGTGCTCAAGTCGATCGACCGGTACAGCGGTCCGATCCTGGTGCTCGTCGACAGCGACAGCCAGCGCATGAGCAAGCGCGACGAGCTGCTCGGCCTGAACGAATTTCTCGCGCACCTGGCGAAGGTGTTGATCCACGCGGACATGAACGGCCGCCCGACCATCGGGCTTCTCTACGGTCACTCGGCGGCAGGCGCGCTGCTTGCGACCGGACTTGCGACCCGCGTGCTGGTGGGGTTGCCCGGCGCTGATCCTGCGGTGATGGACCTGCCGTCGATGGCGAAGGTCACCAAACTGTCGATGGAAGCGCTGGAGGAGAAGGCGAGATCGACACCGGTGTTCGCTCCGGGCCTGTCCAATCTCGCGCAGATGGGCGCCGTCCACATGACGTGGAGCCATGCCGCCTCGCTCGCCGATCAGCTGGAGGCGTTGCTGGCCGACATGCCGGCCGCGCGGGACGGGCGGGATGCGCTCGGCAAGGCGCGTGGTGGCCGGCTGAAGGCCGCCGATATCGCGGAGCGTGTTCGTGACCTCGCCCTGCAAGCACGTTGACCGGCCCGCAGGTCGTCACGACCTCGTCTTTGTCCGCCCGGAAGGATGGCGCGCGCTGCTCTTTCCGCATGGCGATCTCGCGTGCGATCCCCTCGTTTTGCACTGGGCGGAGCTGGGATGGCCGACAATCAGGCGGCGCGCGCTGCCCTGCGAGACGACCGGCCTCGCATTGGGTCTGCCTTTGCCTCCCTCTGCCGGCAAGAAGCGGCTCTCCCTTCTCGCCGGCCTCGACGACATCGTCGCGATCGCGAGGCCGCCCTCGCTGCGGGAAGCGCGTGCATCCGCTCCGCAATGCTGGCGGCCTACGCTCGATCGGCTCGACGACCTCGCGCTTCGCCATTCGGTGCACGCGCGCGTGTTCGGCAGCCTCGCATGGGAGGCGCTGACTGGGCTTGACTACGTAACCGCCCGCTCGGATCTCGACCTCCTGTTCGAGATTCGCCCCGAAACCGATCTTGATCGTCTCGTCGCCGATCTGGCTGCGATCGAGATCGAAGCGCCGATGCGGCTGGATGGCGAGCTGATGCGCGCCGATGGCGCCGCGGTGAACTGGCGCGAATTCCATGCCGGTGCGCGCGAGCTTCTGGTCAAGAGCATCGAGGGCGTGACCCTGCTCGGCAGGGACCGGTTCATTTCGGGAGCGACGGGATCATGATCACCGCAGCCTTGCGAGGCGCTGAACCGCTTACCCCGCGCCAGGCGCGAATTGGGTTCGATGTCTCCGCAATCGGCGACCTCGCGGCCGATTGCCTCGTCAAGGAGCTGGAAACCTGGCCGAAGCCGGGGCTTGTGAGCCACGTCGACAATGGCAGTCACGACGACATGGATGCCGGCACGTTCCGTCGCAGCGCCGCGGCGATCCGGCCTTATCTGCAGCGCCTTGCCGATGCGGGCGCGCTCGGCTGCGGTATGGGGCGGCTGCGGATCATCGGCCTGGAGGCGGAGCGCGCGATGTTCGCGGCGACCTCGAACGTCAACACGCACCGCGGCGCGATCTTCGGGCTCGGTCTGCTCTGCGCGGCAGCCGGCGCGAAGGCCGGCGGTGTGGTCGATCCCGGGCTTGCGCTCGGCGATGTCGTGACGCGCCTGTGGGGCGACAGCATTCTCGACGGTCCGGTGCTGCTGCACAGCCATGGCAGCGCGGCTCGCCGCCGCTTTCGCGCCGGCGGCGCGCGCCTCGAGGCCGCGAGCGGATTTCCCAGCGTCTACCGGATCGGTTTGCCGGCCCTGCGAAGAGCGGCGCCTGTCGTGGCGGAAGATACGGAAGCCCCGCGGGTCGAGGCGTGCTTCGCCCTGATCGCATCCGTCGAGGACACCAACCTCCTGCATCGCGGCGGGCTCGATGGCCTTAGCTTTGCGCGTGATGCGGCGCGTCGCTTCATCGCGTCAGGCGGCGTTCGTATGACCGGCTGGCGCGCCCGCGCACAATCGATCCACGACAGCTTCGTCGCCCGTCGTCTCAGCCCTGGTGGATCGGCCGACCTGCTCGCAATGACGCTCTTCGTCGGCGCCCATGAGGGGCTGAACCCATGACGTCGAACGTCATCTTGATGGCGCTGGTGCCGGTGTTTTTCGTCCTGCTGCTGGGGTTCGTTGCAGGCAAGGCCCGCATCGTCGACAACGGTCACGTCGAAGGCCTCAATGCGCTGGTGATGGATTTCGCCCTGCCGGCCTCGCTGTTCGCCGCGACCGCATCGGCCCCACGGGTTGGGATCACCGGGCAAGCTCCGGTCTTTCTCGTGTTCGGCGTGACGATGGTGGTCATCTATCTCGCCTGGTACTGGTTCGAGCGCAGCTTCTTTGCAGTGACGAGGTCCGACGCGTCGGTGCAGGCTCTGACGGTCGGTTTTCCAAATCTTGCCGGCGTCGGTCTGCCGATCCTGTCGACCGTGCTCGGGCCGGCCGGCGTCGTCCCGGTCGCCGTTGCGCTCGCAACCGGCTCGATCCTGGTCAGCCCCCTGACGCTCGTGATCGTGGAGATGAGCACCGCCAAGACCCGCGGCGGCGATGCGCCATCGCGGCCGGTTCTGACCGCCGTGCGGCGCGCGCTCGCCAAGCCGGTGGTGTGGGCACCCGCGCTCGGCGTGGTGTTCTCGTTGTCCGGCATGACTCTCGATCCACTTGTCCATGCCTGTCTCACTCTGATCGGGAACGCGGCTGCAGGCGTTGCCCTGTTCCTGACCGGTCTCGTTCTGTCGGCCCAGTCGCTTCGCCTCGATTGGAGAGTGGTTGCCGCAACGGGAGCAGCGGACGTCATGCGTCCACTGCTGGCCGTCGCAATCGTCTACGGCTTTCACCTCGCACCCGATGTCGCGAAGACGGCAATTCTGCTCGCGGCATTGCCTTCTGGCTTCTTCGGCATTTTGTTTGCCGTCAATTACCGGCTGGACTCCGCGACGGTCGGCTCCATGGTCATCGCCAGCACCGGGTTCAGCGTCGTGACCCTGGCGGTTGCGATCGCAATGCTCTTTCCTCGTTAGGCAGCGACCATGACGCTCGCGATTCTGTGCTCGGGACAGGGCGGGCAGCACCGGGAGATGTTCGCCCTCACTGGCGATGCGCCGGAAGCCGCGCACCTGTTTGCACACGCCGCGGCATCGCTGGGCGGCAAGGATCCGCGCGATTTCGTCGGCACAGAGCCCGACGAGGCACTGCATCGCAACCGCGCCGGTCAGATTCTGTGTACCGTGCAGGCGCTGGCCGCTGCAGCCGCGCTCGGCGATGCCATCCCATGCGGTGTGATCATTGCCGGTTACAGCGTCGGCGAGATCGCGGCCTGGAGCATCGGCGGCCTGTTCGATGCGACCGTCGCGCTCGATCTCGTGGTACGCCGTGCGGAGGCCATGGATGCAGCCACGCGTGCCGGCGACGGGCTGATCTTCGTCCGCGGTCTTCGGCGAGAAGAGCTCGATCGCCTTTGCGAGCGCTACGATGCCGCGATCGCCATTGTTAATCCGGGCGATGCCTTTGTCATCGGCGGTGGGCGTGAGGCGCTGGACGGGATTGCCGCAGAAGCGCGGGCGATGCACGCTGCAAGGATCGTCGTGTTGCCGGTCGAGGTCGCCTCGCACACCAGGCGGCTCGCCGGAGCCTCCGCCGTATTTCGTGAAGTCCTGGGTAGCGTGCCGGTGGTGTTCCCGCCCAGGACCGGCGGGCGCATTCTGAGCGGGATCGATGCCGCTCCGGTCGTCTCGCTCGAGAGCGGCCTCGACAAGCTTGCCGCGCAGATCTCGCACACCGTGCAATGGGCCGATTGCCTGCAAGCGTGCGTCGAAGCCGGTGCGACAGGATTTCTCGAGCTCGGTCCGGGGCACGCGCTGAGCGCGATGGTTGCGGGCATCGACACCGGACTGTCGGCGCGCTCGCTGGATGATTTCAGAAGTATGCAGGGCGTGCGCGGCTGGATCGCGCACCACCTCGGCGCCTAGAGCTGGCCGGTTCCGGACAGGTGATGCCGTCGATCGCGCTACGTTGTCGAAAAAAAGGGGCCGTCCTTTGGGGGAGGACGGCCCCAAAATGCTCGGATGCCCAGGGAGGAGAGAGGCTCGAGCGGTGACTTGGGGGTCTCAGTCACCTAACATGCACACCATCGCCGATCCCGCAGCAGAAGTATTTCACGAACCCCGGCTATTTCCCATTTCGCATGATTCACGCGAAGTCCACGGGCAACACGCGCGACATCGTCTTCGATGTCGAAGCCGGATCAGCGCCGGTGAGCCTGGACGAAGCCGACGCATTCCGGCTGGTGCACCGCCACCGCGCGGGGGTGTCACCCGTGATCCGCTTGAAGACGGTCGAGAAATGAGCCTGCGTGCAGAAGCCGACGATCAGTGCCACCTCGGCCAACGCCGTGTCGGTGTTCGATAGCAGCGATTTCGCGCGCTCGATGCGCTGATGCAGCAGATACTCGCGCGGCCGATATCCGGTCGCGGCGCGGAACTGGGCCGCGAAATGCATCCGCGACAGTCCCGCGACCTTGGCAAGCTCGGAGAGGCTGATGCAGTGGTCGAAATGTGTTCCGACATATTCCTCGACGCGCCGCAGCCGCCATTTCGGCAAGGCATTGACTCTCGCGTGTGGCAGCTCGCGCCGGGCAAGGTGCATGGCCAGCGTCTTCCCGATGCAGCGCGCGAATTCGCGGTCGGCCGAATGACCGCGTTCGGTCAGCGCTTTCGCAAGCTGCTCGGCGAAGGGATCACGAAGCAGGATCAGGTCGTTGAGGCCCTCATGCGAGGCAGATCCTGCTCCGGGTCGAAGAGGCGGAAAATAACTGCTGGCCGAGACATGGAAGTGCAGGAAATCGCACGGTGCTTGGAACTGCGCACTGAGCTGCTGCGATGGCGCGCCGATATACAGTGAGCCGGCCGGCATGACACCGTCGAAGATGGTGTGACGGCCCCTGGTCAGCTTGACGCGGGTCGTCTTCAAGGCGATCGCGAAGAAATAGCGGTCGATGGGCGTCGTGGCTTCTTCGTGCGTTATGCCTGTTTGAGCACAGGTCCAGCGCGAGATCGCGATGTCGTCTGATGTAGTGCCGGTCCGTTGGCCGGGCTGCCGCCACCTTCGTTCGAGGGGAAACGCGCGGGTCTCCCGCGGGCAATCGGAGTTGCGACGGTTGGGTTGATACGTCGACCAGGCACCGGCCGCTTGCATATCGGTGAGCATTGTTTGTCCCGTCTCTTGGATTCGGCTGCCGTCGTGGCGGCGGCCGAATGCAAATGGTCCATGCTCAACGATAGGTGCGATTTCACCGCGAGGCTCGTTAAGGAAGCTTAAGCGGTATTAGATTTTGCAAATGCGATAGGTGCGACCGCATGTCGCAAAAAGGTCAATTGAACCAAAGGGATCAGATGGTTGCGTTGTGAGGTCGGATGTTGTCGCGGACGGTGTCCGGCGACGGGTACACGCCTGATTCAGGGTTGGCGTGGCGAGGCATCGATACCGGGCGTGAGGCCGGGTGCGATCTTCTCTGCCGGCGGAACCGCGGGCTCGCGTGTGTAGGGAAGCGCTTCCACCTCGGGGCGCTGCTGCGATGCCGCTTGCAGGCAGTCCGGACGGGGCGGACGTCCCGCGCCGACCAGATCGACGACGGGATCGACGAAGCTCGCGCGGAACCGGTCGAACCAGCTTTGGCCACCGCCCGCGGACGGCTGCCGGATCGTCACCGTCGCTGTCATGCCGGAGACGAGCGGGACATCCGGCGGAACCGTATCAATGGCGAGGCGGACCGGTACGCGCTGCGCCAGCCGCACCCAGGTGTAGATCGGATCGACGTTGGGCAGGCCTTGCGTGCCTGTGGCGGCGTTCGACGCGCTGATGCCCCGCGTTACGGTCTTCACATGTCCGAGTATCGGGCTGGGATAACCGACCAGTTGCGCTTCGGCGCGATCGCCGACGCACACCCGCGCCATCTTGGTCTCCTCGAAATAGCCGTCGATCCAGAAGCTGTTGGAGTCGATGACGGAAACGTTGCTGACGCCGGTGACGGCATAATCGCCCGCACGCAGCAGGAGGTTGGTGACATAGCCGTCGACCGGACTGACCACGCTGGTGCGCTTCAGGTTCAACTCCGCCTGCGCGAGTTGGTGCGTTGCTGCCTCGTAGGCAGCCTTCGCCTGCGCCGCATTGCCTGCATAGATCTGCTGCTCTTCGGGCGTCGTCGCAAGATCGGACAGATGCTGGCGCCGGTCGAACTCGGCCTTCTTCACCACGAGATCCGCGGCCCGCTGGTCGACCAGGGCCTTGCCGACGCGGACAGCCACCTCGAAGTCGAAGGGGTCGATGACGTAGAGGACGTCGCCCTTGTGGACGAACTGGTTGTCGGCCACACGCAGCTCCACGATCTTGCCGGCAACCTGCGGCGCGACGTTGGCGACCTGGACACGCACACTGCCGTTCCGCGTCCAGGGCGCCGTGACGTAGTGCTGCCACGTCGCAGCCGCAATCACGATTGCGGTCAGTGCAATCCCCAGGGTCGCTAGATGCTTGCCGGCAGCGCGGATGAAGCGGACCGCCGCTTTGCGCTGCGGCGTCGAGGGGGACGTGGTCTGTTCCTGAGGCCTGCCGTTCTCCATCGCGCGATCACCAGTGTCGTGCGCCACGGTCTCCGGCACGCCCGAATCGTTCACGTTGTCGGCGGCATCGGCCTGGACTTCGACTGACGGCTCGCCGCGGCGCGCGGCGGCGTCCCGGGGCAGGGCGGCGTCCATGACTCTTTCTCCCTAGAAGAACAGTGCGAGCAAGCCGAACATCGCGACGTAGAGACTGAGCTCCGCCAGCGAGGGGTTGCTGAACCAGCTTGCGAATCCGACGAAGCGCAGCAGCGGGCGGAGCAGCAGGAACGCGAGCAGCGCGATTACCGCATAGGAATCAATGGGGGCGATGAGCACGCCGCCGACGACCAGCTCCCGATAGGTGTTCGTCATGGCCGTGCGCCCTAGCTTGGAGATTGTGAGGGCGCTAATGCGCCGCGCGCTGCAATCAGCATGGCGATGGCCGAATTGGCGGACAATTTGCTTCGCGCTGCCGCCTGGCGCAGCGCCTCGGCAGAAGCGAGGATGGCGCGGCCGCTGCGCCGGGCGAGAGCCTCGCGCGCGTCCCGCGCCGCTCCGGCGAGCGGACCCTGTCGCAGTCGGTCCAGTTCGGCGCAGCAACGCCGCAAGGTCTCGGCCTGGTCGAAACAACGCATCGCTTTGGCCGTGATCTGACGATCCAGGGGCAAGGCACCGTTTGCGGTCAGGATCTGTTCGATCCGTGCTGCGTCGCGAAACGCGGCTTCTTCCGGCGCGAGGTGTCGGGTTCGTCCGCGGCCGAGGTGATCCAGCTCGCGCCCGGCCTCTCCCAGCAGCAGCCGCACCCTCCGGTCGCCGGATAGGGGCGGCAGCAGCATCTGTGCCGCGAAGACGAGCACCGCCGACATGCAGGCGAAGAGGCTCGTCACCAGGAACACCTCGGGGTCGTAGCTCTGCGGATTGGTCGGTGCGAGGACGGCGATCATGAACACCAGGACGAGCCGGCCGAGGGACGACAGCATCGGGTTCGGCAATGACATCAGCAGCGCGAGGCCGATGACGACAGGCGCAAGACCGATCGCCAGCAGCTGAAACTCGGAGACGCCGTTGAAGACGAGGTATTTCAGGATGCCCGCCAGCGCGCAGGCGATCGGCATCGCCGTCACCGTTACCTGCGCAAAGATTCGTGGCGCGGGCGAGATTGAGCTGAGGCCGATGATCGCTGCGACGAGCGTGAGGCAGAGCTCGGTGCTCGGCCAGCCCGTCAGCACGAAGAAGAGCGCGATCAGCATGAACGAGATCGCGGCCCGTGCGGCGGTTTCCGCCGCGATGCGGCGCGAGCGGTAGAGCGGCGCGCGCCATGCATGATGTGGGTGCGTCCCTTCACGCAGCGCTTCGAGGCTGCTGCACACCTGCGCGTTCTTTCGGCTGATCTCGGCCTGGAGCCAGGATCGGGACATCGCTATCAGCCCGACTTTATCCGGGGAAGCGGCGGGGAGCGCTGCAAGCATGCGGCCGAGCGAGAGCGCGCTGACGAGGTCGACCAGCGCGGAGCGCGCGGCTTCGGTTCTCGGCGTGCCGGTGCTCGACTCCGTTACGAGGCTGGCGATCTCCGGACGCAGTGCCGCGATGTCGTGCAGCAGGCTCGCGGCAGCCGTTGCGGAGGGATGCCCGGCCGCTTGCGCGAGACCCGTGACCCGGCCGTGCAACCCCTCGATGCGGCTTGCCAGCACCGGATGATAGTTCGGTGCGGCCAGAACCTCGTTCACGAGCGCCACCGCGAGAACGCCGATGCCGATGGCAGCGCCGCGTGCGACGCCGGTCGGGAACACCTGCAGCGGCGTGTCGATCTGCTGGACGGCGACGAGGGCGACGGTGATGCAGCACAGCGCCGCCGCATAAGCGCGATTGCCGTCCAGCATCCCCGCGACATAGACGCAGAGCCCGACCCACATGCCGAGCACCGCGAGCAGGAGACCGTCGGTCTGGGAAAACAGGCCCGCGATCGCGATGGACGCCACGACGCCGATGACGGTTGCGACCAGCCGGTAGCCGGCCTTCTCCATGCCCTGGCCGCGTGTCGGCAGGGCCAGGACGGCGACGGTGAGGGCGGACGACGACGGCGAGTCCAGCTCGAGCCAGAAGCTGACATAGAGGGCGAGCGTCATCGCCAGCCATACGCGCAACGCGAAGGCCCAGGAGCTCGCGGGAAACCCGGCGAAAACCAGTGGACGCGGCACGGCAGCACTGGCGGCGTTTACTGGCATCGTGCCTCATCCATTTCGCCAGAGCGTGCCGCCCTGCCGATCTCGACAAAATCGACGCTGACTATGAGGTTTGCCGGGCTTGACGGTATTTCCGGTCCAACAACCCGGTTGCCGAAATGCACGGCTGGTTGGGGACGAGATTGTCGCGCGCTAGACGGGCGGATGGATTACGGTTGTGCGTCGTGGCCTGCCAACGCGTCCTCGAGACAGCGGATGATCTCGTCACCGCTGGAAGGCTTGCCGAGATAGCAATGCGCGCCGGCCGCCATCACGCGCTGACGCACGTTTTCGCTTGGAAATGCGGTCATGAAGATGATCGGGAAGCGGCGGCCGGACGCAATCAACTGTGCCTGCAATTCGTCGCCGGTGATCACCGGCATCTGGATGTCGGCGATCATGCATGCTGGATCGTCTCCCGGCGCATGCTGCAGGAAGTCGACGCCGGACTCGTAGGCGTGGGCCTCGTAGCCGAGCGAGCGAACCAGGCTCGCGAGCGACGTGCGAACGCCTTCATCGTCGTCCACAATCGCAATCACGGGGTTTTTGGCCATTCGCGCACAATCCTGACCGCGGTATTCCGCAAGGCCGGGAGGATATCTCCCGTTGCGCGGCCGATGACGCCTTATGCCCCGGGGGCAGGTCCGCCGAAATTATACTCAGGTTTGGTCCGTAGTCCTTCGGGTTTGGGAAATCCCGAGCGCCTCGGCCTTGCGGACGAGGTCGGCCAGCGACCTGACCCCCATCTTGCGCATCACGTTCCCGCGGTGGATCTTGACTGTGATCTCGCTGAGGCCGATCAGGGCGGCGACCTGCTTGTTCATCAGGCCGGCGGTGACGTGGCCCATCACCTCGCGCTCGCGCGCCGTCAGGGTCTCGTACTGGGCGCGGATGTCGTCCTTGGTCGCGGCTTCGGCGCGGTGCTGTGCATCGCGCTCCAGCGCCGCCGTCACCGCATCGAGCATGTCCTGGTCGCGGAACGGCTTGGACAGGAAGTCGACCGCGCCGGCCTTCATGGCGCGCACCGACATGGGAATGTCGCCATGGCCGGTCATGAAGATGATCGGATAGCTGATGCCATGCCGAACGAGCTGGCCTTGCAGATCGAGCCCGCTGACGCCCGGAAGGCGGACGTCCAGTACGATGCAGCCAGGGCCGTCGGGCAGCGAGCTGCCGAGCAGTTCGGCCGGCGAGCCGAACAGCCGCGTCTCGAGACCGACGGATCGGAACAGGCTATCGAGCGAGGCGCGGATGCCGGCATCGTCGTCGACGATGATGACAGTCGCGTTGGAGGATTGCGCCGGCGGTTGGGCCTGGTTTGGTCGTGTCATGGCAGGGCGTGTTCTTGGCTATATGGCAGTGTCAGGTGGAATGTCGCTCCCGAGCCCGGGGTGCTCGCCACCGACAACCGGCCGCCGTGAGCTTCCACCGTCGTTCGGCAGATCGCAAGTCCCATGCCCATTCCACCATCCTTCGTCGTAAAGAACGGATCGAACAGGCGCGGCAGGTCATCAGGCTGGATGCCCGGGCCGCTGTCCTGCACCGTGATCGCGAGCGTTTCGCCATCCACGGTGCCGGCGCGCAGGGTGATGGTGCGGGAACCGGGCCGGCCCGACATGGCCTGGCCGGCATTGACCAGAAGGTTGACCAGGACCTGCTGCAGCTGAATCCGGTCGCCGCGAACCGGCGGCAAGTCACGCGCCGTTTCGACGATAAGGGCGACATCATCCTTGGCGAGCTCGCGCGCGACCAGCGCCGTCGCCTCCGCGATGATCTCGCCGATCTGCAGCACGTCCTGCTGAGCCGGGGCCTTCTTCAGGAAGGTCCGGATGCGGGTTACGATCTCGCTAGCGCGACGGCCCTGGGCAACGACATGGCCGATCGTCGTCGCAACCTCCTTGAGATCGGGGACGTCGCGCCGCAGCCAGCGCAGACCGGCCTCGCCGCTAGTGACGATCGCCGCCAGCGGCTGGTTTACCTCGTGCGCAATGGACGCGCTGAGCTCACCGAGGGTGGCGACGCGCGCGGCATGGGCGAGCTCAGCCTGCGCCGCGAGCAGGGCGTCATGCGCCTGCTTGCGCTCGGTGATGTCGACGACGAAGACGAGCACGTCATGATCGTCGTCGGATCGAGGCGAAAAGGTGATCGTGAACAGCACGGGGACCTTGCCTCCATCGAGGCGCACGAGCTCGGTCTCGCCTTCGTGGAACCGCTCGCCTTGCGCGAATGCGACCAGCGCATCGAGGAAGCTGCGATCGTTCTCGCCCAGCAGCTTGTCCACGTTCTCGATGAAGGCCGCAGAGCTGCTTGCGCCTGCCATCTTCTGCAGGGCCGGATTGACGTCGATGATTCTGGCAAGCCCGCGGGCATGACGCACGAAATCGGGGTGTCGCGCCAGATAATCGCGCAGGTCCGCCCCGCGGCTCGGTAGCGCATCCAGCGCAGTCCGCAGTCCGCTCCAGTCTTCCTCGACGACGCCGATCCGGCTTGCGTCGAACATCCGGCGGTATCGCTGCTCGCTCTGCACCAGCGCGTTGTGCGCCGCCACGCGGTCCGTGACGTCGGTATGCGTCTCAAGCACCCCGACGGGTTTACCGAGGTGGTCGTGCTGCAGGGCCCATCGGGCATCGACGGTGAGCACGGCGCCGGCCTTCGTCCGTTGCTCCACCCTGCCTTCCCATCGCCCGCTATCGAGCAGGCTGGCCTCGATGGCTTCGCGCCGGTCGGGATAGCTGGTTCGCAGCAGCTTGTCGGCGAGTTGCCCGAGCGCCTCCTCAGTCGACCAGCCATAGGTCTGTTCCGCAGTCTTGTTCCAGAACGTGATCACGCCGCCGCGATCCCTGACGAAGATCATGTCATGCGAGAGATTGAGGAGGCGCGCCTGCGCCGCAAGACGCGTTGTCGCCGCGTGATTCTGCAACACCAGCAGGGTTGTGACCCCGATTGCCGCTAGGCTCACCAACGCGCGCAGGGCAGGTGAGGCGATCTCGTGCAGATCATGCGACGTCAGATAGGCGCTGACGGTCAGGACGATGCAACCGGCTGCGGCGATGATAATGTCGTTGCGCCGGTTCGTCCTCGCCGCAAGCAGGATCGCGACGACATAGAGAACCGCGACCGCGCCCTCGAGTGGCGTCAGCACGTCGACCATGAAGACCGCGAAGGCGAGGACGGCGGACCAGAACCGCAAGCCGGCGCGGCTCATGGATGAACCCGTGGGCCGATCAAGGCGTCATCGTCGCAGGCGGTGTTTCTTCTCATCGCAGCGGCGTTGATGCCGCGATTTCACTGCGTCCACAATATCCGGCCGGATGAATTTCGTGCTCTCGTGGAAGACCCCGTGGGAAGTTGAATCCCGCGCGAGGTCCGACAGGCAGATTCCCGGGCAGAACAAGGCTCTTCGGTGATTTCGTCGATCGCTGGCGCGTCAAACTATCGCAGGCGCGCCGGGCCCTCGCTCTCACTCGGTCGCTGCGCTGCGGTCATACCTAGGTATGACGCGGTTAACCCGAGACCTTAGCCATGCACCCGCGCGTAGAATGGAGCGCGCGGATCGCCGAACTAATCTGCTCCCATCGCATTCGGGCAAGCCTGCCAGGCACTGCCGCTGCGAACTGGGACAAGGAGGCTCGACGATGTCGCTGCAGATGTCATACCCGCAAAACGCCAAGGATCATGTTGCCGCCGCAATCGACGTCTCGTCGATCGACGGCCGGCAGTTGCCGTCATCGAGACGATCGCCGCGCTCCGCCGAGGAGGCAATGACGCTCTCCCTCGTGCATCTGGATGTTGCGCTCGCCATCGAGCCGCCTGCGCCGAACGTACGAGGATCTGCCGACGGCGAGCCGAGCTTCAAGGTGTCCGCCAAGCGTCTTGCGCGCGCGTCCGCTGAGGCTGATCCGGAGATGGGTGCCGAGGAGGTCACGGATCCGGTGATGCAGCGCCTCTCGGATGCACTCGCGGCCACCAGAGCCATGCACAATCCCCATTCCGCTATCCTCGTCGATGCGTTGCGTTTGGCCATGCTGACGCGCAAGGCCAGCGGGCGGACGCTGCTCGGACAAGGCCAGTCCGAGCTGGCCGAGAGCGACCGCGAGGGGCAAGCGTGCCGGACAGTGCGGTCGCTGCAGAAATGGCGCCTCAAGCGCGTCATGCAGTATATCGACGACAATCTGGACGCGAAGGTCACCCTGCAGCATCTGGCTGCTGTTGCCGGCCTCAGCCGGATGCATTTTGCCGCGCAATTCCGGGCGGCCGTCGGCATGCGGCCGCACGATTATCTGCTAAAGCGGCGGATCGAGCGTGCCCAGGAATTGCTGCAGCGGGCCGACACCTCCCTTGTCGATATCGCCCTGACCGTCGGGTTCCAGACGCAGGCTCATTTCACGACGGTGTTCAAGCGCTTCGCCGGCAATACGCCATATCAATGGAGGAGCGCGCATCTCGCGCAATTTCTGCCGCTGCCGCGCATCGAGGCGAGGCCATCATGAGCGGTATCGGCATTCAAGCCCTGTTGCTACCGCTGCTCGGCATTCACTCGGCGCTGACGCACCAGGAGCTCATGGGATTGTTCGAGATCACACGCGGTCTCGGCACCTCCTATCGCTTCGCATCCTCGGAGCCCGGGGCAGGTGTCCTTTACGGTCGATTCACGCTGAACTTCTGCAGGATCGTTGCCGGAGGCGTCACGCATTATGCGTCGATGGAACGGTCGACCGACGAAACGGTCACCAAACGTAGCGGTGGACTCGATTTCGCGTTCGGCCATTCCATCCGGTGGCGACCGTGCTGTTCACACTCGGCATCGTAAGTCTCGGCGACGACTAGCGCGTCGGCGCATTGGCGCCGCCCGCTCCCGAAACCAGCAAACGGTGGACGCGGTCTGCGTGCTCTCTCGTCAGATTTTCGGCCAGATCGGTCCCAATCACCGCCGGGCCTTTCCTTTCTCGATCGTATACCATCCAGCCCTTGCCACCCATTCGAACAAAAAATCTGTTCTGCGACGACGTTCGGTCATTCACCAAAAATGGCTCCAAAATCTTGGGTTATTCTGACCAATCAAGCTCCAAGCATAGCCTTTGCCTATGCGAATTGAATCGGGGAAACTTGGCAACCCCATCGAAGGTGCATCAAACACAAAATAAAGTGACGTTTTTCGGCATTTTGGAACCCAAGCCGCGTTCCAGATGGATTCGCAGCCCACTACCGGGCGAGCACAAGAAAAGGTGTGATTGGACTATCCCGAGGGTGCTCGGCAAACCGAAGGGGCCGATCGGGAACCCTAGCTGGCGCAATTTCCATCAATGCCTTGGCAAGGCCAACGAATGAGATCTATTCGGAAAATTTCGGTCTGCCGTGGGCCTGCTGGCGGCAAACCTGTCGGCGCCGCCAGCAGCTTTAGCCAATTTCTTCGCGAAAAATGTGAATGCACTGAGCTAACAGAAGTATTGGGCAGGATCAGTCTGACGAAAGCATGCCTTTGTTCACTCCCGGCGGAAGTATTCTTCGTCTGAGTTGCCGATGAAGGCTCTATTCATATCTCCGCGCCGCGCGGGTTCACAACGGTGTACCCTCTCAATGAACGCGCGTGTATTCGCGTTGTGTGTCCGCCTGAGTTGGCGTCGTATGCCATCCAAACGTCGTCCCCGACATGTTGCTCGAGGACGAAAACGTGCCCGCGCCTTGCGGCGACCATGCCGGGAGCCGGTGATGTGCGCGGAAACCGCAGCCAGTTTGCCGCGAGGTTCAATTCCGGCACGATGCGGCCAAACACCCGTAGCGCGGCGCCACAACCGCAGAACGCAGAAGGGCAACCCGCGGGGCGGCCGCCAACAATTCGATTGCTGGAGGGAGTACTGCTGGTGGGGGTATTGAGCGCGGCGAGTTGATCCAACCGGTGTGTCCGCGATGAGCGCCGTAACACCGTTCGCTGAGTCAAGGTTTGCGAGTAGTATGTGAAATCACAAGGCATGGTGATATTGCATTCGGAGGCGCGATCTACTTGATATGGTCGCGCGTCCGAATTGAGGGAGGTGATTGCAACGAAGCAGCACGCGGAAACTACTTGCTTGAACATCGCAGGCTCCAAATTAAAGGACCCGCCCCAAGCAAGGAACAACCATCAACAGATTGGCTGAAATCCGCCAAAAAAGCGGCCTCTCTCTGGATGAGAGGCCAACTATACTTCTGGGGTAACTCCAAACGTGCCACTCGTCGAAGAGCGCCACCGCCCCAGCCGCGGTCGCTTCATGTGTCGACCATTGCCACGAAGTTCATATGAAGGGTGATTGGTCCCTTCGATCCGTCCAAGATCACGCGAAGGCTTTTGGGGTAGTATCCGGCCCCAATCACAGTCCCGGTCCTTCCAGCTAAGCGAGGACCGGCGGCCGGCCTTACCTGAATTCGTGAGCCCGGTGGAAACTTGAGCTGGATTTCGGCCGATCGCGACATGGAATCCTCGGCGGCGCGTGCCCAATTCTGCTCGAACGATCGCAACAGCGTGGCGCTAGACGGACGGGCGCATTGGACGGGCATATTCGACTGTTCGCTCGGCACGAAGACTTCTTCGACCGACGGTACTGAAGAACCAATGGAGCCCGGCGTCTAAGACCTTTCCTCCGCAATTTCGCAGCTCGCTCAGCAACAAAATCGATTTTCGGTGCCACAATACCAATTCATGGCCGAAGCCGGCCTGCAAAGAATTCAATCGCCCAACGGCACTACTTGGTACTGAACAACGGAAAGGCGCCGATGAGAACCTCCGTCCTTGGGAGTAATCCGCCGGCAAACAATTCGTCCGGTTTGCTTGCTGTCCGCCCTTGGCATCGAAGCAATTGAGTCGGCGTGGTGCCAGATTTTCGGTGCACTTCTCCGTCCTAATCGTCCGCAGATCGGCAGCACCGCAATTGCATGCGCTAGAATTTTAAACGGCCCCAAGTGGGGGCCGCCAACTCGCCCGACGCGAGTTTTCCACCAGCAGTTGGGGGGGTAACCTTTCGGCTGGAGGCACCGAATAGATGCCTTGCCGGGCCGGTTAGTTCCATAAGTCATTGGGGTTAGAACCAGAGATTTCCGGGGAAGTCCCGAAAGCAAATTTGGACACTGCCGGATTCAACTTAGGACACTGGGCTTAAATACGGACAGCATCCGGGGGTCCAAGTGACAAGGCCCAAGGCCCGAACGGAACGAAGAGCGACCCGGCTTGACGCGGGGGCTCCATCCCGATGGCACGCCCGATGCCGCTCGATCCCAAGGCCGGCACATTGTTAGGCCTCAAGCGTCGGCGATCAGCCTGTCCGGCGTGATCAGAAAGTCGCGCACACACCGTCCCGTCGCATTGAAAATTGCATTGGCGACGGCTGCCGCCGTACCCACGATCCCGATCTCGCCCAGGCCTTTAACGCCAAGCGGCTGACCTTATCGTCTTTTTCCTCGACGAGGTCACCTCGATGTCAGCGATGTCGGCATGAGCTGCCGGGAATGCTCCATTCAAGGACCTTGAGATCCGATCTTAATGAGCAGTTCGAGTTTGGATCGTCTGGTCGCCTAATGGTTGATATTCTGTGCAATTTTCAACTGGTGCGAGCGCCCCCGGCACGCCTCGCTTGCGGCTCGACAAAAGGAACACTGATCTCGGCCACGGCAGACGCATGCTTGCGGAAGGCGACGTTCCCGCCCCGACTTAAGAGTAAGGGGCTTGGGAGATCTCGACGGTCTTCCGAAGCGTGCCTCTAGGCCGAAGCTCGGCAGATCGCGATTGCGGTCATCTCGAGTTTGACGCCGGGGCTGGTCAGCGACTCCGACGACCGCCCGTGCGGGAAGAGCAGCCTCAGCGAAGAATGCTTCCAAGCCGCATTGAATGCGGCCTTCTCACTAAGCTTCGTGACGAAGATAGTGGTCTGAAGGACATGGGATCGGTCAGACTCCCGAGTTTCCAATAAACGCGACAATTGGCCAAGCACATCGCTCGCTTGGCCAGCCATATCAAGGCTCGTGTTCTCGGGGACGATCCGGCCGCCATTGTGCTCGACAACTTCGTGGAGCAATTCCTCACACGCAGCGCGAGTGAAGCCGAGGTCCGCTAGTGACCCAAAAGGCGATCTGTCAAAAAAGGAAATAACATAGGCGAAATTCGCTTGTCTTTCCGGGGTACTCATCATTGCCAGTTGTCTGATCTGGGGGAGAGCGAGCGTAATCTTTGCGACGGGCAATTGCGGTGGCCTTATCTGGCCGCCTGAGGTGGTAGAGGCTTCTGTGAAAGACTTGCTCCGAGAGACCGCGAAGTCGCCTCGTGTGAATTGCTCCAAGAGAATCTCGTTCTCCTCTGATGGCACAGAAGCCGAAGCGCAAAACACTCTGGGCCAAGCCATTGGTCGGACTGCCAGCCGGTACCCCCACCGACCTGCGATCGTCTCCACCACGTTTGCACCGCTGACGTACGGCGATCTTCAGCGCCGGTTGAACGATATCCGCGGGCAGTTGCGTTTGGGTGGGTTCGATTGCAGCGCCCGGATCGGGGTGCTCATGCCGAGCGGTCCGGAGGCGGTTCTTGCCATCGTGGCAGTCGCCTGCTGCAGCATCGCAGTTCCTCTTGATCCGCGGCTGTCCCCTGCAGAGATCGACCAGCGCATCGACATGCTGCGCCTGAGCGCTCTTCTGGTGCCGCAGGACTGTAGTTCTGAAGCTCGGCAAGCCGCTGATCGGAGCGGGATTGCTATCATCGAAGCCGTTCCGGTCGGACACCGCCAGCTTGGATTCCATGTCGCCGTGCGGGCAGCCGACTCCCCTGCGATCGACGCTGAACCTAGTCCACGCTCGCCCGCCTTCATCCTGCAGACGTCAGGCACGACCGCGCAGCCAAAGCTCATTCCGTTCAGCCACAGCAATATGCTGGCGGCGGCCACCCGTCTTCAGGCCTGGTTCGGCCTCACGCCCCAGGACCGTTGCCTGAGCGTGTCGCCCCCTTTCTATTCTCATGGGCTTAAAGTAACTGTCTTCACACCGCTCCTGACCGGCGGCAGCATTGCGGTCCCGGCGAACTACGCCATCGTGGCGCTCGATGAGTGGTTCGATGCCCTTCGGGCGACCTGGTACTCGGCAGGGCCCACGCTTCACGCTGCAGTTCTGGACAAAGCAAGAAGTATCGAGGATGTGCAGGCGGCGCACACCTTACGGTTCGTCGTATCGGGCGGCGCGCCGCTGCCGACAGACGTACAAGATGGCCTGCAGCGGATCTTGGGCGTGCCTGTGCTGGAGCATTACGGCTCCAGCGAGGCAGCGCAGATCGCAGCCAATCTGCCGCCGCCTGGCGCGAATAGGCCAGGAACTTGCGGCCAACCTTGGCCTGATACTCTGGCCGTCGTTAACGAGGATGGACATTTCCTAACAGCGGGCGAGCGCGGCGAGATCTGGGTTCGTGGCCCGACGGTGTTCTCCGGCTATTTCGATCTGCCGGCACTCAATCAAGCTGCTTTCGTAGATGGTTGGTTTCGCACGGGCGATATTGGCAGCCTTGACGAAGACGGCTTTCTTTCCTTGCATGGCCGCCTAAGCGAGATGATCAATCGCGGCGGTGAGAAGATTGCCCCTGCGGAGATCGAATCTGCGTTGCTGCGCCATCCGGCGGTAGCCGAGGCTGCCGCCTTTGCCATTCCTCATCCACGTCTTGGCGAGGACGTCGCGGCCGCGATCATTGCTCGACATGGGACGCTTACGACACCTGCGGAGCTTCGCGAGTTCTTGCAACGTGAGTTGGCATCTTTCAAGGTTCCGCGGCGCATTGTGATCCTCGACCAGCTGCCAAGGGGCCCGACGGGAAAAGTGCTGCGCGGACAGCTGCGTCAGTCGCTCCGCGACCTGCCAGATCATCAGGGGACAATGCCTGCGCCTGTTGTGCGCCAGAGGGCGCTGGACCTGGAAGGCGAATTGCTAACGCTATGGCGGAAGTTGCTCAAGTCCGATGCCGTTACACTCGACGATGATTTCTTCGCAAGCGGAGGTGACTCACTGCTCGCAATGGAGATGCTGATTCAGCTCGAACAGCTGATCGGCCAAGCCGTACCGGAAAAGATCCTGTTCGGCGCGGAAACCGTCCGGCAACTCGTCCGAAAGATTGACACGCAAATCGACACCCAAGCGACGTCGTTCATCCACTTTCACGCCGGCGGGAATCGACACCCCTTGCACTTCTTCAATGGGGACCTCGTAAGAGGACACGCGAGCGTGCGGCGGATGGTTGAGCTGCTCGGTCCCGATCATCCGATCATCTCCATCAATCCGCAAGGTCTTCGTGGAGAGTCTGTCCCGCCCTCGATCGAGCAGATGGCCGCCGACCACCTGCCGCTTATCCTGAAACAGCAAGCTCATGGCCCTTTCTTCCTGGGCGGAAAATGTAACGGCGCAATGGTGGCGTTCGAAACAGCGCGCCAGCTGATGGCTGCTGGACACAAGGTTCAAATGGTTGCGATGGTCGACCCACCGACCGTTAATGCCCGTGCGCTGACGCGAGCGATCGTCGCGCTGATGAAGCCCCTGGTTCCAAGTCGCGTCTTGCGCCAAATCTTTGAGCTAATGGCACAGTTGGAGCGGTACGCCAAGCGTTCGGCGAGCAAGCCGATTGTAATCGCCAACTCCGAAGTTCCACGGCCGCTGTGGGACGCCTATTCCTTCGCGATGGCGCGATATCTTCCGGCCCCGCTCGACGTCCCCGTGGTTTTCTACGCCGCCGAACACGATGGTCAGGGATGGCGGCGTCTCAGTTCTCGATTGGAAGTCGTCCAGGTGCCTTGGGGACATCAGGGCTGCCTGAGCGTCGGTGCGGCACGGCTGGTTGATCATCTGCGGCAAAGGATCGATGCTCTGGTTGATGGTGCACCCTCTGCCATTGAACAGCACGCGTCGCCAATGTTTTCTCACGGGGAGAAAATCGGTGACACACCGTGAGACTCGAAACTTGAGTCGGACGATCTCATCACGATCGATTCACCGCCGCATCGCTCAATCAGATTTCTTGGGGACTTCCGGTATTGACCCGAGCTGACCTCATGATCGTCGTAGCCATCTCCGCAGATGACTCACGGCGGATATTGCAGAGTATCGCACAGGTCTTGGTGGCGCTTCTGGTCCAGGTCGCCGGCGCCGTTCATGAACATTAGCGGGGGCACGGCTTCTGCCGCTACGCCATCTCGCCACCATTGCCGTCACGCACGTCCTGGGCTTCCAGCCATTCCGCCAAGGCTTGCTTGCGATGATCGGCCGCGCGGGCGCGCTTCGCCAAATGCTGGGTCGAGCGGCACCTTCAGCAACCCAAAGGGGGTAGGTGAGGGTCACCCATGCGAGGCATAGCATCCGCTAGCGGGGTCGCCTAGTATGCCGCATCACGATGGGCGGTATCACCATGCGACAGGTGATAATGGACGCGCCGAGGCATGAAAGCATCGTCACTCGCAACGACGACAGCTCTCGTGGGGTAGCCTACTCGCGCCTTCGCTCGGATCGAGTGTCATTTCCTCACCGGATGACGAGACATCTGGTGGCTCCGTTGCGGTTTGCGACTGCTCTCGTAGCGATTTCTCCTTCCGATGCGCCGGTCTCTCGTGACGAAGCGCACAGGCAGCCAATAATACTGCGAATAATTCCCTCCATACGGGCGAAGCGCGATTCGAAGCGCTAGCGTCGCTAGAGCGGTCTCCGTGACACGAACGAAATCGCTAGGAGGGTCGTATTGTACAAGGGAGTTGGTTGATGAATAGGTCTATCAAATTGCGCGCGCGTTTCTTGCTTGTTGCACTCGTGCCGGTGCTCCTGGCCCTCGGGCCCTCTCCGTCGGATGCGCGCCAGCAGCGTGCACGGTCTCACAGCGCGAGCCCGGCCCGGACAGCAGCATCTCCGCTCAAGCCAGAAGTTCTGGCAATGAACGCCTGGACGGTCGGCCTCGCCGGTGGACTTCTCGAGGGGGCGCCGATCCGCTTGGCCGCCGAGATGGCCCGTGTTGTCGATGATGGCGACAATCTGCACGTTCTGCCTGTGGTGACACGTGGCGCCACGGAAAACCTTAATTCGCTGCTGTACCTACGGGGGATTGACGCAGCGATCATCAATTCCGACGCGCTTGAGGAATACAAGAGCCAGGTGCCGGACATCCAGCGACGAATTGCCTACGTCTTGCGCCTGTTCCCGTCCGAACTGCAGATATTCGTTCGACCGGAGATTCAAAATCTGAGCGACCTCGCTGGCAAGAAGGTGAATTTCAACAGCCAGGGGACCGCTGCGGCCTATTCCGGACCGCTGATCTTCAGTCGCCTCGGCATCGAGGTAGAGAAGACCTTCATTCCGCATCAAATCGCCCTTGAGCAGATGCGCAAAGGCGAGTTCGCCGCCGTAGTTTTCATTACATCGAAGCCGGTCGACGCATTTGTGAAAGGCCGATTTGAGCCGGGCTTCAAGTTTCTCTCCGTCCCGTATGAGAGCAAGTTCGAGGATTATTATCTTCCCGCGACCCTCGACGCCGCCGATTACCCAAATCTGATCAAGCAGGGTGAACGCGTGGCCACGATCGCTGTACCCACCGCGCTCGTTGCATTCAATTGGCCGGCCAACTCCAACCGGTTCCAGCGCGTTGAACGTTTCGTCGATTATCTGTTCTCGCGGATCGACAAGTTGCAGGGACCGGGCTTTGACGCGAAGTGGAGATCAATCAACCTCGGAGCGACAGTGCCGGGTCTCACGCGCTTTCCTTCCGCCCAGGCGTGGATCGATCGTCAGCCACGCACGACACAGGCATCGCAATGACCAGGATCGCCGCTCCATTCCTTATTGCAACTGCCGTCATCAACGGGGTTGCCCTGGCACAAGGAATGGAGGATCCCATGGCGCAGCTTCGTGCGTGTTCTCAGATGGGACGTGAGGCGCGTCTGGAGTGCTTCGACAAACTATCGCAGACGCCCGCGCCGTCCCGTTCCGAGGCCTCGAGAGCCGATAACTGGATGATCAGTGAGACGACCTCGCCCGTCGATTATTCCCCAATCGTTACGGCGACGGCATCACCGCGCGCCGGTTCAGCCGAGCCGTCGATGAAGCTATCGATTCGGTGCCGCGCCGGACGAACAGAAATGTCCTTTGCGGGAAACGGCATTTCCGGCGCGGGCGACCACTACTTGATCTCCTATCGTATCAATGGCGGCCAGCCAGTGCAGGTCGCGGCCATCGTGCCGACCTTTGGTTCTGGTGTCGCCATTGCGGGCGATATTGTTGGCTTGCTGCACTCGCTCCCGAATAATGCGGACCTCATGGTCCGCCTTTCATCCCCTGCCGGAGTTGCTCACGAGGCAACATTCTCGCTCTCAGGATTGGACACGATGCGCGCGAGGATGGCCGCGATTTGTAAATGGCCGCGCTCAGTCGCAAGGCCGGCAGTTGAGAATGGCGCTCGTTGATTAGATGGAGAGTACAGTGCGTAATCTTGAATATGTGACAAAATTGATCGTGGTGGGTACCATCGCGGGGTTGGCCTTTACATCATTCGCGGCGGCCCAGCATAACTATTGGACAATGAATACGCAGCCTGCGACTGAGCGGGCGCCGGAAGCCCAGAAGTTTCGGAAGTCGCGGGCTGCGGCCGAAACAAGCAGGCGATCTGCGTTTGCGCGCATGCACAATCCGGTCGCCCCGAAAAAGGAGCATCATCTGGTCCTGCAGGTAAATACCAATGATCCCGCTGCCATGAACCTCACCCTCAACAACGCAGCGAACGTGACCGAATACTACAGGGGTATTGGGGAAAAGGTGAAAATCGAGGTGGTTACGTTCGGCCCTGGCCTGCACATGCTGCGCGACGATACCTCGCCGGTGAAAGCTCGAATCGAGGAGATGGCCCTCAGCTCGCCTGAAGTGTCGTTCAAGGCATGCGCTAACACCCAGGAGAGGATGCAAAAGGCGGAGAACAAGTCCATACCGATCATCAAGGGGGCGGACGTCGTGAAATCGGGCGTTGTGCGCGTGATGGAGTTGCAGGAAAAGGGATGGGCCTACGTGAAGCCGTGAGAGCTGGAGGGGACGGGACCTCTTCAGGGCGGGCAGGGGCAACAAGCCCCTCCCAGGGGACTGGGTCGGGTGAGATCCCGAGTGTCCGCCCCTCGATGTGTCCCAAATCCGAACTTTTGCTCGAGACCTACGGCTACCAACCATCGGATCGGGAATAACAGCGGCCCCTGAAGCTCATTTGCAGGACGGTGCCACTGCACTCGGTAAGTTCAAATCGCGGCTCGTGGCGATGGTGCTCGCGATCTGCGCTGACGCAAAACAAGGGCCGACTACCAAAGCCGACCGTCTCGCTTGGGAAATTGAAATGACCAAGACGCACTAGACGGTCGTCCTTTCTGGCTCGCGGCCCGAATAGTGCCGTTAGAAGACCCGCCGATTTCAGCTCGGCGGGCCGTTTTCTTTCGTTTTGGCTCAGTCGCTAGACTTGTCGCTTACCAAAAGCGAACTCGTGGGAGGCATGTCGGACCAGATCTCGCGGCCCGAATCGCGCAACGGTGATATCGTCCGGCGGCTGAAGCCGCTCCGTTCTTTGTTGGGCTTTTGAAGTGGCGCACAATCCAAAGCAAAAGCTGGATCGACGTTCGCGCATACCGACGAAATCTAAAGGGACGCTTGCGCCTGTAGCGTCCCATTCGTTGCTGCCGGAGTGGCGGCATTGGAACCGGGAGCAAGCCTTCTCTTCCGGGCCGTCGTGACGTGCGTGGGCCGATGAAGGTTTGCTGCTCCGTCGCGGTCGGGCAACATTGGAATCCTCAGCACGGCGGAAACAGTACTCAGGAAGTTAGCCGAGGGCGAAGCGCGCCTGCTTGAGCTTGTTGACGGTGCGTTCGGCCCAACCAAGCAACGACGGATTGGTCACGCAGAGGGCAGCCTCTTTCATGTACATCTCGAGTCGTCTAGCGGCAGGCCGTCCGCCGTTAGGCTCTGCATCGCCAACTGTTCATCCCTTAGACGTCTTTCCACGAATTGCCGCTCTTGCTCCGTCAGCGTGCCTCTGAGCAATCGGCGATAGCGATGGATGTTGTTACTGTATACCTTCAGGCGCACCAACCGCTCGTCGATCATCTTTATCCACCATGCAGGACTGGGACTAAGCGAACCTGGCTCAGCCGCCGATCATTTTTAGCAAATGGTGCAGAGAGGCGGGAACAGTCAGCCCTCCATCCTGCGCCACTTAACAGTAACCCTCCTCTGCAGAAGGTTGACCTGGAAATTTGGGGGTATTTCGGCCAAACGATAGTTACCATGCGGGGCCCATGTCCTGCGTCGCCGAAGGCTAGCTGGAGTCCGGCCGTGCCGTCAGACCTTCAAACGACCTGAGGCTTTCACCATGAAGATAACGAGACGGCACCGGGAGCGTCTCCTGCGCGTTGCCTCTCTGGGGTCAAAAGATGGGGGGTGAAAACACGGGCTCGAACTTGTTCATGGCGCGAACAGATGTGGCCACCACGCATGAATGGCCCGTATGGAGGACGGCCAGGAAAGGATCCGCAAGGCCGAAAAAGAGGGCATCCCGATTGTTCGCCAGGCGGAGGCGGTGGAGTGAGGGGACGTGCGCGTGTTGGAACTGCAGGAGAAGAGCAGGTCCCATAAAGCCGCGATCCACAACCTAACCCGAAAGGGGCGGGTGGGTCCTCCATGCGGATTATAGGCTCCGCGCCGAGGCGGGGCGCATAATGCCGCACCTCAACAGATCGTATCGCCATGCGATGGGTAATTGCAGTGGATCGCACGGTTCTCCTCGAGAATGTAGGTGTAGGCTCGTCGCCTAGCCACCTGCTCAAGATGGGACGACCCGCGCTCTTGTGGACGAGCGTCGCCATGTTCGCAATGGCGTGCGCGCCGGAAACACGAGCGTCGCCCGATGCGGCGCGCCCCTCTGCAGATGCGCAACACGTGACGGCTGCTCGCAATCTCGATTCTCCGAGAGCGACACAGGACAGCAATCCCGAAGCCGTGCCACCGGGCCGAGGCGGCAAAGACAAATCGGCGCCGGTTGTGCAGGAAACGTCCACCGAGATTGGAAAGTCTCCGGAACAGGATTCCCATTGGGGAGAGAGACTGTCCTGTGAACTCTCCAGTGCAAGGCTTGATATTGGCCTGCTGCAGCGTATCGAGCAGGAGCGCGGGCGGGCGGAGTGGTTGGAGCAGGATCTTGCGGCAGCAAGACGCGACGTCGAAGTTCAAGCGGCACTGGCGACGAAAGCGCTCGAAGACGCTGCCAGGGTGAAGCAGACCGCGCAGGGCGGTGCGGAGCTGCAGAACGCCCTGCAACAGGCGCGTGAGCAGGCAGGAAGGCTGGAACAGGATCTCGCGGCAGCGCGCCGTGACGTCGAGGCCCAGACTGCACTCGCAAAACAGGCTGACGCGGAGGTGTCCCGGCTGAAGCGAGCGGGGGAGAGCGGCGCAGCCGGGCCAAGGCAATCGTGCGCAAGGGCCGATGCGCCGGCAGACGACCTTTCTTTGGCGCGGAGCGCAATTGACGCCTATGAGGCTCAAGCCCGCAAGGCTGGAGGAAAATTGGCCGAACTCAAGCAGGCAGCTGCGGGCGGCGCGATGTGGCTTCGCGGCCCAGACGAGCGCGACAGGTTCGCACGTCTGGAGCAAGACCTTGCGGCCGCGCGACGAGAGATCAAGACACAGGTCGCAGTCGCGGCGAAAGCGGACGAGGAAGCGTCCCGCCTGAGGGAGTCGGGGGACAGGGGCGAGGCCGAGCTGCAACAGGAGCGCGAGAAGTCCGCGCGGTTGGAGGCGGATCTTGCGACGACGCGGCGCGGTCTCGAGGCCCAGATCGCCCTCGCAACGAAAGCGGGTGAGGAAACCTCCCGACTGAAGGCGGCAAGCGAAAGCGACGCGGCGAAGCTGCAGGCATCCCTGCGACAGGAACGCGAGCGGTCCGCGCGGCTTGATCAGGATCTAGCGGCTGCGAGGCGTGATTTGGAGTCCGCGGCCGCGCTCGCGACGAAAGGAGACGAGGAGTCCTCTCGGCTGAAAACAGCAGGGGAGAGCGGCACGCTGGACCTGCAAAAGGAGCGTGAGCGGTCCGCGCGGTTGGAGGAGGAGCTCGCGGCGGCACGGCATGATCTCGAGGCGCAGACTGCGTTGGCTGCAAAGGTAGGCGAGGAAGTCTCGCGGCAGAAGCGGGCGGTGGAAGCCGGTGCTTCTGATCTGAAGCAATCGCGCGCGAAGGCCGACGCGCTCGAGCGGGACCTTTCCCTGGCGGCCAGCTCGATCTACGCGTACGAGGCGCAGTCCCGCAAATCCGTAGAAGAAGCGGCGAACCTCAGGCAGGCGGCTGAAAGCGGCGCGGCGGCATTGCAGGAGTCGCTGCAGTCGGCGCGGCAGCGGGCTGATAGGCTGGAGCAGGACTTGGCGGCGGCGCGGCACGACGTCGAGACCAAGGCTGCGCTGGTGGCGAAAGAAGGTGAGGAGACGTCCCGGCTGCAAGCGGCGGGGAAGATCGCAGCCGTGGACCTGCAAAAGGAGCGCGAGCGGTCCGCACGGCTCGAACAGGATCTGGCTGCAGCGCGCCGCGACGTCGCGTCCAAGACGGCGCTGGTAACCAAGACAGCCGAGGAAATGTCCCGGCTGATAACTGCGGGGAAGAGCGGCGCGGCGGACCTGCAAAAGGAGCGTGAGCGGTCCGCGCGGCTCGAGCAGGATCTCGCGGCAGCGCATCGGGATAGCGAGACCCAGACGGCGCGGGCGGCAAAGGCGAACGAGGAAGTCTTGCTGCAGAAGCAAGCAGCGGAAGCCGGTGCTGCCGAGTTGAGGCAATTGCGCGCAAGGGCAGACGCGCAGGCTCGGAATCTCCTGCTGTCGCAAAGCGCAATCGGCGCGTATGAGATCCAGGCCCGCAAAGCGCATGGCGCTACGTTAGGCGTCGTGACGACCGGTTCGATCGCTCCGGACAAATCCATCGAAGTGGCCGCTCCAATCGTCGAGCAGACACTCGCGGCGCCTGCCAGCGCTGTCGCTCAACCTGCTTCCGAGCGGGCTGCGGCGGCCGCAGGGTTGGTTGCGCGGGCGAGCGCGCTGCTCCGGCAGGGCGATATAGGCGCGGCACGGCTTGTACTCGAGCGCGCCGTCGAGATGGGCAGCGCGCAGGCGAGCTTCGCGCTGGCAGAAACCTACGATCCATTAGTTCTTGCGAAATGGGGAACTTACGGCACGCTCGGCAATGCGAGCAAAGCGAAAGCCCTTTATGCCGCGGCCGGCTCTGCAGGAGTCGAGGCGGCGAAAGCGCGGCTGGAGGCGCTGCGCCGCTAGTTTTGCCTGCACGTGTCAATCCACCATCGATATCAGCGCAATGGCTCGATCGCGAGGCGTCGCTGTCCCAAGGCCGTTTTGCGGATCTCAGCTGGCGCTCGATCGGGAGGTATTATCGTAGTAGGCCCCGAACGAGAAATGAACTCGCCGCGGCTAGCTTCGCAAGACCCGCGATGGTCTCATGATAACGGCCGCAGACGGCGGCTTGGCAGCGCGTCGATCAATCGTGCAGTTTGGATGCCTGACGCGGGACAGCCTCGTTGCGGATTTCAGTACATGGATCAGGTGTCGAGTCGCGCGATAGCCAGAGACGTGCTCGTTCGAAACGTAGGACAGCGCTGCCGGCAAAAACGCCTGCGGCGCCTCCAGCAACTTTTTGGAGTGCATCTAAGATTCGCGCGTGTCGATCCGGAGTAAGCAATTGCAGAAGCTCAAGCAACGCGGCGCTGCCCAATACGATGGTTAAGACCGAAAGAGTGCGTCCGGGATATGCTAAGCAGAAGCCCATGCCGAGAAGGGCAAATGCTACAAGATGCTCCAGACTCGACGACGTCAAAATTGGTCTGTCCCTTAGCGGCGACAGGGTCGAATAAGCAATGACACACAGACAGGCCCAAGCAGCGAACTTAAGCAGTTTCTGAGGCATGAGTTGTTCCTGTCGGCTTTGCCCTATTGCCTGCGCGCATCCGCGCGGGCCGAGCCGTTGACGTGCTTGATCGGAGGCCGCGCGGCGCCATGCTCAAGACGAACGTCGGCGGTCATGATCATGCAGGGAAGTTCGAGGCCCATCGGTTCAGTGAGAACCTTGTCGATTTCGGCTTGCCGGTGCTCAGGGCCGAGGAAGGGAATCGGCATCCCGGCGTCTTTTACCCCGCCGCTGCGCGACGCCAACCGGAGGGCGGCGTCAAGGGCGGAGCCGTCGTCGCCCATGGCCGGCTTAACGTAGATCTCGTCGAATAGACCAGGCTGAGGCCGGATCTGCTGGTGCCCACGATCCCCCCCGGTCCTCATCACCTAGCGCCGACCCGCGGCGAATCAGCGGCGGTCACGTCAGTCCGGCCCGTCGCCGACGGCGCGCCTAAACTGCCCACTTTTCGGAAAGGCAGGTCAGGAAGATCCTGGTATCGCAGCGTGACCTCCACCGCGTCACCCGGCTGCAACTCGGTGTCTTCGCTCGCGACGATTCGATCCGGCCCCTTTTCGCCCTTCCTAATGATGGCAATGTCCGGCTTGCTGCCGGCTCCTTGTAGAAGTTGCGAGCGAACCATCGCGGTGTATTGAAGCTTCTCGCCGACGCTCTGCAGCTTCTCGCGAATCTCATTGAGCTTGACGCTGGAGTCTTGCAGCTCTCGGAGCAGGTCGAGCCTACGCTGGTCGTCGAGCTTTGCCAGCCTTCTGACAAACTCGTCCTGCAGCTTCTTGACCTGTAGTAGTTGCGCTGAAGTCTGCAGCTTTCGGGTTGACGACACCAGAACCGCGCGGCGCGCATCCGTCACTCTAGGGCTAATCAACGCCCCCTTGCCGTACAGATCGGTCGATTTTTGCAGATCGTCGAGATCCGTCTGGAGTGCCTCGTCATCCTTCTTCTGTTGCTCCGACAGCACGCGAACCTCGTCATCTCCCTGTCGAACGCCGCGTTGAAGGTACGCCTTCTCCTGCTGATAATCGCTCTGCTTCGTCTTCAAATATTCCTGTTCCGCATTGAGAATCTCGGAAATCGCCGATCGGCTTGCGGGCCCGTCCGTCAGAATGCCCGGGTTGAGCTGCGTTGCCTCTCCGAGCTCACTCTTGACGCGCCACATGCGCGCCTGTTCTTTGGCGAGTTCTGTCCAAAGCGACCCATACTGGCTTCTCAAGTCCGCTGACTCGAGAGACGGGTTATTCATTCTGATCCGAAGGACGTCGTAGCCACCTGCTACGGCCACGAGCTGGCGTGCAGTGATAGACGGACGATAAGGATATTCACCCGGCCTCGACACGTCTCCATTTATGTATATCGGCCTGTACTCCGCCACGGTCGCCGTGATCTCATCTGCTTCTATTACGATCGCGACCTCGCGACCATCCGAGCTCCTCTGGCGAAACACCTTGCTGGCGAGCGCAGCTCCGATTTTGGCCCGGATCTGCGGTAAGGGCAGGCCGGCCACGGGAAGCGTTCCTACTAGCGCCAATGAAATGTTCCCATCCATTTGAACGGGAGCACGTTGCCGCAGGTCGGGCACACCGGCGACTGAGACCTCTAGTACATCTCCGACGTTCACGCGATATTCCGCCTTTGCGAGAGTGATCGAAAATGTCAGGCCAACAGCCACCAAGGCCCATTTGATGCAACAACCGAGGTTGCTGCCAAAGGCATTAACCTTGAGAAAACTGCGCGGTGTGGAGATCGCCATGGAAGCAACTTTCAGTACAGACGTGGTCACCACGATAAAATCCTTCAAATTTGATGGCGGGTGCCAATGCGTCAAACGTTGCTGATGCTGGGGTAAGAGCGATCGGGAAAAACCCACGTTCCGTTCCCTCATCGACGCTAGGGGGCAGGCCTTCGTACCCATGTTTCGATTGATCGGAGCCCTGTTGGATCATCCACGTCCCATCGGCCCCATTGAATTCGGGATGAGCGCAACGGACGGCTGCCGCGACTCTAATCCGGTAGTGCCGCGGCTCAACGGACCATTGTAATTACCCATTTATTGCCTTTCCCAACCAGTGACCCGGAATGTACTGATTCAACCGGAGACGTGCGATTGGGCCGTAGAGTAGAGTGCAATGATTGGAATGAGTTATGCGTCCCTCCTCAATTTGCTGGCTCCCACCAGGTTTCCGGCACACTCGGCCGACGACAGCAGGGCCAACTCAGCAAGCGTCGGTATAGGCCGGTCGTTTGCCTCTTCAGTCTGGCGGCTATCAAATTCGTTGCCCATCGTGCCTTCGGCCTCTTCTCGCAGCGGTCGTCTATCACCGGTTGATGCATTGTGTTGCGCGTTGATGAGACGCGTTCTGCTGCATCTTCCACTACGGACCCTTTTGTTAAGTCGCCTGTGGACTTGATCTAGCTGTCGTCGCGGAGCCTCAACTATCAGCGTTGGTACGGAAATGCTGCAGCAAACAACGGAAAACTGGGTTAATCGAGACAATACGCCGCCGCCCGAATTTCGTCCGGCACCGATCGTGTCCTTGCCGGAAGTGATAGCCTTCATACGACGACGCCTTTTGATGATATCGCTGACATGTTTGGCAACGATGGGCATCGCCATACTTTACCTCATCATCACGGTGCCCACGTTTACTGCCAGGGCGCAGCTCATCGTGGACTCGAAGGTGCCCACTGCGGACGCTGCCGCGGTGGCAACGATCGTGCAAAGTCAGATCGAAATCATGAAGTCTGACAGCATTGCTATTGCCGTGATCGAGAAGCTCAGCCTTGCTGAAGACCCTGAATTCGCGACCGGCCATGGTAGCGGCGTGATATCCCGGATGCTTGGCTGGAGCAGGCCGGAAACGAAAGCGAGCGCCGTGCGCCGTACCGTGGAGTTGTTTGAACGCAGGCTTTCGGCCAAGCGCGTCGGGCCCACGTATCTTGTGGAGCTTACCTTCGAATCCAGAGATCCGGATCGAGCGGCACAGATCCTAAACGCCGTTGCAGAGAAATATATCACCCATCAATTGGATAGGACCGACCTGCAAGATGAGACATGGGTCAAGGATCGATTGAGCGAACTGAGCGCTCAAGCATCAGCGGCGAGAAAGGCATTTGAGGATTACAGCAGAAACAAGAAAGATGCAGGGGAGTCGGCCGCTACCATCGATGAACTAGCCGCGGCTGCTGAATCATCCAAGAGCGCCTATGACAATTTTCGCCTCGTGCTGCGCAAGATGGAGGCCACGCGACAACTGTCCTCGCCGGTGCTTGTGGCCAGTCTCGTTAGCGGAGCGTCGCCTCCCTTGAGGGCCACTTGGCCAAAACCCAGGATTGTGCTTGGAACATCAATCGTTGTGGGGACGCTTCTTGGCATCGCTGTCGGACTGCTGCGCGATCTGATGGAACGAGGCACGCGTGCCAGCTGGGAGGCCTGGAAGGGACTTCAACTTGCATGCATCGTAGCCGTCCCAACGGTCACGTCGGGGGACGTTTGGACGAAGTTGACCGCAGTGTTCTCTGGCCGAGCTCAAAAGAAGCCGACGAAGTCGGCGAGCCTCAGCGGCCCGGTCACGTCGATGCGAAAAGACCCAATGCCTAGCGCCATGCGTGCTCCAACCAGTCCTTCCTTGGCGGACCGTCCACGATCGCGAAACATCGTGCGCACGGCGAGTCCAATCTGGACCGTTACGGATGCACCACAGTCCCGATTTGCCGAGTCGTTACTCGAGATCAAGCTAGCCATCGATGCGATGAACCGTGGCGGCGAGCGAAATCAGGTTATTGGAATTACTTCCATGCAACCGAGCGAAGGAAAGTCCACCGTTGCAGCGGCATTGGCGTTGCTTATGGCCCAGGCTGGAGCTCGAGTAATTCTGCTAGACTGCAATCTGCGAAATCGATCACTCTCGGCCGAATTAGCTCCGACCGCTTCGTCTGGCATTCTTGATGTTATGACAGGAGCGGCTTCGGTATCTGAAGCGACGTGGACTGATTCAAAATCACAGCTGGCCTTTCTTCCAGTCGGCAATAGCTCTCGACCGATCTACGCAAGCGATGTTCTGGCTTCTGAGAAGCTCAGCAGGCTTTGTCAGATCCTTCGTGACGCTTATGAATACGTCATTGTCGATCTGCCGGCCGAAACGAGTTCCATGGATGTTCGTGCCGCGGCACATTTGTTGGATTCCTTGGTCCTTGTTGTAGACGCTGGGCGTATGAATGTCGGCGTCGTCGAGCGTGCGCGAAAGATCTGTAGCGATATGGATGAAATCATGCTCGGGGTCGTGCTGAACAAGGCAGATGTGGAATTGGTGAAACGGTACGGACTACGATCTTGATGGACGCCACGCAGGCTATGATGCGTGACAAAGGGGACTGAGGGTCAACGCCTACCACTCAGGGGCGCATGCGAGGAGCGCGAAGCTGCCGTTTCGCGTTCTGACTAACTCGAGAGGACCGGAAGTCACGCTCCCCTGGTTTTAGTGTTTTCTGGACTTGAGGTTCGCGGAGGACCGCAACGATATAATCGATATCAAACGCTGAAAGTCGGCAACATGTCCGTAGAATTTGCTCCGAATCTTGCGGTGGGACGAACTGGAAGTGGTTACTTTGATCGCGACCGGATTGTCAGCTTTTTGAAGTATCGCCACCTAAGCCGACGCTTGAGAGTGCGCCAGCGTCCTCTTTCACCTTCTGGCCAGGAGCGTCTCGTAGCCGCTCTAGCAACGCACTACTTTCGTGATCCACCAGGTTATCGGGACACACCGGCGGGTAGGAAGGATCTGCACGACCATGTTATTGCTCGCACGCATGAAGATCGCAGAACCGTAGTTCCCTGGCTCGATACGCTGTTTCGTCTGGATGGCGCCAAGATTATCGAGATTGGGTGCGGGACTTGTTGCTCAACTATCGCCCTCGCCGAACAAGGCGCCGAAGTTATTGGGTATGACATTGACAAGGGAAGTCTAGCGGTTGGCGACGAGCGCCTTTCCATTTACGGACTTAAAGCTGAGCTGATAAACGGGAACGCTACCGAGATTCCGGCAGAACGAATAGCGGAAGTCGACGCTGTTATATTTTTCGCAGCGGTGGAACATATGACCCTCGACGAAAAACTGCATTCGTTCTCGTCAGTCTGGCGTTCCTTGCGCAGCGGTGCCTATTTGATCGTGATGGATACTCCCAACCGCCTTTGGTGGTTTGATTCACATACCTCGTTGCTGCCCTTCTATATGTGGCTGCCCGATGACTTGGCCGTGCACTATTCACGGCTCAGTCCACGCGTCCCTTTCAATGAGAGAGTGAGGCCACCGATAACAGCGGAAACGCTCCTGCGTTTGACCAGAACAGGCCGAGCCGCCAGTTACCATGAATTTGAGCTGGCGTTGGGATCTCTTTCGGCGCTTCAGGTCAGTAGCTTGAATCGCTGGAAGCGTGGCAATCTACTCCAATTTGCAAAGTGGTTCGCTTTTGATCGCTCATTCGAAAGATGGCTGCGACGCCATGGCCCGCGGATAGATAGCGCCTTTTATGAGCCCTACCTCCATCTTGCGATCCGAAAGCCGTAGGTCGAGCAGATCCAGCTCAAAGTTGCGACCGCTCGTACTCGATCCTACGCGCTTGCGCGTATGTCGATGACAGTCAGCGTGTCGATGGCTTGGGAGGCCGATGAAGGCCTGGTTGGCGCGTCCCAGACGTCTCGCGTTGAGACCGCTTGTGACAGAGAAACCTCGTATCACCCGGCATGCGCCAGCGAACCGGCCGAGGCCTCGCGCCGTTTCTCCATGGTGAGGCAGAACGAGCTGGTAAGGCAGTAGGCGGCAACGCTGTTACCAAGAAGCAGCCGTCCGGCGGATCTCAAGGTGTTGAATGAATGCCATCGAATGATCGGATTGTTGAAGCCGGCCTGAGCAAGATGCCGCGCCCACAACTGTGGCGACTGGTGCTTGTGCCACTCTATCGTAGGCAGGAACGGATTGTTTAGGCGCAGGTCGCCAAACAGGTTCCGCCGAGCGCAGTCGACAATGATGAGTTTTGCGCCGGGACGGGCCAGCGAGGAAAGCTTGCCAAACAATTGGTCATACGAGCGCTGCGCTTCGCGATCGCGAGCCAATCCGATGCACGCGTCTTCGTCCAGGTGATTGATCGATGCGTGCAGGAGCAAAATGTCGAACGTGCCATCGCCGGGGTCATATTCCTGCAAGCGGCGAGGGAGCAGTTGCACGTTTTTTTCGCCAAGGAGGGAGATTGTGCGCTGGAATGCCGCGTTCACGCCAGTGGTCGAACCCGCGACCTCCGGTTCAAGGCAGATGACCTTTTCTGCTCCTGAACATGCGGCGTAAAACGATAGCATCCCATCGCCTCCGCCGATATCGAGCATCGTCTTGCCTTTGAAATCGATCCCGTCAAATAGATAGTTCACATAGAAACGGTGATTCCCGCGGGCCATCCCTTTCTCTGCGATGTTGAAGTAGCGGTCGAATGAATTAGGATCGGGTCGTTGCATCGGTCCCCCGCATCATATGTCGCGGCCAACACTGTTAGCCGCGACGGCGATGGCCCATTCTAGCGCTCGAAAGACAAAACCGAATGAAAATTCCATCGGCTCGCCAAATCATTGGAGGTAGCCCTGTCGGCGCCAGGTTCGGAGTCCGGCGGAGAACTGGCCCGTCCGGACGCCCAATTCGCAGTCAACGTGCAGGAGTGAGGGACGTCTTCGAGTGTCTCGCGAGCTTCACGGGCACGCGAGGTCGCAACCTGCTATGGAACCGGCATGCCGGCGCGAGGGCTTTTTCCTATCGTTCTCGCAAAACGTCATGCTGGTACCTGGCGAGCGGCGAGAGCAGATAGCCGATGATACGGCGGGACCCGGTCTTCATCTCCACGGTAACCGCCATACCTGGGCCGAGATCCACGACCCGATCGTCGGCCTTTAGCTGCCGCTGGTCCAGCGATATCCGGGCGGCATAGACGAGATCGTCCTGCCGCTGCTGCCCGCCATCCGACGTGTTCTGGGCACGAGACCTGGACTCGGCGGCGTCGCGGCCGTCGCGTGAGATGGTATCGGGCGAGATGCTCAACACCTTGCCGTGGAGCACCCCATACCGCGTGAAATTGAAGGTATGCACCTTGATCTCGGCGTCCTGGCCCGGATGGACGAAACCGACGTCGTCGTTCGCCAGCGTGGCTTCGATCTCGAGGTGGCTATCCTGCGGGACAACTACGGCGAGGACCTGAGCCGGCGTGACGACGCCGCCCACCGTGTGCACGGCTAGCTGCTGGACGACACCGTCGACGGGGGCGACGAGATCCTGGAGTTTCGTCCGCCGATCGGCCTTGATCGCGTCTTGGGCGACGCCGGCGGCCTTCTGCTCGGCTTTTGCCAGCTCGTCGTAAAGCGCGCGCCGGAACTCGGCTGCGGTCCTGTCGCGGGTCTCCCTGAGCGTGGCAAGCCCGGCCTCGGCTTCCCTCAACTTGCTTCGTTGAATAAGGAGGTCCTGCTGCTGGCCTACCAGGTCCTGATACTCGCTCAAATAATTTAACTTTGATCCAAGCTGCTTGTCGAACAGGTATTTGCGGGTTTCGACCCGCTCCTGGAGCGGCGGGATGGTGGCCTCGAGCTTGGCGACACTCGCCTCGACAGTCGAACGCTCGGCATTCTTCTGCGACGCTTGGCGGTCGAGTTCGGCGAGCTTGGCGCGCTGTTCGGATGTCTGGCTAACCAGGAATTGCCGGTGCATCTCGATCTGGGCGGCCGTCGCGTCTGCCGGCGGATGGAAGTTCGCGAGCGGGTCGTCGCTATCCGCGAGCGCTGCCCGCAACCTCGTAACGTCGAGCTGGGCGGCGACGAGGTCCGCCTTGACGTGGCCGTGCTCGGCCGCCGTCATGGTCGGATCGAGTTCAATCAAGCTTTCTCCGGCGTGGACCTGTTGGCCCTCGCGGACATTGATTGCCCGTACGATACCACTTTCCAGCGGCTGGATCAGCTTCGTCCTGCCGCTGGGGATGATCTTGCCGCTGGCCGAGGCGACGATATCGACCTTGCCAAGCGTAGCCCATGCGAGTGCGACGCAGAAGATGGCTATGACGGTCGCGCCGACGGCGCGGCCGACGGGCGAGGCCGGCGTCTCGGCGATCTCGAGCGCAGCCGGCAGAAAGGCGAGCTCGTAGTTGTTACGGCGGATCGGGCGCTTGGGAAAGGGAACGATGGAGTTGTTAGCGGACGCCATGGAGACCTGCCTGCAGGAGGTGGAGTTTCGCGTAACGGCCGTTCGAGTGGAGCAGATCGTTATGGTTGCCGTCCTCGACGACGCGGCCGGCCTCCAGGGTGATGATGCGGTCGGCGGTCCGCACCGTCGACAAGCGGTGGGCGATGATGAAGACAGTCCGGCCCGCTGCGATCTGCTTCATGTTCTGTTGAATGGCTCGCTCGCTCTCATAGTCGAGCGCGCTCGTAGCCTCGTCGAAGATGAGGATCCGCGGATCGGCGACGAGGGCGCGGGCCACCGCGATGCGCTGCCGCTGGCCACCGGAGAGGCTTGATCCGCGCTCCCCGACAACGGTGTCGTAGCCTTCGGGCAGAGCGAGGATGAAGTCGTGCGCGCCGGCTAGGATGGCCGCATTGAACACGCGCTCCATCGGCATCATCGGATCGGCGAGCGCGATGTTCTCGCGGATCGTCGTGTTGAACAGCACGTTCTCCTGCAGCACAACACCGATCTGTCGCCGCAACCAGGCAGGATCGACCATCGTCAGGTCGATCCCGTCGATGAGGACGCGTCCGCGCTCTGGCACATACAGCCGCTGGACCAGCTTGGTGAGCGTGCTCTTGCCCGATCCTGACGAGCCGACGATGCCGATCACCTGACCGGGTTCGACGTCAAAGGTGAGGTCCTGCAGGGTCTCGGGTCCGTCGGCGCGATAGCGGAACGTGACGTGGTCGAACGTGACCCGGCCGCGGATAGGCGGGAGCGCCGCGCGGCCCGGGCTCTGGGCCGGCTCGGGCATGGTGTTGAGGATATCGCCCAGTCGTTCCACCGAAAGTCGGGCCTGATGGAAGTCCTGCCAGATCTGCGCCAGCCGCAGCACCGGCGTGCTCACGCGTGCGGATAGCATGTTGAACGCCACGAGTTCGCCGACACTCATGCTACCGCCGATGACGAGCTTCGCGCCGAGATAGAGCGTCGCCGCGGCGACAAGCTTGTTGATGAACTGCACAGCCTCGCTTGCCACGTTGTTGAGGCTCACGACGCGGAAGCTCGAGGCGACGTAGCCGGCGAGCTGCTCCTCCCATCGCCGCTGCATCTGAGGCTCGACCGCCATTGCCTTTAGCGTCTCGATTCCGGTGACGCTCTCGACCAGGAACGCCTGGTTCTCCGCGCCGCGTCGGAATTTCTCGTCGAGGCGGCGGCGGAACAGCGGAGTCAACCCGGCTGAGATGCCGATGTAGAGCGGGAATGCTGCAACGGCGACAAGCGTCAGCAGAGGCGAATAGTACATCATCACTGCGAGGAACACGAAGGTGAACAGCAGGTCGAGGACGAGCGTGAGCGCAGAGCCGGTGATGAACTGGCGGATGTTTTCGAGCTCGCGCACACGGGCGACCGAATCGCCGACCCGCCGCGCCTGGAAATAAGCGATTGGCAGCGAGATCAGGTGACTGAACAGGCGCGCGCCGAGTTCGACATCGATGCGGTTGGTGGTGTGCGCGAAGAGGTAGGTGCGCAGGGCTCCGAGGATAGCCTCGAAGATACCAATGGCCACGATGCCGAAGATCAGGACGTCGAGCGTCGTCAGGCTGCGATGCACCAGCACCTTGTCGATGATCACCTGGAAGAACAACGGCGAAATCAACGCGAAGAGCTGGAGGAAAAGGGATCCGGTCAACACTTCGGCGAGCATCCGCCGGTACTTGCCGATAGCACCCATAAACCAGGTGATGTCGAAACGGCGTGCAAGGTCCGTCAGGCCCGCGCGGCGCGCCATCAGTATCAGGCCACCGCTCCAGATGGCCTCGAACTCCTCACGCGTCATCGTTTCCGGCCGCTGCTCCATCGGACGCTGCACCAGCACCTTGTCGGGAGCGGCTCTGCCGAGGATGAGGAAGCTGCCGTCGCGCAGCACGGCGATGCCGGGCAGTGGCGTGGTCGCGAGCCGATCCCAGCGCGTCGAGAGCGCGCGCGCCTTCAGGTCCATCGCCTTGGCGCAGCGGAGCATCTCCGCGACACCGATCCGCGGCGAGCCGATGCGATGGCGGATCTGTTCGGGTTCGGCACCTATTCCATGACAGCGCAGCAGGATCACCAGCGACAGTAGCGCCGCTTCGGTTTGGGCGGGGTCTTGAGCCGCGGCCTCGTCGTTCGGCGCGAACACGTCAAGCGCGGCGTCCTTTGAGGTGGAGCGCGACCATTGCTGCAGCCCCTCGGCGAAAGTTCTGATGCGTCCGAGGGCGGCGGTCGTCAAGCTGGCGCCCTTTGAGGCGGACCGCGACCATTGCCGCAGCCGCTCGGTAAAAGCTCTGATGGGTCCGACGGCGGCGGCCGTCAAGCCGAGCGCGAAGGTCTTCAAGCTGCGCGGCGCGGCCAGCACGACGACGCGGCCGTCCCAAACGCGCTCCAATTCTGTCTGCGACATGTATGTCGGCCGTCGCGACGTCAGATCGGCCACTACTACGCGGTCTTCGACGATCTGGCCTAGAAGCATGAACCCACCGGTCCGGAGCGCGACGATGGCCGGCAGGGACAGGAGCGGCAAGCCGGTCCAGTCGCTGTTGAATGTCCGCAACGTCAGCCCCAGCGCGCGGCCGCAATTCAGCATCTCGGTGACGTCGAATACGTCTCCCTTACAATGCTGGCGGACTTCCTCCGGCGCAACGCCGCGCCCGTGGAGCCGCGACAGAATTGTCAGTGCCGTAACGCCCTGCTCGAATGCTTGATTCTGGTGCGCGGCCTCAGGCCGCTTTGTCCTTGTGGTCATGTCCTGAAGCTCCGGCGGTGCGGTACCGTGACCGCCCCCGAAGGGGCGGCCCGGTCCCGGTCAGCCTTGGTTGCTGGTTAGTGCAGAGGTCTGGTCAGGAAGTTGGCGTGTTGTTGAGACGACGCGGATGATTGCGTCGCGGCTTGCGCGAAATGCGAGTCGCGACCGCAATCGCCCGCCATCATCTGATTGAGGAGGGCGTACGCCTTCGCGCCAGCGCCTGCAGCGGGATCGGTCGTCGTCGTGGCGGGAGCGGACGCGCCGCCCCCCCTCGACGCTCCGGCCTCGCTGAGCGTCGTTGCTGCACGTGCGAAGTCGGGATGATGGTTGAGCCACTGCGCAACGTCGGTGTTGTTGGTAGGCGATTTGCCCGACGACGTGCTGCTGTCGGACGTCGTCGTTGACGTTCCGGTGCTGGCTGCGGCCGGCGTCGTCGTCGACGTCTCAGAGCTCGTTGCGGCAACTGTGTGATGGTGATGGGACGAGTGGTGCCAATGGTGGCCTGAAGACGTGCCATGCCCTGACGCCGTCGTCGAAGTGCCCGAGCTCGTGGTCGCCGGAGGATCCTTCACCGTGATGGTCTGGGCCGCGCTCGTGATCGGGGTGCCGGTCGAGTCGGTCGCGGTGACCGTCAGCGTCGCGGTCGGATGACCGTGACCTCCGTAGGACGAACTCAGCGATAGACCGCTGTTGACCTGGGCCGCAGTCAGCGTGATCGAACTTCCACTGAAGGTCTTGCCGTCGAGTTTGTCCGTGATGGTTTCGTATGTCGGCAATCCGGAGATTTTAACCGTCACGTCATCGCCCACATGCGGCACGCTCACGCCGAGTCCCAGCGAGACGCTGCCGCCCGGGCTGACCGACAGTGTGTTATCGGCGACAGTGAGGGTCGGCGCAACCGGGGTCGTCGGCTTCGCCGGCGTCGTCGTGTGCGTTCCGCCCGTGCTACCCGAGGACGTGCTGCCGGAGGAAGTGTTGCCGGTCGGATCGGTCACGGTGGTGTTGCCCGACGAGTGGGTGCCGCTTGAAGAGGTCCCGGTGTTGCCGCCCGTGCCGGACGAGGAGGTGTCGGACGAGGAGGAATTACCGGTCGTGCTACCCGAGGACGTGCTGCCGGAGGAAGTGTTGCCAGTCGGAGTGGTCACGGTGGTGTTGCCCGACGAGTGGGTGCCGCTTGAAGAGGTCCCGGTGCTGCCGCCCGTGCCGGACGAGGAGGAATTACCGGTCGTGCTACCCGAGGACGTGCTGCCGGAGGAAGTGTTGCCAGCCGGAGTGGTCACGGTGGTACCGCCCGACGTCGTGCCAGACGAGGAATCGCCGGTCGTGCCACCCGAGGTGCTGCCCGATGACGACGTGCCGCCCACGCCCTGCCAGCCGCTTGCGGCCGAGCCGGTGACGAGCGTCATGTTGCGATAATCGACAGCCGCCGATTCGGATGCTGGCGACCGGTAGATCCCATATTCCCAATAGGTCGGATCGCCAAAACCCAAGGGACCCTTATAGTTCACGACCTCCTGGCCATTGACCGANACCTTCAGATAGCCCGCGCTGGTGTTGGAGAAATTGGCCTGGACGTTGATGTCGTAATACTGTCCCGGCACGATAGTGGGACCGTCCCAGGTAAGGTGCTTCAGATCAGAGGATCCGTTGCTGGGATTGCCGCCGGGCAGGGCATACAGCGCATCAAACTCCATCTTATCGCCGACCATGTTGACGTAAAATGGAGGCGAGGTGGACACGCCGCTCGCGCTGTCATCGTTGTGCATTTGGCCCAGGATGAAATACGACGACGTCGTATTGACGAACGTGTTGTTGGGGCCGTTGGGCTCGAGCTTGACCTGATAGTCGATGGCGATCGGGGTGCCGGCCGCAATACGCGCTTCGCCTTCGATTTCGGAACGATCAGGATAAGAGCCGTCGTACCAGGCGCGATCGCCCGAGTGGACTTCGAAGCGCAGCGTGTCTGAGTCAGGATTGCTCAGGCTATAGCTGTTGCCAGCCGTCTGGACTTCGTAGCCGTCGCCACCGATATCAAAGCGATTTTTTGGTGCAGAAGAAAACGACGTAATCGTGCCGTTAGTCGCCATTCCAGGCCTCCTTACGAGTTACATTGCAAGAGTTCGGGAATTCCACTGCCGTGCGCGCGATGGCACACGACATACCGCATGCTCGCAGTGCTGAGCACCGCGAACACCTTTACGTGCCGCGCCCCGTGATGACGGGAGACACAGCACATGCTCGCAGCGCTAAGGGCCGCGAACACATTTCAAGGCAGTGGGAAATTTCGAGGTACCCCCCCAACTGCTCGGCCAGTGGGTTAATTAGGAAGTGTGGCGAAAAAAATTTCAAAATGTGATTAATACCTAGGTATGTCGGCCCAATACGTGCCCATATCGGGTCAGTTCAAGGCGCCCGCGCGATTTCGCCATCAGATTTGCGTTGGCGTCGCGACCGATCGAAGGGAAGAACGCACGTAGGTACTATTTGACGCGCGCGATGCGAGGGCACTTCACGTTTAGGCCGGAGCCGTGAATCCTCACAATCCAAACTGCGCGATCGGTCACCAAAGCATCGTCTCATAATCGTCCCGCCGCTCACTTGCGGAAAATGTCGTCTGCGAGAGGCGCCTAGGCGCGCCCATTGGTGGTGGTCGCGTTGGAGACAAACAAAACAAGAAGCCTCGCGGCTTCATCGCTCATGAGACGCCCGAGTCACTGCGGCTAAGAGCCAGTTTTGTAGCGGCAAGAGAGCTCGTCTCGAATCCCCGATGGCAGCTCAACCTGGTCTGGTCGAGGTGCGTTTCACTTCAGGTGCGCAAACACCATTACGAACTTCCGTTCGCGCTTTGACGTCACATCGGCGCTCCATTGCGGCATTGCGCGCGAGCTTCGTGCACCTGGTAGCTTCATCCGAGACAGACTCGCCGATAGCTGCTTTTCGATAGTAGTCCGCTCCCGCCACGCCGACTGCGATCGCTTCATCGAAGATGGAGGGAGGTAAAGCGCATGGGGCGTGATTGTCTTCCTGGTGTTTGAAGTGACTCCGATGAACACTCGATCATGACGTTGGGACATGGATACTGTGCCGGGCAGAGCGCCTTTGCTGGCGTGGCGAAATAGCGCAACGACATCGCGGGACATTACCGCTATCGTCGGTTTTCCAGAAGCCTCAGGCGATCCGTCTCTATCGCGTCGCGAACGGAGTCGGTTCGGCAGTCTTCGTAGTCACAATTGGGTAGCCACTATGCCCCCGAGTGCACTTTCGATTCAGGTACGTCAGTTCTCAAGCTCTTGCTACATTTGCGTCGAAGTTGCGCGCACAGCTCGATTGCATCAGGGCGGGCGGGTGGCCGGATTTGGTGGCCCAGCAGCCATCATCGGCGCCGGCCCGTTCGGCGTATCGACCGTCGCGCGTATGCGGGCGAGTATCCTCCATCCTGAGCGTTTTGTTTCCAGTTTCGCCGATTCCGACCGCGCACCACACTGTGCAACAGTCCTGTAAAGAGGCAGCGCAGCGGAAGATTGTATGACGGATGAAGATTGTTAATCGAATGTACTGCAGGTCTGGTGCGCGTTCTGAACCATGTTAGACCGCCCTGACCGAACGGATTTCCTCCGTGGAGGTGGCCTCAAGTGAAGCAGCTGTTGAAACATAGCCTGTTTTATGGAGCTAAGGGTCTCGGACTTCTCCCGGTTTGTCGCAGATTTTTCGCTGGCAGAGCGGTCATCGTGATGTTCCACGAGATTCAGCGGGATTGTCGGTCGGAATTGATGACCGGAGCTTCGGTTGAACTTTTCGCGTTTTTGGTAGATTGGCTGCAACGAGAAGGATGGGCGATCGTTAGTCTCCAAGAGTGCCTTAAGCGCTTGGCCGAAGATGACCGATCTCGCCGCTATGCGGTCGTCACTTTCGATGACGGGTACCGGGACAATGTCTCGGTAGCGCTTCCGATCCTCGAGCGCCACAACGCTCCATTCACAATGTATGTGCCGACAGATGCTTTAAAGCGGACCATGCAGTGCTGGTGGCTGGGAGTGCGCGAACTAATTCGCTCGAGAGACGTGGTAACGATCGACGCAATGGATGCGCGGTTTCGTTGCCCTGATCAGCGGAGCAAGCGAGCTGCCTTGGGCAAAGTAAGAGACTGGGTGCACCAGGATTATAAACGTGCCGCGTCGCTCACGACGACATTCGAAAACGCCGGCATTTCCACGGCGGCGCTGAATGACCGGTATTTCCTGGATCCGGGCGAGCTCCAAAGTCTGGCGCGTCATCCTCTCGCGTCGATTGGCGGGCACACGACCTCACATCGAGCGCTCTCAGACCTGGATGAGACCTCAGCGCGAGCCGAACTGATCGATAATCGGAACTATCTGGAGAATCTACTTCAGTTGCCTGTCAGGCACCTCGCTTATCCTTATGGAACCCCCGGCGCGTGCGGTCTGCGAGAAGAGTATCTCGCCAACGAAGCTGGATACGCGAGCGCCGTAACAACACGACACGATCAGCTAACCGACGACCGTCTCAACCCATTCGCGCTTCCCCGCATTGGGGTGGACAGTACGTATGACACAGAAGCTTCCGTTGCTGCTCGATTAAGCGGGGTACAGTTGGCAGTGCAGGCGCTTCTCGCGAAACGATCACGTCGTCATTCGTCGAAAGAAGCTTCGCACCTGACTCGGCCGACAGCGCGCTGACACCGCCGCACGTCTTAGGGGAGGGCGCCCGCCACCGTTGAGGCGATCGCCGCTGCAGAGGCCGCAGCGGCGGAAAGTGATCCTGGATGAAGCAACGTGCCTTTAAGTCCAACAAGGCACCGGTGTGTGCGGGAGTGCCCCGGCCTTCAACCGTGCCGTCCTTCGCTCGATCGATGGCCGTTGGTCTAGAGCCGGCCAAGGGATAGGTCGCCGGGTTACATGAGCGAATGAACGAGCGCGCTCGTTTCGAAACCAACGCTGCCTCGATCCCAGCCGCGAGCTGCTGCGTTCGCCGGTGAAGATCCATGCCGTCTCAATATGATCATCCGCTGCGCAGCAAACGCCTGTCCACTGCCTTTGCCCTGAAGTTGGAGAGAACGTCGGCATATACCTCGACGATCTTCTCCACCGTGACGACCTGATCGTACCTCGCCATCGCCGCTCGCCCTCGGAACTCGCTGCTCCGCGACCAGTCAAAAACCTCTCGAAGGTTGCGGGCAATCGTGCCGACGTCCGGCGGACAGATTCGCGTTCCCGCGATGCCGCTTAGAAGCTCGCCAACGTCGCCGACCTTCGTCGCAACCACCGGAAGGTTACACGCGAGAGCTTCCTTGATGGAGGTCGGCGACCCTTCACGATCCGAGCAGAGGAGCATGGCGTCGGCGGCGCTGTAACACCACGGCATTTCGCCGTTCGCCATATTGAAAACCGTCATCAATTCCGCGTCGACGCCCTCCTGCACGAGCCGCTCGACTGACGCTCGCGCGAGATCATATCTCTTCTCACGGCGAGCCGGATCAAACGGAAACAGAACGATATACTTGTCTGTTGGCCATTGCAGCCGCGCTCGTGCTTTGTCGCGATCGTACGGCCTGAATACGCCAAGGTCGACCCCGCAGGGAATCACGATTCCCGGAATCCGCTTTCGCAGCCCCTCGGAAACGACGATGATGGCATCGGCGAAATGCGACACAGCATGCGTGCACAGCCTTTCAAAGGCACTTCCGAGCACGTCGGTCCCGTGTAGCGTGATCACGAGTGGCGCCTTCGAACGAAACATTGCAGGATATGCCGAATAGCCGTAATGCGCATGGACGACGTCATATGCCACCGCGCGAGTCATTCGCATGACGTCAAGAGCGCACCGCAAGTAATTCATCTTGGACTGGGATCCGAGAATGTCGATCACGTCGACCGTGTGGCCGAACCGCCGCAGCTGCTCTACCTGATGGCATACGAAGGCGCCGGAGCCCGGTCTGTCTGGACTCGGATACATGTTGGTGACACAGAGTATCCGCACGATTGGTGCTCCCTCGACGTTGGCACGAGCTGCTAACAAGTCACAGATCTGCGCCGCCAACCTCTTTGAGCCGTCGTCGGACCTCCGCCGGGACGCCCATCACGAGCGAACTGTCGGGCACGTCCCTCGTCACCACGGCGCCGGCGCCGACGATGGCGCCAATGCCGATTCTGACGCCTGGCAGCAAGTTGGCTCCCAGGCCGATCGCGGCGCCGCGCGCGATGTGCGGCCCTAGCATGGGCGAACCGTCGTAGCCGTTGCGCCCGATCGCATTGTCGTTCGAAGTGCCGACGCAGCCCGAAATGAACACGTCATCTTCGATCGTCATATTCCCCGCCAACCAGGTGTGATCCTGCACCCGAACGCGATCACCGATGCGCGTGTTGTAATTGACCGTGACGTAACGCCCGATGACGCTCTTCGAGCCGATCCGTGATTGTTCACGGATTGAGGCGCCGTCACCAATCAGAGTGCCCGCGCCGACCAAGACGTCGTAGAAAATTACCGCGTGCGGTCCAACAGAACAATCAGCGCCGATATCGACCCAGGCCTCAAAACGCGGCGGGCGCGACAATGCGCCGGCCCCTTTGGGCGCCTTGCCGATATAGGCTCCCGGAAATATTTCGACGTTGTCTCCGATCCTTGCGCCGCTTTCAATCACGACATGCGGGTGAATGATCACTCCGTTGCCAATCGTAACATTAGGTCGCACCACGGCGAACTCGGCGATCGTCACCGCCTCACCGATCGCTGCGGTCTCGACAATCGCCCATGCACTGATTCGCGTCATCGCAGCTCCTTCGCGGTCTCGGCGCGCTGCGCGGCGGGCGAATACGGTGACTCCCGCTGCAATTCCTGCTGGCTGTCCTGCTCGGTCGCAGCGCGCACAATCGCGGCGATACGGCGCACCTGGTCGCGTGCAAGCTCGGGAAACATGGGCAGGGACAGTGACTGAGCGGCCATCGCTTCGCAGTACGGCAGGTCGCCCAGCCTGTAGCCGAGATGAACGAAAGCAGGCTGTAGGTGGAGCGGCACCGGATAATGGATCCCGGTCGCCACGCCGGCCTCGTCCAGCGTTTTGCGTATTGCGTCCCGCTCTTTCGTGGCGATCACATACAAGTGGTAGACGTGCGTCGATCCCTTTCGAACGAACGGCGTCTTGATCCCCGACTGCGCCAACTCCGCGGTGTACCACTCTGCAGCGCGCCGCCGATTGGCGTTCCATTCATCCAGGCGCCGAAGCTTGACCTGCAGGATTGCCGCCTGGAGGGCATCGAGCCGGCTGTTGAACCCGATCTCGGCGTGGCTGTAGTGGCTGGTTCGACCGTGGTCACGCAGTCGTTCGATCCGCTCGGCAATCGCAGCATTGTTGGTGGTTACCGCTCCGCCGTCGCCGTAGGCGCCGAGGTTCTTCCCCGGGTAAAACGAGAAACATGCGACATCGCCGAGCGCCCCCGTTCGGATTCCCTGATATTCCGCTCCGTGCGCCTGGGCCGCGTCCTCTAGCACGTAGAGGCCGCGGCGTCGTGCGATGTCCTTGATTGGATCCATATCAGCAGGCTGGCCGAAGAGATGGACTGCGACGATTGCCTTTGTACGATCCGTTATCGCGCGATCGATCATCCTCGGATCGATGGTGCAGGTATCAGGATCGATATCAACGAACACGGGCCGCGCTCCCGTCGCGGCGATGGCGGCCGCGGTGGCGATGAAGGTGTGGGCGGTTGTGATCACCTCGTCGCCATGGCCAATACCTAAGGCTCGTATCGCCAGATGAAGCGCGTCGGTGCCGTTCGCCACGCCGCGCGCATGGCGCGCCTGGCAATACTCAGCGAAGTCTCTTTCGAACGAGGCAAGCGCCTCGCCGCCTATGAACTGCGCGGAGTCTAGGATGCCCTGTATTGCTTCAGCTACCTCGTCCTTTAGCGTCTCATATTGCGCTTTGAGATTAACGAACGGAATTTGCATTTGTTTAACCTCATGGGAATCCGGCTCTTTCACTCGAGAACCTCATCGGGCACCGCGCCCCCACAGAACCGCGGGAACAGTCAGCGCGATCAACTTCAGGTCGGTCCAAAACGTCCAATTCATTGCGTACTCGACATCCATCTCGAGCATGGCCTCGGGGCAGATACGACCCCGGCCGCGGACCTGACAAATTCCAGTGATGCCGGGCTTCACAATGTGACGTTTATGGTGCCAATCCCGGAAGTGTTCGAGTTCATATGGAATCGCTGGCCGCGGACCGACAATGCTCATTTCGCCCCTCAATACGTTGAGGAGTTGAGGCAGCTCGTCGAGGCTGGTTCTCCGCAGCAGTCTCCCCACGCGCGTCACGCGAGGATCGTCTGTCAGCTTGTACGGGGCATCGGGATCGTTCGAGAGTGGTTCCTTCGCAAAAGCGCGCCGGATCGCCTCGCGATGGACGTTTTGGTCGGCGTTGTGATGAAGCGTTCGGAATTTGAAGCAGTTGAACGGCTTTTCGTCTCGCCCGATCCTACGTTGGCAGAAGACTGCAGGTCCGGGACTGTCGAGATGGATTGCTATCCATATCCCTATGAAGACAGGAGTCAGCACCACGATCGCAGGAACGCTGATCGCGACGTCGAGCGCCCGTTTTCCAAATTCCCGCAGAACCGCATTCCGTCGCGTGGCCTCATGTGACGGCAATTTCGGGACCTCCCACCAACACGTTCCGCCGCCGAAAAGCCGGTTGATCCTTACCGTTGGTACGGCGTTGGTGCTTGCGCCGTAGACACGCCGATGCCGCCTCGAGCGCTTCGACAACGCGCAGTCCATGCAATCCATCCGCGCGAGGCCGTTCCCCGGTCACGATCGCATTGACGAAGTCGAGTATCTCGAGTTTGAGCGGTTCGGTGCTGGATATCGCGGGGATATGAACGTCGCCATGATGATAGGCTGACTGGAAGTCGGCGTAGGAGTCGCCGTTTATTTGCGGCCTGAAGCGCTTCTGGTAGACGCGCACCTTCTCGGACGGCTGTACGTCGTCGAACACCAGCATGGCATCGCTTCCGACGATCGTGATCTGGCGCACTTTGACCGGGTCCAACCAGGAAACATGCACATGAGCGGTCGGGCCGCTCTTAAACCCCAGCTTGGCATATACAACGTCCTCAACGCCGGGTAGAACGTGCGAGCAACCCCAAGCGCCGATGTTTTGCGCGACCTCCTCCAGTAGGAAGTGGATGATCGAAAGGTCGTGTGGCGCCAAGTCCCAAAGGACATTGGCGTCTTGCCGGTAGAGACCGAGATTCAGGCGCCTCGAGTCGATGTAATAAAGCTCGCCAAGAGAGCCGCTCTGAATCATCTGGCGCATGGCAGTCACAGCCGGATGATATTCGAACGTGTGCCCGACCATGAGAACGCGCTTGTGCTGTTCGGCAATCGCATTCAGCTCGCGGCATTCCGCACTTTTCATGGCCAACGGCTTCTCGACGAGCACGTGCTTTCCGGCCTGGAGCACCGCCCGTGCTAATTCAAAGTGCGTCTCTACGGGCGTAGCAAGAATGACTGCGTCTATTGAAGGGTTGTTCAGTGCGTTGCTGATGTCGCGCGAAACGGCGACAGAAGGATACTGTGAGCGGATATATTCCAACCTGTCAGGTCGCGGATCAACGGCCATCGCCATCCTTGCGCCGCGTATATCGCAGGCGACACGGATGTGTTTCGCACCCCAGTAACCGCAACCGATGACCGCGAGCGACGGGCCGTCGTTCGCGATCTGGATTTCGGCGTCCTCACGATCATGGTTATTCGCCATGTTGGCTCCTTGAAGGCCGTTAACGTGCGCTCCATTCAAGATAGCCGATTGAGCGCGCGCGCTGCTGAAGCACACGGGTAATGATCTACGCTCTTTTGGGGTACACCCCCGCGCCACGCAGCTGTAGCCATGGCCAAAGTGATTAATCGGCCGGTCAAATACCGGCGCAAGGCCGCCCAAAAAGCTCTGGTTTTCCAGTGGTACAAGGGACCTGGCTTTGAGCCGCGAGCCACGCGGGGTGGGGGCAACCGCTAGCGCTTGTGCGACGCAGCGAGTTGGATGGTCGACGATGTGCGGTTTTTGCGCGCATCTCACGATTGTCGCTGATCCGCGCGATACGGCATCGTGTGTGCCGACGCGTGCAGAGCGACTGATCTTCCCTGCTGCCTCGCATGCGCACGCGCGGATCGAGCTGCGTCATCGTGCGCGCCTCGGCGCCAGGCTCGCATAGGCGGCGAGGAGGGAACGCTTTTCAACTCCCAGCGAAATCTGTCGCCGGCGCGCTCCCGGCCGTAGCTCCGCATACGCTCGCGGGCGGCCTCGTCCTTCGAGCAGTGCGACAATTCCTTCGCCGAGCACCTGCGGCGTCGGCTCCGCCACCACCCGAGCGGCGGCGCGGGCGTCGAGCTTTGCTTGTAGGTCAGAAAGGCGTTGAAGGCCGACCTTGTTCGCTGCTTCGCGCAAACGTCGTCCGCCTCGGCAATTCCGGCGAGCGAATCGATACCGGCAGGGTCGGCGATGCTGCGAGATCGCAAGCGCTCGGTGACACCAGCCAACCAAGGCAGCGCCTCGGCGTCGCAACGCCGCCCGACAAGCAGATAGGCGGAAAGAGTAGCAAGACGACGGCGAGCATCGCGACTTTGCAGCACCGCAGTGCGGCAATCAATCTTGGCGGCAAACAGCAGCTGCAACTCCGTTCTCTCGACGGGCCCGGCACGCACCCGGTCATGTCAAAGCAAAGACATAAGCCTGACTCGTTGCTGAAGGCGACGACTCCGCTGCCGAAGCGCCGGAACTCATTCAAGGCCGACCGAAGACCGGAGCCCGGCAGGTCACATCGGGAGAAGCTGAGGTCATATGCGATCGTTTTCCTTTCGCGCAAATTCATCAGGGCTTTGTGACGCGTCTTCGGCCGCAATCGCATTCGTTGTGGCCGGCCCTTTGGCTTCGCGATTGTCCTGGCGTTTGAACTCGATGCTGTATGTGCGGTGCTTGGCAATTGGTTTGTACCCCAATTAGTTTGTCGCCGAGTACTTACAAATGGGTACCCAATCAGCCGCCGGTACCAGCCCTTTTGCCTCCCCTTGCTCGGCATGCCCCAACGCTACACTAGGGGCAGTGGAAGCGAGGGACTACGATGAAGATAGCGGTCTTTGGACTTGGTTACGTCGGCATGACTGCCGCCGCCTGCCTCTCTAGGGATGGCCACGAAATCATTGGCATTGACGTCAGCAACGAAAAAGTGGCGATCGTCAATGCCGGTAAGTCGCCGATCACCGAGCCTGGCCTCGAAGACCTCGTGGCCCGTGCGGTTAGGAAGGGTCTACTGAGCGCAACGAAGGATGTGAGCCAACATCTCGACAGTTGCGCCATGGCCATAGTCTGTGTGGGAACGCCTAGTGCGCCGGACGGATCTCACAATATGAGCTTTATCGTGGAGGTTTCCCGTCAGATTGCGGAGTTGGTCGGCCCCGCTCGATCGATGCCGCTGACCATCGTATTTCGCTCTACGATGCGGCCCGGTACGATCGAGGAACTCGTGCTCCCGATTTTCGAGGACGCATTGGAAGACAGGATGGATCTAGTCGAGCTTGTCTACAATCCAGAATTCTTGCGTGAATCTGTCGCAATCGAAGACTTCTTCCATCCACCGAAGGTCGTGATTGGGACCAGGAACGGAGAACGGTGCAAGGCTCTTGACGAGTTGAATGCCAGGATTGAAGCGCCGGTCTTCTATACGACTTATCGTGCGGCAGAGATGACAAAATTCGTCGACAACGCGTTTCACGCAGTGAAGATTGCGTTTGCAAACGAGGTTGGTCGCGTCTGCGATAAGCTCAATATCAGCGCATCCAAAGTTCACGAGATCTTCATCGCCGACACGAAGCTCAACATCTCTCCCTACTATTTGAGGCCTGGTGGCGCATTCGGCGGCTCATGCCTGCCGAAAGACGTTCGGGCGCTCCAATACATCGCAAGCGACGTCGGGGCACATACCCATCTGGTGGATTCGGTCCTGAGGTCGAATGACGCGCATAAGAATTTTCTCTTTGAGAATTGCATGAAGACAGTTCGGGCCGGCGGGCAAGTGCTTATGCTGGGGCTTTCCTTCAAAGAGGACAGCGATGATCTTCGCGAGAGCCCCAATATCGACTTGGCTCGCAAATTCCTTCAGTCGCATATCGGCTTGTCGATCTACGATCCCCACGTCGAACCGTCCAGATTGTTAGGCCAGAATCTCGGCTACGCGTTCTCCAATTTGCCTGCACTCCGCAAGCTTCTAATCTCCAAATCCGTGGCCGAGTCGCAGCTGTTCGACCTTGTCATCGATACTAGAGGATGGGCGAGGCAAATGGCGCTTCGCGCCAGGCGGGTTATCGATGTTAACACTCTTTCGTGACAATCGCAGTGCAAGCGAACCTGATCAAGCCGTGATAGCGAAACCACCAGGGGCGACCGGCGCTTCGAGCGAACAGTGCGAATTGGCTCGTTCGGACGTCGATACTTCTGCGGGGCTCGTTGACGCCGCGCAGGCTGCCCAATCCGTGATTAATGGCTCAGCGCGCCGCCGCGTGCTTATCATCGTCGAAAATCTTTCAGTACCATTCGATCGCCGAGTGTGGTCGGAAGCCTGCACATTGGCACGGCACGGCTATGAAGTGTCGATAATTTGTCCCAAGGGACCGCAGGCAACGGCCCCATTTGAACTGATCGAGGGAATTGCGGTCTATCGCCACTGGCTGCCAAAAGAAGGACGTGGGGTGCTAGGCTATTTTGCCGAGTACAGCGCGGCACTATTTTGGGAGTTTGCGCTGAGTTTGAAGATACTCGCAACGCGCGGCTTTGACGTAATCCACGCTTGCAACCCTCCGGATCTCATTTTTGTGGTTGGTGCGTTCTACAAGTTTCTATTCGGAAAGTCGTTTATCTTCGATCAGCACGATATCAGCCCAGAGCTGTACGAAGCAAAATTTGGACGTCGTGGCCTTCTCTGGCGGATCATGGTCTTGCTTGAGCGTGTTACATTCGCATTAGCTGACGTATCGATAGCAACAAACCAGTCATATCGTAGCATTGCCCTTGAACGAGGGCGAATGGATCCGGAACGTGTGTTCGTTGTGCGTTCCGGTCCAAATCTTGCGCGCGTTCGATCACTTCCCTCAGACCCGGCCTGGAAAAAGGGGCGAAAATTCCTGGCCGCGTATGTGGGGGTTATTGGAAAGCAGGAGGGGCTTGATCTGCTATTGCAGTCAATCAGCCATATCCGCGGGGAGCGAAATCGAGATGACGTCCAATTCGTCATTGTCGGGAATGGGCCGGAGTTGGACGAGGTCAAGAAGCTAGCCGCGGCCCTTGAGCTGGATGAAGTGGTCACATTCACCGGCCGTGTTGACGACGCCACGCTGTTCACAATACTTTCGACGGCAGACGTCTGCGTAAATCCGGATCGCCCTAGCGCGATGAATGATAAATCAACGATGATCAAGGTCATGGAGTACATGGCCTTGGGTAAGCCTATTGTCCAATTTGACCTCACCGAAGGGCGCGTTTCGGCCGGAGAGGCATCTCTGTATGTACAGAATGCGGATACGGCGGAGTTCGGCGACAAGATACTGGAGCTTCTGGATGATCCAGTGCGGCGTGACCATATGGGCGCATTCGGCCAGAAAAGAGTCTATGACGTGCTCGCTTGGGACCACGGGGCCGTAAGCCTTCTAAGTGCTTATGAAAAACTATTCGATTTAAGGCGCTGACCAAGCCCGAGCGAGGCGCTTTGAATTGAGCCGACGCAGATCATTTCCACATAACGGACGAGCGATCGAAGGTAAGCGTAGCGCCGAGGCCCTTTGGATTGTTTGTGCGGAGTCTTGAGAGCACCGTTAGAAGAGTCATCTTCTGGAAGGGTGCTCACAATGGACGACCATTCTGACGACATAAGACGACCGTTGTCACCGCGTATTGAAGTGTTCGCAGGCGCAGGTCGCAAGCGCTGGCCGGATGATTTGAAGGCGCACATTGCCGCGGAAAGCCTCGAGCCGGGGGCGGTTGTCACAGACGTCGCCCGTCGCCATGGCTGCCGGCCCCAGCAGGTGCATGACTGGCGGCGCCGGGCGCGTTTGGGCCAGTTGGTATTGCCGGCGTCGGCGGACACGCTGTCGTTCGTGCCGGTGATGTCGGAATCGGCGTTGCCTGCGGCCGCAGACCCCTCCGGGTCGCCGGAAGCCGCCGTTGTGACGGTTGAGTTCCAGGGCGCGCGCGTGGAGGTGCGCGGGGCGCCTGGCCTTGCTGTATTGAGCGATGTGTTCATTGCGCTCCGACGGACACGTTCATGCTGACGCCACCCGCGAGCCTCATGATCTACGTGGCGACGCAACCTGTCGACTTCAGGAAGGGAGCGGAAGGCTTGGCGCTGCTGGCGAAGGAGACGCTGGGCCATGACCCGATGAAGGGCGTGGCGGTGGTGTTCCGTGCGAAGCGCGCCGATCGGGTGAAGATCGTCGTCTGGGACGGCAGCGGCCTTGTGATGTACTGGAAGCGGCTCGATGGCAGCGGCTTCAAATGGCCACCCATCGTGGCCGGTGTGATGCGGATGAATGCGGCCCAGCTGTCAGCACTGGTGGCCGGCATGGATTGGACGCGCATGCACGCGCCTCGAATCCCGCAGCCGAAAGCGCTTGCGTAAAGATACAGATCTTCGCTGCATCGTGACGCGAAGCATGGCAAGCTCGGGCCAATGAGTGATTTGCCCGATGAGCTGCCGAGCGATCCCGCCGAGTTGCGTGCCTTTGCCGCGGCTCTGCTGGATCGCTGCGCCCGGCTCGAGCGGTTGCTCAAGCTTGCAAAAGATGCGCAGTTCGGTCGGTCCTCGGAAAAGCTGGATGCTGATCAGCTACAGCTTGTTCTGGAGGACATCGAAGAGGCGGTCGCAGCTCTCGAAGCAGCCGAGGATCGCGTCAATCCCAGAACCTCCGAGAAGAGAGCGGCCGAGCGTAGAACCAACCGTGGTCAGCTTCCGGAGCATTTGCCGCGCATCGTCGAAACCCTGATGCCCGCTGCAACCTGCTGTCCGTCCTGCAAAGGCGATCTCTTTGAGATCGGCCACGATGAGAGCCAGAGGCTGGACGTCGTGCCGGCGCAGTATCGCGTCATCGTCACCCGCCGGCCCAAGCTGGCCTGCCGCGCCTGTCATGGCGTCGTCCTCCAGCACGCCGCGCCCGAGCGACTGATCAGGGGAGGATTGCCTACCGAGGGACTGGTCGCGCATGTCATCGATGCCAAGTATCATTGGCACTTGCCGCTTTACCGCCAGGCGCAGATGCTGGCGACGCACGGTATCGCCATCGACCGTTCCACGCTCGCCTTCTGGGTCGGCTATGCCGCCCAGGAATTGAAGCCCTTGTGGCATCGTCTGCGCCAGCTTCTGCTGGCCTCCTCGAAGCTCTGTGTCGATGAGACCCCGGCGCCGGTGCTGGATCCGGGGCGCGGCAGGACAAAGACCGGCTACTTCTGGGCGCTGTCACGCGATGACAGGCCTTGGGCCGGACCTGATCCGCCTGGGGTGGTCTATGCCTATGCACCGGGCCGCGGCGCCATTCATGGCTTGCGGCTGCTTGAAGACTATCGCGGCATCATCCACTGCGACGGCTATCAGGCTTACAAGACCATGACCCGAGAGACGCGTGCGGACGCCCTGTCCGGGACGCTCGCCTTCTGCTGGTCGCATCTGCGGCGCCAGTTTGTGAAGATCGAGCGGGAGGCTGCGCCGGCGCCAGCTCCGGTTGCCCGCGAGGCCCTCGAGCGCATCGCCCAGCTTTACGCGGTCGAGAAGGCACTCCGCGGCCGATCTGCGGACCAGCGCCGCGCGGGGCGACAAGCGCATGCCCGGCCTCTGGCTACAGCCTTGAAGCAGTGGTTTGAGGCCAAGCTTGCTCACCTTGCGCAGAAGAGCGACACGGCGAAGGCCCTGCGTTACGCGCTGCGTCATTGGGACGGCCTGACGTTCTACCTTGATGACGGGCGCATCGAGATGGACACCAATGCGGTCGAGCGAGCGATGCGGCCGATCAAGCTCAATGCCAAGAACTCCCTTTTTGCCGGTTGCGACGAAGGTGCCGAGAATTGGGCATTGCTGGCTTCGCTCATTGAGACATGTAAGCTCAATGGCGTCAGTGCCGAGCACTGGCTCGCTGACGTTCTCGCCAAGCTCGTCAATGGTTGGCCTGCGGCGCGACTAGACGAACTGCTTCCCTGGGCGTCGACCTATACGATGCATACACACGATCCGAGGCTGGCGGCATGAGCCTGAACACGACCGCGGTTCGGATCAAGGTGACCCTCAAGGATGTGAAGCCGGAGGTGATGCGTCGCCTTGTCGTACCCGTCACCCTGCGCCTTGATCGGTTGCATCTGGCGCTTCAGGAGGCATTCGGCTGGACGAACAGTCACCTCTTCGAGTTCTTCGCTGGTGAGGTCCGTTGGGGGGTTCCTGATCCCCACAACGATTACGGCCACCAGCCCATGGATGCCCGCAAAGCGCGGCTTTGCGATATCGTTCGCGAGACCGGCGCCAAGACGATCCACTATCTCTATGACTTCGGCGACAGCTGGGACCATGTGATCAAGCTCGAAAAATGGTTCGAGAACACCACGACGGAAGGGCTTCCCTTCCTGCTCGAGGCCGCCGGTCGTTGTCCTCCGGAAGACGTCGGCGGTGCGCCAGGCTATGCCGAATACCTCGCCGCCATCAGCGACCCCGGCCATCCCGAGCACGAACACATGCGTCTCTGGGGCCCGGAGCGGTTCGATCCCAACGTCGTCGACCGGAAGGCGCTCGAAGCCGCCGTCAACGCGTTGTCCGACACATGGATACCGCGGCGACGCGCCACGCAAACAAAATAGGCGTCAAGCGTCATTCAAAGGGCTGCAGAGCTACGCTTACGATCGAAGCGCCCAGCGTTCAAGCAGGAGACGATGAAAGAAATCCTGGCGGGCGAACTTGACCGAAAGAATCGCGGTCAAAATACCAAGTCCGGCGCAACAACATCTCAAGGTCGTAGTACCCCAGCGGGGCGGTGCTCCTTCCGAGTTTCGTTTCGGCTATGATCACGCCACGTTTGCGAGTCGACGCGGCGCTCTACTTCGGGCGGGTAGCGCTCACGCTGGCGGTAGATCGTGATCACGTAGTCGCGCCGCGTTTGACTTAGCAACAAGAGGCGTCAAAGCAACAATCAACTCACTAGCCTTTACCGTTGGCGAGTGATTGGCCTTCACATAGGTCTGACATCGTTGCGCGAGCGCGTTGTAATCGTTCGCGTCGGTGTCCCAAATTGCCCTCACGGATCTGCAGAGTGCCAACTCGTCCGCAGCAGATGCACCGAGGGCATGACGCAGGACGATCAAATCCGGATCGACTGGCCGGCTCGTCACAACAGGTGTACCAACGGCCAGCGCCTCCAGGAACGCATTCGAGAAGCCCTCGTAACGCGATGTACAGAGAAGCATCGTCGCTTCCGAAAGGAACGATTGAATGTCAACTCTCCGGACATAACCGACCATTTTCACATTCTGGAGACGGCTCAAGCCATTCACGGCATCGATAGTCGGTTGATCGGCAGCTTCGGCAAGCATTCCGGCCACGCGGAATTCGACGTCAGGAAGTTCCTGAGCGATCCGAAAAAGTAATGGCAAGTTCTTTGGATAGCGGAAGACTCCGAGCCACGCGACATATCTGCGTTCCGCGCGCGGCAAAGGAGCGGTCGCGTTCTCCGAGATAGCAATAGGGTTATGAAGGACGTGAATGGGTTTTCCAGGAAAGAGTGCTGCCAATTGATCGCGTTGATACTGATTTTGACAGAGAAATCCGGCTGCTCGATGCCGGGCCCAGGAATAGGATAACTGTTCATATTGCCGAAGACCGATCTTGTATCGTTCGTCGACGTCTGCATCGCTTACAACGCGGTAAACGAACGGAACCCCCAATTGGTCTGCGATGAAAGCCATGACGGCGGTGCCCAACCCGCGTGCCCCCTGGATGATGATATCCGGACGATAGGCGCGGGCGGCCGCCAATAGTTTGGGAATAAATGAATAGAACCACCTCGCAATCCGTACCCCCCGCTTTGGATCGTAGGTCTCGATAAGTGTTATTGGCGGGTTCGAACCAACGTGGGTCAAAGCGCCTTTCCAGGTAAGCACCGCGGCTTCGTGGCCGGCGTTGTCAAGCGCGCGAAGCCATGTCGTGAGTTCGATAGCCCATCCGCCGATCGGATAGTTCTCATCCTTCAGCAGATAGGGAATGTAGAAATCTATCGAGAGAATACGCACCTGACACCCTGGGCTTTCATCGAGCTTTAGTCCCGGCGCCGCCGCGGCTCAATGGACCAATCTGACTACCCATTTATCGCCAATTTCCATACCGTGACTCGGCATGTACTGATTCCGGCTCGCAGTGACCGAGCGGCAAAGTGCTGGGGATGCGTCTCTTTGGCAATTTGCCGGCCTTCGCCAAGTGCCCCGCACAGCGCCCGGACGGTAGCGACGTCGACGCGCTGCTAGGTAGAGTGGATGTCTTGAGAAGCTTTCTTATTACCATCGACACAGAGGGAGATGACATCTGGAGCAGGCGGTCAAGCGTCGAAACCCGAAATGCTTCCTTTCTTCCCCGCTTCCAGTCGCTATGTGAGACCTTCGGACTGAAGCCCACCTACCTGGTGAACTTTGAGATGGCCAACGATCCCGGCTTTATTGAATTTGGCCGCGATCTAATCGCACGCGGTGCTGGCGAAATCGGGATGCATTTGCATGCTTGGAATGCCCCCCCAGGCCATCGCCTGACCAGCAATGACTCATGGCACCAGCCGTTTCTGATTGAATATCCGGAAGATGAAATCCGGAAGAAGATTGAATATCAGACGCATCTTCTTGAGGACGTGTTTGGCGTCAAGATGCTGAGCCACCGATCAGGCCGGTGGGCCCTTAATGCATTCTATGCCAACGTTTTGAGAGATTTGGGATTCAGGGTGGACTGTTCGGTAACCCCTCACGTGGATTGGAGCGGAATCAAGGGAGATCCGGGCGGTGCGGGAGGGAGCGACTATCGAGGGTTTCCCGAGCAGCACTATTGGATGAGCGAGCGAGATATCGGGCTCGGGGGAGGGACTTCGCTACTGGAGGTTCCAATGACGATCATCAACCGATCGCCCGCTTTTCTGACCCGCGCGACCCAAGCGTGCGAAGATATATCCGACTTACCGGATAGGACCCGGCGCTACATTTGGCCTCTGGAGTGGCTGCGCCCGAACGGGTCGAACTTGACGTCGATGCTGCGCATTCTCGACATCGCGATCTCGCAAGATCGGCCTTATGTGGAATTCATGACGCATTCCTCAGAGCTGATGCCTGGCGGAAGTCCTTATTTTCCGACGGCTGAATCAGTCGAGAAGCTGTATCGGGATTTGAACGAGCTCTTTTCACAAGCGACGAAACACTTCCGCGGCAGTACGCTGAGCGAATTTTACGATAGGGTGGTGCGGTCATGCGCCGACGATTGAGCAAAATGCGGGCAATAGGAATGGCGATGAAGCTGTTGCCAGCTATTCTTGCCGCGTTCATCGCGACGACGACAGTGGATGCAGGCTCGTCCGACGTTCAGGTCATCGCCGCCACGGGTACGGATACGACTGAGGATTCGACCGCAATATTGCGGCCTGCAAGTGTACCAGTTGTCTCATCGATTACGTCGTTTTCCACGACACCAAAAATGCGGTTCTATATCGGTGGCGATAGCTACCAAGTTCAGACGGCGGGCAAGAGCTATAGCCTGACCAATCCTGACCCACAGACTCTGCGGTTCGAAGTCCGGCCGGGTGATAAAGCCTGGTATGATGCTGGATCTGTCGATCGCGCCGAAATTGAAAACGATGCACGAATTCCGGTCGGAACTCTCATCAACATAAGCTATGATTTTATGGTGGAGCCAAACGGGGCCAATGGGTCATTTACGAACACAGCATCATCGTACTTTATCCTTGGCCAACTGCACAATGACGACGCCGTTGGTGGTGTACCTACCTCGCCTCCATTCTATGTCAATCTTGTTGGCGACCATCTACAAGTTAACGCATTATATTGTCCTACGGGTCTGAATCCGAGCAATGCGGCCGGCAACCTTACGCATCTCACGCTCTGGACCGACCCGAATCCAATTCGAGTTGGCCAGTACAACGAGACCAAAATATCGGCCAATATATCCAACGACAGTAGCGGGTATTTGGGCGTCTGGGTGAATGGTACTCAGGTTGTGAACTATCAGGGCCCCTTGGGCTTTGGGGATCCCACCTACTGGGAGTACGGGCTCTATCGGAGTCCAGCACCCGAGACTGTCGCCGCCAAATTTCGAAATATGACAATAACAACTGTGGCTGGGCCGCCTGGGGCCACTTCATTGCGACGCTGACTTATGGTGCGCAACGTCACCGGCGTGGCTGGATACGATTGCGATAGAATGAAGGATCCGGTGCGTTATGCGTGATCTATTGAGCTATAGCGGCCCAACCCCTTATCAGCTCACGCTTCCGCGTTCAGTCGCGCAAAGTGGAAGAGTTTTCTTTCTCGTGTTCCTTTTTATCTTGCCGTTCCAGCGGATGCCATTTCTCGGTGACAATCTGCTCGGTATCCAGGGCCTCAAGCCGTTCAACTTGCTGTCAGCTATCGTCCTCGCCTATTTGGTACTCCAAAGCGCGCCCTTATACGCGACGGATAAGATCGAGCAAAGATCCCTCAGAATTTTTCTCCTCTACTTCGCAACCTTTGCAATTGCGTATATTCGATCAATTCCCAATGCTCCGCTGCTTCATAGCCGACTTCCAACTACATTTCCCGAGACCTATCTCGATTTTACGTTGTCTTCTTGCATCGTTCCGGCCTTCTACATTTTAGGATTTCTATTTACCCTTAAGCGCATGTGCTCCGATCACGAGCTCGAGAGGATCACGACGGCGATCTGCCTCTCGATATTGCTGTTCTCAGCCGCTTTCATCATACTCATCCTGACGCATCCGTCCGTTCTGTCAGAGAGCCGGCCCGAAATTGCCGAAATTGGCGGAGACAGCCGGGAGCGAGGCGGAATGAATGAGCTGTGCGCAACCTATTTTGGTGTCCATTACAATACGATTGGCACCATCTATATTTGTTGTGCGCCCTTGTTGCTCCATCGATTTCTTGCGCGCGGAGCTCTCTGGATCGTACCTCTCGGTCTATCGCTTCTGGCAATTCTTCTCCTCGGGTCACGCAGCGCGCTTATCACAGTGGGAGTTTCGCTTTGCCTGCTTCTGATTCAGAGGCGCAGATTTGATATCTTGCTTGCCGGCGCTGCGGTGCTTGGGATCGCATCGCTCCTATGGGTCGCACCAACTGTGGAGGCTCTTTTTTCGATCGGGTTTGAAACCGGTTCTGACTTCTCGGCCGATGCCTTGCTGACGGGCCGCGTTGATTATATTTGGGCTCCTCTGCTAAATGAATGGACGAGCAATATCGGCCTGTTCCTGTTTGGCGCTGGTCGCTACGGAATAGTGACAAGCCAAAGTTGGGACACAGGAGCTTTGCTCCACATGGGTCACGCGCACAATGCAATTATCAATTTCTTTGTTGATTGCGGTGCCATTTTTTCCAGTGTGCTTATCGTCCTCCTTCTTGTTGGAGTAGCCACCGCCTGGCGAACGGGGCGGAGGTTGAATAGTGACCTATATTGGGCTCTGTTCGCGGGCATCTTCGGATTTGGGATTGGCATGGCAACTGAGCGTGAGATTTTTCCAACTATTGACAACATGTATGTATTCCCGATCATTGCGATGATGATCAACTTGGCGCGGTTGCGCTATCTGGATGCCTATCAGCGTCGAATGGGTCCACAAGAAGTGATCTGACGTGAACTCCGAAGACCGTTCATCTTCGGTCTGCTGCAGCGTGGCGATGGTCGCCTAGGTGCTTACCGCTGCGATGGCCGGGCCCAAATCGTGATTACCTCGATCTGCACCCCGTCGCCAGAGTCCTGTGACATTGCCACGTTCGTTGCGGTGTTGAGCGCGAGATTCATCGCGGCGGGGTCGTCTGCAGGATCAGGTGATGTTTTTCTGCTTCATTGCAGCCGAATCGTCGGTGCGGGTGAGGGCGGATTGCGAGGAGGACAATAAAGTCCCCGCTATCTGCAAGCGACTGCAGCAAGCGAACAACATCCCCGGCGAACGCAACGCCAGGACCGAATGCTGTTACGGCGGATGTGACCTGCACCGCCGGACGATCATTTACGCGATAGGAAATTGCATCATCGCCGCTTCCGCGGGCAATGCCGGGTCCCGGGAGCACCAGCTCGGTCCGGCCGCCGCGACAGCATATCGATGGCTGCATCGCCGACTCGCTGGTCCCGCTACGTGATGATGTCGCGGTCGCGCTCGGCGAGTAGTCGATGGGCGATGGCGTCTGGCTGACGATCCACTGGTCTTCGTGAGGCGCGCCGGTACGCGCCAATTTATCCGGACATCCAGGGCGCTCGGCGTGTTCCTTCTGAAGGCAGGAACGGAGCTGCGTCATCGAGTCCCGGGCAAATGGGGAGGCCGGTGGCAGCGGACACCAAGGTCTACGACAGCAGGTTCAGTTGATCGGCAAGCGCGCGGGTGTTGAATGTGAACGAACTAGGCAACGCGTATGGATCCCCATTGTCGTCGTATCTCCGCTAGCGTTCGATAGTACCCCGTCGCGAACAAGATGATGACAAACAACACCAATACTGCAGCAGGCCCGCCTATCGCGGCAATTGGAGCCGGTAGGGTCAGCAGATCAGCCGCGAAACGTGCGACGAGCGCGCAAACGACCGATGCGCTCCAGAGCTTTCCAAGGTTCTTCCAATCCTGCAATTTTCCGACAGGAACGCTCGTCACGTCTGAAAGTCTCTTTAGAACCAGCGCGTACACCATCAAGCTTGCCAATACCGAGCCGACAGCTGCGCCAGGTAAACCGTAATACCAGATGCCGATCAAGCTGGAGACGACGGCAACTGGAAAACATAGGGCTTCATACCGCATGCTCGACAGCCCTTGCTGGAACACGTTCAGCAGAGTGCTGATTTCTATCGAATAAACCAAGGTCTGGACGAGATAGATACGCAACACCGGCGAGCCGCTCACGTACTCCTTCGTAAACAGGAACTGGATGATTTCGTGGGAAAAGGCGAATAATGCTGCAATGGTGGGGAATATGATCGCACTGAGGATTACGTTGCCTTGGCTATTGAGACGCAGCAGTTTTTCTTGATCACCAAGCGCATGGAGTTGGCTCATTGTGGGCAAGAGCAAATTCGCCACCCCGAATCTCAGGACTTCAGTGGGCATCGTGAGCGTCGTTGCAATCGAGAAAACGCCGAACACGGTCGGTGAAAACACCGTGGCAACAATCCATTGCTCGGTCTGTTTCCGCATGTGGAACAGCAGTGTGGCCGCGCCAAATGGCGCGGCGTACCGAAGCTGTTCACGAAATTTCGGCTTGTCCAGCGGGAACAGTCGAATGCCGCTATAGCGTGCAATGAAATAGGCCAAAAACCCAAGGCGCACACAGGCGGCGATCAATGTCGCAACCAGCACCAGCTCGAGTTCTCGGAAAAATGCCGCCGCGGAAAGAATGAGCGCGGCCCGAAGCACAGATGTGGCCACGATAGCCTGTGCCTGCCAGCGGATCTGCCCTGCGGCGTTGGGTAATACATCGAGCATCAAGCCCACATTCCAGGCAAACAGGAAAGCTGCGAGCAAAAACCCATGGTTGTGCAACAGGTTTTTCATGCCCGACGGGAGGACATTGCCAGACGCAAAAATCAGAAGCGCCGCGATCGTCGTCGTCGCGAGCAGGAACAGCATCGTCTGCCCGACGTAAATCCGGCGTCCTTCCGAATCCAAGCGGACAAAGAAGAAGAGCAAGCTGCGGGGCACGTCAAAGGGGAACAACAATGTTACGGTAGTTACAAGTAGCCAGAACAGCCGGTATTCGCCGAACTCTGTGGGACCGATCGTTCGAACCAGAACGACCGGCGTCAATATCGTGATGGCCTGTTCGAGGTAGCGTGCGGCGGAGAGTGCAATGCCTTGACGTATGATTGATGCCATGGACCAGCCTAGGCGCTACCGGCGATGAAAACAAAGCTGGTCAGAAACATCGGACGCCCCTTCTTGTGTCGCCAACGGTCGCGGACGCAACGCCGCTCTGTTCCTTGTTGAGGCAACGGGCCTTCAGCCGTTGCCCACGGCGAGGTGTATTTCGACAAATCGTCGACGTGTGATTGTATTGCGGAGTTATCCGAGAATTCCAATCGTCGCGCCATTTTGAGCAAGTGTAAGCAAAACGACCAGGAATAGAAGCACTCGATCGAGCCCATCGGTGACTGAGTGGCTACCCATTCGGGGGTATGCGGTAACGCAGTCGACGTCGCCGTAGGAGAGGGGATGACCTGACCGGATCTTGGTTTCGTCTGGCAATGGGATCGATTTTGAGCTGATTTGAGCCCAATCGGTTTGATGGGGGCATCGCTTCGCATTTCGATGCACGCCCGTCCAATCCTTGGCAGCGACACTTGGAACTGTCGCGATAGCGTCCAGGCTCAGGTCACGCGTGCCCTCCTATCCGCCACTCGCCGATAAAGGCCGAGATACGCGCTAGTCATAGTATCGAGCGAGAACGACGTCTCAATCCTCCGGCGCCCTTCCGTACCGAATTGATTGGCAAGCCCGCGATTGTCGAGGAGCTTGAGCACGCGATCAGTCAACACTTCCGCGTCGTGGCGCGGCACAAGAAATCCCGTCCGTCCTTCGAGGATCAGCTCAGGATTGCCCCCATCCCTTGTTGCAACAATTGGCTTACCCAATGCCATGCATTCGGTTATCGCGTTCGAAAAGCCCTCTCCGCTGTGACTAACGAGAACTCCCACGGTGAAGAGATTGACGATACTTTCTACATCTTTCCGCAGTCCCAGAAACTTTATGCGTGACGAATATTCCGATGGGACGCTATCACGTATCTGCGGTAGCATTTGCCCAGCGCCGACGGTCACAAAGGTGACATCGTCCCGACGATGGCAAATGCGACATGCCATTTCGACAAAGGTTGGATAGTCCTTTCTGGGCGTAAAGTGTGCAACCATCCCCACGACGTGAGGCGTCGTGATTCCGAGACTGATGCGAAGCTCTGCCTCAGCCGTTAAGTTGGAGACTCTTTCGGGATTGAACCCATTGTAGATACATAGACCTTTACGCTCCGGAATCTGGTAGGCAGCCAGGCCTGCCCGTGAGTTGCCGACGACAATATCCGAAAATGGGACGGTCAATTTGCCCATTAGATAGTCCTTATTCCACCGCGACAGCTGCGGCGGCGCGTCTCGCACAAAGCCGTTAACGAAAGCCGAGCCGCACAGTTTCGCAATTGGAGCTGCATAAACGGAGCACATCGGGCTCCAAGAGTGAACGATATCTATTTTCAGATCGGAGACCAGTTGGTGCAAACTCTTAAACAGGCTCAAATCTCTCCTGCGCTTCCGGACGAGCTGAATAACTTCCGCGTGTTCACGGTTGATTTCGTAACGAATCTTCTCTTCGTCCGTAACCGCGACAAATGACTTTATGTCGCTGCAGACGAACAGTCCCCGGAGCAATTCGACGAGTTGTCGTTCTTTTCCTCCCGGCCCTAGACGTTCGGTGAGGTGCAATATGCGCATTTCAGCGCCCTCCCGCATGGACTAGTTCCGTCCAAGTCGCAACGTTGCGTTCGGCGCAAACTTCAATGTCGATGTATCTTCCCATTTTCTCCTAGACGCCGTCTCGAGTACCCAGCTTCAATGAAGCGAAGACCCAATGCAGCGCTCCCCTCGGTCTTGGTTGGTTTGACGATCAGTCCATTGCTCTCGTGCCTTACTGGAGGACGAATGACGGTCCCGCTGTGAGCGCTAGGTTCTCAACCCTCGACATCAAGAAAGTTGCACCAAAGGGTGGAAGCACCAGAACATTGGCGGCCCAACCGGGCACCCATAGGATCGCCGAGAGGCACTCGCTCAGACTGGGGTTCTCGCATTGTCCACCGCGCTGTCACGCAAGCATGCTTCCGGTCAGCCTTTGAGCCCAGGTTCGCAAAAGTCATGAGCGCCGCACGAAGCCAAGCCGAGAACTATCATATTGTCTCCCATCCCTCGCCAAAGCGGGTCGACGACCGACGGTACGTCGCGCTTTGCGGAGTGTATTCTTGCGCCCGCGCTGAGCGTCAACTTTTTCGGGCTACCTATTCCGGTTCCGACGAAGGGAAGCTCGAATGGCCTCCGGCTACAGGCGAAGACGAAACAGGTAGGCTCCGCCATTGTCTCGAAGTTCGGATAGATATCGTCGAACCGCCACCTTAAGTCGGTAGGAGAGCGACTCTGAATCCGGAAAGGCATCCCGCTGTTCGTGATAAACGCAGCGTATATTGGCCGTCTTGCCGGGCGGGATGTCGACGATCAATCGAAGGCATCCATCGATGTAATCATACGTGACGACGTCTTGGTTGACTGTAATATCCCTCAAAGAAGCGACCTGTGGTTCTGGCTTCACGACCCGAATCCGTCGCGTTACCGCCTCCATGTTCTCGATACGAAGTTGTTCGGCAAACATCCTGACTGTGATTGTCCCGCCTTCGCGTCGAATGCTGTAGCTGCGGCAAACCGCGTCCCCGAGAGTTCGCCAACGGAGTTTCCATCGCAAGGAAGCAAGCTCTCGGACGAACTCCGATAGTTCGTTGCCGTGGTCCCGGAAAAGGTCGTGATGCCCGACAAGGAGGCACGGCTTGCCCAGGAGTCCGTCGAACGCGAAGTTTTCGACGCCGTGGTCAATGTACCGCCGGGTATAAATTGAGAATCCCCCATACCGGGTGATGGCGACGCTCCACAGGTCGGCGAGTGTCGTTTCGTTCAGCGCGTTGTCGGCCGGTGCGACTCCGGTGTTCACCGCTGCGACGAAGCCATTTCGTTTGAGCGCGGACACTGCTTCGGGCGAGAATGCGCCTTGCGGGAAAATCATCACGTTTTCGTATTCGAGCTCGGTCTTGTCGCGTAGGGACTGCATCCGACGCGTGGCGGTCCTTAGCTTTCTGTCGAGCAAGCTCGCCGAACGGGCGGCAAATTCACCACGGGTGTGATCGCAGCCGTGCACGCAGACCGACAGTTTTCCGCTGTTTTGCCGAAAGGCGACAACGGTGTCGCGATTTGTTCGTCGCCAGTTCCATGGAATGAAGGCGAGGGTCGTGGCGAAGCGCTGCTTGTTGGCCAACTGCAGTAGTTCGTCAAAATCGAGGAATCCGTACCGTGGCCTCAGGAGTGGATCGTCGATGGTAAGGCAGGCGTTTGTTTCGGGGGGGATCCAGCAGACGTCGCGGAACGCCGACCTCAGATACATCACGATTGGAACTGCGCCGGCGAAACGCTTCTTCACATCAAAATAGCTCGCGGCGCGTTCGTGAATGTCCACCATCGCCCGTGACGCATCGGCAAAAAAACGCAAGCCCGAATGAGTGAGCCCGGCGAACAGATACCCCTCGGGGGCGGCGACGATACTTTGCAATTCGTCACTATGCGCGATCGCAAGCGCCGCATCCGCCGCGCCAGGCTGCAGTTGGATTCGCAGGCCCGACATTGGCCCGCACATGTCTGGGAAAGTATCAGTGACGGACACGGTTATCGGCCGCTGGTCGATGCCACGGATGTCCGCATCCGGGTCTCCCGTGATCTCGCGCAGCAGCGCCCTACAGGGATCCGACGCTTGAAATCCATAGACGAATACGGAAGCGGCTGCGGCCATCCAGGCCGGAAATATTCCGGCCTTAGCAGACTGCAGGGCTTCCATGAGACGGGGCGCGGAAGTCAGGATTGAGAACTGCGGATGATCGGCGGTCAGCGCAGCCAGATTGCTACCGTTCGCCTCGCCGACTGTCATGGCCGTCCATGGGATTCCGAAAAAATCGAGAACTTCAACCAGGTTGCGATCGTCGGGCGACGGAGTGTCCCCGCGAAGCAGGAGCGCGATCGAAGAGCCGGTGTCCATGGGCGTCGGCGTTCCTGCGTTGACGCGTCATCCTTCGGGAAGGCCACCGGCATCCTGCGGATGTCGGTCGCCAATGGTGAGAGTGCATGTCTTAGCGTTCGCGCGACTGTCTGATCAATGTGCCCTTGGAGGTACCAAGTCCACGCTGTGCCATGTTGTGTTACCGGATTGCTGCCGCGCAAAATCTATCATTTTGCACTGCAAAAATCTAGGTGTCGTCAGCGGCCTCGATGAATGTCTTGAGAAAAGGTCGATCGCGCCGTTATACGGCTCTGACTTTCGACGATGGCCTCCGCGATAAGGTCTCGAGCGCTTCCAATTGTGGAGCGGCATAATTTGCCGCTCGTGATGTACGTGCCTGGTGCACCAATTCTCATCGCCTTGCGCGATTAACGCTCGCTCCGCCTGCGCTTAGATTGGCTTCTTGCCGGACGCCTCTCGATGGGCGGATTTGTCTGCATCTGCGGACGAATGGATGCGGGCAGGGCTCGCGCCACCGCGAACGCAAGCGGCCGCGGCCCTCGCGGACGCTATGTCACCGAAAGGAGCGGCGATGATCGACCAATCGATCGATCTCTGCTCACGGCATCGGATGAGTGCGAAGCGGGAAAGTCGAGGGGGTAGTCCGGAAGGGTTCTCGCGCAGCGCGAAGTTTGCCTATGATAAGTGGGTCATCTGCGCACGTGATCGCGACGGGGTTCTCAGATTCCGAATACATTCCGCAGGAGCTGGCGCCACCGGGGGGAGTTACTTTCACGTAGCGGTGCTCACCAGGACCTGAGCCAATTCAGAGAGACGACTGGACATCAACCATGATGCACGGCCGAAAAATTGCGGTGATTGGGCTTGGTTACGTGGGATTGCCCGTGGCTGTGTCGTTTGCGCGTTCCGGAGTTCCGGTCGTTGGATTCGACGTGGATCGCGGACGTGTCGCTGAACTCAGGGAAGGAAAGGACCGGACCCGCGAGGTTGACGGCGATGATTTGCGTCGGGAAACGCTACGCTTCACGGTGGATCCGGCTGAAATGGCGAAGGCCGATTTCTTCATCGTCACAGTGCCAACTCCGATTGACGAGGCTCGCAATCCGGACCTGCGCGCAATGATTGCCGCGTCGCGATCGGTGGGCGCGGTGCTCAAGAGGGGCGACATCGTCGTTTATGAATCGACCGTATATCCGGGCGCGGTGGAGGATGACTGCGTTCCGGCTCTTGAGCAAATCTCTCACTTGAAGGCCGGAGTAGATTTTACTGTCGGGTATTCGCCCGAGCGGATCAATCCCGGCGACAAGGAGCACCGCTTCGAAACGATTACCAAGGTGGTCTCGGCGCAGGATGCCAGAACGCTTGAGATCGTCGCGGATGTCTACGGATCTGTGGTCAGCGCCGGCGTTCATCGTGCTCCCTCCATCCGCGTAGCGGAAGCAGCAAAGGTCATCGAGAACACCCAGCGCGATCTGAATATCGCCTTCATGAACGAGCTGTCGCTAATATTCCGGGCGCTTAATATCGATACTGGTGACGTCCTGGCTGCGGCCCGCACCAAATGGAATTTCATGCCGTTCCAGCCGGGACTCGTCGGTGGCCACTGTATCGGCGTCGATCCCTATTACCTGACCTATCGTGCCGAAAAGGCTGGCTATCACCCCGAGGTCATTCTCGCAGGGCGACGCATCAACGACGGCATGGGTCAGCGAGTGGCGCGGGAATGCGTTCGTGGGCTGTTGCGGCGCAAGGGTCAAACCGGGATTGTGACCATCCTCGGGCTGACCTTCAAGGAAGACGTTCCCGATACGCGCAATTCCCGCGTCATTGACATCATCCGCGAGCTTCAGTCTTTCGGGCTCACGGTGCAGATCCATGATCCGCTGGTGAACGCCGCCGACGCGCGGCATGAACTTGGGGTCACGTTGACCCAGCTGCACGCCCTACAACCTGCAGATGCCATCGTTCTTGCCGTCGCCCATCAGCGCTATGTCGACGGCGGCTGGCCGCTTGTTCGACACTTGCTGCGCGACGGCGAGGGCCTCGTGTTCGACATCAAGACAAAGCTCGATCGAGCCGCAAAGCCCGCCGCCATCGACCTGTGGCGGCTCTGATCTGGAGACAAGATGGCGAACGACAAAGTATTGGTGACCGGAGCTGCAGGCTTCATTGGCTTTCATGTTGCTCGACAACTGTTGGCTAATGGTCGCGAAGTGATCGGCGTTGACAATATCAATGCCTACTACGACCCCAAGTTGAAGGAAGCGCGCGTCGAGATTCTCAAGCGCGATTCGAAGTTCAGGTTTGTGAAGCATGATCTAGCCGATCGCGCCGCATCAGCCGCACTGTTCGAACAGCATCGATTTCCGATCGTGATTCACCTCGCGGCTCAAGCCGGCGTTCGCTATTCACTGCAAAATCCGCACGCTTATATCGATGCGAATCTCGAGGGGTTCGTCAATGTGCTGGAAGGCTGTCGTCACAACGGGTGCCGGCATCTCATCTTCGCATCCTCTTCGTCGGTGTACGGCGCGAATACGAAGCTGCCCTTTTCGGTGCGGGACAATGTCGACCATCCGATCAGCCTCTATGCCGCCTCTAAGAAAGCCAACGAACTGATGGCACATGCCTACAGCCATCTCTATCGCATTCCAGCGACCGGCCTACGGTTCTTCACGGTCTATGGTCCCTGGGGCCGGCCGGACATGGCGATGTTCATCTTTGCCAAGGCAATCCTTGCCGGTGAACCGATCAAGCTGTTTAACCATGGCGCGATGCGGCGCGACTTCACTTATGTCGATGACGTGAGCCAGGCGATCATGCGCCTGATCGACCGTCCACCCCAGGGACAGCCGGGGCCGCCCGCCGATCCTGCGACCAGCAGCGCCCCTTGGAAAATTTACAACGTCGGTAACAACCGTCCTGAAGATCTGATCGACGTGGTATCGCTGCTGGAGAAGGAATTCGGCAGGACGGCAATCAAGGAAATGCTTCCGATGCAGCCCGGCGACGTTGAGGCGACCTACGCCGATATTGCCGAGCTCGAACGCGACATCGGATTCCGCCCGTCGACGACGATCGGCGAGGGCATCGCATGGTTCGCGAAATGGTATCGCGAGTATCACCGGCTTTAGCAGGTCGCGATCAGTGAAATGACAAGCACTGATCAAGTATGGGCGCCGGCACACGATTGGAGTCCGCCTCGCGCGGTCGGGCTGAAGCAGTTCTTGCCGTGTTCGGACCGCGCTCGATCCTTCAGGATACGCCGATCTCGCTTCGAATCCTCAGTCTTTCGATCGTTCGATCTTTATTAGCAGTATCCCGATCGCCGTCAGCGCGGCGCGAACCGCACTGCGGTTTGTCGTCCCGGCACGGACGGTCGCTATGATCGCGCAAAGGATAGGCGGCGCGCGCTCTGTCGGCGTCACCGTAAAAGCCGAGGGGCGCGAGGGAAAGGAGCTTGCGCACACCAACTCGGCGATGACGGCGCGGCCACGCCGCAGATCGGTGCCTGCGATCAGGCCAGCGCCTGCTCGTGCACGCCGGCCACGGCGCGCCCGGAGGGGTCGGCCATCGCTGCAAAACTGGCGTCCCAAGCGATCGCCGCCGGCGAGGAGCAGGCGATCGACTTGCCACTCGGCACGGTTGCGGCCGCCGCCTGGGTCGGGAAGAACTGCTCGAACAGGTGGCGATAGTAATACGCCTCCTTGGTCTGCGGCGGGTTGTGCACGAAGCGCTTGTCGGCTGCGGCCATCACCCGGGCGCTGACCTGCGATTCGGCGTGTGCCTTCAGCCCGTCGATCCAACCGTAGCCTACGCCATCGCTGAATTGTTCCTTCTGCCGCCACAAGATCGAATCCGGCAGATAGCCTTCGAATGCTTCACGCAGCAGTGCCTTCTCGATCCGTCGCGCGCCGTCGGCGCCTTTGCCGACCATCTTGTGCTTGGCATCGATGCGCATCGCCACGTCGAGGAACTCGCGGTCCAGGAACGGCACGCGCGGTTCCACGCCCCAGGCCATCATCGACTTGTTGGCGCGCAGGCAGTCGTAGTTATTGAGCGCGTTGAGCTTGCGCACGAGCTCTTCGTGAAATTCGCGCGCATTGGGCGCCTTGTGAAAGTACAGATAGCCGCCGAAGATTTCGTCGCTGCCCTCGCCGGATAGCACCATCTTCACCCCCATCGCCTTGATCCGGCGTGCCAATAGGAACATCGGCGTGGAGGCGCGGATGGTGGTTACATCGTAAGTTTCGACGTGGCGGATCACTTGCGGCAGGGCGTCCAGGCCTTCTTCGAAGGTATATTCGAAGCCGTGGTGTACGGTGCCCAACGCCTTGGCGGCGATCGCCGCGGCGGCCAGGTCGGGCGAGCCCTTCAGACCGATGGCGAACGAATGCAGGCGCGGCCACCATGCCTCGCTCTGGTCGTCATCCTCGATGCGGTGGCGTGCGTAGCGCGCGGCTACGGCGGCGACTAGCGACGAATCGAGGCCGCCGGACAGCAGCACCCCGTACGGCACATCGGTCATCAGCTGGCGGTGTACCGCACGTTCGAAAGCTTCGCGCAGCGCGGTACGATCGGCTGCCACGCCTTCGACCGCGTCGTAGTCGCGCCACGGGCGCTCGTAGTAACGGGTCAGCGTATCCGCGGCGCTGTCGTACCAGTGGCCCGGCGGGAACTGCGCGGCGTCGGCGCAGATGTCGACCAGCGACTTCAACTCGGAGGCGACCACAAGGCGCCCGTCCTTGTCATGACCCCAGTACAGCGGCACCACGCCGATCGGATCGCGCGCGATTAGCGCGCGTTGCTGCCCGCGGTCCCACAGCGCAAATGCGAAGATGCCGTTGAGGCGGTTCAGGAAAGAGGCCGGGGTGTCTTCGCGGTAGAGCGCGTTGATCACCTCGCAGTCCGAGCCGGTCTGGAAGGCGTAGGGCTGCGCCAGTTCGGCCTTTAGTTCGCGGTGGTTATAGATCTCGCCGTTGACTGCCAAGGCCAGGCCGCCATCCTCGGAGAGGAGCGGCTGTGAGCCGCCGGCCGGGTCGACGATGGCCAGGCGCTCATGGACGAGAATGGCCCCCGCATCCGCGTAGACGCCGCTCCAGTCCGGGCCGCGATGGCGCTGGCGTTGGGACAGATCAAGGCAATGGCGGCGCAGCGCTGGGAGGTCGTCGCCGGCCTGCAGGCCGAAAATGCCGAAGATCGAACACATGAACCGCTCCTGGTGATGAGGAGACAAACCAACCGTCTAGGAACTAACGCCTGTTGTGATCCGCTTCATGGCAAGCCCGCTACAATCAACGCCAGTGCGATGTCCTCAGGACATCGACGCGACCACCTCCAGCATCACCTCCGTCGCGCCGCCGGCGATGGACAGGATGCGGGCGTCACGTGCTATGCGCTCGATCGGACTCTCGCGCATTACGCCCATAGCTCCGTGGAACTGCACGCACGTATACACGACCTCGTTGACGAGTTCGCCGCAGATGGCCTTCAACATCGAGATCTCGCGCATGCAATCTTCGTCCGCCGCCATGCGCCAAGCAGTGGCATAGAGAAACTGGCGGTTCGCCTCCACCTTCGCAGAGAGCATCGCGAGACGTTGCCGGATCGCCTGCATGTCCCATAGGACGGCTCCGAATGCGCGGCGAGCTTTCACCCAAGTGAGGGTCATTTCGATCGCCGCCTCGGCAGTCCCTATCGCCAGGGCGGCAAGCACAAGGCGCTCGTTCTGGAGGTTGCGCATCATGGAGTAGAAGCCCTGTCCCTCCGTGCCGAGCACGTTTTCGGCCGGGATATGGCAACCGTCGAAGACGAGCTCCGCCGTATCGGAGGACCGCCAGCCGTGCTTGTCCAACTTGCGCGCGACGCGGAAGCCCGGCGTTCCTTTCTCGATTAGGAACATCGTTATCCCGTTGCTTCCTGCCGAAAGATCGGTCTTTGCGGCGACGCAGTAAAGATCCGCGTGGACTCCGTTCGTGATGTAGAGCTTCGTGCCGTCGATGACGTAGGAGTCGCCTTCGCGGCGCGCGCGCGTGCGGATGGCCTTCATGTCCGAGCCCGCATCCGGCTCCGTGATGGCGACCGCTGTGATCAGATCGCCGCTGATAATGCCCGGCATCCAGCGGGCGCGCTGGGCATTGGTCCCGTCGTGAAAGACGTACCCGGAAGCCATGTCGGTATGGACCAGTATCGCATCGGCCGCGCCGCCATAGGTCGAGCGCCCAAGCTCCTCGGCGAAGACCGTCGATGCGACCGCGTCCATCTCGGCACCACCATACTCGGCCGGGTAGCGGATGCCGAAGAAGCCCAATTCGCCCATGCGGCGCAGGACCGGGCGGGGAATGAACCCGTCTTCTTCCCAGCGATCCGCACAGGGCTTGATCTCTTCCTCGACGAACCGGCGGACTTGGTCCCGTAGGGACTCGTACTCCTCCGCCACCCAAGGCAGCCCCGGTCCTCGCACCGGTACCCAAGCTTTGTCCATCATCTTCATCCGCTCGGCTATGAGGCCCAACGCAGAAGCTTCCGTTCAGAAGCTGTCAGTTTTGGTCGTTTCAAAGATCTACGGGCCCCGATCGTTGTTCGATAGCATGGCGCCGACAATTGGCTGCCGGCTCGGGCTGGACGTACCCTTTCGCAACCCCTGCCTCTCAGCAGGCGTCGGCGGGCGCGTGCGGTTCATTGACCGAGGTGCGCTATCAGTCAGAACGTCAATCCGGTGCCGCAGATGATCGACCAGCCGATCTGCGCCAGAGGTCAGGATGTCGCTGTGTTCCCCAGCCATCTCAGTTACTTCAAGCCGGGAGCTGAGGCGCCACGCCCGACCATTGGAGCCGGCCGCGTAGAAACTCACAGGCACCTCGAGCGGCTCAGGAAGATATTGCGCCATTGCGCCTGAATAAGCGCCCCATAACGCCGGCGGGATATCAACATTGGGATTGGACAAGCCGTCATACAGCTTCCCGATCCGCAGCCGCTTCAGCAGTTTGGTGATTTTCTTGCTAGCTGACGCTGTGGAGAAGATTTCCAGATGGACCAACAGTTGATAGGTCCAGCGCAGACGGTAAGGCGAAACCACCGGCTTCATCAGCCTCATGATCGCCCGCGTCACCGGACGGGCATTGATGGTCGGCGGATCAACCATCGCGACCATATCGACCTTGTGGCCGGCTGCCATCAGCAGGCGGGCTGCCTCGAACGCCACCAAGGCGCCGTTGCATTTGCCGCCCAGGAGGAAGGGGCCGCTCGCCTGCCTTTCCAGGATCAGCGGTAGGCGGTCCGCGGCCATCTCCTCGATCGACGGCGGAATCTGATCCCCGTGAAGACCGTGGGGATCGATGGAGACGATCGGATAATCAGGCCCGAAAACCTCCGCCATCCGCCGCACAGTCAAGTGGCCGCCGATCAGGTCCCCATTGAAGAAATACAGGGGAGGCCTACCGCCACGGGTATGGAACTGGAGGATCTCCTCCCTCGGTTTCTCCGAGATTGAAGGGGTATCGGCCGCCATGCGCATTTCGTCGATCAATTCCGCCAGTTCGGCCACGGTTGGGCGCTCGAACAGAATGCGAAGCTGCATGTCGACGCCGAAGGTCTTTCGCATGCGTGACACCGCCCGCATGACCAGGAGTGAGTGTCCGCCCAGGTCGAAGAAGTTGTCGCGACATCCGATCGATTTGATCTTCAAGAGATCGCACCACAGCGCGGCCAGCGTCTTCTCGGTCTCGGTGGAGGGAGCGGCGAAGTCTTGTGCAGGCTGGACGTTTTCCGCCGTCGGCTCGGGTAGCGAGGAGCGGTCGATCTTGCCGTTGGACGTGAGTGGCATCCGTTCGAGGCGAATATAGTGCGTTGGAATCATGGACTCCAAGAGTTCTTCGGCGAGGTGGGCGCGCAGGTCTGACACGGCCAGGAGCTTCGATGAGACATAGTAGGCGACAAGTCGTGCGAGGCCGTCTTCGGCCGCTGGCGGTTCGACATGGCCGACTTGGGGCATTATTTGTGTCGCTGGCTTCGCCACCGAGGTGGCAATGGCAGCGACAGCGCATTCCTGAACGTGCGGATGCCTGAGAAGCCGTGCTTCGATCTCGCCCAGTTCGATACGCGTGCCACCGATCTTCACCTGATGGTCGGCGCGGCCGAGAAATTCCAGGCGCCCTTGCGAGTTCCAGCGGGCTAGATCTCCCGTCTTATAAAGCCGCAGGTCAGAAGACCCACCTCGGGGATCGGCGGCCATGTGGAAACGCTCATCGGTCAGGTCAGGGCGATTGAAATAACCTCTCGCCAGACCGTCGCCGGCAATGAACATCTCTCCGATGATGCCGGGGCCGATGGGATGATATGCCTTGCTGAGGATGTAGATCCCCGCATTGGCGGCTGGAACGCCCACCGGCACCGACGCGGATCGATCCCGGTCAATGTCGAAACGGTGAATCATGCAGCCCACGGTGGCTTCGGTTGGCCCGTATTCGTTGTAGATCTCGGTGGGATGGGGGATAGCTTTCGTGATATCGCGGGCCAACTCGGTCTTGAAATCCTCGCCGCCCACGATGAACTTTCGCAGTCTTGTGGTCGCAAGATTGCGGTCGCGGACCATCGCCAGATGTGCCGGCGTCAGCTTCATGATGTCGACGGCATTGTCGTCGACGACCTTGAGCACCACCATGCTCTGCGCTCCGGGATCGCCAAGATAGACCACGATGCGGCCGCCGGTGATGAGCGGTGTGAACAGTGTTGTGACGGTAAGGTCGAAGGCGAGAGATGAGAAAAGAGGCCATGCGAGACGTTCGCCGGAACTGTAGACCCGAGCCGCCCACCAGATGTAGTTCACCAGGCTGCGGTGCTCGATCTCGACGCCCTTGGGAGTGCCGGTCGAGCCGGAGGTGAAGATGATATAGGCTGTGCCGTCCGGCGTAGCGGCGGACGGTCGGGCCGAATCCGGCTGATTCAAAATCGAACCAAAATCGGCGTCGAGCACGAAGATGTCGGCAAGGTTCGGGGAAATGACCGATTGCAGGCGCGCCTGAGTGATCACAACCGGCGCCCGCCCGTCGGTCCCGTTGGAAATGTCCTTCAGGATCGTTGCGATACGTCCCTTCGGCGTTGCCGCATCCAGCGGCACGTAGGCTGCGCCGGACTTTAGGATGCCCAAGATCGCGACGACAACTTCAATGGAGTGCTCCATGAACACCACGGCAATCCGACCCGGTCCTACGCCGGTCGAGCTCAAATGCGTGGCCATCTGGTCAGAGTGTTGGTCGAGCTGTCGGTACGTCAGCGTTGCATCACCGAAGCGGATCGCTTCGGCATCGGGACTCCGCGTCACCTGATCGCGGAACAGATCGACGATCGTCCTGTCCGACGGGTAGGGCGCCGCCGTGGCGTTGTAGTCGACAACCAACGCCTGATGGTCGGCCTCTTTCAGCAGCGCAAGCGGTACGCCCTCTGCCGGGATGGGTAGGACTTCATTCATGAGATGGGCTCCCATCGGGCAAAATAAAAATCAAATCAAGTCACCGGATGATCATTCATTTCCGAACGACCATGTTCCCGATGTATCCAGATTTCGGTACGAACGTTCGGACAACCCAATCCTTTTCATCCCAGGAAATGCGCTGTCCTAAGCCGCACCCCAGGGCCTTGGAGATTGCCTCCAGCCGGGTCCAATGCCGGAGGAAGTCTTCCAGACGGTCTTCCGGACCAAGGGCGGTGTAGGACTCGTACTCGGAGGCGGAAAGACAGAGCGCCGCGATCTCGTCCGCTTCGGGCACCGGGAGAATTGCCTCGATGTCCACCCCGATCTCTTGCCTGGTCGAGAGCGCTATGACCGCCACATCTGCGGATCGTGAGACGCTGAAGTGCAAATCGCGCGCAGGCATACGGTGCGAGAGGTGAGGTTTGCCCAATCGTCCATACTCTAGTTCGACGTCGGACGGCGAAATTCCCAGTTTGGAAGCGAGGACCCGGCGCAGTTGCCCCCGGGTAACAATAAAGCGGCGGCGGTCCTGCTCCAATCTTAAACGCTGGGCGCGCCGACGTTCCTCGTCGTTGAGGCAAGCGCCTGTCCGCCGGATGGTGTCCGGCTCCACATCGAGCATGAATGTCAGGATCTCCAATCCATCATTCTCGAAAACCGGCATTTCGGTCCGGGGTCTCAGCTCGACCGCTTTGTCCAAAAGGCTCGAGAGGGCCGTGTTGGATTTGCGCGCCCCGCGTTCAGGCTTGTGGCCCGGCCGGTCCTGGCCACCAACGCCATAACGATCCTTCTCCCACTCGTTCTGCGCGCGGGCCTTGATGCGAAAACTCATCACGCCTTACTTTCTGCGCCCAAATTCTGATTTCGGATCGCCAGCAGTAGAGTTGGAACGGCATTTGAACGGTTGCGGATCGGAAGTTTAATCCCGCAGTGCGATGGCTCAATGGACCATCGTAATTACCCATTTGTTGCCGCTTCCCATCCAGCGGCCCGGGGATTGCACAGGCGGCGGAGCTCATCGCGGAGCATGCTCCTCGAGCAAGGCGATGTAGAGGGCGCGGATTGTTCCGGCGCGCCCCGTCCAGATTAGCTGCGCTCAGGCGAGCTTCGCGCTCGCGGAGAGCTACGGACCCTTGGGTCTTGCGGAGTGGGGGGAGTTACGGGACGCGCGGCGACGCAATCAACACGCAGAATCTCTATGCGAGGGCTGCCGAATCAAGAAAGGCGAAAGAACGAAACGCGGCGCGGCGTCGGCGAGCGAAGCCAAAGGAGGTAATCCCTCGGCGTCGTTGCACTCAGCTGTGGCGACAAGTCAGTTGGACGCGCGAGAAGTCTGGCAAAGCTGCTGAGGAGCTGACACTCGCTTCAGGCGATCTGCGGCGAAGCCTCTTGCCGCAGTCGCGTTGCAGCATCCGCTATCAGGGTCGAGTTTTGAGAGCATAGACGTTGGATGCGCAGGAATAGGGCCGGTTGTGTAAACACAGGAACTGTCCACGATGATTCTTTTGACTGGCGGCGCTGGCTATATTGGATCCCATGTGTGCATTGCCTTACTGGATGCTGGGTTCGATGTCGTCGTAGTTGACAATCTCTCGAACAGCAACAAAGCCTCCCTTGAGCGGGTACAACTCATCTGCGGGCGATCCCTCACCTTTCGGCAGGTCGACATTTTGGATGAAGAGGCCATCTACGAAACACTATGTTCGTACGAAGTATCGGCGGTTATCCATCTTGCGGGCTTGAAGGCGGTAGGCGAATCCAGCATTCGTCCAATGACCTATTACGAAAACAACCTGCTCGGAAGCATGCGCCTCGTTTCGGCGATGAACAGGGCAAGTGTAAAGACGCTCGTCTTTAGCTCGTCCGCCACCGTTTACGGTGTACCTACGTACCTGCCGCTCGACGAGCACCACCCTCTTGGGCCGACAAACCCATACGGCCGTACTAAACTCTTCATCGAAGAAATGTTGAAGGACCTCTATCGGTCCGACAATGATTGGCGAATTGGGATTCTCCGATATTTCAATCCCGTCGGCGCACATGAAAGCGGGCTGATCGGTGAGGACCCGAAGGGCGTCCCGAACAATCTGCTGCCATTTGTCGCGCAAGTGGCGATCGGAAAACGAGAGAAGCTGCGGATTTGGGGAAACGATTACGACACGCCGGACGGCACTGGGATCCGCGACTTCATTCATGTCGTTGATCTTGCGTCTGGTCATCTGAGTGTTTTGAATAGCCTGAAGCAGCCCGGACTCCTTACGGCGAACTTTGGAACGGGCAATGGCAGCAGCGTTCTGGACGTTGTTCGGACGTTTGAAGCCGTGAGCGGTAGGTCAGTTCCATTTGAGATTGACAAGCGCCGGATCGGTGATGTCGCTGTCTGTTTTGCCGATCCCACGTTTGCCGAAAGGGTGCTGGGGTGGAGATCGGTGCGATCACTGGAGGAAATGTGCGCAGACCATTGGCGCTGGCAATGCAAGTGTCCCGACGGTTATCGTGGTACAAACTCTGAAGGCCGTTAGATCGCGCCGCGATTGGACGATGTCAGGCGCACAAGTCGTCGACCGCGTGTGGCTGTGGTGTCGCTGTAAGCCGAACGCCGCCCATCACGAGAGCCGCCCCAACAAGATCCAGCCACAAATGTCGACTGATGATGCGAACTGCGATGTCGCTGCCATCATACCAGCGAGCGGAGTGCGCAACAATATAGGATCCTACCGCGACAACGACATGCTCGGGCGCGGAAATGCCGCGCCACTGCGTCAATATCCGAGACCGCGAGCGCGGCAATAACTGTCTGGCTGCTGATTTCCGGAAGGTATGGTGAAGACGGACCTTGGTGGTCCCATCGCCCAAATGTTCAGTCGGCGCGCAATGTCCGTCCCGGTCTGGGCTTTCATCGCTGTTTATTCCACCGACGGATCGTCGCGGAGCAGCTCTTTCTTCAACTGCCGCTCCGCTTCCAAATAGAACTCTTGGTCTCGCCCCTTAGGCATCCCGGCTTGCTCCCACAGCCGATACGCGCGGCACTCGATCTGCTTCTGGCTTGGAAGAACCCCCATCTGCCTTAATCCCGAGGGGCTTTGACCGTGAGATTGGCCGCCTCTGCTCGTATCGATCAACCCGTTGTCTCCTCAGCTAATCCCTGGTTCTATCGCCCACAAACATCCAACTGCCGCCCGCTTGATGGTCGCTGATGCGAACTAACAGGCGCCAAGCGTGATCCGGACCTCGTGAAGTCCGCCGCGCAGAAGTCCACGGAATCATGTGGGCGGTGCCGTGGCGTTGGGAGTGGAGAAAACTGCTCGCGTTTCCCGGAGCGAGCTCGACCGGATCGCGCGGTAGGCCGGGGCCAAGTACTCCCTGGGTCAGGCGGTCTAGGAACACGCCTCGTAGCGGATGACCTTTGCTGGCGCGGCTGTTGGAACACGGGCAATCCATCCGAAATTCGATGCGAGAGTCCGATGGGGAAGATAGGGCATCATCACCGACGGGCAATGTTCCGCCAAGAGGTCACGGTGAGCGGCCGACACCCGCCGTCTGATGTCGTTCCATTCCGGCTCCAGTGCGATCGCAATCGAGTGTCGGATACTGCGTGCAGGCGAGTGAGCGCGACGGCGATCGCTATGGAGCTGTCATGGCTGGCGTGTCAAACGCGCGAAGATCAAAACACATTCTGTGCGCTGTGGTCGAGGTCTGTGCAAGGAGATAGGCCACAGCAGCGTGGCCGCTGTGGCTTATCGAAGATTGCGAGCTGCGTGACGGTTACCGTGCCGTGGGAGTAGTCTTTCATCAGGTCAGACACGCCGTTGCGATGAGGTGCTAGACACGGAACGATGCCCATTAATCGAGTTTAGTGACCCCGGGACCTTGATTGACATGAGCCTGGCGATCGGGTCGCAAGGCGCCGAGACCTGTGGGGTGAGGGATGATCGAGGGCAAGGTGTGTCCATCTGCAGAATGCATCAGTGATCCGTTGTTCATTCCCCAGATCGCGGCCTGCGTCCGGTTCTGGACGCGGATCTTGCGCAGAATCGCCTTGACGTGAACCTTGACCGTCGCCTCAGCTATGTCGATCTTTCGGGCAATGGACTTGTTGGAATTGCCCTCGATCAAACAAGACAAGATCGCCTTCTCGCGGGGAGAAAGATGTGGTGCGACCGGCTCATCCGTCGTGAGCACGATGCCATGCTCGACCTCTTCGGCTGGTGTTGCTTCGCGCTCAAGAATGCCGTCAAGCGCGAACGACAGAAAAGCCGGCGGAAAGACCGCCTCTCCCATCGTCACGAGTTCGATGGACTTGATGAAGGCGTCGCAAGAATTGACGTTCACGAAATAGCCGCTCGCACCAGCTCGATATGCCGAGACAAGTTCATCCGGGCGATAATGATCCGATACGACTGCGACACGCGCATCAGGACGCTGACCCCTGACGAAACGTATCTGGTCCAATGCGACATCGAAACTGTCGCCGTTGTGGATGATGAGAAACAGTAGTTGATGTGACTGGAGCTCGTTTGGCAATTCTTCAGCGCTCGAAACAGAGAGCAGGATCCGGAAACTCGCAGCATGTAGGATCCGTGAAATTCCCTCTCTGACTAAAATGTTCTTTCCAATAAGAATAGTTTCGAAAGATTGACGCCTCGGCATTGTACCCTCCAACGACGTACGCTACGCAATTACACGACTGCAATGGAAGATCTTGAAGTCAAAGTTACCTGCGCCGGCGCTGCCTCCTAACAGGCCGCCAGTTGATCGCCTTTTTCGGCGGGATATCCTTTCGTGCTACCTCGGCTGTGTGCTTCCAGCCTTTGCCATTGTTTGGCAGGTTTTTGCCATCATTTGGCGGGTTTCCCGCCTTCAAGTGGTTAAGCTTTTCCTAACGTTAAATCCGGACTTCCGATTTCGATATATACCGTTCGTTATAGGTTTACTCCCGGAAACTACTGGCGTCCCGGGGCGGGCTGCACAATCTACAGATGAATCAGCCATAGAATATTTCCGCACGTTGAGTTAATCCGTAGGGCTACGCGGGGACTGAGGAGCCAATGAATTGCACAAGGGTGGTAATTGCAGACCGGCATCCGATGGTCTTGCAGGGTCTGAGCAGCCTGCTCGGCGCGGAAGGCGACTTCGAAGTTGTTGCATCTTGTAGCGATGCTGCGAGTTGCGTGCAGGCGATCGAGAGGCTCGCGCCCGACATCGCGATTCTCGATTCAACAATGCCCGAGCTGATCGCACTGAGCTCCTCCGTCCTCAATCCGGCCGATCGCTCGATCCGCTTGGCGTTTTTCATGCCTTCAGAAGACTACGACCTTTTGTTGCCGGACGCGTTAGATGGCTGCAGCGTGGTCCTGAAGGAAACCTTGTCCGAAGTGCTGGTGCAGTCCTTGCGACAAATCGCGCGCGGTGAACGAATATTACCGCAGCCTTCGATTGATCAGGCTACACCGGCTGGCCATGGGGTGACCTCGGACAGTGCGCTGGCCATGCTGACGGACCGGGAGCGTCAGATCATGCGCCTGGTATCGGAAGGACTGTCAAACAAGCAAATTGGACGCCGCTTGAACATTGCCGACGGCACAATCAAAGTCCATCTTCACCATGTCTTTCAGAAGCTGGAGATCAGCAACCGAACAGCGCTTGCGGCTCTCGCCATTTCGCAAAATGATCGGGGCACTCCGGTCAAGTCGACGGAGTCCGAATGAGCCGAGAGCGCTGAGCGCCCGTGTTGCGTCGCCGGGCTGCCAAGGCCAACTGAAGTTCGAGCGGAATGATCCGACACCAGTGGGGTTCTAGAAGATCAGCAGGCGCTTGCCGCGGGTTATTCCGTGAGCGAGAAGTGGAGGACAAACAGCGGCTCACTGTTCGGTTCAGGGCTCTTGCTAACCTCGATCCGCCAGGACGGATGGTCCTCAAATGGTCCGACGTGCTCGCTTCGAAGGATCTCGCGGCTCAACTCGATGGCTGCCGCCCGCGCGGCGTCGATGTCGGGCAGATTCAAGCCGAGGTCATCGGGTACTGACCCGCCGTCGTGGACGTGGAAAAAATAGCGAGGCATTGGAGCATCCGGAAAACGAGGTGCATCCGCGCGACAAGACCAAGCGGATGTCGCAGTAGCGTCCCGGAGTGGGACTATGACGAGCGGACAGTCCCGGTCCATGAGCATTGTTGAGTACCTCAACGTCGAACGGGATCCTCTTAGTTGACATGGACAATTGCGCGTTGCGGTCTAGAGTCTCGTCACGCCGCAATTGTCCACTTCGGCGTGTTCGACGACCCTGGCATTCCTGCAAATCAACCCCCGCCGGGCCGCGATCGCCTCGCCTCGACGGCATGAGGTCGGCTGAGGGCTTGCCCTCCTGGTTCACTTGCCCGCGTCCGCACCTGCTTCGGGCTGCAATCATTGAGCCTCTGCGCGTGAGGCGCCTGGATGCGCGGCTCGGTTTCGGATCGCGCATCGAGCCGCGGTAATCGCATTCATGACATTGACCCGCGCCGCCGGGGGGCTCGAAAGCAGGAGGACGCTTGCTACATTCACCCGCTCAAGCGGAGTACCCCGCGTTTGTTGCAGCGCTTCTCCCGATTCGACCGCCCCAATCTGTACCAACCGTGTATTGGGCGTTGATGATCATCGTGTGCGTGCATTTGTGATTGTCGACGAGGCGAGAGATCTGACAGATGTGCGGAATTATCGGCATTCTAGGACAATCCGCGGTATCGGGGCGATTGATCGACGCGCTCAGACGGCTCGAGTATCGGGGTTACGACTCGACGGGAGTGGCCACCCTCGATGATGGTCATCTCGAGCGTCGGCGTGCCGAAGGTAAGCTCAAGAACCTGGAGGTGCGACTGCGTGCCGAGCCGCTGAGCGGGGATGCCGGAATCGGTCACACGCGCTGGGCCACGCACGGCAAGCCGACAGAATACAATGCCCATCCACACGCGACCGAGCGCGTCGCAGTGGTCCATAATGGCATCATCGAGAATTTTCGAACGTTGCGCCACAGGCTCGAAGCGAAGGGCGCGAAATTCGCGAGCGACACGGATAGTGAAGTCGTAGCACACCTCGTTCATTCCTACCTGTTGATGGGCTATTCGCCCCAGGAAGCCGTCAAGGCGTCGTTGCCGCAGCTGCGCGGCGCCTTCGCACTCGTGTTTCTATTCAAGGGATATCGCGATCTTCTGATTGGAGCGCGCAGGGGGTCGCCACTGGCGGTGGGCTATGGCGACGGTGAGACCTATCTCGGCTCCGATGCGATTGCCCTCGCTCCGTTCGCCCAGGGCATCAGCTACCTCGAAGACGGTGACTGGGTGGTGCTGTCACGCCAGAGAGGAGTGATCCGGGACGCGAATGACGCGGTCGTTACGCGCGAGGTGCTCGAGCCGGGTGGGGCGTCGTTCGTCGCCGATAAGGCCAACTATCGGCATTTCATGGCTAAGGAGATTTGCGAGCAACCGGACGTAGTGGGCCGCACGCTCGCCCATTATGTGGATATGAGAACCGAACGGGTCGCACTGCCGATCAAGCTGCCGTTCGATTTCAGCAATGTCAGGCGCGTTACGATCACGGCCTGCGGCACCGCAAGTTATGCGGGGGCTATTGCAAAGTACTGGTTCGAACGGCTGGCACATATCCCTGTTGATGTCGATATCGCCTCCGAATTCCGCTATCGCGAAGCGCCGCTTCGCAAGGGCGACCTCGCCCTCTTCATCTCGCAATCGGGCGAAACCGCCGACACGCTGGCAGCACTTCGCTACGCCAAGGAGAGGGGAGCCCACACGGTCTCTGTCGTGAACGTGCCGACCTCCACTATCGCGCGTGAAAGTGAAACGGTGCTGCCGACCCTGGCCGGTCCGGAAATAGGTGTTGCCTCCACCAAGGCCTTCACTTGTCAGTTGATGGCGCTCGCCGCCCTCGCGGTCGCTGCTGGAACAGAGCGTGGCGAGATCTCCGTGAGCGAGGAGAGAAAGCTCGTGAGCGCGCTGATTGAGGTTCCGCGCTTGATGGGCGCCGCGCTTGCCAGCGAGCCGCAGATCGAGAAGCTGGCTCGCTATGTCGCAAAGGCACGTGATGTCCTCTATCTGGGGCGAGGCACCAGTTATCCGCTTGCGCTGGAAGGCGCGCTGAAGCTGAAGGAAATCTCCTATATCCATGCCGAGGGCTATGCCGCGGGTGAGCTCAAACACGGCCCGATCGCCCTGATCGACGAGAACATGCCCGTCGTGGTCATCGCGCCTTTCGACGGCGTCTTCGAAAAGACCGTGTCGAACATGCAAGAGGTCGTGGCGCGCGGCGGCAAGATCATTCTGATCACGGACGCCAAAGGTGCGGCGGAATCAGCCATCGAGCCCGTAGCTACGGTACTGCTGCCTGACATGGCGCCGACCTTCGCGCCGATCGTCTACTCGGTTCCGATCCAGTTGCTGGCTTATCATGCGGCCGTGATCATGGGCACCGATGTGGACCAGCCGCGCAATCTCGCCAAATCAGTGACGGTCGAATAGCAGCGAATGTCGTGGCGGGTTATGGTCGCTCGCCGTCCGCGGATGCCGCGATCAAGGACCCGTCCGGAAACATCATCGATCATGCGGCCTCATCCAGGTTGACCACGAGGAGCGGGAAGCGGACACTCCGATTTCGTGAGGGAGTACCAGTCTGCGACGGCAGACTGGTCTGTCGATGGAGACATCGTATCATGCCTCACGACAACCTGCGGACTCGGGCGCTTCGAGTTGGCAGACGGCCGACGTTCGCGGCCCCTTCCGATCATGACGATCTTGCAGGGGCCACGGATGTCGATGATGTATCGATCCTCTAGGTCCTAGCGCACATCATCTGAACGCAGGAGACCTCGCGGGAGCGTTGGTGATCTTCGCGCAATCTCGAAGTCATTTTGGTCGCGCAGTCATCTGGCGCGCGTCTCAAACGATCGATGCGCCAGAACTGCCTGCGTGGTCTAGTGGATGTCCGAGATCTCGGCCTCCTGATGACCGCGCCCATTCGAGGCCTGGTTCGGAGCTGCCGCCCGATCGATTGACAGCGTCAGCGCGTGCCCATTGGCCGGCCGGACCAGTGATCCGTTGTTCATTCCCCAAATTGCGGCCTGCGTTCTATTCTGGACTCGTATCTTGCGCAGGATCGCCTTGACGTGAACTTTCACCGTCGCTTCGGCAATATCGATCTTTCGTGCAATGGATTTGTTGGAATTGCCTTCAACCAAGAAGGAGAGAATCGCCTGCTCGCGCGGTGACAGATGGGGGGCGATCCGTTCCTTAGCCGGAACGAGGACGCTTGATCGCTCTTCGCTCGCCGGCGGCTGGGCCTTGCGGTTAGGCTCGAGATCGAGCACGAACGACAGAAATGCGGGCGGAAATACCGTTTCGCCCATTGTCACAAGCTCGATCGACTTTGTGAAGGTGGCGCATGAATTGACGTCGGCGAAGTAGCCGCTGGCGCCCGCCCTGTAGGCCGAAATCAATTGTTCCGGCCGATAGTGGTCCGAAACGATCGCGACGCGGGCGTCTGGATAGTGCTCCCTTACAAATCCGATGTGCTGCAGGGTGAGATGGAACTCGTCGGTGTCATGGACAATTACAAACAGAAGCTGGTCTGCTTGGAGTGTGCTCGGCAATTCGTCGGGACCCAAGGCCGACATTACGATGTGAAAATCTGCCGCATGCAGGATTCGGGAAATACCCTCTCGCAGTAGAATATGTCGTCCAATCAAAACCACTTTGCAGGATTGTCGCCTCCTCATATCACCCTCCGCGTCAACGCAACGATACAACTTGAACGAATAAGGCTTGGGAAAAGACAGTTGAGTAGGAAAAGCTCGAGCGCGTGTAGGCCTCCCGATTTTGTTTCGATAGCATTTGCTGAAGGTTAGATTTGAATCTTCGGTTTTGCCTATATACCTTTGGTTATAGGTTGACCGGCGGCGACGCGGTCGAATGACGCGGCGTTGCAGCTGCCGGAGATGCGCGAGAACGCGCCAGCAATCTCAAATGCGCGTTTACGATGCACTGCAGCACGCTGTCATTCCAGGTTCGCAAATGGATAGAACACTTGTGCCCTCTTGAGTATTGACCACCGGAGTCCTACGGGCCTCGGCGCGGCAAACTTGCTGTATACTGGAGCTTCAGACTCGTGCGATCATCTACCTTATGGTTTACGCGTTTTGCTCTTGTGACTGACACTTCGGAATATTGATGAGATTTTTGGTGTTCAAGCAATATTGGAGCGGCCAGGGCGGGGGCCCGTAGCTTCAATCACAGAAATGGGGGGCGGCTGGTTAGGGAGCGCCCGATGCGTCGTGCGACTGTGGTGATTGCGGATCGACATCCGGTAGTCTTGTACGGTCTCGCAAATCTACTCGGGTCAGAACCTGATTTCGAGGTCATTGCATCCTGCGGTGACGCCGGGAATTGCATCGCGGCGGTTCTAGACCTTGCTCCCGACATTGCGATCATCGATGCGGCAATGCCGGAGTTGATCGCGCTGCTGAACGATTCGCTCGACCGCTCGCAGAATCGATCGACCCGCCTGGTGTTCTTCGCAGCCAGCGAAGATTGCGATCTCATCTCAGCGGGGCTCCCCGCGGGGCACAGTGTTCTTCTAAAGGAGATGGCGGGCCAGGCGCTGGTGCAGTGCTTACGTGAGGTTATTCATGGTGCGACTGTCGTCCCGGGAGCGCCTACAGATCAGGTCGTACCTCAGGAGCAGAGCGCAAATCCGGAAAATGCACTCGCTGTGCTCACTGAGCGAGAGCGGCAAATCATCCGCCTTGTCTCTCGCGGTCTCTCCAACAAGGAGATTGGCCGCCTGCTCAACATTGCTGATGGCACCATCAAGGTGCACCTCCACAAGATCTTCCAAAAGCTCGAGGTCGGCAATCGCACGGCGCTGGCTGCGCTCGCCATCTCGCAGGATGAGGGCGCAAATTCAATGCAGGACAGGCAGCGCAAATAGGGTCAACCCCGCTGAGTCGAGGACTGCGAGATCATCCCGCGATGATTGCAGCGCGATATGCTGGAAGCGCGGCTGAAGAATTGTCTCTCGCGTCCGGCCAGCGAGAGGGGAGCGCTCATTCTGCCACAGAGAACTGAAGAACGAATAGCGAGCGGCCGCCAAGTGCGGGGCTGTCGCTGACCTCCACCCGCCAGAATACGTGAGGCAAGTGCCGTTCCGTCAAGTCATGCTTGAGGATCTCGCCGCTCAGTTCGATCGCTGCGGTGCGCGCCGCGACAATGTCAGGGAGATCCAGCCCGACGTCGTCGAGAACTGAAGTCCCATCGTGGATATGGAAGAAATATCGCGGCATTGGTGTCTCCGGACAACGCGAAGAGTCCGATGACTGCAGCGAGCCCCGCGCATCACAACTGGGTCATCGGACCCACAATGAACAGATAGCAGGCCGCCGTTGCAGGAGGATACATCATCATTGATGGGTACCTCGACGTTGATCTGATTGATCACGAATCCAAGGTGATTGATCGCTTGGTTATCGTTACGATTGTGGTGCGTCGACGGAGCCCACTTCGGCGCAGCGTTGCGGCCCCGGCTCCCTGCGAATCCTAGCCCCCCGCCGGGGCCGCGATCTTTTGGGCGACTCATGTCGTCCCGTCACGGGCCATCACGCAGATCGTTGATGCTCTTTTGCTCGGGCGACATATCGGGCTGTGATGCTCGTGCGCTCCGCGAGCAAGCTCTGTAAGGCGAGCGCCTTGTTTATCCGCTGGCCCTGGAAGGGGCCCTCAAGCTCAAAGAGATAGCCTACATACACGCCGAGGGATATGCGGCGGGCGAGCTCAAACATGGGCCAATCGCGCTGATAGATCAGGACCTGCCAGTCATCGTCATAGCGCCGAGCGACGCGACGTTCGGGAAGATCATATCGAACATGCAGGGGGGCATCGCCCGTGGAGGTCGCATCATCCTGTTGACCGACCAGAGTGGCGCTTCACTCGGTGCATCCGGTGCTTGCGCGACGTTGAGCTTGCCCGAGATGCCCGACGTCGTGGCGCCGCTGGCTTTTGCTGTGTCGCTGCAGCTCCTGGCCTATCACAGCGCCGCAGCTCTGGGGACCGACGTAGACCAGCCGCGCAATCTCGCAAAGTCCGCGACGGTCGAATAATCCGTCAGGCGCGCAGCCTCTGTTCGTACACTTCAGGACGATGTCCGATGATGCTGGTGTGACAGACGTGCGCTCCAGACTGGGTGCCTCTTTAGAGCAATCCCCATCATCGGCGGTCCTGCGTAAAATCCTCCGGCCTTCGGACTGAAGCTCAGCGCCGAGGTCCGCAGAGCAGGCGGCCTCGCCATCTTGTAACAGCGTTGGCGGGGTCGCTGCTGCTCAGAAAATCAGCTAGGACCGGCAGCGGTCCACGCTGGCGCAGCAGAACAATCTGCCGGGGCGTAGAGAGAGTTCTCGTGTGCGCATCCATTCGGATCGATACAGCATCGCGCGGAAGCGTTGGTGATCCGTCAGGGGAGTAGCCCTTACGTGTATTGGAACACAGATCGGCTTGGAGATAGCCTCAGATCAAGCCTGTCCCGTCGATGGGCTCATTCGGCATTTGCGTCCGCTTTCGCGAGGAACCATGTCTGTTTCGACCAGAACGGCCGGCGCCGACATTCGACGTGGCGATATGGTCAAAATCGTCAACGGCGAGCTGTTCCCGGCGCTCCTCTATGAGCCATACGACGGAAGCGCCGGCGAAGACATTCCCGAGGGCGCTCGTGCCTATTGTCGCAACGACAGAGTCTGGCGAGCAATGCCGCCTGGCTTTCGCCCTTCCTAGAGTCGGTTGGGGTGCGTACTGATGGTGCGACGGCTAGGAAAGCGGATGTTTCGGCCGATATGGGCTGTGAGGGTTTACATCGAACTCGACGATCTCGACGCAGCCTTGTGGCTGGGTATGGCTGGAGCCGGTTCGCCAAGGCCCATCGCGAAGTTGAGCCGCGCTTACCTTTGCAAGCGATAGACAACGCCACTCGCCTTGCGGCGGGAGACCCGATTTGCTTTGGCCGCCAAACTGATAGGTGAGCGCTTTCTCCTGCTGTTGCGAATGGCCGAGGATGATGGGACAGAGTTCGCGGGGATAGCCGTCATATACGCAGAAGACCAGCTTGCGCTTGCGTATGGCTTGTTCGAACAAGCGGTAGTTGGAGCTCGGCATCGCTCTCTCCTTTACACCATCCCGCTCTAGAAGGTCGCGGCCATTGCCGCGAGGCGTCGATGGGCCCTTTCACGGGCAGCATCGATCGGCTGCTGCGGTCCGGTGGTTGGACCGATCGCCAGGAAGCGGACATCGCTGATTCCAACAAAGCGCAGGATTTCCCGCAGGTAGGGCGTTGCCATGTCGATGCGGCCGCGGTTCATGCCGGTGGCGAAGTCGCTGCCGCTGGCGAGGATGACCAGCGTCGGCCGGTCCTGCAGCAGTGGGAAATAGCCCTGCGACGGATCGAACTGAAAGGTGAGCCCGGGCTGGACGATGATGTCGAACCACTGCTTGAGCTTGTAGGGGATGCCGAAGTTCCACATCGGGGTCGAGATCAGCACCCGATCGGCGAGCGAGAAGCGCAGCGCCATGCGCTCGGCCTCGGCGAAGCTCTCGCGCTGCGCCTCGTTAAAGGCCTGAGCTTTCATGCGCGCGTATTTAGCATCGACGATGGGGCCCATGAACTCCGGCATCCGGTCACGCCAGATGTCAACGACATCAATGTCCCAATCCGGCCGAGCCTGGCGGAAGCCGTCAAGAAAGACGCGCGCGCCGGCACTCGAGACGGACTCGGGGCGGGGCGAGCAGGACAGATGCAGGAGCTTTGCCACAGCTCATCCCAGCGCTCTGATGACGGTATCGGCCCTGGTTACGACCGCGACGTTCTGCATGGCAAAATTGATCGAGGCGTTGTGCCAGTCGGCGTTCATGGTCGAGCAGCAATCCTCGGGCACGATCATGAAGTAGCCCTTGTCGGCACCGGTGCGCGCGGTGTGCTCGACCGACATGTTGGTCCATGCGCCGGTATTGATGATCATGTCGCGGCCGGTGGCCTTCAGGATGGTCTCCAGCCGCGTGCCTTCCCAGGCGCTCATCCGCATCTTCTCGACGACGAAGTCGCCGGGCCGCGGCTCGAGGCCGGAGACCGGAGCCGCCCCCCAGCTTCCCCGCACCATCGCCTTGCTATCGACGAGACCCTCGAACAGCGGTGCGTTCAGCGTGACGCCGGGCGCGCCTGGCTCGACCACGAACCAGACATGGATGATGGCGACGCCGCGGGCGCGCGCGGCCTCCGCGAGGCGCCGGACGTTCTCCACGACATGCTGTTGCTTCGCGTGCCCCGGCGCGCCTGATTCAGCGAAGGCGCCGCCGTCCATGATGACGTCGTTCTGGAGATCCTGGATGATCATGGCGCAGCGCTGCGGATCGAGCCGCATCTCGCCCTCGGCGAGAACAGGCGAGGCCGGAGCCGAGCTCGGGCTCGCTCCGCCGCCGGCGCGCCGGCCGCTCATATAGGGCTCGTGACGCGGGCCGACCCTGGTCGGGATCGCATACACCGAACGGGTCGAGGTGAGGTAGAGCGTGCGGAAATCCGGCCCACCCCAGGCGAGGTTGGCGACCAGCTCCGGCACGCGGACCTTGCCGAGCAGCTCGGCGCGCGGGGAATAGACCCAGACGCCGCCGGGGGCGGTGACCCAGACATTGCCGTGCTGGTCGCATTTCATGCCGTCGGGCAGGCCCGGTTCGAGCTCGGACTTGATGCCGCTCGCGAACACGCGTGCGTTCGAGAGCGTTCCGTCGGCATTGACGTCGAACACGCGGATCAGCGCCTGCACGGTATCGTTGACATAGAGCAGCTTCTCGTCGGGCGAGAAGCACAGTCCGTTCGGCTGGTCGAACAGGTTCCGCTCGACCAGGAGCTTCGGCTCGCCGCCTGGCAGGACGTGGTAGACGCCCTGGAAGCCGAGCTGGCGCGGCCGCTCGACGCCATACACCGGCATCCGCCCATACCAGGGATCCGAGAAATAGATTGCACCAGAAGAATGCACGCAGACGTCGTTCGGGCTGTTGAGCTCCTGGCCGCCGAAATGCGAAGCGAGCACCTCACGCCGTCCGTCCGGGCGTTCGCGGACGAGCGACGAGGTCGCGTGCTCGCAGACGATCAGGTTGAGCTCGGCGTCATAGGTCATGCCGTTGCATTTGTTCGAAGGGCGCTTGACCTCGACGACGCCGCGCCGCGCATCCCAGCGCCGGCGCACGTCGCCGGGCATGTCCGAGAACAGCAGATAATGATCGACCGGATGCCAGATCGGCCCTTCCGTGAAATCAAAGCCGGTGCCGATCTGTGCGACCGGCGCATAGGGGTCGATCAGGTTCTCGAACTCGCTTCGCAGGGTGACATGCGTCATCGGTCGATCCTCGGACGCATGATCCGGACCCGAAGGGCCGCGTTAGCGCAAAGTGTGAAGCGGTTTTCCGAAAGGATCATGCGCAAAAAAGCCTCACGCAGGGAACCAGTTGCGCTGGGGAAGGGACTGAACAATCGGGCCAGGAACCTGATCGTGCAGTCGTCCGACCACGTTGCCGCCTTCGATCTTGGCGGGCCGGTCGTGGACGGGAAGGAGATAGCGCGAACTGCTCAGCAGCTTCTTGATCGCCGCCTTCTCCGCGCGCTTGCTGGTGCCATGGTTGCCGGTGGTGCGTGGTTCCCAGTCGTGGATCTCGTGGAAGGGCGTGACGATCTGGTCGTTGAAGTCGTAGATCACGTCGCCGCAGATGGTCGCAATGCCGTCGGCGGTGTGGACGATGATGTTCATCGATCCCTCGGTGTGGGCGTTGGCCGCATCGCAATAGACGCCGGGCATCAGCTCGATCGGACCGGTGATCTCCAGGTCGAGGAAGCGCAGCGCGCTCTTGGTGTGCAGGCGGTCGATCAGGTGCTTGATGTCGGGCGCTGGATATTGCGGATGCATCAGGCCGGAGACGGAATATTCGAGCTCCTTGCGATTGACGACGACGGTCGTGTTCATCGGGAATAGATCGTCCTTGCCGGCGTGGTCGATGTGGAGATGGGTGTGGCAGACGAAGCGCACATCGCCCATGCGCACGCCGTGGCGCGCGAGCTGGTTCTCGATCATATGCTCATGGTACTGAAGCCCGCGCATCCCCAGAGTCTCCATGATCTGGTTGGAGCGATAGCCGGTGTCGACCACGACTGGATATGGGCCGCCGAGGATCAGGAAGCCGAGGGTGAGGACGCGGCGGGTGCGGCCGCAGTCGCGGCCGAGCACCAGGAAGCTCGATTCCAGCTCGATATCGCCATAGTCCAGGATCTTGATCTCCAACGCCATTCCTTGCCCTCCTGTCTCGTGTCTCGTCTGTCAAAGCCGGTAGACGCGCGCAGCCGTCGTCCGGAAGATCGCGTCCTGCTGCTCGGCGCTGAATGGCGCGGCGGCGCTGCGAAAGGCACCGACGAGCTCGCGATAGCTGGTCCACAATTTCTCGATCGGGAAATTGGAGCCGAACAGGGAGCGCTCGGCGCCGAAGATCGCGACCGTATCGGCGAGCACGGCCGCGATGTGCGCGGGGTCGTTGCGATGGATGAAGGTGCCGAGCCCGGACAGCTTCGAGACCACGTTCGGGCAGGTGGCGAGGCGGGCCATCCCGGCGCGCCAGGCCGCGCGTCCCGCCGGCGAGAGATCCTCCGGCATGCCGGCATGCTGGAGGACGAACGTCACCTTGGGGCAGGACTCGGCGAGCAGTGCGGCATCCGGCATCTGCGGCGTGAAGACCTGCAGGTCGAAGCTCCAGCCGTAATCGGCGAGATGCGCGACGTTGCGACGGATCACGGGGTCGGCGCACAGATCCTGACGAGCCGCGAAGCGGTACAGCGGGTTTTCGTGCCAGTGCAGCTGCATGCGCACGCCGCGCAGCAGCGGATAGCGCTTGAGCCGGTCGAGCTGCGGGCGCACGTCGTCCGCCGCGAAATTGGCGTAGGCGACAATGGCATGCGGCCAGCCGTGCTCTTCGGCGGTCCGCTGCACCCAGGCGGCCTCGTCCTCGAAATGCTCCGGCGCCCAGTTGGTCTGCACATAGACCGAGCGCTTGACGCCTGTGCCCTTGAGATCCTCAAGATACTCCTCGATCGGATAATCGCGCCGGATCGGCTCGTACGGTCCGAAGATGCGCGGCTGCATGGGGCCGGTCAGCCAGGGCAGGTCGGCCTGCCGCCAGATGTGGTGATGGCCGTCGACTATATCGTTCACGCAGCTCTCCTTCCCAGTGCCAGTACATGGGCGACGATCGAGGCGCTCGATCCGCCGTCCACGAGATCGTCGACAAAGCGTTCGATCGCGACGAGCGCTTCGGTCTGCGGGCGAAAGCCTGGTCCCGTTGCGAGCGGCGTCAGCCAGCTCAGGCGCCAGGCCCGCCGCGACAATTTCGCCACGGCGTCGCGAAGAGCGTCGGGCTCGCCGCGTTCGAGTCCGTCGGACACGATGACCACGGCGGCACCGCGGGCATAGCCGCCGAACCGAGGGACCGCCAGGAACGCTTGCAGCGCATCGCCGATGCGGGTGCCGCCGTCCCAGTCACTGACGAGATGTGCGGCCGCGCTCAAGGCCTGCTCGCGTCGCTTCAGCCGCAGCGCGCGGGTGACACGGGTCAGGCGCGTGCCGAAGGTGAAGACCTCGACATTCGGCGCAGCCTGCACCAGCGCATGGGCGAGTTTCATGTTCTCCTCGGTGCGGCTCTTCATCGAGCCGGAGACGTCGATCAGCAACAGGATCTTGCGGGGACGCTGGCGCCGCTTCAGGTGGCCGAGACGCAGGATTTCGCCGTCGCTGCGGACGCTGTCGCGCAAGGTGCGGCGTAGATCGGCAAAAGGGCCGCGGCGTGCCCGCATGCGGCGGTGGCCGCGCCGCCGCGGCAAACGCCGCGGGGCCTCGCGCGCCAGGCGGCGGAGCGGATCGGAGGTGGAGAGCTGGGCGAAGCGGCGCTCGACCAACGCCTCGGTGCGCGTCGCGGTGAGGCCGGACTCGTTGGCCTCATCGGAGAGCAGGGGCTCCTCGTCGCCGCGACCCTCTTCCTGGAGCCGGACGGTCTCGTCGTCCTCGCCGTCGTCGGCGTGCTCGATGGCCTCGCTGCCGCGGAAATGCAGGTCGAACAGCCGGTCGAAGGTGGCGCGGCGCTCTGGGGGCGGGGCGAGGGTGGCAAGCGCAGACTGCCTGATATCCCTGAGGTCGCGCGGACCCAGCAGTTCGATCGCTGCCAGGAACGCGGTGGTCTGTTCCGGCGCAACGGCAAAGCCGTTGGCGCGCAGCAGCGCGACGAAGGAAATGAAGATCCTGGCAGCGCGCGGGAGCTGCAGCTCGGTGCTCATGCGGTCGCCTCCGCCAGCATGGCATCGAGCCGCGGCGCGACGAAGTGCAGGTCCTCCTCATCCTTCAGCGCCACGCCGATCGAGCGCTTGAAGGCGTCGGGCCAGCGCGCGCCGCCCTTGTTGAGCAGCGTCGCGGCCTCCGCCCAATCGACGGCCTCGGCGATGCCGGGCGCCTTGCTCAACGGCTCGCGTCGCAATTTCTCGACGGCCGCGACGACGGCGCGGGCCGTGGCTTCGGCGACGCTGGACGCGCGCATCATGATGATCCGCGCCTCCCGCTCGGCCGTGGGATAGTCGATCCAGTGATAAACGCAGCGGCGCCGCAGGGCTTCGTGCAGATCGCGCGTGCGGTTCGAGGTCAGCACGACTACGGGTCGCTCGGCCGCGCGGACCGTGCCGCGCTCGGGAATGGAGATCTGGAAGTCGGAGAGGAATTCGAGCAGGAACGCCTCGAACTCCTGGTCGGCGCGGTCGATCTCGTCAATCAGCAGCACGGTGGAATCTGGCGCGCGCAGCGCCGCCAGCATCGGCCGTTCGATCAGGAAGGTCTCGCCGTAGATGTCGATGCTATCATCGCCGGCCTGGCGGATCGCGAGCATCTGGCGCGGATAGTTCCATTCATAGAGTGCGGCCGACGCGTCGATGCCTTCATAGCATTGCAGGCGGATCAATTGCCGGCCGAGCACGGCCGCGATGGCCTTCGCCGCTTCCGTCTTGCCGACGCCTGGTGCGCCTTCCAGCAGCAGCGGCTTGCCGAGGGCAAGGCCGAGATAGGCGGCGGTCGCGAGCCCTTCGTCGGCGAGGTAATAGGCCGCCCGCAGGGCCTTCTCCAGCGCCTCCGGGCTGTCGATGCCGACGATGTTGCTGCGAACGGCCACGATGTCTCCTTCAGCGACGTGCCTGCGGCCGCGCGCCGCCCTGTGACTTGATCGCCCTAAGCACCTTTTCCGGCGTGATCGGGAGATCGTCGATGCGGACGCCGACGGCGTTGAAGATCGCATTGGCAACGGCGGGCAGCACCGGGTTGGCGCACATCTCGCCGGGGCCCTTTGCACCGAAAGGACCATCAGGCGCTGGACGCTCCAGCACGGCAATGTCGTGCGGACAGATGTCGCCGGGGCCGGGCATCAGATATTCGACGAAGTCGCGGGGGCCATGAACGGGCTCGGGATAGTAGGGCTCGGGGGTCTCGTAGAGCGCGTGACTGACGCCCATCCAGGCACCGCCGACCAGCTGCTGCTCGACGAGGCGCGGATTGAGCGCGCGGCCGAGCTCATAGGCGGAGTCCATGCGGACCATCGCAACCTCGCCGGTCTCGTCGTCGACCTCGACCTCGGCGACGAGGCAGGCGTGGGCGTAGCAGGTCGCAGGCGACATCTCGCCGGTCTCGGGGTCGACGTCCGACAGCGGCACGAGGAAGATGCCGCGGCCGGAGATGGTCTTGCCCTGCTTGAACTGCGCCGCGATCGCGACATCCTTGGTCGAGATCGAGCGGTGCGGCGCGCCCTTGACGTGGATGTTGCCGCGGCCGTCGGTCTCGAGATCGGCGGCGTTGACCTCGAGCTCCTCGGCCGCCGCTTCCATCATCACGCCGCGCGCCTCGCGGGCGGCGGCCATCACCGCATTGCCGACGCGATGAGTGCCGCGCGAAGCGAACGAGCCCATGCAGTGCGGGCCGGTGTCGGAATCGGCAGTGTCGACGTAGACGTCCTCGACCGGCACACCCAGCGTCTCCGCGCAGATTTGCCGCGTCACAGATTTCATGCCCTGCCCAAGATCGATCGACGACAGCGCCACCGTGAACTTGCCGCTTGGGTTGGAATGCACCAGCGCCTGGCTCGGATCGCCGCCGAGATTCATGCCGATGGGATAGTTGATCGACGCCATGCCGCGTCCGCGGTGCCTGGTCATCTCAGCGCCTCCTGGTGCCGAAGACGGAGGAGAAACGGGTTGCGCCGTGCGAGGGAGCCGCTGGCCGTGGCGGGGGTGGCGGCGGAGCCGGTGGTGGGGGCTCGCGCGGCGGTTCGCGGGTGACGGTAGGCGGAAGCCGGTCATAGCTCGTGCGTTGCTGCGCCGGAGCCGTCGGCCGGCTGCGCGCGTCCGTCGGCGTCGGCGGGATCACAGCGCGGCTGCCGCCACCATCCTTGCGCGAGGAGGCGCGCTTGAATTCCTCGCGGAGCGGCCACTTGGCCTTTTCGGCGGCGACCTGCACGCATTCGATCAGTGCGGTGTTCTTGGCCTCGCGCCGGTGGGCCTTCATGTCGCCGTCGCGATAGGCGTTGAGGATGCGGAACTCCATCGGGTCCATGCCGACGAGGTTCGCCAGCTTGTCCATTTGGCACTCGATGGCGAAGTCCATCGCGGTCACGCCGAAGCCGCGCATGGCGGTGGCAGGCGTGCGGTTGGTGAAGACGCAGTAGACGTCGCCATAGACGTTGGGGATCGTATATGGGCCCGGCAGATGCGCGGCGCATTTCACCGCAGCATAGCTCGACAGCCGCGTATAGGCCCCGCTGTCGAAATAGGCGCGGATCTTTCGCGCGACAATGCGGCCATCGCGCATCACGCCGTCCTTGATGTAGATGCGCTCAGCGCCGCGCGGCGGGCCGTACTGCATCTCCTCCTCGCGGCCGAACACGTAGCGGACGGGGCGCCCCGTTAGCATGGCGCCGAGGATCGCGAGCGGCTCGGTCAATGTGTCGACCTTGCCGCCGAAGCCGCCGCCGACGGTGCCGCCGATGAAGTGGAAGGTGTTGGATGGCACGTCCAGGATCTTGGCGCAGGTGTCGACCGAGAAGAACAGCGCCTGGGTCGAGGTGTAGACGACGTAGCGGCCGTTGGTGTCGGGTGCGGCAATCGCGCCGTTGGTCTCCGTCGGCGCATGCTCGATCGGCGACATCTGATAGCGCTGCTCGAGCACGTGGTCGGCGGTTGCAAGCGCCGCATCCGCATCGCCAAAGCGCAGCTTCTGGTGGTCGTAGACGTCGTGATAAGTGAAGGTGTTCTTGGGATAGGTCTCGTTGACCACGGGCGCACCGGGTTTCAGCGCATCCTCGACGTCGAACACGGCCGGTAACGGCTCGTAATCGATCCTGACCTTGGCGACCGCCTCGAAGGCCTCGCGCTCGCTGTCGGCGACGATGGCGACGATCGGCTCGCCCTTGTAGCGGACCTTGTCGACCGCAAGCGAGGGCTCGTCGTCCTTGCCGAAATTGATCAGGCTGAGGAGCGTGTTCAGATTGACCGGCACATCAGCCCCGCGAATGATCCGGCGCACGCCCGCCGAGCGCTCCGCCTCGGTGGTGTCGATCCGGCGCAGCCTTGCGTGCGCGTGGGTCGAGCGCACGACCTTCAGGTGCAGCATGCCCTGCAGCTTGTGGTCGTTGAAATAGCTGGACGTGCCCGTGACATGGCCGAGCATGTCCTGGCGCTGGGTGCCCTTGCCGATCTCCTTCAAATTATCGTCGCGCTCGTCGGCAAAAATGTCCTTGCGCAGTTCCAGCATGGTCGCGTTCCCTTACGCGCTGACCCGGCCGCTCGCGGCGGCGAGGATGGCATTGATGATCGGCTCATAGCCGGTGCAGCGGCAGATGTTGCCGGAGATCGCCTCGACGACCTCGTCGCGGCTCGGCGACGGGTTGCGGTCGAGCAGGGCCTTGGCGGCCATCAGCATGCCCGGCGTGCAATAGCCGCACTGGGCGGCGAAATGGTCGGCGAAAGCGCGCTGCAGCGGATGCAGGTTCGGGCCCTGCTTCATGCCGTCGAGCGTCTCGACCGAGCGGCCGGCGACCGTCTCGGCGAGAGTCAGGCAGGAGAGGTGCAGCTCGCCTTCGACCAGCACGCTGCAAGTGCCGCAGCCGCCCTGGCCGCAGCCGAATTTCGGCGTCATGTCGCCGATCAGCTCGCGAAGTGCAACGAGGAGATTGGTGCCACCGTCGACGAAGATTGCGACGTCGCGGCCGTTGTGGCGAAATTGCAGGGGGATCTTCGACATGGCGATCTATTCCTGTCCGGACAGCAGACGCCGCAGATGCACGCCGACGATCTCGCGGCGGTACCAGGCGCTGCCGAGCGCGTTGTCCGATGGTGATGTTCCTTCGCTCGCGGCGGATGCCGCGGCCGCGATGGTCGCGGCATCCAGCGAGCGGCCCTCCAGTGCGCGTTCGGCGGCGCGAGCGCGGATCTGCGTCGGCGCCATCGAGCCCAGCGCGATCCGCGCGCCCGCAATCCGGCCGCCAGAGATCGGCAGGTGCACGGCGAGCGTGATCACCGAGCCGCCCTTCGGCTTGATGCGCGCGATCTTGCGATAGCGGAAGGCCTCCGTGCTGGCCGGCCGGGTGCAGGACACCGAGAGCACCAGCGTGCCGGCCTGCCGGTCGCGCGCCTGCAGAAACTCCTCGATCGGGATGTCGCGTGTGCCGAAGCCGCCTGCGACAGCGACGGTGGCGTCGAGCGCGAGCAACGCCACGGTGAAATCGCCGTAAGGGCTCGGCGCGAACAGATTGCCGCCAATGGTCCCCATGTTGCGCACGGCCGGACCGCCGATCGAGCGGGCAGGGGCGTGCAGGAAGGCGAGGTCGCGTTCGGCGAGCACGCGCGCGAAGGTGACGCCGGCGCCCAGCGTCACGCGCGGGCCGGAAGCATCGATCCGGCTCAGCGCCTGGTCGCTGGCGCGAACGATCGTCGAGATCGAGACGTCGCCCTCGTTCAGCGCCCGCATCACCAGCGTGCCGCCGCCGAGATAGCGCGCGCTGCGGTCCGAGGACAGCGCGCCGGCCGCTTCGCTCGCATTCGCAAAGGTCTTTACCGTCACGGCCATGGCTTAAGCGGCCTCCTTCATGTGCCGGCGGATTGCCTCGAACCCGACCTGATAAATGTCCTCGGCAACCATGTGGGTGATACGGTCCCGGTCCTCGGACCTGGTCGTGAACCGCGACTCCCAGTGCCAGAAGGTGCGGTCACCGTCGGTCACCGGCAGCAGGCGGACGTGGGCGACGTAGTTGAACATCGGGATCGGCGTATCAAGCAGGCAATAGCTGAAGGTCTGTTCGAGGTCGGACAGCGCCAGCAATTGCTCGCGCAGCTCGGAGCCGTCCTTGAGCTTGAACCGCCTGACGCAGCCGATCTTGTCGGCGGATTGCGCGCGTTCGATCGAGGAGGTCGCAACTGCCGGGTGCCAGCGGTCATGGCCGTTAAAATCGCGCAGCACCTCCCACACCGCGTCGGTCGGCGCGTTCAGGATCGTGCTCTTGACAACATGCGGCACGGCTAGCCTCCGAACACACGCTTCAGGGCGTCGAAGCCGCCCTGAAACACGCCGCCGCCGATATTGCTCACGAGCTCGTTCTCCCGTTCCGGCGCGCAGTCGAATTCCGCGGTCCATTCCATGAAAGTCTGGTCGCCGTCGGTAACGGGCGTGAGCCGCAGGGTTGCCACGTAGTTCTCGACGCCCATCGGCGATTCCAGGATCGAATAGGTGCAGAACATGTCGTAGTCGGAGAGGCCGAGCAGCTTCTCGCGGATGCGGTCGCCGTTGCGGAGGCGAAAGTCCCTGACGCAGCCGATCTTGTCGGAGGGCTCGCCGCCCTCGATGCGGCTCTCGGCGATGGCCGGGTGCCAGTTCGGCATGCCATTGAAATCGCGCACCCGTGCCCAGACTCGGTCGTTGCGGGCATTGACGACGGTGGAGACGTAGACGCGGGCCATGACCTAGACCTCAGCTCTTCTTCCGCGGACCGCGCTCGGCCGGCGGCTCGCCGCTGCCCTCGGCCGCCGGCGGGGAGGCCGCCGGCTTGTCGCCGCCACCGCCACCCTTGCGCGCGGAATCCTTGATGCCCTGCATGTCGCGGGCCTCGCGGATCAGTCCGGGCATCTTTGCCAGGCTGCCGCCCTCGACGCCGATGTCGGACAGGATGGAATCGATCAGCGGCGCCTGGACGCGGTAGCGCAGGGCGGAGTCGATCACCTCGTCGGTGGCGCTGCGGCCGCCATTGCCGCCGCCATGTCCGTTGCCGTTGAGGCCGTCGACCTGGAGGATGCGGATGCCCTCGATCTTCTCCATCGGCTTGACGCTCTCGCGCACGATACCCTCGATGCGGTCGAGCAGCTTGCGGCGGAACAGCGAGTAGCGCGCCTGGTCGGTCAGCACGTTCTCGGCCTCGTTGAGCATCCGCTGGGCCTCGGCCTCGACAGCGGCGCGCACACGCTCGGCTTCGGCCGCGATCCGGGTCTCCTCGGCCTGCTTCTCGGCCAGCAGCACTTCGACGGTCTTGCGACGCTTGGCGATCTCGCTCTCGCGCGCGGTGACGACGCGCTCGGCCGCTTCGGTGGCTCGCATCCGCGCTTCCTCGGCGGCTGCGCGCGCCGCCGACTCCTCCAGCGACTTTTGATGGATGGCGATCGCCTTCTCCATCAGCACGGTCTCGACATCCTTCTCGCGGTTGACCTCGAGCTTGCGCAGCTCGCGCTCGCGCCCGATGCGGGCCTCGTCCAGCCCGCGGTCAGAGGCGATGCGGGCACGCTCGACCTCCTCGCGCGCGGCGATTTCGGCCTCCTGTAGCGACTGGACGCGGGCGACCTCGAGCTGCTCGATCGCACGCCGCCGCTCGATACGGGCGGCCTCGAGCGCCTGCTCGCGCGAGACGTCGGTGGTCTCGACCTCCTTGCGCGCGACGATCTCGGCCTGCTTGACCTGGCGGTCGGCATCGATGCGCTCGGAGCGTTTGGTGGAGAGGGCGATGACGCGGTCCTCGTCCGCGATCTCGACGGCCTTCTTCTGCTCGATGTTGAGCACCTCGCGTTTCTTGGAGGAATTGATGCGCTCGGCCTCGAGCGCCAGATCGACCGTGATGCGCTGGCGCTCGATGGCGTCGCGCCGCTTCAGCTCGGCTGCCTCCAATGTGCCGGTCCGCTCGATCTCGAGCGCCCTGGTCTCCCGGTCGGCCTGGATGCGCTCGGCCGCGACCGCCTTCTCTTGGGCGATGCGGGCCGCCTCGATCGCCTCGCGCGAGGCGATGTCGGCTTCCTCGACGGCGCGGTTGCGGGCAATCTCGAGCGACCGCACGCGCTCCTCCTGCGCAATACGGGAGGCTTCCGTCGCTTCGCGGGCCGCGATGCCGGCGACGTCCAGCGTCTGGTTGCGCTCGATCTCCAGCTGCCGGGTGTTCTGTTCGGCGGCGATGCGCTCTGCGGCGAGCGTCCGCTCGCGGGCGATGCGGGCGGCTTCGACCGCGCGCTGCGCCTCGATCTCGGCTTCCTGGATGGTGCGCACCTGCTGGATCTCCAGCGCGCGGGTGCGCTCGTCCGAGGAGATGCGCTCGACATTGACCGTCATGGTCTGGGCAATGCGGGCCTTTTCGGTGGCCTCGCGCGCGGCGATTTCGGCCTCGTCGACGGCGCGGGTGCGCTCGATCTCGCGGCGCCGTGTTTCCTCTTCATTGGCGATACGGGCATCGGTGACGACGCGATCCTGCTGGATGCGGGCCTTCTCGATGGCTTCGCGGGCGGCGATCTCGGCTTCCTCGACCGTGCGCATGCGCTCGATCTCGCGCTGGCGGACCTCACGCTCGGAGGCGATGCGGGTGGTGTCGATCGAGCGCTGGTTCGCGATCCGAGTCTTCTCGATCTCCTCCCGAGCCAGCAGCTCCTTCTCCTCGATCGTCCGGGTTCGCTCGATCTCCCTCTGGCGGGTCTCGCGCTCCGAGGCGATGCGCGCCTCCGCAATCGCCTGGTCGTTGGCGATGCGGGCGCGCTCGATGGCCTCGCGTGCCGAGATCTGCGCTTGCTCGGCCTCGGTCTCGCGCAGTGCACGCTCGCGGGCCACTTCGGTGCGCTGCAGCGCGCGGCGCATCTCGATGTCGCGTTCCTGTTCCAGCCGCGCGGTCTCGCTCTCGCGCTCGATTTCGAGCGCCTGCCGCTCGGCCTCCAGGTTGCGGGAGCGGATCTTGATCATCGAGTCCTGCTCGATGTCGTTGCGCAGCTTGCGCCTCGCCTCGATATCCTCCATCAGGCGCGTCAGACCTTCGGCGTCGAAGCGGTTCGAGGGGTTGAAGAATTCGAGGTCGGTCTGGTCGAGATCGGTGATCGCGACCGACTCCAGCTCGAGCCCGTTCTGCGCGAGCGCCTCGGCCGCGTTGGTCTTGACCCGCGCGACATAGTCGCCGCGCCGCTCATGCATCTCCTCCATCGTCATTTCGGAGGCGACCGAACGGATCGCCGAGATGAACTTGCCGGCGAGCAGGGCATGTAGCTGCCCCGGTTCCATGGTGCGGCGGCCGAGCGTTGCGGCAGCAATCGAGACGGCTTCGCGAGTCGGCTGCACCCGGACATAAAAATCAGCCTCGATATCGACGCGCATGCGGTCGCGGGTGATCACGGCATCCTGCTTCGAACGCACGATGCCCATCGGCAGCACGTTCATGTTGACCGGCGTGTAGTCGTGGATGAACGGCAGTACGAAGGCGCCGCCGTTGATTACCACACGTTCGCCAAGGAAACCGGTCCGGACGAATGACGTCTCTTTGGAGGAGCGGTGGTAGAGCCAGTTGACGATATAGACGCCGACCACGATCACGATGATCGCGACGATCAGCCAGAGGATCAATTCACCGACCAGCATTCCTGACATCTTTCCCTCCCTCGAACCTTCCGGCGTTACCGCGCGCCGATCGCCTTGAATTGACGTACCTGCTCCGTCAGCGCCCGCTCCACGGGTAGCCGCTCCATCGAGGAGGCGCCGTAGAAGCCGTGGCAATGGCGGGTGTTCTTCATGATGAAATCGGCATCGGCGGGATCGGCGATCGGACCGCCATGGGCCAGCACCAGGATGTCCGGATTGACGCTGAGCGCTGCTGTGGCCCAGGTGTCGATCCGCGCGGGGCAGTCCTTGAGCTTCAGGGCCGTCTGCGCGCCGATCGTGCCGCCCGTCGTCAGACCCATGTGGCAGACAATGATGTCGGCGCCGGCGATCGCCATCGCGGCGGCTTCCTTCTCGCTGAACACGTAGGGGGTGGTCAGCATGTCCTTGTCGTGCGCCTTCGCGATCATGTCGATCTCGAGCGCATAGGACATGCCGGTCTCTTCGAGATTGGCGCGGAAGGTGCCGTCGATCAGGCCGACCGTCGGGAAGTTCTGGACGCCCGCAAACCCGAGTGCCTTGAGCTGGTCAAGGAAGACATCCATGTCGCGGAACGGATCGGTGCCGTTGACGCCCGCAAGCACCGGGGTCTGGTCGACCACCGGGAGCACTTCACTGGCCATTTCGAGCACGATGGCGTTGGCATCGCCGTACGCCATCAGGCCGGCGAGCGAGCCGCGGCCGGCCATGCGGTAGCGCCCGGAATTGTAGATCACGATGAGATCGACGCCGCCGGCTTCCTCGCATTTGGCCGACAGGCCGGTGCCGGCACCGCCGCCGACGATCGGCTCGCCGCGCCTCGCCATGTCGCGGAACTTCTTCAGGAGGGCTGCGCGTTCAAACCTGGCCATCGGTCACCTCGCTAATCTCCGCCGCGCGCCGGTTCGGCCGAACAGAGTTCGGAACGCACTGACAATGGCGGCGGCGAAGTCGGGATCGTTGATGTTCTTAGGCGTGCGAATGAGCTGGCGGTTGCTGGTCTGGCGCACGTCGCGCTCCAGCGCGCGGAACAGCGCCGCGTCGGCGTCCGGATCCCAGAACGGCTGGCCGCGCGCATCGAGCGCAGAGACGCCGCCCTCGGGCAGGAAGAAGCGGACAGGGCCGTCCATCTGGTTCAGCCGCTCGGCGATCCAGCGGCCCATGCGCTCGTTCTCCTCAGCCGTGGTCCGCATCAACGTCACCTGCGGATTGTGGACGTGGAACTTGCGGCCGCGGTAGCGTTCGGGAATGGTGTCGGGCGCGCCGAAATTGACCATGTCGAGCGCGCCGACCGAGCCGACATAGGGCAGCCGGCTGCGGATGACCGCGCCAAAGCGGTCTTCGGTCGCCGGAAACACGCCGCCCATCAGCAGGTCGCAGATCTCGGTCGTGGTGAGGTCGATGACGCCGGCAAGCTGACCAGACTCGACGAGCTTTTCCATGGAGCGGCCGCCAACGCCGGTGGCGTGGAAGACGAGACATTCGAAGTCGTCGCGCAGCTCGGCCGCGATCTTCTGCACCGCCGGTGTGGTGACGCCAAACATGGTGATGCCGACCGAGGGCAGGCCGCCGGCCTCTCGCCCTGTGGCGGCACGCGCATCGAGCCTTGCCTTGACCATGCCGGCGAGCGCATTGGCGCCATTGCCCAGCACGGCGCGCGAGATCGCATTCAGCCCCTGCACGTCGGTGACCGAGTACATCATGGTGATGTCGGCGGGGCCGACATAGGGCCCGACATCGCCTGAGGCGATGGACGAGATGATCAGTTTTGGCACGCCGACGGGCAGGGCACGCATGCCCGGCGCAACCAGCGACGCCGCGCCCGAGCCGCCGGCCGAGATCACGCCGGCGACATTGCCTTGTCGCCGCAGCCAGCTGGCGAACGCATCGGCCATCGCGGTCACAGCGGCGCCGCGGTCAGGGCCGAACACGGCCGCACCGCCGCGGCCGTGGTTGAGCGCGATCTCCTGCGCAGAGACATCGCAGCTGGAATGCTTGCCGCTGGTCGAGACGTCGACCAGCCGCGTGCGAAGGCCGGTTGCTGCGATGATGTCGCGGATGAAGCGCAGCTCCTGGCCCTTGGTATCGAGCGTGCCGACGACCAGCACGACAGGCGGTCCTGCGGTCTGCGCCGCTATCGGCTCGCGCCTGCGCCGCGTCGTCTCCTCCAGCCGCGTGACCTCTGTCGACCGTGTGCGGGCCGCTGCCTCGATGCGCGCGATCGGCACCGGCTGCGACCATCGCGTCGGTGGCGCGGGGTTGGAGATGTAGATGCGGATCGGCCCGCCTGGGCGTGGCGCCGGCGCCGGTTTCGGGCCGGCAGCGGCCGTAGATATATCGACATCTGGTTCCAGCTCCGCATGAAGCCCGACGCCGAGCAGGCGCTGCTGCAGCTCGCGGTCGGCAGCGAGCCGCGCGGAGTCAATGATCCGGTGGACGCGGCCGTTGACCATGATCGCGACGTTGCGCGAGATCGCGGTGGCAACACCGATGTTCTGCTCGATCACGAGCACGGACATGTCACCGTCCTCGCCCAGCCGCAGCAGCATCTCCTCGACCTGGGCGACGATGACGGGCGCAAGGCCCTCGGTCGGCTCGTCCATGATCAGGAGATGCGGATTGGTGAGCAGCGCGCGCGAGATCGCCAGCATTTGCTGCTCTCCGCCGGAAAGCTGGCCGCCGCCGTGATCCTTGCGTTCAGCGAGCCGCGGGAAGGTGTCGTAGATGCGCTCGACGGTCCAGGCGCCGGAGCGCAGCCCGCCGGCGAGCCGCAAATGCTCGTCGACGCTGAGCGAGCGCCAGAGACGGCGACCTTGCGGCACATAACCGACGCCGAGCCGGGCGATCTGGGCCGGTGGCCGCCGCGTGACATCCTCGCCGCGGACGCGGATCGATCCGCCACTCACGCCGACCAGCCCCATGATCGCCTTGCACAGCGTGGTCTTGCCCATGCCGTTGCGGCCGACGACGGAGAACACGCCGCTCTCCAGCGTGAGGTCGACGCCCTGCAGCGCGTGCGAGTGGCCGTAATAGACGTCGAGGCCACGGACCTCGAGCGCGGCGGAAGTTCGGCGAGCCTCATTCATGGCCGCCTCCGAGATAGAGCTCCTGCACCTCGGGATCGGACTGGATCTCCTGCGGCAAGCCTTCCTTGAAGACGCGTCCGTTGTGCATCATCGTGACGCTCTCGACGACGCGCAGCGCGACGTCCATGTCGTGCTCGATGATGATGTAGCCGATGTGGGCCGGCAGAGAGGTCAGGATCTCGATCAGCTCGGCCCGCTCGGTCGGCGACAGGCCCGCGGCCGGCTCGTCGAACAGGACGAAGCGCGGGGCGCCGGCCAGCGCGAGCGCGATTTCGAGCTGGCGCTGCTGGCCGTGCGCGAGCTCGGCCACGCGCTGGTCCTTCACGGCCGACAGATGCACGGCCTGGACGAGGTTGTCGGCGGCATGCATCAGCGCGTCGTTCTGCCCCGGGCGCAGGAACGAGAAACGTCCGCGCGAGACGCCGCGGCAGGCGAGATAGACGTTGTCCTGAACGGTGAGGCCCGGGAACAGCGCCGAGATCTGGTAGGTCCGGCGCAGCCCGCGGCGGATGCGTTCATAGGGCGGGAAGTGGGTGACGTCCTCGCCGAAGAAGCGAATGGTGCCGGAGGATGGCGGGAAGTCGCCGGTGATGCAGTTGAACAGCGTGGTCTTGCCGGCGCCGTTTGAACCGAGCACGGCACGCCGCTCACCCGGCTTTACCGTGATGGTGACGTCGGTCAGCGCGGCGAGCGCGCCGAACAGCCGGGTCACGCCGCGTAGTTCCAGCGCGGCGCCGGCGCCGACGGCGGAAAGGCGATGAGCGACGCTATCCATGACCGCGCCCTCCGCCTGGGCGGTCCGCGCGAGGACGCTGACTCTGACGCCAGCGCTGCCACAGGCCGACGACGCCGTCGGAAGACCAGAACACGATGGCGAGGAAGCCGAGCCCGATCAGCAGGCGGAAGCGGTTGCCGTCGAGCCCGAGCCGGACCAGGAAGTCGAGTGCGAAGGTGCGCAGCAGCACGAAGATCAGCGCGCCGATGAAGGGGCCGATCGGGCGGGTGATGCCTCCGACCACGGAGATGATCAGCACGTCGATGCAGGCCCCGACGCTGACCGAGCCCGGCGAGATCTGCCGGTAGTTCCAGACCTGGAGCACGCCGGCGAGCGCGGCGACGAAGGACGCAAAGGCATAGGCGGCGACGCGATGGGCGTTGACGTTGAAGCCCAGCGCAGCCATGCGCCGCGGATTGTCGCGGACGCCCTGAAGCGCAAGGCCGAAGGGTGCGCGCGAGAGATATTCGACGGCGAAATAGCAGAGCGCGGCAACCGCGAGCACCACATAGTAGAAGGGGATGTCGGCGCGCCAGTTGACGCCCCAGAAGTGCGGCGTTGCCACGGTGTTGATGCCGGTATGGCCGTTGAAGATCGCCCAGTTCTGGTTGGTGAAATAGTAGAAGGCAGCTCCAATCGCGAGCGTGATCATGATGGTGTAGATGCCTTCAGTGCGCACCGCGAGCGCGCCGCCGAGCGTGCCGAAGGCAGTCGCCAGTGCGAGCGCCATGGGAACGGCGAGCCACCAGGGCCAGCCCAGGCTGATATTGGCGTTGCCGCTGACGCCGAACACGGCGACCATGTAGGCCGAGAAGCCCGCGATGGTGAGCTGCATCAGGCTGACCATGCCGCCATAACCGGCGAGGAACATCAGGCTCAGCGCCATTGTGCCGAGGATCAGCGTGGTCGCGAAGATCTCGATCAGGAAGAAGCCGTTGGCAATCAGCGGCATGATGACAAGAATGGCCGCAACGACCCAGGCGGCGGGATTGTCGATCTCCGGCCAGGTCCGCGCGGGGCGCTCTGCTCCGGCGGCAGAACGAACGGCAACGCGGGCATCGTGCGCGAGCGACATGTCAGCGCCTCGCCAACAGGCCTTGCGGCCGGATCGCCAGCACCAGCACCATGATCAGGAAGGTCACGACGATGGCGTAGGTCGGGATGTAGACCGAGCCGAGCTGCTCGGCGAGGCCGATGATCAGCGCGCCGAGCGCCGCACCGGGGATCGAGCCCATGCCGCCGACGATCACGACCACGAGCGAGGCCAGCAGGAAGCGGATGTCCTCGCCCGGCGACAACGACTGGAACGTGCCGCCGACCACGCCGGCGATGCCGGCAAGGCCAGCGCCAAATGCGAACACCAGGACGAAGACGAGCTGGATGCGCACACCGGTCGCAGCCAGGATGTCGCGATCATCGACGCCGGCGCGGATGATCATGCCGATCCGGGTGCGGTTGAGCGCGAGCCACATCGCAACGCCAATGACCACGGACGCGGCGAAGATCACGAGCCGGACCATCGGATATCTGAGATAGACCGGCTCGCCCGAGGACTTCACCGCCGTGATCAACGGCAGGTCTATGGGCCCGATCAGCCAGCTCGGGGTCTGGATCTGATAGAAATCACCGCCGCAGGCCCACAGCATGAGATCGGCAAACACGATCGACAGCCCGATCGTCACCATGGTCTGCCTGAGGTCCTGACCCTCCATGCGCCGGAACACGATCACCTGCAGCAGCACGCCGACCAGGGCCGTCAGGACGAAGGCGACGATGAAGCTGAGCAGCCAGGAGCCGGTCGCCGTGCTGATGGCGTAGCCGACATAGCCGCCGAACAGATAGAGCGAGCCGTGCGCGAGATTGACGTTGCGCATCAGGCCGAAGATCAGCGTGAAGCCGCTGGCGACGAGGAAGTAGAGGCCCCCGAGCGTGATGCCGTTGAAGACGGCGTTGAGGAAGACGCGCTTGCGGCCGATCACCTCTTCGAGACCCGGCGGCCAGACCGCGAAGACCAGCCAGAGCACGACGGCAACGGCGATGATCGTGATCAGCGCCCAGGCGGGATGGCGTTCGATGAAACGGCTCATGTGCGCCGTCCGCTTGTCCGGGCGACACGCCGAAAGTTCGTAAAATGCAGGTCGGACAGCCCTACAGCGGCTGCAGGCCTTGCCATGGACGTGCGCTCCCGTCGGTCGCGATCATCTCTGGATCGCGTTGCCCGCATCCTAGCCGGGCGGCGAGGGCGACGTTTGATCGTGAGTATCTTTTCGTGCAGCGGTCAGGCCCGCAAAACCTTGGCTGCGCGGCGATAATCGGTCGGGGCCATTCCCACATTGGCGGCGAAGAAGCGGGTGAAACCGCTCTGCGAGGAGAAGCCGAGATCGAAGCCGATGTCAGCGATCGGCGTCTCGCTGGCCACCAGCGCTTCGAGCGCCTGTTCCATGATCAGTGTGTTGAGGTAGAGGTTCGGGGTGACGCCGGTCTGGACACGGAACAGCCGGTAGAAGTGCGGGCGCGACAGGCCGGACTCGCGGGCGATCGTATCGAGCTCGATCTCGGCGCCTGGGCTTTCCGACATCATCTTGATGCATTTGCGCACGCGGAAATCGGTGACGGAGCCGCTTGCGCGCGGATCGCGCGCGATCTCGGCCTGCTGCCAGCTTTCGTCGTAGCAGATGTCGATCAGCCGCCTCAGCTCGGAATCGAGACTGGAGAGGGATGGTGCGCCGCACACGAGCGCGGCGGTCCGTCTGATGTGCTTGTCGAGTGCAGGCGTGCGCCTGAACTGGGTGCGGCCGAACCGTAGGCGGTCGGTGCCCGGGGTATCGGGCGCGAACCATTCGGCGTTGACATAGAGCACGAAGAAGATGGCGCCGCCATCGAGATCGCTCGGCAGGAAGTTGTGTGGCTCCCACGGATTGACGGCGACCACGGAGGTCTCGGTGAGATCATAGTGTCCGTCTGAGACATCAATGCATGCAGACATGCCGCCGACATGGAAGATCAGATGACCTTCACGATGGGCGTGGATATTGAAAGGGCGGTTCAACTGATAAACCGTCGCCCGGCCGAACCGGCCGTGGAAGACGGCGAGCGCACGGCTCATGCCTTCCCCTCCCGAATGTTTCTTCTTTTCAGCCAGCGTTCAACAACGCCGCCGAGATTGCAAGAGCGGAGAGCGACCGCGTCAGCGAGTCGCTCCCCGGTTGCTTCTTGCCGATGGTGATGCGTCAGTACTTCTTACATTCCGGTACGGTGCGGCTCGGCAGGCCGATCTTCGAGAACACCGCAGGATCATAACCGAGCGTCTGGTTCACGTTCGGGATCACCTTCACGACCTTGCTGAACAGCGCGCCCTTGCCGTCATCGACGACCTCGGTGACGAAATTGGTGCCGATCGCCTGGCGGTTGGAGTCGAGCTTGATCTTGCCGTTCGGCGCGTCGAGCTCGATCTTCGCCAGCGCAGCCTTGAATTTCGACTGATTGTCGCTGAGATCGCCGTTGACCTCGCGCAGTGCGAGGATCAAGGCCATCGTCGAGCCGTAGTAGTTGGTGGCCAGCAGCGAGGGGCTCGGGAAGCGCTTGTTCGGCGGGAACGCGTCCTGATAGGCCTTCACGAATTTCTGCCAGCCCGGATCCTCCCAGGTGTCGGCTTGGCCGCTCGCCGCGATGGTGCCGATCAGGGCGTTCTTGGCATTGCCCTTTGACGACAGGATGGTCTGGTCGATCATGATGGAACCGCCCATCAGATGCGCCTTGCCGCCGGCCTGCTGATACTGGTTGAGGAAGTTGACGGCATCCGCGCCGCCGAGGCCGAGATAGATGGCATCGACATCGTCGGGCAGGGCGGCGATCACCGAGGCGAAGTCCTTGGTTCCGAGCGGCACCCATTGCCGGTTGGTCACCTGTCCGCCCATGCCGCAGAATTCGAGCACCAGCCCGAACACCTGGGTATAGATGAAGGAATAGTCCTCGCCGACGGTCGCGATCTTGCGATACTTCTTGTCCTCATAGGCGTATTTGCCGAGGCCGACCTGCCACTGGGCGCCGTCCATGTTGTAGCGGAAGAAGTTCGGGGCAGGATCGACATAGGTCGTTTCCTGCGCGCCCGATGCGGCGTTGATGAAGGTCAGCTCGGGGTGGGTCTTGGCAAAGTTCTTCACCGCGATGCCTTCGTCGCCGGAGAGCGGCGACAGCAGGATCTGCACCTTGTCCTGTTCGATCAGCTTGCGGACTGCGCGCACTGCGGAGTCCGGCGTCGCATCGGTCGAGGCGACGATGAATTCGAGCTCCTTGTCGCCGATCTTCTTGCCCAGCACGTTGAGCGCCGTCTGATGGCCGCGCATGCCGTCCTCGCCGAGCACCGTATAGGTGCCTTCGAGGGTCGCGGTCACGCCCACCTTGATTTTTTCCTGGGCGATCGCCGCGCCTGAAAGAAACAGGCTGCTCAGCGCGAGCAGTCCGATACTGCATTTCGACATTGTGCTCCTCCCTGTGTCGTCGATTTGTGCCGCGCCAAACCAGCGCGACGCCCGTGGCTCTCAGCGGCCCGCGGCTTTCGAGGGAAGCTATCCGAAGTCGAATGCGGTGCCTGCGCGGAGGCCTCGTCCGGCTTGACGGGCAGTCTCATTTTTGAATGTTGCGGCGCAGATGGTTTCGCGCTGCAGCAGAAGCTCGCGCCGGAAAAGGGCCTGTCGCGGCTGGCTGCCACCTGCACGATTATCTGGGAGACGACTGCTGCGCACGGCTCAGTCTCGTCGGAACGCTCGCGCGACGCGCCTCTCTTACTTCAAATCTTTGGCCTTGACCGCGATCGCGGCCGCCGCGGTGCGATTCTCGACGCCCAGCTTGGAATAGATTTGCTCGAGATGCTTGTCGACGGTCCGCGGGCTCAAACCCAGGATTTGCGCGATATCCCGGTTGGTCTTTCCTTTGGACAGCCAGGACAGCACTTCCGCTTCACGTGCGGTAAGGCCTAGCTCTCTTGAAAACTCCACCGGCGTATCGGCGCCGGAATCCTTGGCAAGACGAAGCAGGAATTCGTTCGGACCGAGCTTGCCCATATATTGCAGCCGCAATTGCTCGTTGCCGGGGAGAGCGGGCATGGTCGTGGTCTTCGGGGCGGATTTGCCCTTCTGGACCTGGTCGAGCCATTGCGGCATAGGGTCGGGCAGCACGAACTCGTCGATGGTGTCGTCGGCCAGCGTATCCGCGAGAAGCCTTTGGGCCTGCGGCGTCGCCCATAACAACTTGCCCTTGCTGTTGACCGCGAGCAGATAGCGGCCGGAGACATCGAGGGCAGCGCGCGCGCTCTGGGTCATCCGGGCATTGGCGAGGTGGACGCGGATCCGCGCCAGCATCTCCTCGACCACGATCGGCTTCGTCACATAGTCGACCCCGCCGGCTTCGAGCCCGCGCACGATGTGCTCGGTCTCGGCAAGGCCCGTCATGAAGATAATCGGCACGCCGTCGAGCCCGGCATCGCGCTTCAGCCGCTTGCAGGTCTCAAACCCGTCCATGCCGGGCATCACCGCATCGAGCAGCACGATGTCGGGCGTGATCTGGTCGACGATCCGCATTGCGGATACGCCATCGAGCGCGACCATGACGGTCATGCCTGCGCCGTCCAGCGCGTCGGTCAGGAGCCGCAGCGTCTCGGGAGAGTCGTCGACGACGAGGGCGACGTCGCGTTTTCTGGGATCAGTGATCATAGCTGTGCAAGGTTTTCAGCGTCGCCATGTATTGGTCGAGATCGAAGCGGTCGAGCAGGGCGCGCATGTGGGTGACAAAGTCGGCGTGCTCCGGCAGCTCGGTGCCGATTTCGTCGAGCTTGAGCTGGATCGCCCGGACATAGCCGAGCCGGCCAAGGTCGATCAGCTCCTCGACATATTTCACCGGAGGGCGCGAGCCGCTCTCCGGCTTCCACAGCGGCACCGGCACCTGGTCGGCCTCGTACTGCCATTCGAGCTTGAGCAACTGGCGGATGGTTTCCAGCAGCCGCGGGATGTCGATCGGCTTCATCAGATAGCCGTCATGGAACGGCTGCGCCAGCGGCGCGCCATGCGCCTCCAGCGCGCTGGCCGACACCATCAGGATGCGCGCTGTGTGATGGCCGTTGGCACGCAAGGTCTCCGCCACCGCCCAGCCGTCCATGCCTGCCATGGAGATGTCGAGCAGGAACAGATCGGGCCGGCAGTGCTGCGCCAACGCGAGGCAGCCGGGGCCGTCGGGAGCGCTGAGCAGGATGAAGCCGAGCGGCGCCAGCACCTCGCGCAGCAGATCGCGATGAGTCGGATCGTCATCGGTGATCAGGATCGTCTTGCGCGGTCCGAGATAGCCGTAGATCGGCGCCTCCACCGGGGCATCACGCCGGGGATTGGTGACCTCGGAGAGCAGGAGTTTCACGCGGAAGGTCGCACCGGCGCCGACCGTGCTCGTCACCTTGATGTCGCCGCCCATCACGCCCGCGAGGAGGCGGCTGATGGTGAGGCCGAGACCTGTACCGGTCTGGGGCTGCGCCACGCCGAGCGCGCCGCGCTCGAAGGGGGCGAAGATGCGTTCGAGATCGTCCGGCTGGATGCCGGGGCCGGTATCGACGACCTCGAACTCGGCCACGGGGCTGCGATAATGCACCACGAACTTGACGCTGCCGGTTTGCGTGAACTTGATCGCGTTTGAGAGCAGGTTGATCAGGATCTGCCGCAGCCGCTTTTCGTCCGCATAGACCACGACCGGCAGCACCGCCGGCCGCTTGAACACGAAGTCGATGCCTTTGGCGGCAGCCTGCAGGCGGAACATGCCGACGAGCTGATCGAGGAAATCGTTGAGGCGAACCTCGTCGCGGGACAGATAGAGCCGTCCGGCCTCGATCTTGGAGATGTCGAGGATGCCGTCGATCAATCCCGACAGATGATCCGCGCTGCGGCGGACCACGCGCACCTGATCGCGCGGTCGCGCCTGCAAACTGTTGTCCTGCTCGAGCAGCTGCGCATAGCCGGAGATCGCGTTCAGCGGCGAGCGGAGCTCGTGGCTTAGTCCAACGACATAGCGGCTCTTGGCGAGGTTGGCGGACTCCGCGACCTCCTTGGCGCGCTGCAATTCGGCGTCGGTGCGCTTGTGCGCGTCGATTTCCTGGATCAAGAGCGCCGTCTGCCGCCGCGTCTCTTCCTCCGCCGCGCGACGGCTCTGCTGCGCCAGCACGAACAGCCAGGCGACAACGCCGATGATGATGATCAGCGCGAAGAACACCTTCCATAACACGTCAGCCAGCAGCGCATCGGCGTGCACGGTCGCCGAGGTTTGCAGGTAGATCAGTCCGAGCACGAGCCCGACGAGACCGGCCGATACCGCGAACACGCCGATATACTGGCCGAACTGCGAATTGATCCGGGTATGGATCGCCTCGGGCAACATCCTGCCGAGCGCTTCTGACACCTGCGCGCCGGCCCGTGCGTGCGGCTTGCAGAGATCATGGCACCGGGCGTCGAGCGAGCAGCACAGCGAGCAGATTGGCCCGGCATAGGCGGGGCATGAGGCCATGTCCTCCGGCTCGAACGAATGCTCGCAGATGCAGCACTGGATCGCCTCGACGCTCTGCCAGCTCCGCTTCGGCTTGCGGGCGATGTAGTACCTGCCTTCGGTGGCCCACGCGATCAGCGGCGCCGCGATGAAGGCCGCAGCGAGCGCGACGAAAGCCGACAGCGCCTTCGCGGTCGGGCCGAACAGGCCATAGAACGCGCTGATCGAAACAATGGTCGCGATGGTCATGGCGCCTACGCCGACCGGGTTGATGTCGTAGAGATGTGCGCGCTTGAACTCGATCTGCGGCGGGCGGAGGCCGAGTGGCTTGTTGATCACGAGATCGGCGACCAGCGCGCCGACCCAGGCGATCGCGACGTTGGAGTAGAGCGCGAGCGTCTGCTCCAGCGCCTTGTAGACGCCGATCTCCATCAGCAGCAGCGCCACCATCACGTTGAACACCAGCCAGACCACGCGGCCGGGATGGCTGTGCGTCAACCGCGAGAAGAAGTTCGACCACGCGATCGAGCCGGCATAGGCGTTGGTGACGTTGATCTTGACCTGCGAGAGGACGACGAAGGTGCCGGTCAGCGCCAGCGCCAGGTCCGGCTGCGACAGCACGTAGCGAAACGCTTCCAGATACATGTTGGCGGGCTCGGCAGCTTGTTCGAGCGCGACGCCGTGGCTCAGTGCGAAATAGGCCAGGAAGGAGCCGACCAGCAGTTTGAGCGCGCCGAAGATGATCCAGCCCGGGCCGGCGCTGAGCAGGGCGATCCACCACGAGGTCTTGGAGGTGCGGCGGTCGCGCGGCAGAAAGCGCAGGAAGTCGACCTGCTCACCGATCTGCGCCACCAGCGAAAACACCACCGACGCCGCGGTGCCGAACAGCAGGAGATCGAGATGCCCGTTCGGATCGCCATGCTCGCCGGCGAAGTGTCGCCACTCCGTGAACGAATGCGGATTGGCCCAGGCGATCGCCAGGAACGGAAGGAGATGAAGGACGACCCATAGTGGCTGCGTCCAAAGCTGGAAGCGGCTGATCAGGGTGATGCCGTAGGTCACCAGCGGGATGATGACGATGGCGCTGATGAGATAGCCGAGCGGACGGGGAATGCCGAAGCACATCTCCAGCGCCGCTGCCAGAATGACCGCCTCGAAGGCGAAGAAGATAAAAGTGAAGGAGGCGTAGATCAGCGAAGTGATCGTCGAGCCGATATAGCCAAAACCGGCGCCGCGGGTCAGCAGGTCGATATCGATGCCGCATTTGGCGGCATAATAGGCAATCGGCAGTCCGCACAGGAAGATGATGACGCTGACGACCAGGATCGCTGCGGTTGCGTTGCTGGCGCCGTAATTCAGCGTGATGGTGCCGCCGATCGCTTCAAGCGCAAGGAAGGAGATTGCGCCCAGCGCGGTGTTGGCGACGCGGGCGGCGGACCAGCGCCGCGCGCTCTTGGCGGTGAAGCGCAGCGCGTAGTCTTCCAGCGTCTGGTTGGCAACCCACTGGTTGTATTGGCGCCTGACGCGGTCTATTCGCTGCCGCCCTGCCACTTAACCCCACTCCCGATACGGACCCGCAAGCCACGCAAATCCCGTACCAAAAGCCTACGTCGGCATTTTGCGGTGCAGTATACGCGATCTTGCGTATGCTTGCGCTGCACAAATTCGAGCCATCCTCACGGCACCAATCGCGTGTCCTCGAAAACAAACAGTGGGGTGCTCATGTCAGAAGACGCAAATAAAGGCTTGTTGTCGCCGCTTCGGCGCAAACTATTGATGGGAATGGCCGCTGTGCCGGCCATTACGATGCTGCCGAAGGCGTCCTTCGCGCAGGCTCCGGCGACCTCGGCAGTCAACACTACGGGTCTCGCGGTCACCGATACCGAAGTCACCGTCGGCATCCTGCACTCGGCCACCGGCACGATGGCGATCTCGGAGACCGGCTCGATCGAAGCCGAGAAGCTCGCGATCGAGCAGATCAACGCTGCCGGCGGTGTGCTCGGCCGCAAGATCAAGGTCATCCAGGAAGACGGCGCCAGCGACTGGCCGACCTTCGCGGAGAAGGCCAAGAAGCTCCTCGTCAACGACAAGGTCGCGGCCATCATGGGCTGCTGGACCTCGGCCTCACGCAAGGCGGTGCTGCCGGTCGTCGAGCAGTACAACGGCATGCTCTACTACCCGACCTTCTACGAAGGCCTCGAGCAGTCCAAGAACGTGATCTACACCGGCCAGGAAGCCACCCAGCAGATCCTCGCTGGCCTGAACTGGATCGCCAAGGAGAAGGGCGCCAAATCGTTCTTCTTCGTCGGCTCCGACTACATCTGGCCCCGTACCTCGAACAAGATCGCGCGCAAGCACGTCGAGAACGTGCTGAAGGGCAAGGTGGTCGGCGAGGAATATTACCCGCTCGGCAACACCCAGTTCAATTCGGTCATCAACAAGATCAAGCTGACCAAGCCGGACGTGATCTTCACCGACGTGGTCGGCGGCTCGAACGTCGCCTTCTACAAGCAGCTCAAGGCAGCCGGCATCGATCTCTCCAAGCAGGCGCTGCTGACGATCTCGGTGACCGAGGACGAGATTGACGGCATCGGCGGCGAGAACATCGCGGGTGCCTACGCCTGCATGAAGTACTTCCAGTCGCTCGACAATGCCAACAACAAGGCGTTCGTCGCCGCCTTCAAGAAGATCTGGGGCGAGAAGACCGTGATTGGTGACGTGACGCAGGCGGCCTATCTCGGCCCATGGCTCTGGAAATTGACGGTCGAAAAGGCCGGCAGCTTCGACGTCGACAAGATCGCGGCCGCCTCGCCGGGCGTGGAATTCAAGGGCGCACCCGAGGGCTATGTGCGCATCCACGAGAACCATCATCTCTGGTCGAAAACCCGCGTCGGTCGCGCCAAGCTCGATGGTCAGTTCGAGCTGATCTACGAGACCGCCGATCTGGTCGAGCCGGATCCGTTCCCGAAGGGCTACCAGTAAGCGCGCAAGCCTTCCGCGAACGTTCCCCAAGCAAGAGCTCCCTGACGCGGGCCGTCAATCCGCGTCTCACGACCCCGCGTCGCGATTTTCAATCGCGACGCGGGACCCTGTGCCCTCGGACGCGAGACGCTGTTCTCGACGGAGAAACCAGATGTTCGGCGACTATTCGATTGGCGACCTCGGCTCGATCTTCGTCATGCAGGGCTTTGCCGGCCTGATCCTGTTTTCCGTCTACGTGCTGATGGCGCTGGGGCTCGCGATCATCTTCGGCCAGATGGGCGTCATCAACATGGCCCATGGCGAGTTCATGATCCTGGGCGCCTACGTCACCTGGATGACGTCGAATTTCTTCCAGTCCTACCTTCCAAGCCTGTTCAGCGGCTACTTCTTCCTCGCGATGATATTGGCCTTCCTGGCTTCCGGCGCACTCGGGATGCTGGTCGAATGGGTGCTGATCCGGCACCTCTACAAGCGGCCGCTCGACACGCTGCTTGCGACCTGGGGGCTCAGCCTCATGTTGCAGCAGGCCTATCGCTCGATCTTCGGCGCGCGCGAGGTCGGCGTCGAGCTGCCGCAGTGGATGCTCGGCTCGCTCCATGTCACGGACTCCATCGAAGTTCCGATCAACGGCGTCTTCGTGATGGGCCTGACGGTGCTGATCACGATCGGCGTCGCCTACATCATGTTCCGCTCGCGCTGGGGCCGCCAGGTTCGCGCCGTGGTGCAGAACCGTATCATGGCGGGCGCCGTCGGTATCAATACTGCGAAGGTCGACCGCTACACCTTCGCGCTCGGCTGCGGCATCGCCGGCGTCGCCGGCTCCGCCTTCACCATGATCGGCTCGACCGGGCCGACGTCGGGCCAGCTCTACATCGTCGACACCTTCCTGGTCGTCGTGTTCGGCGGCGCCGCCAGCCTGCTCGGCACCATCGCATCGGCCTTCTCGATCTCGCAGACCCAGTCGACGCTCGAATTCTTCATGTCGGGCTCGATGGCGAAGGTGCTGACGCTGCTTGCGGTGGTCGGAATTCTGATGCTGCGGCCGCAGGGACTGTTCGCCCTCAAGGTCCGCAAATAACGAAAGCGCAGGGGGCTGAACCCATGAACGACAGTCGTTTTGCCACGCGTTCGGAGTTGATCGGCATCCTGGTGCTCGCGGTCTTTCTGGTCGTGATCCTGCCGCTCTGCCTCGACGTCTTCCGCCTCAACCTGGTCGCCAAATATCTTACCTACGCCTTCGTCGCGCTGGGACTGGTGATCTGCTGGGGCTATGGCGGCATCCTGAGCTTGGGGCAGGGCGTATTCTTCGGTCTCGGCGGCTACTGCATGGCGATGTTCCTCAAGCTCGAGGCGTCGAGCGTCGAGAACACCAAGATCCAGTCGACGCCGGGAATCCCCGACTTCATGGACTGGAATCAGATCACCGCGCTGCCGTTCTTCTGGAAGCCGTTCCACAGCCTGACCTTCACCATCGCCGCCGTCATCCTGGTACCGGGCATCTTCGCCCTGATCATCGGTGCTGCGATGTTCAAGCGCCGCGTCGGCGGCACCTACTTCGCGATCATCACGCAAGCGGTCGCTGCGATCCTCACCATCCTGATCGTGGGACAGCAGGGCTATACCGGCGGCATCAACGGTATGACGGATCTCCGCACGCTGAAGGGCTGGGACATCCGTCCCGACCACGCCAAGATCGTGCTCTACTTTTTCGAGGTCGGCCTGCTGTTCGCTTGCATCTTCATCGCACAGTTCGTCCGCCACTCGAAGCTCGGCCGCATCCTGGTGGCGATGCGCGACCAGGAGGACCGGGTCCGCTTCTCTGGCTACAGCGTCGCCAATTTCAAGATCTTCGCCTTCTGCATCGCCGCGATCTTCGCCGCGATCGGCGGCGCGATGTTCGCGCTCAACGTCGGCTTCATGTCCCCGTCCTTTGTCGGCATCGTGCCCTCGATCGAGATGGTGATCTACACCGCGGTCGGCGGCCGGCTGTCGATCCTCGGCGCAGTCTACGGCACCATCCTCGTCAACTTCGCCAAGACCAGCCTCTCCGAGTCGTTCCCCGAGCTCTGGCTGTTCGGCCTCGGCGGCCTGTTCATTGCCGTGGTGCTCGCATTCCCGAACGGCCTCGCCGGCATCTGGGGAGACCACGTCCAGCCGCGGATCAGCAAGCTGATCGGCACGCGCAAGCCGAAGGCCGGCTGGACCGACAGCTCGGTCGCCGACGGCGCACCGGCAGAGTGAGGAGGATCTTATGCTCGTAGGTCACCAGCCCAAACCCTTTCTGCTCTCGGTCGAAGGGCTCACCGTGTCCTTCGACGGCTTCAAGGCGGTCAACGATCTCTCGTTCTATGTCGAGGAGAACGAGATCCGCGTCATCATCGGTCCCAATGGCGCCGGCAAGACCACCGTGCTCGACCTGATCTGCGGAAAGACCAAGGCCACCTCAGGCTCGATCGAATTCCGCGGCAAGGACCTGACCAAGCTGAAGGAGAACCAGATCGTCAAGGCCGGCGTCGGCCGCAAATTCCAGACCCCGTCGATCTACGACGATCTCACGGTGTTCGAGAATTTGGAGATCTCCTATCCGCGCGGCCGCACCGTGTTCGGCGCGCTGACCTTTACCCGCGACGCCGCCGTGCGCGATCGGGTCCATGAGGTCGCTGAAATGATCTTCCTCAGGGATCGCCTCAACATGAGCGCGGCGCTGCTGAGCCACGGCCAGAAGCAGTGGCTCGAGATCGGCATGCTGCTGATCCAGGACCCGGACCTGCTGATGCTCGACGAGCCTGTCGCCGGCATGAGCGTGTCGGAACGCGCCAAAACCGCCGAGCTGCTCAACCGCATCATCAAGGACCGCTCGGTGCTGGTGATCGAGCACGACATGAAATTCGTCGAGGACATCGCCCACAAGGTCACGGTGCTGCACCAGGGCCAGATCCTCTCCGAGGGCACCATGGCGAAGGTGAAGAACGATCCGAAAGTGATCGAAGTTTACCTCGGACACTAAGGAGCGCGTCGATGCTGGCAATCAATGATCTTCACGTCGCCTACGGCCAGAGCGAGGTGCTGCATGGCCTCAACGTGTCGGTCGCGCCAAACGAGATCGTCGCGATCATGGGCCGCAACGGCATGGGCAAGACCACGCTGATGAAGTCCCTGATGGGGATCGTGCCGACCAAGAGCGGTTCGGTGACCATGGACGGCACCGAGCTCGGATCGCTGCCGAGCTACGATCGCGTCGCCAAGGGGCTCGCTTATGTACCGCAGGGGCGGATGATCTTCTCGACCATGACGGTGAAGGAGAACATCGAGACCGGCCTCGTCGTCTCCGGCGGCTCCGAGGTACCGGAGGATATCTACGAGCTGTTTCCGGTACTGCTGGAGATGAAGGGACGTCGCGGCGGCAATCTCTCCGGTGGGCAGCAGCAGCAGCTGGCGATCGCGCGGGCGCTCGCGACCAAACCGAAAGTGTTGCTGCTGGATGAGCCGACCGAAGGCATCCAGCCGTCGATCATCAAGGAGATGGCGCGCACCTTGAAGCGCATCCGCGACGAGCGCGGCCTGTCGATCGTCGTCTCCGAGCAGGTTCTGAGCTTCGCGCTCGACATCGCTGACCGCGTGCTCGTGATCGAGAACGGCGAGATCGTGCGTGACGATCCGCGCGACAGCGTCGATGCCGCGCAGATCTCGAAATTCCTGTCCGTCTAATCAGTAAACCAAGGGGAGCATCTCGATGCCAGATACGCTGATCAAGGTCGATCTCACCAAGTCGGCCTATGAAAACGACAAGATCCACAACCGCTGGCATCCGGAGGTTCCGATCGTCGAATGGGTCAGCCCCGGCGACGACTTCATCATCGAGACCGTCGACTGGACCGGCGGCTTCATCAAGAACAACGACTCGGCGGACGACGTGCGCGATATCGACCTGTCGATCGTGCACTTCCTGTCCGGTCCGATCGGCGTCAAGGGTGCCGAGCCCGGCGATCTGCTCGTGGTCGACCTGCTCGACGTCGGTCCTCTCAAGGAGAGCCTGTGGGGCTTCAACGGCTTCTTTTCCAAGCAGAATGGCGGCGGCTTCCTGACCGATCACTTCCCGCTGGCGCAGAAGTCGATCTGGGACATCAAGGGCCTTTATACATCGTCGCGCCACGTACCCGGTGTCAATTTCGCCGGCCTGATCCATCCCGGTCTGATCGGCTGTCTGCCCGATGCCAAGATGCTCGCGGCCTGGAACGCGCGCGAAGCCGAGCTGATTGCGACCAATCCGACCCGTGTACCCGGCCTTGCCAATCCGCCGTTCGCACCGACCGCGCATGCCGGACAGGCCAAGGGTGACGTCAAGGCCAAGATCGGTCTCGAGGGGGCCCGCACCGTGCCGCCGCGCGAGCATGGCGGCAATTGCGATATCAAGGACCTGTCGCGTGGCTCGAAGATCTACTTCCCGGTCTATGTACCGGGCGGCGGCCTCTCGATGGGCGATCTGCATTTCAGCCAGGGCGACGGCGAGATCACCTTCTGCGGCGCGATCGAAATGGCCGGCTGGCTGCACATCAAGGTCGACGTCATCAAGGACGGCGTGGCGAAATACGGCATCAAGAACCCCGTGTTCAAGCCGTCGCCGATCACGCCGAACTACAAGGACTATCTGATCTTCGAGGGTATCTCGGTCGATGAGGCCGGCAAGCAGCATTACCTCGACGTTCACATCGCCTACCGCCAGGCATGCCTGAACGCCATCGAGTACCTGAAGAAGTTCGGCTACTCCGGGGCCCAGGCCTATTCGATCCTCGGCACCGCGCCATGTCAGGGCCACATCTCCGGCGTGGTCGACGTGCCCAACGCCTGCGCCACATTGTGGCTGCCGACCGAGATTTTTGACTTCGACGTGATGCCGTCGGCGGCAGGGCCTGTGAAGCATATCACGGGCGACATCCAGATGCCGATCTCGCCGGACAAGTGATGCCAGCGCGAGGGATGCGGGGCGATGCGCCCCGCGTCCGGCGTCAACAGCGAAGGGAGCGACGATGCCCGTCTATGACTATCTCTGCGATGATTGCGGTCCGTTCACCGACATGCGGCCGATGGCCGAATGCGACAACCCGCAGGACTGTCCGCGCTGCGAGATGGAATCGCCGCGTGTGATCCTCACCGCGCCGGCGTTCTTCTGCATGCCGGCCGACAAGCGCAAGGCGCACGCCACCAACGAGCGCAGCAAGCACGCGCCGAAGACGCTCGACCAGTACAAGGCCGCGCACGGTCCGGGCTGCGGCTGCTGCGGGACGGGCACCAAGAAGAAACCGGGACGGCTCGTCACCAAAAGCAAGAGCGGCGCCGTCGGCTTCCCGACCGCGCGGCCATGGATGATCAGCCACTGACGCTGCGAGCTGAAGAACTCAAACCAGAACAGAAGGGCGTTTCAAATGCTTCACGGTGACATCTCCTCCAGCAACGACGTGGTCGGTGTCGCGGTCGTCAATTACAAGATGCCGCGGCTGCACACCAAGGCCGAGGTGCTCGACAACGCCCGCAAGATCGCCGACATGGTCGTGGGCATGAAGCTCGGCCTGCCGGGCATGGACCTCGTCATCTTCCCGGAATATTCGACCCACGGCATCATGTACGACTCCAAGGAGATGTACGAGACCGCCTCGCAGGTGCCGGGCGAGGAGACCGCGATCTTTGCTGAAGCCTGCCGCAAGGCCAAGGTGTGGGGCGTATTCTCGCTGACCGGCGAGCGCCATGAGGAGCATCCGCACAAGGCTCCCTACAACACGCTGATCCTCATGAACGACAAGGGCGAGATCGTGCAGAAGTATCGCAAGATCATGCCTTGGGTGCCGATCGAGGGCTGGTATCCCGGCAATTGCACCTATGTCTCCGAAGGCCCCAAGGGCCTGAAGATCAGCCTGATCATCTGCGATGACGGCAACTATCCGGAGATCTGGCGCGACTGTGCGATGAAGGGCGCCGAGCTGATCGTGCGCTGCCAGGGCTATATGTATCCGGCCAAGGAGCAGCAGGTGATGATCTCCAAGGCGATGGCCTGGGCGAACAATGTCTATGTCGCGGTGGCCAACGCCGCGGGCTTTGACGGCGTCTACTCTTATTTCGGCCACTCCGCGATCGTCGGCTTTGATGGCCGTACGCTGGGCGAGACTGGCGAAGAGGAATACGGCATCCAGTACGCCGGCCTTTCGAAGAGCCTGATCCGCGATGCCCGCCGCAACAACCAGTCGCAGAACCATCTCTTCAAGCTCTTGCATCGCGGTTACACCGGCATGATCAATTCCGGCGAAAGCGCCAAAGGCCTCGCTGCCTGTCCCTACGATTTCTACGCGAAGTGGATCGCCGACCCCGAAGGGACACGCGACATGGTCGAGGCGATGACCCGCCCGATGGTCGGCACCGAGGAATGCCCGATCGACGGGATTCCGAACGAGAAGTCCGCGACGAATTACTAGATCATCTAGCGGCGGGCTTCGGCGAGCGCCGGGGAAATGAGGAAGTTTGCGCCGAGGTAATTGGTGACAACATCAACTCGAGTAGGTCGTCACAGCCACAGGACTTGCTTGCGGTAGGTCAGATCGTTGAGCAGCGGCGCGGCGGGGCCCTCATGGAACACGGCGCCGCGTTCCAGCGCAAAGACGCGGTCGGCCAGCGCCAGCACGAGGTCGAGATTATGCTCGACGATCACGATCGACATGTGTCGGCGGAGTGCGTCGAACACTTTGAACAGCTCCAGCGTCACGGCCGGGGCGAGACCTTCGAAGGGCTCGTCGAGCAGCAGCAGGCGGACATTGCCCGACATCGCGCGCGCGACCGCAACCATCTGCTGCTCGCCGCCGGAGAGATAGTCGGCCGCGACGTTCATGCGCTCCTTAAGGCGTGGGAAGTGGTGCAGGATCTGCTCCTCGTCCCAGACCACGCCGTCGCTGCCGTCGGTCTTGCGGGCGAGGCGGCCGAGCGCGAGGTTTTCCCGCACCGTCATACCGGCGAACAGGCCGCGTCCCTGCGGCACATAGCCGACGCCGCGCCGCGCGATATCGGGGGCGGGAAGGCGCGCGATGTCGGTGCCGCGATAGTCGATGCTGCCTGAGGCCGCCGGCACAAGCCCGGCGATGGATTTGAGCAGCGTCGACTTGCCGGCGCCGTTGCGGCCGAGCAGGGCGACGATCTCGCCTTCGCGCACATCGAGCGCGGCGTCGTTGAGGATATGGCTCTTGCCGTAAAAGGTATTGACGCCGTCGAGCCGCAGCACGGTCGCGTGGTCGCCGGCGTCCGCGTCGCTGCGGCGGTGCTCGACGGCGGGAATGCCCTTGCCGGTATAGATCTCCTGTACCCGCAGGTCGGCCCGCACCGCCTTGGGGCAGTCCGACATCAGGACTTCGCCCTGGTTCATCACTGTCACGACCTGCGAGAAGCCGAGCACGCGGTCGATGTCGTGCTCGACGATCAGCACCGGAATGTTGGCCGCGATGTTCTTGACCAGGTTGGAGACGCGCTCGCGTTCGGCCGCGGCAAGGCCGGCGAGCGGCTCGTCGAGCAGCAGCACCTGCGGCTTGGAGCCGAGCGCGATGCCGAGATCGACTAGCCGCTGCCCGCCATAGGAGAGCTCGCCGCCCTCGATCTCCTCGATGCCTTCGAGCCCGAGGAATTTCGTCAGCGCGGCGGTCTCGGCGTGAATGTCCTTGTAAGCGTCGATGTCGTTCCAGATGTTGAAGCGCATCGGCCGCCGCGCCTGCAGCGACAGGCGGAGGTTCTCGTAGATGGTCAGGCCGCGGAATAGATTGGTGATCTGAAACGAGCGCGCCAGCCCCTGATGGCAGATCAGATTGGCCGGCACACCGGCGATGTCGCGGCCCTGCAGGCGGATCGTGCCCTGGTCGGGCGCATAGAGGCCGGAGACCAGGTTGAACAGCGTGGTCTTGCCGGCGCCGTTCGGTCCGATCAGCGCGTGGATCTCGCCGGCCGCGACCGTGATGCTGGCATTCTCGACCGCGCGGATGCCGCCGAACTTTCGCGAGACGCCGCTGACCTCGAGCACGGTGCCCTTCAACGCCTCCGGCCGCAGGAAATCGGGCAGTGGCAGACCGTCATAGATCTTGCGCCGGCTCATCGCCGCCGTCTCTTCCGCGGGAGGACGAAGACGCCGCATGATCAGCGCGCCAATGCCGACGAGGCCGCCGGGCGAGTACATCACGAAGGCCACGAAGGTGAGGCCGAACCAGAACAGCCAGTCCGACGTCCAGATCGAGAACAGCTCGCGGAACAGAATGAAGAACAGCGCGCCGAGCGCAGGCCCGAGCAGGCTGCGCATGCCGCCGATCACGACCATCGCCAGCAACTCGCCGGCAAACGGGACCGAGACGGCTTCGGCCGAGACGAGATAGTTGAGGAAGCCGATCAGCGCGCCGGCAAGGCCGGTGACGACGGCCGAGATTACGAACACGGCCAGCTTGTAGCGTTCGACCGGATAGCCCTGGAAGCTCGCTCGCAGCTGGTTCTCGCGGATCGCGACCAGCACATGCCCGAACGGCGAGCGCACGAGCCGCATCAGCACATAGAGCGCGGCGAGCCCAATCGCCGCGACCACGATGTAATAGTTGAGCGCGCTGTCGAAGCTGACGGAGCCGATGCCACCGCGCTTCAACCCGCCGAGCCCGTCCTCGCCGCCGGTGAGGCTCGTCCAGCGGAAGGCGGTGGTATAGACCAGCGCGGCGAGCGCCAGGGTCAGCAGCGAGAAATAGACGCCGCGACGGCGCAGGATCAGCATGCCGATTACGGTCGACGCCATCGCGACCACGATCATCGATCCCAGCAGCGGCAGCCAGATCTCGCCGGGAAAGTATCGGAGCTGGATCAGGCCGGCAGCATAGGCGCCGATGCCGAACCAGGCGCTGTGGCCGAACGAGACGAGACCGGTATAGCCGATGCAGAGATTGAGCCCCATGGTCGCGATCGCGAGACCGACGATCCAGGTTCCGGTGTTCAAGGACAGGCCGACGGCTCTCAGAAAAAAGGGCAGGGCGATCACCGCGACGATCGCGATCAGCAGCGGCTTCAACCGGTCGATGGGCGAGGCGGTTCTCATTCGAATTTCTCGATACGCTCGCCAAGCAGGCCGCGCGGGCGCACCAGCAGCACCAGGAACATCAGGATGTAGATCGAGGCCTCGCCGGCGGCGGGCTCGAAGTGAATGGCGATACCGCGCACCACGCCGACGAGCAGCGCCGAGATGACGACGCCCCAGAAGCTGCCGAGGCCGCCGATCACGACGACGACGAAGGCGATCGTCATGATCTCCGCGCCCATCGCCGGGTGCACCGTGGTGATCGGCGCGAAGAAGGCGCCGCCGAGCGCTGCCATGCCGACGCCGAGCATCACGATCGCGGTCATGTAGGGCTGCAGTCGGATGCCGAGGGCTGCAACCATGTCCGGCCGCTGGATGCCGGCGCGCACCACGCGGCCGAACGAGGTCTTTTGCAGCAGCAGCCAGATTCCGAGCAGCACGGCGGCAACGACAGCGAGGATCAGCAGGCGATAGCGCGAGAACAGGAAGTCGCCGATGATGACCGAGCCGCGGAAGTTTTGCGGGATCTCGGTCGTAACAGGGGCGGCGCCCCAGATCATGCGGATCGCCTGCTCGGCGACCATCGCGAGGCCGAAGGTCACGAGCAGGCTCAGGATCGGATCAGCCGTGTAGAAGCGGCGCAGGATGAAGCGCTCGAACAGGATGCCGAGCAGGGCGACCGCGAACGGCGAGATCACCACGGAGGCGCCGAAGCCGAGGCGCTTGGTCAGCTCGACGCACACATAGGCACCTAACGCATAGAAGGCGCCGTGGGCGAGATTGACGATGCCGCCGACGGAGAAGATCAGCGACAGCCCGAGCGCGATGAGCAGGTAATAGCCTCCGAGCACGAGGCCATTCACCACCTGTTCCAGCAAGAACTCGAACTGCATGTTGCGCCCTTAGCTTTTGATGAAGAACGGCGCCGGCAGGGCCGGCGCCGTCGACGCCCATCGGCCGTGCCGCGCGGATGCGCGTCAGGCTTTCATCTCGCAGGGGTTCTGCTCTTTGGTCGGATAGATCGTCTCCAGCGGATCGTTCGCCGCCGGCACCGCATCGCCCAGCACCAGCATGTCCCACTGGTCCTTCATCTGGTCCTTTGGCTTGACCGAGAAGGGATAGGCCTCCTGCACCAGCTGGTGGTCCCAGCTGCGGAAATAAGCCTTGCGCGCCTTCATGATGTCGAACTGGCTCTGCTTCTCGAAATAGGCGATCAGCTCGCTACTGTCGGTCGACTTCGTCGTGTTGATCGCCTCCGCCAGCAGCTTGAGCGTGATGTACTCGATCCAGGCGTGGTTCTCCGGCGGCTTGCCGTACTTCTTGCTGAAGGCCGCGACGAAGGCCTGCGAGGCCGGATTGTTCAGCGTGTGGTACCAGACCGTCGGCCAGGTGCCGCTGAGGTTGCCCGCGCCCGCCGCCCAGGCGTCGCCGGTGTTGAGATTGAAGCCGACCAGTGGGTAGGGCAGGCCGAACTCGGCATATTGCTTGACGAGGTTGGTGACCTGGTTGCCGGCGAGGTTGCAGCAGACCACGTCGGGCTTTGCTTGCCGCACCTTGAGGAGGTAAGGGCTGAAGTCGGTGACGTCGGTCGCAATCAGCTCATCGCCGATCAGGTTCGCCTCATGCGCGCCGAAGAACGACTTTGCCGCCTTCAAGAGGTCATGACCGAAGATGTAGTCGGCGGTGAGCGTGAAGAACTTCTTGCCCTTCACCATGCCCTTCTGCGACAGCGCGGTGCCGACCGCGTTGACCATCACGGTGTTCGGGATGTCGCAGTGGAACGAGTATTTGTTGCAGTTCTTGCCGCGCAGCGCGTCCGAGCGCGCGCCGGTGGAGAAGAACACCTTCTTGTTGCGCTCGGCGACCTGCATGATGGTGAGCGAGGATGCCGACGAGATCTCGCCGAGCAGCACCACCGCGCCATCCTGCTCCAGCATACGCTGCGCCTTGGTGGCGGCGGTCGCCGGATTGATCGAGTCTTCCGAGAGCAGGTCGATCTGCTTGCCCAGGATGCCGCCGGAGGCGTTGATCTCCTCAGTCGCGAGCTTCACGCCCAGCTGGGCGTAGCTGCCGATCACGCCGAGAAAGCCGGTGAGCGGCGTCAGGTGTCCGATCCGGATCTTCTCGGCCTGTGCTCTGACGATCGCCGGAAACCCCAGTGTGGACGCGCCAACGAAGGCTGCGCCCGCCCGTAACAACGTCCGTCGCGGGTAGCGGATCATGTCTGTCTCCTCCCGGGTGCATCGTTCTCTCTTCCAAATCGAGTATCCGATATTGTGAGAGACATTTTTTTAATGCTGGAGGATAATCCCGAACGCCATCGCCGGTGTCAACCGGCAAAATCGCCGCTTCGCTTGCAGCTCAGGCTTTTTGCGAGAACGCCTTGTGCGCCCGGTCCTTGGCGCCGAATTCGGCCGATAGGCGGTCGGCGGCGGCCTGCACGATCTGCGCGCCGGCGTGCAGCGCCTGGTTGGAGAGCCGCCAGATCGGACCGGAAATGCCGAGCGCACCGATCACCTGCCCGGTGAAATCGGTCACGGGCACGGCCACGCATCGCACCTCGGGATTGAACTCGCCGTCGTCGAACGCAACGCCGGTGCGCTGGACCTCGGCGATCTCGCGCGCGAGCACGCCGGCATCGGTGATGGATTTCGGTGTCGACGGTTTGAGCTCTGCGCGCCCCAGGAACCGCTTGAACTGATCGGGACGGAGCGAGGCCAGGATGATCTTGCCGAGCGCGGTGCAATGCGCAGGCCGAACCACGCCGACACGGTCAGTGAGCTGGAACGCGCCGGGACCGCTGGTGCGCGCGATGACGATCACCGCATCGCCCATCCGCACGGCAAAATGGCTGCTTTCGCTGGTCTGGCGCGACAGCTCCTCAAGCACCGGGGTCGCGACATTGACCATCTCGATCTCGTCGAGCGCCGATGCGGCGAGCGCGAACAGCGGCCGTCCGATGCGGTAGCGCTTGTTATCCTTCTCCTGGCGGAGATAGCCTAGCGAGACCAAGGTCTTTGCCAGATGAAACGTGGTGGAGTTGTGCAGGCCGACCAGCTTGCTCAGCTCGGCAAGCCCGATACCCTCGCGATGGCGCGCGACCTGCTCGAGGATCGAGAAGGCGCGGCCGAGCGACTGAACGCCGCCGCTGCGCTGCTTGTCGTCGGCCTCGTCCTCGCCTTCGGCCCCGGGGGCAGGGACCAGTTTGGCAATCGCAGACTTGCGTGCGGTTGCAGGCTTTTCGCTCGTGCTGGGCTTGGTACGCGATCTCAAGGACAAGGCCCCCTTCAGGTTAAGTCCGTCATGACTCCATTGCTGCGACAGTAGCACGCAACGGCGCAACCGTCGGAGTTGAGGCTGCGCGTTTCCTCAAGTGAGTAGCCTATCACAATATAAATTGACGTACAGCATTATGAGAAATACTGTGCCGCGGCCCAGCGACGACCGCCATGTTCCCCGCATCGGTCCATAAGAAGTCGTGGGCCGGCAGGAGACGTTGATGTCGAAGAATATGCTCAATGGCGCCCAGGTCATTGTCGACTATCTGATCCAGGAGAAGGTGCCGCAGGTGTTCGGGCTCTGCGGCCACGGCAACATCCAGTTCATCGATGCGCTGTACGAGCGCTCGTCCGACATCAAGACGATCTCCGTGCACCACGAGAGCGTCGCCGGCTTCATGGCGGACGTCTATTACCGCGTCTCGGGAAAGCCGACTGCAACCTTCACCTCATGCGGTCCCGGCTCGGCGAACTTGCCGATCTCGCTCGCCAACGCCTTTCTCGATTCCGTGCCGTTCATGGCGATCACCGGCAACGTGCCGACCAGCCAGTTCAACCGCGGCGCGTTCCAGGAAATGTATCGGCACCACCAGGCCGACTTTCCGTCTACCGTGCGCACGATCTGCAAAAAGGTGTTTCAGCCGACGCGCGGCGAGATGGTGCCGCTCGCCGTGCGGCAGGCCTGGAAGACGATGGTCACGGGACGTCCCGGTCCCGTGGTGGTTGACGTGCCCTTCGATGTCTTCATGGAGTCTGCGGCCGAAGAGGCGCCCAAGGCGATCGAATGGAACGTCAACATCTCCAGCCGTTGCGGCGCCGATCCGGACGGCGTCGAGAAGGCGGTCGACATGCTGCTTTCGGCCGAACGGCCGGTGATGCTGGTCGGGCAGGGCGTGCGCTATGGCGGCGCGGCGGAGGAGTTGCGCAAGCTCGCCGAACGGCTTCAGATTCCTGTTGCGGCGTCAGCCAGCGGGCTCGGCGCACTCGACGTCAACCATCCGCTCGCGCTCGGCCTCGTCGCGCGGGCCGGCCACTACCAGGCCAACCACGCGACACGTCAGGCCGACGTGCTGCTCGCGCTCGGCGTTCGCTTCGACGACCGCACGTCGAGCTCGTGGATCCCCGGCTATTCCTTCACGATCCCGCCGACGAGATTGATCCATGTCGACATCGACCCCGAGGAGATCGGCCGCAACTATCCCGTCGCGCTCGGCCTGATGGCCGATGTGCGCACCTTCCTGCGCCAGGTCCATGCCGAGCTCGACCGCCGCGACAACCTCTTCAAGAAATCCGATGCACGCAAGAAATGGCTGATGCAAATCGACGGCTATCGCAAGGAGTGGGACAAGTTCGTCGCGCCCGGCTTCTCCGATGACTCGACGCCGATCAATCCGCAGCGCGCGGCGGCCGAGATCGACAAGGCGCTGCCGGATGACGCGATCCTCGTCTCCGACATCGGCGTGCATCACAACTGGCTGCTCGGCTTCTGCAAGCCGAAGCGGCCCGACTCGCTGATCGGCTCGATGGGGTTCGGCCCGATGGGTTTTGGCGTCGCCGGCGTGATGGGCGCGAAATTCGCCGCGCCCGATCGTCCCTGCGTGTCAGTATGCGGCGACGGCGCTTTCTTCATGCATGCCAACGTGCTCGGCACGGCGGTGGAATACAATCTGCCCGTGGTCTGGGTGGTCTGGAACAATTACGCCTATGCCTCGATCCGCGGTCTTCAGCGCGGCTATCTCGGTGGACGCGAGCTTGCGACCGACTTCAAGCATCCGGAGACGGGCGAGCGCTACAACCCTGACTTCGCGGCGATGGCGCGCTCCTGCGGTGTCGAGGGCGTGCGGGTCGATCGCGCCGGGGATCTTGGCGAAGCGATCCGCAAGGGCATCGCCGCCAACAGGCCTTATCTGATCGATGTCGACATCGCCGCCGACGTCAATCCGGCCGGCGCCGGCGTCTGGGAATTGCCGGGCCTCGGCCAGAGCAAGGCCGGCATCGGCACGCGCTTCCAGCCGGGCTGATCCAGATCGTCAATCAAAACGTATCGGGGAGATGAAAATGACGCTCGCAGGCAAGAAGGTCGTCGTGATCGGCGGCTCCTCAGGCATCGGCCTTGCCACGGCTGAGCTTGCGAAGGGAGAGGGCGCGGACGTCATCATCGCTTCGCGCAGTGCGGCAAAGCTCGATCCCGTCGCGGAGCGGCTCAAGGTGACGGCGATCCCGGCCGACGTGACCAACGATCAGAGCGTCGCTGACCTGTTCCGCCGCACCGGCCCGGTCGATCACGTCGTGCTGACGGCCGCGCAGCTTCGCACCGGACCATTCAAGACGGTCTCGATGGAGGATGTGCGCGGCACGATGGAAGGCAAATTCTGGGGCGCCTGGCGCGTGGCGCGCGAAGCGGAGATCCGGCCCGGCGGCTCGCTGACATTGGTCACCGGCTTTCTCAGCGTTCGCCCGCGGCCGAACTCGGCGATCATCAGTGCGGCCAATGGCGCGCTGGAGTCGCTGGCCCGTGCGCTCGCGCTCGAGCTTGCGCCGGTGCGGGTCAATGCGGTCTCGCCGGGCGTGGTCGATACGCCGATCCGCGCCGCGATGCCGGAAGCGGCGCGCAAGGAGATGCTGGCGAAGACGGCGGCCGCATTGCCGGTCGGCCGCGTCGGCGTGGCGGATGACATCGCCCGGCAAATCGCGAGCTTCATGTCCAACGGGTTTGCCACGGGGTCGATCGTCTATATCGACGGCGGCGCGCTCGTGAACTAGGGAGCAGGATGATGATTGAGGAAACTGGCGGCGCCTTCATCCGCAACATCGCCGAGGTGCCCTGGCGCGAATTTCCCAACCATTTCGGCGGCGCGCTGTCAAAGCCGCTGGTGATGCCGGAGACCGCAGGCTCGCGTCGCATCGACTACCGCATCTCGATGTACCAGCCGATGGCCTATGTCGCGCGGCATCATCACAAGGTGCAGGAGCAGGTCTATCACGTCCTCGACGGCGAGGGGCTGATGGAGATCGCTGGCAAGAAATATGTCGTGCGCAAGCACGACGTGATCTTTCTGCCGCCGGGCGTTGAGCATGCGATCTCGAATTCGGGCCTGACGGACTTGGTCTTTCTGGTAGTTACCTCACCCGTTACCGACGGTGAGGGGCCAATCTGACACAGGTGGTGAACGCATTTCCGGAACATGGACAGGCTCCAGCCCAACGAGGCTGCCGTTGACACAAAGCGAACCACCTTTGGTGCTCCTCGACGATCTTCCCTGGTTGTAGTTAGCCCAAATTGGCGGATGAGGGACTGCAGCGAGGGTTCAGGATTTTCAACCAGTTCGAAGGCGGAGCGCGCACGACGTGTGCACCGGGGGATCAGGAAAATTAATAAGGGCCAGCGAGGAAGTCGTTCTCTCTATTGATAAGACGCAAACTCGGGAAGTCAGGAAGCCGCGCGAGGGCAGGGCAAGCGCCGACGGCTCATCGCGATCTGCCCATATGCCGTGCCGCCTTCCTGAGCCGCGTGCCGCGATGAAGTGCAGAGAGCTGAGCCATTAGTGGCGCTTATGTCGCAAATTTTTACTTCCAATTTTACTTCGCAAAATCCTGTCCCTAGCCTCACGCGCAACTGATTACATCCGCAGCCGGTCAATGCCGATCGGCGAGCGTTCATCGTAACCAATGAGGGTTGCCATGTCTGACAGGGGTAAGGGGACATTCACTTCCGATCCGGCGGAAGCAGACGCGAGGCGTGCGAAAAAGCTGAGCCGGCGCACGCTGTTGAAGGGAGCGGCCGCAATCGCGGGCGCCGCTGCGGGATCGGATGCGATCCGTGGCTTTCCGACCATCTGGGCGCAGGAGATCAAGGATATCGAGCTGCGCCATGTTGGCGTGTCCTATTCGGTGGTGAAGGCGATCGGCGACCAGGCTGCCAAGGATCTCGGCTTCAAGGTGACGATGCAGAACCTCGACACTTCCGCTGCCATCAATCGCTTCATAAGCCAGCCTAATACGGTCGACATCGCCGACCTCGAGGGATGGCAGGCGAAGCTCGCTGCCAAGCGGGCGGTGATCCAGGGCATCGAGGTCAAGAAGATCAAGGAGTTCGACAACATCCTGCCGATCTTCACCAAGGGCGAGATCGACGGGCACAAGATCCCGCGCCAGGGCATCTCGCCCTATGAGGCGATGTACATCTCCAAGCCCGACTCCACCGACCTGCATGACGGCGTCACCGAATGGGCGACGTTTCTGCCGCAGGTCTACAACGCCGACTCTATCGGCTATCGGCCCGATCTGGTTGGTCATGAAGTGACCGAGTGGAAGGATCTGATCGATCCCAAGTTCAAGGGCAAGGCCGCGATCCTCGACGTGCCCGCGATCGGCATCATGGACGCCGCGCTCTGCTTTGAAAGCGCCGGGCTGATCAAGTACGGCAACAAGGGCAATATGACCAAGGAGGAGATCGATTTCACCTGCAACAAGCTGATCGAGCTGAAGAAGCAGGGCCAGTTCCGTGCGACCTGGACCACCTTCGACCAGTCGGTGCAGCTGATGGCGGCGGGCGAGGTGGTGATCCAGTCGATGTGGTCGCCGGCGGTCGCAGCCGTCCGCGTCAAGGAAATTCCCTGCGTCTACGCGCCTGTGAACGTCAAGAACGGCAAGGAAGGCTATCGCGGCTGGTGCAACGGCATGGGCCTGATGAAGCATCTCTCCGGCAAGAAGCTCGATGCGGCCTACGAATATCTCAACTGGTATCTGTCGGGCTGGCAGGGCGGCTTCGTCGCGCGCTACGGCTACTACAGCCCGGTGCCGTCGACCGCGAAGAAATTCCTCACGCCGGCCGAATGGGCATTCTGGTACGAGGGCCAGCCCGCGCCCGAAGTGGTCAACGATCCCTATGGCGTTGCGATGGAGAAGGCCGGCACCAAGCGCGACGGCGGCTCGTTCCTGGATCGCGTCAAGAACATCTCGTGCTGGAACACGCTGATGGACGAAGCCGCCTACATGAACAAGCGTTGGAACGACTTCAAGGTGGCCTGAAACCTGCTTTCCCTGACCTAAACAAGGGCGCCGGCGCCGTCACGCGCCGGTGCGACAAGACCGGCTTCGAGGCGTTCGCTGACATGCAGCCTAGTCCAAGTCCATCGCGCTCCAATCTCGCCGGCTGGCTTTATGTGTCGCCGCTGGTGCTGGTGCTGGTGCCGTTCTTCGTGGCGCCGATCCTGGTCGTGCTGGCCGCGAGCTTCTTCGCCACCGACGGCTTTGGCGGACTGACGCCGGGCTTCACGCTCGCAAGCTATGTCGAGGTGCTGCATTCGGCGCTGACGCTGAAACTGTATCTGGCGACCATCAAGTTCACGGTGCTGACCTGGGTCTTCACGCTGATCATCGGCTTCTTCGTCGCCTACTTCCTGGTGTTCCACGTTCGCAACCAGCTCTTGGCAATCGGCCTGTTCCTGCTGTGCACCGTGCCGTTCTGGACCTCGAACATCATCCGGATGATTTCCTGGATCCCGCTGCTCGGCAAGGAAGGTCTGATCAACCAGGCGCTGCTGGCGATGGGCGTGATCCGCCAGCCGCTGGAGGTTCTGCTGTTCTCCGACCTTGCGGTGGTCATCGCCTATGTCCACCAGCTCACGATCTTCATGATCGTGCCGATCTTCAACTCCATGGCGCGGATCGACAAGAAGCTGATCGAGGCCGCGATCGATGCCGGTGCCAGCCGCTTCGACATCATGCGCCTGATCGTGGTGCCGATGTCCAAGAGCGGCATCGCGCTCGGCACCATCTTCGTGGTCTCGATCGTGATGGGCGACTTCTTCGTGGTCAAGGTGATGTCCGGCGGCGGCTCGGCCTCCGTTGTCAGCGCCTTCTACGAGGACGTCGGCGTGCTGCAATATCCGACCGCGGCCGCGAGCGCGGTATTGCTCACGCTGGTGCTGGTCGCGATCGTCTCGCTGATCCTGCGCACCGTGGACATCCGGCAGGAGATCACGCGATGAGCGCCGTTCTCGCCGATATGCCTAAATCCGACCTGTCCAAGTCGGTCGCGCCTGCGACGACCAAGGCGATCGCGCCAAGCAAAGGCGGCCGGCCCTGGACGTTCTACCTGCTGGCGACGCTGTTCGGGCTCTACGTCGTCGCGCTCTACGGCCCGATGTTCTGCATCTACATCCTCTCGTTCCAGGACATCCGCGGCGGCCTGGTCTTCCCGATGAAGGGCCATTCGCTGCACTGGTTCGTCGATCTCTTCACCCAGGTGCGGACCGGCGACGTCAAGGGCTCGTTCGACCGCTCGATCAAGCTCGCGGTCATCGTCACCGTCATTACGGTGGTGGTATCATTCCTGGCCGGACTGGGCTTCCGCAGGCGTTTTCCCGGCGACACGTTCGTCTTCTACATGATGATCGGCAGCCTGGTTGCGCCCGGTCTCGTGCTCGGCCTCGGCACCGGGCTCCTGTTCCAGGCGCTCGGGCTGAATGCGAGCTGGTACACCTCGGCGCTCGGCGCCCAGCTGTCCTGGACGCTGCCGTTCGGCGTGCTCGTGATGTTCGCAGTGATGTCGCGCTTCAATCACGTCTGGGAGGAGGCGGCCTACGATCTCGGGGCCAGCCGCTGGCAGTCGATCTGGCTCGTAATGATCCCGGTGCTGGCGCCGGGCCTCGTCGCGGTCGCGCTGTTCGGCTTCACGCTGTCCTACGACGAGTTCGCGCGCAGCCTGCAGACCGCGGGCTCGCTGAACACGCTGCCGCTGGAAATCTGGAGCATGACGCTGAACGTCACCTCGCCCTCGCTCTACGCGCTCGGCACGGTGACCACCATCGTCTCCTTCATCGTCATCGGCGCCAGCCTCGGCACCATCGTGCTGATTCAGAAGAAGCGCGGCGGCCGGGCCGAAGGTTGAGCAGGGGTTGAGTCAGGAATGAAGAGCGATCGCGGCGATATCGAACTGGCAGGCGTCTGCAAGAGCTTTGACGGCGTGACCAACGTCGTCGACGGCGTCAACCTCAAGATCGCCGATGGCGCTTATTGCTGCTTCATTGGCCCCTCCGGCTGCGGCAAGACCACGATCTTGCGCATGATCGCGGGTCACGAGGATCCGACCGCAGGCGAGATCGTGATCGGCGGCCAGAACGTGGTGGGCCTTGCGCCGGTGCAGCGGCGCACTGCGATGATGTTCCAGTCCTACGCGCTGTTCCCGCATCTGACGGTCCGCGAGAACATTGCCTTCGCCCTGCGGGTGCGGGGCCAGTCCAAGGCCGATCGCCTGCGCGCCGCAGACGCCATGATCGAGAAGGTGCGGCTGACGCAATTCGCCGACCGCCTGCCGGCCCAGCTCTCGGGCGGCCAGCAACAGCGGGTGGCGCTGGCGCGTGCGGCGATTACCGAGCCGCGCGTGCTGCTGCTCGACGAGCCGCTGTCGGCGCTCGACGAGCAGCTCCGGGTCCAGATGCGCCAGGAGTTGCGACGGATGCAGCAGGAGCTCGGCATCACCTTCATCCACGTCACTCACACCCAGCTCGAGGCGATAGCGCTGGCCGACCTCGTCGTGGTGATGGAGCAGGGCAGGATCAAGCAGGCAGGACCGGCGCGCGAGGTCTACGCCCATCCGCACGACCGCTACGTCGCCGAGTTCATGGGTGGGCAGAACGTGCTGTCGGGTCGGGTCGAGAAGGTCAACGGTGCGAGCTTCACGCTGGCGCAGGCTGCTCCCTCCGGCATCGAGGTGCCGCTTCTGGCTCGCCCGACCGTCAGCGTCGGCGACAAGGTCGATATTGCTGTGCGTCGCGATGACGTCGCGCTGGTCAGGCCGGGCAGGGAGCTCCCGCCGGGCTGCACCACGTCGCTTCCGAGCCGGGTGCTCGCGATTGAATACCAGGGCTACTTCGTGAAGGTCATGCTCGACACGGTGCCGGACGACGATTTCGTCGCCTATGTGCCGGAAAAGACCTTCTTCGCAGATCCCTTCACCGTCGGCGATGTCGTGATGGCCACGTGGGCCACCGGCAGCGCGTTGCCACTCGCCTAGAGCCCCGTCGCGCAGGAGTATGACCGTGCAGATATCCTTTACACTCAACGGCCGGCCAACCACCGTGGACGTCGAACCGGCGACGCTCGTCGCCGAGCTGCTGCGCGAGCAGCTCAATCTCACCGGCACCCATATCGGCTGCGACACCAGCCAGTGCGGCGCCTGCGTGGTGCATCTCAACGGACTGCCCGTGAAAAGCTGCACGCTGCTGGCGCCCGCGCTTGACGGCGCGACGCTGCTGACCATCGAGGGCCTCAAGGGCGCGCCGGGCTCGAACAGGATGCATCCGATGCAGGAAGCGTTTCGCGAGCATCACGGCCTGCAATGCGGCTTCTGCACGCCCGGCATGCTGATGACCGCGGTCGCACTTGCCACCGAGAAACCGGACCTGACGGAAGCCGACGTCCGTCACGGCCTTGAAGGCAACATCTGCCGCTGTACCGGCTATCAGAACATCGTCGTCTCGGTCATGGCCGGCGCCGCCGCCATGAATGCCGCCAAGGGAGAGTGACTATGGGCACTGTGATCGGCATCGGCGCCGCACCGAAGCGCAAAGAGGACCAGCGCTTCCTCACCGGCCGCGGCAACTACGTCTCCGACATCAAGCGCCCGGGCATGACATCAGGCGTGTTCGTGCGCTCGCCCCATGGCCATGCGGTGCTGCGCGGCATCGACAAGAGCGCGGCGCTGGCCTCGCCCGGCGTCATCGCGGTGCTGACCGGCGACGATGTTTCCGACGACGGACTGGGCTCGCTGCCCTGTGGCTGGGGCATCACCGACGCCAAGGGCGTGCCGATGAAGGAGCCGCCGTTCCCGATGCTGGCGCAGGACAAGGTGCGCTTCGTCGGGGACATGGTGGCGTTCGTGATCGCAGAAACGCCGGAGCAGGCCAATGCGGGTGCCGAGCTCCTGAAGGTCGACTACGAGGTGCTGCCCTCGGTGGTCGGTGTGCTCGAGGCGATCCGACCAGATGCGCCGCAGTTGTTTGACGATGTGCCGAACAACATCTGCTGCGACTGGGAGCTCGGCGACAAGGCTGCGGTCGAATCCGCCTTCAGGAAGGCGGCGCATGTCGCAAAGCTCAGCCTCGTCAACAACCGCCTCATCGGCAATCCGATGGAGCCGCGCGCGGCGATCGCCGAATACGAGCCCGGTACCGACCGCTACACGCTGTGGACCACCAGCCAGTTCCCGCACGTCGTGCGCTTCCTGATGGGCGCGCTGGTGCTGAACATCCCGCAGCACAAGCTGCGCGTGGTCGCGCCCGATGTCGGCGGCGGCTTCGGCGTCAAGCAGTTCCACTACGGCGAGGAAGCCGTGATCACCTGGGCGGCCAAACGGGTGATGCGGCCGGTGAAATGGGTCGCGAGCCGTTCCGAAGGCTACGTCTCCGATCGCCACGGCCGCGATCACGTCACCGAGGCCGAGCTTGCGCTCGACGAGACTGGAAAATTCCTCGCGTTCCGGGTCAAGACGCTGGCCAATATGGGCGGCTATCTATCGACGTTCGGTCCCAACATTCCGACCAACCTCTATGGTCCGCTGCTGGGCGGTGTCTACACCACGCCTGCGATTTACTGCAATGTGAAGGTGGTCTTCACCAACACCGTGCCTGTCGACGCTTATCGCGGCGCGGGCCGGCCCGAGGCGACCTTCGTGCTGGAGCGTATGGTCGACGTCGCAGCCGCCGAGATGGGGATCGATCGCGTCGAGATCCGCCGCCGCAACATGATCCCGAAGGAAGCCTATCCGTACCAGACACCGGTGCTGGTGCAGTATGATTCCGGCGATCCCATGGGCTGCCTCGACGGCGCATTGGTCGCCGCCGACGTCAAGAATTTTGGCGTACGCAAGGCGGCCTCCGCCAGCAAGGGCAAATTCCGCGGGCTGGGTTACTCCACTTATGTCGAAGCCTGCGGCCTCGCGCCGTCGCGCTTTGCAGGGCGGCTTGGCGCGCGCGGTGGTCTCTATGAGAGCGCCACGGTGCGGGTGCATCCAACCGGCCAGGTGACGGTCATGATCGGCACGCACAATCATGGCCAAGGCCACGAGACGACCTTCGCGCAAATCGTCTCAGACAAGCTCGGCGTCGCGTTTGAGAATGTCGACATCGTGTTCGGCGACACTGACCGTGTGCAGTTCGGCATGGGCACCTACGGCTCGCGCTCGCTGGTCGTTGGGGGCGCCGCGCTGTCGAAGGCGACCGACAAGGTGATCGTCAAGGGCAAGAAGATCGCCGCGCATCTGCTCGAAGCGTCCGAGGCCGACATCCAGTTCGAGGCCGGAAAATTTTCCGTCGCCGGCACGGACCGCATCAAGACGTTCGAAGAGATCGCGGGCGCCGCCTATGTGCCGCACGACTATCCGCTCGAGGTGCTGGAGCCGGGGCTCGAGGAGCAGGCCTATTACGATCCCGTCAACTTCACTTATCCCGGCGGCTGCCACATCGCCGAGGTCGAGGTCGATCCGGAGACCGGTACGGTGACGCTCGTCAACTACACAGCGGTGGACGACGTCGGGACGGTCATCAACCCGATGATCGTCGAAGGCCAGCTGCACGGCGGCATCGTGCAGGGCGTCGGCCAGGCGCTGTTCGAGAACGCGGTCTATGACGAAGGCTCGGGCCAGCTCCTTTCAGGCTCGCTCATGGATTACTGCATGCCGCGCGCCGATCATCTGCCGATGATGAAGGTGGCGACCCACTCCACGCTCTGCACACACACACCGATGGGCGTGAAAGGCTGCGGCGAGGTCGGCACCATCGGCTCGCCCGCCGCCGTCATCAACGCCGTGGTGGATGCGCTGTCGCATCTCGGCGTCACCCATGTCGACATGCCGGCGACACCGAACCGGATCTGGCGGTTGCTGCAAAACGCATCGCTGCCGGTGGCCGCGGAATAGGGAGGACACAACAATGAAACCATTTGGGTACCACCAACCCGGCCAGATCCCCGATGCGGCCAAGTTGTTGACCTCGATCGAGGACAGCAAGCTCGTGGCCGGTGGCATGACGCTGATCCCGACATTGAAGCAGCGGCTGGCGAGCCCGGTCGCGCTAATCGATCTGTCGAAGCTCGGAAGCCTCATGGGCATCACCGACGACGGTGCCACGATCACCATCGGCGCGATGACGCCGCATGCGGTGGTGGCGGCCTCGAAACTGGTGCAAACGAAAATTCCCGGGCTCGCGGCACTTGCGTCCATGATCGGCGACCCCGCCGTGCGCAGCCGCGGCACGATTGGCGGCTCCGTCGCAAACAACGATCCGGCCGCTGATTATCCCGCAGGCGTGCTTGGCCTCGGTGCCACCATCATCACCAGCACGCGCGAGATCGCTGCCGACAACTACTTCCTCGGTCTGTTCGAGACCGCGCTTGAGCCGGGCGAGATCATCACCGCGATCCGCTTTCCGGTGCCGCTCAAGGCAGGCTATGCGAAGTTCAAAGCGCCGGCCTCGCGCTACGCGCTGGTTGGTGTGTTCGTGGCCAAATTCGCCGACGGGGTCCGCCTCGCCGTCACCGGCGCGGGGCCGGGCGTGTTCCGCGTGCCGCCGATGGAGGCGGCGCTGTCCGGCAGTTTCGATCCATCCGCGATCGCGGCGATCAGGATCGACACAGACGGCCTCACTTCCGATATCCATGCCGAAGCCGACTACCGTGCGCATCTCGTCACGGTCATGGCCAAGCGCGCCGTCGACACGGCGCTCAGCTAGCTCCTTAGGGTTGATGATGACTGATGGTTCCGGCCGAACGGCCTTCCCGCCGGCGCCGACTGGCCTTGGCGCTCTTTCTGCAACCGAGATCATGGCTGGCTACCGGCGCAGGGCGTTCACTCCGCGCGACGTCGTCGACGATACCATCGCCGCACTTCAGGCGACGAACGAAGCCTGCAATGCGGTGGTGACGCCGATGTACGGGCAGGCGAGGGCGGATGCCGACCGTGTCACCAAAGAGATGCGGGCAGGCGAGGCCAAGGGGTCGCTCGCTGGCGTACCCGTCACGATCAAGGATCTCGTCTTCGTTGCGGGAGTGCCGGCCTATGCCGGCTCGCCGATGAACAAGAGCTTTGTGCCCGAAGCCGATGCTGCCGTGGTGTCAGCGCTGAAAGCGGCTGGTGCGATCATCACCTGCAAGACGACGACCTGCGAGTCCGGCTACAAGCTGACGGCAGATAGCCCGGTTACCGGCATCACGCGCAATCCCTGGAATCCCGGCCGCACCAGCGGCGGGTCGAGCGGCGGTGCGGCGGCGGGTGTGGCCGCCGGTTGCGGTCCGATCGCGATCGGCACCGATGGCGTCGGCTCGATCCGCGTGCCGTCCTCCTTCTGCGGCGTGTTCGGCTTGAAGCCGACTTTCGGCCTCGTGCCGCGCTCGCCCGGTTTCTCGCCGCCGTCCTGGGCCTCGCTCGCGCATACCGGGCCGATCACGCGGACGGTGGCGGACGCCGCGCTGACGCTGGAAATCATCGCAGGCTACGATCTGCGCGATGCCGCAAGCCTTCCGGTGTCCACGCGCCGCTTCGATACGAATGCAGGACGCCTGGATGGCATTCGTATCGGCGCCAGCGCCGATCTCGGCTACGCCGCCGTCAGCCCTGACGTCTGCGCGGCGTTTGGCAAAGCGCTCGCCATTCTCGATTCCTGCGGCGCGCAGGTCACAATGGATGGTCCAGGCCTCGATCCCGGTATTTTGGAACACACACTGAAGCCGATCGCCTTCACCGAACAGGCTGCCGCCGTCGCGACCAAGACGACGGCCGATCTCGCCAGTTCTGAGGCTGATTATCGCGATGTCGTCAGCGCCGGGCGGCATTACAGCGGCACGGATTATGTCGAAGCGAGCTACCGGCGCGGCCAGGCGCGCAGTGCTTTCGTCAAACTGTTCGAGCGCGTCGATGCGCTGGTGACGCCGACGGTCGCGGTGACCGCATTCGAGGCTGGCCAGATCGGTGTCGATAAGATCGACGGCCGCGAGGTCGATCCGCATCTCGGCTGGTCGCCCTTCACCTGGCCGATCAACCTCGCGGGTCTGCCGGCCGCGACGCTGCCCTGCGGCTTCGATCGCGATGGCATGCCGATCGGGCTTCAGATCATCGCGCCCTGGCTCGACGAACCCACGATCTTCCGCATCGCCGCCGCGTTCGAGCAGGCGCAGCCCTGGGCGAAGTTCTGGCCGCAGCTCGCGTTACGTGATGTGGGTGGAGGGCGCGCCAAGGGGTGAAACGGCCATAATGCAAGTGTGCCAGTGTTTTGCCCGACGTGTCAAATCGCCAAAGCACGATCCGAAAAAGTGGCGCCTCCTGGCTTTCCGAGACATGGCGCGGAAAGCCCTTTGCGAACAAGGCAGTTCTACTGTGCATGGGGTTGTTTTCGAGTTCTTGCGCGCCTAGCCGAGCTCGATCGGCGCGCCGCGGCCGCTCAGCTCTTCATCGAGGCGAAGATAATGCGCGAGATAGTCGTGCAGCGCGGTGGCTGCCTTCGAGGTGGCGCCGCTGGACTTGTACAGCAGCAGCTCGATCTTCGGCAGCGGCGGCAGACCCTCGTTCGGCCCGATCTCGCGCATCGCCGGCACCAATGCGCTGCGGCCGAGCACCGTGACGGCCATGCCGGCAAAGGCCGCAGCCTGCAGTCCGCCGACGCTTTCGCTGACGCAGGCGATGCGCCAGCGCAGGTTCGCGCGCTCGAGCGTGTCGATGGCGTAGTCGCGATAGATGTTGCCCGGCGGCAATAGCGCAAGCGGGATCGGACGTTCCTGATGCGCGGCGGATTGCTCTCCGGTCATCCAGACCAGTTGTTCGCGCCGCACCACCTGGCCGCCGGTGAAATCGTTCATGCGCGTGACGAGCGCGATGTCGACATCGCCGCGCTTGACGAGGCCGACCAGCGGCGTCGACAGCGCGCAGTTGAGCTCGACCTGTACGCGGGGGAAGGACTTTCGGAATACGCTGAGGATCGAGGGGAGCATGAAGGCGGCATAGAGGTCGGGCGTGCCGAGCACGACCTGGCCCTCGATCTCCTGTGACGCAAGCTGCGAAATCAGCTCGTCGTGCAACCTCAGGATCGATTTGGCGTAGGTGAGGACGGTGGTGCCGTCCTCGGTCAGCGTCAGCCTGCGGCCGCCATGCTCGAACAATTGCTTGCCGGTGAGTTCCTCCAGCCGCTGCAATTGCAGGGTAATCGCCGGCTGGGTGCGGCCCAGCCTTCGCGCTGTCTCGGTGATGCTGCCGGTCTCGACCACCGAGATCAGCGACCGGAGCATGCGGATGTCGAGACTGATGAGGTTCATGCGGCGTCCATATCGCCCAGAATTTATGCAAAATCCATGCTAGCGCACGCTGCGCCGCGGTTGTGGTGGCGGACCCGGACCGGCTTCAATCAAGAAGGCTAGCCCATTCGCGATGACATCATCAATCGCGACATCGAAACCAAGACGCGGCGAGAACGCGATGCGCTGACCGCGGATGTCGTCGGCCTGCCGGACGAGGACACAGCCACATTCTCGGCTTGCGGCAAGTCGAGCCTGATCGGATCGGGCTCAGCAGCACTGCACAGATTTGCTGCATGGCGATATGAATTCCAGCAGCCTGCGCTGCAATAACGCGCTTGACTTCGGTTTCGATCTCAACGACCGTATCAACCAAGCGTTGGGCAACTCAGCCCGTCAACGCGACGAGTTCAAATCATTTCCAACACCACGCGCACCTCGCGTGTTCGGTTGGCGGCGAGGGCGCCCTCGGCTTAACGGCCGGCGGGTGCTTTTTTGTTTTGGATCGAGTGATGGCGCGGACGCGATATCGTATCGGTGTGATGTTCTCGACCACGGGATCGTACAGCGTCGTCGCGCGTTCGATGCTCAACGGAGCGCTGCTCGCGTTCAGCGAGATGAACGCGGGCTCCGACACGATCGCGCTGGAGCCGGTCGTGGTCGATCCAACCGGCGATCTCGCCCAGTACCGCTCGCTTAGCCGGGACCTGCTCAACTCCGGGATCCGTCACGTCGTCGGCTGCTACACCTCCTCAAGCCGGAAGGAGGTCATTCCCTGCTTCGAGAAGTTCGACGGCATGCTCTGGTATCCCTCGCACTACGAGGGTTTCGAGAGCTCCGACAACGTCGTCTATACGGGGGCCGCGCCAAATCAGCACGTCCTTCCGCTGGTCGACTATCTCGCTACGCGCGTCGGCAAGCGCGCCTTCTGCGTCGGCTCCAACTACATCTGGGCGTGGGAGAACAATCGCATCTTCCGCGAGGCGCTTGCCGCGCGTGGTGGCACCGTGCTGGCCGAGCGCTATCTCTCGGTCGGCGATACTGAAGTCGACCAGGTGATCGCGGCGATCATCGACCAGCGGCCCGACTTCGTCTTCAACAACCTGATCGGCACCAGCGCCTACGCGTTCTTCCGCGCGTTCCGCGCCGCCTGCCGCGCGCGTGGCATCGATCAGGCAGCGGAAATCCCCGTTGCCAGCTGCACGTTGTCGGAGCCGGAGCTGCCCGAGATCGGCCTCGATGCGGTCGATGGGCATTTATCATCGAGCGTCTATTTCTCCTCGTTGAACTCCCCCGAAAATGCCGCCTTCATCGCCGCCTATACGCGATCGTTTCCGGAGGGGCCGGTGTCGTCGGCCGACGCCGAAGCCTCCTATATCGCCGTCAAGCTGCTCGCGGCGGCCTTGTCGCAGGCCGGCACCGACGACGCCCGCACGGTGCGGGCCGCGGTCGCCGACCAGCGACTGCGCGCACCGCAAGGAGAGGTTCGTATCGACCGGCAGACCTTTCACGCGTGGCTCACGCCGCGGATCGGCCGCTCGGCGGCCAACGGGCAGTTCGAAGTGCTGCTGGAATCGCGCGAGCCGATCGCGCCCGATCCCTATCTCGTCCAGTCGTCGCCGCGCTTTGCAAGCGCCATGCGCTCTCCGCTGTTGAAGGTGGTGCAATCATGAGCTCCCGACTGTTACAGAACTTCAAGGGCGGCCGTGCCATCGTAGTCACCCGGCGAGGGGGGTGGGAGAGCACGCTCGAAACCACGCTGGCCAAACTCGGCGTCTCCACTGAATATCCGGAGATCATCGACGGCCGTGCCCAGATCGATGTCGTTGGCCTCCAGGCCGATCGCGACATCCTGTTCGTCGACGGTGATCTTGAAGGCGCGGTGGCAATCGAAGTCAGCGCGGCCTCGCGGTTGCCGCCGGTGCCGGTGATCGGTCTCGTCGGCGTCGAGGCTCCGAGCCGGCTGAAGGCGCTGGTCAATCTCGGCGCCACCTCGTTCCTGCGCAAGCCGGTGCATGGCGGTGCGGTCTATACCTCCCTGTTCATGGGCATCAACCAGTTCCTGCTGCGCTCCGAAATGTATGAGCGCCTGCAGGTCCTCGAGGAGCGCCGTCGCGGCCGCCGCGCGGTGATCCGGGCGGTCATCTTGCTGATGCAGCAGGGCGGCCTCGACGAGGAAGGTGCCTATTCCCAGCTCCGTCGCGACAGCATGCGCGCGCGGCAGAACATGGAACTCTATTGCGAGGAGTTTCTGAGCAAGCGGGCGAAGCCGCCCGATACGTCCAGCCGCACGACCGGCATCACGCTGCAAGGCGGTAAGAAGCAGGCCATCTAGGAGAAGCAAAATGAGCAAGTCTGTATTGCGGGGGCTGCGCGCCGCAGCCCTCACGGGGACGCTTGTCCTCGGATCACCCCTACAATCGGCGCTCGCGGCGGAAAACCCGATCAAGCTTGGCGTGCTGGAGGATCAGTCCGGCGATTTCGCCGCGGCCACGATCGGCAAGGTTCACGCCATCCAACTCGCCGCCGACGAGATCAACAAAGCCGGCGGCATCATGGGCCGGCCGCTGGAGCTCGTCGCTTACGACACTCAGTCCGACAACACCCGCTACCAGGAATTCATGCGGCGCGTGCTTCAGCGCGACAAGGTCGACGTCGTGTTCGCGGGCTTCTCCTCGGCCTCGCGCGAGGCGTACCGCCCGATCGTCGACCAGTTCAACGGCTTCGCCTTCTACAACAACCAGTACGAAGGTGGCGTCTGCGACGGCCACATGATCGTCACCGGTGCCGTGCCGGAGCAGCAGTTCTCGACGCTCATTCCCTACATGATGGAGAAGTACGGCAAGAACGTCTACACGCTCGCGGCCGATTACAATTTCGGTCAGATCTCGGCGGAATGGGTGCGCAAGATCGTCAAGGAGAACGGCGGCAAGATGGCCGGCGAAGAGTTCATCCCGCTCGGCGTATCGCAATTCTCCCAGAGCATCCAGAACATCCAGAAGGCAAAGCCGGACTTCGTGGTCACGCTGCTGGTCGGCACCGCACAGGCCTCCTACTACGAGCAGGCGGCCTCCGCCAACGTCAACTTGCCGATGGCGTCCTCGGTCAATGTCGGCCAGGGCTACGAGCACAAGCGCTTCAAGCCGCCGAGCCTGAAGGACATGTACGTCACCACCAACTACATCGAGGAAATCGACTCGCCGAAGAGCAAGGAGTTCTACGCCAAGTTCAAAGCGAAATTCCCGAGCGAGCCCTATGTGAACCAGGAGGCGGAGAACTCCTATCTCGCCGTCTACCTCTACAAGCAGATGGTCGAGCGGGCGAAGTCGACCAAGCGCGAGGACATCCGAAAGGTGATCGCGCTGGGCGATGTCTGCATGGACGCGCCGGAAGGCAAGGTCTGCATCGACCCGAAGAGCCAGCACATGTCGCACACGATCTATCTCGCCAAGGTCGGTGCCGATCATTCGATCTCCTTCCCGAAGGTCTGGGAGGACATCAAGCCGTACTGGCTGGGTGAAGCCGGCTGCGATCTCACCAAGAAAGATCCGATGGCGCAGTACACGCCGTCGAATCCTCCGCCGAAGCCCTGACCCGGCGGCTGATCGCCCCGGCCCTCGCGGCGGGCCGGGGCGGTCAAGAACATCTCGCTGCGTCTTCCCACATATCGGTTGGTTCATGGACATCGCGACCCACGTCTTCTCGGCGCTCTACCAATTCGGCGACGCCTTTGCGTTCCTAGTGCTCTCGGCCTGCGGGCTCGCCGTGATCTTCGGCATGATGGGCGTGATCAATCTCGCCCATGGCGAGTTCATCATGTGCGGTGCCTATGTGACGGCCGCGACGGTTCATGCCGGCCTGCCATTGCCGCTGGGCATTCTGGCGGGCACAATCGTGTCCGCGCTGGTTGGCGTCCTGGTGGAGCTTGCTGTGATCCGCCATCTCTACGACAGGCCGCTCGACACCATCGTCGCGACCTGGGGGCTCAGCCTGATCGCGACGCAGGGCACCCTGATCATGGTGGGCTCGACCATGGCCGGCGTCGGCACGCCGTTCGGCAGCTTCCAGGTCGGCGACTACTCCTATTCGATCTACCGCATTGTGCTGTTCTGCGCGGCGCTCGGCGTGCTCGCCGCGCTCTACGCGCTGTTCAACTGGACGCGCTTCGGCGTGCTGGCGCGCGCCACCATCCAGGTGCCGCATATGGCGGCGGCGCTCGGTGTCGATACGCGCCTGATCTACAGCCTCACCTTCGCCTGTGGCGCGGGGCTCGCTGGCCTCGCCGGCGGGCTCTACGCGCCGACCATGACGTTGGTACCGACGATGGGGGCGACCTTCATCATGGAGGCCTTCGTCACAGTGGTGATCGGCGGCGCCGATGTTTTTCTCGGCACCGCGCCGGCGGGCACCGTTCTGGCGGTGGTGAAATCGGTGATGACGTCCTGGCAGGGACAGCTGTTCGGCCAGATCGGCCTGCTGGTTGCCGTCATCATCGTGGTCCGGGTCCTGCCGAAAGGCATCTCCGGCTTCGTGCTGCGTGAGCGCACCTGACGGAGTGATGGCGTCGTGACTGGTTTCCTCTCGTTGTTCCGCCGTCTCGAAGGCCCGCAGACCGTCGGTCGCGGTCCCGGCTTCTGGGGCCTGTTTGCCCTCGTGCTCGCGGTCGCGCTGGCCTATCCGCTGTTCAGCGACGGCTACACGGTCGGCAACACCGTCTACTTCTTCGTATGGGTCTTCATCGCGCTCAGCCTCTGCGTGATCTGGGGCTATGGCGGCTCGCTGTCGTTCGGCCAGACCGCGTTCTTCGGCATCGCGGGCTACGGCTACGGCGTCCTCACCATCAATTTCGGCTCGGCCTACGGCTTCACGTTGCTGGCGCTGGTGATTGCGGTGGCGATCGCCGCGCTGTTCGCGGTTCTGCTCGGCTATTTCATGTTCTTCGGCCGCATCGCCGGCGTCTTCCTCGGCATCGTCACGCTGGCCGTGACGCTGATGCTGGAACGCTTCATGGCGCAGACCGCAGGACCCGAATGGCACATCGGCAGCGCAAGGCTGAACGGCTTCAACGGCATGAGCGCGATGCCGCCGCTGACCATCCCGTGGCCCGGCGAGCCCATCGTGCTGTTCGCCGATATCGGGCTCTATTACCTCGTGCTCTGCCTTCTTGTCTTCGTCTATCTCGCCTTGCGCGTCCTGATGAACTCGTCGTTCGGCAATGTCATCGTGGCCATCCGCGAGAATCCTGAGAGGGCGGAGATGCTGGGCTACGACATCCGCAAGTACCAGCTCATCACCTTCGTCATCGGTGCCGCGCTCGCGGGCCTGTCCGGCGTGCTCTACACGGTGTGGGGACAGTACATCACGCCGTCGAGCATGGGCATGACGGCTGCGGCGCTGCCGCTGATATGGGTCGCAGTCGGCGGTCGCAGCGATCTGACGTCGACCGTGATCGGCACGCTGGTGGTGCTCGCCGCGTTCCAGGCGCTCACGATCTACGGCAGCCAGTACGCGCTGGTCTTCATGGGCGTGCTGCTGGTGCTCACGGTCCTGATCGCCCCGAACGGTCTCGTGCTCGGCGTGATGAACTTGCTCGGCCGCATCGCCGCCCGTTTCACGCAGAGGGCCGGCTGATGTCGCTGCTCGAGCTGCGCAAGCTGAACAAGCATTTCGGTGGCCTGCACGTCACCAACTCCGTCGATCTCACGCTGCAAGCCGGCGAGATCCATTGCCTGATCGGCCCGAACGGCGCCGGCAAGAGCACGCTGTTCCGCCTGATCCTGGGCGAGCATCATCCCGGCAGCGGTGACATTCTCTTCGCCGGAGAGAACATCACGGCGCTGAAATCCTTTGCCCGGATTCGCCGCGGCCTCTCGGTCAAGTTCCAGGTGCCTGGCGTGTTCAAGGGCCTGTCGGTCCGCCAGAATCTCGAGATCGCCCTGCAGAGCCGGCATCGCGGGGCGGAGCTCGAATCCGAGATCGGCCGGCTGCTGAGCTTCCTCGGGCTGGAATCGGAGCAGGCGCAGATCGCCGGCAATCTCAGCCACGGCCAGAAGCAATGGCTCGAGATCGGCATGGCCGTCAGCTTGAAGCCGCGCCTTCTGCTGCTGGACGAGCCGACCGCCGGCATGTCGCCCGAGGAAACCCACATGACCGGTGAGATGGTGCAGCGGCTCAATGCCGACGGCATGACGGTGCTGGCCATCGAGCACGACATGGCCTTCGTCCGGCAGGTCGCGCACCGCGTCACCGTGCTGCATCTCGGCCAGGTCTTCGCGCAAGGCTCGATCGACGAGATCGTGGCTGACGAACGCGTGGCGGCGATCTATCTGGGGCAGGCCCATGCTTGATGTGCCGCGCAAGGAAGTGATCCTCGCAACGCTGGGTCTGCGTGCCGGCTATGGTGGCAAGCCGGTGCTCCAGGGCCTCGAAATCGAGGTGCGGGAAGGGGAGATCGTCGCCGTCATCGGACGCAACGGTGTCGGCAAGTCCACGCTGATGAAGAGCCTGATCGGGCTCGTGCCGGCGATGAGCGGCTCGATCGTCTATCGAGGTGAGGCGGTGGAATCTCTCCCCGCGCACAAACGGGCGCGCCTCGGCATGGGGTATGTGCCACAGGGGCGCGACGTGTTTCCGCGGCTGACCGTCGGCGAGAACGTCGCTGTCGGCGCAGCGATCAAGGGCGGCGGTATTCCCGAAGCGGGGCGGCGCAAGATCGTTGACGCCTTTCCGATCCTGGCCGAGCGCTGGAACCAGCGTGCCGGCACCATGTCCGGTGGCCAGCAGCAACAACTCGCGATCGGGCGCGTCCTGATTGCGGATCCCAATCTGATCCTGCTCGACGAGCCCTCGGAGGGCATCCAGCCCAACATCGTCCAGGACATCGCGCGCAACATGGTCGAGCTCAACCATAGGACCGGGGTGACCATCATCCTGGTCGAACAGAACCTCGACATGATCCGCGCCATGGCGCAGCGTTGCTATGTCATGGACAAGGGACGCATCGTCGCGAACCTCGATCGCGCGGCGCTCGACGATGCGGCCGAGATGCGCCGTCATCTTGCGGTTTGAAGACTAGCCAACGACAGAAGGAGAAAAGCAAATGTCCTGGCAGAAAGACTCCATCATGGCCCGCAAGGGCATCGCCAAGGGTGAGCGAGGAACCCGATACAGCATCACGGAGCACGAGCAGGGCAAGTACCACTATGTCTATGGCCCTTACGTGAATCCAGTGCTGACCGTCGATCCCGGTGCGGTGGTGGCTGCCGAAACCCACGACGCGTTCGAGGGCGCCATCAAGAAGGAGACCGACAGCCCGTCGAAGATTCTCAACTTTCCGTTCCTCAATCCGCAGAACGGGCCGATCCACGTCAACGGCGCCGAGAAGGGCGACACGCTCGCGGTCTATATCGAGAGCATCGTGCCGCGCGGGCCGCAGCCCTGCGGCACGACCGTGGTGATGCCTGATTTCGGCGGCCTGGTCTCGACCGGGCAGACCGCGCTGCTCAACCCGGCGCTGCCGGAACGGGTCAAGAAGCTCGAGATCGACGCCAAGACCGGAACCAAATGGAACGACAAGATCACGCTGCCATATGAGCCATTCATCGGCACCATCGGCACCTCGCCGGAGATCGAGGCGATATCCTCGCTGGTCCCGGATTATTACGGCGGCAACATGGATCTGCCCGACGTCGGCGTCGGCGCGATCATCTATCTTCCTGTCAACACCAAGGGTGCCTTGCTCTATCTCGGCGATTGCCATGCAGCGCAGGGTGACGGCGAGCTCTGCGGCGTCGCCATCGAGCATCCGACGGTGACGACGGTGCAGGTCGATCTGATCAAGGGCTGGACCATCGCCTGGCCGCGGCTCGAGACCAGGGACTTCATCATGACGATCGGCTCGGCGCGCCCGATGGAAGATGCAGCCCGCATCGCCTATCGCGAGCTCTGCCGCTGGATGGCGGCTGACTATGGTTTCGACGAGATCGACGCCTACATGCTGCTGACCCAGGCCGGCCGTATCAGGCTCGGCAACATGGTCGATCCCAAATACACATTGGGAGCCTCCATCAAGAAGTCCTATCTCGCTTGAGGCTGGCCGGAATGTCCACCATTCACAAGGTCGCGGCGGTCCAGTTTGAGCCGACCATGTTCGAGAAGGCGCGCAATGTCGCTCGCCTGCTCGAGCTCTGTGAGCAGGCGGCGATCGCCGGTGCAAAGCTGATCGTCACGCCGGAGATGGGAACGACCGGCTATTGCTGGTTCGACCGGGCCGAGGTCGCGCCGTTCGTCGAGGCCATTCCGGGGCCGACCACGAGCCGCTTTGCGGCGCTGGCGCGCAAACATGACTGCTACATCGTGGTCGGCATGCCCGAGGTCGACGAGGACAACATCTACTTCAACACGGCCGTCCTGATCGGGCCTGATGGAATCGTCGGCCGCCACCGCAAGACGCACCCCTATATCTCCGAGCCGAAATGGGCTGCGGCTGGCGACCTGCACAATCAGGTGTTCGAGACGCCAATCGGGCGGATCGCGCTCCTGATCTGCATGGACATTCATTTCGTCGAGACCGCGCGGCTGATGGCGCTCGGCGGCGCGGATGTTATCTGCCACATCTCGAATTGGCTGGCGGAGCGCACGCCGGCGCCTTACTGGATCAGCCGCGCCTTCGAGAACGGCTGCTACGTCATCGAGAGCAATCGATGGGGGCTTGAACGCACGGTGCAGTTCAGTGGCGGCAGCTGCGTGATCGCACCGGACGGGCAGGTGACGGCGGTGCTCGACAAGGGCGATGGGGTGCTGCTGTCGGAGATCGATCTCGACGCCGCACGCGCGCGCCGCGTGCTTGGGGAGGCCGTCTTCGCGCAGCGGCGGCCCGAGCTCTATCCGGAGCTGCTAACCGATACGTTCAGCTGGAATCCGCGCGACTTCTTCGGTCTCTATGGCCACGACCCCTGGCCGACCGGCAAGACGTCGCGGGTCAGCGTCGCGCAATTTACGCCAGGCGACGACATCAGCCAGAATCACGAGAAAATCTCGGTGCTCGCCCGCAAGGCCAGGGCAGAAGGCGCGGAGCTCGTCGTCTTCCCGGAGCTCGCCCTGACGGGCCTTGCCGATCCCGCACGAGGGGCGCAACCGATTTCAGGACCGGCGGCCGACAGCCTTGGCAGGCTTGCAGAGGAGCTCGACCTCTATCTTGTCTATGGCCTCGCCGAGCGCGACGGCGATCTAGTCTACAACAGCGCTTGCCTCGTTACGCCGGATGGGGACATCTCGGTCTATCGCAAGACGCATCTCACCGCCGACGAGCGAAGCTGGGCGACGGCCGGTGACGGTTGGACGGTTGTCGACACGCCAATCGGTCGCATCGGGCTATTGATCGGTCACGACGCCTCGTTTCCCGAGGCGGGCCGGGTGCTGGCGCTTCGCGGCTGCGATATCGTCGCGTGTCCTGCCGCGATCAAGGGGCGCTTCAGTTCGTCGCATGCGGGCACGGGGGTCGAACAGCGAAAGCCGATTCCAACCGGCCCGGATTCGCACCATTGGCACCATTTCCGCGTTCGCGCCGGCGAAAACAATTTGTTCTTCGCCTTCGCTAATGTCGTCGATCCGGAACGCGGCTATCCTGGGCTCAGCGGCGTATTCGGTCCCGACACTTTCGCGTTCCCGCGGCAGGAAACGATCGCGGCCGACGGCACGGGGCTTGCCACTGCGCTGGTCGACACCACCAACCTCGACAGCGTCTATCCAACCAATGTCGTGCGTCGAAAGGATCTGGTGTCGATGCGCATGCCGCACAGCTATCGCGGATTGGTCAAAGTGGCTGCGCACAACTACTGAATCAAGAAAAGGAGACGGGTCATGGATCTAGGACTGAAGGGCGCCAAGGTTCTCGTCACGGGAAGCACCAAGGGAATCGGCCGCGCGATCGCCGAGACATTTGCCGCCGAGGGCGCCGATGTCGGTGTGTGCTCGCGCAATCTGGCCGAGGTCGAAAGCACGGTCGCCGCGCTCAAGGCCAAGGGCGTGGCGGCCTTTGGCGGTGCGGTCGATGTCGCCGACGCGGCGGTTCTAAAGACCTGGGTCGGCGATATGGCGTCAAAGCTCGGCGGCATCGATGTCGTCGTCGCCAATGTCAGCGCGCTCGCGATCGGACAGGACGACGAAAGCTGGCAGAAGGAATTTTCGACCGACATGATGGGCACGGTCCGGCTGGTCAATGCGGCCATGCCGTATCTGGAGAAGAGCGCGGCCGGCGCGATTGTCACGATATCAAGCGTCTCCGGGCGCGAGGTCGATTTCGCGGCCGGCCCCTACGGCACCTTCAAGGCGGCAATCATCCATTACACGCAAGGGCTCGCCAATCAGCTCGCGGGGAAGGGCATCCGCGCCAATTCGGTCTCGCCGGGCAACACCTATTTCGAGGGTGGGGTTTGGAACATGATCAAGGACAACAATCCAGAGCTCTACAAGACCGCGCTGGCGCTTAATCCGACGGGACGGATGGGGACACCGCAGGAAATGGCTAACGCCGTGGTGTTTCTCGCGAGCCGCGCGGCGAGCTTCATCACCGGGACGAACCTCGTTGTCGATGGTGCATTGACGCGCGGCGTCCAGTTCTAGCGAGGGCGCAATCAGAGCACGCGGAACTTTGCCAGGACGCAGTGAACGCTTGTTGCCGCCGACCATCTGCGTCGCCACTAGGGGCGGCCGCAATCGAGCAGAGTGTATGGGCATCCTGCTATAGCGGATCCTGACTGGCGCGAAGGGCAGCCGGCGCAACGATGATCAAGAGAAAGAGAGATGTGAGGGATCTCACACGGGGATTTCGACTCTTGCACTAGTCAGAGCTTCGACTCTCGTAGAACCGCTGGAGGTTCGCATGAAGCTTCTGATGATCTCTGGCCTGGCCGGGCTGGCCGTTTTCGTCGCTGCGGCGAATATGGCATCGCATCCATTACCGGCGGGTCGCACATCGGTAGCAGGGATGCCCCCTTTGCAAGAGATGCAAATGCAACGAAACAAATTGCCGGTTGAAGATTTCGCAGATCGATCTCTTGTGTTTCCAAGGGAGACACCGCAGTGAGAACAGCGCCGGCGCGTCTCAACTGATAGTGATCGAACCGGACGACTTGGTCGGCTCGTATGCCTTCGAGCAGGTTCGACGCGCCAAGCGGCTGGCCGGGGCGCGACTGTCGCAAGCACTGCTCAAGGACTCATGAAAATCGGGGCAATCCCGATGGGGTCGCCAACCAGCCCCACGGATTGAAGCCGCGCGCGGTGGACGTCGACTTCAAGGGCAGCCAGGAGGAGGGCTAACACTGCGACGACGTAGACCAGGAGTGGCGACGCGTGCTGCGTGCCGGGATCACGATTTCGCGGCGGCAACGCGCGAAAGTGCCGCAACCGCGAGATGAGCTGCAAATAGGCCTTCAGGTGTATTTGCATATCCGGCCTCGGTCTGTGAGGCGCCTTTGGGAAGACTGCGACCGCGTAGATCGCCATTCAAGGCGCCGCTTGTCGCACCTGGAACCCAACACGAGCTACCCTCGTTGAGCTGGATCAAATGGATGCGCTCTTGCCCACAGGCCAAGCCTGTCGGCCATCGATCGATGGCGGAATCGACGGACGTCCGGCATTTGGCCGTGGCGCGAAAGCCGGGCAGAATGGCACGGTGGGCGCTTCGCCGTGACTGTCTCCGACGGCCAATGGATTTGACATTGCGTCTCGCCACCGCCCTTCTGACGGCATCGCTGCTCCTCCCGCTGCTGCCTGCGCAGGCGCAATTGGCGGGGCACGGCGGGCCTGTTCGCGCGATCGCCGTTTCAGCCGACGGCAAGACAATCTTGTCGGGCAGCTTCGACACTGCCGCGATCCGATGGTCCCTCGCAACCGAGTCCGCCGAGCAGGTCCTTCGCTTCCATTCGGGTGCGGTGAATGCGGCTGCCTTCCTCGGCGATGGACGAATGGCAACGGCTGGTGCGGACGGCCAGATTGCTATCTGGACGCCGGGCCGGCTGCAACCAGATTTGGTTGTCGCCGGGCATACGGGACCCATTGTCGGGCTCGCCGTTTCACCCGATGGATCGAAGCTGGCATCCGCCTCGTGGGACCACACCGTGCGGATTTCATCGCTGTCCGACGGTGGGACGAGCGTTTTGGAAGGTCACTCGCAAGGTGTGAACGGCGTGGCCTTTGCTCCCGACGGAAAATCGCTGGTGAGCGTTGGCTACGATCTGACAGTGTGCATTTGGCCTCTGCCGGGCGGCAGCCCCGAGATCGTTACGATGCCGGCGCCGCTGAATGCGCTCGCCATCGCGCCCGATGGCGAAATCCTCACCGGTGCGGCAGACGGCAAGCTGCGCATGATGACCGCCGATGGCAAGGTGAACGGCGAGGTCATGGTTGGCGCCAGGCCGATCGTGGCGCTGGCGATCTCGCAAGACGGTGTTTTGATCGCCGCAGGGGCGATTGACGGCACCGTCGCGATCGTCGATCGCAAGGCGCGCAACGTGATGCGCACGATCGCTGGGTTCGGGGCGCCGGTCTGGTCGGTTGCGTTCTTGCCCGATGGTACGACGCTCCTGACTGGCGGTGCCGACGGCAAGATCAGGCGCTGGAATGCGCTGACCGGAGCGGCGATCGGGTCGAGCGTACTGGGTACACCGGTGGATCCGCTCGCTTCCTATGCCGGCGATCACGGCGCCGAAATCTTCAGGGCCTGCGTCGCCTGCCATACATTGTCGGAGGCTGAGGTGCAGCGTGCCGGACCGACGCTTGCGGGACTCTTCGGCCGGAAGATCGCCTCGCTTCCGGGCTATCACTTCTCCGACGCGCTCAAGGCGATGGATATCGTCTGGACGCCGGAGACCGTCTCAAGACTGTTCGAGATCGGGCCGAACGCCTACACACCCGGCACCAAGATGCCGGAGCAGCACATCGGTTCGGCCGAGGACCGCCGCGCGCTCACGGACTTTCTGGCGCGTGCGACGTCGAAATAGCTGGCAACAACGCTCTAATACCCCGGCCATTGCTCCACGGGCATGTTTGTTAGCTCCGGGTTCTCCTTGAGCATGCGGGCGACGTCGATGCTGGGATGTTCCTTGAGCGCCGTCACGACACATTGGTTGACGTATTTCCGGCGTGACAGCCACTTGATCTTCTTGCCCTTGGCCTCGGCCTTGCAGGCGACGATCGCCCGTTTGAGCGCGACCTTTTCCACCTTGGTGAGGGCGGCGGCCTCGACGGCCGTGCCGGCAAGGGCCGTGATGGCAAGGCAGGTCGCAACACCCATCATGGAACGAGGCATGCGGCTATTCCTTTTTCTCGCGTTGACGCAGATAGTCATCCGTCGTCCGTGGTGGTGCGCGTTCCGGAACGTCCTGGATCGGATCGAACTGCTCTTCGCTCATGACAATGACGCGACAATCGGCGCACATCCGCAAGGCTTCGGTTCGGCGGTCCCCGGTGGGATACATCCAATGGCGCCCCTCGAGCTTTGTCGCGATCCGATCGATGGTGCTCTTCACGCCGAAAGGCGTGCCGCAGCGAACGCAAAGGGCCGGTTCTTCTTCCTTGATCACGCGCGCCGGCGCGCGCCTGGTCCGGAAGTCGATCTGCGGGGTGAGCGTGATGACCTTCTCGGGACAGGTGCTCTCGCACAGACCGCACTGCACACAGGCGTCCTCCACGAATTTGAGGACGGGATGCTCAGGATCGGCGCGAAGCGCGCCGGTCGGGCAGACAGAAACACACGACAGGCACAGCGTGCAACCGCCGGCGTCAACGGTGATTGCACCGATCGGTGCACCCTCGGGCAAGGCGATCACGTCGACCGGCTTTGGCGCGAGACGATGCAATTCACTCAGGCCAAAGCGGAGCAGATCGCCCCGCTTACCGACTGTCCGGAAAGTCGCTGGATTCTCGAGACCGGCGAGGGAACCCATCCCCGTCAGTTGGTCAGCCAGGGTGTCGGGATCGTCGGTTTCGATCGTGGCCACGCGGCGGCCGTCAAATCCGAGCCCGGCAAGGATGGTCTCGGCCATGATGATCGTCTGCAAAAGTCCGGACACGCCGTGTCGCGGCTTGGCGCGTAGGAGGAACCGCACTGCCGCCGCGCCATACGCGAATGCGCCGATAACGGCCTCCAGGCCGACCTGCGTCAACTCGTTGACGGCGAAGGGAAGCACGTTGGCCGGCAATCCGTCGCCATGACGGGCGAGCGCATCGATCAGCGGCGTGCCGTGCTGGCTGTCGTGCAGCAGCAGCACCGGATGGGTGCCGCCGGCCTCGCGATAGGCGAGCAACATGGCGCGAAGGATCTGCAATTGGGTGTCTGCGGGCGGCAGCGCGTAGGATGCAGCTCCTGTGGGGCAGGCGGCCGCGCATTGCCCACAACCTGCGCAGACTTCTGCATTGACCGCGACATGGTCGCCGTCCGGCGCAATCGCGCCGGTAGGGCATAAGTCAAGGCAGCGATGGCATCCGGTCAGCTTCGAGCGCGAATGCGCGCAGAGGCTGGGTGTGAAGTCGATATATCTCGGCTTGTCGAAACTTCCGACGAGATCGCGAGCGGCAAGCACCGCGCGCAGCACCGCCGCGGGATCTCTCGGATCGGCGCGGAGATAGCCGTCCCGCAGGTCGTGCGCGGCAAATAGCGGTGGCTCGCCGGAGAGGTCGAGCACCAGATCGCAACGCGAGGTCGCCCCGTTGCGCCGGGCCTCGAATACGAAGTGGTCGCGCGAAGAGGGGCGCGGTCGTGCGTAGTCGTCGATCGTGAGCTCGAAGGCACCAAAATGTCCCCGCGCGTTGCGGATCGTGCCTGTTACGATCGGAAACACTGCCGCGGGAGGCGGCGTAACGTCTGTCGGCTGCCTGAGCATCACCGTGACATCGAGATGGTCTGCGAGCAGCCGCCCGGCTTCGATCGCGGCCTCGTCGCGTCCATAGATCAGGACGATGCCGTCGCTCGACAATGTGACCAGCGGATAGTCGGGTGCGGGAATCGCGGCGGCCGCCAGCAGAGCGGCCATCTTCGCACCCGCATTGGCGCCGTCGTGCGACCAGCCCGCCGTCTCGCGGATGTTGACGAAAGTGATCCCGTTGGGGAGGTCGCCGGCCTCTTCGGTGAACTGGGCAGCCTGCTGCGTGCAGGCGACCGTCAGCGGACCATCCGCCTTTGCCGCCTTGCGGAAATGATCGAGCTCCGCGCCGCAGAGATGGCGAAAGCTTCTGATCTCGCAGTTGGGGCATCCCCGCTGGATCGCAGCCGTGTCAAGACGCATCGTGTCTTCGCACGAGCAGATCAGGACGGTCTTCGCTGGCTGGTCCAGGTGAATCCCTCCGTCAGTGCGGCGCCGACTTACGGACTCGCGCCGTTCCTGCACCTCGTATAGATTTTCACTATCGGGAAGAAAAGGAAAGTGGAGGACGGCCTTGCGGTCGACCCCAACCAGCCACGTTTCCCTGGCGGAACCGATCCATCTGCCGCCGCCCTTCACGCTCGTCCGGTTGCGCGAGAGCGGAGACGCCTTTGCCCATGCTTGCCGCATTGCACCCAAGCACGGCGCCGGCACATTGGTGTGTGTCGGGCGGTTCGATCTCGCCGAATTCGCCGTGGTGCTCGAGCCCGGCGAAAACTTGAGCACCGCGCGGCGCGCCTTCTACGCCGGCATGGTCGCGCTCACCGACGCTCTTCGCGCCTATGCGCCGCCTAACAAGACGGTTGTGATCGGTTGGCCTGGCTCCGTCGAGATCGACGGCGGGCTCGTCGGAGGAGGGCGGATGGGGTGGCCATCGTCCGCGCGCGAGACTGAGCGGCCCGCATGGCTGGTGTTTGGCGCCATGATCCGGACCGTCGCCATGGCCGATCAGGGACCCGGCGTTCGTCCGCTCGCGTCCGCGCTGGATGAGGAGGGGTTCGGCGAAGCGGGCGCCGACCAGGTGACCGAGAGTTTTGCACGGCACCTGATGCGGGTGATCGATCGTTGGCAGGTCGATGGCTTTGACAGCGTCGCACGCGACTATCTCAGCCGGGTTCCCCATGAGCGGCGCACCGTCGTGAGGATCGACGAGGGCGGCGACCTCCTCGCGCGTCACGTCGGTACCGGCAGGGTTGAGCGGAGCGAGCTCGTCAAAGCGCTCGCCGCACCATCCTGGCTCGATCCGAAACTCGGAGGGCCAAGGATGTGACAAGAGCCCTGAAACTGCTGCGCGCCATAGCGCTCGATCCCTCCGACACCTTCGTGTTCGACGCGGCGGCAGAGCCCGGCGAATGGGTCGTCTCCGGCGCGTTCCGCTTCTGCGACCAGGATCCGGCGACTTTGAGCGGCAAGGCGCGCGCGGCGTTTCGCAGCGGCCTCCTCGGGGTGCAATCCTGGGGCTGGTCGACGTTGGCGCAGATCGTGCCGGCAACGGAAAGCGACTGCCGGGCGCTGATCGAGCTCCTCGCCGGGCAATTCATCGATCGTTTCAGCGCGCCGGATCCGGCAACCGCGCGGACGGCCGCCGAAGAAGAGGTCGTCTTTGTGCAGTCGCTCTGCACGCATCCGATCAGTTCGCTCATTGCCGTCCACCGCTCGGTGAGCGACGGCGAAATCCGCGAGTCGTTCCGCAGGCTGCAGCTGCGGCAGGGACAGGGGCACGGCAAGGCGTTCTCGTTCATGGAAGCCGAGGATGACGTCGAACCTGACAGCAATGTCAGGCTTGCCGATATGGGCCAGGAGCCGCAGATTCGATGAATGATTTCTGGATCGCATGCGGCCATCATCTGCTCGACCGCGAGGCGGGCGGCGGGCTTTGCGTCACCGACGAGTTCCTGAAGGCCTATTTCGTCCGGCCCGAGCTGATTCCGCCGGACGACGCATGCCCGGTCGAGCGGCGCCTGCACCGCGAGTTGCTTGTTGCTCCCCGCCGGGCGGTCAGTGTGGATGAAATCGCAGCGATCGTTGACGCGGATGCCCGGGAGAACTGGCGGCTCGTGCTTGCCGTTCGCGATCTCCTGGTGAGACATCGGACCCTGGAAGCCGCCTATCTTGCAGCCGTCCGGTCGGGGACGAACGGTTTGCCGCCGCTGTTCGTCAATCAACTCGTGCATGTCATCCTGCGCAATGCGCTGGATGGCTGCGATGACCCGTTCGTGCTGCGCGCAGCTGAGCTATTCTTCCGCCAGCAGCGCATCCTGCCGCAAGAACGGGCCCTGCTGCTCGGCGACGAGGAGGTCGTCGGTGGGCGGAGCCCGACCCCGGTGCTCTCCCTGATGTCGATGCTCGGGGCCGTGACCGATGCCGAGCTGGACGTCCTGAGCGAGGGCAATGCCGACGACTACTGGCACCGAAGCGACCATTTCGACATGGCTTTCGAGCTCACCGCGGGCGGGCGCGGGCCGAGGGCGTTGGCGCGTGCGATGGCGCGCTGGATCTCACATCTGCTCGGGATTGACGTCGATATTGAGCCGCTGCGCGAACTGCGTGATGCGCGGCTCACCTGGTATGTTGGGCTCGACCCCGATGCGACCAGGCTCGGCGACCGTCTCTGGCATGGTGAACAACTCGACGACCGCAGCGCCGGCCGTGTGCTTGCACTGTTCAGCCTGACGTTTGCAGATACGAGTGCAGTCGCGGACGAGATGCAGGGCGAGCCGGTCTATCTCATTCTGTCGATGAACTCCGATCAGCAGCTCCGGATGAAGCCGCAGAATTTGCTGACGGGGCTGCCGATCAAGCACCTGGAGATGGTGACGTGAGCCCGGCCGTGCTGCCGCTAATGTGCATCCCCGTCGGCATCGTGGTCGAGCGGTACAAGGCGGACTCGCCCTGGACTGACTTTGTCTGGCGCGCCGTCGCCGTGCTGCCGGACGAGCCGGACACAAGGCCCTGGACGGTTCTGCGCGAAGAGAGCGGCAGAACGCTGTTCTATGCCGGCAGTGCTACGGTCGATCTCTACAGTTCCGAGACGGCGCGCTATCGCGACAATCTCGCTTCGGGTAGCCCGAGCATCTGGACCGTGTTGACGCCTGCGGAGGGCGCTTGGCCCTATTCGGTGGCTGCCGCCACCGCCGATCCTGCGGAAGGCGAGGCGTTCACGGAGTCCGGCGCGAACCTGGTCGAGGCCGTCCCCATGCCGGAAGCGCTGCGTGAGCAGATTGAAAGCGTCGTTGCCGAGCACCACGTCGAAAGGGAATTCTTCAAACGCAAGCGGCGGCAGGCCGATCCGGAAGCGCTGGCGAGCCGGCAGCAAAAAGGCGGACACGAATGAGTGAGGATAAGTTCCTGGCGCGCTGGTCCCGTCGCAAGCAGGAAGCAAAGGCGAACGCTCGGCAACCCGATCCGGCTATGCCCGACGACATGCAGTCGGCACCACCGCCTGCCGTGAAAAACGACGAAGCAGAGTTTGACCTTTCGAGCCTGCCTTCGATCGACTCGATCACGTCCGTAACGGACATCAGGCAATTCCTGCGCACGGGGATTCCGCAGGAGCTGACGCGTGCGGCGCTTCGTCGCGCCTGGAGTGCCGATCCCGCCATTCGCGACTTCGTCGGGCTTGCGGAAAACGCCTGGGACTTCAACGATCCGACCGCAATGCCGGGCTTTGGCCCGCTGGATTGCTCGGAAGCAGAACTGGCCGCGTTCGTGGACAGAATCTTCGGCGGCCTCAGCAAGGCAGCCGAGATGCTGCCTGAGACTCCGGTTGAAGTCACGGATTCTTCGCCGGAATTGCAGCAGGTCGAGAGATCGAGTGTTGAGATCGTCGTCGAACAAGCCGCGCCCGCACCTGTTCCTGCTGCATCGCAACTAACGGTGGCTGAAAGCACTGGAGGCGAACAGCCGTCGAGTCCTCGCCGCACGCATGGCGGAGCGCTACCCCGCTAGGCTCCGACGAACGGCTATAGCCTCAGACTATGGGAGGCGATTGACCCTCCGTTGGGCCGGGACTACGCTTGGTCTAGCGCTTTGTAGCGAAAGCAAAATCAGCACCCGGGACTTGGATGGAGGTCCACGTGCGTGATGATGGCCTTGAGCGAGCCATATGCGCCGCTGGCGGCGTTGCAGGACTCGCGCGCAAAATCGGCATCAGCCAACCCTCCGTTTCGAACTGGAGCAAGGTGCCAGCACAACGGGTGATGGCGGTCGAAGCGGCCACCGGTGTATCGCGCCAGGACTTGCGGCCTGATCTGTACAGCGAGCCGCTTGTGTCCGAAGAGCTGATTGAACCCGTCGATGCGGCGCGTGCGCGAGAATATCTGCTGCTCGCGACGCTCTTGTCCTCGGCACCGTCTAGAAGGCTGCTCGATCAACTGGCCGCATTGAACGGTGATGCGACGCCGCTCGGGTGCGCGCATGCCGGGCTGGCCGCAGCCGCCGCCAATGCAGTCGCAGCCAAGGTCGAGCGCGAACATTTCGATCTGTTCGTCGGTCTCGGCCGCGGCGAGCTGTTGCCTTATGCCTCCTACTACCTGACGGGATTCCTCAACGAGCGGCCGCTGTCGCGCCTGCGCGCCGATCTCGCCGCGTCCGGAATCGAGCGCGCCGCGAATAATTCGGAGCCGGAAGATCACGCCGCCATCCTGTGCGAGATCATGGCGGGCTTCGCGGGAGGGCGCTTCCCGGCGTCGTTCGAGGCGCAGCGCGCGTTCTTTGACAAGCATGTCGGGTCCTGGATAGGGCAGCTGTTCGCCGACATCGAGCGCGCTGAGAGCGCCATCTTCTATCGTGCGGTCGGCGCGCTCGGCCGCGCCTTTATCGAGATCGAGAGGGAAGCATTCACGTTCGCCAACTGACCTGCACCGGCAGGTCCAGGAGAGATGCGATGAGTGAAGACGAGAAAACCACAGTCGGGCGTCGCGATTTCCTGCGCAAGGTCGGCGTCGGCACGGTCGGCGCCGGCGCGACGCTCGCGGCACCGCTGGTCGGGTCCGCGCAGGCTGATAGCGAGACCAGCGATGAGAAGCGCAAGGCGCGCTACAAGGAAACCGATCACATCAAGGCCTTCTATCGCGTCAATCGTTATCCGGCCAAGGGAGGTTGACCGTGCTGATCAAGCGAACAAACGAGCGTTCCTTGCGCCATGGTTCCGTTGCCGTGTCCCTTGCGGGGCAGGCCGGCGGTCTCGACCGCCGCAGCTTCTTGCGCAAATCCGGTCTTGCCGGCGGCGCGCTCGCCGTGCTCGGCACGCTGCCGGTCGGCGGCGTGCGCAAGGCGGAGGCGGCGATGGCCGGTCCGCTCACTGCCGGCGCGACCGTCCGCAAGAGCGTCTGCACGCATTGCTCGGTTGGGTGCACGGTGACGGCTGAGGTCCTGAACGGGGTATGGATCGGCCAGGAGCCGAGCTGGGATTCCCCGATCAATCGCGGATCGCATTGCGCCAAGGGCGCCTCCGTGCGCGAGCTCGTGCACAGCGAGCGACGGCTGCGCTACCCGATGAAGCTGGTAGACGGGCAGTGGACCCGCGTGTCCTGGGACACCGCGATCAACGAGATCGGCGACAAACTTCAAGCTGTACGTGAGAAGTCGGGCCCCGATTCCGTCTATTGGCTCGGCTCGGCCAAGATGACGAACGAAGGCGCTTACCTGTTCCGCAAGCTCGGCGCATTCTGGGGAACCAACAATACCGATCACCAGGCTCGCATCTGCCATTCGACCACCGTCACCGGCGTCGCCAATACCTGGGGCTACGGCGCGATGACCAACAGCTACAATGATATCCGTAATGCGAAGACGCAGGTCATCCTGGGCGGCAATCCGGCAGAGGCGCATCCGGTCTCGCTTCAGCACCTGCTTGAGGGAAAGGAACTGCAAAAGGCCAACTTCGTCGTCATCGACCCGCGCCTGACGCGCACGGCCGCGCACGCGACCGAATATGTGCGGATGCGGCCGGGCACCGACATCCCGGTGCTCTACGGCATGATGTGGCACATCCTCCAGAACGGCTGGGAAGACAAGGAATTCATCCGGCAGCGCGTCTACGGGTTCGACGATCTCCGCAAGGAAGTGGAGAAGTGGACTCCGGACGAAGTCGAGCGTGTCACCGGCATTCCCGGCGAGCAGCTCAAGCGCGTCGCCAAGATGTTTGCCACCGAGAAGCCGGCCACGCTGATCTGGGCCATGGGCCAGACCCAGAAGACCGTGGGCACCGCTAATGTGCGCGCCAGTTGCATCCTGCTGCTGATGACCGGAAATGTCGGCGGAGCGGGCATGGGAGCCAATATTTTCCGTGGCCACGATAACGTGCAGGGCGCGACCGACGTCGGGCTCGATATCGTCACGCTGCCGTTCTACTACGGCCTCGCCGAGGGCGCTTGGAAGCACTGGTCGCGGGTTTGGGAGGTCGATTATGACTTCCTGAAGTCTCGCTTCGACTCCAAGCAGATCATGGAAGCCCCCGGCATTCCGCTGACCCGCTGGTTCGAGGCGGTGACGCTGCCGAAGGATCAGATCGCGCAGAAGGACAGTGTGAAGGCGGTATTCGTGCAGGGACACGCCTCCAACAGCATCACCCGTATCCCTGAATCTCTTAATGGCCTGAAGGCGCTCGAGCTGCTCGTCATCGCCGATCCGCATCCGACGACCTGGGCCTCGCTCGCAGTCGAGGCGGGACGCAAGGATGGAGTCTATATTCTTCCGGTCGCCACGCAATTCGAGTGCAAGGGCTCGCGCGTCGCCTCCAACCGCTCGCTGCAATGGGGCGAGCAGATCGTGAAGCCGATCTTCGAGTCGAAGGATGATCTCGAAATCATCTACCTCTTGGCGAAGAAGTTCGGCTTCGCCGACCAAATGTTCAAGAAGATCAAGGTCGAGAACAATCTTCCTGAAGCAGAGGATGTACTTCGCGAGATGAACCGCGGCAGCTGGTCGACCGGCTATTGCGGGCAATCGCCCGAGCGCCTCAAGGCGCACATGAAGAACCAAGCCAAGTTCGACATGCTGACCATGCGGGCACCCAAGGACGATCCCGAGGTCGGGGGCGATTATTACGGCCTGCCCTGGCCGTGCTGGGGATCACCGGAGGTCAAGCATCCCGGCACGCCGCTGCTCTACAATACCAATCTGCATGTAATGGATGGCGGCGGCACGTTCCGGCCGCGGTTTGGCATCGAGCGCGAGGAGAAGCTGCCGGACGGCACGACGCGTAAGGTCAGCCTGCTCGCGGATGGCTCGTACTCGCTAGGGTCGGCCATCCAGGACGGCTACCCGGAATTCACGCTCGCCAGCCTGAAGAAGCTCGGCTGGGATACCGAGCTCACCGAAGCGGAAATGGCCGTGATCAACAAGGTCAACCCCGCAACTCCGGACGCGGTGTCGTGGTCGCTCGACCTGTCGGGCGGCATCCAGCGCGTCGCGCTGGCGCACGGCTGCGTCCCCTACGGCAACGGCAAGGCGCGCATGAATGCATTCGGCTTGCCCGATCCGATCCCGGTCCACCGCGAGCCGATTTACACGCCGCGCGTCGATCTCGTTGCCAAATATCCGACGCTGCCCGATGCCAAGCAGTTCCGGGTGCCGAATATTGGCTTCTCCGTGCAAAAGGCTGCAGTGGAGAAGGGAATTGCGAAACAGTTCCCACTCATCCTGTCGTCCGGCCGCCTGGTCGAATATGAGGGCGGCGGCGAGGAGACCCGGACCAACCCGTGGCTCGCCGAATTGCAGCAGGACATGTTCATCGAGATCAATCCTACCGACGCCGCCGACCGCGGCGTCAAGGATGGTGCCTGGGTCTGGGTCACCGGTGCCGAGAACAATTCACGGGCAAGGATGAAGGCACTCGTCACCGAGCGGGTGGGCAAGGGGGTCGCCTGGATGCCCTTCCACTTCGGTGGCTGGCTTGCGGGCAAGGATCTCCGCGGCAACTACCCGAAGGGCACCGACCCGATCGTGCTCGGTGAAAGCGCCAACACGATCACCACCTACGGATACGATCCCGCGACGAACATGCAGGAGACCAAGGTCACTCTCTGCCAGATCGCGGCGGCATAGGGAGCAACGACGATGGCACGTATGAAGTTTCTCTGCGACGCCGACCGTTGCATCGAGTGCAACGCCTGCGTCACGGCCTGCAAGAACGAGCACGAGGTCCCCTGGGGTATCAACCGCCGCCGGGTCGTCACCATCGCCGATGGTAAGCCGGGCGAACGATCGGTCTCGATGGCTTGCATGCACTGCACGGATGCGCCGTGCGCTGCAGTGTGCCCGGTGAACTGTTTCTATACCACCGCCGATGGCGTAGTCCTGCACTCCAAGGATCTCTGCATCGGCTGCGGCTACTGCTTCTACGCCTGTCCGTTTGGCGCGCCGCAATATCCGAAGGTTGGTAATTTCGGCTCGCGCGGCAAGATGGACAAATGCACCTATTGCGCCGGCGGCCCCGAGGCCGATGGCAGCAAGGAGGAATACGAAAAATACGGTGCGAACCGCCTGGCCGAGGGCAAGCTGCCGCTGTGTGCCGAGATGTGTTCGACCAAGTCGCTGCTCGCCGGCGACGGCGAGATCATCGCCCAGATCTACAAGGAGCGCGTGCTGAAGCGTGGCTATGGCTCAGGCGCGTGGGGCTGGAAGACCGCCTATCGCGAAACAATCGAGTCCTGAAGGCGCCACGCGCCGTGGCACAAATGCCGGGAGGAGCAGATGTCCTCATTTGCAAGGTTCATTCGACCAGCCATCGGCGCGTGGGCGTTGCTTCTGTTGGTCATGGCAGTTCCGGCGCCGTCAGCGGCCCAGCAGGTCAACCCGACGGCGAGCTCGGTCAACGAGCGCCAATTGCTGCAGGAGATGGACCGGATCCAGGGGCGCGTCAGCATTCCCGACCAGCGCTCCAGCGTGCTGATGCAACCGGCTGGCCGCGAGTGGCGCGAATTCCGCAACGTCGCGCTGCGGTGGATCGGCGGCGTTGCCATGCTCGGCATGCTGGCGGTGCTGGTGATCTTCTATCTGACGCGCGGCATGGTCCGTCTCGAAAGCGGACGATCGGGCCGCACCATCGTGCGATTCAACACATTTGAGCGTTTCGTGCACTGGATGACTGCGACCTGCTTCATCATCCTGGCGATCTCGGGATTGAACATCACGTTCGGTCGGCCGCTGCTGCTTCCGCTGATTGGGTTTGACGCCTTCTCGGAATGGTCGCAATGGGCGAAATTCGCGCACAACTACCTGAGCTTTCCCTTCACGATCGGCGTCGTGCTGATCTTTCTGATGTGGATCGGCGGCAATATCCCGAGCAAGGTGGATGTGGAGTGGATCAAGCGCGGAGGCGGCCTGATCGGTCACGATCATCCGCCGGCTCGCCGCTTCAATGCGGGTCAAAAGGGGATCTACTGGATCGTCGTGATCGGCGGTGGCCTCGTCGCTGCGACCGGGTATCTGCTCATGTTCCCGTTCTACCTGACGGGAATCGAGGGCATGCAGATTGCCCAGATCGTTCACTCCGTCGTGGCCGTGCTGTTTATCGCCGCGATGCTCGCTCACATCTACATCGGCACGATCGGGATGGAAGGTGCCTTCGAGGCGATGGGATCAGGCGAGGTCGATGTCAACTGGGCGCGCGAGCACCATAGCCTGTGGCTCGACCAGGAGTTGGCACGGAGCGATCCGAACGATTCTCGGCCGCAGCCTCGCCATGCTACGTCCGCAGCCGAATAGAGCTGACGGAGCGTTGCCTAAAGACGTACGCCCGTCGTCGCAAAGGCCTCAGCGACGGGTTCCTGTACGCTATTGAGCGCGGCAGCTCCAACCACTGCGATGACGATCGTCGCAATACAGGCAAGGATGAAAGCCTTCATCGCGATCCCTCCTTGCAGGCGTTATACAGCACGTTTGACCGCGAATAAACGCTGCGCTTGGGCAGACCAATGCGGGCCGTAAGTCGAGCGCTTACTCCAACCGTTGCTCACGGGTCGATGCCATTCATCCAGAGCAATCATGCTCGCGACCATCACCTGGACCTGGTGATCGCCCTTGCTCCGTCGGCGCGCCGGCTTGTCCGCAACAGCGATCAGCTCGTGACGAGAAAATTGCAATCGGCCGAGCGGACGACCAGCAAACTGCGCTTGCAATGTTTAGTAAATGGTGCATTACTAAACAAATCGAGCCTGCCGGATCTATAGAATCCGGGCGGCGCGAGGAAACGCCAGTTTAGTTGTTCAGCTCGTCATGGACTGTGTCGCTCTGCTCGAAGCACTCGAGCGGGTAGGAAAGCCGCGCCATGTCGATGGCCGGCCCACTCGGAGGGAACGTGCAATGAAACGAACGATGAAGACGCTTGTAGTGGCATGCGGGGCTGTTGGCGCCGCGTTCGGCGTCGGAGCGGGCACCACGCCCGCGCAGGCGCAAGGCAAGACTATCACGCTGTGCTGGGCCGCATGGGATCCCGCCAACGCGCTGGTCGAATTGTCGAAGGACTTCACCGCCAAATCGGGTATCGGCATGAAGTTCGAATTCGTGCCGTGGACCAATTACGCCGATCGCTTCCTGAACGAACTCAATTCGCACGGCTCGCTGTGCGACCTCATCATCGGCGATTCACAATGGATCGGCGGCGCCGCGGAGAACGGCCAGTACGTCAAGCTCAACGATTTCTTCAAGAAGGAAGGAATCAGCATGGACGACTACATGCCGGCCACGGTGGTCGGCTATTCCGAGTGGCCGAAGAACACACCGAACTACTGGGCGCTGCCGGCGATGGGCGATGCGGTGGGCTGGACCTATCGCAAGGACTGGTTCGCGCGGCCGGACGTGCAGAAGGACTTCAAGGCCAAGTACGGCCGCGAGATCGGCGTGCCGAAGACGCTCGATGAGCTCAAGGAGATCGCGCAATTCTTCCAGGGCCGCGAGATCGACGGCAAGAAGGTCTACGGCGCCTCGATCTATACCGAGCGCGGCTCGGAAGGCATCACCATGGGCGTCTCGAACTACCTCTACGACTACGGCTTCAAATACGATGATCCGAAGAAGCCCTATGCGATGGATGGGTTCGTGAACTCGGCCAGCGCGGTGAAGGGGCTCGAGGCCTACAAGGAGCTCTACAAGTGCTGCACGCCGCCCGGCGCCTCCAACTCCTACATGTCGGAAGGGCTTGATGCCTTCAAGTCCGGCCAGGTCGCGCTGCAGATGAATTTCTTCGCGTTTTTCCCAGGCCTCTACAAGGATCCGAATGTCGGCGGCGACAAGATCGGTTTCTTCGTCAACCCGGCCGGTCCCGCCGCGCAAGCGACGCAGCTCGGCGGACAGGGCATCTCGGTGGTCTCCTACTCCAAGAACCAGGCCGAGGCGCTGCAATACATCAAGTGGTTCTCCGGCGGCGACGTCCAGAAGAAGTGGTGGGCGCTCGGCGGCTATTCCTGCGCCAAGTCCGTGCTGAACGACCCGAGCTTCCCGAACAGCGCGCCCTTCGCCAAGGAGTTCCTGCAGTCGATGGGAATGGTCGTCGACTTCTGGGCCGAGCCCTCCTACGCCCAGCTGCTCCAAGCCGAGCAGAAGCGCGTGCATGACTATGTGGTGGCCGACAAGGGCACCGCGCAGGAAGCGCTCGACGGTCTGGTGAAGGACTGGAAGGCGATCTTCAAGGAAGAAGGCAAGAAGTTCTGATGCAAAGCTGCCCGGAGCGCGTGCGCTCGCGCTCCGGGTTTCCTTCGAGATGACCGGAATTCGTCGCAGTGTCGACGCCGGGTGCCAGGATCGGTTCACGCAATGAACGAATTGAGTGCCTCTTCGCGGATCACCTATCGGGCCGTCATGGTCCGGCCAGGCGTGGCGCGCCGCATCCGGGGCCTGTCGGACAGGACGCTTGCCTGGCTCTTCATCACGCCGACGATCGTGCTGCTGCTGGCGATCAACATCTTCCCGCTGCTCTGGACGATCTATCTGTCGTTCACGAACTACCGCGCGAACAGGGCCAACGTGCCGACGATCTGGCTGGGCGCTGACTGGTACCAGTCGATCCTGACCGATCCTGACATCTGGGCGGCGATGCAGGTGACCGCGCATTTCGTGATCTGGACGGTGGTAATCGAGACCGTCCTCGGATTCGGCCTGGCCTACCTCATCGACAAGAAATTCCGCGGCCACGGCATCTGGACCACGATCATCCTGCTGCCGATGATGCTCTCGCCGGCCGTCGTTGGCAATTTCTGGACCTTCCTGTACCAGCCCCAGATCGGCCTGTTCAATTACGTCGTCGCCTTCTTCACCGGCCGCGCAGCCTCGTCCTTCCAGATGCTGGGCGACGTCACGCTGAGCCCCTGGGCCATCGTCATCGTCGATGCGTGGATGTGGACGCCGTATGTGATGCTGATTTGTCTCGCCGGCCTGCGTTCGATCCCCGATTACATCTACGAAGCGGCCGAGGTCGACCGCGCGTCGAAATGGCGGCAGTTCTGGTCGATCACGCTGCCGATGGCGCTGCCGTTCATCATGCTGGCCGTGCTCTTCCGCGGGATCGAGAATTTCAAGATGTTCGACATGGTCAATCTGCTCACCGGCGGCGGGCCGGGATCGACCACGGAAGTCGCCTCGATCACGCTCAAGCGGGCGGCGTTCGAGAGCTGGCGCACCGGCTATTCCTCGGCCTTCGCGATCATCCTGTTCGTGACGGTCTTCGGACTCGCCAACATCTATGTGAAGGCGCTGAACAAGGTGAAAAGCCGATGACATCAGCCACCACGGCCCATTCAGTCGTCGAGCCGTCTGCCACGACGCGGCGCTTTGCCGGCTCGCTCGTCGTGCTCTACGCGATCATCACCATGATCCCGCTGGTCTGGATCATGCTCACCGCATTCAAGTCGCCTGACGATGCGATCTCCTATCCGCCGAAGGTGATGTTCAAGCCGTCGCTCGAAGGCTTCTGCAACCTGTTTACGACCCGCTCGCGCCAGACGCCGGAATTCATCCGTTCGCTGGGGCCGCCGCAAGGCCTGTGCGATGACATCGCGCGCAGCCGCAACATGGTCGTCGCCGGTCCCTCGAACTATGTGCCGCGCTTCGTCAATTCGTTGATCATTGCGTTTGGTTCGACCGTGCTCGCCGTTGCCTTGGGTACTCTCTCGGCCTACGGCTTCTCCCGGTTCCGCGTGCCGCTGAAAGATGACCTGCTGTTCTTCATCCTGTCGACCCGGATGATGCCGCCGATCGCGGTCGCGATCCCGATCTATCTGATGTACCGCACCATCGGCTTGTCGGACACCAGGCTCGGGATGATCCTGCTCTACACCTCGGTCAATGTCTCGCTGGCGGTCTGGCTGCTCAAGGGATTCATCGACGAAATCCCGCGTGAGTACGAAGAGGCCGCGATGATCGACGGATACACCCGCTTCCAGGCGTTCGTGAAGGTGGTGCTGCCGCAGGCCACCACGGGAATCGCGGCAACCGCAATCTTCTGCCTGATCTTCGCCTGGAACGAATACGCCTTCGCGGTGCTTCTCACCTCGGGTAACGCACAGACGGCGCCGCCGTTCATTCCGATCATCATCGGCGAGGGTGGGCAAGACTGGCCCGCAGTGGCCGCCGGCACGACGCTGTTCCTGGTGCCGATCGTGGTGTTCACGGTCTTGCTTCGCAAGCATCTGCTGCGCGGCATCACTTTTGGAGCTGTCCGCAAATGAGCATCGACGCCACTCCATCCATTGCGCGTCGCGGTCTTGCGGACCGCCTTCTGCGCCGCGGCCCGCTCGAAGCCATCGCGACGACGATCATCGCCGCCGGCGTCGTGATGCTGATGCAGCCATTGTCTCTGACACTGTACTCCTGGTCGTTTGCGACGACCCTGTTCGGCACGGTGATGTTCACCATCGTGTCCAAGGTCCGGGAGTAGCGCGCGATGGCACAGATCAAGGTCGAGGCGCTCGACAAATCCTTCGGTGCGTTTCATGCGGTCAGGTCCGCCAGCTTCACGGTGGAGGACGGCCAGTTCCTTTGCTTGCTCGGACCGTCCGGCTGCGGCAAGACCACGACGCTCCGCATGATCGCCGGCCTGGAGCTGCCGACGGCGGGCACGATCCGGCTCGATGGCGAGGACGTGACGATGAACCGCGCATCGGCGCGCGACATCGCCTTCGTGTTCCAGCTCTTCGCGCTCTATCCGCACATGAATGTCCGGCGCAACATCGGCTTTCCCCTGAAATGCGAGGGCGTCGGCGCGGCCGAGCGTGATCGACGGGTCGTCGAGGCTGCGCGCATCCTGCGGATCTCGCACCTTCTCGACCGCTCCGTCTCCGGCCTTGCCGGCGGCGACCGGCAGCGTGTTGCGCTGGGCCGGGCGATCGTGCGCAAGCCAAAGTGTTTTCTGATGGACGAGCCGCTCGGCGCGCTCGATACCGAGATGCGGGACGCCATGATTCATGAATTGCGGGCCCTGCATGACCGGCTGGGCGCGACGACTGTCTATGTCACCCATGACCAGCTCGAGGCCATGGCGATGGCCGACAGGATCGCGGTGATGAACAACGGCGTCGTCGAGCAGGTGGCGAGCCCGCGCGACATTTATGACCGGCCGGCTTCGCTGTTCGTCGCCGACTTCATCGGCTCGCCGCCCATGAATTTCCTGCCGTTCCGTGGCGGCCTGCAGACCGGTGAAGAGGCGATCCGGCTCGGCGAGCGTGACGTCGCAATTCCTGCGGCGCGGGAGGCCATGGCGGAAAGCGAGCTCGTGCTCGGGGTACGGCCCGAGCATGTGCGTTTTACCGATCGTGGCATGGTGCGCGGCGAGGTCTATGGCACTGAATATCTGGGCACGACGCAGATCGTGACCGTGACGACGCACTACGGCGCGCTCAAGGCCCGCTCACCCAGCAGCAAATCGTTTCGGACCGGCGAGACTGTCGGGCTCGATTTCCGGCCCGATACGCTGTCGATCTTCGACAAGGCATCCGGCCGGGCGATCCGCACCGCGCTGCATGAGGGAGGCGCGCATGGCTGAGGTCGAGATCAATGCCGTCTCCAAGGCCTTCGGCAAGACTCAAGCCTTGAGTGATCTATCGCTGACCGTCGGCGACGGTGAGTTCGTGGCATTGCTCGGGCCGACCGGTGCCGGCAAGACCACCGCATTGCGCTTGATCGCCGGATTGGAGCAGCCGGATTCTGGCTCGATCCGCATCGACGGGCGCAGCGTGACCGGCGATGCGCCGGCGGACCGCGATGTTGCCTTCGTCTTCCAGCAATATTCGCTGTATCCACACCTCACCGTGTTCGAGAACATGGCCTTCGCGTTGCGTGCGCCGACCCGCCGCGTGCCCGAAGCCGATATCCGCGCGAAGGTGCAGGAGGTGGCGCGCCTGCTTCATATCGAGACCAAGCTGGACAACAAGGCGACGCAGCTGTCAGGCGGCCAGATGCAGCGGGTCGCGATCGGCCGGGCGCTGGTCCGCTCGCCCTCGATCTATCTGATGGACGAGCCGCTCTCCTCGCTGGATGCCAAGCTTCGCGGCGAGCTCCGCCTCGAGCTCAAGCGGATCCAGGTCGATCTCGGCGCGACGATCCTCTATGTCACCCACGATCAGACCGAGGCGATGACCATGGCCTCGCGCATCGGCGTGATCGAAGGCGGGCGGCTGATGCAGATCGGCACGCCGCGGGAAATCTACGAGAACCCAATCAACGCGCATGTCGCAGCAAGGTTGGGCCAGCCGACGATCAATCTGCTGCCGGCGGCGCTGTTCGCGGGGGCGCCCGTCGGCGTCGAGACGATTGGCGCGCGGACCGAGCACCTGACGATTGCGCGCGGCGGCGGCGACATATCGGCAACCGTCAAGCGGGTCGAGCATCTCGGCGACCAGAGCCACCTTCATCTCGATCTCGCGGGTCGACCGGTCGTGACCCTGGCGGATCCCGAGGCGGGTTTTGGCGCCGGAGACGTCGTGTCGCTGCGTTTGAATAAACCGCTGTTTTTCGATGCGAAGGGCTGGAGGGTAGCGGCATGAGCCTTGATCGGGTAGCCAGGGAAAGATTGGTTCGAGCGCTGGCGGCGTCGGTGATCGAGCATGCGGACGAGTTGACGAGCCTCGACCAGGCGATTGGCGATGGGGATCACGGGCTGAACATGAAACGCGGTTTCGAGGCGGTGCTCGCCGCATTGCCGGGCCTTGCTGACAAGTCGCTCCCCGAAATGCTGAAGGCGATCGGAATGACATTGGTGATGAAGGTCGGCGGTGCGTCGGGGCCGTTGGTCGGAACTTTCTTCATGGAACTGGGCAAGGCCCTTCCGGAGCAGCCGAGCCGGACCGATCTGGTCGCGGCGACGGAGAAGGCAATCGAGGCCGTCAAGGCGCGCGGCCGTTCGGAGGCAGGACAGAAGACGCTGCTCGATGTCCTGGTGCCGGTGCACGCGGTTCTCGCGGGAGGCGGTGATGCCAAGGCAATCGCGGCCGAGGCTGTGCAAGCGGCCGATCGCACCACGCCCATGCAGGCCATCCGTGGCCGCGCATCGTTCCTTGGCGAACGTTCCATCGGTCATATGGACCCGGGCTCGCGCTCGGCGTCGCTTCTGATCGGCGCAGCAGTTGAGACACTGGAGCTCGAGGTCAATACATGAGCAACGTCGGAATTGTCATCGTGTCGCATTCGCCGAAGATCGCGGAAGGCGCGGCCGATATGGTGCGCCAGATGGTCGGGGACGCAGTGCCGCTGGCCTGGACCGGTGGCGATGTCGATGGCGGCCTAGGTACGAATGTTGCGGGAATCCTCGAGGCGATCGAGACAGCCTGGTCACCGGCGGGTGTAGCGATCCTCGTCGATCTCGGCGGTGCCGAAACCAATTCGGAGATGGCGGTCGAGATGCTCCCGGAAGACCGGCGCGCGCGCGTGCTGGTCTGTAATGCCCCGGTGGTCGAGGGGGCCGTGATCGCTGCGACCGAATCTTCGGGCGGCTCATCGCTTGCCGCCGTCAAGCGCAGTGCGGAGGAATTCTATGCATGATGCCAACGCCAACCGGGCGGCCCAGACGTTTGTGCCGCTGACCGCTTCGGCGGTCCTCGTCAATCCGGTCGGCCTGCACGCGCGGCCGTCGGTGAAGCTCACGCAATGCGCGAAAGGGTTTGTCGCCAAGATCGAAATTGCGCTTGCAGCCGAGGGGCCGTGGACCGACGCCAAGAGTCCGGTGAAGGTGATGCGTGTGAAAGCGCCGCAAGGCGCAACGCTGCATTTCCGCATTGCCGGCCCTGATGGCGAGGCGGCGCTCGCGGCCATGCTGGCGCTGGTGCATGACGGTTTCGGCGAGGCGTAGAATCGTGGGCGAGATTCACCTCACCGGCCATCCCGCCTCGCCAGGCCTCGCCATCGGCCCGGTCGCCGTGTTGACGAGTGCAGTGGCGAGCAGGGTGACGAAAGGTGATCCCGCGCAGGAGGCCGCAGCGCTGAAGGCAGCGATCGAGGGGGCAGCAGCCGAGCTTGCCGAACTGATCGCGAAGGTTCATGGCGAGGCCGCGGAGATCCTGGAATTCCAGGTCGCGATGCTCGGTGACGATGCGCTCGCGGAGGGGGCTTACGAGGCTGTTGCGGGCGGTACGGCTGCCGATGAGGCCTGGCGCGCAGCACTCGATGCGGAGATCGCCGGCTATCGCGCGGCGGATGAGGAGTATTTCCGCGCCCGTGCCGCCGATCTCGTCGACATTCGCGATCGCGTGCTCGCAGGGCTGAACGGCGCAAACACGATCGCAAGAATCTCCGGAGATTCCGTCGTCACGGGTGACGATATTTCGCCGTCGACGTTCCTCGCTGTGGACTGGACCCGCGGCGGTGGCATTGCGCTCGCTAGCGGATCGCCATCGTCGCATGTCGCGATGCTCGCGCGATCGCGCGGCGCCCCCATGGTGGTTGGACTAGGTCCATTACCGTGGAACGGACAGCCGCCGTCATTGGCTCTGGTCGACGGCGATACCGGCCGCGTGATCTTTGATCCCAAGCCGGAAACGCGCCGCCTGTTCGAGCAGCGCATGGGGGAGGCGCGTGCCGCACAGATCGCTGCCGATGCGGGCCGCCTCAAGCCGGCGCTGACGGCCGATGGAAGGCGCATCGCCATCCTTCTCAATGTTGCCGCACCCGAAGACCTTGCGGGTCTCGATCCAGCAATCTGCGACGGCATCGGCCTCGTGCGCACCGAGTTTCTGTTTGAAGGATCGAGGGGCCTGCCCGGCGAGGACGCGCAATACGCCGTCTACCGGCGCATCCTCGAGTGGGCTGCAGGACGGCCGGTGACGATCCGCACCCTCGATGCTGGCGGCGACAAGCCAATCCCCGGCGTGACGGTCGATGGCGAGCGCAATCCATTCCTGGGCCTGCGCGGGATCCGGCTCTCGCTGGCGCGGCCGGAGGTGTTTCGCGTGCAGTTGCGGGCGCTGTGCCGGGCGGCCGTGCATGGGACGCTGAAGGTGATGCTGCCGATGGTCGCTATCCCTTCGGAGCTCGACCGGGCTAATGCCATGATGGACGTCGAATTTGCGGCCCTCAGCGCAGAGGGCATCGCTTGTGCCCGGCCGCCGCTCGGCATCATGGTCGAGGTCCCATCCGCAGCGTTATGCGCAGAGGACTTCGGCGCGGCGTTCTATTCCATCGGGTCGAACGATCTGACCCAATACACAATGGCTGCGGCACGCGATATCGGCGCTGTCGCCGACCTCAACGATGCCGGCCATCCGGCGGTGCTCGCGCTGATCGCGCGAACGGTCGAGGCCGGGCGCAAGCGGGGTGTCGAGGTCTCGCTCTGCGGCGATGCCGCGGCGGACACGCGTTTGACGAAGGCGCTGCTGGCGACCGGCTTGACGACTCTGTCGGTCTCGCCGATTGCGGTGGCGCGGCTCAAGGCCGCCATTGCCAGGGTGACCGCATGAGTGACGACGCAGGCGAAGACACAAGTCGACCGGGCGACAGCAATGTCGCGGATTACAAGCTCATTTTGCGACGGGCGCTCGACAACCGGCCGTCCGGGACGCGGCTGAAGCTCGCGGCGGCGCTCGGCAAGAATCGGTCATTCGTCAGCCAGATCACCAATCCGGCCTATCTGGTGCCGATCCCGGCCAAGCATGTCCCGATTATCTTCGAGGTCTGCCATCTGGCAGGTGCGGAGCGTGCCGCTTTCCTCGAAGCCTATGGGCGCGCGCATCCGGGGCGGCTGCGCGGCGCCCACCGCGAGGCGCGCACGCGTGTTGTGACCGTGACGGTGCCAGATCTCGGCGACGACAAGAAAAATCGCGCGCTCGAGCAGCTCATCGTCGACTTCGCTGCCCAGCTCGCGCGCTACGCCGAAAGCATCGGTTGACCAATTCGAAACGCAAAAAAGATCACGGGGAGGACGCCATGAAAAAGCTGATCAACAGCGCCGACACGGTGCTCGAAGAGAGTCTCGACGGATTGGCGGCTGCGCATGCCGATATCCTGTTGCTCGGTGCCGACAGGAAGTTCGTGCGCCGCCGCAACCTGAAGCCTGGCAAGGTCGCGCTGATCTCGGGCGGCGGCTCCGGCCATGAACCGCTTCATGCCGGCTTTGTCGGCCACGGCATGCTCGATGCCGCCTGTCCGGGCCAGGTCTTCACCTCACCGACGCCGGATCAGATGATCGAGGCGACGGAGGCCGTCGACACCGGGGCTGGCGTGCTCTTCATCGTCAAGAATTACGAAGGCGACGTGATGAATTTCACCATGGCCGCCGAGATGGCCGGACGCGATGTCGAGAGCGTAGTGACCAATGACGACGTCGCGGTCGAGAAATCGACTTACACGACCGGTCGCCGCGGCGTCGCAGGCACGCTCATCGTGGAAAAGATCGTCGGCGCCGCTGCCGAGAAGGGAATGCCGCTCGCCGCTCTCAAGGCGCTTGGCGATGATATCAACCGGCGTACCCGCTCGATGGGCGTAGCGCTGCTGCCGTGCACCGTTCCGGCGGCGGGTCGGCCGAACTTCACCCTGGGTGACGACGAAATGGAAATGGGTGTCGGCATTCATGGCGAGCCGGGACGCCGCAGGGTGCCGCTGGGCTCTGCCGATGCGATTGCTGCCGAGATGCTCAACGCGATTTTGGGCGATCTCGCGCCGAGCAAGGGCAGTGAAGTGCTTCTTCTGATCAACGGGTTTGGCGCGACGCCGCTGATCGAGCTCTATCTGATGGCCAACAGCGCCAAGCGCATTCTGGACGGAGCGGGGATCACGGCCACGCGTTTCCTGACTGGTTCCTACGTGACGTCGCTCGACATGGCTGGTGCTTCGATCACCGTCTCCGTGCTGGACAGCCAGTCAAGGGAATTGTGGGATGCGCCGGTGCATACCGCCGCGCTACGCTGGGGTATCTGATGGACGGGAACGAAGAATCAACCATGAACGACAAAGCGATACTCCCGAGGGGGCAGATGTTCGGGACTTTCGGTCTCGGCATGGGCGAGACGTTGGTTACGTGATCGAGAAGATCGAGCTGGATGTCGCACTTCAGGCGCTGTCCGCGACCGACATGCGTCGACGGCTTCGCAAGCCTTAGAATCCTGTCAGCTTGAAGAACGGCCTGCGGTGCACGAATTCATTAGGCCACGTTCTTGTGTCGTATGTGCGCTGCCGCACATGAGGCAGCGCGGGCTTGTCAATTCGTCGGCCCGTCGCCGCGGATCGCGAACGTGGTCGCCTTCAGCTTGGTCATGCCGAACTTGTCGAACAGCTTGTCGTAGGTGCCGTCGGCGCGGATCGCGGTGAGGGCATCAGCGACGGCCTGGGCGAGCTGCTTGTCGCGGAAGGCGAAGGTGATGTCGGTGCCGGCGATGTCGCGGACCCAGATCTTGGCGATGCCCTTCTGCTCGAGCGAGTTGGCGGTCTCGTTGATGTTGAGCGCGGCCTCGAGCTGCCCGGCGCGCAGCGCCGCGGAGGTGGCGGTGACGGTGGTGAAGGTGCGCAGCTCGATCGGCTTGAGGCCCTTGGCCTCCATTGCAGTGCTGAACTCACGCGCCTTGCGCTCGGTGTAGGTCGCCGATTCCACGCCGACGACGCGGCCGGCGAGATCCTCGAATTTCTCGAGCTTCAGGCTGGAGGAGGGATCGGTGTAGATGCTGATCGCCTGCTGCGCGTAAGGCACGAGGTAGAGCATCTTGGAGCGCTCCTCGGTCCAGAACAGGCCGGTGTTGATGGCATCGAACCGCCCCGAGCGCAGCGCCGGGATCATCGGCGGGAAGTCCATGCGCAGGAACACCGCCTCGATGCAGATGCGTTTGGCGATCTCGCGGGCGAGCTCGACATTGAGGCCCTGCAGCTCGCCCTTGTCGTCGACGAATTGCTGCGGTGGCAGCGTCGGGTTGATCGACATCTGCCATTTCGGCGCCTCGATCAGGCTGGACGCCGGTACCTTCGGCGAGCAGGTCTGAGCACCGGCGGCCTGCGTCAGGCCGGCCAGAAGGAGGAGGGCGGAGAAGGTTTTGGGAAGTCGCATCTGAATACTCCGATCAAATCGTGGGTGGCAGAGGAGCCGTTCTCCGGTCCGCGTCTTCTTCAATGTCTCGTCATGTGGGCGCCGTCGCGTAGGCTTGCCGGGTCAGGATCAGCGAGATGTGGCGCGCCGCGGTCACCACCTCGTCGCGCTGGTTGAGGAGGTCGAGCGTCTCGACGACGATGCCGCGCCCCGGATTTTTGGTCGGCCGCTTCTCAACGAAGCGGAAGCGGACGCGCAAGGTGTCGCCGGCGACGATGGGGCCCTTGAATTTCACCTCGTCCCAGCCGAGCGAGGCGACCGAGGTCCCCTCATACAGCTTCAGCTCAGACTTCAGTCCCTCCATCAGCGAGAGACCAAACAGCCCGTGGCCGATCACGGCGGGAAAGCCGCGGGAGCGCGCGTAGCCTCTGTCGATGTGAAGCGGATGATGGTCGCGCGTGACGTCGGCGAAGGTCGCGATGTCTGCCTCCGTCACGGTATGCGCAGCGGTCTCGAACTCGGCGCCGAGCGCGATGTCCTCGTAGCGGAGATTGATGGGAGCGCTCGTGTCCATGCTGATTCCTCAGGCGACTTTCCGTGGCCGCGCCGGCAGCGCCTTGAAGCTCTGCGCGATTCCCATCGGGCCGGACCGGAAAATGCGCGGGTCCATGTCCTTCAAATGCGGGCTGATGCGCGGCTTGAAACCCATATGGGCGAGGATGTCCTCCTCGAGGCGGACGCCCGGCGCGATCTCGGTCAGGGTCACGAAGCCGTTCTCGAGCTCGAACACGGCGCGCTCGGTGACGTAGCTGACGTGCTGGCCACGCTGCGCGGCGAGCGAGGCGCTGAAGCTGATCTGGCCCACTTGTGAAACGAATTTGCGAAAGGCACCGTCGCGCCGGATCGCGAGGCGGCCGTTCTCGACGCCGATATCGAACTTGCCGCCGGTCATGGTGCCGCTGAAGATCAGCCGCTTGGCGTTCTGGGTGATGTCGATGAAGCCGCCGGAGCCGTCGCGGCGCTCGCCGAAGCGGGTGACGTTGACGTTGCCGGTCTCGTCCACTTCCGCGAAGGAGAGAAAGGCGCAGGAGAGGCCGCCGCCATCGTAGAAGTCGAACTGATAGGCTTGGTCGAGAATGACGCGCGGGTTGATCGCGGTACCGAATTCGCGCGCATGCCCGGGTACGCCACCGACCACGCCGGATTCGACCGTCAGCGTGATCAGGTCGGAGATGCCTTCCTCGGCCGCGACATTCGGGATCATCGCGGAGATGCCGACGCCGAGATTGACGACGTCGCGCGGACGCAATTCGAAGGCGGCGCGGCGAGCGATCACCCGGCGTTCGGTGAGCGGATCGGGCGTGATCAGTGCCTCAGGGACGCGCGCCTCGCCGCAGCGCGCCGGATCATAGGCGGTGCCGTAGGTCTGCATCTGCTCGGGCTCGAGGACGACGTGGTCGATCAGGAAGCCCGGGATCTTCACCATCTGCGGATGGATCGAGCCGCGCTTCACGATGCGCTTGACCTGACAGATCACGGTGCCGCCGGCATTGTGCACGGCCTGGGCAATCGAGAGATCCTCGCGCGTCGTGCCCTCGTGCTCCATGCTGATATAGCCGTCTTCATCGGCCGACGTGCCGCGGATGATGGCGACGTCGGGTGGGGCAGGGACGCGGTAGAGCAGCCATGACTGGCCGTGCAGCTCGAGCAGGTCGACGAGCGGCGCGGTGGTGCGCTTGTTCATGCGCCCGCCATCCTGGCGCGGGTCCATGTAGGTGTTGAGGCCGACATGCGTGAGCACGCCGGGATGCTTGGCAGCCATGGCGCGGCAGAGTTGGCTCATCACGCCTTGCGGGAAATTGTAGGCGTCGATCAGCTCGTCTCGGACGAGGCGCATGAACGGCACCTGAAGCCCGAAATTACCGCCGATCACGCGCGCGATCAGGCCTTCATGGGCGAGATGGCAGAGCCCCTTCTCGGTCACTGCGCCGACGCCGGTGATGTTGATTAGCGTCAGATCGTGTGGGCCCTGGCCGCCGAGGAATCGTTGCTCCAGCGCGTCGAGGATGGCTTCGGCAGCGCCCGTGCCGCCATTGCCGCCGACGATCAACGTGTCAGCGTCGCGGATGAGAGCGGCGGCCTCCGCCGCTGTGATGATGCTCAGCATGACGGCGCTTCCCGCATCACGCGGCCTCCTTCTCGACCTGGCGGGCGATGATCAGCCGCTGGATCTGGTTGGTGCCCTCGTAGATCTGGGCGAGGCGGACGTCGCGGAAGATGCGCTCGATGCGGTATTCGCGCGAATAGCCGTTGCCGCCGTGGATCTGCAGCGCGTTGGAGACGTGCTTCATCGCCATGTCGGTGGTGAATAGCTTTGCCTGCGCCGCCTCCTTGGCGATCGGCTCGCCGGCATCGTGCAGGCGCGCGGCGTGATGGATCAGCAGGCGCGCAGCCGCAATGTCGGTCGACATGTCCGCGAGCATGAACTGCACCGCCTGGAAGCCGATGATGGCCTGGCCGAACTGCTTGCGGTCCTTTGCGTAAGTCGTGGCGTCCTCGAAAGCGGCCTGCGCCATACCGAGCGCCATCGAGGCCATCATCAGCCGGCTGAAGTTGAAATTGCTCATGGCCATCTTGAAGGCCTGGTTCTCCGGTCCCATCACGCTGTCGGCGGGAAGTCGCACGTCGGAGAAGGTGATCTGGCAGTCGTCGAGGCCGTGCATGCCGAGCAGCTCCTCGTTCTTGCCGCGAGCGATGCCGGGCAGGGCACCGTCGACGAGGAGACAGGAGATGGAGCGGTGGCCCGCTTCCGGGCCGGTGCGCGCGAACACCATGATACGGTCGGCGACGCCGCCGAGCGTTACCCAGGCTTTCGTGCCGTTGAGCCGCCAGCCATTGCCCTCGCGCACGGCGTTGGTGCGGATACCCGCGACGTCGGAGCCGTGGTCGGGCTCGGAGACGGCGGTGGCCGGAATGATGTCGCCGCTCAGGATTTTGGGGATCAGCGCCTTGTGCACTTCGGTGCCGTGATGATCGAAGAACAGCACGGCCTCGACAGGGATCGCGAAGGCGTTGGCGACCGCGCCGGAACAGCGCGCCAGCTCCTCCATCGCGATGCAGGCCGCGACGGCATCGAGGCCTGCGCCACCGGCGCCTTCGCGCAGGCAGATGCCGAACAGGCCGAGATCGGCCATGCCCTTGTAGAGCGAGCGGTCGAACCGGTCCTCGCGATCGATCGCAGCGGCCCGCGGCAGGATCTCGGCTTCCGCGAAGCGGCGGGCGGTCTCGCGCAGGGCTTTCTGGTCTTGGCTGTAGAAGCGGTCCATGGCGTGCTCCCGTCAGTCGCTGGCGAGCTTGGAATCGTGGGCAACTTCGCTGCGGTCACGGTCGAGGAAATAAACCGCGACATCGTCGCCCGGCACGCCATAGGCGCTGCACACGCCCCGGGTCAGTGCGATGGCGGCGGCGCGGCGTTCGGCCTCGCTGCGGCGGAAGGCGTGGACCTTGAGCAGGATGCGCTGGCCGGTGGCCTGAGCGCCGAACGTGCCGGCGTGGGCGTAGTCGTCGGGCGCAATCGGCAGGAAGTAGAGCGTGACAGTATCAGCGGTGACGCCGAACGCCGACATCAGGCCGTCAGTTACGGTCCGCGCCAGCGCGGCCTTGCGCTGGGATGGAACTTGTGGGGCGAGCACTTCGACATAGGGCATCGATCAGACCTTCGCGGATTTGGCCGCAGACGATTTAGATGAAGACGACTTGGACTTCGCGGATTTCACAGGGGCCGGGACGTCGATCTGGCGGCAGGAGTCGCGCTTGATCAGTCGGGCGCCGACGCGATACTCGCGCACGCCGTCACTGCCGTTGCCCCTGGCGTCCATCCGCTGCAGCAGCCGGTCGACGGCGAGATTGGCAAGATCCCGTGCGCCGTTGTCGACGATGCTGATGGCCGGACGATGCCATTCGAACCACGGCATGTCCTCGTAGCAGAGCAGGGAGAGATCCTGGGGAATCGCGATGTTGCGCTCCGCCGTTACGCGCAGGACGCCGAGTGTTGCCTCGTGATTGGCGACGAAGATCGCGCTGGGCGGGCGGGGAAGGTCGAGCAGCTTGCGGGTGCAGGTTGCGCCGATCTCGGGCACGAAATGGCCGGCATGAATCAATGTGTCGTCTTTGGCGATGCCGGCCTCGCGCAGCGCGCGGACATAGCCGGACAACCGTTCGCGGCCGGACGTCGTGTCTTGGCGGCCGACGATCAGCCCGATACGCTTGTGCCCGAGCTCGATCAGGTGGCGCGTGCCCAGATAAGCGCCTTGCGGATCGTCGGCGAGCACGGTCTCGAGATCGGTCGCGTCATCGCGCCGCACCAGGCAGACGATGGGCACATCTTTCGCGAGTGTCTTGAGCTGCGCGCCATTCTTGCCGGTCGGCACCACGATCAGTCCGTCGATGCGGTGGTCGACCAGCGTGGTGAGGGTATCGCTCTCCTGCTGCGGATCGTCGCCACCGATGCACAGAAGCATTTGATAACCCAGCGCCTTGAGGCGCGCCTGCACCACTTCGGCCATCACCTGGAACGAGGCGTTGGTGAGATTGTGGACGAGAAGTGCAACGAGTCGCGACTGCCCGGTCTTGAGGCCCCGTGCGATCGGGTTCGGCCGATAGCCGAGCTCGCGTGCGATGCGCACCAGGCGCTGCTGCGTGCGCTCACTGGTCAGGCCGGTTCCCGTCAGCGCTCGGGAAGCAGTGCTGACTGAAACACGGGCCGCCTGTGCCACATCTTTGAGCGTGACGCTCATCAAACCTGCCGATAGACTGCAAACGATTGCAGAAACGCTAAGAGCTTATTCCGCACGGATCAAGCTCAAAAAATGGATGGTGTTGCCCAATGCGGAGCCATTTATGCAAACGATTGCATAATGCATGCGGATATTCCGCAGGCGGCGTCCATCCCTTGAGTGCACCCGAGCACCCGGCAGTTCCCTGATGAAGACGTTCCGCGGCACCTACACCGTCATGATCACCCCGTTCACGGCAGCGGGCGAGGTCGATGTCGCTGCATTGCGCGCCTTCGTCGATTGGCAGATCGCGCAGGGCATTCACGGGCTGATTCCGCTTGGCTCGACCGGCGAGTTCCTGTCCATGGACGATGACGAGAAGGCGCTGGTCGCCGAGGTCGTCATTCGCCAGGCCGCGGGCCGCGTCCCCGTCCTGATCGGCACCGGCGCGGAGGATACGCGCGAGGTGGTCCGCCTCAGTCGCCGTGCTGAAAAACTGGGCGCCGACGGCGTGATGATCATCCCGCCTTTCTATTCGACGCCGACCGACGACGAGCTCGTTCATCACTACAAGACGGTGGCCGACGCGATTGCGCTGCCGATCATGGTCTACAACAACCCGGCGACCGCCAATGTCGATCTCAAGCCGCCTCTGGTGGCGCGCATCGCCGAGATCGACAATTGTCTCTATATCAAGGAGTCGACGCTGGAGGTGACGCGCGTGCGCGACATCATCCGCCTCTGCGGTGACAGGATGACCGTGTTCGGCGGCATCCTCGGCTTCGAATCCTTCGTCGAGGGCGCGCAGGGCTGGGTGGCCGTGGCGTCCAACGTGGTCCCGGCGGAGATGGCCCGCATCTTCAGCCTCGTCGCCGACCACGGCGCGATCAAGGAAGCGCGCGAGCTCTATCTGAAATACCTGCCGGTGATCGAATTCGTCGGCGGCCAGGCCTATGTCGCCGGCAGCAAGGCGCTGCTCGGGCATATGGGCTTTGCGGTCGGCCATCCGCGCTCGCCGCGGCTGCCGCTGCCTCCCGCGCAGGATGCGGCCGCGCTGGCGCTGGTCAAGACGTTCGATCTCGCGTGGCGCGGTGCGCCGGTTGCGGCCACTTGAACTGAGGTGTGAACGGATGAACCTGCTCGACGGCGTCAAGATCCTCAGCTTCAATCATTACCTAGCGGGGCCGCTCGCCGCGCAGACGCTCGCCGATCTCGGCGCCGACGTCATCGCGGTCGAGCCGATCGAGGGCGCGTTTCAGCGCAACTGGGCGGTCGCCAATCATTTCGTGGCGGGCGATAGCGTCAATCATCTGGCGACCGGGCGCAACAAGCGCAGCATCGCCGTCGATCTCAAGCATCCCGACGGCATTGCCGCGGTGAAGAAGCTGGTCGCGACATCCGATGTCGTGATGGAGAATTTCCGCCCCGGCACCATGGCCAAGCTCGGTCTTGGCTATGACACGCTGAAGGCGATCAATCCCGGCTTGATCTACGCGGTGGCAACCGGCTTCGGATCGGAAGGGCCATACAAGGACCGCCCGGGCCAGGACCTGCTGCTTCAGGCGATGTCAGGCCTTGCGATGCGGACGGGGCGTGCCGATGGCGAGCCGACGGCGGTCGGCGCGGTGATCGTCGATCAGCATGCTGCCTCGCTCTATGCGATGAGCATTCTCGCTGCATTGTTCGCAAGGACGAAGACCGGGAAGGGGCAGCTCGTCGAAGTGAACCTCTATCAGGCTGCGATCGATCTCCAGGTCGAGCCGTTGACGGCCTGGCTGAACGGCGCACCGTCGCCGACCCCGCGCGGGCCGGCGGGTATCGCGGCGTGGTTCAGCCCCGGGCCGTACGGTGTTCACGCCACGGCGGACGGTCATATGGCGATCTCGATGGCAGCGCCCAAGGCACTGGCCGTCGCGCTCGAGAGCGAAGCGCTGAAGCAATTCGGCGACGCCGACAGTTTTTCGAAGCGCGAGGAGATCACGCGGATCGTTGCAGCCCGCTTGAAGCAGAAGTCGACGGCCGGCTGGCTGCCCTCGCTCGAAGCGGCGCAGATCTGGCATGCGCCGGTGCAGGATTATCGCGATCTCGAATCCGATCCCCAGCTCAAGCATCTCGGTGTGTTCAAGACCGCCGAGAGTGCCGGCGGCGCGCCGATCCGGATGGTCGCCCATCCCGCGCGCTATGACGGCCAGACGCCGGAGGTGCGGCTGGTGCCGCAGCGGCTCGGTGCGCAGACCCGCGAGGTGCTCGGCGAGATCGGTTACGGTGCCGCCGACATCGACGCCATGATCGTCGGCAAGGCTGTGGGAGTGGCGCGATGATCGATTTCTCGCTGCCTGAGGATACGCGCCTGCTCGTCGACACCGTCCGACGCTTCGTCGAGACGGAGGTGCAGCCGCTCGAGGACGAGGTGGAGCAGACCGCCAAGGTGCCGGCCGAAGCGCTCGCAGTCACCAAGGCCAAGGCGCAGAAGCTCGGCCTCTACGCGATGAACATGCCGGCGGATGTCGGCGGCGGTGGGCTGTCCTGCGTCGAGCATTGCCTGGTCGAGGAAGAGTTCGGGAAAACCTCTGATGCCCTGATCCGCCGTGTGTTTGGTCAGGTCTATCCGATGCTGATGGCCTGCAAGAGAGATCAGGTCGAGCGTTATCTGCTGCCGACGGTGAAGGGCGACAAGATCTGCGCCATGGCGATCACCGAGCCCGGCGCGGGGTCCGACGCCGCATCGATCAGCACGACGGCGCATCTCGATGGCGACGAGTGGGTGCTGAACGGCACCAAGCACTTCATCAGTGACGGCGACATCGCCGACTACGTGATCCTGATGGCGCTCACCGACAAGGACAAGCGCGCACGCGGCGGCATCACCCTGTTCCTGGTCGATCGCGGCACGCCCGGCTTCAAGGTCGCGCGCACCCAGCCGATGATGGGCCACCGCGGCTATGGCCATGCCGAGCTGAGCTTCGAGGACTGCCGCATTCCGAAGGCGGCCGTGCTCGGCGAGGTCGGCGGCGGCTTCAAGCTGATCATGCAGAGCGTGCTCCAGATCCGCCTCGCCCATATCGGCGCCCGCGCGGTCGGCATGGCGCAGCGCGCGCTCGAGATGATGCGCAAGCACGCCGGCGAGCGGCGCCAGTTCGGCCAGCTCATCGGCGACTTCCAGATGGTGCAGAAGCTGATCGCGGATTCCGCCACTGAGATCTTCGGCGTGAAGATGATGGTTATGAACGCTGCCTGGGACATCGATCAGGGACGGGATGCACGCGACAAGGTCTCGATGATCAAGGTCGCGGCGTCCGAGATGCAGGGCCGGGTGGTCGACCGCGCCATCCAGGTGTTCGGCGGCATGGGTTTCAGCAAGGACCTGCCGCTGGAGCGGATGTATCGCGACGCTCGCGTGACCCGCATCTATGACGGCACTTCCGAGATTCACCGCATGCTGGTTGCGCGCAGCACCATCAAGAACGGCTTGCAGCTCTAGGGAAACGACCGATGCCTCACGCACCTCTCAAGCCGGGCGCAGTCTTCGCCTTCCGCAAGACCATGACGGTGGCCGAGCAGGCGATGTTCACCGGCATCAGCGGCAATCTCGGCGGTCTCTACGTCGACGCCGTCCGTGCCAAGAAGGCGGGCGCCTCCAACATGGTGGCCTTCGAGCTCGCCGTCGGTGGTCTGGCCACGACCTGTCTCAGCCAGCTCGGTGGACCGACGCGGCGGATCGGCAGCATCGCGCTGAATTTCGCTGCGCCCGTGATCGTCGGCGAGTCCGTCGAGGCCAGGGCCGAGATCGTTTCGGTCGCAGGCGATGAAGCGATCTGTCGCGTCACCTGCATGCTGTCACCCTCAGGCGCGACTGTAGTGGACGGCACCGCGACGCTGGTTCCCTTCGCGAAGGTCTGAGCCATGTACGAGCCGAAATCCTTCGACGATCTCAAGGTGAACGACAGGGTCAGCCTCAGCAAGACCATCACCGAGGCCGATGGCGCGCTCTATATTGCCGCGACCGGCGATTTCGGCCCGGTTCATGTCGACGAGGTCTATGCCGGCGCGACGCGCTTTGGCCGCAGGCTCGCACCGGGGATCATGGTTGCGGGCCTCTGCACCAGCATCCTGACCAGCGAGCTGGTCGGCACCGTCGGCGTGTCGGTGGAGGACCGTTTCTGGTTCACCGGTCCGGTGTTCTACGGCGACACGCTCACCTTCGACGTCTGGATCGCCGAGCAGCACGACGAAACCCGCACCATCATCTGGGAGGCGAGCGCCCGCAACGAGGGCGGCCTCGAAGTGCTGAAAGCTCGCGCGAGCCTCAAATTTCCACGGCGGAAACCGTCATGAGCAAGCCGATGAAGAAACCTGACCTGCGCGGCGTCACGGTCGCGACCGTGCTGCCCTTCAAAGACGACAGCTCGATCGACTGGGACGGCTATGCTCGCGTGCTGGACTATTGCGCTTGCCCGGATGGCATCGCGGCGGTGTTCGTCAACGGCCACGCGGGCGAGGGCGGATCGCTTTCGGACGACGAACGTCAGGCGGTGATCGAGCGGACGCGCCGGCAGATCGGCGGCAAGCCGCTGCTTTCAGGCATCATCGCGCATTCCACCGCGGAGGCGATCCATCAGGCCCAGCTCGCGGAAGCTGCCGGCGCCGATTGTGCCGTGCTGTTCCCGCCCGCGCCGCTCGGCGGCGGTGCCTCGGCGACTTCGCGCGCGCCGGTGGCCTTCGTGCAGGCGGTGAGCTCCGCGATCGGAATTCCCGTGTCGATCTTCCAGTATCCGCTCGCGTCCGGCTTCGGCTACTCGCCGGAGACGCTCGCGAAACTCGCAGCCCTCGATAGCGTGATCGCCATCAAGGAAGGCAGCGATACCATGCTGGCCTATGACGAGAACCGCCGTGCGGTGAAGCAGGCCGATCCCTCGGTCGCGATCCTGCCGTCGAACTTCAACTGGTTCCTGCCGCAGTTGGCCGTCGGCGGCGACGGCATTCTCTCGGGCCTCGTCAGCCTCGCGCCACAGCTGTTCGCAGCGCTCTGGCAGGCCTCGCTCGCCGACGACCTCGAGGCGATGCGCGCTGTCAACGAGCGGCTCTATCCGATCGTCCGCGCCATCTATGGGCCTGCCCCGATCATGGACATGCACACCCGCATGAAGGTCGGGCTGAAGGCGCTCGGCCTGATCCGCAACGCCGATCCACGGCCGCCACTGCTGCCGGTTCTGCCTGCGCTGTGCGACGCCATTGCAACGACGGTCGGCGCGGCGCGCGCGGCCGGCGACATTCGCATGGCATGAGGGACCAACTGATGCCGGACGAAGCCTTCATCCATATCGTGCGGGTCGACATCGATCCTGAGCACGAGGCTGCGTTCAACGCCTGGTACGAGCAAAAGCATTTCCCTGATCTGCTCGCTTGTCCCGGCTGGCTCTCGGCCAAGCGCTTCGTCTCCATCGGTGACGGACCGAAATACGCCGCCATGTACGAGGTCGCGGGGCGATGGGCGTTCGAGACGCCTGAGTTCCTGAGGGTAAAGGGTTTTGGTCCGTTCGAATCCCTGGTGAGGAATTTCATGCGCATCCAGCTCAGGCCGATGTCGGGACCGGCTTGAGCAGTTCGAAGACGATGCTGCCTGCCGTGTCGCGAGGCCCGGCCGGCTGCATCCAAGAAACGTCGAGGGGAATCCCGGGCGAGGAATTGCATCGGTCATTGGCGTCTTACTGGAGGTATCACATGGTCTCGACACTGCTTCGCTTGGGTGTGACTGCCGCACTCGTTCTCGCATCCACGGCGGTGCATGCCGCCTGTACGCCCGCAATCACCGACGACAATCTGATCGTGCCCGGAAAATTGCAGCTCTCGATCAATCCGACCAATCCGCCGCAGCAATTCGTCGACAAGGACGGTCAGTTGCAGGGCCTCAACGTGGAACTCGCCGCCGAGCTCGGCAAGCGGTTGTGTCTTCCGATCGAACTCGTCCGGATGGATTTTCCGGCCATGATTCCTGCCTTGGGCGCAGCGCGCATCGACGGCGTCAATACCGGCATGTTCTGGACCGAGGAACGCTCGAAGCTGATGTACATGGTGCCGTACGCCGTTCAGGCAATCTCGGTCGTGGTTGCGCCCGACAGCGGTACAAAAATTGCTACCGAAAACGATCTGATCGGAAAATCATCCGCGGTCGAGGTCAGCAGCTACCAGATGAACTGGCTCAAGAAACTCAGCGATGCGAGCGTGGCGAAGGGCGGCGCAGCCGTCGAGATGCGTACATTCCCGACCGCGACCAACGTCGTGAGTGCGTTGCTCGCGGGCCAGGTTGACAACGCGCTGCTGGTGGACAGCGTGGCGCGCGACCTCGTCGGCCGTGGCCGCGTGAAGGAAGTCCTGAGCGGGCTCGGCACGGCCAGGACCACGCTCGGTTTCCGCAATAGAACGGTCGCCGATACCGTCGTCAAGGCGCTCAACGCGATGCGGGCTGACGGCTTTTATCAGGCGCTGTTCGATAAGTTCGGCTTGACGGCCATGCCGGCCGACCAGCCGCTCGCGATCGCCGGCCCCGGACCGGCCTGAGATACGGAGACGAGCCGATGAGCCATTTCAGTCCGACGGCAGCCGTCAACTATTTCTTCAACTACTTCCTGATGAAGGGGGTGCTCGTCACCATCGGCTTGACGGTGGCGGCGGTCATCGGCGGATTGATCCTTGGCATGGGCATCGCGCTGATGCGCATGTCGTCCAATCCGGTGCTGTCAGGAATCTCACGGTTCTACATCTGGTTCTTCCGCGGCACGCCGCTCCTGATCCAGCTGGTCGTGATCTACAGCGGCTTGCCGCAGCTGGGCATCAAGTTCAGCGTGATCACCTGCGCGCTGGTCGGCCTGATCCTCAATGAGGCGGCCTACCTCGCCGAGATCGTGCGCAGCGGCTTCATGGCGGTGTCGGCGGGGCAGCGCGAAGCCGCCTGGGCGCTCAGCCTGTCGCCATGGGTGACGTTCCGCCGGGTGACCCTGCCGCAGGCGTTCCGGCTGATGATCCCGCCGCTCGGCAACTCCATCAACTCGCTGTTGAAGGCGACCTCGCTGGCGTCCGTGATCTCGGTCGAGGAGCTGATGCGCCGCAGCGACATGCTGATGCAGGAGCATTTCCAGATCCTCGAAGTCTATGCGGCGGCAACGGCGTATTACCTGATCCTCACATCGGTCTGGGATGCGGTACAGCGCCGGCTCGAGAAGCATTTCGGTCGATCGAGTGTTGCGAAGTCCAGGAAGGTCGCGGCCAGGACGCCGGTCGCACAGGCGAGCGTGGAGGCCCGGGCATGAGCGAGATGTCGATGAACCCGGCCGAAGATGCAGCAGCTCAGCCGCAGCTCCGTGAGGAGCCTGCGGTTCGCATGGAGGCGGTCTACAAGCACTATGGCGACTTCACCGCGCTGGACCAGGTCGATCTCAAGGTCGCCAAGGGCGAGAAGATCGTGGTCTGCGGTCCCTCCGGCTCGGGCAAGTCGACGCTCATTCGTTGCATCAACCACATCGAGAAGCACGACGAGGGCCTGATCTACGTCAACGGCGTCGAGCTCGATCGCCAGCGCAAGAACATCGACGCCGTCAGGCGCGACACCGGCATGGTGTTCCAGAGTTTTAATCTGTTTCCGCACATGACTGTGCTGGAGAATTGCATCCTGGCTCCGATGACCGTGAATGGCATGTCCGAGGCGGAAGCCAGGGATCTCGCCATGCATTTCCTCACCAAGGTCCGGATTCCGGATCAGGCCGAGAAATTCCCTGGGCAGTTGTCGGGCGGCCAGCAGCAGCGTGTCGCCATCGCGCGCGCACTGTGCATGCGGCCGAAGATCATGCTGTTCGACGAGCCGACCTCGGCGCTCGACCCCGAGATGGTCAAGGAAGTGCTGGAGACCATGAAGAAGCTAGCGGAAGAGGGCATGACCATGCTGTGCGTGACCCATGAGATGGGCTTTGCCCGCGAGGTCGCCGACCGCATCGTGTTCATGAACGAAGGCAAGGTGGTCGAGCAGGCCGCGCCGGAGGAGTTCTTCGGGAATCCAAAGTCGGAGCGGGCGCGGACGTTCCTCGACCAGATCATTCACTAGCGGATGTCGGTCAGGACGCGGACATTTGGCGATCGGCTTCGCGGCATTCATGCTGCGACGATCGTCCCGATGACGCCGGACTTTGGGATCGACGAGGCGAAGCTTGCAGCGCATCTCGCCTCGGTCGCCTCCACGCCCGGCATCAACGGGCTCCTGGTCAACGGCCACGCCGGCGAGAATTTCGTGCTGTCCCTCGCTGAAAAGCAACGCGTGGTGGAGCTGACGAGAGAGCACGCTCCGAAGGACTGCCTGATCGTCTCTGGCGTCAATCATGAATCCAGCCTGGAGGCTGCGCGAGAGGCAGCCACGCTGGAGCAGGCGGGTGCGGACGGGCTGCTGGTGTTTCCGCCCAACAGCTGGGCGCTCGGTCACGCCGACGGCTGTGTTATCGAACATCACCGCCGTATCCGCGATGCCACGACCGTGCCGCTGATGCTCTACGCCGCGCCAGTCGGTGCGGGTGCAATGGCCTATGTGTCGCCGCTGCTCGAGCAACTCGTCGCCGACCCTCGCTTCGTCGCGATCAAAGAGGGCAGCTGGGAGGTCGCTGCCTACGAACAGAATTTGAGGCTGATCCGCAAGCTGCGGCCGGACTTCACCGTGCTCGGCTCGGGAGATGAGCACCTGCTGACGAGCTATCTCGTCGGCTCGGCCGGCAGCCAAGTCAGTCTCGCCTGTGTCGTTCCGGAACTGGTGGTCAGCCTCTGGATCGCGGCGGAGGCTGGCGATTGGCCGCGGGCTCGCGCGGTGCACGACAAGCTGTATCCGCTGGCAGCTGCGATCTACCGCGATCCGCCCGGAGGACGGGCAACGGTGCGGCTCAAGGCCTGCCTGAAGCTGCTCGGACGCCTGTCATGCGACGCGGTGCGGCCGCCGCAGCCGCCGGCGACACCGGATGAGTTGCGGGCACTCGACCTTGCCTTGCGGATCGCCGGACAGGGATGATGGCGGCACATCAGAACGATTTCGCGCGTGGTCGGGCGGCCTGACTAGGTACGACGTCGGCTTGTGCAGTCAGAGTAAATGCGCCCATCATTCAAGCTGTCGGCTTGCTCGGCGGACTTCATCGAGGAACACTCTTGCAAGACGCGAGAGCGGCTCGGCCTCCGACCACAGCATGTATGCCAGAGCAGGTGTCTTGGGAAGGAAGGGGCGTATGACCAGCCCTTGATTACCAGCCTGGTGCGGCGAGAATGGATCCACCACCGCCGCGCCGGCGCCTGCCGCGGCGAGCACGCAGGCGGTGTTGCAGTATCGCACCTCGACGGTCGGCTGGAATGGAGCGCCGGCCGAAGCAAAACTCGCGCGCACGGCCTCACCCAACTGTGTTCCACGCTCGAGCCCGATGAAGGGGAGATCGACGAGATCGGACGCGGTGATCACCGCGCGGTCCGCCAGCGGATGCTGCGGCGGCATGACGCAGACCATCTCGCCGGTGTGGACCACTTCATGCGCGATGCCCGGATGATGCGAGAAGCCGAGCACGAAGCCGAGCTCGGCGACCCGGCTCAGCAATCCGTCGATGATACCCTCATAGCGGCGTACGTCGAAGAACATCCGCGTCTGCGGCCGCCGACGCAGGAAGACCGACAATGCGGGCGGGATGATGCTGTAGGCCAGCGGCGGCGTTGCGACGATCGACAGATGCCCAGTGCGACATTCCCTGAGGTCACGGACGCGGTTTTCCAGCTTGGCATGCAGCGCAAAAATCGTCTCGCTTTCCTTGTAGAGCGCCATCGCCTCCGCGGTCGGAAACAGGCGGTTGTTGACGCGCTCGAACAAGGCGAAGCCCGCCTGCGTCTCCATCGCCTTCAGCGCGTTGCTGATCGCCGGCTGTGACAGTGACAGCTCCTCGGCTGCTGCGACCGTTGTCCGGTGTCGAACGACCGCACGCAAAATTTCGAGTTGGCGCAGGTTCATCTATTCGTGCCCGTTATAGTTCGGCTGAAAATATCATAGCACGAGTGATTGCCAACGCTGTCCAGCTTTCTTGTAATGCACTGCGGAAAGTGCGCTGCCGAAGGGAAAATCGGTTCGCCTAACGAGGCAGCAGTCCGCTTGATTTGGAGGCAATGTTTGACCCGCGTCCTTCGTGCTGCGGCCGCCCAGATGGGGCCGACGCAAAGAGCAGACACCCGCGCGCATACGCTCGATCGCATGTTGAAACTTTTGGATGCGGCGGCTGAACAAGGCGCGCGCTTCGTGGTGTTTCCCGAACTGGCCTTCACGACGTTCTTTCCGCGCTGGCTGCTCGAAGGCGATGGGCTCGATCAGTATTTCGAGCGCGGCATGCCGAACCCGGCTGTCCAAGCCCTGTTCGACCGCGCCCGCGCGCTCGGCGTCGGCTTCTATGTCGGCTATGCCGAGCTGACAGCAGATGGCCGGCGCTACAATTGCGCGATCCTGGTCGACGACGTCGGCGAGATCATCGGCCGCTATCGCAAGGTGCATCTGCCGGGCTCGGTCGAGCCGCGGGCGGGCGCGCGCTATCAGCAACTCGAGAAACGCTATTTCGAGTATGGCGATCTCGGCTTTCCGGCCTTCCGCACCGGTTCGGCGTGGGGACAGGCGATCATGGGCATGATGATCTGCAACGATCGCCGTTGGCCGGAATCCTGGCGGGTGCTCGGCCTGCAGGGCGTTGAGCTCGTGTGCATCGGCTACAACTCCGCGGCCTACGATCCGAACGGCGGGACCAGCGAGGATGCCGCGCTGCGCACCTTCCATTCGACGCTGGTCGCACAGGCCAACGCCTACATGAACGCGACCTGGGCGATTGCGGTGGCGAAGGCGGGCGACGAGGATGGCTCCGGCCTGATCGGCGGCTCCTGCATCGTCGATCCGAATGGCAGGATCGTTGCACAGGCGAAGACCCTCGCCGACGAAGTCATCGTCGCCGACATCGATCTCGATCTCTGCCGTCAGGGCAAGGACAAGATGTTCAATTTTGCGGCCCACCGGCGGCCCGAGCAGTACCGGGCGATCACCGAACGCGCCGGCGTCATCGAGCCGGCGCTTCTCGACATGGATTGACACGCGGCCGGTTGCAGCGTTGGCAAAGGAGCTGACATGACACGCCTCTCGCTTTTGCTTGGCCTTGCCGTGCTCGTCGCAGCCACTTCGGTGCGGGCAGCTGAACTGCCTGCGGAGATCAAGCAAGCCGGTGCGCTGAAGCTGACGGTAAACTCGACCTATGCACCGATGGAATATCGCGATCCCGCGACCAACGAACTGGTCGGGCTCGACATCGATCTCGCGAACGAGCTTGCCAAGCGGCTTGGTGTGAAGATCGTCTGGAGCGAGACGCCGTTCGCCGAGCTTATTCCATCGCTGCAGACAAAGCGCGCCGATTTCATCATCAGTGGCATTCAGGATCGCAGCTCGCGGCGCGAGACGGCGGATTTCATTGATTACCTGACGACGGGACCGCAATTCTTTGTCATGGCCGAGAGTGTGGCGAAGATCGCCACCGATCTTTGCGGCAAGAAGGTCGGTACCACGCGCAGCACCGCTTTCCCGCTCGAGATCGAGAAGTGGAGCAAGCAGAATTGCGAGGCCGCAGGCAAGCCAGCGATCCAGTATGTTCCGGGCGAGAACTCGATCGATGTACGGAATCAGCTCAAGCAGGGCCGCATCGATGCCGCCGTGCAGGGCAGCGAGACCTTGCCTTATGCCCAGCAGCAGGAGGCCGGCAGATATCGCGTCATCGGCGAGCAGTTGTCCACGGGTTATCAGGGCATCATGTTCCGCAAGGACGATGCCGCACTGCGCGAAGTAGTGACAGAACATCTCGCGGCGATGATCGCCGACGGCTCCTACAAGAGGATCCTCGACAAATTTGGGCTGGGTGCGAATGCGGTCGAGAAGCCCCTGATGAACGCAGCGCCGCAATGAGGGCATCCCCGACCCTCGCAGACGGATTTCCTGATCTCTCGCAGATGCAGATCGCGCGGGAGATCCACTGGCGGCGGTGGCTGGCAGCGGCCGCGATCGTCGTGGTGCTTGCGGCGATCGCTCGCGCCTTTGCCAATGGCCAGATCGAATGGTCCTATGTCAGCCGCTTCCTGACCGCGAAGGTGATCCTCCAGGGCATCGTCAACACCATGGTGATGGCGGTGCTCGCGATGGCACTCGGCATCGTCCTCGGCGTGGCCGCGGCAATCATGCGGCTGTCACCCAATCCGGTGCTGAAGTCGGTTGCCGCAGGTTACACTTGGCTGTTCCGCGGCACGCCGCTGATCCTGCAACTCCTCCTGTGGTTCAACCTCGCGCTGGTGTTTCCGACCATCGGTATTCCCGGCCTGTGGACGGCGCGGGCCGTTGACGTCATGACGCCGTTCCTCGCAGCGCTGCTCGGGCTCGGCATCAACCAGGGTGCCTATACGTCGGAAGTGATGCGCGCCGGCATGCTGTCGGTCGACGCCGGGCAGTATGAGGCGGCGCAGGCGATCGGCATGGGGCGGCTGCGGGCGCTGCGGCGGATCATCCTGCCTCAGGCGATGCGGGTGGTGATCCCACCGCTCGGCAACGAGTTCATCGGCATGGTGAAGGCGACCTCGCTCGCCAGCGTGATCCAGTATCCCGAGGTGCTGCACAACGCCGAGAATATCTACTACGCGAATTCGCGCGTCATCGAGCTTCTGATCGTCGCCGGTTGCTGGTATCTGCTGGTGGTATCGATCCTGACGCCGCTGCAGATGTTGCTCGAGCGCCATTTTGCGCGTGGAACGGCACGGATCAACCGATGACGAAACCGCTCGTCGCGATCCGCTCCGCCAGCAAGGCCTTTGGAGAGTTCCAGGCTCTCAAGAATGTCTCGCTCGACGTGTGGCCGGGCGAGGTTCTGTGTCTGATCGGTGCGTCAGGTTCTGGCAAGACGACGCTGCTTCGCTGCATCAACCAGCTCACCGTGATCGACAGCGGCGGTATCTGGCTGGATGGCGAGATGCTGGGCGTCCGCGAGGAGGGCGGCAAGCTGCGCCGCCTCACCGAGCGGCAGATCGCGCGGCAGCGGCTGAAAACCGGCATGGTGTTCCAGCGCTTCAACCTGTTTCCGCACAAGACGGCGCTGGAGAACATCACGGAAGGACCGGTGCAGGTGCAGGGCCGCAACCCGGGCGAGGTGCGCGCCGAGGCAATCGAGCTCCTGCGGCGTGTCGGGCTTGCGACGAAAGCGGACTCCTATCCGTCGCAGCTTTCGGGCGGCCAGCAGCAGCGCGTGGCGATCGCGCGGGCGCTGGCGATGAAGCCGATGCTAATGCTGTTCGACGAGCCGACCAGCGCGCTCGATCCCGAGCTTGTGGGCGAGGTGCTGGCTGTCATGAGGGAGCTCGCGCAGAGCGGCATGACCATGATGGTGGTGACGCACGAGCTTGGCTTTGCCCGCGAGGTCGCGGACCGCGTCGTCTACATGGACCATGGCGCAATCGTGGAGTCCGGGCGCGCCGCCGACGTTCTCGGGGCGCCGTGTGAGGCGCGCACACAGGCGTTTCTGGCGGCGGTGATCTGATGGGGGGAGAGTTGATGATCAGGCTGGTTGTTGCGGGCGCACTGGGGATGATTGTGGCCGGTCCGGCCTTCGCGGTCGAGCTGCCTGCGGAGATTGCGAAGCGCGGCAGCATCAAGGTCGCCATCGTGCCGAACTACCCGCCGATGGAGTTCCGCGATCCCGCCACCAACGCGCTGACTGGATTCGATATCGATCTCGGCGAGGCGCTCGGTCGCAAGCTCGGCGTCAAACTGGAGTGGGAAGAGACAAGCTTCGCGCAGTTCATGCCGTCGATTTCGTCGGGGCGGGTGGATGCGATCCTGTCCGGCTTCACCGACTATGCGACGCGGCATGAGGCGGCAACCTTCGTCGATTATCTGCGCAGCGGCCCGCAGTTCTTTGTGCAGCAGTCGCGAGCCGCGGAATTCAAGGACATGGCGGCGCTGTGCGGTAGGAAAGTCGGAGCGAGCCGCCGCACCATGTTCCCGGATCAGATCGCGGCGTGGAGCGCGGCCCATTGTGGCAGCAATCCCATTGTGTTCGTCGGCACCGAAGGCTCGGCGGACGCGCGGACGCAGTTGAAGCAGGGCCGGATCGACGCGGCCGTCCAGGGCAACGAGACGCTGCCCTACATCATGAATCAGGAGCCCGGCGTTTACGCACCGCTCGGCCAGGCCATTGCGGCGCAGTTCACCGGCATCGCGCTGCCTGTGAAGGAGAAAGCCCTGCATCAGGCCTTCGTGGAGGCGCTCGACGCGTTGATCGCCGACGGCACCTACCGCGCCCTGCTGGCGAAGTGGAAATTGAACGACAACGGCGTGGAGAAGGCGACCATCAATGCTGGACAGTAAGGCACTCCAGAGCATCCCGCTCGTCCCGGCGAACACCGCGGATCCGGCACCGAATTATCCCTGGCCGAAGCCTTGGAGGTCGGCGATGTTCCTGTCGTTCGATGTCGACGCTGAGAGCGCCTGGACCAGCAAGGACGCCGTGCACGCCCAGCGCCTGATCACCATGAGCTATGGCGGCTATGAGGCGCGGGTCGGCACACCGAAGTTGCTGGAGCTGCTCGATCAGCTCGACCTGAAGGCGACGTTCTTCGTCACCGGCTGGTCGGTCGATGCGCATCCGGCAATGGCCGAATCCATCCTCAAGGCCGGTCATGAGATCGGCCATCACGGTTATCATCATCTGCTGCCCGATCCCGGCGATCCCTGGATCGAGGAGGAGCTGGAGCGTGGTTTCGAGGCGTTGAAGCGGCGGCTGGGCGTCAGGCCGATCGGCTATCGTGCGCCCTATGGCGAATTTACCGAGGAGCTGCGCCGGGCGCTGGTCCGGCACGGCATCGTCTACACATCATCGTTCCGCGATGACGTGCGGCCTTACCGTCATCGCCTGGCCGACGGCAAACCCGGCACGATCGAGCTGCCGGTCACCGCGAGCTATGACGATTGGATGCACGGCCTCTCGGCGCGCTTCAGCCCGCGCTCGATCTTTCCCAAGGAGCATGTGCTCTCGATCTGGAAGGACGAGTTGGATGAGGTCCGTGACTGGGGCGCGATGGTGACCACCGTGCTGCATCCGCAATGCAGCGGCCGTCCGATGCGGCTCCGTCTGCTGCGCGAGTTCCTGGCCTACGCCAAATCCTGTCCGGACCTGTGGATCACGACCGGGGAGGCGATCGCCGCGAATTTCCAGAAGCATGAAGCCGCCGGTCAGTCGCGCTGATGAGCATGGGCAAGTCTTCGATGCAGTTCTCCCGCCGGTCATTGCTTCGTGCGGCCGCTATGGCGCCTGCCTTTTCCTTGCCGGGCATCGTGCGCGCGCAATCGCAGACCACGCTGCGCTTCATCCCGGTGATCGATCTGGCTTTCCTCGATCCGGTCTATTCCACCGCGCAGGTGTCGCGCAACCACGGCTTCATGGTCTACGACACGCTCTACGGCATGAATGCGGCGCTGGAAGTCTCGCCGCAGATGGTGTCGGGCCATGTCGTCTCCAATGACGCTAAGCAGTGGGACCTGACGCTGCGCGACGGGCTTTTCTGGCATGACGGCGAGCGGGTGCTGGCGCGTGACTGCGTCGCGAGCATCCGCCGCTGGGCCTCGCGCGACGGGTTCGGCGGCGAATTGATGGCGGCGACCGAAGAGTTGTCTGCGCCGGATGACCGTACCATCCGCTTCCGCTTGCGGCGGCTGTTCCCGCTGCTGCCGCAGGCGCTCGGCAAGGCCGCAGTGCATGCCGCTTTCATGATGCCCGAGCGGTTTGCGAGCCAGGATCCGCTCAAGCCGGTCACCGAAGTGATCGGCAGCGGGCCATTCCGCTTCATCGCGGATGAGCGCGTGCCCGGCGTACGCAACGCCTATGCCCGGTTCGAGCGCTATCAGCCTCGCCAGGACGGCAAGCCGGATTGGACCGCCGGTCCCAAGATCGTGCACTACGACCGCGTTGTGTGGACCACGACGCCGGACCCGGGGACAGCCGTGGCGGCCCTCCAGACCGGCGAGCAGGATTGGCAGGAAACCACGCCGCACGACTTGCTGCCCGTGCTGAAGCAGTCCGACGAGGTCGAAACGCGTGTGCTCGACCCCCGCGGCTATGCGTGCATGCTCCGCGTCAATCACCTGCAGCCGCCGTTCGACAATCCGGCGATCCGCCGTGCGCTGCTCGGTGCAATCGATCAAGCCGACTTCATGACCGCAGTCGCGGGTGGAGATCCGGCGTACCAGCTCTCGCCGATCGGCTATTTCGCGCCGGGAACGCCGATGGCCAATGACGTCGGGCTCGACGTCTTCCGCGGCCCGCGCGATATGGCTAAGGTGAAGGCCGACCTGGCGGCGGCTGGCTACAGTGGTGAGAAGGTCGTGCTGCTGTCGCCGGGCAATTCGGCCGCGCAAAAGCCGCTCGGCCAGGTTGCGGCCGACATGCTGCGGAGGGCCGGGATGAACGTCGATCATCAGACACTCGACTTCGCAGTCGTGCTGCAGCGTCAGCTCAAGAAGGATCCAATCGACAAGGGCGGCTGGAGCGCTGCCGTCGGCAATTGGCAAGGCATCGACTGGCTCAACCCGGCCGGCAACACCAACCTGCGCGGCGAAGGGAAGGTCGCCGGATGGTACAGCAGCGAAAGAATGGGCGGCCTGCGCGGTCAGTGGCTCACGGCGTCGTCGCTCGAAGAGCAGCAGCGGATCTGCCGCGAGATCCAGGCGCTGGCGTTTGACGAGATCCCGTATTTTCCGATCGGCCTGTACAAGCAACCGACCGCCTACCGCAAGAGCATCACCGGCATCCTCGACGGCACCGCGGTCTTCTGGAATGTGCGTCCATCATGAGCAGCATCGCGATCTTCGGCAGCTATGTACTATCTCGCCGCGACGGCGCGCAGGATGTGCTGCGCGATCACTGGGTGCTGATCGAAGGCAAGACGATCGCGGCGGTCACCAAGGACAGGCCGTTCGCCGCTGAGGTTCATGATCGTCCCGGCCGCTTCATCCTGCCGGGCCTGATGAACCTGCATAATCACTGCTTCAGCGAGGCGGTGGCGCGCAGCCACACCGAGGACGGCAATGGCCGGCGCAACAATCAGAGCATCGTGTATACGGTGCTGCTACCGCTGACCAAGCGTGGCGCCGATCTGCTTTCGGCCGAGGAGCGCCTTGCAGTCGCGCGGCTCGGTATTCTGCAGTTACTCAAGGGCGGGGCGACCACGGTGATGGAGCCGTTCCGCAACACCATCCCTGAAATGTTCGATGCCGCCGAGGAGATGGGCATCCGCTTCTATGGCGCGCCCTATCTGTTCTCGACCTCGGACGCCAAGGCTGGCCCGGACGGCGTGGTCAGATATGACGGCGACGACGGCGCGGCAGACTTGGCCGCCTGGAACGCGCTCTATCAGCGCTGGAATGGTTGCGGCGACGGCCGGATCGGCCTTGCGATGAGCCCGCATGCGACCGACACCTGCGGACCTGACCTGCTCAAGGCGTGCGCGGCGCGCGCCCGAGAGCTCGGCGTGCCCATCACCACCCATCTGGCGCAGAGCCGGGCCGAGGTGGAAACGATTGGCAAGCGTTATGACGGCCGCACGCCGGCTGAATATCTCGATTGGCTGGGCCTGCTGGCTCCCGATCTCCTCGCAGCGCATTGCATCGCGAGCTCCGACAGCGATCTGAAGCTGATGGCGGCGCGCGGCGCCGCGGTGCTGAATTGCCCGCGGGTGTTCGCCCGATCCGGCGTCACGGCGGCATTCGGCCGGTTTGCCGAACATGGCGTGCGCACCGTGGTCGGCACCGACGGTTACAACATGGACCTGCTCGGCGAGCTCAACGCGGCCTCGATGATCTCGAAACTTGCGCTGCAACGCGCCGAGGTCGCGAGCGCCCCTGACTTGATCGAGGCGGTGACCGCGACCACTGCCTCGCTGGTGAAGCGTCCGGATCTCGGGGCGATTGCGCCCGGCGCAACGGCCGATCTGACCATCATTGACATGACCCATCCGCACCTGCAGCCGCTGTTCGATCCGCGCCGCGCGCTGGTCGCGCTCGGCAACCGCGCAAATGTCGATCAGGTCATCGTCGATGGGCGGGTGCTGATCGATGCCGGCCGTTACGTTCATGGTGATGAAGCCGCCATCACCTCGGCGGGGGCCGCTGCGATCGGCAAGATCTGGGATCTGCCGGAAGCGCAGGCGGCGTTTGCCGGCTGAGTCTGCAAGGAGAGCAACGACTATGCGCATGATCAACGTCGCCGCAGCCCAGATGGGCCCGATCCAGCGCGCGGAGGGACGCGATGTCGTGGTCAGGCGCATGCTCGCGCTGATGGACGAAGCCAAGGCGAAAGGTGCCGACCTGATCGTCTATCCCGAGCTCGCGCTGACCACCTTCTTCCCGCGCTGGTACATGGAGAACCGCGCCGATGCCGATGGCTGGTTCGAGCGCGAGATGCCCAATGAGGCCGTGCGGCCGCTGTTCGAGCGCGCGGCCCGCCACGAGATGGCGATGAGCTTTGGCTATGCCGAACTGACGCCGGATGGCCATCATTTCAACACCGCGATCCTCACCGACCGCAGCGGCAATATCGCTGGTAAGTACCGCAAGATCCATTTGCCCGGCCATGCCGAGTTCGATTCGGAACGTACGCACCAGCATCTGGAGAAACGCTATTTCGAGCCGGGCGATCTCGGCTTTCCGGTCTGGCGCAATCTCGGCGGCATCATGGGCATGGCCGTCTGCAACGACCGCCGCTGGCCGGAAACCTACCGCGTGATGGGGCTGCAGGGCGTCGAGATGGTGCTGATCGGATACAATACGCCATCGGTCAACGCGCAGAAGGGCGACGAAGGGCCGGAGAAGCGGCTGTTCCACAACCGCCTCTCGGCGCAGGCCGGTGCCTACCAGAATTCCTGCTGGGTCGTCGCGGTCGCCAAGGCCGGTGACGAGGACGGCCATCCCCTGATCGGCGGTAGCCTCATCGTCAATCCCGACGGCGAGATCGTCGCCGAAGCCAAGACCGAGGATGACGAGCTGCTGGTGCATCCTTGCGATCTCGACGCCACCGCGTTCGGCAAGCAGACCATCTTCAATTTCGCAGCCCACCGTCGCACCGAGCATTATGGCCTGATCACCAGCCGTACCGGCGCGATCCCGCCGCCGTGAAGGACGTGGTGTGATGACGAGCCTTTCCTTTCGCGACCTTGCGCCTCGGGAGCGCTACAAGCTGCTGTGCGGCGTGGTGGTGCCGCGGCCGATCGCCTTCGTCACGACCATGGACGAGAACGGCGCGCTCAACGCGGCGCCGTTCAGCTTCTTCAACGTGTTCTCCGAGGACCCGCCGTTGATCGTGCTCGGCCTTCAGCATCATCCTGACGGCCGGTTCAAGGACACTACGCGCAACATCCACCGCACCGGTGAATTCGTCGTGCATATGGTGGACGAGGCGCTGGCGAAAGTGATGAACGACTGCGCGGTGGACTTCCCGTCCGGCGAGAGCGAGGTTGCGGCCGTGGGTCTGACGGCGGAGGCCAGCGCCGAGGTCAAGGTGCCGCGGCTGGCCGCAGCGCCCTTCGCGCTGGAATGCCGGCGTCAGGTCTCGCTCGCATTTGGTCCAGGCCGCGAGTTGCTGGTTGGCGAAGTGCTTCATCTGCATGCGCGCGAAGGGCTGCTTGATCCGGCGCGCATGTATGTCGACATGGCGACCTATCAGCCGATCGGACGGCTGTTCGGCAATCTCTATTCGACCCAGCGCGACATGTTCGCGATGGATCGCGAGAGCTATGACGATTGGCAGGCGAGGCGGGCGCGTGAAGCACGCTAGCCTGCCAACCACCGCGTCACGACGCGCCGAATTGCACGGCGCCCAGCGCCATGGTCACGGCGGCCTGGGTCGGATCGATCACGGGAATGCCGAGCGCGTCCTCGAGCGGCTTGCGATGACGCGCCATGCCCGCGCAGCCCATCACGACGGCGCCGGCACCATCTTCTTCTTTCAGGGCGCGGCCGACTGTGATCATCTTGGCGAGCGTGCCTTCGCCCGATGCGGTTTCCGCCACGCTCATGTCGAGCGGACGCTCGCCGGCCAGCCGATCCATCAGGCCCATCTGGCGCAGATAGCGCATGTGCCGGCGGATCGAGCGCTGCGCGATCGCGATCACGCCAAAGGTCTCGGCGCGGGTCAGCGCGGTCAGCACGCCGCATTCGGCAATGCCCAGCACCGGCCGCGTGGTGGCTTCGCGGCAGACATGCAGGCCGGGATCGCTGTAGCAGGCGATCACAAAGGCCGCCGACTCGTTGTCGCCGGCGACGGTGCGCCGCAGCGGCATCACCACGCTTTCGGCGTCGGCCTGGCTTTCGATGCCGTAGGGTCCCTCAGTCAGGGTCTCGCACACGATCTCCGGACCGTCGGCAAAGGACAGCCGCTTCAACGCCTCGGCAAGGCCGGCGGTGACCACGTGGTTGGAGTTCGGGTTGATGACCATGATGCGCGGTCGGGGCATGGGAGGTTCCTGTTTGGGCGGTGTTGACGGTGCGAAACAGAGGCAATCACTATGCCATGGACAGCATGAAGCGGTCATGCGCAGGGCGCAAGGGCGCGCCGCAAAGGTGCGCGCCGGACGACAACAATTACGCAAGGAGACATCGTCATGACCGAACCCGCCTATGACCTGATCATCCGTGGCGGGCGCGTCGCCACGACCACCGACGTGTTCGAGGCCGACGTGGCGATCGCAGGTGAGGTCATCGTTGCGATGGGGCGCGTGCTCGGTCCGGCCAAGCGCGAGATCGATGCGCGCGGCAAGCTCGTGCTGCCCGGTGGCGTCGACAGCCATTGTCACATCGAACAGTTGTCCGCTGCCGGCATCATGAATGCCGACACCTTCGAGAGTGCCACGACGTCGGCGGCCTTCGGCGGCACGACCTCGGTCATCTCCTTTGCCGCGCAGCATGTCGGCATGCAATTGGGGCAGATTCTGGAGGATTATCACGCACTCGCGCGAAATGGCGCGGTGATCGACTACGCCTTCCACATGATCATCGCCGATCCGACCAAGGAAGCGCTTGAGCGCGACCTTCCGGCGCTGATCCGCCAGGGCCATGGCTCGATCAAGATCTTCATGACCTATGACCGGCTGAAGATCGATGACGAGCCGCTGCTTGATATCCTCATCGCCGCGCGCGAGGGCGGCGCGATGCTGTGCGCCCATGCGGAAAATCACGGCATCATCTCCTGGATGGTGAAGCGCCTGCTCGCGCGCGGCTACACTCATCCGAAATATCACGCGATCAGCCATGCGCGCTTTTCGGAAGCAGAGGCGTTCAACCGCCTGATCGGCATGGCGGCCCTGGTCGACCAGCCGATCATGATCTTCCACGTCTCGACCGCCGAAGGCGCGCGGACGATCCGCGATGCCCGCGGGCAGGGGTTGAAAGTGTTTGCCGAAACCTGCCCGCAATACCTGTTCCTCACCGCCGACGATCTCGACAAGCCGGGCGCGGAAGGCGCCAAATGGATGTGTAGCCCGCCACCGCGCCGCAAGGACGACCAGGAGGCGCTGTGGAAGGCGTTATCGCTCGGCGATCTGCAAACCATCTCCTCCGACCATGCGCCGTATCGCTTCGACGAGACCGGCAAGCTTCGCGCCGGGCCGAACCCGAACTTCAAGCAGGTGGCCAACGGCCTGCCGGGCCTCGAGATGCGGCTGCCGCTGCTGTTCGATGCGATGGTCTCCAAGGGACGGCTCGGCCTCGAGAAGTTCGTCGAGCTGACCGCGACCGCGCCGGCCAAGATCTACAATCTGCATCCGCGCAAGGGCTCGATCGCCGTCGGCGCTGACGCCGATATCGCGATCTGGGATCCCGATCGCCGCGTGACCGTCACCGACGCGATGATGCATGATCTGGCCGGCTACACGCCGTTCGCCGGCCGTTCGCTGCAGGGCTGGCCGGTGACGGTGCTCTCCCGCGGCCGCGTCATCGTCGAAAGCGGCAAGCTGAACGCCTCGCCGGGCTCCGGCCGCTTCCTGGCGCGCAGCGGCGGCGAGGCGGCGAAACCGACCGGTCGATTGGTCTCGGACATGAACCCGGAGCAGAATTTTGGCGCCAAGCTATTGTGAGCGGACCGCGAGATGAGGGTCGTGATCTTCGGCGGCGCAGGCTTTGTCGGGCTCAATATCGCGGAGCTGCTGCTTGCCCGCGGCCATGCGGTCACGCTGTTCGATCAGGCCGAGTTGCCGGTGGAGGCGCGCTGCGCCTTTGCGCCTTACGGTGAACGCTTGCGGGTGCTGCGAGGGGACGTGACCGAGCACAGCGCGGTTGAGGCCGCAGTCGGGCCGGGATGCGATGCCGTGGTGCTTGGCGCCGCGATCACGGCAGGCGCAGCGCGCGATGCCGCCGAGCCGGAGCGCATCCTGGCCGTCAATCTGCTGGCGCAGGTGCCGATCCTGACCGCTGCGCGCAAGGCAAAGGTGCGGCGTGTGATCAACCTGTCGTCCGCTGCAAGCTATGGCGCGAGCGGCCTGCATTATCCGCTGCTCGAAGAGACGACGCCCTGCGATCCGCAATCGCTGTATGCGATCACGAAATTCGCCTCTGAGCGTGTGGTGGCGCGGCTCTCCGACCTCTGGCAGGCCGATGTGATCAGCGTCCGGCTCTCGGGCGTGTTCGGCCCGTACGAGCGTGCAGGCGGTGTCCGCGACACGCCATCGCCGCAGGCGCTGATTGTGGATTGCGCGCGGCGGGGCGCGCCGGCGTTGCTCAGCGAGCCCGGTGCACGGGACTGGGTCTATGCCGCCGACGTCGCCGCCGCCGTCGGCGTGCTGCTCGATGCCGCCCGGCCCCGTCACATGCTTTACAATATCTCGAGCGGCGTGACGTTCACCGCCGAGGCCTGGGGCAAGGCTTTTGCCGATAAGGTTTTTGCCGACCCGGACAGCGGTTTCGTTTGCCGCGTGGCTGTCTCCGGCGAGACACCAACCGTGACGGTGCACGGCCCGACCCGGGCGCCGCTGTCGGTACAGCGCATGGCCGACGAATTCGGATGGCGTGCCAAATTTGGCTGCGAGGAGTCAGCGGAGCATATGCGGCGCTGGTTGCATGATCATGATCGAGGGGGCGCCTGAGATGAAGCTGGCGGGCAGGGTGGCCATCATCACAGGCGGCGGCTCCGGGATCGGCCGGGCCAGCGCCGTTCTGTTCGCCCGCGAAGGCGCCTTCGTTGCGCTGGTCGATCGCGATGCTGACAGCGCAGCCGAAACGCTGGCGATGCTTCGCGAACAGGGGGGCAGCGGCAGCGTCCATGTTGGCGATGTCGGCGACGCCGATTTTGCAAGCGCCACCGTCGAAAGTGTCGCAACAAGCGGCGGCAGGCTGGACGTGCTGATGACGTCTGCCGGCTTCTCCTGCGGCGGTACCGTGATCACGACCGCGCTGGCGGATTGGGAGGCGGTATTCCGTGCCAATGTCGGCGGCACCTGGTTGTGGGCGCGCGCGGCAGTGCCGATCATGCAGCGGCAAGGCAAGGGCGCCATCATCACGCTGGCGTCGCAGCTGGCGATCGCTGGCGGCAAGGGCAACAGCGCCTATATTGCGGCCAAGGGCGCCATCGTCAGCCTGACCCGCACCATGGCCATCGATTTCGCGACCGATGGCATCCGTGTCAACGCGTTGGCGCCCGGCGCGATCGACACGCCGCTGCTGCGCCGCAGTTTTGCGCGCCATGCCGATCCCGAGCCGGTGCGCGAGGCCTCGCGGCAGCGTCATGCCATGAAGCGATTCGGCCGCGCCGACGAGGTGGCGGCGGCCGCGCTCTATCTCGCCAGTGACGATTCCTCCTTCGTCACCGGCACGGTGCTTCCAGTCGATGGCGGGTGGCTTGCGGCATGAGTGATGGGCTTGCAGCACTTGCAGTTCAGGTCCGCGCCGATCTTGCCAAGACGGCGCATCCAGGCATGCCCTGGCTGACGCCGATGACGGCTCCCGATGGCAGCCGCGCTCTGGACGTGCTCATTGTTGGGGCTGGTCAATCCGGACTTGCGACGGCTTTCGGCCTGCAGCGCTCGCAGGTCACCAACATCCGCGTGCTCGACAAGGCGGATGAGGATTGCGAAGGCCCATGGCTGACCTATGCGCGGATGCCGACCCTGCGCAGTCCGAAGGACTACACCGGCCCTGATCTCGACCTGCCGAGCCTGACCTATCAGGCCTGGCACGAGGCCAAATTCGGAACGGAGAGCTGGCGCGATCTTGGTCTGATCCCGCGCGAATATTGGGCGGCCTATCTGTCGTGGTATCGCAAGGTGCTCGGTCTACCGGTGCACAATGGCTGCGAGGTGACCGATATTGCACCTGAGGCTAACGGCCTATTGCAGGCAACAGTGAGCACTGCTCATGGCGAGGAGGTGCTTTACGCCCGCAAGATCGTGCTCGCGACGGGACAGGAAGGCATGGGCGATTGGAGCATTCCCGAACCATTGCGGCATCTGCCGGCGTCGCGATGCGTTACCTGCGCGGCGCCGATCGATTTTACCGCGCTACGCGGCAAGCGCGTCGCGGTGATTGGCGCGGGCGCCTCGGCCTTCGATAACGCAGCGATGGCACTCGAGGCTGGTGCGGGCGCCGTGCATTTGCTGTGCCGGCGCGCTGCGATCCAGCTGGTGCAGCCCTATCGATGGCTGACCTTCCGCGGCTTCCTCAGGCATTTTTCCGAGCTCGACGATTCCTGGCGCTGGCGCTTCATGCGCGCGGTGCTCGAGCTGCGCGAGGGATTTCCGCAAGCCACCTATGATCGCTGCGCCCGGCACGCGACGTTCCATCTGCGCGAGGGCGCACCTGTCGATGGAGCGCGGGAGACTGTTGACGGCGTGCTGCTGCGCACGCCACGTGGCGAGATCGCGGTCGATTTCGTCATCTGCGCCACCGGCATCATGATGGACTTTGCCGGTCGCCCCGAGCTGAAGCGATGCGCCGATAACATCGCGCGCTGGGCCGACTGCTACACGCCGCCGGCGCAGGAACAGAGCCCGCGCCTTGGCGCCTTTCCTTATTTGTCGGACGACTATGCCTTCTGCGAGCGCGCGGTTGGACGAACACCGTGGATCTCCGGCATTCACCTGTTCGCCATCGCCTCGACCATGAGCTTTGGTCCGTCCGGCTCCTCGATCAATGCGATGACGACGGCGGTGCCGAAGCTGGTCCACGGCCTCACGCGCGACCTGTTCCGCGCCGATATCGACAAGCACTGGGCGGCATTCCAGGCCTATGATGTCCCTCAAGCTGTAATCCGGCGCGCGCCCGCGGCGGCGGAGGGGAGCGCGTGATGCCGGCGAGCGCATATGCATTCCACTGCGACGAAGAAGCATGCCAAACTGCCTGTTTCTGGCACATGATTTGCTGCCATTTCGGGCGTGCGCGGCCTAACAAAGGACAGAGGCGATGTACTCCGTGATTTCCAGGCATCTGATTTCGGCGTCCGCCGTTCTTCTTTCGGCGACATTGATTGCGCCCGCGGCCCGTGCGCAGAGCCGCGCTGAGACCTTGCGCTACGTGACGGCGGCAACGGTCAACACGCTCGATCCCAACATTCCCGGCTCGACCCGCGAAGCCTTCGCGCTCAGCATGAGCAGCTATGACCGGCTGGTGTCGTTCGGCCGCAAACAGCTCAACGGCAAATGGGTGTTCGATCTCGATACCATCAATGGCGAGCTCGCGGAGTCCTTCAGCGTCAGCTCCGATGGCCTGAAGATCACCTTCAAGCTTCGTCCCGACGCCAAGTTCCACGACGGCTCGCCGGTTACTGCAGAAGACGTGAAGTGGTCGCTCGACCGCTGCGTCACCGCGCCGGTACTCGGCAAGGCGCAATTGCTGACGGGATCGTTGACCAGCGCCGACCAGTTCAAGGTGATCGATCCGCTGACCCTTGAAGTGACATTGCCGCGGCCCGACAAGCTGGCGCTGCCGAACCTTGCGACCGTCTATCCCATCATCATCAATTCCAAGCTCGCCAAATCGCATGCGACTCCTGAGGATCCTTGGGCGCTGAGCTGGCTGAAGGAGAACGAGGCGGGCAGCGGCGCCTATATCGTCGAAACCTTCAAGCCGGGCGAGCAGGCGATCGCCAAGCGCAACGAGGCCTGGAATCGCGGCTCGCCGGACAAGCCGGCGTCCTTCAAGCGGCTGATCATCCAGTCGGTACCGGAGCCGGCGACGCGCGCCAATCTGGTCGAGCGCGGCGACGCGGACCTCGTGATCGACCTGCAGGCCAGCGACGTCCAGGCGCTGGAGGCCAAAGGCAAGCTGAAGGTGATTTCGACGCCGCAATACAATGCGGTGACCTTCATCTCGATGAACAACAAGATCCCGCCGTTCGACAACGTCAACGTCCGCCGGGCGGTCGCCGCGGCGCTACCCTATGATGACATGTTCAAGGCGGCGCTGTTCGGCCGCGGCACGCCGCTGTTCGGTGCCAGCTGGGCCGACGGTACGCCGCCGAGCGGCGGCTATCCGATCCCGCAACCGGTCAAGCTCGATCTGGAGAAGGCGCGGGCCTATCTGAAGGAGGCCGGCGTGCCCGAAGGTTTCGCCACGACCTTCAGCTTCAACGTCGGTCAGGCCGCGACTGCCGAACCGATGGCCGCCCTGGTCAAGGAATCGCTGGAGAAGATCGGCATCAAGGTCGACATCCAGAAGCTGCCGGATGCGCAGATGTCGACCTCGATCAATGAGAAGAAGCTGCCATTCTTCACCGAAGGCATTGTCGCCTGGCTGCCGTCGACCGATTATTTCTACCGCAACTTCTATACCGGCAATCAGCGCTGGAACTATTCCTCCACGGACAATGCCGAGCTGGAGAAGATCGCGCAGGCAGCGCGCTTCGAGCCGGACAAGGCGAAGTACGAGGCGGAGGGCAAGGAGCTCAACGCCATCCATTTCGAGCAGATGTTCCAGGTCCCGCTCTGGCAGCCGGCGCAGGACGCAGTGATGGTCGCCAATCTTGACGGCTATGTCTATCAATTCACCCGCCAGGTGGATTATCGTAACCTGAGCCGCAAATAGCAGCGGAGCAGGGAGCACGGCGAAGAGCATGGGCACGATCGGTGCAACTTTGATCCGGGCTGGGCAGCGGTTTCTCTCGTCACTGCCGGCGCTGTTCGGCGTGCTGGTCTTCACTTTCCTCCTGATGCGGGTGTTGCCAGGCGATCCCGCCGTGTTCTTTGCCTCCGGTCCCAGTGCCGGCAAGGAGGAGATCGAGGTCGTCCGCAAGCAACTCGGGCTGGACCGGTCGCTGCCGGAGCAGCTCGGCATCTATCTCTACGATGTCGGCCGCGGCAATCTCGGCCGTTCCATGATGACGGGGCAGCCGGTCGCCAAGGACCTGCAGCAGCGCCTGCCGGCCTCGCTCGAGCTGACGCTGACCGCGCTCGTGATCGCGCTGATCGCGGCGGTGCCGCTCGGCGTGCTGGCCGCGCTGCGGCCGAACTCGCTGATCGATCACGGCGTACGGCTGTTCTGCTCGCTCGGCGTCTGCGTGCCGACCTTCGTCTCCGGACTGCTGCTGATCTACGTGTTCTACTATCTGCTGGGTCTTGCCCCCGATCCGACCGGACGGATCGACGTCTTCGCCTCGGTGCCGCCGGCACGCACCGGCTTCCTGATGGTGGATTTCCTGCTCGCGGGTGACGTCGAGGGTTGGTGGGCCGCGGCGCGTCAGTTGATGCTGCCTGCCTTCACGATGGCGCTGTTCGTGATCGCGCCGCTCGCCCGCATCACCCGTGCCTCGATGCTGGTGTCGCTCGGCAGCGATTTCGTGCGTACCGCGCGCTCGATCGGCCTGTCGCGCTGGCAGATCGTGGTGACCTATGCGCTGCGGAATGCAATCCTGCCCGTGATCACCATCGCCGGCATTGTGTTCTCGACCATGCTCGGTGCCAATGTGCTGGTCGAGAAAGTGTTCTCCTGGCCGGGCGTTGCGTCCTACGCGCTCGATGCGCTGCTGGTCTCCGACTATGCGCCGGTGCAGGGCTTCGTGCTGCTGATGGCCAGCATCTTCGTCGCGGTCAATCTCCTGGTCGATGTGCTCTACGGCATCGCCGATCCCAGGGCGACGGTCGCATGAGCCTTACAGCAACATCGTCGGGGCTGCGTCACACCGTGTGGGTGCTGCGCGGTAACCTCGTTACCGCGATTGCCGCCGCGGCGGCGATATTGCTGGCGCTGGTCGCGATCTTCGGCCCCATGCTGGTGCCTTATGATCCCGTCGCTTCGGACGTGCCGCGTGCGCTGCAGCCGCCGAGCGCACTCCACTGGGCCGGCACCGACCAGCTCGGCCGCGATGTCTTCAGCCGATTGATCGTCGCCACGCGGCTCGATCTCGCCATCGCCGTGACGGCCGTCAGCGTGTCCTTCGTGATCGGCGCGGTGATCGGCTCGCTCTGCGGCTATGTCGGCGGCAAGCTCGATCGCGCGGTCGGCCGGTTCGTCGACGTGCTGATGGCCTTTCCGCTGTTCGTGCTCGCCATGGCCATGGTCGCAGCGCTCGGCAACCGGGTCGAGAATATCGTCATCGCGACCGCGATCATCAATCTGCCGTTCTACATCCGCTTCGCGCGCGCGGAGGTCAACATCCGCCGCAATCTCGGTTGGGTGGAGGCGGCGCGCGCCTGCGGCGATGGGCATGTCTCCGTCGTGCTGCGCTTCCTGCTACCCAACGTGCTGCCGGCGATGGCGGTGCAGATGTCGCTCAATCTCGGCTGGGCGATCCTGAATGCCGCGGGCCTCTCCTTCATCGGCCTGGGCGTCAAGCCGCCGACGCCGGAATGGGGCATCATGGTCGCCGAGGGCGCGCGCTTCATCTCGACGGGCAGGTGGTGGCTGGTGTCGTTTCCGGGACTGGCCCTGATGCTGGCCGTGCTCTGCTTCAACCTGCTCGGCGACGGGTTGCGCGATATCCTCGATCCGCGCATGCGCACATGATGTCGCCACTGCTCGAAATCGACAATCTCGGCGTCACGTTCTCGACCCGGCGCGGGCTCGTCGAGGCGCTGCGGGGCGTCTCGCTGTCGCTCCAGCCGGGTGAAATGCTGGGCCTCGTCGGTGAGAGCGGGTCCGGCAAATCAGTCACCGGCTTCGCGGTCACGGGCCTGCTCGACAAAGCGGGTCGCATCACGGCCGGTCGTGTCAAGTTCAGAGGCCAGGACATTACGCGCGCGTCAGGGGCGGAGCTGCGCAACCTGCACGGCGCCAACATGGCGATGATCTTCCAGAATCCGCGCGCCGCGCTCAATCCGATCCGCACCGTCGGTGCCCAGATCGCCGATGCCGTCCTTTCGCATCGGCGGCTCTCGAAGCAGGAGGCGCGGGCCGAGGCGCTGAAGTTGCTGCGCGCGGTGCAGATCCGCGATCCCGACCGGCGGCTGGATGCCTATCCGCACGAGCTCTCCGGCGGCATGTGCCAGCGCGTGATGATCGCGATCGCGATCTCCTGTAATCCATCACTTCTGATTGCCGACGAGCCGACCACCGGCCTCGATGTGACGACACAAAAGGTGGTCATGGACCTCCTGGCGCGCATCGTCGCCGAACGGGGAATGACGACAATCCTCATCACCCACGATCTTGGTCTTGCGGCACATTATTGTCGGCGCGTGGTGGTGATGGAGCAGGGGCGGCTCGTGGAAGAAGGCGCGCCGCAGACATTGTTTCGGGCGCCGCAGCACGCCTATACCAAGCGACTGGTGGCATCGTCGCCGACCGCGACATCGCGTGTCGGCGACCTCGTGCCGGCCGACGAAGCTCTGCCGGTTGTCGAGGTGAAGGAGCGGCCGACGCCGGCGCCGGGCACGCCGCCGCTGCTGGACGTCCAGCACGTCGTCAAGCGTTTCGACGACGGCGCCGCTGCGGTGGCGGATTTCTCGATGACCATGGCGGCGGGCGAGAGCGTCGGCCTGGTCGGGGAGTCCGGCTCCGGCAAGAGCACCACCGCCCGCATGATCTGCCGGCTGATCGATCCGAGCGCAGGCGACATCCTGTTCGACGGCTATTCGATCGCAAAGCTGCCGGCGCGTGATTTTCATCGCTCGCCGCTACGCAAGGAAATCCAGATCGTCTTTCAGGATCCGCACGAGAGCCTCAATCCGCGCTTTACCGCGTTCGACTGCATTGCTCATCCGCTGCTGAGGCTCACCGGCCTGCGCCCCGGCGACGCGCTGCGTTCCCGGGTCGAGGAGTGCGCCGACCGCGTCGGCCTGCCGCGTGAATTGTTGTCACGCTTCCCGCATCAATTGTCGGGTGGCCAGAAGGCGCGCATCGGCATCGCCCGCGCCATTGCATGTCGGCCGCGTTTGCTGGTGCTTGACGAGCCCACTGCGGCGCTCGATGTCTCGGTGCAGGCCGTAGTGCTGCAGCTGCTCGACCGGCTTCGGCGCGAGGACAATCTCGCTTTCCTGTTCGTCAGCCACGACCTCAACGTGGTACGCATGATGTGCAGCCGGACCATCGTGCTGCGCGCCGGTGGCATCGTCGAGCAGGGCGAGAGCCTCGCTCTGTTTGCCAATCCGCAGACGGATTACACGCGCGAGCTGGTCGAAGCTATCCCACACATTGGTTCGCCTGTTTCGCTTCTGCCCGCCTGATTTCCACTTCCAATTCATGGCTATATGGCCCTACATGCGTCTCGGTATGATCACCCCGTCCTCCAATTCGGTACTGGAGCCCGTCACCAGTGCCATGCTGCATGGTGTGGCGGACGTCACCGCGCATTTCTCGCGCTTTCGCGTCACCGAGATCGCGCTCGATGCCGCGGCACTGAGCCAGTTCGACGCCTCGGCGATGCTGCCGGCGGCGGATCTGCTGGCCGACGCCAAGGTCGATGCCATCGCCTGGAACGGCACGTCGGCGAGCTGGCTCGGCATCGACCGCGACCGGAGCCTTTGCGAGGCGATCACCGCGCGCACCGGCAAGCCCGCGACGACGTCGACGCTGGCCTGCATCGATGCCGCCCGCGCGCTCGGCAGCAAGCGCGTCGGCCTCGTATCGCCCTACACGGACGATGTGCAGCGGCGGATCGCCGACGTCTGGGCGACGGAAGGCATCGCGCCGCATGCTGAGCGGCATCTCGGTCTGCGTGACAATTTTTCCTTCGGTGAGGTCACGCCCGCGGCGATAGCGGACATGATCCGCGCCGTCGCGGCGGAGGGGGCCGATGCCGCAATCGTCCTCTGCACTAATCTCGATGGCGCGGCGCTTGCGGCCTCGCTCGAGCGGGAATTGAACGTTGCCGTGCTCGATTCGGTGGCGGTCACGCTGTGGCGAACGCTGGAGCTGGCCGGCGGCGACATCGCAGCCCTCGCGCAGTGGGGACGCATTTTCCAGACATCGGCGATCATCAAATGACGGAGAGCCCTGTGACGCAGCTCGATCTCGCCATTCGCGGCGGTACCATCGTGACGGCCAGCGACGAGTTTCGCGCCGATATCGGAATTCGCGGCGGCCGCATCGTCAGCATCGCCGACCGCATCGAGGGCGCGGCCCGTGAGATCGACGCGACGGGTCTGCTGGCGCTGCCGGGCGGCATCGACAGCCACGTCCACATCTCCCAGCCCTCGGGCCCCGACGTGGTGATGGCCGACGATTTTGCCTCGGCGACGCGCGCGGCAGCGGCCGGCGGCAACACCATGGTGCTGCCCTTCGCGCTGCAGGAGAAAGGCACCTCGCTGCGCACTTGTGTCGAGGACTATCGCAAGCTCGCCGAGGGCGAGTGCTACATCGACACCGCCTTCCACCTCATCATCTCCGATCCGACCGCAGTGGTGCTCGGGCAGGAGCTGCCGGCCCTCGTCAAGGACGGCTACACCTCGTTCAAGGTGTTCATGACCTATGACGACCTCGTGCTCAGCGACAAGCAGCTGCTCGAGGTGTTCGAGGTCGCGCGCCGCGAGGAGGCACTGGTCATGGTTCATTGCGAAGGCTACGACGCCATTCGCTTCCTCACCAGCAAGCTCGAACGCGAGGGCCACATCGCGCCCTACTATCACGGCACTTCGCGGCCCCAAGCGGTCGAGCGCGAGGCGACACATCGCGCCATCAGCCATGCTGAGGTGATCGGCGTTCCCATCATGATCGTGCACGTCTCTGGGCGCGAGGCGATGGAGCAGGTGCGCTGGGCCCAGCAGCGCGGCTTGCCTGTGCATGCCGAGACCTGCCCCCAATACATCACGCTCACGGCCGACGACATGAAGGGCCTGAACATGGACATCACGGGCGCGAAATATGTCTGCTCGCCGCCGCCGCGTGATGTCGAGAGCCAGCAGGCGATCTGGGAGGGCATCACGTCAGGCGTGTTCCAGACCTTCTCGTCCGATCACTGCCCATTCCGCTACGATGATCCCAAGGGTAAGCTGACGCCGAACGCCCGCACCTCGTTCCGCTGGGTGCCGAACGGCATTCCCGGCGTCGAGACGCGGCTGCCGATCCTGTTCTCAGAAGGCGTCTCGAAGGGACGCATCACCCTGCAAAGGTTCGTCGAGCTAACGGCGACCAACCACGCGAGGATCTACGGTCTCTATCCGCGCAAGGGCTCGATCGGCGTCGGCTTCGATGCCGATATCGTGCTGTGGGATCCCAAGCTGAAGAAGAAGATTCAGCAGGCCGATCTTCACCACGGCGCGGACTATACGCCCTGGGAAGGCTTTGATGTCACCGGTTGGCCCGTCACCACCATCGCCCGCGGCCGGGTCGTGTACGACCAGGGCGAGATCGTCGGCGACAAAGGCGCGGGTGAGGTGCTGAGCCGCGGCAAGTCGAGCCTGATCTGACCAGGCGCAGCTCGCGCGGCGCCTGGTCCAGCGAAGAACGCGGTCAGGGCATGCGGGATTTCGCCAGGACGCAGTGGACGCCCTTGTTGCCGTCGACCATCTGCGTAATCCTGAGGTCGGCGGCGATCGAGCACAGCGTATAGGCGTCCTGCGTGCTGAGGCCGCTCCTCTCGCGGATCAGCGCGATCATGTCGCGCAGCGCCGCCTTGGCCGCATCGTCGAGGTCTTCATCGAATCCCATCGTGATCCAGTCGACTGCGGTTTCCGCGCGCGGGGAGGCGAGGCGAAGATCGCGCCGGACATGGAATTCGAAGGTACCGGTGAGAGCAGCCTCGATCGCCGTCAGGCAGACCTCGCCATCGCCCTGCAGCGCATGGCCGTCGCCGGCGGAGAACAGTGCGCCCGGCACGAAGACAGGAAAATAGATCGTGCTGCCAGCGCCGAGCTCCTTGTTGTCCATGTTGCCGCCGAACGCCCGCGGCTCCTTCGAGGACAGCCGGCCCCAGCCCGGCGGTGGCGCGACGCCGAAATTGCCGAAGAAGGGGGACAGCGGCAGCTCTTGTCCCCAGGGCAGGCGCGCCACGTTGCGCGCGCGGTCAAGCGGAATGTGGATGCGACGGAATTCGGGAAAATCCTCGGGTAGCGTGCCGAGCATCGGCACCTGGAGGTTCCAGCCCCAATTGCAGCGTAGCTCGATATTAAGCACGCGCACTTCCAGCACGTCGCCGGGCTCGGCGCCCTCGACGTGGATCGGCCCGGTGAGCAGGTGCGGCCCCGGACCGCGAAACGTGCTTGCCAGCACCTCCGCATGCCCGGGAACGATGTCAAAGCCGAGCGACGGATCGGGCAGATCGTCCGGCTCGCCCGAAAGCGTTTCGATGGTCACCCGGTCTCCGGATGCGATCCGCAGCACCGGCTTCAATCGTCCGTCCCAGAGTCCCCACTGGACGTTTCCGGGAATGGATCGCAGAACGTGGTCCATCACTCTACCGTCACTGCCGCTGCTATCTGCCTGCGCCGCTCGCTACGATGGAGGAGGGTGAGGTCGAGAGCTTGCCGAGCCCGAGATAGACGAGGCCCGCAACCCCGATGCCGAACAGCCAGCTCAGGTCGGCACCGCCGAGCAGGTTGATCGAGATCGGCCCCTGCAGCGCGCCGACGAGGCCGTCCTCGACCAGCCATCCGGCAACGAGGCCCGCAAGGAAGGCGATCATGCCGGCCCAGTTGATGTCGCCATAGGCGCTGGTCTCCGGCGAGCGATAGAGCTCGGCGATGTCGATCTTGCCCTTCCGCTTGATGAAGAAGTCGGCCAGCACCACCCCGGCCCATGGGCTCATCCACAAGAGCAGGCTGATCATCCAGTTGTCGAACGCTTTCGCGAAAGACGGCGCGAAGATGAAGTACAGCGTGACCAGATAGCCGGCGACGCCGACGATGACGGTGAGCCAGAAGCGCGAGAATTTCAGCCCCGCGCTCAGCGCTGCCAATGTCGCCGAATAGACGTTGAGGATGTTGGTGGCGATCGGGCCGTGCAACACCATCAGGAGGACCAGGATGCTGACGGGCCCCCCAAATACCGCGCTCACCATCTTGGCGGGATCGGTATCCAGCGTCGTCGAGGCGATCGTCGCGCCGAGAATGCCGAGCCAGACCGTGGGTACGAACATGCCGACATAGCTGTACCAGAAGACGGATTTCGACGGCACGCTTCTCGGCACGAAGCGCGAATAGTCGGAGGCCCAGGTCACCCAGGAAATGCCCCAGCCGACCCCGATCGCGGTCGTCAGCAGCGTCAGCATCGCCAGATGTGCGCCCGGAGCCAGCGAGCTCGTCAGGCTCCAGTTGACGACACCCGGGCGCGTCCATGCCAAGACGCTCATCAGCACCATAATGGCGATGGTCGGCGGCACCGTGTACTTCTCGAAGGTGCGTATCGCGTAGAAGCCGTAGATTCCGATCAGCACCTGCACGGCCATCACCAGCGTGATGACGACGATCTCGATCGGCCATGTGTCGGGCACGCCGAACTGCCCGAGGATGCCCATCGAGACCTTGACCGGGAAGTAGGTGTTGACCCCGATCCAGCCCAGCGTCATCAGGAACATCAGGATGCTCGGCAGGTAGGCGCCGCGGACCCCGAACGCGGAGCGGCTCAGCACCATCTGGTTGACGCCGGTCTTGTGTCCCATCACCGTGAAGGTCGCGAAGATCGCGCAGCCGACGATATTGCCGAGCACGATGACTGCGATCGTCTCCATCAGGCCTAGCTTGAGGATGATGCCGAGCGCGCCGAGCGCCCAGTTCACTGGCGCGATGTTGGCGCCGGCCCAGATCCACATCTGCTGCGGCCCGGTTGAGTCCCGGTCCGCATCCGGAATTGGCTCGATGCTGTGAAGATCAGCGCGAAGTTCGGAATCCGTCATGACATCCCCCAATACGAAGCACGCTTCGCATCATCGCAGCATAAATCGTGCCATCGGTTGTGGCCGGCCGGAGCAGGGCCCGCATCGATGCCTGATGCAGTCTCGCTTGCGTCGGATTGCTGTTGGATTCTCAAGGTCGCTTCGACCTCGGGTGTGAACTGGCGGCCGCAACCATGAGGTGGCGATCCCACGCGCGAGCCAGTGGGCGAGAGGCAAGGGACGTTGCATGGCTGAGCAGCGGTACGATGATAAATTGAGCAGCCCAATCCAAAAGCGCGGCAGCTGCGTCTAGTCGAATAGGGCATTGGCACTGTCGCGACTGGGGTGGCCAGCCACGATGCGCTGCATCATTTCGATGAACTGCGCCTGCTCCCGCTCGCTGAGATCTCCCAGCGTTGCGCGATGCGCCCGTCGCGCCGCGCCCTCGATCTTGACCAGCAAGGCGGCGCCGGCCGGTGTCAACCGGCACAGGCGCGCCCGGCGATCGTCCTTGTTGACCGCGCGCTCGACCAGGTTTCGTACCGCCAGACGCTTCAATGCGCCGGTCGTGGTGGTGCGATCGAGGGCGATATCGGCCGCCAAAGTGGTCTGATCGGCGGTTTCGCGCACCGCCAACGCCGAGAGAAGGCTGTATTGCAGCGGCGTGACCTCGAACGCGCCGCAGGCTTCCTGAAACAGTGCGACGTGAATCTGGTGCAGCCGGCGGATCAGATATCCGGGTCGTTGCGACAAGGGCCACGGGCGGTGCCTGCTCCCGCCGCGACGTGTCTTCGCCTGCCGCAATGCACACTCTCCCAATCCAAACCCTGCCGCGCTTAGCTCGATTCGAGTGCGCCCGCCACCGCCGGATCATGGCACGAAGCTTGCTTTTGTCAAAATGCGAAGCATGCTTCGTAATTCGGGCGATGCCGTCGCTCGTTCAGGGAGAGGAGAGCGCCCGTGTCCGTTACTGCCAGCTTCGACCTTCTGCTGCGAGGCGGTCGCGTGATCTGTCCGGCCTCCGGTGTTGACGGCATCAGGGACGTCGCCATCCGCAACGGCAGGATTGCAGCCGTCGCGTCCGACATTCTGCCGACCAGCGCCAAGGAGGTCGTCGACGTCAGCGGCAAGCTGGTGCTGCCCGGGCTGATCGACACCCATGCGCATGTCTATCAATATGTCTCCGGCCGCTTCGGCATGAATCCGGACATGGTGGGCGTGCAGTCGGGCGTGACGACGCTGGTCGACCAGGGCGGCCCGTCCTGCATGACGCTGCCCGGCTTTCGTCACTTCATCGCGGAGCCCGCGGCCTCACGAGTTTATGCCTTTCTGTCTGCCTACCTCGTCGGCGGCCTCGAAGGGCACTTCTATCCGCAACTCTACAGTCCCGATGGCGTCGACATCGACGCCACGGTCAAGGCGGCGGCGGCCAATCTCGACATTGTACGCGGCATCAAGGCGCATGCCGAGATCGGTGGTTTCGCGCGCTGGGGCATTCGCGTCATCGAGATGGCGGCGGAGATCGGAAAGCGCGCCGATCTTCCGGTCTACGTGCATTTCGGCCAGCTCTGGGGCCTGCCCGAGAGCGGCGCCAATGGCGAGGATGCTGACACGATTCTTACGCGCGTGATCCCGCTCCTGCGTGAAGGCGATGTTCTCGCTCATCCGTTCACGCGTCATCCCGGCGGCTTCGTCAACCGCGAGGGTGAGGTGCATCCGGTGATCCAGGCCGCGCTCGACCGCGGCCTGAAGGTCGATGTCGGTCACGGCAGCCACTTCTCTTACCGGCTCGCCAAGAAGGCGATTGCCGCCGGCATCATTCCGACCACGCTCGGCGCCGATATTCACGGCTACAACACGCATGTGCCCGCGCCGGCCGGAACGCCCGACCAGCACGAGGACGAGGAGAACCATCCGTTCGCAGGACAGGCCAAGTTCAGCCTGGTGCAGGCGATGAGCTCGATGATGGCGCTCGGTCTGTCGCTGGAGCAGGTGGTGCCGATGGTCACCTCCAATCCCGCAAAAATGCTCGGCCGCAGCGAGGAGATCGGCGCGCTCAAGGTCGGCATGGGTGCCGACGTCTCCGTGCTCACGGAGAAGAACGGCCGGTTCGTCCTGAAGGACAACGAGAAGAACGAGGTCATCGCCGAGCGCCTGCTGCAGCCGGCCTTCTGCCTGCGCGCCGGCACGCGCTTCGACGCGGTCGCACCGATCCTGCCGCAGGCCGTCGCGGCATAAGTCCGCGCGGTGAGGGAGAACGCCGGCGTGCGCAACGAACGAGAGTTTCCTTCTGGCAAGTCCGGGCAGGGCGTTGGCGCGCGGCTGCCGCGGAAGGAGGATGACCGCCTGATGCGCGGCCGCGGCCAATACGTCGCCGACATCAGGCTCGCGGGCCTTCAGGACGTCGCCTTCGTGCGCAGCCCGATGGCGCATGCACGCATCCGCGGCATCCACGTGCCCGAGCGTTATCGCGGCAGCGTGTTCACGGCGGCCGAGCTCGTCGGGATCAAGCCGATCCGCGCGGTATCGGGGCTGCCGGGCTTCAAGATATCCGAACAACCGGTGCTGGCCGCCGGCAAGGTGCGCCAGGTCGGCGAGCTCGTTGCGATGTGCCTGGCGCCGACGCGCGCCGAGGCCGAGGACATCGCGGCCTCCGTGACGCTCGATTTGGAGGAGCTGCCCGCGGTCTACGACATGCTGAAGGCGCGCGAGCCCGGCTCGGCGCTGGTGCATGAGCATTGGGGCGACAACGTCTTCCTCGAGACCAACTACGAGGTCGACATCTCCGCCGCGCTGGATGCGCCGATCAAGGTGACGCGCGAGATATCGACGGCACGGCAATGCATGTCGCCGCTGGAGGGCCGCGGCGTGGTTGCGACCTTCGACCGGCGGCTCGATCAGCTCACGCTGCATTCAGCGGCACAGATGCCACACATCACACGCAGCGGCCTTGCCGAGTGCCTCGGCATGGAGGAGGGCCAGATCCGCGTCATCTCGCCCGATGTTGGGGGCGGCTTTGGCCACAAGGGCATTCTGCTGCCGGAAGAAGTCTGCCTGTCCTGGCTGACCATGCGTAACGGCCATCCCGTGCGCTGGCTGGAAGATCGCCGCGAGCATCTCGTCGCTAGCTCCAATTGCCGCGAGCATCATTACAAGATCACGGTCTATGCGGACCGTGACGGCACGCTGCGCGGCATCGATTGCGAGGCGACCGTGGATTCCGGGGCGTACTCGTCTTATCCGTTCTCGGCCTGTCTCGAGGCCGCGCAGGTCGCGAGCATTTTGCCCGGCCCTTACAAGATGCCGGCCTATCGCTGCCGCACCTTCTCGGTTGCGACCAACAAATGCCCGATCCTGCCGTATCGCGGCGTCGCGCGCACCGGCGTCTGCTTCGCGCTGGAGCTGATGCTTGATCTCGTGGCGGCCGAAGCCGGGCTCGAGCCCGGCGAGGTGCGGCTGCGCAACCTGGTGCTGCCGGAGCAGATGCCGTTCGACAACATCACCAGGAAGCACTTTGACAGCGGCGATTACCCGGAAGCGATGCGGCGCGCGCTCGCCGCCATCGACATCGAGTCCATTCGTGCCAAACAGAGCCTGGGCGAGGTTGACGGTCGCCGCATCGGCGTCGGCGTCTCCATCTATTGCGAGCAGGCGGCGCACGGCACCTCGGTCTATTCCGGCTGGGGCATCCCCATGGTGCCGGGTCACGAGCAGGCCTCGGCACGCTTGACGCCGGACGGCGGCCTCGAATTGCGCGTCGGTGTGCATTCGCACGGGCAGGGCATGGAAACGACGCTTGCCCAGGTCGCGCACGAGATCCTCGGCGTCGAAATTGCAAAGATCCGCATCATCCTCGGCGACACCGCGATGACGCCCTATTCGACGGGGACCTGGGGCTCGCGTTCGATGGTGATGGCCGGCGGCGCGGTGGCGACGGCCTGCCGCGAGCTCGGCGAACGCGCAAGGCGCATCGGCGCCAAGCTGTTGCAGCACGATCCGGCCGCCGTGGTGTTGCAGAATGGCGAAGTGCGCGGCGTCAATGGCAATGTCAGCCTGAGGGCGATCGCCCACACCTGGTATCGTCGCCCGCAGGATCTCCCGGCCGATGTCGATCCCGGCGGGCTCGAGGTGACGCAAGGCTACAAGCCCGTCCGCGACAGCGGCACCTTCAGCTATGCCGCGCATGCGGCCGTGGTTGCGGTCGATCCTGATCTCGGCGAAGTCGAAATTCTGGATTACGTGATCGTCGAAGACGGCGGCGTGCTGGTCAATCCGCTCGTCGTTGACGGCCAGATCTATGGCGGTCTGGCGCAGGGCATCGGCACCGCGCTCTACGAGGAGATGCCGTTCGATGCCTCCGGCCAGCCGCTGGCGACGACGCTCGCCGACTATTTGCTGCCGGGCCCGACCGAGGTTCCGGCCGCGCGCCTCGATCACATGGAAACGCCGTCGCCCTATACGCAGTTCGGCGTGAAGGGCATCGGCGAGGGCGGTGCGATTGCGCCGCCGGCCGCCATCGCCAACGCCGTCAACGACGCGCTGCGTCCGTTCGGCGTCGAGCTGATGCAGTCGCCGATCACGCCGCATCGCGTCGTCGAAGCCGTGCTGGCTGCACGCGCCGCCGAAAGGAGCGCGGCATGAAACCGGCGCCCTTCAGTTATGAGCGTCCACGCGATCTCGACGCCGCGCTGTCGATGCTGGCCGCAAGCGGCGGTTCGGCAAAGATCATCGCCGGCGGGCAGTCGCTCGGACCGATGCTCAATCTGCGGCTGGTGCAGCCGGAGCTGATCGTGGACATCTCCGGCCTGGCCGAGCTCAAGCGGGCCGAGGTTTCTCGTGGCGAACTCGTGCTCGGCGCCTTGGTCACCCATGCCGACATCGAGGATGGGCGCACGGCCGACGTGACCCGCGGCGCCATGCGCGGCGTCGCCGCCAACATCGCATACCGCGCGGTGCGCAACCGCGGCACGATCGGTGGCTCCCTCAGTCATGCCGATCCCGCCGCTGACTGGATCTCGTCGCTCGCCGCCCTGGGTGCGCGCGTGACGCTGCGCAGCCTTGGCGGCGCTCGCACCATGGCGATCGAGGCCTTCGTCGTCGGCGCGCTGGAATCGGCGCTGCATGCGGGCGAAATCGTCGAGGCGATTCACGTCCCGTCACGCGCGGCCTCGGCCCATTGGGGCTATGCCAAGAGCTGCCGCAAGACCGGCGAGTTTGCCCACGCCATCGGCGCTGTACTGATCGATCCAGTTGCTGCCTCGGCGCGTGTCGTGATCGGTGCGATTGACACGACGCCGATCGTTGTCACCGATGCCGCCGAGCTGTTCGGCGGGCGGATCGCGGCCGACTACAAGCAGCGCTTCGACGCTCGCGTCGCGGATGGCCTTCTGACCAAAGCCGGCATCGACGACGTCGCGCAGCGTCACATCCATGTCAGCGTGTTGAAGCGCGCCGTCCTGGAGGCCGCGGCATGACCACGATCGCACTTCAGGTCAATCGCCGTGCGGTCGAAGTTTCGGCCGAGCCGCGGACCAGCTTGGCCGATTTCGTCCGCGATGAGCTGGACTTGACCGGCACCCATCTCGGTTGCGAGCACGGCGTCTGCGGCGCCTGCACCGTGCTGCTCGACGGCGTGCCGGCGCGCTCCTGTATCACCTATGCGGTGGCCTGCGCGGGCGCCGACATCACCACCATCGAAGGGCTCGATGAGGACGAGGTCACGACCGAGTTGCGCGCAGCCTTCACCCGCGAGCATGCCCTTCAGTGCGGCTATTGCACCCCGGGGATGCTGGTCTCGGCGCGCGACTTGGTGTTGCGTCTGCCCGATGCCGATGAGCGGCGCATCCGTGTCGGCCTCAGCGGCAATCTCTGCCGTTGTACCGGCTATGTCGGGATTGTGCGCGCCGTCCAGTCCGTCATCGAGGCGAGGCGTGCGCGCAACATCGCGCCGCTTGTCGATGGCGGCCGGACCAGTCTCGGCCCCGCCGGATCGGGGCGAGCCACGTTCAGCGGCGACGAGCCGAGGCCTGCGCGGCAGATCTCAGTGGCGGCATCAGACGGCGCTGCACTGGTCCGAATTTCCGATTTCATTCCGGCGACCGTTCTCGATCAGCGCTTCACGCTGCCGCATGCACCGACAAGGGTGTTCGCGATGTTCGATGACATCGCCGGTATTGCATCCTGCCTGCCCGGCGTATCGCTCACGGCGCCGCCAACGCCGGAGCGCGTGGAGGGCATGATCAGCGTCAGGCTCGGGCCGATCGCGGCGTCCTTCGAGGGCGCCGCGCGCGTCGAACGCGATCCCGCAGCGCTATCGGGACGCATCGTCGGCGTTGGCGCCGACCAGCGCAGCCATTCGGCGACGCAAGGAGAGATCCGCTATCGCCTGCTTCCGCTCGAGGGCGGCTCGGCGACCGCCGTCGAAGTCTCGATCGGGTACACGCTCACGGGAATGCTGGCGCAGGTCGGCCGGCCCGGCCTGGTGCGGGATCTTGCCAAGCGCCTCGTTGCGGAGTTCGCGGGCAATCTCGACCGCCACATGTCCGGCGCGCCGTCGGGGCAGGTGGCCGCGGCAGAGCTCAGTGGCTGGTCGATTGCCTCGGACGTTTTGCGCGCCCGGCTGGCGCGCATGTTTGGCCGCGTCTTCACTGGAAAAGGTGGCGCGGAATGATCGGCGTGCCGGCACCGGGGAGTGACGAAGCCTTGAACGACCTTGGATTGGACGACCCTGGATATCAACAGCGTGGGATTTGGAGAGACAACATGACACGAGCACTCGGACTGGTTCCGGCCATCGCGCTGGCGACGGCCTTGTTCGGCGGCACGGCAGGGGCGCAGGCCATCAAGATCGGCGTCAACGAGCCGCTCACGGGCGCGTTTGCAGCCTCCGGCACCTACGTCGTCAACGGCGCCAAGATCGCTGCCGATGAGATCAACGCCAAGGGCGGCATCCTGGGCAAGAAGATCGAGCTCGTCATCGAGGACAACAAGAGCAACCCGACGGAGGCCGCCGCCGTCGCCGAAAAACTCATCACCAGCGACAAGGTGCCGGTGCTGATGGGCGCATGGGGCTCGAGCCTGACGCTCGCGGTGATGCCCAAGCTGATGGAATACGAGACCCCGATGGTCGTCGAGACCTCGTCCTCCGGCAAGATCACGACGACGGGCAATCCCTTCATCTTCCGGATCTCGCCGCCCTCGGCGGTCGAGGCCGCCGCGTTCAAGGGCATCGTCGACAAGCTCGCGCTGAAGAAGGTGGACTTCCTCGTCATCAACAACGACTGGGGCCGGGGCACTGCCGAGGACTTCAGCAAGATGATGAAGGACAAGGGCATCAGCATCGGCCTCGTCGAGACCATGGACCAGGGCGCGCAGGACATGAGCGCGCAGCTCTCCAAGATCAAGAGCTCGGATTCCGAGACGGTGATCGTCACGACGGCGGTCGATCAGCTGACGCTGATCTTCAAGCAGGCGGCCGCGCTGGGCCTGAAGAAGCGCATCATCACCACCGGCGGCTCGCAGAACCCGGACCAGATCATCGCCCAGGCCGGTGCCGCCGCCAACGGCACCATGCATCTGACCACCTTCCTGCCGTGGTTCCCGGACAAGACGCCGAATCCGGAAGCCACCAACTATTTCATCACGGAATGGAAGAAGCGCGGTTTCGAGTTCGCCGGCTGCACCGAGAGTTTTCGCGGCTATGACGGCATCCGCACTGTGGCGGCGGCGATCGAGAAGGCCGGCAAGGCCGAGCCAGCCGCAATCAAGGCGGCGCTCTGGGACATCAATATCAAGGGACTGAACGGCGATATCGTGTTCCGCAAGTCCGGTCCGGAGGGCAAGGAGAGCGGGCAGAGCCAGCCGAACGTCTATCTCATCGAGATCAACGACGGCAAGGTCGAGCTGAAGACGCTCTAGAGCATGATCCGGAAAAGTGTGAAGCGGTTTTCCGGCAAGATCATGCTCAAACAATAACGCGCTTCGTCGACGGCGAGGGCGGTGCATCACTGCCCTCGTCATGTGCGATTTATTCGGGAACGGCTTTGAGCGAATTCCTTCAGCATCTGGTCAATATGCTCGTGCTCGGCGGCACCTATGCGCTGCTGGGCATCGGGTTGACCTTGATCTTCGGCATCATGAACGTTGTGAACTTCACGCACGGCGTGCTCTACACGTTCGGCGCCTACATCATGTTCATCGTGGTGCAGCAGCTCGGGCTGAATTTCTTCCTGGCATTGCCCGTCGCGGTGCTTGCCGGGTGGCTGCTCGGAGCAGCCATCGAGCTGACATTACTGCGACCGCTGCGCGGCTCCGACATCGACACCACGATGCTGGTCATGATCGGCGCCTGGATCGCGATGCAGTCCGGCACGCTATGGATCTGGGGCGGTGTCGCCAAATCGGTGGCCACGCCATTCCCTGAGACGCCGCTGGTGCTCGGACCGGTGTCGGTATCCTGGCTTCGCCTGTTTGTGCTCGCCGCGGCGGCAATGTTGATCCTGGTGACGTACCTCCTGATCAACAAGACCAGCCTGGGACGTGCAATGCGGGCGACGTTCCAGGACCACGACACGGCCTCGCTGATGGGTGTCAACGTGGACATGATCTACACCTCGACCTTCGCGATCGGCTCCAGCCTTGCCGCCGCCGCCGGCGCTCTGCTCGGGCCTGTCTACGTGATCTTCCCGCAGATGGGTGATCTCGCCGCCGTCAAGGCCTTCGCCATCGTCATCCTTGGCGGCCTCGGCAATATCACGGGCGCGGTGATCGGTGGCTTCATCCTGGCGCTGGCCGAGGAATTGGGGGCGGGCTACGTCTCGTCTGGTTACCGCGACGCCATGGGTTTCGTGATCATCATCGCGGTCCTGATCTTCCGACCGACCGGCCTGTTTGCGCGCGCGGAGCGGGTTGGATGAGAGCCGCCGTCACCATTTTCGCCGTCGCGGCCCTGGCCTCGGTGCCGCTCTGGCTGCGCGATCCCTATCTCCTGAACGCGCTGATCACGACCGGCATCTTCGTCATCGGCGCGATGAGCCTCAATCTGTTGCTAGGCTTCACAGGCCAGCTCAGCCTCGGCCACATCGCTTTCTTCGGCATCGGCGCCTATGTCAGCGCGCTGACGTCGCTCGGCTTCGACGTCGGTCTGCCCGGAGACGTCCGCCTGGTTCACGCACCTTGGCCGCCGATTGCAGGCTTCTTGCTGGCCATCCTGGTCGCCGGAATGTGCGGCTATTTCGTCGGGTTGCTCTCCTTCCGCGTCCGCGGCGCCTATTTCGTCATCGTGACCATCTCCTTTGCCGAGGTCGTCCGGCTGGTCGCGCTGAACTGGGTCGAGCTGACGCAGGGGCCGCTGGCACTGACCAACATTCCATCCATCGCGCTGCCCTTGCCCGGCCTTGGTGAGCTGACGCTGCGCACCAAGATGCAGAACTACTATCTCGTGCTGATCGTGGCGCTGGTCGCCTATCTCCTGATCGCCCGCCTCGTTCATTCCCATTTCGGCCGTGCGATGCGGGGGCTGATGGAGAACGAGACGCTCGCCGTCTCTGTCGGCATCGACGTCACCAGGACGCTGACGGTGGCAGCCGTGATCTCGGCCGCGATCGCGGGCGCGGCCGGCAGCCTCTATGCGCACTACATCCGGATCATCGACCCCGAAGTGTTCGCCTTCATCAACACCGTCACCATGGTCATCATGGTGATCAGCGGCGGCAAGGGCTCGCTGGCCGGGCCCGTGGTCGGCGGCCTGATCTTCGGGCTGCTGCCGGTCGCGTTGCGGCCGGTCATGGCGCCGGAGGCGCAGTGGATCGCCTATGGCGGCGTGCTGATCGCCATCCTGTTCGTGCTGCCCCGTGGCATCGTGCCCTCGCTCGCACAGCGCTTCATCCGACGGCGCAGCGGCGCGCCGGCGTTGGCATCGGTCGCGCTCACCGAAACCGGTGCCAAGGAGCCGGCGTGATGACCGCGCGCAGCATTGCCATGACCATCGAGCAGGTCGCCGTCCGCTTCGGCGGCCTGGTCGCGATCTCCGACATGAGTTTTACGGTCGGTGAGGGCGAGATCGTCAGCCTGATCGGGCCGAATGGCGCCGGCAAGACCACCGCCTTCAACGTCATGACTGGTTTCCTGACGCCGAGCGCAGGCCAGGTCACCTATCAGGGTACGACGTTGACCGGGTTGAAGCCGCACGAGATCGCCGATCTCGGCCTGATACGCACGTTTCAGCGCACCAGCGTGTTTCCCAACGACACCGTCTACGACAATCTCCTGATCGGTCTGCATCGTCAGGGCCGGGTTAGGCTGCTCGATGCCATCCTCGGGCTGCCGGGCGCGCGCGCCTCGGAACGCAGGCTGCGGCAGCGCGCGAGCGAGTTGATCGAATGGGTCGGCCTCGAACGCCGCGCCCATGATGCGGCCGGCTCGCTGTCCTACGGTGAGCAGCGCCTTGTCGGTGTCGCGCTGGCGCTGGCGGCGGAGCCCTCGATGCTGCTGCTCGACGAGCCCGTCTCGGGCATGAACGCCTCGGAAACCCACCGCTTCGTCGAGCTGATCCGCAGCATCCGCGACCGTGGCATCACCATCCTGCTGGTCGAGCACGACATGCCGATGGTGATGACCGTCTCCGACCGCATCGTGGTGCTGAACTATGGCCGCATCATTGCCGAGGGGACACCGGATGTGATCCGCAACGATCCGGCCGTGATCGAGGCCTATCTCGGACATGGAGCGGGGCGTGCTTGAGATCCGCGACATGGTGTGCGGCTATGGCGGCGTCACTGCGCTGCGTGGCATCTCGCTCGACGTGAAGGCCGGCCAGCTCGTCGCCCTGATTGGCGCCAACGGCGCCGGCAAGAGCACGACGCTGCGTGCGATTTCCGGCCTCGTGCCGCCGCGCGCAGGGCAAATGCGGTTCGAGGGCATCGACATCACCGGGGCGAGACCACCGCGCGTGCTCGCCAGCGGGATCGCACATTGTCCGGAAGGCCGGCGCGTATTTCCGCACATGAGCGTCGAGGAAAATCTCGACATGGGGGCTTACCTCCGTCGTGGTTCGGGCGAGATCGCGGCCGACCGCGACCGCATCTACGCGGAATTTCCGCGGCTCGCCGAGCGGCGCCGGCAGGCGGCGGGCACGCTGTCGGGCGGCGAGCAGCAGATGCTGGCGATCGGGCGCGCGCTGATGTCGCGGCCGCGGCTGATCATGTTCGACGAGCCGTCGCTCGGCCTTGCGCCCAACATCGTCGAGCGAACCTTTGCAATCATCCGCGGTATCCGCGATGCCGGCACCACGGTGCTGCTGGTCGAGCAGAACGCGTTCGCCGCGCTCGAGATGTGCGACCACGCCTATCTGCTCGAGAATGGCCGCATCGTGCTGTCAGGCGCAGGCTCCGAGCTGATCGAGAACGAGCATGTGCGGAAGGCCTATCTCGGTGGATGACGATGCCGCCGGCTCGGCTGGCTTCGGCTGGACGCCGGTCTGCAATCTCGACCGCCTGAGAGCGGAGACGATCGTTCACGTACATGTTGCAGGCTTCGACCTGCTGGTGATCTGGAACGACGGCGATGCCGTCGCATGCGACCGCGCGTGTCCGCATGAACAGGCGGATCTGGCTCTCGGACAGGTGAGGGCCGGCCGGCTGTTCTGTCCGCGTCACGCGGCATCGTTCGATTTGCGCGACGGGGCGATCAATCCGGGATGGCCGAGCCCGCCGTTGCGGCTTTACCCGATACGGATCACAGGAGAACAAATCTGCGTGGAAGTGCGAGCGCAGCAAGCGCGACGTCATGCCCCTGTTTTGCCCGACGAGTCAAAATGATCGGTGGTGTCGCCTTGCCTGCAAAATTCGTCTTTGAAAACAACGGCATTCTACTGTGCATGGGGTTGTTTTCACGGTTCAGTCCAGCAACCGGCGAACGGCGTCGACGAGGACCCCGTTTGGCCGCCGCAGGGCCTCGAGAATGGTGAAATGATCGGCGCCGTCGACCGGAATGAGCTTGCCGGGCGCCTTCGCCGCCGTGCGCTTGTCGTGGAGGTTGATGGAATCGCACACGAGCGCCGGCAGCTCGTTGCTGCCATAGGCGATGTCGAGCCGCTTCGGCGTGACGGGCAGGCGCAGCGGCGACAGCGCGGCGATTTCCTCATCCGTCAGCTTCAGCGCGTTGTTGAGGCCGGTATCGCGGATTGGCGCGAGCTCGTACACGCCTGAGATCGCCAGTCCCGCATGGACACTCGGATGGTTCAGCGCCATCGCTGCGAGATGGGCTCCGGCGGACCAACCCGACAAGACGACCGGTCCGGCAACGCCATAGGACGCGCCATTTGCGGCAAGCCAGTCGAGCGCGCGCGGCACTTCGGCGACGATGTCGGTGAGGGATACCTCCGGCGCCAGCGAATAGCCGGGAATGGCAACCGACCAGCCATTGGCGGCGATGCCTTCGACGAGCATCGCGAACAATTCGCGCGAATTGCGCTGCCAATAGCCGCCATGCACGAATACCAAGCAGGGCGCCTCAGGCCTGCCGGCCGGGTAGAGATCGATCTTGTTGTTCGGCCGCTGACCGTAAGGCAGATCGAGATGGGAATTCAGCGTGCTTCGCAGCCGGCCAGAGGCTTCGTTCCGTTCGGCAATCAGGGCCGTGCTGTTCTTGACGGCCGCGTTGTTGTCATAGGCGGCGTCACGTTCTGCCTGGGACAGCCCGGACCATGCGGAACGGGGGTCGACTGGTCGACCTCTCGAATGAGCATTCTCAATCATAATCACTCCGATGCGGCCCGGATGGCACCCTTATCCAATTTGGGCCGGCTATTCACCGACAATTGAGGTGTTAGACCAGCCGTGTCCAGATTGGACAAGGCTGCCTCGGATTATGCCATTCGGGATCATTGTTGCTTTCTCTTGTCCGCACCACTTTACTGTTGCGGTTGCATCAGACGCCCATTCAGGCGAAGGGTATGCTCCACGCCACGCAAAATGCTGGTTCGGGTGCAAGCGCACCTCCGTGCTGTCGGTTCGATGAAAGAATAGCATTTGAAATCGCAAGACTATCGCTTTTCCGTCGCCCCCATGATGGATTGGACTGACCGGCACTGCCGGGTGTTCCACCGTCAGCTGACCCGGCGCGCGCTGCTCTATACGGAGATGCTGACCACGGGTGCCGTCGTTCATGGCGATCGGGAGCGGCTGCTCGGGTTCGACGCGTGCGAGCATCCCGTGGCGCTGCAGCTTGGCGGGTCGGATCCGCGCGAGCTCGCGCTTGCTGCGCGGATCGGCGAAGATTTCGGCTATGACGAGATCAATCTCAATGTTGGCTGTCCCTCCGACCGCGTGAAGGACGGCCGCTTCGGCGCCTGCCTGATGGCGGAGCCGGAGCTCGTGGCGCGATGCGTCGAGGCCATGAAGCACGCGGTCGGCGTTCCCGTGACGGTGAAGTGCCGCATCGGCATCGACGAGCAGGATCCGGAAGTTGCGCTCGATACGCTTGCGCGCGGGGTGGTCGCTGCCGGCTGCGACGCGCTGATCGTGCACGCCCGCAAGGCCTGGCTCAACGGTCTGTCTCCGAAGGAGAACCGCGACATCCCGCCGCTCGATTATGATCGCGTTTATCGCCTCAAGCGCGCGATGCCCGATGTGCCCATCATCATCAATGGCGGCGTCCCTGGCATCGACAAGGCCAGGGCACATCTCGATCACGTCGATGGCGTGATGCTCGGCCGTGCTGCCTATCAGGAGCCGTGGCGGCTGCTCAGCGTCGATCGCGACATCTTCGGCGAGGCGCCGCCGCATGCGACCATGCAGGACGCGTTCGAAGCGATGATGCCCTATATCGAGCAGCAGCTCGCCCGCGGCACGCGGCTGCACGCCATCACGCGGCATTTCGTCGGCGCATTCCACGCCGTGCCCGGCGCGCGGGCGTTCCGCCGGCATCTCGCGGAGCACGGCGTGAAGCCGGGCGCCGGCCTCGACGTGCTGCGCGATGCAATTGCTCGCGTCGGCGTGCGTGCGCCAGCGGAAGCGGCCGCGTAGCTCCAGTCAGATGAAGAGCCGGATCGCAAAATCCGGCTCTTTCGATCCGTCTTAGCGGAACAGGTCGAAGTGGTAGTTCACGCCGACGCGGAAGGTGTGGAATTTCGGCGCGTTCCAGTCCGGCAGATCGTCGTGCTTGAACTCGGTGTAGAGATATTCCGCCTTGGCCGACCATTTCGGCAGGAACGCCCATTCGACGCCGCCACCTGCGGTCCAGCCCATCTTCATCTTGTTGATCGGACCGTCCTTCAATTCGCCGGCGGCCAGACCCGCGGTCCCGAAGAACAGCAGGCGTGAATCCATCGTCGCGATGCCGGCGCGGGCTCGGCCGGTCATGTACCAGGGCAGGCTCACCGCGGCACTGCTCAGCGCGTCGTGGTTCTTGATGTCCCCGCCTTCGAAATCGTTCTCGATGCCGACAACGAACATCGGCGAGATCTGGTAGTTGTATCCGATCTGCACGCCGCCGACGGCGCCCTTGACCTTGCCTCCGTTGGTGCCGACGAGATTGTTGAAGGCGTCGTCGCCGCTCTCGGCATAGCCGGCGTTGAAGCCCGCATAAAGACCCGTCCACGAGTACACCGGCTGCGGTGCCGTGTAGGCGGAGGAGGGCACGGCATAGCGCGGCGACAGATCCGCAGCGCTGGCGCTGCCTGCGGCGAACACCGCGACAAAGGGCAGGGCGCGCATCGCGCAGCGTAAGGCGGCAGTGGCAGTCATGAGTCTCGATCTCCCATTTGGCCGCTCCCTGAAGGGCGCAGCGCTCGTCCAACCCCGATCCGGGAATGAACCCGTTATAAACCGACTAGGCGGTTTGTAAATGGTGCAAATGCCACTGCTGCGCTTTCGCGGCAAGTTGTCCGAGGCTGTGGATGGGCCGGAGGGGATTAATCCACCGCTGTGCGCGCGCGGCGATGGCCGCTCTGCAGCTCCGGGTAGCCGGTGAGCATCAGCTTGTCGGCGCGAACGCCCCAGCTTTCCAGGCGGTCGAGGAAGCTCATGCCGAGCAAGTTGGTCTTCATCTGTCCGCGCTGCACGACGAGGGCCGGCACCGATTTTTCGACGAGGTGGCCGACCGCGAGGCGATCGAGCGTGAGCCGGGCCGCCTTGGTGTGGCCGCCCGCGGTTTCGAGATCGACGTCATATTCGAGCATCTCGAGCGGCAGTCCGATCGCCTTCGCGGTCTCCCAGGTCAGCACCACGGAGGTCGCGCCGGTATCGATCACCATCGGCGCGGCGACGCCGTTGATCTTGGCGCGCAGCGCGAATTCGCCGCCCTGGCCGCGCTGGATCTGCACGGCAGGGGGCGGGGAGGCGGTCTGCGCGCGGAACATGTGCGAGACCTTGTTGCTGGCGCGCACGATCTGGCTGGGATCGCCATAGGCGACAACGGCACCGGCCGTGCCGGCGAGCATGATGAGAACGAGCAGGAAGCGGATCATGGCGCGCCTCCGAGGGCACGCGAGGCGGTCAGGCGCGCTTCGGCGTTCCTGCGATCGGCGTCAGCCCGGCGTCCGTCATCCGCGCCGGCAGCAGCGCCATGACCGCGAGCCGTTCCGCGCTCTCCATGGCGTGCCAGCGTGCGATCTCCGGCAAGGTGCGGCCGCAGCCGAAGCATAGCTTGGTCTTGGGATCGATCATGCAGACGGCGACGCACGGCGTTTCTTTGCTCATTCGGACATAGTGGGGGATGGTCGGGCATCTCTGCAAGCATCTCGTTTAAGAGCCCGTGCCTGCGCTCATGATCGGCTTGTGGCGTGGCCGCCGCCTCTCGTCGGCAAGCGCGGAACTCTCCGGCTGGAGCGGCGGGGCCTCATCCGACATCGGCGCCAGCGCGCTCATCACGCGCTCCGGCGGGAAGGTGACGATCACCTCGGTGCCGATGCGCAGCTTCGATTTCAGCGTGAACGTGCCACCGTGCAGGTCGATCAGGTTCTTGGCGATGGGCAGGCCGAGCCCGGCGCCCTGTTCGGCCGACTTGATCGAGTTGGAGCCCTGGCCGAACGAGGCGAGCACGACCGGAATTTCGCTCTCGGGAATGCCGGAGCCTGAATCCTTCACCGAGAGATATTGCCCGCCCGAGGCGGTCCAGCCGGCCTTGAGCCAGATCTCGCCGCCTTGCGGGGTGAACTTGATCGAGTTGGAGAGCAGATTGAGCACGACCTGGCGGACCGCGCGCTCGTCGGCCCACAGCCGCGGCATCGCCTGCTCGAATACTTCGTGGATCGTGATGCCGCGGCTGGACGCGCGCAGCTTCATCAGATGATGGCAGTCGGCGACGATGCCCACCAGCGACACCGCTTCCTCGTTCAGCTCGTAGCGGCCCGCCTCGATCCGCGACAGGTCGAGGATCTCGTTGATGAGGTTGAGCAGGTGCACGCCGGAATTATGGATGTCGGCGGAATATTCCTTGTACACGCCGACCGCATGCGCACCGAAAATCTCGCTCTTCATCACCTCGGAGAAGCCGAGGATGGCGTTCAGCGGCGTGCGCAGCTCGTGGCTCATCTGGGCGAGGAAACGCGATTTGGCGACATTGGCGGATTCGGCGCGGTGACGCGCTTCGTCCGAGATTGCTTTCGCCTGCTCCAGCTCGCCGATCAGTGCATCCTTCTCGGCGCGGGCCTCGAGCGTTGCGAAGGTCGAGGAGTGCAGGCGATGCGCCAGCAGCACGAAATAGCCTTCGGCTGCGATCGCGAGCGCCGCCAGGATATAATTGTCCAGCGAGCCGGTCATCACGAAGCTCAGCGCCATCGCGACCGCGACCGGCGCGGTGGCGGCGAGGGCCGCGATCGGCAAATTGGCGGCGAGCATGCTCGACACTGCGATCACCAGCAGCATCAGGAACATCATCAGCGTTTCCGTGACCATGTCGAGCACGGGATGGATCAGGATTGCCATCCAGCACAGGCCATAGAGCAGGTCGAGCAGGACGAAGCGCGTCCGCCAGGCGCGCGTCGATGTCGGCGAGGCGGGCTCGGCCAGAAAGCGCCGGCAGCTGCGGATCATCGCGGCGTGAATGCAGATCATGCCGCAGGTCCAGGCCGCGGCCGGGATCGGCTGCATCCACAACCCGAACAGCACACCGGTGGCAACCACCAGCAGCATCACGACATAGGAGGCCGACAGCCGGGTCTGCGCATATTGGCGCAGCATCTCGGCGTCGAAGGCCGGCCGGGTTCCGCTGGTCGACGTTAACTTGTCGCGCGCCTCGCGCACCCGCTGCGCGGCGGCCCTTCGGCTGCTCGCCGACGGAGCGCTGACCGGCTCGGCCGGAAGCTGAACTACCTCTGGCTTTTCAGCGGGGTTACTCATCGAAACAACAACGATTCCTGGCCCGCGCGAGGCGGGCCTTCTGCATTCTCTATCTGTGGCAAGAAATCCTTAAGAGGTGACTTAAGGAGCTAAAGAATTGCGTTAACCGCGCGTTAATTTTCAGCCCGCTAACTGCCGTTCAATGCAGCGCAGCATGCTGTGCGACGTAGACGACGGCGCCCGCCAGATAGCCCGCAAGCGCCGGGCCGGCGATGCGGCGGGCGTACCAGAGGAACTCGATCCGCTCGAGCCCCATGGCGGCGACGCCTGCGGCCGAGCCGATGATCAGGATCGAGCCGCCGGTGCCGGCGCAATAGGCGATGAACTCCCAGATGAAGCTGTCCGGCGGGTAGTGGCCGAGGTCGTACATGCCCATGGTCGCGGCGACCAGCGGGACGTTGTCGATGACGGCGCTGAGCAGGCCGAGCACGACGACGATGATGTCCTGGCGGCCGATGGTCGCTTCCAGCCATCGGGCCAGCATCGTCAGCAGGCCCGCATGTTCGAGGCAGGCGACGGCGAGCAGGATTCCGACGAAGAACACGATCGAGCCCATGTCGATCCGCGTCAGCGCATGCGCCAGGGTGAGCGGATGGCGGACATGCTCGTCCTTGCCGCGGTGGACGATCTCGCCGACCAGCCAGACGATGCCGAGCCCGAGCAGCACGCCCATGAACGGCGGCAGATGCGTGACCGTCTTGAAGGCGGGCACGGCGATCAGCGTGCCGAGCCCGAGATAGAACATCAGGTTGCGCTCGAATGCCCCGATCACCTGCAAGCCGTCCTCCTTCGGCGGCGGCGCGATGGTCTTGCCCCTCACCAGGAAGCTGAGGAAGGCGAGCGGGACGAGCAGATTGACCAGTGAGGGCAGGAACACCGCGCCCATGATGTTCAGCGGCGTGATCTGCCCGCCGATCCACAGCATGGTCGTGGTGACGTCGCCGATCACGGTCCATGCGCCGCCGGCGTTCGCGGCGATGACGATGAGAGAGGCGAACAGCAGCCGGTCGTCGCGCTTGGCGATCAGCCGCTGGATCAGCGAGACCATCACGATGGTGGTGGTCAGATTGTCCAGGATCGCGCTGAGCACGAAGGCCACGAAGCCGACCAGCCACATCAGCCGGACCTGGCTCGTGGTGCTGATGCGGGAGGTGATGACCTCGAAGCCGTCATGGGCGTCGATGACCTCGACGATGGTCATCGCGCCGATGAGGAAGAACACGATCTGTGCGGTGGAGGCGACGGACTCGTTGAGCGCGTGGTTGACCAGCGCATGGTCGCCCGTGGTGACCGCGTAGACGGTCCAGAGCAATACGGCGCCGATCAGCGCCGTGGCACTCTTGTTGATCCCGAGCGGATGCTCGAGCGCGATCGCCGCATAGGCGACGACGAAGATGACGGCAATCGCGGTCAGCAAAGTGGGGACGGTCCCTCAGACGTCAGCGTTGCAGGCGCGCAAGCAGGCTCGACGTATCCCAGCGCTTGCCGCCCATCTTCTCGACCTCGGCGTAGAACTGGTCGACCAGCGCGGTCACCGGCAGGTTTGCGCCGTTGCGGCGGGCTTCGGCCAGCGAGATCGAGAGGTCCTTGCGCATCCATTCGACCGCGAAGCCGAAATCGTATTTGCCGTCGTTCATGGTCTTGTAGCGGTTCTCCATCTGCCAGGACTGCGCCGCGCCCTTGGAGATGGTCTCGATCACCGCGGCGACGTCGAGGCCGCTCTTCTTGGCGAAGTGGATGCCCTCGGAGAGGCCCTGCACGAGGCCGGCGATGCAGATCTGGTTGACCATCTTGGTCAGCTGGCCGCTTCCGGCGGGCCCGAGCAGCTTGCACATCCGCGCATAGGCAGCCGTGATGATCGGCTCGGCGCCGGCATAGGCATCCGGCGCACCGCCGCACATCACCGTCAGCACGCCGTTCTCGGCGCCGGCCTGGCCGCCGGACACGGGCGCGTCGACGAACTTGAAGCCGGCCTTGGTCGCGGCGGCATCGAGCTCGCGGGCGACTTCGGCGGAGGCGGTGGTGTGGTCGACGAAGGTCGCGCCCTTCTTCATGCCGGCGAATGCGCCGTCAGCACCGATCGTGACCGCGCGCAGGTCGTTGTCGTTGCCGACGCAGCACATCACGAAATCCTGGCCCTCGGCGGCGGCCTTCGGGGTCGGTGCGGTCTTGCCGCCGAACTTGTCCGCCCATTCCTTCGCCTTGGCCGCGGTGCGGTTGTAGACGGTGACCTCATGGCCCCCTTTTTTCACGAGGTGTCCGGCCATGGGGAAACCCATCACGCCGAGACCGAGGAAAGCGACTTTAGCCATGTGTGTGTCCGTAGCTTGAGTTTTACGGTTGCAGCCGGGCGAGGGACGCCAGCCGGGGGTCCTAAAGTTCCACATGAAGGGGAACGAGCGCACCATAAACCCTTGAGGCGGAAGGGCAACGGCTTCGTTTGACGCCCCCCTGTGCTAGGATGGCTGATCTCGGACCTTCAACAAGGACTTCAAGAAAAGGAGCAGAGGGATGGGCGGCGTGAGCGTGGGCGTGCTCGATCATTTCAACATCCGGACCCGGCATCTGGCCGAGACGGTCCGCTTCTACGAGGACGTGCTCGGCCTGGAAAAAGGCCCGCGGCCGGATTTCGCCTTCCCCGGCGCCTGGATGTACAGCGAGGGCAAGGCGGTGGTGCACCTCGTCGATATTTCTCCGACCGCCGAGCCACAAAAGCCGGATTCCGGCGTTGTCCACCACGTCGCCTTCGTCAGCCGCGGGTTCGACGACATGAAGCAGCGGCTGGCGTCCAAGGGGATGAAGTTCGACTCCCGTCAGGTGCCCGGCGGCGACCTCTGGCAGATCTTCGTCCACGACCCCAACGGGGTCATGATCGAGCTCAATTACGAGGCCGCCAGCGAGCAGGGGGCCGCGCCCGCCGAGATGGCTGACGATATCGGCAGGCAGTAGCCTTTTGGCCGTTTCCGCTCTAATGGGGCATCTTAAAGTCCTGAGCATGATCTGGTCGGAAAACCGCTTCATGCTCTCTCCAGGAGATGCGCTTTGAGCGTGACGCAGCAACAGGTTCTCGACAGCCTCGCCCGGATCAAGTCGCCGCGCGGGGTCGCGCTCACCAATGCCAATGTGCTGAGCGCGATCAGCGCCTCGGACGGCAAGGTGTTCTTCTCGATCAATGTCGATGCCGCCGAGGCGCGGGCCTGGGAATCCATCCGGGCCGAGGCCGAAGCCGCGGTGCGTGCCATCCCCGGCGTCACCACCGCGATGGTGGCGCTGACCGCCGAGCGCAAGCCGGGCTCCGCGCCGCCGCCACCCCCGCAGCCGAGCCGCGGCGCGCCGGGCGTGCAGCCGGTCCATGCCCACAAGCCGCCGCCGCAGGGCGGTGCCCAATCGCCGATGGCGCGGCAGTCCGAGATTCCCGGCGTTGCCGCGGTGATCGCGGTCGCCTCGGGCAAGGGCGGCGTCGGCAAGTCGACCACCGCGCTCAACCTCGCGCTGGGCCTGCGCGACCTCGGCCTCAAGGTCGGGCTGCTCGACGCCGATATCTACGGCCCTTCGGTGCCGCGACTGACCGGCCTGCGCGACAAGCCGGAGCTGAACGCCGAGCGCAAGATGATTCCGCTCCGCCGCTTCGGCCTCGCCATCATGTCGATCGGCTTCCTCGTGGAGGAAGAGACCGCGATGATCTGGCGCGGGCCGATGGTGATGTCGGCGGTGACGCAGATGCTGCGCGACGTCGCATGGGGCCAGCTCGACGTGCTCGTCGTCGACATGCCGCCGGGCACCGGCGATGCCCAGCTCACGCTGGCGCAGAACGTTCCGCTGAAGGGCGCCGTGATCGTCTCGACCCCGCAGGACCTGTCCCTCATCGACGCGCGCAGGGGCCTTGCGATGTTCAAGAAGGTCAACGTGCCCGTGCTCGGCATCGTCGAGAACATGAGCTATTTCCAGTGCCCGCATTGCGGCACCAAATCCGACATCTTCGGCCATGGCGGCGCCCGCCACGAAGCCGAGAAGCTCGGAGTACCGTTCTTGGGCGAGATCCCGTTGCACATGGCGATTCGGGCCACCTCGGACGCCGGCAATCCCGTGGTCGACAGCGAGCCGGACGGGCCCCATGCGGCGATCTACCGCGCCATTGCCGGACAGGTCCGGGACCAGCTCAAGGGCGTGATCGCCGCAGCCTGAGGACGCCAGGCCAATCCGTTGGGGACATGCGACTTTCGTAGAGCCCCGTCATGCCATTGTCGCGTTCCGAAAGCGCCCCGTCCGTGTTAAACGCCCACGGCAGTCAAGCCCCTTCGGTTCGACGCGGCCTGAACGCGTCGCCGGAATGAGCGGCGGCACAAAGAGAAGTTGAGGGGAAACGCCCCAGCAAGGAGAGACCTGAAGATGAAGCGTCGTGATTTCCTGAAAGTGTCGGCAGCAGGCGCGGCGGCGACCGCCGCGGTAGCCTCGCCGGCGATCGCGCAATCCTCGCCCGAGATCAAGTGGCGCATGACCTCGAGCTTCCCGAAGTCGCTCGACACCATCTATGGCGGCGGCGAGCAGGTGGCGAAGTACGTCGCCGAGATGACTGACAACAAATTCCAGATCCAGGTGTTCGCGGCCGGTGAAATCGTCCCCGGCCTGCAGGCGCTCGATGCGACCTCGAACGGCACGGTCGAGATGTGCCACACCGTGTCCTACTACTACGTCGGCAAGGACCCGACCTGGGCGATCTACGCCTCGGTGCCGTTCGGCCTCAATGCGCGCCAGCAGAACTCCTGGTGGTACCAGGGCGGCGGCGAGCAGCTCGGCAACGAGTTCTTCAAGAAGTCGAACGTGATCGGCCAGCCCTGCGGCAACACCGGCACCCAGATGGGCGGCTGGTTCCGCAAGGAGATCAAGACCGTTGCCGATCTCTCGGGCCTGAAGATGCGCATCGGCGGCATCGCCGGCCAGGTGCTCCAGAAGGTCGGCGTGGTGCCGCAGCAGCTCGCCGGCGGCGACATCTACCCGGCGCTGGAGAAGGGCACCATCGACGCGGCCGAGTGGGTCGGCCCCTACGATGACGAGAAGCTCGGCTTCGCCAAGGTCGCCAAGTACTACTACTACCCGGGCTTCTGGGAAGGCGGTCCGACCGTCCACGCCTTCACCAACCTCGACAAGTGGAATTCGCTGCCGAAAAACTACCAGGCGATCCTCACCAACGCGATGGCCAATGCCAACAGCTGGATGGCCGCGCGCTACGACATGCAGAACCCGGGGGCGCTGAAGCGTCTGGTCGCCGGCGGCACGCAGCTTCGTCCCTTCACCAACGAAGTGCTCGAGGCCTGCCTCAAGGCGACCAACGAGCTGTGGGCGGAGATCTCGGCCAAGAACCCCGACTTCAAGAAGTCGATCGACGCCATGCAGGCCTACCGCTCAGACGAATATCTGTGGTGGCAGGTCGCCGAATACACCTATGACAGCTTCATGATCCGCTCGCGCACCCGCGGCTGATCGTTCGAGCACGTCGCAAGACGACAGAGCCCGGCCTCGTTCGCGAGGCCGGGTTTTTTCGTTGGTGCGGAGGGGGCTCAAAACAAAATAGCGAAAACAACCCCATGCACAGTAGAGACGAGATGAGGGCGGGCTCGCTCGTCGATGCTGCCAACAGCTTGACCGAACGGGGCAATTCAGCGGTACACGTGCGATCACGGAGCAGCCGGTGCCGACGCGCCGATTTTTGCGACCGTGGCCGCAATGACGGGCGCAGGGCGTTGGGCCTCAGCCAGCCGGCGCGGCGGTTTGACACGTCGGGCAAAACAGTGGCATAAAGCGATAATCGTAAAATCCGAAATCGGCCGTCACCGATCCTTAGGAGCGACGATGAGCTTCGATCCCGATGACATCCAGCGCGCGCTGCGCAAGGCATGGTCGCTGTCGACGGCCAGCAAATGGACGGCGGACAATCCGGCGGCGGGGCAATGCAACGTCACTTCGCTGCTGGTCCACGGGCTCTTCGGCGGCGACCTGCTGAAGACGCCGCTGCCCGCTGGCGACCATTTCTACAATCGGATCGGCGGCAAGAGGTACGACTTCACGGCGAGCCAGTTCGATTCTCCGATCGCTTACATGGACGTTCCGACGGATCGCGCCGACGCGGAGTTGGGAGCAACCGCCGAGCAACTCGCCGAACTGAGGGCCGCTTTTGAGAGAGAACGATAGGTAGCGCAGAAGCGAACCTCATCGTGCGCGCTCAGACCGTAGGATGGGTAGAGCGAAGCGAAACCCATCATTCCGGCCCAGGGGACCTCTATCGTTGTCGTCTGGGCTCGGCCGCCGAGTCCGCAAGCGGCTTCGTACGCCGGCTGGTCATCCGAAGCCGCGGCGTGATCGTGATTGCCAGAGCAGCCCGGCCCCATCGCAGGCCGGCCTTTTTCTTTGCCGCAGTGCGATCACGATGGCATTTCGCCGGTCGTTACGCCATGCTGGTCTCCAAGCCTCGGCAAGAAGGCCCACAATCAGATCCATCAGGGCAGGAAATCATGAAGAGAAGAGACTTCATCAAGGTCACAGGACTTGGTGCGGCCGGTGCCGCCACGCTCGCGGCGCCCGCGATCGCGCAGTCGATGCCGGAAATCAAATGGCGCATGCCGACGAGCTGGCCGAAATCGCTCGATACGCTCTATGGCGGCGCCGAGATGATGTGCAAGATGGTCGCCGAGGCGACCGACAACAAATTCCAGATCCAGATCTTCGCGGCCGGCGAGATCGTGCCGGGCCTCCAGGTGCTCGACGCCGTGCAGAACGCCACCTGCGAGATCGGCCACACCGCCTCCTACTATTATTTCGGCAAGGACCCGACCTTCACCTTCGGCTCATCGGTGCCGTTCGGCCCCAACATGCGCATCAACCAGGCCTGGTACATGCAGGGCGGCGGGCGCGAGGTGCTCAACGAGTTCTACAAGAGCTACAACGTCATCTCGCTGCTCGCGGGCAACACCGGCTGCCAGATGGGCGGCTGGTTCAGGAAAGAGGTCAACACGCCCGGGGATCTCAGCGGCATGAAATTCCGCATCGGCGGCTTTGCCGGCCGCGTGCTCCAGAAGCTCGGCGTGGTGCCGCAGCAGCTCGCCGGCGGCGACATCTATCCGGCGCTGGAGAAGGGCACGATCGACGCCGCCGAATGGGTCGGCCCCTATGACGACGAGAAGCTCGGCTTCTACAAGATCGCGCCGCATTACTACTATCCCGGCTGGTGGGAAGGCGGGCCGATGCTGCTCGCTTTCGTCAATCTCGACAAATGGAACGCGCTGCCGAAATATTACCAGAGCGTGCTGGAGCAGGCGGGCCACACCGCCAACAACTACATGATGGCGCGCTACGACACCGCCAATCCGCTCGCCATGAAGAAGCTGCTCGCCAGCGGCACCAAGCTGCACGCCTTCTCGCCGGCGATCATGGACGCCTGCTACAAGGCGGCCAAGGAGCTGCATGCCGAGGTCGGCGCGACCAACGCCAACTTCAAGAAGGTGCACGACTCCCTGGCAAAATTCTCCAGCGATGGCTACGCCTGGTTCCAGGTCGCGGAGGTCGGCTACGACATCTTCATGGCGCGACGCTCGCAGAGCTGAGCGCCACTGTCTGCCGAACGCAGCGCCCCGGGGCGAAGGCTCCGGGGCGTTCGCAGCGTCCCGATCTATAGCTGCGGACCAGATAGTCCGACCTCGCGCTCAGCGCGCAGGACATTGCCATACAGATTGCTGATCCATTGTCTTCCGCTCGCGGTTACGTTCAAATAGCGGATGGCGGTTTGGATCTGCGGTGAGGCCTTGGTCCAGTAGAATTGAGGATATTTGTACACCACATCCGCAGGCGTGGCGTATCCCAGCGATTTGTTGAGTCCGATCTCCTCGAATTCGTAGAAGAGCGCATTTGATTTCTTCATGTAGTTGGGATCGCCGAGCTGACCGATCAGATCGGCGGCGCGAAGCAACAAACCTTCCTCCTCGTCCAGATCATCCCTGAGTTCGCTCGTTGGTGCGTCTGCATAGGGAACACGAGTGTACTCGATGGCCTGAGCGACGCGAGCGGCGTCAATCTGGTCGACTGCGTCAAGACGCTCCACGGCAAACAATTTTGAGCGGTCGACATGATAGGGCGCAAGCGCTGCATCGGAGGAGCCGATCGGTAACTCGACCGTTCGACCGGTACCATCGACAACGTAGGCTCCGTCCTGGTCTCCGTGGACTATTCCCCTGACGTAGCCGATGTCGTGGATCAGGCACGCCAGAATGAAGTGAGCATAATCGCTAGCCGTCGTCGGCCTCAGAAGCGAGCGCCCGATCAGAATGTCGTGCCCCACCAGCGTGACCAACAAGGTGTGCTCGACATTGTGGTAGAGTGCGTCGCTATTACCAATGCATTCCAGGGCCAGCTTTGCTGCGTAGGGGAGCAGTTCCGGCAAGCTGGCGTGAGACGAGCCGAAGCGGCCGCTTGTCTCCGAGATCAGGAACGCACCGAGCGCCTGGGACGTCAGTTCTGGAATCGTTATCATGAGCGAGCTCCCACTTTCGTCGACGAACCTTGAGTAGGCCTTCTTCAGGATCGGGAGGGAGAGGAGAACGCTGGGAGGGTGACGCCGGAGGGTGGCTGATGTTTGACCTAGATCAACAGTGGCGATGACGCCGGGCTGCCCCTGCCGGGTCGCTTGTCGCCTGACCGCGTGACCAGTCCGCCTTGCAGGCGCGAAGGGTGCAACCGTACGCTCGGGTCAAATGAACTCCGCCTGACCGCAAAGCGACGTGTTAGTCTGGGTCCATATTATCTGTGCGATTGTACGGGTGACCGGATCATGATTCCTCAAGATCGGTTTCGCGGCCTTTTTCATAAATATTTGCTCGCGCTTTTCGTGGCGGTCGCGGTCCCACTCGCCTTCAACGGCGTTATTGAAGCGTGGTTCGGCTATCGCGATCAGCGTGCGAGGCTGGACCAGTGGCTCGGCCTCCAGTCCGCGTCCGCGGCCGCCGAAATACACGATTTCATCCACGGCATCACAACGCAGCTCGGCTGGCTGGTGCAGCTTCCGTGGACCGACGAGCCTGACGAACGCCGGCGGACCGACGCGCTGCGCCTCCTTCGACAAGCGCCTGCCATTGCCAGTCTTACACTCCTCGACGCCAGCGGTCTGGAGCGTCTCTACATCTCGCGGATCGGCCTCAATCGGATTGAGAGCCGGACGGACCGATCAGCTGATCCTGCCCTGGTCGGGGCCCGGGCAACTCAGATCTGGTTCAGCGACGTCAGCTACAACCGCGGCTCCGAACCGTACCTGACGGTTGCGATTGTCGGCAGTCGGCCGGCCGTTGGCGCAGTCATAGCCGAAGTCAACCTCAAGCTGATCTGGGACGTGATCTCGGCGATCCAGGTCGGAAGGACCGGCTTCGCTTTCGTCCTGGACCGATCGGGTCGCCTTATTGCCCATCCCGACATCAGCCTCGTCCTCCGCGGTGCGGAAGAAGCAACCTCCAAGCCATTTCGGGCTGTGCGGGACGCGATAGGGTCGAAGGCGGGCTTCGCAACGAGCCAGGATGCACAAGGACAATTCGTTGCCGCCAGCGCGGCTGCCGTGCAGGGCACCGATTGGACAGTCGTGGTCGCGCAGCCACTATCCGAAGCTTACGCGCCGATCTACGCCGCCCTGTGGCGGACGGCAATGCTGCTCGCAGTCAGCACGATGCTCGCAGGCATTTTTGCCTATGCATTGGCCGACCGGATGACAGAGCCGATCAAGCTGCTCGAGGAGGGCACGGAGAGGATTGGTGCCGGGTCCTTTGACCACCGGATCCTGATCCACACCGGGGACGAGTTCCAGCGTCTTGCAAACAGTTTCAACAAGATGGCTTCCGAGCTGGCGCTGGCGCAGCAGCACCAGGAGCGCATCGCCAGGCTCAGGCGATTCCTCGCTCCCCAGGTCGCCGATCTCGTCGATCGAGCCGGCGATGACAGCGTGCTGGATGGTCGCCGCACGGAGGTCGTCGTTGTCTTCTGCGATTTGAGGGGGTTCACGGCTTTTTCAGCGGGAGCTGCGCCTGAGGACGTCATGAGCGTATTGTCGGAGTACTATGAAGACCTCGGCAGGGTCATCGCGAAATTCGAGGCAACGCTGATCAATTTCTCCGGAGACGGGCTGATGGTGCTGGTGAACGCACCTGTCCCGATCGAAGAGCCGGCATTGAGAGCCATCGATCTCGCCGTCGACATGCAGAGGACCGTGCAAGTCCTTATCGCGGGTTGGCGATCGCGCGGCTACCATGTTGGTTTCGGAATCGGCCTTGCCAGCGGGCCGGCGACCGTCGGCCGGATCGGCTACAAGGACCGGCTCGACTACACCGCCATTGGCAGCGTTGTGAATCTGGCGGCCCGACTGTGCGCATCTGCCGCAGACAAGGAAATTCTGGTCGACGCCAAAGTCGCCGCTGACGTCAAGGGTCGGCGGTCCGTCGAGGACCTCGGGTATCGCAATATCAAGGGATTTGACGAAGCGATTCCGGTCTTCGGAATATCCTTCGATGCTCCCTAGCCGGGGCCGGCCTCCGGATGCCCGGCACGATCAAGTTGAAGACTGTTCGAGCATCCGGGGCTATGCTTCGACAATCGGCTGACGGCAACGGGTTCGTAGCCATGAGATGCGCCAACTCTGGAGCGGTAACGCCGCGAAGATGCGCCAGGCGGCGGGACTTTCTGCTTTTGATGGCGGGCGCCGCGACGTGGACGGCCGACGCGTATGCGCAGAAGTCCTCCATGCCCGTCATTGGCTATCTTTGTCCGGAGTCGCCCGAGCTCTTTGCCAGTCGACTTGAGGCTTTCCGACAGGGATTGGCGGAAGCGGGCTTTGTCGAGGACCGCAATGTGAAAATCGACTTTCAGTGGGCCAACGGACAATATTCCCGATTACCTGCGTTGGCCGCCGAACTGGTCGCCCGAAATGTGGATGTCCTCGTGGCGCCCGGGGGCGCTCCCGTGGCACTTGCCGCGAAAGCTGCGAGCCCGACCAAGACAATCGTTTTTGAGATGGGCGGCGATCCCGTTCAGCTGCACGTGGTGGATAGCTTGTCGCGGCCGGGCGGGAACATCACGGGAGTTTCGAGCCTGAGTGTCGACGTGTCGCCAAAGCGGCTTGAGTTGATGCGCGACCTGTTGCCTACGGCGACCAAATTGATGATCGTCGTCAACCCGACAAGTCCGACCGCAGAATCGCAACTGCAGAAGCTTCGTGCGGCGGCGGAAACGATGCGTGTTCAACTGGAGATATTGAACGCAAGCAAGGAGGATGAATTTGAATCTGTGTTCGCTGCGGCGGCCAGGGACGGGGCAAGTGGACTTGTGTTTACCTCCGACCCCTATTTTGCATTTCGCAGTTCGCGGCTCGCTGCTCTGGCAATGAAATATCGCGTGCCCGCAATCACACAGACCCGGGACTTTCCCACCGCCGGAGGTTTGATGAGCTATGGGGGAGATTTCATGCAGTCGCACCGGCGCGCGGGTATCTATGCCGGACGGGTCCTGTTGGGCGAGAAGCCTTCTGATCTTCCCGTCCAGCTCGTCACGAAGGTAGAGCTCGTTATCAACTTGAAGGCAGCCAAACTGCTCGGTCATGCGTTCTCATCCGCAATCGTTGCCGGCGCAGACGAGGTGATCGAGTAAACCACGGACGGGGGCGCATGGGCGGACAGTGCCATTCCTCCAGAGCTGCGATCCGCGGCTACGCGCCCGGATCGGCTTACACCAGCCTGACAGGGCTGGCCGACCGACCAGCCGGGCACTTTTTCGCTGGCAGGGGCGTCCGGAATGGTGGAAGAGAGCAGGGATACGGCGCGAGCCGTGCGGTGATGCCGGGATTACGATGCGCCTTCTGATCGTCGAGGATAATGCCGAGCTGTCGCGGCTCGTGGCCAGCGGGCTGGCGGCGGCCGGCTATGAGAGCGACATCGTGGGCAGCGCGGCCGAGGCGCGCGAGGCGGTCAGCAGCGTCAGCTATGCCGCGATGATCCTCGACCTCGGCCTGCCCGACGGCGACGGCCTGTCGGTGCTGCGCGAGCTGCGCCGCCAGATGGAGCCGCTGCCGGTGCTGGTGCTGACCGCGCGCGGCGGCCTGCAGGACCGCGTCAGCGGCCTGCGCAGCGGCGCCGACGATTATCTGGCAAAGCCGTTCGCGATGGAGGAGCTGGTGGCGCGGCTGGAGGCGATCCTGCGCCGGCCCGGCCAGCTGCTCGGCCGCTCGCTCAGTCTCGCCAACCTTGTTTACGACACCGAGAGCCGCCAGATCTTCGTCGACGATCAGCCGCGGATCATCTCCGCGCGCGAGACCTCGGTGCTGGAGATCCTGCTGCGCCGGCAGGGGCGGGTGGTGCCGAAGAAGAACGTCGAGGACCACATCTTCGGTCTCGAAGGCGAGGTCGCCTCCAATGCGGTCGAGGTCTACGTGTCGCGGCTGCGCAAGCAGCTTGCCGAGCACGGCGCCCGGGTCGTGATCCACACCATCCGCGGCGTCGGCTATCTCTTGGCCGAGGAGAAATAGCGTGGCCGCCGCGCCGGCCTATGGCCGATCGCCGACCTTCAAATCGCTGATCTGGCGCATCGTGTTCATGCACATCGTGGCGGTCGCGGTGGTCGCGATTTTCCTGCCGCTGGTGCTGTTCTGGCTGCTCAATTCCGAGGTCGACCAGTTGCACCGCGATGCGATGCGCGCCCAGGCCGAAGTGCTCGCCGAGCGCATCGTCGCGCAGCCGGACGGCCTCTTGACGTTCAACCTGCCGGACAGTCTGCGGGGCCTCTATTCGGAAGCCTACGGCCGCTATCTCTACGACATCCGCGATGCCGACGGCCATCTGCTGTTCTCGTCCCGCCGCAAGACCGGTGCGGCCGTGTCTGCGCCGCCGCCGTCGGAGACGATTTCCGGCGCCAGCGTCACGCGCATCATCGACGGCAAGGTGGTGCGCATCCGCGTCGCGGAGGACCTCGCGCACCGCGACGTCATCATCGACGACATCATCTCGAACTTCTTCCGGCGGGTGGGCTGGATCACCATTCCGGTGCTGCTGATCCTGCTCGGCATCGACATCGTCATCTTCCGCCGCGCCATCGCGCCGCTGTGGAAGGCGTCGGAGGAGGCCAGCAATATCGGCCCGGCGCGCACCCATATCCGCCTGCCGACGGAGCAAATCCCGCGCGAGATCCTGCCGCTCGTCACCGCCGTCAACCAGGCGCTCGACCGCCTCGAGGACGGCTTTCGGGTGCAGCGGCAGTTCACCGCCGACGCCGCGCATCAATTGCGCACACCGCTGACGATCCTGCGGACGCGGATCGAGACACTTGGTGATGGTGCCGCACGGCAGGCGCTGCATGACGACATCGAGGGCATGAGCCGGATCGTCGCCCAGCTCCTGGAGATCGCCGAGCTCGATACATTGGTGCTCGATCCCGGCGAGACCGCTGACTTACGCGCCGTCTGTGCCGAGGTGGTGGGCGCGATCGCGCCGCTTGCGATCGCCCAGCACAAGGACATCGCGCTCAAGGGCGCCGACGCGCCGGTGCTGATCCACGGCAATGCCGAGATGCTCCAGCGCGCGATCTTCAACCTCGCCGAAAACGCCATCAAGTTCACGGCGAAGGACACCGCCGTGGACGTCGAGGTCGGCGACGACGGCTCGGTGCGCGTGCGCGATTGCGGCCCGGGCGTTGCCGATGGCGAGCGTGAGCTGATCTTCCAGCGCTTCTGGCGTAGGGATCGCCAGCGCAGCGACGGCGCTGGCCTCGGCCTTTCGATCGTGCGCGGCGTCGCCGACGATCACGACGCCACGGTTGCGGTGGACAATCTTCCCGGCGGGGGTGCCGAGTTCACGCTGCGGTTCAGGCTGGCGGAGGAGGGTGCCTCCGCCCTCGGCCGGAGCTGACAGCTATTTCAGCTTGCCGGTCGACAGGTCCATGATCATGCGCGTGGTCAGGTAAAGACGTGGCACGATGCTGTCGATCTTCACATATTCGGCATCATTGGAGTGCGCGCCGAAACCCGACAGGCCCATGCCTTCGACCACGGCGCCCTTGGTCTTGAGCGCGGCAAAGGCCGCATCCGTGCCGCCGCCGGTTGCCTTCTCGTCGACCTTCAGCGGGAATCCGATCTCCTCATAGATGGTCTTGCCGTGGGCCGCCACGCGGCGCGAGGCGTCGTTGGCCTCGAGCGGCGGACGGCGCACCTCGAATTTCAGCTCGACCTTGGAATCCGGCAGCAGGTGATTCTTGATCTTCTCGTGGAGCGCCTTCTCCAGCTCGTCGAAATCCGACACCTTCAGCGCGCGTGCGTCGGCTTGCGCGGTGGCTTCGGCAGGGATGACGTTGCGGTTGGTGCCGGCCTTGGAAACGGTCCAGTTCAGCTTCAGGCCCTGCTCGGGTTTGGACAGGTCCTTCATCTGCAGTACCTGGTGCGAGAGCTCGTACAGCGCGTTGATGCCGCCCTCGGGCCTTGCGCCCGCATGCGAGGATCGGCCGGTCACCGTGAGATAGGCCGAGCCGATGCCGCTGGTGGCGAGCCGCAGCGTGCCGTCGGTGCCCCCGCCCTCGAACGAGAACACCACGTCCTGATCGGAAGCGAATTTGGTGATGGTGCCGCGCCAGCCGGGCGAGGAGATCTCCTCGTCGCCATTGGTGAGCACCGTGAGCGTGCCGTAGTCCTTGAAATTCAGCTTCTGCAGCATCGCCACGGTGTGGAGAATGAGCGCGACGCCCTGCTTGTCGTCGGCAATGCCGAGGCCGAAGGCCTTGTCGCCGTCGACGCGGAACGGCTGGTCCTTCAGCATGCCCCTCAGGTACACCGTGTCCATGTGGGCGATCAGCATGATCTTCCTGGTACCGGTCCCCTTGAAGACGGCGTGCACGGCCGGGCCGATCTTTTCGGGCGTGTCATCGAGGCGATAGATGTCGGTCGGTTGCAGGATCTCCACCGTTCCGCCGAGCTGCTTGAGCTGGTCGGCGACGCGTCCTGCGATCACGTTCAGGCCCTCGATGTCCCTGCTGCCGGTTTCGATGTTGACGAGATCGCGCAGTGTGTCGAGCAGCGGCTGCTGCTCCTTCTGCGCCAGCGCATGGACGTCGGCCACCGGCTCGGCGTACGCGACGGTCGCTGCGGAGGCCAGCCAGAGCGAAGCAAACAAGGAAACGATGAACGATGGAGCAGGGTGCGATCGGAGCATAAGCGGCTGTCCATGAGTTGGAGGATAGCCCGGTATGCCCGTGTTTCCCGCACGTGTCACGCGCGTCATGCTCCGCCAGGGGCGGAGCATGACGACGAGGAGCGCGACCGCTACTTCTGCGGCGGGCCGAGATCCAACGGAGGCAGGTCGATCTGCGGAACCTCGATCTTGACCTTGTCGAGATCGACGTTGAGCGGCTTGTCGAGGAGGCCCGTCACCACGACCGGGAAGGCGATCACGATCAGCACCATGATCATCTGCAGGCCGATCCAGGGCATCGCGCCCCAATAGATGTCGGAGCTCTTCACTTCCTTCGGCGCGACGCCGCGCAGGTAGAACAGGGCAAAGCCGAACGGCGGATGCAGGAACGAGGTCTGCATGTTCACGCACAGCATGACGCCGAACCAGATCAGCGCCGGCCCGTCGCCGACGACGGGGCCGAGGATCTTCTGCGCGATCGGCGCGATCATCGGCAGGATGATGAAGGCGATCTCGAAGAAGTCGAGGAAGAACGCCAGGAAGAAGATGAAGAGGTTGATGAAGATCAAAAAGCCCCAGACGCCGCCGGGCAGCGAGGTCAGCAGATGCTCGAGCCAGACGCCGCCGGAGACGCCGAGGAACACCACAGAGAAGCAGGTCGAGCCGATCAGGATGAAGGTGACCATGCAGGTGAGGCGCATGGTGGATTCGTAGCCCTGCTTGATGAGGTCGCGCAGGTCCGGGATGCGTGCGGCCGAGAAGCAGATCCAGGCCACCGCGAGATAAGTCACGGCAAAGGCGAGCTTGAAGATCAAATTCTCGGTGAACAGCATCGCGACGATGGTGCCGATGCCGGCGGCGATGATGCCGACGACGAGGATCTTGCGATCGGTCGAGGAAAAGTCCTTGTGGTGGATCGCGGCGAGCACGATGGCGCCGACCGCGCCCATGGCGCCGGCTTCCGTCGGGGTCGCAAGGCCCATCATCATGGTGCCGAGCACGACGAAGATCAGCACGGCCGAGGGGATGATGCCCATCAGGCACTTCTTCCACAGCGCCCAGCCGGTCAGCGTGCGCGCTTCCAGCGGCACCGGCGGCACGTGGCTCGGCTTGATCAGGCCGAGGACGAAGGTGTAGCCGGCGAACAGCATGATCTGGAACACCGAGGGGCCCCAGGCGCCGAGATACATGTCGCCGACCGACTTGCCGAGCTGGTCGGCGAGCACGATCAGAACCAGCGAGGGCGGCACCAGCTGCGTGATGGTGCCGGAGGCCGCCAGCACGCCGGTGATGTAGCGCATGTTGTAGCCGTAGCGGATCATCACCGGCATCGAGATCAGCGCCATGGCGATGACCTGCGCCGCCACCGTGCCGGTGATGGCGCCGAGGATGAAGCCGACGATGATGACGGAATAGCCGAGGCCGCCGCGGACCGGGCCGAACAGCTGGCCCATCGAATCCAGCATGTCCTCGGCGAGGCCACATCTTTCCAATATGGCGCCCATGAAGGTGAAGAACGGGATCGCGAGAAGCAGCTCGTTGGAGAGCACGCTGCCGAACACGCGGCCCGGAATCGCCTGGAGGAAGTTGAGGTCGAAGAACCCGAGATGGATGGCGAGGAAGCCGAAGGAGAGACCGACCGCGGCAAGCGTGAACGCCACGGGGAAGCCGATCAGCATCGCCAGAACCAGGCCACCGAACATCAACGGCGGCATCATCTCCAGCGTAATCATTGGGTCGGCCTCTCGTACTTGGCGTCGATCGTCACATAGCCCTGGAGAGCCGCGATACGCTTGATGACTTCGGAAACACCCTGCAGCGCCAGCATCACGAAGCCGGCGGGAATCACGAACTTGATCGGCCAGCGGATCAGGCCGCCGGCATTGCCCGACATCTCGCCGACGTCATAGGCCTGCATGAAGAAAGGCCAGGACAGATAGGCGAGCAGGAGGCAGGAGGGGATCAGGAAGAACAGCGTGCCGACCATGTCGAGCCAGAGCTGGCCGCGCTCGGAGAGGGTCAGATAGAAAATCTCGACACGCACATGCTCGTTGCGCTTGAAGGTGTAGGACGAGCCGAACATCACCAGAATGGCAAACATATACCATTGCAGCTCCAGCCAGCCGTTCGACGAGTAGCTGAACGCGTAGCGGATCATGGCGTTGGCCGCGCTCACCAGACAGGCCAGGAGCACGAGCAGGTTACAGACGTACCCAATCTTTTCATTGAGGGCGTCGATGGCGTTGCTCACCGCCAGCAATGGACGCATCTTACTTTTTCTCCGTCGCGGCCTAACACTTCACGGGAGGCTTCAGCACGCATCGCTGGGCCTGCGTGCAAAAAGCACGCGGCCGCACGGATGATTTTCCGAAAGCGATTGCGGCGTCAGTCCTCCCCTCGTGCCTTGCCGTCTTGACCGCGACCGCCAACGGGCGGGCCGGCTTATTGTTGCCGGGCAAGCAAAGGCGGTCGCACCAAACCAGCGGCTTCAGGCGCCGTCAATCGGAAAATGGACAAATTGACGCGCGCTCAAAAGCTTAACGGGACGGGGCTTTGAGTCCTAGCCGCCGGTGACGCTCATGTGCCGGGAGACGCTGGGGCGGTCGTGGCGGCGGTCGATGATGAAATCGTGGCCCTTGGGCTTCAGCCCGATGGCGCGGTCGATCGCATCCGCAAGCAGCATGTCGTCGTCCGATGCACGCAGAGGTTTGCGCAGGTCGGAGGCGTCCTCGTGGCCGAGGCAGGTGTGCAGCGTGCCGGTGCAGGTGATGCGGACCCGGTTGCAGGATTCGCAGAAGTTATGCGTCATCGGCGTGATGAAGCCGAGCTTGCCGCCGGTCTCGGCGACGCTGACATAGCGCGCCGGGCCGCCGGTGCTTTCGGCGAGGTCGGTCAGCGTGAATTGCTGGGCGAGGCGGGCGCGCACCAGCGACAGCGGCAGATACTGGTCGATGCGGCCCGAGCCGATCTCGCCCATCGGCATGACCTCGATCAGCGTCAGGCCCATGCCCTTGCCGTGGGCCCAGCGCATCAGCTCGGGCAGCTCGTCCTCGTTGAGGTTCTTCAGCGCCACCGCGTTGATCTTCACGGCGAGGCCCGCGGCGCGCGCGGCCTCGATGCCCTCCATCACCTTGTCGATCTCGCCCCAGCGGGTGATCTCGCGGAATTTCTTGGGATCGAGCGTGTCGAGCGAGACGTTGATGCGACGGACGCCGCAATCGGCCAGCTCCTGCGCATGTTTCGCAAGCTGGGTGCCGTTGGTGGTCAGCGTCAGCTCGTTCAGGGCGCCGGTCTTAAGGTGCCGCGACAGCGAGCGGACCAGCGTCATCACGTTGCGGCGGACAAGCGGCTCGCCGCCGGTGAGCCGCAGCTTCCTCACGCCCTTGGCGATAAAGGCCGAGCACAGCCGGTCGAGCTCCTCGAGCGTCAGCAAATCGGCCTTGGGCAGGAACGTCATGTCTTCCGACATGCAGTAGAAGCAGCGCAGGTCGCAGCGGTCGGTGACGGATACGCGCAGATAAGAGATGGTCCGCCCGAACGGATCGGTCATTGCGCTCGACAGCGCAGCGCGGGGGCTAGCGGAAGGTCCGTTCATACCAATGCCTTGTCACTTACGGCGACGGGCGGCACCTTTGCTTCAGCGGTGCCTTGGAAGCAATCTAAGCATCGGACGCGGCTAGGACAATCGGGTGGTATACGTAGATCACCGTCTGGATCACGGCCCGGATCAGCGCTTGCCCGCGCCCGGATCGGGGAACGGCGAGGCCGCGACCGGCGTGGCCTCGGCCGGTGCTGCGGCGGGCGCGGCTGCGGCCGGCTTGGCCCTCGGCCGGTGCGGCTTCTTCTTCACCGGCTTGGTCGGCACCGCGGGCTGAAGCTCCGCGAACACCGGATTCGGATCCGTCGTGACCGAAGCGGGCGTAGTGAAATCGCCGGGATTCTTGATCACGTTCACCGGTACGCTGGCCGGCTGGTATTTCGGCAGCGCGAAGGCGACCGTGAACGGCGCGTCGGGCGCGGGAACCGAGACGGAGCAGGGGGTCTTGCAGCCCGGGCCGAGCGAGGTGCTCGCGTCGGCGCCCGGCGGATTGGACTCAAGCCGGACCTGGACGGTCGGCGGGGCCGATTTGAACATGTCCCAAGACATCGAGGAGCAGCCGCCAAGGCTCGCTCCCGCTAACGCAATCGCGATGACACGACGCATGACCATCCACTTCTAGTGCGACGAACCGCCACATACCCCGGCCGGACCTTAGGTGCGTCGCTTTGGGCAAGCAACCGGCGGGCCGCGCATAGTTAATAGATGGTTAATGCAGGGTTCCGTGGAATAGCCGAACGATATCAGTTGATTGCGGGTTGCTAGGCCGTCATCAGGCTGTGCGCGGCGGCCGGCAGGTCGCGCATGTGATGGATCAGGCGGTCAGGCTTCAGGTCGGCGATCGGCACGTCCGTATAGCCGAAGCTGACCCCGATCACGGGCACCCCGGCCCGCCGCGCGACGCCGACATCTGTTCCGGCGTCGCCGACCATGATGCTGGACTTCACCGCTCCGCCGGCGCGGGCCACGGTCTCGCGGAAAATGGTCGGATCCGGCTTCTGGACGCCAAAGGTGTCGGCGCCGCAGATCGCCGCAAAGCGGCGGGTCAGGTCGAGCTGGTCCAGCAGCCGCTTGGACAGCCATTCCAGCTTGTTGGTGCAGACCGCGAGGCGGTGGCCCTGGGCGGCAAACTGGTCGAGCGCAGCCTCGAGCCCCTCGAAGGGCCGGGATTCGACCGCGATGTGGTCGGCGTAGTAGTCGATGAAATCCGCGGTCATGCGGTCCATATCCGCGGGCGTGACGCTGCGGCCCTCGGCCTCCAGCCCCCGTTCGATCAGCTTGCGCGCCCCGGCACCGATCATGTTGCGGGCCGAGGCCATCGGCACGGGCGGCAGCCCTTCGCGGTCGAGCACGTAATTCAGCGCGGTGATCAGGTCGGGCGCCGTATCCACAAGCGTGCCGTCGAGATCGAAGACGAGGGTGTAGGGGGAGCTCATGGTCCAAGCGCTATCGGGCCGGCCGGATCGGCGCAAGGGCCGACGCCATAAGTTCACCTTATAAGATCGGCCCAGAGGCCTGTTCCGGCGGGAAAAACGAGGCTACATAGGCCGCCGCAAACACCCTTATCGAGAGGCGGGCGCATTTTGGACATGGACCAGTTGAAGCGGCAGGCTGCGGCGCGCGCGCTCGAGGAGGTGCGTGAGGGCATGCAGCTCGGGCTCGGCACCGGCTCGACCGCGAAGCATTTCGTCGAGCTGCTCGGCGAGCGCGTCGCCGCCGGGCTCAAGGTGATCGGCGTGCCGACCTCCGAGGCGACCCGCCTCGATGCGATCCGCTGCGGCGTGAAGCTGACCACGCTCGATGAGATCGACCATCTCGACATGACCGTCGACGGCGCCGACGAGATCGACCCCGACTTCAATCTGATCAAGGGCGGCGGCGGCGCGCTGCTGCGCGAGAAGATCGTGGCGGCCGCCTCGGATCGCATGATCGTGATTGCCGACGACAGCAAATGGGTGCCGACGCTCGGCAAGTTTCCGCTGCCGATCGAGGTCATCCCGTTCGGCCTTGGCGCGACGCGCCGGGCGATCGAGAAGGCATTTGCGGCGTGTGGCGTTTCCGGGCAAATGGCGGTCCGCAAGGCCAAAGATGGCCACGTTTTCGTCACCGATGGCGGCCACTGGATCGTCGATGCCCAGCTCGGACGTATTGTGGATCCGCCCAGCCTCGCCAAGGCGTTGAGCGCGATCCCCGGCGTGGTCGAGCACGGGTTGTTCATCGGCTTGGCCAGCTCGGCCGTTTTGGCGGGTGGCGAGGGAATTCGCGTGATTGAACGGCGAAAGCCGAAAGGAGACTAGGAATGAAGAGTGTTTTGAAGTTCTTGCCGGCCGCGACCCTCGCTATGGGATTGGCGCTTTCGGCCGCCCCGGCTCTCGCGCAGCAGAGCCCGCCGCCGAAGGCCTCGCCGGCGGCGATCGCTGCGGCCAAGGAGATCTTGCAGATCAAGAACGCCACGGCGATGTATCAGGGTGCCGTGCCCGGCCTCGTCGAGAAGACCAAGATCGCGCTGACCCAGCAGAACCTCAACTACCAGAAGGACCTCAACGAGGTCGCCCCGATCGTGGCCCAGCAGCTCCAGGGCCGCCAGAACGAGATCGGTGAGGGCATGGCCCAGATCTACGCCAGCGAGTTCACCGAGCAGGAGCTGAAGGACCTCGTCACCTTCTACAAGTCGCCGCTGGGCAAGAAGCTGATCGAGGCCGAACCGCGCGCCATCGGTCTCAGCATGGCCTTCATGAACTCCTGGGCCCAGAACTTCTCGGAGACCGTGATGGGTGCCTTCCGCGCCGAGATGCGCAAGCGTGGCAAGGAAATCTGATCGATACTATCTGATCAGAATCCGCATCATGCTTTGAAAGAGGTCGGAGTGGACAATGGCTGAATTCGACGTCGACCTCTTCGTCATCGGTGGCGGCTCGGGCGGCGTGCGTGCCGCCCGCATCGCGGCCGGCTTTGGTGCCCGCGTGATGATCGCGGAAGAGTACCGCATGGGCGGCACCTGCGTGATCCGCGGCTGCGTGCCGAAGAAGCTGTTCGTGATCGGCTCGCATTTCCGTCATGAACTCGAGGACGCCGCTGGCTTCGGCTGGACCGTTCCGCCCGCGACCTTCGACTGGCCGACGCTGATCGCCAACAAGGACAAGGAGATCGCGCGGCTGGAAGCGGCCTACACGACCAATGTCGAGAAGTCGGGCGCGCAGGTCGTCAAGAGCCGTGCGGTGATCGAGGACAAGCACACCGTCCGTCTGCTCACCGACGACAAGAAGATCACCGCAAAGTACATCCTGATCGCCACCGGCGGCGCGCCGAACCATGGTGCGGCGATCCCCGGCATCGAGCACGTGATCTCCTCCAACGAGGCGTTTCATCTGAAGAAGCTGCCGCGGCGGATCGTGATCCAGGGCGGCGGCTATATCGCGCTGGAGTTCGCCGGCATCTTCGCCGGATACGGCTCCGACGTCACCGTGATCTATCGCGGCGACAACATTTTGCGCGGCTTCGACGAGGATGTTCGCACCCACGTCCGCAGCGAGATGGAGAAGCAGGGCATCACCATCCTCACCGGCTGCACGGTGAACAAGGTCGATCGCCACGGCGAGGAGTTCACCACCCATCTGTCGAACGGGTCGAGCCTTGCCTCCGACCAGGTGATGTTCGCGATCGGCCGCCACCCCAACGTCGCCAATCTCGGCCTCGAGAACGCCGGCGTCGCCATCAATCCTGGGAATGGCGGCATCGCGGTGGACCATTTCTCCAAGAGCTCGGTCGACAGCATCTATGCGATCGGAGACGTCACCCATCGCTTCAACCTGACGCCGGTCGCGATCCGCGAGGGCCATGCCTTCGCCGACACAGTGTTCGGCAAGCGCGAGGTGCAGGTCGACCACGCCAATATCCCGACGGCGGTATTCTCGCAGCCGGAGGTCGGCACGGTTGGTCTGACCGAAACCGAGGCGCGGGCGCAGTTCAGCCATGTCGACATCTACAAGACGACGTTCCGCCCGATCAAGGCGACGATGTCGGGCCGCGACACGCGTGTGCTGATGAAGCTGGTCGTCGATGGTTCGACCGACCGCGTGCTCGGCTGCCACATCGTCGGCGATTGCGCCGCCGAGGTGACCCAGGTGGTCGCGATCGCGGTGAAGATGAAGGCGACGAAAGCCGATTTCGATGCGACCATCGCGCTGCATCCGACCGCGGCCGAAGAGCTGGTCACGATGCGCACGCCGACCGCGCGTCATGTGCGGCAGGCGGCGGAGTAGGGTCTGCCGCCTGATAGCCGGAGCCTGCTAGCCCTGGCGGAGTAGGCTCAACCGTACAAGTACCCGACCGGCCTGCCTTCGGTGCGCAGGGGACGCACGTCCTTCTGCGTGATGATCTGACCGGCGAGGCCGTCGATTTCGTCGCGCTGCGTCGGCGTCCAGCTGCGCAACTCGTTCATGCCCTTGAGCAGGCCGAGGCGGAGGACCTGGGTGTTTTCACTGAGGCCGGTGAGGCTGATGGACTCCTTGCCCGCCGTGACCACGTCACCGGCGGAGAGCTCGAAGCTCTCGCCGGACTTCTTCCTGAACTCCGCTGTGCCGCGAATGACGCGATAGATCGCGACCTCGCCCTTGGCGAAACATGTCGGGTCCGCGGGCGTCGACGTGCTCTTCGGCAGCAGCGATTGGCCGCTCGGGTCGGTGGCGATGATGTGGCCGGTGACGAGATGGCCGCTGGGAATCTCGATACCGATATCGCGCACGTAAACCGGCATCGGCGATTTGACGGAGCCGTCGGTGAGCGGCCTGAACAGCGCATCCAGCGCGAGGGGATCCTGCAGCCAGAAGCCCGCATCGGCCGGACGGTTGTGCAGCGGATGGCTCCAGGCCACGCGCGGCGTCTCGGCTTCGTTGATCTGATCGGGACCGACGATGGTCGGGTTCGGGAAGGTTGTCGGGTCGGTCACGAAGGCTTCGAGGAATTTGCCGGAATAGCCCATCGAGATCGGATCGGGCACCACCGTCTGCGGCGTCTTCAGGTTTTCTTCGGTCGACAGGCCCGACCAGGTGTAGAACAGCTGGCGATGCACGATCGCGCTTTGCAGCATCACCGCGCCCGGACCGACATTGTAGAAGCGGCCGTCATAGTCGAAGGTGAACGCGCCCGAGGTGACCAGCACCAGCTGGAAGCCGCCCGGCGGCAGATGCAGATGGAAATCGGTCGGGCCGGTGTCGGGGCGATAGATCGGCAGATTCGTCGCGACCTCGTGCAGCAGGAAGGTCTCGTTGTTGGCGTGAAATCCCTCGTTGGCGCGGTTGTAGAGTGCCTGCGGCCGGTAGGTCGCCTCGAATTTCGCATTCCTGTCGCGGTCGATCGCGACGAAATCCTGATCGTTCAAGCGAAGGGGTGAGCCATCCGGGCGGGTGAGGCCGGTGAATTTGAGATCGCCCGCGGCATGCACGTTCATGGCATTCTCCGATTCTGGGCCATCGATCCCGGAGCTGGCGCGCGCATCTTGCTGCTCCACGTGGTGAGAGGAGCAGGGACTGAGGCCTGATGCCGTCTTGCGAATTCTGGGCCAGTCGGCGCGCGTCACCCGCGCATGGGCGCTCCGACCCGCGCGGCGGCAAGAAAAGCCGAGGTTGCACCTGAGGTTAGATCAGCCGTTTCACCGGCTTGCCTCGCTCTGTTCACGAGACGCGCAAGCCCGGAGAAGAGACGCGCCTTGTCTAATTTGTCGGCATGCCCTGCAAAGGGCATGCAGCCGCCAAAGCCGCTGGGATCATCGAACGCCGGCGGCCCGGCGGCGGAAACGGCTCATTCGAACGAGGTACGGGCGGACCGCTCGGGCTTGCCGGAGGGGCTGTCCGCCCACTTCGCCATCTCCAGCGCACGCGCGTCGATGCCTTCGCACCAGAGACAGCTCAGCTCCGCGCGGCCCTTGGCCGTCAGCATCGGGACAAGGGCATGGCCGCAGCCGGCGCACGATGTGATGCGGTTCATGTTTTTCTCCACGATCGTCGAATTCGAGGGCGGCACCTTGGCTGCCGAAGCTTGCGCGGGCGCTATGACGGCGCGGGGCTGCGATCCATCGGCGCACTCGTGCCGGAGATCGTAGATGTAGCGATCCAACGTGACACGGCTGCGATGTCGTCGGCGTTGTCGCGGTAGACGCGAAGCTGGAACTCCGCCGAGCTGCCGCGCTCCACGATGGTTCGGCAGTGCTCGACCTCGGCGACGCAATTCAGCGCGGCGGCGTCCTCGGCCGTGTCGTCGATCACGCGCGAGAGCAGCTCCGAGATCGTGACCGGCCCGTCCCTGGAGGCGAAGATGCAGTCGGTGCCGTAGCGCTGGGCGCGCCATTTGTTCTCGACGGCAATGGCGCGTTCGACCACGGTGACCTGCTTCGACAGATGGGGCCGCAGATAGAGGTGGCGCGTCAGGCAGCGGTAGAGCGAAGCGATGGCAACGGCGTCATCGATGAAGGTGCAGGTATCAGGCGCGCGAAGCTCGAGGGTCGGATGCTTCATCGACGGGCGCATCGCCCACCAGATGTGGCTCTCGTCGGGGATCACGCCGGAGCGCCGCAGGGCGCCGACATATTCGTCGTAGTCCTGCCGGCTCTCGAACAATTCGGGCAGGCCGGTGCGCGGCAGCTCGGAATAGGCGGCGAGCCGGTAGCCCTTCAGGCCCGTCTTGTGGGAATTCCAGAACGGAGAGGAGGCGGAGAGCGCGATGAACAACGGCAGATGCGGCAGCATGGCCCGCATCACCGCCATGCGCTTCTCCGGATCGGGCAGCTGCACATGCACATGCATGCCGCACATCATGTTGCGGTGGCCGATGCTGCGCAGATCCTCGATCATCTCCTCGTAGCGAGGCTTGGGGGTCGGCTGCGACATCCGCCAGATTGCGGTCGGATGCGTGCCGCAGGCCATGATCACGAAGCCATACTGCGCGGCGACGGTCGCGACCTCGCGGCGCAGGAACCTCAGCTCTTCTCGCGCGTCGTTGACGTCGACGTGAACGTTGGTGGCGACCTCGAGCTGGGACTGCAGCATCTCCCGCATCGCCTGGCCGCCGGTCGACCAGTTCGCGGATTCGAACAGCTCGTTGGGAGTCTGGATTGCGACCTCCAGGGTGCGGCGGTCGGCGAGGAAATATTCCTCCTCGATGCCGAACGAATAGTCCGCCGCCTTGCCGCGCGCACCGGCCGAGCGAATGACGAGGTGCTGCCCGCCGTCGGAGGGATCCAGCCGCAGCAGTTTCAAGACGTCCGAAGCAATTGTCATATCCCGCCCGGCAGAAGTCCTATCTGCGGGCTATAATCCGCCTGACCGGAGCCGGTTCCGCGGACCCATTGGAAATTGCAAGGTCGAACGGAACAATTTTCGCACTTTCGGATGCGCGCGCAATCAGGGCGTGGTTGGGCGGCACCTCCGTCCAGTCCGTCTCCTTGTCGAACGGCTCGGACACGACGATGACCTGGCCGCCATCCTCGCGGAAGTAGAGCGTGTTGGCGGCGTCATTGACCGCGATCCGGAAGGCGTAGAGATCCCGGCCGTTGGCGATGGCGCTGGTGAAGCGCAGCCGTTCGCGCAGCGTGCCTTCATTGACGAGGTCGACGAGCGCTTGCAGCACGGCCCGCGTCGCTCGAAGCGGATCGTTCTCGAGACCTGCGCCCATCATGGCAAGGAACACGGCTTCCGAATCGGTCGTGCCGAGGCGCGACGGATAATAGGCGTCGGGAATCAGCGCCTCGACCTTGCGCCGCAGCCTGTTCCAGCTGCCGACGAAGCCGTTATGCATGAACATCCAGTGGCCGCAGGCGAAGGGATGGCAATTCTGCCGCGTCACCGCCGTGCCGGTGGCGGCGCGCACATGGGCGAAGAACAGATGCGAGCGGAGGTGGCGGCAGAGATAGCGCAAATTCTCGTCCGACCAGGCCGGCCGCGTCTCCCGATAAAGCCCGGGCTCCGGATGCTCGCCATACCAGCCGAGGCCAAAGCCGTCGCCGTTCGATCCTGCCGTCGACTGGAGCGAGCGGATGCTCTGCGCCACCAGCGAGTGCTCGGGCTCGGTGACATAAGGCTCGAACGAGGTGGTCTCGCCCCGGTATGCGATCCAGCGGCACATGGGTGTTCCTGTCGCGGACGTGTCCTGAGGTCCACCAACAGGCCTGATGGCACGATGGTTCCACCTACATGCGGATCAGGACCACGCCGGCGACCAGCAGCGCGGCGCCGGCGATGCGGACGGCGCTCACGGGATGCACGGGTACGCCGAGCACGCCGAAATGGTCGAACGCGATCGATCCCAGCATCTGGCCGGCGATCAGCAGCGCAAAGAACGTCGCGGCGCCGAGCCGCGGCACGAGGAAGATTGCAAGGCCGATGAAGATGGCGCCGAACAGGCCGCCGCTCCATGCGAACCAGGGTATGCGGGCCGCGGTCGCCACTGAGGGGACGGGATCGCGCATCAGCATCGCCAGCGCCGCCATGCAGAGCACGCCGAGGAAGTAGCTCATGAAGCCCGACCACGCCGCCGAATTGAGCGCGGTGCGCAGGTTCGCATTGAGCGCCTGTTGCACGACGAGGCTGATCCCCGCCGCCACGGCGAGCACAATCGGAAGCGCCAGTTTCAGCATGGCCGGTTGGTCTCCTTGTTCAGCCCGCCGTTGCGCCTCACGCCGGAATCGGGATCAGCGGCGCGACCTCGCGGTCGTGCGGGTTGTCGCTCGCCGAAAGCCCCTGGGCAACGCCGACGCGGTCGGCTTCGGGGCGGTTCTGGCTCATCTTGCGCTTGCCTTCGAACCGCACCACGGGGATGCGCACGCCGACGATCCCGCGCAATTGCGCGGCGATGAAATCGGCGGGGGCATCGCTGACCGCCCACGGCTTGGCGCGCGCGCCTTCATGCCGGTTGGTCAGCCGCGTCACCGCGTCGAGCAGGCGCTCGGGCTCCTGGAAGAATTCGACCGGGCCATAGGCGTGCACGGCGACGTAATTCCAGGTCGGCACGACCTTTCCGGTCTCCTGCTTGGTCGCATACCAGGACGGCGTCACATAGGCTTCGGGCCCACCAAAGATCGCCAGCGCGTGGCCGATCGGGGCGAGCTGCCAGTGCGGATTGGCCTTCGCCACATGCCCGTACAGCACGCCGTGCTCGCCCTCGCTCTCGTCGAGGAACAGCGGCAGCGGCGTTGCGACCGGCCCCTCGCTCGTGGCCGTCACGAGGCTGGCGAGGCGGGCACTGCGAATGGTCGCCCGGATGCTCTCGATGTCGTCGTCGCGAAAGGCGGGGGGAATGTACATGGCGTGTCTCCGTTCTGGTGACGGAGATAGCGGCCATCTGGCCTGTGAGAAACTGCCAGTTTCCAATGATTTCGTCAGTCCAGTTCGGCGACGGCCTGCGCCAGCAGCTTGCAGCCGCGTTCGATCTGCGCGATCTCCAGCGCCGAATAGCCCATGACGAGGCCGACCGTCTTCGACCGGCGCGGGCCGACGCGCAGCGCGGAGACGGGATAGATCCCGACGCCCCTGGCGCGGGCGGCCTGGATCAACGCATCCTCGCGCTTCTGCTGCAGGTCATCGAACCAGGCCACCACGTGCAGGCCGGCAGCCGTGCCGTCGATGCGGACGCGATCGCCGAACCGGCGGCGCAGCGCGCCGAGCAGCGCCTGCTGGCGCTCGGCATTACGCCGGCGCACGCGCCTGACATGGCTGTCGTAGGCGCCGCTCTCCAGCATCGCGGCAAGCGCCTCCTGCTCGATCAGCGGCGTGTGCCGGTCCATGACCTGCTTGGCGGCGGCGAACAGCGATCGTAGCCCCGAGGGCACCACGAGATAGCCGATCCGTAAAGTGGGGGAGAGCGTCTTGGAGACGGTGCCGAGATAGATCACGCTGCCGCTGCCTTCCAGCGCATGCAACGGCGGGATCGGCTTGGTGTCGTAGCGATATTCGCTGTCGTAATCGTCCTCGATCACATAGGCGTCGTTCTTCCGCGCCCAGGCGAGCAGTTGATGCCGGCGCCCGATCGGCATGACGCCGCCGAGCGGATATTGATGCGACGGCGTCACATAGGCGAGGCGGGCTTCGACGCCGTCGAGCCGCCCGGTCTCGAGCCCATCCGCGTCGACCGGGATCGGCACCGTCTCGGCGCCCGTCGCCGCAAAGGTGTGGCGCGCCATCTGGTAGCCGGGATCCTCCATCACGAAACGGTCGCCGGCATCGAGCAGCAGGCGGGCGCAGATGTCGAGACCCTGCTGCGAACCGTTGACGACGACGATCTGCTCGACCTCGCAGCGGACGCTGCGCGATCGCCACAGATAACCCTGCAGCGCGGTGCGCAGCCGCAGCGATCCGCAGGGGTCGTCATAGGCGAGCCGCTCGGGCCGGCGCGCCATCGCCGCGGTCACGGCCTTCTTCCAGGCCAGCACCGGGAAGTCCGATGGCGAGAGCTCGCCGTAGCGGAAGTTGGCAACGAGGCCGCGCGGCGGCTCGATCCATCGCGGCGGGTCCTGCCGCAGCCGCTCGCCGAAGCGCGACAGGTGCACCCTGCGCGCCGGCGCATGCGAGGCGACGCGCGTGCGTCCGCGCTCGACGACGGCGCGAGCGACGCGGGGCCGGGCGCCATGGCGCGTCTCGATGAAGCCTTCGGCCGCAAGCTGCTCGTAGGCGACGGTGACGGTCGAGCGCGCCACGCCCATCTCGCCGGCCAGCGCGCGCGAGGACGGCAACTGGCCGTCGGTGCCATACACCCGTGCCATGATCTGATCGCGCAGCGCCTCGTAGATCTGGCGCGCGCCGATGTGGCCGGCACGCGCGCCGGGATTGGTTTGCATCCGGGTCATTCACATTCCAGGCCGAATGGACAAGGTCGGAATGTGTTTCTAACCCTGGTCGCCGAGAGTTGCGACGAAAGGCTTGCCGTAGGGGTAAAAATGTTCCTTGCGGCCCTGGTCCCAGAGGGCCCTGAACCCGGGCACGGTGATGTCCCAATCCGGGCGGCACGTCATGGTGACAGCGCGCAGGTCCTGGCGAAGCTCTTCGACCGTCGGACGTCCGAAGAACCAGTAGCCGTTGTAGATCTTGTGAATGCGCAAGCGGGGCTCCAGCACGATGACATGCGGAATCATCGGGTTGTGGACGGGATCGGTGTATTCGGCGATGTCGAGGTCCTTCTGAACGATCCGCCTGGGATCGGACAGAAAAGGCCAGTGCGCACCCGCGCCGCTTCGGTATTCGTTGGTCTCGGTGATGTTGTCGGTGGTGATCGTGACCAGCCGGCAATAGCCGACCTCCATTTCGCGATGAAGCTGCAACAGGCCTTCGGTCTGGCGGCGATCCTTCGGACAGAAGCCGCCGCGGCCGAGAACGACGATCATGGGATCGCCGCCCTGCAGCTCGGAGAGCTTGCGGTGCTTGCCGCTGTGGTCGCTGAGCTCGTAATCCGGGAAGGTCGCTCCCGGCACCATGTCAGTCCGCATCAAACTCTCCCATCTCTACAGATCGATCACGATGTCGCCTTGCGGCCGCGCGCAGCAGATCAGGACATTGCCTTCGGCCGGCGGGTCGAGCGGATCGGGCGCATAGCTCACTGTCCCGGCCACGAGCCCGCTCTCGCAATTGTGGCATACGCCGGTCCGGCACGACCAGCGCACGGGGACGTCGCAGGCTTCGGCGAACTCGAGCAGGCTGGCGTAGGATGGACCCCAGCAGACATTGAGGCCGCTTCGCGCGAACGACACCATCGGCCCCGGGCCTGGTACCCCGGCCGGGGCATGCGCGGGTCTCTTCGGCGCAGCCGCGATGCCTGGTGTCAGCGACGGTTTGGAGCCGAACAATTCGGTGTGGATGTGATCGGGTGCGATGCCCAATGCGGCGAGGCCAGCGGTCAGATCGCTCATGAAGGCGGCCGGGCCGCACAGATAGAAGTCGCCGTCGCGCGGCACGTCGAGCCGCTCGAGCAGAGGCGCATCCAGACGTCCGGCCGTGTCGTAATCCACCTCGGCGCGATCGTCAGGATCAGGCGCGCTGTAGCAGACATGGCTGTGATGATGCGGCAGTCCGGCCAGCAGTCTGCGCACCTCGGCGGCGAACGCATGCTCGCGGCCGTTGCGGGTGCCGTGCAGCCACCAGACCTCTCGCGTCGTTCCTTCCGCGGCAAGTGCGTGAAGCATTGCGAGCACGGGCGTCACGCCGATGCCGGCACTCAGCAAGACAATGGGCCGCGCATCCTGCCGCAGCGTGAAGCTGCCGCGCGGCGCGCCGAGCTGCACGAGGTCGCCGATCTGGAGCTCATCGGCGATATATTTGCTGGCCGCTCCGTGCGCCTCCCGCTTGATGCTGATGCGATAGGACGCGGCATCGGCGCGGCTCGACAGCGAATAGCTGCGCGTCATCGCGGCCGTGGCGGAAGGCCCGAGCCGCACGATCACGAATTGGCCGGGCAGGGCGGCCGCCACGGCATGCCCGTCCTGGGGATCGAGGACCAGCGACGTCACGTTGCCGCTCTCGGCGATCTTGCGCGAGACGCGAAACGGCCGGAAGCCGCGCCAGGCCGGAGGCGGGCTTGCGGCCGGGCCAAGTCCGGCGTTCCCCGCTGCCGCATGCTCGGTGCGCTGCTGGTCGAGCAGCGCCTCGAACGAATGACGCCAGCCGCGGCTCAGCGCCGGAATTTTCAGCGCGCGTTCGAGACGTTCGCGCGGGTGCGGGGGCAGGTAAAGCAGCGCATTGGTCTCGAACACGCTCATGCGCTCGGGGCCATCAATGACCTGCGTGATCTCGTCACCGGCCTCGACATCGCCTTCCTCGATTACACGGAAATAGAAACCGGGGCGGCCGTGCTTGACGAGCAGCGCGGCCATGTCCGGCTCCTCCATGCGAATGCCGAGCCGGTAGCAGGTGACGCGCGGCTGCGTCACCTCGAACAGGGCAGAGCCGATCTTGTAACGGTCTCCGATGCAGACCTCCGTGTCGGCGAGGCCCTCGACGGTAAAATTCTCGCCGAATTGACCGTGGACGAGGTTCGATCGGCCCAGATGTTTCTGCCAATAGCGATAGGAATCGTCCTGGTAGACGAACACGGCACGCTGTTCGCCGCCGTGACCGGCCGTATCGCCCTGGCCGTCACCGTCGATGTTGAGCCGCCGCACCCTGCGCGGGCCGCTGACGGGCGCTTTCCAGATGCCGGTATGAACGGTCCTGCCTTGCCAAGCGATGTCGCGCGGCAGGCCGACATTGACGGAGAGCAAACGTGCCATGGGCATTTCCCGGCGTGACGCGACCCGGCGAGTTCCAGATCGCGGCAATGTCAATCTGCATCCAAGTCGGATTTTTGGCGCGTTAGTCGTTGTTAGACGTTGCGAGGGAGCCTTGTTGCCGCCCGACTGTGCGCCAATCTGAGGCTGGAAACCGCAAGGATGGGAGGTCGCGATGGACGATCAGGCGAAGCTGGCGGCGCTGCAGCGTCATTGGGCTGCGTCCGACGCGAACGATTTCGAGGCCGAGCACGACATCTATCGCGAGGACGCCGTGCTCGACTATCCGCAGTCCGGCGAGCGCATCCATGGTCGCAGGAAGATTCAGGAAAGCCGGTTCGTGCAGCCGAACAAGAAGCGCTTCACGGTCCGGCGGATCATCGGCGGTGGCGATCTCTGGGTGAGCGAGTTCGTCCTGAGCTATGACGGCGTGCCGTCCTACGTCGTCAGCATCATGGAATTCCGCGAGGGATTGGTGGCGCACGAGACGCAGTATTTCGGCGACCGGTTCGATCCGTCGCCATCGCGCGCGCATCTGGTTGAGATTGTGGCGTAGGCTGCGAGCTCGACGCTCCGCTGTCATTCCCCGCGAAGGCGGGGAATCCAGTACGCCGCAGGTTCTCGACGAACCACTGACGTCTCGGAGTACTGGATCGCCCGCCTTCGCGGGCGATGACAGCGGGGACGTAAACACGGAACCCGATGCGGCGGCTGGTCGCAGCGTTGGCGGCTTGATTCCGGCCCTCCCATCTTTATGTCTGAACCGAACAAGAATCCGGGCCCCTCTGGCGAGGACGCCGACGAATGTCGGTAAACCTCGCGATGTCGGATGACCTGTCCCGCGCGAATGCGATGGATCGGCCGATCGTCGGGCCTTCTCGAGTTCCTTCCGACTCATCGTCCCCATCGCAGCTCCGTGCGGCCATTTCGCAAGATTGAGGAGCAACGATGTCTGACGCCACTTCAAATCCCATCGAAATCGAGATCACCGAGCCGTCCAGCCTGAACGAGCAGGCCGCGGTGGCGCTGGTCATTGCGGGCGCGCTGGTCGCCGTGGCTGACCGGCGGGTCTCGCCGGTCGAGCGCGACGAGGTGATCCGCTTCATCCGGGACCGCGGCTTGGCGCCGCATATCGATGACGAGCGGCTGTTTTCGATGTTCGACGAGCTGGCGGAACGATTGGAGGAGCCGGACTTTGCCAATGTGGTGATCGACACGTTGCGGCCGGTTTCGAACATGCCGCTGTCGTCCCATCTGATGGAGCTGTCGGAGCGCGTTGCGGCCGCCGACGAGGACGTGCATCCGCACGAGGTGCAGGCGATCAAGCTATTGCGCCTGCTGACCCTGGTGCTGCCGCGCGCAAAACCGGTCGGCGCGGGGAGCGCCGCCAAACAGGAGTGAGCATGAGCGCAGCTTCGGACGAGTCGACGACTGTAAACGAGGGCACCACCGGCCAGATGGCCGGCGGTGACCCGCGCCTCGACAAGCTCGTCCATCGCCTGCCGCCGCGCATGAGCGACACCGTCACCTATCTGCTCAAGCCGTCCAGCCGCTGGGTCAGGATTCCCTCGGGCGCGCTGCTCATCGTCGGCGGCGTGCTGTCGTTCCTGCCGATACTCGGCGTCTGGATGCTGCCGCTCGGCCTGGCGCTGCTTGCCGAAGACGTGCCTGCGCTGCGCTCCTCGCGCGCAAAGGTCCTGGATTGGGTCGAGCGGAAGAAGCCGCAATGGCTCGATCCCTCCGCATCGAAAAATGATCAATCATGACTGAATTCATCACTCCCGAAGCGCTGACCGCGCTGTTTCAAGTCGTCCTGATCGACCTCGTGCTCGCCGGCGACAATGCCGTCGTCATTGGCCTTGCCGCCGCCGGCCTCCCGGCCGCGCAGCGCCGGCGCGCCATCATCGTCGGCATCGTCGCCGCCACCGCGCTGCGGATCGTCTTTGCCGGCGTCGCGACCCAGCTGCTCCAGGTGATCGGCCTCCTGCTTGCCGGCGGCGTGCTGCTCTTGTGGGTGTGCTGGAAAATGTGGCGCGAGATTCGCGAGCAGGCCGCGCATGCGAACCAGCTCGCGTTCAGCCACGGCGGTAACGGTGGCACCGCAGATGTGCCGCGCAAAACCTTCGGGCAGGCGGCGTTGCAGATCGTCGCGGCAGACGTCTCGATGTCACTCGATAACGTGCTCGCCGTTGCCGGCGCCGCGCGCGAGCACCCCTACATCCTCGCCTTCGGCCTGCTGCTGTCGGTCGCGCTGATGGGCGTTGCCGCCGATTTGCTCGGCCGCGTGCTGCAGAAGCAGCGCTGGATCGCCTATGTCGGCCTCGCCATCATCGTTTACGTCGCCTTCGAGATGATCTATCGCGGCTCGCTCGAGCTTGCGCCGGTCATTGCGAGTCTCTAAGGCAAACCTTCTTGTCCGCAATCCGGAGTGATATATGACGTCCGAACGCAAAGCACCTTCGGCGCACGTCGTGCCGCAGCCGAAAATCGGCCCGTTCGCCCAGCTCATCTTCGGCTCGCGCTGGCTGCAGGTGCCGCTCTATGTCGGCCTCATCATCGCGCAGGGCGTCTACGTGCTGCTGTTCCTGAAGGAGCTCTGGCACCTCGTCGTGCATTCGTTCGACGCCAGCGAGCAGCAGATCATGCTGGTCGTGCTCGGGCTGATCGACGTCGTCATGATCTCGAACCTGCTGGTGATGGTGATCGTCGGCGGCTATGAGACCTTCGTCTCGCGCCTGAACCTGAACGGCCATCCCGACGAGCCGGAATGGCTGAGCCACGTCAATGCCAGCGTGCTCAAGATCAAGCTTGCGATGGCCATCATCGGCATCTCCTCGATCTCGCTGCTGCGGACCTTCATCGAGGCCGGCAATCTCGGCACCACGCGCAGCAATTTCACGGAAGGAGGCGTGATGTGGCAGGTCTTGATCCACCTGACCTTCATCATCTCCGCGATCGGCATCGCCTGGGTCGACCGTCTCAGCGAGAACGGGCACCGCAAGGAGGCGCGGCACGGCTGAGCGCCGGGCGATCAGGACGTCGGCGGACAGGTGTCTATTTGAGAATCTCGCAGACGGTCGGACGTGATCCGCCGTCCGGCTGCGCACCTACGGCCGTGACGCCCTGCCACCACGCCTCCAGCGCATCGCGGTCGCAGCCGAGCCTGACGCTCATGCCGCCGGCAAACTTGATCCAGTCGGCGAAATGGTCCCTGCCGACCGCGATCAGCACGGGAATGTCGGCATTGAGCGCGCGCTCGATCAGATAGGCCAGGCCCTTGCCGTCGCGCTCGCGCTTGCCGAAGCGATTGATGATGACGAGGTCGGCGCCGTGGGCGAGGGCATCGGCGATACGTTCGCCGGCGTTCTGAAGGCGCGCAAGATCAAGACGGCAGCCTTGCGCGGCCGGATCGAAATCCTGGGCGAGCAAGAGTTTCTCGCCGCTGTGGAGCAGCACCGCCGAGAGACTGGAGTCCGCGCATTGTCCGGCCTGCACCATGCCGACGACGCGGCGGCCATGCGCTCTCAAATCCGCGGCGAAGTTGCGCAGGACGGCGTCGGGATCCTGATGCTTCTCGTAGACGAGGGCGCCGAGGTCGCATTGCGCATCGAACATGGTCGGCCTCCGTTTCCAGTACGAATTAAGAGGGGCCGCGGCGGTTCCGCCGCGGCCCGATTTTCAGCTTAAGCCGCCGGCGGGCCGTTGATGATCTGGAGCTGGGTGAATTCGGCGAGGCCTTCCTCGGCGAATTCGGTGCCAATGCCCGACTGCTTGGCGCCGCCGAACGGGATGTGCGGGGCCATGTCGAGATGCTTGTTGATCCAGACCGTGCCGGACTCGAGCTGGGTCGCCACCTCATGCGCGCGCTTGATGTCGGACGACCAGACCGAGGCGCCGAGGCCGTAGGTGGTGGCATTGGCGCGGCGGATCACGTCGTCCTTGTCGGAATATTTGATCAGCGGCAGCACCGGGCCGAACTGCTCCTCGTCGACCAGCTTCGAGCCCTCCTTGATGTCGCGCACGATGGTCGGCTCGATGAAATAGCCGGGGCGGTTCATCGCGGCACCGCCAGCCACCACCTTGCCGTTCTTGTGCGCGTCCTCGAGGAACGCCTTCACCTTCTCGTACTGCATCTTGTTCTGGAGAGGCCCGAGCTTGGTGCCCTGCTTGGAGCCGTCGTCGACCACCGTGTTCTTGGCGATCGCGACCAGTTCGTTGCAAAGCTCGTCATAGACGGATTCGTGCACATAGAGCCGCTTGATGGCGAGGCAGACTTGCCCGGAATTCTGGAACGCGCCTTCAAAAATGCCGGGCGCGACCTTCTTCGGGTCGACGTCGTCGAGCACGATGCCGGCATCGTTGCCGCCGAGCTCGAGCGTGATGCGCTTGAGTGTCTGTGCCGCGCTCGCCATCACCTTCTGCCCCGTCGCGGTGGACCCGGTGAAGGAGATTTTGCGGATATCTGGGTGCTTGGTCATCTCGCCGCCGAGATCATTGGCGTCGGTGATGAAGTTGAGCACGCCCTTCGGCACCACATCCTTGATCAGCGCGGCAAAGCGCAGCGTCGCCAGCGGCGTGGTCGGCGCCGGCTTGACCACCAGCGTGTTGCCGGCGAGCAGCGCGGAGGGAAGCTTGAAGGCGAGGATCAGCAGCGGATAGTTCCAGGGGATGATGGCGCCGACGACGCCGAGCGGACGGCGATAGGCCTCGACCTTGCGGTCGCCGGAATTCTCGATCACCTTCATCGGTAGTTCGAGCGAGCCGAGATAGCGGAAGAAGGCGGCCATGCCGAGCACTTCGCCGGTGGCATCCGCCAGCGGCTTGCCTTGTTCTGAGGTGAGCAGGCGCGCGAGCTCGCCCGAATTGGCCTCGATCACATCGGCCATCCCGATCACGACCTTGCGGCGATCTTCCATCGGCGTCGCGGCCCAGGCGGGGTAGGCGGCCTTCGCGGCGGCCACGGCCGCGTCCAACTGGGACTTGGAGGCGCGCGGGCACTCGGCCAGCACCTCTTCGGTCGCGGGATTGAGAACCGGCATGGTCATGTCGCCGGGCACCATCTTGCCGTCGATGAGAAGATTGAAGTCACTCATTGGCTTTGCGCTCCCTTGCAGAAACGGGCCGTTCGGGGCCTCGTTATATCGAACTATATATCACGCTTGCGCCTGACCGGCCATGGCAGCGGGCTCGATCAATTCCAGAAAAAGCGGGCTGGACGCGGGTGGACTTATCGATATATCGTGATGGATATAGCGAAGTGCGCTTTTCGGGACTGGCGATGGAAATCAAGGTGAGGCAGCTCACGACCTGCGCGGTGGCGGCTGACGGCGGCGCGATCTCGCTGGGCTTCGAGGACGTGACGGGCAATCCCGCAGCCGTCAGCGTCTCGCTCAACCAGGTCGGCGCGCTGATCATGACCCCGCCGGGACTGCTGGAGGCGGCGCTGAAGGCCCGCTACGGCGACCAGAGCCTGCGCTACGCCTATCCGCTGGCCTCCTGGGCGATCGAGCAGTCGACCGATACGACCCAGCGCATCATCACGCTCCAGACCGAGGACGGTTTCAAGGTCCGCTTCTCGATCCCCAGGGACGAGCAGAGCCTGCTCGGCGAAGCCCTGACCCAGCCGATGCCGGAAATGTCGGTGCGACCGAACTAGGTCACGGACTCGGTCCCGCGCCGCAGAGCAGACTGCGTGCCCGGTCTGATTTGCGTAATTGCCACGCCGGAGATTGCGAGCAGCGCACCTGCAATCAACTTCGGGGTCAGACGCTCGCCGAGGAACGCCACGCTCGACATCAAGGCGAACACCGGGAGCAGCAGGCCGAAGGGGGCGACGCGGCTCATGGAGCAGCGCGCGATCAGCCAGAACCAGAGGCCAAAGCCGGCAACTCCTCCGATGACGATCGTGTAGGCGAGGGCCAGCCAGCCGCGTTCATCCGCCGTGACGAGGCTCGCCAGCTGCCCATGTTCAAGCAGCAGCGACATCAACACGACCTGCGGCACCGTGAGCAACGACGACCAGCCCATCAGCATGAACGGATCGAAGGGGCCGTGGCGTTTGGTCAGGACGTTGGACACCGCAAAGGAGAAGGCCGCTCCGACTACAAGCAGCAGCGGAAGCGCGTTTGCCGATGGCCCCGCTCCCAGCACGACGACGCCAATGAAGGCAAGCGCCACTCCGGCGGACGTGGTGGGGGACGGCCTCTCGCCGAGAAGCGGCCAGGCCAGCAAGACGGTGAAGGGCGTGGCGAGTTGATAGGCGACAGCCGACAGGCTTCCCGAGCCAAGCCCGAGGCCGACATAGAAGAGCCCGAAGTTTAGTCCGCCGAGGAAGAGCGAGATCGCCGCGACGGGGCCGAGTTGTCGGCGCGTCGGCCGCGCGACGAACGGGACGAGCAGCACCGCGATGACCAGGAAGCGCAGCGCGAGGAAGAAGAGCGGCGGAAACTGCGTCACGCCCACCTTGATGACGACGAACTGATAACCCCAGAGCAGGGGAACGAAGATCGCGCAGACAATCTGGATGGCAGTCATGGCAATCTTCCTTTCAAGACCGTTTAGTCCAAATATGAGCGCGCCACGGGCGAAGGCGTCCATGAGGTCGTTACCTGATGAAACGGTCGAGGAGCGCGTCGGCGGTGGCTTGCGACGTTGCGCGGGCAGGCGCCGTCTTGCCGACCACGCGCAGTCCCTCGACGAAACAGACGAGAATCTTGGCGGCGCTCGAGGGCTCGACACCATCGGCGAGCCTGTGGGCCGTCTTCGCGCGGGACAGTGCCTCCGCGACCCTTGTCTCCATCGCCTTGAAGAAGCCCGCAACGCGACGGCCGACTTCGGCATCCTCGCCGGCCAGCTCCATAGCCGTCGCCACCAGCAGGCATCCGCGGCGCCCCTTCGCGCCGCTGGTGCGGTCAACATAGCCGGCGAGATAGGCCCTGAGACCGTCGACCGGTTCTCCGGCGAGCTCAACATCCATCCGCGTCACGGCGTCGGCGATGTAGCGATCGAGCGCGCGCAGGAAGAGCGAGTGCTTGTCACCGAAAGCGGCGTAAAGGCTGCCGCGCGAGAGCTTCGTCGCACGAAGCAGGTCCGGCAGCGCCGTGGCGTGATAGCCGCGCGACCAGAACACCTCCATCGCGCGTTCGACGGCGGCGTCCATGTCGAAGCTTCGGGGGCGGCCACGGGACGGCTGCGATCGCGCTTGGGTGTTCATTTGCCGATATATAGACCGATCGGTCGTTAAATCGCAAGTGGCCGCCCGAGGCTACGGACGGCCGGTTCCTGTCGGAAACCGCGTTCAGGACTTGCGCGGACGGCTGATGTCGCTCCGGAGCGCTTCCAGCTCCTTGTGGACGGCGCGCGCGGCGTCGCGCTCGATCTTGCGGTAGCGCGCGACGAGCTTTTCGCCGAAGGGTGTCAGCATCGCGCCGCCGCCGTTCTTGCCGCCGGCCTGAGGCTCGACCACGGCATGGCCGCAGATGCGGTTGATCTCGTCGACGAGATCCCATGCGCGTTTGTAGGACATGTCCATGGCCCGGCCGGCCGCCGAGATCGAGCCCTGCTCGCGGATCTGCTCCAATAGCTCGATCTTGCCGGGCCCGATCCGATCCTGGCCGTCGAGGTCGATGCGAAGGCTCAGTTGAGGAAGCGATTTGGCGCTTGCGCGCGGCATGACGGGGTCTCTGATGATTGCAGCGCAGATTGCCACTCTTGCCCGCCGCCGACAAGGCGAGCGCGGCAGGCCGTATCACCGCACGGCGTGCATCTCCAGAAACGCCTTCACGCCGGTGACGTTGCCGGTATCGGACGGCACGTAGCCGGGCAGGGTGGCGATGGCGGCGCGGAAATCGGCGCTGCGGATGATTTCGAGGATGCGCTGCATCGGCGCGGTATCGAGGAAGGCGCGCTTGCAGACGAAGAAATAATCCTCGGTGAGGATGCGGATGAAATCGAGGCCGAAATGCCGCGCGGCGGCCTCGACGCCGAAGCTCGCGTCCGCCATGCCGCTCGCGACATAGGCGGCAACCGCGGCGTGGGTGAACTCGATCTGCTGCGCGCCGTTGATCCTGCTCTCGTCGATGCCGTTTGCGGCGAGCAACTGGTCGAACAACAGGCGCGTGCCGGAATCGTGGTCGCGGTTGACGAAGCGGACATTTGGTTTGGTCAGGTCGTGAAGCGAGGCGATCCGCAGCGGATTGCCGCGCGCGACCATCAGGCCCATCTCACGCGTCACAAAACTGATGATGCGGTCCTCGCGCGGATCGAGCCATTCGCGCGCCGCCTTGATCCCTTGGGCGCGGAGCGCGCCGTGCGGCAGATGCAGGCCGGAGAGGTCGCACGCGCCTTGCGCCAGCGAGACCAGCGAATGCTGGTTGCTGACATAGCGCAGATCGACGCCGATGCCGGGCTCGCGGTCGAGGAATTCGCGCAGCTTTGCCACCGCAAAGCCGTGGCTCGCATGCACGCGGATCACGGAGGGGCGCTGCTCGAGGAACGGCTTGATCTCGCTGGCGAGCTCCTGCGCGAGGTTGTCGAGCTGCGGGCCAAGCCGCGCCTGCATGCGCTCGCCGGCCCACACCAGCCGCTCACCGAACGGCGTGAGTTTCGAGCCTTTGCCGCGCTGGGTCTCGACCAAGGGCGTGCCGAAGAACTCCGACCATTGCTCGATCAGATTCCAGACATGCCGGTAGGACAGGTGCGCGTCGCTCGCCGCACTCGTGATCTTTCCGGTCTTCCGGATCTCGTTGAGCACGCCGAGCATGACGACGGCGGTGCGCGGGCTGCCCTCGCGGCGAAACCGCCAGACGGCCTCGATCTCGATCTGAAGCATCTGACATCCTTATGAACTGCGCTTCATATGTGGGGCGTCCATTTGCAGAAGATATCATATTTACTACCGCAAGCACGCGCCTAGTCTGGTATACCAGATCAGGAGGAAATATGATGTCTGTTGCATATGACTTTGCGCATTCGCCGGCCACCGAGTTCATGGCGCGGCCGCAGCATCTGCTCATCGACGGCCGCCGCGTTCCCGCCGCCTCCGGCCGTAGCTTCAAATCCCTCAATCCCGCCACCGGGCAGGTGATCGCCATCATCGCCGAGGGCGGCGAGGCCGATGTCGAGCATGCAGTCGCGGCTGCCCGCCGCGCCTTCGAAGGCCCGTGGCGGACGATGCGCGCCTCCGAGCGTGGTCAGATCCTGCTGCGCTGGGCGGACCTGCTCAAGCGCAACGCCGAAGAGATCATCGAGCTGGAGTCGATTGATGCCGGCAAGCCGATCTCCGCGACGATGCGCCAGGACTTTCCGGCCGCGGTCGACACGCTGATCTATTACGCCGGCTGGGCCGACAAGATCAGCGGCGATGTCGTGCCGGTGCGCGACGATGCCCTGACCTACACCATGCGCGAGCCGGTCGGCGTGGTCGCGGCGATCGTGCCGTGGAATTTCCCGCTGATGATCGGAATGTGGAAGCTCGCCCCCGCGCTGGCCTGCGGCTGCACCGTGGTGATGAAGCCGGCCGAGCTGACTTCGCTGTCGGCGCTGCGCATCGCCGAGCTCGCGCTCGAAGCCGGCCTGCCGGCGGGCGTCTTCAACGTCGTCACGGGTCCCGGCCGCGTCGTCGGCGACGCGCTGGTCAATCACCCTGATGTCGACAAGGTCACCTTCACCGGCTCGCCTGGCGTGGGCCGCGGAATCATGAAAGGCGCGGCGAGCAACTTCAAGCGCGTCTCGCTCGAGCTCGGCGGCAAGTCGGCCAATGTCATCTTCGACGACGCTGATCTGGAAGCAGCCTCCAAGGCCGCGGCCTCCGGCATCTTCTTCAATGCCGGCCAGGTCTGCTCGGCCGGCTCCCGCGTGCTGGTGCAGGAGAGGGCCTATGACGAGGTCGTCGAGCGGCTCGCGGCGCGCGCGAAGTCGATCAAGATCGGCGATCCGCTCGACGGCAAGACGGCGCTTGGTCCCGTGATCTCCGAGAAGCAGATGAAGTCGATCCTCGACTATGTCGACATCGGCCGCAAGGAAGGCGCGAGGCTCGTCACCGGCGGCGAGAAGGTTGGCGAGCGCGGCTATTTCATCAGCCCCACCGTGTTCGCCGATGTCGCGCACGAGATGCGGATCTCGCAGGAGGAGATCTTCGGCCCCGTCGTCAGCGTCATCAAGTTCACCGACGAGGCCGATGCTTTACGGATCGCTAACGGCACGGCCTACAGCCTCGCCGCCGGCGTCTGGAGCCGCGACATCGGCAGGCTCCAACGCTTCGCCAAGCGGGCGCGGGCGGGCACGGTCTGGATGAATACCTATGGCTATACCGACGTGCGCCTGCCCTGGGGCGGCGAGCGCGACTCCGGCCTCGGCCGCGAGCACGGCACCGCCGCGATCGACAATTTCACCGAGCCCAAGGCTGTCTGGATGAATCTGGCCGTCTGAAGACCTCCCGATCGGCCAATCCTGAGCCCGCCTGATCCGGTCAGGCGGGCTCGTTTTTGAGATCGATAAAATTGTCTGCAATCCCGTCAGCGGCGGCAAACCCTGCGGGCAAGAAGGCCTCTGCCTTAAACCTCGGCTTTGGAACCGGCGTGCATCCTCACCGCAAAAGGCTGGGGCATTGTCATGTCAATTTTCAAGGAGATCGTCGCGGCGGTCGCGGGAGTCTACGCGCTCCTGTTCGTCTGCGACGCATTGTTCGGCGTCGGCGAGACGCGCTTCGACGACAACTATTACAGCGCCAGCTTCTACGCGCCGAAGCCGAAGGAGTTTCGCTTCGCGAGCGACACGCCGCCGGCGGTGCGTGTCAGCGAAGCGTTCGCGCAGTTTGCGCCGAGCGAGGCAAAACCGGCCAAGCGTTACTCGTCGCTGACGACGATCATCCGCTAGGCGCGCTCGGCTGCATGATCTCCGGGATGCTGTCCCGCGCGTTGCGGGATCAGCAGCAGGCAGACCAGCATGAAGGCAGCGATCACAGCCGAGGCCATCGGCCGGCTCAGCGCCAAGCCGCCATGATCGAGCGGCTTGTCCAGGAAATCGCCGACCGTGGCGCCCAGCGGTCGCGTCAGGATGAAGGCGGCCCAGAACAGCGTCACGCGCGAGACGCGGGTCCAGACATAGAGCGCTGCGATGACTGCAAGCCCGGCCGCAAAGATCAGCGCGCCGCCGCGATAGCCCATGTCGCCGGTGTCGGCGATCCAGTCGCCGAGCGCGGTGCCGAGCGTCTGCGAAAAAGTGATCGCGCCCCAATAGAAGGCCTCGACCCTCGGCGTGCTGACGCTGTTGACCGAGATCGTTCCCTCGGCGCGATACCATACGCCAAGCACCAGCATGAGGCAGGTGAGGAGCAGCGTCGATCCGCCCGTGTATCCGATGCCGAGCGAGCGGTCGGCGAAGTCGGCCATGGTCGTGCCGAAGGTGGTCGAGGCGACGATGGTGGCCCAATACAGGGCCGGGTGGAATTTATCTGCGCGGATTTGTGCTGCAACCAGACCGATCATGACCGCCAGGAACAGGCAGGTTCCTGCGAGATAGCCCCAGTTCAACGTCATCGTGACGGTGTCGCCGCCAGTCTCGCCCAGCGTCGTGGCCGCGATCTTGATGATCCAGAAGCCGAGCGTGACTGCGGGGACCTTGCTCTCGTTGGCGGCACCGCTCTTCCAAGAATCCTGCATGCTATCCTCCTTGTTGCGTCAGCCGGGGATTCCGCCCGCGGCTGACGCGTCCGATTGATGGGTCGGAAGCGGCATCAGGCCTTGGCGACGCCATCCATCACCGCGAGCAGCTCTGTGATTGCCTGCTTGCATTTCGCGGCATCCGGCGATCCCGCGCGCAGCGCCTCCAGCGCGCGATCGATCGCCTTGTCGACCGTGTGCCAGTCGGCAGCCGCGCGCGGTTTCAGTCCAGCTTCGGCTTCGTCCCATTTGGTCTCGAGGTCCTTGATGCGCGTCTTGGCGCCGGGCAGGTCGCCCTTGTCGATCAGTGCTGCGACGTCGACCACGATGGTCCGGAACGGCGTGAGATCGCCGAGCTTGGCGGTCGCGGCCTCCACGAGCGGCACGAAGGTGAAGTGCTGGCTCGCGTGCATGTTTGGCTCGCCGGTGAAAGTTGTGAGCAGGCAGACGGCGACGGCGGGAATAAGCTTCATCATGTCGTTCTCCAGTTGGCTCCTGCTTCTGTGCAGGCAGTTTTGAAGTCGTGATTGGGATTACTGCGCGGGATCGACGCGGCGCGCGCCGTCGCCTTCGAACGTCACCCAGGCGACGAGGCCGACGATCACGGTCAGGAAGACGATGCTGGTCTGGATCGTGCCGAGGCCAATGCCGCCATATTCGCGCGCCTGCGACAGCAGATCGCCGAGCGAGGCGCCGAGCGGGCGCGTCAGGATGTAGGCGAGCCAGAAGGTGAGGACGGAATTGGCGCCGACGGCGTAGGCCAGTGCCGCTGCCACGATCAGCGCGCCGAAGGCGACGACGCCGAGCTGGAAGCCAAGCCCGAGCGCTTCCGTCGCGAGATCGCCGGCGGCGGTGCCGAGTGCGAAGGTGAACAGGATCGCCGTCCAGTAGAACAGCTCGCGCCGCGTGGTGACGATGCTGTGGATCGACAGGGTGCGCTCGGCGCGGTACCAGACCGCGAAAGTCGCCGCGAGCGCAACGGCGAACGCCGCGGTGCTGATGTAAAGGCTGATATCGAGCTTGTCGGTCAGCAGGTCCGTGAGCTGGGTGCCGACGATGCTGACGAGGACGACGGTGAGCCAGTAGATCCAGGGTACATAAAGACGGCGGCTCAGTTGCAGCAGCAGGGCGGCCACCAGCAGGCCGGTCATGCAGATTGCGGTCAGGCCGGCGCCGAGGCCGACATGGACCGCGAGATAGTCGGCGCCGGTCTCGCCGACCGTGGTCGACAGGATCTTGATGATCCAGAAGATCGCGGTGACCTCCGGAACCTTGTTCAGCATCCGTCTTGCGCCAAACCCTGAATATTGCGACACGCCCAAATCTCCCGAAGCCGAAGCGATGTCTGACCGTGGCGCCGGGGACTTAGGCCCGACTTAGGGACGGGAAATTTCCTGATCGGGCGGCCTTCGCCGCAATTTGGGCCGGCTGGCGCTCGCTAACTCTGCGCTAAGTCGGGCTGGCCATGATTTGAGGCCGGATGGTTCGGCGGCAATTCGAGGATCGAGTTTGCGGGTTCTGCTGATCGAGGACGACAGAATGGTTGGCGCCGCCGTCGAACAGGCGCTGAAGGATGCTGCCTACGCGGTCGACTGGGTCAGGGACGGCGAGACCGCGCTGCTTGCCGCGAAGAACGAATCCTACGAAGTGCTGCTGCTCGATCTCGGCCTGCCGAACGTCGATGGCCGCGACATCCTGCGCCGGCTGCGCTCTGACGGTCGCAAGCTCCCGATCATCATCGTGACGGCGCGCGATGCCATCGACGACAGGATCGAGGGTCTAGATCTCGGCGCGGACGATTACATCATCAAGCCGTTCGAGATCCGCGAATTGCTGGCGCGGATGCGTGCGGTCACGCGCCGCGAGGCCAGCGGTTCGCCGGCGCAGCTCGGCAATGGCAAGCTCAGCCTCGATCCCGCGAGTCGCGAGGCGTCGTTTCTGACGAAATCCGCGGTGCTCACCGCGCGCGAATTCGCGCTGCTGCAGGCGCTGCTGTCGCGGCCCGGCGCGATCCTGTCACGCGGCGAGCTGGAGCGGCAAATCTACGGCTGGAACGAGGAGGTTGCGAGCAACGCGATCGAGTTCCTGATCCATGCGGTGCGCAGGAAGCTTGGGGCCGACGCTATCCGCAACGTGCGTGGTGTCGGCTGGATGGTGGACCGGCCATGATCAAATCCCTGCGGGGCCGTCTCTTTGCCGGCCTTACCGCGATCATCCTGCTGACGGGACTCATCGGCGGCCTGTTCGCTCATCATTGGGCCTTCAACGAGGCCATCGAAATGCAGGATTCCGTCCTGATCCAGATCGCGAGCCTCGTGCAGGCGGGCAGCCTTACCGGCGGTCGCGAGCTGCACGGGGTGGACGAGGATGCCGAGGTCTGGCTGATCGACCAGGCCGCAACGCCGCAGGCTTCCGGCGATGAGGCGAGGCTGTGGAGCGTGAAGGACGGCCTCGCGCTGGCGACGCGAAAGGGGCAGCCGATCCGCGTGCTGCTGCGGACGCGGCCTGACGGAACAAGGTTCGCGGTGGCGCAGCGCACGTCCGTGCGTGACGAGATCGCGAGCGACATGGCGTTCCGCACCGTATTGCCGATTGCGGCACTCATCCCCTGCCTGCTGCTGGTCACGGCCATCGTCGTCGCGCGCTCGCTGCGGCCGATGGTGCGCCTTGCCGATGATCTCGACGGACGGCGCGCCGATGACATGACGCTGCTGCCGGCCGGGCAGATGCCGAGCGAGCTGCATCCCTTCATCGCCTCGATCAACGGGCTGTTGCAGCGGGTGGGTCTGCTGATGGATCAGCAGCGGCGCTTCGTTGCCGACGCCGCGCACGAACTGCGCACGCCGATCACGGCGCTGAGCTTACAGGCGGAGAATCTCGACGCGGTCGATCTGCCGGCGAATGCGCGCGGTCGTGTCGTGGCCCTCCGGCAGGGTATTGGCAGGACCAGGCATCTGCTCGACCAGTTGCTTGCCCTCGCGAGACAGGATGCGGGTCAGGATGACACCAGGGCAATGCCCGTCGTGAAGCTGGACGATGTCGCGAAGGAGGTCGTCGCCGACCTTCTGCCCGAGGCGACCGGCCGCGGCGTCGATCTTGGTTTTGCGCGCCTCGAACCTGCATTGGTCCGCGGTGAAGCGGTGATACTTGCGGCGGTGGTCCGTAACCTGCTCGACAACGCGCTCCGTTTCACCCCGCAGGGTGGACGGATCGATACATGTGTCTATCGCGACGGCGATGCTGCACTCCTCCAGATCGAGGATAGCGGGCCTGGCGTTGCTTCCGCGGAACTCGGCCGCATCTTCGATCCGTTCTTCCGCGGACAGCGCCCGGCAGGGGATGGCGCGGGCCTTGGCCTCTCGATCGTCAAGCGAATCGTCGACCGCCTGGAGGGGACAATTGAAGCCGTGAACCTTGCCGAGGGCGGCCGAAGCGGTTTGCGGGTCCTGGTCAAGCTGCCTGGAGCGGACGCCTGAAGCCTCACTCGCCCTGGATCCATTCCGCCACCCCGCGCCACAGCGTGTCGCGGTGGTCGGGGCGGAAGAAGCCGAAATGGCCGATGCCCTTGGCGCCGACGTCTGACGGTTTTACGGTCAACACTTCCGGCTTGATCGCGGTGAATCCGCCTGTGAGCAGCTCGACCGCGGGCCGCGTCGCCCAGGGATCGTCGGAGAAGCAGAGCGCGCGCAGCTCGCCCTTGAATTTCGCAAAATTCTCCAACGCCGGCAGCTTTGAATCGAACAGATAGCGCGGGCTCGAGACCCATTCGGCCCATTGCAGGAAGACGCCCTTGGGCAGGTCCTCGCCGACGCCGGCCCAGCCCGGCGCATAGCCGAACGCGTGGGCCAGCGGCACGCCGACGAAATTCATGAAGGCGAAGACGCGGTATTTCTCCGGCGAGGTCATCAGCCGCCAGGTCGCGGCCTGCGAGGCCACGAAGGCCGCGCGCGAAATCTCGCTGTTGTTCGCGATCAGCCCAAGCGCCTGGCCGCCGAAGGAGTGGCCGACATAGGCGAGCGGCATGGTGTGATAGCGCTCGCGCATCCAGCGCACCGCGGCGGTGACGTCGAGCGCCGCCCAATCCGACATCGAGGCCTTGAAGCCGACCAGCGATTTCGGCTGGTTGTAGCCGACCATCGCCGGCAGGCGGGAGCCGCCGATGCCGCGGTAGTCGTAAGTCAGTACCGCGCAGCCGCGATGGGCGAGATAGGAGGCAAAGCCGCGATAGATCTTGCGCGGCACGGCGGTGGCCGAATTGATCAGGACGGCGTGGCGCTTGGCGCCGCGCGGCAGGAACAGGGTGCCGGCCAGCGCATACCCGTCGGTCGCCGGGAAGCTGATCTCGTCGATGAAAACGTCGTCCAGTGCCGCGTCCATGGGCGGGAGGTGTCTTGCCGGTTTCGTCGCGTTCCCTAGCAAATGCGAATTCGGCTTTGCCCGCAAGGGTTTGCAATGCGAAATGGATTTACAACTGGCGATGTCGTGCCAGCCTGTGTATAAGGCGGCCCTCGCAACCCATAGATCAGGTTGCACTTTTTTGCTTCACGGAGAGATTGCGATGTCCGAGCGGTGGACGCCCGAGTCCTGGCGCAGCAAGCCGGTGCTACAGGTGCCCGAATATCCCGACGCCAAGGCCCTGGCCGACGTCGAGGCGCAGCTTGCGACCTTTCCGCCGCTGGTGTTCGCCGGCGAGGCGCGTAACCTGAAGAAGGCCTTGGGCCGCGTTGCGGCCGGCGAGGCCTTCCTGCTCCAGGGCGGCGACTGCGCCGAGAGCTTTGCCGAGCACGGCGCCAACAACATCCGCGACTTCTTCCGCGTGCTCTTGCAGATGGCGGTGGTGCTGACCTATGCCGGCGCCGTCCCCGTGGTGAAGGTCGGCCGTATCGCCGGCCAGTTCGCCAAGCCGCGGTCGTCGCCGACCGAGAAGCTGAACGGCGTCGAGCTGCCGAGCTATCGCGGCGACATCGTCAACGACATCGCCTTCACCAAGGAAGCGCGCGTGCCGGACCCGCAGCGCCAGCTGATGGCCTATCGCCAGTCGGCCGCGACGCTGAACCTGCTGCGCGCGTTCGCGACCGGCGGCTACGCCAATCTCGGCAGCGTGCATGAATGGATGCTTGGCTTCCTGAAGGATTCGCCGCAGTCCCGCCGCTACAAGGAGTTGGCCGACCGCATTTCCGATGCGCTCAACTTCATGCGCGCCTGCGGCCTTGACCTCGAGAGCCATCCGGAGCTGCGCGCCACCGATTTCTACACCAGCCACGAGGCGCTGCTGCTCGGCTACGAGCAGGCCATGACCCGGGTCGATTCCACCACCGGCGACTGGTACGCGACCTCGGGCCACATGATCTGGATCGGCGACCGCACCCGCCAGCTCGATCACGGCCATATCGAATATTTCCGCGGCATCAAGAACCCGATTGGCCTGAAGTGCGGCCCCTCGCTCAAGCCCGACGAACTGCTCAAGCTGATCGACGTGCTCAACCCCGACAACGAGCCGGGCCGGCTGACGCTGATCGACCGCTTCGGCTCCGACAAGATCGGCGAGCACCTGCCGAACATGATCCGCGCCGTCCAGCGCGAGGGCAGGGTGGTGGTCTGGTCGTGCGATCCCATGCACGGCAACACCATCACCTCCACCACCGGCTACAAGACGCGGCCGTTCGACCGCATCCTGTCCGAGGTGAAGTCGTTCTTCGCGATCCATGCCGCCGAAGGCACCCATGCCGGCGGCGTGCATCTGGAGATGACCGGCAAGGACGTCACCGAATGCCTCGGCGGCGCCCGCGCGATCACGGACGAGGATCTCAACGACCGCTATCACACGGTCTGCGATCCCCGCCTCAACGCCGAGCAATCCATCGACATGGCTTTCCTGGTCGCCGAGCTGCTCAAGCAGGAACGCGCCGGCAAGGTCAAGCCGATGCCGGCCGCAGCGGGGCTCTAAGACTTTGCTGCGGATCTGGAAGGCCACGATCAATTCACGCAACGGTCTGGCCTTTGCGTTCCGCTCGGAGCAGGCCGTCCGCGAGGAGATTTTTGCGCTCCTGTTGTCGCTGCCGCTGGCCTGGCTCGTCGCCGCGACCGCGATGCGCGCGGTCGAACTGGTCTGCTCGGTCGCGTTCGTGCTGGTGGTCGAGCTGCTCAACACCGCGATCGAGAAGCTCGCCGACCGCCTCACCATGGATCACGACAAGCAGATCGGGCGGGTCAAGGACATGGGCTCGGCCGCGGTCGGCGTCGCGCTGCTGATGGCCGGCGCGTTCTGGATCATCGCCATCGTCGAGCGTCTGGGGTTCCTCTAAAGCGCGCATTGCGCTTTAGTTTTTTGTTTGAGCATGATCCTTTCGAAAAGCCGCCTCACACTTTTCCGGATCACGCTCTAGCCACGAGATCGGAGCGCTGTGGCCATGACCGAACGTCTCAACGCATTCGCGGTCACGCTCGCCCAGCTCAATCCGGTCCTGGGCGATATCGAGGGCAACGCCGCCAAGGCACGGGCCGCGCGCGCGCAGGCGGCCGCGGACGGCGCCGATCTCGTGCTGTTTCCCGAATTGTTCATCGCCGGCTATCCGCCGGAAGATCTGGTGCAGAAGCCGGCCTTCCAGGCCGCCTGCCGCGCCGCGATCGAAGCGCTGGCGCGCGAGACCGCCGACGGCGGACCGGCGATGCTGGTCGGCACGCCCTGGGTCGAGGACGGCAGGCTTCATAATGCCTGCGCGCTGCTCGACGGCGGCCGCATCGCCGCGCTTCGCTTCAAATGCAACCTGCCGAATTACGGCGTTTTCGACGAGAAGCGGCTGTTTTCGCGCGGGCCTGCCGCGGGCCCCGTGACCGTGCGCGGCGTGCGCATCGGCGTGCCGATCTGCGAGGACATCTGGCTGGAGGAGTCCGAGGACTACGAGAACGTGGTCGAGACGCTGGCGGAGACCGGCGCCGAGATCATCCTGGTGCCGAACGGCTCGCCTTACGCTCGCGACAAGAACGATGTGCGCTTGTCGGTCGCGGTGGCGCGCGTGACCGAGAGCGGCCTGCCGCTGGTCTATCTCAACCAGGTTGGCGGCCAGGATGAGCTGGTGTTCGACGGCGCGTCCTTCGTGCTCAACGGCGATCTCTCGCTCGCGGCGCAACTGCCGGCGTTCGAGGAGAGCATCGCCACGCTGCGCTTCACGCGTAACGGGGACGATTGGCGCTGTACCGGTCCCATCGCGGCGCAGGTCGAGGGCGACCGCGCCGACTACGCCGCCTGCGTGCTCGGCCTTCGCGACTATGTCGCCAAGAACGGCTTTCCCGGTGTGCTCCTCGGCATCTCCGGCGGCATCGATTCCGCGCTGTGCGCGGCGATCGCCGTCGATGCGCTCGGCGCCGATCAGGTGCATGGCGTGATGCTGCCCTATCGCTACACGGCCGCACATTCGATCGCGGACGCCGGCGAGCTCGCTGGCCATCTCGGCATCCGCTACGAGGTTTTGCCGATCGCGGAAGCCGTGACCGGGTTCGAGACGATCCTGTCGGGCATCTTCAAGAACCTGCCGCCCGATATCACCGAGGAAAATCTGCAGGCCCGCACCCGCGGCACGCTGCTGATGGCGATCTCCAACAAGACCGGGCTGATGGTGGTGACGACGGGCAACAAGTCGGAAATGTCGGTCGGCTACGCCACGCTCTATGGCGACATGAATGGCGGCTTCAATCCGATCAAGGACATCTACAAGACGCAGGCGTTTCGCCTGGCGAGCTTGCGCAACGGCTGGAAGCCTGAGGACGCGCTCGGGCCCGCAGGTGAGGTGATCCCGCCTGATATCATCACGCGTCCGCCGACGGCGGAGCTGCGCGAGAACCAGACCGACCAGGACTCCCTGCCGCCTTATGACGTGCTCGATGCGATCCTGGAGCGCCTCATCGAGCGCGAGGAGCCGCTCGAGGCGATCATCGCCGCCGGCTTCGACCGCGACACGGTTGCCCGCATCGACCATCTGCTCAACGTCGCCGAATACAAGCGCCGCCAGGCCGCGCCCGGCGTGAAAGTGACGGCGAGGAATCTCGGCCGCGACCGCCGCTATCCCATCACCAACCGCTTCCGCGACAAGGGCGAGAAGCTGCCCGCGCCCGACGAAACGCTGGTCTCGCGCGGCAACAAGGCGTCGATCGACGCGTTCGAGGGCTGAACTTCAGCGGGCGCTACGACGGGGTTGCGAAGAACAGCACCCGCAGCAAGTGGGTGTATTCGGATTCGAGCACCATGATCGACACAAACACCAGCACCGCGATCGGCGGCAGCAGGATGGCATAGGCGAGGGCTAGTCGCTCCCAGGCCATGTGCATGAAGACGGCGACGATCAGGCCGGCCTTCAACATCATGAACAGCAGGATCAGCGACCACCTCAGATAGCCCTGCAGGCCAAAGTAGTCGACGAGGTAGGAGCACGTGCTGAGGACGAACAGCCAGCCCCAGACCACGAGGTAGAGCTTGATCGGGTGCTGTTGCCCCTTGGCGTGCACGGCTGCTGTTGCGACTGCGCCGTGCGCCGGAGCGTGGAGCTGGCCTTCCATGTGTACCGTCGCGTTTGTCATGCGCCGACCTCACCAAAGATAGAACAATGCAAAGATGAACACCCACACGAGATCGACGAAGTGCCAGTACAGGCCCATGATCTCGACGATTTCGTAATAGCCCTTGCGGCTCGTGAAGAAGCCGCGCCGCTCGACGTCGAAGTCGCCGCGCAAGACCTTCCGCGCGATCGCGATCAGGAAGATCACGCCGATCGTCACGTGGGTGCCGTGGAAGCCGGTGATCATGAAGAAGCTTGCACCAAACTGTGGTGCACCCCATGGATTGCCCCAGGGCCGGACGCCCTCCATGATCAGCTTGGTCCATTCGAACGCCTGCATTCCGACGAAGGTCGCGCCGAAGGCCGCCGTGACCAGCATCAAGGCCGCGGTTCTGACGCGATCGCGGCGGTAGCCGAAATTGACAGCCATCGCCATCGTGCCGCTGCTGCTGATGAGGATGAAGGTCATGATCGCGATCAGGATCAGCGGAATCTGCTTGCCGGCGAAGTTGAGGGCGAAGACTTCGCTTGGATTCGGCCACGGCACGGTCGTCGACATGCGCGCCGTCATGTAGGAGAGCAGGAAGCAACTGAAGATGAAGGTGTCGCTGAGGAGGAAGATCCACATCATGGCCTTGCCCCAGGACACGTTCTTGAAGGCGCGTTGATCGGACGCCCAGTCGGCGGCGATGCCGCGCCAGCCTTCAAGCCGCGCGGGCGATTGGCCTGAATGTGTCAGTACGGTCTCGGCCATCTGGTCTCGCCTCCCTAGCTCAGCAATTGGCGACAGATGTTGACGAAATCGTCGGTCCAGCCCGTGAGGAGACCGAGCAGGACAAGCCAGACCAGCAGCAGGAAATGCCAGTAGATGGCGCACAGTTCCACGCTCAAGCGCGTGTCGGGGGCGCCACGCCACACCTTGGCCGACGTTCGCCCGAGGGCGACCAGGCCACCCGTCAGATGCAACCCATGCACCGCGGTCAACAGGTAGAAGAAGGAATTCGCCGGATTGGACGCCACGAAATATCCGGCTGCCCCGAGCCGTTGCCAGGCCAGGAGCTGTCCGGCGAGGAAGATCACGGCAGATGCTCCGCCAGCGAGCAGTCCGATCTTGACGTTCTCGGTATCGTGTCGCCCGGCAGCCACGTACGACCATTGCAGCGCGGCACTGCTCAGGAGCAGGATGCCGGTGTTGACCCACAGCAGCCGCGGGACCGGCAGCGGCCGCCAGTCCACCACACTCATGCGCATCGAGTAGGCGCTGATGAAGAGGACGAATAATGCGCTCGCGACGGCGAGAAACACGCCAAGTCCGACCTTCGCTGCCGGCCAGGACATGCTATCGCCGCCGGGGAAGTCACCGGCGGGGCCTTCCTCCAGCCAGGGCTTGGCCGTCAGCCGCTGCTGCGACAGCCACCATCCGGCGATCATCGCAAGCACAGTCAGGAACAGGATGATGGCGCTCACGAAGCAGCTCCCTGAACGAGCTGCGTCGCGCGTGGCGGCTGGTTCTGCGGAATGAAGTCCTCCGCGGCGCCGGGCACACTGTAGTCATAGGCCCAGCGGTACACGACCGGGAGCTCCTTGCCCCAGTTGCCGTGTCCAGGGGGCGTCTCCGGCGTCTGCCACTCCAGCGTCGTCGCCCGCCACGGATTGCCGCCTGAGGCCTCACCTTTGAACAGGCTCCAGGCAAGATTGAACAGGAACACCATCTGGCTGAAGCCGACGGTCAAGGCCACCACGGAGATGAAGGCATTCAGTGAATGGGCCGAGGACGGGATGAACGCCGTGTCCCCGAGTTCGAAATACCGGCGCGGAACCCCGAGCAGTCCGAGATAGTGCATGGGGAAGAAGATCAGGTAGGCGCCGAGGAAGGTGACCCAGAAGTGAAACTTGCCGAGGACGTCGTTCAGCATCCGCCCCGTGACCTTGGGGTACCAATGATAGATCGCGCCGAGCACGACCATGATTGGCGCCACGCCCATCACCATGTGGAAATGCGCGACCACGAACATGGTATCCGAGAGGGGCACGTCGACGACGACGTTGCCGAGGAAGAGGCCGGTGAGGCCGCCATTCACGAAGGTGATGATGAAGCCGAGTGCGAACAGCATCGGCACCCTGAGATGAATGTCGCCGCGCCACAAGGTCAGCACCCAGTTGTAGACCTTGATCGCGGTGGGGATGGCGATGATGAGCGTCGTGGTGGCGAAGAAGTACCCGAATTGCGGGAACATGCCGCTCACATACATGTGGTGCGCCCATACGATGAAGCTGAGCGCGCCGATGGCCACGATCGCCCAGACCATCATGCGGTAACCAAAGATGTTCTTGCGGGCATGCGTGCTGATCAGATCGGAGACGATGCCGAAGGCGGGCAGGGCGACGATGTAGACCTCGGGGTGGCCGAAGAACCAGAACAGGTGCTGGAAGAGCAGCGGACTGCCGCCGCCATATTTCGAAAGCTGTCCCATCTCGACGAGGGAGGGCATGAAGAAGCTGGTTCCCAGGAGACGGTCGAGCAGCAGCATGACCGAGGCAACGAAGAGGGCAGGGAATGCCAAGAGCGCCATGACGGTCGCCGTGAAAATGCCCCACACCGTCAGCGGCAGGCGCATCAACGTCATGCCGCGGGTGCGCGCCTGGAGCACCGTGACCACGTAATTGAGCCCGCCCATGGTGAAGCCGATGATGAACAGGATCAGGGACGACATCATGAGAATGATGCCCCAATCCTGCCCGGGCGTTCCGGAGAGGATTGCTTGCGGCGGGTATAGCGTCCAGCCGGCGCCGGTGGGGCCGCCGGGCACGAAGAATGTCGAGGCCAGCACCAGGACTGCGAGCAGGTAGACCCAGTAGCTCAGCATGTTCACATAAGGGAAGACCATGTCCCGGGCGCCGACCATCAGCGGGATCAGGTAGTTGCCGAAGCCGCCCAGGAACAATGCGGTGAGCAGATAGATCACCATGATCATGCCGTGCATGGTGATGAACTGGAGGTACTGGTTGGCATCGATGAAAGAGAAGGTGCCGGGGAATCCCAGTTGCAGTCGCATCAGCCACGACAGCACCAGGGCCACCAGCCCGATGGCCGTGGCCGTCAGCGAATACTGAATGGCGATCACCTTGGCGTCCTGCGAGAAGACATACCGTGTCCACCAGCTCCTTGGATGATAGAGCTCGACATCAGGTACTTCGGCAGGCGGGATGCCTGCGATCCCTTCATATGGAATATCGACCATAGAAACCTCCTCGGTCGTTTCCATCGGGGGTGAGGCGTTGGCCTCGTGCACCCGATCCGTCTTCGCAGCGGCAGCTCGCTACTTGCCACCGGATTGGTATGTCGCCTTCACCACAGCTTTTGCCGGCGACAATTCGGCAAACGTCTTTTGTTGCTCCAGCCAAGCGTGATATTCGCGCTCTTCGTCGACGATGACCTTGGCCCGCATCTGATAATGAGCAGCGCCACAAAGCTCCGCGCACAGAACGTCGAACGTTCCGGTTCGGATCGGCGTTATCCAGAAAAAGGTCACCATGCCCGGAACCATGTCCATCTTGGCGCGGAATTCGGGCACGTAGAAATCGTGCAGGACATCAACCGAGCGGAGGAGGACCTTGACCGGCTTTCCCATTTGAAGGTGCAGGTCGCCGTTCTCGATCACGACGTCGTCCTGCGCGTGCGGGTCGTCACGATTGAGTCCCATCGGATTGTCGGACGCGATGTTGCGGACATCGGATGTGCCCAACCGCCCATCCTTGCCTGGAAGGCGGAAGCTCCATTGCCATTGCTGGCCCATGACCTCCACCTCGGTGGCATCCGCAGGCACCGTCACGAACTGGTGCCAGACCACGAGGCCAGGCGCCAGCATGGCCGCGACTCCGACGCCGGTCCCGACGCTCAGCCACCATTCGAGCCTTTTGTTTTCCGGATTGTAGTCAGCCCGTCTTCCGTCTTTGTGGTGAAAGCGAAAGATGCAATAGGCCATGAAGGCGATGACCGCGACGAAAACGAAGCCGGTGATCCAGAACGTGATGTTGATGGTGTGGTCGATATAGGCCCAGTTCGTGGCGATCGGCGTCCACCACCACGGGCTGTAGAGGTGAAACAGCACCGAGCCGATCGCGACCAGAAGCAGTATCAGTGCGACAGCCATCCTGATCCATCCTTGCCATCGAAGGCTACGGATACGAATCCAGGGCGGAGCTCATGTCGCGATGGCTGGCCTTTCTTGGCTGGCATCTATGCCATCGCCGGCCTCTTGCCTCGCCCCTTCTACCGGTCGCGAAATCAACAGAACGCTCGCGACCAAACTCTAAGGGCGTCTGCGTCTAAAATGATACCAGCCCAATCCGGCGTCAATAGAGCAATGCGGGTGCTCCGACATGGCGTGGTTGCCATCACCCGGGCAGTCGACAAAGCATCAGGTGCATGTTGGGTGGCGGCGTTCCGGGCGATGCAACGCACAAATCAGGTGCATATTCACCTAACCGTGAGCGCAGCCGTGCCCCGCGCGCGCTAAGCTTGCGGGGCAGGTCGCGACGGGTTCCGTCCGGCCAGGCTCTTTTCGCTGAACCTGACTTGTCGTACTCGGCCCACCGCGTTTCCTGCTCGACAGGCGGATGCGCGTGGCTGGAAAGCGCGCGTGATCGAAAACCGCGATTTTCAGCACGGGAGGGTCCGTTCATGGCCACTCTGTACTCCCACGACGTCATCAGGCGGCACGTCTTCGGCGAAGCGGCCTCCGATCCCATTCGCAAGATCAGCTTGTCCGACCTGACCGAGGCGCTGCGCCTGGGTTGGGAGGATTTCCAGGCGATGCCGAGCCACGCGATCGTCGTGTGCGTGATTTATCCCGTTCTCGGCCTCGTCCTGTTCAGGATGGTTCTCGGCTATTCGGTGCTGCCGCTCCTGTTTCCGCTGGCTGCCGGCTTTGCCTTGATCGGCCCTTTTGCCGCGATCGGTCTCTACGAACTCAGCCGGCGTCGCGAGCGCGGCGAGCAGGTCGATGCATGGGATGCGATCAAGGTGCTGCGCGCACCGTCGTTCGGCGCAATGGTCGAACTCGGCGTGCTCCTGCTGGTCCTGTTCGGGGCCTGGATCGGTGTCGCGAACGCAATCTATGTCACGATCTTCGGTCACGCGGCGGCCGCAAGCATTCCCGACTTCGCAACGCGCGTGCTGACGACGCCGGAAGGCTGGTCGCTCATCGTCGTCGGTTGCGGTGTCGGCTTCCTGTTTGCGGTTGTGGCCTTGTGCGTCAGCGTCGTGTCGTTTCCGTTGATGCTCGACCGGCATGCGACTGCGATCGACGCGATCCGCACGTCGCTCCGAGCGGTGGCGGAGAATCCGGTTGCGATGGCCGGATGGGGCCTCATCGTCGCGGCACTGCTCGTGATCGGCTCGCTGCCGTTCTTCGTCGGTCTCGCTGTCGCCCTGCCGGTGCTCGGTCACGCCACCTGGCATCTCTATCGGCGGGTGGTCGAGCCGAATCCAAATCCACCGGACGAGCTGCCGCCGCCCCCGAAGGGAAAGCGCTACGCAGCGGATTTTCCGGCCAATCTCTTCCCGTGGAGCCGCGAGGGTGAGCAGTAACCGCGAAGCGGCCGCGCCTGGCGACCGCCTTCACAGGACATGACGGATTAGGGCTTACTTCTGCTGTTGCGGCAGGAAGGTCGGCCCGACCGAGCGGATCGGCTTGTTCTCTGAGGACGTCGTCGCCGCGCCGCTGTCCGCCGGCGGCGTTGCCGCAGGTGCGGTGGCCGTCGTCGGCGCGGGCGCCGCGCCCTTCTTGCCATTGGCAGGCTGCGGCGTGCCCTTGCTGAGCCGCTGCTGCTGCATCTTCTTGGCGCTCTCCTCGGTGACGATGATGTCACCCTGCTGCTCGGCGGCGGCCTTGTCGTCGGCCGATTTCAGCGCGTCGGCCCAGGTCTGGCCGGCGGCCTTGCAGGAGCAGGACGGGTTGAACTCGCTGCGGAATTTGAACGCGGTCGGCAGCGCCGTGTAGGGCTGGCCGGCGGTGGAGACCGCCGAGTTCATGTCCTCGCCGGGATTGCGATGGGTGTAGAGCACGGCTTCCGCGGCCGGGCACAGCGCCTTGCAGGTCTTCTCGTCGTCGGCGAAGCGCGCCGGTACGGTCGCGAACGAGATCGGGAAATAGGCGCCGTCGCAGGTGCGCACGCACACGGTGCGATAGGTGCCCGACTGCGGGCCGAGATCGGCCGGCGGCACGCCTTGAGGATTGTTGGGGTTGTTGTTGCCGCCGAACAGATTGCTCAGGAAGTTGCCGCCGCCTTGCGATTGCGCGGCGTTGGCATATTGCGGGCCGCAATTGTTCTGTGCGAGCGCCGCCAGCACCGAGCGGCGCTGATTGTCGCGCTCCGGGCTGAAGCCGCCGGGGCCGCCGCCGCGCAGGCGCTCGAGATTGCCGGTGATCTGGTCCAGATTGGCGCGCATCTGCTGGATCTGGGTGTTGACCGGGCCGCATTGCGCCGACTGGCCGTTGAACAGCGAGAAGAAGCCGGAGGAATCGCAGCCCATGCGCTTGGCCTGCATGGTGACGCGGTCGAGCTCGGCCTGCTGGCGGCTCTGGGATTCCTGATAGCGGCGGATCTGGTCTTCGCGCGCGGGGTCGCCACCGCCGCCGCCGCGATCGAGCGCGGCGAGCTGGCCTTCCAGCCGTGAGCACATCGGGTTCGGCCCGAGCCCGTTCTGGCCCGGCTGCGGCGGCGGCCCTGGGGGCGGGCCGGCCTGCGCGAAAGCGCCGTTGGCGAGCATGACGGTGCCGAGGAGCACGGTGCAGGCAAGGAGGGAGCGGGCACGGGAGAGAGAGAGAAATTCAGGCATATCCGCCATTCTAGCGAGGTCACGGCCCAATGTGACATTCCAAGTGAGTTTGGAGGGCCGAAGCGCGCCCTCCCATAGCCGCTTCCTGCGGCATCGTCACGTCGTTTCAGGGGCCAAAGATCGGGCCTAAGGTACGCCAGCTCCGAGCGAATTCAGCGCTGGCAGGTGATTGCGACATATTCGTCGCAATGGCCATGGGAGCAGTTTGCGCCGGTTTTGGGGACAGACCCGGTAATTTCGTCAGGATCAACCCGCCGATAGCTCGATGCCTGGGCAAAATCCCGTGACTGGCAATAGGTCCGCGCGACCTGTGCGCCGCATTTGTCGCCCTTGGCCAGGCACTGGTCGATGCCGTAGCCGTCCGCCTGGTTGGCGATGATGAAGACACGGGTCTCGGCCAAAGCGCCGGATGCCGCAAGGATGGAGGCACAGGAAATGAGCGCAAATATCGATCGCATGGAAATACCGGGGCTTTGGGGAACCGCCAGCTTCTGAATAGTCTCAAAAGGTTAAGGATGACGAACCATGAAGGCGGCGAGGCCGCGCTTTGCGGAAATAAAGCGGCATTTTCGCGGCTCCCTTGACGCAGGGCCGCCTCATGGCCCATATGTTCCGGCATGAACGGTCTCCTCGCCATTTGCATCATTTGCGAGATTACGAGCTAGCGATTCGCTGGCTGGAGCCGTCTTTTCTCAAACACATTGAGAGCACTGGACGCCCGGCCAACAGCCGACGGGTATCCATATGGAATTACGCCTCTACGATACGCTGAGCCGGGAAAAGCGCACGTTCGTGCCGCTCGATGCGAAGGACGTCCGCATGTATGTGTGCGGACCGACCGTCTACGACTTCGCCCATATCGGCAATGCGCGGCCGGTGATCGTGTTCGACGTGCTGTTTCGGCTGCTGCGCCATCTCTATGGCGAGGCGCACGTCAAATACGTCCGCAACATCACCGACGTCGACGACAAGATCAACGACCGCGCCGCGCGCGATTTTCCCGGCCTGCCGCTGAACGAGGCAATCCGGAAAGTGACCGAGCAGACCGGCAAGCAGTTTCACGCCGATGTTGACGCGCTCGGTGCGCTCAGGCCGAGCGTCGAGCCGCGCGCAACCGAGCACATCGTCGAGATGCGCGAGATCATCGAACGGCTGATCAAGGGCGGCTTCGCCTATGCCGCCGAGGACCATGTGTTGTTCTCGCCGCAAGCAATGAACGCGGCCAATTCCGGCTTGCCGCGCTACGGCGCGTTGTCCAACCGCTCGCTGGACGAGATGGTCGCCGGCGCCCGTGTCGACGTTGCGCCCTACAAGAAGGGCAATACCGACTTCGTGCTGTGGAAGCCGTCCAAGCCGGGCGAGCCGTCATGGCCGTCGCCGGCCGGCATCAAGGCCGAGGGTCGTCCCGGCTGGCACATCGAGTGCTCCGCGATGGCGTGGAAGCATCTCGGCGAGCACTTCGACATCCACGGCGGCGGCATCGATCTCGTGTTTCCACATCACGAGAACGAGGTCGCGCAGACCTGCTGCGCCTTCCACCAGGAGCGCATGGCGAACTACTGGATGCACAACGGCTTCCTGCAGGTTGAGAGCGAGAAGATGTCGAAGAGTCTCGGCAACTTCATCACCATCCACGAGCTGCTCCAGGACTGGCCGGGCGAGGTGCTGCGTCTGAACATGCTGAAGACGCATTACCGCTCGCCGATCGACTGGACCATGAAGTCGCTGGAAGAGAGCGCCAGGACGCTCGATGACTGGTATCGCGTCGCGGCCGACGTTGCACCCGGTAAGCCCGCGGCATCCGTGGTCGAGCCGCTGCTTGACGATCTCAACACGCCGCTCGCGATTGCAGCGCTGCACGGCTTGCGTGGCGATGCCGATGCATTGTCGGGTTCGTTGCGCCTGCTTGGGTTCCTTTCCGAGAGCGCTGCGCAATGGGAAGGGCGCAAGCAGCAGGCAAGCGGCGTCGATGCCGCGGAGGTCGAGCGGCTGATCGCGGAGCGGACGGCGGCGCGTGGTCGGAAGGACTTCAAGGAGTCCGACCGCATCCGCGATCTGCTGGCGGCGATGGGCGTTGCGATCAAGGACTCCAAGGACGGAACGACCTGGGAGATCGCGCGATGAAACGGCCCGACACGCCGTTCCCGCGGCACTGGCTGTATTACATCGCGCTGAAAATCCTGCTGCTCGGCGCCGCCGTGGCGATCGCGCTGAAACTCTATGGGATGTGGTGAGGACGATGGGACAGAGTTTGCCAAAGCCCGGCCTGCGGCCGTTCCTGCCGGATGACGTACCGGTGCTCGCCGCGATCTTCACCGCCAGCATCGAGGAGCTGACCGGCGACGACTATAGCGAGGCGCAGCAGCAGGCCTGGATGGAGGCTGCGGAGGACGAGGAGTTCGGCAAGCACCTCGCCTCCGACCTGACCCTGATCGCGACACTGGAAGGCTCGCCCGTCGGCTTCGTCTCGCTGCGCGGCACCGATCATATCCGCATGCTCTATGTGCATCCGGCCGTCGCCGGGCAGGGCATCGCGACCATGCTGGTCGACGCGCTGGAGAAGCTCGCCGGCAGCCGCGGCGCAACGGCTCTGACCGTCGATGCCAGCGACACCGCCCAAAACTTCTTCGCCAAGCGCGGCTACACCGCCCAGCGGCGCAACAGCGTCACCATCAATGACGAGTGGCTCGCCAACACCACCATGAAGAAGACGCTCGGAGCGCCGCAATGAGCAAAGAGCGCCTCTATCTGTTCGACACCACGCTGCGCGACGGCGCGCAGACCAACGGCGTCGATTTCACGCTGACCGACAAGCAGATCATCGCGGCGATGCTGGATGATCTCGGCATCGACTATGTCGAGGGCGGCTATCCCGGCGCCAATCCGCTCGACAGCGAATTCTTTGCGGCGAGGCCAAAGCTCAATCATGCGCGCTTCACCGCCTTCGGCATGACGCGGCGGGCAGGGCGCTCGGTCTCCAACGATCCCGGCGTTGCCGGGCTGCTCGAGGCCAAGGCCGACGCGATCTGCTTCGTGGCAAAGTCATCGGCCTACCAGGTGCGCGTCGCGCTGGAGACGACGAAAGAGGAGAACCTCGCCTCGATCCGCGACAGCGTCGCGGCGGCGAAGGCCGCGGGCCGCGAAGTCATGCTCGACTGCGAGCATTTCTTCGACGGCTACAAGGAGGATTCCAGCTTCGCGCTTGCCTGCGCCAAGGCCGCTTATGAGGCCGGCGCGCGCTGGGTGGTGCTGTGCGACACCAATGGCGGCACCATGCCGAACGAGGTCGAGGCCATCGTCACCGAGGTGACAAAACACATCCCCGGCGACCATGTCGGCATCCACGCCCATAACGACACCGAGCAGGCGGTGGCGAATTCGCTCGCCGCGGTGCGCGCCGGCGCGCGGCAGATCCAGGGCACGCTCAATGGCCTCGGCGAGCGCTGCGGCAACGCCAATCTCTGCTCGCTGATCCCGACGCTGAAACTGAAGAAGGAGTTTGCCGACGTCTTCGAGGTCGGCGTCACCGCAGAGAAGCTGACGACGCTCGTCAAAGTCTCGCGCACGCTCGACGACATGCTCAATCGCGTGCCGAACCGGCATGCGGCTTACGTCGGCGAGAGCGCCTTCGTCACCAAGACCGGCATCCACGCTTCCGCCGTGCTGAAGGATCCGCAGACCTACGAGCACGTCCTGCCCGAGACGGTCGGCAACCACCGCAAGGTGCTGGTGTCGGACCAGGCCGGCCGCTCCAACGTCATCGCCGAGCTCGATCGTGCCGGCATTCCCTATGAGAAGAGCGATCCGAAGCTGACGCGGCTCGTCGAGGAATTGAAGGAGCGCGAGGCACAGGGCTACGCCTATGAATCCGCCAATGCCTCGTTCGAGCTCCTGGCGCGCCGCACGCTCGGGAAGGTGCCGCATTATTTCGAGGTCGAGCAGTTCGACGTCAATGTCGAGCAGCGCTACAATTCGCACGGCGAGCGCGTCACCGTCGCCTTGGCGGTGGTCAAGGTTGACGTCGCCGGCGAGCGCCTGATCTCGGCGGCCGAAGGCAACGGTCCCGTCAACGCGCTCGACGTCGCGCTGCGCAAGGATCTTGGCAAGTACCAGAAATACATCGATGGCCTGAAGCTGATCGACTACCGCGTGCGTATCCTCAACGGCGGCTCCGAGGCGGTCACGCGCGTGCTGATCGAGAGCGAGGACGAGAACGGCGACCGCTGGACCACGGTCGGGGTGTCCCCGAACATCATCGACGCCTCGTTCCAGGCGCTGATGGATTCGGTGATCTACAAGCTCGTGAAATCGGGCGCGCCGACGTAAGACTGTGTGCCGTCATTCCGGGGCGCCTCGAAGAGGCGAACCCGGAATCTCGAGATTCCGGGTTCGATGCTTTGCATCGCCCCGGAATGACAGAGGGAGGCAGGGGAGCGCGTCACATGATCGACCACATCTCCGTCGGCGTCAGCGATCTCGATCGCTCCGCAAAGTTCTACGAGGCCACACTCGCAACGCTCGGCCTTACGCGTCTCGTGACGCGGCCGCGGACGGTCGGCTTCGGCAAGGCCTATCCGGAGTTCTGGATCAATCTTCGCGAGGGTATGCAGCGCGTTGGGCCGGAGAGCGGGGTGCACATCTGCCTGCGGGCAAAGACCACGGCCGAGATCGATGCGTTTCATGCCGCCGCGGTGTTCGCCGGTGGTGTCTCCGACGGCGCGCCGGGCCTGCGGCCACACGACCGTGTGCGCTATTACGCAGCCTTCGTTCTCGATCCCGATGGTAACCGGATCGAGGCGGTGACGTTTCCGAGCGAGTAGAGCATGATCCGGAAAAGTGTGTAGCGGTTTTCCGGAAAGATCATGCTCAAACCAAGCGCTCTTACAGCCTGCGCGCGACTTCCGGGGCGAGCTGCTTTTCCGCCTCGGCGATCTGGGCTGCGGCCGCCTTCAGCTTCGGCAAGATCTCCTCGACGCGATCGGCCTTGAGGATGTCGACCGAAAGGCCGGCGCGGATGAACTCGGTCTGGCGCATATGCGACAGCAGCGAGAACAGCGGCTCCCAGAAATTGTCGATATTGGCGAGCAGCACCGGCTTGGCGTGACGGCCGAGCTGCTTCCAGGTCAGCTGCTCGACCAGCTCTTCCAGCGTGCCGACGCCACCCGGCAGCGCCACGAAAGCGTCGGAGCGCTCGAACATCAGCCGCTTGCGCTCGTGCATGTCGGGGGTGACGATCATCTCCTGCACGCGCGTCAGCGCGTTCTCGCGCTTGCGGAGGAATTCGGGGATGATGCCGGTGACCGTGCCGCCGTGATCGAGCACGGAGGTCGCGACCGAGCCCATCAGGCCGAGCGAGCCGCCGCCATAGACGAGGCGGATGTTGTTCTCGGCGAGGGCCTTGCCGAACGCCTTGGCGCCTTCGGTGAAGCGGGGATTGGTTCCGGGGCCGGAGCCACAATAGACACAGACGGTTTTAATGGTGCTCATTGGTGTCATGATGCATTGCAGCGAAGGGGCGTCAAGCCCAATCGGTGATTCGACCTGACCGGGAATCTACCGGTAAATGGCGACAAACAATCGAAGATTCGCCATCTGGCGGGGTGCGCTGGCATCGGGAAGGCTCTATATGACGGGCGAAAACCGTTAATCGCAGCGACGTCCGCATCCGGCGGGCTTTCAGGCTTCTTGATGGACCAACCTCAATCGTTCGACGGCGCCGACGTTCCTGAACCTGCCGGCGGAGCGCCGGCCGGGGCCACCTTGATGGGCACGCTGGCGCATCTGTGGCCCTATATCTGGCCGGGCGACCGCTTCGACCTGAAGATGCGCGTGGTCTGGTCGATGGTGCTGCTGCTCGTGGCCAAGCTGATCACGCTGGCGGTCCCGTTCAGCTTCAAATGGGCGACCGACGCGCTGACCGGCGCCAACACCGCGCCGGTGGCGGCCGACAATTGGCACCTCTGGGTGATCGCCTCGCCGCTGCTGCTCACCGCGAGCTATGGCGCGATGCGCATCCTGATGGCGGTGCTGACGCAATGGCGCGACGGCATCTTCGCCCGCGTCGCCATGCATGCGGTGCGCAAGCTCGCCACCATCACCTTCGTCCACATGCACGAGCTGTCGCTGCGCTTTCACCTCGAGCGCAAGACCGGCGGCCTGACGCGCGTGCTCGAGCGCGGCCGCGAGGGCATCGAGGTCATCGTGCGCATGGTGATCCTGCAGCTGATCCCGACCATCGTCGAGGTCTCGCTGCTGATGGCGGTGCTGCTCTGGCAGTTCGACTGGCGCTACGTGGTCGCAACCCTGATCACGGTCACGGTCTATATGTACTACACCTACATCGCGACCGAGTGGCGGATCGGCATCCGCCGCAAGATGAACGATTCCGACACCGAGGCGAACACCAAGGCGATCGACTCGCTGCTCAACTACGAGACCGTGAAGTATTTCAGCGCCGAGACCCGCGAGGCGCAGCGCTACGACAAGTCGGTCGCGCGCTACGAGGAGGCGAGCGTCCACACTTACACTTCGCTGGCCGTGCTCAACACCGGCCAGGCCGTGATCTTCACGCTCGGGCTAACCGCGACCATGCTGATGTGCGCGATCGGCGTGCGCAACGGCACCAACACGGTCGGCGATTTCGTGCTGGTCAACGCCATGATGATCCAGCTCTACCAGCCCCTGAATTTCATGGGCATGGTCTATCGCGAGATCAAGCAGGCGATCATCGACATCGAGAAGATGTTCGGCGTGCTCGGCCGCGAGGCCGAGATCAAGGACGTCCCCGGTGCGCCGCCGCTGACCGTGTCCGCCGGCACGGTCCGCTTCGAGGACGTGCGCTTTGCCTATGAGCCGACGCGGCCGATCCTGAAAGGCATCAGCTTCGAGGTGCCGGCCGGCAAGACGGTTGCGATCGTCGGTCCGTCCGGTGCGGGCAAGTCGACGATCTCGCGTCTCTTGTTCCGCCTCTACGACGTCTCCGGCGGCAAGATCCTGATCGACGGCCAGGACATTCGCGAGGTCACGCAGGCCAGCCTTCGCGCCTCGATCGGCATGGTGCCGCAGGACACCGTGCTGTTCAACGACACCATCCGCTACAACATCCGCTACGGCCGCTGGGGCGCCAGCGATGCCGACGTCGAGGAGGCGGCGCGCCTCGCGCAGATCGACCATTTCATCCGCATGGCACCGATGGGCTACGAGACGCAGGTCGGCGAGCGCGGCCTGAAACTGTCCGGCGGCGAGAAGCAGCGCGTCGCGATCGCGCGCACCGTCTTGAAGGCGCCGCCGATCCTGGTGCTGGACGAGGCGACCTCGGCGCTCGACACCCATACCGAGCACGAGATCCAGGGCGCGCTCGACCGCGTCGCCAGGAATCGCACCTCGCTGGTGATCGCACACCGGCTCTCGACCATCGTCGGGGCCGACGAGATCATCGTGCTGGACCAGGGCCGCATCGCCGAGCGCGGCACCCACGCCAAACTGCTGGCGCACGGCGGCCTCTATGCCAGCATGTGGAACAGGCAGCGCGAGGCCGAGGCGGCGCGCGAGAAACTGGCCCAGATGGCCGACAGCAGCGAGGCGCCCAACCGGGAGCCGCCGCCGGTCGAAGACGCCCTCGCGGCGCCGGCGGCCGCGGAGTGACCTTGTCTCCGGTCCCAACTCTGGCCTAAACAAGCCCGCGCAACGACCCGTGCCATTAACCTCGAGCGGCAGATACCGATGTCCATTCTCGATTCGATCCAGCGTCAGATCCCGCCGATCCACAAGGAGGGCTATCCCTTCATCGGCGGCTTTGCGCTGGCAAGCCTGATCCTGTTCTGGCTGTGGTCGCCGCTGGGCTGGATCGGCACGATCCTGACCGTGTGGTGTGCGCTGTTCTTCCGCGATCCCGTCCGTGTGACGCCGGTGCGCGAGGGGCTCGTGGTGTCGCCGGCCGACGGCCGCGTCTCGATGATCACCATGGCGCTGCCGCCGGCCGAGCTCGGGCTCGGCGACCGGCCGCTGCCGCGCATCTCGGTGTTCATGAGCGTGTTCAATTGCCACGTGAACCGCAGCCCGATCGCGGGCAGGGTGGACCGCATTGCGTACCGGCCGGGCCTGTTCATCAATGCCGAGCTCGACAAGGCGAGCGAGGACAATGAGCGTAACTCGCTGGTGATCTCGACGCCGACGGCGCGGATCGGCGTGATCCAGATCGCAGGGCTGGTCGCCAAGCGCATCGTCTGCTTCGTCAAGGAGGGGCAGGCGATCGGCGCCGGCGAGCGTTTTGGCCTGATCCGCTTCGGCTCGCGGCTTGACGTCTATCTGCCTGTTGGCACCAAGGCGCTGGTATCGGAAGGCCAGACTGCGATCGCCGGCGAGACCATCCTGGCGGATCTTGCCGGCGACGACCCGAGCCGCGCTTTCCGCGCCAATTAACCAAAAGCCTGTCCCTGGGGGCCTTCGGCCGCAATGGCGGAGGGGGACGCGGCTTGCTATATCTCGCCTTGAGGTGAGGACAGCCATGACGCCCTATGATTTGAGAGATCCCGATGTACGCCGCCGGCGGTTCCGCCCGATCCCGGTGCGGATGCTGGTGCCCAACGTCATCACGCTGCTGGCGATCTGCGCCGGTCTCACCGCGATCCGCCTGTCGATCGAAGGACGGATGTCGCTCGCGGTCTACGCCATCGTGTTCGCGGCCGCGCTCGACGGCATCGACGGCCGCGTTGCGCGCCTGATCAAGGGCCAGTCGAAATTCGGCGCCGAGCTCGACAGCCTCGCCGACTTCGTCAATTTCGGCGTCGCGCCCGGCCTGATGCTGTATTTCTGGCAGCTGCACGAGCTCGGCAATGCCGGCTGGATCGCCGCGATGGTGTTCGCGATCTCCGGCGGCCTGCGGCTTGCGCGCTTCAACGCCACCATGGACGATCCGAACAAGCCGGCGTTTGCTGCCAATTTCTTCACCGGCGTGCCGGCGCCGGCCGGCGCCATCACGGTGCTGCTGCCGATCTATGTCGCGTTCCTCGATCTCGGCCGCTGGCCCGTCGCGGTGACGGCGGCCTATACGCTGCTGATCGCCTTCCTGATGGTGTCGCGCCTGCCGGTGTTCTCGGGCAAGACCAAGCGCATGCGCGTGCCGCCCGAGCTGGTGCTGCCGGCGTTCGTCGCGGTGATCGTCTTCATCGCGATCCTGATCGCCTATCCCTGGCACGTGCTCTCGATCGGGACGGTGCTGTATCTGCTCTGCCTGCCGCTCGGCTACAAATCCTATCGCGACCAGGCGCGGGCAACGGAGGCCGCTGCGCCTGCCGGCGGCGAGGTGCCGTCGCCGCCGTCGGCGCCGACGCTGGCAAATCTGTCCGACCCGCCGCACGACGACGATCGTCCCGGCCGGCTGCACTGAGCGGGCCCACGCGGATATCTGCCACGAGGACGTCCCGATTGGGTTGAGACCCGATCTCGGCTATATCGCCCTGTGCCGGCGGCACCGCGCCAACAGCGGCCGCCAATCTGGGAGAGAACGCCGTGACTGATACCGCGACCGGGCCGCTGCCCGCTTCCGTCCTCGAAGCGCTGGGCCGCTATGACACGCCGACGATCTGCAATGCCATGGAGATCGTGGCGCCCGAACGCCGCCTGATCGGCTACACCACCAAGCAACTGGTCTGCCCGTTCCCCGACCTGCCGCCGATCGTCGGCTACGCCCGCACGGTCGCGATCCGCTCGGTGCTGAAATCGTCGTTGCCTCCTGAAGAGCAGTCGAAGCGCCGCATCGAATATTACGAATATGTCGGCACCGGCTTTGGCCCGCGCATCTCGGTGATCCAGGACATCGACGGTCCCGATGTCGGCTACGGCGCGTTCTGGGGCGAGGTGCAGAGCAATGTGCACAAGGCGCTCGGTTGCCTCGGCGTCATCACCGACGGCTCGATCCGCGACATTCCGCAATGGGCCCCTGGCTTCCAGGCATTGGCCGGCTCGATCGGCCCGTCGCATGCATGGGTGCATGCGGAGAGCTTTGGTGGCGAAGTGCGCGTCGCCGGCATGACGGTGAAGTCCGACGACCTCATCCACGCCGACCAGCACGGCGCCATCGTGATCCCGCTCGATGTCGCCGCAAAGCTGCCGGAGGCCGCCGAGCTTTGCGGTCGCCGCGAGACGCCGATCCTGGAGATCGCGCGCAGCCCCGACTTCTCGCTGGAGAAGCTCAAGGCCGCGCTGAAGCGCTCGGCGGAGATTCACTGAGCGGGCGATGAAACGGCCTACGGCTGCGACGCCGGCCGTAGGCCCTGCTGCTCTGTCAGAAACAGGGCGGCCTGATCCGGCTCGCCGAACACCGCGGCGGCGCATCCGATCAGGGTGAAGCCGCCCGCGAGATCCCACAGCGTGATCTCATCCGTGCTGTCGGAACTGTGAAGCAAGCGCGCCGCAACCACGGCGAAGGCGGCCTCGACGAAGAGCAGCGCGCTGAAGGCCGGAAGTACGAGCTCCGGCGCGAGCAGATGAAACGCCAGCACCGCGGGGAGCGCGGTGAGAAGACTGAACAGCGTCAACATTGCGATGGCTCCCGCGATGGAGCAGGCCGCAGGGCCATAGGATACTTCATTGTCTCTCGCGGCGGATGTGGCGCAGGGCCGCAGCCGCCTGGAAGCAGCTGACGTCTCGGCAGTTCCTTACGATCCCGACCTGATTTCTGGACTGAATTGTCCGAACCGCGGCTCTGTCCCTGCGAGCAGCCGTTGAATGTTGGCGCGGTGGCGGACGATCACGTAGATGCCGCCTGCAATCACGAGTAACCGATAGGGTAGCGGTTACTCCAGGCCGCAGACGAGGGCGATCGCAGTCAGCGCGGCCACGATCGAACTCAGCGACACAATGCGAGAAGCAGCCAACACAACGCCAAAGGCGATTGCAGCCCCCAAGCCGACTGGCCAGGACATTGCCAGCAGGGCGCCGAGCCCGGTCGCAGCGGATTTGCCGCCTGTGAAGTTGAGCCAGATCGAAAGGCTGTGCCCCAACAGCGCGGCAAGTCCAGCAAGGCACACGGCCCAGGCGATCCAGGTTTCCAGATCGAGCACGGTCGGCGTGACAGTTGGCGATGTCGAGAGCCAACGATAGAACCAGCGGGCGAAGACGATCGCCGCGGCGCCCTTCAGCACATCGACCAAAAGCACGACCAGCGCGGGCCATTTCCCGAGAGTGCGCAACACGTTTGTCGCGCCGGTGGATCTGGAGCCGTGCTCACGGATGTCTATGCCTCGAAGCAGCTTCCCCGCCAGGTAGCCCGTAGGCAGAGAACCGAAGAGGTAAGCGATCGCCGACCCAATCGCACCCGCTATCCAGAAACCCATCAGATTCACCTCGACGCTTTGTATAAGGCAATCGGTCACGGCTGCGCGCTATCGAGCCCATGCCTCGACGCCGGAGACATTATCGCCTGCTGCCGCAATCATGGTTAGTGAAACGTTGAGATTCCTGTCGGCAGCCGGCAAAGCCGGCGTCCCTCAGCGTGCTGCGCCGGTCCGGCGGTCCCGTTCAACTTAACCTTTACGCGGCTTTAAGGGCGGCGCTCTAGGGTTTCCGATGCGGTTCGGGGTTGGGCCGCGCCATCGGCCAGGACGGCCGTTGTTGCGGACGCGTTGGAGTCTCCCATGGATATCATGACGGGCGTTGGGCTCACGGCCGGCATCATCGTCATCACGGCGATGATCTTCATGGGCGGCGACCTCCACATGTTCATCTCCGAACATGCGATGATCATCATCTTCGGCGGCTCGATCTCCGCCACCATGATCCGCTTTCCGCTCTCGGCGCTCCTGCACGGCCTTCCGCTCGGCGCCAAGTTCGCCTTCACCATGAGCCGGCTGTCGGCGCACGACCTCGTCGACGAGCTCGCTCGTATCGCCGAGATCGCCCGCAAGCAGGGCCCGGTCGGCCTCGAAAAGGTCGAGACCGACGAGCCGTTCCTGGCCAAGGGCATCCGCTACGTCGCCGACGGCTACGACCTCGACTTCATCCGCGACAATCTCGAGCGCGACCGCGACAACTTCCTGATGCACCTCGACGAGGGCAGCAAGATCTACCGCGCCATCGGCGACTGCGCCCCGGCCTTCGGCATGATCGGCACCCTGATCGGCATGGTGCAGATGTTCGCCAACATGACCGACCCCTCCAAGCTCGGCCCGTTCATGGCGACCGCGCTGCTCGCGACGCTCTACGGCGCGCTGGTCGCCAACCTGTTCTGTCTGCCGATCGCCGACAAGCTGCACGGCAAGCTGCTGGACGAAGAGACCAACCGCACCCTGATCATCGACGGCATCCTGATGATCCGCGACTCCAAGAGCCCGACGCTCGTGCGCGAAATGCTGCTGGCCTATCTGCCGGAGAAGCATCGTCACGCCGAGGGCGAGCCGGTGCCGGCGTAACGCCCGCCGGGATCTTGCGAGATGGCCAAGAAGAAGCGCGGCGATGCTCACGGCGGTGGTCACGGCTGGTTCGTGACCTTCGCCGACCTGATGGGCCTGATGATGAGCTTCTTCGTGATGCTCGTCGCGTTCTCGACGCAGGACGCCAACAAGCTGAAGATCGTCGCCGGCTCGATGCGCGACGCCTTCGGCGTGCAGAGCGAAGCGCGCTATGCGGGCATCGTCGAATCCGACGGCCTGCCGACGCGCCCGCGGCTGAAGAACGTCGACCACATCCAGCCCGAGGATGCCTCCAACACGCCGACCCCGGACCAGGAGGATCGCGACAAGACCTCCGGCGCGAAGATCAAGGTCGATCGCAATTTCGCGCTCGCCGCGGCCTCGCTGCGCCAGGCCTTGCAGGACATGCCGGAACTAACCGAGATGTCCAAGCACATCATGTTTGAGGAAACCAAGCAGGGTCTTAACCTCGAGATCGTCGACCAGGATGGCCGCTCGATGTTCGCCGACGGCTCCAAGGTGCCGTACGACCGCACCCGCCGTCTGATCGAGAAGCTCGCGATCCCGCTCAAGGCGACGCCGCTGCGCGTCTCCATCGCCGGCCACACTGCGGCCGGATTCGTGCCGACTCGCAGCGACTACGGCGCCTTCGACCTCTCGGCCGACCGCGCCAACGCCGTGCGCCAGATACTCGAACGCGAGGGCCTGCCGCCGTCCCACATCTTCGCCGTCTCCGGCAAGGCGGACACCCAGCCGCTGTTTCCGGACGATCCCTCGCTCGCGGCCAACCGACGGGTAACCATCACCCTGATGCGCGAAGATCCGCCGCTGCCGCCGAATCTGAAGCCGTAACCCCTTGCGCTACCATTCTACCTGAGGCATCTCGTCGCGCAGGCGACGGCGTGGCTGCGCCGTCACAGCATCTGCCGCTGCGCCTGCTATGTTGTGCCAATTGACACGCGCGCAGGAAGCGTCAAAAGGCGCCGGATCAATTCAAGGGAAGAAGCGTTTTCCACCCTCATGGCGGCGAGCATTACATCGACCGAGGCCCAGGAAGGGCCGGTCAAAACAGGCTTTTGGGCGCTCACGCTCGGGAGCATTGGCGTCGTCTTCGGCGATATCGGCACGTCGCCGCTCTACGCATTCCACGAGGCGGTACGGGGCGCCGCCGGTGGCGAGCCGGTCTCGCGGGTCATCGTGCTTGGCGTGCTCTCGCTGATCCTGTGGGCGCTGTTCATCGTCGTCACCGCCAAATACGTCCTGCTGCTCTTGCGCGCCGACAATAACGGGGAGGGCGGCACGCTCTCGCTGATGGCGCTCGGCCAGCGCGCGCTGGGGCGGCGAAGCTGGTTCCTGCTAGCGCTGGGCGTGGTCGGCGCCTCCATGTTCATCGGCGATTCCATGATCACGCCGGCGATCTCGGTGCTGTCGGCGGTCGACGGACTGAAGCTCGCAACGCCTGCGTTCGAGCACTATGTCGTGCCGCTCACGGTCCTAATCCTGGCGCTGCTGTTCGCGGTGCAGAGCAAGGGCACCGCGCTGGTGGCCTCGGCGTTCGGGCCGGTGATGGTGATCTGGTTCACCTGCCTTGCGGTAATGGGCGCCGTCCACATCGCCGACGATCCGACGGTGCTGGCGGCGATCAATCCCTATTACGCGCTGCAATTCCTGTTGTCGCACGGCACGATTGGTCTCGTGACGCTCGGCGCCGTGTTCCTGGCGGTCACCGGCGGCGAGGCGCTCTACGCCGATCTCGGCCATTTTGGCCGCAAGCCGATCCAGTCGGCCTGGATGTTCTTCGTGCTGCCCTCGCTGTTGATCAACTATTTCGGACAAGGCGCCCTGGTGCTGTCTGATCCCAGCGCGATCGAACATTCCTTCTATCGTATGGTGCCCGAGAGCCTCGTGCTGCCGCTGGTTGGCCTTGCGACCGCGGCCACCGTGATCGCGAGCCAGGCGGTGATCACCGGCGCCTATTCGCTGGTCTATCAGGCGGTGCAGCTCGGCCTCCTGCCGCGCTTCGAGGTGCGCTACACCTCCGAGACCCATGCCGGTCAGATCTATCTGCCGCGGGTGAACCGGCTGCTGCTGATCGGCGTGATGCTGCTGGTCCTGCTGTTCCACACGCCCAGCAATCTGGCTTCGGCCTATGGCATCGCAGTCTCCACCACCATGGTGGCCGACGGCATCATGGGCTTCGTCGTGATCTGGAAGCTGTGGAATTGGCGCGCCGCGACCGCCGCGGTCGTGATCCTGCCCTTCGTCATGGTCGACATGACCTTCTTCAGCGCCAATCTGCTCAAGCTGCTCGAAGGCGCCTGGGTGCCGCTGCTGTTCGGTGCGGCCATGGCGGGCACGATCTGGACATGGCGGAAGGGCTCGGGAATCCTGATCCAGAAGACGCGCCGGATCGAGGTGCCGCTGGACGACCTGATCCGGAGCCTGGAGAAGAGGCCGCCGCACATCGTCAAGGGCACCGCGGTGTTCCTCACCAGCGATCCCGCCTTCGTGCCGACCGCGCTGCTGCACAATCTCAAGCACAACAAGGTGCTGCACGAGCACAACGTGATCCTGACCATCGAGACCGCGCATACGCCGCGGGTCGATCTCTCCGAACGGTTCCGGATGGAGAAGATCAGCGACAAGTTCTCGAAGGTCCGCCTGCGCTTCGGCTTCATGGAGCAGCCGAACGTGCCCAAGGCGCTTGCGATCGCACGCAAGCAGGGCTGGCAGTTCGACATCATGTCGACGTCGTTCTTCGTGTCGCGGAGGTCGCTGAAGGCGTCGGCCCAGTCGGGCATGCCGCTGTGGCAGGACCATCTGTTCATCGCCCTGAGCCGGTCCGCCAACGACGCCACCGACTATTTCCAGATTCCCACCGGGCGGGTGGTTGAAGTCGGAACCCAAGTGACTATTTGAAAACGCAACTGCTGAACCCATGCGAAATTCGCATGGCGAGGGCCCAGAATCGGGCTAGGCTATGCCGGCAGCGCAGGACTATAAGCCGCGCGCTCTTCCGCCGTTGTGCAGTGAAGCATTTTTAGAGGCCATCGGGCTCTCCCATGACAAGCGACGTAGCGATTTCCGCCCCGGAAACGGCGGCGGCCAATGGGCATGGCGAGGCCCACACCACCGCCGGTTTCGGCGCGCTGACGCTTGGCAGCATCGGCGTCGTCTATGGCGACATCGGCACCAGCCCGCTCTACGCGTTCCGCGAGGCTGTGCTGGCCGCCTCGGGCGCGGAGGGCGCGCCGACGACGGCGGCCGTGCTCGGCGTGGTGTCCTTGATCCTGTGGGCGCTGATCGTCGTGGTGACGCTCAAATACGTCGTGATCCTGCTGCGCGCCGACAACAATGGCGAGGGCGGCACGCTGGCGCTGATGGCGCTGGCCCAGCGCGCGGTCGGCACCGGCGGGGCCACCATCGTCCTGCTCGGCATCATCTCCGGCGCGCTGTTCTACGGCGATGCCGTGATCACCCCGGCTGTGTCGGTGCTGTCGGCGATCGAAGGCATGAAGGACGTCACGCTGACCTTCGAGCCCTATATCGTTCCGCTCACGGTTGTGATCCTGGTCTGCCTGTTCGCCGTGCAGTCGCGCGGCACAGCCCGTGTCGCCGCGTTCTTCGGCCCGGTGATGTGCGTCTGGTTTGCCGTGATTGCGGTCGCGGCGATCGGGCCGGTCATCCGGCAGCCGCAAATTCTGTTCGCGTTGAACCCGCTCTATGCGGTGTCGTTCATGCTCCACCACGGCATCATCGGCTTCGTGACGCTGGGCGCGGTGTTCCTGGCGGTGACCGGCGCCGAGGCGCTCTATGCCGACCTCGGCCATTTCGGCAAGCGGCCGATCCAGACCGCCTGGCTGTTCATCGTGCTGCCGTCGCTCGCGCTGAACTATCTGGGGCAGGGCGCGCTCATCCTGGATGACCCCGGGGCGATCGTGAGCCCGTTCTTCCAGCTGTTCCCGCAAGGCTGGCTGCGCGGCAGCATGGTCGTGCTGGCCACCATGGCGACCGTGATCGCGAGCCAGGCCGTCATCACCGGCGCCTATTCGCTGACGCGCCAGGCGATCCAGCTCGGTCTGCTGCCGCGGTTCGAAATTCGCCATACGTCCGAGGCCCATTCCGGCCAGATCTTCATCCCGCGCATCAACCAGCTGCTGCTGGTCGCCGTGATCCTGATGGTGCTGCTGTTCCGCTCCTCCAGCGCGCTGGCCTCCGCCTACGGCATCGCCGTGACCGGCACGATGGTTGTCACGGGAATGATGGGCTTCGTCGTGGTCTGGAAGGCCTGGCGCTGGTCGCCGGTCGCCGCCGCGGCGCTGATCGTCCCGTTCCTGTGCCTCGACTTCACCTTCCTTGCCGCCAATCTGCTCAAGGTGTTCGAGGGCGGCTGGGTGCCGCTGGCGCTCGGCTCGCTGATGATCCTGCTGATGTACACATGGCGGCGCGGCAGCCGGCTGCTGTTCGAGAAGTCGCGCAAGCTCGAGTTCCCGCTCGCCGACCTCGTCGCCATGCTGGAGAAGCGGCCGCCGCAGCGTGTGCCCGGCACCGCCGTGTTCCTGACCTCGGACCCGCTCAGCGCGCCGACCGCGCTGATGCATAGTCTGAAGCACTACAAGGTGCTGCACGAGAAGAACGTCATTCTCACCATCGAGACCGCGCAGACCCCGCGCATCGATCCGGCCGAGCGCGTCAAGCTGGAGCAGATCTCGCCAACCTTCTCCAAGGTGACGCTGAAGTTCGGCTTCATGGAATCGCCCAACGTGCCGAAGGCCCTCGCCATCGCCCGGAAGCTCGGCTGGCAGTTCGACATCATGTCGACCTCGTTCTTCCTGTCGCGCCGGGCGCTCAAGCCCGCCGCCCATTCCGGCATGCCGCGCTGGCAGGACCGGCTGTTCATCTCGCTGAGCCGCTCGGCCAACGATGCCACCGACTATTTCCAGATCCCGAGCGGCCGCGTGGTCGAGGTCGGAACGCAGGTGACGATCTAGGCCGGGCATCCCGGCCTAGGATTCAAAGCACACTTCAAGTCGCTGCGATTTAGCTTTAACTTGCGCAAGGCAGCTCAAGCCTTTGTAGCGCTTGATTTTCGTCTGCCGAGAGGCGAGGTTGCCGCCCGCCGGGATCGCCCCGGCAAGGACCCCGCGACGTTGGAGGATGATGTGGCAAATCAAGTACAGGATCTGACTCCGGAGGAGGTCTCCAAGGGTGTCGCGGAAGGCCGCTATCTCCTCGTCGACGTGCGCGAGCCGAACGAGGTCGAGGCCGAGGCCTACCCCTATGGCGTCGTGGTGCCGCTCTCGACCTTCGATCCCAAGGCCATCCCCGATCCGCAAGGCAAGGAGGTCGTATTCGCCTGCCGCTCCGGCAAGCGCTCGGTGACGGCCTCGCTGGCGGCGCAGGCGGCGGGCCTGCCTTACGACAAGCATCTGGCCGGCGGCATGCTCGGTTGGAAGGCGGCGGGTCTTCCCAGCAAGGTCGGTGGCTGATCGGCCCGATGTCCAAGAGCTCGTCCCTGAACAAGGTCTTCGCCGACCTTCCTGTCACCATCTTCGAGGCGATGTCGCAGGCCGCGCGCGACAATGCCGCCATCAATCTCGGCCAGGGCTTTCCTGATGATCCGGGCCCCGAGGACATCCGCCGCGCCGCGGCCGACGCCTCGCTGAACGGCTACAACCAGTATCCGTCGATGATGGGCCTGCCTGAGCTGCGCCAGGCGATCGCGACCCATTACGGCCACTGGCACGGCCTCAAGCTCGATCCGATGAGCGAGGTGATGGTGACCTCCGGCGGCACCGAGGCTTTGACGTCGGCGATCCTCGCAGTGGTCCAGCCCGGCGACGAGGTGGTCTGCTTCCAGCCGGTCTATGATTCCTACTTGCCGATCATCCGCCAGGCCGGCGGCATTCCGCGCCTCGTCCGGCTCGAGCCGCCGCACTGGCGGCTGAATGAGGACATGCTGAAAAGTGTCTTCAATTCAAAGACCAAGGCGGTGCTGTTCAACAACCCCTTGAATCCCTCCGCTGTGGTCTATCCGCGCGAGGACCTCGAGCTCCTGGCGCGCTACTGCCAGGAGTTCGACGTCATCGCGATCTGCGACGAGGTCTGGGAGCACGTCACCTTCGACGAGCACAAGCACATCCCGCTGATCACCATCCCCGGCATGCGTGACCGCACCATCAAGGTCGGCTCGGCCGGCAAGATCTTTTCGCTGACCGGCTGGAAGATCGGCTTCGTCTGCGCCGCGCCGCCGCTCTTGCGCGTCGCCGCCAAGGTGCACCAGTTCCTGACCTTCACCACCGCGCCGAACCTGCAGGCCGCCGTTGCCTACGGTCTCGGCAAGTCCGACGACTACTTCCTGTCGATGCGCAAGGACCTGACGCGGAGCAGAGACCGTCTCACCAAGGGCCTCGAAAGCCTCGGCTTCCCGGTGCTGAAGTCGCAAGGCACCTACTTCCTCACCGTCGACCTGTCGCCGCTCGGGCTGAACGAGAGCGACACCGAGTTCTGCTGGCGCATCGTTAGGGATTACAAGGTCGCGGCGATCCCGGTGTCGGCCTTCTACGAGCAGGACCCGGTGACCTCGGTGGTGCGCTTCTGCTTTGCCAAGAAGGACGAGACCCTCGACACTGCGCTGGAGCGGTTGTCGGACGCGGTACGTGGACGCAAGAGGTAGATTTGAGATGACGAACGTCAGCCGCTCGCGGTTTCGCCTCGGTCTTGCAATCGCCGCCGCGCTGACGTTGCTCTCCGCTCCAGCGGGAGCCGAGGAACGCGTCGTCAACTTCTACAACTGGTCCAACTACATGGCGCCGGATGTCCTTGAGGCCTTCACCAAGGAGACCGGCATCAAGGTGGTCTACGACACCTTCGATGCCAACGAGACGCTGGAGACGCGCCTGATGGCCGGCAAGTCCGGCTATGACGTCGTGGTGCCCACAGCCTATTTCCTGCAGCGCCAGATCAAGGCCAACATCTTTCAGAAGCTCGACAAGTCGAAGCTGCCGAACCTTGGCAATGCCTGGCCGATGGTGACCAAGCATCTCGCGACCTACGACCCCGGCAACGATTTTGCCGCGAACTACATGTGGGGCACGACGGGCATCGGCTACAACGTCGCCAAGGTGAAGCAGATCCTCGGACCCGACGCCAAGATCGACAGCTGGGACATCGTCTTCAAGCCGGAGAACCTCGCCAAGTTCAAAGACTGCGGCGTCCACATGCTCGACTCCGCCGACGACATTTTTCCGGCGGCGCTGAACTATCTCGGGCTCGATCCGAACTCGACCAAGCAGGCGGACCTCGAGAAGGCCGCTGATGTCGTCGCCAAGGTTCGGCCGTCCGTGCGCAAGTTTCACTCGTCGGAATATTTGAGCGCGCTGGCCACTGGCGAGATCTGCTTCGTGGTCGGCTGGTCCGGCGACATCATGCAGGCCCGCGCCCGCGCGGCGGAAGCCAAGAGCGGCATCGAGATCGGCTACGCCATTCCGAAGGAGGGCGCGCAGATGTTCTTCGACAATCTCGCGATCCCCGCGGATGCCAAGAACGTCAAGGAGGCCTACGAGCTGATCAACTATCTCTATCGCCCCGACGTCGCCGCCAAGAACTCGGACTTCCTGTCCTACGCGAGCGGCAACCTCGCCAGCCAGAAGCTGGTCGATCCAAAGATCCTGAACGACAAGAACATCTATCCGGACGAGGCGACGCTTTCAAAACTGTTCGTCATCACGGCGCGCGAGCCGGCAACGCAGCGCATCATCAACCGGCTCTGGACCAAGGTGAAGACGGGGCGGTAGTCGGCTCGGGAACCAGCCCGGCAAACCAAATCCGCAAAACAACCCCTTGCACAGTAGAAGCGCCATCTGCGGGTCACCGTCGGTGACGGCGCCTAAGTCACGATCCGGGCTGGCCTAATCGACACGCGGGCGCAACACCGCGCGCAGCGCCGCTCACCACTCATAACGCACCGTTCCCTTGCCCGTGTAAGTCTGCGTGCTCTGGGAGAACTCACCCTCGACCGTGCCTGCGAGCGAGAGACCGCTCTTCCATTTCATCTCCGCGCGGCCGCCAACGAGTGCGGAGTCCGCGGCAGGCTGCGCTCCGTTGACGGTGAACGCCGCGCCGGGGAGCGTCTGGAAGGCGGCGCTGACGAGCCGGTTGGTGTTGGTGTCGTGCGCCCAGGCGAGGCGGCCGCGCAAGGTCAGCACGCCGTCGCTGACCAGGAAGCGCTGGTCGGTGCGAGCGCCGAGCTCGGTGCGGACATTGGTGGTGTCCTGCGCGGTGTAGGAGAGCGCGAACTGGTTGCTGCCGACGATCGCGGTCTCGCCGTAGCCGGGGAGGTGGAAGGTGGTGACTTGCACCGCTGCGTAGGGCGTCACGCCGAAAGTCGAGGCGGGAATCGGTGCGAAGCGCCAGCCGGCTTCCAAGCGGCCGGAGAAGGTGCTGGCCTTGAAATTCGCAGTCAGCTTGTCGGTGCCTGAGACCGTCACGGTGCGGTCGGTGGTGACGTCCTGCCAGCCATAGGCCAGCGCTGCCGAGAGGTAGGCCGGCCCGAATGTGTGGCGCCCGTAGACGCCGGCCTGGAACAGATCGGCGCGGCCGCCGCCGAGACTGTCCGACAGCGTAAAATTATAGCCAGCGCCGCCGAGGGCGAAGCCAAGCAGCGTGTTCGGGGAGACGCGATAGTCAGCGCCCACGACGGTACCGTAGATGCGGCTGCTTGTGGTGGTCGAACCAGCCGCGGCGTTGCCGTTCAACGTGCTGGCGCCGCCGTAAGCAGAGGCCCAGACGCCCCAGCGGCGGTCGATGACATCGCCGCTTGCATCGCGCGGCGTCACCGCGGCGTAGGCCTCGCGTACTCTTGCGTCGTTCGGTGCGGTCGAAGCGTAGCCCAGCGTCCCGCCATCGCCAGCGCTTGCGCCGCGCTCGCCATCCGCGCCGCCGCCAAGCGGATCGAGCATGCCGACGAACTGCTGCATGGCGTTGAACGAGGCCTGAGTGCCGGCGGCGCCTGGCTGTCCCGAGACCTGGCCGAGCGCGCCGTTGAGCTGCGGCTGGCCCATGTTGAGCAGCGCATCGAAGCCGGCCGGCGGCGTCCCGCCGCTTGCGACGGCTCCGTTGATGGCGCCGGCCACGTTGCTCTGGTTGGCGCCGGTGCCCGCCGGCAGCGCGATCGTGCCGGGATCGAGCACGAGGTAGACGTTGTTGAGGTCGTAGGTGAGATGCGGATTGCGCGTGGGGCTGAAGCTGCCGCTCACGCTTAGCCCGGCGAACTGCGTTCCGCCAAAGCCGCCGGTCGCATTGAGGATGGTGTAGGTCTGGCTCCGGAAGCTGCCGGGAATCGCTACCGCCTGCACGGTGGCGCCGGTGAGCGTCGCGGTGCCCGAGACATTGGTCCGGTCCACGGCAGCCGTGGAGACCTCGACCCGGTAGAAGCTGCCGGCACTGAAGGTGAGGCTGCCGCTGACGGTGAGGGTGCCCACGGAATTGCCCGGCGCCAGCGTGCCGCCGCTCGCGATCGTCGTGTTACCGACGGTGCCAGCACCGCCGAGCGTGCCGCCGCTGTTCACGGTGACGCCGCTGGAGGACGCGATCGAGCCGTTCACCGCCAGCGTGCCGCCGTTCACGATCGTTGCGCCGGTGTAGGTGTTGATGCCCGAAAGCGTCAGCGTGCCGGTGCCGACCTTGATCAGCGATGTTCCGGTGTTGTGTGCGTCGCCGGTGAGGACGCCGGTGACGGTGGTCGACAGGTTGTTGCCGCCAACCGTCAATTCCTCGCCGTTGAGGTTGAAGTGGCCGTCGCCGGCGATCGAGCCGGCACTGATTTTGCCGTCGCTGCCCGGGCCGGGGGTGTTGAAGTCGATGACGGCGCTGGAGGTGGTGTTGACGAGCTGCGCGTTGCCGGCCGTGGAGTTGCCGTCGAACAGCACATTGCCGCTGTTGTGGATGGTCGCGCTGCCGGCTGTGGAGTTGCCGTAGAACGTCAACTGCGCGTTGTTGGCGATATCAGCGCTACCGGCAGAGTTGTTGAGGAACACCAGCGTGCCGGCGGATACCGTCACGCTGGAAAATGTGTCCGCGCCGGTCAAGGTCAGCGTGCCGGCGCCGGACTTCGTCAGCGCGCCGCCGCTGAGAGTCTGGCTGACGGTGAAATTGTTGGCGGCGTTCGCAATGTCGAACGTGCCGCCTGCTGCGCCCCAGTTGATGGTGCGCGTGGTGGCGGTGAATGCCGTGCCAGTGACCTGCAAGGCGCCGCCGTTGAAGGTCAGGCTGCCCGCGAGGTCGCCGAGATTGGCGTCCGAGGAGACGCTGACCGTTCCGCCGGCGAAGGTGGTGCCGCCGGTATAGGTGTTGGCGCCCGACAGCGTCAGCGTGCCGGTACCCGTCTTCACCAGCGAACCGCCGGTATCGCCGCTCGCGCCGCCATCGGCGATCACGCCGCTGACGGCGGTCGACAGATTGTTGCTGCCGACCGTGAGCTCGTTGGCACCGAGCGAGAAGGTGCCGTTGCCGGTGATCGAGCCGGCGCTGAGCTTGTGGTCGCCGTTCGGGCCGGTGCTGCCCGAGAAATCGAAGACGGCATTGGCCGCGTTGTTGATCAGTTGCGCATTGCCGGCGGTCGAGTTGTCCTGGAAGGAGGTCGTGCCGCCGGCATTGTTGGTAATCGTCGCGCTGCCGGCGGTGCTGCTGACGACGAAATTAATGGTGTTGCTGTTGGTGATGGAGGCGTTGCCGGCCGTGGAATTGTCACGGAAAACCAGCAAATTGGACGTGGTGATGGTCGCGCTGCCAGCCGTGCTGTCGTTGTAGAAATACAGCCAGCGATTGTTGGTGAGAGTAGCGCTACCTGCCGTGCTGGTGTCGTTGAAAGACAGCCAATTGTTGTTGGTGATAGCAGCGTTGCCGGCCGTGCTGCTGCCGTAGAAATAAAGGTAGGCGCCGTTGGTGATGGTTGCGTTGCTGGCCGTGGCGTTTCCTTGGAAAATGGCTCTGCTGTTGGCGCTGTTGGTGATGTTTGCGCTGCCCGCAGTGCTGGTATCGTTGAAATACAGGTAGTTGTTGTCGCTGGTGATCGTCGCGCTGCCCGCCGAACTCGAATTGTTGAAGTAGACGTTGCCTGTGGCGCTGTTGGTGATTGTCGCGCCGCCAGCAGTGCTATGGTCGTTGAAATTCAGGGAGGCATTGTTCGTGATCGTGGCGTTGCCGGCCGTGCTATTGGCGTAGAAAAACATATTGTAGTTATTGGTGATGGTTGCGCTGCCGGCCGTGGCGTTGTCGAAGAGAGAGAGCAGGCCGCCGCTGCCGTTGGTGATAGTCGCGCTGCCGGCCGTGCTGTTGCCGACAAAAGATATGCCCCCGTTGTTGGTGATGCTCGCATTGCCCGCTGTGGCGAATCCAGCGAATCCGAGCCCGCCGAAGGAGCTGTTGGTGATGGAGGCGTTGCCGGCCGTGCTCGTGTCGGAAAAATAGAGGGTGCTGCTATTTGAGATGGTCGCGGAGCCGGCGCTGTTTGCGTTCTGGAACACCGTGAGACCGGCGTTGGAGATGTCAGTGATGCCGCTGGTGTCGGCGTTGACGACGCTGAACCTGCCGTTGGCGCCAACGTTGACGGTCCCCACAATGGAGCCGACGCCGCCGGCACTGCCGAGTTGCAACAGGCCGCCGTTGACCGTGGTGCCACCGGTGTAAGTGTTGGCGCCGCTCAGGATCAGCGTGCCGGTGCCCGTCTTCACGATTCCGAACGCGCCGCCGGTTTGGCCGATGGCGCCTGCCTGGGTCGCGCTGCCGGTCGTGACATCGAGCGTTGCGCTGCCGCGAAGGTCAATCGCATTGCCGATGGCGATGCCATCGGCATAGGCTACGGTCCCGCCGTATATCGTCAGCGCGCCAGTGCCGAGTGCATTGTTGTTGGCAAGCCCCAGCGTCCCCGCGCTGAGCGTAACGCCGCCTCCGAACGTGTTGGAAGCCGACAGCGTGAGCGTGCCCGTGCCGATCTTGACCAGCGACCCGTCGACTATTTGGCCGGTTACGACGGTCGACAGATTGTTGGAGCCAACCGTCAGCTGGTTGCCGCCAAGGTCGAATACCCCGCTGCCCGCGATCGAGCCGGCTGTGAGGGGGCCGGTCGTGAAAAACTCGATCTGACTGTTGTTGTTGATCGTGGCATTGCCGGCCGTGCTGTTGCCGTAGAACGCAAGGTCGCTGTTGACGTTGAGGGTGGCGTCGCCCGCGGTGCTTGAACCGGTGAACGTGGACGTCGAAAAGCTGACGTTGTAGTTGATCGTGACGCTGCCGCCATTGACCGTGATTCCGGCGCCCGTGAGGTTCAACTGGCCGCTGACGTCAAAAACGTAGTTCGCGGCGCCGGCATTGAACGTCCAGCCGCCGACGCTGGCGCTCGAGATCGCCAGGCTGGTGGTATTGGAGGTGCCGAACGAGGCCGTGCCGACAGGCACGAAGCCGCCGTCCCAGTTGGCGCCGTTGCCGTAATCGTTGCTGCCGGGCGAGGTGAGCCAGGTGCCATTCGCGGCGGCGCGCGAGGGCGCGGACGGTAGCGCCCAGGCCAGGGCCAGCGCCGACGACGTCAGCAGGGCGGCCCGCAGGTGGCGGGTCGCTTTAAAATAATCTTTCCCCGTCCTCACCACTTCCCCCAACACGCGGTCCGAGTCCTCGACCGGATTCATCGCATCGGGTGGGGATTGGTGTCCTGATAAGGGGTTGGCCAGTTTCTGAAAGTTTCTGATATTTGCGCTTCAGACCCGATTTCCGGGCATTTTCGGCAGACTTCCGCTATATGGGCCACCTTGAGAGACGTTTTGGGGGATCACTTGCTTCGTTTCGCCGGCTTCGAGCTGGACCTGCAGCGCGCGGAGCTGCGCGGTGCCGATGGCACGCCGATCAAGCTCCGGCCCAAGACGTTCGAGATGCTTCGGCTCTTTGCCACCAGCGGCGGCCGGGTGCTCAGCAAGCAGGAGCTGATGGAGGCGGTCTGGCCGAATGTCCATGTCGGCGAGGACAGCCTGTTCCAATGCATCCGAGAGCTTCGGAACGCGCTCGGCGACGACCGGCGGCAGTTGATCAAGCTCGCCTCCGGCGGCGGCTACCTGCTGGCGGCGGAAGTTGAGGCTGCGCCCGAATCCGGCCTGGTGCAGGCCGAGCAGGCCCGGCCGGACCCGGGCGACGAGGTCGCGCCCCTGCCGCCGGCCGAGGTTGCTGTGCCGCCCGTGAGGTCGCGGCGCGCGATGTTCGGCTTGAGCCGGCAGGCCACGGTCGCCGCCGTGGCCGCGCTCTTTGTGATCGTCATGGGGCTTGCGGTTGCCGCGCCCGTGCTGAAGCCGGACCTTCTGTTCAGGCGAACGCCGCCGCGGCTCGCGGTGATGCCGATCGCTGATGACGGCAACGACCCGCGTGGCGCGGCGATGGCGGCAGAGGTCACCGGTCGTCTGACGGATGGCTTTGCCAAGATCCAGAACATCAGCGTGGTTGCGCCACGCATGGCGGCCAGGAGCGGCGACGGCACTGCTGCATCCGCCGCATCATCCGATTACGAGCTGCAGGGTGAGTTGCAGCATGGCGATCGATCCTGGACGCTGCGCGCGCGTATCGTCAAGGCCGCGACCGGCGAGGTTCAGTCGGTCGTTGCAGCTTCGGTCGCCGCGGACGATGCGGACGCGCAACTCGCGCAGTCGCGGCTCGTTGCCGGCGTCGGTCATGTGCTCGCGCGCCGTCTCAACGAGATTCTGGAGCCGAGCGGATCGTCATCTGCGAGCCGCAAATCCTCGGTCGGCGGCGACAAGGTGGCCGTCGAGCAGGCGCTCGCCTCGATCAACCAGACCACGCGCGAGCGTTTCGGCGCGGCGCAGGCCATGCTGCAAAAGGCGCTCGCTGACGATCCTGACAATCTCGACATCGCGGTCGCGCTCGCCTCGCTGCAGATGCGCGGCATCCAGATGGTCTGGTTCGGCCCGGAGGAGGCTGCTGCGGTCGAGGGGAGGGCCAATGCGACGCTCGAGCAGGCATTGCGGTCGAAGCCGAATTCGATTCCGGTGCTCGAGGCCACTTGCCGCTTCCTCAGCGCGACCAACCATTTCGTCGAAAGCCTTGTCACCTGCGCCAAGGCCTTGAGCTTCGATCCGTGGAACGGGTCTGCGCTCTATCTGATCGGATTGGGCCAGATCTATCTCGGCCGCTTCGAGGATGCGCTCGCGACGTTCCAGCAAGCCGATCGCTACGACACGCCGCCGGCCTCGCGCTGGACCTGGCTGCTCGGCGTAGGCACGGCGCATGCCTTGATGGGCCGCTACGAGGAGGCGCTGCCGTGGCTGCAGCGTTCGATCGCCATCACGCCGGGGACGGGCCGCTCGCATTTCCTGCTCGCTGCCGCCTATCAGAGAACGGGCCGGGCCGAGGAGGCGAAGGCCGCGATCGCGGAGGGGCTGCGCTTGCGGCCCGGCACGAACAGACAAAGCGTCTGGCCGCCGATGAAGAACGCAAGTCCGATCTGCATCGCAGCCTGGGAGCGCGTCGTGCAGGCCGAGGTGGATGCTGGACTGCCGGAGCAGTGAAGTTCTGCGTCATTCCGGGATGGTGCGTAAGCACCAGACCCGGAATCTCGAGATTCTCAGGTGCGCAATTGCGCACCGTAGTTTGATGCTTTCGCATCGCCCCGGAATGACAACAATGGGGCGCCTACCGCCACCTTCTGTGCAGCCACAGCCACTGCTCAGGATGCTCGCGCACCCAGCTCTCCACCACGCTGGTGACTGCCTGCATCGTGCCCTGGATGTCGATCTTGCCGTCGGCATCGCGCACCGGCGGGATTTCCTCGGTCAGCTCGCCGGTGAAGCGGCCGCCGGGCAGGCGGATGATGCGGACGCCGTGGATGGGGCATTCGACCTGGCGGAGCAGGCGGGCCAGCGTCGGATTGGCGCGCGTCTTGCGGCCGAAGAAGGTGACCTCGACGCCGCCGGTCAGATACTGGTCGATCAGCATCGCGACGTGCTTGCCCTCTTTCAGCGCCTGACCCAGCCGCAAAGGTGCGTCGCGGCCCGCCGGGATCAGCGTGCCCATGTTGACCTGGCGCATCTCCTGGATGATGCGGTCGGCGGAGGCGATGTTCGGGCGGCGATAGAGGATCGCGGCGTCCAGCCCGTGCGCGACGCCGGCGAGCGCCGGCAACTCCCAGTTGGCCAGATGCGCGGCGAAGATCAGCGCCGGCTTGCCGTCGTCGCGGATCTGGTCGAACAACTCGATGCTGCGCGCCGGGATTTCGATCCGGCTTTTCTCCGGATGCTCGCGGTCGTAGTCCCAGACGTGGTCCATATGGGCGAATTCGGCGCCGACGCGGCCGAGATTGTCCCACACGCCCATCAGGATCTGCTCGATCTCCTCCGGCGATTTCTCGGGAAACGCCGCGGTGAGGTTGGCGCGGCCGATGCGATGCTCGCGCAGACGCGGGCCGATCGTCTTGGTGACGCGCGCGAAAAAGTCCGAGGTCTTGACCGGGTCGAAATAGCGCGTGGTGCGCAACATGCCGACGGTGGCAGCGCCGATCAGGCTTCCGCTGATCGATTTGGCAGCATTGCGTGCGCGGATCTTCGTGCCGAGAGAAATCAGCGCCATGCGTCCGGGTCAGGCCGGTTCGCGCGTCAGGATCAGCGAGGCGTTCTGGCCGCCGAAGCCGAACGAGTTCGACATCACCGCGGTGACGCGGGCATCGCGCGCCTTGTTGCCGACAACGTCGAACAGGATCGTGGGATCCGGATTGTCATAGTTGATTGTCGGCGGGATGCGCTGATGCTCGAGCGTGAGCAGCGAGAAGATCGCCTCCACTGCACCTGCGGCCGAGATGGTGTGGCCGACCATCGACTTGTTGGAGGTGACCGGAATCTTCTGCGCGAGATCGCCGAACACGGCCGATGTCGTGTTGAACTCCATCTTGTCGTTCTCGGGCGTCGCGGTGCCGTGCGCGTTGATGTGGTCGATCTGGTCCGGCGTCATGCCGGCATCGGCCAGCGTCTTGTTCATGCAGCCGATGATCGGCTTGCCATCGGGCGAGGAGCGGGTGCGATGGAAGGAATCGGTGAGCTCGCCGCAGCCGGCGATCACGCCGAGGATCTTTGCGCCGCGCGCAGTTGCCGCTTCATAGCTTTCCAGCACGAGCGCGCCGGCGCCTTCGGCCATGACAAAGCCGTCGCGGTTCTTGGAGAAGGGGCGGGAGGCCGCCTGCGGCGGATCGTTCTGGGTCGACAGGGCCGAGAGCAGCGAGAAGCGCACCAGCGCCTCCGGATTCACGGTGCCGTCGGTCGCGACGCACAGTGCAGCGTCGGTCTCGCCGCGGCGGATCGCCTCGACGCCGAGCTGGATCGAGGTCGCACCCGAGGCGCAAGCCGTCGACAGCGAGATCGGCGAGCCCTTGGTGCCGAAGGTCTCGGCGAGGTGGGCTGCGACCGAGCCGAACATGAAGCGGTGATGATAGGCGGTGTATTTGCCGCCGCCGGAGATGCGCAGCAAATCGTCATAGTTGATGTCGAGCGCGCCGACGGCGCGGCCGAGCTCGCGGCGCTGCGGCCATTCGACCTCGACCGGCGCAACGGCGAGGAAGAGGGGACCCGGGAAATCGGCCTTGGCGCCGATGCCGGCCTGCTCGAGCGCTTCCTCCGTCACGATCTCGGCCATCCGCTCGGACAGGGCGGTGGAGGAGAACGGATCGACGCTGACGAAATCGACGGTGCCGGCCATCGTGGTCTTCAGGCCCTCGATCGGAAAGCGCGTGATGGTGCGGATGCCGGATTCGCCGGCCACGAGCTTGGCCCAATTGTCGGCCTTGCCGTTGCCGAGCGAGGTCATGATGCCCATGCCGGTGACGACGACGACGGGACGCCCGAGTTTGTCGCGTGGTGCAGTCATGTCGATCCCCCGATAGAGCTAGAGCGTCATCCAGCCAAAGCGCGGACGCGCTTCAGCTCACCGCCTCGACCAGCGCCATGCCTTCGCCGCGCCAGTGTCCGGCTCCCACCACAACAATCTGGGTGGGCGCCCCCTGCATTTCAATCTCGGTCCCGGTCAAATCGTTCGGCGGGAACAGTGCGCCGCGCGAGATCGACAGCGCGGCGAGCGCGATGCCGAGCGGGAACTGCGTTTCCATGGTGTGACCGAACATCGTGCCGGTCGAGCGCACCGGGAAGTCGGTATGATTCTTCAGGAAGCTGCGCTCCTCGCTGGTCGCGGGCTCGGTGCCGGTCGCGCCCGAGATGATCGCGCCCTTGCCCTCGCGCTTCGGCAGCTTTTCCCAAAGCTTCTCCAAGGTCGCGGCCATGTCGCCGGGCTGCTTGCGCCGGGCGAGGTCGGCAACGACGCTCGACAGCTTTGCAAACGGCTTGGCGCCGCGCGCTTCCGCATGCGCCTTCGACTCCAGCACCAGGAAGGCGCCGGCCGAGCCGAGCGCGAATCCGGGGTGGTCCTTGCGCGCCCACACCGGAGCGAACTTGTCCTTCAAGTTGAAGTCGCCGAATTCGTAGAGGACCATCAGGTCCTTGCGCTCGCCATTATGCGAGCCGCCGACCAGCGCAATGTCGCTCTCGCCCGAGGCGATGCGCGCAAGCGCAATGCGGGCCGCATCTGCGCCCGCGACCTCTTCGCCCATGAAGGTGCGCGAGGTGCCGCCCAAGCCGTGCACGATGGCGATGTTGCCGGCGAGCAGGTTCGAGAGCTGCGCCAGGAACAGCGTCGGCCTGAGGTCGCTCATCAGCCGCTCATTGAGGAAGCCGGGCGCGTTCGCCCCCTTGGCCTCGGCCGTGAGCACGCCGCTGTCGACGTTGAGATCGCGCTCGCCGCCGCCGGCGGCGACCACCATGTCGATCTTCGCCAGGATGTCCTTGTTGCCCTTGATTCCCGCGGAGTCGAGTGCAAGGCCGGCAGCGTAGGTGCCGATGCGCTGCCAGGCTTCCATCTGGCGCTGGTCGCCCTTCTTCGGGATTTGGCTGTCGAAGGAGACGGGCATCAAGGGATGCACGACGTTTGGCGCAAAGCCCTTCTCGTCGACATTGATGCGCTTCTCTTCAAGCGCGGCCCAATTGGCGTCGAGGCCCTCGCCGAGCGAGGTGGCAAGCCCAATGCCGGTGATCCAGACTTCCGTCTGGCCGGGCTTCGAAGCAGTGTCAGTCATGGCGATACGGCCTGTTGCGGAAAGCCGACGCGTTCGGCGACTTTGGTCATGTAGCCGCGCATATCCGCATTGGGGAAGGGGATCAGCGTGAAGGTGAGCGCTGAGTTGGCGCGCAGCTTGCCGCCGACCCGGATCTTGGCCTCGGTCATGGCATAGCCCGAGCCCTCATGGGTGAGGCTCGCCTCGATGCTCATGAGGTCGCCGGGGAACACCGAGCCGCGGACCTTGGCTTCCTTCACCGCAGCCAGGATCGGCATGCGCTCGAACTTGAACACGCCGAGCTGAAGCCAGCCCGAGGCCTGCGCCATCGATTCGATCAGCAGCACGCCGGGCATCAGGGGATAGCCCGGGAAGTGCCCCTCGAAGATGGTGCTCTCCTTGGGGACCTGGGCCTCGACGACGATCGTCTTCTCGTCGACCTTGAGGTCGACGATCCGATCGATCATGTGGAAGTATTCGAGTTGCATGACCGCGCGCTTAGGCGCTCGCGCCCTTGGCCGCAACCAGTTCGTCGATGCGGGCGCACAGATTCTTCAGCACGAAATACTGCTCGGTGGTCGCCTTGCCGTCGTTGACCTCCTGGGTCCACTTTTCCAGCGGCAGCTTGATGCCGAACTGCTTGTCGATCGCAAACGCGATGTCGAGGAAATCGAGGCTGTCGATGCCGAGATCGTCGATGGCATGGCTATCCGGCGTGATCGTGTCGCGCGGGATGTCGCAGGTTTCAGCGATGATCGTGGCGACCTGATCGAATGTGGAAGACATCACTAAGCCTTTGATATATTGCGGATATTTGTCAGATTTCCAGAGTGGCACGGTGGGCGGGCATCGCGCCCCAGATGACGCCCTCAAACCCCCCTCTGGCCGGGTCGAAAGCCCGTATATCGGAGCGCCGCCCTGAGTTCAATGGAGCCGGACAGGCCGCTCCGACAGGGCTGGGGATGCTTCCCGGAGCCTTTCGGCCGGGGCCGGCCGCGGCATGGGCCTAAATGTGCGGTGTCGTGATCTTGACGCAGTCGCGGCGGCCCATCAGCACGCAATCCTGGGTCCGCCTGAGGTCGGCGATGCTCACCGCGAGCCAGATCCCGATCGCGGTCAGCGCGACGGTGAAGGCGAGGGCGGCGATGTTGGCAAGCATGCGGTGGCGGAAATCGTCCGGCTCGGTGCGGGGCTGCTCGTAGCGCGACAGGTCGAGCGGTTCTGGCGCAACGCGGAGCGGCTGCACGGTACCGTTGCCCCGGTGGACCGTCGGGGAGGGCGAATTGCGCGGCCTGAACTGGAGCACCCGGTGCTCGTCATCAGAGCTTATGGGCCGCTGGGTCTTCATGTGTGAGGATCAACTCCGAAGCAGCGATTTTTAGATAGCACACGTGGTCAAAGCGTTGCAGAAAATCTTCTCAACGCGCACATGCATTGTGGGTTCGCACTGTTGGCCTCGGGGCGCTGCTGGCGAGCGCGGAGCCGGTTGTCATCTCTGAGTCAGGAAGACGCGCGTTGCGCTGCAGCAACGGCCACGGCGCTGTCGCCGTATACATCGGCTTGTGATCCCGCTGCCGGAACCGAATGCATTTTGCCGCTGTCGGGCCCGTGTCATAATCCGGGAACCGGGACCACCGGTTGCGAAACAATGCGAAGGATCTTCGATCATGACCACCACCAACGCGCGCGAGCCGAGAGTGCATCCGGTGCCGATCCTGTCGCTGCGGCCGACGCAGATGACGGTCGGCATGCGAGAGGTCAAGGAGAAGCGCAAGCGCTGGCGCGAGCACGGCAGCAAGAAGCAGTCCGAGCTGCTCGGCACTCACATGATCCCCGTCGTCTACGGGCCTGATCTGCGCTACTACGTGATCGACCATCATCATCTCGGCCGCGCGCTGCATGACGAGGGCGTGAAGGAGGTGCTTGTCACCGTCGTCGGTGATCTCCGGATGGTCGAGCGCGAGGCGTTCTGGGGCGTGATGGACAACAAGCGCTGGGTCTATCCCTACGACGCCAAAGGCGAGCGGCGCCCGTTCCGCGATCTGCCGAAATCGGTCGCCGATCTCAAGGACGATCCGTTCCGCAGCCTTGCCGGTGAGCTCCGCCGCATGGGCGGCTTCGCCAAGGACACTACGCCGTTCTCCGAATTTCTGTGGGCCGACTTTCTGCGTCGGAAGCTGACGCGCAAGGCGGTGGACGCCAATTTCGACAAGGCACTGGAAAAGGCATTGTCATCGGCCAAGAGCAAGGACGCGATCTATCTGCCCGGCTGGTGCGGGCCGGCGGACGATGATTAGGCGCCAGCGCCCGCATCAGTCGCGCTGAAAAATCTTGGCGCCGGGATAGGCGCGTCGGGCGTAAGTGACGACTAGCGCGCGGTCCTGGGTATCCAGGAAGGGCGTTCGGATCTGGCTCGATCCGACGATGAGGTGCCACAGGCCGTTGAGCTTCCGGATGACGACTTTCATCTGCGTAATTCCTCGATAACTCCGCATTCCAGCAAAAGCTGGCTGTTGCGGTCGCCCTGTCCTTCACGATCGCGATCGTGGGTGCGAAATTCCCGACCCGGTCCGCGCTCGCCGCAAGACAGCAGCAACACTTATTAGTTGGTTAGCGCACGCGGCCCGATAAGACGGCTCTGATCACAGCCGCTTGAGCGAAATCATTTTCTGCGCCCATGAAACCGTCCTGAAACAGAGCGGTCCCATCTGTGTGGGGTAGTCGAGCTCACACAGGAGGCGGACATGCGCCGTCTGGTTTTGGTAGTTGCCTTGCTCGCGGTTGCTTCAGCAGGAATCTCGGCATCGTTCGCCGCGGTCAACCACGCCAAGTCGTTGACGTTTGCCGAGCGCTTCGCGCCGGCGCTGGATCTGATGGCGAAGCAATAGCGGCATACGCTTCGGGGCAGGCTTGATCTGCCGCAAATCCGCGTCGTGGCGGCCAGCTAGAGTCCGCCCCGCATGATCGACTACGGCGTGCTGCGCCCCGATGTCCAGGGCGCGGGCTCCAGGTCATGCCGATCTGGAGGCACGGCCATGAGCTTGATCTTTCGCATCCTCTTTGTCGCGGCCGGCGCCATCACCGCGCTGTTCGTGGCGCGCGATGCGCTCAACTTCACCATCATGCAGACTTTCGTCGCCATCCTGCTCGTGACCGCCATCCTGGGCGCCGGAACGCTCTGGAGCCTGCGGCGGAAGACGTGAGCGGCACGGCGCCAAGAAAAATGCCGATGAGCGCCGGTCAGCGCCCATCGGCTGGGCTCGAAGGTTATGCGACCTGCTTTAGCGCAGGATCTCGCGCAGCACCTCGCCGTCGACCTGGTGCGGCCTGACGCCGAGGATCTGCATGATGGTCGGCGCCACGTCGAGATTGCGCATGCGCCGGATCGTGGTCTTGCGGATATCGGGACCTGCGGCGATGAAGGTCGCGCTCATCACCGGCAGCTCCGGATCATGGCCGTGGGCACCGTAGAAGTTCGGCATCGACACCGTGGTGGTCGCCGCATTGAACGCGGGGTCGCCGAGGCGGGCGACGCCGGGGCTCTGGATGCCGTCGAAATTGTAGCCCGGCGCCATCAGCGCGAACACATCGCCGAAATCCTGGCCGATGGTCTTGCTGGTGCACAGCCCGGTCCCGGCGTTGCATTGCAGCGGCCGGGTCTCGACCACGTTGAACAGACGTCCGCTGTCGAGCGAGTAGTTGAACTTCGGATTGGGATCGACCGCGTTCTTCACCGCATCGGTGATCTGCGCAACCAGCGCCTTGTAGGTCGCAAGATCGACGGTGCCGCCCTGTTCGCGGTTCTGGAGGTTGACGTAGATGTTGACCGCCGGACCCGAGGTGCGGATCGCCAGCTTGGTGGTGTCGATGCCGGCGTTCTTCAGGATGTTGGTCATGCTGACCGAGGTGTGGAACGGGGCGAAGCCGTGGTCGGAGACCACGATGACGTTGCTGTCGGGGCCCGCCGCATCGGCGATCTTCTTCACCGCCTTGTCGGCGACCTGATAGGCGAAGCGGATATAGGAGGCGTAGCGCTTGACCTTGGCCGGATCCTGGCCCGCGCCGATCGAGTTCGGGTCCTTCGGGTTGGTGCCCTGGCGCGGATCAGTGAGCAGGAACTGATGCTCGGAGCCGTCGGGTTGCTCGATATAGACCATGACGAGGTCGGCGTCGGGATGATTCTGGATCGCACGCTCGCCGATCTCGGCCTGGTAGCGCACGAAGGTCTTGACCATGTCCTCGAACATCGCCTCGATCTCGACGTCGGGGAAATTGGTGAAGCCGGGGCTCAGCCGCTCCGGAATGCGGAAATCGGCCTGCGGACGCCAGAAGCCGATGTTGTTGTTGATGTCGTCGACATCGGCCAGCACCGGCGTGTTGCGCGGGATGTAGTTGGCGCCGTAGCGGGCGAAGCGAACGACCGAAAGGTCGGGCGAAAGCTGCGAGACGTAATAGGCGGCACCGACCTTGGCGCCGCTGCCCTCGAAGAAGAACGGCGCGTTCTCGTCGCCGAACTTGGCATAGGCAGGTCCCGTCGAGGGGGCGTGGAACGGTCCTCGCTTGATGCCCTGCGTGCTGTCGAAGAACACCAGGGTGTCGTAGTTCACCTTGTTGTCGTTGGTGGTGTCGATCGCCGCGACGCGGATCGAATATTTGACGTCGAACGTCGCCGCGTTGCTGGAGCAGGTCGAGGTCTGCGCCGAGGAGCACGAGAACGACTCGATCGGGTTGGTCGTCACCAGCACCGGGCTGAAGGAGAAATGGCCGGCCGCCTGGAGGCCTGCGACGACGCCCGCATCGGGTGCGAAGTCGGATTGGGTCAACGAGAAGCCCTGGGCGGAGAGGCCGCCGAACGCGCCGAACGGCACGGTGTAGTTGACGACGCGGGTCGGCTGCGCCGATTGCACCACGGTGCCGTTGATGAAGATGTCGGCGCCATCGCCGCCGGGCCAGGTCGCGGTGGCGACTTTCTTGCCCTGCTGGCGGAGCTGCACCCACAGCGGTTCGGCCGTCGGGTGCGGCGAAGGCCCGAGCGGGCTCTCCTGATAGCCGCCGATCGGCGCTGCGAAGCCGCTGATGCTCGAGGAGATCGGCGCGACGGCGGCCTGGAACGTATTCGAGGGGATGTCGTTGTGAACCGCGTTCGAGCCGGTGGCGATCTCGATATGCGACACCGCCGTGAGCGACGGCGAGGCCGTCACGTTCTGCAGCGCGACCGCGCCATGGCGGCTCAGCCGCGCCAGGGCGCCGTCCCGCGGCAACACGCCTTCCTCGATGAATTGCTGGATGAAATTCGGCTTGGCGCCGTCGAGCGAGATCAGCACGACCTGCTTCGACTTGTGGCCGTGATGGCCGCCACCGTGATCGCGATTGCGGAAGTTGTCGAAGTCGCGGTCGTCGTCACCCGCACGCACAGGCGTCGCAACACCGGCCAGCGATGTGGCGAGCGACATCGCGGCAATCATGGAAAGGAGAATCTTCTTGTTCATGTGATCGCCCCCAGGCTGGCTGCGCAATCTGCGCGGATGTTGTCTGCAACGGGAAGCGATTATCGAGTGTGGCCGACGACGCGCATGTGACACGTGTACGTCGAAGCGATTACGCCAACAGGATGTCGGCGCGCGATGGTTTGCGCATGATGCGGAAGATGAGGCAATCGCAGTTCGAAAAGACCACGCTCGAACAACGGTCTAAAGCGCGATGATGGCGATTTCGAACATAATCGTGCTTGGACGCAAACGATGAAATGGAACCCGGCACTCTCGCGAGCCGCATCTGCGTGCGCATCAGACTTATCGCGTCGCTTCCGTCCTATGTTTGAGTGTCATTGCCGCCGAGCAGGCGGTGCAGCCAGCGCTCGACGGGCCGGCCGACCGTGAGCAGCACGATCGCGATCACCAGCGCGACCAGGACGATCTTCCATTCGCCGGCGCCGCAGGCGATGCCGAGGCAGGCGGCGAGGAAGGCGCAGGCTGCGCTGGTCAATCCATGGACGCGGAAGCGATGGCCCTCGCGCACAATGACGCCGGCGCCGAGAAAGCCGATGCCGGTGAGGATGCCCTGGATCACGCGGCTGGCCGCGTCGGTGATCTTGCCGGGCTCGGCGAACTGCACGGCGAGCAGCACGACGGTTGCGGTGGAGAGCCCGACGATGCCGAGCGTTTTCAGCCCGATCGGCTTGTCGTGCAGGTCCCGGTCAAGCCCGATTGCGGCGCCGGCGAGCGTCGCAACGCCAAGGCGCAGCAGGATCTCGGGCCAGTCCAGCTCGGTCATGTCTTGTCGGTCACGTCTTCGGCAGCCGTCCCATCAGGTAGAACTCCTCGTTCGGGCGCATGCCGGTGAAGTTGGCAAGGCGGTTCGAGAGCGCGAAGAAGGCGGAGATCGCGGCGATGTCCCAGATGTCGTCGTCGCTGAAGCCGTGGGGTTGAAGCGCCGCGAAATCGTCCTCGGAGACGCGCTGCGCGTCGGCGGACACCTTCATCGCGAAATCCAGCATCGCCTTCTGGCGGGGCGTGATGTCGGCCTTGCGGTAGTTCACCGCGACCTGGTCGGCAATCAAAGGGTTCTTGGCGCGGATGCGCAGGATCGCGCCATGCGCGATCACGCAATACTGGCACTGGTTGGCCGCGGAGGTCGCGACCACGATCATCTCGCGCTCGGCCTTGGTCAGCCCGCTGTCCTTCTCCATCAGCGCGTCGTGATAGGCGAAGAAGGCGCGGAACTCGTCCGGTCGGTAGGCCAGCGTCAGGAACACGTTCGGCACGAAGCCGCTCTTCTCCTGCACCGCGAGCAGGCGCGTGCGGATGTCCTCGGGCAGCGTGTCGAGGGCGGGAGCGGGGAAGCGTTGTGGTTTTGTCATTGGCATGTTTTCCGGCTGGGGACCGGGAAACATAGTCGATGCGGGGGCGGTGCTCAACGTCGCCGGCACCGCTGCCGTAGGGTGGGCAAAGCGAAGCGTGCCCACCACTCTTGTCCGCGTGCGCTGACACGAGGTGGGCACGGCGCTGGCGCGCCTTTGCCCACCCTACGGGTGCGGTGATTTGTGGCTTACCGCAGCGGCTTCTTCAGCAGCGAGAAGCGATCGGGGTCGAGGCCCATCGACGGTTGCAGCATCGGGGCTTCGAGGCTGGACATCGTCTTGGCGGGCGGGGCCGCGAACACCGGATCGTTCGGCACGTCGCGCTGCGAGGTGGCGCCGCGCCAGCGCTCGAGCACGGCGCTGACGAAATGCATGTCGTGACCGGAGGTCATGGAGGGCACGCTCGAGATGGTCGCTTCGCCGCGCGGCAATTGGTGCGGCGGCACCTCCTTGAAACGCAGGCGGGTCGGCAGCGCGACACCTTCGCCGAACGCCAGCACCTCGCGGGTGCCGAGCGAGGGCACGAAGGACAGCAGGTTCGCGGCCGCGTCCGACACCGCGGCACGTAGCAGCGCCTGGTCGCGGTCGTTGGCAAGACGCATCGTGAACAGCGTGTTGCACTGGGAGATGATGGTGGCGTCGAGCTCTGCGGGGCGCTGCGTGATGAGGCCGAGATAGACGCCGTATTTACGGCCTTCCTTGGCGATGCGCGACACGGCCTTGCGGGTCGGGCCGAAGCCGACGTTGCGGTCGGCGGAGGCGTAGCGGTGCGCCTCTTCGCAGACGAACAGTAGCGGCGAGACGCCGTCGCTCCACAGGCCGAAGTCGAAGGCCATGCGGCAGAGCACGGACACGACGGAATCGATGACCTCGGCCGGGAAGCCGGCGAGCTGCATCACCGTCATCGGCTTGCCGTTGGCCGGCAGGCGGAACAGATGGCTGATCACTTCGGCCATGGTGTCGCCGCCGACATTGGCGTTGTCGAACATGAAGGCGTAGCGCGGATCGTTGCGCACGGCTTCGATGCGCGAGATCAGCTTGTGATAGATGATGCGCGAGGAGCGGTTCTCGAGCTTGCCCATGCGCTCGTCGATCAGCGACAGCAGGTCGACGAGACGATACGGCACCGGCGTATCGACGGTGTAGCCGATCTGCTTGGGATCGATGCGCTTGAGGCCGATGCGATCGGCGTTCTGGTACTGGGTGTAAACGCCTTTGGCGAGCGGGATCACCTCGGCGAGGATGTCGAGCTCTTCGGGCACGCCGGCGCGACCGCCGAACAGCACGTCGACGATTTCCTCGAAATTGAACAGCCAGAACGGCAGCTTCAGGTTCCGCGGGTTCAGCACCAGCGCGCGGTCGCCGAAGCAGCGGCCATATTCGTTGTGGACGTCGAGCAGGAAGATGCGCAGGTTCGGCCGCGCCTTCAGGATTTCGTTGAGCAGCAGCGACACGCCGGTCGATTTACCGACGCCGGTCGATCCCAGCACCGCAAAATGCTTGGACAGCATTTCCTCGACGTCGACATAGGCAACGACGGAGCGGTCCTGCTGGAGGAAGCCGACATTGATCTGGTCCGAGCCGGTCGGCGCGTAGATCGTGCGCAGCTCCTGGCTGGTGATCAGGTCGACCGCATCGCCGATGGTCGGATAATTGGTGACGCCGCGCTGGAATTTCGCCTTGTCGGCGGCGTTGAGGATCTCGCCGAGCAGGTCGACCGAGGCGATGGCGATGTAATTGTCGGCGCTCGACAAATTCTCGCAGGACACCTCGGTGATCATGGCGACGATGACCGAGCTGGCGCAACGAATGCTGACGAAGCGGCCGACGGTCGCCCGAACTTCCGAGATCGACAATTGGTTTGCCGCCAAAAGCCCGACCCGGGCGAGCGATCCGCGAACCGAAATCACGCGTCCAAAGGATGTCACGATGGATGAACCCGAGAAGACAGAATGTTTCTCCGACTATGCGGGGCCGTCGCTGGACAAACGGTTAAACGGCAGGCGCGCCCGCTTCGTTAAATCCGCGACAATTCCGCCGCTCGCTTTGTTCCCAATGCATACTTTGGAGCAGAAACGGCCGAAAACTGCTGCTTTTCTGGGCCGGCGCGGCCGAAGGCGCTTAAGGAAGATTTTACCATTCGACGAGTCCGTCCGTGGCTTGACGGATGGTTGTCATCGGGGACAGGCGGCCGTCGATCGGGACCTTCGCGGTTTGATTTGTTGACGGGACCTAATCATTTGTACATTAGTACAAATGAACCCCGCGGCCTCGGCGCCGCCCGGGCGTGAGCGCGTTGCAGCTCTGCGCCCGAATGCGCGATCTGTTGCAGCGGATCGCAAGCCACGCTCTGGAGGACATCATGCAGCCCGAACCGATCCTCGATCTCGCCCATCTCGGCCACATGGAGCTGCTGACGCCGAAGCCCGATGAGAGCCTCAAATTCTTCGTCGACGTCATGGGCATGACCGTCAGCGGCCAGAAGGGCGAGTCGGTCTACTTGCGCGGCTGGGACGATTACGAGCGCTATTCGCTCAAGCTCACGGCGTCGAAGACCTCAGGCATGGAGCACATGGCGCTGCGCGCGCGCAGCCAGCAGGCGCTGGAGCGCCGCGTCGCCGCGCTGAAGGGCTCCGGCTTCGACATCGGCTGGATCGACGGCGACATGGGGCAGGGGCCGACCTTCCGCTGCCGCGACCCCGACGGCCACATCGTCGAGCTCTATTACGAGACCGAATGGTATCAGGCGCCGCCGGAGCTGAAGCCCGCGCTGAAGAACCAGGCGCAGCGCTTTCCCGCACGCGGCGTCAATGTCCGCCGGCTCGATCATCTCAACTGCCTCGCCGTCGACATCAAGGCCAACCGCGAGTTCTTCGAGAACTATCTCGGCTGCCGCCTGACCGAGCAGATCGTGCTCAACGACGGGCGGGAAGCGGCGATGTGGCTGACGATGTCGAACAAGAGCTACGACTTCGCCTATTCGCTCGACCATTCCGGCACGCCCGGCCGCTTCCACCACGTCACCTACGCGCTTGACAGCCGCGAGGAGATCCTTCGCGCCGCCGACATTTTCCTGGAAAACGGCGTGCACATCGAGACCGGCCCGCACAAGCACGCGATCCAGCAGACCTTCTTTCTCTATGTCTACGAGCCCGGCGGTAACCGCGTCGAGGTCGCCAATGCCGGCGCGCGCCTCATCCTCGCACCCGACTGGAAGCCGATCGTGTGGACCGAGGAGGAGCGCAAGAAGGGCCAGGCCTGGGGCTTGAAGACGATCGAGTCCTTCCACACCCACGGCACGCCGCCGGTGGAGATGAAGAAGCACGGGTGAGCATTTGAACGTACCGGATTGATGTCGGATTTAGTCGGACCGACAGCGGCGCTCTATCCGTTCCCTCCCCCCTTGTGGGGGAGGGGCAGGGAGGGGGGTACCACACGGGGACTCTGTCCGTCGCGCACCCGCACTTGGTGCATCGTCAACAACTGGCGCCTTTTCCTGGGCCACCCCTCTCCCTAGCCCTCCCCGAGGGGGGAGGGAACACACCTCCGCTGAGGCGGCATCGGGGCTGATCCCAGTCAGGCGCTAGTGCACCGACGCCCGGACGCGCGCGATCGTCTCCCGCACGCCCGTCCACGCCGGCTTGTCGGGCGCGAACTGCTTGCGCAAGAAGCTGACGAGCTCCTCGACCTGCGCGTCGCTCATGCTGTTCCTGAACGCTGGCATGTAGCCGAGATCACTCGACACGGGATCAGCGATGCCGTGCAGGATCACCTGCAAGAGATTGTCGGGCTTCGCGCTGTGCAGGTTGCTGTTGAGCGCGAGGGAGGGGCGGCTTCCGAACAGCGGCAGGCCGCCGACCTCATGGCAGACGGCGCACGCGCCTTGGTAAAGTCGTGCGCCGGTGGACGAGGTGACGGTGACCTGCGTCGCGCTCTCGAGCTTTGCGGCGAGCGCGGGCGCGTCAGTCGCGGTGTCGTTGAACGAGTTGAGATAGACCGCCATCGCGCGGATGTCCTGATCGGGCAGCGCCTTGAGGTCCCTGACAACGGGCGCCATCGGGCCGGCGGCGACGCCGTGATGGCGCGAATGGCCGGTGCGCAGGTACGCGAACAGCTCGTCCTCGCTCCAGGGGATCGGCGCGTGCGAGAGCGAGGTCAGCGGCGGCGCCTCCCAGCCCTCGGCGAAGCCGCCGGCGAGATAGGCGCCACGCTGCTCGGCGCCGAGCGCGTTGCGCGGCGAATGGCAGCCGCTGCAATGGCCGAGGCTCTCGACCAGATAGGCGCCGCGATTCCAGACTTCCGATTTGGCGGGATCGGGCTTGAACTCGTTTGCTTGATGGAACAGCGCGTTCCATCCGGCGAGCAGTGGGCGGAGGTTGAACGGGAAGGCGAGCGTGTTCGCCGGCGCTGTCGTGCGCACAGCCGGCTGCGCCATCAGATAGGCGTACAGCGCCTGCATGTCGGCGTCGCTGGTCCTCGCAAAATGCGTGTAGGGGAAGGCGGGATAGAGCTGCCGTCCGTCGCGATGCAAGCCATCGCGCATCGCGCGCTCGAAGGCTGGAAAGGACCAGGCGCCGATGCCGGTCTCGACGTCGGGTGTGATGTTGGTCGAATAGATCGTGCCGAACGGTGTTTCCAGCGCACGGCCGCCGGCGTTAAGCACGCCGCCAAGGTTGGTGTGGCACTCCGCGCAATTGCCGAGCGCGGCAAGCTGCTGGCCGCGCGCGATGGTCGCTGCGGAATAGACCGATGCATCGGGCCGTGCGATCGGCGCGATGGCGCGGCCTGGCAGGAGTGCGGCGCCGATACCGATCGCCGCGGTGCAGACGGCCGCAATCGTCGCAAAGATGCCGGCACCCTTCGCGAACGGATTTTCCCAGATGCGCGACGGTTTTGGCGCAGCCGGCGCGGGCAGGGCCTGCGGCACGGGCGATGTCTCGCCATGCAGACCCCTAAGGATGCGCTCCGGCGTGAATGGCGGCTCGCGAAAGCGCACGCCGGTGGCATCGAAGATCGCGTTCGCAATCGCGGCTGCGCTCGGCACCGATGCGGACTCACCGACGCCGAGCGGCGGCTGGTCCGGCCGCGGCAGCATCAACACGTCGATCTTGGGCACATCGGGGAAGGGGATGATCGGATAAGCGCCCCATTCGCGCGCCGCCACCGCGCCGCGCTCGAATGAGACCTCCTCCATCAGCGCGCGGCTGGTGGACTGGATGACGTTGCCGTGGATCTGGTGGCGCACGCCGTCCGGATTGATCATCAGCCCGGAATCCTGCCCCGCGACGACGCGCGTGACGCTGACATCGCCGGTGGTCTTGTTCACCGCGACGTCGGCGATCCAGGCCGACCATGCCGCGCCATAGCCCGGAAACTTGCTGTGGACGTAGAGCGCATAGGCAAAGCCGCGCCCGTGCACGATCTCGCCGTCCTTCTTCTCGCGCGCCGGGCGCGGCGTCCAGCCCGCGCGCTCGGCGACCGCATTGACGAGATCGACCGCGCGCGGGTCCTTCAGATAGCGCAGGCGGTATTCGATGGGATCGACGCCGGCCTCGGTCGCGGCCTCGTCGATATAGGATTCATGCGCAAAGGTGTTCGGCAGCGCCGAGACGCCGCGAAACCAGGAGGCGCGCACGATCGGCGGCATGTCGTGGGCGACGACGCGCATATTTTCGTAATCGTAGGGCGGGATCGCCGTGCGGTCGCCCATCTGCAGCACGACGGGCTCCGCCGAGATGCGTCCCGTCAGCAGCAGTGCGAGCGTCGGTGCGGCATTCGAGGGATAGCGCGTCGCGAGATCGTAACCGGCGATGCCGCCGTCGGCATCGAGGCCGCCATTGACGTCGATCAGTTGCGCGGTGCCCTTGGGCTCCCAGGTGTGCTCTTGCTCGCGTGTGAGCTGCACGCGGACGGGCCGGCCGACGGCGCGCGAGAGCAGCAAGGCGTCGGCGGTGACATCGTCGGCGCAATTGCGGCCGTAGCAGCCGGCGGCCTCCAAGCGGATGACCTCGATCTCGCTTTCGGGACGTTCGATCAGCAGCGCGAGATCGGCGCGAAGGACGTGCGGGTTCTGCGTGCCCGACCAGACGCGGATGTTGCCGTCCTGGACATCGGCGACGGCGCAGGAGGGGCCGATCGAGGCATGCATCTGATACGGCCACACATAGGTGCGCTGCATCGGCTTGGCCGCGCCGGCAATGGCAGCATCGACGTTGCCCTTGTCGATCAGCGTGCGCGGCGTCGACGGATTGGCGCGCAGCGCGGTCTCGACATCGGCGAGGTCGGCGAGGGCAGGCGTCGGCTTCCAGCTCACCCTGAGCTGCTCGGCCGCGCGGATCGCATTCTCCTCGCGCTCGGCGACGACGCCGACGAAATCGCCGATGCGCACCACCGCGACTAGGCCGGGAATGTCGCGGACGGACGATTCATCGACGGCGATCAGGCTGGTGCCGACGAACGGCCCGGCATCGACGCCGGCATAGGGCGGACGCACCACGCGGCCGTGCAGCATGCCTGGCAGGCGAATATCGTGCACGAAGGTCAATTCGCCCGTTGCCTTGGCGGGCAGGTCGATACGCGGGACGGATCGGCCGACGATGGCGTAATCGCCGACAGGCTTGACCTCAACGTCGTCGGCAAGCTCGAGCCGGATTTCTTCGCCGCCGATCAACTCCCCATAGCTGACGCTGCGATTATGCCCGCGGACGAGACCGTCCTCGATCGTCAGCTCAGCCGCCGACAGCTCCAGCCGCTCGGCCGCGCGCGCGATCAGGAACTGCCGCGCCTGGGCTGCGGCCTTGCGCAAGGGCACGGCGGTGATCTGGATGGTTTCGCTGGCAATGGTCGCGCCCTGGTTCGGCACCACGGCGGTATCACCGAGCACGACGACGACGCGCGCTAAGGACACATCTAACTCTTCGGCGACGATCTGGCCGAGCGCGGTGCGGATGCCGGTGCCGAGATCGACATGGCCGTTATAGGCCGTGACCGAACCGTCCGCGGTGATGCGCACGAACGTCTCGGATGTGACCTCGTCCACGGTGCGGACGACGACGAGCGAACCCGATGGCCGCTCAGCTGCGCTCGAGACAGGGGAGGCCATCAATCCGCGGCCTCGGTGAGCTGGCCGGAGGCGCGCATCACCGCGCGCAGGATTTCGACATGGGTGCCGCAGCGGCAGAGATTGTAGCGCAGCGCGGCGAGCGCCTCCTGCTCGGTCGGCCGCGGATTGATCGCGAGCAGAGCCTTGGTCGTCATGATCATGCCGTTGAGGCAGTAGCCGCATTGCGCGGCCTGCTCGTCGATGAAGGCCTGCTGCACCACGTCAGGCTTGTCGCGGGTGCCGAGCCCTTCGAGCGTCACGATGTCGCGGCCGGCGCAGCCACTGAGCGGAATCACGCAGGAGCGCGCGGCGGCGCCGTCGATCAGGACAGTACAGGTGCCGCATTCACCGAGGCCGCAACCGTATTTCGGACCGTTGAGCGCGAGATCGTTGCGCAGCACGTAGAGCAGCGGCGTATCGCGCGCCGCCGTGACCTCGTGGATCCCTCCGTTCACCGTGAGGCGGATCGGTGTCTGCGTCATCCTCGTTTCCAAGCCCGCATGAAAATCGACGTCGCGACGATACCGTTTGTACACAAACGTGCAAGCCGTGCATGCCGCACTGCAGCGCGGTTGCCTTGTTTGTGGACAGCGCGACTAGGCAAATGAGCTTTTATGCGGCAGCGGCATCTTTTGCGCTGCACCGGTGCTTGACAGCCCCGGGGGACCGCGCGCAACATCGTTCGTATACGAATGATAACCAAGTCTCCGCTGGCTCTGACATGGTGATGGAAACGACGAGCGCTGCCACCGACAAGATCCGCTGCGATGCCTGTCCGGTGATGTGCTACATCAAGCCGGGCGCGGCGGGCGCCTGCGACCGCTATGCCAACCATGACGGCAAGCTCGTTCGCGTCGATCCGCATGTGATCCTGGAGCGCACCGTCGAGCACGGCGGCAAGCTGGTGCCGTTCAGCCGCACCGAAGACTGGGACGGCAAGATCGTCCACGAGCCTTCCACCTTCGTCACCGCAATCGGCGCCGGCACGACCTATCCCGATTACAAGCCGGCGCCGTTCATCGTCTCCGCGGAGGTCGATGGCGTCGACATGGTGACCGTGGTCACCGAGGGCATTTTCTCCTATTGCGGCATCAAGGTGAAGATCGACACCGACCGCTATCTCGGGCCGGAGTCCGCGACCGTACGCGCACAGGGTGAGGCGGTCGGCCACGTCACCACCAGCGAATACGGCTCGCAGATGCTGTCGCTCGGCGGCGTGCATCATCTGACCGGCGGCTCCAAGAAGGAGGGCCGCGTCACCTGCGACACGCTGATGGACCTCGCCAATTGCAAGGCGGTGGAGCTGACCATCGACGGCGGTGCCACCGTGGTGGTGCAGGCCGGCCAGCCGCCGATCGTCAACGGCGTCAAGGAAGAGCGCATGCGCGTCGGCTGCGGCTCGGCGACGATCGGCATGTTCGCCAAGCAGTGGCATGGCAAGGTCGATGAAGTCGTCGTGGTCGATGACCACATCACCGGTGTGCTCTCGGAGCACCAGGCCGGAAAACTGCTCGACATCGCCGACACCGGCATCAAGATGAAGGGACGCCGCTCGACACCCGGCCGCTATTTCCAGGTCGCCGATCCCGGCACCGGTTGGGGCGGTACCAACATCTCCGACCCGCTGTCGATTCTCGGGCCCTTCGACAAGAAGGAGGCGAAGGCCGGGTTGACCATGCTGATGGTCTCCACGACCGGCGAGCATTCGTCCTATTACGTGCTCGACGAGGCCCTGAGCCCGGTCGAGACCGAGATGCCGGCCGACCTGAAATTCTCGGTCGAGCGCATCCAGGAGAATTGCGAGCCGGCGCTGTGCACGGTGTTGTTCATGGCGGGCGCTGGTGGCTCGCTGCGCGCCGGCGTCACCGACAATCCGGTGCGGCTGACGCGCTCGGTGAAGGATGCACTGACGCGCGTCACCAGCGGCGGTGCGCCGGTCTATGTCTGGCCCGGCGGCGGCATCACCTACATGGTCGACGTCACGCAGATGCCGGCGGGCGCGTTCGGCTATGTTCCGACGCCGGCGCTGGTTGCGCCGATCGAGTTCACGATGAAGCTGACCGACTATGCTGCGCTCGGCGGTCACATGGATTACGTCAAGCCGCTCGCCGAGGTGCAGAACGGTGAGGACGTCCGTCAGCTGCCCTGGCAGAATCCGATCCCGGGACCGCGGGCATGACACGGCTCCCGCAAATCGCATTGCTGTCTGATGGCCGGCGGCTGCATTTGCAGGATGGACCGATTGATCTGATCGTTGAGGCGAGGGGGCGCGCGGACGCCGTGCGCGCAGCCTATGAGGCTGCGGCGCGAAGGTTCACCGGACTGCTCGACGAACTCTGCGCGGAGCTGCCGGAGCTGCGGGCGGCTGCTGGGGCGCGGACCTCGCTGAAGGGCGTGGTGGCCCGTCGCATGCACGCCGCCGTCGCGCCCTATGCCGCCGATTGTTTCATCACGCCGATGGCTGCCGTTGCCGGCAGCGTGGCGGAGGAAATTCTCGGCGCGATGCTGGCCGCGGCGACGCTTGATCAGGCCTATGTCAACAATGGCGGCGACATCGCGCTTCACTTGAGCAGGGGCGAACATTTTTCTGTTGGCCTGATGGACCGGCCCGATCGCGACGGCGTGATGCGAGCCATGAGGGTCGATGCCGACGATCCCGTGCGGGGCATCGCAACCAGCGGACGCCACGGCCGCAGCTTCTCGCTCGGCATTGCCGATGCGGTGACGGTGCTGGCGGCGACGGCGTCGCGGGCTGATGCGGCGGCGACGATCGTTGCCAATGCCGTTGATCTGCCCGGGCATCCCGCCATCATCCGCACGCCTGCGAACGAGCTTCAGCCCGACAGCGATCTCGGCGCTCGTCTCGTCACCCGCAACGTCGGTGAATTGTCGCAGAAGGAAATATCCGCTGCGCTGGAATCTGGCGCGGAATGTGCACGGCAATTATTCGATCGCGGACTGATTGAGGGTGCCATGCTCAGGCTTTGTGGTGATATGCTTGTCATCGGAACCAAGGATATAGAAGAGCAACGACCACGCCCGCTTGTGCTGGAGAACGCGGTCAGTGCCTGAACAGGGAAGCGAAACATGAGCGCGATCATCCGCAAGATCGTCACCGTCGTCGAAGAGACGCAGATGGAGATGGGCCGCCAGGTCTCGCCGCCGACGCGGCGTGCGGCCGCGATCGCCGTGATCGAAAATCCCTTTGCCGGAAAATATGTCGAGGATCTCTCGCCGCTGATCGCGATCGGCGAGGAGCTCGGCGAACTCTTGTCGAAGCGCGCGGTGGCTGCGCTGGGTATCGATGGCGCGAAGGCGCAGAGCTACGGCAAGGCCGCGGCTGTCGGCGAGAACGGCGAGCTCGAGCACGCCGCCGCGATCCTTCATCCGAAGATGGGCGCGCCGGTGCGGAAAGTTTTGAGCAAGGGGGCGGCGCTGATTCCGTCGTCGAAAAAGCGCAGCGGTCCCGGCACGACGCTCGACATTCCGCTCGGGCACAAGGACGCGGCCTTCGTGCGCAGCCACTTTGACGGCATGGAAGTGCAGATCAACGACGCGCCGCGCGCCAACGAGATCATGGTCGCGGTCGCCGTCACAGACAGCGGCCGTCCGCTCCCGCGCGTGGGCGGGCTGACGGTCGCGGAAGTGAAGGGCGAAGACGGTTTGAGATGAGGGCATGATCCGGGGGCGGGCACAGCTCTCGGGACATGTTCAAGGCGTAAAAGTTCAAAACTGGAGGTTGGGATGCGAGCAAGAAATTACTTCGTCGGCGTGGCCTTCGCGCTTCTGGCCGGCGGCATGGCCCATTCGGCCATGGCGCAGGACATCAAGATCGGCGAGATCAACAGCTATTCGCTGCTGCCGGCGTTCACCGAGCCCTATCGCAAGGGCTGGCAGCTCGCGGTGGAAGAGATCAACGCGGCCGGCGGCATCAACGGCAAGAAGCTCGTCGTCATCTCCAAGGACGACGGCGGCAAGCCGGCGGATGCGCAGACCGCGGCCAACGAGCTCGTCTCCAGCGAAGGCGTGGCGATGCTGACGGGCACGTTCCTGTCGAACATCGGCCTCGCGGTCAGCGACTTCGCCAACCAGAAGAAGGTGTTCTTCCTCGCGGCCGAGCCGCTGACGGACGCCGTTACCTGGGCGAAGGGCAACAAGTACACCTTCCGCCTGCGTCCCTCCAACTACATGCAGGCCGCGATGCTGGTGGAAGCCGCAGCCAAGCTGCCGGCCAAGCGCTGGGCGACGATCGCGCCGAACTATGAATACGGCCAGTCGGCGGTGTCGGTGTTCAAGAAGCTGATGTCGGAGAAGCGCCCTGACATCCAGTGGGTCGACGAGCAGTGGCCGCCGCAGGGCAAGATCGACGCAGGTCCCGTGGTGCAGGCGGTTGCCGCCGCCAATCCCGAAGCGATCCTCAACGTCACCTTCGGCGCCGACCTCGTCAAGCTCGTGCGTGAAGGCAACACCCGCGGCCTGTTCAAGGGGCGCGAGGTCGTGTCGTTCCTGACCGGCGAGCCCGAATATCTCGACCCGCTCAAGGACGAGACGCCGGAGGGCTGGATCGTCACCGGCTATCCCTGGTACTCGATCAAGACGCCCGAGCACGACGCGTTCCTGAAGGCCTATCAGGCCAAGTACAACGACTATCCGCGCCTCGGCTCGATCGTCGGCTACCAGACCATCAAGGCGGCGGCGGCGATCCTGGCGAAGGCCGGCTCGACCGATCCGGAGAAGCTGATTGCCGCTGCGGAGGGGCTCTCCATGCCATCGCCGTTCGGCGAGATCACCTTCCGCAAAATCGACCATCAGTCGACGCTCGGGGCCTATGTCGGCAAGACCGCGCTGAAGGACGGCAAGGGCGTGATGGTGGATTCGTCCTACAAGAAGGGTTCGGATTATCTGCCGAGCGACGCCGAAGTCGAGAAGCTGCGGCCGAAGGATTAGTTTCTTCCTTCTCCCTCTCTCCGCTTGCGGGGAGAGGGTCGGGGTGAGGGGGAGCCTCCGCGAGGGAGGTGATAGTGAGCCCCGCGGAGACTCCCCCTCACCCGAATTTGCGCGTTGCGCAAATTCGACCTCTCCCCGCAAGCGGGGAGAGGTGAACCAAACACCTAACCCGGACCGCCGATGGCCTTTTACGTCGTACAGTTTCTGACAGGTCTTGCCAGCGCAGCGTCGCTGTTCCTGGTGGCCTCGGGCCTGTCGATCATCTTTGGCGTGACGCGGATCGTGAATTTCGCGCATGGCGCCTTCTACATGATCGGCGCCTATATCGCCTTCACGCTGACGGAGCGGCTGTCCGGCGCGTTCGGCTTCTGGGGCAGCATCGTGCTGGCCGCGCTTGCGGTGGCGCTGATCGGCGTGCTGGTCGAGATGGTCTTGCTCCGCCGCATCTATCATGCGCCAGAATTGTTCCAGCTGCTCGCGACCTTCGGCCTGACCCTGATGGTCGAGGATCTCGTCGTGCTGATCTGGGGTCCCGACGATCTCGTCGGCCGCCGCGCGCCGGGCTTCAAGGGCGCGATCGATTTCTTCGGCCAGAACATCCCGAGCTACGACCTGTTCCTGATCGTGCTCGGCCCGGTCGTGCTCGGCATTCTCTGGCTGTTGTTCCAGCGCACGCGATGGGGCGTGCTGGTGCGCGCCGCGACGCAGGACCGCGACATGGTCGCAGCGCTCGGCGTCAATCAGAAATGGCTGTTCACGAGCGTCTTCGCGGTCGGCGTCTTCCTCGCCGCCCTCGGCGGTGCGCTCCAGATCCCGCGCGATGCGGTACATCACGCCATGGACCTGCGCATCATCGTCGAGGTCTTCGTCGTGGTCGTGATCGGCGGCCTCGGCAGCATCGTCGGCGCGTTCGTCGCGGCGGTGCTGGTGTCCGAGCTCAATGCCTTCGGCATCCTGATCTTCCCGAAAATCTCCATCATCCTAGTCTTCCTGGTGATGGCGGTGGTGCTGATCGTCCGCCCCTGGGGCCTGTTCGGCAAGCCGGAGGCGGCCGCGCGCAAGACACCGGGTCTCACCGTCAATCCCTGGCGGCCGCTGACCTCGAACGAGCGGCTGGCTGCGCTTGCCGCGCTCGTGATCGCGGCGATGCTGCCGCTGTTTGCCGGCAATTATCTCCTCACGGTTGGCTCCGAGATTGCGATCTTCGTGATCTTCGCCGTCTCCTTGCATTTCCTGATGTCGGTCGGCGGTCTCGCGTCGTTCGGCCACGCCGCCTATTTCGGCCTCGGCGCCTACGGCGTCGCCTTCCTCGCCAAGATGGCGGGGCTGCCGATGATCGTGTGCCTCTTGCTCGGACCGCTGCTCGGCTGCATGGGCGCCGCCGTGTTCGGCTTCTTCGCCGTGCAGCTCTCAGGCGTCTATTTCGCAATGCTGACGCTCGCCTTCGCGCAGATCGTCTGGTCGATCGCGTTCCAGTGGGTGAACGTAACAGGCGGCGACAACGGCATTCTCGGCGTGTGGCCCGAGAAGTGGGCGGCGAGCCCGTCGCACTTCTACTGGCTGGCGCTCGGTGTTGCCGCGCTCGTCACCGTCGCGTTGCGGATCATGGTGTTCTCGCCGTTCGGCTACGCGCTGCGTGCCACGCGCGACTCGCTGCTGCGCAGCGAAGCCGTCGGCATCAACGCCAAGCGCATCCAGTGGACCGCCTTCGTGATCGCGGGCACCACCGCCGGCATTGGCGGAGCGCTGTTCGCCTACCTCAAGGGCAGCGTCTTCCCTGATAATCTCGGCATCTCGCTCTCCGTCGACGCACTCGTCATGGTGCTGCTCGGCGGCGTCGAGACCGTGTCGGGCGCGGTGATCGGCGCCATCGTCTACAAGGCATTGAACATCTGGCTGGTGAGCCAGACCGATCTGTCGAAACTCGTGCTCGGCGGCTTCATCGTGCTGATCGTCGTCGTCTTCCCCAAGGGCATCGTCGGCATGCTGGAGATGCTGGCGCAGCGCCGCCGGAAGTCATCGCCGCCGGGATCACCCTTGTTGGCCAAGCCGATCGAGTCCGCCGAATGAGCGTTGCACCCACACTTCTTGTGGTCGAAGGCCTGACCAAATCCTATGGCGGCATCCACGCAGTGCGTGGCGTCTCGTTCTCACTGCGCGCCGGCGAGATCCTTGCGCTGATCGGGCCGAACGGCGCGGGCAAGAGCACCTGCTTCGACATGCTCAACGGCCAGAACAAGCCCGATAGCGGCCATGTTCGTCTGCTCGGCGAGGAGACCACAGGCAAGAAGCCGCGCGAGATCTGGCGCATGGGTGTCGGGCGGACCTTCCAGATCACCGCGACCTTCGCCACCATGACCGTGCGCGAGAACGTGCAGGTCGCGCTGATCTCGCACGGGAAGCAGCTGTTCAATCTCTTTGGCTCCGCGCCGCATTTCGATCGCGGCGAGGCCGGCCGGCTGCTGGAGCTGGTCGGCATGGGGGGCTATGCCGATCGGCCCTGCGGCGAGCTCGCCTATGGCGACCTCAAGCGCCTCGAGCTTGCGGTGGCGCTTGCAAACCAGCCGAAGCTCCTCTTGATGGATGAGCCGACTGCGGGCATGGCGCCGCGCGAGCGCGTCGATTTGATGCGGCTCACCGCGCAAATCGCGAGGGAGAAATCCATCGGCGTGCTCTTCACCGAGCACGACATGGACGTCGTGTTCGAGCATGCCGACCGCATCATCGTGCTCAATCGCGGCACGCTGATCGCCGAGGGCTCGCCGGCCGAGGTGCGCGGGAATCCGCAGGTGCAGGCGGTCTATCTCGGCGAGGGCCTCGTCTACGATGCCCGCCATCGCGAGGGGACCTCGGCATGAAGCTCTCGGTGCAGGACCTCAACAGCCATTACGGCCCGGCGCACATCCTGTTCGATATCGGTTTCGAGGTCGGCGAGGGCGAGGTGGTGGCGCTGCTCGGGCGCAACGGCGCCGGCAAGTCGACGACGTTCCGCTCGATCGTCGGCCTCGTGGCGCAGCGCTCAGGCCGCATCATGTTCGAGGGCAAGGACGTCTCGGCGAAGCCGACGCATGAGATCGTGCGCGAGGGGCTCGGCTATGTGCCGGAGGAGCGGCGCATCTTCACTGATTTGACGGTGGAGGAGAATCTCGAAGTCGGCCGTCAGCCGAAGCGGCCAAACGCCCCGCACTGGACGCGCGAAAAGCTGTTCGCGCTGTTTCCCAATCTCGGCGAAATGAAGGACCGTCCGGGCGGCCGCATGAGCGGTGGCGAGCAGCAGATGCTGACCATCGCGCGCACGCTGATGGGCAATCCGTCGCTGGTGCTGCTGGACGAGCCCTCGGAAGGCCTGTCGCCGAAGATCGTGGAGCAGATGGTCGATGCCATCCTGACCATGAAGAAGGAGGGCGTCAGCATCGTCGTCTCCGAGCAGAATTTGCATTTCGCGCGGTTGATCTCCGATCGCGCCTATATCATCGAGCGCGGCCGCATCTGCTTCGGCGGCACCATGGCCGAGCTCGACGCGCGTCCGGATATCCGCGACGCGCATCTGTCGTTGTGAGGGGTGGGGAAGGGATGGCGAGAAGCGTCGCGGTGAAGAAGGGCGTCAAGCCGGCCAAATCGCCTTCCAAGTCGCCTTACGTGCTCGACGAGCAGGTCGGCTTCATCCTGCGCCAGGTCTGGCAGCGCCACAGCGCGATCTTCTCCCGCGACATCGGCACCAACCTGACGCCGACGCAATGGGCGGCGTTGTCGAAGCTTGCCGAGACCGGGGCGTGTTCGCAGAACCAGCTCGGTCGGCTGACGGCAATGGACGTCGCGACCATCAAGGGCGTGATCGACCGCCTGACCGCGCGCGGCCTCACCGAAACGAGCCAGGACCCCGAGGATGGCCGGCGGCTCTTGGTGAGTCTCACGCGCGCCGGCCAGCAGCTGGCGGAGAAGCTTGCGCCGAACGCACTCGCGATCACGCGCGAGACGTTGGCGCCGCTCGATGCGAAAGAGCGCGAAACGCTGATGGGGCTGTTGAACAAGCTGCGGTGAAGTAGGTGCCGTAGGGTGGGCAAAGGCACAAAGCGCCGTGCCCGCGATCTCTCACTTCACAGGCGCTGTGGTGGGCACGCTTCGCTTTGCCCACCCTACGATACCGAGGTGAGGTGCTCGTCATTCCGGGGCACGCGCATCGCGCGTGAACCCGGAATCCAGAGATTGTCGCGCGAGATTCCGGGTTCGCGCTGACGCGCGCCCCGGAATGACGGCAAGTGCCGTCACTTCGCCACCACCTCCGGCACCCGGCCGGCCGGCGGGGTGTTGCGGCTGCGCTGGGTGCGCACGATGCCGTCGATGATGGTCATGCCGATGCCGGGGAGGTCGCCGAGCTGGACGCTCTCCAGGATGTTCTTGCCGGGCGAGTGCTGCGCCTTGTCCATGATGACGAAATCGGCGGCGCGGCCGACCTCGATGAGACCGCAATCGAGCGCGCGCATCCGCGCGGTATTGCCAGTGGCGAGACAGAATGCGATTTCGGCCGGCAACTCGCCGATCGACGACAGCATCGAGACCATGCGCAAAATGCCGAGCGGCTGCACGCCGGAGCCGGCCGGCCCGTCGGTGCCGAGGATAACGCGATGCAGCTCGTTCATTTCGCGCGCAATGCGCAGCGTGTAGAGCGCCGAGCGCTCGTTGCCGTTGTGAACGATCTCGAGCCCGCGCTTGCAACCCTCGCAGATGCAGCGGATCTGGTCGTCGGGCAGGGCAGTGTGGCCGCCATTGATGTGACCGACCACGTCGGTGTCGGCCTCCAGCACCACGTCCTTGTCGATCAGGCCGGAGCCGGGGATCGACGGACCGCCGGTGTGGATCGTGCTCTGGATGCCGTATTTGCGCGCCCAGCCGACCATTTTCCGCGCTGTGGGGCCGTCTTTCACGCCGCCGAGGCCGACCTCGCCGAGCAGCTTGACGCCGGCGGCGGCCATTTCCTTGAAATCTTCCTCGACCATCTCGCATTCGATCACGGGCGCACCGGCGTGCACCTTCACGCCGCCCGGACGCAAGGTCCAGAACGCGCGCTGGGCGAAGATCGCCATCGCCTTGAGGCCGACGACGTCACGAGGGCGGCCGGGCATGTGCACTTCACCCGCCGAGATCATGGTGGTGATGCCGCCGTGGAGCGAGCTGTCGATCCAGTTGATCTGGTTCTGGCGCGGCGTCCAGTCGCCTGCGACGGGGTGGACGTGGCTGTCGATCAGGCCGGGGGTCACCGTCGTGCCGTTGGCATCGACGATGGTGGTCGCGCCTTCCGTATTGAGGTCCTTGAAGCGGCCGATCGCGGTGATCTTGCCGTTCTCGGCGACGATGGTGTCGCCGTCCAGGATCGGCTTTTCCAGGGCGCCGGACAGGATCAGGCCGATATTGCGGATCACGAGCTTCGAGGGTCCGGTGGCCTGGAGTGCGTCATGCGCCATGGAAGGGCTCCTTATTCCTAACTGCAACGCTCGCGATCTTGGGCAGGCTTGACCCCGGGATCAAGCAGGATTATTCATTAGTATACGAATGATCGTGTACAAACGACGCATAGCTGCCCGCCTCGGAAACCGCAATTGACGCGACAGGGAAGGTGAGATGAGCAATTTCAATCAGGAAAGCGTTCTGAGCGTCCACCACTGGACCGACACGCTGTTCTCCTTCAAGACCACCCGCAGCCCGACCTTCCGCTTCCGCAACGGCGAATTCACCATGATCGGGCTCAAGGTCGGCGAGAAGCCGTTGCTGCGGGCCTACAGCGTCGCCAGCGCCAATTACGAGGACACCCTCGAATTCTTCTCGATCAAGGTGCCGGACGGACCGCTGACCTCGCGGCTCCAGCACCTCAAGGAAGGCGACGAGATCATCGTCAGCCGCAAGGCCACCGGCACGCTCGTCATCGACAATCTGGAAGAGGGCCGCAACCTCTACCTCATCGGCACCGGCACGGGCCTCGCGCCGTTCCTGAGCGTGATCAAGGACCCCGAGACCTATGAGCGGTTCGAGAAGGTCGTGCTGCTGCACGGCTGCCGCCACGTGAAGGAGCTCGCCTATGGCGAGATGATCACCGAGACGCTGCCGAAGGATGAACTGATCGGCGAGTACATCCGCGAGCAGCTGATCTACTACCCGACCGTGACCCGCGATCCCTTCCGCAACCGCGGCCGCATCACCGACCTCATCACGTCAGGCAAGCTGTTCAGCGATATCGGCCTGCCGGGGCTGGAAGCCGCCCACGACCGCGTCATGATCTGCGGCAGTCCGGCGCTGGTGGCGGACACCCGCGTGCTGCTCGGCGAGCGCGGCTTCGTCGAAGGCAATCACGGCGAGCCGGCCCAGTTCGTGGTCGAAAAGGCGTTTGCAGAGCGCTAAACTCGGAATTCCTGCTCAATAAGACCGCATTTTCGCCGCGGCGCGGGCGTTGCCCCGTCGATTCGGCGCTTGATACACTTGTGGGAACGAATCAGCGGAGTTCCCACATGGTTGCAGACAGCGACAGCAACATCGCCTGGCACCGGGTCCAGTTGAAGAAGAACCGCGCCGAGTTGAAGGCGCTCGAGACCGCGCGCTTCACGATGGGCGAGATCGCGTCCTCGAAGCGGAACGGGCAGACCCAGAAGGCGATCGCGGAACTCAAGCGCAAGATCGGGCAGTCCGAGCGCGTCATCGCCGATCACGACAAGCGCACGCGCCGTCCGCTCGGCACCGATCTGCAAAGCCTCAGCAACGGCAGCTGGAGCCATTGGGACGCCTATACCAACCAGCAGCAGCGCAAGACCGGCCAGCGCTCGTCCGGGCGCGGATAGGCATCTCGCGCCCGCCCGCGAGGCGGTTTCCGGCTCTTGCGCCGGCCGCCCCGCATCCCATCTGGTTGAGGCGCCACCAACCAACCCGGTGATCCCATGACACCGCGCCTCGATTTCACCAGCGAGGCCTTCTTTCGCGATCCGCCCAGGGCGATCGCCGCGTTGCGCGGGCAGGGCCCCGTGGTCGCGACGCGCTTTCCCCTGGTCGGCGACGTCTGGATCACGACCACGCACGATGCAACCGCCCAAGTGCTGAAGGACGGCGCGACCTTCACGCTGCGCAAGGAAGGCGGCGGCGTCGCGGGCATCCGCTGGTGGATGCCAAAACTCGTCACCACCATCGCCAACAACATGCTGACGATGGACGAGCCTGATCATACGCGGCTGCGCAGCATCGTCGACGAGGCGTTCCGCCGCCGCGCCATCGTGGCGATGGAGCCGCGCATCCGTGCCATTGCCGACGATCTCGCGTCAAAGCTTTTCGCGGCCGGAAGCCCGGCCGATCTCGTCGAGCGCTATGCGCGCATCCTGCCACTGTCGGTGATTTCGGAGCTGCTCGGCCTGCCCATGGCCGATCGCCCGAGATTCATCGCCTGGGCCAATGCGATGTCCTCGCTGACGAATGTCGTCAGCTTCGTCCGCCTGTTGTTCGCCTTCCGCAACATGCGCGCGTATCTGGCGGAGCAGTTGCAGATCGCGCGCGAGCAGGGCGGCGAGGGGCTGATTGCCGAGCTGGTCCAGGTCGAACGCGAGGGCGGCCAGATCACGCCGGACGAAATGGTGGCGATGGTGTTCCTGCTGCTGGCGGCGGGCTCGGAGACAACGACGCATCTCATCAGCGGCTCGGTCTACGAGCTGCTGAGAAATCCCGGCTTGCGTGATTGGCTGGAACAGGACTGGGCCCGCGCGGCCCTCGCCGTCGAGGAGTTCTTGCGTTTCGTCTCGCCCGTGCAATTTTCAAAACCGCGCTATGTGCGGCGGGACATCGAGCTTGACGGCGTGCGCCTGAAGAAGGGCGATCGCGTCATGGTCATGCTCGCCGCCGCGAACATGGACCCTGCAGTGCACGACCAGCCGGAACGGCTCGATCTCGAACGCAAGCCGAACCGCCATATGTCCTTCGGCACGGGAATTCATTTCTGTCTCGGACATCAGCTCGCGCGGATCGAGGCGAGTTGCGCGCTCGAGGCCTTGTTCACGCGCTGGCCGCGGCTCGGTCTTGCCGTCGATCCATCGCCGATTCGTTGGCGCAAGCGGCCCGGCATTCGCATGATTGCGAAACTTCCGGTCACAGCCGAGTCCGAGGGAACACAGGTGACGGCTGCGGCATCCGCGACAGTTGATCGTTCCCTGGCTCAAGCGAGCTGACGCTTCTTCTCTCGAAATCTTCTTTCGAAATCTTCGCGTGGTGCGATCCGTCAGGAACGGGGTGTGGTGGCCATCGTTGTCCTGAGACCTCGCGGCGACGAAAGTCCGGCACGAGTTCCGTGCCACCCGCCGCAAGGGTTTCCCATCTCTCGGAGGCACACCATGACTGGCAAGATGCCACCCGTTCCACCAGCCAATCAAAGCACGAAGGGAACTGGCGACAGCAAGCAGGCGGCCGCGGATCAGGCGGCGCATGGCCAGCAGCGCGCGCAAAATCCTGACCAGCAGGGCCAGCAAGGCAACATCAAGCAGAACACGACCAATCAGGGCTACCAGCAGGACCGCTGAGGAGGGCGACACTGATGTCGACATCCACCAAGACACCGAACAGCATTCGTCAGGGCGGACCCGGCGCCTCGCATGAAAATGCGAAGGCGCCGCTGGAGGTCAAGAAGCCCGCGCCTGACGATCCGCAGCGCAGCCACAGCCGCGTGTCCGGCGGCGGAGGCGAGCGCGATTCCCATCACCGGCACGACCCCGCGGACAAGGGCGGAGGCTAATCGGGCATGAGCAGCAAGCACGCGAAACTATACGCACCGACGAGCAAGGATCTTCGCGACAATCCGCTGATCGGCGGATCCAAGGGCGCAAACATGGCGAGCGCATCGCCCGACGATATCGTGGATGCGCTCGGCGAGAACACGATCGAGGGCGACCGCGAAAATGACGTGACGTTCGCAGGCGGTATCGACAAGGACGTCGCGCACAGCGGCGCGCCCCGCAGAGGCCGGAGACCGTAGATGCAAGGCAAGAAAACCCACGAGCAGCAGATGCGCATTCTCGAGCGCAAGCCTGACACGCCCGATGCGCGCGAGCTGGATCAGGCATTGCGCGCCGCTGATGACAGCGAGCGCGGCACTGGCCCCAACGAGGGTGGTCAGAAGCCGCGAAAATGATCCGCCAGGAGCCGGACGGATCACTGCAAGAGGAGAGATCAATGCCAAGTGGACATGGCAGCAAGACGCATTTCAGGTCCGGCATGCACGGCAAGAGCGACGGCACCGGCGCCTTCGCCGAAGTGCCCAAGGAGAAGATCGGCGACAACATGGTGCTGTCCAACCGAGACAAGAAGCAGCATTCCGACATCCGCGGCATGGACAGCAAGTCGATCCAGACCGAGCAATATCAGGATCACTCTGCCAACCGGCTCGGAAGCGATGATGAAGACTGAGACCTGAGAAGATCAACTTCGGTCGTGTCCTCCGCGACCGACGACCTCGCGGACCGGCCCTCAGCCGGTCCGATTTTTTGTGGCGGCAAGATCACGCTCCCAGCCGAACACGGAGCGGCCGTCGAGATGGGGCGAAGCCGCGCGCTCGCCGGCAATGTAGGCTTCGACCGACGGCCCGCGCGCGGTGCGCTCGAGCCGCCGCGCCTGCTCGTCGAGGCGCTTGATCGCCTGCATCTCTTCCTCGCGCCCGAGCTTTGCGTTCTGGATCGCGCCCTTCAGCACACGGATGGTCTCGTCATAGACCTTGATCGGGACGGGGTAGGGATGCCGGTCCTTGCCGCCATGGGCGAGCGAGAAGCGCGCGGGATCCCTGAAACGATAGGGCGCGCCATGCACGACCTCGGCGACCATCGCCAGCGAGCGCACCGTGCGCGCGCCGACGCCGGGTGTTAGCAATAGCTCCGGGAAATCGACCGGGCCGCGCTCGGCCGCGGCGGCGAGGGTTCCATGCAGGCGCCGCGCGAACACGTCCTTGGGCCTGACATCGTGATGATCAGTCATGATCAGGTGCGGCAGCATGGCCTGTGCCGGCTCCGGCGCCGTTCCAGTGAGCCGCTCGAATTCGGTGAGGATGCGATCCGGACCGAGATCGTTCAGCAGCTCGAGCTGCGCGGTGCGCGAGATATCGGCGCGATGGTCGGTGAGGTTGACGATCTCGCCCTGCTGCGGCCCGTCGATCGCGCTGTGCGGCGCGTCGACAAAACTCTTCAGCGCCTCGGAATGCCAGTGATAGCGGCGGGCCTGGCGCTTGTCGCCGTTCATGCCCTGCTGCACCACCGTCCATTTGCCGTCGGTCGTGACGAAGAAGCCGTGCAGATAAAGGTCAAACCCGTCCTGCACCGCGGCGCTGTCGACTTTCGCCACGAGGCGGCTGGCGCGGGTGAGGCTCACGCCGTCGAAGCCGACGCGATCGCCGAGCTGCAACAGCTCGTCCGGTGTCTTGCGCGAATGCTGGCCGCGGCCGCCGCAGACATAGATGCCAAGCTCGTCCTGGAGCGGTCCGAGGCCGCGCTTCAGCGCGCCGATCACCGAGGTCGTGATGCCCGAGGAGTGCCAATCCATCCCCATCACGGCGCCGAAAGACTGGAACCAGAACGGATGCGATAGACGCTGCAGGAATGCATCGCGCCCGTAATGGAGCACGATCGCCTGCGTGACGATCGCCCCGAGCGAGGCCATGCGGCTCGCCAGCCACGGCGGAACCCGCCCGGTGTGAAGAGGAAGATTGGCGCTGCCGGTGCGTCTGGTCATGTATGCCTCAAATTAGCGCAATTCGGCACGGTTGCACCAGGAGAATGCTGCGTTGCGTGAGGCAGGGGAGCGAAGCCGGGCGGAACGCGTTGGCGAGCAGCGAATGCAAATCCGGGGACGTGAATGAATTGGCAGGCTCTCATGGCCGACATCGATAAGATGTTCGGGTGGATTCCCTCATGGATCATCGGTCTCGGCCTGGTTGCCGGGGCCATCCTGCTTGCGCTGTCGTTCCACCGATTCGCGGCCTGGCTGCTCAACCGCGCCTTCGGAACTCGCCTGCCTCTCATCAGCGTGTTCATCGAGCGCACGTCGGGGCCCGCCCAACTGGCCCTTTGCCTCGCCGCCGTCGCATTGGTTCTGCCGCTCGCGCCACTCAGCGACGCGTTCCGCATGCCGCTGACCAGCCTGTTCGTGGTCGCCTTCATCGCGCTGATCGGCTGGATCTCGATCCGGATCGTCGACATGAGCGCGGCGCGCTATCTGCAGAACTTTCGTGACGTCACCGAGAATTTCGTCGCACGCAAGCACGTCACTCAGGTGCGGGTGTTCAAGCGCGTCACCGACATCATCATCGTCATCATCACGGTGTCGACCGCGCTGATGACGTTCGATTCGGTCAGGCAGTACGGCGTCAGCCTGTTCGCCTCCGCCGGCGCCGCCGGTATCATCGTCGGTCTCGCCGCGCGGCCGCTGCTCAGCAACCTGATCGCAGGCTTGCAGATCGCGATCACGCAGCCGATCCGCATCGAGGATGCGGTGATCATCGAGAACGAGTGGGGCTGGGTCGAGGATATCGCCGCCACTTATGTGGTGATCCGGCTGTGGGACTGGCGGCGCATGGTGGTGCCGTTGTCCTATTTCATCGAAAAGCCGTTCCAGAACTGGACCCGCGACACGGCGTCCCTGATCGGCGTGATCGCGCTCCATGTCGATTATCGCGCCGACGTGCCGCGGATCCGGCGCTGGCTGGAGGGTGCGGTAAAGGAATCCAAGCTGTGGGACGGCGCGGTGGTCAATCTCCAGGTGATCGACGCAGATTCGCGCACCATCGAGCTTCGCGCGCTGGTCAGCGCACGGAACGCACCGCAATCCTGGGACCTGCGCTGCGAGATGCGGGAGAAGCTGATCGCCTTCATCCGCGACGAGATGCCGGAAGCCCTGCCGCGCGAGCGCGCGATCCTGATCCCACAGGGCGGTGGCGACGATATCGAATTGCTCCAGCGCCCCGCCGCGCCGGAGAAGATGCGGGCGAGCGCCCACAATTGAAAGCGCGGCCGTTATTGAACCTTGATCGTGCCGCGCAGGCCCGCCTGCTGCTGGATCGTATCCAGCGCGCCGGATGACTGCTCTTCCGCGACGAAGCTATTGAGCAGGGGAAGCGCGGCCTCGCGTCCTTTGGGGATCGCGATCGCCATATGCTCGGCGCCCCAATTGCCGTCGAGGATCTTTGCGCCCGGCATCTGGTCGGACATTTCGAACAGCGTCGGCTTGTTGGTGGCGTAGAGATCGATCTCGGCTCGGCCAAACATGCCGATGGCGACCTTGACGCTCTCGGCGGGAACGATGGTCGCGTTCTTGAACCTGGCGGGCAGGGTGCGCTCGGAGGTCGAGCCCTTGGTCACGCCGATCTTCACGCCTGGCTTGTCGATATCCTTGATCTCTCTGATCGGCGAGTTCGCGGGAACGAGATAGCCGAGCTCGATCGAGAGTACCGGCTGGCTGAAGCTGACCTCATTGGCGCGAGCCGGCGTGGCGTTGGTCACGGTGAAATCAACCTGGCCGTCATGGATCGCGGTCACGATGTCGGCGACGCGCTGAAACCGAACATAGTCGACGCCGACGCCGAGCCGTTTGGCCAGCTCGCCGCCGAGATCATAGGCGAGGCCGTGCGGCTTGCCGCTCGCATCTGTGATCATCGAGGTCGGGCTGCCCGGATAGATGCCGACGCGCAAGGTGCCGCTCGGCGCCAGCAGCTTTGCTTCGCCATCGGCGCGCGCGGGCGCGCCGATGAAACCGATGATCGCCGCCGCGAGCAGGACGGTGCGCGTAAATAGCACAGAAGAGGTCCTCATGCGGAAGACCTCACTGCGCGCGGATGTCGGCGGCCTTCAGCACCGGCTCCCACTTGGTCGCCTCCGCATGCATGTAGGCGTCAAAGTCCTTGGCGGAGGAGCCGACCGGGGCCGCACCGATCTTGCCGAGCGTCGACAGCACATTCGGATCCTGCAGCGCCGCCTTCAGATCGGTCTCGAGCTTTGCCACGATTTCCGGCGGCATCTTTGCCGGTCCAAGCACGCCCCACCAGACCGAGACGTCGTAGCCGGGGACACCGGACTCGGCGACGGTCGGGACGTTCGGCAGCGCCTTGGAGCGCTCGGCCGAGGTCACCGCGAGCGCGCGCACCGGGCCGCCTTCGAGCTGGCCGATCGCTTCCGCAAGCGGGTTGATGCTGAGGGGGATCTCGCCGGCGATCACGGCGGTCAGCGCCGGCGCGCCGCCCTTGTAGGGGATCGCGACGATCTTGGTGCCGGACATGTGTTTGAGCAGCTCGCCGGCGAGATGCGCGGAGGTGCCGTTGCCGGACATGCCGTAGGAGAGCTTGTCCGGCTCCTTCTTGGCGGCGGCAAGGAGATCGCCGAGCGTCTTGTAGGGGCTGTCCTTCGCCACCACGATCGCGAGCGGCGAGGAGGCGACCTCGGTGATCGCGGTGAAATCCTTGAACGTGTCGTAGGGCACGCTTGGATAGATAAACTGGTTGAGCGGATGGCCGCTGGCGACCAGGATCAGCGTGTAGCCGTCCGGCGCGGCCTGCGTCAGCGCCTGCGAGGCGACGATGCCGCCGGCGCCGGGACGGTTGTCGATCACAGGCTGCTGGCCCCAAGTCTTCGCCAGCGCCTGGGCCAGCGTGCGCGCGAGCACGTCGACCGCACCGCCGGCCGCATAGGGCACGAGAATGTGGACCGGCTTGCTCGGATAAGTGTCGGCGGCCTGCGCGGCGTTCGCAGCCAGCAGCAAGCCTGCACCGACCGCGAGTCGGCCGATTGTCTTGTTCAAACCCAGCATTCCCAGCACTCCTTAAGGGCGTTTGCGCGCCTGGCGGCGGTCTCCGAGCCGTCCGGACCCTGCCCATGGTTTTTGTTGACGAGACCTGATCTTTTGTACGATAGTACAAATCACATGGTACGCAAGCCCACCAGCAAGGAAACGGCCCGCAAGCCGAACATGCGCGAGGCGATTCTCGCCGCGGCCGAGGAGCTGTTCGCCACCAACGGCTTCAACGCCGTCTCGGTGCGCGACATCGCACAGGCCGCCGGGGCCAATCCCGGCAGCGTCACCTATCATTTCAAGACCAAGGACGGCCTGCTGCTGGAAATCTACCGGCGCCATTGCGGGGCGATGAATTTGCGCCGTTCCGAGCTGCTCGCCGCCGCAAAACGCGTGCGCGATCTCCAGGATCGGCTCGAGGCGATCGTGCGGGCCTATGTGGTGCCGGCCTTTACCTCCGGCAGCGATCTCGCCGGCGGGGGCGCGCGCTTCACGCGGCTGCGCGCCGTGATGTCGGCGGAAGGCAACGAGGTCGCGCGAAAGATCATCGCGCAGACCTTCGACGACACCAGCCACGCCTTCATCGATGCGATCCACGAGAGCCTGCCGCACATTCCGCGCACCGACATCGTCTGGCGCAGCCACTTCCTGCTCGGTGCACTCTATTATTCGCTGGTGACGCCGGATCGCGTCTCGCGCCTGTCGCGCGGCGAGGCCGACGGCAGCGATGCCGCGGGCGCGATCGAGCAACTGGTGCAAGCCACCGTCGCTGCGTTCCAGGCACCGGCGCTTGATCAGGCTGCGCCGGCACGGCGGCGGAGTGTCGCAAGCAGCAAGACTTGAAAGAGACCGCTGAGGGGAGCGCATCCAGCGTTTCCGCTCGCAAGCGGTCCATGTGACTGGGTGCTTTAGGATATGAACAGGCGGGAGTGCTTGCATCTCTTGACCGGATTGGCCGGCGCGGCGCTTGCGGGGGAGGTGAACGCGCAAGGCACCGAGCCGAAGGCGATGCCGACCATCGCGCCGCCGGACCCAAATCCCAAAACGCCCTCCTTCAAGCTGCCGCCAAAGTCCTGCGACAGCCATACCCACATCTTCGGGCCGGCCTCGCGTTATCCGTTCGCGGAAAAGCGGCCCTACAACACGGCCGATGCGCCGCTGGAGATGTTCCGCAGCCTCCATGAGAAGATCGGCGTCGAGCGCTGTGTCATCGTCAATGCCACCGTGCATGGCACCGACAATCGCGTCGTCACCGATGCCATCGCCCAGAGCGAGGGCGCCTACAAGGGCATCGCCAACGTCAATGACGAGATGACCGAGAAGGAGCTGGCGGCGCTCGACAAGGGCGGCATCTGCGGCTGCCGCTTCGCCTTCCTCAAGCGCCTCGGCGGCGTCGGCGACATGAACAAGTTCCAGCGCATCGTGCATCGCGTCGCGGAGCTCGGCTGGCATATCGACGTGTATTTCGAGCCGGGCACGATTCCCGAGTTCGCGCCGATCCTCACCGCGCTGCCGACGCCTTACGTGATCGATCACATGGGCACGGTGCAGGCGGGGAAGGGGTTGGATGATCCCGGCTTCACCGCGCTGCTCGACCTCCAGAAGAAGGACGAGAAGTGCTGGGTCAAGATCACGGGCCTGGAGCGCGCATCCGCGGCCGGCAAGCCGTTCCACGACGCTGTGCCGTTCGCGAAGGCGCTGATCGAAAATGCGCCCGATCGCGTCATCTGGGGCACCGACTGGCCGCATCCGAACGTCAAGGTCATGCCGAATGACGGCGATCTCGTCGACCTCATTCCCCTCTACGCGCTTGATGAGAAAGTCCGGCAAAAGCTGCTGGTCGACAACCCCGCTCGGCTATTCAAGTTCACCTGACGACGATGATGTACACACCCACCATTCCGCCACCCGATCCGAACACGCGCACGCCAAAATTCAAGCTGCCGAAGCTGTCGTGCGATGCGCATTGCCACATCTTCGGGCCGGGCTCGAAATATCCTTACGCGCCAGATCGCTCCTACACGCCGCCGGACGCGCCGCTTGAGGATTTTCGCGCGCTGCACGCCAAGCTCGGCGTCGAGCGCGCCGTCATCGTCAATGCCAGCGTGCACGGCACCGACAACACGGTGGCGCTGGATGCGATCGCACAAAGCAATGGCGCGTATCGCGCGGTCGCCAATATCGACGACACGATCACCGAGCGCGGGCTCCAGGTGCTGCACGAGGGCGGCTTCCGCGGCTGCCGCTTCAATTTCGTCCGCCATCTCGGCGGCGTCCCCGACAAGCGCGTGTTCAACCGTATCATCGCGATGGTCGCGCCGCTTGGCTGGCACATCGATCTGCATTTCGATGCGATCGACCTGCCTGAATATGCCGACATGCTGACGAGGCTGCCGCTGAGCTACACCATCGACCATATGGGCCGGGTGAAGGCCTCCGAGGGGCTTGATCAGCTTCCCTTCAAGATATTGATCGAGCTGATGCAGCGCGACGAGAAGTGCTGGGTCAAGATCTGCGGCTCTGAACGTGTCTCCTCGGCCGGCCCGCCCTTCACCGACGCGGTGCCGTTCGCGCGCAAGATCGTCGAGACCGCGCCCGACCGCGTCATCTGGGGCACCGACTGGCCGCATCCCAACGTCAAGGTGATGCCGAACGACGGCGATCTCGTCGACCTGATTCCGTTGTTCGCGCCGGAGCCGGAGTTCCAGCAGAAGATTCTCGTCGACAATCCCGCGCGCCTGTTCGAGTTCGACCGATGACCGCTATGGCGATCGACAAGCCGCGCGGCCGCGCCTGGTGGAAGGAGCTCTGGATCCAGGTGCTCATCGCCATGGCGGCCGGCATCGCGCTTGGGATCGTTAGCCCCGAGGCGGGCGCCAAGATGCAACCGCTGGGGGATGCCTTCATCAAAGCGATCCGGATGCTGATCGCGCCGATCATCTTCTGCACCGTCGTGCACGGCATTGCCCATATGGCCGACATGGCGCGCGTCGGGCGCGTCGCGGTGAAGGCGATCATCTATTTCGAGATCATGACGACGATCGCGCTGATCATCGGTCTCGTCGCGGTTAACCTGCTCCGGCCCGGCGTCGGCATGAACATCGATCCCGCCAGCATCAATGCCAGCGCGATCGAGCCTTACGTCAAGCAGACCGGCGCCATCGGCTTCGTGCCGTTTCTCCTCAACATCGTGCCCGCGACGTTCATCGGTGCCTTCGCGGAAGGCAACATCCTCCAGGTGCTATTTATCTCCGTGCTGTGCGGCTTCGCGCTGGTGCAGCTTGGCGAGCGTGCCGCGCCGCTGGTGAGCCTGATCGACATCGCCGCCAAGATGGTGTTCGCGGTGGTCGGCTTCGTGATGTGGGCGGCGCCAATCGGCGCGTTCGGCGCGATTGCCTTTACCGTCGGCAAGTTCGGCGTGGGCTCGCTGGCCTCGCTCGGCAAGCTGCTCGGCGGTTTTTATCTGACCTGCGTGGTCTTCATCTTCGTGGCGCTCGGCCCCGTCGCGCGTTTGTGCGGCTTCTCGCTGCTCAAGCTGATCCGCTACATCTGGGAGGAGCTGCTGATCTGCATCGCCACGACGTCGTCCGAGACGGTGCTGCCGCGAATGCTGACCAAGCTGGAGAAGGCCGGCTGCGAGAAGAGCGTGGTGGGGCTCGTGATCCCGACCGGCTATTCCTTCAATCTCGATGGCACCTGTCTCTATCTTGCCGCCGCCTCGGTGTTCCTCGCGCAGGCGACCAACACGCCGTTCGGACTCGCCGAGCAGATCGAGCTCTTGCTGATCCTGCTCGTGACCTCCAAGGGCGCGGCGGGGATCGCAGGCGCCGCCTTCGTCGTGCTGGCGGCGACGCTCTCGGCCACAGGCTCCATCCCGGTGACGAGCGTGGCGCTGGTGCTCGGCATCCACCGCCTGATGTCGCAGGGACTGACGCCGACCAATCTGATCGGGAACGCGGTTGCGACCATCGCGATTGCCAAATGGGAAGGCGCGCTCGACGGCGAGCGGTTGAAGCGCGTGCTCGACGGCGAGGAACCGGCGGCCGTCGCGGCCTGATGAATTGGCTTCCTGCATGCGGCAGGCGGCCTATGCTGCTTACGAACGAAGAGGGGAGTTTGTCCCATGAAAACAGGTCTTGTCGTTACCGCCCATCCCGGCGATTTCGTTTGGCGTGCCGGCGGCGCCATCGCGCTGCATGCGAAGAAGGGCTATCGCATGAAGATCGTCTGCATGTCCTTCGGCGAGCGCGGCGAGAGTCAGTTCGCCTGGAAGGAGAAGGGCGCGACGCTGGAATCGGTCAAGGCCGGCCGCAAGGACGAGGCAGAGCGGGCCGCTAAGCTGTTAGGGGCCGAGATCGAGTTCTTCGATTGCGGCGACTATCCGCTCAAGCTGACGGAAGCGCATTTCGACCGCATGGTCGACATCTACCGCGAGCTCAATCCGAGCTTCGTGCTGACCCATGCACTGGAAGACCCCTATAATTTCGACCATCCGAACGCGGCGCATTTCGCCCAGGAGACGCGCGTGGTCGCGCAGGCCATGGGTCACAAGCCCGGCGCGCAGTACAAATATTCCGCGCCGCCGGTGTTCCTGTTCGAGCCGCACCAGCCCGAGCAGTGCAACTACAAGCCGGACTTGCTACTCAAGATCGACGAGGTCTGGACGCAGAAGTACGAAGCGTTCCAGATCCTGGCCGCGCAGAAGCACCTCTGGGGCTATTACGAGCGCGTCGCGCTCAACCGCGGCATCCAGGGCAGCCGCAACACCGGCGTGCCCATGACCTATGGCGAGGCCTATCAGCGCCTGTTCCCGACCGTTGCGGAGGAGCTGGCATGAAGCCCGTCGTCGTTCGCAACATTGAGCGGGCCGATCCCGCCGGCATGGCGGAATACGGCGTCTCGACTGTGCACGAGGCCTATGGTCGCATCGGCCTGATGAAGCCGTATCTGCGCCCCGTCTGGGCGGGCGCCTCGATTGCCGGTCCAGCTGTCACCGTGCTGGCGCAGCCCGGCGACAATTGGATGATCCATGTCGCGGTCGAGCAGTGCAAGAAGGGCGACATCCTCGTCGTCGGCTGCACCACCGACAATACCGACGGCATGTTCGGCGAGCTGCTGGCGACCTCGCTCCAGGCGCGCGGCGTGCAGGGGCTGGTCATCGATGCTGGCTGTCGTGACGTCAAAGCGCTGCACGAGATGAACTTTCCGGTGTGGTCGCGTGCGGTTTCGGCCAAGGGCACGGTCAAGGCGACGCTCGGCTCGGTCAACGTTCCCGTGGTCTGCGCCGGCGTCAACGTCGATCCCGGCGACATTATCGTCGCCGATGACGACGGTGTCGTCGTGGTGCCGAAGCGTTACGCCGCCGAGGTCGCGGAGAAGGCGAAGAAGCGCAACGCCGACGAGGGCGGCAAGCGCAAGCGGCTCGCCTCGGGTGAGCTGGGGCTCGACATGTACAGCATGCGCGAGGCCTTGGCGAAGGCGGGCCTTGTCTATGTGGACCATCCCGAGGACGTCTGAGCGGATAAGAGAAGCGGAGCGGGCGGATGGATCGTCTCAAGCTGAAGGCCGTGCTCGGCAGTCATCCCCATGTCAAAGCGGTGAAGAGCGGCGAGCTCCGCTCCGACCTCTTCGACCTCGATTTCGTTGAATACACACCCACCAATACGGCGTTCAAGCCGATGGTGCGCGAGCAGGCGTTCGACGTCTGCGAGATGGCGATCGTCACTTTTCTGATGGCGAAGGCGCACGGCAAGCCGCTGGTGCTGCTGCCGGCGACCATGATGGGGCGCTTCCAGCATTCCTATGCGCTCTACAATCCGGCGAAGGGAACACTCGGACCGTCCGATCTCGAAGGCAAGCGGGTCGGCATCCGCTCGTTTACGACCACGACCGGCGCCTGGATCAGGGGCATCCTCGCCAACGACTACGGCGTCAATCTCGACAAGATCAAATGGGTCACCTTCGAGAACCCGCACGTCGCCGAATATATCGACACCACCGAGCGTGCGCCGAAGGACAAGAAGGTCCTTCAGATGCTCATCGACGGCGAGCTCGATGCCGTCCTCGGCGAGACCTCCAACGATCCCAAGCTGAAGCCGCTCTTCCCCGATCCTTCCGCGGAAGCGGCCAAATGGTACGCGCGGCGCGGCGTCGTGCCGGTCAATCATCTCGTGGTCGTGACCGAGCCGCTCGCGAAATCGCGTCCCGACGTGGTCGCGGGCGTCTATGATCTGCTCAAGCGCAACAAGCAGCAGATGGGCACTGCGGCGACACCGGACCTCGTTCCGTTCGGGATCGAGGCGAACCGAAAACCGTTGGAGCTGATCGTCGACTACGCATTCCAGCAGGCGCTGATCCCGCGCCGCTATGCGGTCGAGGAACTGTTCGACGAGACGACACGAGGATTGAACTGATGGCGGATCCGAAACGGTGGCAGATCGGGCTGGTCGGCTATGGCGAGGTCGGCCGCATCCTTGCCGAGGATTTGCGCCAGCAGGACATCAAGGTCGCAGCCTATGACATCAAGCTCGGGACCGAGCACGGCGCGCCGCTGACGGAGCATGCGGCGAAGCACGGGGTGACGCTCGCGGCGTCTCACGCCGAGCTGACTGCAAAATCCGATTTCATCATCTCCGCCGTCACCGCGAGCCAGGCCGTTCCGGTCGCAAAGGCCTGCGCGGCCGCGATCAACCAGGGCACGTGGTTTCTCGATTTCAATTCGGCCTCGCCCGGCGCCACGCAGCGCGCCGCTGCGCTGATCGACGCTGCCGCGGGACGCTATGTCGAGGGCGCCGTGATGACCTCGGTGCCGCCGTACCGGATCAAGGTGCCGCTGTTGCTCGGTGGTCCCGGCGCGAAGGAGCTGGAGCCGCTCCTGAACGCGATCGGCTTTGCCGCGAAGGTCGCGAGCGACAAGCTTGGCGTGTCCTCGGCCGTCAAGATGTGCCGCAGCATCATGATCAAGGGCCTCGAGGCCATGGTCATCGAAAGCTTCACCACCGCGCGGGCCTATGGCGTCGAGGACGCGGTGCTGGCCTCGCTTAGGGAAACCTTTCCCGCCATCGATTGGGAGAAGCAGGGCGCCTATTTCTTCCAGCGCGTGATCGAGCACGGCCGCCGCCGGGCCGAGGAAGCGCGCGAGGTCGCCGAAACCGTGCGCGAGGCGGGGCTGACGCCGTGGTCGGCGCAGGGCACGGCTGAGCGTCAGGCCTGGATTGCCGATCTCGCCGATGAAGGTCTGTTCGGCAAGAAGGGAACGAAGGAGTTCGCCCGCAGCGCCGATTGGCGCACCGAGGCAGACCGCATCCTCGCCAAGATCAAGCGCTGACCGCGCGCGTTCGGCTCGGGGGCTTGCCGCCGTCGCCATAGCCGGAAATTTCGTCGCGCGCTTGCTCGATCAAGCCGATCAGGCTCTTGGCCTTGCGGACGACGTCAGTGCTGCGCTCGGCGCGGAACTCGGTCAGGATCATGCGAATGCATTTGTCGGCCGTATCGAGCGCCCAGAGCGCGTGAGCCATGTCGCTCTCGGTCTGGATCGCCGAGATATCGAGGCCCGACAGCACTTCGCCGATGCCGTTCAATCGCTTGATGGCCGCTTCGGCGGGCGTGCTGGCCCGGATCGACTGATAATCGATGCCGCCGAATGCGCTGAACAAATCCATGACTTCCCCGGAGAGCGCAGTTGGTCAGTGCGCATCTCCCAGTATGATCACTGCGGCCGACCTCGCAACGCGGGCAGCTACGGTCCGGGATTTTGCGGGACCGGGATTTCGGGGCGAATTGGCGGTGAATCGGGCCCGAATGGTCCAGCGATCATCGATGTCTCCCGACCATCTTACCGTTCGACGCGACGAGCATACCTGCCTTGTAAACAGCGCGGCCTTGCGGCACCGCGACGACGGCCTCGGGAACGTGTCCGGCGTTGAGCGTGACGAAATCGGCCTTGGCGCCGACGCGCAGGCCATAGCCTGCAAGCCGGAGAGCCTTTGCACCAGCTTCGGTGATGACATCGAACGCGGTGCGCAGCTCCTCGTCGATATTGAAGCCGGAGCGATAGCCGAGCGTGGTCGCCCGGCGCAGCATGTCGCCGTCGCCATAGGGCCACCAGGAATCCCGGATGTTGTCGTTGCCGCTGAAGACGGTGACGCCGGCATTGCGCAAGGCAAGGATCGGTGGAAACGGCCGCGCGCCCGGCGCGTTCGTCATGATCGCGACGCCCGAGCGCGCGAGCAACTCGGCCATCTTCTTGAGGTGGTCGGCTGAGATGTCGCCGAGCCCATAGGCATGGCTGACCGCAACATGGCCTTCCATTCCGAGCGCGCGCGTGCGCGCCGCGATCTGCTCGATCTCGAAGGCACCGAGCGTGCCCATGTCGTGCAGGTGAATGTCGACATCTACGCCATGCTTGCCCGCGACGCCGAACACCACGTCGAGATGCTTCTCGACGTCGCGGTCGAAACTCGCGGGATCGAGCCCGCCGACGAGATCAGCACCGAGACCGATGGCCTCGTCCAGCAATTGCGGCGTGCCCGGGCTCGCCAAAATGCCGCTCTGGGGAAAGGCGACGAGCTGGATATCGATCAAGTCGCGGTACTCCTCGCGCACGCGCAAGATGGTCTCGAGCGATTTGAGGCCGACGGAACCGTCCACCATGACATGGCTGCGCATCTGCGTGGTGCCGTGTCCGATGCAGAGATCGAGCTGGTTGCGCGCCCGCACATCCATCGGCGCAGCCTCAGCCATGTTCTCGGCCTGGAAGGCGACGCGCTCATGCACGTCGAAACCGTTGGTGCACGGCTTGTGGGGCCGCCAGGCATCGCCGTAGAAGCTGGTATCGAGATGGATGTGGCCTTCGACGAAGCCGGGAACGACGAGGGCGTTGTTGAGGTCGATGGCCTCGTTCGCGGCGGGACTCTCATCGACGGGCGTTATCGCAGCGATACGGCCGTCCTTGACCGCGATGTGATGGCGAGATCCGCCGTCGAAGCGCGCGTTCAGGAAGATCTTTTCGAAGGCCATTTTGGTTCCTCCGTTGATTGATTGTAGCGATAGTCGCGCAAGCGCCGCGGACGGCGCAAGATGCGGGAAGGCGATGGCCGTTCAGCGTCCGGGGCGGAACAGCGTCGGCCGTTGCCGTTCAAACGTCTGCCGGCCGCGCTTGAACCCCATCACGACATCCGGCAGCTCGGCGATGGCGAAGCGGCTGTCTTGCGTGTCGAGCACGACGAGATCGGCGGGATTGCCGACCTTGATGCCGTAATCGCCGAGATTCATTAGCCGCGCCGGCAGGTCGGTCACGAGATCGAGGCAGGTGTCGAAATCGCTGACCGCGGCGTGCGCGACATTGGCGTAGAAATTCGCCATCCGCAGCAGCGAGGCATCGCCGAACGGCGTGAAGGGATTGAGCACGTTGTTGGTCGCGACCGAGCACAGCACGCCGTCGCCGGCGAGCTTGTGGGCCAGCGTCAGCCCGCGCGGCGCGTTGTGGGTGGCTTCGCGGCCCATGAGGTAGAGGTCGGTCGCCGGCAGTACGGTGACGGCGACGCCCGCTTTCGCCAGTTGCGCGGTGGCGGCCTTCAGCCGCTCCGGCGGCAAGGCCGACAGTTTTGTGGCGTGCCCGATCGCGACGCGTCCCCCATAGTTGCGCCGCTCGGTCTGCCGGCAGACCTCGTCGAGATGCCACCACGAGGGATCGAGGTCGAAGTCGAGATGGAGGTCGACGTCGACGTCGAAATCCTGCGCAAGATCGAAGATGCGCGCGAGATGGGCGTTCGGGTCGGTGTCCATATAGGGGCAGCCGCCGATCGCTTCGCCGCCATCGCGCAGCGCCTGGACCAGCAGCTCTTCGGCCCCGGGATCGTTGGTCAGGCCTTCCTGCGGGAAGACGCAGAGCTCCAGGTCGATCGCCCAGGCATAGTCGCGCTTCAGCGCCTTGACCGCCTCGAAGCCGCGGAGGCCGATGCGCGGGTCGATCTCGACATGCGTGCGCATGCGGGTCGTGCCGTGCACGATGGCGCGTTCGAGCACGCGGGCGCCACGCGCATAGACGTCCTCGACGGTAAAATCCTTCTTCATGCCGGCCACGGCGCGGATGGCTTCCGAGACGCTGCCGTGATCGTGCCCGCAGCGGCCAAGCAGGCAGGCCTTGTCGAGATGGATGTGGGTGTCGACGAAGCCGGGCAGGGCCAGGTGCCCGCCGAGGTCGATTGCGACGGCGTCGCAGGCGAGCCGGGGCTCGATCGCGGCAATGCGGCCGTCCTTCACGCCGATATCGACGGGTGCGGCGGATGATCGCAACAGCGCGTTGCGGAAGATCAGGTCGAAGGCGGCTTGGGTGGTCATGGCGGCGGATTCAGCTGTGATAGCCTAGCGGAAGCTGGAGGAGCGGGCAGCTCCAGATTGTGTGCAATCGAGGCATCAAATTGTCCAAAAAATGTGCATGCACTTTGAGGCCTGAATTGTAGAATGCCGGCACTCCGGAGAAACCCGCCATGTCCGCCCCCGTCAAAGCCGAACGCCCGATGACTGACGCCGAGATCGTGGAGGCGTATCTGACGGCCTCGATGATACCCGATCCCGATGCCGCTGCGGCCTATATGAAGCCGGGCACGGTGATCACGTTCACCGGCGGGCGCGAGTTCGATCATCCGCGCGGGCCGACCGGCTTCAACGCAAAGCGCTATCGCTGGGTCAAGAAGAAGATGGACCGGTTCGACGTCTGCCCGGGCGCTGATGAGACTGTCGTCTACAGCGTCGGCACGCTCTATGGCGAGTGGATGGACGGCACGCCGTTCGAGGGCAACCGCTATGTCGATCGCTTCGTCGTGAGGGGCGGGCAGATCGTCAAGATGGACGTCTGGAACGACAGCGCCGAGCGCATCCTGGTTCAGCGCGGGATCGAGGCCTAGCTTCTTCTCGCAATCTTCTGCAGCTTGACGACGCGGTCGCTCGTCACCTCGTCGGCATAAGGCGCGAGGATGTCGAGGAGATCGCGGCCGCGTTGCGGGGTGGGGGCGACCAGCGCGCGATTGGCCACGGAATCCAGGTGATGATGCATCAAGTCCATCACCTTGGCCTCGTCGCCCTTGGCGAGCGCCGAGATGATGGCGCGGTGCTCGTTGATGGCGCATTCGGTCGAATGCGGCCGGCTGTAGAGCGACAGCGTCAGGCAGCAGCGATAGGCGACCTCGCTGACATAGCGCACCAGGATCGGGCTGTTCGTCATCTGCGCGAGCAGGATGTGGAATTCAGTGGCGAGCCGGATCGAGACCGCATCCGTGCCGCCGCGCGCGCGGTCCTCGGCATCGACATGGGCGTTCAGCTCGGCGATCTGGGCCTTGGTCAGCTTGCCCGCGAGCTGGCGCACGACAAGGCGCTCGAGCTCGATGCGGATATCGAAGGCATCGCGCGCCTCCTGCCAGCTTGGCGTTGCCACCACCGCGATGCGGTTGCGGCGCAGCTCGACCAGACCTTCGGCGGCGAGCTGCCCCAGTGCATGGCGGGCAATGGTGCGGCTGACGCCGAAACGCTCGCCGAGCGAATCCTCCGGCAGCTTGGCGCCGGGCTCGAGCGCCTGCTCGATGATTGCGCGCCTGAGTGCGCGGCAGATCACGCTGACCTTGTCGGACGATTCGGAAGTCTTGCTGGTGGGGCGCGCCGCCATCGGCGAATCCTTGAGGGGAAGGGTCGAAAGCTCCTCTTTAGCACAGGCCTGCGCCAATCCAGCGCACCAATTGCATGCAGTTTGGCGCCCGGATTGCCCAAATCGAATCCGGCCGATCGGCGGTTCGATTGGTCAAATCATTGATTTTACGGAGGCGGCCGATTGGCACCCAGCTTGCATGCACTTTGGCTGTGATGCGCATGCAACCCAACGCCCAGTTTGACGGCCAGCCCGTTCCCGAAGCTGCAGCCGCCACCGCCATCGAGCTGTCCGAGGCCACCGTGACCTTCGGGCGCGGCGACCGCGCCGTGCCCGCTCTGTCAAAGACCAGCCTGCGGATCGCCGACGGCGAGTTTGTCGCACTGGTCGGTCCGTCCGGATGCGGCAAATCGACCATTTTGCGCCTGGTCAGCGGCCTGGTGCAGCCGACCAGCGGCGTCGTCATTGTTGGCGGCCGCGAGGTCGCGGCGCGCGCGATGCGCGTCGGCATGGCCTTCCAGAACCCGACCATGCTGCCGTGGATGACGATCGAGCGGAACATCATGCTGCCGCTCAAGATCGTCGAGCCGTTTCGCTCCAACTTCCGCAGGCTGCGCAAGACCGAGTTTCGCGACAAGGCCAACGCGCTATTGGAGCAGGTCGGCCTCAAGGGCTTCGGCAACCGTTATCCCTGGCAGCTCTCCGGCGGCATGCTCCAGCGCGCCAATCTTTGCCGCGCGCTGATCCACGAGCCGCGCATGCTGCTGCTCGACGAGCCCTTCGGTGCGCTGGACCAGTTCACGCGCGAGGAGCTATGGGCGATCCTGCAGAACCTCTGGATGACGCACAAGCCGACCGTGCTGCTGGTGACGCACGATCTGCGCGAGGCCGGCTTCCTTGCCAGCCGCATCTGCGTGATGAGCGCGCGCCCCGGCCGCATCCTCGACGACAGCCGCGTCGAATTCGCGCGGCCGCGGACCGTCGCCATGACGTTCGAGCCGGATTTCGTCGCGCTGAACCAGAAGCTGCGCGCCTTCATCGAGGATGCGCGCAGCGCGGCTGCGCAGGGGGCAGGCTGATGTTCGGGATCGATGTCAGGCAGAAGGCGTGGTCGGCGGGGCTGATCGTGCTGTTCTTCGTCGCCTGGGAATTGTTCTGCCTGATGACGGGCATGTCGGATCTGGTGCTGCCACGGCCCTCGCAGGTGTTGGTGACGCTGGTGCAGCGCTTTCCGGTGCTCTGGCCGCACATCGTGCAGACGCTTGCCACCACGATGTTCGGCTTCGTCCTTGGCGTCGCGCTCGGTGTCGCCCTTGGCGCCATCATCGGCGTGTCCAAGACGGCCTATGACACCTGCTATCCGTTGCTGATCGGCTTCTCCTCGATCCCCAAGGTCGCGGTGGTGCCGATCTTCGTGCTGTGGTTCGGCTCCGGCACCGTGCCGGCGGTGCTGACCGCGCTGTCGATCTGCTTCTTCCCCATCGTCGTCAATATCGCCACGGGCCTGGCGACCACCGAGCCCGAGCTCGAGGACGTCTTGAAAGCGCTCGGCGCCAGCAAGCTCGACATCCTCTGGAATGTCGGCCTCCCCAGGACCATGCCGTTCTTCTTCGCCTCATTGAAGGTCGCGATCTCCTACGCCTTCGTCGGTGCGGTGCTGTCGGAGACCGTCGCCTCCAACCGCGGCATCGGCAACGTCATGATGACCGCGTCCTCGAATTTCAACGTGCCGCTGGTGTTTGCCGGCCTGTTCGTGCTCGCCGGCCTCGGCGTCGCGCTCTACGTGGTGTTCTCGCTGATCGAAGGGCAGGTCACCGGCTGGGCCACGCGCAAGAACGACGTCATCGCCACCTGAAATCCTGAACCGTCACGCAACGAAGCTGAGGAGGTCTCGATGTTGAGAAAAGCAACTGTCGCGCTGTTGGGGTTGGTCCTGTCTACAGGCGTCGCCGCCGCTGAGGACACCACGATCAAGTTCACGCTGGGCTGGAAGACGCAAGGCAGCGACGCCGCGTTCTTCTACGCCAAGGACAACGGCTTCTTCAAAGAGGAAGGCCTCAACGTCGTCATCGACCAGGGCGAGGGCTCCGGCGCGACCGTCACGCGCGTGATGTCCGGCGCCTATGACGCCGGGTTCGGCGACGTCAACGCCATCATCCAGAACGCCTCGACCAAGCCGCAGGAAGCGCCGGTCATGGTCTACATGATGTGGAACCAGCCGCCATTCGCGATCGTCGCCAAGAAGACCAGCGGCATCAACACTATCAAGGACTTCGAGGGCCACACGCTCGGCGGCGCGCAGGGTACGCCGACGACGCGGCTGCTGCCGGTGTTCACGCGCAAGAACGGGCTCGACGGCGAGAAGATCAAGATCTCCAACATGGCTCCCAACCTGCAAGAGCCGATGCTGATCAAGGGCGACATCGACGCGGCGCTGGTGTTCAACATCACCAGCTACTTCAACCTCGTGCTCAACCGCCAGGACCCCGACAAGGACTTCAAATGGTTCTCGTTCGGTGAGTACGGCCTCGATCTCTATTCCAACGGCGTCATGGTCTCCAAGAAGCTGATCGCGTCCAACCCGAAGGCGGTGGCCGGCCTTGTGCGCGCCATCAACAAGGGCGCGATCGCGGTGGCCAAGGACCAGAATGCCGGCATGAAGGCGGCGCTCAATTACGACAATCTGATCGACGTCGCCGTCGAGAAGCGCCGGCTGCAATATTCCTTCGACAAGCTGATCGTCTCGCCGGAGATGAAGGAGATCGGCATCGGCGACATCAAGGACGACCGCATGACGCGCGCCATCGGCATCGTGGTCGAGGGCTATCAGCTCGCCCGCGCGCCGACGCCGGCGGAAGTGTTCTCCCGCGAATTCCTGCCGCCGCGCGCGGAGCGGGAGTTGGTGTATACTGCCAACTGAATATTTCGGAGAGACGGTCATGGCCACGGAGATCTCGGCAACCAGCCTGTTCCGTGGCTCCGGCCAGGCTATCAGCGACAATGTCGTGCTGCGGCACGACGGCGGCCTCATCACCGGCATCTCGGAAGGAGCGGAGCCTGCCAGCGGCCCTCGCTCCTTCGTCATTCCGGCCTTCGTCAACGCCCATGACCATGCCCGGGCGACCGCATCGTCCTTCGGCGCGGTCGGCATGCCCCTGGAAAGCTGGATCCTGCGGACTGTGCTCGGCACGCCGGTCGATCCCTATCTGACCGCGGCGTCTGCGCTGGCGCGCTCGGCCAAGGCCGGCTGCGCCGCCATGATGGTGCATTATACGCGCCCGAGCGGGACAATGCCTTTGCTCGATGAAGCCAGCGCCGTTGCGAGAGCGGCATCGGACGTCGGCATCCGCATGGCCTTTGCGATCGCAGTGCGCGACCAAAATCCGATCGTGTACGGTGATGCCGGGCCGGTGCTCTCGTCTCTTCCCGGCGACGATCGCAAGACCATCGAAGACCTCTTCGTCCGCGCGCCGATGTCGCCGAAGGCCTATATCGAGCTGACTGATGCGATTGCCGCCGCCATCGCCGGCCCGATGGTGGACGTGCAGCTCGGTCCCGCCGGCGTGCAATGGTGCTCGAAGCCGCTGCTGGAGGCGGTGGCGCAGAGTTCGGCACTGACCGGCCGCCGCATCCATATGCATCTGCTGGAGACCGTCTATCAGCGCGCCTGGGCCGATCAGAATTTTCCCGATATGGTGCGCTGGCTGCGTGACATCGGCTTCCTCTCCGAGCGGTTGACGCTGGCGCATTGCATCCACGCGCGGCCAGACGAACTAGAGATGATCGCGGCGTCAGGCGCGCGCATCGTCACCAATTTCAGCTCGAACATGCATTTGCGCTCGGGGCTCGCTCCGATCGCCGCCGCGCACGGATGCGGCTGCTCCATCGCGGTCGGCGTCGACGGGCTGGCGCTGGACGAGGACGACGACGTCCTGCGCGAGATGCGGCTGGTGCAGCTGGTCCATGGCGGCCTCGGCTTCAAGCCGACCTGGACGCCGGCCGAGATGTTTGCGCTCGCCATCCGCAATGGTCGCCGCGCCACCGGCGCACCCGGGAGCGGAGAGCTCGTCGCCGGTAACCCCGCCGACTATGTCGTGATCGATCTCGACCGGCTCGATCGCGACCAGATCATGCCCGTCGATCCCATGGCGCTGCTGTTTGCACGCGGCAATGCATCGCTGGTCAACGAGGTCGTCGTCGGCGGCCAGACGATCGTGAGGGACGGCGTCTGCACGGGTGTAGACTTGCCCGCGATCGAGCACGAGTTGCGGGCGATGTACCGCGCCAATGTCGGCCGCTACACGAATTTCCAGCGGATATGGCCGCCGCTTTCGGAGCGACTATCCGGCTGGTTCGAGCAGCAGCTCACCTGCGACTAGGGCAGGGCGTTCCGCGCGGCCGGGCCGATATAAAACCGCGATAGCTGATAGGCGGATCCTTGTCTGGTGATCGGTCCGGCTCTGGGTTATCACACGCGCGGCTGCGCACTGACGCGCCCGATGACCCCCTTGAGGAGCCCCCGATGCGTCTTCCCACCCTTGTCCTCGCCCTGACATGCCTTGCAGGCGCAGCCTCAGCCGAGGACCTCACCGGCACGCTCCAGAAGATCAAGGAGACCAAGAAGATCACGCTGGGCTATCAGGAGGCTTCGGTTCCGTTCAGCTATCTCGACGGCAACCAGAAGCCGGTCGGGTTTGCCATGGACATCTGCCTCAAGATCGTCGATGCGGTGAAGAAGCAGCTCGCCATGCCCGACATTGCCGTCGACTATGTCGCCGTGACGTCGTCGAACCGCATTCCGCTGATGGTCAACGGGACGCTTGACCTGCATTGCTCGGCAACCACCAACAATGCCGACCGCCAGAAGCAGGTCGCCTTCACCAACACGCATTTTCTGAGCGCAACGCGGTTCGCCGCCAAGAAGGCCGCCAAGATCAACACCATCGACGACCTCAAGGGCAAGGCGGTCACGGCCGTGGCCGGCTCGGTCAACCTGAACCAGCTTGCCAAGGTCAACACCGAGCGCAATCTTGGCATCAAGATCATGCCGGCCGTGGACCAGGCTGAGGCGTTCCTGCTGCTGGAAACCGACCGTGCCCAGGCCTACGCGCTCGACGACGTCCAGCTCGCGGTCGCCATTGCGCGCTCGAAGGAGCCGGCCCTGTTCATGATCAGCGAGGAGACGTTTGCGAAGGCCGAGCCCTTCGGCATCATGTTGCGGCGAGAGGATGCGCCGTTCAAGGCGCTGGCCGATCGCGCCACGGCCGAGCTCTACGCCAGCCCGGAGATCGAAGTGCTCTACAAGCGCTGGTTGGAATCGCCGACGCCGCCGAACGGCATCAACTACAACGTCCCGATGTCGCCGGCCCTGCGCCAGGCTTTCAAGACGCCGAGCTCAAGCGCCGATCCGGACGTGTATGTGGTGAAGTGAGGCGAGGGCTATCGGGTCCGATCTGGCGCTGTCCGAGCAAGCGCCTCGTCCTTCGAGACGACCGCTTTCAGCGGTCTCCTCGGGATGAGGCTGAGCGGCAGCTAGGTTTGTCGAGATTGCTGCCGCGCACTCCGCCCTCATCCTGAGGGCCCGCCGAAGGCGGGCGTCTCGAAGGATGCGCAGCGGGAAAGACTTTTGCCACGTTCCTACCGCGTCCGCGGCGTGTCGAGCAGCTGGCCGGCCAGCGCCGCGCCGATCGCCGCGATCGCCGCCATCGTCAGCGCCCACGGCACGAACAGGCGGTGACCGATCAGCGCGCCGCTGACCAGCGGGGCGCTGATGTTTGCGCCTGACATCAGCGACTGGTTGAGACCCATGATCATGCCCTGGCGGTTGATCGCGGTCGACCGCGACAATTCCGCCGTCAGCGTGCTGCGCGCGAACATGGTGCCGACGATGATCAGCGTCAGGTTGACCGCGAGCAGGCCGACATTGTTCTCGGCCCCAAGGCCTGCAAAGCCGAGGCCCATGCAGGCGAACGCCGCCATAACGATCGAGCGATCGGAGGCGATGATGTTGGCGCGGGTGATCAAGAGGCCCTGGACCACCATGTTGATGAAGCCGGCATAGGCAAAGATCCATCCAAGCTCGCGCGCGCCGAAGGCATGTCCGTCCCAGGAGAACCGCGCCGACAGGAACAGGCCGATCTGCGACAGGAACATCGAGTTGACGAAGAAGAACACGATGAGAAGGCCAAGCAGCCGCCAGGCGTAGCGCATGCCGAGCAGGCTGCGGGTCAGTGTCGGCTCGGGCACACGGTGTTGGTAGAGCGGCTCGGACGCCGGATGATCCGGCGGGAGCAGGGCGATGGTCGCAAAAATGCTGACCAGCGAGAGCGCGGCCGCGGCCCACACCGGCGCGGTCTGGCCGTAATGCACTAGGAAGCTCGACAGCGCAGGGCCGAGCAGCAGCCCGGTCCCAATCGCGCCGCTGGTCATGCCGAGCGCCTGCTTGCGCGTCGCCGGCGCGCTGTGCTCGGCGGCATAGGCGTGCGCGACCGAGATGTTGCCTGATGTCAGGCCGTCGATGATGCGGGCCAAAAACACCAGCGTCAAATTGCCGGCGAGCGCGAGCAGGACAAATCCGATCAGTGTCCCGATCTGGCTCACCACCAGCACCTTCCGCCGGCCGTAGCGGTCCGAGAGCATGCCGACTGCGGGCCCTGCAATGAGCTGGCACACCGCATAGACCGAGATCAGCGCGCCGAGCACGAAGGGCGTGGCGCCGAGCCGCTGCGAATAGAACGGCAGCAGCGGCAGGATGATGCCCATGCCGGTGGCATCCACCGCTACGACGACGAAGGTCGGGACCAGCGTCAGCGCGCTATGTCCGGCCATCGTCTCCGCTGCATGTGCCGGGGAACCCGGTCCCATGGCGCCTGTCCTCGTTCGCTTCTGCGTGATCGCCGCCGCAATGCGGGGTATATAGTTGCAAACTAATAGTTCGTGTCCTATCCAATTTGCATGGCACCCTCGCAAGGCTTCATCCATGCCGAGATCGGCCGGCTCATCACCCGTCTCGGCCGGATGTGGCGGCGCGAGTCGGACCTGGCGCTGTCCGAGCACGGCTTGTCCTATGCGACTGCGATCCCGCTGCTGGTGCTGTCGCGCCAGGGCGAGAATGTTCGCCAGGGCGTGCTCGCCGACGAACTCGGCATCGAGGGGCCGTCGCTGGTGCGCCTGATCGATCTGCTTCAGGCCGAAGGGCTGGTCGAGCGCCGGGAGGATCCGACCGACCGCCGTGCCAAAACGCTCCACCTGACGAAAGCGGGCGCGGCCAAGGTCGAGGAGACCAACCGCGTGCTGCGCCGGGTGCGGGCGAGCCTGCTGAGGGATATCGAGCTCGAGGAACTTGCGATAACCTTCGAAACTCTTCAGCGCATCGAACAGCGGGCCAGCCGTCTGCAAGACGTCAAGACAGGCCCAGAGGCGAAGTAGTCATGCGCGCAGATGAGCCGTTCCTGGTCCGCCACGCGGACCTGATTTTTGCTTTGAAGACGTTTGCGGCGTCGATGCTGGCGCTCGTCATTGCGCTGGCCATGGATCTGCCGCGGCCCTATTGGGCGATGGCGACGGTCTACATCACCTCGCAGCCGCTCGCGGGTGCGACCAGCTCGAAGGCCTTCTTCCGCGTGATCGGCACGCTGGTCGGCGCGACCATGACGGTGGCGCTGGTGCCGAACCTGATCGATGCGCCGGAACTGCTGTGCCTCGCGATCGCGCTCTGGGTTGGGCTCTGCCTCTATTTGTCTCTGCTCGACGGCACGCCGCGCAGCTACGTCTTCATGCTGGCCGGATACACGGTCGCCTTGATCGGCTTTCCCTCGGTCTCCGAGCCCGGCGCCATCTTCGACATCGCCGTGGCGCGGGTCGAGGAGATTTCGCTCGGCATCATCTGCGCCAGCCTCGTCTCCACCATCGTCTTCCCGCGCAGCGTCGCGCCGGCCGTCGCCCATCGGGTCGACACCTGGCTGTCGGATGCGCAACGCCTGAGCCAGGCGGTGCTGCTGCGGCAGGGAACGAGCGAAACGCGCCGGGGCAAGCGTCTCAAGCTCGCGACCGACATCGTCGAGATCGACACGCTCTCCACGCATCTCGCCTATGACCGGCTGACCGATCGCAATGCCGTGACCGGCCTTGGTGAAATCCGGCTGCGCATGCTGATGCTGCTGCCGGTGATCGCCTCGCTGGAGGATCGGCTGGCGGCGCTGGGCGAGGAGGCGTTGCGCCGGCAGCCCGAGCTGAAGCGCCTGCTGGAGGATCTCGCGCAATGGATCATGAGCGACGTCGGCGCGCGCCAGCCGGCGGAACGCATCCGCGCCATGATCGCGGAGCGGCAGGCGGTGCTTGATGACAGCGCCTCCTGGGAGCGGATCATCACCACCAGCCTGTTGTTGCGGCTGCGCGAGCTGGTCGACCTCTCGCTCGATTGCCGCGCGCTGACCGGGGCGATTGCCGATGGCCGCAATGTTTCGACGCTCGATCTCGCCTTTCATTCGGAGGCGGGCGCTGCGCCCGTGCGCCACAGGGACCGCGGCCTCGCGCTGTGGTCGGCGGCAGGTGCTGCCACGGCGATCCTGATCTGCTGCGCGTTCTGGATCGGCACCGGCTGGCCCGACGGCGCATCGGCGCCGATGATGGCGGCGGTCGCCTGCTCGTTCTTTGCCGCGCAGGACGAGCCCGCTCGCTTCATCCGCAGCTTTGGCCTGTGGTCGCTGGTCGCCATCGTCGTCGTCGCGATCTATCTGTTCGCACTGGTGTCGGCGATCTCCCATCTCGAGGTCCTGATCGTCGCGTTGGCGCCGACGTTCCTGCTCTACGGCTTCCTGATCGGACGTCCCGCCACCGCGGGAACTGGCATGGCGCTCGCGGCCAACACCGCGACCCTGCTTGCGATCCAGTCTACCTACAGCGCGGATTTCGCCTCCTACGCCAACTCGGCCGTCGCCTTCTTCATTGGCGTCGTCATCGCCGAGATCGTGACGCGGATTGCGCGCGGGGTCGGCGCGGAGTGGATCGCCAACCGCCTGGTGCTGTCGAGCTGGAAGACGATTGCAATTGCCGCCGAGCGCCGCGGCAAGCGCGACCGCGCCGAATTCGCCGGTCTGATGCTGCACCGTCTTGGCTTGCTGGTGCAGCGCATCGCCTTCCTCTCCGAGAGCGATCGCCGCGACACCGACAGCCTGGTTCAGCTCCGCATCGGGCTGAACATCATCGATCTTCGTCGCGCCCGCTATGGTCTCGCGATATCGACCGTCTCGGTCATCGACGACATGCTCGACCAGCTTGCTGCCGCCTGCCGCAGCTATGCCGGCGGGGGGATGCCTGCAAAGTTGCTGCGGCATGTCGATCTGGCACTGGCCCAGGCCGTCAAGGATCCCAACGACAGCGCCCGCGAGGACGCCTTGATCGGCCTCGTCGGCATCCGCCGCGGGCTGTTTCCGGACGCGCCGGCCTATCGGCCGCGCGCAGGCGAGAGTGTTGCGGCATGAGATATGTGATCGACATCTACGGCGTGCTGGTGCCGGCGTTGCTGCTGTGGATCATCGTCGCCTATGTGCTGAGTGCCGTGCAGCGCCGCCTCATGCAGCGCTTCGACCTGTACCGGCTGGTGTGGCACCGCGCGCTGTTCGATTTCGCGATTTTCGTCTGCCTTCTCGGCGGCGTCGTCTATCTCTCGGAGTATCTGTCATGAAAGGAAATCTTGCCGGGCTTGGTCGCCTCGCGCTCACCGTCATCGTCCTCGTCGCCGCGCTCGCCGTCGGCCGCGAGCTCTGGGTCTACTATATGGAGTCGCCCTGGACCCGCGACGGCCGCGTCCGCGCCGACGTAGTGCAGGTTGCCCCTGACGTCTCCGGCTTCGTGACCGAGGTGCTGGTCAAGGACAACCAGAAGGTGCGTCGCGGCGACGTGCTGTTCCGGATCGACCGCGAGCGCTTCGCGCTGGCGCTGCGGCAGGCCGATGCGTCGGTCGCCGGTCATCAGGCCACGCTCGACCAGGCCAACGCCGATTTGAAGCGCTACAGCACCCTGACGACCGACGCCGTTTCGCAGCAGAAGCAGGAGCAGGTGCTCGCCACCCAGCTCCAGGCCAAGGCGGCGTTCGATCAGGCTGTCGCCGACCGTGCGGTGGCGCAGCTCAACCTCGACCGCAGCGAGGTCCACGCCTCCGTGAACGGCGTCATCACCAACATGGACCTGCGCCCCGGCGCCTACGTCACGGCCGGGAAGGGTGTGATGGCCCTGGTCGACACCGACACGCTGCATGTCGAAGGTTATTTCGAAGAGACAAAACTCGCGCGCATCCGCGTCGGCGACAAGGTGCAGGTCCGCCTGATGGGCGAGAAGGCCACGCTGACCGGCCACGTCGAGAGCATCGCAGCCGGTATCGAAGACCGCGACCGCGCGGAGGGCGCGAGCCTGCTCGCAAACGTCAATCCCACCTTCAGCTGGGTGCGGCTGGCCCAGCGCGTCCCGGTGCGGATTGCGCTCGATCCGGTGCCTGAGGCCTTGTCGCTGGTAGCTGGCCGCTCGGCGACGGTGGAGGTATTGGACTAACGGCGCGCGCAGATGATCGCGCTTGGCCCTGGGGAAAACCGGCAACAAGCATTTCAATCCCAAATCGTAAGGCTAATCCTGACTCGCGTGTGTTGAGTCGGGGAGACTGCATGGGCGTTTGGTTTTTAATCCTAGCAGCCTGTGTCGTCGGCACGTTGCTCCTTTTGGCGTTCTGCCGATAGCGCCGATAGCAGATGCAATTGTTGCGGCGAAGCATCAGCGAGCTGCAGAATAGCGGTTCCAGACCGATGGTTTTTGACTGTGCACGGATGAACGCGTTCACTTCCGGGATCGGAGGCGGACGTGAGCTGGTTGTTTGTGTTTCTCATTGCCGCAAGCGCAGTCGTTCTGATCGCCCATGCGATTGACGCGATGCGCTCTTGATCCGGCCTGCGACTCGGGTTCGTCGGTAGCTTGGTAAGCACCGACAATGTTCCGAGGCGGGCGAGCGTCAAATTTGAGGAACCTGGCCTTACGGGCCCAAGTTGTCACAGCAGGAGGAATACAATCATGCTCGCGTTCTATCTGCCGATCATCATTTTCGGAGCGATGCTCGAAGCGATTTCGAATCAGAACGTATCTTCGCCCATCCAGGAGCCGCCAAGATTCGACTAGACGACGATCCTCTAGCGCATTCTCTGGTATCGACGCGCCAGCGTCGGCTTACGCGTTCGAATATTTCTTCAGCTCGAACCTTGCGATCTGGTTCCGGTGCACCTCGTCCGGCCCATCCGCAAGCCGCAGCAGGCGCGCGGTCGCATAGGCTTGCGTCAGGCCGAAATCGTTCGACGTGCCGCCGCCGCCATGGGCCTGGATCGCCCAGTCGATGATCTGACAGGCCATGTTAGGCACCGCGACCTTGATCATCGCGATCTCGCTCTTGGCCACCTTGTTGCCGACGGTGTCCATGGCGTAGGCGGCGTTGAGCGTCAGCAGCCGGGCCTGCTCGATCATGATGCGGGCTTCGGCGATACGCTCCTGCGTCACGGTCTGCTCGGAGACCGGCTTGCCGAAGGCCACACGACTGCGCACGCGGCGGCACATCTTCTCCAGCGTGCGTTCGGCAAGGCCGATCAGGCGCATGCAGTGATGGATGCGGCCGGGGCCGAGCCGACCCTGCGCGATCTCGAAGCCGCGGCCTTCGCCGAGCAGCATGTTCTCCTTCGGCACGCGGACATTGGTGAAGACGACCTCGGAGGCCCGATCGGGCACGCCGTAGAAGCCGAACACGGGCAGGGGCCGTTTCACCTCGATGCCAGGCGTGTCCATCGGCACCAGGATCATGGATTGCTGCTTGTGGCGATCCGGATTGTCAGGATCGGTCTTGCCCATGAAGATGCAGATCTTGCAGCGCGGGTCGGTCGCATTGGTGGTGTACCATTTGCGGCCGTTGATGACGTAATGGTCGCCGTCGCGCACGATCGAGCTCTCGATGTTGGTCGCATCGGACGAGGCGACCGCTGGCTCGGTCATGGCGAAGCAGGAGCGGATTTCGCCTGATAGCAATGGCTTCAGCCAGCGCTCCTTGTCCTTCTCGCTGCCGTAGCGCTCCAGCACCTCCATGTTGCCGGTGTCGGGCGCCGAGCAGTTGAACACTTCGGGCGCGAGATGCGAGCGGCCCATGACTTCGCAGAGCGGGGCATATTCGAGATTGGTCAGACCCGCGCCGTGGCGCGATTCCGGCAGGAACAGATTCCAGAGGCCTTCCGCACGCGCCAGCGGCTTCAGCTCCTCGACGACGGGATAGACCTTCCACGGCCCAAGCTCTTCGGCCTCGCGATAGAACCGCTCCTCATTCGGGTAGATGTGGCGGTCCATGAAGCTTTCGAGCTTGCGCTTGAGCTCGACGACTTTGGGCGACATCGGGTAGAGCATTTTAGGTCTCCTTGATCGACGGACGGCGCAGCGTGCTGCGCAATTGTAGGTCGCGTCAGGCGACCTGATACTCTTTGAACTTCTCGCGCAGCGCCGATTTCAGCACCTTGCCGGTGCCCGTCATCGGGAATTCGTCCAGGAATTCGACGGCGTCGGGCAGCCACCAGCTCGCGATCTTCGGGCGCATGTGGTCGAGCAGCATCTTGCCGTCGACGGTCGCGCCCTTCTTGCGGACGACGAGGAGCAGGGGGCGCTCCTGCCATTTCTCATGTGCGATCGCGACCACGGCCGCTTGCAGCACGTCGGGATGCGACAGGGCGATGTCCTCGAGCTGGATCGAGGAGATCCACTCGCCGCCGGACTTGATCACGTCCTTGGAGCGGTCCGTCAGCGTGACGTGGCCCTGTGGGTCGATCACGGCCATGTCGCCCGTGATCAGCCAACCGTCGCGGTCGAGCCCTTCGTCGAGCTTCATGTAGCCGGAGGCGACCCAGGGACCGCGTGCGCGCAAATGGCCGACGGTCTTGCCGTCGCGGGGCAGCTCATTGCCGGCATCGTCAACGATGCGCAAGGACGTGCCGAAGCAGGCGCGGCCCGAGACCTGGCGGCGGTCGAACTTCTCCTTGTCGCCGAGATGCTCCGAGCCTGGGCGCAAGCCCGGCATCGAGCAACCCAGCGCCTCGGTCATGCCCCAGGCCTGGATGTAGTCGACGTTGTACTCGCGCTTGAGCTTCTCGACCATCGCGCGCGGCGGCGCCGAGCCCGACGACAGCGTCGCGCGCAAGGTGGAGAATTTGCTGCCGGTGCGGCCGAGCCAGTCGAGCAGGATCAGCCAGAAGCTCGGCACGCCTGCGGACAGCGTGACCTTCTCGCCTTCGAGCAATTCATAGAGCTTGTCGGGCTCGTAGTTGCGGCCGGGCAGCACCAGCTTGGAGCCCGTGTAAGGCGCAGTGAACGGCATGTTCCAGCCATTGCCGTGGAACAGCGGCGCCATCGGCATCATGACTTCGCGCACGCCTTCGACATGGCCCGGCAAAAAGTCGAGACTGCAGCAGGTCATGGTCTGCAGGATCGCGGCGCGGTGCGAATAGATCACGCCCTTCGGATTGCCCGTCGTCCCTGATGTGTAACAGATGGTGGAGGCGGATTTTTCGTCGAACTCCGGCCAGGCGAAGCCGGCCTCGTTCTCTTGTCCCAGCAGCTCCTCGTAGCAATGCACGTTGGCGAGCTTCGTCTCCGGCATGCGCTCGCGCGACGACATCACCACATAGGCCTCGATGGTCGTCAGCTGCGGCGCGATCGCCTCGACGATCGGCAGCGTGGCGCGGTCGATGAACAGCAGCCGGTCCTCGGCGTGGTTGATGATGTAGACGAGCTGCTCGGGAAATAGCCGCGGGTTGACGGTGTGCAGCACATAGCCCATCCCCGGCGCGGCATAGAACATCTCGAAATGCCGGTGGGTATTCCAGGCCAGCGTGCCGACGCGGTCGCCTTGCTTCATGCCGAGCCGCTCGAGCGCCAGTGCCATGCGCTTGATGCGCGGATGCGCGTCCGCATAGGTATAGCGATGGATGTCGCCCTCGATCTCGCGCGCGACGATCTCGGCTTCGCCGTGATAGTCGGCGGCGTACTGGATCAGGCCGCTGATCAGCAGCGGCATGTCCATCATCAATCCCTGCATCGTTTCCCTCCGGAGTGCCATGTCGTTGCATGGCATAGGCTTGTGATTTGTGCTGCAAAGTTAGCGGAACGTCACGCGGCGTTCACGCAAAAAACGAGGGACGTGATTGCGTGCGTCACTTTTTCAGGGCTAAGTGATGCGCGCTGCCGGCGAAGCAGCAGCCGCCGTGGAGGAGATCAATGTCAGCGGAAAGACACAAGACCGGTACAGCCGGCGAGTCTACGGTCGACATTTCCGCACTTCGTGCGCGCTATCGCGACGAGCGCGACCGCCGTCTGCGCAGCGAAGGCAAGGCGCAGTACGTCGAGGTGACACGCGAGTTCGGCCGCTATCTCGACGATCCCTGGGCCGATCCCGGTTTTGCGCGCGCGCCTGTCAGCGAACAAACCGAAGTTCTGATCGTCGGCGGTGGCTTCGGTGGTCTCTTGTGCGGCGCGCGTCTGCGTGCGGCCGGCATCGATGATTTTCGCGTCGTGGAAAAGGCCGCCGATTTCGGCGGCACTTGGTACTGGAATCGCTATCCCGGTGCGGCCTGCGACACCGAGAGCTACATCTATCTGCCGCTATTGGAAGAGACCGGCTACATGCCGGTGCGCAAATATGCGCGGGCGCCGGAGATCTACGAGCACTCCCGCCGCATCGGCCGACACTTCGGGCTTTATGAGCGCGCGCTGTTTCAGACCGTGATCTCGCGGATGGAATGGCAGGAGCAGGAGGCGCGCTGGCTGGTCGAGACCGATCGCGGCGACCGCATCCGCGCGCGCTTCGTCATTCTGGCCGGCGGCCCGCTGAGCCGCCCGAAGCTGCCGGGCATTCCGGGCATCGAGACCTTCAGGGGCCACAGCTTCCACACCAGCCGCTGGGATTATGGATATACCGGCGGCACCGCCGAGGGAGACCTGAGCGGTCTGGCCGACAAGCGCGTCGGCATCATCGGCACCGGCGCCACCGCCGTGCAATGCGTGCCGCATCTCGGCCGCTCGGCAAAGGAGCTCTACGTCTTCCAGCGCACGCCATCGGCGATCGGCGTGCGCGACGACCGGCCGACGGATCAGAGCTGGGCGCAAAGCCTCAAGCCCGGCTGGCAACGCGAGCGCATGGACAATTTCACCGCCGTGATCTCGGGCGAGCCGTTCGAGCGAGACCTGGTGCAGGACGGCTGGACGGGTCTCCTTGGCGAGATCCTGCTGGCGCCGCGCCGCCAGCCGCAGCCGGTGACCTCGCTGGAGGAGGCCCTGAAGGTGATCGAGCAGGCCGACTATCGCAAGATGGAGGAGATCCGCGCGCGCGTCGATGCCATCGTGAAGGACGAGGCGGCCGCCGCGGCGCTAAAGCCCTGGTACAAGGCGTTCTGCAAGCGGCCGTGCTTCCACGACGAATATCTCGACACTTTTAATCGTCCCAATGTGCATCTGATCGACACCAAAGGGCAGGGCGTCGAGCGGATCACCGAGAATGCCGTCGTTGTCGATGGCAAGGCCTATGAGCTCGATTGCCTGATCTATGCCAGCGGTTTCGAGGTCGGCACCGATTACGCGCGCCGCATGGGCTTCGAGGTCTACGGCCGCGACGGCATCAGCCTGTCCGAGCGCTGGCGCGACGGCGTCAAGACCTTGCACGGCTTCTACAGCCGCGGCTTTCCGAACTGCTTCCTGATCGTCACGGTGCAGGCCGGCCAGAGCGCCAACTTCCCGCACATCATCGACGAGCAGTCGCAGCACATCGCCTATGTCATCGCCGAAGCGCGCAAGCGCAAGGCGCGCACGCTGGAGCCGACGCTGGCGGCCGAGAACGCCTGGGTCGGGGAGGTCGTCAAGGCCGCGCTCGGGCGCCAGACTTATCTCGCCGAATGCACGCCCGGCTATTACAACAACGAGGGCGTGTTCGATCCGATCGCGGCGCGAAACAGTCAATATTGGCGCGGGCCGGTGGCGTTCCTGCGGCTGCTCGAGAAATGGCGCAAGGAGGGCAATCTGGACGGGCTGGAATTGACATCCGAGGTCGCGGCTTGAGCAGCATGATCCCGGCTCCGACAGGCGCCACGCGGCTCTACGTCATCGTCGGCGATCCCATCGCGCAGGTGCGCTCGCCCGAAGGCGTGAGCGCCGCCTTCGCCGCACGCGGGCATGACGGCATCCTGATGCCGGTTCAGGTCACCCCAGGCGATTTGCCCGACTTCCTCTCGGTCGCAACGCGGCTGAAGAATCTCGACGGCATCGTCGTGACCATCCCGCACAAATTCGGCTGCTATGAGGCCTGCGCCAGCGCGACCGAGCGGGCACATTTCCTGCGCACCGTGAACCTGATGCGTCGCCGCGCCGACGGTGCGTGGCATGGCGACATGGTGGACGGCCTCGGCTTCGTCGGCTCGGCACGGGCGAAGGGGATCAATCCGGCGGGCATGCGCGCGCTGCTCGTCGGCGCCGGCGGCGCGGGTTCGGCGATCGCACTCGAGCTGGTCGAGGCCGGCGTGCGCGAGCTTGCCATTCACGACAGCGCGGCCGAACGCCGCGATGCGCTGATCGGCCGGCTCAATGCCCTCGGCAAGGCGCCGGTGCGGGTCGGCACCAGCAATCCCGCGGGCTTCGATTTTGTCGCCAATGCGACACCGGCGGGGATGAAAGAGGGCGATCCCCTGCCGGCCGATGTCGCGCGGCTCGCGCCGGCTTCCTATTGTGGCTGCGTCATCACCAAGCCCGAGGTCTCGCCCTTCATCGCGGCGGCCCGCCGGATCGGCTGCGTGACCGGGACCGGCACCGACATGTACCAGCAGCACCAGGGCATCATGGTGGATTTCCTGCTTCACAAGGGCGGCTAGGGCCAGGCGTTCACTTCGGTGTCAAGCCATCCGTCGCGCCCCGTGGGGCTTGAGCGATCAGGGCCGACGTAGGATCATGCCCCTCGCGCGAGCCGGTCGCGCACGCATGAGAGAGAGGAACGAGAATGACCAAGGCCAGGACCGTTGCGACGGCCATGATCGGCGCTGCTGCGCTGCTTCTTTCTCTGGCACCGGCCGCCGAAGCCGCGCAATGCGGCAGCTCGCCGGCGGGGTTCGAAGCCTGGAAGCGCGAGTTCAGCGCGGAGGCGCAAGGCAAGGGCATCGGCCAGACCGCAATCTCGGCGCTGATGCAGACCAATTACGCCAGCGCCACCATTGCGGCCGACCGCGGCCAGCGCAGCTTCTCGCTGTCGCTCGACCAGTTCCTCGCCAAGCGCGGCGCCACCACCATCGTCGCCAGGGGGCGACAGCTGAAGCAGTCGCAGGCCGGCTTGTTCGCCTCGATCCAGCAGCGCTATGGCGTCCCGCCGGGGCCCTTGATCGCGATCTGGGGCATGGAGACCGGCTTCGGCAGCCAGCGCGGCAACCAGAACATGCTCTCGTCGATCGCGACCCTGGCCTATGACTGCCGCCGTCCCGAATTCTTCACCGACCAGCTCTATGCCGCGCTGAAGCTGATCGACCGCGGCACGCTGTCGGGGGCAACCCGCGGCTCCATGCATGGCGAGGTCGGCCAGACCCAGTTCATGCCCAAGAACATCCTGGCCTATGGCACCGGCAATCTCGACGTTGCCGCCAACGCGCTGAACTCGACGGCGAATTTCCTTCGGGCCCATGGCTGGCGGGCGGGAGCCGGTTACCAGCCGGGCGAGCCGAATTTCGCGGCCATCGAGGCCTGGAATGCCGCCGGCGTCTATCAGAAGGCGATCGCGCTGATGGGCCGGCAGATCGATGAGGGCGGGGCGGCGGCCTCGCGCTGAGCAAAACCACGTGCGAACAGAGCTTTAGATTTCTGTTTTGATGCGTTTTCTTGGCGCGCGAACCGGCGTCCACCTCGCGCGAAAGGGCTCTTGCTCAGCAAGGCGTGATGCGCCGACGCGAGAAAGTTGTTGCCATCAGGAACTGACGGCACGACGTTTGCTTTGATCAGGTTCGGGGCTGGGCATGAGGAGACTCAACGATGGCAACCCAGATCGTGATGGACCAGACTGGCGATACGCGCCACGAGTTTGATCCTGGCAATGCCGAAGCGCTGGCGCGAGCCGAACGGCGCTTTCGGGAGCTGACCGGAGCCGGCTTCACCGCCGCCCTCCGGACCGGGCCGGGCGAAGTCACCCGGATCCGATCATTCGACCCGACCGCGCAGGAAACGCTGTTCTATCCCCGCCTGGTCGGCGGCTGATCTGAGCTGCTCATGATCGCGGCAGTTTGGCTTCGCGCGCCGGCGCGTGCGCGTCTGCATGCGCTGCGCGAACTCTATCGGCGCTTCTTCGGCGAGAACACGCCGGACGCGCGCGGTCGCCGGCTGCTGGCCGAATGGCTGTCACCGGAGCAGCGCGCGCAGTTCGAGGAGCACCGGTACTTCGATGTGACCGGCTGCGATACCGGCAAGACCTATCGCATCCATTACGGCACCGCCGCCAATGTCCACGAGATCGACGGCGACGGGCACGCGACGATGGGATGGTGCTTCGTCCCGTCAGGCTTCCTGGTGCCGGGCGACGTGATGCTGGCACAGAAGATCGCGCTCGAGACGGACGAGAGGGGCGCGATCGCACTCGCAAACCGGTTTCCGCCGGCGACACATTCGGAGCATTTCTACCGGCGGCCATTCTAAAGCGCGATGAGATCAGGATAGATCGTCATCGCGCTTTAGGTTGTTGCGGTTTTGTTGTCTTGGCGACGTCAGCTCCAGCGCCGCGAGGGCGCGGCGGTCAGTAATGCGTGGTGCGGTAGGCATCCAGCGCATGCGCTGCAAAGACCCCGATGCTGCAAAGGGCGAGGATGGCGGAGATCAGCTCGATCATAGCTCGTCCTCCCGCAGCGGCTGGGCGACGAGGTGCTGACAGCAGGCATAGTCATAGATCAGGTCGATGAGGAATTGCATGGTGGCCGTCCCTGTATTTATTTTGACAACCACTTAAGCGGCCATCTGTTTCAGGCGTGTTTCGTCGCATTTGGAAAGGGGTTTCGCGGGGAACCCCCGGGCTGGCTTGTGCGGCGCGGAGCCGCTATGTCCCGTTTCCGGTCAATCCTTCAGCCGCGCGCCTGTCGCGGGCGGCACATCATATTGCGAGGCAAAATCATGGCGCAGGTCGAGTGGTTCGACGATCTCACCATCGGAATGCGGTTCAAATCGCCGGAAGTTCACGTCACCGAAGCCGACATCAAGCGCTTTGCGGCCGAGTTCGATCCGCAGCCGATGCACCTCGACCACGAGGCCGCCAAGGCGACCCTGTTCAAGGGCCTCGCTGCATCAGGGTGGCATACCGCCGCGATCGCCATGAACCTTGCCATCCAGACCCGCCCCTTCGGCCCGCATCCGCTGATCGGCGCAGGGGTCGACGGCCTGCGCTGGACCATGCCGGTGCGGCCAAACGACCGCCTGCATCTGGTCGGCGAGGTCATGAGCCTGACGCCCTCGAAGTCGAAGCCGCAAGGCATTGCGCTGGTGAAATGGACCATGTTCAACCAGAACGGCGAGGAGGTTTACACCTTCACCCCGATCGCGATCGTGCCGCGGCGGGCGTAAGGCCACCCCTTTCGCCATCGGCCTTGGTCGGCCACGTCAGACCCTTGCGGGCCGCCGGGAGAGATGGTCATCTCCTTGCGGGGAACACGCTGGGAGGCTGACATGAAACGATTGCTTTTCGCGGCCGGAATGCTCGCAGGGGTCCTGAGCGCGGCCGCCTTGAACACAAGCCCGGTGCTTGGCCAACAATCCAAGGTCGGCGACTGGACCATCGAGAAGCGCACGCAGGATACGCATTGCAATGCGAGCCGCGGCTACAAGGACAAGGACGACGAGAACCGCGACTACGTCATCGTCATCACCTATTCCGACAAGGCCATCGTGATCGTGATGATCTACGACGGCTGGGAATGGGACAAGGTCGGCGAGGTCCTGCGGGCCGATGTCGGCACCGACGATGCCGACATCATGAAGAAGGCGAAGTGGGAGGTCATGGACAAGACCACCGTGCGCGGCATCTTCGAATACGATCAGTCGATCATGGACCGGCTCTCGAAGGCCAAGCGCCTCACGCTCGATTTCGAGGACGATGACGACGACAGCATCGAGATGCAGGTCCCGCGGGCCGGCGAGGCGCTCGCCGCGCTGAAATTCTGCGAGGAGAACCGGAAGTAGGTTGCGTCAGGCGCCGCTCTCGTAGGGTGGGCAAAGCGCAAGCGTGCCCACCAATTTTGCATTCGGCCCGAGATCGTGGGAACGGCGCTATGCGCCTTTGCCCATCCTACAGAGTTGATGCTGATGTAGACGGCGCCGGGGCCTGATCGTTGCCCCGAGACCCTGCGCGCGGCGTCGCGTGACTCATCGCACACAGCCCGATCGCTGTTCGCATTAATCCTAGTCTTTGGTGAAAACGTCCAAGCCGCATCCTGCGGTTGACGTTACGCAAGGACGATGTTCGATATTCCAGCATTTCGCTGCAGTCTGTTTCCCTCCTCGAGGGCGGCGCCTGACCGTCCCGTTCGCTCCGCCGGTTCCCGAATTGCGAGCCCCCTTCGTCGCCGGGGCTGTGCGCTGATCGCATCGTCCGGCAGATGACCATCGTCCATGCGAGCCGGTTCTCGTCGCTGGTCGGCGACATCTACGATGCGGCGATTGATCCTGCGCTGCGCAGCGCCGCGCTGGAGCAGGTTGCAGAATTCGTCGGAGGGTTCGCAGCGACGATCCTGTCGCGGGATGCGGCCGGGCTCTCGATCGAGATCCATCAGCATTTCGGCACGGAGTCTCGCTTCCGTCAGCTCTATCGCGACCGCTACGTGGAACTCGATCCGTTACTCGATCGCCATCCCGGTCTTGCCGTCGGGCAGACCGCCGGCGTGACCGACATCATGCCTCATTCGGATTTCGTGGCGACCAGCTTCTACCGGGAATGGCTCGAGCCCCAGGATGCGATCGATCTCGCCGCCGTCACGCTCGACGCGTCGGGCGCGCGCACCACGATCTTGCAGGTGCTGCGCCATCGGTCCCGTGGCCCCGTCGACGACACCATGCGCGAGCGCATGCGGCTGCTTGCGCCGCATCTCCAGCGTTCCAGGCTCATGGGCCGGCGGATAGGGGCGCGCTCGCACACCGTGGACGACCTCGCCGATGTCCTCGACGGTCTCAGCAGCGCCATCTGCCTGCTCGACGCCGACGGGCGCGTCGTCCACGCCAACGCGGCGTGCCGGCAGCTGTTCGCCGATGGCAATCTGCTCGCAATGGTCGGCGACCGGATCGTCGCGCGCAACACCCAGACCGACAAAATATTCCGCGGCCTGTTCGACGTCGCAAGCAATGGCGGAACTGAACCGAGCGGACGTCGCCGGGTCGACCTCGTGACGTCGGTCGATGGCCAGCATCACTTGATCCATGCTTTTTCGCTGAAGCGCGAACGCAACCAGCCGCGGGATATCGCGGCGACAGCGCTCTTCGTGCAAACGGCCTCGATGGTGCCTTTGCTCGCAACCGAGGCGATCGCGGCGGCCTTCAGGCTGACGCCGTCCGAATTGCGCGTGCTGATGGCTATCATCGAGATCGGAGGCGTTCCCGACATCGCAGCAAGGCTCGGAATCGCCGAGACGACGGTGAAGACGCATCTCGGCCGCCTGTTCGAGAAGACCGGCGCCGGCAGGCAGGCTGATCTGGTGAAGATCGCCGCGGGCTTTGCCGTGCCGTTCGGACGTCGCACGAGCGGCGACGTGTGAGCCATTTCACATCGTCGGTCCTCACATGGCGCCATCTCAATCCATTGTGATGAGCAAAGCCCTCGGGTCCTCCGATTGCAGGACGCGCATCATCTAGGCCTTTCGTATATCGCGCTCGCGAATGCGAAGGGCAGCGAGCGCCGCGAGGACGTGCCGCGACGGCGACAGCATGCGGCCGGGCCTGCTTCGTCGTTGGAGAGATTGCAGTGAACAGCCATATTGATTTTTCGGTTCTCAATGTTTCAACAATCGAAATTCCTGAAAACGAGCGCATCCCGCTGCTTCGCGATTTCTACTGTCGCGGGGTGTTGAAGGCGGAGGTCGAGGCAAGGAACGGCAAGCCGGCCGCGGCGAGCTTCACCTCGCACATCCTGCCGGAGGCCCAGTTGCTGATGGGCGGATTGTGCGGAGCACGGGTCATCCGCACCAGGCAGCTGGTTGCCGATGGCGACGACAGCCTCGCTTTGATCGTGAACAGGTCGGGCGTTCTCGGAATATCCGAGCGGGGACACGATCTGGCGCTTCGCGCCGGACAGGCCGTCCTGACCAGCGCGGAGGACGTCACGACGTTCGAGCGGCTGTCGCTGGGGAGCTGCTTCTCGTTGCGTGTGCCGCGACGCGTGCTGGCGCCGATGATCGTCGACGTCGATGACGCCGTGATGCGCATCATGCCGGAGAGCTCCACCGGACTTCGATTGCTGGTCGACTACGCGATGACGCTGGTGCGGGAGAAGGCGTTCGACACGCCCGCACTGCGCCAGCTCGCGGTCGGGCATCTGCACGATCTTCTGGCGCTCGTTCTCGGCGCCAGCGGTGAGACGCGGGAGCTCGCCGGACGGCGCGGCGTCAAGGCCGCCAGGCTCCAGAAGGCGAAGGTCTCGATCGCCAACAATTGCTGGCGGCAGGACCTGTCGGTGACGGCGGTGGCCCAGGAGCTCGGCGTGACGCCGCGCTATCTCCAGCGCCTGTTCGAGGCCGACGGCAAGACGTTCTCCTCCTTCCTGACCGAGCAGCGCGTCAAGCGCGCCCATCGCATGTTGCGCGAGCCCGAATACGCCGAGCGTACCGTGAGCTCGATCGCCTACGATGTCGGCTTCGGCGATCTCTCCTATTTCAACCGCTGCTTCCGGCGGACCTATGGCGCGACGCCGAGCGACGTCAGGAGCGGCGAAGTGCCGTGACCGCGCTCAACTGAATATTCAGCCACCTGCCGATTTCAAATCAGGAGAAGGGATTCGACATGATCCTTGATCGCGACGTCATGACCATTTTGCAGCGGCTCCGGTGCGGCAATTGCCGCATGACCTGGCAACGCGCGCGCTGCTCGCTGGAGTAAATGAATGCATCGTTTTTTCTTCGACCTTCTGGTCGGCAATATCGTGAAGATCGACCCGGGCGGCATGGTGTTCGAATGCGCCGAGGCAACCTTCGTGGTGGCCGACGAGATGGCAAGCCATCTCTTCGTCTGGCGCGATGATTTGCGCGACCGCGACGCCTGGATCCGCGTGAGAGACAAGGGCGGCCGCGAGATCTACCGCGCCGCGGTCTGGGCGGAGAGTGCGGAGAAGGCGGGATGGGACCAGGCATGAGCACGCGGGCGACGGTGTAGCAACGCTGCACCAGTGCGGCGCGAAACGCCTTCAGTTCGTCCTGGCCCGAAACCCGGTCGTCACCGTCCAAGTCGAAACCGGCGTCCCTTTCTACGTTGGCGATCAGCGAATCCAAATTCGCAAGAGCGGCCTCATCCGATCAGAGGAGGTCGCTGACAACGTGCCTGTGACCTGAGGGACTGAAAATGATTGAGACGGGTGGGGACGGTCTTGCGCGATGGCATTTGGCGCGGCGATCGCTGCTGCTTTTGCTGCCGGCCGCGCCCGTGTTCATCAGCGAGCCCGCCATGGCGGCCTGCATGCCGACCGCGCCGGTCAGCAATGCAACGGTGGTGTGCGCAACTGACACCGACACCCAACAGGGCGGCGGCACGGGCTATGGCGCGCGCGGCGACAACAACAATACCTATGACATCAGGTCGGGGGTGACCGTCCACGGAAAGTTCTTTGGCCTCCAGACCGGCGACGGTGGTGTCATTGTCAACGCCGGCAAGATCGAGGGAACGTTCTCGGCTGGTATTACAGGTGGCGATATGACCATCTCGAACCTCAGCGGAGCCACGATCATCGGTTTCCACGCAATCACCGCTTCAACCCTCAACCTCACCAACGCAGGCACCATCGCGAGCGAGGCGGGCGGACGCGGCAGTGGCGTCGAAGCGTTTGTCGCCAATGTGAGGAATTCCGGCACGATTTCCGGCGTCGGGCCCGACACGGTCGGTATCAACGGCGACACAGTGAACCTGATCTCGAACACAGGAACGATCTTTGGAGATGCGGCCGGGGTCACCGGCATTACCCTGAACCTGGCCAACGACAGCTCCGGCGTCATCACCCAGATCGCGGCGACCGGAGGCGCCATCCAGGCCTCCGGTCTGGCGACAGTGGTGAACGCAGGCAGCATCGCCGGTCACGCGTTCGGCATATCCGGCCAGAACGTCAGCCTGTCGAATCTCGCCTCTGGTACCATCGACGGCGCCAACGCGGTGATCGCGGACCAGTCCGTGACGGTCGCCAATGCGGGGCTGATCCAGTCGAGCGGCAATGCCATCGTGTCGCGGACCGGCGATATCAATCTCACCAACACAGCCTCCGGCACGATTTCCGCGGCCGCTAACACCATTACGGCGAACGCCGACCCAGCCACCGGCAAGGGCAACGTCACGATCAACAATGCCGGCCTGATCCGCACGACGACGTCGCTGGCGGGCGTGATCTCGGCCACGAACCTTGCGACCGTCACCAATTCAGGGACCATTGCCGGCGGTTCGGCCGGCATCGACGGCGAGAACGTAAAGCTGGCGAACCTCGCCGGCGGCACCGTGATCGCGCATAACGTGGCGGTGTTCGGAAACACGTCCGTTGTCGTCGACAATGCCGGTACCATCACTGGCGACGGCAGCAATGGCGATGCCATCGTCGCGCATACCGCGGACGCGACCGTTCGCAACAGTGGAACGATCACCGGGACCGAGTTCGCCATCCACGCAGCCAAGACGGCAAATGTGGTCAACAGCGGCGCCATCTCCGGCGGATCGTCGGGTGTCTTTGCCGAGACCATCAACGCGACGAACACGGGACAGATCTCGGCGAATGGTTTCGGCTTGTCCGGTATCAGGATCAATCTCGACAACGCGGGAACCATCACAGGAGGTGACCGCGGTATCAATGCGATCGTCGGCAACGTCAACAATTCCGGCACGATTACCGGGAGGGAGACAGCCGTCAACGCCAACATCGCCAACGTGACCAACACCGGTCTGCTTCAGGCCTCCGCCACCAACGGCATCGGGATTCTGACGACCCAGGCGACTGTCAACAACTCCGGCACGATCATCGCCGGGATCGGCATTCAGTCGAGCGATGGATCGAACATCACGAACTCCGGCACGATCACCGGCACCGCCGGCAAGGCGATTCTGCTCTCCGACCGGGCCGACACGCTGACGCTGCTGCCGGGCTCGAAGATCAACGGCGTGGTCGATTTCGGCTTCGGCCATGACGTCGTCAACCTCAACTTCATTCCGCTGAGCAGCCGGGTCTCGTCGCTGACGAGTATCCAGCTCCCGACCTTCGTCAACTTCAATGGTACCATCAACACCAACGTCGGGAGCGGAGGCTTCAATGGCCCGCAGGTCTTTGCCGGCGGCGCCCTCGCAACCCTCGATCCCACCGCGCTGGCGCAGACCGACCGCGCGCTGATGGATTTCACCGGCGGCGTGTCCTCGCTAGTGCAGGGCAGGTTGAACGGTGGCACCGGGCCGGCCGGGAGCAACATGATGGCGATGGCCTATGCGCCTGAGAGCGCGCAGGCCGGGCCGTTCACCAAGGCGCCGCACAGCCTCTGGACCGATCCGGCGCCGATCACGGTCTGGGCGACCTCGTTCGGTGGCCAGCGCATCCAGGACGAGACGGTCTCGACCTTGCGCGCGACTTCGACGGCGTGGGGTGGCGCGATCGGCATCGACCGCAAGGTGCAGCCGAACTGGCTCGTCGGCGGCTTCCTCGGCGGCGGGCAGGGCGGCCTCTCGGTCGACCTCAACTCGCAATCGGTCGATACCAACTACGTGTTCGCCGGCGCCTATAGCCGGTTCGAATGGGCCGCGCAGTTCTTCGACTTCACCATCCAGGGCGGCAACGCCGACAACAAATCGCGCCGCATGGTGCTGAACAATGCCGCGGTCGGCGGCATGGAGACGGCCACTGCAAGCTACAGCGGCTGGTACGTCAGCCCGGAAGTTGCCTATGGCTATAAGCTCGAGATCGGCAACGGCTATCTGCTGACGCCGACGGCGCGGCTGCGCTATGTCGCAGGCCGCTTCGACGGCTATAGCGAGACCGGCTCGGCACAAGGGCTGTCGGTCGGTGGCCGCACGCTTCAGGATTTTGAGGAGCGTGGCGAGGTGGATCTGTCGCGCGTGACGAGCCTTGCCGGCGGCGAGCTCAAGGCCAATGTTCATGGCGGGGTGATCGCGCTCCAGCGCGTCGGCGACACCAATATCAACACCGTGCTGCTCGGGCAGAACCTATCCTTCGTCACGCCCGGCAGCCGCTCTACGGTCGGCGCCGTCGCGGGCTTCGGCTTCGACTACCGCACCACGCGCAACGTCTCCGTGTTCGGCGCGGTCGAGGGCATGATGATGTCCGACCAGAGCCGCAGCGGCACGGCGAAAGGGGGCGTTCGCGTCGCGTTCTGAGCCGGCATCAGCCCTGGCGCTTGAACGCGGCGCCCTGCCGGCCGGGCTCCATCCGCCCGGCCGGCACCTCCTACGATCGGAGGACGCCGCATGCTGTGGTCGTGCTAGGCTCCCGGGCATTGACCATTCAATGCCAATTTGAGCCATGCACGGACCACGGAAACTGCCCGAACTGGTCGAGGCCATCTATGACGCGGGGCTCGATCCCGCGATGTGGACCAACGTCGTCGCCGGCATCCGCGACTTCGTCGGCGGCCAGGCCTGCGGGCTGTTTTCCAAGGATTCGATGAGCAAGTTCGGCGTGACGCACTATTATTGTGGGGCGGACCCGCACTACATCCGCCTCTATTCGGAGACGCATTCGAAGTTCGATCCGCTGACGGTCCTGCCGCCGCACGGCCGGATCGTCAGCATCCCCGATCTCGTCAATTTCGAGGAGTACCGGCGCGGGCGCTTTTACCAGGAATGGATGCAGCCGCAGGGATGCAGCGACGCGGCCAATGTCGTGCTCGATAGTTCCAGTGCGAGCTGCCCGGTGATGATGACGGTGCTGTCGGGCCGGCGCATGGTGGATCCCGCGATGAAACATCGCCTCGCGCTGATCGTGCCGCACGCCAGCCGCGCGCTGCTGGTCAACCGCGCCATCGATTCGAAGCTGACATTGGCGACGGCGCTGGCCGACGTCCTCGACAATCTGGCCTCCGGTATCTTCCTGCTCGATAGCTGCTGCCGCGTGGTGCATGCGAATTCTGCGGGCCATGCCCTGCTTGCGGCCGACGACGTCGTCCGATCCGTTGCCGGCCAGCTCGTGACCGGCAGTGCCGAGGCCAATCAGACGCTGCGCAATGCCTTCGCGAGCCGCAGCGATGTCGCGATCGCTATCGCACGCGGCCACGCGATCCCTTTGCTTTCGCCAAGCGGGGATCGCTATGTCGCGCATATCCTGCCCCTCGCCTCCGTGCTGCGCAACGGCGGCGACCGGGCCCGCGACGCTGCCGGTGCGCTGATGTTGCGCAAGGTGTCGCTCGGCGCGCAATCCAGTGGCGAGCTGATCGCGCGGACCTTCGGCCTGACGCCGGCCGAGCTGCGCGTGTTCCTGTCCATCGTCGAGGTCGGCGGCATCCCGGAGACGGCGGCCGCGCTCGGTATCGCCGAGACGACTGCGAAGACGCATCTGCATCGCGTCTTCGCCAAGACCGGCGTTTCGCGTCAGGCCGACCTTGTCAAGCTTGCCGCGGGATTTTCCAATCCGCTTCTCAACTGATCAATAAATCACTGCCGGAATTGAACCTTTTGCTGCCGCGGCAGACTCACAGGAGCCGCCGGGCATGACGAACATTTCTTCATCTGTGATCACTAGCTGTTCCGATGTCCCGACTTCCGAAACAATCCGAGCTGATCGAGAGCATCTATGATGCCGGCCTCAACCCGGAGTTGTGGAGCGATGTCGTGGTCATGCTCAATGGATATATCGGCAGCCAGGCCTGCGGTCTGATCTCCAAGGACCCGGTCAGCAAATCCGGCGCGACGCATTATTACTGCGGGGTCGATCCGCACTACATCCAGCTCTATGCCGAGACCTACGCCCAATACGATCCGCTTGCGCGGCTTCCACAATACGGCGAAGTGCGCAACATCCCCGACCTCGTGAATTTCGACGAATACCGCCGCGGGCGGTTTTATCAGGAATGGCTGCGCCCGCAGGGCTGCGTCGATGTCGCCAACGTGGTGCTGGAGCAGTCGAAGTCTCCGTGTCCGATGCTGCTGACCGTGATCCCGGGCAGGGACATGCTCGATGCCGCCCAGCGCGCACGCATGCAGTTCCTGGTCCCGCACACCAGCCGGGCGCTGCTGATCAACCGCGCGATCGAGCGCAAGCAGCGGCATGCGACCGCGCTCGCCGACGTCGTCGACCGCCTCAATGCCGGCGTGATCCTGCTCGATGCGGCCTGCAATATCGTCCACTGCAATCCGGCTGCCGAGACGATCCTGGCCGCCGACGATGTCCTGCGCACCGTTTCGGGCCGGCTCGTGACGAGATCGTCCGAGGCCAATCTGGCCCTGCGCAACATCTTCCGCGACGCCGGGGAGGTTGCCGTCGCGGCGGCGGCCGATCGGAAGATTCCCCTGACGTCGGACAACGGATCATACTACGTCGCGCACGTGATCGCGCTGCCGTCGCTGCTGCGCGAGGGCGTTGTGGGGCGCACGACGGCGATCGGTGCCTTGTTCGTCTGGAAGGCGGAACTCGACGGCCGCTCGTCTGCCGACCTGATTGACCGCACCTTCGATCTGACGCCGGCGGAACTCAAGGTGCTGCAGTCTGTCGTCGAGGTCGGCGGCGTGCCGGAGACGGCGGCCGCGCTCGGGATCGCCGAGACGACCGTGAAGACGCATCTGCATCGCGTCTTCGCCAAGACCGGCGTCTCGCGTCAGGCCGATCTCGTCAAGCTCGCGGCTGGATTCGCCAATCCGCTCGTGCGCTGACGCGCAAAGCATGATCCGTGCGTAGCGCGTGTCGCTGCAGTTCGCATCAGGTTCAAAGCCAGACCATCATTAGAAAGTTATCGCGCCTCACTCGTTCGGGTGACGCGCTTTGCTGCGTTCTTTTCTACGAGATGTCACGCGAGCTGTTGTTCGACACTTCGATCTCGGTGTGAAGCAGCTCACGTCGCGCTGGTCGAGGGGGATTGTCATGCGAACGGCGTCAGCGGTTTGGGTTGGCAGGTTCCGCGACATCGTCGCCCGCATCGGCGCGGCATTCCGCGAGCAGCGCGAGATCGAGGCGCGGCGTGCGCTGCGGCGCTATCGCCACCTGCTGGAGCCGGCGCGCGAAACATTGCCTTTGAACCAATTCATTCCGGTCAACAATCAAAAGGAAATTTCAGAAGATGCCCACGGATCTGATGCGTGCGAGCACGCCGCCGGCGTCCCCACGTTCGAGCGCGCGTAACGCCAATATCGTCGCGATCGCCCTGACCGCGGCCCTCGTCACGCTCCAGTTGATCGGGCTCGCGATGCTGGAACGCTCTCACGCCCGCGCCATGCAGGTGTCGTTGCCCCGTGAACAGGCCGTTTGTTCCGAGAGCGCCGACGTTCCCGTCTCGCAGATTCCCTACGATTGACCGGAGGACGGCTTGTGCCTGACCTCACGACCCTGATCTTGCTCAGCGTTGCCGTCTTCGCCGGTGCCTTCGTCTCGGGTCTCTCCGGCTTCGCGTTCTCGGCGGTCGCCGGCGCGATCCTGCTCCGGGTGTTTCAGCCGCTCGAAGCCGTACCGCTGATGATGGCGTGCAGCATCGGCGTGCAGGCGACCAATCTGTGGGCGCTCCGGCGCAGCATCCGCTGGGAGGGCAGTCTGCTGCTGATCGTCGGGGGATTGATCGGCGTTCCCATTGCGGTGTCGCTGCTGCAGACCGCGGACACGCATCTGCTCCGGCGCGGTTTCGGCATCGTCGTCGCGCTCTATGCCGCCTACATGCTGCTGCGGCCGACGCTGGTCACGGCCGGCGAGGCGGTCGGCCGCCACTGGGTCGCGCTGATCGGATTCGGGGGAGGGCTGGTCGGCGGGCTCACCGCGATGCCCGGTGCGATCCCGACGATCTGGTGCGACATGCGCGGCATGCCCAAGAGTGAGCAGCGCGGCCTGGTGCAGCCCTTCATCGCGGCGATGCAGCTGTTCGCGATCGCGCTGCTGGTCGGGCACCAGGATCTGTCGTCGAAGGTCTTCGTCGATCTCGCGATCAGCCTGCCGGCGCTGTTCGCGGGATCCGCGCTCGGCGTGATCGCCTTCCACCGGGTCAACGAGACGGTCTTTCGCAAGACCGTGCTCGTTCTGTTGCTCGTGTCAGGGATTTCCCTGATCTAGAGCATGATCCGGAGAAGTGTGGAGCGGTTCTCCGACAAGATCATGCTCCACTCTAGTGCCCGGCCTCGTGGCTCATGCCCTGGACCGGTGCCGCGCTGATGTCGCTGCCGTGATGCACCAGCGGCTTGTTGCCGGTGATGGTTCTGAGCAGCACATAAAACACCGGCGTCAGGAACAGGCCGAACACGGTGACGCCGATCATGCCGGAGAACACCGCAACGCCCATGGCGCGCCGCATCTCCGAGCCCGCGCCGGTCGAGAGCACCAGCGGCAAGACGCCCATGATGAAGGCCATCGACGTCATCAGGATCGGACGAAGCCGCAGGCGGCTCGCCTCGATCGCGGCCCGGATCGGCGTGCGGCCGGCGAATTCGAGCTCGCGCGCGAATTCGACGATCAGGATCGCGTTCTTGGCGGACAGGCCGACCAGCACGATCAACCCGATCTGGGTGAAGACGTTGTTGTCGCCCTTGGAGATCCAGACGCCGAACATCGCAGCCAAGAGGCCCATCGGCACGATCATGATGATCGAGAGCGGCAGGGTCAGGCTCTCATAGAGCGCGGCCAGCACCAGGAACACCAGCAGGATCGCCAGCGGGAATACCCAGATGCCGGAATTGCCGGCGATGAACTCCTGATAGGTCAGGTCGGTCCATTCGAAGGCAAAGCCGGGCGGCAGCGTCTCCGCCGCGATCCGCGTCGCCGCCTCCTGGGCCTGGCCCGATGAGAAGCCGGGCGCGGCCGCCGCGTTGATGTCGGAGGACAGGAAGCCGTTGTAGCGGATCGCACGTTCGGGCCCCGCGCTCTGGCGGACTTTCAGCAGTGCGGACAGCGGCACCATGTCGCCGGACGACGAGCGCACCTTGAGCTGCCTGATGTCGTCGGCACGGGCGCGGAACGGCGCATCGGCCTGGACATAGACGGAGTAGGTGCGGCCAAACTTGTTGAAGTCGTTGACGTAGTAGGAGCCGAGGTAAATCTGCAGCGTGTTGAACACTTCCGTCACGGGTACCCCGAGCTGCAGCGCCTTGGTGCGGTCGATGTCGGCGAACAGCTGGGGCACGTTGACCTGGAAGCTCGAGAACACGCCGGCGATCTCCGGCGCCTTCTGCATCGCCGCCATGAACGCGTTGGTCGCCTCGTTCAGCGCCTCATAGCCGAGACCAGCACGGTCCTCGATCTGCAGCTTGAAGCCGCCGATGGTGCCGAGGCCGTTGACCGGCGGCGGCGGGAACATGGCGATGAAGGCTTCCTGGATCCCTGCATACTTCTTGTTCAGCTCGGCCGCGATCGCGGGCCCGCTGAGCGAGGGATCCTTGCGCTCGTCGAACGGTTTCAGCGTCGAGAACACGATGCCGGCGTTGGAGGAGTTGGTGAAGCCGGAGATCGACAGGCCGGGGAAGGCCACCGAGCTCTCGACACCGGGCTGGGTCAGCGCGATGTCGCTCATCTTGCGGATCACCTCTTCGGTTCGGTCGAGCGTGGCGCCGTCGGGCAGGCGGGCGAAGCCGACCAGATATTGCTTGTCCTGACCGGGCACGAAGCCGCTCGGCACCTGCTGGAACAGGAAGGCGGTGAGGCCGACCAGCAGCACATAGAGGCCCATCACCGCGGCCTTGCCCGAGATCACCTTGGTGACGGTGCCGCTGTAATTCTCCGACGAGCGCGTGAACGCCTTGTTGAAGCCGCGGAAGAACCAGCCAAGGCTCTTCTCCATGATGATCGTGAGCTTGTCCTTCGGCTCGTTGTGGCCCTTGAGCAGCAGCGCCGACAGCGCCGGCGACAAGGTCAGCGAGTTGACCGCGGAGATCACGGTCGAGATCGCAATCGTCAGCGCAAACTGCTTGTAGAACTGCCCGGTCAGGCCGGAGATGAAGGCGAGCGGCACGAACACTGCGATCAGCACCATCGCGATGGCGATGATCGGGCCGGAGACCTCGCGCATCGCCTGGTAGGTGGCATCGCGCGGCGACAGTCCGGCTTCGATGTTGCGCTCGACGTTCTCGACCACGACGATGGCGTCGTCGACGACGATGCCGATCGCGAGCACGAGGCCGAACAGGCTGAGGGCGTTGATCGAGAAGCCGAACACGTGCATCACCGCAAACGTGCCGACGATCGAGACCGGCACGGCGAGCAGGGGGATGATCGAGGCGCGCCAGGTCTGCAGGAACAGGATTACCACCAGCACCACCAGCGCGATCGCTTCCAGCAGCGTGTGGATCACGGCCTCGATCGAGGAGCGCACGAACTGGGTGGGATCGTAGACGATCTGGTAGGACACGCCCTCCGGCATGTTCTTCTTGATCTCGGCCATGGTGGCGCGGACATGGTCGGAGATCTGCAGCGCGTTGGAGCCAGGCGCCTGGAAGATCGGGATCGCCACCGCCTGCTTGTTGTCGAGCAGCGAGCGCAGGCCGTATTCGGAGGCGCCAAGCTCGATGCGCGCGACGTCGCGAAGACGAACCACTTCGCCGCGCGAGCCGGTCTTGACCACGATGTCGCCGAACTGCTCCTCGTTGGCGAGACGTCCCTCGGCGTTGACCGACAGTTGCAGGTCGATACCTTTGACGTTGGGGGAGGAGCCGACGACGCCGGCGGCGGCCTCGACGTTCTGCGCCTGGATCGCTTTCACGATATCGCTGGCGGTGAGGCCATGCTCGGCCGCCTTCTGCGGATCGACCCAGACCCGCATCGAATAGTCGCCGGCTCCATAGAGCTGGACGTCGCCGACGCCGTCGATCCGGGCGAGACGATCCTTGACGTTGAGCACCGCGTAATTGCGCAAATACGTCATGTCGTAGCGGCCGTTCGGCGACAGCAGATGCACCACCATGGTGAGGTCGGGCGACGACTTCTTGGTGATGATGCCGAGCTGGCGCACCACGGCGGGCAGGCGCGGCTCGGCCTGCTGCACGCGGTTCTGCACCAGCTGCGTCGCCTTGTCGGGGTCGGTGCCAAGGCGGAACGTCACCGTCAGCGTCATCGCGCCGTCGGTGGTCGCCTGGCTCGACATGTACAGCATGTTCTCGACGCCGTTGATCTGCTCCTCGATCGGCGTCGCGACAGTCTCCGCGATCACCTTGGGATTGGCGCCCGGATAGGTCGCGCGCACCACGACGGAGGGCGGCACGACGTCGGGGTATTCCGAGATCGGCATCGCGAACAGCGAGATCAGGCCGGCGAGGAAGATCAGCACCGACAGCACGCCGGCGAAAATCGGACGATCGATGAAGAACTTTGAGAGATTCATGGCTTTGCCCCTGGGCAATATCTTGGTCGTCTCCGCACAGCTCCGCCGTCATTCCGGGGCGCGCGACGCGCGAACCCGGAATCCAGAGGTGATGTGCTCGGAGTTTCGTGACGTCGTCATTCCGGGCTCGCGCTGCGTGCGCCCCGAAACGACGTAACTAGCGTTGCACCACGTCCTGGTTGCTGTGGTTGGAAGCCTGCTGCCCCCGCGCCCCCATCGCCGCGATCTCCGTCTTGAGTAGGGCGCCGGGACGCACGCGCTGCAAGCCGTTGACGACGATGCGGTCACCGGGCTTCAGGCCCGACGTCACGATACGAAGTCCATCGACGGCCCCGCCAAGCGTGACCGGCTGGTAGACCGCGCGGCTGTCGTTACCAACCGCCATCACGAACTTCTTGTCCTGGTCGGTGCCGATCGCACGCTCGTCGATCATCACCAGCGTCTGCTGCTTCGGCTGGCCCATGCGCACGCGCGCGAACTGGCCGGGGATCAGACGCCCGTCGTCGTTGGGGAACACCGCGCGGACGCGGATGGTGCCGCTCTGGCCGTTGACCTGGTTGTCGATGAGCTGGATGTGACCTTTCGCCGAAAGACCGCCTGATGTCGCCATCTCCACCGGGATCTGGTCGAGCTTGCCGCGCTGGCCCGTGCTGTCTGCGATCGAGTTCAACGCCCGCAGCACCACCTCTTCGTCCGCATCGAACGAGGCGTAGATCGGATTGACCGAGACCAGCGAAGTCAGCACCGGCGAAGCGGTGCCGGCGGCGACGAGATTGCCGACGGTGATCTCGAACTTGCCGACGCGGCCGTCCACCGGCGCGCGCACCTCGGTGTAGTCGAGATTGAGCTTTGCAGTCTGGAGCGTGGCCTCGGCCGCCTTCACATTGGCGATGGCTTCGCGATTGGCGTTGTCGCGCTGGTCGTAATCGCGCCGCGTGACCACGGCGTTGCCAACCAGCTGCGCGCCGCGCTCGAGCTCGCTCTGGGTGAAGACCACGCGGGCCTTGGCCGCCTCGAGCTGCGCGGCGGCCTTGTCGACCTCGGCGGCGTAGGGCGCCGGATCGATCTTGAACAGCACATCGCCGGCCTTCACCAGCGCGCCTTCGGTGAAGTTGGTCGACAGGATCGCGCCGGCGACGCGCGGGCGAAGCTCGACGCGTTGGATGGCCTCGAGCCGGCCGGAGAAATCGTCCCAAAGCACGGTCTGCTTTGGTTCGATCATGGCGACGGTGACGGAAACGGCCTGCTCAGCCGCGGCCGCGGTTGCGGTCGCCTGCGCGGCGCGAAAGTAGTGGCCGGTCGCGATCGAGCCGGCCACGGCGAGGGCGCCCACGACCGCAACGCCGCCAAGAAGGCGGCGGAAACGGCCGGCGCGGGGGGAGTTTTGCGAGGGATGCATTTGCGCGCTCCAGATATGTAGTGTTCACTACAGATGTGGAGCTGGATGTCGCAGTGCAAGATACTTATGTACCATTCACTAAGAAAATTGTAGCCGTATACCGCGACAATTGGAAGACGCCGAGAAAAGAAAGCTAGAACAAATAGATAGGATTTGGCGTTAAGCCTCCGGCAGAACGTGAAATCCGAGGAGACAGGCACATGGGCATGGGACGCCCCCGCGAATTCGACGCCGAAACGGCGTTGGACCAGGCGATGGAAGTGTTTTGGCGCCATGGCTATGAGGGCGCGACCATTGCCCAGCTCACCGAAGCCATGGGCATCAATCCCCCCAGCCTCTATGCCTGCTTCGGCAACAAGGAAGGCCTGCTTAAGGCCGCGCTCGACCGCTACACAAAACTGCGCGGCGTCTGGATGGACGAGGTGGTTGCGGCACCCACCGCCCGCGCGGTCGCCGAGCGGATGCTGATGGGCATTGCCGACAAGCAGACCGATCCCGCCAATCCGCCCGGCTGCCTGCTCGTGCAGGGCGGGATTGCCTGCGGCACCGGCTCCGAGAACGTCCCCTTCGAGCTCGCTGCGCGCCGCGCCCAGAACGAGGACCAGCTCCGCGAGCGCTTTGTCCGCGCCAAGGCGGAGGGCGATCTCAAGGATACGTCAGATCCGGCCGCGCTCGCGCGCTACGTTTCGGCCGTCTCCGTCGGCATGGGCGTGATGGCGTCCTCAGGCGCGGACCGCGAGGCGCTGCGGCAGGTCGCGAGCGTCGCGGTGCAGGCGGTCGAGGCGCAGTCGGCCGACCGAACCTGATTTATCTCGGCAACGCCGGCGGCGGCACGAAGCCGCCGAACTCGCGCTCGATCAGTCCGGCCAGCGCAATCGTCGTGCGGTCCTCCAGGTAAGGTCCGATGATCTGAACGCCGATTGGCAGGCCCGAAGGCGTGCGCTCGATCGGAACGGCGGTCGCCGGCAGTCCGCAGGTTGAGGCGGGATCGGCCCAGATGAAGCACGCATCGGAATAGTTGTAGAGCTTGCCATCAATGTCGAGCTTCCGCGCGTCGAACGGCTCGGAATGATCGTGCGGAAAGGCCGGTACGGCGGCGGCCGGATAGATCACCGCGTCGAACTCGCGGAAGAGCTGATGCCACTTTTGCTGCAGTTGCAGGCGCGCCGCGTCCGCCGCCAGCCAATCGCGATGGGTCATGCCCCAGCCGCGAGCGCGCTCGGCTTGCAGGCTGCGATCGTCGGGCGCGAGTGCCGCGGCAGCTTCTTGCGCCTCGGCGAGGGCGGCTGGTGTCAGGCGCGGGCTTCGCGCGCCGTTGAGCAACTTCATGTAGAGCCGCGCGGAGTCGGCGAGATCGGGCAGCGAGGCGCTCGCGCGCGCGACGCGTGCGCCCGAACGTTCGAGCCGCTCGGCCAATCGTCCAATGGCTGAGCGCACGGCGTTGCCCGTCGGCATCAGCGGATGGGTGTCGATCACGAGGATCCTGAAATCCATGAGCTGGGTGTGCCGCGGGGCGGGCAGCGCGAGGCGGTAGCCGACCCCGTCGCGCGTCTCGTCGGGGCCGGCAATCACGTCGAGCGATAACGCAAGGTCCGAAGCGGTGCGCGCCATCGGCCCGACGACGGCGAGATCGCCCTGGCCGGGGACAGGCGGTGCCGGTGGCAGGCTGTATCCGCGCAACGGGACGAGGCCGAGGCTCGGCTTGTGTCCGAACACGCCGCAGAAATGCGAGGGCACCCGGATCGAACCGCCGATATCCGAGCCGATCGAGAGCGGACCGAACCCTGCGGCCAGCGCCGCCCCGCATCCGCCCGAGGAGCCGCCCGGCGAGCGGCCGAGGTCCCACGGATTGTTGGTCGCCCTGTAGATCTCGTTGTAGCTCTGGAAATCCCTGAGGCCGATCGGGATGTTGGTCTTGCCGATGATGACGGCGCCCGCCGCCTTCAGCCGCGAGACGAGGAGGGCGTCCTCGGCCGGCTTGAAATCCCTGAAATGCGGAAAGCCCCATGTCGTCGGCAAGCCGGCGACGTTGAATGGCTCTTTGAGGGTTACGGGGATGCCGAGCAGCGGCAGCCGCTCGCCGCGTCCAAGCGCGTCATCGGCGGCCCGCGCAGCGTCTCTGGCCCGATCGAAATCGCGGACGATGATCGCGTTGATCGGCCCGTCCAGCGCCTCGATGCGGGCGATCGTGTGTTCGAGCAGCTCCGACGCAGAAATCTTGCGGGCGTGCAGGGCGCCGACGAGTGTACCGATTGAGCCGTAGCTCAGGTCAGCGGCATCTGCGGTCATCACGCGCTCCCATTGCATCGCATCGCGTATCGAGCATCCAATGTTAAGAGCAGAATGAGGAGGGGTGCAACGGGAGCCAGACCTGCCCGCCGGTCGGGGCTGCGAAGGGGCACCGGCGGCTCCACAGCGTCATGGCCGGGCTTGTCCCGGCCATCCACGTCTTGCTATGCGCGCACGGAGAACGTGGATGCCCGGGACAAGCCCGGGCATGACGACCTCGTGTGCGGAGGTGCAGCGCCACCAGGACGCCGAGAGATGAAGTCAGGACGCTTCCTTCAGCACCGGCGAAGCTGTTTCCTCCGCCTTCAGCTCCTCGAGACTGCGATGCCTGGGCTCGATGCCGAGCGACCAGACCGTGATGATCTGCACCACCAGGAGGCCGATCATCAGCGCCATCACGCCGGCGACGCCCCGCGTCTCGAACAGCGAGACCACGAGGAACGGCGTGACGATGGTAGCGCCGCGCCCCAGCGTGTTGACGATGCCGGAGGCGCGCAGGCGGACCTCGGTCGGAAACAGTTCGGGGATGTAGATGCCGAACAGCAGGGCGACCAGGACGTAGATCGGCACGGTCAGTGCGAAGCCCACGGCCGGCAGCAGGATCGGGTCCGAGATCATGGGGTAGAGGATGCCCAAGGCCACCGTGATCAGCGAGGCGCCGATGATGGTCGGCTTGCGGCCCCAGCGGTCGGCGGTCAGCGCGCCGATGGCCGAGCCGATCGGCGCGCCGAGCGCCATCAGCAGCGAATAGCCGAACGAGGTCGCGATCGAGAGGCCCTGCTTGACGAAGAACACGGGCAGCCATGTCACGAAGCCGTACAGCAGGGTGTTGATCGTGATCAGGCAGACCGAGCCGACGATCATCCGCGACAGCAGGGGTGCGGTGAACAGCGTGCCGAGATCGGCGGCGACGGGGACTGACGTGACAGGCGCGGGAGCAGGCAGGGGCTGGCCTTGCGCTGCCTCCTTCTCGATGGCCTGCATCAGCGCTTCCGCCTCAGTGGTGCGCCCGACGGCTTCCAGCCAGCGCGGCGATTCCGGCAGCGACTTGCGCATGTACCAGACGACGAGCGCGCCGACGCCGCCGAGCACGAACATCGAACGCCAGCCGAATTGCGGCACCAACACGGATGCGACGAGCAACGCCACGGGCAGTCCGGTGACGACGCACACGGTGGTGAAGCCGAGCCATTTGCCGCGGGTGCGCGCGGGCACGAATTCCGTCATCGTCGAATAGCCGACGACGTTCTCCGCACCTAAGCCAACGCCCATCACGAAGCGGCAGGCGATCAGGAAGGCCATGTTCGGCGAGAACGCGGCGGCGAGGGAGGCCAGGCCGAAGAGGAGCAAATTGAACTGATAGGTGAAGCGGCGGCCGTAGCGATCGCCGAGGAAGCCGGTGCCGAACGATCCGAGCATCATGCCGACGAAGGTCGCCGAGATGAACGCCGCGTTCTGGGCGAGGGTCGAAAAGCCCGTCTTCAGCGTCACGCTGAGCACGGTCCCGGCGATGTAGATGTCAAAACCGTCGAAAAACATGCCGATGCCGATCAGCAGCATGATGCGGCGATGGAATGGCCCGATCGGCAGCCGGTCCAGACGGCTGCCTGCGTTCACCGATGTCGACATATACGCTCTCCCTTGACTGTTGTTCTGGTTGATGCGGCCCGCCTTCTCTGGGCGGTCAGCCGCTCCTGGTCTCTGCTAGTTCAATCGCTTCTGGTTGGCCGTGTCGCGGTACCAGTCGAACGGCTGCTCGTGGGTCGCGACCATCACGCTCTTGGTGTTGAAATGGTCGTTGAAGCTCTCGGTGCCGCATTCGCGGCCGATGCCGGAATCGTCGACGCCGCCCCAGGGCGAGGCCGGGTCGAGCCGGTGATGATCGTTGATCCAGACGATGCCGGCCTTGACCGACGCCGCGACGCGGTGGGCGCGGGCGACGTCGCGGGTGCGGATCGCAGCGGCCAGGCCAAACGGCGAGTCGTTGGCAAGCCGCAGCGCATCGGCCTCGTCCTTGAACGGCGTCACCGAGGTGAACGGGCCGAACACTTCCTCCTGGAAGATCCGCATGTCGGATTTGACGTCGGCGAACACCGTCGGCTCGACGAAATAGCCGTTGTCGTGGCCCGGCACCTTCGCCGCAACGCCGCCGGTGACGAGACGCGCACCGTCGGCGTGACCATAGCCCACATAGCTGAGCACGCGGTCGCGCTGCCGGGCCGAGATCACGGGACCCATCTGGGTGCTGGGATCGAAGGGATCGCCGACGCGGATCGTGCGGGTCTTGGCCTGCAGCTTCTCGACGAATTCGTCGTAGATCGAGGCCTGGACGATATGGCGCGAGGCGCAGACGCAGGTCTGTCCGGCACCGATGAAGGCGCCAAACGCGGCGTAGTTGACGGCGCGATCGACGTCGAAATCGTCGAACACCATCACCGGCGTCTTGCCGCCGAGCTCCATGGTCTGATGCGCAAACACCTTTGCGGCCGCGCTGCCGGCGATGCGGCCGGCCTCGGTGCCGCCGGTCAGCACCAGCTTGTTGATGTCGCCGTGTTCGGCCAGCATCTTGCCGGCGCTCTGGCCGAGGCCGAGAACGATGTTGAAGACGCCGGGCGGCAGGCCTGCTTCGGTGAAGATCTGCGCGAGCTTCAGGGTCGTCAGCGGCGTGTATTCGGAGGGCTTGACCACGGTGACGCAGCCGGTCGCCAGCACCACGGCGAGCGACTTGCACAGGATCATCAGCGGATGATTGAACGGCGTGCAATTGGCGACAATGCCGATCGGCGTGCGAAGCGTGTAGTTCAGATAGGCGCCCTCAACGGGGATCACGGAGTCGCGGCGCGACAAAGCGAGGCCGGCGAAGTAGCGGAAGAAATCCGGCAGGCGGGAGAGCTGGGCGCGGGTCTCGTTGACCGGGCGGCCATTGTTGAGGGTCTCCAGCCGGTACAGGCTGTCGAGATTGGCCTCGAACGCGTCGGCGAGCTTGTTGACGAGCCTCGCCCGCGCACGCGTGTCCATTCCGCCCCAGGCATTGCCTTCGAATGCGGCGCGCGCGCTTTTCATGGCACGGTCGATGTCTTCGGCGGTGGAATTGGGAATGCGCGCGATCACGTCGCCGGTCGCGGGATTGCGGACGTCCAGCATCGCGCCGGCTCCGGCCTCGACTTCACGCCCATCGATGAAATTGCCGTGGATTTCGACGTCGATCGACGCGGGTTTTGACGGGATGTTCATGACGACCTCTCTTCGACGATGACGGCGTTACGCTTGAGCGCCGGCAGAACGCGTTTTTCGGTGGCCCCGATATGGGCCTTGATGATGCGCGCGGCGGTTCGCGTCTCGCGCCGCTGCATGGCGTTGATCAGGGCGACATGCTCGGCAACGAGCTTCGCCGGGTCATGGCCTTTCAGATTGGAGATGCTGACACGGACCAGCCGGTCGGCCTGGCCGATCAGGTCGCACAGCGCGGTGGCCATGCGGCGATTGCCGGAGGCATGAGCCAGCGCGGTGTGGAAGCCGCGATTGTAGGCGATGAAGTCCTCGTGATTGCCGGAGAAGCGGCGGAATTCGTCGAGCGACTTCAAGACGCTGTCGGGCGCGCTTTCGATCGCCTCGGCGACGCAGGCCGGCTCCAGCGCAAGACGGAAGCGCAGGAGGTCGCGGGCATCGGACAGCGAGATCGGCGTGACCCGGTAGCCCTGGCGCGGCTGCACCGTCACGAGGTGCTCGCGCTGCAGCCGCAATAGCGCGTCCCGGACCGGTTGCCGGCTCACGTCATAGCGCTCGGCGAGGTCCTGCTCGCGCATTTCATCGCCCGGCGCAAGGCGACAAGCTAAAATATCAGACCTGAGTCGATCGTAGATATTTTCGCGCAAAAGCATGATTTGATCTCTCTCGTTGGCGTTAATATCTCAATCGTGATATTTCACGTCAAGGGCTAATTGCTTGAATTCCCTGATAGTTGATTTATCAATCAGGGCCTCCAGGGCGCGCGAAAAGGCACGTGAACTGCCGACCAAGTGAAGGAAAGACCGGATATGGACAGGCTTCTTGCCAACGGGACCGTCAACGCCGCGCAATCGGGCGAGGGGCCGCCGTTGTTCCTCTTCCACTCGCTGTTGTCGGACCGCGCGAGCTTTGATGCGATCGTGCCGGAGCTTCGTACGCGCTTCCGCACCATCGTGCCGGAGCTGCCGGGCTTTGGCCGCTCACAGGCAGTCGAAGGCGGCCTTGCGGCGGTCGCCGACCGGATGGCGGAGGCCGTGCGCGATGCCGCCGGCGGCGCGCCGGCGATCGCGCTCGGCAATGGCTATGGCGGGTTCGTCGCGCTGCAGATGGCGATCCGGCATCCGGCAATCGCCAGCAAGCTTGTTCTCGCCGACAGCGGCGCGGCGTTCTCGGAGCCCGGCCGCGAGGCGTTTCGCAATATGGCGAAAGCGTCGCGCGAGAAAGGATTGGAAGCCATCACCGACGTCGCGATGCGGCGCCTGTTCGCGCCCGAATTTCAGGAGCAGCATCCTGAGCTGATGCAGGATCGTCGCGCAGCGTTTCTGCGGACGGATCCCGATGTGTTTCGCGCTGCATGCGATGCATTGGCAAGCCTCGATCTCCGCGGCGAGCTTGCCGCGGTGAAGGTCCCGGTGCTCGTTCTGGTCGGTGAGCACGACGAGGCGACGCCGCCACCAATGTCGCGTGAGCTCGCCGCCGGATTGCCGCGCGCCGAGCTCAAGGTCATTCCAGGCTGCGCCCACGTGCCGCAGCTTCAAGCGCCGCGGCAGTTCCTCGCAGATCTCGAGGGTTTCCTGCTCTGACCGGGGCCTTGCAGAAAGCCGGCTGGTGCTCGAAACGCCCATGCCTTCCGAACGGTTAATGGTTCGGTCCGGCGGCGACTTCGAAATCGGGAGCGTTGCATGATGCTCCTGTTTTGCCCGACGGGTCAAAGGTCGGCGCCGGCTCGGCTTGCGCCGTTCGGGGCGAAATTCGTCAATGATTTGTACTGTGCATGGGGTTGTTTTCGCGTTTCTGGTTTGAGCCCTCGCTGCTGTCCGCATTGAAGCGGACCTCCTAAGAGTTTTTACACACAGTTCTGGCAGCTTCCTGCGCGTCAATATCCGCAACCTGCATCGTCGCCTCTCATTGTGCGCACGAAAAGACGGGACCCGCGGGCATCGAGGGGGCGTAAGCCATGACTGCACTTGCTTCGGACGCCGGTCGCGCGAGAAGTGGGATCGTGCCGATCCTGCTGTGCGTCGTGCCGTTCAGCCAGATTCCGCTCGATGCCTACACGCCCGGCCTGCCGCAGATGGTGGTCGATCTCGCGACCGATTCCGCCTCGATGCAGAACACCGTCACCGCCTACATGCTCGGCATGAGCCTGGCGCTGGTGCCCGTCGGTATCGCCTCCGATACGCTCGGCCGCCGTAACGTCCTGCTCGCAGGGCTGTCGGTACTGATCGCGATGAGCATCGCCTGCGCGCTCGCCACCAGCGCCTCGCTGCTGCTGAGCTTGCGCTTCCTGCAAGGCATCGGCGGCTGCACCTGCCTCGTCGTCGCCTATGCGGTGGCGGCTGACTGCTTTCGCGGCCGTGAGCTCACCGCGATCTCTGGTCTGCTCGGCGCTGCCTGGGGCCTTGCGCCAGTGCTTGCGCCAGCCGCCGGCGGCTTCATCGTCGAGCTGACCTCGTGGCGCGGCGTCTTCGTCGTCATCGCGGTCGCCGCGGCCATCGTCGCCACTATCGTCGTATTTCTTCTGCCCGAAACGCTGCCCACAGATCGCCGCGCGCCGTTCGATCCACGCCGCACCGCCGGCATTCTTCGCGATGCTCTGGTCCGTCCGGGCTTCCTCGCTTTCGTGCTGGTGTTTGCGGCCGCTGCAAGCGCGCAGCTCGCGTTCGGCGTCGTTGCGCCGTTCTTCTACCAGACCGGCCTCGGCTATTCGGCGGCCATCTACGGCCTCGTCGCGCTTGGCCTTGGCGGCGTCAATCTGGCCGGCGAGCTCGGCTGCGCGCATTTCGCGCGCTTCATGCCGGCCCGCGTCATGGGGTTTGGCGCCTTCGCGCTGTTCCTTGCCGGCGCCGCAGTCCTCGCTGCGACCGGCATGACCGTGGGCCTTAATTTTACGTCGATCACGATCGGCGGCGCGCTGGTGCTCGGCGGCTGCGGCGTGCTGTGCCCGATGATGTACGGCATGGCGCTCGGGCTGTTCGAGCGCGACCACGGCCTGATCGGCGGCCTCATCAGCGCGCTCTGCTATCTCGCCGTCAGCGGCGCCATGGCGATCGCGGCGGTGCTGCCTGAATCGACGCAGGCGCCGATCGGCTGGCTCTATCTCGGCCTCTGCGCCATCGCGGGCGCGCTGCTTGCGATCTCGCTGCCCTCGGCGCGCAACGCCACACAGACTTAAGGAAGGAACCTCCTCATGACCACCGTCGGTATTCGCGGCACGTTTTTCGACTTCGTCGACGATCCCTGGAAGCACATCGGCAACGAGCAGGCCGCCGCGCGCTTCCATCAGGACGGCCTCATGATCGTCACGGACGGCGTGATCAAGGCGTTCGGTCCCTATGACAAGGTCGCCGCCGCGCATCCCGGCGTCGAGGTCACCCATATCAAAGACCGCATCATCCTGCCGGGCTTCATCGACGGCCACATCCATCTGCCGCAGACCCGCGTGTTAGGCGCCTATGGCGAGCAGCTGCTGCCGTGGCTGCAGAAGTCGATCTACCCCGAGGAGATCAAGTACAAGGATCGCAACTACGCGCGCGAGGGCGTGAAGCGTTTTCTCGACGCACTGCTAGCCGCCGGCACCACCACCTGCCAGGCCTTCACCAGCTCATCGCCGGTCTCGACCGAAGAGCTGTTCGAGGAAGCCAGCAGACGCAACATGCGCGTGATCGCGGGCCTCACCGGCATCGACCGCAACGCGCCGGCCGAGTTCATCGACACGCCCGAGAACTTCTATCGCGACAGCAAGCGGCTGATCGCAGAGTATCACAACAAGGGCCGCAATCTCTACGCCATCACGCCCCGTTTCGCCTTCGGCGCTTCGCCGGAGCTACTGAAAGCGTGCCAGCGCCTCAAGCACGAGCATCCGGATTGCTGGGTCAACACCCACATCTCCGAGAACCCGGCCGAATGCACCGGCGTGCTGGTTGAGCATCCGGACTGCCAGGACTATCTCGGCGTCTACGAGAAATTCGACCTGGTCGGTCCGAAATTTTCCGGCGGTCACGGCGTCTATCTCTCGAACAACGAGTTCCGCCGCATGTCGAAGAAGGGCGCGGCGGTGGTGTTCTGCCCATGCTCGAACCTGTTCCTCGGCAGCGGCCTGTTCCGCCTCGGCCGCGCCACCGATCCCGAGCATCGCGTCAAGATGTCGTTCGGCACCGACGTCGGCGGCGGCAATCGCTTCTCGATGATCGCCGTGCTCGACGACGCCTATAAGGTCGGCATGTGCAACAACACGCTGCTTGACGGCAGCATCGATCCGGCGCGCAAGGATCTTGCCGAGGCCGAGCGCAACAAGCTCTCGCCCTATCGCGGCTTCTGGTCGGTCACGCTCGGCGGTGCCGAAGGCCTCTATATCGACGACAAGCTCGGCAACTTCGAGCCCGGCAAGGAGGCTGATTTCGTCGCGCTCGATCCGAATGCTGGCCAGCTGGCGCAGCCCTGGCACCAGTCGCTGGTTGCGGACGGTGCCGGTCCGCGCACGGTCGACGAGGCCGCGAACATGCTGTTCGCCGTCATGATGGTCGGCGACGACCGCTGCGTCGACGAGACCTGGGTGATGGGCAAGCGCCTCTACAAGAAGAGCTGAAGCCGCTGCCCATGAGCGCATCTCCCGATACGGCCAGCCAGCCGGTCGCTCTCGTCATCCAGCGCCGTATCGCGGACGATGGCTTCGCCGCGTTCGCGCGCTGGAACGGCGAGGTCGGCGAGGCGCTCAAGACCTGGCCCGGCTTCCTCAGCCAGGAGGTGGTGCCGCCGCAGCCGCCGGCGCATGTCGATTGGGTGACCATCCTGCGTTTCGCAAACCCGGCCGCGGCACGCGCCTGGCTCCAGAGCGAGGTGCGGGCGAAGCTGATCGGAGAGGTGCAGCGCTTCTTCGTCGGTTCGGAGGATGTCCATATCCTGCCCGACACCGGCGTTCAGCGCGACAATGCGGTCTCCGCCGTGATCTCCTTCAAGGTGCCCGACGGGCTCGAGGATGCGTTCCTTAAGTGGCAGCAGCGCATCCAGGCCGCGGAAGCCGAATTCAGGGGATTCCTGCGCCACAAGATCGAGCGGCCGATTCCGGGCCTGCACGACGAGTGGATCATCATCCTGTCGTTCGACAGCGATGCCAATCTCAACACCTGGCTCGACTCGCCGTTGCGCCAGACGCTGCTGAAGGACGGCGAGCGCTTCAACGCCGGCATGAACGTGAAGCGGGCGAGCTACGTTCAATTTCTGGTTTCCGGCCGGCAAGGTTGAGGCACCGGAGCAGGGGCCTGGCTTCATCTGGAAGAGCAATCTCATCGTGCTGCTGGTGCTCTATCCCGTCGTGTATCTCTGGGGCTACTTCATCAGCAGACCTCTGATCGACAGTCATGGCGTGCCGGTCTGGCTGTCGCTCTTCATCGGCAATCTCGTCAGCACCCAGCTGCTCGGCTGGTGGCTGGTGCCCGCCGCCTTCAAGGCATTGGACTGGTGGATCACGCCGAAGGCGACGATCAGTCGCCAGATCGCGGGCTATGCGCTGCTCGCCGCGCTCTATGCCGCCTCGATGGGCCTGTACGCGCTGCTGCTTGCGTGGCATTGGGGACGGTGAGGCCGTCCGTCGATTGAAGGCGGCTTCAAACCGCTGGATAATTGACGCCCATGTTCGCCCTGACATTTCTCGGCACCTCCGCCAGCGTTCCCTCCGCGGAACGCAACCATCCGGCGCTGCTCGTGGAAGCCGCTGGCAGACGTATCCTGGTCGATTGCGGCGAGGGCACGCAGCGCCAGCTGCTGCGCAGTGGTGCAGGCTTCCGGCGGCTCGATCGCATCCTGCTGACGCACGGCCATCTCGACCACGTGCTCGGCATCCCCGGCTTGTTCTCGACATTGGGCTTGCGCCAGAGCGCCGAGGTGATGACGGTTCATGCCGGACCGGGCACGCTCGACCTCGTCATCCGCATGCTGGCAGGCCTGTGGGGCGCGGGCAGGGCACCGATCCCGGTTGAGTTCGCGCCGCTGGCCGAAGGACAGGTCCTCGACGCCGGCGACTTCACCATCGACTGTTTTCCGGTTCGCCATCGCGACACCGACAGCTTTGGCTTCGCGTTCCAAAGCCCCGCACGCCGTCATCTTCTGTCCGATCGCCTCGCGGCGCTTGGTGTTCCCGACGGTCCCATGCGCGGAGGGCTCGCCGCGGGACGGCCGGTTGTGATCGATGACCGAACCGTCGATCCGGAGGACGTGCTGGGGCCTCCGAGCGGCGGCAAGAAGCTTGTCGTCATCGGCGACACCGAGACTACCGAGGGACTGTCGCAATACGTTGCAGATGCCGACTTGTTGGTGATCGAGGCGACGTTCCTCGATCGCGACGCGTCGACCGCACGCGATTACGGCCATCTCACCGCGGCGGTGGCGGCGTCCTTTGCGGCCGCGAACAACGTCGGCCAGCTCGTGCTGACCCATATGTCGGGGCGCTACGAGGACGACGAGATCCTGACCGAAGCGGCGAGGATCTTCCCGAACAGCCGGATCGCCGCCGATTTCGACCACATCGTGATCTAACGACCGCGGTCAGCTCGACAGCCCCGACTTGATCGCGATATCCTGCACCTTGGTCGTCGCCTGCATCAGTCGCGGCAGGGCCTGGTCGCGAAACGACGGCATGTCCATGCGCATGGCATCGACGGTGACGCTCAATCCGCCGATCACGAGACCTTGCGCGTCGAAGATCGGCGTTGCCAGCGTACGCAGGCCATACGCGTTCTCGCCGTCGGAGACGGCATGGCCCTTCTTCTTCACCTGATCGAGCCGGGCGAGTAGGGCATCGAGATCGGTCAACGTTCGCTCCGACAGTTTTACGCGGGGCCGTGCCTCCAGCCGCGCGATCTGCTCGTCGCGGGCCAGGTGCGCCAGCATGACATGGCCGAGCGCGGCGCTGTAGGCGGGAATGCGCGTGCCCGGCCGCCGGTCCATCTTGTGGCGGTCGAGGCCGGCGCCGACGCGGGCGAGATAGACCACGTCGCCGCCGTCGAGGATGCCGAGCGAGGCGGCATCGCCGACCTCAGGCACGAGGTCGCGCAGCAGCGGCTCGACGATGGTGCGCAAGGATCCGTGCGACAGCACAGTGTAGCCGAGGTCGAGACAGGCGACGCCGAGGCGGAACCGTCGGCTCTGGGGCACGGCCTGGAGATAGCCGAGCTCGACCAGGGTCTGGATCAGCCGGAACGCGGTTCCGCGATCGAGATCGGCGCGTGCGGCAATCTCACTCAGGGTGAGTTCGAAGGCCTCGCTAGTGAAACTCTTGAGCACGGCAAACGCCTTGCCGACGGAGGCGACGTAGTTCTTGGGATTTTTTGCGCTCGCTTCCGATGCGTGCTCGGTGGTCTTCTTGTCGACCTTGGCCATGCCTGAATGCCCCGCCATGACAGCCATCGCCCTTGACGCGGGCATCGGCTGATTTTACGACAGGCCAATCCAATAACAAATGTTCGCATTCCGAACAACATCGATTTGGCGATCGGAGGAAGTTTTGTCGACATCATCGCTGCACCCCCATGGTGTGTTCTCTGCCGCGCTGACGCCGCTCGACGCCGAGCTTGCGCCCGATCATGCACGCTTCGTCGCACATTGCCGCTATCTCCTTGATGAAGGCTGCGACGGCATCGCGCTGCTCGGCACCACGGGGGAGGCGAACTCCTTCTCCATCGCCGAGCGCACAGCGCTGCTGGAGGCCGCGATCGCGGGCGGCATCAGGCCGAACCAGCTGCTGCCGGGCACCGGCGTCGCCGCGTTCACCGACACCGTCGTACTGACGCGCCACGCGCTTTCGGTCGGCGTCGACACCGTGGTGATGCTGCCGCCGTTCTACTACAAGAACGTCAGCGATGACGGCGTCTATGCCGCCTATAGCGAGATCGTGCAACGCATTGGCGATGCCAGGCTCAAGATCGTGCTCTATCACTATCCGCAGATGTCGGCGCAGCCGATCTCGCATGCGCTGATCGAGCGGTTGCGCAAGGCCTATCCGGCGACGTTCACCGGCATCAAGGATTCGTCCGGCGACTTCGCCAACATGACTGCGATGGTCGAGCGCTTCCCCGGGTTCTCGGTCCTCGGCGGCGCCGATCCGCTGATGCTCCCGCTGCTGCGCAAAGGCGGTGGAGGCTGCATCACGGCGACCTCCAACATCGTCGCGCGCAGTCTCGCCTATGTCTTCAAGCACTTCGGCGATAGCGATGACGATCCGGCGCTCAAGGCGGCGCAGGTGCGCATCGTGAAGGCGCGCGAGCTGGTTTCGCGCTTCCCGCAGATGGCCTCGCTGAAGGCGTTGGCTGCCGACCGGACCGGCCATGCCGGATGGAAGCGCCTGAGGCCGCCGCTGGAGTCCCTGCCGGCGGAGCAGGAGAAAGAGCTGCTTGCGAATGCCGCGGCATTCGCCGCCGGCGGCTAACCTGGGCACGGCGACGAGGCGATCCGATGTCTGACTCCTTCCAGGATGCGCTTTCGGGGCTTGCCGCACTCGTCGGCGACAAGCACGTCATCGCGTCCGGAGCCGACCAGGAGCCTTACGTGGTGGACTGGCGCGGACGCTATCACGGCCGCGCCGTTGCAGTGGCGAGGCCTGGCTCGACCGCCGAGGTCGCCTCCGTCGTCAAGTTCTGCGCCGATAGGCAGTTCGCGATCGTGCCCCAGGGCGGCAACACCGGCATGTGCGGGGCGGCAACGCCCGATGATCGCGCCGGCAATGTAGTGATCCGGCTCGACCGCATGCGGGCCGTGCGGGACGTCAGTCCGCTCGCCAATACGATCACGGTCGAGGCCGGCTGCATCCTCGCCGAAGTGCAGAACGCGGCGAAGGCCGTCGATCGCTATTTCCCCCTGAGCCTCGGCGCGGAGGGCTCCTGCCAGATCGGCGGCAATATCTCGACCAATGCCGGCGGTACGGCCGTGCTGCGCTACGGACCGACGCGCGATCTCGTGCTCGGGCTGGAGGTGGTGCTGCCCGATGGTCGTATCTTCAACGGGCTGCGCGCGCTGCGCAAGGACAACACGGGCTACGCGCTCAAACAGCTCTTCATCGGCGCGGAGGGCACGCTCGGCATCGTCACGGCGGCGGTGCTGAAACTATTCGCGCCGCAGCGCAGCTCGGCCTTGGCGCTGTTGAAATTGCAAGGCGTCGAGCAGGCGCTCGAGATCATGCAGCGCCTGCGCGGCGCAATCGGCGACCGGCTCGGCAGCCTCGAGATCATGTCGCGCGCGCAGATCGAGGCGATCGCCGAGACCGTGCCGCATGTCACGATCCCGTTCGCGCTGACGACGCCGTGGTATCTGATCGTCGAGCTCACCGACACGCTCGCGGGTATCGATCTCGAGGAGCCGCTGGCCACGGTGCTCGCGGAGGCGATGGAAGCCGGGCTCGCCGAGGATGTCATCCTGGCCTCGAACCTCGCGCAGGCGAAGGCGATCTGGGCGGTCAGGCACAGCGTGTCCGAAGGCAACAAGCGCAGCGGCTATGTGGTCTCGCATGACAGTGTGGTGCCACTGGAGCGCCAGGCGGCTTTCGTCAACAATGTCGAAGCCCGGATCAAGGCCGCCGTACCGCATGCAAACGTCGTGATGCACGGCCATATCGGTGACGGCAATATCCATGTGATCGCTCTGATCGACCGGGCGCGTTGTCAGGATCCGGCCGCCACGGCGGCGCTGGTGGCTGAGATCAACGAGATCGTCGACGACGAGACCGCGGCGCAAGGCGGGGCGATTAGCGCCGAACATGGCATCGGCATCTCCAATCGTGGCCGGCTCGCCCGCGTCACCGATCCCCTCGACATCGCGCTGATGCGCGACATCAAGAATCTGCTCGATCCGAATGGCCTGATGAATCCGGGCAAGATTTTTGCTGCGGGAGGCGCGCGAGCATGACCAGCGTCCGCCTGCTTGCCGACGATCTCACCGGCGCGCTCGACACCGCGGCGGAGTTCGTCGGCCTGTGCGGACCGTTCGACGTCACGTGGCCAGAAGCACTTGCGGCACACGGCGGCGGGAGCCTCGCGATCGACAGCGGCACCCGTGAGCGCTCGAAGGTGGAGAGCGTCGAGATCGTCGCCCGGCTGGCGCCGTTGCTTCAGGGCGCGACCATTGCCTACAAGAAGGTCGACAGCCTCCTGCGCGGGGTGTGGGCCGCCGAGCTTGGCGCCTGCCTGCGCAGCGGCCATTGGGCCTCGTGCGTCGTCGCGCCCGCCTTCGATTATCAGGGGCGCCGCACCGTCGAGGGCCAGCAATTTGCACGCACGGTGCAGGGCGAGTGGCATCGCGTCGGCGACAATCTCCTGACCCAACTCAAGCTTGAGGGGATCGAGGCGCGGCAGGGTGGTCCCGATACGCTAGCGCTGGGTGGCGTTCAGGTGTTCGATGCCGAGAGCGATCTTGATCTCGACCGCGTCGTCGAGATGGTGCGGAACATGCCGGGGCCGTTGCTGTGGTGCGGAAGCGGCGGATTGGCCGGCGCGCTCGCCCGCAGCCATCGCGCCAATGCGCCGAGACAGTTGAAGCGGCCGGTGCTGGGGCTGTTCGGCTCCGACCAACCGACCACCGGATCGCAGCTCGCCGCGTGCGGCGAAGCGACGATCGCGCTTGCCGAAGGTGAGGGCGCGGCGCCGGTTCAGCGCAAGCTGACTGAAGACGGCGTGGCGCTGGTCAAGTTCGCGCTCGCCGAAGGCTTGACGCGTACCGAGGCGGCGCAGCGGATCGCGCGCGAAATGACGACGCTGATCGCTGCGCTCGAACCGCCAGGCACGCTGATCGTTGCCGGCGGAGAGACCTTGAAGGCCGTATGCCTTGCCCTTGGCGCGCATGCGCTTGAGGTGACCGGGCGCATCGTGCCGGGATTGCCGCGCTCGGTGCTGCAAGGCGGGCGCTGGGCCGGCGTCGACATCATCTCGAAATCCGGCGCGTTCGGCCCCAGCGAGCTGTGGCGCGATCTGCTCCGGGATAATCATCTGCTGAACATGGGGAGTCCGACATGACCTCTCGCCATCTTGCCATCACCATGGGCGATCCGGCCGGGATCGGACCGGAGATCATCGTCAAGGCCTGCGTCGGGCTGAAGGATCGCATCGCCAAGGGCGATCTGCGCATCCTGATCATCGGCAGCGGTGCGGCGCTCGATGGCGCCAAGGCCGCGCTCGGTGCTGATGTTGCAATCCCGCAGGTCACCGCGGACGATCGCGACTGGCCCAACCTCTGCTACCTGCAGGCCGATGCCGAGGGCGACCCGATCAAGCCGGGCGTGCTCAGCGCCGATGGTGGCCGCTTCGCCTACAAGGCGATCGAACAGGGCGTGCGCCTGACCCAGGCGGGCCGCACCACGGCGATCGTCACGGCGCCGCTGAACAAGGAAGCGCTCAACAAGGCCGGCTATCACTTCCCCGGCCATACCGAGATGCTGGCGCATCTTACCGGCGTGCGCGGCTCGGTGATGCTGCTCGCCCACGGCAACATGCGCGTCAGCCATGTCTCGACCCATGTGGCATTGGAAGACGTGCCGAAGCGTCTGACGCCGGAACGGCTGCGCATGGTGATCGACCTCACCAATGACGCGCTGCGCCGGCTCGGCATCGCGAAGCCGAAGATCGCGATTGCCGCGCTCAATCCGCATGCCGGCGAGGGTGGTCTGTTCGGCCGGCAGGATATCGACGTGTCGACACCGACGATCGCGAAGGCGGTTGCGGATGGTCTCGACGTCGTCGGCCCGGTGCCGGGCGATACCATCTTCGTCAAGCTGCGCGCCGGCCAGTTCGACGCGGCGGTCGCGATGTATCACGATCAGGGGCACATCCCGGTCAAGCTGCTCGGCTTCCAGGTCGATCCCGCCACCGGCCGCTGGCAGGAGCTGTCCGGCGTCAACATCACGCTCGGCCTGCCGATCATCCGGACCTCTGTCGATCACGGCACCGCCTTCGACATCGCCGGCAAGGGCATCGCCAACGAGCACAGCCTGATCGAGGCCATCGACTATGCCGAGCGGCTGGCCGCCGGCGCCTCCAAGTAACGAGATCGAGCCCACGATGACCAACGCCTTCACGCCCATCGAAATCCTCCGTCCCACCATCCTGGAGTTCGGCAACGGCACGATCACCGCAGCGGCGCGCTTTGCCGAACGGATCGGCGCCAAGCGCCCGCTGGTGATCTCCGATCCGTTCAATGCGCGCCGCGTCGATACGCTGGCGCTGCCCGGCGCCGTCAAAGTGTTCGGCGACGTCAAGCCCGAGCCGGACCTGCCCAATCTCGAGAAGGCGGTGGCGATGGCGAAGGAGGCGAAGCCCGATCTCGTCGTCGGCTTCGGCGGCGGCAGCGCGATGGATCTCGCCAAGCTCGTCGCGGTGATGTGCACGTCTGATGTGGCCTTCGCCGACATCGTCGGGCCGGAGAAGGTCGCCGGCCGCAGTGTCGCGCTGATGCAGATCCCGACCACCTCCGGCACCGGCAGTGAAGCCGGCACCCGCGCGCTCGTCACCGATCCCGTCAGCCAGAACAAGCAGGCGGTGCAGAGCCGCTTCATGCTGGCCGATATCGCGATCGTCGATCCCGATTTGACGATGACCGTGCCGAAGGAGGTGACCGCGGCGACCGGCGTCGATGCGCTGGCGCATTGCGTCGAGGCCTATACCAGCCGCAAGGCGCATCCCACGATCGACCTTTACGCGCTCGAAGGCGCGCGGCTGGTCGGACGCTACCTCGAGCGCGCGGTAGCCGATGGCGGCGATCGCGAGGCACGCGCGGGCCTGTCCCTGGCCTCGCTCTATGGCGGCTATTGCCTCGGGCCGGTGAACACGACCGCGGGCCATGCCGTGGCCTATCCGCTCGGCACGCGGCATCACGTGGCGCATGGCCTCGCCTGCGCGGTGATCTTCCCGCACACGCTGGCTTTCAACATGCCCGCGATGGAGGAGAAGACAGCCGCCGTGCTGGCCGCGCTTGGCCTGCCGCAGCAGCGCGATGCGAAGCTCGCGTTCGATGCGACCTACGCGTTCTGCAAGAATCTCGGCATCGAGATGCGGCTGTCCGCGCTCGGCGTGCCCAAGAGCGATCTCGGTGTGATGGCCGACGAGGCGCACGCCATCCGCCGCCTGCTCGACAACAACCCGCGTGATCTCAGCCGGGACGCGATCCTGAACATGTATGAGACCGCGTTCTAACAGGCTCGCGGCGCGCAACACCCAATCAACAACACAGTGAAAACAGAGGAAACTTCGATGCGATCGATGTGGCTTGGTCTTGTGTCGGCAGTGCTGCTGGCGACGTCACCGGTAAAGGCGCAGGACGGCTATCCGTCCAAGCAGGTGACGGTGATCGTCCCGTTCGCCGCCGGGGGCACCGCCGACATCTTTGCGCGCATGGTGTCCAACCATTTGCAGGTGAAGCTTGGCAAGCCGTTCGTGGTCGAGAATGTCGGCGGCGCCGGCTCGATCCTCGGCGTGACGCGGCTGGCGAAATCGGCGCCCGACGGCATCACGCTCGGCCTTGCCAGCACCTCCGCGCTGGCGATCAATCCGTCGCTGTACGGACCCAAGCTCAGCTACCAGCCGGACAAGGATCTGGTGGCAGTCGCGCAGATCAGCGTTGTGCCCAACGTCCTCGTGGTCAATCCCAACAAGATCAAGGCGCGCACCGTGCCGGAGCTGATTGCCTACCTCAAGGCGAACCCGGACAAGGTCTCGTTCGGCTCGGCCGGCGTCGGTACCTCGCAGCATCTCGCCGCCGAGCTGTTCCAGCAGATGACCGGCACCAAGATGGTGCACGTGCCCTACAAGGGCTCGAGCCAGATGCTGACGGACCTGCTCAGCGGCCAGATCGATCTCGCCTTCGACAACGTGCCGCTGCTGCTGCCGCAGGTGAAGACCGGCCAGCTCGCGATGCTCGCGACCGCAACGCCCAAGCGCGCCGATTTCGATCCGCAAGTGCCGGCCGTCGCCGAATTCCTGCCGGGCTTCGAGGCTGTCGCTTGGCATGGCTTCTTCGTTCCCGCCGGGACGCCGAAGCCGATCGTCGAAAAGCTCTCGGCCGAGATCCGCGCCTTCATGCAGCAGCCGGAGACGGTGCAGAAGATGGCCGAGCTCGGTGCGACCGCGGTCGCGGTCGATTCCGAGCCCTTCAAGGCCTACATCGCCTCCGAGACCGAACGGTGGAAGAAGGTGATCGAGGTCGCGAACATCAAGATGGAGTAGGGGACGAGGGAGATCGGGCGGGGCGAAAATCCCAATCTCTCCAACGTGATGTCAGCGTGAATTGATCCTGTTCGGGAGCGACGATCCGCGACCCGTCGGTCGGATGTGCCGTGGGAGACGCGAGCACGGTCGGCCGTCGCGGTGTCAGAAGGTCATATCCAATTCACGGGCGGTTCACGTTCCGCTTCGCCTCGCCCGCTAAGTTGCGCCCATGACGGAAGGATCGCGCAACTTGGCATAGGAGGGACGCGTCATGACTGTCCTGCTGAGAAACACCTTCAAGGCCTGGATCGACCGTGCGCCGGGTGCGCCGCCCAAGCTGGTCATGGTCGGCGACGTCCGGGTACCGACCAACGGTTGGCAGGCCCGGCTGACCAAGCGCTCGCCGCAGGGCATCAATCCGAAGATCCTGATCCTCGACGTGAGCGCGCAGCAGTCGAGCGGCGAAGCGCTGGAGGGGATCACCACGATCCCGCTGCGCTACGAGGAAAGTCCGCCGCAGGACGAGTACGGCCAGGTGATGATCGCGCACGGCAGGGGCGAGATCGTCGTCAACATCGGACGCCCGAATTAGGGCCTCGATCCGGGCGCGCTGCGGTTTCGCGCCCGGGCCGTTAGCCTTACCGGTCAAGGTTGACGCGACATGGCGCTCACATCGACGGCGGCGATCGCTATATTTTCAGGGCTTAAACAGTAACCGCGTCTTGAGAGTACGATGTCCCGTTCCCTTGAATTGATCGTCGAAGGCTATGTGCGGCTGAACGACCGCGATGCGCTTCACGATATCCTGGCGCACCGGCAGGATCTCCTGCGGCAGCTGGTCTCGGTCACCGGCGTCGATCCGAAGCAGGCCATCGCGCAGGTCAGCGAGGAGATCACGATCATCGAGGCTGGCCTCGCCACCCTCGCGCCAGACTAGGGCGTTTCCGGTCAACAGACCCGTGCACCGTAGCGCTTGCCAGTCCAGAAGCGAGCGGTTAGAACGCTGCCACGCCTGAGCCGTGATTTGCGCCAAACGCGCTTCCGGCCGCAGTCGGACAAATCAGTAAGCCATTGAATTTGTTCGGCTATTCCGTTGGGGAATGGTGTAACGGTAGCACAACAGACTCTGACTCTGTTTGTCTTGGTTCGAATCCAGGTTCCCCAGCCAGTTCCGGGCGCGCTCCCAGCTTTTGTTTGACCCCGCTGCCAATCGCGAGACGCTCGCGACGGTTTGCCTCATCTCGGCCCGGTCGGATTGTCACCCGCTCCGTCGTCCTTGGGACACACAACCCAAGGAGATCCCAAATGCCCTATGTCGATGGTTTCGTGCTGGCCGTGCCCAAGGACAAGATCGAGGCCTACAAGGCGCTGGCGCGAACGGCCTGTGCGGTCTGGATGGAGCACGGCGCGCTCGATTATATCGAGTGCATCGGCGACGACGTGCCCTATGGCGAGCTGACCTCGTTTCCGCGCGCGGTGATGGCGAAGGAGGACGAGGTGGTCGTGTTCTCCTGGATCATCTACCGCGACCGCGAGACCCGCGATGACGTCAATAAGAAGGTGATGGCGGATGCGCGGCTGAAGGGCGGCGACATGCCGTTCGACGGCAAGCGCATGATCTATGGCGGCTTCACGACGCTGCTTCAGGCGCACTCGCCGTAGCGCATGGCGACCGGTTGAGGCGACCGCCGGGCAGGCGTTGCCCGGCAAACGTCGCGGTCCCTATTGGGACAGTGCCTCGCCCAGCCGGCGCGGGAAGATCAGCCGCGCCGCTTCCGGCCGCGCTTGACGGCGCGCTTTCTCGGCGCGCGTCTTTCGCTCCGAGCTGGCTCCGTCAAGCTCCATGGAATTTTCGCCTTGAGCTGCTCCCTGGCGCCGACGAGGTTGGGGGTCTGGCTGTATTTGAGGCGGCGGAGCTTTGCCGTGACCAGCTCGCTCAATTCCTGGAACGACGGATTCGTGCCGCGACCGCGCTGCTCCCGCAACACCTTCGCCATGCAGAACGTATAGGCGCCGTACGACGTCACGCCGTCGCGATATTCGTAGGAGAGCTGCTCCTCCTGGCAGGCCTCGAGCAGGATCGGCAGATAAGGGCCGTGATGTCCGAGCTCGGCTCTTATCTTGTTGTAGTCCTTGTCCGGTTTGGTGCGGAGCGCCATGCCGCGCCCGAGCCGCTGCGTCGCGCCGTTGCGGCCGACGTAGTCGGCGCCGTTCCTGCGCTTGCTCAGGCTCTCGTTCAGCGGCTTGAAGTCGCGCGGCACCCACATGCCTTCGCTCGCCTCCCATCGCAGCGCCCGGTGACGGATATCGTCGGGCGGCGTGAGGCCACGGATGCGCGGACCGCCGTCGCGCGTCATGCCGCCGGAATGGCAGCAATCGAGCATGGCGACGAAATAGCTGTCATACGGCAGCTGCGAGTAGAGCTGGGCGAACTGGCGGTCCAGGATGGCGTGCTCGGGCGTCCAGTCGAAATCGTAGGGCACCAGGCACTCGTCGACGCGATCCGGCGTGCCGGCCGGACTGTATCTGGGCATCTGGGCGCCGTGGCCCGAGTAGAACAGCATGCGCTCGTCGTCCTTGCGCACGCCGTCGAGCAGCCAGTGCAGCCGCTCCAAGATGCCTTGCGTCGTCGCACGCTCGTTGAGCACGACGCGGATCTCGTCGGCCTTGAAGCCGCTTTCCTGGAGCACCGAGCTCATCAGGAACACGTCGTTGACGCAGCCTTCGAGCCGGTTGGCGGGATCGGGATAGTCGTTGATGCCGATCAAGAGGGCGCGGCGGGTCGGCCTTGCGTCGATGCGCGCGACCTCGCGCGCGGCGCCGACGATCGAGCGCGATGTCGGCACCGGGACCACGTCGTGCCAGACGGTGGCGACGGTCTCGGGACGCGAGAGGTACCAGGTCGCGTTGTGGTTCAAGACGTCGTTGGGGACGTCGAACGGCGTCAGCACCTGCTGGAAATTGTCCGCGGCGATCTCGAGCGGGTAGGTGAGGACGCGATCCTCCTGGTTGAACAGGTGGTACCACTTCTGGCAGGGAAGGTCCTTAATGCGGCCGGCGAAGATGTCGCGCACGGCGGGATTGCCGATCTGCGAGCCGAACGTGACGAACACCTTGTCCTTGATCGCATTCGGATTGCGCACGAACGTGTCGTAGCAGATCAGCGAGCCGAGGCTGTGAGCGAGGACGACGTCGTAGTTGCCGCTCTTCAGCTTGTCGAGAACGGTGTTGCGCAGCGTGGTCTGCAACTGCTCATCCACCGACCACTGGGCGACCATGCCCGCGGTCCACCTGATCAGGGTCGGGACATCTTCGAGGCTGCGCGTGCCCGCAACGAGATCTCCGATTCCGTGGACAGTCGCGCTCGCCAGCAGCTTTGCCAGCGCGACGCCGTAGGTAACAAGGTTCGGCGGGTTCTTGTCGAACAGCTCGTCATAGGAGAGGAAGTCGATGGCCGGGTTGAGGCTCTGATCGACGGACTGGACCGCGCGTATGATCGCCTCGGACCATGATTTTCGAAACTCGGCGTCGATCTCGGAATGGCCGACGCCGTGAACGCAAAGCAATGAAAGTCTTGTGCTCAAATGAACCTCCCGAAAAAAATGCAACTTTACATTGCCGGAGGGGCGGACTCAAGCTGTCGCCGGATGGACAGGCGCGACGACTTGTCCCGGAAAGCTTGTCGCGGTGAGGCGCAGGTCGTCCCGCGAGTCGCGGAACGGGCCGCAGCGAACGCGGCGTCACGGTGCCTGGTGCTTGTTGTGCTGCAGCGACGGCGCCGAAACTGCCGCGGCGGCTGCCGCCGTCACGTGGCGGTTGTCGAGTTCAGATCGAGCGACGCCAGATAGAATGCGGATTGCTCCGCAGGCAACACCGTAGCACCCCGTTGCACCTTGCCGGTACCCGGCCGTCATGCCATCCTCCCACGGCCAGGCATAAACAAACGGAAGCGGGCGCTTTGCCACAGCTTGCAAAAAGCCTTGGTCGGGGAAACCCTTTGGGAGGTCTGATTTCATGAATTTGAAGCATGTCACCGGGCTGCTTTGCGTAGCCGCGATGTCGCTTGCGCTGACGTCCGTCGCGCAAGCGCAGGACAAGGTCGTCAAGATCGGCGTGATCATGCCGATGTCCGGCGGCACTGCCTCGATCGGCGCGCATGCCAAGGCGGCGCTCGATGTCGCAACCGACATCATCAACAACGCCCATCCCGAGCTCGGCAATTTCCCGCTGGCGAAGAACGCAGGCCTTGCCGGCCTCGGCGGCGCCAAGGTCGAGGTGATCATCGCCGACAACCAGGGCAACCCGGCAACCGGCCAGAACCAGGCGCTGCGTCTGATCACGGAAGAGAAGGTCGCGGCCGTGTTCGGCTCCTATCAGTCCGGCGTGACGCTGACCTCGAGCGCGATCGCCGAGAAATACGGCGTTCCCTTCCTGAATTCGGAGTCGGTTGCCGCCAATCTCACCGAGCGCGGCTTCAAATGGTTCTTCCGGACCACGCCGATCGCGACCGACTTCGCCAAGATCTATGTCGACTTCCTCGCCGACCTCAAGGCGCAGGGGGCCAAGACCGAGAGCGTCGCGATCGTTCACGACAACACCGAGTATGGCACCTCGGTCGCGAACACGATCACCGGGGCCTTCAAGGACAAGGGCCAGCCGATCGCGCTGGACGTCGCCTATCCCGTCAACGCGACCGACCTGCAAGGGCAGGTGCTCCAGCTCAAGGACAAGAAGCCCGACGTCGTCATTATGATCAGCTACACGTCGGACGCGATCCTGTTCGCCAAGACCATGCAGTCGCTTGACTACAAGCCGGCCGTGCTACTCGCCGACGATGCCGGCTATTCCGATCCGTCCTTCACCAAGGCGGTCGGCAAGATCTCGCAAGGCGTCTTCAACCGCTCGTCCTGGGTCGTTGGTCCCTCGGGTTCGCCGTCGGCCATCATCGCCGACATGTACAAGAAGAAGAGCGGCGAGGACATGGACGACACGGTGGCGCGGCAGATGCAGGGCTTCTTCGTGCTGGCCGACGCCATCGACCGCGCCGGCTCGACCGAGCCTGCCAAGATTCAGGCCGCGCTGAAGGCGACGGACCTGAAGCCCGAGCAGCTCATGATCGGCTACAAGGGCGTCAAGTTCGACGACAAGGGCCAGAACATACTCGCCTCCGGCGCCATCATCCAGCTCCAGGACGGCGAGAACTATGTCGCGGTGTGGCCGAAGGCCAATGCCGAGAAGCCGCCGATGCTACCCTACAAGGGCTGGTGAACGTTCTTGAAGGCGGGGCCGCGCGCCCCGCCGTTTCCCAAATGATTTGATCAGAGCAACGCGGCTCATGTCCTTCGTCCTCGTGCAGGTGATCGTCGGCGGGCTTCTGCTTGGCGCCGTCTACGCCCTGTTTTCTTCCGGCCTCACGCTGGTGTGGGGCATGATGAACATCGTCAATTTCGCGCATGGCGACTTCGTCATGCTCGGCATGTACGTCGCTTATGTCGTCTACACGCTGATGGGGGGAGGGCCCATCGTCGGCGCGCCGCTGGCGATGCTGGTGCTGGCGACGCTCGGCGTCGTGGTCTATTTCGGCCTGATCCGCGACATCATGAAGGGGCCGATGCTGGCCCAGATCCTCGGCACCTTCGGGCTCGCGCTGCTGCTGCGCTATTCCGTGTTCTGGTGGTTCGGCGCCAATTTCCTGTCGATGCCGCCGAACATCGTCGGCGGCACCTATGCATTCGCTGGCCTGCGCATCGAGGCCTCGCGGCTGCTGGCCGGTGTCGTCGCGCTGCTGGTGACGCTCGGCCTGCATCTCTTGCTGACGCGCACCTCGCTCGGTTCGAAGATGCTGGCGGTGGCGGAGGACCAGACCGCGGCCCAGCTCATGGGCATCCGGCCCGACAGCATGCAGGCGATCGCCTGGGCGATCGCTGCGGGCGCCACGGGGCTCGCCGGCGCGCTGATCGCGAACTTCTTCTACATCGTGCCGACGGTCGGCGAGACGCTCGGCATCGTCGCGTTTGTCACGGTGTCGCTCGGCGGCTTCGGCAGCGTGCCTGGAGCGCTCGTCGCAGGCCTTCTGATCGGCGTCATCGAGTCGCTTTCAGGCTATCTGATCGGCGCGGTCTACAAGGACATCGTCGTCTATGTCCTGTTCCTGTTCTTCCTCTGGTTCCGGCCGCAGGGCCTGATGGGGAAGATGTGATCCGGCGCTGGATCTCGCTCTCGGCCGTCGCGGCATTCGCGATCGCCTATCCGCTGCTGCTGTCCTCGCCGTTCCAGCAGCGCCTCGGCGCGCTGGTGCTGCTCTATGCCATCGCGGCGTCGGCCTGGAACATCGTCGGCGGCTATGCCGGGCAGGTCTCGGTCGGCCATGTCGTGTTCTTCGGCTGCGGCGCCTATGCCGCGATGGGGTCTTACGCCAAATTCGGCCTGTCGCCGCTGTTCGGCATTCCCGGCGGCATCGTGCTGGCGGTCGGGCTCGCCGCGATCGTCGGCGTGCCGACGCTGCGGCTCTCAGGCCATTATTTCAGCATGGCGACGATCGCGGTGGCCGAGACGATGCGGCTGATCGTCACCAACACCGAATGGCTGGGCGCGGCCGTCGGTCTCTCGGGGCCAGCCGTGCCGCGCAACATCTTCGATCTCTCCTTCCTGTCGTCGCTGCCGTATTATTATCTCTTCCTCGCCGTCCTCGTGATCACGCTGCTGATCACCTGGTGGATGACCAACAGCCGGATGGGATTTTACCTGCGCGCGATCAAGGATTCCGAACGCGCCGCGCGCTCACTCGGCGCGCCTGCCAGCCGCACCAAGCTTTACGCCTACATGCTGAGCGCGGCACTGACGAGCGTCGCCGGCGCGCTCTATGCGATGATGTTCGGCTTCGTCGATCCGGAGTCCGGGCTCGGCATCCTGATCTCGGTGAAGATCCTGATCATGGCGGCGCTGGGCGGGGCAGGGCTGTTGTTCGGTCCGCTGGTGGGAGCTGCGATCCTGGTGCCGCTGGAGGAGATCTCCAATAGCTGGCTCGGCGGCAAGGGTGCCGGCCTCACCTTCGTGGTCTATGGCGCGATCATCGTGCTGATTGCGCGCTTCCAGCCCGGTGGCCTGCTCAGCCTGTTCACGGGACGGAGCAAGAAGACTGAGAAGGGAGCGAGCCATGCTCCTTGAGGCGCGCGGAATCACCAAGGCATTCGGCAGCTTCAAGGCGGTGGACGATGCCTCCGTCACGCTGGAGCAGGGCGACATTCTCGGCCTGATCGGCCCGAACGGTGCCGGAAAATCCACCTTCTTCAACTGCCTCACCGGCGACCTCGCGGCCACCTCCGGCCGCGTCCTGTTCGCGGGGAGCGACATCACCGACTTCACGCCGGAGCAGCGCGCCGGCCTCGGTCTTGCCCGCACCTTCCAGGTGCCGCAGACGTTCGAGGGCATGACGGTGCTCGAGAACGTCATGATCGGCGCGTTCCTCCGCACCTCGCATCGCAAGGAAGCCGAGTCCAAGGCGCGCGCCGTGCTGGAGCGCGTCGGCATGAGCCGTCTTGCGGATGCGCCGGCACGCTCGCTCGGCACCCCCGGCCGCAAGCGGCTGGAGATCGCCCGCGCGCTCGCGACCGAGCCGAAAGTGCTGCTGCTCGACGAGGCCATGGCCGGCCTCAACGCCAACGAGGTGAAGCTCGCGATCGATCTCGTCCGCGACATCCACCGCTCCGGCATCACGCTCGTCATCGTCGAGCACATCATGGAAGTGATCATGTCGCTGGCGAGCCGCGTGATGGTGTTTCATCAGGGCAAGGAGATCGCCCGCGGCTCGCCACGCGAGGTCACGTCGAACCCGGCGGTGATCGCGGCCTATCTCGGCACCCGCGCGGCCAAGGCCGCCGCAGGCCATACGCCGGTCGAGCTGATGGGCGGGCCGGACCTATGAGCGGAGCACTTCTCAAGATCGAGCACCTCGAAGTGCGCTACGGCGACCTCATCGGCGTCTCCGACGTGTCGCTGGAGGTGCCGGAGGGGAGCGTCGTCGCGCTGCTCGGCTCCAACGGCGGTGGCAAGACCACGACGCTGAACGCGATCGCGGGCCTCATTCCCGTGCATTCCGGCAAGATCAGCTTTCGCGGCGAGGAGATCGCCGGCCAGAAGGCTTTTGCGATCGTGCGCAAGGGCCTCGCGCTCTCGCCGGAAGGCTGGCGCCTGTTCGTGCAGCAGAGCGTCGAAAACAACCTCGTGCTCGGCGCAACGCCGCTGCACGACAAGTCGCGCCAGGCCGCGCTGCTCGAACGCGTCTACGAGATCTTCCCGCGCCTGAAAGAGCGCCGCAACCAGCGCGCCGGCACCATGTCCGGCGGCGAGCGGCAGATGCTTGCGGTCGGCCGCGCGCTGATGAGTGATCCGAAGCTGTTGATGCTGGACGAGCCCTCGCTCGGCCTCGCGCCGGCGGTGGTCGAATCCATGTACGAAACCTTCGGCCGCCTGCATCGCGAGGGCCTCACCATCCTGCTCGCCGAGCAGTCGATCGAGCTCGCGCTGGAGGTCTCGGACTTTGCGACAGTGCTTCAGGTCGGCAAGAGCGTGCTGTCGGGCACGGCCGCTGCGCTCGCGGAAGACCCGCAGGTGCAGAAGGCCTATCTCGGCGTGGATTGAGCGATCTCAGCCCTGAAGCATGATCCGGAAAAGTGCGCAGCGGTTTTCCGAAAAGAACATGCGCAAACAACAAGCAAAAGCGCGATGACGCTCCATCCTGATCTCATCGCGCTTTAGCGAATCCCGTTATTTGATCTTGTCGTAGGCCGCCGCGAAATCGTTCAGCGGCATCGGGATCGCGATGGTCTCCTTGGCCATGTTCTGGAAGGAGACCTTGAGCTGCTTGCCGGAGCGCAGGGCGGCGAGCAGGTCGGCCGCGATCGGCGTCGAGGCGTAGCAGCCGCGGTTCTCGCAGGTCTGGATCTGGAGGTCGAACGACTTGCCCTCGTCGACCTGGAGCTTGGCCCCGACAGGCAGGTTGAGGCCGAGCGGCAATTGCAGCAGCGCGATCGGCGTGCGGGTGTCGGGTGCGATGCGGATGTTGACGAGGACGACGGTCTGGCCGGTCTTGGTTAGCACCGCGTTCTGCTCCATCGCGCATTCGAGCGGTGCATCGCGGCTGGCGCTGGTGCAGCGGACGATCCAGCCCGGCTGTCCGGGGGAGCTTTCTGCCGGTTGCTGCGTCGGGGCAGGAGCGGGCTGTGCGGCGGCGGCCGGCGCGGGAGCTGCGTTCTTCTTGGCGCCTTGCTGGGCGTACGCGGCGCTGGTCGACAACAGGACAGCAGCAGCGAGGGCGACAAGTCTGGATTGCATGAGCATGGCGAAACCGCGTTGGCGTGAACCGAGGGCCTCGCTGTAGCGTCGCGGGAGCCGCGGCGCAAGGCTGCTCGCAAGCCTACTCGGCGGCTTCCTTGACGGTGCCGTGCTCGTGCGCCTCGTGGCCTTCGCCGTCACCCGAACGGCCCCAGCGGGAGAACCAGTTGTTGAGCTCGTCGAGATAGAGATAGACGACAGGCGTCGTGAACAGTGTCAGCGCCTGGCTGACGATCAGGCCGCCGACCATGGCGTAGCCGAGCGGCTGGCGGATCTCGGCGCCGGTGCCGTGGCCGAGCATCAGGGGCACGCCGCCGAGCAATGCTGCCATCGTCGTCATCATGATCGGGCGGAAGCGGAGCAGCGCGGCCTGCCGGATCGATTCCTCCGGCGTCTTGTGCTCGTCGCGTTCGGCAGCAATGGCGAAGTCGACCATCATGATGCCGTTCTTCTTCACGATGCCGATCAGGAGGATGATGCCGATCAAGGCGATGAGGCTGAAGTCGAAGCCTGCCGCCATCAGGATCGCGAGCGCGCCGACGCCGGCTGAGGGCAGGGTCGACAGAATCGTGATCGGATGGATGTAGCTCTCGTAGAGGATGCCGAGGATCAGATAGACCACGACGAGCGCGGCGAGGATCAACAGCGGCACGGTGCCGAGCGATTGCTGGAACGCCTGCGCGGTGCCCTGGAAGCTCGAGTTCAGTGTTGGCGGCGCGCCGAGATCGGCCATCGCCTTCTGCACGGCCTCGGTGGCCTGGCCGAGCGCAACGCCCTGGGCGAGGTTGAAGCTGATCGTGATCGCCGGGAACTGGCCCTGGTGGCTGATCGAGAGCGGGCGGACCGGATCGGTGGTCCAGGTCGCAAAGGTCGACAGCGGCACCTGGTCGCCGGTCAGCGGCGATTTCAGATAGAGCTTGTTCAGGCTGTCGAGGCTGCCCTGCATCTCCGGCAGGATCTCGAGGATCACCTTGTAGGTGTTGAGCTGGGTGAAATACTGCGTCACCTGCCGCTGCCCGAACGCGTCATACAGCGTGTCGTCGATCAGCTGCGGCTGGATGCCGTAGCGCGAGGCGGTGTCGCGGTTGATCTTGAGCTGGACCGTGGTGCCCTGCGTCTGCTGGTCGGTCGCGACGTCGCGCAGCTGCGGCAGCGTCTGCATCTTGGCGAGGATCTTCGGCGCCCAGTCGTTGAGCTCGGCAAGATCGGCGTCCTGCAGGGTGAACTCGAACTGCGTACGCGTCGGCCGGCCGCCGAGACGGACGTCCTGCGCCGCCTGCATATAGAGGCGGGCGCCCGACACTTTCTCAAGCTTGGGACGCAGCCGGGCGATGATCTCCTGAGCCGATGCCTTGCGGTCGTTGCGCGGCTTCAGGGTGATGAACATGTTGCCGTTGTTGCCGGCGCGGCCGCTACCGCCGATGTTCATCGCGATCGTGGCGACGTCGGGGTCTTCCATTACGATCTTGCCGAGCTCGACCTGGCGCCGCTGCATCTCCTTGAACGAAATGTCCTGCGAGGCTTCCGAGGTCGCGGTGATCAGGCCGACGTCCTGCTGCGGGAAGAAGCCCTTCGGGATCAGCACAAAGAGGTAGACCGAGAGACCGAGCGTGGCGAAGAAGATCAGAAGCGTGGTGCGCCGCCAGGCCAGCGCATGGTCGAGCCCATATTCGTAGCCGCGCAGCATGGCGTCGAAGGCGCGCTCGCTCCACTGGTAGAACTTGCCGTGGGTCACCTCGCCATGGGCGCGCAGGAAGCGCGAGGCCATCATCGGCGTCAGCGTCAGCGACACGAACATCGAGACGAAGATCGTCATCGCCAGCACGACGGCGAATTCACGGAACAGGCGGCCGATGATGCCGCCCATCAGGAGCAGCGGGATCAGCACCGCGACCAGCGAGATGCTGATCGACACGATGGTGAAGCCGATTTCCTTGGAACCGCGGAAGGCCGCCGCCATCGGCGATTCGCCTTCCTCGATGTAGCGCGTGATGTTTTCCAGCATCACGATGGCGTCGTCGACGACGAATCCGACCGCGATGGTGAGCGCCATCAGCGACAGATTGTCGAGCGAATAGCCGGCCACCCACATCAGCGCGCAGGCGCCGAGTAGCGCCAGTGGAACCGTGATGGTGGGAATGACGGTCGCCCAGAAGCTGCGCAGGAAGATGAAGATGACCATGACCACGAGGGCAATGGTCAAGAGCAGCGTGAATTGCACGTCCTCGACCGCGGCGCGGATGGTGGTGGTGCGGTCGCTGATGAGCTCGATCTTGATCGCGGGCGGGATCGCCGCCACGAGCCGGGGCAGGGTTGCCTTGATCCGGTCGACGGTCTCGATGACGTTGGCACCCGGCTGCTTGAAGATCACCAGGAACACGCCGCGCTTACCGTTGGCCCAGGCCGCCTGCTTGGCGTCCTCGGCGCCGCTGACCGCCTGGCCGATGTCGCGTATGCGCAATGGACCGCCGTTGCGATAGGCGATGATGACGTCGTTCCAGTCCTTGGACTGGGTGAGCTGGTCGTTGGCGTAGATCGTGTAGGCGCGCTTCTCGCCGTCGATATTGCCCTTGGGGCTGTCGACCGTGGTGATCGCGATCTGGCTGCGCACGTCCTCCATCGACAGGCCCTTGGCCACCAGCTTTGCCGGATCGACCTGGATGCGGATCGAGGGTTTCTGCTGGCCGCCGATGAAGACCTGGGCGACGCCCGAGAGCTGGCTGATCTGCTGGGCGAGCTGGGCGTCAACGGCGTCGCTGACGCTGGTCAGGGGCAGCGTCTCGGACGTTGCCGACAGCAGCAGGATCGGCGCGTCGGCCGGGTTGACCTTGCGGTAGGTCGGCGGCGAGGGCAGGTTCTTCGGCAGCTGGCCGCTGGCGGCGTTGATCGCGCCCTGCACGTCGTTGGCGGCGCCGTCGATGCTGCGGTTGAGGTCGAACTGGATGGTGATCGAGGCGGTGCCGAGATAACTCGTCGAGGTCATCTGGGCGATGCCTGGAATCTGCGCGAACTGGCGCTCCAGCGGCTGGGCCACCGACGAGGCCATGGTCTCGGGGCTGCCGCCCGGCAAATTGGCGGTGATCTGGATGGTCGGGAAGTCCACCTGCGGCAGCGGCGCGACCGGCAGCAGGGGGTAGGCGACAAGACCGACAAACAGAATGCCGGCCATCAGCAGCGAGGTGCCGATGGGATAACGGATGAAAGGTGCCGAAATCCCGCCCTCGGTCATTCCTGTCGTACCTTGTTCTGGGCCGGATCCGAGCTCGCCACCGTCGTCGAGACGAGGCTTCCGGGCTGCACCTTGAATTGACCGCCGGTGATGACCTGCTGGCCGGGGCTCAAGCCTTCGTCAACGACCGAACGTCCGTCGATGCCGTAGCTGACCTTGATCTTGTGCACTTCGGCCTTGCTGTCCTGGTTGACGGTATAGGCGTAGAGGCCGTTGGTGGAGTGCTGAACCGCGTCATCCGGGACCACGGTCGCATCCTTCAGGGTGCGGACCAAAAGGCGTGTCGACACCGACTGGCCCGGCCACAGCGCGTGGTCCTTGTTGTCGAACACCGCCTTGAGCCGAATAGTCCCGCTGCTCGTGTCGACCTGGTTGTTGATGACCGCGAGCTTGCCCTCGGCCAGCGTCTTCTTGCCGTCGGTGGTGAAGGCGATCACCTTGAGCGCGCCGGCCTTCTGGCCCTCGCTGATATAGGGCAGCTGGTCCTCCGGCGCGGTGAAGATCACCGAGATCGGCTCGACCTGCGAGATCATGACGATGCCGGTCTGCGAGGAGGCGTTGACGATGTTGCCGATGTCGACCTGGCGCAGGCCCGCGACGCCGGTGAACGGTGACTTGACCTGCGTGTAGTCGAGCTGGGTCTGGGCGTTGGCGATCGCGGCCTCGTCGGCGGCGATCTGCGCGGTGAGTTGGGCGACGGTGGAACGCTGGGTGTCGACGCGCTGCGCGGTCGCGAATTCGCCGAGCTTCATGGCGCGCTGGAGCTCGAGATTGGCGTTGGCGAGATTAGCCTCGTCCTGCGCTTTCTTGGCCTTAGCCTGGTCGAGCGCGGCTTGATAGGGACGGGGATCGATCGAGATCAGAAGGTCGCCTTCCTTGACGATCTGGCCCTCTTTGAACTCGAGCTTGTCGATCTGGCCGTCGACCCGGGTGCGGACCTGGACGGTGTTGAAACCCTGGACCGTGCCGAGACCGGTCAGATAGACCGGGAAATCGGCCTTCTGGACCGGCGCGACGCTGACGGGAACGGCGGGCGCGCGCGGCGGACCTTTCTGCGCTGTCTGGGCTTTTCCGGCGTCGGGCGAGCCGTATTTCTGCCAACCATAGTAACCCGCGGAGGCCACGGCCGCGATGATCAGAATCCAGAGGATCGGCCGGGACTTTTGCATATCGTCTCGTGTCGGCTCTTGTGCCCTATTTAAACGAATTATGGGGCAATCGTAGGGTTCCAGCGCGCTTGTATAATACACGCCAAGTTCCAGTGTAAACAGCACTATCGGTGCAGAATCCTAAACAATTGGAAAGCTTTGCACGGCTTAGGCAGCACCGTGGCACTACGGTGTGCAGTGCTGCATTTTCCCTGAGCGAACGATCAGCGTGCAAACTTTGTGCAATGCTCGGACATGGTGTGGACGAGAGCAGCATGGGACGGGTGGAAGTCCGGCGCAGCCGAACCCAAGAACGGTTCTAAATTCTGTCCAGACCGTTTCGGTTGTCAGGAAAATCGGCATCGTCCATATCGGCGCCGCCACAAGGGAGCGCAGGATGGACGAATTGAACGGCAAGCTGATCGCGTGTCAGATCTTGATCACGGGGTTGATCGCGCGAGTCGCCAACGAACAGCGCGATCCCTTGCGCTTCCTCACCGACTTCCGCGACGAGATCAAAGCCGTCGTCAATGGCGTCAACATCGCCGGGCTGGACAACACCGATCGTGTCCGCGCGATCGCGCAGAAAAACGTCGACGAATTGTTCTCGCTGATGAAGCCGCCGAGCAGCGACTGAAGCCGTGTGCGCGATGCCGATCGCGACGTGCTTTTCGCGCTTGTTTTAGAACGAGTCCAATCTCTGTTTAGAACCGTTTCAAACTACAGTTTAGAATCGTTTTGATCTTGACGTATTCAAGGGTTCTCGCGGCTTGCCCGCATTGACCCGCTATTTTGCCGCCGATACCAACAGCCCATCGCTCGTCGAAGTGAGTGAGCGAACAAGAAGATGGGGCGTGTTGTAATGGGGCAGGTGGTCGCACCGAAATCGCTGCGTTCGGTCGTAGCGTTCGACGCGGCGGATGAGAAGTCCGCGGGCATTTCCGGCAAGAAGGTCTCGGCGGTCGCGAGCCTGATCGCGGCGGCGACGGTGTCGACCGGCGCGGAAGCGCAGCAGTCGAACCTGCCGCCGGTCACCGTCGATGCTCCGGTTCAGCGTCCGCGTCCAGCGGCTTCGAAGCCCACGCCGGAGCAGGTCCGCGCGCGCAACGCGCTTCGCCGTGCCGCGCAGCGCCAGCAGGCGCAGCAGGCTGCCGCGCCCTCGGGCCCGGCCGGTGAAGTCGACCGGAATCCCTATGCCGATCCGGCGGCGCCCTACAAGGTCGACCATGTCCAGGCTTCGGGAAAATTTCCCGAACCGATGCTGAACACGCCGAAGACCATCACGGTGCTCAGCAAGGAAGTGCTCGAAGACAAGAACGCCACGACACTGAAGGAGATCGGGCGCTCGACCGCCGGCGTGACACTGGGCTCGGGAGAGGGCGGCAACGCGTTCGGCGATCGCTTCTTCATCCGCGGCTTCGACGCGCGCAACGACGTCTTCATCGACGGCATCCGCGATCCCGCGGTTTCCATCCGCGAGAACTTCTTCACCGAGCAGATCGAGATTCTGCGCGGTCCTGCATCATCCTATGCCGGCCGCGGCACCGCCGGCGGCGCCATCAACATCGTCACCAAGCAGGCGGGCGACGTCAATTTCCAGCGCATGGATACCGAGTTCGGTACCGACAGGACCAAGCGCGTCACGATCGACGTCAACCAGGTCGTCGACCCGACGTTCTCGGTGCGCACCGGCGGCCTGTTCCAGGACGCCAACATTGCCGGACGCGACTACGTGACCGATAATCGCTGGGGTACGTTCCTCTCCACGAAGTATACCCCGACCAACGACATCAAGATCACGACGAACTACGTCCACACCGATCTCAGCGGCCTGCCGGATTTCGGCGTGCCCTATTACAAGCAGGGCAACGTGCCGGTGACCTCGGCGGGCATTCCGCGCGGGGTCTGGTACGGCTTCCTCAACCGCGACTTCCAGACCGCGCGCCAGGATTTCGGCACCGGCACGGTCGAGTACAAGGTCAACGAGGCCATCACGCTGAGCAGCAAGGTGCGCGGCGAGCACTCGCTGCTGAACTATATCGGCACGCTGCCGCAGAATCCGATCACGACCAGCCTCAATCCGCTGCTCTGGACCACGACGGCGAGCGCACAGAGCCGCTACCAGGGGGTGGATGTGTGGGCCAACCAGAACGAGGCGACGTTCAAGCTCGACACCGGCGGGGTCGAGCACACGGCGGTGTTCGGCGTCGAATATACCAATGAGAACATTTCGATCGACCGTTACGCGGGTCTCTCGTCGGAACTCGCCGGCTCGCCCTTCACGAGCAGCGGGGCGATCTCGGGCGTCAACGTCTATTCTCCCCAGTACACTTATCTCTCCGGCTTCAGCTCGCCGTCGCTGACGGGCAATCCGACGCGCTATGGCGTCAACACCAGCAGCGTCTACGTCATGGACACCGCGAACTGGCAGGACACGATCATCGTCAATGGCGGCGTGCGCTATGACGGTTACAGCCAGAGCTCGTCGACGAACACGGCCTACCTCAAGCAGAACAACGATCTCGTCAATTACAACGTCGGCGTGGTCTACAAGCCGATGTCGATCGGCAGCGTCTACGCGGCCTACGCGACCTCGGCCAATCCGTTCGGGTCGGAGCTCGACGCGACCGCCACCGATTACGGTGGCGTTCCGGCGAACACGGCCATTTTGCTGGGCCCCGAGCGCAACAAGGCGGTCGAGGTCGGCACCAAGTGGGAGCTGGTGGATCGCCACCTGCTGGTCAGCGGTGCATTGTTCCAGACCACGAAGGACAACGCCCGCGAGACCGTCAACAACCTGCTGACTTCGGGCGCGGCCTACCGGATCCAGGGCATCGACATCGAGGCGGAAGGCAAGATCACGGATCGCTGGAGCATCTTCGGCGGCCTGGTGCTGATGCAGTCGAAGGTCACGCAGAGCGGCATCGCCTCCAACATCGGCCTGCAGCTTGCCAACATCGCCCACCAGTCGTTCAGCATGCTGACCAAGTACAAGTTCGACGGCGGCTGGGAGCTCGGCGGGCAGGCGGTGTACCGCTCGAAGGTCTATGGCGGCACGTTCGCGGCCAACACCGGCAACGAGCTGCCGAGCTATTGGCGCTTCGACGCGTTCGTCGAGAAGAAGATCGACAAGAACTGGACCATGAAGTTCTACGCCCAGAACCTCACCAACAAGCTGTACTACGACACGCTCTATCGTAGCGCCGTGCCGTTCGTGGCGGTCGCGCCGGGCAGGGCATTCTACCTCGTGACAACGGCGAAGTTCTGATCATGTTGACCTGCCTGCCTGGCGTTCTCAGCAAGGATGATGTGGCGGATTTCCGCCGCATCATGGACGCCAGCGCGTGGGAGGACGGCCGCTCGACCGCGGGCGCACAATCGGCCATGGTGAAGCGCAACGAGCAATTGCCCCCCGATAGCGAGGTCGCGCGCAAGCTCGGCCACCGCATCATCTCGGCGCTGACCTCGAACCCGCGCTTCATCGCGGCGGCGATCCCGCTCCAGATCTTCCCGCCGCTGTTCAACCGCTATGCGGCGGACAGCGGCCATCATTTCGGGCTGCATGTCGACAATGCGATCCGCGGCGACCGGATGACCGGCCTTCGCATCCGCACCGACCTGTCGGTCACGCTGTTTCTCGCCGAGCCGGAAGAATATGACGGTGGCGAACTTGTGATCGAGGACACCTACGGTTCGCACGAAGTCAAGTTGCCAGCCGGCGACTGCGTGCTCTATCCCTCGACCAGCCTTCATCTCGTGACGCCCGTGACGAGGGGAACGCGGGTTGCGTCTTTCTTCTGGCTTCAGAGCATGATACGGGACGATCAAGCCCGTACCATGATCTATGACCTCGACACCGCGATTCAGGCGCTGGTGGATCGGCTCGGGCGTGACGATCCCGAAACGGTCAAATTGACGGGTATCTATCACAACCTCATTCGCTACTGGGCCGAAGTATGAAGACCATGTCCTTCCAAGCAAGCCTTGCCGCAGCTGTCGTCCTGACGGCCGCCTGGCTCGCATCTCCTGTTTCCGCCCAGACCCCGCCGGCGGCCCCGGCCCAAGCGACGGCGCAGCCGGCTGCGACCAGTCCGGCCCCAGTGGCTGCTCCGGCCCCCGCGGCTGCTCCGGTAGCGGCGGCGCCTGCGGCTCCCGCAGCCACCGCGCCGGCGGCCGTAAAGTCTGAGACGGCAGCGGGCATCGCGCCGGCCATGAAGGAATTGTCGCCCTGGGTCATGTTCATGTCGGCGGACGTCATCGTGAAGGCGGTGATGATCGGGCTCGCCTTCGCCTCGCTGATGACCTGGACCGTCCTGATCGCCAAGTCGATCGAGCTGTCGGTCGCATCAAGCAAGCTTCGTTCGGCGCTGAAGAAGGTCGCGGAGGCCCGCTCGCTCGCGGAAGCCCAGATGGCGCTTGGCGCCAAGGGGGGCATCCTGCCGTCCTTCCTGGCGGCGGCGTTGCGCGAGGCGCGGATGTCTGCCGGCCTGTCCAGCGATGCCGGCATCAAGGAGCGCGCGGCCTCGAGCTTCCAGGAGATCGTGCGCGCGGAGGCACGGCGGATCCGCGTCGGCATGGGCGTGCTCGCGACCATCGGCTCGACGTCGCCCTTCGTCGGCCTGTTCGGCACGGTCTGGGGCATCATGAACAGCTTCATCGGCATCTCGAAGTCGCAGACCACGAACCTCGCCGTCGTCGCGCCCGGCATCGCCGAAGCGCTGCTCGCCACCGCGATCGGTCTCGTCGCCGCCATTCCCGCCGTCATCATCTACAATCACTTCTCGCGCATGACGAAGGGCTATCTCGAGCTCGTCAGCCGTGCCTCGGGCGCGGCGGCGCGGCTGCTGTCGCGCGACCTCGATCGCAGCCACGGCAGCGCGCATTCACGCGCAGCGGAGTGAACCATGGGCGTTTCGCTCGCAGACAACGATGACGACGACGATTTCGCGGAAACGCATGACATCAACGTCACGCCGTTCATCGACGTCATCCTGGTGCTGCTGATCATCTTCATGGTCGCAGCGCCGCTCTCGACCGTCGATCTGCCGATCGACTTGCCGACCTCGAGCGCGATGCCGCAGAAGAAGCCGGACAAGCCGACCTATGTCAGCATCAAGCCCGATCTGACGCTGGCGATCGGGGAGAACCCGGTCAAGCGGACCGAGCTGATCGGCTCCCTCGACGGGATGTCCGAGATGAGCAAGGACAAATACGTGTTCTTGCGGGCCGACCGCGCCGTGCCCTACGGCGAGTTGATGGCCGTCATGGAGATCCTGCGTGCCGGCGGCTATTCTCGTGTCAAGCTGGTGGCACTCGAAGCGCCTGCTGCGGCGGCTGGGCCGTCGCAAGCGGCGCCCCAACCTTGAGTACGGCGCGATGTCCGATCCTGTGACCGAGGTGAAAACGCCGCGGCGGCTCTGGGTTCTGGCCGCGGTGGCGGCACTTGCCCTTCATCTTGGCGGCGCCGCGCTGGCGCTGGCGAACTTGCGGGCGGACGACGGCGACGATGGCCTCGGGGCCAACGGCGCGGAATTTGCCGTCGAAATGACCTCGCCGAAGCTGCCGGAGACGGATCTGCCGCCGGGTCCGGACAGCGAGGCCTCGCAGTTTCAGCCGCAGCAGATGGAACAGAAGGCCGAGGTCAAGGAGACCGATCTCCCGAAGGAGATGCCTCAGGAGGCCGAGGACCCTGACAGGCTCGTGACCGAGAACGACTCCAAGAAGCCGGTCGAGGACACCACGAAGGTCGCCAAGGTCGAAACCCAGGCCGTCGAGGAGGCGCCGAACTCGGTCGAGTCGGCCAAGCAGGCGTTGAACGAGACCGCGCGCGAGGATGAAAAGGCTGCCGCCCCCCATCAGGGCATCGGCAAGGACATCCGGAGGTTGACCGCGGAGTGGGGCAAGCGGATCAGCGCCTATTTCGAGCTTCACAAGCGCTATCCCAAGGACAAGAGCAAGACGACGACGGTCAAGCTCAGCCTGGTGTTGAACCGGCGCGGCAATGTGGTCTCGGTCGATGTCACGGAGTCCTCGGGCGATCCGGCTTTCGACAACGAGGCCGTCTCGATGGTCCGCCGCTCCGATCCGGTGCCGGTTCCGCCGGCCGAGCTCACGGACGATCAGTTCGCCTTCAGCCTGCCCGTGAACTTCAAGAAGCCGAAATAGCCTGGCTCGGATCTTGGCCCGTCAGCGCCAGTAGAGCCGGATCCCGACATAGACCACGACCAGGCAGACGAAGATCAGCGCCACCGGCAACGGCCGCTTCTGGGTTCCGCTGGCCGCAGTCGAACCGAAGAAGTTGGCCTTTTTCGGTTTCGGCGGCGGGCGCCGGAAAGCGGTAACATTGTCCGCGGCCGGCTCGGCTTGGCGGGGGCGGACGTCGGGCGCGGTTCCCGCACCGCCCATCTCGGCATAGTAGGCCTTGTAGATCGCGCCGATGGTGGCCTCGGTGGCCTCGCCCTCGCTCATCTGCGCCAGCAGGTTCTTGTAGCTGGCGAGGAACTCCTGGGCGTCTGGAGGCAGCGCGGACGCCCCGTTGAGCTTGGCCATCATCTTCCAGGTGGCAAAATCGGCGCGGGCACGGGTGTCCGCGCGACGCGCGATCAACATATCGGCAGCTTTGACCAAGTCGGCCTCTGGCCCTTCGGCCGGTGTTCGGGTGTCCAGTCAACTACGCATTGCCGGTCAGGAAGAGAACAGCCTGAATCACATAACCGGTCAACGTCCGCAGTATTGCTGAGATAACATCAAGATTTAGACCGAACTGCGAGCCCGCCAGCGGCAGCAGAATCAAGAGGCCGATCAGGATCAACATACCGAACGGCTCGAGCCGGGCCAGGGGCAAAGCGAGCGGTCGCGGCAGCAGCCCGACCGCGACGCGGCCGCCGTCGAGCGGCGGGATCGGCATCATGTTGAACACCGCCAGGATCGCGTTGATCAGGAGCGCATTCTTGAGGTTGTCGAAGATCCATTGCGCCGCGCCGGCCGGCGCGAAGGGCAGGGCGTGCAGGGCAAGCGCCGCCGCCAGCGCCAGCAGGATGTTGGTGGCAGGGCCAGCCAGCGCCACCCAGACCATGTCGAGCCTCGGATGGTTGAGCTTGCGGAAATTGACCGGCACCGGCTTGGCATAGCCGAACAGGAACGGCGAATGCGCAAACAGCAGCATCGCCGGCAGGATCAGCGTGCCGAACGGGTCGATGTGCCTGATCGGGTTGAAGCTGACGCGGCCGAGCTGCGCGGCCGTGTTGTCGCCGAGACGGTGCGCGACGAAGGCGTGCGCGGCCTCGTGGAAGGTGATGGCGAGCACCAGCGGCAGCACCCACACCGAAATGTCATAGAAGGAAACGTTCACGGCTCGTCCGTCCCGGTTTGTACCTCATGGCCTTGCAGCCAACCCGGCCAATCCGGTGGTGAGGCAACGCGTCAGGTCAGGATATGGGACGCCAGTTGCGAAATCCCAAGCTGTAGATGATCCGCCAGCAGGCCGCCCGCACGCGACAGGTTGCGCGCGCGGTGGAGGCGGATGTCCGCTCCCGGCAGCGGCGGCAGGCCGTCCGACACGGCGCGCAGGCGAGGAGGCAGGGTGCCGGCTTTCACGACCGTGATCGCAAGGCCCTGCGCCGCGATCGCTTCCACCGCCGCCAGCGTCCGGCTGACAAAGGCGAGCCGCCAGGACCGGCCGGCGGCATCGAGGGCCTCCGCGGCCCATTGCCGAAACAGGCAGCCTGGTGGATAGAGCGCGACCGGCAGCGTATCGCGCGCTCTGACTGGATAGGACGCGGCTGCCGCCCACACCGCCTGCTCGCGCCGCAGCAGCTCGCCGGCGCCTTGTCCTTCCGGGTGCATGGCAATGACGAGGTCATAGGCCTCGCCGAGCCTTGCCGGCATGGTCGCGGTCAGCCCGGTCTCGATCTCGACCCTGACGTCCGGATGGTTTTTGGCAAAGCGCGCGAGCAAGGGTGGAATGATGATCGTGCCGTAATCCTCCATCACGCCGAGGCGGACCACGGCTTCGCGCTTGCGTGCGTGGAGCGCATCGATTGCTTCCGCATTGAGGTCGAGAAGCCGCCGCGCATAGACGAGGAGTTCGTCGCCTGCTGTGGTCAGCAAGACGCCCGCCCTGGTGCGTTGAAACAGCCTTGCACCAAGCCGCAGCTCCAGGCGCTTGATCTGGACGCTCACCGCCGATTGCGTGCGGTGGAGCGTCGCGGCAGCGCGTGTGAACGAGCGATGCTCGGCAATGGCGACAAACGCCTTCAGCAGGTCGGGATCGAGAATAGGTGCAGTCATGATGAAAACTTATCCTGGCATGAAGGAAATTCCATTCCCTGTTTCGGCGCGCCTCATATGCTGGCCCGCAAAGCAGTTGGGGGAGGGAGCGTGGGCGAGACTTTTGGCGTTCTGGCCGCGGTGCTGTCGAGCGGCCTTGGGGGCACCTCGATCGGGGCCACGCGCTACCTCGTGGGCAGCATCGACCCGCTCGCGATCGGCTCGTTCCGGTTCGGCATCGGCTTTCTCCTGCTGCTGCCGCTGACGCTGCTGCGCGGTGATCGCTGGCCGGGGCGTGGCGACTGGGCGGCCGCCTTCGCCCTCGGCATTCTGTTCTTCGCCGTGTTCCCGATCCTGTTCAACGCCTCGCTGATCTTCACGACCGCCGCGCGCGGCGCGCTCGCACTGTCGACGCTTCCGCTGCTGTCGCTTGTAATCGGGGCCGCACTCGGTGCCGAAGCCCTGACCTGGCGCAAATCGATCGGTGTCGTGATCGCGACGCTGGGCGTTGCGGTTGCGCTGCTCACCGACCTGACCTCGGCCCCGCCGGCCGCCTGGCGCGGCGATCTCCTGATGATGTCAGCTGCGCTATGCATGGCGCTCTACGGCATCTGGTCGAAGCCGCTGATCCGCCGCTCCAGCCCGATCGCCTTCACCACGATGAGCATGGCGGCGGGCGCGGCCTGCCTCATCCTGCTCTCGTATGTCCGCGGCAGCTTTGCGCCGGTCGCAAGCTTCGGCGCGCCGCAATGGTTGGCGGCCTCATATCTCGGAGCGTTCGGCGCGGCGCTGACCTTCTATCTCTGGGCCTTCGCGCTGGAGCGGACGACGCCGACGCGCGTCGCCATCTCGGTGACGGTCAACCCGATCACGGCCTCGCTGGTCGGCGCCTGGTTGCTGCACGAACCGCTGCGGTGGAATCTCGCGGCCGGTATCGTCGCGGTGTTTGCCGGAATCTGGATCGCGACCACGACGGGCGAACGTGCTCCGTCGGCGAACGCGTCTGCTTCAAGCCAGCCCTGACATCAGGTCGGGATGGTCCCCTGATATTGCACCAGACCGTCGTCGAGCTTCAGCCAGGCGAGCTTCTCGCTCACCCAGATGTGCTCGGTCGGCGTGAAGGCGTTGCGATCATCGAAGGTCGCAAGCGAGACACCGGCCAGCGTGCCGTTGCGCCGCCAGGCGAACAGGCGCGTGCCGCAACGCTTGCAGAAGACGCGGTCGATGTTCTCGGACGACGCATAGCGCTCGGTCTCGCCCTCGACCGTCAGTGCGCGCTGGTCGAACTGCGCGCGGGCGAAGAACGGCGAGCCCATCGCCTTCTGGCACAAGCGGCAATGGCAGATGCGGACGTTGAGCGGCTCGCCCTCCGCCTTGAACCGCACCGCGCCGCACAGGCATCCGCCTTCCCGGATCATGGCTCAGGCCACCCGCCATTCGCCGACCTGGCGCGCCATGCTCCAGTTGAGATCGTCAAGATCGCCATCCATGTTGGAATTCCCGCGTCTGGTGTTGGTGAAGGCGGCCCAGCAGAAGCCGCCATGGGTGCGCACGGCGATCGTGCTCGTGCCCGGCAGACTGCCATTGTGCCACCAATTGCCGAATTTGTTGACACAGAAGCCCTTGGCATAGTCCGGGCTGTAGCTGGGCGCGCTGGTCATGACCTGGATGGTGCGCGGCCGCAGGATGTTCGCGGGCCTCGTGTAGCCGTCGACATGCATCAGGAACTGGACGAGATCCGACGGTGTCGCGATCCAGCCGCCATGGGAATCCATCCGCCTCACTTTCATGTCGTAGGGGCTTTCGCCCTGGCCGTAATAGGCGACTTCGCCGGCCTGGCGCTGGTCGCGCGTGTTGCCCGCTATCGTCATGTCGGTGACGCCGCAGCGCGCCAGCACCTCGCCGCGGACATGCTCGGCATAGAGCTGGCCGGTGAGCTTCTCGATGACGCGCCCCAGCACGCAATAGCTGAAATTGGAGTAGGCGTAATGCTGGCCCGGCGGCCGGTCTAGCGGCCGGTTGGCGAGTGTCCAGGCGATCAGCTCGGCATGATCCATCCGCGGATGGGTGAACATGGGATCGCGATTGTCGTTGCTCCAGCCGCCGCCGGTGTGGGTCAACAGATGCTCGAGCGTGATCTGGTCGATGCCGGCAGAGTAGGGCGGCTGCCCGTAATCGGTGCCGAGCAGCGCGCCCGGGCCGAACACGCGATCGGTCAGCTTGAGGCGGTTCTCCTCGATCAGGCGGAAGATCGTGACCGAGGTGATCATCTTGCTGACGCTGGCGATCCGGAACAGATGCCGCGGCGTCACGGTCTCGTTGCGCTCGCGATCCGCAAGACCGAACGCATCCTCGTGGACGACAGTGCCGGCATAGCCGATCGCAAAGGACAGCGCCGGCACGTCGTATTTGTCCATGAAGCTGCGCGCGAGCCGCGCCATGGCGCCGCGCTCGGCCGGCGAGGGCGGGCGAATGCTCGGCGGGTTGGGCGCGAGCTGCGCGAGCGCTGGGTGCGACAGCAGCGGCAGCGCGCCCGCTGCGAGCTTCACGAAGTCTCGTCGCCGAAATTGCATGGTCCGCCCCCTCGGGCGGCCCATGTCTCAGGTCCATGCCTCAGTAGGTCGCCCGTCCACCCGAAATATCAAACACCGCGCCGGTGGAGAAGGCACAATCTTCGGATGCGAGCCAGCTCACCATCGCGGCGAGCTCTTCCACCTGCACGAAGCGCGCTTTCGGGATCTTCGACAGCATGAAGTCGATATGCTGCTGCGTCATCTGGTCGAAGATCGCGGTCTTCGCCGCGGCCGGCGTCACAGCATTCACCAGAATGTCATGCGCGGCGAGCTCCTTGCCGAGCGATTTCGTCAGCGCGATCAGGCCGGCCTTGGATGCCGAATAATGCGAGGCGTTCGGATTACCTTCCTTGCCGGCGATCGAGGCGATGTTCACGATCCGCCCGTATTTCTGCTTGAGCATTTCGGGCACGATGGCCTTACAGCAGATGAAGGGGCCGTCGAGGTTGATGCGCAGGACTTTGCGCCATTCCTCGAGATCGGTCTCCCACACCGGCTTGTTGACGCCGGCGATGCCGGCATTGTTGACGAGGATGTCGATCTTGCCGAAGGCGGCCAGCGTCGCATCGCGGGCCTGCTCGACGGCGGCGGTATCGGTGACGTCGACCTTGAAGACGCGGACGTTGTCGCCGATCTCCTTCGCGGTCTTCTCGGCCAGCGCCGCGTCAAAATCCCAGATCGCGACCTTGGCACCGGAGGCGACGAAGCGCTCGGTGATGGCGCGGCCAAAGCCCTGCGCGCCGCCGGTGACGGCGGCAACGCGGCCATTGAGATCGATCTTGTTCATGCCGGGTGCCCCAGGTGTCAGAGCATGTAGCCGCCGTCGACGACGAGGTCGACGCCGGTGGTGAAGGCGCTCTCGTCGCTGCCGAGATAGACCGCCATCGAGGCGATCTCCTCGGCGGTGCCGAGCCGGCCCATCTTCTGGCGCGAGATGAACATCTCCTTGCCCTGCGGTCCCTGCGCGGCGGCGCGGTCGAGCATCGAGGGGGTCTCGACGGTGCCGGGGCAGATCGAGTTGCAGCGGATGCCCTTGGTGATGAAGTCGAGTGCGACCGCGCGCGACAGCAGCGACACCGCCGCCTTCGACGAGCTGTAGACGTAGCGGTTCGCCGGCGGCCGCAAGGCCGCGCAGGACGAGATGTTGACGATGCTGCCGCCGCCGCCCGCGATCATGTCGGGCAGGAAGGCCTTGATGGTCCGGTGCATCGACTTAACGTTGAGATCGAACGAGAAGTCGAAATCCTCCTCCGAGCACTCCAGGATGGTGCCGTGGTGCACGAAGCCGGCCGCGTTGAGCAGGATGTCGATCTTGCCGATGCGTTTTGCAAAGGCGTTGACGTCGGCGGTGTTGCGGACGTCGAGCTTGGCGACCTCCGCGATGCCTTCCTTGGTCAAGCCAGCGATGCCGGCCTCGTTGATGTCGGTGGCGATGACGGTTGCGCCTTCACGCGCGAAGGCGATCGCGCATGCGCGCCCGATGCCTGCTGCCGCAGCCGTGACGACGGCGCGCTTTCCCTTGAGGCGGTCTGCCATTTTTTCTCTCCTCTGAATTTTCTGTCGTCATTCCGGGGCGCGCCTCTTGGCGCGAACTACGATGCGCACTTGCGCATCTGAGAATCCATCGGGCCGCAGCGTCGGTGGGTCAATGGATTCCGGGTTCGCGACTTCGTCGCGCCTCGGAATGACAGTGTCAGTGATTATCCCGCGCCACGCCAAACGTGCCGGCGACGTTCTGATAGCGCGTGGCGAGCTCCATGCAGGCGCCGGTCGATTGCTGGCCGACGGTGTTGCGGTAGATCTCCTGCCACGGCGTCTGGTTCGGCGGATGCTTGAAGCCGCCATTGGCCTTGAGCTCGGCGTGGCGCTTCTTCAGCTCCTCATCCGAGATCAGAATGTTGGCGCTGCCCTTGTTGAGGTCGATGCGCACCTTGTCGCCGGTCTTGAGGATCGCGAGGCCGCCATTGGCGGCCGCTTCCGGCGAGGCGTTCAGGATCGAGGGCGAGCCCGAGGTGCCGGACTGCCGGCCGTCGCCGATGCAGGGCAGGGACAGGATGCCGCGCTTGATCAGTGCCGCCGGCGGCTGCATGTTCACGACCTCGGCGCCGCCGGGGTAGCCGATCGGCCCGGTGCCGCGGATGAACAGTACGCAGTGCTCGTCGATGTCGAGCGAGGCATCGTCGATCCGCTCGTGATAATCTTCGGGACCCTCGAACACGATGGCGCGGCCCTCGAATGCGCTAGGGTCCTTCGGGTTGCTGAGATAGCGATCCCGGAATTCCTTGGAGATCACTGAGGTCTTCATGATCGCGGAATCGAACAGATTGCCCTTCAGCACCAGGAAGCCGGCGTCCTTCACCAGCGGCTTGTCGTAGGCCCAGATCACGTCGTTGTCGGGCTTGGGCGCATCCTTGCAGTTCTCGCCGATGCCGCGGCCGTTGACGGTGATGGCGTCCTCGTGGATGCGCTTGTGCTTCATCAATTCGCGCACCACGGCCGGCACGCCGCCGGCGCGGTGGAATTCCTCGCCGAGATAGAAGCCGGCCGGCTGCATGTTGACCAGCAGCGGCACGTCGTGACCGTGCTTCTGCCAGTCGTCGATCGACAGCTCGACGCCGATGTGGCGGGCCAGGGCATTGATGTGGATCGGCGCATTGGTCGAGCCGCCGATCGCCGAATTGATCACGATGCAGTTCTCGAACGCCTTGCGGGTCAGGATGTCCGAGGGCTTCAGGTCTTCCCAGACCATCTCGACGATGCGTTTTCCGGTTTCGTAGGCGATCTGGCCGCGCTCGCGATAGGGGGCGGGGATCGCCGCGCAGCCCGGTAGCGAGAAGCCGAGTGCTTCGGCGAGGCCGTTCATGGTCGAGGCGGTGCCCATGGTGTTGCAATGGCCGACCGACGGCGCCGAGGACGCCACGATCTCCATGAACTCTTCATAGTCGATCTCGCCGGCGGCAAGCCGCTCGCGCGATTTCCAGACGATGGTGCCGGAACCGGTGCGCTCGCCGGCGTGCCAGCCGTTCAGCATCGGGCCGCCCGACAACACGATGGCGGGCAGGTTCACGGTCGCCGCGGCCATCATGCAGGCCGGCGTGGTCTTGTCGCAGCCGGTGGTCAGCACCACGCCATCGAGCGGATAGCCGTAGAGGATCTCGACGAGGCCAAGATAGGCGAGGTTGCGGTCGAGCGCCGCGGTCGGGCGCTTGCCGGTCTCCTGAATGGGGTGGGTCGGGAATTCCATCGCGATGCCGCCGGCCTCGCGGATGCCTTCACGGACGCGATGCGCCAGCTCGATGTGGTGGCGGTTGCAGGGGGAGAGGTCGTTGCCGGTCTGGGCGATGCCGATGATCGGCTTGCCGGACTGCAGCTCGGCGCGGGTGAGGCCGTAGTTCAGGTAGCGCTCCATGTAGAGCGCGGTCATGCCTGGATTATGCGGGTTGTTGAACCATTCCTGCGAGCGGAGGTGGCGGCGGGTGCCGTTACCGGCGCCTGCATGCCCATTGGTTGGCTTTTTTGTCATTGGTTTCTCCTGCAATGCAAACGCACTGGCGTCCGTTTTGTGGTGTCGGCTTGTGCGATGCCCAACGGTGTGAGCGATGGTGGGCCTGCCCGTTGGCGGGTCGTTTCCTCACAAGTCCGATACTAGTCATGGCTGCTTGGTAACGCTACCATTTTGTTCGCCGCGCCCCCGCCAGATGTGGCTGGCCGATTGTCCGAACGCCGCGCCGACGAGCTTTGCCGCTCGATCACCCTGAAGCCGAGATCGAGCACCGGCTGCTCCGGCCGCCGCCCGTCGATCGCGTCGATCAGCATGGTGGCGGCGGTCCTGCCCATCTCGTAGCGGTTGGTGCGCACGCTGGTGAGCGTAGGGACGGCGGAGGCCATGAATTCGAGGTCGTTGAAGCCGACGATCGCGATCTGCTCGGGCACCGCGATCTCCCTTCGCCGGCATTCGAACAGCACGCCGAGTGCGAGGTCGTCATTGGCGCAGAACACCGCGTCGAGGCCGGGCTCTCGCGCCAGGAGATCGGTGAACAGGGCGCCGCCGAGCGTCACGGAGGTCGGTGTCGCCGTGGTGACGACGAGGCGCTGCTCGAACAGGCCGGCATCCTTCATGGCCGAGACATATCCGTCCAGCCGCCGCTGCACCCTGGGATCCATGCGCGCGCCGACGAAGCCGATCTTGCGGTGGCCTTGCGCGAACAGGTGCGCGATCGCCGCGCGGGCTGCATCGTAGTGCGAAAAGCCGATCATCATGTCGACCGGATTGGGCCCGATCTCCATGATCTGCACGATCGGGCAGTCGGCCGCCTCCAGCATCGCGCGCGATTCCGCAGTCTGGTCGATGCCGGTCACGATCAGCCCGGCCGGCTTCTGCGCCAGAAACAGGCGCAGCAGCTTCTCCTCCTGGAGGATGCTGTAGCGCGTGTTGGACAACTGGATCGAGTAGCGGCTGCCCTCGGAGGCGTCATAGATGCCGCGCAGCACGTCCGAGAACACGTTGTTGGTGAGCGATGGGATCAGGACGCCGATCACTTCGGTGCGCTGCGAGGCGAGCGCCCGTGCCGCCAGGTTCGGCACGTAGCCGAGCTCCTTGGCCGCGCTCTCGACCCGCGTCCGCTTGGCGATCGACAGCGCCTCCGGATTACGGAAGAAGCGGGACGCGGTGATCGGGCTGACGCCGGCAAGCTCGGCGACTTCGGCCAGCCGGATTTTGCCTGACTTGGTGCGTTTTCGACCCATTTGCTGCTCTTAGCATAGCCAATGTCGAAACCAAAGGATCGTTGACAGCGCTACCAGCAACGACTAACCAAAGACAAATTGCCAAAACCGCACAAACTGCCGACAATATAGCCTGCTAAGTTCGGGCTTCGGGTTGGCGAAGTCTGAAAAACAAGACGGTCGCGGCGCTAGAGGCGTCGTGGACTTTCGAGGAGGGAGCTAGATGTCGTCTGTGCAAATCCGCGACGTGCGGAAATCGTTCGGCAATTTTGAAGTCCTGCACGGCGTGACGATCCCGATCGAGGACGGACAGTTCGTTGTCCTGGTTGGCCCCTCCGGCTGCGGCAAGTCGACGCTGCTTCGCATGCTCGCCGGTCTCGAGAACATCACCTCCGGCACGATCTCGATCGGCGACCGCGTCGTCAACAATGTCCAGCCCAAGGAGCGGGACATTGCGATGGTGTTCCAGAACTACGCGCTCTATCCGCACATGACGGTCGCCGACAACATGGGCTTCTCGCTGAAGCTGCGGAACGCCAGCTCCGACGAGATCAACAAGCGCGTCAAGCGCGCCGCGGAGATCCTCGCGCTGTCGCCGCTGCTCGACCGCTATCCGCGCCAGCTCTCCGGCGGCCAGCGCCAGCGCGTCGCCATGGGCCGCGCCATCGTGCGCGACCCGCAAGTGTTCCTGTTCGACGAGCCGTTGTCGAACCTCGATGCCAAGCTGCGCGTCGCCATGCGCACCGAGATCAAGGAGCTGCACCAGCGGTTGAAGACGACCACCGTCTACGTCACCCACGACCAGATCGAGGCCATGACCATGGCCGACAAGATCGTCGTCATGCACGATGGCATCGTCGAGCAGATGGGCACGCCGCTCGAGCTCTACGACAAACCGGACAATCAGTTCGTCGCCGGCTTCATCGGCTCCCCCGCCATGAACTTCCTGAAGGGCCATGTGCGCGTCAACGGCGTTGCGACCTTCGAGGGGCCGAACGGCGTCAAGCTGCCGCTCAAGAACGCACCCGCTGCGTCCGATGGCCGTCCCGCGGTCTACGGCGTGCGGCCCGAGCACTTCACCATCGCCGATGACGGCGCCGAGGCCGAGATCATCGTCGTCGAGCCGACCGGCTCGGAGACGCAGGTGTTCGCCAAGGTCGGCGGCGAGCAGGTCGTCGCGGTGTTCCGCGAGCGCCACCAGTTCAACCCGGGCGACAAGGTCCGGCTGAAGCCAGATCCGTCGCTGGTTCATCTGTTCGACGACGCGACAGGCAAACGCCTCAACGCGTAGAAGACTAAGACAACAAAGACTAAGACAACAAAAAAGAATCACAGGGAGGACGACATGCAAGACTTTACCCGCCGGACTCTGCTTCAAGGCGGAACGGCTCTGGCCGCGACCGGCATGCTGACCGGTCCGGCACTGTTCGACTTCGCCAAGGCCTGGGCGCAGAGCGCGCCCTGGAAGGCGGAGCCGGGCGCCAAGCTGACCGTGATGCGGTGGAAGCGCTTCGTGCCGGCGGAAGACGATGCGTTCAACGCGATGGTGGCGGCGTTCAAGACCGCGACCGGCACCGAGATGAACGTGTTCAGCGAGTCCTTCGAGGACGTGCAGCCGAAGGCCTCGGTTGCGGCCAATACCGGCTCGGGCCTCGATCTCGCCTGGGGTCTGCACACGCTGCCGCAGCTCTTCCCCACCAAAGTGCTGAAGATGAACGACGTCGCCGATTATCTCGGCAAGAAATATGGCGGCTGGACCGATGCGGCCGCCAAGACCTGCAAGCTCGGCGACGACTGGCTCGGCATTCCCGTCGCGACCAACGGCGGTTACATGACCTACCGCAAGTCGGCGCTCGACAAGGCCGGCTTCAAGGAATTCCCGAAGGACTTCCCGGGCTTCCTCGAGATGTGCAAGGCCCTCAAGGCCAACAACACGCCTGCCGGCTTCGCGCTCGGTCACGCCTCGGGCGACGGCAATTCCTGGCTGCACTGGGTGCTGTGGGGCCACGGGGCCTACACGGTCGACCAGAACGACAAGATCATCATCAATTCGCCGGAAACGGCGAAGGCGCTGGAATATTGCAAGGCGCTCTACGACAGCTTCATCCCGGGCACCCCGTCCTGGAACGACTCCTCCAACAATAAGGCGTACCTCGCCGGCGAGCTCTATTGCACGGCGAACGGCATCTCGATCTACGTGGCCGCCAAGACCGATGCGTCCAAGAAGGAGCTTGCCGAGGACACCTATCACGCGCTCTGGCCCGTCGGCCCGGTCGGCAAGCCCACCGAGCTGCAGCTTGCGCTGCCGATCCTCGCCTTCAACTTCACCAAATATCCGAACGCGGCGAAGGCCTTCGTTGCCTTCATGCTGGAGAAGGAGAACTACGAGAAGTGGCTGGACGGCGCACAGGGCTATCTCACGCAGACCCTGAACGCCTACGAGTCGGCGCCGATCTGGACCGCGGATCCGAAGAACTACGTGTTCTCGCAGGCCTCCAAGCGCACGCTGCCGGCGTCCGGCATCGGCACGGTCGGTGAGAAGGCGGCGACCGCGATCGCCGACTTCATCGTCGTCGACATGTTCGCCAACTACTGCACCGGCGCCAAGGATACCAAGGGTGCGATGGCGGAAGCCGAGCGCCAGCTGAAGCGCATCTATCGCTGACGGTCACGGGGCGGGCGGCCATCCCGGCCGCCCGCTCGTCAACATTTCGATCAGGGATATCGGGCATGGCTGATGTCGCAATTCCCCGGGCCAAGCCTCAGATGAGCGAGGACAGCGCCTGGACCCAGCTCAAACACAATCGCAACTGGCTCGGCTTCTGGTTCATGGTGCCGGCCATGGCGTTCCTGATCTTCTTCCTGGCCTATCCGCTGGGGCTCGGCATCTGGCTGTCCTTCACGGACACCCGCATCGGCAGGGTGGGGCACTTCATCGCGACGGAGAACTATGAGTGGCTGTGGGATGATTCCATCTTCTGGCTGTCGGTGTTCAACACGCTGCTCTACACCTTCGTCGCCAGCGCCCTCAAATTCGCGATCGGGCTTTATCTCGCGCTGCTGCTGAACGAGAACATGCCGTTCAAGGCGATGTTGCGCGCGATGGTCCTGATCCCCTTCATCGTGCCGACGGTGCTGTCGGCGCTCGCCTTCTGGTGGATCTTCGACTCGCAATTCTCGATCATCTCCTGGTCGTTGAAGCACCTCGGCTTGATCAACCAGAACATCAACTTCCTTGGTGACACGACCTGGGCGCGCATTTGCGTGATCTTCGCCAATATCTGGCGCGGCGTGCCCTTCGTGGCGATCACGCTGCTTGCAGGCCTGCAGACGGTGTCGCCGTCGCTCTATGAAGCAGCAACGCTCGACGGCGCCACGCGCTGGCAGAATTTCCGGTACATCACCTATCCGCTGCTGACGCCGATCATCGCTGTCGTGATGACCTTCTCGGTGTTGTTCACCTTCACCGACTTCCAGCTGATCTGGGCCATGACCCGCGGCGGCCCGGTCAACGCCACCCATCTGATGGCGACCCTGTCGTACCAGCGCGCGATCATCGCCGGGCAGCTGGGCGAGGGCGCCGCGATCTCCAGTGCGATGATCCCGTTCCTGCTTGCCGCGATCATGGTGTCCTGGTTCGGGTTGCAGCGCCGGAAATGGCAGCAGGGAGAGAGCAATGACTGACCTGCCTACCAGATCCATCGATCTCAAGAATGTGCTGTCGGGCTCGGCGCCTACGGCCGACCACAGCGAGGGCATGAGCTACCTGCAGTCGGTGCCCCGCCGGATCGTGACGCTCTATCTGCCGCTCGCGATCATCGTCATCGTCCTGCTGTTCCCGTTCTACTGGATGGCGCTGACGTCGGTGAAACCCGACGATCAACTGCTTGATCTCGACAGGTACAATCCGTTCTGGACCTGGAATCCGACGTTCAAGCACTTCCACAAGTTGCTGTTCGAGAGCTACTACCCGCACTGGCTCTGGAACACGATGTACGTTGCCGTCTGTGCGACGGTGCTTTCGATCATCGCATCTGTACTCGCGGCCTACGCCATTGTGCGCTTGCGCTACAAGGGTGCCAATCTCGTCGGCGGGCTGATCTTCCTCGCCTATCTGGTGCCGCCGTCGATCCTGTTCATTCCGCTCGCCACCGTCGTGTTCCAGTACGGCCTGTTCGATTCGCCGCTGGCGCTGATCCTGACCTATCCGACCATCCTGATCCCGTTCTCGACCTGGCTGTTGATGGGCTATTTCAAGACCATCCCGTTCGAGCTCGAGGAATGCGCGCTGATCGACGGGGCGAGCCGCTGGCAGATCCTGATCAAGATCGTGCTGCCGCTCGCGATCCCCGGCCTGATCTCGGCCTTCATCTTCTGCTTCACGCTGTGCTGGAACGAGTTCATCTACGCGTTGACCTTCCTGCAATCGACCAGCAACAAGACGGTGCCGGTCGCGATCGTCAACGAGTTCGTGGACGGCGACATCTATCGCTGGGGGTCGCTGATGGCGGGAGCGCTGGCCGGCTCGCTGCCGCTCGTCATCCTTTACGCCTTCTTCGTGGAGCATTATGTCTCGGCGATGACCGGCGCCGTGAAGGAATGACCAGCGGGGCCGTCATGAGAGCGCGTCTAGCCTGACGCGTTCCGGCCAATAAGAAGGAGTAGGCTCTTGCACATTCTGGTTCTGGGCGCCGCCGGCATGGTCGGCCGTAAATTGTGTGAACGGCTGCTGCGCGACGGCCGGCTCGGCAAGAGCGACATCACCAAAATGACCATGCATGACGTGGTTGAGCCGAAGAAGCCGGAGAAGGCCGGCTTCCCCGTCGAGACCGTCTCGGGCGATTTCGCCGTCCCCGGCGCGGCCGAGGAGCTGATCGCCGGCCGGCCGGACGTGATCTTCCATCTCGCCGCGATCGTCTCGGGCGAGGCCGAGCTCGATTTCGACAAGGGCTATCGCATCAATCTCGACGGCACGCGGATGCTGCTCGACGCCATCCGCCTCGCCGGCGGCGGCTACAAGCCGCGCGTGGTGTTCACGTCCTCCATCGCGGTGTTCGGCGCCCCGTTCCCGGACGCCATCGGCGACGAGTTCTTCCACACCCCGCTGCTCAGCTACGGCACCCAGAAGGCGATCGGCGAGCTGCTCCTTGCCGATTATTCGCGCCGCGGCTTCCTCGACGGCATCGGCATCCGCCTGCCGACCATCTGCATCCGGCCCGGCCTGCCCAACAAGGCGGCATCGGGCTTCTTCTCCAACATCCTGCGCGAGCCGCTCGCTGGCAAGGAGGCGATCCTTCCGGTGTCCGAGGACGTCCGCCACTGGCACGCCACGCCGCGCTCCGCCGTCGGCTTCCTGCTCCATGCCGGCACCATGGATCTCGCCAAGGTCGGCCCGCGCCGCAACCTGACCATGCCCGGCTTCTCGGCCACGGTCGGCGAGCAGATCGCAGCGCTGAGGCGCGTCGCCGGCGACAAGGTCGCCGCGCGCATCAAGCACGAGCTTGATCCGTTCATCGTCGGCATCGTCGGCGGCTGGCCGCGCAACTTCGAGGCCAAGCGTGCGCGCGAGCTCGGCTTCACCACCGAAGAAAAGTCCTTCGACGACATCATCCGCATTCACATCGAAGACGAGCTCGGCGGTAATTTCGTCGCCTGATCTAACCGATGAACAGCGTGGATATGACGATGGCGAGCGTTGCTTGCATCGGTGAATGCATGGTCGAGCTCCGGCAGGCTCAAGGTGGGCAGGCCGGGCAGGGCGGCGGCCTGTATTCGCGCGGCTTCGGCGGCGATACCCTCAATACGGCGGTGTATCTGGCGCGGCTCGAGATCAAGGTCGACTATCTCACCGCGCTTGGCGACGATGCGCTCAGCGACGAGATGATCGCGGCCTGGAATGCGGAGGGCGTCGGCACCCGCCGCGTCGTGCGGCTGCCGGGCAAGCTGCCCGGCCTCTACATGATCCAGACGGATGCCAAGGGCGAGCGCCAGTTCTTCCACTGGCGTGACAGTGCGGCCGCGCGCCAGCTGATGAGCCTGCCGGAGACCGACGAGCTGCTCAACTCGCTGATGAGCTACGATATCGTCTATCTCTCCGCGATCACGCTCTCGATCTACGACGCCCCTGGTCGCGAGCGCCTGTTCGCGGCGATCAAGCGCGCGCGCCTGCTCGGCACCCGCTTCGTGTTCGACACCAACTTCCGCGCACGCGGCTGGCCCGATCGCGACGTCGCGCGCGAGGTGTTTGCCACGGCGTTTGCGGCCGCCGACATCGTGCTGACCTCGACCGAGGATCTGCTCGCGCTCTATCCCGGCGAGAGCCACGAGCAGCTGATGGCGCGCATCCCGACGCCCGAGCTGGTGTTCCGCCTCGCCGAGCCGGTGAGCATCCTGCGTTTCCCCGGCGGAACCCACGAGGTCCGTGCCGAACCCATGACCAAGCCGGTCGTCGACACCACCGCCGCCGGCGACAGCTTCGCCGCGGCCTATATCGCCGCCCGGCTGGCCGGCGCCGAGCCGGTCGAGGCCGCCCAGGCCGGGCATCGCCTCGCCAGCCTCGTGATCTGCTATCCCGGCGCCATCATTCCGGGCTATGCCATGCCGCCGAAGAAGCGGCACCGGCCGGCGACCACGCGTCAAGCGACCAAGTGAAACGAAAAGATCCTCAAGATGCCCACTGCTGCCCAACAGAACCACCTCGTCGCGCTGTTCAAGGCCGCGACCGTCATTCCCGTCCTCACCATCGAGCGGATCCAGGACGCCGTGCCGCTGGCGCGTGCGCTGGTGGCCGGCGGCGTCCGCACGCTGGAGGTGACGCTGCGTACCCCCGTTGCGATCGAGGCGGCGCGGGCGATGATGGCCGAGGTCCCCGAGGCGGTCGTCGGCATCGGCACGATCCTCAATCCAGCCGACTTCACCCGTGTCGAGAAGCTCGGCGTCGCCTTCGGCATCAGCCCGGGCCTGACCCCCGATCTCCTCGCGGCCGCCGCCCATAGCTCCTTGCCGTTCGCGCCGGGCATCGCCACCGCCTCCGAGCTGATGCTGGCGCTGTCGCACGGTTTCGACGTGGCAAAATTCTTCCCGGCCGAGCAGGCCGGCGGCATCAAGGGCCTGCGCGCCCTTGGCGGGCCGTTCCCGAACGTGCGGTTCTGCCCGACCGGCGGGGTCGGCGAGGCCAATGCGGCGACCTGGCTCGCCGAGCCCAATGTGGTCGCGGTCGGCGGTTCCTGGCTGTGTCCGACGGCCGAGATCAGGGCGGGGAACTGGGCCGGCATAACTGCCATCTGCCAGCGCACCCTCCAGGCCCTGAAAGCCGCGTGAAGTCTTGCCATCCCTGGGCTAAGACTTAGCTCAGGCTAAGAGACCCCAGGGAGAAGAGACCATGACCGCCAGCATCGTCGGATGGGCGCATACGCCGTTCGGCAAGTTCGACACCGAAACCGTCGAAAGCCTCGTCACCCGCGTCGCCAATGAGGCGCTGGCCGATGCCGGCATTTCGGCCTCCGACGTCGACGAGATCGTGCTCGGCCATTTCAACGCCGGCTTCTCGCCGCAGGATTTTACCGCCTCGCTGGTGCTCCAGGCCGACCCGAAGCTGCGCTTCAAGCCCGCGACCCGCGTCGAGAACGCCTGCGCCACCGGCTCCGCCGCCGTGCACCAGGGCCTGCGCGCGATCGCCGCAGGGGCCGCCAAGATCGTACTGGTTGTCGGCGTCGAGCAGATGACCCGTACGCCGGGACCTGAGATCGGCAAGAACCTGCTCAAGGCGTCCTATCTGCCCGAGGACGGCGACACCGTCGGCGGCTTTGCCGGCGTGTTCGGCAAGATCGCCAGCTCCTATTTCCAGAAATACGGCGACCAGTCCGATGCGCTGGCGCTGATCGCGGCCAAGAACCACAAGAACGGCGTCGCCAATCCCTTCGCCCAGATGCGCAAGGACTTCGGCTTCGACTTCTGCCGCGCCGAGAGCGAGAAGAACCCGTATGTCGCCGGCCCCCTGAAGCGGACTGACTGCTCGCTGGTGTCCGACGGCGCCGCTGCGCTGGTTTTGGCCGATGCCGAGACCGCCAAGGGCATGGCTAAGTCGATCGGCTTCCGCGCCACCGCGCATGCCCAGGACTTCCTGCCGATGTCCAAGCGCGACATCCTCCAGTTCGAGGGCTGCACGATTGCCTGGCAGCGTGCATTGGAGAAGGCGGGCGTGCAGCTGTCCGATCTCTCCTTCGTCGAGACCCATGACTGCTTCACCGTCGCCGAGCTGATCGAGTACGAAGCGATGGGCCTGACGCCGAAGGGGCAGGGCGCCCGCGCCATCAAGGAGGGCTGGACGCTCAAGGACGGCAAGCTGCCGGTCAACCCGTCCGGCGGCCTGAAGGCCAAGGGCCACCCGATCGGCGCCACCGGGGTCTCCATGCACGTGATGACCGCGATGCAGCTCGCCGGCCAGGCGCCCGAGGGCATGCAGCTCAAGAACGCCAAGCTCGGCGGCATCTTCAACATGGGTGGCGCGGCGGTCGCCAACTACGTCTCCGTGCTGGAGCCGCTGAAGTAAGCTCGCGCAGGGTGGGCAAAGGCGCGAAAGCGCCGTGCCCACCATTTTCCTTGCGCTAAATCAAGGTGGGCACGCTTCGCTTTGTCCACCTTAACGCTCCTGATTGATTTGCGGAAAAGCATCATGAGCAATGGCTACGAAGATTCAATTTCTCTCGAAGCACTCAACGACCGCATCGCGATCATCGAGGACAATATCCGTCAGCTGATCGAGCAGGCCGCGGCCGCCTCCGGCGAGCAGAACGAGTCGCGGATCGCCGACCGCATCAACCAGCAGAACGAAGAGCTCGACCGCCTCATCAAGATCCGCGAATCCCGCCAGAAGAAATAGCGGGCGCGCCGGCCTGCGCATGCGGCCATACGCCGGCCGCCCTTGCGCGCGCGGCGCCGCTGCCTTTAGCTGGACCGAAATCGCTGGGCCGCTTTCAGAGAGCCCGCGCAATCGGGAGCGAACGCATGGGGCCGCTGAAGGGCATCAAGGTCGTCGACATGACCACCGTGCTGATGGGGCCCTATGCGACCCAGATGCTCGGCGACTACGGTGCCGACGTCATCAAGGTGGAATCGCTCGACGGCGACGTCACCCGCCTGATCGGCCCGACCCGCCATGCCGGGATGGGCCCGGTGTTCCTCAACACCAACCGCAGCAAGCGCTCGATCTGCCTCGATCTGAAGAAGCCCGCGGGCCGCGAGGCCGTGCTGCGGCTGCTGAAGGATGCCGACGTTCTCGTCTACAACGTCCGCCCGCAGGCGATGGCGCGGCTTCAGCTCGGCTACGACGTCGTCTCCAAGATCAATCCGCGCCTCGTCTATGCCGGCGTGTTCGGCTTCGGCCAGGACGGGCCCTATGCCGCAAAGCCCGCTTATGACGATCTGATCCAGGGCGCCACTGCGCTGCCGGCGCTGATGGCGCAGACCGGCGACGGCGTGCCGCGCTACGTGCCGAACGCGCTGGTCGACCGCATCGTCGGCCTTACCGCGGTCGGCGCGATCTGCGCCAGCCTCGTGCACCGCGACCGCACCGGCCGCGGCCAGCGCGTTGACATCCCGATGTTCGAGACCATGGCGGGCTTCGTCATGGGCGACCACATGGGCGGGCTCACCTATGAGCCGCCGCTCGACAAGGGCGGCTACGCCCGCCACCTCTCGCGCGACCGCAGGCCGTACAAGACCTCCGACGGCTATCTCAGCGTCATCGTCTACAACGACAAGCAGTGGGAGAATTTCTTCAACGCGACGGGACGCGACGATTTGCGCGCCAATCCCAAATTCGCGACCTTCGCCGGCCGTGCCGCCAATATCGACGTCGTCTACGCCGAGCTCGCCCGCATCTTCGAGACGCGCACGACCGCCGAGTGGATTGATCTTCTGACCAAGGCCGATGTGCCTGTGATGCCGATGCACGACCTCGCATCGATCCTGCATGATCCACATCTCGAGGCGACCGGCTTCTTCCCGGTGGTTGAGCATCCGACCGAAGGGCCGATCCGCAGCATGAAGGTGACGGCAAACTGGTCGGAGACCGAGGCCGAGCCGGTGCGGCTGGCGCCGCGGCTCAACGAGCACGGCGCGGAGATTCTGCGCGAGATCGGCTACTCCGCTGATGAGATCGCCGCCATGGTTCGCGACGGCGTGACGCGCTCGGCGCCGGAGTAGGGGGAAGAGATGGCGCAAACTCTTTCATCGGTCATTCCGGGGCGCGCCACTTGGCGCGAGCCCGGAATCCATAACCACCATCGTGAGTATGGATTCCGGGCTCGCGCCTAACGGCGCGCCCCGGAATGACGAGGAGGAGAGAGCATGACCTTCATCACCGGCGTCGGCCTCACACTTTTCGGCAAGCACGAAGGCTCATCCTCGCTCGACCTGATGAGCAAGGCCGCGCAGGCCGCGCTCGACGACGCCGGCCTCCAGCGCGCCGAGATTGACGGCATCCTCTGCGGCTACTCCACCGTCTCACCGCACATCATGCTGGCGACCGTGTTCGCCGAGCATTTTGGCATTCGCCCATCCTACGCCCATGCGGTCCAGGTCGGCGGCGCAACGGGCCTTGCGATGACCATGCTCGCCCATCACCTCGTTGAGGCCGGCGTCGCACGCAATGTGCTCGTCGTCGCCGGCGAGAATCGCCTCACCGGGCAGAGCCGCGACGCCTCGATCCAGGCGCTGGCGCAGGTCGGACACCCTGATTACGAGGTGCCGCTGGGGCCGACCATTCCCGCCTATTACGGTCTCGTCGCCACGCGCTACATGCACGAATACGGCGTCACCGAGGAGGATCTCGCCGAATTCGCCGTGCTGATGCGCGCCCACGCCTGCACGCATCCCGGCGCGCAATTCCACGATCCCATCACAGTTGCCGACGTCCTGGCTTCCAAGCCCGTGGCGATGCCGCTCAAGCTGCTGGACTGCTGTCCGGTCTCCGACGGCGGCGCCGCCTTCATCATCAGCCGCGAGCGGACCGGCGAGGCTGGCGTCCGCATCCGCGGCTGCGCCCAGGCGCATACCCATCAGCATGTCACGGCCGCGCCGGCGCTCAGCGAACTCGGCGCCGAAATCTCCATCGCGCGCGCCAAGGAGGCCACGGGCCTTGCGATCTCCGACGTGCGCTACGCCGCGATCTACGACAGCTTTACCATCACGCTCGCGATGCTGCTGGAAGACCTCGGCCTTGCCGGCCGCGGCGAGGCGGCCGCCCGCGTGCGATCAGGCCATTTCGGCCGGGACGGCGCGATGCCGCTGAACACCCATGGCGGCCTGCTCAGCTACGGACATTGCGGCGTCGGCGGCGCCATGGCGCATCTGGTCGAGGCGCATTTGCAGATGACGGGACGGGCGGCGAATCGCCAGGTTCGCGACGGCTCGATCGCGCTCTTGCACGGCGACGGCGGCGTGCTGTCGTCCCATGTCAGCATGTTCCTGGAGCGGGTGCGATGAGTCTGGCCGATTGGACCAAGGGCGAAGAGGCCATCACCTATCAGACATGCACCGCGTGCGGCCACGTCCAGTATTTCCACCGTGCCTTCTGCGCGGCCTGCGGAGCTGCCGACCCGTGCGAGCAACGCACCAGCGGCAAGGGCAGGGTGTACGCGACCTCTCTCGTCTGCCGCGCCGCCACGCCCGAGACGCGCGCGCACGTGCCCTACAACATCCTCTTGGTCGATTGCGCGGAAGGCTTCCGCATGATGGCGCATGGCGAGAACGATCTCGCCATCGGCGACGAGGTCGTCGCGAGCTTCAAGCCGTTCGCCGGAAAACTCGTGCCGTTCTTTGCAAAACAGAAATAGTGGGATTGGACGTCGTAGCCCGGATTGCGCTGCGCTCCGTCCGGGCTACGAGACTAAAGCCCCATCCCGCTTTCGTCGGAACGAGGCCTTAGCCTGATTCGTCATTCGGGGGCGGTCATGGGGACCGAACCTGGAACGGGATTCTGGGTCTGGCGCTGTGCGAGACGCCACCCCGGAACGACGAAAACGCTCAAACTCAACGCAACTAACGCCCGTAGAACAATATGCTGGCGATGACGAGCATCGCCGTCACCGCCAGCATATGCGCGAGCGCTCCCGAGGCCGCCCCCTTGGTGGCTTCCTTCATGCCTTTTTCTCCCTAGACTTGGGCGTGACTCATCGTTGCGCGCGCTGCGCAATCGACGGTCAATTGTTTTTACTCGGAACACCCCTTGCGAGTATCCGCCGCGATTTGTCCCCACGCGGCGAATATCGACTGTGCCAAGGTCGATCAGCAATGCGGCGGCAATTTGACTCGATGATGTTGCTCCTGCGGTCGCGCAAGAATAGAGTTTTGGGGAATTTTCGCCGCTAACGACAAAAAGCATCAAAGGCTCAAGGAAATCTTCAGGAAAATCATGGCCCGCATCCTCTACAGCGATCCAATCAACGCATCCGACCGCACCCGCGAAATCCTCGACAAGAACCGCCATGCCAACATCTTCCGGATGATGGCGCATTCGCCGAGCTATTTTGAGCAGTACTGCCGCCTCGGCGGCGCGATCCGCCACAAGGGCGAGCTCGATCCGGTCGTGCGCGAGCTCGCGATCACGCGCACCGGCATCCTGTGCGAGGCGCCATACGAGATCGTCGCGCACAAGCGCATCGGCAAGAATGTCGGCGTCACCGACGAGCAGAACGAGGCGCTCGAGAACTGGCAGGCTGCGACCTGCTTCAACGAGGTGCAGCGCGCCGCGCTCGCTTTCACCGACGAGATCGTCAAGCTGAGGAAGCCGACGGACGCGACCTTCAAGGCGATCGCGTCGAAGCTGACGCCGGCCGCGCTGGTCGAATTGCAGCTCTCGGTCGGCTTCTACATCATGACTTCAAAATTCCTGGAGACGTTCGAGATCGATCTCCAGCCCGTCACCGAAGTGGTGGGCTGATCCAAACCCGCAGCGAGGGATGCTCATGACGATCGATGAATATGCGGTCTGGGCCGCGAGCATTGCGAAAGTCGATGAGCATCCGTCCAACGAGCGGCTGTCCTATCTCGGTCTTGGCCTTGCCGGCGAATCCGGCGAGGTCGCCGACCACATCAAGAAGCTGCTGCGCGACGACTGGCTCGACAAGGCCGGCCTCGTCGATGAGCTCGGCGATGTCATCTACTACTGGGCCTGCCTGTGCGCCGCGACCGGCCAGCAGCCATCCAAATTGCTCGAGGCCAGCGCGGCGAAGATCAAGCGGCGGCTGGGCGAGGCGGCGAGCCGCTAGTGCAAGCGAGAGCTGGGGAGCTCCGGCGTCATGGCCGGGCTTGTCCCGGCCATCCACGCCTTGCCATGCAGCACGAAGAACCGTGGATGCCCGGGACAAGCCCGGGCACGACGACCGCTTGTGAATGAACCTCAGCCGCGCTCAGGTCGACGTCAGGATATCCACCTTGGCATTGGCGACGATCAGGCGGTCGGCGAGCAGTTGCGCGAGGTTGCGCATGACGCGCTCGCTGGCGCGCGGGTGCTGCTTGCGGAAGCGCTCAAAGTCCTTCAGCGGCACTTCGAACGCGGTCGCCGCCATATCCGCGAACACGTCGGCGGAGCGTGTGGTCTCGATCAGCGCCATCTCGCCGAACGCCATGCCGGCCGTGAGCGTCGCCAGCCGTACGCCGTCGGGCAGGGTGACGTGCACCGCGCCGCTGCGCAGAAAGAATAGCGCGTCGGCGGGATCGCCTGCGGTGATGATCTTCGCGCCTGACTGAAATGTCCGGATCGTGCAGATCGAGGCGAGGTCGGTCAGCTCTTCCGCGCTGAGCCCGGCCAGCAGCGGCTGCTCGTCAAGCTCGGTGGTCTCGTGGAAGTCGATCGAGCCGCCATAGCGGTAGACGATCTGGTCTTCCGCCCATTCGATCGCGGTGTCGAGCAGGTAGAAGTCGCGGACGTTCTTCAGCTCGGCGGTCCACTCCCGCAGCGTATTCCATTCCCTGGAGGCGCGCCTGACGCCCGACAGCACCACCGTGACGTTCAGCACCGCGAGCTCCTCGAACGCCTCTGCCACCAGCCGCGCGCCGGCGCGGGTGGTGGAGGTGACGCGGTGCAGGTCGAAGATCACGATTTGCGGCCGCGGCCGTCCCGCCAGCCGCCGCGAGACGTAGTCGACCGCCGACAGCGACAGCGTGCCGACCAGCTCGATGATCCGTACCTCCTGCTCGTGAGCTGCGAGGATCTCGCGCTCCTGCGGCCGGCGGACTCGGCGGGACGGGCTCTTGCCGATGTCGTAGTCGGCAATGACCACGTTGCGCGCGTCGTCACTGCGGTTGAGCATGTGCAAATCGTAATGCGAGGACAGCGCCTCGCAGACCTTGATGCCGCGCACGCTGTTGCCGTGCTTGTCGAGCCTCGGCGAGTAGCTACCGAGCCCGAGGCGGGCAGGGAGGGCGGCCAGAATGCCGCCGCCGACGCCACTCTTGGCGGGAATGCCGATCCGGTAGATCCATTCGCCGGCATAGTCATACATGCCCGACGACGTCATGACAGAGAGTGTGCGAGAGATCGCGTACGGCGTCAGCACCTGCTCGCCCGTCACCGGGTTGACGCCGCGATTGGCGAGCGTCGCCGCCATCACCGCGATGTCGCGCGCCGTGACCAGCACCGCGCATTGCCGGAAATAGACGTCGAGCACGCCTGCGACATTGTCGGAGATCACCGCATTGGTCTTGAGCAGATAGCCGATCGCGCGGTTGCGGTCGCCGGTCTGGCTCTCGGAGGTGTAGACAGCCTCGTCCACGGCGAGGTCGCGTCCCGCAAAACGGCCGAGCGCGGCGCGGATCTGCTCGAAGGCGTCAGTGCCCCTGCTGTCGTAGATGAGTCCGGTGCAGGCGATCGCGCCGGCATTGACCATCGGGTTGAACGGGTGGTTCTCGGAGTTGAGCCGGATCGAGTTGAAGGGATCGCCCGACGGCTCGACGCCGATGGCGCTCTCGACCTTGCTCGCGCCCAAAAGATCCAGCGCCAGCGCGAACACGAACGGCTTCGACATCGACTGGATGGTGAAGGGCACCTGGCTGTCGCCGACCTCGTAGATATGGCCGTCCAGCGTGGCGAGGCTGATGCCGAAATAGGCAGGGTCGGCCTTGCTCAGCTCAGGAATGTAGTTGGCGACGTTGCCCGAAGTTTCGGCAGAGAATTCATTGAGGCAATTGTCCAGAAACCGCAGCAAAGGCGGTTTCGAACGGGTCCAGGCGGAAGCGAGAGGCGAGAGCGGTTTCATCGCCCCTGTTGTGCAACGCAATCAGGGCGCGCGCAACCCGTCAGGCACGGTGGCCTGTCGCCGGACGAGCAGCAGGGCGATCAACACCGTGGGTACCAGGATGGCAAGGCCGAGCAGCGTCACCTGCATCTGTGACAGCGGCATGATCCCGCCGCCTGGCGTGGCGACCACGAAGCCGCCGATCACCAGCAGCACGCGGATCGGCCATTCCAGTGCGCCGGTCCCGCGCAAGTCGCCGACGAAGGACTGGTAGCCCTGGATGCCGCCGCAGATGAACATCGTGCCGAATGCGGCGAGCCCCATCAGGCCGAGGCCGGCGAGATAGGGGCTCGGGCCCTGCAGCACCAGCGCCGGATTGAGCACGAAGAAGAACGGGATGAAATAGATGATGCTGCCGACCCACATCGATTCCCATCCGGTCTTCATCGCCGGCGAGCCAGCAATGCCTGCGGCCGCGAAGGAGGCGATCGCGACCGGCGGGGTGATCGAGGACAGCATGCCCCAGTAGAAGATGAACATGTGCACGGCCATCTTGTTGAGCCCAAGCTTCTCCAGCGCCGGCGCGACCAGGATGGCGAGGAAGATGTAGCAGGCAGTGGTCGTCAGCCCGAGGCCGAGGATCAGGCTGGTGAGCGCGCACATGCCGAGCAGCAGGAATGGATTGTCGCCGGCGATGTGCAGGAGGTCGTTGGCAAGGCTCGATACCACACCGGTCATCGAGAACGCGCCGATCAGGAGGCCGCAGCCCGCGAGGATGCCGACCAGCTCGACGAAGGTGCGGCCGTTGACCTCGAGGAACTTGCCGATGGTGGCGAGCGTCCAGCGCGTGTCCTTGGAGAAGAACTGGTTGAGCACGAGCAGCAGCGCGGTCGCATAGAACGGCGCGTGACTCTCTCGCTTGAAATAGAGCAGCATCACGATCAGGAGCGCGATGACGAAGACGTAGTACCAGCCGTCCTTGATCGTATCCATGATCCGCGGCAGCTCGGCGCGCGGAATGCCCTTCAACCCGTGACGGGCGGCATAGGCATCGACCTGCATGAACAGGCCGACATAATAGAGCGCCGCCGGGATGATCGCGGCGAGCGCGACGTCGGCGTAGCTGACATTGAGGAACTGCGCGATGACGAAAGCGGTCGCGCCCATCACCGGCGGTGCCAGCACGGCACCGGTGGAGGCGCAGGCCTCGATCGCGCCGGCATAGGAGGCGCGAAAACCGCTCTTCTTCATGACGGGGATGGTCATGGTGCCGGCGGTCAGCACGTTGGAGATGATCGAGCCGGACATCATGCCGAGCAGGCCGCTCGCAAAGATGCAGACCTTCGCCGCGCCGCCGCGGAAGGTCCCGCACAGCGCGAAGGCGAGGTTGATGAAGAACTTTCCAGCGCCGGTCATCATCAGCGCGGTACCGAACACCAGGAAGCCGATCACGGTGTCGGCAAAGGCCTGAATGGGAATGCCGAGCAGGCTCTCGCCCGAGAGCACGTGATAGGCGGTGGCCTGTTCGATCGTGGACTGCGTGCCGCGGAACGGCCCGAGCCAGCCGGCTTCCGCGAACAGGGGATAGACGGTGAAGGGCAGCACGCTCAGCAGCAGGCTCCAGCCGCCGGTGCGGCGAAGCGCCTCCATCAGCATCGCCCACATCACGAGGCCCGCGGCGATCACGGTGTTCGGCGCGCCGCCGAATTCCCAGCCGGCCTCGGCGGCCTTGCGCACGGTCGACATCAGCAGCAATGCCGCAGCGAAGGTCACGACGAAGAAGACGAGGTCGTACCAGGGAATGCGGTCGAGCGGCGCGCGCTCGGTGCCCGGGAAGATCAGGAAGGTGAAGGGCAGCATCAGGGCGATCAGGAGATAGAAATACTCCGTGTTGAGCTGGGTGTAGCCGATGAAGAAGCGCAGCGAGAATTGCTGGTTGATGCAGAGCAGGATGGTCGCCGCGGTCGCGACGATCAGCGTCCAGCGCCAGGCGCCGCGCAACGTGCGCACGCGGGTGACCTCGGCCTCCTGCATGTTGCCGGCGGCACCGTGCGGATCGTCGAACACGATCCGCTTGGTCTCGTCCTTGGGGCCGGTGGAGGTGGAAGCAGAAGACATCATCGACCCCGCGCGTGGGCTGGTAACAGCTGGTGGACTAGTCCTCGAACCCGTTCGGCATGTCGGCTTTCGCCAGCGCCGCGGCGCGCGCCTTCATCCAGCCGTCGAGGAAGGCCTTGTCATCCGACGGCGGATTGGACTTGCCGTACTCCGCCCAAGCCGCAGCGAGCACCTCCTGGCGCTTGAACAGCTTGTTGTTGTGCGCCTCCTGCGCATCAGACCATTGTCCGGCTTCTTTCAGCGCCTTCACCGCGCCGGGGTGCACGGGCACCACCCAGTTCTTGGTCTGGCGGTCGGCGGCGAGGCCGCCGGCGCCGGGCGCGGAGTCCTTGTAGGCATCGTAGTTCACGATCATCGCTTTCGTCATCGCATAGACCTGATCGGCCGGTTGCGTGGCGTAGGCGACGAAGATCGGGTAGGGGTAGTTGCCGAGCTCGACCGGCTTCTCCGGCGAGATGCCGGCGCCACAGGTCGCGACTTGCGGGAAGAAGAACGAGCCGACCTTCTGCATCCGCGCCCAGCCTTCCTTGTCCTTGGCGGGCAACGGCGGCCAGATCAGGCCGCGTGGCGAGGTCTCGGCTTCCTTGGCGGGGCCGGTGATGGTGGTGCCGAAGGCGGCATCGACGTCGTTGTTGATCAAGCCTTTCCACATCGCGCCGTAGCTGGCGAACTCGACGGCCTTGACGTCCTTCTGCGTCAGGCCGGCGAAGGCGAGCACCGCGAGCGAGTTCTGGTTCAGCGCGGGCGAGCCGACGACGAAGCCGACGCGCTTGCCTTTCAGGTCTTTCAGTTCTTTCACGCCGGTATCGGCTGCGACGCCAAGCGAACCGCAATTGCAATCGACGCTCGAGAGCATGATCTGGAGCGGCTGCGGGCCCCATTCCTTTGCGCCGAACTCGAACACGCCTTCCTGCGCGAAATAGGTGCCAGATCCCATCGCGGATGACGCCGCGCGCTTGGCACGCAGCGGTGCAAGCCGCGCAACATCGTTGCCGGCGGGGAGCACGCGCACGTCGGTGCTATATTTGTCCTTCATCATCTTGCCGACGCCGACCGCGATGTTGAAGCCGGCAGTGCCGGTGTCATAGGCGGTGAAGGTCAATGTCGCCGGCAGCTTGATGTCTTCGGCGAACGCATAGCGTGTAGACGCAAAAGAAATGCCCGCAACCAAGGCAGGCGCGAGCACGATCAGCCCACGAAACATGTTTCCCTCCAATGATCCCCGCTTTCGCGCGAGGATTTTCTTACTTTGTTTGAAACAGATTTTTGTTTGAACAGATCATGTCACCGCGATCAGGCAATGGCAACGCCGTACCGCGACCACAGGAATTGTGCAGACAGATTGTCGCGCGCCCAAGGATGACGACGCAAAGATTGCGCAACCATGGCTGCGACGTATGCGCATTAACTCGCGACGATCGCGATCGCCTGTCCTTCGGCAACGAGATCGTCGAGCTTGACGAGGAGCGATGTGATCGTACCGCTCGCAGGTGAGGGCACCGGGATCTCCATCTTCATCGCCTCGACCACCACAACGTCGTCGCCATCCGCAACGGTTCCTCCAACTTGCACGGGAGTTGCGCAGATTCGTCCCGCGACCTCCGTGACGATCTTAATTTCTGGCATGCCATCGCCTTTTTGTTGTCGTCGCAAAATGCCTGAGGTAGCGTCGTCTGCAAGTGGAATTTAATTCCGCAGAGCGGAACAGACGGTAGGGAACATGGGACGACGATCGGAGCGGTTGAGTAGGCAAGGTGCGCTCGCTGGCGACGCCGGCGAGGGCGATGTCATCCAGGTGGTGTCGCGCGCGTTCGACGTGTTGCGATGCTTCGAGGGCCACGAGGCGAGGCTCGGCAATCTCGAGATTTCGAATCGCTGCGGTCTGCCGCGATCGACGGTGTCGCGGCTCACGCACACGCTGACCCGCATGGGCCAGCTGGTCTATCTGCCGCGCGATCAGAAATATCGCATCGGCCCGAGCGCGGTGGCGATGAGCGCCTCGATGATGAAGGGCGCGCAGCTGCGTAGCATGATCCGCCAGCGGCTCCAGGAAGTCGCCGAGCAGCTGCCAGGCACGGTCGGCTTCGTCGTCCCCGATCGCTTCCATCTCGTCTATCTTCAGTTCGCGCGCTCGGCAGCGGCGCTCGGCCTGCACGAGGGCACCGGCAGCCGCATCTCGATGGCGTCGACCGCCGCGGGCGCGGCCTATACGGCGGCGCTGGCACCTGAAGTCGGCGATGCCTTCATCGCGGAGATGGAGCGCGAAGCGCCCGAGGCTGTGAAGATCCTGAGGCCCCGGATCGAGGCCAACCGTCAGTCTTTGCGCGAGCGCGGCTATGTCGTGGCCTGCGGCTTGTGGAGCCCGCACATCAATGGCCTCGCGGTACCGATCTGGTCGCCGCAATATCAGACCTTCGTCGTCATCACGATCGGGCTTCTGTCGGCGATGTATGACGAAGAACGTCTGCATGCCGAAGTCGCGCCGCTGATGCTCGCACTCGGCCGCTCGCTCGGCAGCCTGATGGAGGGCGCGGAAGGCGACGCGTTCGCCAACCGTATCTCACGCAAACCGGTCGCCATGGCCGTGCACAACAATAACAAGCCGATCCATTCGGAGGGAGTGAATGAACTGGAAGCCGGAACTCGACGAGCTCGCCCGGCGCGAAGCCTTCGCGCGGGAGATGGGCGGCGTTGACAAGGTCAAGCGACAGCATGACCAGGGCCGGCTGACTGTTCGGGAGCGCATCGACAAACTGATCGACAAAGGCAGCTTCCACGAGATCGGTGCCGTCTCCGGCATCGGTGAGTACGATTCCAGCGGCGATCTGAAGAAACTGACGCCGGCGAATTGCGTGTTCGGCCGCGCCCGCGTCGACGGCCGCACTGTTGTGGTCGTCGGCGACGATTTCACCGTGCGCGGCGGATCTGCGGATGCCTCCATTTCCGCAAAGCCCTTGATGGCAGAGGAGATGGCGCACGACTTCCGTCTGCCCATCATCCGGATCATCGAAGGGTCCGGCGGCGGCGGCTCGGTCAAGACCATCGAGACCAAGGGCGCGGCGAATCTGCCGGGCGGTATCGGCGGCACGCGCTGGTATCGCTTCACGACGGAGAACCTGTCGCGGGTGCCGGTGGTCGCGCTCGGTCTCGGTTCGGTCGCAGGCCTCGGTGCGGCGCGTCTTGCCGCCAGCCACTATTCCATCATGACGCGGAAGTCCGCGATGTTCGTCGCGGGGCCGCCGGTGGTGAAGGCGCTGGGGCAGGACCTCTCGAAGGAAGAGCTCGGCGGCGCTGACATCCAGACTCGCGCCGGCGCGGTCGATCATGCGGTCGACACCGAGGAGGAGGCGTTCGCCTGCGCGCGGCGCTTCCTCTCTTATCTGCCGTCGTCGGTCTACGAGTTGCCGCCGACCTTGCCCTGCACCGACAATCCTGAACGTGGCGACGAAGCGCTGATGAACGCGGTGCCGCGCAACCGCAAGCAGGTCTACAAGATGCGGCCGATCATCGAGTCGGTCGTCGACAAGGGTTCGTTCTTCGAGGTCGCCAAGAATTTTGGCAAGCCGATCATCGTCGGTCTCGCCCGGCTCGAGGGCAGGGCGGTGATGGTGCTCGCCAGCGACAGCTTTCACTATGGCGGCTCCTGGACCGCGGATGCCTGCCAGAAGGTGGTGCGCTGGGTCGACTTCGCCGAGACCTTCCATCTGCCGGTGGTCTATCTCATGGACTGCCCCGGCTTCATGATCGGCCTCGACGCCGAGAAGGCGGCGACCATCCGCCACGGCGTTCGCGCCATGGCCGCGGTCAACCAGACCACTGTGCCCTGGTGCACCGTGATCCTGCGCAACGCCTTCGGGGTTGCCGGCGTGGTGCATCAACCCGCCGACCGCTTCTCGATCCGCTACGCCTGGCCGTCGGCCTATTGGGGCTCGCTGCCGCTCGAAGGCGGCATCGAGGCCGCCTACCGCGCCGACATTGATGCGGCCGAGGACAAGGCGGAGAAGCTGAAGGAGATCGAGTCGCGGCTGAACAAGCTGCGCTCGCCGTTCCGCTCGGCCGAAAAGTTCTGGGTCGAGGAGATCATCGATCCCCGCAAGACGCGGTCGCTGTTGTGCGAGTTCGCGCGGCTGGCCGAGCCCTTGCGCAAAGCCGGGCCACCGGAGAACATGACGATCAGGCCGTAGACGCGGCTGAGGCACAAACTCCATCACCGTCATCCTGAGGCGCTCGTCCTGCGACGCAGGACGAGCTTCGAAGGACGACGGCCCGGCTGCATCGGGGCCGTGCATCCTTCGAGGCCCGCTGCGCGGGCGCCTCAGGATGACGGGTCGATGGCGACGCAATCAAGCCTTCCATCGCGTCGCAATCCCGCGCTATCCTCCCTGAAACAAGAACAAGAGGAAACGCCAATCGTGTACGACTACATCATCGTGGGCGGCGGCTCGGCGGGGTCCGTGCTGGCCCACCGGCTCTCCGCCAGGAGCGCCAACAAGGTCCTGCTGTGCGAAGCCGGGCAGGACACGCCGCCCGGCAACGAGCCGGCCGAGATCAGGGACAGTTATCCGGGCACAGCCTATTTCGACCCACGCTTCCACTGGACCGAGCTCAAGGTGACCACCCAGGTCGTCAGCCACAACAATCCCAACGAAGCACGTCCGCCCTTGCGCAAATACGAGCAGGCGCGCGTGCTCGGCGGCGGCTCGTCGATCAACGGCCAGATGGCCAATCGCGGCGCGCCGACCGATTACGACGAATGGGACGCGCGCGGCGCCGAGGGGTGGACGTGGAAGGACGTGCTGCCGTTCTTCAAGAAAGTCGAACGTGACCTCGATTTCGACGGCCCGTATCACGGCAAGGATGGCCGAATTCCCGTGCGCCGCATTCCCAGGGAGCACTGGACGCGGCATTCGCAGGCCTTCGCCGACGCCTTCCAGCAGGCCGGCCATCAATTCGTCGCCGACCAGAACGGCGAGTTCGTCGACGGCTATTTCCCGGTGACGCATTCCAACCAGGCCGAACAGCGCGTCTCGGCCGCGATGGGCTATCTCGATCGCGGCACGCGCCAGCGCGCCAACCTCACCATCTCCACCAACACGCAAGTGAGAGAGCTGCTGTTCGAAGGCACGCAATGCGTCGGCGTGAAGGCGCTGGTCGACGGACGCGAGCAGGAGTTCCGGGGCCGTGAGATCATCCTCTCCAGCGGCGCCATCCATTCGCCGGCGCATCTGCTGCGCGCCGGCATCGGCCCGGTCGGCCATCTCAAGGACTTAGGCATTCCCGTCCTGATGGGCCTTGCCGGCGTCGGCCAGCGCCTGATGGATCATCCCTCGATCTCGCTGTCGTCCTTCGTCCGCCGCGGCGCGCGCATGAACGAGCACACCAGGCGCCACATGCAGCTTGGCCTGCGTTATTCGTCCGGGCTCGAAGGCGTGCCGAAGGGGGACATGTTTGTCGTCCTGCTCAGCAAATCGGCCTGGCACGCCGTCGGCGAGCAGATCGGCTCGCTGCTGACTTTCGTCAACAAGACCTATTCCGAGACCGGGCAGGTCAAGCTCGCTTCGCGTGATCCCTCAGCTGAGCCGATCGTCGAGTTCAATCTGCTGTCCGACCGCCGCGATCTCGATCGCTTGATGAGCGGCTTCCGCAAGATGGCGGCCATTCAGATGAGCGACATCGTCAAGAAGGTGACGGACAAGCCGTTCCCGGCTGCCTATACCGACAAGGTCCGCAAGATCGGCGTGGTCAATAACAAGAACAGGATTTTGACCAAGATCGCCGCGACGCTGATGGACGGGCCGGCGGCACTGCGTCACTACATGATCGACAATTTCGTGGTGGAAGGTTTCACCTTCGACCAGGTGATCAACGACGACGAGGCGCTCGAAGCCTTCGTGCGCAAGGCGACGATCGGTGTGTGGCACGCCTCCTGCTCATGCCGCATGGGTCGGGCGGACGATCCGATGGCGGTGGTCGACAGCCAAGGCCGCGTCAAAGGCATCCAGGGCCTCCGCGTCGTCGACGCCTCGATCTTTCCGGTCGTGCCGTGCGCCAACACCAATTTTCCGGTGCTGATGTCGGCGGAGAAGATCGCGGCCACGATGATGCAGTAGGGGCGGGCATCCGCTTGTCACGAACACACCGCAGCATCCGCGCTGCGGTCGGTCCTTGCACTGTCGGCTTCGGCGCGGAGCTCTTCCGCCTCGCCGCAGCTCAAGCTCGATCCACGGCACTTTCAAAACTGCGCCGCGAACCGGACAGTTTGAACATAATCTAAGTTAAGTGCCCAAGTTGAAGCGGTTTTTCCGCCGCCCTTTAGGCCCATTTCGGCCAAACCTTTATTGATCTCTCCCGAGCGGGGCAGGACCCTCCAACTCAGAGTCCTGCAATGATCAAACAAGTTGTTTCTGCGTTCATCATCGTTATCGTCACTTCCGCGGCCTCGGAAGCGCGGCCTTATCGCGCTCTCCAGGCGTCTGAATGCAACGTCACCATGCCCTGCGACTTCTCGTATTCGCAAACCCGCCGCGAGCGGGCACCCAGGCATTCGTTGCAAGCCTATCGCTCAACCCAAATGACATTGACCGATGCAGGCAACACCGCCACCACGATCGTCGCGTCCGGCGAGCGCATCGTCGGCGGCCGACCGGCCGGCTGCCCCTCATCGTTCTGCGGCTGCGGCGCGTCGCTACGCGTGTTCGGTCGTGTCGTGCCGGAACTGAATCTCGCCTCGAACTGGCTGCGCTTCCCGCGCACGGCGCCGGCGCCGGGGATGGTCGCGGCGAGGCGCGGGCATGTCTTCGTCCTGGAGCAGCACCTCGGAGGCGACATGTGGATGGCGTATGACGCCAATTCCGGCGGGCACACCACGCGCATGCACGCACGCTCCTTGCGGGGCTACACCATCGTCAACCCGCGCGGCTGAGACAATGGCGGGTGCCCGGCGTCATCACAGCCGGAGCACCTTGCCGGGATTCATGATGTTCTGCGGATCGAGCGCGCGCTTGATGGTGCGCATTATGTCGAGCTCGGTCTTCGAGCGGTAGTGGCTGAGCTCGTCGAGCTTGTCGACGCCGATGCCGTGCTCCGCCGAGATCGAGCCGCCCATCGAGGTGATGAGGTCGTTCACTGCCCGCGTGATCGCGGCCGTGTATTGGTTCAGCGTCTGCTGATCCATGCCCTTGGGTCCCATGAACGAGAAATGCAGATTGCCGTCGCCGATGTGCCCGAGCGGGTAGGGGCGAATGCTCGGAAGAATGTCGAGCACGGCCTTGAGCCCCTTGTCGATGAAATCAGGAATTTTGGAGATCGCCACCGAGACGTCGTAGCTGAGCCCCGGACCTTCGGCCCGCGAGGCCTCGGCGACGCTCTCGCGGATGCGCCACATGTTGCGGGACTGACCGACCGTGCTTGCGATCGCCGCGTCGCGCACGCGGCCGGCCTCGAGCTGATCGGCGAGGAACTGCTCCAGCTTCTCGGACATGCCGTCAGCGCCGTCCTGGCGCGGGCGCGACGACGACCATTCGAGCAGGAGGTACCATGGGGTCTCCGCCTTCAGCGGGTCCTGCGTGCCGGGAATATGGCGCAGCACCATGTCGATGGCGCTGCGGCTCATCAGCTCGCAGGAGCCGACATTGTCCTCGGACGCCGCATGCGCGTCTGACAGGATCTCCAATGCCGCGCGCGGATCGCGGATCGCCAGCCATGCCGTGCAGACGTCCTTCGGCGCCGGCCACAGCTTGAGCACGGCCTTGGTGATGATGCCGAGCGTGCCTTCGGCGCCCATGAAGAGGTGTTTCAAGTCGTAGCCGGTGTTGTCCTTCTTGAGCGCGCGCAGTCCGTCCCAGACGTCGCCATTAGCCAGGACGACCTCGAGGCCCAGCACGAGATTGCGGGCATTGCCATAGCGCAGCACCTGCACGCCGCCGGCATTGGTCGAGAGGTTACCGCCGATCATGCACGAGCCCTGTGCGCCGAGGCTGAGCGGCAGGAACCTGTCGTGCTGGCTGGCGGTCTCCTGAAGCGTCTGGAGCACGCAGCCGGCCTCCACCGTCATCGCATAACCGACGGGATCGACCTCCAGCACGCGGTTCATGCGGCCGAGCGACAGCACGATGCCGGTGTGCGCGGGCCAGGGCGTGGCTCCGCCCATCAGGCCGGTGTTGCCGCCCTGCGGCACGATGGCGACGCCGTGCTCATGGCACAGCCGCACCACTTGCGAGACTTCCGCGGTGCTGCCGGGACGCACGACCGCGCCGGCACCGCCGACCAGCAGGCCGCGCCAGTCCGTCACGAAAGGCTGCTTGCCGTGGTCATCCTCGATCAGGCCCTTGTCGCCCACGATCGCGCGCAGCGCATCGCGCATTTCGGCGGTCAAGGGGGCGGTGGGGATGGCGGGTATGGAGGACGGGAAGGCAGCCGGCATCTTGTTTCCTCTGGCGCATCTTGGTGTGCACTGCGCGCGCGAAGCGCTTTCGGCCATTGTCCACGTTTGGGGCGGGCGAGTCTAACGGCATTCGGGCTGGATTTAGGCATCTTTTTCCGGCGTGTATCGCCGTCCTCAATTTTGTTTCCGTTGTTTTGGACGCGCCTGAACGCCTGGCCCGCTTCGTTCAAGCCGCATCGACCGCCATGGGCGCCCTTGCCGACCGTGAGGGCCCCGTGGCGTCTTTCAGGAGACACGACGTTGAGGACAATGGTTACGTTTGGCGCCAGGCCATCGCCGCGTGTTTCCCGGCACCGGCTTTCGGCACTGCTTGTCCTGGCCGCCGCTTGCTGCGGACTGTCGTCTGCGGCCGGGGCGGCAGACGACCGACCGCCGAGGCGAGGAGAGGCGGCCGGCCAGCTAGATGCGAAGTTCATGTCCCTTGGCGTCGGAAAGTCTTTCGTGATCGATCTTTCGCGCGATACGAAGGATGTGCTGGTCGCCGACCCCAAGATCGCCAACGTCGTGCTGCGATCGGCGCAGCGCGCCTACATCATCGGCGCGGCTGTCGGGCAGACGAACGTGGTGTTCTTCGATGCGGCCGGCCAGCCGATCGTTGCCTATGACATTGCCGTCAAGCGCGACCTGAACGGTGTCCGCGCCGCGCTGAAGCAGGCGCTTCCGGCGGCCTACATCCAGATCGACGGCGTCGGCGATGGGGTCATCTTGACCGGCATCGCCGCGACGCCCCTCGAAGCCCAGCAGGCCAACGACATCGCCGCGCGCCTCACGGGCGGGGCTGACAAGGTCGTCAACTCGATTACGGTCCGGGGGCGCGACCAGGTGATGCTGAAGGTGACGGTTGCCGAGGTCTCGCGCGAGATCGTGAAGCAGCTTGGCGTCGATCTCAGCACGAGCCTCAGTTCGGGCACGTCGGTCGTCAGCCTGACGAACGCCAATCCCTTCACGGCCTATGGCAAGAACCTTGTCGACGGCAACAACGTGTCGCTGTCCGCCGGCGGAACGACGGCCACGCTGAGGGCGATGGAGAAGGCGGGCGTCGTGCGCACCCTGGCGGAGCCGACCCTGACGGCGATCTCGGGAGAGGCCGCGACCTTCATCTCCGGCGGCGAGTTTCCCGTTCCCGCAGGCTATTCCTGCGACCCCACCACCCATGTCTGCACCACGCAAATCAGCTTCAAGAAATTCGGCATGTCGTTGAGCTTCACGCCGGTGGTGCTGGCGGAAGGCCGCATCAGCCTGCATTTGACCACCGAAGTGTCGGACCTCTCCAACGAGAATTCGATAACCCTGTCCCAGGCCGTGAGCGATACGACCACCAACTCCCTGACCGTCCCGTCGATCAAGACGCGCCGGGCCGAGAGCACGCTGGAGATTCCCTCCGGCGGGAGCATGGCCATCGCGGGCCTCATTCAGGACCAGACGAAGCGCGCCGTGAATGGCTTGCCCGGTCTCATGCAGGTGCCGCTGCTCGGCGCGCTGTTCCGCAGCCAGGACTTCGTCAACAATCAGACCGAGCTCGTCGTTCTCGTGACGCCTTACCTCGTCCGCGCCGTGAGCCCGAGAGAGCTGTCGCGGCCGGACGACGGCTTCGTCGCCGCGAGCGACCCGCAAGCCAATCTGATCGGCAACATCAGTCGCATCTACGGCCGAACGGGGCCGGCGGGAGGCCACCACGGCGATATCGGCTTCATCACCGATTGACGCACCTTGCCCGGCAACGTTTCAGGCAATCTCCGCAACATTTCTAAATATCTTCGTCAACATCCTGCGGTCATCGGGGCCTAGGACGCGGGCGGACTTTATGGATCAGGATTGGCAGAATGTTTTTCAAGTTTTCGGCGGCGCGCATCGGCATTGGCGCCGCCTGCCTCGCGCTCGCCGGCATCGGCCCGTTACGCGCAGAGCCGGTGTTCGATAGCCTCGCCGGCGCGTGGTCGGGCATCGGCACGATGAAGCCGTCGGATGGCCCGCGTGAGAAGGTCCGCTGCAAGGTCGCCTACAACGTCACGAAGCCGGGCCGGTCGTTGACGCTTGACCTGCGCTGCGCCAGCGATGCGTACAAGATGGTTCTGTCCGCGAACATCGAACAGAGCGGGACGGAGCTGTCCGGAAACTGGTTCGAGAGCGAATACCGGCAGGGCGGCAAGGTCTACGGCACCAACAAGGACGGCCTGATCGAGGCGCGTATCGAGGGCAACACCGTGGCCGCGCTGGTGACGATCCAGACCAAGAGCAATCATCAGTCCTTCCTGATGGAGGCGCCGGGCTCCTGGATGTCGGAGGTCGCAATCGAATTGAACAAGGAGGCCAGGTGATTTCGAAGTGATTTCGATCGCTCGGCCTCGATCGCTGCTCATGCGCAACAATTCTCCATACGCAGCAATCCTTCTCCGCTTGGCGAAGCGGCACGGCGGCCGTTATCGTTCGCCTCAGGCCCTGGAATTTCCCCAAGTTCTCGCGCCTGAGGACCGTCGCCTCGAACCCGGTCGTTGACACTCCCCGAGCACCTGGCGGCGGTCCTCTCTCCAGTCGCGGTGTCCTTCCGGTTTGTAACAGCTGATTGCTGAACAGGTCGCGGCCACACACCGGCGGAGGACAGAGCCGGTCGTCCGCGCTGGTGACGAGCGTTCACTTGAACACGATCATCTTCTCCGCGGTCATCTCGTGCATCGTGTAGGGGATGCCGCCGACACCGTGTCCGGAGACGCGGCGGCCGGCGAAAGGCATCCAGTCGGTGCGGAACGCCGTATGGTCGTTGATCATCACCGCCGCCGCGTCGAGGCGCTCTGCCGCATCCAGGGCTGTGGCGAGATCGCGCGTGAAGATGGCGGACTGGAACGAGACGGGCAGCGAGTTGGCCTCGGCGATCGCGTCGTCGATGTGATCGAACGGGTAGATGCAGGTCACCGGCCCGAACACTTCGAGCGTCGAGACCTTCGCATTGCGGGGCGGTGAAACGAGGATCGAGGGCTTGAGCGTCGTCTCGCTCAACCGTCCGCCGCCGATCTGGCGCGTCCCGGCCGAGGTTGCCTCGGCGATCCAGCTTTCGACACGCGCGACCTCGTTTGGCGTGATCAGCGGCCCGACTTCGGTCTCGGCAAGCGTTGGATCCCCCACCTTCAGGGCCTCGACCCGCGCCGCCATCCTGTCGATGAATTCCTTCTGAAGCGCAGAATGGACGTAGATGCGCTGGACCGACACGCAGACCTGGCCGGCGTGGTAATATCCGCCCTTGACGACCGGCTCGATGATCTTCTCGAGATCGGCGCTGCGGTCGATGATGAGGGGAGCGACGCCGCCGTGCTCCAGCGCGCAGCGCGCGCCGGGAGTGATGACCGATCGCAGGTGCCAGCCGACACGCGCCGAGCCGATGAAGCTGAGGAAGGCGACGCGCGGGTCGGTCGCAAATTTTTCCGGAAGGCTGTGATCTTCCGGGAGGAAGGTCTGAACCCAGCCTTCCGGCATGCCCGCCTTGTGAATGAGCTTCACCAGTTCCACGCAGCACAGCGGCGTCGTGCCCGCCGGCTTGACGATCACCGGGCAGCCGGTCGCGATCGCCGGGGCGAGCTGGTGAACGATCAGGTTGAGCGGATGGTTGAAGGCCGAAATCGCCGCGACGATGCCAATCGGCTCCTTGATGGTCCATGCCCGCCGGGCCTCGCTCGCGGGCGTCAGGCCCATGGGGATCTCGACCCCGGCGCGGGTGCGCAGAAAGTCGGCCGCCGAGCGGATGCCGTCGATCGCCCGATCCGTCTCGATCAATGCATCCGTCAGCGGCTTGCCGCCTTCGCGCGCGATCAGAAGGCCGAAATCCTGCCGCTTCTCGGCAACGAGATCGGCGAGCTTGTGGAGGATGGCGATCCGCTGATGCGGTTTCAGCCAGGCCTTTCGGTCCGCGAGCAGCCTTCGCGCAGTCTCGTACTTCGCTTCCAGCGCTGCGGCGCCGTCGCTGGCGAGCTCGGCGATCTCTTTTCGGTCGAAGGCCTGTACGACTTTGAGCATTCTCGTCTCCATGGCGTGTTGTGTTCTTGGCGTGGCGCTGGAGCCTCGTGGCGCGCCCATAGTTTAGCTCGGTGCCGCGGCCGGTCGCCATGTCGCGCATTGGCAGAGAGAGCATCAGTCGTGCGATTTCGCAATCAAGGATCAGGCCGCAGCACCACGCCGTCGCTTTTGCCGCTCGCTCCTCTTTGCTGGCCATCGCCGTTCGTCGACGGCCGTGCGGACGACCTCCGTCACGGTCTTGCGGACCTCGAGGAAGGCCTTGGTCTGCGGCCGGTCCGCGAGAGCCACGAGTCCAAGCGAACGCGAGAGGGGCGGATCGACGATGCGGCGCGCGTGATATTTCTCCGCCGCGATGTCCGCAAGGACAGTTGCGCGGGACAGGATCGCGCATCCGAGGCCGGCTTCGAGCGCCATGCGCAGCGCCGACAGCGAATCGACCTCGAGTGTTTCGCTCGGGATAATCTGGTTGCGCAGCACCTGGGTCTGGATGATGGCGCGTGATGCCGGAATCGGCGTCAACCCGAGCACGCTCCCCTGCGGAATGGCGGAGAAGGCGATCGGCGCGGAGGATCGGCCGATCAGGCTCGGATGCCCGACGAGGTAGAGGTCTTCCTCGTGCAGCCACGTCACGTCGAGGCGGGCATCCCGCGGCGGATTGTACGCCAGCGCGAGATCGACTGTGCCGGAGAGGACGCGCTCGATCAGCGCCGGTGACAGCGCTTCGACGACGCTCAGATGCACGCCGGGGGAGTGCTTGCGGACCGCCTTCATGAGATCGAGGGCGACCATCGAGATCGCGGTGTGGCTGAGGCCGAGGCTCACGGGTCCGGTCGCCGCCTCGTTGAAGCTCCGCACGTCCTCCTCGGCCTTGCCGAGGCTCGCAAGCACCGCGCTGCCATGTTCGTAGAGACGGCGGCCGGCCGCGGTCAGGGCGACGCCGCGTGGCCGCCGTTCCAGCAGCTTCACGCCGAGATCGGCTTCGAGCGCCGCAACGTGATGGCTGAGCGCGGACTGCGCGATGTTGAGGGTCTCGGCCGCCCGCGACAGCACGCCGGCGTCGGCGATCGCGATGAAATATCTGATCTGCCGCAATCCGAGCGCCATCGCACGTCTTCCTATCGATCTAATAATCAGAACACGATGATCTTCATATTATATTTGTCAGATGTCGCGCCTCCCGGCAAGCTCCGGCCAGAACCCACAAGAACGGCTCCGGGAGCGTCGCGGCATGGATCTGCCGAACAGGATCGTCATCACCGAGGAGGGGCCGCGCGAGGGCTTTCAGATCGAGCCGGGGCCGATCGCGACCGCGGACAAGATCGCCTTGATCGACGCGCTCTCGGCGACCGGTCTTTCGCGCATTCAGGTTGCCTCCTTCGTCAATCCCAAGCACGTGCCGGGCTGGGCCGACGCCGAGGCGGTGGTGGCGGGATTCAGCCCGCGTGCAGACGTCGCATACTCGGCGCTCTGGTTCAACGACAGCGGTCTGCAGCGCGCCTTGGCGTTCAAGGAAAAGCTCACGCTTGCAGGCTTCATCTCGCTGAGCGCCTCCGAGCCGTTCGCACGTCGCAATCTCAATCGTGATCGCGCCGGGCAGATCGAGGCGATGCGAAACTATGTGCGCGCACACCGGCAGGCGGGCGTACCGATTGCCAAGATCATCATCATGGCCGCGTTCGGCTGCAATTTTGGCGGGGACGTGCCGGCTGCCAAGGTGGTCGAGACGGTGTCCGACGGTCTCGCCATCGCGCGCGAGGCCGGCATCGAGGTGCGCGAGGTGTCGCTTGCGGATTCGATGGGCTGGGCCACCCCACGACGGGTCGCCGCGGCCGTCGGCGCCGTACGCGACCGCTGGGATAACTTACGGATCGCCTTGCATCTGCACGATACCCGCGGCCAGGGCATCGCCTGCGCCTATGAGGGGCTGCGGCTTGGCGTCACTGCGTTCGATGCCGCGGTGGCGGGGCTCGGCGGCTGTCCGTTCGCCGGCCAGCCGGGGGCGCCCGGCAACATTGCCACCGAAGAGCTGGCGCTGCTGTGCGAGGAAATGGGCATCGCGACCGGTCTCGACATCGAGGCGCTGATCGAGGCGGGACGTCTTGCCGAGCGGATCGTCGGGCACCGGCTGCCAAGCGCCGCGCTACGATCGGGCACGCTCGCAGCGTTGCGGCGGAGGGCGAGCGCATGACCTCCGCAAAGCCGCTCGCCGGACTGAAGGTGCTGGATTTCGGCCACACCATCATGGGGCCGTGCGCGGGCGTCCTGTTTGCCGATCTCGGCGCCGACGTCGTGAAGATCGAGCCCGTCGATGGCGACCCGACCCGCCGGTTGCCGGGCTTCGCCGCCGGCTTCTTCGCAACCTACAACCGCAACAAGCGCTCGATCTCGATCGATCTGAAGCGCGAGGAGGGGCAGGCGATCGTGCATCGGCTGGTCAGGGATGCCGATGTTGTGCTGGAGAATTTCGGACCCGGGACGATCGAGCGGCTGAAGTGCAGCTGGGACGATCTGCGCAAGGTCAACCCGCGGCTCGTGTACCTGTCGATGAAGGGCTTCCTGAAAGGCCCTTACGAAAATCGCGGCGCGCTCGACGAAGTCGTGCAGATGCAATCCGGCCTTGCCTATATGACGGGCCCGCCCGGCCGGCCGCTGCGCGCGGGCGCGCCCGTGATCGACATCCTCGGCGGCGTCTTCGGCGTCGTGGCGGCCTTGTCGGCGCTGCGCGAACGCGACCTCACCGGCATGGGCCAGAAGGTCTCGAGCTCGCTGTTCGAGAGCGCGACCTTCATGCTCGGCGCGCTCGTCGTCGGCAGCGCCGTGATCGGCGGCCCGATGCCGCCAATGCCGGCCCGCAAGAATGCCTGGGGCGTGTACGACGTCTTCACGGCCTCGGATGGCGGCCAGGTCTTCATCGGATGCACCTCCGACGGGCACTGGCAACGCTTCTGCGACGCGTTCGGCTTCGGCGATTGGCGCGACGATCCGAGGCTCCTCGGCAACGCCAATCGATGCGAAGCGCGCGAATGGATGCTGCCCGAGCTGGAGCGGCGGATTACGCGACTGCCCCTCGAGGAGATTCTCGCCAAATGCGAAACGGCCCGCGTGGCGTATTCGCGGGTGGGACGGCCGGATGAGCTGTCGGTCGATCCGCATCTCTTGGCCAATGGCGGACTGCTGGCAACGGCGATCGCCGGATTTGGCGGCGGGCCGCTGGTTGGAATTCCGGCGCTGCCCGTCGAGTTCGGCGACGCGCGCGACCGGCCGAGCCTCGAACGCCAGCCGCCTCGCGTCGGCGAACACGCTGACGAGATCCTCGGCGCGGCCGGATATTCGGCGCCCGAGATCGCCGATCTCCGCGCCGCCGGCATATTGGGCGTGTCCGCGAACATGCCTGCATAAAAAGAAGAGTGGCTGAGCCACCATCTGCAAACAGGGAGGGAAGGGATCATGATGTCCCGTACGCTGCTTCAACGGAAGGCGCGTATTCCGGCAAGCGCGATCGCGCTGCTTGGGCTGGTTGCGATGGTTGAGCCCGCAAGGGCACAAGCCTATCCCGCGCGGACGATCACGATGCTGGTCGGCTATTCCGCGGGCGGACAGGCTGATGCGCTTGCACGGATCATCGGCAAGCAGCTCGGCGACACCTTCAAGATCTCCGTCGTCATCGAGAACAAGACCGGTGCCAACGGCATGATCGCCGCGCAGGCGGCGGCGCGAGCGGAGCCGGATGGATACACGGTGCTGATGGTGACGGATGCGATGCTCACCATCGATCCGCACCTCGCCACCAGCAACCATTTTGATCTTTCGAAAGCGATGGAGCCGGTCGTCAGCGTCGCCTGGTCACCACTGTTGCTGGCTGCGGCGAAGGATGTGCCGGCCAATTCCGTCGCCGAGCTCGTCGCTTTCGGCAAGCAGAAGCCGCAAGCGCTGAGCTTTGGCAGCGCCGGCGCTTCGACGCCGCATCGCCTCGCCGGTGAGATGCTGCAGAAATCCGGCGGCTTCACCATGACCCACATTCCCTACAAGGGAACGGCGGCCTCCGTGAGCGACCTCCTGGCCGGGCAGATACCGCTGATCTTCGGCGCACCGACGGCCGTGGAGCCGCTGGCAACCGCTGGCCAGATCAAGCTGCTTGGTGTCACGTCGGAGCAGCGCTATCCGTCGTTGCCGGACGTGCCGGCCATCAGCGAGACCTATCCCGGCTTCAAGATCATCAGCTATATCGGGCTGATGCTGCCGAAGCAGACGCCCGCGCCGGTGATCGCGGCTCTGAACAAGGAGATCAACGCGATCCTTGCGACCGAGACGATGCGCACCTGGCTCGACAAGCAGGGCATGGTCGCCATGGGTGGCACCCAGGATGACTTCAAGCGCCAGATCGACATCGACTACAAGGCGCGGGGCGAGCTTGTCCGCGCGCTTGGCATCACAGGCGAGTAGGGCACGCCGCGAACGCTGTTCGAGAAGATCTGGCAATCCCATACGGCGAGGACCTATGGGGACGCGGGACCTGCTGACGCTGGACCGCGTCTTTCTCCACGACATGACCGCGCTGCCGGCGTTCGAAGCGCTGCGCGAGCGCAATCTCGCCGTGGCCGCGTGAAGCGGGCGACATTTGTCATCGCGGGAATGAGGTACCTCGAAGGAGGTAGGCTGAATTCCCTCTTGAAGTGCTTGACCGGACGATCCTTGCATTGCGGATGGGTGAAATCGATCCGATACGCGATCGCCATACGCGTCACAAGCACCCGAAGCACGTTGACGAGGATGACGGGATACGCGTCTTTCGTGGCCTGCTCATTGGCGGGGCGGTGAGCCTGCTGCTCTGGTTATGCATCGCAGTTACATTCACAATGATCGTCAAGGGTCATCTATTTCACCGAGGGGAGCGAACGAGCATCCCTAAGTGAGTGGCGACGGGCAGCGACGAACGCCCGGGACTTGCAGCCGGTTGCGAAGGAACGCGCTATCCATCGGCACACAATAAGCCCGGTCATGATGTCCTGAGACGTCGTCACTGGCGAGCATGTCACTACCGCCGGTTTCGGCGGCGGCAGCGACGTGTGTATCGATGATCAACGCTTGATGGTCACCGTTTGGGGAGCGACGCCATCACCTCGCCCGCGTCTCCGTCCTCGAGGCAAGGGGTAACGGTCAATGGGAGCAGGTCAGACCATTGCGCGAGCCAACGATACATGGCTTTTGGATCACTCGATTCAGAGATCGCAAATCCCTGTCCATTCATGCCATGCCAACGACCCAGCATCTTGACGCCCTCGGGTGGCGCGCCTCCGGTCTCCAGAAAGCGGGCGACGGCTGCATTGAAGGTGCCTTGGGGTACGCTCCAGGTGGTTATGAATTTCATGCGATTCTCCCATCACTAGAATTATCGGATGAATGTCGCGGCTGTGCCGCATACGCACGATAGCGCCGGCGTCTCGAATGACAACGGCGAAAGAATAGGTGCGCCGGTTTTGATCCAACGCGCCATCCCCGGGCACGGCCGCGATCCTTCCGGCGCACGGCAATCGCAGTCGAACATTCGCAGTAGGTTGTCATGCCTTGCGGCGCAGAGCGGACCTGCAAAGCGTAAGACGACTATTTGCCATCGTTCCAGATGTCGGTGGCGAGCTTCCAGTCGTCTCCGACTTTCTCCCACACAACGACATATTTGCCGGTGATTTCCTGCGGTGCCGATCCCTTTGTCTTCAGGACGAACGTGCCGATCTCGCGTGCCGCGGAAGGCCCAAGCGGTTTGACATCCACCGTTGTGAGCTTCGGATCGGTCGCTTGTTCTGCCATGCCTTTCCACATGGCCTCGATGGCTGTTCGGCCCTGCACCATCGCGGAGCCGGGCGGGAATGCGATCGCGTCGGCGGTGTAGAGGGACGCAATCCCGGCAAAATCGCCCTTGTTGAACAGTTCGATCCATTTCGCATTGTTCGCATCAATCTCGGCCTTCTGGGCCAAAGCCGGCGCGCTCAACGAGATCACGATTGTCATCACTGACGCTATGTTGCGCATGATCATCTCCAGACCCAATGTACGATGCGGCTGCAGGGCAGCCGTCTGTCTCGAAGTGGATGCGTTGAATGACGCATCCCAGACCGGGGCAGGCGCAACGGCAATTCCGGGGAATTACCGTCAGCACCATTGACGAAGCTGCACAGTGGAGATTGCCGGCGGTCGCGACCGGCGCAGTGCGTGAGGGTCGCAGTGAGTTTGAGGCCCGAGGTTTCGCTGACGTGCCGCTAGGACCTAGCGCAGCTTACCGATCTTTGGTGCATGAGCCCGGTGTTTGCGCGTCGCGCGATGATACGCCGCGACGTGTCCGTTGAAGCCTGGACAGAGGCGTCCCGCACAGTCCTGCGATGGTGCCATTATGCCGGTGTGTTGCCCGACGTGTCAAATCCGCTTGCGGGACGGGCACGTCATTGATCCGCCATGCCCCGGGCTACTGTGCATGGGGTTGTTTTCGAATTTTTGTTTGGAGCGCCTCGAGCGAGGCGCTCTTCACGCGCTCTCCGTCTCCCGGTGCACGTCGTGCACCACGAGGCCCATGCCTTCCTCGGGCATCTTGATCCAGTCGCGGCGCTTCAGGGTGCGCTTGGTGTCCTCGTAGCCAGAGGTCCAGTGCTCGCGCATCGAGGTGCCCGAGAACTCGTGGTCCTTGGCGTCGCCCTCATAGGCCTTCTGCTGGTAGATCAGATGCAGGATCGCGATCTCCGGCATGTTGCGCAGGCTCGCCTTGAGCTGGCGGTCCTCGTCGGACAGCTGCTCGTCCGGGATCTTCGCCAGGGCCTTGTAGAGCAGGACCTTGAGATTGTGGGTGCGGCGGTAGACGTCGGTGTTGTGGCGCGTGCGCGAGGAATACATGATGTCCTTGTGGCGGGCCATCACGTCCTGGATCGAGCGCGGCAGCACGCCGCGGGCGCTGAACAGGTCGACCTGGAACACCAGCGAGTTGAGCGCGTCCTCCTGGTCGAGCAGATGCTGCAGCGGCGTATTGGAGACGATGCCGCCATCCCAGAAATGATCGGTGCCGATCCGCACCATCGGCAGCGCCGGGGGCAGGGCGCCGGAGGCCATGATGTGCTCCGGCTCAATCTCGTCATGGGCGTTGTCGAAATAGATGAAGTTGCCGGAGAGCACGTTGACCGCGCCGACCGCGAAGCGGACCTTCTTCTCGTTGATGAGGTCGAAGTCGACGAGCTCGAGCAGGCTCTCCTTCAGCGGCATCGTGTCGTAATAGCTGGTCGCGGTCCTGGCGCCGACCGGGCTGAACCAGGGATTGATCTGGTGCGGGGTGAAGAAGCCGGGTTGGCCCATCGCCGACGTCATCCAGGCGCTGTAGAGATTGCGCCATTGGCGGAAGACGTCGCCGTCAGGCGTGTAGTGCCAGATCTTGCGGTTGGTGATGCGCTCCCAGAAGATGCGCAGCGCCTCCAGCCGCTTCTCCGGCTTGTTGCCGGCGATGATGGCGGAATTGATCGCACCGATCGAAACGCCGCACACCCAGTCGGGCTCGATGCCGGCCTCGTGCAGCGCCTGGTAGACGCCGGCCTGGTAGGCACCGAGTGCGCCGCCGCCTTGCAGCACCAGCGCGACGCGGTCGCAGCGCTCGGGCCGCCAGCCGCGCGAAGGGGGCTGGTGGGTCGAATGTGTCGGTTGCGACGTACGGGCGTCCATGGGCGATGCCTCCTGCCTATTCCAAACGATTGCGTCCGGTGGTGACGACCTGATGACAATTGCGGCGCCGATGCATCGTCCGCATGCATGCTGGCCGCAGCGGGAATGGCGGCAGGTCGCGCGGCTGACGGAAATCCTTCACATCGCAGTCAATGACGGCGGCTAGCAATTTGCATAATATCCGCGAACCGGCGCGCGGACGTCACAGAGGCATCACACAGGAGATCAAGATGCGCAGGGAAGACGTGCTGAGACTTCCGTCGATGCCGGCTGCGGGACCGAGCTATCCGGCCGGTCCGTACCGCTTCGTCAACCGCGAATTCCTGGTCATCACCTACGAAACCGATCCGGACCTGATCCGCGCCGGCCTGCCTGAGCCGCTGGAGCCGATCGACCAGTCGATCGTGCATTACGAATGGATCAAGATGCCGGACTCCTCCGGCTTCGGCAGCTACACTGAATCCGGCCTCGTCATTCCCGCGCGCCTCAACGGCGAGGAGGTCAACTTCGTCTCGCAGATGTATCTGGACGATGATCCGCCGATCGCCGCCGGCCGCGAGATCTGGGGCTTTCCAAAGAAGTACGCCCATCCGAAACTCGAGATCGTCAAGGACACGCTGACGGGCACGCTGGAATACGCCGGCCAGCTCGTCGCCATGGGCACCATGGGCTACAAGCACGAGAGCATGGCCGGCAACGGCGATCTCACCCGCGCCACGCTGTCGAAGACGCAAGTTAATCTGAAGATGATCCCCGGCGTCGACGGCCGGCTCGAGGTCTGCCAGCTCGTTGCGATCAACCTGATCGACATCGTGCCGAAGGGCTCGTGGATGGGGCCGGGCCGGCTGCATCTGGTGCCGCATGTCAATGCGCCGGTTGCCGACTTCCCGGTTCGCCGTTGCCTCGGCGCGCACCATTACATCGCCGACCTGACGCTGCCGTTCGGCCGCGTCGTCCACGACTACGTCAAGGAAGCCGAAGCCGCCGCGACGGGGCTGGCCGCCGAGTAGGGCGGCTCGCCATCATCAAACTGTAACAAAGCCGTAATTGAGTACCCCGCGTGGGTCCGGAAGATGCCGTCAGCCATCTTCCGGAGCGGGGCATCTGTTGACGGTTGGGGTTGGCCATGGCTGAGCCGGCAAAGCTTGTCAGCGCGATAGGGAACACCGAGCCCGCTATTCCCGGCCTGGTCTGGGCATTCCGCCTGCACAGCGACGGTAGCGCCGAGCCGCTTCCGATCGACCAGCCGATCGAGTTCACTCATGATGGCCGGCTCTGGCTGCATTTCAACCTGACAGATGGTCGCGTGCGGCCGTGGATCGCGGCATCGCCGCTGCCGCCGCTCGCGCGCGAGCTGCTGCTGTCGAACGACACGTTCCAGCAGCTCCACGTCATCGACCATTGCGTCTACGGCGTGTTCTCCGATCTCGTGCGCGAGATCGACAGCGCGACGGAGGAGACCGCGTTCCTGCGCTTCGCCATGACCGAGCATCTGCTGGTCTCCGGCCGCCATCAGGCGCTGTGCTCGGCGGATGCGACGCGCCGCGTGCTCGAAGGCGGCTACCGCGTCGACAATGTCGCTCATCTCCTGGAGAAGATCGTCGACGAGGTCGCCGACACGCTCGACCGGATGGCCGACAAGCTCGGCCAGGAAATCGACGACATCGAGGAGCGCATTCTCGCCGATGAGGCCAAGCCCGAGATGCGCCGCAATCTCGGCCGCCTGCGCCGGACCTGCGTCCGCCTGCATCGCCAGCTCACCGGCCTGCGCGTGCTGTTCCACCGGCTCGACCAGAAGAACACCGACCACCTTGCGCCAAGCTTGCGCATCCATGCCGGCAAGCTGGCGCAGCGGCTGGACGGTCTCGACCACGACATCGTCGAGCTGCGCGAGCGCAGCCGCCTGCTCGAGGAGGAGCTGCGCTTCAAGAACGAGGAGGAGAGCAACCGCCACCTCCACACGCTCTCGATCGTGACCTCGCTGTTGCTGCCGCCGACGCTGATCACCGGCATCTTCGGCATGAACACCAAGGGCCTGCCGCTCACCGACGTCGACGAGGGCTTCATCTGGGCGGCTGCGATGATGATCTGCTCGGTCGGTGCGGCCTATCTGTTCATGCGGCGCACAGGCATCTTCAAAAAATAGCCTGCCGTGACCGGAACTGCCCACAGATTGCTGCTGCAAAGCGCCGCCGCCATTGCGCTCGCCCTGGCGAGCACGGATGCATTCGCCGGCGCCAAGGACGAGAGCGCGGCCGAATGGCTGTTTCCGAAATGGTTCAACGAGTGGCATGACGGCCTCGCCAACAAGGGCCTGAATTTCGGCGCCACCTACATCGCGGACAACATTGCCAACGTTTCCGGCGGCGTGAAGCGCGGCGCCATCCATTTCGGCCGCCTCGACCTGTCGATCGATGCCGATCTCGACAAGCTGGTCGGCTGGACCGGCGGCCGCTTCTACGCCAACGGCTTCGTGATCTACGGCCAGGGGCTCTCGCGCAACTACGTGGTGAATCTCGCGACCATCAGCGAGATCGAGGCGCTGCCGGACCAGCGGCTCTACAACGCCTATTTCGAGCAGAGTTTTTTCAACGACCGCCTCAACATCAGGGCCGGTCAGCAGGCCGCCGACGTCGAGTTCTTCGACAGCCAGACCGACGACCTCTTCATCAACGGCACCTTCGGCTGGCCGGCGATCAAGGCGAGCAACCTTCCGGCCGGCGGCCCGGCGCCGCCGATCGCGGTGCCCGGCATCCGCGTCAAGGCCACGCTGTCGGACCAGGTCACGCTGTTCGGCGCGGTCTTCAACGGCGATCCGTCCGGTCCGGGCGATCAGGATCCGCAGCTGCGCGATCATCACGGCCTTGCCTTCCGCGTCAACGATCCGCCCTGGGTGATCGGGCAGGTGCGCTTCAACTACGACATCGATATCGGCGGGCGTCCGCTTGCCGGCAATTTCACGCCGGGCGCGTGGAAGCATTATGGTTCGTTCGACAGCCAGCGCTTCACGGTGGAAGGGCAGTCGATCGCCGACCCAGATGGCAGCGGCATTCCGGCAAGGCTCCGCGGCAATTACGGCATCTTCGCCGTCATCGAGCAGGTGCTCTACCGTCCACCGGAGGTCAAGGACAACACGACCTCGGCCTCGCTCCCGGGTGTCACCGCGTTCGGCCGCATCGCCTACAGCCCGCCGGACCGCAACCTGATCGATCTCTATCTCGACGGCGGCATCGGCTTCGTCGGCTTCACGCCGGGCCGTCCGCTCGACCGCTTCGGCGTGGCGATGGCCTATATGCGGATCTCGAACACCGCGCGCAATCTCGATGTCGATACGAATTTCTACACCGGCGTTGCGGGGCCGGTGCGCAGCAACGAGACCCTGCTCGAGATGATCTACGAGGCGCACATCAAGCCGGGCTGGCTGATTGCACCTTACTTCCAGTACGTGTGGCGCCCCTCCGGTGGCATCCCGAATCCGAACGATCCGACCGGCCTCTCGCGGATCGGTGACGCCGCAGTGTTCGGCGTCACCACCACGATCAGGTACTAGGCCATCGCGGGCTTCGGCTCGGCCTTCGGTTGCCGCGACAGCGCCAGCACGATCAGCGAAGCGAACACGCAGAGCGCGCCGGCGATGAAGAACGCAGGCAGATAGCTCTGATAGACCGTCCGCGAGAAGCCGGCGCCGAACGCAGCGGTGCCGGCGCCGAGCTGGTGACCGGCAAAGATCCAGCCGAACACCAGATTGGCGCGCTCGGGTCCGAACTTCTGCGCCGTGAGACGCACCGTCGGCGGCACCGTCGCGATCCAGTCGAGCCCATAGAACATCGCGAAGACGGACAGGCCGTAGAACGAGAAATCGCTGAAGGGGAGGAAGATCAGCGAGAGCCCGCGCAGGCCGTAATACCAGAACAGCAGATAGCGGTTGTCGTAGCGGTCCGAGAGCCAGCCCGACATGATGGTGCCGAAGAAGTCGAAGATGCCCATCGCAGCGAGCAGGCTCGCCGCCTGCACCTGCGGGATGCCGAAATCGAGGCACATCGGGATCAGGTGCACCTGGACCAGGCCGTTGGTCGAAGCGCCGCAGACGAAGAAGGTCGCAAACAGGATCCAGAACGCGCTCGACTTCGAAGCATCGCGCAGCGTGCCGAGCGCCACGCCCGTGATCGAGCCGTGGTTGACCGGCGGGGCGGGCAGGGGTGCCGTGCCTTCGTCGCCGAACGGGCGCAGGCCCACGTCGCTCGGCCGATCGCGCATCGCGAGCAGCACGGCGAGGGCGGAGACGCCGAGCGCGATGCAGACGAAGCCGAGCGCAAGCCGCCAGCCGTAGCGTTCGGTGAGGCTTGCCAGCAACGGCAAGAACACGAGCTGGCCGGTGGCGACGCTCGCGGTCATGATGCCGACGACGAGGCCACGTCTTGCTGCAAACCAGCGCGTTGCGATGGTGGCGCCCAGCACCAGCGCGGTCATGCCGGTTCCGATGCCGATCACGACGCCCCACAGCGCGATCAGCTGCCAGACCTGCGTCATGCCCAGCGAAGCGACCAGCGCCGAGACGACGATCAGCTGCGCCGCCAGCGTGACGTTGCGCAGGCCGTAGCGGTTGAGCAGCGCAGCCGCGAACGGCGCCATCAGCCCGAACAGGATGAAGCGGATCGACAGCGCGGAGGAGATCTCCGCCGTGCTCCAGCCGAATTCCTTCTGAAGCGGGACGATGAACACGCCGGGCGCACCGACCGTGCCGGCGCTGATCAGCGCGGTGAGGAAGGTGACGCCGACCATCACCCAGCCGTAGTGGATGTTGCGGCGGCCGAGTGCCGCCGCGAGCCAGTTCGAGATCATTGGGCCTCAATCTTGGTTGGCAGGCTTTGGGAGACCTGCGTCATCGTTGCAGTCTGGCACGGAAGAGGGAAGTCTGAAATGACAGACTTCCCTCAATTCAGGACATCGGAGATTCAGGACATCAGGCGTTAGAGCATGATCCGGAAAAGTGCGCAGCGGTTTTCCGAAAAGATCATGCTCAAACCATAACCTAAAGCGCGACGATTCATCCTGATCTCATCGCGCTTTAGTGCGTCAGCCGCTCCACCGCGATCGCGGTGGCTTCGCCGCCACCGATGCAGAGCGCCGCGACGCCGCGCTTGAGATTGTTGGCCTCGAGCGCATGCAGCAGCGTCACGATCAGCCGCGCGCCAGTGGCGCCGATGGGATGGCCGAGCGCGCACGCGCCGCCGTTGATGTTGAGCTTGTCGCGGGGAATGCCGAGGTCGCGCTGCGCCGCCATTGCCACCACGGCGAAGGCCTCGTTGATCTCGAACAGGTCGACGTCGGAGGCAGCCCAGCCGACCTTCTCGAGCAACTTGCGGATCGCCGGGATCGGCGCGGTGGTGAACCATTGCGGTTCCTGGCTGTGGGTAGCGTGGCCCTTGATCTCGGCGATGGCAGGCAGGCCATTGCGATCGGCCAGCGAGCGCTTGGTCAGCACCAGCGCGGCGGCGCCGTCGGCATTGGCGGAGGAGGCGGCCGGCGTGATGGTGCCGTTGGCGCGGAACGCCGGCTTCAGTCCCGGGATTTTTGCCGGATCCACCTTCAGCGGATGCTCGTCATTGGCGATGATGCGCGGGCCGGCCTTCTCGGCCAGCGTGATCGGCGCGATCTCGGCCTTGAAGGCGCCGTCCTCGACCGCCTTGCGGGCGCGGCTGAGCGTCTCCATCGCATAGGCGTCCTGGTCCTTGCGGGTGAACTGGTAGGCCTCGGCCGTGGCCTCGCCGAAATCGCCCATGGAGCGGCCGGTCTCGTAGGCGTCTTCGAGGCCGTCCATCATCATGTGGTCAATGATGCGGTCGTGCCCCGCGCGATAGCCGCCGCGGGCCTTGGCGAGCAGATATGGCGCGTTGCTCATGCTCTCCATGCCGCCGGAGACGACGATCTCGGCCGAGCCGGCGCGAATGATGTCGTGCGCCAGCATGGTCGCCTTCATGCCGGAGCCGCAGACCTTGTTCACGGTGGTGGCGCCGGTGGCATCGGGCAGACCGGCTGCACGCGCGGCCTGCCGCGCCGGCGCCTGGCCCTGGCCGGCCGGTAGCACGCAGCCCATGAAGACCTCATCGACCTTCTCCGGCGCAAGCTTGGCGCGCTCCAGCGCGGCGCCAATCACATGCGAGCCGAGCTTGTGCGCGGCAAGCGGCGACAGCTCGCCCATGAAGCGGCCGAGCGGGGTGCGGGCGGCGGAGACGATGACGACGGGATCGGCGGCTTCGGCCATGACAAAACTCCCTGGCGATGATGATTTAGATTATGATCATCATATGATGCGACGCAAAAAATGCAACCGCGCGAGGGATGAGAAAATGTCGTGGGTCGGATGAGATTTGGTCGTTCGATTGGGGGGGCGCGGTGGTCGTTCCGCATACCGCCGTCATCGCCCGCGAAGGCGGGCGATCCAGTACTCCGAGGCAGTCGTGATTGAGCCGACGGGCCGCGGCGTACTGGATGCCCCGCCTTCGCGGGGCATGACACCGCCTTTGGAGCGGTGACGGCTCACTACCGCAGGAAAACCTACCGCTTCCGGTTGACAAACGCCTGCATCAGCCGCGTCGGCTCGTCCGTCAGGAACGACTCACCAAAGACCTTGACGCTCAAATTCACCGATTCCGTCAGCGGCAATTCCTCCCATTGCCGCAGCAGCGCCTTCTGCGAGCGCAGCGCCTCCGGGCCGCATTCGAGCAGGGCATTCACCAGGTGCTCCACGGCGGCGTCCAGCCCACCTTCCGGTGCGACCTTATCAATTAGCCCCCACGCCAGCGCGGTTGGCGCGTCGATGTTCTCCGCCGTCATCACCAGCCAGCGCGCGCGGGCCCAGCCGATCAGGCGCGGCAACAGCGCCGCGTGGATCACCGAGGGGATGCCGACGCGCACCTCCGGCATGCCGAAATGCGCATCATGCGTGGCGATGCGGAAGTCGCAGGCGGCTGCGACCTCGAGCCCGCCGCCGAGGCACCAGCCGGGCATGCGCGCAATCACGGGGGCGGGGAACTGGCGCACGGCCTCGCACAGATCGCGCAGGCGGCTGATGAAGGCCTCAGCTGACTTCTGGTCGAGCTTGGCCATCTCCTTGATGTCGGCGCCCCCGATCATGCTCTTCTCGCTCTGGCCGCGCAGGACCAGGACGCGGATGCTGCGGTCGGACGAGAGCTGCTGCAGGCCTTCGTGCACCGCGTCGGTCACGGGCGAGCCCAGGATGTTGAGCGAGCCGGCGTTGCAGATCGCGACATGAACGACGCCGCGCGCATCGCGCGTCACTCCGCAGTGATTGTTGAGCATTTCCATCTTGGCATCTCGAAGGTTTCGTGGACAGGCGCGAGGCGCGCACGTCCGCATCACTTCCGGGCCGAAACGCCCTTCTTGTCAAGCGGGCAGGGCGGAGTTGCCAGTGCGAAGTCCGTGGCATAGTATGACGTGCATCATTCAAAGAGGCCGCCATGACCGAACTTGAGCAACTCGACCTGTTTTCGCCGGCGCAGCGGCGCGAGCGCGTGGTGGACTGGCAGGTGCCGGCGCCGGTTGCGAAAGTGGCGATGGGGCTGTCCGGCATGGACGCCATGCTGGGCATCCGTGATGGCCGGCTGCCGCCGCCGCCCTTCGCAAAGCTGATCGGCTTCGTCATGGCCGTGGTCGAACCGGGGCGGATCGTCATGGAACTGGAGCCGCGCGAGGATCTGGAAAATACCATCGGGCTGCTGCATGGCGCGACGGCGGCGGCGCTGATCGACACCGCCATGGGCTGCGCCATTTCGACACGTCTGGAGGCTGGCCAATCGTCCGTGACTCTCGACCTGAAGATGACGTTCCTCCGCCCGCTGTCGGTCCGGTCCGGGCTGATCTCGGCCGAAGGCAAGATCATCAAGCTGGGCCGCCAGACCAGCTACACCGAGGGTTTTGTGCGCGACGGCAAGGGCGCGCTCGCGGTCCATGCGACTGCAACCTTTTCGATGATCGGCAATGTCTAAACACGAATTAATGCACCGCCTGGTTCATTTCTGTGTTATGAGATGATCTTCGACATCCAATGAGATCCGCATGCGCTATTCCCGGGAACACAAGCAGGAAACCCACGACCGGATCGTGAAGAAGGCCTCGGTGCGGCTGCGCGAGAAGGGCGCCCATGGCATCGGCGTCGCCGATCTCATGAAGGAGGCGGGCCTGACCCATGGCGGCTTCTACGCGCATTTCGACTCCCGCGAGGCGCTGGTGATCGAGGCCTTCGCCTATGCCATGGACCGCTCGATGGAGCATTGGCGCAAGCAGTCCGATCAGGCCGCGCCGGAGAAGCAACTGGCCCAGATCGTCGAGACCTATCTCTCCGCGCTGCATCGCGACAATCCCGGCCATGGCTGCTCGATCCCCGCGCTCGGCGCCGAGATCGCTCGTGAGAGCCCGAAGACGCGCAAAGCCTTCGCCGGCAAGCTCGATGAGATGATCGAGATGATGACCAGCTACATCCAGAACCAGCCGCGCAAGGCAGCGCGCAAGCAGGCGATCGCGACGCTGGCGACGATGGCGGGCACCATGCTGCTGGCGCGCATCGCCGGCTCCAGCGAGCTGTCGGACGAGGTGCTGAAAGCGGGCAAGGACAGCGCGCTCGAGGGCGCGAAGCGCGAGCCGAAGGTGACGGCGCCGAAGAAAGCGAAGCAGAGCTAGGCCGAGATGCCGTAGGGTGGGCAAAGCGAAGCGTGCCCACGATTTCGTCGTTATCGGAGAGAGATGGTGGGCACGGCGCTTTGCGCCTTTGCCCACCCTGTGGACCGGTGCTATCGCCCCGCAAACAACGCCCGCTCGCGCTCCACGATCTCGCCGATGTAATCCGCAACCGCCCGGATCCGCGCGAGGTCCTTGCTGTCCGCGTGCATCAGCATCCAGAACGTCCGCGTGATCGAGATCTCCTCCGGCAGCACCGCCACGAGCTGCGGATAGTCGGCCGCCATGAAGTGCGGCAGCACCGCAATGCCGAAGCCGGCGAGGGTGGCATTGAGCTGCGCGATCAGATTGGCGCTGCGGAAGCGGGCCGAGATCCGCGGCGACACCTGCGGCAGATAGTCGAGCTCGGGCGTGAACAGCAGCTCCTCGATGTAGCCGACGAAACGATGCTGCGGCAGGTCCTGCCGCGAGGCGATTGTCGGGAAGCGGTCGAGATAGGCGGGCGCGGCGTAAAGCCCGAGGCGGTAATCCAGCAGCTTGCGGCCGACGATGCGGCCTTCCTTCGGCATGGTGAGGCTGATGGCGATATCGGCTTCGCGCTTGGAGAGGCTGAACAGCCGCGCGGTCGCCACAAGTTGCAGATCGAGGTCGGGATAGCGGTCCGCGAACGGCGCCAGCCGCGGCGCCAGGAATGCGGTGCCAAAGCCGTCGGGCGCGCCGATCCGCACCGTGCCGGTCAGCCGTGCCACGGAGCCGCCGACCTGCTCCTGGTTGGCGACGATGGTCGATTCCATCGCTTCCGCGCTGTCAGCGACGCGCTGGCCGGCCTCGGTCAGGAGGTAGCCGGTCTTGCGCCGGTCGAACAGCTTGGCCGAGAGGTGCTTTTCCAGGCGGTCGACGCGGCGGATCACGGTTGCATGATCGACGCCGAGCTGTTTTGCCGCAGCCGACACCGAGCCGCCCCGCACGATGGCCAGCACGAAGCGAAAGTCGTCCCAGTCGATGCTACCTTGATCCAGCATTTTCGCACATCTATGGTGCAATATCTCAGACTTGAATCCTATAAAATGCAGGTCAATAGGATTTGTCAAAGCGTTCAAGCTCGCCCTCAAGGAGATCATTCCATGCGTTCAGTCGGACATTTCATCGGTGGCAAGGAAGTGAAGGGCACCTCCGGCCGCACCGCCGACGTCTTCGAGCCGATGACCGGTGACGTCCAGGCCAAGGTCGCGCTGGCGTCCAAGGCCGAGGTCCGCGCCGCCGTCGAGAACGCGCGCGCAGCGCAGCCCGAGTGGGCCGCGACCAACCCGCAGCGCCGCGCCCGCGTCATGATGAAATTCGTCGAGCTGGTGCAGCGCGATTACGACAAGCTCGCCGAGCTTCTCGCCCGCGAGCACGGCAAGACCGTTCCCGATGCGAAGGGTGACATCCAGCGCGGCCTCGAGGTCGCGGAATTCGCCTGCGGCATCCCGCACCTGATGAAGGGCGAGTACACCGAGGGCGCAGGCCCCGGCATCGACATCTACTCCATGCGCCAGCCGCTCGGCGTCGTTGCCGGCATCACGCCGTTCAACTTCCCGGCGATGATCCCGATGTGGAAGTTCGCGCCCGCCATCGCCTGCGGCAATGCCTTCATCCTCAAGCCGTCGGAACGCGATCCTGGCGTGCCGATGCTGCTCGCCGAGCTGATGATCGAGGCGGGCCTGCCGGCCGGCATCCTCAACGTCGTCAACGGCGACAAGGAAGCGGTCGACGCCATCCTCGATGACCCCGATATCAAGGCCGTCGGATTCGTCGGCTCGACGCCAATCGCGCAGTACATCTATGAGCGCGCGGCCCAGACCGGCAAGCGCTGCCAGTGCTTTGGCGGCGCCAAGAACCACGCCATCGTCATGCCCGACGCCGATATGGACCAGGCCGTGGACGCGCTGATCGGTGCCGGCTACGGCTCGGCCGGCGAGCGCTGCATGGCCGTCTCCGTCGCGGTGCCCGTCGGCAAGGCCACCGCGGATCGCTTGATGGAAAAGCTGATCCCGCGCGTCGAGTCCTTGAAGATCGGCACCTCGATCGATCCGTCGGCCGATTATGGTCCGCTGGTCACGCGTGACGCGGTCGAGAAGGTCAAGAGCTACATCGACATCGGCATCAAGGAAGGCGCGACGCTCGCCGTCGACGGCCGCGGCTTCAAGATGCAGGGCTACGAGAACGGCTTCTATCTCGGCGGTTCGCTGTTCGACAACGTCACCAAGGACATGCGGATCTACAAGGAAGAGATTTTTGGCCCGGTGCTCTCGGTCGTGCGCGCGCACGACTACAAGGAAGCGCTGGCGCTGCCGTCCGAGCATGATTACGGCAACGGCGTTGCCATCTTCACCCGCGACGGCGACGCCGCCCGCGACTTTGCGGCCAAGGTGAATGTCGGCATGGTCGGCATCAATGTGCCGATCCCGGTGCCGATCGCCTATTACACCTTCGGCGGCTGGAAGAAGTCCGGCTTCGGCGATCTCAATCAGCACGGCCCGGACTCGGTCCGCTTCTACACCAAGACCAAGACGGTGACCTCGCGCTGGCCGTCCGGCGTCAAGGAAGGCGCGGAGTTCTCGATCCCGCTGATGAAGTAGGGCTGTTGCCCAGCCCGTCATTGCGAGCGCAGCGAAGCAATCCAGAATCTTTCCGCAGAGGCAGCCTGGATTGCTTCGTCGCTTCGCTCCTCGCAATGACGAGGAAGGTGAGGAGCCCAGCATGCAGTTCGCTCTGAACGAGGATCAGGTCGCGGTTCGCGAGATGGCGCTGGCGTTTGCGGCGGAGAAGATCGCGCCGCACGCGCTGCGCTGGGACGAGGAGAAGCACTTTCCCGTCGACGTGATGCGCGAGGCAGCAAGCCTCGGCATGGGCGGCATCTACATCCGCGACGATGTCGGCGGCTCCGCCATGAGTCGGTTCGACGCGGCGCTGATCTTCGAGGCGCTGGCGACGGGATGCCCGACCACCTCGGCCTTCATCTCCATCCACAACATGGCAAGCTGGATGATCGATGCCTACGGCAGCGACACCCAGCGCCACCAATGGCTGCCGAAGCTGTGCAGCATGGAGCTGATCGCAAGCTACTGCCTGACCGAGCCGGGCGCCGGCTCGGACGCGGCGGCGCTTCGCACCCGCGCCGTGCGCGACGGCGATCATTACGTCCTCAACGGCCAGAAGCAGTTCATCTCCGGCGCAGGCGGCACTGATCTGCTGGTCGCCATGGTTCGCACCGGTGGCGACGGCCCCGGCGGCATCTCGACCCTCGTCATCGATGGCAAGACGCCGGGCGTGTCCTTCGGCGCCAATGAGCGCAAGATGGGCTGGAACGCGCAGCCGACCTGCGCGGTGATGTTCGAGAACGCTCGTATCCCGGTCGCCAATCGGCTCAGCGAAGAGGGCGTCGGCTTCAAGATCGCGATGGCGGGCCTCGACGGCGGCCGCCTCAACATCACGGCGTGTTCTCTGGGTGGCGCCCAAACTGCGCTGGACAAGGCGCGCGCCTACATGAAGGAGCGCAAGGCCTTTGGAAAGCGCCTCGACGAATTCCAGGCGTTGCAATTCCGCCTTGCCGACATGGCGATCGAACTCGAGGCCGCGCGCACGTTCCTGTGGCGCGCTGCGGCGGCGCTGGACCGCAAGGACCCCGACGCCACCATGCTGTGCGCGATGGCGAAACGCTTCGGCACCGATGTCGGTTTCGAGGTCGCCAACCACGCGCTGCAGCTTCACGGCGGCTACGGCTATCTCAGCGAATACGGCATCGAGAAGATCGTGCGCGATCTGCGCGTGCACCAGATCCTCGAAGGCACCAATGAAATCATGCGGCTCATCGTGGCGCGCAAACTGATCGAGGGCGCGCGATGAGTGCAGTGGAGGAGGGCGATCTCATCGTTCGCCGCGAGGGCGCGGCGGGCGTGATCCGGCTCAACCGCCCGAAGGCGATCAACGCGATGACGCTGGAGATGTCCGAGGGCATCGACGCGGCGCTCGATAGGTTCGAGACTGATCCTGAAGTCGCAGTGATCATCCTCGAAGGCTCCGGCGAGCGCGGCCTCTGTGCCGGCGGCGACATCCGCGGCCTCTGGGAGAGCTCGCGCGAAGGCGGCGATCTCGGCGCGCGGTTCTGGCGCCAGGAATACGTCATGAATGCGCGGATCGCGAAATACCCGAAGCCGTATGTCGCGTTCATGGACGGCCTCGTGATGGGCGGCGGCGTCGGGCTGTCGGGCCATGCTAGCCATCGTGTCGTCACCGATCGCACCAAGCTGGCAATGCCCGAGGTCGGGCTCGGCTTCTTCCCCGATGTCGGCGGCACCTGGTTGCTGTCGCGCTCGCCCGGCGAGATCGGCACCTATTTTGGCCTGACCGGCCAGACCATGAACGGCCCCGATGCGATCCACGCCAAATTTGCGGACGCCGTGGTGCTGGCCGCCAAGTGGCCGGAGCTGCGCGAGGCGCTGACCAAGGTTCGCCGGGGCGCGACGGCTGCCGACGTCACCAAGCTCATCAACGGTTTTGCGACCGGCGAGACTGCGGGGCCGGTCGCCGCCAAGGAGCCGATCATTGACGCGCTGTTCGGCTTCGATCGCATGGAAGACATTTTTGCCGCGCTCAAGCGCGACGGTTCGGAGTTTGCGCTGGCCACGCTGAAGACGCTCAACGAAAAATCGCCGCGCGGGATGGTAGTGACGCTGAAGCTCTTGCGGCTCGCGCGTACAGCGTCGAGCCTGGAGGAGTGCTTGGTGCGCGAATATCGCGCCGCATGCGAGGTCTTCCGCAGCGACGATTTCCGCGAGGGCGTGCGCGCCGCCGTGATCGACAAGGACCGCAATCCGACCTGGTCGCCGCCGCGGATCGAGGATGTCACGCAAGAGATGCTGGCGCCGTATCTCGCCGAGATCGGCACTGATGAGCTGAAGTTTAACTAACAACGCGACAGCGGAGGAAACGACAATGACCACGATCGCATTCATCGGTCTCGGCAACATGGGCGGCCCAATGGCGGCCAACCTCGTCAAGGCCGGCCACAAGGTGGTGGCGTTCGACCTGGTCGAGGCCTCCCGCAACCAGGCAAAGGCTGACGGCGCCGGCATCGCCGACAGCGCGGCCGGAGCCGTGAAGGGCGCCGATGTCGTCGTCACCATGCTCCCCGCAGGTAAGCACGTGCTCGGCGTCTGGAACGAGGTCGTTCCTGCCATGACCAAGGGCGCGCTGATCATCGACAGCTCCACCATCGACGTCGAGAGCGCGCGGCAGGCGCATGCGCTCGCCGCCAAGAACGGCGTGCTCTCGGTCGACGCGCCGGTCTCCGGCGGCACCGGCGGCGCCAAGGGCGCGACGCTGACCTTCATGTGCGGCGGCGAGGAGGGCGCGTTCGCGGCGGCAAAGCCCGTGCTGGAGAAGATGGGCAAGAAGATCGTCCATTGCGGCGGCGCCGGCGCGGGGCAGGCCGCCAAGATCTGCAACAACATGATCCTCGGCATTTCCATGATCGCGGTGAGCGAGGCATTTGCGCTCGGCGAAAAGCTGGGCCTCTCGCACCAGGCGCTGTTCGACGTTGCCTCGACCTCGTCGGGCCAGTGCTGGTCGCTGACGACCTATTGCCCGGTTCCGGGCCCGGTGCCGACCTCGCCGGCGAACAACGACTACAAGCCGGGCTTTGCCTCGGCGCTAATGGTGAAGGACCTGACCCTGGCGCAGGACGCTGCCAAGGCCGCGGGCGCCGCGACGCCGCTCGGCAAGCATGCGCAGGAGATCTATCAGTCTTTCGACGCAGCCGGCCAGGGCGGGGTGGATTTTTCCGGAATTATCAAGCACGTTCGCAGCCTCGCTGGAAAATAGCGAGGCTTTGCCCGTAGCCCGGATGGAGCGAAGCGAAATCCGGGACGGTTCCCTCGAATGGCGCGACCGGCCCCGGATTGCGCTTCGCTCCATCCGGGCTACGCTCGAAGATCAATTCGACGGGCCCGGACCATGACGACATTTCAGGAAGCGCGCGCGTTTCTGCTTCATAACCGCACGGATTACGAGACAGCGGTCAAAGGCTTCCGCTGGCCCGATCCAGTTCCCTTCAACTGGGCGCTCGACTGGTTCGACGAGCTCGCGAAGGACGCCGACGCCAAGGATCGCCCCGCGCTCTGGATCGTCGATGCCGCGCAGGACAAGCAGACCAAGCTGTCCTTCGCGGCGCTCTCGCAGCGCTCCAACCAGGTCGCGAATTTCCTCCGCGCGCAGGGTTTGAGGCGCGGCGATCATCTCCTGCTGCTGCTCGGCAATGTGGTTCCGTTGTGGGAGACGATGCTGGCGGCGATCAAGCTCGGCGTCGTCGTGATTCCCGCAACCACGCTGCTCACCGCCGAAGAACTGCGCGATCGGCTCGATCGCGGCAAGGCCAAGGCGGTGGTGGCGGCCGAAGATCAGGTCGCGAAATTCGCAAGCCTTGGCGCCGAGAATGTCGTGCGCATCGTGGTCGGCGCTGCCTCGGATGGCTGGCTTGCCTATGACGAGGCGGCGAAAGCGCCCGAGAGTTTTACGCCCGACGGCCCGACCAACGCCGACGACCCGATGCTGCTCTATTTCACCTCGGGCACCACAGCAAAGCCAAAGCTCGTGCGGCACAGCCAGCGCAGCTATCCGGTCGGGCATCTCTCCACCATGTACTGGATCGGGCTCAAGCCCGGCGACGTCCATCTCAACATCTCGTCACCCGGCTGGGCCAAGCACGCCTGGAGCTGCTTCTTCGCGCCGTGGAATGCGGGCGCCACCGTGTTCGTGGTCAACCAGCCGCGTTTCGATGCCAAAGGACTGCTCGCCACCATCGGCCGCTGCGGCGTCACCACGCTGTGCGCGCCGCCGACGGTGTGGCGGCTGTTCATCCAGGAGAACCTGGCCTCGTTCAAGGTGACCCTTCGCGAAGTCTGCGGCGCAGGCGAGCCGCTCAATCCTGAAGTGATCGACCAGGTGCAGGCGGCCTGGGGCCTCACCATCCGCGACGGCTACGGCCAGACCGAAACCACCGCGCTTGCCGGCAACTCGCCGGGGCAGCCTATCAAGGTCGGCTCGATGGGCCGCCCGCTGCCCGGCTATCGCGTGCAGGTCAGCGATGCCGACGGCCATCCTGCCCGGGAGGGCGAGGTAGCGCTGCTGCTCGGCGCGGACCGTCCGGCCGGCCTGATGCAGGGCTATCAGGGCGACGACGGCAAGCTCTCGGGCGCCGAGGGCGAGCTCTATCGCAGCGGCGACGTCGTCTTCGCTGACGAGGACGGCTATCTCACTTTCGTCGGCCGCTCCGACGACGTGTTCAAATCGTCCGACTATCGCATCAGCCCGTTCGAGCTGGAGAGTGTGCTGCTCGAGCATGAGCTCGTCGCCGAAGCCGCGGTGGTGCCGAGCCCGGACCCGATCCGGCTCGCGATCCCCAAGGCTTTCGTGCTGCTGACGTCGGACGCGGAGCGAACACCGGAGACGGCGCTCTCGATCTTCCAGCACCTGCACACGCGCCTTGCGCCGTTCAAGCGCATCCGCCGGCTAGAAATCGTCACCGAGTTGCCGAAGACGATCTCTGGAAAAATCCGCCGCGTGCAGCTACGACGGCTCGAACGCGACGATGATCGCAATGATCCGCTACGCGGCCGGGAATTCCGCGAGGAGGATTTTCCGGAGCTGCCGAAAACACGGGGCGAAACTTAAGTGAGATTTCGTCATTCCGGGGCGCGCGAAGCGCGAGCCCGGAATCCATTTCGCACCAGGTTCTGCGGCGCGACGGATTCCGGGCTCGATGCTCCGCATCGCCCCGGAATGACGGCATGAGGAGCTAGTAATGAACGAAGTCTGGAAGAAGCCGCCGATTACGCTGGAGGCCTATCAGGCCATGGTCGGCAAGGAGATCGGCGTATCGTCATGGCACCTGGTCGATCAACCCCGCATCGACACCTATGCCGACGTGATCGAGGATCACCAGTTCATCCATGTCGATCCGGAGCGCGCCAAGAAGGAGACCGCGTTCGGCACCACCATCGCGCACGGTTTCCTCACGATGTCGCTGCTGTCGATCATGTCCTACGAGGTGATGCCTGTGATCGCGGGCACCACGATGGGCGTGAACTACGGTTTCGACAAGCTGCGCTTCATCTCGCCGGTGCGCTCGGGCAAGCGCGTCCGCGGCCGTTTCGTGCTAGCGGAAGCCAAGCTGCGCAAGCCCAATGAGCTCCAGTCCCGCACCAACGTGACGGTCGAGATCGAAGGCGAGGACAAGCCGGCGCTGGTCGCTGACTGGCTCGGCCTGATCTATTTCGCCTGACTTGAGGCGTCGTTGCCGGGCTTGACCCGGCAACCCATCGCTGCTCAAAAGCTGCATAATCCACGCTCGGTGCGCCCTCTCCCCCTGCGGGAGAGGGTGGCGAAATCGAGCGGAGCGAGATGAAGCCGGGTGAGGGGTCCACTCGCTCATCTGCCGAGACAACCCCTCATCCGGCGCTTCGCGCCACCTTCTCCCGCAAGGGGAGAAGGAAGAAAGGAAGCACAATGGCAATCAGGTTCGACGGACGCGTCGCCATCGTCACCGGCGCGGGCAATGGTCTCGGCAGGGCGCATGCGCTGGCGCTCGCCAGCCGCGGCGCAAAGGTCGTGGTCAACGATTTCGGCGGCGCGCGTGACGGCACCGGGGGCTCGCTCTCGCCGGCGGAAGCCGTGGTCGAGGAGATCCGCAAAGCCGGCGGCACCGCGATGGCCGACGGCGCCGACGTCTCGAACTTCGAGCAGGTCACCGCGATGGTCGAGCGCGCCACCAAGGAGTGGGGCAGCGTCGACCTGATGTGCGCCAATGCCGGCATCCTGCGCGACAAGTCGTTCGGCAAGATGGAAGCGGCCGATTTCCAGAAGGTGCTTGACGTGCACCTCGTCGGCACGTTCTATTGCTGCAAGGCGGCCTGGGCCGGCATGCGCGACCGCAACTACGGCCGGATCGTGCTGACGACCTCGTCCTCCGGCCTCTACGGCAATTTCGGCCAGGCCAATTACGGCGCGGCGAAATCCGGCATGGTCGGCCTGATGAACGTGCTCGCTGAGGAAGGCCGCAAGAACAACATCCGCGTCAACATCATCTCGCCGACCGCGGCGACCCGCATGACCGAAGAGCTGCTGCCGCCGCAGGCGCTGCAGCTGATGAAGCCGAACGCGATCACGCCCGCGGTCGAGTACATGCTGAGCGAGGACGCGCCGACCCGCACCATCATGGGCGCCGGTGCCGGCTCCTTCGCCGTGATCAGGATCATCGAGAGCGAAGGCATCAACCTGCCGGAGTCCGAGTGGACGCCCGATGCGATCGCCGCGCATTTCGCGGAGATCAGCGACATGTCGAAGGCCAGGGCGTTGCAGGGCGCGTTCGAGCAGACGCAGAAATACGTGGCGCAAGCCGCGGCACGGGCGGGGATCAAGCTCTGACTGACGTCGCCGTCATCGGTGCCGGTCCCGCCGGGCTGATGGCGGCCGAGGTGCTGGCGCAGGACGGCGCCCGCGTCACCGTCTACGACGCGATGCCGTCAGCGGGCCGCAAATTCCTGATGGCAGGCCGGGGTGGGCTCAATCTCACGCACAGCGAACCGCTGCGGGAGTTCATGGCGCGCTATCGCGAGGCCGCGCCGGGGCTGCAAGCCGCAATCGAGGCCTTTCCGCCCGACGCGCTGCGCGCCTGGAGCGAAGCGCTGGGCGAGCCGACCTTCGTCGGCAGCAGCGGGCGGGTGTTTCCAAAGGCGTTCAAGGCCTCGCCCTTGCTGCGCGCTTGGCTGCGGCGGCTCGATAGCGCCGGCGTCCGGTTTGCCTTTCGGCATCGCTGGACCGGCTGGGATGCTGAGGGGCGGCTCCAGTTTCAAACACCTGACGGCACGGTCGCCATCGGGGCTGGCGCCACCGCCCTGGCCCTCGGCGGCGCAAGCTGGCCGCGGCTCGGATCGGACGGGGGCTGGGTCGATATCCTCGCGGCGAAAGGCATCGCTATCTCAAAGCTGCGGCCGGCCAATTCCGGCTTCACGGTCGCATGGTCCGAATTGTTCCGCGGCCGTTTCGAGGGCCAGCCGCTCAAGGGCGTGGCGCTGACGATCGGCGCGCACACCGTGCGCGGCGAGGCGATGATCACGCGCGGTGGCATCGAGGGCGGCGCGATCTACGCGCTGTCGGCCGAATTGCGCGAGGCGGTGTTGGGCCTCGGGCAGGCGAAGCTGACTATCGCATTGCGGCCGGACCTCGACGCCGCCGGGCTGACCACGCGCCTGTCAGGCACGCGCGGCAAGCAGTCCCTTGCAAACTTCCTGCGCAAGGCGGCGCAACTATCACCCGTCGGTATCGGCCTGATGCAGGAGGCAGCCATTGCGTCGGGGCGGCAACTGGCCTCGTTCTCGCCGCCGGAGCTTGCGCATCTGGTGAACGCGATTCCGGTTCAGCTCACCGGCGTCGCCCCGATCGACCGCGCCATCTCGACCGCCGGCGGGGTCGCTTTCGACGAGCTCGACGACCAGTTCATGCTGCGCAGAATACCCGGCGTGTTCGCCGCCGGCGAGATGCTGGATTGGGAAGCCCCGACCGGCGGCTATCTGCTGCAGGCGTCGTTCGCGACAGGGGCGGCCGCGGGCAGGGGGGTGCTAAGCTGGCTCAAGAAATCGTAGGGTGGGCAAAGGCGCGAAGCGCCGTGCCCACCATCTTTCGAAATTGCGACGAGAAGTCGTGGGCACGCTTCGCTTTGCCCACCCTACCGCAGCGCAGCCCTACCGCAGCTTCCCCCGCGCGGCGACCGGCAGGGTGCCGATGATCTCCTCGCCGCGCACCATCACCACCTCGTCCATCATGTTGACGACGACGCAGACGTGGTTCGGCACGATGCGGACGACGTCGCCGACGTTCGGGCGCGTATTGCTGCGGGAGAGGTCGAGGAAGCCGTGCTCCTCGGCGAACTTCGCGATTTTGGCTTCGGGGTGCTCCAGGATCAGGCCGTGGCCGTCGAGGCCGCCGGTGTCCGTGGTCAGCGTCTTCGAGCCGGCGTCAAGGATGCCGCGCTCGGGCGCGGCGCGGCTCACCACGGTCGAATAGATGTGCAGAGCACAGTCATCCCAGGTGGCCGAGCCGGCGGCGACCTGCATGCGGTCGTTGTAGATGTAGGTGCCGAAGCGGTGCTCGGTGCCGCCCTTGAGCTTGCCGAGGTTGACGAGGTTCGGCGTGCCGCCAGTCGAGACGATTTTTGCATCGAGCCCGTGCGCGCGCACGCCGGCGAGCGCTTCGTCGAAAAACTTCTGCGCATCGCCCCAGCCTGTCTCGGTCGGGTAGAGCATGAAGCCGGCAAATTCGAGCCCCTTCGACCCCGCGATCTCGTGTGCCAGCGCGATCGCTTCCGCGGGCGTCTCGACGCCCGCGCGCTTGCGGCCCGTGTCGCATTCGACCACCACCGAGAGCGGGCGGCCGGAAGCTGCGGCGGCCTTCGGCAGGCCGGCCACCACGGTCGAATTGTCGGCGGCGACCGTCATGTTGGTCTTGGCATTCAGCGCGCCGAGCCGCGCCATCTTTTCCTCGCCCAGCAGATTGTAGCTGATCAGGATGTCGTCGATGCCGGCATTGGCCATGATCTCGGCCTCGCCGATCTTCTGGCAGGTGATACCCTTGGCGCCGGCCGCGACCTGCATCTTGGCGATGGTCGGGTTCTTGTGGGTCTTGATGTGCGGGCGATTGGCGACACCGGCATCATCGCAGGCCTTCTGGATGCGCGCGATGTTGCGCTCGACCTTGTCCATGTCGATGACGGCGCAGGGCGTGCCGTATTCGCGGGCGATCTTGGCGGCGAGGGGAGTGGTCATATGATCTCTCTATTTCCGGACCCGTAGGATGGGTTTCGCTGCGCTCTACCCATCCTACGATTCAGGCCTGCTCTATTTCTTCGCGAAGCATTTCCAGTTCGAGCCAGCGCTCTTCGGCGGCGGACAGTTCTTCATGCGCCTTGGCGATCGCAGCCGACGTGTCGTCGAATGTCTTGCGATCCTTGGCGTAGAGGTTGGGATCGTCGAGCACGCGCTGCAATTTTGCAATATCGGCCTGAAGCGTGTCCATCCTCTTCGGCAATGTTTCCAGCGCATGCTTCTCGTTGAAGCTGAGCTTGCGCTTGGGCGCGGACGACGGAGCAGGGGCGCGCTCCTCTTTCTTTTCTGCAACAGGCTGCGCCTTCGCCGTCTCGCGCTTTAGATCCGCGCCGCGCTGGCTCAGCATGTCGCTGTAGCCGCCGGCATATTCGATCCACTTGCCGTTGCCCTCGGGCGCGATCACGGAGGTGACGACGCGGTCGAGGAAGTCGCGGTCATGGCTGATCAGGATGACCGTGCCGTCGTAATCGCCGAGCATTTCCTCGAGCACGTCGAGCGTCTCCAGGTCGAGATCGTTGGTCGGCTCGTCCAGCACCAGGAGGTTCGACGGCTTGGCCAGCGCCCGCGCCAGCATCAGCCGGCCGCGCTCGCCGCCGGAGAGCACCTCCACCGGCGTACCGCGCTGCTCCTGGGCGAACAGGAAGTCCTTCATGTAGCCGACGACGTGCTTCGGCTTGCCGCCGACCATGATCTGATCGCCACGGCCACCGGTCAGCGCTTCGGCCAGCGTCGATTTGGGATCGAGGCTTTCGCGGTGCTGGTCGAGCGTGGCCGTCTCCAGATTGGCGCCGAGCCGCACGATGCCGGAATCAGGCTCCGCCGCGCCGGTGAGCAGGTTGACGAGCGTGGTCTTGCCGGCGCCGTTCGGGCCGATGACGCCGAGCCGGTCGCCGCGCTGGATGCGGGTCGAAAAGTTCTCGACGATCTTGCGCTCGCCATAGGCCTTGGTGATGCCCTTGGCCTCGATCACCAGCTTGCCGGATTGCTCGGCTTCCGCCGCGGCGAGACTGGCGGCGCCGGCGGTGCCGCGATAGTTGCGGCGCTGGTCGCGCAGCGCGTGCAGATTGGCGAGACGCTTGACGTTGCGCTTGCGCCGGCCGGAGACGCCGTGGCGCAGCCAGTGCTCCTCGTCCACGATCTTGCGGTCGAGCTTGTGCTGGTCGCGCTCTTCCTCGGCCAGCACCTCGTCGCGCCAGCTCTCGAACGAGGCAAAGCCGCGGTCGATCTGCTTGATCTTGCCGCGGTCGAGCCAGGCGGTCGAGCGCGACAGGTTGGTGAGGAAGCGGCGGTCGTGGCTGATGATCACCAGCGCGCTGCGGCGGCCGTCGAGCTCCTGCTCCAGCCATTCGATGGTGGCGAGATCGAGATGGTTGGTGGGCTCGTCCAGCAGCAGGATATCGGGCGAGGGCGCGAGCACGTAGGCCAGCGCCGCGCGGCGGGCCTCGCCGCCGGAGAGATTGTGCGGGTTCTCCTCGCCGGTGAGGCCGAGTTGCTCCAGCAGGTAGCGTGCCTGGTGCTGGTCGTCGCCGGGGGCGAGCCCAGACTCGACATAAGCGAGCGTGGTCTTGTGGTCGCCGAAATCCGGCTCCTGCGGCAGATAGCGCACAGTGGCTCCGGGCTGGACGAAACGCGTGCCGCTATCGGGCTCGATCTGGCCGGCCGCGATCTTCAGCAGTGTCGACTTGCCCGAACCGTTGCGGCCGATCAGGCAGACGCGCTCGGACGGCGCGACGTTGAGCTCGACGCCCGACAGCAGCGGCGTGCCGCCGAAGGTGAGCTTGATGTCTTTCAGTTGAATCAGCGGCGGCGCCATGATCAGCCTTGACTCAGATTCTGGCTCGTGGCGGCCGCGTCAGTGCGGCGGCGCTGGATCCGGCGCAGCGTCTGGTCGAGCGCCGAGAGGAAGGCGGAACGGTCGCGCGGCGCGAACGATCGCGGACCGCCGGTGACTTCGCCGGCCGAGCGCAGATCCGTCATCAGGTTGCGGAGCGCCAGCGTCATCCCGATCGATTCCTCGGTGAACGGTTTCCCGTTCGGCGCGATCACGTCGGCGCCCGCCTTGACGCAGCGGCTAGCGAGCGGAATGTCTGATGTCACGACCACGTCGCCGGGCTTTGCCCGCTCCGCGATCCAGTCGTCGGCCGCGTCCATGCCGGTGCCGGCGGCGATACGCTCGATCATCGGGTCCTGCGGCACGCGGATAAAGTTGCCGGCGACCACGCTCACAGGCACCTTATGCCGGAGCGCGACGCGATAAATCTCGTCCTTCACCGGACAGGCGTCGGCGTCGACATAGATGCGGGTGGGGGTGTCAGTCATTGGCCGCGTGGTACCCCATTCGGGCCCCAAAGGCGAGGGGATTGACCGCTGTTCCCGGGGGCCTACGATCGGCCCCGAAACAACAAAAACACAGGGAAGATGACCCCATGCCGAACCGGCTCGAAACCTGGCGCGTCGAGGCCTACAACACCGCAAAACAGTCCGAAAACAAGATGCATGACGATACGGTGGCGCGCCGCTTCGGCTTTTCCGGCGGGCTGGTCCCGGGCGTCGACGTCTTCGCCTACATGATGCACGTGCCGATCGCCCGCTGGGGCCGCGATTTCTTCTCCCGCGGGCTGGTCGAGGCCCGCTTCATCAAGCCGGTCTATGACGGCGAGACCGCCGATGTCGATGCGACCGAGCACAACGGCCTGCTCACGATCGAGGTCTTCAGCCGCACCGAGCTCTGCGCGACGGGGACGGCCTCGCTGCCGGCGGCTGCGCCTGTGGTGTCGCTGAAGGACTATGTGGCGGTGCCGGTCGTAGCCGAACGCAAGCCCGTCAGCCCCGCGACTTTCGAGACCGGCAAATGGCTCGGCACGATCCCGCGCCGCTGGGCCGGGCAGGACGCGGCCGATTATCTCGCCGACATCAGGGAGACCGACCCGGTCTTCGCGCGCGACGGGCTCGGCCACCCCGGCCTGATCCAGCGCGTGATGAACCGCGTGCTGGTGGACAACACGATTTTGGGCCCATGGATCCATGTCGGCAGCCGCATGCAGCTGCTGTCCGCCGCGCAAACGGGTGACGAGATCACCGCGCGGGCGAAAGTCACCGCGAATTACGAGAAGAAAGGCCACCGCTTCGTCGAGCTCGACGCGCTGGTCGTTGCCAACGGCACGACCCCGATTGCGCATTGCCAGCACACCGCGATCTACCAGCCGCGCGAGCAGGCGGTGGCCTGAATGCCAGTTGAGGTCTCCTTGCGTGCCCTCGTTTGTCTTGGAATAGCACTCCTTTTGTCGCTCTGTCGGCTTTGCGTTGTGCACGCCGCCGCGCCGGTGCCCGATCGTGTGTCACTCAGCGAGCAGACGACGACGTGGAGCACCGTCAAGTTCGCCGTCGATGCGGAGAATGGCTTTGTCAGCGGATCGCTCGACAAGAGCACGATCGTCGAACGCAATTTCAAATCCTACGTGCTTGAGAACCGATATCTGAAGGTAACGCTCGTGCCCGAATTCGGAGGGCGTATTCTTTCCATGGTCTACAAGCCGACCGGCCACGAGCAGCTTTATCGAACGGAAGTCGGAGTGCCCTACGGCATGAAGGCCGGAAATTTCTACTACGACTGGCTGATGGTGTACGGCGGAATCTTCCCAACGTTCCCGGATGCCGAGCATGGCAAGACGTGGCTGAAGCCGTGGGCTTTCCGGGTGGTGAAGGAGGGCACCGACGAAGTCACGATCGTGATGTCGTTCCAGGATGACTTCGACTATTCCGCGCGGCCCAGCAAGTTCAGGGGCGCGACCGGCATCGAGGCGAACTACTACGTTACGCTGAAGGCCGATCGTGCCGCACTCGATGCGCGCGTGGTGCTGAAGAATCCGAACGACAGGGCTGTTCAATACGAGTACTGGACGTGCACGACGCTCGCTCCGGGATCGGAGCCGAAAAATCTGAGGGCAACGGGCGGCGCCGAAATCATCGCGCCGATCCGAACTTACACGACGCCTGCCTGGTCGGCCAATCTGGCAGACGGCGACGAGAGCGCGGGTATGGACAGGCGGCGCTTCGAAAAGCTGCGCTACTTCAAGAACTGGCCAACGATGGGCATCGCCTATGCTGCACCAGATATGCAGGGCGGGAATTTCTGGGGCGTCATCAACCATGACAACGCAGAAGGCATTATTCGCATTGCGGACAATACCCTCACGCGGGGCTTGAAAATGTGGACGTGGGGGTTTCCTTCGCTGACCGGCGAAACCGATGCCCGGAAGGATCCGAACGAGTGGCGGCCCTACGTCGAATTATGGGCGGGCGTGTCGGACCAGTTTTTCCACAGCGCAGACTTTCCCGCACGCAGCGAGGTGTCGACTCCGGAAACCTACAGCCCAACCGTCGGCATGAGCAACGTGACGCATGCGAACGAGAAAATCCTGATCAATTTCTCGGCCGAGGCGTCTCGCGCCGTTCTCGAGTTCTTCAGCATCGAACCGGCCATCCCGTTGCTTGTCACGTTGAAACGAGGTGACACGACTGTGTTCAGCGGGGCCGTGAGCGCCGATCCGAGCAACGGAAATCGCATTGCGGCAGCGATTGCCGACGGCCGCAGCGGGGAAAAGATACGGCTTACGATCACGACCACCGAGGGAAAAGAGTTGATCGCCGCCGAAACGGCGATCAAGTGATCTCTTTCGAAATGCCGGTCGAAGCCGCCGGCGTTATCAGGAGCGCGGAACTCGCCTAGGCCGCCTTGCCTTTCGCATCCTGGATCGCGCGCCACACGCGCTCCGGGGTCAGCGGCATGTCGATGTGCTTGATGCCGTGGTCGGAGAGCGCATCGAGCACCGCGTTCACCACCGTCGACAGGCTGCCGGCGCAGCCGGCTTCGCCGCAGCCCTTGCTGCCGAGCGGATTGGTCGTGGCGGGCACAGGGTGATCGCCGACCGTCATGTTCGGCACGTCCTCGGCGCGGGGCAGGGCGTAGTCCATCAGCGAGCCCGTGATCGGCTGGCCGCTCTCGTCGTAGCGGATGTGCTCCATCAGCGCCTGGCCGATGCCCTGGACCACGCCGCCGTGGAGCTGGCCCGCGACCAGCAACGGGTTGATCACCGTGCCGAAATCGTTGACCGCGCTGTAGCGCACGATCTGCACCACCCCGGTGTCCGGATCGACCTCGACTTCAGCGACGTGGCAGCCGTTCGGGAAGGCCGACGGCACCGGCTCGCTGGTGTGGTCGACGTCGAGACTGTCAGGCACACCCTCCGGCACCTTGCCGTCATGCAGCTTCCTGGCGAGCTCCATGATGTCGATGCTGCGGTCGGTGCCGGCGATGGTGAAACTGCCGCCTTCGAATTCGATGTCGGCTTCGGACGCTTCCAGCATGTGCGCAGCGGCGCGCTTGCCCTTTTCGATGACGAGCTTGGCGGCGCCCACGATCGCCATGCCGCTTGCGGTGATCGAGCGCGATCCGCCGGTGCCGTTGCCGGTGTGGACGATGTCGCTGTCGCCCTGCACCAGCTTGACGTTCTCAAAGGGCACCCCGAGCTGGTCGCACAGCACCTGCGCGAACGGTGTGGCATGGCCCTGGCCGTAATCGAGCGTGCCGGTGATCAGCTGCACGGTGCCGTCAGGATCGAACACGATCTTGCCGAGCTCGACGCTCGGCGGCGCCGTGACCTCGAGATAGGAGCCGACCGCGATGCCGCGCAGCTTGCCGGCCTTCTTGCTCTCCTTCTTGCGCTTGGCGAAATTCTCGTGGTCGGAGATTTCGAGCGCCTTGTTGAACACGGCCTGGAAGTCGCCGCTGTCATAGGTGACGCCGGAGGAGGCGGGGAAGGGCATCTGGTTCGGCTTGATGAAGTTGCGCTTGCGCATCGTCAGGCGGTTGATGCCCATCTCGTCGGCGGCGCGGTCGATGAGCCGCTCCATGTAATAGTTCGCCTCGGGCCGGCCGGCGCCGCGATAGGCGCCCATCAGCGTGGTGTTGGTCAAGACCGTCTTGATGTCGATGCCCATCAGCGGCGTGCGGTAGACGCTTGAAAAATTCTTGCCGGTGTTGAGTGAGAGCGGCCCCGGCGCAACGCCGGTGATGTAGGCGCCCAGATTGCCGTAGCCGGACAGCTTTGCCGCGAGGAAATGGCCCTCGGCATCGAGCGCGAGCTCGGCGTGGATCTTCTGCGCGCGGCCGTGGCTGTCCGAGAGGAAGCTGGTCGAGCGCTCGTCCAGCCACTTCACCGGGCGGCCGAGCGCCTTCGCCGCGTACAGGATGCACATGTATTCGGGGTAGTTGACGTTCTTCATGCCGAAGGAGCCGCCGACATTGGCGGTGAGGATGCGCACCTTCTCGTTCGGCACCTTCAGGTTCTTGGCGAGGTTGGCGCGGTTGCCGGCAACGCCCTGCGTCGGCATCTGGATGGTGTAGCGCTCGGTTGTCTTGTCGTAGGAGGCGAGCCCCACGCGCGGCTCCATCGAGACGACGGCGACGCGGGTGTTCTCGATGTCGATCCTGGTGACATGGGCGGCGCTGGCGAAGGCGGCATTGACCTTGTCCATGTCGCCATAGTGGTAGTCGAGCGCGACGTTGTTCGGGATGTGGTCGTAAAGCTGCGGCGCGCCGGGCTGGGCCGCTTCCTCGGGATCGGTCACAGCGGGCAGCGGCTCGATATCGAGCTCGACTGCCTCGGCGGCATCGCGCGCCTGGGCCAGCGTGTCCGCCACCACGAAGGCGACGGGATCGCCGACGAAGCGGACCTTGTCGGTCGCCAGCGGCTGGCGGTTGGTCTGGAGCAGGGGCGAGCCGTCGCGGCTCTTCAGCGGCAGGCCGCACGTGAAGGGGCCATAGCCGGCGGCATCGAGGTCGGTTCCGGCCCACACCCCGAGCACGCCCGGCATCGCCTTGGCGGCGTCGATGCCGATGCCGCGGATGACGCCATGGGCATGGGTCGAGCGGACGATCACGGCATAGGCCTGGCCGGGCAGGTTGAAATCGTCGGTATAGCGACCCTTGCCGCGCACCAGCGTGTCGTCTTCCTTGCGGCGGACCGGCTGCCCGACGCCGTATTTTTGCAGTGCAATAGCGTTTTCGAGCGTGGAGGATTTGGTGTGTTCTTGCATGGAAATGACCTGAAAAGCCGGCATTTGCGCGATTTCGCGGGGCGCCTGGAGGGGGCCGGACCCCCTTTCAGATAACCCACGGGCCCGTTCACGACAACGCACGAATGGGCATGGTCCTATGTGATGCGATGTTGCGCAGGCCGGCCGCGCTGCTAATGTTTCAGGCGAAAAAGCAATTCCGGATCGGCCCATGTGGTCGTGGAAAGACAGTTTGTATGAATGACCACACGCGGCTCCGCGACGGCCTTGTGCCGCACGGTGAGCTGGAGGGGTCGATGGCGGCGGTGGCGTTGGCCACCGAGCCTGCCGTCCCCGCGCAGGCCGCCGGAACCGGCGTCTACGCGGCGCTGGACCTCGGCACCAACAATTGCAGGCTGCTGATCGCCTGTCCGACCCAGGACGGCTTTCGCGTGGTCGATTCCTTCTCGCGCATCATCCGGCTCGGCGAGGGGGTCTCGGCGACCGGGTGCATCAGCGAGGCCGCGATCGAGCGTGCCATTGCCGCGCTCAGCATCTGCCGCGACAAGATCAATCTGCGCAAGGCGCGGCGGCTGCGGCTGATCGCGACCGAAGCCTGTCGCGCCGCCTCGAACGCGGAAGGGTTCCGCAGCCGCGTCGCGGCCGAGACCGGCATTGAGCTCGAGGTGATCGACCGCGAGACCGAGGCGGCGCTCGCCGTGCTCGGCTGCTCGCCGCTGGTCGATCCCAGGGGCAGGGGCGCGATCCTGTTCGATATCGGCGGCGGCTCGACTGAGCTGGTGCGGATCGAGCGCGATCCGCAAAATCCGGAACCGCGCATCAAAGCCTGGATGTCGATCCCGTACGGCGTGGTCACGCTGGCCGAACAATTCGGCGGCCGCGACGTGACGCCGGAGATCTACGCCGCGATGGAGCACGAGGTCGCGCAGCACGTCGCGCCGTTCGCGGAGCAGCACGGCCGCGACCTCACGGATATGCATCTGCTCGGCACCTCGGGCACGGTGACGACGCTCGCCGGCATTCATCTCAACCTGCCGCGCTACGATCGCCGCCGCATCGACAGTATCTGGATGAACGATGCCGACATCACCGCGACCATCAACAAGCTGCTCGGCATGAGCTACGAGGAGCGCGCCAACAACAGCTGCATCAGCGTCGAGCGCGCCGATCTCGTGCTGGCCGGCTGCGCCATCCTCGATGCGATCAGGCGCGCTTTCCCGCTGCCGCGCCTGCGCGTCGCCGACCGGGGCCTGCGCGAGGGCATGCTGGTCGAGATGATGCGCGAGGACGGCGCGATTCGGAGCTGGTGAGATGGCGAAAGACACCACCGGCCGCTTGCACGTCCAGGTCAAGACCGGCGGCAAGCGCAAATTGTCGTCCAAGCTGTGGCTGGAGCGGCAGCTCAACGATCCCTATGTCGCGAAGGCCAAGGCGGCAGGCTATCGCTCGCGCGCCGCGTTCAAGCTGCTCGAGATCGACGACAAGTTCCGCCTGCTGAAATCAGGCATGGCCGTGGTCGATCTCGGCGCCGCGCCCGGCGGCTGGAGCCAGATCGCCGCCAAGCGCGTCGGCTCCGCGGAGGGCAAGGGCAAGGTGGTCGCCATCGACCTGCTGGAGATGCCGGAGATCGTCGGCGTCGACTTCGCCCAGCTCGATTTCATGGACAATGACGCACCCGACAAGCTCACCGCGATGCTTGGCGGCGGCGCCGATATCGTGATGTCCGACATGGCCGCCAACACCACCGGCCATCGCAAGACCGACCAGCTCCGCATCGTCGGCCTCGTCGAGACGGCGGCTGCCTTCGCCTGCGACGTGCTCAAGCCCGGTGGCACGTTCCTGGCAAAAACCTTCCAGAGCGGCGCCGACGCCGATCTGCTCGCCCAGCTCAAGCGCGACTTTGCGACGGTGCGTCACGTGAAGCCGGCGGCGAGCCGGCAGGATTCCTCGGAGCGCTACGTGCTCGCGACGGGATTTCGTGGGGCGGGCGGAGAGTAGCGGCCGAGACGCTTTGCGAGCGTCAGTGCCGCCCGTCTCACCTCATGTTATGTTAATAATATCATAATTCTGTAGCGATGCAACGCGATGATCCCGCCGCCGTGATCCGGTGGTAAGGCCAAAGCGTAAGCAACCACAAGTGGAATGGATACTCGGTGAGTCCGATCAATCCGGGGAGACCTTGTGATGGCTACATCGCCGCCCACCTTCGGCACACAGACGAGCTACGCGACCGGGACGTCGCCCCAATCCGTTGCGATCGGCGACGTGAACGGTGACGGCCGGCCGGACCTCGTGAGCGCGAACAGAGGGTCAAACACCGTTTCGGTGTTGCTCGGCAATGGTGACGGTACGTTCCAGGCTCAGACGGCCTACGCGGCCGGAAATGCTCCGAACGCCGTCGCCATCGGCGATGTCAACGGCGACGGCCGGCTCGATATCGTGGAAGGCGGACTAAATGGTGGGACGGTTGTCCTGATCGGCAATGGCGATGGCACATTTCGGTCGCCGATAAGTTACGCGTCGCCAGGAGCATCGACTTCCATTGTGCTGGCCGACTTGAACGGAGACGGCCGGTCCGATGTGGTGGAATTGAACCAGTTCTACGGCGTCACGCTCATGCTGAATAACGGCGATGGCAGCTTTGGAGCGCCGCGAACAATCTTAAACCAGTACCAGGGCGATGCCGGAGTGCTTTCGCTGGCGGTTGGAGATCTGAATGGAGACGGTCGGCCCGACCTCGCGGCTGGGCAGTGGAGCTATACGGTATCGATCGTGCTCGGCAACGGAGATGGTACGTTCCAGGCGCAGCACGACTACACAACACCATATGTCAATCCCTACGTTACGATAGGCGATGTGAATGGAGACGGCCGCCCTGATGTCGGCGGCGGCAACATGCTGTTCCTCGGCAATGGCGACGGCACCTTCACTGTAGCGACACACCTCGTTGACGGGCCGGGCGGCATACACCCGGCGCCGATCAATTTCCCCGACTCTCAAGTGCTGCTGGACTTGAATGGTGACGGCCGGCCGGACGCTGCGTCCTCAGTTTATGGCCAGAGCTACGTTTCCGTCCAACTGGGCAATGGCGATGGCACCTTCGGCCCGGGAGGGACTTATGCGGTCGGGCAGGGTAACCAGCCTGTTGTGGCGGCCGACTTGAACGGCGATGGTCGGCCTGACCTGGTGGTGCCCAACTCCGCTACCAACTCGCTATCGGTATTGATCAACACCGGACCGACCAGAGTCGTTTCCGTCACCGCGTCGCAGGCGTACGGTTTGGTACATCCCGGCGACACCATAGCCTTCACGATCACGATGAACCGCGCGGTGATCATCACAGGTGGCACGCCGACATTGACGCTCAATGATAGCGGCGTCGCAATCTATGACGCAGCCGCGACGGCGGCGCTCGGCGATCCGGCCAAGCTGGTGTTCAGCTACACGGTTGGCGCATCCGATCTGCCGGTGAACGGTTTGTCCTTCGTGCGCGGCGACCAGAACGGCTCGCAGATCGTCGATGCGGCTGGAGTTGGCCCTGACTTGTCCGGCGTGTTCGCGGCCTCGTTCGCGGGCATCCAGGTCGCGACGCCACCGACGACGGTGACCTCCGTCGTGGCCTCGCCGACAGACGGCGTAGAACATGTGGGCGACACCATGACATTCACGGTGACCATGAGTCGCGCCGTGACGGTCACAGGCCAAACACTGACATTTACGCTCAACGATGGCGGGGTCGCGGTCTATGACGCGGCTGCAACCGCGGCGCTCGGCGATCCCGCCAAGATGGTGTTCAACTACACGGTCGGCGCGGCCGATCTGCCGGTCTATGGCCTTTCGTTCGTGCGTGGCGACCAGAACGGCACTGTCATCGTCGATGGAATGGGCAGGGGCCCCGATTTTTCGGGCATGTTCACGGCCTCGTTCGCCGGGATCCAGGTCGAGACGCCGCCGACGACGGTGACTTCCGTTGTCGCCTCGCCTTCAAATGGCGTGGAGCACGTGGGCGACACCGTGGTCTTCACGGTGACCATGAGCCGCGCCGTGACGGTCACCGGCGACGGACTGACGTTCACGCTCAACGACGGCGGCATCGTGGTCTATGACGCGGCCGCAACCGCGGCGCTCGGCGATCCCACCAAAATGGTGTTCAGCTACACGGTCGGTGCCACCGATCTGCCGGTGAGCGGCCTGTCCTTCGTGCGTGGTGACCAGAACGGCTCCGTCATTGTCGATGGAATGGGCAGAGGGCCTGACTTCTCCGGCATCTTCGCGGTCTTGTTCTCCGGGATTCAGGTTGGGCCGGTTGCTCCGGCCGTACTGACCGCCGGACCAGAACTTCAAGCCGCGAGCGTCAACGGCGCGGCCGTGGCCGAATTGACCGGCGGCAATTTCGCGATCGCCTGGCTGGATGGATCGACGGTTCATGCCCAGATCCTTGCCCCAGACGGTACGAAGGTTGGCGCGGAAACCGTCGCGCAAATGCCATTCCCGTTGCTCGCCGCTCCGGGAGCGCATCCTTCCGTTACGGCATTGGCGAATGGAGGATTCGCGGTGGCGTGGGCGGCTTCTTACCCTGGCTTGGGCGTTCCATACGCCGGCGTCGAAATCCAGCTTTTCGCTCCGAACGGCTTTCCGGCGGGAGCGCCATTTCACGTCGAAACTGAATCAGGCCAACTGGGATTCAATCTCGGCTATCCGGGCCTTCAAGTTCAGCTCCCAACGCCTTCCGTGGCAGCTCTGGCCGACGGCAGTCTCGTCGTAACGTGGGTTCATCGTGATACGCTGAACGGAGATGCGATCTTGAGGTCGCAGACGTTCGATACGAACGGGACGATGATCGGCAACCAGGTCGATGCCGTCCTGGACAAGAGTGGCGGGAGTTCGCCGGCCCTGGCCCGGTTTGCAGATGGTAGCTTCGTTGCCGTCTGGAATCAGCTCACTCTTCAGATCAATCCTGTCGGAACACCCCCTGAGGAGGTCAAACGACCGGGTTTCGTGGCCCAGATATTCGATGCACAGGGCAACAAGATCGGCGCGGAAATCGCGGTCAATTCGACGATCGGGTACGCGTTCACGAGCAACCCGAACGTGGCCGTATTATCTACGGGCGGATTCGTCGTCACGTGGGAAGAGGAGCGCTACAACGGTGCGGCGGTCACGGACGTGATCATGGCACAGCAATTCGATGCCGGCGGAACCAAGATCGGATATCAGATTCGTATCGATGCGATGATCGTTCCCATCGACGCGTTTGTTGAATCCCAGCCGAAGGTAACCGCGCTGGCTGACGGCAATTTCGCCATCATGTGGCAGGGCGCCAGCAGCACCGGTGGAACCGTCGTCAAGGCGCAGCTGTTCGACGCGTATCAGCAGTCTCCTGTCGGCAGCGAAGTCGCGATCAACGTGCAGGCGACCCAGGATCAGGTTCATCCCCAGCTTGTCGCGTCGCAGGATGGCGGGTTCGCGATCGCGTGGAGTGATGTGAATGGCGAGAAGGTGCAAGTCTACGCCGCCAATCAGCCGGTGACCACGATCGCAGCAGGCACGACGCTCGATATCCCCTCCGCTTCCACCGCCAAGCTCGCCTTCGCGCCGGGCGGCGCGACGCTTCAGCTCGACAATTCCGATGGGTTCGCCGGATCGATCACGGGATTTGGCGGCGGCGACCGCATCGACCTTTCCGACATCGCCTTCAGCAGCGGGGGCACGACGCTTGGCTATTCAGCGAATGCCAGCAACAGCGGCGGCCATCTCACCGTCTCCGATGGCCCGCATATCGCGTCGTTGACGTTGCTGGGTCAATACGCTGCCACGAGCTTCGTGCTGACGTCCGACGGCCACGGCGGCACGCTCATCACCGCGGCTCAGGATGCGGCCAATCAGTCCCAACTGGCCGCGCATGCCTGACAGCCTGCGCGAGCCCGATCGTCGGGGCGCGTCTACAACGCGCCAGCACGCCGGCCATGGCCGGCGCCGGCGCGGCACCGGTTACCCGCGCACGCGCAGATAGATCGACGACGGAAAATGTCCCGTCGTATTGGGCACGTTCAAGCCGTTGACGTCGGGGATCGGTACATATTCCGGGAAGACCTCCTTCAGCACGTCCTGCGCGTCGTAGTGCAGCATGCTGAGGCAGAATAGGATCTCCAGCCGGTCGTTGTTGGTCAGCAGCGCCTGGAGCACGGTTGTCTCGGCGCCCTGGAACAGCGCGTTCAGGAGATCGCGCTGAAACGAGTAGGGGAAATAGATGTCGTGAATATGGATCACGCAACCCGGCTTGATGCGCGGAATCACCTCGAGATAGAGATGAGCAACGTCGCCCACCGGCCGGACCACATGCGATGTATCGATGAACAGGAAATCGCCGTCCCCGAGCTGATCGAACGTGGCGGGGTCGAGCTCCTCTACCTTGCTGGCCACCAGCTCGATCTCGGGCGAGCTCTTCAGATAATCGCTCGGATACGGTTCGATGCAGGTATGTTTGCCGGGATGCCCCTCCGCCGCGTTCATCGCCAGCGCCTTCGTCGCGCAATGTGTCGACACGCCTGACCCGACCTCGATCACGCGCTTGGGCTTGAGCCAGCGCAGCACGCCGTGCAGCGCTTGCGCCTCGACATAGCCGAAGCCCGGCCCGAAGCCCCTGGCCGCGCCTTCCTGGTAGGTGCTGTTGCCGCGGTATTCGGGCTCGAACGGCTTGACGATCTCCCGCAGGCGCGAGGCCTGCCGCGCGATGTCGGAGTCGATTCCGGTCATCGGAGACCGCTTCGCCCATTTGTCCTTCGTCCGCTCCAGCTCGCGTACGTCGGCGATCGGCGTGTAGTAATGGTTCGGCAGCACGACAAGGCCGCCGCTCAGCGCCACCCGGTGCACCCTCAGGAAGGTCGATTTGATGATGTCCCTGGACAGCCTGTTCACGCGCAACATCCCCAATTCGTCCCGACGGGCACCGTCTATCACGCGAAATACGACAGTTTGATGCAGCTTGCGTTCGATATGATATTTGGCGCAGCCAGTATTGTTGTTTGGCCTGGAATTTTCGGAAATCCGTCCCGTTTCTGCAGCGTCTTTGCCGGTCGGAGTGCGCTTCGCTGACTGCGACGATGCGCATCTCGCAAGCCTTACCCGCGAATATCATTACATATGTTATGTTATCATAATCCTGTAGCGATCGAGGGTGATGATGCTGTTTGCCGCAATCTAAGCGGGCAATCCTGTTTCTGGGGAATAGCATGCACATCCTGAACAATCCGGGCCGTCCAGCGGGCCGGCAGCATCGTCGTCTTGTTCTCGCGGCTCTTGCCGCGACAGCGCTGAGTCTGGGTCAGATTCAGATCGCCGCGGCGGACGCGACCATCTCGATCGACGCGGCTTCGACGCTTCCGCAAGGCGGCGGCAACGTGCTGCCGACCCTCAAGAACATCTTCCAGAGCGGCAACGCGCCGGGGTCCGTGAGCGGTTACCCCGATACGCTCATCGATCAGATGCTGCCGCTGCTCGCGGGCATCGGCACGAAGCGGGCCCGCCTGCTGCTGACCGATGAATATTGCGACATCGACGCCCAGGGAAATTTCGGCGGCAACGACGCCGCCACCCCTCCCACCTTTAGCGCGGGCGACTGCTTCCCGCTGGCGTGGCAGCTCGACTGGCTGCTCAAGGCCAATCTTTCACCCCACATGGCGGTCGCCTCGCACATGCCGATAAGCTTTATTCAGTACGGCGAGCCGGAGACGTGGGGCGACCGGCGCATCGATCCGAACAACGCCAACAGCCCGAAAATCATTGATCATTACAAGGATTACGCCAAGGCACTCGTCCGCTACATCGCGACCAGGGCGTTCACGGGCGTCGCGCAAACGGCAGTCTTCGAGGTCAGCAACGAGATCGACATCGCGGCTGACTACCCGGTGTGCAACGGCTCGACGTGTGCTCCTCCGGATCTTGGCCCCTGGAAACGCTGGCTGTGGTGGATGAACCCGGCAACGTACAGCTTCAGCTCGACGTCACAGGCCTACGCGATCACCGACGAGGACAATCCGCAATTGGGATTTCCCAACAATGGCGACGCGCGCCGTCTGGGCCGCAATCTTCTGCCCGTGCAGAAGATCTTCGCCGATGCGATCACCGCGGTGAACGCCGAGCTTGGCCAGAACAGTGCCTATAACGGCAAGACCATCGAGATCGCGGGCCCTGCAATGGCCGGCTGGAATCTGATTGTGAGACCGCAGGGAACGGGCCCCTCGCTGGAAGAGCAGTTCATCGAGCAGGTTTTCAATCCGTCCGCTCTGCCGTACGGCGCGAAGTTCAACATGCCGCTCAATCACTTCTCGTTCCATTACTACGGCTCGGTCGAAACCCTCCGCACCAACACGGTCGAGCACGCCTGCGATGACGTCACGCAGCCGTTCGCCCTGTTCGAGCAGATGACCAATGCCTACAGGGCCAAGCTGAATGCCTATAACATGCAGAACGTGCCGCTCTTCCTGTCGGAATGGGGACCGTCGAGCTGCTCGAACGGCGACGTCAACTGGTCGCACAAGGGAGCAGCATGGGTTGCCGCGTTCCTGCCGGAGGCGCTGGCCCAGGGCGTGACGATGGGATCCTTCCTCACGGTCGAGGATCGGCTCGTCTATGGCGGGCCGGCCGCTCCTTCGGCCCTCGGCACGGCCAGCCTGCTGCACACTTATGGCAGCGGAACTTCCTACACCTTCCTGCCGAAGCCGCACACCAACGTGTTCAAGATGTACAATCTGATGACGGGGCTGCGCAATCAGGTCACGGTGACGCCGACCTCGGGGTCGCACCTCAATGCGTTCGTCACCAGCGACCAGAGCTCGACCAATGTCATGGTCTACAATTTCGACCCGTATCTGGTCTTCAACAACGACGCCAACACCCGAACCGGCACGGCGGAGAACTTCTCCATTTCCGTCTCGAACATCTTCAAGACGGTTGGCTACAGCGGGCCGGTGAGGGTCCAGCGCTACCAGGTCGATGCGACCACGAGCAACCTCAAGAACTTCATCGACTACGCCAACGCTCACTCCGGCAATACCAGCGGCGCACCGGATCCGAGCCTGCAGCTGATCGAGGACTATACCGCGACCGCGGTCAACGGCGAGCTTCAGCTCCACAGCTCGACCGCAGGCTCGCCAGCGAAGCCGTTGGGATTGGGCGTCGCGCTCTATCGCATCACGCTGAACTGACGCGCTTCGAGCGACCCGAGAGGGTCGTGGACGATCAAGAGAGCGATGGCCCTTGGGCCATCGCTCTTCTCGTTGGCGCGTTGCTCACCCCAGCCGCTGGTCGCGCACGTCCTGGGTATCCTCGGTCGCGGCCTTGACGGCAGCCTTGGCCGCGCCCTTGCCCGCACCCTTGCGGCTCGCGATCTCGGTGGCCTTGCGGCCGGAGATCTCGTGGCCGGCATCGGCCGGCATCTGCCAGAAGAACCAGCTCGAGGCCGCCGAGGTCAGCGCCACCACGACGAAGGCGGGCGCGAACACGGTGGCGTTGATCTCGCTGACATGGCTGAGCCACATCGTCGTCTCCACGCTGGCGGCGCCGACGGCGACGCCGGCGGAGACCGCGAGCTGCTGGTTGACGCTGACGAGCGTGGTGGCCCGGCTCATCTGCGCGGTCTCGACGTCGGCATAGGCGACCGTGTTGATCGCGGTGAACTCCAGCGAGCGGAAGAAGCCGCCGACCACCAGGATCACCATGATGATCAGGAGCGGCGTCGTTACGGTGAACAGCGCGCAGACGCCGAGGAAGAACGCGCTGATGATCGCGTTCGCCGTCATCAGGTTGCGGAAGCCGAAGGCGCGGATGATGCGGCCCGCCAGCGTCTTCATGCCCATCGCCCCCAACGAGGAGGCGAAAGTGACGAGGCCGGAATGGAACGGCGACAGGCCAAAACCGATCTGCATCAAGAGCGGGAGCAGGAAGGGCAGCGCGCCGATGCCGAGCCGGAACATGAAGCCGCCGAAAATGGCCGCCCGCAGCGTCGGCAGCTTCAGCAGCGAGAAGTCGAGCACCGGGGATCCCGTCCGCCGGGCGTGGATGACGTAGAGGGTCATCGAGATCGCGCCGCCGACGATCAGCGCCGCCACCGTGCTCCAGGGCAGCAGGTTGAGCCCGGCGACGGAGAGGCCGAACGCGATGCCGGCAAGGCCGATGCCGGCAAGCACCATGCCGTAGAGATCGAACGGCTCCTGCGTCTCGCTCTTGATGGGATCGATGAACTTCAGCGCCATGAAGATGCCGAGCAGCCCGATCGGGATGTTGATCAGGAAGATCCAGTGCCACGAGGCATAAGTGGTGATGAAGCCGCCGAGCGGCGGCCCGATCACGGGGCCGATGAGGGCAGGGATCGTCACCCAGGCCATGGCGTTGACGAGCGCGCTCTTGTCGACCGAGCGCAGCAGCACGAGGCGCCCGACCGGCGTCATCATCGCCCCGCCCATGCCCTGGAGGATGCGCGCGAACACGAAATCGGTGACCGAGGTCGAGAGCGCGCAGCCGATCGAGCCGACCATGAACACGCCGACCGCGATCGCGAACACCATGCGCGCGCCGAACCGGTCGGCGGTCCAGCCGCTCGCCGGGATGAACACCGCCAGCGACAAGAGGTAGGACGTGATGGCGAGCTTGAGCGTCAGGGGGCTGGTGCCGATATCGGCCGCGATCGCCGGCAGCGAGGTCGCGATGACGGTCGAGTCCATGTTCTCCATGAAGAGAGCAGTGGCCACGATCAGCGGGATGACGCGTTGCTTGTCGACCATGACAGATTGGTAATGAAAATCAGAAGAGAGGGTGGACTGCGGCTTAACACTGCCGCCCGGCGGCGACCATTGCGGATCAACGCATAGCACCTAAATGCTGTGCTCGCTCCTTCGTCGTTCCGGGGCGCGCCACGTGGCGCGAGCCCGGAATCCATCGGACCGCAGGGACCGCTGCGGGATGGATTCCGGGCTCGCGACTAGGTCGCGCGCCGGAAGAACGGTGGGTGGGCCCCGCCGGCGAGCCTATCCACGCCGAATTTACTCAAAAAGCCTGTGCATGGCTGGCCGCCGGTCCGAATTGCTTTGATTCGTCACGCGGCCGTGCTATCGACCGGCGTCAACCCCACCGATGGGCTCCGATTCTCCGGCGATGCCGCAAGGTACGCCGAGGGTGGCGCTCATCCATAAGCATTTGCGGCACGGCCGCAGGAAGGAGTTGGCAGATGGCCACGGTGCAACTTCAAGGCATCCGCGAAGCCTTTACGTTCGACGACGTGCTGTTGAAGCCGGGCCTGTCCGACGTCATGCCGGGCGAGGTCGACATCCGCTCCCGCGTCACCCGCGCCATTCCGCTCAACATCCCGATCATGGCCTCCGCCATGGACACCGTCACCGAAGCCCGCATGGCGATCGCCATGGCGCAGGCCGGCGGCCTCGGCGTCATCCACCGCAATTTCGATCCCGAAGGGCAGGCCGCCCAGGTGCGGCAGGTCAAGCGCTACGAGTCGGGCATGGTGGTGAACCCGCTCACCATCAGCCCCGAGGCCACGCTCGACGATGCGCTCAAGCTGATGAGCGACCACGGCATCTCCGGCATTCCCGTCGTCACCGGCGCCGGCAAGTCCACGCCGGGCAAGCTGGTCGGCATCCTCACCAATCGCGACGTGCGCTTTGCCACCGACCGCCGGCAAAAAGTCTCCGAGCTGATGACGCACGAGAACCTCGTCACGGTGCGCGAGAATGTCAGCCAGGATGAAGCGCGGCGGATGCTGCACAAGCACCGCATCGAGAAGCTGCTGGTGGTCGACGAGCAATATCGCTGCGTCGGCCTGATCACCGTCAAGGACATGGAGAAGGCGGTCGCCCATCCGCTCGCCTGCAAGGACGCGCAAGGGCGCCTGCGCGTCGCCGCCGCCACCACCGTCGGCGACACCGGCTTCGAGCGCACCGAGCGGCTGATCGATGCCGGCGTCGATCTCGTCGTGGTCGACACCGCGCATGGCCATTCCCGTCACGTGCTGCATGCGGTGAACCGCATCAAGCGCCTGTCCAATTCGGTGCAAGTCGTTGCCGGCAACGTCGCCACCACCGACGGCGCGCAGGCGCTGATCGATTCCGGCGCGGACTGCATCAAGGTCGGCATCGGTCCGGGCTCGATCTGCACCACGCGTATCGTCGCCGGCGTCGGCGTTCCGCAGCTCACCGCGATCATGGACGCGGTGGAAGCGGCCAAGAAGGCCGACATTCCCGTCATCGCCGACGGCGGCATCAAGTTCTCCGGCGATCTCGCCAAGGCGCTCGCTGCCGGTGCCGACATCGCCATGGTCGGCTCGCTGCTCGCCGGAACCGACGAGACGCCGGGCGAAGTGTTCCTGTGGCAGGGCCGTTCCTACAAGGCCTATCGCGGCATGGGCTCGGTCGGCGCGATGGCGCGCGGCTCTGCCGACCGCTACTTCCAGCAGGACATCAAGGATTCGCTCAAGCTCGTGCCTGAGGGCATCGAGGGCCAGGTGCCCTACAAGGGGCCGGTCGGTAACGTCATGCACCAGCTCGCCGGTGGCCTCCGCGCCGCCATGGGCTATGTCGGCGCCAAGGACATGAAGGAGCTGCACGACAAGGCGCAGTTCGTCCGCATCACCGGTGCCGGCCTGCGCGAGAGCCACGTCCACGACGTCACCATCACGCGCGAGGCGCCGAACTATCCGGGTGGCGGCTAGTTACGCCGACCCAAGGTCATGGGCTGATCGTTGTCAGTGATGGGACCGGCGGGGCGGACGGATCGCGCTCCGCCGCGGCTGGTCTGTTGCTGTTGATGAACGACCAGATGAGTGCGAATTGCCACCCCAGGACTGACCACCACGCTTCGCTGCCGAGACCGATCCAGCTGAAAACGGGCATGTCGGCTGCGCCGAGGACGCCGATCAAGACGCAGACGAGATTTGACAAACAGATCAGCAGGACATGGCGCTGATTGAGAAAGAGCGCGATCCATGTCGGCAGGAGGATGAGCACCAGAGCTGCAAGACCGCCCGCCGTTGTAAAAAGGTCCGTGGACCTGCCTGACAGCCACGCAAGGAGCGTGGGGCCGATCACGAAGAAGATGATCGGCAAGCCGGCTATGACCAACGCGATTTGCCACGCCGTGCTCTTCGGGGCTGCGAGACCCGTCTGCCCGATCTGCTGCCTCAGCGATGTCATTTCCTGTCCAATTTCTTTTAGCCTGTTGATCTCGTTGCCGAGGCGGCTGTGCACGGCAAAGGCGAGGCGATCTCCCTGGTACAGCCTAGGCTGGTGGGCTGATCACGATCTTAATTCGCTGCTTAAAATTCTAGGGAACGGTGGCGCCAGCCGCCTTCGCTCTCGTGCCCCGGACGCAGCGCAGCACCTCTTTGGTGATGCGCTGCAGAGCCGGGGCCCGTGTCTCTGCATCCGTCGTTTCGCTTTCTGAGTCCCGGCTCTGCGCAGCGTCACTGCGTGCCGGCGCGCGTCCGGGACACGAGAGCTGTGTGCGAGCGCGTGAGTTTCGGCGCGGTTGCCTCAACGACGGTGTCATGCCCCGGCTTGACCGGGGCATCTAGTACGCCGCGGCTTTTCGGCTCAACCACAACTGCCGCTGGAATACTGGGTCGCCCGATCAAGTCGGGCGACGACAGCGTGTGTGTGTGTGGCTCCACCGCTTTTGTATTGACGCGCCTCACTCCGTCCGCTTCCGTTCACGCCGAAGTACAATCCGGAGGAAACATCATGTCCCAAGCCAAGCGCATCGTTCTCGCCGCGCGTCCCGTTGGCGAACCAAAACCGTCTGATTTTCGTCTGGAGGAATTCGCAGTGCCGACGCCCGGTGCCGGCGAAGTCCTGCTGCGCACGATCTGGCTCTCGCTCGATCCCTATATGCGCGGGCGCATGAGCGAGGGGCCGTCCTACGCCGCGCCGGTGCCGGTCGGCGGCGTGATGGAAGGCGAGGCGGTGAGCGAAGTCGTCGCCTCCAACAACCCGGACTTCGCCAAGGGCGACATCGTCCGCGCACGCACCGGCTGGCAGACGAACGCGATCTCGAATGGCAAGGGCCTGATCAAGGTCGATCCCAGGCTCGGTCCGATCTCGACCTCCATTGGCGTGCTCGGCATGCCCGGCATGACCGCCTACACCGGCCTGCTCGACATCGGCAAGCCGCAAGAAGGCGAGACCGTCGTCGTTGCTGGCGCCTCGGGCGCGGTCGGCTCGGCCGTGGGGCAGATCGCCAAGATCAAGGGCGCACGCGCGGTCGGCATTGCCGGCGGCAAGGACAAGTGCGATTACGTGGTGAAGGAGCTCGGCTTCGACGAGTGCCTCGATCATCGCGAGACCGATTTTCCGGCCAAGCTGAAGTTCGCCTGCCCGAAGGGCATCGACGTCTATTTCGAGAATGTCGGCGGCGCGGTGTTCGAAGCGGTGTTCCCGCTGCTCAATCCGTTCGCGCGCGTGCCGGTCTGCGGCCTGATCGCGCATTACAACGACACCGAGGCCAAGCCGCCGAAATGGGCGGCATCGATGATGCGCGCGACGCTGACCAAGCGGCTGACCTTCCGCGGCTTCATCGTCTCCGATTTCGCCTCCCGCCATGGCGACTTCCTGCGCGACATGTCGGGGTGGGTTCGCGACGGCAAGGTCAAGTACAAGGAGTTCGTCACCGAGGGCCTGGAGAGCGCCCCCGGCGCCTTCATTGGCCTCCTGAAGGGCGCCAATTTCGGCAAGCAGCTGGTGCGGGTCGGACCCGACAAGCTGTAGTTGTTGCACCGGCGTCATATGCCGGACATCAATGGTTAACAAAGAGTCACCAATCGGCCACACCTGCCCGCAAAAGCCGCAGGTGTGACCGTCGGTTCATTGACGCCAGGGCGAAGGCATTGAATCATCGCGCATATTTTAGGTGTAGCGATGTTAGAGATCAGTGTTTTCTGCGTAATCCTATTGGCTGCCGGCTATTGGGTGGCCATGTTCGTGATGGGCCGCCACGACGACGTGATCCACGGCAAGTTCGTGCATAGCGAGGAGGGCGATTTCAGCCAGCCTGCGATGCCGGTGCCACCGCCGCCATTCCCGAAACGTCCGGTCAGGGCACCCAAGGTCGTGAGCGATCTGCCGGCCGATGACGCGGTGGCGAAGCCCGTGAACAGCGAGGCGCTGCAATCCCTGCTCGCCGCGATCCAGCAGGATCTCAAGAGCGTCGCTTAATCCCGCGCTCAGACGCTGCCGCGCTCGACCAGGAACAGATCGACCGCGAGCCGCTGCTCGGCTGACGGCGTGCCGGATAGCCGCGCCAGAAGCAGTTCGCCCGCAATACGCCCCAGCGCAGCCGCATCGAACGAGATGGTGGTGAGGCCGGGCGTGATCTGATCGGCGACGTCGTTGTCGCCGAAGCCGAGCACGGCGAGATCGCGCGGCACCGACAGGCCGCGGGCGCGGGCCTCGATCAGCGCGCCGGTCGCGAGAAGGTCGTTGGCGCAGAACACGGCATCGACCTTGCCGCCACGGTCGAGCAGGGCGGTGAAGGCGGCGCGGCCGTCGACGAGGCCCGTGATCTCGCCGACACCGATCTCGTGGACGATCTCGAGGCCAAGCCGTGCCGCCGCCATGCGAAAGCCGTCACGGCGCAGCGCGCCACGGCCGCTGCTGCGGCCGATGAAGGCGAGGCGGCGATGGCCGGCCTCGGCCAGCCTGCGCGCCGCCATGGCGCCGGCATCGGCATTGGGCAGGCCGACCAGCATGTCGATGGGATCGCGCGGATACGCCCAGGTCTCGATCACGGGAATGCCGAGCTCGGCCAGCGCTGTGCGGTTCTCCTCGAGCTCGATCACGCCGGTGAACATCACCGCTGCCGGGCGGATGCCGCGCAGCGACTGGATCATCGCGACCTCCTTGGCATAGGAGTAGGAGGTCTGGCCGACCAGCACCTCAAAACCCTCCGGCTCCAGCGTTGCGGCAAAGCTGCGCACCGCAAGGCCGAACTGCTGGCTGAGGATGTTGGAGACGAAGGCGACGACCACGTTCGACCGGCCGGACCGTAGCGCGCGCGCATGCGGGTTGGAGGCATAGCCGGTGGCCTCGATCACCTCCAGGATGCGCTCGCGGGTCTCGCGATTGACCTTTTCGGGGTGGCGCAGCACCCGCGACACCGTGATCGGCGCGACGCCGGCGCGCTCCGCGACCTCCTCGATGCGCGGCGGCCGCCCGGTCGCATTGCTGCGGCCGGGCGGCGCCGGAATGCGCACCACGTCGTCATAGCCTGGCTTTGCCGGATCGGTCATCGAATCCCTGGAGAGAACAACGTCAGGTTAGAGCATGATGCGATCAGAGTTCATTGCAACCTCGACGGTGGTGCACTCCCTCTCCCGCTTGCGGGGGAGGGCTGGGGAGAGGGTGTCTCCGCGGGCGAGAACCCCCAAGAGGAGGAAACCCTCACCCGGATCGCTTTCGCGATCCGACCTCAAGCGGGAGAGGTGCAGCGAGCCCGCGGCGATATCTCACCGCGCCATCACCTCCTCACGCGCGAGCGCGCGGCCAACCTGGACCAGGCAGTCGCCGCTCTGGCTATCGGTGTGCAGGCGCTGCGAGATCACGATGCCGTCGGCGGGGAAGCGCAGCACCTCTTCGGGCAATTCCGGGCGCTCGAAGTCATGATACCAGCCGGCGATGTCGCCGGCCGCCACCCGCGCGCCGACCATGACCGCAGGCTCGAACCAGCCGCGCCGTATCGCGAACACCGCCTGGGCATGGCTCTGCAGGGCCAGCAGTTCAGTGGCGCGCTCGACCGGCGCGTGCGGCCCCAGCACAGGTGCCTGGACGAGGCCGAGCGCGAGCAGCAGGCGGTCGACGGCGCGCGCGGTGAGCGCCATGGTCTGCGGCGTGACGGTGCCGCCGCCGCCGAATTCGCCCGACAGTCCGATCGCGCCCGCGCGCGCGGCCGCCGCCATCGAGGTCGGCGCTGCCGCGCCGTTCTCGGCGACGAAGGCGAACGGCATGCCCAATCCTTCCATCAGCCGCAGCGCATGGCCGAACATCTCCGGCGGTCCCTGCCGCTCGATCAGTGCGCAAGGCACATGCGCCATGGACGTGCCGCCGGAATGGATGTCGAACACGACATCGTGCCGCGGAAACAGCTCGTGCTCGAGGAAGTGGGCGAGGCGGAATGTCGGCGTGCCCCCGGCATCGCCCGGGAAGGCCCGGTTGAGATTGCCTTCGTCGAGCGGCGAGCGGCGGCGCGCCGCCATCACGGCGGGCAAATTGGCAAAGGGGAGAATGGTGATCTCGCCCTTGATCGCGTTCGCATCGAGCCGGCGATACAGCCGCGTCAGCGTGATCTCGCCCTCATACTCGTCGCCGTGATTGCCGGCCATCAACAGCAGCTTTGGTCCAGCACCGTTCTTGATCCGGAAGATCGGGATCTTGAGCTGGAAGTAGGGAGAGCGGTCGATCGAGAAGGGAATGCCGAGATGGCCCGACCATTTCTGGTCCTTCTCGAAGTCGATGTCGTGAAACAGTCCGGTATGCATGGCTTGCCTCGGGGCCGCGCCGAAGCCAGCGCCGGCCGAAGGTTGGAAGAAGGGCTTAGAGCAGTGCGACCGCGGTCATCTCGACGCGCAAATCGGGATCGGCGAGGCGGGCTTCGACACAGGCGCGCGCCGGCGGATTGGCTGGATCGATCCAGGCGTCGTAGACCGAGTTCATGGTGTCGAAGTCGATGATGTGCGGCAGGAAGACGTTGACCGCGATCAGCTTGGAGCGGTCGGAGCCAGCCTCCTTCAGCAGCGCGTCGATCTTGGCGAGCACCTGCTGGGTCTGCGACACGATGCCCGCCTTGCGGTCATCGGCAACCTGGCCTGCGATGTGCACCATGCCGCCGGCGGCGACGGCCTGGCTCATGCGCGAGCCGACGACGTAACGTTTGATCATCTCAATTCTCCTCGTGAAGGTGGGTGCTCCCGCGACGAACGCGGGAGCATGTCGGTTCAGAGTGTCGGCAGCGTCTGCTCTTCCTTGAACCATTTCAGCTGAAGTGCGCCGAGCTTGCCGTTGAGCTTGTTGAAGAAGATGTCGGTGTTGATCCAGTTGAGCAGGTTCTGCTCGCCCTGGCGCACGCCGACATGGGCCGGGGACTGCCGGATCAGGAACTTCAGCTCGACCTCCTTGGTCGGGTTCTGGTCCTGCACCTTCAGCGCAATGGCGCTGTTCTCGGCGAACGTGTCGGCCTGTCCGGCGAGGTAGGCTGCGATCGCGGCCGGGGTGTCCTCGAAGCGCACCAGCTTCACCTTCGGCGCATTGTCGGTGAGCCAGATGTCGAGCGTCGAGCCCTTGGCGACCGCAACGCTGCGGCCGTCGAGATTGTCCGGTTTCTTGCCGGTCGCGGCGGGAAGCGATTTGGCGCCATAGACGCCGAGATTCACCACCGCATAGGGCTGTGAGAACATCACCTGCTGAGCGCGCTCGGGCGTTGCGCCGAGGCCCGCGATCAGCATGTCGATCTTGTCCGAGAGCAGGCTCGGGATGCGCGCGGCGCCTGTCACCGGCACCAGCTCGAGCTTCACGCCCATGTCGGCGGCGATGAGTTTTGCAAGGTCGGCGTCGAGACCTGCGATCTCGCCCTTGTCGTCCTTGAAGCCCCAGGGGGCGGCATCGGTGAGGATGCCGACGCGCAGCTTGCCGGCGCCGAGCACGTCCTGGAGCTTGTCGGCCTTGGCAAGGTTCGGCGCGGCGAGGACGGCGAGCGCCGTTGCTGCGATGGTGAAGAGGGACTTCAGTTGTCTCATGACTCTCTCCTTGAAGGGGAAGGTTTTCACTTGGCGGATGCGATGAAGCTTGCGAGCTCGGGGGTTTCAGGATTGGCGAACAGCTTTGCCGGCGGTCCCTGTTCCCAGACGCGGCCCTGATGCATGAAGACGATGCGGTTGGCGACGTTGCGGGCAAAGCCCATCTCGTGCGTGACCAGGATCATGGTCATGCCTTGCTTGGCCATCGCCTCCATCACCTTCAGGACCTCGCCGACGAGCTCGGGATCGAGCGCCGAGGTCACCTCGTCGAACAGCATGAGGTGAGGCGCCATGGCGAGACAGCGGGCGATCGCGACACGCTGCTGCTGGCCGCCGGAGAGCTGCTCCGGCCAGGCATCGATCTTGTCGGCGAGGCCGACGCGGGTCAGCACGTCCTCGGCGAGTGCGCGGGCTTTCGCCTTGTCGATGCGGCCAGTGAGCAGCGGAGCCAGCGTGATGTTGCGCTCGACCTTCAGATGCGGAAACAGATTGAAGGCCTGGAACACGATGCCGACGCGCTGACGGAATTTCTTCAGGTCAGGCATCCGGGTGTGGACCTTCTGGCCCTCGACCCGGATCTCACCGGAATCGACGCTCTCGAGCGCATTGATGCAGCGGAGCAGCGTCGACTTGCCTGAGCCGGAGCGGCCGATGATCGTGACGATCTCGCCTTCCTCGACATCGAGCGAGACGCCCTTGAGCACCTCGACCTTGCCGAATGTCTTGTGCACGTCGCGGATTTCAACGAGAGCCATCGAGGCGGGCCTCCAGGGAGCGGGACCAGAGCGTGAGTGGCAGGCACAGCGCGAAATAGATCGCGGCAACCAGCGCGTAGGTGAGCAGCGGCTGGAACGTCGCCGCGCTCACCACCTGTCCGGCGCGGGCGAGCTCGACGAAGCCGAGGATCGAGGCGAGCGAGGTGCCCTTGATCAGTTGCACCAGGAAGCCGACGGTCGGCGGCAGCGACAGCCGCAGCGCCTGCGGCGCGATGATGTGGCGGAACTGCTGCCAGGCCGAGAGGCCGAGGCAGGCGCCAGCCTCCCATTGCGCCTGTTTCACGGCCTCCAGTCCGCCGCGCCAGATCTCGCCGAGGAAGGCGGCCGTGTAGAGCGTGTAGGCGACGGTGACGGCGACCAGCGCCGGCACCTGGATGCCGAGGAAAACGGGCATGCCGAAATAGAAGAAGAACAACAGGCCAAGCAGCGGCACGCTCTGGATCACCTGGATGCACGCCGCCATCGCCCAGCGCAGGCCGGCGAACCGGCTGATGCGGCCCGCGGCGAGCCCGAGCGCCAATGGCGCGCCGAATGCGAGCGCGAGCACGACGAGCGCGACGGTCCAGCGCAGCGCGGTGAACAGCGAGACGAAGTCGATGAGGGAGAAGGATCGCATCGCTTGTCCCTCAGCGCCGCCGCGGCCAGCGGAAGGCGGTCATGCCGATGATGGCGAACAGCGCCTTGAACGACATCGCCATCGCGAAATAGACCGCGCAGATCACCGCATAGACCTCGAAGCTGCGATAGGTGCGGCTTTCGATGAAGCCCGCGACATGAAACAGCTCGTCGGCGGCGACCTGCGAGGCGAGCGAGGTGCCGAGCAGCAGCAGCACGAACTGGCTGGTCACAGCCGGATAGGCATTGCGCAGCGCCGGCGGCAGGATGATGTGGCGGAACACCTGCCAGCCTGACAGGCCGAGGCACTGTCCCGCCTCGACCTGGCTGCGCGGAATGGAATCGAGGCCGGAGCGGATGATCTCGACCGAATAGGCGCCGAAATAGAGCGACAGTGCGACGGCGGCGGCCTCGAAGGCCGGCAGCTTCAGGCCGAAGTTCGGCAGCACGAAGAAGACGATGAAGATCTGGATCAGCGACGGCGTGTTGCGGAACAGCTCGATGTAACCCCGCACCAGCCAGCGCAGCGGCGTGATGCGCCCCTTCAGCGCGACCGCGCCGGCGATGCCGATCACGAGCCCGGCGAGCGCCGAGATCACCGTCAGCTCCAGCGTGACGATGGCCCCGTCGATGAGCTGGTTCTGGTAGCGCCAGAGCGGCAGGAAATTCATGCGCCGCTCTCAGCCGAACTGGGTGGGGAGGGCGCGCGTCACAACGCCGTCGGCGTCGAGACCGAAGATGACGCGCCAGCGGTCGAGGCAGGTGCAGGGATGCGAGATACCGAAGGCGATGACGTCGCCGACTGCAAGCGTGGCTTCGGAAGCCACCGACAGGAACGCATGCTGGTCGTTGAGGCGCGTCACTGTGAGCGTAGCGGCAAGCCCTTGCTGCTCGACGCCGTCGCGGAAGACGCGCAGCGGCACCGGCAGTCCCTGGTCGAACGAGGCATCGCGCATGCCAAAGCCGGCGATCGCAAGTCCGTCCTCGGGGCGCGACAGCACCTCGGCCCACAGCGTCAGCGCGGGCCGAAAGCCTTCGGCCGCCGAGTGGCGCGCGTTGTCGATGACGAGACCGCCGCGCCGGTCGAGCTCGGCGAAGGCGCGGGCATAGATGCCGTGATCGGCAAAGAACAGCGCGCCGGAGCGGAGCAGGACCATAGCGCTGCCGTCAGCCCGCGCGACGGGCGCAAGCGCACTGGCCACGTTGTCGAAATAGGCCGAGCCACCGGCGCTGAGGATCAGCGGCTGGTGCGGGGCGGCAGCGCGCACCAGCGCGAACGCCTCGATGGTGCGCTCCATCAGCGCTGCGATCGCGCGCATCGTCGCGGCGGCATCGGGCGTTGCGACCGCGCCTTCGTACGTGGCGATGCCGCCGAGCACGAGCCGATCGGCGGCAAGCACCGCCGCAATCGTTGCCTCGACCGCGGCGCGGTCGCGCGCGCCGGCGCGACCGGCGCCGAGCTCGACCAGCACCGACAATTCGCTGCGGCCTGCGATCCGCGCGGCTTCCGCCAGTGCCGCGACCGCGGCCGGTGAATCCGCGAAGGCGTGAAGCTCGACGTCGGGATAGGCGCTCAGCAGCGCGCCGAGCCGCCGGCCGGCCGCGAGCCCGCCGATCTCGTTGGCCAGCAGCAGGTGCCGTTCGCCGTTCGCAAGCAGCACGGCGGCCTGCTGGATGTTGGCGACCGTCGTGCCCCAGGCGCCGGCCTCGCGCAGCGAGCGGGCGAGCTCCGGCGACATCGGGGTCTTGGCGTGAGGCGCGACGCTGACGCCGGCGCTCGCGCACCATCTCAGGAAGAGGTCGCGGTTGGCCGCGAAGGCGGCTTCATCGAGGGTGAGGGCGGGTAGCGCAAGGTCGCCGCGCGAAGGGGACCAGCGCTGACGGCCGATGTCGTCGGCGGCCAGGCCATCGGCCAGGGGAATGCCCCGTGTCGTCGTCGAAAGACGTTGGCTATCCCACCGGGACAAGAACTGCATCGTCGCTTCCTCCGCGGCTCGCCGACCGCTGAAGCGACGATATGTTGGAATGACAACGTTGTCATTAGGCCATTTTAGCCAATTTCAGCTCACTCAGGATGCAATGAGGTATTTTGATAGGGATTAGTGCCCGCGAATTGGGCTAGTGCTCGCCGCCCATCTGGGCGAACAGCTCCTCAATGTCGATATCGACCTGGCCCGCTGCGCGGACGTGGCGGACCTCAACACTGTCGGGCCGGAAGCGATATTCCACGAGTCCAACTTCCTTGATCGCGATGCGGTCCTGGCGTGCATCGTTGATCCTGAAGCCGGCCGAAGGCGCCCAGACGTGGCGCGTATGACGATAGGTGAAGTCGCGGCGCTGGTGCACGTGGCCGCTGGCGATCAGGCGCAGGTCGACATGTGCAAACATCTCGATCAGACGCGCACGCGCCGGCTGCGGCACGTAGCGGATCGAGGTCTCCGGCGTCTCGGGGTCGTCGGGCAGGTTGAGAAACACGGGCTTGTGCAGGAACAGCGCGACCGGCCTGCCATTGACGCGCGCGATCTCGGAGGCGAGCCAGTCAAACTGCTGGGCCTCGAAGGCGAGCCCTGAATTCATCACCAGCGAGTTGAGACCGATGAAGCGCCAGCCGGCCGCTTCGAACGACCAATGGTCTTCGCCGATGATGTCGCAGAATTGCCGGCGATGCGCTTCCGCGACCGGCGGCTTCGGAGCAGGCCCGATCGCGGTCGGATTGTCGCCGATGTCGTGATTGCCGGGCAGATAGCGGCAGGCGACGGGCAGGGCGGCGTGGAGGCTCTTGGCGAATGCGACATCGTCGCGGCTGCTCGGCCCGTCGAAGGAGACGTCGCCGGTGTTGACGACGAGATCGGGCCTGTCAGCGTCGATGTGCGCGCTGATCGCCTGGAAGTTGGCGATCAGGCCTGGAAAGCGCTGGCCAAGATGCGTGTCGGAAATCTGCGTCAGGCGAAATTCGGACATGCGATGAGCATACAGATCGTCACGCGTCGAAACGATGACGGCGCACGCATGCATCGCAACGAACAAAGTTTAAAACACGCTGTCCCCTCATCAGCCGTCAAAACAAATCCGTCCGACGGATTTGCCGTCGCGATCCCTGATGCCGAACGGACAGCGCAGCCGTTCCAGCGCCTTGCCGGCATCTTCGTTGCCCAGCGCGGCAGCGCGCTTGTAATAGTCGATCGCGGCCTTGGCATCCTTCTCGCCCGCGCGGCCGGCTTCGGCATAGGCGCCTAACCGCTCCAGCGCGTCGGCGTGATCGAGCGCGGCCGCCTTTTCGAACAGCGCCTTGGCCGCGACATCGTCCTTCGGGCCGCCATCGCCGTCCTGCGTCATCAAGCCCAGCTGATACATGGCCTCGCTGGAATTCGCCTCGATCGCCCTGGCGTACCATTTGCGTGCCATCGCGAAATCGGTCTTCCCGCCGACAGCGCCGCCGTAGAGCGAGCCGAGATTGATCATGCCTTCGACATCGCCGGCATTCGCCGCCTTCTCGGTCAGTGCCCGTCCTTCGGCGATGTTCTTCTTGATGCCGTTGCCGTTGAGCAAGAGCGCGCCGAGCCCGGCCATTGCGGACGAGCTGCCGGCGTCGGCCGCCTTGCGATAGGCGCCTGCCGCCTGCGCCGGCTGCCGGGCGAACTCGTAGGCGCGGCCGAGCTCCATCCAGATGCGGCGCGGAGCATCCGCCGACGTAGCGGCCGCCGTGCAGGCCTTCAGCGCGGCGGCGATGTCGGCATCGGCGATCTCGAGATTGCCTTTCACGTCGGCAGGCCTGTCCGGGTCGGTGGGATGGGCGGCCAGCCGATCGCAGGTGGCGATGTCGGCCGGCGCGGCGATCACCGGCATACGCGGGCAAAGCAGTGTGGCGAGAGCAAGCGCGGCGAGGGCGCAAGATTTCGTTCGGAGCATGATCAGAGCACGCGGTAGCGGATCGTGTAGGCGTCCTGCGGAGCGACGTTGCCGGCGACCGTCGAGGCGACACTGTCGACGAGGTGCCAGGGGCCGAACTCCGCGGAGCGATGCGGCTCGGCGGGCAGGCGGAGGCGGAATTCGAAGATGCCTCTGCCGGGCAGGTTCACGACCAGCACGCGGTCGGCCGTGCGGTGGTTGAGCGCGACCGCGCCGCGCAGCACCGCGCGTCCGTCGGTGAGGTCGCGCACGCCGTCGACCAGCGCCAGCGTCTGGTTGCGGTCGGTGTGCAGCTCGATCTGGCTGTCGGATACCGTCGTCAGCGTCTCCCGGGGCATCCGGATCTCGAACTCGACCGCGGGCTTCGACGGATTGAGGCCGAGATAGGCCAGCGCCGCGTGCCGCATGTCGTAGGCGGCAAAGGCGATGAGGGCGATGGCGGCGAGCGTCGTCAGGCCATGCCTGACCACGTCGCGCCAGGTCCGGTAGGAGAGGCGGAAGTACACCGTCATCGCCAGCGCAACCGCGAGCGCCGCGGCGACACCTGCCAGCGCCGACATCAGGATGCCGAGCTGGCCGTCCGCGGATTCACCCCATGAGGTGATCAAGCCGGCGATCTGGTTGAACGGGGTAGTCATGGCGGTCTCTCGCCTTGTGCCCAAACGGGACGAAATCGCTTTAACAATCGGTGGTTGGTCGCCTCATCGGGAACGCCGGTTCAACTCGTTGATTGTCAGCGCCAGAAGTCGCGGCTAATGACGGTCCGCGGCCCTCCGCTCTACGGGAAAGTTCCGATGTCCATTCAAATGGTCTTGCTGCCTGTCTTCGTGCAGGTCGGTCTCACCTTCGCGCTGCTGATCGGCATGGCGCTGGCGCGCCGGCAATCGCTGGTCTCGGGCGAGACCAAAATCCGCGACATTGCGCTGGGCGAGCCGAACTGGCCCAAGGGCACCACACAGATCGCCAATTGCTATCGCAACCAGTTCGAGCTGCCGGTGCTGTTCTACACGCTGATCGCGCTGGCGCTGCCGCTCCGGCATGCCGATCTCTTCATCGTGCTGATGTCCTGGGTGTTCGTGGTGACGCGCTTTGTCCATGCCGGCGTTTTCGTCTCTTCGAACGACCTCGGCCGGCGCTCCACGATCTGGCTCGCCGGCGTGCTGGTGCTGCTGGCGCTGTGGATCTATTTCGCGCTGAAGATGCTGTTGCTGATCTAGGCGCCCGCACGATCCGGACCCGGAGGGCCGCGTTGGCGCAAAGTGGAAGACCGGTTTTCCGACAAGATCATGCGCAAAGACATTCAATCCTGAACTGAAAGATTCAAATGACTCCCGCTGCCCGGCTGTCCGCAGCCATCGAACTGATCGACACCATCGAGAAGGACCGCGTGCCCGCGGCCAAGGCGCTGAAGGAGTGGGGCACCGCGCACCGCTTCGCCGGCTCCGGCGACCGCGCCGCGATCGCCGGCCTCGTCTGGGACGTGCTGCGCCGATACGCCTCGAGCGCCTATCTCATGGACGCCGACACCGCGCGTGCCAGGCTGATCGGCATGCTCCGCCTCGAACGCGACATGGACTCGGCCACCATGGCCGCGATGTTCGACGGCAGCCGCTTTGCGCCGACGCCGCTGACCGATGCCGAGCAGGCCGCGCTGGCCTCGCGCTCCCTCAAGGACGCCCCGCCTGCGGTCGTCGGCGACTATCCCGAGTGGCTCGACCCGCACCTTGCAAAAGTGTTCGGCGAGGACCGCGCCGCGGAGGCAGCCGCGATGGCGAGCCGGGCGCCGCTCGATCTGCGCGTCAACACGTTAAAATCCAACCGCGACAAGGTGCTGCGCGCGCTGGCTCATCTTCACGCGAAGCCTGCGCCGTGGTCGGCAACGGGTTTGCGCATCGAGCTTTCGGCCGATGCGCGCAACCCCGGCATCCAGGCCGAGGAGGATTTCATCAAGGGCGGCGTTGAAGTTCAGGATGAGGGATCGCAGCTTGCGGCCCAGTTCACCGCGGCAAAACCGGGCGAGCAGGTGATCGATCTCTGCGCTGGCGCCGGCGGCAAGACGCTGGCGCTCGCCGCCCTGATGCAGGGCAAGGGCCGCCTCATTGCCACGGATCGCGACAAACGCCAGCTCGTGCCGATCCACGAGCGGCTGTCGCGCGCCGGGGTCCACAATGCCGATGTCCGCACGCCCAAGGGCGAGGCCGATCCGCTCTCGGACATCCAAGCCAGCGCCGACCTCGTCGTGATCGACGCGCCCTGCACGGGAACCGGAACCTGGCGCCGCAACCCCGACGCCAAATGGCGCATGCGGCCGGGCGCGCTGGAGATTCGTCTGCGCGACCAGGCCGAGGTGCTGGAGCGTGCGGTTCCCCTGGTGAAGCAGGGCGGCCGCATCGCCTACATCACCTGCTCGGTGCTGGCGGAGGAGAATGGCGAGCAGGTCAGGGCGTTCGTTGAACGCCATCCGGAGTTTGCGGTCGTTCCGCCCGAGCAGACCGCCAGCGTGCTCTGGGACAAGGCTGAGGCCTTTGCCGAGGCCGCGCTGCAGTCGGCCGAGGGCTGGCTGATGACGCCGCGGCGCACGGGCACGGACGGCTTTTTTGTGTCGGTGCTGCGAAAAACGGGATGATCAACGTTGTCATTCCGGGGCGCGCGTAGCGCGAGCCCGGAATCCATCGTGCGGCGGTCTCCGCGGGTCCATGGATTCCGGGCTCTCGCTTCGCGAGCCCCGGAATGACAGGGAAAACAAAAGCCCCGCGGACCGGATCCCGGTCGCGGGGCTTTCGAGTTCTAGTGCTCTGCCGGTACGTCCGCGGTCAGAGCGTGCGCTGGCGATTAGCCGACGCGGAGATTGTCAGCCGACGACTTGCCGCTGCGGCGGTCGGCGACGATGTCGAACGAGACCTTCTGGCCTTCGTTGAGGGAGGAGAGGCCAGCGCGCTCGACGGCGCTGATGTGGACGAAAACGTCCTTCTGGCCGTCGTCCGGCTGGATGAAACCATAACCCTTTTGGGTGTTGAACCACTTCACGGTGCCCATAGCCATGGGAAATTTCCTTTAGTTAGTTAGAGACGGTACGCACGTGGGCCGGTACGCAACGCTGCGCCCATAGCCCTGATGAGTCGATGTTTTGGAGAAATCATCTGAAGCGTGCGCGCCTGTCTTAGACGAGGCGAAGCGGCCCAGTCGTTCGGCCAAGTATCGATGATCACAATATAGCGAGATAATTAGACTTCTTCAAGGCACCACCCGTGAACCGGCACGTCCGCGGACTTTGCTATTTTGCGGTGCAAATTGGCCGTTTTCGCGCGTCTCAATCGACGATGAAGAGCGTCGCGCCCACCGCCGTCGAGGACCGGTGCGCGGCATCGCCGAAATCGGAAACCTGGTAGCTCATCCCCGCCGTGAGCTTGAATTTGCGCCCGTCGCGCAACTCCGAGTCGAGCTCGCCCTTGAGCACGTAGAGCACGTGGCCGCGGTCGCACCAATGATCGGCAAGATAGCCCGGCGAATACTCGACCATCCGCACGCGCAAATCGCCGATGTTGAGCGTGCGCCAGAGCGCTTGCCCGGTCTCGCCGGGATGCACGGTGGCCTCGACCTTGCTCCAGTCGGTGACGGTGAACGGGGAGGCGGGGAGTTTCATGGAAGGACGGTCCTTGGATTCCAGTAATTCGTAGGGTGGGCAAAGCGAAGCGTGCCCACGGTGTCTTTCCGCAATGATGGAAGACATGATGGGCACGGCGCAAGCGCGCCTTTGCCCACCCTACGAGTGCTTTGTTGAAGCAGCGCGCCCGACTCTCTGAGCGTCCCCCTGAGGTGGCCGCTTCTTCAGCGGCCCTCGAAGGGCGACAGCCCGGCTGCATCCGGGCCGTGCATCCTTCGAGGCTCCCCATGGGACGCGTTGCGTCCCATGCTTCGCACCTCAGGATGACGGGGAAGGGAGCGAAATTGCCGAGCCAAAAGAGCAGCGACTAATGCGGCAAATGGTTCGCCGACCCCTGCACGATCAGCCCGGCATCATTCACCCGCAGATATTCGCAGATCCTCTTGCCGCGCTCGTTCTCGTAAAACACCACCACGCTATCAGGGCTGACGAAGACATCGATCAGCGAGAAATGCAGCTCCGGCAGCAGGGCGAGCGCCTTGCCCCAATAGGCCCGCAAGCTGTCCTTGCCCCGCACGGTGCCGCTGGCATCGAACCCCATCGCCGGGATGCGGTCCGAGGTCATCACGGCCGCCTCGTCATAGAGCGTGAGCACCCGCTCGAGGTCGCGTGCGTTCCAGGCCTCGACCCAGGTCCGGCCGAGCGCGGCAAGCTTTGACGGCTGATGATGCTGTGACATGGCGATCTCCCTGGTTGGCCCCAGTTTGAGACTGAGGCAATTAGGTCAATAATACTTACCTATATCGATTTGTCCATGCCCAAAGAAGCATGTGGGCGCGCGAGCCGGCGCGGTTGCGGGCAGAGGCGTGGTCGCGTATCTGCTTGCCATGACAGCAGCACAGAACGACCGCTCCGCGTCGACGCCCTCGGTGGCCTCGGCGCACGACAAGATTCTCATCGTCGACTTCGGCAGCCAGGTGACGCAGCTGATCGCGCGTCGCGTGCGCGAGGACGGCGTCTATTGCGAGATCGTCCCGTTCAACAAGGCCGAAGCCGCCTTCGCCGAGATGAAGCCGAAAGCGGTGATCCTCTCCGGCGGCCCTGAGTCGGTGCATGAGGCCGGCTCCCCCCGCGCCCCGCAAGCGATCTTCGATTCCGGCGTGCCCGTGATGGGCATCTGCTACGGCCAGATGACCATGGCGGCCCAGCTCGGCGGCGAGGTCGAGGGCGGCCATCACCGCGAATTCGGCCGCGCCGATGTCGAGGTGAAGGCGCAGAGCCAGCTGTTCGCGGACGTCTGGTCATCGGGCAGCAAGAACCAGGTCTGGATGAGCCATGGCGACCGCATCACCAAGATGCCGCCGGGCTTCTCGGTCGCCGGCACGTCGCCGAACGCGCCGTTCGCGATCATCCAGGACGAGAAGCGCAAGTACTACGGCCTGATGTTCCACCCCGAAGTGGTGCACACGCCAGACGGCGCCAAGCTGATCCGCAATTTCGTCCGCAAGATCGCTGGCCTCACCGGCGACTGGACCATGCGCGCCTTCCGCGAGGAGGAGATCGCAAAAATCCGCCAGCAGGTTGGCAAGGGCAAGGTGATCTGCGGCCTCTCCGGCGGCGTCGACTCCGCCGTCGCGGCCGTCTTGATCCACGAGGCCATCGGCGACCAGCTCACCTGCGTGTTCGTCGATCACGGCCTCTTGCGCCTCGATGAAGCCAAGACCGTCGTCGACCTGTTCCGCCACCACTACAACATCCCGCTCGTGCACGTGGATGCGTCAAAGCAGTTCTTGGGCGAGCTCGAAGGCGTCACCGACCCCGAGAAGAAGCGCAAGACCATCGGCCGCCTCTTCATCGAGGTGTTCGAGGCTGAAGCCAAGAAGATCGGCGGCGCCGACTTCCTCGCGCAAGGCACGCTCTACCCCGACGTGATCGAGAGCGTTTCCTTCACCGGCGGACCTTCGGTGACGATCAAGTCGCACCACAATGTCGGCGGTTTGCCTGAGCGCATGAACATGAAGCTCGTCGAGCCCTTGCGCGAGCTGTTCAAGGACGAGGTGCGCAAGCTCGGGCGCGAGCTGGGTCTTCCCGAAATCTTCGTCGGCCGCCACCCGTTCCCGGGCCCGGGCCTCGCCATCCGCTGCCCCGGCGACATCACCAGAGACAAGCTCGACATCCTGCGCAAGGCCGATGCCGTCTACATCGACCAGATCCGCAAGCACGGCCTCTACGACGAGATCTGGCAGGCCTTTGCGGTGCTGCTCCCGGTGAAGACCGTCGGCGTCATGGGCGACGGCCGCACTTACGATTATGTGGTTGGCCTGCGCGCCGTCACCTCCACCGACGGCATGACCGCGGACTTCTACCAGTTTGACATGAAGTTCTTAGGCGAGACCGCCACGCGCATCATCAACGAGGTGAAGGGCGTGAACCGGGTGGTGTACGACGTGACCAGCAAGCCGCCCGGGACGATTGAGTGGGAGTAGGGGATCTCGACGCTATTGGTCGATTGACCCCATTGATGCCATCGCTCCGCTAGTCGCCCGTGAGAACCGCTTTGGGCGGCGGATTCTAGGAGGGGATCTCCTGCGCGATCTCCCACATATGACCGGATGGGTCGGAAAAGGCGGCGGTGCGACGACCCCAGGGACGATCGATGGGGCCGTTCACGAGGTCTACGCCGCTTTGCCGAAGCCTCGCGCACGCTTCATCGACATCGGCGACGCGAATGGTCATGAGCATGCGAGGTCCGGCGCTTGAAGCAGCCGGCACCACCGGCTCCACGAGCTGCAGCGCCTGCGTCTCCTGGAGCAAGTTGATCATGACGCCACCGAGCCCGATCACGCTGCATACGGCATCGGAATAGATTGGCCTCGCATCGAACACGGTCTCGTAGAATGTCCTTGTGCGCGCGAGATCGTCAACGAAGAGGGTCACGCACTCCAGATTGTTCAAGCTGTTCATTCGAGCGGGCCTCGGTTAACTGGTCAGTCGAAGTTTCTTTCGACAAAAGATAACAACGTATTTGGCAATAATGAAGCAGATTGCCTTTTCGACTCTTGCGCCGCTCGCGCATGTGCAGCAGCACGTGAAAGAAGGCGCGTGGGAGTACAATGGAGTTGTATCTCCCCGCTCTTCGAACGGCGCCGATACGCCGACTACTGCTCCTTCCTGAACAAATCCTGGAAGATGAGCTGGCCCCAGACGCGGTCGCGTGCGTGCACCAGCGCGCCACCCTCGTTGAGCCTTCCCAGCTTGACGGGTGCGAAGCCGAGTTGTTTGGCCAAGGCCGCCACGGGCGCGGTCGCGTCCTCGTCGTCGCTCGAGAGAAAGACGACCCGATGGCCGCCCTCGACGACCGGATCGGCAGCCAGTTTGGCCGCAACCAGGTGGTTGAAAGCTTTCACGAGCTTGGCACCGGTGAATGCCTTCGCGACGAAGGCGGAGGACAGGAGACCGTCCAACTCCTCGGGGGGAACCAACGCGTTCATCGCATCGATGACTGTCTTGCCTGTCCAGCTCGGCAGGGCCTTCGCAACCTCGCGATGCTCCCCGAACGGGACCGCCAAGATGATCGTATCGGCCTCGAGTGCTTCCCGTAGCGGCTTGGCGACGACCGCGGGTCCAATCGCCCGAGCCTGCGGCGCCAACGCCTCGGGCGGCCGGCGGCTCGCGACGGTGACCTCGATGTTCTTACGGGCGAAGGCATGGGCGAGGGCCTGGCCTACCTTGCCGAATCCTACAATTGCGTAGCTCATAATGCTTCTCCGATTTTCAGATGGCCGAGAAGCCGCCGTCGACGGACAGCTCCAGCCCATTCACGAAGCTGGAATCGTCTGAAGCCAGAAACAGCGCGGCCGCCGCAATTTCCTCAGGACGACCCATCTTTCCCCGCGGGATCAGGGATTCGAACATCCGCTTCGCCTCCTCGGTGAGAACCTGGTCCTGCATCGGTGTGGCGATCGGCCCCGGGTGCAGCACGTTCACCCGGATATTCCTGTCCTTCAGTTCGTTGAGCCACCCGCGTGCGAATGCGTGCAACGCCGCCTTGCTCGCTGCATACACGCTGTAACCGGGAAAACCTTTCACCGACGCAACTGATCCCGTCATGAAGATCGATCCGCCATCGCTGAACAGCGGCAACGCCTTCTGAACCGTGAACAGCGTGCCGCGCGTGTTCAGGCCGAAGGTCGCATCGAAATGCTGCGCGGTAATCTCGCCCAGTGGGACGGCGTTGCCCATGCCGGCGCTCGCATACAGGACGTCGATCTTGCCCTTTTCTCGCTTGACCGTGTCGAACAGACGATCGAGGTCGTCGAGATCGGCCGCGTCGCCGCGCACGCCGGTCACGTTCCGGCCAATCAGCTTGACGGCCTCGTTGAGTACCTCCTGCCTCCGGCCCGTGATGAAAACGTAAGCGCCTTCTTCAACGAACCGCTTGGCGCTCGCCAGCGCCATGCCACTCGATCCACCCGTGATGACTGCAACCTTACCTTCAAGCTTTCCCATGACTTTTCCTTCAGACTCCGTCTTTGGTCGTTGGGGGATGCCCCCGAGGACCTCGACATAGGTCTGCCGGCGTCGGGCGTTGAGTGCGGAAGCGCGCACATCGGTGGTGCGAAATCGATCCGGCTGGACGACGGGCGTCAGCAGTGGCGATCAGTGTCCGCCGTTCGAAATGGGGCCGCGCTCGTCGACATAGGCCACAATGACCACCATATTGCTGTTCGATGTACTCGATACGGGCTTTGGAAGGCGCACCCCAGCGGTGCCGGATTGCACCATGATCGACTGGGATGACGTTCGCTACTTTCTTGCCGTCGCGCGCGGAGGCTCGGTGCGGGCTGCCGCCGAGCGCCTCGGGGTGAACCATTCGACCGTGCTGCGACGCGTCGCCCAACTGGAGGAGCGGCTCGGGGCGCAGATGTTCGAGAAGCTGCCATCGGGCTACCGCCTGACGGCTGCGGGAGAGGAGGTCCTCGAACTCGCGGATCAGATGGAAGCGTCGTCGCACCAGCTGGAGACGCGCGTCTTTGGCCGCGACCAGAGCGTGCGCGGGCTTCTGCGGGTGACACTGGCACCGCCGCTGGCGACACACCTTCTCATGCCTGACTTCGCCGATTTCGCGCGCCTGCATCCGGACATCGAGATGGACATCCTGTCGTTCGGCGAGCTGGCAAATCTGACCAACCGGGAGGCCGACGTCGCGATCCGCGTCGTCTACGACCGCAAAACCATGCCGCTCAATCTCCACGGCCTGAAGGGACCGGAGCTGTTCGGCGGCGTCTACATGTCCAGGGATCGACTAGCCGCGTGGCGTGCTGGCGCGCCTGATCCTATCCGGTGGATCGTCATAAGCATTCATGGAATCCCGGATTGGGCCCACGAGGGTGAGGTTCGCACCGCCGGGGTTCCGTTCAGGGTCACAGATGCGGGAGCGCAGATCGTTGCAGTAAGGCAAGGGCTCGGGATGACGACACTGCCGTGCTTCGTCGGAGATGCCGATCCCCTGCTGGTGAGGGTGCCAGGCACCGACCTGCACATGTACGGAACGCTCTGGCTTCTCACACAGGGGGAGACACGCAAGACGAAGCGCGTGCGGCTCTTCACGGAGTTCGTATCCCGCAGGCTCGCCGCGTACGCTCCGCTTCTCGCAGGGCTGTCCATATCGCCTGACTGACGCCCCGCACCGTCGTCTGAGCCTTGATCCTGGCCGCGAACGATTTCTGCGCCTCGGACGCGATGCTTGGTCGCGACGGCTGCTTGTGATTCAAAGCTCAGACGTCGATGGCACTCAGCTTGCGCATTCTCGGAGCAAGGTTGTGATTTTCGCGTCGAGATTTCGGGCGACGGAGAGTGCGTCCGAATTGCCATAAGGCAGCAGAAAGCTCTCCATTTTGTCGTAAGAGATGTGCACGCCATCGGGGCGCTCATCGATGAGCACTGTGACCGGAGCGTAAGATCCAGCATCGGGCACGTGCTTGACCATTTCCTTCATGATGAGTGGATTGCCGATCACTAGCCGTATGATTTTAGGCGTCTTGGATCCGGCTTCGCGACGCAGAATGTCGCCCAGGTCAAATTCCGCGAAGAGCATAAGGTCCGTTCGGCCGAGGCCGCTTCGTACAACGCGCTCCAAATCCGGGAAGGAATTTGTCGCCCTCGTTTCCTTGAAAAATTCGATCATGTTGGGTCGCCCGACCGCCGATTTGAGCGCCGCCACAATAGTGTCGAATGATTTTGAGCTCGTGAGGCTGAAGCGATCCACTTCGATTTTGGCGATTGTCATTTTGTCCTCTGTAACAACTCTCATGGATAAGGTGCGCCTGATCCCGTCGGAGCGCGCCTCGTGTCATGCGGCCACGGGTTGGGCATCCAGGAAAGTCCGGACGTGGCTGACGAACATCTCGTGGGGCTGAAACAGCGCGCCGTGCCCTGAATCGGGATAGAGGACCAGCTGAGCATTGCTGAGTTCCCTAGACATTGCGTAGGCGTTGCTCGCGGGGAGCATGGTGTCGTGGCTGCCGCTGACCACAAGAGTGGGTTGGCGGATGGCGCGCAGGATGGCGTGTCCGGGGTCGGGTGTGGCGCACCAGGTGATCAGCGCCTTGGCCTGCGGATCGGTGACAGCGCTGCCGTTATCGGTGTCCCGATCGTCCTGACGGACCTTTGCTCTTTTCAGGAAGGCAAGGCCGGAGGACTGGCTGGCAGGTGAAGTCGTGAAAAATAGCGGCAGCCGTGGGTCCGGCGCATCGGTTTTGGAGAATGCGTCCTGCAGAACCGCCAACAGGTGTTCCTCGCCACCTTTCGGCGCAGTACCGACGAGTATGAGCTTGCGGACCAGCTGTCCGTGCTCGGCAGCGATCTGCTGAGCGACGCAGCCGCCGAGGGAAAAGCCGAGCAGGTCCACTTTGGAGAGGTCGAGCAAGTCGACGAAATTGATGGCGTCTCGCGCCATCGCCTCGACGTTCTCGGGCGTTTGACCGGTCGAGCGGCCGACCCCGGCGTTGTCAAAGGCGATCACGGGGCGATCGGTGGCCAGCGCGTTGACGACGGCGGGGTCCCAAGCGTCGATGTTGCCCGAGAAGTGCTGCAGAAGAACCAGCGGAGTTCCGGTCGCGGGGCCGAGACGGCGATACGCGAAGCGGATTCCGTGGCCTTCAATGTAACGAGTTGGCGCCGTTTCGAGCGTAGTGGCGTCCTGGCTCGCGATGTCGCGTTTAGTCATGTCATCCTCCGGATGCTTGGCATGAGATAATTGGGTGGGGGATCGGCGTGGCGCAGTGACCGAGGCCTTCTCCAGTACGGCGCTCGCGCTTCTGCGGCTTCGCCAGCTTTTCGTGATCGCGGTCTGGGCGTTCCGCATTTGCCCGAAGAGAACGTGCGCGCTCCCGGCGTGAAAGGTGCCGGGAGCGGCATCGTCATTTCACGAGCGTTGCCTTTTCGATGACCTCGGCGACTTCCTTGGCATGGACGACGAGCGAGGCATGGCTGCCGGCAACGTCCGTCACCTGAGCCTTCATCCTGGCTGCGAACGACTTCTGGGCCTCGGGCGCGATGACCTTGTCCTTCGTGGTGATGACATCGAAGGTCGGCTTGTCACGCCAGGCCGCAATGGTCACGGGAGCCTCGAACGCAGCGACGCTCAATGGAAGCTGCGATTTGGCCAGGTGCTCGGCGATCTCCGGCGGAAGGTCAGCCGCGACCGCCGACGGAAACACCTTGGGATCGATGTACAGATTGCCCTTCGCGTCGGGATGGATCGCGTTGCCGCCTTCGGTCGGCGGGCCGGCCTTTGACAGCGATGCCAGGGATTCGCCGACGTCCGGCGCGAAGGCGGAGACGTAGACCAGCGCCGAGATCTTGGGATCATTGCCGGCTTGCGTGATCACCACGCCGCCCCATGAATGGCCGACCAGCACGGTCTTGCCGTCCTGTTTCGCGAGCGCCTGCTTGGTGGCATCGACGTCAGCGGTGAGCGAGGTGAGCGGATTTTCGACGAGCGTGACGTTGTAGCCCTTCTTCGTGAGAATGTCGGCAACGGGCTGCCAGCTCGTCTGGTCCACGAAAGCGCCGTGCACGAGCACGATGTTGTGGGCTGCTCCCTTGGGCAGTTCGGCGGAAGAAGCGGAGCCGGCCAATGTCGTTCCGGCCAGGAGTACGGTGACGGCTGAGAGGAGGAAATTTAGCATTGATCGTTCCTGTTGGCATGTCGGACGGAATGAGTCCTGAGGGAATGGACAGGCGTTTCCAGCCAGGTCGCGGTCTTTTCCATCCGCCGTTGGCGAAATGGTTGCCGCCCGTGGCGTCGGCCCGCCGCGACATGAACTAGTTCGCGGTCTTTTCGGACTGTAGGGATCAATCGTCCGGATGTTGTGTCCGATCGTCCACCGGACTAACTTCGGCGTCATGGACATCCTCGCCCAGGTGCTCGATCGCGTCCGTCTCGGCGGGACGTTGCTGTTTCATTTCGAGCTCGGCCATCCCTGGAATCTGGAGCTGCCGGCGCGCCCCTACGCCCTGTTTCACTATCTCAGCCGGGGCTCGGCGACCCTCGCGCTCGAACAGGGACAGGAAATCCAGATGACAGAGGGCGACTTTGTCGTGATCACGCGCGGCGAGCCCCATGGGTTTTATTCGGATCGCCGGGCCAAGCCTTTGCAGATCGTGGACCTCGATCGATCGTCAGCACGTCTGGGCGTCGTTCGTCACGGCGGCCGTGCAAAGCCGTCCTCGACCATGATCTGCGGCAATTTCACCGTGTCGCGGCCCTCGTTCGACGGCGTGCTGGAATTACTTCCGCCCGTGCTTCTGCTGAAGCCGACGGCGGACGGGGGCTGGCTCGAAGCCATCCTGCGCCGCATGGTGAGTGAGTCCGCGCTCGAGCGTCCTGGCCAGCGCGTCGCGCTTTCACGCTTGACGGAAGTGCTGTTTGTCGAGGTGCTCCGAAGCTGGATCGCGTCTCTCAGTCCCGGACAGGGCGGCTGGCTCGGGGCCATATCGGACCCGCATATCGGACCGGCGCTCAGATTGATCCACGAAAACCCGGAGCGGCCCTGGACGCTGAGCGACCTCGGGCAACGCGTGGGGCTCGGCCGCTCGGTATTTTCGGCCCGCTTCACCAAGCTCGTCGGCCAGTCCATGCACCGTTACGTGATCGAACGCCGGATGGCGGAAGCGGCATTCCTGCTCGAAACCACCGATGAGCCCATCGCACGGATCGCGAGCCAGGTCGGTTACGAGACAGCGGCGGCGTTCTCAAAACTCTTTCATCGACATCATGGCATGTCGCCCGGCCGCTACCGGACCGCTCAACGCCTCGATGGAAGCCAAGGTCAACTGCGCGGTTCGGACGTGAATGTCTCCGATTGATTGCACGCCAGCTGTGAATGTCAGGCAGTCGTCATTTCGGGCACACCGGCGGCGAGAACCGTCTCGAAGAATGCGTTGACGTCATCCAACCGGAGGCAACAGCTGAACCAGCTCGTCGCAGGGGCGAGATCGGCGTGCGGGAAGAACGCCAGCGTCAGATCGCCCCGCTTCAGGATCATCCACGCATCGTCGCGCCAGGTCTGTTCGAAGCCCAGGGCTCCGTAAAACCTCGCCGTTGTTCCGAAGTCTCTCGAAGGAAGGTTCGCCGTCGCGCTATCGGTCATCGGGTCGCTCCGTCAGGTCTTGCTGCCAGTCGCTGCATCCGCCCGCAAGCCGCTCTCACGTCGCCTCTGATCGTCGTGCAGGTCCCCTTGCACAAACGCAGGATCTAACGTCGCGCTCTCCTATGCTACGACATCGGCATTCCCTCCGGAGCCCGTGATCATGTCTGCTGCGACCCAAGCGCCCGCCACCGCGACCGAGACCGATCCTGAAACGCTCGGCTGGATGCGCGGCTTCCCGCCGTCCCCCGATCGCACCATCACCTTCCAGAACGGCTCCTTCCGCAGCTTCCCCGAGCTGCGCTGGGCCTGGAGCAACGTGCGTCAACTCGTGCCGACGGTGAATGTCTGGCGCGGGGCAGGGCCTGCATCCGTGCTGCCGCGCGTGGACCATGACATCGGCGCGGTCGCCTCGACGTCGATGGACGGCCGGCCCATGACCTTCGCAAAAATGCTGGAGGAGACGTACACCGACGGCATCGCGGTGCTGCATCGAGGCAGGCTGATCTATGAGCGCTATTTCGGCGCGCTGAAGCCGCACAAGCCTCATATCGCGATGTCGGTGACGAAGTCGTTCACCGGCGTGCTCGCGGGCATGCTGGTCGCCGAGGGCAGGATCGATCCGCAGGCGCCGGTCACCGATTATGTGCCGGAGCTGAAGGCGAGCGCGTTTGGCGATGCGCGCGTGCACGAGGTCATGGATATGACCACGGGGCTCGAATACACCGAAGTCTACACCGACAAGAACTCGCACGTCTGGGGCCTGCGGCGTGCCAACGGCATGGCGCCGATCCCGGCTGATTATGATGGCCCGACCACCATTTTCGATTTCCTCGTCGCGCAGAAGAAGCAGGGCGAGCACGGCAAGGCCTTTGCCTACAAGACCGTCAACACCGACGTGCTCGCCTGGATCGTCAGGCGCGCCAGCGGCATGACGCTGTCGGACCTGCTCTCCGAGCGGATCTGGACCCGGATCGGCGCCGAGGAGGATGCGCATTATCACGTCGACCGCATCGGCACCGAGAGCGGCGGCGGTGGTCTGTCCACGACGCTCCGCGATCTCGCCCGCTTCGGCGAGACCATGCGCAACCACGGTCGCTTCAACGGCCGGCAGATCGTGCCGTCGCAGGTGGTCGAGGACATCGCGCGCGGCGGCGATCCCGAAAAGTTCAAGCCGGCCGGCTACACCACGCTGCCCGGCGCCTCCTATCGCAATCAATGGTGGGTCACGCACAACGCCCACGGCGCCTATATGGCGCGCGGCGTTCACGGCCAGGGCATCTATGTCGATCCCAAGGCCAAGATGGTGATCGCACGCTACGCCTCGCACCCCACGGCGGGCAACGCCGCCAACGATCCGGTGACGCTGCCGGCGTACATGGCGCTGGCGAAGGAGCTGATGGCGGGCGGGTAGGGGTACCAAACCGCAAGATCGGTCGAGCACGCCGAGGCCGTCACCGGCTAACTGCACCCGCCACGGAGGAGGGACGATGACGGCGGCGCTGCAAAACTATCAGGCCCGGATGCGCAGGGTGCTGGAGCATATCGACCGGCATCTCGACACGGATCTGGACCTGGATAGCCTCAGCAGCGTTGCGGCCTTCTCGAAATTCCATTTCCACCGGCAGTTTTCGGCAACCTTCGGGTTGTCCGTGCATCGCTATGTCCAGCTCGCCCGTATGAAGCGCGCTTCCTACCGGCTGGCTTACAGCGACGCCCTGAGCGTCACGGACATCGCGATGGACGCCGGCTACGATGCTCCGGATGCCTTTGCCCGCGCCTTTCGGCAACGGTTCGGGCAGTCGCCGTCATCGTTCCGGAAATCGCCGGATTGGGAGCCGTGGCTTGCGGCCTTCGGGCCTCTCGATATTGCGAGGAGCAAGCTCATGCAGACGACCTTTACCCCTGACGACGTGACGATCCGCGACGTGCCCACCATCAAGGTGGCGATCATGGAACACCGCGGCGACCCGGCGACGCTCGGCGCCACCATCCAGCGCTTCATCGCCTGGCGCAAGTCCGCGGGCCTGCATCCCAGCACGAGCCCGACCTTCAATGTCTGGCGATCCGAACGGCGACCGGCGCAGCCGGCCGATTACAGCGCGGACCTCTGTGCCGGGACCGACCAGCCGATCGTGGCGAATGGCGAAGACATCAAGGCCGGCGAGATCCCCGGCGGACGCTGCGCCGTGCTGCGCGTCGTCGGCTACACCGACAATCTGGAGCCCGCCGCGCTCTATCTCTATCGGGACTGGCTTCCGGCCAGCGGCGAGGAGGCGCGCGACTTCCCGCTCTATTGCCAGCGGCTGAGCTTCTTCCCTGATGTGCCGGAGCACGAGACGGTCGCGGAGCTGTTCCTGCCGCTGAAGTAGCTGCCGAACGCCGAGCTTGTAGGATGGGTAGAGCGCAGCGAAACCCATCATCGCTCCTCCACGGGGAAAGCGATGGGTTTCGCTTCGCTCTACCCATCCTACGGTCCTACCCATCCTACGGTCTCCTAAATATCAGTATTGACTTATATTAGTGTGAGCCGATATTCATCGTCCTGCGCAAACGGCAAGGAGGCTCGCAATGGAGATCGACGTCGCCCGGGTGTTGGGGCTTGTGACGCGTTCGGTGAGGAATTTCGAGAAAGATGGCAAGGCGGCGAGTGCGGTGACGCTGACGCGCCTGTACGACACCAGCGTCGACGATCTCTGGGACGCCGTGACCAGCCGGGAGCGTATTCCGCGCTGGTTCCTGCCGGTCGAAGGCGATCTCAAGATTGGCGGACGGTATCAGCTCAAGGGCAATGCCGGCGGCACCATCACCGCGTGCACGCCGCCGAGCCACTTTGCAGCGACATGGGAATTCGGCGGCGGGGTGAGCTGGATCGACGTCCAGCTCGCAGCCGAACGGGGCCAGGCGCGTTTGACGCTTGAGCACACCGCGATCATCGAGGATCATTGGAATCAGTTCGGTCCGGGCGCGGTGGGGATCGGCTGGGACCTCGCCCTTGCGGGGCTCGAGCGATATGTTGCGACCGGGGCGTCGGTCGACCACGAGACGGCCGAGGCATGGATGGGCTCTCCCGCGGGCAAGGATTTCATGACGATGAGCGGCGAGTACTGGCGCGCGGCGCATGTAGCAAGCGGTGTCGATCCGGCCGAAGCGAAGCAGCGCTCGGATCGCACCATCGCGTTCTATCGCGGCGAGATGCCGCCCGACATCGCCCATCCGGGCACAGGAAGCTGATGCACGCCTTCGAGGTCCTCGCCGATCCCGTGCGCCGCCGTATCCTCGAGCTGCTGGTATCAGGCGAAATGGCGTCCGGCGAGGTCGTTGAGGTGATCGGGGCCGAGTTCGGCATCACGCAGGCGGCCGTGTCGCAGCACCTCAAGGTGCTGCGCGAGAGCGGCTTTGCCATCGTCCGCGCGGAGGCGCAGCGACGGCTCTATTCGGTCGACATTGCCGGGCTTCGGGCGGTGGATGCGTGGATCGGCCAGTTCAGGAATTTCTGGGAGCCGAAGCTGGATGCCCTGGCGACCGAGATCGCGCGCGGAAAACGCGAGCGTCGCAACGCGCCGATCACCAAGCGGGGCGGGAAGAGGGCGTGAGCTTCGCCAAGTAGTTCGCCATGTAGGATGGGTAGAGCGAAGCGAAACCTACCATCGCTCCTTCACAGGGAAAGCATGTTGCGATCATGGCCGGTGCGCGGGTCATGCCGGTCATCATCACGAGAATGGATCATTCCGGCATCCTCTCCCGCATCCCGGTGAAGAAGTCCACCAGGCTGTGCGGCGCGCGGTCGCCGAGGCAGAGCTCCAGGATCTGGTGCGCGCCTATCGCGGCTGACTGGCTGCGGGGGAATAGCGCGGCTTCGTAAGTTGCCAGCGCCGCTTCGATGTCGGCGGGGTGCGCGGCGATGGCCTTGCCGAGCTCCGCACCATCGAGCATCGCGAGGTTCGCGCCGTCGCCGGCCGGTGGCATCAAATGCGCGGCATCGCCGAGCAGCGTCACCCCACGCACGCGGTCCCAGCGATGGTCGTTCGGGAGTGTGTGGAGCATGCGTAGCACCGGCGGCGTGTCGGCATCGGTCATCAACGCCGTGAGCGCCGGCGCCCAGCCCTCGAATTCAGCCGCGATGTGCGCCGTCGCGCCAGGAGCATCGGTGAAATCGATCGCGGTGAACCATTCAGCCGGGCGGTTCAGCGCGATGTAGGCGTGCAGCACGCTGTCGGGCTCGCGATGCGCAAAGATGCCCTTGCCGGGTGCGTTCGCAAACATTCCGCCGCCGCCGACGGCCTCGGCTGACGCAGCGTGCTGCGCGTCGGCATCGCGCAGATAGGTCTCGATGAACGACGTGCCGACATAGTCTGGCGTCGCGCTCGACAGCAGCGGCCGGACCTTCGACCAGGCGCCATCTGCGCCCACAAGCAGTTCGGTGCTCACGTACGACCCGTCTGCGAATGTCAGCTCATGCCGTCCGTCGCCATGCGCGGCGACGCTCGCCAGCTTCTTGCCCCATCGGATCGTTTCCGCGGGCAGGGAGTCCAGAAGCATGCGCCGCAGGGCGCCGCGACGCACCTCGGGCCGTCCGCCCGTGCCATCGTCCGGCTCGTCGAGCAGCACTTTGCCGTGCTGGTCGAGCACGCGCGAGGCCTGTCCGCCTTCGTGAATGAGGCTGCGGAATTCCTCGAACAGTCCTGCCGCCTTCAGCGCGAGCTGTCCGCTGTCGTCGTGGATGTCGAGCATCCCGCCTTGCGTCCGCGCCATCGCGGAAGCCTCGGCTTCGTAGAGAGTGACGAGAATGCCATGCAGGTGCAGCACGCGGGCGAGGGTGAGGCCGCCGAGGCCTGCGCCGACGATCGTGACGGGGGGCGTCATCGGGGTCCTTTACGAATGTTTATGGAACATCGTTCCATAGTATTGGAACGTTGTTCCAGTCGTGTCAAGATAGCGTTGATGGCGAAGAAGACTCACCGAGTTGAACGGCGCACTGACGCTCTGTCGCGGGAGCGGATCATCGCGGCCGCAATTGAAATTCTCGACGCCGGCGGCGAGGGCGCCCTGACCGTCCGTGCGCTCGCTGCGCATCTCGCAACAGGAAGCGGCGCGATCTATTGGCACGTCGCCGACAAGAGCGAGCTGCTTGCGGCGGCGACCGACGAGGTCATCGCGGGTGTCATGTCCGAGGTGGCCGGTGGCGCCAGGCCGCGCGAGGCGATCCGGTCGGTCGCGCTCGGCGTGTTCGACGCGATCGATGTCCATCCCTGGGTCGGCGCGCAGCTCTTCCGCGAGCCGTGGCGGCCTGCGATGCTGGAGATCATCGAGAGCATCGGCGGACGGCTCCAGGCGCTCGGTGTGCCCCCGGCCGCCCAGTTCGATTCGGCGTCGGCGCTCGTGCACTACATTCTCGGCGTTGCCGGGCAGAATGCCGCCAACGCACGCGTTCATGCCCCTGATACAGATCGGTCCGCCTTTCTCGCCTCCGTCGCCGCGCAGTGGGAGGCACTCGATCCCGCGAAGTATCCATTCGTGCGACAGATGGCGGCGCAGCTGCGCGACCACGACGATCGCGCGCAGTTTCTCGCCGGTATCGATCTGATCCTGGCGGGGATCGGCACGGTTCGGTAGGCCCTATGAACCCCGCGACAGCTTCTCGAACTTCTTCACCAGCCGCTTGCGCTTCAGCCGCGATAGCCGCTGGATCCAGAACATGCCGTCGAGCTGGTCGATCTCGTGCTGGTGGCAGACGGCGCGCAAGGCTTCGGACTCCTCGGTCTGCATGTTGCCGTCGAGATCCCAATAGCTGATCCGCACGCGGGCGTGGCGCTGCACCTCGTCGTTGACGCCGGGCATCGAGACGCTGCCTTCCTTGTGCATGATCATCTCGGGCGAGGCCCATTCGATCGCCGGATTGACGTAAGTCTGAGGCCCCGCTGTGGCGTCGAGCTCGAGCACGACGACGCGCAGGGGCACGCCGATATGCGGGGCGGTGATGCCGATGCCCGGCGCGGCGCGCATCGTCTCGAGCAAATCGCCGGCAAGCTCGCGCAAGGCCTCGTCGAACGCGGTGACGGGGCGGGCAGGGACTGTGAGGCGGCGGTCGGGATAACGGACGATCGGACGAATGGTCATGCAGGGCTCCTAGAGCATGATCCGGAAAGTGCGCAGCGGTTTTCCCTCGCGACAAACGCGGAACGCGTTTGCGCGGAGATCATGCTCAAACGACAACCTAAAGCGCGATGACGATTCATCCCAATCTCATCGCGCTTTAGCACTCACGGATGGTTGAAGCACCCCATTCTTGACGCTCTACCAACTGGAAGGTAGTTTATCCGCCATGACCAACGTTTCCTCGACCGCCGACGACATCCTGGCCTGCGCGCGCAGCCTGATCATCGCGGGCGGCTATAACGGCTTCAGCTATGCCGACATCGCCGATGTCGTCGGCATCCGCAAGCCGAGCATCCACCACCATTTCGCCAGCAAGGTCGATCTGGTCCGCACCCTCGTGTCGCGTTACCGCGAAGAAGCGGAGGCCGGACTGGCTGCCCTGGAGCGCAACATCCCGGATCCGCGCGACCAGCTCAAGAGCTACGTCGGGTACTGGGAGGCGTGCATCACGGACGCGACGGCGCCATTCTGCGTCTGTGCGCTGCTGGCCAGCGAGCTTCCGATCCTGCCGGAGGAGGTGGCGCTCGAAGTCCGCGCGCACTTCCGTGCGCTCGCGTCCTGGCTGACATCGGTGATGGAGCGCGGCAAGCGGAAGGGGCGGCTTCATCTGTCCAACTCAGCCAAGGTCGAAGCTGAAGGATTCATGGCGACTATTCACGGCGCGATGCTGTCGGCACGCGCTTACGGCGATCCAAAGATGTTCGGTGTGATCACCGGCCCGCTGCTGGAGCGGCTCTCGACCAGGCACTGAAGACACCGGCGAGACGATCACAGCACCCCGAGGGCGAGCGGGGTGAGGGCGTCTTGCTGCGCACGGAAACTACCAACTAGTAGGTAAAGGAGCGACTGCAATGGTGCAACATCAACTGGATCTGGTTCGTGCCGACCGCGAGCAATGGCTGAAGCAATACTACTTCCTGCGCGCGGCGTTCTCGATCGCCTGGGTCGTTGCCGCGTTTGCGGTCGGACCGTCGTCTGCCGCGATCGCCGGCGTCTTGCTCGTGCTCTATCCGGCATGGGACGCCGTGGCCAACTTTGTGGATGGCCTGCGCAGCGGCGGGCTCGATCAAAACCGCACGCAGATGCTGAACGTCGTGGTCAGCCTTGCGACCGCGATCGCGGTCCTCGTGGCATTGCAGATGAGCATGAACTGGGTCCTCGGCGCGTTCGGCGCCTGGGCGATCCTGTCAGGACTGCTCCAACTGGGCACGGCTGTGCGGCGCTGGAAAAGTTTTGGCGCGCAATGGGCCATGGTGCTCAGTGGCGGCCAGTCGGCGCTCGCTGGCGCGTTCTTCATCTTCCAGGCCACGACGCCGATGTCGCCATCGATCGCGACTGTCACGGGTTATGCCGCGGTCGGTGCGGTCTATTTTCTGGTCTCGGCCGTCTGGCTCACCGTCAGCGCATGGCGCGCCAGAAGGGCACAGCTGGGATGATGCGATGGCGTCGGCGGGATGATGACATCATCCCACTGTTTTTTGCCGGGCGAGTCAAATCGCGGTCTGGCAATTGCCCTGCATCGTCGCGTGGCCTAACGTTGCCGCCAACAACAAGAGCGGGAAGCGGAGGACAACTTCATGCGCACGATCGCAATCGCACTGGCGGCAACCATCACCGCGGCAACGCCGGCTGCAGCCGATTATCTCGTCAAGGAGGTCGGCAGCTTCCACATCGGCGGGCACACCGAGACGCTGAACGGACTTCCATCCAAGGAGATCGTGTTCTCGCCCGGCGCGCCGCCGATCAAGGTCGATCCGAACGGCGAGTTCGAGGTCGAGCAGATGTATGTCCAGTTCGTCAGGCTCGCGCAGCCGAAATCGAAGCTGCCGCTGCTGCTCTGGCATGGCGGCGGTCTCTCCGGCGTCACCTGGGAAACCAAGCCCGACGGCAAGCCGGGCTGGCAGCAGTTCTTCCTCAATGCCGGCTATGACGTCTACGCGTCCGATGCGGTCGAGCGCGGCCGCGCCTCCTGGGCGCGCTACCCTGAGATATTCAAGAGCGAGCCGTTCTTCCGGCCGAAGAAGGAGGCCTGGGAGCTGTTCCGGATCGGGCCGAGCTACGAGGTCGGCGGCAAGCGCGAGGCGTTCGAGGGCGAGCAATTCCCGATCGAGGCATTCGACCAGTTCGCCAAGCAGGGCATCCCGCGCTGGGCCACCAACGACGCCGCCACGCAAAAAGCCTATGACGCGCTGGTGCAGAAGGTCTGCCCGTGCATCGTCATCGTTCACAGCCAGGGCGGCAATTTCGGCTTCACCGCGGCGCTCAATGCGCCCGACAAGGTCAAGGCGCTGATCACGATCGAGCCGTCAGGCGCACCTGATCCCACCAAGGCGGATGCCGCGAAGCTCAAGGGCGTGCCACATCTGATCGTGTGGGGCGATTTCCTCGACAAGGTCCCGGTATGGTCGAAGCTGGTGGTCAACCCGACCAAATGGGGACAGGCGATCGCCGCTGCGGGCGGCAAGGTCGATACGTTCGAGTTGCCCAAGATGGGCATCAAGGGCAACACCCACATGCTGATGATGGACCGCAACTCGGACGATGTCGCGAAACTGGTCAACGACTGGATCGGGAGGCAGGGGCTGGAGAACTAGGGCGCGGGGGTCGTAACGCGAAGCTTGAGTCGCGCCCGACCCTTGTTGAATCCAGAAGGAGAGAAGCATGCTGGGAAAAGCGAAGGTGGCTACCCGTCTTCCCGCCAAGGATCTGGATCGGGCACGTGCGTTCTATTCCGAAAAACTCGGCCTCGATCCGGTTGAACAGCGCGAAGGTGGACTGCGCTACGTCTGCGCAACTGGTGAGTTTGCGATATTCATCTCGGCCGGAGTGCAATCCGGCACGCACACGCAGATGGGCTGGGAGGTGGAGGATATCGATGCAACCGTGCGCGAGCTTCGCGCGCGGGGAGTTAAGTTCGAGGAATATGATTTGCCCGGTCTGAAGACCGTCGATGGCATCGCCGAGATCGCCGGGAATTATCCCAGCAAGGGTATCGGTGAGCGAGGCGCGTGGTTCCGCGACAGCGAAGGCAATCTTCTTGGAATCGGACAGCCGGTTCGTTCCTGACGGGCGGCTGGGCCGCCGCGGGCTGGAGTTGGTCCGAGGCTGTCTGTGTTCGGTGCTCATCCGAACGTCGGCTATCCGGCGTGGAGCGGAAGCAAGCACGCAGCGATCTAGGCCGCCGATTTTGACATGCAATTGAAGCGCTTGCGGCTTTTGGTTTGATGGAAAACATCAATACTCGCTTTGGGAGATGGACAGAAGCCGGAAACCAGTTTCGCGAAGAGTTCAACAGGATAAGAGGACTAGCATCGGTCGAAAATCCCGGTGGCATCAAATTGGTTGGGCGACCAAAATCGGAAAGCTGATCGGTTATCCGCTTATGGCCCGTCAGCGAAGTTGCAACGCTCCCCATTGAGATCCGCTTTGTGAGCTTGAGCGGATTAGATTTACTCGCTCTGAGTTGTTCGCATTCTGACCCATGTGAGACATGCGATGATGGCCGCTTTTAATGCTGCGTTGAGGGCCATTGCAGACGCGCGCGTTCGGAATCGGACAACCGGATAGGTCACAAAAATTGTGGTACCGCCCAAGAATCCCCGAAAATGCTTTCACATTGTCGCTTAACAACCGCACGAGCAACACAATGAATCAAGCAGTTTATAGCGCAAGCTGGGGACTTTGCTCTCAGGGAGGGTACCCATGGCGCTCCGATTCCGTACTATCGACGGTTCAAATAACAATCTTTCCGACGCGGCCCTAAATCAGGCAAACACAGACTTTGCGCGCGTGGGGCCGGCAAATTTCGCCGACGGCTTTGGCGCCATGCAGCCTGGTCCAAACCCACGCGAAATCAGTAACATCGTGGTGGCGAACGGTCCCGACACGCATCTTGAGGTCAACGGCGTGGCGCTATCCGGGATGATGTACGCATGGGGTCAGTTTGTCGATCATGACCTCGACCTGGAAAAGAGCGGAACCAATACAGCGGATATTTCAATACCCGTGCCGGCGGGTGACAGCCTACCTCAAGGCACCGTAATTCCTTTGACGCGGGTGGCGATCGATCCGGCGACCGGAGTGCTCGGACACCCCGCAACTGCCATTAACACGGTGACCGGCTGGCTTGATGGCTCCCAAGTGTATGGTTCCGACACCGCGACTGCAGCCAGCCTTCGCACCGCGGATGGTCACATGAAGGTATCGGCCGGCGACAATCTGCCCATCGTTATGACCGCGCAGGGACCCGCCTTTGCGGCGGGGGATGTGCGGGCGCAAGAGAATCCCGATCTGACTGCTCTGCAGACTTTGTTTGTCCGTGAACACAATTACCAAGTCGATAAACTGCACCAAGAGCACCCGCACTGGAGCGGCGACCGCTTGTACGAGACCGCCAAGGCGATCACCACCGCGGAAATGGTCAACATCACATATAATGAGTTCCTGCCGCATTTGTTGGGATCGGCTGCCATTCCGGCCTATCACGGTTACGATCCGAACGTTAACGCCAGCATCACCGAGGAGTTTGAAGGTGCGGCCTATCGCTTCGGACACTCTATCGTCTCGAGCGACATCAATGGCATTAACAATCTGGGCGCGACCACCTCGGAACAATCGCTGGCGGACACCTTCTTCGAATCACCGGCGGCGTTCGCTGCCAATGGCGGTGCCGATGGATTGTTGCGACATCTTTCCAGCGATATCGCGCAACCGCTCGACACACATATCATAGAGGATCTCAGAAGCCTCCTGAGTGATCCTCCGGATGCTGTCGATCTGGCCGCTACCAACATTCAGCGCGCTCACGATCTAGGCCTCGGAACATTGAACGAAACGCGGGCGGCTTTGGGGCTTGCTCGCTACACAAGCTTCAACCAGATCACCTCGGATTCGGACACGGCTTCAGCACTGAGGCAGGCCTACGGAACGGTCGATGCCATCGATCTTTGGACAGGCGGTCTGGCAGAGGCTCACACGTCGGGAGCCGCAATCGGTCCGACCTTCGGCAAGATTATCGCTGACCAGTTCACGGCATTACGCGACGGGGACCGGCTCTATTTCGAGAACCAGGGCTTTGATCCGCAAACACTGCAGGAGATCAAATCGACCACCCTCTCGGACATCATCAAACGCGATACGACAGGCACGACCGCCATGCAGGCCGATGCGTTCATATCAACAGAGCGGCACTCCGGCGCGCTTGGCGGGGTGGATCCGACCGGGGCCGATGCAGTGAGCGGTCAGGCTCAACTCATCGTCGGATCTCCAGGTGAGGATACACTGACGGGCGGAAACCTGGACGACACATTGGTGGCAGCACCTGGCCACATGACGATGACCGGCGGTGCCGGCGCTGATACTTTTGTGTTCAACCTTGAGGACCTCGTAAACCCGGAGGACTGCTTGTTGGCACCACGTGGTCACAGGACAATGTTCAACCATGACATCACGGCGGCCCACAGCGCGGTCATCACCGACTTCGATCCTAAGGTCGATCAGCTGCAACTCCTCAACCGTGCTTTCCTGTCGCTATCTTACGACCATCACGGTGGAATCCTCCTGCAGTACGGCAACGAAACCATCGACCTGCTTGGCGTAAGGCCGGATGCGTTGCGCGGTAAAGATTGGACATAAGTTCAAATGCTGCGGGGCTCGGCGGTTCTCGTGTGGCGGATGCCCCCCATGCGAGAGCCGTCTGTCTCCGGCTAATAGTGGTCTGGTCGGATTTGGCAGCGGGCTGCCTTCCATACTGCGCGCTGCCAAAGCTTGAGTTTGCCGAACTCATTCAACGAAAATCACTCATATGGTGGTGGTTTCGAATGCCATCGCGAAAGCACTCGCCTCGGTTCGAAGGCGGCATTATCGGCCATCGAGATCGCGCTTGAGCCCTGCTACGGCCTTAGCGGCTTGATCCGGGCGCGTGCAGTGTCCATTACTTTCGAGCCCGGTAAACCCAACCCTCAGGACGGATGACGTCCGCTTGTAGCTCTCAGCTGACCTGCCGCGGGTCGGGTTGAGGACTGCTTCCGACCCTTAGCGGATACACATGGTTGCCAATGCCCTAAGCGAACGCCGCAGTTGCTGGCTCACCGAGGAAAGATCGCGTTGATGCAATTCGAGTAGGTTCGTCTTCGTGCGCCTCAGACCCGGAAACCTCGTAGTCCACAAGAGCGGCGGCCCGATCATGATGATTGAGCGGGTGTGGCCAGAACATTTATGGCTGCCCAATCGCCAGAATTACCCGTGCGATTGCATATGGGTGGAGGACCGTATTCAGAAGGCCGCCACTTTCCCGGCCTTGGAGTTGCAAGCGGTCCGCGCTGACGGTTCTTCACGAAGCTACGACGAGGAAGCTCATGACTGACGGCGAAGTCTAATGCGGCGCGCCATGATGGGGGTAGGCTTGGCCCTCGCAATGCTTGTAGGTCTCTATTTCTACGGATCGCCGCAATACAGAGCACTGAAGAAAGACTGCATCGAAACCGGCATGGACCATTCGGATGCTCCATCGGACGATGATTTGCATCGCTTGTGGATGGCTTGCCGCAAGATAGGCTTTGGCGCTCCGTTGTGAAACGAGGCAGGTGCTCTTCCTGGCGTAGCGGCCCCCCGTGGGAACCAGTCGCGTTTATAGGTACACGGCTTAGTCCGGATAGGGCGTGCCGTCCTTGTGCACGAAGCGGCCGTCGGAGTTTGCGCTCATCATGTCGATGTCGGAGCAGGTCGTGAGGTCCTCGGGCGCGCGCGAGCCGACTTCGAGATAGACCGCCACCGCATCCGAGCGGTTGATCATGTGATGGCCGTTGCCGCTGCCTTTCGGGAAGGCGGCGCAGTCGCCTGCGCGCAGCACGGTTTCGCCTTCGTCCTCGACCAGCACCACCTCGCCTTCGAGCACGTAGACGAACTCGTCCTCATGCGAATGCCAGTGCCGCTGGCTGGACCAGTTGCCCGGCGGCAGGCGCATCAGGTTGACGCCGAAATCCGACAGGCCCCCGGCATTGCCGAGCCTCTTGCGGATGCGCTCGGCGCATGGCGCGTCGAAGGGTGCCGGATAGCCCGAGCCGTTGCGGGCCGGCACGGTGGCGATGTCGATCTTTGGCATGTGAAAGGTCCGTTCAAAATCAGTGCATCGAACTCGCATGGATCGGCAACTGCGCGCCATGATCGGCGGGCGTCCAAACGTGCTGCGACTATGCTGGCGGGATGATGACATCATGCCGGTGTTTTGCCCGACGTGTCAAATTGCTTGCTGGCATCGCGATGCATAGCGATTCTTGGGCATCGCAAGCGATGGGTCTCGTAAGTCATTGATCCCGCTGCGGCCGGCTACTGTGCATGGGGTTGTTTTCGACATTTTTGATGTGCGGGGGCGAAATTCGCGCCGCCAGAGAGCCTGCCGCAAAAAATCGCGCTACTCTGTCGGCCCGCGCGGTTCCCATTCGTCTTCCACCCAGACAGATCTGACGGGAGACCAAAATGAACGCTTCCTCCTATCGCTGGGTGATCGTCGCCGCCGGCGGCTTGCTCGGCTGCGTCGCGATCGGCGGCATGTTCTCGCTGCCGGTGTTCCTGCAGCCGATCACCAAGGACACCGGCTGGTCGGTGACCGGCATCTCCAGCGCGATGACGATCGGCTTTCTGGCGATGGCCTGCACCAGCATGGCCTGGGGCACGGCGACGGACAGGTTCGGGCCGCGTCCGGTGGTGCTGACGGGATCGACGGTGCTGGCGCTGAGCCTGTTTGCCGCGAGCCATGCGACCTCGCTCGTCGTGTTCCAGTTCGTGTTCGGCCTCCTGGTCGGCGCCTCCTGCGCCGCGATCTTCGCGCCGATGATGGCGACCGTCACCGGCTGGTTCGACACGCACCGCAGCCTCGCGGTGTCGCTGGTGTCGGCCGGCATGGGCATGGCGCCGATGACGATGTCGCCCCTCGCGGCCTGGCTCGTCTCCGGCCATGACTGGCGCACCTCGATGCAGATCGTGGCGCTGGTGGTCGGCGCCATCATGATCCCGGTCTCGCTGCTGGTGCGCCGTCCGCCTGCGCTCGCGCAGGCCGCGGCGGCGCCGATGGGTGAGGGGACCGCGCAGGCGGAGATGTCGATGGCCGAGGCGCTGCGCTCGCCGCAATTCCTGATCCTGCTCGCGACCAATTTCTTCTGCTGCGCCACCCATTCCGGCCCGATCATCCACACCGTGTCCTATGCCGTGAGCTGCGGCATCCCGCTGATCGCGGCGGTGACGATCTACAGCGTCGAGGGGCTTGCCGGTATGGGCGGCCGCATCGCCTTCGGCCTAATGGGCGACCGCTTCGGCGCCAAGCGCGTGCTGGTCTCGGGGCTGCTGCTCCAGGCGTTCGGCGCGCTCGCCTATGTCTTCGCGCATCAGCTCGCGACATTCTACGCGGTCGGCGCCGTGTTCGGATTCATCTATGCCGGCACGATGCCGCTCTATGCCGTGCTCGCCCGCGAAAACTTTCCGCTTCGCATGATGGGCACCGTGATCGGCGGCACCGCGATGGCCGGAAGCCTCGGCATGGCGACCGGCCCGCTGGCCGGCGGCCTGATCTACGACGCGTTCTCCAGTTACGCCTGGCTCTACATCGCCTCCTGGGCGATGGGCCTGGGTGCGTTCCTGATGGCGATGACGTTCCGCCCCTTTGCCAAGCCGCAAGGCGAGGCGGCGCCGGCGGCGGCGTGATGGCGACCGTCGAGGCGCAGCGTCAGAGCTGCGCCTCGATCGCCGTCTTGTCGATCACCGACCAGACCTGCCGAATCTTTCCGTCGCGAAATTCGTAGAACACGTTCTCGCAAAAGGACACACGCCTGCCATTGACGGCGAGCCCGAGGAACGTCCCGACCGGCGTGCAATCGAACTTCAGCCGGGCAGCGATGCGAGGCGGATCGGAGATCAGCATCTCGATGTTGAATCGCAGATCTGGGATCTCCCGAAAATCCTGCTCAAGCATCGCGCGATAACCGGAGAGCCCGAGCGGTCGCGCGTTGTGGGCGACGTCGTCATGCACGAACTGCCCGAGCGCCGGCCAGTCCTGCCGGTTCAGGCAGCCGATGTAGGCGCGGTAGATGCCGGCGAGGTCGGCTCCGGTCATGGCACATTCCTTCGGCTCACGCGCGCCGCTGCACGTGCTCGATCAGCGCGCGCAGCTTTGGCGCAAGGTTGCGGCGGCTCGGATAATAGAGATAGAAGCCGGCGAAGAACGGGCAATAGTCTTCCAGGATCGGCACCAGCTCGCCGCGTGCGATCGCAGGGCGAAAGCTCGCCTCCATGCCGAAGGTGATGCCGGCACCGGCCACCGCCAGCTTGATCATCAGCGCCATGTCGTTGGTGGTGATCTCGGGCGCGACCGCGACGCTGAACTCCTTGCCGCCTTCCGCAAACTCCCAGCGATAGGGCACGACGTTCGGCGCCGGACGCCAGCCGATGCAGCGAAAGGATGGAAGCTCGGACGGGTGCGAGGGAACGCCGAAGCGGTCGCGGAAGGACGGCGCGCAGACCGCGAGCTGGCGTTCGTCGCCGGCGATCGGCACCGCGATCATGTCCTGCTCGATCACCTCGCCGAGGCGGACGCCGGCGTCATAGCCGGCGGCGACGATGTCGAACTCCGCATCGGTCACGGTGACGTCGAGCTGCACGTCGGGGTGGGCTGCGGTGAAGCCGGCAAGAAAAGGCCCCGATAGGAAATGCTCGGCAATCGAGGAGACCGCGAGCCGCAAGAGTCCGCGCGGCTGTCCCTGCAATGCTTCGGTGTTGCCGAGCGCGGCGCGCATGTCGGCGAGGGCAGGGGCGATTTCCGCATGCAGCCGCTCGCCGGCCTCGGTCAGGCTGACGCTGCGCGTCGTGCGCTGCACGAGCGCGATGCCGAGGGTTTGCTCCAGCCGCTGGATGGTCTGGCTCACGGCCGAACGCGTCACGCCGAGACGGTCGGCGGCAGCCCGAAAGCTCCGCTCTTTGGCAACCAGCGCGAAGACGGCGAGGGCGTTGAGGTCAGGTTCCATTGGTTAGATGAGCTTGCCGGACTGGTTAGGGATCGTCGTCTTATCACGACGGTGGCTCCGGTCCATCTTCGGCGCCATTAATCACGAGGAAGGACCACATGCCCGTCGATAAAGTCGTTCTCATCACCGGCGCCTCCAGCGGCATCGGTGCAGGCATCGCCCGCGAACTCGCCGCGGCCGGCGCAAAGGTCTTGCTGGGTGCGCGTCGCGTTGATCGTCTGAAGGATCTCGCAGCCGAGCTGAACGCTGCGGGTGGAACGGCGCTCGCGCATCCGCTCGATGTGACCGACCGCGCCAGCGTCGCCGCCTTTGCCAATGCTGCGCGCGGCGTCTGGGGGCGAGTGGACGTCATCATCAACAATGCGGGTGTGATGCCGCTGTCGCTGATGGCCTCGCTGAAGGTCGAGGAATGGGACCGGATGGTCGACGTCAACATCAAGGGCGTGCTGTACGGCATCGCGGCCGTGCTGCCTGAGATGGTGGCGCGCGGTTCGGGTCATGTGATCAACATCGCCTCGATCGGCGCGCTGAGCGTATCGCCAACCGCGGCGGTCTATTGCGCCACCAAATACGCGGTGCGGGCGATCTCGGATGGCTTGCGGCAGGAGCACGGCAACATCCGCGTCACCTGCATCCATCCCGGCGTGGTCGAAAGCGAGCTCGCCAGCACCATCACCGATCCCGCAGCCGCCGAGGCGATGAAGACCTATCGGGCCATTGCGCTCCAGCCGGGCGCGATCGCCCGCGCGGTACGCTTTGCGATCGAGCAGCCCGAAGACGTCGACGTCAACGAGATCGTGGTGCGCCCGACGCGGACGACCTAAAGCCGCTTCTCGAAGAACAGGTCCGGATAGGGATCGTCGTTGAAACGCGGGATCTCGCGCCAGCCGGTGGTGCGGTAGAGCTGGCCGGCCTCGGGCAGCGCGCTGTTGGTATCTAACCGGAGCAGCGCGATGCCGAGCTCGCACGCTGTGGCCTCGGCTGCGTCCATCAGGCGCCGGCCGAGCCGCAAACCGCGCGCAGCGGGGGCAACCCAGAGACGCTTGATCTCGGCGTAGCCATGATCGGTTCCCTTCAGGCCGACGCAGCCGATCGGCAGCGTGTCCGACATCGCGACGATGAAGCTGCCGTGCGGGCGGCGCATGTCTTTTGCGTCGGGATCGCGCGACAGCGAGACATCAAAGCCCTGCTTGAAGCGGCGGCCGAGCTCGGCATAGTACTCGCCGAGGCAGTAGCGCGCCTCCTGGCTCTGCGGATCCATCTCGTCCAGCGTGACGCGCTCCTGCGTCAGGGCTGAGGCGATCAGGTCCATCGCCGCGAGCAGCGCCTCGCGCTGCGAATGCCGGGCGAGGAAGCCCTCGGCCTGCGTGTTCGACAGCGCTTCATATGCTGCGAACTCGCGCCGGCCCGCGCGCGTCAGTGTGGCGACGCGCCGGCGTGCATCGTCCGCGTGGGCATTGGTCTCGACCAGTCCCTCGTCCTCGAGGCTGCGCAGCAGCCGGCTCATGAGCCCGGAATCGAGGCCGAGATAGTCGCGGATCTCAGCGACATCCGAACGCCCGTGCCCGATTGCGTTGAGCACGCGTGCGGCCCCGAGCGCGCGCCCGCGACCCAGGAACGAGGTGTCGAGCGCGCCGACGGCGGAGGTGACGGCACGGTTGAAGCGGCGGACGCGTGAGACGGGGTCGAGCATGATATCTGACTTTAGTCAGATATCGTTTTCCAGTCAATCGGAGTTACTTTGTCAGCGTCAGCAGCGGCTTGTCCTTCGCGACGATATAGGTCGCAAGCTCGCTCGCAGGCACCGCGCCGACGTTCTTCGCGGCATGCACCGTGCCGGCCGGGATGAACAGCACGTCGCCGGCCTTCAAGGTCACCGGCGGCTTGCCCTCGACATCGTATTCGATGGCGCCCGCCAGCACGTAGATGATCTCTTCGCCCGGATGGGTGTGCCGTCCGAACGCCACGCCGGGGGCGAGGTCGACGCGGACCTGCACAGCCTCGCGACCGGACGCGCTGAGATCGTGGCGCTGCAAATCCGTGCGCGTGACGCCGGACGGCTGCGCCGCCGCGGGCAGGGTGAGAAGATTGGCGGTGAGCACAGCCGCGCTGGCAAGGACACGCACGGCTGAGGAAAGGCGATGGCCCATGGTCGGCTCCTGATGTTGACGGGATGAATTGAACCGCGCGGGCCCGGCCGGCGCAGGCCGGGCCGCGTCGTGGTGTGTCAGACGAGTGTCGTCGTCACTTCGATGTTGCCGTGAACCGCCTTGGAGTAGGGGCAGATGCCGTGCGCGGCCTCGATCAGCTCCTGCGCAACCGTGTGGTCGACGCCGGGTACGCTGACATCGAGCCGGGCACGCAGGAAGAAGGCGCCGTTCGCATTGTTGAGGTCGATCGTGGTGTCGACCGAGGGCTCGCTCGGCAGCTTGACCTTGCGCTGGGCGGCGGCGAGCCCGAGCGCACCGAGGTAGCAGGCCGACCAGGCGGCGGCGAACAGGTTTTCGGCGGCGGGATGCGGCTGCGCCAGCTTGATGTCGAGCGACCCGTCGCTGGAGTGCGCGGTACCGTCGGCGCCGGAGGTGACGTGGGTCTTGCCGGTGAAGAGGAGCTTGGCAGCGGTCGACATGGCGGAATTCCTTTCGGGTGAATATAGATCGGATACGATCTAATCGTATGCGCGTTGAAACAGACCCCATGCCCGGACCGGTCAAGCTCTTCCGATTTAATCGGATGCGATTTATATGGGTTGCGAGATCACGAATTGCGGAGGTTCCCCATGGCCCGTACCCCCAAAGCCGCCGAAAAGCGGCGAAAACTGTCGAATTTCCTGTGCTTTGCGGTCTATTCGGCCAATCTCGCCTTCGGCCGCGCCTACAAGCCGCTGCTGGACAAGGTCGGGCTGACCTACACCCAGTACATCGCGATGGTGGCGCTGTCGGACCAGGACGAGCTGACCGTCAGCGCGCTCGGCGAGAAGCTGTTTCTGGAATCCAACACGCTGACGCCGATCCTGAAGAAGCTCGAGCAGATGGGGCTGATCAAGCGGCACCGCGATCCCGCCGACGAACGGCAGGTGCGCCTGAGCCTAACGCCGGCGGGGCGCAAGCTGATTGAGCAGGATCTCGGCGGGTCCCTGATCGAGGCGACCGGCCTCGGCGACGAGTTTCCAGTGGTGCAGCAGACGGTGAGCCGCTTGCGCGACAATCTACTGCGCGCGACGCAAGCGGACGACGCAAAGAAGCGCTAATTAACGCGCCAGGTGAGGGCGGCCCGAGGCGAATGCCGCCTCCGACGCGAGGATGAAAGACGAGCGCGTCTCCGATCTAGCAGGGCGCGCGCGGAATCATCCACGTCGCGAAGGTCTGCCAGTTGCCGTCTTCGCGCCGGCGTTGATAGGCGACGAAGTCGGCGTCTTCGCCATGCATGAGCTCATAGCGATGGGTCTTGGCGGATGCCGTGCTGGATTTGGTCATGGAAAGTCTCCATCTGGAATGGACTTTCCATTGAGCTAGTTGCGGTGCAGCATGGCGCCAGTGGGAGGATGAGGATCATCCCATCACGTTCTGGAGAGGCTTTGCGTCGTCTTCACATCGCTTACGGGCCGGATCAGCTTGATATCCCGGTCGGCGGCCCAGCCGGCGATGTCCTCGCGCTTCAGCGCTGTCGCCATCAGATCTGGAAACTGATCCGGCGTGCAGGCAAAGACGGGAATGCCGAGGCTGGCGACCCTCGCAGACAATACGGGGTCGTAGGAGGGGCGGCCGGTGTCGGTCAGGGCCAGAAGCACGATCACGTTGATCCCGCGCGTTGCAAGCCGGGCCAGCCGGTCAACCAGCGCATCCGCATTGCCGCCTTCATAGAGATCAGTGATCAGGATCAGATGCGCCTTGGACGGCCGCTCGATGCGCTCCTCGCAGTAGGCGACCGCGCTGTTGATGTCGGTGCCGCCGCCGAGCTGGACGCCGAACAGCACTTCGACGGGATCGGCGAGCTCTTCCGTCAGGTCCACGATCGCGGTGTCGAAGCAGACGAGCTTGGTCGCGACCACCGGCAGCGAGGCCATGACCGCCGCGAAGATCGAAGCATAGACGACGGAGGTTGCCATCGATCCCGACTGGTCGACGCACAGGATCACCTCGTCGAGATCGACGATGCGGCGTTGCTGGCGCAGGAATCCGATCAGCCGTTCCGGTACCACGGTGCGATGCTCTGGCTGGTAATGGCGCAGATTGGCCTTGATGGTGCGCGGCCAGTCGATGTCGGCGAAGCGCGGGCGACTGGTGCGCAGCGAACGGTTCAGCGCGCCGCGGATCGCGTCAGCTGTGCGCCGCTCGAGCCGCTCCATCAGCTCGGCCACCACCTTTGCGATCACAATTCGTGCGGTGTCCTTGGTCTTCTCCGGCATCACGCCGCGCAGCGCGACGAGGTCGGCGATCAGGTTCACGTCCGCTTCGACGGTTGCGAGAAATTCGGGCTCGAGCAGCATCTGGCGCAGTCCTTTGCGCTCGAAGGCGTCTTTCTGGATCACCTGCACCACGGGGGCAGGGAAGAACTCCCTGATATCGCCGAGCCACTTGGCAACGCGCGGTGCCGAGCCACCGAGACCGCCGCGGCCTTTCTTCGGCGCGTCGTCGCCGTTGCCGTAGAGCGCGGTCAGGGCCTCCGACATGCGGCGATCGCTGTCTGACAGCGTGATCGTGTTTCCCGCGTCGTCGACATCGACGCCGAGAGCCAGCGTCCAGCGGCGGTTGCGCTCGTCTGTCTGGCTCATCGTGGAGCTCCGGAGTTGAGCAGTGCAATCACGCGGGCCGCGTGCTGCAGCCAGATGGCTGCCGCATCCGGGATGAGCCGATATCCCTTCGCGCCACCAGCGCTCCGCGCAAACAAGGCATCCATCAAGCGCCTGCGCTCGTTGCGGTCCAGTGCCGAGAAGACTCGGCGGAACAGCGGCAGGCTGCCGGTAAAGGCTTCATCGTCGAGTGACAGCAGCCAGCCGTCCACCGCGCCGCGCAACGCCGCGTCGTGGATCAGCCGCTGACCTGCGCCCTCGAAGAAGCCTTCGAAGAAACCCGCGGCCTCGGGAACCGGCGTGCCGGGCGACAGCATTCGCGCGAGCAGGTCGGCGGTGTGATCGGCGGCCAGCAACTCGGCTTCATAGAGCAACCGCGCGGCGGTACCGGCAATCAGCCGGGTGGTCTGGTCATCGTGCAGAACGGCCGTCAACGCCTCGCGCCATTTGCCGACGATGTCAGCTTCGAGCTGGGCCAGTTGAATCGCGGCATCGGCTGCGAGGATGGCACCGCGCAGCTTGCTTGCTGCCGGAACATCCAGGTTGCGTGCGGCGTAGGGCAAAGCGAGCGCCGCCTGCACCACGATCCGCGGCATCAGGGCCGTCAGATGCTCGACGGTGCCGGCGCGCGCCTCGCCGTAGCGCAGGATGTCGGCCATCGGCGGCAGTGCGCCGAGCAGCGACTGGCCGTCGCTGGTGAGGGCTGCCTTGGTCTCCAGGGCAGCGATGCCGGACTCGGTGGCGCGCGGCAGATCGGCGATCATGGCGTTGCGCACAAGGCTCGCGAGGGCGCCGAGGTCCGCCTCCTTGCCCATCGCCTCGATCAGGCGGCCGGCGGCCGCTTCCGCGATGGTGGAGCCGTAGAGCAGGTTCTCGACCAGCCGCACCGCGAATTCGGGCTCCCAGCGCAATTGCCAGTTCTCGCGGAACGTGCCCCGGCTGCGGCCAGCGTCCGTCAATCGTCCCCATGGCACATCGAGCGCGCCCAGACGGTGCAGCAGCGTTGAACGCATCAGCCCGCTTTCGCTGCGCAGATCGAGCGTCAGCGGCCGCTCGAGCGCTTCCGGCTTCAGCCGCGTTGCCTTTTGCTGGCGCTGGAGATCGTCCAGGAGCGGCGCCAGCGGTGTCGCCGACGGGATCGATCCGACACCCGCGCCGACCAGGAGCTCGGCCGCGACGTCGTTCCACATGGCGCGCTCGCCGTTGCACAGGCAGGCGATCGCTGCCTCGCGCAGCTCCTCGAATCCGGGCGAGGGCCGCTCGCGTAGTGCCGCGAGCGCGACGCCAAGACGCTGCGCCTCGATCACCGAAGCAGTCGAGACGAAATGACCGCGCTCGCGTAGCACGCGCGTTACCTTGGCGAGCCAAAGGGAGGCCCGGTCGCCGTCGCGGGTATCCCAGAGATGCGCGCACCAGCCGGGCGCGACCACGCCCGCGCCATAGCCGCTCGCGCGCGACAGGCGCGGGGCCGTCCACGGCGCCCAGGTCGCCTTGATCTTCGTCTTCGGCCGGGCCTTGAGCACTTCGCGGTCGGCCGCAAGGCTGCGACGCTCGGCCAGCGCCGGCACGTGCCAGGCGCCGCAGACGACCGCGATAGCACCACCGTACTCCTTCGTTGCCTTGGCGATCTCGATCCGCATATGGGCTTCGCGCGCGGCCTCTCGGGCGGTGAGCAGTTTTGCCTCGGCGCGCAATGCCGTCATCGCATCCGCAACGGCGGTGAACACGGGCCCCGATGCGGGATTTTCCTCGATGACATCGGACCACCAGGACTCGCCGTCGTCATAGCCGGCGGCGGTCGCGAGTGCCCCGATCGGGTCATAGCTGATGGGATCGTCATCGGCCTTCGTCGCGGTCTCCTCCGCGATCTCGCTTGCCGCGACGCCCAGCCGGTCGGATGCCGGCAGGTCGATGAACCGCAGTGCTGCGCGGTGACGCACCGCCCAGCGCGTGGCCTGATATTCCGGCGAATACTCCGCAAAGGGAAAGAAGCTCGCATTTGCCGGATTGTCTTCGGCATAGGTCAGTAGCGCCACCGGCGTCACCATATCAGGGTCGGCAAGCATGGGCAGCAGCTCGGAAGCATCCGACGGCCCTTCGATCAGCACCGCGATCGGCTTCAGCGCATCGAGCGCTTCCACCAGCCGCCGGGCCGATCCGGGCCCATGGTGCCGGATGCCGAACAGGTGAACATCGCCGGCCATGGTGTCAGATCAGATCGGTCAGCGAGGCGTAATAGCCTTCAAAGCCGCGCTTCTTCTTCAGCACGGTCTCGAGATATTCGCCGAGCACGGCCGTATCCTGTACAGGATCCCTGACCACCGCGCCGATCATGTTGCTGGCCAGCGTTTCCGGCGTCAGCTTGCCGTCGTTGAAGAAGGTCGCCTGGCTGATGCCACCAACCATGACCGCGATCGCCTCGGCTGTCGACAGGCCGCCGGACGGAGATTTCAGCGCGACCTTGCCGTCCTCGGTCGAGCCCGAACGCAGCTCGCGGAAGATCGCGACCACTCGCGCGACTTCTTCGGCGACGTTCTTCGGTGCCGGCAGATCGAGGTTCTGCGCCATCTCACTGACGCGCTTGACGACGATCGACACTTCTTCCGCAGCGCTGTCGGGCAGCGGCAGCACGACGACGTTGAAGCGGCGCTTGAGCGCGGAGGACAGCTCGTTGACGCCCTTGTCGCGGTTGTTGGCGGTTGCGATGATGTTGAAGCCGCGCCGCGCATAGACGGCGGTGTTGAGCTCCGGGATCGGCATCATCTTCTCGGACAGCACGGTGATCAGCGTATCCTGCACGTCGCTGCCCATCCGCGTCAGCTCCTCGAACCGGCAGAGCTTGCCGCCTTCCATCGCGCGCATCAGCGGAGTCGGCACCAGCGCGTCGCGGCTCGGCCCGTGAGCGAGCAACTGGGCGTAATTCCAGCCATAGCGGATCTGGTTCTCGTCGGTCCCGGCGGTGCACTGGATCACGAGCGTGGAGTCGCCGGTGATGCCGGCGGCAAGATGCTCGGAGACCCACGACTTGGCCGTGCCGGGTACGCCGAGCAGCAGCAGCGCGCGGTCGGTTGCCAGCGTCGCGACGGCGGTCTCGATCAGCCGCTTGTCGCCGACATATTTGGGCGTGATCGCCGTGCCGTCGGCTGCCTTGCCGCCCATCAGATAGGTCACGACCTGGCGCGGCGACAGGGCCCAGCCCGGCGGACGATGGCCGTCGCCGGCCGCGAGCGCCGTCAGCTCGGCCGCAAAGCTTTCCTCGGCGGGCAACCGTAGTTTCTCGCTCATGGGTTTTCTCCATCATCGTCCAAAGCGGCGTTGAGCCGCAGCGTGTCGAGGCGCGGGTCGCCCTGCAGCAGGCCTGCGCCGGTCAGGCGCTGCAGGGTCTGCTGCGCCGCCGTGCGCGAGGCCAGCAACCCCAGCGCATGAAGTTCCGCAACATGATCGGATGGCTTTGCATCATCGCGCTGAAGCTCGGCCAGCAGCTTGGCGCCGGCAGGCGCCGACAGCGGATCGTCGAGGCGCGCGGCAGCGCCGGCGATCACCTGCGCCATCTCGAAGCCGATGCCGTGTGTGCGCAAACCCGCTGCCGCAAATCCTGCCCGCTCGGCGGGCGCAAGTCGGGGTGCGAGCGCCACGATGAGACCGGTTGCATCGTGTTGGCTGACGATTCCGGCTGCCTGCGCGAGCTGTGCATCGGTACCGGTCTCCAAAATCAACTTGATCAGCCCCGCGTCGGCTGCCGGGTCCACGTTCCAGTCCCACGCGGCGATCAGATCCTGCGGACTGAGACCGAGCGTGCCCGAGAATGACATCAGATCGGTGCCGTCGAGCAGGGCTTTCCGCCGCTGCCACTGCGCCGGTGTCTTCGGAGTTTCGATGTGGACCACGCGGGAGCGGCGCAGCAGCCCCTTCATCTTCACCGAGAAGAAGCCGGCGAGCTCCGCAATATCCTCGCCTGCTGCAGGACCATGGCCGAGACGTGCAAGCATGGATGTTGCAAGCGCCTTGATCTTCGGCGCGCGATCGTTGGCCGCGAGCTCCTCGAGAAAGGCAGCGTCGTCGCCGGACAATCGCTCCGACAGCAGCGCCAACAGGCGCAGCCGCACATCGGCATTCGCGCCGCCGAGTTTTGCTTCGAGCAGCACCCGTGCCACAGATGGATCGCGCCGCCTGAGCCCGATCAATGCGGCCTTGCGCGCGGCCGGCCAGAAGTCTTCCCAATTCTCCGCGGTGAGCTGGTCGCCGGTCTGTCGCCGCGTCGTCGCACCCGCTGCGGTGGATGCGGCCCAATCGCGCCAGGCGGCATAGACGTCGGGCGCATCATCGTCGTTCGCGTCCGGCATCCAGTCGGCAGGATGCGTCGTCCAGCCGCGCGCGGCGAGGAAATGGACGGTTTCGGTTCTGGAAGCCGCATCCTTGCTCGCCGCAAGGATCCGGCGCACCAGCGGCCGCAATGTCTCTGGCACAGTCGGCAGCGCGAGCGCGGGAATGTCGGGCAATACGCGCAGCGCCGACGACGGCTCGGTCGTCACGGTCGCACCGAGGAACTGCCCCGACAAAGCGAGCAGTCGCAGCTCGGCCTCGACGGGATCGTCGCCAAGCTCGGCGTTCCAGAACGACGCGGCGGATGCGGCGGCCGAGCCCATGGTCCAGCGCGTCACGACCGCGCCCATGGCCTCGAAGATCGCTTCGGCTGTGATCGCTTCAGCTCTGATCGCTTCAGTCATGGCCGGCGATCCTGCCCCAGGGGGTCTGCGCGGCGAGGATCGTGAGGCGATTGCCCGACCAGATCGCAGCTGTGCGCGTCAGCTCTGTGCCGGCCAGCAAACCCGCCGCGCTGCCGGTGATAGGCAAGGTGTCGGTGCCGTCCGCAGAGCGCCACCATGCGTGCCCAGCATCATCGCGCGCGATCCGTCCCTGCGGCAGCAGCAGCGGAACATCGATTGTCCAGGGCTCTGCCAGCAGAGGGCGCGTCAATGCGTGGGAGAGCGTCTCATCCGGCGCGGGCCATTCGTGCGTGAGGGTCTCCTCCGCAGCGTCGCGCCGCACCAGCAGGGCGCGCAGCGGCTGCTGCGACGGATAGAAGACGAGTTCCGCCTGGAAGCGTTCGCCGGGCGTAAACACCGAGCCGCGCCGTCCGGCACTCGCCGGGAAGAAGTCGAGCAGCATCGCAAATCGTGGCCCGGCCGCGCCGAGATTGAGCAGCCATGTGGTTTGCGAGACCAGGCCGTCGCGCCGCGTCTGCACTTGCTCAGCCAGCACTTCCCAGTGTCCGTTCACGTGCGGCGCTTGCGGATCGGCCAGCACCGTCTCGCGTGTCTCCGACGATGCGACAGCGCGCCGGATCTCGGCATCGCGTGACGCCGCGCGGAAGGCGCGGGCCAAGAGAACCAGCTTGCCGAGCTCAACGACCGCGCCGCGCGGACGGTCGCCTGCGGCAAGCGCAAGCAGGCGCGCCGGCAATTCGTCGATCCGTCCGGCCAGCACCGCGGCCTTGCCGTCGACCAGCCGCGCGGCGATGCGCCGGCATCGCGCGGTCGCATCGTCGATGAAGCCGGACAAGCCCAGGCGGAGTTGATCGCCGATCCATTGCTCGAGTGCGTCAAGCGCATCGAGGATGGCGCGCTCGGTCTCCTCGTTGCGTTTGGCTGCCTGTGCCTCGCGCCGTGCTGCATCCTTCGGGTCTTCGGCGGCTTCAGGTTCGGCAGTGCGCGCGGCGCGCAAATCCTTCTCGCCGGCCGGAGCGGCGGCGCCTGCCGGTTTGGCGGCGGATGTGCCGCGCCGGCGGCCCAGCCAGTCGCTGACCCAGGCCGGCGTCTCGGCGGGCGCAAACGGCACGATCGATTCCGCGTTCAGCCACAACAGGCCGAGCACATGCTTGCAGGGGAATTTGCGCGACGGGCAGGTGCACTTGTTGCCGAGGTCGCGGAGATCGGCCATCACCCGGTACGGGTTGGCGCCGGAGCCTGCGCATTCACCCCAGATCAGCGCGCCATCCTGGCTTCCGCCGACGCCGGACCATTTGGCAGGCTTGGCGAGTCCGGCGGCCGCCTTGAGCGAAGATTGATCGGTAGCGAGTTGCTCGACCGCCTTCAGATCAATCGCCACGCCGGCTTCCTAATTCGAATCCACGATGGTCAGTATATCGGGGAAGGATGAAAGCTCAATGTCGCCGGGCGTGGCCGGTCGGCTGCACGCGGAGATCGTCATGCGGGCCCGGTCTGCGGCGACGCAAGCCCAAGCTCCTTGCGCAGCTTCTTCGAGAGCCTTGCGACGATCAAGGCATGGGCCTGCGCCAGATACGCCGCGAGCTCGGCATCCGGCAGCGCGTTGTTGCTGACGAGCTGCACCCATTTCGCCCGCGCCAGATAAGGCGCCGGGCGTGCCAGGCCATGCTCGATCAGCATCGCGTAGGCCATGTTCGAGACCTTGAACATGTAGCCGCCGGAGCGCGCGGCAAAGCCGCCGCCGAGCGCGAACATCTTGCCGCCAACCTTGAACACGGACGTGCCTTCCCACTGCACCACCCTGGTGACGGCGGGCAGGCGGAGGCAGCGTGCTTCAAATGTCCTGGGTGTCATGCGATCGCGTCCGATACGCGAGGCGAGCCGTTATGGCAGGATGCGCGTTCCAACGAAGGATGAATTGCCATGTCGCGCGTTTCAATCAAGGCCAGGGACGATCTGCCGGAGATGCTGAGGCCGCTGTGGGACAAGATGACGACCTACGGTGCGTTCGAGAACCAGGCCGGCGTCATGGCCCACCGCGCGCCGATCTTCAAGCACATGTGGTCGCTGCTGGTCGATCTCGCCGAGGAAGGCAACATATCGAAGCGCCATCTCGAGCTGGCACTGGTCACGGTCTCGCTGCTCAACAAATGCGATTACTGCGTCTCGCACCACGCGCCAAAGCTGGCGGTACAGGGCGTTTCGGAGCAGGGCGCCGCTCACCTTCTCGACTACAAGGATCATCCCGAGCTCGATGAACTCGACAAGCTCGTCGTCGAATATTCCATCGCCGTCACCAACAACTGGAACAGGACGCGCGACGAGATCTTCGGCCGTCTTCGTGCGCATTTTTCAGAAGCCCAGATCGTCGAGTTGACCTGGCGCATCGCGCTCTGCGGTGCCTTCAACCGCTTCAACGACATTCTCCAGCTCGAGGTCGAGCAGGGCGTTCCTCACAGCCAAGCCGCGGAGTAATCGCGAGCGGCCACGCCGGCCTCGGCGGGACCGGCGCGTTGCGGCGGCCGATCACGGATTTGTGGGTTGCGGCTGGACTATCGCAAACTATATCGTAAGATATGTTTTACAAAAGGACGTACGATATGCGCCACGGACGAGACCACAGAGATTTCCACTTCGGGCACTTCGCCCACTTCGCCATGGGCCGGCATGGCGGCGGTCGGCGCTTCGGCCGCGGCGGGCACGGTTTTTTCGGGCGCGGCGGGGATGATTTCCCCGGCGCGCGGCGGCTGTCCTCGCAGGACCTCCAGCTCGTCATCCTGGCGCTGCTCGCCGAAAATCCCGGGCACGGATACGAGCTGATCAAGATCATCGAGGAGCGCTCCGACGGCTTCTACACGCCGAGCCCGGGCGTGATCTATCCGGCGCTGACCTATCTTGAGGAGGTCGGCCACGCGCGCGTCGAGCAGGATGGCGGCCGAAAGCTCTACAGCATCACGCCGCAGGGCGAGGCGCATCTGGCCGAGAACCGCGCGACCGCTGACGCCATCCTTCAGGCGCTGTCGCGGATCGGACGCCGCATGGACGAGGTGCGCGAGGCCTTTGCCGGCATCAGCGATCTCGACGCGGATGCCTCGGACGAATTGCACCGTGCCCGCCACAATCTCAAGCGCGCGCTGCGCACCAAGCACGGCAGCGACTCCGCCGAAGCACGCCGGATCGCTGCGATCCTGGATCGTGCCGCGGCGGAAATCCTCGGCAAGTGAGGCCGCAGATGAACGATCGGCCTCACAGCCCAATCCAGGACCCGCGCGTCAACGCCGTCATCGCGCGCCTGCAAGGCGCGCGGCAGCGGCCATCGGGCGGCGGGCCGCGCGGCGCCTCTGGCAGCCGCGATCCCCACGCCTATGCCGAGCAGGGCTTTTCGATCCATCCCGAGCAGGGCGAACTGATCTACCTGCTTTGCCGCGGCCTGCGCGCCAAGCGCGTGGCGGAGTTCGCGACATCGGTCGGCATGTCCACGCTGTATTTCGCGGCCGCCATCCGCGACAATGGCGGCGGCACCGTGATCGGCTCGGAGATCGTGCCGGCCAAGGTCGAGACCGCGAGGCGCAATCTCGCCGAGGCGGGTCTTGCCGACTATGCCGAGATCCGACAAGGCGATTCGCGGCAGACGCTGCGCGATCTCGGCGGCCCCGTCGACTTTGTCCTGATCGACGGCTGGCCGGGCGAAGGAGGTCCCTCGCTCGCGCGCGAGGTGATCGAGATCGTGGTGCCGCAGCTTCAGGTCGGCCGCTATGTCATGAACGACAACGCCGAACCTGATTATCTCGACTTCATCCGCGATCCGGAGAACGGCTTCGTCTCGATGACGCTGCCGCTCAAGGGCGGCACCGAGCTCAGTCTGAAGCTGAAGTAACGACGTCGCCGGCGCGATACGCCTCGGGAACCACGAACACCTCGTCGGCGCGGCCGTAGCCGCCGTCGGGCACCTCCTCGATCAGCACCATCGTGTGCGGCCGCGCCGCTTCGCCGAAATAATGGACGAACAGCGCGGTGAGGTTATGCACGATCTCCGTCTTCTGGCTCCGCGACAGCGCGGCCTGCGGGATCTTGATGTTGACGAACGGCATGATGGTTCTCTCTTTTGTGTGTGGTGGTCAGATCACGCCGCCATTGGCGCGGATGATCTGGCCGTTGACCCAGCCGCTGTCGCGGCCGGCGAGGAAGGCGACGATGCCTGCGATGTCGTCGGGCTGGCCGAGGCGGCCGAACGGGTTCATGGCGGCGATGGCGCGCACCTGCTGCTCGCTCTTGCCCTCCAGGAACAGCCGGGTTTCGACCGGGCCGGGCGCGACAGCGTTGACGGTGATCTGCCGGCCGCCGAGCTCCTTGGCGAGGATGTGCGTCATGGCTTCGATCGCGGCCTTGGTCGCGGCGTAGACGCCGTAGCCGGGCTGGTAGAGGCCGATGACGCTGGAGGAGAAGCTGACGATGCGGCCGCCCTCGCGCAGCCGCCGCGCTGCTTCGCGCAAGGAGCGGAACACGCTGTCGAGGTTGATCGACGTCTGTCGCGCGAACGCTTCGTCGGTCACCTCGGCGAGCGGGCCGAGCTCCATGATGCCGGCATTGTTGACGAGGATGTCGACGCCGCCGAAGGCCTGCTCGGCCGCATCGAACAGCCGCGCCGGCGTTGCCGGATCGGCGAGGTCTGCCTGCACGGCGATGGCGCGTCCGTCTGCGGCCTCGATCTCGGCCACGAGCGCATCGGCGGCATCGCGGCCGCTGGCATAGTTGATCGCAACCGCAATCCCGTCCTGCGCCAGCCGGCGGGCGATCGCCGCGCCGATGCCGCGGGAGCCTCCGGTGACGATGGCGGAGCGCTGATGTTGGTTGGTCATGGCGGCTCTCCTCGATGTTGATGAGGGCGAGAATAGCTGGTCGCTGTGTCCGGATAATCACCCAATACTTGCCATCACTTGTCGGTTGTGGTGAACAATCGACCATGGACCGCTTTGACGCCATGCGCCTGTTCGTCCGCCTCGTCGAGCGCCGGAGCTTTACGGCTGCGGCTGCCGACCTCGGCATTCCCCGCTCAACGGCGAGCGAGGTCTTGCGCGGGCTCGAAGCGCGCCTCGGTGCGCGCTTGCTGGAGCGGACGACGCGGCACGTCACGCCGACGCTCGACGGCGAGGATTTTTACCGCCGCTGCGTCGCCATCCTCGCCGAGGTCGAGGAGGCGGAAGCCGCGATGCGGGATGCGCAACCCCGCGGCCTGCTCCGCATCGACGCGCATCCCTTGCTGACCCGCACCTTCATCCTGCCGCATCTGCCGGAATTCCTGGCGCGCCATCCGCAGCTCGAATTGCAGATCGGGCAGGGCGACCGCTTGGTCGATCTCGTGCGCGAAGGCATCGATTGCGTGATCCGGTCTGGCCAGCCCGACGACAGCGGCATGATCCTGCGCCGTCTCGGCACGGTCGCGGAGATCACGGTGGCGAGCCCGGCCTATCTCGCACGCCACGGCATGCCGGCGACGCCGGATGCGCTCGACGGGCATCAGATGGTCGCCTTCCTCTCTTCGCGCACCGGCGACGTGCTGCCGCTGGAATTTTCCGTCGCCGGCGCGCTGCGTCATGTCGTGCTGCCGAGCCGGGTGCGCGTGAACAATTCCGACACCATGGCCGATCTCGCGCGGCTCGGCTTCGGCCTTGCGCAGGCGCCCCGCTATCGCTTCGCCGATGATCTCGCCAGCGGCGCGCTGGTCGAGGTGCTCGCCGATTATCCGCCGTCGCCGACGCCGCTCTCCGCGCTCTATCCGCAAAATCGTCAGCTAGCGCTGCGCCTGCGCGTCTTTCTCGACTGGATATCCGGCATCTTTGCCGCGGCGAAGCTGTGAGGGGCTGTAAGATCTAAGGCTACGAGATATTGCGTTGCCCGTCGGGCAAAACACCCAAACCATCGGTCAACGCCGCGCGCCAAAAATATTCCACTTTACCGAAATTCGGAAATCGCGTATGTGTCGCCGCAACCCGGCCCAAGGAAGAGGGGCGTATCGCGATCGTCACGAACGTGGGCTGGGCGGCGGTGGGCGTGGGGCACATCGGCGCGAGAAGCTTCGCAGGGCGGGCGACCGTGAGCGAGAGCGTCCGTGCCAACGACAGGTGTGGGTCCGCGTACGGCCAAATCGTGTCGTCCTGACGCCCGGGGTCTGTGCGTCAAGTCTTGCGGTGATGTGTGCTGTCCAACCGGATACGCGCATCAGCCATCCGCAAGGCGACGGGGGCAATAGTGCATCGCTCCCCGGGGAGAGCACGACATACGCCGTTCCAACCACTGCGCAGGGAAGGCCGGATGTTTGGCTTCACCTGTATGCCGCTGTGCAGATTCTTTGTTGCCACCTTTCGCACAGTGGACCGCGGGTGCCCGCCGGCACCCGGTCTTCCCTGCGCCCTCTTTCAATCGAGGGTGAGGTATCGAGGCAAAGCTCGGGCGAAATGCGCCGCGAGGATGCGAAGGTGTGTCTGGGAGGCCGTAGGATGGGTAGAGCACTTGCGAAACCCATCGTTTTCGGCGCGAGGAAGCGTTGATGGGTTTCGCTTCGCTCTACCCATCCTGCGAAGCGCGTGCAGGAATGCACGACGCAAGACGGATTACGCTTCATTGTGAGTTGTGCATATGCCCCAGACCGCTACCATGCGATCGCTTCCGTGGAACACGGGAGCACAGCAGCAAGCGGAGGCGACATGAGCAAGCAGGACCAAAAAGTGAAGGGATCGGACCTGTTTGTCGCGGCGCTGGAGAACGAGGGTGTCGATCGCATTTTTGGCGTGCCCGGCGAGGAAAATCTCGATCTCGTCGAATCGCTCCGCACCTCGAAGATCCAGTTGATCCTCACCCGCCACGAGCAGGCCGCCGCCTTCATGGCCGCGACGCATGGGCGGCTGACCGGCAAGCCCGGCGTGTGTCTCTCGACCCTCGGCCCCGGCGCGCTCAACCTGTCCACCGGCGCGGCCTATGCGCATCTCGGCGGGATGCCGATGATCCTGATCACCGGCCAGAAGCCGATCATGAGCAGCCGGCAGGCGCGCTTCCAGATCGTGGACGTGGTCGCGACCATGAAGCCGCTGACAAAACTGTCGCGGCAGATCGTCAGCGCCTCCTCGATCCCGACCGTGGTGCGCGACGCGTTTCGCGTGGCGATGGAGGAGCGGCCCGGACCGGTGCATCTCGAATTGCCCGAGGACATCGCCGGCGACGAAGTGCCTGCGGCCCCCGTAATCCCGGTTCATCCGATCGAGATCCCGGTCGCCCATCGCGGCGCGCTCGACCGTGCCGCCGAGATGATTTTGGCCGCAAAGCGTCCGCTGGTGATGATGGGCGCTGCCACCAGCCGGCCGCGCTCGACCCACGGCATCGCCAGCTTCGTGCGGCGGACTGGCATTCCCTTCTTCACCACGCAGATGGGGAAGGGCACCGTGCCCGGCGGCACCAATCTCTACATGGGCACCGCGGCGCTGTCCGAACGCGACTACGTCCACGACGCCATCGACGCCGCCGACCTGATCGTCGCGATCGGCCACGACCCCGTCGAGAAGCCGCCCTTCATCATGGGCCCGTCGGGGCCGAAGGTCATTCACGTCAGCTACACGCCGGCGAGCGTTGAACTTGTCTATTTCCCTGATGCCGAGGTCGTCGGCGATGTCGGCCCGAGCCTGGAGCTGCTCGCCGATCGGCTCGAAGGCAAGCTGCCGCAGGCGGCGGCGTTGCTGCCGCTCCGCGAAGAGATTCTCAATCACATCGCCGACCGTGCCACCGAGGCGCGCTGGCCGCCGACGCCGCAGCGCATCGTGCACGACATCCGGCAGGTCATCCCCGAGAACGGCATCGTCGCGCTCGACAACGGCATGTACAAGATCTGGTTCGCGCGCAACTACCGCACCCGCGTCGCCAACACGCTGCTGCTCGACAACGCGCTGGCGACCATGGGCGCCGGCCTGCCGTCGGCGATGATGGCGGCCATGCTCTATCCCGACCGCCGCGTGCTCGCGGTCGCCGGCGACGGCGGCTTCATGATGAACAGCCAGGAGATGGAGACGGCCGTCCGCCTCAAGCTCAATCTGGTCGTGCTGGTGCTCGAGGACAACGCCTACGGCATGATCCGCTGGAAGCAGGCCGTCGATCATTTCGCCGATTACGGCATGACGTTCGGCAATCCGGATTTTGTCCTCTACGCCAAGGCCTATGGCGCGAAGGGACATCGCATCGAGAGCATCGACAGCTTTGGTCCGACGCTGGAGGCGGCGTTCAGGGAAGGCGGGGTGCATCTGGTCGCGATCCCGATCGATTATTCGGAGAATGTGCGCGTGCTCGTCGACGAGTTGCGGGCGCGGGAGAAGTAGGTCACGAGGGACTAGGCCTTCCATGGTTCGAGACGCCCGCTTTGCGGGCTCCTCACGATGAGGGTTTGACATCTCGCCACGAACACGAACCATCCTGAGGAGCCCGCAAAGCGGGCGTCTCGAAGGATGTGCCACAACGGGATTTTTGCCTCACTTTCCGGGATTTAGGGTCTGCCCGATCTAGAGGCCGGCGAATACCTGCCATTCCTTGATATATATCGTGCCACGATATATTGGCTGGCGCGAGCAATCCTCCCGAATAGAGCAATTCATGCGCCAGACCCTGGACATCACCGGCGGGCTCCCGCGTCCTCGCGGCAAGCCCGGAGACTTCACCGCCGACCGCCGTGTGCTGGTCTTGATCGGCATGGCCCTGGTGGTCGGCAGCCTTGGGGCAGGGGCCGCCTGGGTGCTGCTGAAGCTGATCGCGCTGGTGACCAACCTGGTCTGGTTCGGCCATGTCAGCACCGAGAACGTCTCGCTGGCGAACGCCCATCCGGGGCTCTGGATGGTGCTGGCACCGGCGCTCGGCGGTCTCGTGATCGGCCTGATGGCGCGGTTCGGATCGGAGAAGATCCGCGGCCACGGCATCCCCGAGGCGATCGAGGCGATCCTGATCGGCGGCAGCCGGATGCAGCCGAAGGTCGCCATCCTGAAGCCGCTGTCCTCGGCGGTGTCGATCGGAAGCGGCGGGCCGTTCGGTGCCGAAGGCCCGATCATCATGACCGGCGGCGCGATCGGCTCGATCTTCGCGCAGTGTTTTCATCTCACCGCCGCTGAGCGCAAGACGCTGCTGGTCGCGGGCGCGGCGGCCGGCATGACGGCGATCTTCGGCACGCCGATCGCAGCGGTCCTGCTCGCCGTCGAGCTATTGCTGTTCGAATGGAAACCGCGCAGCTTCCTGCCTGTGGTGACCGGCGCCGTGATCTCGGCCGCCTGGCGTCCGCTGCTGTTCGGGACGGGGCCATTGTTTCCGTTCGCGGAACGGCCGGACCTTCCCTGGTGGGGCCTCGCAGCTGCGATCGGCGTCGGCATCGTGGCCGGCCTGCAATCTGGACTGATGACGCGGCTGCTCTACGCCATCGAAGATTTGTTCGACCATCTGCCGTTGCACTGGATGTGGTGGCCGATGCTCGGAGGCTTGATCGTCGGCCTTGGTGGACTGATTGATCCGCGCGCGCTCGGTGTCGGCTATGACGTCATCGCCGATCTGCTCTCCGGCCACATGGTGCGCGACGAGGCGATCCGGCTCTTGCTGGTGAAATCCGCGATCTGGGTGATCGCACTGGGTTCGGGCACATCAGGCGGCGTGCTGGCGCCGCTGCTCATCCTCGGCGGCACGGCGGGCTGGATGGAGGGACTTGTGCTTCCAGGTGGCGCATCATTCTGGGCGCTGGTCGGCATGGCCGCGATGATGGGCGGCACGATGCGCTCGCCGCTGACCGGCGTGATGTTCGCCATCGAGCTGACCGGCAATATCGACATGCTGCTGCCGTTGCTGGCGGCGACCGGGGCGGCGCACGCCGTCACGGTGCTGTTGCTGAAGCGATCGATCCTGACCGAGAAGATCGCGCGCCGCGGCCAGCACATCACCCGCGAATACGCGATCGATCCGTTCGAGCTGATGCGCACCGCCGATGTCATGGTCACGAAAGTCGACACGCTGCCCGTCGACATGCCTATCGACGAAGCGGTCACGTTCTTCACCTCGGATCAGCGCCGTCACAAATCCTATCCCGTGGTCGCCGCCGACGGACGGCTCACCGGCATGGTGACCCGTGCTGACGTGCTGCGCTGGCGCACCGAGGGCGATCACCACGCCGCAACGCTCGACGACGTCGTCTCGGACACATCGGCCGTGGTGGCACATCCCGACGACGTGCTGGGCCGGGTCGCCGATCTCATGGTGGCCTCCGATCTCGGGCGTTTGCCGGTGGTCGATCGCGCTAGTCATCGTGTGGTGGGCCTCGTCGCGCGCAAGGATTTGCTGCGCATTCGCGCGGTCGTGAACGCGCAGGAGGAGGACCGCAGTGCATATTTCCTGCGCGAAAAGGCGCTTGTGCGGGAGGCGCGGATCGCAGAAGGTCAGCCCCTCTGAACTCCAGCACTGACAGGAATGAACATGACACGTGTTCGCTGCGTTACCGAGATGGGCATGGGCGTCGACGTTCACGGCAGGGACGCCACCAAGGCAGCGAAGCGCGCGGTGTCCGATGCCATCCGGCATTCGAGCCTCGGGTTTTTCCGGATGATCGGCAAGACCGCGAACGACATGTTCGTCGATGTCACGATCGGCGTGCCCAATCCGGAGGCCGTGGACAAGGAGGCCGTTGCCAAGGAGCTGCCTTACGGCACCGTGACCGTCACCGCGGTCAAGGGCGGGCTGGAGATTCCCTCGGCCACGGAAGTGGCCAACGACCCCATCCTCATCGCCAATGCCGCCGTCATCGTCAGCTTCGACAAGGACTAGGGTCCGGTGTCTGACCGCGATGAGGCGCTGCTGGATCGCCCGATCTGGAGCGCGCTGACGACGAGCCAGAAGCATCTGGCGGAGGGCGGTGCGCGCGCGCTGCGCTATCCCCAGGACATGACGCCGTTCGCCGACATGGTGGACATGTCGGAAGCGAGCTTCGCCGCGCTCGGTGATTTGATGTCGGGCTCGCAGGTCGCCGCGCTGTTCACGCCCGAGCCGGTCGACGTTCCCGCCGGCTTCAAGGTCGTGCTCGCCGAGACCGGCGAGCAGATGATCGGCTCGCCCGCCGACAGCCCGCTGCGCGATGCCGAGATCGTCACGCTGGGAGCTGCTGACGTTCCCGCCATGATGGCACTGACGGAACTGACCAAGCCCGGGCCTTTCGCCGCGCGGACGCACCAGCTCGGCACATTCCTCGGCATCCGCGCCGGCAACGAGCTGGTCGCGATGACCGGCGAGCGGATGAAGCCGGGAAAGTTCGTGGAGATGACGGCCGTCTGCGTGCATCCCGACTATCGCGGGCGCGGCTACGCGCAGGCGCTGCTTGCGGCGGTCGCGCGCCGGATCGAGGCGCGCGGCGAGATTCCGTTCCTGCACGTGTTTTCGAACAACACCTCGGCCATCGCGCTGTACCAGCGGCAGGGCATGCGCATCCGGCGACAGCTCCACGTCACCGCGCTGATGAAGCAGGGATGATCGCCCTTCAGGGGCGGTCTTCATTTCCAGCGAAAGCGCGCTATATCCATCCCCAACCATCATTGGGGGGACACATGGACGCCAGGACACCTGATTTTTCCGCCGCGCGGACTGCGATGCAGCGCTACGTCGATCAGGAGATCATTCCCGGAGTATCCTGGGCGGTGCTGCGCGGCCGGGAGGTCGTCGACCAGCAGTGCGTCGGCTTCGCCGATCGCGAGGCGAACACTGTGTTGCGTCCCGACCACATCTTCCGTGCGTTTTCCAACACCAAGATCTTCGTCACCTGCGCGATCATGCTGCTGGTCGAGGAAGGCCGCATCGGGCTCGATGACCCGATCGAGAAATGCCTGCCGCAGCTTGGCAACCGCAAGGTGCTCAAGCAGGGCGCGACGAGCCTTGCCGATGTCGAGCCGGCAAAAAGTCCGATCACGATCCGCCAGCTTCTGACCCATACCTCCGGCCTCAGCTACGGCATCTTCGATCCCGGTACGGTGCTGTTCAAGGGCTATAACGAAGCGCGCGTGCTCAATCCGCTGACGCCGCTCGCCGACATGATCGACAAGCTCGCCGATCTGCCGCTGTCCTATCATCCCGGCGCTGGTTGGGAATATTCGGTGGCGACCGACGTGCTCGGCCGCGTCGTGGAGGTGGTGTCGGGCAAATCCCTCGATGCCTTCCTTAAGGCGCGCATTTTCGATGCCCTGGGCATGACCGATACCGGCTTCCATGTGCCGGAGGCGCAGCAGGGCAGGCTGGTGGCGCTCTACAACGGCGCCGACGTGCTCGATCCCATGAAGCCGGGCCTGACGCGGGCCGACAATCTGCCTTACCCGCAGGCCTATCGGCAGCCGTTCCCGCGGCTGTCGGGCGGCGGTGGTCTGGTCTCGACCTTGCCTGACATGCTGGCGCTGGTCCGCGCGCTGCTGCCGGGCTCGGATGCGCTGCTCAAGCCCGACACGCTGCGGCTCATGATGACGAACCAGTTGCCATCGGGGCAGACCATCCGCTTTGCCAATCTCGGGCCGATCCCCGGCAAGGGCTTTGGTCTCGGCGGCGCTGTCACCTTCGCGCCGACGCCCTTTGATCCGCCAAATTCCGTTGGCGAATTCCAATGGGGCGGCCTCGCCGGCACTCATTGGTGGATCTGCCCGGAGGCCAACACCGCCGGCGTGCTGATGGCCCAGCGCTACATGGGTTTCTGGAATCCGTTCTTCTTCGAATTCAAGCGCCTGGCCTATCAGGCCGTCGGAGGCTGACCGCGAATTCATTCGGTATGACGTGTCCAACTATCTCGGCCTCGACGGGTTTCGCTTTGGCTGGGTCGCAGCCTGGATCGACGAGCGCGGCGAGCACGGCTTCGATTACTCACCCGGTCTGACGCGGTTGCTCGCGATGCCGCATGCGCGCGCGATGATCGACATGCCGATCGGATTGAAGCCGAGCGGCTACCGGGCCTGCGATTTGCGCGCACGCGAGCTCGTTGGCCCCGCCGTGTTTCTCGGCGCGCGCCGTGACCTCTGGACGTTTCCCGACATGGCGACGGCCAATCGCCACTACTGGGAGCATGAGGGCAAGGGCAGGGGTGTGTCGGCGCAGCTCTGGAACATCAGGGACAAGATCAGGGACGTCGATGCGATCATCACGCCGGCGCGGCAGGCGGCGATCGGCGAAGCGCATCCGGAATTGATTTTCTGGAATCTCGCTGGCCGCGTGCGGCTTGCCAGGAAGACATCTGCGGAAGGCCGCGAGCAACGCATCGCGCTCCTGGCGCAACGCGGCTTCACCCGCCTGCCAAAATGGCTGACGCAGCGGCATGGCACCGGCATCGGCCGTGACGATCTGATCGACGCCTGCGCCTGTGCGGTCGCGGCACGCGACAGCACGCAGCGTGTGGGTGGCGAGGAGGTCGATCCGCGCGGGTTGCGGATGGAGATCAATTATTGAGACGCCTCGCGGCACGGCCATCGATCGGGAAAAAGCGGCAATTTATTTGACGCATATAGGAACTGCCTGTGGTCGGACCGCGTTCCCTGTGCGAACCGATTATGGAGAATTCCTCGCGATGAATGATGCCAGTCAATTCGCGACCGCGATGCTCGCGCTCGTCTTCACCGGGGCGCTTCTCGTCACCGGGCAGCTCTTCATCGAGCGGCGCGCGCAGCACGACGTGGTGTACGCAACCAGCCATTTGCTCCGACCATTATGATCCGGCCAACTGCCCGGCCTTGCGCCGTTCGCCGTCTCGCCTAGATTAGGCGGCGTCTCACGAACGCAGCCGGGGTCCCGATGTCCGATCTGTCCGCCTTTCCCATCACCAAGCGCTGGCCGGCCGAGCATCCCGAGCTGCTCCAGCTCTATTCGCTGCCGACGCCGAACGGCGTCAAGGTCTCGATCATGCTGGAGGAGATTGGGCTGCCATACGAGGTGCATCTCGTCGACTTCGGCAAGGACGACCAGAAGACGGCGGAGTTTCTCTCGCTCAATCCGAACGGCAAGATCCCGGCGATCCTCGATCCCAATGGCCCCGGCGGCAGGCCGCTGCCGCTGTTCGAGTCCGGTGCCATCCTGCAATATCTCGCGGAGAAGACCGGCAAGCTGCTGCCGCAGGACGCCGCGCGCCGCTACCAGACCATTCAGTGGGTGCATTTTCAGATGGGCGGCATCGGGCCGATGTTCGGCCAAGTCGGCTTCTTCCACAAATTCGCCGGTAAGGATTTTGAGGACAAGCGACCGCGCGATCGTTACGTCAGCGAGGCCAAGCGTCTGCTTGACGTGATGGAGACGCATCTCTCCGGCCGGCAGTGGTTCATGGACGATGATTACACCATCGCCGACATCTCCATGCTGGGCTGGGTGCGCAATCTCATCGGCTTTTACGGCGCCGGCGATCTCGTCGAGTTCAATCAATTCAAGTCGGTCGGCGCCTGGCTTGAACGCGGGCTGGCGCGCCCGGCGGTGCAGCGCGGGCTGAACATTCCGAAGCGGCCGTGAGGTCAGCTCAGCGCCTTGTACGCCATGTAGAGCGCCATCAGCGAGACGAGGGCGATCATGGCCCGGCGCAGCGCCGATTTGCTGACGCCGTTGGCCATGCGCGCGCCGAGGTCGGTGCCGATCCACAGGCCGGCAACGATGCCGATGATGGCCGGCCAGCCGACCATCAGCCCTTTGCTCCAGTAGATCCAGGCTGCCGGAATGTTGGTCGGGATCACCGAGAAAATCAGGCTGACAAGTTGCGCCTGATGTTGCGGCACGCGCAGGCCCGCGGCGAGGCCGACGGTGATCGCGAGCCCGCCGCCGATGCCCATGAAGCCGGAGGAAAATCCGGCGAGCATGCCGATGAGGAGCAGTGGCAGCCAGGGCAGTTCATTGCCGTCACCGGCCTTGATGCCGTCGTCCTTGCGCTCGCGGCGCAGGATCAAAAGCGCGATCAACGCGACGAGATAGACCACGTAAGTCCATTGCAGAACAGAGTCCGAAACCGACGCCGCGGCATAGCCGCCGCCCACGCCGCCGACCAGAAATCCAGCGCCGATCCAAATGATCCATTGCAGCGGACTGCGATTGCCGCTCTGCCAGTAGCGGCGCGCGCCGGCGAGGCCGGTTGGGGGGATTTGCGTGATCAGCGATGTGCCCTGGGCAACGTGTTGCTCGGCCCCGAGCAGCAGCACGGAGAAGATCACGAGGCCGCCACCCGGGCTCGTGCCGGTGAAGCCCGATGCCAACCCTGCGACCAGACCGACGCCGGCGCCGGCGAGGAGTTCATGAATCCAGGACATCGGTCATGCTCTGGTTCGTCGCTTCACGTCCGGCTTCGTGGTGCGGAAGCCATCGATCACGCCAGCAACGGCCGCCATGCAGGCCTCGACGTCAAAATCCTCGCCCCAGCACTTCTGCAGCACAAAGCCCTGGAAGATCGCGATCAGCACACGCGCGATCGCGTCGGCGCCGAGATCGCGCTTGATCAGCCCGTCGTGCTGGCCGCGTTCGACCAGTGCCACGATCAGGGCACGCGGCATGTCGATGCCTTCGACGACGCTGATACGGACGCGGCGGTTGCGCAGCGCTTCGGCCCAGCCATGGATGCCGACGCGTCGCCGCGCTTCGCCGGCAGGGTCGGAGAGCCATTGGGCGTAGACGCGGACCAGCGCGCGCAGGCCTTCGATCGGATCGCCCGATCCTTGTGCGACAGAGTTGAGAACGGCCTCGCGGCGATGCCGGTCGTCGGCCAGCGCCTCGATCAGATCGTCCTTGCTCTGGAAGTAGAGATAGACCGCGCCGTGGCTCAGCCCCGACCGCTTCACGATGTCGGCCATGCCGGTCTGGTGGAAACCGTCCTCGGCGAAGCAGGTGAGGGCAGCCTCCAGAATCTGCTGCCGCCGGCCTTCGCGCTGCTTGTCGCTGATCTTGGGCATCTTGACCGTCCGTAAATAACTGACTGATCGATCGTTTTAGCTGTCGGCGGGGTGTGACCCAAAAAAGGTCGATCAAAATAAAAAACGATCGATCAGTCATTTTTATTGCCAAGCTGCACTTTGGTCAAGTCCGACCCGCCAGAGCCGGGAAAAGAGGAGGATTATTCGGTTGCGAACGCGGAGAGGCGATGGCCTGGCCCGGCTGCTAAAACAGCCGCCCGCCGTTCGGCACTGGCTTGCTCGGCTGCACCAGCACCACCTTGCCGTCGGCATCAGGGAAACCGAGCGTCAGCACTTCGGAGACGACCGGCCCGATCTGGCGCGGCGGGAAATTGACGACGGCTGCGACCTGTTGTCCGACCAGCGTCTCGAGCGGGTGGTTTTCGGTGATCTGCGCCGAGCTCTTGCGCACGCCAATCACAGGTCCGAAATCGATCCACAGCCGAAAGGCCGGCTTGCGCGCCTCCGGGAACGGCTTTGCGTCGACGATGGTGCCGACACGGATGTCGACCGCGAGGAAGCTGTTGAAGTCGATGGTCGGCGAGGCGGCCGCTGCGGAATCGTGGGTGACGTGCATAGGATGTCCGTTGGGCGAGTTGGCGTCGTTCGCAATATTGTGGCGCGACGCGGAGTTTCGTACAACGCCGTGGTCACGATACGACGCATGCGCGGGGGACGTCTTGCCCAACATCATCTATGGCATCAAGAACTGCGACACCATGAAGAAGGCGCGCGCCTGGCTCGATACCCACGGCGTCGCGTATGAATTCCATGACTACAAGGTGGTGGGCGTCGAGAAGGACAAGCTCAAGCAGTGGAGCGACAAGGTCGGCTGGGAGACGCTGCTCAATCGCGCCGGCACGACTTTCAAGAAGTTGCCCGATTCCGACAAGGAAGGCCTCACCGAGAAGAAGGCGCTGGCGTTGATGCTAGCGCAACCATCGATGATCAAGCGGCCGGTGCTGGAGATCGGCGGCAAGCTGCTGGTCGGCTTCAAGCCGGACATCTATGCCAAGGACGTCAAGACCAAATAGGTCGACGCCCGATCTCTCTGGGCGTCAGTTCAGCTCGATGATCTCGGTGGTGACGCCGGGCTGATCGACGAACTCGACCACGTCGGCCGCCGCAATGCGGCCGGGGGCACGATGAAACAGGTCGCAGTCGATCACCGCGCGCAGCTTCGGGCGTGGCAGCGCGTCATTTCCGCGCATCAGATTCTTGATCTCGAAGCCGCCGTCCTCGCAGAAGGTCTTGAGCGAGGCGATGACGTGGCAGATCTTGCCGTCGGTCTGGAACGGCAGCAGCAGGCGCTCATAGGCTACGACGCGGCCGTAGATGTCGTCGACATCGGCAACGCTGTAGACCGGAAGTCCGCGCGCGACGCATTCGTAATAGATCGGCATCACGAACGGCACGAGTCGTGGCCCGATATAGTCGTCGAGCAGAACGCCCTTGCCGGTATGTCCGTAGGCGCGCGAGATGCGAGTGCCTTCGCTCTGGATGGTCAGCCGCGGCGTCGGAGCTGAGCTGTCCACCGTGTAATAGATGAGATCGGACAGCTCGTCCTCGAGTCTTGCCGGCTGATACTCCCAGATTGCCGGCACCATCTGCTCGCGCGCATAAAGTCGCAGCCACGTGTTCAGGAGATCACGCTGCCGGATCGACTTGACGACGGAGGGAGCAGCACTTGAGAAATCCAAAACAATATTCCCGGCATGTAAAAGCCCGCACATGATCCATGTTGCGGGAAAATTTTCTATGAAGGCTGGCGCGGGGAACGAAAGACCGTTAACGACGGCTTGATGACCGGAGCTTTCGCGAACCGGGAGGCCGGGCAGGCGGCATCAAAACATCTCCGACTAAGGGAGCATTTGTATCCCAGCCGGAGGCCTGATCTGCTCAGCTTTCCGCCTTGCCTAACCCCCGTCACCTCCGGCATATTCCGCGCCCGGAGGCGGCGTTCCGGGACAGGCTCCAAGGCCTCCGGAAAGCCGAAGTAAACAAGGACAGCCACGCGCGACCAGCGCGTCGTGCGGGCAGGGGGAAATCTGTTTGGCCGATGAGTTCATTCTCGAAACGGAAGGCTTGACCAAGGAGTTCGCGGGCTTCTTCGCCGTCCGCGATGTTGCGCTCAAAGTCCGCCGTGGGAGCATTCACGCGCTGATCGGCCCGAACGGTGCCGGCAAGACGACGTGCTTCAATCTTTTGACCAAGTTCCTGAAACCGTCTGCCGGGAAAATCCTGTACAAGGGCCAGGACATCACCGCGATGGCGCCGGCCGACGTGGCCCGCATGGGCCTCGTTCGTTCGTTCCAGATCTCGGCGGTATTTCCGCATCTCACCGCACTGGAGAACGTCCGAGTCGCGCTCCAGCGCCAGCACGGCTCCTCGTTCGATTTCTGGCGCTCGAAGTCCGTGCTCAACCGCTTCAACGACCGCGCCCGCGAGCTGTTGAACGATGTCGGCCTCAGCGAGTTTGCCAATACGCCCGCGGTCGAGATGCCCTACGGGCGCAAGCGCGCACTTGAGATCGCAACCACGCTCGCGCTCGACCCCGAGATGATGTTGCTGGACGAGCCGATGGCCGGCATGGGCCACGAGGACATCGACAAGATCGCGGCGCTGATCAAGCGCATCTCCGCGAAATACACCATCCTGATGGTCGAGCATAATTTGAGCGTCGTCGCCAACCTTTCCGACATCATCACCGTGCTGACGCGCGGGCAGGTGCTGGCGCAGGGCCATTATGCCGAGCTCACCAAGGACGAGCGCGTCAAGGAAGCCTATCTGGGAGCCGGTCATGCCTGAGACTGCGATGGCCGAAGCTCCGGCAAAGGCCGCGACCGGCGGCAACATCCTCCAGGTCCGCAACCTCGAAGCCTGGTACGGCGAGTCCCACATCCTGCACGGGATCAACTTCGACGTGAATGCCGGCGAGGTGGTCACCCTGCTCGGGCGCAACGGCGCCGGCAAGACCACCACGCTGAAGTCGATCATGGGCATCATCGGCAAGCGCGCCGGCTCGATCAAATTCAACAACCAGGACATCATCCGCGCGACCTCCGACAAGATCGCCCGCATGGGCATCGCGTTCTGTCCGGAAGAGCGGGGGATATTCTCCAGCCTCGACGTGCGGGAGAATTTGTTGCTGCCGCCGGTGGTCCGCGCCGGCGGACTGCCGCTCGAGCAGATATTCGATCTGTTTCCGAACCTGAAGGAGCGGCTGAACAGCCAGGGCACCAAGCTGTCCGGCGGCGAGCAGCAGATGCTCGCGATCGCGCGCATCCTGCGCACCGGCGCGAGCTTCCTGATGCTGGACGAGCCGACGGAAGGTCTTGCGCCCGTCATCATCCAGCAGATCGGTCACACCATTGCGCGGCTCAAGAAGGAGGGCTTTACGATCCTCCTCGTCGAGCAAAACTTCCGCTTCGCCTCCACCGTCGCCGACCGCTACTACGTGGTCGAACACGGCAAGATCATTGACGGATTTTCCAATTCGGAGCTTGCCGCCAACATGGACAAGCTCCACACCTATCTCGGTGTCTAGAGCATGATCAGGATGGGGAGAGCCGCGTTAGCACAAAGTGTGTAGCGGTTTTCCGAAGAGATCGTGCTCAAACCGAAGAACGGCCAACGAGAAAAATTCAAAAGGAACGTTGCATGAAGACCAGGTCGATTGCGTCATTGCTGCTGACCACCGCGCTCACCTTCGCCGCAACAGGCGTCGCATTTGCGCAGGACAAGACCGTCAAGATCGGCGCGCTGTCCGATCAGTCGGGCCTCTATGCCGATCTCGGCGGTCCCGGCTCGACGCTCGCCGCGCAGATGGCCGTTGAAGATTCCGGTCTTGCGGCGAAGGGCTGGAAGATCGACATCATCTCCGGCGATCACCAGAACAAGCCCGACATCGGTACCGCGATCGCGCGGCAGTGGTTCGACGTCGACAAGGTCGACGTCATCGTCGACGTGCCGAATTCCGGCGTGGCGCTCGCCGTCAACAACGTCGTCAAGGAGAAGAACGGCGTCTACATCAACTCGGGCGCGGCGACCTCCGACCTCACCAACGCGCAGTGCTCGCCCAACACCGTGCACTGGACCTACGACACCTACATGCTGGCCCACACCACGGGCCAGGCGCTGGTGAAGGCCGGTGGCGACACCTGGTTCTTCCTGACCGCCGACTATGCGTTCGGCGCAGCGCTCGAGCGCGACACCACCGCCGTCATCACCGCCAACGGCGGCAAGGTCGTCGGCGGCGTCAAGCATCCGCTGAACACGCCGGATTTCTCGTCCTTCCTGCTCCAGGCCCAGGCCTCCAAGGCCAAGATCATCGGCCTTGCCAATGCCGGCGGCGACACCACCAACTCGATCAAGCAGGCGGCCGAATTCGGCATCGTCAAGGGCGGCCAGAAGCTCGCGGCGCTGCTGTTGTTCCTCACCGACGTCAAGGCGATCGGCCTCGAGACTGCGCAGGGCCTCAACTTCACCGAGACCTTCTATTGGGACATGGACGACAAGACCCGGGCCTTCTCCAAGCGCTTCGCCGACAAGATGAAGAACAACGCTCCACCGACCATGGTGCAGGCGGGCGTCTATGCGGGCGTGCGCCACTACCTCAAGGCGCTGGAAGCGCTCGGCGGCAATTCGCATGACGGCGTCAAAGTCGTCGAGAAGATGAAGTCGATGCCGACCGAGGACGATCTGTTCGGCAAGGGCGAGATCCAGCCCAATGGCCGCACCATCCACAACGCCTATCTGTTCGAGGTGAAGAAGCCCTCGGAGTCCAAGGGACCGTGGGACTTCTACAAGCTCGTCGGCACGGTGCCGGGCGACCAGGCCTTCACGCCGCTCTCCGAGAGCAAGTGCGCGCTGTTGAAGAAGTAAGATAACGGCCCGCAGGCCTTAATGGCCTGCGGGCGACTTTCAGGGGAACGCCGAAGGGACCGGGTGCGGGATCGATGCAGGCTCTATACGCTCAGCTACTGGTGGGACTGATCAACGGCTCGTTCTACGCGCTGCTCAGTCTCGGGCTTGCCGTGATCTTCGGCATGCTCAACATCATCAATTTCGCCCATGGCGCGCTCTACATGATGGGCGCATTCGTCGCCTACTTCCTGCTCAACCTCGGCGGCATCAACTACTGGTGGGCGTTGCTGCTGGCCCCCATCATCGTCGGCATCTTCGGCATGATCCTGGAACGGACCATGCTGCAATGGCTGACCGGGCTCGATCACCTCTACGGCCTGCTCCTGACCTTCGGCATCGCGCTGATCGTGCAGGGCGTGTTCCAGAACTATTTCGGCTCCTCCGGCCTGCCTTACGCCATTCCGGACCAGCTCAAGGGCGGCATGAATCTCGGCTTCATGTTCTTGCCCGTCTATCGCGGCTGGGTGGTCATCTTCTCGCTGGTGGTGTGTCTGGCCACCTGGTTCCTGATCGAGAAGACGCGGCTCGGCGCTTACCTGCGCGCCGCCACCGAGAATCCGACGCTGGTGCGCGCCTTCGGCATCAACGTGCCGCGCATGATCACGCTGACCTACGGTCTCGGCGTCGGCCTTGCCGCGCTCGCCGGCGTGCTTTCGGCGCCGATCAACCAGGTGCGGCCGCTGATGGGCGCCGACCTGATCATCGTGGTGTTCGCGGTGGTCGTGATCGGCGGCATGGGATCGATCATGGGCTCCATCATCACCGGCTTCGCGCTCGGTGTGATCGAGGGCCTGACCAAATATTTCTACCCCGAGGCCTCCAACACCGTCGTGTTCGTGCTGATGGTGCTGGTGCTCTTGGTGAAGCCAACGGGATTGACGGGAAGGGCGGCCTGAGATGACAGCCTTGACGGACGACACGCTTTCGGTAACCCCGCGCGCGGTGCGCGACGAGATGATCGTCTTCGTGGTGATGGCGCTGCTGCTGGCGTCGGTGCCCTTCACAGGGGTCTATCCGTTCTTCGTGATGCAGGCGCTGTGCTTCGCGCTGCTGGCCTGCGCCTTCAACCTGCTGATCGGTTACGGCGGATTGCTGTCGTTCGGCCACGCGATGTTTATGGGCACGGCCGGCTATTGCAGCGCGCATGCGCTGAAGGTGTGGGCGCTGCCGCCGGAGCTCGGCATTCTCGTCGGTATCGCCGCGGCTTTCGGGCTCTCGATCATCACCGGCTACATCTCGATCCGCCGCCAGGGCATCTATTTCTCGATGATCACGCTGGCGCTGTCGCAGCTCTTGTACTTCATCTATCTCCAAGCGCCGTTCACCCATGGTGAGGACGGCATCCAGGGCATTCCGCAGGGACGCATGTTCGGCGTGCTCGATCTGTCGAAGCCGACCGTGCTCTATTACGTCGTGCTGGTCGGCTTCCTCGCCGGCTTCCTGCTGATCTATCGCATCATCAATTCGCCGTTCGGCGAGGTGCTGAAGTCGATCCGCGAGAACGAGCCGCGCGCGATCTCGCTCGGCTATCGCACCGACCAGTACAAGTTCCTGGCGTTCGTGCTGTCGGGGACGCTGGCGGGCTTTGCCGGTGCGCTGAAAGTGTTCGTGGCGCAGAACGCCTCGCTCACCGACGTGCACTGGACGATGTCGGGCGAGGTCGTGCTGATGACGCTGGTCGGCGGTCTCGGCACCATCTTCGGCCCGGTGGTTGGTGCCTTCGCGATCATCGCCATGCAGCAATACCTGGCGGGCTTCGGCCAGTGGGTGACGGTGATTCAGGGCTCGATCTTCGTGGTCTGCGTGCTCACCTTCCGCCGCGGCGTCATTGGCGAAATCGCCCATTACTTCCGGCGTTCGCTCTAAATCATTGATATCGCATCAATTTCATTGGTGCGCTAAAGCGGTGGATGATCCGGCGCCGCGGGTGTGAGAAGACACGCGCGCGGCGTCGAAATGGTCTATGACAGTTTTGTGACGGCTCGTTCGGGCCGGGCCATTTCGAGCCGGTAGCGACCCATGATGCGTTGGTTTCGCGCTCTGCTTCCCAGGGAAGAGCGCTTTTTCGAACTGTTCGACCGCCATGCCCAGACCGTGATTCAGGGCGCGTTTGCGCTCCAGGGCGTGCTCAATGGCGGCGAGGAGACGCCGGTCTATTGCCAGCGGGTCAGCCAGTTCGAGAACGAGGCCGACAACGTCACCCGCGAGGTGCTGACGGCGGTGCGACGCACGTTCATCACGCCGTTCGATCGCGGTGACATCAAGAACCTCATCACCTCGATGGACGACGCCATCGACCAGATGCAGCAGACCGCAAAGGCGGTGATGCTGTTTGAGGTCCGCGCCTTCGAGCCGCCGATGCGCGAGATCGGCGGGCTTCTGATCGAATGCGCCAATCTGGTCGGACGCGCTTTGCCGCTGTTGCAATCGATCGGGCCGAACGTCGCGATGCTGACAGCCATCACGGAGGAGCTGACCAAGCTCGAGGGGCGTGTCGATGACCTCCACGACATCGGGCTGAAGGAATTGTTCCTCAAGCATCGCGATGGCAACGCGATGGATTTCATCGTCGGCGTCGAGATCTACGACCACCTCGAAAAGGTGGCCGATCGCTTCGACGACGTCGCGAACGAGATCAACAGCATCGTCATCGAGCAGGTCTAGCGCATGATCCGGAAAAGTGTGCAGCGGTTTTCCGCTCAGATCATGCGCGAAGAGTAAGGCAGGGCCGCCGTGGATGCCGCGTTGGGTCTTCCCGTCCTGGTCGGACTGATCGCCGTCGCGCTGCTGTTCGACTTCCTGAACGGCCTGCACGACGCCGCCAATTCGATCGCGACCATCGTGTCGACCCGCGTGCTGCGGCCGCAGTTCGCGGTGCTCTGGGCCGCCTTCTTCAATTTCATCGCCTTCATGGTGTTCGGCCTGCACGTCGCCCAGACCATCGGCACCGGCATCATCGATCCCTCGATCGTCGATGCCCAGGTGATCTTCGCCGCTCTCATCGGCGCCATCGTCTGGAACCTCGTGACCTGGGCGCTCGGCATCCCGTCCTCCTCGTCGCATGCGCTGATCGGCGGCCTTGTCGGCGGCGGCATGGCCAAGGCGGGGATTTCGGCGGCGGTGTGGGGCGGTCTGTCGAAGACGGTGCTGGCGATCGTCCTGTCGCCGCTGGTCGGCTTCTTTCTCGCGATGATGCTGGTCGCGATCGTGTCCTGGCTCTCGGTGCGCTCGACGCCGTTTGCGGTCGACCGCGCGTTCCGCATCCTGCAATTCGCCTCCGCCTCGCTCTATTCGCTCGGCCATGGCGGCAACGACGCGCAGAAGACCATGGGCATCATTGCCGTGCTGCTCTATTCGCAGGGCCATCTCGGCGGCGAATTTTCGGTGCCGTTCTGGGTGGTGCTGTCGTGCCAGGCGGCGATGGCGTTGGGCACGCTGATGGGCGGCTGGCGCATCGTCCGCACCATGGGCCTGCGCATCACCAAGCTGACGCCGATGCAGGGCTTCTGCGCCGAGACGGGCGGCGCCGCGACGCTGTTCATGGCGACGTTTCTCGGCGTTCCCGTCTCGACCACCCACACCATCACTGGCGCCATCGTCGGCGTCGGTGCCGCCCGCCGGGTTTCGGCGGTGCGCTGGAACGTCGCAAGCTCGATCGTCTATGCCTGGGTGATCACCATCCCGGCCTCGGCCATCGTGGCCGCGCTGACCTGGTGGGCAGTCCAGCTCTTCAGGTGACGAGCTTCAGCCCGACGATGCCGGCAACGATCAGCCCGATGCTGGCGAGGCGGAAGGCGGTGGCGGGCTCGCCGAACAGGAAGATGCCGAGCGTGGCAGTGCCGACCGCGCCGATCCCGGTCCAGACCGCATAGGCGGTCCCGACGGGCAGGGATTTGAGGGCAAATCCCAGCAGGATGACGCTGCCGGCCATCGCCGCGAGCGTGACGACGGACGGAACAAGCCTGGTGAAACCCTCGGTGTACTTCAGCCCGATCGCCCAGGTGATCTCGAGAAGACCGGCGACGAACAGGATGCTCCAGGCCATGACGACCCTCCATTCAAGGCAGGGTCGTCCCCGCTGGCGATTAGTTGTGAAAAGGAGGGCCGTCCCTCCCAAACGGCGATATGGGGCTGGCTGAAGGGCTCCGCAATCACCAAATCAGGCTTGATCAGGCCCATTTTCCCTGCCAAACGCTCCCGCCATGTCCGACATCGCCACCACCACAGCCGAATCGCCGGCCCGTTCCCCGCTTGCCGCCGAAGTGGCGCGTCGGCGGACCTTTGCGATCATCTCGCATCCAGACGCCGGCAAGACCACGCTGACCGAAAAGCTCCTGCTGTTCGGCGGCGCCATCAACCTCGCCGGCCAGGTCAAGGCAAAGGGCGAACGGCGCAATACGCGCTCGGACTGGATGAAGATCGAGCGCGAGCGCGGCATCTCGGTCGTGACCTCGGTCATGACCTTCGAGTTCGAGGGCCTCGTGTTCAACCTCCTGGACACGCCGGGCCACGAGGACTTTTCGGAAGACACCTACCGCACGCTCACCGCGGTCGATTCCGCGGTCATGGTGATCGACGCCGCCAAGGGCATCGAGGCGCGCACCCGCAAGCTGTTCGAGGTCTGCCGGTTGCGCGACATCCCGATCATCACCTTCATCAACAAGATGGACCGCGAGAGCCGCGACGTGTTCGAGCTGCTCGACGAGATCGAGAAGACGCTGGCGCTCGACACCACGCCGATGACCTGGCCGGTTGGCCGCGGCCGCGACTTCCTCGGCACCTACGACGTCATCAATGGCGGTGTCCGCCTGCTCGAAGGCGGCGGCGCCAAGACTGGCGCGGCGCAGCAGATCGCGATCGCCGAACTCGCCAAGCTCAACGCCAATCTCGACGCCTCTGCTGTGAAGGACGAACTCGAGCTCGTCACCGAAGCTTCAAAACCATTCGAGCTCGACGCGTTTCGCGAAGGGCATCTGACGCCGGTCTATTTCGGCAGCGCGCTGCGCAATTTCGGCGTCGGCGACCTCCTGGAAGGCCTCGGCAAGTTCGCGCCCGAGCCGCGCGCGCAGGACAGCGACCAGCGCAAGGTCGAGGCGACAGATCCGCGCATGAGCGCCTTCGTGTTCAAGATCCAGGCCAACATGGATCCGAACCACCGCGACCGCATTGCCTTCGCGCGCCTGTGCTCCGGCAAGCTCAGCCGCGGCATGAAGGCCAAGCTCGTGCGCACCGGCAAGAGCATGCCGCTGTCGAGCCCGCAATTCTTCTTCGCGCAGGACCGTTCGGTCGCGGACGAGGCCTTTGCCGGCGACGTCGTCGGCATTCCCAATCACGGCACGTTGCGCATCGGCGACACGCTGACCGAAGGCGAGGATTTCAATTTCGTGGGCGTGCCGAGCTTTGCGCCGGAAATCGTTCGCCGCGTGCGGCTCACCGACGCCATGAAAGCGAAGAAGCTGAAGGAAGCGCTTCAGCAGATGTCGGAAGAGGGCGTGGTCCAGGTGTTCCGCCCGCGCGACGGCGCGCCGGCACTGGTCGGCGTGGTCGGCGCGCTTCAGCTCGACGTGCTGAAGGCGCGCCTCGAAGCCGAATATTCGCTGCCGGTCGAGTTCGAGGTCAGCGAATTCCAGCTTGCGCGTTGGGTCTCCTCCGAGGACCGCAAGAAGCTCGACACCTTCATCGCCGCCAACACGTCCAGCATCGCCGACGATGTCGACGGCGATCCCGTGTACCTGGCGCGGAACGAGTTCTATCTCGGTTACACCAGGGAGCGCGCCGAGGGCATCGAGTTCACCAACGTCAAGGACGTCAAGAAGAAGGGGTAGGGCGCTCTCGCCCGCCACTGGCCAAACGCCCCACTGTCATTCCCCGCGAAGGCGGGGAATCCAGTACGCCGCAGCCCATCGATTCAATCATTGCCGTCACGGCGTACTGGGTCGCCCGGTCAAGCCGGGCGACGACAGCGTGCTCGAACGCAAGCATGTGAACGTCCGCAGGCTTGACGTTGTCAGAGGCAATGCCACCTTCAACTCGTGTGACATCGCGAGCTCGCATCATGTGGCGCGGCATCCTCGTTCTGTTCCTGCTGGCGATGTCGACGATCGCCGCCGACGCGCGGCCGCGCCAGATCAATCCGATCCCGTTTTCACACGAGCCGTGCAGCGTGCTCGACGGCCGGCCCTGTACGCCGTCTTATTGCAGCCCGCTCGAGCCCGGCCCCTGCATTCCCGAGATCGACTATCCGTACGGCCAGAATCTCCAGCTCACGGTCGAGAGCGTTCCGTCCGACGCCGATCGCGCCAAATATCAAAGGCCGGATCACGACCTCGACACGATCGGCGACCTCTTCGCCGAGCTGCGCAGCTGCTGGTTGCCGCCCTCCGATAATGCGCGGGCGGGCATGCAGATGTCGGTGCGCTTCAGCTTCAACAAGGCGGGCGGCCTGATCGGCCCGCCGCGCCTGACATACGCGACCGCGGGCGTCCCCGCCGACATCCGAACGACCTACCTCAACGCGATCAATTCATCGCTGAAAGCCTGTCTGCCGCTGAAATTTACCAGCGGCCTCGGCGGCGCGCTGGCGGGCCGGCCGATCGCGATCCGCTACGTCGACAATCGGGGGCTCGGCAAATAGCGCGTCAGTTGCGACCGGCGGCCAATCGATGATACGCCATGGGCGGGGGCGTTGGACGAGGGGAGGATGTCGTGGGTCTGCTGGTCATGATCCTGGGGCTGGTGCTGTTTTTCGCGGCCCATGGTTTCACCACGAAACGCGAGGCGCGCGCGCAAGCCATCGTGAGGCTGGGCGAGGGGACCTACAAGCTCCTTTACTCCGTCGTTTCGCTTGCGGGGCTGGCGCTGATCATCTGGGGCTTTGCCCATTATCGTAGCTCCGGCTGGATCGACGTCTGGTATCCGCCGAAGGCGCTCAAGCACATAACCCTCGCGCTGATGCTGCCCGCGGTCATCCTGGTGGTCGCCTCCTACCTGCGCGGCCGCATTTATGCGACGCTGAAGCATCCGATGCTGGCGGGCATCAAACTGTGGGCGGCAGCGCATCTGCTCGCCAATGGCGATCTCGGCTCCATCATCCTGTTCGGCTCGTTCCTGGGCTGGGCGGTGTATGACCGCATTTCGCTCAAGCATCGCAAGGACGCTGGCGGGCCGCCGATCCCGGTGGGCGGCGTCACCAACGATCTGATCGCTGTTGCTGTGGGCGTCGTTGCCTATCTGGCTCTGGCGTTTGCGTTCCATCCGGTGGTGATCGGTGTTCCCGTCGTGGGGGTGTAGCCGATCGGCACAAGACACGGCCTGCACGTCCGTGCGCGGAAGATAACAAGAGCAACAAGCCGAGGCATTCCGATGGACTGGTGGCAATCTCAGATCCCGCCGATGCGTCTCGAGGCGCGCTTTGGCGATCGGGCGGTGCCGGCGTTCTGGGACCGTCCGGCGAGCTTGTGGGCCATGATTGCGGACGCCTGCGCACGCAATGCCGATGGCGAAGCGCTGATCGCAGGCGACGTCCGCCTGAGCTGGCGGCAGGCGGTAGAGCAGGCCGCGCGGATCGCGGCGGGTTTCCGCAAGCTCGGCCTGCAACGCGGCGATCGCGTTGCGATCCTGCTCGGCAACCGCATCGAGTTTCCGCTGCTGCTGTTTGCCGCCGCGCATGAGGGCCTCGTCACGGTGCTGCTGAGCACGCGCCAGCAGAAACCCGAGATCGCCTATGTGCTCGCCGACTGCGGCGCCAGGATCCTGATCCATGAGGCAGGACTTGCCGACCGGCTGCCCGATGCATCGGATGTCCCCGATGTGATCCACCGCATCGCCATCGACAGCGATCCGGCCCTGTCGCGTTTTGGCATGCTGGCGGACAATCCTCCGGCACCGGCGCCTGTCGAGGTGGGCGAAGAGGACACCGCGATGATCCTCTACACCTCGGGCACGACGGGCAAGCCGAAGGGCGCGATGCTCGCCCATTGCAACATCGTGCATTCCTCGATGGTGTTCGTGTCCTGCCTGCAATTGACGGAAACGGACCGTTCGATCGCGGCGGTGCCGCTCGGCCATGTCACCGGCGTCGTCGCCAACATCACGACGATGATCCGCTGCGGCGGCGCGCTGATCATCATGCCGGAGTTCAAGGCCGCAGAGTATCTCAAGCTCGCCGCGCGCGAGCGCGTCACTTACACGGTGATGGTGCCGGCGATGTACAATCTCTGCCTGCTCCAGCCCGATTTCGACAGCTATGATCTCTCGAGCTGGCGCATCGGCGGCTTCGGCGGCGCGCCGATGCCGGTCGCGACCATCGAGAAGCTCAAGGCGACGATCCCCGGTCTGAAGCTTGCGAACTGCTACGGCGCCACTGAGACGACGTCGCCGTCGACGATCATGCCGGGCGAGCTGACCGCGAGCCACATCGATAGCGTCGGCCTGCCGTGCCCCGGTGCGCGCATCGTCGCGATGGGGACGGACGGGCGCGAGCTGCCGCCCGGCGAGATCGGCGAGCTCTGGATCCAGAGCGCCTCGGTCATCAAAGGTTACTGGAACAATCCGAAGGCGACGGCGGAGAGCTTCACCGCCGGATTCTGGCACTCCGGCGATCTCGGCTCGGTCGACGCCGAAGGCTTCGTCCGCGTGTTCGACCGGCAGAAGGACATGATCAACCGCGGCGGGCTGAAGATCTATTCCGCCGAGGTCGAGTCTGTGCTGGCCGGCCACCCCGCGGTGGTCGAGAGCGCGATCATCGCCAAAGCGTGCCCGGTGCTGGGCGAGCGCGTCCATGCCGTCGTGGTGACACGCGCGCCCGTGGCCGCCGACGCCTTGCGGGCCTGGTGCGCGGAACGGCTGTCCGACTACAAGGTCCCCGAGACCATGGCGATCACCGCCGAGCCGCTGCCGCGCAATGCCAATGGCAAGGTGCTGAAGCGGCAGCTGCGGGAGCTCCCGGGAGCCTGAGCCGGGCGGGCGGTCTTCCGGGCTCCTGCGGGGTGGTTAACGCCTTGATCGGGCTGGCTTTGCCTTGCCACCGCCATATCGTTAGGGTACCTCGCCGCCACACGGGGACGGGATTCCTGACGCGGACGCACTGGCGCGCGCACCGGGACGGGCATGGGATTGGCATAAGTGTCTGAATTATTTGACGAAGTCGACGAGGAAGTACGTCGCGAACAGCTCAAGAAGCTGTGGGATAAATATTCGATCTACTTCATCGCCCTGATGGTGCTCATCGTGGCCGCCGTCGGCGGCTGGCGCGGCTATCAGTACCTGGAGGCCAAGAAGGCCGCCGAGGCCGGCGCCGCCTTCGAGAAGGCTGTCGAGCTGTCCGACCAGAACAAGCACGCCGAGGCCGAAGCCGCCTTCACCGAGCTCGCCGCCAAGGCGCCGTCGGGCTATCGCACGCTGTCGAGACTGCGCGCTGCGGCCGAGGCCGCCCCCCGCGATCCCAAGGCAGCCGCGAAGATGTATGACGACATCGCCGCCGACCGCAGTGTGGGTGGCGAGTGGCAGGATCTGGCCAAGATTCGTGCCGCCGGCTTGCTGCTCGACAGCGCGTCCTATGCCGACATGCAGCAGCGGCTGGAGGCTTCGGCCGCGCCCAAATCGACATTCCGCCACAGCGCGCGCGAGATGCTGGCGCTGTCGGCCTGGCGCAACAACGACGCGACCGCCGCGCGCAAATGGCTCGATACGATTGCCGAAGACGGCGAAACGCCGCCCGGCCTGCGCTCGCGCGCCGAGGCGCTCCAGGCTCTGCTGCCGCCCGTCGCCAAAAGCTGACGACGGACCTCTGACGTAACGAGACACAAGATGCGCCGCACGCCACGCTTGATCGCAGCCGCCGTCCTGATCGCCTTCACGGGTGTCCTGGGCGGCTGCTCCAGCTTCGATCCAAGCGACATGCTCGACTTCCTCGACACCAAGAAGAAGCTGCCGGGTGACCGCAAACCGGTGTTCCCGGAAGGTGTCCCGGGCCTCGAGCAGGGCGTCCCGAAGGAGCTGTACAAGGGCGCCCAGCAACAGCCCGATCCGAACGCGGGTGCCGTTGCGGCCTTGCCGACCGAGCCGCCGCCGCCCGAACCGGCCAAGGGCGCCAAGGCGAAGAAGAGCAAGCATCCGGCGGCCGCGGCCGCACCGGCTGAGGCGCCCGCCGGCGAGGTCGATGGCGAGGCCCAGCCGGAAGCTGCGCCGCCCACCGCCGCGCCCCCGCCCAAGCAGAAAATCGTCCGCAAGCGCACCACCGCGCCGCCACCGGACCAGACCGTTCAACAGCAGCCGGCACAATCGGCCCAGACCACGCAGCAGCAGTCGCAGGGTGGCTTCCCGGCGCCGCTGCCGAGCGGCAGCTTCTCGCGCTAGAGCATGATCCGGAAAAGTGTGAAGCGGTTTTCCGAAAAGATCATGCTCAAACAATTACCTCCATTGCATTGACAGGCGCAGCCCCGGCAGCGCACGAATGACCGATGTCCTTCACGATCGCCATCATCGGCCGGCCCAATGTCGGCAAATCGACGCTGTTCAACCGCCTGGTCGGACAGAAGCTCGCGCTCGTCGATGATCTGCCGGGCGTCACCCGTGACCGCCGCGAGGGTGAGGCCAGGCTCGGCGACCTCCAGTTCACCATCATCGATACCGCCGGCCTCGACGAGGGTGCCAAGGGTTCGCTGACCGCGCGGATGCAGGAGCAGACCGAGACCGCGATCGCGCAGGCCGACGCGCTGTTCTTCGTGATCGACGCCCGCATCGGCCTCACGCCCACCGATCGCGCCTTCGCCGATTTCGCCCGCAAGGCCAACAAGCCGGTGGTGCTCGTCGCCAACAAGAGCGAAGGCAAGCATGGCGATGCCGGTGCGATGGAAGCGTTCGCGCTTGGTCTGGGCGATCCCATCCAGATCTCCGCCGAGCATGGCGAGGGCATGGGCGAGCTTTACGACGAGCTTGCCAAGTTGATGCCGGAGCCTGTCGAGGAAGATGAGGATGAGGACGACGCGCCGCTCTCGGAAGAAGAAGCCGCGACGCGCCCGATCCGGGTCGCCATCGTCGGCCGGCCCAATGCCGGCAAGTCGACGCTGATCAACCATCTGCTCGGCGAAGAACGTTTGTTGACGAGCCCGGAGGCCGGCACCACGCGCGATTCCATCGCGGTCGAGATCAACTGGAAGGGCCGCGAATTCCGCGTGTTCGATACCGCGGGTCTACGCCGGCGCTCGCGCATCGAGGAGAAGCTGGAAAAGCTCTCGGTCGCGGATGCGCTGCGCGCGGTGCGCTTTGCCGAAGTCGTTGTGTTGATGATGGACTCGCAGAACCGCTTCGAGGAGCAGGACCTGCGCATCGCCGATCTGATCGAGCGCGAGGGCCGCGCCGTCGTGCTCGCCGTCAACAAATGGGACCTGATGGAGACCAAGGGCGGCGGCGCGATCTCGGGCCTGCGCCGCGATGCCGATCACTGGCTGCCGCAGGTCAAGGGCGTGCCGATCGTCGCCGTTTCCGGCCTGATGGGTGAGGGCATCGACCGCCTGATGCAGGCGATCCAGGATGCCTATGCGGTCTGGAACAGGCGCGTGCCGACCTCGGCACTCAATCGCTGGTTCGAGCAGGCGATCCAGGCCAATCCGCCGCCCGCGGTGTCCGGCCGCCGGTTGAAACTGAACTACATCACGCAGAACAAGGCGCGCCCGCCGAGCTTTGTGCTGTTCTGCTCGCGCGCCGATGCCGTGCCGCAGTCCTATCTGCGCTATTTGACCAATTCCATGCGCGAGACGTTCGAGCTGCCGGGCACGCCGGTGCGCATCACCCTGCGCGAGAAAGCCAATCCCTTCGCGCACAAGCGCAAGCGGCCGTCATGAGCGACGGCGCCGGCGAGGCGGTGGCGCAGGGCACAGCGCCGGTCCGGCGCGGCGCGGTCGCCTTCATCTTCGTCACCATCCTCTTGGACATGGTCGCGCTCGGCGTGATCATGCCGGTCCTGCCAAAGCTGATCGAGGGCTTCGTCGACAACGACACCGCGCATGCGGCCCGCATCTTCGGCCTGTTCGGCACCGCCTGGGCGCTGATGCAGTTCGTGTTCTCGCCGGTGCTCGGCGCACTCTCCGATCGCTTCGGGCGGCGACCGGTGGTGCTGTTGTCGAATTTCGGGCTCGCCGCCGATTATGTGCTGATGGCGCTGGCGCCGTCCCTGACCTGGCTGTTCATCGGCCGCGTCATCTCCGGCATCACGTCGGCCAGCATCTCGACCGCGTTTGCCTATATCGCCGACATCACGCCGCCAGAACGCCGCGCGGCAATCTTCGGCAGGATTGGCGCTGCCTTCGGCGCCGGTTTCATCCTCGGTCCGGCGCTCGGCGGCCTGCTCGGCGATATCGATCCGCGGCTGCCGTTCTGGGCGGCGGCGGCCCTCAGCTTCGCCAATGCGCTCTACGGGCTGTTCGTCCTGCCGGAATCCCTGGTGCCCGAGAAGCGCGCGCCGTTCCATTGGAGAAGCGCCAATCCGGTCGGAGCGCTGCATCTGCTGCGGTCCAATGCGGCGCTGGCCGGACTGTCGATCGTCAATTTCATCGCGCAGGTCGCGCATGTCGTGCTGCCCTCGACCTTCGTGCTGTATGCGACCTATCGCTACGGCTGGGATTCCAAGACGGTCGGATTGACGCTCGCGATGGTCGGCATCTGCGCCATGGTGGTGCAGGGGCTCGCCATCGGCCCGATCGTGGGCGTGCTTGGCGAGCGCAAAGCGCTGGTGCTCGGCCTGTGCTGTGGCGCGATCGGCTTCGTGATCTTCGGCGCCGCGCCGACCGGGCCGTTGTTCTGGATCGGCATTCCCGTGATGTCGCTATGGGGCATTTCGGGCGCCGCCATGCAATCGTTGATGACACGGCTGGTCGCGCCCGATCAGCAGGGCCAGTTGCAGGGCGCAACCGCGAGCGTGCAGAGTGTCTCGCAGCTCGTCGGCCCGTTCCTGTTCACGCTGACGTTCTCCTACTTCATCGGCGCCAGCGCGCCGCTGCATCTGCCCGGCGCGCCATTTCTGTTGGCGGCGGCGCTGATGGTGGTGTGCGTGATGATTGCGATGCGGGCGCTGAATGCCACGAAGACGGTCCCGTAGGGTGGGCAAAGCGAAGCGTGCCCACCACTTCGCGTAGTCGTGTAGAGAAGGTGGGCACGGCGCTTGCGCGCCTTTGCCCACCCTACGGCAGCGTCGATTGGGCTATTTCTTCACCAGCGGGCACTCGCTGTCCTTGAGCGGCTTGGCCGCGTCTTCAGCCGAGATGGTCGCGACCAGTTTGTAATAGTCCCACGGCCCCTTCGACTCCTCCGGCTTCTTCACCTCGAACAGATAGGCCGGGATGATGCGGCGGCCGTCCTCGCGCAGCGGGCCCTTGCCGAACAGCGGATCGTCGGTCGGGATTTCCTTCATCTTGGCGACGACCTTGGCGCCGTCATGCGGGTTGCCGCCGAGCGCTTCGAGTGCCTTGAGGTAATGCAGCACGCCGGCATAGTTGCCGGCCTGCGTCATCGACGGCATCGCCTTGTTGGCGGTTTTATCCTGGAAACGCTTCGAGAAGGCGCGCGTGCCCTCGTTGAGGTCCCAGTAGAACGATTCGGTGAAGGTGAGGCCGTGCGCGGTCTTGAGGCCGAGCGAGTGAACGTCGTTGATGAACAGCAGGAGCGCGGCGAGCTTCTGGCCGCCTTCGACGATGCCGAACTCGGCCGCCTGCTTGATTGAGTTGGTGGTGTCGCCGCCGGCATTGGCGAGCCCGACGATCTTCGCCTTGGAGTTCTGCGCCTGCAGCAGGAACGAGGAGAAGTCGGACGTGTTGAGCGGATGCTTGACACCACCGAGCACCTTGCCGCCATTCGCGGTGACGACCGCGCTGGTGTCACGCTCGAGCGCGGCGCCGAACGCATAGTCGGCGGTCAGGAAGAACCAGGTGTCGCCGCCGGCCTTGGTCAGCGCCTTACCGGTGCCGTTGGCGAGCATGTAGGTGTCGTAGGTGTAGGAGATGGTGTTGGCGTTGCACGCCTTGCCGGTGAGGTCGGCGCTGGCGCCGCCATTGTTGAGCAGGACGACGTTCTTTTCCTTGGCGACGTTGCTGACCGCCAGAGCTACTCCGGAGTTCGGCGTGTCGGTGATCATGTCGACCTTCTGGGTGTCGATCCACTGCCGCGCGATGTTCACGCCGATGTCCGGCTTGTTCTGATGGTCGCCGCTGACGACTTCGATCTTCCAGCCCTTGGCAGCCAGGCCGGAATCCTCCACCGCCATCTTGACTGCCACCACGGAGTTGGGGCCACCGATGTCGGCGTAGAGACTGGACATGTCATTGAGCACGCCGATCGTGACAGTCTTGTCCTGAGCGTAGGCGGATGTGGCAAAACCGAAAGCGGCGCAGGCCAGAAGGGCCGCGGAGCGGCGCGCGAACGTCGTCGTCATAAAAGGTTTCCTCCATTGTCAAATATGCGGACGGCTCTCTTGCGGAGCCTTGTTCCGGCTGATCGCTCTACCGTGTCCCGCAGGTCCCGGCAATGCGCCTAAAGCCGGATGACGCTGCGTCGTAGCGTCATCCGTCGGTTAACTTTTGGGCAAAATGCGTTGAGACGCTATTTGAGCGCGTCCGAGGTCAGCTTGAATTTCTGGATGCGTTTTCCGGTATCGACCTCGGCGGTATAGACGTTACCCTTGGCGTCGACCGCCATCGCATGCACCCAGTGGAATTGCCCGGCATTGCGGCCGTTATGGCCGAAGCTGCCGACGACACTGCCGTCGTCGCGCTTGATGACCCTGATCTCGTTGTTCTCGCCGTCGGCGCTGAGCAGATAGGTCTGCTTCGGATCGGGCCAGATCGCGATGTCCCACACCGCGCCATTGCCGAGCGTGTTCTTCTCGAAGAAGAACTCCTTCACGAAGGTGCCGTCCTTCTTGAACACCTGGATACGGTTGTTGATGCGATCGCAGACATAGACGAGGCCGTCATTCGCGAGCTTCACGCAATGGACGGGGTTGCCGAATTGCTGCGACACCGGCGCCTTGGGATCGTACGCCGCCTGCTTGGCGTCATCGGGCTTGTTGCCGTAGGCGCCCCAGTGCCGCTTGTAGGCGAGCGTCGTCGCATCGAACACGATGACGCGGCGGTTGCCGTAACCGTCGGCGACGTAGATCTCGTTCGCCTCCTTGTCGAGCGCGGTTTCGGCGGGCTTGCCGAGCTGCGTCGTGTCGTTGCTGCCGAGGCTCGGCGCGATCTTGCCGATCTGCGCGACGAACTTGCCGTCCAGCGTGAACTTCAGGATCGCGTTGTCGTTGTCGGCATTGCCGCCGACCCAGACGAAGCCGCGTTCGTCGACCTCGATGCCGTGCTCGCGGCCGACCCATTCATAGCCTTCGCCCGGACCGCCCCATGAGCGCAGGAGGTTGCCGTCGCTGTCGAACTCGAGCACGGGCGGCGCCGAGACGCAGCACTTGGAGCGCGGCGGATTGAGGCTCGCGCCTTTCTCATCGTCGGTGAGCGAGCGCGGGCGATGGATGACCCAGATGTGGCCCTGCCAATCGACGGTGATGCCGCCGACCTGGCCGAGGATCCAGTTGTTCGGCAGCTGCTTTGGCCAGGAGGGATCGACCGCGAAGGTCGGGACATCGCCGGCAATCGCAACGCCCGGAAGAACGAACGCAATGGCTGCGATCAGGATGGAAAAAGCGTGAGAGACATTTGCGAGCGCACGCGAAAGCCCTGCGCGATGCCATGGTGTCATGGCGACCTCCCTTTTTTGGCCTGCGGCTTGCTGCCGTCTAGGCGCGGGCAGTCAATCGCGGGGAGGCACTTGAGTCAATCAGGCCGGCGGGCGGAAGCTCATCAGGGTGCGGGTTTTGTAGTCGTAGAACTTGCCGGTCTCGGTCCAGTCGGGGGCGCATAGCGGCACGATGAATTCGGCGACTTGCTCGGGCGTGTCGAGCGTCACAGGGTCTTCGCCGGGCATCAGGGTGGCGCGCATGCGGGTACGGATCGGCCCGGGATTGAACAGGTTGACGCGGATAGGCGTGTTCGCGGTCTCCTGCGCCCAGGCGCGCGCCAGCGTTTCCAGTGCGGCCTTGGAGGCGGCGTAGGGGCTGACATAGGCGGTTGCCTTGTTGGCGGCGCCCGAGGTGATGAACACGGCGCGGCCGGCATCGGATTGCCTCAGCAGCGGCTCCATGCAGCGGATCAGCTGGAAGTTGGCGGAGACGTTGACGGCCATGACGTCGTTGAAGGTCTTCAGCTCGATATGGCCGACCGGCGAGGAGGGGCCGAGCACGCCGGCATTGCCGACGAGGATGTCGAGCTTGCCGTAGCGCTCGTGCAGGCCAGCGCCTAACCGCGCGATGCCGTCAAAATCGGTGAGGTTCAGTGGCACCAGCGTGGCGCTGCCGCCCACTTTGCGGATCTCGTCGTCGAGCTCTTCCAGCCCGCCTTGCGTGCGCGCGGTCGCAACGATATGGGCGCCGGCCTTTGCCAGCGCGAGGGCGGTAGCAAAACCGATGCCGCGCGAGGCGCCGGTGACGAGAGCGATGCGGTTGGCGAGTGGCTTTGTCATGGCGGGGTTTTACAGGCGTGAACGGCCGGGACAAGCCCCCATCCGCACCTGTCATTCCGGGATGGTGCGAAGCACCAGACCCGGAATCTCGAGATCCCGGGTTCGATGCTTCGCATCGCCCCCGGGATGACGCTTTCAGCGTCAGCTCGCCTCCGCCAGCAGCGACAATTGCCGCGGCTGCGGCTCGGTCTGGGTCTGGTCGGTGAGGTGGGTCGGATAGGCCCCGGTGAAGCAATGGTCCGAGAATTTCGGATTGGCGGGGTCGCGGCCGGGCTCGCCCATGGCGCGGTACATGCCGTCGATCGACAGGAAGGCGAGCGAGTCGGCACCGATGATCTCGCGCATCTCCTCCAGCGAATGCGTCGCGGCCAGGAGGCCGCCGCGATCGGGCAGGTCGATGCCGTAGTAGTCGGGGTAGAGGATCGGCGGCGAAGCAAGGCGGAAATGCACTTCCTTGGCGCCGGCATCGCGCATCATGCGCACGATTTTCTTCGAGGTCGTGCCGCGCACCAGGGAGTCGTCGATCAGGATGATGCGCTTGCCTTCGATCGCGGCGCGATTGGCCGAGTGCTTCATGCGCACGCCGGACTCGCGGATCGCCTGCGTCGGCTGGATGAAGGTGCGGCCGACATAGTGGTTGCGGATGATGCCGAGCTCGAACGGCACGCCGGAATGCTGGCTGTAGCCGACCGCGGCGGGCACGCCGGAATCCGGCACCGGCACGACGACGTCGATCGGCACGTGGCTCTCGCGCGCGAGCTGCGCGCCGAAGGCCTTGCGCACCTCGTAGACCGAGCGGCCGTGGACGATGGAATCCGGCCGGGAGAAATAGATGTATTCGAAGATGCAGGGGCGCGGCGCCATCGGCGGGAACGGCTTGTGGATGTCCTGGCCGTTCTCGTCGAACACGATGACTTCGCCCGGCTCGATGTCGCGGATGAAGCGCGCGCCGATGATGTCGAGCGCGCAGGTCTCCGAGGTCAGGATCGGGCAGCCGTCGAGCTCGCCGAGCACCAGCGGGCGGATGCCGCGCGGGTCGCGCGCGCCGACCAGCTTCTTGTTGGTCAGCGAGACCAGCGCATAGGCGCCCTCGATCTCGCGCAGCGCGTCGATATAGCGCTCGATGAAGCGGGCGCGCTTGGAGCGTGCGACCAGATGCAGGATCACCTCGGTGTCGGTGGTCGACTGCATCATCGCGCCGTGCTTCACGAGCTCGCGGCGCAGCGTCAGGCCGTTGGTGAGGTTGCCGTTGTGGGCGACCGCGAGACCGCCGGCATTGAGCTCGGCGAACAGCGGCTGCACGTTGCGCAGGATGGTGGCGCCGGTGGTCGAGTAGCGGACATGGCCGACTGCCATGTTGCCGGGCAGGCGCTCGATCACCTCGCGGCGGGAGAAGGTGTCGCCGACGAGACCGAGGCGGCGTTCCGAGTGAAAGCGGCTGCCGTCATAGGAGACGATGCCGGCGGCTTCCTGGCCGCGGTGCTGAAGGGCATGGAGGCCGAGTGCGGTGATGGCGGCGGCGTCCGGATGTCCATAGATGCCGAATACGCCGCATTCCTCGCGAAGCGTATCTCCCTCCAGGTCGTCCTGAAGCTCTAGCGCGGCGGAGCCGGGATCGAGTTCAGTGTGGGCGTCCTGGTCAGGGTGTCGCATCTCGTCCGCGCCTCTCTTTAGGGCCTAATCAACGCGCCGCAGGTTTCTCGATCAGCTTCTTCAAACTGTCACGAGCCGGTTTACTGTATCCGTCGCCACTGCCCGAAGGCTGCTGCTCGGAATCAGCTTGATCATCATCTGGTTTGTTTTTCTTGAATCTCTTCAAGATGGTGTTCTCGGGGTCATCAGGCAAGAGGGACATCAGCCAATCGCCGGTTCCCTGGAGCACCACGCGGGACTTGGCCCCCGTGACCCAGTCGGGGCGCTGCTTGTCCGGCACCAGCCAGGTGAAGAACAGGAACGCGACCACGACGATCAAAAGCCCGCGAGCGAGGCCAAACAGGAACCCCAGGGTACGGTCCAGCGCGCCAATGCGCGAATCCAGGATCATGTCGGAGATCCGGACCGTGATCACGGAAACGATGACCAGGGTGCCGACGAACACGCCGGCAACCACCACCACGCTCGCCACCGTGTCGTTGTTGAAATAGGTCTTGGCCGTCGGCAGCAGCTTCGAGAACGAGTACAGCGTCACGATCGCCGCGGTGCCCCAGGCTGCGATCGACAGGATTTCGCGCATGAAACCGCGGACCATGGCGAGCAGGCCCGAGACCAGCATCACACCGAGCAGGATCAGGTCGAGGAGTGTTACTGGCATCGGCTGGTCTGGTCCGCTCGTACTTCAAAGGTGCTCAGCGAATCGGTGCTTGGCCGTGGCCCTAAGTGAGGGCCAGACGGCATTCCCGGCAAGGCCGCAACCACGCAATCCCATGCTGCTTTTGTGACGGCTGTATAGCGGCGGGGGCGGGGAACGTCACCTCCAGCTAACCCTCTCCACGGCGGAATCTTGCCGGTGTGGCATTTTTCTCCGCCGGAACGCTCTGATCGCCGCGGCGGGAGCCCTTGGCGGCGATTTCGGCCACCAGCGTCGTGAGGCTGTTGACCGCGTTCAGCGACAATCCGGCGTCACCGCCGGCATCGCCGCCCCGGGCCGATTCGGGCAGTACGGCGCGCTTGAAGCCGAGCTTGACGGCTTCCTTGAGCCGGGCCGGGGTCTGTGCCACCGGACGGATCACGCCGGAGAGCGAAATTTCGCCGAAATAGACGGCATCGGTGGGTAACTGCGCATTAACCAGGGACGATACCAGCGCGGCCGCGGCGGCCATGTCGGCCGCCGGCTCGTGGATGCGCAGGCCGCCCGCGACGTTCAGATAGACGTCGTGGCCGGACAGCTTGACCCCGCAATGGGCCTCCAGCACCGCCAGCACCATGGAGAGCCGGCTCTGGTCCCAGCCGACCACGGCGCGCCGTGGGGTGCCGAGTGAGGTCGGGGCCACAAGTGCCTGCAATTCGACCAGGACGGGCCTCGTGCCCTCGATGCCCGCAAAGACTGCGGTGCCGGGCGTGCCGAGGTCACGCTCGGACAGGAACAGCTCGGAGGGGTTGGTGACTTCGCGCAGGCCAAGGCCGGTCATCTCGAACACGCCGATCTCGTCGGTCGGACCGAAACGGTTCTTCACCGCGCGCAGGATGCGGAATTGTTGCGAGCCTTCGCCCTCGAACGACATCACGGCATCGACCATGTGTTCGACGACGCGAGGGCCCGCGATCTGGCCGTCCTTGGTGACGTGGCCGACCAGGATGATGGCAGCGCCGGTCTTCTTCGCGAAACGAATGAGGGCCTGCGCCGAGGCACGCACCTGCGTCACCGTGCCGGGCGCGGATTCCACCGTGTCGGTCCACATGGTCTGGATCGAGTCGATCACGATCAGCCGGGGGACAGCGCCTTCCGACAGCGTCGAGACGATGTCTTCCACCGATGTTTCTGCCGCGAGCTGCACCGGCGCATCCGACAGCCCGAGCCGCTCGGCGCGCAGGCGCACCTGGGCGATGGCTTCTTCGCCGGAGATGTAGACGATGCGGTGGCCGGCGCGCGCCATCATGCTGGTCGCCTGCGTCAACAGCGTCGACTTGCCGATACCGGGATCGCCGCCGACCAAGAGCACTGAGCCGCGGACGAAGCCGCCGCCGGTGACGCGGTCGAGCTCGGTCATCCCAGACGACAGGCGCGGCGCGTCCGGGCTCTTGCCGGCAAGGCTCTCCAGGGCGAACGTCCGGCCCTTGCGCTTGGAGCGGATCGACACCGGGACGCTGCCGCTGGTGTCTTCTTCCGCGAGCGTATTCCACTCGCCGCAGGACTCGCACTTGCCCTGCCAGCGGTTATAGGCCGCGCCGCAGTTCTGGCAGACGAAGGAAAGCGTGTTCTTGGCCATGGGGACAGCGAGTCGGAGGGGTTTCGGGTCTGCTGATAGCACGGAACGGAGGGCAGAGAGCGAACCCTGCCGCCCCCGAATATGGCAATTCAACGCGTTCGATACACCCTTTGTTAGCTCTGCGCTGCGGCTCCAGGCCGGACTTTGCCAAATGTTAGCGGACGCAAGTCCAGTTTCGGAACCAAGACGGGGTGGCGAAACAAATGACTGTGGTCTTGCGCATATTGCTCGCGATGGGCATGGCCTGCGGCGTTCTCATGCCGCCTGGCGGTGCTGTCGCGGCGGACGCCAAGCGTCTCAACATCGTTTTCGTCAACCCCGGCAAGACCGGCGAGGTCTATTGGGACATGGTCGCGCAGACCATGCAGGCTGCCGGCCGCAAGCTCGGCGCGCATATCGAGGTCCTGACCAGCGAGCGGAATTACCGCACCATGCAGGAGCTGGGGTTCGGCGTGGTCGCGCGCGCCGACAAGCCCGATTTCCTCATCCTCTCGAACGAGGAATCCGCCGCCGTTCCGATCCTGGAGGCGGCCGAGGCCGCCGGCGTCAAGACGCTGCTGCTCTCGAACACGCTGATCGGCGATGACGCGGCTCGCCTTGGCCCGCCGCGCCAGAAGCTCAAGACCTGGCTCGGCGATATCACGACCGATCTTCAGACCGCGGGGGCGCGGATGGCGAACGCGCTGATCGCCACCGCACGTGCCGAGAAATGGCAGAGCCCGGACGGCAAGATCCACATTCTCGGCATCGGCGGTGACGAGATCACCCCGTCCTCGATCGCCCGCAATGCCGGCCTCAAGCTCGCCGTCGAGGCTGCGCCCGATGTCGTGGTGGACCGGATGCTGTTCGCCAACTGGACGCAGTCCGAGGCCGAGCAAGTCACAGCGAACTATCTGGGCTGGGCCTCGCGCAAGGAGATCAGGCCGGCCGGCATCTGGGCCGGAAACGATCCTATGGCGCTCGGCGCGCTGCGCGCGGCGATCGCTGCGGGCCTCACGCCCGGCCGGAACATCCAGGTGGCCGGCCTCAACTGGTCCGACGACGCGCTGCGCGAGATCAAGGCGGGCCGCCTGCTCCTGAGCGACGGCGGCCATTTCCTGCTCGGCGGCTGGTCGATCGTTCTCCTGCGCGACTACGCCGATGGCTGCGATTTTGCGGCCGCGTCGCCGCACGTCGAGGTCAAGACATCTGCGATCACGCGCAACAATCTGGCTTCGGTCGGCGACCTCATCAGAGTGCGCGCCTTCGACCGCATCGACTTCACGCGGTTCAGGGCGAAGCCTGGACGCTGTGGCCAGTATGACTTCTCGATCGACGCGCTGATCTCGTCGCTGGCGCCGCTGGAAGGCACCGCTGATTGATGCGAAACGAAGACGACATGACCGATCCGGACCGCAGAGCGCAGACCGTGCCGCCGCGTCTGCGCTCGGTCGTCCGCGCGATGATCTGGGCCACCGTGCCGGTTCTGCTGCTGGTGCAATTGCTCGCCTCCGCCGGCGTCGAGGCTTCGAGCTTCTGGTCGCAGATCCGGCAGCTCGACGCCCGTATTGCCCGCGTCGCCGAGAGCCGGGCCGAGCTGATCGCCGAGCCGCTCTGGAAGATGCGTTACGACCAGGTCACGGGCGTGCTGAACGAGATCATGCACGACGAGACCATCGCGGCGGCAGCCGTCTATGACGACACCGGCGTTGCGATTGCCCGCGTGGTGGCGCGTCCCTCGGAGCAGGGGGTTGCGGAGGTCTCGCGTCCGATCCGCTACAGCAACGGCAACATGTCGGTGCAGGCCGGCCGTATCGCGATCGCCTATTCGCATGCGGCGCTGTATGCGGATGCAGGCAGCCGGCTGGTGCTGCTGCTGGTCGTCGGCCTGCTCGCAACGCTCGCCACCCTGATCGCGATGCGGATCTCCGCCAACATCTTCATCGGCAAGCCGCTGGCGGCGATGATGTCGGCGATCCAGCGCAGCAAGCAGGACGGCCGCGCCTATCCGGCGGAGGTCAAATCCTCCAATGAATTCGGCCAGCTTGCCCGCGCCTTCAATGCCATGCAGCACACGACGGCGGGCGCGCTCGACCGGCTCGGGCACATGGCCGCGCACGATCCGCTGACGGGCCTGCCCAATCGCCGCTCGCTGTCCGAGCACCTGGTGACGCTGAGCAAGGATGCCGGTTCGCCGGACTCGCTGATCGCGTTCTGCTTCATCGATCTCGACGACTTCAAGGGCATCAACGACACCTTTGGCCACGATGCCGGCGACAAGTTCCTGGTCCACATCTCCGAGCGCCTTCGTGCGGCAGTCGAGCCGCAAGACTGGGTGGCGCGGCTCGGCGGCGACGAGTTCGTCGTGATCCGTCCCGAGGTCAGCAACCAGGCGACCGCGCAGGCGTTTGCGCGCCAATTGCTGGACGCGATCTCCGAGCCAATCCGGCTGCACGACAAGCAGGTGGTGCCGCGCGCCAGCATCGGCCTTGCCGTGCGCCGCGCCGGCGACCCCGAATTGTCGCATTTGCCGGCGCTTGCCGACATTGCGCTCTACCATGCCAAGAGCAAGGCGCCCGGCACCGTCGCCGTGCTGGACGAAGCGCTTCAGCGCGACTATCGCCGCCGCAGGGATCTCGAACTCGCCGTTCCCGCAGGCTTCGCCGAGGGGCAGTTCGAGGTCTGGTATCAAAGCCAGGTCGACCTCGAGAGCCAGGCCGTCGTCGGGCTCGAGGCGCTCATCCGCTGGCGCCACCCTGAACATGGCGTGATCGGCCCCGGCGAATTCCTGCCGCTGATCGAGCGCAGCGGCAACAATGCGCGGCTGACGCGCTATGTGCTGACCGATGCCTGCCGGGCGCTGCAGCTTCTGGCCGCCGCTCGCAAGCCGCAGATCCGGATCGCGATCAACCTGCCGCCGTCCGAGCTCGCCGACCATTCGCTCGCCGCCGAGCTGCGCGCCACCTGCGCGCGCTTCGATGTCGCGCCATCGTCGCTGGAGCTCGAGATCACCGAGGGCTCGCTGATCAACAACATCGCCAGCGCCTCCGAGACGCTGCACCGGTTGCGGCGCTTAGGTGCCACCATCGCGCTGGACGATTTCGGCACCGGCTACTCTTCGCTCGCACATCTCAGGCGCTTCCCGCTGGACAAGGTCAAGATCGACAAGGCCTTCATCAGCGAGATCCCTGATAGTGCGGAAGACAAGGCGATCGTCGGCGTCATTGCATCGCTCGCCGGCACGCTGGGGCTGACGCTCGTCGCCGAAGGCATCGAGCGGGCCGAGCAGGCGCAGGCGATGCGCGAGATGGGCGTGACGCTGGGGCAGGGCTATCTCTATCACCGGCCACAGCCGCTCGAGGCCGTGCTGCAATGGATCGAGGGACAAGCCGTGCCCGAGAGGCGTGTCATTGCGGAGAGCCCGTCGATCGCGCCGGAATTTGCCGCCTGAGGGCTGCTTACGACTGCGCCGCGTTCCAGAGCATCGAGAGCCCGGCCGCGATCATGATCGCGTCCATCAGAAGGCGGAACATCTCGGGCTTCAGGTGCAGCACGAAACGCTTGGCGATGAAGGCGCCTGACATCAGCGAGGCGCCGGCGATCAGGCCCTTGATGAAGACGTCACTGGTGAGCGCGCCGAACCGTTCGAAGGTCACGGACTTCGCAAAGTAAAGGCCGAGCGAGGAGGCCGCTTCGGTGGCGAGGAAGGCGCCCTTGGACAGGCCGTAGAACAGGAACAGCGGCACGCTGAGCGGACCGGTCGAGACCACGATGCCGGTGAGATAGCCGATGACCGCGCCGCCGATCGCGAGATGCCAGAGATTGGCCTTGAGGTCATGCCGCGCCAGGGCGTGCCGCACCGGTACCATCGCAATCAGGAAACTGCCGATGGCGAGATCCACGGCATGCGAGGGCAGCGCCAGCAGCGTGCGCGCGCCGAGCGCGGCGGCCGGAATTCCCGTCACCGAATAGGCCATGCAGGCTCGCCAGTCGACCTCGCGCCACCACGCCAGGATCCGCGAAAAGTTCGCCATCACGGAGGCGACCGCCATGATCGGCACCGCCTCCTTCGGCCCGTAGGCATAGACCAGCACCGGCATCAGCATGATCGACGCCCCCGTGCCGACGATGCCTGAGATGGTGCCGGCGATCAGGCCGACGGTGAGGACGAAAAGAAAGGCCAAGGGCGGGGGCTCCGGGAATCGGAGCACTGTAGCCGCGGACGACGCTAAGCGAGAGACGGAATCTTCGCCCGCATCGGCATGCCAGCCTGAGCGCCCGGCACGAGGCACTTCTGGGCCGCCGCTTCGCATCCGACCTGGAGCGCGGTTTGCAGTGGAACCTCCTCGTGGACCATCGCCGCAAACGCGCCGACAAAAGTGTCGCCGGCCCCGGTCGTGTCCACTGGCGTGATGCGCGGGGCGGGCGCGTGCAAACGGGTTCCGTCCGCTGCCACAGCCAAGGCGCCCTGAGCGCCGGCGGTGACGATGCAGGTGAGGTCACCCGTCCTAGCCAAGTCCGCGGCTGCAGCTTCGTAACCGGACGGCGCGAGGCCGATGGCGACTGCGGCGTCCATGGCCTCGTGCTCGTTGAGGAGGAGATAGTCGGTGACGCTGAGAAGCTCGGACACCATCTCGCGCGTCATCTTGTCCGGGACAGGCGCGAGGTTCCAGATGACGGTGCCGGAGGCCGATGTCGTTCGCCACGCGGCTTGCAGCGCCTGTGCAAAGGGCACCTCCATCTGAAGCACCAGCACCACGTCAGTGCCAAACAGCGCGGCGGGCAGGTCTGCGGCATTCGCGGCCATGTTGGCGCCGCTCGCCACCGTGATCGCATTCTCGCCGGCCTGATCGACCGTGATGAAGGCGCAGCCGGTCGGCTCGTCGGCCCTGACGATGAGACCGGTGTCGACACCGTTTGACTTGAGGTTCTCGATCGCGCTGTCGCCGAACCCGTCCCGGCCGACGCAGCCCGCCATGCGGACCTGTCCCGGCCCCGCAATCCGTGCGGCGGCGACGGCCTGGTTGGCGCCCTTGCCGCCGAAATGCGTTTGGTAGGACGGCGCGAGCACCGTCCGTCCGGCGCCGGGAATGACCGGGACCTGCGCGACCAGATCGATGTTGAGCGACCCGAACACCAGGATCATGAGGGGACGTCAGCCTTGCTCGTCCATGACGCGCAGCTTCTCGACGCGGCGGCGGAAATCCTCGTCGGTGGAGAATTCGGCCGAGAGATAGGATGAGACGAGGTCCACGGCGAGCCAGGCGCCGACGATCTGCGCGCCGATGCACATGACGTTGACGTCGTCATGCTCGACGCTCTGATGGGCGGAGTGGACGTCGTGGCAGACCGCGGCGCGGATGCCCTTCATCTTGTTGGCGGCGATCGAGGCGCCGACGCCGGTGCCGCACACCATGATGCCGCGTGCGGCTTCGCCCGAGGTCACCTTCTGCGCCACGGCCCGCGCGATGTCGGGGAAGTCCACCGGCTTGTCGTCATAAGAGCCGACGTCGACGATGTCGTGGCCGAGCTTGCGGATGTGGTCGATGACGGTCTGCTTGAGCGGCCAGCCGGCGTGGTCGGATCCGATGACGAGACGCATGTGATGTCCTTCTTGATTTTGTATTGGCCGTGACAGCCGAACAGCGGCTGTCACGGAGTCTCTCTGGTTCAGCTGCGCATGTCCGGCGGCAGCTCGACGCCGTGGAATTTCCTGTAGATCGCGTTGAGCTTGCCGTTCTTGACGTTCTCGGTGATCCAGGCGTTGAGCTTGTCCATCAGCCGCTGCTCGCCCTTCTTCAGGCCGATCGCGAGGTCGAAGGTCGCCAGCGGAATCCGGGACTCGAACACGCGCGAGGGGTTCTTCACGCCGATCTGGTTGATGATCGTCGCCGACGAGGCGACGCAGTCGACCTGGCCGGACACGGCCGCGGTCACCATGGTGGCGTCGTCGTCGTAGCGAGCGATCTTGAGGTCCTTGTCCTTCATGTTGGACAGGGTGGTGTCCTGCGTGGTGCCGCGCGAGACGCCGATGGACTTGTCCTTCAGGTCCGGCCAGTCCTTCACGGTCGACGACTTCAGGCAGCCGACGTCGGATTGCAGCGTCGCATAGCGCTTGGTGAAGTCGATGACCTTGGCGCGCTCGGCCGTCACCGACAGGGTCGAGATGATGATGTCGGCCTTGCCGGTGAGGACGTTGGGGATGCGGGTCGCACCGGTGGTCTGGATGAATTCGAGCTCGAGCCCCCAGTCCTTGGCGAGCAGCTGGGCGACTTCGACGTCGGAGCCGGTCGGATTCATGCTCGAATCCATCATGCCAGAAGGCGGGATGGCGAGATCGGTCGAGATGCGGATCTTCTTTGCCTGCGTGATGTCGTCGAGCAGGTCGGCCGATGCCGGCGTGGCCGCCATCATGATGAGGCCGCACAAAGCCGCGGCGGTGCCCAGCAACGCCTTGTTTGTCATTCTTGGTTCTCCTCTCCCTGTTATGATTTTAAGTTTCCCGTCCCCACGAATTGCGTGAGTTCGGGGGTGGTCGGCGACGTCAGGATCGAGGCGGGTCCGGTCTCGTGGACCTTGCCGCGATGCATGAACACGATGCGGTCGGCGATTCCCTTGGCAAAGCCCATCTCGTGGGTGACCATCACCATGGTCATGCCATCCGCCGCCAATTGTTCGATCACCTTCAGCACTTCGGCGGTAAGCTCGGGATCGAGCGCGGAGGTGACCTCGTCGAACAGCATGACCTTCGGCTGCATCGCCAGCGAGCGAGCAATGGCCGCGCGCTGCTGCTGACCGCCGGAGAGCTGTTCGGGATAGGCATGCAGCTTCTCCTCGAGCCCGACCTGCGCCAGCACTTTCCGCGCGAGGTCCCTGGCCTGCGCAGAAGCCATGCCCTTCACCGCGCAGGGGGCAAGCGTGATGTTCTGCTCGATCGTGAGGTGCGGAAACAGATTATAGCTCTGGAACACGATGCCGACGTCCTGGCGCAGCGCGCGCAGGTCGACGTCGGGACGGTCGACCCGATGTCCGCACACGACGATCTCGCCGCCATCGACCTTCTCGAAGCGGTCGATGCAGCGCAGCGCCGTGCTCTTGCCGGAGCCGGAGCGGCCGATCAGTGCCAGCACCTCGCCGCGCTCGACGGCGAAGGAGACGCCGTCGAGCACCCGGAGCGGCCCAAAGCTCTTCTGCACGTCGCGGAGCGACACGATTGGTTCGGAGGAGAGGGCGTTTTGCTGCATGTCAGGCCGGTGCGAGGTTGGACCTGCCGCGCCCCATCCGCCGCTCCAGCCTCTGGCTGAACAGCGACAGCGGATAGCACATGGCGAAATAGGTGACGGCGATGATGGCGTAGATGGCGAACGGCTCGAACAGCGAGTTGTTGACGATCTGGCCCGAGCGCATCAGCTCGACGAAGCCGACGACGGAGGCGAGCGAGGTGTTCTTGATGATCTGCACCATGAAGCCGACGGTCGGCGGCGTCGCGATGCGGATCGCCTGGGGCAGGATCACCTTGATCATGCGCTGGGTCCGGGTCAGCGCGAGGCCCTCGGCTGCCTCCCATTGCGGCTTCGGCACAGACTGGATGCAGCCGCGCCAGATCTCGCCGAGATAGGCGGCGACATAGAGCGTCAGCGATGCGCCGGCGGCCGTGAGCGGCGAGACCTTGAGGCCGATCGCGGCAAGGCCGAAATAGCCGAGGAACAGGATGACGAGCAGCGGCGTGCCCTGGACGAGCTGGACATAGACGGCGCTGGCGATCCGCACCGGTTTGAGCGGTGAGATCCGCGCCAGCGCGATCACGAAGCCGACGATGCCGCCGCCGATGAGCGCGATCACCGAGAGGCCAATGGTCCACGATGCGCCCTGGCCGAGGAACATCAGATGATTGATATTGAGATGTCCGCCCATGGTCATCTCACAGCGGCGTGCCGAGCCGGCGCCGGCGCGGAAACAGCACGAGGCCGAGGCCCCAGAAGCCGGCGCGCATCACCAGCGACAGGATGACGTAGAGCACGGCGACGATGATGTAGGTCTCGAACGCGCGATAGGTGTCCGACTGGATGTAGTTGGCGACGGCCGTGAGCTCCTCCGCCGAGATCTGCGAGCAGACCGAGGAGGCCAGCATCAGCAGCACGAACTGACTGGTCAGGGCCGGATAGACCTTCTCGACGGCCGGCAGCAGGATGATGTGCCAGTAGATCTGCAGCCGCGATAGCGCCAGTCCCTCGGCCGCCTCGATCTGTCCGCGTGGGATCGCCTCGAAGCCGGCGCGCATGATCTCGGCGGTGTAGGCGCCGACGTTGATGGTCAGCGCCGCCACAGCCACGGTGAAGGCGGAGAATTTCAGGCCGAGGCTGGCGAGGCCGAAATAGACCAGGAAGATCTGCACCAGCAGCGGCGTGTTGCGGATCGCCTCGACGTAAACTTTGCACGCTCCGGCGATCAACGAGCTCCGCGAGCCGCGGCCGACAGCTGCGAGCGTGCCGATCAGAGCGCCGAGCAGGGTCGCGAAGAAAGCCAACTCGAGCGTCAGCGCAGCGCCAGCCAGGAAACTTGGCCAACGCTCCATCACTGCGGGAAAGTCGAGTTGGAGGCTCATCGTATCAGCTTCAACCGGTCGTCTGGTTGGTCATGCGGTCGTAGACGCGGAACAGCGCCTGGTTGCCGTTGCTGCCTTCGCCATGGGCGCGGGCGTCGACATATTGGCTGGTGACCAGCGCGGTGCCGGGCAGGGGCACGTTGAGAGCCTGCGCGTGCTCCTGCACGAGGCGGAGGTCCTTGAGCTGCAGATCGATGCGGAAGCCGGCGGAGACGTCGCCCGCGATCATCGAAGGGCCGAGCTTGTCGAGCATCCAGGAAGCCGCAGAGCCGCCAAGCAGCACCCGGCGCAGCAGATTGAGATCAATGCCCGAGGCGCGCCCCAGTGCCAGCGCCTCGCAGATCGCCTGGATGTTGATGCCGCAGATCAGCTGATTGCAGAGCTTGACCGTTTGTCCGGCGCCGGATGCGCCGACATGCGTGATGGTCGTGCCCATCGCACGGAAGAACGACTCGGCCTTGGCGAACGCGTCAGCATCGCCGCCAGCCATGATCGAGAGCGCGGCGTTCTTGGCGCCTACCGGCCCGCCTGAGACCGGCGCGTCGATGAAGCTGACGCCAGCTTTTTGCAAGTCGGCATGGATGCGGCTGACCGCGACCGGAGAGATCGTGCTCATGTCGACGATGAGCTTGCCGGGCGGGGGAGACTTGAGGAGCCCGTGGTCGCCATAGATGGTCGCCTCGACATGGGGCGTGTCAGGCAGCATGGTGATGACGATGTCGGCGCCTTCAGCGGCATCGGCGGGGCTCGCGGCGCGCGTCGCGCCTTCCTTGACGCTGTCGGCCAATGCAGCCTCATTGAGATCGAAGGTGCGAACCGCGTGGCCGGCCATCAGCAGGTTGCGCACCATCTCGCGGCCCATCGTGCCGATGCCGATGAAGCCCACATTGCCCTTGTCGTTCCGTCCCATGTTATCGATCCGTTTTTTTGGTAAGTTTCTTGGCTTGTCCGCGATCAGCCTGAGGCGCTCTTGTCGATGTCGCCGACGATGGCGCGCCGCCGGTATTCGTCGCCGATGGCAAAATGCTTGCGCAGCGTCGTATCCGCCCGCTCGGGATCGCGCGCGATCACCGCTTCGAAGATGCGGCGGTGGTCGTCGATCAGATAGTTTTTCATCGACGGGAAGGCCTGCACCAGCTCGCGGCGGCTGCGATGCGAATGCGTCAGCAGGCCCGCCATCGAGCTGTGCAAAACGGAAAGCGTTTCCGAATGTGACGCCACGACGACGGCGCGGTGGAATTCGAAGTCGGCCATTCCGCCGGCATCGGCTTCGTCGATCGTCTCGCCGATCTTCGCGAGCGCGCGCTGCAGGCGCTCGAAATCGGCAATGTTGGCGCGCTCGCAGGCGAGGCGGATCGCCTGGCATTCGATCGCGACGCGCGCCTGCATGACGTCGTCAAGCATGTCCGCTTGCTGGGCCAGCGCGAAGGTGAAGAAGTCGTTCAGCACCGAAACGTCCGGCCGGGTCACGACGGTGCCGATGCGGTCGCGGATCTCGACGATGCCGAGCACCGTCAGGGCGCGCAGCGCCTCGCGGACGATTGGCCGGCTGACGCCAAGCAGGGTTGCGAGCTCGCGCTCGGAGATCAGGCGGTCGCCGGGCTTGAGCGAGCCCGCAAGCAGGCGCTCGCGCAAGAAGGCGAATACCTTCTCGAACCCTTTTTCGCCTTCGGTGGCGCGCTTGAGCTCCATCCCCGTCTCGCTTTGGTCTGATCGTGGTCAGACCAGTAGGCTAACCAGAGCGATGGCGTCAAGGGCCTTGGTTAATGGCTGATGTGTCAGGCCTGCCCAATCCGACCGGTTCCCCGGCCTGATCCTTAGAATTTGAAGCGTATTGATCGGAGCGTTCGCTCAAAGAATTTGAGGTCCGCGATGCCCGATCACCACTCCTTCTCCGCGCTCGACCGCCATGCGGTGCTCGGCGGATCCGACAACGGCTTTCCCTGGTACGCCGGCGCGATGCTCGCATTTGAGGCGAGCGAAGTGGTGCGGCTGCGCTGCGAGAAGCTCAGCCATGGCGACGAGGCGGCCGGGCAGGAGGCCGTGCTGATGGTGAGCGAGAAGATCGCCGCGGCCTTCGAGGCGGCAGCCAATTTGCTCGCAGGGGCAACGCCGGCGGCCATCATCCAGCGTTACCGCGAGCATGTGGCCGCGAACGCCAAGCGGCTGTCCGCCAACTGAATTTTCCGGCAGGGTTTGCTGCTGACAGCATGTTGGCAGCAGGGGCCGGCTACGACCATCTCCTGACAAAACGGGGAGCGGGTCATGCCGATCGAGGCAAGCTGTCATTGCGGTGAGACGGTATTCGAGGTGACGGAGGCGCCCGTCAGCGTCACCCGCTGCACCTGCTCGCTTTGCGCCAAGCGCGGCGCGCTGTGGGCCTATTACACGCCGGCGCAGTTTCGCCTGCTGTCACCGGCTGACAACGTCGCGACCTATCTCTGGGGCAGCCGCACGGTCAAACATCATTTCTGCGCGAGTTGCGGCTGCGGCACCTATTCGGAGTCGCCGGACTGGTCGAGCGGCAAGCCCGATTTCGACAATCCCAAGGTCGCGGTCAATGCGCGCCTGTTCGACGATTTCGATCTCGACGCCGTGCCGGTCAACATGATCGACGGTAAGAATTTGTGGTGAGCATTGAGCACGGAGGCTTGCGCATATCTGCTGCACGTCCGTCCCCTTGAGGCCGTCTTGAAAAGCTGATCTGGTTCCGGCCCGAGAAAAAGGGAGGAAGCCATGATGCGTCTTATTGCGCGAGCAATGCTCGCAATGTGTCTGGCCGTTGTGGCCGGCCTCAATGCGCAGGCACAGACCAAGCCGAAGGTCACCTCGCTCGGGCCAGACTTCCCCAAGGCCGCGCTGTTCGTCGGCAACAGCTTCTTCTATTACAACAACGGCATGCCCGGGCATCTCTCCTTCATGGAGCGGGCAGCCGATGCCGAGAACAAGGCGGCCTATCGCAACACCATGGCGACGATCGGCGGCTCCGGCCTCGACTGGCACGACATGGACAATCTGCTGCGACCCGGCGGTCTCGGTGCGTATTCCTTCGACGACCAGAACAACGTGGTCTTCAACAAGCCGGGCAAGCAGTACGACGCCGTCGTGATGATGGATTGCAGCCAGTGCCCGATCCATCCGCAGCTGAAGGACGCGTTCACGACCTTCGCCAGCAAGGACAGCGAGATCGTCCGTGCCCATGGCATGCGGCCGGTGTTTTTCATGTCCTGGGCCTACGCCGACAAGCCTGAGATGACGGAGGCGCTGGCCGAGGCCTACACGAGCGCCGGCAATGCCAACGATGCGCTGGTCATTCCCGCAGGTCTTGCCTTCGCCCGCGTCCGCAAGATCCAGCCCGAGCTCAATCTCTATGCGCCCGACAAACGGCATCCGAGTCCCGCCGGCACGTATCTCGCAACCTGCGTGACACTGGCCGCGCTGACGGGACGCTCGCCGGTCGGCAATTCCTACACGATGGGGCTTGATGCGCCGACGGTGGAGCTGCTGCAGAAGGCGGCGTGGGACACGGTGCAGGATTATTACGGCCGCTAACCTGGCGAGATCTCGTAGGGTGGGCAAAGCGAAGCGTGCCCACCAATGCTTGATGGTGGGCACGGCGCTGGCGCGCCTTTGCCCACCCTACAGCACCTCGCTTATTTCAGCACCACCCACGCCGGCGCATGATCGCTCGCACCTTCCTCGCCGCGCACCTTCTTGTCGACACCGGCCTTCGCCATGCGTGAGACGAGCGCAGGGCTGAGGAGGAGATGATCGAGCCGCAGGCCCGCATCGCGCGGCCAGCGGTTTCGCTTGTAATCCCAGAACGTGTAGATGCGCCTGTCCGGATGCAGTTCGCGGATCGCATCGCACCAGCCTTGCGCGATGAGCGAGGCAAAGGCCGCGCGGCTCTTCGGCTGGATCAGGGCATCCTTGTCCCATGAGCGGGTCGGATAGATGTCGATCTCCGTCGGCGCGACATTGTAGTCGCCGGCGAGCACCACGGGCAGATCCTGCTTGATGAAGGTTTTGGCGTGGCGCTTGAGCCGTGCGAACCAGTCGAGCTTGTAGTCGAATTTCGGACCCGGCTGCGGATTGCCGTTGGGCAAGTAAATGCTCGTGACGATGATCCCGCGCACCGCGGCCTCGATATAGCGGGCTTCATAATCCCCCGCTTTTCCCGGCAGGCGGTCGCGCGTCAGCACTGGCTCGACGTTGCGGGCGAGGATGGCGACGCCGTTCCAGGTTTTCTGCCCACACCACACTGCGCCATAGCCGGCCTTTTCGATCGCGGCCGCCGGAAATTCGCCATCACTTGCCTTCAATTCCTGAAGCGCGACGACATCGGGCTTCGCTGCGCGCATCCAGGCCAACAGATTGGGCAGGCGGCGGTTGATGTTGTTGATGTTGAATGTCGCAATCTTCATGTAGAGCTACCGGCTCCTGCCTTCCGTCACCGGAGATACAATGTCCAAGTTGAGCTTTGCCGCCATCGTCCTCGCCGTCGCGTTCTCCGGCGTCGCTTCGGCACAATCGTCCGATCCGCGCGGTGCGTGCAAGGCGGACTATGACAAATTCTGCGCCGGCATCGCGCCGGGCGGCGGCAAGGTCATCGCCTGCCTCGAGGCCAAGCGCGATCAGCTCAGCGCCACCTGCAAGGCGGCGCTCGACAGCCGGAAGAAGTAACTCTCGTGTCCCGGACGCGCGTAGCGCGAGCCGGGACCCAGAAAGCGACACGGTACCCCGTTGAGAGATGGGCCCGGGCTCTGCAGCACACGACGCCGCGAAAGGCGGCGCACTGCGCTGCGTCCGGGGCACGAGCGCGCGTTTGTTAGCTCGGCAGTGGCGGCGGACTTGTCGGCTGCTCGATCGGCGGCGGCGAGGGCGGCTGCTCGGTCGTCGGCGCGGGCTCGGGCTTTGTCAGCGGCTCCACCACGTTGCCGCCCTTGTAGACGCGGGCATAGCGGTGGCCGAGGCTGGTCAGCACCTCATAACCGATCGTGCCGAAATGATGCGCGAGTTCGTCGACGGTGATGCCTTCGCCGAGCAGCGTCACCATGTGGCCGCGCCGCGCCGCGTTCGGCGGCAGATCGGTGATGTCGATCGCGATCAGGTCCATGGAGACGCGGCCCGCGACCGGGCAGCGCTTGCCCGCCACGATCACCTCGGCGCCCCGGGTGCCGTCATTGGAGCTAGCGGCGCGGAAATAACCGTCGGCATAACCGACCGCGACGATCGCCAGTTTCGTCGGCCGCCGCGCGGTCCAGGTGCCGCCATAGCCGACGCTGTCGCCGCGCTCGACATTGCGGACCTGCACGATGCGCGCCTTGAGATCCACGACCGGCTGCATCGGATTGTCGGCCTCCGGCGTCGGATTGACGCCGTAGAGCGCCGCGCCCGGCCGCACCATGTCGAACTGGAAGGGAGCGCCGAGGAAGATGCCGGAGGAATTGGCGAGCGCCGCCGGCACGCCGGAGAATTCGCTGGCGATGCCGCGGAAGGCCGCGAGCTGTTTTGCGTTGACCGGGCTGTTGAGCTGCTCGGCCGAGACCAGATGACTCATCACCAGCGTGATGCCGTGGTCGCCGGCATTGATGCGGGGGATGATGGCCTGCGCTTCTGACAGCGTCAGTCCGAGCCGGTTCATCCCGGTGTCGATGTGAACAGCGACGCCGCCGCTCCAGCCGGTGCGGCGGCAGAACACGTCCCATTCGGCGAGCTCGTTGAGATCGCCGATGACAGGCCGGCAGTTGATGTTGGCGTAGTGCTCGCCGGTGTTCTGGAAGTAGCCGCCGAGCACGTAGAGCGCGGCCTCCGGCACGGCTTCCCGCACCTTGCGCGCTTCCTCGATGGTGGCGACGAAGAAGGTCTTGCAGCCGGCCTTGCTCAGGGCGCGCGCAACCTGTTCGGCGCCGCAGCCATAGGCGTCGGCCTTGATCACCGCCGAGCATTCGGCCGGCACCGCCGTCTTCTCGAGCTTGCGCCAATTGGCAATGATCGCGTCGAGATCGACGGTGAGCACGCCGCCATAGGCTGCGAGCGCGGCAGCCTGGTTGGCCTCCGCGGAGAGAAGGCCTGATTGCGGGATCATTTTCGGGTCGGACGCCATTGTCATGGCGCCGTTTTACGCAAGAGGCAGGTCCGGTTCAAGGAACTCAGTAGTCGTTGCCGCCGCGAGCCGGCAGCTGACTGTCAGGCGCGAGGTCGCCGAACCGCGTGACCGAGGCTTCGAACGCCAAATCGACGGTGCCTGTCGGGCCGTGGCGCTGCTTGCCGATGATGACTTCGGCTTTTCCGTGCGCAAGACTCATGTCTAGCTGCCACTTCTCATGCTCAGGCGTGCCTGGGCGGGGCTCCTTCATCGCGAGGTAATATTCCTCGCGATAAACGAACAGGACGACGTCGGCGTCCTGCTCGATTGATCCGGATTCACGCAAGTCGGAGAGCTGCGGCCGCTTGTCGTCGCGGGATTCGACCTGGCGCGAGAGCTGGGACAGCGCGATCACGGGAACGTTGAGCTCCTTGGCCAGCGCCTTGAGGCTGGTCGTGATCTCCGTGATTTCCTGCACGCGGCTGTCGCTGGCGCGCTTGCCCGAGCCCGAGAGCAGCTGGATGTAGTCGATCACGAGCAGATCGAGGCCCTTCTGGCGCTTCAGCCGGCGCGCGCGTGCCATCAACTGCGCGATCGACAGGCCGCCGGTCGCGTCGACATAGAACGGCAGCGATTGCAGCTCGATCGAGACCTCCCGGATCTTGTCGAAATCGGCTTCCGAGATGCCGCCGCGGCGGATGTGGGAGGAGGGAACGCCGGTGCGCTCGGCCACGATACGCGTGGCGAGCTGGTCGGCCGACATTTCGCAGGAGAAGAAGCCGATGACGCCGCCATTGGCGGCCTTCGTGGTGCCGTCGGCCTGGAGTTCCGGGACGTAGGCTCGTGCGACATTGTAGGCAATGTTGGTCGCCAGCGAGGTCTTGCCCATGCCGGGACGGCCCGCGACGATGATGAGGTCGGAGTGCTGCAGGCCGCCCATCTTGGTGTCGAGGTCGCGCATGCCCGTCGAGATGCCGGACAGCTTGCCGTCGCGCTGGAACGCCTTTGCAGCGAGATCGACCGCGACAGCCAGTGCCTGCGAGAATTTCTGGAAGCCGCCATCGTAGCGGCCGGATTCGGCGAGCTCGTAAAGCTTTCGCTCGGCGTCCTCGATCTGCGCCCGCGGCTGGAAGTCGACCGGCGCGTCATAGGCGACATTGACCATGTCCTCGCCGATACCGATCAGGTCGCGCCTGAGCGACAGGTCGTAGACGGTGCGGCCATAGTCCTGAGCATTGATGATGGTGGTGGCTTCGGCCGCGAGCCGCGCCAGATATTGCCCGATGGTCATGCCGCCAACGTCAGTGTCGGCGGGCAGGAACGTCTTCAGCGTCACGGGCGTCGCGATCTTGCCCATCCGGATCAGGCTGCCGGCGGTCTCGAAGATGGTCTGGTGCAGCGGCTCGAAGAAATGCTTCGCCTCCAGGAAGTCGGAGACGCGGTAGAAGGCATCGTTGTTGACCAGGATCGCGCCCAGAAGGCTCTGTTCCGCCTCGATATTGTGCGGCGCGCTCCGATAGGCGGGCGTTCCGGGCTCGGGCGCGAGTTTGAGGACGTTCGAATCAGTCAGGGCCATGGTCGGACGTGCTTAGCAATTTTCTTGGGCGGATGCGGGGCCCGGGATAAAGCGCCGCCGCGGCCCAAAGCGGAAGCGAAAGCTCGTCGCTATCAACCGATCTTAAAAGCGGTGGATGATTAGCGGCCGCAGCATGCGCCGTGCTTGACGGATTTTGCGGAACTCCGCCCCGCCCGGCGGCAGTCGCAGCCGCGCCACGGAAAAATCCGGATGACGTGAACCTTATGGGAGAGGGCGCAGACCTATTCAGACGCGTACCGAACGCGGCTGGCCGGGAGCCTTCGGCTCGGGTTCAAACCAGCAGGAGGTACACCAGCGCAACCAGGGCCGCTCCGACGCCGGTGGCGATCAGGGCGTAATCGGTGCGGAGGTCGTCCTGCACATCGAATGAGGTTCGGGTCTCTTTGCTCATGGCGACGGTCTAGGCCGGACCCGACCAGACTTATGTGAAACAGATCACATCTCCCCGGATTCTTTCGGGGTAGAGCCGGAACAGGCAGGCGGGCAGGGGGTTATCTTTGACCCGCCATCAGGGAGAGGCAAGCGATGCGGCCAGAACGGCAGCACCATCAGTGGCGAAGCGAGGCCGGTAGCCGGCTCTGGCTGTCAGGCCTGATCGCCGCCATGCAGCACGCCGAACGCCCCGACATCCGCCGCCAGCCGGTCGCACCCGAGATCATCGCGGAACTGCGGGCGCAACTGACGTTAGCGGCCTCTCTCCGGTCCTCGCCGGTCTCAACCCTGCGTCACTAGAACTCATTCACCAAAACTCATTCACCGGCCAGCTTCAGCCTGGGCTTGGCGCCACTTTCGATCGCCCGCAGGCGGGCTTCCTCGCGTGTGATGTAGTCCCGGGTGATCGGCACCACGCCTTGGCGCTTGGTGAGCTGGATCTGGAAGTTCATCATGGCCTGCTTGCGGAACGTCATCTCGCAGGCTGCCAGGTAAAACTCCCACATCAGCGCGAAGCGTTCGTCGTAGAGCTGCGCGGCCTCCTCGCGCCGCGCCATGAAGCGCTCCCGCCAGGCCTTCAGCGTATCGGCATAATGCAGGCGCAGGATCTCGATGTCGCAGACCAGCAGACCAGCGCGCTCGATCGCCGGCAGCACCTCCGACAAAGCGGGGATGTAGCCGCCCGGGAAGATGTATTTGGCGATCCAGGGATTGGTCGAGTCCGGCCCCTGCGACCGCCCGATCGAGTGCAGCAGCATGACGCCGTCCTCGCTCAGGAGCTCGGCGCAGCGCTGGAAATAGGTGTCGTAGAACCTCGCACCGACATGCTCGAACATGCCAACCGACACGATGCGGTCGAACGGCCCGTCGATGTCGCGGTAGTCCTCGAGCAGGAAGCGCGCCGATCGGCTCAGGCCTTTCTCGGCCGCACGCGTATTGGCAATCTGCAGCTGCTCGGTCGACAGCGTGACGCCGGTGACGTCGGCGCCGGCGATCTCGGCGAGGTAGAGCCCGAGCCCGCCCCAGCCGGAGCCGATGTCGAGCACGCGCTGGCCGCTTCCAACGACCAGCTTTGCGGCAATGTGCCGCTTCTTGGCGAGCTGCGCATCGTCGAGCGTGGCGTCCTGCGTCTCGAAATAGGCGCAGCTATATTGCTTGTCGGCATCGAGGAAGAGCGAATAGAGCCGCGCGTCGAGATCGTAATGATGTGCAACGTTGCTGCGGGCGCGCGAGCGCGGATTGAACTGCTTCAGGTGCCGCGTCAGATAGCGCAGGTGCCACCAGGGTTTTGCCCACTGCGGCAATAGGTCGGGTTGATCGAGCAGGATCGCGAGCGCATCAGCTATGGTGCCGCGCTCGACGACGAACTCGCCGTCCATATAGGCCTCGCCAAGCCCGAGCTCGGGATTGATGAGGATCTTCCGCTCGGCCTCGGCGGTGACGAAACGCACCGCGACCGGCTCGCCCGAGCCGTCGCCAAAGGTGAACTTCGATCCGCTTGCGCTGGTCACCTTCAGCGACCCGCGGCGGATGAAATGAGACAGGAATCTACGCAACAATCGGTCCATCGACACCTTCCTCTCGAGCGAACCCGAAGAGATGCGACTAACCCGGTCTTCACATCTGACGCTCAGGTCCCGCTCTGGTTCCTATGCGTTTGCATGTAAAACATGGGGAGGATGTTCCGGCCGCACTATTGCGCCGGGTTCAAAGCCGATATTCCAAAACCGCTTAACCACATCCTTGCGGGTGGGGCCTGCTTCCATTCGCGGCTCAATCCGCTAAAAGGTGACCCGCCGCCGCGCCCGCCGCCGGCTGCACCTCTCGGAATTCAATGGAGATGATGGGAATGTCGAGCCGAGCGCTCAGCCTCGCGACGGTATTGCTTCTGATCGGCTTCGGCGCGACCGATACCGTTCTTGCGCAGGCGACGAACCTCGAGGCCGGCAAAAGTCCGTCCCAGATCTTCGCGCAGACCTGCAATGCGTGCCACAAGAGCCCGCGCGGCCTGTTGAAGTCCGTCGCGCCCGGCTCGCTGCCGGGCTTCTTGCGCCAGCACTACACCACGAGCTCGGACATGGCGGGCATCCTCGCCTCCTACCTCGTCTCCAACGGCGCCACCGATACCCGCTACCAGGCCAAGGACGGCAAGAAGGACGGCGCCAAGGAGAAGGACGCCAACACCGCGCCGGGCCAGTCGCCAGAGCATCAGGGCCGCCGCCAGCGCTCGCAGGAAGCGGCCAAGCCGGAGGGCGAGGGCGCGGCTCCGCCTGCCGAGGGTCGGCAGAAGCGCGCGGCGCGGCCGAGCGAGGAGGGCGCGAAGCCTGAGGGACAGGCATTGCCCGAGGGCCGCAAGGGCAAGCGTCGCAGCAAGCCCGGGACCGAGGAAGCACCGAAGGTCGACGCAGCTGCGCCCACCACTGAAGAGAAGAAGAGCGAGCCGAAGCCCGAGTCCAAGCCGGAGAGCACCAAGGTCGAGCCTGACACCAAGCCCGACAGCGGCAAGGCGCCGGAGAAAGCCGCTGAGCCAAAGCCTGAGAGTGCTAAGGTCGAGCCGCGCGGCAGCGACACACCGGCGCTGCGGCCCGATCCGGTGCCGCAGGTGACGCCGGCTCCGCCTGCGGCCGCGGCGAAGCCCGCTGAACCGGCCGCGCCCAAGCCGGTGGAAGAGGCGGCTCCCAGGCCCGCGAGTCCTGAACCTGCCTCCAAGCCGCAGGAGGCGGCACCGCCTGCGACTGCTGCGGCGCCGCCGGCGGAATCCTCCGGCACGCCAGCGCCGCCGATCTCGCGCTAATCCAGCTGAAATTCCCGATCGATCTGCGGAGGTCGCGTCATCGCGACCTCCGCATCGTCTTGACCGTGATTAGAGTATTACTCTAGAGTATAGCTCTAGGAGGCGCGGATGGCGGCGAGTGTGCGTGATGACCTGTTGGCGGCAGGGCTGTTCGTGTTCGACCGCGTCGGCTTCGAAGCTGCGACGGTCGCCGCGATCCGTGCCCGCGCGCGCGCGTCGAACGGCAGCTTCTTCCATGTCTTCGGCTCGAAGAAGGAGCTCGCCGGCGCGCTGTTCCTGGAGGTGCTCGGGCACTATCACGCCGCGGTGCTGGCCGCGCTCGATCCCGAGCCCGACGCCAGGCAGGGCATCGATCGGCTGATCCGCGCGCATCTCGACTGGGTCGTCACCAGCCGGCGCGAGGCGCGCTACCTGTTCGAGATCTCGCGCAGCGAATGGGGCGAGGACGTGCGCGACGCCCAGCGCGCACAGAATGCACGCCTTGCCGAAGGCATCGAGCGTTGGCGCGCGCCGCTCGTCGCCGGCGGCGAGCTGCTGCCGATGACGCCGGTGATGTTCGTCAGCCAGCTGATCGGGCCGGCGCAGATCTTTTGCCGCGCCTTCCTGTCGGGGCGCGACCGCACCGATCCCCGCGGCGAGGCCGATGCGCTGATCGCCTGCGCGATCCGTGCGCTGATGTCGCCTGACCGCATCAACCAGGACTAAGGAGAAGCCTCATGCGAGCCGAAGCAGATCCCGAATTTGAGCCGATCGCCGCGCGTATCCACGCCAATGTCGGCCGGCAGGGTTTTATGAATCTGGTCGGCGCCGAGCTGTCCGAATTGTCGCGCGGCACCTGCACGATCGCCGTGGGCCGCCGGCCGGAGCTGCTGCAGCAGCACGGCTTCTTTCACGGCGGCGTCACCGCCTTCCTGGTCGACAACGCCACGACCATCGCCGCGGCTACCTCGCGCGGCCAGCCGGCGCTGACGGCTGAATACAAGCTGAATTTGTTGTCGCCTGCAGTCGGCGACAAGCTGATCTGCCGGGCGAGGGTGATCAAGCCGGGCCGCCAGGTCTCGGTGGTCGCCGCCGACGTGTTCTGTGTCAGCGACGGCGTCGAGAAGCATACGGCAACGGCGCTCGCCTCGATCGCGATGCTCAGCGAGGATGTCGCCGCCAAAACGAAAAGCCCGGCCGCCTGAGGCGACCGGGCTGATCCACTCTCCGCCGTCATTGCCGGGCTTGACCCGGCAATCCATCGCTTGAGCAAAACTCTTTCGATGGATGCGCGGGTCAAGCCCGCGCATGACGAGTTGTTGCTTACTTCTCTTCCGCAGCCGGGGCCGGCTCGGCCTCGTCGTGCTGGGCTTCCGGATCGAAGAACTCGCCGGCGGCGGCAATCGCCTCGGCGGCCGCATCGCGGTCCTCGTTGCGGGTCGAGATGTCCTCGCCGCGGTTGATGCGCTCGGCCTCGTCCTGGCTGCGTGCAACCGTGACGGTGACCTCGACCTCGACCTCGGGGTGGACGGCGACGGTGATCGAGTGCTTGCCGATGGTCTTGATCGGCGCATCGAGCTGCACCTGCGGGCGGGCCAGCGAAACGCCGTCGGCTTCGAACGCCATGACGACGTCACGCACCGTGACCGAGCCGAACAGCTGACCGGCTTCCGACGCCTGACGGATCACGATGATGTTCTTGCCCTCGATCTTCTCGGCGACCTTGGACGCCTCGGCCTTCGAGGCGAGGTTGCGGGCCTCGAGATCGGCCTTCATGCCGTCGTACTTGGCGCGGTTGTCGGCGGTGGCGCGCAGCGCCTTGCCGCGCTTGAGCAGGAAATTGCGGGCATAGCCGTCGCGAACCTTCACGACTTCGCCCATCTGGCCGAGCTTGTTGACGCGTTCCAGCAGAATGACTTCCATATTCGTTCTCCTTTTGAAGTGCTGTTTGAGTTCTGGGTTACAGGGGTGGACTTAAGGGGTCGGCAAAGGCGGCGGCTGGCGACTGCGCAAGTAGCGCTCGCGGAAGCCGAACACCGCGTCCGCGAGGCCGAGGGCGGTCAGCAGGACGAGGCTCACGCTGAACATGAAGATGATGGCGTATGCAGCAGCGAGCCAGAATCCGCGATTGGCGAGGTCGCGTGTGATGGTGTGCAGAACGGCAAGGCCGATCAGCGCATAGGCCACCATCAGCACGGTCGTGACGATGACAGCCAGGATGCCGGCCATTCCGCCGGAGAAGCTGAAGGCAAGCGCGACACAGAGCGCCACGAGCGTCATTGGTGGCAAGCTCGTGCTGCTGAGGTCCGGCCAGGGCCGATGCAGCTTGCCTGAAACAGCCGCGACTTTCGCGGCAAGCCAGAGATTGAGGGTGAGCGTCGTCATCTGCGAGGCCGCAACCAGAACCGGCGTCACGGCGACCATCAGGCTGACGCGGGGATCGCTCTCAGTGACGGTCGTATCGCCCACCAGCGAGAAGATCCTGGCGAAGCCGCGGCGCATCGCGTCGCCGATTGCCGACGCGTCAGTCCCGAGCGACAGCAGAGATCCTGCGGTGAGAAGCGTCGCCAGTGCCGCGATCCACAGCAGGATACGCCCGAGCGGATACCATTCGACCTCGACGGCAGCCGCATCGGCCACCGTCGTACCGCCAGTGACGGACCGTCCAAGCATGGCGAGATGCCCGAGCCACCAGGCCGGCAACGCGATCGCAAGACCGTAACCCAGGGCCAGAGGCATGCTGAGCGCACCGCCGATGACGAGCATGGCGGCGAGACCGCCAATCGCGCCGCAGAGCGGGCCCCAGGCGATCGCAGCCAGCATGAGCGGCAGGGGAGCAAGGCAAACCAGGACGAGCGAGATCAGCGCGCCCGACACGATCGAGGCGAACATCAGGGCCGACGCAGCGCCGGCGATCAGGGCTATCAGTCCAAAGGCCATCATCAGCTGTCCCGCTCCCTTCGAGCGGTTAGAGGCGTCTCGCCCCAACCATCGGCGACCGGACGACCCGGAAGCCTTATGAGATCAAAGAGTGCGACCGGCGGCGGTGGCGCCGCCGGCCGAATTCGTCTTAGCGAATGACGTAGGGCAGGAGGCCCAGGAACCGCGCGCGCTTGATGGCGCGGGCGAGCTCACGCTGCTTCTTCGCGGACACGGCGGTGATGCGGCTCGGCACGATCTTGCCGCGCTCGGAGACGTAACGCATCAACAGCTTGGAGTCCTTGTAGTCGATCTTCGGCGCATTGGCGCCCGTGAACGGGCAGCTCTTGCGACGACGGAAAAACGGACGGCGTGCACCAGCTTCAGCCATTGATCTTACTCCCCATCCGTCGTGGTTTCAGCTTCTTCGCGCGGACGGCGCGGGCCGCGATCACCGCGGAAGCCGCCGTCGCGATCGCCGCCACGGAAACCACCCTCGCGGTCGCCACGGAAGCCGCCACCTTCGCGGTCACGGAAGCCGCCGCCACGGTCATCACGCTCGCGATCGCGATCGGCCTTGCGCATCATCGCGGACGGGCCTTCCTCAAGCTCCTCGACGCGAACGCTGAGATAGCGGATCACGTCTTCGCTGATGCGCTCCTGGCGCTCGATCTCGGCGATCGCCGCAGCCGGCGCGTCGATGTTGAGCAGCACGAAGTGCGCCTTGCGGTTCTTGTTCATGCGGTAGGTGAGGGAGCGAACGCCCCAATTCTCGGTCTTGGTGACCTTGCCGCCGAGACCTTCGACGATCCCGGTCATCTGCGCAGTCAGCTCTTCGACCTGCTGCGTGCTCGCGTCCTGACGCGCGAGAAAGACATGCTCATAGAGAGCCATGATGGTCCTTTCCTCGTGTTGGCGCATCGCCCGGCGTCAAGCCCTTAAGAGGCCTTCGGAAAGGACTCTGGGATGAAGCTCAGAAGGCGGAAACACGGGACGACGGGCCGACTGGCCCTGCCACACCAAAATCACGAATGATTTGCTGAGACCGTCCGTTCAGCTCCCGGCCGGGGTCTGCGGATGGCGCGCTTATACGGATTTTGGCCGGCTTTGCAAGGTTGCCGGTCACCTTTTCGGCCCGGATGGTTCCGGTGCGGTTCCGGTCTAACCCACCTCCGCATACCACATTCCGGCTTGAATTACTTGTTTGTATGTCATACAAATAAATCCAGCGAGAGATTTTCATGGCCAAAAAGTCTGTCCCTGAACCGATAGAGGCGGCCGGCGACCCCAAGCACGCGGTGCGCGCGACACGCTCGGCCGGCCGCAAGATGCGGTCGCTCCTCCTGGACGCGGCGAGCCCGCTGTTCCGGGAGCGGGGGCTGTCAGGAGCCTCGATCACCGACATCGCGGCGGCCGCGAACGCGTTCCCGAGCCAGATCACCTATTACTTCCGCACCAAGGAGGCGCTGTTCGTCGAATGCGCCTGCCGCGATCTCCTGTATCTCGCGCGCGCGACCGAGCAGGCTGCTCAGAAGGCCCGCACGCCGGCGGAATACACCTACGCGCTCGCCGAGACCGTGACGGCAAGCGATTCGATCGCCTTCTTCGCCGAAGCCCTGACACTGACGCGGCGGCGCCAGGATCTCGCGCCTTTGGTCGAGCGCACCATCGAGCGCCTGCACAGCGAAGGCACGCGCGCCTATGCGGGCCAGGTTGCCCGCCACGGCTGGCGTTCATTGCGTGCGCCCGACGAAAGCTCGCGGCGGTTCTGGGCCGTCGCCATCGGCGTCATCCTCGAAGGCTACGCGATGGGCCGCTCGCCCGACGCGCTCTGCGCCGAGATGCTGCGCGTGCTCGGCGAGCAGGCAAAATCGACAAACGACACCGCGCGCCTGCGTCTCGTCGACGAGCGCGGTGCATTCGGCAATTCCAACGAAGAGGGCTAGTCCATGACCGCACTTCGCATGCGTGCCCGCGATTTCCTGACCGACGATCAACTTGCCGACGTGCGCCAGCGCGTGACGTGGAAGGGCGTCGCGCTGATCGCGCACGCCTGGGCGCTTATCATCGGTGCGATTGCGCTCGTGGCGTGGTGGCCCAATCCGCTCACTTACATCTTCGCGGTCGCGATTATCGGCTCGCGCCAGCTGGGCCTTGCGATCCTCATGCATGACGGCGCGCATGGCTGCCTGTCTGCCGACGAGAGGACCAATCTGGCGCTGAGCCAGTGGCTCTGCGCCTATCCGCTCTTTGCCGAGACGCGCAGCTATCGGCGCTATCATCTCCAGCACCACGCGCGCACGCAGCAGGAGGACGATCCTGATCTCGTGCTGTCGGCGCCGTTTCCCATCACGAAGCTCAGCTATCGTCGCAAGTTCATTCGCGACATCACCGGGCAGACCGGCTATCAGCAGCGCAAGGCGCAACTCCTCAACGCGCTGGGACCGAAGGATTGGCCGTGGCGTCAGCGCGCCGCGCATTTCTGGGAGAAGCTCGGCCCGCAATGCCTCGTCAACGCCGCGATGTTTGCGGCGTGCGCGACGGCCGGCGTGTGGTGGGCCTATCCGCTGCTATGGCTGGTGCCGCTGCTGACCTGGATGATGGTCATCACCCGCATCCGCAACATCGCCGAGCACGCCGTCGTGCCTGACAGCAGCGATCCCCTGCGCAACACCCGCACCACGCATGCAAACTTCCTCGAGCGCCTGTTCATCGCGCCGTACTACGTCAACTATCACCTCGAGCATCATCTGCTGTTCTACGTGCCCTGCTACAATCTGCCGAAGGTGCATCGCCTGCTGACCGCGAGCCGGCATGCCGGCCGCATGGAGGTGCAGCCCGGCTACGCCGCGGTGCTGCGGCTCGCGACCGCGAAACCCGACCGGGACGACCGTCCGGGACAGCTGGTCAACAGCGCGCGCCGCGCGCAGGCGGGGGCGGCGGTCGATGCCAACCAGACCAATGGTGGATTCTAGGGGCCGCATCCCCAGGTGAATGCCGGCCGAAGTTCCTATCTTGGCTTGACATTCCGGCCCTAGACGGGTCTACGGCCCCCTTTGGAGCGTGATCCGGAACCATGGCCCAAGGCCGCGCGTAATCGGCTGCCGGTTCTCGCAAGTGATCACGCCCGACAAGCAGGGAGCGCCGATGACGGCAGCATTCACATTTCCGGGGCAGGGGTCCCAGGCCGTTGGCATGGGCAAGGCCCTGGCCGATGCGTTTCCGGTGGCGCGCGCCGTGTTCGACGAGGTCGATGCCGCGCTTGGCGAGAAGCTGACGACGACCATCTGGGATGGCCCGGCCGAAACCCTCCAGCTCACCGAGAACGCCCAGCCGGCGCTGATGGCGGTGTCGATCGCCACCCTGCGCGTGCTGGAGGCCGAAGCCGGGTTTTCCGTCGGGCGGGATGCGGCCTTCGTCGCCGGCCACTCGCTCGGTGAATATTCGGCGCTGGCCGCGGCTGGCAGCCTGACGGTCCCCGACACCGCGCGGCTGCTTCGCACCCGCGGTCTCGCAATGCAAAAAGCCGTTCCTGTCGGCGTTGGCGCGATGGCCGCGCTGCTTGGCCTCGACTATGAGGCGGCCATTGAGGTCGCGGGCGAGGCTGCGCAGGGGCAGGTCTGCCAGGCGGCCAACGACAATGGCGGCGGCCAGGTGGTGGTCTCCGGCGACAAGGCTGCGGTCGACCGGGCCGTCGAGATCGCCAAGACCAAGGGCGCCAAGCGCGCCATGTTGCTGCCGGTGTCCGCGCCGTTCCACTGCAAGCTGATGCAGCCTGCCGCCGACGCCATGGCCGAGGCGCTGGCCAAGGTCACGATCACGGCGCCGGCTGCGCCCCTGGTGTCGAACGTGCTGGCGAGCGCCATCACCGATCCCGACGAGATCCGTCGCCGCCTGATCGAGCAGGTCACCGGCACGGTGCGCTGGCGCGAGTCGGTTGCCTATATGGCAGGGCAGGGCGTCACGCGCTTCTTCGAGATCGGCGCGGGCAAGGTTCTGACCGGACTCGTCAAGCGCATTGCCGACGGTGCCGTTGGCGTTGCGGTCGGCGGTCCCAACGACATTGCCGCCGCCAAGGATGCATTGGCCGCTGCGAAGCAGGCTTAAGGTTGCGCACGATCTTGCCGGAAAACCGCTACGCACTTTTCCGGATCGTGCTTTGGAGGAGTTTTCGATGTTCGATCTGACTGGCAAGAAGGCGCTCGTCACCGGCGCGACCGGCGGCATCGGCGGCGCGATCGCGCAGGCGCTGCATGCGCAGGGCGCCACCGTTGCGATTTCGGGGACGCGGAAGGAAGTGCTGGATGAGCTTGCCGGCAAGCTCGGCGAGCGCACCCATGTATTGCCTTGCAACCTCTCCAAGGCCGACGAGGTCGAGGCGCTGGTGCCTGCCGCCGAAGCTGCGATGGGGCAGGTCGACATCCTGATCGCCAATGCCGGCATCACCCGCGACAATCTCTTCGTCCAGCTCCGCGATGAGGACTGGGAGGAGGTCATCAACGTCAATCTGACCGCGACCTTCCGCCTGGCGCGCGCCGCGACCAAATTGATGATGCGTAAGCGCTTCGGCCGCATCATCGCCATCACCTCGGTGGTCGGCGTCACCGGCAATCCCGGACAGGGCAACTACACCGCGTCCAAGGCTGGCCTGATCGGCATGATCAAGACGCTGGGCGCCGAATACGCCAAGCGCGGCGTGACCGCGAACTGCATCGCGCCCGGCTTCATCAAGACGCCGATGACCGACGCGCTCAACGACAAGCAGCGAGAGACGATTCTGACCAAGGTTCCGGCCGCTCGCCTCGGGACGCCCGAGGACATTGCGGCCGCCGCCGTTTACCTGAGTTCGAACGAAGCAGCCTACGTCACCGGCCAGACCATCCACGTCAATGGCGGCATGGCCATGATCTGAAACCCTCGTCCCGCACTGCCCACGCGGGCGGTGCGGGATGCGGCAAACGGCCGTTTCCGGAGCGAAATGAGGCTTGTAGTCAAGGCAGTTGAAGTATGATAACCGGACCTTCAACGGATGGGCAAAGAACGCCATTGCAGGTTTTTGAAACCCTGTATATTGGCGATGCGGTGCCTTGGCCGTCGTTCGCCGGGCCCAGCATCGGTTTGGATGGGGCCAAATCAAAGTTCGTAAGCGAAGGCAGTAACACGACCACGACGGCTCGTATCGTCCCGGGGGGTCGGGTCTACAGGGAACAACACGAGGTTAAGCAATGAGTGACATTGGCGAGCGGGTTAAGAAGATCGTGGTCGAACACCTTGGTGTTGAGCCCGAGAAGGTTGTCGACAACGCGAGCTTCATCGACGACCTCGGCGCCGACAGTCTGGACACCGTCGAGCTGGTGATGGCGTTCGAAGAAGAATTTGGTTGCGAGATTCCGGACGACGCCGCGGAGACGATTCTGACCGTCGGCGACGCCACGAAGTTTCTCGAGAAGAACGCGAAGAGCTAAGGCTCTTCATTTTCGCGGGGACAACATTGAAACCGGACGGGCCGCTTGCCAGCGGTCAGCCGGTTTCTTGTTATTGGCCGTGAATCTTTCGATGCGGAGTTTTCGGATATGAGGCGGGTTGTCGTCACGGGTCTCGGCATGGTCTCGCCACTCGGTTGCGGCGTCGAGCCGACCTGGAAACGCATCCTCAACGGTGAGAGCGGTGCGCGGCCGATCGAGAGCTTCGATGTCTCCGATCTGCAGACCAAATACGCTTGCACCGTCGTGCGCGGCGACGGCAGCAACGACACCTTCAATCCCGACAAATGGATGGAGCCGAAGGACCAGCGCAAGGTCGACGACTTCATCATCTTCGGCATGGCCGCGGCCGGCCAGGCGCTCGACGATGCCAACTGGCATCCCGAGACCGAAGAGGACAAGTGCGCGACCGGCACCATGATCGGGTCCGGCATCGGTGGCCTCAACGGCATCGCCGACACCGCGATCCTCTTGAAGGAGCGCGGACCGCGCCGGGTGTCGCCGTTCTTCATTCCGGGCCGCCTGATCAATCTCGCCTCCGGCTACGTCTCGATCGCCCACGGGCTGAAGGGACCGAACCATTCCGTGGTCACGGCCTGCTCGACCGGCGCGCATGCGGTCGGCGATGCCGCCCGCCTGATCGCGCTGGGCGATGCCGACGTGATGGTCGCGGGCGGCGCCGAATCGCCGATCAGCCGCATCGGCATTGCCGGCTTCAATGCCGCGCGTGCGCTGTCGACCGGCTTCAACGACACGCCCGAGAAGGCCTCGCGTCCCTACGACAAGGACCGCGATGGCTTCGTGATGGGCGAGGGTGCCGGCGTCCTCGTGCTCGAGGAGCTCGAGCACGCCCAGCGCCGCGGCGCCAGGATCTACGCCGAGGTGATCGGCTACGGCCTTTCGGGTGACGCCTATCACATTACGTCGCCGTCGCCCGATGGCGATGGCGGCTTCCGCAGCATGTCGGCGGCGCTCAAGCGTGCCGGCCTGTCGCCGTCGGATCTCGACTACATCAACGCGCATGGCACCTCGACACCGCTCGGCGACGAGATCGAGCTCGGTGCGGTCGAGCGCCTGCTCGGCAACGCCGCCTCCAAGGTCGCGATGTCCTCGACCAAATCGTCGACCGGCCATCTCCTCGGTGCGGCCGGCGCGATCGAAGCGATCTTCGCCATTCTCGCGATTCGCGATAATGTCGTGCCGCCGACGATCAACCTCGACAATCCGTCGGTCGAGACCGCGATCGACCTCGTGCCGCACAAGGCGAAGAAGCGTGAGATCAACGTCGCGTTGTCGAATTCTTTCGGTTTTGGCGGTACCAACGCGTCGGTGATCGTCCGGCGCCTGGTCCATTAGTTTGTGGTTGCGACGAATCCACCGTTTTGCCGTATTCGGCGATAGTCATGGAAGCGGGCGCGTGCATTGGCAGGGCAAGCGATTGCCAGGCTGCGATTGAACCGGCAGGATTCAGGTTGCTTCGATGAGTGAAAGGCCGCCCATTTCGCCCCGGAGCCCGCGGGCTGCGCTCGAGCCCGAGCAGGTCCCGCCGCCGCCGAAGCGATCGGACCGCGCGCGCAATCCCTTCGTGGTCGTCGGCAATGCCATCATCACCCTGCTGCTGATCGCCATGCTCGGCGCCGGCGGCGTCTATTATTACGGCCGGCAGGTGCTCGAGGCGGCGGGGCCGCTGAAGGAAGACAAGATCGTCAACATCCCGCAGCGCGCGGGCAAACGCGACATCGCCGAGACGCTGAACCGGGAAGGCGTGACCGACGTCAACCCATGGGTGTTCATTGCGAGCGTTGCCGCGCTGAAGGCGAGCTCTGACCTCAAGCCGGGTGAGTATTCGTTCCAGAAGAATGCGTCCTTGCGTGACGTCATCGCCACCATCGTCGAGGGCAAGGTGGTGCAGCACGCCGTGACGATACCGGAGGGCCTGACCTCCGAGCAGATCGTGGCGCGGCTGTCCGACAACGACATTTTCACGGGCAGCGTGCGCGAGCTGCCGCGCGAGGGCACGCTTCTACCGGAGACCTACAAGTTCCCGCGCGGCACCACGCGCGAGCAGGTGATCCAGCGCATGCAGCAGGCGCACAAGCGCGTGCTGGCCGAGATCTGGGAGCGCCGCAGCCAGGACATTCCGGTCAAGTCGCCGGAGCAGCTGGTGACGCTGGCCTCGATCGTGGAGAAGGAGACCGGCAAGCCGGACGAGCGCAGCCGTGTTGCTGCCGTGTTCGTCAATCGGCTGAAGCAGCGGATCAAGCTGCAGTCCGATCCGACCATCATCTACGGTCTCGTCGGCGGCAAAGGCACGCTCGGCCGTCCGATCAAGCGCAGCGAGATCACGCAGCCTTCGCCCTACAACACCTATGTGATCGAGGGCCTGCCGCCGGGCCCGATCTCCAACCCCGGCCGCGCCTCGCTGGAAGCCGCTGCCAACCCGGCCCGCACCCGCGACCTCTATTTCGTCGCCGACGGCACCGGCGGGCATGCCTTCACCGAGACCTACGACGCGCACCAGAAGAACGTCGCCAAGCTGCGCGCGATGGAGAAGCAGATCCAGAACGACACGGTCGAGCCGGCTGAGGATGCGCCGCCGGCGGCCGCCGCGCCCGCCGCGGCCGATGCGCCCACCGCGACCACGCCGGCGCGGCCCAACCAGCAGAAGAAGCCGCCGGCCCGCCCGGCGAATCCCGCTCCGGCCCGGCAGGGCGCGGTGCAGCCCTCGCCGCCGGTGGTCCAGCGCTAAGCTGGCTGCAGGTCTGCTACGGGACTTTGCGGATTCCACTTTCCTGCAAAATAGTCTTAAGATTCGCGTGGCTTGATGCCTTGCGAATCCTGCGTTTCCGGAGAAATTGACCTGATGGCGCTGTCGTCCATGACCGGCTTTGCCCGAAGCCACGGCGCAAGCGGGCCGTATACGTTCGAATGGGAATTGAAGTCGGTCAACGCCAAGGGCTTTGACTTGCGGGTGCGGCTGCCGCAGGGGTTCGACGAGCTCGAGGCCCATGCCAAGAAACGCGCCGGCGAGCTGCTCTCGCGCGGCACCGTCTACGCCAATCTCAACGTCAAGCGCGCCAACGCTGCGGCCTCCGTCCGCGTCAACGAGGACGTGCTCAATGCCGTGCTCAAGGCCGCCGCGCTGATCTCCGGCAAGGTTGACGCCGTGGCGCCAAGCATCGACGGCCTGCTCGCCATCAAGGGCGTCGTCGAGGTCGCCGAGCCCGAGGGCGACGAGGAGGAGGACAAGGCCGCGCGTGCTGCCGCGGCCGAGGCCTTCGACAAGGCGCTCTCCGAGCTCGTTGCGATGCGCAAGCGAGAGGGCACCTCGCTCGGGCAGATCCTGACCCAGCGCGTCGACGAGATCGAGCAGCTGTCGAAGCAGGCCGAGGCCGCGCCGGGCCGCAAGCCCGAGGCGATCAAGGCGAGGCTCGCCGAGCAGATCGCGACGCTGCTCGACACCTCCGACCGTTTCGATTCCGACCGCCTGATGCAGGAGGCGATCCTGATCGCCACCAAGGCCGATATCCGCGAGGAGCTCGACCGCATCGCCTCGCACATCGCGCAGGCGCGCGAGCTGATCGGCAAGGGCGGCCCGATCGGCCGCAAGCTCGACTTCCTGGCGCAGGAGTTTCACCGCGAGGTCAACACCTGCTGCTCGAAGTCGAACGACATCGAGCTGACCAATACGGGGCTCGCCATGAAGAACGTGGTCGAGCAGTTCCGCGAACAGGTCCAGAATCTGGAGTGATCGATGACAGCAGGCGGTCACGGAACTGACGGGGTCGAACGGCGCGGATTGATGTTCGTGCTGTCCTCACCATCGGGCGCGGGCAAGACGACGCTGTCGCGTCTGTTGATCGACCGGATGCCGGGCCTGCGCATGTCGGTCTCGGCGACGACGCGGTCGAAGCGGCCCGGCGAGGTCGACGGGCGCGACTATCTGTTCGTCGACAAGCCCAGGTTCGAGGCGATGGTGAAGGGCAACGAGCTGCTGGAATGGGCGACCGTGTTCGACAACAGCTATGGCACGCCGCGCGCACCAGTCGAAGCCGCGCTGTCATCGGGACAGGACGTGCTGTTCGACATCGACTGGCAGGGCACGCAGCAGCTGCGCGAGAAGGCGCGGGCGGATGTCGTCAGCGTCTTCATCCTGCCGCCGTCGGCGGCAGATCTCGAGAAGCGCCTGCACTCGCGCGCGCAGGATTCCGACGAGGTGATCCGCAAGCGCATGAGCCGCGCCAGCCACGAGATGAGCCACTGGGCCGAGTACGACTACATCGTCATCAACCACGATGTCGATGAGGCCTTCGCCGAGGTGCAGTCGATCCTGAAGGCCGAGCGCCTCAAGCGCGAGCGGCGGATTGGCCTCGTGGGATTTGTGCGAAGTCTGCAAGGTCAGCTTCAAGGCTAGGCTGCCTCAGCCGCGGTCCTTCCTGCGCCAGCCGTTCCAGCATCGCCGTGATCACGTCGATGTCGACCGCATCCTCTTTGTGCGCATCCTCTTTGCCTTCATCCGAGTCGCGATCGGCCGGAGCTTCTTCGGAAGCCTCGTTGGCCGCGAACTGCGGCGCTGACGTCTCGATCTTGAATTCGCCGTTGAATATGTCGGCCTCGTCGAGATCTGCGATCACTTTGCGAGCGGGAGCGGAGTGCGCTGCGATCCTGCCGATCGCACTGCTGAATTCGACGAGCTGCGCGGCTTTTGGTGGCGCAGCTTTCAGCTGCGCGGCTTGGGGCTGTATGATCTGGGGACGCACGGCATCGAAATCCACCGGGCCGGCCTTCTGCGCGCGCGAGGCGTCATCGAGCCAGGGGGCGCGGCCCGGATTTTCGTCCTGCGGCTCCCAATCGTCCCAATGCGCGCGGCGGTCGGCCTGGCGGGTGCGCCTGCCAGCGACGCGGTAGATGATGCTGGCGAGGACGCCGGCCAACGCCAGCGCGCCGCCGATCACGAGCAGCACCATCTGGAGCGAGCCGGCCGGATTGTAGGTGCTACTGTCTGCGGCCGCGAGCGCCGGGGATTTTGAAGCCTTTGTGCCCGGCGTTGCGACAGGCGCGGGCGCCGGCTCCGGCGCGGGTGATGTGGCCGCGGAGGCATCGGGCCAGGGCGAGGCGACGGCGGGCTGCTGCGCGCTGCTGTCAGCGGAGGGGTTCGCAGCCTGTTGCGTCGGCGCCGGCGTCGTCGGGACGGCCTGTGCGGGCGCAGCCGGTGCGGCGGCGGTCTGCTGCGGCTTCACATATTCGGCGCGTGCGTCCTGCACCGCGCGCTGGGGCGGCGCGGCTGCATCCGCCGCGGGTGTGTCGGCCGCAGTCTGCACCGGCTTTGCGCTGTCCTTTGCATTGTCCTTGCCGCCTTCGGCACGGAGATACCAGCATTGCCGCTTGGTCGAGCGCTCGACGCGGTAGTACCAGTGCTGGCCCTGCGGCGCGATGCCCTTCGGCGAGGCGAGACAGTCGGCGGCGGCGTTGGCCGCGCTCGATGCAGCCGGCGCGTTCTGCGAGACGGCAGCTATGGGCGCGCCGGCAACGATGCTGCCGATCAGCGCGGAAATGAACTTTGCGGTGCGGTTGCCCATCCTGGTCTCCCGTTTACGCATGACGCAACTCTCAACTGCCGCTTTGTCATCAAAGACTTGGGTGGCAATGAGCCGCAAATCCGGAGAGGATGTGGCTTGAATCGGGCCCGCGCGGTGGTCGTTCCACCGCGAATTAAGGCATCTTCCTTAACGTTATTGCTTCGTCGAACGCCAGGTTCCACCGCAGCCGTCGGAACAGCGCCAGGTGCCGGAACCGCTTCGTCCCGCGAGGCGGCCGGCGCCGGTAAAGGTCACGCCGTTGCCCGTGCAGGAGGTCCGCCACGTGCCGCAATGCGACGCGTGGGGAGCCTTGAAGCATGAACGGCCGAGCGCCTAGCCGGGCCGTCGCCCTTCGAGGCCTCCACTACCCTCCGGCACCTCAGGGTGACCGCGAGATAGAGCGGCGATCAATCCAGATTGCGAACGCGCCTTCTCCTTCCCGCGGCAGGTCAGTAGCGATAGCCGTACTGACCCGGGCAAACCCAATTGCCGTAGGTATCGTAGGTGCAGCCGCTATTGTTGTTGTAGTAGCCGTAAGCTCCTGCCGCGGCGGCTCCTACCGCAGCCGCTCCCAGACCATAGGCTGCGCCTCTGTAGGCGCCGCGATAGGCGGCATTGCGGTAGACACCCCTGGCGACCGGCCGTCCAGGTATCGGGCGGTATCCATAGCCGCGACCCGCCACGCGATATCCGCCGACACGTCCGGCATGAACAGCACCGCCCCGGACGTGGGCGCCGCGCATGCCTCCGCCTCCATGATACCCCCCGCCGCCACGGCGGGCATACGCCTCATCTGGAATCAGGCTCGCGGTGATCAGGACGAGAGCTGCCAGCGCAGCGAGAATGTATCGAAGCATGGCGTTCCTCCGTGAGTTGGGGTGCCGTGCAACATCGACGCGATACTGCGCCGTGAGGATCGGCGCCCTCCGAGAACCTCAGCTTCGCACCGGTGTCTGATTTGACTTAAATCAAGCATCCTCGCGGTGTGGGCCGCGCACGCATTGCTTTGGCAGCTCGCGCGCGACAGACGAATACTGGGAACAACTCCCACGCGGCCACGTCATCCATGAGACGAGGGAGATGCCCATGAAAACGCTCGTTGCGGCGATCGTATTTGCAGCCATGTCCGGGCCAGTCATCGCCCAGAACACGGGGCCGGCCCCGCAAACCGGCATGGACAGGCCGGAAAATACGAACGGTGCCACTGAGAGAGGGGCGATGGACACCACAGGCATGAACACCAATCGGGTCAACCCACCCGAGACGAAAGATGCGTCCAGAGAACGCAGGACGGGCGACAAGAAGAAGTAGGCGTTCGCAACGGCTCTCCCCATCCTGCGGTTTCCCCGTTGGAACGCCGGTCCGCCGCGCGCGTTGCCGCGCATGTCATCTGCCGACCCAAAAGGCTGGCTCACCGAGATCGGCGTCGCGACGTCGCGGCCAGCGGCGTTCATCGTCTTCGTGGTCTATGGCGTTGCCTGGATCACGCTGGGTAACGGGCTCGAATGGCACTCCTTCGCGACGCTGGCGACCTGGGGCATGACGCTGGTGATCCAGCGCGCCGAGCACCGCGACACCCAGGCGATCCACGCCAAGCTCGACGAGCTGCTCAAGGCCGGCGGGCGCGCCGATGCGATGACGGTCGATGACGAGGACGCGGAGGACGTCGAAAAGCAGCGCAAGGAGATTCGACGAAGCGGGTAGGGCGGCGCGGTCAGGTCAGATAGTCCGGCCTGAAATCGGCGAGCGCTTGCAGCTCGTCGCGCTGGAGCAGCTCGATCTCGCTGCCCTCCCACGCGATCAGGCCGCGATGCCGCAGCTCCTGGATGGTGCGGTTGACGTGGACGATCGACAGTCCGCAGGCATCGGCAACGTGCCGCTGCGTCATCGGCATCTGGAAGCAGCCGTCGGTGACGAGGCCGACGATATCGAGCCTTGCGGCGAGCTCGCAAATGAGATGCGCAACCTTGGGGAGGGCCGCCTGGGCGCCGAGGCGCGCGATCCATTGCCGCGAGATTGCCGCATCGATCAGCGTCTCGCGCCAGAAGGCGCGGGTCAGATGCAGCGAGCCGTCGAGCAGCTGCTTGAGGTGGGCGTGCGCGACATAGCCGACGACCGACGGTCCGAGGCCGACGAGGTCGGCGTCCATGGGCGAGACCAGCAGCGTGTGCAGGCACGGCATGTCGCCGGGAGCGTGGAACGCCAGGATCTGGCTGCGATCGCCGACGATGCGGGCCTGGTAGAGGAAGCCGCTGACGACGAAGACACAGCGCGAGGCGGCCTCGCCCTGGCGCAGAACGATCTCGCCATCCGCGACCTGGCGCAGCGTCGACGGCAGGCCGGCGATCTGCCGCCGTTCGTTTTCGGAGAGACCTTCGATCGCCTGGAGACGCGCGATGAACTTCGGATGCGGCATGAGTGGAGACGCGCCTCAGCCGTCCCGCGGCATGGGAGCTTCGCGCAAGCGCTGCGACAGCTTTGCGATGGTCCAGTCGGAGACGGGCAGGCTGCGGAACTCGCGGATGGCGCGAGCCAACTCCTGATCCGACATCGGCCGGACCGGCTCTGCCAGCGTGCCGTCTGCGAAGGCGTGGCTGATGCTGGCGAGGTGCGCGCTCGGACCCGCAGCGAACAGAGAGCGGATGCGCTCAATGATGGTCGTTGGGATCATGAGAAGGCCGGTTCGGTCCGCAATCGGGGTGACGGGGTGGTGCGATCCGGTGCCGTCCGCGACTCCGTTAGCAACCTGTGCTTCCGCTTCGCGTTCTAGTCCGCTGAACGCAGGCCAGAGGTATCATTTGATAGAGCTGGCGTGATTTTTGGCGGCCGCTATGGAAAAAACCCACGACGTGCTGATCCGGAACCTCGGCGAGCACACCAAGCTCGCCGCGGAGGATGTCGCCGAAATCCGCGCGCTCACCTTCACCCAGCGCGATTTCGCGCCAAACGAGGATTTCATCCGGCAGGGCGACGAGCCCGAGCATTCGGCGCTGGTCGTCTCCGGCATGGTGGCGCGCTACCATCTGCTCGGCAGCGGGCGACGCCAATATCTCGCGTTCCATCTTTCCGGCGACCTGCCTGACTCCCAGGGCCTGTTCATCGACCAAATGGACCATGCGCTCTGCGCGCTCGGGCCCGCCACGGTCGCCTTCATCCCGCATCGCGAATTGTTCATCGCTTTCCGGCGGCGGCCGACGTTCGGACAGGCGGTCTGGCGCGAGACGTTGCGCGATGCCGCGATCTTCCGCGAGGCCATCACCAACAACAGCGCCCGGCCGATGCAGGCGCGCATGGCGCATCTGTGCTGCGAGCTGTTCTACCGCGCCCGCGTCGCGCAGCTCGTCCGCGGCAATCGCTGCCGCGTGCCGATCAGCCTCACCCAGCTCGGCGAGACGCTGGGCATGGCGATCGCAACAGTGAACCGGACGCTCGCCGAGCTCAGGCGGACGGGAACGATGGATCTGCGCGAGGGCGAGCTGATCGTGCTGAAATGGCGCGAATTGCAGCGGCTCGGGGATTTCAATCCGGCCTATCTGCATCTCAAGCCGCAGTTGGTGCGGTGAACGCGTAGCGCCAGATGGCTAGCCTTCGGCCGCGGCCACGCCACCCAGCACTTCGTCGAAATGCTTCTTCACCCAGTCGTTGCAGGAGCAGGCCCGGGCTTCGAGCGCCAGGGCATCGAGGATCAGGATGGCGCCGCGGCGGGTCGCGAGGATGCGCCTCGCCTTGAACATCTGGATCACGCGGCTGGCATAGCTGCGGGATACGCCGAGCATGCCGGCGAGCTGCTCGTGGGTGAGGGGGATCTCGGGGCCGCCGATATGCTCCTGCGCGGAGAGGATCCATTTGGCGGCGCGCTGCTCGATCGAATGCGCGGCGTTGCAAGCCGCGGTCTGGAGCAGCTGCGCGAACTGACAGTCCGCATGGCGCGAGAATAGCTCCTGGAGCGTCACTGACCTCTGCTGCGCCTGCTCGAGCGCACGCAGCGGCAGCCGCACCAAGCTGCCGGCGAGCTTCACGACGATGCGTGAATAGGCCAGCGAAGGGTTGCGGCCGGCAGGGATGCCGATCACGCTCCCGCGGCCGACCAGCAGGCTCTCGACCTCGCGGTCGTCCTCGACCGGCACCGCGAACGACACCAGCGTCGGGCCGCAGGGGAAATGAACCACCGCGACGTCGTCGCCGGCGTGATGCAGGATGTGGCCGGCCTCGAGTTCGACCGGTTGGAGGTGAGGCGCGAGCAGTTCGAAATCCTGAGGGCTGAGCTGCTGGAGAAGATCGTTCGGGGGCCGACCGGTCACATGTGTTTCTCTGGCCGGGAATCGGCACCGGTCAGAACCCTACGTTTCATCGGCGGAACCGACGGTTCCAAAGTGCACACAAGGGCTTCGCGAACGTTGAAAAGTCGGCGGCGCAGGCTTGCGGAAATTCGTAAGCCGCCGGCCGCATGGCGGCACTCATGCGGTCGTCTTCGCGCGGTCTGTGCAGGAGTGAACATTGTGGCTTTGCGGATCGGCGTAATGTCGGCAGCCGCCGGGCGTCGGACCGCGTGCGCTCTGCCCGACGGACCGCCGGTCCATACGCCGCCGGGCCGGCGGGCCTGAGGACGATGATCGTCAGCCGAAGCGCGCTTCGCAGTCGTGAAGGAAGCGGCTGTGCGCTACATGCGCGCGGTAGGCGTCGATCGCCCTGTTGGCGAGCATCAGCTGCCGGCGTTCGCCTAGCCTGAGCTGCGCTTCGATCGCGTCGAGAATGACGTTAGCGGACTCGTCGGGAGCACCGAGCTCGCCGCTCTTCTCGAGGGCGCTCCAGGCGATGAAGAATGCGCTTTCGACGGTGCAGCGAATGGTCATGCGCTGCCAACGCGGAGCAGCCCGAGCCGTTCCGCGCGGTGTCGTGCCCTTGAGCAAAAGTCGTGCGTTACTTCAGCGAGCTGCTGATCGAGCCGAACTTCGTCTTCAGCGATGTGCCGAGATTGTTGATGACCGCGATGATCGCCAGCGCGATGCCGGCGGCGATCAGGCCGTACTCGATCGCGGTGGCGCCGGACTCGTCGGCCAGAAAGCGTCGGATGGTCTGCATGGTCTCACCAGAATTCCAGAAGCAAGCTGGCGAAGACGATAATCCGCACGCGCGAGGTTCCCCAATCCGGAACCCCGCCTTGCGTCAATTCCGAGTTAATTGCGCAAGAGAAAGGGGCGGCGAGACCTGCGCCTCGCCGCGAATTGCGCCGTCAGTTCTTCAGCACGATGCGGCCGACGACCTTGCCGGCGCGCAATTCGTCGATCCATTTCTGCACGTCGCCCATCGGCTCCTCGCGCATCGGCGTCGGCTTGATCTTGCCGGCGCGGGCGAGCGCCATCAGCTCGTGGGCCTCGGCAAGCGTGCCCACCATGAAACCTTCGACTGTGAGGCGCTTGTAGACCCATTGCACCATCGGCAGCGTGAACTGGCCGCCCATCAGTCCGGAGACAACGACCTTGCCGCCGCGCGCGGCGACGGCCACGGCGAACGCCATCGACTTCTCGTTGCCGGCGAAGTCGACGACCTCGTCGAAACCGCCTTCGGTCTCTTTCAGGATGCGCTTGATCACGTCGGCCTCGGACGGATCGTATGCGATCGCTGCGCCGTTCTTCAGCGCGGTCTCGCGCGCGGCGGGGGAGAGATCGGCGACCGTGATCGGTTGCTTGAACATGGCCTGCGCGAACGACAGGCCCATCATGCCGACGCCACCAAGACCGATCAGCAACAGGTTGCGCTGGCGCGGACGGTCGACCAGGCGCTTGAGTGCGCCATAGGCGGTGACGCCGGAGCACATCAATGTCGCGGCCTGGTTGACGGGCAGGGGATCGTAGTCGAGCAGATATTTCGCGTCGGGCACCAGCACGTGGGTGGCGAAGCCGCCGTCGATGGAAACGCCGAGGAAGCGCTGCTTCACGCACAGATTCTCGTCGCCATTCTTGCAGTCGCGGCATTGGCCGCAGCCGATCCAGGGGAAGACCGCCTTCTTGGCACCGACGAGCCCGGCCGGAACGTCCGGGCCGACTTCGTCGACGATTCCCGCGATCTCGTGGCCAAGCGTGAAGGGTAGCGTCATGCCGCGGGTGGTGTCGAGCTTCTTGCCGCCACCGAGATCGGCATAGCCGTCCTGGATGTGCAGGTCGGAATGGCAGAGGCCGCAGCGCTCGATGCGCACCAGCACCTCGCGTCCTTGCGGCTTGGGCGTGTCGACGATGGTCTCGCACAGCGGCGCATCGAATTTGACCAGGGACTGCCGACGCATCAACGCCATATTCCTTCCTCCGAAATTAGCTCATTGTTTGAGCATGATCGCTTTCGGAAAACCGCTTCACACTTTTCCGGATCATGCTTCTTCGCTGCGTATATCGGCCAATTCACGTGCCATGGCAACAAAGCCGGAGATGGGAATGGTCTCGGCGCGGCGCGTCGCATCGACGCCGGCGGCTTGCGCAAGCCGCGCGGGATCGACGCCGAGCGATTTCAGGCTCTGGCGCAGCATCTTGCGACGCTGGCCGAAGGCGGCGGCTGCGACCTGCTCGAGCAGCCTGCGATCGCACGGCTGCGGTTCTGGACGCGGGACGAGGCGCACGACGGACGAGGTGACCTTCGGCGGCGGTACGAATGCGGACGGCGAAATGTCGAACAGGATCTTGGTTTCGCAGCGCCAGTTGGCGAGCACACCGAGCCGGCCATAGGCCTCCTCGTCCTCGCGCGCGACGATGCGCTCGCCGACCTCGCGCTGGAACATCAGCACCATCATGTCGTACCAGGGCGGCCAGGGCTCGATGGTGAGCCAGTTGATCAAGAGCTGGGTCGCGATGTTGTAGGGCAAATTGGCGACGATTTTCGCGCGTTCACCTGCGAGCAGCGGTCGCGGGTCGAAGGTCATGGCATCGCCGTGCACGATCTCGAGCCTATCAGGGTAGCGCGCGGAAATATCCTGAAGCGCCGGGATCGCGCGCTCGTCATGCTCGATCGCGATGACACGCTTTGCGCCGAGCGCGAGCAGCGCGCGCGTCAGCCCGCCGGGGCCGGGGCCGATCTCGACGATGGTGGAATCTTCGAGCGGCGCGGCCGCACGCGCGATGCGTGCGGTGAGATTGAGGTCGAGCAGGAAATTCTGCCCAAGCGATTTGCGGGCCGACAGCGCGTGCTGGCGAATGACCTCGCGCAGCGGCGGGAGGTCGTCGATCGCGCTCATCAGGGTTTGGCAGCCGCCATGCGGCCTGCGAGCTGAAGCGCCGCGATCAGGCTGGCCGGATTGGCCTTGCCGGTGCCGGCGATGTCGAAGGCGGTGCCGTGATCGGGCGAGGTGCGGATGAAGGGCAGGCCGAGCGTGACGTTGACGGCATCGTCGAACGCGACCGTCTTGATCGGGATCAGCGCCTGGTCGTGATACATGCAGACCGCGCAGTCATAGGTGTTGCGCGCGGCGTCGTGGAACATGGTATCGGCGGGCAGCGGACCCCTTGCCTCGATGCCGTCGTTGCGCAGAACTTTCAGTGCCGGCGCGATCACCGTCTGCTCCTCGTGGCCGAGCGAGCCGTCCTCGCCGGCGTGCGGATTGAGGCCGGAGATCGCGATCCGCGGCCGTTCGATGCCGAAGCGGGATTTCAGCTCGCTCGCGACGATGCGAACGGTCGAGACGATCAATTCGCTGGTGAGCTCGGTCAGCGCATCGCGCAGGGCGACGTGGATGGTCACGGGCACGACGGCGAGCCGCGGCGACCACAGCATCATCACCGGCTGCGGCACGCGGCCGTTCTCCGCGGCAAGCTCGGCGAGGAATTCGGTGTGGCCGGGATGGCGGAAGCCGGCGCGGTAGAGCACGCTCTTGGCGATCGGGTTGGTGACGACGGCGCCGGCGCGGCCCGCGCGGACGTCCGCGACCGCCTGGCGGATCGAGGCGAGCGCGGCCGGCGCGCTCGATGCGTCGGGCGTGCCGGGCTCGGCGCTCGCGCGCTCGCCGGTCGCGACCACGGGCAAGGCCTCAGTGAAGGCGGCGGCGGCCTCGGCGGGGCTCACCGCGGCGATCCTGACATCGGCGCCGAGCGCTTTGGCACGGCGGGCGAGGCTGGCCTCGTCGCCGAGCAGGTAGAAGGCAGGCAGCTTCAGCTCGCGGCGACGGAGCCAGGCGGCGATGGTGATGTCGGGGCCGATGCCGGCGGGCTCTCCCAGGGTCAGGGCGAGGGGCTTTGTCGGAGCGCTGGCCATCAGCGGTTGCGATATTCGATCATCGCGGCCTTGCGGAGCTCGTCGAGATAGGCCTTCTGGGTCTTCTCGTACTTCTCCTGATACATCTTCTCGCGGATCTCGCGCTTCTTCGGCGTGTCGATCGTGGTCGGCTTGCGCGAGCACAGCACCACCATCTCGATGCCGGCTCTGGTCACTTCGGGCGGGGTCAGATGGCCGACCGGCGTGTCGTCGAGCACCTTGCGCAGCGCCTCGGGCAGGTCCGCGGTGGTCTTGGTGACGCTCTCGCGGATGGTGGCGTTCGGCGTCGAGCGGAACAGCGAATTGGCTTCCTCGCAGCTTCCGACGCGGGCGCGATAGCCCTCGGCCTCCTTGTGCCGGGTCTCGATGAACGCCTGGGACGAGCCGCGCGGCACGATCAGCACGATCGGCTGCATCTTGTATTCGGTGCCCTCGATCTGGAGCTTCTCGTTGCCGCCTTCGCGCACCTTGTCGGCAACGTCCTTCTCGCCGACCATCAGCTTCTCCTTGAAGCGGCCGCGCACGAGGCTGGTCCAGACCATCTCGGACTTCATGCGGCCCTTCAGCGTCTCGGGGCGTACGCCCTTGGTCTCGAGCGACTTGGTGAGCTGCTCCGACGAGATGCGCATGCGCTGCGCCATGCCCTCGTAGGACTGGTTGATGTCGGAGACACCGGGGTCGACGCCGTACTTCTTGCCTTCCTTGATCTTCACCTTGTCGTCGATCAGCTCGTTGATGACCTCCTGCCGGCTCGGGGTCTTCTGCGTCGTCAGCTGGTCGAGCTTGGAGCGCTGCTCGATGTCGAAATCGGTGATCGGATCGCCGTTGACCATGACGACGATGTTCTGCGCCCGCGAGGGCGAGGGCAGGCCGGTCAGGACCAGCCCGGCACTGATGGCGAGGAGGAAGCGGAAGACTGGCAATGGGGTCGTCATGAGTGTCGCTCGCATGCCCGCCGTCGCAAGCCCGGGAAGAGGCAAACGCGGCCGGGACTTCAAACCGTTCACTGGAGGCCGGCGGAACTGCTGCTGCCTGTCGACGTCGCCAGCGTGCGCAGGCCGATCTGGAACATGAACGCGTGGCTCAGCGTAGGCGGCGTGGTGCCCGCCGAATAGCTATACGAAGTTACATAGTTGGCCGCCAGCACGAAGCAATCGTCGACATAGCCGGCGCCGAGCACATACTGGTTGATCTTGTTGGCCTCGAGGTCCCAGCGCGCCGAGCCTGTCACCACCCAGTTGGCCGCGACCTTGATCGAGCCCGAGGTCAGGATGCCCTCGCGGCGGGTGAGATAGCCGAGTTCTGGCTGGGCCGCGTAATTGCCGTACATCACGCTCATCGACCAGCGATTGAAGTTGGCGCGGCCTTCGGCCTCGAAGCGCTGCACGTTCCAGGTCTGCTCGTCCATGCGGGAGCGGACGCTGAACGTATAGGTGCTGTTGGGCGAGTAGGCGGCGCTCGCCACATAGTCGGACCGCGGCTTGTCGAGGCCGGAATCAAGACCGGTATTGATGGAGTCCTGGACCGCGAAGGAGTTCAGGCCGAACAGCTGGTAGGACTGCCCGAACAGCACCTTGACCGCGCCGCCCCGGTCGAACTGGGTGGTCGCCTGCACGCCGACATTGGCGCGGCCGCCGCCCTCGACGCGGTCGTAGCCTGAGAACTTGTCGACGGCGAACAGGTTCGAGGCGTCGAACACCATGCTCTGGGCGTCCTCGTTGGGGAGCTTGCCGGCATAGGTCTCGTTCGGCCGGATGATGATCTGCGCGATCGGCTCGACGGTGGTCGAGCCCCAGGGCTGAACGTTGATGAAGGGGTAGCGGTATTCGAGACCGACCGTCGGCATCAGGCGGAACGCCTGGGTGTCTCCGGTGGGCAGGTAGTTCGCCACGCCCGGCTGGTTGGAGACGTCGGAATTGATCGCGTCGGCGCGGAGGCTGGCGAACGGCGTCCAGATCTGGCCGAGCGGGTCGGTAAAGGACTTGCGCCACTGCGCTTCGGCGGTCAGTCGGGTGTAGGTGCCCGGGAAGCCACGCAACAGGCACTGCGACGGCGTGCGCGCGAGCGGATCGGCCGACGCGGTCGTGCACAGGCTGTTGGTGTTGGCGATCGTCGTGATCGGATCGAACACCGCGCTGTCACGCGACAGGTTCACGAAATTGGTCTTGTAGCTGAACTCGCCGCCGAACACCGGATAGTTCAGCACGTTCGAATAGTCGATCACGGGGTAGACGACCGGCACCTGGCTCTGGTTGCCCGAGTAGCTCAGCCAGTACATCGTGCGCGCGTCGAAGAAGCTGCGATTGCCGACGCCGGTCAGATAGAGCTGCGACAGCGCGTCGGTCGGCAGGTACAGGAACGAGCCCAGCGGATCGCGGTACTGCGACAACCGGTAGTCCGAGAAGAAATAGTAGTCGGACATCAGGACGCCGTCCCAACCCCAGACCCACTTGTCGTTCAGCGCGAACTGGCCCTTGGTGTCGACGGCGCCGCGGAACTGACGGTCGCCGGGCAGACCGGCGAACGCGCTTGGTTCGAGCTGGTCGATGCCGTAGACGCGGATCTGATAGGCGCCGTCCATCAGGCGCTGACGGTATTCGGCCTGGAACAGCACGCCCTGCCTGGTCGTGATGCGCGGGTTGAAGGTCATGTCCATGTCGGGCGCGATCGCCCAGTAGAACGGGACTTCGACGCCGTAGCCAAACGGCGTGTTCGACGTGAAGCCCGGCATCAGGAAGCCGGTCTTGCGCTTCACGGTCGGGTCGGGCGTCGAGAAATAGGGCATGTAGGCGAGCGGCACGCCGAAGAATTCGAGCTGCGCCGTCTCGAAATACAGCATCTTCTCCTGCTGGTCGTGGATGATGCGGGCACCCTTGACCTGCCAGAGCGGCGGCTTCTTCGGATCGTCCTTACACGGCGCGCAGGCCGTATAGACGCCGTTCTCGAACACCGTGTAATTGCCGCTGGAACGGTCGGCGCGGCTTGCCGCCATGCGGGTCTGATCGGCGGTATCCACGCGCAGCGAATCGACGAAACCATCGCGGTAGTCGTCGGAGAGATCCATGATCTCGGCATAGGTGATCTTGCCGTCGGCATCCGTCATGCGGATGTTGCCTTCGGCATGCAGTCGCTTGGTCTTCTGGTCGTAGATGACCCTGTCGGCCTCGACGCTGGTGCCGTTGTAGAACAGCTGGACGTTGCCGACCGCGGAGACGCGCGAATTGTTGTAGTCGTAATCGACCTCGGTCGCCTGAACCAGCATCTGGTTGTCGTTGGCGACCTTCGGCGGCTTCGGACGCGGCGGCAGCGGATTGTAGGTGAAGCCCTGGGCCGCAGCCGGCGCCACCGCGGCGACGTCGATCAGGCCGCCGAGCGAGGCAGCCGTGACGATGGCGAACAGGAGCCTGCGCATGGACAAGCCGCATCCGTTCGCGCGCACCACGGTGCGCCGCGTCAAACGAGACACGGGTCCTCGACGGACGGCAGTCACTAACCGTCCTCCTGGTACAACAAGGCCAAAAAGCCGGTGAGGCCGCCCACCACCACGGGCAACCACGCCGCAGCGATCGGATGCATCAACTCAGCCTTGCTCAAGTCTTCAGTCACTTTCGATAGAACGTAGAGCAGAAAGCCTGCGCCCACGCCACTCAAAACCATCTTCTGCACGCCGCCCATCCGGAAGAAGCGCAACGACACGGAGGCCGCGAGCATCACCATGGCAGCCAGCAAAAACGGCTGCGCCAGGAGCTTTTGATACTGGAGTCGGTATCCTGCTGTCGCGAAGCCCGAGCTTTCCGACGAGCGGATGTAGCTCGGTAGTTGCCAAAAGGACACAGTCTCGGGTGTGGAAAAGCTGTTGCGGACCTGCGCCTCGGTCAGCGTCGTCGGAATCTCCAACGTGGCCTGGTCGACCGGCGGTGAGTCCAGCGTGAAGCGGCGGACGCCCCTGAACAGCCAGTGGCCGGACTCGAGCGTGGCCTCACGCGCCTCGATCCGTTCCTTGAAGTGCTGATCTGTGTCGAATCGGAACAGCGTGAGCCCGGTGAGCCGCACGCCCTGCTGCTCGCTGCGCGCGGCATTGATGATGGTCTGGCCGTCGCTGGTGACCTGGTTGAGCCAGAAACCGGTGGCGTCCTGGATGCCGCCGCCCGGCGCCGAGCCGAACAGCTCCGCCTCCATGCGCTTGGAGAGTTCGCGCAAGTTCGCCGACATCGGATTGTAGGCGACCGTGGCGATCACCCCGATCAGCAGCGCGCTGCCGAGCGCGGGCGAGATGAACTGCCAGGCCGAGATGCCGGCGGCGCGCGCGACCACGAGCTCGAGCCGGCGGGAGAGGGCGAGATAGCAGGTCATGGCGCCGATCAGCATGCAGAACGGCGTCAGCTTCTCCAGCAGCTGTGGCACCCGGAACAACGAGGTCTCGGCCACCATGAGCGCGGAGGCGGATGCAAGGCCCGAGGTCTTGCGCACCATCTCGATGTAGTCGACCAGCACCAGCAGCAGGAAGATGCTGGCGAACACGCCGAGCGCCGCGACGACGAAGCGTCCGGCGAAATAGCGCCCGAGCGTGTTGGTGAGCATGCTCATGCGGTGGCCGGCCGTCCGAACAGTCGCGCGATGCGCGCGTTCGACCTGTTGATGGCTTCCAAGAGGCCAGGCGGCGGCTCGACCACGATGCCGCCGACGATCATCCACAGCCCGACGCCGATGGCGCCGAAAACCATCGCGTATTGGACCAGCACCGGGGCCGGCGATTTCACTGCCATCACCGAGCAGGCAAAGCCCGCCATGCGCAGGCCGAACACCGCGAGGATCGAGGAGCCGATCGAGAAATTGCGGCTCTGGCGGGTGGTGCGAGGTGCGCCGAGGAAGGCGAAGGTCAGCACGGCAAAGGCAAACGGATAAATCGGGGCCAGGAGGCTGTCATGCAGGGCCGAGCGGAACTGCCCGGGAATCTGGTTGTAGACGGGGTCATCCTCGGACGGCGAGAACAGCTCCCAGAGATAGCGCTCGCGGATGCCGAGGGTGACGTCACGGCCCTGGTTGCCGAACTTCGACATGTCGAAGCCGTAGCGGCCGAACGCCACCAGCGCGGGATCGCGCTTGCCGGCCTCGAAGCGCTGGAGATTGCCGTCCTTCAGCACCAGGAACGAGCCGTTCTCGTTCTTCACGACCTCGCCGTGCTCGGCGACGATCGAGACGCGCTCGTTCGGATCGCGGCGGTCGTCGATGAAGATGCCGGCGAGGATGCCGCCGGGCTGGCGCTCGCGGATCCGGATCGTCAGGTTCTTGTCGAGCTGGGCGAAGCGGCCGGGCTGCAGGATGTTGGTGAGCACGTCGGCGGTGATCTCGGCGTCCCATTGCTTGATCCGCCGCATGCCGTCGGGGGCGAGGTAAGCCGCGATGAAGGCGACGAGCGCCGCCACCACGCAGGTGGCGTACAAGAACGGATAGAACAGCCGGAACGGCGAGAAGCCGGCGGCATTCATCACGATGATCTCGGAATCGGTCGCGAGCTTGTTCAGGGTGTGCGAGATCGCGATCATCAGCGCGATCGGCGAGATGATCAGCACGAGTGCGGGCACGACGAGGCTGGTGATGCCGAGGAAGGTCAGGATGGTCTGACCCTGGCTCGTCATCAGGTCGATGCCGCGCAACGCCTGCGTAATCCAGATCACGCCGGTGAGGCTGACCAGGACCAGCGCAAACGACGCCAGCGTCGTGCGGAAGATATACCTATCGATTGACCCCATGCGCTACCGCACGAATCCCACCAAGTCCCCACGCAGGCCGGAATGGCATCCGTCCAACCAATCCCGCAAGGGGATCCCCAAGGTCGGACCAACAGCTCTTCCGCCAGCTTACTTACTCACTACCATCCCTTTGATCCGTCAACAAAATGGCTGCCCCGTGGCACCCTCAGCATATGGTTAATATTTCGCTCGTTGTGGCTTGGCGGCCACGGCGGTGCTTGGCATCTGCCGCGCCGCTGGCCCATAGTGCGAAAAGTCCAGTGAATCGCCATTCAGCTCCGACCCGCTGCGGGAGCCGAAGAAGGGCGAAAAGCCTGATGTTTTGAAGGAGTTACTCATGTCCGATGCCATCAAGGTCGGCTTTGTCCCGTTGTCTGCCGCACCCCGTGGCATCCTGGTGGTGTTCTGTGACGACGGTCTGAAGCTCGGCCCCGCGACGGCCAAGGCGCTCGGCGGCGCGACCGATCTGGTGAAGCGGGCCGCGTCCACCGCCGGCTTCAAGGGCAAAAGCGGCGCGGCGCTCGACATCCTGGCGCCGGAGGGGGTGAAGGCCACGCGCCTGGTCGTGATCGGCGCCGGCAAGGCGGCAAGCCTCAAGGCCAACGATTTCCTCAAATTCGGCGGCGTCGCCGCCAGCAAGCTGTCTGCCGAGGCCACTGCCATGACCATCATGGCGGAATTGCCTGATGGCGCCATGACAAGCGAGCAGGCGGTGGCGATCGCCTCGGGCCTGCGGCTGCGGGCCTACAAGTTCGACCGCTACAAGACCAAGAAGAAGGACGGCGAGGAGCGCGGCTTGCGCGCCGAAATCTCGCTCGCGGTGGGCGATGCAGGCGCGGCCAAGAAGACGTTCGCCTCGGCCGGCCACGTCGTCGACGGCGTCGTCATCGCGCGCGACCTCGTCAACGAGCCGCCGAACGTGCTCTACCCCGAGGAATTCGCGCGCCGCGCGGGCCAGCTCCGCAGGCTCGGCGTCAAGGTCGAGGTGCTCGACGTCAAGGCGATGCAGAAGCTCGGCATGGGCGCGCTGCTCGGCGTCGGCCAGGGCTCGGCGCGGCCAAGCCGCACCGTGATCATGCGCTGGGACGGGGGCAAGAAGGGCGAGGCGCCGGTCGCCTTCGTCGGCAAGGGCGTCTGCTTCGACACTGGCGGCATCTCGATCAAGCCCGCCGGCAGCATGGAGGACATGAAGGGCGACATGGGGGGAGCTGCCTGCGTCGTCGGCCTGATGCACGCGCTAGCGGCGCGTAAGGCGAAGGCCAACGTGGTCGGCGCCATTGGCCTCGTCGAGAACATGCCCGACGGCAATGCGCAGCGCCCCGGCGACATCGTCACCTCGATGTCGGGCCAGACCATCGAGATCATCAACACCGACGCGGAGGGGCGCCTCGTTCTGGCCGACGTGCTCTGGTACGTCGCGAAAAGGGTGAAGCCGAAATTCATGGTGGACCTCGCCACGCTCACCGGCGCGATCATGGTCGCGCTCGGCACCGAGCATGCCGGCATGTTCTCCAACAATGACGAGCTGGCCGAACGCCTGCACGCCGCCGGCATCGAGAGCGGGGAGAAGGTCTGGCGCATGCCGCTCGGCCCCGAATACGACAAGCTGATCGATTCCCAGTTCGCCGACATGAAGAACACCGGCGGCCGTCACGGCGGCTCGATCACCGCGGCGCAATTCCTCCAGCGCTTCGTCGACGGCACCCCCTGGGCGCATCTCGACATCGCCGGCACCGCCATGGGCGCGCCGAAGACCGACATCAACCAGAGCTGGGGAAGCGGCTATGGCGTCCGCCTGCTGGATCGGCTGGTGGCAGATCACTACGAGCGCAAATGATCCGCGATGACTGAAGTGCTGTTCTACCATCTGCAAAACATGACGGTGGAGAATGTGTTGCCGCCGCTTCTCGAGAAATCGCTCGAGCGCGGCTGGCGTGTCGTCGTGCAGTCGACCTCGGAGGAGCGCGCCGATGCGCTCGACGCGCACTTATGGACCTATCGCGACGATTCCTTCCTGCCGCATGCGACATGGCGCGTGAACGATGCCGCCGATCAGCCGATCCTGCTGGCGATCGCGGAGGACAATCCGAACGGCGCCAATGTCCGCTTCCTGATCGACAATGCCGCGCTGCCGCAGGACGCGCAGGGCTATGAACGCATGGTGCTGCTGTTCAACGGCGACGATCCGGATGCGCTCGCTTTGGCCCGCAGTACTTGGACGGATTGCAAGGCGCGGGGATTTGATGTCACCTATTGGCAGGCCGACGAGCGGGGCCGGTGGCAGCGCCGGAATTAGCGGTCGATCGCAATTAATGATAATTTGCACTTTTCGGGCGATACTGGCTTTGGTCAATTTCGTGCCGCAAAGTGATGGTGGGACAAGTGCTTAGGGGTCGTCCTTCACGCGGGGAATTTAGTTTATCGTGCGACATCAAAAGCTTCCCAGCTCGCTCATAATTGCGCTCGCTGCCCTCGCACCGCTGGTTGCGGGCTGTTCGGGCGGGACCGATCTGCTGTCGAAGGACGCCGAGTGGTTCCAACGGCCCGGCCGCCTCTTCATCAAGAGCATCTCGATCGAATCGCCGCCGCTGACGCCCGACAAGCCGGTGACGGCCGAGGATCTGGTCAGCGCCGACGGCGCCTGTCCCGGCATGGCGCCGCCGCCGGGACCTTCCGATGCCAATGCGTCGACGACGGCGCCGGCGCCGGTGGGCGGCACAGTTGCGCTCGGCCACACCGAATGCGACGTCGTGCGCGGTATCGGCGCGCCCTCGAACGTCAATCTCTCCAACGATGCCGGCGGCCGCCGCGTCGCCGTGGTGACCTGGACCACCGGCCCGCGCGCGGGCATCTACACCTTCACGTCCGGCCGCCTGTCCTCGATCGAGGGCAATCCCGAGCCGCAGGTCGTGCCGAAGGCGACCAAGCCGAAGCCAAAGAAGAAGTCGGCGTAAGTGAATGCTCGTGTCCCGGACGCGGCGCGGCATGCCCCGGCGATACGAAGCATTGGCGGAATGACGCTACGCCTAGCCGGGACTCGGCTCGGTAGCACGGACTAACGTGCGGTGTAGCTCCGGAGGTGGTGCGGCCTAACAGGCTTTCCAATGAGTCTGACTTTCGCGCCCACGACGCAGTCCGACGCTGACGAGCTGGTGGCCATCCGCATCGCCGCGATGCGCGAGAGCTTGGAGCATGTCGGACGCTTTGATCCGCAGCGCGCGCGATCGCTTTTTGGCAACCTTCGAGCCCGCGCTGTGCCGCTTCATCATCCTGCCTGAACAGGGAAAGGGGATCGGAGCCGCGGTGCTTCGACAGATCTTCGCAGATGCCGATTCGCAGCGTATCTCGATCCGCCTGGATGCACTGCGTGGCAGCGAAGCGAATCGCTTTTATCAACGACACGGCTTCGAGCGGACGCACGAAGCGGAGTGGGACATCTATTACGTGCGTCAACCAAGTCCCATAGAGCAATAGCTACCCAACAGCTTCATCGTATTGCGCGCTCGCCTCCAGCCATTGTTCCTGCGCTGCGCGCGAGCCGCCCAGCCTCGTCGAACACGCTCGTGAAATCACGCCGCCGTTACGCATGATCGCGCGACTCTCACGTGAGAGTCATTGCATCCGCCGTGGAACGTAGCGCGAAGCAAAACTGGAGGAAATCTCCAGAATAATCACGCGCGTCTCAAGCGACGCTTCAGGATTGTCACATGTGCGGCTGCTACGCATTGAGATGAGGGGCGAGATCGATCGAAGGATCATTTGAAGGATCATTTGGATGTCTGTTACCTCTGTTTTTTCCCCGGTTACGGGCCAGCTCACCATCTTCGGCGACGGTACGAATAACGGCGTTGTGATCGGCCGCGACAAGTCCGGTCGCATCCTGGTCAACAACGGCTCTGTGAAAACGGCCGGTGGCGATCCCACCGTCGCCAACACCAACGAGATCGACGTCTTCGGTCAAGGCGGCGACGACACGATCACCGTCAACGAATCCAACGGCCCGATGCCGGCGGTGCACGTCTTCGGCGGCGACGGCAACGACAAGATTACGGGCGGCTCGGGTGCCGATCTCCTGTTCGGCCAGGCCGGTGACGATACGATCAAGGGCGGCGGCGGCAACGATCTGCTGTTCGGCGGAGCGGGCAACGACACGCTCGACGGCGGTAGCGGCGACAACCAGTTGTTCGGCGAAGCTGGCAACGACCTCATGATCTGGAATCCCGGCGGCGGCACCAATCTGTTCGAGGGTGGTGACGGCATCGACACGGCGCAGGTCAACGGCAGCAATGATTCCGAGACGTTCACGATTGTGGCGAACGGCACGCGCGTGCGATTTGACGGCACCGGTGCTGCGCCGTTTTCGCTCGACATCGGGACGACGGAGAATCTGGTGCTGCACGCCGGCGGCGGCGACGACGTCATCACCGCGGGCAACGGGCTCGCTCCACTGATCTCGCTGACGCTCGACGGCGGCGCCGGCAACGACAGGATCACCGGCGGCGACGGCAACGACCTGCTGATCGGCGGCTCCGGTGACGACATCGCCAATGGCGGACGCGGTAACGATGTCGCCCAGCTCGGATCGGGCGACGACACCTTCATCTGGAATCCAGGCGACGGCAGCGACACGGTCGAAGGCGGATCGGGCAACGACAAGCTGCTGTTCAACGGTGCCAACATCAACGAGAAGATCGACATTTCGGCAAATGGCGGAAGGGTGCGTTTCACCCGCGACGTCGCCAACATCACGATGGACCTCAACAGCGTCGAGCAGATCGAATTCGATGCGCGCGGCGGCGCCGACAACATCAACGTCGGCGATCTCACCGGCACCGGCGTCAAGCAGGTGCTGGTCGATCTCGGAGCCACGCCCGGGGGCACGCAAGGCGACGGCGCGGCCGATACAGTGACCGTCAACGGCACCAACGGCAACCAGCACATCACGGTCACGGCCGTGGGCACCACGGTCACGGTGACAGGCCTGCCGGAAGTCGTGACGATCGCGAATGCGGAAGGGGCCAACGACCGTCTGGTGATCCAGGAGCTCGGCGGCAACGACGTCATCGACGCGTCCGCGCTTCCCGCGGTGATCGGACTGACCATCGACGGCGGTGCGGGCAACGACACCATCACCGGCAGCCAGGGCGCCGATCTCCTGATCGGTGGTGACGGCAACGACAAGGTCACCGGCGGCCGCGGCAACGACGTCGCCGATCTCGGTGCGGGTGACGATCTCTTCACGTGGAATCCCGGCGATGGCAGCGACACCGTTGAGGGCGGCGCAGGTACGGATACGCTGGTTTTCAACGGCTCCAATGTGGCCGAGAACATGTCGATCTCGGCGAACGGAACCCGTACGCTGCTCACCCGCGACGTCGGTGCCATCGTCATGGATCTGGATGGCGTCGAGCACGTGCAGATCGCGGCTGCCGGCGGGGCCGACAATATCACCGTCAACGACCTGACCGGGACCGGGGTGACCCAGGTCGCCATCGACCTCAGCGCCGGCCCCGGCAGCACCAGCGGCGATGGAGCTGCCGACCGCGTCACGGTGGACGGCAGTGCCGGAGACGACAACATCTCGGTGACGACCTCGGGCAGCTCGATCGTGGTCAACGGCCTTGCGGCGCAGGTGACGATCGCTCACTCCGATGCCGGTGACGTGCTCAGCGTCAACGGCGGTGCGGGCAACGACGTCATCAACGCGTCCACGATCAAGGCGGGGCAGCCGTTCAGCCTCGACATCAACGGCGGCGACGGCAACGACACGATCACCGGCAGCGCCGGCAATGACATCGTGAACGGCGGCCGCGGCAACGATGTCGCCAATCTCGGAGCCGGCGACGACACCTTCGTCTGGAATCCCGGCGACGGCAGCGACGTCGTCGAAGGCGGCAAGGGCACCGACACCCTGCAGTTCAACGGTGCCAATATCAGCGAGAACATCAACATCTCGGCCAATGGCGGCCGGGTGCTGTTCACCCGCGACGTCGCCGCCATCGCGATGGATCTCAACGGCGTCGAGCACATCAACTTCAACGCCCTGGGTGGCGCCGACAACATCACGGTCGGCGATCTCTCCGGGACCGGCGTGAACCAGATCAACCTCGACCTCGGCGCCAATGACGGTGCCGCCGACACGGTGAACATCAACGGCACCAGCGGCAGTGACGTCATCACGGTGACCGAGCACGACGGCATCATCACGGTGTCGGGGCTTGGCCAGGACATCAACATCACCGATGCCGGTGCGGGCGACAGGATCGTCATCAACGGTCTCGACGGCGACGATGTCATCACGGCCTCGGGCCTGCACGGCGGCATCCAGCTCGTCGCCAATGGCGGCAACGGCGACGACGTCCTGATCGGCGGTTCCGGCAACGACACGTTGACCGGCGGGGCAGGCGATGACGTCCTGATCGGCGGCGGAGGTGCTGACGTCCTCGACGGCGGCAGCGGTAGCAATGTCGTGATCCAGGGCGGAGCATTCGCCGCAGCGATGCTGCTCAACCAGGCCATGGCGGCAAGCTTCGCTCCCGCAGGCGACGGCCACGGCGAGATGCCGCTGGCCGATCCGCACACGGCGCAGACCCAGACGCTAGCCCCGCCGCAGCACGCCTGACAGCGATCGGGTGAGCCTCAACTAGCGCGTCGACGAAGGTGCGTTCCCTCCCCCGCAAGGGGGGAGGGAACGGGGAAAGCGCTGCTGCAGGCCAAATTCAACTCAACCCATAGACATCCCGCTCCAGCTGCTCCGCTCCGGAGAACACCCATGACGACGAACATGGTCTTGCCTGACACGGGTCTCGACGCGCTGCTCACCCTGCTGCATCTGCAGGGTGTCGCGGCGGACCGCGACCAGCTCAGGCACCGGCTTGGTACGACACGTTTCGGCGCAGCGGACATCGTCCGCTGCGCCAGGTCGCTCGGACTGAAGGCGCGAACCTATCGAACGGAATGGAAGCGTCTGTCGGATACCCCGCTGCCGGCGATCGCGATGCTGCGTGACGGCAGCTTCATGGTCATCGCCAAAGCCACGGCCGACAAGGTGCTGGTGCAGTCGCCGCAGGCGCAGCGGCCGGTGTTCATGGAGCGCGACGAGCTTGTCGCGCTCTGGGACGGCAGCTTGATCCTGATGGCCCGGCGCGCTGGGCTCTCCGACCTTGGACGCCGCTTCGACATCACCTGGTTCATCGGCGCGATCGGCAAGTATCGGCGGCTGCTGGGCGAGGTGGTGGCCGCCTCGTTCTTCCTTCAGCTGTTCGCGCTGGTCTCGCCGCTGTTCTTCCAGGTCGTGATCGACAAGGTGCTGGTGCACCGCTCATTGTCCACGCTCGACGTGCTGGTGATCGGCCTCGTCGTCGTCTCGCTGTTCGACACGGTGCTCGGGATCCTGCGCAACTATCTGTTCGCGCACACCACCAACCGCATCGACGTCGAGCTCGGCGCGCGGCTGTTCCACCATCTGCTGGCGCTGCCGATGGCCTGGTTCCAGGCAAGGCGCGTCGGCGATTCCGTGGCACGGGTGCGCGAGCTCGAGAATATCCGCAATTTCATCACCTCATCGTCGCTGACGTTGCTCATCGACCTGGTCTTCACCTCGGTGTTTCTGGCGGTGATGTTCGCCTATTCGCCTGTCATGACCTGCATCGTGCTGGGCTCGTTCCCGTTCTACATCGCGATCTCGGCGGTGGCGACGCCGTTGTTCCGCCGCAGGCTGGAGGAGAAATTCCGCCGCGGCGCCGAGAACCAGGCGTTCCTGGTCGAAAGCGTCAGCGGCATCGAGACGTTGAAGGCGATGGCGGTCGAGCCGCAGATGCAGCGGCGCTGGGAAGAGCAGCTCGCCGGCTACGTCTCGGCGAGCTTTGGCGTCAGCAGCCTCGGCAACACCGCGAGCCAGCTCGTGCAGTTCGTCAGCAAGGTCGTCACCGCCGCCATCCTCTATGTCGGCGCGCGGCTCGTGATCGGTGACGCCTTGACCGTCGGCGAGCTCGTCGCCTTCAACATCTTTGCAGGCAGAGTCTCGGCGCCGGTGCTGCGACTGGCGCAGGTCTGGCAGGATTTCCACCAGGCACGGCTCTCGATCGCGCGGCTCGGCGACATCCTCAACAGCGCGGCGGAGCCGGCTTACTCCGCCGGCCGTGCCGGGCTGCCGCCGCTTCAGGGCAACATCCGCTTCGAGCACGTCGCGTTCCGCTACCGGGTCGATGGACCGGAAATCCTGCACGACGTCTCGTTCGACATTCCGGCGGGCCAGACCGTCGGCATCGTCGGCTCGTCGGGCTCGGGCAAGAGCACCTTCGCAAAGCTGGTGCAGCGGCTCTACCTGCCGCAGGGCGGCCGCGTGCTGATCGACGGCATGGACCTCGTCATGACCGATCCGGCCTGGCTGCGGCGGCAGATCGGCGTCGTGCTGCAGGAGAACACGCTGTTCAACCGTTCGGTGCGGGACAACATCGCGCTGGCCGATCCGGCCCTGCCGATGGAGCGCATCATGGCGGCGGCAAGGCTTGCGGGCGCGCACGACTTCATTCTGGAGCTCCCCGAAGGCTACGACACCGTGGTGGGTGAGCGCGGCTCGACGCTGTCGGGCGGGCAGCGCCAGCGCATCGCGATCGCCCGCGCACTGGTGAGCAATCCCCGCATCCTGATCTTCGATGAGGCCACCAGCGCGCTCGACTATGAGAGCGAGCGGATCATCCACGACAACATGAAGGAGATCGCGAAGGGCCGCACGGTTCTGATCATCGCGCATCGCCTGTCCACCGTGCGCGGCGCCGACCGCATCTTCACGCTGGAGCGGGGACGTCTGGTCGAGGACGGCACGCATGACGCCTTGATCAAGACCGGCGGCCGCTATGCAGCCCTGCACCGCCTTCAGGGAGGCCTCTATGAGGTCGGTTAGCACCGTGCCGGCCCGAAAGTCGGAACAGACCATCGTTCCCTTCAGGAAAGCAAATACCCGGCGCGGCGAGGAAATCGCGTTCCTGCCGGCGGCGCTGGAGATCACCGAGACACCGCCGTCGCCGATCGGCCGCGCCATCGCGATCGCCCTGATGCTTCTGGTCTGCGCTGCGCTGGCGTGGTCCGCCTGGGGCACGATCGACATCGTGGCGTCCGCGACCGGGAAGGTCGTGTCGAGCGGGCGCAGCAAGGTGGTCCAGCCGTTCGAGACCGGCGTGGTGCGTGCGATCCACGTGCAGGACGGGCAGGCGGTCAAATCCGGCGATGTGCTGATCGAGCTCGATCCAACCGTGAATGCCGCCGAGCGCGATCGCCTGCATGACGATCTCATGGCCGAGCGTCTCAATATCGCGCGCCTGCGCGCCGCGCTGACGGCTGGCGAAGATGCTTCGGTTGATCTCGTCGTACCCGCGGACGCCGACCCCGCGCTGGTCGCGACGCAGCGGCAGCTGCTCGCGAGCCAGGTCGGCGAGCATCGTGCCAAGCTCGCGGCGCTTGCGCGCCAGGAGGCGCAGAAGGACGCCGAGCATCAGACCATCGCGGCGACGATCCACAAGCTCGATGCGTTGCTCCCGGTCACGCAGCAGCGCGTCGAGATCCGCAAGACGCTGATGGAGAAGGAGATCGGCTCGAAGCTGACCTATTACGAGACGCTTCAGCTCCAGATCGAGCAGCAGGAGGAGCTTCGCGTCCAGAACAGCCGCTTGAAGGAAGCTGAGTCCGCTGTCGCCGCGATCCGCGAGACCCGCACGCAAGCCGTGGCCGAGTACAGGAAGACCATCTCCGACGAGCTCGCCAAGAGCGAGCAGAAGGCCAATAGCGTTGCGCGCGACCTGATCAAGGCGGAGCAGCGGACCAGCTTGCAGCAACTGGCATCACCGGTTGACGGTGTCGTGCAGCAGCTTGCGGTCCACACCGTCGGCGGCGTCGTCACGCCGGCGCAATCGCTGCTGGTGATCGTGCCGTCGGATACGCGGCTCGAGGTCGAGGCGATGATCTCCAACCGCGACATCGGCTTCGTCGAGGCCGGGCAGGGCGCCGCGATCAAGATCGACACTTTCAACTTTACCCGCTACGGCCTGCTGGAAGGCCGCGTGCTGAGCGTCTCGCAGGACGCCATTATCCGCGACCGCCCGCCGGAGCGCGGCGACCGCGCGCTCGGGCAGCAGCATGACAGCAGCGAGCCCACCGGGCAGGAGCTCAGCTACAGCGCCCGCATCTCGCTCGATCGCACCCAGATGCAGGTGGACGACCGCCTGGTCAGCCTGTCGCCGGGAATGGCCGTGACGGTGGAGATCCAGACCGGCTCACGCACCATACTCAGTTACCTTTTGTCGCCATTGCAGCGCTACCGGCATGAGATCATGCGAGAACGCTAGGCCTTTCCGTTTAGCTAAGCCTATTCAATGGCTTCGGTACCGTGCATGGGGTTGTTTTGCGGGCCTTGAAGTCAGGTGGCGGCTTCGTCGAACTGCGTGCTCGCCTCGAGCCATTGCTCCTCCGCCCGCGCCAGCGCGTCCGCGGCGTTGGCGCGCGCCTTCGAGAGTTGGGCGGCCTGCTTGGGATCGCGGGTGAAAATGTCGGGCAAAGCGAGGGCGGTGTCGATCTTGGCGATGATGTCGGTGACGCGCGCGATCTCGGCCTCGGCTTCGGCGATGCGCTTCTTCAGCGAGCCGCGATTGTCCGACTTCGGACGCTGCGGCTTTTCACTCGGCGCATTGCGCTCGCGCGCCGGCTCTTCGGCATTGCGCGCGGACAGCACCAGGCGGCGGTACTCGTCGAGATCGCCGTCGTAATTGGTGACGGTGCGGTCGGCGACGATCCAGAGCCGGTCGGCGCAGGCCTCGATCAGATAGCGGTCGTGCGAGACCATGATGACGGCACCGGGGAATTCATTGATGGCTTCGGCCAGTGCCGCGCGGCTGTCGATGTCGAGATGGTTGGTCGGCTCGTCCAGGATGATCATGTTGGGGCCGAAAAAGGTCGCAAGGCCCAGCAGGAGGCGCGCCTTCTCGCCGCCCGACAATTTGCCGGCCTTGGTGTCGGCGGCCTTGCCGGAGAAGCCGATCGCGCCGGCGCGCGCCCGCACTTTTGCCTCGGGCGCATCACCCATCAGCTTGCGGACGTGGTCGTAGGCTGAGGCGTCTTCGTTCAATTCGTCGAGCTGGTGCTGCGCGAAATAGGCGATCGACAGCTTGTCGGCGCGCGTCACCTTGCCGGAGAAGGGCGCAAGGCGCCCGGCGAGCAGTTTTACAAGTGTCGACTTGCCGTTGCCGTTGGCGCCGAGCAGCGCGATGCGGTCGTCATTGTCGATGCGCAAGGTGACTCGGCCGAGCACCGGTGCTGCCGGGTCGTAACCGACGGAGGCGTTGTCGACGGCGATGATCGGCGGCGAGAGGATTTTCTCCGGCGCGGGAAAGCTGATCTCGCGCACGTCTTCGGTGACCAGCGCCGTGATCGGCTTCAGCCGCTCCAGCATCTTGACGCGGGACTGCGCCTGCCGGGCCTTCGAGGCCTTGGCCTTGAAGCGGTCGACAAAGGCTTGCAGGCGCGCGCGTTCGGCTTCCTGGCGCTTGACGGCCTTGGCATCCAGCAGCTCGCGCGCGGCGCGCTGCTCCTCGAAGGAGGAATAGGTGCCCTTGTAGAGCGTGAGCTTGCCGCGCTCCAAATGCAGGATCTGGTCGACCGAACTATCGAGCAGGTCGCGGTCATGGCTGATCACGATCACCGTGCGCGGATAATGCGCGAGATGATCCTCCAGCCACAGCGTGCCTTCGAGGTCGAGATAGTTGGTGGGCTCGTCGAGCAGCAAGAGGTCAGGGACGGCGAATAGCGTCGCGGCAAGGGCGACGCGCATGCGCCAGCCGCCGGAGAATTCGGCGCAGGGACGCAGCTGGTCGGCGGCGGAGAAGCCGAGGCCGGAGAGGATCGCGGCCGCGCGTGCGGGCGCCGAATGCGCGTCGATATCGACGAGCCGGGTCTGGATCTCGGCGATGCGGTGCGGATCGGTTGCGCTTTCGGCTTCGTGAAGCAGCGCGTCGCGTTCGAGATCGGCCTTGAGCACGACGGAGATCAGGCTCTCCGGGCCGTTCGGGGCTTCCTGCGCGAGGCTGCCCACACGCCAGCGCGGCGGCAGGGTCACTGTGCCGTGCTCGGCCGCGAGCTCGCCGCGGATCACCTTGAACAGCGTCGACTTGCCGGTGCCGTTGCGTCCGACCATGCCGACGCGTGAGCCCGGCGTGATCTGCACGGAACTCTGGTCAATCAGAAGGCGTCCGGCGAGGCGGATGGAGAGGTCGGTGATGGAAAGCATGTGGCCTTGTCACCGCAAGGCGCCTCGAACGCAACCCGTTTTTCCGTGACCACAAGCGGTCCGAATCAAATCAATGCGGATCGCGGTCGCGCCGCCTCAGCTCGTCGAGGAGATGCTCGAGATGCGTCGGCAGCCGCGGTTCGGGGCGGATGCTCTGCTGGAGCCGTTCGCCCACGGCATCGCAAATCGAGCGGCTAGTGCGCCGGTCGATCTGTTCGCTGTCATTGGCAGAAGGCCCAGCCATCGCAGAGGTTCCGTGTTCTCAAAGTAAAGACACGGTACCAAGTCCTTGGCCCCCCAAATTGTTTCGCTGGCCGTGGGGAATGCCCGGCATTCTAGTAAAAATTGTATGAATGCGCACGCTATCCGATCAATACAAAGCCCCGGCGCAGGGGGGGACGCCGGGGCTTCGCTTGGAAGGTACCCTGGGGGGAAGGTACCTAGGGGGAAGGTGCTTGGGGCTTTACTTGGGCTTAAGGTGCTGTCGGGCTCAGTAGCAGCGGTTGATCAGTCGCCAGCGGGGTCCCCAGGGGGTCGGGACCAGCCGGCGCACGTAGCAGCCGCCATAACCGTAAGAGACGGGGGCATAGAAGCGCGGGCCGCCCCAGCCGTAGCCGTGGTGCCAGCCGCCACCACCGCCGTGCCAGCCCCAGCCGCCATGCCAGTGAGCGGAGGCGGAGGTCGGTGCCAGCGCGGCACCCAGCGCGACCGCAGCGACGGCGGCAAGCGAAAGTTTCCTCAACATGGTGATCTCCTCAAAGACTGCCGGCGCGGGGCTATCGCGTCGATGAAAGGGCCGCCGAAACGGTCTGCCAAATGATCGGCTTTGGGATCAGGCTTCGGTTTCGATAGGCCCGACCTTACGCCGGCGAAGCTGAACCCAATCCTGACGGGGGTTTCAGATTGGGTTCATCTGGGTGAAATTGTTGTAATCCATGCTTAAATCCTGGGGACCGGCCCTGCGGCGAAGCGCCTGTGCGGCCGTTTGGGCGGTCGCTTGCCGTAACGCGAAGGCGCCGATATAAGCCCCGCAACTCGAAAACCTCCGCTTTCTTCTTCAAGGACAAGATTATGGCCATCGAACGCACTTTCTCGATCATCAAGCCCGATGCGACCGCGCGTAACCTGACCGGTGCGGTCAACGCCGTGATCGAGAAGGCGGGCCTGCGCATCGTCGCGCAGAAGCGCATCCGCATGACCAAGGAACAGGCCGAGACCTTCTATGCCGTCCACAAGGCCCGCCCGTTCTTCGGCGAGCTCGTCGAGTTCATGACCTCGGGCCCGGTGGTCGTGCAGGTGCTGGAAGGCGAGAACGCGATCGCCAAGTACCGCGACGCGATGGGTGCGACGGATCCGTCCAAGGCCGCCGACGGCACCATCCGCAAGCTCTACGCAAAGTCGATCGGCGAGAACTCGGCCCACGGCTCGGACGCCGCGGAGACCGCCGCGATCGAGATCGCGCAGTTCTTCTCGGGCAACGAGATCGTCGGCTGATCTCTCGGCTGACGCGTTAACAAGGCGACGGGGCGAAAGGACGTATTGTGAACTGGCTCTGGCAGATCTTCGATCCCGCTACGATCGGGGCATTCTTCACCCAGTTCCGCAATGAGATGGCCGAACCGACCTTCTGGATTGCGGTCGGCAAGATCATCTGGATCAACATCCTGCTCTCCGGCGACAACGCGCTGGTGATCGCGCTCGCCTGCCGCGGCCTGAAGCCGCGGCACCGGCTCTGGGGCATGATCCTCGGCGCCGGCGCGGCCGTGCTGCTGCGGATCATCTTCACCGGCATCGTCGCCAGCCTGATGGAGCTGCCCTATCTCAAGCTCGTCGGCGGTCTCGCGCTGATCGTGATCGCGGCCAAGCTGCTCGTGCCTGAAAATGAGGACGAGGAGGGCGTCGAGTCCGCCTCGCATCTGTGGCAGGCCGTGCAGATCGTCGTCGTCGCCGACATCGTCATGAGCCTCGACAACGTCATTGCGGTCGCGGCGGCGGCCAATGGCAGCGTGCCGCTGCTGATCCTCGGCCTTGCCATCAGCGTTCCCCTGATCGTCGCCGGTGCGGCGCTGATCATGGCGCTGCTGGCCAAGCTGCCGGTGCTGGTGTGGGCTGGTGCTGCGCTGCTCGGCTGGATCGCGGGCGAGGTGATCGCGACCGATCCCGGCGTCGCGCCCAGGCTGCACACGCTGTTCGAGGGGCCGCTCGGCGCCTCCCTGGACAAGATGCTCACCGGCATGCGCATCCCGCTGCAATTCGGCCATGGCGGAAGTGGCGGCGAGTATCTCTGCGCAGCGCTCGGCGTCGTCGTCGTGCTGGTCGTCGGCACCATCTGGCGCCGGCGCAGCCTCGGCCAGGCCGCGCTCGAATCCTCCGAGCGCCACGCCAAGGCGTCGGCTGAATAATCCCCCAAGCGTAGTTGCGTGATCGGTTTTGCCGGCTCACGCGCCGGCGAGCACCGCAGCTCCCCGCGAACTCTCCCGTCAAGCAGTCTCGCGTGACGCGCTTCGACATGTCGCAGCGTGAATCACAATGTTCGCAACCTCCGGGCGATCTAGAGTTTATCTCATTATAAACTGCTGAAATCAAAAGCCACTTTCGTTGACTCGATAATGCTGCCCGCGGCACGTCGCTCCGTCGTTCATGTTCATGAAATCGGAAGCTGGTGCGATGCCATCGCGAGTCATTTGCCGTCCCATTGCTGTTCTTGCGTCCACCGTCACCGTGCTTCCGAGGTTCTCCAGACCGACAGCCTTCGCGGCCTCAGTCGCCACCATCGCCTTGTTCACTGCCGGCCTGCCGCAGCACGTCAACGCGCAGGGCGCGGCGCCCGCGGCGGAGCGCGAGACCGCGCTACCGGCGGTGACCGTTGTCGGCGATGCGCCGAAGCAGCGCGCGCGTCCCCGCTCCAATCCGGGCCGGACGGCGGCTCGCGCCGGTTCGCGCGCAACTGAGCGGCCAGCGGTTCAGGCGGAAGGAAATCCCGCCGCGCCGAAACCGGGCGCACTCCCGCAGTCCTACGCAGGCGGGCAGGTCGCCCGCGGGGGCCAGGTCGGCCTGCTCGGCAACAAGGACTTCATGGATACGCCGTTCAACATCACGAGTTACACCGCCAAGAAGATCGAGGATCAACAGGCCACGACGGTCGCCGACGTCATCAGCAACGACCCCTCGGTTCGCTTCACGGGGCAGACCGGCGGCATTCTCGACTCCTTCTTCATCCGCGGATTTCCTATCGGCGAGGGCAATGTCGGAGAAATAGCCTTCAACGGCGTCTATGGTGTCGCGCCGAACTACCGCGTGTTCACCGACTACGTCGAACGGATCGAGATCATCAAGGGGCCGACCGCACTGCTGTACGGCATGGCCCCAAACAGCAGCGTCGGCGGCACCATCAACATCGTTCCGAAGCGTGCCGGGGATGTCGATCTCACGCGCGTGACGACTGACTACGCGACGAGCTCGCAGTTCGGTACCCATCTCGACGTCAGCCGCCGGTTCGGCGAGAACCGCGAATTCGGCATTCGCGTCAACGGCAGCTATCACAATGGCGATACGCCGCTCGACAATCAGAGCCGGGAGGCACATGTCGGCTCCGCGGCGTTCGACTATCGCGGTGAGAGATTCAGGGCGTCGCTCGACTTCATCGATCAGGAGGAAAAGTTCGACGCGCCCACCAGGCCGTTTCTGGTCGCAACAGGCGTCGCCGTCCCGACCGCGCCAGTTGGCAGGCGCAATGTCACGCAGGCCTGGGAATGGGCCAAGGTTCATGACAACTCGCTGCTGGCGCGGGCCGAATACGACGTGACGGATTCCGTGACGGTGTTCGCCGATGGCGGTGGCGGCCGGACCCAGGTCGATCGCTTGTTCGGCACGCCGACGATCCTGAACGCGGCCGGCAACACCACGTCGACACCGGGGCACTTCAAATTCGACATCGACAGGGACGTGGCCGACGCCGGTGTGCGGGCCCGGTTCGACACCGCCGCGATCAGTCACGCCGTGACTTTCCAGGGGAGCTATTACACAGACCAGATCGGACGGGGCTCTGTGTCCGGGACGCCGGTGCTGTCCAATACCTATGCGCCGATCGCCCGTCCCGAGCAGCTCGTTCCAGCGCCCGCGACCGTTCCGAAGCTGTCGGACACCGAATTGACCGGCCTTGCGCTGGCAGACACGTTGTCAGTTTTCCAGGAGCGTCTTCAGCTGACCGTTGGCGTGCGGCAGCAGGGCGTCAAGTCGAACAATTACAACACCACGACAGGCGCCGTCACCGCCTCCTACGATCAGACGGCGTTCACGCCGATGGTCGGCGTCGTCGTCAAGCCCTGGAGCAACGTTTCGCTCTACGCCAACTACATCGAAGGGCTGAGCAAAGGCGACATCGCACCGACGACGGCGAGCAATTCCGGAGAGGTTCTGGCGCCTTATTTCAGCAAGCAGAAGGAAGCAGGCGTCAAGATCGATTTCGGCATGCTGGCCACCACGATCAGCCTGTTCGAGATCACCAAGCCGTCGGGACAGCTCGGCGTCGACAAGGTCTTCCGTGCCGACGCCGAGCAGCGTAATCGCGGCCTGGAATTGACCGTGTTCGGAGAGGTGCAGCCGGGCATTCGAGTTCTTGGCGGCGTGACGCTGATCGACCCCGAACTGACCAAGACGAGCACGCCGGCCAATCTCGGCAAGACGCCGATCGGTGTGCCGCAGGTGCAAGCGAACCTGTCTGCTGAATGGGATACGCCGTTCGCGCCTGGTCTGACGCTGGTCGCAAACACCGTCTATACCGGATACCAGTATCTCGATGCGGCGAATGCGCAGGTCGTTCCGGCCTGGACGAGGCTCGACCTTGGTGCCCGCTACACCACGCGCATCAACAACCGGCCGGTGACGCTCCGGGCCCTGGTCCAGAACGTGTTCGACACCAACTACTGGGCCGGCGTTGCGAGCTTCTCCGCGGTGTCGCAGGGTAATCCGCGAACCCTGCTCCTGTCGATGTCGACCGATTTCTGAGCCGGCTCGGCTTGACGCGTGCAATGACGATGTTGCGGGGCCGGAACCTCGCCGGACGTGCGCGGCGTGGGCTTCTATGGACTCATCGCTGGCTCGGGCTGGCCGGAGGTATCGTCGTCGTGCTGATCGGCCTCACGGGAAGCTTCATCGTCTTCTATCGCGAAATCGACGCCGCTCTGAACCCGGCGCTCTACGCGCCTGCGACCCCGGAACAAAGGGTTGTCTTGAGCGAGGTGATCCGCGCGGCCGCGGCGGCGGACGCCGCGCCGATTTCCACGATCCTCGTTCCGGATCGGACCTGGCCGGTCTGGGTCGTCATACATGCGCACGAAACCCAGAGAGGTCATTACCCAAATCGTTGGACGACCATGGTCGATCCGTCAAACGGGAAGGTGCTGGGGCGGCGTGACTATATCAATGCGTTCGCGCTCAAGGTCTATCGTCTCCACTATACGCTGCTGCTCTACGAGTGGTGGGGCAGGGAATTGGTCGGCGTGGCCGGGTTCATGCTGCTGGGCTTGACGGCGTCGGGCTTATTCCTGTGGTGGCCGAAGCCGGGCCGGTTCTGGCGATCGATATCGATCCGCAGGGACGTGTCGCTGCTGCGATTTGTCTTCGACGTTCATGGCGCCGCCGGCTTTTGGGCGCTGTTAGTGCTCCCAGGACTCGCGATCACCGGCATCGGTCTCGTTTTTCCGGACGTGGTGCGTCCCATCGTCGGCGTTCTGTCGCAGCCGACACCTGATCCCTCGCCACGGATCGCAGCACCGCCTCCCGCCGGGACACCGCTGCTCTCTCCCGATGCGATTATGCGACGCGCAGAGGAGGCCAAGCCGGGCAGGGCGGTCGCCATGCTGTCCCCGCCAGGCGAAACGCGCAACACGTGGCGCGTGCAGTTCCGCGCGGATGGCGCTGATCCCGCCGTGCGGGCACGAGGGGCGATCTGGCTCGATCCATGGAGTGGCGCGGTGCTGCACGATCGCACGTCCGATGCCATGTCGCTGGGCGACCGCTATGTGGCCGAACAGCTCTGGCTCCACAATGGCGCGACGTTCGGACTTTCCGGACGATTGTTGGTGTTCGCAGCCGGCATCGCGCCACTCGTCCTCTTCGTCAGTGGCGCGATCATGTGGCTCAAGAAGCGCCCGAGGAGGATCAGGGCGAGCTAGGGCGCGTACTCATACATCCGAGCGTCCGCTTCTGGGCCATGAGGGGACCAAGCTCGGACAAGTCCGGGATGCCTGATCGTGACCCAAAGCGTCATGTCCCTATGCGGACAATCCCGCACAAACTTGGTACAACCTTCGGTTTCTGGCGCGTTACTGACATCCATGTCGAACGCCAAGATGTCCGCCTTCGGCGGGCTGAGCACACGCGGCCGTGGCGCCGACTGATGGCGCCTTTTGACCCTGAGCGGACATCGCTTGCCAGCATCCAGTTTTCGCCGGAGCCCTTATCAATTGGGCGAGAGGTCGGGCGATCTGCGCTTCTGGCGATAGATGCGCCTTCGCAGGCTGTTCCAGTGTGCTATTCTCATTGCATAAGCCATAGGTATCCCATGACAGGTACTGCAGAGTGGCTCGCATCGATCGGTTTGGGCGAGTACGCCCAGCGTTTCGCCGAGAATGCCATCGACCTTTCCGTCATTGGCGACCTCACGGAGCAGGACCTCAAGGACCTCGGCGTCCTGCTCGGGCACCGGCGCAAGCTGCTGCGCGTGATCGCAGACCTCAAGGGTGACGTCCTCGGATCGGCTCAAGCGGCCGCCGGACCAGCGCCGCGGGACAGCGCCGAGCGACGCCAGCTCACGGTCATGTTTTGCGATCTGGTGGGCTCGTCGGCACTTTCGGCCCGACTGGATCCAGAGGATCTGCGCGCGGTCATCCGCGCCTATCATGCCTGCATCGCGGAGATCATCGCGCGGAGCCAAGGCATCATCGCGCGGTACATGGGGGATGGCGTGCTCGCCTATTTCGGTTATCCCCAGGCCCACGAGGACGATGCCGAGCAGGCAACACGCGCCGGGCTCGCGCTGGTCGATGCCGTCGCCAACCTCGAGACGGACGTCAGCACCCAGTTGCAGGTCCGCATCGGCATCGCGACCGGCATGGTCGTGGTCGGCGACCTGATCGGCGAAGGCGCCGCCAAGGAGCAGGCGGTGATTGGCGAGACACCGAACCTCGCCGCTCGCCTGCAGCAATTCGCCGAGCCCGGCACGGTGCTGATCTCCGAGAGCACGCACCAGCTCACGGAAGGATATTTTGAATATCGCGATCTCGGGCCTGTTGCGCTTAAAGGATGGTCGGAGCCTATACCCGCCTGGCAGGTGCTCGGGATCAGCGGCGTGGAAAGCCGCTTCGAAGCGCAGCACAAGACTCGACTGACACCACCGATCGGGCGTGACGAAGAGATCGAGCTGCTGTTGCGGCGCTGGCAGCATGCTGCGTCAGGCGAAGGCTGCGTCGTGCTTCTCACCGGCGAGCCAGGCATCGGCAAGTCGCACATAGCACTGGCGCTGCAAGAGCGGCTGCAGGCGGAACGGCACATCACGGTGCGCCATTTCTGCTCGGCGCATCACACCAACAGCGCGCTGCATCCCTTCATCGCCAACCTCGAACGCGCCGCCCGGTTCGAGCGAGGCGAGACGCCAACGGAGAAGTTTGCCAAGCTCGAGGCTCTGCTCCTGCGCTTCGGTGGTGACGCGGACCGTGTCGTGCCGCCCCTGGCCAACCTTCTGTCGCTGCCGATCAGCAACCGCTACCGTCTGCCCGAGCTCAGTCCGCAGAACCGCAAGGACGTCACGCTTGCCGCGCTGTTCGACCAGCTCGACGCATTGGCGGCGCGGCAGCCGGTGTTCGTCATCTTCGAGGATGCCCATTGGGCGGACCCGACTTCACTGGAGCTGCTCACGGTCACACTGGAGAAGGTACCGCGGCTTCGCGTTTTGCTGCTCATCACCGCGAGACCGGAGTTCACGCCGCCCTGGCCTAGCCATGCTCATGTGACGACGCTCTCGCTCACGCGGCTGAACCGCCGCAACGGGGCGGCATTGGTCGAGCGTGTCACGGCGGGCAAGACGCTTCCCGAGGAGGTCATGGACCAAATCCTCGCCCGTACCGATGGCGTGCCCCTGTTCGTCGAGGAGTTGACGAAAGCCGTGCTCGAAACCGGGCTGTTGCACGAGCAGGACGACCATTACACGCTCAGCCGTCCGCTGCCCCCGATGGCGATTCCGACTACATTGAGCGCATCGCTGATGGCGAGACTGGACAGACTAGCCCCGGTGAAGGACGTGGCCCAGATCGGCGCCGTCGTCGGGCGCGAGTTCTCCTACGAACTGTTGAGCGCTGTTGCCGGGTTGCCGGCGCAGAGGCTCGAGGAGGCGCTTGCCCAGTTGGTTCGGGCGGAGCTGATATTCTGCCGGGGCGAGATACCGCGGGCGGTCTATACCTTCAAGCATGCGCTGGTGCGGGACGCCGCCGAAGCGGGACTTCTGAAGAGCCGGCGCGCCGCGCTGCATGCCACCATAGCCGATGCGTTCGAGCAACGATTTCCGGAAATCGTGGAGGCTCAACCCGAAACCCTCGCACTCCACCTGACGGAGGCGGGACTGTTCGACAAGGCCAGGGACTATTGGCTCCAGGCAGGCAGGAAGGCGGCCATGCGCTCCGCCAACCTCGAAGCCATCGCGCATTTGCGAAAGGGCATCGAGGTCTTGGCCCATCTGGCCGACGGCGCAGTGAAGGACAGGCTGGAGCTTGATTTTCAGTTCGAGCTGGGACCATGCCTGATCGCCACCCTGGGGCCGGCCTCGCCTCAGGCCGTGGCGACCTTCGCGCGCGCACGCGCGCTTTGCCAGCGCCTCAACGATCCCCCCGAACAACTGCAGATCATGTTCTGGTTGACCACAGCGAGCGTCATTCGTGGTGAGCTGCCGGTCGCCGAGGAAATGATCTCGGCGCTGCTCGATCTCGCCGAAGCGCGCCACGATCGACCGACGCTGCTCAACGCGATGCGCGGCCAAGGCATGATTCGCCTTTTCATGGGACATCTCACGGGCGCGCGCGAGGTGATCGAACGGGCCTTCGAGACGTTCGAGGCGAGCAGCGAGCAGGACAGATTGGCGGCGCGGGCCGCCGGGCAGGATGCGGGCGTGGCCGACCTTGCTCTGATGTCATGGGCGCTGTTATTGCTGGGCCACCCCGATACGGCGCTCGCACGTGTGAATGCTGCCATCGAACGCGCAGATGCCATCAATCATCCGCACTCCCAGGCTTACGCGACCTATTATGCGTCCATTATCCACGCGCTTCGGGGCGAGTTCCTGACGGCGCACCGCTACGCGGACCGCTGTCTCAGCTTGTCGGAAGAGCACGCATTCAGGCAATGGCGGGGATTGTCGCGCGCCGTCCGGGGGATAAGCGCCACCTTTCTTGATCCCTCATCCGCCGCGCTCGAGGAAATCCAGGCTGCGATGAATGAATATCGTGGCGCGGGCTATCAGCTCGGCATCACGGCACTGTACGTGCTCCTGGCTCCGGCCTTGTTGTCGAGCCATCAGCGCGAACCTACGCTGGAGCTGATCGAACAGGGCCTCGCCACGACCGGCCGCAACAGCGAACGGATATTTGAGGCCGAGCTGTACCGGCTGAAAGCGGGCGCGTTGCTCGTCCGCGGCGCATCGGAAGCTGCCACCGAGCCGCAACTACTGCTCGATCGCGCATTGACAATCGCAAGAAGCCAGCACGCCAAGGCCCTCGAGCTTCGAGCTGCAACAGACCTTGCCGCGTTGTGGATCGATGAGCGGAAGCACCAGCAAGCGTTCGACCTGCTCGCGCCCATCCACGCCTGGTTCACCGAGGGTTTTGAAACACGGGACGTCAAGCAGGCAAAGGCGTTGCTCGACCGCCTGCGGTAGTTCTGGCTGAACTACAGATAGAGTGACGTGACTCAGCAGGTTGCAAGGCCGGTTTACCCCGGCGTCAAGCGTCGAATTGCTGACGACATTCCTGATAGGTACCTTGCACCTCCCGCCATTCCTTCGCATGGTCGTTCGCCGGATCCTCGTTGATGAAATGTGGCCCGGGATGCGGCGGACGATCTTGATGTTCGTAGTATGCGGCAATCGCTTGTTCCGCGGCGGCTTTCCCCAACTTGCGCCCACCATGCAGGTTGCTGTGATTCCATTTAAAATTGATGTGCCCCGGCACATGAATCTCCACGACTGTGCCTTGCCACCGACTGTCCTTTTTCCCGTCGCACCGGACGTGGTACTTGAAGAGCTTGACGTCGTCTTCGCCAACGGTTGCTGCGAACAATTGGCAGAGATTTGCCAAGGCATCGTGAAGGTTTTTCGGTTTGCGGACTTGCTTCGCATCGACGATCCGGCTCACCCATATTTCGTCGAGCTCATCGCCCGGCTTATGATGCTCCTGGATCAGGCTCTCGAAGTTGACCGTGTCGATCAGCGCTCCCTCGCAATATGTAACCTTGTCGATCTCCACCGTTTCTTCGATGAAGGGAAGGGCTGAACACGCGCACAGACTGGATGCAGTGATGGGCACGTTGTACTCAATGTCCTTGGCCCTCCGAGTCTGATCAAACTCACGGTTGGAAAACAACGCGAGCTTGTGATCGTCGAGATTCCAGGCGTTGTGAAATATGAACGGCTTTTCGGGCTTGTTCAGCTCGTCGAAATTGATGCCGTTCATGAATTGGCTCTGCGGATAGTTGATCCTGGAGAGGCCGGTCACATGGGACAGATACATCATCGACGTGGCATAGCGAACGAAAGGATTTGGTGCCAACACCTGATTGAGAATCCATCTATTTCTGTCGCCCTCGTCCGGGATCGTGAACCTTCCCCCGCAGCCCCTATTTGGGCGTTGAGGGAACCAGAGCGACATGGTTTTCTCGACGGCACTCGCCATCGCCTGCGGATCCCACAAATGCTTATAGGTATTGGCATCTGTGACGAAGTCGGACATAGCCTTGCTGATGGTTCCCCAATCCGGGCCGAACACCGTGTTGATGGGAAAGCGCTTGTAGCTTTCGTCGTCGCGAAACACGTTATCCCTGAAGAATTCATAGGTCCTTTTCGCCCTGTATTTATTCGCAACTACTTTGTCGTCGAACTGGTTATAGACAATCCCAACCCAGGCGCCGATGCACGACAATGCCCACACGTCGAAGGTTATTCCTGCATTGGCGAGAGCTTCCAGAACCCCGATATGCAGCCCTGCTGCCGGGCCCCCACCGCCAAGCGTGATCGCTCTCTTCACCATCGGAACCTCCATCTGATTTATCGTTTGGCTTATTCTCCAATCAACGTTCTGAGTTGCGCGAAGAGATTTGTCGTTCTTGGGCTCCCGGCCGCACAGAATGCCCTCGAACCAAATTTGGCAGTTCATGGAGTCAGCATTGAGAAATACGATACATGCGACCGAGCGGTGAACGTCGATGTTCGATCTCGAACCTGCTGATCCCACTGGTGCACGTCGGCCAAGGGCCCGGTTAGCGTACCGCGGTCTCACTCGTCCATTTGTGAACCACTTCACGTACGATACTTATCGCCGATCATGGCAGCGGGCCTGTGGTCCAAATCGCGGCTTCCGCTCCTGGCCGTGGCTGGAGGTCCCGGTGGCTGTCGACGCGTCCGCAGTTGGGCGGAGAGCGGAAGCCGCGAAGATCGGCCATGACCCGAGGCGGAGATCGTTTGCGGGGAGGGAACTGAAGCGGGACCCGCCTGTTGGTTCGATCAGCCAAGCGGAGTCTCGCAATGCGGATCATTCTGATAACGGCAGTCGGCTGGGCGTTGTCGTGCGGATTTGCGGCAGCGCAGACCGACCCCAAGGACATGACAACTGGACGCTCGGCACCAGAAGAAAAAGGTCAATTGCAGCCACAAGGTTGGACCGGACCGCTGGACACGAAATCGGGGGGCGCGCCGCCGGAAAGCCCGCAAGGTCAAAGCCCCCCGGGAATGCAGGCAGCGCCGGACGGATCAACCAAGGTGGTGACCGAGCCACGTAAGTAAGTCTTACTTGGTTTGTCGTCGCGAAGTCGGACTCACCCGGGATGAGCCGAGGCGTAACGTCTGCTTGTGGCCCTTAGCGGTCCTCAGTCTTCGACGACGTGATGTCTGCTTTCACAGGTGGAACAGACTAGCCTACCGCCGCACGATCGAGCCGTTGCGGCCGATCAGGCGGGCGAGCTGGCGGAAGCGGCTGCCGACGCGGTCGGCGACGAGGTCGACGAGCCGGTGCTCGAACACCAGCATCAGACTGCGGCCCTGGCTGCGGAAATGCGTGGCCGGCAGCACGCCGGGACGTGCCGCCGAGATCAGATGGGCGACGCGAAACGCCGCGCCGAGCAGGCGGGCACGTTCGAGCTGGGCCGGCGTCAGCAGCTCCTGCATCGTGGCCGGCGGCTGGTTCTCTTCGCTGAGGCCCGCATAGCGATAGAATACGGACAAGCCGACGAAGGCGCGCTCGGTGTGAGTGATGGCGCCGAAATTGGCGTTGACGACAAGGCTCAGCGTCTGCTCGCCGCGATGGTCCGGATGCACGCGCCAGCCGATGTCGGAGAGCAGGCACGCGGTGTGGCGCAGGCGGCGATCCTCCGGCGTCTCGCGCAGCTTCACCACGCGCACCAGGATATCGGTCCAGGCGATCAGCTCGCGGGCATGCTTCGCCGAACGTGACAGCAGCTGGTTCAGCTCCTCGGCCGCGCAGATCAGCCCGTCCTTGTTGCGCTCGCTTTCCGTGAGCTTCTCGTGCAGCAGGCCCTCGCGGACGCCGAAGGTCGAGAACACGATGGTCTTCGGCTTTGCCACGCGGATGATGTGCTCGAGCACCAGCGCCGCATAGGTGAGGAGCGGGCGGCGAGCGTCGGCGACGACCTCGATGTCGGCGAGCATGCCGGTGGCGGCAAGGCGGCGCAGGCGGCGCGAGAAGTCGAGCGCCTCAGCCGCGGGAATGGAGTAGCCGTGCATCACCTGCAGCGGATAGCCGCTCTGGATGATGTGGATGCGCGCGAGCGCGCGCCAGGTGCCGCCGACGGCGTAGAAGGCACGGCCGCGGCCTGCGACGAGCTGCGGCACCTCATCGATCTCCTCGCGCACGATGCGGTCGGCGCGCTTGAGCGATTTGTGCGCGAGGTCCTGGAGCGCGAGGCCGCCGAGCGGCAGCGTCACGCCGCTGCGCACGCTGTTCCGGCGCACGTCGATCAATTCGAGCGAGCCGCCGCCGAGATCGCCGACGATGCCGTCGGGAAGATGGATGCCGGAGATCACGCCGAGTGCCGACAGCCGCGCCTCGCGCGGGCCGGACAGGATCTCGATCTTCACCGCGCAGATGCGTTCGGCCTTGGCGATGAAGTCGGGGCCGTTGGAGGCGTCGCGGCAGGCCGCGGTCGCGATCGCGAACACGCGGCCGACCTGCATCACGCGGCACAGGGCGCGGAATCGCTTCAGCGAGGTCAGCGCCTTGTCGACGGCGTCAGGCGCGAGCAGGCCGGTGCTCTGCACCTCGCGCCCGAGGCCGCACAGCGTCTTCTCGTTGAAGATCGGAAGGAGGCTCCGCGTCAGCCCCTCATAGACGACGAGACGGACCGAGTTGGACCCGATGTCGATGACCGCGACGCTCGAGCCGCGCTTGCGCGGCCGCTTCACGTCGACGGTCCCGGATCAGGATTGATGACGTTCATTACGGCGCGTGAGGCGGCGCGGCGAGGATTCCTTGAGCGACTTTCCACGGCCAGACAGACTCGGATTTGTCATGAAGTAGTTGTGCACGTTGAAAGGCTCCTCGCCCTTCGCGGCCTTCATACGCGTTGAGGACCCGTCCGGCAACAACTGCCAGCTCTGCTCATTGTCCTTCAGGTTCGCGACCATGATCTGTTCGAGAACCTGCTGATGCACCGTGGGATTTTGCAGCGGACACAGCACCTCGACGCGGCGGTCGAGGTTGCGCGGCATCATATCGGCGGACGAGATATACACAGCAGCTTTGGCGCTCGGCAGGCCCTGGCCCATGCCGAAGCAGTAGATTCGGCCGTGTTCCAGGAATCGCCCGATGATCGACTTGACGCGGATATTCTCCGACAGGCCGGGAATGCCGGGCCTGAGGCAACAGATGCCGCGCACCACGAGCTCGACCTGCACGCCGGCTTGCGAGGCTTCATAGAGCGCGTCGATGATGTCGGGATCGACGAGCGCATTCATCTTCATCCAGACCGCGCCGGGACGGCCGTGCTGGGCATGCGCGGTCTCGCCCTGGATGTGCTCGATGATGCGCTTGCGCAGGGTCAGCGGCGATACCGCCATCTTCTCCAGATCGCTCGGAGCAGCATAGCCGGTGATGAAGTTGAACACGCGCGCAGCGTCTCGGCCGATGGTCGGATCGGAGGTGAAGTAGGAGAGGTCGGTATAGATACGCGCGGTGACCGGATGGTAGTTGCCGGTGCCGGTGTGGACGTAAGTCGTGAGGCTGCCGCCCTCGCGGCGCACCACCATCGAGAGTTTCGCGTGCGTCTTCAATTCGAGGAAGCCATAGACGACCTGCACGCCGGCGCGCTCGAGGTCGCGCGCCCAGCGGATGTTGGCTTCCTCGTCGAACCGAGCCTTGAGCTCGATCAGCGCGGTGACGGACTTGCCGGCTTCGGCGGCTTCCGCAAGCGCGCGCACGATCGGCGAGTTGTTGGAGGTGCGGTACAGCGTCTGCTTGATCGCGACGACATCGGGATCGCGCGCGGCCTGCTGCAGGAACTGCACGACGACGTCGAAGGATTCGTAAGGATGGTGGACGATGAGGTCCTTCTGGCGGATCGCCGCGAAGATGTCACCGCCATGCTCGCGCACGCGCTCGGGATGGCGCGGCACGTAAGGGGTGAATTCGAGGTCGGGCCGGTCGAGGCGGGTGAGCTGCGAGAGCTCGTTCATGGCGAGCACGCCATCGACCAGGAACACTTCGTCATCGGCGGCCGACAGCGCGTGCTGCACGAAGCTGCGCAGCTCCTCGGGCATCTTGGCGTCGATCTCGAGCCGGATCACCGATCCGCGGCGGCGGCGCTTCAGCGCGGTCTCGAACAGGCGGACGAGGTCTTCGGCCTCTTCCTCGATTTCGAGCTCGGAGTCGCGGATGATGCGGAAGGCGCCCTGGCCGTGCAGATTGTAGCCGGGGAAAAGACGGTTGATGAACAGGCCGGTCGCCTGCTCCAGCGAGAGCAGGCGCACCGCCTTGCCCTCGGACGGCAGGCGGATGAAGCGGTCGATCTTGCCGGGCATGCGGATCAGCGCGTTCATCTGCTTGCCGTCGGCCTCGCGCGTGAGCTGGAGCGCGATGGTGAAGCCGAGGCTCGGAATGAACGGGAAGGGATGAGCCGGGTCGATCGCGAGCGGCGTCAGCAGCGGGAACACGTTGTTGAGGAAATAGTCCTCGATCCAGGTCCGCTCCGCTTTGGTGACGTCCTTGCCGTCAACGAGCACGATGCCGACATCGGCCAGCGTGCCGCGCAGGTCGCGCCAGATCGCCTGCTGGTCGGAGGCGAGCTGGGAGACGGTGCGGTTGATCAGCGCAAGCTGCTCGGACGGCGTCAGGCCGTCGGGCGCGCGTTCGGCAATGCCCTCGCGCACCTGGGCCTTGATGCCGGCGACGCGGACCATGAAGAACTCGTCGAGGTTATTCGCCGATATCGACAGGAATCGCACCCGCTCCAGCATGGGGTGGCTGGGATTGACCGATTCCTCCAGGACGCGGCGGTTGAAATGCAGCCAGGACAGCTCGCGATTGATGAACCGCTCGGGGCTCGTGGCGATTGCCGGCAGGCCCTCGGTCTCAGGGGCTTTTTCTTTAGTTTCAACGGCTTGCGCTGAGTCCATGAGAAGTCGGTCCATCCAGTTCGCCCCACCTTGCGACTTATGCGCAAAAACCGGCGGGAGCATGTGTTAGTGCGATGACGTTTCGATGACATTGATGTTCCGCCGTCGCGCCGCGTCAAGCGGCCAAGGGCGACAAGGGGAGCAAGAGCGGCAAAGAGCGGCAAAGGGCGCCCGAGCGGCGCTCAGGCGTCCCGCAGCAGCTCGGCGGCCAGCGCCCGTGTGACGGGACGGCCGAGCCGGAGGGCCTCGCTGTCGAGCAGCTCTACGGCCTGTCGGGCGGCCGCCGAGGACCGCTCCAGGCGGGTGGCGAGGTAGCTGACGATGCTCTCGTCCATCGTGAGCTGGCGGTCGGCGCAGAACTTGACGATCAGGCCGCGGAAGAGCTGGTCGTCGGGAGGCAGCAGCGAGATCACGGGCACCGCACGCAGGCGCGAGCGCAGGTCGCGCAGCTCGATCTCGAGCGATGCCGGCACGTCGCGTCCGGTGAAGAGGATGTAGGCACCGTCCTCACGGGCGAGGTTCATCAGATGGAAGAGGGCGCGTTCGTCAAAATCCCCGGCCTTGAGATCCTCGACCACCAGCGCGCCAGTGGCGAGCGCGCCCGGGACGCCTGCGGCGGTCAACGCATTGGCCGTGGTCGAGCGGGCGCCGGCCTCTTCGGCCCAGATCGCGGCGAGATGGCTTTTGCCGCTGCCTTCGGGACCGGCCAGCCACATGATCCGGTTCGACCAATCCGGCCAGCTGTCGATCAGGGCAAGGCCGGCGGCGTTCGCGGGGCCTTCGAGGAAATTGTCCCGGCTGAGGCTCTCCGCATGCGGAAGCGAAAACGCCAATTGTCGGGGATGAACGCGGCCTGCCACGCTTGCTTTGCTCCATGCCGGCGTGCCGGCCGTGTTTGACGAGATTCGACTTCATCGAGCGGGAGTTGGCCTGTTGCGGGGCCAAGTCCCTCACCGAAAAGTCGTCAACTCACAGATCCCAACTCACTTGGCCTCGATCGTGCTCATGTGCCGCAGCCACTCGACGAGATAGAGCGACACCGAGGAGAGCGTGAAGACCGTGACGAGACCCATCAGGATGATATCATAGGGCGCTGGCTTGAAGCCGAAGGCAAGGGCGGCCAGCACCAGCGCTGCGTAGGACACCTGGGCCGCTGTGTTTAGCTTGGATACTTTCGACGGCTTCATCTCGACGGGCTTGTCGAACAGCCAGGATACGATCACCGCTGCGACGATCATGATGTCGCGCGACACCACCAGGATCACGATCCAGCGCGGGATGTCGCCCCAGATGCCGAGCGCGAGGTAGATCGACACCAGCAGCGCCTTGTCGGCGAGCGGGTCGAGCAGGGCGCCAAGCTCGCTCGTCATGTTGAAGCGCTTGGCCAGGAAGCCGTCGACGGCGTCGCTGATGCCGGCAATCAGGAAGACGGCGAATGCCACCTCCATTTGGCTCGACACGATGGCCCAGACGATGATCGGGACCAGCATGATGCGGCCCAGGGTAATGATGTTCGGAATACTCACGCGGCGCTTCCCGGCACCCGGTCTGACCTCGAATCCGGCCCCCAGGGAGGCTGAACCGGTTGATATCTCTACATAGTATAGGGCGGGGCGCCACGCTTGCCATTGCGCGTCCCCGGAATTCGACGTAACCAGCCGCAAACCCACTGGAAATCGGGCATGACCGACCGCAAAAACGGCCTCACTTACGCCGATTCAGGCGTCGATATCGACGCGGGCAACCGCTTGGTCGACCTGATCAAGCCGATGGTGCGCGCCACCGCGCGGCCCGGCGCCGACGCCGAGATTGGCGGTTTCGGCGGCCTATTCGACCTCAAGGCGGCCGGTTTCAAGGACCCGGTCCTGGTCGCCGCCACCGACGGCGTCGGAACCAAGGTCAAGATCGCGATCGAGACCGGCCTGCATGGCGGCATCGGCATCGACCTCGTCGCCATGAGCGTCAACGACCTCGTGGTGCAGGGCGCCGAGCCGCTGTTTTTCCTCGACTATTTCGCCTGCGGCAAGCTCGATCCGGAGGCCACGGCCTCGATCGTCGCGGGTGTCGCCGAAGGCTGCCGGGAATCCGGCTGCGCCCTGATCGGCGGCGAGACCGCCGAGATGCCCGGCCTCTACAAGGATGGCGATTACGACCTCGGCGGTTTTGCCGTCGGCGCCGCCGAGCGCGGTACGCTGCTGCCGCGCAAGGATATCGCCGCGGGGGACGCCGTGATCGGCCTTGCCTCGTCGGGCGTGCACTCCAACGGCTTCTCGCTGGTGCGCAAGATCGTGGAACAATCCGGCCTCGGCTTCGAGGCGCCGGCTCCGTTCGCACCGGTGATGACGCTCGGCGGCGCGCTGCTGACGCCCACGAAGCTCTATGTCAAATCCTGCCTGCGCGCGATCCGCGAGACCGGCGCGGTGAAGGGGCTCGCCCACATCACCGGCGGCGGTTTCACCGACAACATTCCGCGCGTGCTGCCGAGCCATCTCGGCGTCGGCATCGACCTCGCGCGCCTTCCGGTGCTGCCGGTGTTCAAATGGCTGGCGCACCAGGCCGGCATCGCCGAACTCGAAATGCTGCGCACCTTCAACTGCGGCATTGGCATGATCGCGATCGTCGAGCCCGACAAGGTCGAGGAGGTCGTGCGGGTCTTCGCCGATGCCGGCGAGACCGTGGCGCAGCTCGGCACCGTGATCCCGGCCGAGGGCGAGCATCGCGTCGTCTATAACGGCCATCTCGACCTGGCGCTGTGATGAAGCGCCGCGTCGCCATCCTGATCTCCGGCCGCGGCTCCAACATGTCCGCACTGATCAGGGCCGCCAGCGCGCCGGATTTCCCTGCGGAGATCGCGCTCGTCATCTCGAACAAGGCCGACGCCCTCGGGCTCGAACGGGCCAAGGCGGCCGGCGTGAACACGCTGGTGATCGAGAGCAAGCCGTTCGGCAAGGACCGCGCCGGCTTCGAGAATGTGCTGCAGGCAGCGCTCGACCAGCATGGCATCGAGCTGATCTGTCTCGGCGGCTTCATGCGCCTGTTCACGGCCGAGTTCACCAAGGCCTGGTACGGGCGGATGCTCAACATCCATCCATCGCTGCTGCCGTCGTTCCCCGGCCTTGATCCGCACGGCCAGGCCTTGCGCGCCGGAGTGAAATTGTCCGGCGCGACGGTGCACTTCGTGATCCCCGAGACCGATGCCGGCCCGATCGTGATGCAGGGCGCGGTGCCCGTCAGCGACCACGACACCGCCGACACGCTGTCGGAGCGCATCCTCGAAGTCGAGCACCGCATCTATCCCGAAGCGCTGCGGCTGCTCGCAACTGGCAAGGTCCAGATCGAGGGCGATGTGTGCAGGACGGCGGGAAGCTCTGCGTCGGAGAATTTTCTGGTTGCGCCTGTGGTGGGCTGAAGCGCGAGTCGTCGTCACAAACGAAATCCCCCGGCAGAGCCGGGGGCAACGTCATGATCTCTCGCGCTAGGCTTGAGAGACATCAGGAGACCTTGAGGTTCTCCGCGGATGATTTGCCGCGGTTCTCCACGAGGTCGTATTCAACCACCTGGTTCTCATTGAGTGTCGAAAGTCCGGCGCGCTCGACGGCGGAGATGTGGACGAACACGTCCTTGTCGCCGCCGTTCGGCTTGATGAACCCATAGCCCTTGGTCGGGTTGAACCATTTGACGGTGCCCTTTTGCGGCATCCTCAGTCTCCTCCACTAGATACAAAAAAGACGCGGCCGCTGTTTCGCGTGCCACGCCACAAACGGGCTTCCGGAAGTCTGTTCGAGTCTTGAGTCTCAATGTCGCGAAACGCACAGCCGAGCGGCCAATTCCGATTGTGTCGAATATTGCAACATGAAAATCGCCCGTTAGCAAGCCGCGCGCGATTTTCAAGAGCGGTCCGGCTATCTGCAGCCGCTATTTCGAACCTGTGGCAGCGGAACCACAATCCGGGGCAATCACTCCTGCTCGCGCCCTGCACCCGATTGACCCACCGTTGCAGTTCAGCGCAAATCGTCGCATGCAGCGTGGCGCGTGTTGCATTTTTGCGCGTCGCTTTTCGCTTTGGGATTTTGTCGTTATGCGCTGCACGTCGCAGCTCTCGGGGACACGGCGGGCGATCCGGTTGGAGGGGAGCGGTGGTATGCCCATGCTCCCGCGCGCCAAGGCAATCGTCACCACATTTGTCATGGCAATTGTGGTGACGATTGGCCTGACCGTGGCCGCGACGCCCGCCTTGGCGCAGAGACGGCCGCCGCCTCCGACGCCATCGCCAACGTCGGCCAATGACGACCAATCCGCCGGCAACGCCGCGCTCGATCTCGGCTCGGGCTTTCTGGAGCGGCTCGGCAACCAGGCCTCGGGCGGTTTCAACCGCGCCTTCCGCACCAATCCAGGTGGCGGCGGCGCGTCGGCGAGCACGGAAGATCCGCGCTACCGCACCTGGTTCGAGGGCTACGGCATCTCGGTTCGCACCGATGCGCAAGGCGACTTCGTCGGCGACAAGCGCAAGACCTTCGGCGGCGTTGCCGGCTTCGGCGCACGGGTTGCGCCTGGCGTCAATCTCGGCTTCTCGGTCGACCAGAGCCACACCGACATCGACGTGCCGCTTGCGCTGCAGTCCGCAACGCTTGACCTGACGCAGCTCGGCTTCAACGGCTCGGTCGACAAGGGACCATGGACCTGGGCCTTCGCGCTGGTGCACGGCTTCGGCAAGGTCCACTCCAGCCGGGATACCGGCTTCGGCCTTGCGACCGCGGGCTATCGCGCCGCGGTCGACGGCGCCCTGACCGAGATCAGCTACTACTGGACCAAGGACCAGATGCGCATCGTGCCCAAGGGCGCGGTCGAATATGTGCGCGCCACCAGCGCGGCATTCCAGGAGGCCGGCGGCCTTGATCCGCTCAACGTCGGTTCCACCACCCTCTCACGCGCGCGCGTCATGATCGGCGCCGAGATCGGCCGCTACTTCATCCTCGACCAGAAGATCCTGGACCTGTCCGCCTACGGCAAGTTCGTCGACAATTTCCACCAGGACCTCGGATCGATTCAGGTCAGCCTGGGGACCCAGAGCATCGTCGTGCCCGGCATCGGCGAGAGCCGTTACGGCATGGATGCCGGCGCCTCGGCCTCGCTCAGCCTGACCAACACGGCGCGGCTCTACGTCAATTACGACGGAAAGTTCCGCAACGAGCTGACGTCGCACCAGGGCACGGCCGGCTTCGAATATCGTTGGTAAGCTGGATCCCGCTGGCGTCTAAAACGCGATGGGATGAAGATGAATCACCATCGCGCTTTTTGAGCATGATCTTTCCGGAAAACCGCTACGCACTTTTCCGCATCATGCTCTACGTCGGCGTCGCCGCGACGTAACCGCTCAGTCCAAACCCTTCGCGCACGGCCGTCATCATCGGCACCAGCGCGTTCGGGTGGATGAACTCGTCGCGGAAGCAGGGATAGGTCCTGGGATCGAAGATCCTCTTCAGCCAGTCGACCACGATCTTGTGGCGTTCGGAACTGCGGAACTCCCTGTGATAAGTGAGCCAGAGATCGGCGTGGTGGCTGACGCCGAGATCGACGGCGACGAGCGGCGCGCCGAGCGCGATCGACACGGTCGGCAGGAAGCCGATGCCGGCGCCGCGTTCGACCGCATAGAGCGCCCCGACGGATGAATTGGTCTTGATCCCGACGATACCTTCGAGCGACGTCAGCCCGAGAATGCGGGCATAGGCGCCGTCGTCGATTTGCGGGGCGGTCTGTTTGACGATGCGATGGTTCTTCAAATCGGCGAGCGTTGCCGGCAGGCCGTAGAGGGTCTCGTATTCCCTGGAGACGAAGGGATAGATGTGGAGGCGGCCGAGCTTGGTGACGATCAGATCGGGATTGGTCGGCGGCTCGAGCTGGATCGCGATATCGGATTCGAGCCGCGCGACGTCGGCCTGCTCCATCGCGCAGCGCAGGTCGACGGTGATCTTGTGATAGGTCTTCTGGAAGTCGATCAGCCGCGGCAGGATCCAGAAATTGCCGGGGCCTTCCGTCACCGCGACGCGCACGGTGCCCGCGGTGTCGTTCGACGAGCGCGAGGCGCGGCGGAAGACGTTGAAGGCGTGGCGCTCCATGTGCGCAACGTCGGCGATCATCGCGGTGCCTTCGTCGCTGAGCGTCAGCCCGCTCTGGTCGCGCAGGAACAGCTTGCAGCCGATGCTCTCTTCGAGCCGATCGATCCTGCGCATCAGGGTGGTCGAGGTGAGCCCGAGCTCCTCGGCCGCGTTGCGAAAACTTTTATATTTTGCGCACGCTAAAAACAGCTTCAAATCGTCCCAGGATGCATCCAGGGCTTCTTCACGGTGCTGCATCATCGCAGCACCCCGGTGCAATAACTGCTGCATACTCCTGATCCCCAACCGCTAAGCTCAATGTCGTAGCGGGGCGCTGAAGGCTTCGAACGATAGTGGGACGACATGAGTATGGAAAGGGGCTCGTTTGCCGCAAGGCATGATTTCGATGCGCTGCCGCAAAGCCCGGACGTCGATGTCCGTTGCGCGCAATTTTCCGAAATTGCGGCGCTTTCGGAAATGGCGCATCGGCTGGTGCCAGGCGTAGAGATTGGCGCGGCCGAGCTCGCGAAATATCTCACCTTCGATCCTCAGAGCATCCTGACGTTCAGCCGCAAGGGCAAGCTGCTCGGCGGCATGGCCTTCCTGTTCCTGAGCGAGCGCGGGCACGATGCGCTGCTGCTCGACGAGATCTGCCTGACCGCGCCCGAGACGCACTATCTCGCCGCGCCAAGGCAGGACGTTGCTGCCATCTACATCTGGGCGATCGCGGCGAGTGGTCGTGGCATCGCCGGTCTCGGCAAGGCCGCGGCTCATCTGCGACAGCTAAGGTTTCGCAGCGCCGATTGCTATGCGCAGCCGTCAACCGTGGCCGGCCGCGGCATCATGAGGGCGACAGGATTCGAGCCTGTCCCAAGCTTCCAACCCGACCTCTGGTGCTACCAGCGTCCCTGGCACAGGCAGCCGATGCGCATGCCGGCCGCGATCATTCACGCAAGGAGTTTTGCAGATGCACGGTACTAGGATTCCTCTCGCCAAGCCCGACTCCCGCGCCATCACCATCCGCCTCGCGCGCGACCCGAACGATCTCATGCTGGTCACGGCGATCCGCTCCGCGGTCTATCTCGCCGAGCAGGATTGTCCGTTCGAGGAGGAGTTCGACGGCAACGACATGGTTGCCGCGCATTTCATCGGCTATGTCGGCAACGAGCCCGCGGGATGCCTGCGGGTTCGCTTCTTCGGCGATTTCGCTAAGGTGGAGCGGCTCGCGGTGCGGCACCAATATCGACGCTCGCGGGTCTCGTTCAAGCTGGTGCAGGCCAGCGTCGACTATGTGAAGCGCAAGGGGTTCCGCAAGATCTACGGCCAGGCGCAGGACCGGCTGGTCGATTTCTGGGCCCATTTCGGCGCCAAGCCGCTCGGCCACAATCGCAAGATCACCTTCTCCGATTTCTCCTACACGGAGATGCTGCTGGAGATCGAGCCGGGACCGGATGCCATCACGCTGGAGAGCGATCCCTATGTGATCATCCGCCCCGAGGGCGATTGGGATCGCCCGGGCGTGCTCGACGCATCCGCGGGGCGGGCGGTGACTTCGCCGCTGCGGGACCTCGCACTCGCTGATCGATGAAACTGGTGCAGCTACGCGCAAGATTATGCCGGTCTTTCTTGACGATGATCCGCCGATCCTGATCTGCGCGGATCTCCAGGTCGAATATCTGACCCCCGGGCGACGCCATCTCATCCGCGATGGCGATGCCGCCACGGCGCGCTGCCTGGAGCTGCTGGCGCTGTGGCGCAACAATCTCCAGCCGGTGATGCATCTGAAGCGGATCGCGCAGGCGGCCTGGTTCAATCCGTCATCCAGGCTGACCGATTGGATCGAGGAAGCGAAGCCACGGCCGGGCGAGATGACGTTCGAGCACCCGCTACCCTCGGCCTACAGCTCCTCGCGATTTGTGGACTACATGTCCAATATCCGCAATGTGCGCTGCATCCTGATCGGCTTTTCGCTCGACGAAACCATCCTGGCCACCGCCATCGACGGGTTTCACCGTAGCCACCGCTATCAGGTGATCGGCGATGCCGTAGCCTGTCGGCAGGCGGGCACGGGCGATGCGGACGCCTACAAGCAGGCGGTAGTGAATGTCGTTGGAAATTTTGCTACAATTCATTTCAGCGCCGAACTGATCAGAACCAGCGGCGCCGTTGCGGTGTAGGCGGCCGCGATCGGCGGATGGGGTCAGACATTGTCACCGGGAGAAGAGCTCAAGGAGCTGGCGAGCGATCTGTCGCGGGCGGCCGAGCGGGCGCGCCGGCTTGGCCTGCCGACGACGGTCGATCTGCTCTCGATGGCACTCGTCGAGGTGAGGGAAGCCGTTGCCGCCGACGACGGGGATGACGACAGCGCGGCTTGAGGTTTGCCTCGTCACGCGCCGCCGACAGCGCGTTGCAGGATGTAAGACGCCTCGGTGCCGTCGCCGTCGCCCGCATAGGCGACGAACTGATCGGGGCGGACCAGGATTTGCCGCGCCGCGTATTGCTCCCGTCCGCCAGAGGCGGTGTCCTTGATCACCTTCAGCGGAATGTGAAGTCGTCCTGCGGCTTGCTCGAATGCTGTCGCAGTTGTGCCGTCCGCGAGGTTGATCAGGGTGAACCCGCTACCCAGTTCCTCGAACACGTTCTTGCCTGACGACAGGGGCTGCGGGGTGAGATGGTGACCTGCGCGCGCAGGATAGGCATGCGAGCCGATCGCGCTGCAGATAGCTCCAGCCGGGCCGAAGACGATCGATGACCCCTCGTAGTTCGGCTCGAAGGCGTTGACCTCGGCGCGCGCGCCGGAGTGGCGCCCGTGCCAGGCGGCCTCGAAATCGCTGCGATCTCGCGCCGGATCATGCCGGCGAAGAAAATCACGGTCGCGGAAGATCGGCGTCTCGATGAAGTCACGCGCGGTGGACGCAAACACCGGCCGCCGCTCCGCATCATAGCTGTCGAGCAGACCGGCGGGCGCCCAGCCTTGCAGCTTGGCGGCGAGCTTCCACGCCAGATTCACGGCGTCTTCGAAGCCGGTATTGATCCCGTAGCCGCCATAGGGCGGATGGCTGTGCGCTGCATCTCCCGCGATGAAGACGCGGTCCGCACGATAGCTGTCGGCGAGCGTGAAGCGTAGATCCCAGAATCCGATGTGCTCGAATTCGACGTCGAATTCAGCGCCCGCGGCATCGTGCAAGAGGCGGCGGAAATCGAAATTGTCGGCCGTGGTATCTGCGGGAACTGGGGCGTGAAAGAACCAGGTGCTGCCGAGATCGACCCGGCCGAAGAACTTCCAATAGCCCTCGAGCTCCGGATGCAGCACGCTGTAAAACGACTTGCCCGGAAAGGCCGCAAGCAGCCGATGCAATTCGACGGAGCGGAACACCAGTAGCACCATCAGCCGATCGTGGTCGGAGCGGGTCTGCGTAATGCCTGCGCGTTCGCGCACGATCGATCGGCTGCCATCGCAGCCGACGACGTAGTCGGCGCGCAGGCTCTGTTTCGTGCCGTCGCGATGCTCGATGTCGAGACTTACGCCGTCGGCGTCGGGCCGGACGTCCCGGCAGGTCCAGCCGTATCGCAGGTCGATGGAGGAGAGCTGTGCCGCGCGTTGCCGCAACACGGCTTCGGTTGCGTATTGCGGCAGGCGTTCGTTGTCGGTGAAATAGAACGGGCGGACGAGTTCGCGCTGCAGCCAATTGTAATTGTAGCCGCTGAGCAGCGTGCCATAGCTGGTCATTCCGCCGATGCCGTAATCGGGAGGAATGGTGCGAGCTTCGCGCAGGGCGCTTTCGGCGCCCCAGAAATGGAAATGCTCCATCGTTCTCTGGGTGAGGTTCTGACCCTTTGGGATCGGTTGCGGCTGTTCGTGGCGCTCGATCACGATGGTTTTGATTCCGCGCAGGCCGAGGCCGATCGCCAGGCCCATCCCGACTGGTCCGCCGCCGACGACCACGACGGGCGCGTCACTGTCCGCTGAAACCTGCCTCACATCGTTTCCCCAGGTTGTCATCGCGCGAGGCGCGATCGTCCGTCCACATGGGACGCCCCAGGAAACGCGTCAAGTAAAATCTCGTATAATGAGATTATTCTTGGCTGGTGTCGGTCATCAAGGATATCTGCCGGGCGGCTTCCCGGACCTCGGCGCTGATGCGATCGATCAACTCGCCTTTAGTATCCTGGCCCGCGATCGTGATGCAGAGGCTGGCGACCGGGTAACTTGCATCGAGGATCGGGGCCGCTATCCCAATCGCGCCCGGCGTCACTTCGCCGAAGGCGACAGCGACGCCGGCGCGGCGCACACGCTTCAGGGTTGCCAGAATTTCGTCCGGCGTGCTGCCGGCACCGACGCTGCGCAGATCGGCCGCGTAGCGCGTCACGAGCGGCATCACGCGTTGCCTGGGCAGAAAGGCCATGATCGAGCGTGCGATCGCGCCGCGTCCCATCGCCATCGGCCGGCCGCGCGGATAGCTGCTCACGGGATTCACCGCGGACGCGATCGAGGCTACGCACAGCATCTTTTCGCCGTACCACCGCACGACCAGGGCGGTGCAGGGATGCATGGCCGACAGGCGTTCCAGATGCGGCGTGGCGGCCGCGATCAGCGGATCGGAACGGCGGCTGAGATAATCCATCTCGACCACGCGCGGGCCGAGTGCGAACCGCCCGCCGCGCATCGGCATGACGAACCCGCTCTCCTTCAGGCTCTTCAGATAGCGGTACAATGTCGGCCTGGTGTAGCCGAGCTCCTTCATGAGCTCGTCCGGCGACCATTGCGGCCGTGCCTCCGTGAAGAGATCGAGCACGGCAAGGACTCGATCCTGACTGTTTGCTTTGACCAAGTGGGGCTAGATCCAGCTTCGCGTGTTCGCCGTGTTACCGCATTCGCGCGGGCCGCAAAACGGCGGTACCTGCATGACTTGCCTTCGTAATAATCTCATTATAAGAGATTTTGAGAAGAATAATAGTGCATGGGCTGCCGGGGAGGGGTTTGGCATGGCTGTGACAGCTGCAGATGAGGTCGGGCCAGGCACGATCGACGCGATCGACGTTCCCGCCTTTGTCGATGCTCAGCCGGTTGGAGCCTTTCAGATCCGGGTTCTGCTGGTCTGCGCCGCCGTGCTGTTCATCGACGGTTTCGACACCCAGGCCATCGGCTACGTCGCCCCGGCGGTCGCGCAGGAATGGAAGCTGGCACGCGGGAGCCTTGGACCTGTGTTCAGCGCGGGGCTTTTGGGCCTCATGATCGGTGCCCTCGTCTTCGGGCCAATGGCCGACAGGATCGGCCGCCGGCGCATCATCCTTTCGAGTACGCTGGTGTTCGGCATCGGGACGTTGCTCACGGTGTTCGCAACGGACACGACCTGGCTGATCGCGTTGCGCGTCCTGACCGGCCTCGGGCTTGGCGGTGCGATGCCCAACGCCGTTGCCCTGACCTCCGAATTCAGCCCGCATCGCCGCCGCGCCACGCTCGTGATGATCATGTTCGCAGGTTTTTCGATTGGTGCGGCGCTGGGCGGGTTGCTGGCGGCCGCGCTGATTCCGGCCTTCGGCTGGCGTTCGGTGTTTCTCGTCGGCGGCCTCGGGCCGCTGCTGCTGCTTCCTTTCCTGTTCAAGGCGTTGCCGGAGTCGATCCGCTTCCTGGCGATGATCGGCGGCCGCGACCGGGAGGTGGCTGACCTGCTCCAGAAGGTGGTCCCGGGCACCTCGTTCCCGGCGAGTGCCAGGTTCGTCGTGCAGGAGCCCAGGCTCACGGGACTGCCTGTTGCGCATCTGTTTGCAGAAGGACGCGGATCGGTGACGCTTCTGCTCTGGATCGTCTTCTTCATGAGCCTGCTCGACCTTTACCTCCTGTCGAACTGGCTCCCCACGGTGCTGAACGACCTCGGAGTCTCGGTTTCGGCGGCGGCCGCGATCGGCGCGATGCTGCAGGTCGGCGGCGTCGTCGGCACTTTCACGCTCGGTCATTTCATTGATCGCTTCTCGTTTCGCGCGTTGGCGCTGACCTATTTGGTCGCCGCGGTCGCAGTCGCGGCCGTCGGCATGGCAAGTCATTCGATCGTTCTGGTCACGATTGCCATCTTCGCGTCGGGCTTCTGCATCGTCGGAGGACAGATCGCCTCGAACGCGCTGACGGCGACCTTCTATCCGACGGCGATCAGATCGACCGGCGTGGGATGGGCCCTCGGTATCGGCCGCATTGGTTCAATCCTGGGGCCTCTGATCGGCGGCCTGATGCTGGCCCGCGACATGGGACCGCAGCCGCTGTTCGGCGCCGCAGCCGTCCCGGCGCTGATCGCGGCAGCTGCGGCTTTCGTCCTGGCGCGGCGGGGCTAGGCGAGGGGACGTGCCGGCTGCCGATGTGCCTGCTTTCCTGCAACGCTCATGTGCGCCGGTTGCCAACGAAATGACGTTGCAAGTTGCGGCCTGCCGCAATAGCCAAGATGTCGACGCTTTCTTTGGACAAGCTCATCGCTTGCACTGGTCTGCGTCATCACGCCAGTGACGCACCGTTGAGGAAGCACGCAAATGTCCATGCTGCCCAATTCGCAAGAGGCCCGGGATGTGGCCTACCAGCTCCATCCCTACACCAATGCGCGCACCCATCAGCAGGCCGGTCCCCTGGTGATCGAGCGCGGCGAGGGCCCCTACGTGTTCGATGCGGCGGGCAAGCGCTATTTCGAGGCGATGGCGGGCCTCTGGAGCGTCGGGCTCGGCTTCAACGAGAAGCGGCTGGTCGAGGCCGCGCACAAGCAGATGCAGGCGCTGCCGTTCTACCACACCTTCTCCGCCAAATCGCACGGGCCCTCGATCGATCTCGCCGAGAAGCTGGTCGCGCTCGCGCCTGTGCCGATGAGCAAGGTGTTCTTCACCAATTCCGGCTCGGAAGCCAATGACACCGTCCTCAAGCTGATCGCCTATCGCTCCAATGCGCTCGGCCAGCCGCAGCGCAAGAAGATCATCAGCCGGATGCGCGCCTATCACGGCGTCACCATTGCCTCGGCCAGCCTCACGGGCCTGCCGAACAACCACCGCTCGTTCGACCTGCCGCTGCCGAATATCCTGCACACCGGCTCGCCGCACTTCTACAAGGACGGCGCGCCCGGCGAGAGCGAGGAGGCGTTCGCGACGCGCCGGGCCGAGGAGCTCGACGCGCTGATCCAGAAGGAAGGGCCGGACACGATCGCAGCCTTCTTCGGCGAGCCGGTGATGGGCGCGGGCGGCGTCATCGTGCCGCCGGCGACCTATTGGGACAAGATCCAGGCCGTCCTGAAGAAGTACGACATCCTGCTGGTCGCGGATGAAGTGATCTGCGGCTTCGGCCGCACCGGCAAGATGTTCGGCTGCGAGACCTACGGCATTAAGCCGGATGCAATCGTGGTCTCCAAGCAGATCACTTCGAGCTACTTCCCGCTCTCGGCGATCATCATGAACGACCGCATGTTCGAGCCGATCGCGGACGAGAGCAACAAGATCGGCGTGCTCGGCCACGGCTTCACCGCGGGCGGCCATCCGGTCGGCTCGGCGATCGCGCTTGAAAATCTCAAGATCATTGAGGAGCGCGGCCTGGTCGCGCATGCCGCCGAGCTCGGCGGCTACATGCAGGGCCGCCTACGCGAGCTCGTCAGCCATCCGCTGGTCGGTGAGGTCCGCGGCGTCGGCATGATCGCAGCGCTCGAGCTCGTGCTGGACAAGGGCCGCAAGACCGCAGCGGCGACGCCCGGCGCGGTCGGCGGCATTGCCAGCCGCATGCTCCAGGAGCGCGGCGTGATCTCCCGCAACATGCTGGACGCCATCGCGATCTGCCCGCCGCTGATCACCACGAAGGGCCAGATCGACGAGCTGGTCGCTGCGATCTCCGGCGTGCTGGAGGATATGAAGGGCGAAGTGGCGAAGCTGACGCCGGCGTAGGGCTCGCGTTTCGGCTCGCGATCAAGTCTAACTCCGTCACCCTGAGGTGGCCGCTTCTTCAGCGGCCCTCGAAGGGCGACGGCCCGGCTGCAGCGGGGGCCGCTCATCCCTCGAGGCTCGCCGCGCTACGCGCAGCTCGCACCTCAGGATGACCGTGTGAGTGTTGCGGCTGACCGCTACGCCCGCTGAACCCCGACCACGCGACCCTTCTCGATCGCCAGCGCCAGCTCGCCGCGCTTGAGCCTCAAGGCGGCCTCGCCGAACAGCTCGCGGCGCCAGCCGCGCAAGGCGGGGACGTCGGCCTCGTCGCTGGCTGCGATCTCCTCGAGATCGTCGACGGTGGCGATCACCTTGCTGGCGACCGCATGGCGCTCCGCGGTCATGCGCAGCAGCACCTTCAAGAGCTCGACGATCGCCGCGCCGTTATTGTTGTTGCGCGGCTTCTCCAGCTTCGGCAGCATCGAGAAATCCCGCGCCAGGCCACGCTCGACCGCGGCGACGATGTCCGCGCCCCATTTGGATTTCTCAAAACCCTTCGGCACCGAGCGCAGATGGGCGAGCTTCTCCAGCGTGTTCGGCGCGTGGGTGGCGATGTCGCTGATGGCTTCATCCCGCAGCACGCGCCCGCGCGGCACGTCGCGGCTCTGCGCCTCCTGCTCGCGCCATGCCGCGACCTCCATCAGGACGGCGAGGTCCTTCGGCTTGCGCACGCGCGTCTTCAGCCGCTCCCAGGCGCGCTCGGGGTGGAAGTCGTAGGTGCGGGGCGAGGTCAGAACCTCCATCTCGATCGAGACCCATTCGCTGCGGCGGCGCTTCTTCAGGTCGGCGTCGAGCGCAGCGAAGACGTCGCGCAAATGCGTGACGTCGGACACCGCGTAATGCATCTGCTCCTTGCTGAGCGGCCGGCGCGACCAGTCGGTGAAGCGGTGGGTCTTGTCCGGCCGGTGGCCGGTGACCTTCTCGACCAGCTGGTCGTAGGCAATGCTGTCGCCGTAGCCCAGCACCATGGCGGCGACCTGGGTGTCGAACACCGGGTGCGGGATGATATTGGCCTGATGCCAGATGATCTCGATGTCCTGGCGGGCGGCATGGAACACCTTCAGCACGCTCTCATTGGCCATCAGCTCGAAGAACGGCTTGAGGTCGATGCCCTCGGCCAGGGTGTCGATGACCACGGCCTCCTCGGCGCTGGCCATCTGCACCACGCACAGCAGCGGGTAATAGGTGGTCTCGCGCAGGAACTCGGTATCGACTGTTATAACGGGGTGCTTGGCGAGGCGGCTGCAGGCAGCCGCGAGGTCAGCGGTGGTGGTAATTAAATCCATGAACGGCCCATGACACGTGCCATCAGCCGTTCTGCCGAAAGTGCTGTGATGTCAAGGGGCTCTAAGAGAATTCGAGCCCTGCATCGGGCCGGAATCGGCCCTTTCCGCGGAAAATTCCTATTCGTAGCGGATCCGGTGCGAGGATTTGCGGGCGCAGGGCAGCGCCACCACGACGACGCACATGGCGACCAGGGCCAGTCCCAGGAACTCGAAAACCAACAGATCCACGGCGAAATCTCCAGAAACATTGATAGATTTGTCGGGGGTGCGTTGACGGTCTGTTAATTCTCGTGGTTACCGGCGGCGGGCCGGGCCAGATGGTGGACGAGAGGTAAACGGGGGCTTTGGGCGCGCGTCACGCCATGAGCTTCGGCAAGGCCGCAGCGAGCATGTCCACGGCGACACGGACTTTTGGGGCCAGTCGGGGCGAACGGGGCCACAGCGCGTGGCAGTCGTAGAGGAATTCGCTCTGGCCCGCGAACAGGCCGACCAGCGCGCCGGTGTTGAGGCGTTCGCGGACCAGCCAAAAAGGCAGCCAGGCGAGCCCCATGCCCTGCGCGGCGGCATCGGCGATCGCTTCCATATCGTCCAGCCTCAGCCGGCCTGACGGCATGATCTCGCGTGGAGGTTGGCCCTCTTGTGGAAACAGCCACGGCCGCACGCGTCCGGAGCGGCGGTAGATGATCGCCTGGTGCGCGGCGAGGTCGTCGATCGATTTCGGCCTGCCGTTGGCACGCAAATACGAGCGCGCGCCGCATACCACCATGCGCTGGCCCCCGATGCGGCGCGTGATCAGGCCGGACTGGTCGTCGAGATCGCCGGTGCGGATCGCAAGATCGTAGCCGGCCTCGACGAGGTCGGCGATCGGATCGCCGAACGAAAGGTCGAGCTCGAGATGCGGATATTTCCGCGCGAGCTTCATCAAGAGCGGTGCGATGCAGTGCCGTCCCAGCAGGGCCGGCATGGTCACGCGTAGCCTGCCGCGCGGCTCGGACAAGTCATTGGCAACGGCGGCATCGGCGGCTTCGGCCTCGCTGAGCACGGCACGGCAGCGCTCGTAATAGGCCTGGCCGGCCTCGGTCAGGCTCTGCCGCCGGGTGGTGCGGTTGAGGAGGCGGGTGCCCAAGCGCTCTTCGAGGAATCGCACATGCTTGCCGACCATCGGCCCAGACATCTCCAAGGCGTCGGCCGCAGCGGCGAACGAGCCGAGGTCGACGGCCCGAACGAACACGGCCATGCTGGTCAGGCGGTCCATGATTGAAAACTCCTGGTTTCGACTGTTCGCTCGTGGAGGCGATTTATCTGCTTTCGCGGGGTCGGCATAGCTCCATTCAGTTCAACTGTTTTGGAGTGTGCCCATGGCTCGCGTCGTTCGCTTTCATCATCATGGCGGCCCTGAGGTGCTGCGCATTGAGACCGTCGACGTTCCGCCGCCGGCAAGGGGTGAAGTTCAGATCCGGGTCAAGGCACTCGGCCTCAACCGTGCGGAAGCGCTGTTGCGGAGAGGGACCTATATCGAGAGCGCGGTGTTCCCATCGGGGCTCGGACTGGAGGCGGCGGGCATCGTCGAGGCCATCGGGGACGACGTGATCGGCTTCGTGCCGGGCGACATCGTCAGCATCGTGCCGCCGCTGTCGATGGTGCGATGGCCGGCCTATGCCGAGCTCGCGACATTCCCGGCCGAACTCGTCGTGAAGCATCCGCCCGAGCTCGGCTTCGAGACGGCGGCTGCGATGTGGATGCAGTATCTGACGGCCTACGGCGCGCTGGTCGACATCGCCGGACTCTTGCGAGGCGACGTCGTCGCCATCACGGCCGCATCTAGCAGCGTCGGGCTTGCGGCCATCCAGATCGCAAACCGGATCGGCGCTATCCCGGTCGCGCTGACGCGGACCTCGGCCAAGCGGCGCGCCTTGCGCGATGCGGGCGCCGCTCACGTGATCGTCTCGGACGAGGAGGACGTCGGAGTGCGGCTCGCGGCGATCGCCGGATCAAATGGGGTCCGTGCGGTCTTTGACGCGGTCGGCGGTCCCGCCTTCGAGCCGCTGACCGCGGCGATGGCGCCGGGCGGCATCTTGATCGAGTACGGCGGGCTGAGCCCCGAGCCCACGCCATTTCCGCTCTTCCACGTGTTGACCAAGAGCCTGGTGTTGCGCGGCTATCTCGTCCACGAGGTCATCCGAGACCCCATGCGCCTTGCGCGGGCAAAGGCGTTCATCCTCGACGGGCTGTCGGATGGCTCGCTGAACCCGATCATCGCCAGAACGTTCCGCTTCGAGGACATCGTCGAGGCGCATCGCTTCCTGGAGTCGAACGCCCAGTTCGGGAAGATCGTAGTGACGATCTGAGATCGTAGTGACAATCTGAGATCGTGGTGACGATCTGAGATCGTCGCGATCGGAGTTCGCGCGGCGATCAGCCGCCCTCGAAGATACGCTTTCGCGCGTTCTCGATATGCGTGCGCATGGCGCGGCGCGCGCCTTCTTCATCTTCAGCCTCGATGGCCTCGAACACGCGGCGGTGCTCCTGCTGGCCTCTGAGGATGCGGCCGCGCGGCTGAATGAGCGAGAGGTTGCGGTTCAGGCTGACGCCGATCGCAATCTGCTCCCGCAGCGAGGCCAGCGTCTCGACAAAGAACCGGTTGCCGCTCGCCTCGGCAATGGTGCGATGGAACAGCAGGTCCTCCTCGACACCGAGGCCGCCCTCGCGGCCTTGCGCGACCATGGTGTCGAGCTTGGTCAGGACCTGCTGGATCCGGCGGAGAGCTTGCCTGTCCCGATTGCGCGCGGCGAGCGCGGCAGCATCGCCCTCGACGGCCATCCGGAACACGAAGCAGCGCTGGATGTCCGGGATGCTGCTGACGGGCGCGAAATCGAAGGCATTGGCGGCCGGGCGCCGCGTCACGAACCAGCCCGCGCCCTGGCGCGATGCGATCAGCCCGTCATCGCGCAGTCGCGTCAAGGCTTCGCGAACGACGGGGCGCGAGACGCCGAGAAGTTCAGCAAGGCCGTTTTCCGGCGGCAGCCGGCAGTTCACGGGAAGGATGCCGATCGCGATCTGCCCCAGCACGTGGTCGTAGATCCGGTCGCTCAATCGTCCGGTCGAGGAGGAGAGCGGCAACTCCGCGGATTTGATCGCAGGCTTTTTCAACTCCGGCTCCGCCAGACAAGTTTTTAACATCTCAACCGGTGCACCGAGGCGCGCGGCCCCAGCAGCAATTCTCGACGGAACGGGTCGCTTGACAAACGGCTGCAATTTCGTCGATGCTCGCCTTACAAATAAATAACAAGTTGAACAAGAAATAAAGCGCGTGGGAGGCGAGAATGAGGATGAGGTCCGCGACCTTGATGGCCGCCGCCTTGATGGGAGCAGCTTTTTGCAGCGGAGCTCTTGCCGCTCCGATCAGTCTTTCGATCATCGATACCGGCGGCGACCTCGCCTCGGTGCAGCCCATCATCGAGAATTACAAGAAGGCCAATCCGGACAAGGTCAGCGAGATCAAGATCCAGCGTGCGCCGGCGCCGGAGCTTCCGGCCAAGATCAAGGCGCAGCAGGATGCCGGACGCCTCGATATCAATCTGGTGCTGACCGGGCAGGACGGCGGCTCGCTGCTCGCCCAGAACGGCCAGCTCATTGCGATCCCCGACTATCAGAAGAGTTTTCCGCGCGACGGCCTCACCGATGCGGGCAAGGCGCTTTACGACGAGGGCAAGGGCTTTCTCATTCCGTCCGTCGGCAATGCCGGCGGTCCGGTGCTGATCTACAATCCCGCCAAGGTGCCGAGCCCGCCGAAGACCGCACAGGACTTGCTGTCGTGGGTGAAGGCCAACCCGGGCAAGTTCATGTATGCCCGCCCGGCGAACAGCGGGCCGGGCCGCGCGATGTTGCAGGGCTTTGCCTTCATTCTCGGGGATTCCAAGCCACTCGATCCCGAGAAGGGCTGGGACAAGAGCTGGGATTTTCTGAAGGAGCTCGGCAAGTCCGTCGAGTATTATCCGACCGGCACCGCGATCACCCTGAAGGAGTTCGCGCAGGGACAGCGCTGGATGATCGCCGGGATCATGGAATGGGACATGAAGCCCCGCGCGCAAAGCGTGATCCCGCCGGATTCGAAGATCGCGATCCTTGAGAACACCACGTTCGTGGTCGACGGCCACTATTGGTGCATCCCGAAGGGCGTTCCGCAGGAGCAAGTCGACATCATCGTCGACCTCATGAAGTTCATGTGGAAGCCGGAGCAGCAGGCGCTCACCTGGAAGGCTTTCATCGGACCAGTCGTGAAGGCCGCGACCCTGGCATCGGCGCCCAAGGACATCCAGGACGAGGTGAAGGAGTTCTGGCGTCCTGAGTACGATCAGATCGGCACCAAGTGGAAAGTGTCGCCTCCGCTCGGCGTGACCGAACTGAGCTACGCGATGGAACGGTGGGACCGCGAGGTCGGCGCCGACCAGGTCAAGAAATAACAAGAACAGGGACCAAAACGCGAGGGCACGCGAAGTGCGGCCCTCGCGCGCGTATGCGGGGCAGGGAATGGCCGATTCCATCGATAGACTCGAGATGTCGATCACCAAGCGCTATGGCGGCAAGGTCGTGCTCGACCGCTTTCCGCTGGAGATCGGTGGCCGCGAGTTCGTCACCTTTCTTGGGCCCAGCGGGTGCGGAAAGTCCACGGCGCTCGGCATCATCGCGGGGCTCGTGCCGCCAAGCGACGGCGAGATCCGCCTCAACGGACAGCGGATCGACGACGTGCCAGCCGAAAAACGCGGCTTCGGCATGGTGTTCCAGAATTACGCGCTGTTTCCGCATCTGACCGTGTTCGGCAACGTCGCGTTCGGCCTCTCATTGCAGAAGCGCCCCTCTGCGGAAATAGACCAGCGCGTGCGCGAAATGCTGGGTCTGGTGCGTCTTACCGGCTATGAAGACCGCTATCCCGGCCAGCTCTCGGGCGGGCAGCAGCAGCGCGTCGCCATCGCGCGCGCACTGGTGCTGCATCCTCGGTTGATGCTGTTCGACGAGCCGCTGTCCAACCTCGACGCCAAGCTCCGTGTCGAGATGCGTGCCGAGATCAAGCAGCTGCACGCGCGCCTCGGCCTGACCTCGATCTATGTCACCCATGATCAGGCTGAAGCGCTCTCGCTTTCCGATCGGATCGTCGTGCTGCGCGAAGGCGTGCTCATGCAGGTGGGCACGCCGCAGGAGATCCATGACCGGCCGAAGAACGTCTTCGTGGCGGATTTCATGGGCTTTCGAAATTTTCTCGACGTGACGCTCGGCATGGCGGCGGACGGAACGGTCGAAGCCGGTTTCAGGGGACAGATGTTGCGGGCGAAGGCGAGGGACGGCTTCCGCCCGGGCGAGCAGGCCGTGCTGGCGATCCGGCCGGAGGACGTGCGTCTCGGCAAGGTTGCCGATGGCGTCAATGCCGTGCGCGGCAGGGTCGAGCTCGTCGAATATCTCGGCCGCGAGCAGGAGGCCGAGATCGCGCTCGATGGCGGTGCCCGGCTCTGGATTCGCTCGCTGGAGAAGCTCTCGCTGGGCGAGACGCTGGATCTGACATTGCCGGCGGACAAGTTCGTGCTGCTGCGGCGCGAGTGAGGGAGAGATCGTGGCCCGCATCCGCTCCGATTCCCGCAGCGAACTCGACCTCGTCGCGATCCTCTGTCTTGTGCCGTCGCTGCTCTATGTGCTCGCGATGTTCGTCTACCCGTTCCTCTACGGGATCTACATCAGCCTGCAGCCGAAGAAGCGCGATGCCGGGATGTTCTCGAACTATGTCGCGTTCTTCAACGACGCCTATCAGTACAATACGATCAAGACGACCTTCATGCTGGCGTTGCCGACGACGATCGCCGTCGTCCTGGTCGCGCTGTTCCTGGCCTACGGGATGCGGCGCGGGATCTGGTTCGAGCGGACCATCACGACCATCCTCGTGCTGCCGATCTCGCTCGGCGTCGTCTTCCTGTCGGAAGGCATTCTGGGCTTCTACGGTCACAATGGCTGGCTCAACCAGTTGCTGATCGCGGCTGGGCTGATCGAAAATCCGCTCGAGCTGACGCATAATTCGATCGGCGTCACCTTCTCGCTGTTCATGCAGAACTTCCCGTTCTGCTTCCTGATGCTGCTCGGCTACATCTCTGGCATTGACCCCAGCCTGGAAAGCTCGGCCCGCATGCTGGGCGCAGGGCCCTGGACCATCTTCCGCCGCGTCATGTTCCCGCTGATCGCGCCCGGCCTGATCATCGCGTTCGCGCTTGTCTTCGTGATGAGCTTTGCCGTGTTTCCATCAGCGGTGATGGTCGGCCAGCCGGCCGGTTCGACGCGAACGATCTCGATCGCGGCCTATCAGCAGGCCTTCGAGCAATATGACATGTCCTACGCGTCCGCGATCGCGGTCATCATGGGCCTCTGCCAGCTCGCGGCGCTGGTGGTCATCGTGCTGGTGCGCCGTCGCATGACCATCGCGACGACCATGGGCGTCGGCAAACGCTGAGGGGATGCTGATGCGCGGACGGATGTGGAAACTGGCGATCTACCTGTTCCTGCTCGGGTTCATCCTGAACCTGCTCGGAATCGTGACGCATGTCGTCGTGAGCTCGTTCGCCAAGCGCTGGTTCGGCAAGCCGTTGCCGCCGGCCTTCACGACCGACTGGTTCACCTACGCCTGGCGGGAGTTCGAGCTCTCGCACGTTCTCTTCATCACGCTGTTCATTGCACTCGCCGTGGTGTTCATCGCGCTGGCGATCGGCTTTCCGGCGGCTTACGTGCTGGCCCGGCGGAATTTCAACGCCAAGCCGATCCTGCTGCTGCTCTATTTCCTGCCGCTGCTGATCCCGCAGATGACCTACGGCATTCCGCTCGCCACGACGCTCTATGGGTTCGGCGTGGGTGGCACCGTCTTGGGCGTCATCCTTGCCGTGCTCGTCCCCATGGTTCCGCTTGCCGTCTTCATCCTGCTGCCGTTCTTCGAGCAGATCAGCCTGAACCTGGAATGGTCGGCGCAAATGCTCGGGGCGAGCCGGCTGCAGATTTTCCGCCGCATCCTGCTGCCGTTGATGCTGCCGGGCATTCTGACGGCGGGCCTGCTGGTCCTCGTCAACACGATCTCGAACTTCGAGCTGGCATTCTTGCTCGCCGGCGGCGGCTCGCAGACCCTGGTCGTCGCGCTGTACTACAACGTCTTCGCCGGCGGCGTCCGGCCGGTCTATTCCATCGACGCGATGGCCGTCATCTACATGTGCACGGTGTTGTCCGTGCTCCTGGTCGCATTGCGGTTCGTGCGTCCCACGCAGATGGTGTTCAGGCTCGACGGCAAGCGCAACTGACGCGGCTGCCCCTCAAATGAGTTCGGCGCCCCGCAGGGCGGAGCGCCGAACTTGTTGGCGTGCTGTCAGCGGCCCTTACGGCAGCTTCAGCGACGTCTCCGCATTGTACGGCTTCAGCGTCTCATCCGCGGCCTTCTGGGCGGCGGCGAGGGCTTCCTTCGGCTGCTTCTTGCCGTTGAGGACCAGCATGACCTCGTCCTCGAGGTTCTTGCGGACCGGCACGGTCTTGTAGGTCGCGAACCAGGGCTTGGCGACGTCGAGCTGCTCGACGGCGGTCTTGGCGTCCGGGTTCTTGTTGAGGAAGTCGACCATCTCGGGCGTCTTGTAGGCGGCCATGTTCGGCGCGAAATAGCCGGTGGCGCGGCTCCACCAGGCGCTCTTCTCGGGCGAGGTCATCCACTTGATCAGCGTCCAGGCGGCCTTCTGCTTGTCGGCTTCCAGGCCGGCCGGGACGATCAGCGAGGCGCCGCCGATCGGCACGGCATTGCGGACGTTGCGCGGGATGAACGCGACCTTGTAGGCGAACTTGGCGTTGTCGCGCACGTAGGTGAGCGAGCCGGTCGAGAGCATCATCATCGCGGCATTGCCGGAGATGAAGGAGGTGCTGACGGCGGGGCCGGGCGTGGCGCCGGGGGCGTGGACCTTGTGCTTGTAGATGAGGTCGTTCCACCAGGTCAGCGCGCCCAGCATCGAGGGCGTGTCGTAATAGACCTCGCCGCCGAACTCCTCGTTGTAGTAGCGCCCGCCATTGGTCATGGTGAGCGTTTCCATCATCCAGCCGCAATAGTCATAGGCGCAGGGGATCGCGATGCCCCATTGGGTCACCTTGTCGCCCTCGCGCTTGGTGAGCTTCTTGGCCCAGTCGGTGAGCTCGGCCCAGGTCTGCGGCGGCTTGTTGGGATCGAGGCCCGCTTCCTTGGCCTTGTCGGCGTTGATGTAGAGCAGCGGCGTCGAATTGTGGAAGGGCACGCCGTAGACCGAGCGGTTGATCACCGCATTGCCCTGCAGCGCCGGGAAGAACTGGCCGAGGAACTGGTCCTTGGTGGTGCCGTCGGCGGCGATCAGGGGATCGAGATTGGTGAGCTCGTTCTCGATCTGCATGTCGAGCAGGAAGTTCGCCGACATGATCACGGCAGCCGGGGGCTTGCCGGCCTTGATCGCGGCGCGCGTCTTGATCAGCGTGTCGTCATAGGAGCCGGTGTAGACGGCGGTCGCCTTGATGTTGGGGTGACCGTCGTTGAACTCCTTGATCAACGTGCCCATGTCGCGGGCGAGCTTGCCGTCGACGGGAACGGGGAAGAACAGGTCGATCTCGGTCGGACCTTCGGCCATCGCCGGGACGGCGAGGGCGCCTACCATGGAGCCTGCCATGGCAAGGCCGAGCATGAGCCTGCGGGTAAACAGCATCGGAAAATCTCCTATTTGATGCCTGAGGTGACGAAAGAGCTGATGAAGCGCTTCTGGAAGATCAGGAAGGTGATGAGCAGCGGCGCGATCACCATCAGCGTGCCGGCGGCGATGGTGCCCCAGGCCTGGGTGCCTTCCGCCGTGGCGGTGAAGACCGAGAGCCCGACGGTGAGCGGCCGCTTGTCCGGCGAATTGATCACCATCAGCGGCCACAGGAAGTCGTTCCAGTGGCTGGTCACGGAGATGATGGCAAACGCCGAGAAGCTCGGCAGCGACAGCGGCACGTAGATGTGGCGGATGCGCTGGAACAGGCTCGCGCCGTCGATCAGGGCGGCGTCCTCCAGCTCGGTCGGGATGGCCTCAAAGGCCTGCCGCATCAGGAAGGTGCCGAAGGCGGAGGCGAAGAACGGCATCATCACGCCGGCGAGCGTGTCGTAGAGGCCGAACTGCGCGACGATGCGCAAATTCGGCACGATCAGCAGCACCGGCACCAGCATCAGCTGCATCAGGAACAAATAGAAGATCAGCGTCTTGCCGGCGAAGTCGAGCCGGGCAAAGGCGAAGCCCGCCAGCGTGATCGTGACGAACTGCACCAGGAGGATGCCGGTGCAGATGATCGTGGTGTTGAGGAAGTAGCGCGGGAAGTCGCCGATCTCCCAGGCATCCCTGATGTTGTCGAGCGTGGGCTTGAGGCTCGGCATCAGCTCGGCCATCAGGTTGATGCCGTCGGAGGCCGGGCGCAGCGTCGCCATGGCCATCCACAGGAACGGGATCAGCCAGACCAGCGCGAGCAGCACGGTCAGCAGGAAGCCGAGTTTCGGCGTGATCTCGCGGCGGGTCGCGAGCGGGGCGTCCTTCCACAGCGCGTCGATCAGCTTCATGGCCCGCCCTCGCGATTCGCCATGGTGCGGAACGAGAGCGCGGTGAGGCCCATCAGGGCGGCGAGCGTCAGCAGCGTCGCCGCCGACGCCTTGCCGACGTCGTAATGCTCGACCGCCTGCTGGTAGACGTAGAACAGCACGAGATTGGTTGCGTTCGACGGCCCGCCTTTGGTCATGACGAAGACGTGGTCGACCTGCGTCACCGCGTTGAGCGTCGCGATCACGATGACGAACAAGAAGGTGGGCTTCAGCTCCGGCAGAGTAATGTGCCGGAAGCGCTGCCAAGGCCCCGCGCCATCGAGATGGGCAGCCTCCATGACATCCTCGGGCACGGACTGGAGGCCTGCGAGGAAGAACAGCATGTAATAGCCGGCGTTCTTCCAGATCGTGATGACCATGATCGCGTACAGCGCGATATCGGGATCGCCGAGCCAGTTCGGCAGCACCGGCAGCAGCCGGCCGATGTAGTAATCGAGCAGGCCGACATTGGGCAGGAAGATGAACAGGAACAGCGCGGAAGCCGCGACCATCGGGATCAGGACGGGGAGGAACAGCGCGGCGCGCAGCGCGCTGGTCACGGCATTGGTGCGCGCCAGCGCCAGCGCGAACAGGAGCGCAAGGCCGATGCTCGGGACCGCCGTGCCGACGGCGTAGATCAGGTTGTTGATAACGGCGCCGATGAAGGCGGGGTCGGCCAGCACCGCGCTGATGTTGTCGAGGCCGACGAAGCGCACCGGCGCCTTCGGCGTCGCCCGCTGATAGAGCGCGTCGATGATGACGCGGCCCATCGCGCCATAGGTGAACAGGGCGAGGAAGACGAGCGAGGGCAGCAGCAGCAGATAGGCCGGCAGCGAGGCTTTGAAGCGGTGAGAGAACCGCTTCAGGACGTTGAGGCGCGGCGGCGCCGATGCCGCGACCGGGAGAGCCGCGGGTTCAGCGAGGCTCATCTCACCGCGCCGGGAAGTTGAGCGCATAGTCGCGGCCGTCCACTCCTGCCGGCGGCTCGAAGGGGAAGCGCAGACTCTGGTCGAGGAAGTCGTGGCTGTGCACGACGAGGTTCTCCTGGTCGATCAGCACAACGCCGTAGGCCGGCGGCTCGTGGCTCGCCAGATGGTCGGTGGCGGCGGGGTCGAGCTCGAACCAGACCTGGTGGTTGGTGCCGCGTAGGGTGGAGAAGGGGATCTTGCCGTAGCTGCCGAAGATCGGCCGGTGCACATGGCCGAAGAACAGGTGGCGGATGCGCGAACGATAGGGTGCGATCACCTCGGCGAATTCGGCGCTCTGCTTCAGCGCGATCTCGTCCATGGCGTGGACGCCGACCGGGAACGGCGGATGGTGCATGAACACGACGAACGGCATGTCGTCCGGCGCCGCAGCCAGCGTGCCGGCGAGCCAGTTGAGGCGCTTGGCGCACATCTCGCCGGCGTGGCTGGTCTCGTCCAGCGTGTCGAGGAAAACGAACAGGCCGTGCTCGGTGGTGCGGGTGCCCTGCACGAAGCCGTTGGGATCGCGCGGCGCGGACCGAAGGCCGTCGAGGCAGGCCACGCGCTTGTCGTGATTACCGACCATGGCGATGTACGGCATCTTCAGCGCGGCCATCGCCTCGGCGAAATTGGCGTAGGATTCCGGCTCGCCCCAATGGGTGAGGTCGCCGGTCACGACCGCAAACGCAGCGTCGGACTGGTGCTTGTTGATGTCGGCGACGGCGGCATCGAGCCGGGCGCGCGGATCGAGCCCATAGAGCTTCAGCCCGGGGTTCGCCAGATGCGTGTCGGTGATGTGGATGAATTTGAACGGCATGGCGCGCCTGTCGGGACTGTTGGAGGATGGTCGCCTCCGGCAAGACGGCCTGCCAGCCCGTTAGAGCGCGTGTGTTTCAGTTTGATGACAGCGGTTCCCGTGAACGGGACGTGTCCACAACGCCCGCCGGACAGGAATGGACGAGCCCAGCGCGCAATCCATGCCGTGCGTCAATCAGAGATGGTGGTGCGCGGTCGAGCCAGCCTCACGTCCCGCAGAATGTCTGCAACACCCGCTGGTCCGGCAGCGGCGGATCGGCATAGGCGGCGTGATCCGGCTGATCCTCGAACGGCTTCGCCAGCACCTTCACCAATTCCTCGAACGGCGCGTAGTCGTCGTCGTTCACCGCAGCCTGGATCACGGCCTCGACGCGGTGGTTGCGTGGGATGAACATCGGATTGACGGCGTGCATCGCCGTGCGCCGGTCGGCGGCACTCTGCGGCTCCAGCGCTGTGCGCGCTCGCCAGCGGCCGGCCCATTCGTCGAAAGCTGCGGGCTCCATGAACTGCGCGCGGACGTCGGCGCCGTCATCGCCTGCGGCATCGCCGAGCTTGCGGAAGGTGAGGGTGAAGTCGGCCTGGTTCTTGGCCATGGCGTCGAGCAGGTCCTGGATCAGCGCGTCGTCGCCGTCGCGCTCGGTGAACAGGCCGACCTTCTTGCGCAGGCCGGCCTGATAGGCCGCGCTGAACGTCTCGGCGAAGGCGCCGAGGATGTCCTGGGCTTCCGCGATCGCCTTTTCCTGCTCGTCCGAGAACAGCGGCAGCAGGCATTCGGCGAGGCGCGTCAGATTCCACAGGCCGATGCGCGGCTGGTTGGCATAGGCGTAGCGGCCCATCTCGTCGATGGACGAAAACACCTGCGCGGGATTGTAGGCGTCCATGAAGGCGCAGGGGCCATAATCGATGGTCTCGCCGGAGATGGAGGTGTTGTCGGTGTTCATCACGCCATGGATGAAGCCGACCAGCAGCCAGCGCGCGACGAGCTCGGCCTGGCGCGCGACGACGGCCGCGAGCAGGGCGTGATAGGGCCGCTCGGCGTGAAGCAGGTCCGGGTAGTGCCTGGTGATGACGTGGTCTGCGAGCCGGCGGATCGCGTCGGTGTCGCGGCGGACGGCGAAGAACTGGAAGGTGCCGACCCGGATGTGGCTCGCGGCAACGCGCGTCAGCACCGCGCCGGGCAGTGCGGTCTCGCGGATGACATGCTCGCCGGTGACGACGGCGGCAAGCGAGCGCGTGGTCGGAATGCCGAGCGCATACATCGCTTCGCTGACGATGTATTCGCGCAGGACGGGCCCAAGCGCGGCGCGGCCGTCGCCGCGGCGGGAGAACGGCGTGGGGCCAGATCCCTTGAGCTGGATGTCGCGGCGGACGCCGTCCCTGTCGATGACCTCGCCGAGCAAAATGGCGCGGCCGTCGCCGAGCTGGGGCACGAATTGCCCGAACTGGTGACCGGCATAGGCCATGGCGATGGGATCGGCCCCGGCGGGAACCGTTTTTCCGGCCAGGATCTCGGCACCCTCCGCCGTCTCCAGCATGTCGGGATCGAGCCCGAGCTGGACCGCCAGCGGCCGGTTGAGCTTGATCAGCCGGGGCGCGGCCACCGGGGTCGGCGCGACGCGGGCAAAGAAGCTGTCCGGCAGCGCTGAATAGGAGTTCTGGAAGGGGAAATGCACGGTCATGGCCCCAAGATAAGGCTGGAACAGCTGATGGCAAAGGCTCCGGCCCCGATAAGCCAAAAATGGGCCCTTCTGGCCCAAATCAGGCCGTTCCCTTGGTTGCCGCCCCCGGCCTCGTCGGGTAAACCCTGCCGCAACTTCGGACCGGCCGTCACGGCCGTCCGATTCGACCCCTCCGACATTGATTTTGGGACGACCATGCATCGCTACCGGTCACATACATGCGGCGCGCTCCGCGAGAGCAACATCGGCGAGACCATCCGCCTCTCGGGCTGGGTCCATCGCGTTCGCGACCATGGCGGCGTGCTGTTCATCGACCTGCGCGACCATTACGGCCTGACCCAGTGCGTGGTCGACCCGGACTCGCCGGCGTTCTCGCTGGCCGAAAAGCTGCGCTCGGAATTCGTGGTCAAGATGGACGGCAAGGTCCGCCGCCGCCCCGAAGGCACCGACAATGACGATTTGCCGACCGGCAAGGTCGAGGTCTATGTCGGCGAGATCGAGGTGCTGGGCCCGGCCGGCGACCTGCCGCTGCCGGTGTTCGGCGACCAGGAATATCCTGAAGACATCCGCCTGAAGTACCGCTTCCTCGACCTGCGCCGCGAAAAGCTGCACCAGAACATCATGACCCGCGTCGAGATCATCAAGTCGATGCGCCGGCGCATGGAGGGGCAGGGCTTCTTCGAGTTCAACACCCCGATCCTGACGGCGTCCTCGCCGGAAGGCGCGCGCGACTTCCTGGTGCCCTCGCGCATCCATCCGGGAAAATTCTACGCGCTGCCGCAGGCGCCGCAGCAGTACAAGCAGCTGCTGATGATGTCGGGCTTCGACCGCTACTTCCAGATCGCGCCGTGCTTCCGCGACGAGGACCCGCGCGCCGACCGTCTGCCGGGCGAGTTCTACCAGCTCGACGTCGAGATGAGTTTTGTGACGCAGGAAGACGTGTTCGCGGCGATGGAGCCTGTGATCACGGGCGTCTTTGAAGAGTTCGCCAAGGGCAAGCCGGTGACCAAGAACTGGCGCCGCATCCCGTTCGCAGAAGCCTTGCGCAAATACGGCAGTGACAAGCCGGATTTGCGCAATCCCATCGAGATGCAGGACGTCTCCGAGCACTTCCGCGGAAGCGGCTTCAAGGTGTTCGCGCGCATGCTCGAAGACCCCAAGAACCAGGTCTGGGCGATCCCGGCCGCAGGCGGCGGCAGCCGCGCGTTCTGCGACCGCATGAACTCGTGGGCGCAGGGCGAAGGCCAGCCCGGCCTCGGCTACATCATGTGGCGCGAGGGCGGCGAGGGCGCAGGTCCGCTTGCGAACAACATCGGGCCCGAGCGCACCGCCGCGATCCGTGCACAGATCGGCACCAAGGAAGGCGATGCCGCCTTCTTCGTCGCCGGCGATCCCGACAAGTTCTGGAAGTTCTCAGGCCTTGCCCGCAACAAGGTCGGCGAGGAGCTCAACCTCACCGACAAGGAGCGGTTCGAGCTCGCCTGGATCGTCGACTTCCCGATGTACGAGTACAACGAGGACGACAAGAAGGTCGACTTCTCGCACAACCCGTTCTCGATGCCGCAGGGTGGCCTGGAAGCGCTGAAGGGCCAGGACCCGCTGACCATCAAGGCGTTCCAGTACGACATCACCTGCAACGGCTACGAGATCGCCTCGGGCGGCATCCGTAACCATGTGCCGGAAGCCATGGTGAAGGCGTTCGAGATCGCCGGCTACGGCGAGCAGGAAGTGGTCGACCGCTTCGGCGGCATGTACCGCGCCTTCCAGTACGGCGCGCCGCCGCATGGCGGCATGGCCGCCGGCGTCGACCGCATCGTGATGCTGCTCTGCGGCACCACGAATTTGCGCGAGATCTCGCTGTTCCCGATGAACCAGCAGGCGATGGACCTCCTGATGGGCGCGCCGTCGGAAGCCACGACCAAGCAGCTCCGCGAGCTGCATGTGCGGGTGAACCTGCCGCAGAAGTGAGGCTCTTCGCTCTCCCCGCACGCGGGGAGAGCGTAGGCCGCTTTCACCGGCCGATCTAAAGAGACGCCGAAGCGTAGCTTCGGCTATGTCGCATCGAAGATGCGATGCGGGTGAGGGGGACTCTCCGCGAGTCCAACCCTCACCGTGATTGCGGAAGCAGCCCCTCACCCCAACCCTCTCCCCGTAAGAACGGGGCGAGGGAGCGCACCACCGCTGTGTTGCCTACAGCCCCGTCGACGCCTCGATCCTGAACTGCGCCAGCGCGACGACCGGCTCGCTGTTCAGGACATCCATGAGCTGGACCAGCGGCACCTTGCCGAGCGGGGTCAGCTTGATGGTGAGCGTCTGCCCCGAGGTCGCGACGAAATCCGCCAGTGAGTCCGCCGCGGCCTTGGCATCGAGATTGGACGCGGCCATCTTCTCGCCCTGGGCCCGGATCATCTCGACGATGGCGCTGCGCGCGGCGTCGCGGCTGACATTCTGGATGCGCGAGAACTGCGCCACGATCAGATCGACGACGCCGCTGTCGCGCAAGGTGAGCTCGATCGCGCCGGCCTCGATCTGTCCGGCCTGGCTCATCGCCTGCACCGGATCGGCCGTGAACACCGTGCGCGGCACGTTGGCGAGCGCGAGGCGCGCCTGCGCCCTGGCGAGATTGCCGAGATCGATCGTAGCCGGCGCCAGCGCGAACGCACCGGAGGACTCCGTCCAGGCCGCGCCGAGGTCGAGGTCGATCGCGAGCTTGTCGACGCCGGCAATGACCAGGGCCCGCTGCGACGGACTGGTGGGATCGGTCGGCGTGACCATCTTCACGACCAGATTGGCCTTGCTCGGGATCGATCCGATCAGCTGGCCCCAGTCCAGGCTGATCGTATCGATGGTGACGAACTGCCGCGTGTTCTTGAACGGCGAGACCACGCCCTTGATCTCGGCGCCTGCGAGCACCCGGAACAGGCCCAGCATCTGGTCGGGCGAGGGGGCCTGGCCGGGATTGCTGAGGCTGCCGGCCCAGCGCATCAGATTGGCCGCGCTGAATGATTTCAGCGCGAAGCGCTCCATCCTGAACTGTCCCTGCGGGGACGGCATGTCGAGGCCTTCCACCGCAATCCTGTCTTGATCGTATTTGACGGCGTTGAGCTTTGCCGTCCCTTGCGGGGTTTCGACCGTTTGTTTGCCGATTTCGGCCTTGCCGATCTGAAGGCCCTCGAACAAGTCGGCCACTTTCTCGATCATGTTGCGGGATTGCGCCGGCGTCGGGATCGAGCCATCAGCCGGCATGAGCGCCATGATGTCGGCCATACGGAATTTCGAGGGCCGGATCGCAATGTCGTCGATGGCGATGTTGTCGATCTGCACACGCACGCCCTGCGCCATTGCGACGGCGTATGAATTGGCCGAGATGCGTCGATAGACCCGGTGGAAGCCGTCGTCGCTCGATCCCAGCGGATCGAGCGCGGCCGTCACTGCGGTTGCGTCGAAATCATAGGCGGCCAGACCGGACAGCTCGCCGGTCATTTTCGCGGGCTTGCCCGGCTGGCTGACGTCGAGCGAGTAGGTGATGCGGTCGGTTTTCGCCGTCTCGACCTTGCCGCGATCGACGTTCTGGACCGCAAGACCGGAATAGGCGAAGTCTCCGCTGCCGGCATTGCCGGTGCCCGCATCGACGTGAACCGCAACGGTTGGCGCCACGATCGAGGACGCCGAGACAGTTGCGTATTGCGCGAGCATGAATCGGTACATGTCGATGATCGAACCGGAGAGCGGCGCGTTGGCCGGACGGGTCGGACCGGAAAAATCGCGTGCGGTGATCTGCGGGATCTTGTAGTTCGCTTTCAGCCTTGCCTTCTCGGTGTACGTGAAGGCGACCTCGACCCCTGACACGTCGATGCTGTCGGCCGAAAACCGGGCATCGTCTGCCTGACGTGCGCCGACGGCCACGACCTTGGCGATCTTGACGTGGGCAAGGTCCTGCTGGGCGGGTTCGAGATTGATGTCCTCGATCGTCAGCGTCCGGCTCATCAGATCGAATCCGATCCTGCCGTGGCCCGTCTTGCCGCCGCCCGCACGGATCTGCTCGAACGCCGCCTCGATCTCGGCTGTCGCCCGGTGCTTGGCGTAGAGATTGAAGCCGAACCATCCGCCGGCGGCGAGCACGGCTGCCACGAACAGGCCGATCAGGATTCGCTTCATTCCCAGCTCCAGTTGCTCGTTTTGCAGCGCGCAACCTGCCATATTCGGGAAACGCTGCACGGTCCAGGGAAAGCTAGCGCTATCAGATATTTGACCATGCGCCCTGTTGATGGGGGCGCAATCGGATGTTGCCACCGGGGCTTCGGCCGTGCTTCATCCCGTTTCCATGACCCGGAAATACCGTCCGCTTGGGCGGCAGCTCCAGATCGTGCATTCTGAGGCCGGTAACGCGAGGCGAGACACCGCATGTCGTCCTATTCTGAAGATCTCCACCAGGCGGCGCTCGCCTATCATCGTCTGCCGCGCCCCGGAAAGCTCGAGATCCAGGCAAGCAAGCCGCTTGCCAACCAGCGCGACCTCGCGCTGGCCTATTCTCCGGGCGTCGCCGCCGCCTGCACCGAGATCGCCAAGAACCCGGCCGAAGCCGCTTCGCTCACCACCCGCGCCAACCTGGTCGCCGTGGTCTCGAACGGCACCGCGGTGCTCGGCCTCGGCAATATCGGCCCGCTGGCGTCCAAGCCGGTGATGGAAGGCAAGGCGGTCCTGTTCAAGAAGTTCGCCGGCATCGACGTGTTCGACATCGAGATCGCCGCCGACACCATCGACCGCGTGGTCGAGACCGTGGCCGCGCTCGAGCCGACCTTCGGCGGCATCAATCTGGAAGACATCCGCGGACCGGAATGCTTCGAGATCGAGAGCCGGCTGAAGGAGCGCATGAAGATTCCGGTCTTCCATGACGACCAGCACGGCACCGCCATCATCGTCGCCGCCGCCATCACCAACGGTCTCCGCCTGAACGGCAAGAAGCTGTCCGACGTCAAGATCGTGGCGTCGGGGGCAGGGGCGGCCGCGATCGCGACGCTCAACCTGCTGGTGTCGATGGGTGCGCAGCGCAAGAACATCTGGGTCTGCGACATCGACGGCCTGGTCTATGACGGCCGCAACACGCAGATGGACCGCTGGAAGGCGGTCTATGCCCAGAAGACCGACAAGCGCACGCTCGCCGACGTCATCGGCGGCGCGGACATCTTCATCGGCCTCTCGGCGCCCGGCGTGCTCAAGCCGGAGATGGCCCAGGCGATGGGCGACAAGCCGCTGATCATGGCCCTCGCCAATCCGACACCGGAGATCATGCCGGAGGAGGCGCGCAAGGTACGCCCGGACGCGATGATCTGCACCGGCCGCTCGGACTATCCGAACCAGGTCAACAACGTCCTCTGCTTTCCCTTCATCTTCCGCGGCGCGCTCGACGTCGGCGCCAGCGCGATCAACGAGGAGATGAAGCACGCCGCGGTCGAAGCCATCGCGCAGCTGGCGCGCGAGGCGCCGTCGGACGCGGTCGCGCAGGGCTTTGACACCGGCGAGACGCAAGGGTTCGGCCCGGGCTCGCTGATCCCGAGCCCCTTCGACCCGCGCCTGATCCTGCGCATCGCGCCGGCGGTGGCGAAGGCGGCGATGGAGTCGGGCGTCGCGACGCGCCCCATCACCAATTTCGACGAATACACCGCGCTGCTCGAGCGCTTCGCCTTCCGCTCCGGCCTCGTCATGAAGCCGATGTTCGCCAAGGCCAAGACCCAGCCGGTGCGCGTGATCTACGCCGAAGGCGAGGACGAGCGCGTGCTGCGCGCCACGCAAGTGGTGCTGGAGGAGAAGCTGGCGCGGCCGATCCTGGTCGGACGTCCCTCGGTGGTGGAGGCGCGCATCAAGCGCTTCGGCCTGTCGATCAAGGCCGGCAAGGATTTCGACCTCGTCAATCCCGAGGACGATCCGCGCTACCGCTCCTATGTGCAGTCCTATGTCGAGGTCGCCGGCCGCCGTGGCGTGACGCCGGATGCGGCGCGCACGGTGGTGCGCACCAACAACACGGTCATCGCCGCGCTCGCGGTGACGCGCGGCGAGGCGGATGCCATGCTGTGCGGCGTCGAGGGCCGCTACATGCACCATCTGCGTCACGTCCGCGAGATCGTCGGCTTCGCGGCCGGGGTCAGCGACTATGCGGCGCTGGCGCTGCTGATCACCACCAAGGGCGCGTTCTTCATCGCGGACACCCAGGTGCGGCCCAATCCGGGCGCGGAGGAGCTTGCCGAGATCGCCTCGCTCGCGGCGGTCCACGTCCAGCGCTTCAACATCAAGCCGAAGATCGCCTTCGTCTCGCATTCGGATTTCGGCAGCTACGACACCGACTCCTCGCGCAAGATGCGCCGGGCGACCCAGCTCTTGAAGGAGAAGCATCCGGAGATCGAGGCCGACGGCGAGATGCAGGGCGACACGGCACTCTCGGCTGCAGCGCGAAAAATGGTACTGCCGCACTCCAAGCTCGAGGGCGAGGCCAACATCATGATCATGCCGAGTCTCGACACCGCCAACGTCGCCTATCAAATGATCAAGTCGCTGGCGGACGCACTGCCCGTCGGCCCGATCCTGATCGGCCCGGCGCGGCCCGCCCATATCCTCACCCCCTCGGTGACGGCGCGCGGTATCCTGAACATGACCGCGGTCGCCGTGGTGGAAGCGCAGGAGCGTGCGTCGCGGCAGCAGCCGACTTTGTTTACGTAGGCGCGCGACTGCGCGCCGTTCTTACCCTCTCCCCTTGCGGGAGAGGGTGGATCGCCGCGGAGCGGCGAGACGGGTGAGGGGTTTCTCTCCGCGAGTACCTTTCACGATTGGATCCGCGGATAGATACCCCTCATCCGGCGCCGTAGCCGAAGCCTCGCTTCGGCGTTCTTAAGAACGGCGGCCAAAGGCCGCTTACGCCACCTTCTCCCGCAAGGGGAGAAGGGGCAACGTCCGCGCCGCCAACTTTGAATTACTTTCAGTTTTCCATTTCCCCGTTTGTAAACCGGCGCACGACTCTTCATAATCGCCGGGCGCGTTCGTCCAAATTCCGATTTTCAATAAGCCTGAGCCAAGAGGCCGATCATGCCAGCGTTCGTGACTTTCGGGCGGATCCTGTTCGCCGTACTGTTCATCTACACGGGCGCGACCAAGCTCTTTGCGATCCAGGCAACGGCGGACTTCATCGCCAGCAAGATCGTGGTGCCCGAGGCGATCGAGCCCTACGCCAAGCAGATCGAGACGGCGACCGCGATGACCACGCCGCAGCTGCTGGCGATCGCGGTGGGCGGGCTCGAGATCATCGCGGGCCTGATGATCGCGCTGAATTTCGGCGCACGCTTCTTCGCGATGCTGATGATCATCTACATCGCAGTCTCGACCTACCTGTCCGCCGATTTCTGGAATCTCGCAGCGCCCGACAACGCCAAGATGGTGGTCGACGCGCTGAAGAATCTCGCGATCATCGGCGCGCTCTGCATGATCATCGGCTACGGCCGCACCACGCGCCCGGCCGAGTCCGCCTACGGGGACGTCTAGGCTCGCAGGTCGCACGCGACGGGCCCAGCTTCACGCAAGGTCGCTGCCGCAGAATGGCGGGGAGCGAGGTGTGAGGCAGATTCGAGGAATCCTCAGCATTCAAATGCACGAAGGGGCATCTGCCTCGCACCTCTCGTAATCTCATCGATGAGGGCCCATCGCAATGTATGCTGAAGCGTCGTCGGGTTCCGTGTCATTCGAGGCCGCTCTGGCGCACCATCGCGCAGGCCGCTTGCCGCAAGCAGAGGCGATCTATCGGCAGATCCTGGCATCCCAGCCGGATCATGCCGACTGTCTGCACCTGCTGGGAGTTGCCTTGCTCCAGGCAGGCCACCCCGACAGGGCGCTCGATGTCATCATCCGCGTCGTCAAGCTTCAGCCTTCCAACAGCGTCCATCACAGCAACATGGCTGGCGCTCTGCGCGCTCTGGGACGAAGGGACGAGGCCATCGCGAGCTACCGGCAAGCGCTGCAGCTCAAGCCCGACAATTTGGATGCGCACAATCAGCTCGGCGCCCTGCTGGGCGAGTGCGGGGACGTCGCGGGCGCGGAGGCCCATTATCGGTTCGTGCTGCGGCATCCCGCTGGCCTCGACCGCAACCTCGCCCGTGCTCAGGTCGATGCCCGTTTCAATCTCGCCAATCTGCTGGCGAAGCGGAAGCAGTTCGATGATGCGGTCGGCGAGTTTCGCCATGTGCTGCGGCAGCGCCCGGATTTTGCGGCGGCCCATTGCAACCTTGGAGCGGTGCTGTTCGAGCTGTCCGCTTTCGAGGAATGCGAGCGTTGTTATCGTGAGGCCCTGCGCCTCGACCCGGCATTCGCGGATGTCCATAACAATCTTGGTGGTCTTCTTATCAAGCTCGGCCGTCTTGACGAGGCGGAGGTGAATCTTCGCGAAGCCTGCAAGCTCAAGCCGGCTTTCCCCGGGGCCCTGAACAATCTCGGTGACCTGCTGCGACTGCAGGGGCGGCTGGACGAGGCGGAAGCCTGCTGCAGGGAAGCTTTGCGTCTGGAGCCGGACTATTTCCCCGCGCAACTGACCCTCGGCAATGCCCTTCGCGAGGCCGGTCGTTTCCAGGACGCAGAGCCGTGCTATCGGGTCGCTCTCGCTCACGATCCGGCCTTGCCGGAGGCGCTCAACAATCTCGGCGCCGTGCTGTTCGATCTTGGACGGCCTGATGAATCCATTCAGACCTTGCGAACGGCGGTGTCGCAAAGGCCGGATTATGCCGACGCGCATTTCAACCTGGCGGCCTCACTGTTGCTGGCCGGCCAGTTCGACGAAGGCTGGCGGGAATATGAGTGGCGGTGGAAGCAGGCGAAGAAAAAGCCGCATCTGCGCGGCTTCAGCCAGCCGCTCTGGGGTGGAGAAGACATCGGTGATCGGGTCCTGCTGCTGCATGCGGAGCAGGGCCTGGGCGACACGCTCCAGTTCGTTCGCTTCGTGCCGGCCATTGCGGCGAAGTGGCGGGTCGTTCTCGAGGTTCAGCGGGCGCTGCTGCCGCTCCTTGCGCCGCTCTTGGCGGAGCTGCCGGGACTTCAAAGCATCGTCGCGCTCGGCGATCCGCTGCCGACGTTCGATCTGCATTGCCCGCTGTTGAGCTTGCCGCGCGCCCTTGGCACCACCCTGGAAACCATCCCGCGAGAGGTACCCTATCTGCAGGCCGCCCCGCAAAGCGCGGCGGCCTGGCGGCAGCGAGTCGGGCAGCTCGACGGCCTCAGGGTCGGCCTCGTCTGGGCAGGCAATCAGACGATGAGCGGTGATCAGCGCCGATCGGTTTCGCTCGATCGATTTTCAGAGCTGGCGGATCTGCCGGGGGTGAGTTTCGTCTCGTTGCAGAAGGGGCCGGCGGCGAGCCAGTCGCCGCCGACTGGTCTGGTCCTGCACGATTGGACGGATGATCTCCACGACTTCGGTGAGACCGCCGGGCTGATCGAGGCACTCGACCTGGTCATCGGTGTTGATACTGCGGTGGTGCATCTTGCGGGTGCGCTTGGCCGCCCTGTCTGGCTGCTCAATCGCTTCGACCGGTGCTGGCGCTGGCTGCTGAACCGCGACGACAGCCCCTGGTATCCGACGCTCCGGCAATTCCGGCAGCCTCAACCCGGCGATTGGCGCAGCGTCCTCCAGGACGTGCGCGCTGAACTCGAGAAGGGCAGTTTGACCCGATCGAGCGCCCGGTAGCGCCACGAGCGAAGCCCGATATCCGCGGCAGGAACGAGAGATATGTACCTGTATCAAGGCACCGGTACTGTGCATGGGGTTGTTTTGGGAGTCTAGTTCGCGCCTCCGGCCCGCCGCCACGGGGTCACGGTCACCTCATGCGCCGCGTCGAGCAGATACGGCGCGCCCGGCTTCATCCCATGCGACGCCAGCACCTCGTGCGGCGTCCGCTCTGGCACGCCGACGAAACACCCTTCACCGCCGGGCAGCCGCACGCGCGGAGCTTCCGACAGCCAGAACGTGTCGTAGCGGTCCATGAACATGTCGAACACGACGGGGCCGCCGATGATCGCGACGGTGCCGGAGGCGACGTCGGCGAAGGCGCAGGCCTCCTCGAAGCTCGCATGCTCCGGATTCCACAGCGTCGCGTTCGGCATCTCCGGATCGACGGTGAGTGCCTTGATCTTGCGGGTGAGGATCAGCCGCTTCCGCTTCGGCGAGTTCGGCTGCTGCTCGTGCGAGTGCCCGCCGTGCACGATGATCGCGGCGCGATCGAGCGCCTGCTCGAAAAAGCGCTTGTCGCCTTCGAACACCAGCGTTGAGGGCATGATGTGCGACGGATCGGCAAGCATGCCGTCCGCCGAGATGATGACGTAGCCTTCGAAACGGAAAGACAAGTGCAGGCTATTCGGAAACGGTCGTCACCACGGAATTGACCGGGCGCTGGCTCACTGTCGGCAGCTTGACGTCCTTCATCAGCTCCTGGTCGTATTCCGGCAGCGTCGAGGCCGGGAATTTGGCGCGCATCGCCACCACCTTGTAGCCGCCGGCCTTCAGGCGCTTGAGCAGCTCGGGCAGGGCTTCCGCGGTGTGCTTCTGGAAGTCGTGCATCAGGATGATGCCCTTGCCCTTGCCCTCGAGCTTCTTCATCACGGTCTCGATCACCTTCTCGGGCTTGGACGCCTTGAAGTCGAAGGAGTCGATGTCGCAGGAGAAGATCGCCATGTTGCGGTTGCCGAGATAGGTGACCATCTCCGGCGGATGCTGGAGTGCCGGGAAACGGAAGAACGGCGAGGGCGAGATGCCGCCGAGCGCCCACTTCACTGCGGACAGGCCCTTCTCGATTTCTTCCTTGCGCTGCGCTTCCGTCAGCTTCTTGTTGTTGAGATTGGCGTGCGACCAGGTGTGGCTGCCCACGGTGTGCCCGGCTGCATAGACCTGCTTGAGGATCTCCGGCTCGTAGGTCGCGTGCTTGCCGATCGAGAAGAAGATGCCGGTGGTGCATTCATCGGCGAGCGCCTTCAGCACGGCGGGCGTGTTCTTCGGCCAGGGGCCATCGTCGAAGGTCAGGACCACCTCGTGGTCGCGCAGGAAGTCGAGCTCCTTGAAGTGCTCGAAGCCGAATCCGGGACCACCGGTGGTGTCGATCTCGACGGTGCGGGCGACCCCGAGCGCGCCCGGCGTGTTGCAGGCCGCGCGCGCCGGCTGCGGCGCCTGTTGCGGCGGGGGCGGATTGACGAAGCCTGCCGGCGCTGCGGCTGCCGCGGGAGCAGCTGCCGGAGCTGCAGCAGCGGGCGCCGCCGCCGGTGCGGCTTGCGTCGCGGCTGCGGGCTTCGCGGCCGGGGTCTGCGACCATGCCGCGCCCGTCATTGCAAGAGACATCGCGCTTGCCAAAATCAGTCCTGCCGCCACACGCATGGTGTTGTCCTCGAGATTGATCCCGTTGTTCCGCCGCGGCTTTTAGCCTCCGGCAAAACCCATCCTGCCCCAAACGATCCTAGCCTAGATGGTGGGCCATCGCCATTGCAACGGCTGTTTGGCGCCCCGCCACAATTGTGCCCAGCCGGATTGCGGCGCGGCGCCTCAACTGTCAGCCAGTGCCTTCGCGATGGCCGTCTTGACCCGGGTGTCGGCCGGCTCGACCGCGGATGAAAATACCTCGGCGATATAGCCGTCGCGGCCGATCAGGTATTTGTGGAAGTTCCAGCGCGGAACTTCCCGGGGGCGCGCCTCGGCCGCCCATTTGTAGAACGGATGCGCTTTCGCCCCGACCACAACGGACTTGGCGGTGATCGGGAAGGTCACGCCGTATTGGTGGTGCGCGGTCTCCGTGATCTCGCTGGTGCCGCCGGGCTCCTGTCCGCCGAAATCGTTGGAGGGAACGCCGATCACGGTCAGTCCGCGCCCGCGAAACTCGCTCCAGAGCTCCTGCAGGCCGGCATATTGCGGGGTGTAGCCGCACAGCGAGGCGGTGTTGACCACCAGCAGCGGTTTGCCAGTGAAAGCGGCAAGGCGGATGTCGTCGCCTGACAAGGCAGGGAAGGAAAACGCGTAGGCGGAGATCCGGCTCATGCCGCCGTCGGCGAGCGCGCGGCCTGCCGGCGCGAGCGTGCCTGCCAGCGCCGCGATCAACATCGTCCTGCGGTTCATCATGAGCGGCGTCCCCCGAAATGAATCCGGGCCGGATGTTACTCCGCCGGCGCGAGCGGGCCGCTCAACACCGCGTTATCGGACGTGGCGACGCGCGGGCTAATACAGGCGAACGATGAAGTCGGTGCCTTCGCCGGTCTCGCCCTGGTTGATGCCCTGGTCGGAGACGATGATCGAGCCGCCCGATGTCAGCATCTCGTTGACCTTCGCCATGGTGTCGGCGGGGATCGTGATGCGGTCGAGCGCTTCCGCCGGGCTATCCGGTGTGACCACGGGCTTGGCCGCGACCGGGATCACGGCGGCACCACCCTTGCGGCGCGACACGCGTCCGTCGTCCTCGCGCGCGGCGGCGCGGACCGAGACCGGCAGCGATACCACGGACCAATGCAGCGCATTGGAATCGGTCTTGTCGATCTCGGCGGTGAAGACGTGGGTGCCGAGCGGGCGGTCGCTCGCGGCGATCGTGATCGGCACCTCGAACAGCGGCGCAAAGTTCTGCCGCACGTAGACCTTGGAATCCTTGCGGCTGATGAAGACCGCGATCTGGCCGGCCCGCTTGGGCGCTTCCGGCTTTGCCGCGGGCGCAGGGTCTGCGACCCGCGTCTCATCCTTCTTGGCGTCCGGCGCAGGCGCCGTCGCGGTCACGGCCGCGTCGGGCTTCTTGGCGGTGTCGGCGGCTTCGGCTTTCGCGGGTTTGGACTTTGCAGCTTCGGACTTCGCCGGTTCGGATTTCGGTGCGCTCGCCGGCTCGGTCTTGGTGGCCTCGACCTTGTCCGCGGGCTTTTCGTTGGCGGAGGCCGCGGGCCTGGCTTCGGCACGCGCCGGCTTGGCGGCTTCGTCCGACGGCGGCTTGGCCGCATCAGACGCCTCGGCCATCTTCATCTCGGGTTGGGTGGCCGCTTCGATCTTGTCGGTCGGCGCCCTTGCCTCCTCGCGGGCCGATGCATTGCCGGTCGTCACGTCGGACATCACGGTGTGACCGACCGACGCGCGCAGCTCGAGCGCGCCATCGGCGCTCGCAGTCTTCGTCTCGACCGGCTTTGCTTCAGCGGCCTTGACGTCGGCCGCGCCCTTGTCGGCCTTGTCGCCGGCATTGGTCTGCGGCTCGAGGCTGGCGGCGGGCTGCGGCGGCACGCGCACCGAGGCGAGCAGCGGATGCGAGAAGCTTTGCGGCGACATCTGGCCGGGCGCGACGATGACGCGCGCGCCCATCTTGGTCCAGTTCCACATCTTCACCGCGAATGCCATCGGCATGCGGATGCAACCATGCGAAGCGGGATAACCCGGCAGCACGCCCGCATGCATCGCAACACCGGACCAGGTGATCCGCTGCATGTACGGCATCGGCGCGCCGCTATAGATGTTGGAGTGGTGGAATTTGTGCTTCTGGATGACGCTGAACACACCCATCGGCGTCGAGTGGCCCTTCATGCCGGTCGACACCGGCGATTCCGCGAACACGCCGTTGCTGTCGTAGATGGTCACCTTCTGCCGGTCGATCGAGACGACGATGACGAGCGGCCCTTGCGGCTTCGTGCCGGCTTCCTTCTCGGCGACGAGTCCTTTTTTCTTGCTCGAGACGCCCTGCTTTTGCGGCTTCTGGCGCGAGATTTCGGGATGCCGCTCCTGCCGGGCGTAATAGGATCCGTCAGAATAATCCGTCCAATAATAAAACGCTGCGTCCGCCCGGCTGGTCGTGCCGAACGCACCCGCCGCCGCCAAAATGGCGACCCGCCACAGCCGCGCCGGCTTGGTAGAGAAACCGGACCCGTTCACGCTGTTCATCCTCGAATCCACAATCCAAATCAGACATTAGTCTCGCAGAGGGGTCATGCGTTCACCAGCGCGGCGGTTCCGCGGTCCGCTACTTTTGTCCAAGACGTAGCAAAAAAGCCTCACAGAGCGGTAAACGGCGGCCGGGCCTGGCGGGCCGTCGTCTTCCTGTCCGCCTGCCGCGCCCCTACATTGCGGGGACTTGTTACCGGAGAACTTCATGTCATCTCGTTTCCCCGGTCTTTCCGGCATCCGCTTGAAGGGCCTCGCTTTATTCCTCCTGGCTTTGGCTCTGCCGGCCACTTCCGCATCCGCCGCCGATGAGCCTGATCTGATCTTCCGCCGCTCCACCGTGTTCAAATGGATGAGCCCGAACGACAAGCTCGCGACCTATGGCCTGGACGATCCCGAAGTCGAGGGCGTGGCCTGTCACTTTACCGTGCCGGAGAAGGGCGGCTTCAAGGGGTGGCTGGGCCTGGCCGAGGAGGTCTCGGACATCTCGCTGGCCTGCCGCCAGGTCGGACCGATCAAGTTCAAGAACAAGATGGAGCAGGGCGACGACATGTTCCGCCAGCGCCGCTCGCTGTTCTTCAAGAAGATGCAGATCGTGCGCGGCTGCGACGCCAAGCGCAACGTGCTGGTCTACATGGTCTATTCGGACAAGCTGATCGAGGGCTCGCCGAAAAACTCGACCTCGACGGTGCCGATCATGCCGTGGGGACCGGCCGACGCCAACGTCCAGAAGTGCGGCGAGTTCTTCACTCAGTGACGTAGTTGTGTTCACCCGGTGACGGTGGCGCGGCTGGATTGCGGTCGCACGAGGTGCGAGCCGGTCAGCCGCACGAACGCTTGCGGCGCGGCGTCATAGCCGCGGCCTGACTGGAGCGACATCGCGCCGACGGAAGCGACGCTGTTGCGCATGGATTGTTGCTCGGCGCGGCCCGTCTCTGCGTCGCGCGCCGCTGCGCGATCTTGCGCCATCATGATGGCCATCCCTCACGTGATTGCGCCCGGTGTACCGGGCGTCCTGGTTTCGATGGCTTGGGTCGCTGCCGATGCGTCTCGCGTTCGACTTGGCCCAGCCTTCGTTCGGGCTTCTCTTCAGCAGAAAAACGTAAAATGCATGTGAAGTGCGGAAGGCACGGGCGTGACGGCGTGCGGTGCGTGGCATCCCTACCGGTGTGGACGGTGCTTGCGAATCGGCTTTGAGCGGCCGGGCGAGCCATCTGAAAAGATTGGGATTTTCCGCCGAATGTTTCGTCGCTCCGGCCGCGACGAAACAATTATCACGAAGACGAAACCATTTTCCGCTTTTGGCGCATCACGCGCGAAACGACGCATGGTTATCAGCGTCCCAACGACGACGACGGACCGCCGGCCATCGAATGGGACAGACGATCATGCGCGCACTCAGCTTCATCCTTGCTTTTGGTTTCGTGCTCGCGGGTTCCTCGTTTGCGGGTACGCCGGACGGCAACCTGCCCGGCGTCGGAACCTTCCAGTACAGCGGCTCGCCCATCACTCCGGCCCCGCAGCCGATCGTGGTCGCCGCGCGCTTCTGATCGCCTTCAAGAACATCAGCTGATGAAGGCCATTATGATTGCTCGTTTCTGCGTCGCCGCATTCGTAGCTGTTCTGACGATCAGCGCTGCCCAGGCGCAGGTGCGCGCTCCATCAAGGCTACCGGATCCCCGCAGCGAATTCGTGCGCCAGTGTGCGCCGCGCATGCTCGGGCGCTGGGAGCATCCGGAGGAGGTGTGCGGCTGCCTGCATGATCATGCCGCCGCCGCCGTCGAGGACCGCGATTTGCGCGAGGCGCTGCTGCGCGGCATCAGTGAAACCGGCGTGCCGACGATCGAGACCGATTGGGTGCCGGCGTCCAAGCAGAGCGAGATCGGCCCGACCTTCACCAAGATCGCCAAGCCGACCCTTCAGTGCATGTTCGATCCGGCGAAATCCTGATCCGCTATTTCGATTTCGGACCATAGCGCGGCACGCAGGTGGCGGTCCGCGCCACGCCCTTGTCGGTCATCTTCGAGCCCCGCACTTCCTTGACCTGTCCGGCGGGGCAAGTTCCGTCGTCCACCTGCACGCGTTGGCCGAGCTTGAGATCGGTGATGTCCTGCTCGCGTCCGACGGTGACGGCATGCGCCGTCGTCACGAGCGCGGCGGAGATCAGGAGCGAGAGGCAGGCTGCACGGTAGAGAGGCATGATGAGAGGTCCCGGCATCGATGCCGCAATGTAGGGACGGGCCCGCGATTCTGATAGTGAACCTTCGTCACGCCCGCCGGGCCGATTTGCTTCTGGCGCGCAAGGCTGCGCGCGATTCCCGCGCCAGCCGCCGGGCAGAGGCGACGAGCTCAGGAACCGCGTGCCCCGAAAATCCCAGCACGAAGCCGGGCAGGGGACGGGCGCGCGAATAGGTGTCGGCGAGCAGCCAGCCTTCCGCACCGGCGGCCTGCTTGGCCTCTGCCGCGACCGACAGATCGACCGCTGGATCGAACCGGGCGACCAGATGTAGTCCTTGCGAGGGCACCGGCACCGACAACGCGCCCTCGGATGTGGCTTCCAACGTCTCGGCCAGCACGTCGCGCGCTTCGCGATAGAGTTTTCGCACCCGCTTCAGGTTTGCGGCGAAGGCGCCGGAATTGAGCATGTCCGCGACCGCGCCTTCCATCAGCGTGCCGGGAAAGCGGTCGAGCGCAGCACGCGCGGCGGCGACGTCAGCGATGAGGCGCTCGGGCAGGGCGCAATAGCCGATGCGCAGGCCCGGAAACAGCGTCTTGGCGAACGTGCCCATGTAGATCACGCGCTGGAGGTGGTCGATGCCGGCGAGCGACATCAGCGGCGCGCCGTCATAGCGGAACTCGCTGTCGTAATCGTCCTCCAGCACGAAGGCGTCGGCTTGCCTCGCCCAGTCCAGCAGCTCGAGCCGCCGCGGCATCGACATCTGCACGCCCAGCGGAAACTGGTGCGATGGCGTCACATAGGCCGCGCGCGCGGACCGCGCTGCGGTACGCCCCTTGGCGACACGCATCCCATGCTCGTCCACGGGAGCGGGGACCGCGCGATAGCCGCAATGCGCGATGGTTTTGCGTGCGGCAGGGTAGCCGGGGTCCTCGCACCAGACCTGATCGCCAGCCTTCAGGATTGCGCTCAACACGATGCGCAGCGCATGCAGCGTACCTGACGTGAGCATGATCTGATCAGGGTCGCAGCGCAGCCCGCGCGCCGACAGCAGATGATCGGCAATCGCCGCGCGCAGCTCGCGGCTGCCGCGGGGATCGCCATAATGCAGATGCTCGGACCCGAAGGCGCGCATGCGCCGGCCGACAAAGGCGCGAAAACGCTGCACCGCGCGCTCGTCGATATGGGTGCAGCCAAGCGCGAACGCTCCTTGCCGGGGCGCCTCGACTACGATCTTCGAACTCTTCGGCTCAGTCGCGCGCGCCGGAATGCGCGCCGCAACGAACGTACCGGAGCCGACGGTCGCCTCGGCAAAGCCGTCGGCGATCAGACGCTCATAGGCGGTGACGACGGCGTTGCGGCGGAAGCCGGTTTGCTTCGCCAGCGTGCGCGATGGTGGCAACGGCTCGCCCGGTTTGACGAGACCGGAGACGATCTTTTCGCACAGCGCCTGGTACAGCCGGTGCGCGGCGGAAGCGCCTGGCGTGATGTGCGCCCCGGTGAGATCGAGCGGCAGCTCGGCTTTGGCGGGCGCAGAGGAATTGGTCGGAATTTTTTGCATGGAATTGGCACTATCGCAGACCAAATCGGCCGCTACAACTCTCCTGGAATTGTTCCAATCCCGACAGGAGCGGCCGTGAGCCAGACCGAAAGCCCAAATTCCTACCCGACGTCGGCGCGCAACCAGGTCAAGCGCCGTCATGACCGCGGCTTCTACGATCACGAGACGGTTCATCGCATCCTGGATTCCTCGATGCTGTGCCACGTCTCCTACGTCATCGACGGCCAGCCCTATTGCACGCCGACCTTCTTCTGGCGCGAGGGCACGAAGCTCTATTGGCACGGCTCGAGCGCCAGCCGCATGCTGCGCAACCAGACCAAAGGCGAGCGCGTCTGCCTGACGGTCGCTCATCTCGACAGCCTCGTGCTGGCGCGGTGCGGCTTCAACCATTCCGCCGACTATCGCGCGGTGATGGCGTTCGGCACGGCCTATCTCGTCACCGACGCGGAAGAGAAGAAGCGGGCGGTGGTCGCCATGGTCGACCGCTTTTTCCCGGATCGCACCGCCACCTTGCGGGCAAGCAACACGCAGGAGATCAAGGCGACGTCCTTCATCGCGATGGAGATCGAGGAAGCCTCGGCCAAGGTCCGCGCCAAGGGGGTTGCCGACGACGACGAGGACTATGCGCTGCCGATCTATGCCGAGCGCATTCCTGTCCGTACCGTGCTCGGCGCGCCGGAACCTTGCCCGCGCCTGCTCGACGGCGTAACGCGCCCTGCGACGCTCAATGGCTATTCGGAAGGCCGGTTGCTCGAAGATGCATTGCGGGATGCTTATTTTGTGGAGTACCCGAACAGCTGAAATCGGCTAGCTTCGCGCTCCCAAGGATCATTGAAATGCCTGGAGTTGCCTGATGAATGCCGAAACGCAGCAAAGGATTCTCGACGCCGTCGACGCCGGCTTCGAAGCCCAGCTTGCGACCACCCGCGATTTCGTCGCGATCCCTTCGACCCGCGGTGCGGAGGGACCGTGCCAGGACATGATCGGCGACCTCCTGCGCGCGCGCGGCTATGAGGTCGACGACTGGCACATCAACGTCGACGATCTCAAGGATCTGCGCGGCTTCGGCCCGATCGAGCACGATTTTTCCAAGGCGCGCAGCGTGGTCGGCACCTATCGTCCCGCGACCGAGGCCGGCAAATCGCTGATCCTCCAGGGACACTGCGACGTGGTGCCGGCTGGACCTTTGGAATTGTGGGACACCCCGCCGTTCTCGCCGGTCATCAAGGACGGCAAGATGTTCGGGCGCGGCGCCTGCGACATGAAGTCCGGCACGATCGGCGCGCTCTATGCGCTGGATGCCATCAAGGCGGCCGGCCTCAAGCCGACGGCCCGGATCCACTTCCAGTCGGTGATCGAGGAGGAGAGCACCGGCGTCGGCGCGCTCTCGACATTGCAGCGTGGCTATCGTGCGGATGCCTGCTTCATTCCGGAGCCGACCGGCGGCAAGATGGTGCGCTCGCAGGTCGGCGTGATCTGGTTTCGCCTGCGCGTGAAGGGCCACCCGACCCATGTTGCCTTTGCCGGCTCGGGCTCGAATGCGATCATGGCGGCCTATCATTTGATCCAGGCGCTGCAGAAGCTCGAGATCGAGTGGAACGAGCGTGCCAAAGCCGATCGGCACTTCAAGACGCTCAACCATCCCATCAACTTCAACCCCGGCATCATCAAGGGCGGCGATTGGGCCTCCAGCGTACCGGCCTGGTGCGACGTCGATTGCCGCATCGCGGTGTTGCCGGGCTGGTCGGTGGCCGATCACCAGAAGGAAATTCTGGCCTGCGTCGCCGCCGCCGCGCGCAACCACCGCTTCCTCGCCAATAATCCACCGGAGGTGGAATGGTCGGGCTTCCTTTCGGAAGGCTATGAACTGACCGACGCCGCCGCGCCGGAAGCCGCGTTCGGCAAGGCCTTCAACAAGGTCTATGGCGGCGCGGTGGAAGACCTCGTCTTCACCGCGCTCACCGACACCCGCTTCTATGGCCTCAATTACGGCATCCCCAGCCTCTGCTTCGGCGCCAGCGGCGGCGAGATGCACGGCTTCAACGAATTCGTCGATCTGGACTCGCTGAAGCAATCGACCAAGGCGATGGCGCTCTTCATCGCGGAATGGTGCGGGGTGGAGAAGGCGTAGGCGCTGCCGCAGCTCTCGTAGGGTGGGCAAAGGCGGATTTGCGCCGTGCCCACCAGTTGTATCCGACATGACCAGGGCGTGGGCACGCTTCGCTTTGCCCACCCTACGACGTCTTGGCTCGAGCGCTCAGTTGCCCGAAGCAATGGCGCGCCCAAATCCTTTAAGCTTAAAAGAAAGACTAGGATGCGGCCTTTAGCGGTGGCAGACTGGCGCCCGGTTCGGTGGACGAGTCCTCGGGAGCAACAATGCGCGATTGGGATGATGCTTACGCCAATTCGGCCCATATCCCGGGCTCCGACAAAATGCCGGCACAATGGGCGGAGCGGGCGGCGGCCTACCGCGCCGGGCTGAAGCATTTTCGCCCTGACATCGTTTACGGCTCCGGCGAGCGCCAACGCCTCGACCTGATCCTGCCCGACGGCGACAGCAAGGGCCTCGTCGTGTTCGTCCATGGCGGCTACTGGATGCGCTTCGACAAATCGACCTGGACGGATCTGGCTGAAGGCGCACGGCACCACGGCTGGACGGTCTGCTTGCCGAGCTACACGCTGACGCCGGCGGCGCGCATCTCCGACATCACCGCAGAGATCACCGCTGCGATTGCGAAAGCGGCTTCGCTTGTCGCAGGACCGATCCGGCTCGCCGGCCATTCCGCCGGCGGCCATCTGGTCACCCGCATGCTGTGCGACGACAGCCGGCTCGAGGGCGCCATCTACAACCGCATCGCCGGCACGCTCTCGATCAGCGGCCTGCACGACCTGCGTCCGCTGCTGAAGACCAAGATGAACGACACGCTGCGCATGACCATGGAGGAGGCGAGCCTCGAAAGCGCCGCGCTGCATCTGCCGCGCGGACATTCGCCTGTGACCGCCTGGGTCGGCGGCAGCGAGCGGCCGGAGTTCATCCGCCAGTCCGATCTGATGGCCAATGTCTGGACCGGGTTCGACGTGCCGACCCGCCTCGTCGTCGATCCCGGGCTGAACCATTTCACCGTGATCGACGGGCTCAAGGACCCGTCGTCGCCGATCACCGCGCGTCTGATCGGCCTCGACTGAGCAAGGGCAGGGATGTGATCGATCGGGAGGGATTGTCATGACGTCCAGCGATTACGATCCTGCAAGCGAAGGCGCCGAGACCGATTTCGCCCGGCGCATGTCCTATGGCGACTACCTGGCGCTCGATGCGATCCTCGGCGCGCAGCATCCGCTCTCGGAAGCGCATGACGAAATGCTGTTCATCATCCAGCACCAGACCACCGAGCTGTGGATGCGTCTCGCCATCCACGAGCTCAGCGCCGCGCGCCGCGCCATCGCCAAAGACGAGGTGCAGCCCGCGATGAAGATGCTGGCGCGGATGTCACGCATCTTCGAGCAGCTCAACAACGCCTGGGACGTGCTGCGCACGATGACACCGAGCGAATACACGCGCTTCCGCTCCCAGCTCGGCCAGTCCTCGGGCTTCCAGTCGCGGCAGTATCGGCTGATCGAGTTTTTGCTGGGCAACCGCAATCACGCCATGCTCAAGCCGCACGCGCACGATGCGGAGACGACGAAGCTGCTTGAGGACGAGCTCGCGACGCCAAGCCTCTATGACGAGGTGTTGCGGCTCGCCGATCGCAATGGGCTGAAGATGCCGGCGGCTGTACTGGCGCGCGACGTCCGCGAAACTCATAGTCTCAACGAAGGCGTGCTTCAGGCCTGGCGGATCGTGTACGAGGCACCGGAGACGCACTGGATGCTCTACGAGCTCGCGGAAAAGCTGGTCGATTTCGAGGACTACTTTCGCCGCTGGCGCTTCAACCATGTCACGACGGTCGAGCGCGTCATCGGCTTCAAGCGCGGCACCGGCGGCACCGGCGGTGTCAGCTATCTCAAGCGCATGCTGGAGGTCGAGCTGTTCCCCGAGCTCTGGCGCGTGCGTACCATTCTCTAGAGATGTCCATGACCAAGCTTCGCGTCTACGACGACACCAGGGCGCTGTTTCATCTGCCCGACGGCGTGATCTATCTCGACGGCAACTCGCTCGGGGCGCTGCCGCTGGGCGTCGCCGAGCGCGTCAATCGTGTTATCACGGACGAGTGGGGCCATGAGCTGATCCGCGCCTGGAACACGGCCGGCTGGTATGCCCAGCCGCGCCATGTTGGCGATCGCATCGCGCGGCTGATCGGCGCGGAAGCCGGCTCGGTGATGGTCGGCGACACGCTGTCGCTGAAGGTCTATCAGGCGCTCGCCGCCGCGCTCGATATGAACGCGTCGCGCAAAATCGTCCTGTCGGACACCGGCAATTTCCCGACCGATCTCTACATGGCCGAGGGCCTGATCGCGACGTTCGGGCGCGGCCATCAATTGCGCCTGGTGGCGCCGGAGCAGATCGAGGCCGCGCTGTCGGAGGACATCGCGGTGCTCTACATCACCGAGGTCGACTACCGCACCGGCCGCCGCCACGACATGGCCACGCTCACCGCAAAGGCGCATGCGCTTGGGATCGTCACGGTGTGGGATCTCGCGCATTCGGCCGGCGCGCTGCCCGTTGACCTCGCCGGCTGCGGCGCCGACTTTGCGGCTGGTTGCACCTACAAATACGTCAACGCCGGCCCCGGCGCGCCGGCCTTCCTCTACGTCGCGCCGCGCCATGCCGATGATGCACGCGCTGCGCTGTCGGGCTGGATGGGGCACGCAAAACCCTTTGCATTCGAGCTTGGCTATGCGGCTGCCGGCGGCGTCGAGCGCATGCGCGTCGGCACGCCGCCGGTGCTGGCGATGGCGGCGCTGGAGGCTTCGCTCGATATCTGGGATCGGGTTGATATTGACGAGGTCCGCGCGCGTTCGCTGGCGCTCGGTGATTTGCTCATCGCCGAGGTCGAACGCCGTTGTCCGTCTCTGAAGCTGGTGACGCCGCGTGCGCATGCGCGCCGCGGCTCGCAGGTCTCGTTCGCCTTCGACGGCGGCTACGCCGCCATGCAGGCCCTGATTGCCCGCGGTGTGATCGGAGACTTCCGCGCGCCTGACATCATGAGGTTCGGCATCACGCCGCTGTATATTGGAGAAGATGAAATCATCCGCGCAGCCGAGATCATCGAGGAGGTGATCGCAGGCGAGGTGTGGCGGCGGCCGGAGTATCAGGTCGTCAATGCGGTGACGTGAAAGGATCTATCACCGTCACTCTGAGGTGCGAGCTGGGCGGCGCCGACGCGCCGCTGGGCGAGCCTCGAAGGGCGACGGCCGAGCTGCATCGGGGCCGTGCATCCTTCGAGGCTCCCTGCACGGTGCTGCGCACCGCGCAGCTCGCACCTCAGGATGACGGCGACAGAGAGGCGGTGCTTGCGCGTTCACCCCACAGCGCTTTCACGATCGCATCCAGCCCGTCCGTTAGAGCCGCCGGCCCCGGCTGCAAAATGATCGTCGACTTGATCTCGACGATGCGATCATGCCGCACCGCCGGAATGTCACTCCACCCCTCACGCGCGCGGATACGGCCAGGGACAACCTTCTTGCCGCACCAGGAAGCAAGGATCACGTCGGGCGCGGCCTCGCGCACAGCCTCGGCCGTCACGATCCGATCCTTCGCGGCCTGCCGATGCCGCAGCTCCGGAAACACGTCCACGCCTCCGGCGATCTCGATCAGCTCGGAGACCCAGCCGATGCCCGAGATCAGCGGATCGTCCCACTCCTCGAAATAGACTTTTGGCCGGGACGAAGGGCGGGGCGTTGCGGCGATCGCGGCGAGGCGTTGCTCAAAACCTTGCGCGAGGTCCTCTGCGCGCCCATTCGCGCCAACCAGCGCGCCGAGCGTGCGGATCATCGCGAGAATTCCGGCGATGTCGCGCTGGTTGAAGACGTGGACATCGATGCCGGCGCGCACAAGGTCGGCGACGATACTGGCCTGGAGGTCGGAGAAGGCCAGCACGAGGTCCGGTTCCAGTGCGAGGACCTTTGGAATGTCCGCGGAGACGAAGGCCGACACCCGCGGCTTCTCCCGCCGCACCTGCGGCGGTCGGACGGCGTAGCCGGAGACGCCGACGATGCGGTCCTGCTCGCCGAGCAGGTACAGCGTTTCGACCGTCTCTTCGGTCAGGCAGACGACGCGGCGGGGCGGGAAGTGGCGCATGGGAGGAGCATATGCGCAAATGCGGGCTCTGATGTCACGGCGGCCATTACCTCGGACGTCATTGCTTTGCCGCGCGAAGCCATTCACCCTGAGACAACAAGAAATTGGGAGGACTTTGATGACGCCGCTCGAGAAACTTAAAGCGATGAAGATGCCGTTCGCCGAGCTCAAGGGCGTCGAGTTCGTCGAGGCCGATAGGGATCGCGTGGTGGCGCGGATGACGGTCCGCCCCGATCTCTGCACGCTTCACCACACCATCCACGGCGGTGCGGTGATGGCGCTGGCTGATTCCGTCGGCGCGGCTGCGACCGTGATCAACCTGCCCGAGGACGCCAAGGGTACGACCACGCTGGAGAGCAAGACCAACTTCATCGGCGGCGCCAAGGAGGGAACCACTGTTATCGCCACCGCGAGCCCGGTGCACCGGGGCCGGCGGACCCAGGTCTGGACCACCCGGCTGGAGACCGAGGACGGCAAACTGGTCGCGATCGTGACCCAGACCCAGCTGGTCCTGTAAGATTACGGGGCCTTGATTTTGTTAACGAATTAGTCGCTTCCGATGCCTCTAAGTTGGGCAGGTTCCCGTCTTGAAAAATTTGTTGCGACGCACAATATTGGAGGCCTAGGGATTCGAACGCCTCCTCGAGGGACACCAAGAGGAGTTTTGACGTGGTACTTGAAGACACCGCCCGCACGAGGTCCGTTCCGGGCTATGTGCGGACCCTGAGCCAGCAGGAAGAATTGCCGCTTCTGCGCGATCACCTGCTCAGGCTCGATGCCGCAAGCCGTCACGACCGCTTCAACGGTTTTCTCGACGACAGTTTCATCGAGCGTTACGCCGCCCGCTGCGCCGAGGACGGCACCGTGATCGTCGCCTACATCGTCGATGGCGTGGTGCGCGGCGCGGCCGAGCTGCATCCGCCGGAAGGTGATTCGCTGCCCGAAGTGGCCTTCAGCGTGGAAGCATCAGTGCGCCGCCAGAACGTCGGCACCATCCTGTTCAGCCGCCTGATCGCCGAAGCGCGCTGGAAGGGCTTCAAGCGCCTGCGCATCACCACCGGCGCCGAGAATCACGCGATGCGGGCGCTCGCCAGGAAGTTCGGCGCGCATCTGCAATTCCGCCATGGCGAATCGACCGGGACGATCGATCTCACCAAGACGACCGAAGACGAGCTCGCCGATCTCGCCGCCGCGCCGTTCAAGGCCGGTCGCGCGCTTCTCAGCTTCAACTCGACCTGCTGGAAGATCATCTCCAGCATGTACGGCAGTCGCGCCGCCTAGCTCGAAGAGCGGACGAATCAAAAAGCGGACCGGCAAAACCGGTCCGCTTTCGTATTTTGGGGTCGTGAAATGAGCGCTCAGGTGCCGGTGCGCTTGTCGTTGCCGAAGCGGCGAACGACGCGGCGTTCGACCACGACGGAGCGCTGCGCACCCTGTTCGCCGGCGATCACGCGCGTGGCGGTAATGCGGCTGTTGGTGCGGGCCTGCTTCTTCACCTCGGCCTGAACGACGTCGAGCGGCATGCCCATCAGCGCTGCGGCGATCTCGGCCTGCTGCTCCTGGTCGTCGGTGATGCCGACGGCGGCGAAGATCGCCTCGTCCAGGGTGGGCGGATCGTGGCGCACGCGCCGCGTGCCATATTTGGTATTCCAGTCTGCGCTCATAACGGCCTCATTTCGATGCCGGGATACCTAGTGCTACCGATGTTGCATTGCAATATGGAATCGGTGTGGCATCACAGCTATGCGCCGGTCGGGTGTCAGGGCGGTGACGCGACACCGGCGTCGACCCCAACACGCTGCTGTGGCCAGCGTTTCAGGGCTGCGTGCCCGGCCTCGGTCAGCCCGTAGATTCCCCGGTCGGCCCGTTCGAACCAGCCATACACATTGTTAAGCAAGATCTTGCCGGCATCGGGACAGCGCTCGCGCAATTCGCGCACGCGCCGCGGACCGTCGGCGAGCGCCGATGCGCAGGCGAGCGCCTGCTGGCGATACGCCGTCATGATCGGCGCGCGCGTGCTGCCGCCGAGCACGGGATCGCCCTGGCGGCGCTGATGCTCGGCGACGAGACGTGAGCGCACCTTCGGTTCGCGGCGCGGCGCCGCGGTCGGCGGCTTCACCAGCACTTCGACCTGGCCGCGATCGGTCACCCCGAGCATGCCGAAGCCGAGCCGGCGGCAGAGATTGCGATAGCGCGCATCGCTCTCGCGCCCCTTGCCGCGGATCGACATCTTGGCGGCGATCCAGACCTCATCGGCTGCCGATGCACGATCGACCGCCTGCAGGATCAGCTCGAGATTGAACGCGAGCTTGAGCTCGCCGATCACGACGACCGGCGGATCGCCGGCGCTGAGGCCGACGAGATCGCAGCCACCGATCTCGCCCTTCACGGTGAAGCCGAGCTCTTCGAGGAAGCGTTTGACGGGAAGATAGAGCGCGGTTTCCACGGGACGTCCGATCGGAGAATCAGTTGCGTGCAGTCTAGCCCGGATCAGACTCACCCTCCGCGTCATTTGATCGGGAACAGAAGGTGCGATTATGCTGCGGACGGGGACAGGTGGGCGGCTTGCGACATGACGATCAGGAACGGGCTCTATCACATCCGGATCAAGTTCCTGGATAGCATCGAGGGCGGCAATCAGGGCGTCATGGTGCTGCGCGACGGCACCATGCGCGGCGGCGATTCATTCTTCTTTGCGTATGGCAGCTACGCCTCGGCCAACGGCAAATGGAAGGGCGAGCTGACCAACGAGGAGCACTCGCCCTCGTTCGACGAGCGCCCGGTATGGGGCCGCAAGGTGGTGACCATCGGCTTCAGCGGCACCTATACCGACGAGACCGCCTATGGCGAGGGCATCGCGCTCGCCGGCAAGCAGAGCATCCGCTTCAAGGGTGATCTGCGGCTGCTGGTGCCGGACTAGACGCGCCCGCCGACCGGGATCAGCGCCCCCGTAACGCCGCTCGCGGCGTCGCTGGCGAGGAATAGGATCACCTCGGCGAGTTCTTGCGGCGTCACCCATTTCGAGAAGTCCGCCTTGGGCATGTCGGCGCGGTTCGCTTTGGTGTCGATGATCGAGGGCAGCACCGCGTTCACGGTGACCTTGCCTTTCCACTCGTTCGCCAGCGCCTCGGTCAGACGATGCACGCCGGCCTTCGACGCGGCGTAGGGGCCCATGCCGGAGCCGGCCTGGAGCGCGCCCATCGCGCCGATGTTGACGATGCGGCCGGCCTTCGAGGCGGCGAGATGCGGCAGCGCAGCGTGGGAGGCGTTGAGCGCCGTCAGCACGTTGAGCGCATGCATGCGCTGCCAGGTCTTGATGTCGCCGTCGCCGACCGTCTCGAAGGCGAAGCCGCCGGCGATGTTGATCAGCGCGTCGAGCCGACCGAAATGCTTCGCAGCGGCCTCGATCGCCGTCTTCGCCTGCGCAGCGTCGGACAGATCGATGCCGCCGATCTCGATGCGCTCAGGCGTTGCCGAAAATTGCGAGGGCGCATAGTCGATGCTGGCAATGCGCGCGCCGCGCGACTGCGCGGTCTCGGCGACCACCTTGCCGAGTGCGCCGAGCGCACCGGTCACGACAATGACTTTTCCCTGCACGAAACACTCCGTTCGTTCACTTCGGGCCGACTATTGCTCCGCTTGAATTGGACTTGCAATGGCGGCGGCTTCCAAACTGGGCTATAAATGCAACTTTAGATCGTAGAGGAGGTTGTTCCATGCCTGACAATTTTCCTGCCCTCGAATTTCCCGCTTCGATCGTTGATCTCAAACATCCGCTGGACAATTTCCGAGCTGCGTTGGCCGGAACCGGGCCCGTACGCATCGTGGCGATGGGATCGTCTTCGACGGCCGGACTCGACAATGTCATTGCCTATCCCGCACGGCTCGAACTGTATTTGAGAAGACATTTCAAGGACCACGATCAGCGTCCGAACATCCGGATCGACGTATTCAACCGGGGCAAGGGCGGCGAAGAAGCGAACCTGGAAGTGCCTCGGTTCAACGACGACATCTTTGCTGACAATCCATCGCTTGTGCTTTGGCAGGTTGGAACCAACGCCGTCTTTCGCAAGGAACAGTTCAACTTCGATGAGGTGGTCGGCAAGATCGCAGAGGGATTGAAACTCCTGCACGACCATCCGACCATCGATGTCGTGCTGATCGATCCGCAATACACGACGGCCATGCTGTTCGACGACAACGCCGAGCTGGCCGAAAAGATGGTTTCAGCGATCCGAACCGCTGCGCAAGACGCCAAGGTCAACCTGTTCCAGCGGTGGGCGCTGATGCGGCACTGGCACGTCTCCAACAAGGCGTCGTTCGAGCAGCTCGTTGCCCCGGACGATGATCTGCAGCTGCACCAGAGCGACTGGAGCACAATGCACATCGCCCGTGCCCTTCGTTCGGCGATCCTCAAAGCCACCGGAGCCACGAAAAAATGCGGGTGCTTGATTACGACTGCAGATAACGCGCCCGCAGCGCCTCCTGCTCCGGTGGGCCAATCCTGAGCCCATCGCGCAAATAGGTTTCGAGGTCGCCATATTCCTTGCCGACGGCTTCGAAAGCCGCGGCAAGATATGACGCCTCGACGCTGCCGATGGCATTGCGCACATCCTCGGGCAGGTCGATGGCGGCCAGCGCATCGCGCTTGTAGTGTTGGTTGGTCAGCAAATAGTCCTCGGCAATGACGTCGTCGGGCACGCCCAGCGTTTGCAGGATCAGCGCGCTGGCAAAGCCGGTGCGATCCTTGCCGGCGGTACAATGGATCACGAGCGGCGCACGGTCTTCCAGCAGATGGCCGAACAGCGTGCGGAAGCTGTGTGTGTTGTGGCGGACATAGTTGCGGTAGGAGTCGCGCATGATCTCGCTCGCGACCGGCGCGGTCAGTCTGCCCGCGACGAGCTCGGCGCGTAGCGCAGCGACCACCGTCGGCTCGATCGGCAGCGAATGCACGGTGATCTCCTCCACCACACAGATGTCGGCCGCGCGCTCCTCGACGCCGCGAAAGTCGAACGCGCTGCGCACGCCCAGTGCGCGGATGATCTCGACGTCGGCGGCCGTGAGCTGGCCGAGATGGTTGGAGCGGAAGATGTGCCGCCAGCGCGTGGTGCGGCCGTCGGTGGTCGGATAGCCGCCGAGATCGCGAAAATTGCTGGCGCCTTGCAAGGCGAGGTGACGGGCAGGGGAGTGCTTTAAGGAAGAGTCTTGCATCGGATCAGCTTGGGTTATGGTTCCACTGGACGCACGGCTGGCGTCCTTCAAGTCTATCACGGGGGCGATCATGGACCGGCACAAGGCCATTGTTTTGGCGATCACCATGTTGGCGGGCGGAGTTTCCGGCGCGCGGCAGGCCGACGCGCAGACGTTCCGGACCTACCGCTGCGCCGATGGTACGCAATTCATCGTGGGGTTTTATGACTACGACAAGCGCGCCTTCCTCCAGATCGACGGCGAACCGGTCACGCTGGCGAAGCGGCTCACGCTGTCTGGCGCGCGCTATTCGGGGGCAGGGGTGACGCTGAAGATTGGCAAGACCGGAGCGACCACGGTCAAGCACCTCAAGCGGCCAGTCACGGCGTGCGCGGTAATCGAAAGACCTCAGCTCTAGACGGGAGGCCACCCGGAATCAAAAAGGGTCGAAACACCGTTGTTTCGACCCTTTTTCAAACTGCCGCCGGTCGCTCGAGAGAGCGCGGCGGTATCAACCCTGCCACAGGCATTAGCGGTCCCATTTTGGCTTGGCTTCGTCGACCGCGTCCTGGTGATACCAGCTGTCGCTGCAGATCGAGACGTTCGCGGGAAGCGAAGCCTGATCGGCGGGAAGGCGGGTCTCGCCATAGCGGCGTCCGGCGAGAGCTGCACGGCCCCCGACGGGAAATTGATAGATCTTTGCAGATCCCTGACTCAGACCATTGTTCATCATTGCGATTTCTCCTTGGTCAAAGCGCCTTGGCCTCCATGGTGCGCCCGACTCGTTCGATTGTGGTTACTGGAATCCCCATATCGGCCGCGCTTCCCGAATTGGAAAGTGCCCAAGAGGAAATCAGTTGCAGCCTAATTTGTGGGCAAGCGACCCTCTGCACCCCCTAAGGCACCGTCGGGATGATCAACGCCTGTGCCATTCCAAAGGTTGCTAGGCAGGGGCCCATCGCTTTACGAAAATTGCCGGACGTTGATGCGCGTTTGATCGGCAACCTCCGGCGACGGTCGGCATGCTTCAGAATCGGGCGTTTTCCGCGGGATTTTTGCAGTGCAGCTTCACGCGAAGGTGCGCGCCTATGACGCACGTCGCTGTGGACAGTCCGCCCCCAGCGGGCCGAGGCCGACGGTGGTGGAAAACCTCCCGGGCTGCGGCCATTTGGCACGCAACGTGCTTATAAGGCGGCGGCCGATGATGGCCGGGTACAAACGTGCGGGGGCTCTCAACCCCACCTTTCGCATCATCTACAGAGAGGCTCAATGACCAAGTATAAGCTCGAGTACATCTGGCTCGACGGATATACGCCGACTCCGAACTTGCGCGGCAAAACCCAGATCAAGGAATTTGCGTCGTTCCCGACGCTCGAGCAGCTTCCGCTCTGGGGCTTCGATGGCTCCTCCACCCAGCAGGCCGAAGGCCACAGCTCCGATTGCGTGCTGAAGCCGGTCGCCGTCTTCCCGGACGGCGCGCGCACCAACGGCGTGCTGGTGATGTGCGAAGTCATGATGCCCGACGGCAAGACCCCGCATGCGTCCAACAAGCGCGCCACCATCCTCGATGACGCCGGCGCCTGGTTCGGCTTCGAGCAGGAGTACTTCTTCTACAAGGACGGCCGTCCGCTCGGCTTCCCGACCGCCGGCTATCCGGCGCCGCAGGGCCCGTACTACACCGGCGTCGGCTTCTCGAACGTCGGCGACGTCGCCCGCAAGATCGTCGAGGAGCATCTCGACCTCTGCCTGGCTGCCGGCATCAACCATGAAGGCATCAACGCGGAAGTCGCGAAGGGCCAGTGGGAATTCCAGATCTTCGGCAAGGGCTCCAAGACCGCTGCCGACCAGATGTGGATGGCCCGCTACCTGATGCTGCGTCTCACGGAGAAGTACGGCATCGACATCGAGTTCCACTGCAAGCCGCTCGGCGACACCGACTGGAACGGCTCGGGCATGCACGCCAACTTCTCGACTGCCTATATGCGCGAAGTCGGCGGCAAGGAGTATTTCGAGGCGCTGATGGGCGCGTTCGAGAAGAACCTGATGGACCACATCGCCGTCTACGGCCCGGACAACGACAAGCGTCTGACCGGCAAGCACGAGACCGCGCCCTGGAACAAGTTCAGCTACGGCGTGGCCGACCGCGGTGCTTCGATCCGCGTTCCGCACTCCTTCGTCAACAACGGCTACAAGGGCTATCTGGAAGACCGCCGTCCGAACTCGCAAGGCGACCCCTACCAGATCGCTTCGCAGATCCTGAAGACGATCTCGTCCGTGCCGACCGACAAGAAGGCCGTGGCCTAACATCCTCCCGGTCCGGGCTGGGGGGCTGGCCCGGGTTGGTCTTCAATCCGCCGGAGCAGACAAGCTCCGGCGGATTTTTCATTTTGATGACGTCCATCATTTGCGGTCTGCCGGTCATGCCGGCTTGAAATCTGTCCACCGCCGCCGAAACCGGGATAGAGTGCCAGCGGGATGCGCGCGAGGGCCGGGGACACGGCTGGTGTTTGAAGGCTTCTACAAGGTGCGGTTTCAACTCGGCGACGCGGTCGGCCGGAGCGTGATGCATGCCGGCCACGGCAAGATGCTCGGCGGCAACTCGGCCTTCGCCCATATCGGCACCTACAAGAAGACTGACGACGGCGTCGACGTCGTGATCAAGACCGTCCGTCACAACCCCGACCCGAACTACCGCGCCATGGCGGGCACCGACGATGCGACCTTGCTCGCCAAGGGCTGGGCCGAGGGCAATCTCTATCGCTTCAAGGGCGAATTGAAGGAGCTGCCGGGCGTGCCATTCCAGTCGGTGATGACGCCGATCACCGAAGACGAGGTCCCCATCGCCGGCGGTGTCCGCGAGGGCGGCATCGTCGACGGGCTCTATTCGGTGCATCTGCGCATGCTCGACGGCGTCGACGGCGGCCTCACCGGCGTGATGCTGCTCAAGGGGGGCCGCATCCTCGGCGGAGATGCCGCGTTCTACTATCTCGGCAGCTACACCGCCGCGAACGGCCGCTGGAAGGGACAGATCCTAAACCAGGAGCACACGCCCGCGAAGGACGATCCGATCTTCGGCGGCCACGAGGTCGGCATCGGCTTCTCCGGCCGCTATGACGGCGAAGAGGCGGTGCTGGAGGCGACCGCCCTTGCCGGCAAGCGCAGCCTGCGCCTCACTGCCGCGCTCAAGCTGATGCACCGCGCCTGATCGCACCCTTAGGAATTGCCCATGGAAACAATTCGCATGCTCTCGACGCTCGGCCTGATGGGCGCGATGCGCAGCCTGTCCTCCGCCTTCGAGGCCGCCAGCGGCAGCCATGTCGATGCGGACTTCGCGCCGACGCTTGCGCTGCTCAAGCGTCTGCGCGACGGCGAGGCCGCCGATCTCGTGATCCTCACGCGCGAAGGCCTCGACGAGATGATCGGCGAGGGCCGCGTGATCGCTGGCAGCGCAGCCGATCTGGCGCGCTCCTTCGTCGGCATCTCAGTGCGGGCAGGGCAGGCCCATCCCGACATCGCAACTGAAGCCGCGCTACGCACGACGCTGCTCGCGGCGCGGTCCGTCGCCTATTCGCGGCTGGGCGCGAGCGGCGTCTACTTCGCCCAGCTGATCGTGCGGATGGGGATCGCGGAGAAGATCAACGCCAGGGCCACCATCGTCGAGCAGGGGTTTACGGCGGAGCGGCTCGTCAGCGGCGAGGCTGATCTTGCCGTGCAGCAGATCAGCGAGCTGAAGCAAGTTGATGGCATCGAGGTGGTCGGCGCGGTCCCGCATGAGCTGCAAACGCCGGCCGTGTTCTCCGCCGGCCGCATCGCCAGCGCGCAGCATGCGGAGGGCGCGGATCGTCTGCTCCGCTACCTGTCATCGCCGGAGGTCGTGCCCGTGTTGCGCCAATCGGGACTCGAGCCTTGAATTTGCCGGGGCGGGGACGCAACGTGGCGTTCATGCGAACCTATTTCCTTGCCATCCTCTTGACGCTCGCGGCGCCGCTGGCGGCGCATGCGCAATCGGCTGATCTCGTCCTGTGCGACAGGGTCGCCGCCGATCCCAGCGATCCCGACAAGCCGGCCGATGTGAAAGGCGTGACTGATATCGCGCCCTCTGACATCGCGACCGCGATCAGGTTTTGCAAGCAGGCCGCGTCATCCTCGCGGCGGGCGATGTTCGCGCTCGGCCGCGCCTATGCGGCCAACCGCCAGACGAACGAGGCGATCGCTGCCTGGCGCAAGGCGGCTGAGAAGGGATCGAGCGCGGCGATGGTCGAACTCGGCGTGGCGTATGGCACCGGCGCTGGTGTCGCCAAGGATGAAGCACAGGCGCGAAAACTGTTCGAGAAGGCGGCGCAATCAGGCAATCCCCGCGGCGTCAGCAATCTCGCCGCGCTCGGCGGCTCAACCGGCACGCCGGCCGATCCCGCGCAAGCGCGCGCGCTGCTCGGCAAGGCCGCCGAGACCAATGCGGAGGCGCAGTACCAGCTCGGCCTGATGCTGGCGAGCGGCAATGGCGGCGAGAAGGACGACGTCGCGGCGCGCGCGCTGTTCGAGAAGGCGGCGGCGCAAAACCATCCCGGCGCGCTGGAGCGGATGGGCGCCTTCGCGCAGGAAGGCCGCGGCGGTCCCAAGGACAAGGACGCTGCAAAAGCCTATTACGAGCGCGCCGCAGCTCTCGGCGACGAGGACGCCAAGAAGGCGCTGGAGCGGCTGCGCTGTCCCTATGCGATCAAGAACAAGCAGGGCCAGCTCGTCACGACCCTGTGCTTCTAGCTCACTTGTAGTAGTAGGCGACGTTGTTGCGGGCGTCGCGATAAGTCGTATCGAGAAAGTCCGGATATCGAGCGGCCGCGCGCGCGACCGCGCGCACGACGCATTCCCAGAAATCACCGTTCCAGTTGAAGTGCTCGAAGGTGGCATCTTCGAACTTGACGGCGGTGATGATGGCCCGCCGGATCGCATCGTCATCGGCGCGCGGATGGGCGCGCTTGAGATAGCCGAACATCGGCCCTTCATGGGCGTGGTCGCGGTCGTAGCGGTATTTCTCGGACATCTGCTGCGGCGTGAGGGTGCGATTGATGCGGACCTCTTCGGCGGTCGGGCGCCCCTCGATCGAATTGAGCCGATAGCGCCAGCGCCACAGTTCGAAGGCGGCATCGAGCAGCGGCTGCTTCGCCGCGCTGGCGATGAATTCTCCGATCTGCTGTTCGGCTGATGGCTCTGTCTGGGTCATGCCTCTTTGTCGCGCGCCGGCGCCAACGGGTTCGACCGAGCTTCGAGCGCAAGGAACCAGCGCCGGTGCGGGCCGTTGACATCGCAACGAGCGGGAGGTGCAGCCATGATCCGCAAACTCGCATCCGGCGAATATCGCCTCTATTCACGCAAGGTGAATCCCAAGACCGGCAAGCGCCGCAACCTCGGCACGTTCAAGAGCCGCGCGGCGGCCGAGAAGCACGAGCGCGAGGTGCAATACTTCAAGCGTCATTGAAGCGCGACCCGCCGCGCGAACAAGAAAATCGAAACAACCCCATGCACAGTAGCCAGGCGGTTGAAATCGCCTGATACGGATTTACCGAATTAAAACTTGACCCGTCGGGCAAAACAGGGGCATGATGGCACCATGCCTGAGTGGGTTCCGCGAGCCGCCCTGCGCGGAAAAGCCGGATGGCCTTGGTCGGGCGCCGGTGCTAGGTAGCCCACGATTCTTTTTTTGATTTTGCGGGTCGATGACATTGCTGGACGGGCTCTACAAGGTTGAATACGGCGTTGGCGGCGCCTTCGGCCGCAGCATCATGTGCATGCACAAGGGCAAGCTGCTTGGCGGCAATTCCGCCTTCGCCCATCTCGGTTCCTATGAGGTCAGGGACGGCGTGATCGAAGGCGAGGTCATCACCGAGCGCCACAACGACGATCCCAATTACAAGCCGTTGATGGGCACCGACATCGCTGCGATCAAGGTTCGCGGCCGGACCGAAGGATCGACGATCCTGTTCGAGGGCAGGGCGGAGCCGATGCCGGGCAACGTGTTCTGGGCCAATCTCGCGCCGCTCGACGACGAGGCTCTGCCGCCGCGCGGCACGGTCGGTCCCGACGGCATCGTCAACGGGCTCTACGCCATCCACATCCGCGCGCTCGACGGCGTCGATGCCGGGCTCTCCGGCGTGATGCTGCTGATGGACGGCCGCATCCTCGGGGGCGATGCGTTCTTCTACTATCTCGGCTCCTATTCCTCGGCGGACGGCCGCTGGAAAGGCGAGATGCTGAACCAGGAGCACACGCCGGCGAAAGACGACAATCCCGTGTTTGGCGGTCTCGAGGTCGGGATCGGCTTCTCCGGGACCTGCACCGCCGACAGCGGCGAGCTCGAAGGCATTGCGCTCGCCGGCAAGCGCAGCCTGCGCCTTGCGGCGTCGCTCAAGCTGATGCGACGGGCGTAAGCTACGGGTGGTTTCGTCGCGTCCGCTGTGCTGTCACAAGGCGACGTTGAAGTCGTGCATCTGGATGTCGGTCTCGGGCCACAACCGGACCCCTTCATCGTTCACCCTTTTGTTGCCGATGAGCGTATTCCGCCCCCCATCCAAGGCCCAAGGTAACAGAGATAAGCGAGCCGAACAGCACGCCAAACTTCGACGCATCCAATAACTTTTCGTCCGTGAACGCGAGCATGGCGATGAAGATTGACATGGTGAAGCCGATGCCGGCTAGGAGCCCGATGAGGCAGACGCCCGACCATGAGACATCAGGCGCAAGGCGGCACCAACCGATGCGCACCGCAAGCCATGTCGTACCGATCACGCCGATCGGCTTGCCCGCGCACAACGCAAGCGCAACGCCTAGCGTCACGAGCTGAGGGCCACCTGACAGCTCCATGCCCTTGAAGCTGACCCCCGCATTCGCCAGCGCGAAGATCGGCATGATGACGTAGGCCACCCACGGATGCAGCGCCGTCTCCACGCGGATAACGGGCGGCAGGATCTCGGGACGGAGCGACCACACCGGCGTGATCAGGCCAAGTACGACCCCTGCCAACGTCGGATGAACCCCGGTCATCAGAAACCCCGCCCAGACGATAAACGCCGGCACGACATAGACATAGGCAGAGCCAATCCCGAGGCGCTGAAAGACGAGCGCCATGACAACGCCGAGCGCCGCGACCGCGAGGCCGCTGGGATCGATTCCGCTGGTGTAGAACAGCGCGATAATGAGCACCGCGATGATGTCGTCGATGATCGCAAGCGCCAGCAAAAAGACTCTGACGTTGCCTGGAATCGATTTTCCGAGCAACGCCAGCACGCCCACAGCGAACGCGATATCGGTGGCGGTGGGTATCGCCCAGCCGTGGCCGCGCCCCGGAACGGCGTTGAAGCTCAGATAGATCAGCGCTGGAACGACGACCCCGCCGAATGCCGCCAGCACCGGCAAGATGGCTTGGTCGAACCGGCTCAGCGTGCCCTCGTGGATCTCGCGGCGAATCTCCATGCCGACGACGAGGAAGAACACCGTCATCAGCGCGTCGTTGACCCAGAAATGCAGCGGCTCTTCGAAGGCAAATGCGCCGAAGCGAAGTGGAATCGGCAAGTTCCAGAGATCATGATACGAATGAGCAAATGGCGAATTGGCCCACAGCAATGCAGCCGCCGCGGCCGCGAGCAGCACAATCCCGCTGATCGCCTCGACATGTAGGAAGTGCTGGAGTGTCGCGAGCGCTCGCTCAGCGAGAGATTGGGACCCTGAAGGGTTTCTGCCGGGCCGCTGATCTGTCATGGGCACACGCATCCTGCGTGGCGGCCCGACCATCGCTTAACCTGTCACTGCTTCATGCAGTAAGCACCCGTCGTCCTTCTACACAACAGAGCCGAGAACGCAACTGCGATGGTAATGGTTCAAAAGCCAACGTGGCGCACCATGCCGCGATTGGTCCGCTAAGGGCCAAAATCCGACGTGGAACGAGCCGTCGGAATGTCCCGCTCTTGATCGAGAAATGAGGGCGCCGACTAGCGACGTGTGCTAAATAGTGAAAGCTTCAATTCCGATCGCATCAGCCAGAGTGGTTAGTGATGCTTCCCGAAACCCGATACGCCAGAAGCGGCGAGGTCCATATCGCGTATCAGGTCATTGGGAACGGTCCACTCGATCTTGTCTGGGTACCGGGATTTATCTCGCATGTCGATCATGTTTGGGATGAACCTCGCTGGGCCGGCTTCATGGAACGGCTCGCCTCCTTCGCTCGCTTGATCTGCTTTGATAAGCGCGGAACCGGGTTATCAGATCGGGTTACGGCAATTCCTACGCTTGAGGAGCGAATGGATGACGCGCGTGCGGTGATGGACGCGGTCGGTTCGAAACGCGCAGCATTCCTCGGCATTTCCGAGGGCGGTCCGATGTCACTGCTGTTCGCTGCCACATATCCTGACCGCACCCTTGCTCTGATGCTCTATGGCTCTTATGGGCTATTTTCGACGGCCGTGATGTCGCCGGATAAACTTGCCAGTTTCTTGGAAGAGGTTGAACAGTCATGGGGGAGCGGAGCGCTTGTTCCCGGGTTTGCACCGAGCCTTGCCCAAGACAGGGCGTTTCGCAACTGGTGGGCGCGCTTCGAGCGCCTCGGCGCCAGCCCGTCGGACGTGAAGACACTCATGCGGATGAACAGCGAAATTGATATCCGCGGCGTCTTACCCGTCATTCACGTACCCACGTTGATAATGCACAGAACAGATGACCCGCGGGTGGATGTCGAGGCGAGCCGTTATCTGGCCACACACATTGCCGGTGCGCGCTACGTCGAGTTGTCGGGAAGTGATCACCTGTTCTGCGCAGGAGACTCACAACGCATTCTCGACGAGATAGAAGAGTTCTTGACCGGGTCGCGCTCTCATTCCGAAATGGAACGTTGTTTAGCGACTGTATTGATCACCGATATTGTTGGTTCGACAGAGCGCGTGTGTTCCCTTGGCGACCGCGAATGGCGCCACCTTTTGGTCAGGCACGACTCGAGCGTGCGTCGCGAGATCGCTCGATTTCGTGGCAAGGAAATCAGGACGACCGGCGATGGGTTTGTTGCAACGTTCGACGGTCCCGCCCGTGCAGTACGTTGCGCCGCGGCTGTCCGTCAAACCGTGCGCGACCTGGGCCTGGAAGTTCGGGCCGGTCTGCACACCGGAGAGATAGAGATTTTGCCGAATGATATTGGCGGGATTGCCGTACACGTCGCAGCTCGCGTTGCTCAACTGGCTGCCCCGGGGGAGATCCTAGCGTCGAGTGTGCTCAGGGATCTGGTTGCGGGTTCTGGTCTCTCCTTCGAGGATCGTGGCGTTTATGCGCTCAAGGGACTGGCCGAAGGGGTGCGGATCTTCGCTGCGCGGTGTACTTCAATCGTGTAGGCGGCGAACGTGATGTCCGCTCGGGGGCAATCGCTGACAGTCGGCGGGCTTTCCTAAAAGGTCGGCTGAGGGCCAGAAGGCGAAGTCCCAGTGCCTCTCGGAATACCCTCCGCAAACAAGGTCAGCCCAGTGTCGCTTCGATGGACCGACGCGACGTTGGCGCATGGCTTTTGAGTTTGCATCAAGCTGCACAGCCTCGGTCAAAAGCTGACTGCTGGCGAGCTTCGCTGCAACGTCAGCAACGGGCCAGAAGCGGGCGTGATTGCCTGTGAATAATCTAAGAGTCCGGGCCGTGGAGCGGCACTGGTCGAGGTGTTGGGTCGGTCCGGCCGCCGGAGCCGAACAACCACCCAGTCTCGTAGCGGAGCGCGAACTTACCCGGCGCCGGAAACTAGATTGCCGACACAGCATCTCGACGAAACGAATGTGGACCCAGAGGTGTGCGTGTGGGTAGTGCCAGCCGTCCTATCTCGCGCGTTCGGCCGCCGCAGTTAGCACAGGATAGCGGGCATAGAGCGTGTCGACGCGGTCCCGCCACATTGCCACGAACGCACCCGAGGTGAGACTATCGACCGACTTCCATTCGCGTTTGACCGCAGGCAGCGTGTTCCCCCAGATAGCGCGCTTGCACCATCGCTCGCCCTTCGCCGAGCCCTCCCGGGTTGCGCACATCGACTTCCAGGCAATCCGCTGCGGACTGCTGATGTGTTGGGCGGCTCCTTCCCAGCCCTGCTGGTGGATCAGGTAAAGGTCGGAAAAGGTCGGCTTCTTGTGCGTCATTATTTCGAATAGCGCAGCCTCGCTGAGAAACTTGTAGGCCGCACTCATAGCGTTGTCGCGAGGATTGAGAATGTCGCCCGATCCGTATTTGCTGAACTCATACTTGCTCAGCTGGAACAGGCCGATATAGGAGCCGGTGCGTTGCTTGGGATTGAAATCGGATTCGATTTTGGCGACCGCCTTCATGAAATTGACATCGACATCGAACGCTTCGGCTGCACGTTCGATCTCCTGGACGGGCGTTCCGAGCGGAACGCCGCTCAACGCCGACAAGGCGATCTTCGCGGGTTTCTCCGGCGGCGGAATTTCCGAGTAGACGTAGTATTTGAGATACGACGGTTTGCCTTCGGCCGGATTGGGCGAAGCAACGGGCGGCCCGTCCTGCTGTAGCTTTGCCGAGTTCTCGGGCGGCGCTGCCTCAAGGCTGGCGACCTGCAACATTGGCTCTTGAGAAGTGGTTACATCGGATGGCGGCACCGAGTCCCGGGCCGCGGCGCTGAATCCCGCCGCAACGATCGCATTAGCCGATAATCCTGTATCGAATTTCGTTTCGATGGCCGGGGCCGGAAACGCGGCGCCGGCATTTGTCAGGACCGCCGTCACATTCGGCGGGATGCCGCTGAATGCATCAGCCACTCTTGCATTCGGCGTTGCGGCGCTTGGGCGCGGTACCGCGAGTTGACCAATCGCGGCAAGCGAAGTCGCTGTCAACGCACCAGCGATACAGCCTGCCTGCCAAATCTTCAGTGTCGCCAGCCGCGCGGCCACGGTTCCCCCAATCGATCCAACCACAGATCCCCAATGTTCAGCCCGGGCCCTGGATCGATTTATCTTTTGGATTTGCCACAACGAAGGCGTGAGGTCAGACGGCTCGCATTTCTCACTGGCTGTTGCGGCAAAGACGCACTCGACAGCGCTGCTGACCAACTTCGGAACGATTTTTCCGTCTGTTTGCCTCGTAAGCGAACGCCGTGTCAGTTGAGCTGCAAGCCGCATCCGCACCACAGTACCGATCATTGCGATGGCGGTTCCGCTGTATCGGCGTCCTCAGGGTCATTGGCTGCTCTGGCCAGCATGCATGCCACTGTTGGGGTCACCTTCAGGAAGCAGGTCTCCAGCGCTCTGAGCCAAGGTCAGCACGGGCCACAAGCGGACGTGAACAAGCTGATGCCACGGTCGGGACGGCCAATCGGTCGTCAAATCCATCCCGCGAGGGCGCCAAGAAACCAACCACTAAAGAAAGAAACAACAAGCAAGAGGAGATCGGTCGTGGTGAAGGGACCGACGCCTTGACTGCCTTGAGCACGTTCAAAGCCGATCAGTCCCAGCGCAAAAACTCCCGCGCAGAATACGGGCCAAATTGCTGCTAAGCGTCCTCGCGCGTCGCGCGATAGAGACCTGGAGCGACGAAACGATACCGCGGCACTCAGGACAATCACGACAAGACAGGCGGTGAGGAGGTACATGGACATTATCCTTCGCGCGTTGCCGTTTTACTGGCCGGCTCCAAAGAAAGGCTTGCCGAGCAGATCGAAGTTTATCAATCGCGGTACTGGTTGATATCCGTAACCGCAGCCGATGCGGACGTCGTCTGCTTTGGCTCAATCGCCTGACTTTGGGCAAGCGCCGCTCTTTCCAGCTTGCACCTCCAGACATGATCAGACCGTCTCGGCCCGCTGCAAACGGGGCGAGGAGCGGACTTGGCAAACTTGCTCCGATAAGAAAGATGCCACACTCAACTTGAGGATCGGTCTATGGCGATAGACAAACGAGCTTCTCGTGTCTGGCGCGGTCGCGTCAGAGATATTCTGAACCAGCAGTGGGATCCGATTGGCGGGTGCCCTGCCGATGAATACGATGGCTATGTTGGTACTATCGCTGCCATGGTTCGCGACAATACGACCGATGAGGGAAGTATCTCGAATGGGCTGAGTCCGTACACCTGGGCTTTGGCTGGTTCGACCCCGAGCGCGCTAGGACGGTCATCGCATCAATAAGAGCACTTGGTACGGCGCCGTAGCTTGGGAGGCGTCCCACGAACTTCCGCTACGGGTCAGAAGTTGACCGTCGGAGAGCCCGGCAGCTTGGTCTGCAACGGGCCAACAGCGGAAGCCAGGCCCGTCCCAACGTCACACGATCTGGCGAACAAGTCGCACCACGTTTGCGGGTTCGCCAGAATCGTTCGCCAATTTCGGCGAGCGACGACGCAGGAGAAAGGAAACGCCGCAAAGCGTCGCCTTTCTCCACACGACGCGGCAGATGAAAATTCCGGAATGGCCTTCGAACGACAGCACAAACTCATTCGCAAATATGTAGTACGGCGTGGAGATACAGGCCCCCAGGGCGCTTATGTCGCGCACCACGCATGGAGGCGTCCCACGAATTCCATCGAATGACAGCCGCGCGGCCCGGTTGATCGGTATGCGCTCCATTGCTCGACGTTCGATCATCATGGCGAGATGCTCCGGGTGAGAAGGCTACTTCCCATCGAACGACCGCAGCGATTGCGTTCGCGCTCCATGAGTCAGCTTCCCGGTCCCGCCGACGTCCGGAAAACGGCAACATCTGCAACGTTGATTTGCCCGGCTCGCATTAACAAGCAGTCCTGTTGTCTTATTAAAATTGGATCGAAGTCGATGGTTAACTCGCACGCTTGACGCCGACCCGGCAGGCGGATGTCTGTGCTTTCGAGGCAGGCGGTCGGCTTCCCCGTAGCGCATGGATGCCGCCTTTGGCGCGCAAATGCACGACCAGCAATCTTGCTCAGTTGGTTCATCTGACGACCGCCAACCGTTCTCGACCGATGGACTGAATCGTATGTTTCGGGTCCCTTGCAGGCGTCGCGGGAACGAACGCCAACGCAGCTATGGGTCACAAGCTGCCCTTGGCGGGCTGCTTCACCTTGGTCGGCTCATCTCCCGGAAGAAGACTTTTCGGCTCTCCGAGCGAAGGTCAGCAACGTGCACCGCAGCAAATTAACCGCTCTTCCATCACCTCATCGCAGTTGGAGAGCTACTCGGGCAACCCCGCTTTCCGAAGCCCCTCAATCATCAGCTTCGCGTTTGATTGCCCGCCCCGCGCGATGAACGCTGATATTGTAAAGGCGGGATCGAACTCAAGCAGACGCGCCACCGCCTCATGGGCCTCTGTCTCGCGCCCGAGATGGGCGAAAGCGGACGCGAGACAGCAGTAAGCTGGCCAAAAGGAGGATTTCTGGCGTTGGGCTTTCTTGCCTGCGACGATGGCCTCGTCAAAGCGACGAAGCTCGATCAAGGCTATGCCCATCCCGACAAACGACGGATGTAGCAGCGGATCTATTGGGTTCATGCGAATGGCACGTTCGAAGCTCTGGACCGCTTCCTGCGGTAGTCCCGCAGCTCTACAGACCCAGCCTCTGGCCGACCATGCGCCAAATGAATTGGGATTGAGCGCGACCGCCCGGTCTGCCATTTCGGGCGCACTTTCAATATCGCTGACCATGAACGCCGAGATTACAGCAGCCGCTGCTAACGTGTCTGGATCACTATCGTCGAAGCTCAATGCCAAGCGAGAAAGCCGAACGGCTTCCCTGCGGTCGAATTGGGGATCGTCAGCATAGCCGATAATGACGTTTCGCATGTAACAGAGACCTGCCAGAGTCGCGGCACCGCCGAACCGAGGGTGCAGTTCCAAGGCGCGGTGAGCCAACCTGATCGCCTCGGCCAACCCTTCGCGGGTCGCCATGTAAGACTGCGGCAGAGCGCGGAGATAATAATCATACGCAGTGAGATTCTCCGGCCGCCGCCGCGCCGCCAATGCGATTTCTGTTTGAATAATCTTTGGCTGAATGGCCGAGACGACGGCGACCGTCACTTCGTCCTGAAGCGCGAAAACGTCTGTCAGGTCGCGCTCGAACCGATCCGCCCAGATGTGCGCCCCTGTAGTCGCGTCGATCAACTGCCCTGCAATGCGAACTTTCCCTGAGGCCTTGCGCACAGACCCCTCAAGGACATAGCGGACGCCAAGCTCGCGTCCCACCTGCTTCACGTTCACCGCCTTGCCCCTGTAGGTAAAGCTGGAATTGCGGGCGATCACGAACAGCCATTTGAACCGCGAAAGCGCCGTAGTGATATCCTCAACCATCCTGTCCGCAAAATACTCCTGCTCGGGGTCGCCGCTCATGTTCTCGAACGGCAGCACGGCGATGGAGGGTATGTCCGGAAGTGGTGGGGCAGCACTCAGCCTATCGCTTAGCGGGCTATGCGCTCCCGCGCGTATAGCAAAAGCGCGGACTGGCCTGGCGATGTTCTTGAGAGGCTGTTCGCCCCGGTCCTCGAAGCCAACGTCCAGCTTGCCTTCGACTTCGCTATACACCTTTTCGGAGATCAGGATGCCGCTCGGATCGGCGACCCCCTCCAGCCGGACCGCGATGTTGATCCCGTCGCCAAAAAGGTCGCCGTCAGCCCCGACGATAACCTCCCCGAGATTGACCCCAATGCGCAGCTTAAGGGAGCTTCGGCCCGACGCGATCCTTTCCTGAATCTCCACCGCACATCGCACCGCAGCCGACGGACTTGCGAACTCGGCCAAGGCGCCGTCGCCCGTGGTCTTGATCAGTCGCCCGTCGTGGCGGGAGAGGCCAGGCTCGATTACTTCGCGCTTCAGCCGCTCGAACTCGGCGTAGGTGGCTTCCTCAGCGCGTTGCATCAACGCAGAGTAACCGACCACGTCGGCAGCCAAAATCGCCGCTAGTCGCCTTTGAACCCGCTGCTCGGTCACAACGCCCTCCGAACGGCCAGACTTGCCACGGCGGTAGACGGGAAAAGTCTAGCACTTTGCAGAGGACCGTGAGCGATAATTGCGGGAGAGAATGAGCGTGCGTCACCTTGGAGGTCCGCTTCGGGTCAATAGCTGACAGTCGGCGGGCTTTCCTAAAAGGTCGGCTGTGGGGCCAATAGGCGACATTGACCAGGGACGAATGAGCCTCGTGAGCGGCCACAGTGAAGGTCGCGTCACCGTGCCCGAGGTCGATGCAGCAACTACTCGGGATAGACCTGAACGTCCTTCGGCCCCGGCTTGTTGAAAAGGATGAATACCAAGGGGTTGCCCGGCTCGGACATTGCGTCGCTGCGCTGGCCCGTTATCTCTCCGGCTACGGCACTTATGTACTCCGCAACCACCTCGCCGAAGCTATTGCGCTGGATGGCAACCTTCTGTCCGGCTTTGACCTTGTCGTTGAGTTTGACCAAATGCTCAACGAGACCGCCCGCGGTGGCCAGGATCGGGTATGCGCTGTCTCCGACAAAGACAGTCACGTTCTTTCCTGTACGTCCCATTGGCCCGGCAACGATGCCGTGATGCTTGAGGACGTTCATCGTGCCTTCGACGAAGAGCGAGATCATCTCGGGATCCAGGACGCGCGCAGCGCCGATTTCCGGCGTGAAGGACGGGATGCCCACGTCCATAAACGCGTTGTGCAGGACGCCGGGATAGACATGATTGTCGAAAATCTGGCTGACGGGATAGAGCTCCACCATCGCCTTGACCTCGGGCACATCCATCCCGCCAATATTGAATGCGGTGACTTCGAATCCGGTTGTCCCTGTGTGGAAGTCGATCGCGAAGTCGGCGTTCGGCCGCAGCAGCCGGTTGAACAGAAGGCCGGCGTGTCGGCTGGGTGCGGTGGCGCCGTTCTCGTTCCCGGGCCACTCCCGGTTCATGTCGATCAGATCGACGCCTCGGCCCTGATTGGGCCATCTGCGCTGCATGCTTTCCAGGGCCGGACGGGACACGTCGGTGACCGCCATGACCGTGCCCGACATCTGCGCCGGGTCGAGTTGGCTCATCACGGTCTGGACCGTATGCACAGAACTCATCTCGTCGCCATGCACGCCACTGGTCAGGACGCCGCGTTTGCCCGGCTTTGCTCCCTTGGCGACCGTCACAGACACATACCAGTGCTGTCCGGTTGGCATCTCAACGCCCTGAAAATACAGAAGGTGTTTCTTGCCGGGCTCCAGGTCGTTGACGTCGAGCGCGCTGACGACCTTTTTGCCTTCGATAACATCGCCGGTATAGACCGTTCTTGATGCCGGATTTGCAGGGGGTGTCGCCGCGCCCTGGGCATTCGCGGCACCAGCGTTGACGACGATGGCGGCCGCGGCGCCGACCGTGGCAACGGATGCCATCATGAGATCGCGGCGATCAATGCCTTTTGCAGACTTGTCCGGCATGATGGGGTCCTTCGTGATTGTGAAAGGCAGCTGTCGTTGTGAAGGCAAGTTCGTACGACGGCACGGCATGCACATTGGTCGCAAAATCCCACGGGACTTCAAATACCGGTCCGCCGCTGAAGTCGCAAGATTGCGTGATTTCTACCCCGCCTTGTTTTCGGAGGACGACATTGAAGCCGGGTCTGCCCATCGCCGCACGAAAGGGCTCAAACTCTCGGCTAAGGGCCGGATTTGGCATTTCGGCTCGCGACTGGCTCCGAGGCCTGCACAGCCTGGTCTTCCCAGTCCTCCCACTCGACGTTGTTGATCTCGAGATAACGGGAGACGGCGACGCCGATGGTCGGGAAGAAGTAATGCTCTCCCAATTGCGCGAACAAGCCAAATCTCTTCAGCTTGTCCTTCACGGGATCCTTCAACTCGGCGAAGCAGAGCTCGATACCATCCGCGTGTAACGTCTGGTCCAGTTCGGCCACCACGTCGCAGGCGGTTACATCGACGCTGGTCACCGGCTCTGCGGCGACGACCAGCCAGCGCACCGGCGTCGGTGAGGTCGCAACTGCATGCAGGATGCGTTCCCTGAAGAACTCGGCGTTGGCGAAAAACAACGGCGCATCCCAGCGAAACAGCACGAGCCCGGGGATCAGCCGTGCATCCGGATATCGCGTGATGTCGTGATAGCCCTTCACGCCGTAGGCACGCCCCAATATCGCGGAATGAGGGCGCCAACCATCCCACAGGAATTCGATAATCGCGAGGACGATCGCAAGACCGATTCCCTGGATCACTCCGAGCACGGCGACACCGACAAAGCAGACGATCGCCAGCCAGAATTCCCAGCGCTGGATGCGATAGATCCGCTTGAGGTCGGCAATCTCAAAAAGGCCGAGCGCCGCCGCAATGACGACCGCGGCCAATGCGGCGGTCGGCAAATGCTGAAGCAGATTCGGCGCGACAAGCAGCAGCAAGGCGATGGCAAGTGCGCCGACGACGCTGGTGAGTTGCGTGCGGGCGCCGGCGGCTTCGGCGACAGGGGTCCGCGAACTGCTGCTGCTGATCGGAAACCCCTGGAAAAATCCGGCCGCCAGATTGGCGGCCCCAAGCCCGACCATTTCCTGGTTGGAATCGACCCGATCTCCCAATCGCGCGGCGAAGGCACGTGAAAGTACGCTGGTATCGGCAAACGAGACCATCGCGACTGCACAGCCGCCGAGCACCACTGAAACGATGTCGCCGGTGGTGATCCACGGGATGACGAAAGCCGGCAGCCCCTGAGGAAGGGGACCCAGCACCTTGACGCCGTGCTGCGTTCCAAGATCCAGCGCTCCAACGATGATCGTGGCCCCGACGACCGCAATCAGGATGCCCGGCAGCTTGCTGTTCTTGAGAAGCAGGATCACGATCAACGTGGCGAGCCCGATCGCGAACGCGACCCAGTTTATCTCTCCGGCAAGGATCGCGCTGGCGATCGCCCAAAGGCTCCGCAACGGTCCTTCGCTGTCAATGGAAAAGCCGAACAGCTTCGGCAACTGGCTGATCAAGACCGTCAGCGCAATTCCGTTCATATATCCGTAGCGGATCGGCTTGGAGAGAAGCTCGGTGACGAAGCCGAGACGCGCGATGCCTGCCAGGATGCAAACCGTCCCCGAGACGATCGCCATCATGCCGGCGAGGGTCACGGCGCGCATGGGATCGCCCTGAGCGAGCGGAGCAATGACGCCCAGGAGGATTGCTGCCAGTGCCGAGTCTGGTCCGAGGACGAGAATGCGGCTTGGGCCGAACAACGCGTAGGCCAGCAGCGGCACGATGGTTGCGTAAAGGCCATAGATGCCGGGCAGGCCCGATGCGGCTGCATAGGCAATGCCGACCGGGACCAGCATTGTCGCAAGGACGAGACCTGCAAAGACGTCGTGCGGAAGCCAGGCTGCCTCATACCGGCGAATTGTCTCGAGGCCGGGCAGCCAGTGCTTCATCAATGCTCCCTCCGGTAGGCCACGTTGCAGCCGCTGTGACGTTCGTGCGGCTCTGCTGCGCCGCAACAGGACCTCATGGGCTGGAAGGCCATCGAGTTCAGCGATCGCCTGGCAGGCCATTGATCAAGATCAATACTGCGCGCGGCTCTTCTTGAAGTCAGGCCGGCCTCTTGCCGCGCGGCTGATCGCGCGCGCCGGCAAGCGCGGCCTGCGCGTAGCGGCATCGCTCGAGCTGGTGCGGCGGGCGTAGGGTGAGCGCCGTATGGAAGTCGCGTCCGCTTCCAAAGCAATGCGTACACCGAACCGGGCTGCGTTTGTCTGCAGTGACCCGTCTCGGACATTGAGCAATCGGACATCGGCGTGTTTTTCTGCTAAATGATTATCTTTGCTGGCCGAGGTGCGTCTTGAGCAAAGAGCGCGTGGAGCGGCGACTGGCGGCTATTCTTGCGGCGGACATCGCGGGATATAGTCGGCTGATGGGTGCCGACGAAGAAGGTACCCTTGCCCAGGTCAAGTCGATTAGGACAGCGCTTGTCGATCCCACCATCGCGGCGCATCGCGGTAACATCGTCAAGACCACGGGCGACGGGATGCTGATCGAGTTTGCCAGTGCCGTCGATGCGGTGCGCTATGCTATTGAAATCCAGCGCAGCCTGGCCGAGCAAAACGCCGCCGAGCCGCAGGATCAAAGGATCGAATTCCGCATCGGCATTCACGTCGGTGACGTCATTTTTGACGACGATGATATTTTCGGCGACGGCGTCAATATTGCTGCCCGGCTTGAAGGCCTCGCGGAACCGGGCGGGGTCTGCATGTCCGATGATGCCTATCGGCAGGTTCGAGGCAAGGTCGAGATCGCCTGCGATGATATCGGACAGCAGTCCCTCAAGAATATCGCTGAGCCGATGCAAGCGTGGCGGGTCCGGTTGACTGATCAAGACCCTTCCGCGGCAAGCCAACCTCAGGTCCTGCCTCCCTCCGACAGGCCGTCCATCGCCGTGCTCCCGTTTCAGAACATGAGCGGCGACCCGGAACAGGAATACTTCGCCGATGGAATGGCCGAGGACATCATCACGGCGCTGTCCCGTTTCAAGGCGCCATTCGTCATCGCCCGAAACTCCAGCTTCACCTACAAGGCGCGGGCCGTCGACGTGAAGCAGGTCGGGCGCGAGCTTGGAGTGCGCTACGTCCTGGAAGGGAGCGTTCGCAAGGCGGCAAACCGAGTGCGCATTACGGGACAACTCGTCGACGCCGCTACCGGAGCACATATTTGGGCCGATCGGTTTGATGGCGAGCTCGGCGACATCTTCGATTTGCAGGACCAGGTGACTGAGAGCGTCGTCGGGGCGATCGCGCCTGCGGTGGAAAAAGCCGAGATCGAGCGCGCCAAGCGCAAGCCGACCGCCAGTCTCGACGCCTATTCCCTCTATTTGCGCGGTCTGGCCCGGCTTCATCAGTTTGGTAACCGGCAGGCAAACGGTGAGGCATTGCGCCTGTTCAACAGCGCGATCGAGCTCGACCCGGAATTTGCCACCGCCTACGGTCGTGCAGCCTCTTGCTACCTCACTGCCAGGATCAATGGCTGGATTCCGGACACGGCGAAAGCGATTGCCGAAGTGAAGAGACTGACCCAACGGGCAGTCGAGTTGGGCAAGGATGACGCGATCGCGCTCTCCGCTAGCGGGAATGCCTTAGCCTTCGTTGTCGGGGATGTCGGGGTCGGCGCAGGCCTGGTCGATCGCGCGCTTGCGCTCAATTCCAATTTGGCTGAGGCATGGCATTTCGGCGGCTGGGTCAAGATCTGGCTCGGCGAGCCGGAATCGGCAATCGAACGCTTTGCACGTGCCATTCGCCTCAGCCCACTTGATCCGTGGCTGATGGGAATGCGAGCTGGAACCGCGTACGCACATTTCTTCTTGGACCGCTATGACGAAGCGGCATCATGGGCGGCAATGGCATTGCAGTGCAGTCCGGATTATCGGCCTGGATTACGTATCGCTGCCGCAAGCAACGCAATGGCGGGTCGGCCGGAGCAAGCAAACAAGGCAATGGCCCGGCTGCGAGACCTGAGCCCCACGCTGCGCCTGTCCAATCTCAAGGACGTGCTCGGCCCTTATCGACGTGCCGAGGACGTCGCGCGATATGAAGAAGGACTGCGGCAGGCTGGGCTGCCCGAATAACCGTGCCGTCTAGAAAGCACACCGCCTGACGACCGCCCCTAGAGTTCTGCGAACCCACCGTCGACGACCATTTCCGATCCGAGCATGTAGCTGGAGGCGTCGCTGGCGAGGAACAGCACCGCTGCGGCGATCTCGTCGGGACGTCCCAGGCGCCCGAGAGGGATGAGCTTGCTGGCACCGGCGAGATAGTCGCGAAACTGTGCTTCGGTCTGACCGGGATGTTCGGACTGACCGACACCGCGAAGGATGGGCGTCTCGATCAGGCCAGGGCTGACCGCGTTGACCCGAATGCGCCGGCCAAGCAGCTCGGCCGACAAGGTCCGGGCAAACGAGCGCACCGCGGCCTTCGATGCCGACAGGACGGCGCGCCCAGGCACGCCGACCTGGTTCAGCCAGGCCGTGTTCAGGATGATGGAGCCGCCATCCCGCATGACCGGCTCGATCGCCTGGACCGAGAAGAATACGGACCTGACATTCGTGTCCATCAGAGCGTCATATTGCGTCTCGCTGGTCGTCGCCAGCGGCGTGACATAGGCGACCCCCGCGTTGGCGAAGAAGACGTCGAGCGCGCCAAAGGCTTTCCGCACGTCCGAAGCCATCTTCTGAAGAGCTGCGCTGGACAGCACGTCGGTCTGCAGCGTCAGCACGTCGGCACCAACGAACTTGCGCGCGCGCTCGAGGGCATCTGCCTCGCGGCCGGTGATGGCGACCCGCGCGCCATTGGCGTGCAACTGCTTCGCAGTGGCAAGGCCGATGCCCGAAGTGCCTCCGGTAACGAGTGCAGTCTTTCCGTTGAGCATGGAATTCTCCCGATCGGTTAGGGCGCTCGACGTGTCGAGTGCGATTAGCTGGTTCAAATGATCCGATCCAGCTACTTGCCGTGGCCGGCGTGACCCATATTTTCGTGCCCGGGCACCGTGAACGACAGCGTCGTGGTCTGGCCCGGGAAGACGTTGTGATCAGGATCGACCAAGGCGATCGTGACCTTGTGCGGACCGGCAGGCAGCCCGGCGATGTCGACGGTATTGTTGTCGCTTGCGTCCGCCCACCACCACGGCAGATCGTCGACGGTGATGTGCAGATGCCCGACGCGCGGAGATACCTGACGGGCGCCTGCGCCGAAGACCTGCACGATGCGCAGGTTCTCCACGCGGTACTGCGCCCAGAACACACCCTGCGCCAGCGCCTCCGGAACCGGAGGATCCACGATCAGCCTGGGCGCGGGCTCGTGTTCGACCGCGATGTAGGGCGAGGCGCCGCGGATGTCCTTCGCGGTCTGGGCGAGGGCGCTCGCGGCGAGCATGGCGGTCGCAGTTGCCGACGCAATGCAGGTTCTGGCGAAAGGCATGGCATTGCTCCAATGAGTACAGGGTCGTTGTTGGTGAATGACCGCGTCAGTTGCGGCTGACGCGCCAGGGCAGACTGCGCAGCTCTTGAGCCAAGGCGTGGATGCCGGACTCCCGATGGCGACTGGCCCAAAGGCCGAGCCAGTCCTCGGAGTCCAGAAAGAATTTCCAGTCGCTGACGACCGCGTGCCTCAAGAGCAGGAACGGCACTGGCGCAGGACGTCGTCGAGGAATGCCTTTGCGCGGTCCGTCGTCAAATCCGTGAAGACGACGACGATCGATTGGTAGTTTGGCTTCTCGCCATCGACCGGTCGAGGCTCCTGAAGCAACATCCTGTAGCCGTTGAGGGCCTCGATGACATCCGCCTGGCTTCTGCCAGTGGTCTGCTCGGGCGCCAGCCAGAGCGTCCTGCGCTCGCGGGCCGCCGGCACGAAGGGACACACCGGCCCGGCGCGGCCGAGATCCTTGTGCGGTTTGGCGACAAATTCCCTGATCCAATGGGCAACCGCGCGTAGCGCGGTCAGCTCGCTTTTTGCGAGCGTGCTTGCCCTGCTGCCGTCCTCGAGATCCTCGAAGAGGAAGAGATTTGCGGCCTGCGCCAACGAATGAGTCCCGTCCATGGGTGGCTCTCCTCGAGACGGATCGGTCCAGATCGACCGGCGGGCGATCCCTGCCGCCGTGCGCTGCAATCTGGACGCTCGCCAAACTGTCCACTAGCTGGCAAAATCGGGAATGACCGCACAGGATTTTGGACAATGCCGCTATGGACGCAGTCACGGTCTTCGTGAGAGTCGTGGAAGCTGGTAGCTTCGCCGCCGCTGCGAAGCGTCTGGGCATGCCCAAGACGACAGTCAGCGCCAAGGTAGCGGGATTGGAGAAGCGTCTCGGCGTAAACCTGATCCAGCGCACGACGCGCAAGCTGCGCATGACCGACGTCGGCGAGAAATACTTCCATCATTGCGCGATCGCGGCGCGCGAGATCGAGTTGGGCGAGGCCGCTCTGCAGTCGGCGAAGGTGAAACCGTCCGGCGTCCTCAAAGTGACGGCGCCGATCGATCTCGGACATGTTCTTCTGCCGCGCATCGCGCAGGCCTACACCGCGAGATATCCGGACGTGTCGCTCGAGTTGATCCTGACCAACCGGGTTGTTGATCTGGTGGAGGAAGGTGTCGATCTCGCCATTCGCTGGGCCGGCGCGCTGAAGGATTCCTCGCTCATCGCGCGGCGCTTCATCGAGACGGACTCGAACCTGTGGGCGTCGCCGAAATATCTGAAGAAATTCGGCAAGCCGAGCCATCCGCGCGATCTCGTGAACGCCGCGTTCCTGGCTCACCCTGTTCTGAGGACGGTCATGCTGACGAACGGCAGGTCCGATTTCGAGCTTCAGCTGAACGGGCGGACCTACGTCGATGACCTCGAAGTGGTGGCGGCGCTGGTCGTGCTGGGAGAGGGGATCGCCTGGCTTCCGGACTTCCTGGTCCGGGACGCAGCGGCGGCCGGCAAGCTCGGTCCGGTCCTGTCGCAATGGCGGCCGAAGCAATACCAGAACTGGACCTACTACTTTGTCTATGCCGGCCGCCGCTACACCCTGCCGAAGGTCGAAAGCTTCATTCAAACGGCCTTGGCGCAGATTTGACAGAGGCATCCGCTTCGTTGAAGTCGTGCCTCCAGATGTGGGTCTTAGGCGCCAAAAGCTGATGTTTAATCGTTAGGTCAGGCATGTCCGGAGCCCTGTCTGATCGCCAGCCCTTTTGAAAATAGCGATCGGGACCACGAACGTTGGGAAAGGTGGCGCGTTGAGCGGGATAGGGCACCGCACTGGAGACGAAGCATGCGTACCGTTACTCTCGCGATGATTGTAGTTGCCGGAAGCGCAATTGCCTTCCAAGCAACGGCGCAACAGCAAAAGGCCGCGCCTAGTGACCAAACCAAGGACGAGATGCGCACTGACGTAGACAAAGGGCTCAAGACGAGCGAGCCCAACGAGCAGATGCAGCGCGACGCAGATAAAGGAGCCAAGACACGCAATTCAGGCGCGTCCGGATACGTCGCCGACCAAGACAAGCCGGGCGCCTCTGCGCATCCCCCGGGCCAACCGGGGGGTGAGCAAACGACTGGTTCTGGCAGCCAGACTGGCCCTTCGAAACAAGGCCGGCAGTAATCGCTTTGGTCCGACCTCGCGCGCACACGCCGCCGCCGATCCTATCGTGCGCTTCTAGTCATCCCTCCGGCACGCCGGCGAGGCGCAAGCCCTCGAAGTAGCGCTGGCGCCGAGCGAGATATACCGGATTGTCACCCTTGGCGTTGATGCGGTAGCGGCGGATCGTGAAGCCGGGATCGAGGGCAAGTCCTGCTTCGGCGATCGATCGCGCCTCCTTCAATTCCCCCACCAGCGCCAGGGCGGTCGCAAAGTGAAAGTGCGACAGCGCGTGATTGCGGTTGAGTTCGAGGCTGCGGCGAAACCAGCCGATGGCTTCATGGTCTTGCTTGATGCCCAGCTTGGCCAGCCCGACAAACATGTACCACAGAAAGGCGCGCGTATCGCGCGGGGACAGCCGAAGCGCCTCCTGAATGTGACCCTCGACTTCCTCGCAACGGGCGGACTGATATTTGCCGAGGCCGATGAACCCGTGGGCATCGGCCAGATTCCGGTCGAGCGCCAGAGATCTCAGGCATTGGGCGATGCCGTTCTCGATACGGTTCGTCTGAATCTGCACGGCGCCGAGCAGCATGTGGGCTCTGGGGTGATCGGGGGCATGGAGCAACACGCCGTTCAAGGCCGTTTCCGCGACTTGAAAATGAGTGTTGACGTCGTCGGCCATAAACGCCGATCCCACGGACACCTCGACCTGAGCCGCGGCGACCGCTGCTTCGATGTTTCCAGGATCAAGCACCAGCGATCGCGCGAAGAAATCCTTGGCCTGCGTCAAGAGCGCGCGAGTGACGCCTCTGTTTTGGAGCGCGCGGCCCTGGAAATACAGATCCATCGCGTCCGGACGGGGCGATCGCTCCGCGCGCCGCGCTTCGGCGGCAATGAGCTCGGCATTCAGGGTGTTGGCGAGGCGCGACACGATCTCGTCCTGCATGTCCAGCAGTTCGGCCGCGCGCTTGTCGAAGCGGTCGGCCCAGACATGGCTTCCGGTCTCGGTGTCGGTCAGTTGCGCATTCAGGCGAAAACGGTTGCCGCCGCGTTGCACCGAGCCTTCCAGCACGTAGCGCACGTTGAGATCGCGGCCGATTTGCCTGGTGTCGACGGCCTTTCCCTTGAAGGTGAACGCGGTGTTGCGGCCAATCACGAACGAGCCGGCGATGCGCGACAAATCCGTCGTCAGGCTTTCGGTCACACCATCGACGAAATCGTCCTGCGCGGGATCGCCGCCGATGTTGGCGAAAGGCAGAACGACGATCGACAAATGCGGCATCGAAGCCGCCGGCAGCTCTGCGGTATCGGATGGCCGCGGCGTGTCGCCGGAAACGACGGTGGCATCGATCGGCTTTGCATCGACAACAAGCATGTAGCCGCGGCGCGGCATTGTCTTCAGAGCCGAGCGGCCGGCGTCTCCCAAAGCGCGCCTGATGTCGCCGATCGCCTGGACGAGAGAATCCTCCGTGACCTCGCAGTCTGACCAGACCTCGTCCATGATTTCGTCCTTGCTGACCAGTTGCCCAGGCCGTGTCGCAAGCAGCCGCAGCACCGCCCAGGCGCGGGGGCGTAAGGGGACGACGTCGCCGCGTCCGTCGCACAGGGTTTCACGGGCCAGATCCACCATCCGGTCGCCGACGAGGATCGGGGGCTGCGACGATCTCAACAAGAACGCCTCGTGGAACTTGCTTTCGGAAAATTTCGGCGGAGTTTCGGGACGCTGGGACGATTGTACAGCATTATGTTGCAGCTCGGGGTGGCAAAACGCCGCCCTCACGGCCGCCAGTATGAGGTAGCCTCCATGATCCGGCCTCTGATCCTTGCTGCGTTAAGCCTTTCGATCGTCGGCCCTTCACCCGTCGCTGCGGCCGACAAGAAATACGGTCCCGGCGTTAGCGACACCGAGATCAGGATCGGGCAGACCGCTCCTTACAGCGGGCCGCTCTCGTCGCTGAGCCGCTTCGGCCGGATCGAAGCCGCCTATCTCAACATGATCAACGCGGCTGGCGGCATCAACGGCCGCAAGGTGACGCTCGTTTCGCTCGACGACGCCTTTTCGCCGACCAAGACGGTGCAACAGACGCGAAAGCTCGTCGAGGACGACAATGTGCTCGCGATCGTTGGATCGATCGGCACACCGACCAACCTGGCCGTGGCGAAATATCTCAACGGCAAGCAGGTTCCGCAGATATTGGTGCTTGCCAGTACCCCGAAGCTCGACGATCCCGAGAACCTGCCATGGACGACCACGTTCATGATGCCGCAACCGGTCGAGACCAAGATCTATGCCGAGTATTTGCTGAAGACCAAGCCTGATGCGAAGGTCGCCGTGATCTATCAAAACGATGATCTCGGGAAAGGCAATTTGGCCGGGTTCAAGGCCGCCCTGGGATCGAGAGCCTCGACCATGGTGGTGGCAGAGGCGGCCTACGACATCATGGAGCCCACGGTCGATTCACAAGTCGTGGTCCTCAAGGCGTCCGGCGCCGATACGTTATTCCATGCCTCCAATGCACGCTTCGCGGCGCAAGCGATCCGCAAGGCGCATGAGCTCAACTGGAAGGTCCAGCATGTGCTGCTGTCTGGCGTCAGCAGCATTTCGGCCGTCCTGCGGCCGGCCGGACTTACCGCATCGACGGGGGCGGTTAGCGCGTTCTGGCTGAAGACGTCAGAGGATCCCATGTGGGATGACGATGCCGGCATGCGAGAGTTTAGGGCCTTCATGAAGCAATGGGCACCGAACGACGATATCGAGGAATCGATCTTCCCCTATGCGACCGCTCAAATGATCGTCGAGGTCCTGAAGAAGTGCGGCGACGACCTGTCGCGGGAAAATCTGATCAGGCAGGCCACCAGCGTCCAAGGGCTCCAGCTGCCGACATTTCTGCCCGGCCTGACCATCAACATCACCCCGTCGAGCCGGATCGGCTGGACAAAGGCCAGGATGGCGCGCTTCAACGGCACCCGATGGGTGCTGCTCGATGATTTCGTCGGCAACTGACCACAGATCGAATCCGGAAATGACACTGTTCGAGGTGATCGGGTCATGACCGGCCGGCTGAATGTCGCGATTGTCGGCGCAGGGATCGGCGGATTGTCTGCGGCGCTCGCGCTGAACGCGCGGGCCCTGAACGTCACCGTCTTCGAGGGAGCAGAGTCGCCGCGCGAGGCCGGGGCAGGGCTCTCCATTCCTCCGAATGCGCTGACCTTGCTCAAACGTACCTCGCTTTGCGAGGCGATCGAGCAGATCACCACGAGGAGCCAGGGGCTGACGCTGCGAACGTCGCAGGGACAGCCCGTTTCGAGGCCGGGTGCGCCGATGGCGCTGAGCTATCAGATTCACCGCGTCGAGCTGCTCGAGCTGCTGCTTGGTGCGGTGAAAGGACCGGTCCGGTTCGGACATCGCTGCATCGCCGTTGCTGACACCGAGCGCGGAGCGCGATTGACCTTTGCCAATGGCGTGGTCTGCGATGCGGACGTGGTGATCGGTGCTGACGGCATCCATTCGGTGGTCCAGCGGCAGATCGGCCTCGTGGCGCGCCCGACCAGCGAAGGCGTCGTGGCGTATCGCGGCCTGGTGCCGGCGGAAGAGCTCGCGTCGGGCCTGGAGCTGCGAGGCCTCAACATGTGGATGGGGGATGGTCGCAGCTTCATCTGCTTTCCGGTGTCGCAGGGGCGATTGATCAACATCGTCGCGTTCGTCCCGAGCATGCGTGACATGGAGGAGACCTGGTTTGCACCGGGCGATGTCAGGGCGCTCGCGGGGGAGTACGAGGGGTGGGATGCGCCGGTCCAGGACCTGATTGCGGCGCTCGATCACACCTTTCGCTGGGGCATCTACGATCGGCCGCCATTGCCGTATTGGTCGCGCGGGCATGTCACGCTTCTCGGTGATGCCGTCCATCCGATGGTGCCGCATTTCGGCCAGGGCGCGGGACAAGCCATTGAGGACGGCTTCGTACTTGCCGTCCTGCTGGAGCACGCCGGGCGCGACGAGATCCCGGCGCGCCTGAAAGCTTACCAGGATCTAAGGCTGGAGCGGACCAGCCGCGTGCAGGCAGCCTCACGCCTTGCCGGTCGGTTCTACCGATCCGCCGGCGGCGATCCCGCGGAGCAGGCCCAGAGGATGCGCGGCTGGATGTCGGCGGCGGAGTGGATATTTTCTTACGACGCGGAGGAGGCCGCTCTGGCCGTCATTCGGGGAACTGCAAGCGCAGCCTGCGCCTTGCAGCCTGGCGCAAGCTGATGCGGCGGGCTTGATCGGGCATTCTCCGATTTCAGGACAAGAACCGGAGTTCGATGCGCGGAGGCGACGCCTAGACATTGCGGCGATCGCCAGTCGATCCATGAGTCTGCAAATCATGAGTCCTGCAAATGAAGGGTGTTTTTCCATGAGCAAGCTAGAGGATAACAAGGCCGTCGTTGGCCGTTGGTTCACCGAGTTCTGGGGCGAGTCCGTCAATCTCGGCGTCATCGACGAGATTGCAGCTCCCGACATGCTGCTCAAATATTCGCTGCATGAGCCGAGGCGTGGCCGCGCCGACATCAAGGCGTTCATGACCGACTTCCGCGCCGCGTTCCCCGATCTCAACTTCTGGGGCACCGCGGAGCTGATCGCCGAGGGCGACTATGTTGTCGGTCAATGGGAGGGCGGTGGTACCCACACCGGCCCGGCCTTCAACGATTTCCTGATCGGCGGCCTGCCGGCAGCGACGGGCCGCAAGATGCGCTTCACGGGTACCACGGTGCTCAAGGTCATCGACGGCAAGATCGTCGAGGAGATCGGTCTCGATGACGGCGTCACCGCACTGACCCAGCTCGGGTTGCTCAAGGCGGCGGCCTGATCGGAACGCTTCTGCACCATCGGCATATCCGATGTCGTTGAACGAGGCTCGCACGTTGTGCGGGCCTCGTCTGCTGTTGCGCGCCAGGCGCATGTGATCGCTTGCACATTGTCGGAAATCGGGTGGCGGCGTCTCCGGCATGGTGGAAACTAATGCCTATGACTGCAGCGTCCGTTCAGTTCCGAAGGCAGATGCCCTTGCCGGTCGCGGATGATCCGCGATGGGCCCGCGTGCTTGCGCGCGACAAGGCCGCGGATGGTCATTTCTGGTATTCCGTTTCGACGACGGGGGTCTATTGCCGGCCGTCATGCCCTTCGCGCGCGGCGAACCCTGAGAACGTCCAGCTTCACGACAGCCTGGCGGATGTCAAGGCGACCGGATTTCGGCCGTGCAGGCGTTGCAATCCGGACGCGCCTTCGGTCGAAGCCGGGAATGCCGCGCTGGTCACCAGGGTTTGCCGCATCATCGAGACGAGCGAGGAGGAGCCGTCGCTGGAGGATCTCGCCGCGGCAGCCGGCTTGAGCCCCGGTTATTTTCATCGAATCTTCAAGGCCGCCACCGGGCTGACACCGAAGTGCTACGCAGCTGAATTCCGCGCCAGGAAGGTTCGGGAAGGTCTGGCGTCGTGCAATTCCGTCACCGAGGCGATGTACGACGCCGGCTTCAATTCAAGCGGGAGGTTCTACGAAAAGTCGACGGGGATGCTCGGCATGACGCCGTCGCAATATCGTGCCGGAGGGGCGAACGAGGAGATCAGGTTCGCGGTTGGTCAAAGTTGTCTCGGGCCCATCCTGGCCGCGTCGAGCCGGAAGGGCGTGGTTGCGATTCTTCTCGGTAATGACGCGGATGAGCTGGTCCGCGATCTTCAGGATCGCTTCCCCAAGGCGCGCCTGATCGGCGCCGACCGGGACTATGAGGCGATGGTCGCGCGCGTGGTCGGCCTCGTGGAGGCGCCGGAGATCGGTCTCGATCTGCCGCTCGACATTCGGGGCACTGCGTTCCAGCAGCGGGTCTGGCAGGCGCTTCGGGAGATTCCTGTCGGCGCGACCGTCTGCTACGCCGAGCTCGCGCAGCGGATCGGGGCTCCCAACGCTGTGCGCGCCGTTGCCGGCGCATGTGCGGCCAACAAGATCGCGGTCGCCATTCCGTGCCACCGCGTGATCCGCAACGACGGGTCGACCTCCGGATATGCCTGGGGCGTGGAACGCAAGCGGGCCCTGCTCGACAGGGAAACCTCGCGCGCCGGCTGAACGCGCTACGCGGCCAGGTGCCATCGCGCATCGCCCGTGTCTACCTCGCGCGGAAGCTCGACCGGAGCTTTTCTCAATTTGAAAGCAAGCATCGGAGTTTGAGCAGGAGCGCGTGCGCGTAGCTTCGATCATGAGGACAAACAAGGAGCGACACCATGAACCTCATGACATCCGAAGCCGCCTCGCGGTTGCTGCCCGCAGTCGAGCCCGACAGCACGGTGACCGACGTTCTTTTTTTCGGGGGCGCCGACACAGTTCTAGGCAAGGTGCTGCTCGCCCGCAGCGCCAAGGGCGTCTGTGCCATCCTGCTCGGCGACGACACGACCGCCCTTGAGACCGATCTCGCGGCGCGCTTTCCCGAAGCCACTCTGATTGCGAACGAAGCGATGGTCCGCGATGACCTTGCGAAGGTGGTCCGCTACGCGGAGAAGCCCTCCAAGGGCCTCGACCTGACGCTCGACATGCGCGGCACTCCGCTTCAACGCCGCATCTGGGAGCAGATCCGCACGATTCCCGTAGGCAAGACGAAGAGCTATATGCACGTGGCGCGGCTGATCAACTGCGTCTACCCGCGCGTCGCCGCCCGCGTGGTGGCGAACGCCTGCGCCGCCAATCCGATCGCGCTTGCGGTCCCGTGCCACCGTGTCATTCGCGCCGACGGCGAGCTTGCGGGTTACCGCTGGGGCATCGGGCGCAAGCGCGAGCTGCTTCGGAAGGAGGCCGAGGCATGAAACTCGTCAGGCTGGATGGCGACAGGATTGGTCTTTTCGTGCTGCTTCCGACGGGGCCCCATGCCATCGATATCGCGAACAGTCTCGGTGTGTTTCCTCACGATCCGCTGTCGAACGGTCTTCTCAACGGCGCGCTGAAGGACGGTTGCGATTGGTCTGTCATCGTCAAGCATTGGGTCCATCTGCGCTGGCCGCTGAAGAGGCTGCAAAGCATCGCCCTGGCGAATCCCGACACGCCTCGTCTCGTCTTGCTGCCTCTTGTCGACGCCACGGGCACGGCGAGCACGGCCAATCCGATCATTGCCATCGAGGTGACGGATATCGAGGGCGTCGAACGGCATGATCCGACTGGCTGGCACACCATGCAACGGCAGTTCGCGCTGCCGCCGGGGGATGAAGCCGTGCGGCAGTCCGCGGCAGACGAGACCGTCAGGGTGATCGACTTCCGATCGATCGAACAGCGGCGCCATCCCTCGTAGACGAGGGCGCTTTCACAGCTCCACGGGGAGGCGGAGCTCGCGCACGAGAAGCGCGCGCTTTCGCCCCACGCCCCATCGATACGCGCCGATATCGCCGCGACTGGTCACGGCACGATGGCAGGGAATCCCGACAGCGATCCTGTTTGCGAGGCACGCGAGACTGACTGTTTCAGGCGTATGTGGCGCGCCCAGTCGCTGCGCGATCTGCTCATAGGTGATGAGATCGCCGGCAGGGACGCTCTGGAGGACCTGCCAGACGCCGACCTCCGCGGCCGTTCCGACCAGATTCAGCGGCACGCTGATATGTGCGCGGGGTGTCTCGACGACGTTCACCGTCTGGGCGCCGATTCCTTCGAGCTCGTAACCGCCATAGGTCGGCTCCTTGTCGGGAAATTCGGATCGTATCGCCTGGTCCAGCTCCTCGCGGGTGTTGCCGAGCAAAATGGCGCAGATCCCGTTCGGCGAGACCGCGGTCAGAACGAAGCCCAGCGAGCACCTGGCCGTGACGTAGTGGAAATAGTCGTTGCCGCCAGAGCGGTAGGACGTGTTTTCGTTCCACATAGGGAGAAGTCCTTAGAGGGCGATTTGGCGAGGCCGATCTATCGGCGGAGCTGAACGACGTTGGCGCGGAGCGGAGGGGTGGCATCGGCGTGAGGCCGGGGCTCTGCAAACAGCAGCAAGTCCAGCCGCGCCCTCAGTGCCTCGGCTTGTCGGCGGACATCCGGGTCGTTCGGGGCAAGGAAATCGGCGAAGAGGCTGACCGGCGCCTCCTTCAGGAGCGTCTGCACATCGGCTCGCAGGAATTGTCCGCGTGCGGCGGCCAACGTGTAGAGATTGAGGGGCGAGAAGCTCATTTGGCGGTCTCCGCCGGCGCGTTTGCTAGTGGGTTTTGACGCGTTGTCCCGCGCCGTCGAGATGGGCCTTGCCGAGCTCAAGCGAGAGGTCCTCGGTGAGGCTGAACGAGATCTTGAAACCATCCGGAGTTCCGATCGTCAGGATGCGGAGATTGTCCGGACCGAACTCGATCTCGAATTCCCGGAGCGGATACGTGATCCGCATGCTGGGTCGTTGTGGGCGCGCTTGACAGCGCTCGATGCCATCGCGGGCAGCGTCATCAGCAGCGCCGTCACCGTCTCGATCTTCAGGATGATGCCGATCTCGCGGTTCGCGATGTCGACCACGATGAGCCTGACCGCAGTGCCGTCTGTCGCAGTCTCGAAGTTGACCAGTTTCTGAATCTCGATGTCGGTTGTCATGTCGCGCCTCTCTGCTCCTGCGGCGCGTAGCGCGCCTGCGCGTCGTCGGCACTCCGCTTCTTCGCTTTAAATTCCGGACGAATCCGATTTGGGAGCACGATCCGGAGTGGCCGCCCGCGACGGTCGGTCCAGGCTCCCTGTCCTTGGTCAGCAAGGGAGTCGAGGAACGATGTCGCTGAGAGATTTCAATGCGATTGCGGCTGCGCGGGGGGATGGCCTGGATCCGAAGCTGCGCGAGCTGCTCGAGCGGGCTGCCGTGTCACCACATTCCGAGCTGGTGGTGCGGCCCGATGGAATGCTCCAGTCGGGTCCAAATCCGGGATCCGCGGAGTTGGAGAGAGTGTCGGCGGTTGTGGTCGACCTTCAGCAGCTTTTGGCGACCCGCGCGAGGTGAGGGCGAGTTCGGGGTGCAGATCAGGTCATCCGGGACCGTGCACTTGCGGAAACCCCCGTCCACGGCAAACCTGTCGTTAATAGTTTGCCGACATCCCCCTGCGAATCTGGCGCAATCGTGATGGCCGGACGATTTGCACGGTTGCTCTTGTCGTGACAAAAGGGGCCATGCATCCGAGGAAGGTCTTCAACTGGCTGATCGCACTCGCCGTGGCGGCGGGGCTCCTTGCGGCGCCCCTGTCGGCTCCGGCGATGGCGGCATCGCAGATGGCGGCCGTCACCGACGAGATGCAGGCGATGGCGGACGATATGCCATGCTGCCCCGATCAGCAGGACCAGAAAGCCCGGGATTGCGGGTCCTGTCCCTTCGTCGCGCTTTGCATGCTGACGATCACCATGCCGCCTCGCGGAGACGGCGCGCTGGTCGATCGCATGGTCTCGCGAGGCACTTTCGCTCTGCCTGACGATCTGCTGATCGATGGACTCGGCGAACATCCTCCGGATCACCCACCTCGAATCAACGTCTGACCGGCGCCCCGGTGCCGGAGTGTTGACGCGCGGCCGTTGAGGACGCGCGTCGAAGCTTGCCGCTTCGGCGGCCCATCAGACGTTTCGAGGAACATGACATCATGAAGACTACCTCTGCTGCGCGTGCGTTTGCCGCCGCGCTGCTCGGCCTCACCATCATGGGAGCGCCGAAGCTCGCCTTTGCCGGCATCAAGGACTACGAATTCCAGCTCGTCGAGCCGTCCGTCCAGGCCGGCGCCGACAGGATCGTCACGGTCAGGCTGGTGAACAAGACGACGGGGAAGGCGGTGCCGGACGCCGTCATCTTCGCCTCTCGCCTCGACATGGCTCCGGACGGCATGCAGGAGATGGCCACCAAGGTGACCGCCATGCCGGGCACGGAGCCGGGGACGTACCGCTTCAAGGCCACCTTTGGCATGGCGGGGCGCTGGCAGCTCTCGCTTGGCGCCAAGGTGCAGGGCGAGACCGGCACGGTCGAAAGCAAGCTCGTCGTCACGGCGCAGAAATGAACCGCGCCATCGCGACGGGCGCGGCCGCTGCGATTTGCGCAGCGGCCGGCGCCGCCTTTCTCGTCGGCGGAATGCCGCGAGGAGGCTCGTTCGCCGCCCAGCCAATCGTTTCAGCCGCGGCAGCCGCCGAGCGCGGCGAGCCGATCTATTACTGGGATCCGGACGGCAAGCCGTTCTACTCACTCACGCCGAAGACGACGCCCGATGGCCGCGCTTGGCGCGGTGTGCCGGCGGGCGCCGACGTGAGCTTCGACGATCCCGAGGACGCGCCGGTGGACACCAGGGCTGCCGACGCGAAGGCCGAGCGGAAGATCAAGTACTATCGCAACCCGATGGGGCTGCCGGATACCTCGCCGGTGCCGAAGAAGGACCAGATGGGGATGGACTACATCCCCGTGTACGAGGGCGAGGACAGCGACGACGGCTCGGTGAAGCTTTCACCCGGCAAGATCCAGCGCACCGGTGCGAAATCGGAGCCGGTGGTGCGGCGGCCTGTCAGGTCGATCATCCGGGCGCCGGGGACCATCCAGGAGGACGAACGGCGCGTCTCGGTAGTGGCGCTGCGGTTCGAGGGCTTCGTCGAGAGCGTCGCGAACGTCACGACCGGCGATCATGTTCACAAGGGCCAGCCGCTCCTCAACGTGTACAGCCCGGCGCTGTCGAGCGCCGCCGCGGAATATCTCTCCGCCATCAGCGCCGGCGCGACCGGAAAGGAGCTCAAGGGCGCGCGTCGCAGATTGGAAAATCTCGCGACGCCCGAGCCGGCCATCAGGGAGCTCGAGCGCACCCGGGACATCTCGCTGTCGATTCCGTGGCTCGCACCGCAGGACGGCGAAATCCTGGAGCGAAACGCGGTGAACGGGATGCGCGCCGGACCAGGGGACGTTCTGTTCCGGATCGCCGACCACCGCCTGGTCTGGGCGCTCATCGATGTCGCCGAGCGCGATCTGACGCAGGTTGCGGTCGGCACGCAAGTGACCATCAGGCCGCGCGCGCTCGCCGGCCAGAGCTTCGACGGCACCGTGGCGCTGATCTATCCCCATCTCAACGCCGCGACGCGAACCGCGCGCATCCGGATCGAGGTGCCCAATCCCGACGAGGTGCTGCGGCCGGAGATGTATGTCGATGCCGAGATCCAGGCCGGCACGCCGGGACCGGTACTGACGGTGCCGGAGAGCGCTGTGCTCGACAGCGGAAGCCGCCAGGCGGTTCTGGTCGACAAGGGCGAGGGACGCTTCGAGCCGCGGGACGTGAAGCTCGGCCGTCGCGGCGGCGGGCTCATTGAGGTGACCCAGGGCGTGTCGGAGGGCGAAGCCGTCGTCACCTCGGCCAATTTCCTGATCGATGCCGAGAGCAATCTGAAGGCCGCGCTGAAGGGGTTTGCCGAGACGCGCGGCGACAAGCCGGCCGAGCCGGCGGCCGGTGGCATGGGAGCGCGGCCATGATCGCCCGCGTCATCGTCTGGTCGGCGCGCAACCTGCTGCTGGTGCTGTTCGGCACCGGCTTCGCCGCGGCTGCGGGACTCTACGCGCTGGTCCACCTGCCGCTCGATGCCATTCCGGACCTCTCCGACACACAGGTCATCGTCTACACGGAGTATCCGGGCCAGGCGCCGCAGGTGATCGAAGATCAGGTCACATATCCACTCGCGACCGCGATGCTGACGGTGCCGAAATCCAAGGTCGTCCGCGGCTTCTCCTTCTTTGGGGTCTCGTTCGTCTACGTGATCTTCGAGGACGGCACCGACATCTACTGGGCGCGCTCGCGGGTGCTCGAGTTCCTGAACGGCGCGGCGTCGCGGTTGCCGGCGGAAGTGACGCCGACCATCGGTCCGGACGCGACCGGCGTCGGATGGGTCTACCAATACGCCGTGATGTCCAAGGAGCTCAATCTCGCGGAGACGCGGACCATTCAGGACTGGAATCTCAAATTCGCGCTCGCCAAGGCGGAGGGCGTCGCCGAGGTGGCGAGCGTCGGCGGCTTCGTCAAGCAGTACAACGTTGTTCTCGATGCGCAGCGGATGCGCGACCTCGGCATCACCATGCAGAAGGTGCGGGACGCGATCCGCGCAAGCAACGCCGACGTCGGCGGGCGGACCGTCGAGCTGTCCGAGTTCGAATACATGATCCGGGGGCGCGGCTATCTCAAGAGCATCGACGATCTCGGCAACATCGTCCTGAAGACGGACAGGGGCACGCCCGTGCTGTTGCGGGACGTCTCCCGGGTCGAGCTCGGCCCTGACGAGCGGCGCGGCATCACCGAGCTGAACGGCGAGGGAGAGGTCGCCAGCGGCATCGTGCTCCAACGCTTCGGCATGAACGCGCTCGACGTCATCGAGAACGTCAAGAAGCGGTTCAAGGAGATCGCGACCAGCCTGCCGAAATCGGTCGAGATCGTTCCGGTCTACGACCGGTCGAACCTGATCTACGCGGCGATCGATACGCTCAAGCACACGCTTATCGAGGAGAGCCTCGTCGTCGCGCTGGTGTGCGTCGTGTTCCTGCTGCATGTCCGCAGCGCGCTCGTCGCCATCCTGATGCTGCCCGTCGGCGTGCTGATGGCATTCGGGGCGATGAAGCTGCTCGGGATCGGCTCGAACATCATGAGCCTCGGCGGCATCGCCATCGCGATCGGTGCCATGGTGGACGCCGCCATCGTGATGATCGAGAACGCCCACAAACACCTCGAACGCGCCGGGCCGGGCAAGTCTCGCATCGCCATCCTGGTCGAGGCCGCCTCGGAGGTGGGACCGGCGCTGTTCTTCAGTCTGCTGATCATCACCGTGTCGTTCATGCCGATCTTCACGCTGGAATCGCAGGAAGGGCGGCTGTTCAGCCCGCTTGCCTTCACCAAGACCTTCGCGATGGCCGCCGCCGCGCTGCTCTCGGTGACCCTTGTGCCGGCGCTGATGGTGATCTTCGTGCGGGGGCGGATCGTTCCGGAGCACCGAAACCCGATCAACCGCGTCCTGATCTGGATCTATCGTCCCGTCATCAAGGGCGTGCTGAGGGCGAAAACACTCGTCGTGCTGCTCGCCATCGCGGCGCTCGCGGTGACGATCTGGCCCGCGCGCCAGCTCGGCACCGAGTTCATGCCCAACCTCAACGAGGGCACGCTGCTCTACATGCCGACGACGCTGCCGGGCATCTCGGTCACCAAGGCGGCCGAGCTGATGCAGACGCAGGACCGGATCATCAAGTCGTTTCCGGAAGTCGCGTCGGTCTACGGCAAGGCCGGCCGCGCCTCGACGTCGACGGATCCGGCGCCGACCGAGATGTTCGAGACCGTGGTCAATCTCAAACCGAAGGAGCAGTGGCGGGCAGGGACCACCATCGACGGACTGATCGCCGAGATGGATCGGGCGCTGCAGTTCCCGGGCGTGTCGAACGCCTGGACGATGCCAATCAAGGCGCGCATCGACATGCTTTCGACCGGCATCCGGACGCCGGTGGGCGTCAAGGTCATCGGCACCGATCTTGTCGAGATCGACCGGCTGGCCAAGCAGGTGGAGCAGGTGCTGCGGGCGGTGCCCGGGACCTCGTCCGCCTACGCCGAACGTGGCATCGGCGGCTACTACCTCGAGATCACGCCCGACCGATCGGCGCTCGCGCGCTACGGGATCATGGTCCAGGACGTTCAGGACACCATCGCCGCCGCGCTCGGCGGTCAGACCGTCACCACCACCGTCGAGGGTCGGCAGCGCTTCACCGTCAACATGCGCTACCCGCGCGATCTCAGGGACAACCCGAACAAGATCGCCGGCGACATTCTCGTTCCCATGCCGGCAGGCGGCGCCGTACCGCTCGCGGAGGTCGCGACCGTGCAGCTCGCCCGCGGCCCGACATCGATCCGCACCGAGAACGCCCAGCTCGCCACGTACGTCTATGTCGACATCCGCGACCGCGATCTCGGCGGCTATGTCGCCGATGCCCAAAGGGCGGTCCAGGCCGGCATCCAGTTTCCGCCGGGATATTACGTGGTCTGGAGCGGTCAGTACGAATATCTGGCGCGGGCCGCCGCCCGTCTGAAGATCGTCGTGCCGGCGACGCTGCTGATCATCTTCCTGCTGCTGTACCTGAATTTCAGGTCGATCACGGAGACGCTGATCGTCATGCTGTCGCTGCCATTCGCGCTGGTCGGCGGGCTCTGGCTGATGTGGTGGCTGGGGTTCAATCTCTCCGTCGCAGTTGCCGTCGGGTTCATCGCGCTCGCCGGCGTCGCCGCCGAGACCGGCGTCGTGATGCTGATCTACCTCAACCATGCGCTTGCGGAGATCGAGCAGCGCCGCGCCGCCGAGGTGCGGAGCCTGAGCCGGGCCGACCTGCGGGAGGCGATCATGGTGGGAGCGGTCGAACGGGTCCGGCCGAAGATGATGACGGTCGTCGCCATCATGGCGGGATTGCTGCCGATCATGTGGAGCACCGGCACCGGCTCCGAAATCATGCAGCGCATTGCCGTTCCCATGATCGGCGGCATGATCTCGTCGACCTTGCTCACCCTGATCGTGATCCCGGCGATCTTCGGGCTGGTGAAGGGCGTCCGATTGCCGCATGAGAACCAGGACCGGCAATGTCATCCGCCCGAAGCCCATCAGGCAACGAGCGATCGGCTGGAGCGGTTATCCGCGAGATGATCGCTCCCGGCGCTCTATAATGATCGGGAAAAAATGGCATCAGCCGGAACGTTCGCGGAGATGATTGAGTTGAAAATCATGGACGTTGCGGCACGGCTGATGGCCTGAGGGAAATGACTCTGCGGCGGATTCGCAGCACAGCCGCTCGAGGATCATGATGTACAGGACTGCGATATACGATGAACTGCAGCAGGTGGAGCGCGACGTCGTCGAAGGCGAACGGCGGCTCGCAGAGCAAGAGGCGCTCATTGTCGAAATGAAGCAGCAGAATGAGGACACGGCCAAAGCAGAGGCCGAGCTTGAACGAATGCGGGAAGAGCAGCGATGCCGCGATCAGGACCGGCAACGCCTGCTCTCGCTGCTGCAACCCTGAAATGATGCCCGCGATGAATCCCGTCACGGTCGTGGCGGCAATGTCGCGCGATGATCGAGCGAGCGTCATTTGCAGCGCTCGACGCTGATGTTTGCTGGTGACGGCAGGGACGAGGGCTCGCTTCAGGCCAGAAGCGGACGCCGGGCCAGCAGTCAGCCCGGCCAGAACGGCGCCTGAGAGCGTCGGGACCGATGGTCGGAGGTCGGCCTGGCGGTGAAATCCGTACCTCGCCGGGCTTCCCCTGGGGCGCGGCATGGACTATCACGCTGCAACGCAAAAATCCCCAAAAAGACCCCATGATCCGCCTCGACAACGTCAGCAAGCAAGCCGGCCACCAGATCCTGTTCATCGAAGCCTCCGCGGCCCTCAACAAGGGCGAGAAGATCGGCCTCGTCGGGCCGAACGGCGCCGGCAAGACCACGCTGTTCCGCATGATCGCCGGCGAGGAACTGCCGGACGAAGGGCAGGTCTCGACCGATCGCGGCATCACCATCGGCTATTTCAACCAGGACGTCGGCGAGATGTCTGGCCACAGCGCCGTGGCCGAGGTGATGAATGGCGCGGGTCCCGTCAGCGAGGTCGCGGCCGAGCTGCGCGCGCTCGAGGCCGATATGGCCGATCCTGACAAGGCCGACCAGATGGAGGAGATCATCGCGCGCTATGGCGAGGTGCAGCACCGCTTCGAGGAGCTCGACGGTTATGCGCTGGACGGCCGTGCGCGCGAGGCGCTGTCCGGCCTCGGCTTCAGCCAGGAGATGATGGACGGCGACGTCGGCAAGCTCTCGGGCGGTTGGAAGATGCGCGTGGCGCTGGCGCGTATTCTCCTGATGCGGCCCGACGTCATGCTGCTCGACGAGCCGAGCAACCATCTCGACCTCGAAAGCTTGATCTGGCTGGAGAAATTCCTGCACGACTACGAAGGCACGCTGCTGATGACATCGCACGACCGCGAGTTCATCAACCGCGTGATCTCCAAGGTGATCGAGATCGATTCCGGCTCGCTCACCACCTATACAGGCGATTACGAGTTCTACGAGCAGCAGCGCGCGCAGAACGAGAAGCAGCAGCAGGCCCAGTTCGAGCGCCAGCAGGCCATGCTCGCCAAGGAGATCAAGTTCATCGAGCGCTTCAAGGCGCGCGCATCGCATGCCGCGCAGGTGCAGAGCCGGGTGAAGAAGCTCGACAAGATCGAGCGTGTCGAGCCGCCGCGCCGTCGCCAGACGGTGGCCTTCGACTTCCCGCCGGCGCCACGCTCGGGCGAGGACGTCGTCGCGCTCAAGAACGTGCACAAGGGGTACGGCAGCAAGCGCATCTATGACGGCCTCGATTTCATGATCCGCCGCAGGGAGCGCTGGTGCGTGATGGGCGTCAACGGCGCCGGCAAGTCCACGCTGCTCAAGCTCATCGCGGGTGCGAGCGAGCCGGACGAGGGCACGGTGGCGCTCGGCGGCAGCGTCAAGATGGGCTATTTCGCCCAGCACGCGATGGACCTGCTCGACGGCGAACGCACCGTGTTCCAGTCGCTGGAAGACCAGTTTCCGACCGCGGGGCAGGGCTCCTTGCGCGCGCTCGCCGGCTGCTTCGGCTTCTCCGGCGACGACGTCGAGAAGCGCTGCCGCGTGCTCTCAGGCGGCGAGAAGGCGCGCCTCGTGATGGCCAAGATGCTGTTCGATCCACCGAATTTCCTGGTGCTGGACGAGCCGACCAACCATCTCGACCTCGCCACCAAGGAGATGCTGATCACGGCGCTGTCGGATTTCGAGGGCACCATGCTGTTCGTCTCGCATGACCGCCACTTCCTGGCGACGCTGTCGAACCGCGTGCTGGAGCTGACGCCGGAGGGGATCCACCAGTACGGCGGCGGCTACACGGAATATGTCGCGCGCACCGGGCAGGAAGCGCCGGGGTTGCGATCGTAGCGAGCTACGTCAGGTTTCGCCGAAACCACTCCAGGCGCTTTTGCTCTTCTTCGGGAGATCGACGTTCCACGAGCACGAAGCCCACGAGGCGCTCATCCTGATCTGACCAGAAGCTGCCGTACCATTGGGGGGCGGCGAAGACTGTCACGGCAACCAGCTCCGTGGGATGCAACTTCTCCAGTGCGGACAGCAACAAAGGGAAGCCGCGTGTGACAATGCCGGCCTCCGTCGTGGTCGCCTGTCGTATTTTGTAAATTCGAAGCCAATGCTGTGCCGACGCAACGTTCGCTTCCTCTCCCGCCGGAACGATCCTGATCAGGTCAGGCTGACCCAGGAAATCAAGAGCTGCCTCGGTATCTTCGTCCGCTGGCAGCGTACCGATCATCTCGGCCAGCAATTCGACTGTCGTCACCGCAGCATCTCTCCGAGGAGCAGCTACAGTAACTTTCGTGCAGAGTTTGCCAAGGCATGTGATGCCGTTCGTTTCGCACTAGGAAGCGCCGGGGTTGCGGAGCTAGTCCTTGCTCTTGCCCGGAATCGTGGCGATGGCCTCGATCTCGTTGGTCCATATCCCGCCGGAATAGCCGCGCGGGAGCCGGGCGAACAATTCGGGCGTATCGATGCCGGTGGAGAATTCGCCGCCGCTGTAGGGGCCGAGCACGAACACCGTGCTGTTGGCGCCGGTCATGCGGCCAAGGAAGCGATCGGGCCAGCCCCACAGCCAGGGGGCGACGTTGACCGGCACGAGCACCATCGCGTTGTGGCAGGCGGCGGGCACCAGGCCGGTCCAGCCATAGCCGATATAGCGGATCAGGCAGCTGCGGATGGCCGCGCGCGAAATCGTGCGGACATCGGGGGTGAGGCGGCGGACCTCCGCGATGGGCTCATCACCGCCATAGACCATGATCGCCCGGCGCCGCGCGGCCGGCAGCGCATTCAGTACGCCGGCAAGTTTCTCGCCTTCACTGGCGTCCCGGCTCTTCACGTTGATGAGGAGTTTCTTGTCGGGGAAGGCCGCGAAAACTTCTGCCAATGTCGGCATCATTCCGATGCCCTTGCCGCGAAACGGGAAGGTCTTGCCGCCGTCGGCGGTGTAGCCGTAGCCGATATCGAGCTTCTTCAGCTTCGCCATGCTTTGCGCGCGCGTGACGCCCTGGCCGTCGGTGCGGCAATCGAGCGTCCAGTCGTGGAAGACGGCGAATTCGCCGTCGGTGGTCGGGTGCACGTCGAGCTCGACGACGTCGGCACCAGCCTCGAAGCTGGCCCGCATCGAACGCAGGGTGTTTTCGAGATAATCGTGGACCGGCGGCAGCATCCTCGTCGCGGTGCAGGTGTCGTTCTTCACGTCGCGCTCGTCGAAGCGCTGGGCCATGCCGCGATGAGCGAGCAGCACCGGCTTGCCGTCGCGATGCGGTGCCAGAAGGCTGGTGTTGTCGAGGTAGACGCCTGTCGCAACAGCGATCAGGGCTGCCGCTGCGAATCTGACTTTCCGGCCCACTAGAGATTCCCCATTCCGCGGTCATCGTCGACGGCGTTTGAGGTTGATTTGGGGCGGTCGCCGCGCATGGGCGTTGTCCGCGCTTAAACCAAGCGCGCAGAGTGCGGAGCGGTTGGCTGTGCGGTCCTCCGAGATCAGATGCCGAGCGCGCTGGAGATTTCGCCGAGGGTTGCTTTCTCGGCGTCGCTGACCTGAACGCCTCCACCGAACCAGCCTCCGCCTTCCGATGCAGCCTCAGCCGTCTTTTGACTGATTTGACGCAGCCAGTCCTTGAAGGCCGCGGCATCACCTGGCGCTTTTGCAGCAAGCAGCGTGGCAACCTCGCGCAACGAGTTGATCGTCTTGCTCTTGATCTCGGCCGGTGCGCTCTGGCCGAGTTCTGCCTTCAACCCGTCATGAGCGACGGCCCGGCCATCGCTCGTCTGGAAGTCGGCGACCACAGCCTTTACCAAAGGGTTGGCATTGGGATCGGTGGCCGCCTGGGCGAGCGCGGTGCCGCCGGCAAACGATTCCTTCAGAAGGCCGAACAATCCGCTCGGTGCGGCAGCCGTGATCGCCATGCCCGCATTCATCGGGCTTCTCAAGAGGAGCGCCCATTCATCCCTCGTGAAATTGGTCTTGTCGGCCATGAGTCTTCTCCTTTCAACCTGCCGGACGGGAGGCTGCGAAACACCTCCCGTCGCTTGAGGTGTGGCGAGTCTTGTTGCGTGTGGCGTCTCAGACTTTCGCCAGCTCGTCGAGCTTGGCACGAAGATTGTCGATCACAGGCTTTGCGATCGTGCCGGCCGGCGTCGCCGAGACCTTGTCGCACATCTCATTGATGGCCGGCGCGGCCGCGACGATCAGCTTGGCTAGCGCGCGTCGTGCTTCTGGCGAAAGCTTGGCCGCCCGCGCCGTGATGCCATCCAGTTGTGAGATGGCGTCGTTGATCTTCGGCATGGCCGCCTGCGCGCTGGCTTCATCGGTGATGGTTGGCAGTTGAGCCTTCAGCGTACCAAGGGACGAATTGACCTGGTTCGCCAGGTTCACCCCGTCAACGGTCAAATCCGCGGGTGCCATGCCGACGGTTGCGGTCGAGGGCCGCGTGGCAGTTGTACTCTGAGCGACCGTCTGCTCGGTCGGACGTTGAAGCGCATATAAGAAGGCAAAACCACCAAGGATAGCCAGCGCGACAAGCCAATACGGCCATTGCGTCCGGCCGGCGGCGATGGCGGCCTGGCTCGCGGCAGTGGCGCCGGAAGCGCCGGCGATCCGGCTCCCTGTGGCGGCGGCCGTCGCCATTCCACTGCGCGTTTGGTCGATCAGGCCCAAGGCGCTGAGTTGATCACCGAGCCCCGAGGGGATCGCCGCCATGAACTGATCTTTCTGCGATCGCAGAAGTGATGCCAGTCCGTTTGCATCTACCCCGGCGTCACGCTGCTGCCGACCGAGCATACCCAGGACCAACGGGCCCACCACGGCGAGCAACGACTTGCCGCCGGCATCACCCGTTCCCGCGAAGTTGCCGATCGCTTGGCCCATGGTGTCCATGGTTCGGCCTCCAAGCAGTCCGGACAACATGCTCGAACCCATCTGAGCAAGGCCCGGAGCGCCGGAGCTGTGCAGCAGATCGATGGGATTGCTGCCTTGCTGTTGGGACAGCAGTTTTGACAGTTGATTGGCGCCAGCCGGGGTTCCAACCAGATCGGACAGGCTGGCGAGTATTGTCGGGATGGCCGCTACAGCGGCCTTCTGCGCAGTGCTTTGGTCCATGCCGAGAAAGGAGGCGATCTTCGCGATGACTTCAGGGGTCAAGAGCTGTTGTACAGCTGAAATGAGATTGACGGCCATGGCGGTCTCTCCACTACGTTGCAGGTGTGTTGGCTGCCCCCATAGTTCGATGTGACAGACGTCGATGGTTCCCAACGTCACGCAAGTTGAGATTGCATAAATCGTCCGGCCCTTTGATCCAGATCAATGGTCTCCGGTGCCGGTCGAATGTGAAGAGTTCCCCATCCGGCGAATCTAATTGAGAGGCATCGCTAATTCGCCGATGAGCCAAAGCGGCTATCGTGATGCTCTCACGTAACTTTGCGAGCAATGCAGGTGGATGGAAACGCCGCAAAGCGTCTCCGTTCGACACGCGAGCGGCGGTAGAACCGGTAACCTGGATGACCCATTCGAGGAGGTGGCGATGCGGATGCTCCGTTGGCTAATCCTGAGCAGTGCGATGATCCTGGTGATCACCTCGGCTACTGCTCAAACTTTCGATCCCAGGTCCCCTGTCTGCCTGCAGAAATGGGAGTGGGGTGGCAGCACCTATTTCGAATGCGCCTATACGACATGGGATCAGTGCCGGGTGGCGGCGATCGGACTTGCCGCGATGTGCCTGGAGAACCCTTACTGGCGGCGACCGCAGCCGAGGCTGTCAGGGGGCCGCCTGCGTCCTTCTGCCCCATACTGATGCGGCTTACTGACCTCGACGTGGCCCGTCCTGGGTCACTCGCAACCCGGCGATCAAGTCGCACCACATTTGTTAGCGCACCGACAGCATTCGTGACGGCGCACGGGTCGGCACGACCCTGGCCGCCTCACTCATCGACCTTCCTGAATTTGATCAAGCTGAACGAACCGATATCGGTCGTCCCCACGAAAGCGAAGCCGGCCAGGACAGCGAGCCCGCGGTACTCGGCTTCAGTGCGCTCGCAGCCGCCGGGGCCACGCAGCATATTGAGGTCGCTCATGATGCAGGAGCGGTCCTTGGGCTCTGTGGTGGCACGCTCCGGCATGATCCGCTCGACGAGGATCAGCGTGCCGCTCGACGGCAACGCCTGGCGGCAGTTGCGCAGAATGGCCTCGCAGCGGTCGTCCTTCCAATTGTGCAGGATGCTTTTCATCAAAATGGTGTCGGCCCCGCTTGGGACGATTTCGAAGAAGCTGCCGGCGACGAACCTGCAGCGGCCGGCAATGCCGAGCCGGCCGAAGCGTGCGCGCGCGTCCGCCTCGCAGCGCGCGAGGTCGAGGGTAATGCCTTGAAGATGGGGATTGCGCTCGAGCACGCCGCCAATCAATTCGCCGGTGCCGCCGCCGACATCCATGACGACGCGTGCGGCGGTAAAGTCGTGGGCCGCAACGATTTTCGGCACGATGCTTCGGGTGAGGCTGACCATTGCCGCGTTGAATCGACGGTTCCACTCCGTCGCGTGGCCTGTCACGGCATAGCGGTCGTCACCATCGCCACGCAGCTGCGTCGCAGTCTTTCCGGTGCGAACCGAATCGAGCAGTCCGCTCCAGGCTTGCGCGAGCATCTCGCCCTCGAACAGCACCCAATCCTTGAAGGACGGCTCGGCGCGCTCGTCGAGCTGCCGGCCGAGCTCGGTCATGGCGAAGCGGTCGTGGTCGGCCTGCCTGCACAGGCCAAGCGTCGTCAGGCCGATCAGCAATCTGCGCAATGCGCTCTCGTCGGCGGATACCAGACGGGCGAGCTCGGCCACCGATTTCGTCGCGTCGCCGATGGCCTCGGCGAGATTGAGCTTCGCGGCGGTATAGATCACCGCTGTGATGCGATGCGACTGCACCAGATCGTGGACGGATGCCGGCTGGTTCATGTGTTGCCTCCCTGGCAAACCCGCGTCAATCGGTCGGCACGAACCCGGTTGCCTGCACGATCGCCTTCCAGCGGTCGGATTCGGATGCGATCAGCCGGGCGAAGTCTCCCATCGCGATCACGTCGGGCTCGAAGGCCAGCTTCGCCATTCCGGATCGGACCTCGTCGGTGCGCACGGCCACCTGGATCGAGGCATTGAGCTTTTCGACGATCGGCGCCGGCGTCTTCGCCGGAACGAAGAATGCAAACCATGTGAGGTCCTCGAGCGCCGGGTAGCCGGCTTCCCGCATCGTCGGCACCGCGGGTACGAACGGGCTGCGGCGTGGCCCGGTGGTCGCCAGCGCACGAAGATCGCCGGACTGGACCAGCCCGAGCGCGCTGCCGATCGGCATGACGGCCGCCGCAATCACGCCCTTGACCAGATCCTGGATCGCGCCACCGCCCTGATAGGGTACGTGAAGAAAATCGAAGCCGGCGCTGCGGCCAAGTGTCGTACCGAGAAAATGCAGCGTGGTTCCGGCGCCCGGCGTGCCGAAAGTGGCGAGCTTCGGATTGGCGCGGCACCAGGCCACGAAATCTGCCAGCGTCTTGACATCGGCCGGCACCTTTGGGCCGACCATCAGCAATGTCGGGGTCGAGGCGACGGTCGACACCGGCGTGAAATCGCTCGGCTGGTATCGCAAGCTCCGATAGACGTGCGGAAAGAACATCATGAAGCCCAGCGGCGCCAGTAGCATGACCGATCCGTCGGTGTCGGCATTCTTCACCGCCTCGACCGCGATGCGGCCGCCTGCGCCCGGCCGGGTCTCGACGACGATGATTTCCGCATAGTCGCTCATCTGGCCGGTCACGAGCCGCGCCAGGGCGTCCTGCAGTCCCGGCGTGAAGCCTGTCAGGACATGCACGGTCTTCGCGAGCGGCTGCGCGAGCACCGGCGCTACGCGATCCGCGACAGCGAGCACGATGCCGGCCGATGCGGTCAATACGTCACGACGTGTGATCATCACCTGTCTCCACGACCCGATCCAATGCGTCCGTGCAGGCTCTACCTGCGGGTGTAGCATTTCAGGAATGAACGAAACAGGCTTTCCCGGCGGCTTACTTTTTCCTTACCGGCCGCTTATTCTTGAGCGCGAGCAACGGAATATCGGCCATGGAACGCGGCGGGGACTTGGCTTGCGCTATTCGTTCGACGATTTCTCTCTCGACACCGATCGGCGCGAACTTTGCCGTGGTGCCGACGTCATCGCCATCGCGCCCCAGGTGTTCGACCTGCTGGGATATCTGATCGCCAATCGCGAGCGCGTCGTCAGCAAGGACGATTTGATCGACGCGATCTGGCAAGGCCGCGCCGTATCTGACGTCGCTCTGACCACCCGGCTCAATGCAGCGCGGAAGGCGATCGGCGATTCCGGAGACGAGCAGCGGCTTATCAAGACCTTTCCACGCAGGGGTATCCGCTTCGTCGCGACTGTGCGCGAGGCGCTCGGGCCGGCAACAGCAGCCGCCAGCAGACCGCCCACTCCCGCCGCGGGCAAGCCGTCGCTCGTGGTCCTGCCCTTTGCCAATGTGAGCCCCGATCCCGCGCAGGACTATTTCGTCGATGGCGTGACGGAGAGCCTCACCACGGACCTGTCGCGGATGGCCGGCATCTACGTGATCGGCCGGAACACCGCCTTCACGTTCAAGAAGGCGCAGGCCGATTTGAAGCAGATCGGCCGCGAGCTCGGCGTTCGCTACGTGCTCGCTGGCTCGGTGCAGCGGGCGGGAAGCCGGATGCGCATCAACGTCCAGCTCATTGACGCCGAGACCGGCAATCATTTGTGGGGCGAACGGTTCGATAAGGAGGTCGCCGACCTCTTTGACATGCAGGACGAGATCGGCGCCCGCCTTGCCAATCAACTTGGAACCGAGCTGGTCGTGGTGGAGGCCCGGCGCGCGGCGACGATGCCGAACCCTGACTCGATGGACCTGTACTTCCAGGGCATGGCCTATCTGAATCGCGGAACCGATCCTGCAACCCTGTCGCAGGCTCGTCCGTTCTTCGAACAGGCGCTCCGCCTCGACGCCACCAACGTCGAGGCCATGGTGGGCATCGCCGACGTCGATGCCATGCGAGCGACGTCCAGATTGATAGACCGGACGGTGCCCCTGCGGGCGGTCGAGGAGTCCTTGGTGCCGATACTTGCCCGGGCGCCCAATCACGCGAGAGCGCATTGCCTGATGGGTGTCGTCCAGATCTTCACCAGGCGCGCCGCCCAGGGCATTGCCGAATGCGAGCGGGCCTTGGTGCTGGATCGAAACCTGGCGACCGCCCATGGGTGGATAGGGCTCGGTAAATGCTATCTCGGCCGAGCCGAGGAGACCGAAGCCCACATCATGGAAGCATTCAGGCTTTCGCCTCGCGACACAAAGGCCTCGTCCTGGATGAATACGGCAGGCGTCGCACAATCCTATCTCGGAGCGGACGAAGCTGCCGCGCGATGGTTCAAGCGATCGATCGCGATCAACCGGAACATCGCTCCGTTCGTACATTTCTTTCTCGCAGCCGCGTTAGCTCATCTCGGGCGGAACGACGAAGCACGGGACGTCGTGCAGGCGGGGCTCAGCCTCACGCCCGGGTTCAGCATCGCGCAATACGACGTGAGCTCTCCAACCGATAACCCAATCTGCCTGAAACAGCGAATTCGCGTCGCCGAGGGTCTACGCAAGGCAGGCCTTCCTGAGGCGTAAATGGAGAGCAGGAGAGCGATATAGTCATGAAGCAACTCCGGATCGGCGACGTCGCGATCGATGCGGTGATCGAGCGGGAAGGGCCGTGGCGGCGGCCGCAGGATTTTTTCCCGGCCTATGAAGAGGGCGTGTTCGCCCGGCATCTGCCGACGATGGAGCCGGAGGTGTTCGACGCCGCGCGCGGCATGATGGTGATCACCTATCAGACCTTTGTGGTGCGCACGCCGCGCTACACCATCCTAGTCGATACCTGCACCGGCGAGGACAAGGGCCATCCGCCGCCATTCGACTTCCCCGGCAAGGAGCGTTGGCGCAACGAATTGTTCGCGCTCGGGATCGGCTTCGAGCAGATCGACTACGTGTTCTGCACGCATCTGCACATCGACCACACCGGCTGGAACACGACCTTGCGCGACGGCCGCTGGGTGCCGACGTTTCCGAACGCGACATACGTCTTCCACAAGGGCGAGTATGCGGCCTGGGAGGCCGAGCATGCCAAGGGCAATAATCCGCCGGGCACCGTGTTTCGCGACAATTGCCTGCCGATTGTCGAGGCCGGGCAGGCGCTCCTGGTCGACGACGACTACGCGCTCGACGACACCGTCACGCTGACGCCGACGCCGGGGCATTCGCCCTGCCATTGCTGCGTGAACATCTTTTCGAGAGGTCAGCGCGCGGTGGTCGCGGGCGATCTCATGCATCACCAGATCCAATGCCGCGAGCCGGACTGGTCGGCGAAGCCGGATTGGGATCCAAAACAGTCGGCGGTGTCGCGGCGGACGTTCTTCGCCTCCGTCGCGGACACGGACACGCTGATCCTGCCGGTGCATTTCCCGGCGCCGACGGTGGGGCTGATCAAGCCGTTCGGAGCCGCGTTCGATTATCGGTTCAGGCGGGAGTGATCGCCGTCATGGCCGGGCCTGTCCCGGCCATCCACGGCCTTTGCTACACGGAAACAAGAACGTGGATGCCCGGACATCTAGCGCGAAGACGCGCTTCTGCCCGGGCATGACGAGTTCGTGGAGCGACCGCGCGTCGGACGATCTAATACGTGAAGAACATCCGCTGAATTTCCTTGGTGTCGGTCGTCTTGGTCAGCGCCAGCATCAGCAGGATCCGCGCCTTCTGCGGATTGAGCGTATCAGAGACGACGAAGTCGTGTTCGTCGTCCTTGGCTTCCCCGTTGCGCGCGACGATGCCGTTGCCGACACGGCTGCTTCTGACGATCACGACCCCCTTCTTGCGGGCCTCATCGAGAGCCGGCTCGACCGCGGGCCGGGCAAGACTGCCGTCACCCACGCCGGCATGCACGATGCCCTTGGCCCCGGCGGCGACGAAGGCGTCGACCGCGACGCGGTTCATGTTGGCGTAGCCGTAGACGATATCGACTTGCGGCAGGGCATCGAGGTTGGAGATGTCGAATTCGGAGTCCGCGGTGTGCCGGCGCGTCGATTGGCGATAGAAATACGGCTTGTTGCCCTGCATGTAGCCGAGAAAGCCGAGTTCCGGGGTGCGAAAGGTGTCGGCCGTCGAGGTGTTGTTCTTGGTGACGTCGCGCGCCGCGTTGATCTGATCGTTGAGAGCAACGAGCACGCCCTTGCCGACGGCCTCGTCACTGCCTGCGAGGATCACCGCGTTGAAGAGGTTGATCGGCCCGTCGGCGCTGATCGCCGTCGACGGCCGCATTGCGCCGACGATGACGACGGGCTTCCTGCTCTTGACGACCAGGTTCAGGAAATAGCTGGTCTCCTCGATCGTATCGGTGCCGTGCGTGATCACGATCCCGTCCACGTCATCCTGCGCGAGGAGCGTGTTGACGCGCTTTGCAAGCTTGAGCCAGCAGTCATTGTTCATGTTCTCGCTGGCGATCTGGAAGACCTGCTCGCCCTTGACGTTAGCCACCGTTTTCAGTTCGGGGACGGCGTTCAGGAGGGTCTCTATGCCCACCGTGGCTGCGGTGTAGCCGACCACGGTGGTGCTGCTCGCGCCGCTGCCGGCGATCGTACCGCCGGTGGCCAGAACCATGACGTTGGGCAGACCGGGGCCCCTCGCGTTCGCAGCTTCAAGACTAATGAGCAGCGCGAACAGCAAGCTCACTGTCGCCATGATCTGATGACGCACTCGAAGTTGCCACATCTTGACGTCCCTTTCCTGGAAACCTTCGTCGATGCGCCCCGTTTCGCTCAGCACTGCATGATCCGTCAGCCGGAGCTTTCTGTCTAGGGTTGTAGTATCGCCGGATGAGTTGGCTGGCTGGAGTGCGCGGCGCCCGCGTTGTGGCGGCGACGATTCTCCCCACCCTCTATCTCCATTCGGAAACCAGAACGCGAATGCCCGGGCCTTCGCCTCGCCGAAGAGGCTTCGGCCTCGCAGGCGGGACAAGCCCGGGCATCGAGTTCGTGGCACGAGCGATTGCTCGCTAAAGCGGCAGTAAGTTCAGAGAAGCCGCAGCTCCGCGGGCGCTACGCGCTGACTTCGCACTTCTTCATGAAGCTGCTCTTGGCGGCGCCGGCGAGCGGCTTGCCATCGGCGCTGACGGCCTTGGGCGCGCAGGCGTCCGCCTTGCACTTCTTCAGGAACGAGGTCTTGGCGGCGCCGGCCAGCGGCTTGCCGTCCTTGCCGACGGCCTTGCTCTCGCAGGTGTCGTCCGCGAAGGCCGAGCCTGCTGCAAAGGTGGCAACGATCGCTGCGAGGAAAATCCGCTTCATCATGGGTGTCTCCCTAAACCAGAAATGGCATGCGGATTGGAGCCGCGAATCGTGGCGCAATCAAGCAGGATCGCGCGCCACATGCTCAATCGCAGCTGTTGCCATTCATCTGCGGTTCAGATTCCGCGCGCGAGCAACGCCTTGAAATCGGCCCGTGCGCGCTGCGCCTCGGCGCGTGCCGCCTCGGAAGCATCACCGAGGCCGAAATAGCCGTGGATCAGGCCGGGGCCCTCATGCTGCCTCACCGGCACGCCGGCACCTTCCAGCGCCCGCGCATAGGCGGCGCCTTCGTCACGCAGCGGATCGAACCAGGCGGTGGTCACGACCGCCGGCGCGAGATCTTTGAGCGAGGTGGCGCGGAGCGGGGAGACGCGCCAATCGGCGGCGTGAGCGGAATCGGCAAGGTAGTGGCCGCAAAACCATTGCATCGTGGCACGCGTGAGGAAGTAGCCATCGGCATTTTCCGCGCGTGAGGGAAAGCGCGCGTTCTCGCTGACGTCGGCATAGAGGCCGACCGTATCGGTCACGGGATAGACCAGCAGCTGCGCAGCAAGCCTGATGCCGGCATCGCGGCAGGCGATCGCGGTGGTGGCCGCGAGATTGCCGCCGGCGCTGTCGCCGGCAACGCCGAAGCGCTTGGCATCGCCGCCAAATTCCGCGACGCGGCCAAACACGTCGCTGACCGCTGCGAAGGCGTCCTCGAAGGCGCCGGGAAAGCGGGTTTCCGGCGGGCGGCGATAATCGACGGAGACGACGACGGCGCCGGTCTCGATCGCGAGATTGCGCGCCTGGCGGTCATGCGTTTCGAGATCGCCCGCGACCCAGCCGCCGCCATGGAAGAACACCACCGTCGGCGCCGGCGTGGTGCCGACCCGGTAGACACGCGCATCGAGCGGTCCGGCGCCGCCCTTCACCTTGATATCCTGCACGCTGGCGACGGGCGGCGGCGGCACCGCCGCGCGCGAGGCAGCCAGTTCGCGCAAGGAATCGCGAGCGCTCTGTGGCGTCATCGTGGTGGGATCGCGCAGCGGCAGCAGCGGAATGATCTGGGCGATGACGGGATCGAGCGGTGCAGGCATGATGATCCTCATAAGGGTTCTTGGTCTTGCTTGCGCGCTAGCATAGATTTGGCGCGCCGCATCGGCAACCGCAGACGCGTTACGATTGCAATGCGCGCGAACGCAGGGGCAGGGAGGTTCTAGGGTGGAATTCGAGACGCTGATCCAGTCGCGCCGCAGTGTACGCGGTTTCAAGCAGCAGCAGGTAGCCCGTTCTGTGATCGAGGCGATCATCGACAGCGCCAAGCGCGCGCCGTCGTCGATGAACACCCAGCCTTGGCATGTCCACGTGCTGACTGGCGCGCCGCTGGAAGAGGTGCGCCGACGCAACATGGAGGAGATGGTTGGCGGCGCCAAGGTCAAGCGCGACATCGTCAGCCATGGCGAGTACCAGGGCGTGCACCGCACCCGGCAGGTCGACATCGCCAAGAAACTGTTCGGCGCAATGGGCATTGCGCGCGACGACAAGCCGATGCGGCAGGACTGGGTGCTGCGCGGCTTCCGCCAATTCGACGCGCCGGTCTCGCTGGTCCTCACCTATGACCGCGTGCTCGATCCCGGCGCGGTCTGCCATTTCGATCTCGGCGCGCTCTGCTACGGCATCGTGCTCGCGGCCTGGGACCGCGGTCTCGGGTCCGTCATCAACGGGCAGGGCATCATGCGTTCCGACATCGTGCGCGAAGTCGCCAGAATTCCAGAGGACGAGGTCATCATGACCTGCGTGGCGATGGGCTATCCCGACGACAACTTTGCCGCGAACGCGGTGCGCTCGGATCGCGAGCACAACGCGGAGTTCGTGCGCTACGTCGGTTTTGCCGATTAGTACGACGATTCATGGGGAGGAGAATATTCTCTCGCGGAAATTTTTGGTGCGGAGTCGTTACGGCCTCTTGCAATCTCGATCGTGCAGGAGGAACAATATGCGGGCTAAAGGGTTTGTTGCTGGCGCGAGGGAATTGATATGCGGCGGCTGGCTAGCCTGGTTCGGTGGTTCTTCGGTCCGCGAGTGCGGCGCCCGATCGATGAGGATCCAAGTCTTCCCTTCACACCTGAAGAGTTCAGCAGGCTCATACGCAGCGGCAGACGCGAGGACATGAGGCTGCTTGCGGAAGGCCTGGCTTGCCGGTCGATGCCGCAGCGGGCCAAATTCCGGGCCACGCACTAAGGCGCGATGAAGCGTCATCGCGAAGACGAGATCGACGCGCTCATCGCGTGAGCGCGACCTGCTTGAATGAGCTCACCAGCACCTTCTCAAGCTTCCCATTCATCCCGCAGAGAATGTTGTAGGCCTCCGTGCGTGGCATGGTCGGCTTGTAGTGGCGGTGCTCGATCAGCGCCGCAAAGATGTCGGAGATGGTGAGAATACGGACGATGTCGCTGATGTTCTCGGCGCAGAGCGCGTCCGGATAGCCACTGCCGTCGAGATATTCGTGATGATGCCTGACGGCATCGAGGATCTCCGGCGTGATCTTGTCGTGGTTTTTCAGAAAATCGTAGCCGGCGGCAGGATGGGTCTCGATCATGGCGCGCTCTTCCGGATCGAGCCGGCCGGGCTTGTCGAGGATGGCGAGGGGAATCTGGGCCTTGCCGATGTCGTGGAACATCGCCGCCGTGTACAGGCGCTCGAGGTCTGCGGGGCGGACGCCGAGGCTCAAGCCGAAGTCGATGGCGACGCCGGTGACCAGCAGGCAATGCTGGTAGGTTCCCTCGTGGTGGCGACGTACCGTCGTGAGCCATTCGGACAGGCCGTGCTGGGTGATGCGATCGGCGATCTGGCGACCGGCTTCCTTGGTGCCGTCCACGTCGAGCGGCTGGCCAAGCGTGACGGCGGTGAACATCGAGGCGATGGCGGTCGCCGCGGCCTCGACCGCGTTGTCCGGCCCGGCCGGATCATTCGACAAGGCCGAGGCCGGGTCGGCAGGATCGGACAGCGCCGCCAGCAGTCTGGTCCGGGTGACCATCGCCGGAAGCACGAGAGTGGCGCCGAGCGCGTAGGCCTGTGAAATGCCGACGTGAGAGGTGTGCTCGAGCAGGAAGATGCGCTTCTTCGCCTTGGCGAGCTTGCCGGCGCGCTTCTTGATGGCGGCGATATTGTCGACGTCGCGTAGCTCCGCGCGGATGACGATGGCGGACGGCACCTGCGACAGCTTGGCGTCGGCATCGAGCCGTTCACCGGCGACGGTAAATCTCTCTTCGAGGATCGAGCGAATGCCCGACAGTTTGTCGGACGTGTCGGCCAGCACTTGCACGAGAGGGCGCGCGGCCTCCGTTTCCCGGATACCGTCTCGATTGACGGGGTTTTGTATGGTTCGCGCGTTCTGCACGGTCTGACCTGGACGTTACCGCATTTGCTTCAAATCGCTGGATGAATGATTGGGTTACTTGCTCTGGGCCGCGCTCTCGGCCTTCGCCTTCTGCTTCCTCTTGCCATCTGCGGTGATGAAGTGAACGCCGGCCGTGGTGCCGTCGATCCAGATCAGCTCGCAGCGCCGGTAAGCCAATCCGGTCGACGACAGCAGCATGAAGAACTCCTTGGCCTGGAGCACGTCGAGCGTACCTTCGACCTCGACCTTTGCGCCGGTTTGCGACACGTCGAGCAGGACGCAGCTGCGTCGCCACGTACCGTCCGAGCCCATCAGGTTGACGGGTTGCTTGTGATCCATCCTTACGCGAGCCGCCTTTCGACCGTCGAACTTCATTGGCTTTCCCCCATTGTCGCGCCGCGATTTCACCGACCGTTCGCTTTGGCGCTTGCCGCAATTTCTCCCCAGCGCACCGTCCATTGGCTGGTCGACAGAAGCAGTGTCTCGTAGATGTGGTGTGCGCGCTCGCGCTCGGCGAAGGAGAGCCGCGTACCGCTTCGGTTGCTCAGGATCGCAAGCGTAGTCGCCCAGTTCAGCCGCGACGCCCGGCAGGCCATCACCAGGCCCTCGCAATCGCCGTCGGCCATGATGCGCTCGACGACCTCGATCGGAGCGCCTGACAGCACCGACAGCGCCGTGAACAGGCTGGCGGTCTCGCCGCGGATCGCGAAGCGGTTCACCGTGGAATCGTTGAGCTTGCCGACGCGGTTGAGCGCGACGATCTCCGGCCGTGCGCCGGCATAGTCGGCCGGGCAGGGTCGCGCCGGCGCGGCTGTTTGGGCGGGCGGCGCGGCGGACGCGTTGGGCTTGGCCGACGCCTTCTGGCCGGGTGGGGCGGAGAGCAGCTTCCGCACGACGAGGTCGGGCGTGCCGGGCCGCAGCACCAGCGCCTTCGCAATCTCGCCGTCCTCTCCAGCCTTCGCGATCAGCGCGGCGTAGGCAGCGTCGGAGAATTTGGTTCCGGGGTTCTTGATCAGCGCGAGGCAGATCGGGCCACCGCGCTGCACAAGTGCTTCGGTCACGACCGGCTCGATGTCGTCCCGGGCGGCGATCGCGCGTTGCTGCCGCTCGCCGCCGGAAGCCGCGACGGCCGCAAGATCGGAGGAGCCGAGCATCTGTGATTTGAGCAGAACGGGACATGCCACGTCCGGATCATTGTGCGCGGCAAGGCGCCGCAACGTCTCGGGCGGCGCCACCTTTAGCTCGGCAAGCGTGGTGCTGAGCTCGGCCAATGCGCGGGCCTCGACCCGCTCCGTCAATCGGAGCAGAACGCCGTCGACCACGTGGGCGAGCACTTCCTGCGACCGGTCGCAGCTGCCAGTGAGCAACTGCACAATGCCGGCGAGGATACGGCCGCAACGGTCAAGCGGACACGTTTCGACCGCCTGTTCCAATTCAACCAGAATATCTGCAGGCGAATTTGCCATCATGGCAGGAGCCTGTACTCAAAATGAACTTCGACTATTCAACGCCCCTGATTGCGCCGCACAGCGGTTAATTTGAAATTTAGACGTTGAACGCTGGGGTATTAATGCACCGTCGATGCAACCGGAATCGCTATCGAAATTCGGCGAGGCGAGTTGCGACGACTTGTCCTTTGAGATGGGACACTCGCCAATTGAAGCGTGACGAGTAGGATGATTCCTTCGCTTCTAACTGGGGAACCGAAAGGGGGAACTCAGATCGGCGGTATTGCCGGACGCGCGTCGGTCAGGACGCGACTTTTCATTTGTCATGAGCAGCATTGATGATGCGCCATTGCTAGCGCCAAAGATATTTCGGTTTTTCGACGTCGACGAGTTTCGCAGTTCGATACGCGGGCTGAACATCGAGTTCACGCCATTCGTGCGAAGGATTGCGACCGAGCAGATCATCCTGCACCTGCCCGGCTGCGACGTGAACGTCACGCGCGCGTTTCCGCGCGTCGTCGATGCGCAGCTCGTTGGCGATTGCACCGCGATCGGTTTCGCGATGGACGATCTCGACGTGCCCATTCGTTTCAACGGCGCGCAGCGCGATCGCGCGGTCATCGTCGTCGGCAGCAGCGGTGCGGCCTACACCACGATCGAGGAGGTTCAGCGTCAGATCGGCTCTGTCGTGTTCAGGCCGGAGGTGAAGGATCGTGGCTGGCCGGAAGCGAAGTCGAATTTCAAGCTGTTCGAGACCAGTGATCGCGCCCTGCATCGGCTGCGGCGAACCGTCACAGAGGTGGTCGCCGCCGCATCGGAGCCCGTCGATGCCGCCGAGGTGCCGATGAAGGCGGCCGCGATGAGGGAGTCCTTGCTCGCTGCCGTCGATGCGGCCATCGCCGACATCGTTCCGGCGCGATGGACGGTGTGGCCGAATGACACGCGCAACTTCAAGATCTTCCAGGATATCCGCGCGCTGCTCTCCGGCGATCTGTCTCAACCCATCTACACCGAGGACCTCGCGCGCAAGCTCGGCGTGCCGGTCCGCACCATGCATGACGTCGTCCGCCGCTATCGCGGCATGAGCCTGCATCGCTATTTGCGCCTGCGCCGGCTGTGGCTGGTGCGCCAGCGGCTGCTGGGCGGAGCCGACAGCGTCAAGGCCGTCGCGCTCGCCTTCGGCTTCTGGCATCTCAGCGACTTCTCCAGAAGCTATCGCAACCAGTTCGGCGAGACGCCGTCACAGACGCTGGAGCTCCGACGAAAACGATAGGCGGCCGCCGCGCCGTTTCGTGCTAACGTGCCGGTCATGAGCAACCGCATTCTCGTCCTCTACGGGTCCTACCGTTCCGACCGCATGGGCGTCCGCCTTGCGAATTTCGTCATCGAAGGCCTGCGCGGGCGCGGCGAGGAGGTCGAATTCATCGACGCCAAGGCGATCGGCCTGCCGATGCTCGACCGCATGTACAAGGAGTATCCCAAGGGCTCGGCTCCGGAGGCGCTGGAGAAGCTGGCCGGGCAGATCCGCGGCGCCGACGGTTTTGTCTTCGTGACCGGCGAGTATAATTGGGGCATCCAGCCCGGCCTGAAGAACCTCACCGATCATTTCCTGGAGGAGTGGTTCTGGCGGCCGGCCGCGATCGTGAGCTATTCCGCCGGCCGATTGTCCGGCGCGCGCGCCTCGACCGCCTGGCACGGCACGCTGTCGGAGATGGGCATGGTAGTGATCTCGAGCACCATCGGCGTCGGCCCGATCGCGCAGACGCTGTCGGCCGAGAGCGAGCCGATCGGCGAGGGCGGCAAGGCGCTGGAACGGTCGTTCCCGCGCTTTGCCGACGATCTCACATGGTGGATCGAGGCGGCGAAAGCGCAGCGGGCTCGGAAGGCGCCGCCTTACTAAGCCGCACGGACCTCGCTGAGGAAGCGGTCGAACTGGCCGGCGAGGTCGCGCGACTGGGTCGAGAGTTGCTCGGCGGCGCCCAGCACTTCGCTGGCGGCCGCGCCGGTGTCGTCGGCGGCGCGCTGCACGCCTGAAATGTTGGTGTTGACCTCCTGGGTGCCGCGAGCGGCCTCCTGGACGCTGCGGGCGATCTCCTTGGTCGCAGAGCCCTGTTCCTCGATCGCGGCGGCAATCGCGGTGCCGATCTGGTCGATCTCGGCGATGACGTCGGCGACGTTGCGGATCGCGGCCACGGTCTCGTCGCTCGCGGCCTGGATCGCCGTGATCTGCTCGGAGATCTCGGTCGTCGCCTTGGCAGTCTGGCCGGCCAGCGATTTCACCTCGGACGCTACCACGGCAAAGCCGCGGCCGGCATCGCCGGCGCGGGCGGCCTCGATCGTGGCGTTGAGAGCAAGCAGATTGGTCTGCTCGGCGATGCTCTGGATCAGCGTGACGACGTCGCCGATCTTTTGCGCGCCCTCGGCGAGCGCACGCGCGGTGTCGCCGGTGCGGCGGGCATTGTCGACGGCGCGGGCCGCGATCTCGGTGCTCTGCGCGACCTGACGGCCGATCTCGGTGATCGAGGAGGTCAGCTCTTCGGTGGCGCTGGCGACCGTCTGCACGTTGGTCGAGGTCTGCTGCGACGCAGCGGCGACAACGGCGGCCTGGCTGTTGGTCTGGGCTGCGGTCGAGGTCATCGACTGCGCCGTGCTTTCCATGGTGGAGGAGGCACGCGAGAGGCCGCCGACGAGCTCGGTGACCTTCGCCTCGAAAGAGCGCGTGAGCTCGTCGAGCGCCTGGGCGCGGCGCATCTTGCCGTCGTTCTCGGCCTGCTTCTCGGCGGCGAGGCGATCGGCGCGGATCATGTTGTCCTTGAAGACCTGGACGGCCGCCGCCATCGCCCCGATCTCGTCGGAGCGCGCGGCGCCGGGGATCTCTTCGGCAACCTCGCCGTCGGCCAGCCGCGACATCCGCGTCGTCAGATTGACGATCGGGGCGCAGACACGGCGTCGGACCGTCACGATGAGGCCGGCGCTGGCGATCAGCACGGCGAGGAGGCCGACGAGTGCGATGGTGAAGCTGGTGCGCGCCGCGGAAGAGGCGCCGGCGAGGATCTGCTCGGCATTGTCGTAGAAGGCATCGCGGACCTCGATAATGGTGCTGAGGCCGCGCTGGGTGGCGGTGTAATAGGTGTCCACATCGTGTTCGTACTTGCCGGTAACCGCACCTTCCTTGGCCAGCTTGAGCTCGCGGCCGAACTCCTCGACATAGATCGTGTTGAACTTCTCCAGCGCCGCGGCGACGTTCGCCGGTGTAGCTGGATTGCCGCGCAATTCCAGCAGCGACATCACGATCTGGTCGTTGCGCCCTTGCGAGCGGCCGATGTCCGCCTTCTCGGCGTCGGTCGCCGGCTTCTTGCCGCCGACGAGGTTCTTGTGCAGGCTGGAATTGAAGCCGCCGACGTCGCGCAGCGTCATGGCGATGTTGGCGTAGCTGGCCTGCCGATAGGCGTCGCCGTTGAGGATCGCCATGCGACGGACCTGCTCGTTGAGCAGCGCGGTCACGCCGCCGTTGAGCACGGCATTGTCGGCGACGATCTTCTTGGCAGCGTCCTTGCGCGCCTCGGCCGGGCCGGCCAGCGCCTTGTCGATGGCCTCACGCAGCGCCGTGAACTTCGCATTGATGCCGTCGATATTGTTGCCGATGGTGGCGCCGTCGTCGAACGGGCCGGGCAGCTCCTTGCGCAGCGCGTTCATCTTGTCGCGCGCCCCGTCGGTCGACTTGCGCAACTTGTCCTGCTCGGCCAGTAGCGCGGGATCGATGGTCGCGGGCCCGTAGAGGATGTTGGTGGAATAGCCCCGTTCGGGGTTGAGATAGCGCGGGATGTCGCTGACGGCCCGGACGATCGCAAGCCGGCCCTGCGCCTCGGTGATCCGCTCCATGGTCTGGTATTTGGTCACGGCAACGTAGACGGCGAGGCCGCCGCCGACGGTCGACAACGAGACGATGGCGGTGGTCAGCAGCGTACCGATTTTCATGGGCATTCCGGCAATTGCACAGGGGGAGAAAGATATTCTCCGAAAAATAGGCGGGCCGTCTTAATCGCCGGTTTACGCTGGCGGCCGCCATGCTCGGCCCGCATGCGTCCATTCGTCCAATGCGCCCTTCCGATGGCAACGCTCTAGGCGTAGGTCGCGCTCACGGTTCCGAACGGGCCGAAATCGGCGACGTACGTCTCGCCCGCCTTCGGCCGCAGCATGCCGGTGAGTGTGCCGGTGCTGATGGTCTGTCCGGCCTTGAGACCAATTCTGCTTCGCGACAGCTCGTTGGCGAGCCAGGTTAGCGGCACCAGCGGATGATCGATCGCCTCCGCCGCGCTGCCGCGGCGCCTTTCCACGCCATTGCAATTGAGCACGACCCCCTGATTCGCGATGTCGCGGCTGCGCCAGTCGGCGATGGGCTCTCCGAGCACGATCGTTCCCGATCCCGCGCCGTCGGCCAGGATCGCCGGCATCGGTGGAAACGCCGCGTCATGGACGAAGCGGCATTCGGCGAGCTCGATGCCGGGATGCAGCGAGGCGACGGCATCGCCGATCTCTTCGACAGTGTAGGGCTTGGAGCGTGGCGGCAGGTCGGCGCCGAGGCGTGCCTGATACTCGACCTCCGGAATCGGGCTGCACTGCCTGGCATGCGCGACGCTCGCGGGCGAGGTCTTGATCAGCGGCGCGAACACCCGCCCATAGATCGGCGAGGAGGTGCGAAGCTGGCGCTGGAGCCCGGGCTTCATGCCGGCGATCTTCCAGCCGACGACGGCCCAGCCCAACTCCTCTTCCACCATCTGCGCGACGCGGTACGCCGTGTCGGGATCCGGCGGCACAAGATGCGCATCGAGGCCGCTTTGCTGCCGGCTCTCGCGTCGCAGGCTGGCGAGACGGCGTGCGAGCTCGCGTTCGCGGGACAGATCCATCGGTGCGTCTCCATTCTATCCGGCTGTGCGGGCGAGTGCGGTCGACAGCACTGTCTCCAGTTCGTCCTGAACCTGATCGAGCGCCTCAGCACTGCGATTGGCGCGGCACATCGCGACCGTGCCTTCGATCGAGGTCACGACGAGCGTGGCAAGCCGCTCCGCCCGCTCCGCAGCCAGCCCTTCGCGCAGCAAGGCCGCGCGCATGATCTGCCGCCACTCGACGAACACGCCGTCGGCGAGACCGAGCAGATGCTGCTGCGCCGCCTCGTCGTCCTTGTCGGAGGCTTCGCCGACATAGCGGTCGACGGCGACGGCGAGCACCGGGCAGCCGGCCTCGAACCCGGTCGCTTCCAGCCGGCGGCGCCACGATGCGACGAAAGCCTTGAGGCCACCGATCACGCCGTGCTGGTTCATGGCCTTCTCCAGGGGAATGGACACCTGCTTGCCCGCGAAGGTCACGGCCTCGGCGATCAATTGCCGTTTGCCGTCCGGAAAATGGTGGCTGATCGATCCGCGCGGCGTGGCGGTATGGCGCACGACGTCGCGCATGCTGGTGGCGTTGACGCCGCGGCGGCTCATCAGGTCGGCGGCGCCGGCGATCATCTTGTCGCGTGTGGTGGCGGTGGTCATCGGGAGTTCCACAATTGGCTGCCCACCATCTAGACTATGACGCTTGACATAGGCAAGCCGCGCTGAAATATGACGATCGTCATAGTCGTGCAGAGGTGCCAGCTTGACCATCATCACCGTGACCGCGTCGGCCGGACGGCTTGGCCTGCCGCAACGCCGGCTTCTTGCGGAAAGCCTGACCGACGCCGTGCTTGAGCCCGAAGTCGGTCAGCACGCGCCGGCGGCGCGAATGGGTTTTCAGGTGCATTTCCACGACCTGCCGCCCGACTGCATGGCAATCGGCGGCCGACTGCTGTCCGACCAGGACCAACCGCGCGACATCATCACCGTCAATATCGCGGTGATGAATGCGGCCTGGCCTGCAGAGGTGCGTGCGGAGGTGATCCGCAACGTGCTGGCGCGGCTTGCGGAAGCCTGCGGGATGCCGGCGCCATCGCCGACCTGGTGGGTCAATTTCGAGATCATCGACGAGGGCAGCTGGGGATCGCGGGGCGGGGTGCTGTCGATCCTCCAGCTCCTCGACTCCGGCGTGTTCACGCCGGCGCGGATCGAGGCGATCCGCGCGGCGATTCAGTCGCCGGCCTGACTTGCTGCCAACATCAACAATCCGGAGAGAAGCACATGAGCGAAGGTCAGATCCGCACCGAGGTGCACGGCCACGTCTTCAAGATCATCATCGACAACGCTGCGAAGAAGAACGCGTTCACCCCGGTGATGATGGAGCAATTGTCCGATGCGCTCACCGAGCTGCACGACAACGAGGCCTACCGCGTCGGCGTGATCTGCGCCGAAGGGAGGGATTTTACGGCTGGTCTCGACATGCCCAGATTCTTTGGACCGACCGCGGAGAAGCGCAACATCAAAGAGGGCAACGTCGATCCGTTCGGGCTGGCCAAGCGCTGCCGCAAGCCGATCGTGACAGCCGTGCAGGGCATCGTCTTCACCATCGGCATCGAGCTGATGCTCGCCGGCGACATCGTGGTCGCGGCCGGCGATGCGCGCTTCTGCCAGATGGAGGCGAAGCGCGGCATCGCGCCGCTGGGCGGCGCGCATTTCCGCTTCCTCTCTCGCGCCGGCTGGGGCGATGCGATGTATCATCTGTTCCTGTGCGACGAGTTTTCGGCCGAGCGCGCCCACGCGATCGGCCTCGTCCAGGAGATCGTGGCGCCGGGAGAACAGGTCGAGCGGGCGATGGCGCTCGCAGCCATCATCGCGCGCAATGCACCGCTCGGCATCCAGGTGACCAAGGAAGCGGCGGCGAAATATATCGAAGGCGGCGAGGCGGCTGCGATCGCCTACATCCCGAAAATCCGCGACCGCGTGCTCGGCAGCGCCGATGCGAAGGAAGGCATCCAGTCCTTCATCGAGCGTCGCGCGGCCGTCTTCCAGGGCCGCTGATCGCAGGCGGCTACGCCGGCCGGTCGAGCTTCGACAGGATCTCAAGCGTTGCGCCGTCGCGCTGGCCTGCGAAATACCGCCCGAGCGCCTCGCCGAAAACGGGCTGATCGGACACCGCGCCGAACAGCGTCATCGAGGAGCGGAATTTGGCATCATCCGGCGCGCCGAGGATGGCGTTGATGGTGCGCCCCTCGACGGCGAGGACGAGGCGCGTGCATTCGATCAGGCGCGGGCCGAGAGTGGGGTGGGCGAGATAGGCCTCGGCCTCCGCCCGCGAGCCGATCGCATAGCGCTGCGACATGGCACTGAAGCCGAGGCCGGCGATTTGCGGGAAGACGAACCACATCCAGTGGCTCTGCTTCCGCCCCCGGGCCAGCTCCTCCCGGACGGCGCGAAAAACCGGGTCCTGGGCTCGGACGAAGCGCTCTAGATCGAAAGGATCGGTCATAGGATACCTTGGGATGCCTTGACGGGCCCTTGCCGGCCGCGATTATGCCTAACTTTTGGCTCCCAATGTGGTAGCTGGTATAGAGAATCTCCGGGTGGGGGTGGGTCCCCCGGGGGTCGATTTGGGGATCTGATGGTTTCCGACCGCGTACGCGCCGAGAGGCTGTTGACGTCGCGCCGCCGTATTGGGCGGACCGAGACGATACTGCTGTCTCTGGCCGCCGTCGCGCTGGCGCTCGGCGCCGCCGCCTGGGTTGCGGATATCGGCGACTCGACCCCGCTGGTCACCGCCTCCTTGCCGCCCGCCAATACCCCTTCGTTTGACGACCGCTTCGCATCGCTCTCGGGCAACCCGCAGGCGCGCGACCTCGGTTTGCGGACGATGGAGCGCTCCGCCCTGAATGCGGTCCAGCTCAAGCTCCGCGACGCCAAGGCGATGCTCGCGGAGAAGCTCCAGGGCGACGAGTGGCGCTCGACACTGACCGATGACGACCGGCATGCCGTCGAGGAGCAGAGACCCGCGCAGCGCGCCGACGCCGTCCCGATGCCGCGCTCGCGTCCGGTGCAGGCCGATTTCGCCTCCCAGGTCGCCTCCAGCCAGGCCTATGCCGACACCAGTCCCAAGGTCGATAACCGCAGCTTCTTCGAAAAATTCACCGCCAAGATCAAGCTGGCCTCCCTGACCCCCGGCGACGGCCTGTTCGCCAAGGGGCCCGATCTCGCCGCTCTCGGCTACGATTCGCGCACCGCGGTCTACGACATCAAGGCCAAGGCGCTCTACCTGCCGAGCGGCGTCGCGCTGGAAGCCCATTCGGGCATGGGCGCTCTGATGGACGACCCCGACCATGTCGACCAGCGCATGGTGGGCGCGACCCCGCCGGCGACCTACGATCTGAAGCCGCGCGAAAAACTGTTCCACGGCATCCGTGCGCTGCGCCTGACGCCGACGGACGGCACCAGCGCGCTCGGGCGCGTCGGCCTGCTCACCCACAGCTACATGCTCGGACCGCGCGGCGATTCCAACGGCTGCGTCTCGATCAAGGACTATGACCGCTTCCTCAAGGCCTGGGACAATGGCGAGTTCAACCGCCTCGTCGTAGTGCCGAGCCTGGGCGGATCGGCGACGGCTTCACAACGCGCCAGCACCGATTCCTGATATTCGCCGGACGGCGGGGCTGCCGTTTTCCCTTCGTTAAGCCGTCATCGTCCAGAAGCAGCCCATGAGTGATCCATCTAAGTCCGAAACCCCGCTGCGCACGACGTTCAAGATCCGCCTGAACGGTGACACGCTGGCGATCGCGACCGTCGGCCAGGCCTATCAGTTCCTCACCAACTTCAAATCCGTCGAGTGGATGGAATTCCGCGCGCTGCACGAGGACGCGGTCGCGGCGCTCGAAGGTGCCGCGGACAACGCCATGCTCGCGGTGCAGGCGACCAACGCCGTGCGCGCGCTGTTCGTGAGCGCGAAGCTGCTCTGAGCAGGTCGTCTCTTTCGTCATTGCGAGTGTGGAGGTGAAGGCATTCGTCCCTCTCGTGTCCCGGCTCTGCAGCGCACCGCTGAAGAAGCGCTGCGCTGCGTCCAGGGCACGAGGGGGACAGACGGCGCCTCAATGCCGCTCGTCGCCGCGTCCGTCGTCGTCATCGTGGAAGTCGTGGTCGCCGCCGTGTCCGAAGCCGGGGTCGATACAGGCAAAATTGCCGGCGTCGTTGGTCATGCCGCTGCCCTTGTAGGACGCAATCTTCGGGTAGACGCAGAGCGGCCTAGTGCCGCCGGTCGGAAAGTTCGTGGCAACGCGCGGATCGAACAGTCCGCCCGCCGGATAGGGCGAGGTGGCGTTGGTGTTGGTCGCCACGATGCGGTCCGGCGTGATGTCCTTCTCGACCCAGTCGGTGAGGGCCTTGAGCTGGTTCGTGGCGAAGCTCGCGGTGGCGGCGCCGCCGCCGCAATGGGCCATGTTCGGCACCATGAACAGCCGGGCGAAATCGGTCGCACGGCCGCTCATGTGCCGGTCCATGTTGCGGTACCAGCGCGCGATCGCAGCACCCGAGAAGATGCCGTCATTGACGGAGGAGGAGATGATCAGCTTGCCGCCGCGTGCCCTGAACGGACGCAGGTCGGTCGAGGTCGCGGCCATGAAGTCCATGCTGCTCTCGGGGTAGGCCGCCGTCTTGGTGAAGATCTTCGGCGCGTCGGTGTCGAAGTTGAACTTGAACACGAAGGCTTCCTGGCCGTTCGGCCCGTTCACGGGCGTGACGACCGGCGGGGTCTGGAAGATCATCGGGATCGCGCCGGCGCCGAGCGTCAGGTTGATCGCCGTGTTGACGTTCGGCACCGGTGCGGTGACGACGTTCCAGAGCTGCCAGCCCGCGCCGGGCGCGCTGGGCGGCGTCCAGATGCCGGCATCCCAGAACCAGTTCGAATAGAGCCGCTGTCCTCTCGAGTTGACCGGTCCGGCGTAGATCCTCTTCAGCGCGTCGACCTGCGCGCCGGTGAGGCAGGTGCCGCCATGTGGCGTGCTGCCGTGCGAGCCCGAGCCGCAGGTGTAGCTGGCGAGCGCCGGGTACACCTTCTTCGCTGTGCAGGCGTGATAATTGTCGATGATGCCGTCGACCAATCCGTCGAGCGCATCGCAGGCGCTCAGGATGGCGGCCGAGGCGACCTGGAGATCCTGCGCGGGAAAGGTGTCGGGAATGAAGGGCTGGCCGTTGACGTCCTTGCTGGTTGAAAGGGTGCCGAGCACCTGCTCGTTCCAGGCTTCGGCAAGGCCCGCCTGCGGCAGGTTGAAGCCGGGATTTTGCGAGATCACGCCGTCGAATAGCCAGGGGAAGCGCTGCGAGGCCATCATGGCGTCGCGGCCGCCGTTCGAGCAGCCCATGATGTAGGAATAGGCGGTGTCGAGGCCGTAGAAATAGGAGATGATCTTTTTCGAGATCGTCGCGGTCGTCTCGATGCCGTTGTAGCCATAGTTCCGGCGCGCCTGCGCGTCGATCGCGAAATGCGCGGAGCCGCCGGCATTGGCATCGTCGTCCTGATGGCCGCCGACCGGATTATTGGCGTTGTCTTCGTGGCCGCCGTCATTGGCCGCGACGGCCCAGCCCTGGCCGACCTCGACGCCGGCGGCGCCTTGCGGGTCGGCATTGAGGCTGCCGTCGGTGCCGCCGCCGCCCATCATCTCGAAACGCCCGTGCCAGGTGTTGGGCAGGTTGAGTGCGAAGCCGATGCCGTAGGTGAAATGGTCAGGATCCTGCGTCGAGACGCGCTTGTTGATGATGCCGATCACGTTGCAATAACCCGTCTTCTGGGTCGCGCTCAGGATCTGCGTGTTCGGCAAAGTGAGGCCGGTGAGGGCGGTGCAGGACGCGCGCGGCGCAACGCCGCTCGGCGGGAATCCGTGCGCAATGGCCTGCGTGCCGAGCGCCGCGCAGCCGGCCATGATGGTCGATGCGAGAAGTCGTCGTTTCATGTCAGTCCCTCCCAGTTTTCAACAATGATGGTCGAGCGGACGCGCCCCATGCGGGCGCGTTCGTTCAGGCAGTGTCGTTGACGATGTCGTTGCCAAAGCAGAGGTGACGCGGCGGCATTTGCAAGCAACGCGCAGGCGCGCGCCGATCGCGCCGCTATGCGTGATCGCACGCGGCTCGCCGCCCATCTCTGATGGAAGCACGGACGTCATCCCCCTTGGTCCCGCTCGTGTCACGGTGGGCTTTTTCGATCCTAGGGCGTGCGATGTTGCCGTGTCAACATGAAGCGGCGCGCGAGTGCGCAGCGCAACCTGTCGTAGAAGCTGTGCTCACGCAGTGCGATCCCGCTCGGCTTCTCGATCTGGCCCGGCTGCGATAGACTCGGCGGGCGAATCCCGGATAGCCGCTGCGCCGGCTTGCGAAAGATCATTGTCGATGGAGCCGAAGAAGGCGGGCATCAGAAAGCGATCCTCCAAGGCCGCGCCACGCCCGGCGCCTGTTGCGAAGCGATCCGCGCCGCGCGCCGGAGCGGCCGCAAAGCCTGCCCGGCAGAGGCTGCTCGCCTCCGACGATCTGTCCCGTTCGCTCGGCTATCGCATCCGGCGGGCCCAACTCTGGGTCTTCAAGGATGTCAGCCGGCGGCTCGCCGCGTTCGACATCAGCGCGGCGCAGTTCTCCGTGCTGTCGGTGATCGAGGCCAATCCGGGCGTCAATCAGCTCGCCATCGCGCAATCGCTGTCGATCGAGCGGGCCGGGCTCGGGCGTCTCGTGGATCATCTGGAGCGGCGGGGCCTCGTGCAGCGTTCGGCCTCGGCGATCAACCGCCGCTATTACGTGCTGTATCTGACGCAGGCCGGGACCGCGCTTTTGGGCCGCCTGCGGCCTGCGATCGCCGAAAGCGAGAGGGCCCTTGCCGCCAAGATCGGGCCGCGCGCGTTCAAGGAACTGCAGCGAGCGCTATCGGTCTTCCTCCAGGAGACCTGATCCAGGGACGCCAGAGGCGTTCTCGGCAAGCCCTTGGTTCGGTGCGCTGTTTTGGCAGCCGATGGCCACCGCGCCATGCGTTCTCGCGGCTTGAACTCTGCCTCAGGAACAGGCAAACGGTCCGCCAAGACCGTAGCCCTGGGCTGATCAGGGCCATCCATTTCAAACCTTGATTCAGGGAGAAAGCTCATCATGAAACGCCGTACATTTCTCAAGGGCGGCGCGGTCGCCGGCGCGACGACGCTGGTTGCTGCACCTGCGATTGCGCAGGGCTCGCCCGAGATCAAATGGCGCCTGACCTCGAGCTTCCCGAAGTCGCTCGATACCATCTACGGCACGGCGCAGACCTTTGCGAAATACGTGGCCGACGCCACCGACAACAAATTCCAGATCCAGACCTTTGCGGCCGGCGAGCTCGTTCCGGGCCTGCAGGCGCTCGACGCCGTCAGCGTCGCCTCGGTCGAGATGGCGCAGACGCCGCTCTATTTCTACATCGGCAAGGAGCCGGCGCTGGCTTATGCCACCGGTGCGCCGTTCGGCATGAACCATCGCCACCAGGAGTCCTGGTGGTATTTCGGCGGCGGCGCCGATCTCACCAACGAGGCGCTCAAGCCCTTCAAGGCCCACGCCATCCTCTGCGGCAATTCCGGCACCCAGATGGGCGGCTGGTTCCGTAAGGAGATCAAGACCGTCGACGACCTGAAGGGCCTCAAATTCCGCATCGCCGGCATGGGCGGCCATGTGCTGGCGCGGCTCGGCATCGTGCCGCAGCAGCTCGCGGGCGGCGACGTCTATGCGGCGCTGGAGAAGGGCTCGATCGATGCGGCCGAATTCGTCGGTCCCTATGACGACGAGAAGCTCGGCTTCCAGAAGGTCGCGAAGTACTACTACTTCCCCGGCTGGTGGGAAGGCGGCGCCATGCTGCACATGATCGTCAACGACGAGAAATGGGCGAGCCTGCCGAAGCACTATCAGGCGATCGTCAACCAGGCCGCCTCGGCCGCGGGCGCCTGGATGCTCGAGAAATACGACAGCGTGAATCCGGCGGCCTTGAAGCGGCTGATCGCCAACGGCGCCGAGCTGAAGGCGTTCCCGCAGCCGGTGCTGGAAGCCTGCTACAACGCGACCCAGGAGCACCTGAACGAGCTCGCCGCCAAGAGCGACCTGTTCAAGCGCACCAAGGAGAGCCACGACGCGTATATGAAGGAGCTCTTGTTCTACACGCAGATCGCCGAGAATTTTTACGACAACTATCTGCTCAGCAAGATGCGTAACAAGAGCTGACGACGAGAAGGGCGCGGTGTTTACGCCTCTCGTAGGGTGGGCAAAGGCGCGACTGCGCCGTGCCCACGTTCTTTCGCTTCATTGACAATGGTGGGCACGCTCCGCTTTGCCCACCCTACGGGACTGATCGTGTGGCGTCTTACGCCGCGCCCAGCCCCAGCTTCGCGTAGATGCGCCGTGCATAGGCGCCGAAGGCGTCCGTGGTCTTCAGCGGCAGGTCGCGCGGGAAGGGCAGGTCGATCGGGAAGTAATCAGCCATCTTCGCCGGGCCCGCGGTCAGCACCGCGCAGTGCGAGGACAGGAACACCGCTTCCTGGATCGAGTGCGTGACGAAGATGATGGTCTTGCCGCTCTCGCGCCAGATCCGCAGCATCTCCAGGTTCATCTGCTCCCGCGTCAGCGCATCCAGCGCGCCGAACGGCTCGTCCATCAGGATCAGCTTGGGATCGTGGATGAACGCGCGTGCAATCGCGGTGCGCTGCTGCATGCCGCCGGACAGCTGCTGCGGATATTTCTCTTCATAGCCGGCAAGACCGACGAGGTTGAGCAGATCGCGCGCCCGCTCGCGCGCGGCCTTCATCGGTAGTCCCACGATCTCGGCCGGCAGGAGCACGTTGTCCAGGATCGTGCGCCATTTGAGGAGCAGCGCCTGCTGGAACACCATGCCGATGTCGCAGGTCGGATCGAACGGGCTTTTGGTATTGCCGATCTTCACCGTGCCGCCGTCGGCGCTGTGAAGGCCCGCCAGAATCTTCATCACCGTGGTCTTGCCGCAGCCGGAGGGGCCGACCAGCGAGACCAGCTCACCTTCCTGCACGTCCATGGTGACGTCCGACACGGCCAAAAACTCGGAGCCGCCGGTCCGATAGACTTTCCGGACGCCTTGCAGGCTGATGAAGGCCTCGGAGCTCATGCCAGCCATTTGCTGAGGTTTGCCGCAACGAAAGCATCGTCGCTGAGGTCGGCGTGCTCGCGCGTGACGCGGTCGATCTCCTCCTTCTGGCCGGGGCTGAGACCCTCGTTCGGATCGAGGCACCACAATCCCCGCATCAGGCCCTGGCGCCGCAGGATCTCGTGGCAGCCGGCGATGCAGCCGTGAAAATTGTTGGCGACATCGAAGAAGGCGCTGTTGCAGTCGGTGACGCGGGCATCGAGCGCGAGCAGGTCGGCCGGCACGCTGTCCTTGTGCCGCGCCGCCTTGCAGCGCTCGAACTGTTTGATCGCGCTCGCGGTCCACACCGACCAATGGCCGAGCAGGCCGCCCTTGAAATAGGTGCGCGTGGTGACGCCGCTGTCGCGCAGATCGAACGGCAGCATCAGGTCGAGCAGGATGTGGTCGTCATTGCCGGTGTAGAGCGCGACGCGGTCGAGCGCGCCGGCGGCCACGACGCCGCGCAGCACGTCGAGCGTGCGATAGCGGTTGAACGGCGCGATCTTGATCGCAATGACATTGTCGATCGCGGCAAAGCGCTGCCAGAACCGGCTCGACAGGATGACGCCGCCGACGGCGGGCTGGAGGTAGAAGCCGACCAGCGGGATTTCCGCTGCGACCGTCGTGCAGTGCGCGATGATCTCGTCCTCGGAAGCGCCCTTCATCGCGGCGAGGCTGAGCAGGCCGGCGTGATAGCCGATGTCGAGGGCGGTGCGAGCCTCCGTGACGGCCTGCGTGGTCGGGCCGGCAAGGCCCGCGACCATCGCCAGCGGGCGCTTGGTCCAACTGACGGCGGTCTCGGCGGCGAGCTCGAGCACCGGACGGTAGAGGCCGACATCGCGGATCGCGAATTGCGTGGTGTGCACGCCGACCGCGAGGCCGCCGGAGCCGGCGTCGATGTAATAGCGCGTCAGCGCGCGCTGATGCTGCTTGTCGAGCTGGCGCTCGGCGGTGAGCGCCAGCGGATGGGCCGGCAGCACGGTGCCTTCGGCGATCAGCTTGCGGACGTCTGCGTTGATCTGGCTGTGGTGCATGATGTCTATCCGAATTCGGGGCCGGCGACGGCGAATGGCAGTTCGTCGCCCGCCGATGTGGCGGGGCCGAACCGCATGCGCTGGAACGGCCGTTCGATGGTCCAGCTAGACGCGGTCAGTCCTTCCAGGAACGCGCTTTGCGAGGCGACGGTGTCGATCAGGAGGGGGTGGGGCTCGGAGCGGGCGATCGCGTGGACAAGGGCCAGCGCGTCCGCGGCATTGTCAGCGAATAATGGGCCGATGTGGCGCGCGGTCCGGCCATCGCGGACCAGCGCGATGCATCCATTCGCTGTGACGATGCGCGAGCCGGAGCGTCGGGCAAAGGCGGTGAGGAGCGCGGTCCGGTCGAACCCGGTGGCCCTCTGGTCGCGCGCGCGAAGCGCGTCGAGCGTGGCGGCTGACGGCGCCGGCGCGGAGGCCTGCGCCGGCTTCACCAACTTCAGCCGGCGCAATTGCAGTGTCGGGGTGAAGCCGAGCGGGCCGTAGACGGCGGCGCCGTCGGGGGTGGCGTCGAGCCAGCTGGTCAGGCCGTTCTTGCGCGCCGTCTGGAGGCAGGCATCGACGAGGCGCGTTGCGAGACCGCGGCGGCGATGCGTGGCCGACACCAGCACCATGCTGATCCAGGCATTGTTGCCGGAGTAGGGCAGCAGTGCCGCTGTTGCGATCAGCCGCATGCCGTCGCGAATGCCGAACACGATGCCGTCGCGCAGGAAGATGCGCCAGTCCTCTTCGGTCTGGTTCCAGTGCGCCTCGGTCGACAGCGCGAGCCCGGCGATCGCGTCGTCGACGCCGAGCTTGAGGATGGGAGGAGCGTCAGTAGCGTCCATCGCGCACCTCGTATTTGGTGGGCTTGCCGAGGCTCGGCATGGCGCGCGACACCCAGTCCGCGGTCCAGGCGATCAGCTGCTCGGTGTCGACGACGGGCAGGTCGAACAGCTCGACCGCCCTGGACGTGTCGGTGAGCCACGCCGTCGGCTCCTCCTTGCCCGTCAGCACCGGCGTGCGGCCGAAGCGCGCGCCGAACTTTTGGGCGAGATCGCGCACGGCAAGGATCTCGTGGCCGCTGACATTGATCGGCGAGGTCGGGGCCGTGCAATGCGCAAGGCACCGCAGCGCCTGCGCGGAGGCATCGCCCTGCCAGATGAAATTGACATGGCCGAGGCTGACGTCGATCGGGGTGCCGTTGAGCACCTTGGTGGCGATGTCGTGCAGCACGCCGTAGCGCATGTCGATCGCGTAGTTGAGGCGGAACAGCCGGCCGGGCGTCGAAAACTTGCGCGAAAAATACTCGAACATGCGCTCGCGGCCGACGCAGGATTGCGCGTATTCGCCGGGCGGGTTCGGCGCCATGTCCTCGGTCGAGCCTTTGCCCTCGACAGGGACGAAAGGATAGATGCAGCCGGTCGAGAACGCGACGATCCGCGACGACGGGAACGCCTGCGCGACCAGCGCCGGCACATGCGCGTTCATCGCCCAGGTCAGCGACAGGTCGCCCTCGGCGCCGAACTTGCGGCCGGCCATGAAGATGATGTTCGGCGCCTTGGGGAGGGCCTGAATGGCTTTCTCGTCCATCAGGTCGCAATTGATGGTCTCGACGCCGCGCGCGTGCAGCCACTCCTTCACACCGGCTTCGCTGAAGCGGGCGACGCCGATGACGCGCCGATCCGGGGCCGCGGCCTTGGCGAGCCCCGCCAGCGTCGGGCCCATCTTGCCGCCGACGCCGAGGACCATGATGTCGCCCTCGACCTTCCTGAGATCGTCGATCAGCGCCTGCGTCGGCCGGCACAGGAGGTCGTCGAGCGCCGCGATATCGGGAATGGTCTTCGGCAGGTTCTCGCGGGTGAGAAGCATGGGGCGGTCCTTCAGTTAGGCTTGCCTGGCATCGCTGACCACGAACATGCGTTCGAGGGCGAGCACCAGGCCGTAGAGAGCGACGCCGAGCAGGGTCAGCAGCACGACGGCCATCACCATCGCGGGCGTGTCGAGCGAGGACTGCACCTGGATCATGAGGTAGCCGAGCCCGCGCTCGGAGGCGATGAACTCGCCGACGATGGCGCCGGCGACCGCGAGGATGGCGCCGACCTTCATGCCGGAGAACACGTAAGGCAGCGATCCCGGCAGCTGGATCTTGCGGAACAGCGTCCAGCGCGAGCCGCGCAGCGATTTGACGAGGTCGAGCAGATCGGGCTCGACCTCGCGCAGGCCGCGCGCAGTGGTGAGCAGGATCGGAAAGAAGCAGATGCTGAAGGCGATCAGGATGTTCGGCACGATGCCGTAGGAGAACCAGACGATGAAGAGCGGGCCGAGCGCGACCTTCGGGATCATGTTCAAGGTCACGAACAGCGGCAGCAGCACGAGGCTGACGAGCGGCGCCCAGCTGAAGATCACCGCGAGCGCGACGCCGACGAAGGCGCCGAGCGCGAAGCCGCCGAGGATCTCGATCGCGGTGACCAGCGTGTTGGCGCCCCAGGAATAGCTTGCGGTGCCCAGCGTCTGAATCGTCGCGAGCGGGGAGGGCAGGATGAATTTCGGCACGTGGAAGGCATCGACCGCAACCTGCCACAGCACGAGCACGGCGAGGTGCACGATCAGGATGACCGCAAAGCTGCGCGAGGTGCGGGCTGCGTCTCCTGCCACCGTTTGCTCCCTGTTGCTAGCAGCGACGATGCCGCTGATCTCAAGCCTAACCGGCCTTGCGGGAAGTTTCAACCAGTTGGTTGATTATGGCCGGAGCGAATGCAGCACGAGGTCCACGACGTGCCGGCGGCGGTTGCGTCGGGCCGTCCGGGTCGAAAGATCCTTGCCGAAGATCGCCGAGAGCGTCGGTGTGTTGGACAGGTAGAAATAACCGAGCGCCGCGATCGAAATGTAGAGCTGGACGGGATCGATCCCTTTGCGGAACATGCCGGCGCGGACGCCTTCGTTGAGGATATGGGAGACGCTGACGACGAGGGGCGAATGCATCGCCTCCAGCCGCGTCGAGCCGCGCACGTGACGGGCGCCGCCGCGGTTCTCGTCGTTCAGGAGCACGATGAAATCAGGGTTGGTGGCGAGGTAATCGAACGAGGCCTCGATCAGCTTCTTGATCGCCTTGTCAGGCGGCAGGCCCTCCAGATTCAGCCTGCGCTCCTGCTCGCGGATATCAGCGTAGACCCATTCGAGCACGGCGAGATAGAGCGCGTCCTTGTCGCCGAAATAATGGTAGACCAGCTGCTTGTTGACGCCGGCGCGCTCGGCGATCTCGTCGACGCGGGCGCCGGCAAAGCCGTGCTTGGCGAACTCCAGGCGCGCCGCCGTGAGCAGCTTGTTGCGGGTGGCGACGGGGTCGCGCCGCTGCGGCACGGTGTCGCCTGAACGTTTTGCGGGCATTTCCAACCAAACAGTTGACAAGTTGAGGGCGGCCTTGTTGCATTGGTATCCTCACATGGGGAGAGCGACAAGCCGGGTCGCCGGCACAGGGAGAGATGCGATGAAGCGTTTGCAGGCGGCTGTTGTGGCGCTGGTGCTTGGTCTGCCGGCGGTGCCGGCCAGCGCGGGCGAGGCGGTCAATCTGATCCTGAACTGGACGCCGACGGCGGACCATTCGCCGTTCTATTACGCCAAGGCGCAGGGCTGGTACGAGAAATCAGGCATCGACCTCACCATCGAGGTCGGCAAGGGCTCCGGCGTCTCCGCCGCCAAGGTCGGCTCCGGCGGCTCGCCCTTCGGTATCGCCGATCTCGCCACCATGCTGGTCGCCAAGAGCAAGGGCGCCGACGACGTCGCGCTGATGAGCATCTACGCCAACACCGGGCAGACCTTCTACTGGCTGAAGAGCTACGGCGTGAACGGCGTGAAGGACTTTCCGAACCACAAGATCGGCAATCCGCCCGGCGATGCCTCGCGCGTGATGTGGCCGGCGTTCGCGAAAGCCGCAGGCATCGCCCCTGACTCCGTGAGCTTCGTGAACATCGGCCCGACCGCGAAGATCGCGGGGCTCAAGAGCCACACCGTCGACATCATCAGCGACTTCTACAACGAGCACGATCTGAAGGTGATCGAGTTCGGACAGGACCTCGGCTACGTCAACTGGAAGGACATCGGGCTCAACCCGTACGGCAATTCGCTGATCGTGAACGGCGCCTACCTCCAGAAGAATCCAAAACTGGTCGAAGAGTTCGTGCGCATCTCGCAGAAGGCCTTCGCGGCCTGCGTCGCCGACGTCAGCCCGTGCCTGAAGGCGCTGCTCGACCAGGTCTCCGGCCTCGACAAGGAGAACCAGGAGCGCCAGTGGGAGCGCATCAAGTTCCTGATGACCGACGAGTTCACCACCACCAAGGGTCTTGGCTGGATCGACGGTGAGCGGATGAAGAAGGACTACGAGCTGGTCCAGACCTATCTGGGCATGGAGAAGCCGTTCGACGTGACCACGGCATTCTCGACCAAGATGCTGGACCCCGCCATCAAGATGGATGCGAGCAAGGTGAAGAAATAGGGCGCGCCGCGAGCGGCACCTGACGGCCTCGTGCCGTCAGCTCTTCTTCGTGTCGTAGACGTGTTCGGGCCCGGGAAATGCGCGCGACCGCACATCGGCGGCATACGCTTCGATCGCGGCTTCGATGGCCGGACCCAGATTGCCGTAGCGCCGGACGAATTTCGGCGTTCGCGGTGATAGTCCCAGCATGTCCTCGAGGACGAGCACCTGGCCGTCGCACGCCGCGCTCGCGCCGATGCCGATAGTCGGGATCGCGATTGTCTCGGTGATCTTGCGCGCCAGCGGTTCGGCGACGGCTTCGACGACGACCGAGAACGCACCGGCATCGGCGACCGCCTTCGCGTCGTCCTCGATCGGCCCCCAATCCGTTTCGCTTCGGCCCTGGGCGCGAAACGAGCCGAGGGTGTTGATGGATTGCGGCGTCAGGCCGATATGACCCATCACCGGGATGCCGCGCCCGGACAGGAATGCGATCGTCTCGGCCATGCGGGCGCCGCCTTCGAGCTTCACCGCGCCGCACTGCGTTTCCTTCATGATCCGGACCGCGGAGTTGAATGCCTGCTCTTTGGAAGCCTCATACGATCCGAACGGCATATCGACCACGACCAGCGCCTGCCTGGACCCGCGCATCACGGCTGCGCCCTGGAGGATCATCATGTCGAGCGTAACAGGTACCGTGGTCTCGAAGCCATGCATGACGTTGCCAAGGGAGTCGCCGACCAGAATGACGTCGCAATGCCGGTCCACCAGCGCTGCCGTATGCGCGTGGTAGGACGTCAGCATGACGATCGGCTCGCCGCGCTTGCGGGCCCGAATGTCCGGCGCAGTCTTGCGTCTGGTGGACGACTGGATTGACATGATCAGCTCCGGCTGCGGGGAGGCGGATCGAAGCCAGATGATGCAACGGTGTCAATCTGGCCTCCGATCACAATGGACGGCGTGAGGTGAGGGGCTGGGAGGCCTTCTGCCCCAACGTCGTCATTGCCGATGTGGGAAGCAGCGAGCACTCATCCTTCACCGTCACCCTGAGGTGGCCGCTCCTTCGGCGGCCCTCGAAGGGCGACGGCCCGGCTCTCTCCGCGTGGCTGCATCGGGGCCGCGCATCCTTCGAGGCTCCCCATGGGACGCATTGCGTCCCATGCCTCGCACCTCAGGATGACGGGTTAGGATTTGAAGCCTACGGCCCCCGGCCACCCCCACGTAACGCCACGAAAGAATTAACCGGCCGTTAACCAAATCCGCCGCATCGTTAACCATTCAATAACGGGGAACGAGTCGGCCGTCATGGAGGCTGCAGCAAAAGTCCAACGTCAGATGGTGCGCCTGCGCGGGCGGTCCTATGTGGCCTTCGTGTTCGTGCCGACGGTTCCGATCCTGGAGTGGCTCCAGGAAATCGACGCCACCATCGCCCGCTCGCCGGGCTTCTTCGTCGGCCGGCCGGTGGTGGTTGACCTGTCCTCGGTCGATCTCAGCCAGTCCGGCATCAGCCATCTGCTCACCAGCCTCCAGGACCGCAACATTCGCGTGCTCGGCATCGAGGGCGTGGACGAATCGCGGCTGACGCCGGCAATGCCGCCGCTGCTGTCGGGCGGGCGCAGCTGCGTGGTCGAGCCGAGCGCGCCGAAGAAGGCTGAGAAGGCCGAGGCCAAGCCGACCTCGCTGTTGCTCGAGACGCCCGTGCGCTCCGGCCAGACCGTGATCTTCCCCGAGGGCGACATCACCATTCTCGGCTCGGTCGGTTCCGGTGCCGAAGTCGTGGCCGGTGGCTCCATTCACATCTATGGCGCGCTGCGCGGCCGCGCCATGGCGGGCGTCAACGGGCACAAGAGCGCGCGGATTTATTGTCAGAAGATCGAGGCCGAACTGCTTGCAATTGATGGGTTTTACCAGACTGCGGACGACATCGACGCCGCCTTGCGCGGCAAGCCGGCGCAGGCCTGGCTGCAGGGGAATACCATGCGAATTACAGCACTGAACTGACCAGCAAAGGAGACATTTCAGATGAGTAAGGTACTGGTCGTGACGTCAGGCAAGGGCGGGGTCGGCAAGACTACGACGACCGCCGCGCTAGGGGCTGCGCTCGCGCAACGTGGCGACAAGGTCGTCGTCGTCGATTTCGACGTCGGCCTGCGCAACCTCGACCTTGTGATGGGCGCCGAACGCCGCGTGGTGTTCGACCTCATCAACGTGGTGCAGGGCGTCGCAAAGCTGCCGCAGGCGCTGATCAAGGACAAGCGGCTCGATAACCTCTGGCTGCTGCCGGCCTCGCAAACCCGCGACAAGGACGCGCTGACCGAAGAGGGCGTCGGCAAGGTCATCGCCGAGCTGCGCAGCCGCTTCGACTGGGTGATCTGCGACAGCCCGGCCGGCATCGAGCGCGGCGCCTCCATGGCGATGCGCTTTGCGGACGAGGCCGTCATCGTGACCAACCCGGAAGTCTCCTCGGTGCGCGATTCCGACCGCATCATCGGCATGCTCGATTCCAAGACCGTGCGGGCCGAGAAGGGCGAGCGCGTCGAGAAGCACATTCTCATCACGCGCTACGATCCCTCCCGCGCCGCGCGCGGCGAGATGCTGACCATCGACGACATCCTGGAAATCCTCGCAACGCCCTTGCTCGGCATCATCCCCGAGAGCCAGGACGTGCTGAAGGCCTCCAACGTCGGCACGCCGGTGACGCTCTCGAACGCGGATGGAGCACCGGCGCGGGCCTACATGGACGCGGCCAAGCGCCTCTGCGGTGAAAGCATCACGATGCACGTTCCCGCCGAGCGGAGGGGGCTGATGGACCGCCTGCTGCGACGGAGGGCTGCATGAGCATGGGACTGCTTCGACTTCTCCGCGGCAACAAGGCCTCCGCACCGGTCGCCCGCGAACGGTTGCAGATCCTGCTTGCGCATGAACGCGGATTGCGCGGCCAGCCCGACCTGCTCGGTGTGCTGCGTGAGGAAATCCTCGCCGTCGTGTCCAGGCATGTCACGCTGGATCCGACCAAGGTCATCGTCCGGCTCGAGCGCGGCGATGAGGTCTCGACCCTGGAGGTCGATATCGAGGTGCCCAACGATATCGAGCGCAAGAGGGCCGCGGTCGGGTAGGGGGCCTGACCGAAGGCTGCCAATCTTGGCGTAGGTTTCTTGGGGTGGGTGAGAAGGCGGTCCGCCGGGCATGGCGGGCCGCCTTTGTTGTTGCGTGGGCGTGGTCCGGTGCGGAACGAGGGCCGAGGCTCGATCGTTGTCATGGGCCCCGCGGGACAGCCGAGCGATGTCCCGTGGCTTCTGCAAACGGGAGAGCGCCCATGATGTCCGAGGTCCAGGTCCACACCGTCGCGCGGCAGATGCTGGAACGACATGGTTTCGCTGCGATTGCGAAAGCCGCCGAACAGGCCCAGGCCTGCGAGGGCCGCGGCGAAGCCGAAGAGGCCAAGGAATGGCGTCACATCGAGGACGCCATGAAGATCATGCGCGGTCCGGCCCAGAGCTGATCAGCTCCGCACCGTTCCATCCTTGATCATATCGAGGACGCGGCTGGCCAGCGTCTCGACCACGAAGGGCTTTGTCAGCACCTGCATGTCGGGCGCGAGCTGGCCGTTGCCGATGATGGCATTCTCCGCATAGCCCGTGATGAACAGCACCTTGAGGGCCGGACGGGTTGTGCGCGCAGCATCCGCAAGCTGGCGGCCGTTCATGCCGCCGGGAAGGCCGACATCGGTAACGAGCAAATCGATCGTCGCCTCCGATTGCAGGATCTTCAGCCCGCTCGGGCCGTCATGAGCCTCCAGGACGCTGAAGCCGATCTCTTCCAGCGCATCGGTCAGCAGCATGCGAATCGACGGCTCGTCGTCGACAATCAGGATGGTGTGACCAGCTTTCGGCCGCACAGCACTCTTGGGCGCCAAGGTGGACGGCCTGTCAGCCTCGTTGCCATAATGGCGTGGCAAATAGAGGCACATGGTCGTGCCCTGGCCGACTTCGGAGTAGATCCGGACCTGGCCGCCGGACTGGCGCACGAAGCCGTAGACCATGGAGAGGCCGAGCCCGGTGCCCTGGCCCATCGGCTTGGTCGTGAAGAACGGCTCGAACGCGCGCTCGACGATGTCGGGTGTCATGCCGGTGCCGGTGTCGGTGACGCAGAGCGACACATACTGGCCGGGCGCAAGATCGCGCTCGCCGGCGCCATGCTCGTCGAGCCAGCGGTTGGCGGTCTCGATCGTGAGCCGTCCGCCGCCGGGCATCGCATCGCGGGCGTTGATGCAGAGGTTGAGCAGGGCGCTCTCGAGCTGTGACGCATCGATCAGCGTCGGCCACAGCCCGCCTGCGGTGACGACTTCCACCGCGATCTCCGGGCCGACGGTGCGGCGGACCAGCTCCTCCATCCCCATGACGAGGCGGTTGAGGTCGGTCGGCTTGGGATCGAGCGTCTGCCGCCGCGAGAAAGCGAGCAGCCGATGCGTCAGGGCGGCGGCGCGCCTGGCGGCGCCTTGCGCCGCGGTGACGTAACGGTCGATTTCATTGACGCGGCCCTGGCCGAGCCGCGTCTGCAACAACTCCAGCGAACCGATGATCCCGGTGAGCAGATTGTTGAAGTCGTGCGCGATGCCGCCGGTGAGTTGCCCGACAGCTTCCATCTTCTGTGACTGACGCAGCGCCTCCTCGGCTACGCGCAGCCGCTGCTGCTCCTTCAGCCGGTCGGTGACGTCGTAGGAGAACTGGTAGGCACCGAGCAGCCGGCCCTCGCTTTCGCGCAGGCAGTTGAAGCGCATCTCGTAGAAGCGGCGGTCCCGCCCGGGCTCGCCGAACTCGGCGACCTCGACGAAGGCTTCGCCGGCGAGCGCCCGCGACCAGACGGCGCGGACGGCGTCGCGATGCTCGGGTTGATCGTCAAGCAGCTCCAGCATGTTGTCACCGACCTTCGGCAAGATGCCGTAGATGCGATGGAATTCCCGAGCCGAGGCGCCGTTGATGGCGAGCCAGCGGAAGCCGGGATCGACGACCTGCACGAAGGCATCGGTTCCTTCGACGAGGTCGGCCATCAGCTTGCGCTCGGCCAATGCGGCGACCACGCGCGCTTCCAGCGTCTCGTTGAGCTGCTGCAACTCCCGCTCAGCCCGCTTGCGCGCCGTGATGTCCTGGAACAGCACGGCGACCTGCTTGCGGCTGGCTGGCTCGACACGGAAGGCGGCGAGCTCGAGTTGGCGGCCGGTCGCGACCAGCTCGCGCTCGAAGCGGATCGGCTGCCCGGTCCTGAGCACGCCGCCATAGAGCTCGACCCAGCCGTCGGCCTCATCAGGGACCATCTCGCGGACCTTCTGGCCGACCACGTTGGGAATGCCGGCATGCTGGGTGTAGGCGGGGTTGGCTTCGACGTGGATGTAATCGCTGAGCGGGCCGTGCGGGCCGTCGAAGAATTCGATGATGCAGAAGCCTTCATCGATCGAGTTGAACAGCGTCCGGTAACGCTCCTCGCTTTCCGCCAGCGCCGATTCCGCTGCGCGGCGCCCGGTCTGGTCGGCCATCCCGAGCGCCTTCAGGCGTGCGTTTTCCTCCTCGATCGCCTTGAGACGGCGTCGAAGGTCTTCCAACTCGATCGCATCCACGAGCGCGCGCGGGGTTGGCGTTTCCAGGAGCCGCTCCTTGACTCTGCCTACGGTATGCTGGCGGGCGAACGCACCGCGGCAAGCCGCAGCCTCAACGCAGTCCGAACCGGTGAGTTCCCCGGGGGGCCGGATAGCTCAGCGCTCGCCCTGATCGCCGCCTTGCGCGCCGGACTTGTGTTGCGTTTGCGGCTGGGCGCGTTCGCCGGTCTCCTTGCAGGGCAGCGGCTCCCACGATCCATCCGGCGCCTGCTGATAGGCGCTGCACGATGACGACGAGGCCGATTTGTCCTCGCCTTTCTGGGCATCGGAATTCTTCGCCAGCGCCGGGGCAGTCAGCACGGAGCCGGCCACGAGAGCTCCGGCGAAAACGAGATTGACAATCCGCATGGGGTTCTCCTGTTCGAAGCAAGGCCTCATGCTGTCGATGATTGTGACGATTATTTGCCAGCGCGGCGGTTCCGCCGCGCGATGCTTAACGGCGCCTCATCGCCCTGCGGGTTCGATGGCAATCGCGTTGCGCCGGGCGCAGGCGCGCAGCCAGCCGATCACGCCCGGCTGCACCGAGAACTCGTAATTGTCCTCGATCGTCTTGGCCCTCATCGCCAGGACCGAACCCGTCTCGATCGCTTCGGCCAACTCGGCCCCATGCTGCGGGAACAGACCGATTTCGTCGGGGCCCTCGACCTGCGCGGAGAACGCCTCGAACGGCACATTGCCGATTCTCAGCGTCGCCTCGATGGCCTGACCTTCCGGCCGGTTGAGCTTGGAATCCTTCAGCATCATGGTCAGCCCCTTCGCGCGGCTGACGATCAGGAAGATGGCGAGACGGCGCTGCGGCGCGGGCGCGTCCGTGCCGATGAGATAGCGCCGGCGGATGAAGCAGGCGACGATCGCCACGTCGCCGTTGCGTAGCTCGGATGCATCCCACCCTTCGATCTTCTGCTTGTCCTCGATCCCGGGCGGGCCGGCCGGGGTCGGCGGCATCACCGCGATCTTCGGCGAGCGCGGCCGCGGCGCCGGCATCTCCGGCGCGTTGGGATCGGTCGGCCTGTCGACCGCGATGTCGAAGGTCTTGCCGCACTGCTTCAGCCAGCTCAGCGCATCCGCCGGCAGATCGAGTACGATCGGCCCGGAATCGACGCCGGCACCGTCCGAGCGCAACGTGACGTCCCGCGCCTTGCCGAGCGCCGCGAGCATGCCCTCGGCATCGCCCGGATGCAGCGCGAAGGCGTTGCCGACCGGGAAGCCGACCGCGCGGAAGCTGCGGCCGTCGATGACGATCTCGGCCTGGTCGTCCAGCACGTGTTCGCTCGGCATGCCGTCATCCATCAACATGATGGACAGGCCCGAGCCGCGGCTGATGTTGAGGGCGAAGGCGGTGTCGACCTTGCCGCCCGCCTTGCTGCGTTGCCTCGGCGCAATCAGCACGCATTGCCTCACCTTGCCGTCAGGGCCGACCTGGGGCAGGGCGCTCCATACCCCCTGCGGAAAGCGCACTTGCTTGCCGGCGACCGGATTGTCCGCCGTCGCGGCAAAAGCGGGCAGCGCCAAATTGGCGGCGACGATCACCGCGAGCGCCGCCATCCGGCGCGTCCAAAGCATATCGGCAGGCATGGCCCCTCGCATTGTCCTCAGCTCGAAGCATTGGACTCGGAGGGGTGCGCCGAGGTTCACCGGCAAAGCCGGGCCGCCAAGGGCGGCTAGCCGCCCTTGCTGCGGATCAGGCCGGCGAGATTGGTCTTTTGCGCCTCGCACCAGCCGGGCATGCCGAGCCGGCGCTGATCCATGTCGGTTGCCTGCGTCGCCACCGCGACCTCGGCCATCAGATCGTCGTCCTGCTTCTCGCCCATCTTGCCGCCGGTGTGCATCCAGGCGATCGCCTTGCGCACCTTCTCGGTGGTGCCGTCGGGCAGCTGCATTTGCTGCGCCTTCTGCACGAGGTCCTGGTAGACGAGATCCGTGCCCGGGCACTCGACCTTGGCGGCGAAGGCCTGCAGGACCATCGTCACATAGGTCGAACGGACCGGCGCATCGCCCGCCTGGGCCGGCGCGGCGATCAACAACAGGCCTGCGATCAGAAAACCGGTGCGCATTCTTGGGGTACCTCCTCGTTTTTTTGGGAGGCTAGCGTCCGGCGCGCCGCTCCGCAATGGTGCCGGGGCGCAATTGTGGCGCCTCGATGCGGTGCGCTATCGTAGCGGATATCCCGGCCACGGAGAGCGACATGAGCCTGTTCAGCACGCCGTTCGATCCCGCTCACGACACCGCGCTCGTCACCGGCGCCGGTAACGGCATCGGCCGCGCGATCGCGCTGGGCCTGGTCGGCGAGGGCGTCCGGACCATGTTCGCCGACGTGAGCGCGGAGCGGGTGACTGCCGCGATCGGCGCGAGCAAGACGCCTGAGCTGGCGGTGCCGTGGGTCGGCGATCTCGCCAAGCTCGAGGCTTGCGACGAGCTGCTGGCCTCGGCACATGCGGTGCTGGGCGACGTCACGCATTTCGTGCACAGCGCCTCGCCGCCGCGGCGCGAGGCCGATCACGCGCTCGCTGTCGACCGCAGGACCTGGCAGGAGATGCATGCCGTCAATCTCGACGCCGGCTTTCATCTGGCGCGCGGAATCGCAACACGACTGATCGCGGCGAAGCGGCCTGGCTCGTTCCTGTTCCTCACCTCGCTGCATGCGGGCACGCCGCGCAACCTGCCGCATTATTCGACGGCGAAGGCGGGGATGGCGATGCTGGTGAAGGAGCTCGCGAAGACCTTTGGTCGTCGCAATATCCGCGTCAACGCGCTGGTGCCCGGTGCGATCGCGGCAGGTGGATTCGTTGCCGATGCCTCGCTGGCGAAACACATTCCGCTCGGGCGCCTCGGCGAAGCAAACGACCTCGTGCCGATGGCGCTCGCGGTGCTGTCGAACAAGCTGTCGGCTTATGTCACCGGCGCAGCGTTCGTCGTCGACGGTGGATTGTCGCTGACGAACTGGTTCGAAGCGCCGGTGCTTGAAGATTAGCGCTGCCAGGCCGGCACAGGATCGAGCGGCGTGCGATAGACCTCTTTGTGATCGCGATCGGTGACGCGCACCGCGCAGCCCTTCTGCTGCAGCTCCGGCTTCACCTGCGACAGCTCGCATGCGAGCTGAACGGCGCGATCCGAAGCGACCTCGATGTCTTCGAGGATGATTCCGCCCTGGTTCTTGAACTCTTCACCAACCACGAGATCGAAGGAGTAGTATGGCATCCGAATTCTCCGGTGTGACGACCCAAATTCCCAAACGAAGCCTTCGACGGAAGTCTTCAAAACATGCTGGATCGTACCACTGAGTCGATATCTATCGGATGAACAAGCCGCACAATCTCTGTGCCTAAGGCGCAGAAATGATGAGCAATGAACGGTGGCGTTAAGATTTTATTAAACATGTCCACGCGATCATGAGGCATGGAATTGCAGCAGAACCGGGCTCCGGGAACCGGCAGCTGCAAGAGAAGGCCGGCGGCATAGATCCCGACGGCCTTTTCTCTTGAAGCTTTCGTCGCGCAAACTTGCTTCACGAAAGCTTCCTTGGCGAAGACGAGTCAGCATCGCTTCCCGTAATCACCCGGACTCAACGCATCATCTCGACTCGGACAGCGTGTAGCGACGCTGGTGTTCGTCTAGTGCACCGGCATCGGCGGACGCACGACAGGTCCGTCGTCATCGGCAACAGCCTGCGTCGTCGTCACGGGCGCGACCGGCGGCGGTGCTGCGGCTGCCTGTGATGGCGGCGGCGGTGGCGCGAGCGGCGCGGGCGAGTAGGCCGGCATGTAGGTGTGTGACACGGCCGGCTTCGGTTTGCGAACTGGCGGCGGTGCGGGTCGCGGCTGAATCGCTGACACGCGTGCGCGCGGATCGACCGGCTTGGCCTCGGCTACGGGCTTCGGCACGGGCGGCTTGGTCATCTCACGGGCCAGCTGCTCCTGGCCGGCCTTCAGCTCGGCGATCGTCGTCTTGAGCTGCTCGATCTGCTGCGCCATCGCGGCCATGTCGCGCGTCATCGACTCCATCGATTGGGTGGCATCGGGCGGCGCTGCTGCGGTGGCGGTGGCAGGCTGAGGTGGAGGCGGCGAGGCCGGTTGATCGGCGATTTGATCGGTCGCCGCAGGCGGGGCCTCAGCTGCCGCGGGCGGGGCGGCCTGTGCAGCGGCGACCGGCGCCGTCTGCGGTGTCGCAGGCAGCAGCTGCGATGTCAGCGAGGCCAATGCCGGTGTCCATTGCGCGAGCATCTGTCTTGCGGTGTCGCCATGCTGCTCCCAGGCGATCGCGGCCGCCGCGCTGCCGCCCGCAAACAGAAATGCGACAGATGCGCCGCGCAGCCACGTGCTGACCGCGGATCGCTTCCGCCGGCCGCGACCATCGCTGGCCTCGACGCGCACCGCGCTGTCGACCGATGGAGCCGCGGCTTGTGCGCCGTAGACGATGCTGATGTTTTGCTCCGGCGCGAACTTCGGCTCCGGGCGGAGCGCGATATCGGGCGCCAGCGTCGGAGAAACGCTGATGGGGCGCGAAGCCTGCACCATATCCGGCGAGATCTGAATGTCCGGCGAGATCTGAACCGCGTCGTGCGGATCGTTGTCCTTGATCGTGTCCTTCACGATCTCATCGACGATTTGCTTGCTGTTCAGCGTCGCGAGCATCGCAGCTCCTTTGAAGCGCTCTTGGTCCGCATTGGCGCGAGCCGATTCGTTGAGGTGAGCCCATTCCCAAGTCCCATGACGCACGAGTCCAGCCGGGTTTGACCAAAGCAAGGCGAGGGGGTGGAGATCATGCGGCGCTCTTCCGCCGTTTGTGGTGATGGAACCCGCTCGATTGAACACGGGCAATTGTTCCCGGTCTGCCTTGTTTTCAGCACGATTTGGGCAGCATCTAGGGTTGCTGGGGGCGCTGCTGCTATCTGCTATCGGGGGGCCGGTGGTGCCAAAATCTCTGATTATTCCGTTTGTGGTTGCCTTGCTGCCGCTCGGCGGCTGCATGCAGGCAACGTTGTCGCCGTCGACCGACGCAAGCATGACGCCGCGCGACAGGCAGTTGCTCGCACATACGCCTTACGCCCAGGCGAGCGTGCCTGAGCAATATCTGCGTCACGTCGTCGATTATCCGCGCAAGGAGCAGCCGGGCACGATCCTGGTCGATACCGACGCGCGCTATCTCTATTACGTGCTGCCCGACGGCAAGGCGATCCGCTACGGCGTCGCGGTCGGCGAGGAAGCCATGGCCTTCTCCGGCGTCGCGCGCGTCGGGCGTCTGGCGGAATGGCCGGACTGGGTCCCGACCGCAGAGATCCAGGCGCGCCTCGGGCCGTATCCGGCGCGCGTTCGCGGCGGGCCCGCCAATCCGCTGGGCGCGCGCGGCATCTATCTCTATGCCGGCAACAAGGACACGCTCTATCGCATCCACGGCACCAACCAGCCCGAATATATCGGGCAGGCGATCTCGTCCGGCTGCATCCGGATGCGCAATGAGGACGTGATCGATCTCTACGACCGCGTGAAGCTCAATTCGACCGTGGTGGTGCTGCCGCCCGGGCAGAACGCGCGCGTCCAGGCGGGGCCCAGCTGGCGCGGGTAAGGCGCGGGATTCTGCGCGTGGCGGTCGCGGCGCTCACTCAAGCGTGAAGGCGGGCGCGATCGGCGCTTCGTCGAGAGTGAAATGCTTCACAGCGGTTTTGCTGCGGTTGCGCTATGCCTCCATGGCTCGTTGCCATTGGAGGCATCATGCAGAAATTTTTTTATCCATTGAATGAGACTGACCGCCGCGTCGTCCGCAAGTGGCGGATCGTGACACTCGGCTTTTACGGATCGCTCCTGGCCGGCATGGCGCTCTATGTGGTGATGCATTGGAATGCGGAGGTCAATTACGCCTCGGTCGATTCCAGCGCGCACGCGAAAGTGGTCAGCACGCGGGCACGCTGACCTCTCTGCCACCGTGCCTTATTCGTCGGGTCGCGCGATGCGCCATTGCAGCGTCGTGGCGTTGCCATTGGCATCGCCCGGCGCCTTGTCGGCGGGTGACGTGTACAGCGGGCGGTAGCGGTAGGCCCACATCTTGCTGCCGTCGTTGCGGCTGATCACGGTGAAGTCGCCGACGGCCTTGGCGTCGGCCGTCGCCGACAGCGGCACCCAGCTCTCGGTGCACTTGCCGTTGCAGTTCGAGGTCTTCCCGGTGGTGTCGCGCTCGTAATAATAGAGCGTCATGCCCTTGAGATCGACCAGCTTGGGACCCTGCTTGGTCAGGACCACCTTCGCCGGTGCGCTCGTCGCCTCGGGCTTCGGCGGAGGAGGGGCATCGCCGCCATGGCCGTTCGCGAGCGCAGGAACGGTCGAGAGCGCGACCGTCGCGGCAAAAATGACCAATCTGCGCATTCCAAGCTCCAAACCGGCAAAGTTAATCGCGCGTTAAGCGCCGAATGTTTCCGACGGTAGCAGCCGAAGGTTAGTTCCAGGTTTCGCAGGCCTGCGGCAATTACGGACAAAACTGCGGGACCAAATCCCGGACTACACTTGCACCTCGCGCAGCGGGGCGCGGCTGAGCTCGTTGCCGGCGGCAATGGCCTTGCGCAGCAGCCGCATCAGCTCATCGCCTTCCTTCGCGGTGAGGCCGCGCAGCATGATGCGCTGGGCGGACTCGACCGCCGGCGTGATCTTGCGCAGCGTGCGCCGCCCCTCGTCGGTGATCTCGAGCTCGCGGGCGCGGCGGTCGCGCGGACTGGCGCGGCGCTCGGTAAGACCCTTCTGGACAAGGCGATCGATCACGCCGGTAATGGTGGTGCGGTCATAGGCGATGAGACCGGCGAGCGTCACCTGGTCGAGCCCCGGATTGGCCTTGATGGTCGCGAGCGCGGCGTATTGCACCGGCGTGAGGTCGAAGCCGACATCGCCGACCTCCGCCAGGAATACCGCCACCGCGATCTGCTGGAACCGGCGCGCCAGGTGGCCGGGCATGTCGCTAGGATCGCTCACCGAATTCTCCTTAAGAGCAGGGAGGGGTGTGATTATTGACAAGCATACTGATAGTCAGCATACTGAGCAATACCAAACAGAACGTTTCCGGGAGAGGTGCTCATGCAATTCCATCTCAATGGATTCCAGCCTGGTGATCCTGAGATCGCCGATCCCGCCGAGCGCATTCAGGCTTCGGGTGCGCCGGGCACCGTGCCTAAAGAGGTCGATGTGCTCATCGTCGGCTGCGGCCCGGCGGGCCTGACGCTCGCCGCGCAGCTCGCGCAATTCCCTGACATCAAGACCTGCATCGTCGAGCAGAAGCCGGGCCGGTTGCTGGTCGGGCAGGCCGACGGCATCGCCTGCCGCACCATGGAGATGTTCCACGCCTATGGCTTCAGCGAGCGCGTGCTGAAGGAGGCCTATTGGGTCAACGAGACCACGTTCTGGAAGCCCGACGAGCAGGCGCCGGAAAAGATCGTGCGCAGCGGCCGGGTGCAGGATGTCGAGGATGGCCTGTCCGAATTCCCGCATGTCATCTTGAACCAGGCGCGTATCCATGACGGCTTTCTCGACGTCATGCGCAAGTCGCCCGCCAAGCTCGAACCGCATTACAGCCGCCGCCTGCTGGATCTCGAGGTCGATCCGGCCGCAGGGCTCAGCGATCATGCCGTGACCGTGCGCCTCGAACGCGTCGATGCCGCGAACGAGGGCAAGGTGGAAACGATCAAGGCGCGCTACGTCGTCGGCTGCGACGGCGCGCGCAGCACGGTGCGCAAGTCGATCGGCCGCGAGTTGCACGGAGATTCCGCCAACCACGCCTGGGGCGTGATGGATGTGCTGGCGGTGACCGATTTTCCCGACATCCGCTTCAAGGCGCTGATCCAGTCGGCGAAGGACGGCAGCCTGCTGATCATTCCGCGCGAGGGCGGCTACATGGCCCGCCTCTATGTCGAGCTCGCCAAGCTCGACGTCGGCGAACGCGTCGCCAACCGCAACATCACCGCCGATGACGTGATCGCGAAAGCGCAGCGGATACTGAAGCCGCATACGCTGGATGTGAAGGAGATCGCCTGGTGGTCGGTCTACGAGATCGGCCAGCGCCTCACCGACAAGTTCGACGACGTGCCGGAGGCCGAGATCAATGCGCAATTGCCGCGTATCTTCATCGCCGGCGATGCCTGCCATACCCACAGCCCGAAGGCCGGGCAGGGCATGAACGTCTCGATGCAGGACGCCTTCAATCTCGGCTGGAAGCTCGCGGCCGTGCTGCGCAAGCAGTGTGCGCCACGCCTGCTGCATTCCTATTCTGCGGAACGGCAGGCGGTCGCCAAGGAGCTGATCGATTTCGACCGCGAATGGGCGGGGATCTTGGCGTCCGCTGCCAAGGCCGGCGGCGCCGATGCGGCCAAGACGCAGGACTATTTTGTCCGGCACGGTCGCTACACCGCAGGCACCGCAACGCATTACAAGCCATCGATCCTCACCGGCGCGGCGTCACATCAGCATCTCGCCGAAGGCCTCGCTATCGGCAAGCGTTTTCACTCTGCGCCGGTGATCCGGCTGGGCGACGCCAAGCCGGTGCATCTCGGCCATGCCGCGCAGGCGGATGGCCGCTTCCGGATCTACGCGTTTTCTCCCGCGGAAGATCCGGCGGCCGCAGGCTCGGCCATTCGCGCGCTGTGCAATTTCCTCGCTGAATCCCAGAAATCTCCAATCCGGCGATATACGCCTAGAAGCGGCGATATCGACAGCGTGATCGATCTGCGCGCGGTGTTTCAGCAGGATCATCGCGAACTCGCCATCGAGGCGATGCCGCCGATGTTGCTCCCGAGCAAAGGCCGTTACGGCTTGTACGACTACGAGAAGATGTTCTGTCCGGACCTCAAGAGCGGCCAGGACGTGTTCGCCATGCGCGGCATCGACCGGAAGGCGGGCTGCATGGTCGTGGTGCGGCCGGACCAGTATGTCGCGACGGTGCTGCCGCTCGATGATTTTGCTGCGCTTGCGTCGTACTTCGGCGGCTTCATGCTGCAAGCGAGCTGAGGGCAAAACAGCGCTTCCAGCGCTGTGCCGATGAACGGCGAATGAATATTGAACCGCGTGCGGCGTGCATCTCGATCTTTCGACGGATGCGACGACCGCCCGCGGAACGCTCGGTTCAATGGCGCGTTCGGCCTTGAGAGGAGGAACACGCCATGAGACTTAAAAGCGTTTTGGTTGCAGCATTGCTGCTCGCCCCGACGGCCGCGCTGGCCGCGCCGGGCATCGTCACCGTCTCGACCGGCCTGCGCGCCGGTCCGGGTTCGGGCTTTCCGCTGGTCGATCGCATCCCCGAGGGCGCCCGCGTCAACATCCACGGCTGCCTGCGCGGCAATGCCTGGTGCGACGTGAGCTTCTCGGATGATCGCGGCTGGGTGTCATCGCAATATCTCGAATATCTCTATCGCAACCACTACGTCTATCTCCCCGATTATGTCGACGAGATCGACGTGCCTGTCGTTCCCTTCGCGCTGGCCTCGTACTGGTCGAGCTATTATGAGGGGCGGCCTTGGTATCGCCGCCACGCCTACTGGAATAATTACTGGACCTCGCACCAGCGCCTCGCGACACAGATGACGATCGATCCGCGTGCCGCTCGTATCGGCCGCGCGGCGACGCGCGATGCCGCGGTTGCGTTGGGGCGTGAGGGTGTGCACGCCAGAGGCAATGTGAATGGCAATGTCAGGAGCGATGCTGCGGTCTCCGGGCGCGACGCCGCGACTGCACGCCACGACGCCGCCATTGGCAGACGCAACGCCGCGGTGACGACGGACCGGGCTCGCGTCGGGCAAAGCGAGCGCTTCGCGCATGAGCGGGTCCAGGAGCGGGCCAATGTCCAGGGCCGCAATCCGCGCGATGCGCAAGCGCGCATGATGCATGAGCAGGCGGCGGGCCGAGCCGCGGTGCGTGCGCAGCCGATGGCGCGTGCGCATGAAGCGCCGCGCGTGTCGGCCGCACCTGCAGCGCGCCCCGCAGCGCCGCACATCGCTCAGCCCAATGTGAGCCATGGCGCGCCGATGAACGCCCATGCGCAGATGCCGGCGCCGCGCGCGGCGGCGCCTGCGATGCCGCATGGTGGCGGCGGCGGTGCTCCGCACATGAATGCTGCTCCTGCTCCGCATGGCGGTGGCGCGCCGGCCGGCGGCCCCGGCGGCGGTCATCAGAAGCACTAACGTTGCGACGAAAGCCCGGCCTTCGCGCCGGGCCTTCCGTTTCGATGCGGGCGAGTTCCCTGCGCGTACAATTTAAAAAGGTTCTTCGCGGGCAGATTTCATCGATCGTAAGATGTCTACCCAAAGATGTCGGCATCCACTCGGGGCAGCGGGGCACGGGAGGATGACGATGAGACAGAGCCAGGCGGAAACGCGCCGCCAAAATGTCGCGAAGCGTTCGATGACCAAGGAGGCCAAGCAGCTGGCCGGCCTGATCGCCGGACTGCGCAAATCCCTCGACGGGATTCACAAGGAGCGGGCGAGCTCCAAGCTCACCGGCGCCGAGATGGGAATGCTCGACGAACGCCGCAACAACCTGCTGCTCACCATCGCAGCCCTGGACGATCGCCTCTCGGCGGTGCAGGGGCTGATCGATCTTGGCCGCCCTCACGTGATCCGCGTGCACTGAGCGGATTGCAGGCGCTTAGCGGTTCCGTCGCGGCGGCGATGGGCCCGGGCCCGGCTGGCGATTTTGCATAGCATAGGGATTGGCGTAGCACTGGGCGGACTGCCCGGATGCGGTCGCCGCGCATTGCGCCATCGACACGAAACTGCAAGCGATGGAGCTGCCGTCGAGGGTATAGACCTCGATGCAGACGGGATAACGCGGATCGTAGGTCTGCGCCTCGGCCGGCACGGAGCCGGGCAAGCCCGCGCCAAGCAGGCTTACGACAAGCAAGCTCACGACAAGCAGAATCGCGTTTTTGACGCGTGACATGATCAACCTTCTTCGTTTAGGCGGGACCTTGGCACAATGCTGCCGTGGATGGCACCAAATTGCCACGCTCCTGGCGAATTGCCGCCAAAGCCCGCTGCCACGACGGGGACGGGTGGCAGGGCAACGCAAGGGGATGCGCATTGGCCTATAAGATGGTCGCAGAACGCGACAACGAGAAGTGCAGTTTTGCCCGCGAGAGCCGGTTGCTGATTGTGGCGAAGGCGAGGGTCTGGGCGAGCGAGGGATGGCAGGTTGTCATCACCGACCAGGACGGCAAGTCGTATACTCCGCCCGAATTCGATCAGTTGTTGGCGGCGTGACTGCGCAACGCGGCTAGGGGACGACTGGATTTGACGACGGTATTTCGAACGGGGCGCGAGATAATCGCGCCCTTGATGACTCTCGCAGCCGCTGCGGCACTGACGGCGACGGTCGCGTCCGCACAAAATCTCGACGCCGGCAAACCGCCCGCAAAACTCTTCGCTGACGGCTGCGCCACCTGTCACCGCAGCCCGCGGGGATTGGCGAAAGGGCGCTTCAGTGTAACTCTCGCCTGGTTCCTGAAGGACCATTACGCGACCAGCCCGGACTCCGCCAAGGCGCTCGCTGCCTATTTGCAGTCCGTCGATGAACCGCCGCCAAACGCCGCGGGCAAGAAGCCCCGCGCAAAGCCTTCCAAGTCGGCGTCGCGTCCGCCAAAGCCGGTTCAGAGCCCGTAGCCCGGATCGAATGCGCTACGTGCGTCGATAGGTCTGCGCGATCAGGCGATCGTGCACGGCGCGAAGGTCGGCGTTCATCCGTGTTTGTCCCGTCGTGACATAGGACAGCCAGGCGCCGTCGGCGGCGAGGCGGACGACATGGAGCTCGGGCGTTGCGTCAGTCGCGCGATGGCGCTTCAGGCGCGCCTTCATCCAGTCGTTCCAGAGCCGGCGCAATGACGGATCGGTGACGACGACCATGCTCAGCGCCGCCCAGGGCGTTGCGAATCCGAACGCCTTGCCGGTGAACACCGCATTGACATAGGCGCGTGTAAAGCTGCCGCGCGGCTTGGGATCGGCCTCGATGGCGGCGTCGATCTCGGCATCGACGCGGGCAAGGAGGTCGGCGAACAGCCCCTCGATCAGCGCCTGCTTGCTGCCGAAATGATGAAACAGCCCGCCCTTGGTGACGCCGGCGGCCGCTGCCACGGCCTGTACCGTGACGCCCGGCACGCCATGGTCCATGGCGATCGCCGCGGCGCAGTCGAGCAGGGCGCGCCGCACCTGCTCGGGCTGCTTGGCGCGGGTGTAGGCGCTTTCCGCCATCAATGCACCGTGGTCTCCGAGAACAGGTTGATGACCACGACCCCCGATACGATCAGCGCGATGCCGACAAAGGCCGCGGCGTCCAGCATCTGGCGGAACAGCACGAAGGAGACGGTGGCGGTCAGGATGATGCCGACGCCGCCCCAGATCGCATAGGCGATGCTCAGGGGAATGACCCGGATCGCCACCGACAGCGCGTAGAACGAGGCGACGTAGAACAGCACCATGGCCAACGTCGGCCACGGCCGCGTGAACTGCGCGGACTGCTGGAGGAAGGCGGACGCCGTGACCTCGAACACGATGGCGAGGGTAAGGGCAGCATAGGCGTTGAAGGCGGAGGTCATGGTCAATCAGGTGTTTTTGCTCGAAAGATACCGCGCGGTAGGTATGTTTAGCACGCGGAACATGGCTTTTGGCTGGACCAGCTATCACGGGTGAGTGACGCGCCTGCGACAGGCGGGGAACACGGCACGAAGCCGCCGCACGATGATCGTGCGGCGGCTTCGAATGGTCGCAGCGGCTCCGGCGCGCGTCAGTTGATCCGCACGGAGAGCTCGACGTCGTCGGCAAAGGCCGTGGACATGTAGCCGCTGCCGGGCCTGCGCACGCGTGCGAGGTAGTCAGGGCTGAAATCGGCATTGTCGGCGACGACGATCGCGCCCGGCCTGAGATGGCCTTCGACCAGATTCAGGATCTCCGGGTAGAGCGCCTTGGCGCCGTCGAGCAGCACGAGATCGATCGTCTCGGGCAGATCCGTGCGAAGCGTCTTCAGCGCATCGCCCTCGCGGATTTCGACGAGATCGATCAGGCCGCCGGCCGAAAGATTCTCACGCGCCCGCACGGCCTTGGACGGTTCGAACTCGCTTGTGATGAGGCGGCCGCCGCCATTGTCGCGCAGGCCCGCTGCAAGGTGCAGGGTCGACAGCCCGAACGAGGTGCCGAACTCGACGATCGCCTCGGCGCGGGAACTGCGCGTCAGCATGTAGAGCAGCATGCCGGTCTCGCGCGACACCGCGAGCGGTGCGTCCTTCAGCCGGCCATAGAGCTCGGCATAATCGGTCTTGCTCCGCATCATACGTGCCCGCTCGGCATCGGACAGGTCGGCGACGGCGGCTTGCGTTGCATTGCTTGCGGCTTCGGCCTCGAGGAACAGGCGGTCCAGCAGCGGCGCAAGCGATGTGATGGTCGGGGTGGTCATTCGAGGTCTCCGGATCGGTGGGAAAGCGCGTGCTTGCGCGGAGCAGGAAATACGACTAATTCGTCGCATTTCCTATTCGCATTGCCAGGGTGTGCCATGGCCGACCGTCGAAGCCGTTCAGTTTCCTCACGAAAACAGCCGCGACAGGCCCGCTCCACCGAGCTGGTGGCGGCCATTCTAGATGCCGCTGTTCAGGTCCTGGCGAAGGAGGGAGCGCAACGTTTCACCACGGCGCGGGTGGCGGAGCGGGCCGGGGTGAGCGTCGGGTCGCTCTACCAATATTTTCCGAACAAGGCCGCGATCCTGTTTCGCCTCCAGAGCGACGAGTGGCGGCGTACGAGTGAGATGTTGCGCGGCATTCTCGAAGACCGCGCGACGCCGCCCCTGGCTCGGCTGCGCGCGCTGGTCCATGCCTTCATCCGCTCCGAATGCGAGGAGGCAGCGATCCGCACGGCGCTCAGCGACGCCGAGCCGCTCTATCGCGACGCGCCCGAGGCGCAGGACGCGCGGGCCGCGGGCGAGGGCATTGTCGCGGCCTTCATGCGGGAGGCATTGCCCAAGGTCTCGGATGCGACGCGCGAGCTCGCCGGCGAGCTGATCACGACGACATTGAGCGAGGTCGGCAAGCGGTTCTCGGAGACGCCGCGCAGCGAGACCGAGATCGCGCGTCATGCCGACGGGCTGGCCGACATGTTCTGCGCCTATCTCGCGGAGCTCGCGCGAGGCCGCGATCATTCCTGACATCCGCATTTGCGGCCCAATATCGTTCGGACTCGGGGGGATATTGGGTTAGCCTCGCATCGTCCTTCGTCCAGCCCGAGCGCCGCCATGCATGTCCTCCGTCCCCAATTCCGCATCGAGGAGCAGCGCGCGCTGGAATTTGCCGCAAGGCGCGGCTTCGGCGTGATCGTGGCGGCGGATGAGCGCGGCCCGCGCGCCTCACACGTGCCGTTCGTGCTGTGCGAGCGTGACGGATGCGCGATCGTGCAGGCCCATTTCACTGCGAAGAATCCGCTTGTGTCGCTTGCGGACGGCAACAGGCGCTTCCTGCTGATCGTCGCCGGCGATGATGCCTACATTTCGAACGACTGGTATTCCTCACGCGAAAACGTCTCGACCTGGCTTTACGAGGCCGTGCATCTTTCGGGTGTGGCGCATCTGCGCGGGCTGGATCAGAACCGCGGACATGGCGATGCGTTGCTGGCGGCCTCTGAGGCGCGGCTTCCGAAACAGCCCTGGGATCTCGCGCAGATGGAGGGCGGCAAGCGCGAGAGCATGCTGGCTGCGATCTGCGTCGTCGATATCGTGGTGGACCAGATCGAGGGGCAAGCCAAGCTCAACCAGCACAAGCCCGATGCGGACCATGTCGCCGTGGCAAACCAGCTGGCGCGCTCGCAGGAGAGCGGACACCGGCGGCTGGCACGCAAGATGAAGGCGCTACGGCCGGAGCTCGGGTATGAGCTCCGATAGCTTGCCACATTCAGCATTTGACCGTACGGACCTCCGCATGCTCGTCATCTCCATTCAAAGCCAGGTGGTCCACGGCCATGTCGGCAACAGCGCGGCCGCCTATGCCATGCAGGCGGAGGGCGTGAACGTCGCGGCGGTACCGACGACGCTGCTGTCAAACCATCCGCGCTATCCAACCCTGCGCGGACGCGTGCTGGAGACCGAGCTCGTCGCTGATCTGCTGAGGGGTGTCGAGGAGCGCGGTCTCGTCGAGGAGGCCGCCGTGCTCGTCACCGGCTATCTCGGCTCGGTCGGCAACGCCGCCGTGATCGCCGATTTCGTCGAACGGGCGCTCACGCGCAATTCCAAGCTGGTCTATCTCTGCGACCCCGTGATCGGCGACGATGGCCGCGTCTATGTCGCCGACGGCATTCTGGACGTGGTGCGGCACCGGCTGCTGCCGGCCGCGAAGACCACCACGCCGAACCAGTTCGAGCTCGAGCTGCTGTCGGGCATCAAGATTGGGGACGCGCAGGGTCTGCGCGCAGCGTGCGCGGCTCTCGCGGGGACCAGCCGCATCGATGTCGTCGCTACCGGCTGCACGCTCGCCGATACGCCAGCCGGGCAGGTGGAGACGATCCTCTGCGCGGATGGTCAGTTGTCGCGCTTTGCGACGCCGCGTCTGCCGATCCGTCCCTACGGCACTGGCGATCTCCTCACCGGCCTGATTGCGGCGCATCTGGCGAAGGGCTTGGCCATGGACGCGGCAGTACGGCTCGCCGTCGACACTATTTTTGCGGTGCTGGTGCGCACACAGGATGCCGGCACCGCCGAGATGCGGCTCGTGCCGCTGCCGATACCGGAGCCCAAATCGTAACGAGTCAGGTCGCGCGCTTACTGGCGGATTGCGCCGACTTCTGCGGCTTGGCCGAGCTCTTCTGCTCGCGCGCAGCATGCGCCTTCGCCTTCGATGGCCTGGTGCTGGCCACAGCCCGCGCCTTCTTGGACTTGGTGTTCGCGGCTTCCTTGCGGTCGCTCGCGCCGCCGCGCTTCGAAATGTATTCCTTGCCGTCGATCGGGCCGACATGCGGCGGATCGCGGTCGAGATAGGGCCGGCCGACGCCGAGCGCCTTGCCGTTGGCGTCGACCCATTTCCACAGGATTTCGGTCGAGACCCAGCGCTGCGCGCGATTGTTGCCCTGGGTGCTGACGATGTCGGCCGCCATGCCGTGGCCGTAGCCGCCGCGCGTGCTGCCGCCGTGATAGGAGCGATCGGAGGCGGCTTTCAGGCCGCTCGCGATTGACTGGCGATAGTCGTCGCGGAACGCGCTGGTGATGCCGGGCGAAAGGCCGGCGGCTTCGGCGGCGAGCAGCGTGCGGAACAGTTTTCGCTTAAAGCTCTTGTCCATGCCGCCGATGACATAGTCCATCATCGACATGCCGGCGTGCTCGGCCGCCTTCGGGTCCTTCCAGCCGAAATCCTCGTCGACCAGCTTGGTGAAGCTGCGCATCACGGTGACCGTCTTGCCCCTGCGCTTGATGGAGACGGCGCGGCGCTCCTGCACCTTGATGGAGTCTTCCTTGGGCGTGCGCTGGTAGAGCGCCCAGAGATAGCGGTCGATGCAGGCGTCGATGACGAAGCATTCGTCGAGCACGGCGACGGTGTCGGCCGGCGGCGATGCCTTGCTTGGGGCTGGGGTGGGTCCGCCCGTAATTGCCGCGGGCGACGGTTCGTCGGTGGTCACGATCTCGGTGGGATCGGCGGAGGCAATCTTGACCGGCTCGGGCGCCGGTGCAGGCGGAGCCTCGCTGACGACGGGCTCCGGTTCCGGCGAAATCTGCGGTGCGGGCGGCGGTTCCGCCGGCACGATCAGCGCCGGATCAGCCGAAGCGAGCTTGACGGCCGGGGCGGGCTCCTCGGACGCCGCTGGTTCCGCGATTGGTGGGGCGACCGCAGCGGCCGCCGCGATGTCGGCCGTCAGCGCGATACCGTCCTCGAGGGTCGCAGCGTGCGGAACATCGGCGAGCTCGAGACGGATGAGATCTTTCGCACGGGACACCGAGGCCGCATTGGCGCCGCTGTTCTCGATGAGCGCTGGAGCGTAGGCGGAGAGGGAGAGCGCCAGCCAGCCGGCCATCACGGCCGAAGGGCACGCGACAGCCACAAGAAGAGACCGCCGATCGTTCATGATCCCTGCCTCCAAACGGTTCTGTTCAAAACCCGTCTTGTCCGAACAGTCTTGATGCAAACAGTCTTGCACGGAAAGGCATGTAGCAGCGTCGATTGTTCGGGGGACGATGTGGCGGCGCAATGGCGCAAATGGCTTACATTGAGCTTTTCGCCTGGGTGTTGCGCAAGAGCAACGCGAGTTCCATCGCAGTTCGGGTGGGGAAGCACCGGAAAAGGCCCGCAAATTCAAGGTTCTTTGTCGACAAATTGAAGCGGATGGATTTACTCAATCTTGGATTGATCAGGTGCATCTCTCCCGTGCCGGCAACGTCCGGTAGAGTTGGGAAGGACACGATAGTGAAATTGAAATCCACGCTGGCCGCTTTCGCCGCCGATGAGTCCGGCGCCACCGCAATCGAATACGGCTTGATCGCAGCGGGCATCGCGCTGGCCATCATCGAAGTGATTTACGCACTCGGGACCAATCTCGTCGCAAAGCTGCAGGCGCTGGCAACGGCGTTGAAATAGAACGTTGCGCGAGGCTCTCTCGTCATTGCGTTCGCAATGACGAGTGGAGGAGCGCGGCGTTTTGCCCGGTACGTCGCGGCAACCTTGCTGACGTGTGTGCGTTGATCGGCCATGACGCATTCCTCGCTTCGTCCCATGGACGCCTTCGATCCCTCCGAGCCCGCCATCCTGCATGATCGCGTCTCGGGCACGATTATCACCTGGACCGCCGATCAGGCCGACGATTACCGGCGGGCCAGCCGGTTGCGGGGCGATGGAACAGTGGTCTGGAAGGCCTATGTTTTCGACGGCTGGGGCAACGTGATGGGTGGTTAGCCTCGGGCTGGGAGGGAACGCGCTTAGGGAATTGGGCGCGTTAGGCATATCGCCATGCATGTTGCGCGATATTGCGTTGCAGCAATGCATATCGCAATGCAGCAAATCAGGCTTACATGTGCTCCGCACTTCTTCCAGGAGCATCACCATGAACAAGAAGACTTTGTCGATCGCAGTTGCCGCCCTCGCCATCGCGGGCTCGACTGCCACCTTCGCCGGCGAATTGCCGGCCTACGAGGCCAATGGCATTCCGGCTTCGCCCCTGCAGGTCCGCGTGCTCGGCGCCAAGAATGTCGAGCAGCAGGTGACGGCACCCGCCACCAGCGTGACGGCGCTCCAGGTCAGCGTCCTGACCCCGCGCAAGGTGAAGACGGCGACCGTGACCACGGGCTCGGCGCGCTGAGCTTGACGAGACACGCGCGCATCGTGCCGCTGTCGCGATGTTGAATTCGCGGCCTTCGATGCGCGACACTCCGGAACCGCGCTCCCATTTGGAGCGCGGTTTTTCTTTGCGGCGCTCGACAGCGAATTTTCGTGTTGCGTGCGCGGATCGAGAATCCGGAGATGAAAAGGGAAGTGCGATGCCGTCATTGTGTACGGCCGTTCAAGACGAGTGTGATCTTCTTAATACTTGTTTTGCAGATCGCGGCGCCTGATGCGCACGCCGCATATTGAGCGGCCAATTCTGGAATCATACCGGAGCCGTCATGCCTGTTGCGCAGAAAGCCGTTGTTGCAAGTACTTCGCCGCGTGAATTCATCGTCAAGCATCTCGCCTTGTTCGCAGCCGCTGCGCTGTTCGTGTTCGTGCTGAGCCTGACCTACGGGCTCGATCTCAGCCCCGGATTTTTCTAAAGCCGGCTACGCATTCTTCGATGAACGCAGGCTCGATGGCGATCTCCCGTAGAGCTCGGCGAAGGCGGCGTTGAAGCGGCGCAGGCTGCCGAAGCCGGCCTGGAACGCAATGTCAGTCATGGTGTGATCGCCGGCATCGAGCAGGCGTTTGGCGCGCTGGACACGTAGCGTCTTCGCAAGCTGCTGCGGCGTCGCGCCGACATGGCGCTCGAACAATCGCGCCAGATGCCGCGAGGAGATGCCGAGCCGCATTGCGAGCGTCACTACCGAATTCTCGTCCAGCGCACCTTCATTGATCAGCTTCACCGCGCGCGCCACCGTCGAGCGCGTGCCGTTCCAGGCCGGGCAGAACGGTGCGGTCTCGGGACGGCAGCGCAGGCAAGGCCGGAAGCCTGCGGCCTCGGCTGCGGCGGCCGTCGGATAATAGACGACGTTGCGCGTCAGCGGCTGCTTGGCCGGACACACCGGGCGGCAATAGATGCCCGTCGTCTTCACCGCCGTAAAGAAGCGGCCGTCATAGTGTGGATCCCGGCGCAGGCGCGCGGTGTTGCAGTCTTCAAAACTCAGCATGGCCCGATGATAGCGCATGCCGGCGCTCTGGGAAGAGCCGCGGGATGACCGAGTCCGATTGTGGCGAGCCGCGGCGCGGGCACCGGCTTAGAACGCGGCCCTCAACGCAAGCCGGGGTATCGCATCGTGACCAGTTCGAAAGACGTCGTCCTCAACGCCTGGAAGACTTTTTCATCGCGCGACAAGGATCGCATCGCCGCGCTCTTCACCGACGACGCCGAATGGATCGCGCCGAAGGGCAATGCCACCGCGGTTGCGCTCGACCATACCGACCACATGGTCGGCGCGGAGCAGATCGCGCGCTTCATCGCGCAGGAGATGCACAGGATGTTCTCGGAGATCGATATCGCCTTTCGCGGCGTCTATGCCGACGGCGATATCGTGATCGTGGAGGAGCGGATGCGCGCGACGCTCTCCAGTGGCAGGCATTACGAGAACGACTATTGCTTCGTGTTCACGGTGGCGGGCGACAAGATCCGCGAGGTCCGGGAATACATGGATACGCGCAAGGGATGGCGGATGGTGTTCGGCGAGGAGGGGTGATGGCATTCGCGATGCGTGCCAGCCCTGCACCGGCGTGGGTTGAGCCTCACCACGCACTGACATAAGGCTTCCCCATGGATCAGCGGACGAGCGGCGCTGACGCTCTCACTCACAAGACTGATGCGACGCCGGCGCTGCTCGGCGTCGTCTGCGGCCTGTCGGCGGCGCTGTTCTGGGCGCTCGGCTTTGCCGGCACGCGGCATGGACTGAAGGTCGGCTTCACGCCGGTCGATCTGCTCCTGCATCGCTACGTCTGGTCCGGTATCGCCTTCCTGCCGCTGGTGTTGCGCGCCGGCATCTCCGATCTCTGCGGCATCGGCTGGGGCAGGGGTCTTGCGCTGATGGTGCTCGGCGGCCCCGTGATGGCGCTGATCTCCTATGCCGGTTTCATGTTCGTGCCGCTCGGCCATGGCAGCGTGATCCAGCCCTCCTGCGCGACGCTCGGCGGACTGCTGCTGGCGGCCTTGTTCCTGAAAGAGAAGATCTCAGCCTCGCGTCTTATCGGCGCCCTGGTCATCGTCGGCGGGCTCGGTGTGATCGGCGCCGAATCGATCGGCCATATCGGGGTCGACGGGGTGCAGGGCGATCTGATCTTCGTGCTGACCGGATTGATGTTCGCCGGCTTCGGCGCGCTGCTGCGGCACTGGCGCGTCTCCGCGGTCTCGGCCGCGCTGGTCATCAACGTGCTGTCGCTGCTGCTATTGCCGGTCTACCTCGCCACCGGCGGCCTCGCTCGACTGGCAGCAATTGGCATCAGCGAGAACGCCATCCAGGCGCTGGCGCAGGGCGTGCTCGCAGGTCCCGGTGCGCTTTATCTCTACGCCGTCTCGGTCCAGCGCCTCGGCGTTGCCCGCGCCGCCGTGTTCCCGGCGATCGTGCCGGCCCTGACGCTGCTGGTCGGCTGGCTGCTGCTCGGCGAGGCCCCGACCACGCTGCAACTGGCGGGACTTGGCACGGTGCTGTGCGGATTTTACTTGGCGCAGCGGCAGCGCTGATTCCCGTCGAGCGATCAACCTCCCGTCATCGTGAGGCGGCAATTGCCTGCTAGTGCTTGTGCCCCGCCGTCGCCGGCATAGCTATGGGAGACGCGGATTTCCGCGCCGCCCCCTTTCAGGTAAAATCATTGCATGAGCGAGATCGAAACGCTGTTCGGTGTGCTGCGCCAGTCGGTCGACGAGGACGTCGTCGACCTCATCGAGCGCATGGTGCGGGAGGCGCCGGACCATGCGCTCTCCAAGATCAACCCGCTGCATCTGGCCGGCGAGGCCAGCCTCGATGAGGAAGAGGTGATCGGCGCCCTCTTGCGCGCGGTCGGGCTCGGCATCCTCGAGATGACCTGGAGCGTGATGTGCCCGAGCTGCGCCGGCGTGCTCTCCGCCAACAAGAGTCTGAAGACCGTCAACAGCGCGCAGTATCATTGCGCGTTCTGCGCGGCGGGCTATGAGACGACGCTGGACAATCTGGTCGAGGTGACCTTCACGGTCAGCCCGCGCGTGCGCAAGATCGCCGCCCACAATGCCGACGAGCTGTCGCTCGCCGAATATTATCGCCAGGTGTTCTGGAGCTCGGCGATCGACCTCCCCACCGATGTCGATGCGCTCATGCGCGAGCTCACGCTCGAGGCCGTCGACCTGCCGCCGGGCGAGCGGGCGATCCTGTCGCTTCAGATTCGAGCGGGCATGCTGATCCTGTTCGATCCCGTGACGCACACGGCGCAGTTCATCGAGGTCAAGGGCGAGGAGACCAGCGAGCGCCAGAACCTCGCCCTGATCTTCAACAAGGCCGACGTGCCGGTCGATGCGGTCACGCTTCGACCAGGCGCGCTCAGGCTCACGCTGGAGAACCGCACCGATACGCGTGTGCTGCCGGCGGTGTGGGTTGCGGACGGGCGGCTCGATGCCGTCCTGACGCGGCGGAGGCCCAGCCTCACCGCGAAGCGGCTGCTCACCAACCAGACCTTCCGCGATCTCTACCGCACCGAGACGCTCGCCATCGGCCAGCGCCTGAAGATTTTAAGCCTGACCTTCCTGTTCTCCGACCTCAAGGATTCCACCGGCCTCTACGAGCATGTCGGCGACCTCGTCGCCTTCGATCTCGTCAACGAGCATTTCCGGCTGCTGCAGGAGATCATCGCCGCCGAGCGCGGCGCCGTGGTCAAGACCATCGGCGATGCCGTGATGGCGACGTTCGAGACCCCGGACCGGGCGATCGCCGCCGCGATCCGTATGCGCGAGGCCATGAGCGAGCTCGGGGCGCAGCGCCAGCAGCAGGGGCTGCTGCTGAAGATGGGCATCCACGAGGGATCGTGCCTTGCGGTCACGCTCAATGGCCAGCAGGACTATTTCGGCCAGACCGTCAACATCGCCTCGCGCGTCCAGGGCCTCGCCGCCTCGCGCTCGATCGTGGTGACGGAGCAGGTTGTGGAGAATGCCGAGACGCGCAACCTGCTCGAGGCCGGCGGCCTCGTTCCAACCCGCCGCAGCGTTGCGCTGAGCGGGATCGCGGAACGGGTGTCGGTGTACGAGATCCCCTAAGTCCGAATTGCGGGTGCGGCACCATCCCGGATTGCGCGTTGCGCTATCCGGGCTACGCTGCCCGCCATGAGCATCCTCCTCAACATCGACGTCCCTGATGTCGCCGCTGCCACGACCTTCTACACCGCCGCGTTCGGCCTGACGGTCGGACGCCGCTTCGGTTCCGACTTCGTCGAACTGCTGGGCTGGCCGGCGCCGGTGTATCTGCTCACCAAAGCGGCCGGCACGATCGGCGCGGGCGGTGACCGCCGTCGCTACGAGCGGCATTGGTCGCCGCTGCATATCGACGTCGTCGTTGACGATGTCGATGCCGCCGTTGCGCGCGCGCTCGCCGCCGGCGCGGTGCTTGAGGTGCCCGCATGCGATGCGCCCTATGGGCGGATCGCGATGCTGGCCGATCCGTTCGGGCACGGGTTTTGTCTCTTGGCGTTCAGCGCGAAGGGGTACGACGCGCTGCTTGATGCGGAAGCGTAGCGTCGTGGCGATGCGAGTCCGGCAAAAGTTCGAAAACAACCCCATGCACAGTAGAAAACAAGCGGGATTTCAACGCCGGGCAGGGCGTGGATGGCCGGGACGAGCTTGGCCATGACGGCGTGGGGGCCAGGCTGCCCAAAGCTCCGATGCCATATGCGATTGACTGGGTCGCGGCGGTGAGCGCGGATCGACTTCGGCGATACCGAAATATCGTTTGACCCGTCGGGCAAAACAGGGGCATGGTGCCAGGGTGGCGCCGGTGCGACGGAAGCTTGTGCCGCGCTGGGGCCGCGGAGCGACATGCCAGGCAAGCCGAAGAAAAAACCGCAGAGAAAACTGAGGACGTACCAGACCTCGCTCGGCTTCTACGACCAGGCGGTCGCCGCACCCTCGATGAAGGCGGCGCTGGAGGCGTGGGGCGCGAGCTCCAATCTCTTCCATCAGGGCGTTGCGAAGGAGACCGACGATCCCGATGTCGTCGCGGCGACGATGGCAAGCCCCGGCGTCGTGCTGAGGCGTCCGGTCGGCTCGGACGATCCGTTCACCGAGAACGCCCAGCTGCCGACCGATCTCGGCGACGGCGAGGCCAGGCACAAGTCCAGGCCCAAACGCAAGCCCAGGGCGGAAGCGAAGAAGCGTCCCGTCAAGGCCGCACCCAAGACATCGCGCAAGGCCGATGATCAGGCCGCGCGCAAGGCCGCCGCGGCTTTCGAGAAGGCGGAGCGGCGGCGCGAAGCCGAGCGCCGCAAGGAGGAGGACGCCCGCGCCAAGGCGCGCGCGCGACGGGACAAGGCCGTCGCCACGGCCGAAGCCGCGCTGGACGAGGCGAGACGGGAGCACGAGGCGCGCGCCGCGGCGATCGAGGCCGAGCGGGCCGCGCTCGACGAACGCGCTGAAGCCGAGCAGACCCGCTGGCACAAGCAACGGCGGAAGCTGGAGGACGCGCTGCGCCGCGCGCGGGAGTAGGCGGGCGCGGGTTGCTTGGGGGGCGTGTATGGAGGCGGCTTCCCTGCGGCCATCCTTCGAGACGCCCGCCTTGGGCGGGCTCCTCAGGATGACGACGGACTGTGCGGCAGCAGTTTCAACGGCGCAGTGCTGCTTAGCCTCATCCTGAGGAGACCGCGGAGCGGTCGTCTCGAAGGACGAGGCGCTCGCTCAGGCCGTGCGAAATGCCCACATGCGACCGCCCCGCCGCGGATGGGAGCAAATCCTTTACCATGGCGGCCGGTCGCGGGCGCGGCGGTGGAACATTAGGAGTTTTGCGAAAAACTCTGCGCTAGCTTCCCATCCGGAATGTGCGGCTGCGTCGGATACCTCGTCCGGCTGCAGCGCGCTTACGGGAGCTGTCATGAGCGATCATCGCGCCGCCGTCAGGCATCACACGCTGCGGACCGGCATTGTCGAGTTCGACAACGGCGCCGGCAGCGTCATCAGCGTGCCCTGCACGATCCGCGATGTCTCCGGCACCGGCGCGCGCCTGCAGCTCAACAGCTCGGCCTGGGTGCCGGAGCAGTTTTCAGTGATCTTCTCGAGCGGACTGCGCAAGGCCTGCCGGCTCGCCTGGCGCAAGGAGCGGCTGATCGGCACCGCATTCGCGGACGGCTATGCGAGCCCGGAGGAGCAGGCCGCCATGATGACCGCGGACGAGCAGTCCCGCCACCGGCTCGGCATCGGCGCGCGTGTCAAAGCCGCGCGCGAGAGCCGCGGCTACACCGAAGCCCAGCTCGCCGAGCGCATCGGCGTGTCGCCCGATTTCCTGTCGCTGGCCGAGAGGGGCGAGGCGGACATTCCGGTCTACCAGCTGATGCACATCGCCGATTTGCTGATGGTCAGTCTCGACGGGCTCGTGGCAGGGCCTGCGCCCGAGGACGCCGACGCGGCGTAGCGCTTCGCCCGCCGCACCACTTCGTCAATCAGCCGTGCGCCTCCAGGCAGGCGCGGACCTTGTCCGCCTGCGGGCGCGGGACGGCATGGGCGCGCCACTGCTCGCGCGTGGCGCCGGCAGCGGCGAGGCAGCGATTGATGTTGCGCTCATAGGTCTCGCGGGACATGCGATCGCGCTTGGCCTGGCAGGCGGGGTTGCCGCCGCACTCGTAAAGGGGAGCAGCCTCGGCCGCCGAGATGCCCACCGACAAGACCGTCACGACAAAAACCGTCATCAATTTGTTCATCAATCCCCCAAAAGATACGAATCGATTTGAATAATGACCAAACGTCTAGCGTGTTCAATTGGGCACTGCAATCCAAGGGGGTGCGCCGGTTGAGCCTGGACGTCGGACCGCCGACCCCACGAGGTTGCGGCCCGGAGAGCTGATCGGGGCGGGCGGCGAGCGAGAACCGACAGCGTTCATTCAAGCAAGTTGACAGCGAATTGGCTTGCCTTGCCTTGCATCCTTGAGCACTCTTCCCGCGAAGGAGATCAACGCATGAAGAAAATGACCCTCGCCTGTGCGCTCGGAGCCGCCGTGGCGCTGTGCAGCCTGGCAACGACAGGTGCTGAAGCCCGGACGCGGAAGGCTGTCGTCGTTCGCGCACCACAGGAGAGGCTTATCGTGACGGCGCCCGTGCTCCGGCCGACGCCGTGGGATTACAATGTCGTTCCGCGCTATCGTTATCGGCCTGAAGACGACCGCGTCGATCCCTACGGCCCGCCGCTGGTGCCGTCATATGTTCGTTATGAGGGATGGCGCTGGCCGTATTGGTGGTAGCGCCCCGGCTCTCGTAGCTCTCGTAGGGTGGGCAAAGCGACTTGTCCGCCGAAGCTCGAACAGCGAAGGCGGAAGCGTGCCCACCATTCCCGGCCGTAGAACTGGCTCGTGGGCACGGCGCAAGAGCGCCTTTTGCCCACCCCACGGATATTCCCCAGAGCGGCGTTCATAGGATGGGTAGAACGAAGCGAAATCCATCAACAGCGGTCGTGGAATGATGGGTTTCGCTTCGCTCTACCCATCCTACGGGCGAACCTGCCTTGCGAGCTCACCAATCCGGATCGCCGTAATAGGGATCCATATAGGGCGGAGGCATCCAGGGGCCTCGCGGCGGCGGCCTCGGCCGCCGGGGCGCAGCGTCTGGTACGTGCGGCCGGGCACGCGCAGCGGCCTCGTTGTTCACACTGCGCACGACGGGCTTTGCGGCTGCGGGCGTCGATGACGCGGTCGGCTGCGTTTGCAGCGCCTGGACCTGCGCGGCGAGGCGGGCGGTCTCCGCCGCATCCTTCTCCTGCGCCGCCTTGAGCTGTTGAATGGTGTCGGCCTGCTCGCGCAGGGTCTGCTCGCTGCGGCTTTTCAGTTGCTCGAGCTTGCCGTTGATGCTCGCAAGCTCGCTCGTGATGGCCTTGAGCGATTGCGCGAGATCGGACGATGACGTCTCAGGCGCCGCGGCGCCAGGCTTTGGGGCGCTTTCCGTGTTCTTGGCTTGCGTGTCCTTTGCTTGGGTGTCCTTGGCGACCGGCGGCGCGGGCACCGGGCTCGCCTCATCCGCCGCAGCCAGCAGCACGGCCTGCGGCTGCGCCGGACTTTCCACAGCGGAGGCTTGCGATTGTGTGCTCGTGGCCGGCGGACCCAATCGGGCCATGATCGACTTGCTGATCAACTTGGCCTCATCGCGATATTGCGAAGCGAAGGCCGCGCCGAGAAGGCCGATCGCCAGCACGAGGCCGACCAAGGCGCGCATCATGGTTCGGTCTCCCTTCAAGCCTTGATCGCGAGGCTTGTCATTCGGAACCCTGGCATCCGGCGTCGGCGCCTTGTTTGCGGGACCAGCGGCCGCCGTCGCAGCGGCGCTTGCGTGCGAGACGGGCGGGCTTTCGCTGGTGCGTTCCATTCCGGAAACCAGCCGGTCCAGCCGAGCAAGGTCTTCCTCGGCGCTCTTGATCCGGTCATAGGCCCGCGCCAGGCCGCCGTCGACGCGCGCCTCGTCCGGCTTGGCGGCATCAGGCTTCGTGTCATCAGGCTTGGCGTTATCAGGCCTGTCGGTCTCGGGTTTGGGGTCGTTCGTCTCAGGCACCGATGCGCTCTCCATCCGGTCGGGCGTCAATGGGAGGCAGTCCGATCGCTGGAAGGATAGGTCTCGCCGCTGTCCGACACAACGTGTGTGCAAAGGTAAAATTATGGCGGGCCCAGGGAGCTGGGCGGAGTGAGCGTAGGCTGGGTTGGCTCCGCGACTGCGCAAGCGCAGTTCGCAGGATGGGCCGAGCGGAGCGAAGCCCATCAACGTCGATGATCGTATGATGGGCTTCGCAAGGGTTCTACCCCTAAGGGCTTCCGGCCACGCGGCTCGGAATACGCAGCCGCCGCTAAAGCATGATCCGGAAAAGTGCGAAGAGGTTTTCCGAAAAGATCATGCGCAAACAACAACCTAAAGCGCGAGGACGATTCGTCCCAATCTCATCGCGCTTTAGTGATGTGTTGCGCGGATTTCGAGCGTCGTCTGGGTGAGCCTGGCCACGAACCCCTCAAAATGCATGACCCTTTGTCTGGTCATTTGTTCATGCAGCTCGGCGATCTCTTGGGATTTGGCGACGAAGGATTCGCACGCCTGTTTCGCGTACGCCATCTGAAGCTCAACGGCCTCAACGGGTGAGCGCGCCGTCGCGAGCTGTCCCAGGAAGGTCCAGGCGTGCTCAAGCGACGTCCTGATGTAGTCGCCATAGGCATCGGCAATCGCCTGCGCGCCGGCCTGGGAGGGTTCCCTTGGTGCGACGGGCGCGGCTGCAACGATCTCTATCCCGGACGGCAAGGTTGCAGCCGAGGGAACCTGCGCGCCGATCAGTCGGCTCGTCTCTACCTCTTGCTTGGTCTCTTGCCTGTTCTCTTGCTTGTTCTCTTGGCTGTTTTCTTGCCTGTTCTCCGCCGAGGCATCCGGCACTTGATGCGCCGCAGTTGCGTGGTGCTCGCCGGCCCCGGTCCGTTGCCCGGCCTTCTTCTTGCCGCCGCGCCGGCCGGATTTTCCCGTTGGCTTATTTTCTACCGAACTCAACATTGCAAATGGCTCCCGAATATCGCTGAAGCCGCAAGCCTCCATCCCGTTTGCGCTGAAATCGCGATTGTGGGTTGTCACTTGCGTGGCGGCCATGTGATGAGATTTTGCCGGATGCCGGCAGAGCGTGGGGTGGGTTAGCCCTGCGGACTGCGCGCAGCGCAGACCGCTTGGCGTAACCCACCCTACAGGCTCGCTCCGTAGTCGCGCGGCCGATCGGGTTGTTGCTAGAAATAATCTGCGTCTGTACCCTACGTTGCAGAAGTGTTTTGGAAATGGACTGCCTGAAATGACCGTAGTTGAGAGCGTGGCGCCGGAGCAGGGCACGGAGCCAAAAATGCCGCCGGGCGTGCTGTTCGAAGGACCGGTGGTCGACGCCAAATTTCGCGATTCCTACATCTCGTTCGCCCTGATGATCGGAGGCACGATCGGGGCGCTGATCTGGGCCTTCACCTATGGCATCGGGTGGGTGGAGATCGCGGTCTTCGCCGGCATGTTCGTGCTGACCACTGTTGGCATCGGCTTCATGCATCGCTACTTCGTCCACCGCAGCTACCGCTGCGGTCCGGTGATGCGGACGATCCTCGCCGCGATCGCCACGATGGCGGTGCAGGGCTCGATCCTGAAATGGGTGAGCAACCATCGCCGGCACCATCTTCACTCCGACCGGCCGGGCGACGTCCACAGCCCCTATTATGACGGCTCCGGCAACCCCATCGAGAGTTTTGCCAAGGGGATGGGCCACGCGCAGGGCGGCTGGGTGTGGGACAAGGAGACCACCGACGCCGAATACTACGCCAAGGATATCCTGGCCGACCCGATCGCGATGTTCTTCACAAGGACGCGCTGGTACTGGTACGCGCTGTCGGCGCTGATCATCCCCGCCGCCCTCGGCTACGCGCTCAGTGGCGTGCACGCGATGATCGGCTGCATCCTGTTCTCCGGCCTGTTCCGCAGCTACGTCATGACCATGGCCACCTCGCTGGTCAACTCGGTCTGCCACAGCGACGGCCGCTGGGGCTACCGCCGCTTCGACACCAATGACGGCACCACCAACGAGCTCGTCACCACGATCCTCACCTTCGGCGAAGGCCTGCACAACAACCACCACCGCTTCCCGCGCGACGCATACCTGTCGCACGCGTGGTATGAGGTCGACATCAATGGGCTGATTGTTTTGGGGCTGGGGAAGCTGGGGTTGGTGCAGGATATTTTTTCGGCCGGCAGCAAGACGCGAGGTTCGGACGGCGGAAAGAGTTCGATGCCGGATACGGAAGCAACGGTGTGAAGCATGTAGGATGGGTAGAGCGAAGCGAAACCCATCGATAGCCGTCCGTGGACTGATGGGTTTCGCAAGGGCTCAACCCATCCTACGGACCGGTCACCGTCATTCTTAAGCCGGCAATCAATAGCGGCCACCGCTGCCCTTTTGCTGCGTGATCCAGGCCGACAATGTTTTCGGCGCCGCTTTCGCAGTCCTGCCCGGTGATGCCTTCGGATTGTCGCGGACGCCTTTCGCCGACCGGGTGCGCGAAGATTCCGTTGCGCTGACGCCCCTCAAGGCAGCCGTGGATGCCTCTGCGGCCTCCTTCGCCAGGCGCAACTGCTTCAATCGCGCCATCTTGATGCGCTCTGCCTCGACTTCAGGTCGTTCGGCGAGCTGCGGCTTGGATTGAGCAAGCTCGGCCGGGACCAGGACACCGAGTATGGTCGTCTCGCCGAGCGCCTTGCAGGCTTCGAGCCGATGCAGTCCCTGGACCAGAACGAGGCGGTCTCCATCGAGCCGAACGGAAATGGGCTCCTGTTGTCCGATGTCCAGAATACTTTCCGCGATCTCCGCGACGGTTTCGGACTTGATGGCTTTTTTCTGCTTCGTGGGAACGAAGATCTTCTCGATCGGGAAGCTTTCCGGTTTGGGCATAATCTGACTCCGCGTCTACCGGGCCCGTCGGAACCGTATCGGTGAGACGAAGAGTTTAGGGGTGAAGTGGTCGACCGCAAAGGCAATTCGGAGGATTACGGTTGTGCCACGCACTTAATCACGGTCGCATGTGAAAGTTAGCCGAAGCACGTAGGATGGGTAGAGCGCAGCGAAACCCATCAATAGCCGTCCGTGGACTGATGGGTTTCGCTTCGCTCGACCCATCCTACGGCACTAACCGCCGTCATCCGCCGCAAGCCGCAAAAACTGCCGCTTCATCGCGCTGACCCTGGCGACATAGCTTGCGGCGAGGTGATCGCCGCACCGCTCGCCGGGCAGAATCTGAAACTTGCGGCGCGCATAGGCCGTGGCGGGTCCTGCGCCGCAGAGATGAATGAAGGCGGCCAGATCCTGCTTCTGCTGGGCGCTTGCCTTCACATCGCCCGCGAGGGCGAGAACTAGCGCGACATTGCGGTCCAGATACACCGACGCCAGTTCGATGGCGTGGCTCGGGATCGCGCGGGTGTAGAGGCGCGTGAAGCCACAGCCCGTCTCCGTGACCGCGTTGCTACGGATGCAGAAACGCGAGACCTCGGCGTAGGCCGGATCGGTCATCTGGAAGAGGCCGACCGCGCTGGAGGCGGGCCGGTAGATCGCCAGCGGATTGAAACTCCACCGCCAGCGCCAGTAGGTGCGCGCCACCGGATTGCCGGAGCTCTCGACTTGCGCCAGCGCGGCCAGCAATTCGGGCGTGATCGTTGCCGTGGAGTAGGTGCGGAAGAGGGGGCCGTAGTGACGCCAGGTCTCGGATGGATCCTTGTCGAGGGAATTGCCGACGAAGACGAAGAGTTCGGTGGGCTTGCGGATGACGTGGTAGGCGATGCTCAGGAGGGCGAGAGACGCGATCAGGATAGCCAGGCCGGCCGCGATCCGAACCATCCGTGGTGCGCGCGAGAACGTCTTTCGTGCCCACCGCCTAACGCTGCGCAGGCGAGGGAGGAGGTTTCGGTTTGTTCCGGGCATGGTCGGCGATTGGGGCTGCGAGAACGATGCTGGCGATCAACGCTTTAGACGATTGGACGCGGACATTCTGGCTGACTGTGCGGGGTTTGGTTGGCGCAGCGACAGGGCCAATCGCCGTGCGCCCAAAAAAAGTCATACCGCAATTGTGAATTGGTCCACAGACGGCGGCCGTTCAGTCTGTTTATCTGCCGCCAACCGGCCTGTTGTGCGCGCGTTTGGCATTGCGCATCTCGCGCCTTCGCATTTCGAAATTTCTGGGTGATCGCTATGGGCGTTTTTCATCGCACCGCCATGCTTTGCAGCTGGTTCATCGAGTCCACCATGAGCGGGTGTACCGAGAGATTTCGTGTGCGCTGAACAAGGCGCACAGAGATTTTCCCGAGGCCCCGCCGGTGACGGACGGGGCTTTTTCATGTTCGCAAGCTACCCATTCCGCCCGGCGGAGCCTTCGCGAGAAGGAGGCAGGGTCGTGTGGGAGTATTTTGGACCCGATTTCGCTTTCGACGTGGTCAAAGGGGTTGTCGCCGGAATAGCCTCAATGGCATTCCAGGTCGTGGCACCACGCACCTTTCGTGCCGCGAAGCAGTTTCGCGCGCGCTGGGTTGCGAGGAAAGCGGCGAGGCGAGCTGCGAGACGGGCACGCAGCGATGCGGTGGCCAATGATGAGCGGTGAGGAGCGAGTGGCCCGACGCATTAAGCGGATGAAGTTGCTGAAATAAAAAGGGCGGCCTTTCGGCCGCCCTTTGCATATGTCCGGATCTAACGATCCTCGAGACGACGTTCTACGGCCTCACGAACACCCCGTCGTGCTGCCGCAAGTATCGCACTTCATGCAGGTGCCATTCCGCACCAGCGTGAAGTTGCCGCACTCCGAGCACATCTCGCCCTCGTAGCCCTTGGCCTTGGCTTCGGCGCGGCGCTCGGCCTTGCTGGGAGCCGCGACCGTTGCGGCGCTGCCGGCCTTGCTCCACTGGAGCGCCTCGAGCTTCTCGGTTGGCGAGAGGTCGTGGCTGGCTTCCTGCTTGAGGGCGACGGCGCCTTCGATGGCGTCGCCGGCGCGGGCGCTTGCGCCGTGCGCGGCGAGGGCGGTGACCTTGCTGCCGCCGGTCGGCGCGCTGTCGTTGCCTTGCGCGACCGCGGCAGAGCCCCCACGCATCACGACGAGGTTGTCGGTCCGCGAGCGGGTGAGGCCGCGCGAGACCAGCTTGGTCGCGTGCTGGGTCTCGTCCGGCTCCTTGCCTTCCTCGACGCCCTTACCGAGCGCGTCGAAGTTCGACTCGGTCGGATCGACATGCGCGAGATCGAAGCGCGACATGTAGCTCACCGCCAGCTCGCGGAAGACGTAGTCGAGGATCGAGGTCGCGTACTTGATGCTGTCGTTGCCCTGCACGGGGCCCGCCGGCTCGAAGCGGGTGAAGGTGAAGGCGTCGACATACTCGTCCAGCGGCACGCCGTATTGCAGACCGAGGGAGACCGCGATCGCAAAGTTGTTGATGAAGGAGCGGAGAGCTGCGCCTTCCTTGTGCATGTCGATGAAGATCTCGCCGAGACGGCCATCGTCATACTCGCCGGTGCGCAGGTAGACCTTGTGGCCGCCGACGACCGCCTTCTGGGTGTAGCCCTTGCGTCGGTCAGGCATCTTCTCGCGCTCGCGCATCACGATGATGCGCTCGACCAGCTTCTCGACGATCTTTTCCGAGACCTGGGCGGCACGCGCCGCCATCGGCTTCTCGTAGAGCGTCTCGACCGCATCATCCTCGTCCTCGTCGTCGCTGATGAGCTGCGAGTTGAGCGGCTGGCTGAGCTTGGAGCCGTCGCGATAGAGCGCGTTGGCTTTCAAGGCGAGCTTCCACGACAGCATGTAGGCGGACTTGCAGTCCTCCACCGTGGCGTCGTTCGGCATGTTGATGGTCTTGGAGATCGCACCCGAGATGAAGGGCTGCGCCGCCGCCATCATGCGGATGTGGCTCTCGACCGACAGATAGCGCTTGCCGATCTTGCCGCAGGGATTGGCGCAGTCGAACACCGGATAGTGCTCGGCCTTCAGGTGCGGGGCACCTTCCACCGTCATCGCGCCGCAGATATGGACGTTGGCCGCCTCGATCTCGCGCTTGGTGAAGCCGACGGCCTGGAGCAGGTCGAAGCCGGGAGCCGCGATCGCCTCGGCACCGATGCCGAGCTGGTCGCGGATGAAATCCTCGCCAAAGGTCCACTTGTTGAAGGCGAACTTGATGTCGAAGGCGGTCGGCAGGGCCTTCTCGACCTTGGCGATGGCTTCATCGGTGAAGCCCTTGGCCTTGAGGGTCGAGGCGTTGATGCCGGGCGCGTTGGAGAGCGAGCCGTGGCCGACGGCGTAGGCCTCGATCTCCGCGATCTCGCTCTCGCGATAGCCGAGCGCGCGCAGCGCGGACGGGACCGCACGGTTGATGATCTTGAAGTAGCCGCCGCCGGCGAGCTTCTTGAATTTTACCAGCGCGAAGTCCGGTTCGATGCCGGTGGTGTCGCAATCCATGACGAGGCCGATCGTGCCGGTCGGCGCGATCACCGTGGTCTGGGCGTTGCGATAGCCGTGCTTCTCGCCGAGCTCGAGCGCCGCATCCCAGGCCGCCTTGGCACGCTCGACAATGTCGGCCTGCGGGCAGGAGGCGTGGTCGAGCGGCACCGGGTTGACGCTGAGCGCCTCGTAGCCGGAGGCCTCGCCATGCGCGGCGCGGCGGTGGTTGCGGATGACGCGCAGCATGTGTGCGGCGTTCTTCTTGTAGCCCGGGAAGGTGCCGAGCTCGGCCGCGATCTCGGCCGAGGTCTTGTAGGTGATGCCGGTCATGACCGCGGTCAGCGCGCCGCAGAGCGCGCGGCCTTCCTTGCTGTCATACGACAGACCCATGGTCATCAGCAGGCCGCCGATATTGGCGTAGCCGAGGCCGAGCGTGCGGAACTCGTAGGAGAGCTCGGCGATCGCGCGCGAGGGGAACTGCGCCATCATGACGGAGATTTCGAGCACGATGGTCCAGAGCTGGCAGAGGTGCTCGTAGCCGGCGACGTCGAACTGCTTGGTCGTGGTGTTGTAGAAGGTGAGCAGGTTCGCGGACGCCAGGTTACAGGCGGTGTCGTCCAGGAACATGTATTCCGAGCACGGATTGGACGCGCGGATGTCGCCGGACGCCTTGCAGGTGTGCCAGTCGTTCATCGTGGTGTTGAAGTGCAGGCCCGGGTCGGCCGACGCCCAGGCGGCGTAGCCGATCTTCTCCCAGAGGTCGCGCGCCTTCAGCGTCTTCGTCACCTTCTTGGAGGTGCGGGCGTTCAGGTTCCAGTCGCCGTCGGTCTCGACCGCGCGGAGGAAGTCGTCCTTCAGCGAGACCGAGTTGTTGGAGTTCTGGCCGGAGACTGTGAGGTAGGCTTCGCTATCCCAGTCGGTGTCGTAGGTGTCGAACTGGATGTCCTTGTAGCCTTGCTTGGCGAACTGGATCACGCGCTTGATGTAATTGTCAGGCACGAGGCTGCGGCGCGCGAGCTTGATCTCGCGGCGGAGCGCCGGGTTCTTCTCGGGGTCGAAGCAATCGTCGCCCGAGCCTTCGCAGTTCACGCAGGCCTTCAGCACCGCCTTGAGGTGCTTCTGGTTGATCTTGGAGCCGGTGACCAGCGCAGCAACCTTCTGCTCCTCCTTCACCTTCCAGTCGATGTAGGTCTCGATGTCGGGGTGATCGACGTCGACGACGACCATCTTGGCCGCGCGGCGCGTGGTGCCGCCCGACTTGATCGCGCCGGCGGCGCGGTCGCCGATCTTGAGGAAGCTCATCAGGCCGGACGAGCGGCCGCCACCCGACAGCTTCTCGCCTTCGCCGCGCAGGCGCGAGAAGTTGGAGCCGGTGCCGGAGCCGTACTTGAACAGGCGGGCTTCGCGGACCCAGAGGTCCATGATGCCGCCCTCGTTGACGAGGTCGTCACCGACGCCCTGGATGAAGCAGGCGTGCGGCTGCGGGTGCTCGTAGGCGGACTTGGACTTGGTCAGCTTGCCGGTGAAGGGGTCGACGTAATAATGGCCCTGGCCGGGGCCGTCGATGCCATAGGCCCAGTGCAGACCGGTGTTGAACCATTGCGGCGAGTTCGGCGCGACCATCTGCATGGCGAGCATGTAGCGGAGCTCGTCATAGAAGGCCTGGGCGTCTTCGTCATTGGTGAAGTAGCCGCCCTTCCAGCCCCAATAGGTCCAGCAGCCGGCGAGGCGATCGAACACCTGTTTTGCACTGAGCTCGCTGACATAGCGCTCTTTCTCGGGGAGCCCGCTAAGCGCCTCGGTGTCGGGCACGGAGCGCCACAGGAAGGAGGGAACGGATTCCTCCTCGACCTTCTTCAGGCGCGCGGCGACGCCGGCTTTGCGGAAATATTTCTGGGCCAGCACGTCGGAGGCGACCTGCGACCACTCGGTCGGGACCTCGACGTTATCCAGCTTGAACACGACCGAGCCGTCGGGATTGCGAATCTCCGACGTGGTCAGCCGGAACTCGATCCCGGCGTAAGGTGACTGTCCCGAAGTGGTGTGGCGCCGCTCAATCCGCATTGTCTTGCCCCGTCCTTATCTTTGACCGGATCCGCTCCCCGTTGGAAGCGGGCCGGGTCGTCATTTCGCTTCGCGAGTCCTCCCGGGCCGTAGCCTTAAGGCTTCGCAGTTCAGCCGGTGGATTCCGGCCCAGTTTCTCCCGGTGCGATGGCTCGATGCGTGCATCGATCATCCCGCCGGCATGTCCACACCCATCCGCCCCAACGGGATGTGCGCGACATGCGTTCAACGCCCCACAACGTCACTTCTTCAACCGATGCCATCCGAGCCTTTTGCCGGCCCGTTCTGGCGCCCGAAAAGCCCGCTTCTTGAGGGCAGACAAGCCCTCATCCGCAGCCTTTGGCCGGCTGGCGGAGCTAAGATTTGCGAGACCCTTTGGGGGAGTGCCGGCGGGACGCAAACTCACTCGCGCCGAACGGACCGAAAGCTAGGACTCTCCGTTGCGCCCGTCAAGAACTAGTGCGAGTTCCTGAATCAAATACTAAATATGGTGGATTGCGGGGGATAACAGGGGGCAAGCCCTCACCTGTTGTTGAGCCAAGTATCAGTGAGTCCTCAGGGATTCCCAACCGAAAAAATTTGTCTTCCGTGACGATACGGAGCCTTCATCCCGCTGTTCACAGGGCAGGTATATTTTTCGGGACCGGGATTGCGTCAGCAGGACTCACGTACCCTTACGGAAGGTGAGGGCAGGCATGCCCGCCGAGGTGGTGGTGAAGGGGGCGAATCCGGGCCAAGCTGACCTCGATTTTGCCGGACTGCCCACATGCTTGATTCGACTCGCCGGGATACGCGTCCGCGTATCGCCCCGGCCGGCCTGATGTTCCTCGCGATCACCTCGATCGGCTGGGGTTTCAATTGGCCGGTGACGAAATTCCTCCTCGCCGAGCTGCCGCCGCTGACCCTGCGCGGGGTGACCGGCGTGCTAGGCGCGCTGTTGCTGGCGGCGCTGGCGATCATCCGCCGGCAGAGCCTGAAGGTGGACCCTGCGATCTGGCCGCGCCTGCTCACCGCCGCCGTCCTCAACGTCACCGGCTGGATGGTGCTGATGGGGCTCGCGCTGCTCTGGCTGCCGGCGAGCGAAGCGGCGCTGATCGCCTACACCATGCCGGTGTGGGCCTCGATCATCGCCTGGCCGGTACTGGGCGAGCGGCCGACATTGCTGCGCACGCTCGGGCTGGTGATGGCCTTCGCGGGGCTTGCCTCGATCATGGGCGGCAACGGCATCGCCGCGAGCGCGGAGAAGCTGCCGGGGATCATCATGGCGCTCACGGGGGCGCTCGGCTTTGCCGTCGGTACGGTCTTCTCCAAGAAATACCCGATCCATCTGCCGCCGATCACGGCTGCAGCCTGGCAGATCGGGATCGGCTGCCTGCCGATCTCGATCGTCGGCCTCCTGGTCGAGACCTCGCATCTGGACAATGTGACGCCGGTCGGATGGTGGCTGCTGCTCTATTCGACCGTCGTGCAGTTCTGCATCGCCTATGTCAGCTGGTTCGCCGCGCTGGCGCGATTGCCGGCGTCGGTCGCCGCGATCGGGACGATGGCGGTGCCGGTGATCGGCGTCGTCGCGTCCGCGATCGCGCTGCACGAGCCGCTCGGAGCGGGCCAGATCGCAGCGCTGATCTTCACGCTGGCCGCCGTAGTGCTGGCGACGCGATGAGGCGCGATGCCATGTAGGATGGGTAGAGCGAAGCGAAGCCCATCCTCGTCACCATGAAAATCGTTGATGGGTTTCGCTGCGCTCTACCCATCCTACAATCTCAACTCGCGTTGTCGCCCAGCGCCTTGCGGATCATCTCGGCGAGCTGGTTGCGCCGATAGGGTTTTGTCAGCAGCAGCACGCCGTCATCTAACTTGCCGTGATGGACGATGGCGTTGTCGGTGTAGCCGGAGGTGTAGAGCACCTTCAGCCCCGGGCGGAGCGCTGCCACCTTGTCGGCGAGCTCGCGCCCGCTCATGCCGCCGGGGATGACGACGTCGGTGAAGAGGAGGTCGAAGGCCTGGCCGGCCTCGATCAATTCCAGCGCGGCCTTGCTGTCCGCAGCGGCGACGGTCTTGTAGCCGAGACCCTGCAATTGCGCGGTGACGAAGTTGCGCACCAGCGGATCGTCCTCGACCACGAAAATGGTCTCGGCGCCGCCCTCGGCTTGCGGCGGCGTGGCGGCGGCCGCGTCGCTCGCGCCTTCGCCCGGCGGCAGATAGAGCTTGATCGTGGTGCCGTGGCCCGGCTCGCTGTAGATCTTGATATGGCCGCCGGACTGCTTGACGAAGCCGTAGACCATGGAGAGGCCGAGGCCCGAGCCCTTGCCGACCTCCTTGGTGGTGAAGAACGGCTCGAACGCCTTCTGCTGGATGTCGGTCGACATGCCGGTGCCGGTGTCGCTGACCGCGAGCATGACGTAGGGACCTGGTACCACCTCGGCATTGGCCTGCGCATAGGCCTCGTCCAGCGCGACGCGGTGGGTCTCCAGCAGCAGCTTGCCGCCGTTCGGCATGGCATCGCGGGCGTTGATCGCCATGTTGAGCACGGCGTTGGTGAGTCGGGACGGATCGATATGCGCCGTCATCGGACCCTGTTCCAGCACGGTCTCGATCTGGATCTGCTCGCCGAGGGTCGGGCGCAAGAGTTTTGCGATGTCGGTGATCGCCGCGTTGATCTCGACGTTGCGCGGCTGGAGCGGCTGCTTGCGCGCGAAGGCGAGCAGATGCTGGATCAGCTCGGCGCAGCGCTCGGCGGCATCGTCGATCAGGCGCGCCACGCGCTGCAGCTCGGGCTGCTGCTTCAGGCTCGCCACCAGCGTCTCGGTGTTGCCGGAGATCACGGTCAGCATGTTGTTGAAGTCGTGCGCGACGCCGCCGGTCAGCTTGCCGATGGCGTCCAGCTTCTGCGACTGGTGCAACTGCCGCTCGGTGTCGCGCGAGGTGGTCGCGTCGTGATAGACCAGCACCGCGCCGGAAATGTCGCCTTGCCCGTCCAGCATCGGCCGGCCGCTGATCATCAGGTGGCGCGGGTCATTGCCGCTGTGCGGGCGGACGATCATCTCGATGGCTTCGAAATGCTCGCCGCGCAGCACGCGCGTCGACGGCAGCTCGTCGGCCCTCAGCGGCGTGACGCCGTCGCCGTGAAACACATCCGACAGCGCCCGCAGATTGCGCAGGTTCATGCCGGCCCGGTGCAGCAGCATGCGCTCGGCCGCCGGATTGGACAACAGGACATTGCCCTCGATGTCGATGACCAGCACCGCCTCCGCCATGCTGCGAAAGGTGCTCTGGAGTACGTTGACCGACAGGCGCAGCTCGTCATGCGCGGTGACCAGGTGCTCGGTGCGCTCGGCAACCGCGGCCTCGAGCTGTTCATTGGCGGCGGTAGCTTCCTCGAGCGTGCTCTTGAGCGCGCTCTGGGCGCGATGGCTCTCGCGCATCACCATCAGCACGAGCAGCAGGATCACCAGCGCGCCGGCAACGTCGATGCCGAGCAGCACGATGCCGGTGCGGCGCGAATCCTGGGAGCGCGCGGTCAGCAGTCGTTCCTCTTCCGTGCTCAGCTGGTCGAGATTGCCCATCACCGTGTCCATGAGGCCGCGGCCCTCGGCCTTGCCCTGGAGCGCGGCAATGCCGGCGTCGTCGTTCGCGGCGCGCAGGCGCATCGCCGCGGCGGCGACCTCCATCCGGCGCAGCGCCAGCGGCTCGGTGCCCTCCAGCAGCGCGACCTGGTCGGGATTGTCGCGCACGTCGCGCTTGAGGCTCGCGAGCGCCGGCGCGATCTGGGCGTGGGCGGCCTCGAATTCATCGCTGAAGGCCTGGTTGCGGTAGATTTCGTAGCCGCGCGCGGCGCTCTCGGCGCGGCGCAGCAGCACGCGCAGATCGGAGATCTTCTTCAGCACCTGGACGGTGTGGCTGACCCAGGTGGTATCGGACCGCGACTTGACGTCGAGGGCGATCGAGGCGGCGGTGATGATCAGGAGGATGGCGAGTCCAGCACCGAGAATGACGCGTTGCGTTGGGATCAAGGTGCTTCTTTCTGATCCTTCGGCAAGGCGGCCGCGCCGAGGCATTCCCGGATCGTGGTCAGCAGCGCATCGGGCGTGAACGGCTTGCGCAGGCAGCGCATCGCACCGAGCTCGAGCGCCATGCGGAGGAAATCGGGCGAGGGCGAGGCGGACGATGCGAAGGCGTAGCCGGACATCGCGATCAGCGGCACGGACGGCGCGCGCTCGTGAAAGATGCGGATCGATTCAAAGCCGCGCATATGCGGCATGAAGATGTCGACCAGCATCACGTCATAGGCCTGCGCTTCCAGCGCGGCCAGTCCCGTTTCGCCGCCGTCGGCCAGCGTGACGTCGAAGCCCTGACGTTGGAGGAGGACCTCGATGGTCGCGCCGACCATCGGATCGTCATCTACCACGAGGATACGCGGCATGACACTTCCCAGCAAATCCAAGTCCCCATCGGGATTTGTGATATCCGCGAATCGTGGGTCGGGTCAATTTTGGATTGGAGCGATGTAGATATGCACGGCGTGGTGCATAGGGGCATGCGGGTTCCATCGGGGCGCAATTCGGCACGCGAATTGTGACAAGGTTCGCGAAAGCTTGAAGCAAGGTGTAGGGAGCTGTCACGCTGGGCGCAAACGGCCAGGCCCGCCTCGATACGCGCTCCGGCGCCGCCTGCGCGACATCCGCGCTCAATGTCGGCGAATGATCCGCTCGCGATGAGAATTTGCAGAGGAGGCGCAAGCAACTTTGGTTGGGCTTGTACCCATGGAGCAGCTCTTCGCCTGAATCGTAGGCAGCGACATCGATGTTAGATTGAAAACGGAGATTTGACCGACGTCGAGCGCCTCTCACCTCATTGGGTGAGGCATCCTGCCGCGAGTCGCCATATCATCATATTGCTTCCTTAGATTGCACGAACAGTTATTGGTGTCCGGCGGCCCTCGGGCGGGGGAGTACGGTGAATTTCTCCAGTGATAAGATCGAGAAGGTCCTCGACCTCATTTACGACGCCGCGGCCGAGAACGTTCTTTGGCCACATGTGCTCACGGCGATCGCCGATCTGACGCGCAGCGAGGGCGGCATCCTGTTCGGTCAGTCCCTCACCGCGGAGCGGGTCTATTTCGATTTCAACGGCCGTCTCAACGAGGAGTGCAACCGCGTCTATCAGCAGCGGCATATGCAGAATCCCTGGTCGCAATACATGGAGAACCAGCCGGTCGGCCGGCTGGTGCTGTCCGACGAAGCGATCTCGCTGGGGGAGCTTCAAACGTCTGCGTTCTACGACGAGGTGCTGCGGCCGCAGGAGATCGGCCACAACGGAATGATGGCGCTCGCGGCGCGCGATGATTTTCGTGCCGCCTTCAACATGTGTCGCAGCGCGCGGCTGGGGCCGTTCGATCCCGACGAGCAGCAGCTGTTGGAATGGTTGGCTCCGCATCTCTGCCGGTCGGTGACGCTCGGATTCCGGATCGACGGCTACCTCGCCATGCAGCAGGCTGCCTTCAATGTCCTCGACCGGCTCGCCGACGGCGTCGCCGTGCTCGACCGCAAGGCGCGGGTGCTGTTCGCCAACGGCGCAGCCCGCCGCATGGCGGAGGAGGGCGTGCTGCGGCTGCATCAATCAGTCGGGACGCATTCGCCCGCACATTCGCAGCGGCTGAGCGAGCTGATCCGCGTCGCGTTGCAGGGCGGTGCTGGCGGTGCCATGAGCCTGCCGCGCAATAGCGACGGCCGGCTTCTGACCGTTCTGGTCGCCGCGATCCGGAGCAAGGATCTCGGGCGGCTGTCGGATGCCGGTGTGAAGGATGCTGCGGTGCTACTGTTCGTCATCGATCCCGCCAACCGGCGATCGATCCCGCTCGGACAGATCATGGACGCCTACTGCCTGACGCATGCCGAGGCGCGGGTGGCCCTTGCGGCCTCGTCGGGGAATACGGTCCTGGAGACCGCGCAATCGCTGAAGCTGTCGCCCAACACCATCAAGACGCATCTGCGCCGCGTCTTCGCCAAGACTGGGACCGGCCGCCAGGCTGAGCTTGCCGGCTTGATCGCGGCAATCGGCAGCGTGCGGATCGGGGAAGCGGACCAGGGACAGTGACGCCTTTGGCGTCGGATGAGCTTGCGGAGTTCGACCGGCTCGGAAAGCCGTGAGCGGCGCCGGTAGTCTACCGGCACCGCCCACTCATCGCGTTGTTCAGGTCGCCTTACGGGCAGGGATGGCGCTGGCCATCATAGCCAAGATACGTGCCGGAGGCCGGGTCGTAAGACTTGTAGCGCTGTGCGCAATACGCGGAGGAGTCGCCGCCGGTGTCCGGTACGACCGCAACTGACGGCTCATCGTAATAGGAGTCGTCGCCGTAGTAGTAGGGATCATCGTAATAGCCGCCGCCGTAATAGGCGTAGGAGCCGAGGCCGCCGATCGCGGCGCCGGCCGCGACGCCGGGCCAGAAGCCGCCGCCACGGTGATGCCAGCGGTGACCGCCCCAATTGCCGCCGCCGCCCTGCCAGTTGCCGCCGGCCGCTGCGACCGGACGGCCGCCGCTAAAGGTGGGTCCTGCGCTCGGACGCATGGCAACGCCGGCGCTCGGGCGCATGGCTGCGCCACCCGCGAAACTGGCGCCACCGCCTGGCCGCGGGCCAGCGGCAAAGCCGCCGCCGCCCATGCGGGGGCCACCGCCACCACCGAAGTGAGCACCGCCGCCGCCGCCACCAAAATGGGCGCCGCCGCCGCCACCGCCGACATGCGCTCCTCCGCCGCCAGCGGCGGGACGGCTCTGCGCGAAGCCCGGGCTCGCCAACGGAAGCATCAACGCCACTGCCGCAGCGGCACTCAAAACCTTCAGACTGTTCATGATCAAACTCCTTTCCCGGAAAAGCCAACCCGATGAAACAGCGCTGGTTCCAGGGATCACGCTGGTTTGCGTGTGTGCCGCGAGCCTCTCACCTCGCCGCTGTACCCGGCATGAACGGATCACGACCGATTTGCGGCGGCGCCGGCGGTCCGCAGCACCCGCATTTGGGAAGGGGACGGCCCCCGCGGGCCGAACTGGACATTTCGGCGTCCGGATGGCATCAGGGCCCCACGAAGCAGGGCCCTTGCCGTATGAAACAATTCCTTCTGAAGTTCTTCACCTGGTGGAATGGCCAGACCTTTGGCACCCAGCTCTGGACCAGCCGGTACGGCGAACTGGTCGGTGAGGACGAGCAGGGCAACCGCTACTATCGCACCCGCGGCGGGGCGATCGATCCGACGCTGGGCTTCGAGCGGCGCTGGGTGATCTATAACGGCTATGCCGAGGCGAGCCGCATCCCGCCGTCCTGGCACGGCTGGATCCATCACGTCGTCGACACCCCGCCGACCGCGACCAACTACCAGCCGCGCGAGTGGGAAAAGCCGCACCAGCCGAATCTCACCGGCACGGCCAAGGCCTACCGGCCCTCGGGCTCGACGTTGGCCAGCGGCCGCCGGCCGAAGGCGACCGGCGACTACCAGCCCTGGACGCCCGGCTAACCGTCGGCCCAAGCGCGAATCCTCATCATCGAGGGTGGATGCATGAGCATCCGCCTCACGCCGCTGTGGACAACGGGAACAGCGGGGATGGCGCTAGCGCCGGCGTTGCACCGGCGCGAGCGATGCGGCTCAATGATCCCATCTTACGGAGATGGGAAACCATCGCGTTCGGTTCGGGCAACAGTTCGCGACTGTCCCGAGATGCAGCGGCCGCCGAGTAAGGACTCGATCGGGAGATAGGCCCCCGGTCTGGAAGTTCCGAAATCGCCCGATGTGAATGTGCGCCGCCGTAAGACAGGAAAGGCCGCCTGGGAAACCGGGCGGCCTTTTTCTTTGATCCGCTGCTTTGGGTTTGTCCCACACCTCAAAGATGCAGATGGAGCGGGGGTGAGTTGCCAACCGGCATCATCTCATAGGGCGGCTTCCAGCCCGGCAATTCGGCGATGCGCCGGCGCCAGGCGTTGATGGCCGGAAAGGCCGCCGCAAGATCGAAACCTGTCTCCTCGGTTGGATAGTACAAATAGCCGAGCAGCGAGAAATCGACGATTGTCGGCCGGCCGCCCAGCATGAAGTCGCGGTCGGCGAGGTGTCGCTCGACGATCGAGAAGGCGCTCTCGGTCCGCGCCCGCAAGTACGCCAGCACGGCGGGATGCGCGGGCTCGGGCATGAAGCAACGCTGAAACCGGTGTTGGGCAAAGCTCGAGGTGAATTTGTGGTTGTCGAACAGCAGCCAGCGCATCGCCTCGAATGCTTCCACGCGTGTCGGAGCGAACACGCCATGAGTCTCGACGAGCCACAGTAGGATCGCGCCCGACTGGCTCAGAAGCCGACCATCAGCCTCGAGGACGGGGACCTCGCCCATGACGTTGGTCGCGGCCCGCCAGTCAGGCTTGCGGGTTTCACCGCCGGCAAAGTCGACGCCGACCGGTTCCCAGTCGAGCCCGGCGCAGTTGAGAAAGAGGGCGACCTTGAACGAATTGCCCGAAGCTCCGACGCAGTGCAGTCGGTATCGCGCCACGGTCAGGTCCTCCTGTGCGCACCGACCGGAAACTGCCAACGGGGCGGCCGGAGCCGGAGTGTCACGACAGGCTCCTGACAGCGTCGTGTCAGCAGCGTCGCTCCGGGCGATGCTTCGCATCGCCGGAACGTGCCGTACCATGTCCGCGACGGAAGGGCTACATCACCCTTTCGGCTGCGCGCTTGGCGGCTTCGAGCCGCCGCGCCTGCGATGGTGCGACCCGCTCCTTCATCAGCGCGAGCACCTCGGCCGGCGCAGTATCCGGCGAGCCGGCGTTGAAGGGCGGCGCGGGATTGTATTCGAGGCGGAGCTGCACGGCTTCCGCGGTGGTGCGATCGACCAGCAGCGACACCAGCTTCAAGGCGAAATCGATTCCTGCTGTGACGCCGCCGCCGGTCACACGATTGCGATCGATGCAGACGCGTGCCTTGGTGGGCGTCGCACCGAACAGCGCCAGCATCTCCATCGCGCTCCAATGGGTGGCGGCATTGTAGCCCTTCAACAGCCCGGCCGCGCCCAGCACCAGCGATCCCGTGCAGACCGACGTGACGAATTTGGCGCCGGATGCCTGCTTGCGCACGAAGTCGAGAGTCTCCTCATCATTGAGGAGCGCGTCGGTGCCGAAGCCGCCGGGAATGCAGATCACGTCCAGTTGCGGGCAGTCGGCGAACGTGATGGTCGGCGTCAGCATCAGCACGGAATCGCTCGGCACCGGGGCCAGCGTCTTCCAGATCAGGTGCACGGTCGCGCCGGGAACGGACGAAAACACCTGCAGCGGACCGGTGAAGTCGAGCTGGGTGACGCGCGGAAACACCAACAGACCGATCTGGAGCGGTGACGACATGGGCAGGTCCTCCAAAGATGAGCTTGACGGCGGCAGCCTCTCATGATGCCCTTCTGTCCAAAATGGCGTATTTCCCTCGCTTTCGGACATGACCATGATCGGCATCCTGATCTTCCCCGACTTCCAACTGCTCGATGCGGCCGGCCCGATCTCGGTGTTCGAGATCGCGGCACGTGCCAACGGCAAGCCGCTCGCGCTTCGGGTGCTGGCGCTGAATGCCGGGCCGGTGCGCAGCTCGTCGGGCGTCGAGATGATGGCGCGCGATTTCAAATCGACGAATGCGATCACGACGCTGGTCGTGGCGGGCGGCGCCGGCGTGTCGGCGCCGGCGCGCTGTCCCGTTACGCTCGCCTTCATCCAGCGGCTGGCCAAGCGCGGCGTGCGGATCGCCAGCGTCTGCTCCGGCGCCTATGTGCTTGCGGAGGCCGGCCTGCTCGATGGCCGCCGCGCCACCACGCATTGGGGCCGCACCCGCGATTTCGTTGCGCGGTATCCGAAGATCAAGTTCGAGCCCGACCAGATCTTCACCCGCGACGGCAATGTCTGGACCTCGGCGGGCATCAGCGCCGGCATTGACCTCGCGCTCGCGATGGTCACCGAGGACCATGGCGAGGAGATCGCGCAACAGGCCGCCCGCCAGCTCGTGCTCTACCATCGCCGCAGCGGCGGCCAGTCGCAGTTCTCATCGCTGCTGGAATTGAAGACGCCGAACGGCCGCTTCGGCGCGCTATTGTCCTGGGCGCGTGAAAACCTCGACGCGCCGCTGACGGTGGAAGACCTCGCCGATCGCGCCGGCATGAGCGCGCGGCATTTCGCCCGCGCCTTTGCCGCCGAGACCGGCACGACGCCGTCGAAAGCGATCGAGCGGCTGCGGCTCGAGGTCGCGCGCGAGCGCGTGCAGTCCTCGCGCGAGGCGATCGAGCTCGTCGCGGAGGTCACCGGCTTCCGCGATCCCGAGCGCATGCGGCGCGCCTTCATCCGCGCCTTCGGCCAGCCGCCGCAGGCGCTGCGCCGTGCGGCGCGGGCGGGGTAGCGAACTTCGTCTGGTACTCGAGCGTGGAGGCGACGATGAGCGGGATGGAGTACAGCAACGAAAATGCGAAACGGCTGCAGAGAATCTATCTCAAGCGTGATGTGATCGCCCAGCGCGCGGAGACGATGCGGCAGCTCGCTCTGACTGCCGGCGAGCGCGTTCTAGATATCGGATGCGGTCCCGGCTATCTCTGCGAAAGCATGGCGAAGATCGTCGGGCCCGATGGTGCCGTCGTCGGCATCGATGTGTCCATCGACCTGATCGCGGCCTGCAACCGGCAGAAGGCGTCCGCCTGGATCTCATATGCCATCGGCAACGCGACGGCATTGGATCAAGCCGATGCCTCGTTCGATGTCGTGGTGTGCACGCAGGTTGCCGAGTACGTGCCCGATGTCGACCGCGTCCTCGCCGAGACGTTTCGCGTCCTCAGGCCGGGTGGCCGCACGATTTTTGTCGCGACCGATTGGGACGCAGTGGTGTGGCATTCCGAAGACCCGGAACGGATGACCGCGGTCATGACCTCATGGGAAGCGCACTGCGCCCACCCGCGCCTGCCGAGATCGATGGCCCGCAGACTGGTGGAGGCGGGATTTCACCTCGACGGCGCATCGATCTTTCCCATCCTGAATTTGCAGTACGATGACGACAGCTACAGCAAGGGACTGGCCCAAGGCATCCGGGATTTCGTCGCCCGCAGGAACGACGTTCCGGCCGATGATCTCACCGCATGGCACAGCGAGTTCGAGCGTCTCGGCGCGGCGGGGCAGTACTTCTTCAGCACCAACCGTTATCTCTTCAGGGCCTCGAAGCCGACTGCGCCTTAGGTCGTCCTGCCTGCAGCCGCCGTGCCGGCGTCGTCCGCGCGGGCCGTCAGGCGCCGCGCGATCGGCGTCAGCATGTAGGGCGACAGGTGGATCGGAAACTGCGTCATCGCGAAATAGAGCCAGGTCGTGGCCGGCAGCGCGCCTGAGGTCGCAGCCAGCATCACGCCCAGATTGCGCTGCGCCACCATCAGCCCGAGCGCCAGCGCGCGCTCATAGCCGATGCGGCGGAAGATCAGCGTCGTCATGGCGAGCAGCGTGAAATAGATCGCAAAGGACAAGAGCGCGATGCCGATCGTGAAGACCGGATCGGTCAGCACGTCGTGGGCCACGTCGCCCATGATCGCGGAGGCGAACGCCAGCAGGATGATGATGTTGATGCCGTCGATCGGCCGCTTGTGGCGCTGGATCGCCTCCGCGCCGGCGAGGCGCCGGATGATGGTGGCGCCGAGCAGCGAGCCCGACAGCAGGCCGAGCAGCTTGAGGCCCAGCGCCAGCGGCGTGACGCTGAGCTTGGCGCCGAGGAACAGGCCAGCGAATAGCGTGGCGGTGAAAGGCACCAGCGCCGTCGAGGTCACCAGCGTGATCAGCACCAGGGTCGCATCGAGCCCCATCATGGCGGCGAGCGCCGGCGATGCCATCATTGGCGAGGCCATGCCTTGCAGCATCAAGCCGAGGAACAGGCCGGGCGCGTGGTTGTCGAAGCCGGTCGCCCAGGCGATCAGCCCGACGAGCAGGGGCACGCCGAGCGTGGTCCATGCGGTGGCGGTGGCGACCAGAGCAGGCCGGCGGAGATGGCCGTAGAGCGCGGCGAGATCGACGCGCATGAACGAGATGCAGAGCAGGCCGACGATCGCCCAGGTGAGATAGGGACGCAGCAGCGCGCCGATCGGCGGCACCGCGACCGCGATGAACACCACAGCCGCCACGGCGCGCGTGCCCTGGTCGCCGATCCAGGTGAGGGCGCGCAGGGGAACGGCGAAGAGAGATTTGAGGAGGGAGGACATCGGCGTCGTTGGTGCGTCGTGCTACGGAAGCTACAACCCCTTCAGCCACGCGCCGATCTCGCTCACGGCGACATCGGCCTGCGGCAGCAGTTTTCCCATCGTGAAGAAGCCGTGGAACTGGCCGGAATAGTGCTTGTAAGCGACGGGCACGCCCGCTTGCTTCAGCCGCTCGGCATATTCGTCGCCTTCGTCGCGCAGGGGATCGGCGCCGGCGGTCAGCACATATGTGGACGGCAAGCCGGCAAGGTTTTGTGCGCGCGCCGGGGAAGCGCGCCAGTCGTGGATGTCGGCTGTGCCGTTCAGATAATGATCGCGGAACCAGCGGATCACCGAATGGGTCAGCAGCACGCTGGTCTCGGGCTCGTTGTGCGAGCCGTGAGACATGGCGAAATCGGTCGCGGGGTAGATCAGCACCTGGCCCGCGATCGCCGGGCCGCCAGCGTCGCGCGCGGCAAGTGCGACGACGGCGGCGAGGTTGCCACCGGCGCTGTCGCCGCCGATCGCGAGGCGCGCGGCGTCGATGCCGAGCTCGCGCGCATTCGCGGCGATCCACCAGGTCGCGGCGATGGCGTCATCGACGGCGGCGGGAAACTTGTGCTCGGGCGCGAGGCGGTAGTCGACCGAGATGACGATAAGGGCGCCGGCCTCAGCAAGCTGGCGGCAGACGACGTCGTGGGACTCGAGATCGCCGATCACCCAGCCGCCGCCGTGGAAGAACACCAGCGCCGGCGACACTCCCTCAGTCCGGCGCGGCTCCTTTGGCAAGTAGAGGCGGGCCGGGATGGCGCCGTGCGGCGCCGGGATCGCGAGTTGCGTGACGCGCGCAAGCTCGGGCGGCTCGGGATTGGTGGCAAAGCGGGCTTGCGAATAATAGGCGCGGGCCTCCGGCGCGGTCAGGGTCTCGTAGGCGGGGCGCCCGGCCTCCCGAAAAGCCCGGTAGACGGCGGCGGCATCGGGATCGAGTACGACGGGCATGGGAGCGGCCTCAGGGGATTCTGGTTGGACGTCGGTATCGGGGGATTGCCCGCATTGGCCCCGGGGAGAGGCGCACCGAACTATCCCATCCGGTGGCGGGTCTGGCCAGCGGGCGGCGGGCAGGGCAGGGATGCCGCCCTTTCCCCGCCGTATTCGGCGTGTTAACCCGATAGCCTGCGAGCGGCGGTATCCCCTGTAGAATGTCCAACAAGCCCGATTCGCTGTTGAAGCCGCGCAAGATGTTCAAAACCTTTACCCTGACAGGCCTTGCGGCGCTGCTGGCTGCCACCGCGCTGACGGTTGCGACGCCTGCCCAGGCGCAGATCGGCACGATCTTCTCCGATCCGCCGCCGCGGCCGCCGGGGGCGATTCCGCGCGGCCAGCCGCAGCCTCCGATGCCCGAGGACGACGACGAAGAGGTCCCCGCGCTGCCGCCGCAGGGCCGCGTGCTGCCGTCGCGTCCGATGCCGCCGCCGCCGGGCCGGCAGGGCAACGTGATGCCGGGGCCGGTCGAGAGCCAGCCGCTGGCGCCGCCGCCGGGCTCCACGGTCGCTCCGCCGAACCAGCCGCCGTCCGTCGCGGTCGCGCCGCCCAATGCGCCGGGAGCCGCACCGGGTGCGCCCGGTCAGCGCCAGCCGCAGCAGAAGGGCGCGCCTGGTGGCGCCGTGCCGCAGACGCCGGCGAGCCTCCAGCCGGGCGACGAGGTCGTGACCGAGCCGCCGGCCCAGAAGATCGTGAACAAGAAGGCCACCTTCTCCGGCCTCGACAAGATCACCGGACGCATCATTAATTTCGACGAGGATATCGGCGAGACCGTCCAGTTCGGCGCGCTCAGGGTCAAGACCGACGCCTGCTACACGCGGCCGGCGACGGAAGCCGCCAACACCGACGCCTTCGTCGAGGTCGACGAGATCACCTTGCAGGGCGAGGTGAAGCGCATCTTCTCGGGCTGGATGTACGCGGCAAGCCCCGGCCTGCACGGCGTCGAGCATCCGATCTACGACATCTGGCTGACCGACTGCAAAGAGCCGCAGCAGACCATCGCAACGGCGGCGCCCGATCCCGCGAGCAAGCCGGCCCCGCCACCGCCGCCGCCCGCGCAGAAGAAAGCCGCACCCAAGCAGGTGCAGCAGCGTCCGCCGCAGCCTCTGCCGCCGATGCAGCAGCAGCAACCGGCACCGCCTCCGCCGCCGGAGCAGCGGCCAGGCCTGTTCGGTATCCCGGGGTTTGGCCGCTAGGCCAGCTATCGGTTATTGCCGCGAGGCGATGATCTCGAGCGCGCGTGCGCCGGGGATTGCGTCACCCGGCGACAGCCGCAGGAAATCGCCGGGCTCGCCGGCGAGCGCCTTGTCGAGCAGCGCGGTGTAGCGCCGCCGCGAGATCTCCACCGCGCCAAAGCTCTTCAGATGATCGGTGACATATTGCGTGTCGAGCAGCTCGAAGCCGCCATGGATCAGCCGCGCCACCAGATGCACCAGCGCCACCTTGGAGGCATCGCGCGCGGTGTGGAACATGCTCTCGCCGAAGAAGGCGCGCCCGAGGCTGACGCCGTAAAGACCGCCGACGAGCTCGTCGCCCTGCCAGGCCTCGACGCTGTGGCAATGGCCGAGCTCGTAGAGGCCGCCATAGAGGTCGCGGATGCGCTTGTTGATCCACGTGTCCTCGCGGCCGGTCTGCGGCGCGGCGCAGCCGGCGATTGTCGCCTTGAACGCGGTGTTGACGGTAACGCGCAACCCATCCGAGCGCACGGTGCGCGCAAGGCGCGAGGCCACGCGAAAACCGTCGAGCGGGATCACGCCGCGCAATTCCGGCTCGACCCAGAACAGGGTCGGATCGTCGGCGCTTTCCGCCATCGGAAAGATGCCGCAGGCATAGGCGCGCAGCAGCACGGCCGGCGTGATTTCAGACGAGGCGGAGTCGCGCGAAGTCATGAGGCAACAATAGCAGGATCGCAATTCGGTTGCGATGGGTGGCGCGCAGGTCAGCTCGCGGCGGCGCTGCTGGTCTTGCCGGGCACGTCAGGCACGCGGCGGAACCGCAACACGATACGGGTTCCGGAATGCGCGGGATCGCGCTCGACGGTCGCATCCAGCTTGGAGGCCATCGCCGCGACGATGCGCTGGCCCATGCCGGTCGAACGCGGATCGGCCTTGACGTTGTCGCCGACGCCGTCGTCGCTGATCGCGAGCAGCAGATCGTCTCCTTTCGAGCTCAGCTCGACATGGATCGGGCCGGCGCCATCTGGATAGGCGTATTTCACCGCGTTCATCACCAGCTCGTTGACGATGATGCCGACGGCGACGGCACGGTCCGGGTCGATCTCGATCGGCTCGGCCTTCAGCGTCAGGCGCGACATCCGGTTACCTTCGGCCGAGCGGCGGAGATCCTCGAGCAGCGAGTCCAGGTACTGGTTCAGCACCACGCTCTTGAGGTCCTGCGAGGTGTAGAGGCGGCGGTGCACCTGCGCGACCGCAGCGACGCGGCCCATCGCATTGGTCAGCGCCGCCTTGACCTCTTCCTGCGCGGCCGAGCTCGCCTGCAGGTGCAGCAGCGAGGCGATGATCTGGAGCGAGTTGCCGACGCGGTGGTTGACCTCGCGCAGCAGCAGCTCGCGCTCGGCGGCGAGCGCGGCATAGCGGTCGCGCGAGGCGTGGATCTCGGCCTCGGCTTCCTCGCGCGCCCGCTGCATCTCGGCCTGGCGCAGCGCGCCCTCGGCCGCGACGTGGAGCAGGGGGATGAAGTCGCCCTTGACGTCCTTGACGAGGTAGTCGGCCGCGCCCGCCTTCAGAGCTGTCACCGCGATGGTGGAATCCTGCGAGGCTGTGACGAACACCACCGGCGGCGCGCCCGCTATCGCCATGATCTGCTCGAGCGTCTCGAGGCCATCGAGGCCGGGCATGTACTGGTCGAGCGCCACGACGTCGATGCCGCCCTCGGTCTCCGCGCGGCGGATGCGCTCGAGGCCTTCCTCGCCGCTTGCGGCAAGAACGACCTTGAAGCCGCGCCGCGTCAGGCCGCGATCGACCAGACGCGCCAGCGCGTCGTCGTCGTCAATATAGAGCAGTGTTGGCGTGCGCTGTTGGTTCATGTGGCGGCAGGCGGGACCTGAATGACCGAGAAGAACAGGCCGAGCTGCCGGATGGCATTGGCGAAATTCTCGTAATTGACGGGCTTGGTGATGTAGACGTTGCAGCCGAGCTCGTAGCAGCGCTTGATCTCCTGGGAATCGTCGGTGGTGGTCAGCACCACAACGGGCGAGGCCTTCAGATATTTGTTCTCCTTGATCTGCTTCAGGATGTCGATCCCGGTCATGTCGGGCAGGTTGAGATCGAGCAGGATCAGGAGCGCGTTGCCCTTCTGCACGAGACCGGATCCGTCCGCGCCGAACAGGTGCTTCATCGCGTCGGTGCCGTTCGGGAACGAGACGATCTCGTTGTTGACCCCGGAGCGGCGGATGTTGCGCTCGATCAGCCGGGCGTGTCCCTCGTCGTCCTCGATCATGATGATGGTGACAGGCTGGGTCATCGATCTGCGTTCCGGTTGCTGACGTTCCAGGTGATGGGCAGCGTGATCGTGAAGGTGCTGCCCGCGTTTAGTTCCGATGATACCGACATCGTGCCCCCGAGGCGGCGCACAAGTGCACGCACATGTGCAAGACCTATGCCCTGGCCGGGCTTGTCCTGGGTTCCCGCACGGCGGAACAGGTCGAAGATCCGCTGGTGATCCCTAGGGTCAATACCGCGGCCGTTATCGCTGATTTCGAAGATAGCGTAGCCGAGCTTGGTGCGCCCGCGGATTCTGATCTCGCCGGGAACGCCAGTCTTCAAATATTTGATCGCGTTATCGATCAGATTGGAGAAAATCTGCTCCAGCGCAAGGCGGTCGCTGATGAGATTCGGCAAGGGCGCGACATGAATCTCCGCCTGCGCCTCGGCGGCCTGGTGGGCCAGGGTCGAGACGATCGCCTCGATCAGCTCGCGCGTGTCGATCTTCTCCGGCTGGAACTCGCGGCGGCCCTCGCGGGTGAGGTTGAGGATGGCCGAGATCAGCCGGTCCATCTTGGCGATCGACGATTTGATGAACCCGAGCGCCTCGGCAAAATCCGTCGACAATTGCTTGTCGGGGCCTTCGAGCGCGATCTCGCCGGCCGGCAGCGGCGGCCCGTCGGCGGGGACGTGGGCAAGGCCGCTGATGCGGCGGAAAATGTCGCCGCCGAGCTCCTCGAGCTCGCTGGTGAAGCCCATGATGTTGACGAGGGGCGAGCGCAGATCGTGGCTCACGATATAGGCGAAGCGCTGGATCTCGTCATTGGCTTCGCGCAGGTCCGCCGTGCGCTCGTCGACCACGGCCTCCAGATTGACGTTGGCATCGCGCAGGCGCGCTTCCGCCTCGTCACGGGCGCGGGCCGAGCGCCGCACCAGCCAGATCGAGATCAGGGCCAGCAGCACGACGAGGCCGGAGCCGATGCCGGTCATCGACGCCGCCAGCGTCTGGCTCCGGTCGGAGTTGGCGCTGCGGATCTGGAACAGCCGTTCCTCCTCGCGGATCATCGCGTTGGCGAGGTTGGTGATCGTGGTCGTGGTATTGCCGGCAGCGGCCTCGCGGACGAGCGCGGTGGCATCGTCGGGGCGGCCCTGCTTCACGAAATTCATCTCGCGTGAGAACTGGTCGAGCCGGGTCTCGATCGCCGCGCGCAGCTTCTCGAGGCTCTCGCGTTGCGCCGGATTGTCGCCGATCTGGCGCGTGAGCTTGTCGAGCGCGGGAATGATCGCTGCGACGGCTTTCTGGTGATCCGACTGGAAATCCGGTCCCTGCGTCAGGAGAAAGCCGCGGGCGCCGCTTTCGGCGCGCCGGATCTCGAGCAGCAGGGTGTTGATCTGGTTCTCCGCCTCGATGGTGTGAAGCACCCATTTGGCGTCGTCGCGCGCCTTGTTGACGAGGTAGACCGAGCCGGCACTGATCACGGTCAGCACCAGAAGGCCCGCCGCGAACAGCAGGATCTGCCAGAATGCCCGCCGTCGTTGGCCCTCGGCCGTCACGACGGTTTCACTCGCTCAGGTTCAACGGAATTCAAAACGCCCCCTCGGGAACTTGCCCCACCGTCGAGAACTCGATTGGGGCCAATGGGTTCCGTGGGGAGAGAGGATTATTTCGTGCCCGGTTCCGCCTTGCCGGCGAGATATTGTTCCAGCCAGTGGATGTGGTAGTCGCCGTTGATGATGTCGTCCTGGCGCACCAGGTCGCGGAACAGCGGCAGGGTGGTCTCGATGCCGTCCACGACCATCTCGTCCAGCGCGCGGCGCAAGCGCATCAGGCATTCGGTGCGGGTCTTGCCGTGGACGATCAGCTTGCCGACGAGCGAGTCGTAATAGGGCGGGATCTGGTAGCCCTGGTAGACCGCGGAATCGATCCGCACGCCGAGCCCGCCGGGCGGGTGGTACTGCGTGATGCGGCCCGGCGAGGGCCGGAAGGTCTGCGGATTCTCAGCGTTGATGCGGCACTCGATGGCGTGGCCGATGATCTGCACCTCTTCCTGCTTCGCGGGCAGGTCGCCGCCGGCGGCGATGCGGATCTGCTCCAGCACGAGGTCGATGTCGGTGATGCTCTCGGTGACGGGATGCTCGACCTGGATGCGCGTGTTCATCTCGATGAAGTAGAACTCGCCGTCCTCGAACAGGAACTCGATGGTGCCGACGCCGAGATATTTCATCTCGCGCATCGCCTTGGCGCAGGTCTCGCCGATCCTGGCGCGCGCGGCGGCGGCCAGCACCGGCGAGGGGCCTTCTTCCCAGACCTTCTGGTGGCGGCGCTGCAGCGAGCAGTCGCGCTCGCCGAGATGGATCGCGCCGCCGCGGCCGTCGCCGAGGATCTGGATCTCGATATGGCGCGGCCTCTGGAGGTATTTTTCGAGGTAGACGGAGGCATCGCCGAAGGCGGATTTGGCCTCATTGGCTGCCGTCGACAGTGCGACCTGGAGATCGGCCTCGCTGTGCGCGACCTTCATGCCGCGTCCGCCGCCGCCGGCGGCGGCCTTCACCAGCACCGGGAAGCCGATCTTCTTCGCGATCGCCATCGCGTCGTCATCAGGGCCGACCGCGCCGTCGGAGCCGGGCACCACGGGGATGCCGAGCCGCTTGGCGGTCTTCTTGGCCTCGATCTTGTCGCCCATCAGGCGGATGTGCTCGGCCTTGGGGCCGATGAACTGCAGATTGTGCTCGGCGAGGATTTCCGCGAAGCGCGCGTTCTCCGACAGGAAGCCGTAGCCGGGATGCACGGCATCGGCGCCGGTGATCTCGCAGGCCGCGAGCAGCGCGGGCACGTTGAGATAGCTGTCCTTGGACGGCGGCGGTCCGATGCAGACGCTCTCGTCCGACAGGCGCACATGCATTGCATCGGCGTCGGCGGTGGAGTGCACGGCGACGGTCGCGATCCCGAGCTCCTTGCAGGCGCGCAGGATGCGAAGGGCGATCTCGCCGCGATTGGCTATGAGGATCTTGTCGAACATGTTGTCCTGCAGCGAATGGCGACTGGCGAATGGCGAGTAGGGAAGGCTGACGCCATTCGCTATTCGCTATTCCCCATTCGCGTCACTCAATAATGACCAGCGGCTCGCCGTACTCGACCGGCTGGCCGTCCTCGACCAGGATCTGCGTCACCGTGCCGGCGCGCGGCGAGGGAATCTGGTTCATGGTCTTCATGGCTTCGATGATCAGCAGGGTCTGGCCGACCGAGACTTTGTTGCCGACTTCGATGAACGGCTTTGCGCCGGGCTCCGGCGCCCAATAGGCGGTGCCGACCATCGGCGAGGTCACCGCGCCGGGATGCTTCGACAGGTCGGCGGCGGCCGCAGCGGGCGCAGCGGCGACGCTTCCCGCCATCGGCAGCGCGGCGGGAGCGGCTGCGATCGGCATCGGCATGGTCGCGGCGACGCTGATGTTGCGGGCGACGCGCAGGCGCAGGCCCGCGCGTTCGATCTCGATCTCGGTGAGGCTGGTCTCATCGAGCAGAAGAGCGAGCTCGCGGACGAGCGCGGAATCCTCGCTGGAAAACTTTGCGGCTGCTTTGTCGTCTGGCTGGCGCGCCATGTTGTTTGATCCGAATGTTCTGTGTGAGGAGGGTGCGTCAGGCTTTGGGCTTGATGTCGAGCTTGGCGGCAAGGCCCTGGATGGCGAGGCGGTAGCCCTCGATGCCGAAACCGCACAGCGAGGCGAAGGCCGCGCGCGCGGTGTAGGAGTGGTGACGGAAGCTCTCGCGGGCGTGGATGTTGGTCACGTGAACCTCGACCGTCGGGATCTGCACCGCGAGCAGCGCGTCGTGCAGCGCGATCGAGGTGTGCGAATAGCCGCCGGCATTGATGATGATGCCCTTCATCTTGCGCGCATGCGCCTCGTGGATGAAGTCGATCAGCTCGCCTTCGCGGTTGGACTGGCGGCAGTCGGCCGTGAGGCCGAAATGTGCTGCCGTCTCCCGGCACAGCGCCTCGACGTCTGCCAGCGTCGCATGGCCATACTTCTCGGGCTCGCGCGTCCCCAGCATGTTGAGGTTCGGCCCGTTCAGGACGAGGATCGTGTCGGTTGCAGGTTGAGCCATTCCAATCCCGGAAAAGAGGTGCTTCGGCGTGGCGGGGGTTATAGGTAACAAAGCGCGTGAGGGGAAGCCTTGAAGGACCTCCAAGGCGGGTTCAGGCACCTCATCCGTTGCGCAAAAACCTGTGCGGAAACTACGGAAATTGCTTGTTAACCAGTCCGAAGCATGGCTGCCGCCCGGGACAGGCGGGACAAGCCGGCCAACAGGCCAAAAGCCCCCGCCGATCTCTCGGCAGGGGCTCGTCTGGTCTTCACCGAAGCGGCTTAGCCTTCGATGATGTACACGATCTCGCGCGTCTGCGGACGGACGATCACATACTGGCCGCGGACGTAGATCACCTCATAGCCACGCCACTGCGGGTAGATCTCGACAATCCGGGGCGGCAGCGGGTGGAAGTGGACGGACGCCGGGACCGCGGTGCCGACCGAGACGTTGAAGTTGACGTTGGTGGTCTCCTCGATCTTGGTCGACTTGATCGCCGTTGAGATTTCAGTCCGCTTCTCGGCGGGCGGCGCCGCGGCAGTCGCGGAGGCGTTGCCCGTCGTGGTCTGAGACTTGCTGTCGGTCGCGCCCGGACGGTTTTCGGCATTGTTGCTCTTGGCGGCGCCGCCGGCCTTGTTGTCCTCGGCCTTCATGTCCTTGGCGCCGGACTTAGTGGAGTCAGACTTGGTCGAGTCCGAGCTCATGCTCTTCGACTTGTCCTGTGCACCCTGGGCGTGCTCGCCCTTCGCGCCGGCCTTCTCGTCAGCCGCGTTCTTGTTCATCGTGCCGGACTTTTCCATCCCACCGGACTTCTCCGCGGCGCCGGATTTCTCCATCGAGCCGCCGGCCTGGCCGACGGTGCCCTTCTCGGCGCCCGAGGACTCCTTGCCCATCGAGCCGCGCTCTGCGGCGCCGCCGGAAGGCTGCGAATGCTGCATCTGCTGCTGCGAACCAGCGCCGCCAGTGTCGCGGCCCTTGTCCTGTGCGTTCGCCAGACCGGTGCCCGCCACCAGCGCGAGTGCGGCAACCGAGATCATAAAGCGGTTCAACATCGAATTCTCCTCACGTGTCCATTTGCGTCATTGCCCGCGCCGACAACGAAAGGAGATTTGAGTTGTTCCGGAACATCGCCGGTTCCGGGGTATTTGTTTCCTAAACGCGAGATGAATGCGCGCGCCGGATTCGCGCCAGCTTTGGCCGACGAAAAAGGCCGGCTTTTCAGCCGGCCTCGATGCATGCTTGAGTTGTGAGCTGCGCGATCGCTCTGTCAGCAAGTCGCCTTGCCGCAGCGGGCGACGCCGATCTTCTCCTTGAGGCCTTCGAGGCCGACGGCGCCGATCACGATCTGCTTGCCGATCACGTAGCTCGGCGTGCCGTTCATGCCCATCGCCTCCGCAAGCTTGAAGTTCTCCTCGATGGTGGCGCGCACCTCGGGGCTGGCGATGTCCTTCTCGATCTTCGCGGTGTCGAGGCCGGCTTCCTTGGCCGCTTGCAGGGCGCGCGCCTTGTCGGCGGCGCCGCGGCCGCCGAGCAGCTTCTGGTGGAAGTCGAGATATTTCTTGCCGGTGGGATCCTGCATGCGCACGGCGACCGCGACCTGCGCCGCTTCGACCGAGCCCTGGCTCAGCACCGGAAACTCCTTCAGCACGACCTTCAGCTTCGGATCGCTCTTCATGAGGTCGAGCATGTCGCCCATGGCGCGCTTGCAGTAGCCGCAATTGTAGTCGAAGAACTCGACGAAGGTGACGTCGCCGTCCTTGTTGCCGAGCACGACCTGGCGCGGCGAGTTGAAGATCGCATCCGAGTTCTGCGCGATGCTGGCCTCGTGCTTCTTGGTTTCGGCATCGGCCTGGCGCTTGCTGAGCTCGGTCATCGCCTCCTCGAGCACCTCGGGATGGGTGACGAGGTAGTTCTTGATGATTGCCTCGATGTCGGTGCGCTGGGCATCGGAAAAGCTGTCGGCCGACGCGGGCGCGGCCGCGCCGAACATGGCGAGCGCAAACAGCGCGGGGGCAAGCAGGCGCAGCGAAGGCATAGGCAAATCCTCTTATCCAAAGCAGGTTTCGGAAAACGTCCCGGCGGACTGGTTCTGGTGTCGTGACGTCGTGGGTATCAGGCGTCGTCTTACTTAGTTTGAGTTTGACTTAGTTGCGCGGCGGCTTTGACGCCACGATGTCGTCGGCCTTGACCCATCCGGGCGTGCCGACGGCGAAACGGGTTTTCGCGCGCGTGGCAAGCTCGCGGGCGGTCTTGTTGTCGCCGCGCAGGTAAGCGGCCTGCGCCGAGGCGAGATCGGCCTCGGCATAGTCGCCCTTCCGGCCATAGGCCATCGCGAGCTGGGTGTAGCCGAGCGGCGCCTCGGGCTCCCGTGCCACCGCGGCACGGAGAATCCGAACAGCATCGTCCGTGTAGGCCTTATTATCGGTTCCAACCAGAGCCTGCCCAAGTAACATCTCGATGAGGGGGGCGTTGTTGGAGAGTGCGACAGCCTTGCGCAGGGGCGCGATGGCGTCGGCCGGCTTGCCGCTCTCCAGCAGGGCCTGGCCGCGCACCTCGTAGAAGTACGGGTTGTTGGGCTGGACCTGGATCAGGGCGTCGATCTGGGCCAGCGCGCTGCGCAGGTCGCCGTGCAGATAGGTGCTGATGGCGCGGGCATAGCGCGCCGGCAGGCTGTCATTGGTCTGCGGATAGCGGCGATACACCGTCTCCGGCCGCTCCATGAAGGCGGAGATCTTGGCGCGCACCATGTCGTGGCGGAGCTGGAGCGCCGGATCGTCCTTCTTGTCCCAATAGGGGCTGGAGCTGGCGAACTCCTGGAGCGCAGCGACGCGCTCGGTCGGCATCGGGTGCGACTGGAGGTAGGGATCGGCGCCGCGCGCGGCGAACAGGCTCTCGCTGGTGAAGCGCTTGAAGGTCTCGTACATACCCTTCGGCGACTGCTGCGTCGCGGTCAGGAACTTCACGCCGGCACGGTCGGCGTTCTCCTCCTGCTGGCGCTGGTAGGACAGCAGCGTCCGGCGGATCATCTCCTGGGGGCCGGCGATCGCGGCCGCGCCGGCATTGGCAAGCCCGTTATTGCCGGCGCTGCTGCTGCCGCGAGTGCTGCCCGCGGCGATTGCACCGGCGCCGAGCAGCATCGCGATGATCATCTGGGTCTGGGCGGTGGCGAGCTGCTCACGCAGCTTGGACAGATGGCCGCCGGCCAGATGCCCGGTCTCGTGCGCGAGCACGCCGATGATCTGGTTCGGCGTCTCGGACTGGAGGATCGCGCCGTAATTGACAAAGATGCGGCGGCCATCCGCGACGAACGCGTTGAACGAGGCGTCGTTGAGGATCACCATCTGGATGTTCTGCTTCTCCAGGCCGGCGACGCGCAGGATCGGGCGGGTGTATTCGCGCAGCAGCTGCTCGGTCTCGGTGTCGCGCAGGACCGGCGGCCCCTTGGCCTGCGCATGCGCGGCCGGGACCGGCAACAGCGCGATCGCTGCGGCCGTGACGAGGGCGGTGAGGGCGGAGGCCTTCCTGCGCAATGCGATCTGGAGCAACATCAGGCGGTCTGGGTCAAACGGTCTGGCAAAGCAGTTTGGTGATTGGTTTTTGGCGATTGGCGGCGGACCGGATACGCGATATGCCCTTGTGAGCCGTACCCCTTATGAGCCGTACAATGCGGCCAGTCTGGGGCGCAAGCGCCCCGTTTCCCGGACCGGACGGACCGGCCCGCCAGCGAATAGCAGAAATCGATGCACGACGCGACATTGAGGAACCGGTTGGGGCAGTGGCTCGAGCCCTCCCGCCGCAGCGAGGTTCCCCCCTTCATGGTGATGGACGTGATGGCCGCGGCGGCCCGAATCGAGGCCGCCGGCGGTCATGTCATCCACATGGAGGTCGGCCAGCCCGCGGCCGGCGCGCCGAAGACGGCGATCGCGGCCGCCCATGCGGCGCTCGAGGCGGGACGGATCGACTATACCTCGGCGCTCGGTATCCCCTCGTTGCGCGAGCGCATCGCGCGGCATTACCGCGACGCCCATGGCTGTGACGTCAGCCCTGACAGGATCGTGGTGACGACGGGCTCGTCCGGCGGCTTCATCCTGGCGTTCCTGTCAATGTTCGAGCCGGGCGACCGCGTCGCGGTGACAGTGCCGGGCTATCCGCCATACCGCCACATCCTCACCGCGCTCGGCTGCGAGCCGGTGCTGATCGAGACCACGGACGAGACCCGCCATGCGCTGACCGGCGAAGCGCTGCTCGCCGCCCATCGCAAGGCGCCGCTGAAGGGTGTGCTGGTCGGCAGTCCCGCCAATCCGACGGGCACGATGATGTCCCGCGAGGCGCTCGCAGGGCTGATCGCGGCGGCGGAAGACGCCGGCATCCGTTTCATCTCCGACGAGATCTATCACGGGCTCGACTACGCGTTTCCGGCGGTGACGGCGGCGGCGCTGTCGGAGCACGCACTCGTGATCAACTCGTTCTCGAAGTATTTTTGCATGACCGGATGGCGCGTCGGCTGGATGGTCGTGCCCGAGATCCTGGTGCGTCCGATCGAGCGGCTGCAGCAGAACCTGTCGATCTCGGTGCCGGCGCTGTCGCAGATCGCGGCCGAAGCCGCCTTCGACGGCGCGGCCGAGATGGAGGAGATCAAGCACGGTTATCAGGAAAACCGGCGCATCCTGATCGAGGGATTGCCCAAGGCGGGCCTGCGCAAGTTCCTGCCGGCCGATGGTGCATTTTATCTCTATGCCGACGTCTCGGATTTCACCTCCGACAGTTTCGAGTTTGCGAAGCAAATGCTCGAGCAGGCGAACGTCGCAGCGACGCCAGGGCTCGATTTCGATCCCGTTCACGGCCGCTCGTTCATTCGCTTTTCCTATGCGCGCTCGCCGGACGAGATGCGCGAGGCAGTTGACCGGATCGCTCACTGGCTTAAATAGCCGCCAGTTTTCGCCAGCCTTCCGGAGTTCAACTTGTCTGACCGTTCCGTCCCGTCCACCGCCACGCATTCTCCTCTTGCCGCCTTGATGTGGCCGACCCGGCCGGGCGAAAGCGTCGGCGCACTGCGCGCCGTCGTGCTGATCGCGCTCGGCACCGCCTTGATGGCGCTGTCAGCCAAGGTGAACCTGCCGCTGCCCTACGTGCCCATGACCCTGCAGACGCTGGTGGTGCTGATGATCGGCGCCACCTATGGCTGGCGCCTTGGCAGCGCAACCATGATTGCCTACCTCGCTGAAGGCGCGATGGGACTGCCGGTGTTCGCCGGCCCGGTCGGTGGGATCGCACCACTGGTCGGCCCGACCGCCGGCTATCTGTTCGGCTTCGTCGGCGCCGCCTTCGTCACCGGCTGGCTCGCCGAGCGCGGCTGGGATCGCAGCGTCGTGCTGCTGTTTGCGGCAATGGCGGTCGGTCATATCGTCATACTGGCGGCCGGGTTCGGTTGGCTCGCCTTTGGCCTCGGGCTCGGCGCCGCGAAGGCCTGGCAGGTCGGCCTTGCGCCGTTCATCGCGGCCTCGCTGGTCAAGAACGCGCTTGGCGCGACGCTGATGCCGGCGGCACGCCGGCTCGTCGATCGCCGCGGGTAAAGCGCACCATTCCGAGCAGTTCCAATTGACAGGGCCGGCCAAGTTGATCTTGGCTGGCTCTGATTTTTGAGGGGGAGTGAAACGATGACGACGACAACGATAGCGGCGGCGCCGGCAGCGCCAGCCGCAGCAAAGCCGTGGTACAGAGTTCTCTACGTCCAGGTGCTGATCGCCATCGTGCTCGGCGCCATCGTCGGCTGGTTGTGGCCGTCGCTCGCCACCAATGAGTGGATCAAGGCGATGGGCGACGGCTTCATCAAGCTGATCAAGATGGTGATTGCGCCGATCATCTTCTGCACCGTCGTATCCGGCATTGCGCACATCCAGGACGCCAAGAAGGTCGGCCGCATCGGCGTCAAGGCGCTGGTCTATTTCGAGGTGGTCTCGACCTTCGCGCTGGTGATCGGCCTCATCGTCGGCAATGTCGTCAGGCCGGGCGCGGGCTTCGGCAATGCCGCCGCCAATGCGCAGGCGGTTGCCAGCTACGCCAAGCAGGCCGAGGCGCAGAGGTCGGTCGACTTTGTCCTGCACATCATTCCCGACACCGTGGTCGGCGCCTTCGCGCAGGGCGAGATCCTCCAGGTGCTGCTGTTCTCGGTGCTGTTCGGCTTCGCCATCATGAGCTTGGGGGAGCGCGGCCACACCATCCGCAACTTCATCGACGATGCCGCGCATGCCGTGTTCGGCGTCATCTCCATCGTGATGCGCGCTGCTCCCATCGGCGCGTTCGGCGCGATGGCCTACACCATCGGCAAGTTCGGCACCGGCGCGATCCTCAACCTGGTCGGCCTGATCGCGACGTTCTACCTGACCGCGGCGCTGTTCGTGTTCGTGGTGCTCGGCATCATCGCGCGGCTGGCGGGCTTCTCGATCTTCAAGTTCCTCGCCTATATCAAGGACGAGCTCTTGATCGTGCTCGGCACCTCGTCGTCGGAAAGCGCGCTGCCGTCCTTGATGGAGAAGCTGGAACGGCTCGGCTGCTCGAAGTCGGTGGTGGGTCTGGTGGTGCCCACGGGCTATTCGTTCAACCTCGACGGCACCAACATCTACATGACGCTGGCGACGCTCTTCATCGCGCAGGCGCTCGGCTTCGATCTCTCCTTCGGCCAGCAGCTCACCATCCTGGTGGTGGCGATGCTGACCTCGAAGGGTGCCTCCGGCATCACCGGTGCGGGCTTCATCACGCTGGCGGCGACGCTGGCCGTGGTCGATCCGCGCCTCGTGCCGGGCATGGCGATCGTGCTCGGCATCGACAAGTTCATGAGCGAATGCCGCGCGCTGACCAATCTGTGCGGCAACGGCGTCGCCTGCGTGATCGTCGCCTGGTGGGAGGGCGAGCTCGACCGCGACAAGCTCAACGCGCGGCTGAACCAGCAGATCGATCCGACCGACATGGAAACGGCCATCACGACGGACTGATGCGGATTTGACAGCGCGAGCCGCGCTGTCAAACCTTGAAGTAATAGGGCTGGTCGAGATCCTCGATCAGCCCTTTTTCTTTCGGCTCCCAGCCGAGCGCGGCGCGGGTCTTCGCGCTGGAGGTCGGAACGTCGACGGCCGCAAATCGCGCGAACCAGCCGAAATGGGCCTCCGCTTCATCCGGCGTCTTCGCAACCACGGGCACGCCGAGCCTTTTGCCGATCACCTCTGCAATCGCCTTGAACGGCACGCCTTCCTCGGCGATGGCGTGATAGCGGCGGTTAGATGCGCCTTGCTCCAGCGCGAGGCGGTAGACGCGTGCGGCATCGAAGCGGTGCGCGGCCGGCCAGCGGTTGCTGCCATCGCCGAGGTATGCGGCGGCTCCTTTCTCGCGCGCGATCGCGATCAGGCGCGGCACAAAGCCGTGGTCGCCTTCGCCATGGGTGGTGGGCGGCAGCCGCACGATGCCGGCACGGACGCCTTGCTGCATCAGGTCTTCGGCGGTGGCCTCCGACACGCGCGGGAAGTGGCGCGCCGCCGCATCGTCCTCGGTCGCAAGGCGTCCGGGCGCGAGCAGCGCCACGCCCGAGGTGACGATGAGCGGACGGTTCGAGCCCTTCAGCCCCTCGCCGAGCGCGAGGATGGCGCGGCGGTCGAGTTCGCAATTCTCAGTGAATTTCGAGAAGTCGTGGTTGAAGGCGAGGTGAAGCACGCCGTCGGAAGCAGCCGCGCCGCTGCGCAAGGAGGCGTGGTCCTCCAGCGAGCCGCGATGGACCTCCGCGCCCATCGCGGCGACGGCGGCCGCGCCTGCATCGGTCCGGGCAAGACCGGTGACACGGTGGCCGGCGGCGATCAGGTCACGAACGACGGCGGAGCCGACAAAGCCGGTGGCGCCGGTGACGAAAACACGCATGAGGTATCTCCAGGGATCGATCGAGGGCGTTGGTGGAGACGACCATCTGCGCTAGGATTATCCGGGTAAAGTAGTGACCTTATCAGGGTATAATAGCTAACAGGATGAGCGAGACCGCCACCGCTGAAAACCTGCTCGGCGCCTACCTCAAGGACCGCCGCACCCGGCTCGATGCCACAGCGTTCGGCTTTTCCGGCAGCCGCAGGCGCACGCCCGGGCTGCGCCGCGAGGAAGTGGCGCAGCGCGCCAATATCAGCCCGACCTGGTACACCTGGCTGGAGCAGGGCCGGGGCGGGGCGCCGTCGGCCGACGTGCTCGACCGCATCGCCCGCGCCTTGATGCTGACGGATGTCGAGCGCGAGCATCTGTTCCTGATCGGGCTCGGCCGGCCGCCCGAGGTGCGTTACCAGGCCACCGAAGGCGTCTCGCCACGGTTACAGCACGTGCTCGACGCGCTCGAATTCAGCCCGGCCTTGGTGCGGACCGCAACCTGGGACGTCGTCGCCTGGAATCGCGCCGCAAGCGTCGTGCTGACGGACTATGGCGCGATCCCGCCGGGCCAGCGCAACATCCTGCGCTTCATCTTCTGCGATCCGCGCGTGCGCGCCGCACAGTATGATTGGGACAGCGTCGCGCGCTTCGTGGTGGCAGCGTTCAGGGCGGATGCCGCGCGCGCGGGCGCGGTCTCGCATGTCGCCGATTTTGTCGACGAGCTCTGCCACGCCAGCCCGGAATTCGCGGCGTTGTGGCGCGACAACGACGTGCGCCACCACGGCGACGGCACCAAGCGGCTGCGACATCCCCTTCACGGCATGATGTCGTTCGAATATTCGAGCTTCAACGTCGAGGGCCGCTCCGATCTCAGCATGATCGTCTACAACCCGGCGACGGCCGAGGACGCCGAACGGATCAAAAAGCTGCTCACCGCGCGCGCCGACTGACGGATTTTGCGACCTCGCGCGTTTAACCCGCATCTGGCTTCCAAGGGGCGGGTGGCATCGTGGGCAAGGCGGTCGATCGGATTGTGTTGCAGGCGGCGGAGCATTTTTCGGCGGGACGGCCGGATCACGCTGAGGCGCTCTGTGCGGAGGCGCTGAGGATCGCGCCCGATCATTTGCCGGCGCTGCATCTTGCGGCGGTGGCTGCGTTCGTCACCGATCGCGCGGCCGACGGTGCCGCGCTGCTCGGCCGTGTCTTCAACATCGATCCGGACCATGCGCCGGCGCTCGTCACGCTCGGCGATGCGCTTGCGGTGAAGGGCGAGCAGGAGGGCGCGGTGGCGGCGTTCCGCCGTGCGCTGGTGCGGCGGCCGGACGATGCCGGCCTGCACAACAAGATCGGCGTGGCGCTGGGCGAGCTTTCGCGTTTCGGCGAGGCCGAAGCCGCCTATCGCCGCGCGCTGGCGCTCGATGCCCATCTCACGCGCGCCTGCTTCAATCTCGCCATCGTGCTCGCGGAGCAGGGGCGATTGATGGAAGCGGAGGAAGCCTATCGCGCGGTCATCGCGCGGGAGCCTTCCTATCACGGCGTCTGGCTCAATCTCGGCAATCTCCTTGCGGATCAGATGAGGCTCAGCGAGGCAGGGGCCGCCTATCGCCGCGCCCTCGACGCCGATCCGGATGATCCCGGTCTGCTGTGCAGTCTCGGCGCCGTGCTCTACCGGCAAGGATTGCTCGAAGCCGCCATTGCCGCGTACCACCGCGCCATCGCCTGCGCGCCGGACAATGCTCCGGCGCTGCGCCTGCTCGGCCTCGTGCTGCACGAGGCCGGTCACCTCGTGGAGGCCGCCGAGATCTACCGGCGCTCCCTTGCGCTCGACGCGTCTGATCATGTGATCGCAAGCAATCTCGGCGCCTGTCTCTCCGAGCTCGGCCTGCTCGACGAGGCGATTGCTTCCTGCGAGCACGCGCTGCTGCTCAAGCCCGACTACGCGGCGGCCTGGACCAATCTCGGCATCATCTTCGAGAAGCAGGAGCGCGCAGGCGATGCGGTCGCCGCGCATCGCTGCGCGGTCGTCGCCGACCCCGGCTATGCCAAGGGCCACGCCAATCTCGCGGTCGCGCTGCGCAATGCCGGCGACATCGACGAGGCGCTCGCGGTCTCGCATCGCGCGATCGCGCTCGATCCGGAGCAGCCGCTCGCGCAGTACAACCATGCGCATTTCCTGCTGATGAACGGCGATTTCGTGAATGGCTTCGAAGCCTATCGCTGGCGGCGCAAATGCAAGACACTGTCGGACGGCGACCCAACCTTCAGCGAGCCGGAGTGGCAGGGGGAGCCGCTGGACGGCCGTACGTTGCTTCTCTTCGCCGAATATGGGCTCGGCGATGCCCTGCATTTCGTGCGTTATCTGCCGATGGTGACGGCGATGGGCGCCAAAATCATTCTCCAGGTTCAGCCTGCGCTCGCCGGGTTGCTGCGGCAGCTCCCTGACGTCACCGTGATCGCGCGCGGCGAAGCGCTGCCGCATTTCGACCTGCAACTGCCGCTGATGAGCCTGCCGCGGATATTCGGCACCACGCTCGGCACCATTCCGGCCGACGTGCCGTATCTGCATCCCGATCCCGCAAGACTGTCGCGCTGGCGCGCGGCGCTCGCGGATGTGACGGCGCTGAAGGTCGGCGTGGTCTGGGCCGGCAATGCCAGGCACAAGGGTGACAAGCAGCGCTCGCTGCCGGCCGAAGCCGTGCTGCCGCGTCTCGTGATGCAGGGCGTTCAGCTCTACTCCCTGCAAAAGGAGCCGCGCCCCGAGGACGGCGAGGTGCTCGCGGCGCTCGGCAAGGACGTCATCGACCTTGCACCTGCGCTCGGCGATTTCGCCGACACCGCCGCGGCGGTCGCGGCGCTCGATCTCGTCATCGCCGTCGATACATCGGTTGCGCATCTCGCCGGCGCGCTTGGCCGGCCGGTGTGGATGCTGACGCCATACGCGCTCGACTGGCGCTGGCTGCGCGATCGCGAGGACAGTCCGTGGTATCCGACCATGCGGCTGTTTCGGCAGCGCAGCCCCCGCGAATGGGATGACCCGCTGATGCGGATTTCGGCCGCGCTCGCGGTGCTCGCCGCGAACGCGGAGGGCTAGAACCGCTCCGGCCGGTACGGTGCCGGGTCGATCGCCGGCGTCTCGCCGCTCATGATCTCGGCGAGCAAGCGCCCGGTCGCGGGCCCCAGCGTAAAGCCCTGGTGGCCGTGGCCAAAGTTCATCCAGAGGCCGGGATGGCGCGGGGCCTGCCCGAGCACCGGCAGCATGTCGGGCGTGCAGGGCCGCGTGCCGAACCACGGATCCGGCTCGACGCGCTGGCCGAGATCGATCAGCTCGCGCGCAGAGGCCTCGGCGCTGGCGAGCTGCACCGGCGTTGCGAGCGCATCCATGCCGGTCAACTCCGCGCCGGTGGTGATGCGGATGCCCTTGGCCATCGGGCCCATCGCGTAGCCGTTGCCCTTGTCGACGAGAGGCAAATCGAGCGACGCGCCGCCGGCATAGTGCATGTGGTAGCCGCGCTTGCGCACCAGCGGAATGCGGTAGCCGAATTTGGTGAGCAGATCGGGCGACCATGGTCCGAGCGTCACGACGGCGTGGGGGGCGTCGATGCGTCCCTTGTCGGTGTTGACCGACCAGCCGGTCGCGGTCTGCTGCAGGCTCTGGGCGTCCCCGAGCACAATGCTGCCGCCGAGGCGCTCGAGCAGCTCGGCATAGGCGGTGACCAGCGCGCCGGGATCGGACACTGTCCAGGTGTCGAGCCAGTGGATTGCGCCGGGGAGATCGTCGCGCAAGATCGGCTCGGCCTTGGCGAGCTCGGCCCCGGAGAGCGCGCGAAACCTCACGCCAAACTCCCGCTCGTCGTCCTCCGCGGCCTTGACGGCCTGATCGAACGAGGCTGGGTCGCGATGCAGATGCCGGTATCCGGCGCGGCGGATCAGATTGTCCGCATGCGCCTCGCGAATGAGGATGTCGTGCTCGCTTGTCGCGTAGGCGATCAGCCGCGCCCAGGCGTCGATCGCCTCGCGATGCCGCTTCGGCGCCGAATGCCACCAGTAGCGGAGCAGGGGCTCGATATGGAGATGAAGCGAGGACAGGCTGTAGTGCACGTCATTGGTGCGGCCGGTCGCGATCTTGAGCAGCGAGGCAAGGTCGCGCGGCATCGGATAGGGGCGCACCGCTTCGGCCTGGATCATCCCGGCATTGCCGTAGCTGGTCTCGCGGCCCGGCTCCCTGCGGTCGACGAGCGTGACGGCCCAGCCGCGCTGCCGCAGGTGCAGCGCGGCGCTGACTCCAATCATGCCGCCGCCGAGAACGATCGCACTTTGCATCGACACTGACCTCGCCAAATCAAAAACCGCCCGGTTTGGCCGGGCGGTTTCATCTGGATGTTGCTGTTACTCGCCGCCGCCGAAGCGCCGTGACCACCATCCGGCGCGACGCGGCGCGGCTGGGATTTCGCTTGCTGCTTCCGGTGCGGGCTCGGGGGCCGGCACGGGCGGAGCAATCGGTTCGCTCGCCTGCGCAACCGGTGTCGCGGGCTCGCTCGGGCTGCTCGACAGGAAGCTCACCTTTTCCCGGACCGTGGAGCGGCGTCGCGCGGCCTTGTCGTCGGCGGGCTCTTCGGCCTCTGCGCTGGGAGCGGGCTCCGGCTGGGCCGGCGCCTCGGTCGGCACCTCAGCACGCACCTCAGGCAGAGCAGCTTGCGGCTCGGCGAAGAGCTCGGCCTGCGCGATCGGGGGCGCGGCTTCGTTGCCGATGCTGTCGAAATCGGCGACCGCGTCGCTCGCTTCCGGCGGCGCATTGGCCGCGAGCTCGTCGCCGATGGAGCCGGCGAGACCATCCTCGCCACCGCCACGCCGACGGCGTCCGCCGCGGCGACCGCGCCGGCGCCGGCGCTCGCCGCTACCCTGCTGCTCGCCACGGGCGGCCTGCTCCTCGCCTTCCTCGCCATCCTGCTCGGATTCGGCATCGTCCTCGCCTTCGCCGGCAGCCACCGCCGCCTCGGGAAGGGTGGTCGGGCTGTCCTCGCGCAGCTCGCCTTCGCGCTGGCCACCGCGGCCGCGCCGGCGACGGCGGCGCTTGCGGCGCTGGCCGTCCTGCTCGGGGCCGGCCTCGCCGGCCGCCTGTTCTTCAGCGAGACCTTCGGTCTCCTCGGTCTCGACCTCGGATTCCAGCTCCGGATCGAATTCCTCGTCGTCATAGGCCTCTTCAGCCAGCGGCGGCGGGCTTGCGGCGGCCTGCGCTGCCAGCAGCGCCTTGGCGGCTTCGAGCGTATGCACCTGCTCGCCGCGGTCGATCAGATAGGCCTGCGGGCCGCTGACGCTGGGGTCGGCGATGACCGACAGCGTGACCTTGAAGCTGTTCTCGAGGTCGCGCAGATGGCCGCGCTTGTGGTTCAGCACGTAGAGCGCGACGTCGGTGCGGGTGCGGACCACGAGATTGTGGGTCGCGCCCTTCATCAGGATCTCTTCGAGGCCGCGCAGCAGCTGGAGCGCCACCGAGGACACCGAGCGGACGTGGCCGGTGCCGCCGCAATGCGGGCACGGATCGGTCGAGGATTCCAACACGCTGGCGCGGATGCGCTGGCGCGACATCTCGAGCAGGCCGAAATGCGAGATGCGGCCGACCTGGATGCGGGCGCGATCCTGCCTCAGGCAATCGGACAGCTTGCGCTCGACCGCACGGTTGTTGCGCTTCTCGTCCATGTCGATGAAGTCGATGACGATCAGGCCGGCGAGGTCGCGCAGGCGGAGCTGGCGGGCGACCTCTTCGGCCGCCTCCAGATTGGTCTTGAGCGCGGTGTCCTCGATATGGTGCTCGCGGGTCGATCGCCCCGAGTTGACGTCGATCGAGACCAGCGCCTCGGTCTGGTTGATCACGACATAGCCGCCGGAGCGAAGCTGCACGGTCGGCGAGAACATCGCGTCGAGCTGGCTTTCGACGCCCATGCGCGAGAACAGCGGCTGGCCGTCGCGATACTGCTTCACCGCGCTGACATTGGCGGGCATCAGCATCTTCATGAAGTCGCGCGCTTCGCGGTAGCCGGATTCGCCGGCGACCTGAATCTCGTCGATCTCCTTGTTGTAGAGGTCGCGCAGCGAGCGCTTGATCAGCGAGCCTTCCTCGTAGACGAGGGTCGGGGCCTGCGACTTCAGCGTCAGGTCGCGCACCGTCTCCCACATCCGGATCAGGTATTCGAAGTCGCGCTTGATCTCCGGCTTGGTGCGGGAGGCGCCGGCGGTGCGCAGGATGATACCCATGCCCTCGGGCACGTCGAGATCCTGCACCACTTCCTTCAGGCGCGAGCGGTCCTGGGCGCTGGTGATCTTGCGGCTGATGCCGCCGCCGCGCGCGGTGTTGGGCATCAGCACGGCATAGCGGCCGGCGAGCGAGAGATAGGTCGTGAGCGCCGCACCCTTGTTGCCGCGCTCTTCCTTGACCACCTGCACCAGCATCACCTGGCGGCGCTTGATGACTTCCTGGATCTTGTACTGGCGGCGCGGGCGGAAAGTGCGCTCCGGCACTTCCTCCAGCACGTCGTCACCGCCGACGGATTCGACGACTTCCTCTTCGGCTTCCTCGCCGTCCTCGTCCTCGTCGTCTTCACCGGCCGCGTCCGCGGCCTCGGCATGGGGCGCCTCGGCGACATCGCCGGCGGCATAGACCGCATCAGCCGGCTCGGCGGCGGCCGTCACGGCTTCAGCCAGAGCCTCGGCATGTGCTTCGGAGGTGTGGGCTTCGAAGGTCTGGGCTTCCTGCGGCTCGGGAGCGGTTTCGGTCGCGACCACGGGCTCGGCGCCGATCGCTGCGACAGGCGCGGGCGTCTCGGCGGCATGATCATGATCGTGCTCGTCGTCATGATGATGATCGTCATGATCGTGCGCGTGATCGTCATCATGGGCATGATGGTGGTCGTCGTGGCCATGCGCTTCATGGTCATGATCGTGGTGATCATGATCGCCATGGTCGTGGTCGTGATGCTCGTGGCCGTCGTGATGCTCCGCATCGGCGAGCAGGTGCTCGCCCTCGTGCGATGCGCCCTCGGCGTGCAGGGCTTCGCCCTCGACCGGCTGGGCCGCGGGATCGGCGCCGGCCTCGAGACCTTCGACGATGTCGCTGCGGACGCGCTCGCCTTGACCGCGGCGGCGGGCATTGCGGTGGCGCGAGCGGCGGCGGCCGTGGGAGCGGTTCTCGCTCTCTTCCTCGGCCTCGCGATGGGCCTGCTCCTCGGCCTCGATCAGCGCCTGCCGGTCGGCGACCGGGATCTGATAGTAGTCGGGATGGATTTCGCTGAAGGCGAGGAAGCCGTGGCGGTTGCCGCCATATTCGACGAAGGCGGCCTGGAGCGAGGGTTCGACCCTTGTGACCTTGGCGAGGTAGATATTCCCGCGCAGTTGCTTGCGTTGCGCGGTCTCGAAATCAAACTCTTCGACGCGATTGCCGCGGACCACGACGACCCGGGTCTCTTCCGGGTGAGTGGCATCGATCAACATCTTGTTGGGCATGTCTTAACTCTTGGCGGCGGCGGGCGCGCTCGACCGTGGGCGCGAATTGCGCTGCCGGGTGACGCGACGGTCCACCTGATTCGGGGGTGAGGGGAAGGCCGAAACGCCGTCTCTCGCGCCTTGCCGAACCGGAAGCTTCAGAACCGAAGCGGCGCGCGGGATTGTCACTCCGCAGCGTCGCGAATGGTCCTTCAGAATTCGTCGGCACAGTCTGGCGCATCAAGCGTCGGCCCGTATGAAGCATTGGGCGGCGAGGCCGCCCCTCAATCAGTTGCTGCTGGCCAGGCATGGCGCGAGCGCGCTCGCCTTGGGGATTACGAACCGCTCCCTTGGGATTAAGGGACCGGGTAAATGGTCACGCCGCTGTCAGAACCGTCCCGGACACGCTAAGGTAACCAGGGACCGTCCGCCACCGGGGCTTTGCCCCGCTCCACCTCGCTGCCGCGCACCGCGCTGGCCTTAGAGGGGAACGGAAAACGCTGGAATTCCCAAATCTTGGGAGCTCCGGCGCTGCACCGGGAGGCTGAATGCGACACAACCGGAAATATCGGCCGTCAGCATTCCGTACATACGTGGAATGGGCCAACCGTGCAAGGGAGCGTCGCACGGCGGTCACAGTCGGCGAGTTTCGCATTTCTGTCATTAGGGATCGATTAACCCTGTGGTTCTATTGCGTTAAAAGGGCTGCTCGGAGGCACGGAATCGGTGGCGAGCCGCACAAATCAAAGGGTTTTACTGGGTGGCGCGCTGCTGTGCACTGCACTATTGGCGGGCGCTGATTCCTGGCGCCTGAGCGCGGCGGAAAGCCAGCCGCAAGCCGCTGTATCAGCGGCGAATTTTCCAATCGCCTCGGCCGCGCGCCTCGCCGGCGATGCCAAGCAGACCCGCTTCGTCCTCGACCTCGACCAGACCGTCACCTTCCGCACCGTGACCCTGGCCGACCCCTATCGGGTGGTGGTCGACGTGCCCCAGCTCAATTTTCAGCTGCCCGCCGGCACCGGAATTGGGGGGCGGGGGCTGGTCAAGGCGTTCCGTTACGGCCTCGTCATGCCCGGCGGCTCGCGAATCGTGTTCGACCTGACGGGACCCGCCAAGATCGCCAATTCCTACGTGCTGGAGGCGGCCAATGGCCAGCCGGCGCGGCTCGTGCTCGAGCTGGAGGAAGTCGATCGCACCGCGTTCGTGCCGACGATTCCTCCGGAGAACCGCCCGGAGCTGCGGCCCGCGATCGCCGATGCGCCGCCGGCCACGGTTCCGGCCGCGCCGGCGCCGGAAGCGGCGCAGCAGAAGGCTGATGGCCGCCCGGTGGTCGTGATCGATCCGGGCCATGGCGGCATCGACAACGGCACCCAGTCGAGCGGCGAGAGCGAGAAGAATCTGGTGCTGGCCTTCGGCCTGGCCCTCCGCGACAGGCTCGAAAAGGCCGGCAAATACCGGGTGGTGATGACGCGGGACGACGACACCTTCATCCCGCTCAATGACCGGACCAAGATCGCCCGTAACCTCAAGGCGGCCTTGTTCGTCTCGATTCACGCCGACGCGCTGCCCAAGGCCGAGGGCGATGCGCAGGGCGCCACGATCTACACGCTGTCCGACAAGGCCTCCGACGCCGAGGCGCAGCGGTTGGCGGACGCGGAAAACCGGGCGGACGCCATCGCGGGGTTCAATCTGGCGGAGGAGCCGACCGACGTCGCCGACATCCTGATCGACCTCACCCAGCGCGAAACGCGTACGTTTTCAAACCGTTTCGCCCGGCTATTGATGGCTGAAATGAAGGCGAGCGTGCGGATGCACAAGCATCCCCTGAAATCGGCCGGCTTCCGGGTCCTGAAGGCACCCGACGTCCCGTCGGTCCTGGTCGAGATCGGCTACGTCTCGAACAAAGGCGACCTCGGGCACCTGGTATCGGAGGGCTGGCGGTCCAAGGCCGTGGGCTCGATGGCACAGGCCATTGACGGGTTCCTGGCCAAGCGACTGGCCACGGCAGGTCCTTCGAATTGAAAGGGTTTTTTCGTCCCGCCGCAAAGGCCCTAGTTTGGCCACAGCGGACGCTTTATAAAAATGCCGCAGGGGGTTCCGGAATCGGAGAGAATCCCGCTCGGCAAGCGTCTCTAGGCCTGGTCTTGATGTGATTGCGTAGGCCGGTGAATTCGCGACGTGAGGTTGGCACCAGTTTTGGGTGCCAAGGGGCTGATACTGGGCTGATCCAGAGTTTGAACGGATAAACACATAATGCGCTTGCTTGTGCGGTTCATGGGCTTCCTGTTCGCCGCGGGAACGGTGGTGTTCCTTGTCGGCGTCGGCGCCGTGGCAGGCCTGATCTGGCATTTCTCCAAGGACTTGCCCGACTACTCTCAGCTCCAGGATTACGAGCCGCCGGTGATGACCCGCGTGCACGCGGTCGACGGTTCGCTGCTCGGCGAATACGCCAAGGAGCGGCGGCTGTATCTGCCGATCCAGGCGGTGCCGAAGCTCGTGATCAACGCCTTCCTCGCGGCCGAGGACAAGAATTTCTACGAGCATGGCGGCATCGACTACACCGGCATGGCGCGCGCCGGACTGCTCTATCTGCAGAACTACGGCTCCAACCGCCGGCCGCAGGGTGCGTCCACGATCACCCAGCAGGTCGCCAAGAACTTCCTGCTGACCAACGAGGTCTCCTTTGCCCGCAAGATCAAGGAAGCCTTGCTGGCGATGCGCATCGAGAAGACCTACTCGAAGGACAAGATCCTCGAGCTGTATCTGAACGAGATCTATCTCGGTCTCGGCGCTTACGGCATCGCGGCTGCTTCGCTGGTCTATTTCGACAAGTCGGTGAACGAGCTGACCGTGGCGGAAGCCTCCTACCTCGCCGCGCTGCCGAAGATGCCGGCGACGCTGCATCCGGTCCGTAACCGCGACCGCGCCGTCGAGCGCCGCAACTACGTCATCGACCGTCTCTTGGAGAACGGCTGGATCAAGCAGGCCGACGCCGACAAGGCACGCAAGGAGCCGCTCGCCGTCACCAACCGCTCCAACGGCGCCCACACCTTCGCCGGCGAATATTTCGCCGAGGAAGTCCGCCGCGACATCTTCGAGCGTTACGGCGAGAAGAAGCTGTATGAAGGCGGTCTCTCTGTCCGCACCACGCTCGATCCCAAGATCCAGGTCATGGCGCGCAAGACCATGGTCTCGGGCCTCGTGAACTATGACGAGCAGCAGGGCTATCGCGGCGCCATGAGCAAGCTCGATATCTCCGGCGATTGGGGCGTGAAGCTCGCCGAGATCAAGTCGCTGTCGGACATCTCGCCGTGGCGCATGGCGGTGGTGCTGGAGACCAGCGACCAGTCGGCGCGCATCGGCTTCCAGCCGAGCCGAGAGCTCGGCGGCGCCGTCAGCAAGCAGCGCGAGACCGGCCTCGTCACACTCGACGGCATACGCTGGGCGAGGGCGGCCCAGGGCAATGCCAAGGGCAAGACCCCGACGTCCGTGGCGCAAGTGCTGGCGCCCGGCGATGTGATTTACGCCGACCCCCTCTACAGCAAGGAAGGACAGCCGGTCGAAGGCCAATATCGTTTGCGCCAGATCCCCGAGGTCTCCGGCGCGATGGTGGTGATGGATCCCTGGACCGGCCGCGTGCTCGCGATGGTCGGCGGCTTCTCGTTCGACCAGAGCCAGTTCAACCGGGCCACGCAGGCCTACCGGCAGCCGGGTTCGTCGTTCAAGCCGATCGTCTATTCGGCCGCGCTCGACAACGGCTACACGCCCTCGACCGTCGTCCTCGACGCGCCCATCGAAATCGACCAGGGCCAGGGCGCCGGCGTGTGGCGGCCGGAAAACTTCTCCTCGGGCAAGTTCCAGGGACCGGTGACGCTGCGCAACGCGCTGCGGCAGTCACTCAACACCGTGACGGTGCGCCTCGCGCAGGACATCGGCATGCCCCTGATCGGCGAATATGCCCGACGCTTCGGCGTCTATGACGAGCTGCCGAACTATCTGTCCTACGCGCTCGGCGCCGGCGAGACCACGGCGATGCGCATGGTCACCGCCTATTCGATGCTCGCCAACGGCGGCCGCCGCGTGAAGCCGACTTTGATCGACCGTATCCAGGATCGCTACGGCCACACCATCTTCAAGCACGACCAGCGCGAATGCCGCGGCTGTGACGCGCCGGGCGGCTGGAAGAACCAGCCCGAACCGCAGCTGATCGACCGCCGCGAGCAGGTGCTGGACTCCATGACCGCCTATCAGATCACCGAGCTGATGGAAGGCGTGGTGCAGGCCGGCACCGCGACCGTGGTCAAGGAGGTCGGCAAGCCGATCGCCGGCAAGACCGGCACCACCAACGAGGCCAAGGACGCCTGGTTCGTCGGCTTCTCGCCCGATGTCGCCGTCGCCATCTACATGGGCTACGACAAGCCGCGTGCGCTCGGTAAGGGCAACGCCGCGACCGGCGGCCATCTGGCAGCCCCCATCGCGCGCGATTTCCTCAAGCTCGCGCTCGCCGACAAGCCTGCCGTTCCGTTCAAGGTGCCGGCCGGCATCAAGCTCGTCCGCGTCGTCGCCAAGACCGGCATGCGCGCCGGCCCCGGCGAGACCGGCGGAACCATTCTGGAGGCGTTCAAGCCGGGCACGGCGCCGCCGGACAATTATTCGGTCATCGGCGTTGCTGACGCTGACGGGCGCGGCGGCGTGCCGGCCTCGCAGCAGCAGCAGCCGGATTCCGGCTTCTTCATGCGGCCGGGTACCGGCGGGCTGTACTAAGGCGCAGGACAGGACAGACATCTGTCGCAGCGGCGGTTGCGCTTTGCAGCCGCCGCCGCTACATCCCCATCTGCGCGATGAGTCATCGCGCTTTATTTCTTGTTTGCGCATGATCTTTCGGGAAACCGCTTCACACTTTCCCGGATCATGCGCCCACGCGGGATTCCGCGAGACCAGAGAACGACATGCGCGCCGAAATCGAACGGTTGGTAGAAGAGATCAAGCAGTCAGTCGGGCTGCTGAGGAGGCATCTTTGACGTCGAGAAATCGACGGCGCGCCTCGCTGAGCTGAACAAGCTCGCAGAAGATCCCAACCTCTGGAACGATCCCCAGAAAGCCCAGAAGCTGATGCAGGAGCGAACCTCGCTTGAGGACGCGCTCTCCGGCATCGGCAAGGTCGAGCAGGAGCTCGAAGACGATATCGGCATGATCGAGCTCGGCGAGGCTGAGGGCGATGACGGCGTCGTGGCCGAGGCCGAAGCTGCGCTGAAGAACCTGAAGAAGGAAGTCGCGCGGCGCGAGCTCGAGGCGCTGCTCTCGGGCGAGGCCGATCGGTTCGATTCCTATCTCGAGGTCCATGCCGGCGCCGGCGGCACCGAGAGCCAGGACTGGGCGCAGATGCTGCTGCGCATGTACACGCGCTGGGCCGACACCCACGGCTTCAAGGTCGAGGTGTTAGAGGAATCCGAGGGCGAAGAGGCCGGCATCAAGTCCGCGACCATTCAGGTCTCCGGCCACAACGCCTATGGCTGGCTGAAGACGGAGGCCGGCGTGCATCGCCTCGTGCGCATCTCGCCGTTCGATTCCAACGCGCGGCGACACACCTCGTTTTCGAGCGTGCAGGTGTTTCCCGTCATCGACGACAGTATCAAGATCGACATCAAGGAATCCGACGTCCGCGTCGACACCATGCGCTCCGGCGGCGCCGGCGGCCAGCACGTCAACAAGACCGAATCCGCGGTGCGGCTGACGCATATTCCGACCGGCGTCGCGGTGGTCTGCCAGGCCGGCCGCTCCCAGCACAAGAACCGCGCGCAGGCGTGGGACATGCTGCGCGCGCGCCTCTACGAGATCGAGCTGAAGAAGCGCGAGGAGAAGGCCGCCGCCGACCAGGCCGCCAAGACCGATATCGGCTGGGGTCACCAGATCCGCTCCTACGTGCTGCAGCCCTACCAGATGGTGAAGGACCTGCGCACGGGCGTGCAGACCTCCGACACATCAGGCGTGCTCGGCGGCGATCTCGACGAGTTCATGGCCGCCACGCTGGCACAGCGTGCCTTCGGCACCACGAGCGGCGACATCGAGGACGTGGATTAGCGATGACGCGGGTCGCCTTCATCGGGCTTGGTCGGATGGGCCATGGCATGGCCGGCCGCTATCTCGATGCCGGCTTCACGGTGACGCTTTGGAATCGCAGCAAGGCAAAAGCCGAAGACCTGATCGCGCGCGGCGCGCTGTGGGCGACCTCGCCGGAGGATGCCGCGATCGATGCCGACGCAGTCGTGACCATGGTCGCCGACGACGAGGCCTCGCGCGCAGTCTGGCTCGGATCGGACGGCGCGGCCAAGACGGCGAAATCAGGCACCATCGCGATCGAATGCTCCACCGTCTCCTATGACCATGCCCGCGAGATGGGCCGTGAGCTCAACGCGCGCGGGCTGATCTATATCGATTGCCCCGTGACGGGCTTGCCGGATGCAGCAGCGGCCGGAAAGCTGACGCTGCTGGTCGGCGCCAATGCCGCCGATCTGGAACGCGCGCGGCCGTTTCTCGAACCGATCGGCTCGACCATCCGGCATTTCGGCGCGGTCGGCTCCGGCACCGTCTACAAGCTCATCAACAATCTGATGGGCGCGATCCAGATCGCCGGGCTCGCCGAGGGCCTCGCGATTGCCGAGCAGGCCGGGCTCGACATGAACCTCGTGCTGGCCTCGATCCAGGCGGGCGTTGCCGCAAGTCCGCAGGTGCAGCGCCACTCCAAGCGCATGGTCGCCCGCGATTTTTCCGGCGCGACGTTCACCGCAGCGCTGCGGCACAAGGATGCTGCTTACGCCGTGAGGCTCGCGGAAAGCCTGCTCGCCGACAAGCCGCTGGTGTCGCGCGCCGCGGTCGAGTCCTACGCGCAGGCCAAGGCCGCGATGCCGGATGACGATGAAGGCAGGATGATCGAACTCGTATCGCGGCCGAAGAAGCCGTCTTAACCGGAATTCGACATGGGGCAGCCTCGATCGGATCGCGGTCTCGGCATTGCCCTCGTCATCGCCGCTGCGGTTGCCTGGAGCACGGCGCCGTTCTTCACCCGCCTGCTGCCGTTCGATCCCTGGACCATCCTGTTCTGGCGCGGCGTGTTCGCGGGCAGTCTGATCAGCGTGTTTCTCGTCGTGATGCAGGGCCGTGCGGCCCTGCGGCAATTGGTGGTGCCGGGAAGGGGAGGTTTGCTCGTCGCCTCCTTGTCCACCATCGGCATGGTCTCGTTCATCCCCGCGCTTCAGATGACCAAGGTGATGAATGTCGCGGTGCTGATCGCAACCCAGCCCTTTGTTGCCGCGGCGCTGGCGTGGCTGTGGCTCGGCGAAGCCGCGACGTGGCGCACGCTAATTGCGAGCCTGATCGCCTTTGCCGGCGTCGTCGTCACGGTCGGCGGCGTGCAGGCCGGCGCCGACCTCGGCGGTCTTGCCTTGAGCTGCCTGATGGTGCTCGCCATCTCCGCCATGACGGTGGTGGTCCGGCGCCACCGCGAGACGTCGATGGTGGCAGCGGCTGCGCTTTCGAACTTCCTGGGAAGCCTCGTCAGCCTGCCGTTCGCCCACGACATCGCCCATGTCGGCGGCAACGGCCTTGCGATCCTCGCGATGTTCGGATGCCTCCAGGTCGCGCTCGGCCTGACCTTCTACATGCTCGGCTCGCGCCTCTTGCCGTCAGGCCAAGCCTCGTTGATCGCGACGCTGGAGACGCCGCTGATGCCGTTCTGGATCTGGGTTGCCTTCCGCGAAGTGCCCGCCGTTCATGCGCTCGTTGGCGGGGCGTTGGTGATCGGCGCGGTGGTCGCCGACATCGCCGGCGATGCCCAGACACGACGGTCCTCATGACATTGTCGGAAATCGGGTGGGAAAGTTGGCTGAGCCGTCCTAGGCGACAGGTTTGGCCGCTGAGGCGAGACGCATGCCCCCGAACGACAACCGGATTGATGCGCGAGACTGGTCGCTGCTTGCGGTGCTCTCGATCCTCTGGGGCGGCTCGTTCTTTTTCAATGGCGCGGCGTTGCGGGAGTTGCCGCCGCTGACGCTTGTGCTCCTGCGCGTTGCGCTCGGGGCGGCCATGCTCTTGCCGTTGCTCCGGATGCAGGGCATCAGTCTTCCCAAGGATATGGCAGGCTGGAAGCCGTTCGTCGCAATCGGACTGCTCAACAACGTCATCCCGTTCTCGCTGATCGTGATCGGTCAGACCTTCGTTCCGAGCGGGCTGGCCTCGATCCTGAATGCCACGACGCCGCTGTTCACGGTAATGGTGATGGCGGCGGCCGGCGAAGAGGCTCTGCAGATACGGCGTGTGGCCGGCGTGGCGCTGGGCGTCGTCGGCGTGGTCATCCTGCGCGGATGGGGCATCGAGACGAGGTCGGGGCAGGGCCTCGGAATCCTGCTTTGCCTCGGCGGCGCATTCAGCTATGGCCTTGAGGCGCTGGCGGCGCGGCGGCTGCTGAAGGACTCCGCTCCACTTGGCACCGCGACGTTTCAGCTGATGGCGTCAACGGTGATGATGGCCATCGTCGCCGGCGCGATGGAACAGCCGTGGCATCTGCCGATGCCGGGTCTTGCGACCTGGCTCGCGGTGCTCGGGCTTGCCGCGCTGTCGACGGCGCTCGCCTACATCGTCTTCTTTCAGATCATCCGGCGCTCGGGCGCGACCAATGTGATGCTGGTGACGCTGCTCATTCCCGTCACGGCCATCCTGCTGGGATGGCTGCTACTGGGCGAGCCGATCTCTGCGCGGGAGATCGCGGGCGCGCTCGTCATCAGCAGCGCGTTGCTGGTGATCGACGGACGCGTTGTGAATCTGCTGCGGCGCGTCACGTAAGTTCCGGGTCGCCGTTTCATCTCGCGGAAAATCGTCGAGCTTGCCAGCGACGAGTCTCCTTGCGACACTCTCCACAAAACAAGACTACAAAACAGGGAGAGAACGATGCCGGGTCGTCGCGAAAACCTTGCTGCCCTCGCCATGCTTGTCGCCGGCGTGCTCGCCGCGACGCCGGCCTCGGCGCAGAAGAAATACGACCCCGGCGCTAGCGACGCCGAAATCAAGATCGGCAACATCATGCCCTATAGCGGGCCGGCGTCGTCCTATGGCGTGATCGGCAAGACCGAGGCCGCGTTCTTCAAGATGATCAACGACCAGGGCGGCATCAACGGCCGCAAGATCAATTTCATCAGCTATGACGATGCCTATTCGCCGCCGAAGGCGATCGAGCAGGCGCGCAAGCTGGTCGAGAGCGACGAGGTGCTCCTGATCTTCCAGCCGCTCGGCACGCCCTCGAACTCCGCGATCATGAAATACATGAATGCGAAGAAAGTGCCGCAGCTGTTCGTCGCCTCGGGCGGCACCAAGTTCGGCGATCCCAAGAACTTCCCCTGGACCATGGGCTTCCAGCCCAACTACCAGAGCGAGGGCCGGATCTACGCAAAATACATCCGCGATCATTTTCCGAACAGCAAGATCGCCGTGTTCTGGCAGAACGACGACGCTGGCAAGGACCAGTTCAAGGGCCTGAAGGACGGGCTTGGCGACAAGGCCAATATGATCATCGCCGACAAATCCTACGAGGTCAGCGATCCTTCGATCGACTCGCAGATCGTGGCCCTGCACGATTCCGGCGCCGACATCTTCTTCTCATGGGCGGCGCCGAAAGGTTCGGCACAGGCGATCCGGAAAGTGGGCGAGCTCGGCTGGAAGCCAAAATTCTTTCTGGCCAACACCGCGACCTCGGTTGCCTCGGTGCTCAAGCCCGCCGGGCTCGAATATTCCAAGGACATCATCTCGACGGTCTATCTGAAGGATCCGACCGATCCGACCTGGGACAAGGATCCGGCCGTGGTGAAATGGCGCGAATTCATGGACAAGTATTACCCTGATGGCGACAAGGCCAATGCCAACAACGTCTATGGCTATGTGCAGGCCGAGGCGATGGCGCAGGTCCTCAAGCAGTGCGGCGACAATCTCACGCGCGAGAACGTCATGAAGCAGGCCGCGAACCTGAAGGAGTTTCATACCGACCTGATGCTGCCGGGGATCATGGTCAACACCTCGCCGGATGATTATTTCCCGATCGAGCAGATGCAGCTGATGCGCTTCAACGGGCAGGCCTGGGAGCTGTTCGGCGAGGTCATCACCGGCGAGGTCGGCCACGAGCGCAGCCAGTAGTCACGGTCGGCTGCAGGCTTTGGCCTTCAGCGCCATGCCGCCCGCGACGCCGACGCCGAGCACATACATCCAGCCCTCGTGGAAATCGAACAGATGCGAGTTCAGAAGTGAGCTCGCGATGTTCTGCACGACGGCGACGAGCCCGATCCAGGCCGCAAGACCCTCGCCGAGGAACAGGCGGAGGTGCGCGAGCCACATCGCGTAGAGCAGGACGATGCCGAGCACGCCCCATTGCATCGCGACGTTCAGGGTCTGGTTGTGCGGATTGCTGACGACCTCCGCATCGAGGCTGCTGCCGTCCGTGGCGGCGTGCTCGAACTGGCGCTTGATCGAGCCGGTACCGTGGCCGATCAGAGGCGCCTCCGTGAAGGCGTGAAGCGCCTTACGCCAATAGGTCAGCCGCTGTGCGGTCGATGCGTGGCTGATGTCCTCGTGGCCGTGGCGGTATTCGACGGCAATGTCGGTGACGCGCTGGCGCAGATAGGGCGACGTCGTCCAGGCGAGGCTGCTCGCGGCGATCGTGCCCGCGAGCAGGATCAGCGCCGCGCGCCGGCTGAGGTGTTTCCACGCGAACAGGCCGAGCAGCACCGCGATGCAGAGCAGGGCGGTGCGGGCCGCGGCGACGAACACCATGTTGGTGGCGAACAGCAGGATCAAGGCGATGCAAGCGGCGGTCGCGACCGCGCGTCCGCCGCGCCAGAACGTCATCGCCGGCAGCGCGAGAGCGAAGGCGCAAAGCGTGAATTCCTGGCTCTGATCGATGTAGTTCTTGACCGGGACGCCTGATGACGCCGTCGCGGTGATCTTCCAGGCGGGATCGAGCAGCACGATCCAGGAGTAGACCGCAAGCAGCGCGCAGGAGCCGAGAAAGGCGAGACAGACCTGGAGGCCGCGTTCCGACCGGCCGAAATGGTAGATCAGCGGCGGAATGAGCACGAGCTTTGCGACCGGCTTGACCGCGTGCAGCCGGTCCGGCCAGGCGCCGTCCGACCACGGCATGCCCACAAGCGCGAGCAGCAGGAAGGCAAAGGGCAGCGCAAAGGCAGGCCGTGCGAACTCGCGCGCATAGTCGCGCCAGTCGATGGTCGGAGTGACAGCCAGCAGCCAGAACCCGACGAAGATTGAAGGCGCCGTGGTCGACCATGGCAGCGACGCTGCGATCAGGACGACGAGCACGTCCGCGGCCCGGCCCAGCGCTGCTGAACGGCCCAGCGCCTGCCATCGGCTGCGCCGGATCTGCGGACCGGCCGGGCCAGACCATAGCGCGGATTCGGCGGTCATGCGGACGGCGCCTACTGTGCGGCGACCAGCCGTTCCCTCGTCAGCTCATGGCCGAGGAAGTCGCGGGCCTGGGTCTCGTAGCCGAAGCGCTTTGCAAGCTCGTGGCGCCTTGCGCGGATCCTGCCGCGGCACTCCTCCTGCCGCGTCAGCACGCGCGTGACGGAGGCGGCGATCGCCTCGGTCGAGAACGGGTCGAAATAGTCGGCGAGCTCGCCCGCGACCTCGCGGAACACCGCGATGTCGGAGCACAGCACCGGCGTGCTGGCCGCGAGCGCTTCGATGATCGGGATGCCGAAGCCTTCGGCAAGGCTCGGCATGATCACGCCGTGTGCCTCCGCGATCAGCGCGGCCTTTTCATGCTCGTCGACATAGCCGGCGAAACGGACGTTGTTCGGAAGATCGCGCATCCGGCTGATCTGGCCGGCATAGCCGATCACCACGAGATCGGCCTGGGGGATGTTGCGGAAGGCGCGAATGACGGTGGCGACGTTCTTGCGCGGCTCGTTCGACACGATGATGACGAAGTTCGGCCGCCCCGGACGCCCCGACGGGGCTGGGAGGTGCAGGACATCCGGGGCGTCGAACCGGGTGCGGGGATACACGACCCGCGCCGGCAGGTGCGCAAATTGCGGCAACAGTTCCCTGAACCGCATCATGCTGTAGTTTGAAACGAAGGCGAGCTCGTCGGCCTGGCGCAGGCTGGTGCGAATTCGCGCCAGGAACTGCCGCGTGGCGATGTCGCTGAGCTTGAGGTCGGTGAGCGGCAACAGATCGTGGACGACGCAGATCACCTTGGCGTCCGGCCTGCGCCTGATCGCGACGCGAGTCGGGGTGTCCACGACGATGACGTCGTAGTCGCGCGCATCGATCCGCGGCGGCGGCAGCAGGAAGAAGGCCGAGGAGTCCTGATAGTTGAAGAATCCGGGCTCGAGCTGGAAGTCGCGGAACAGTTCGAGGTGGCTCAGATCCGGCGGAATATATTCGAGCGCGGCGGTGCGGTTCTCGATCAGCCGCGCGTGCAGGCCACGCAGGCCGATCGCGCGCAGCAGGCAGAGCAAGTTGTCCCGCGACAGCAACAGGCCGGCCCGCTGGCGGAGCCAGTCGAACTTGCGGCGCGTGCCGCTGAGCGTCACCGGCCCGCTCACATTGACTTCGTCGAGGAAGCGATAAAGAGCGAGCAGCTCGATGTTGCGCGACTGCGCCGGAAACAGCTTGGTGCGTCGCTCACGCCGGCACAGCTTGCGGTGGCGCTTGGAGGTCTCGACCAGCAGCGTGAGCTCGTGGCCCTCCGAGGCGAGCGAACGGGCCAGCTCCCGGGTGAAGTGGAAGATGCCGCGCTTGTGATTGGGTTGTCCGAGCGACTCGGACACGAAGAGGATGTTCTGTTTCATGCGCGTTTCTCGCGGAGCTCGAAGGCGTGCGTGGCCGGCGGCTCGACCGTCACGGTCGAGGCGATGCGGCCGTGATCGAGGTTGATGATGCTGGAGCAGGTGCGGCGCAGCAGCGGCTGGTCGTGCGAGGCGATGATCACGATCGCCGCCTGCGACACGAGGTTCAGAAGGCGTTCCTGCGCCTTCTCGGCAAAGTGCTCGTCGACCACGCTCAGCCATTCGTCGAGCAGCAGGATGTCGGCCGGGAAGGCGGTGGCGGTCGCGAACAGCACGCGCATCAGCATGCCTGAGGAGAACATCCGTAACGGCAGCCGCTGCATGCGCGTCTCGAGCTCGGTGAAGGCCCAGATCTCGTCGATCACGCTGCGGGTCGGCTTGCGGCCGCTGATCCGCAGCAGCAGCGCGATATTGTCCTCGGCGACGAAGTCGACGTTGACGCCGGCATTCAGGCCGAGCAGGGGCATCACGTTGCCGCGGATATCGACGCTGCCGCTGCTCGGCGGATAGACGCCGGCGATCAGCCGCAGCAGCGTGGATTTGCCGGAGCCGTTGGGACCGGCAAGCCCGATGCGGGCGCCTGCTTCGGCTTCGATCGTGACATCGTCGACGGCGCGGATGATCCGCATCTCGCTGGGCTCGCGGATGAGATGGCCGAGCAGCCGCCGCTTCAGCGAATGATCGTAAGCGCCGTAAAGCGGATAGTCGAGACAGACGTTGCGCAAGTTGATCGAGACCATGCGTCAAATCCAGAATGCCGCTTTGCGCAGGTGAACCAGCGTCAGCAGGCTCGCACCAATCAGAAGCGCCAGCGCGACGAGCACGTAGGCGATGCTGACGGGATCGACATGGCCGCCCGCCAGCGGCTCGCGCCAGACCGCGAACAGATGCGTCAGCGGATTGAGCCGCATCACTGTCGAGCGGTGGTTGATGATGTCCGACGACCAGATCACGGGCGAGGCGAGAAAGGCGAGCATCAGCGTGGATTCGATGATGGGCTTGAGGTCGCGATAGCGCGTTGCCATCGCGCCGAGGACGAGGCTTAGGGCGAAGGTGCAGGCCACGAAGACCAGGAGGCCGGGCAGCGCCGCCAGGGCGTGCGAGAGGTCGTGGGGCGACAGGATGAGCCACAGCACCAGCGGCACGCAGGCGTTATGGAGCGCGAACAGCGCATGCCGGAACGTGCATTGCAGCAGGAAGATGATCGGCGGCAGCGCCCGGTCGCGGATCATGCTCGCGGAGTTTTGCAGCGCCGTGGTGGCGTCGAGCACCACGCTGTTGAGGAAGGTCCAGGCCGTCATCGACAGCGCCAGCATGGGCAGGCGCGATACCACGCCGGCGTTCGACATCTGCCCGATCACCGAGCCGAGCACCGCGACCACGATCGCCATCTGGAGCGACATCCAGAACGGGCCGAGCAGCGAGCGCACATAGCGGTGGCGCATGTCGGACCAGGCCAGCGCCGCCGCGATCCGGACGGTGTCCACCCAGCCGGTTGCCTGCGGCGGCTCGGGCCGCGCCGATCGCTGCTCGCTGGGGGCGGCGACGGCTTCGCGGTAGACGGTCTCCATGCCTTGCTTGAAGGCGGTGGCGGAATAGCGGCTGAGCGCGCGCGTCCGCGCCGACAGTCCCATGCGGCGCCGCCGCTCGGGATCGCGGATCAGGGTGTCGATGGCCTCACCCAGCTTCTCGGCATCGCCGGGCGGCACCGTGATCGCCTCCATGCCGTGGCGGGCGACGCGCGGCACCGCGGTGTCGAGTGCAGTGTTCACCACCGGACGGCCGGCAGCCATGGCCTCGAGCTGCACGAGGCCGAAAGTCTCGGCATTGGTGACCGAGGGCATCACGAAGACGTCGGAAAGGCACATCAGCTTGATGCGCTCGCAATCATTGACCGAGCCGAGCAGGCGGACTCGGTCGCCGACGCCAAGCTCGGCGATCAGCTGCTCGAGCCGCGGCCGCTCCACGCCCTCGCCGATGATCCAGGCCTCGAAATTGTGCAAAGCCGCGGCGCGGATCAGCACGTCGAAACCCTTGTAGGGCACGAGCCGGCCGCAGGCGAGCACGAGCCGGCCGCGATCATTGACGTGGTGCGGCTCGATCTTCGCCCAGTCATAGCCCGAAGTGTCAATGCCGAATGGCACGACGTGGCACTTGTCCTCGAACTCGCGCAGCAGGGGCGTGTTGTCGACCAGCACGTGGTCGGACACGACGATCGCCTTGGCGCGCCGCAGCGTCCGCCGCATCAAGGGTTCGATGAACCAGCGCAGGCCGGCATGGCTGACGATGTCGGCATGCCAGTGCACCACCAGCGGCCGCTTGGCGCCGAATCCGAACGCGAAGACGAGGTCGGCGAGCGGAAAGGGGGCGTGCAGGGCGAGCAGATCGTGCTCAGCCATCTTGCGCCAGAGACGCCAGGGATAGGTCGGGGCGGCAGGGAGCGACAGGACATTGCCGAACGAGCGGACGCGCTCGACCGGCACATCGTCGACGACGATGTCGCGCCGCTCGGCCGATTGCGAGCAGACCAGCACGGCGGAGGCGAAGACGTCCTTCAGGCTCGCGCAGATGTCGCGGATCACCGTGAGGGTGCCGCCGAACAGGTCGGGATAATAGATCTTGAAGATGTGCAGCACCGACGGGCGGCGCGGGGTTTCGTGCAAGTTGTCTTGGGTGTGATGCATGATGGCGGTCAGCCTGCGAGCAGCGCGGCGACGAACGGTGCGGCCAGCACCGAGATGAAGATCACGCCCCGCATCAGTGCCGGCAGCATCGGCTCGATCAGGCCGTGGCGGCCCTCGAACATCGGAACGGTACACGGTGCACTGGAAATGCGGGCCAAGCGGTCGGCCATGGTCAATGTCCCTTTAAATCGCGCCCTCAGTGGCGTTCCGTATATGTGGGAAAATTTACCACGTCAATCGCAAAGCGGGAAAATGTGGGATTGTGTCCCACGTGAGGCATTGGTACAATTCAGACATGAATGCCAAGCCCGGGTCCAAAGCAGCGGCTCCGCAGCCGAATGCCGCCGCGAAGCTGCACGCGCCGCTGGCGCGGCTGCTGCGCCCGCTCGTGCGGCTCTGCATCCGCAGCGGCATGACCTTTCCGGCGCTGGCGCAATTGCTGCGCGAGCTGTTCGTCAACGTCGCCGAGCACGATTTCGCGCTGGAAGGAAAGGAGCAGACCGACAGCCGCGTCAGCCTGCTCACCGGGATCCATCGCAAGGAGGTGGCGCGGCTGCGTGGCGCAGGCGCACCCGTGCACGAAGCGCCGGCGGCGGTGTCGCTGACCAGCGCCGTGATCGCGCGCTGGCTCGCCGCGCCCGAGTTCACCGACGCGAAAGGCGAGCCGCTGGCGCTGCCGCGCACGGCCGAAGGCGATCAGCCCTCGTTCGAGCAGCTCGTCGCCTCCGTCACGAAGGACGTGCGCCCGCGCGCGGTGCTCGACGAATGGGTCGACCGCAAGCTCGTCACCATCAACGGGAACGACGAGATCGAGCTGGTCGAGGCCGCCTTCGTCCCATCAGGCGAGGACGACAGCAAATGGCACTATCTCGGCCGCAATCTGCACGACCATATCGCGGCGGCTGCGCAGAACGTCTCGGACGGGCCGCGCTTCCTCGAACGCGCGGTGCACTACAACAACATCTCGCCGAAGCTGGCGAAGCGCCTCGAGGCGCGCTCGCGCGAGCTCGCCATGGACGCGCTCAAGACCGCCAACCGCGAGGCCAACCGCGCGCTCGCCAAGGACAAGGGCGGTGACGCCCGCTGGAATTTCGGCATCTACATCTACAGCGAAGATGCCGACGAGGAGGGCGAGGCGACTGATCGCGGCAAACAGGCTGGCAAAGAGGGCAGCTCCTCATGAGCCGGCCGCCGCTGATCTCGCGCCGCCTTCTGCTGACGGGACTCTGGCTCGCCGGCACGGCGATCGCCCGTGCGCAGAGCGGGCGCGGCACCGACCAGGGCATCGGCGGCACCGGGCTCACGCGCGGCGATGATCACGGCATCGGCGGCACCGGCATCGTCGGTGTGATCCAGCGTTTCGGCAGCATCTACGTCAACGGCGAGCGCATCACTTACGCGAACGACGTTCCGGTCCGGATCGACGGCGAGGCGGCGAGCACCAAGGCGCTGCGTATCGGCCAACTCGCGCGCGTGGTCGCAACCCGTCAGGCCGACGGCACGCTGGTCACGCGCAACATCACGATTGCGAGCGAGGTCGCAGGTCCCATCGAATCGGTGAAGGGCAACGAGCTGACCGTGCTCGGCCAGAAGATCGTGGCGAGCGGCAAGGAGACCAAGCTCCGCGCCGGCGCGCACGTTGCCGTGTTCGGCCTGCGCCGGACCGACGGCGTCATCGTCGCCAGCCTGGTCGAGCCGCGGCGCGAGGCGGCTGCGCGCGTCACGGGCCTCGTCGAGCGCGGGGCGGACGGTCTGCATATCGGCGGGCTGAAGCTGAGCGGCGTCGATCCCTTGCTGGTCGGCCAGCGCGTCCAGATCGAGGGCAGCGCGACCCAGGGGATGATGCAGGCCGCGCGCACGCGGATCGACGATTTCTCCGATCTCGTCGGCGCCAGCCGGCTGTCGATCGAGGCCTATGTGCAGCGGTCGGGCGCAAACCTCCAGCTCGGCTCCGGGCTGATTGCCCGTGACAGCTCGCGCTTTGGCCCTGCGGCCGGCGAAGCGCGAATGGTGGTCAACGGCGCGTTCGACCGCTCGCGCGGCCTCCAGCTCGATTCGGCGCGCGCGGTCGGCCAGTTCCCAGGCTCGCCGACGCAAGGGCCGGGCGGGGCCGGCAATCCCGGGCGTTCGCCGGGCGGCTCGATCCTGCATCCGAATCGCGGCACCACCATTCAGGGCGGCGGCCCGTCGACGGCGCCCGGTGCACCGGGCGCGCCAGGTGCGCCTGGATCTGGCCCCAGCACGACACCTGGCCCCGCGCCGACGGGACCGACCGGCCCGTCAGGTCCCGGCGGTTTGGGCTCGCCCGGTGGTCTTGGCTCGCCCGGCGGCCCCATGGGTCCGGGTGGTGGAATGGGTGGTGGCGGCTTCGGCGGTCCCGGAGGCGGGATGGGCGGCGGGCGGCGCTAAGAGGCCGCGCACGCCGGAAGCAAGCGCGGGCCTAGCCTGCGCTGAGGCGCACGCCGGCACGCAGGAATTTCTGCGGATCGACCGCTTCGCCGTCGATGCGGGTTTCGTAGTGCAGATGCGGACCGGTGGAACGTCCGGTCGAGCCGACGAGGCCGACGACCTGGCCGATCTTCACGATCTCGCCGACCTTGACGATGATTTCGGAGAGATGGCCGTAGCGGGTCGAAAGCCCGTTGCCGTGATCGACCTCGACCATGCGGCCGTAGCCGCCGGACCAGCCGGCCGAGACCACCTTGCCATAGGCGGTGGCGCGGACCGGGTCGCCCGTTGCGGCGCGGAAGTCGAGCCCAGTATGCATCGCAGGGCGGCCGAGGAAGGGATCGCTGCGCACGCCGAAGCCGGAGGTGAACTCGACCTCGCCGATGACGGGCTTGCGATAGGGCACCAGCGCCAGCGTGCGATTGAGCCGATCCATCTCGGCGCGGGTGATGTTGATGCGGTTGAGCTGCTTCTCGAACGGTCCGGCATTGGCGGAGAGCTTGACCGGCACGAACGGGCCGCCCATGGCGCTGCGCGGCACGGCGGCTTCGAGATTGGCGAGGTTCAAACCGAGATCGCTGACGACGCCGCGCATCCGGCGCATCCGCGAATCCATGCCGTCCTCGACGGCGCTGAGCGCCGCCATCTGGCGACGCTCGACCTGGTCGAGAGAGCTCGTGAGCCGGACCAGGACGTTGTCAAAACCCTGGTTCTTGGCGAACTGGCTGGTCGGCGGAGCCGCCACGGTCGGTGTGCGCGACTCGAGCCGCGCCTCGCGATCCGGCGGCGCCACGAAGATCACGGTGTCGCTGATCGGCGAGGGTTTGGGCGTGCCCTGCGTCGTGCTCTGGCCGGCATCGCCGCGCTGCGGAGCCGAGCGCGGGATCGATCCGGTCACGTCGGGCATGGCGCCGAGCGCCGTCGCCCGGGACTCGAGCGCCGTCTGGCGCTTCATGATCTGGTCGAGCTTCTGGTCGAACTGTTCCTGGTCGAGCAATTGGCGGCTGGTGGTGCGGTCGACCTTGGCGCGCAGCTCGGCGATGCGGTCCTCATAGGCGTATTGCATCTCGGCCTGACGGGCGATCAGGCGGGTCAGGACGTCGTCGCGGAACGCAAAATAGGTGGCGGTTGCCGCCGACCACAGGCCGAGCAGCACGACGGTGCCGACGACAATCCAGAACACCACGGGCCCGAGGCGAACCTGCTTGCCGTGATGCACGATGGTGTAGGCGTCGTCGGTCGCGGGCAGCGGAATCGCGGCCGCTGCCGTGGCGGCAGGACGCCGCTGGAAGGCCCGTCCGTGGTCGTGAGGATGATGCTGGGGGTACTGCGAGTATTGGGCAGAACTTTTCGACATCGGCACTCCCGCGCCGGTCGGATGGGTTCCTTGCGGCTCAATTGCCGCAGCAATCTGGGCTGGTCATGGTTAATTTTCCGGAAATGGAACCGTTAGAACTTAACGGGCTGGTTAAAGACTTCTTGCCGCTTCGAGCACCTGATCGGCGTGGCCGTCGACCCGGACATTGCGCCAGACCCTGGCGATCTTGCCATCACTCCCGACCAAAATCGTGGTCCGAAGAATCCCGAGGAAGCTCTTGCCGTACATGGATTTTTCGCCCCAGGCTCCATAGGCCTCGAGCATCTCGTGCTGCTCATCCGAAATGAGAGGAACGCCGAGCTTGTGCTTGTCGCGGAACTTCTCCTGGGCCTTTAACGGATCGGCGGAGATGCCGAGCACAGCCGTGCCGGCTTTGGCGAAGTCGTCGGCAAGCCGGGTGAAGTCGATCGCCTCCCTGGTGCAGCCGGGCGTGTCGGCGCGGGGATAGAAGAACAGGACGAGCTTGCGGCCGGCATAGTCGGACAGCGTGACGACATTGCCGCCGTCGCGGGGCAGGCGGAAGGCGGGGGCCTTCTCGCCCTCGGCCAAGGCCACCTTCGCCGCCGCGGCCGATTTGGAAGAATTTAACTGTTTCGATGCGGCCCCATGCGATGCTGTCTTTGCTATGCTCGCGGCTGATTTGCTGGCCGGTGCCCGCCGGGTTTTGGCGAGTTTTGTTTGACTGGATGCCCGCGTTTTCAGGGTCTTCTTTTTAGCCGTCGGACTGCCGGAGGGCGTTTTGGACGATTTCTTTCGGGATTTCTTGGACATACGCCTTCCTTTCGACGCTTTCGGCGGGTCAACCAAAGCGGTATTGCAGCTCTCGTCCGGCACGCCGGATTCGCGCCCTTGGCTGGGCAAGTCTGGCGGCGCCGGGATATGGTTACAAGGATTTCCACGCACCACCCCACTGCTCGTTGAACGCGCTCCCGGGGCGAAATGACGAACAGCAGGAATATTCGAGGTATGGCGGCAATGCCGGGGCGGGGTGCTTCCATCCCTGTCGACGGCTGCGGTCCCGGCGGTGCTCAAACCCATGATGGGCGCCTGTATCGAGAGGCAATGGCAAGGAATACGTCGCCCCAGGATCACAATCGGGATTTCGATCGGCGCGGCGGCTATCAAGAGCCGCCGGATTGGGACGAGGCCGATTGGGATCAGGATCAGGAGGAGGAGGCGGGCCATCGGGCGCGCCGCCTGCTGTCGCGCTCCGGTTCGCGCTTTCGGTTCGGTGATAGCTTCTCGTCGTTTCGGCGGGCGCTGCCGAGCGGACGCTGGCTTCGCCGGATCGCCGTCGTCGTAGGCACTCTCGTCGTCATCTTCGTCGGCTGCTTCGGCGCGCTGTGGTGGCGCCTTGGCGCCGGTCCCATCAATCTCGACATCGCAACGCCCTGGCTCGCCGCGGCGATCGAGGACAATATCGGCCACGGCAATACGGTCGAGGTCGGCGGCACCCAGATCGAGCGGGCCGGCCGGGTCCGCATCGCCGTCCGCATCCGCGACATCGTCGTCCGCGACCACGATCATGTCGTCGTCGCCACCGCGCCGAAGGCCGAGGTGAAGTTGTCGGGCGCCGGCCTCCTGATGGGCCATTTGCGCGCCGAGAGCCTCAATCTCGTCGACGCCGAGCTTGCGATCCGCATCGCGCCGGACGGCACCGTCACCGTCTCCGCCGGCGACACCGCCAAACCGCTGGCAACAGGTGTTGCGTCCAAGAAGGACGCGGGCCTGCCGCCGACGTTCCCGCGCAATGGCGTCCCGCCGCCGCCCTTTGCGACCGCGCCCGCGGGCCAAGACCCATCCCAAGCCGCATCGCAAGCGGCACCGCAGGCGACCGCACAGAGCGGCATCCTTCAGGGCCTCGACTGGCTCGACAGCCTGAGCATGACCGGCCTCGACGGCCAGAACCTCAACGAGATCGGTCTGAAGAACGGCAACCTGATCGTCGACGATCAGCAGCGCGGCAGCAAATGGACCTTTGAGAACATCACGCTCAGCCTGCGCCGGCCGAGCCGTGGCGGCGTCACGCTCAGCCTCGGCGAGGAGGGCGCGCGTCCGTGGATGCTGCGGGCCACGATCGGCCCCGCCGAGAACGGCGTGCGCTCGGTCGACATCAAGGCCGACAAGGTCTCGACCTCCAACATCCTGCTGGCGCTGCGGGTCAAGGATCTCACCTATACCGCCGACCTGCCGCTGACCGGCGAGCTCAAGGGCGAGCTCGGCCGCGACGGCGTGCCGACTTTCTTCCGTGGCAAGATCGTGATCGGCGCCGGCAACATCATCGATACCGATACGCCCGATTACCCGATGGCGATCGACCAGGCCGAGATCAACATCGAGTGGGACGCCAATCGGCGGGTGCTGGTCGCGCCGTTCAAGATCCTCTCGGGCGCGAACCGTCTGACGCTTCTGGCCCATCTCGAGCCGCCGAACGGCACCGTCAACGACTGGCAGCTCGGCTTCAGCGGCGGGTCGATCCTGCTCGGCGGCATCGACAACGAGCCGCCGCTGGTCTTCAACCGCATCGCGATCGGCTTTCGCTTCGACACCGACCACAAGCGCATGTTGCTGACGCAGGCCGACATCAGCAATGGCGAGATCGGCGTCGCCGGCACCGGCGCCATCGATTATTCCGGCGAGCCGCGGCTGACGCTGGGCTTTGCCGGCACGCCGATGTCGGCCTCGGCGCTGAAGCGGATGTGGCCAACGCTCGTCGTGCCTGAGCTGCGCGAATGGGTGATCGAGCGGATCGAGCGCGGCACGCTCCAGCGCATCGAGATCGGCATCAATTCGCCGACCAGGAACCTGCCGCGCAAGGGCCCGCCGATTCCCGACGACGGCCTCTCGGTCAACATCGTGGCGAGCGGCGTCGCGGTCCGCCCCGTCGACGGCATGCCCGTCGTGCACGACGCCGATCTGAAGGCGCGCGTCACCGGGCGCACCGCGACCGTGAACATCGGCCAGGGCATTGCCGACACGCCTGCGGGCCGCAAGGTCACGATCTCCGATTTCGTCTTCGAGGTGCCCGACATGGCGCCCAAGCCGTCGCCGTCGCGCACCAGGTTCCGCGTCGACGGTCCGGTACCGGCGGCGGCCGAAATGCTCGCCAATGATCGCCTCAGCGATCTGTCGGCGACGGTCGTCGATCCCAACACCAGCAAGGGGACGTTCACGGCGAACATTCAGCTCGGCTTGCCGGTCAAGGGCGAGTTGACCAAGGCCGACACCGTCTATGCCGTCACCGCCGACCTCAACGGCTTCTCAGCCGACAAGCTGGTGATGAACCAGAAGCTGGAGGCCAACAACCTCAAGATCGCCGCGAACAACCAGGGCTATCAGGTCAAGGGCGACGTCAAGATCAACGGGCAGGCGGCCTCGCTTGACTACCGCAAGCCGGCCGAGGGCGACGCGGACGTCAGATTGCAGGCGACGCTGGACGATGCGAGCCGCGCGCGCCTCGGCTTTGATCTCAGCCCCGCCGTCAGCGGCTCGCTGCCGATCAAATTGTCGGGCAAGATCGCCGGCGGTCCCGACCAGACCACCAAGCTCGGCGTCGAAGCAGACCTGACCTCGGTCAAGCTCGACAACATCCTGCCCGGTTGGGTCAAGCTGCCGGGCAAATCGGGCAAGGCCAGCTTCAAGGTGGTGCCGACGGCGCAGTCGACCCGTTTCGAGGACATCGTCATCGAAGGCGGCGGTGCTTCGATCAAGGGCTCGCTCGAGGTCGATCCGAACGGCGACCTCATGAATGCGAACTTCCCGACCTATTCGCCGTCCGACGGCGATAAGGCGTCGTTGAAGGTCGAGCGCAGCCAGGACGGCGTGGTCAAGGGCACGATGCGCGGCGATGTCTTCGACGGCCGCGGCTTCCTGAAATCGGCGATCTCAGGCAATTCCAAGGACGATTCCAAGAACAAGCTGAAGAACGTCGATTTCGACATCGACCTGAAACTCGGCGCCGTCATGGGGTTCAACGGCGAGGCGATGCGCAGCCTCGATGCCAAGATGTCGAAGCGCAGCGGGGCCATCAAGGCGTTCGCGCTGAGCGGCAAGATCGGCAACGACTCGCCGGTCGCGGCCGACCTGCGCGGTGGCCGCGCCCAAGGCAACCGCGAGGTGATCTACCTCCAGACCAACAATGCCGGCGCGCTGCTGCGCTTCACTGACACCTACACCAAGGCGGTCGGCGGCCAGATGGTGGTGGCGATGGAGCCGCCGACGTCGGAGCCGAACGCCTCGCGCGAGGGCCTGATCAATGTGCGCGATTTCACGGTGAAGGGCGAGGCGCAGCTCGAGCGCGTCGCGGCCGGCGCGCCCAACGGCACCGGCAACGGCGTCTCCTTCAGCGCGCTGCGCGCCGAGTTCACCCGGCAGAACGGCTCGCTGACAATCCGCGATGGTGTGGTCAAGGGTCCGATGATCGGCGCCACCATCGAGGGCTCGATCGATTATCCCGGCAACCAGGTGTGCATGAGCGGCACCTTCGTGCCGATGTACGGATTGAACAACATGTTCGGACAGATTCCGGTGCTGGGGTTGATCCTGGGGGCTGGCGACAAGGAGGGACTGATCGGCGTGACCTACGAGGTCGTCGGCACGCCGGCCGCCCCCGTGATGCGGGTCAATCCGATCTCCGCGATCTTTCCCGGCGTGACGCGGAAGATCATGGAGTTCAACACCGGGAAGCAGAACTCGCCGTTCGAGGAATTCCCGTCGCAATCGAATGACGGCTCGACCGGCTCGACCCGCCAGCTCTCAAACGGGTGCAGCCTGGCGCGGCGGTAAAGGCGGGCGGGCTGTCTCCGGCGTCATGGCCGGGCTTGTCCCGGCCATCCACGCCTCACCACACGGCACCAAGAACGTGGATGCCCGGGACAAGCCCGGGTATGACGACGATCGTGACGGCTGTAGGCGGCGTTTACGCCGCGCGCACGCCTGCGAGGAACGTTCCGACTTCGCCGGAGAGCTGCTCGGCCTGCTTGGAGAGGTTGCTGGCCGCGGCGAGCACCATGCCGGCGGCGTTGCCGGTCTCGTTCGCTGCCGTGGAGACGCCGCCGATATTGGTGGTGACCTCTTTCGTCGCCTCCGCGGTCTGCGAGACGCTGCGGGCGATCTCGGCGGTGGCGGCGCCTTGCTCCTCGATGGCTGCTCCAATCGAGGTGGCGATGCGGCTGACCTCTTCGATGGTGGCGGTGATGCCGCCGATGGCGTCGACGGCCTCCCTGGTGGCGCCCTGGATCTGCGCGATCTTGTCGCCGATCTCGCGGGTGGCCTCCGCGGTCTGGCTCGCCAGCGACTTCACCTCGGAGGCGACGACGGCAAAGCCGCGGCCGGCGTCACCGGCGCGTGCCGCCTCGATGGTGGCGTTGAGCGCGAGCAGATTGGTCTGTGCCGCGATGCTGGAGATCAGCTCGGCGACGTGCTCGATTTGCTGGGCGCCGTCGGAGAGCGCGCGCACGATGGTGTCGGTGCGGCGGGCGCTGTCGACGGCGCGCCCCGTCACTTCGGCGGACTGCGCGACCTGACGGCTGATCTCGGTGATGGAGGAGGAGAGCTCCTCGGCGGCGGCCGCGACGGTCTGGACGCGCTGGCTGGCTTCGGTGGCGGCCGAGCCTACCACGGCAGCGCGTCGGTTGGTGCCTTCGGCGGTCGACGACATCGACTTGGCGGTGGTCTCGAGCTCGCCGGAGCCCGAAGCCATCAGGCCGACGAGCTGGCCGACGGAGGCATCGAAGCGGTCGGCGAGCGCGATCAGGGCCTCGCGCTTCTCCTGCTCGCTGCGGGTCTTGTTGGCGGCCTGCTCGGCCTCCAGGTTCCGCGCCGTCAAAGCGGTCTGTCTCAGCACTTCGAGCGTCTCGGCCATGCGGCCGATCTCGTCGCCGCGGTCGGTCTCCTCGACCGGTCTGTCGATGGCGCCGTCGGCGATCTCCTGCATGCGGTTCTTCTGGCGGTCGAGCGCACCGAGCACGTCGCGGGCGATCAGCCAGGACAGCGTCGCCATCAGCAGCATCAGGCCGATGCCGATCGCAGCGAGTTCGAGCGTAAGCGCGCGAACGTCGGCGTCGATGTCGTCGACATAGAGGCCATAGCTGATGGTGACGTTCCAGGGCGCGAATTTGCGCGTGAAAACGGTCTTGCGGACCGGCTCGGTCTGGCCCGGACGAGGGTACAGGTAGGAGGCCACGCCGCCCTGGGCATTCTGATTGGCGGTGTTCATGATCGCGTCGGCGATCAGGACGCCATTGGAGTCGATGGCGCCTGTGATCTTGCCTTCGAGCTGCTGGTTGGCGCCGTTCACGAACAGCGAGGTGTCGGGATTGTAGACGACGGGATAGCCCTGGCCGCCGTTGAAGCTCATGCGGCGGCCGCTCTGGTGGAACTGGGCCTTCGCCTCGGCCTGCGTCAGCTTGCCGGCGGTGACCTCGTCCTGAAGCGATTGTGCGTAGTTGTAGAGGAGTTCCACCGCGGTCCGCATTTGCTGGACACGGTCCTCCATCATGCGGCTCTTGCTGAGCACCGCCGATACGCCGATGATAGCCGTGACCGTGAGCGCCGCGAGGCAGACCATGCTGGTCAGCTTGGTGCGGATCTTCAGGTGACTGAGCAGCTTCATCGCGGCCTCTACGGAATGGTTGTTATTGCTCGTATCGGTAGCATGAAGTTCTTACCAATCATGAACGTAGGCATGCGACGGCCCGTCGCGCAGCACGGCATTTGCAGCCTTATGCGCAAGTGTGCAGGCAAATCGCGATGCATCGCCGCGCACCCGTGTTTTTGCGGGTGGACGTCGTTCTCAGACTTTAGTGCTGATTGGGCTTGGCCGGACGTGCAATGAATCGATTCGTTCACCGCCTCATCATGTCCGTGCTGCTGGTCGCGGCCCTCGTTCTGATCTGGAACGTGCTGGGCTCGCGGTAGGCGGCACCGGCGAAACTGCCGGTGCCGTCGTTTACTTGCGCGTCAACCGCGTGCGTCAGCGCCGCGCGAACGCGCCGCCGATCAAGCCGTTATTTCTTGCCCATCGCCGCATCGGCGCTGACCGAGCCGCCGCCGGCCGCCGAGAGATAGAGGCACGCGAAGCAGAACAGGATCGCCGCGGTGCCGCCATTGAGCAGCGGCAGGAACACCGGCGTCTCGCCCTTGAACATGTGGCCCATGAAGTAAGCGAAGGCCATCTCACCCGAGAGGATGAAAGCGCTGAGGCGCGTGAACAGGCCGATCATCAGCAGCGCTCCGAGCACGAGCTCGAGCGTACCGGCCACATAGATCAGCGGCGGGATGTTCGCGAAGTAGGGAAGCACCGGAAACTTGAACAGCTTGGCGACGCCGTACTGGAACAGCAGCAAGCCGGTGAAGAAGCGAAACAGGCTCAAGAGAACCGGTTGAAAGCGAACGAGATAGGGAAAGTCCATTGGTTTGTGCCCTCCATCCAATGCGCGACTTGGACCGCATTCGGTTCCGCCTCGCAAGCCACCCGGCATAATTTTCGCGCTGACATTTTCGTCATGTTGGACAAAACACCGCATGCCGGGGTTTTAGCCGCCTGCGATTCGGATTTTTGCGCGCGTTCGCGTCGTGCCCATCCGTAATTTTCCGGTGACGCGAATGCGCTTAGGTTACTCCTGCGAAACCTAGCGCCGCAAGGCGGGCACGATCAGGAACGGGATCATCCCGAGCACCACGCTCGCAAGTGCGAAGGCGAGCAACGCGTTGTAGCCGTGCGTCGCATCGTGGATCAGGCCGCCGCTCCAGGAGCCGAATGCCGAGCCCAGCCCGCTGCCGATCGAGATCGTGCCATAGATGGTGCCGACGCGCTTGCCCTGGAAGATCCGCATCGCGGTCGCGCTGATCAGAGGGCCGCGTGAGCCCATCATGCTGCCGAAGCAGACGACGAAGCCGGTCAGCAGCAGGATGTTGGGCGAGTACTGCAGCAGCCACAGCAGAACGATGCCGAGGATCGAGATCGCGTAACTCAAAAGCACCGAGGGTCGGCGCCCGATCAGGCCGTCGAGCGCGGACACGCCGAGCATTCCAAACACCAGCACGACGCCAGAAAAACCCCAGGCGGTCGCGGCCTGGAGCGGCGGGAAACCGGCATCGATCAGATAGGCCACGATCTGCGCGGCGATCGCATACATTCCGACGGCGGTGAAGAAGAAGGTCGAGAACAGCGCCCAGAAGGCGTGATGACGCATCGCGCCGAGCAGCGTCCAGCCATTGTCGACGAAGTTCGGATCGGTCTTCTTCACGACATGAGGCGAGCCCGCGGCGAACAGCCGCCACGGCAGCAGCAACAGCGGCACCAGCAGGCCCAAGGCTGCGAAGCCGAACAGCTGGTAGGTGTCGCGCCAGCCAATGTGGTCGATCAGGAGCTGCGAGGCCGGCAGCAGCGCCAGCACGCCGCCGCCCATTGCCGAATAGACCACCGACATCGCGGTCGGCAGACGCGGCCCGAACCAGCGGCCGAGCAGGATCGAGTTCGGCACGATACCGATGAAAGCGACGCCGATGCCGACGCAGAGGCCGATCGAGAGCTGGAACTGCCATAGATGCTGCGCATGCGCCGCGATCAGGAACGCCGCGCCGAGCAGCAGCAGGCCGAGCGCATAGACGATGCGCGGTCCGGAATGGTCGAACAGGCGGCCGACGAAGGGGGCGGTGAGGCCGCTCGCAAGCCAGGTGAGGGAATAGACCGACACGATCTGCGCGCGGTCCCAGCCGAAGCTTTCGGAGATCGGCTTCAGGAACACGGTAAAGCTGTCGCCGAGCCCGCGGCCGAGAACCGCGAGCGTGAAGCAGAGCGCGAGCACGGTGAGCGCGATGCGAACGGCGCCCTGCGGCATCCCCGCAGTGCTATCCTTGCTCGTTTCCGCCGTCGTTTTCTTGGGCGTGTTCTGATCCATTGCCCGTCAGGGAGCGCGCTTCGGCGCGCCCTGACAAGCATCAAAAGCTCATACGCCTATGCAGGCCTGATCAAGACGTGCTTCTTCTTACCGAAGGACAGCTTGATCACGCCTTCCGGCGTCAGATTGCCGGCCGACAGCGCCATCTTCTCGTCGGTCACGGGCTCATCGTTGACGCGGAGGCCGCCGCCCTTGATCTGGCGCCGCGCCTCGCCGTTGGAGGCAACAAGGCCCGCCTTGACGAAAGCGTTGAGCACGCCGAGGCCGGCGTCCAATTCGCCGCGCGGAATTTCCACGGTCGGGAGGCTTTCGGCCAGCGCGCCTTCCTCGAACGTGCGGCGCGCGGTTTCAGCGGCTTCGTTCGCGGCGTCGCGGCCGTGCAGCAGAGCGGTCGCTTCGGTCGCGAGCACCTTCTTGGCCTCGTTGATCTCGGAGCCGCCGAGCGCCTCGAGCTTTTTGATCTCGCTCATTGGCAGCGTCGTGAACAGCTTCAGGAACTTGCCGACGTCGGCGTCCTCGGTGTTGCGCCAGTACTGCCAGAAATCATAGGGCGAGAACTGGTCGGCGTTGAGCCACACCGCGCCTTGCGCGGTCTTGCCCATCTTGGCGCCCGAGGCGGTGGTCAAGAGCGGCGTCGTCAGCGCGAACAGCTGGTGCGTGCCCATGCGGCGGCCGAGATCGACGCCCATGATGATGTTGCCCCACTGGTCCGAGCCACCCATCTGGAGCCGGCAGCCGGTACGCTTGGCAAGTTCGACGAAGTCGTAGGCCTGGCAGACCATGTAGTTGAATTCGATGAAGCTCATCTCCTGCTCGCGCTCGAGGCGCAGCCGCACGGAGTCCATGGTCAGCATGCGGTTGACCGAGAAGTGCCGGCCGACGTCGCGCAGCATCTCGATCCAGTTCAGCTTGGTCAGCCATTCCGCATTGTCGAGCATGATGGCGTCGCTCTTGCCCTCGCCATAGCGCAGCACCTTTGCGAACACGCCGCGGATCGATTCCTTGTTGGCCTCGATCTCGGCGACGGTGCGCATCGCACGCGTCTCGTCCTTGCCGGAGGGATCGCCCACCATCGTGGTGCCGCCGCCCATCAGCGTGATCGGCTTGTTGCCGGACTGCTGGAGCCAGTACAGCATCATCATGGTCAGGTAGTTGCCGATATGCAGCGAGCGGGCCGTGCAATCGTAGCCGACATAGGTGGTCGCCTCGCCCTTGGCGGCGAGCGCGTCCAGCCCCTCGAAATCGGAGCATTGGTGGATGAATCCACGCTCTTGCAGGGTGTTGAGGAAATCCGATTTAAATGCAGTCATCTGTCGGCGTGCCTGATCATTCTTATTTTACGATCATTGCGGCAAGTTGCGGAACCAGCGCCAGCCGGGCTGCCGCAAAAATGCGCGCTGTGGCATTATAAGATGTACTTGTTTGATACAAGTCAGGCGTCAGGGTAGGGGACGTCGAGGCCCGCTTGAGATGATGTTGACGGCACTCGGCTTGATGAGCGGCACCTCGCTGGACGGGGTGGATGTCGCGCTGATCGAGACCGATGGAAAACAGGTGAAGGCGTTCGGACCGTCCGGCTACCGGCCCTATGGCCCGGCGGAGCGCAATTTGCTGCGCCAGGCGCTGTCCGAGGCCGTGCACCTGCCGCGGCGCGATGCCCGGCCGGGCATCCTGGCCGAGGCCGAGCGCGCGGTGACGCAGGCGCATGCCGAGGCGGTCGCCGCCTTCGTCGCCCAGAACCGGATGCGACCGGAGGACATCGACATCGTCGGCTTTCACGGCCAGACCGTGCTGCACCGTCCCGAGAAGCGGATGACGGTCCAGATCGGCGATGGGCCGGCGCTCGCCAGGGCGATCCATATTCCCGTGATGCATGATTTCCGCGCCGCCGACGTCGAGGCGGGCGGGCAGGGCGCGCCGTTCGTGCCGGTCTACCACCGCGCGCTCGCCAATTCGCTGGAGCGCGAAGGGCCGATCGTCGTGGTCAATATCGGCGGCGTCTCCAACATCACCTATATCGACGGCAATGACACGCTGATCGCTTGCGATACCGGGCCCGGCAATGCGCTGCTCGACGATTTCATGTACCGCACCATGAACCAGGCGTTCGATGCCGAGGGCAAGTTCGCCGCGCTCGGCAAGGCGGACGACGCCTGGATCGCGCGGGCGCTGGAATTGCCGTTCTTCGCAAGCCCCCCGCCGAAATCGCTCGACCGCAACGATTTCGCCGCGCTCAAGCTCGGCGAGGTCGCGCCGGCCGATGGCGCGGCGACGCTGACGGCCTTCACTGCGGCGGCGATCGCCCGCGTCATACCGCTGCTGCCGCGGCGGCCGCGGAGCTGGATCGTCTGCGGTGGCGGCGCCCGCAACCTCACCATGCTCCGCATGCTGCGCGAGCGAGTGGGCTCGGCCACCGTCGAGGCGGCCGAGACGCTGGGCTGGGCCTCCGACGCCATCGAGGCGCAGGCCTTCGGCTTCCTCGCCGCGCGCGGCCTCAAGGGCCTGCCGCTGTCCTATCCGGCGACCACGGGCGTGCCGATGCCGATGACCGGCGGGGTGATCGCGCGGCCCTGATCGCGCGAGCGCTCAAGACCATGTATCTTGGGCACCGGGCACCTGGGGGCTGACAATGAAACTGGATGATCGTCTTCCGCCGGATTTTCCCTTCCTGGCGGATCGGCCGGTCTGGCTGTTTGTGCTGGTCTTGCTGGCCGGGATGACGGTCATCTGGATGATTAACAGTCTGTATTTCGGCTGGCTGCACCGCAGGGCTCCGGGGCTGTTTCGTTCCCGCGTCCTGCTGGCCATTCTGGCGGTCTGCGTCGCCTTTATCGCGATCGGAATGGCTATCAATCCGACCCCGGTTCGGCCGTAACCGAAGCTGGTTCAATGCAGATGCATTGATCTTGACGGATATATGCAAATGCATCTATATTAGATGCAGTTGCATCTAACCGCCAGGATCGTTGCCATGACCGCTTCACTGAAACTCATCAGCCACAAGCTTTGCCCCTATGTGCAGCGCGCCGTGATCGCGCTCAAAGAGAAGGGCATTGCGTTCGAGCGGATCGATATCGATCTCGCCAACAAACCCGACTGGTTCTTGAGGATCTCGCCGCTCGGCAAGGTGCCGGTGCTGGTGGTGACGACGGACAAGGGCGAGGTGGCCTTGTTCGAGAGCAACGTGATCTGCGAGTACATCGAGGAGACGCAAGCCGGCGCCAAGCTGCATCCGGCGGATGCCTTGAAGCGTGCCGAGCACCGCGCCTGGATGGAATTCGGTTCGGCGATCCTCGGTGATCTCTGGGGCCTGGAGACCACGACGGATCCGGCGACCTTCGAAAGCAAGCGCCAGGCGCTTGTCGCGAAGTTCGCGCGCGTCGAAGCCGCGCTCGGCGCAGGGCCTTATTTCGCTGGCGAAGCGTTCAGCCTGGTCGATGCGGTGTTCGCGCCGGTCTTTCGCTATTTCGATCTGTTCGACGAGCTGGCCGAGCATGGCATCTTTAGGGATGTGCCGAAGGTCCGCGCCTGGCGCGCCGAGCTCGCAAAGCGCCCGAGCGTACGCACTGCCGTCGGCGAAGACTATCCGCAATTGCTCCGCGCTTTCCTCGTGCGGCACGATGCGCATCTGCTCAAGCTTGCTGCCTGAGCACAGCCGATGTCGCAGTCTTTGGCCTGGCTGATGCTGGTGATCGCCGGCGCGCTCGATGTGGGCTGGGCGATCTCGATGAAGTACGCAGAAGGCTACACGCGCATCGGCTGGAGCATCGCTTCGCTGGTGCTGCTCGCAGCCTTCGTGTTCCTGCTCGGGCGCGCGCTGAAGGTGCTCGAAGTCGGCGTTGCCTATTCGGTGTGGACCGGCATCGGGGCTGCCGGCACGTTCCTGTTGGGAGTCGTGCTGTTCGGGGAAACGCTCAGCGCTATGAAGCTCGTAGGTATCGTGCTGGTGCTGATGGGGATTACCGCGCTCAAGCTGGCCTAAAGCTCCGCGGCCATCTTCGCCAGGGTGGCGATGGTGTTCATGTTGCGCGCGGTGCCGGTCTTGGCGGCGGGGATCGCGAGTTTTGACGTCCCCATGCCGTCGCCGTAATGCACGTAGATCTCGCGGCGGCCGAGCTTGACCTCTTCGTCCTTCTGACCGCGAATTCCGGCGAGCGTATCGGCGGGCGGCGCCTTGTCGAGGAAGATCGCGACCGTGCGGTTGGGCGCCATTTTGGAAAACGGGTTGCCAGCCAGAACCTCTGCCATCTCGGCGGCGCTGCGCACGAGCACACCGACCGGCGCGCCGGCGAAGGCGTGCAAGCGCTTTTCCAGTGCGGCCTTGATTGCGGATTCCGATTTGCGGCTGGTGAAGACCACATTGCCGCTGGCGATGTAGGTGCGCACGGCTCCAAAACCGAGCTCTTCGTACATCGCCTTGAGCTCGGTCATCGGCAGCTTGCCGGTGCCTCCGACATTGACCGCGCGCAGCAGGGCTACGAACGCGGCCATATCGTTCTTATCGGACGTTGGCGAGGCGCATGTCGAGATACGCCGTGATGGTCTCCATCAGCGGCTCGAGCTTGGCGTCGAAGAAGTGGTTGGCGCCGGGGATGATCTGCTGGTCGATCACGATGCCCTTCTGCGTCTTCAGCTTCTCGACCAGCGTGTTGACGTCCTTCGGCGGCACCACTGCGTCCTTCTCGCCATGCACGATCAGGCCGGACGAGGGGCAGGGTGCGAGGAACGAGAAGTCGTAGAGATTGGCCGGCGGCGCGATCGAGATGAAACCCTCGACCTCGGGACGGCGCATCAGGAGCTGCATGCCGATCCAGGCGCCGAAGGAGAAGCCGGCGACCCAGCAGGCGCGTGCCTCGGGATTGATGGTCTGCGCCCAGTCGAGCGCGGCGGCCGCATCCGACAATTCGCCGGTGCCGTGGTCGAACGAGCCCTGGCTGCGGCCGACGCCGCGAAAGTTGAAGCGCAGCACCGAGAAGCCGCGATGCGCGAAGGCGTAGTAGCACTGGTACACGATCTGATGATTCATCGTGCCGTGAAACTGCGGATGCGGATGCAGGATCATCGCGATCGGCGCGTTCTTCTGCTTGGCCGGGTGATAGCGGCCTTCGAGACGGCCAGCAGGGCCGGCGAAAATGACTTCAGGCATCGATGATCTCTTGATTGATGTGCTGGAGCGAGGTTCCTCGGCAATCAACCGATTGTGGCTTCATCGACTTTGATGCCGACGAAGCGCGAATGAAGGATGAGAAGGCGTGCGCCTCGCGGTGATGCGCGATTGGCGCGCGGTGACTTGACGGCCGCGTTCTAACATAGGCTGCGGGGCAAAAAGCAAGCATCTTCAACATCAGTCAATGCGCTCAAGACGTTAGCGCGTCATGGCGGCGTCATCGCCGACCGCGGTTTCGGAATCACGGTTGCCAAGAGCGTGGCGGCGGCCCATGTCGGGGCGGCGAGGCGAGCCGACCAGGCCTCGGAAAACAAGGTAACATAATACTCAATGCCGCGCCGCGTTTATCTCGACTGGAATGCGACCACGCCGCTCCGCACTGAAGCGCGGGCCGCGATGCTCGCTGCCTGGGACCTGATCGGCAATCCGTCGTCGGTTCATGCCGAGGGGCGCGAGGCGCGACGGCTGGTCGAGGAGGCACGGAGCGCGCTTGCAGCGGCCACCGGTGCGCTGCCGCGGAACGTCGTCTTCACCTCCGCTGGAACCGAAGCCAACGCGCTGGCGCTCGCGCCGGGCCTGAAGAGTCCGTCTGGCGGTCCTGTCGAACGGCTGCTGGTCTCGGCGATCGAGCATGCCTCGGTGCTGGCAGGCGGCCGATTCCAGGCCAATAGAATCGGTCAAATCCGGGTCACGCGCTCGGGCGTGATCGACCTCGATCATCTGAAGGAACAGCTGGGCGACGGTCCGCCGGCGCTGGTCTCGATCATGGCGGCCAACAACGAGACCGGCGCGGTTCAGCCGGTCGCTGAAGCGGCGCGGATCGTCCACGAGGCCGGCGGCCTCCTGCATGTCGACGCGATCCAGGCGCTCGGCAAAATTGCTTTCAATATTAACGCGGTAGGCGCGGACCTTGCGACCTTTTCTGGGCACAAGATCGGCGGCCCAAAGGGCGTCGGCGCGCTGGTCGTCGCCGAGGGAATCGCCGGACTGGAGCCGGTGCTGCGCGGCGGCGGGCAGGAGCTGAACCGCCGCGCGGGAACCGAGAACGTCGCAGGCATCGCCGGGTTCGGTGCGGCGGTGAGGGCGGCGCTTCAGACTCTCCCGGAAGATGTGGAGCGGATGACAACCCTCAGGAATCGCTTGGAAAATGGACTTCGCGGCGTCGCCGGAGGCACCATCTTTGCCGACGACGTGGAGCGGCTGCCAAACACGGTCCTTTTCACCGCACCCGGCCTGAAGGCCGAGACTGCAGTGATCGGCTTCGACCTCGAAGGAGTCGCTGTCTCCTCTGGCTCCGCCTGCTCGTCCGGCAAGGTCCAGCCGTCCCACGTACTGTCAGCCATGGGGTATGATGCCACCGTGGCCCAGGGAGCGGTGCGTCTCAGTCTGGGCTGGTCCACGGAGCCAAATGACATCAATAGGGCGTTAGAGGCTTGGCGAAAGCTGGGTAATACCCTACTTAGAGCGTAAGCGACGAAACACGGCTTGAACGGTTCTAAGCACGTGCTTTCGGCCAGAAAACATCGTAATACTCGTCCGAGTTTGATCCACCGCGGTCCTTGAAACCGCGAGCGGAGGATGGAATGCCAGCCGTACAAGAGACGGTCGAGCGCGTGAAGCGCATCGACGTCGACCAGTATCGTTATGGGTTTGAAACCCTGATCGACTCCGAGAAGGCCCCCAAGGGGCTGTCGGAAGAGATCGTAAAATTCATCTCGCAGAAGAAGAACGAGCCCGCCTGGATGCTCCAGTGGCGGCTGGAGGCCTATCGGCGCTGGCTGACCATGACCGAGCCGACCTGGGCGCGCGTCGAGTATCCCAAGATCGACTTCCAGGACATCTACTATTACGCGGCGCCGAAGCCGAAGAAGACGGTCACCTCGCTCGACGAGATCGATCCGGAGATCCTGAAGACCTACGAGAAGCTCGGCATTCCCTTGCGGGAAGTTGCCATGCTCGAAGGCGTCGAGCCCAAGGTGGGCGAGGAAGATCCCGCCCGCCGCAAGATCGCGGTCGACGCGGTGTTCGATTCGGTCTCGGTTGCGACCACCTTCAAGGCGGAGCTCAAGAAGGCCGGCGTGATCTTTATGCCGATCTCGGAGGCGATCCGCGAGCATCCTGAGCTGGTGCAGAAATATCTCGGCTCCGTGGTTCCGACCTCGGACAATTTCTATGCGACGCTGAACTCGGCGGTGTTCTCCGACGGCTCGTTCGTCTACGTGCCGCCGGGCGTGCGCTGCCCGATGGAGCTGTCGACCTATTTCCGCATCAACGAGCGCAACACCGGCCAGTTCGAGCGCACGCTGATCATCGCGGACAAGGGCTCCTACGTCTCCTATCTCGAGGGCTGCACCGCGCCGCAGCGCGACGAGAATCAGCTGCACGCGGCCGTGGTCGAGCTGGTCGCGCTCGATGACGCCGAGATCAAATATTCGACGGTGCAGAACTGGTATCCGGGCAATTCGGAAGGCAAGGGCGGCATCTACAACTTCGTCACCAAGCGTGGCGACTGCCGCGGTGATCGTTCCAAGATCTCCTGGACCCAGGTCGAAACCGGCTCGGCGATCACCTGGAAGTACCCGAGCTGCATCCTGCGTGGCGATAATTCGAGCGGCGAGTTCTACTCGATCGCGATCTCGAACGGCTTCCAGCAGGTCGATTCGGGCACCAAGATGATCCATCTCGGCAAGAACACGTCGAGCCGCATCATCTCCAAGGGCATCGCGGCGGGCAAGTCGCAGAACACCTATCGCGGTCTCGTCACCGCGCACCGGAAAGCGACCGGCGCGCGTAACTTCACGGCCTGCGACTCGCTGCTGATCGGCGACAAATGCGGCGCGCACACCGTGCCGTACATCGAAGCCAAGAACTCGTCGGCAACGTTCGAGCACGAAGCGACGACCTCGAAAATCTCCGAGGACGTGCTGTTCTACTGCATCCAGCGCGGCCTTTCGCAGGAAGAGGCTGTCGGCCTCGTCGTCAACGGCTTCGTCAAGGACGTGCTGCAGCAACTGCCGATGGAATTCGCGGTGGAAGCGCAGAAGCTGATCTCGATCTCGCTTGAAGGGTCGGTCGGCTGATCGCCGATCCTCGCGGCGCGCTGAGGCGCTCCAACATCAATTGAATAGACTGGATACCACGATGGCTTTGCTTGAAGTGAAAGACCTCAAGGTTCGTGTCGAGGAGCGTGAGATCCTCCACGGGCTGACGCTGACCGTGAACGAGGGCGAGGTGCACGCGATCATGGGGCCGAACGGCTCCGGCAAGTCGACGCTCTCGCACGTCATCGCGGGCAAGCCCGGCTACGAGGTCACCGACGGCCAGATCCTGTTCAAGGGCGAGGATCTCCTGGAGATGGACCCGGACGAACGTGCCGCGAAGGGCGTGTTCCTGGCTTTCCAGTACCCGGTCGAGATTCCCGGCGTCGCCACCATGACGTTCCTGCGCACCGCGCTGAACGCGCAGCGCAAGGCGCGCGGCGAGAGCGAATATTCCACCCCGGACTTCCTGAAGAAGGTCCGCGAGGTCTCGAAGTCGCTGAACATCCCGCAGGACATGCTCAAGCGCGGCGTCAATGTCGGCTTCTCGGGCGGCGAGAAGAAGCGCAACGAGGTGCTTCAGATGGCGCTGTTCGAGCCGAGCCTGTGCATCCTCGACGAGATGGATTCCGGCCTCGACATCGACGCGCTGCGCATCGCCGCCGACGGCGTCAACGCGCTGCGCTCGCCTGGGCGCGCGATGGTCGTGATCACCCACTATCAGCGGCTGCTGAACTACATCGTGCCTGATTTTGTGCATGTGATGTCGCGCGGTCGGGTCGTGAAGAGCGGTGCCAAGGATCTGGCGCTGGAGCTGGAGGCGTCCGGCTACGCCCAGTTCGAGGACGCGTAAGGATTTTTGCGATGAACGTTGCTGTGGCAAAGACCGGGAACGGCCGCGCGGTGAGCGATCTCTTCGCCAGCGCCGAAGGCCGCCTGCCGGGTTCGCCGTCCGTGATCGCCGGCCGCCGCGAGGCGTTCGAGACCTATGAGCGTCTCGGCCTGCCGCATCGCCGGATCGAGGAATGGAAATATACCGATCTGCGCGCGCTGGTCGGCGAGGTGCTGCCGCTGGCGGCCAGCCCCGATGCGGCTGCGCTCAAAGCTGCCGCGGAGGCCGTGAAGGCGCATGCGATCGCAGGCGCCCGCAAGCTGGTGCTGGTCGACGGTGCGTTCGTGGCCGATCTCTCCGACGTCAAGGCACTCTCGTCCGAAGCGAGCCTCAGGACGCTGCGCGAGGTGCTGGCGAACGAGGCAAATCCCGCCACCAGCGATCTGCTCCAGACCGCCGCGACCGATGCGGTGATCTCGCTCAATGCGGCGATGGCGACGGATGGCGTGGTGGTCTCGGTGGCCGACGGCACGCAGCTGTCTGCGCCTATCCAGGTCATCCACATTGCGACCGCGGCTGGCGCGTCCGCGTTCACTCGCTCGCATCTGCGGATTGGCAAAGGCGTGCGCGCCACAATCGTCGAGAGCTTCGTCGCGGCCGGGAAGGCGAGCGGCTACCAGGTCAACGATGCGGTGATCCTCTGGATTGGCGATGACGCTGACATCGCCCATATCCGTTTGATGGACGACGCGCCTGACGCGGTGAACGTCACCTCGCAATTCGTCACCGTCGGCGCCAACACCAAGCTGAACTTCTTCAACATGACCACCGGCGCAGCCGTCAGCCGCCTGCAGGGCTTCATCACGCTGGCAGGCGAGGGCAGCGAGCTCTCCGCCAATGGCGTCAACCTGTTGCAGAAGACCGAGCATGGCGACACCACGCTGGTGGTCGATCATGCCGTGCCGAACTGCGTCAGCCGCGAGGTCTTCCGTGCCGTGATCGACGATCGCGCCCATTCGGTGTTCCAGGGCCGCATCATCGTCCGTCCCGATGCGCAGAAGACCGACGGCAAGATGATGACCCGGGCGCTGCTGCTCTCGGACGAGGCCGAGGCCGACAACAAGCCCGAGCTCGAGATCTTTGCCGACGACGTCTCCTGCGGCCACGGCGCTACCGCCGGCGCGCTGGACGACAGCCTGCTGTTCTATCTGAAGGCGCGCGGTCTGCCGGAGAAGCAGGCTCAGGCGCTGCTGATCCAGGCTTTCGTCGGTGAGGCGATCGAGCAGATCGCTGATGACGGATTGCGCGAGCACGTGATCGGCATCGCCGAGCGCTGGCTGGAGCGGCGGTCATGAGCACCCATCCCGCAGTCAAGAACGGCGCCTATGACGTCGCGCGCGTGCGCGAGGACTTTCCAGCGCTCGCCCTGGAAGTCTACGGCAAGAAGCTGGTCTATCTCGACAACGCCGCCTCGGCGCAGAAGCCGAAGTCCGTGCTCGACCGGATGACGCAGGCTTATCAGTCCGAATACGCCAACGTGCATCGCGGCCTGCATTACCTCGCCAACGCTGCGACCGAAGCCTATGAGGGTGGCCGCGCCAAGGTGGCGCAGTTCATCAATGCTGCGCGGACCGAGGAAGTGATCTTCACCCGCAACGCGACCGAGGCGATCAATCTGGTCGCGTCTTCGTGGGGTAGCCCGAACATTAAGGACGGTGACGAGATCGTCCTCTCGATCATGGAGCATCACTCCAACATCGTGCCCTGGCATTTCCTTAGGGAGCGCCAGGGTGCCGTGATCAAGTGGGCGCCGGTCGACGACGAGGGCAATTTCCTCATCGACGAGTTCGAGAAGCTGCTGACCGCGAAGACCAAGCTGGTCGCGATCACGCAGATGTCGAACGCGCTCGGCACCATCGTGCCGGTCAAGGACGTCGTCAGAATTGCCCACGCCCGCGGCATCCCGGTGCTGGTCGACGGCAGCCAGGGCGCGGTGCATTTGCCCGTCGACGTCCAGGATCTCGGTTGCGATTTCTACGTCTTCACCGGGCACAAGGTGTACGGTCCGACCGGCATCGGCGTGCTCTGGGCCAAGTACGACCACCTCGTCGCGATGCGCCCCTACAACGGCGGCGGCGAGATGATCCGCGAGGTCTCGCGCGAGATCGTCACCTATGGCGATCCCCCGCACAAGTTCGAGGCGGGCACGCCCGCGATCGTCGAGGCCGTCGGGCTTGGCGCTGCCATCGACTACGTCAATTCGATCGGCAAGGAGCGCATCGCCGCGCACGAAGCCGACCTGACTGCCTACGCCCAGGAGAAGCTGCGCGAGATCAATTCGCTGCGGCTGATCGGCACGGCCCGCGGCAAGGGGCCGGTGATCTCGTTCGAGCTCAAGGGCGCGCACGCCCATGACGTCGCCACCGTGATCGACCGCCAGGGCATCGCGGTGCGCGCCGGCACGCATTGCGTGATGCCGCTTTTAGAGCGGTTCAACGTGACCGCCACCTGCCGGGCCTCGTTCGGCATGTATAATACGCGGGAAGAAGTCGATCATCTGGCACAGGCGCTGCTCAAGGCGCGGGATTTGTTCGCATGAGTGACACGGCCGAAATCAAAGCCAATCCGATGGAGACTCTCTCGGCGCTGCCGCCGGAGGAGACCGAGCGCCTGACCACCGAGATCATCGCCGGCCTCAAGACCGTGTTCGATCCGGAAATCCCGGCCGACATCTACGAGCTTGGCCTGATCTACAAGGTCGAGATCAAGGATGATCGCTCGGTCGACGTGCTGATGACCCTGACGACGCCGAACTGTCCGGCCGCCGGCGAGCTGCCGACCATGGTCGAGAACGCGGTTGCCAGCGTCCCCGGCGTCGGCGTGGTCGACGTCAAGGTGGTCTGGGAGCCCGCATGGTCGCCGGAACGCATGAGCGACGAGGCCCGCCTCGTGCTCAACATGTGGTGACGGTCTCGGCCCGCATTGAATTCGCTCCGCAACGGACCACATAGATAACATGACCCAGGCAACATCAGCTTCGACACCAAAGCCCCGGCGGCCCCGCCCGCAGGTGATGCGGCTGACCGATGCCGCTGCCCAGCGCATCACCGAGCTGACCCAGCGCGCCGATTCCGAGATCGTCGGCCTGCGTGTCGGCGTGAAGAACGGCGGCTGTGCCGGCCAGTCCTACACGGTCGAATACGCCCACGAGATCCGCCCGACCGACGAGGTCGTCGAGGACAAGGGCGTCAAGATCCTGGTCGACCCCAAGGCCGTGCTGTTCCTGCTCGGCACCGAGATGGACTACAAGGCCGACAAGATGCAGGCCCAGTTCGTCTTCAACAACCCCAACCAGATCTCCGCCTGCGGCTGCGGCGAGTCGGTCGAGTTGCGGCCGGCGAAGATCGACGGGTAAGCCCAGCTTTCTCCTCTCGCTCCGCCGTCGTCCTGGCGAACGCCAGGACCCATACCGCGTGATCTAGCGGTGACGTGCGGTACCAGTACCACGCTTTCTTAGCTGCCAGTCTTCGCTAAACTCCTCCCTGTGATTATGGGTCCCCGCGTTCGCGAGGACGACGGCGGGGGAGTCCAATGGACCGCGAATTCCTGATCGACCTGTTCGCCGATTTCGGTCCCGTCACCATCCGAAAAATGTTCTCCGGCTACGGCATCTCCGCCGACGGCACCAACTTTGCGCTGTCCCTGCGGGCCGGCCTGTTCTTCCGCGCCGACGAGGTGACCATTCCGGAATTTGAGGCCGAGGGGTCAAAGCCGTTCCAGTACTCGACCCGCGCCAAGACCGTGACGGTCAATTCCTACTGGGAGCTGCCGGCGCGGCTGTTCGACGATTCCGCCGAGCTTGCGCAATGGGCAAGGGCGGCGCTCGCCGCGGCCCAGCGCGCCAAGGTGAAGAAGCGGCCGAAGCGGAAGAAGGTGGCGGCGAAGAAGACTGCGAAGAAGGCCGCGCCGAAGAGAGCCGCAGCGAAGAAGCGGTCGGCCGACAAGGCAGCCAAGAAGACGGTGCGGTAGGGGGCAAAGCGGAGCGTGCCCACGATTAGGATTGTCATCGCGAGAAGTCGTGGGCACGGCGCGATGCGCCTTTGCCCATCCTACGAGACCTGAGAATTAGTCCGCGGCTTTCGTCAAACCAACCCGCATATCCTTCGCTACGAACACGCTGACGCCATCCGCAACCACACGGCCATCGGCAATGCCGAGCACCAGCTTGCCGCGCCGGACCATGCGCATGGCGACCTCGTAGCGCACGGAGCGCGTCTGCGGCGTGATGGCGCCCGTGACCTCGACTTCGCCGACACCGATGGCGCGGCCCTTGCCCGGTGAGCCCGACCAACCGAGCCAATAGCCGATCATCTGCCACATCGCGTCCAGGCCGAGACTTCCTGGCATCATCGCGTCACCGCGATAGTGGCAGTCGAAGAACCAGTGGCCCGGGACAATGTCGAGCTCGCCGACGATGTGGCCCTTGCCGTATGTGCCGCCGTCCAGGCTGATCTCGGTGATGCGGTCCATCATCAGCATCGGCGGCGCCGGCAATTGCGCGTTGCCCGGGCCGAAATAGCCGCCTTCGCTCGATCTCAGCAGCTCGTCCCTGGTGTAGGACGGCTGCGGCGTGTGAAAGTCATGCGGATTGTTGGCCACGACGACAAATCCTCGATGCTCAGGCAGCGAGGAAGATGTCGTTCGGCAGATTGGAAAGTCAAGCGCGCGACGAGCCGCCTCAGGCCACGCGGCTGTGGCTCTCGACGGCGAACTCCGGATCGGCTTCGCAGATCACGCGGTTGCGGCCGTTGCGCTTGGCGGCGTAGAGGCAGGCATCCGCGCGCTCGATCAGCGCGTCGGTGTCGTCGCCTTCCTTGAGCATGGAGACGCCGACGGAGATGGTGACGCGGCCGAGGATCTCGCCGGTGGACTTCTTCTTCAATTCCTTCGCCATCACGGCACGGCGGATGTGATCGGCCACGGTGAGGGCCTGGCGCAGCGCCGTGTTGGGCAGCACGACCGCGAATTCCTCGCCGCCATAGCGCGCGGTGATGTCCTGGCCCTTGATGGTCTGCTTCAGCGACAGGCCGACGAGCCGCAGCACCTGGTCGCCGGTGAGATGGCCGTAGGAATCGTTGAACGATTTGAAGTGATCGATGTCGAACAGCAGCAGCGACAACGGCTCGCCGCTCGCCAGCGCGCTCTGCACGGCCATGCCGATCATGCGGTCGAAATATTTGCGGTTGCCGAGGCCGGTGAGCGGATCGGTCAGGCTCTCGGCGCGGATCGCCTCCAGGCTCTGCTGGAGGTTGCTGATCTCGTTCTTCGACAGCGTCAGCCGGTCTTCCAGCGCTTTGTTGGTCTCGCGCATCTCGCTGGTCGAGCGCAGCAGCGTCTCGACGATCGCCTTGACCTGGTCGCGGTTCTTGGCCGAGGCCAGCTTCGCGGTCGCGCCCGACAGGCTGGCATCGTAGGAACCGGTCATTCCGAGCGCTTCGCCCAGGACCTTCATCACGTCGTCGATCTCGCCGATGACGCGCGCGCCGACCTTGTCGATGCGGTCGGTGGTCTTGATGTGGGAGAGATAGGTCTCGTAGATCTGCTCGAGATCGGCTTCGGTCAGCTTGCCGTTGCGCGCCAGCGTCTCGTTGATGATCTTGTTGAGCGGCGCGTTGTAGCCGGTGGCGTACACGTACCAGATCTCGTAATTGCGGGGAATTGCCGTCTGCCGAAGCGATCGGATCTGACCGAGCGCTACCTCGGCGAACGCCATCGTGCGTTCGTGTTCGTCGAGCACCTTGACCACAGAACATACCCCACGGCGATCGGTACGCGGCCGATCACTGCAATGCTTAAATTATGTTCGTAGGCTAACGGACGATCGTGAACGACCCGTAAATATACGTTCACGAATGCATCTGAAAAAGTGTGTGGACGTCTGTCTCAACCAACCTGAAGCATCGCGCTTCAAGCGCCGGCGGGCGAAGAGCGCACTGGCCGGAGCAGGAACGCCGGCAGGTGCGAATGATCGCCCGGCTCGGTGTCGGCCTCGCGCTGCCGGCGTGGCTCGGGACGGCCGATCGACGGCACATGCGAATTGCTGGCCTGCTGGCGCGAGCCGTGACGCGGCTCGGATGATTGCCTGGCTTCGCGCGGAGGCCTTGCCTCGCGTGCGGGCCTCGCCTCAGCGGCGGGCCGTGCTTCGGCTGAAGGCCTTTCAGAAGCGTGTCGTGCCTCACCACGCGGCTCGCGCGGCTCATGGCTGCGTTCGCGGTCGCGACCGCGCTGCGGCTTGCCGCGGCCGCCGCGTGAACGCTCGCGTTCCCGTCCGCGCGGACGCTCGCTCTGCTCGCCCGAGTCCGCATGGACTTCGTAGTCGCCCTCGGCGCGCGGAATGCTCTGGCCGATCAGCTTCTCGATCGCGGCCATCGACTTCTGGTCGAGCGGCGTCACGATCGAGATCGCGGTGCCGGTGCGGCCGGCGCGGCCGGTACGGCCGATGCGGTGGACATAGTCGTCGGCGTGATGGGGGACGTCGAAATTGAAGACGTGGCTGACCTCGGGGATGTCGAGGCCGCGCGCGGCGACGTCAGAGGCGACGAGCAGGGGCAGCTCGCCCTTGCGGAACTGATCGAGCGCGGCCATGCGGGCCGGCTGGTCCATGTCGCCGTGCAGCGCGCCGACACTGAAGCCGTGCTTCTGGAGCGATTTGTGAACGATCGCGACCTCGCGCTTGCGATTGCAGAAGATGATCGCGTTCTTGAGGTCCTTGGCCTCGCGCAGCAGGCGGCGGAGCAGCTCGCGCTTCTCGTGCGCCTCGCGCCCGGCGGGCACCTGGGCCTGCGTCACGGTCACGGCGGTGGTGGCGGGGCGGGAGACTTCGACCTTCTGCGGGTTGTGCAGGAAGGCCTCGGTGATGCGCCGGATCTCCGGCGGCATGGTCGCGGTGAAGAACAGGGTCTGCCGCGTGAAGGGGACCAGCTTGCAGATGCGCTCGATGTCGGGAATGAAGCCCATGTCCAGCATGCGGTCGGCTTCGTCGATGACGAGCAGCTCGACGCCGGTGAGCAGCAGGCCGCCGCGCTCGGTGTGGTCGAGCAGGCGGCCCGGGGTGGCGATCAGCACGTCGACGCCGCGCATCAGCTTGGCATCCTGGTCGCCGAACGAGACGCCGCCGATCAGTAGCGCAACGTTGAGTTTCTGGCCGGCGCCGTAGCGGTCGAAGTTTTCCTTGACCTGCGCCGCGAGCTCGCGGGTCGGCTCCAGGATCAGCGTGCGTGGCATGCGCGCCCGGGCACGACCCTTTTCGAGGATGGTGAGCATCGGCAGCACGAAGGCCGCGGTCTTGCCGGTGCCGGTCTGGGCGATGCCGAGCACGTCCTTGCGTGCGAGGACGTGGGGGATCGCCTGTTCCTGAATGGGGGTGGGATTGGTGTAACCGGTGGCCGCTACTGCGGCGAGGACTTTTTCGGACAGTCCGAGATTTGAAAAGGACATTGAGCCTCTGGTCGAAACCGCCGTTCGGAATCGAGGGTAATAAGGCTGTCGCGTTCCACCCCGAAACGGCGCGCTCTCAAAGAAGCTGGGGGTGCTGACTCACGCGGACAAAGCGCCAGGCTCAGGAATCGGTCTTCGACCTGAGCCGCGTCGCCCCGGAACATAGGCAGGAATTGGCCAAAGTCAATGGAGCGGGCGCGGGAAGACCCTAAAAAACCTGAGGTTTTTAGCCAAATACCGGGTGCGTCAGGGGTTTTCCGCCGGGCTGGAACCGCAAGGGGCGCGCCTAGCGCCCCTCCGGCCCCTGGGCGCGGAAATCGCCTGGAGCCATGCCATAGGCGGCGTTGAAGACCCGGTAATAGGTCGCAAGGCTCTCGAAGCCGCACGAGGTCGCGATGTCGGCGATCAGCCGTTCCGGCGCCTCGCGCATCAGGCGGCGGCTCTGTTTCAGACGCTCGTCGGTCACGGTCTGCGAGAAGCTCTTCTCGGCGGCCTCGAACAGCATGTGGAGGTGGCGCACGGACACGCCGAGCTGGTCGGACACCATGGCCGGCGCCAGATCTGGGTTTTGCAGGTGGCGCACGATCAGGTGCCGCGCCTGCGAGAGGCGGGCGGTCCGCAGCGCGGCCTGTCCGCGGCGGCTGCCCGGCCGCACGATGCCGCGCTCGATCAGCGCCAGATGGGCGAGGGCCTGGACGAGGGAGGTCGCGTCGGTCGCGCTCTCATCCGCGGCGCCCTCGCCGAGATCGGTGAAGCAGGCCGCGAGCAAGGGCGCCAAAGCGTGGTCGTTGAAGGTCTTCGGCGCGAGCTCGCGCATCCGCTTGTCCTGGGCCGGGATGCTGCTCATCGGGATCTTCACGATTCGCAGGTGGAAGCCCCCGGCGGCGAGCGGCGCGGTGCGGTAGGGCAGGTCGGTATGGCTGGTGGCGAAGCTGCCATTGGCAATCGCGAACTCGCTTGCGCGCATGCCGCCGAACCAGCCGCCGCTGCCGAGCTGCTGGTAGACGCAGATGGAATCGCCAGGGGCGTAGGCGATGTCGGATGCGCTGCGCTCGACCGTATAGGGCGAGGCCTTCAGCTCGACGAGGCCGGCGCCGCCGAGCTGGCGCAGCGAGAATTCGCCGAAGAAGTCCGCGCGCCGTTCGCGCTCGAGCTCGGCGGTGACGCCGAACAATCCCTTGGCCCGCACCTCGCGCCAATAGTCGAAGCGGTCATGCGGTTCGACTTCGTCAGTACACCAGCGATACACGGCAGCCCCCGCTTGCAGCGCGACGCCCTAGAAAAAGCAGATTCCGGCCGAATCTGCCATAGGCCAGATGACGGAACCGGGGCGCTCGAAGCGGGGAGCCCTTGAACCGCCGATATGGCTCGGCCGACTATCACATCAGCGGCGGAGGCTTCAATGAACGACAGTTCGAGGGAGCCGGGGACCGGCCGTTCTGCAATGGGATTTATTCGATGACGCGTCGGCTTTTCAGAATTCTGGCGGCCCTTGGTCTAGCGATGAGCCTTGGCGGCGTCGCGCTGCCCGCACATGCCGAGAAGCGCGTCGCGCTCGTCGTCGGCAACAACGACTACCGCAACGTCCCGAAGCTGCTCAAGGCCGTCAACGATGCCCGCACCATGGGCGATACGCTGAAGCAGCTCGGCTTCCAGGTGATGGTCGCCGAGAACCAGAACCGTCAGCAATTCTCCGAGACGCTGCTCGCTTTCGACCGGGCGATCGAGCCCGGCGACACCGCGTTCTTCTTCTACGCCGGCCACGGCTTCGAGATCGCGGGCCAGAACTATCTGCTGCCGACCGACGTGCCGGCAGCGACCGAAGGTCAGGAAGAGCTGGTGCGCGACGCCTCCATCCTCGCCGACCGGATCGTCGAGCGGCTCCAGAACAAGAAGGCGCGGACCTCGATCCTGGTGTTCGATGCCTGTCGCAATAATCCATTCGAACGCGCCGGCACGCGTGCGGTTGCCGGCGGCGGCGGGCTCGCGCCGATGACGCAGCTGCCCGAAGGCGTGTTCTCGGTGTTTTCGGCAGGTCCCCGCCAGACCGCGCTCGACCGTCTGTCCAATGACGACGCCAATCCCAATTCGGTGTTCACGCGCACCTTCGCCAAGGAGCTGCTCCAGCCCGGCGAGAACCTCGTGCAGGTGGCGCAGCGCACCCGCCGTATGGTCAGCGAGATGGCCGACACCGTCCGGCACAAGCAGGTGCCGGTCTATTTCGACCAGATGGTCGACGACGTCTTCCTCAGCGGCATCGCCAAGGACGCCGCGGTGCGGCCGGCCGAGCCACCGCCGCAGAAGGTCGCCGCGCTGCCGCCGGTGTCGGTGCCGCGCGTGCCGAAGGAGGACACCACCAACGCGCCGATCGCGAGCTTCTCGCGCCACAATGGCGGCTGGAGCGTGGTGTTCTCCTTCGCCGATCCGACGCTCGGCATATCCTGGCGCATGGCCGGCAAGGGCGAGTTCCGCGAGACCGGTTTCATCGACACGCTCGATCCGCGCACCCGCAAGCGGATGCCAAACCCCTCGATCGAGCTCCCGCCGGATGCGCAGGCCGGCACCATCGAGGTCCGCTATGTTGACCAGTCCGGCGATATGCAGGGGCCGTTCCCGATCAGGTTCGATCCCGAGGCCGCGCTGATCCGCGACCAGCGCAAGATCCTCGACATGACCGCGACGAGCTGGCTGTCATTTCGCGAGTTCAATGGGCTGCTGGTCTATTACACGCACCTCGTGTCCTACCGCTGCGCCATCCGCGAGGTGCGGATCGGCATCGACACTGCCGTGCCCAATCAAGTGCTGAAGATGCCGAATTGCGACATGCGCGATCCCAGCGCGATCACTGCCGGCATGCCGCTCTACATGAAGCTCGGCCCCGCCACGCAATTCGTTTCGGTGGAGCTGACTTATCGTGACGGCAGTGTCTCGGAGATCAAGAGTTTCCGCACGGCGAACCGCAGCAACAATTGACGCCGCTCGATCATCAGCCGCGTCGTGACGCTCGGGAGCGCCTAGCCCCTGCGATCGTGCACCACGATCTACGCAGCGCCCGCGGCCCGTCGGGCGCATGCTGCTCGGACAATGCGCAACCTTAGAATGGTGGCGGGGTTGGGAAAAACCTGCAAGGCTACGTTTTTTTGCAGGTTCCGGCAGCGGAATGTGCGCCAGATATTTTAGGGCTTTTTGCTTTTGCCAGGCTACCGCCCCCGCGCTTTCCACGTTGCTGTCGGCTGGACGCAACATTCCTGCGCCATACTCCGTCGCCGGAGGTGAGACATGTCGGATATAGCTAATCAGGCCAGCTTGCGCGCGGACGCCGAGAAATTCGCTGGCAACAAGACGCCGCTCCGCGAGCGTGCCTTTGCCGGCGCCTATCTAACCGCTGTCGGCGTCGCGATGATCTGCTGGCTCTATGTCATCACCCGCGCTGCGCTTGCCGCGATCAGCTGGATGGTGTTCGGCTAACCTGCCGCCAGAAACTGACTGATCTTGATCGCCGCGCAGACGATCATACCCCACAACGCGAAATTGATCTGCAACGCCTCGGCCATTGCCATTTCCCCACCTGGTTCCCTCGAGTGCCGCGTTCATTGAGCGACGCGATCTTCTTCGGCGATACAACTTACAATCTCGCCTATGATTTAGGTCGAATCTTAGGCAACGCCGGACGGCAGGAAAATCCGTATCGCTACGGTTCGAAGAGGGTTCCTTGTGGACCGGGCGGAGCGCTAGAGCTGGTGGAACCGGAACCTTCTGCTCGCGGATCGACGAATGCGGATGGTTTCTCCGCTGCATTCAATCGTTTGAGAGAGGGCAGATATTCCTGTCTCGGCGGCCACCGACGGGTACCGCGGGCCTCCGGCGGATCTCAAATGACCGCTGCGGTCGTGTGGAACTCGGGCTAAGCTTCTCCCCATCCTCCAAGCGGCAGCGCGCCACAATGACAACCAATCAAGCACCGAACCGGCTGACAAACGTCCGATGCTGCATCGTTGGCGGCGGGCCGGCCGGCATGATGCTGGGCTATCTGCTCGGACGCGCCGGCATCGACGTCGTGGTGCTGGAGAAGCATGCGGATTTCTTCCGCGACTTTCGCGGCGACACGGTGCATCCCTCGACGCTCCAGGTGATGGACGAGCTCGGCCTGATCGACGACTTCCTGAAGCTGCCGCATCAGCGCTTGCAGAAGATGGACGGCCTGTTCGGCGGCACAAAGGTGCGCATCGCCGATCTCAGCCGGCTTGACACGAAATATCCTTTCATCGCCTTCATGCCGCAATGGGACTTCCTCAATTTCCTGCGGGAGGCCGGCAAGCGGTTCGCATCGCTCAAGGTGATGATGAATACGGAAGCCGTCGACCTGATCCGCCGCGGTGACGCCATTGCTGGCGTGCGCGCGAACACGCCGGATGGCCCGGTCGACATCGAGGCCGATCTCACCATCGCCTGTGATGGCCGGCATTCGACCGTGCGCGAGCGCGCGGGTCTTGCGGTCGAGGAGATCGGCGCGCCGATGGACGTGCTGTGGTTCCGCGTCGGCCGCAGGGCGGACGAGACCGAGAACCTGTTCGCGCGCATCGAGCCCGGCAAGATGATGGTCACCTTCGACCGCGGCGACTATTGGCAATGCGCCTATGTCATCGCCAAGGGACAATACGATGCGGTGAGGGCGAGGGGATTGCAGGCGCTGCTCGACGACGTCGTGCGCATGGCGCCGATCCTCAGATCCGGCATCGCCGACGTGAAGAGTTTTGACGACGTCAAGCTGCTTACCGTCGCGATCAATCGCCTGAGCCGCTGGACGCGGCCAGGATTGCTGTGCATCGGCGATGCCGCGCATGCGATGTCGCCGGTCGGCGGCGTCGGCGTCAATCTCGCCGTGCAGGACGCAGTCGCGACTGCAAACCTGCTTGCGGACAAGCTTCAGCGCGGCTGCCCCTCCGAGGATGAGCTCGATGCGGTGCGGCGCCGCCGAGCGTTCCCGGTGCGGATGACGCAGACGATGCAGGTGATCGTGCAGAACAACATCATCAGCGGCGCCTTGCAGGGCGGCGATCGGCCGCTGAAGGCGCCGCTGGTCCTGCGCGTCCTCACCGCCGTGCCGTGGTTGCAAGGCATCCCCGCGCGCTTCCTGGCCATCGGCGTGCGGCCCGAGCATGTGCAGTCGAAGGCCGCGCCTGCACTGTAATGCAAGCAGGTGGTAGGGATAATGCCGCGTTAAATCGCGCGCGGTGCGTTGCGCGCGAGCAACAGCGCAAACGGATTCACGGCGCACTATGTGGCAATCCGGCATCTTAACTTTCTTGATTCAAATTTGAGTAAGACCTGCGTGTGAGCGTGCGCCCATCAAAGGACACGGGGTGTACCATGCGTAACAAATTGATTGCCGCCTTCGCCTGCACGACCGCTCTGGTTTCGACCGGCGCTGCCTCCGCCGCCGATCTCGGTGCGCGCTACACGAAGGCGCCCGTCTATGTCGAGCCGCTGTTCAACTGGACCGGTTTCTATGTCGGCGGCCACATCGGTGGCGCCTGGACCAACGAGCAGTTCATCAACAACGGGACCGGCGCGCCGTTCGGCGACCTCGTTCCGGGACAGGGCTATCGTCAGCGCAGCGCGGGCATCATGGGCGGCGCGCAGATCGGCTACAACTGGCAGGCCAACAACTACGTGTTCGGCGTGGAAGGCACGATCTCCGGCCTCGACAACAAGGGCACGGTCGTGAACACCGCCTTCGGTGCTGGCGACGACATCTTCACCTGGCGCGCCAACGTGCTCGCGACGGTCGTGGGCCGTGCCGGCTTCGCCGTGCAGAACAATCTGTTCTACATCAAGGGCGGCTATGCCGGCGTGAACAACCGTCTCAACGTCAGCGACACCGTTGGCCCGGCGACGGGCTCGGGCGGTCAGACCCACTGGGCCAACGGCTGGACCGTCGGCGCCGGCTGGGAATACGGCATCACCCGCAACTGGATCGTCGGCCTCGAATACAATTACGCGGCCTTCGGCAGCCAGACCTATCAGCTCGGCGGCACCTCGGGGAACTACACCTTCGATGCCAAGCCGCGCGACATCCAGTGGGCCGTCGTGCGCGCCAGCTACAAGTTCGACGCGCCGGTCATCGCGCGCTACTGAGGACGTCAACGAAACGACCAAGCAAGCGACAAAAAACCATCACGACCCAAATTCAAAAGCCCCGGCATTGCCGGGGCTTCTTTTTTTCCGCAGGACATTGCGGAAGCTCAACTCCGATGCCGAGGCTTCTTTGCCTGCGACAGGACTCCGATCCTAGGACGTGCATGGGTCAGCGTTGCCGACCTTTGCGTACCGGAAATGTCACGTTTTCCCGAATAGCGCCTGGAAACCAGCGGGAACCGCTAGTTCGTCATCGCCGTCCAAATTGGCGATGCATAAGCTGCCTCATCGACACGATTCCATTTCTCGCAGTTTTTTTCCGAAGGGGACATCGATGAAAACGGCAATGGCTTTCGCTGCCGAAATGTCACTTCTGTTCGCGGCGACGGGCGCGGCCTGCGCAGCCGACATGGCGGTCAAGGCTCCCCCCATGCCACCGCCGGTCGCGGTGTACAATTGGACCGGCTGCTATGTCGGCGTGGAAGGTGGCTGGTCCTGGGGCCGTGATCGCGCGATCAGCAACGGTACGAACAATGGCCTGGACAATGGGACTGCCGGAGCCCTCAAGACTTCAGGCGACGTCAACGGAGGCCTGGTCGGTGGAACGATCGGTTGTAACTATCAGCGCGACCGGTGGGTGTTCGGCATCGAGGGGGACGGATCGTGGTCTGGCAAGACGGGTAGCTCCAACCTGGTGAGCCCGCCGTTCGTGCCGACCTTCAGGGAAGACGTGTCGCAGAGCTGGATCGCGACGATCCGCGGCCGCGTCGGCTTCACTGTCACACCGACTGTGCTGCTGTACGGCACCGCGGGTGGCGCTTTCGCGGATTTGCGTATCCATGAGTTCGATCCGACGGCTGCCGCCGGTTCGCCGGCTGGTATCGGAGCCACGGAGACACAGACGTTTGCCGGCTGGACCGCTGGCGCCGGTGTCGAATGGGCCTTTGCGCCAAGCTGGTCGGCGAAGGTCGAATACCTCTATATGGATTTGGGCAGCAAGGGGTTCTTCCAGGCGACTGCGACGGGGTGCTGTACCTTCCAGTCGACCCATCTCACCGACAACATCGTGCGCGCCGGCATCAATTATCGCTTCAACTGGGGAAGCCCAGTCGTCGCGAAATACTGACGCTCGTCCACGTCCACGACATTCGATAGCCCCGGCCTTCGCGCCGGGGCTATTTTCATGGAGCGTGGCGCCTCACGCCATGACCGAGAATCCACCGTCGACGGGGATCGCGGTGCCCGTGACGAAGTTCGAGGCGGGCGAGGCGAGGAACACCGCGATGCCGGCGAAGTCGTCGATGTCGCCCCAGCGGCCCGCAGGCGTGCGCGCCAGCACCCGTTCGTGCAGACCTGCAACCTGCTGCCGCGCGCCGCGCGTGAGGTCGGTGTCGATCCAGCCCGGCAGGATGGCGTTGACCTGGATGTTGTCGGGCGCCCAGGCATTGGCGCAGGCGCGCGTGTACTGCACGATGCCGCCTTTGCTCGCCGCATAAGCGGTTGCGAAGCTCGCGCCGAAGATCGACATCATCGAGCCGATGTTGATCACCTTGCCGTTGCCGGACGCCTTCAGCGCCGGATAGGCGAGCTTCGAGCACACGAAGGCGCTGGTGAGGTTGGTGTCGATCACCTTGTTCCACTCGTCGAGCTCGAGCTCGTGCGGCGGCTTGCGGATGCTCATGCCGGCATTGTTGATGAGGATGTCGATCCGGCCGAACTCCTTGACGACACGGTCGATCATGGCAGCGACCGCCACCTTGTCGGTTACGTCAGTGGCGACCGCGATCGCCTTCACGCCGCGCGCCTTGAGGTCGGCCACGGCAGCGGCGGATTTGGCTTCGTTGCGTCCGACCACGGCGATGTCGGCGCCCGCGTCGGCCAGTCCGTGGGCGAGGCCGAGACCGATGCCGCCATTGCCTCCCGTCACGATCGCGACCTTGCCGCGGAGATCGAACCGGCTGGATGTCATGCTTGTATTCCCTGGTTTCTTCTATTGGTTGCTCTGCCAGATCAGCACCAGCCCGAAGCCGGCCATGGCGGCGCCATAGCCGGCCCATTGCAGCTGGTTGACCATGAAGCTCGATCGCGGCCAGGGAACGGTGCCCGTTCCCTGTCCGATCCAGAGCAGCCCGACGGCGAGGGCAAACAGGCCTGCTACAAGCAGAAATCTGCGCATGCGCTCCTCCCTCGGTTCTGCTTCTGTCGCGCCGCGGCATGAACGAAGTTGGCATCATTCGGCCGCCGCCACGAAAACTTCGACACAGACTAGCCGTAGCTGTGGTGCTGATACAATGGCCGTCCCCGTCGGAAGGTGCTGCCATGCACTTGAAGAGGCTACTCGTCGCGGCCGTCATCGTCTCGGCGCTGCTGGCCGGCTACGTGGCCTGGCCTCGCCATGCGGATCTGCGCGCCTTCGATCCGGCCGAGATGGCGCGGCTCGAGACGGCGATGTGGCGCGACTATTACGAAGAGCGATATGGCGCGCTGTTTTATCACCTCTACGAATCCACACGAACGCAATTCGGCTTTTCGCCACTGAAGGGCCTGCGGATCGCGATCAGCGCCGCCGAGGCAGCCAGGACATTCCAGCCGACACGCTCGCGGCAGGAGGCCGACGCGGCGCTGCCGCCGCTGATCGTCTACTATGGAGAGCTTTCCTCCGCGGCGCCCACGGCGTTCGATGTCGAGGAGGCCGCGCGTCTCGAGCTCGACTGGTGGCAGGCTCGCCGCGAAGCGGTCGATCCGCGCGACTACGGCCTGACCATCGCGCGCGTGGCCGAGCTCACCTATGGCAGGATCCCGGATTCAGGCATCTGGCAATTCGGCATCGTACGGGCGGAAGCCATGGCCTATCGCGACGCGCGCGGTGCGGCCATCACCGCTTCCGATTGGGGCGAGATCGAGGCGCAGCTCGCGCGGGCCTACCGGTCGCTCAACGCGAGTGTCAGCCGCTGAGCGAGACAAGAAAAGCCCCGGAGGATCCGGGGCTTTTGACGTTTGAGACTCGGCTCGGTCAGTACCTGGTCAATATTTGGCGACCACCGCGTTGGTCGCGTTGAAGCGATAGACCAGCGAGGTGCTGATGGTCTGCACCCACGGCTTGAACGTTGTCGCCCTGCCGCTCGGTCCGCCGCCGAAGGCGGGCACGATGGTCTCCGGCAGGGTGATGCGGTCGTAGTAGGCGGAGCGGTACTCGGACTTCATGAACCAGCCGGGGGCCGTGATGCCGAAGATGTCGAGGTTGTTCTCGATGCCACCGCCGACGAACCAGCCGTCGCGACGGAAGGACGTCGTCGTGAAGGTGTCGGTGGCAGGCAGGTCGAGCGTGGACAGCGTGGTGCCTGACCACTCGGAGCCGGAGTAGCCGGCATTCACGTAGGACAGTACGCTCGGAGCCACGAGGTAGCCGAGCCGTGCGCCAGCGGCGTAGCTGGTCCGGAGCTTTTCGCGGCCTTCGAAACTGACGAAGGCATTGCTGGGCAGGGACCCGCGGATGTCGCCAAATTGACCGTCGGCGAAGACACCCGCCACCCACTTGCTGAACTGCCAGTCGTATCCGATGCCGACCGTGCCGAACCAGCCGCTGCCGCCGGCCCGTTGATCGCGGGACAGTGTCGTGCCGGCCGGCCCGAAGAAGCCGCCGGAGGTCCCATCGCTGATGACGTTGCTGTCAGCATTCCAAAGCCCGCCGCCGCCGCCGCCGAAGACATAGAGGCCGGTCCAGCTCGGAGCTGAGATGGCTGCTGGCGCCTTCGCGTAGAGCCGTGGGGCGGGATCGGCGACCGCAGCCGATCCAGTCGAGTTGAAGCGATAGACCAGCGAGGTGCTGATGGTCTGCACCCAGGGCTTGAACGTCGTCGTCGTGCCCGTCGATCCGCCGGCAAGGGCGGTTTCCGGCAGGGTGATGCGGTCATAGAACGCGGAGCGGTACTCGGTCTTCATGAACCAGCCGGGGGCCGCGATGCCGAAGATGTCGAGGTTGTTTTCGACGCCGCCGCCGATGAACCAGCCATCGCGGCGGAAGGATGGAGTCGTTGCGATGGTCGTGGTCGGCAAGGTCAGGGTCGACAGGGTGCTGCCCGACCACTCGGAGCCGGAGTAGCCGGCATTCACATAGGAAAGGACATTGGGAGCCACGAGATAGCCAAGTCGCGCGCCGGCCGCGTAGCTCGTTCGAAGCTTTGCGGTGCCCTCAGCGCCGTACACAGCATCCACGAATGAGCCGCGGAGATCGCCAAACTGAACGTCGGCGAAGATGCCGGTCACCCACTTGCTGTTGAACTGCCAGTCGTAACCGAGGCCAACCGTGCCGAACCAACCGTTGCCGCCGAGCCGCTGATCACGCGTGAGTCGCGTGCCTGCCGGCCCGTAGAAGCCAACGGCCCCGTCGCTGAAGACGTTGCTGTCCGCATTCCACAGCCCGCCGCCGGCGCCGCCGAAGACGTAGAAGCCGGTCCAGCTTGCGACCGGCACTGGGGCGACGGCCTTGAGGGGCCGGGCGCCGAGATCGGCTGCCGTGGCGGTTCCCGAGCATGCAGCCGCCGCCGCAAATGCAATCACCAGCTTCTTCATTCCTGCTCCCTCAGCCCCGATCGTCTCGCCGCAACCGCGATGCGATTCCATTCGATCTGTTCCAAAGGGATAGACGAGTTCCAGGCGGAAGACTGTTGCTGGCCAGCAACGACGCGAAATCTGCGCAACGCCTGCGGCGACGGGGCTGGGCTCCGCCGCCGTGCCCTGTATCGGAGCGTGTGCGCGGATTCAAAATCAGCGCGAGGAATGCACCGCGCAACGAAAAAGCCCCGGGCGATGCCGGGGCTTTGACGTCTGAACTTGCGTTCGGATCAGTATTTGGTCGCTCAGTACTTGGCGACGACCGGGCCGGTCCAGTTGAAGCGGTAGACCAGCGAGGTCGAGATCGTCTGGTTCCAGCTGTTGGCGCGGATGTCGCGGCCAACCAGCACGTTGCCGGCATCGAACAGCTCGTTCTGGGTCTTGGCGTTGTAGAAGGCCGAACGATATTCGGTCTTCATGAACCAGCCGGGCGAAGAAATGCCGAAGAAGTTCAGGCTGTTCTCGACGCCGCCACCGACGAACCAACCGTTGCGGTTGTAGCCGTTGAGGTGGATGCCAGCCGGAGCGCCCGCCAGCGTCAGGAAATTGGTGCTGCCGAAGTGAGCGCCGGAGTAGCCGCCGTTGACGTAGGTGAGAACGTTCGGAGCAACCAGCCAGCCGAGGCGCACACCAGCGGCCCAGGAGTCTTCCAGCTTCTGGCTGCCGGTGATGCCAGCGATCGGATCCTGGATGGTGGCGCGGATGCTGCCGAACTGACCATCGGCGAACACGCCGGCGACCCAGGTGCTGTTGAACTGCCAGTCATAGCCGAGGCCGACGGTGCCGAACCAGCCCGAGCCGCCCTGGCGCTGATCGATCGTCAGCGGAACGGCGCCGACCGTGGTCTGGACGCGCTGGTCGGCGTTCGAGAGGCCGCCGCCGCCGCCGCCGAAGATGTAGAAGCCGGTCCAGTTGGCGACGGGAGCCGCAACCGGGGCCTTCACGTAGGGGCGCGCAGCAAGGTCGGCCGCCGAGGCCGAACCGGTCATTGCCGCAACAGCGGTCAGAGCGAGCAAAATCTTCTTCATCTTAAAATCCCCAACCTTTGTCTGTCGTAGCAGGCGCGAGCGCACTGAAGTCCGTGTCATCTGATGCCCGGACTATAGACGGTTCTCCCCGAAATGCTGTTGCTGCGCAGGCACAGTCGCCGGAAAACGCCCTTCGGTCGGGTTTTGATACGTGATCGGCGAAGGCCTAAAAAGCGTAGTAATTACAATATTTTGTTTCGGGTTTTGGTCTGCGTGCCCTGAGTAAGTTTTCGTTAGCAGATCGCCGTTGTCCGAAATGGAGGCAGGCCTGCCTCGGCCGTTGGCGACCCTGAGTCGTTGGCCGAGTCGCTCTCTCGCGGCGATGCTGAGGCCTGGCTGCAACAAAAAAGCCCCGGCCGACGGCCGGGGCTTTCTGCAAGGCATTGGAGCCTAGTTCAGACGTCCAGCAGCTCCTCGCTCGCGAATTCGGCCTTGTCGGAGATGAAGGCAAAGCGCGCCTCGGCCTTGGTTCCCATCAGGCGCTCCACCGAATCCGCGGTGGTGTCGCGGTCGTCGGCGAGCAGCACCACCTTCAGCAGCGTCCGCTTGCTCGGATCCATGGTGGTTTCCTTGAGCTGCGCCGGCATCATCTCGCCAAGACCTTTGAAGCGGTTCACCTCGACCTTGGCGTTGGCGTTGAACTCGCTCTTGAGCAGCGCTTCCTTGTGCGCGTCATCGCGGGCGTAGACCGACTTCGAGCCGTGCGTCAGCTTGTAGAGCGGCGGCACGGCGAGGAAGAGGTGGCCCTCGTCGATCAGCCGCGGCATCTGCCGGTAGAAGAACGTGATCAGCAGCGAAGCAATGTGCGCGCCGTCGACGTCGGCGTCGGTCATGATGATGATGCGCTGATATCGCAGATCCTCTTCGCGGTAATGCAAGAGCTGGCCGCAGCCGATCGCCTGCACGAGATCGGAGAGCTGGGCGTTCGCCGTCAGCTTGTCCTTGCCGGCGGAGGCGACGTTGAGGATCTTGCCGCGCAGCGGCAGCACCGCTTGCGTCTTGCGGTCGCGGGCCTGCTTTGCGCTGCCGCCCGCCGAGTCGCCCTCGACGATGAAGAGCTCGGAGCCTTCGGTGCCGGCATCGGTGCAGTCGGCGAGCTTGCCGGGCAGGCGCAGCTTCTTGCCTGCGGTTTTCCGCGCGGTTTCCTTTTCCTGTCGCCGGCGCAGCCGCTCCTCGGCGCGGTCGATCACGAAGTCGAGCAGCCGGTTGGCCATGTTCGGATTGCCCGACAGCCAATGGTCGAACGGATCCTTCATCGCCTGCTCGACGATGCGCTGCGCCTCGGCGGTGGCCAGACGATCCTTGGTCTGGCCCTGGAATTCCGGCTCGCGCACGAACACCGACAGCATCACGGCCGCGCCCACCATCACGTCTTCGGACGTGATGGACGAGGCGCGCTTGCCCTGGCCGACGCGCTCGGCGTGATCCTTCAGGCCGCGCAGCAGCGCGCTGCGCAGGCCGGATTCGTGCGTGCCGCCATCCGGTGTCGGCACCGTGTTGGTGTAAGACGACAGGAAGCCGTCGGCATCCGCGGTCCAGGCCACGGCCCATTCGCAGGCGCCATGCGAGCCGTTGCGGCCCGACTTGCCGGAGAAGATGTCGGGATGCACCAGCGTGTCGGCGTGGATCGCGGCGGCAAGATAGTCCTTGAGGCCGCCGGGGAAGTGGAATGTGGCTTCGGCCGGAACGTCCTCGACGCCCTTGAGCAGTTCGGGCGCGCAGTTCCAGCGGATCTCGACGCCGCCGAACAGATAGGCCTTGGAGCGCGTCATCTTGAACAGGCGCTGCGGCTTGAACGCGGCCTTGGCGCCAAAGATGTCGGTGTCGGGCTTGAAGCGCGTGCGCGTGCCGCGGCGGTTGTTGATCTTGCCGAGATCCTCGAGCTTGCCCTTCGGGTGCCCGCGCTCGAACGTCATGCGATAGAGTTTCTGGCCGCGCGCGACCTCGACCTCGAGATGCGAGGAGAGGGCGTTCACCACGGAGATGCCGACGCCGTGCAGACCGCCCGATGTCTCATAGACCTTGGAGTCGAACTTGCCGCCCGAATGCAGCGTGCACATGATGACTTCGAGCGCCGACTTCTTCGGGAACTTCGGATGCGGATCGACGGGGATGCCGCGGCCGTTGTCGGTGACGGTCAGGTACCCGTCGGCGCTCAGTTCGACGCCGATGAAGGTCGCGTGTCCCGCCAGCGCCTCGTCCATCGAGTTGTCGATGACTTCGGCGAAGAGGTGATGCAGCGCCTTCTCGTCGGTGCCGCCGATATACATGCCGGGCCGACGCCGCACTGGCTCCAGGCCCTCGAGCACCTCGATGTCGGCGGCGGTGTAATCGGCCTCGCCACCGCTCGCGCGCGGAGCCGGCTTCGCGGCGCTCTGACGCGCTTTCGGCTCGTTGCCGCCGAACAAATCGTCTTTGCCTTTTGTTTTCAATTGCTTGGACATATATCTTGATGTGTTTTGAGGGTCGCGCAGGCGGCGAATCGGTTCGGGCGACTATGCCACGGCTCACCTATAGAGGTCACCGCATGCCGGCCAAGGGGGTGTGGGTGGGAGCCAATCCCGGCGATTTTACGCCGCAGGCCCGCCAATTCCCGGCAATTTGACGTGCCGGTCCGGTTTGGCGCCGGTTTTGTGACTTGATGTCACACAAGTCCTTGGCTTACCAGTCGTTTTCATCGAGCAGCACCTTGAGGCAGGGCGGGAAGGCTATTTCTGAATGGAGCAGTTTGCGCACGCCCTGGCCGACTTCGTGCGCGCTCACCAGGCCTGGGCTGCCCCGATCGTGTTCCTGCTCGCCTTCGGCGAGTCGCTGGCTTTCATCTCGCTGCTGATCCCGGCCTGGGGCGCTCTGGTGGCGATCGGCGCGCTGATCGGGGCGAGCGGGATCAGCTTCTATCCGGTCTGGATCGCCGGCGGCCTCGGGGCGGCGCTCGGCGACTGGGTCTCCTACTGGTTCGGTTATCGATACAAGGAGCAGGTCGCGCAGATGTGGCCGCTCTCGCGCTATCCGGAACTCTTGCCAAGGGGCGAGGCCTTCGTGCGCAGCTGGGGCGTGCCCAGCATCTTCATCGGCCGCTTCTTCGGGCCCTTGCGTGCCTCGGTGCCGCTCGCGGCCGGCATCTTCGAGATGCCGTATTGGAGCTTTCAGGCCGCCAATTTCATCTCTGCACTGATCTGGGCGGCGGCGCTGCTGCTGTTCGGCGACGTGATGGCCAAGCTGATGGAATGGCTCTGGCGCCTGTTCTGACCGGGCGGCACGCCGCCCGGTCAGGGCGCAAGGCGTAGCTTACAGCGAAGCGTTCCAGATCGACGGGATCCAGCGATAGCCCGAGCCGTCCTTTTCCTTCTCGACGCGGACGAGACCGGGGAAGGCGGCATGGAAGGCCTGGATTGGCATCTTCTCGGCGATCGCCATGTCGTAGAGCTTGCGCCGCGTCTCCTGCGCCAGCGGCTTGTCGACGTCGGAGGCGATGTTCCATTCGGGATGCCTCACGAACAGGAACGCCGCGCCAGCGGTGATGTCGACCTGCACCAGCACCTTCTCCGCGCCGGAGGCGACGATGAAGGAGTTATGGCCGGGCGTGTGGCCGGGGCTCGCCACCGAGGTGATGCCGGGCGCAACCTCCTTGCCGGACTCGTATTGCGTGACCTTGCGGCCGAGCGCATCGAACACGCGGCGGATGTTCTTGAAGTTGCCCTCGAGGATCGGATTGCCCGTCCCCTTGCTCATCTCGCCGTCGTCCATCCAGAACTTCCATTCCGTCGACGGCACCATGATCTCGGCGTTGGGGAAGGCCGGCTTGTTCTCGGCAGCGAGCAGGCCGTTGATGTGGTCGCCGTGGAAGTGGGAGATGATGACGGTGTCGACCGCCGCGCGGTCGATGCTGGCGGCCGCGAGGTTGTTGTGGAACTGGCCGACCTTGCCTTTCGTCTGCGTGAACTGGTCGGGTCCGAGACCGGTGTCGATGACGACGAGCTTCGGCCCGGTGTTGACGACGACCGGATTGAAGGTGTGCGTGACCTTGTCCGTCGGCAGATGGTTTTCCGCGAAGATCTTGTTGATGTCGTCCTTGCTGGCGCCGGCCGCGTAATTGTCAGTCAGGTTGACGGTGGCGACGCCGTCGCAGACCACCGTGACCTGGTGGGTGCCGACATTGTAGCGGTAGAAGCTCGCATTCTGTGCGGTCGCCGGGGGCGCGGCGGCGCTCGCGGGCGAGGTCTTCACGAAGGGCAGGAGCGCCGAGGCGGCGGCACCGGCCAGCGTTGCGCGACGGGTAATCTCGGTCATGGCGATGTCCTGGGCTGGGTTTTCGAAAGACTAAGGACCGGCAGGCTGTGGCGCGTCGGTCTTTCTCCGGAACCCCTACGGTTAAAGGAAATTCCGCTGCGGTCCGATGACATCCTGCCATCGCGCCTGCGGCATCCCGCCCTCGGGCGCCACGCATTTGGACTTGACCCTGGAACCCGCCGGCCTTATAGCCGCGCGCCATGATCAACGCCGCGACCATCCTGTTCGCCCGTCGCCGCCGCCGCAGCTGTGCGGTTTGGGCGGTCGATCGCGTTTGAGATCATCGTCTTTGCCGCTGGATCCGATCCGCGGCATTCTCTCTCCTGTCAGCGCGATCTGATCCGGCGGCCCCCCAAGGAGGCCCAGCAGGAGACCACGATGTACACGCCACCATTTTTCAAGCAGGACCGCGCCGCGAGCCTGAAATTCGCCGAGGAGCGCGGCTTCGGCACCATGTGCGCCTTCGACGGCTACAAACCGGTGGCCTCGTCGCTGCCGTTCTATCTGACCTATGCCGCCGACGGCACGCCGCAGGCCGCCTTTCATGTCGCCCGTCACAATCCGCTGCTAAAGCTTGCGGGCGGCGATGCCTCGTGGCTGCTCGCGGTCAACGGCCCCGATGCCTATGTATCGCCGGACTGGTACGTCTCGCCGGACCAGGTCCCGACCTGGCTGTACCAGTCGGTGCATCTGAGCGGGCCAGTGCGGCTGTTGTCGGGCGACGAGCTGTCGGTGCAGATCGATACGCTCAGCGACAAGTTCGAGAACTGGCTGCTGCCGAAGAAGCCCTGGACCTCGGCCAAGATGACGGCGGGCCGGCTCGAGGCGTTGAAGAAGGGGATCGTGGGTCTGGTCATGACGGTTGAAGAGGTTGAAGGCAGCTTCAAGCTCAACCAGCACAAGTCGGACGCCGACTATGCGGCGATCGCCAATGCGCTCGGGGCACAGCCTGCTGCCGACGCCAGAGAGATCGCGCAATTGATGCAGGACGTGAGGCCGGAGGCCTTCGTGAACGAAACCAACATGCTCGAAAGGAGCGCGCCATGAGCCTCACGGAAACCACCAAAGCCCCGACCACCGGCGCTCCGAAGAAGCCGGCCACCGTCTTCGTCGACGGCGGCTCCGGCACCACCGGCCTTGGCATCAACGAGCGGCTGAAGCTCCAGAGCGACGTCGTGGTAAAGACCATTGCCGATGACAAGCGCAAGGACCCCGTGGCGAAGAAGGCGCTGATGGAAGAGGTGGACCTCGTCATCCTCTGCCTGCCCGACGATGCCGCCAAGGAAACTGTGGCGCTGGTCGACAGCATGGGCAATTCCGCGCCGAAGGTGCTGGACGCCTCGACCGCGTACCGGGTCGCGCCCGATTGGGCCTATGGCTTCCCCGAGCTGACGCCGGGCCAGGCCGCCAAGATCAAGGCCGCGAACAAGGTCTCCAATCCCGGCTGCTATCCGACCGGCGGCATCGCGCTGCTGCGGCCGATCGTCGATGCGGGTCTGCTGCCTTCCGATTATCCCATCACCGTCAACGCGGTGAGCGGCTTTTCCGGCGGCGGCAAGTCGATGATCGCAAGCTTCGAGGACGGCAGCGCGCCGTCGTTCGAGCTCTACGGCCTCGGCTTCGAGCACAAGCATCTGCCGGAGCTGCAGCTCTATTCGAACCTGACGCGGCGGCCGATCTTCATCCCCTCGGTCGGCAATTACCGGCAGGGCATGCTGGTCTCGATCCCGCTGCAGCTCGACACGCTGCCGGGCAGGCCTGGTGGTGCCGACCTCCAAGCCGCGATGGCCAAGCGCTATGCCGGGTCGAAATACGTCAAGGTGATGCCGCTGCAGAACGAGGCGACCAAGGGCGGCCGGCTCGAGCCGGAGGCCCTCAACGAGACCAACATGCTCGAGCTCTACGTCTTCGCCAGCGACAAGTATCACCAGGCGGTGCTGGTCGCGCGGCTCGACAATCTCGGCAAGGGTGCCTCGGGTGCCGCCGTGCAGAACATGCGGCTGATGCTGGGATTGCAGGAGGAGTAGGGCGCGCTTCTGCCGCGTCATGGCCCGTCTTGTCCCGGCCATCCACGCGTTGCCGCGATCAAGGAAGAACGTGGATGCCCGGGGCAAGCCCGGGCATGACGACTACGAGGTTGGTGCGCTCAGTATTTCGCGATGACCGGCCCGCCAAACCGGTAGTTGATACGGGCAGTGATCAGGTCGACGTCCTGGCCGATGCGCTCGGTGCGCGAGAACGTGCCGGCAGCAGGCGCCGCCAGGCCGGTCGCCAGCAGGGTGACGTCGCGGTGACCCATGAACATGTGGTCGTATTCGAGGCCAACCGACCAGTTCGGGGCAAAGCCGTATTCGAAGCCGACGCCGACAGTGCCGCCCCAGCGGGTCTCGTTGGCACGATCAAACTCCGCCCCAGCCAGACCGCCCGTACCGATACCGCTGTAGCGATCACGGGTGACGGCGGCGCCGCCCTTCACGTAGAGCAGCGCGTTGTTCCAGGCGTAGCCGACCTGGCCGGTGAACAGGCCGAAGGCGTCGACGCGGGTGCGGTTGGCGACGCCGAGCACGGTGCTCGTATTCCGGCCAGAGAGATCGGCCCAGTCGCCCTGGGCTTCGAGGCCGAACACGAAGGTGCTGCTCTGCCAGCGGTAGCCGACCTGGCCGCCGGCAACGGCGCCGGTCGCATCATGGCAGCCTTCGGATACGCCGGGGGCGAAGCCGACCGTCTGGTCCCAGCACTTGCGTGACGTGCCGTAACCGCCGTTGGCGCCGATATAGAAACCGCTCCAGTCGTAGATCGCGGCGATCATCGGCGGCGCCTTGGTGTAGGGCCGGGCGGCGAGATCTGCGGCACCGGCTTCGGTCGCGAAGGCGGCCAGAGAGAGGGCGCCAAGCGCGGATGCAATCTTCCAATTCATGTCAGCCCCGAATCAATCAATTGAGATGGGTGAATATAACTGTGGATGAGTGACAATCTGTGCGAGCAAACCGGCAGGCTGTCGTTTTCGTCCGCGGTGTTGTCGCTCGGCAACATGGCGGCGCTCGCCGGCGCCCGAAGACCCGGCTTGCACCGGTCGCGAGCCTTCCCCCGCCTTTACGCGACCGTCCATTCGAGCAGCGCATTCTGCGCGTGCAGGAGATAGGCCTTTGCCGGCGGGCTCTGGCAGGCCGGATGCGACGTCGCATCGGCGCTGACCTCCTGACCTCTGGTCACGGGCGGGCAGGGCAGGAAAATCACGTCGGGGCGGCACCGGTTCAGGGTCGCGGCCGATATCCGGTAGCTCGCCAGTTGATCGTCCTGTGCTCCGACAGGCCAGCAGTCCGTGATGATCACGTCCGCATCGAACGAGGCGTCGAGATCGGTCGTGGCGGTGAAGTTCGGGCTGGCGAGATCCCTGACATGCCAGTCCGACGGATAGGCCTGGGTCACCTTGATCGGCAGCGCGATCGAGGCTTCAACCCAGGACCGAAGGATATTGGCATCGGGCGCTACGCCAACGACCTTGAGATCGTCGAGATGCCCTCGCTTGCTCCTGACATAGGCGAGATCGCCGAGCGTCTCGCAAGGATGGTTCGAGCGCGTTCTCGCATTGATGACCGGCGCTTCCGCGCTGGCCGCGAGCTCTCGCAAGGCCGACAGCTCCCGTGTCCGCACGACCAGGATGTCGAACCAATTGTCGAGATATTTCGCGAGATCGGCGGTGGCCTCGGCGGCATTGAGCCTGACCGGCGCATGGACGCAGATGCCGCCCATCGCCTGGATGCCGAGGTCGAAAGCGGTGGTATTGCGCCATCCGCCATCGTCGACGATGAGCCCGACGCGCTTGCCGGCGAGCGGCTGCGGCATGACGCGGTCGCGCCAGGCCGCCGCGAGCACTTGCGCGCGGTCGACGATCGATCTGATCGTGTTCGCGTCGACGTCCTGGAACTGGAGAAAGTCCCGGTTGGCTTCGTGATGCATTGCTAAGCGTTGCCGCGCGTCGGGGGCGCGCGATCAGAATACCCTGAAGATTGCCAGCACCAGCACGGCCTGCGCCAGGAAGCCGACGGTAAAGGCGAGGGTGCGGAACACCGGGATGCCGAGCGCATAGACAATCAGATGCGCGACGCGCGACCAGAAATAGACCGCGCAGGCGAGCACGGTCCATTTCGAGGAATAGTCGATCGCGTTCAGGATCAGCACCAGCGGTGCGAACAGCACGAGGTTCTCGACCGCGTTGTCATGGGCGAACATTAGGCGGTTCGCCCATTCGGCTTGCGGCTTGTCGCCGCGCGAGGGGTTGGCCAAGGCGCCGCTAAGCCCCCGAACCTGGCAGCGGTTGATGGTGTAGGGAATCCAGAGGATCCCGGTCAGGATCACCGTACAGGTCAGCCAGAACAATTCGCGCGTCATAACCCGGTCCCCTCTGTCGTCGCTGTGCTTGAGGCGAGCTTATACAAACGAGAAAGATTGCGCCATGCGCCTCGTATTCGTTTGCGCATGATCTCTCCGGAAAACCGCTTCGCACTTTTCCGGATCATGCGCTACGCGCGGACCCTGACATAGCTGCCGGGCGCGTCCTCGATCGGAGGCAGGGCATCGCTGCCGATGCTGCGCGCGGGCACTTCCTCCGGATCGAGGCTGCCCAGCCATTCGCGCCAGTCCGGCCACCACGAGCCCTTGTGCTCGACCGCGCCCTTCATCCAGTCCGCGACCGTGATGTCCTTGATGTTGTCGTTGGTCCAGTACTGGTACTTGTTCGAGGCGGGCGGGTTGACGACGCCGGCGATGTGCCCCGAGCCCGACAGCACATACTTCACCGGTCCGCCGAAGAACTGCGAGCCATACAGCACCGATTCCGCCGGTGCGATGTGGTCCTCGCGGGTGGCGAGGTTGTAGACGGGCACCTTGACCTTGGAGAGATCGAGCAGGGTGTTGTCGAGCACCATGGTGCCGGTCGACAGCCGGTTCTCCAGATAGCAATTGCGCAGGTAGTAGGAATGGTTCGCCTGCGTCATCCGTGTCGCGTCGGAATTCCAGTGCAACAGGTCGAACGCGCTCGGCTGCTGCCCCTTCAGATAGTTGCTGACGACGTAGGACCAGATCAGGTCGTTGGAGCGCAGCATGTTGAAGGCCATCGCCATCTTCGAGCCTTCGAGCACGCCGGCTGCCTTCATGTCGTGCTCGAGCGCTGCGATCTGCTCCTCGTCGACGAAGACGAGGAGGTCGCCGGCGTGGGTGAAGTCGACTTGGGCGGCGAAGAACGTCGCGGACGACACCCGCTGGCGGCGCTTCTCGGCGAGCCAGGCCAGCGTGGTCGCAAGCATGGTGCCGCCGACGCAATAGCCGGCGGTGTGCACCTTCATCTCGCCGGTGACCTTCTCGATCACGTCCATCGCCGTGAGCGGGCCTTCCTTCATGTAGTCTTCCCAGCTCTTGTTGCCGAGCCGCTTGTCGGGATTGACCCATGAGATCACGAACACGGTGATGCCCTGGTCGACGCACCACTTGATGTAGGATTTCTCCGGCTTGAGATCGAGGATGTAGAACTTGTTGATCCAGGGCGGCACGATCAGGAGCGGGGTGCGCAGCACCTTCTCCGTGGTCGGCGCATACTGGATCAGCTGCATCATCTCGTTCTGGTAGATCACCTTGCCCGGCGTCGTCGCCATGTTGACGCCGACGACGAGGTTGTCCGGATTGGACTGGCGGATCTTCAGCATGCCCTTGCCGGCGGCGATGTCCTCGGCGAGCATCTTCAGGCCGCGCGCGAGATTTTCGCCGCTGCTCGCCACCGTCTCGCGCAGCACTTCCGGATTGGTCAGCACGAAGTTCGACGGCGAGATCGCGTTGGTGACCTGCTGGACGTAGAACTCCGCCTTGCGGCGGGTCTGCGGATCGAGCCCTTCCGCATCGCGCACCAGTTCCTGCGCCCATTTGCTCGTCAGCAGATAGAGCTGCATCATGAAATCGAAGAACTGGTTCGACTTCCATTCCGGATCGGCAAAGCGCTTGTCGCGCGGCGAGGGCGCGATCGCGGGCGCGGCGTCCTGGCCGGCCATGCGGCGTGCCGCCGTGCCCCAGAGATCGAGATAGTCCTTGGCGAGCTTGGTCTGGAGGTCGGAGGAGCGGGACGTATCCGACAGCCAGTATTCCGCGACCGAGGTGAAGGTCTTGACCACTTCCGTCAGCTCGGCCGGCGGACGGTCCTGCACCTCGCCGCTCTCGCGCGGCTTGAGGTAGGCCGCGAGCGCCTTGCCGCCGCTCTCCATCGCCCGCGCGACATTCATCGCGAAGGCTTCCGCATCGAACTTGGTCTCGGGTTTGGGCGTGTCGGTCGTGACGGTACTCATGACCAGAACAGTAACGATTCATTCCGTATTCGTCACCGCGAAGCTAGCATCTTTGGCGTTAAACACTCTCGAAGATGTGTTGCGGTGCGACAAATTTTCTTGGTTCCGTCACAATCGAGCCGCACCGCTCGTCTTGGTAGTTTCGGGCTGTTTTCTCGCTCGCACCATTTCGGGCAGCAATGGTTTGAGCTTGGGCGTGGTGTCGGGTAGGCTTGCCCGAGGCCGTGCTTTGGGACGAGTAGGGGATTTCCCAAGTGTTGGCGTTTAGGGACCTGCAAAAGTCGCTACGGATCTGTGGCGCGCTGAGCGTGGCATTTGTGCTTGCCGGCTGCTCGAGCCAGCTTGCCGATCTCACGCCCGCGGATGCGCAGGCGCATCCCAAGGAGCCCGGCAGCTATCTGCCGGTACACGACCTGCCGCCGGATCGCGACCAGGCGGTCATTCCGCCGGAGCAGCGCGCCAAGATCGAGGCCGAACTCGCCGCCGCCCGCGATCGCCAGGCCACTGCTGCCAAGGATGCGAAATAGCGCAGCGCAAGGTAATCGCTGGCGCCCCCGTCGTGCCGTGCTAAAAGACCTCAGTTCAGCCGAGAGTCAGGGCGAACGACTTCAGCCACCATCGTCGAAAATTGCTCTAAGTATTTGATTTTGAGTGATTTGCGCGAGAGGGGCGGGGCGCCTTTCGAAGGCGGCCGCCATGGCCTGTCGATTCTGTCCTGACCGGTTGCCCGGAGCCCAGAGAGCCATGGAAGAATTTTACCGCATTCGCCGCCTTCCGCCTTACGTGTTCGAGCAGGTCAACCGGGCCAAGGCGGCCGCGCGGAATGCCGGCGCCGACATCATCGACCTCGGCATGGGCAATCCGGATCTGCCGGCGCCGCCGCACGTGCTGGAGAAGCTCAAGGAGACGCTCGGCAAGCCGCGCACCGACCGCTACTCGGCCTCGCGCGGCATCCCCGGCCTGCGTCGGGCCCAGGCCGCCTATTACGCCCGCCGCTTCGGCGTGAAGCTCAACCCCGACACCCAGATCGTGGCGACGCTCGGCTCCAAGGAGGGCTTTGCCAATGTGGCCCAGGCGATCACCGCGCCGGGCGACGTCATCCTGTGTCCGAACCCGAGCTATCCGATTCACGCCTTCGGCTTTTTGATGGCGGGCGGCGTGATCCGCTCGGTACCCTCCGAGCCGACGCCGCAATTCTTCGAGGCGGTGGAGCGGGCGATCGTGCATTCGATCCCCAAGCCGCTGGCGCTCGTCGTCTGCTATCCGTCGAACCCGACCGCCTATGTCGCGAGCCTCGACTTCTACAAGGACCTCGTCGCCTTCGCGAAGAAGCACGAGATCCTGATCCTGTCGGACCTCGCTTATGCCGAGGTCTATTTCGACGAGAACAACCCGCCGCCCTCGGTGCTCCAGGTGCCCGGCGCGATCGACGTCACCGTCGAGTTCACCTCGATGTCGAAGACCTATTCCATGGCCGGCTGGCGCATGGGCTTTGCGGTCGGCAATGACCGCGTGATCGCGGCACTCGCGCGCGTCAAATCCTACCTCGACTACGGCGCCTTCACGCCGGTGCAGGTCGCCGCGACCGCCGCGCTGAACGGCCCTGATGATTGCATCAAGGAGATGCGCGACACCTATCGCAAGCGCCGCGACGCGCTGGTGGAATCGTTCGGCCGGGCGGGGTGGGAGATCCCGCCGCCGGAAGCCTCGATGTTCGCCTGGGTGCCGCTGCCGGAGGCCTTCCGCAGTGTCGGTAGCATGCAGTTCGCGACCCTGATGGTGGAGAAAAGCGGCGTCGCGGTCTCGCCCGGCGTCGGCTTCGGCGAGCATGGCGAAGGGTATGTCCGCATCGCCATGGTGGAAAACGAGCAACGGATCAGGCAGGCCGCGCGCGGCGTGCGCCGCTTCCTTGAAAGCGGCATCGAAACGTTGCACAACGTGGTTCCGCTCGCCAATCGGCGCTAAGCTTCTCTTCGGCAGGTTTTCTAAGACATCATGGTTGCACCCCTGAAAGTGGGCATAGCGGGGCTCGGCACCGTGGGCGCCGAAGTTGTCCGTTTGATTGAAACGCAGGCCCGTGTGCTCGCGGGCCGCAGCGGCCGCGGTATTCGCGTCGTCGCCGTCACCGCGCGCTCGAAGGCGAAGAAGCGCGGCGTCGATCTGCGCGGCGTCGAATGGGCCAGGGATCCGATGGCACTCGCCACCCATCCTGAGGTCGACTGCTTCGTCGAGTTGATGGGCGGCGCCGGCGATCCCGCGCTCTCCGCGGTCGAGGCCGCGCTGGCCGCCGGCAAGTCGGTCGTTACCGCCAACAAGGCGCTGCTCGCCAAGCACGGCATCAAGCTGGCGAAAGCCGCTGAAACGCACGGCGGCGCGCTGAATTTCGAGGCAGCGGTCGGCGCTGCGATCCCTGTCATCAAGACGTTGCGCGAAGGTCTTGCCGGAACCGGCATCAGCCGCGTCTACGGCATCCTCAACGGCACCTGCAATTACATTCTGACCCGGATGGAGCAGGAAGGCCTGTCCTTCGCCGAATGCCTGAAGGACGCGCAGCGGCTCGGCTATGCCGAGGCCGATCCGTCCTTCGACGTCGACGGCCATGACACCGCGCAGAAGCTCGCGATCCTCGCCAGCCTCGCTTTCGGCACGAAAGTTGCTCAAAGTGCGGTGTATGTCGAAGGCATCTCCTCCATCGCGCCGGAAGATCTTCGTGCCGCCGCCGATCTCGGTTACCGGGTCAAGCTGCTCGGCGTTGCCGTTCGCACCGCCAAGGGCATCGAGCAGCGCGTGCATCCGACCATGGTTCCAAAATCCTCCTCGATCGCGCAGGTGATGGGTGTCACCAATGCGGTCACGATCGATGGCGAGGGCATTCCGCCGATCACGCTGGTCGGCCCCGGTGCGGGCGGTGCTGCCACCGCATCCGCCGTCGTCGCCGACATCGCCGACGTCGCGCGCGGCATCCGCGCCAACCCGTTCGGCCGGCCGATCGCGCAGCTCCACGACACCAAGAAGGCGCCGATGGAGCGTCACGAGGGCGGCTATTACATCCGCCTCCTGGCGCGCGATTTCCCGGGCACCGCGGCTGCGATCGCGACCCGGCTCGCGGAGCAGAAGATTTCGATCGAGTCGATCGTGCAGCGCCATCCCAATGGCGGCGCTGCGCCCAGCGACGGCAAGGCGGTCCCCGTGCCCGTCATCCTGATCACCTATGCCACGCATGAGGACGCCGTGCGCCGCGCGCTCGCCGCCGTGCAGAAGGACAAGGTGATCAGCGGACGGCCGCAGGTCATACGGATTGAGAAGAACTAGAGCATGACCCGGAAAGATGTGAAGCGGTTTTCCGAAAAGGTCATGCTCAAACAATGACACGGTTCGAACGAACTGTGGGTGTTACGAGTTGATGCGGACAGGGCGTCCTGTCCAAAACTGTTTCGAAGGAGTTAGCCGATGTCGACCCATATTGAAGTCCCTCCGCACGCATTGCTCGAGCGCATTCTCACGCTGGAGATCGTGCGGGTGACGGAGCGGGCGGCGGTGTCCTCGGCGCGACTGCGCGGGCACGGCAACGAGAAGGCGGCCGACCAGGCCGCGGTGGACGCGATGCGGCGCGAGCTCAACAAGCTGCCGATCCAGGGCACCATCGTGATCGGCGAGGGCGAGCGCGACGAGGCGCCGATGCTCTATATCGGCGAGCAAGTCGGCCTCAAGGCCGGCCCGCAGGTCGACATCGCGGTCGACCCGCTCGAGGGCACCACGCTGTGCGCCAAGAACATGCCGGGCTCGATCGCCACCATGGCGATGGCCGACGGCGGCACGCTGCTGCATGCGCCCGACGTCTACATGGAGAAGCTCGCGATCGGTCCCGGCTACGACAAGGGTGTTGTCGAAATTGATGCCTCGCCCGCCGACAACGTCCGCCGCCTCGCCAAGGCCAAGGGTGTCAAGCCCGAAGGCATCACCGTTCTCGTGCTCGACCGTCCGCGTCATGCCAGCATCATCGAAAGCGTGCGCTCGACCGGCGCTGCGGTGCGCCTGATCACCGACGGCGACGTCGCCGGCGTGATCCACTGCGCCGACCCCGACAACACCGGCGTCGACATGTATCTCGGCACCGGCGGTGCGCCGGAAGGCGTGCTCGCGGCCGTGGCGCTGCGCTGCATCGGCGGCCAGATGCAGTGCCGCCTGATCCTCGATTCCGACGAGAAGCGCGAGCGCGCTGCCAAGATGGGCGTCAACGATCCCAAGATGATCTACGGCATCGAGGACATGGCGCGCGGCGACTGCCTGTTCGCCGCCACCGGCGTCACCACGGGCTCGCTGCTCTCGGGCGTCAAGTTCCGCAAGGACGGCGTGATCGAGACCGAGACGGTGGTGATGCGCTCCGTCACCGGCACCGTGCGCTACATCAAGGCCGAGCACCGCGAGCTCGCGAAGTTCCATCTGGACTAAGTCCTCTGACGTCATTCCGGGGCGACGGGACCGCGCAAAGCGCGGCCCGGAGAACCCGGAATCTCGCGCCACAACTTCTGGATTCCGGGCTCGCGACTTCGTCGCGCCCCGGAATGACAACAAGAACAACAGAGGAAGCGCACATGTCCGATCTCACCGCCGTCAAAGCCCTGGTCTTCGACGTGTTCGGCACGGTCGTGGACTGGCGCACCAGCCTAATCACCGACTTCATGTGGTGGGCGAAGGGCCGCGGCATCAGCGCCGACTGGACCGCTCTGGTCGACGGCTGGCGCGGCATGTACGTCGCCTCGATGGACGACGTGCGCAAGCATCCCGAGCGCGGTTATGTCATGCTCGATGACCTGCACCGCCGCTCGCTGGAGAAGCTGGTCGAGAAGTTCGAGATCAAGGACCTCACCGCCGCCGATCTCGACCATCTCACCAAGGGCTGGCACCGCCTCAATCCCTGGCCTGACAGCGTCGCCGGCCTGACGCGTCTGAAGACCAAGTTCGTGATCTCGCCGCTGTCGAACGGCAACGTCGCGCTGCTCACCAACATGGCGAAGTACGCCGGTCTGCCGTGGGACCTCATCATGTCGGCCGAGCTGTTCGAGCACTACAAGCCCGATCCCGAGACCTATCTCGGCGCGGCAAAGCTGCTCTGCCTTAAGCCGCAAGAGGTGATGATGGTCGCCGCCCACAACGGCGATCTCGCCGCCGCGCAGAAAAACGGCCTGAAGACCGCGTTCGTGGCGCGGCCGACCGAGTACGGCCCGCTTCAGAAGGTCGATTTCGAAGCGACCGGCAACTGGGACATCGTTGCCAGGGATTTTGGCGGGGTCGCTGACAGGCTGGGGTGCTAGGACAGCGGAACGCCCGCTCTCAAATCCTCCCGAACGCGACCGTGGCCTTGTCGTAGGTGCCTTCGCCCATCGTGCCGTCCTTGAAGATGCCGTGCTTCGCGATCCAGTCGAACGACTGCTCGTAGATCTCGCGAGAATAGGGTTCGAACACGATCCGCTCGCCCGGGCCCCAGCGTCTGGTGTCCATGGCCGCGTGAAAGCGCTCCGGAAATTCGTTCTTGTAGTAGCGGGTGTAGAGCTCCGGACGCAGGTCGATGTCGCGCTGGGCCTTCTTCAGGGCGCGGAAATAGCGCTTGATGTCCTCGGGCGCCGGATCGCCGTTGATCATGGACGCGATCATGAACGTCGTGTCGATGATCTTGCGATAGCCGAGCTGCTCGGCGAAATAATAGGGGCCGTTGAACAGCGCGGCCGCCTCGCTCTTGCCCTCGAACAACAGCTCCATGCGGCGGAACAGCATGCCGTCCTCGAAGGTCAGGTTGATCTCGCCGGGCGCCAGATACGGTTCGAGCGCCTGGATCGTCGAATAATGGCTGCCTGACTGGAAGCCGACCGAGATCGGCACGCCGGCGAGATCCGACGGTGTGCGGATCCTTGAATCGGCCGGAACGAAGATTCCCGAAGGCGCGACCGAGTAGACGTCGGCGTAGAGCTTGGCGTGGCCGTTCGAGGCCGCGACATTGACGGTCCAGTGGCAGGCGCAGCTGACGTCGGCCTTGCGCCCCTTCTCGATGCTCTGGAACGCGCCTTCATTGACCTTGTTGTGGTGCTGGCCCTCGGTCGAGCGGATCAGCTCGCGAAATTCGTAGTCGAGCCCTTCGTCGCGAAAATAGCCTTTCTCCTCGGCCACCCATTCCTGCAGGCGGAAATGAGACTCGATCACGAATTTGGTCATGGCGTCCTCCATGTTCGCGTGGCCGTTCGATTGACTGCAGGATAGCAAACGGCGAAGCTCGATCCATGGCCGCAAGGGAATGTTTCATATGTCGAAAATGGAATCTTCCGGGATCGACTTCCGCGACTTGCGCGTGCTCGATGCATTGATCCGCGAGGGCAGCATCACGCGCGCGGCCGCGAGCCTCGAGACCACGCAGCCGGCGATCAGCAAGCTCCGGGCAAGATTGCGGCTGCGCTTCGACGATCCCTTGTTCGTGCGACGTGGCACCGGCGTGCAGCCGACGGCACGCGCGGTCGAGATGGCCGCCCAGGTCCGCGCCCTGCTCGAGATGGCCGACCGGTTATGGCAGGAGCGGTTGCCGTTCGATCCCGGGAAATCCGAGAAGACTTTCAGCCTGCTTTTGACCGACGTCGGCATGGTGCGGTTCCTGCCGCCTTTGGTGGCGCGCCTCGCCGAACTCGCTCCGCGGGTTCAGCTCCGCGCCATGCCGCTCGATTCCCGGCACTTCGCGCTCAAGCTGGAGGCGGGGGAGGCGGACCTTGCGCTCGGCGCCTTGCCGCGCGCGGCGGGGCATCTTCGCTCGCAGCGGCTCTATTCGGACGGCTACGCAAGCGTCGTGAGGCGAGGCCATCCGAGGCCGGCAGAGGCGCGCACGCGACGGGGATTTCTCGAAGAGAAGCATATCGTGATCACGGCGTCCGAGACCGGGCATGCGGCCCATCTCGAGACGCAGCGCGTGCTGACGCGCGCGATCGCGCACACAAATATCCTGTTGCAGGTGCCGAGCTTCATCGCGGGCGCGATCGTCGCCTCGCAGACGGATGGGGTCGCGACCTTGCCCGCCAATCTCGCCGCCATCGTCGCCGAGCCGCTCGGAATGACGGTGTTCAGGACACCGATTGCGCTACCGCGGATCGAGATCGCGCAATATTGGCATGAGCGCTACCATCGCGATCCCGCCCACCGCTGGCTACGATCGGTCACGCTCGACCTGTTCGGCAATCGCGCCTGACAGGAGAGAAGAGAAGCGCCGACGCGGTCGCGGTTCAGGATCGCGCCGGCGTTACGCTGCCGGACGGACGGTCAGCTTCAGCGCCATCCTCCGCCGCACAGAACGTCGCAATCGCCAGGTCGATCCGCCGGTCCACCGCGCGGCGGTTGAGGCGAAAGCCGGTGTCGGTCAGCAGCCTGAAATGATCATGGCCGAACACCATGCCGAACAGCATTTCGGCGACCAGGCGCAGCGGCACGTCCTCGAAACGGGGCTCCAGGCGGATAGTCCTCAGCAGCTCGACGATATGCTGCGTGCCGCTCTCCATGATGACCTCGGCAAACATGCGCCCCAGCTCCGGCGAGGCCTGACGTTCACCGATGATCAAACGCTGCAGCGCGATCTCGCCCGGCGATAGCGCCACGTCGGCGGCCTCTCGGAGCATGTTGCGAAGCCGGGTCACTGGCGAACCTTCCGAAGGCGCGTCGGCGTAATCGGCTTCGGGCAGGCTGCGCAGCAGCATGGCGCGAAAGAGTTCGGTCTTGCTCTCGAACAATTTGTAGAGCGTCTTCTTCGACATGCCCGCAGCGCCGGCGATGTCGTCCATAGTGGTCGCGGCAAAACCCTTGCTGGTGAAGGTGTCCTTCGCGGCCGCCAGCAATTGCACCATGCGCGCATCCGGAGCGGGAGGACTCCGTTCCGGCGCGGCATCGCTGCTGGCGTGCCTGCGATTCGCCGATGTTTTCGCCATCCAAAACCTGCCGCCAAATCCGAGCCGCTTCACGACTGCTTGAACGCAACGATGCGCGCAGCCTAGCACTTGACTTCGGGAAAGGAAACTACCAAGTTTCCACATGGAAACTGATGAGTTTCCGGATGTTTCCGCGCGCGGTGCCCGGAAGGGGCCGCAACCTCACCCATGGATCGTCATCATGCGCCCCCCGATCGCCCGTGCTGTTCCGTTGATTGCCCTGCTGCTTGCAGCCTGCGGGGACCAGAGCCAGCAAGCCGGGCCTCCACAGATGGTGCCGGAGGTCGGCGTCGTGACCTTGAAGCCGCAGGAAGCGAAGATTTCGACGGTCCTGCCGGGACGCGTCGTCGCCTATCAGGTCTCCGAGGTCCGGCCGCAGGTCACCGGCATCCTGCTCAAGCGCGACTTCGTCGAGGGCGCCGAGGTGAAGGAGGGCGACCTGCTCTATGAGATCGACCCCGTTCAGTACAAGGCAGGCCTTGCGAGCGCGGAGGCCGCGGTGCAGCGGGCCGAGGCAACGCTGGTCAGCGTCAAGCTGAAGGCTGCGCGCAAAACCCAGCTTTTGCAGACCAACGCCGCCAGCCAGCAGGACGTCGACGACGCGGTCGCTGCCTACAAGCAGGGCGAGGCCGATCTGAAGGCGGCCGAGGCCAACCGCGACACCGCTGCGATTTCGCTCGACCGCACCAAGGTCACCGCCTCGATCTCGGGCCGGATCGGCAAATCGACCATCACGCCCGGTGCGCTCGTCACCGCGAGCCAGGCCACCGCGATGACGACGATCCAGCAGCTTGACCCGGTCTATATCGATCTCGACCAGTCGACCTCCGAGATGGAGCGCCTGCGCAACCAGATTGCGAGCGGCCGTCTCAAGCGCCCGGCCGACGGCGTGCAGGTCGAATTGCTGATGGAGAGCGGCAAGGCCTATGGCCACAAGGGCAAATACGGTTTCACCGATACCAGCGTCAACGAGAGCACCGGCTCGGTCTCCTCGCGCGCGATCTTCGCCAATCCCGAGCGCGCGCTGCTGCCCGGCATGTATGTGCGCGCACGAATCGTCGCCGGCGTCGACCCTGCCGCGATCCTGGTGCCGCAGCGGGCGGTGTCGCGCAATCCGCTGGGGCAGGCGGTGGCGATGTTCGTCGACAAGGACGGCAAGATCCAGCAGCGCACGCTCGATCTCGGCGAGGACGTCGGCGGCAACTGGCTGGTGCGATCAGGCGCCAAGGCGGGCGATCGCCTCGTCGTTGACGGCACGCAAGAGGCGCGCCCCGGCTCGCCCGTGAAGACGGTGGAGGTCGTCGTCGATCCGGCAACCGGCCTCACGGTGAACCCGACCCAGCAGGCCGATGCGCGGCCCGTTCCCACCACAACCGAGCAATAATCATCATGTCGCATTTCTTCATCAAGCGGCCGATCTTCGCCTGGGTCATCGCCATCCTGATCATGCTGGGCGGCGTGCTCGCCATCATGCGCCTGCCGATCGCGCAATATCCGCAGATTGCCCCGACCGTGGTCACGATCACGGCGACCTATCCCGGCGCAAACGCCCAGACCGCCGAGAACTCGGTGACCAAGGTCATCGAGCAGAACATGACCGGCCTCGACCATCTGCAATACATGTCCTCGTCGAGCACCTCGACCGGCGTCGTGCAGATCTCGCTGACCTTCACCAACGAGGCCGATGCCGACATCGCCCAGGTGCAGGTCCAGAACAAGCTTCAGCTCGCGACCCCCTTGCTGCCGCAGGTGGTGCAGCAGCAGGGCATCAAGGTCGTGAAATCGTCGGCGAGCTTCTTGATGGTGCTGGGCTTCGTCTCCGCGGACGGACGGCTCGCCGCCAGCGACATCGCCGATTACGTGGCGTCTTCGGTCAACGATCCCATCAGCCGCGTCGCCGGCGTCGGCCAGGTGACGCTGTTCGGCGCCGAATATGCCATGCGCATCTGGCTCGATCCGGACAAGCTGACCAAATACAATCTGATGCCCGGCGACGTGATCGCGGCGATCCAGACCCAGAACACCCAGGTCACGGCCGGCCAGCTCGGCGGACTTCCGTCCGTCGGCGGCCAGCAGCTCAATGCCACCATCACCTCGCAGAGCCGCCTTCAGACCGTCGAGCAGTTCAAGGACATCATCCTGCGCACCGCGACATCGGGCCAGACGGTCCGCATCGGCGACGTCGCGCGCGTCGAGCTCGGCTCGAAGTCCTACGATTCCACGGCGCGCTACAACGGCAAGCCGGCGGCGGGCATGGGCATCAGCCTTGCGACCGGCGCCAATGCGGTCGCAACCTCCGAAGCGGTGAAGGCGCGCGTCGCCCAGCTCAGTGCCACCATGCCCGAGGGGCTTCGCGTGGTCTATCCCTACGACACCACGCCCTTCGTCAAGCTGTCGATCGAGAAGGTGATCCACACCCTGTTCGAGGCGATCGCGCTCGTCTTCGTCGTGATGTTCGTGTTCCTGCAGAGCTGGCGCGCCACCATCATCCCGACCATCGCGGTGCCGGTGGTGCTGCTCGGCACCTTCGGCGTGCTCTCGCTCGCCGGCTACTCCATCAACACGCTGACGATGTTCGCTATGGTGCTGGCGATCGGCCTGCTGGTCGACGACGCCATCGTCGTGGTCGAGAATGTCGAGCGCGTGATGGTCGAGGAGCATCTCGGCCCGCGCGAGGCGACTGAAAAGTCCATGCGCGAGATCACCGGCGCGCTGGTCGGGATCGGCGTCGTGCTCTCCGCCGTGTTCATCCCGATGGCGTTCTTCAACGGCTCGGTCGGCATCATCTACCGGCAGTTCGCGCTGACCATCGTCACCGCTATGCTGCTCTCGGTGCTGGTGGCGCTGGTGCTGACGCCGGCTTTGTGCGCCACCATCCTGAAGCCGCCAAAACATCACGGCAGCCAGCGCGGCTTCTTCGGCCTGTTCAACCGCGGTTTTGACCGCATGGCGGACGGCTACCAGCGCGCGGCGGGCGGCGCCATCAGGCGCGTCGCGGGCGTGATCATCGCCTTCGCGGCGATCGTCGCCGGCATGGTGTTCCTGTTTCAGCGGCTGCCGAGCTCGTTCCTGCCCGAGGAGGACCAGGGCACGATCATGACCCTGATCCAGCTTCCGGTCGGCGCGACCTCGGCGCGTACGCTCGAAGTCATCAAGCAGGTCGAGCATCAGTACCTCGACAACGAGAAGGATGCGGTGGAGGGCGTGTTCGCGGTCAGTGGCTTCAGCTTCGCGGGGCAGGGCCAGAATGTCGGGCTCGCCTTCGTCAGCCTGAAACCGTTCGATGAGCGCAAGCATCCAGGCACCTCGGCGCAGGCCGTGGTCGGCCGTGCCATGGGGGCGTTCATGAAGATCCGCGACGCCATGGTGTTCGCGGTGTTGCCGCCGTCGATTCCCGGCTTCGGCAATGCCGGCGGCTTCGACCTCTACCTCCAGGACACCGGCGGCAACGGTCACGAGGCGCTGATCCAGGCCCGTAACCAGCTGCTCGGCCAGCTCGCCGCAGACAAGCGGGTCGTGCAGGCGCGGCCGAACGGGCAGGACGACACGCCGCAATTCGATCTCGACGTCGATCAGGCCAAGGCCACTGCGCTCGGCGTCAACCTCAACGACCTCAACACCACGCTGTCGGCGGCTTGGGGCGGCGCCTATGTCAACGACTTCATCGACCGCGGCCGCGTCAAGCAGGTCTATGTGCAGAGCGATGCGCCGTTCCGCATGGACACCAGCGACATCGGCCGCTGGTATGTCCGCAATGCTTCGGGCTCGATGGTGCCGTTCTCGGCGCTCGCCACCGATCGCTGGAGCTTTGGCTCACCGCGCCTCGAACGCTACAACGGCGTTGCCGCCGTCGAGCTCCAGGGCCAGGCGGGGCAGGGCATCAGCTCGGGCGTCGCCATGCAGGCGGTGGAGGAGCAGATGGCCAAGCTCCCCAAGGGCTACGGCCATGAATGGACCGGCTTGTCGTTCCAGGAGCGGCTCACCGGCAGCCAGACCCTGTACCTCTATTCGATCTCGCTGCTGATCGTGTTCCTCAGCCTCGCCGCACTCTATGAGAGCTGGTCGGTGCCGTTCGCGGTGATGCTGACGGTGCCGATCGGCGTGCTCGGTGCGCTGCTCGGAGCGACGCTGTTCAACCAGGCCAACGACGTCTATTTCCAGGTCGGCCTGCTCACGACGATCGGCCTCGCTTCGAAGAACGCGATCCTGATCGTCGAATTCGCGCTGGAGCAGATCGCGGCCGGCCGCGGCCTGGTCGAGGCGACGCTGCATGCGGCGCGCCAGCGCCTGCGTCCGATCCTGATGACCTCGCTCGCCTTCATCCTCGGCGTGCTGCCGCTGGCGGTGGCGACCGGCGCCGGCTCCGCCAGCCAGAACGCGGTCGGCATCGGCGTTGCCGGCGGCATGATCGCGGCAACCGTGCTCGGCATCTTCTTCGTGCCCGCGCTGTTCGTCCTGGTCCGCAAGATTTTCCCGGGCAAGCAGACGGATGCAGCCGAAAATCCCGTCGCCGTTGCGGCGCCCGCGGAATAGATCACAGGCCCGGCAGACACGCGCCGCCGGGCCTGATCTTGAAAGCTATGATCGCATCCGCATCGGGCCGGCAGCGGCGCCGATATCAGCTTTTGGAGACCGCGCTCACAGCCTTGCGGATCACGTCCAGGACCACGTCCGGCTTCGACAGCATGGGGACGTGGGACGAGGTGACTTCGGTCACCGTCGCATTCATGCGCTTCGAGACGGAGCGCTGCAGCTCCGGGTGAACCGTCTGGTCCTGGGTCGCGAGCACATACCAGCTCGGCTTGGATTTCCACGCCGTGCCGTCGACCTTCTGGTTGAAGAGATCTGCCACCGGCGCGCCTTGCGTCGCATACACCAGCTTCTGCTCGGCCTCGGGCAGGTCTCCGGCAAAATGCTTGACGCCGCTTGGCTTCAGCCAGATGCGCCCTTGCGGCGCATCGAGATGGCTGAACACCTCAGTCGTCGGAAACTTCGCAAGCTGACTCTGCGAGGTTTCATCGGCATCGGGGGCGAGCGCGGCGATGTAGACCAGCGCGGCCACCCGCGGATCAGTTCCGGCGTACGTGATCAGCGTGCCGCCATAGGAGTGGCCGACGAGGACCACTGGCCCTGGAACGCGGCCAAGACATGCCGTCACCGCGGCGACGTCGGTTGCGAGTGAATCGAGGCCGTGCTGGCTCGCCATGACTTCATGACCTTCGGCCTGCAATTTCGGGATCAGCTTGCCGAAGCACGATCCGTCAGCCCAGAGGCCGTGTGCGAAAACGATGCCGGGTTTGGTCATGATGGTCTCCGTTGGCTGCTTGTGGGCGAGCGCATGTGCGCGTGAAGCGTGGAGCAGGGGAGCTTCACGCTAGCGCGCCATCAATTCAGCCGACAGAGGGGGCTAGGGATAATCGGGCGAACGCGAAATTGCAGGCCGAGGCAGCTGTGGCGGCCCTCGGCCCGCGCTCTACTTCGCGATCGGCATCACCAGTTCCGTGTCGGCTGTATCCAGCACGAAGACCGCGAGCAGCTTCGCGGGCTCGCTATCACTGGCATTGGCGCTGACGGCATGACGGTCGCCGGGCCGTTCGGAAAAATTCTCGCCCTTGCGATAGACCTTGGCGGGGCCGTCATTGACCTGGCTGCGGATCGCGCCTTCCAGCACGGTGGCATAGATGAACGCGGAGCGCGGGTGCATGTGGGCCGGCGAGGAGCCGCCAGGACCATATTCGACCAGCACGCCCTTCATGCTCTTGCCCGGGACGTTGGGCAGCGTCTGGTCGAAAACGACCGTGATCTTCGCAGGCGACGCTGCCGTCTCGGCTGCATGGGCCGCCATGAAAGTCGCGGCATAAACCGCGGCTGCGATCAGCAATCTGCGCATGGGTAGTCCTTCATTGTGGTTGCAGTGGCCGCGGGATCGCGGATGCTCAGGCCGTCGCCAGCCATGTCGCGAGCGACGTTTTCCCGAGACGTGCCTCGCCGAGCGGGACCAACGAAGTGTCCGCGATGGGAGAGCCATAATATCCTGCCTTCGCGTCACCCACGACCGGACGGCTGTCGCCGGCCGCTTTCAGACGGCGCGCAACGAACTCGTTGAAGGGCGCCTTTTCAGGTCCCGCGATATCGATCGTGCCGTTCAACGGCCGGCCCGTTGCGACCTCGGCGAGGGCAGCGGCCACGTCGTCGGATGCGATCGGCTGGAACGCCGCCGATGGGACGACGATCCGGCCTTCGGCCGCGCCCGACTCCGCGATGGCGCCGAGGAATTCGAAGAACTGGGTGGCGCGCACGATCGAGTAGGGGACCGACGATGCCTTGACGATGGTCTCCTGCGCGAGCTTGGCGCGGAAATAGGCGATGTCGGGCGACCGATCCGTGCCGACGATCGACAGCGCGACGTGATGTTTGACGCCCGCTGCGGCCTCTGTCGTCCCGAGGTTCTTGCTCGATCGCTCGAAGAATTCGAGCACGGCCGCAGGCTCCCAGGACGGCGCGTTGGCGACATCGACGACGACGTCGGCACCGGTCAGCACCGCTGCGAGGCCTTCCCCGGTCACCGCGTTCACGCCCGATTTTGGCGAGGCCGCCACCGCCTCATGGCCCTGTTGCTGCAGCTTCGCCACGAGCTTGGATCCGATCAATCCGGTCCCACCGATCACGACGATCTTCATGGCATGTCTCCTTGGCACTGCGTGAGCTTCAGATGACTAGGACAGCCGGCCTGACGCTCTCAAGCCGGTCTGCGTCATCTGGAAAGTATCTTACGCCAGATGCGACTGAGGCTCTTGCCTGGAACGGGCCAGCCTTGCCGAAAAATGCTCCAGACCGATGGTTCCGGACGGCGCCCGCTTAAAGCTCGGACGCGAGCTGCGCGACCTGTTCGCGCAGCCAGGTGTGAGCCGGATCGTGATCGTAAGAGGCGTGCCAGAGCAGCGAGACCGTGACGTCGCGCAGCTCGATGGGCAGAGGGCTGATGCTGAGCCCCAGCTCGGTGGCAAAGCGGCGCGCCAGCCGCGAGTGTATCGTTACGATGACCGGCGCGCGCGCCACCAATGACGGCACGGTGAGAAAGCGCGGCGTGGTCAGGGCGACGGACCGGCGCAAGCCGAGCTTCTCCAGCGCATCGTCGACGATGCCCCGTGGATTGCGCGCGGGCCGCAGGCTGGTCAGCACATGCGGCAGCCGCACATAGTCGTCGAGCGAGATCGGAGGCTCGATCCCGGTCTTCTCGGCATCGAACATGCACACATAGCTCTCGCTGAACAGCTTGCGGCGCTTGTGGTGGAGCTGTCCCTGCTGGAATGCGTCAAAGCCGATGGCGAGGTCCATCTCGTCGGCATCGAGCTCGTCGAGCAGGCGCGAGGCGTCGAAATTGTAGAGCCGCAGGTGAATGCCGGGCGCGACGTTGCGCATGCGCGCCAGCAGCGCCGGCATGATCAGGACCTCCATGCTGTCAGGCAAGCCGAACCTGAACGTTCGCACCGCTGTTGCCGGATCGAAGGCCTGCTCGCGCGACACCAGCGCTTCGACCTGGGCCAGCATCGACTGCACCGGCTCGAGCAACGTCACCGCGCGCGGCGTGAGGCGCATGCCGTCGGGCCCCCGCGTCAGCAGCTCGTCGCTGAACAGCTCCCGCAGACGCGCGAGGTTGTGGCTCATCGCGGACTGGCCGATGCCGACCCGCGTTGCAGCCCGCGTGACGTTCCGCTCGGTGAGCAGCGCGCCGAGATGGACAAGGAGATTCAGGTCGATACGACCAAGATTGACAGCATCGATACCCATTATCGACCCCATCTGTTTGATCAATGATCTTAGCCTGCCCATGTCCTGCCGCAAGGGAGCAGGCGGGCATCGCGCCCGCCGCCCAAACCAACGGAGGGTCGCATGTCGATCCGCAGCACACTTCTCGCAGCCGCCTTCACCATCGCTTCTCTGGGAGCCGCTCACGCCGCCGGGCTGAAGCCGATCGAGGGCAGCAGCATCCGTCTCGGCGAACTCACGGGCGTTGCCTATTACACCGTCGAGCCCGCCGGATTCCGCGTCGTCACCACGCTCGCGCAGGGCGAGGCCGGGACGCCGATCCGCTTCGTGTCGGTGCTGGCGCCGGGCCAGCGCGTCCTTCTCTCGACGCCGATGGAGGCAAGCGCGCTGGAGATCAGCCGGACCGGCGATCGGCTGACCATCCGCAATCCGAACGCGATCTCGAACTGAATCCCGAGAGCCGGCGATGTCCACGATCCGTCTGCATCGAACCACCACCTTGACCCCGGAGAGGTACATCGCCGCGCTCACCGATTTCGGTCCCGATCGCTCCCATGTGTTCAGCAACAGTGCCGATGAGTATCTCGAACTGCATCATCTCGGCCCGACGCGCGCCGACGTGACGGAAGGCTCGCGCGGTGTCTGGGAGCGGCTGCATTACGACTGGTCCAACCCCAACCGCGTCGTGCTGACGACGATCGATTCCAATGTGTGGGGCGGCGCGTCGGGCCACACCTACAATTTCACGCGGCGGCGCGACGGGATGACCGACATCGACGTCGTCGTCGTGCTCGAAGGCAAGAACCTCAAGGGCTGGATCCTCGGCCTCGTGCTCGGCACCATCGGCAGAGGCGTCCTCGAACGGGCGTTCGAGAACTCCGTCCAGGCGATCGAAAGCCGGAACGTCATTTCAGGTCGTTTCGGAAGAGCCGCCGTTTAGTCAAAAAGCCCGACCGAATTGCACCGAGTACAATGTTCTTATTGTACTGAGATGTGTATCGGCTCATAGTCCGGGCAATCAGAACATTGCACCGGGTTCGCCCGGGACTACGGAGCCACGAAAATGACCGTCAGTTATCTCGACCTGTTTCTCGGATTCCTCGGCTTGGTGTTTGGCGTGCCCTCGGCGCTGCCCGGCCTGTTTTTCCGGAACGAGGACACCTCACGCCGGCGGGCTTCGTAGAGAAAGCGAGGGGTGGGATCAGCCAAATCGTGTCGGAGATGCCGATATGGAATTGACGGTCACCACCATCCTCATCGCCTTCGCCGGCGTGTTCCTGATCTGCTTCATGAAGGGCGCCTTCGGCGGCGGCTTCTCCATCGTTGGCATTCCGCTGTTGTCCTTCGTGATGGACCCGGTGACCGCCGGCGGCCTGCTCGCGCCGTTGTTCATCGCGATGGACCTGTTCGCGCTGCGCTACTGGAAGCCGTCGACCTGGTCGAAGCCGGACCTCGCGCTGCTGCTGCCCGGGCTGCTGATCGGCATCGGGCTCGGCTATGGCCTGTTCCGCGTGCTCGACCATCGCGCCGTCGCGATCGTGATGGCGGTCGTCACCCTGGTCTTTGTCGGGCTGTGGTTCTTCAGCGATCCGAAGGTGATCATCCGCCCGCGCTCGAAGCCGAAGGCGGTCGCCGCCGGCCTCGCCTCTGGTGTCACGACCATGGTGGCGCATTCAGGCGGACCGCCGCTGGCGATGTATCTGCTGCCGCTCGGCCTCAGCAAGGAGGTCTATGCGGGAACGACGAGCCTGTTCTTCACCGTCGGCAACGCCACCAAGGCCGTGCCGTGGCTGCTGCTGGTGCGCCCCAGCGGCAACGTCTGGATCGTGATGGCGATCTGTCTGTTCGCCATTCCGGCCGGCGTCTGGCTCGGCTGGCGCCTGCACGGAAAGCTCGATCAGCAGCAGATTTTTCGCGCCTGCTACGGTCTGCTCGTGGTCACCGCGTTGAAGCTGTTGTGGGACGGCGTCTCCGGCTATCTCGCGTGAGGGATACGCGCGCTGGTCAATTCGGGCCCAATCGCGAACCGCCGATGCGGTTGTATTCGGCAAGAAAATAGTCGTTTGGAAGATGGCCGTCGCTGTTGCGCGAGCATTCCTTCTTCAAGCCATTGAGAAAGAACATCTCGTGCGCGCGATGGTGTTTGGCTTCGATCGGGCCTCGTGATTCCAGCTCGAACAGGCCATTGACGTGTCCTGCCACGGTCTCCGAGACGTTGATCCGTCCGACAACGCCGAAGGCTTCCATGAACCATGCGGTGTTGACCGCGTCGCCCCAGATATCGAAGGTCATCCTGCGGTTGCCGACGACACCGGAAATGACCGGCCCGGTATGGATGCCGATGCGCAATTGCAAGGCCTGGTCTCCGCTGGCCCCGCCCTGCGCCCCCAGATGGTCCAGCCGGGCGCGCATCTCCAGCGCCGCCAGGCAGACATCGATCGGGTGGCGTCGATCGGGCGAAAGGACGCCGGCGACCGCCATGTAGGCATCGCCCATGGTCTTGACCTTCTCCAGCCCGTGTCGGGCGCCGATCTCGTCCAGGGTCGAGAAACAGCGATCGAGGAGGTTGATGAGCCGCGCCGGCTCGGTTCGTTCGGCGAGCAGCGTGAAGCCTTGGATATCCGCGAACAGGATGGTCGCGGACCGCGTGTATCTGGGCCGGACCCTGCCGCTGCGCCTCAGCTCGTCGGCGATCGGAGCAGGCAGGACATTGCGCAGCAGATCCTCGGCGCGCGCCCGGTCTGCGGCGGCCTCCAGTCGGGCCTGCTCCATATCCCTGATCGTCCGGCCGTACTCGATCAGCTTCCGGCGCAGCTCGAGTTGCGCCAGCACCTGACGGGACAGCATCCGGAGCGCCTCTGTCTGCTCGAATGACAGCCGCCGCGGCTCGAAGTCCATCACGCAGAGCGTGCCGAGCGCATAGCCCTCATCGGTGATCAGCGGCATGCCGCAATAGAAGCGGCAGGGCGGCGTCAGCATGACCATCGGGCTGTTCTCGAAGCGCGGATCGGATTTCAGGTCGGGCACGACGAGCAGCTCGGCGCCGCAGATCGTCGTGCAAACCGCGCTCGCGCGGGGCGCGTCGGTGACTTCGGCCGGCAGGCCGTATCTTGCCTTGAGCCAACGCCGCTCATCATCGATGAAGCTGATATAGGACACCGGGCAACCGCATATCTGCGCCGCAAGCTGGGTGATCTCGTCGTAAGCGGATTCCGGCGCGCTATCGACGATGTCGAGCGCGTGCAGGGCGGCCAGACGTTCAGTCTCGTTTGCGGCGGCCGGTGAGGGCATGCTGGTCTCCGCGTCTGGAGAACCTGAAAGGAGAATCCGAGACAGGCCTCCCGCTCATTTGGGAAGCCCCACAGGCGCGGCAAGTGGCGGCCGCCGTGGTGGGACGGGCGTGGTTCCATCATCACGCATCCTTGGCAGGCGCTGGAAGGAACGTTGCGGCATCGGGCGGGTTCGCACCCGCTGCAAGTCAATGTGTCGCAACCCTATCCGCGGAGGGAACCGCCATGACCAGCAATATGACCAGTGATGTCGCGCAACCCCTGTTCCGCGCGCCGGGGACTGGACCTGCGCTCGACGTGCTCGGCGTGACACACAGCTACAAGGCGATGGCGAGCGAGACCGGTCAACAATTCTCGATATGGGAATCGATCGTGCCGCCGGGGCGCGGCGCACCGGCGCACACGCATAGCCGCGAGGATGAAGCATTCTATGTGCTGAGCGGCGAAGTGCTCATGGACGTCGAAGGCACGACCGATCCACTGCGTCTCGGCCCCGGCGCATTTGTCTTTGCGCCACGCCACCGGCGCCACGGCTATCACAATGCCGGCACCGATACCGCGCGCCTGTTGGTGTTCGCGATGCCTGGCGCCGGCCTCGATCGCATGTTCGCTGCCTTCGCAGAGCTGGCGAAGCAGAACGGACGGATGCCGCCGATCCAGAGCGTCGCGGCAATCGCCGAGCAGCATGGCGTCGTGATCCATTCGTCGGCTGATTGAACCGCTGTTTGCCGGCGCGTTCGGCGCAGGTCAGGCTGATGCTCAAGCCTTTGCCTCACGCGATCTTCAGCGTGGGCTCGCTTGCGTCGGTTTCGGCAAAGCCGGCCTGCAAGACCTCCTCGCGCTTGTGCCGCAGATGGGCGCGCAGGATGTGGGAGAGGCCGGCGCCGTCGCGCCGCTGCAGCGCGTTCAGGATCGCCTCATGCTCCTTCACCGCCAGCGCCCAGCGCTGCGGTGTCATCGGCGTGACGTAGCGCGCGCGGCGGATGCGCGCGGTCACGGAGGCATAGACCGCCGCAAGCGCGGGATTTCCCGCCGCGGTGACGATGGCTTCGTGAATGGCCCGGTTGCCGCGATAGTACTGGATCAGATCGCCCTCGCGATAATGCCGCACCATCTCCTCATGCGCGGCAGCGATCTCACCGATCCCGGCATCGCTGATGCGCTCGCAGGCGAGCTCGCCGGCAAGGGCCTCCAGGCCCTGACAGACCTCGAACAGATCGCGCATGTCCTTGTCGGTCAGTTTTGCCGCGCGCGAACCGCGATGCGGCAGCAGCTGCACCAGCCCCTCTGCGGCCAGCACCTTGAGCGCTTCGCGCAGCGGCGTGCGCGAGATCTGGAGCCGTTCGCACAGCTCGCGCTCCGGGATCCGCGCGCCCGGCGGGATCTCGCCATCGAGCAGGATGGCGCGGATGCGGCCGACAACCTCCTCATGCAGCATGGCACCTGCTCCACGGTTTGAATGCAAAAATGCAATCATGCGTCGAAATCTGGAAGTTCCAGCTTGATAATCGTAAATTTTGCATTCAAAAATGTAAAAAACAAGAGGATATGAGGAAATGGACCAGGCAGTGGAGGCAAACGACCTCGTTTTTGAATGCAAGGACGGCATCGGGCGGATCACCTTCAACCGCCCGCAGGCCCGCAATGCCTTCACCTTCGCCATGTACGAGCGCCTCGCGGCGATCTGCGAGGAGGCCAACCGCGATCAATCGATCAAGGTACTGGTGCTGCGTGGGGCCGGCGACAAGGCCTTCGCGTCGGGCACCGACATCAACCAGTTCCGCGAATTCAAGACGCCGCAGGACGCCATCGACTACGAGAACCGGATCGACCGTGTGCTCACCACGCTCGAGCAGTGCCGCGTGCCGACCATCGCCGCGATCAACGGCTTCTGCACCGGCGGCGGAGCGGGCATTGCCGCGGCCTGCGACCTTCGCATCGGGACGCGCAGCACGAAAATCGGATTTCCGATCGCGCGGACGCTGGGCAATTGCCTGTCGATGTCCAATGTCAGCCGTCTCACCGCGCTGATTGGCGCCGCCCGCGTCAAGGATCTGATCTTCACCGCGCGCCTCGTCGACGCCGCAGAGGCCGCGAGCGTCGGCTTGCTCGGCGAGGTCGTTGATGACATCGCAGTGCTCGACCAGCGCGCCGACGAGGTGGCCCTGCTGCTCGCCAGCCACGCGCCGCTGACGCTGACTGCCACCAAGCAGGCGGTCGCCCGGCTGCAAAAGCGGCTGACGCGGGACGAGGGCGAAGACCTCATCCTGATGTGCTACACGAGCCAGGACTTTCGCGAAGGGCTCGATGCTTTCCTCAACAAGCGCGCGCCGCAATGGCGCGGGCAATAGGACGCCCCGATGCAAAGCTCGCAATCCACCGCCCGCCGTTCCGGACCGCTCGCCGGCCTCAAGGTCATCGATCTCACTCACGTCATGGCGGGGCCGACCTGCACGCTGATGCTCGCCGACATGGGCGCCGACGTCATCAAGATCGAGAAATCGCCGAACGGTGACGACACCCGTCATTCGGTGCCGCCGAAGATCGGCGACGAGGCGGCTTCCTTCCTGATGATGAACCGCAACAAGCGCGGCATCGTGCTGGACCTCAAGACCGACGGCGGCAAGCAGGTGCTGCGGCGACTGATCGCCACCGCCGACGTGCTGGTCGAGAACTTTGCGCCCGGCGCCATGGAGCGCCTCGGCTTCGGTTACGAGGAGCTGCACAGGCAGCATCCCTCGCTGATCTATTGCTCGCTCTCGGGTTTTGGCCGTACCGGTCCCTACAAGCACCGCCGCGGCTTCGACCTCGTCGCGCAGGCCATGAGCGGCATCATGAGCTTTACGGGCGAACGTCCCGACGGTCCGCCCGTCAAGTGCGGACCGCCGCTGTCCGACATCACCGCCGGTCTGCTCGCGAGCATGGGCATTCTGGCTGCCTATACGCACCGTCTCAAGACCGGCGAAGGGCAGTGGGTCGAGACCTCGCTCTATGAGGCCGCATTGGTGCAGACCTATTGGCAATCCACGATCGCGCTCGCCGCCGGCACCGCGCCGCGCGCGATGGGCTCGGCCCATCCGCTCAACGCGCCTTATCAGGCCTTCGAAGCCTCCGACGGCTGGCTCGTTGTCGGCGGCGCCAACAAGAAGCACTGGCTGCTGATGCTGGAAGCGCTCGGCGCGAGCGAGCTCGCCGTCGATCCGCGCTTCGTCAACGGCTCGGACCGCATGGCGAATTTGAAGGAGCTCGAAGCGGTCCTGAGCGAGCGCTTCCGCACCAAGTCGCGGGCGCATTGGCTGGCGGCGCTGGACGAGAAGGGCGTGCCGTGCGGCCCCGTGCACGACATGCTGGAGGCGCTGAGCGATCCGCAGACGCTGGCGCGCGAGATGGTGGTCGAGGTCGAGCATTCCACGCTCGGACCGGTCAAGACGATCGGTCTTCCCGTGAAGTTTTCGGAGACCCCAGGCAAAGTGCTGTCGGGCGCACCGGTCTATGGTGAGCATACGCGCGATGTGCTGGCTGAATACGGGTTCGACCCCAAGCAGATTGAAGCGCTCGAGCAAGAAGGCGCGATCGTTATGGCATCAGGGAGGCGCGAGGAACGCGTCGCCTGACCGGACGTCGATACGACGGATCAAACAAAACAAAAGAAGCTGGAGGAAATCATGGGTCGGACATCAACGCTTCTGCTCTCTGTGGCTGTGGCCGTGCTCGCAGGCACGCCGGCGGCGTTGGCGGCGTGGCAACCGCAGAAGCCGATCGAGTTCGTGGCCACGGCAGGGCCGGGCGGCGGCACCGACAATCTCGCCCGCGCGGTGCAGAACATCATTACCAAGTACAAGCTGACGGAGCAGCCGATCGTCGTCGTCAATAAGGGCGGCGGCAGCGGCGCCGAAGGCTATGTCTACGGCAGGGCCTCCGCGGGCGATCCCTACAAGGTGATCTTCGGCACATCGAACGCCTGGCAGCAGCCGCTCGTCTCCAAGGTCGCCTTCAACTACACCGACCTTACCCCGATCGCGGCGATGGCGCAGGACGAGTTCCTGCTCTGGGTCAAGCAGGACGCGCCCTACAAGAATGCGGGCGACTACCTCAAGGCGGCCGCGTCGGGCGAGTTCAAGATGGGCGGCGCGCAGTCCAAGGACACCGACGAGGTGCTGACGCGCATGATCGAGAAGGCCGGCAAGGTCAAGCTGACCTACATCCCCTTCAAGAGCGGCGCCGAGACCGCCGTGCAGCTCGCCGGCGGACATCTCGACTCCCACGTCAACAATCCCAGCGAAAGCGTCGGGCAATGGCGCGGCGGCACGCAGCGGCCGCTGTGCGTCTTCAGCCCGAAGCGCCTGCCGCAGGGGCCGAAGGTCACGGCGAGCGAAGGCTGGAGCGACGTTCCGACCTGCGTCGAGCAGGGCCTCGACATCAAGCAATATGAGCAGCCGCGCACGGTGTGGCTGCCCGGCAAGATCACGCCGGACCAGGCCGCGTACTATGTCGACCTCATGAAGAAGGTGCAGGCGACGCCAGAATGGAAGGACTACATCGAGAAGACCTCCCAGGTCGACACCTTCCTGACCGGCGCCGAGTTCGACAAGTTCATCAAGGAGGACCTCGAGCACGTCAAGCAGGTCGCGGGCGAGCAGGGCTGGCTGGTGAAGTGAGGCGGGGCTCGTGCCACAATCTCCACCGTCGTCCCGGCGAACGCCGGGACCCATACCGCGTGATCTCTCGAGGACGGTTGGTCGTCGTACCGACGTGGCTTCGAGTCTTCGTCAAACGTCTCCCTGGGGTTATGGATCCCGGCGTTCGCCGGGACGACGCTTAGTGGTGGGTAAAACACGCGATTCGACTGGAGCCCTCGATGATCTCGCGCCGCGCGCTTGAGCTTGCGACCGCCGCTCTCACCGGCAGCTTCGGTGTCGCTGTCGTCATCTCCAGCCTCGACAACGGCATCGGCTGGTCGAGCGCGGGCGTGGACGCCGGCACGTTCCCGTTCCTGACCGGCATCATCATCGTCGCTGGCAGCCTCTACAATCTGGTGCGAGGCGTGCTGCCGGTCGCCTCGCTCGCCAACGTCCCCATCGCGATCACGGGAATCGAGCTGCGCCGGCTCGCCGGGCTGTTCGTGCCGGCTGCGATCTTCGTGGCCGCGATCCCGCTGCTCGGCATGTATCTCGCCTCGGCGGGGTATGTCTTCGCCGTGCTGGCGATCCCAAGACACCAATCCCTGCCGCGCGCGCTCGCCATGGCGGCGGCCACGGCGCTCGCGCTCTATGTGGTGTTCGAGCGCATGTTCCAGGTCAGCCTGCCGCACGGCGCGCTCGCCGTCGCGCTCGGCTTCTGACGGAGGAGCGGATGGACAATCTCCAGGAGCTCCTCCACGGCTTCACCATCGCGGTCACCATGCCGCATCTGCTCCTGATGGCGGTCGGCGTGCTGCTCGGCATTCTCGTCGGTGTGCTGCCGGGACTAGGCGCGCCCAACGGTGTGTCACTGCTGCTGCCGCTCACCTTCGGCATGCAGCCGGTGTCGGCGATCATCCTGCTCTCCAGCATGTATTGGGGCGCGCTGTTCGGCGGCTCCGTCACCTCGATCCTGTTCAACATCCCCGGCGAGCCGTCCTCCGTCGCAACCACCTTCGACGGCTACCCCATGGCGCGCGACGGCCGGCCGACCACGGCGCTCGCGACCGCCTTCGGCTCGGCCGCGTTCGGCGCGCTGATCGGCGTCATCCTGATCACGTTCCTGGCGTCCTGGGTGGCGCAGGTCGCGCTCGCCTTCGGGCCGCCGGAATATTTCGCGGTCTATTTCCTGGCCTTCGCCAGCTTCGTCGGCATGGGCGGCGCGGCGCCGATCAAGACCGTCGTGGCGCTGGCGATCGGCTTTGCCATCGCTGCGATCGGCATCGACACCGTCTCCGGCAGCGTGCGCCTCACCATGGGCGTGGACGAGCTGGTGAAGGGCGTGAACTTCGTTGTCGCGGTGATGGGCCTGTTCGGCATTGGCGAGCTCTTGGTCGCGGTTGAGGAGGAGTTCCATGCCCGCGCGGTCTCCTCCAAGATCGACTGGCGCGAGGTGTTCCGTGCGGTCGGCCGGCTGCCGCGCCACAGCGTTGCGCTGCTGCGCAGCGCCGCGATCGGCTGCTGGATGGGGATCACGCCGGGCGGCCCGACCGCGGCGTCCTTCATGAGCTACGGCATCGCCCGCCGCTTCTCGCGCCGCGGTCGATATTTCGGCACCGGCGAGGTCGAAGGCATCATCTCGCCGGAGACGGCCGACCACGCCGCCGGCACCAGCGCGCTGCTGCCGATGCTCTCGCTCGGCATTCCCGGCTCCGCCACCGCCGCCGTCATGATGGGCGGCCTGATGATCTGGGGCCTCAATCCCGGCCCGATGCTGTTCGTGGACCAGAAAGACTTCGTCTGGGGCCTGATCGCCTCGATGTATGTCGGCAACATCGTCGCCGTCGCGCTGGTGCTGCTGACCGTCCCGGTGTTCGCCGCCTTGATGCGGATTCCCTTCGTGGTGATCGCGCCGCTGATCGTCATCATCTGCGTCGTTGGCGCCTATTCGGTGTCGAACTCCTATCTCGACGTAGTCATGATGCTCGGCTTCGGCATTGTCGGCTATCTCTTCAAGAAGCTGTTCTATCCCTTGGCGCCGCTGGTGCTCGCGATCGTCATCGGCGACAAGGCCGAGGATGCGTTCCGGCAATCGATGCTGATGTCGAAGGGATCGCTCGGGATCTTCTTCGCCAACAAGCTGGTGACCTGCCTGATCGTGGGCGGCATTGCGCTGCTCCTGCTTCCGCTTGCCTTGCAGTTCGCGCGCCTGTTTCGCAAGCCTGCGCCATCCGCCAATGAGACGACGACTGCTCAGGAGAAGGTGATCATATGACCGCAAAGCCGCTCATCGCGCTGGCAATGGGAGATCCCGCCGGCATCAGCCCAGAGCTGACTGCGAAGCTGGTGGCTCAGGACGATATCCGCGCCCGCTGCCGCCTGGTCGTGATCGGCGACCGCCGGATCTTCGACGAGGGCGCGCGCGTCGCGGGCGTCACACCGGAGCTGACCAGAGTGGAGCAGGGCGCCAACTTTCGCGCGACACAGGGCGATGCACTGTTCCTTGACCTCCGCCATCTCGATCCCAGAAATGTCGAGCCGAAGACCGCGACCCTTGCCGGCGGCAAATTCGCGCTCGCCAATTACCGGCACGCGCTCGAGCTTGGCCGCGACGGCCATGTCGATGCCGTCTGCTTCACTCCCTTCAACAAGCAGGCGATGCGGCTTGCCCGCGCCGAGTATGACGACGAGATCGCGTTTTCCGCAGAGGTTGTCGGGCTCAGGACGCCTGCAAGCGAATTCAACGTGCTGGACCGGCTCTGGAACGCACGCGTCACCTCGCACATTCCGCTGAAGGACGTCGCCGCAAACCTGTCCAGCGAGCGCATCCACCGTGCGCTCAAGCTGACCGATGCCTGCATGCGCAACGCCGGTTTCGCGCGGCCGCGCATCGCGGTCGCCGGTCTCAATCCGCACGCCGGCGACGGCGGCAATTTCGGCCGTGAGGAGATCGATGTGATCGCGCCCGTGGTCGCGGCCGGGCAGGCCGAGGGCATTGCCGCCGAGGGACCGTTCCCGGCCGATACCGTGTTCCTGCGCGCCAAGGCCGGCGCCTTCGATGCGGTGCTGACGATGTATCACGACCAGGGCCAGATCGCGATGAAGCTGATGGGGTTCGATCGCGGCGTGACCCTGCTCGGCGGCTTCCCGTTCCCGATCTGCACGCCCGCGCACGGCACCGCCTACGACATCGCCGGCCAGGGCATCGCATCGATCGGTGCCAGCCGCGCCGCGCTGCTGCTCGCGGCGGAGATGGCGGCGCGCCGCGCGGCGGTCTGATATCTCGCCGTAGGACGCGACCTCATCCTGAGAGCCCGCCGTGGGCGGACGTCTCGAAGGATGCGCCGCAGACAACTCCGCCCGGGAAAAACCGGAAACTTCTGCCCTCGCGCCGAGTTGCCATTTCGGTGAGTGTCTCCATCCCGGAGCTGGCAGATGGGCGGTCGCGTGTTGCGAAGGACAGTGATGGGCGCCAGGTCGGCCGGCCGCGCCCGCGAAATCTGCCTTGTTCTGGCCCTTGCGCTGAGCACGGCGCCTGCATTCGCGGCCGAGATCAACCCCGCCGCCATCGATTCTGCCGAGCCCTCGAAGAAGAGTCTCTCGAACGAGAAGCCGACGCCGGCGGGCGTGCGTCTGCAGGTCCTGCTCGACAGGGCGCATTTCTCGCCAGGCGAGATCGACGGCAGGTTCGGCGAGAACGCGAAGAAGGCGCTGCGGGCCTATGCCGAAGCCCGGCAACTGCCGAGCTCGGACAACCCGACCGAGGAGGTCTGGAAGGCACTGCGGGCGGACGACCGGCCGGTGACGCTGACCTACACCATCACCGAGCAGGACATGGCGGGCCCGTTCCTGAACAAGCTGCCGTCGAAGATGGAGGACATGAAGGACATCCCGAAGCTTGGCTACACCAGTCCGCGCGAAGCCCTCGCCGAGAAGTTCCACATGAGCGAGCGGCTCCTTGCCGCGCTCAACCCCGGGCGCCAGTTCGATCGAGCCGGCGACACCATCGTCGTCGTCGACACCGCGAGCGCAGGCGAGGAGGCACCCGCCAAGGCCGACCGGGTCGAGATCGACAAGGTCAGGCAGACCGTCAAGCTGTTCGACAAGTCGAATGCGCTGATCGGGTTCTATCCGGCAACCGTCGGGAGCGAGGAGAAGCCGTCGCCTTCAGGTACGCTCAAGGTCACGGAAGTCAGCAAGAATCCGTTCTATCGCTACAATCCCGCTTACCGCTTCAAGGGCGTCCATTCCCGCAAGCCCTTCACCATCAAGCCCGGTCCGAACAATCCGGTCGGAACGATTTGGATCAACCTGTCCGCCGAAGGCTACGGCATTCACGGCACGCCATCGCCGGACAAGATCTCCAAGGCCGAATCCCACGGCTGCGTGCGCCTCACCAATTGGGACGCCGAACGCGTTGCCGGGCGCGTCGCGAAAGGGACGCCGGTCGCGTTCGTGGATGATCACTATCCGACCGCTGCCAGGTAGAGCTGCGTGTCGAAATAATCCGACGCGCGCACGGCATTGGTGACACCGGCGTCCGTCATGAAGAAGTCGCTGACCTGCTGCAACCATTTTGCGACGGTTCCGTCCGCGTAGAGCCGCCGCCATTCACGCGCGGAGTAGAGTTTTTGCGCCTTGAAGGCCTCGGTGAGATCGGCCGGACGCGACCGCCTGTAGTGGGCCTGGAGCGCTTCGGCCGCGGCGGCCGGGTTGCGCACCATGTGGTCGTTCGCATCGACCCAGCCACGGATGATCCGGCTCAGGATCTCCTTGTTTCCGGCATAATAATCGGTCCGCGCCGCCCAGCCGCCGAGCACGGCCGATTGCGGATAGAACGCAGAGGCATCCACCAGCTTCACCGCCTCGGGCAGCGCCTCGCGCACGGCGACGTTGAACGGTACCCAGAGCGCGACGGCCGGCACTTCGCCGGCGATGAACGCCCCGACCGCGTCCGGCATGCTCGAATTGACGATCTCCACCTCGGACGGATTGATGCTATTGGCGCGTAGCGCCCGGTCGAGGAAGATGTGCGCCGTGGTCTTCTTGGTCGTCGCGATCCGCTTGCCCCTGAGATCGGCGAGCTTGGTCACCCCGAGCGACGGCCGGCCCCAGAGCTGCGCGGTCGCAACCTCGATGTCGTTGATGAGAAAACCCCGGCCGCGACCGAGCGCAAGATAATTGGAGATGACACCGCCGGCCGAGACGACCTCGAGCTCTCCGCGCATCATCGCCTCGAAGACCTCGGGGCCGGTGTTGAACTCTTGCAGCTCGAAATCGATGCCTTCGCGGTCGAACGAGCCGCGATCGAGGCCAGTCCGGATATGACCGTCCACCGCGACCACGTGGAGATAGCCGAGCCGGAGTTTCGTGCGGGCCTGCGCAATGGCCGGTGCCGCGAGCCCGACCGACGCGACCGCCAGCGCGGCGCCACGGCGCAGCAATTGCCGGCGACTGGGCTCGCGAATGCTCATGCCGCCGCCCCCTGGGCTGAGGACCGTAATCGCTGGGCATGAAGCAGCGCGACGGAGTCCTTGGGATAGTCGTGCAGGAATCCGGAGAGCCGGACCGGGGCCGTCTCGGCCGAACCGTCCTGGGCGATTGACGCGAACACCTCGTCCCAGCGGCGGCACATCGCAATCTCGGCCTCGCCCGCCTGCGCCAGCTCCCCGCGCAGCTCGCTGACCTCGATCGGCTCGGCAAACCCCTTCGGGGTGATGTTGTCGACGCTGCGGAACAGGAACGCATGGCCCACGCGGGCACGAACAGCCGAGCTGACCAGCACGCGCGTGCCGTAGCTCTTGTTGAGGCCTTCCAGCCGTGACGCCAGGTTCACGGTGGCGCCGAGCGCGGTATAGTTCATCCGGTCGCTCGAGCCGACATTGCCGACCACGGCATCGCCGACATGCAGGCCGAAGCGCGTGTCATAGGGCGGCCAGCCCTCGCGCCTAAAGTCCTTGTTGAGGGCCTCGTTGGCCGCGAGGCAGGCGAGAACCGCGCGGCAGGCATTGGCGGTATGATCAGGATCATCCGCGGGCGCATTCCAGAACGCCATCACGGCATCGCCGATATATTTGTCGACCGTGCCCTGGTGCCGCATGATCTCGTCCGACAGCACCGCGAAATAGCGCGAGGTGTAGATCATCACCTGCGACGGGTCCGCGCGTTCGGTCTTGGCCGTGAAGTCGGCGACGTCAGTGAACAGCACGGTGACCTCGCGCCTGGAGCCGCCGAGGCGGAGTGATGAGCCGGTCTCGATCAGCTGCCGCACGATCGGCCGCGGAATGAAGCTCGCAAAGCTGCGGACCACGCTGCGCATGGTGAAGACCGAGCGGCCGAGCTCCTCGACCTCGGCGATGGCGGAATGGATGCGCGGCCGTTCCGCGATGTCGAAACGCTGGATCGCATCGGTCTCCTCGACCAGCTTGCGCAGCGGCTGCGCCATCCGCGACCCCAGCCAGAACGCGAACGGCATGGTCGCGCCGACGAAAGCCAGCGCCAGCGCGAACAGCGTGCGCCGCTCATTGATGATCTGGGCGTAGAATTCATCCAGCGGTGCGAACATCGCGAGCCGGACATTGGCCGAGCCGGTCGTATCCAGCCGGTGAACCGCAGCGATATAGGTCCGGCCCGCGGCGTCATCGAAGAATTGCTGGGCCGGCCCGCCGCCGCGCCAGGAGCGGATGATCGGCACCAATGCAGGAAGCCTGAGCGCGCCGATCTGCGGCAGGTCGTCCTGCCGCTCCGGGATCTCCGCCATCAGGCGGTTCATCTCGGGATGGCCGACGATGCGGTCGGCATCATTGAACAGGAAGGCGAGGCCCGATTGGCCGAGCTTCTGCTCCGCCAGCATGTCCTCGAACCGGTTCAGCAGCACGTCGCCGGCGACGACGCCGCGGCGGCCTTCCTTCAGCGGCGTCCGCAGCGTGTAGCCGGGCTCGCCCGTGGCGTAGAAGACGTAAGGCCCCGTCAGCAGCGTCTTGTCGTTCCTGAACGCCTCGACATACCAGGGCCGCTGCCGTGGGTCGTAGCCGGCAGGGCCGGGGACCTCCGCGACCTCGATGAGGTTTTCGGACAGATATTGCGTGACCGGGGCGCTGCCGGCCGTGCGCGAGATCACGACCAGCCGGAATTTCGCATCCTCATCGACCTTCAGGCCCGCCCGGAACGCCGGCTTGGCGCGGTCGATCACGTCCATCTCGATGAAAGAGCCGTCCTCGTAGCCGACATAGAGATTGAAGAGCTGCGGGTTGTTGCGCAGCATCGCCGCCATCAGGCTGTATAGCCGCGAATTGTCCGCGATGTCGGCCTCCTGGATCGGCGGCATGCCGGACAGGACGTCGAGATTGTCGCGGACATTCTTGAACTGCTCGTCGACATGGTCGGCACCGAGCTGCGCCACCTTCTCGATGAAGCCGGAGGCGGCCGTCCGCGTGATCGAAGTCACGCGCTCGAAGCTGAGATAGACCAGCGTCAGGCCCACGAGCAGCACCACGCCCACGAACACCGTGATGATCGATGTCTGGAAGCCGATGCGAAACTGCCGCTTTGTCTTCTCTCCCGTCATCGGAGCTGCGTGACGCCTCCGTCAGTATTTTCGAACGATCGGCTTCGTCGCGGCCGGCGCGGGCGCTGCCGGCGAGACCGAGAAGGTGACCCAGGTCGACCAGCTGTTCGGCCGGTTCTCGGTCTCGAGGTCCTTGTAGCCGCGGATGTTGAGATAGCCCTGATAGCCGTCGGACATCGGGATCATGAAGCCGATCTGCGGGCCGATGCCGACCGACATGCCCCTGAAACCGCCGAGCTTGGCGCCGGGGCCGCTGTCGTCGGTGATCTGCTGGAAGTAGTAGCCGGTGAGCCCGACATGGACGTTCTTGCTGACGAACTGCGAGGCGGCCCAGTCGAGATGGAAGTCGATGCCATTCTGGTACTGCAGCGCGCCGTTCATGAAACTATAGGTGAGGCCGCCGACGACAGAGAATTCGTGGCCGGTCTTCGGATCGAGATAGGTGTAGCCGGCGCCCGCATCGATCGCCGGGAAGCCAAAACTCAGATTCGCGAGCCGGCTGGAATCATAGGTGCCGCTCGGGATGTTGCCGGTGATGTAGACCAGCTCGTTGTGGACGCCCTGGTTCCATTTCAGCGTGCCCTGGTAGAACACGTCGGTGAGCGTGGTGCGGTTGTCCGTGGCGCTGCCCGAGATGGCGTTGCCGCGTGGCCCGGTCAGCGTCGCGTCGATGCCGACGCCGATGTTTCCGGGAGCGGTGAGCACGGTGAAGCCGGCCTGGCCGCCGAGCACCGGCATCGCCGAGGTGTAGGTGATACCCATCACGAGCACGTCGGCATGAGCCTTGAGGCCGGCGGTCACCGATCCCGAGATGCCGCCGCTGGTGACGAAGTTCTGCCCGGCCCCGGCTTTTTCGTTGAGGTGAATGTACATCGTCGAATAGGCCCATCCCGGCGTCACCGGCACGGCGGCGAGGCTGCCGAAGATGCCTGGAAGCCAGAAGCTGACGCCGCCGGAATCGGCGAGGGCAGGCTGGGCGGCGAAGCCGGTGAACGCCATTGCGATGCCAAGCGTGGCGCTGCGAAGCTGTCCCGTCATGTCATTCCCCTCACGCTTGTCGTAGCCACCAATCCACGTCCCACGGTCCCGCTACTTCGTGGCGCCTCCGACGGTCGTCGCGAACCGTTCGACGTCAGGTAGCTTCCAGCTCTTCGCGAAGAGTTCCTGCTTCGGCCCGTAAAGGCGGAACATCAGCTCGAACTTGCGGGCGGGGTCGGTCGGGATCCAGTTAGCCTCCTGGCCGGCGGGCGGCTTCGGCCCGAGATAGAGATCGACGGACCCGTCAGCATTTCTGTTCCCGTTGGCATTGTTCGAAGCGCGACTCGCGCGGTCGACGTTCTTGATGAGCGCGTGCGTGTCGCGATCATAGGCCGTCAGCGACCAATACTGCTCGACCGGCACATCAGGCGGAACGTGCAGGCGATACGTCGTCGCGCCGTCGTAGCTCTGGCCGTCTCTGTCCTTGATGTTGATCAGGTAGAACTGGCCTGCACCGAGCCGTTTGATGCCGATATAGGCGTACGTATAGGTAATGCCCCGCCAATCGACCGGATAGGCGTCCGGCTCGTCGAATTCAGCCGCCGCCGCCTTGAGCAAGTCGGGATGCGCCGGAACGGTCCAGTGCGTTCCCTCGAAGAACGGAGGCAGACCGGCGTCGTATTTCGCCGCCATCCATGCATGCGCTTCGGCGATACCGGCTGCGAGGGCCTGCTTCACCCTCGCATCGGGCGCGAACGCCTTGCCTTTCTCGATACCGATCGCGCGCAACTGATCGATCATCGCGCGGTCGCGTGGAAGCCATGGCTCGCTCTGCACGGCGCGATGGAGATTGACGAAGAAGCTGTCGTCGTAGCGGATCGTCGAGTCGAACACGACGTCCTTGACGTCGGTAAAGACCGTCTGCGGCGGGCTGGATGCCTGGGAGATCGGATAGATCTTGATCTGCTTGCCGTAAGCGATGGAGTTCGCCACGTCGGCATCGCCATGGCTTTTCATATTCGAGCGGAACAGGGCGTAGCTTCCAAACGTGTTGGGCTGAAGCGGTTCGAAGCCTGCGGGCACCTGGCCCGTGTAGCCGGGCGGCAGCATCACGAGCTTGACGCCGGCCCCCTTGTCGACGCCGAGCAGGCCTGCGTCTTCCAGCGGCTGCTGCCAGGCATTGACGATGTTGGCATTGAGGGAGCCCGCAGCGCCTGCCGGCGGAATCTCGATCACGATCGGACCAGCATCCTTCGTGTTGAGGAACGCCATCAAGTAGAGCGTATCTGGGTTCGGCGTCAGCGTCTGGTTCTTCCAGTCCAGCGGCTTGCCCCAATAGATCACCTGGTTCACCTTGCCCGGCGTCTTGGTCAGCATCTCCTGGAGCATGAGGTCGTAGTTGACGATCGGCATCCCCCAGATGACGGCCTCGACGGCGCGGGCTTGAGCCTGGTGCGCAGTGAGTTCATCCAAGGAGTTCGACTGCGCATTCGTGCCCATGGTCAACATGACGGCGAAAGCGGCAACGATTGCACGCTTCATGACAGCCTCCAGGGTATGCATAATGTCGCTCATGATCCGCCCACCGCCTGCGGTTCGGGGAATTTCCACTTGCTGTTCAGGATTTCGGGCCGCGGCCGGTAGAGCCGGACCGTGTAGTTCCAGCCCTTCATGATCGGCAGGCAGTTCGGGATCTTGCCGTCGCAGCCGCCGAACTGCACAGCGACGAAGCCGTCAGCAGATTTCGCCGCGGTGATGTTGTTGAGCGAATACGCGCCGTATGGGTTCTTCTCGAAGTAGCCCTCGGCATTGTAGAGGCTGATCGACCAGAAACCGTCGACCGGCACGTTGCCGGGAACGGTCAGTTTGTAGACCGTGGTGCCGTCGTTCCTTTCCGGATTGAAGCTGAGATAGGTGGCTTCCTTGTCGGGATTGCCGCCCCATCCGGCTGCGGTCCCGATCAGATGCTTGACCGGATCGACCTGCTCCTTCGATCCGAACGCATTCTTGAACCCACCCGTCGTTGCAGCCAGCACCAGAAGGGCATCCCGGACCTTCTTCTGGCTGCCGGCATCCCAGTTCGGAATGTCGAATTTGCCCGGAGACTTCTGGCTGATCCTGACCGCGTCCTGCAAGGCGTGGACTTTTTCGATGTCCTTGGGATCGTTGGGGTCAACCAGCGTCCGCAGCGCGATCATGACGTAGCGCGTGCCGACCTTGTTCTTGTCGAATGTGTAGCTCCCCGCGCCATATTCGACCTTGCCGACGACGTAGTGGTCCTCGTTGATCACCTGCATTGACCGGAATCGCTTGCCTGCATCCGGTAACGTGATCGTCGCGGGGCCGGCGTCGAGGTCGAGGACGACGGTCGAGTACAACGTGTCGCGGTTGGACCGGATCACCATCTGCTTGTTGATCTGAATCGGTTCGCGATGGTGAAACAGCTTGCCGATCCCGCCGGCATCCTTGACGCCGTTGCCGAAATAGAGATCGCTCTCTGCGCGGCCAAAATTGTCGACCGTCACCGGGACTTGCGATTGCGCATGCGCGGCGGGCGTGAGGAGAAGGAATGAAGCCGTCATCAATGCTCTTTTCATGGCGCCTCTCGCTCAGAACGGATTGACGTAATTCAGTATCGCGACCTGCCGCAGGATCACGCGACGCACGACATGGGTCGGCTTGACGTGGTCGGTATAGATCGCGGCCGTGCCGGCGCTGCCGGCCGGCAAACGTCTGACGAAATCGGCATCGTCGAGCTTGACGCGAACGACGAAAGGCGCGGCCTCGATCGCTTTCGGCATGACGGCCGTGCCCGACGTCTGGGTCTGTCCCGGCGCAATCGCCTGGAGCACGCTCTCGACCTTGCCGGCAAAAATCTGCCCGGGCGCGAATTTGAAGGTCGCCTCGACCTCCTGGCCGGGTGCCACGTAACGTGCATCGATCTGGTTGATCTCGACGCCGATGATGGTGGAGGAGGTGTCGATGAAGGCCATCACCGGCGACAGCGGCAAATTGGCGACGCGCGCGCCCTTGCGCAGCGCAAGATTGGTGACGTAGCCGTCGGTGGGCGCACGCACCACGGTCTTGTCGAGGTTCCACTGCGCGGCCTCGAGCTGGCCGGAGAGCTGATCCGCCTCGGACTGGCGCTGCTCGACATCGAAGCCGCGGCCGGCGTCGCGCTCGTAAAGTTGCGTCATCTGGCCGAGCCGCGTCTTGGCGAGCTTGAACTGGGCATCGATCGCCTTGACCTGGGCGGCGTAGGGCGTCGGATCGATCTTGAACAGCACGTCGCCGGATCGGAGCGGCACGTTGGCGGCGACAGGGACGTCGGTCACTTCGCCGGCGACGTCAGGCACGATCGAGACCGCATTGCGCACGACCAGCGCATTGCCTTGCGGCGCGCCCCATCCCATCGGGATGAAGAGACAGATCAGTACGATCGCCATGACGATGAAGGGCGACGCCTTCCAGAACAGGTTGAAGCGCACGACGCCGAAGTGCACCAGAAGAAACAGCAGCACCAGGTAGGTGTTGAGGATCGCGACGGCCATCACGCATCTCCCGCCTTGCGCGCGGGCACGTCGAGATAGGCCCAGATGAATGCGAGCGGCCACAGCGCGAAGCCGAAGAACAGCGTGATCCAGCCGGCGACTGTCACGGCCTGCGCATGGGGATGGCCGCGGGACTTCGCGATGTGTCCGGGCAGCCAGCCGGCGATGCAGACGACGCCGATCGCGCTGGCGAGCAGGATCACCAGCACGATCCATGCGAAGATGTCGTAGCCGCTCATGACGGCCGCCTTGTCATTGCGACGCTCCCGTGCTGCCGCGCTCGAACGCGAACACTGTCTTCCAGTCCTTGGCCATATCGACCACGGTCCAGCCACGCTGCACCGCTTCATCCCAGGCCTTGTCTAGCTTTCCGATTTTGGACCGCCGGTCGTAGGCATATTCGCGGGCTGAATCAGTGTGATGGACGATGCCGAGGAAACGAGCGCCAGGCCCGGCCGCGGTCCATTGCAGCATCTGCTGGTCGCCGTCCGAATTGCCGAAGGCGAGGATCGGGCGACGGCCAATGAAGCGGTTGATGCCTGACGGCTTGCCGGGGCCGTCATCGATGAATTCGACCTTGGGCAGCTTCGTCAGGAGAGGGCGTCCGTCGGGGCCGATCCTGAATTGCGTGATGCCGGACGAGCCGACCACCTGCTCCGGCGGAATGCCGTAGGCTTTCTCGGCCCACACCCGCATGAATTCGACGCCGCCGCCGGAGACGATGAAAGTCTTGAAACCGTTCGCGCGCAGATAGGCGATCAGCTCGACCATCGGCTGATAGACCAGTTCGTTGTAGGGACGGTCAAAGCGTGGGTGTCTGGCCTGCGCGAGCCATCCGGCTACCGATACGGCATAATCATCGGTCGTCATGCCGCTATGTGCGGCCGCGATCAGCCCCAGCAAGCCTTTCTCGCCCTGCGACGCGAGGCCTTGCTTGTCACCCGAGAGGAATGCCTTGAACGGTTGCTGATGCCTCCATTCGGGATGCTTCGGCGCCAACGCCTTGACACTGTCGAAACCGAAGGCGAGCTGGAAATAGACCGGCTGCTCGCACCAGAGCGTGCCTTCATTGTCGAACACAGCAATGCGCTCGGCGGGCGGCACGAAGTCCGGTCCAGCGTCCTTGGTCACACGCGCGACGAAATCGGTCACCGCCTGCTTCGCCGCGCCGTCGTTCCAGGATGGCAAGGGATCGGTCTGGGCCGATGCGCGCGATGCTCCGACCGAGACGAGCATGACGACGGCCAGGACGACGCGATATGACTTTCGCGACGCGATGGCGCGCCATTGCGACCAAGACGGCCGGATGCGCTCTTCACGATCCGACCGTTGCATCTCCCGCCATTCCGCCACCGTCAGTTACTCTGCGCGGCTTCGAAGCTACGTTGCATCTTCTCCTGGAGTTGATCGATGCTAAAGCTCGAAGGTCGCTGGCTGGGCGGAAACTCCTTGAAGGTTGCAAGGAATTGACCGACGATTGCAGGGCCGGCAATGAGGACGCCGGCAGCGTCCGACATCAGCCAGTCATAGTAGGTATTGGACGTGATATCGGCGCGTTCGTAAGGATCGGACCGCAGGTTGAAGAATTTCGGGACACGGAGCTTCGTGAACGGCTCGGCCCAGATTCGCATCGTTCCCGTCGCACGCTGTTCCTCGAAAACGACCTTCCAGTTCTCGATGCGCGCCGCGACGAGGTCGCCGTCATCGTTGAAGTAGACGAATTCCTTGCGGGCGCTGTTCGGCTGTTGACCGGTGAGGTAGGCGAGCTGGCTGTAGCCGTCGAGATGGACCTTGTAGGTCTCGCCGCCGATCTGATAACCGGTCAGCAGCTTCTGCTTGACGTCGGCATCGCCTGCTGCGGCGAGCAGCGTCGGCATCCAGTCGAGACCGCTGACGATCTCGTTCGACACGGTGCCGGCAGCGATGCGGCCGGGCCATCGGATCATGCAGGGAACGCGGAACGCGCCTTCCCAATTGGTGTTCTTCTCGCTGCGGAACGGGGTCGTGCCGGCATCCGGCCAGGAATTTTGGTGCGGTCCGTTGTCGGTCGTGTAGATCAGGATGGTGTCGTTGGCGATGCCGAGATCGTCCAGCGCCTTCAGGATCGTTCCGATCGTCGCGTCGTGCTCGATCATTCCATCCGCATATTCTGTCCGGGACGTCAGCCCGGGCTTGTCGCGATGCTCGGGCCGGACGTGCGTGCGGAAATGCATGCGGGTGGAGTTGAACCAGCAGAAGAACGGCGTGTTGGCCTGGGTCTGCCGCTTGATGAAATCGATCGCGGCAGCCGAGGTCTCGTCGTCGATCGTCTCCATCCGCTTCTTGTTCAGCGGGCCGGTATCCTCGATGGTCTGCTTGCCGACCCGTCCGAAGCGTGGGTGCTCGGTCGGATCGTCGCGGTCGCTGGCCTTGCAGCGCAGGACGCCGCGCGGTCCGAATTTCTCCAGGAAGCCGGGATCGCGCGGATAGAACCGGTTCTCCGGATCTTCCTCGGCGTTGAGGTGATACAGATTGCCGTAGAACTCGTCGAAGCCGTGTACGGTCGGCAGGTACTCGTTGCGGTCGCCGAGATGGTTCTTGCCGAACTGGCCCGTGGCGTAGCCAAGCGGCTTGAGCAATTCGGCGATCGTCACGTCGCGTGACTGGAGGCCGACGGCGGCGCCGGGAATGCCGACCTTCGACAATCCCGTCCGCAGCGTGCACTGGCCGGTGATGAACGACGATCGCCCGGCGGTGCAGCTCTGCTCGGCATAATAGTCGGTGAACATCATGCCTTCTTTGGCGATGCGATCGATGTTCGGGGTGCGATATCCCATCACGCCGAAAGAATAGGCGGAGATATTGGTCTGGCCGATATCGTCACCGAAGATCACGAGGATGTTCGGCTTGCGGCCGGACGACGTCTGCGACGGGTTGGGCGCTGGGGCTGCTTTCTGGGCCTGCGCCATGGCCTCGGACGTCAGGGCCGCGGCGGCGACGATGGAGGATGTTCCAAGCAGCAGATGTCTGCGATCGATCGGTTGACTGGACTGGTTGTTCTTGTTCTTCAACTCGCTGCTCATGCGATGCTCCCTATGTTGCAGCAGATCCTTCTTGTTCGCGGTGAGTGACGGGAGGCATCCGCACCACGCAGCGGAAGCCGACATGGCTGGTCGAGGTGTCGATCGGCTCGGCATGCCGCGCGGCGGGACGATAACGGCGGCAATAGTTCGGCGCGCAGAGATGCGAGCCGCCCTTCAGAACCTTGCGCGGAATGCGGATGTCCGGTTGACATGGATCAAAGCTCGCATCCTCGCGGCCGCCGCGCGGATTGCTTGGGATGCAGCAGGGTTTTGCAGCCTCGGCCGTGTGCCGCGCCGACCACCAGTCGGATGTCCACTCCCAGACATTGCCGATCATGTCGTAGAGGCCGTAGCCGTTGGGCGGGAAGGCCATGACCGGCGAGGTACGTGCGTACCCATCTTCGCCGAGATTCTGGACGGGGAAGTTTCCCTGCCAGATATTGGCCATGTGCTTACCGCCCGGCATCAGCGCATCGCCCCAGGCGAATTCCTCGCCCTCGAGGCCGCCCCGCGCGGCAAACTCCCATTCGGCTTCCGTCGGCAGCTCCTTGCCGGCCCAACGGGCATAGGCCGCCGCATCGCTGTAGGAGACGTGCACGACCGGATGATCGTCGAGGCCCTTGATGTTGCTGCCGGGACCGTAAGGATGACGCCAATTGGCGCCGCGCATGAATGACCACCACTGGCTCCAGTCGGTGAGATCGGTGATGCGCGGCAGCGGAGAGAAAACCAGTGATCCCGCGTAGAGCATCTCCTTCAGGGCGCCTGGATAGTCCTTCGGATCCGGAACGATCTGGGCTTCAGTGACATGGCGTGTCGCGTTGACGAATTGCTTGAACTGCCGGTTGGTGACCGGCGTGCGATCGATCCAGAAACCGTCGACGGCGACCCGATGGCTCGGCGCCTCCTCGGGGTAATGATGGTCGGATCCCATGCGAAAGGTTCCGCCGGGAATGAAGAGCATCTCGCCGGTCTTTGCATCGTCCGGCAACCACTCGCGATGATCGAGGTCCGCCCGCAACATGGTGGACCTGACGCTACGGCGAAGGTTTTGGCAGGTGCCGACGACGGCGCGTTGTCCGGTACGCTGGACGCATTGTCTGGTCCCCTCTTTCTCGACGCTCGGGGAGACGAAGACGCGTCATTGCGTCAAGATCTCTTTCCTTTGCGCGCAGGGCTTCCACCACGCGGCAAAACGCCACCGCGTGCGCCCTGCCATCGACAGAGCGCTTCCGATTGAGATCGCTGAGGTTGCAAACGGTATCCGAAGAATGGGAGGCTGTGATGTGCAGTTTGTGCCAGTACGCTGAAGCAGCGGCTGAGACTTAACGCCCCATGTCACAAATCGCAGCAACTCGCGCTGAATACGGCAATCTCGCTCGCCGGATTTCGATAGCGTTTGTATCAAAACGCGCAGGCGGGTTGTCGCACCCATCTCGCGTTGTGGTGGTATTTCGCGGCCGCCTGCCGCAGAATTGTCGCGCTTGAGTAACAGAGTGCAGCCATGGGGCAGTTCCTTCTGGTTGATTCGCGTAAGCTCGACGGTTTCGAAGGACTTCACCAGGCCGTCCACGGCTCGCATGTCGACGTGATGCAGCTCGGACGCGGGCGGCTGCGGGGAACGTTGTCGCACGTTGGTATCGGCGACTTCTCGCTGAGCATCGGCACCTTCAACGTCGGCATGCGCACGCAGCGCGTCTCCAGCGACGACAAGCTGATCATCGGGATGCTGCTCGCGGCTGAGGAGCGCGTTGCGCACTGGTCGTTCGACATGCAGCTCAACGACGTGCTCGTGATCCCGCCGCTGCTCGAGCATGACGGCGTCTTCCATGGCGCGTCCGCTTACGCCGCGATGCGCTTCGACCTCGATGGAGTTGCCTCGCTGTTCGGCGGCGAGGCGCGGCTGAGCGATCCCGACACCTGGCGCAGCCGCAGCCATTTTAAGGCGGATCCCGAGAGCGGTGCGATTGCCTCGCGTCGCCTGGTCCGGATCATGTCGCATCTGCGGACGAACACGGAGGGCTTGACGCCCTCGACCGCCGAGTTCTGGAAACGGGCGATTGTGGAATGCATGGCGGCCAATGTCATGTCGTCACTGCCGCCTGACCACAGCAGCTGGCTGCCTTCGGCGCGACGGCTGATCCGCAGGGTTGAGGATTATCTCGACGAAGCCGGCACGCGCCCGGTGCATGTGTCGGAGATCTGCGCGGCATTGAGCGTATCGCGGCGCACCTTGCACCGTGCCTTTCAGGAGGTATTCGGCCTCGGTCCGGTCAGTTTCCTCCGGCACAAGCGGCTATGCGCCGTTCATTCCATCCTGCGCCAGAGCGCGCCCGGCTCAACCACCGTGGCGGCCGTCGCGATGGAGCAGGGCTTTTACGAGCTCGGCCGGTTCGCGCAATATTACTTTGCAGTGTTTGGCGAGCGCCCGTCGCAGACGCTCGGAATTGCCGCGTTGCGGGCACAACGAGCCGGCATCGCCAGGGCATAGCGCTGCCGCGGCTACTTCGGCGCGCGCGTGCCTAAGCGTTCGACGAGGCGGATCAAATAGCCATCGGGATCCTGGACCAGGAATTCGCGCTGCCCGATTTCGTCGTTGCCGACCGATCATCGGCGATCTCGAACCCGAGCAGGTCCTGCCAGAACGACAGGCTGACGTGAATGTTCGAGATGCCGAGTTCGGGCACCAGATCGGCAACGCCGTCACGAGGTGCGTTCCCTTGCTCTCGGAGGTGGCGCGGGCGACAGGGTCGAGAAGGGGTGGCTTGGTCATCAGACGCGAACAGCCCCGGCTGCCAACGGCGCCATCATCGCATCATGCCGGTGTTTTGCCCGACCTGTCAAACGGCCTTGCCCGACCTCTCAAATGGCAAATGAAAAATCGTCATGAAAACGACCCTTCCGCTACTGTGCATGGGGTTGTTTTCACGATCTGGGTTGAACAGGCTCACACCCCGCAGACGATCACGCCATACCAGCCGAGCCCGCGATAGGTCTCATAGCCCGGCGTCGCGTGGAAGGCGATCATCGTGCCGGTCCGGTCGTGGTAAAAGCCGGAGCGCTGGCCGTTCAGCGAGAGCGAGATGCGCTCGCTGAGGATGCCCTGGCCGTCGGAGGCGGCGATCACGCGGAAATTGGAGTCGACCAGCAGCACGCGGGCCTTGTCGCTGTCGCCGACGCGGACCCCTTGCACGATCGCACGGGCCTGCGGCTCCCAGTCGAAATGGATGGCGAGCACGCCGATCGGCGCGCCGTGGGCCTCTCCGCCGGCACGGACGCTGGCGCAGTAGGTCGCGACCTGCGCGTTGCCGAGCAGCGGCTGGTTCTCGACATCGCCGGCGACATAATCGTCGCCGGAGCGAAGGGTGCGCGCTTCGCGAAACCACTTGGTGTGGGCGACGTTCTGGCCGACGACACGAAAGCGGTCGGTGCGGCCGTTGGCGATGACGTTGCCGTCGAGGTCGCAAAGCCAGAGGTCGAGATAGACGGTGTAGGCGCCGAGGATGACGCCGAGCCGCTGCGAGGCGTAGGTGACCGCGGCCGGAGCAGGGGAGGCCGCGCAATCGACCACGGCGGAATCGGTCGCCCACCAGCGCACGTCGCAGGTGCGCTCATAGAGGTTGCGGTCGATCAGCTCGACCGCGTTGAGCGACAGATCGACCATGCGCTCGCCGCGCGAGCGCTGGCTCATGCGGTCGATCGAGGCGACGAGATCGCCGGTGCGTTTCGTCAACTGGGTCTCGAGCTCGCGTGCGATGGTCTCGACCTGCTGGCCGACGCCGCGCACCTCCTGCGCCACCACGGCAAAGCCGGCGCCTTGCGCGCCGGCGCGCGAGCTCTCGATCAGCGCGTTCAGCGCCAGCATCTTCATCTGGTTGGTGATCTGCTGGATCGCCTTGGTCTTGTCGACCGCGATCTGGTTGACCTCCGCGGTGAGGCGGTTGATCAGCGCGGAAATGTCGGAATCGTCGTCGGCGGGTTCGTTGGAAACGGGCTTGGCTTTGAGACCCAGCGCAGCAGACATCGGGGAGCTTCCCTTGGCAATGAGGCCTGATCTGCAATGAACCCGGAACAACAACTCACAGATCGAATACGATTCTTTTTCGAGGATTCCGCCTAACGCCTGCTTAATTTGCTGTTTTGCGGATTGCCCAAATGATAGTCAGTCCGCGCAGCAAAGCGGCAATCCACCGCTTTGTGCGGCGGGGACATTGCAAACACCAGGGGATTCCCGGTCAATCGTCATTGTCGGCCGATCGCCGCATCGCCTGTATCGGGTTCGCCTTCCTCAAGCCAGTTTCGATCCATGACACCGCCCGCCACCACCTTGCCGACCGAGATGCCCCAGGCGTTCCTGGGCGTCGCGCGCTCGCTCACCGACAAGCTCTGGCGCGACCGGCTGGACGCGCGCGGGGCGGCCAAGGCGCTCGCCATCGTGCAGCGGCACCAATTGCCGGAACTGCTGGCGCGGGTGCTGGCGGGCCGCGGGGTGGACATCGACGCGGTCGCCGACTTTCTCGATCCGACCATCCGGAAGCTGATGCCGGATCCGTTCACCGTGACTGAGATGGAGGCCGCGGCGAAGCGGATCGCGGACGCGGCGGCGAGGGGCGAGAAGGTCGCGATCTTCGGCGACTACGACGTCGATGGCGCCACCTCGGCGGCGCTGCTGGCCTGGCACCTGCGCCATTGCGGGCTCGATCCGCTGATCCATATCCCTGACCGCATTTTCGAGGGCTACGGCCCCAACACCGAAGCGGTTCGCGGACTGGCGGCCAAGGGCGCCACGCTGCTCGTCACCGTCGATTGCGGCACCACCAGCATCGAGCCGCTGGCCGAAGCAAAACGCCTCGGCATGTCCGTGGTCGTGATCGACCATCACCAGGCCGGTGACGAGCTGCCGGAGGTCGATGCGCTGGTCAATCCGAACCGGCTCGATGATCTCTCGGGTCTCGGCCATCTCGCCGCCGTCGGCCTCGTGCTGGTGACGCTGGTCGCGGTCAATCGCGAGCTGCGCCAGCGCGGCTTCTGGAATTCCGAGATGCCCGAGCCCGATCTACTGGGCATGCTGCATCACGTCGCGCTCGGCACGGTCGCCGATGTCGCGCCGCTGATCGGCCTCAATCGCGCCTTCGTCGCCAAGGGCCTGATCGCGATGAGGCGGCGCGACCATGTCGGCCATACCGCACTGATGGACGTGGCGCGGCTCAACGGCCCGCCGGAGGCCTGGCATCTCGGCTTCATGCTGGGTCCGCGCGTCAATGCTGGCGGCCGCATCGGCCGCGCCGATCTCGGCGTGCGGCTTTTGCTGGAAGGCGACAGCGTCGAGGCCGCGCGGATCGCCGCCGAGCTCGATCGCCTCAACAGCGAGCGCCGCATCATCGAGCAGGCCGCGGAAGCGCAGGCGGAAGCCGAGGCGCTGGCCTCGATCGGGCTGGAGGATAAGCTCGGCGTCATCGTCACGGCGTCTGAAGGGTGGCATCCCGGCGTGGTCGGCCTCGTCGCCTCGCGCCTGAAGGAGAAGTTTTCGCGGCCCGCTTTCGCCATCGCGCTCGAGCCCGGCGGCATCGGCACCGGCTCGGGCCGCTCGATCGCCGGCGTCGATCTCGGCAAGGCGGTGCGGCAGGCTGTGGCCGACGGCATCTTGCTGAAGGGCGGCGGCCACGCGATGGCCGCCGGCGTCACGCTGCGGAAAGAGAAGCTCGCCGAATTCCGTGCCTATCTCGAGACCGCGCTGGCGCAGGACGTCGCCGAGGCGCGCCACGTCAATGAGCTCGATATCGACGGCGCGGTCTCCGCGCGTGCGGTAACGACGGAGCTCGCGACGACGCTCAATCGCGCGGGGCCGTTCGGCAGCGGCAACCCGGAGCCGGTGCTGGCGCTGCCGGGGCATCAGCTCGTCTTTGCCGACGAGGTCGGGCAGGCGCATTTGAGGCTGCGTTTTAAGTCGGGCGACGGTTCGATCGTCAACGGCATCGCATTCCGCGCAGTCGGCCAGAAGCTCGGCAATGCGCTACTCGCCAATCGCGGCCAGCAACTACATGTCGCGGGATCATTGTCGGTCGACCGCTACCAGGGCGCCGAGCGCGTGCAATTCCGCGTCCTCGATGTCGCGCTACCGGACCAGGGGCCATCCGTGATCAGATAACGCAAGACCCGGCGCGATTTTCCGGCAAGATCATGCCGCAACGACAAAAAAGAAGGGAGTGAACATGGCAGGGCAGGTTGAGGGCAAGGTCGCGCTGGTGACGGGCGGCGCGTCAGGTATTGGCGAGGCCATTGTCGAGCTGTTCGCGCGCGAGGGCGCCACTGTTGTCATCACCGATATCGACGAGCTGCGAGGCCCCGAACTCGAAAAGCGCGTCACCAAGGCGGGCGGCAAGGCGATCTTCCTGGAGCAGGACGTCACCAGCGAGGAGCGCTGGATCGAGATCGTCGCCGAGATCGCGAAGCGCTATGGCCGGCTCGACATCATGGTCTCCAATGCGGGCATCGGCATTGCCGTGCCCTCGATCGTCGACATGACGCTCTCCGACTGGCGCAAGCAGAACGCGATCAATCTCGACGGCGTGTTCCTCTCGGTCAAGCACTGCCTGCCGCTGATGCGCAAGACCGGCGGCGGCTCGATCGTCATGATGTCCTCGCTCGCGGGCCTGCGCGGTGCGCCGGGGCTCTCGGCCTATTCGCTGACCAAGGGCGGCGTGCGGCTGTTCGCCAAGTCGATCGCGATGGAGTGCGCGGCAGCAGGTGACGGCATCCGCGTCAACTCCGTGCATCCCGGCATCATCGACACGCCGATCTGGGGCAAGATTCCGACCGGTGCGGCCGGCGCCGGCCAGAATGCGCCGATCGATCCGGAGGAGCGTGCCAAGGTCGCAACTCCGCTCGGGCGCGCCGGCCAGGCCGCGGAGATCGCCTCCGGCGTGTTGTATCTGGCTTCCGATGCCTCGCGCTACGTCACCGGCAGCGAGCTCGTCATCGACGGCGGCATGAATGCCGGCGGAGTGCCGCGTCGAGCGTGAGACGCGCAGGGCAGGGTGGCGGTCGCGGGGGCTGACGTGCAGGCGCGGCCCCTGTAGAACGCTGACAGCTTCCGACCGACAGAGGTGTCCTTCGCCATGGCGCACAGCCTTCATTCGCCGTCTTCCGCGCCCGAGCCCGTCCGCTCGAACCGGCCGGACCTTGCCACCGATGCGATCCGCACCGCGCGCGAGGATCTCGCCGCCTGTTTCCGCATGGCCGCCCGAAACGGCTTTGAGGAGGGCATCTGCAACCACTTCTCGGCCGTCGTGCCGGGCCATGACGATCTCTTCCTCGTCAACCCCTATGGCTACGCGTTCCGCGAGCTGAGCGCCTCGAAGCTGCTGATCTGCGACTTCCACGGCAACGTGCTCGACGGTGAAGGCGTTCCCGAGGCGACCGCCTTCTACATCCACGCCGAGATGCACAAGCGCCTACCGCGCGCCAAGGTCGCCTTCCACACCCACATGCCCTACGCCACCGCGCTCTCGATGACCGAGGGCGATCCGCTGATCTGGGCCGGCCAGACCGCGCTGAAATTCTACGGCCGCACCGCGGTCGACCGCGACTATAACGGCCTTGCCCTCGATAACCGCGAGGGCGCGCGCATCGCGTCCGCAGTTGGCGATGCTGACATCGTCTTCATGAAGCATCACGGCGTGATGGTGTTGGCGCCGACCATCGCGGAAGCCTGGGACGATCTCTATTATCTCGAGCGCGCTGCCGAAGTGCAGGTGCTCGCGATGTCGACCGGACGCAAGGTGCTGCCGGTCGATCCCGCGATTGCGGCCGAGACCTACAGGCAGATGCGCGAGGGCGATTCCGAATCCGCGCGGCTGCACCTCGCCGCGATCCGGCGGCAGCTCGATGCGGAAGAGCCGCAGTACCGGCACTGAGGTCGCCTACGACCCCTGCCGCAGCTTCGCCAGCACCTTCAGCCCGCCATAGCCATCTGCCGGCGTGATCCCTGCGCGCTGCTGAAAATCCTTGATCGCCTTCATGGTGTCGTTGCCGACGCGGCCGTCGGTGCCGCCGGTGTCGAACCCGGCCTTTGTCAGCCGCGTCTGCATCTCCTGCACCTCGGCGAGCGTCAGCGCGCGTTCGGAGCCGGGGAAGGGCTGGGTGAAGGGCGGCGCGCCGAGACAGCGGTCGCCGAGATGGCAGATCGCCAGCGCGTAGTTCATCGAGGGATTGTAGCTCTTCACCGAATAGAAGTTCGGTCCGAGCAGGAACGTTGGCCCACCCGCGACCGGCGTCCACATCTGTGCGGAGGCGTTCGGCTGCGGGAACGGCTGTCCGTCGGCGCGGGTGACGCCGGCCGACTGCCACGCCGCGTAGGTGCGGCTGCCGCTTGCCTCGCCGGACGCGCGCACCTCGTAGCCCCAGTGCTCGCCGCGATGCCATTTGCCGCGATTGACCAGATATTTTGCGGTCGAGCCCAGCGCGTCGTCGGGCTTGCCGAACGGCGAGACCTTGCCGTCGCCGTCATAGTCGATGCCGACATTGAGCCAGACCTCCGGCATCCATTGCGAATGTCCCATCGCGCCGGCCCATGAGCCCTTCATCTCCTCGGGCGTGCTCCAGCCCTTGTCGACGATGCGCAGGGCGTTGATCAGCTCGGTCTCCCAATAGGCCTTGCGGCGTGGCTCGTTCCAGGCGAGCGCGGCGAGGGAGGGAAACACCGGCGTCATGTGGTTCTGCTGCACCAGCGGATCGCCATAGGCGGACTCGACGCCCCACAGCGCCAGCAGCGTGCCGCGCTCGACGCCGAAATCGCGCTCGATCCGCGCGAGCAGCGCCTCGTTGTTCTTCAGCGCGATCTTGCCGTTGATGATGCGCCAGTCCGAGACGCGGCGGTTGATGTATTGCCAGACCTGCTCGTGAAATTCAGGCTGGTTGCGCATCTGCTTGAACACGCTCATGTCAGGCTCGACGCGTCCCATCGCGCGCTGCCATGTCGTGGCCGAAATGCCCTTGGCCATGGCGCGAGCGCGAAAGCTCTCGCGCCACTCGTCGAAGCCCGGAGGTGCCGCAAGCACATCCGCGGGCGAGGCGAGCAGAGCGGCTGCTCCGAGCGCGGATTTCAGCAGGGTGCGGCGGCTACGAAGGGACGAGGAATCAGCTTGTTTCATGGTGCCATTCTAGCCGGAAAATCGCGCAGGTGAGTCGGTTCCTGGAACGCCGGGAACAGCCCATTGGCCCGGAACAAACTGTCGCACTACCGCATTCCCTCCGCACGATAATGAGGAGGAGAAGATGAGGAAGTATCTGTTTGCTGCCGCCATGGTCACTGCGATCGCGGCCCCCGCATTCGCCGATGAAGTCGGCGTTCACGTCGGTCCGGTTGGCGCCGGTGTGACGGTGGGCCAGTCCCATGAATACCGCGACCGTGATCGCGACCGTACAACCGTCATCAAGGAGCGTGCGCCCGCCGATCGCACCACTGTGATCAAGAAGGAAGATGAATTCGGCAATCGCAGCAAGACCGTGATTCATCACGACAACGACTGACGGCGCAAGGCCCCGGCGCAACGCCGGGGCCACAATCTGTTCATCGAGCATTCGGGGTGGAATGAAGATACGCGCGCATGCGGAAAGCCATGTCGTCGAACTGGATGACGGATCGCAGTGGCAGATTTTCCCCGGCGATCTCGCGACGACGCTGAGCTGGAAGCCCGAGACGGATTTGCACCTGGAGCGATGCCGCGACCGGGTGAGTTCGCATGTGCTGGTGAATGGCGCCGACCAAAGCCGCGTGCGGGTGATCGCGGCGCACGAGACCTGGCCCGACGGCGAGGTTAAGAAAGTGTTGAAGGGCGACTAGGCCGTCCTTGCGCGGTCAGGATACCCCCAACTTTTGGACTGTCGCTTTACGGTCGGTTCGTTTCCGTCTGTGCAAGATACCCGCATGCGGGAGCTGTTCAGCATCATCTACGCCACCCCCTGGCCATTCGGCGCCGGGCTGCTGGTCGTGGTCCTGATGATCATTGCCGAGAACTTTGGCCGCGGCATTCAGGGTGATGGCGGCATCGGCGGCGATTTTTCGGATGCCGGCGGATGTGACGGCGGCGGTGGCGATGGAGGAGGCGGCGACTAGGTCTCGCCCCGTGATGCTGCGAGCATTGCGCAGCTAGCCCTCCTGCAAATCCGCTGCGATCCCTGCGAGCCACCGGCGAATGCTTGCCTCGGTCTTGGCATCGAGGCCGCCGGCAAGGCGCTTCTCCAGCGCGATCACGCGTTCCCGACACGCCTTCAGCAGCGTCGCGCCGCGCGACGTCAGCATCCACTGCTGGATACGGCCGTGGACGGGATGCGGCGTCATCTCAATGGCGCCGTCGCGTTCCAGGTTGCGAATGATCACGCCGACCGTCTGCGGGGTCAGGAAGGTGAGGCGGGCGACGTCTGCCCCCGACAGGCCCGGGTACGCGTTGAGCATCGTCAGCACCGCAAATTGGGGCGATGTCACGCCGAGGTCCGCCAGCGTCCGCTCCATCGTCAGGCGGACCGCGGCGTGAGCCTGGCGCAGGAGATAACCGAGATAGCCTTGCTCGCCGCGCTTGCCCTCGCCGGGAGCGGGCACGCGAACGGTGCCTTCGTCGGCAGACATGGGCGTCTTGCGCGCGGTTTTCGATCTTGTGATGCCGGCAGACTTGCGTGACATGTAAGAGCTCTTATAAGATGTAAGTGCTATTACAATAACACGAGGTGAACGGCAATGTCTCACGCCCGCAGTGAATACGAGGATTTCAAGCGGATCGCGCCCGATGCGTATGATCTGGTGCTCGCACTGGGCCAGGTGGCGGCCAAGGCTGGCCTCGACAAACAGCTGCTCGAGCTGGTCAAGCTGCGCGCCTCACAGATCAATGGCTGTGCCTTCTGCGTGCAGCATCATGTCTTGTTGTCGGAGCGGATCGGCGTGCCCGCCGACAAGCTCCATCTGGTCGCGGTCTGGCGCGAGGCACCTATCTTTTCCGCGCGTGAGCGGGCGGCGCTCGCCTGGGCTGAGGCGCTGACCCTGCTGCCGGACGGCGTCGGCGAAGACGTCTACGCGGAGGCGAGCCGCGAGTTCTCCGAGACGGAGTTGACGTATCTCACCTCGGCGGTCGCCTCGATCAACGTCTGGAACCGTTTTGGCGCGGCATTTCGCTGGACGCCGGCGAAGCGGCCGGTCGCGGCGCATGCCGCGGCATCCTGAACGCAACGAGGAGAGACTGTCATGTCAGCAATGGATTTGGCCACCACGCTGCGCCCGGTGCCATCGCGCGCGACGGCGCTGGCCGTCGTCGGCGGACTTGCCTGCGCGCTTGCGATCGGCAAGGCGCTGCCGGTGACGATGGACACCGTTTCCAGCGCCCTGGCGCCGCTCTGCGCCACCGCCGCGGGGAGCTCGCCGCTCGACAAGGTCGAGCCGATCGGCTCCTACGCGCTGCCCAACGTGCCGGGCAAGCGTGTGACGATCGTGCGCGTGTTCTACGGCCCCGGCGGGTTCTCGCGGCCGCATCGCCACGCGGGGTCCGTCACGGCCTACATCACCAAGGGAGAGATCCGCTCCCAGCTCGGCGGCGGCCCGGTCGAGACGTTCGGCGTCGGCCAGTCCTTCTTCGAGCCGCCGGGCTCCACGCACCTGGTCTCGGCCAATGCCAGCGCAACGGAGCCGGCGGAGTTGATCGCGGTGTTCGTCGCGGACGAGGGCGCGCAGCTGACGACGTATCTGGAGTGATTGGTAAGGGCTCGGCCGCTCAATTCTCCTCGCCGCTCGAGCCCTCGCGCAAATCAGGCTTGACCACGTCCTCCGGCAGCGCATGGGCCACGGGCTGCGGCGTACCCGCGATCTCCGGGCCGACCTCGCGGCCGCGGGCGTGGATCAGGCGTTCATACGCTGAGACCAGCGTGACGTAGGGGCTGACCCAGATCCAGCCATCGCGGGTGAATAGCTGCACGTCGAAATGCAAATGCATCGAGGTGCCGGCGGGATGGTCGAGATAGTTCGAGACCACACCGATCTTCTCGCCTTCCGTGACCGTGCGGCCATTGAGAACGCCGTCGGCGGTCAGCACCTGCGGGTTCATGTGCATGTAGCGGAAGCGGATGTGCTCAGTGCGGCTGTTGACCTCGAGCGTTACCGCCTGATCCTTGGCGCCGCGGATCACGATGGCGTCGCGCACCGCGACGACGCCGCGCTGTTTGGGATCGCAGGGCGCGCGGCCTTCGCCGGGAGGCGGGCAGTCGGCCGCGCGGATGTCCTCGCCCTGGTGGCCGTAACCGCCGGCGCATTGCCAGACCTCGAAACTGCGGGACTCGCAGAAATTGTCACGCCAGGGATAACCGATCGGACCTTCGTTCCTGTCGCGCTTGGCGTAGGATTGCGAGCGCACGAAGGCGGGCGCCTTCTCCAGCGGAAAACGGATCTGGGCATAGGCCATCACGTCGGGATGGCCACCCCTGTTGCGATAGCCTGTGTTCGGGATGATGTCGCCGCTCGGCCGATAGCTGAAGTCCGCCGAACGCTCCGAGGGACGATCAATGATGCCTGAGGCCATGTCCGTCAGCGGCCGCATGCGCTGGCCGCCGGCGATCCGCAGCGCCTTCAGGAAACGCTCGGCGACCGGATAGGCTTCCTTGCAGGCCAGCCGCCGCGGCTTGGCGACGCTGTCCAGGCACTGGATCGACACCACATAGGCGACGCCGAAGCGCGTGAAGGCGTAACGCACGTAACCTTCCCGGATGAACCTGCGCAGGTCCGGATAGGTTGCTGCGAGCGGCTTGACCGGCTCGCCCTTGCCGCCTGAGGGATCGGCGATGTCGTAGATTAGGGCCGAGCCCGTGATCTGTACCTCGACGGGCCTTGCAAACACGCGGCTGGGCATGCCGTCGCCGGCGCCGGGCTCAAGCGAGAACGTCGCGCTGTAACCGGCGGGGCCGGCATCGAACAGGTCGACGGAATTGAAATCGGCCTGGAAGCGCGACAGCGACAGGCTCGCAGGCGCGCCGCTCCGCTGCGTCTCGAGATAAGCCGCTGTATCGAACGGCAGCAGCACTGGCACGGAGCTGCGGGCGATGCCGGTGAAGAACTGCGAGGAGACCGCGTTGAGCTGCACCAGCGCCGGCATCGCGCGCGGGTCATAGCGCGGCACCGAGCGGCGAGGTGCGAAGATGAAGTCGCCCGCGATCTGGGGGCGACTGTTGATCTCGGTGCGGAGCTGGTCGAGCGCTGCGCGCCAGTCGACGCGCAGGGCCGTGAGCGAGGGGCTCCGGAATTCGTCCGCCGCCAGCGGAGAGGCGATGGGGAGCGAAAGCGGCGCCAGAAGAAGCGAGACGAAGCGGAAGCTCTTCCTACCCACTGCCTCGCCCCCCGGCGGTACCCATTCCGATCCCCGGCCCGTCGCTTAGTCCTTGGCGCGCTCGGAGTAGGAGCCGTCTTCGGTCATCACCACGATGCGGGTGCCGACCGAGATGTGCGGCGGCACGGTGGTGCGGACGCCGTTGGACAGCACCGCGGGCTTGTAGGAGGACGAAGCGGTCTGGCCCTTGGTCACGGGCTCGGTCTCGACCACTTCCAGCGTCACGCGCTGCGGCAGCGCGAGCGAGACCACGTTGACGTCGTGGGTCGACAGCTTGACGGTCATATCCGGCTGAAGATACGCGGCCGCGTCGCCGACGACGTCCTTGGAAACCTGGACCTGATCGTAGGTCTCGGGGTTCATGAAGTGGAAGCCGTCGCCATCTTCATAGAGGAACGTGTAGTTGCGCTCTTCGATGGTGGCCTTTTCGACCTGGTCGGTGGTCTTGTACCGTTCGGAGATCTTTACCCCGTCCGAGATTCGGCGCATTTCGATCTGGCTGACCGGGGTGCCCTTGCCGGGATGGATGTTCTCGGCGCTGACGACGACATAAAGCTTGCCGTCTTGCTCGATCACGTTGCCCTTGCGAATAGAACTGGCGATGACTCTCAAAGCTGTATTTCCTGCTTGCTTGGCCCGGCATCGGCCAGGACGTGGTCAAATCGATGGGGGACTTGGGGCCTCAAATCGGACCTCGGCGCCCGTTTCGGGCCGCAACATACTGATTTTGCCGTTCGATGCCAGCCTTTTGCTGGCGGCCAAGGTGGCCGGCTGATGGCTGGGGACAAGCCGATCTCGCCGTTTTGGTCGCCCGAGCGGCACCTCGACCGACGGCCCTTCCTCCAGGCACGGGGCGCCATTACCGGAGCAATACGGGGCTTTTTCGCCGAGCAGGGCTTCGTCGAGGTCGAAACCTCCGTCCTCCAGGTCTCGCCGGGCAATGAGACCCATCTGCATGCCCCCCGGACCGAGATCATGCGCCCCGACGGCAGCCGGGCCAGCCGGTATTTGCGGACCTCGCCGGAATTTGCCTGCAAGAAGCTCCTGGCGGCCGGGGAGCCCCGAATCTTCGAGCTCGCCCGGGTATTCCGCGACCGGGAGCGCGGCGACCTCCATTTGCCCGAATTCACCATGCTGGAATGGTACCGGGCCAGTGCCCCCTATGACGCCATCATGGCCGACACCGTTGTCGTTATCGACCGCGCGGCCCAGGCCACCGGGATCGGGACCTTCTCGTTCCGGGGGCGGACCGCCGATCCGTTTTCCGAGCCTGAGTTGCTGACGGTTGCGGCCGCTTTCGAGCGTTTCGCCGGCATCGACCTGCTGTCGACAATCTCGGGCGCAGAGGGTAACCGTGCCACGCTCGCCCAGGCGGCGGCCGGCAAGGTCCGCATAGCCGAGGACGACACCTGGTCGGACATCTTCAGCAAGGTCCTGGTCGAGCACGTCGAGCCGCATCTGGGGCAGGGGCGTTTGACCATCCTGTTCGAATACCCATCTCCAGAAGCGGCGCTGGCGCGGGTGAAAGCGGAAGATCCGAGGGTCGCGGAGCGGTTCGAGGTCTATGCCTGTGGCGTCGAGCTCGCCAACGGTTTTGGCGAGCTGACCGATGCCGAGGAGCAGCGCAAGCGCTTCACGGAATCGATGGCGGAGAAGCAGCGCCGCTACGGCGAGGCCTATCCGCTGGATGAGGATTTTCTGGCTGCGGTTGCCGCAATGCCGGAGGCGAGCGGCGTCGCGCTCGGCTTCGACCGGCTGGTGATGCTGGCGAGCGGCGCAACACGGATTGATCAGGTGGTGTGGACGCCGCCTGCAGAAGAAGCGTTAAGCGAGAGATGACGAAGACCAGTCTTGCACGTACCTTGCGCGAGCCGGCCGAGCTCGTGGCCGAGGGCCTCGCGCCCGCAGCCGCGCTGCCAGCGCTCGAGCGCGTTGCCGCGCGCTATGCGGTCGCAATCACGCCGGCGTTGGTCGAGTTGATCGACCCGGCCGATCCCGACGATCCCATTGCGCGGCAGTTCGTGCCGACCGCCGCAGAGCTCGAAGTGCAGCCGGGCGAGAACGCCGATCCGATCGGCGATCACCCGCACTCGCCGGTTCCCGGCATCGTGCATCGCTATCCCGATCGCGTGCTGTTCAAGCTCGTCCATGTCTGCGCGGTCTATTGTCGCTTCTGTTTCCGCCGCGAGATGGTCGGGCCCGGCAAGGAGAACGCGCTGTCGGACAGCGCCTATCGCGCGGCAATCGATTACATCCGCGCGCATAACGATATCTGGGAAGTGATCCTGACCGGCGGCGACCCCTTGATGCTGTCGCCGCGCCGGATGAGTGAGATCATGGCGGATCTTGCCGCCATCGATCACGTCAAGATCATCCGCCTCCACACCCGCGTGCCGGTGGCTGATCCCGCACGCATCAGCGAGGAGATGGTCGCAGCGCTGAAGGTTCCGGGGGCGATCACCTGGGTCGCGCTCCATGCCAATCATGCGCGCGAGCTCACGGAAGACGCCCGTGCCGCCTGCGCGCGGCTCGTCGACGCCGGCATTCCCATGGTCAGCCAGTCCGTGCTCTTGCGCGGCGTCAACGACAACGTGGCCGCTTTGTCGGATTTGATGCGAGCTTTCGTCGAATGCCGGATCAAGCCCTACTACCTGCATCACGGCGATCTCGCGCCGGGCACCGTGCATTTGCGAACGACGCTGGCAGAGGGGCAGGCTTTGATGCGGCAGTTGCGCGGACGGGTGTCGGGACTGTGTCAGCCCGACTATGTCATCGATATTCCCGGCGGCGCGGGTAAGTCTCCGGTCGGACCGAATTACGTGTTGGCGGCACAAAATACCGCACCCGACGCGGGTGATGCGGGAGCCGAAACGCGCTATCGTATCGTGGACTATTGTGGCGACGTTCATCTCTATCCGCCCGAAACCTGAGCAGGTGAGATGCGAGCCGCGCGGGACTTTAGGATTGGAGGCGGAAATGAGAAAGATCGTCGTGGCAATGTCGCTCCTGGTGGCGTTCGGCAGCGCAGGCTTTGCGCAGACCGGGAGCAAGGGTACCGGGACGTCGGGACAATCGGCAGGATCCGGCGTACTGCCCGCGCCGGTCGGTCACAGGCAGCCGCGCGCGAGCGACGTGCCGAGCGAGAAGAATCTGAGCGATCCGAACAATCCCGTGAACAAGGAAGACGCAGCGCTCGACAAGAAGATCAAGAGCATCTGCCGCGGCTGCTGAGCCGTTGCAGGCGGGGCGCGACAGCTCGCCCCGCCCGCATTTGCTTTGGCCCTTACGCCGTCCGTTCGTGCAGGCCCGCGCGCTGGGTGTTGCGGCGGATCTCGACCGCGTCGGCGAGCTGCTCGAGCACGGTTGCCGTGGTCTCCCAGTCGATGCAGCCATCGGTGATGCTCTGGCCGTAGGTGAGCGGCTTGCCCGGCACCACGTCCTGACGGCCGGCGACGAGATTGCTCTCGATCATCACGCCCATGATACGGTTTTCGCCGCGGGAAATCTGGCCGGCAATGTCGGCCATCACCAGCGGCTGGTTCTCCGGCTTCTTGCTCGAATTGGCGTGGCTCGCATCCACCATTACCAGCGGCGCGACGCCGGATTTCGCCAGTTCGTTGCAGGCGGCCGCGACGCTTGCGGCGTCATAGTTCGGCTTAGCTCCGCCGCGCAGGATGATGTGGCAGTCCTCGTTGCCTGCGGTCGAGGCGATCGCCGAGCGGCCGAGCTTCGTCACCGCCATGAAATGATGCGGATGCGAGGCCGACTTCACGGCGTCCGCCGCGATGCGCACATTGCCGTCGGTGCCGTTCTTGAAGCCGACCGGGCAGGACAGCCCCGAGGCCAGCTCGCGGTGGATCTGGCTCTCGGTGGTGCGTGCGCCGATCGCGGCCCAGGACACGAGGTCCGCGATGTATTGCGGCGTCGTCATGTCGAGGAATTCGGCGCCGGCGGGCAGGCCGAGATTGTTGACCGCCGACAGCACGTTGCGCGCCAGCCGCAGGCCCTTGTTGATGTCGAAGCTGCCGTCGAGGTCAGGGTCGTTGATCAGGCCCTTCCAGCCGACGGTGGTGCGCGGCTTCTCGAAATAGACCCGCATCACGATCTCGAGCTGGTCGGCGAGATCCTCGCGCAAGGCTGCAAGCCGCTCGGCATATTCGAGCGCGGCCTTGGGATCGTGGACGGAGCAGGGGCCGACCACGACCAGCAGGCGGTCGTCCTGGCCGGTGAGGATGGCATGGATGGCGTTGCGCGCCGCCATCACCACACGCGTTGCGGTGAGCGTGCGCGGGACTTCCCGCATCACCTCTTCCGGCGTGCTCAGCTCTTTCAGTTCGCGGATACGAAGATCGTCAGTCGTGCTCAGCACGGCAGGCTCCTGTCTGTTCTAGAACCTGCCGGCCAATAAAAAAGCCGCCAGGTCTGGCGGCTTGTTCGGACGTTTGCTTCAATATTCAGATTGAGCGCGATCCTCCTGCCGCCAGCGAGCTGTCGTAGCTAAAGTACCAAAAATAGCTGGTGGCGACGGTGATCATGGATCGGCATATAGCGCGCCACCGGCGGGTTGTCACCCCCCAAAACGGCGCTGGCGCAACGAGGCGTCTCAGGTGTTGCTCTTGCGTGCCGCCAGCGCCATGCCGATCAGGGTGGCGCCGCCGAACAGCAAATTGATACCGACAAGGATGCCGATGGCCCATTCCGCCGAGCTCGGCAGTCCCGTGATCACCATGAACGAGATCGCGATGTCGACGAGGCCGGAGATCAGCAGCCACGACCAGCGGCCGCCGGGTTCGCGGCGGTGCTCCAACGCGTACATGATGGTGGCGACGCCTTCGGCGAGGAAATAGGCGCCGAGCACGATGGTCAGCGTCAGCACCGCCTGCATCGGGCGCGCCAAGAGCAGCATGCCGGCGAGCACGGCGAGTGCGGCCGAGATCAGCGACCACCAGAAGCCCGGCGAGCTGCGCGCCCAATAGGTCACGATCAGCCCGCCGATGCCGCTGACCAGGAACATCCAGCCGAGGACAATCGCGATCGCAAGGCTCGCGAGCGGCGGGACGATCAGCGCGGCGATGCCGAGGACGGCGAGCAAGATGCCTTCGAACAGGAAGGCCTTCCAATGCGCCTTCACCGTCCGGCTCATGGCGGATTGCAGCCGTGAAAGGTCTTCGGGCGATGTCATCGGCAGGCTCCAGACTGAAAGCTGTGCGCACAATCTAGGATGCGCACACCATGCTTGCCATCCCGCGGCTTACCCGCCGCCGTGCGCTGACGAAAAGCCCTCGCCGCTGGTGCGGATGCGGTTGCGGCCGAGAATGTAGATCGCCGTTGTGACAACCAGAAGCGCAAGGCCGAGCAGGATCGAGACGAAGCCGATCGGGATCAGCGCCAGCGTCAGATTGCGCTCGGGATTGATCAGCCAGTGGTGGATCGAGGTCAGCACGAAGGCGAGGCCAAGGAAGCCCACGCCGCCGCCGGCGAGCAGCAGCGCCCACATCCGCCGCAACTGGCTGAGCCGCTCCCGCGCGATGTCGGTTCGGGGCGCGTGATGGCGTGCAACACGGCGGACGAGGCGGATGGCAAAGGCGATCGAGCTGAAGCCGATCAGAAGGCTCGCGCCGCCCAGCCACATCCGCAAGGTGGGATCAAGGTCGGGCATGCGCTGGAGCGTGAGCAGCGGAAAGTCGAAAGCCGAATGCAGCGCCAGGGGCCCGGCGAAGATCAAGAGGCGGCTGGAGAGGCGGGCCCAGTCGCGATGATGGCGGTTCGCGCCCAGCGCCGTGCCGGCGCGGGCGATGGTGAGATAGGCGCCGGCGATGATGCCGAGCGCGCCGTGGAACGGCACGGTCAGGACACTGCGCAAGGCTGCGAGCGAGCGCCACATCTCGGCGTGCTGCACGAGGTAAGCGAGGTTCTCGTAGGCGGCGAAGCCGAGACCGACCGCGGCACCATAGACCACCGTGTCCATCGGATTGGCAAAGGTCCGCCGCTTGGTCGAGGATACCAGCACGATGGCGATGACCTTGACGGCCTCCTCGGGCAACGCCACGCCGAACACCGAATGCATGGCCAGCGCCGCCCAGGGATTGTCGGGCGCCGCGACCATCTTGGCGAAGGGCGCGCGGGCAACGCCGAGCAGCGAAATGCTGGCCGCGCCAAGCAGGAACGCGGTCCAGACCTGGGCCGGCGGTCCCGGCCGCTCCTCGGCGGCAATGACGAGCCATAGCATCAGCAGCGCCGGGGCAATGGCGGCCGTTCCGATGACGGTGGGTAACGCTTCAATCAGGTACATCGGCGCCGAAAATAGGTTCCCTTGATCCGCTTAGCTATGTCCACCGATGCGACCATGTGTCATGCGTTTGCTGTCGCCTCGCTTAACGACAGCTGCAGCTTACGTTCATCCGTGTCTACGGCGAAGGTTTAGAATGCAAGCGTAATCAATTGCATGACAGAGCCTGTTCGTCATCTACGGCAAGAGGTTGGTCCTCTTTCGGAGGACGGGCGGCCCGGCAGGCCGGCCCATTCACGCTTCGTCGCGCTTGCGGGAGGGCGACGTAATCCGGCGGGCCCGCACCTGCTCCAGCTCCCAGAAGGCGCGCACGAGGCACGTGCCGAGGCAGGAGACGATGAGCAGCAGCAGGAAGGCCTGGTCGACGGCGGGGATCTGGATCATGACCATAATAAAGCAACGCCCGTGCCACGCGTTCCCGCTGCCGTCCGCGTGCGCTTGCAGATGCGCTAATCCGCGGCGACCGACGTTCCCCGCGCTCAATGCGTGGTGAACGGCGGCGCCTCGGGCGCTATGTCGAAGGCGCCGAGATGGAATTCCTCGCCAACCGCCTCGGGCGGCTCGGACGGTTGCGCGAGCAGCGTGAACGCGGCCTGCGGATATTGCTGCCAGATCGCGAGATCGCCGGCGGTGATGGTGAGCCAGCCGAAGGTGTACATGTAGCGGCCCGGCTCGGTGACCCGGCCGACCCTGTCCCAGGTGATCTTGTTGACTGCCATCCGGTCCCCCGATCGCAAGTCCGCAAATGTCGTCCGCCCAAGGCGCAGACCCCCAAAAAGCTGATCCCGCATTGGGGCCGCTCTAGGGCAGCCGTAGCCGTAAACCGGCGCTCAGGCCGATTGCTGCAAGGGCGAACGGACGATCAGCCGGACGAGGTCGTCCCGCTGCTGCTTCTCGGCGAACTTGACCGCAAAGCCGTGGTCGAATTTGCGGATCACGCGCCCGACGCAGGCGCCGACCGCCAGCGCGGTTCCGACCGGCGGGTCGTACTCGCAGGATATCGCAACGCCGGCCGTGGAGACGTCGATGATGAAGCAGGGGTGGATGCTGCCGTCGGCGAGCGTCAGGAAGGTGTGCGAGACCTGCGGGACGAAGCGCGCGTCATTCCGCAGCTCCTGAATGCTGGCGTCCTTCTGCTTCTTCTCCAGCCAGGTCAGCTTTTCCGACATCCAGGCGCGCCGCGCCCGCGGCATGTCGAGCTCCATCAGGAAGCCCGACTTCAGCGTCGCGCTGATGGTGCACTGGAATTCGCCGAAATCCTGGAAATAGGAGGTCACGCGCTCGCCGATCTTGCCGACGACCGGCACGTCCACGATCATGCGGAACGGCGAGACGCGCTTGGTGCGGCAGGCGAAGGTGCGCAGCTTGCCCTCGCAATCATACCAGCGCGACAGCGAATAGCTGCCGCTCACGGCAACTTCCACTGCACGCTGCCTGAGGAACTCTGCGACGGACATGAGCGATGATCGGGATTTGGGAGGGCTTCCGTAGATTCACGGTAGCAATCAGATTCTAAGCAAATGATACCGGCACTCGCGAGCAGGGGTAAATTTCCGGTAAATGCGCGGGGTCGCCGAGGCTGTGGGTGAATTCACAACCGCGTCATCGCTCAAAGCGATCCGAGCAGCACCAGCAGCGCGAGGACGGCGATGACGATCACGAATTTGATCGTTGCCCAGGTCAGGCTATCCGGCCAGCTTCCCCATCCGAAGCATTGCGAGGCGCGCCGCATCGCGGACGCTCCACAGGCTTCGACCGTCGCGAGCGCAAGGGCGATGCCGGCGATGAACGACCATGACTCGGATGGTGGCATCCACGGCACGAGCCATGCCGGAGCCGAGCCCTTCAGGACGGCAAGCAATGCGAACCAACCGAACCAGGATGCCGAGCCCTTGATGATGTCAGGGCCGATCGTGTCCGGCTCGAGCCGGATGCCGAGCTTTGCGAGTAGGCCCTCGATGCGCTCACCGTCGGTGAGGAACAGAAAGGCGCCGATATAGAGGGGAACGCGCGACATGAAGATGAGCGCGAGCAAGCCGGACAGGACGATATGGCCGAGGAGATCGTGAAGGAGGTCCTGACCGCTCTTGGCTGACCGTTCCGGCGCAGTGGCGGCCTGGCGCTGCGGAAACGATCTGGCGCGGGCCATGTGCTCCAGCATCCTGGCGCGCCGCTCCGGCGCGTATGGCCTCGCGCGGTGCATCCAGCGTGGTACCGACTTTGTCGGGGCGGGGCCGGACTGGTCTTCCGGCGTGGTTTTGGGGAACTCCATGACCTGCATCGTCTCGCGGTTCCGGCATTGGTCGTTCGCGAGCCGTAGGCAGGTTCATGCGGTACGGGCCGAAATCACATTAGGTTATTGTTTGAGCATGATCTCTTCGGAAAACCGCTTCGCACTTTTCCGGATCATGCTTTAGCCGGCAGGCCGCGCGCGAGGCATGGAGGAGGCCGGGCAGCCCGCAACTGCCGACGCCGCCGCGGAGGTCCTGATCCGCTCGTATAGCGGCAGCGGGATGGTGGATCCGATCGCGCTCTCGGGGAAGAACAGGAAGTCGCGGTGTCCGCCGAGGCCGAATTTCGGGTGGGGGACCTGCCAGCCCATGGTGTACGGACAATACTCGTTGCCCAGGAACATCGTGCCGAGATAGCCGAGCTCTTCGAAAAACGCGAACAGCTGGCCGGCGTCCGCCGACACGCTTTCGAACTGCACCACGGGGCGACAGCGCTCGATCAGCCGCCTTGCGCCGGTGAAGACGCTGAGCTCATGGCCTTCGACATCGCATTTGATGAAGCGCGGATTTGCCAGCGCGAGATCGTCGAGAATGGCGAGAGGGACCGCGACCGTCTCATTGCCTGATCTGTCGCGCGCCATGCACAAGGAGGCGCTGCCGTCGCCGACGCGCTGGCGCGTCAGCTGCGCGGTGCCGCAGCTATCGGACAAGGCGGCTTCGATGGTCTCGACATTGGCAAGGCCAAAGCACTGCTTGCGCCGCTGGATATAGCGGATCATCTCGGGCTGAGGCTCGAACGCCAAGACCTTGCCGGACGGACCGACCGCGCGCGCCAGCCAGAAGCTGTAGATGCCCTTGTTGGCGCCGATATCGATGACGGTCGCTCCCTTGAGGTCGAGGAGCATCAGGGTCTTCAGGGGAAGCTTCTCGGTGCGCCAGCGGTAGCGCAGGCATCGGACCAGGAAATGCACGTCTTCAAAATTCATTGCGCGCAACCTCTGAAAGCGAAGCGAGGCTACGCTTCGCGATCGTCGCGCTCAAAGTGCTATTTTGGGATGCGATGCAGCAATCGGATGTCCCGGGCGGTGGCCCGGTGGCGCTCCCTAGCGGAATCGAACCGCTCTCTCCACCGTGAAAGGGTGGCGTCCTAACCGATAGACGAAGGGAGCAAAGTGCCCCGCCGCTTTTCGCGGCACGGCCGCTGGCCGCCCGAGTCAGGCCCGGCGGCGTGCAGCGGGCGAACGTATAGTGGCCTTTGCGCCTCCGGGCAAGCCGTTCGGGAACGGGATCTCGGGGGCGGTGGATAGCGCGGTCCCGGGATCATTCGGGGCCGATTTCAACGGTTTCTTAGGGTTCCCTGAGATAGCGCTGGAATGGGAGATCTCAAAGCCGATGCCTCAGCCGAAGAAGCGCTCAGCCCGCAAGCTGCTGTCGCAGCATGCCTGGATCACGCTCGACGGCGGATTCGCCGCGCGGCACTGCCTGGTCCAGGACATCTCGGAGTCGGGCGCGAAGATCACGATGGACGACGATGCGAGCCAGCTTCCGGGCGTGATCCGGATGGCGTTCGCACGTGATGCGCGCACCGGGCGGAGCTGCCAGGTGGTCTGGCGCCGCGGCAAGTCGGCCGGCGTCCGGTTCCTCTGACCCCCGCCCGGATGGCGCGCGGCGCCGGTCCGGGCTAGAACGGCGCCATGCGCACGCCGCTCCTCGTCCTGATCTCGGCCCTAATCTCGTCCGCAGCCGCGGCGGAGGGCTTGCGCCTGCCGACCGCCGAGCCGCCGCAGGCTGGCAAGACCTTGCCTCTGAAGAGCAACGGCGGGACCGCGAAGGCGGGCTCGTGCGCCTCCTATGGCCGTGGCTTCCATATGGTCGAGGCGACCGGGACCTGCGTGAAGATCGGCGGCGCGGTCAGCGTCGAGACCACGGTCCGGCGGTAAGCGGCATGGTGCCGGATCTGCTGCGGCCCGAGATCATCTTCCCGTTCGTGATGTACTGCGCGCTCTTGTGGTGGGTCGGACGCGGCCTGAGCTGGCCGGCGAAGCTTGCCACCGCCGTGGTGACGCTGGCGCTGATCATCTGCGTGGTGCTGGTCGAGCGCGGCTGGCGCTAGACGCCAAACAAAACCGGCGAAAACAACCCCATGCACAGTAGCCGTCAAGCATCAGCGCGACGCCGTTCCGCGTGCGCGGCAATGCCGATTCAGCGCGGCCTCGGCAGGCTTTAAGCCGCGCCGCCGGGTCACGACATTGGCGGTGCGACGAATTGCGCAAATCCGCTGCGCTTGCCGAGCTCGGCGAGCCAGCGCGTCAGGTGCGGCTGGGCCGGGCGGGTGATGCCCTCGACGCCGAGCCAGCGCCGCGCATAGCAGCCGATCGCGATATCGGCGATGGTGAACTGGTCGCCCTCCATGAAGCGGCGCGTGGCGAGGTGGCGGTCGGCGATCACCCAGACCTCGGCGGCGGCATCGGCATCCCGCTGCACCTGGATCATGTCGCGCTCGGCGGGCGGCGTGCGCACGATACCCCAGAACACCGGGCGATCGACCGGCTGCACGGTCGACAGCGTCCAGTCGAGCCAGCGGTCGACGCTGGCGCGGCTCTTCGGTGCCTCGGGGTAGAGCGGCGTGCCGCGCCCATGCGCGAGACAGAGATAGCGCAGGATGGAGTTGGACTCCCACAGCACGAAGTCACCCTCGACCAGCGTCGGGATCCGCGCATTGGGATTCATCGCGAGATAGTCGGCCTCGCGGGTCTTGCCGAACGCCATGCCGGCGTCGATGCGCTCGAAGGGCAGGCCGAGCTCGGCGAGGCCCCACAGCACCTTCTGCACGTTGACCGAATTGGCGCGGCCCCAGATCGTCAATTGTTGGTCGGGCATCAGGCTTCCTCTCGCGGCGTGGTCGATTTGTGCGGGTGATAGCGGAATTTCGGATGGCGGAGGACGGCGATTGCGGCGCGCCCCTCATGCAAAAAGCTCCGCCATGGGCGGAGCTTTCGTCGGCAAATTCGCATCGCGCTCTAATGGCCGAAGAACAGCCACAACAGAATGATCACCGGGATCGGCACGCCCAGCAGCCACAGCAGGATTCCTCGTCCCATCGCGTTCTCCTCCGATTGCTTTGTCGGAGGGACAATCCCGGGGGCGAGGGCTTGTTCCTGGGCGAGGTGCGTTACCAATGGCCGGTGTTGGGCATCGAGGCCCAGGGTTCCTGCGGCGGCTTCGGCTCGCCCTTCTGCAAGAGCTCGATCGAGTGCAGGTCGGGCGAGCGGACGAAGGCCATGTTGCCGTCGCGCGGCGGACGGTTGATGGTGACGCCGGCCTTCTGCAGCTTCTCGCAGGTCGCGTAGATATCATCGACCTCATAGGCGAGATGGCCGAAGAAGCGGTCCTCGCCGTAAGTCTCCTCGTCCCAATTGTAGGTGAGCTCGACCAGCGGCGCGCCGCGCGTCTTGGGCTGGTTGTTCAGCGCGTCGAGATCGTCTGCCGAGCACAGGAACACCAGCGTGAAGCGGCCCTTGTCGTTCTCGATCCGCCGCACCTCCTTCAGCCCCAGCGCATCCTGGTAGAACTTCAGCGCGACATCGAGATTGCGCACGCGCAGCATGGTGTGGAGGTATCGCATGGTTGTTGCTCCCTGACGTTGGAGGGTTTTGCTTTGGGCCGGACCGGCGGGAGCATCAATTAGCAGCAAAATGCGACAAAGGGCAGGGGGCCGCTCTCAGGGCTTCGGCTTCCGCTCGGGCGCAACCGACGTCTCCCACGGCCGCCGCCCATCGCCGTTGCGGTCCCAGGCGCGTTTGGTCTGGTCGGCTTCCTCGTCGGCCTTGTCCTTTGCGCGCGCGGCCTTGATCTGGTCGCGAACGGACAGGTCGCTTTGCGGAGGAGCCGCGGTCTGCGCCGTGACGGCCGCCGACCAGACGACGAGTAGCATCGTGAGGGATATTTTCATCCCTGCCGTTAACACGTTCAGCCCACGCTGTCCGATTTAGTTTGGTGCGTTTGGTCGAGGCGCTAAAGCGCGATGAGATCAGGATGAATCGTCATCGCGCTTTAGCTTGTTGTTTGCGCATGATCTTTTCGGAAAACCGCTACGCACTTTTCCGGATCATGCTTTAGCGCCGTCGCTGCGGCTGCCCGTTCCAATAGGGTTGAGCCGAGGCAGCCGGCGGCACGCCTTGCCCGATCGGATTGCTGAACGGATTGTTGCTGGGCTGCGTCGCCACGGCGCAGCAGTGCCCGCCCTGCGCAGGGCGGGGGCGTCGTTGCTGCTGCTGGGCGAAGGCGGAGGTCGCGTACAGCAGGAGAGAGATCGCGAGGATTGATCGAAGCATGGGAGTGCCTTTCCGATCAGGGGAAACGCCCGCACGGGCGTGGGTGTTCCCGAGCGGGTGGTCAATATGGGGTTGCTTCTGTTTGCGATCGCGGGTGCACCCAATTGGCCTTGCGAGAAGCCCAGATTGTTGGCGAGCCGGTTCAGTGCACTGTCACCGTAATTCGAAAAATAAAAAGGCGCCGCACAAATCTTGTTCAAGGAAAGTGTGCAAGCGCCCCGGGCGGGGAGTCTCATATCATCAGCCTCCTTGGCAACCGTACATCATATGCATTCAGATTGCGGTTTGGGGCCTACCGGCCAAGGAAGCTCGTCGCCTCGAAACTGGAGGCCGTGATAAAAGCGCTGGGGTTTAAGCCGGGCGAAGCCAAGCGCAAGCCGGATCGAGCCTTGAAGTATCGCGCCCCGAATGGCGAGACCTGTAATTACGATGACAGTGCACTTAATTGATGCGGTGCACCTTGTTCGGAGCGAAACCGCGGAGCCTGCTCGGTGGAGATAACGACTAAATTGAGTGCGTTGTCACCGTAATTGCCGGAAGAGACGAATGGACAACTTGATGCAAGTCGCGGCTGCTGGAGCGCTCCTGGCCGTCTACTACATGTACGAATATTGGTACGTGACCTTGTTTGTCTTGGTGTTGGGATTAGGCGGCATGATCGCTAGCTTCGTGACGAGCGATCGATAGTTGAGTAACCCCTGGAATTACGGCGACAGTGCGCTGGATCATCCGTCGCCTGCGGCTTTACAATTCGCCGCGAGCAGATCGCGATAGAGCGCATTAATTCGTGGCCGCGACGACCACGCTGAGCGCGCAGGCGAAGGCGCCTGAATGCAGAACGTCTGAAACGGGTCTTGGCTGTGTGAAAACGCCAGGGCGCTTGACGGCTGGAACGGAAGAAGGTCACGCACTCGTTCGGGCAAGGTCGCTTCGTCGTGTAGATAGGAGCTTGAATGTTGCGGTTCTTTCCAACACGAGATTGCGATACGCGTCTGCATCAAGATCGCGATCTACGACGGCCGAAAGACCACGCGAAACCGGGAGGAGGAGATCGCCATCGAATCGTCCGCGCAAGGCGCCGATCGTGGCGGCATCCGCGCCCTGCGCGCCCAATCCCGGTGCAAGGATGATCGATTGTGGCATGAGCTGCCGCAACCGTTTGCCCTCATGAACAGCCGTCGCACCAATAACCGCGCCAATCGCGCTCAGGCGTTGCGCTCCCTGCTGCGGAGGCTCAATATTGGCAATCAAGTCTGCAACATGCTCGGAGACCAGCCTGTTGCCCGCCACCTTGTCTTGAAGCCAACCAGCGCCCGGATTTGATGTTCTGCAGAGAACAAACAGACCCTTACCGTAGCTCCGCGCGCAATCGACGAAAGGCTCCAGCGTATCCGGGCCCATGAATGGAGCGACGGTCAGGCAATCGACTTCAAAGTCGCCGCTGCCACCGGCTGAGGTCGGAGTAAGATAGGCCCGGGCGTAGGCCGTTGCGGTCGATCCGATGTCACCTCGCTTGGCATCGAGAATGACTGCCATCCCGTTGGCCTTTGCCTGCCCGATGCCGGCCGATAGTGCCGTCAGGCCCCTCAGTCCGCAGGCCTCAAAATATGCGGACTGAAATTTGACAAAGCCGACCTGCCCCTTGAGTAGCTCAAGCATGTATGTGACGTAGTCTCCGATCCACGAGCCGTCTCGCCTATGATCGAAAAAGGCAGGAAGCTCAGGCAGGTGTGGATCGATGCCCGCGACCAGCTCGCCGAACTCGGTGGCATTCTTCTCGACGAGGTCGATCCAAGAGATCGTGGTCATCGCTAGCTCTCCGGGCGTCATCTGTACAAAAAACGCTGCCTCTTCCGCACAGGGGCAATTAGACCGATTCGACGGGAAGTCGGCTGATTGATGTCCGCTTGTGCCCGGAAGCGTGGTACCGCCACGCGGCGCGAGTGTACGGGCGGTTTCTAGCAGGGGCGATCGGCGTGGTTGCCATGGACGAAGCCATTTCGTTGGGTGCGTTGCCTATTGGCCCTTCACTCGCCCTCTGGTAGCATCGTGACTTTTGGGGGGCAATATGGATCCAGAAGTCATAAATGCGGCGGTTAGGGCGTCAAACACGCACGATACCATTGAACAGAACTGCGGCCCCAACAAACTTATGGGCGTTACAATTTGGGAGGTCTGGGTAAGTGACAAGTTCGACCAGATGGCAACAAGGTTCGTAGAGGTGGACGACGCTGGAAACATCACACAAGTGATGCAGGTTTTCGAAAAGCTCGTTGATCGTTTCAATTCAGAGTTCGGGGAAATTCAGTTTCGTCGCGAGGCTGCTAAGAGAGATTACGAGTTGAAGCGAATAACGGTTATCGGCACAATCGCATGTGCGCTGAGCGGCTTTATCGCAACGCTCGGAATGTTTATCTATCTCACCGTTCACGGCGGCGAGAATTCGTTCTGGCCGTCAATAGTTATGGCGGCGAGTGTCCTCGTAACCTGTGGGACTTATTTGTTCGGGAAGTTTGTGATGGTGGATACTTCGGTTTTGGGTGCGTTGCCCGGGGCGAGAAGCTAGGTCAGCTCGCTATTCACGAACTCGATATTCCCGTCATCAACGAATACTTCTTGACGCGGCGTAACGGGCGCTTTGCTCGCCCTCCCTCTACTTCTCCTCCGCCCCAGTCGCGGTCGCCGGGCCTTCGCCCATGATCAGCAGCACGGCGTCCTCGTCCTTGGCGCCGTCCCAATGCACCTGCTTGCCGGTGTGGGTGACGAAGCTGCCTGATGGCATCGGCACGGTGCCGTGGTCGGGGTCGAATTTCGGACCTGAGCCGACCCACCAGGTGCCTTGCAGCACCACGATGTAGCGGTCGTTGGGATGGAAGTGCGGGCGGCTGAAGTGATTGCCCTTGGTCCATTTGTTGTAGACCATGTAGAAGCCCGCCTTGCTGGGGTCGCCGACCACCACCGCCGTCTGCGCGCCGCGGGCGTCGACCGGGCCCCAGGGGATCTTGTCCGGCAGTTTATAGGTGACGGCGGCGGGATTGAGCTCGGCGGCGGAGCCGATGCTCAGCGTGCCGGCGAGGGCGAGCGGCAGCAGCAGAAGGCGCAAGGCGCGGCGTGTCGTCATGGGGTCCCCCTTGATCGGCGTCGGTTGGATTGACGCCTTGTGGTTGCAGGGGATGCTAGCCTGTCCGGCCGTCAAGGCAAGCGCACAGCGCACATGCGTGATCGTCTGCAATCGCGTCCAGAGGTCTTGCTGATGTCTCGCCGACGATGGCGGGCCGGTTGAACCCCGCCGGAGGTGGTGGCGACCAAACGCCATGGCCGCGCTCGTTGCAGAACTCCTGTTTGATCTCGCCAGAAGCCTCATTGGTGACTGGCTGAGACAGGCCGTACTGGCTGTTGGTGCCTGGCTCGAGACGAAAATTCAGGGCCGCACGGCACGCGTCGTCGTGGGAGTCCTTCTCGGGATCGCCGCTTATTTCCTCATTCCTGTTGTCACCGGGCTATTGGGATTGTGATGCCCTCGGCGAAGACGAATCTCATCATCGCATTGGCGGTCGGGGCGCTGATCTCGGCGACGCTCCTTGCTCTCGAGCAGCCCACCGATTACGCGTTGCTGTCGCTGGAGTGGCCCGGCGTCTCCGCAGCCTATTTGTTCTGGGGAGCGGTCGGAGGCTCCGCCTCTGCAGGCATCGCCATTTCCTGGCTCGTGAATGCGCTCTGCTATGGTCTCGGTGCTTTCGCCATTCTGAGTGTTCTCAAGCTGCTGATCCCGGCAAAGGCGTAGCGGAGATTGAGGCCATGACGAGGGCGGCATGAAGCGCTGGCTTGAAAGGCTCGGCAGGATTGCGACGGTCGCGGGGATTTGCGGGACCGTCGCGTGGCTGGTGCTTTTGGCGAGCTCTCCTCAGCAGCCCGATGCCGCCCATCCCGAACGTTACGCGCACCGGCACTCGGTCCGGTATGTGAGCGCGGGGACGGACCTGGCGCTCCAAATCCTGCTCGGCTCGAACTTCATGCTGGCCCTGGTGGCGCTCGGTTGCCACTTGGCGACCAGCGACAGGCGCGGCGGGATGTAGCGGCGCTCAGAATGATCCAAAGCCTGATCAGCGCGATCCTGGAAATGCTCCTGTCTGCTGCAGTGAGCGCCGTCGTCAAATTCTTCGGTCTGGAAAACGCCGTCGAAATCGCAACCGCCATCATCGGCCTCGGCTTCATCGCGATCGGCTTCACCGCCTATTTGCTCGGTCACTGAAGAGGGAGCGCCGTGACGTCGATCATCCTGCACGCGATTGCGGCCATGCTGCTGGCGTGGCGCTTCGGGCCGGCGTCCAGCGTCGGCGCCATGACGACCGTCTTGGCGATCCTGGTCCTGATCGTGTGGGCCGTGGCGGCTCACGAGGCGAGGTCGGGCCCGCGCGGTGTGGTGAACTGGATCGTCAGCATCATCGCCTCGGTCATCGGGGGCCTGGCTGCGCTGATCTTCATCTCGTTTGCCATCGACCCGATGCTTCCCTACCTTCCGATCGAAGGCTCGATCGACTCGTCGGAGCATCCGGTGAAGTATGTCCTGGTCGCAGCCACTGCGATCCTTGTCGTGCTGGGATCATGGATCCCGCTGCGAGCGACGAGAAGGTTTGACAAAGAAAAACCGCCCCCGGGATTGCCATGGGCGGCTTTCGAAAGTCAGTCTAAAGCGCGATGAGATTTGGATGAACGTCATCGCGCTTTGGGTTGTTGTTTACGCATGATCTTTCCGGAAAACCGCTTCGCACTTTTCCGGATCATGCTTTAGTGACCGGTGCCGGGCTTCGTCGTCTTCGGCGGCTTTCCGTCCTCGACGCGGCCTTCATTCCTGAGGTCACGCCCCTCCTGCGCCTTCTTCTGGCTCTCGGGGGACTTGCCGTGCTCGTGCAGCTCTTCCTTGACGTAACCGGCCGCTTCCTTCGCTTTTCCTTCAACGCTCATCGCGATCTCCTCATCTATGAGGAGTCAATTCGCGCGAGAACTCAGCGTTCCCGCGAACAGTTCATTGCAGCAATGCGCTTGCGAGGAACTCGATCGGCGACAGGCCAATAGAATGGCCGCGCCACCTTGTGGGAAGCGGCGCGGCCGCGAAGCAAGCCGTACAGGGAACCCGGCTTACTTCATGTTGCTGCGAGTCTTCGTGCCGCCCTGATCGCTGCCGGGGCCAGAGCCGCCCTGGCCGGATGCGTCAGGCCGCACCATTCTGCCGCTGCGCATATCGTCGCGGCTCATGCCGGTCGTGCCGGTGCTGGTCGAACCGCGGTCCATCTTGTTCATGCCCGGCTTTTGCATGTTGTCGGATTGCGCAGCGGGGCCGGTCTGGGTCTGGGCAAGTGCGGAGCCGCACATCAGACCGAGCGCAGCAGCGGCGATCATCATCTTCTTCATCTCAAGCTCCTGGTTGGTTTGCATGGGCCAACGGGAGCGGGGAAGCCGCGTTCCTCAACGATACGTTCGACACGAAAGAAAATGCCGGTGAGTTTCTGAAACCATTTGAGTGCGCGTCTGCAGAACCGGCGTCTTGCGAACCTCGTCGTTGACATATGCGAAGGTGCGATGGTGCCGCGTTGCAACCGGCCGATGAGCGAAACCGGCTTTTACACGCCCGCACCCTGATGTAGCTTCCGCGTGAGCCGCCAACGCGGTGTGCCGAAACCGCGTCAGTACCTGACGGCGTTTGTGCCCACGGCGGGCAATGACTTCATCATTTTCAGACCCCACCGTCGTGACGATCAACTCGTCACGATGTGCATTCTCATAATTTCAGAAGGACGACAGCCATGCATTTCTGTCTTACGGGGCAATACACGCAACGCGCTCTCAATGCCATTCTGGAAAACCCGACGACCAATCGTCAGGAGGCGGCAGCCAAGCTGATCGAAGCGGCCGGCGGCAAGCTGGTCTCGATGTACAGCGTCGCCGCCGACGGTCCCGGCGTTCTCGTGATTTTCGATGTGCCTGATCCGAGTGCGGCACCGGCCATCTCCGGCCTGACCGTCACGGCGGGCACGCTGCAGAACGTCAAGCTGATGCGGCTGTTCACACAAGACGAGATCAAGCAGGTGCGGCAGAACGCCGCCAAGCTGCGCTCTTCCTACAAGCCGCCGGGCGGCTGATCTTTCGAGCTTACCGCTAGCAAATGCGAGACCGCCGTTCATTGCATCGAGCGGCGGCCTTGCGAAGGTTAGGCAGCAATCCGCTGCTCGGCGGGAGCGGTCAGCTGCTTCAGCACTTCGGCGTGCTCGAGGTCGGGGACCGCAATGGCCGTGTGGCTGTACATCGCGGTGGTCCGCGATGTCGCGATCCTGTCGAGGATCTCCTTGCCCTTGATGACGTGCAGGCCCATGCCCTCCCGGGTGGGGAAGATCGCCAGCACCACGTCATAGGCGGCGATGACCGCTCTGAGCGCTTCGGCCTTGTCTTCGGCGACGTCGACGAAAATGCGAACGTCAGCCGCGAGTTCACGCAGCTCGTGAAAATCCAGCACTTTGGGGGTACTCCAACGCAACGATACTGACGCGGAGCTTGGAGGCGTTAGGTTACTGAAGTCTGAACAATTTTATTCGAGTCACAGGTTTCACGATGAGGTGACGCGTCGCGGGGGCAGCGTGCGAATTGAATATCTCGCCCATACATCTTGGGCTATGCTTTCGACTGGCAAATAGCGGAGGGCGGCCGTGCGAAAAGTTGTCGTGGTTGCGTTCCTGGCGCTCGGTCTGACGCCGGCATTGGCGCAGGACGCTGCGAAAGCGCCTGATGATAAAAAGCCTGATCCAAAAACGGACAATTGCTTCTACACCGTCGGGACCCAGGCCATCCAGGTCCCGATCGGCGCGAGTGTGTGTCGGCGTCAGCCCGCACCTTACAACGACAAATATTCGCTGCTTCGATGTACCCCGCCGCTCGACGAGCTCGCGAGCGACGTCAAGCGAGGCGATGCACGCTGCGACCGCTACGACGAACGAGAGTAGTGGGCTCTGACGGCGCGATCTTCGCAGATGCGGCCTTTCAGGCAGGATCGTGCGCGGCCGTCATGGCGCGATGCGGCCGCTTTTGACGTGCTCGCGCATTTGACATCCTCCTGAAAGCCTAGATTTTGCCGCAAAGCGAGGCCTCATCCCGGGAGGCCCGGCTTGCGTTTTGGGCCTCGATGGGGTCTAAGCCGCGTCACTTCATGACCAACGGCATGAATCAGAAGCGCGCGCCGCGGGTTCGACCGCGTCCTCAGCAGAGTTGCTCGCGCGCAGATAAAGGAATTCAGACATGGCGAAGATGACGAAGACCCAATTGATTGATGCAATTGCGGAAGGCACGCAGATCTCGAAGAACGACGTGAAGTCGGTGATCGAGTTCATGGCGACGGTCGGCTACAAGGAGCTCAACGAGTCCGGCGAGTTCGTCATTCCCGGCTTCGTCAAGATGTCGGTCGTGAACAAGCCCGCCACCGAAGCGCGGATGGGCATCAATCCCTTCACCAAGGAGCCGATGCAGTTTGCCGCCAAGCCGGCCAGCAAGTCGGTGAAGGCCTCGCCGCTGAAGGTCGCCAAGGACGCGGTCTGATCCAGCCATCCTTCGCCTAACACCGCAGAAGAAAAACCCCGCGCTTTCGCACGGGGCCTTCTCGCCGACGGCGATGGGATTTCAGCGCCTGGCCGTCAGCCGTACCTCTAACTTAAGGTTGAAAACCCAAAGCGCAACAGCGCCGCGGTGACGGAATATCTTCGTCAGGCGGCGCTGCCGTATTTGACTGGGCGCTGAAATCCCCAGCTTTCATGGGTCTGCGTGACCGCCAAAAGGTTCAATGCGCCGTCCCCATAAATCGCGTGTCGGGGACTGGACTTTTTGTTCTCATTTTGTTCTAGATGAGTCATCTTCTTTGGAGGTGACTCATGACCGTGGAAAAACAGCGCGAAGTGATCAGGCTCTGGAACGAGCTGCGGAAGGTCGAGGGCCCCGCGGCAGAAGAGCTCCGCATCCAGATCCTGGAATGCTTTTCCGAGAAGGGCAAAGGCAAGCGGGCCGCGTGATCAGCCTCAGTGTAGATCGACATCCGTCAGGCGCGATCTCGTTTCGGTTACGTGCCTGACGGGCCCGTCGATGAGGCGCGATCGGCGATCGCGATGACGCGGTCGTCTTGTAAGTCCTGTCGAGAGATTGCTGTCGCCGACGACGTGACAGCGCGCGCTTTCACCGATCGTTAGCATTCGCTCCGCGCTGATTTTCTCGACTCCGATTCGTTCTTTGCGAACGAAATGGAGTCGGATGCAGAACATCTCGTGCCTGCCGGCGCGCGTGTCTCAGAACGAAGCAGCGTGATGCTTCGCACGGTCCTGTCCTCATGCCCCGCGTAGAAACATGCGCGAGGGAGAGCGAGATGGATGCGTGCTGGTTTGTCGAGATGTTCGTCGAGATCGCAAAGCTGTTTTGGTACGACCGGCATCCGCGGTTGCGCAAACGCATGCCGTCGGTGCCGCAGGTGCCGCCGCGATCAAGGCTCGAAGAGGCGAGGTGATCGCTCGGGTCGAGATTGTACGCTCGTTTGCCTACAAACGAATTGTTAAGACCTGCTCCGCGCCGATTTCTTCGATTCCGATTCGTTCTTCGAGAACGAAATGTAAGCGAAGCTGGAACAAAACCGGCCGCTGCATCGTGAGCCGCCTCCGCTTTCCGTCTCGACGCTCGCCATGTCCGGCGCTATCGTCTGATGCGTGGGCGCCGGCCATGAAGAACGGACTTTATTCCATCCACATCGACATGCTCGACGGCGTGAAGGGCCGCGACAGCGGCGTCCTGATCCTGCGTGACGGCGTGCTGCTGGGCGGCGGGCCTCACTTCTGGTCGCGTGGGTCGTACAGGGTGGGCGAGCGTGGTTCGAACAGCGGGACCTGGAAGGGCGAGCTCGCCACCAACCAGCATACGCCATACGCCGATGCCTTTGTGCGGCCGCTGTTCGGCGGGCAGGAGGCCACGAGCGGCTTCTCCGGAACGTATCGCGACGACGAGGCCGAGGTGTTCGGCACCGTGCTGGTCGCGGGCCATCGCAGCCTGAGCTTTCGCGCGACGCTGAAGCGTCTCGCCGACATCTGAGCCGCGCGCGCGAACTCCTAACGAAAGCTTGCGCCAAAGGGGCTAACCCTATTTGGTTAGGTTAAAAGCCCAATCGCGTTGCGCGCGCCGCTGCCTAGAGTAGGTATTCTTGCAAGGACAAGAACGACTTTGCCAAGAAGCAGCTTTTGACATGACGCCTTTTTCAAAACCGTCCTTTTATCAAGGCGACCGCCACACCTACCGGCGCGTCGCAATCGTCGGCTCGCTGTTTTGCCTCGCTTTCGTGGTGATCAGCTTCTCGCTGCGGCCGCAAGCCGAGGACACGCGCGTCGCGGTCAAGGCCGATCGCCTGGTGCGCACCGCCGGCCAGGCGCCGCACGCCAACTAGCGCTCGCCGCCGATGATGTGATCCTCGGCGGATTCGTCGGAGCACCCGACGCCCGTCGTCGCGAGCGCCACGAAGCCGGCATAGCCGGTCAGGTTGAGCAGGATTTCGAGCCATGCGGGCATGACTGGCCCCTTCTTCTCTTGAACCTAGCCCAACGTGCGCCGCTGGCGCATGTTCCCGGAATAGTTGCGTCAGAGCGGGGAGGAGGGGTCGAGCCGCCGGCCGAGGGTCGCGACGGACTCGCTCGAGGGCTGCTCCTTCAGGAACTCGGCGATGGCGCGCGCGAGCTCACCGTCGCTCATCGGCGTCGGCGGCGGGCGCAGCGTGCCGACGCCGAAGCTGCGGACGATCTCGTCGTAATGCTGATCGCCGGTTCTGGGAACGAGCCTGCGGATGCGAGCCAGCAAAGTCGATATCGGCAATCTCTCCTCCTTGATCGTCCGTCCCGCTGGCAGAAGCTTGCGTCTGCTGCCATTCGCTCCCATCAAACTGAAAACCCCGCCTGCACCGCGGAGGATGCAGACGGGGTTCTTCGTGCTGTCGCCTCAACCCGGATGGCGGAGGCTTCCGCACTTGCAGTTTCAATCCGCCCGCCGCGCTTTCGTTCCCGCGAAGCAGAGATTTTTTGCGGCCGCCGGTTCCGCCTCCGCGCGCAACCATCGCAGGCGCTCGTCGTTGTTGTCGCAGTACGCGAAGGAGGAGATCATGAAGAAGACACTGGCAGTTCTGGCCACCGTCGCGGCCGTCGGCGTGACGGCTATCGCGGCGCCTGCGCCGGCCGAGGCGCGCGGTCGCGGTATCGGACCGGGCCTCGCATTTGGCCTCGCCGCCGGCGCGATCACCGCGGGCGCGGTCGCCGCGTCCCATCCGTACGGCTATTATGGACCGGGCTACGGCTATTACGGCGGACCGGCCTATTATGATTACGGCCCTGGCCCGTATGCCTATTACGGTGGACCGTACTACCGGCACCACCACTACTACCGTCACTGGTAGCCTCTGACCAAACGAAAAGCCCGGAGCCATGCTCCGGGCTTTTTGCATGCGCGGTGATCAGGCGTGCTTACGGCCAGAGCGAGGGCCGTTCCGCCTTGCGGGCATTGTCGAGCGTCGAGACGAAATACTCCTCACGCTCGCGTTTGAATTTTTCCTGCGTGGCACGGAAGGCGGCGACACGGGCGGCGATCTCTTCACGTTCGCGGATTTTGCGTTGCTCGTCCTCGGTCATTGTCAAATCCCCTCTACACCTGAGTATGAGTGCACTGCTGGACTCAAGCACTGCCGCCGCATCATCCTGAGTCGCGTAAACACATGCATTGGCGCTTCTGATTGGGGCGTCAATGGGGAGGAGGCATTGCAGGATTGTGATATGCGAAGGGCGGAAGAAATTGCCGAGCGCATCGGGTTCGCGCTTCATAAGAGCGTCAGCGATCTTGTCGCTTGCGCCTGTTGCAACTAAGCCAAAACGGATTCGGGAGACCGCTCATGATTGCATCGGATCTTCGCAGCGGCGTCGAGCGACTCGGCGACATGATCGCCGAAGCCAAAACCATCGTGCCGTTCACCGGCGCCGGCATCTCGACCGAATGCGGCATTCCCGACTTCCGCTCGCCGGGCGGGCTCTGGACGCGTTACCGTCCGATCGAGTTCGGTGAGTTCGTCGCAAGCCAGTCAGCGCGCGACGAATCCTGGCGCCGCCGCTTCGCAATGGAGGAGGTGTTCGCGGCGGCAAAGCCCGGCCGCGGCCATCGCGCGCTCGCCTCGCTCTACCGCGCCGGCAAGATCCCCGGCGTGATCACCCAGAACATCGACAATCTGCACCAGGCCTCGGGCTTCGCGCCCGAGCACGTGATTGAACTTCACGGAAATACTACCTATGCGCGTTGCATCGGATGCGGGCAGGCCTATCCGCTCGACTGGGTGAAGCGCCGCTTCGACGGCGATGGCGCCGCACCCAATTGCACGGCGTGCGACGAGCCGGTGAAAACCGCCACGATTTCGTTCGGCCAGATGATGCCCGAGGACGAAATGCAGCGGGCAACCGAGCTGTCACAGGCCTGCGACCTCTTCATCGCGATCGGTTCCTCGCTCGTGGTGTGGCCTGCGGCGGGCTTTCCGATGATGGCGAAGAACGCCGGCGCGCGTCTGGTGATCATCAATCGCGAGCCGACCGAGCAGGACGACATCGCCGACCTCGTGATCCATCACGACATCGGCGAAACCCTCGGGCCCTTTGTCGCAAATTGAGGCATCAATTTGATTCGCGGCTGTGCAAGCTGTTCATAGGTTCCGGCGAATCTCTTTTTTATCTATGCCTCGCAACCGGGAGTGTTATCTTTTGAGTCGAAAGATTCGCGTCGCGTCGAATTGAGAACATTCTCTTAAGACGCGTGATTCGAGAGCCGCCAATGTGGCGGGTTGCATGGCAGTGTGGGGTCCGGGGTTATGGGGTCGTCGGACGGATTTGAGTCCAAGAAGGTCGGAGTTCCAGCGGTAGGCGAACACGGCGGCGCCGGTCGCGACAGCGCGCTCAGTCCCTTCACCGGACTTGGTGAGGGCAGCGCCAACCTCGTCGAGGTTCATGGCGTCATCAAATGGTTCGACGCCTCAAAGGGCTACGGCTTCATCGTTCCCGACAACGGCTGGCCCGACGTGCTCCTGCACGTCACCGTGCTCAGGCGCGACGGCTTCCAGACCGCCTATGAGGGCGCCCGCATTGTCGTCGAATGTGTGCAGCGCGCCAAGGGCTACCAGGCCTTCCGCGTCGTCTCGATGGACGAATCGACCGCGATCCATCCGGCGCAGATGCTGCCGCCGCGCACCCATGTCACGGTCACCCCGACCAGCGGGCTGGAGCGGGCCCAGGTCAAATGGTTCAACCGGCTACGCGGCTTCGGCTTCCTGACCTGCGGTGAGGGCACGCCCGACATCTTCGTGCACATGGAGACGCTGCGCCGCTTCGGCATGACCGAGCTTCGGCCCGGCCAATATGTCCTGGTCCGCTTCGGGCCCGGCTCCAAGGGCATGATGGCGGCCGAGATCCATCCCGAGACCGGCTCGCCGGGATTGCAGTCGCACTAAAGCGCGATGAGGGATGAATCGTCATCGCGCTTTAGGTTGTTGTTTGAGCATGATCTTTCCGGAACACCGCGCCGCACTTTGCGCTAACGCGGCCCTCCGGGTCCGGATCATGCTTTAGCCCTTCCATTCCCGGAATCGTGACAAGAGGCGCGTCGGCAGGCCGGCGCGCCTCTGGCTTTTGTCATGATCGCCGCGTAAGGACTGTTCCAGTCCCACCCGCTCCGAGTGCCATTTCATGACTTTTGCCATGACTTTTCCCATGCGTCTCGCCATGGGATTTGCCAAAAGCCTTGTCGCCAGCCTTGCCGCCATCCTCGTCATCGCCGGCCTTGCCGCCGCCAATGCCGCCAGCTTCCAGCCGCTCGAGATCGTCACCAAGAACGGCGTGCAGGTGTTCTCGGTCGAGATGGCGACCACCGAGGAGGAGAAGCAGACCGGCCTGATGTACCGCAAGGAACTGGCCGACGGCAAAGGCATGCTGTTCGACTTCAATCCCGAGCAGGAAGTGTCGATGTGGATGAAGAACACTTATGTCTCGCTCGACATGATCTTCATCCGCGCCGACGGCCGCATCCTGCGCATCGCCGAGAATACCGAGCCGCTGTCGACCAAGATCATCTCGTCGGGAGGGCCCGCCCGGGCCGTGCTTGAGGTGGTGGCGGGAACGGCGCAGAAATACGGCATCCGCCCCGGCGATCGCGTCGGTCACCCGCTGTTCGGCAGCAAATAGCACCGCCCGGCCGGGGGCCTTGCCAGCCTTGCTGGCGCCGGTTTGTAAGCTTGCTGGCGGCGTTTGTGAGCTTGCTGGCGCTTTGGGAAGCGTGTATCGACGGGGCTCACCGGACATTCGGGGTATAGCGCAGCCTGGTAGCGCGGCAGTTTTGGGTACTGCAGGTCGTTGGTTCGAATCCAGCTGCCCCGACCAGTCCCGAGGTTGAACCTCCTTCATTTCCCTCGAGATCCCAACCAACCGGGCCCGTTTGGGTATTGCCGGCGGAACGCGGCCTGCTCCGCCCGCACGGGAGATGCGGGCATCACGCAACCTCCGCGACAGCTCGGCCCGCTAGAACCTCCGCACGGGCAATGAGGAATGTCGGGACATGTTGAAAGCTCTCGCTGGCGCGGCGCTCGCCGCTTTCTCGGTCACGGCCGCGTCTGCCGCCGATTTTGCGCTGCAAGCACCTCCGATGGCTTCCGTCGTCTTCAACTGGACCGGGTGCTACATCGGCGGTCATCTTGGCGGCGTCGCCAGCGACGATCGCACGATCAACAGCGCCGGGGGAACGGTCGACTTTGGCGCCGCCGGCTTTGTCGGTGGAGGGCAAGCCGGCTGCGACCATCAATTCGCATCCAACTGGGTCGTCGGCGCTGAAGGCCGCGCCGCATGGTCGAGCCTTTCGAGCCAGCATGGGAGCAGTGTCAGATTTCCCGCGCTCGGCAACCTCGCCGTGCCATCGCGGTTCGGCCTCAAGAACGATTTTCTCGCCTCGGCCACAGCACGGCTCGGCTATGCCTATGGCTTGGGCTGGCTGATCTATGCGCGCGGCGGCGTCGCCTGGACGCATGAGAAGATCGATGATGCGTATACCAGTCCGGCCACCGGCTTCGCGGTCGATCCCAGCGCGTCGGTCATGCGGACCGGTTGGACCTTGGGCGCCGGTGTGGAATGGGCGTTCGCGTCAAGTTGGTCGGCCAATGTCGAATATAGTTACTACGACTTCGGCACGAAGAGCCCGATACAGCTGATCAGCCCGTCCGAAAGCATCACCGTGGCCCACCTCAAGGACACGATCCATGCCGCGACGGTCGGTTTGAACTATCACTACTGACGTGATCGGGAGCGTTCGGCTGCTCGGGCTCAGAACAAGCGGCCGATCGACGCGGCGCCGCATGATCGAGGCGAGGGAATAAATCCAGCCCTGCATGGTAATGCTGGAAATGCCCAGCAATCTAATTTCTCAGGTCGACGGCGCCTGCCCGGCGCAGCTTCCGCGTTGAAGGAGGGAGCAAGGCGCGCAACCGGCGCTGCGCCAGCACTTTACTTGGGAAGAGGTTTTCATGTCGATCAGCGCGATTGCTTCAACCGCGGCGGCGGCTTCGACGTCCCAGTCGGCGGCCACGACGTCATCCTCAGCGGCGTCATCGACGTCGGCAACATCGTCGACATCCGCAACGCCGTCGACCTCGGCGACGTCGTCCTCGCAATCGGCGGGCGGCAGCTCCGGCTCGGGCGGCGGCGGTTCGGCCAAGACCGTCGTCAGCGAAGTCTCCATCACCATCGACGGCGTCACCACCACGACGATCACCTATTCCGACGGATCGACCGAGGTCGAGAAGTCCGGGGGCACGCAAAACAGTCAGGGCAGCCAGGCTAGCCAAGGCAGCCAGGCGGGGCAGACCTATAACGCGCAAGGCTCGCTCGGAGGGAATGCCCAGAGCGCATCGAGCGCCAGCAGCGGCGTCTGAACCGGCTTAATCATTGATACGGGTATGCTGCCCATCGCATCCCGAAACGCCTGCGCGATTCGCTGTCCAGTGTGTTCTGAAGCATGAGCGCTTGTTTGTCGCGCGTGGCGACTTCTGCACGATATTTCAGGGGATTGCGATGAGGCGCGCGGCGGCGAATTACCACAGATTCATCGAACCTTTGGTCGTCGCCATAGACATATGTGTGTTGGGGATTTCAGCGCCCAATGCCTAAACGGACGCCGCCAAGCGATGATACTCCGCTTGCGCGGCGTTGCGCTTTTGGTGCGGTGGTGACGGCTCTTGGCAACAGTTAGGCGTGTGCAACTTCTCTTGCGACAAGTGCGGCCACGCTAGCGGATGTGGCCCCAGAGAGCGGCACTCTCGTCCTCTAAAGCGTTACAACTAACCGTTCAGCGCTCCGTAGTCGCCTGAGGGGGAGCGAACGGGCACCCCTGAGGGAGTGGACAACCCGGCGCTGACACACTCCTAAATGAACGCTAGGATGCGCCTGTTTATCTCGAACCCAGTGGGGTCATAACATGAAGTCCATTTTGAAAGTCGCTTTAGCATTTGCTCTCTTCGCGTCACCGCTAGCGGCATTCGCGCAATCACAGCCACCGGCGACCAAGTCCTCGAACGCTCCGAAGGCAAAGCCGAGAATGCATGACGGCTGTCACAGCCGTGCGGCTCAGATGTCAGGGAAACCCTGCCGCTAAGACCAATTGAGGCCGCCGCCTGGCGGCCTCTTTTTCTCTGCTGCCCTGAGAGCAGCGAACGAGCGTCCTGAGGGAGTGAACAGCTAGCCGATCTTGAGCTCGAGCTCCACTTCAAGCTCGTTGAGGTCAAAGTATTGCACCTCGACGTCGCCGCTTTTGGGCCCTCGGCACGGCGCCAGAAAATCGAGAGCGCCGCCGCGGCCTGTCATTGCAACGACCCTTCGCTGCGGTTTCCCGAAAGAGATCATGCTCGACCAACGACCCAAAGCGCGATGACGCCTTAGCGATCAGTTCGAGGCGTACCAGCCGAGCGGAAACGGCAGCAATGGCCATACCAGGTGGTTGTCGTTGGCGGCCTTCAGCGGCACCTCGACGAATATCCTGATCAGCGGAGCAGACGGCGTCGAGTGCACCGCCACACGCAGACATGCACATTGCAAATTCATTGTGGTCGTCCCCGCCCGTCAATACTTTTCAGAATTCCAGCGCGCTCAAATTTCGACGTCGGCTCAAAATCGTCACGCGTCCAAAACGGCGCGCTCATTCTCAAATGGTGCACGCATTCTAGAAAAATCGGCGTCCGCTTTCAACCAGTCCGGAACAGCTGCGCACGACAAGTAAGGTTGACCAGTTAGGTTAAGGCGGAGCGATTGTTGCGGATGCCCTGGTAATCACTATCAAATCGGTCCCGGCTCGCGACGGGGTACCTCCAATTGGTGCTCACACAAGATCACAGTTCGTCGCTACGCTCGTATCGTGTGAGTTCTGCGTCATGTCTTTCGATCGCAACGTCCGAACCGTCGGTTCGCAGTCGAACTGGACCGAGGTCTGGCACCTCTGGACCGTGATCGTGCCGCGCCGCTCGATCAACGGGCAGCTCGTGTACGGCAAGGTGTGGCGCCGCCACGACGGCCGCGACTGGATCTACAAGAAGTTCACCGAGTTCGACGGCGAAGAGGCGGCCTGAGGCGGCATCGCCGCCATCAGGCACAGCATCGCTGCGGCGGGCTCAGGCAGCCTTTGCCGGCGAGGCGGCCGCAGGCTTGGCGGGCGGCGGCGGCTTCAGCGGCTTGTCCTGCTTCTTCGACCAGGAAATGTAATAGGCCACCGTCGTCATGATGGCGATGCCGGCGATGCTGACGAAGAGCTGTGCGAACAGCGAGCCCGAGCTCATCGACAGCTCGAAATGGCCGACGAAGGACAGGAACACGCCGACGCAGAACACGGCGAGCGACTGCTGGCCGCAGACGATGACCGGGTCGAAGATCTTCCATTCGAGCCCCGGCCAGTCCTTCGGCAAGAAGCGGATCACCAGGATCACGATCACGACGAAGTGGATGAAGCGATAGGGCGCGAGGTTGGTCTTGTCGTTAGGGTTGAAGGCCGAGAACAGCCATTCCGGAAACATGCCACCGAAGCTCGGGAAGCGACCGGCCATGGTCATGACCAGCGCGAAGGCGAGATAGGCGAGGCAGAGCCACAGCGTGATCTGCGAGTTGATCAGCGCGCCCGAGCGCCGTGCCCCGCCCATGGCGCACCAGGCGCCGAACACGAACAGCACCTGCCAGCAATAGGGGTTGAAGTACCACTGGCCGGCCGGATAGGCGTTCAGATTCCAGCCGAAGTGACGCGCGGCCAGCCACAGGGCGATGGAGAATCCCATCGTCAGGTCGGGCTTGCGCAGCATGAACCACAACACCGGCGGAAACAGCCCCATCAGCACGATGTAGAGCGGCAGCACGTCGAGATTGAGCGGCTTGAAGCGCAGGAACAGGCCCTGGCGCAGCGTCTCGGTGGCGTTGTCGACGAGGCCGGCGACGTTGAACTCGTTGATCATCTCGGAATCGCCGAAGCGCAGCGCGAGATAGCTGATCGAGGCGATGTAGATCACGAACAGGATGATGTGGGCGACGTAGAGCTGCCAGACCCGCTTGGTCAGGCGCGTGGCGCCGACGATGAACCCGCGCTCGAGCATCATCCGCGCATAGACGAAGGAGGCGGTGTAGCCCGAGATGAAGACGAACAGGTCCGCGGCGTCGGAGAAACCGTAATTGCGCGTCGTGATCCAGTTCACGACGTTGTCCGGGATGTGGTCGAGAAAGATCGCCCAGTTCGCGACGCCGCGAAACAGGTCGAGCCTGAGGTCGCGGCCTTTCTCGGGGAGCGTTGCGCTGACGTTCAGGAAGGTCATGCGACGGGAGCTTTCGTAGGGGACGGATACGCTGAGGTCGGCGAGGCGGGGGCACCGGCCGGGATCCCGGGGCGGGCGGCGGGTACGCAATTGTCACGGTGCAGCATAATGACTATACCCGTCGGTGAAGGGCACCCAAGGGACTGGAATCACCGAACAGTTCCCAAAAGGTGTCTCTATACTATGCCCGCGGTTTCCACCAACTGCTACCGTGACGCATCGAAATCGAACGATAAAGACCAAGAGGCCCGGACCGACCATGACCGCACGCATTTTCAAGCCCGCCAAGAACGCGATGCAATCCGGCCGGTCCAAGACCAAGGAATGGCAGCTGGATTACGAGCCGGAGCAGCCGCGCTCGGTCGAGCCGCTGATGGGATGGACCTCGTCCGGCGACATGAAGCAGCAGATCACGCTACGCTTCGAAACCAAGGAAGAGGCGGTCGCTTATTGCGAGCGCAAAGGCATCGCCTACCAGGTGATCGAGCCCCAGGATTCGATCCGCCGCCCGGTCGCCTATGCCGACAATTTCTCGTTCCGCCGCGGCGAGCCCTGGACGCATTAGAGCGCCATTCTCGTCTGAGACGCCGTCATGCCCGGGCTTGCCCCGCCTGCGGGGCCGAAGCCCCTTCGGCGAGGCGAAGGCCCGGGCATCCACGTTTTCGGGGAGGGTGAACTCGGCCTGCATGTTTCGCCCGGCGATGCAGAGCATCGTCCGGAGGCGCTCCGCTTTGGCGGGCTCCTCACCATGAGGGTCTGATATCTTTCCGCGAAACGCGACCTCATCTTGAGGGCCCGCCGGAGACGGGCGTCTCGAAGGATGGGCCGCAGGCGAGATTTCCGCCACGCTCTCAAGCCCCCTAGAAACCCAAGGTGGTTGGCATCCAGTCCGCCCCGTGCTTCGCTGCCCTCATGATACGACCATGACGAGGGTAGGGTATGGCCGGGCGTGACCAGCTCGACGGCGTCGATCTCAAAATACTCTCCGAGCTCCAGCAGGACGGGCGGGTGCGCAATAACGAGCTGGCGCTGCGCGTCGGCGTGTCCGCGCCGAACTGCCTGCGGCGGCTGAAATCGCTGTTCAGCCGCGGCGTGATCCGGGCGGTGCGCGCGGTCATCGACGAGCGGCTGCTCGGCTACGAGGTGGTGTCGTTCGTCTCGATCCAGCTTGGCAGCCAGGCCCAGCCGGTGTTGGAGGCGTTCGAGAGCTCGATCGCTGCGATCCCGCGCATCCAGCAGTGCTGGCGGATCTCCGGTGACACGGACTATCTCCTGAAATGCGTCGCACCGAGCGTGGAGAGCATGCGTCAGCAGCTTCTTCACTTTGCCGCGATGCCCGACGTGAGGAACGTCCGCAGCTTCCCGGTGCTGGGCGTCGCCAAGGACGTGCCGCTGCCGGTGCAGGAGTTGGCGGTCGCCTCGGCGGGCTAGGGGACTTCACACTTTTACGGCGAGCCATTTCATAAAAGCCGAGACTGCGAGTCTGTCATATAGTTTAGTAACTCACCTAACTGTGACATGTGATTTACGAAGCCCTGCAATGCGCCGGGGCACGATTGCCGGCTCCCGCGTGCGGCCTAGATGCAAGGTGTGAACCTCGGCCTGTGTCGCATGCCGGGGGCGCTTTTGTGGGACCCTTTAAGCAGGAAAAGACAGCATGACTCCGACCTCGAAGACGTTCGTCGCGTCCGCCGCGACGCTGTTTGCATCTGCGTTCTTGATGATGACCGCGCCGGCTGCGAAGGCAGACGACTATTGCATCACCAACGGCGCCCAGGCCGCGCATGGCTGCGGCTATCCGACGATGGAAGCCTGCCGTCAGGCGGCCGGCGGCATCGGCGGCTCGTGCTCGCAGGCCGGTGGCTCGTCGAAGACCGGCAACGACGCGCTCGCCTTCCAGCCGAAGCAGACGAAGCAGCCCAAGGCTCGCCAGGGTGCGCAGAATTAACGCCTGACATCGAGACCCGATCCAGGACATTGCGGCCTCCGGGAGCGATCTCGGAGGCCGTCAATTTATGACAGGCCGATGATGGCGCGCCTCATCGATACCTTCCGCGAAACTCGCGCGGCGAGGCGCCGGTCCAGCTGCGGAACGCGCGGGAAAAACTCTTCTCGTTGCGGAAGCCGGCGATCTCCGCGATCCGCTTGATCGGGGTGCGGCCGCGCATCAGTTCCTGTTTTGCCAGCTCGAACTTTGCTTCCTCCTTGAGATCACGCAGCGAGGTTGCTTCCTCGCGCAGGCGGCGGTGCATAGTGCGCGTTGAAAGCGCAAGCTCGCTCGCGACATCCTCGGCGCCGAGACTGCGGCCGCGCGCATGGCGCAGCACGCGGCGGACGCGCTCGACCAGCAGGCGGTCGCGCCGGTAGGGCAGCACGGTCAGCCGCAGCGCGCCCTTGAGCATGCTGTCGAGATCGGCGGCGCTGCGCGTCAGCGGCAGCGACAGATAGTGCTTGTCGAAGACGATGCGGGCGCCATCCGCATCGAAGCTCAAGGTCCGGCAGAAGATGGTCGGATAGACCGAGACATGGCCGGGCTCGGCGTAAGGAAACTCGGCGGCGCGCAGCGCGATCCTGGAGTCCACCGCCCAGCAGGAGAAGCCGAGCACGTAGCGGAGCAGGGTGACGAGGCAGAATTCGCGGAAAGCGCCGAGATCGCGCTGTTCGCGAATGGCGATGGTCGCGGTCTCATCACCGACCGAGAGCTCGAACAGCACGTCCTCGGTGAGCAGGCGGTGATGCCGGCACCAGCGCTTGAGCGCGACCTCGAGATTGGGCGCCGTGATCGAGGCGCGGCACAGCATGCCATAGGTGCCCCAGGGCAACCGGCGCGAGAACCAGCCGAGCGCCTCGTCGTCGAGCTCGCGCATGGCATGGCCCGCCAGCGCCTCGAACTGGGCGGCGGTTATCCGCCCGTCGCTGGACCCGACCAGGTCTTCGGTGACCTGCCCCTTGGCCAGCGCGTCCGCCGGATCCCGCCCGTAGCGGCCATAGGCGGCGACCACACCGCGGACGAAGGCGGCGGGGGTCATGGCGCGGCGGGGCAATACTGTCGCAGCTTGAAAGGGCATGAAAAATCCTCGCCAAACTTGGCGGAAAATGCAACCTTTTCGACCGAAGCGGCACCCGGGCGGGGGTAGGTTCGGGCCGACAATTCGGGCCGACAAGAAGACGGAGGAATCGCCTTGAACATCCCGAGCATCGACTTCGATCTGGGTGAAGACATCGGCATGCTGCGCGACACCGTGCGCGCCTTCGTGGAAGCGGAGGTCGCCCCGCGCGCCGCCGAGGTCGAGAAGGCCAATTTGTTCCCGGCCGACCTCTGGAAGCGCTTCGGCGACCTCGGTCTGCTCGGCATGACCGCGCCGGAGCAATATGGCGGCTCGAACATGGGCTATCTCGCCCACATCGTCGCCATGGAGGAGATTTCGCGAGGCTCCGCGGCCGTGGGCCTGTCCTACGGCGCGCACTCCAACCTCTGCGTCAACCAGATCCGCCGCAACGGCACCGACGCGCAGCGGCAGCGCTATCTACCGAAGCTGATCTCCGGCGAATATGTCGGCGCGCTGGCAATGTCCGAGCCCGGCGCCGGCTCCGACGTGGTCTCGATGAAGCTGCGCGCCGACAAGCGCGGCGACCGCTATGTGCTCAACGGCTCCAAGATGTGGATCACCAATGGCGGCGATGCCGACGTGCTGGTGGTCTACGCCAAGACCGATCCGGAGGCCGGTCCGCGTGGCATGACCGCGTTCCTGATCGAGAAAGGTTTCAAGGGTTTCACCCACGGCCAGCATCTCGACAAGCTCGGCATGCGCGGCTCCAACACCTATCCCTTGTTCTTCGACGAGTGCGAGGTGCCCGAGGAGAACGTGCTCGGCGCAGTCGGCGAGGGCGTCAAGGTGCTGATGTCGGGTCTCGACTACGAGCGCGCCGTGCTGTCCGGAGGCCCGCTCGGCATCATGGCGGCCTGCATGGACGCGGTGGTGCCCTACATGCACGAGCGCAAGCAGTTCGGCCAGCCGATCGGCGATTTCCAGCTGATGCAGGGCAAGCTCGCCGATATGTATTCGACCTGGCAGGCGACGCGTGCCTATGTCTATGCCGTGGGAAAGGCCTGCGACCGCGGTGGCCACGCGCGCACGCTGCGCAAGGATGCGGCGGCCGCGATCCTCTATTCCGCGGAGAAGGCGACGTGGATGGCCGGTGAAGCGATCCAGGCGCTCGGCGGCGTCGGCTATACATCCGAGTTTCCGGTCGGACGGCTCTGGCGCGATGCCAAGCTGTACGAGATCGGCGCGGGGACGTCGGAAGTGCGGCGCATGCTGATCGGCCGCGAATTGATGTCCGAGACCGCCTGACCCCTCCACAATGGAACGGCCGCGGCGCCTTGCCCGCGGCCTCTCACACGTCACACCAGAACGCGGGACCACATGCCGCTCCATTCCAGCATCGATACGTCTTCGTCCGATTTTGCGCGCAACTCCGATGCCATGCGCGCCCTCGTCGCCGACTTGCGCGAAAAGCTGAGCCAGGTCGCCGGCGGTGGCGGCGAGGCCTCGCGCAACCGCCACACCGCGCGCGGCAAGATGCTGGCGCGCGAGCGGGTCGACCTGCTGGTCGATCCCGGCACCTCGTTCCTGGAGCTGTCGCCGCTCGCGGCCTACGGCCTCTATGGCGGCGACGTGCACTCGGCGAGCGTCGTCACCGGCGTCGGGCGCATCTCGGGCCGCGAATGCGTTGTTGTCGCCAATGACGCCACCATCAAGGGCGGCACCTACTACCCCATGACCGTGAAAAAGCATCTGCGCGCGCAGGACATCGCGCGGCAGAACGATTTGCCTTGCGTCTACATGGTCGATTCCGGCGGCGCCTTCCTGCCGATGCAGGACGAGATCTTTCCGGACGAGCGCCATTTCGGGCGGATCTTCTACAACCAGGCGCAGATGTCCTCACAGGGCATTCCACAAATCGCGATCGTGATGGGCTCCTGCACCGCCGGCGGCGCCTATGTGCCGGCGATGTCGGACGAGAGCATCATCGTGCGGAATCAAGGCACCATCTTCCTCGGCGGTCCGCCGCTGGTGAAGGCCGCGACAGGCGAGGTCGTCAGTGCGGAAGAGCTCGGCGGCGCCGACGTGCATTCGCGCCAGTCGGGCGTGACCGACCACTACGCCCAGAACGATGCCCACGCGATCGGCATTGCCCGACGCATCGTCGGCACGCTGAAGCCGTCCACGCGGCCGAACCTCAACATGCATAAGCCGCGCGATCCGCTGTTCGGCGCGGAGGAGATCTACGGCGTGGTTCCGGTCGATGGCAGAAAACCGTTCGACGTGCGCGACATCATCGCGCGTGTGGTCGACGGCTCGGAGTTCGACGAATTCAAAAAACTCTACGGCACGACGCTGGTGTGCGGTTTCGCCCATATCTGGGGTTTCCCCGTCGGCATCATCGCCAACAACGGCATCTTGTTCAGCGAAAGCTCGCTGAAGGGCGCGCATTTCATCGAGCTGTGCTGCCAGCGCGGCATTCCCCTGGTGTTCCTGCAGAACATCACCGGCTTCATGGTCGGCAAGAAATACGAGGCCGGGGGCATCGCGCGCGACGGCGCCAAGCTCGTGACGGCGGTTGCGACCGCCTCGGTGCCGAAATTCACCGTGGTGATCGGCGGCTCCTACGGTGCCGGCAATTATGGCATGTGCGGCCGCGCCTACTCGCCGCGCTTCCTTTGGATGTGGCCGAATGCGCGCATCTCGGTGATGGGCGGCGAGCAGGCCTCGATGGTGCTGAGCCAAGTCCGCCGCGACAATATCGAGGCCAAGGGCGATAGCTGGTCGAAGGAAGCGGAAGACAAATTCCGCGAGCCCATCCGCGCGCAATATGAGCACCAGGGGCATCCCTATTACGCGACCGCGCGGCTCTGGGACGACGGCGTGATCGACCCCGCCGACACGCGCCTCGTGCTCGGCCTTGGCCTCTCGGCGGCGTCGAATGCGCCGATCGAGCCAACGAAGTTCGGCCTGTTCAGGATGTGATGCGATGGACCGTACAAAACTCTACCGGCGTTTTCGCACCCTCCTGATCGCCAACCGCGGCGAGATCGCCTGCCGCGTCATCCGTACCGCGCGCGCCATGGGCCTGCGCACGGTCGCGGTCTATTCCGAGGCCGACCGCGACGCCATGCATGTCGCGCTCGCGGATGAGGCCGTGCTGCTCGGGCCGGCACGTGCCCGCGACAGCTATCTCAATGTCGAGCGGCTGATCGAGGCCGCGAAGAAGACCGGCGCCGAGGCCGTGCATCCCGGCTACGGCTTCCTGTCGGAGAATGCCGAGTTCGCGCAGGCCTGCTACGACGCGGGCCTTGTCTTCGTCGGCCCGACCGCCGAGATGATGACGGCGATGGGCTCGAAGTCCGGCTCGAAAGCGCTGATGGAGAAGGCGGGCGTGCCGCTGGTGCCCGGCTATCATGGCGATGCGCAGGATGATGCGACCCTGGCGAAGGCGGCCGAGAAGGTCGGCTTCCCGGTTCTCGTGAAGGCTTCAGCCGGCGGCGGCGGGCGCGGCATGCGCATCGTGCGCTCGGCGGCCGAGCTTGGCCCCGCGATCGTCAGCGCCAAGCGCGAGGCCCTGGCCGCGTTCGGCGACGACCGCATGCTGATCGAGAAATATGTCGACAATCCCCGGCATATCGAGGTGCAGATCATCGGCGACAGCCAGGGCAATCTGCTCTCGCTGTTCGAGCGTGAATGCACGCTGCAGCGCCGGCACCAGAAGGTGATCGAGGAGGCGCCGTCGCCGACGCTCAATGCCGCCCAGCGCGAAACGGTCTGTGCGGCTGCGCGAAAGGCGGCGGGCGCGGTGAACTATGTCGGCGCCGGCACCATCGAGTTCGTCTCCGACGGCAAGGACGTGTTCTTCATCGAGATGAACACGCGCCTCCAGGTCGAGCATCCCGTGACCGAGCTGATCACGGGCATCGACCTTGTCGAGTGGCAGCTGCGTGTCGCTTTCGGCGAAGCGCTGCCGCTCAAGCAGGACGAGATCAAGCTCAACGGCCATGCCGTCGAGGCGCGCGTCTACGCGGAAAATCCGACCAAGAACTTCATGCCCTCGGTCGGGCGGATTTCCACGTGGCGCCTGCCTGACGAGACCGGCGGCCTGCGCATCGATGCCGGCTATCGCGAGGGCGATACGGTCTCGCCGTATTATGACGCCATGCTTGCCAAGATGATCGCGTGGGCGCCGACGCGGGATGTTGCGATCGAGCGGTTGAACCGCGGGCTGGAGGAGTCCGACGTCCGCGGCATCGTCACCAATATCCCGTTCCTGTCGGCACTGATGACGCATCCGAAGGTGCGAACCAATGCGATCGACACCGGCTTCATCGAGCGCGAGCTGGCGGTGCTGACGACCGCAGCGCCGGCGCCGGGCGAACTCGAGCTCTGCGCCGCGATCGCCGCGGTCGTCAACGGGGAGCGGCAGGCTGCGCGGGCCGAGGCGGGGTCTCCTTGGCAGACCTTTGGCTGGCAGCCGGTTGGCCGGCGCCAGCGCAGCTTTGCCTTCCGCGTGGGACATGGTCCGGAGCAGAAGATCGCGCTGAACTATGGCAGCGGGCCGTCGACGCTGGTGATCGGCGAGCGCGAGCTGGCGTTTGCGATCGCGCCGAAGGATGGCGGCTTCGACCTGACGCTGGACGGCGTCAAATCCTCCGTCGCCGCCGTGATCGACGGCCACGAGCTTTACTTGCGCACGCGCAACGGCCGCTTCGATTTGCACTGGGTCGATCCGTTCGGTGGCGAGAGCGAGGAGCATGTCGGTGAGGACAAGATCGCCGCGCCCTTGCCGGGCACGGTCGTTGCCGTGCTGGCCGAAGAGGGAGCAAAACTCGACAAGGGCGCGCCGATCCTGACGCTCGAAGTGATGAAGATGGAGCAGACGCTGCGGGCGCCCTATGCCGGCGTGCTGAAGTCGATCAAATGCAAGGTCGGCGACATCGTGCAGGAGGGCGTCGAGCTTGCCGTGGTCGAACCTTCAGGGGAATGACATGAGCGATCCCGTCCGCATCATCGAAATGGGGCCGCGTGACGGCCTCCAGAACGAGAAGACGCCGGTCAGCGTCGAGGCCCGCATCGCCTTCATCGAGGCGCTGGTTGCGGCCGGCCTCGATACGGTCGAGGTCGGCGCGTTCGTCTCGCCCAAGGCGATCCCGCAGATGGCGAGCTCCGATGCCGTGCTGCGCGGCGTCGCCCACGTCAAGGGCGCCGAATTCCACGTGCTGGTGCCGAACGAGAAGGGCTATGACGCCGCCCGCGCTGCCGGCGCCAAGGTCGTCTCCGTATTCGCGGCAGCGTCCGAAGGCTTTTCGCGCGCCAACATCAATTGCACGGTCGCGGAGTCCATCGAGCGCTTCAAGCCGGTACTGGCGCGCGCCAAGGCCGATGGTGTGCCCGTGCGCGGCTATATCTCCTGCGTGCTCGGCTGTCCGTTCGACGGCGAGATCAAGCCGAAGGCGGTCGCCGATCTCGCCAAGGCGCTGTGGGACCTCGGCTGCTACGAGATCTCGCTCGGCGACACCATCGGCGTTGGCACGCCCGCCAAGGCGAAAGAGATGCTGCGCGCGGTCAGCGCCAACATCCCGCCCGCGAAACTCGCGATGCATTTTCACGACACCTACGGTCAGGCGCTCGCCAATCTCTACGCCGGTCTGGAGGAGGGCGTCCGCGTCATCGACGCCGCCGCCGGCGGCCTCGGCGGCTGTCCCTACGCCCCCGGCGCGACCGGCAATGTCGCGACCGAGGATGTCGTCTACATGCTCGAAGGCATGGGCATCAGGACGGGTGTCGACATGGAGAGGTTGCTCGCGGCCACCAATGAGATGAGCGGTGTGCTGGGCAAGCCGCCGGTCAGCCGCGTGGCATCCGCGCTGAACGCGAAGAAGAAGCGGGCGGCGTCGTAAGGCCGCTTGCGGCGCGCACAGGTGCCGTAGGGTGGGCAAAGGGGCGCGCAGCGCCGTGCCCACCATCTTCCTCAATCACTCGCAGATGGTGGGCACGCTGTCGTTTTGCCCACCCTACGAAATCTTCGCCTAAGCCGCCTTCAGCCCGACATCCGGCAGGCGCGGCCGGTTCTTGAGCGCCTTGACCATCATGGCCTCGACCTCGGCCTTCTCCTGCGGCAGCAGTGCCAGGCGCGGCGGGCGGGTCAGGGCGGTGCCGCGGCCCATGATGTGCTCGCACAGCTTGATGCACTGGACGAGGTCGGGGCGGGCATCGAGGTGCAAGAGTGGCATGAACCATTCGTAGAGCGGCATGGCCTCGGCCAAGCGGCCGGCCCTGGCGAGGCGGAACAGCGTCTCGCCCTCGCGCGGGAAGGCGTTCGACATGCCGGAGACCCAGCCGACGGCGCCCATGGCGACGCTCTCGACGATGACGTCGTCGAGGCCTGCGAACAGCACGAAGCGGTCGCCGACCATGTTCCTGGTGTCGATGAAACGGCGCGTGTCACCCGAGGAATCCTTGAAGCAGACCACGGTCTCGACGTCGGCAAGCGAGGCCAGGATATCGGGGGTGACGTCGTTCTTGTAGATCGGCGGGTTGTTGTAGAGCATCACCGGCAGGTCGGTGGCGCTGGCGACGGCCCGGAAATGCGCGGCGGTCTCATGCGGCTTGGACGAGTAGACCAGCGCCGGCATCACCATCACGCCGTCGATGCCGACACGCGCGGCTTCCTTGGCGGTCTCGACCGCGAACGCCGTGGTGAATTCGGCGATGCCGCACAGCACGGGCACGCGGCCGGCGGCGACGGACTTCGCCGTCTCCATGATCGCAACCTTCTCCTTGCGCTCCAGCGAGGTATTCTCGCCGACCGAGCCGCAGACGATCAGGCCGGAGACGCCGTCGCGGATCAGTCCGTCCATCACCTTGGCGGTCGCATCGATGTCGAGCGAGAGATCGTCGTGGAATTGCGTGGTGACGGCCGGGAAGACGCCTTCCCAGGAAACGCGGCGGCTCATGGTTTTAACTCCAGGCGAGTAGGCCGGCGGAGGGCTGGGGCCGCCGGCTGTGGCGAAAAGGATGGCGGATGGGATCAGAGCGTGGCGCCGACCTTGCGCAGCTCGGCGAGAACGGGTGCCTTGGGCAGCCAGATCTTGTCGAACTCGGCGATGACAGCCTCGGTGTCGCCGGCCGGGACCTGGCGGATCGGGATCGGCGCGTTCTTGAAGTTCTCGATCAGCGCCGGCTCGTTGCCGGCGAGCTCATCGATCTGCGCATCCAGCGTCGTCTTGATCGTCTTGGCGATCAGCTCGCGGTCGGCGGCGGAGAGCGACTGCCAGACCCGGCCCGAGATCACCGCTGCCATCGGCATGAAGACGGCGTTCATCTGCAGGATCACCTTCGACACCTTGTCGAAGCGCTGGTTCCAGGAGAATTCGAGGTCGGCCTCGAGGCCGTCGACCTGGCCGTTGGCCATGGCGTCGAACACCTGCGGGGTGGGGATCGGCGTCGGGGCTGCGCCGAGCGAGGAATAGAAGTCGCGGTAGACCGGGGTCGGGTTGATGCGCAGCTTCATGCCCTTGATATCGGCGAGCGAATTGAGGTCCTTGGACGAGAACACCGCGCGCATGCCGGTGATGCCCCAGCCGAGGCCGATTGTGCCGGTCTCCTGCGGCAGCACCTCGAATAGTTTGACGGCCGCCGGATGCCGCACGAATTTCGCCACCGCCGGCGTCGAGCGGACGATGTAGGGCGCGTTGATCGCGGCGATGTGCGGCACGCGCGAGCCGAGCTCGGCGGCCTGGATGAAGCCCATGTCGAGCGCGCCGGACTGCAATTGCTGCATCATCGCCGGCTCGTTGCCGAGCTGGCCGGAGTGGAACACGGTCACGGTCAGGCGGCCATTGGTGGCGGCCTTCAGCTCGTCGCCGAATTTGAGCGCGGCCTTGTTCCAGGAATGGCCGTTGGGCGTGATCAGGCCGAGGCGAAATTCCTTGGCCTGGGCGAGCGCGAGCGAGGGCGCGAACACCGATGCGGCGGCACTGGCGGCGAGAAAGCGGCGGCGTGAAAGCGGCATGGTCGGGCTTCCTATTGTACGGGCCTATTTGACGAGGATCAGCGAGAGCGAGGGGTAGAGCGAGAGCAGCACGAGGAGGACGCAGGAGATGACGAAGAACGGCAGCGTCACCATGAACATCTTGCCGGGCTTGGCGCCGGTGACGGCGGCCGCGACGAAGAAGCAGAGCCCGACCGGCGGCGACAAGAGACCCAGCACGAGATTGATCACCACAACGACGCCGAACTGCCGGGGATCGATGTGATAGACGTCAGTTGCGACCGGCAGCAGGATCGGCACCGTCATGATCAGGCCGGGAATGCCGTCGATGACAGTGCCGATGATCAGCAGGATGACGTTGCAGATCAGCATGAAGCTGATCGGGTCCTTCGCGGCCGACTGGATCCAGCCGGCGGTTTCCTGCGGCACCTTGCCGAAGATCAGGACCCAGGAGAACACTGCCGCGGCGGCGACCAGGAACAGTACGATCGCCGAATAGATGCCGCTGCGCAGCATCATCTGCGGCAGCTGCGAGAACTCGAATTCCTTGGTCCAGTACTTGCCAACAAGTGCCGCGGCAACGGCGCCGACGGCGGCGGATTCCGTGGCATTGGCGAGGCCGCTCAAAATCGTGCCGACGATGACGATCGGGATCAGCAGCGTCGGCGAGGTGCGCAGGATCGTCATCAGGCGCTGGCGCGGCGTCTGATAGTCGGCGCGGGGATAGTTGTACATGTAGCCCATCAGCGCGATGACGAGACAGAACATCACGGTGAGGATGACGCCCGGCACGATGCCGGCGATCAGCATGTCGCTGACGGAGACCTGCGCCAGCACGCTGTAGACGACGAACATCACCGAGGGCGGAATGATCGGGCCGAGCATGCCACCATAGGCGGTGAGGCCCGCTGCAAATGTCTTGTCGTAGCCCTTCTTCTCCATCTCCGGCACCATGATCTGGGCCATGATCGCGACCTGCGCGGTCGCCGATCCCAGGATCGAGGAGATGAACATGTTGGCGAGGATGTTGACGTAGGCGAGCCCGCCCTTGAGCGAGCCGACGAATGCCATCGCCATGTCGACGATGCGCCGCGTGATGCCGCCGCCGTTCATGATCTCGCCGATCAGGATGAAGAGCGGGATGGCGATCAGGCCGTAGCTGTCGACGCCGCCGAACAGCTGGAGCGGATAGGACTGAAACAGCACGGGATTGCCTGACGCCGCGATATAGACGAGGCCGGCAAGGCACAGGCAGAGCCCGATCGGCACGCCGACCAGCATGATCGCGACGAAGGCGGCAGACGTGACCATCAGTTGACCCCGTCGAGCTCGGAGAGCTGGAAGCCTTTCGGTGGCGTGCGCGGCACCAGCTCGAGATCTTCCAGGAGGTTGGCGAGGCCGTGCACGGTCATCGAGACCGCGAAGATCGGCAGCGTCAGATAGAGCACCCAGGTCGGCCAGTTCAGCGTCTGGGTGTGCTCGGTGTAGAGGAAGTTGAAGGTTTCGGCCGCGAGCTTGCGCCCGTCGAATCCAGCGCGCGCGAGCCCGACCGGGTCCATCCAGAGCACGCAGGTGACGCTCAAGGCGATGCCGAACACGACGACGAGGCCGGTCGAGATTACCTTGGCGATCTTCTGGTGCTGCGGCGAAAGCCGCTCCGTCAGCATCGTCACCGCGAAGTCGAGCCGCAGCCGCGTCATCGCGGAGGCCCCGACGAAGGTCAGCCAGACTACGCAATAAACAGCGGATTCATCGATCCAGTAGATCGGGAAACGCGCGTAGCGGGTGATGACGTTCACCAGGATCAGACCGGTGAGCAGGTACATCAGCCCCATCAGCGCCAGACGCTCGAAGGCGAGCAGGGCGCTCGACATCCGGACGATCGTACGTCGGACGCTGAGCGCGCGCGTGGCCGGCATCGTCTGCTCGATCATGAAGAGGCCCCAACCCCCGAAGATTTGTCGTGCGACTGCCAAATGTATAATTTATACATTTTGGCTGTCAAACGGAGATTGCGGTCATTTCCGCGGCAGGGCGCGCTTTTGCTGGGCAGCTGGCTTTTGCAGGGCACCTCAACATGCAAGACAGGGACCGCTTCGGCCGAGCGAGTCGGGAAGGACAACAGACGATCAGATGAAACAGCCTCTGAAGCATCGCACCCTGTCGGCTGCGATCGTCGACCAGCTCAGGCAGGCGATCCTCGACGGCACCTATCCGGCCGGATCGCAGCTGCGGCAGGATGCGCTTGGCGAGGCCTATGGCGTCAGCCGCATCCCCGTGCGCGAGGCACTGTTCCAGCTCGAGGCCGAAGGGCTGGTGCGGATCGTGCCGCAGAAGGGCGCGATCGTCTCGGAGCTGTCACTGGACGAGATCAACGACGTGTTCGATCTGCGCTGTATCCTGGAGCCACGGTTGCTGGCGCAATCGGCGCCGCGTTTCAGCGCGGAGGATTTCGAGGGCCTCGACGACATCCACAAGCAGTTCGAGAAGGCGATCAAGGCGCGCAATGTCAGCGAATGGGGCCAGCTCAACGCCGATTTCCACATGGCGCTCTACGTTCACGCCCCGCAGCCGCGCACCCGCGCGATCGTGCTGTCGCTGCTCCAGACCAGCGACCGCTACACGCGGCTGCAGCTCTCCAACACCAAGGCAATGGGCACGGCAGAAAAGGAGCACGCTCATCTGATCGCGCTGTGCCGCGCGCACAAGGTCGAGGAGGCGTGCCGCTTCCTGGAGCGGCACATCGAGGCCGTGCGCAAGGATCTCTTGCAGGTGGTGGCGCACGCACCGAAGTCGCGGCGGAAGGAAAAATCGTAGGGTGGGTTAGCCTTGCGGCTGTGCGGAGCGCATAACTCGTAGGGTGGGCAAAGCGCAGCGTGCCCACCATTCAGAAGTGGTGGGCACGGCGCTACGCGCCTTTGCCCACCCTACGGCAGTCGTGAGTGCCGCTACCTGCTCCCGTCCGGCCCCATCACGAGATCCGGCAGCCAGGTCGAGATCTCCGGCACGAAGCACAGCAGCAGCACCGCGAGCATCATCAAGAGCACGAAGGGCAGGGTGCCCCAGATCACCTCGCTCAAGGGGATGTCGGGCGCGACGTTGCGGATGACGAAGATGTTGAGCCCGACCGGCGGATGGATCAGCCCCATCTCCATCACGATGGTCATGACGACGCCGAACCAGATGATGTCGAAGTTCGCAGCGCGGAGCGGCGGCAGGATGATCGGCGCTGTCATCAGGATGATCGAGACCGGCGGCAGGAAGAAGCCGAGCACGACGACCATGACGAGGATCGCGAACAGCAGCTCCCAGCGCGGCAGGTGCATCGCGACGATGGATTCGGCGACCGATTGCGAGATGTGCAGATAGCTCATCACGTAGGAATAGAGCAGCGACATGCCGATGATCATCATCAGCATGGTCGATTCCCGGATCGTCGATCTCATGATCGGGGCGAGGTCGCCCGGCCGCCAGACGCTGTAGATCGCCGCGATCAGCGCCAGTGCCAGCAGGCCGCCGAGGCCTGCCGTCTCCGACGGCGTGGCGAAGCCGCCATAGAGCGCGATCATGACGCCGGTCAGCAGCAGCACGAACGGGATCACGCGCGGCAGCACGCTGAAGCGTTCGGCGAGCGTGTACTCGTCGCGCTGCAGGATCGGAGCCTCCGGGCCGCCTTTCTCGTAGATCGCCGCGGCGGCGGCATATTCCTGGCGGAAACGGATCACGGCGTAGGCGCCGAACAGGGAGACCAGCAGCAGACCCGGACCGATGCCGGCGAGGAACAGCCGCCCGAGCGACTTCTCGGCCGCGACCGCGAACAGGATCATGGTGATCGAGGGCGGCAGCAGGATGCCGAGCGTGCCGCCGGCGGCGATGATGCCGGCGGCAAAACCGCCGGAATAGCCGCGCTTGCGCATCTCCGGGATGCCGGCCGAACCGATCGCCGAACAGGTCGCTGGGCTCGAGCCCGCCATTGCCGCGAACAGGGCGCAGGCGAAGACGTTGGCGACACCGAGGCCGCCGGGCACGCGGTGCAGCCAGGCATGCAGCGCCGAATAGAGGTCCTGGCCCGCGCGCGACTTGCCGATCGCCGCGCCCTTCAGGATGAACAGCGGGATCGACAGGAGCGTGATCGAGGCCATTTCCTCGTAGACGTTCTGCGTCACCGTATCGAGCGAGGCGGCGGGCATGTAGATGCCCATGAACACCACCGCGACCGCGCCGAGGGCGAACGCGATGGGCATGCCTGAAAACATCACGAGCAGCGTTGCTATCCCGTAGGCAACACCGATACTGAAAACGCTCATGAACGCCTCGCTCCCGCGAAAGGCAGCGCAAGCTGCACGAGGATCTGGACGCAGAGCAGGCTCATGCCGAGCGCCATCAGCGAATAGGGAATGGCGAGCGGCGGCGACCACATCGAGTTCGAGACCTGGCCGTCGACATAGGCTTCATGGGCCAGCGTCCAGGACTTCCAGGTGAAGAAGGCGCAGAACAGGAACGTCGCGGCATCGACCAGCCAAAGACGGATCCTGTTGGCGAGCGGCGACAGCAGGCCGACAAAGGCCTCGATGCCGATGTGACCGCGGTTCTGCTGCACATAGGCTGCCGTCATGAAGGTCGCGCCGACCAGCAGGAAGACTGCGGCCTCGTCCTGCCAGTAATTGGCGGCCTTGAACAGCGCGCGGCTGAGCACGCTGTAGCTCAGGATGGCGCAGGCGGCGACCAGCGCGATCGCGGCGAGCACGACGATGATGCTGTTGAGGATGGCGAGACCGCGATCAATCGCCGCCGCAGGGCCAGTCCCTGCGGCAGCGGTCGCCTGGTCATCACGATCCGGAAGCGGACCGTGGCTCATGCCGAGACGTCGGAGGCGAGCTTCAAGAGTTTCGCCGCCGTCGCGGTCTTGGCGCCGTAATCCTTCCACGCGGTGTCGCGGGCGATGTCGCGCCACTTGCCGACAGTCGCGGCGTCGAGCGCCGAGACCTTGGCTCCGGCCTTCTCGTAGACCTTGGCGACCTCGACGTCGTCGTCCTGCGCGCCCTTGCGGCCGAAGGTTTCGAGCTCGGAGCCGACCGCGAGCAGGACGTCCTGATGGTTCTTCGGCAGCTTGTCGAAGATCGCCTTCGACATCATCAGCGGCTCGAGCATGAACCAGTAGGAGGCGCCCGCGCCCGAGGTCAGCGACTTCGCGACTTCCTCGAGGCGGAACGAGATCAGGCTGGTCGAGGAGGTGATGCCGGCATCGCAGGCGCCGGTCTGCATCGCCGCGTAGATTTCGTTCGACGGCACCGACAGCACCGAGGCGCCCGCGGTCTGGAGCACCATGTCCATCTCGCGCGAGCCGCCGCGCACCTTCATGCCCTTGGCGTCTTCAGGGGCGACGATCGGCTTGGAGCGGCTGGCGACGCCGCCGGCCTGCCAGACCCAGGTGAGCAGGATGATGCCCTTGTCGGCAAGAAAATCGGTCAGCGCCTTGCCGACCGGCTCCTTCTTCCAGCGCATGCCCTGGTCGTAGGTGGTCACAAGGCCCGGCATCAGGCCGATATTGGTCTCCGGCAGCTCGCCGCCGGCATAGGGCATCGGATAGAGGCTGATGTCGAGCGCGCCCTTGCGCATCGCGGAGAACTGCGCGTTGGTCTTGATCAGCGAGGAGTTCGGATAGATCTCGGCGGCGATGTCGCCCTTGCTGCGCTTGCTGACCTCGGCGGCGAACATGCGGCAGAGCCGGTCGCGGAAATCGCCCTTGTCGACGGTGCCGCCCGGGAATTGGTGCGAGATCTTCAGCGTGGTCGCGGCATGCGCGGTGCCGGTGCCGAAGCGGAGAATGGCGGGTGCTGCGACGGCAGTCGCGAGCAGGTGACGACGCGTGAACATAGATTTATCCCCTTGGACGGTTCTTGACGTGATCGGGTCTTAAGAGGCCCGGCTTCAGGCCCATCCTAGCCGGTCTTGTACCCGATATTCTCTAATCTGATAGTTCGAGACCGAATGCGGCGGCAAGTCGCGGGGGGCATTGCTGCGCCGCACACTCACCCTTCGGTCGCGGGCGGCACTAGCGGGGGTCACGCAGGCAAAATTGTGTCAAACCGGTGGTCCCGCGGTCAGGTTTCGCATTGGCGAAAAAAAATTCCGCCGCACGTAACAGGTGCGGCCCGTCATCCGTCGAGCATGAGGTAGCGGCATCCGTCGCTGGCCAACATCACCTCGAAGGAAGATGACCCATGACCATTCGCACCCGCATCGCGCTCGGCATCTCGGCTGCCGCTCTCTCGCTCGGCCTTGCGCTGTCGCCGGCCGCCTTTGCCCAGGACAAAATGGGCAAGGACGACGGCATGATGAAGAAGGACACGATGTCCAAGGACGGCATGAAGAAGGATACCATGTCCAAGGACGACGGCATGAAGAAGGACCACATGTCCAAGGACGGGATGAAGAAAGACGACGGGATGATGAAGAAGAACTGATCGTCCGCCGCCGTCGCGGGCGCATGCAAACGGCAGGCGCGCGCTTCGGAAAATCTGGGGGCGGTCATTTGGACCGCCCCGAAATCACGTCGCAGCCCAACTTCAATTGGACGTGACTTTTGAACGTTACTTGCGCTTGGCCTTGCGGGCGGCGTAGCGGGCGTCGCGCTTGGCCTTCTGCTCGGCCTCGAGCGCAGCCTGCCGCGCGACCGCCTCTTCGGCCTCGCGGGCGATCCGCGCGGCTTCAGCGGCCTTGGCTTCTTCCTCGACGCGCTTCTGCTCGGCCTTTTCCGCCTCGCGCGCAGCCTTGGCCTCGGCACGCTTGGCCGAGAGCGCTTCGCGCTCGGCGCGACGCGCGGCCACCGCCGGATCGTCGGGGCCCGGCTGCGACTTGAATTTGTTCAAAAGATTTTTGCGGGCGTCCTGCGCCGCCTTTTGCCGGTCCGCGAAGCCGGGTTCCCTGAATCCACTCATCGACGAGCCTTGTCTTCCTCGCTTTCAATCCTACATCACTGCTGTTGGTACGTCGGCTGGGCATAGCAGGCGCCACGCGACGCAGAAGCGTGTACATCGGCGCGCGTCGCGAAGCCACCCATAATCGCAGCCGATCAGGTCAACGAAAAATCGCCAGCCCCGACGATCTCTCGTAACCCGGAAAAACTGCCGAATTGTGATGTCCCTCATAGCGGGCACCCGACGCCGCGCCTAGCGTGCGCCCCAATACGAGACGGAGCACGGGCATGACCATCTTCCGGCTGACCCTCAAGGCGCTTGCGCTCGCCTTCGTGGTGGCGGCGCTGGCGGGCGGGGCGTTGCTGTTCGCCCGTCCGCAGCCGATCGAGAACGCCGTCCTGGGCGCCGGCTGGGAGTGCAGCCAGACGGCCTTCGTGCTTACGACCTGTGCGCCCCGCGCGCACCAGGCGATCCCGGCTGTCGAGACCTCACGCAAGGATGCGATCCGCCAGACCCGCGGTTGAACAGCAAGGGCATGCCGGGATGTGACGCCACGCCGCAGAGGTGATAAAGCCGGCTCGCCCGTGCAATCAGGTCACCATGTCCGAGTCCAAGCCCGAACCGGGCGAGAAGCCCAGAACCCCGCCACGCTCCCCATCCGGTGACAATCGCCGCGGCGCCATCGCCGGCCTGATCATCGCGCTTCTGATCCTCGGCATCGGCTGGTGGCTCGCCCGCGATCTGACCTCGACCAGCAAGATGCAGGATTGCCTGATGTCGGGGCGAACCAATTGCAATGTGATCGAGCCGGCTCGCTAGAAGCGGTCCAAGCACGACCGCAGGGCCGAAAAATTGCCGTGATCTTAAACATTTGTAACGGGACTTAGCCGACAAAGCAGATCAGTTATGTCGGCCGGCATCAGCCCGGCGCGAGCCGAATCGTCTATCGCGCCAGGGACCACGGCAACCGAGAGAGTAGGGGGTCTAGCACGCATGAGTGCGTCCAGCCGCATGAAGATCATCATTCCCGTGGTTTCGGCCATGTCCCTTGTCGCGCTTTCGGCGCAGGCCCAGGACGCGTTGCCGCCGAGGCCGCAAGCCCAGCCGCAGGCGGCGCCCGGCGCAGGTGCGCCACCCCCGAACAACCAGAACATGCGCAAGGGGCCGCCGCCGCAGCAGGCCGCCCGTCCCCCGGGACAGCCTGGCGGCCCGCCTCACGCGGGCGGTCCAGGCCCGGGCCCGCACAATGCCGGCGGTCCGCCGCCCGGCCGCAATTATGCCCGCGGGCCCGCACCGGCGCGCGACTGGGGCGGACACGCCTATCGCGGCAATCTCGCCTGGGACGGCGGGCGCTGGCGCCACGAGGTCCACAACGGCCGCTCCGGCTGGTGGTGGGACGTCGGCGGCGTCTGGTATTATTATCCGCAGCGGATGGCCGGCCCGCCCGCCTACATCTCCGAGGAGTATTACGACGACGTGCCGGTGGCCTATGCCCCGCCGCCGGTCGCCTATGAACCGCCACCTCCGCCTCCGCCGCCGGCCGATCCCGGCGCAAGCGCGCTCGGCGGCGCCATCGTCGGCGGCGTGCTGGGCGGCCTGATCTCCGGCAATGCCTCGGGTGCGGCCGCAGGCGCCGTGATCGGCGGCGCCACCGGCGCCATCGCCGGCGCCACGGCGGCCTCGCGCCCGGGCTATTATCTCGCCCAGGGCAATTGCTACTACCGCTATCCGAACGGCCAGTACGTGCAGGCCGATCCCCGCGCCTGCTACTGACGATCCAGACGAGCTTTGAAGCGAAGAGGCGGGCTTAGGCCCGCCTCTTTTGTTTTGGGGATTAGCTAGCTGCGCCTGTCGCCGCCGGTTCGGCGGCGCACAACAACTGCCTCCAATTATCACTGGCGCATGTCGGCGCTTCGCGCATTCTCAAAAGAAAAAAGTCGGGACGTGATTCGCGGGGGAGTGTGGATATGCTGGATGCAATCCAGGTCAGCCTGGCGCTGTGGGCCATGATCGTGTGCGGCGGGATCAAGCTGGCGCAGTTCGCGCATTGGCTGTTCTAGAGCATGATCCGGAAAAGTGTGCAGCGGTTTTCCGAAAAGATCATGCTCAAACAACAACCTAAAGTGCGATGATCTCATCGCGCTTTAGAGCCCGTCATCGCGCGCGGGATCAAGACACCAGCCAGCTGAAGAACGCGATGGCGGCCCAGACCAGGCCGCAGATCCAGGCCAGCATGACGATGCCGATGGTCCCGAGATAGGCGATGCCGAGCAGGTCGGAGCGTTGCCGCGGCGCCGGGACGTCAGCTTCGGATGCTGTTTCTTGTGTCATGATGGGAAACACACCCATGCCCTCGTTACGCTTCTGGAAGCGTCGAAGCGCTGTTTAGCGGAGATGCCGGATGGTGGCTGTGACGCAATTCACAGATCAGTCCGAATGATGCCTGGCCTCACGGCTTCGTCATCGGCCTGAGAGTCGGAGCAACCGCGGCGGAGCAGTCTGAGCGACGCCAGCGTCAACCCGCAATGATACGGACGAAATTGCCATCCGCATGTCCAGATCGGTCGGTTAGGGTGGAGCGCATGTGTACCAAGTACGATCCACAGCACGAAGCCGAGGCCGCGATGAAGCAGGCTGCCGCCTCCGAAGGCGACGACCGGCAGCGCCTGATCCAGCTCGCTTTGGCGTGGCACCAGCTCGCCCGCGAGCGGCGCGAAGAAGAGACGGATTGATTCCGTTACGCGGGTCGATCGACGCCGCCGGACTTCGATTCAGACAAGCGCGATTGAGCTGGACGGCGCCGTCCTTGCAGCAGGTATTCCCGCGCGGCTGTGGACGACAGATATTGTCGGCACGCGACGCAGCATCGCCGCAATTCAATGGGACGAAAAACCCAATCATCTCAACGTCGCGATGTGTCCCTCTATCCAATTATGTTGTTTTTGGGTCACGTTTGATTGCTAATCGTTGCTGAGAACCCGAACAGCAATTGCCCGTCCTCCTGCGTTCGACGTATTGCTTGGCGGCACGATATTGACGGCTATTCATTCGTTTTTTCTGGATTTGATTTGGGGGTGGGCAATGAAGTCCTTGGTGACTCGCAAGGCGCTGTGGCTCGGCAGCGCGGCCTTTCTTGCTCTGGGCACGTCTGCACAGGCGCAAAACATCGACACCATGCCGCAATGGAACGGCACCTCGTTCATCTCGAGCTGGGGCGTGCCTAACACGGCGACCTACGGACAGACCTTCACGCCGACGAGTGGCCAGACCCGCCTGTCGGGCTTCAACTTCCAGCTGTCGCTGCCGTTCGGTACCGCGCCGCAGTACCAGGCCTTCGTTTACGCGTTCGATCCGACCACCCAGCACATCACTGGCTCGGCGCTCTTCAGCTCCGGTATCATGACCGCGCCGAGCGGCTCCGCGTATCAGACCGTGTCGATCAACACAGGCGGCGTCTCGCTCACGCCCGGACAGCAATACGTTCTGTTCCTGACCACGTCGACGATCACGGGGCAGCCGAACTCTGCCTACCGGTGGGGTGCGCTGACCAACAACACGGCGATTCCCAACGGCCAGTTCGTGTATCAGAACAACGGCACGAATTTCGGGATGTTGAGCGCCACGTCGTGGAGCTCCATCGGCGAAGATCTGGCGATGCAGGCCTTCCTGTCCGGTGGCAACACCGGTGAGAACCTGGCCCAGGCGCAGTCCGGCGCATTCCAGCTCGGCAGCTCCTACCTCTCGTTGCTGACCGATCCGTTCGCGACCAACAAGGTCTCGACGACGGGCACGCTGAGCTATGCCGGCGAAAAGCCGGTGCCGGCTGCCGTGCGCTCGGCCTTCGGTGCCTATTTGAAGGCACCGCCGCCCGTGGTTGCCTATGCCCCGCACTGGGACGTCTGGGGCGCGGCCTTTGGCGGCGCTAACAACACCAGCGGCAATGTCGCGGCTGGCACGTCCGATCTCTATACCCGCGTCGGCGGCGTCGCCGCTGGCGCTGACTATCGCTTCACCGCGGACTCGCTGATCGGCTTCTCGCTTGCCGGCGGCAACATCAACTGGTCGGTGACGCCGACGGTTGCCGGCGCCGGCAACGGCGGTGGCACCAGCGACACGTTCATGGCCGGTGTCTACGGCAAGTACGGTTTCGGGCCGGGCTACATCGCTGCAGCCGGCACCTACACCAACTACTGGATGGGTACGAGCCGGTCCACCACGCCGGGCATCGACCTCTACAAGGCCGATTTCGAGGCCCAGGGTTGGGGCGGACGTATCGAGGGCGGCTACAAGGTCGGCCAGTACTGGAGCGTGAACTGGACGCCCTATGGCGCCATCCAGGGGCAGTGGTTCCGTACGCCGGGCTATACCGAGGCGACGGCGCTGGGCGCCGCTGCAGGCGCACTCACCGTGGTCGGCCGCACGGCCACCGCCTATCGCGGCGAGGTGGGCCTGCGCACCGACAAGATCATGCCGGTGGACAATGGCGGCCAGCTTAACCTGTTCGGCAAGTTCGCCTACGCCCATGACGAGATCAGCAATCCCTCGGCGACGCTCAGCTTCGCCGCGCTCGGCGGCATCGGCGCTGCGCCGTTCACCGTGTTCGGCACGACGCCGGCGCGCGATCTGGCGCTTACCACGGCCGGCGCCGAATGGCGCACGGCGAGCGGCGTCTCGTTCCTGGTGAAGTTCGACGGCGAATTCAGCGACCGGTCGCAGACCTACGCCGGCACGGGCCGCATTCGTTACACCTGGTAAGCGGGGGCGCTCGCTAGGGGCTGAAGGCGCGAGGCCGAGCATTGCTCGCCTCGCGCTTTTGCTTTGTGGGTTTGCATGAGAAAAACCCCGTGCTCGGGGGACAAGCACGGGGTCCTTCAAAGCCGACCGGGGCAGGCAGGTCGGCACCACTCGATTTCGTTGCAGTCAACGCCGCGGTCGCTGTCTCGTTCCGCGATCCCTTGCCAATAAGCGCATCGCTATTGCGCCGGCTCCGGCGCAAGCGGCCCGCTCGACCCGCATAGGAACATTCGTTCCGCGTCGACGTTGAGCGGCCATGACCGACCTTCAATTGCGTGCACAGTGCTTCGAGATTGCCTGGAGATATCTCGACCAGTCCGGTCTGCTCACCGGCGAGCACAAGGATTCAGCCCGCTTCATCCTGAACAAGATCGACCGCATGATGCTGCGTGGCGAGCGGCGCAGACTGCTGCTGTCGAACGCCGCGATCGATGCCTACCGGTTGCGGCCCGTGCTGGTGAGCGGATCCGCATGAGCGATCGCGGCAATCAGATGTTAAGATCTGCGGAGAGCTGATTTTCGCGATCGCGATTCGTACTGCGCGAACGAAGCGGAGTCGGACCGTGAACAGACAAGAAGCCCCCGAACGGGCTTGACTCTCTTTGCACTCTCAACGACGCAGATGCGTCTTCGTTGCAAGGGCGGCGTATTGGACCTCAGGTCCGCGCCGGACGTTGATTACGATCGAAGTTTGCTAAGTTGTCGTATCAGGGATCGTATCAAGCGTTGCATGGAGACCATCGAGGCCTATCTGGGGCGCAAGCATGAGGAGATCAGGCTCCTGAACGGCTGCCTGAGAAGCCCGCGGCACGTGCCCTGTCCGCGCTCAGTGGACGAGGTCATCGCGGCGAAATTCCAGCTGACCGCCGCACTGCGCGCCGAGCATGAGCTGGCGGACTGGAAGGCGACCGAGACATCCTGGTCGGCGACCGCCCGTCCGACCAGCGGCCCGTTCGCATTCAGCTACGACTACCAGCGCGCGGATCTGAAGGTGAGCGGCCCCTCGTTCTATGACGACGCGCGCGGCTGCACCAGCGAGGCCATCTACACCGCGTCCGGCATGTCCGCGATCGCGGCGCTGCTGCTCGCCTCGGCAAGGCTCGTCACCACGGGCGACATCGTGGTGCTGCCGGGCTCCTACGGCGAGACGCTGGAGCTGATCGAGCGCTTTGTCCCGCATTTGCGGCTTGTCACGGTGAAGCCGCCGCTGGCGGGCGTGCCTGTCGCGGGCGGCGCGCCGCGAATTCTGCTGCTCGATTCCTGCGTCCCCGCCGGCGCCTTCGAAGCGACGCTGCGCTGCGACGGTTCGCCGTTCGATCTTTTGATCTTCGACACGACGTGCTTTGCCGGCCGGTCGGGCCGCATCCGGCGCGTCCTGCGCTGGGCGCGGCGATATCAAATCCCGGTCGTGATGGTGCGAAGCCACACCAAGCTGGATTCGCTCGGCGCGGAATACGGACGGCTGGGCTCTGCGGTGTTCGTCCGCTGGAGCGAGGAGGGCGCGGAGCGTTCGTTGGCCGAACGCCTCGCGGCGGAGATGCGCGATGCCGTGCGGCTTCTCGGCGGCGCGGCGCTGCCGGCGCATTTTCCTCCGTTTGTCGGCAGCCCGGCCTATTGGGGCCTGACGAAGCGACGCGTCGCGGCCATCCTGCGCAACGGTCGTCATGCGGCCCGGCATTTCGCGCGCGAGCTCGCCTCGCTCGCGGCCGAGCTTCACTTCACTCACGGGCTCTATGTCACGCTCCGCTCAAGGTGTCCTCTCGATGAGGCGGGCGCGCGGCAAGCCGCCGAGGCCATGAGCCATAATCTCAGCCGGGCCGGGTTTCCCATCCGTCACGCCGGCAGCTTCGGCTTCGATTTCGCCGCGACCGAGTGGTTTCACAATGCGACCACGGACGAGTACAGCGTGCGGGTGGCGGTGCCTGATCTGCCGACCGAGCCGTGGAATGATCTGGCGGCGGCGATTGCGGGGTGGTGGCGGGCGCATCAGGCCGAGCTTGGCGAGGTATGACCGCCTTGCTTTGCTTTTGGCACTGATCTCAGGGAGCGGTTGGCTGGAGTGGCGGTATGTTCACCCCAGCGGGACCCTTTTCCATTCTGCATACAACAGAAGTGGGATCATCCACCAGAACGCGCCGTGATCGTAAATTAATGGCCCCTCAAATGGCAGTTGAGAAAAGAAGTAGCCAGTGACGGCCCCCATTACGGTGATCGTCGCTTGCATCGTTCCCTCATCGCCGGAGGCTGCCGCAAAGAGCCCTAAAACGATCGATGTGCAAACGAGCTCGATGATGGCGCCGAGCCATCCCTGGAGGGCAAAGCCCGTTACATGGGGACCTTGAGGCGCGGTTCCTACGCCGGAAAATCTGTCATCGAACATCGCCGCATAGACGAGATTGCTTGGCTGGCATGGTGAGCGTTGACGAAGAATTCTCGTTCCCAAGGATCCGCATTTTCCTTCGGATTTCGAGAATATTTCATAGTAGTATGGGAACGGTTGGGCCATGCGGTTGACGATGGCGCCGGCTGACAGGGTTAGCACGTTCGAAAACGATTCCCGGCTGACTTCCGCCGTTTCGGCGCTGGTGCCAAATTGTTCTCGCCATATTTTCGCTTCTGCCAAAGTTCGATTGAGCTGCTCTGAAGTGGGAGACACCGGAGCGCTCTCGATGCGAGTCACGACGACAGGCGTGGAACTCGCGCGCAGAAGCAGAAGAGAGACTGAGAAGTAGCTAACTAGAGCTAAGCTGGTAAAAAGCAGTCCCGGCACTATTTTGCGTTTGGCGAAGAGCATGATCGTTGCAAGATTCGCGGCATAGAACAATACGAGAGGCCATTTCATGTTCAGTAGAATGAGGATGATCGACATCGCGATCAGATTGAATGCGGTCAATATGCTCCAGAAGTAGTCGTTTCGGCTCGTTGCCTCGACCATGCCGTAGATCGACAGAGTGAAGAGCAGGGACTTGATCGTCACTTGAGGCCAAAACCCAAGCGCTTCCATGAGCTGGAAGCGACTATCCAACGCGCTGATGTAGTCTGCCGGGCGTAGCAACAGGCGTGCTGCGTCAGCATTCCACAGGGAAAAGAGGGCATACGCATAAAGCAATCCCAGCAATAAACAGTAGGCCGGCCTGGAGAGGCTCGGCAACGCAGCGACGTACCCTCCCATCTTGGCGGCCAGCCTTCGAACGAAAATGACGATGGGCGGCGCTACTACGAATGGCAAGAACAGCAGCGCCCAATAACCTGGCGAGCCCGCTCTGGAGAAATTGCGGATATCGAAGCCCACAATGGCGGTTTTTCCCATCACTTCACCCACATTGGTGAAATAGAGCAGGTTCCCGACGACGGTGAGAACAAGGTAGCTTCCAAGGAAAACCAGCAGCGCGATGTAAGTCCGCAATGCGCTTACCCAGGGCTCCTTCGGCCTGCCGACATAAGCAGCCCGGATGCCCGCCTTGTCCGGGCGCGCATCTCCTAAGCTGTTCAACATTTAGCGTCTCCTTGGCGGCGCAGTTCTACCACCTCAGCCCATGTTTGATCTGGTGCTGCGCCTCTGGTTCTGAGCGCATCCTTCATCGCCATTGCATCTTGGTCGGAACTCATCGCGCGCCGCAGTGGCGTGCATTTTAGGGTTGAGTTGCGATATTGGCGATCGCAAGAATCATCAGCGCCAGGATAACGACACCAATCAAGCGGTTATCGATTTTCGGCACCGCAGATCCTCCAGCAGTTCCCGTGCAAATGCGCAGGAGGGTTTAGCATCACCTCTCTTGGCGAGGCAATCGCGCGGCATGTGCGATCGGCGCCGTTTCCCGCTGATTCAACCAGGGGCTGCCGCAGGTGCTCGACCAATATGGGTTTCGCGGGCCGCGTTCGATCGCGACATCGCCGACGAGGTGGCGAGCCAGATCGCCTATCAACGGCTTACTGGAGCGATAAGGTCGAGGTGGCGGCGGTCTCGCGCGCGTCCTCCGGCCTGGTCCGCTCGATGTGCATGTCGAAAGGGTCTTGCAATCTCGCTTTAGTTCTGGACTTTTGCGTCGGAAAGCTCAAATGAGGCTTGACGAGGCGGGTGATGCGGTCAATCGGTTCTATCGCTTCGGCGAGGCCGATGTTGCGAATGTCGCCGCGGTGGCGGCGATCGTCGCGGGGCTGGTCGTAGTTGGTGGCATCGCGGGGATAGGCGAAGGGCGCCGGCGCAACCGCAAGCCGGAGATTTGAGGCGCCGCGGAATGGGAATGGAGTCGGTCAGGGGTTTTAGTGCGCCGTTCGTGCGTACCGCGTTGCTCCTTGTCTGTCTGGCGCTCGCGACCGCGCCGCAGGCGTATCGCTCATTTCAGAAAGCCGATGGCCTTCCGCACAGCTGGACCACTGCGAAGGTCTGGCTCGCCAGCGCGGACTGCGCCAGGGCGACGCACAAGTTTCTCGTGCTGTGCCACGGCGAGGATGTCGTGCCGATCGCCGACGGTTTCGGTGGTGACGATCTCGGCCACGCCCTGGCGCTCGAGGTCTATTCCGTCGCGAGCGGGGCTGCGGTCCGGCCGGAGCAGATCTCGCACCTCAACACTGCCTTGAACTACACGGCGCTCATCGCCGTGGCGTTGCTCCTGATGGCCTGCAATCTTCCGGTTGCCTCGCTCTCGGCGCTGACCGTCGGCGCGTTCATGGCCCGCCAGTTTCACGCCCTGACGCCGCATCCGGCCCAGTTCGCGGCGGCGTGCTTCGCGGTCATTCTGCCGATTGCGATCCTTGGCAGGCCGCGATTTCGGGCTGCGTGGATCGCGGCCGGGTTTGTGGGTCTGGCCGTGGCGCTACTGCTCCGTGAGGCGATCGGCATGATGGGCGTGCTGACCGCTTTGATCGTAACGATCTTGCTCGTCATCCGCGAGCGCAAGCTGGCTCCTGTCGTGCTGGCGCTTGCAATTGTCGCCACGGCGGCGACGCCGTATGCGCTTCTGCGCGCGCGAGACGCCGTCTATCAGCTGCCGCCGCCCGAGAAGCTGGAAAGTCACGGGACCTGGGCGAACCTCTATATGGGGCTCGGCGGGGTACCTAACCCGTTCGGGATCGAATGGAGTGACTACAGCGCGATCGACGCCGTCAAGGCCGTTGATCCGGCCGTTCCGTATCTCAGTCCGCGCTTTTACGAGATTCTGCGAGAACGCTATCTCGATCTCGTCCGCCAGCATCCGGCCGAGGTCGCCTCGATCTATTGGGCCAAGCTCGTCCTGATCCTCCACGCCGAAATGTCTGGGCTGCCGTTCGCACCAACGCTGTGGCCCGTGTTGCTGGTCCTCGCGATCTCCGGCGCTCTCGTCAGGTGGTATCGTCGCTCGGACGCTGGGATCGAGAATTTCGACGCCGTGATGGCCGCCAGCGCGTCGATGGCCGCCGGCTTCGTGGCGCAGGGCGTGCTGATCTATTTCCACATGCAATACATGTTTCCGATCCAGATGTTTCTGCTGCTGGGCGCGGCCGTGCTGATCGACGTGTTCCTCGCGGCTGGTATGGGCAGGCTGCGCAAGTAGAGCGCGGGCGGCGGAATGCGCGCGCCGGCGCCCTTCCGGTGTGCGAAAATGCTCCGGGGATTTCTCCGGGGATTTTCTGCCCCGCCTGGCCCCATTTGGGGTCTTTGATCCCCACTCGCGCTAGGCAGGCGGTGATCCGCCTTAGGGCTTGACCGGCTGAATGTCTTTGATTGCCAAGCGGTTTGACTGGCGATCCCGGCAGGACTCGAACCTGCAACCCGCGGAGTAGAAATCCGCTACTCTATCCAGTTGAGCTACGGGACCGTCTTGAGCCACCCCCCGGTTCGGGGGCCGGCCGTTCATCTAGCATGCCAATATGAAAAATCTGGTGTTTCGCCAAGTCTGAACCGAACCGATTTCCTCCGAGCCGCGACAAAGCGGAACGGCGGGGTGTCAGGGTGCCGGGTTGAGCGGCAGCGCAACGGACGATGGTTCACATCGCCGGGAAGCGCTGAGGAGCTTCCGGGACGCGGCCGCCGGTCGACTGGCTAGGTATTGCTGCGCCATCAGGACGGCGTGCGCGGCGATATCGCGGCCGGTCTCCTCTGGGCTTGCCTTGTCATGGCGAATGCGACGATTTGCACCTTCGGTTCCATCGCCTTGAGTCCGTCACCTTTCCGCGCATTTCATTTGCCGCCGCGGCGCTCGTCCGCGCTTTCCGGGAGTCCATCATGATCGGTCTTGTCCGCGCCGTCACACTCTGCGCCACGCTGGCGCTCGGCCTTTCGGCTGCGCAAGCCGCCGACAAGGCGTTCAAGCGCGACGATCTCGCCGATTCCGCCATCAAGCTGGAGGCCCAGATCAAGAGCGAGGCGGGGCCGGTCGCCAAGACCAATGCGACGCTCAAGACGGACGCCGACGCTGCCTTCCGCCGCAATGACTACCGCACCGGACTGTCGGTGCTCGGCCAGATCGCGGCGACCACGCCTGACGATGCCGGCAACTGGCTGCGGCTCGCCAAGGTGATCTTCCAGATCTGGCCCAAGAACTCGAGCGAGCAGACGTTCCTTTTGGAGCGCGCCTCGACCGCCGCTTACATCGCCTACCAGCGCGCCGGTAATCCGGGCGAGGAGGCTGATGCGCTCGCCGTGCTCGGCAAGTCGCTCGCCGAACGCAAGCTCTGGCGGCCGGCGCTGGATGCGCTGCGGCTGTCGCTCGAGGCGCGCGAGGTCGCCGATGTCCGCGGTCAGTATGAGAAGATGCGCGACGAGCACGGCTTTCGGCTGCTCGACTATACCGTGGACTCGGATTCAGCGAGCCCGCGCGCCTGCTTCCAATTCTCGGAGGAACTCGCCAAGCGCACCGATTTCGCGCCGTTCCTGGCGCTCGCAGGCCAGGATAAACCGGCGCTGTCGGCCGAGGGCAAGCAGCTCTGCGTCGACGGCCTCAAGCACGGCGAGCGCTACAACATCAATCTGCGCGCCGGCCTGCCGTCCACGGTCAAGGAAGGCCTGCCGAAATCGGCCGAGTTCAACATCTATGTGCGTGACCGCAAGCCCTTCGCGCGCTTCACCAGCCGCGCTTATGTGCTGCCCAGGACCGGCCAGCGCGGCATTCCCGTGGTCAGCGTCAACACACCCGCGGTCAGCATCAACGTGTTCCGGATCGGCGACCGCAACCTGATCAACACGGTGGTGGACAGCGATTTCCAGAAGACGCTGACCAAATATCAGCTCGGCGATCTTGGCGACGAGCGCGGCGTCAAGGTCTGGTCCGGCGAGCTCGCGACCGCGATGACCTTGAATCAGGACGTCACCACGGCATTCCCGGTCGATCAGGCACTCGGCGAGCTGCAGCCGGGCGTCTATGTGATGACGGCTGCCGCCAAGGGCCCGGGCTCGAATGACGAGTACCAGCTCGCCACGCAATGGTTCATCGTCTCCGATCTCGGCGTGTCCGCTTACTCCGGCAATGACGGCATCCATGTCTTTGTGAACTCGCTGGCCTCGACCGATCCGGTCGGCAAGGCCGAGGTGCGGCTGGTTGCCCGCAACAACGAGATCCTGGCGACCCGCAAGACCGACGATTCCGGTCACGTGCTGTTCGAGGCTGGCCTTGCGCGCGGCGAGGGCGGCCTGTCGCCGGCGTTGCTGACCGTCACGGGCGAGAAGGCGGACTATGCCTTCCTGAGCCTGAAGACCTCCGCCTTCGACCTGTCCGATCGCGGTGTCGCGGGCCGCGCCGTGCCCGCGGGCGCCGACGCCTTCGTCTATGCCGAGCGCGGCGTCTACCGCTCCAGCGAGACCGTGTTCCTGACAGCGCTGCTCCGCGACGGGCAGGGCAATGCCGTGACCGGCGGGCCGCTGACCCTGGTGATCGAGCGCCCCGACGGCGTCGAATTCCGCCGCGCCGTGCTGGCCGACCAGGGTGCCGGCGGCCGCACGTTGTCCGTGCCGCTCAATTCGGCCGTCCCGACCGGGACCTGGCGGGTGCGCGCCTTCACCGATCCGAAGGGCAACTCGGTCGGCGAGACCACCTTCATGGTCGAGGATTATGTCCCAGATCGGATCGAATTCGACTTGTCTGCCAAAGACAAGCTGATCAAAGCTAACGCTCCTGTGGAGCTTAAGGCGGACGGCCATTTCCTCTATGGCGCGCCGGCCTCCGGCCTTGCGCTCGAGGGCGACATGCTGATCGCGCCCGCAAGCGAGCGTCCGGGCTTTGCCGGCTATCAGTTCGGCGTTGCCGACGAGGAGACCACCTCGAACGAGCGCACGCCGCTGGAGAACTTGCCCGAGGCCGATGCCAATGGCGTTGCCACCTTCCCGGTGACGCTGGACAAGCAGCCGGCATCGACGCGGCCGCAGGAGGCGCAGATCTTCGTCCGCATGGTCGAGACCGGCGGCCGCGCCGTCGAGCGCAAGCTGGTGTTGCCGGTCGCGCCCGTTGCGGCGCAGATCGGCATCAAGCCGCTGTTCGGCGACAAGAACGTCGCCGAGGGCGACAAGGCCGAGTTCGACGTCGTCTTCGTCTCGCCCGAGGGCGAGAAGCTTCGCCGCGACGGATTGCGCTACGAGCTCCTGAAGATGGAGTCGCGCTACCAATGGTATCGCCAGAACAATTACTGGGAGTACGAGCCGGTCAAGTCGACCTCGCGCGTCGCCGACGGTGACGTCACTGTTGCCGCCGACAAGCCGGCACGGATCTCGCTCAGCCCGCAGCCGGGCCGCTACCGGCTGGATGTGAAGTCGAACGACGCCGACGGCCCGGTGACCTCGGTGCAGTTCGACGTCGGCTGGTATTCCGACGGCAGCGCCGACACGCCTGACCTGCTGGAGACCTCGATCGACAAGCCGCAATACGCCTCCGGCGACACCATGACGGTATCGGTCAATGTCCGCTCCGCGGGCAAGCTCACCGTCAACGTCCTCGGCGACCGCCTGCTCACGACGCAGACCATCGACGTCAGGGAAGGCACCGCGCAGGTGAAGCTCCCGGTCGGCAAGGACTGGGGCACCGGCGCCTATGTGGTGGCAACGCTCCGCCGTCCACTCGATGCCGCCGCCCAGCGCATGCCGGGCCGCGCAATCGGCCTGAAATGGTTCGGCATCGACAAGCAGACCCGCACCCTCCAGGTGAAGCTGACGCCGCCGGCGCTGATCCGCCCGAACGCGGCGCTGAAGATTCCGGTCAAGCTCGACGGACTCAATCCGGGCGAGGACGCCAAGGTGGTGATCGCCGCGGTCGACGTCGGCATCCTCAACCTCACCAATTACAAGCCGCCTGCGCCGGACGATTACTATCTCGGCCAGCGCCGCCTGAGTGCGGAGATCCGCGATCTCTACGGCCAGCTCATCGACGGCATGTCGGGCACGCGCGGCCAGATCAAATCCGGCGGCGATGCCGGGGCCGAGCTCCAGGGCTCGCCGCCCGCGCAGAAGCCGCTGGCGCTCTATTCGGGCATCGTGACTGTTGGTGCCGACGGCACGGCCGAGGTGAGCTTCGACATTCCCGAGTTCGCCGGCACCGCGCGCGTCATGGCGGTGGCGTGGACCGCGACCAAACTCGGACGCGCCAATACGGACGTCGTGATCCGCGACCCTGTGGTGCTGACCACGACGCTGCCGCGGTTCCTGCTCAATGGCGACCATGGCACGGTCAATCTCGAGATCGACAATGTCGAGGGCCAGGCCGGCGACTACGTCATCAACGTGAAGACGGGCGGCCCGGTGAAGATGACCGGCAATCCTGCCACCACGGTCAAGCTCGCCGCCAAGCAGCGCAACGCGTTCTCGCTCGCGCTCGATGCGACCGCGGCGGGGCAGGCGACGCTCGACGTCGACATCAAGGGACCGAATGGCCTTGCGCTGGCGCGCCACTATGCGTTCGACGTCAAGGCGGCGACGCAGGTGCTGGCGCGGCGCTCGATCCGCACCCTCGCCAAGGGCGAGAGCCTGACGCTGACCTCGGACATGTTCTCCGACCTCGTGCCGGGCACCGGCAGCGTCTCGGTCTCGGCCAGCCTGTCGACCGCGCTCGATGCGGCGACGATCCTCAAAGCGCTCGACCGCTATCCCTATGGCTGCTCGGAGCAGATCACGAGCCGGGCCATGCCGCTGCTTTACGTCAACGAGCTCGCGACCGGTGCGCACCTCGCCATGGACACCGAGGTCGATCAGCGCATCCGCGATGCGATCGAGCGGCTTTTGGCCCGCCAGGGCTCCAACGGCTCATTTGGCCTGTGGTTGGCTGGTGGCGACGATGCCTGGCTCGATGCGTACGTGACGGACTTCCTGACCCGCGCCCGCGAGAAGGGCTTTGCGGTGCCGGACGTGCCGTTCAAGAACGCGCTCGACCGCATCCGCAACTCGGTCGTCAACGGCAACGAGCCGGAGAAGGACGGTGGCCGCGATCTCGCCTACGGGCTCTACGTGCTCGCCCGCAATGGCGCAGCGCCGATCGGCGATCTCCGCTATCTCGCCGACACCAAGCTCTCCAACCTCGCAACGCCCATTGCGAAGTCGCAGCTCGCTGCGGCGCTCGCGCTGGTCGGCGACCGCAACCGCGCGGAGCGGGTTTATGGCGCGGCTCTGGACTCATTGGCACCGAAGCCGGTGCTTGAGTTCGGCCGCACCGACTACGGCTCGCAGCTTCGCGATGCCGCAGCTCTGGTCTCGCTCGCGAGCGAGGGCAATGCGCCGAAGGCGACGCTGACGCAGGCGGTGTCGCGGGTCGAGACCGCGCGCGGGCTCACGCCCTACACCTCCACGCAGGAGAATGCGTGGCTGGTGCTGGCGGCGAGGGCGCTCGCCAAGGAGAACCTGTCGATCGAGGTCGACGGCCAGCCGGTCAAGACTGCGCTGTACCGTAGCTACAAGGCGGACACGCTGAGCGGCAAGCCGCTGAAGATCACCAACACCGGCGACGCACCGGTGCAGGCGGTGGTCTCGGTGTCGGGCTCGCCGGTGACGCCGGAGCCGGCCGCCTCGGCCGGGTTCAAGATCGAGCGGAACTACTTCACGCTCGACGGCAAGCCCGCCGATATCAGCAAGGTCAAGCAGAACGATCGCTTCGCCGTGGTGTTGAAGATCACGGAGGCGAAGCCCGAGTACGGCCACATCATGGTGTCCGACTATCTGCCGGCGGGTCTGGAGATCGACAATCCGAAGCTGCTCTCGTCGGGCGACAGCGGCACGCTGGACTGGATCGAGGACGGCGAGGAGCCTGAAGACACCGAGTTCCGCGACGACCGCTTCACCGCGGCCGTGGACCGCGCCTCGGATTCCAAGGCGGTGTTCACCGTCGCCTATGTCCTGCGCGCCGTCTCGCCCGGCAAATACGTGCTGCCGCAGGCCTATGTCGAGGACATGTACAATCCCTCGCGCTATGGCCGGACGGGCACGGGAACGGTCGAGGTGCGGGCGGCGAAGTGAGTGCTTGGGATGACTGACGCTCCGAACGGGCTACAAACTCCGTCGTCATGCCCGGGCTTGACCCGGGCATCCACGGACTTTGGTGCCGGGGCCAACGTGGATGGCCGGGACAAGCCCGGCCATGACGGAGCAAGGGGCAGGGGCCATCGTGTCCTCTCTGCCCTCGCACTCACTTTCATCCTCGGCATCACCGGCTTCGTCGCATGGGTCTACTCGCTCGGACCGCTTCCGCTCGACGAGGCGCGCCAGGTCTCGACCACCGTCGTCGACCGCAATGGCAAGCTCCTCCGCGCCTACGCCATGTCGGACGGCCGCTGGCGGTTGCCGGTCGATGCGAAGGCCAACGTCGATCCGACCTATCTGAAACTGCTGTTCGCCTATGAGGACCAGCGCTTCTACGCCCATAACGGCCTCGATCCGCTCGCGCTCGGACGCGCCGCGTTGCAACTGGGAACGCGCGGCCACATCGTGTCCGGCGGCTCGACCATCTCGATGCAGCTGGCGCGGCTGATGGAGCCGCGGCGGCAGCGCTCGCTCTATGCCAAGCTGCGCCAGATCGTGCGCGCGATCGAGATCGAGCGCAGCATGAGCAAGGCCGAGATCCTCAACCTCTATCTCGCGCTTGCGCCTTACGGCGGCAATCTCGAAGGCATCCGCGCCGCCTCGATCGCCTATCTCGGCAAGGAGCCGAAGCGGCTCTCGCTCTCTGAAGCTGCGCTGCTGGTCGCCCTGCCGCAATCGCCGGAGACGCGCCGGCTCGACCGCTATCCCGAGGCGGCGCGCAGGGCGCGCGATCGGGTGCTCGATCGCATGGTCGCTGAGCATGTCGTCAGCTCCGACGATGCGGCGCAGGCCAACGCCGCGCCCGTACCAAAACTGCGCAAGCCGATGCCGATCCTGGCGCCGCATGCTTCCGACTCCGCGCTCGCGACCGTCAAGGATACGCCGGTCATCAAGCTGACGCTGGATGCGACCTTGCAGAGGGTGTTGGAGCCGCTGGCGCGCGACCGCGCCATTGCGCTGGGGCCGAACATCTCGGTCGGTATCATCGTGGTCGACAATGAGAGCGGCGACGTGCTCGCGCGCGTCGGCTCGGCGGATTATTTCGACGAGAGCCGGGCAGGGCAGGTCGACATGACCCGCGCCGTCCGCTCGCCCGGCTCGACGCTGAAACCCTTCATCTATGGCCTCGCCTTCGAGGACGGCTTTGTCCATCCCGACAGCCTGATCGACGATCGTCCGGTTCGCTTCGGCTCCTATGCGCCGGAAAATTTCGACATGACGTTCCAGGGCACGGTGCCGGTGAAGAAGGCGCTGCAATTGTCGCTGAACGTTCCGGCGATCGTGCTGCTCGACCGCGTCGGCGCGAGCCGGCTGGCCTCGCGGCTGCGCCAGGCCGGCGGCAATCTCGTCCTGCCCAAGGACGAGGCGCCGGGTCTCGCAATGGGCCTCGGCGGCGTTGGCGTGACGCTCCAGGATCTCGCCCAGCTCTACGCGGGTTTCGCCCGGCTCGGCACCACCAGGCCGCTGCGCGAAGTCGTCGCGGCAAAGGATGACCGCGAGCCGATGCGGCTGTTGGACCAGGCCGCGGCCTGGCAGGTCGGCAACGTGCTGCTCGGCACGCCGCCGCCCGAGAATGCCGCCCACAACCGCATCGCCTTCAAGACCGGCACGTCCTACGGCTATCGCGACGCCTGGTCGGTCGGCTTCGACGGCCGCATGACCATCGGCGTCTGGGTCGGCCGGCCCGACGGCGCTCCGGTTCCCGGCCTGATCGGGCGCGTCGCCGCAGCTCCAATCCTGTTCGACGCTTTCGCCCGCACCGGCAAGACGCTCACACCGCTGCCCAAACCGCCCAAGGGAACTTTGGTCGCCAGCAACGCCAAGCTGCCGCTGCCGCTGAGGCGGTTCCGCCCGATTGGGGAACTCGTTCGCACCGGCGGTGAGCAGGCGCTGCACATCCAGTTTCCACTGAACGGCTCGCGGATCGACGTCGATCGCTCCGGTGGTGCGGAAGCCGCCGCCATGCCTGTCAAGGTCGCCGGCGGTGTCCTGCCCATGACCGTCATGGTTAACGGAACCTCGCGCGGCGAGATCGACGGCCGCCGACAGCGCCTGATCGATCCGCCCGGTCCGGGCTTTGCACGCCTCACCGTGATCGATGCCACGGGCGCCGCGGACACAGTTGTCATTCGAATTCAATGACCCTGGCTTAAGCGGTTGTGGCGATGGCGGTTTCAGCGTAAGCGGAACCAATGGCCGAGACCTACCCAACTCCCCGTTTTGGAGCGCCCCGCGAGCCGAAAACGCCCGTAAATCCGGGCAGCCGGCTGGTGTCGCTGCTCGACGTCGTTACGTCCAGCCATGCTCGCGCGGCCGGCTTCCTGGTGCTGTGCGCGCTGCTGTTGTTCCTGCCTGGCTTCTTCACCATCCCGCCGGTCGATCGCGACGAGGCGCGCTTTGCGCAAGCGACCAAGCAGATGGTCGAGAGCAGCGACTATGTCGACATCCGCTTCCAGGAGGACGTCCGCTACAAGAAGCCGGTCGGCATCTATTGGTTGCAATCGGCGGCGGTTGAAGCTGCCACGGCGCTCAAGCTGCCGAAGGCCGAGTTGCGGATCTGGGTCTACCGCATTCCTTCGCTGCTGGGCGCGATCGGCGCGGTGCTCATGACCTATTGGGCCGCGCTCGGCTTCGTGACGCGGCGCGCTGCGGTGCTGGCTGCGCTGTTGATGTGCGCCTCCGTGCTGCTCGGGGTCGAGGCGCGGCTCGCAAAGACCGACGCGATGCTGCTGTTCTGCGTGACCGCCGCGATGGGCGCGATGTCGCGCGCCTATCTGTCCTGGCAGCGCGCCGAGGACGAGACCCGTCCGCCGTGGAGCTGGCCCGCAATCTTCTGGACCGCGCTCGCGGTTGGCATCCTGATCAAGGGTCCGCTGATCCTGATGTTCGCCGGCCTGACCATCGTCGCCCTGGCGATTTTGGACCGCGATGCCTCCTGGCTGTGGAAGCTGCGTCCGGTCTGGGGACTGATGTGGTTGCTGGTGCTGGTGCTGCCCTGGTTCATCGCGATCTTCTGGCGCGCGGGCGATGCCTTCTTTGCGGACTCCGTCGGCGGCGACATGCTGAGCAAGATCGGCGCCCAGGAATCCCATGGCGCACCGCCCGGGCTTTACCTCGCGCTGTTCTGGATCACGTTCTGGCCGGGCGCGCCGCTCGCGGCGATGGCGGCGCCTGCGGTGTGGCGGGCGCGGCGCGAGCCCGGCGCGCAGTTCCTCCTGGCCTGGCTGATCCCGTCCTGGATCGTGTTCGAGGCGGTGCTGACCAAGCTGCCGCATTACGTGCTGCCGCTCTATCCGGCGATCGCGATCCTCACCGTCGGCGCGCTGGAGCGGAACGTGCTGTCGCGCTCGTGGCTCCCGCGCGGCTCGGCCTGGTGGTTCGCGATCCCTGCGGCGGCCTCGATCATCGCGGTGGTCGGCGCGGTCATGCTGACGCGGCAGCCGGCCTTCGTCGCCTGGCCGTTCATCGCGGCCTCGCTGATCTTCGGCCTGTTCGCCTGGTGGCTGTTCGACAGCAACCGCGCCGAACGTTCGGTGCTGAATGCACTGGTCGCCGCCCTGATGCTGGCGGTCGTGGTCTGGGGCATCGTGCTGCCGTCGCTGACGCCGCTGTTCCCGAGCATCGAGGTGGCGCGCGCGCTGCGCAACGTCAGCTGCGTCGGGCCGAAGGCGGCAGCGGCCGGCTATCACGAGCCGAGCCTCGTGTTCCTCACGGGTACGCAGACGCTGCTCACCGACGGTTCTGGCGCGGCGGATTTCCTGCGGCAGGGAAGCTGCCGCTTCGCGCTGATCGAACAGCGCTCGGAGCGCAGCTTCGTGCAGCGCGCCGAGGCGATCGGGCTGCGCTACAAGGTCGGTGCACGCATCGACGGCTATAATTTCTCGCAAGGGCGGCCGATCTCGATCTCGATCTTCCGCTCGGAAGGCACCGAGTAGGATGCCCGGTACGACCGACATCGCGCCGCGTGCGGGCTATCCGGCGCAATTGCTCGCCGTGTCCGGGCGCGCGCTGGCGCAGCTCGTGCGAACACCCTCGCATTCGCGCCGCGCTGCTGCCGCGCGCAAGCTGGCGCGACATTCGCTGTGGCTGAGCGCAGTGGGCGCGGCCTTGATCGTCGTGCTGATGGTCGCGTTCGACCGGACCGAGATCCTGCTGATGCCGGCGCGCGGCACGCCAAGCCTGTGGCCGATCAGCATCCTGACCGATTTCGGCAAGGACGAGTATGTGCTCTCGGTGCTCGGGGCTGCGCTGGTGGTCGTGGCGCTCGTTGCGGCCGGGCTTCACGGCACACGCCGCGCGCTGCTGCTCGGCTTTGGCACGCGGCTCCAGTACCTGTTTCTGTCTGTAGCTCTGTCCGTGTTCGCCGGCGAGATTCTGAAATACATCATCGGCCGGGGGCGCCCGTTCGTCGGTGGCGCGGCCAATCCGTTCAATTTCGTCCCGTTCGAGGGAACGGGGGCTCATGCCAGCCTGCCGTCCGGGCATGCGATCACGGCATTTGCGCTGGCGTTCGCGGTCTCGGCGCTGTTGCCGCGGTTGCGCGTGTTCATGTTCACTTACGCAATCGTGATCCTGCTGACGCGTCTCGTGCTGCTCGCGCACCACCCGAGCGACGTCACGGCGGGCGCCCTGCTGGGCATGGTCGGCGCCATGGCGGTCCGCTACTGGTTCGCGGCCCGCAGGCTCGCCTTTGCCATCCGGGCCGACGGCACCATTGTGCCTCTTCCGGGGGCAGATTCGGGCCGTCTCAAAAGGGTTGCCCGCGGGGCATCCGCCCCATAAAAGCGGCTGCTTCCTGGGACCGCCGGTTCCTTGAGGGCAGGCCCATTCCAACCACGAGCCTCCTTTGTCGACGTCCCAGCCTTCGGTTTCCATCGTCGTTCCCGTGCGCAACGAAGCCGACAACATCGCGCCGCTGATCGCCGAGATCGGTGCGGCGCTCGATGGCCGCTGGGCCTACGAGATCATCTACGTCAACGACGGCTCGACGGACGCCACCGGCGAGCGCCTGATGGCGATGATGAAGCAGCGGGACAATCTGCGGCAGCTCCGCCACGCCAGGTCGGGCGGCCAGTCGGCGGCGGTGCGCAGCGGCGTGCGCGCGGCGCGCGGGCAGATCGTGGCGACGCTCGACGGCGACGGCCAGAACAACCCGGCGTTCCTGCCGGACCTGATCGCCGCGGTCGAGAAGGACAGCAAGGTCGGGCTCGCCGCGGGACAACGCGTCGGCCGCAAGGACACCGGTTTCAAGAAACTCCAGTCGCGCGTCGCCAATGGCGTCCGCAATTCGATCCTCAAGGACGGCACGCGCGATACCGGCTGCGGCCTGAAGGCGTTCCGGCGCGATATCTTCCTGATGATGCCCTATTTCGACGGGCTGCATCGCTTCCTGCCGGCGCTGGTCCGCCGCGAGGGCTTTGATATTGCCTATGTCGACGTGATCGACCGGCCGCGCCATTCCGGCGTGTCAAACTATGGTTTCTTCGACCGGCTGTGGATCGGCATCATGGATCTCGCCGGCGTGTGGTGGCTGATCCGCCGCAAGAAGCCGACACCAGATGTGACTGAGGTGAACGCATGATCATTCAATACGGTCAGGCGCTGAGCAATTATCTCTACGACGTCTTCGTCGCCAAGTTCGACTTCTGGCTGGCGTTCGGCCTCGTCGCGCAGCTGTTCTTCACCGCGCGCTTCCTGGTGCAGTGGATCGCGAGCGAGCGCGCCGGCAACAGCGTGGTGCCGATGGCATTCTGGTTCTGCTCCATGGGCGGCGGCTTGATGACGCTGGTCTATGGCGTCGTGAAGCGGGAGCCGGTGATCATCCTCGGGCAGGCGCTGGCGACCATCATCTATGTCCGCAACATCATGCTGATCATCAAGAACCGCGGTCGCGCGTCCAAGACGCTGGACCGCTGATCCCGGTGTCTGGTCCAAGGTCCTAGCGCGGCAACGCCGAAGCCGCGCCTGAGGCGGGCAGGGCGGCCGTCTCGGTCCCGGTCCGGCGATAGGGCTCGCCGGCCGCCTCCAGCACTGGATAGGCGACCGAGCAGATATGTGAATGGATGCGGCGCAGATCGCGCAGAACGTCCAGATGCAGCGAGGTGGTCTCGATGGTCTCGGGGCGGCCTTCGCGCAGGCGGTCGAGATGGCGCTCGACGGCGGCGAGCTCGGTGTTCCTGAGCGTGGTCTTCTCCACCAGCAGCTTGCGCGCCTCGTTGGCGTCGCCCGACATGAACACGCCGAAGGCGATCCGCAGCGAGTCCATCGTGCGCTTGTGGAAGGCGGCGAGCTCCTCGGCGCCCTCGGCCGAGAATTGCAGGCGCCGCTTGATCTTCTTGGTGGCAAGCTCGCTCAAATTCTTGTCGATGATGTCGCCGATATGCTCGAGGTTGATGGCGAAGGAGATGATCTCCATCGCGCGCCGCCCCTCGCTCTCGTCGAGGCTGCCCCGCGTCAGTTTCGTCACGTAGAGCTTGATCGCCTCGTCGAGGCCGTCGACGGCATTGTCGGTCTTTGTCACCTGGTCGACCAGCGCCCGGTCGCCCGTCATCATCGCCGTCATCACCTTGCGCAGCATGACCTCGACAAGGTCGCCCATGCGCAGGGTTTCGCGGGCGGCGTCGGCGAGCGCCAGTGACGGCGTCTCCAGCGCGCTCTCGTCCAGATAGCGCGGGCGGGCCGGGTCGGCCTCCTGGATGCGATCGGGCAAGAGCCGGGTCAGGGCGCGCGACATGGTGTCGAGCAGCTCGATGAAGATGACGGCCGTACCCGCGTTGAAGGCGATATGGAACGCTGCCGTCATTTTGGCGAGATCGGGCTGCCAGGCATGCATGTAGCCGGCGATCACGTTCAGGAACGGCAGGACGAGCGCGATTCCGACGATGCGATTGACGAGATTGCCAACCGGCAGGCGGTAGCTCGCGGGATCGTCGCGCCTTGCCCCTTCGAACACGGGATTGATGGCACTGCCGAGATTGGCCCCGAGCACCAGCGCGAGCGCCGCGTCAGGCGTGATGAACTGCGAATAGGCGAGCGACATGATCAAGAGCACGCTGGCGACGCTCGAATGCACCGCCCAGGTGATGAGTGCGGCGATGACGATGCAGAGGACGGGATCGCCCGTGATGGCCGACATCATGATGCGCATGCCGGGCGCGTTCTCCGCCGGCGCCAGCGTATCGAGCAGGATATGCAGCGACAGCAGCATCAAGCCGAGGCCGATGCAGACGCGGCCGATGTCCTTGATCCGCGAGCGCGGGCCCGACCGGAAGGCGACGAGCCCCAGCACGAACAACACCGGTGCGACCGCCGCGATATTGAACGAGAGCACCTGCACGATCAGCGTCGTGCCGACATTGGCCCCGAGCATGATGGCGAGTGCGGCCGCGAGGCTGACGAGGCCTTCGGCGGCGAATGAACTGGTGATCAGCGCAGTCGCCGTGCTGCTCTGGAGCAGCGCGGTGAGGCCGAGGCCGGCCGCAAACGCCTTGAAGCGGTTGCCAAGCGCCTTGCCGAGCAGCCGCCGCAGGTCCGGGCCGAACGCACGCAAAATCCCGCTGTGGACCATGTGCAGGCCCCACAGCAGCAGCGCAACGCCGCCCATCAGATCGAGCAGAACCAACGTTCCCATTCTCCGTGTCCGGATTGAGAGTCGATTGGTGAGGCTAGCGCCAAATGCTTGAGGTTCAAACCATTTGTTGGCGCATCGGCGTTAACGCCTGCGTGGGTTGCTCGTTCCCGTCGCGGCGCGCCTTGGCGCGTCCGCGGCGCGCTGCCTTTTGCTCAGACTCACATTGCCGCTTTGAGGGCAGCAAAGCCGCGATCGAGATCGGCCTTGAGGTCGTCGGTGCTTTCGAGCCCGATATGCAGACGGAGAGTCGGGCCGCCCGGCGCCCACTTGGTCGCGGTGCGATAGTCGTTGCAGTCGAACGGAATCGCGAGGCTCTCGAAGCCGCCCCACGAAAAACCCATGCCGAACAGCTTGAGCGTGTTGAGCATGGTGTCGACGGCCTTCTGCGGCGCCGGCTTCAAGACGATGCTGAACAGGCCCGAGGCGCCGGTGAAGTCGCGCTTCCAGATCGCGTGACCGGGATCGGTCTCCAGCCCCGGATGTAGCACGCGCGCGACTTCAGGCCGATCAGCGAGCCAGCGCGCCATCTCGAGGCCTGAACGATGATGCTGCGCCAGTCGCACCGACAGCGTGCGCAGGCCGCGCAGCGCGAGGAAGACGTCATCGGGACCAGCGCAAACGCCGAGCAGGCGGATTCCTTCCGCTACTATCGGCCAGGCCTTGGCATTGGCCGAGATGGTGCCGAACATGATGTCGGAATGACCGCCGATATATTTGGTGGCCGCCTGCATGCTGATGTCGACGCCCTGTTCGAGCGAGCGGTGATAGAGCGGCGTCGCCCAGGTGTTGTCGTCGATGACAAGCGCGCCCTTGGCATGCGCGACCTCGGCAATGGCGCGGATGTCCGGCATCTCGAACGATTGCGAACCAGGCGCCTCGACCAGCACCGCGCGCGTGTTCGGCTTGAACAGCTTTTCGATGCCGGCGCCGATCAGCGGATCGAAATAGGTGGTCTCGATACCATAGCGGGTGAGCATGCCGTTGCAGAAATTGCGCGAGGGTCGATAGACGTTGTCGCAGACCAGGATGTGGTCGCCGGCCTTCAGCACCGAGAGCAGGGTGGTGGAGATTGCCGACAGTCCTGACGGCACGATGCCGACGCCGGCACATTGCGGCCCCTCCAGCGCCATCAGCGTCTCCTGGAACGCCTTGGTGGTGGGGGAGCCGTGGCGGCCATAGGTGAACTCGCCGCGATGGGCGTGCAGGTCCTCGGCGGTCGGATACAGCACGGTCGAGCCGTGGAACACCGGCGGATTGACGAAGCCCTTCTGCGCCTTGGTGTCGCGGCCGGAGGTCACCAGGCGGGTCTCGGCCTGCTGCCGAAGGGGATGCGAGGAATCCATGCGTCTGCTTTCAAAAAAGCGTTTCCGCTGGCGCGCGTCGCGCCCGCAGGCTGGCCGAAAGGCCGCTGTCGTTAATAACAGAACACAGAAGAGTCCCGTCAACCCCTTGACCCGGCCCGCCAGCCGCTCTCCTATGCGCAGGTGCTATTCAGTCGCCGCATGTTGAGGGGCAGCCGCGACCTTCGATCCATCGTCTGACCGGACCTTGCGCCACAGCCACAAAGGCGGGCGCCTGCGGCGGGGATTAGGTTATGGCCTCTCGGGATCGGCGGGTGTTCGGCAAGGTTTTCCAGCATGACTCTTGCAAGGCTAGTGCTGCGACGCCTAGTCCTGGCAGAGACGATCCTGAGACAACGTTCATTGAGACGACCTTGAAAGGCCTTTAGCCCATGAAACGCGTAACCCTGGCTCTCACTCTCGCTCTCGCCGCCGGCCTGACTGCCCAGACTGCCGGTGCGCAAACGCTCAAGACCGTCAAGGATCGGGGCGCGCTGTCCTGCGGCGTCAGCCAGGGCCTGCCGGGCTTCTCCTCGCCCGACGACAAGGGCAACTGGACCGGGCTCGACGTCGACCTCTGCCGCGCCGTCGCCGCCGCCATCTTCAACGATCCGACCAAGGTCAAGTACGTGCCGCTGTCCGCCAAGGATCGCTTCACGGCACTGCAATCCGGCGAGATCGACGTGCTCTCGCGCAACACCACCTGGACCATCTCGCGCGACACCTCGCTCGGCGCCAACTTCACCGGCGTGACCTATTATGACGGGCAGGGCTTCATGGTGAAGAAGTCGCTCAAAGTGAATTCCGCGTTGGAACTGAACAGCGCCTCGGTCTGCGTGCAGACCGGCACCACCACCGAACAGAATTTGGCCGACTACTTCAAGGCCAACAACATGAAGTACGAGGTGATCGCGTTCGGCACCAATGACGAGACGGTCAAGGCCTATGAGGCCGGCCGCTGCGACGTCTTCACCACCGACCAGTCGGGCCTCTACGCCAACCGCCTCAAGCTCGCCAATCCCAACGACCACATGGTGCTCCCCGAGATCATCTCGAAGGAGCCGCTCGGCCCGATGGTGCGCCACGGCGACGACCAGTGGTTTGACATCGTGAAGTGGACGCTGTTCGCGATGGTCACCGCCGAAGAGCTCGGCATCACCTCGAAGAACGTCGACGAGAAGGCCAAGATGGAAAATCCGGAGCTGAAGCGCGTGCTCGGCACCGACGGCAATTTCGGCGAACAGCTCGGCCTCACCAAGGACTGGGTGGTCCGGATCGTGAAGGCGGTCGGCAATTACGGCGAGGTGTTCGACCGCAATGTCGGCTCGGGCTCGCCGCTCGCCATCAATCGCGGTCTCAACAATCTCTGGAACAAGGGGGGTCTCCAGTACGCGCCGCCGATCCGCTGATCCCGCCTGATCCGCGGCGATGAGCACCGAGGCTCGAAAACCGCCGGCCCAGATCGCGCTGAAGATCAGGCGCATTCTGGGCGGCAAGGCAGGCTGGAACGGCGTCGCCGTCCAGTTTGCCTTCGCGGCGATCCTGGGCTGGATCGGCTACGAGATCGTCTCCAACACCCGCGCCAACCTCGAGAACCAGCACATCGCCGCCGGCTTCGGCTTCCTACGCAACAATGCCGGCTTCGACGTCAACCAGACCCTGATCTCCTACACCGGCTCGGACACGTTCCTGCGCGTGTTCGTGGTCGGGCTCCTGAACACGCTCGTGGTCTCGGTGGTCGGCATTTTCTTCTCCACCGTGATCGGCTTCATCGTCGCACTGTGCCGGCTGTCGCCGAACTGGCTCTTGTCGCGCGTCGGCGAGATCTACGTCGAGATCATCCGGAACCTGCCGCTGCTGTTCCAGATCCTGTTCTGGTACCTGGCGGTGCTCGCCGCGCTGCCCAATCCCAGGCAAAGCATTTCGCTGCTCGGCATCGCCTTCATCAGCAATCGTGGCCTCGTCATTCCATCACCGATCGGCGGAAGCGGCCTGGTCCCGTTCCTGGTGGTATTGGCCCTCGGCATCGTGGCGTCGCTGGCCTTGCGCATCCACGCGCGGCGCGCGCTGTTTCAGCGCGGGCAGGTCATCCGCATCTGGCCCTCTGTGCTGGTCCTGCTGTTCGGCCTGCCGCTCGCCACCATACTGGTGTTCGGTTTGCCTTTCACCGTCGAGCTGCCGCAGCTCAAGGGCTTCAATTTCGCCGGCGGCTCGCGCATCATTCCGGAGTTCGTGGCACTGACGCTGGCGCTGTCGACCTATACCGCCGCCTTCATTGCCGAGATCGTGCGTGCCGGCATCCTGTCCGTGCACAAGGGGCAGATGGAGGCGGGGTCCTCGCTCGGCCTCAGCCGCGGCGCCACGCTGCGGCTGATCGTCGTGCCGCAGGCGATGCGCGTCATCGTGCCGCCCCTGACCAACCAGTATCTCAATCTCACCAAAAATTCCTCGCTTGCGGTGGCGATCGGCTATCCTGATCTCGTCTCGGTATGGGCCGGCACGTCGCTGAGCCAGACCGGGCAGGCGATCGAGATCATCGCCATGACGATGGGCGTCTATCTTCTGATCTCGCTGCTCACCAGCGCGATCATGAGCGTCTACGGTTGGCGCGTCAGCCGGAGCCTCGGCGCATGACCGACATCACCTCATCCGCTTATGTCCGGCAGGATCTGCTCACCGAGCGTCCTGCGCCGGTGAAGACGACGGGCTTCATTGGCCTCGTGCGCACGCGCCTTTTGAACTCGCCGACCAACATCCTGATCACCATCGTCAGCGCCTTGCTGCTCTGGTTCACCATCGTTCCGTCCGTCCGATTCCTGGTCGTCGACGCGGTCTGGACCGGCAGTGACCGTGCGGCGTGCCTGACCGAGAACGCGGGGTTCGCGGTCGGCGCCTGCTGGCCCTACATCCAGGCCAAGCTGCCGCAATTAATCTATGGCTTCTATCCCGAGGCCGAGCGCTGGCGCGTCAACCTCACATTCGCCCTGGCGGCGGTCCTACTGGTGCCAATGCTCGTTCCGCGCCTGCCGGCGAAGGGGGTGAACGCCAGCCTGTTCTTCTTCGCCTTTCCCGTCGTCGCGTTCTTCCTGCTGCATGGCGGCGGCATCTCGGGCTTCGGCGTGAGCTGGACGGCGGGCCTGCTGCAATTGTTCGACGACAGCATCATCGGCGCGGGGCAGGTCCTGCTCAGTCTCAGCAAGACCTCGGCGGTCGCCCCGCTGCTGTGGGTCGTCGGCAACCTCATCCTGCTGGTCGGCAAGGCAATCTTCTGGCTGATCTTTCCCCTGACCTGGCTGCGTGACCAGCTCGAGGGCTCGGGCCAATCGGTCTGGACCGACTTTGCGATCACCACGGCCGTCGTCGCGCTGATCGCCTTTGTCCTCGGCGGTGGCGGGCGCACGGGATGGCGTCCCCTGGCATGGAGCATCGCGACTTTCATCGCCATCGCCATCGTGATCAAGCTGATGGGGCTTGATCACGGCGGACTGGCGGTCGTGCAGACGCGACTCTGGGGCGGTCTTCTCGTGACGCTGGTGGTCTCCGTCGCCGGCATCGTCACGTCATTGCCGATCGGCATTGCGCTGGCGCTCGGCCGCCGCTCCAGCATTCCGCTGATCCGGATATTCTCGATCGCCTTCATCGAATTCTGGCGCGGCGTGCCGCTGATCACGGTGCTGTTCTTCGCAACCTACATGCTGCCGCTGTTCCTGCCGGGCAATTTCACGGTCGACGGCCTCGTCCGCGCGCTGATCGGGATCGCGCTGTTCACGGGCGCCTATCAGGCCGAGAACGTCCGCGGGGGCCTCGCTGCGATCCCGCGCGGGCAGGGCGAGGCGGCGGCGGCGCTCGGGCTGTCCTGGTGGAAGACGACGTCGCTGATCGTGCTGCCGCAGGCGCTGCGCCACGTCATCCCGAACCTCGTCAACAGCTTCATCTCGCTGTTCAAGGATACCTCGCTGGTCTCCATCGTCGCGCTGTTCGATTTGCTGGGGTCGCTGCGCGCCTCGTTCGCGGACCCGAAGTGGTCGACGCCGTCGACCTTGTTCACCGGCTTTGCCTTTGCCGGTATCATCTATTTCCTGTTCTGCTTTGGAATGTCGCGCTACTCGCTCTTCGTCGAGCACCGTCTCAACGCCCACCGTCGCAACTGATCGAGGTCACCATGTCCGAGCCCATCGTCAAGATTTCCGGCCTGAACAAATGGTACGGCGACTTCCACGTGCTGCGCGATATCGACCTCGAGGTCAAAAAGGGCGAGCGCATCGTGATTTGCGGCCCCTCGGGCTCGGGCAAGTCGACGCTGATCCGCTGCATCAACGCGCTGGAGGAGTTCCAGGAAGGCGAGATTGTCGTCGACGGCATCGAGCTCGGGCCGAACCTCAAGCATATCGACGCGGTGCGCCGCGAGGTCGGCATGGTGTTCCAGAGCTTCAATCTGTTCCCGCATCTGACGGTTCTGGATAACTGCACGTTGGCGCCGATCTGGGTGCGCAACATTCCCAAGAGGGACGCCGAGGCGACCGCGATGAAATTCCTGGAGCGGGTCAAGATCCCGCACCAGGCCAACAAGTTTCCGGGCCAGATGTCCGGCGGCCAGCAGCAGCGCGTCGCCATCGCCCGCGCGCTGACCATGAATCCGAAAGTGATGCTGTTCGACGAGCCGACATCGGCGCTCGATCCCGAGATGGTCAAGGAGGTGCTCGACACCATGGTCGATCTCGCCGAGGAGGGCATGACCATGCTGGTCGTCACCCACGAGATGGGCTTTGCCCGCGAGGTCGCCAACCGCGTCGTGTTCATGGACGCCGGCCAGATCATCGAGGCCAACACGCCGAACGAGTTTTTTGCGGCCCCGCAGCATGCGCGGACGAAGCTGTTTTTGAGCCAGATTTTGCGGTGATCCAAACCGTGCTGCCGTAGGGTGGGCACGCTACGCTTTGCCCACCCTACAGCAGCTCAACTTGATCTGCGGTCCGTAATCTCTTCGCAACCATATCCAGGGTTGTGCCCCCGCCGCTTCACCCGTTCGAAAGCTCTTTCTGCGCCTATGGCGCAAAAAGGGGGCGCCTGTGCTCGACCTCGTATTTGGCTTCAATACCCGCCTGGGACGCCTAAAGTTCTTCCTCGCCACGCTCGCGCTCGCGGTCGTGATGACCGCGATCTGCTTTGCGGTCGCGACGTCGGCGCTGCGCAACGTCAACCCGGCCAATGTTCGCCCCGACGATCTCCTGAAGAGCTCGGGAATGATCGCGGCGATGGTGTTCTTCGCGCTGGCAACCATCACGCTGTACTCGATGCGCTTCCGCGATATCGGCTGGGATCCGGTCTGCGTGGTCCCGGCCTGGATCGCGCTGATGATCGTTGACTACGTCGTCGCGATGAAGTTTCCGCACCTTGCGATGGGCCAGGAGCATACCGGCACGGTGGTCGGCAGCATCGTCTATCTCGTGCTGACGCTGGCGCTGTTGTTCTGGCCGGGCAGCGACCGCTACACTTAGCACACGCGGCTGCAACCGGTTCGGCCTAAACGAACGGCGGCTTGATGTTGCTGCGCTTCTCGAGCCACTCCGGCACGGGCAGGTTCTTGGCGCGCATGAAGTCCGCGTTGAACAGCTTGGACTGATAGCGGCTGCCGGAATCGCACAGCACGGTCACGATGGTCTTGCCGGGTCCGAGCTGTTTTGCGAGCCGCACCGCGCCGGCGATGTTGATGCCGGTCGAGCCGCCGAGGCAGAGGCCCTCGTGCTGGAGCAGCTCGTAGATGACGGTGACGGCCTCGGTATCGGGAATGAGATAGGCGTCATCGACCTTCGCCGTCTCGACGATCGCGGTCGCGCGGTTGAGGCCGATGCCCTCGGTGATCGAGCCGCCGGGCGTCGCTTTGGCATCGCCGGTCCTGAAGTATTCGTACATGCCGGCGCCGTGCGGATCGGCGCAGGCGATGCGGATATCCTTGTTCTTCTCCTTCAGATAGCGGCTGACGCCGGCGAGCGTGCCGCCGCTGCCGACCGAGCAGACGAAGCCGTCGACCTTGCCGCTCGTCTGCTCCCAGATCTCCGGTCCGGTGGACTCGTAATGCGCCTTGGCATTGTCGAGATTGTTCCACTGGTCGGCGAACAGCACGCCATTGGGTTCGGTCTTGCGCAGCTCGTCGGCCAGCCTGCGGCCGACATGCTGGTAGTTGTTGGGATTGGCGTAGGGCAGGGCCGGCACCTCGATCAGCTCGGCGCCGCAGAGCTTCAGAAAATCCTTCTTCTCCTGGCTCTGCGTCTCCGGGATCACGATCAGCGTGCGGTAGCCGCGCGCGCTGGCCACGACCGCGAGGCCGATGCCGGTGTTGCCGGCGGTCGCTTCCACCACGAGACCGCCCGGTTTGAGCTCGCCGCGCCTCTCGGCCTCCAGAATCATCCATTTGCCGGCGCGATCCTTCACCGACTGCCCGGGATTCATGAACTCGGCCTTGCCGAGGATGGTGCAGCCGGTCAATTCCGAGGCGCGCTTGAGCTTGATCAGCGGGGTGTTGCCGATGGCTTCGACAACGTCGTTTCGAGTGGTCATATCGGGGGAAATCACTGGCAAGGGGTTGATCTGGTTGGCCAGAACCTAGTGCTTGGGAGGCCAAAGGGGAAGGCTTTTGCGCTGCGGCGAAATTCGCGAAAGCAATGCCGGAGATCGGCGAAATGATATCTTCGATCACCGCCTGGCCATGGAAAATAACGCAAGTCACGAGCGGCCTAGGAAAGTGAATGGCGCGCGGCGGACGGAGGACCTGCATGTGCGGGCAGCGGCGCGTTCAGTCGCGGTCATCGATGGCCTTGCGAGAACCGCCTATGCCCGCTTGAGACGGAGCCAAAGCAGCATGTTGCAGATTGCTGCTGGTGCAGCCGGATCGAACGGCTTCCGCGCAGGTGTGGCGCCAATATCACATGAAATCTTAGTAAGCTTGAGCACGCTTTGCGGTGGCTCGAAAATGCAAAAAGTCTCTGCCAGACAGGCGTATCTCGCATTTTCGTAGCTCCGGTATCGATGGGCTTGGCCGACCATCTCGCACCTGCGGGACTGTCCCGCTGTTCCGCACCCGGCTAGTATGAATTCCACGGTTCCGAGAAAGCATCACCTGTGAGCGAGTTATCCAACGCCCCCCGACTGTTCCGCCGCGAATCGGTTAATCCGGCTCGGCGGTGGCGGCTCGGTCTGCCCGGCGGGGGGTGGATGTGACACAGGATGTTTCTGCGATCGCCGTGCGGCGGTCCCCGGACTCTGCATCCCGGATGCGGCACGCCGCACGCTGGCTTGCGGTACTGTGCCTCGCCGCCGGTTCCGGCGCTTGCGTGCTGACCCAGGACCTCCCGGATCCCGCGCTCGACGTGCCCACGCAGTACAAATATGCGGGCAAGGGCGATGTGCCGCCGTCACTGGATTGGTGGCGCGGCTTTCGCTCCGCCGAGCTCACGCAACTGATGGAGGAGGCGCAGACCGTCAACCTCGACATCGCCGCCGCCGTCGCCCGCATCGTCCAGGCGGATGCGCAGGCGCGGCAGGCGGGTGCGGCGCTGCTGCCGAGCCTGTCCGGCACCGGGCAGGAGGCCTATTCGCGCACCTCGGGCTCGAGCGCCTCGGGCCTCTCCATCGGCGGCCGCGAGGTCGTCAACTACCAGGCCTCGCTCAGCGCCAGCTATCAGCTCGATTTCTGGGGCCAGAACCGCGATGCGCTGCAGACGGCGGAAGAGACTGCGAACGCCAACCGCTTCGATCGCGACACGGTCGCGCTGACGACGCTGGCGAGCGTCGCCAACGCCTATTTCCAGGTGCTGGCCTCGCAGGACCGACTACGCACCGCCCAGAGCAACATCGCCAGCGCGCAGCGCATCCTCGATGCCATCCGCGAGCGCCGCAAGGCCGGCACCGGGACCGACCTCGATGTCGCCCAGCAGGAGAGCGTTCTCGCCAACCAGAAGGCGCTGGTGCCGCCGCTGCGGCAGACGCTGGACCAGAACCGAAATGCGCTCGCCGTGCTGGTGTCGCGGCCGCCGGAGAGTGTGCGCATCGCCGGCGGCTCGCTGAACAGCATCGCGATCCCGCGCGTCACGCCCGGCCTGCCATCGGAGATCCTGACGCAGCGGCCCGACATCCGCCGGCAGGAGGCGCAGCTCGCTTCAGCGACCGCCAATATCGGCAATGCCCGCGCACAATTCTTTCCAACCATCCAATTGACCGGCAATGGCGGCTATCAGAGCTCGGCGCTGGCCTCGCTGTTCCAGCCGCATGCGGCCTTCTTCCAGCTCGTCGGCAGCGCGACGCAGCCGATCTTCGACGGCGGCAAGATCCTCGGCAATTTCGAGTTCGCCAAGGCGCGGCAGGACGAGCTGCTCCAGACCTACCGCAAGACCATCGTCCAGGCCTTCACCGACGTCGATAACGCGCTGTATTCGATCAAGCAGACCACGATCAAGTTGCAATTGCAGCGCGATGTCGTTGCCTCCTCGAAGCGCGCCTTCGATCTCGCCGAGCAGCAATTGCGCGCCGGCACTGCCGACATCGTCACCGTGCTGAATGTCCAGCAGACACTATTTCAGGCGGAAGATGCGTTGTGGCAGGCCCAGCTCGCACGGCTTCTTGCCATCGTCAGCCTGTATCAGGCGCTCGGCGGCGGCTGGGAGCCGCGCATGGAGAAACCGGTCAATGCTCTTTAAGCCGGATAGCAAGCAAGGCGCGAAGGAGGGCACGGCGAAGAGGTCGCGCGGCCGCGGCTTCGTCATGACCCTGATCACGCTCGCGATCCTCGGCGGCCTCGGTTATGTCGGCTGGATCGTCACGCACCAGCAGCAGCAGGCCAACAACCGTAACCAGCGGCCCGATTTGCCGGTACCGGTGCTGGCGGCGACCCCGCGCATCCAGGACGTGCCCGTCTATCTCGACGGCGTCGGCGCGATCCGTGCCCTCAACACCGTGACCGTGCGCTCGCAGGTCGACGGCAAGCTGATCGCGGTCAACTTCACCGAAGGCCAGGACGTCAAGAAGGGTGACGTGCTCGGCGAGATCGATCCGGCGCTCTATCAGGCGACCTACGACCAGGCCGTCGCCAAGAAGGCGCAGGACCAGGCCCAGCTCGCCAACCAGCGCATCGACCTGACGCGCTACGAGCAGCTTGCCGCCTCCAATGCCGGCTCCAAGCAGCAGGCCGATACGCAGCGCGCGCTGGTCGCGCAGACCGAGGCGCTGGTCAAGGCCGACCAGGCCGCGATCGACAACGCGGCGGCGACTCTGAGCTACACCAAGATCGTGGCGCCGCTCTCGGGCCGCGCCGGCCTGCGCCAGGTCGACCAGGGCAACATCATCCACGCCGCCGACACCACGGGCCTCGTGGTGATCACGCAGTTGCAGCCGATCGCGGTGTGGTTCAGCCTGCCGCAGCAGCAGATCATGCGCGTCAATGCGGCCGCCGCAAAGGGCACGCTCGTCGTCGACGTGTTCGGCAATGACGGCGTCACCGTGATCGACACCGGCAAGCTCACCGGCATCGACAACCAGGTCGACCAGACCACCGGCACGCTCAGGCTCAAGGCCGAGTTCCCCAACGCCAATTACCAGCTCTGGCCGGGCCAGTTCGTCAATGTCCGCCTCAAGGTCGAGACCTTGATGCAGGCGCTGGTGGTGCCGACCTCGGCGGTGCAGCGCGGCCCGATCGGCACCTTCAGCTACGTCATCGGCGAGGACAATGTGGTCTCGGCCAAGCCGGTGACGGTGACGCAGCAGAACGAGCATGACGCCGTGATTGCCAGCGGCCTGTCGCCGACCGACAAGGTCGTCACAACGGGCTTCGCCAATCTGTCCGACGGCTCCAAGGTCATCGTCGGCCGCGACGACCAGACCCCTTCAGCCGATCTCGCCCCGCGCAAGCGCTCGCGCGGGCCGCAGGGCGAGGCGCAGAAGAAGGATGGCGCCAAGAACGGCCAGAACGAAGGTCAAAAGGACGGACAGGCCAAGGACAGCGAGTTCCGCGCCAAGCGCAAGAGCAGCGAAGGCGATCAGAAGGGTCAGACCGGACCTGCGCCGGGGCCGGGGGGCTCATCGGGAGCTGGAGCTAAGCAGCCATGATCCCGACAACAGCCGCGTGAAGCGGCAGGCATAAACCATGGGTGTCTCCGAACCCTTCATCCGCCGCCCGATCGCGACCTCGCTGCTCGGCATCGCGCTCCTGATCGGCGGCGCACTCGGCTATTTCGCGTTGCCGGTCTCGGCGTTGCCGCAGGTCGACTTCCCGACCGTGCAGGTGACGACGCAGCTGCCGGGCGCGAGCCCCGACGTGATCGCCTCGCTGATCACCGCGCCGCTGGAGCGGCAGCTCGGCCAGATCCCGTCGCTGTCGGCGATGAACTCGACGAGCTCGTTCGGCGTCAGCCAGATCTCGCTCCAGTTCGATCTCAACCGCGACATCGACGGCGCCACCCAGGACGTGCAAGCCGCGATCAACGCGGCCGCCGGCGTGCTGCCGAAGACGCTGCCTTATCCGCCGACCTACGCCAAGGTGAACCCGGCGGATGCGCCGGTGATGACCCTGGCGCTGCGCTCGGACACCATCTCGCTGCGGGCGATGAGCGACATCGCCGACACGCTGCTGGCGCAGCGGCTGAGCCAGATCTCCGGCGTCGGGCGCGTCTCCGTGCTCGGCGGGCTGAAGCCGGCCGTGCGCATCCAGGCTGATCTGGCGCGGCTTGCCGCCTATGGCATCGCCATGGAAGACCTCCGGACTGCGATCGCGAACGCCAACGTCTCGGGGCCGAAGGGCTCGCTCGACGGCGCGCAGCAATCCTACATCATCGCCGCCAACGACCAGATCGCCGCGGCCGATGCCTACAAGCCTGTCATCATCGCCTACCGCAACGGCTCGCCGGTCACGATCGCCGACGTCGCCCAGATCGTCGATGGGCTCGAGAACGACCGCACCGGCGGCTGGTACCAGGGCTCCCCGGCCGTCATCATCGACATCCAGCGCCAGCCCGGCGCCAACGTCATCGACGTCGTCAGCCAGATCCGCGCCGAGATCCCCAAGGTGCAGCGCGCGATCCCGGCCGGCGTAAACCTCACCATCGTCTCCGACCGCACCGTCACCATCCGCGCCTCGGTGCGCGACGTGCAGTTCACGCTGATCCTCAGCGTCGTGCTGGTGACGCTGGTGGTGCTGCTGTTCCTGCGTTCGTTGCGGGCGACGCTGATCGCCGGCGTCGCGCTGCCGCTGTCACTGATCACCAGCTTCGGCATCATGTATTTTGCCGGTTTCAGTCTCGACAATCTGTCGCTGATGGCGCTGACCATCGGCACCGGCTTCGTCGTCGACGACGCCATCGTCATGATCGAGAACATCGTCCGCCACATGGAGAACGGCGAGAGTGCGATGGAGGCCTCGCTGAAGGGCGCCAGCGAGATCGGCTTCACCGTGATTTCGCTGACGGTGTCGCTGATCGCGGTGTTCATCCCGCTGCTGTTCATGTCGGGCCTGGTGGGACGCATGTTCCGCGAGTTCGCGCTGACGCTGACCATCGCGGTCGTGACCTCGGCCGTGGTCTCGCTGACGCTGACGCCGATGATGTGCTCGCGGCTGCTGCGGCATGCGCATGAGGAGCTCGCGGTGCCGGGCCTCGCCGCGATCAGCCGCTTCATCGACCGCACGGTCGAGTTCTATCACCGCACGCTGCTCTGGGTGCTGGAGCGCCAACGCGCCACGCTGGTCGTGACCTTCGCGACGCTGGTCGCAACCCTGGTCCTCTATGTCGTCGCGCCGAAAGGCTTTTTGCCGCTCCAGGACACCGCCTCGATCACGGCAGTAACGGAGGCGGGGCCGGACGTGTCGTTCGGCGAGATGCAGAAGCGGCAGGCCGAGGCCGCCGATGCCATCAAGGCCGACCCTGATGTGGTCGGCGTGGTCTCGGTGATCGGCGCGGGCTCGGTCAACCCGACCACCAATGTCGGACGGCTCGTCATGACATTGAAGCCGCGCGGCGAGCGGCGCGACGATGTCAGCGAGGTCGTGAACCGGCTGAAGCAGCGGGTGGCGGGCATTCCCGGCATGACGGTCTATTTCCAGCCGGTGCAGGACGTGCAGATCTCGACCCAGTCGAGCCGATCGCAATACCAGTACACGCTGACCGGGACCGATGCGGCGCTGGTGTCGGAATGGGCGCGCAAGCTGGTTACGGAGATGCGGCGCGATCCCTTGTTCCGCGACGTCTCGTCGGAGGCGCAGGAGGGCGGGCTGCGGGCGCAGCTCGATGTCGACCGCACCCGTGCCGGCCAGCTTGGGGTGAGCCTGCAAGCGATCACCGACACGCTCAATGATGCCTTTGCACAAAGGCAGATCTCGACCATCTACGGCCAGGCCAACCAGTACCGCGTGGTGCTGGAGGCACTGCCGATGTACCAGCGCGATCCCTCGATCCTGTCGAAGCTGTATCTGCCGGGTGCGGCGAGCTCCGTCGTCGGCGCGCCCAACGCCCAGGTGCCGCTGTCGGCAGTGGCGACATTGAAGCGCACCACGGCGCCACTCGCGATCTCGCACCAGGCTCAATTCCCGGCGGTGTCGCTCAGCTTCAACCTCGCCCCGGGCGCTGCGCTCGGCGATGCCGTCGAAGCCGTGAAGACGATCGAGACCCGGATCGGCATGCCCAACAGCATCGTCGGCGTCTATGCCGGCGATGCCGCCGAATTCGCCAAGGCGCTCGCGGGACAACCCTGGCTGCTGCTCGCCGCCGTCATCACGATCTACATCGTGCTGGGCGTGCTCTATGAGAGCTACATCCACCCGATAACGATCCTGTCGACGTTGCCCTCGGCCGGCGTCGGCGCGATCCTGGCGCTGGTCTTGTGCGGACAGGACCTCTCGGTGATCGGCCTGATCGGCATCATCCTGTTGATGGGCATCGTCAAGAAGAACGCGATCATGATGATCGACTTCGCGCTCGAGGCCGAGCGCGGGCAGGGGATGTCGCCCAATGAAGCGATCGTGCAGGCCTGCCTGTTGCGCTTCCGGCCGATCATGATGACGACACTGGCGGCATTGTTCGGCGCGCTGCCACTCGCGATCGAGAGCGGCACCGGCGCCGAGCTGCGCTTCCCGCTCGGCATCTCCATCATCGGCGGCCTGCTGCTGAGCCAGCTGCTGACGCTCTACACCACGCCGGTGATCTACCTCGCGCTCGACCGCATCAACCGCCGCCTCGAGCAGGCGCTGCCGCCGGCCGAATCCGGTGGCCCGCCGGTCGCAGGCGCGACCGAGGGGATGCAGTGATGGCATCGATCTCGGAGCCCTTCATCCGCCGACCGGTCGCGACCACGCTGCTCTCGATCGGGTTGTTCCTGCTGGGTGTCGTCGCCTACGAGTTCCTGCCGGTCGCTTCGGTCCCGAACGTCGATTTCCCCGCCATCTTCGTCTCGGCCAGCCGTCCCGGCGCCGATCCGTCGGTGATGGCGGCGACGGTGGCCTCGCCGCTCGAACGGCGGCTGGGCGAGATCGCCGGCATCAACCAGATCACCTCGACCTCGTCGCTCGGCACCACCAACATCCAGCTCCAGTTCGACATCGGCCGCAACATCGACAAGGCCGCCCGCGACGTGCAGGCGGCGATCAACGCCGCGCTGGTCGACCTGCCGAGCGACCTGCCGACGCTGCCGCGCTTCCGGAAAGCCAACACGGCCGGCGCGCCCGTGTTCGTGCTGGCGCTGACCTCGAAGACGCTGTCGGCGAGCGCCATCTACGACGTCGCCGACACGGTGCTGGCGCAGCGCATCTCGCAGGTGCCCGGCGTCGGCGATGTGACCGTGTCGGGCGCCGACCAGCCGGCGGTCCGGGTGCAGCTCAATCCCGTCGCGCTGTCGAACGCCGGCATCGCCACCGACGACGTCCGCACTGCGATCATCAACGCCAATCCGCTCGGCCCGGTCGGCATCTTCAACGGCGAGCGTCAGAGCGAGACGCTGTCGCTGAACAAGCAGATGCGCACTGCGAAGGAGTTCCGCGACATCGTCATCAAGAGCTCCAACGGCAATTTCGTCCGGCTCTCCGACGTCGCCGACATCGAGGATTCCGTCCGCAACGCCCGCTCCATCGCCTGGTTCAACAAGCAGCCGGCGGTCCTGATCCAGATCACCAAGCAGGGCGATGCCAACGTCATCGACACCGTCGACCGGGTGAAGGCGCTGATCCCCGAGCTGAAGCAATGGATCCCGGCCGGCGTCGACATCTCCACCCTGGTCGACCGTACCAGCACGATCCGCGCCAGCGTGCTCGACATGCAGTGGACGCTGCTCGCGACCGCCATCCTCGTGATGGTCGTGGTGTTCGTGTTCCTGCGCCGGCTGACGCCGACGATCGCCGCCGGCATCTCGGTGCCGCTGGCGCTGGCCGGCACCTGCGCCGGCATGTGGGTGGCGGGCTTCTCGATCGACAATCTGTCGCTGATGGCGCTGGCGATCTCGGTCGGCTTCGTCGTCGACGACGCCATCGTCATGATCGAGAATATGTTCCGCAACCTCGAGCACGGCATGCGGCCGATGCAGGCGGCGCTGGAGGGCGCAAAGCAGATCGGATTCACGGTCGTTTCGATCAGCCTGTCGCTGATCGCGGCGTTCACGCCGCTGATCTTCATGGACGGCATCGTCGGCCGTCTCCTGCGCGAATTCTCGCTGACTCTGACCTTCGCGATCCTGGTTTCGACGCTGGTGTCGCTGACGGTGACGCCGATGATCTGCGCCCACTATATCCGGCAGACCACCTCCGGCACCGCGACGCTGTTCGACCGACTGATCGAGGGCTCGCTGTCGCGCATCGTCGCCTTCTACGCCCGCACCTTGCGCACCGTGCTGGAGTTTCCGCTGCTGACGCTGCTGGTGTTCTTCGCCACCATCGCGCTGACAGTGACGCTCTACATCAAGGTGCCCAAGGGCTATTTCCCGACCGATGATTCCGGCTTCGTCATCGGCGCGACGCGCGCCTCCGCCGACATCTCGTTCCAATCCATGCTCAGCCTGCAGCAGCGGCTCGCCGACATCGTGATGCAGGATCCGGCCGTCGCCGGCATCGGTTCGACCGTTGGCAGCGGAGGGGGCCCGGGCGCCGCGACCTCGAACCGCGGCACCATGTTCATCAGCCTGAAGCCGCCGGAGGAACGCAACCACGTCTCGACCGAGGTCGTGATCGATCGCCTCAGGCGCGCTCTGTTTCCCGTGCCCGGCATCCGCCTCTTCATGTTCGCCGCCCAGGACGTACGCGCCGGCGGGCGGCAGAGCGATTCCGACTACCAGTACACGCTGAGCAGCACCGATCTCGGCCTGCTGCAAAAATGGGCGCCGATCGTCGCCAAGCGCATGGAGAGCGTCGAGGGCATCACCGACATCTCCAGCGACCGCGATCCAGGCGGGCTTCAATTGACCTTGTCGATCGACCGGCAAAAGGCCTCGGCGCTCGGCGTCCGCGTCCAGGACATCGACAACGCCCTGAACAACGCGTTTTCGCAGCGACAAATCTCGATCATCTACACCCAGCGCAATCAATACATGGTGGTGCTGGAGATCGATCCGAAATTCCAGGTCGACCCGTCCAACCTCGACCGCATCTACGTCGCCGGCGCCAATGACGCGCAGGTGCCGCTCTCGGCCGTGGTGCATGCAACGCGCGGGCTCGCCGCGCTCGCGGTCTACCATTCGCAGTCGTTCCCCTCGACGACGGTGTCGTTCAACCTCTTGCCCAACGTGCCGCTCCAGGCCGCGACGCAGAACATCCAGCGCGCCGTCGAGGAGCTGCATATGCCGGAGGGCATCCGCGGCAGCTTTGACGGCAATGCGGGCGACTTCGCCAGGACCAGCGGCCGCCAGCCGCTCCTGATCCTCGGCGCGCTGGTCGCGATGTATATCGTGCTGGGGGTGCTCTACGAGAGTCTCGCCCATCCGCTGACGATCATCTCGACGCTGCCGTCGGCCGGCCTCGGCGCGCTGCTGGCCTTGCAGATCACCAACACGCCGCTGACGGTGATCGCCTTCGTCGGCATCATCCTCTTGATCGGCATCGTCAAGAAGAACGGCATCATGATGGTCGACTTCGCGCTGGATGCCGAGCGCCAGCGCGGCCTGTCCTCGGCGGAAGCGATCTTCGAGGCCTGCCAGGCGCGCTTCCGTCCGATCCTGATGACGACCATGGCGGCGCTGTTTGCCGGCATTCCGCTTGTTGTCGCGACCGGTCCCGGCACGGAGCTGCGCCGTCCGCTCGGCATCACCATCATCGGCGGCCTGTTCGTCTCGCAGATCCTGACGCTGTACACCACGCCGGTGATCTATCTCTTGATCGACCGCCTGCGGCGCCGCTCCGAGCCACGCCCGCTGCCTGCGCCGGCGGAATAGGTTGTTGAAGTGCCGCGCTGAGCGTATAGCGGCGGTCATGTCGAACCTTACAGACCCAGCCCCGGCCGAGCCGATCCCCGAATGCCCGCATTGCCAGAAGCCAATGCCGCTGTGCATCTGCGACAGCGTCACGCCGATTGAGAACCGTCTCTCGCTGCTGATCCTCCAACATCCGCAGGAGCAGGACAGGGCGCTCGGCACCGCGCGCTTGCTGGCGAAGCATTTTGCCGATGCCACCGTGCGCGTCGGCCTGTCATGGCCGAGCCTGTCCAAGGCGCTTGGCCGGCCGGTCGAGAACGCCGCGCGCTGGGCCGTGCTCTATCTCGGCTCGGCCCGCGCCGCCGATCTCGAGGCTGAGGGCGAGATTGTCGCGCTCAACCGCAAGGGCGAGATCGCCGAGAACCAGCGCGCCATCCTCGGCAAGCTCGAAGGCGTGGTGCTGCTCGACGGCACCTGGAGCCAGGCCAAGGCGCTGTGGTGGCGCAATCCCTGGATGCTGAAATGCCAGCGCGTCATCCTCAACCCCGCGCATCCCTCGCGCTACGGGCGCCTGCGCAAGGAGCCGCGCAGCGATGGCCTGTCGACCATCGAGGCCGCGGCGACGATCCTGGCCGGCCTCGAGCGGCGCCCCGATATCGCCGAGATCCTGCACGCGAGTTTTGAACGGCTGTTAACGCGCTACCGCGAGGTCCAGGCCGAGATGCCCGAACTGGCGCCGAAACCTGCGCCGAAGGGCCGCCGGCGCGACTTCAGGCGTCGCAAACGAGCCTGACTCCAGCCCACATCCTCCGTACGATTGATTGCACCGCGCCAGGCGGGCGGATAGAGAGCATCGGCCAGACAGGCCGCGCTCTGCTATCCTGTTTGCAGCATCGGAAAGTCGGAAGCGGAAGGGGCCGTCGAATTCAGCGCGTAGCGAAGGAGATCCTGGCACAGGCGGCGCGGCCCGATCGCTGGGGCACGCTCGCGCTGATGGACATTTCGCTGCGCTACCGGCGCACCGTCATCGGCCCGCTCTGGATCACGCTGACGCTTGCCGCCACGATCGCAAGCGTCGGGACGGTTTACGCGGCGCTGTTCAAGCAGGATATCACCGCTTTCCTGCCACCCTTCGCCGTTGGCCTGATCGTGTGGACGCTGATCGCGACCACGCTGCAGGAGGGTTCCAACATCTTCGTCGCCTCCGGTCATCTGATCAAGGCGGTGCCGGCGCCGCTGATCGTGCATGTGCTCCAGATGATCGCGCGCAACGTCCTCATCTTCGCCCATCATCTGGTGATCGTCGTCCTGCTCTATCTGGTGATGCCGTGGCCGCTGCATTGGAGCATGCTGCTCGTCGTGCTCGGATTTGCGATCCTGCTCATCGTGCTGCTCGGCGGCTCGGTCGCGCTCGGCATGCTCTGCGCGCGCTTTCGCGACATCGGCTCGGCCATCGTGAGCGGATTGCAGTTCGTCTTCTTTCTCACGCCGATCATCTGGACCGAGGAGACCGTGCGCGGCACGACGTTCCATTGGCTGGTCCGCGTCAATCCTTTCGCGACGCTGCTCGATCTCGTGCGCAGGCCGCTATTGTCGCAGCCGACCGATCCCGAGCAATGGTTGCTCGGGGCGCTCTATGCCGGCGTCGTCGCAATCATCGGCCTGTCCTGCTACGCCCGATACCGTCATCGCGTGGCGTATTGGCTGTGAGGCGCGCATGACGACTGCCGCCCACATTTCCCTGCGCGACGTCTCGGTGACGTTTCCGGTGCTGTCGTTCCGCGACCGCTCGCTGCGCAGCCGCTTCGTCAGCGCCGTGACGCTGCGGCGGAATGCGGCGGTCCCGCACATCGTCTCGGCCTTGAGCGGCGTCAATCTCGACATCCGCGCCGGCGATCGTCTCGCCATCGTCGGCGCCAATGGCGCCGGCAAGACCACGCTGCTGCGGGTCCTCGCCGGCATCTACCATCCGACCGCGGGCAGTGTGGACGTCAACGGCCGGTGCCTGTCGCTGTTCGACCTGTCGGCCGGCTTCGACGAGGAGGCCACCGGCTACGAGAACATCATGCGGCGCGGGCTCGTGATCGGGGCCCGCCGCGCCGAGATCGACGCTCGCCGCGCGGAGATCGCCGAGTTCACCGAGCTCGGCGACCGGCTCGACCTGCCGCTGCGCACCTATTCCAGCGGCATGATGCTGCGCCTGACCTTCGCGGTCGCAACCGCGGTCGAGGGCGAGATCGTGCTGCTCGACGAATGGATCGGCGTCGGCGACCAGCAGTTCCGGAAGAAAGCGCGGCAGCGGCTCGACGAGATCGTCGCGCGCGCCGGCATCCTGGTGCTGGCCTCACACGACGTCGATCTCATCAAGGCGACCTGCAATCGCGCGATTCTGCTGGAGGAGGGTCGGATCGCGGCTTGCGGCACGACTGAGGAAATTCTCGGCCGCTATCTCGGCGGCGCCAGGACGTAGGCACCCGGTCGGGGTTGCCTAAGCCATTGATCCCCTATATTGGTCCGCCCTTATGGGGCCACGTGGCGGAGTGGTTACGCAACGGTCTGCAAAACCGTGTACACCAGTTCAATTCTGGTCGTGGCCTCCATCACAAGCTTCTGAAATTACTTGCAAAAATAATTCCCTATCCGTTCCGCTGATGCGGACTGCTACCGGATTGCTACCATTCGGTTCCGGCGTCCGCGCGGCTGCCTTCAGAGCGGCATCGACCATCGCCGCGGACTGGGAAGCGCGACCGCCAGCGGCTGGCGGCGCATGCCCGCCGGCTCAGACGATAAAACGACAAGGGCGCGGGGCTTCGGTTCCGCGCTTTCATTTGACGACGCGGTTCGCCTTGGTCCGTTAGATTGAAGGGCTAGGGTATCCGCAGCGCTCACGGGTTATAAGCACGTGCCCTTGCCGCCAATTTTTGACCACGTGCCCGTTCCAACATTGATGGTGCTTTTGGGCGTAGCCAATCAACGCCAAGATAATCAAAGCTACTGCGACGCATCCGGCTACGATGTTCTGTGCCATGGCTGCCACTCCGCAGGACCACAACGTCAAAGGATAGATGAACACCCAGAGATCGCAGCCGTCAATGCGCCGCAGATCAGCCCGAGATCGATCAAGCACGTGCTGCGCCGCCGCTTCCCTGAGGGAGACTGGCACGAGGCCGCCGGTTCACGCTGGCGGGCCGCCAGTCTCACCACTTGCGGGCTACGTTTTTCACGCGTTCGAGTGCGACGAACGCAGCGCCAACCAATGACGTGTTTACAAGCGAGTCGTGAACTTTGGTTCTGAAAGGCTCTGGCGCATAAGTGATGGCGAGACCCGCAGTGGGTACGAGAACTATCAGGCCGACAATTGTGATACGCTGCTACACGCTGCCGGAGCACATGGTGCCCGACATCTCGCACGGCCGAATGTACTGCAAATGGTTGAGGGATAGGCACGGTATAGACACCGACGCCAACTTACGCCCACGTCTACGAGGACGGTCGGAGGGTTGCGGCGAAAGCCTACCCTGAAGCCCTATTGCCGAATTTCAGGAGGCACTTCCGCGAGGAGTGCTGCCGAATCGCGCGATTGAATATTTCCGTGGGCGCGACAGCGAGGCTCTTCAGTACCTCCCGAAGCTGATCGCCGACAGCAAACCGAAGAAGCTGAACCAGGGGGCTCGGCAGCCTTGGCGAGAGCGTAGGGCGTCGGAGTCTGATCGGCGCCCACGAGGCAGGATCAGCGCATTATCGACGAGCTTCGGGAGTTCGAGCAGTTTTGCCTGGGGCTGGCCGAGGAGAGACAGGGCGGCGCCACCGGATTTGCCCGGGGCTTGGCGGAACCCGGCGATTCAGGCCCGATGGCATAGACTTCGCATCTGCGAAGCGATGCATTCCCCATCACCCGAGCGCTGGAGCAGCCGTGGGCGACATCGTCCGATTTGTCCCGAAATCCGAGCTGGAGCGGGCCCGTCTCATTCGCGAGGCCCGCGCGATCTATGACAGCATCTTTCCGCCGGCCATCCCCGACAGGGTGCCGCAGGACGGCGAGGAGCGCGTCAAGACCTGATCGCGGCCGCGCCGGGCTCGGCGCTTGGCCAAAAAGCAAAACGCCCGCGACTCGCGGGCGCATCGGCTCATCATGAAAGTGGCCTCAGCCGGCCGCGTACCAGCCGTCCGGAAACGGCAGCAGGGGCCAGGCGCCCTCATTGTCATTCGCAGCCTTGGGCGTCGCGTTGAAGCTCCACGAGCGGGGCACGAATTCCTCCTCCGCCGCGGGCTCAAAATCCTGATGGACCATGGCGTCCCGGACGGCATCCAGCAGCAAGTTGAATTCGGCTTCGCTCATCACACCCTCCGGCAATTCGGAGCGCGAATGTCGCAAAGCCGGTTTGTTTCCAAATTGAGCCGATCGTTCGAATTCTAACGATCCGACGATCGCGGCCCGATTGGTTAGCGATTCCTGAAAAATCCCCGCGCAAATCTAGGCAGCCCGGGCGCAACGCCAGTGTGAAAGAGATCACATTCTCGGCGGTTTATTTCTCCTACGCCTTCACACACCGGCCAATGGTGGCCGGTCGGGCAGAGCGGGAGACTGGTCATGAAGGCGAGGTTCTTGCGGTTTGCGGGTGTGAAGAGCCGGGCGCGTCGCGCCTCGACGGTCGGACTATTCCTGGCGCTGTTTGCCTCCGCCGCCCAGGCGCAGGGGACGCCCGAGCAGCGCCGGGCCTGCACCCCCGACGTCTACCGGCTCTGCGCCGGCGAAATCCCCAATGTCCGCGCGATCACGGCCTGCCTGCGCCGTAACCGGTCAAGCTTGAGCGAGGCTTGCCGCACCGTGTTCGATCAGGCCGGCGGCTGACATAGCTGACCTGTGGTTTTGTGCGCAGCAAGTGGCCTGCGCGGGCTCGCGAATCCGGCATGATCAGCCTGTGGATATGCTGCGGACAGCCTGTGAAGTGCTGTGGATACCGGACGCAGATGTGTCGGCCGCGCGCCGCATTCCCGTCGTCTGTCGTCATATCTCTGTCAACTAACTTCATCATCTGATTCTCGGGTCGCGCTAATTGATGCGCCATTCAGGATAATTTGGTTCGCCCGAATTCGGAATTGAGTGCTGTAGCGTGCATCGCGCACGAACAGTTTTTGTGCAGCCCCTTGCCCAAATCGCGGGCCTCGTCCGTCCAATTTTTTGTACGCCCGCGGACAAGCTTTTCGCGGCCCACTCCCGCACGCTTCCTTCCTGAACACTGGACCATGGCAGGCGCCATGACATTTCGGAGGAACTGGCGAGATGGAGAAATCGGTTGGGCCCCAGGCGCGGCAGGGGATGGCGCGCACAACATTGCGCTGGCGCAAGCTCATGCTCGGCGCCGCCATCGCTGTCGGCCTGGTCGCCGCAGCACCGCTGAGCGCGCACGCCGCCGCACCGGCCGCCTGCGCCGCGCTCCAGGAGAAATATCCGGACTGGAAGGGCAAGACGCTCGTCAACGCCATCAACCCGCACACGCCGGGCTATGAGACGATCGATCCCAAGGATCCCAGCAAGTATATCGGCTTCGACATCGATCTCGGCGAGGCCATCGGCGAGTGCCTCGGCTTCAAGCTGACCTACAAGCCGGTGACCTTCGCAGCGCTCCTGACCACGCTCGCCGCCGGCCAGGCCGACATCGTGATCTCCGACATCTACGCGACCAAGGAGCGCGCCAAGGCCGCCGACTTCATCACCTATTCGAAGGTGTTCGACGGCGTGCTGGTCGCCAAGGGCAATCCGAAGGGCATCAACGGCATCAACATGTCGATGTGCGGCACGGCGGCCGCCGAGAACACCGGCTATGTCGAGGTGCCCCTGATCCAGGCGCTGATCCCGGAGTGCAAGAAGGCCGGCAAGCCCGAGCCGACCATCCAGCTCTACGACAACAACGCCAACTGCATCCAGGCGATCCTCGCCGGCCGCGCCGACACCTACATCAACGACGTCAACACCGTCGACAGCGCAGTGAAGGCCTATCCGGACAAGCTGGAGAAGGCGATCGCGGTGACGATCCCGTATTCGGTCGGCATCGCCGTTCCCAAGGACAAGCCGAAATTCCGCGACGCCGTGCTGGCCGCGCTGATCGAGGTGCAGAAGGCCGGCACGCATATGGAGCTTCTGAAGAAGCATGGGTTAGACGTGAACAACTTCAAGGAGCCGGACATTCTGACGGCTGACTGATGTCGCTGTTCCTCCATTACCTGAGCATGCCGTATCTGCTCGAGGGCATCGAGCTCACCCTCGAGGTGACTGCCCTCGGGCTCGGCGGCGGATTGATCCTCGGATTGATCCTCGCCGGCATGCAGCTCTCGCGCTTCTGGCCTCTGGCGGCGATCGCCCGGGGCTACACCGTGATCTTCCGCGGCACGCCCCTGATCCTCCAGATGGTGTTCGCCTACGACGCGCTGCCGCATATCGGCATCAAGCTGCCGGCGGTGCTGGCCGCGGGCCTGGCGCTCGCCTGCAACGAGGCGCCGTTCATCGCGGAAATGCTGCGTGCCGGCGTACTCGGCGTCGATCGCGGACAGCTGACGGCCGGCCAGGCCCTCGGCATGACGCCATCCATCCTGATGCGCCGGGTGATCGCTCCACAGGCGATCCGCACCATGATCCCGGCCTTCGGCAACGAGGCAGTCAGCGCGCTGAAAAACTCCTCGCTCGCTTCCGTCGTCGCGGTGCAGGAGCTGACCCTGCGATCGACCCAGCTGGCGTCCTCGACCTTCGACTTCTTCTCGATCTTCTTCGCCTCGGGACTGCTGTATCTCGTGCTGACCGCCACCATCAGCGGCATCCAGCTCTTCGCCGAATGGCTGCTCGACCTCGATCGCACCACGCGCCGCGAGCGGAAGCTCGCCGACTATCTCCCCTGGCGCCGCGTTGAACTTGCCACCAAGCTCGACCTTGCCGATGCGGCTGGCGCCGATCCCGAGCCCGCACCGGCTGAGCTGACCGACACCCCGCCGCTGGCCCTGACCCGCGAGGAACGCGCCCGCCGCGCCGCGACGATTGCGCGCAACAATATCGCGGTCGAAGCCAAGGGCCTCGCCAAGAGCTACGGCCCGCAAAAGGTGCTCGACGGCCTCGATCTCACCATACGCGTGGGCGAGGTGGTGGCGCTGCTCGGCCCCAGCGGCTCCGGCAAGAGCACGCTGCTCCGCTGTATCAACCATCTCGAGAACTGGGACGCTGGCACCATCCGCGTCGGCGGCCGCCGCCTCGGCTTTGGCGAAGATGGCAAGCCGCTGTCGCCGCGCGCCATTGCCAATGAGCGCGCCAGCGTCGGCGTCGGCATGGTGTTCCAGCAGTTCAATCTGTTCGCCCATCTCTCGGCCAAGGAGAACATCGCCGGTCCCTTGCGCTGGGTCCACGGCATGACCCGCATTGATGCCGAACGCCGCGCCGCCGAGCTGCTCGACCGGGTCGGGCTCTCGCATCGCGCCGATGCGTTGCCGCGACATCTGTCCGGCGGCCAGCAGCAACGCGTCGCCATTGCCCGCGCGCTGGCACCGAACCCGAGCGTGCTGCTGCTGGACGAGCCGACCTCGGCGCTCGATCCCGAACTCGTCAACGAGGTGCTGGAGGTGATCCGCCGCCTGGCCATCGATGACGGCCTCACCATGATCATCTCGACACACCAGATCCGCTTTGCCGACGAGGTCGCCGACCGTGTCGCGTTCTTGAGCGGCGGCGCGATCATCGAGGAGGGACCGGCGCACGAGGTGCTCTCCAATCCCCGCAATCCGCTGACCGCGCGTTTCCTCAGCGTGATGGAAACCGACAAGACTCCAGAGGCGGTGCGATGAGCGCTCTCTCCATCACGTTCAAGACCCCCGAAGAGGCCACCTCATGAAGCATGTGACGCTGCCGGTTTCGCCCAAGACCGTTCACTGGGGCTATTTCTCCAAGAAGGTCGCGCCGGCTCTGACGCTACGCTCGGGAGACCGCGCCACTATCGAGACGCTGACGCATCATGCCAACGACGATTATGAACGCATGATCCAGGGCGATCCCGGCGCCGAGAGCGTGTTCCACTGGACGCGTGAGCACAAGGCAGTCGCGCGCCGCGGCTCGGGCCCGGTCGAGGGCCCGTTCATCCGCGGCGCGGGCGAGGGGATCGGCGTGCATCTGCTCACCGGCCCGGTCGCGATCGAAGGGGCCGAGCCCGGCGACATTCTGGAGGTGCGGATCCTCGATGTCCGGCCGCGGCCGAGCTGCAGCGCCTGCCACGCCGGCCGCTGCTTCGGCTCCAATGTCGCGGCGAACTGGGGCTTTCACTATCACGACCTGATCGAAGAGCCGAAGCCGCGCGAGGTCGTGACCATCTTCGAGCTCGACACCTCGGGCGAGCCCCACGCAAAGGCCGTCTACAACTACGTCTGGACGCCGCAGACGGACCCCGACGGCATCGTGCACCCGACCATCGACTATCCCGGCGTGCGCGTTGACCACGGCACCATCAAAAAGCGCGAGAACATCCTCTCCAGCGTGAAGGTGCCTGCGCGACTGCATTTCGGCACCATGGGCCTCGCGCCGTCGGAAGCCGATTTCGTCAGCTCGATCCCGCCGAGCTACACCGGCGGCAACATCGATGACTGGCGCATCGGCAAGGGCGCGCGGATGTTCTATCCGGTCGCAGTCCCCGGCGCCTATTTCTCGGTCGGCGATCCCCATGCGGCCCAAGGTGACAGCGAGCTCGGCGGCACCGCGATCGAGACCTCACTCACCGGCGATTTCGAGTTCATCCTGCACAAGAAAGCTGATCTGGCCGGCACCCATCTCGAAGGCCTCGACCATCCCATGCTCGAGACCGACCATGCCTGGTCGTTCTACGGCTTCACCTATCCGAACTATCTCGCCGCGCTCGGCGCCGATGCGCAAACCGAGATTGCCAATCATTCGAGCCTCGACCGTGCGATGCGCGATGCGTTCCGCAAACTCCGGAGATTCCTGATGACGGTGCATCGCCTGAGCGAGGACGAGGCGATCTCGCTGCTGTCGGTCGGCGCCGATTTCGGCGTCACCCAGGTCGTCGACGCCAATTGGGGCGTCCACGGCACGATCCGCAAGAGCATTTTCCGATGCGACTAATGCATTGACAGACATTCCGTTTTTGGGATGAACGCGTGAAGGACAAGCCCCGCCTGTGGCCCGTCGCGGCGACGGATGATCGCGTGCGGCTGGCACGGAGGTTGCTTCGATCGACCGCAATCTGGGTCGATCCGATGAGCTTCCGTCCGTTCACGAGCGAGTCCTACGCGCAAGACGACCGCCCCGAAGCCTGGCGGGACGTGCTGGCCGCGGTCGGGCTGCAACCGGCGGGCGGCCACAGCTTCTTCGACGGGCACGCGACGGCATCGCATCGCCACGCCGCGGGTGTTGCGCTGACGCGCATGGCCGCGGGCGCGCAGAGCGTCGCGCCGCTCGCGCAAGCGCATGACGACCTTCCGATCGCGCTGATGCCGGTCGAGGACGGCATGGTGCTGAAGAGCGCTGGCGGCCATCGCATCGTTCCCGTCGGCCATCTCCTGCTGCTGCCGCGCAACGGCGACTGGAGTATCGTGTTCCAGCGTGACATGCGCGCAGTCGTGCTGTCGGTGACCTCAAAAGCACTGCACGGACGGCTCTCGGGCAAGCCGCGGCTCGGCGAGCCCCGCGTCGTCCCGCCCAGCGGCTTTGCCGATGTGTTCTCACGCCTGTTGGACGCCACCGCGCGCACGCTCGACACATTGAGCGATGCCGAATGGAATTCGGTCGCGCAGTCTCTCGTCGACCTCCTGCTGACACTCGCGCATCAACTTGCGGCCTCGACCTCGGACGCCGGATCGAGCGCGACCCAGGCTGCGCTGCTGCACCGGATCTGCCAGACCATCGAGCGCCGGCTCGACGATCCAGATCTGGTGCCGGCGCGCGTGGCGCAGGCCGAGGGCATTTCCGAGCGGTACTTGCAAAAACTGTTCGAGACAGTCGGCGATAACTTTACCCACTATGTCCGCGAGCGCAGGCTTCAGCGGGCCTGGGCTGACCTGTCCAACCCGACCGAGGCACATCGCTCGATCTCGGAGATCGCCTACGCATACGGCTTTGGCGATTCCGCGCATTTCAGCCGCGCCTTTCGCCATCGCTTCGGCCTTCCGCCGCGCGAGTTCCGCCAGCAGGAGGCGGAGCGGGCGACCTCACAGCATGGCGCAGCGGGACAGCGCGGCTGGCCGCAGGAGGCGCTGGCACAATTGCGCGCGCATCAGAGCGTGGAGGCCCGAAGCAGCATTGCGCGTCCCGGCGCCGAAGAACGGACGACGGCCGAGCGCAGGCACCACCACCTCCCGGTCGAGGCCAGCCGCGTTCATTGGGGCTATTTCAGCCGCTCGCTGCCGCCGCAGATCGAGATTGCTTCCGGCGATAGCATCACCATCGAGACGCTGACGCAGCACGCCTCTGATGCTCCCGACATGATGATCGCGGGCGATGCCGGCGCCGAAAGCGTGTTCGGCTGGACGCGCGACAGGAAGAACGTCGATCGCCGCGGCGCCGGGCCAATGGATGCCAGCGTGTTCGGCCGCGGTGCCGGCGAGGGGTTTGGCGTGCACATCTGCACCGGGCCCGTTGCGGTGAAGGATGCCCAGCCCGGCGATGTGCTGGAGGTCCGTATCCTGGACATCGTACCGCGCGCGAGCAACAATCCCGACTACGCCGGCCGTGTGTTCGGCTCCTCCGTCGCGGCATGGTGGGGCTATCACTACAACGAGTTTCTCGGGGGCCCCAAGCCGCGCGAGGCCGTCACGATCTACGAGATTTTCGACGACGAGAAAGCTCCGCACGCTCGCGCGCTCTATTCTTACCGCTGGGAGCCGCAGACCGATCCGTTTGGCGTCGTCCACACCACCTACGACTATCCCGGCGTCCCCGTCGTATCGGGCACGATCAAGCGCCGACATGCCGTGCTCGACGGCATCCGCATTCCGCTGCGGCCGCATTTCGGCGTCATCGCGGTGGCGCCGCGCGAGGTCGATTTCGTCGATTCAGTGCCGCCGTCCTATTTCGGCGGCAATCTCGACAATTGGCGGCTGGGGAAGGGGGCGACCGTCTATCTTCCGGTCTCCGTGCCCGGCGCGCTGCTGTCCGTCGGCGATCCCCACGCAGCTCAAGGCGACGGCGAATTGAGCGGCACCGCGATCGAATGCTCGATGACCGGCACATTCGAGGTGATCCTGCACAAGAAGGCCGATCTCGCCGGTCAGCCCTATGCCGATCTCTCTTATCCCCTGATCGAGACCGCGACCGACTGGGTGCTGACCGGCTTCAGCCACCCCAACTACCTCGCCGAGTTCGGCGCGCAGGGCCAGAGCGAGGTTTACGCAAAATCCTCTCTCGACCTCGCCATGAAGGATGCCTTCCGCAAGATGCGGCGCTTCCTGATGAACGTCAAAGGCCTCAGCGAGGACGAGGCGATCGCGCTGATGTCGGCGGCCGTCGATTTCGGCGTCACGCAAGTCGTCGACGGTAATTGGGGCGTGCACGCCATCCTCAGCAAGCGCCTGTTTCAGGACGCGACTTAACAAGGATATCTCAGGTGAAATTCCACATGATCAGCGGCGGACCGAAGCCGGTCGCGCCGTTCAGCCACGCGGTGGAGACCGATGGCTTTGTCTTCGTCACCGGCCAGATGCCGGACACGCCGCAGACGCCGGGCATGCTGCCCGACGGCATCGTCGCCCAGACCCGTGCGGTGATGGAGAACCTGAAGGTGGTTCTCGCCGGCCTCGATCTCGGCCTCGAGCACGTCGTGATGACGCGCATCTATCTGACGCGCTTCAAGGAGGACTACGCCGCGATGAACGAGACCTACCGCACGTTCTTTCCGTCAGATCGGCTGCCGGCCCGCACCTGCGTCGGCGTCACCGGACTTGCCTATGACGCGCTGATCGAGATCGACCTGGTGTGCCGTCGGCCGTGAGCTCGGCTTTCGTAGCCCAGTGAGCGAAGCGATCCCCGGGACCGCCGCTCGCACGAATCCCGGATGTCGCTTCGCTCATCCGGGCTACAAGACTACAAGCCCTTGCGGCACCCGATGGGCAAAACACCCAATTTGCGGGTCAATCAGTTCACGCAAAAAGATTCTACTTTACCGAAATTCGGCTTTGTCGTAGTCCTGTTTCACCTCATCCCTGTCAGAGGGGCGTATCGCGATCGTCACGAAACGCGGGATGAATGGCGGTGGACGCAGGCCGCGTCGGCGCGATGAGGATCGCAGGGCGGGAAACCGTGAGCGACGATCTCGCGCATACGACCGGTGCGGTCAGCGTACGGTAAAACCGTGTCGTCCTGGCGCCCGGGGTCTGTGCGCCAAGTCTTGCGGTGATGTGTGCTGCCCGACCGGGTGGGCACATCAGCCATCTGCAAGGCGACGGGGGCAATAGTGCATCGCTCCCCGGGGAGAGCTCGGCATAAGCCGTAAAGCCACTGCGCAGGGAAGGCCGGGTTGTTTCCGGCGTCACCTGTATGCCGCTGTGCAAATTTCGTAGCGCATCCTTCGCACAATGGACCGTGGGTGCCAGCCGGCACCCGGTCTTCCCTTCGCCCTCTGACAGAAGAGGGTGTCGAGATGAAGCAACGCTCGGGCGAACCAAGCCGCGAGGGTGCGGATCTATGTCTGCGTGTTGAGATGCAAGTTAGGGCGAGAGGTGAGGCGTCCAGCCGTCATTGCGAGCGAAGCGAAGCAATCCAGAATCTTTCCGCGGAATGACTCTGGATTGCTTCGTCGCAAGAGCTTCGTCGCAATGATGATGTAGAGGGAGCCTCACGACCTCCGTCTCGTGCCCCGGACGCGGCGCATCCACGAGTGGTGCGCTCGACAGCTCCAGACCTCTCCGGCGATCATATGGGACCGATCTGGGTCACTTCGATTGAATCACGAGTGGGGAGCGGAAACCAGGATTTCGGAGATGCCGATGCGTCCGTCAAAAGTTCCAAGGACCATTGCAGCCAACTTGCGGCCTCGTTTCGAACTTAATCGCGCGCTAGCTGCATCACGTCGGAGTGAGGTTCCACACCATTTGCGCCGGCAAGCGGATAGATGTCGAAAGTGAGGCAACGGAGACCGGCGGGGCGGTGAAGGTTCGGGGTTATTCTCGCGGTCAGATGCGTATCGCATCCCGCGATGTTGGATCGGCATCCGACATCTTGAGTTCTCTGCCAATCGATGGTTGCGGTTCGACCGGGACGACAGAGATTTTCTGTGTGCCGCCCTCTTTGCTTTCAGCTTTTCCGAGGGCAGCAAAAGCGCCAATTCACAACAACAGAGCATCACAGGATTAGCGTATGAGTCCCTTGAGTGAGCAAGACCGAACTACCCCCCATGATCCACTTTACTATGCGCCCCGCCGAATTCGCGAGATGCCACGGTCGCCACTATCCGCTCTTGACGACCTGCACTTCGAACCAGACGAGGCCCCCGCTGAGCGGCGCGCTTCAGTCGAGGCGCTCGAGAATGCAGTCTACCAATCGTTGCGTCGGCCACTCGAGCCTGAGGTCATGGAGAAGCCTTCGACGCCGCGGCGCGTTCGGAATGGGCGCAAGACGTTGTTCGTGGTGGCGACCGTTGGCGTCTCGGCGGTCGCGGCGCTGTTCTTTGCCCTGAAGGTTGAGGCTCAACAGGAGTCCGCCATCGCCGCGTCCTTCGCCGCGGCCGTGCAGTCGATGAAAACCGCGCGGCCACAGCAAAGCGCCGGCCAAACCGTTACGCCCGAGCAGTCCGAACAGCTACTTCAGCAATTCATGGAATGGCGCCAAAAGACCGGTTCCGCCGAGACGTCGCAATGATTGAAATGGCATATACGGAGACAGCGACGATGCGCGATATCGGATATGGCTTGACGATCGTGCAGAACTCGCGATTGCGCTGGATAGCGGTTGCACTTGGCGCTTTGTTCACGACCGCCGCGGGCGCCGCGCCTGGCGACAATTTGAATGTCGTGCGCGACTTGGCGGGCCGCGTGGGGCCGATCGTTGGTTCGGCGCTGGCGTGCCCGGACGTCGCGCGCCCTCGGATCCAGTTCATCGTCGACAAATTCCAGGCGGTGATCAAGGCAAACGCGTCCAACGAGACCGACCGCGACGGTCTCTCGCAGCTGTTCGATCGCAATGTCGCGGATGGCCGCAATGCTCTGACCGCAGGCCGGACCAATTGCAGAACGGCGGAACGTCAGCTTGCCGATCTCGAACAGTCGCTTGCCGGGAAGTCGGCATCACTGATCGACGCGATCGGGACGGCGCCAGTCACTGCCGCGACGGCGCCCACGGCGTCGTTGCCGCGAGCGGCTCTCGCCTCCTCCGCGCGCGGAGTGACCGCGAACGAAATCCGGTTCGGGATGGTGGCACCGTTCTCCGGTCCGGCGAAGGAACTCGGGCGGCAGATGAAACTCGGGATCGATACCGCTTTCAATCAGGCCAACGATGCCGGCGGCGTGGAGGGCCGGTCGCTCCGGCTGGTCTCGGCGGATGATGGCTACGAGCCGACGCGGACTGTGGATGCCATGAAGCAACTCTACGAAAAGGATCAGATCTTCGGCTTCATAGGAAATGTGGGAACGCCAACCGCTGCCGTCGCAGTACCCTACGCGCTCGAGCGGCGGGCATTGTTCTTCGGCGCGTTCACGGGGGCGAATGTTCTGCGCAACGACCCTCCCGATCGGTATGTGTTTAACTATCGCGCGGGCTACGCGGAGGAGACCGACGCCGCCGTCCGCTACTTGATAAAGCTGCGCCGGCTGCAGCCCCGACAAATCGCCGTATTCGCCCAGCAAGATTCCTATGGTGATGCCGGATTTACGGGCGTCTCAAAGGCGTTTCGTTCGCTCGGCCTGAACGACAGCTCCATTCTCCGGCTCAACTACAAGCGGAATACGGTGGACGTCGACGACGCGGTCAATCAGCTGAAGGCGCAAAAGGGCACGATCAAAGCCGTGGTCATGGTTGCAACCTACCGGGCCGCCGCCAAGTTCATCGAGAAGACGCGCGATGCTTTTCCTGCAATGATTTACACCAACGTCTCGTTCGTGGGCAGCACCGCACTTGCCGATGAATTGATGCTGCTTGGGCCGCGCTTCGCCAATGGCGTCATCGTGACACAGGTGGTGCCTGCGGTTGGCGGCTATTCCAGCGCTGTCCTCGAATACAAAAATGCGCTCGCCAAATATTTTCCGGGAGAGGCGCCGGACTACGTGTCGCTTGAAGGTTATATCGCCGCCAACGTCTTGATCCAGGCACTCAAACGGACAGGCGCGCAGCTCGATACTGAAAGACTGATCGACGTTCTTGAGAATACGCACAATCTCGATCTGGGCCTCGGCACTTCTCTCAATTTCAGCCGTGCCGAACACCAGGCGTCGCACAAGATCTGGGGAACGGCGATTGACGAAAACGGCCGCTACAAGTCCCTCGAGCTTGAGTGAGTATCGGAGCACCGGATGCAGCTGCAACCCGTCCGATGCTCCGCCTCACAGAGACAAATCGACGGCTTCGGCATATTCCCTCTTCAACCACGAGATCAGTTCGACGGCGAGCACTCACCAGTCATGATCGTCGATCAGACCAACCTCGCTTGCGTTCGCCGGTGGCATTGATTTCTCATCGACCCTCGCACCGGTGTCCGATCGCAACTTGAGCGACTCGGGACAAAGCAGACTGATTCCTCCGGTTTGCGCCGCGCGGGGGCGATGACACCAGAAGGGGAGTCTCATTTCCTCCTCGATCCTGTCCGCCCTCAACGAAATTCGCCATCGTATCGACACACATTGAATTCCAGTGCCGATCGGTTTCTCCGCAAGCAATTGCGGAGTTCTGTCGTGCCTCGCGGCGCCCGCTGCGAACTCGAAGGACCAAGCACCCGCAGCCTGCACATCCGGGCATATCCGTTGCGGTCTGTCGAATGCGCTTAACGATCCTACGCGTCTCGATGGTGTGCCGGCTGCAATCAAGCTCGCACTGCGAGTTGAATGCAGGGATCGTGGGCGGCAGACCCGCCCGGTATTTGGAAATTACAGGGGAATAATCTCGATGACGACGATCAGTAGCGCTGGAGCCATGCCTCGCTCCGGAGGCGGCATTCTCGACAGGGAGCGCACGATTGCGAGAGCGGGCTTCAATCGGTGGCTGGTCCCGCCAGCCGCGCTGTGTGTTCACCTTTGCATCGGCATGGCTTACGGCTTCAGCGTGTTCTGGCTGCCGCTGTCGCGCGCGCTTGGACTGACGGCACCGAAGGCCTGTCCCGACATGACGCTCGTCCAGGAATTGTTCACAACGACCTGTGACTGGAGGGTTGCGAGCCTCGGCTGGATGTACACGCTGTTCTTCGTGCTTCTCGGCATCGCCGCAGCGGTGTGGGGTGGCTGGTTGGAGCGGGTTGGGCCGCGCAAGGCCGGGCTCGTCTCCGCCTTGTGCTGGTGCGGCGGCCTCTTCCTTGGGGCGATCGGCGTCTACACGCACCAGCTTTGGCTGTTGTGGCTGGGCTCGGGTGTCATCGGCGGCATTGGTCTCGGCATCGGCTATATCTCGCCGGTGTCGACGCTGGTGAAATGGTTTCCCGATCGACGCGGCATGGCGACCGGCATGGCGATCATGGGCTTCGGTGGTGGCGCCATGATCGGCGCGCCGCTGGCAAGCCTTCTGATGAACTATTTCAGGTCGCCGACCTCGGTCGGCGTGTGGGAGACCTTCGTTGCGATGGGCGTCATCTATTTCGTGTTCATGTTGATCGGCGCCTTTCGCTATCGTTTGCCGCCGGCGGGTTGGCGTCCGGAGGGGTGGGCGCCGCCGGCCGAGACCAACACGATGATCTCGAAGTATAACGTACACCTCAAGGACGCGCACAAGACTCCCCAGTTCTGGCTGATCTGGTGGGTGCTCTGCCTGAACGTTTCGGCGGGTATTGGCGTGATCGGGATGGCTTCGCCAATGCTCCAGGAAATCTTCGCGGGCAAGCTGATTGGATTGCCGGATGTCGGCTTCAATCAACTGACCGTCGCCCAGAAAGCGACGATCGCGGGTATCGCGGCCGGCTTCACTGGTCTGCTGTCGCTCTTCAACATCGGCGGTCGCTTCTTCTGGGCGTCCCTGTCCGACAAGATCGGCCGCAAGAACACCTATTACACGTTCTTCATCCTCGGTATCGTTCTCTATGCGCTGGCGCCGACGTTCGCGGCGATGGGTTCGAAGCTGCTGTTCGTCCTCGGCTTCGGCATCATCCTGTCGATGTATGGCGGTGGATTTGCGACCGTTCCGGCCTATCTTGCCGACATGTTTGGTACCCAATACGTCGGTGCAATCCACGGCCGTCTGCTGACTGCATGGTCGACGGCGGGAATTATCGGCCCGGTCGTGGTGAACTATATCCGCGAATTCCAGCTGGCGGCTGGCGTCAAGTCCGACCAGCTCTACAACACCACGATGTATATTCTGTGTGCGATGCTGTTCGCAGGTTTGATCTGCAATTACCTGATCAGGCCGGTCAACCCAAAGTGGCACATGCGCGAGACGGGCGTCGCAAACGTGCAGGCGGCCGCAGCAAGCGCGAGCGCATCGGGACCTTCCGGCTCGTTTGGAATCGGGCTTGGCGGACTAGACCTGAAGGCGGTCCTGTTCTGGGCTTTTGTCGGCATCCCGCTAGTCTGGGGCGTCTGGGTCACGCTACAGAGCGCGGCCAAGATCTTCTGATCACCGCTTCCAGGCCGTGCGGCCATACTCATTGGAAAGCCGCACGGCCTTTTCCAGCCACCACCACCGAGGGTAACTCGCTTGCCAGGTGCCCCAAGCCCACCCCGATCGACAGACTTACCGGAGTCCACACGTCTCAGAGCGGTGGCCGCGGCGTGGGTCCCGGCTTAGCGCAGCAACGCAACAAGCGTTGCTGCGCTAAGCCGGGACACGGGACCTTTGCAAACAGAGAGCGGCCTTGAACGTCGGCCCTAGCCACCGCGACTAACGGTAGAGTGCATCAGGATCAGCGGAACGTGATTGACCTTCCTCTTCCTAAAGCACCAAAATGGTGCTTTAGTGCTTTCCATGAGCCCGTCGCCCCGAAACGCGCCGTCTGCGCTTCGTTACAGGCTTGCCCCTGACCCGGCCGCCAGGGCCGCCATGGAGGCGACATTCCAGGCCTACGACCGCATGATGGAGATCCTGGACGAGGTCGCCCGGACCCATAATGTCGGCTCCAACGTCGTGCTGCTGCACGCCCATGCCTATGAGCCGATCCGCAAAGAGACCGCGCTGCCCTCGCGGCTGGTGACGCTCGGCCTGCGCGACCGCGCCGATTATCGCGCCGCGGCCGGCCGCCGCCTGCCGCTCGACGACAAGCTCGCCAAGATCAAGGGCCCGGCGACCATCTCGATTGCGACCGTGCAGGGACGCTTCAGCGTGCCCTTCGACTATGCCGGCTATGCCGAGGGTTGGGGGCAGAGCGTGCCCGCGCACCTGATCCGCACCGACGACGGTTTCGAAGTTCACTACGGCGTCACGCCGAACAGTCTGCCAGAGGAGGAGAACGCTATGGATACCATCGCTGCCGCCCCCGACAACTTCCTGTCCCGGGTCGGGCGCTTGATCGCCGGGATCGCTTACGACGCGATCGAGCAGGCGGAAGGCAAGAACAAGATCAAGGTGGTCGGACAGGCCATCCGCGAGATCGAGCGCGCCGAGAGCGAGGCGCGCGATGCGCTCGCCTCCGCACGCGCCGAGGAATATCGCCTCAACGCGCGCCGCACCGAGATCGAGCGCGAGATGACCGATCTCGCCGCCAAGATCGAGGGCGCGATCGCCGATAATCGCGACGATCTCGCCCGTGCCGGCATCGCGCGGCAGATGGATCTGGAGGCGCAGTTCGAGGTGCTCTCCCGCGCCATCGACGAGAACAACGAGAAGATCGAGCAATGTGTCACCTCGCTCCGCGCAGTGCTGTCGGCGCTGCAAGATGCCGAGCAGCGCCGCGTCGATCTCGAAAAGAGCGAGGCTCACGCCAGCCACCAGGCTTCGGCGTCGCCGCGCAAATCCGGTGGCGCTTCCGCGGCGGCGAAGGCGCTGCGCGCGGGCAGGGCGGTGGCGCGGGCCACCGGCGTGCCCGCCAGCATCCCCTATTCGAGCGACATCGACGAGCTCAGTGCGCTCCATCGCGACAAGGAAATTGCAGCGAGGCTGGCGCGGCTGAAGTCGCGCTCCTGAGTGCCGTGTCATGAGCGCACTGCTCGAACACGTCATGGCGCCGGAGGTCAGGCCGTTCGCGGTTGCGGCGGCCATGATCCTCATCGTCGGCTCGATCGAAGTGGTCTCGATGCTGGTCGGAGCCTCGCTGAGCGAGATGCTCGGCACCAGCATCGATTTCAGTCACCCCAGCGATAATGGCGTCATCAACGCCATCTCCTGGGTCAATGTCGGTGGCGTGCCGCTGCTGATCTTCCTGCTGCTGGCCCTCGGCGCCTTCTCCATCACTGGATTCCTGATCCAGGACATCGCGCGGATGGTCGCCGGTCCCTTGCCGGCGACGGTCGCGTCAGCCGGGGCCGTTGTGGTGTCGGTGCCGCTGGTCCGCGCCGCCAGCGGTGCCATCGCGCGCCTCATTCCCAAGGATGAAAGCTATGCCGTCGGCCTCGGCGATCTCGTCGGCCGCGTCGGCGAGGTCGTCATCGGTCCGCTCGACCAGGGACCGCCCGGCCGCGTCAGCGTCGCCGACATCCACGGCAACAGGCATTTCGTCTGGGCGGTTGCGGCGCCCGCGTCGGGACCATTGCCGCAGGGAACCATGGTCCTGCTGGTCGATCGCGACGACACCCGCTTCGTGGCGGTCAGGGCCGAGGATGAACTCAAGCCGTCCAAGCCGACTCTAACAAGCCATCTCTAAGCACCCAGCAAGTCATTTATTGGAGCAAGTCATGTTCGACATCGCAGTCCCGGCCATGATCGGCGTCGCGCTGATCGTCGTCCTCGGGATCGTCTTCACCATCCTCTACAAACGCGCCACCCGCGACGAGGCGTTCGTGCGCACCGGCCTCGGCGGCAAGAAGGTCGTGCTCGACGGCGGCGCCATGATCCTGCCGATCTTCCACTCCTATGCCAGCGTCAACCTCAAGACGCTGCGGCTCACCGTCGAACGCAAGGAGCGGGAGTCCCTGATCACCAAGGACCGCCTGCGCGTCGACATCGTCGCCGAATTCTACGTCCGCGTCCGTCCCGACGACGAGAGCATTGCGCTCGCGAGCCAGACGTTGGGCGCACTGACCAACGACGCCGAGGCGCTGCGCAACCAGGTCGAGGCAAAATTCGTCGACGGTCTGAGGTCGGTGGCAGCGACCATGACCATCCTTGAGCTCCAGGAAAAGCGCTCGGATTTCGTCAAGCACGTGCAGGCGACCGTGGAGTCCGACGTGAAATCGAACGGCCTCGAGTTGGAGTCGGTCTCACTCACCAAGCTCGACCAGACCGACGTCAAGTTCTTCAACCCGGAAAACTTCTTCGACGCCGAAGGCCTGACCCAGCTCAAGACCATCACCGAGACCCGCCGCCGCGACCGTAACGCCATCGTCCGCGACAACGAGGTGGCGATCGCACAGAAGGATCTCGAGGCGCGGCAGCAGACGCTCGGCATCGAGCGGACCAAGAAGGAGGCCGAGCTGTCGCAGGAGCGCGACATCGCCAACAAGACCGCGAGCACCCGCGCCGAGGTCGCGACCGCAACTCAGACCGCGCGCCTGACCGAGGAGAATGCCCGCATCGATACCGACCGGGCGGTTGCCGAGAAGGAGGCGGGCGCCAAGCAGGTCAAGGAAACCGCCGTGATCGAGTCCGATCTCGCCATCAACAAGCGCAAAACCGATGCCCAGCGCGAGATCCAGATCGCAACGCAGGAGAACGAGATCCAGATCGCGTCCAAGAGCAAGCAGACCTCGGAAGCCGTGGCAGAAGCCAAGGCGGCCGAAGCGTTGGCCGTCTCGGCTGAGGAAAAAGTCGTGACCGCGCGCGCCGTCGAGGTCGCCGATCGCGCCCGTCTGACGCAGGTGCTGGCCGCCCGCACCGAGGCCGAGCGCAAGTCGACCGAACTGATCGTCGCGGCTGAAGCCGAGAAGAAGGCCTCGCTCGACCGTGCCGAGGCCGTCAAGACGCTGGCGACGGCGGAAGCCGAGTCCAACAAGATCAAGGCGGTCGGCGTCCGCAACATCGGCGAGGCCGAGGCCGCCGTCATCACCATGAAGAACGAGGCGCAGAACAAGCTCGGCAGCAATGTCATCGATTTCGAGATCGCCAAGAAGCGGATCGAGACCATGCCGTCGGCGCTGGCCGAGATGGTGAAGCCGATCGCCAACCTCAAGGACGTCCGCATCCTGCATACCGGCGGTGCCTTCGGCGGCAATGGCAGCGGCGTAGGCGGCGGCAGCGTCGGCTTCGGCGAGGGGCTTGCCGGCGAGCTGCTCAAGGTGCACGCGCTGCGTCCGATGATCGACGAGATCCTGCGCCAGAGCGGCTTTGCGCCGGGCGACGATCCCGTGAAAGCGCTGGTCGGCGCGGTCACCGGAAAGAGCAACGGCGCCGCGGTGCCGGCGCCTGCACCGGAGCAAACAAACAACGCCGATCTATGAATGCCCATTCATTGCTGCGGAGAATTCCAAAAGATATGAACCCCCTTGCGCGTCTCGCGTCGCGCAACGTGCCGGAGTGCGGATCGATCGCGTGTTGAACCTTTCGATCGCACTCCGGACGATTTCTTGAGGCAACGCCATTGGTTGCCGTGGCGCCTGCGCCGATCGACGTAGGCACTGGAGCCTTTTTCGATCGGGGGATTTCATATGAAGTATTTTCTGTCTGGACTGATCGCCGCCGGCCTTATGCTTGCCACCACGACGGCCTTCGCGGCCGACGCCCGCAACGTCACTGTCGTCAACGAGACCGGCTATGCCATCAAATTCCTGGGCTTCAATGCGCCGGACGATGGCCTCGACGAATGGGACAACGAGCTCGACAAGGTTTTGCAGAACCAGGCGAGCACCTATGTCGAGTTCGACGACGATGATGAGGGATGTGTCTGGAACATCCGCGTCGACTGGCAGAATTATGACGAGTCGGTGCTGTGGAAGAACGTCAACCTCTGCAAGTTCACCGCGCTGCGGCTGCGCTACGACCCCGGCACCAAGACGACCTCGTTCGTCGCCGAGTAACCTGACATGCCGCGGAGGAGGGGCCGCCCGGCGGCCCTTCCTCAGGCGCGTTGCGGATGATGACGAATTCGTCCTTTGCAAGCGCAAGCGGCTTTGTTATACGCACCCCGCGCGAACGACTGGTTCGCCCTTTTCCTCGGTAGCTCAGCGGTAGAGCATCCGACTGTTAATCGGATGGTCGCTGGTTCGAATCCAGCCCGGGGAGCCAAATTTCATCGCATTTGCAATGATTTACATCCGCATCCTGATGCGGTGAGCAACATTGCTCAAGTGCTGTCCAGCAGCGATCGCCTCGATCCAGCGTAGAATCGCTCAAGCTTTTGTGTGAGCGCTCGCCGTCGCGCCACGGGGGCGGCGCCAAATCGACTTAATTCGAATCGAGTTTCCGTGGGCCGGACTCTTACGGAGCTGATTCCCATGCCCGACATCCAGATCGACCGTGCCCACATGGCCCCCTCGATTCTGCCGGCCGACCTTCCAGAGCTCAGCGACGATGAATGCCTCGCCCGCCTGGCGCGTGCAGTCGAGACGCCCGATTCGACCCGGCTCGACGAGGTCGCAGCCCTTATCGGCCGGCTCGCGGTCACGATCGAATAGTCCAGCGTCTGCTCAAGCCGTGACCGGCGCAGCTCCGGCTTTGCCCGGGCGCACGGACGTGTTGCGTTTTCGCGGAGCCTGTTCCAAAGATGCCGCCAACTTCCGTCCGCGGCATCGTCCGCATTGCAGGGTCCGCAAATGTCCGGTTTCTCGACCGCGCGCCTCAAAATGGTCGATGGCCAGGTGCGCACCAATGACGTCACCGATCGCCGCGTCCTCGACGCCATGCTCACGGTTCCGCGCGAGGCGTTCGTGCCGGCGGTGCGGCAGGCGTTGGCCTATCTCGACCTCGATCTCGACGTGAGCGAGGGTGGCGCCAAGCGCTTCCTGATCAAGCCGGCGCTGACCGGCAAGCTGCTCCAGGCCGCCGAGATCGGCGAGGACGACAACGTGCTGGTCGTCGGCTGCGCCACGGGATACCTCGCCGCGCTGGCCGCAAAGCTTGCCCGCCAGGTCACTGCGACGGAATGCGATTCGGCCCTGGCCGCGAAGGCCAAGGACGCCCTGGCCGGCATGGCCAATGTCACCTGCAAGGCTGCGGCCTGCACCGAAGGTGATGCGTCTGCCGCTCCCTATGACGTCATCATCCTCAATGGCGCCACCGAAGTGATCCCGGAAGGGCTGCTCGGGCAGCTGAAGGAGGGCGGGCGTCTACTCGGCGTTTCGGCCCAGTCCAGGCCGCCGCGGGCCATGATCGTGACCCATACCCACGGCGAATTCGGCCATCGGGCGCTGTTCGATGCCGCAGCCCCGGTGCTTCCCGGGCTGGAACGGGCCGCCAGCTTCGTCTTCTGACCGCCCAAAGCCCGTTAAAATACCATTCTGAATCAGAAGTGTGGCCGGGATGCTGCACGTGAAGAGTTTCCACCGGGAACTGCCTTCAGGTAGTTCCGTTGCGCAAATCCGCGTCCTATGTTGCGACGGGGCAACGACTCCACTCGGTAGACGTCACCCAGCTCGCGGGCACGAGTCGGGCGTTAAGATGAACGGAATTTTTGGGATGCATGGGGTGAAGCTCTTCACCGGAGCTGCGGTTTCGGTCCTGCTGCTGGCGCTTGCAGGGCCGGCGCCTGCCTTGGCGGACACGATCGAGGCCGCCTTGGTGCGCGCCTATCAGAACAATCCGCAGCTCAACGCACAACGCGCCCAGGTGCGCTCGACCGACGAAAACGTGCCGCAGGCCTTGTCGGGTTATCGCCCCAGGGTCGGGGTCAGCCTCAGCACCGGTTATCAGTATCAGGATATCCAACAAGTGCAGAGGGGCCCGGGGATCCACAGCGATCCGCCCCTTCAACCGAACAGCGCCAGCCTGACCGTCAACCAGACGCTCTACAACGGCAATCAGACCGCCAACAGGACGCGCGCGGCGGAGAGCCAGGTCTCGGGATCGCGCGAGGCATTGCGCGTGCTCGAGCAGTCGGTCCTGCTGCAGGCCGCCACGACCTACATGGACTATCTGCGTGATGCGGCAACGCTCGAGGTTCAGCGCAGCAACGTGCGCGTGCTCGAACAGACGCTCAAGCAAACGCGCGATCGCTTCAACGTCGGCGAGGTCACGCGCACCGACGTCGCGCAATCCGAAGCGCAGCTGGCAGCCGGCAGGACCCAGGCCCTGACCGCCGAATCGAATCTCACGACGACGCGCGCGAACTTCCGCCGCATCATCGGAAACGAACCGACGAACCTTGCCCCGGGCTCCCCGGTCGATCGTTTCCTGCCGTCGACGATCGCCTCGGCGGTCAATCTCAGCCTGGTGGAGAACCCCAACGTCACGGCCGCGATGTACGGCATCGACGTCAACTATCTCCAGGTCAAGATCAACGAAGGCGCGCTGCTGCCCACGGTCACGCTCCAGGCCGCCGTCAGCACGGCCTACCAGCAGAGCCTGACCGTCTTCCGGACCAATACGGCTTCCGCCATCGCGACCGCCTCCGTGCCGATCTACCAGGGCGGCGCGGAATATTCGCTGATCCGCCAGTCGAAAGAAAATCTGGCGCAGCAGCGCCTGAATCTCGAGACCACCCGCGATCAGACCCGCGCCAACGTCGTGCAGGCCTGGGGCCAGCTGGAAGCCGGCAAGGCGCAGGTGAAGTCCGCGCAGGCGCAGGTCACGGCCTCCGAGATCGCGCTGAACGGTGTGCGCGAAGAAGCAAAGGCGGGACAGCGCACCACGCTCGACGTGCTGAACGCGCAACAAGCGCTGGTGAACGCGCGCGTTGCGCTCGTCACGGCTCAGCACGACCGCGTCGTGGCGTCCTATTCGGTGCTCAATTCCGTCGGCCGTCTGGCGCCGCAGGTTCTCGGCCTTTCGACCACGGTCTATGATGCGAGCGTTCACTACCAGCAGGTCCGCGACAGCTGGGCCGGGGTGCGCACGCCTGACGGACGCTAAGTCCCGTAAGCATCCGGTCGGCCTCGCAAACAGTTGAGGCCGACCGGCGCTTTGCTTGCAATCATCAAAATCCCTGACATAGCCTTGCCAAGAAGATGCGGGTCGATTCGCCCCGCACCGATGTCGTGTGCGTAAAGCTTGAGTGCCGAGGGCAGGGGCGCACCGTCGCACGTTGAGCCGTGAACTGGGGACAAGTCGGGCTCTCGCGACGAAAATGTCGGGGCGTCCGTCCGGAACCGGCCAATCCTGTCGTGCTTGGTGTAAAACAACGCATGCGAGGGCGTTGATGATGTGGAGTCGGAGATGACGCAGCCTGCAAAGGTCACAGAACCCTCGATGGAGGAGATTCTGGCCTCGATCCGGCGCATCATTGCCGACGATGAGGCGAAGCCGCCGCCCGCAGAAGCTGCAAAGCCCGAGAAGGCCGCAGCGCCCGCCGCGCCGCCGAAGCCGCAGGCGATGAACGACATTCCGCCATCGAAGGTCGCGCCTGCAAAACCTGCAGCCGAGAACCCCGCGCCGCCGCCGGTTGCGAAGCCGGCTCCGGCGCCGCCGCCACCCGCGCCCGCTGCGGATGCCGGACCGAACAGCCAGGACGATATCGACGCGCTGCTGGCGGGGCTCGATGCGGCGACGCCTGCGCCCGAGGTTCGTGCTCCGGAGCCCGAGCCTGAGCCCGACGTGCTCGAATTGACCGACGAGATGGCGGTTGAGCCGACGCCGCCTCCACCGCCGCCGAGCTTCCGCAAGGTCGAGCCACGCGACGATCTCGAATTCGCCGAATCGCCGCCACCGCGCCCGACGCCGGCGCCGTCCTATGCGGCGGTGGACTTCGACGCGCCGCCGCTGCCGCCGCAGCAGCCGATCCTGGCGCAATCGACGGTCTCAGCGGTCGAATCCGCCTTCAACTCCCTGGCCCACACGGTGCTGAGCAGCAATGCGCGGACGCTGGAGGATCTGGTCAAGGAGATGCTGCGTCCGATGCTGAAATCCTGGCTCGATGACAATTTGCCGGGCCTGGTGGAACGCATCGTGAAGGCCGAAATCGAGCGGGTCTCGCGCGGCGGCCGCTAGCAGCCGGCCCGCAGCCCTCATAAAGCCCCGCTTGTGCGCCATGTTCGGCCTGCCGAGGGGGCGGGAAGCCCCGTTGCCGCCCGGCCTTCCCTGGACTTGTTTTCGTTGACCTTGTTTTCGTTGGCCTTGTTTTCGTTGACTTGGCCCCCGCGCGCGGCTTTCTAGCAGCCCCATGATCGAGAAAAATTACCAGCCCGCCGATATCGAAGCCCGCATGTCCGTGGTGTGGGAGGACAGCCGTGCCTTCAAGGCCGGCCGTCCCGACCGCCGCGACGCCGTGCCCTTCACCATCGTGATCCCGCCACCGAACGTGACGGGCTCGCTGCATATGGGCCATGCCCTCAACAACACGCTCCAGGACATCCTGTGCCGGTTCGAGCGCATGCGCGGCCGCGACGTGCTGTGGCAGCCCGGCACCGACCATGCCGGCATCGCCACCCAGATGGTGGTCGAGCGGCAGCTGATGGAGCGCCAGCAGCCCGGCCGCCGGGAGATGGGCCGCGAGAAGTTCCTGGAGCGGGTCTGGCAGTGGAAGGCCGAGAGCGGCGACACCATCATCAACCAGCTTAAGCGGCTCGGCGCCTCCTGCGACTGGTCGCGCGAGCGCTTCACCATGGACGAGGGCCTGTCGAAGGCCGTCATCAAGGTGTTCGTCGAATTGCACCGCGAGGGGCTGATCTACAAGGACAAGCGGCTGGTGAACTGGGACACCAAGCTGCTGACCGCGATCTCCGATCTCGAAGTGCAGCAGACCGAGGTGAAGGGCCACCTCTGGTATCTGCGCTATCCGATCGAGGGCAAGACGTTCAGCCCGGAGGATCCCTCGAGCTTCATCGTCGTCGCCACCACGCGGCCCGAGACCATGCTCGGCGACACCGGCGTGGCCGTGCATCCCGAGGATGAGCGCTACCAGAAGCTGGTCGGCAAGAACGTCGTCCTGCCGCTGGTCGGGCGCAAGATCAAGATCGTCGCCGACGAGTATTCCGATCCGGAAAAGGGCTCGGGCGCGGTGAAGGTGACACCGGCGCACGACTTCAACGACTTCGAGGTCGGCAACCGCCACGGCCTGCGCCGCATCAGCGTGCTCGACAAGGAAGGCTGCCTCGATCTCCTCGACAATGAGGATTATCTGAAGGGCCTGCCGGAAGGCGCTACGCAATTCGCCGAGGAGTTCAACAAGGTCGACCGTTTCGCCGCGCGCAAGCGCATCGTCGAGCGACTGGAATCGTTCGGCTTCGTCGAGCGGATCGAACCGCACACCCACATGGTGCCACATGGCGACCGCTCGAACAGCGTGATCGAGCCGTATCTGACCGACCAGTGGTACGTCGACGCCAAGACGTTGGCGAAGCCCGCGATGGCGGCTGTCCGCTCGGGCGAGACGACCTTCGTGCCGAAGAACTGGGAAAAGACCTATTTCGAGTGGATGGAGAACATCCAGCCCTGGTGCATCTCGCGCCAGCTCTGGTGGGGCCATCAGATCCCGGCCTGGTACGGTCCCGACGGCAAGGTGTTCGTCGCCGAGACCGAGGAGGAGGCAGTCAGCCACGCGCTCGGCTATTACGTCGAGCAGGAGGTCATCACGGCCGAGCAGGGCCGCGAGATGGCGCTCGATCGCAACAAGCGCGAGGGATTCATCACGCGCGACGAGGACGTGCTCGACACCTGGTTCTCCTCGGCGCTGTGGCCGTTCTCGACGCTCGGCTGGCCCGACGATGCGCCGGAGGTGAAGCGCTACTACCCGACCAATGCGCTCGTCACCGGCTTCGACATCATCTTCTTCTGGGTCGCCCGCATGATGATGATGGGCCTGCACTTTATGAAGGAGGTGCCGTTCTCGACGATCTACATCCACGCCCTCGTCCGCGACGAGAAGGGCGCCAAGATGTCGAAGTCGAAGGGCAACGTCATCGACCCGCTCAACCTGATCGACGAATACGGCGCCGACGCGCTGCGCTTCACGCTGGCCGCGATGGCGGCACAGGGACGCGACATCAAGCTCGCCACCAGCCGTGTCGAGGGCTACCGAAATTTCGCGACCAAGCTCTGGAATGCATCCCGCTTCGCGGAGATGAACCATTGCGCCGTGCCCGAAGGTTTCGAGCCGGCCAAGGCCAAGGAGACACTGAACCGCTGGATCGCGCATGAGAGCGCGCACACCACGCGCGAGGTGACCGAGGCGATCGAAGCCTACCGCTTCAACGATGCCGCAGGCAGCATCTATCGCTTCGTCTGGAACGTCTATTGCGACTGGTATGTCGAGCTCGCCAAGCCCGTGTTGCTCGGCCCCGACAGCCCCGCCAAGGACGAGACCCGCGCCATGGTCGCCTGGGCGCGCGACGAGATCCTGAAGCTGCTGCATCCCTTCATGCCCTTCATTACCGAAGAACTGTGGGAGGTGACGGCCAAGCGCGAGAGCCTGCTGGCGCTGGCCGCATGGCCACTGAAGCCGACCGGACCGACACCGGAGCAGCTCGCGATGCTTGCGGCTGCGGCAGGTCCTACCGATCCACTGATCTCGCCGGCCCTGGTCATGCCGATCTTCGACCATGCCGACTTCACCGATCCCAAGGCGGAAGCGGAGATCGGCTGGGTGATCGATCTCGTCACGCAGATCCGCTCGGTGCGTGCCGAGATGAACATCCCGCCGGCAACGCTGACTGCGCTCGTGCTCGCGGGCGCCTCGGCCGAGACCAGGGAACGCGCGCCGCGCTGGACCGACGTCATCAAGCGCATGGCACGCCTGTCGGACATCTCCTTCGCCGACCGCGCGCCTGATGGCGCGGTTCAGCTCCTCGTTCGCGGCGAAGTGGCCGCCCTGCCTCTGAAGGGCGTCATCGATGTCGCCGCCGAGCGCACGCGCCTCGACAAGGAGATCGGCAAGGCCGACGCCGACATCAAGCGCGCCGAGTCGAAGCTGGCGAACGAGAAGTTCGTCGCCAACGCGGCCGAGGAGGTCGTCGAGGAGGAGCGCGAAAAGCGCGAGGCGGCGCTGGCCCGCAAGGCCAAGCTGCTCGAGGCGCTGGAGCGGCTGAAGCAGGCGACGTGAGACGTACGTCATTCCGGGGCGGCTCGACGAGCCGAACCCGGAATCCCAGAATGACCTTCACTTCGGAAACGGCTTGCTCAAGAACTTCGAGCCCCTGATGCCATAGCGCCAGGGCAGCTCGACCGCCTTGGTGATGCCGATCCGGATGCCGGCGGCGACCTCCACGTCCTCCGTCCGCGCATGCAGCGCGATCGGCGGGCGGTCCAGCGGCAGGGTGTTGTGCGCGATGGTGATGCCGAGCGCCTCGGTCAGCTTGCCGGGGCCCGAGCACAGTGCGTGGACGTCCTGGAGATGGCGGCGGCGGCGCATCGCGGCGAGGCCATGGGTCGGCTCCAGCGCGCGGATCAGTACGGCGCTGGCCGAGCCTTCCTCCTCGCAGACGAAATTGACGCACCAATGGATGCCGTAGGAGCGGTAGACATAGGCAAAGCCGGGCGGGCCGAACATGATTTGGTTCCGCGGCGTTGGGCCGTTGTAGGAATGCGCCGCCGGCTCGGTATGATGATAGGCCTCGACCTCGACGATGATGCCGCCGACGCCGTCGACCAGCATGGTCGCGCCGATCAGGTCGGGCGCGACCTCGCGCACGTCGCGGTCGAAAAAGGTCCGCTTCAGGGCTTTGCCGAGCCGTGGGGTAGAGGTCTTCGAGACTGGAGCCATTCGAGGTGAGAATCGCCAGAGAACAGAGCAGGATATTGCCCATATCTGCCATGTTCCCTGAAGCAGGGCGAGCCGGGTTGCGGCAGGCAGCCAGACCGACTAGGTAGGACCTGAACAGACCGGACAGCCCATGGTCGTTATTGTCGACACTATCTCGAACCCGTTGCGCCCACGTCACCCCGAAAAGGTGAATCGCCCTGATTCCGCTTCGCCGCCGAAGCCGGACTGGATCCGCGTGCGCGCGCCCAACACCCGCGGCTATGCCGACACCCGCAACATCGTGCGCGCCAACGGCCTGCACACGGTGTGCGAGGAGGCGGGCTGCCCGAATATCGGCGAGTGCTGGGACAAGAAGCACGCGACCTTCATGATCATGGGTGACACCTGCACCCGGGCCTGCGCCTTCTGCAACGTCAAGACCGGCCTGCCCAACGCGCTGGATGCGGCCGAGCCGCAGAACGTTGCCGAGGCCGTCGCCAAGCTGGGCCTCGCCCACGTCGTCATCACCTCGGTCGACCGCGATGATCTCGCGGACGGCGGCGCCGAGCACTTCGCCCAGACCATCGGCGCGATTCGCGCCGCGTGCCCCTCGACCACGATCGAGATCCTGACGCCGGATTTCCTGCGCAAGGAGGGCGCGCTGGAGGTGGTCGTCGCGGCGAAGCCCGACGTGTTCAACCACAATCTCGAGACCGTGCCGTCGCGCTATCTCACGGTGCGCCCGGGCGCGCGCTATTTCCACTCGATCCGGCTGCTGCAGCGGGTCAAGGAGCTCGATCCCACCATCTTCACCAAGTCAGGCATCATGGTCGGCCTTGGCGAGGAGCGCCACGAGGTGCAGCAGGTGATGGACGATCTGCGTTCCGCCGACGTCGACTTCCTGACCATCGGGCAATATCTTCAGCCGACCCGCAAGCACCATGCCGTGATGCGCTACGTGCCGCCGGATGAGTTCGCGTCCTACGAGAAGGTCGCCTACACCAAAGGCTTCCTGATGGTGTCGGCGAGCCCGCTCACCCGCTCGTCCCATCACGCCGGCGAGGACTTTGCGAAACTGAAGGCCGCACGGGCAGCTAGCGCCCGCTGAACCGCCATGCCTAAATTTTCGAGCAAGCGCCGTGTCAATCACAGCGCGTCCGAGATGTTCGATCTGGTCGCCGACGTCGAGCGCTACCCGGAATTCGTGCCGCTGTGCAGCGCGCTGAAAGTGCGCCAGCGCATGGCCAAGCCCGATGGCACCGAGGTGCTGATTGCGGACATGACGGTGTCGTTCAAGCTGGTCAAGGAGTCCTTCACCAGCCGCGTCACGCTCGACCGCGCGAACCTGAAGATCCTGGTCGAATATCTGCAAGGCCCGTTCAGCAATCTGGAAAACCGCTGGACGTTCGAGCCGAAGGGCCAGCAGGATGGCAAAGACGTCTGCGACGTCGGCTTCTTCCTGTCCTACGAGTTCAGGAGTCGCATGCTGGCGATGCTGATGGGCTCGATGTTCGACGCGGCGTTTGCGCGGTTTTCGATGGCGTTCGAAAAGCGCGCCGATGCGATCTACGGCCGGCCGAAGCTGGCGCCGTCCTGATCAATCCACCGCCTTCACCACATCCGGCGGCTGCGAGGCGTAATACGCCGCGGCCTGGTCGATCTCCTGCGGCGTCATCGCGCGGGCGATGTTGCGCATCTGCTGGCTGATGTCGTTGCGGCGCTCGCCGGAGGCAAAGGCCTGCAGCTGCGCCTTCATGTAGGCCTCGGACTGGCCCTCGAGCCACGGGCTGCCGGTCTTGTTGTCGAGGCTGCCATGACACGAGCCGCAGGGCGCGATGCCGCGCATCGGCGCGCCGTAGATGACGATGTTCGGCTTTGGCAGTTGCGGCGTCGGGTGATAGGCCGGCAGCCGCGGCAGATAGGCGTAATAGTTGGAGAGATCGGCGATCTCCTGGTCCGTCAGGTTGACGGCGAACGGCGACATCACTGCATTGGTGCGCGCGCCCGAGCGGAAATCATGCAACTCCTTGTAGATCACGGCGGCATACTGGCCGGCGAGGTTCGGGGAGTCCGCGCGGCTGATGCCGGTCGGGCCATGGCAGATCGCGCAGCGCTGCGCCAGCGTCGCGCCGCGACCGATCGCCTCCTGGCTCGGACGCGCCAGCGTGTGCGAGGTGAGCACGACCTCCGACAGGCGCTTTGTCTGCTCGGGCGCTGCGACGTTCGCCGCGCGTTGCGGCACGCCGGCGGCGCTGCAGATCGCGTCCCAGACATTGGCGAACTGGACCCAGGGTTGCGCGAAAGGCAGCACGATGAAGCCCACAATCACCGTCACGACGAGAATTGCGGCGGTGATGCCGACGCTTCTTGTGAAATGCCAGTTGCTGAAGGTGAAGAGGTCGCGCGCGCTCATCACTGCGCTCCCACATAGACGGCCGGCACTGACGTGCCCTCGGTCAGCGCCAGCGTCAGGATCGGATAGCCGTAATTGGTGAGCGTGAGGCCGATCATCAGCGCCACCCAGAGCGCATGCGTGTTGAGCGCGATCGGCACGGTCGCCGGCTGGTGCACGGCAATGGCGAAGCGATAGGGACCCGCATCGGCCTGCGGTGCGCGCATGCCGCGCGCCAGGACCACCAGGAACAGGATGCCTGACGTGAGCAGGATGAAGCCGCCGATCGCGGAGAACGTCACCGAGAGCGCCTGCGGCGCAATCGCGGGATCGCCGAAGTCGAAATAGGCCATGCGCCGCGGCATGCCCAAAATGCCGACCCAGTGCCACGGGAAGGTGGTGACGATCATGCCGATGAACCACAGCCAGAGCTGGGTGCGGATCAGGCGGACATCGAACAGCTCGCGCCCGGTCAGATGCGGCCACAGATCATAGGCGATCGCGAAATACATGATCACGATGGCGCCGCCGAAGATCAGGTGGAAATGGCCTGTGATCCACTGCGTGTTGTGGATGGAGGCATCGAGCTGATAGCTCATGTTGATGAGCCCGCCGGCGCCGCCGAAGCCGAGCATGACGAAGGAGAAGGCCAGTGCCAGCAGCATTGGATTGTCCCAGGGCAGGGCCCTGATCCAGCCGAACATCCCGCGGCCGCCGCGCAGGCGTGCTGCGATCTCGACCGAGGCGCAGATCGTGAACACCGTCAGCAGCGTCGGCAGCGCGACCAGCGCGGTGAAGGCCGAATGGATGAACTTGAAGCCGGCGCCGACTTGCGGATCGGCGAAGGTGTGGTGCATGCCGATCGGCATTGCCACCACCAGGAACAGGATGAACGAGATCCGCGCCATGGTGTCGGAATAGATCCGGCCGCCGATCGCGCGCGGCACGAGGGTGTAATAGGCGATGTAGGTCGGCACCAGCCAGAAATAGACGATGGCGTGCAGCGTCCAGGAGAAGAAGACGCGGGCAAGGCCTGCATCGATGGTGTTCTTCAGCCCCGCCGCGACCGGAATGATCTGGAGCAGCAGCTCGAGCGCGGCGCCGACCGCGGTCCATGCCCACAAATAGGAGCCTGCGACGTTTGCGAACATCGCCAGCGGCACCGGCGCACCGGGATGGGCCTTGCGCCAGACGCGCAAGTTGATCGACATCAGCGCGACCCAGATCCAGGAGCCGACCACGACCAGTACGACGCCGAGATAGTAGAAGACGTTGCCGATCAGCGGTGGATAAAACGTGTAGAGCACCGAGGCGCGCCCCATTGCGATCGGGATCACCGCCATGATGCTGCCGATGACGATCAGCCAGAAGCCGGTCCAGGCCCAGCGCACGCCGACAAGGCGCTGCTCCAGCGCGGATTCGCTGATGGCATAGCCAAAGCCCATCGCGACCAGCGTGGGGAACACATAGCCCATCACCGTGCCATGCGCGGTCAGCGAGCGGTAATAGAGCTCGGGATTGGACAGCCAGGTGCCGATCGGGCTGCGGATGAACATCTGCCAGGCGCCGAGCGTGAGCGCTATGCCGAACACGCCGAAGGCCAGCCAGAAATGGGCGAGAATGAGCTTCCTATTGGCCAACACAGCTCAGCCTCCCGCCACCCTTCGCACGATCAGCGAATTCGGTCTTGTCGATTACCCTGACCTTGCCCCACATGCCCTCGTGACCGAAGGAGCAAAACTCCTGGCAGGGCATCAGATAGTCGCCGGTCCTCGTAAAACGCATCAGCTGCTCGGAGACGTAGCCCGGCACCAGCATGGTGTTGATGTTGGTGCCCTGGACCAGGATGCCGTGGACGACGTCGGCGCTGGTGGCGCGCAGGGTGATCGGCGTGTCCACGGGCACCACGATGCAGGCCGGCGTGAAGGAATATTGCTGGCCGATCGCGCGCACGGTGACATTGCCATTGGCTTCCAGCACGCTGCCGAGATTGCTCTCGACGAATTCTCCGGACAGATGGATCCGTGAGGGATCGGTGGTCTCGACGCGCGGCTGTGGCATGGTCGCGCGATGGATGCCGGCGAAGGCCGCGAGCAGCGCCATCGCCACGATGATGATCACCGCAATGGTGGCCCAGCGCCGCTCGACGCGGGCCGCAACCTCGGCGCTGGCGCTACCGTTACCGTGGGTTTCCTCGGCACTCATTGCAGTGGCCCGCGCGGCAGGAACACGAACAGATAGAAGGCGAGCCACATCGCGACCACGCAGGCCGTGGCAATGCCGGCGAGCACGATCGCACCTGATGGGCCCTGGGCAACGACCTCCTCGACGGCCTGGTCGGCGGCGGCTGGGCTGGTCGGCGGATCGGAGTTGATCATGACGGATCTCTGGCGCCTCTCAGTTCAGCGGTGCGGAGCGCAGCTCGTTGGCCTCGCGTGCCGAGACCGGCGTGCCGCGATTGCCCCAGGCGGTGCGGATGTAGGAGACGACGGCGGCGACCTCGTTGTCGGAGAGGAGGCCCGCGAAGGGCGGCATGCCGTAGGGCATCGGGTTGCCCTTGGTGCCCGGCGGATAGCCGCCATTGAGCACCATGCGGATCGGATTGACCGCGGACTGCATCTCGATCGATTGGTTGTTGGCGAGTGGCGGCCAGTGCGGCGGCTTGCCTTCGCCCTGCGTGCCGTGACAGCTCGCGCAATTCTTGTCGTAGACGGTCTTGCCGAGGCTGATCAACAGGCTGCTCTCGGTCGTCGGCAGCGCCGAGCTTGCCGGCGGGGACGAGGAGCCTTCCGCGATGCCCTTGAGGTAGACCGCCATCGCCCGGGTGTCGGCGTCGTCAAGATACTGCAGGCTGTTGTGCACGACCTCGGCCATCGGCCCGTAGACCACGCCGCGCGCGGAGACGCCGGTCTGGAGCAGGTCGGTGATGTCCTTGATGCTCCAGTCGCCGAGGCCGGCCTCTCGGTTGGAGGTGAGCGAGGGCGCGTACCAGTTCTGCATCGGGATCAGGCCGCCCTTGAAGGCGTCCGATTGCGAGGTGCCGCCGAGCGCGTTGATCGGCGAATGGCACATGCCGCAATGGCCGAGGCCTTCGACGAGGTACGCGCCGCGATTCCATTCCGCCGATTTGGTCGGGTCGGGCTTGAATTCGCCCTCACGGAAGAACAGCGTGCGCCAGCCGAGGATGAGCTGGCGGTTGTCGTAGGGAAAACGCAAATCGTGCGGCTTGTTCTTCTGGTTCACCGGCGGGACCGACTTCAGGTAGGCGAAGATCGCGTCGCTGTCGGCGCGCGTGACCTTTGTGTAGGAGGGGAACGGCATTGCCGGGTAGATCAGCCCGCCGTCCGGGAAGCGGCCACTGTGCATGGTCTTGTAGAAATCGTCGGCGCTCCATTTGCCGATCCCGGTATCGGGGTCCGGCGTGATGTTGGAGGTGTAGAGTGTGCCGAACGGCGTCGGCATGGCGCGGCCGCCGGCGAACAGGCGTCCTTCAGGCGCAGTGTGGCAGGCGGTGCAGTCGCCGGCACGGGCAAGATATTCGCCGCGCGCGATGATGTCGCTGCTCTTGTCCTGCGCCTGCGCGACAGTCGTGAGCGCAGCGAGGGCGAGGAATGCGATCGACAGTTTCGAGCCCATCATCCGCCTCGTCAGTTGGGCTGGCTGCCGCAGCCGAACGGCAGCGCGTAGGTGCCTTTCGGCACGGGAGCCGGGTTGGCGGGCGCGGGACGCGTCGCGAGCCAGGCTGCGACGGCGGTAACATCTGCTTCCGTCAAGTGTCCGGCGACGAGCTGCATGCAGTCGGGCGACTTCGCTGTGCGCGTGCCATAGCGCCAGGCGCCGAGCTGCGCGCTGATATAGGCGGCGCGCAGGCCGAGCAGGCCGGGGATGCCGGGCTGCATGCCCGTGAGGCCGGGACCGTGACAGCTCACGCACGCCGGTATGTTACGACCGGCATCGCCGCTGGTCGCCAGCAGCTCGCCCTGCGCCAAGACGTCCTTGCTGACTTCGCTCGGCGCAGGCGGCGGCAGCGGCGGATGCTCGCTGGCAAAATATTCCGCCATCGCTTCCAGATACGGATCGGGCAGGAATTCCAAGAGATAGTTCATCGGCGGGTATTTGCGCCGGCCGCTGCGGAAGGCGAGCAGCTGGTTGTAGAGATAACCGGCCGGCTTGCCGGCAAGGCGCGGAAAATAGACGTCGCTGGTGCCTTCGCCCTTGTTGCCGTGACAGGGCGTGCAAGCCTCCACCCGCGCCGCCATTGTATCCGGCGGCTGGTTGGTCGTTTGTGCGGCCGCACCATCAATGGCGACCAAGGTGATGATCACGGCGGCCGAGGCCGCGGCGCGAGCGAACACTTTCGTCGCCCTCCACAATGCTGGTCCGGTTGATTCCGGATCACAGCGTAGAGCGGCATTATTGCGCCAATATTTTCCGGCGCAAGATCGGACACGAGTGACGACGTTTGGTCGCGCCTGCACATTTGCGATCCTGATCGGATTCGACAAAGTTTGCGTGCTTTTTGAAAACCGGACATCACGCTGTGACGATCGCGATACGTCCTTCTGACAGGGATGCGCTGGGTGGAAGACGCGACAATTCCGAAATTCGGTAAAGCGAAAGATTTTTGCGCGCGGCAATTGACCCTGGTCTGTTGTGCCGGTCGGGTAACACCTGTGCTTGTACCGAGGCGCTCCGGTCCGGCGCACAACCCACAATCCAAACTCCGCACACCAGAGGTGACAAGTGCAGTTTGTGCCAGAACGCTTCGAGCTGACGGAACACCCCTTGCTGTCCGCGGCACACCTTATTCAGCTGCATTCCGGAATGGACTCAACCAAAATGAGAGCCGGGCGTGGGGGCTTTTGTAGTTGGACCCGGGGACATGGCACGCTGGAAGCAATCGTGGAGTGAGCAAGACCTTAGCAGGCTGAAGACACTGGCAGGTACCAAGCCGATCACCGTGATCGCGAAGGAGCTCGGCCGGACCACAGGGACGGTGCTGGCGAAGGCGATCGAGCAGAAACTCCCCGTCATTCATCGGACCGAGCACCCGGCGCAGGAAACCTCGTAGCCCACATGGAGCCGACGGGTCGGCGCAGCGCGCCGCCCGATGTCTGGGTCCGCGGAATCCGGGACCTTTGTGACTGCCGCCGGGATCATTTCGCAGCGCCGCGAGTTCTCTCCCGATTGTTCGGGTTGGAGCCGCCATGACCATCAATTTCGACACGCTGAAAGCGTCGCTCGTGCTCTATGGGCTGAACGCGATCTACGCGATCCTGCTGCTGGCGCTCGGCTGGTATCTGTCCGGCGCGATGCAGCGTTTCGTCACGCGCGTCCTCAGCGTCACGCACCGGGTCGATCCGCTGGTGACCTTGTTCGTCGGCAGCCTCGCACGTTATGGCGTGCTCGCGGTGGTTGGCATCGCCGTGCTGCAGCTGTTCGGCATCCAGACCGCGAGCCTTGTCGCCGTACTGGGCGCGACGTCACTCGCTATTGGCTTGGCACTACAGGGCACGCTGTCCAATCTTGCCGCCGGCGTGATGCTGCTGCTGTTTCGGCCGTTCCACATCGGCGACGACGTCGAAATTGCCGGCAAGGCGGGGAAGGTGAGGTCGCTGTCGCTGTTCATCACCGAGCTTGTCGCGGCCGACAACACGCAGATCCTGCTGCCGAACGGGCAGGTGTGGGGCGCTGCGATCATCAACCACAGCGCCTATCCCGGGACGGGTGAGGTCAAGGTGGCGTTTCCGGTCAGGGCTGGCTCGGCCAATGCGCTGGCCGACCGGATATTGAAAGAGCTGCGTGAAGATCCGCGCGTCGACGATCACGCCGCGCCGTCGGTCAATGTGTCGAAGGTGATCGCCGCCGATCCAGCTGCACCCATCGTGGAATTGACGGTGAGTGCGAAGGTGAGGCCGTCGGATGCCGATGCGGTGAAGCAGCGCGTGCTCGATCATGCGAGCGCGCTGCTGGCCGCGGCGTGAGGTGCTTCAGCCCCTTGGCGAGCGCGGCGACCTGCGCTTCACGGCATGGCGGCGCGGCGAGCGGGTCACACGGGGGCGCAGGCGGCTTGCGGCCGCCCGTTGCGGCTTGGCCTGGACCTGCGGGCCGCGGGCGAGATCCGTCAGCATGCGAAGGGCCTCGACCACGGAGCGGGCGCGCACCGCGCTGCGGCCGATCGCACCGAAACGATGCTCCCGGTGGATGATGCGGCCGTCGCGGGCGGCCGCGGCGAAGTGCACGAGGCCGACCGGCTTGCCAGGCGTGGCGCCGCCCGGGCCGGCAATGCCGGTGATGGCGACCGCGAGATCGACGTCGGCGCGCTCCAGCGCGCCGACTGCCATCGCGATTGCGGTCTCCTTGCTGACAGCACCGAAATTCGTCAGCGTGCCGGCTTCCACACCCAGCATCGCGCGCTTGGCGTCGTTGGAATAGGTGACGAAGCCGCGATCGATCACGTCAGAGGAGCCGGGAATGTCGGTCAGCGCGCCGGCGACGAGGCCGCCGGTGCAGGACTCGGCCGTTGCGATCGTGAGCTTGCGCATCCGGCACAGATCGAGCAGCGAGCGGGAGAGGGCGCGTGCGTCGCTGCCGGCCATGGCCTAGATGCTCCAGGGCAGGCGGATGGTGGCGCTCGCGGTGGCCGCGATGCCTTCCTCGCGGCCGGTGAAGCCGAGCCGCTCGCTGGTCGTCGCCTTCACCGCGACGCGCGAGATGTCGACGCCTGAGATCTCCGCGATGCGCGCACGCATCGCGTCGCGAAGCGGACCGATCTTCGGCCGCTCGCAGATCATCGTGACCTCGAGATTGGCGATGCGGCCGCCACGCGCCGTAACGCGCTCGATGGCGTATTTCAGGAACTGGTCGGAGGAGGCGCCCTTCCACTTGGCATCGCTCGGCGGGAAGTGGGAGCCGATGTCGCCGTCGGCGAGCGCGCCGAGGATGGCATCCACCAGTGCATGCAGGCCGACATCGCCGTCGGAATGCGCCAGGAAGCCCTTGCTGTGCGGCACGCGCACGCCGCAGAGCATGACATGGTCGCCTTCGCCGAAGGCGTGCACGTCGTAGCCGGTGCCGGTCCTGATGTCGCCGAGCAGGCTGGCCAGGCGCGCTTCCTCGCGCACGAAATCCTCGGGGGTCGTGAGCTTCATATTGGCAACATCGCCTTCAAAGGTTGCAACCGTCAATCCCGCCCATTCGGCAATCGCGGCATCGTCGGTGAAATCGCTGCGTCCGTCCTTTGCCGCGCGACGATGCGCTTCGAGGATGACATCGAAACGAAAGGATTGCGGCGTCTGCGCGATTCGCAAGGCGGAGCGGTCCGGCGTGTCCTCGACATCGCCGCTCGCACTGGTGAGCTTGATGGTGTCGGTAACAGGAACGACGGGGATCGCAGCACCGGTGCGGCTCGCCGCCTCGATCGCGCGCGAGATCACGCCTGCCGAAACGAAGGGTCGCGCGGCGTCGTGGATCAGGACGATGTCCGGCTCGTGCTTTGCCAGCGCTTCGAGACCTGCGAGCACTGAGGCCTGCCGCGTCGCGCCGCCATTGGTCGGGGCTTCGTGCTTGAGACCTGCGACTGCCGCCGTGAACATGGCGCTGTCGTCGGGGTTCACGACCGGCTGCACCACAAACACATCAGGGTGGCGGCTGAAGGCTTCCATGGCGCGATGGATCACGGGCACGCCGCCGATCGTCCGATACTGCTTCGGCCCGCCGGCGCCTGCGCGCAGGCCACGTCCGGCCGCGACGAGGACAACTGCGGTGCGCTGTGGTTTCGCCATAGGACTCAAATACTCAGTTGCTAATGAATGGAGTCGGGGAGGGTGATTGTTGGAATGCCTCTAGCACGGCAGGCCCGCAATAAAAGGGGGTTTCCCTGGATTGTGGGAAACAGCATTTTGCTGCACTGCACTTGAAAGATTTGCAGAACTGTCTAAACTGTAGGCATGACGCTTGACTGCACAAGAATTGTGCGCAAGATAGGTCTTGGCAGGTGCGATGAGGCCCTGCCCAGTCAACGAGACTCCAGTGACCGGCTCGGCAGAATCAGGCTCTAAGCCGTTGAAAATAGGCGATATCGATGTCGCCACCCCGGTCTTCCTGGCGCCGATGTCGGGGGTGACTGACTCGCCCGTCCGTAAGCTCGCCGCCGAGCTGGGGGCCGGTCTCGTCGTCTCCGAAATGACCGCCAGCGATGAGCTGGCCAACGGCCACCGGATGTCCCGTTTGCGCTGCGAAGCGACCGGAATCGGCCCGCATGTGGTCCAGCTCGCCGGCTGCAAGGCGCACTGGATGGCGGAAGGCGCCCGCATTGCCGAAGCCGAAGGCGCCGACATCATCGACATCAACATGGGCTGCCCGGCCCGTCACGTGACCGGCGGCCAGTCCGGCTCGGCCCTGATGCGCGATCTCGACCACGCCGTCAGCCTGATCGACGCGACCATCGCCGCGGTGAAGGTGCCGGTGACGCTGAAGATGCGGCTCGGCTGGGACGACAGCACCCGCAACGCGCCCGAATTGGCGCGCCGCGCGGAGGCCGCCGGCGTCAAGCTCGTCACGGTGCATGGCCGCACCCGCTGCCAGTTCTACAAGGGCGAGGCTGATTGGGATGCGATCCGCGCCGTGCGCGAGGCCATCTCCATTCCGCTCGTCGTCAATGGCGACATCACGACCTACGAGACAGCGCTCGCGGCGCTCGATGCTTCCGGCGCCGATGCCGTAATGATTGGCCGCGGCGCGAACGGCCAGCCCTGGCTGCCGGGCCAGATCGGCCGCCGGCTGAAGGGCGGGGCAGCCGAAGCCGCGCCGTCGCTCGAAACGCAGCTGCATTATGTCCGCACACTCTATGAAGGCGTGTGCGCGCTCTACGGCCTGCGCATCGGCCTCAGGCACGCGCGCAAACATCTCGGCTGGGCGCTCGATGTTGCGGCGCAGGCGAGCCGCGCCCCGGCGGAGAAGCTGAAGGCCTGGCGCCAGACAATCCTCACCTCAGAGGATCCGCGCCTCGTCCACCAGTCGCTGCAAGATGCCTTCGACGACTTCGCATGGAGCGCTGCTGCATGAGCTCAGCCGCTGAACATCGCCGGCCGTCCGACAGCGACGCGATCCTCGACGCCTTGCCCAATCCCGTGCTGCTGATCGGGCCGGACGGCAAGATCGTCGGCGCCAATATCGCGACCGAGGCCTTCTTCGAGATCTCGACGCAGTTCCTGAAGAGGCAGTCGCTGAAAGAGCTGGTGCCGTTCGGCAGCCCCTTGCTGGCGCTGATCGACCAGGTGCGCTCCTCGAACTCGCCGGTCAACGAATACAAGGTGGATCTTGGCACACCGCGCATGGGCGGCGGCGACCGCCAGGTCGACCTGCATGTCGCGCCGCTCACGGAACGGCCCGGCCATATCGTGGTGATGCTCCAGGAGCGCACCATCGCCGACAAGATGGACCGCCAGCTCACCCATCGCAGCGCCGCGCGCTCGGTGATCGCACTGGCCGCGATGCTGGCGCATGAGATCAAGAATCCGCTCTCCGGGATCCGCGGCGCGGCGCAGCTCCTGGAGCAGCAGGCGTCCTCTGAAGACCGCATGCTGACGCGCCTGATCTGCGACGAGGCCGACCGCATCGTGACGCTGGTCGACCGCATGGAGGTGTTCGGCGACGAGCGCCCCGTGGTGCGCGGCCCCGTCAACATCCATTCCGTGCTCGACCACGTGAAGCGGCTGGCGCAGTCCGGCTTTGCCCGCAACATCCGCTTCATCGAGGATTACGATCCCTCGCTGCCACCAGTGCTGGCGAACCAGGACCAGCTGATCCAGGTGTTCCTCAATCTCGTGAAGAACGCCGCCGAAGCCCTGATCGACGTGCCCGACGCCGAGATCCAGCTCACCACCGCATTCCGTCCCGGCGTGCGCCTGTCAGTCCCCGGTCAAAAATCCCGGGTATCCCTTCCACTCGAATTCTGCGTGAGGGACAATGGACCAGGCGTGCCGGACGATCTTCTGCCCAACCTGTTCGATCCCTTCGTGACCACCAAGCAGACCGGCTCTGGCCTCGGTCTTGCTCTGGTTGCCAAGATCGTCGGCGATCACGGGGGCATCATCGAATGCGAATCTCAGCCGCGCAAGACCACCTTCCGCGTGCTGATGCCGATGTATTCCACATCGGTGAAACATGCCGATCAAAGCAGTCGCGCCGACTCTGCCGGGAAGCCGTCGCCTGCGTCACAGGGGGCGAAATGAGGATTAACGATGCCCGCAGGTAGCATTCTCGTTGCTGATGACGACACCGCCATCCGCACGGTTCTCAATCAGGCACTTTCCCGCGCCGGCTATGAAGTCAGGCTCACCGGCAACGCCGCAACGCTGTGGCGCTGGGTCAGCCAGGGGGAGGGCGATCTCGTCATCACCGACGTGGTGATGCCGGATGAAAACGCCTTCGACCTGTTGCCGCGAATCAAGAAGATGCGGCCCAATCTGCCGGTCATCGTCATGAGCGCGCAAAACACGTTCATGACGGCGATCCGCGCCTCCGAGCGCGGCGCCTATGAATATCTGCCAAAGCCCTTCGACCTGAAGGAGCTCATCGCCATCGTCGGCCGCGCGCTGGCCGAACCGAAGGAGCGGGTCTCGACGCCGGACGAGGACGCCGAGATGGAGGCGATCCCGCTGGTCGGACGCTCCCCGGCGATGCAGGAAATCTACCGCGTGCTGGCGCGGTTGATGCAAACCGATCTCACCGTGATGATCACCGGCGAATCCGGCACCGGCAAGGAGCTGGTGGCGCGCGCGCTGCACGATTACGGCAAGCGCCGCAACGGTCCGTTCGTCGCGGTCAACATGGCCGCGATCCCGCGCGACCTCATCGAGTCCGAGCTGTTCGGCCACGAGCGCGGCGCCTTCACCGGTGCCAACACCCGCGCCTCCGGCCGCTTCGAGCAGGCCGAGGGCGGCACGCTGTTCCTCGACGAGATCGGCGACATGCCGATGGAGGCGCAGACCCGATTGCTGCGTGTGCTGCAGCAGGGCGAATACACCACCGTTGGCGGCCGCACGCCGATCAAGACCGACGTGCGGATCGTCGCGGCCTCCAACAAGGATCTGCGCGTCCTGATCCAGCAGGGGCTGTTCCGCGAAGATCTGTTCTTCCGCCTCAACGTCGTGCCGCTGCGGCTGCCGCCCTTGCGCGAGCGCATCGAGGACCTGCCGGACCTCGTGCGGCACTTCTTCACGCTGGCCGAAAAAGATGGCCTGCCGCCGAAGAAGCTCGACGCCCTGGCGCTGGAGCGGCTGAAGCAGCACCGCTGGCCCGGCAACGTGCGCGAGCTCGAAAACCTCGCCCGGCGCCTCGCCGCGCTCTATCCGCAGGACGTCATCACCGCTTCCGTCATCGACGGCGAGCTGGCGCCGCCCGCGGTCAGTCCGGGTGCGGCGGTCCAGCAGGGCGTCGACAATCTCGGCGGCGCTGTGGAGGCGTATCTCTCCTCGCACTTCCAGGGCTTTCCGAACGGCATGCCGCCGCCGGGCCTCTATCACCGCATTCTCAAGGAGATCGAGGTCCCGCTGCTCACGGCCGCGCTCGCCGCGACCCGCGGCAACCAGATCCGCGCCGCGGACCTGCTCGGCCTCAACCGCAACACGCTGCGCAAGAAGATCCGGGATCTCGATATCCAGGTCTACCGCAGCGGGGGCTAGTCTTCGCGACAAACGCTAGAGGCGTTTGCGCGGAGGTGGCTCAGCTCCCCCTACCAGAGCGGAGCTGAGCCTGTCCGGATCGCGTTGGCCGTTGTGGCTGACGCGGTGAGCAGAAGTCCGGACCGGGCTGGAATGTTCCTCAGGAACATTCGAATAGTCATGCGACCGCTGAGCGCAGTGTCGGCGCTATCTGATCAAGCGCGCCACGACCGGCTGCATGTTGGCCATCTGCGCCGTCTGGTCCTGTCTGCTCGGGCCATTGACCAGCAGGTCGGAAGCTACGATCAGCAGCAGTACGGCCGAAACCATCATTGCGAGAAAGAACCTGTCCATGCCGGTCAAGCCGGAAGGGCGGCAATCCGTTCCGGCCGGCCGGACATAGGCCTGTGGATGCGCCGGTCCGCCGCGGGACAGACGCCGCGGAATTGTCGCAATTCGGCAACAATGTGGTACGAATACATCAGTATCCGCCCGCCGCGGACCCTCGTTTTCAGCACCATTGCCGGAATGACCAGCGCAGATACCTCGGCCGCACACTTCGACACGGCCCCACCGGAAGAGCCGCGCCGTTGGTCGGTGCGGCGCTGGCTGGCTCCGCTGGCCGTGGCCATGGCGCTGCTGTCGGCGCTCCTGACGTTCCTGGTCCTGACTGGCCTGACCCAGATCGAGCCGACGCCGGAGGTGGTCCGCTCGTTCTACCTGATCAACGCCGCCACCATCCTGCTCCTCGTCGGCATCATCGTTCGGGAACTCTGGCAGCTGATCCTGGCCCGCCGCCGCGGACGGGCGGCGGCGCGCCTTCATGTCCAGATCGTCAGCCTGTTCTCGATCGTGGCGGTGCTGCCGGCGGTGCTGGTCGCCGTCGTCGCCAACGTCACGATCGAGCGCGGTCTCGACCGGCTGTTCTCGGGCCCAACCAAGGAAGTGATCCAGAATTCGCTGACGATCGCGCGGGCCTACATGCAGGACCACGCGCAACTGATCCGCGGCGACATTCTCGGCATGGCCAACGACATCGCCCATGCGAGGCCGCTCTACGACCAGGATCGCCGCTCGTTCCGCGAGCTGCTGACCGCGAGCGCCGGCTCCCGCAATCTGCCGGGCGCGATGATCATCGACAAGAACACCAACATCCTGGAATCCGCCGACACCGGCATGCGGCTGGCCTATTCGCCGCCGGCCCCGGACTTCCTCAGCAACGTCAACGAATCCGAGCCCGAAATCGCGGTGCTACCGGATGCGAGCTTCGTCGCGGCGGTGATCCGCCTGCGCGCCTTCAACGACACCTTCCTCTACGTCGCGCGGCCGCTTGATCCCAACGTGGTCGCCCAGCTCAAGCAGACCGAGGTCAGCGTCGCCGAATACGCCCAGATCGAGTCACGGCGGCTCGGCATCCAGGTCGCCTTTGCGCTGATGTTCGCAGTGATCGCGCTGACGATTTTGATGGCCTCGGTGCTGATCGGCCTCAACTTCGCCAACTCGCTGGTCTCGCCGATCCGGCGGCTGATGAACGCGGCGCACACGGTCTCGACCGGCGATCTGCATGTCCAGGTGCCCGTGCACCAGTCCGAGGGCGATCTCGCGCAGCTGGGCGAGACCTTCAACAAGATGACGCAGGAATTGCGCAGCCAGCGCGACGAGCTCGTCAACGCCAGCGATCTCATCGACAGCCGCCGCCGCTTCATCGAGGCCGTGCTGTCCTCGGCGAGCGCCGGCATCATCGGCGTCGATACTTCGGGTAGCGTCGGCATCCTCAACCGCTCCGCCGAAAAGCTGATCGGGCACTCCGAAGCGGAGACGCTCGGCCATCCGCTGTCCGACGTGCTGCCCGAGCTCGACGAGATGATGAAGACGGCGCGGGAAGGGACCCAGCGCCTGGTGCAGGGCCAGATCACGATCACCCGCGACGGCGCCGAGCGCAATCTGTCGGTCCGCGTCAGCGCCGAGAAGAACCAGCCGCACGACAGCTACATCATCACGCTCGACGATATCACCGAGCTGGTCTCGGCGCAGCGCACCTCAGCCTGGGGCGACGTGGCGCGCCGCATCGCCCACGAGATCAAGAACCCGCTGACGCCGATCCAGCTGTCGGCCGAGCGCATCCGCCGCAAGTTCGGCAAGACCATCACCGAGGACAAGGACAAGCAGATCTTCGACCAGTGCACCGACACCATCGTGCGCCAGGTCGACGACATCAGGCGCATGGTCGACGAGTTCTCGCGCTTTGCGCGGATGCCGAAGCCGGTGATGGAAGGCGAGGACGTCGCCGACACCGTGCGGCAGGCCGTGTTCCTGATGAAGGTCGCCCATCCCGAGCTCGATATCGAGGCCGAGTTCAAGGAAGACCCGCTGCGCGCCCAGTTCGACCGGCGGCTGATCTCGCAGGCGGTCACCAATATCGTCAAGAACGCCACCGAGGCGATCGAGCAGGTCCCGCCCGAGGAGCTCGGCAAGGACGGCGGCAAGGGGCGTATCGACGTCGTGGTCTCGCGCGAAGGCACGGACGTGCTGATCGACGTCATCGACAACGGCATCGGCCTGCCCAAGGTCGCGCGCTCGCGGCTGCTTGAACCCTACGTGACCACGCGCGCCAAGGGCACCGGGCTTGGCCTTGCCATCGTCGGCCGCGTGCTGGAGGACCATGGCGGGCGCATCGAATTGAAGGACGCCTCCGACTTCCGCGAGGGCCAGCGTGGCGCCTGGATGCGCCTGCGCTTTGCGATCTCCGGCCAGCCCGCGAAGTCCGAGGTAGCCGATGCAGCACCGCCGGCCAAGGACGCGGCCAGCGCCGCTGTCAAGGACCAGGCGCAAGAAACAAAACGACCGTCGGCCGAAACCAAAGAGCCGGCAGAAAAGACCAATGATTCAACGAAAATCGAAGCCTCAACAGGCAGCTGAGAAGACAGGCGCGACCCATGGCTAGTGAAATTCTGATTGTCGATGATGAGGCCGATATTCGGGATCTCGTTGCGGGCATTCTCGAAGACGAGGGCTTTGTCACAAGGACTGCACGCGACAGCGATACGGCACTCGCCGAGATCGCCAACCGCAGGCCGCATCTGGTGTTTCTCGACATCTGGCTGCAGGGCTCCAAGCTCGACGGCTTGCAGCTGCTGGAGCAGGTCAAGAAGGACAATGCCGATCTGCCGGTCGTGATGATTTCCGGCCACGGCAACATCGAGACCGCGGTCGCCGCGATCAAGCGCGGCGCCTACGACTTCATCGAGAAGCCGTTCAAGGCCGACCGGCTGATCCTGGTCGCAACCCGAGCGTTGGAAAACTCGCGGCTCAAGCGCGAGGTCAAGGAGCTGAAGCAGCTGGCGCCGAGCGCAAGCCAGCTCGTCGGCCGCTCGCCGAGCATGAACCAGCTGCGCCAGACCATCGAGCGCGCGGCCAAGGCCAATAGCCGCATCCTGATCGTCGGCCCCGCCGGTGCCGGCAAGGAGCTGACCGCGCGCACGCTGCACACGGCTTCGGGCCGCGCCGACGGCCCCTTCGTCGTCATCAACGCCGCCGCGATCACGCCCGAGCGCATGGAGCACGAGCTGTTCGGCGTCGAGCAGTCCAATGGCGAGCAGCCGCGCAAGCCCGGCGCGCTGGAAGAGGCGCATGGCGGCACGCTGTTCATCGACGAGATCGCGGACATGCCGCGCGAGACCCAGAACAAGATCCTGCGCGTCCTGGTCGAGCAGTCGTTCCAGCGCGTCGGCGGCACCGCCAAGGTGCAGGTCGACGTGCGCATCATCTCCTCGACTGCACGCAATCTCGAGGAGGAGATCGCGGCCGGCCATTTCCGCGAGGACCTCTATCATCGCCTCTCGGTGGTGCCGATCCGCGTGCCCGCGCTGTCGGAGCGGCGCGAGGACATCCCGGAATTGATCGACTATTTCATGGAGCAGATCTCGGCCGGCAGTGGCCTGCCCAAGCGGCAGATCGGGCAGGACGCGATGGCGGTTCTGCAATCGCATGTCTGGCCCGGCAATGTGCGCCAGCTCCGCAACAACGTTGAGAGGGTCATGATTCTGGCAGCGGGCGGCCCGGAGGTGATCATCACCGCCGACATGCTGCCGCAGGACGTCGGCTCGATGGTGCCGGCGATGCCGACCAGCAACAATGGCGAGCACATCATGGGCCTGCCGCTGCGCGAGGCGCGCGAAGTGTTCGAGCGCGACTATTTGATTGCACAGATCAGCCGTTTTTCAGGAAATATTTCTCGTACGGCCGAGTTCGTTGGCATGGAACGGTCGGCCTTGCACCGGAAGTTGAAGGCGCTCGGGGTCGGGTGACGATGCGGGATACTGGTCAGCATACAGAGGACGCGTCAAAAGCGGGAATCCAGAGCCTCCGTACAGTTACCGTCGGAAATGGCTCTGGCGCCGCGACGTTGCGGCCACACCTTTAGGGATTGGCGAGGAAAATCATCTATTTCCGTAGTTTTTCGGAGAAAACGGACGTGGTCTGCCGTGTGAAGCGGCTTGCCTAATAACCCGTCCTGCCCTCTAATCGAACTGCTGTTCCTCCGAGGGGGATCTCATGAGGAGCGGCAACCGGATGAGACCCCATATTTTGAAAAGCGGGGCGCAACCGGCGCAATAAAAAGAAACTCAAAGCGAGAAAAAAACAATGGCGGCAGACCGCGCACAAAACCTACAGGACACCTTCCTTAATCACGTTCGCAAAACCAAGACGCCACTGACGATCTTTCTGGTCAACGGAGTGAAGCTCCAGGGCATCGTGACCTGGTTCGACAATTTCTGTTTGCTGCTTCGGCGCGACGGTCATTCGCAGCTCGTCTACAAGCATGCGATCTCGACCATCATGCCGGGCGCTCCGATCCAGTTGTTCGAAGGCGGCGAGGATCAGCCGGCTTGAGAGTGATCTGATTGGAACCCCGGAATTTCGACGGGGATGCCGACCGTCCGCGGTCGGCTGGGGCTAAGCAGACGGGGCGGGTGCTTGTCATCGGCCCCTACTTGCGAGCGCGCGCGGGAAGTGCCGACGCGCAATCGGAGAGCCATGTTCGGCGTGACGCCGAGGCCCGGCTCGACGAAGCCGCTGGCCTCGCGCGCGCGATCGACCTCGTCATTGCCGACGCCATCATCGCGCCGATCAGCCAGATCCGGCCCGCGACCTATATCGGCAAGGGCAAGGTCGAGGAGATCGCCGCGCTGGCCAAGAGCCTCGACGTCGAGCTCGTGGTGATGGATTGCGCGCTGGCGCCGATCCAGCAGCGCAATCTCGAAAAGGAATTGCACGCCAAGGTGCTCGACCGCACCGGCCTCATCCTCGAAATCTTCGGCCGCCGCGCCAAGACCAAGGAGGGCTCGCTCCAGGTCGAGCTGGCGCATCTCAACTACCAGCGTTCGCGCCTGGTGCGGTCCTGGACCCATCTGGAGCGCCAGCGCGGCGGTTTCGGATTCATGGGCGGTCCCGGCGAGACCCAGATCGAGGCCGACCGCCGCCTGATCCAGGAGCGCATCACCAAGCTCGAGGGCGAGCTGAAGAAGGTGCAGGCGACGCGGCGGCTGCATCGCGCCGGCCGCCAGCGCGTGCCGTACCGCGTGGTCGCGCTGGTCGGCTACACCAACGCCGGCAAGTCGACGCTGTTCAACCGCCTGACCCGCGCCGACGTGCAGGCCGCCGACATGCTGTTCGCAACGCTCGACCCGACCTTGCGCGCGCTCAACCTGCCGCATGGCGGCAAGGCGATGCTGTCCGACACCGTCGGCTTCATCTCGAACCTGCCGACGCAGCTGGTCGCCGCCTTCCGCGCCACGCTGGAGGAGGTGCTGGAGGCCGACGTCATCCTGCACGTCCGTGACATCTCGCATGAGGACGCCGAGGCCCAGCAGAGCGACGTCGACGCCGTGCTGCGCCAGCTCGGCATCAACCCCGATGACTCTGGCCGCATCATCGAGGTCTGGAACAAGATCGATCGTTACGATCCCGAGCAGCGCGAAGAGCTCTTGAACATCGCCGCGCGCAGGCCGGAGGATCATCCGGCGATGCTGGTCTCCGCCGTGTCGGGCGAGGGGATCGACGCACTGCTCGCCGCGATCGAAGAGCGGTTAGCGGCCAAGCGCACCACGCTCGATCTCTCCATCGACGCCGCCGACGGCGCCGGCATCAGCTGGCTGCATCGCAATTCCGAGGTGCTGGCGAAAGAGCTGCACGACGGCCGCTTCGACATGACCGTGCGGGTCGACGAGACCAAGCGGGATATCGTGGTGAACAGGTTCGACGCCGTGCCGCGTCTGTCGGCGTAATCCAGCCCCACTTTGTAGCCCGGATGGAGCGAAGCGAAATCCGGGATGTCACAACGCGACGCGCCCCGGATTGCGCTTCGCTCCATCCGGGCTACGGACTTTCTGCGTAAGCCTTGTGACTCAGGACACTAGAACGGAATGGTCAGGCCCGGAGTTTTCGCTTGCGCCCTGGTATAGGCGACGCCGTGGATCTTGATCCCATGATCGTCCAGCAGCGAAATGATGCCGCCTTGGTTCGACAGTTCCATCGGCTTCTGAACGACAACGGCCAGCGTGCCGCCGGCCGCGATCGTCCCTGACAGCACCATCTTGTTCTTCTGCTTGTCGGCCAGCATCCAGCCGGTGAGATCGATGTCGCGATCGGCCGTGTTGAGCAGCGTCACGACTTCCCGCTCGGGCGTCTTCACAGCGTTGACGAGTGCCGCAATGATGCGCACGAGGCCGTCGGGCATCTGCCCGGTCGGAGGGATCGTCGGATCCGGCCGCGGTGTCGGCGTGCCGCCGCCGAGATCGATGGGATCACCGGTCTTGTCGTCGGTGTGCCAGGCCTGCGTCTGGAATTTGAGGAAGATCGCGGTCCATAGGTTCTGATCCGGGAATTCGAACACCAGCCCTCCGTCCTGCCACGGTCCGTTGTCGCCGGAGAATTTTCCGCTCGGATTTCCCTGATTCATATGGATATCGTGAATGCCGCGTCCGGGGCGGAAACCGAAATAATTGTCCGCTTTCGGCTCGGGTCCCCATGTCTCGCCGAACGCGTACATCATCGCGTTTTCGTTCGAGAGAGCACGCTGGACGAACTGGTCGAGTTTCTCGTTGAGGTCATTGTCCGGTCCGGGCAAGGACAGCGGGAGCGGCACCATCTCCTGCGGCTGCATCAGATTTCCACGAATGAAGTCGAGCGCGAGACCGCCCGGTCTCGGCGGTTGCGCGTGCAGTCCCGGCGGCAGCGCCGCGAGCTGGTCCGTGATCGGATGGACAAAGCGCGATCGCACCAGGAACTCGACTTCGCTGCCGTCGGCCGACTGCACATTGACGGCGATGCGGAAATCCGCGTTGTCGGCCACGATATGGACTTGATAGTGCGGCGATTGGCCAGTGCCGAAACGCATCGCGATCGGGCGTCCCTTGAGGACCGAATAGTGCTTCAGTGGCATCGCACTCACCTGTGTTTCGGCTGCGCGGGCTTCGTTATTCAACTTTAGACTGCGGGTCGTGACGGTTTCATGGCTTCATCGTCTCGGCCGCATTCAGGAAAAACTGCTGACCTATCCGGAAATCACGTCAGCCCGCCGATGCCACATCAGGGCAATGCCGTAAGGCTAGCGGCGAGCCTCCTGGCGAGTCTCCGGTTTCTCCACGACCTTCGCTGCATTCCACAGCGCGTCCATCTCTTCCAGCGACGCCTGGTCCAGCGTGCGGCCCTGCGCCTCCAGCGTACGCTCGATGAACGCAAAGCGCCGCTCGAACTTCGCATTGGTCGCGCGCAGTGCGGCTTCCGGATCGGCATCGACGTGACGGGCGAGGTTGACGAGGGCGAACATCAAATCGCCGGTCTCTTCGGCAATCTCCTGCCTGTCGTTGCGGTCGAGCGCGGCCTCGATCTCGTCGGCTTCCTCGCGGATCTTTTGCAGGACCGCGCGCGGGTCGTTCCAGTCGAAGCCGACGGTGGAAGCCTTGCGCTGCAGCTCCATCGCGCGCGTCAGCGCCGGCTGGCCGGCCTTCACGCCGGACAGCAACGATTTGTGCGCGGGCATTTGCTCCGGCGGCCGGCGCGCGGCACGCTCGGCCTTCTCCTCGGCCTTGATGCGGTCCCAGACTTCCTTGACGTGGTGGGAGGCGAGATTGCCGTCCTTGTCGGCGAAGACATGCGGATGGCGCCGGATCATCTTTCGCGTGATGGCCTCAACGACATCACCGAACGCAAAGGCGTTCTGCTCCGACGCCATCTGGGCGTGGAACACGACCTGGAGCAGGAGATCGCCAAGCTCCTCTCTGAGATCGTCGAGATCGCCGCGGGTGATGGCATCGACCACCTCGTAGGCCTCCTCGATCGTGTAGGGCGCGATCGTCGAAAAGTCCTGCTCGAGGTCCCAGGGGCAGCCGGTCACCGGCGTGCGCAGCGCCGCCATGATCTCGATCAGGCGGGAAATGTCGCGGGAAGGGGTCATTGCGGGGCCGTCTCCTGGGTCCAGAGACTTATGCCAAAAGCGGGCCGCCGTTCCCAGCGCGGCGCGGCGGAACGGACCGATTTCCACCGATTGGCGGGCCGCGCCCGCAATGCTAAAGCGCGGGCCATGAGTGACGCATTTTCATCACAAACCGCGCTCGTGCTGTTTTCGGGCGGCCAGGATTCCACCACCTGTCTCGCCTGGGCGCTGAGCCGCTTCGCGCGCGTGGAGACGCTGGGGTTCGAGTATGGCCAGCGCCATGCCATTGAGCTCGCCTGCCGCGACCGTCTGCTCGACGGCATCAAGGGCCTGCGCGAGGACTGGGCTCTAAGGCTCGGCGAGAGCCATACGCTGTCGATCCCGACGCTGGCCGCCGTGTCCGAGACGGCGCTGACGCGCGACGTCGCGATCGCCATGGGCGCCGACGGCCTGCCCAATACGTTCGTGCCCGGCCGCAACCTGGTGTTCCTGACCTTTGCAGCAGCGCTGGCCTATCGGCGCGGTATCACGGACATCGTCGGCGGCATGTGCGAGACCGACTATTCCGGCTATCCCGATTGCCGCGACGACACCATCCGCGCCATGCAGGCCGCACTGTCTCTGGGCATGGCCCGCAAATTCGAGCTGCACACGCCACTGATGTGGATCGACAAGGCCGCGACCTGGAAGCTGGCGCATGATCTCGGTGGCGACGGGCTAGTCGACCTCATCCGCGAGCAGTCCCACACCTGCTATCTCGGCGAACGCGGCGCGCAGCACGACTGGGGCTACGGCTGTGGCGAGTGTCCGGCGTGCAGCCTGCGGGCGAAGGGGTGGCGGGAGTTCGTGGCGGGGCGCTGAGCCCACATTTTCGGTGTCATCACCCGCGAAAGCGGGTGATCCAGTATCCCAGAGGCCGTGTTTGGGCCGAGGGACCGCGGCGTACTGGATTCCCCGCCTTCGCGGGGAATGACAGTATTGGTTGGAGCAACAGCGTCCGCAACACGACGCGGCGCTAGACTACCCCGCAAAATCCTCGTCCCGCAGCTCGATCGGCTTGCCATGCGGCGTACGATCCGCAGCATGGTCCCAAGCGTCGCGGTAGCGGTGCAGGGTCTCCATCGAGGCGACGCCTTTCCGCGCGACGAGGCCTTCCAGTGTGGCGAGCCAGTGCAAATAATACGTCTCGCCCGTATCAGGATCGCCGGCGGCCTGTGCGCGCTTGATCTCGTCGGCCAGCGCCGCCGCCCATTCGGGCCAAGTGAACACGCCGCGCTCGTGCAGGCTCAAGGCCATCGCGAAGGCATGCGCCTCCCAGGGCGCGCGGAACACCGGGCCGTCGTCATCGCGCGGAATGCTCGGGATGGCCGCCGTCGCGGCCGCGGCAGCCGTGCTGCTCATCAAGCCGGGTCCAGATAGGGCTCGAACGCGTCGATCGAGACCTTCAGCGTCGGATCGCCATCTTCGCCCCAGAGATCGCTGCCTTCGAACACCACGGTGTAGAGCCATTGCGGATTCTCGCCGAGCTCCATCGCCGCCGAGTCCGGAAACACGTGGCAGCCGTGGTTGAGCTCGACGACACCGACATGGCCGCGGACATAGCGCGGCAGCCGTGTGTGCGTGGTCGGATGGATGTTCTTGGCGCGGACGCGATCGCCGATCTTGAATCTTGCCGGCGCCGGAGCAGGGCGGGCAAACTTGCCGCGCACCATCACGCGCTCGACATTGGCGAGATCGAACTTGCCGTGCTTGAGCGCCTTTCCGGGCTGCATGGCGTGGCCGGCCGCGACTTCCTCACGCGTGAGGTAGCCCTTCTCGATCAGCATCTCCTCGAGCCCGAGGAACCATTTCTTGTAGTAGGAGCTCGACAGATACACATGCGGCGGCAGCGTCTCGCGGTAGAAGCGCGAGGTGTCGATGTTGAAGGCGCCGGCCGCGCCCATCGCGCGCACCATGGCCAGCACGCGCGACTCCCACTCCTCATGAAACATCGGCTCGTTCGGCTCGGGCTCGACCTTGCCGAAGCCGTCCATGCCGCCCATGTCGTGGACGCCGTTCACGACGGCGCTCCAGGCTTGGCCGGAAAGCCGGTGCCGATCATGGAGTCGCGCGTGACGAGCTCGGCGAGCTGCTCCTCGCTCCAGCCTTCGGTGCCTTCGGGGCGCATCGGCAGCACCAGGAAGCGCGTCTCGGCAGTGGAGTCCCAGACACGGAGCTCGATGTCCTTCGGCAGGCTGACACCGAAATCGGCGAGCACGCCGCGCGGATCCTTCACCGCGCGCGAGCGATAGGGCGCGGCCTTGTACCAGACCGGCGGCAGCCCCAGCATTTCCCAGGGGTAGCAGGAGCACAGCGTGCACACGACCATGTTGTGGCGCACGGGCGTGTTCTCGACCACGACGAGATGGTCGCCGACGCGGCTGACATGGCCGAGCGTGCCGATCGCCTTGCTACCGTCCTCCAGCAGCGCCTGCTTGAACGCCGGATCGGTCCAGGCCTTGGCGACGACGCGCGCGCCATTATGCGGGCCAATCTTGGTCTCATAGGCCTGGATGATCGCATCGAGCGCAGCCGGCTCGACATAGCCTTTTTCGGTCAGGATCGTCTCGAGCGCGCGCACGCGCAGCTCGGTCTCGGACAGCTCCGAATGATCGTGATCGTGGTGATGATGATGGTCGTGATCGTGGCTCATGGGACGAAGGATAGGCGCAATGGTCCCCGCCTGTCGAGTATGCGTTGCGGTGCAGCCGGGTCCCATATTCGTGAGGCCCGAGGTAGGCTAGCATCGCCGGAAGCAGACTGGAGGCGCCGGTGACGAATTACGTGAAAATCGAGAAAGGCCTCGGCCCCGAGGGGCGGATCGCGGTCGTGCGATTCGACCGTAGCGACGGCATCAACGCGCTCTCGCCCGAGGCGCTGCGCCAGCTCACCGCGGCCGCACGCAGCTTCGAGGACGATGCTGCGACGTCCGTCGTGGTGCTGACCGGCAGCACGGGCGCCTTCAGTGCGGGCTTCGACCTGAAGGACGCCGAAGGACGCGCACGCAAGGACATGGACCTCGGCACGCTGCGCCGGCACCTCAAGCTCGGGCCGCGCCTGACCCATGCCTGGCAGGAGATGGAGCAGATCACGATCGCGGCGATCGAGGGCTTCTGTGTCGGCGGCGGCGTGGCGCTTGCCGTAGCGCTCGACTTCCGCATCATGGGCCGTGATGCACATCTGCGCGTGCCCGAGATCGGGCTCGGCATGAACATGAGCTGGCAGAGCATCCCGCGCATGCTGCATCTCATGGGCCCGGCCCGTACCAAGCAGGCGGTGATTTTGGCAGATGAGCGCATCAGCGCGGATGAGGCCTATGAATGGGGCCTGGTGGAGCAGGTGGTCGATCCCGGCCATGCGTTCGACGCCGCCATGGAGCTCGCCCGCAAGGTCGCCGCGCAGCCGCCGCTCTCGGTCGCGATGACAAAGCTGACGGTCAACCGGCTCGCGCATGCGCTTGACGACCTCGCCAGCCACATGGACGTCGACCAGTTCGCACTGGCAAGCCTCAGCGAGGACCACAGGGAGGGCGTCGAGGCGTTCCTGACGCGGCGCAAGCCGCGGTTCAAGGGGCGGTAGAACCAAGCCAGGCCATTGCTAGCGTGGCGGACAGTCCGTATACGCCGAACTGGGACAAAAGCAGGCCCGGCCAACGGGCTGCACGATGCAACGACAATCGAGGGGAGGGCCCATGGCCGCTGGTTCGCAGGCGCCTGAGGCAAAAGGGTTTCGCTGGAGGCTGGTCGCGCCGCTGGCGGTGTGGCTGGCGATCTATCTGTGGCCGGTGCCGCCAGGGCTCAACGCCAATCAGTGGCATTATTTCGCCGTGTTCGCGGCTGTGATCACCGGGCTCATCCTGGAATCGATGCCGGTCGGCGCAGTCGGCTTCATCGGTCTCACGGTGGCAGGCGTTGCAGGCTATATCGATCCCGATCCCGGCAAGTCGCTGCGCTGGATGCTGGCGGGCTTCGCCGAGAGCACGGTGTGGCTGATCGTCGGCGCCTTCGTATTCTCGATCGGCTATCGCAAGAGCCAGCTCGGCCGGCGCATCGCGCTGGTGCTGGTGCAGAAGCTCGGCCGCAACACGCTGGGCCTCGGCTACGCGGTCGCGATGTCGGACTTCCTGCTCGCGCCGGCGACGCCGTCGAATACCGCGCGCAGCGGCGGCATCGTCTATCCCATCATCAGCAACATCCCGCGCATCTATGGCTCCGAGCCCGGGCCGACCGCCGGCAAGATCGGCACCTATGTGATGTGGACCGCGTTCGCGGCAACCGCGATCACCAGCTCGCTGTTCTTCACCGCGCTCGCGCCCAATGCGGCCGCGCTCGCCATCGCCAGGAAAACCGCCGGGGTCGAGGTGAGCTGGGCGCAGTGGTTCATGGGCTTTGCGCCGCTCGGCCTCCTGCTGATGATCGTGGTGCCGCTGCTCAGCTACGTGGTGTGCCGTCCCGAAGTGAAGCGCAGCCCGGAGATTTCCGAATGGGCGGCGAAGGAGCTCGCCGAGATGGGCCCGATGTCGCGCAACGAATGGATCATGCTGGCGCTGATCGTGCTCGCGATGTTCCTGTGGATCGCAGGCTCGAGCCCCGACATCCACGTTCCCGGGATCGGCTCGAATTTCGTCAACGCCACCACCGTCGTGTTCATCGTGATCTCCCTGATGCTGGTGACGGGCGTGATCGAGTTTGCCGACATCGTCAGCGAGAAGAGCGCCTGGGAGGTGTTTTTCTACTTCACCTCGCTCTTGACGCTCGCCTCGGGGCTCAACGAGATCGGCTTCATAAAATGGTTCGCGACCGAATACGCAAAACCGCTCGCCGGGCTCTCGCCGTCGACCGCAATGCTCCTGCTGGTCGCGCTGTTCTTCTGGATCCACTATTTCTTCTCGAGCATCACCTCGCATGCGGCGGCCGTGCTGCCGGTGGTGCTCGCGGTCGGCTCCGGCATTCCCGGCCTGCCGGTCGTGACGCTCGCCATGCTCTGCATGTATTCGCTCGGCCTGATGGGCGTGATCTCGCCTTATGCGACCGGGCCGGCGCCGATGTATTTCGGCAGCGGCTATATCGGGAAGGGCCAGTTCTGGGGCTTTGGCCTGATCTTCGGGCTGCTCTATTTCGCAGGCCTCCTGCTGATCGTGCTGCCGTGGTTGCAGGTCTGACGAGCCGGGCTGGAGGCCGCGGCCCCGGCAGATGAATTTTCTCCTCCGGGGAGGGTTTTGGAAAACTTCCTCCAATTCCCCGCAAATATCTGACATTGCAAGCAGGAGGCGAACGGGCGATGGTGCGTGCTGCGGCGCAGCGCGTTCCATCCCAGCGCTCGCTCGCGGTTCCATTTCTCGTCGCTCGCTGAGATCCGGCTTGCCGCACATCTGAACGGCATGCGGGCAAGCGAATTATTGTGCATGAAGGCCGCTTCCATGAACGCCCACCAATCGCTTGCGATCGGACAACCGATCGCGCCGCCTGAAGCGATTTCATCCGCCGCCGAGCCGGACGCGATGGTCCGCTTCGAAGGCATCTCGAAGACCTATCCGGCCTATCGCGGCAAGCCCGGCGTCAACGCGCTGCAGAACATCGATTTCGCGATCCCGCGCGGCTCCATCACCGGCGTGATCGGCCGCTCCGGTGCGGGCAAGTCGAGCCTGGTCCGGTTGATCAACGGGCTGGAGAAGCCGACCACGGGCCGCGTGATCGTGGACGGCCGCGATATCTCCGCGCTGGCCGGCCGCGAGCTGCGGCTGGCGCAGCGCTCGATCGGCATGATCTTCCAGCACTTCAACCTGCTGTCCTCGCGCACCGCGGCCGACAACATCGCGCTGCCGCTCGAGATCGCCGGCTGGGCCAAGGCCGACATCAAGGCCCGCGTCACTGAATTGCTTGCCCTCGTCGGCATCGCCGACAAGCACGACCGCTATCCGTCAGAGCTTTCCGGCGGCCAGAAGCAGCGCGTCGGCATCGCCCGCGCGCTGGCGACGCGGCCGAGCGTGCTCTTGTCGGACGAGGCGACCTCGGCGCTCGATCCGCAGACCACGCGCGCGATCCTCGACCTGCTTGCGAACATCAACCGCGAGCTGGGCGTGACCATCGTGCTCATCACTCACGAGATGTCGGTGGTGCGCCAGCTCGCCAAGGAAGTCGTGGTGCTCGATGCCGGCCATGTCGTCGAGCGCGGCCATGTCGCCGACATCTTCACCCATCCCAAACATCCGATCACGCAGTCCTTCTTGGCCGAGGTGATCGGCGACAGCCTGCCGGTCTCGCTGGCGAGCCGGATCGTGGCTGAGCCGTCTGCCGGCGGGCAGGCTGTGATCCGCGTCCAGGTGCGCGGGGCAGGGGCCGGCGACACGCTGGTGGCGCGGCTTGCGCGCGAGCTCGGTCTCGACGTCGCGCTGCTCTCGGCCCGCATCGACGAGATCGGCGGCCAGCATGTGGGCGCGCTGACATTAGGAATTCCCGGCAGCGAGGACGCGGTGACGCGGACGCTCGCCTGGCTCTCTCAACACCAATTCGCAGCGGAGCGTCTCGGCTATGTCGCCTGAACTCCTCAACCTGATCCTCCAGGCCACCTTCGAAAGCCTGTACATGGTCGGCATCGCGGCGCTGCTCGGCACCGTCTTCGGCCTGCCGCTCGGCGTGTTTCTCGCGACCAGCCGGAAAGGCGAGCTGTTCGCCGCCCCGCTCGTCAACCGCGTGCTGGGCATCATCGTCAATGCCACGCGCTCGACGCCCTTCATCATCCTGGTCGTCGCCATCATCCCGTTCACACGCCTCGTTGCCGGCACCTCGATCGGCTCGACCGCGGCCATCGTGCCGCTGACGATTGCCTCGGCGCCGTTCATCGCGCGCCTCGTGGAAGGCGCGATCCGCGAGGTCGATGGCGGCCTGATCGAGACCGCAGCCTCGTTCGGCGCATCGCCGCTGCAGATCGTGTTCAAGGTGCTGATCCCCGAAGCGCTGCCGGGCCTGCTGCTGGCGCTGACCCTGGCTGTGGTCAGCCTGCTCGGCTACTCCGCCATGGTCGGCGCGGTCGGCGGCGGCGGACTTGGCGATCTCGGCATCCGCTACGGCTACCAGCGCTTCATGCCGGAGATGATGCTCGCCGTCGTCGTTGTGCTGATCGCGTTGGTGCAGCTCGTGCAGAGCGCGGGCGATTATCTCGCGCGCCGGGTCAACCGCCGGCTGCGGCATCGCTGACGCGTTCGATTATCGGGCCGACTGCTAGACCGCGGGCGGATAGTAGAGAAACTCGATCATCAGGCAGCCATCGCGGGTAAAGAACGGCCCATGCTCGACATGGGCCGGCCGCACGGCATAGGTGCCGGCCTCCAGCAGCTGCGTCTCCTCCGACACAGTGCCGATCGACAGCGTGCCCGAAACCAGAAACACCTCCTCACACCAATCGTGCGAGACCGGATGCTCCACGGACGCGCCCGCCGCCCAGCGCGACAGCCGCGTCACCGCGCCCGTCTTGTTCGGATGATCGAAGCGGCCGGACAGGATCTTCTCCTCGACACCGACATAGCCGGGGACGGCGCGCCAGCCATCCGCGGCCAGCGCGTTGAAAAACTCCCGGTGGTCCTTCATGAACCGACCGAAGCCGGGCTCCGCCATTCCATACCTCCCAAGCTGACTCGGGATCGAGTCTATAGCAGGGGGGCGGCGTTTCCCATCCGATCCCGCTCAGAACGCAGCGCAGTCGCATATGAGGTTCACGGCAGTCTCCACATCGTCATGGCCGGGCTTGTCCCGGGCATGACGACCTCTTGTGAATGATCAGATGCGATCACCCACGCTCAGAACGGATAGTGCCTTGGCCCGGTCTGCACGGTGATCCAGCGCAGCTCGGTGAACTCGTCGATCGCGGCCTTGCCGCCGAAGCGGCCGTAGCCTGAGGCCTTGGTGCCGCCGAACGGCATCTGCGGCTCGTCATGCACGGTCGGCGCGTTGACGTGGCAGATGCCGGCCTCGATCCGCTTGGCAACGCCGAGGGCGCGCGCGATATCGCGGCCGAACACGGCGGAGGAGAGTCCATATTCGGTGTCGTTGGCGACGCGCACGGCCTCGTCGACACCACTGACACGAACCACGGTTACGACCGGGCCAAAGCTCTCCTCGCCATAGATGCGCATCGCCGGCGTGACGTGGTCGACGATCGTGGCCGGCATGATGGTGCCGCTGCCGTGGCCGCCCGCCGCGAGCACGGCTCCCTTGGCGACGGCATCGTCGATCAGACCCCTGACGCGGTCGCAGGCCGCGCCGCTGACCAGCGATCCCAGCACGACATTGCCCTTGCGGGGATCACCGAAGGGAAGGCCCTTCGCCTTGGCGGCGAACTTTTCGATGAAGGCGTCGGCAACCTTGTCATCCACCACGATCCGCTCCGTCGACATGCAGATCTGGCCCTGGTTCATGAAGGCGCCGAAGGCAGCCGCATTCACGGCGGCGTCGAGATCGGCGTCGTCGAGGATGACGAGCGGCGCCTTGCCGCCGAGCTCCAGCAGCGCGCGCTTGAGGTGTTTTGCGCAGGCCAGCGCAATGAGGCGGCCGACCCGGGTCGAGCCGGTGAAGTTGACGCGGCGAATGGCGGGATGGGCGATCAGCGCCTCGACCACGGCCTGTGCATCCTCGGGAGCATTGGTCACGACGTTGACGACGCCATCGCCGAGGCCAGCTTCCGTCAGGCAGCTTCCGATCAGCCGGTGCACGCCCGGGCTCATCTCGGAGGCTTTCAGCACCACCGTGTTGCCGCAGGCCAGCGGCATCGCAACCGAGCGCACGCCCAGGATCACCGGCGCGTTCCACGGCGCGATGCCGAGCACGACACCGACCGGCTGGCGGAACGCCATGGCGAGATTGTCGGGCTTGTCGGTCGGAATGACCTCGCCGGAAATCTGCGTGGTCATGGCGGCGGCTTCACGCAGCATGCCTTCGGCAAGATGCACGTTGAAGCCAGCCCAGCCGGCCGTGGCGCCGGTCTCGGCGACCATCAGCGCAGTGAACTCCGGCGCGCGGCGCGCGAGGATGTCGGCGGCGGCGCTGAGCCGCTTGCGGCGCTCGGACGGGCCGAGCTGCGACCAGGCCGGAAAGGCGGCGGCCGCTGCGTCGGCAGCGCGCATCGCATCGTCGATCGAGGCCGCGGCGACGATGGTCGCCACCTCACCGGAGATCGGGTTGTGGCGCTGGAAGGTGCGCTGGTTGCTGGCCGACTGGTCCTTGCCGCCGATGAGAAGGTCGATGGCGTTCATGGGGCTCTCCTTGGAATGCGAGGGGGACGTTGGTGGAGGTGAGGCTTTGCGCGCCTTGCCGAGATAAGCGCGCTGGATCTCGGGGTCGTTCTTCATCGCATCGGCTGGTCCGCTGCCGGCATTGCGGCCGGACTCGATCAGATAGACACGGTCGGCGATGTCGAGGCTGGCGCGCGCATTTTGCTCGACCAGCAGCACGCCGACGCCACTGCTGCGGATCTGGGTCAGCGCACGAAACACTTCGCGGCTGAGCAGAGGCGACAGGCCGAGCGAGGGCTCGTCGAGCAGGAGCAGCAGCGGGTTCGACATCAGCGCGCGGCCAATCGCGACCATCTGCTGCTCGCCGCCGCTCATGGTGCGGACGGCCTGACTCATGCGCTCAGCAAGGCGCGGGAACAGTTGCAGGATTTTTGCGAGCCGGTTCGCTTCGCCCGCGCGCGCCCGGGCGGGATAGGCGCCGAGCTGCAAATTCTCGGCAACGGTGAGATCGCCGAACACGCCCCGTCCTTCCGGCACCAGGGCGATGCCGCGTTCCACGATCAGATGGGGCGGCAGCTCGCCGATGCTTTGTCCTTCGAACGTGATGCGCGCACCCGGCGCGGGCCTGACGAGACCAGCGATGCTCTTGAGCAGGGTCGACTTGCCGGCGCCGTTGGCGCCGAGGATCGCGACGATCTCGCCCTGCTTGATGCCGAGCGCGATTTCAGCCAGCGCCTGGTGCTTGCCGTAGAAGTGGGAGAGGGCGGCGACCTCAAGCATCGTCGCCTCCGAGATAGGCGGCGATGACCTTCGGATCGGCCAATACCTCGTCCGGCGCACCGCGGGCGATCACGCTGCCGGCGTTCATCACGATGCAATGGCCGCACAGTGCGCGGATTGCGTCCATGACATGCTCGACCATGATGATGGTGAGGCCGCGGTCGCGCAGGGTCGCGATCAACGCAATGCCGGTCTCTAGCTCGCTGGGATTGAGCCCCGCCAGCCATTCGTCGAGCAGCACGAGGCGCGGCTCAAGCGCCAGCGCGCGCGCCAGCTCGAGCCGCTTCTGGTCGATATAGGTCAGATCGCCCGCCGGCGCCTCCTGCATGGCGCCGAGGCCAACGAGATCGAGTAAATCGCCGGCAGACTCGGCAGAACCAGGCATCGAGGCAGGCGCACCCCGGAACAGCCGCGCCGCCGCGACATTCTCGGCGACCGTCAAATCCGGCATCACTCGCACCAGCTGGAAGGTCCGCGCCAGGCCAAGGCGCGCGATCTGGTAGGGGCGGAGGCCGTTGAGGACGGTATCGCCGAGCCGGATCGTGCCCGACGACGGCGCCAGGGCGCCGGACAGCGTGTTCAGCAATGTCGTCTTGCCGGAGCCGTTGGGGCCGATGATGCCGAGGATCTCGCCCGGCGTGACCGCAAAACTCACGCCATCGACCGCGCGGAGCCCGCTGAACAACTTGCTGACGCCTTCGGCGGCGAGGAGCGGCGTGTCCACCTTGCGGATCGTGGCGGCGCTCCCTGCGGGAATGTGACGTCGCGCCGTCCCGATCAGTCCGATCACGCCATTCGGCAGCACCATGACGATGAGGATGAAGATGATGCCGAGCACGATGCTGAAATGGTTGGGCAGCGTCGCAGTCAGGACCTCGAACAGCAGCACAAGTGGAATGACCCCCAGCACGGGACCGAACAAGGAGCCGGCGCCGCCCAGCAAGGCCATGATCACGACCTGGAACGAGATCGTCGGATTGAAGGCGATCGCCGGATCGATATAGGTCCAGCGCGGCGCCATCACCGCGCCCGTCACCGCCATGAAGGTCGCGCTAAGAATGAACACGCCGAGCTTGACCCGCGTCGCATCGATGCCGGAATGGCTGGCCGCGGTCTCATCGGCGCCGATGGCACGCAGCGCGAGCCCGTAGCGCGAGCGCCCGAGCAGCCAGCCAGTCAGGAAGACCAGCGCGGCAAGGGCAAGGAGCTGCCAGTAGAGAATGTCCTGCGTCACCGCGCTGAAGAGATAGCGGCCGACCGATTTGTGGATGTTGACTTCGTACCAGATCACGAGCTGCCGGATCAGCTCGGCGAGCCCGAACGAGAAGATCACGAAATAGATGCCGGACAGCCGCAGCGTCGAAAGCCCGGTGATAGCGGCGGTGAGTGCGCCGACGCCGGCCGCGGCCAGCAGCACGACCGGCCAGGGCATGGTCTCGCCAAGAGCCGCGGCGGTGTAGGCGCCGAGGCCGAAGAAGGCGACCGTTGCCAGCGAAATGTAGCGCGTCGGCCCCGAGAACATCGCCCAGGCGGTCGCCAGGATCGTGAAATAGAGAACGCTGATGCCGAGCGCGAGATGGTAGCCGTTGGCATACAGCGGATAGGCGACGATCGCCGCAGCCAGCGCAGCGCCGGCACACCACAACAATGCGCGCATGGCCGCGGTCATGGCGCGGCTCTCCCGAACAGGCCGGTGGGCTTGATCAGGAGCACGCCGAGAAATAGCGCGTAGGTCGCAGCCAGCGTCAGGCCGGGATCGACCAGCCGCGCTACGGCCGTCTCGACGACGCCGAGCAGCAGGCCCGCAACCAGCGCGCCCATCACATTGCCGACGCCGCCCATGATGACGACGACCAGCGCCTTCATGGTGAAGACCACGCCCATCGCGGCATTGAAGGTCAGAAACATGCTGACAAGCACGCCGCCGACGGCGACGAGGCCACCACCGAAGGCAAACGCCAGGCCCGATAGCGCGGCCACATCGATCCCGACAGGGCGCGCGGCATTGGCATCCACCGCGATGGCGCGGACGGCGGTGCCGATCCGCGTCCGCGTCAGGGCCAGATAAACTGCGCCCCCCACCAGGGCTGCGAACAGCAGCGCGACAAGCCGATTGACGGCGAGCGTCGATCCCAGCACGACGACGGGAATGGAAAGATAGCTGTAGCTGTAATACTGGCCGCCGAAAGCGACCAGCATGGCGCCCTGGATCACGAACAGGATGCCGAAGGTGACGAGGATGCTGTCGATCTCCTGCGCGCCGCGGTCCTTGCCCCGCCGCATCAGCCGTTCGAGCAGGAAGCGATAGAGCAGCCAGTTCAGCAGCATTGCCACCGGGACCGCCAGCAACAGCGCGGCGAGCGGGCTGAGGCCGAGACCGCTGTAAAGCGAGAACGCGCCGAACGCGGCCGCAACCAGCGACTCGCCATAGGACAGGTTCATGATCCGCGCCACGCCATATTGCAGCGTCAGCCCAAGCGCGATCAGCGCGTACATGCCGCCGAGCACGAGGCCCGGCAGGATGATGTCGACAAGCAGCATCAAACGGAGTCCCTTAGAGCGGACGGATGGCAGGCCTCACCAGGCGAGACCTGCCAGCCAGCGTTATTGCCACTGCGCTTTAGGCACGACCGGCGCACGGGCGCCTGGAAGCGAGGCGGGGGCGAGGGCGTAGAACTCGCCGTTCTGCCACTGGCCGACGCTCCAGACCTCCTGGAGCAGCCCGTCCTTCAGCTTGATCTTGCCGATGATGGTGTCGAACGTGCCGGAACGGATTTCGGCGGCGACCGCGGCGCGATCGAGCTTGCCGACCTTCTCGATGGCCTGCTGGAGCACCTGGAGGCTTGCATAGGTGATCGAGCTCGCCCAGCGATCCGGCTCCTTGCCGGTCGCCGCCTTGTGGCGCGCGAGATAGTCCTTCAGCTGCGGCGAGTCCGCGTTCCAGCCGCCGATCCCCATCACGCCGTCGCTGCCCGCGCCGAACTTGCCCTTGTAGAGCGGGAAGGCGGTGCCGACGCCGACATAGAAGATCTTTGGGTTGAACTTGAGCAGCTGCGCCTGCTCGGTCAGCGCGATCGTATCCGGCGGATAGCTGAAGGCGATGAACGCATCCGGGTTGGAGGCGATCGCATCCTTCAGCAGCGGCTGAAGATCCTGCGCGCCCATCGGATAGGTCTTGTCATAGGTCAGTGTAAAGCCGTGCTTCTTGAAGGCTTCGCGCCCCGCGGCGGAGAGCTCGATGCCGAACTGATCGGCAATGCTGACCATCGCGATGTTCGGACCGATCTTGCCCTCGCTCTTCAGCTTGCCCATCAGATCGGCCAGCGCTTCGGAGATCTGCGCGGAGGTGCCGAGCCAGAACGTCGCGTTCGACCAGCGCTTTGCAAGGTCCGGCGCCTTGTCGGTTACCGAGGTCACCGCGAGGTGGGGATAGCCGAGACGGTTCAGCGTAGGCCCGACCGCAAGGTTGAGGCCCGTGCTCCAGGGCGGCAGGATGAAATCGACCTTGTCCTGGTTGGCGAGGCGCTCGATCGCCTTGACGGCTTCCTCCGAGCTGCTGCGGTCGTCGTATTCGACGATCTCGATCGGCAGTTTCTTGTCGCCGAGCTTGATGCCGCCGGCGGCGTTCACGTCCTTCACCCACAGCTCGTAATTGGGCAGGGTGGTGATGCCGGCGCCGCCGGCATAGGGACCGGTCTTGGAGATGGCATAGCCGATCCGGATCTTCTCCTGCGCATCGGCTGGCGACGCAAAGGTCCCCAGCGCTGTAGCCAAAGCGGCAAAGCCAGTGACGCGCAGCAACGTTCGACGGTTCGCCGAAATCATGTCGAGCCTCCCTCGTGTTTCACTCAAGCGATCGTTCGCAAGTGATGTGACTGGATCGTTTCCTGTGCGTCCCGGCTCTTTTCCGGTGGCGTCGTGCGCCGCCGCGGCTGGGACTTGACCTAGCAAGCACCTTCGGCTTTTTTCCCTCAATGGATAAATCCGGCGAAAGATTGCACGTTTCTGGTCGCCCCCATGACCTGCGTCGAGGGGTCGCGGACCCGGCCGCAGCCCCCGCCATCATGGCCGCGGCGGGGACGGCGACGATCAGCGCCGAGCTGATCGGCTCGCATTACGTTGCACGCCGCTGGATGCTGGGCTCCATGGCCGCCGGGCCCTTCATCCATCTGCTCAGCCTCCAGGGCGGCGGCCGCGCTGCCGTGCTGAGCGAAGGGGAGACGCTCGAACTGCACGGTCCGGGCCTCATCTGGCTGCCCGCGGGATGTGCCGAGCATCTGGAGATATCGGCCGGCACGGCCGCCGGCCTGCTGCGGCTGCGGTCGGGCATGTGGCATCGTTACCTGCCACCCTCGGCGGAGGCGGCCTATCTCGCGCTCGACGGCGCCGGCGGCATCATGGCGTTGCCGGTCGAGCCAGATCTCGTCACGACGGTCTCACGCTCGATCGAGGCGATCGCGGCCGAGATCGCCGCACCCGCGCGCAGCGGCGCGGCCTCGATCATGTCGGCGGAGCTAACGCTGTGCGTGCTGCGATTCTGGCGCCTCTTTGCGGCCGACCGCGGCCCGGACGAGGAGGGCAGCAGCGCCGACATCCTCGGCCGTTTTCGCAGGCTGCTCGAGGAGCGCTATCATCAGCAATTGCGCGTGGCCGATTATGCCAAACTGCTCGGCATGACTCCGGATCGCCTGCACGCGCTGTGCAGCCGCGAACTGCAGCGATCGCCGAGCGCGCTGATCCAGCAGCGCGTGGTCAGGGAGGCCGCGACCCGGCTCGAGGCGGGCACGGGCACGGTGAAGCAGATCGCCTTCGCGCTGGGCTTCAAGGATACCGCCTATTTCAGCCGCTTCTTCCGCAAGCACACCGGCGAGGCGCCCGGCGCCTGGCGGCGACGCCTCGCCGCGCGCGCAAGATCCGGCCGCGCAAGGCCGGCCCTGAACTTTGCCGACTGGCCGTGAGCGAAACCCGCCATCTCTGACGGATGGGCGCTTTCGCCGCACATGCCGTGCACGCGTCTGGAGGGATTCTACGATCGTTCCTATCGCGCTCCGAAAACGCTTGGGTTAGGGCGAGGCATCAAAAATCGTACCGGTGAAGCCGGCAACTGTGAAACCTCGATGAGAGCGATATTCGGCCGATTGCATCGGTGGGCGGGACTGCTCACAGCCGGCTTCCTGTTCTTCTCCGGCATCACCGGCGCGATCATCTCCTGGGACCACGAGATCGACGACGTCCTCAACAGCCATCTGTTCGACGTCACCAGCAAGGGTCCGGCGATTCCCTCGATCGAGCTCGCCAGGATGATCGAGCAGCGCGATCCCCGGTCGCGCGTGGTCTATCTCTTCATGACGCCGGAGGAGGGGCACTCACTCTGGTTCTTCATCATGCCGCGGATCGATCCTTCGACCGGCAAGCGCTACGTGCTCGATTACAACCAGGTTTTCCTCGACCCCAACACGGGGGTCGAGCTCGGCCGCCGCTATTGGGGCGCGGTGTGGCCGGTGACGCGGGAGAACTTCGTCTCGTTCCTCTACAAGCTGCACTACACCATGCACATCCCGGAATTCTGGGGCAGCGATCGCTGGGGCATGCGCGTGCTCGGCGTGATCGCCATCATCTGGACCATCGACTGTTTCGTCGGCTTCTATCTGACGCTGCCCTCGCGGCGACGCGCCAAGGCCGCGCGGGCGCCGCAGGTAGCGCGTCAGCTCGAACGCGGCTTCTGGGCGCGCTGGGCGCCGGCCTGGATGATCAAGACATCAGGCAGCGCCTACCGGATCAATTTCGACATCCACCGCGCCTTCAGCCTGTGGACCTGGGGCGTGCTGTTCATCATCGCCTTCACGGCGTTCTCGCTGAACCTTTATTTCGAGGTGTTCTCGCCGCTGATGAAGATGGTGTCGAACTATACGCCGACGCCCTATGAGCAGCGGCCGTACCGCGGTCTCGACGATCCCATCGAGCCCAAGATGACGTTCGCCCAGATCGCCGCGCGCGCGGCCGCCGACGGCAAGGCGCGCGGCTGGACCGTCCCGGTCGGCTCGCTAAGCTACGGCCCCGCCCACGGCGTCTATGCCGCCGCCTTCTTCCATCCCGGCGACGATCACGGCGCCGGCGGCGTCGGCCCGGCGCAGCTCTATTACGACAGCGAGGACGGCCGTCCGATCGGCGAGCGGCTGCCCTGGGTCGGCACCGCCGCCGACGTCTTCGTGCAGGCGCAGTTTCCGCTGCATTCGGGCCGCATCGTCGGACTGTTCGGCCGCATCCTGATCTCGATCATGGGCTTGGTCGTGGCCGCGCTCTCGGTCACCGGCGTCGTGATCTGGTGGCGCAAGCGCCGCGCCCGCATTCGCGTGCGGGAGACGGCAGCGATACGCCAGAGCCGGGAGCAGCTCGCGCCGGCGGAGTAGGGCCCGAACTATCCGAACCGATGCTCGGGCAGCCCCTGCGCGAGGCCATGAATGGCAAGCACGTGCCCGGCCTGTGGCTCGACGCGCAGCTGCTGCCGATCCAAGAACTTCCTGGCCGTCGTCACGAACAGCGTTTTGAGATCGCTGCCTCCAAAGCACAGGCAGGTCGGATTGGTCACCGGCAACGGGACGACGGTGTCGATCTGCCCGTCCGGCCGATAGCGCACCAGGCGGCCGCCCGAGAAGAAGGCCGTCCAGAGCCCGCCCGCGACATCGACGCAGGCGCCATCAGGTCTTTCCTGCGAGGCGCTGTAGTCCGCGAACAGGCGCCGGTTGCGGACGACGCCGTCGTCGAGATCGAAGTCGAACATCCAGGTGCAATATCGCCGCGTGTCCGTGAAATAGAGCGTGCGATTGTCCGGCGAGAACGCGATCCCGTTGGTCACGATGACGTCGCCGAAGATGCGCGTGACCTCACCGTCCGCGGTCACGCGATACAGCGAGCCGTTCGGACGATGCAGCTGATTGTCCATGGTGCCGATCCACAGCCGGCCGCGCGCGTCCACGCGGCCGTCGTTGAGGCGGTTGTCGAGGCCGCTTTCGACCTTGATGACCGGCCCCTCAGCATCGGCCGAGCGGCGGTGGAGGGTCAGATCTTGCGCGAGCAGATGCGAGCCGTCCGCCGTCAGGGCCTGACTGCCGAGGAATTGGCAATCGTAGGAGGAAACCTGATGCGCGCCCGTCGCCGGATCGAAGGATTGATGCAGGCGGCCGTCGATATCGACCCACCACAGCTTGCCGGTCCGGTCGCACCACAGCGGCGTCTCGCCGAGAATATCCGCGCTGGCGACCGCGGTCTCGACCCTGGCAGGGGAAATGGAAGTCACGGTCATGCCGGAAGCGCCGTCAGCTGCCCTTCCAGGAGGACAGCGCATGCGCGACGCAGCCGTTGATGTGCTCGCTGAGAACGGTGCGGGCGCGCTTGATGTCCCGCTTCAGGGCGCAATCCAGCAAGGCCTTGTGCTGGTTGATGGTCTCGGTGCCGCGATAGCGCAGCGCATAGCGAAAGTATTTGTCGAACACGATCGAATGGGTATGCATCAGTTCGCGCGACCCGCAAGCCGAGATCAGCGCCTGGTGAAATTCGCCGTCATAGCGCTTGCGCAGCTCGGGATCGTCGCCCTCCTTGAGGACAGTGCGCTCGGTGGCCGCCAGCTTGTGATGTGCTGACACCACGCGGGCTTCCCACTCGACGTCGCCGGCCCGAAACGACTCGGCCATCGCATGATGCTCCAGGAGGATGCGCAGCTCGGCGAGCTCGCGCAGATTCTGGATCGAGACCGGCGCCACCTCGAAGCCGCGCTGGCCTTCGGCGACCACGAAACCTTCCGATGTCAGGCGATTGAGGATCTCGCGCAGGGTCGAGATGCTGACGCCGTAATCCTCCTTCATGGCATCGAGCTTGAGGCGCCCGGATGGCGTAAGCACGCCGAAAATGATGTCGGACCGGATGCGCTGATAGCCGCTGTCGCCCGCCGACAAGGCCCGTTCCTCGAGTGCCGTCATGCCGTCTGATCCCGCTTGTCCGGCTCGTTCGCCCTCCCGCAAGGCACCGAACCATCAATGTTCCCAGCACTATAGCAGAAGTTCGATGTCTGACGTCTACAGGAATATCATATGAAATGTATAATCTCCTTTGACATCGAAATATATGTATGATGTGTAAATGAGCTGAGGGTGCGGGAAATAAGCGCGTAAGCCGCCGGTCGTGCCCGAGAGAACAGGGAGGACACGATGAGCTTGTTGGTACGGGCGCTGTCTGCGACGGCGATCTGCGTGGCGCTGACGGTCGGCGCATCCGCCGCCGATGACATCCAGGAGCGGACGATCCGGTGGGGGCACCTCAACAACACCGATCACCCCGTCAGCTTCGGCGTGCAGAAGTTTGCCGAGATCCTGCTGGCCAAGAGCGGGGGCAAGATGAAGGTCCGCGAGTTCGCGGCCTCACAGCTCGGCAACGAGTTGCAGCAACAATCCGCGCTGCGCGGCGGCACCCAGGAGATGCTGTCGGCCTCGACGACGTCGCTTGCGACCGTCGTTCCGGAGTTCGGCCTGATCGATTTCCCGTTCCTGTTCAACACCACCGAGCAGGCCGACGCGCTCGCGACCGGCAAATTCGGCAAGGCGATGCTCGAGACCTTGCCGTCCAAGAATCTGATCGGTCTCGGCTATTGGGGCCTGGGCTTTCGCAACGTCACCAACAGCACGCGACCCATCACCAAGGTCGAGGACTTCAGCGGCCTCAAGCTTCGCGTGATTCCGAACCCGGTCTATCTCGAAAGCTTCAGCGCCTTTAAGGCCAATCCGGTTCCGATGGCCTTCGGCGAATTGTATTCGGCGCTGGAGACCCGCACCGTCGACGGCCAGGAGAATCCGTACACGGTCATCCTCTCCAACAAGTTCTACGAAGTGCAGAAATACGTTTCCGCCACCAACCACACCTTCACCCTCAACATCATCCTGGTGAGCAAGGCGTTCTGGGACAAGCTGTCGCCGACCGAGCAGCGCCTGATGCGCGAGGCCTATGAGGAAAGCCGCGGCTACCAGAAGGAGCAGACGCGGCTGCAGACCGAAAAGGCGCTGGCGGAATTGCAGGCCAAGGGCATGCAGTACAACGCGATCGCCCCAGAGGAGACCGACCGCATGCGCAAGACGGTACAGCCGGTCGTGGACAAGATTTCCGCCAATCTTCGCGCCGAGACGGTGAAGCTCTTCAACGACGAAGTCGAGCGCATCCGCAAGGACGTGAAGTAACAGGTCGCTCCATCGCGGAAGGCGGCGGAGCCGGCCGTCGGGCGGCTCACATCTCCCATTTGCCTGGACGTCACGCATGGCGCGCTTTCTCGACCTCTATTGCTCGTTCCTCAAGGCCGTCATTGCGGCGTGTCTTGCGGTCATGGTGGTGCTGGTGTTCGGCAATGTGGTGCTGCGTTACGGCTTCAACTCCGGCATCACCCTCTCCGAGGAGCTGTCGCGCTGGCTGCTGGTGTGGCTGACCTTCCTCGGCGCCATCGTCGCACTGCGCGAGCACGCCCATCTCGGCGTCGACACCCTGGTCCGGATGCTGCCGGCCGCGGGCAAGCGGATCTGCTTCGTCATCAATTATGGCCTGATGCTGTTTGCCGACTGGCTGCTGCTCTCCGGCAGCTGGCGCCAGACCCTCATCAACATCGACGACCGCGCGCCGGCCACCGGCCTGTCGATGGCGATCTTCTACGCCGTCGGCGTGATCTTCGGCGTGTCGGCCGCGGTGATCCTTCTCTACGACCTCTACCGGGTGATCAGCGGGCAGGCGAGCGAGGAGGACATGGTGGCCGTCCGGGAATCGGAGGAGCAGTGATGTCATCCATTGCCCTCGCATTCGCTCATCCCGTTCGCGTCACTGGGATCATGCCATGACGATCGCCATCTTCACCATCTCGCTGCTCGGCGCCATGGCGCTGGGGATGCCGATCGCGTTTGCGCTCCTCATCTGCGGCGTCGCGCTGATGAGCACGATCGACATGTTCGATTCCCAGATCGTGGCGCAGAACGTCATCAACGGCGCGGACAGCTTTCCGCTGATGGCGATCCCGTTCTTCATGCTCGCCGGCGAGATCATGAACAAGGGCGGGCTGGCCAAGCGCATCGTCAATGTCGCCCTCGTTGCGGTCGGGCACTTCAGGGGCGGCCTCGGCTACGTTACGATTCTGGCGGCCTGCATCCTGTCGTCGCTCTCGGGGTCCGCCGCCGCCGACGCTGCTGCGCTCGCGGCGCTGCTGGTGCCGATGATGGTGGCGGCAGGACACAAGAAGACCTACGCGGCCGGTCTCGTGGCCGCCGGCGGCGTCATCGGCCCGGTCATTCCGCCCAGCATCGGCTTCGTGATCTTCGGCGTTGCCGCCAACGTCTCGATCTCAAAGCTGTTTCTCGCCGGCATCGTGCCCGGGCTGCTGCTGGGATTGGGCCTCTGCGCCGCCTGGTACTGGGTCGTGCGCAAGGAGAACCTGTCACCGCCGCCGCGGGCCTCGCTGCGCGAGATCCTGCACGCCATCATCGACGGCTTCTGGGCGCTGATGCTGCCCGGCATCATCATCGTCGGCCTGCGCTTCGGCATCTTCACGCCGACCGAGGCCGGCGTTGTCGTCGCGGTCTATTCGCTGTTCGTCGCGACCTGCGTCTATCGCGAGCTGAAATGGTCGGAGGTCTACGCGGTCCTGGTCTCGTCAGCCGTGACCACGAGTGTCGTCATGTTCCTGGTCGCCGCGGCTTTGGTGTCGTCCTGGCTCATCACGGTGTCCGAGATCTCCGCCCAGGTCGTCGATCTTCTGAAGCCGTTCATGGGCAACAACACGATCCTGATGCTGGCGATCATGGTGGTCGTGGTGATCGTAGGCACCGCGCTCGACATGACGCCGACGATCCTGATCCTGACGCCGATCCTGATGCCGATCATCAAGGCGGCGCATATCGACCCCGTCTATTTCGGCGTGCTGTTCATCATCAACAATTCCATCGGCCTGATCACGCCGCCGGTCGGCATCGTGCTCAACGTCGTCTGCGGCGTCTCCAGGATCAGCATGGAGGACATCATCAAGGGCGTCTGGCCGTTCATGATCGCGCAGCTGATCGTCCTGTTCGCGATGGTGCTGTTCCCGGGACTGGTGACGGTTCCGGCGAAATGGTTCGGCGGCTAATCGGGCAGCGTTGGCAAAGGAGGCAAGGAAGATGGCCGCACGGATCATGATCCTCAATGGACCGAATCTCAATTTCCTCGGCATCCGCGAGCCCCATATCTACGGCTCGACGACGCTGAAGGAGATCGAGGACAGCTGCCAGGCGCTGGCCGGCCAGCTCGGCGTGTCGATCTCGTTCCACCAGTCCAACATGGAAGGCGAGCTCGTCGGCCTGATCCAGTCCGCCCATGGCAAGGCGGATGCGATCATCATGAACCCGGCGGGCTATTCCTTCACGTCGATCGCGCTGATCGATGCGCTGAAGATCTTCGAGGGCGTCAAGATCGAGGTTCACATCTCGAACATCCATGCGCGCGACGAGCTGCACCGCCATTCGATCACCTCGAGTGCCTCCACGGCGGTCATTTGCGGCCTTGGCCCATACGGCTATCTCGCCGCGATGCTGGCGGTCGTGCAGCGGCTTGGGCAATTGCCCGAAACGATCCCGCCGGCCCTGCATGGGCTTGCGGCGGCCGGCAAGGCGTAAGCAGGGAGCGGGCTATGCGCGGAGCGGGATTTCTCGCGATCTGGAGCGACGTCGAGGCGCACGATCTGACCGATTACCGGCACTGGCTGACGCGCGAGCACACCACCGAGCGAGTGACAACCAAGGGCTTTCTGGCGTCGCGCGTCTTCCGCGCCGCGCGGGACGACATCAACCGCTTCTTCATCCTGTACGAGCTCGAAGCGCCCGAGGTCCTCGACGGCGAGGCTTATCTCGCGCGCCTCAACGCACCGAGCCCGTGGTCGCAGCGCATCATGCCGAAGCTCGGCAACTTCATCCGCGGCGGCGGCGTCATGGTCGCGCGGGCAGGGCGAGGCGAGGGGGCCACGATCACGGCGCTGCGGATCGAGGCGTTGCCTGAAAACCCGCAGAAGCTGGCCGAGGCGCTCGTCGCCTGCGACGGAATTGCCGCCGTGCAGATCGGCGCAACCGACGAGGCGCGGACGTCGGTTCAGACAACGGAGAAAGGCATGCGGAAGGACGAGGGCTTCTTCGCGGGGCTGTTGCTGATCGAGGCGCTCGACGAGGCCTCGCTCGACGCTACATTGCAGCAGGCGCGCAGGATTGCGCCCGAGGTCATGGACCGCGCCAGCGAGGCGGAGGTATATCAGGCCATGTTCGCGCTCGACGCCCGCATCGCGGATTTCGGCTGATGGCCAGTTTCTCGCTCGCCGCGCTCACCGTGCTCGAGCTCGCGCCGCCGGAGATGATCACCCTGGCAGCCCGCTGCGGCTACGACCAAGTCGGCCTGAGGCTGTTGCCTGCCACGCCGGACGGGATCGCCTATCGCCTGATGGACGACGCGCCGCTCCTGCGGGAGACCTTGCGGCGATTGGAGTCGACCGGCGTGACCGTGGCGGATCTCGAGGTCGTTGCGTTCAGGCCGGAGACGGACGTTGCGTCCTTCACGCCCTTCTTCGAGGCCGGCGCCCGCCTCGGCGCCAGGCACATTCTTGTCGCTGCCTACGACCCGGATCTGGCACGGTTCTCCGATCGCTATCGGCAGTTTTGCGAAGTGGCGGCAAAGTACGGCCTGACGTCCGATCTCGAATTCATGCCCTGGACCTGCGTCCCGGACCTGAAGACCGCAATGCGGATCGTCGCCGAGGTCGATCATCCCGCAGCCGGCATCCTGGTCGATGCCCTGCATTTCGATCGGTCGCAAAGCTCTCTCGCGGATCTTCGCACCATCGAGATCGAGCGGCTTCACTACTGGCAACTCTGCGACGGCCCTGCCGAACGTCCGGCGACGGCTGAGCAGCTCATCCATGCCGCGCGCGAGGAGCGGATGTTTCCGGGCGAGGGCGGCATCGATCTCGTCGGCTTGACGAAGGCGATGCCGGAGGGCCTGACCATCAGTATCGAGGTGCCGACCGTTCAACTGGCGAAGACCGTCGATGCCGAAACGCGGGCGCGCCGGGCTCTCGCGGCGGGCAGGGCCGTGGTCGAAAGGGCGCGCGCGGCGGCGTGAGAGAAGGTGGCTCGGGATGGCGCAAGCCGATCGCTCCTGGGACGTTGAAACCGATCTCTTGGTCGTCGGCGCCGGTGCGGCCGGCATGACCGCCGCGCTGGTTGGTGCCCTCGAAGGGCTCAACGTCATCCTCTGCGAGAAGTCGGACATGGTGGGCGGGACCACCGCGACCTCCGCCGGGACAGTCTGGATTCCGGGCAACCGGCAGGGACAGCGCGCCGGAACGCCTGATACGGTCGAGGCCGCGCGTACCTATCTTGCCGCGATGCTCGGCGAGCAAGCGACCGACCAACGCGTGGACAGGTTCCTCAAGATGGGTCCGGTCGTTCTCGACTATCTCGAGCAAAAGACGAGCGTCCGGTTCGCGGCGCCCCCGGTCCACCCCGACTACAAGCACCTTCCGGGCGCCGCGATCGGCGGCCGCGCACTCGGAGCCGTTCCGTTCGACGGCCGCAAGCTCGGCGACGATTTTGCCCGCATCAGGCCACCACGCCGCGAGTTCATGGTTCTCGGCGGCATGATGATCGGCAAAGCCGACATTCCCGCGCTGCTCGCTCCCTTTCGCAGCTGGGCGAATTTTCGGCACGTCGCCGGTCTGCTCACCCGGCATGCGCTGGATCGCATCAACCACAAGCGCGGAACGCGCCTGATCATGGGCAATGCGCTCGTCGCGAGGCTCTTTGACAGTGTGCGCCGGGCCGGCGTCACTGTGCGGTTTGAGACCGGGCTTCGCGAGCTCATATGCGACGGCGACGAGATCGTCGGTGCGGTTCTTTCGTCTCCGGCGGGAGAGCTGAGGATACGCGCCCGCAGAGGCGTGGTACTGGCAAGCGGAGGCATCGGCTGGAGCCGCGAGCTTCGCGAACGGCTGTTTCCGGAACCGGCGCGCCGCTTTTCGCTCGCGCCGACGTCGAACACGGGCGACGGTATCCTGGCAGCCGAGCGCATCAACGCCGCCATCACGCGTGACCTCGACAGTCCGGCCCTGTGGATGCCGAGCTCGGTGATGGCGCAGGCGGACGGCCATGTGTCGGTATTCCCGCACATCATGCTCGATCGGGCCAAACCGGGACTGCTGGCCGTCAACAGATCGGGCCGCCGCTTCGTGAACGAGGCCGATTCCTACCACGACTTCGTGGCCGCGATGCTGCGATCGAACGCACCGTCTTCAATTCCAGCCTTCCTGATCTGCGATCGGACCTTCATCAGGGATTTCGGCATCGGGCTCGTTCACCCCGGCACCCGGAACCTGAATGAGTTCGTACAAGCCAATTATTTGGTCGAGGCGGAGACGATCGCGCAGCTGGCGCAAAAGATCGGCGTCGATGCCGGGCAGCTTGCTGCGACGATGGAGCGATACAATCGCTACGCCGACTCCGGGGTCGACGAAGATTTCGGTCGCGGTTCAAGCCCGCTCAATCGCTTCAACGGCGATCCCCTGGCCGGCCCCAATCCCTGCCTGCGGCGGATCGGCCCGGGTCCGTATTATTCGGTCGCCGTGTGGCCGTCGGATCTTGCCAGCAGCGCCGGCTTGCGCACGGATTCGAGCGCACGGGTGTTGTCTCGCGATGGGAAGATCCTGTCCGGACTATACGCGGTCGGGACCGATGCTTCCTCGATCTTCCGCGGCACGTACCCGGGGCCCGGCACGATGATCGGGCCCGCCATCGTGTTCGGCTGGTGTGCTGCGATGGATGCGGCCGGAGGCAGCTGTGCTACGCCGGAGTAGGGCTCCTGCAATTCTTTGCCGGATGAACCTTCGCGCCCGGCGCCGGCACAAAGACTGGAGATCGCTCCGACCCGCCTGGAATTGCCATGAGATCGCTTGCCTTGCTGTGCCTGCTAGCCCTGGCCGCGCCTGCTCATGCGGCCGCGCCCGAGCAGCACTATCTCGACCTGCGCGACCGCTACATCGCAAAATTCTCGAAGGCCAAGGAGAACGACGAGACCTATAAGCAGCACGATGCGGCGCTGAAGGAGCTGGCCGGCGTGCTGCGCGGCCTGGTCGGGCCGGTCACGATCAAGGGGCTGCCTGCGGAGGGAACGTCGAACGTCGATACGCTGTTCAAGGACGACATCGGCTTCGGCCATCTCGACGGCCTCGGCTTCGCCACCGAAGGCGACAAGCTGCAGGCCGTCGTGACCACGACCGGGCTGCTCAAGCACTGGCTCGCCGAGCATCGCGAGGACGGCATGCCGCAGGAGGCGGGCGCCGCCTTCAAGTCGGACCGCTTCTACTATCAGGCGATCCAGGACGCGGCCTTTGCCAAATATGCGGAGCTGCCAGTCACCAAGCCCGCATCCGCGAGCGCCGCGGTCGCCGTGCTCGGCATCCGCGGCAACGGCGATTTGAAGGGAGCGCCGCACGAAATCGACGTCGTCGCGATCGTGGGCGACAAGGTCTACTTCCTCGCCGCAAGCGAGGCCGTGAAGACGGCCGAGATTCCCGCTTGCGAAAAGGTCTGGAAGCAGATGATGGCCAGGAAGACCCCACAGGACGCCATGGCCAAGGAAAACCAGGCGATGGACGCCTACACCAAGTGCTTCGCCAAGGAAGCGCCGAACCAGAGCTGGTTCGCGGCCGCGGTGAAGAAGGCGCAGAGCCAGCTGGAGATGCTACTGGCGCGGTAGTTCAGATCATTTTGGTCGATGCGCTGACGGCTGGCTCCCTTAACCTCGCCCGCTTGCGGGAGAGGTCGGCGCGAAGCGCCGGGTGAGGGCTCTCTCCTCTCAGGGAGTCTCTCCAGCGGAGACACCCTCTCCCCAGCCCTCTCCCGCAAGCGGGAGAGGGGGCGCACCTTCTCCGCGGCTCGCACCAGATAGTCTGCGAGATCTAAAGGCCCCGCCCGCCCAAATTCCACCCGCGGCCGCCCTCGCCAAAAATCTCGTAGCCCGCAGCCGTCACTGCGACCGTGTCCTCGAGCTTGATGAAGCCGCGCTTCGGATGCTTCATCGTGGTCTCGATCGAGACCACCATGCCGGGCTCGAGCGGCAGGCGGGCATCCGTGTCGTCGTAGGGGACCGGACCCGTGGCGGTCAGGCGAGGGGCCTCATGGCTGACGAGGCCCATGCCGTGGGCCAGGAAGTCCGTGCAGTCGCGCTGGGTGATCTTTGCGAGCTCCCGCTCGGCCGCGACGTAGATGTCGCCACCCATGGCGCCCGGCCGGACCGCCGCAAACGCGGCGCGCTGCACCGCTTCGATCTCGGCAAGGCAATCCTTCAGCTCGCCGTCGGGCTCGCCGAGCACGGCCATGCGCGCGAGGTCGCCGATATAGCCGTGATAATTGCCGCCGGAATCGAGCGACAGCACGTCGCCTTGCTCCCAGCGTTGCGATGAGGGTGCCCGGTTGTGGCTGCTGCCGCAGGCGAGCAGGCAATATTCGAAGGTCAGGCCGCGATTGGCTTCGGCGATGCGTAAGGCATCCGACAATTGCTGCTTGGTCGTGCCGGGGCCATGCTTGCTGATCACCTCCAGCATGGAGGTGATGACGAGCTCGGAGGCCGTCTTGAGCTTTGCCAGCTCGTCCGCCGACTTCACCGCGCGCAGCCGCTCCAGCACCAGCAGCGCGTCCTTGAGCTCCGCGCCGGGCAGGGCGTCGGCCAGCGCCTTGCCGGCATCCATCGGCAGGAACGCCATCTCGACCCCGACCCGCTTCAACGGCACGCCCGCGTCCTTGATCAGGCCCACGGCCCGCGTCACGGCATCGACCGAGCCGTTGGACTCGGTCCGGACCTGCGGCACCCATGGCGGCGCCACGGCGCGCTGATGGGTCTCCAGACGGTGCCCGATATAGACGGACTTCTCCGGCGCGCCCTTGGGATAGACCAGCACCGGCAGATAGCGGCTGACGCCCATGGCATCCATGTAGTCGAAGAAGATCGCGCGCTCGGCGCCCAGCAGGTACTGCACATTGTGCTTGGAGGTCGCGACCAGCACGTCGAGGCCGGCGGCTTCCATCAGGCGGTCGAGCTTGGCGGCATCGAATGGAAGCGCGCGCGAGCGGCCTGCCTGGGCGACGTTCTCCTGCATGACGAACTCCCTGAGTGGCGGTTCAGACCGCCTTGTTGATCTCTGTTAGGACTGCGAGCCCAGTCTAGCACAACCTCCACACCAGCGCGCCCACCTGGTCGCATTCATGAAACATGGAACCAGGCCGCGGGGCGCGTTCAGCTAGCGTCCACGCCTGAGGTCTTCGGTCGCGCGCCTCAGGGTCTCGTGGAGCCAGTCATGCGATGGCTCGCCTTCGATACGTTCGTGCCACAGCAGCCGGACCTCGACAGGAGTTGTGGCGTAAGGCAGCTCGCATGTTGTGACGGCATGCGCGCGTTCGAATGCCCGCGCCAATGGACGCGGAACGATGGCTGCGAACTCGGAGTCCGCGAGCAGGGCGGGCAAAGCGAGGAAATGCGGCAGCGAAACGGCTATGCGCGGCGGCCGGTCGCTTTCGGACAGGGCGCGCTCCAGCGCAGCGCGATCGTACATTTCCGATCGCCTGGCAAGGCCACGCTCGGAGATGAAGCCTCCGATTGCGCCCTCCTGTTCGCCGCCGAAGGAGACGACGACCAGCGGCATGCGGGCCAGAGCCGCGTTGTCGATGCGGCCGAGCTTGCGCTTTCCGCCGACGATCAGCACGTCGTCATATTCGAACAACAGCGAGGTGCGGAAGCGGCTCGGCGGATCCGAGAAGACGCCGATCGCAACGTCGATACGGCCAAGGTCGATCTGCTCGGCGAGGTCGATCCGCGTCACCGGCTTGATGATGAGGTCGATCGCCGGCGCTTCAGCCTTCAGTATCTTCAGGAGCGGTGAGGCCAGCACCATCGTGGTGAAGTCGTTGGCGGCGAGGGTGAACTGCCGGGTGGAGGCCGCCGGAACGAAGCTCGGCTGTTCGACTGCCGCCTCGAGAGACCGCAGGGCCTCGCGAACCTGTGGCGCCATCGTCAATGCGCGCGCCGTCGGCTGCATGCCGGTCGCCGTGCGCACGAACAGATCGTCTTCCAGCATCTCGCGCAGCCGGGCGAGCGAATGGCTCACGGCGGATTGACTGAGGGCCACCCGCTGGCTTGCCCGCAGCACGCTGCGCTCCTCCATGACGGCGTCGAAGACCTTGAGCAGGTTCAGGTCCAGGGTCTTGAAGGAAACAGCCACGAGCAGCACACCGTCTCAAGGCGGATCGCGCGCCCGTTGCGTACCTGCGATCTGATCCAGTTAAGGCCAACCACGCAGCGGACGCAACCGAGCAGGTTGCCGGACCCGACGCCTGGCCGTTCGCCGCACCAATCTGAAGGTCGTTCAGGATCACTCTGCAAGAGTTTCACTTCCGCAATTGCGCGATCCCGTCATGATCCCGACGCCGGATTTGGAGGAGACGGGCAATGCAATCCTGCGGAATGTCGATCGGAGCTATTGGAATAGCACTGGCGCTGTTTACGGCCTCGGCGGTCGCACAGGATGGTCCGGTGAAACTCGGCGTCCTCACCGACATGTCCTCGCTCTACGCCGACAATGGCGGCCAGGGCTCGGTCGTCGCCGCGCAAATGGCCGTCGACGATTTCGGTGGTCAGGTGCTGGGGCGCAGCATCCAGATCGTCGCGGGCGACCATCAAAACAAGGCCGATGTTGGCGCGACCATCGCCCGGCGGTGGCTCGAAAACGAAAACGTCGAGGTCATTCTCGACGTTCCGAACTCCGCGGTCGCGCTGGCGGTGCAGGGCATCACGCGCGACAAGAAGAAGCTGTTCCTCGCCACCGGCGCGGCCACATCCCGCCTCACCGGCGACGAATGCTCGCCGACCGGCATTCACTGGACCTACGATACCTATGCGCTGTCACAGGGAACGACGCGGGCGATGTCGCGTCTCGGCGCAAAGTCCTGGTACTTCATTTCGGTCGACTATTCTCTCGGCGCGCAGCTCGAGGCCGACAGCCGCAAGGTCATCGACGCCATGGGCGGCAAGGTGCTCGGCGCCGCGAAACATCCGATCAACACACCGGATTTCTCCTCCTTTCTGCTCCAGGCGCAGTCCTCGAAGGCCGACGTGATCGCGCTGGCCGATTCCGGCGGCGACTTCATCAACGCGGTCAAGCAGGCCGGCGAATTTGGCATCACGCAGCATCAGAAACTGGTCGGGCTGCTGGTGTTCATTGCCGACATTCACAGTCTCGGACTGCCGAGCGCCCAGGGCCTGATGCTGAGCTCGGCGTTCTATTGGGACCTGAACGAGGACACGCGGGCGTGGTCGAAGCGCTTCATCGCGCAGACCCAGAAGGTCCCGACCATGATCCACGCCGGCACCTATGGCGCGGTGATGCACTACCTCAAGGCAGTTCAAACGGCCGGCACGCTGGATGGACCGGCCGTCGCCGCCAAGATGCGCGAGCTGCCCGTGAACGATTTCATGACGCGAAATGGGCGGATCCGGGAAGACGGCCGGCTGGTCCGCGACATCTATCTGTTTCGCGTCAAGTCGCCCGAGCAGTCGAAATACAAGTTCGACTATTACGAGCTGCTGGCGACGATCCCGGGTGACGAAGCGTTCCGGCCGATGGAGCAGGGTGGCTGTCCGCTCTTGAGGAAGCCATGACCGGCGCGGGGGCGGCTGCGCAGAACCGTATCGACGAGATCATCGCGGGCCGTTTTGCATGCCGCGATTTCTCGGGCGAGCCGGTCGGGCGAGGGACCATCGAGCAGATTCTCCGCGTGGCGCGGTTTGCGCCAAGCGGCGCCAATATCCAGCCCTGGCACGTCTACGTGCTGGCGGGCGCCGCCAAGGACAGGGTGTCGGCGGCACTGCGCAAGGCGCACGAAACCGCCCGCGACGCGCACGTGTCGGAGTACAGCTATTACGCCAGCGACCTGCCCGAACCCTACCTGCAGCGACGACAGGAGTTCGGCCGGTTGTTCTACGGCTCGCTCGGCATCGCCCAGACCGATAGTGACGCGAGGAGTGCCCAAACCGCCAAGAACTATGCGTTCTTCGGCGCGCCCATCGGGCTGATCGTCACCATCGACCGGCGCCTGCAGGTCGGGAGCTGGCTCGACCTCGGCATGTTCGTCCAGAACGTGCTGCTGGCCGCGGCAGGCCACGGGCTTCAGTCCTGTCCGCAGGAGACCTTCTCGAAATACCACGGGATCCTGCGGCCGCTGCTGTCGATCCCGGCGGAGCAGATGGTGGTGTGCGGCATCTCGATCGGCCGCGCAAGGCATCAAATCACGGGCAGGCTGATGCCGCGAGCTGATATCGCGGAGTTCGCTTCGTTCGCAGGCTTCAAGGAACAAAGTGCAACCCAGATGGAAAGGACAAGACCATGGGAAGCCGAGACGAACTGATTGCGTGCAGCATTCCGTTTCTGCGCGAGGTCAAGGACATGACGCCCGGCGCGGAGATGGAGCGGTGGCTCAATGACAAATACGGCGAGGGCAGCCAGCTCTATCAGGACCTGGCCCGCCTGATTAAGTTCGGGGTCGCCGAAGGCTGGGCGGCGAACCAGGAGGTCGACGGTCCGAACTACCGGCGCAGCCGCATCCTGGAGCCGGTGCCCGAGACGTTCCAGTTCAGCATCACGGCCGTCTACATGAACAGCGCCGATCCGCGCCGCTTCAAGGACGAGGACGACCACGACGTTCTGCGCGGGCAGTATCACGGTCACCCCTATGGCGAGCTGAACCTGGTCGTGCCGCTGGACAAGGGCGCCGAGCTGAAGGGGCTGCAGGGCTGGCAGGGGCCCGGCTGGACCGCGCCCGATCCCGGCAGCCGGCACTATCCCGAGGTCCGCGGCGGCGCCGTCATCGCGCTGTTCTATCTGCCCGCCGGACGCATCTCGTATGACTTCGCAGCGCCGTCCTGATGGACGGCCAGACGATTTCGGGTGACGCCGTCTGCGAGCGTCACCCGATGTGAAGAAGGCACAGCCAGGTCCGCGCGGCGGCGATCCGTCGCGACGGCCACGAGCTGTAAGCCCGCTGGCCATGACCCATTGCCACACCGCTCCGCCGTTTGAGTCTGAGATGCGGGAATGGCTCAGTGTGCTCCACTCTTTCGACAACTCGACGCCGATCGCCGACATCGCGAACACCTTCGCGCGGCTCTAGGTCCCGATCGTCTCCCTGCGCGCCGTCTCCAGTAGGATGGCAAGCGCGGGCGCGTTCGTCGTCGGAAGCTCGAAGGCGAGAACTTCGAGAAGCGCGTGGCAGTCGTCGACGGCCCTGTCGGCCTGATGGAAGTAGCCGACGCCATTGAGCAGACGCGCCAGTCGACCTCGGTCGCGCTGCAGGCCCAAGAGCTCTAACAATCCTACGGACCTCGACATGCCCTGGAACCACCTGCTAGGCTGAGCGGTCCCTGGTGGACGCTTACAGGGCGGTCCCGTGTAGAGAAAGGCGTGGTAAGCCCCACCTTTAGCTTCACGGAGCACGGTATGGCCGAAATCCGAAAGATCGCCGCGATCCTTGCCGCTGATGTCGTCGGCTTCAGTCGTCTGACGAACACGGACGAGGATGGCACGCTGGCGCGGCTTCGGGCACTTCGGAGCGAACACCTCGATCCAACCGTTGCAGCCCACCACGGCCGCGAGTTCAAGTGGACGGGCGACGGCTTCTTGGCCGAATTCAGAAGCGTGAGCGACGCCGTCTGTTGTGCGCTCGACATCCATGCGGCCATGCCGGATCGCAATACGGGTTTGCCAGCTGACCGTCGCATCGAGTTTCGCATCGGAATCCACCTCGGCGAGATCATTGAAGAAGACGATGGCGACCTTATGGGGGACGGGGTCAACATCGCGGCCAGGCTCGAAAGCATCTCGGCCCCAAATGGCATCTGCATCTCAGCCGCCGCATACGATCAAGTTCGCAACAGATTGAATCACGACGTCGTCGACCTCGGCGAGCGGGATCTCAAGAACATCCAGCGCCCCGTCAGAGCTTATCTGATCGGGGGAAAGGCGAACCATGGGAGCGCCGCCGCGGAGAGGTCGATTGGCTCCGCAACGGGTCGGTCCCAGGCGGAGAGGCCCTCTCTCGCGGTGTTACCCTTCAAGAATCTCGGGGGCGACCATGAGACCGACTATTTCGCGGATGGTATCGTTGAGGACATCATCACAGCCCTAAGCCGCACGCGATGGCTGTTCGTCATCGCTCGCAATTCGTCATTCATCTACAAGGGCAGGCCCGTTGACGCTCGCCAAGTCGGGCACGAACTCGGTGTGCGCTACCTCGTCGAAGGCTCGATCCGGAAGGCGGGACAGAGGGTCCGAATCTCGGGACAGTTGATCGAGGCCGCAACGGGGCGCCATCTCTGGGCTGACCGCTTCGACGGGGATCTCGCGGACATCTTCGATCTACAAGACAGGATCACCGCTTCGGTGGTGGTAGCGATCGAACCAAGCGTTCGCCTGGCCGAGATTGAGCGCGCCCAGCGGAAGCCGACGGACAACCTGGACGCCTACGACCTGCTCCTCCGCGCGCTCCCCCCGATAAACGCCTATACGCGAGAGGGGTTCGTGGAGGCTGAAACCCTGCTGCGTCGCGCGGTGGCGCTCGATCCAGCCTACGCGGAAGCGCTCGCGGCCCTTGCGGAGTGCCTGGTACGAATGACGCTCAACGGCTGGGTGGCGAACAAATCGGCTGCAACGGCCGAAGCCGCCGACCTCGCGGCGAGAGCCGTCACCCTTGATCCCGCGAACGCCACGATTCTTGCCATTGCGGCCTGGGCCTATTCGACGGTTGGCGTGCGGTTCGAGCAATCCCTCGAGCTTGCGGACCGTGCTCTCGCGATCCACCCAAACTCCGTTCATGTCCGTTCGTTTTGCGGGTGGGTGTACAACTATTTTGGGGAGAGTCTCAAAGCCATCGAGCAGTTCGAAGAGGCGCGGCGGTTGAGCCCGATCGATCCGAAGAGCTATTTTCCAATGCTCGGGCTTGCGGTGGCCCACTTCTTTGCTGGCCACTTCGAGGAGACCGTGGCGATCACAGGCCGTATCCTGGCGGAGGTGCCGACCCACAACGTCGCGCGCCGCTACCGAGCCGCAGCCTTCGCACACCTTGGTCGCTTGAACGAGGCTCGCGCCGCGATCGTCGATCTCCTGCAAGCTCAGCCGAGTTCGAGTCTTCGGAACTCCCGCAGCAGCGTGTTTCGGGATCAGCGCATGTCCGATCTTTACATCAGCGGTTTGGAAAAGGCAGGCCTCCCCGAGTGACAGCGGGATTCTGAGAACAACCGAAGCTCTTAGGCCAGCGTTACGCCTGACGTCGTGTTCTTCACCCGAAATGCCGAGCCCCTGGAAAGGCGGCTGGAGCAGGGTGCTGTTTGACGCCCGCTGCATAACTTGTGCGGCCACTGCGCGCCGGCGGAATTTCCAGCCGGAACTGCCCGCCTCAAAGCGCTTGGGCATAGGCCGCCGGTCTGCCGAATGGCGACCCGAATCCCACGGGCTTCTAAAGCTTCGCGGCTCCTGTTTGCCCGCCAGACTCAACTTCCGCAGCCAGACTCAGAGTAGGGCCCGTCAGACCCAATTTGGGTCAATCGCCACAGCGGCACCAGCCCGTACACCCATATCCACAATTCGCATAAGGTATATTATGGAATATATTTATACGTAATTAGATCAAATATTTAGGCGGAATTCCTGACACCATGCCTTCGCTCCGGCGCGTTTTCCGGCTTCCGGCTCGACCATGGCCTCAGCGCTTGACGGCTACTGTGCATGGGGTTGTTTTTCAGATTTTGAATCCGGCGCCTGTGCCGAAAGCCGATATTGCCGTGATGATGTCCGGCTGCAATAAGCGAGGCCTCGCGAGATCGCAGATGACCTTCTGACCGTCCGTCCGTATAGGTTTGCATCTCAGAACAACAACAAACCTTCCGAGGAAGCAGACCCATGGTCTTTTCGACGCGCTTTTCCCGACGCACGCTTCTCAAGGCCTCCGCCGCGACCGCGGTCCTGGGCGGCCTCAGTGCGCCCCATGTGGCCCGCGCCCAGAGCGCCGAGTTCACCTACAAATATGCCAACAACCTGCCGGACACCCATCCGCTGAACGTCCGCGCCCGCGAGATGGCGGCGGCGATCAAGAGCGAGACGAACGGCAAGTTCGACCTCCAGATCTTCCCGAACAACCAGCTGGGTTCCGATACCGACATGCTGAGCCAGATCCGCTCCGGCGGCGTCGAGTTCTTCACGCTGTCGGGCCTGATCCTGTCGACCCTGGTGCCGGCAGCCTCGATCAACGGCATCGGCTTCGCGTTCCCGGACTACGCCACGGTCTGGAAAGCCATGGACGGCGATCTCGGCGCTCATGTCCGCGGCGAGATCAAGAAGGCCGGCCTCGAGGTCATGGACAAGATCTGGGACAACGGCTTCCGCCAGACCACTTCCTCGAGCAAGCCGATCAACGGTCCTGACGACCTCAAGGGCTTCAAGATCCGCGTGCCGGTGTCGCCGCTGTGGACCTCGATGTTCAAGGCGTTCGACGCCGCGCCCGCCTCGATCAATTTCAGCGAGGTCTATTCCGCGCTGCAGACCAAGATCGTCGAAGGCCAGGAGAATCCGCTTGCGATCATCTCGACCGCCAAGCTGTACGAGGTCCAGAAGTACTGCTCGCTGACCAACCACATGTGGGACGGCTTCTGGTTCCTGGCCAACCGCAGAGCCTGGAGCGCGCTGCCGGAAGACGTGCGCACCATCGTCGCCAAGCACATCAATGCCGCCGCGGTGAAGGAGCGCGAGGACACCGCCAAGCTCAACGCCAATCTCCAGCAGGAGCTCGCGGGCAAGGGTCTGACCTTCAACCAGCCCGCTGTGGCGCCGTTCCGCGACAAGCTGCGCTCCGCCGGCTTCTATGCCGAGTGGAAGGGCAAGTATGGCGACCAGGCCTGGGACCTCTTGGAAAAGGCCGTCGGCAAGCTGTCGTAACGCGTTGGGAGCCGTCATGGCTCATGTCGGGGTCGAAGCGAACGAAGTTACGGGCGAGGCTGCTGCTCAGTCCCCTCGCCGACCTTCGCTGCTGGCATCGCTCGAGCGCTGGCTCGGCCTCCTCGTCGAAATCCCGGCGGCGATCCTGGTCGTCGCCGAGATCGCGATCCTATTTGCCGGCGTGGTCGCGCGCTACGGCCTGCATCGGCCGCTGATCTGGTCGGACGAGCTCGCCTCGATCCTGTTCCTGTGGCTCGCCATGCTGGGCGCGGCGGTGGCGTTCCGCCGCTCCGAGCACATGCGCATGACCGCGGTCGTCGCCAGCGCGGGCCCGGCGATGCGGGCCTGGCTCGATCTGGTCGCGGTCTGCGCGGCGCTGGCGTTCCTGGTGCTGATCGTCTGGCCGTCCTGGGAATACGCCTACGAGGAAAGCTTCATCACCACGCCGGCGCTCCAGATCTCGAACATCTGGCGCGCCGCGGCGCTGCCGGCCGGCATCGGCCTGATGGCGGCGTTTGCCTTGCTGCGGCTCGTGCGCGCGGCCGATTACCGGATGGTGCTGATGGCCGCGCTGTCCGTGGCCATCGTCGTCGGCCTGTTCTGGCTGGCGCAGCCTTACTTACGGCCGCTCGGCAATCTCAACCTCGTCATCTTCTTCGTCGGCGTCGCCGGCTTCTGCGTGTTCGGCGGCGTTCCCATTGCGTTCGGGTTTGGCCTTGCGATCTTCGGCTATCTGGCGCTGACGACGCGCACGCCGGTCATGGTGCTGGTCGGGCGGATGGACGAGGGCATGAGCCACCTCATCCTGCTTTCGGTGCCGCTGTTCGTGTTCTTAGGCCTGCTGATCGAGATGACCGGCATGGCGCGAGCCATGGTGGCGTTCCTGGCGAGCCTACTCGGCCACGTCCGCGGCGGCCTGCATTACGTGCTGGTCGGTGCCATGTACCTTGTCTCCGGCATCTCCGGCGCCAAGGCCGCCGACATGGCCGCGGTCGCGCCGGTGCTGTTCCCGGAGATGAAGCAGCGCGGCGCCAAGCCCGGCGATCTCGTCGCGCTGCTGGCTGCGACCGGCGCACAGACCGAAACCATCCCGCCGAGCCTCGTGCTGATCACGATCGGCTCGGTCACCGGCGTTTCGATCGCCGCCCTGTTCACCGGCGGCCTCTTGCCCGGCGTCGTGCTCGCGGTCACGCTCTGCATGCTGGTGTGGTGGCGCTACCGCCACGAGGACATGAGCCATGTCCGCCGCGCGACGGGTAGCGAGATCGGCAAGACCTTCATTGTCGCCCTGCCCGCACTCGCGCTGCCCTTCGTAATCCGCTACGCCGTGGTCGAGGGCATCGCCACCGCGACCGAAGTGTCCACAATCGGCATCGTTTATGGCGCCCTCGTCGGCCTCCTCGTCTACCGCCGCTTCGACTGGCGGCGGCTGTTTCCGATGCTGGTCGAGACTGCGGCGCTGTCCGGTGCGATCCTGCTGATCATCGGCACGGCCACCGGCATGGCCTGGGGCCTGACCCAGTCCGGCTTCTCGCGCTCGCTGGCATCCGCCATGACCGGCTTGCCGGGCGGAGCTGCGACCTTCATCGCCGTCTCGATCCTCGCCTTCACCATTCTCGGCAGCGTGCTCGAGGGCATTCCGGCAATCGTGCTGTTCGGGCCGCTCTTGTTTCCGATCGCCCGTGCGGTCGGCGTGCACGAGGTGCATTATGCCATGGTAATCATTCTGGCCATGGGCATCGGCCTGTTCGCCCCGCCCTTCGGCGTCGGCTATTATGCCGCCTGCGCCATCGGACGCGTCGATCCGGCTGAAGGCATCAGGCCGATCTGGGGCTATCTGCTGGCGCTGCTGGTGGGATTGATCATCGTCGCGATCTTCCCCTGGATCTCGATTGGATTCCTTTGACGTGGTTTGAGGAGGTGTCGATGAGCGAGCGGCAGAACCAGTACGATATCGGCCTCGACAAGACCCCCGCCAACTACGTGCCGCTGAGCCCGCTCAGCTTCCTCGCGCGCAGCGCCGCGGTCTATCCCGATCACGTCAGCACGGTCTATGAGGGCCGCAGCTTCACCTGGGCGCAGACCTTTGAGCGCTGCAAGCGCTTTGCCTCATATCTCGCCGGCAAGGGCATCGGCGTCGGCGACACCGTCGCGGCGATGCTGCCGAACATCCCGGCGATGAACGAGGCGCACTTTGCCGTGCCGATGACCGGCGCCGTGCTCAACGCGCTCAACATCCGCCTCGATGCGCCCTCGATCGCGTTCCAGCTCGATCATGGCGGCGCCAGGATCATCCTGGTCGATCCCGAATTTTCCGGCGTGATCACCGATGCGCTGGCGCAAATGAGCGGACCGAAGCCGCTCGTGATCGACGTCGATGATGCCGCCTTCAAGGGCGGCAAGCGCATCGGCGAAATCGAGTACGAGGCTGCCGTCGCGCAAGGCGATCCGAACTTCACGGCGATCACGCCGAGCGACGAATGGAATGCGATCGCGCTGAGCTACACCTCGGGCACGACCGGCAATCCCAAAGGCGTCGTCACCCATCATCGCGGCGCCTATCTCAACGCCGTCAGCAACATCCTCGCCGGCAATCTCGGCCAGCATCCGGTCTATCTCTGGACGCTGCCGATGTTCCACTGCAACGGCTGGTGCTTTCCCTGGACCATCGCGGCGGCCGCCGGCATCAATGTCTGCCTGCGCAAGGTCGAGCCGACGAAAATCTTCGAGCTGATCAGGCAGCACGGCGTCACCCACATGTGCGGTGCGCCGATCGTCTACAACACGCTGATCAACGCACCCGATGCGCCCAGGGAAACGTCAACCGGCAATGCCGCGCGCCGCGTCGTCGGCCTGATCGCCGGTGCTGCGCCGCCGGTCGCGGTGCTGGAAGGCGCCGAAAACATCGGCATCAAGCTGACGCATGTCTACGGCCTGACCGAGGTCTACGGCCCCGCCTCCGTCTGCGCCGAGCAGCCCGGCTGGGACGAGCTTCCCGCCGCCGAGCGCGCACGCATGAAGCGACGGCAGGGCGTGCCCTACCCGCTCGAGGAAGCTGTCACCGTCATCGATCCGCAGACGATGCAGGAGGTGCCGCGCGACGGCGAGACCATCGGCGAGGTCATGTTCCGCGGTAACATCGTGATGAAGGGTTACCTGAAGAACGAGAAGGCGACCCAGGAAGCATTCGAGGGCGGCTGGTTTCACACCGGCGATCTCGGCGTGCTCGACGAGCACGGCTACGTCACCATCAAGGACCGCTCGAAGGACATCATCATCTCCGGCGGCGAGAATGTTTCGTCCGTCGAGGTCGAGGACGTCCTCTACAAGCACCCTGCCGTGCTGTTCGCCGCCGTGGTCGCCAAGCCCGATCCGAAATGGGGTGAGGTACCGTGCGCCTTCATCGAGCTGAAGGACGGCGCGAGCGCGACCGAAGCCGACATCATCGCGTTCTGCCGCACGCAAATGAGCGGCTTCAAGACGCCGAAGGCCGTCGTGTTCGGACCGATCCCGAAAACCTCCACCGGCAAGATCCAGAAATTCCTGCTGCGCAACGAAGTCGGCTCGGCGAAGGCGATCTCGGCCTGAGGCCGTCCCCGCGCAGAAACATTCGGAAATAAAGCTGCGTTCGCGTGACGATTGCGTGTTGTCGCGAAACCGACTGTGTACGTTTGAAGACATCGCGACACGTCAGGAAAAGATTGGAAAACGTTAGAGACGCATTTACGTTTCGCTCCAGTCGGATTCGCTGCTTCCACATGATTCGCCGCGCGGGCTGCGCGGCCGGCGACCGGCGCGGTTGGGGCGCTTCATGCGGCTGGTGTCGTGAGCATCGACGTGCGTGCGCGTCTGGCGCTGCTGCTATTGACGGCTGGACTGCTGCTGCCGCGCGCGGCTGACGCACAGGTCATGCGCGAGTTCGGCGCCTTCGGGGCGACCGAGAATTTTGGCTCGGGCCCGAACGGGCCGGCGAACGTCGTCAATTTCAACATCGTCAGCAATGCTGGCGTCGGTATGGGCGGCCCCATGTATATGAGCGGTCCCATGTACATGGGTGGCGCCATGTACGGTGGCCCGCAGCTGATATCGGGGGGCGGCGGCGCGCCTCTCGGCAACGGTAATGGCGGCGGCGGGATGCCGCCGAACTACGTCGGCAGCGCTGATCCGGCGGGCGTTTCCACTGCGCGCTTCGGCATGCTGCAGGTGTTTCGTGCCGGTTCCAACGGCAACGCTGCGCAAACCGAGACGGCCCAGGCGACGTTCCTTGCGATGACCCAGTTCACGCAGACCCTGCTCGATCCCGCCATTGACGGGCGCGGGATTGGCCCTGCCGAACTGGACGCAGAGCTCGCCGCCTACGCCGAGATCGGAAACGACCGCACGCATGGCGGCATCGGACGCGAGGCCTATGCAGCGACCTACGGCAAGCCCTCGCTCTCGGCGCCGCACTGGAGTGTCTGGGCTGCCGGCTTCGGCGGCTCACAAGTGTCGACCGCTGGCAGCGGCTCGGCCAGCCGCAGTTTCGGCACGGTGGTCGGCGCCGATTATTCTCTCTCGCCGCAGACGCGGATGGGCTTTGCACTCGCCGGCGGCGGCACCGGCTTCGTCAATAATTTCTCGAGCGGCCGCTCCGATCTGTTCCAGGCCGGCACCTTCGTCAGGCATTCGGTTGGATCGGCCTATGTCGCGACTGCGCTCGCCTATGGCTGGCAGGCCATCACGGGCGATTATCAGGTGACGCCGGCGGGCACCGATCAGGCCAGCGCAGCCACCAACGCCAACGCCTATTCGGGCCGCATCGAGAGCGGCTATCGCTTCGCGACGCCATGGCTCGGCATCACGCCTTACGCGGCCGGTCAGTTCACCATGTTCCGCCTTGCCGCCAATGCCAACCAGTCGGCTTACATGGTTGACGGCTCGGCGACCTCATCCGGAAGCGACAGCTTCACCGACACTCGCAGCGAGCTCGGCCTGCGCGCGAGCACGTCGTTCGTCGTCGCCGGCGGCCTGCTCGATCTGCGCGGCCGTCTCGCCTGGGCGCACGATTTCAGCGCGGCTCGATCGATGCCGGCGGTCTTCCAGGCCGTCTCTTCCCAGGGCTTGATCGCGGGCACCACGGCATTTGCAGTCGCGCCGAACTCGGCATTGTCTGGCGTCTCGCTCGAGCTGCGAGACATGAAGGGCTGGTCCGCGTCGGCGAATGTCGACAGCGAGCTGTCGAGCCTCGTGCGCTCCTACACCGGCAGGGCCGTTCTGCGCTACGTCTGGTGATCCTGCCCGCGCCGGACATGCGCGTCAGGAGCTACATCCGACCCGCTGCCTTTAGTGCGTCTCCAACCGCATCCCGTCATAGGCCGGCACGACGCCCGCGGGCAGCGATTGCCTGATGACCTCGTAATCGACATCGGCGGTCATGTTGGTGATGACGGCGCGCTTCGGCTTGAAGCGTTCGATCCAGGACAGCGCGTCATTGATGCTGAAATGACTGGAATGGGTGATGTAGCGCAATCCGTCGACGATCCAGAGATCGAGGTTCTCCAGCGCCCCCCAGCTCTCGCGCGGGATGTCGTTGAGGTCAGGCGTATAGGCCGCGTTGCCGATGCGATAGCCGAGCGCGGGGATCTGGCCGTGCTGCACCAGGAAGGCCGTCATCTTCACCGCGCCGCCCTTCCCCAAGATGGTCTGGCTCTCGCCGGCCTCGATGGAATGCCGCGTCAGGATCGGCGGATAGTCGCTGCCCTCCGGCGAGATGAAGCAATAGGAGAACCGCGCCATGATGTCTTTCGCGGTCGACTGATTGAAATAGGTCGGAATGCGCTTGCGCATATGGAGCACGACCGAGCGCAGATCGTCCATGCCGTGGGTCTGGTCGGCATGCTCGTGGGTCAGGAAGACCGCATCGATGTGATCGACATTGGCGTCGATGAGCTGTTCGCGCAGGTCAGGCGAGGTGTCGATGACGATCCGCGTAGTGCCGTGCTCGCCGGCCTGCTCGACCATCAGTGAGCAGCGGCGGCGACGGTTCTTGGGATTGTTGGGATCGCAAGCACCCCAGCCGAGTGCCGGGCGCGGCACGCCGGCGGAGGAGCCGCAACCCAGGATCGTCAGCGTCAGCGTCATGCGGCTCCCAATCTTACGCTTTCACCTTGGAGAACAGGCGGAAGAAATTGTCGGTGGTCTGGCGCGAGATCTCCTCGAGCGACACGCCGCGCGTCTCGGCGAGCACCTTGGCGACCTCGACCACATAGGCCGGCTCGTTGCGTTTGCCCCGGAACTTGCCGGGCGCAAGATAGGGCGAGTCTGTTTCAACCAGAATACGGTCCGACGGCAGTTCGGCCGCGAGCGCGCGCAGGGCCTCCGACTTCTTGAAGGTCAGGATGCCCGTGAAGCCGATATAAAGCCCGAGCGACACCGCCTTCAGCGCCAGATCACGCCCGCCGGTGTAACAATGCAGCACGGCGCCAAACGATCCCTTGGCCGCCTCCTCTTCCAAGATGCGGGCGCAATCCTCATCCGCCTCGCGTGTATGGATCACCAGAGGCAGGCCGGTCGTGCGAGCCGCGGCGATGTGGGCACGAAAGCCCCTCGCCTGCGCCTCGGGCGAGCCGTTGTCGTAGAAATAGTCGAGCCCGGCCTCGCCGAGCGCGACGACCCTGGGATGCTGCGTCAGCGCGATCAGCTCGTCCGGCGTGATGCCGTCCTCTTCATCCGCGTTGTGCGGGTGTGTGCCGACCGAGCAGTAGACGTCGTCGAACCGCTCGGCGATGGCGAGAAGCTGGTCAAGCTTTTTCACCCGCGTCGAGATCGTGACCATGCGGCCGATTCCGGCCGCACGCGCACGCGACACGATCCCGTCGAGATCTTCTGCAAAGTCGGGAAAATCCAGATGGCAGTGGCTGTCGACCAACATCGAATGAACGCCTTACGCCGCCGGCTCGATGTAGCGCGGGAAGGCCGGCGTCGGCGCGGGCAGCGTCGAGCCAGGCGCGATCCGCTTGTCGCCGCCGAGCATCGCAAAATCGCGCTCACCAGCGGGGATGCCGAGGCTGTCGAGCAACAGGCTGGACGCGGTCGGCATCGCCGGCTGGGCCAGGATCGCGATCTGGCGCACGACTTCGGCGGTGACATAGAGCACCGTCTTCTGCCGCGCAGGATCGGTCTTGGCGAGCGCCCACGGCGCCTCGCCCGCGAAATAGCGGTTGGCTTCCGCGACCACCGCCCACACCGCGTTGAGCCATTGATGGATCTGCTGCGTCGCCATCGCCTCACGTGATGCGGCGACCATGCCGTCGGCCAACGCCAGAATTGCCTTGTCGTTGTCACTGAACTCGCCGGGCTCAGGCAGCACGCCGCCGAGTTGCTTGGCGATCATCGACAGCGAGCGCTGCGCAAGGTTGCCGAGATCGTTGGCGAGATCGGCGTTGATGCGCGCGACGATGGCCTCATGGTTGTAGTTGCCGTCCTGTCCGAACGGCACCTCGCGCAGGAAGAAATAGCGCATCTGATCGACGCCATATTGGTCGGCGAGATTGAAGGGGTCGACCACGTTGCCGACCGACTTCGACATTTTCTCGCCCCTGTTGAACAGGAAGCCGTGGGCATAGACCCGCTTCTGCACGGGAATGCCGGCCGACATCAGGAATGCCGGCCAGTACACCGCGTGGAAGCGGATGATGTCCTTGCCGATGATGTGCACGTCCGCCGGCCAATAGCGCCAGTTCTTGTCGCTCTCGTCGGGGAAGCCGACGCCGGTGATGTAGTTGGTCAGCGCATCGACCCAGACATACATCACGTGCTCTTCGTCGCCGGGCACCTTGACGCCCCAGTCGAACGTCGTGCGCGAGATCGAGAGGTCGCGCAGACCGCTCCTGACGAAGCTCATCACCTCGTTGCGACGCGCATCCGGGCCGATGAAATCAGGATTGTCCGTGTAGAGCTTCAGAAGCTTGTCCTGATAGGCGGACAGGCGGAAGAAATAGCTCTTCTCCTCGACCCACTCGACCGGCGTGCCCTGCGGCCCGAGCCGCACGCCGTCGTCGTTCAGGCGCGTCTCGTCCTCGGCGTAATAGGCCTCGTCGCGCACGGAGTACCAGCCGGCATAGGTATCGGCATAGATGTCGCCGTTCGCTTCCATGCGCCGCCAGATCTCCTGGGTCGAGCGATGGTGCTGCTCCTCGGTGGTGCGAATGAAGCGGTCGAACGACACGTTCAGCCGCTCGTCCATTTCCTTGAACCGGCCGGCGTTGCGGGTCGCGAGCGCGGCCGGTGTCAGGCCTTCGTTCTGCGCGGTTTGGACCATCTTCAGGCCGTGCTCGTCGGTGCCGGTCAGGAAGAACACGTCCTTGCCGTCGAGCCGGGCAAAGCGCGCCAGCACGTCGGTGGCTATCGCCTCATAGGCGTGGCCGATATGCGGCTGGCCATTGGGATAGGCGATCGCGGTCGTGATGTAGAAGACGTTATCGCGCGCAGCAGCGACTGCGGGCGCGGCAGCTTGCGGAACGGCAACGGGCTTCGGCGCAGGCGGTGCCTCAGGCTTCGATACCTCAGGCTTCGATACCTTGGGCTTCGACACCTTCGGCTTCACAGCCTTCGGCGGCGTGGCGACGGGAGCCGGTGCGGCGGTCGCGACGGGCGCAGTCACCGCCGCCTTCTTGGCCACCTTCTTTGCCGGAGCCTTGTTCGTCGCCGGAGACTTGGCCGGTTTTTTGGCAGCCTTCTTCACTGCCTTCTTTGCGACGGCCTGCTTCTTCGCAGCTTTCTTTCCGGCCTTCTTCGCCGTCTTCTTCACACCCTTTTTGGCGGCAGCCTTCTTGGTCTTCTTGACCTTCCGGGCGCCTTTGCGCGCAAGCGCCTTCGCAGCCTTCTTCGTGGCTTTCTTCGCAGTCTTCTTGCTGCTCTTGCCCTTGGCAGTTTTCTTAGCTCGCGTTGCCACGACGAATTCCTTTACCGGCTTCTCAAAATCTGGAAACGAACCTGCGTTCGGTTATTGTTTTGAGCATGATCCTTTCGGAAAACCGCTCCGCACTTTTCCGGATCATGCTCTAGCGCGTTGCGTCCGCCAGCCAGCCGAACACCGAGAAAACCAAGGGCTTGCGCTCCAGATTGTAGGTTTCGGTGTCGCGCGCGGCGCGGACGATCTTTTCCCATACCTCAGCTAGGCGCGCAAGGCGCGGCAGGTTCTGGTTGGCACTGGCCTCGTCCGCATGCAGGCGTTCCGCGATCCAGCGATCGATGCCGTCGATGAAGGCCGCGAGCGCGACACGGTCGCTGGTGCCGAGGGAATCACCGAGCGCGTGCAATTCGCGCGGATCGACCTGGGGCAGACGCGCAAGCAGTGCCGCCGTGCGCTGCTGGAGTTTGAGCGCGTCACCACCGAGCAGTGTCAGCGCGCGCGCAACACCGCCCTCCGAAGCCTCCGCCGCCTCGCGCAGCGCCGGATCGTTCGCATCGAGGTCAGCCGCGAGAGCTGCCGCGCCGATCACGTCATCGGTGGCGAGCGGCCGCAGACGCAGCTTGCGGCACCGCGACTGGATCGTGGCAAGCACGCGCGCCGGCGCGTGACTCACCAGCAGGAACAGCGATTGCTGCGGCGGCTCCTCCAGGATTTTCAGCAGCGCGTTGGCCGCATTCGGATTGAGCTCGTCGACGGTGTCGACGATGCAGACGCGCCAGCCTTCGGCGGCCGCGGTGGAGCCGAAAAAGCCGATGGTCTCGCGCGTCTCGTCGACGGTGATCACGGTGCGCATCACGCCGCGGTCGTTGGCGGTGCGCTCCAGCGTCAACAGGCCGCCATGCGAGCTCGCGGCGACCTGCCGCGCCACGGGGTCATCAGGATCGATCGCGAGATCCTCGGCGCGCTGCACGGAAGACGCCAGCGGCTGGCCGTGCGCAAGCACGAAGCGCGCCATGCGATAGGCTAGCGTCGCCTTGCCGATCCCCTGCGGCCCGCCGATCAGCCAGGCGTGCGGGATGCGACCGCTGCGATAGGCCGTCAGCAATGCGCTTTCGGCCTCGCGATGGCCGAACAGCCTCGATGTCTCGCGCGGATGCGGGATGGCCGTCTCGCGCTCGGCCTGGCGCGGACTCATGCTGAGATCACCGAAGCCGGCGTGGGAAGGAGGCGGTCGCGGACTGCGGCCCAGACTCTTCCAGCGACCGTGTCGAGGTCGGAATTAGCGTCGATCAGCACGCAGCGTCCGGGCTCGTCCGCGGCGATCTTGCGATAGGCCTCGCGCAGGGCTTGATGGAAAGCGAGCTTCTCGCCCTCGAACCTGTCAGGCGTGCCGCTGCCGCGCCGCGCGGCGGCGCGCTCGAGGCCGATCTCGACCGGCAAATCGAGGATGATGGTGAGGTCCGGTTTGAGATCGCCGATCGTGACCCGCTCCATCGCGTTGATCAGCCCGGCCGGAACGCGGCCGAGACTGCCCTGATAGGCGCGTGTCGAGTCGGCGAAGCGATCGCACAGCACCCAAGCGCCCTGGTTGAGCGCGGGCTCGATCAGGGTGCGGACATGGTCGTCGCGCGCGGCCGCGAACAGCAGCGTCTCGGCCTCGGGCCCGAGCAGCTTGCCCATGCCCGACAGCACCAGATGGCGCATGATCTCGGCGCCCGGCGAGCCGCCCGGCTCGCGCGTGACGAGGATCCGCATCCTCGCCGCCTTGAGGCGGTCGGCGAGCTTCTTGATCTGGGTCGACTTGCCCGTCCCCTCGCCGCCTTCAAAGGTGATGAAGCGTCCCCGTCCGGACGGCCGCTTGACCGCGCTCTCACTCATGATCAGAGCTTCTCGGCGCCTGCGCGGAACATGCCGATCACCAGCTCGCTGGCGCCGTCGATCGCGCGCCGCATCGTCGAGCCGGTGCCGATCGCCTCCGCCGCATAGACCGGCGTCTCCACCGCGATGTTGCCGCTGCGCCAGACCTTGACCACGCCGACCTGCTGGCCTTCCTGCACCGGCGCGCGCACCGGGCCGCTATAGACGATGCGCGCGATCAGCTTGTCGCTGCCGTTCTTGTGCACCATCACCTTGACGGGCGTCTTGGCCACCAGCTTCACCGAGCGGCTCTCGCCGCCGAATACTTTGGCGTAGCCGACCGGCTGGTCGGCCGCGATCAATGTCCGCGTCTCGAAATTGCGAAAGCCCCATTCCAGCATCTTCTTGGCTTCGGTGGCGCGATCCTCGGGGTCTTCGAGCCCGTTGACGACGACGATCAGCCGCGTGCCGTTCTGCACGGCCGAGCCGACCATGCCGTAGCCGCCTTCCTTGGTGTAGCCGGTCTTGAGGCCGTCGGCGCCTTCCATCGAATTGAGCAGCGGATTGCGGTTGGGCTGCCGAATCTTGTTCCAGGTGAACTCCTTCTCGCCGAACAGTTTGTAGAATTCGGGGAAGTCGAGAATGATGTGGCGGGCGAGGATGCCGAGCTCGCGCACGGTCATCTTGTTGCCGGGGTCGGGCAGACCGTTGGAGTTGCCGAAAGTCGATCTGGTCATGCCGAGCTCGCGGGCGCGCTTGGTCATGAAGTCGGCGGCAAAGATCTTCTCGTTGCCGGCGATGCCTTCGGCGAGCGCGATGCAGGCATCGTTGCCGCTCTGGATGATCGCTCCATGCAGGAGATCGTCGACCGAGACCTTGCTGTTGATCGCGGCGAACATGGTCGAGCCGCCCGAGGGCGCCCCGCCCTTGCGCCAGGCATTCTCGCTGATCCGATAATCGTCGGTCAGCTTCACGTCGCCCTTCTTGATCGCGTTGAAGACGACTTCCGCCGTCATCAGCTTCATCATGCTGGAGGGCGCGCGCAGCTCGTCGGCATTCTTCTCGAACAGCACGCTGCCGCTGGAGGCTTCGATCAGGATCGCGGTCGGCGCATCGCCGTCGAAGCCGGCCTCTTCCGTCTTCTTGGCGCCCTGCACGCTCTGGTTGGCGGCGTGGAGAATCCCGCCCCAGCCGACGCTCGCCGCCAAAACTGTCGCGATCAGCCCACGCGCCAGCGCTCCGGTGGTGCACCGGCTGCGACGGAGCGGAATGAGACGAAATGCCATGGCCAAGCCCTGAGAGCGGCGTTCTAACAGTTGGAACCGGCGCGAACAACACGCGGCTGGGTGCCGGCACCCGAGTTTGCACGATTCGCGCCACGCCCCTATCGTGGCACCTCATGTTTGACGACCAAACCCCTGAAACAAGGCGGAAAAGCGATGTCCTCCACCCGCGTGATCAAGGCCAACGGCATCGACCTCTTCATCCGCGAAGCCGGCCAGGGACCGCTGGTGGTGCTGTGTCATGGCTGGCCGGAGCTCTCCTATTCCTGGCGCCACCAGATCCCGGCGCTGGCAGCCGCCGGGTTTCACGTCGTCGCCCCCGACATGCGCGGATACGGCCAGAGCGCGGCGCCGGCCGAGATCGACGCCTATTCCATCCTCGACCTGGTCGGCGACGTCGTCGGCCTCGTGCAGGCGCTGGGCGCGACCAAGGCGATGGTGGTCGGCCACGACTGGGGTGCGCCGGTCGCCTGGCATGCGGCGCTGTTCCGGCCTGAGATCTTCACGGCGGTGGCGGGCCTGAGCGTGCCGCCGCCGTTCCGCGGCCGCGGCAGGCCGCTCGATCTGTTGCGCCAAGGCGGCATCACCAATTTCTACTGGCAGTATTTCCAGACGCCCGGCGTCGCCGAGGCCGAGTTCGAGCTCGACGTCGCCCGCACCATGCGCATCGTCCTCGGCGGCCGCGGCCTTGCCGATCCCAGCGCCGCGATGTTCGTGCAGGAGGGCAAGGGCTTTCTAGGCCACGCGACCAGCGAGGAGCCGCTGCCGGACTGGCTCAGCGAGGCGGATCTCGCCACCTTCACCGAGAGCTTCCGCAAGTCGGGCTTCCGCGGCGGGCTGAACTGGTATCGCAACCTCGACCGCAATTGGGAGCTGACGGCGCCCTGGCAGGATGCGCAGATCCGCCAGCCCTCGCTCTTCATTGCCGGCTCGACGGACGCCGTCATCACCGGCCTGATCGGCGCCAAGCGCATCAACGAGCTCGAGCGCGTGCTGCCCAACCTCCAGCGCAAATTGATCATCGACGGCGCCGGGCACTGGGTGCAGCAGGAGCGCCCCGACGAGGTCAACGCCGCGCTGGTGAAGTTCTTGAAGGAGAGCGCGGCTCAGTAGAGGCCGCGGCCGCTCAGGATGCTGCGGGCCTCGGCAGCGCCGTCCGAGGTATTGGCAGCGCTCTCGGTCGCATAGCGGCCGTTCTCGTCATAGGACACCGCGCGCGCGTTCTGGAGCGCCCGGCCCCGGCTGCGGCTCGAGGCCGACATCTCCGAGGTCGCATTGAGCGAGGCCATGTCGGCGGAGGTGTTGCCGAGATTGTAGGGCCGCCCCTCCGGCATCGGGACCTCGCCGCGAATGGCGCCGCGGCTCGATGACGGCAATTCCGGCACGAATGGCCTAGCGGACGCGACCCGCACCATGGACGGCGACGGCGCCGGAATGCCGGTCCGCAAGGTCGCGATCAGCTGGCGGTCGTCGGAGCCTTCGAGCGGTGCCCGGCCGACATATTCGACGCGGACCTTGGCGACGCCATTGCCTTTGAATTCAAGCAGTTCGGCAGCCTTGTTCGAGACGTCGATGAGCCGGTTGCCGTGATAGGGACCGCGGTCGTTGACGCGGACGATCAGCGACTTGCCGTTCGACATGTTGGTGACCCGCGCATAGGACGGCATCGGCAGCGTCGGATGCGCCGCTGTCAGCGAGCCCATGTCGAACACTTCGCCGTTGGCGGTCAGGCGGCCGTGGAAATCATCGCCGTACCAGGACGCCATGCCTTCGGCACGGTAGTTGACGTCCTCCTCCGGCACGTAGGTCTTGCCCGCCACGACATAGGGCTTGCCGACGCGGTAGGTGCCGCCGCCCTTCGGGACCGGGTCGCCCCAGGCCACGACGCGCGGGCTCGAGGACACGCCGTATTTCGGATCGACGCGGCTGGCGAACTTGTTGGACGAGGCGCAATTGGCGAGCGCGAGGCAGGTTGCGACTGCCGCAACACCGCGCGCGGCCCGCAAAACCGAATCTGACCGTCGGATCCCCATGTGCCCCAAATACCACTTCGCCGGAGGCGTACCCAACCCGCTTTGGCTACGGGGGAGCGCTGTCCGGTCCTTCAAATCCGAAGCGGCCCACCACCGCGTCGGAGCAGTAAGGATAACGCAACCCGAACACGGCGGAAATGGGGAGCCCGCGGCGATCACAGCGGAATGGTAAACGGGGCGTTCGCTTCTCCCCGTTGATCTACGGACCGCAGGCGCCCTTTGCTGTGCCACGGCTGGACATGCTGTTGCGCCAAAACCTCACTCCACCCCCATTGTCGCGCGCCGCCCTGGAATTCTTTTGACTGTGCAAGGCCGCCCGCGTCTTCTCGGCTGGCAGGGGCGGATTGGAATTTAACGATGATCGAGACGGTTTCGGCACTGATGGGTCTGGTAAGCGCGGGGATCTTCCTGGCCCATGCGTTTGAAGGTTACCGCACGAGGGCCTGAGGCACTCGCGCGGTCGGCAAGCATCACCTCTTTCAAGGGCGGCACGTTCGGACATTTTTAATCAATCCGACCGAGCATCGAAAACGAGAGTGGCAGGTGTCCCATGCGCAACCATGATCTGGTATCGGATAGCTTCTTGGTGCTGACAGCCGGTGGCTTGGTCCTTCTCTGCTCGAGCCTTGTGGCCCTCGCCTTCGGCTGAGCGCGATCGCAGTTTCGCTTTTTCCGACCACGATTACGCCGCGACGCAGCATGCAGCTGCTGCCCGCCATAGCCCCTCTCCCGTTTAGTTGATTGAATTCCTACGCGCGGCGCCTCGACTTAATTTCAAGAGGCCATCACCAACGAGGGTGACGCAAATGCTTGCAGAGAAATTTTTTCTTGTTCTGGAATCTCTGATCCGCGGCGACCGCATTTACCCCGACGGCAGCCCCCGAACCGTTAGCTCCTCCCCGCACGTGCCGGTGAAGCTGCCGAACCAGAAATAACCGGCGTCGGCCGAACATCCGAATCACGCGCCGCTCAGCGCAGGCCGAGCAGCGAGCGGCGATAGAAGCTGTCGCGGGCCTCGCTCCGGCACACGAAGCTGCCGTCGAAACCCTGGCCGTAGCGCTTCTGGCCCTTGCCGTAGTAGACGCCCTTGCGGAAATCGAGCCAGACCACCTGGTCGTGCGGGCAATGGCGCTGCGCCTGCGCCTCGTAGCGAAACGGCGTCAGCGGCGTTGCCGCAACGTCCGTGGCGCCGGCGCCAACCAGGACCGCGGCCGCGAGCACAATCCCGCCCACTGCCTTGCCAAATCCATTCCAGGACACGCCCGCCCTCCCGATCCAGATCGCCTGTACTGCGGCCGCCGGCAGGGTAACACGAGACGTCACGGTCCGCGAACGGCAGCCCCGGCCTCGCGTCTTCCACCGGCCATCTTGCCGGGGTACATGAATGCAAGGTCATTTCGCTCGCAAGGATACTGCCTGAATGTCGGTTGAGCCTGAGCCCAACACTGGCCCACATTCCCTGCCCGCGCCGCGTCTCGGCATCCTGCCGATGATCATCTTCGGCTCGCGCTGGCTGCAACTGCCGCTCTATCTCGGACTGATCGTGGCGCAGTGCGTCTACATCGCGCTGTTCCTGAAGGAGCTCTGGCATCTGTCCTGGCACGCGCTCGACCTCACCGAGCAGCAGATCATGATGAGCGTGCTCGCGCTCATCGACGTCGTGATGATCTCCAACCTGCTGGTGATGGTGATCGTCGGCGGCTACGAGACCTTCGTCTCGCGGCTCGACCTCCAGGGCCATCCCGACGAGCCGGAATGGCTTGGCCACGTCAATGCGAGCGTCCTGAAGATCAAGCTCGCCATGGCCATCATCGGCATTTCCTCGATCGCACTGCTGCGCACCTTCATCGAGGCCGGCAATCTCGGCTCCAGCCGCGCCGGCTTCACCGAGACCGGCGTGATGTGGCAGGTGCTGATCCACATCACCTTCATCGTCTCGGCGCTCGGCATCGCCTATGTCGACAAGCTCAGCGATTCCGGCATGCGCAGGCACGCCGAGTGAGGCGCAAAGGCCGGGCCTATTGCTTGTCTGCTTCGAGCTGCGCGAGCGCCTGGTGCAGGCACTCCTGAAGCTTGGCCGCGACCTGCTCGCGCGCCACGCCTCTGGCGGCGAGATCGCCCGAGACCTTGTTCACGACCTCGTCGATCGTCTGGCTCCCCAGACTGTCCGTCACCAGCGCCGTCGCATAATTCGAAGCCGCATCGCCGCTGAGCCCGAGCTGGCCTGCGGCCCACAGCCCGAGCAGCTTGTTGGACCGCGCAGCGGCCTTGAACATGAGCTCCTCGTCGTGGGCGAATTTGGCTTCAAAGCCCTGCTCGCGCTTGTCGAACGTGGTCATGGTCAGCTCCATCTCGTTTTCGCGTCAAGAGGATCGAAACTGGCTGGGAGCAATCGTCTCCGTGGGTTCACGTCAGTTCGGGATCATCTGAAGCTTCCGGCGGAAGCCAAACGCCGTCAAGCCTCTCCCTGCATGGCGGGAAGATCGAGCGCTGACGCTTGAACAGCGACCTTGCGGGAGTTTCGACGGCTTGACCGGATATGCCCTTGGCAGGCGGCCCTCTCCACCCTGGACCTCGCGCGCAGCCGGTTGCTCGATGTCGCGAATGATTGCCGCATCGCAGCCGAGGCAAGCGAGGCGCTCGAGCTCGCTTTGAGCGCAGCACGGGGCGATGGCCGGCACTGGCGCCGGCACCGGCCGCAAGATCTCATCGAGAGCCATTTCGGCGCGACGCGTGGGATCCGTCAGGCCTTCGCGGCGGCGGCCTCGCGCGCAAGACGTTCGGCCTTGAGCCGCTCCTTGTTGGCGTAAAACGCCTTCTGCGCCTCTTCATGATCGCGCATGGCCTTTTCGGCCTCGATCCGGCGCGCCGCATCGCGCGCCTGGCGCTGTTCAGGGGTCAGGGGTTTGCGTCGGTAGGAAAGGTCTTCAGTCATGGCGAGACAACGCGACGGTGAGGAAAGAGTTCCGCCCCCTCACCCCCACCGGGGGGCCCGGCCAAACCGAAATGTCCGCTTATTCAGGACTTTAGTGGTGACAAACCGAGTTGGACTCGAAGCCATCCGCCTTGCCGGCAGGGCGCTCAGACAAATATCGAAAACAACCCCATGCACAGTAGCTAAGTCGAGCTGGCACAACGCTTTTTCTCATCCGCCGCGGAAAGCCGTTTGACTCGTCGGGCAAAACAGTGGCATTCTGCCGACTTCGGAAAATCCGCCACGGAGTTGCCCGCCTCGCGTTGCGGCGCTTGCCTTTCCGCCTCTCGCCTGACCGGTGCCTGGCGATCGCCGGCGGGCAGGTCTTTTCAGGGCCGGACTGGACTTGCGAAGTCAAGCGCGACCGCTAGCTCATATTGGTCGTCCGGGAAGACAAGCGCGTGTGCCTGTTTCTCGCAATGGCACCGGTTGGACCAAGAACCGGAGACATTCTGCAACGGGACGCGAGCTGCGACACTGTGGACATTGTCCGAAGGCGCCACTCAAATTCGATTGGCGAGACCAAATCAGGAGGTGAATATGAACATCACTCGCCTGCTTCTCGCGATTGTATCAGCTGGCTCAATTCTGGTATCGGCTGGTTCGATCTCGCCTACGACCGCACGGCAATATCGCCAAGGCTACATTCCCCAGAGCGGCCCAGCTGATCTCTACTGCTTGCAGGGGCGGATATGGGGCTACCCCGGCAACTGCCAATTCGCAACCTACGAGCAGTGCATGGCAACCGCATCGGGTACGAACGCCTATTGCGGTATAAACCCGCGCCATGCCTTCGCCGGCAGCGGCTATCGCGGTCAATGGTATCCCTACTAGGCCAGCGTGACCCGCGCGTGTCGGATCAAGACCCTACGCGCCCCACCCTGCGCATCCCGAAAAGGCCGATTGACGCGTCGGGCAAAACAGCTGCGCAAATGCGATTATTCCGACGTGGTCGCGCTGCCCGCCCTCAGCTCGCGACCGTGACGCCGCTTTGCCGAGACCGGCAAACCTCCACGTTACCATGGACATTGCCGAGAGCTCCCGTAATAGGCGCTGTACCGCCCGCCATTGTTGGATTGACTCGACACATCCTTCTATGGAATGGGCTACTTTTGCGGTATTCAGACGATTTCTGATACCTAAAGATGGGCTCGGATCAAGCGGTGAGACAAACCACTCACGAACCTCTCTCCCAAAAGGAGAAACTCGTTGTTGGCTCTGATCGGTCTTTTGGATGGGTGATGGCCGCTGCTCTCGCGGTCGTCAGCCTTCTCAACGTCTGGCACTCCGGCCACTTGTGGCCATGGACCTCGGCTTTGTCCGCAGTGTTCGCACTTTTCGCAATCGTTCGTCCGGCGATGCTGCATCCACTCAATCGTGCCTGGATGAAGCTCGGCTTGCTTCTGCATAAGATCGTGAACCCGATTGTGATGGGGCTCATCTTTTTTGGTGCGATCCTGCCTACCGGCCTGGTGATGCGCTTGCGCGGCAAGGACCCGCTGCGCCTGAACCGCGACGCGGGCGCGGAGAGCTACTGGATTCGCCGGACGCCCGGTCCCGCGCCCGAAAGCATGCGAGATCAATTCTAATGCTCGACTTCGTCTCCGAGATCTGGCGCTTTCTCCGCGTCCGGAAGAAATTGTGGCTGCTGCCAATCCTGGTCATGATGGTCATATTCGGTGGCCTGGCCATCCTGGCCAAGGGGTCGGTCGTCGCTCCCTTCATCTATACCCTGTTCTAGGAATGCGGATCCTCGGCATCTCGGCTTTCTACCATGACAGTGCAGCAGCACTTGTCGATGACGGCCGTGTCGTTGCGGCCGCACAGGAGGAACGTTTCACACGGAAAAAGCATGACGCCGCGTTTCCGCAGCACGCAATAGCGTCTTGCCTGGAGATATCGGGAGCAAAGCTATCCGACATCGATCATGTGGTGTTTTATGATAAGCCGTTCCTCAAGTTCGAGCGGCTTCTGGAAACCTATGTCGCACTCGCGCCGAGCGGGTTCCGCTCTTTCCAGATGGCGCTACCGCTTTGGTTGAAAGAGAAGCTCTTTCAAAAAAGCCTGCTACGGAAGCATTTGGCTGAATTCGACCCGGAGTTCGCTCTCGATCGCCTCTTGTTCGCCGAGCACCATCTGAGCCACGCGGCATCGGCCTTTTTTCCATCGCCGTTTGAAAAGGCCGCGGTCCTGACGATGGACGGCGTTGGAGAATGGGCCACGACCTCCGCGGCGCACGGCGATGGCAACCGCCTGGAGATTTTTCAGGAGATCCATTTCCCGCACTCGCTCGGCCTGCTCTACTCTGCCTTCACTTATTACACGGGCTTCAAGGTCAATTCCGGCGAGTACAAGCTGATGGGGCTCGCGCCCTATGGCGAGCCAAAATACGCTCAGCGCATTCTCGACTCCCTGATAGACCTGAAGGCCGATGGATCGTTTCGCCTCGATATGTCGTATTTCGACTATTGCACCGGGCTGACGATGACCAACGAACGGTTCGCTCAGCTTTTTGGCGAGCCTGTCCGCGAACCCGATCAGTTGCTCACCCCGTTCCACATGGATATCGCAGCCTCGATCCAGTCAGTCCTCGAGGAAGTCGTTCTCCGTCTGACCCGCAGCCTTGCCAGCCAAACCGGCGCGCGCAATTTATGCCTTGCAGGGGGCGTTGCGCTCAATTGCGTCGCGAACGGCAAGGTGTTGCGTGACGGCAAGTTCGATTCCGTGTGGATTCAGCCCGCCGCCGGAGACGCCGGAGGGGCAGTTGGAGCTGCCCTGGCCGCTTATCACCAATTCAAGCAACAGCCGCGTCGCGTTGTGGCTGGCGACGGTATGTCGGGAGCTTTTCTGGGACCTGAGTTCTCGCAAGACGAGGTCGAGCAGCGGCTGTGCGCCGTTGGTGCGCGCTTTGACGTCCTGACCGAAGAAGCGATGATCGAGACGACCGCGGCAGCGCTCGCCGACCAACTCGCGGTTGGATGGTTCCAAGGCAGAATGGAGTTCGGACCGCGCTCGCTTGGAGCACGATCGATCCTTGGCGATCCGCGCTCCGCTTCGATGCAGAAGAACCTAAATCTCAAGGTAAAATATCGCGAGAGCTTCCGGCCGTTTGCACCTGCGGTGACCCGCGAAGACGTCGCCGACTGGTTTGAACTAGATAGCGACAGCCCCTACATGCTTTTCGTCGCTGACGTCAGGAACGACCGACGTCTTGCAATGAGCGAAGACGAGCAGGCACTTTTCGGCATCGACAAGCTGAATATCGTGCGGTCGAGCGTCCCCGCCGTGACGCATGTCGACTACTCCGCCCGCATCCAGACGGTCAGCGCCGACACAAATCCGTTCTTTCATCGTCTGCTGGTCCGCTTCAAAAGCCTCACGGGATGCCCAATTCTGGTCAACACCAGCTTCAACGTGCGTGGCGAACCGATTGTTTGCACGCCGGAAGATGCCTTCCGCTGCTTCATGGGCAACGAGCTCGACATGCTGGTGGTCGGAACCTGCGTCCTGAGAAAGCAGGACCAGGATCCAAGCCTAAAGCAGAGCTACAATTTAGACCTGCCACCAGATTGAACGGTTACTGTCGACGCTCGGAAGCAATAAGCCGCTGTACCTGTTCAGCGACCAAATCGTTGCCTCGTTCAGTCAGGTGACAACATTTGTCGACGAACACGTCGTCTTCCGGATAGTTCCTCAAGAGCCCGATCGTGTCGAGAAAGCTTGTGTCCGTGTGCCTGACGGAGAGTTGCTTGGTTTCATCGTTCGCCGCATCGATCGCGGAACGAAGTGCTGGAGGCCACCTCTGATACGAGCTGTATGGCACGGTGATCGGCGCAACGATGAGCTGCTTCACGCCGGCCCGGACGGCCAGATCATGTAAGCGCTCCAGCGCTTGCCGAATTTCGAGCCGGTACCGGTTGAGCGATTGCTCGTCAATTGGGGTTATCACGTCCAAACGCAGCAATTGATCACGGATCAGTTCAACTGAAGCAATGGGCTGCCACTTCTTCTTGACCAGCACTGCTTCGGTCGTCCAGTCAACTTCCGGACGCCAGTCCGCGCCGAGGCGCGAAAACTGCGTCGCAGGATCGAAAAATTGAAGGTAGAGCGCGCTTACATTGAACTTGCCCGCGATCTCGTGCTCGAAGCGCGCAACGGCCTGGAACAACGAATAGGATGGAATTGCCGCATTGATGACGCATCGAGCGTCATTCGCCTTCTGCAAACGTTCGAACAGTTTACTGGGCATCGATGCGTTGTCAGGCTCGCCATACCCGAATGGAACGGAATCCCCGATGAACACGACGTTGGGGCAATTTGGCTCGGTCCGCTGTGCGCCGCGGCGAAAGCCATATGCATCGGTCGAAATTCCCCAGCCATTTCCATAATTCGGATTTGTTGAATCCGGAACTGCTGTAACGTGGCGAGCGTCGTCTACAAGCCGTGTAAACGAGCGCACCTGGAACGTCTCGGTTGCAACGGGAATCCGCGCGTTACGCACATAGCGCCAAAGCTGCGCCATGCCTTCTACCGACAGAAGGACGAACACGAACATGATGACGTAAAAGATCGCCTTCTTGGTTGGACTTAGTTCTGGCGATGTCGACTCCCGGCTACTCAACCAAAGCTCCCCAACGTTCAGAGATTCCAAACCTGCCGCACCAAAAATCCCGCCTCTGCGCAGATTTCTTTTGCATAGCTGACAGCCGCCGGGACGGTCAACTTCCGGTGGCCCAAAAGCCGGCCATCGACGATCGGCTCGGGGAGATCGGAAGACTGATGACGTTGCGGCGAACACGATGCGATCGCGCGCGTGCTGACGCGATCAAGGTGGCTGAAGGCACGCGGCGATGGTTTCGTCAGGCGGCTAGAGTACCGCAGCCAGAATATAGCTTAGAGCCAGTGGAAGCCCCGAGCTGGCCATGCCAAATGCAATTGCAAATCTACGACGCTGCCTTTTCACAACCCTGGATGGAAATGCTCAGCTTCTGTCGCAAGTTCGGGCCGAAAACCGTCCGTCGTCACGATCCGTGTTCGGCGATCGATTTGCGTAAACAGCTAAATCCGGGGTGGCTTGGCAGATTACCCGACAGTCCATAATTCATTTCCCAGCGTCTACCGAAACGCCTCCGCTAATCAAAGGAGTCGACCGCTGCGCGAGGACAGAGTACCTCGCAAGAACTTCAAAAGAGCAGCTTTGCAATAATTTCGCGACTTCCAGCCGATCAAATTCGGACGTAACTTACCTCGGCACAATTTCGATATCCGCACTTGCCGCGTCGGAAGTCGATCTGTTTGGGGCGGCCTGTGCCATAGGCCATCACATTTATGGCCATCGGCCACGCCCGGCAGTCGGACAGGCAATCATTGGGCTATTCGGATCAAACAACGTCACGCGAAATGAACCAGCTATAGAACGGCGAAGTTCCTAGCGTGTGAAGTCGACTTTGGCCGCCGCCAAATTGGGGAGCCACTCAGCGGTGTTTAGGAAGCTATCTCACGCAGCGCACTTCGCCTCACCGTAGCTAGCTGGGGGTGCAGCATGAAGAGAACGGATGCCGGGATTTGTTTGGATGCGTTGTGGCGTGCGCGCGTTGCCTTGAGCAAGGACATCAATCCGGTGAATACTTTTGAGGCCGCAGGGGCCCTAGATCAAATAGTCGATTTCATTGATAGCGAAGAAGTTGATGCGGCTTTGTCGCGGATCAACGCGCGCGACCATTTCACGGTCATGGAGTTCAGATATCGCGAGGCTCCCCGATGACTGAGTCAGTGTGGTTGTACGTCAACGTGCCCAAGGGAATCGTAAAAGTCTTCGGTTCTTACGATACTGCTAACGAATGGCTATGCCAGAATGATCCCTATGGCGTAGCCGTTGAATGTCCAGTGGAAGATAAGGCTAGGTCCATCGTGCCGAAGCGAACGGACGTGCAAGTTCTGCTTGGCGCCTTTCTGGATGCGCGGGCGATTTTGAGCGCCTACCTAGTGCCAAATAGTCCTCGTGACGCGAACGCCACGGTCGAAAAGCTGATGGACGCACTCATCAGTGATCATGTGTTAGCGGCGCTCAGTCGCATTGAGAGGCGGCGTCGTTTCGGCCTGGTCGAGGTAGAGCACACCAATTAGGAGCCCTGCTGCCCGCGCTGATCTCTGATCGATTGTACCCTTGCTCGGATCGATCAAATGGCTATCGACGACTTCAGAGAGACCACGCCGCTATTTGTGCCGGAGACGTCTTTGTCGGTTGCCTAGAAGGCGCAGCCAAGCTAGGGCCGGCCATCCGGCCAGTCATACTCCAATGCGATACTGTGCATGATCTCGCTGGCCAGTTGGCCACCGTTAGCTCCGTTCGTCATGACGACAGCGCCATCTCCATTCTCAAACAGGATCATCGAACTGAGAAAACCAGCATTGTCGCCTTCGTGCAGAAATCGTTGATGTGGTGAACGCCCGCGAACAACAAAGCCCAGCCCGTAATCGCCAAAACCGGGCGTGAGCATTTGGAGCGCCGTGGCCTGAGACAACAGGGACGTGTCGCGACCGGTCCATGCATCCCGAACACCCAGCGCAAAGTGCGCAAGGTCGGTAGGTGTCGTCCACAATCCCGCTGCGGCTAATTCGGGATAGGTGTGTGGACCTCCAGGCACGGGCGCTCCCGTTGCTTGATAAGGTGTTGCGGCAATTTGAGCGTCATTTTTTGGGAGAGGCTGGAAGAAACTACTGTGAGTCATTCCGAGCGGCTTCAGGACAACTTCTTCAAGCAGGTTTGGGAATGGCTTACCGCTTACGTCGATGAGCATCTGCTGCACAATGGTATAGCCCCCGCTAGAATACTCAAACTGTGCGCCGGGCTCGTGATGGACGACAATAGGTGCTGTATTCGCCGGCGGCTCCCCGTTGAGAATGTTGCGGAGTGAAGGAATTGGTGTGTCCGCAGCGTACCCAGGAAAGCGGCGGACCGTTACACCAGCCGAGTGATTCAGCAGTCTTCGAAGTGTAACCATGGATTGGGCGCTAAAGGAGTTGGCCGGAAGCTTCCAGTTTTTGAGGGACAGATTGACATCGCCATCAAGATTGAGTTTCCCGGCCTGAGCTAGTGCAAGCGCCGCCACTGCAGTAACCGGTTTGCTGATCGACGCTGCCTGGAACAACGTTTCAGGCAGGACCGGCGGACCACCGATGCTAGCGTGCCCGAACCCGCGAGCCCGGATCGCGCCGGCGTGAATGATAGCGATGCTGACGCCAGGCACGTGCAGTTCGTTCATCCGGTCAACAAGCGTCATCGGGCGGCCGCTAGTAGCCGGCCGCAGGCCATTCACAACGCGCTGGATGCGCTGCTCGAAATCGCTGTCGCTGGCTAAGGCCGCGTTGTCCTGAGCGCGTGAAGTCGGGAGGACAACGAGGCTACCTATCATCGCGAGCAAGGCTCGATGAATGATCCTGAGAACCGTCGACTTAGCGTTCCGCGGACAGACGACAGATCGAGACATAGAACAATCCTACCATAAGGCGCAAAGCTTCCCTCGACACGTCTTGCTCGCCCGTGGTGGATCGTGGGCGAGGATCGCCATATGCCTGAAGAGGCGAATGAAACCACATTCTCGGGCCGTAGGATTTGCCTGCGCCTCTTGACCAAATACGCACACGGAGGGACGGCTCAGTCCAGTGCCGGAGGCGTTTTGGTCATTCTTGCAGCGAGGTACCGGACCGGGGGCATTATTCGAAGGGTCAGTGCTGCTTCCGTAGTTTCAAGCCCCCGAACATAGTTCCGCCTTCTCGGCCGCGTTAAAACGTACAGAGCAACTGGCAGGAAAAACGATTGACGAGCACCTGCATGCTAATCCGTGGGAAGCCTCGCAAGCTCGAGACCAGTGCGTTCCGCTGCGTGTTAGCTCGCGCCGTAGCGCAGATGCGCCGATCACTCTCATGCGAATGCCAACGCATTTTGATACTGAGCATCAAATGAATTCCACGCTGGACGACGGGCTCGCGAAAGAGCCGATCGCAAGCTTGGAGGAGCAGCTGTCGAACCTGCTCGAAGCTGGATTCGCTCCTACGGCCCCGCCGGCTAGCATGAAGAGGCCTCCCGCTGCCCTCGCAACGATTCAGGCGCACTGGCACTATGTGGCTTTCGTCGGTTTGCTGTTGGCAGCATCAATAAGTGTGGCTGCCTGGTGGTGGTCATCCTCCGTTGATACGGCAAGGATGACTGCCTCAGATCCAGCAGTTCTGACACGCGCCGTGCCGGACGCCGCCGCACCGACTGCCGTTGCACTGAGCTCCGAGTTAACGCAGCAACTCCAACCGATGGCGCGCGATCTCGCTGCCTTGAGCCAAACGGTCGAACAACTCAAGGCGAGGCAAGAACAATTGATCCGCGACAATGACAATTTGGCGAGCCAACTCAAGGCGAGCCGAGAGGAGTTGGCACGCAACGACCGTATCATCGACCAGATCAAGGCCAACCAGATCGAAATGGCGCGCCAAAACATGACGCTTACCGAGCGGCTCGACGCAAATGAGGAACAACTCGCCCGCGTCCTCACCAGCGCTTCAGAGCCAAAGGCGACACCCGAAGCGCCGCCACAAGTAAGCCCCGAAGAGCCAACGGTGATGCCCGACGTACCGCTGCCGCGTCCGCGGCAGCCGGCCAGTGTCGCCCAAACGCAAAGGCCGCCGCCAACCCCGGAGCGATCGCAGGCCAAGAAGCCGCAGCCGTTATTGGCATGGCCATGGTCACAGCGCTAAAGCGGATATCGACGTCCCACCCCAAAAGCAAACACGCCGACCTCGACGACGAAGGCCGCAGCGAAGTCAATCGCTGCGGCCCGCGCAAGGTCAAATGAACCGGGTGAAAAGATCTAAGTGAAGTATGAGCCAGCCCCGGTGCCCAAACTAGAGCACTGCGATGTTTCGGCCGTATTTCGTCGCGCAAGAAAATACTGTTCCTTTTGAGGAACTTAGAAGGTGTGACATTAAGGTCAGAGCCGCTGAGGACATCGAGAAGCCGTCGGCCTTGGCCTGCGGCATCGGGCACTCGGCGGGCCTTGCGGAGAGTAGAAGGCCCCGGCGGTGGGGGATCACGCGGCCGGGGCAAGTCACCCATCGTTCGGCTCGGATCGCCCGAGCTAAGCGTCAACCCCGTATCCGACCGAAAAGTTTCGAGAACGCCAGCCACTTCTCAATTTCTTAGCCGATTACATAATCGTTCCGTTGGGGGAACGGCCGCCATGGACGACCGCGCTTACATCCTTGATGGTGACGGGCGGATCATCGGTGTGCACGAGCTGGATTGCGCCGACGACGAGGATGCGAGACAAAAGGCAGCCCAATTTCTAGATGGTACGACTAGAAGTCTGGCAGCGAGAGCGGCGCGTCGCGCGATTGAACACCACACCAGACAATAGCGCCTAACCTACCAAGGCGCCGCCTATCTCCAAAGACATACAGACCCCGTTGCCGAATCGCCCTAGACCCAATGTGCCTTGGCGCGCCCCATTACCGTCGAGGCTTCCAACGGCTCCGGCGTTGTGCCGGGGCCGTTTTTTTTGCGACCTGGCGGAAGGGGTGTCTTGTCAACCTCATTGATTCAACTGGATTTTTCTTGCGGCTCGGAAGAATAGCTACGGTGTTTGCAACGGTCGTCCCAGCAATATCTCAACCGTAGTTTTCCGCCCGTGAGCGAGGCTTGCGCCCTGCTGCCTTTTCTTCAAAAGCGGCCACGGGGCGGATCTATTTTTTGTTGATCGGCATTTCGTCCGAATAAAGAATGCCCCATCGGCATGCTCAATCATGGAGAAGAGAATTTCCTCCTCAAATCTCCTTGCGACGCACTAGAGGGAGCCGGAGCAGAGTGCGATGCTTTCCTGGGACGATTCCAAGCAGTGGCTGAAGCGGAGACCCTCGCGCTCACCGGCAGCGCCGGTTCCGATCTGAGCGCCTTGGTAGAGCAATCGCTGAAGGCCGTGGGCCCGGAGAGATGCAAGGTGACTGCCGGCCAGCAGTTCGCCTCGCCCATCAGTGTTCAAATCCACAGGTCTCCTGGCAGAGCAAACCGATCTGCCCCTGCGGACTGAGCTGAGGCTCCGAGCGAATAGATTGCCGCTGATCGCAGCCATTTGTCGCCTTTGCCCACCACTCGCCACTAACCCGCCCTCTATCTGGTGGCTTGGGGAGCGGTGAATTGAAAATGACTGGAGAACGTCCCTACTCCGACCTTGAAATTGCCGCGCGCAAGCTCCTCGAACCCGCCGCGAACGTCGAGGCGTCCAAGATGGGCGCATCCAAGATCAACGCGCCGTTTCTGTTTGCGCTGAAGGCCAGCGGAGCCGAATTTGGCGCCGATATCCGGTACGCCGTCGAGCACGGCTGGCTCGAGTTGCACGAGAACGGAACTTACGTCAGGCTGCTCAACAAAGACGGAGCGCGGCCTCTCTGAAGAAGCCATGGGTGCTGTTCTAATTAGGACACCCGTGAATTAAATTTAGGACATTCTATCATTTGAGACTCCGGGAGTGAACCCGGGCGGGACGCTATCGACCGGCGTGCCGCGTTGAGTATGGTGCGTCGGGCAGTCTCGGCGCGTCTCGGTCCAGCCCCGGAGATGCCCCGGGGGCGTTCGTACCCGCACAGGGGAATTAGGACACCAGATGTCGCCGGACTTCGCCGGGCGGCATGTTCAATGAAGCGGTCAGGTCCGCATCCAACTCCCGTTCAACTAGGCTCGCTGCCCAGCCTTCTGGGATGGCGTCGAGCACTCTATCCACAGCGGCGCCTCGCTCCGTCGCTGCCAGCCAGAGCTGGCGTTCGCCGCTGTCGGTTGTGACCCGAACCAAATAAACCCGTTGCATCCCGTATTAGTAGCAAAACGGGCGTAGGTTTCTATAGGCTGGCCCTAATTCATCTTGCCGCGCAGCCTCTGGATGATCTCGCGAAGGTCGTTCGCGTACTCCGCGAACATACGGCCCGGCTTGACTTCACTCTCAGTCTGTTCGGCGCGGTCGGACATGCCTCGATGGTCCGCTGCTAAGGCAAGCTCCGTTTGAGCTAGATCAAAGAGACACCTTACTCTGCTGCCTCTCGGACGGTGCGGATTTGCTCAGATCGACGGGCCAATTCGTCGTAGGTCTTGGCGACCTTGCGGAGTGTTTCTTTCGTCTTTGCGTGCTCCGAATTGTCCGCCTTTGCCCGAAACTCTTCCGCGCGGTCCCGAAAATACTTGGGGGTGTGGATACGCTCGATGCCCATGACGCCAATCCCCGATTGGTACGTTCATGCTCATTAATGGACGATCCGTCCAACTGTTCCCTTCGTCTTTAGTCGTCCCAGATCAGTGCTCCGCACTTGCATTTGAAGATGCGGATAAAACGCTTCGTCTCCATGTCCCAAATCTTGTCAGCCAAAGTGAGCGGCTGGCTGCATTTGGAGCAGCGGTACACCACAGGCGTAGGAGGTGATGCGAGAGGCATAGCCCGTCTCTTTATCCAGAGACGCACAATCGCCGCGGCTGTTCCAAACTTAACTTAAGATATTTTGGCAGCTGCTCCGGCGACTGTCCGGAGCCCGCATCAAGTACGCGGTCGAGCGCGGCTGGCTTGAGCTGCGCTACGTGCGGCTGCTGGCGCCGAAAGTCTGCTGACGAGAGCGTAAAAGATGCGTCCTGCGCGCTGGCTGCCCAACTGATCGGGACAAAGTTCGGTAGGCTCGTTCTGCCTGCTCCTTCGTCAGATTGGCTGCCCATTCGGTCCCGATCAGCGCAGGTCCCTTGCGCTCTCGATCGTAAACCATCCAACCTGTGCTTCCCTCCAAGCGATGAACCTGCTCGTCCTGCCCTCTTTCAATCACTATGGCCTCCCGGTCATTACTGCTCTAGGCGAGTAGGCCGCACTCGACCAGCTTCAGCCACGCCTCCTTGTCGACGCTCGATGGTACTGTACGTCTTCGCCTCCGAGTATCCTAAGTTGATTGGGCGAGTGTCCTTAATTCGTTTTGGGAACGGCTCCCCTCGTGTATCGTTTGGTGCACATGATGACGCCAGCGGAATACTTGGAATTGGCAGAGTGCTTCGCCTGGGCCGCAGATCACGCTTGGGACCCGATCTCTAAGTCCCAACTCGAAGCCTCGGATAAAAGCTACTCTGTGCTCGAGCGCGCCTTTCATCCAGTTTGCACGAAAGCGTTTGCACTCCGCATGGTCGAGGGCGGCTGGCTGACGAAGAACGGCGATCGATACGAGCTGACTACCCAGGGACGTGAAGCGCCGGACTGAATTCCGGCGGCAGAGCAACAGGCAGTGAAACTCGAGCGTGTACCCATTTTCGATACAGGTGATCAACACGGAGTACGGCCACTCCAGCGTGAACCGGCGGGCCAGGGAGTAGAGATCTTGGCGGAGACTGCATGGCTACCGCTGGTCGCAATGCTGAAGTTGCCCCACTGGCTGATGATCGCAGGGGCGTTTCTTGTGGTCACCGGCTCTATTGGTGTTCTCGTCGGCGCAAAGAAAACAAAGAACACGGTGGACGCGAATACACATCCCGACGCCGCTACCGATACTCCGCGCCGGCAGATGGCGCCTTCGCCGAATCTTCTCGATTCTAAAAGAAAACCCCGCAAGAATGACGACGGCAGGACATCAAAAGAGCAAGGCCCGCCAGCGTGAACGGGTCGCAGCAGCGTTAAATAAGCACGGCTCCAGCTTGGGCAAAACCGGAGCCGCTATTTCCAATCTTCTGACCACGGAGTTCGGGGGCCAGAAGCTAACGGTAAACTGTGGACCTAGAGATCGGTTCCCACTGGCACCAGTAGAAAGCGAAAGGCCGCCCGGCCGCCAATTGAGGCGGCCTCAACGCGCACGTCGTTCTTCATCCTCGATAGCTGCGAGCCTATCGTACTGCTTGGCGAGTCCTATGAGGCTCTTCGCGATGTTCCTAAGTACGGTGGCGGTTCGTGGAGTGACGCCCGCGACCTCCGCCTTGCTGCGATAATCCATCGCTAGCGTCAGACATTCTCGGCAGTCCGCATTTCAAGCTCCGTGCCTATCGAGCCGACATCGCTGATCTACTGCAACGGACGACTTAGGAAAGTTCAAGAATGAACTTAGGGCGCTTGGCCTGCCAGCAGGAACCGGCGAAGCAGAACGTTCGCTATTCACATTTGTTGTAGCGGGAACTGGAGGCTCTCCGAAGATTCGGCAAAGCCGGGGCTGGCTCATACTTCACCTAGAATCTTTTCACTCGGCATTTTTGACACGGCGCGGCCGCAGCGATTGAGTTCGCTGCGGCCTTCGTCTTGGGCCGTGCCGTGAGGCCCCGCTGCCGATCACGCTGGAGTGCGCCCGGAAAATCGGCGACATCATGAAGTATGTCAGCGCGACCGAGAAGCCACAGGTTAGCTACAGTTTTTACATGTAGCGCAGAAAGCGTCTCTTTCTTGCTGCTTCGAAGGAGGTTGACTTGTCTGCGGTGCGGCAGGTCGCGCGGATGACGGAAGCAGTAGCAGTAACCTGCTGCTGAGCGGAGACCGGCTGCTGATCGCGCCACCATGCGGGACACACGTCCCCACGTCTGGTATCCTGTGCTCAACATCGCGGCCGATCATCGCATCACGAAATCTCGCCTGGCCGCAGGTTCAGAGGAACGCTGGCCGAACCTTGCCGTTCATGCGTCATGATGACCGCTCAGGAATACCTCAAGCTCGCTCACAACTTTGACGAAGCCGCCGAGAATGCGCGGGATACGATTTCCCGGCAACAGTTGCGGGCATTGGCAGACAGCTACCTTGTGCTTTCAAAAAGCGCAGCAGTCCTTGAGCGGTCGCAGGGAGCGGTAGCGGCACTGCCGCAGCGGGAGCAGCCGCCCCTTGGAACTCGACCTAACGCGACTCATTCAGTTCACGAATGATGTGGTCTCGATGCTGAACATGAAGCGCTTGCGATTGTTGCATCGTGGCGAGGATATCGTTGGCCGCTTGCGTGTCGTGACCATCGCGATGAAGCTCAGCGACCAACTCTTCCTGCCTTGCAAGGTGCCGCTCGCCTTCTGCCACGTGGCGTTCCGCTTCGTATAGGTGGCGCAGCAGCATTGCCCTATCCATCAAGCATCGTAGCACGCCGCTCAACTCATTAACACCGGATACTGTGGCGGCGCTCGCAAGGCGCTATCATCTTTGTAGGGCAGGCGATGAGCGCATTGACGAAGTTGACGGCTGACATGCCGGAGAGAGAAGCAAAGCCGCTCCTCGATGCCTATAACCTTGTCCTGACCAGGCTCGGCTTAATGGATCGGGACGACCCTCTTACGCTCATGATTGGCAAGCGTGTGATGAAGGTAGCGCGATCCGGCGTTATGGAGCCGAACGCGATTGCGGAGCAGGTTCTTCGTGACTTCCCCGCCAACTGACATCGGTATCCTGGTTAGGAAACGGTTCGTAAGTTTGACGGCGGAGAAAAGTATCAGGGGGGCTGACGGACAGGAGTCGGCTCCAATCAGTCAAACGCTGGGCCATTTGCTTTCGCTTTCTGGCCCGCTGGTCATAGAGGTTGCCGGCGCGGAAGATCGGAGCCATGGCAGACATCCTGTTCTACCCACTGAACACCCTTCACCCCTTCCCGGTTCACAGGAACCCAGCCCGCTATTCGTTCTTGAAGGCAGCGGAGCGGCGTGCCCATGCACGGGACGGAACGTGATCTCCTGCTCGCGAGGGCAGATGAGGCTATCGCTGAGGCTCACCGATTGGTAGCTGACGCAGACCGCCTGCTCGCCACTGCCTCAATGATATGCCGTTATGCAGACCAGTCCAATACCTTGCTGACCGGATTGCCTCTGACGTGGGCGATTGCCATTCGGTCGCGTAGGTTGAGTTATTTCTCCTGAACGGACCGCGAGGCCCTGCGCCAGAGCAGAGCCGCAACAGTCGGTGGTCTCCTCAATGCAAGAAAAACCCGGTCAACATTGCTGGCCGGGTTAGTCAGAGGGGAAGGAAAACCAGTACGCCGGGTCCGGCAACGGAGCGTACCCTCAGCCGTTCCTTCGGGAACGCGAACTTTCCCGCCGCGTGTGAAAACTGTTTGATGCACGTTAATCCCAAGTCGAACGGGTGAGAGTAGGAACGCCGGCACCTTCGATGGCTTGGTCCCTATGAGAACCCCGCGAATTGGCTGAGCGTTGCAGGCTCGCAAGGTTGGCCGAAAGAAAGGGCAGCCAAACATGCGCTCGCGTCCCTTGAGCACAGCCATTCACGCTCGCCAACAGCGCCGAAGTTGTTGCGCAAGCAGAGGCCCGCTTAGCTGTTACGAAGAGCCTCAAGCCGCCTAAGAAATAGAACCTGTACTGCCGGAGACCGATCAGATGATTGACGCTTTGATGCACTTCATTGAACGCGCTCTGACGTTCGAGCAGCTTGCTGACGAGGAGAGCAATCCCGACCTGAAGGAGATGTTTGAAAGTCAAGCGGCGGCATACCGAGAGCTTGCTGCGTCGCAAGCGCAAGAAATGGGCCTGCCACCACCAAGCACGCCTTCGCGCCGGTTAAGCCCCGTGGCAAAGCGGACGACGTGAGATTGGGGCAAAACGCAGTTCACCCGCTCGCCTTCCGCTGTTCCAACATTTTCTGCTCGACGTGGTCGGCAAGAATGGTCAAGTGGCTTGCGAGGCGCTCAAACAACTCTCGCTTGGCCCCGTCCGTCGCCAAGTCGCGGATGAGGGCGCACTCGGCGGCTTCCCTACGCAGCTTCTCTAGGTGTTCCTGATAGTCCTTCATCCATGACCACTGGAGCGTTGCCAACTGCTCCCGCATGGTTGGGCGAAGGAACCACCAATTCAATATGCGAGCGCCCTCGCGAGGGTTTCGGCCAAGTTGTAGGTGGCTCAGCCCTCAGGAGCGCCCGCGACAATTCCAGCAGTTCTCGCGATCTGGCTAGCATAGTCCGGGTGAGTTCAGTTCCGGCTCTTGTGCGCTCACTGGCGAATGCCACGCAGTCGCGAAAGACTTCCACTTCCCGGAGTATCCGCATGGCAGCCTCCCGGTCGTCGTCCAGTGAAACCAACATACGTTAAGAACTGGAAACAGGAAACTCGGAAATTCGAGTTGGAGCAGGACACCACTTCGTAAGGCGGCACGGACATTGGTGTAGGCCGAACGGTGCTACCCTTCTGGTAGTGCAATAGTAGTCGCGTCACGGGAGAAATCGCCGCCTGTGCCGGCAAAAGATCGCACTTTACAGCTTCCCAGCGGGGGCGTGCGTCAATACAGCAAGGAAGGCCCCTCTCCTGCTCGCTTGAATGGAATAACGCAAATACCGCCACGGAAGGAGCAAGAGCGCCGTCTGTCCGAGTGTCTCCCGAATCCGAACCATCACGCCAGGTCCTCGTCCCGTCCGGGTACACCTGCGACCACATGGATCGCAATCGACGCTTACCTCGACGCGATCCGGCACATGGAAGAGGATCATGACCATGTTCAATTCGCCGTTCGGGCTGTCGATCTGGCGGTCCTAATCGGTGACAGGGAACGTGTCGAACGCACGCGCTCCGCGATGAGCGTGCATCGAGCGACTAGGAAAAAAGGACGCGGCTTGTGGTGGCGTGCGGTCGACCGGTTGCTCAAAGACAAGAATGCGGGCGTCACCGACGAAGAGCGCGCTGAGTTGGTTGCAGACCTGGAGAGCATGCAAGCGAAGGCGCCGGTGAATACAGGCCACGGAAGCTCCTATTGTTCGCGCGACGCATTTGCGGCGGCGATGAGACGACGCAAGTCGATGTTGTACTGCGGCACGAGGGGCCTTCCCTTTCCTCCTTCGAATGTAGCTCCGGGTTTGGCGTACCCATTCGTAGTTCGTCGCCGTAGCTAGTCGCGAGAGTCCGAACCGGACAGCCGAAAATCGCCGAAACGCCAATGTCTTGTCTATTCAGTGAGGAGGAGTGGATATCCTCTGGCCTTCGAGAATTGGAGTCTATCACTAGCCGCAACGTGTACGCCCCCAAACCACGCCACCCGCTTCTCCTTGAGGGCCACGTCAGTTGGCGGCCTCTACCTCCAACGCTAGGCACAAGTGCGAGAGAGCGATGAACGATGAAGCAAAAGAAGCGGGCCTTGCGGCGCTGATCAGCCGCATTCTGGGCGGCAAGCGCGCCGACGAGCAAGCTTCCGCGGCTATCCGCTCGCTGAGGCTGGTCGCCGCACCTCCGGCGCCGGCGACGCCGCCAACGCTCCAAGGGGAGCCAGCGACCGCGGCAGCGCCGCCAGAAAAGCCGGTCGTTCCTTTGTCCGCCGGCGGCCCGATGAAGAACGAGCGCGATTGCCCGCGGTGGCGATCGCCGATCTCGTCCTTTGGCGAGCTTCGAAAAATGGATGCTTTCCGAGATCCGGACTCTCGATCACCGTCTACGAAAGTCGACCTTGGAATGTCATGATCAGGTTCGCACCGCTCTCGACCACTTCCCAAGACGCTGCACGCCTACGACACGCTTTGCCCGACATCGTCTTCAGTCTTCAGCAGTACGTTGAGCTCGAAAAGTAGATTCTGTCGATCATGTTCTGCCAAACTCGACGGTCCTGCCCCCCGCGCTCGGCGTGACTTTCGTTAATTGGGCATTATCGAGGGCGAAGTCCGCTTCGCGCCGAGAGCTGCCCTTCCTGCGAAGTCGCACTTTGACCCATTGCGGCCCTGTGGCTAATCTGATGCCGCTCTAGGCAGCCCGAGAAAGCGTGAGCAATGAGATGGCGGCGATCAGCGCGTGTCTAGCGTTTGACCGTGGCCTTCTTCTCGAGTTCATTGATTCTGTCCAGTGCGTTGCTGAGGAGCTCGCCTAACACCAGCAATGTTCCTCTCGCATTGCCATAGCCGTTCTCGCAGTGCCTTTGGTGATTGGAGCAAAGATGGATGCGACTCCGTCGGCTCTGTGCAAGTCGAATTCACTTGCGGCGATCCCGCTCAATCCGGTTGGCGGTCGCGAGTTTTCCCTCTATGTACTGCTTTAGATCACCGATCTCTGCCTCAAGGGCCTCTCGCGGGATGTTTTGCGTCTTGGCCCCCTCAACGAGGCGGTCAACCAGTACGTCCACGCTTTGTGGGGCGCCCGGCGCCCCATATTGCTCCGCAGCGTGAACGCTGTTCTCGATCCAAAAATCAATGTACTCGCGTGTCGTCGTTGGCATGTGAAGTTTCTGCCAGTATCGAATTGAGCTTCGCGTGGAAAGTAACTAGAGGAGAGTAACTATATGCAGAGCTGGGGGCAAGGCGGCGCCGGCACAGCCGTGCCAGGCTTAGCTATCGGGGCCTGTATCTCCCGGCTTCACGGCTATCCTGCTTCCATCCTCAGCGGCCTAGTTCAATTTTCGCAGTGGCCTGTTTCGCCTTTTGAGCGCATAAACGGGCATGCCCGATTCCCACTACCGAACCTGCCACTGTGGAGCGATCTATAGCCGAACCGAGGCGATGGCCCCGGGTCGGCAGATCGCCAGCTTCGAGTGCTCGGTTTGTGGCGCGACCATGGAATCGTGGAACACCGCTTGGGTGCCCACCTATAGATTGATTGCTGGCCCCGTCCGCCTTCCGCGACCCAGCTAGCAATTGCAACTCTCAGCAATTCCGCGGATTAGCCATCGATGGCAGAGTCGTTCGGCACTTCATTCACTATCGTTGAGGTGACCTCAGACGACGCTCCGCGGCCAACGAAGCAGATGTGGCTCGCCTTAGCCAAGCCTAGTCAGGCATTGACGCTAGTCCTCGCTGCCGTTCCCGAAGGCTGGACTGCGGAAGTTGTGCCAACGGTCCTCACTGAAAAGCAGCAGAGGATGTTCGAGGAACTCAACCTCAAACCCGGCGATGTTTACAGGATCGCTCCAGAGTAAAGCGTCCTCGGTGGCGGCGGGGCGACGTCTGCTATTGCCATTACTCCAGGCCGAATATGGCTGAACGGGGTTCCCTTTTCGGCTGCCTTCGTACATAGTTCGGCATGGCAAAAACAAAAGTCAGCTTCAAACCAGTTCGTAAATCCGAGGGCGACTGGGCTATCATCGCCGAGTACCCGGGCGCAGAAGCACGAGAGATTACAGGCTTCACGAGCAAAGCCGAAATTGACGAATGGATGAATGGGGAGCGTCGGATCGCTTGGCTCCGATCACAGGGTTACGCGAAGTGACTCGATGAATCCTTCAGCGTGCGTCAGTTGCTCCTGGCGCGGTGAAGGTCTGGACTCGCTTGTTATTCCAGCTCACTCAACCAAAGCGCCATTCTCGCGGCGCGGCCGAGACTCTCTCGCGGCAAGCAGAGAGTGCTGAACGCTTGTGGCCCGTCGAAGATCCCTGCGGCCAGGAGAACCAACATGTCGACCTACAAGAAGTGTCAGACTCGCTTTCAAGTTGGCAGCAGCCTTGAAGTGGGCCATCAGCGCTATGAGGCGAGTTGGCCAGGATCGATGAGCCAAATGATCCTACGCAAACGGTGGGACCTCGACCAGCGTTCCGGTCACTCGCAACAATGCTTGCTGTTCCAGTCCCTTCCCATCAGGCAAGAACTCGCCCAGCGCGATGTGAGATAGCCGGCCAGAGGGCGCATTGGGCTGGTGGATAATGAAAGCGTAACCGTTTGTGGGCTCGCGTGCGACGAACCATGCGTCCCCGTTTGGGCTCCGATAGAGCTCCCGCCGGTCTGACATTTTTCCTCCCTGCTGCCTCCGGGCACCGTCTGATCAACGTTTGCGGGAAAGATGCGGAGATCAGTGAAAATACGAAAGCTGATCTTCCGTAACCACGCGCTCAATGTTCTCGGACCTGCACTTGATGCGATATCTTACTCGTCCATCGGACTCGATCGGCATGCACTGTACGATCGTGTAGATCTTTGGCAGTTCAGTTGCGGCGCGTCCTTGGGGACCCTGGGCGTGGTGCCGAACCTCTTCATTTAGCTTATAGACGTATGACATATTTTCCTCGACGTTTACGGCTCTCTCGGCGGTCTTGCTAGTCTTCGAGAATGGATTTTGTCGCCTCGAATATCTGTTCCGCGGTGCCCTTAATCGTCCCCTTTGCCCAAGCTTGGAACACTGTGACGTATGCGTTCTTGTAAGCCGCTTCGTCCGCTGAGAAGTAGACTTCGTCTGTCGCAGTATCCAAGACAAGCGCTCCTGTATCGATACAAATCTCCTCAATCAGGACCATGCGTTCTTCTTGCTCGGCCAGATGACGTTTTACTATGCTCATTGGATCTCCTGCTTGGCACTGAGGAATCACGTTCCCGATGCGGCTGGTGAACATGCCGACGTAGTCCACCGGACACAGGCGCAACAGTCAAGGAAGCCGCAGTGGCTCCCGCTTTTTGATCTTCTTGCCTGCTTGAATGAAAAACCCCGCCCCGATAACTCCGGGAGCGGGGCAGGACCACAAGCTCTGCCAGTACATCCGTGGCCAGAGCGACAGGTCTGTCGTGCTCTTAATTAAGCAGCACGAAGATTTTCGGCAGCGGACTTGCCAGTACGACGGTCTGCGACGACATCGTAAGACAGCGTCTGACCTTCCGTCAGAGTTCCCATCCCGGCGCGTTCGACCGCGCTGATGTGAACAAAGACGTCGTTGGTGCCGTTTGATGGCTGGATAAAGCCGAAGCCCTTTTGGGTATTAAACCACTTCACTGTACCGGTGTTCATCAGGTTTTTCCTTATACGCGCAGGGCCTGGCGCGCGGAGTTGCCGCCAGCCGTCCGGTTAGTCGATGATGGAGAATGTCTGAAACGTGCGCGCCGTCAGGATCTGAGGCGAAAGCGGAACAGTTGTTCGGCCAGTATCGATGCGTGGGACAATACACTAGCAGTTGACAGACTTCAAGAAGGAAACCAGCGGTGCGTCAGCGTGGTAGTGCACCCATCGTCTGTGAGAACCGACCAGCGCCGGCGAGGCTTGAATGGCCGAAGCCGGATCGGGAGCATGGCATGTTGCACATGTCGGGATCAGCGAACTCCGACGGCGTTCGGTATCGCAAGGCGTTGAGGCAACGTACCACAGCGTCAGCTGGTCTAATGCAAATATGCGCGTTGCCACCACTACCACAAAGGCTGCGGTAGAGATGGCTGATCAATCTGCGACTTCGCGCCCGTTCCGATTGTTTGGGCAGACCTGTCGCCGGACGAAGTCGAACTAGTCGTTCCGGCCACACAGGCTCGACGTCCTTGAGCCAGAGCCGAAATGTCGATGATCTTGAAGCTCTCGCAAGTGACGACAAGGGCCGGAGCGACCAAGTATCCTTACGTTTCACCCAGGGCGCTCCGAAGGATCTTGAGTAGATACTCACGCCTCCATGACTTTCCGACATTGACCGCGTCTCGAAGGGCGGGATGGGCTTGGAGGTCGGCGGCAACGTAGCCGCTGGCGAGAATGAACGGCACCGCCATCGCCCGGAGCGTCTCCGCGACCGGGGTGACCCATTCTCCGGCCAGGTTGACGTCGAGGATGGCAGCGTCGGGGCGGTCCGCCTTCAACAACTCCAAAGCGCTATCGATGTCTGGGACCGGGCCGACGACGCGGTACCCAGCACTCCTCAGTTCGGCGTCGAGCTCCAACGCGATAAGGTACTCGTCTTCGACCACCAGTATTCGGGGAGCTTCCGGCACGATTGTCCCCGGGGTTCAAGACTCCACAGGCGCGGTGATGTGAACCCTTAAACCGGTTGGCTCATACTTCAGTTCCACAGCGCCGCGTAAGCCTTGCACGGCGCTGAGATCGATCAGCCTGGAGCCGAAGCCGGAGCGAGTTGGCGGAGCAACTGGCGGGCCGTTTTCCTCTCGCCAGTCGATGTGCAGGAAGGTGTTGCCCTGCCCTTCCGACGTGCGCCAGCTCAAGCGGACCAGCCCTCCAGTGTTGGAGAACGCCCCGTACTTCCAAGCGTTGGTGACGAGTTCATGCAGAATGAGGCTCATCGGCATGATCTGCCGTGGATTGAGACGCACTGCTGGTCCTGGGGTTATCTGGTATCGCTCCGGGCCCGCGGCCTTCAGCGATTGCTCCACAAGGGCACTCAGATTGGCTTCAGCGCTGCTGGCAAGCGCGATAGTCTCGGCTTCGGCCACGGCCTGGAACCGTCCCAAGAAGGCATCGCGATATTCCTTGGCTGTGCGGCCCTCCACATCCGTCTGATTGGCAAGCGACCGTACGATCCCCAGAAGGTTCTTCATGCGGTGGCGCGTTTCAGTGAGGAGAATGTCTTTCTGGACGTCTCGTTGCCGCCTGTCGGTCACGTCCTCAAACAGGATCAGGAGGCTGGTGCTGTTATTGTCGGGGTGAACGAGACGACGTGCGCTGACCAGCATTGTGCGCGGACCGATCGTCGGGAACTCTGATGTCACCTCATATCCGACGACGGCGGTAGACCGGGGAATGATCTCGCTGACGAGGCGCCTGAGTTCGGGTATGTCCCATTGACTGCCACCAAGGGCGAATAGGCTGCGTCCAACCGTCTCATCCCGAGCCACCCTGAAGGTTTCGTAGAACCCGCGGTTGGCTGTAAGGACGCAGCCCGCCTGATCGAGCACCAGAAGGGGCTCCTCAAGTGTGTCAACGATCCCTTGCGCCTGGACATGCTCGCTGCGCAGAAGCCGGTACAAGTCTTCGAGATTCATCTGCCCGCTCACCTAGAAGGTTCCTCATAAGCTAATACGGGGCGGGGTCGTTCACAAAGGAAATTGGGCCAGTGTGCTGATAACAATGTCCGCACTTGAGTGCGGACCCGCACCAGCTAAGAGCCATTAAATGTGGCCCAAGCGTCCTGACACACTTACCCTCAGTTTGTTCAGGGCATCTGCGAGCGCTTCCGCTGAATGCCTCGTCGCGACCCTGCTTGTCACAGGATGTCTCCTCATGTCTCCTCCTGGCCGGTCGCGGCCAAACAGAATGCCCGTTGAGGCGTCGGCTGTCGGGCATAGAGCGGAAGCTGATCGCAGCAGTCTGGACCGCTGATTTGACCCGAAGTGGACGAAACTCTTTCATGTTGCGTTAGACGCCGAGTGCCGGACTATCCGAAGCCGGTGTCCTAGATTGCTCACTGCTCGGTCTTAAAAAGCAGTACTATTGGCTGCCGGATCATCGGCAAGCAACTGGGAGGAAGTCATGAGAATACAACATTCGATGACATTGCTCGCAGGCATCGCAATCGGCGCCATCGCTGTCCAGGGCCTCCACGCTCAAGGGGCCAAGCTGAAAGCCTACGTCATCAGCGAAAATGAAATCCTCGATGCTTCGGCCCAGGCCGCTTACCTGCCTACGGCCCGCAATCTGATAGCAGACGCTCATGGTCGCGCCTTGCGTACCGCAGCCGGAAGGGTAGTTCAGATAGAGGGGGGCGCACCCCCCAAGAGTGCAGCACTCACCGAATGGGACAGCGTAGATGACGCGGTGGCATTCTACAAATCGAAAGCCTGGGCGGACCTAGCTCCCCAGCGTGACAAGGCAGTCAAGGTCGTGCGCAGGTATGCCGTCGAAGTCGAGAAATAGCCCCCAGACCGCGTGCCGCAATAACTGACCAGGAGGCCGCCCGCCTTGGCGGCCTTCCTTCCAACGCCGACAGCGCGGCTCAATCGGAACAACGTCGGCCTCTCGCACAGTTGAACGTCGGCTCGTGGCCCCTCAGAGACCTGCGAACGGCCGGTCACAACGTCTGCTAGGGTAGACCGGAAGTGACGCCCGGGCCGCCAAAACGGCACTCATGACCGCCCCACACCGGACATGCCCGCCCGGTCGCTGCCATGCCGCGCTGAAGTGCGGCGCGAGAAGCAAAGGCCAACGCCCCGCTTTGCAGTGATGCCCTTCCCCTGTACCATCATGCCAAGACCACCGGCGTTCAGCGGTCGCTACGGGCAACGGGAGGTTTTCATGCGTCGCAACATCATCGCTGCGCTCCTGTTGTGGGGAGCGGGGCTGACCGCCTCCGCGGTCGCGCAGCCGGTTAAGCTCGGTGTCCTCAACGACCAGACGGGACTGTACGCGGATCTGACCGGCATGGGCTCGGTCCACGCTGCGCGCATGGCGGTCGAGGACTACGGCGGCAAGGTGCTGGGCCGACCGATCGAAGTCATCTTCGCCGACCACCAAAACAAGCCCGACGTCGGCGCAAACATCGCGCGGCAGTGGATCGAGACCGAGGGCGTCAACCTCATCCTCGACATTCCCAATTCGGCTGTGGGGCTCGCTGTGCGTGAGGTGACGCGCACGCACGACGCCGTTGACATCAACACCGGCGCCGCCACGTCGGATCTCTCCGGAAAAGCCTGTTCGCCGCACGGCGTGCACTGGAGCTTCGACACCTACGGCCTTGCCGCGACGATCGGGCAGGCACTGGTGAAGCAGGGTGGGGATAGCTGGTTTTTCATCACCGCCGACTACGCATTCGGGCATGCCCTCGAGCGCGACACCTCAGCATTCGTCGCGGCCGCCGGTGGCAAGGTGGTGGGGGCCGTGCGCCATCCGCTCAATACCGCCGACTTCTCGTCCTTTCTCCTGCAGGCGCAAGCCTCGAAGGCGAAAATCGTCGCTCTCTCGAATGCTGGCGGCGATACCATCAACGCGATCAAACAGGCCGCGGAATTCGGCTTGGGCCGCGGCGGCGACCAGCGCGTGGCCGCGCTTCTGCTACAATTTCCCGACACCCACGCGCTTGGCCTCGAAGCGGCGCAGGGCCTGACCGCGAGTGAGACTTTCTTCTGGGACCTCGACGACGCGACCCGCGCCTGGACCAAGCGCTTCCTCGTGCGCAACGTTGGTAAGCCTCCAAGCATGATCCATGCAGGGACCTACGGCGCGACGTTGCATTACCTCAAGGCGGTGGCGGCAGCTGGCACGACCGATGCGACAAAGGTAGTCGCCAAGATGAAGGAACTGCCGATTGACGACTTCTACACCAAGGGCACCGTGCGCGAGGACGGCCGTGTGATGCGGCCTTATTATCTGCTGCAGGTGAAGAAGCCCTCGGAATCCAGATACTCGTTCGATTATCTCAAAGTCCTTGCCACAGTGCCGGCTGAGAAAGCCGCGCGGCCGCTGAGCGAGAGCGCTTGCCCGATGGTGAAGCACCTCTGAGATCGGTCGCGGCGACGTGTCGGCGGCTCGCGTCGCTATCATCGGTCGTTCTCGACCTCGACCGGCCGGTTTATGAAGCTTCGGTGCCCGTCACGGACACTGTTCTGTGGCGAGCGGCCTTCGAAGGCCCGGCGCCCTGACCAGAGATGCATTGGTTCGCATGCGCTTTGAAATGGCCGGCTCTCGAGCAGAGCGGTTCGGGAATGACCGCTTCTGGCCCCGTTGGCGACTTCGCGCTTGCACGAAATGTCTGCTTCGCGCCAAGAGCGGTCCAAGCTTTCGATAGTCGGACGTTATGAAAGGGTTCAGCCAGTTGCTGCGATCTAGCGGCTTGCGAAGTGCCCTGCTCCTTCGAGTCGGGCGGGCGTGGTCGCAACGGGCGGGCAAATTTGTAGCTCGTCACCGTAGCTACTCACAAGGGGCGGAGTCCAATTGTCGAAAACCGCTGCCACTGCAATGTCTTGACGATTCTGGTGCGGAGGAGCGGTGATCCGCTGATTGGTCCGGGACCCCGCTTCGTCCGCTTTGCGCGCCATAAGCACCCCATCCCAGACGTCCGACGACTGAGGCATCTCCGGTAAGGGACAGTCAGCCCGAGAGGCTGGCCCGCCTCTTCGCGGCCAACCGCGCGCCTGAACGCTTTGCGTTCAGGCGCTCCAGCAGCGCTACTGGCAACACTCGCGCAACTGGTGCTTGATGCCGCCTAGAAGGCGGTCATCAACGCCGGCGCGGGGCATCCGATATCGTGCTCGTCACCTTGCTGGTGGGGCGCTCTCGGCAACCCGCCAGGATTCTCGCGGCCATCAAACGTACGATGAAGAAGGCGCAGGACTCTGATCTGGATGCGCGGCTGGTGAGCTATCTGGCAGCCGTCGGCGGAGCCGCGGGAGCTGGTGAAGGGCTGGCTGCGTGAAGTAGCCCCCGCACCTGAAAGCGCGCCTCGGCGCGGGGCTAGTCGGCTTGCAAGTCACCATCGGCTGCTGCGGGCTTGGTCATCGACTCCACTTGAATGCGCTGATAGGTCTTGCCCTGCAAGACGCGCTGCACCTGATCAACGTTCCTGGCGCCCACGGCCTCGAATATCTGTTGAGCCGTGCGTCCTTTAGCAGCCAAATTACGAATGGCGAGCACCTGCCCTGGCGTGAGCACATCAGAGCGCCCCGACAGCACCTTCAGGTAAAACTCGTCGTCGCGCCACAATTCGGCTAGGAACAGGTTCGGTACGCCAGCCCTTACCCCAACTCGGCGCACATACTCGGCGATGGCCTTGTCGCGCTCCTCTAGGCTGATGTCGACTCTGTCAGTCACCCGGTGCTCGTGTAAAAAGCGCATGCCCTTGAAACCGCCGGGGATCATGTTCAACGACTTTTTTGCTTCCATAACTGCATCGACCTGCTCCTCCTCCCAAGCCATGACGCCTTGGAAAGTGTGGTTCAAGACGATCAACTCAGAACCGAGCATTACGTTGGTATCACCAGCATACGCGCGCCAAGCAGCGTGGAAGCGCTTATTGCTGCCGCCTCGGACCTCCGCCAGGTGCTCCTCCATTCGGATCAGCCAGTTCCTGCCGGTCACGCCGATGTAGTACACTTGGTCGAGAATCTCACCTGTCGGGTCTAGGAAGGTAATACTGTGGGCGTAGCCTTGGTGTCCCTCGGCTACGTCACCATAGCCCACCATCAATGGCTGAAGAGGAACGCTAACACTGCGCATCAGCCCGCTCTCCTCCTTCACCCTAATGTGCAGAACCACACGCTGATGGCCCTCTGGACGAGCGAACTGCGGATGCTCGAAGTAAGCCTTCCACTGCATGTCGGTACGCTTGGTGCTCGCGTCGTAGGTGAAGACGACATCAGCGTCGATTTGTGCCATTTCGCACACGTGGAGCTTTCTGGGCTGCTTGTTGTGTTCCAGTAGGCGTCTCGGGATGGCGCCAACTGCAGGCGCGAAGTTGCGCTCAGAATTCCTCAGAAATGCTTCCAGCTGGAAATACAACCGCGACACCGGCAGAGATCCGATGCGACCGTGGAGGACATGCCCGAGCAAAGGGTGAATAGCCTTGAGCTCAAGGTATTGCACTGGAACCGGACCAGTCCCCCGTTTAGTTGCAGGACGTTTCATGCGGCGATCCTACGCCCCAGAGCGCAGTCTCAACAGTGGCTGAGCAAGCGAATTGTTGCCCCACAGCGCACGCGGTTAGGACAACGGCTCCCCAGTCATCGGAAATGTCTGCCATTATGCAGCCTCACTTAAGGTTCTGCGCAATCGATTTCACGAAAGCGCATATTTCGACTGCCGGTTTCTGAATGCCGGCTCTGTTCCCTCCAATATCTCCACGACCCGCTCTTTCATGCTAGGGTTCTCGATGGCCCCGGCCTCGTAGTCGAAACGCTTACTTGCCTTGTCGCAAGAGGCATAGATGAGTTGTTCAGCATCACAGACCACAGCAAGGTTGGGGTTATGGGTGACGATGATCACCTGGCGTCGCTCTTTCGCCCTCTTGATGCATCTGACCAGAACTTTGAAAATCGTCTGGTTATCTAAGTTCTCCTCTGGTTGGTCGATAACGATCGGGATGTCGTCTTTATCGACCAAGAGGTAAAAGACCAACAGCAAGAGCCCGCGCTCACCAGGCGAGAGCTGACCGATATCCTGGCCATCGTAGGTCAATGAATAGCGCGGAGAGAGGTATTCGAGTCCGAAGACGAAATCGAGAACATCCTGTGCGGTTGTTCCACGGCTAAGCTGATCGGTTAGCCGAATCTCGCGGCCATCTTGCCCCTCCCGCCGGTCAAAGTGGAGCATGTCGTCGATCGTTTCTGCGAACGCGACCGCATCGCTAGGCGTGGCAAAGCTTGCCTCCTGCAACAGAGTCCTCAGAAGTTGGTTGCTCTCCTCAACGCCTGAGAACGAGCCACGGACACGCTGATTGAGCCGGTTGGAAAGCTGCTGGGCGAATCCTGACTCCTCGATGCGCACCTGAAAATCGAGGGGCAGGTTCATCTCCCGCTGTTCTGGCGAATTGACGAAACCTTGGACCGGGCCATAGAGGCGCTTGTATTCGTCGACCATGGCCTGGATCTGGCCGTGGATTTCTGTCGCCAAGTCTGACCGCGTCTTCTTCAACGAGGCAAGGAGCTCTGGAATAGTTTCTATCGATGCGATTTCCGCCTGCAGCCACGCGATTGTTGCTGGCTTGTCCAGCCCGCCAATGAGCTCCGCCTTGGCCCTCTCCCACTTGGAAAAATCCTCCTTGTAGAGAACAAACTGCCGTTGGCGCTCACCGAGTTTGCCTTTCGCTGCCACGATGGAAGCGGCAAGCTCCTCCTTTCGCTTGGCGTAACTGCCCGGCTCCTCACTTTGCAGGCTTACATCGATCGCATCGATTTCCGCATCCATCCTCTTGGCGAGCGCGTCGACAGGCTCAAGATCCACACGAAGCTGCACCAGGGCCTCGGCGGAAATGTCCGCACCAAGCCCTGCGAGCAGAGGCTGCAATTCTCCAAGGAAGGTCTCGTGCTGCTTTTTATAGTTCGTGAGAGCCTGGTGAATGCGCAGCGCGGTTGCCTGCCTCTTGGAGGCAACGACCTTTTTGTCGCGCAGATCAGCCTCCTCTTGCTCAACCTTCTTGATCTCGCCTTCCAGAGCTTGGATGCGGTCGGCGGCCTCCTTGGACTCGGCCAGAGCCTCTTCGGAAGCGCTCGGGTCTTCAACGACTTGAGGCATCGCGAGAGCGCTCAATTGCGCCTGCTTGGCTGCGAGCTGCTCCTCCAAACTCCGCTTGAACTCAGACGTTAACCTGCGCTCCGCCTCCACAATTTCTCCGTTCACTTTGGCGACCTTCAGCCGCAGCGCGTGGCGAGCTTTGTTGAATTCCGCAACCTTGAATTCAAGCAGCTCATCCATCGAGGCCTTGCCCAAATTGTCGGCCTCCTCAACGTGAGAGTAGATGATCTTGCGCAGCTCAGCGTCGAAGGTCGCTGATCCACCATCGCCAAGCTCGTTGCAGAGGTCTTCGAGGTAGCTCTGTGGCAAGTATTTGACGCGCTCCACTCCGATCGGGTCTGGATCATCGTCCAAGTCTCGCGAGGTTGGAGCGCCGTCATGCCACGTAAGCTCCGCGACGAAGTGGTGTGCGAACCTGGTCTTGGGGCTGCGGAATCTCGTGTCCTTGAGGAAAGAGAACTTCTGATGGTGCCTGGTGTTGCCCACTAGGGCTACGACGTCCGACAGCGCGCTCTTGCCACTTCCCTTGTTGCCAATGATCGCGACCAAGTCAGGATTCAACGGCAAATCGACGTTGAACCATGGTTCCGAAAGCGTCGAGTCTGACTTCTTCGTAACCTTCACCGAACGAATGAACTTGGTCTTGTTCATCGCGACGAGGGCCCGCTTATGCGGGTTGTCTCCGACATAGACCCGATGCTTGAACTCCTGGATCGCTTGGCACAGACCTTGGAAAGTTGAGTCCGCCTTAATCCAGGTGAAGCAATTGCCGATACGATCCTTGTCAGTCGAATTGCTAAGCCAGTGAGCATCCGAGCAGTCGAGCAAGTTGGAGTTGACGCCTGCCGCGCTTAGTTTCTCGCGTGCCTTATGGTAGTCTTCTGGAGATGCAGCTGCGGTGAAGACGAGCTGGGCGTCGTTGATGAGCGTCTTCTTCTCCGCAATTGAGTGATCGTCCCATTTTAGGTTCTCCCACTCGGTTTTGCCGACTGCGACGATGAGCTTGCCCTTGAGAGCGTCGTTCTCTAAAGCTCTGCGCAAGCCATCTGCGCTTACGTTGAGATTGTTAAATCCCTCGATCAACGGACTCCCATACTCCGCCCGCTTGTCTGCAGGGACCGATTCGATGATGGCCGCGCCCAAAGCTTCAATGCTTTGCCGGGAGATCACAGAATTCCATTTTCCTTCGCCAGTCGACCCTGGGAGAAGACGGTAGCTCGGAGCAATTGCGGAGATAAACTGCTGGCGGATAAAATCCGGGTCCACCTGATCGAAGATGACGTGGATGTTGATCCTACTCCAACTTGACGGAGCCCTACCGCTCTTTCCGCCCTGGACGACACCGCCGAATTTATCTAGGCGCAGCTCCACAACTGGCAGGATCAGGTCGATGTTCTTCAGCCTGCCCTGCTCGCGCTTTGCTTTCAACACCCTCTCATAGCCATCAACGAGCACATAGTCATTGATACCAATGACTTTGAATTCCTCAGCTAGGCTCTCAATGTCTGCTAAGAACGCTTCCCAAGCCTCTTCTCCGCTCCCTGGATAGTTCTGATAGAAGGACTCCGGTGTATGTACGTGCAGGTCCCATTTCTTCCACGTGGACCCCACCAAGTTCGCGACCATTCCCATCCCCATCGAATCTCTCAACCCGCAAGCGCTTTAGTCTCACCACAACTCAGTCGAGCTGTTCAACCTCGACGCGCACCGCCTTCGACGCATGGGGTTCTATAAAGCGGGCCTGTCAAAAAACGACCGATTGCCGTCACCCATGCCCGGGGCGCCGCCGCTCAAAAGTATGATGATACCACTATCGGGACGCCCAGCTGTCCGACTCTTCCTGGGTAATCCGCCTCACTGCTCCGGACGTTTCGGCATCTCGACTGGCTCACCATTTCTTGAGGGCGCTGTTAACTCCAAATCGTCCGCTCCTGCCGACGTTCTGGTTGGCGCTCCACTGCCTAGCGGCGGGGCGCGCGCTTTTTCTTCGCAGCTTTCTTCGTTGTGGCTTTTACCACCTGCTTCGCTTTCTTCTTGCTCTGCTTTTGCTTCTTTGCAGCTGCCTTGCGTACCGGCGTTGCCGGGGCTCGCGAATTCTTGCTCCGCTGTGGAGAGGATTTAGGTGTTCGCGCCTGTGCCGCTTGCACGCCTGGTTCATCATAAAATTGCCGGAGCTGCTCAGCCCTTGGATTCCGCCGGTGCTCGAAATCTTTCCGGCGAAAGCCGCTTTTGGTGAGCCAATAGACCGAGGTGAAACTCAGCGTTCCACCATATCCCTCCTGATGCTTCCTACCGCCATACACTTCTTTCTCGCCTGCGATAATCCAAACGGCTTCGAGCTTCTCGCGAGCGAGGAAGGCCAGGAATGCATCATGGTCAACAAGCGCCGCGCCGGGGCCGGGCTCGGCGGTTGATGGATCGAAAAAAAGAACGGTGCCGGCGTCATTCGAATAAGACAGATTCCGCCCATTCGAGAGGCGCATCTTAAGCCCGGCAATTAACCCTGGTCCGGGTACATTGAAACTAAAAGAGGCCTCAATTGAGTAGTCATGCCCGCCCCGTTCGGCAAGATAGTCGGTGACGGTCGGTTGAACCTCGACCGACAAATGATTCCAGTCCGCCGGCTGCATCCACGCGGATACGTCGCGATAAAGCGGATGCCAAGGGTATTCACCGATATAGCCATCGGATGACTTGTCCAGCTCTGGAAGATCGAACGTGCTATTGAACATCTTGCCCGAGAGCGCCTTCACAACCTTCCCACGATCCTCGGCCCGCACCAAAAAGCAACGGATCTCGAAGGCAGCGTACCGGTCCAGCGTGCGCTCGCCCTCCCGCATGCCCCATTGATTCCAGCGCTCGAATTCATGGATCACGAGCCATTTCCGATGCGACCGAGGCTGGGTGACGCTGAGCAAAGAAGCATCGTTCACAATATCTTCGGGAGTATCGAGCCAAGCTAGACGGGACTGCGGCGACATCGCGCGCAACGTCACCTGAACCGGCATCCACCAGGTCAGATCGCTCTGCCGCGCTTCCTTTGGTGTTTTTGACGCAAAGAGCGAGGGGTCGATATCACGCCGGCTGACCTGCCAAGGTCCTTGAAAAATGCTTGTCCCATCATCGCGGCGCCATCCCACGAAGCAGAAATTGTCCCCCAGGCGCGCCAATAGCTCGTGAAATGCAATCCATTGATACTTCTTCCCGACCCGCTCGATGCGATGCTCCGTCCGACTACCATGTCCGTGGTGTCGATCGAATTCGCCGAACAGCTCCGGGGTCCAGCCAAGGTCATGCGCTCGCTTGCAGACCCAGCGACGCGCGCGCATTTGGTCGAAGGATGGCGGCCAAAAGAAGTATCGCTTGGCGCCACGCAAATCCCTGCGCACGACGTGACGCGCCCGGTCGTTATATTCCTCCCATCCGGCTTCGCCGAGCGCCTCCCGCAATCGCTGTTCGGATTCATCTACCGCTTGCTCGTACGGGTTGACGTCTTCTTCGTCCGTGTCACCAGCGGCAACTAACTTGATGCTGAATTTGGTGGGACCAAGGGGCCCCTGGTTCGCTCGCCATGCGTCGCATGCAGCAATTAGCTCGCGCAGTCGCACTTCCGCCACCGGAAGCCTCCCGGCGAGTCCGTTGACCCAATCAGAGTAAATCTGCTGCTGGCTTTGTCCGACGAGAGCAATTGAATACGAGCTGAATTTTCCAACCGGCCCATCCATGACATAGCGCGCAAAATCGCCGTCATTGACGGCCGAGCCAACGATATCGTCACGAAAGACCTTCCCCGGGCCGTATTCCTGCGTGTAGGTGCCGATGATCGCCTCAGGCACCTCCTCGATGCCGGACGCATTGCGGTAAGGCGGCCGGGCGCGTACCACGTCAACGACGGCTGGCAAGACATTGCGCGTGCTCGCAAGCTCGACGATGCCGCGTGCGTGGTCGCGGATGAGCACATGGACCAGAGTTTCCTCACGATCGAAAACGCACCGGAACACAGCTTCCGCCAATTCCGCGAGGCCGTCCGTCGCCATGCCCTGCAAGACCGCTCCATAAGCCGCGGCCATGACCCGGTCGAGGACATAAAGGTCGTCGATATCCTGAAAGCGGCGAACAAGGCGCGCGGCCAACATCAAGCGTTGCGCCAACAGCGCCGCCAGCGCTTTTGTCGCCCGGTCCCGAATAAGCCGGTGGCTGGTCGTGAATAGCCAACTCAGCGTGATTGCCGCAAGCTCTGCGCGCTGGTTGTCGATTGTTTCGAACCCGTTTTGCAGGGTCCAGCTAATTAATGTTTCGATGGGACTGTCGTCGTCGTCCCCCTCCTGGGCGATGTATATGGACCAGACCTTGTCCCGTTGCGGCATCGAATGCCCGATGAGCCTTCCATGCAGGTATTCCGCATTGAATGCATTTTCCGGTTCGCTCGCGATGCCGAGCAAGGTCCGCATTGTTTCGTTTCGGCCCGACAGGCGCGAGGCATCTTTCAGCAAGTCCAGCGTACGTTGCGTGAATGCGCGCTGTTCGCGCCAGAGGACGCTGCCAAGAAAGGCACGCAGGAACAGGGATTGGTTTCGTGACTTTCGTATGGCATCCGGAAGTTCCAGGCCGCACCGCTCCGGCAACTGGGTAGCCATCGCTTCTAGCACACCCGCGTACTTATAAGCCTCGGCGCTTTCGAGATATGTCCCCAGCGGCGTTCCGGGCAGAAAGGAATTTGCCGGCGTCGTGGCGTCAAGATGCCTATCCAGAAGCTGCCGCGCGATGCGATGGTCGCTATACCGTTCAAATGAAAAGCGAACGATATGAAGGATTCTCCCGTCGTCTCCCATGACAGGTTCATCCGCAAGAACACCCTCGCTGACAAGCCGGGTGAGCAAGCTCCGCTCAAAAACACCGTGCGCCGGAAAAATCCCCTCCATCAGGGAGTCCGCTTTTTCGTATTCGAGGTAGCCGCGCTCGCCCTGATCAACGGCTGTTGCGAGCGCTTCAAGCGCTTTTGCGGCGATACCAAGCTTGTGATCGAGCCCAAGTTGCCGCTCGACAGCTTTTGCAACAGCTTCCGAATAGAAGCCAAAGATTTCGGTGACCCCGCGCACACCGCGCGGGAATTCATTGAGTTGCTCCTTCTCCAAAAAATCGCAGCACGTCTTCAGGAAGAGCGGATTCTCAAATTCAGGAACAAGGTTAGGGGCGGCCATACGCACAATGCCGCGCTTATCCAGATAGTAGCGGGCCGCTTCGGCAGCACGACCGGCGAACCCGACATGCTCAACCTCAATCAAATCCGGCCCGGTTCCCCCAGGTATCACATACGGCAAATATGTCGTCCGGCATGACAGCGCGATGGCCACACGCGGGAAGTCCTCGATGGTCTTGAGAAAGGCGGCCAGGCGGTGAGACCAAATCGCGATGCCATGCCGCTCATTGATGGCATCGATAAAGATGACAGCGCGCGTACCCGCCGCTTGCGCAGCGGCGTCGAGTGCACCGAGAAATTTCTCGGTAGATATTTTCAGATCAAGCTGCTTGACGATTTGAGCCCAGGGGTCGTCATCGATCAGCGTGCCGCCGAGTATAAGAACCGAGGGACGACCATTAGCGACCTGATGATCAACCGCGTCGCCAAACAGATGCGATTTGCCAATGCCGGCCGGGCCCGTGACCAGCGCCCGTCGGCCGTTCACCAGACGCCAGCTATCGCCGGTTACGCCTTCGAGGATGGCATCCACAGCTTCTTCGAGACCGCGCATATCGTGGTAGAGGTAGCGCACATCCTCTTCCCGCTTCGGAGGCGGAGGATTGATATTGCGAACGGCCCGCATCGCTTGCCCGCTCGCAACCAGCGCATCGCTCCCCAGCGATCGAAGGCGTTCAACTGGAAATTCATAGGCTGGATCATCGGGCGTCGCCGACAGCAGCGAGCTGAGCGCGCTGGTCGTTGCTTCCACCGCCGCGATGTTGGCCGCTAGTATAGCGCCGAGGTTCAACCGCTCCAGACGATCAACTACGTCGTGACGGGCCTCCTCGAGCTTCTCACCCCATGCCTGCACCTCATCGAGGAGAACCGGGTCGCGGCAGAGCCCGAGGATGGTGCGGCGGATCGGCAATTCAACATTTGTTTCGGGCGTGTAGCGCTGACCCAAGCCACTGCGCGCCCGTTCGAACCGGCTCGCGAACCATGCCGAGGTGAGAAAGGTCTCATCGAACCAGAAAGCCGCCCGACCTGAATAGAGCGGGTTGTCGCGGCCCAATCGTTCCACAAGCTCAGAGTGTCCCCAAAGCTCGATGCTAAGTTTGCGCTTCGCTTTCGTTGCTGTCGCCATCCATTTTTTGACCCAGTCCCGCCAGCGCTCAAGCTGGGTCTTGCCCTTGCCGGAACGCTGATCGAACAGATCAATGGGAATGCAGACAATGTACCGATTGAGCCGCGGATGCTTCGCCAACGCCTGTTTGATTGATTCGTCAAGCTGCGCGACCTGGCTTGAATCAAACTTGAAGAAATACTTCGTCTGCCACCCCGCTTCCGTACCGTCACGGTGCCGCATAAAGCATTCGACGCCCGCGTCCGCTCCAATGCCTTTCCGATAAAAAACATCATCCGGTGCGCGCGGCTCCAAAGCCGCAAGCTGCGAGCACAATTCCTCGAAAGCGTAGTGTTGCGAACCCCCAAAGGAACGAATGCGCTGAAAGTCGAGATTGATTACTGCCACCCGGGCGCCCTAATTGTTGGAATGACGGCGATGCCAAACGATACAAGATTCGACCGCATTCCCCACCAGTGGCTAAAAGTAAGAAAGTTGGCCCGACAAGTGCTGAATTATCTGGTTGGGGACCGAAGCGCTCCGGTCAGGGCCGCACCGATGATGGCTGGCCCCCCTTGAGTTTGCTCTGGACGTGTCCGGCCGGAAAACGCGCCGCCGACGTGCGGCCGAATTTTACAAACTGCTGCGTTCCGGCCTAGCCCATCTGAGGGGGCACGCTAAGGTGTTCGTCTCACCGGATCTCTGTCAATGTTCCAACTCTCATAAATCCTGACACTCGTCGAAGGCACGCAGTTGATTCCAATTCGTAGCTTGTTTCCGTAGCTGCCCGCTGATCTTTCCGATGAGCTGCGGCACATTTCCAATAATTCAAATGCTTAGGTGTCAGAGTTTGGAGGAGCCCCGTTCCGCCAACGTCCGGTGCGACCGCCCCACCCTCGCCCCCACGTTGACGTCGTGTCCGCAAAGCAACGCTTTCAGCTGAAGCCCGTCGACCAGCAGAATTTCTCAAGAAATCCGTACAGAAATGAAGGCTAAGTCTGTGCGCTGCAACACAAAAATGGTGGAATCTGTTGCGTATCTACGCACTTCATCGGCGGCAAACGTTGGTGCTGACAAGGACAGTGATCGCCGACAGCGCGCTGCAATCGAAAGCTTCGCCAACGCGAACGGTTACGAGCTCGTCGGCGAGTTCTACGACGCGGCGGTCAGCGGTGCAGACCCGATCGCAGAGCGCCCGGGTTTTGCAGCGATGCTCGACCGCATCGCCGGCAACGGTGTCAGGACCATCCTGGTCGAAAGCCCAGATCGCTTTGCGCAAGACTTGGCGGTCCAACTCGCCGGATATGATCATCTCCGCAGCCTCGGCATCACGCTGATTCCCGCGAGCTCGCCAGACTTCTTCATCGAGGACACACCAACAGCGGTATTAGTGCGCCAAGTGCTGGGCGCCATCGCGCAGTTCGAGAAGGCAACCACGGTGGCGAAGTTGCGCGCCGCGCGTCAGCGCAAGCGTGAGGCGGTCGGCGAGGTCGAAGGCCGGAAAAGCTGGGCGGAGCTCAGTCCAGAGCTGGTTGCCACAGCAAAGCGTCTACGGCGGCGATCGCCGAAGGGCCACCAGCGCTCATTGCGTGAGGTCGCCGATGAGCTCGCCAGATTGGGCTTTACCAACGAACGCGGAGCGAGATTTTCAGCATCGTCGGTTGCTTCCATGGTCTCTAGCTAGACGTGCCCTACGCCTGGCCATACGCGATGTCCGCTTAACCCTTAACAGCGCCCCCAAGACGAACATCACTTCAAGTCGGAGAAGGGCCAGGATCAAGCATGGCTCTAGCACATTGGCCTGACCAGATAACGGGCGACGCCTGAGACATTGGTTTCAACTCAGATGGCAGCTCCGGCCAGCAAGAACGCGCCGCCAAGCGCGACCATCACAAGTCCAGGCCAGTTCGATTTGATGCCGAAGCCGCTGCCCGGTCTTTCAGGCTCCAGCGTGTCTCGCCCGGAGCGACGCCACTTTCCACCGCTGAGCCGGCTTCGCCAGATGGGCTGAAATGCAATTTGGAGCACGCCGCCGAAAACAAGGAGCACACCAAGCCATATGAGGGTCACGCTCGCCTCCTTTACCCGCCAACGCCGAGAGGTTGCTGGACCGAGAACCCCGGTCCATTCAGCATCTGTCCGCTGCTTTCGGAATCAGACCGACCTTGAAAGCCTCGTCTTCGGGCGTTCAATAAGTTCGTAACTGGGAACGCGGGTGCTTTCCTGCCATGATTCCAGAGCAGCTCCGCAGATTGCGCAGACCGCGTCACCTGTATGCGGTACCAAGAACTTCTCTTCGGTGCGTCTGTACTCAGCACCGCAAGTGCATTGCACAACTGTCACCATGCTGGTGATATGTGCTTCCGATCAGGAATTTCCAGCCGCAACTTTCCTTGTCCTCTCGCGAGTTTGGCCGGCGCTTTAGGGAAGTCCGTTTGGGGTCATAAGCGGCAGTCGAGGCAAAGGCGCCCCGCGTCAGGTTCGCGGCCGATAGCCGACATCCGAATTGGCTCAGCGTTGTTCAGCTAAGGGCCACTTGCGGAATTGAAGTGACCGAAGGTCTTCCACGATCTATAGTCGTGGTGCATGACCGCTGCAATCGATGAGAGCCGTTCCAGTCCCGTCAATCCATTCGAAAGAATCGGAAGCATCGATGCGCTTCGTGGCGTGGCGTTGCTCGGTGTCCTGGCTATCAATATTGTCACGGAATTTCGTGTTTCCATTTTCGAGCAGTTCCTGCCCGCTGCACGGCCCGCAGCTCCGCTGGACCGGGCTGTCGAGACCGTCTTGATGCTGGCGGTCGACATGAAGGCTTTTGCGCTCTTCTCGTTGCTGTTCGGATTAGGTCTTGCAATTCAGTTCGAGCATCTTTCGACGAATCCGCATCGCGCACTTCTCTTGTTTCGTCGTCTGATCGTGTTGTTGGCGCTCGGATTCATTCACCTATGCCTCATTTGGAACGGTGACATTCTCACTGAATATGCAATCGCGGGCCTAATCTTTCTGCCATTCCTGTTTGGTCCCCGCTGGCTCTTGGCCAGCGGCGCGGCGGCGTTCCTGGGACTGTATCTGGCGCTGCAGGTGTGGTCACCGCCTGGATTATTTCCGAGTTTTGCTGCAATCCAACGCGATGTGCAGGAAGCCAATCTCGTCTATGCGTCCGGCAGCTTCTGGGAGGTGATGACATTCCGGCTTCGCGAAATCCCTCTGATCGTTCCTCTGCACATCTACGTCTTCCCACGCACCATAGGGCTGTTCTTCCTTGGTGCGTTCATCTGGCGGAGTGACGTTTTACGAAAGCCAGACCGGGCGCTCTTATTCTCAACAGCGGTCGCATGCGTTGGTCTCGGCGCAGCTTTGATCTTTCTGAAAGTCAACGGCGTTTTAGCGAGCCGCAGTCTGGACGCGGTGGCCACACCCGCCGGCACGATCCTGCTCGCTCTCGGTTATGGTGCAACATTCGTCGCCGTGGCCGAACTAACGAGCGGAAAAACGCTGCTGGGTTGGGCTGTGCCGTTGGGCCGGATGGCATTCACGAACTACCTCGCTCAGTCCGTGATCTTCGGTTGGATTTTCTACGGATATGGCCTCGGCCAATTCGGGCGCCTCGGCGCGGCCGAGGCGCTGGCCATCGGGATTGCCGTGTATGTCGGCCAGGTATTCTTCAGCGCTTGGTGGCTAAGGCATTTTCGATATGGCCCGGTCGAATGGTTGTGGCGAACGCTCATGTACGGTACGCAGCAGCCGATGGCTTTGAAAGGATCTACGTCCGCTGTGAGACGGGGATGTAAGGCTTCAGGCTCCAGAAGGCGATATCTAGGATGACCGCTTCAGGCCGGACGGCGACTTGGACATCATAGCTCCTTGGTGAAATGATAGCGCCGAATGCCCGCACCGAGGGTCTTGTTGCTGGGTGCAACCGCGACCTCCTCGCGAACCAACTGATATTCAGCGGCTCTGTAAAGCGAAACTGCTTCGCGCTGTAGCTCAGAGGTGCTCAAAACCATCCGAGGACAATTGAGCTTGCGACATTCGTCCTCTGCGAACCTCAACATCTGCCGGGCAATACCCCGGCGGCGAACGTCGGGATGGACGTACATGCGGCGCAACTCCATCCCCGCAGATGAAGAAGGTTCAAGTCCAAACATGCCAACGACTTTTTTGCCGACGACTGCCACCCAGAATCCGCCTTGTCGGCGTCCGTAGTACTGGCTTATCTGGCCGACTTCTTCGTCCAGAGATATTGCAATGTACTGCTCGAACGCTTCCGACAGATGAGGAGGCGCGAGGAGCCGATTGACCCCGACAAATAGAAGACGCACCTGCTCTGCGTCCTCTTCGGTAAACGGCCGTATGATGATCGAAGGTTCCGACCGATCCATCTGCGCGGGTCCCATCCTACGGAAAATGGCAAGATGTGCCGTCCATATTATGGGATTTGTAAATGTCCGCTACTGGTCAAAGGCGGCCCTCGGCGGCCAGCATGAACGTAGTCGGCTCATCTGTCGGAAGCGGACAACCTCGCGGTCTGGGTCAACGTCAGCCCCGGGCCAGAAGCAGACCGATGCGCTGCGATGGCCCGGACTATTCGATCACCTCGTCAGCGCGGGCGATCAGAGTTGGTGGGACATCAATGCCGAGTTCCTTTGCAGCCCTGAGGTTGAGCACCAACTCGAATTTGGTGGGCTGCTCGACCGGAAGTCCGGCTGGCGCTGCGCCCTTTAGAATCTTGTCAACATACTCCGCGGCCCGACGGTAAATCTGCCGCTGGTCTGGCCCGTAAGAGATCAATCCGCCCACCTCAGTGTAAGCTCGTGGTCCATAAATCGCCGGCAACCGAGCCTTGGCCACAAGTTCAACGATTGCTCGCTTGGCACCCAGCAAAACGGGGTCCTCTAGGATTATCATGCTGGCCGCGCCGGACCTACTCGCTCCGTCTATCGCAGCCGCCACCTGATCGATAACCCGTGCCTCAAACACTGTCAGCGGTTGATTCAGAGCCAAGGCTGCAGATTTTAACTCACTTAGCGCGAGCACTGTGTAGGGGGTATCAGGGTTTGCTAACACCGCGACCAGCTTTTTGCCCGGGACGATTTCTTCCAGTATTTGCAATCGCTTCGCGGTAATGTCCTTCGCCTGGGCGCTCAAGCCAGTCACGTTTGCGCCTGGTTGATTCAGGCTTGCGACCAAACCGGCACCAACCGGGTCGCCCACCGAGGTGAATACGATCGGAATGCTGGTTGTTGCGGCGATCGCCGCCTTTGGCGCAAGTGTGCCGAATCCGGCAATTATAACGTCGGGCTTTGCGCGAACTATCTCTGAGGCCAGTTGCGGCAGGCGCTCTGCATATCCTTCGGCGGATCGATAATCCACGATGATTGTTTTGCCCGCGCTGTACCCAAGCTCTTGCAGCCTTTGAAAGAGAGGCGCCGCTACGGTCGCGTCTTCATTTGGAAGCAGAGCTAAATAGCCAATGCGGTACGGCGCCCGTCGGGCTTCCGTTGCGAAGGGGAGCAGCATCGACATAACCGCCGTGTGAACTACAAGAGCGATCACCTTCCGCCGCTTCACGGAACACCCCCTCATCACTAATCGCATCATAATGCAAAAGGATGCCGACGTGAAAGGAGGGTCTGATGAATATCGAAGGAAGTCTGCTTCGGGTCAATTCCGACGGTTTGGCCCGGTTTTATTTGGGTCCGGTCTGCCCCTGATAGCCGACAGATCCTCGGCTGTAGGGATGTGGCAGCGATGGGCCATGTGTGGACGTATATGGCCCCCGCCCGATTGCAACGGCCGGCTTGATCAGGATCGACGGTCACAACTGCAGACGTATATCCGGCTTCTTGATGCGGCTGGACAACGTCTCCGCCGCGAGCCTCGATGGTTTTCGCCCGCTTCCACCTCAACGGCCCCGAGACATCGGCGTAAGCCGTGCCGGTCCACACATCAGGTTCGGGAAGCGACGGGGTGACCGTTTCGCCATCTCCTGCCATTTGTTGCAATTGCCGGGTGAGACCTCCTTTCCTTGATTGCCGCTTCGCTTCAGGCCGCCTTCACCGACAGCGCCGGCTCATAAGCTGCGTCGCTTGTGAGCATAGCCCACACGATCCGCGCATTCTTGTTGGCAAGAGCCACGGCCGCGACATTGGGATGGCGCCGTTGCCGGATTTTGCCGAGCCAGAGGCTTCGCGGATCCTGCTTGCCAGCGGCCCGGCTTAAAGCGGCGCGAGCTCCGTGAATCATCAGCGTCCGCAGGTATCGATCGCCGCGTTTGCTGATGCCGAACAAGCGGGCCCGCCCTCCACTGGATCGCTGCTTCGGCACCAGGCCAAGCCAAGCCGCGAACTGGCGGCCGTTCTTGAAACAGCTTCTATCGCCCACGGCGGCGATCAAGGCTGTTGCTGTCACAGGTCCGACGCCTTCGATTTTGCCGAGCCGCTGGCACTGCTCATTCGTACGGTAGATTTCCCTTATCCGTCGGTCATAGGCTGCAATGCGGGTATCAAGCGCGGACAACTCCTCTTGCAATTCCCTCATGAGCGCTCGGAGCATCTCGCTGAGGCCGTCATTGATGTTCCCTACGATGACAGCGAGGCCGCGCCGCAGCTGCGCGATGTCACGGGCAATGACAATGCCATGCTCGGACAGAAGACCGCGAATCTGGTTGACGAGCCTGACCCGGTCGGCGACCAGGCGTCTGCGAATGCGGTGGACAGCCTGTACCGCCAGCTGATCGGTTGATTTCGGTGGCACAAAGCGCATGGACGGACGGCCGACCGCTTCGCAGATGGCTTCCGCATCGTTCTGGTCGTTCTTGTTTGACTTGACGTATGGCGTCACGAACTGAGGACTGATCAGTCGGACCTGATGGCCAAGCGCCGTGAGCACGCGAGCCCAATAGTGGGCCCCGTTGGAAGCTTCCATGCCGACCAGGCAGGCCGGTAAATTGGCGAAAAAGCCGGCCACCGCATCGCGACGCAACCTCTTTCGTACAACGACCTTCCCGTGGTTGTCGACGCCGTGAACTTCGAAGACATACTTCGCCAGATCTAGACCTACCCGAACGACCTGCATGATATCCTCCTTCACTGCAGTTCACGCTCAAGATTCCACCGCGGCGAGGGCGGGGTCCATACCATTGGCTCCGGGTTGGCAAGAAGAATCTTCACTTTGCGGCGTTGGTCGGAGCGGCCATGTGTTCGGCCTGTTTGCGCGGTTCACATGACCGCTGGCCATAATGCCCTCCGCGGATCAGGTCCCGGTCAAAAGCACGCATTCGAAGATGCTGTGGCCCAGGTGGGTTGTCCTGATCGCCGGATCGACCGGCGCTGCATTAAGTGCTGTTCGCCCTCCCAACCGTTACGTCACACCGGACGTCCGGTGTAGTCGCGCCTCGTCACGCCGTGAGAGCGGCGGGTTCATGGTAACGTTCGTCCCTTGCCATCATCGCCCAGGCCATCCGGGCGAGTTTGTTGGCGAGCGCAATGGCGGCGACCTTGGTGGGTCGCCGGGCCAACAATCGAGTGAGCCAGGGCCGATGATCGGTGCCATGGATCTTGGCATAGCGGATCACGGCGAGCGCGCCAGCCGTGAACAGGCTACGCAAATAGCGATCGCCTCGTTTGCTGATACTACCAAGCTTGTCCTTGCCCCCGCTCGAGTGCTGCTTCGGCACGAGCCCAACCCAGGCCGAGAAGTCTCGTCCCGATCGGAAGGCCGTGGGGTCAGCAATACTGGCGACCAGAGCTGTTGCCAGCGTCGGACCGACGCCGGGAATCGCGTCCAGCCGTTTGCTCGTCGCGCTTGATCGATGCCAGGCGACGATGCGTCGGTCGAACTCCAGGATCTGGGCCTTCAGTGACTGCAACTGACTGCCGGGAGCCGTCAGGCACACGCGCGCCACCTCCGGCAGCCGGTGGTCGGCTGGATCGGCGACGACTTCCAGCAGCTGCTCGACACCCCTGCGCCCGACCGGAGCAACAATCCCGAACTCGGCCAATAGGCGCGGATCGAATTGATGACGGCGGTCTGCTGGCGGATGAAGAGATGGCGCGCCCGGTGAAGCATCAGACAGCCCTGTTGCTCGATCGTCTTGGTCGGCACGAACCGCATGTTGGGCCTCGTGACCGCCTCGCAAATTGCCTCCGCATCGGTGCTGTCGTTCTTCTGTCGCTTGACGTAGGGCTTCACATAAGCCGGCGGCATCAATCGTACCGTATGCCCCAACGTCTGCAGTTCGCGGGACCAATGGTGCGACGACGCGCAAGCCTCGATCCCCACCAGGCATGGCGGCAGCTTCTGGAAAAATGCCAGGACCTGCCGGCGCCTCAGCTGACGGCGGACGACCACCCGGCCGGCGGCATCAACGCCATGCACTTGAAAGACCGACTTCGCGATATCCAGGCCGATTGTCGAAATTGGCTGCATAGGCTGCTCCTCCGAATCGTGGGAGCCTCAAAACGGCGCCCACTCCTTGGCACTCTCGTGCCGGTGGAGGAGCCGTCCACAGCATCACAAGCGGAAGTGCACTGGGTCTCAGACTTGAGAGCGCGACAAGTCCAGCGTGAGGGAGACCACGACCAGAGCAAGAATGAACAGAGCAAAGATCGATATTTTCACTATTCGGCCCCAGTCGGTGACCGCCCGCGCCAACAACGAAACGGCAACCAGGGACGAACAACCGCCGGCACCGATGGCTAGGGCGTCCGCCTCGCGAGTGAGAGCCAGCGGGAGCTTCAGTCCAATGTAGACCACGAACCCCGCCATAAAGATCGACCAAGCCACCCATCCGACCGAAAGCGCTTCCTCTAGCGATAGCTTTCGACCAAAGAACCACTGAGGGCGCGACACCATGAATGCGGACGCGGCGAGCACGGCCGCAGAGACTATCCCGATGTGTTCAGCAGCCGTCATGCGTTCCCGAAGTGGTTCACTACATCTAGTTGTGCCGACTTAAGCGTCCGTAACTGGCTCGCCCACTTCTGGCTAATCGCTTGGCGTCAAAAGCGGCCGTGGCGCACCATGCCGCGATTGGTCAGCTGAGGGCCATAACCGGACTAAGCGTCCGCGCGCGAGCGACGGTGCGCCAGCCAATAGTCAATCTGCCAACCCTCGTAGCCAAGCAATTCGCAAGAGCGCCGTTCGTGATCTTCGGACCATGGTTCGAGTCCGTTTAGGAGCGCGAGCATGGCGTCTATCCGCCCCTCATGGTCGGGTACGATGCCCTCATAGTTCAGCCGACTGGCAGCCTCGAACAGCTCCTGCCCTCTCCTTCGTGGTGCTCACTATAGAGAACCGGAGGGTCGAGCATATCGACAAGCTCTTTCAAGAGCTCCTTGCGCTTAATCTGGGGTTTGCTCCTTAGATCCTCGCCGTTATGGAAGAGAATGTCGAAGGCGTAGAATAGCATCCGGTCCTGACGACCTTTAGCCAAGTCAGCTTGCAGTTCGGAGAAGTTAGTTCCGGCCTTGTTGGACAACGACGATCTCGCCGTCGAAGATTGTCCGGCTCTTCACTCTGAAGGAGCCGGCAAGATGAGAGCACCGATGGGTCCAGTCGTGGCCATTGCGGGTGAAAATTTTCGCGGAGCCTCGATCGACGTGGACTTGACCCGGTAGCCGTCGAATTTGATTTCGTGAATCCGTTGTGCGCCCGAAGGAGCCTTGTCCTTCCGGGTCGCCAGCTGGGGTTTAATGAACCCCGGCATCAAAGCCTTGGTACTCCTCGCCACGCTACGCAACTCACAAAAGAAGACCCGCCGCCGGCGAGCACCAACGACGGGCAGATTACCCACTAGCAAAGCGAGTCTTCAAACTTTCGAGGTCTCGGTCCGTTCCAAACACAACCGCAATCCCGGTTTTGCGGTTGTATTTTTGCGGTCAACCCGAACGTCTGCCGAACGGCCAGCGACGCCGTCAATATTGCGGACGCCTCAGCAGCTCGGGCAAGCGGGAGATTGCCTTGGCAATCCGCCTCGCCTCCTCGCGCGAGAGAAACTAATGCGCGTACTGGTGGCCATTGCGGTGCAATTCCCCGCGGTGCGGGACGCACAGATGAGAAGCCGCTGGCCTCCTTCACCTCGAAGCCGTCTTTTCGCTCCTCTATGGTCCATGGTGGCGGGAAGCGCCGGAGATTGTCCATCACGCCCTGCGGTGCGCTGGCGTGCCCTTGATCCTCTTCCCGGATGCATAGCTTTTCAAGTTCAGGCCCTGCTCGGAGAGAAGCCGGTCGCTCTGCTCGCAAAGCCCTTCCAGCTTAGCCTCCATCCGTTGGAGCAGCGATTCCGCCGAGGCGGTGCCAATTCCGGCGCGCTGGAGCTGAAGGATTTCTTTGCGTTGGCGACCAATCTGCGAGCGCATGTGCTCGATCTCGGCACGGACGTATTCGATTGTGGGCATGGGCAAACCTGGGATTTCGCCCAAAAGAACAAAAGAAGAACTAAGAGTCAAGATCCTCTGGCACTGGAGCTTTCGGCGGAGCTTCTTAATGAGTTCTCGCAGGTCGTCGGCATATTGCGCAGTGCCTGGTCAGAGCTCCGTGCTGGGGGATTGCAGTTAGCGACGGCGGCCTGCCTCACCTCTTCAAGAGCGCGTCTCTCTCCCGTCCAGGAGCATCCATGGCTCTACCTTAAGTCCTCGGGCGATGCGCGCGATATTGTCGAGTGAGACATTGCGCTCAGATCGCTCGACCCCGCTCAGGTAGGTCCGGTTGATGCCGCACTCATGTGCCAGCGCCTCCTGGCTTAGGCCACGCTCGGCACGCAAGCGGCGCATGTTTCTCGCCAGCACATCCCGGAGCGGTCCCTTGTGAGTCTTTTTCACAAGGTGGATACCGCCAAGTGACCGCTTTTAAGGCCACCGCTTTTAAGTTACAATCGCTGCGATCCGCCGAATACTTTGATGACTTCATGCGCTTGGCTGAAATTTTTCTGGGACGTCGTTGGTGGGCCGTACAGGTAATTGACCGTATGGGTCTGTTTGCCGGCACGCGAAAGGCAACTGTGCTCATAGACCTGCTCATGTGGGCAGCGAATACCGATTCCGTCGAGATGAGAGGCTTCGGCAAGAAAAGACGTGATCAGATCCTCGGCTGGGCGATCATTATGTTCAATAACCCAACTGCGACTGAGAAGCTGGCCCGAGACGCCCGAATTTCAGAGCAAGAAGCCTATTCCCTCCTGTTGGCCATGAAGGAAGCTGCACGAAAAGTAGCGGCAGACGAGGGACTCGAAACGCTCGTCTACATCGCAGATGAGTCAGATAGTTGGTGAGGGTTGAAGGAGGCGCACAATGAGGAACGTGGAGCGTACCCCGGCTGGATTGCAGATGGTGATCCCGGGCTGCGACCGGCGGACCCTTCCTCGGTCGACCACGCGCACCGACGACTTAGGCCAGGGGCTGCTCGGCTTCTACCAGCCCCCCACTCAGCGGGAGCAGCTCGATCAGTGGGCCGATGCACCATTGCGCCCAAGTAAGGGACAGAAGTCACTGCCCCAGACGGGTCTCTTTGGTTGCCACTCTCTGCGGAAGCTGACTTCCTAGGCGAAAGGATTGGCGCCGCGGGCATAGGTTTGCGTCCCCCGGGGTGTCTCACCGGCCAACCGGCACGGGTGTCTCACGCTAAGTCTTTCGCCCAATTGGGTTTCCGCCCTGGCGAATCCTGAGACACCATGTCTCATCTGGTGCGCGCGGTGACTCGCGGTGTCTCGCGAGCCGAATTCGATGCAAATCGCCCTCATAGTGCTCGCTCGGGTCCATCATCGTGTTGTTGGAGGAAACCAAGTCCTCGCGCGCGAGTGTCGTGCCCCTGCATTCACGAGCCGCAGCGGTGAGACACCCTACCGATTCTTAAGATGTCTCACCGTCTCAGTCCTCTCGGACGGTGACTCGCCGGCTGCCCGCCTGCCGGCGAACGGATCTTGTCCGCGTTACCGAAAAAGCCCCCTACATTGTCTAACCGGGCATAGCTTCGCCCCTTTCCGCCTTCAGTCTGGGAAAACACCCACTCTGAAGCTCCTGACGAGGAAGAAGGCCCACTCGGCCTCGCGTACTTGGTTCTCCTTCGAACTCGTCGTGGAGTTCGCGCGACGTTGGCCCCGCCGCGTCCGCCCGTCGCGCCTTGTGGAGGGGCGTGACGATTGGGATGATTTTTTCGGCTCATCCCGCAAGTCGGCCGGCCCGGGTTGTCATCCCGCTGACGGCTGCGACTTGCCTTCAACCGCTCCCGGGGTTGCCGGGCACCTGAAGGCCGCGGGAAGGAATGGGGACACCTGAACCCGCGCATTTTGTTTCCGATCGCCAAATGGCGTGTAGCGTCCGGCTCGCTGCCGCTGTTTGAGCTCGCGGCGCGCTGGCGGTCATCCATCGGCGGGGGAAAGAGGTGTGCTCTTCCCTCCCCGGCGACGAGATCATGGCCGATCTCGACTCGTCGCAATTCTCGCGACGGTCGGCCGAAGTACCTCGATTGCGGCGGGAGCCTCCGCGCGGTCCCGCAATCGCGGAGCCCACGGCCGACCGAACGCGGCGGTTCGGTCAGCGCGCAAGCGCCGTTTCTTGGCTATCCTTCTCCTCGTCCTCGGCTGAAGTACAAACGAGCGCGAGTTGGACGCGATCGGGTGGCAACGGCGGTTGAGCAGCCGCGGCATCCCTCTTGTCACGGTTGGGGTCACGGCGCTCCCGCAGCTTCGCCCGGTGGCGGCGCTGTCGTTCCGCTGCCGTGACGTCCGTGACCTTGCGGGCAGTCGGCTCGGAGTTCTCGCTGCACTCACCGACCAGCACGTATGGAAGGCCGACCTCCGCGATGATCGCGCGAACGATTGCCTCCGCGTGCTCCGGTCGGAAGATTACGAGCTTATCGTAGTCATCCTTCCAAGCGCCTGGAGTCTTTTGCCGCAGCACGATTTCACCGAAAGCATTCGTGTACACCGCGGTCTCGTTCTGCGCCGGGTGGAACGGCACAACGAGGCATCCGTCATCCCAGTCGAATTTCTCGCTCACGGACGCCCCCATATTGCTGGGGCGCTTGAACGGAGCTCCTCGTTCGGGTAAGCAGAATCAGCAGCTGCCCAAGTACCTAAGAAAGCCGGCGCCTCCCGATTTGCCCTCGGGGGGCGCTTTCTTTTGTCTGGCGGCTCCGGATCAGGAATGACTACGCCGAACTCGTGATGGTTCGCACGACAACGTGCGGCCGCAGACCGACCCTCCTTACCTTTCACGATAAGCTGATTGGGTGTTGAAGCTGAAACGCCTTGAGTTTCAATGAAGCGCGCTTGACCCAAACTCCGGCCTAAGTGCCTCGAAACTCCTAAAATCCTCCCTTCGCTAGGGAATGGCATCGGCCTCGTCGCGACGTCTTTACGCCGGTTCGAGGACACTATCGCTGCTAGAGGTTCGGTCGCGGGCTGCATGGAATTACTCGCTGCCTCGCCGCTTAGATTCCTCCGCCAAACGGCGCTGGACATATGCGTCGATGCTGCTCCAAGTGATCTTTCGAGAAGCACCTTCGCGATAACTGTCCAACGCTCTCGAATGCAGCAACTCGTAGAGCTTCGCGCGACCGATCCTGAGCGCAAACATAGTCTCGTTAACGGTCGCGACTACGGCGCGCTCGCCTTCTTTCGTGGAAATCATCGCCCTGTTCCCAGATGTTCAGTATTCGGCGACTGAACATTCCCAGGGCGCTCGGCGCAGCTCCTTTCTAACGAAGTCAACGTTATTCGGCTTGGTAACAGGCCCTCACCAACTCGCGCGACCTGCGGGCGAATTTGCTGCCGACTAAGCTATTGAAAGTCTGGCACTTTTTGAGCTTCGCAAAAATAGAATTTATCCATGCTGAGCAAGCTCTTGAACGTGTTCAGCATTTCCAAGCAAAGCTGCGAGGGTAACTCCACCGGGGTGGCGCGTCTTGGAAGATACTCCCTCCTCTACATTCTGTTGAATACTGGACGTTTTTCGGCGCCCGGCGCGACTGCTACGGTTACAATCTACGATTTTGGTCTCGAACTGCGGCGCTGCGCCCGTCGCTCAAGTGAGTCACGATCGACGTCGGTTTCTAGGGTAAAAGCGGAAGTCGCTCGGCCGGCGGCTTTTGGTCTGCTTGTGACCGATTCTGTTGAAAAAGGCAGCGGTTGCGACGCAGAGAGATCAGTGATTCAGTCTGTCTAATTGGCAGGACTGAAGATCATGATGGGGCATCGGCAAGTCGAACAGGCTGCGTTGTTCTATGAGTTCTCACTCGAAAGGCACATCCCCGCCGACCACTTGCTCCGGTCGATCGATAGATTTGTCGACCTTGAACAGATTAGGCAGGACCTGGCGCCCTTCTACAGCAGTATCGGTCGACCTTCGATCGATCCCGAGCTGATGATCCGGATGCTCCTGATCGGCTACTGCTTCGGCATCCGGTCGGAGCGGCGCCTGTGCGATGAGGTTCACCTCAATTTGGCCTACCGATGGTTCTGCCGGCTCGGTCTGGATGGGGCGGTGCCGGATCATTCGACCTTCTCCAAGAATAGGCATGGCCGCTTCCGGCAGAGCGATCTCTTCCGTCGCGTGTTCGAGAGCGTGTTGGGCCGCTGCATCGAGGAGCGACTGGTCGGCGGCGAAGGATTTGCCGTTGACGCGAGCCTAATCAAGGCCGATGCCAATCGGCAGAAGGGGATCGAAGGCGACAAGGGACTTCCGCCGGATGCTGCCGGCCGAGCGATCGATGAGTATCTGGCTGTCCTCGATGATGCCGCTTTCGGAGCTGCGACCGAGGTCACGCCGAAGTTCGTGTCGCCCTCCGACCCGGCGGCACGCTGGACGGGGGCGCATGGTGGCCAAGCCTTCTTCGCCTACTCGACGAACTACCTGATCGACGTTGAGAACGCGATCATCGTCGATGTCGAGGCGACGACGGCGATCCGGCAGGCGGAGGTGTTGGCCGCCAAACGCATGATTGAGCGCTCGCTCAAACGGTTCGATCTCTATCCGAACCGGCTTCTCGGTGGCAGCGGCTACGGCTCGGCCGAGATGCTTGCCTGGCTGGTCTATGAGCACGGCATCGAGCCGCACGTTACAGTCTTCGACAAGTCCGCCCGCACGGCGGGATCTTCTCGCGCGATGACTTCACCTATGACCATGCCGGGGACCTCTACCGCTGTCCCAGCGGTAAAGTTCTTACCACGACTGGAACGCTGGTGAATGATGGCGCCACCATGCTTTACCTCGCCAGCAAGCATGATTGTGATCGCTGCGCATTGAAGTCCCGGTGTTGCCCTAAGCAGCCTTCACGGAGGGTGCCGCGCTCGATCTACGAGGGCGCTCGCGACATGGCGCGCCAGATCGCAAGATCATTGGAGGGCCGCACTTCGCGCCGGCTCCGCAAAAAGATCGAGATGCTGTTCGCGCACCTCAAGCGCATTCTCAAGCTCGACCGTTTACGTCTACGAGGCCCAAACGGCGCGCGCGACGAGTTCATCCTCGCAGCCACCGTTCAGAACCTTCGAAAGATGGCCAAGCTGATCCCGATACCCACCCCGAGGCTCGCATAGAGGCCGGTAGAGCGGTTCGGCCACATCGCGACGGAGCCATTACAACGAAATACTGCCGGCCTTTTTCAACGAAATCGACCCGAAGCGGACCTGCACCTACAGGATTTATATGAGAACGTGCTGCAGGGATTTTCAAGCAGCAGTTTGCGCGGCTAATGAGCAGTCAAAACGATATCGAAAACCGCTTTGCAGGTAATCCAAGATTGGCTCGCACTTGAGCCCGTGTCGGTGCAGATGTCGAAAAACAGGGTGCAGCAGAACGAAGGTACCCGCGGCAGGGCGATGGTCTAGGGCCTAGATCGCGCTGGAGGGGTCTTACAGCGGCTTCGGTGCTTGGCCGGTTTTAAGCTGGCGCGGCAAGGGCACGCCTTCTATCAGCATCGTTCTCTACAACACCTCAGCACGAATATGGGCGACGCCAAGCTCCGTAATTCCTAAGCTTTGCGCCGCGGCGCGCGAAAGGTCTAGGACGCGGCCACGAACGAACGGGCCTCGGTCATTGATGGTGACGATGACGCTGCTTCCGCCATGGGTTACGCGGACCTTGGTGCCGAACGGTAGGTTGCGATGGGCGGCCGTCAGTAGATTCCGATTGAATAACGAGCCGCTCGCTGTCTTGCTCTTGGAATACGCATAGAAGGAAGCCTTTCCGGAAAAAACTCGATTGGAAGTTCGAGCGTCCTTCAATGTATCTTGTCCAGTCGGAGGTTGCGCTTGCGGCTCGTCCTTCTTCACCTGTTCGAGTCCCTCAGGGGCCGGGTCTGCGTGGGCCTTTGGAATGATGGACCATCGATCATTGAAATCCTGTGCTGCGGCGGACTCCGGGGTCAATCCGATCCAAACAGGGACTGTCGCAATCGCGACCATTCTGACGACAGGATGCATTGTTGGCCTCATCTAAAATTGAAGATCACACCGACAATGCAAGCTCGTGAGGCCGCGTTCCTCAACACGCGTTCGCTTCAGGCAAAATGGTGATCGCATACCGATCTTGCGGAGCGGAAGCGTAGAGGCACCGCAGCAAGACACCATTTCACTGCGACGCATCAAACTACGGCGTGTACCCATAAAGGCGAGGTCAGCTGTTGACGTAGAAGCGGGAAAGCATCTGCTCGAGTTGAACTTTACTGCTTTTGACCTGAACGGACCTCGACGCTCGATTAGCCTGGCCCCGCGGCGCCACTAACCTCGAGGCCAACGGTGTCGTCAACCCGACGGAACCATGCACCGCAGAGCAATTTAACCCCCAGCGGCCCCTCTTGATTTGAGAATGCAAAGATGAGGAGGACAACATGCCGAACGGGTATTGGATCGGGCGCATTGATGTGATCAAACCCGAATACACCAAAGCCTACGGCCCCGCCTTCGCGGCGGTGCTCCGCAAATACGACGCGAAATTCCTGGTGCGCGGCGGCACCTTCGAGGCGGTGGAGGGCAATGCGCGCGACCGCAACGTCGTGATCGAGTTCAAGGACTACGAAACCGCGCTCGCCTGCTACCGCTCACCTGAATACACTAAGGCGAGGGCATTGCGCGCGGACGCCGTGGACATCGATATCATCGTGATCGAAGGCTACGACGGCCCGCAGCCCACGGATTGAGCCCCGCTTTGGCGGCGCGCACCACGCAGCTGAGTTTTGCTCGTAGGTCGTTCGCACCGCCGAATGTCTCCTTCTGGCCCAGCTGCGAAGTTGCTCCGCGCCTGACAGAGGTCCGCTCATAGCGGCAGAGCGGACCAGACTTGCTCAACCTAAGTTCTTCGCAGGTTGCCCCGTTGCGGCCTCGAACGTCCGGATTAGAAATTGGACTTGAGGCTAAGCCGTCGGCCTCGACGGGCTCAGGCAAACCGACATGATCAATGTGCGACGCGGCAGCCCAGCGCAGGCGCCCCCAGGCTTTCGCCGTCAAACTGCCTATTGATGCGTACCGTTCTTGTGGTAGTTTTGGCGCGGGGTACGCGCTGGCCAGCGAGTACCTCCCTTTGACTAAACCCCGTCTCCCCTTAGAGGCGGGGTTTTTCCGTGGCTCTTATGGACAGGGACGGACTATCGCAGGCCGCGTTGTTGAAGCCCGACAATGGTGAAGTACAATGATGCCACAACCATTTTGAGTCGAGCCTAGATGGCTAAATCGTCAAAACTAGTCGCCGCGAGGAAAGGGCGCGTGCTCCTTGTCAGGCGCCGGCGCGACAAGCTCTGGATGTTTCCCGGTGGCCGAAAACGCCTGGGTGAAAGCGAGAGGAAATGCCTACGCCGCGAAATCGGGGAAGAGCTGCCCAAGCTCAAACTCGGCGCTGTGAGGCTCTGGAGAGAACTAAAGGCCAAGAACCGCCGGTCGGGGCGCAAGATGAGTGATGCCATCTTCGTCGCGAAGAAGGTCACCGGCCCGCTGAAGATTGGCGACAAGCGCGAGATCGACAAGGCGGTATGGCGCAAGCCGCGTGGCGTCAGGCTGACGCCAACGTCGCGCTACATTCGTGATAGGCTATTTCCGAAATAACCCTGCGCCGCACTACGACATCCGCAAGATCGACTCGGACCTTTGAAAAGAACCCGCACCCAAGGGGAAACGAAGGCGGGAGCGGGATCGAGTCATCGGGAGAATAACCGTTGCTCCGTACCCTCAGCGCTGAGGATATCTAAGCCACTCAGAAACTAGTCCCCGGTTGGCGTAATGCGAAACTCAACTACCTCGGGCAAGCCACGCAAATGCTTGGCAAGTCTTTCTGCATTAGCCCTGTCGCGGCTCTTTATCGTCATCCGGTATTCGAACTGCTGCCCGCCCTCACTGAGGCGGGATGACAGGTTGGCGATCGTAAAACCGTGAGCCCCGATCAGTTTGTGGATCTCGTTTTCGCCCATAACATCGTCGCGGGCGAAGCGCAGCATGTGGTGGGCGTAAAACTCACTCGGCAATCGAGCTTCGATGACTCTGAATAGCGCGAGCACAATCAGGGTCGCAACGGCGCCAACGAACGCCGCAAACCAGAATCCAATTCCAACCAGAATACCAATTGCTGCCGTGACCCAGATGGACGCGGCCGTTGTCAGTCCCCGGACAGTCAGTCCCTCTTTGAAGATGACGCCCGCGCCTAAAAAGCCGATGCCGGTCATAATTCCCTGCGCCATGCGCGTTGGGTCAGTCCGGATGGCGTCGTGCTCAAGCAAGGTCATCCACTGGTGCTGATAAACCGTGACGATCATTAGAATGGCTGAGGCAATGCAGACGAGGGAATGCGTTCTAAAACCCGCAGGGCGGCCATGAAAGCTACGCTCGAACCCGATCATGGCGCCAACAGCGAGAGCACCCGCAACTCTAACTATAATCACCAATTCGTCATGACCCATGGCTCACCAGCTCCGTGAAGCGGTCCGTCGCAAACCGCGCCAACCTAGGCCATTCAGGACATGCTCTACGGGAATGGGCGATCAGACGCGCGATTGTTTAGCGCGAGCCCAGGCTTGTTGGAGATGGCGCTTTCGGGCTTTAGGCGCATCAACTTTCACCCCCCAAATCCTGACCACCTGCTTTGAACAACCGGAAAGCTCCGCAATTTCCTTGTAACTCGCAAGGCCATTCCTGAGCATGTAAAGCGCGGCGGACTTCGTCGCCTCCCATTCTGGCCTGCGTGTTTTCACCGATAGCCCGTCGCCGACGCTCGATCTGGAAAGAAACCCGCCCTCCTTTGGAAATCTAGAAGGTCGGAAATCAGAGTCAAAGGGAGGCGCAGCTAACCTCCTTTGAAAAAAGCTAACACACCGACCGAAAACGCCAAGAGTATACTTGAAGCCGAAAGTCATGTGTGAGCTATACAGGAGATCATTTCGCACTTGCACAAGCAGTGCGGTGGACGTCGTCGCTGCGATGCAAAGGATGTGCTCGGCCGTCTCGGGGTATCAAGCTCACGCCGACCTCCCGCTATTCGGAAAAGGCTTTTTCCCGAACGACTATCCTAGTCGCCGCTGAGGCGAGGCGAATACGCCCCAGCAGAGAAAAAGACGCCCGATTCCACGCAGCTCAGAGCCGTAGGACCGGGCGTTCTTAGTTAATCGGGAGGACACCGCTGCGGGTATCCTCGCCGCCTTGAATAGCATCAATGTCGGTGCGGGACCACTATCCGATCGTGGCTGCCTCTTACTGTAGGGGCGGTCGAGAAAGTGGCCAGCTGCCATTACTTTTCCTTGGGAAGTACCAGGCGGCCGCCCCGCATCTCATAGACTTAGTCGTCTAACTTCTCTTTCACTATGGCGCCTGTTCTAGGGTCGGCGTGGAATTCCATCTTTTGCCCATTCTTGATGCCTTTTCCCTCCCACCGGCCATCGTCGGCTTCGAGCTTGGTGACCTCCGTGTAGCCCGATTCCATAACCTTCGCCTTAACTTGGTCGATTGGCAACCAATCCGGACCCGGCTGATCAGCTCGCGCTGCCGAACCAAAAGCGAGAACACCGAACATAAGAACTGTGGCGAGCTTCATTGCGGTCCTCCTCTGAATGATTAAAACGGGAGCCTTGATCAGATTGTTCCTCTTACTCGCTCACGGACACTACAACTTGCCGAATAGCCGCGATTGCGGTTGTGTGTGTTGCGAAACCTATCGGGCGAGCGGAGCGGAAGCAAGGCGAACGAGACTCCGCGACATGGCACGCTAGGGGCGGCGCACCTCGAAGTAGGTTTTGGCACCACGCTGGAACCCTGCCCTCTCGTAGAAACCTAGCGTTGCCTCCTGTTTTGAACCTGTCGCCAAATGGACTTTGTAGCAATCGGCCCGAACCGCGATATCGATAGCGTGAGCAAGAACCCGTCGGCCAAGTCCTAATTTTCGGTACTCGGCATGGGTGACTACATTTTCGATCACTCCATACGATCTTCCGCCGCGAGATAGGTTAGGCACAATGGCGAGAGTGCATGAAGATACGAGCAGTTCTGCTGCTTGCGCCACAATCACGGTCATGAAGTTGGATGTGAGCAACGTCATCCAGATGCGCTCGGCCGTAGCGGCCTCCAGTTGGGGCTCATTCGGATGAAGGTATCGGTAAAGTCGCAACATCTGGTGCAGATCGTCTTGCGTGGCAGAACGGACAATGGCGTCGGTCATTCAACAATCCATGATCGGTGACGGTCGGAGCTACTAGGTAAGGGTCAATAAGCCCGCAAGCGATTTGTGCGGAAAAGATCGATGCTGACCACGCGGGCGCTTCAGCCAAGCCATTCGTAAATTGCGCGTGCTTGAAAGGTGTGCGTCTCCAATCACGCCCCACGACGACAGACGCCGCAATCTTCGGAGCCTAAGTCAATCACGGGCCAATTGCAAAAGTGAGCAGCTTCATTGTAGGTTAGGTGACTTCCGCTCTGCGTACATCTATCCAGATGCAATATAGAAAGAAGTTTCTATCCGACTTGGCTGATCGCCTTGTCGCAACCTCGCCAGATCGAACGGCCCGCGTCGCTATCGACGGCGTCGACGGGGCAGGAAAGACCACATTCGCTGATGAACTCGGAACCCTAGTTGCGACTAAGGGGCGGCCTGTCATTCGAGCGTCGGTAGACGGATTTCATAATCCAAAAACGGTCAGATATCGGCGTGGGCGACATTCACCGGAAGGCTTTTTTGAGGACTCGTACAATTACACGGCATTGAAGCAATACCTGCTGGACCCGCTGAGCCCCGGTGGTTCTCGCATGTATCGTCGAGCGATCTTCGATCATGTGACCGATGACAGTGTACCTGCCGATGATCTGGAGGCACTGCCGTCTTCCATTTTGCTGATAGACGGCATCTTTCTTCATCGGCCAGAACTGCTCACCTACTGGGACGTTTCGATTTTCCTCCGAACAGACTTCGCTGTATCCGTTGCGCGGTGCGCTTCGCGCGATGGCTGGTCGCTGGACCCTGCAGCTCCATCGAATCGACGCTACGTTGAGGGACAGCGGCTCTATCTTCTGAACTGCCAACCGGAAGCGAAGGCTACCATTGTGATCGATTACAACGACCTTTCGGCACCCTCGCTCGTAGTCTGAGGTCAAGCGGCCCGCGAAGGGTAATCACAAAAGTTTATCCGGTGGGTCTCCACTACCGGGCATGTCGCTGCGCCCATCGCTATAATCTAGGAGCTCACATGGGTATTTCGAAGTCGCCGAGCAAAGCCTCCGCGAGATATAGCCGTCACTTGCCTCCAGTAACATCGAGAAACGTGCCAGTAACGAACGAAGCTTCGGTGCTGGCCAACCACAGGATCGCACTCGCAACCTCTTCAGGCCGCCCTCCTCTTCCCATCGGGATTGACTCCTTGACACGATCTACCCGTCCCGGCTCTCCGCCGCTCGCATGCATTTCGGTGTAGATGTGTCCGGGGCGAATGCAGTTGACGCGGATTCCATCGCGCGCGACCTCCTTGGCGAAACCGATGGTGAACGTTTCCAGGGCCCCCTTCGATGCGGCGTAGTCGACATATTCGCCAGGACTGCCGAGCCGAGCTGAGGCCGATGAGAGATTGATGACCGAGCCGCCCGGCCCGTTGTGTCGGTAAGACATCCGCTTCGCGGCTTGCTGTGCGCAGAGAATGGGCCCGATCGCGTTCACGGCGAAGATCCGCTGCATCCGATCGAAACCGAGATCCTCCAGCCGCGACTGTCGCGCGAGGACAGCCGCGTTGTTCACCAACACATCAATTCGGCCGAACTTCTCGTCGATCGCGGCAAAGAGTTGCGCCACCTGCTCGGAATCCGCACTATCCGCACATATGGGCAACGCCCGGCGCCCCGCGGCTTCCACATCTGCCGCTACTGCAAGGGCGGCAGCCTTGTTGGAGACGAAGCTGATCGCGACGTCGTAGCCCTGTGCGGCAGCAAGCCGAGCGGTTGCCGCACCGATGCCACGGCTACCACCCGTTACAAGCATCACCGGCGCTTGAGAAACGGTTTCCATTGAGCGAACCTCCATGTTGGCATGATGATGATCGGACCGTGGCCGCCCGGAATCGGGACGGCGCGGCCACTTCGGCCGTCCGTCGCCTGCCCGCAACTCATCAAACGGCTTTCTCGGAGCTGCGCAGATAGGGTCGCAACGCTAGTACGAGTGGGACGATCAGGGCGGCAGTTGCCGCCGAGGCCAGCAGCCCAATCGTTCGGCTGCTGTGATCGGCAATCGTGCCATAGACGATGGGCGCGAAACCTCCTGCGCCGATGACGCTTGTATAAAAGACTGCGAAAGCTCGCCCGGTATCGCCGTCGGAAAGCTCCGGCACAGTGCCATAGAGCACCGAAGAGGTGCCATTCAACACGATGCCGAGCAACGGCAGCAGGATTAGCGTTGGCGTCAGAGTCGTGAACAGCGTTGCCGCAATGAGCAAGGCGGTCGCTGCCTCGGTGATTACAACGGTGCCAATGACACCAAACCGCTCGCCGAGCCAGGCGCATGTCGCCTTGCCGAACGCGCCACCGATGAAAAGCAGGGCGAGCGCGACACCAACAACCGGCAAGTCGCCCCCCTGTCCATGGATAAGAAAGGGCAGAAAGAGCAGATACCCCATACGCGTCGCCGTATCCAGCGCACCGATCGTCGTGAGTATGCGAAAGCCGCCGCGACCGCGGCCAACCGCGGCATCTCCAACGACATTTCTACGAACAGAAGCAGCCGGTGTCAGCAATACCAGTGCGACCACCAGCACCATCCCAAGCGCCGCCATCAAACCCAGCACCGATTGCCAGGCGCAGACCGGCAACAGGACTGCGACAAGCGCCGGCAAGGCGGCTTTTCCTAGATCGCCGGAAAAGTTATATATCCCGAGCGGCCGTCGGGAGGCCGTACCATAGCTGTCGGAGACGAGCTTCGAGCCACGTGGATGCTGGATGCTTGAACCTATGCCGGCCACGACGAGTCCGACGCAAAGACCCGAAAAGCCGAACGGCAGCGCCATAATCAGCAAGCCCGCCGTGGCAACAACAGTAGACAGGCTCAGCGCTGCACGCGGCGACAATCCGCGAAGAACCCGGTCGGCTGGGATCTGCAGGCCCCCCATTGTTCCGAAATACAGTGCGCGCACTACGGCGAGCACCGCATAGGACAGGCCGAATTGCGCCTGCCAGACCGGCATGAAGGCATAAAGACCGTCGGTATAGCCGTCATGGAGCGCATGGGCGAGGCACGCGGCCAGCAGACTGCGCAATTTCCCCTTGCCCGTTAATCCTAGTGCAGTTTCGCGCGAGTGGCTCGTTGCCGACGTCGCCGCATCGTTCATGTCAATTTCCTCGGCTTCACGAAGCGAGACTCGGCTCAGAAAATCTACATCATGACGCATCTCGGCTTCCTCAATGCGCCTTCAATACGATGAACCATTGAAAGGACTGGCGCAAACCAGTAATAATCGTCGTATGAGTTAGGATTTCTAACAATGGTTCAGCGCAGGACCTTGCCGCCGCTCAACGCCGTTCGCGCTTTCGAGGCGGCAGCTCGCCTTGGCAGCTTCAAGGACGCCGCAGTCGAATTGGGCGTAACGCATGGCGCAATCAGCCAGCAGGTGCGTCTCCTTGAGGACCGGCTAGGAGCGCCCGAGCTGTTCCGGCGAGCGACGCGGCGAGTCACGCTCACACCCGCCGGCACGGTGTTGCTCGACGAGGTCGGCCCAGCGCTCGACCGCATTGCCTCGGCTGTCCAGCGCCATCGCGCCACGCGCGGCGAAGTGCCTGCCGCTGTGCTGCGCGTTAACGCATTGGCCACATTCAGCATGCGCTGGCTTCTTCCCCGGTTGAGACGTTTTCGGGACGAGCGACCCGACATCGAGGTTCGCCTCACCACGTCCAACGACCCGATCGACGCGCTTGCCGATACGTTCGACGTGGTCATTCGCGGCGGCCCGGATTCGTTTTACGGCTTTACATCCCGGCTTTTTCTTACGGAGCGCCGTTTGCCGGTCTGCAGCCCTGCACTCGCCGCGACGCAGCCGCTGGATGACATTTCTGATTTCGCTCGGCACACTTTGCTACACGTCACTTCGATGCCGCGGCTTTGGCATGATTGGCTGCTACAAGCCGGACAGCCTCGCGTCACTCCGGCGGCGACGCTGACATTCGATCACTTCTTTCTGACCATTCAGGCCGCGATCGATGGATTGGGTGTGGCGATGGGACCGACCGCCCTGATTGGCGACGACGTCGCGGCCGGCCGCCTGATCGCGCCATTTCCCGGTGTCAGTCTTCCAGCAAGGAGCTACTTCGCCTACTTGCCCGTGGAGAGCGAAAACGGCTCCCCGACCGCCGTATTTTGCGATTGGCTGGTACAAGAAGGGCAGCAATCCGCCCGCAACGCAATGTCCGGGCGCTGAACACCGATCGTTCCGCTTAACTGTCAAAGCACTCGAACGTTCAAAGAGGCAAAAGCCGGTATGGATCATTTGCCGCTTGCTGCCAGCAAACCTTCCTCGGCGACCTCTCTGGCTCGCCGTCTTCGTGCTGCTCGTGGGCTTCTGGTCGAGGATGGGCTGGTGATTTTCGCCGCCAAGGTGCGCCGAGGTCCTTCTCGAAACCCACCGGCACGGGATGCGGGAGAGCGATAGATCGCGACGCAGGGCCCCCCGTATTGAGTTCGCGCTCCCGGTCAAGGGCATCAACGTTCCGACCGGCGACAACTGGCTCCACGAGATCAAGCACGACGGTTACCGCATCAGACTTGTGCGGGAGGGCAAGCGCGTGCGCCTGATCACAAGGGGCGGCCACGACTGGACCGACCGCTATCCCTGGATTGTGAAGACCGCGCACAAGCTTCGCAGCGAGAAGTTCATTCTCGATGGCGAGGCGGTCGTGTTCGGTCTCGATAACAATTCCGATTTTGACGCGCTGCATTCCCGCAAGCACGACCACGAGGTGCAGCTTTACGCGTTCGACCTCCTGGCCGCCGCCGGGGACGACTATCGCCGCTTGCCGCTATCGCTCCGCAAGACCAACCTCGCGCGACTGTTGCGCAACCGAGCCGAAGGCATCCAGGCCGCCCCGTTCGAGCAAGGCGAGATCGGCGCTGATCTCTTCCGGCACGCGTGCATCCTGGGGCTCGAAGGCATGGTCTCGAAGCAGCTCGAACGCGCCTACCGCGAGGGACGCTGCGACCACTGAAGAACAAGATCCCGAAGCAACCGCCTACCGCCGGGTGCAGGATCAGTTCTGATCTAGCGCAAAAAGAAAAGGTCGCCACGAGGCGGCTTAGTTCCAGATCGATATTCCTTCTACTTATTTCTTGAGCGCATCTGCGGCGTCCCGCGCTGCGTCCTTTCACATCTCCCGCAGCGTTGTGGGCCGATCCCTTAGCCTTATCCATCTTGCCTTCGGCTTCCAGGTCCTTGTCTCCGGCAAGCTTGCCAGCACCCTCTTTGATCGCGCCTTTTGCCTTGTCGGCGGCACCCTTCACATGTTCGCGGTCCATGATCGTATTCCTTTGCCGTTCTTAAGACGGTACGACAAAAAGCGGAGCAGAGAGGTTCTTAGAGAATGTGCGCCGTGTAAGCTATGATGCCCGCTTCTGACCTATCTGCGAAGTTGCGCCGCGCCTGCGGAGGTCCGCTCATGGCGACAGAGCGGACCAAATTTGCTCAACCTGAGTTCTTCGCAGTTGACCCGGAGCGGATCTCCGAGGTGAATGCGTGCTTTTGACCGGGACCTGATCCGCGGAGGGCATTATGGCCAGCGGTCATGTGAACCGCGCAATAGGCCGAACACATGGCTGCTCCGACCAATGCGGCGCGAGGTGAAGATTCTTCTTGCCAACCTGGAGGCCCGAGAGGCGCACGTGAGTGCGTCGCGCGGCCATAGGCGCGCATCGATAAGGTTCGATGCACGCCCGCCGTCCACACATGGCCTTTGGCGGCCCTTATCCAATATCCCACTATTCCGTCGCTGTATGAAGACTAGCGGACATTGGATCGTACGCCTCTGGTTGGCCCAGGTCGAAGGCTATCCTACCCTCCGATCGTCCAATGAGACCACCTTCGCACCATTCAAGAATGCGGCCCAATCTTTCATCAGCGCTCGTCGCTTTTCCAGCTTCTGGCCACGTTGATAGGCCGCAGTAGTCTCGCTCTTGTATTTATGGGCAAGCGCAGCCTCGCGGACTCCATCAGGATAGTCGGTGCATTCCTCGGCCCAGGTGGCAAAGGTAGACCGGAAGCCATGCACCGTGACGTGTCCGTAGCCGAGACGATCAAGTACCGCGAGCATCGCATTTTCGGAGAATGCTCCGCCATCGGGATTAATAAAGATCAGTTCACCTTGGCTGCCGTCGCGCATCTCGTCGAGCACCGCCAGCGCGGGATCTGTCAAGGGAACGTGGTGGTCTTGGTCCATCTTCATCCGCTCGCCGGGGATTTTCCAGGTGGCGGCCGGACGATCGATTTCACACCACTGCCCGTCGACGGCCTCGTTCGTGCGGCAAGCTGTGAAGATCAGAAAACGGAGCATGGCGGCAGCCGTCCCGGGCGCACCGGCAAGGAGCTTCATGAAGCCCGGCGCCTCGCTGTAAGGCAAGGCAGGATGATGGCGGACCACCCGTTTGGGGCGCTTTGGCAATTTTTCACGCAGCTGCCTCGTCAATTCAGCCGGATTGCGGAAGTCCGGATCGTCGATATCGACGTTCTTCGCGATGATCGTTTCGATCCGGCCGCGGACACGGTTCGCGGTCTCCCGCTTTTCCACCCAGATTGGCTTCAGCAGATCGTGGATGTGGCTCGGCTTGATCTCCGGGATCGTCAGCTTGCCGATGGTGGAATAAGCGTAGCGCTTGAGGGAGGATGGCCACTGATCGCGATGCTTCTCGCTCCAGGTCGACCAGTTCGCCCGGATGTAAGCTTCCGCGCACTCCTCGAACGTTGGCATGACGACCTTGACCTCGACGGCTTTCGCCTCTTCGCGCGCCTGTCGCCGCTCCTGCACGATGTCCACGCCGGCGGTGCTGCGATCGCCCTTCACGCGCAGCCGCGCAGCATCGCGTGCCAGTCGCGCGTCCTTTAGCGACACATCCTTCAAGGAGCCGAGGCCGTGCCAACGCTCCTTGCCGTCCTTCCAGAATCGGTACGACCAGCTTTTCGAAGTTGGTCCTGTGACGATCAAATAAAGCCCACCGCCGTCGGCGTATTTGCCGGGCTTGGTTTGGCGATCGACGTCGAGTGGTTTGAGCCTTCCAGCCATTGTTCCTCCAGGAAAAACGTCCTCCGAACCCACGGTCTAAAGCTACGGTCAGCGTCCCGATTAGGGAGAACACCGGAGAACTGCGAAGTACAGCTTTTCGGCGCAAGTCACTGATTTCGCTGTGGAGTTCGAACGACTGCGAACAGAGGAGAACAATATACTGGCGGAAGGGGTGGGATTCGAACCCACGGTACCCTTGCGGGCACGCCGGTTTTCAAGACCGGTGCCTTAAACCACTCGGCCACCCTTCCAAGCCCGGAATGGCTGTCGCTTAACGCAGTCGGTGCCGCAAGGCAACGCGAAGTTCGCGCCCTGCCTCCTGCCTTTCCACGGCGCCCGGTCTGTCAGGCGAGCGTCAGGCTGTTCCTCTAGCTTCACGCAACGCGTCGGCCACCGACACAGGTCGGCCGCTCAGCAATCCCGGACACTGGCGACATCTCCCAGGGCGTCGCTGGTTGCGAGGCCCGGTTTGGATTCGCCTCCGTTTCCGGGCCTCGTTTGCTGCCCCCAAAAGCAATGCGGCGCCCCCGAGGGAGCGCCGCTTGGAATTCCTCGTTGCTGCCTCGGCTCAGTAGCCGCAGGACGCGCAGCCCATCTGCACCGGGGCGTAATAGGAATAGCCGGGCGAGACCATCTCGACGCGCTGGCGCGTCGCATATTGCGGCGGGATGCGCTCGTACTGCACGCCAGGCGGCGCGACCATCACGGTCTGCGGCACCATCACGGTGCGGTACTGCGCCGGCGTGCGGTGCGCGACCACGGAGCCCGGCGACACCATCACGGTCTCGTCGACGGTGCGGTATTGCGGGGCGACGTATTGCTGCTGGTAGCAGGTCTGGCACGGCGGCGGCGTGTAGCAATTGTAGCAGCCGGCGGAGGCTGCGCCCGTCATCGAAATCGCGGCGACGGCCGTAGAGAAAACAACAGCGAGAGTACGAGACATTGCGGTGGTGCCCCAGTTGCCCGAATTGGATTTGCGAAGGTCGCGCGCAATATACGCCGCAAACTCCTGGGCTGCCGAAGTTCGTTGGAGCATCCTTAACGCGAACGGCCGGCTCTCGCCGGCCGTTCAGGACTTGTTGACTATGCGCACGCCGTGCGAACGGCGCGATGCTCACTTCGAGCGACGCTTCACCTCGCGCACCGCGCCGCGCGCGGCGCTGGTGGTGAGCGCAGCGTAAGCCTGGAGCGCGGTGGAGACGTTGCGCTTGCGGCCCGTCGCCTGCCAGGCGGCATCGCCCTTCGCCTCTTCCGCTGCGCGGCGGCTGGCGAGCTCCTCGTCGGAGACCTCAAGCGTGATGCTGCGGTTCGGAATGTCGATGGCGATGACGTCACCGGTGCGCACCAGACCGATGTTGCCGCCTTCCGCCGCCTCCGGCGACAGATGGCCGATCGACAGGCCGGACGAGCCGCCGGAGAAGCGGCCGTCGGTGACGAGCGCACAAGCCTTTCCGAGGCCCATCGATTTCAAATAGCTGGTCGGATACAGCATCTCCTGCATGCCGGGGCCGCCGCGCGGGCCTTCGTAGATGATGACCACGACCTCGCCGGCGACGACCTTGCCGCCAAGGATGCCTTCGACGGCCGCGTCCTGGCTTTCGAACACGCGCGCGGGGCCAGAGAACTTCAGGATCGAGGCATCGACGCCGGCGGTCTTCACGATGCAGCCGTCCTGCGCGAGATTGCCGTAGAGCACGGCGAGACCACCGTCCTTGCTGAAGGCATGCTCGAGATCGCGCACCACGCCCTTCTCGCGGTCGGCATCGAGCTCGTCGTAGCGGCGCTCCTGGCTGAAGGCGACTTGGGTCGGGATGCCGCCGGGCGAGGCACGATAGAAAGTGCGCACCGCCTCGCTCTTGGAGCGCTTGATGTCCCAGCGCTCCAGCGCATCGTTCATGGTCGGCGCGTGCACGGTCGAGACCGAGGTGTCGATCAGGCCGGCACGGTCGAGTTCGCCGAGAATGCCCATGATGCCGCCGGCGCGATGCACGTCCTCGACATGCACGTCGGCGACCGACGGCGCGACCTTGCACAGCACGGGCACGCGGCGCGACAGCCGGTCGATGTCCTGCATCGTGAAGGCCACCTGCCCTTCATGAGCGGCGGCGAGCAGATGCAGCACGGTGTTGGTCGAGCCGCCCATCGCGATGTCGAGCGTCATCGCGTTCTCGAACGCCTTGAAGTTCGCGATGTTGCGGGGCAGCACGGAGGCGTCGTCCTGCTCGTAATAGCGGCGGACGAGGTCGACGATGGTGTGGCCGGCCTCGACGAACAGGCGCTTGCGGTCGGCGTGGGTTGCGACCACCGAGCCGTTGCCGGGGAGCGCCAGGCCCAACGCCTCGGTCAGGCAGTTCATGGAGTTGGCGGTGAACATGCCCGAGCAGGAGCCGCAGGTCGGGCACGCCGAGCGCTCGATCACCTTGACGTCCTCGTCGCTGACCTTGGAGTCGGCCGCGGCGACCATGGCGTCGATGAGGTCGACCGCCTTGGTCTTGCCCTGCAGCTTGACCTTGCCGGCCTCCATCGGGCCGCCCGAGACGAACACGGCGGGGATGTTGAGCCGCAGCGCGGCCATCAGCATGCCGGGCGTGATCTTGTCGCAGTTGGAGATGCAGACGAGGCCGTCGGCGCAGTGCGCGTTGGCCATGTACTCGACGCTGTCGGCGATCAGCTCGCGCGACGGCAGGCTGTAGAGCATGCCGTCATGGCCCATGGCGATGCCGTCGTCGACGGCGATGGTGTTGAACTCCTTGGCGACGCCGCCGGCCTGCTCGATCTCGCGGGCGACCAGCTGGCCGAGGTCCTTGAGGTGGACATGGCCGGGCACGAACTGGGTGAAAGAGTTGACGACCGCGATGATCGGCTTGCCGAAATCTGCGTCCTTCATGCCCGTCGCGCGCCAGAGGCCGCGGGCGCCCGCCATGTTGCGGCCGTGGGTGGTGGTGCGGGAGCGATAGGCTGGCATGGCGGTTTCCGTCCTCGGGTTTGGGTGCCTGAGCGGAAAATATGGAGCCGCCTCAGGCCTTTCCGGCCGGATAGCGCACGGGGTGATCAGGTGCAACGGGAACTTGGGCCGGACAGGGCCGGATCGGCCTTTCGCAGGCCTCCCCTGCTCCCGGCGCGGGCTATTGCAAGCTCGGGTCAGCGCCGGAGAGACGCTGTGGCTAGCGCTCCGGCTTGGGCAGCACAATTCTCCCCTGGGAGGCAATGCCACCCCACTTGGCGGACCAGCCGATTTCCGAAGCCGAGGATGGCTCAATGCTTGTCTGACCTCGGGCGCCCTGCAATGCAAACAGGGCACCCTGGGGATCGACACATCGTGCGATCCAGCAGCCATCGGGCAACTCGATCGGACCCTGGAGGATCCGGCCTCCGCCAGCATTCACATGTTTCGTGGCAGCACCGATGTCGTCGACGTTGAAGTAATGCAACCAGCTCGGCTGCGTCACGCTCGGAAGTTTCGTGAGCATGCCGCCGACCGTCTGCCCACCCGCCGAAAACAATTGATACCAGGCCGCTGGTTCGCCTTGAGCGTCCGCTTTCTGCCAACCGAATAGTTCTCTGTAGAAATCGAAGATCACGGTCCGGTCGGCGGCCAGCAACTCATGCCAGCCTACGCGCCCCTGCTCGTCCAGCCGGCCCGGTTTCCGTCGGCCATAGGTTGGTTCTTTGATCAGCCCGAACGTCGCCTCCTGCGGATCGGCAACGACTGCTATGCGGCCAATATTGGTGTCGGTCGGCGGCACAAGGATCCTGCCTCCGAGGCGCCTGATCTGCACGGCGGTTGCGTCCAGGTCGTCGACGGCGACGTATCCCATCCATCTCGGCGTCGCCCCCAATCTCCGCCCCTCTTCCGGGATATCCATAAGTCCGCCCAGCGGAGCGCCGCCGCTACGAAACACCATGTAGGGCAGTTCGGGGGTCGATTCATCCCTCACGCCCCAGCCGACGGCCTTGCGATAAAATGCGCCGGCCGCCGCGACATCCGTGGTCAGGAGTTCATACCAAGCGAAACGCCCTGATTGATCTGCCACGCGGACCTCTCCGTTCAAGATTCGATGCGCTTGCGGCACTGCACCAAGCTGCACGCGCACCAACAGCGCCGATCGTTGATGCCCTGCGTCAACTGCCCGTGCCGATGCCGTTCATGAAGATGAATACATTCTGAACGCGCAGCGCCGCGCTTTTGTGCGCGTAATTCTTGCTCGTGTTATTTCCTGAGCGTAGACTTACCGCGGCTGGGATGCTTCTAGCAATGCTCGGAGGTTGGACCATGCGGCAGGCGAAGCAGACTTCTAAACGGAAGAAGCGGGTAACCAAAGTCGCCGTGCCGGCGTTCGGAGCCGCAGGGTTGACGTTCTCGCTGGCGGGAGGCGCATCGGCGTCCGCCGTGCCGACACCCGACGTGCAGCAATTGCCGCACCTTGGAACGGGTCAGGCAATCACGCTCGATGACGAGGAAATGGCTGACGTCAGCCTCGCCACCTTCCATCTCTTCGACAAGGAAAACGCCGGCAGCCGCGTGCAGCTGGCGTGGCGTGGATGCGGCGGTTGCCGCGGCTGCGGAGGCTGTCGGGGTTGCCGTGGTTGCCGATGTGGCGTCGGTTGCCGATGTGCAGGTTGCGCAGTTGGCTGTGCTGTCGGTGTGGTGGGATGCGCCGTATCATGCGCGGGTTGCTGCGCATCGTGGGGCCGCTGCCGCTGGTGCTAGGCCTCGGCGCGCTCCGAATGTCAAATTCACGGGTTGATAGGTCATTGGCCGGCCTCAAGAAAGGGGCCGGCCAATTGCTTGATTTCGCTCCGATGCTTGCATCGGCAGCTTGCGGGTGGCAGCTGAATTCGTTTCAATTCTCCGGGAAAATGCCGGCGCGCGGTCGCGACGATCCGTCTTGCGCCGGGGATCCAGCGTGACGGCAACAGGATCAGCGTGCTGACTCAATGACTGCAACTCGCAAGACCCGCGTTGCGCGGCAGACCCGCAAAGACGTTCTCCGATTTGCACCGAACTTCACCGCTTACGTACTGCCTCCCGATGCGGTTTGCCTCTATTCCGAGGATCGCAAGTTCTTCCTGCATGGCGAGCTCTACTGTGCCTTGGCCACCGCGATCGGAAAACATGGCAAGGCTTGGTCGGAGATCATTCGCCAGCTTTCGAAGCACTTTCCGGCCGACAAGATCGAGGAAGCGATCAAGCGGCTCCTCGATCGCCGATATGTCGTTGCAGCGACCTCGAAAGCGTTTGACGGTGCCGTCGCTGGTTTCCTGGCAAGCCTAGGCATGCCCCTGGAGATCGCGGAGCAGAATCTTCGCAATTGCCCGGTACAGGTCGAGTCGATTGACGTCAAAGGCGCCAAGGAGCTGACCGCGGCGTTGAGCAAGCTCGGGGTTCAAATCGCCAAGCGAGCGCCGAAGTTCACGATCACGCTGGCGAACGACTATCTCGACCGGCGACTTGCTGAACTGAACCAAGAACGAGTGGCCGCCAAGACGCCCTGGTTGCTGGTCCAGCCATCCGGTCCGTTTCCGCTGGTCGGGCCCGTGTTCAAACCGGGCGAGAGCGCCTGCTGGACCTGCCTGTTCGATCGCATGATCCGCAATCGGGAGATCAAGGGATTTCTCGACCGGGGACCGGCGCATGCGGTTGCCACATCGCCGCTCGTCAGGGAAAGCGTCGGCCAAGCGGGAATCCATTTTGCGGCCGTCGAGATCGCCAAGGCGATTGCCTCGGGCTTTCGCACCGATTTGCGCGATCACATCGCAAGCTTCGACCTGACCGGCGCCGCCATCGCCAAGCACTACGTGACGCGACGCCCGCAATGTCCGACCTGCGGCAGCAGGAAGCTGAACAACCCGCGCCGATCTCCGGCCCTGGTCGAGATTGCCGAGGGCAAGAGGCTCGTCATGACCAGCGGTGGATACCGCACCGTGACATCGCGCTCGACGGTGTCGCGCTTCCGCAAGCATGTGAGCCCACTGACAGGCGTGGTGTCCAGGCTCGAGCGGATCGACGTCGATCTGCCGATGAACACCAACTATTTCGCCCAGCATAATTTCTCCGCGCCGGCCCACAGCATCGACCAGCTCAGGTCCGGATTGAGCGGCGGCAGCTTTGGCAAGGGCTCGACCGCCGAGCAGGGCGAAGCCAGCGCGCTGATGGAATCGATCGAACGCTATTCGGGCATTTTCCAGGGCGATGAGATCAGGACGACGCGTCGATTTGACGATTTCGCTCCTGGCGACGCGCTTCTTCCCAACGATGTCCAGCTCTTCAGCGAAACGCAGTTCAAGAACAGGTTTCTCCAGCGACCGGACGATCCCCATCCGGTGCCCGAGCCGTTCGATCCCGCGACGAGGACCGAGTGGTCGCCGGTCTCATCGCTGCGCGACAAACGCTTCAGATATCTGCCGACGGGTCTCCTGTATTTCTTTTATGGCGGCTTTCACACGGATTCCAACGGCTGCGCGGCCGGCAACACCCGCGACGAAGCGATTGTCCAGGGCTTCCTCGAGCTGATAGAGCGCGATGCCTACGCGATCTGGTGGTACAACCGGGTGCAGCGCGCCGAAGTCGACCTCGAGCAGTTCGACGACTTCTACGTCCGGGATCTCCAAACTCAATTTGCGGAAGCCGGGCGCAAGCTGTGGGTGCTCGACATCACCACCGATCTCGGCATTCCGACTTACGTGGCGATCATGCACTGGATGCAGAATGGACACGAGAATATCGAGTTCGGCTCCGGCGCGCATTTCGACCGCCGCATAGCCCTGCTGCGCTCCCTCACCGAGCTGACCCAATTCATGTCGGTCGGCATGATGGGCGGCGCGAGCGGCGAGAAGCCGACCCTCGACGGTGTCACACCGCTGCGTCTGGAAGACTACCCGTTCCTGACACCGAGAGATCGCCCTATCATCCCCCCGGCGCCGAGCCTCAAGCTTCACGACAATACGCGAGACCAGGTCATTGCCTGCGTCGAGATCGCCGCCCGTGCAGGCTACGATTTCCTCGTCCTCGACCAGACACGTCCCGACGTCGAGGTTCCCGTCGTCAGAGTGCTCGTTCCCGGCCTGCGTCATTTCTATCGCCGCTTCGCACCGGGCCGCCTTTACGATGTGCCGGTGAAGCTCGGATTGTTGGACCGGCCGCGACCGGAAAGCGATCTGACTTCATTCCTGCCACATACCTGAAGGCTGCTCTTTCGTGCGCGCTCCCGGGAAAAAGCCGACCAGGAAGATCGCGCCAGACATTGCTGCCCGATTGAGCCATCGCTTCTCCCTCCAGATGCAGCCGGACGGAAACATCGCCGCCTTTCTGGGCGACTATTCCGTCAACCTCGGACAATTCAGCGCGGCCGCGATGGACCGCGCCCGACATCTAAGTACCGGTCTTCCGCTCGCTTCGTTTGCAGGCAAGAGTGTCGTCGCCAGGGAAATCGACGCCCTGGTGCATCGCCTGGCGCGGCAGGGGCTTCTGGAATACCGCCTCTCCTCTTCGCATAACACGCAGGACTTCGTGGTCATCGAGCCTCAAGTCCCCGACTACTGGCCGCGGCGCGCGAAGCTGGGCAGCCGTGATACCGTTGTGTTGTCGCGCTTTGCCTATCTGCGCCGGCGCGGCAATGAGATGGTGCTGGAATCGCCACGCGCCGGCGCGCTGTTCCGGATTGGCGATCCCGCCATCGCCGCGACCTTCGCTGCGCTGTCGCAGCCTCGGAAGATCGGCGAGCTCAACCAGAAGATTGCCTCCTCCACCGTCCCCCTGCTCGAACTGTTGCTCGACAGCGAGATCCTGCTCAAGCTCGGTGCGAAAGACGGAGAAGGCCTGCGCGTGAACGAAGGCGACGGCAACCTCGTACTCTGGGATTTCCACGATCTGGTGTTTCACACGCGGAGCACGGAGGGTCGGCAAGCCAATCCGGTCGGCGCCGCCTTCACCTATGCGAACGTCGTTCCGCCGTCGCCGGCGGTGCGGCCACCCTGGGCCGGCAGCAAGATTGACCTGCGCAAATTCTCCTGGCCGGAGCCGAACTCCCGCTTCCCGAAGCTGTTGCGCGAACGCCATTCAACGCGGGATTTCGACGACAAGAATCCGGTCACGCTCGGCGAACTCGCGCAGTTTCTCGACACCACCGCGCGCGTCGTGTCCGAATGGAAGAGCGGGCCGTATTTCGAGGGCGGTCCCGAGGTCCCTTACAGCACGAGGCCTTATCCGTCGGCGGGGAGCGCGTACGAGCTGGAATTGTACCTTACCGTCGCGAACTGCGACGGGCTTGCGCCCGGACTCTACCACTACGATGCAGGGAGCCACGCGCTGGTCGCGATCAGCGCTTCCCCCCAACAACTCCAGGCGCAACTGGCGGCTGCCCAGTTCGCCATGGACGCGCCCGCTCAGCCGCAAATCCTCATCACGATCGCGGCGCGTTTTGGGCGGGTCTCCTGGAAATACAGCTCAATCGCATATTCGTTGATCCTGAAGGATGTCGGCAGCCTGATTCAGACGCTTTACCTGGCGGCGACCGATATGGGCCTCGGCGGTTGCGCCATCGGCAGCACCAACATCGATCTGTTCGCGAAAATGACGGAGTTGGAATTGCATATCGAGGGCCCGGTCGGTCAATTCGCGCTCGGCCGCGGCAGGACGCCGGAAGTCCAAGGCTAGGCAAATCGGCACACGCCGCAGGCCGGTCGCCCTATTGCAGGGTCGGATCGAGCCGGTCGCGCAGCCAGTCGCCGATCACGGAGACGGCCAGCGTCGTGACCACGATGGTGGTCGCCGGCGCCAGCATGATCCAGGGCGCCCGGGTGAGGTACTCGCGGCCATAGCCGACCATGTTGCCGAGGCTGGTCATCGGCGGCTGCACGCCGAGGCCGAGGAAGGACAGGCCCGACTCCATCAGGATCACCTCGGGGAAGACCAGCGTGGTCGAGACGATCAGGGTGGAGGCGATGTTCGGCAGGATGTGCCGGAGGTAAATCCGCGACGGCGTGGCCCCGAGCTGGCGGATCGCGGCCGCGTAGCCCTGCGCATTGGCCGAGATGGCAAGGCCGCGGGCGATGCGGGCGTAGCGCTCCCAGCCGAACAGGCCCATCAGGCCGATCAGCAGCGGCAGCGAATTGCCGAAGAAGGCGAGTACGGCGAGCGCCATGATCAGGAACGGCATGCTGGCCTGGAAGTCTGTCAGCATCAGCACGAGCTGCTCGACGGCCCCCCGGAAATGCGCGGCGAGGAAACCGAGCGTGGTCCCGACGATCGCCGAGATCGCGGTCGCGCCGAACGCGATCAGCAGCGAGATGCGGATCGAGACCAGAAGACGCGACAGCACGTCGCGGCCGAGCTCGTCGGTGCCGAGCCAATGCGCGATATTGCCGGGGGCCGAGAGCCGGTTGCGGAGGTCGAGCTGGGTGTAGCCATAGGGCGCGATCTTCTCGGCGAAGGCCGCGATCACCAGCATGGCGACGATCCAGGTGATCGCGAGCGCGACCGAGACCGGGATCGCCGGCAGGCTGATGCGGCGGCGGACGGCCGTGTCCTTCAGCGTGGCGTCGGTCATGCGTGCGCCCCTTTGGCGCGCAGCCGCGGATCGAGGAAACCGTAGAGGAAGGCGACGATCAGGTTGGACGTCACCATGGTCATCGCGACCAGCAGCAGGATGCATTGCACGACGGCGAGGTCGCGGTTGGCGACGGCAACCACGAGCAGGCGCCCTACTCCCGGCCAGGCAAACACGCTCTCGACCACGACCGCGCCCGCGATCAGCGTGCCCACCATGAAGCCCAGAATGGTCACGGTCGGGATCGCTGCGTTCGGCAGCGCGTGCGAGGTCACCACCTTGCGCCACGGCACGCCCTTGGCCGAGGCGGTGCGGATATAGGGCTGGCCAAGCACCTCCAGCATGGCGCTGCGGGTGAAGCGCGCCAGCACCGCGGCGCCGCCGAGGCTGAGTGTCGTGATCGGCAAGATGGCGTGCCGCCAGCTGTCCTGTCCGCCCGAGGGTAGCCAGCCGAGCTGCACGGCGAAGACGAGAACGAGCAGCAGCGCCAGCACGAAGCTCGGCACGGTGAAACCCGCCACCGCCGTGATCATCACGGTGCGATCGATCGCCGAGCCGCGATGCAAAGCGGCGTAGATGCCGGCGGGAATGCCGAGCGCGACCTTGAACACGAAGGCTGGCAACGTCAGCGCCAGCGTGGCCGGGATGCGCTCCAGCACGAGCTCGATTGCGGGCCGTCCGTCGCGCATGGAGCGGCCGAGTTCGCCCTTGGCGATGGCGCCGAAGTAATCGAGATACTGGAACCAGATGGGATCATCGAGGCCCCAGGCCTTGCGGAAGGCGGCAAGGACTTCCGGCGGCGCCTCCGGTCCCAAGATCATCAGCGCGGGATCGCCTGACAGCCGCAGCACGACGAAGGCGAAGGTGACGACGAGCACGATCGTGAGCGCGGCGCGTCCAATGCGAATGGCGAAATAGCGTCCCATCACGCTGCGTCCCGGGTTTCGGCCTGCGGCCCTGTGACGAGATGGCAGGCGACCTGCCGGTCACCGCCAACAGCCGACAGCGCCGGCACCTCGCCCGCGCAGCGCGCAATGGCGCGCGGGCAGCGCGGATGAAAGGCGCAGCCTTGAGGCCGCGCAGCGGGGTTCGGTGGGTCGCCCGACAGCACGATCCGGCCGGCGCTGCGGCGGCCCGGTGCGGGCGACGCCGAAACCAGTGCCTGTGTGTAGGGGTGTGCGGGGCGCGCAAAGAGATCGTCGGCGCTGCCGATCTCGACAATGCGGCCGAGATACATCACGGCCACGACATTGCTGATCTGCCTGACGACGCGCAGATCGTGGCTGATGAACAGCAGCGTGAGCCCAAGCTGCGCCTGGAGATCGCACAGCAGATTGACCACCTGCGCCTGGATCGAGACGTCGAGCGCGCTGACGGGCTCATCGCAGACAAGGAAATCCGGCTTCGTCGCCAGCGCCCGCGCCAGCACGATGCGCTGGCGCTGCCCGCCGGAGAGCGCGCCCGGATAGCGCGCGCCGTGCGCGGGTGTCAGCTCGACGGCGCGCAGCAATTCGCGCACGCGCTCCTCGCGCTCGGCCGGCGTGCCGAGGCTGTGGATGTCCAGGGGTTCGCGGATTTGCGTGGCGACGGCCAGGCGCCGGTCCAGCGCGCCCAGCGGATCCTGGAAGATCATCTGCATACGCGCCCGCTGCGCGCGCCACGCAGTCGTACCGGGCGCTGCCATCGGCTTGCCGCCGAACCGCACCTCGCCGCGATCAGGCGGCTCGAGGCCGAGCACGATGCGGCCGGTGGTCGATTTGCCCGAGCCGGACTCGCCGACGAGGCCGAGCGTCTCGCCCTTGGGGATCGTCAGCGACACGCCGTCGACGGCATGCACGGCGGTCGCTCGGCCGAACATGCCGGAGCGCATCGAATAGCTGCGCGAGATCGAGGATACCTCGACGAGCGGCGCGCTCATTCGGCGGCGATCCCGAGCAGCGCGCGGCGAGAGGCTTCGGCGCGGATGCAGGCAACCGCGCGATCCTCTGCGATTGGCGCGAGGGTCGGCGCCGCAAGACCACACGCCTCGGCTGCCAGCGCACAGCGCGGCGCGAAGGCACAGCCGTCAGGCATATGCGCGGGATCGGGCACGGTGCCGGGAATGGCGGTGAGACGGCGGCGCGGCCCGTCGAGCGGCGGCAGCGCGCCGATCAAGCCCTGCGCATAGGGGTGCACGGGATCGGCAAAGAGCTGGTTGCTCGGTGCGTGCTCGACGATACGGCCGGCATACATCACCGCGACGCGGTCGCAGTTTTCCGCGACGACGCCGAGGTCGTGGCTGATCAGCACCATCGCCATGCCCATCTCGCGACGGATGGTGGAGAGCAGTTCCAGAATCTGCGCCTGGATGGTGGCATCCAGCGCCGTGGTCGGTTCGTCCGCAATCAAGAGGTCGGGATTTCCGGCGAGCGCCATCGCGATCATGATACGCTGGACCTGGCCGCCGGAGAATTCGTGCGGATAGGCGGACAGACGCCGCGCCGCATCGGGGATGCCGACCAGATTAAGCAGCCGCAGCGCTTCCGCTCTTACGGCATCACCCGAGAGATCGCGATGCAGCGCCAGCGCCTCGCAGAGCTGCTTGCGGATGGTCAGCACCGGATTGAGCGCGCTTGCCGGATCCTGGAAGATCATGGCAACCCGCCCGCCCCTGACCTGATCGAGCTCGGAGGCCGGCGCGCCGAGGATCTCGCGCCCGTCGAGCCGCACCGAGCCCGAGACCTTCGCGTGCCGCGGCAACAGGCCGAGCGCGGCAAGCCATGTCACCGACTTGCCCGAACCGGACTCGCCGACGAGACCGAGGGCCTCGCCCTTCTGCAGGGTGAGATCGACGCCGCGCAACACCGCGACACCGTTGAAGGCGACGCCGAGGTCGCGGATGCTGACCAGCGGCGACACCGCTTACGCCTCGAAATTGCCGGCGCGGAAATCCATCGCGAATGCCGGCGCCGCCTTCCACTTGATCGACTTCGGCTTGGCCGTGAAGGTCGCGTTCTGGTGCAGCACCGTGTAGGCGGGATCCTCGCGCTCGGCCATCTCCAGCATGCGGCGGAACGCCTTCTTGCGCGCCTCACGATCGGTCGAGGTCTCCAGGAACTCCGAGAGCTTGTTCAGCTCGACATTGGTCCATTCGCCGATCTGCTGCTGCTGGCCGTTCGGTCCGTGCTGGGCGACCAGCGAGGAGACCGGATCGTTGAAGGCGGCCGAGTTCGACCAGTCGCGCACGGCGCGGGTCGGCGCGCGCTCCATGATCTGCGACCAGTTCTCCTTGGTCTCGATCTGGACGTTGAGGCCGACCGACTTCCACATCTCGACCAGGATCTGCGCGGTCGCGACCTGGTTGGTGTAGTAATTGTTGAGCAGGCGATACGGGATTGGGTCGCCCTTGTAATTGGCCTGCTTGAGCAGATCCTGCGCGAGCTTGGGATCGTAGGCTGGCACGCTCCAGTCGGCGTTGAACATGTCGCCGTAGAATTCCCACTGCAAACCTTTCGGCACGCGCGTGCGGCCGGCCCACAGGCTGTCGACGATCGCCTGGCGGTCGATCGCGTGGGTGAAGGCGCGGCGCACGAGCGGGTTGGCGAGCACGGCGTGGTTCTTGTCGAACACAGTCAGGCGGTGATTGAGAATGGTGCCGCCCTGCACTTCGAACGCAGCATTCTTCTCGATGCCGGCGATCTGGTCCGGCGGGATGTCGCAGGCGAACTGGTATTCGCCCGAGAGCAGGCCGTTGATGCGGCTCGCGACCTCAGGCACTTCGAGGAAGCGAATGCGCTTGAGCGGCGGCCGGCCGCCCCAATATTCGTCGTGGGCTTCCAGCGTCAGCGAGACGTCGGGCCTGAGCTCGACCACCTTGTACGGACCAGTCGTGATCGGCTTTCGCGCCCAGTCGAGATAGCTTGCGGATTCCTCCCAGGCGCGGCGGTTCATGATGTCTGAGCCGTAGCGCTGCAGCCGGCCCTCGATCGTGACGTCGGGCGTCGCGTTGTAGAAGCGCACGGTGTACTTATCGACGGCATCGACGCGCACGAGGTCCGGCCAGATGCGGCGGGCGACGGCTGGCACGTCCGGCGGCAATTCCTTGCCCGGGCGCGGCGTCGGGATCTTCTCGAAGGCCTGGATGGTGGTGCGGCTCTTGGCCTCGGTCTCGCCGAACATGCGTTCGCGGCTGAAGGTGAAGACGACGTCTTCGGCGGTCAGCTCGTCGCCGTTATGGAACTTGACGCCCTGGCGCAGCTTCAGCTCGACGGTCTGATCGTCGATGCGGCGCCATTCGGTGGCGAGGCCCGGCACGGCCTCGAGGTTGCCGCGCCAGTTCTTCGAGATCAGGCCTTCCCAGATCGAGGAGAAGAACACGCGCTCGCCGACATTGGACTGCTCGCGCAGCACGTCGAGCACGTTGGCGTTCGTCACCTTCTGCACGGCGATCGTGACCGAGGGACGGTTGTCGCCCTGCGCGATCGCAAAGCGCGGCAGCAGCAGCGTGCCGGCGGCCGCGCCGCCGGATTTCAGGATGGTGCGACGGGAAAACTTTGTCATGACGATAACCCCTGCCCTTCGTTGGATCGGCTATTCCGCGAGACCGAGCGCGGCGAGATGCGCGGCGCCGGCGCGAACGTGGTCGTGGTTGCGCAGCTCGAGGATCAGCCGCGGATTGGACGTCAGCCGGCCAAGCGCGCGGAACACGGCGACCCAGGGGATGTTGCCCTCGCCCGGCGCCCAGTGCCGGTCGGCAAAGCCGTCGGTGTCCTGGAGATGGACGTGCGTCAACATGTCACCGGCGGTCTCGACGTAATAGTCGACCGGCGGCGCGCCGGTGGAGATGTGGGCATAATTGGCGTGGCCGGTGTCGAGCGAGACGCGGATCTTGCTGCTTTCGAGCGCCTTGGCGAGGCGCACGCGGTCGCGCGGATCCTTGTCCTCGATGTTCTCGATCACGATCTCGCAGCCGGTCGTCTCGGCGCGCGCGATCACCTCGGCGAGCGTCGCCTTGACGCGTTCGACGAGGTTGCTGCGGCTGTCGGGATAGAGATCGAGATTGTTGTGATCCCAGGTCGTGAACGGCGAATGGATCACCATCTGCGTCGCGCCGAGGAACTCGGCGGCGTCGAGGCCCTGAAGCAGGCGCTTGGTGACGGCCTGGCGGATCATCGGATCGTGGCTGTCGATCTTGAAACCCCAGAACGGCCCATGAATGCCGAGCCGGCCGGTATGGCCCGACAGCATCTGCTTGATCTCGGCCGCGGTGCTGCGCCAATCGCTGTCGAGCAGGTCGGCGCGGAAGAAATCCTGGATTTCGAGATCGCGCTGACGTTCCAGGAGCCAGTCGCGATGGGCGGGGATCGATTTGATGGACAGCGCGGCGCCCAGCACTGGCTTCGACATGGGTTGCTCCCTTGACCGTCAGCGACGACGGGAGCAGCGCTAGACCAGTTCAATGACAGCCCCGTGAAACCGAGATTCCGCAGCGTCGAGCAGATGTGGACATCCCGCGCATCGCCAGCCTCGATGTTGTGCAGCGGCGCTGGCGTCGATGCAGGCCCGTGCAACTTGCCGCAGAAGCAAGTTGAATCGTGTCCGTAGTGATCCGGAATGGAATCCTATTTCGATGTCGCGTACATCGCGGGACATCGATCGGCGGCCAGTTCCAAGGGCATCACCCTCTGATCGCGCTACATGGGGTTGGGGGACCACATGGGGCGGGGGATTGAAGGCTGGGGCAAGGTGAACGAGGTCCGGACTCCTAGGCACTCCGGACCTCGGCACTTTCAGCATCGAATGCAATTTCGCGCCGCCGGCTTGATCAGCCGCACGGCGCGAAATCGTTTTGGGCATCCTTCCCGATCAGTTTTGCCCGATCAGATCATTTCGGCACGTTCCGCTCGAGATCCTCGAGCCATGCCGTCGCACTCGAATCCGACGGCGCGCGCCAGTCGCCGCGCGGCGACAGTGAGCCGCCGGCCGAGACCTTCGGTCCATTCGGCATCGCCGAGCGCTTGAACTGGCTGAAGGCGAAGAAGCGGCGCAGAAACACCTCCAGCCAGCGCCGGATCTCGGCAAGATCGTAGGCCCTGCGCTTGTCGGTCGGGAAAGCTGGCGGCCATTCGCCCTTGGCGACATCCTTCCAGGCGTGCTGCGCCATGAAGGCGATCTTGGACGGCCGCATGCCGAACCGCAGCGTGTAGAACAGGTTGAAGTCCTGCAGCTCGTAGGGGCCGACGGACGCTTCCGTGCTCTGCGGCGTCTCGCCCGGCTTGACCGGAACCAGCTCCGGCGAGATCTCCGCCGACAGGATCGAGGCCAGCGTCTTGTTGACGTCGCCGGAGAACTGCTTGGAGGCGATCACCCAGCGGATCAGATGCTGGATCAGCGTCTTCGGCACCCCGGCGTTGACATTATAATGCGCCATCTGGTCGCCGACGCCATAGGTGCACCAGCCGAGCGCGAGCTCGGAGAGATCGCCGGTTCCGATGACGATGCCGCCGTGATGATTGGCAAGCCGGAACAGATAGTCGGTGCGCAGGCCCGCCTGCACGTTCTCGAAGGTGATGTCGTAGACCTTCTCGCCCTTGCCGAAGGGATGGCCGATGTCCTTCAGCATCTGCGTCGCCGTGGTGCGGATGTCGAGCTCCTGCCAGCTCGTCTGCAACGCCTTCATCAGCGCCAGCGCATTGGTCTTGCTCTCGCTGCCGGTGGCAAAGCCCGGCATGGTGTAGGCGAGGATGTTCTCACGCGGCAGGCCGAGCAGATCGACGGCCTTGGCGGCGACGATCAGGGCATGGGTGGAATCGAGGCCGCCAGACACGCCGATCACGACGCGCTTGGTGCCGGTCGCGCGCATGCGCTGCACGAGGCCGGCGACCTGGATGTTGTAGGCCTCGTAGCAATCCTGCTCGAGCAGGCTCTCATCGCTCGGCACGAACGGAAAGCGCTCGATGCTGCGCCGGAAGCCGATGTCGGCCGCCGGCGGCTTCAGGGCGAAGGTGATCCTGCGATAAAAACCTTCGCGCTGGCGGCGGTTGTCGTCGAACGTGCCCATCAGCGCGCGTTCCTGCCTGAGCAGGTCGAGATCGACGTCCGCCGTGGTGATCTGCCCGCCCTGGCGGAACCGCTCCCCCTCGGCCAGCAGCACGCCGTTCTCGTAGATCGAGGTCTGGCCGTCCCAGGCCAGATCCGTGGTGGATTCCCCTGCTCCGGCCGCCGCATAGACGTAGGCCGCGAGGCAGCGCGCCGAGGTCGACTGGCACAGCAGCGCGCGCGAGCGCGCCCGGCCGATCGTGATCGGGCTGCCCGACAGATTGATCAGCACGCTTGCGCCGGCGAGCGCGAGCTCCGAGGCCGGCGTCACCGGGATCCACATATCCTCGCAGATCTCGACGCCAATGGTCAGGCCCGGCACGTCCTCGGCCGCAAACAACAGGTCGGTACCGAACGGGGCATGCAGCCCGCCGAAGGCGATCGTCTCGCCGGCGATGCCGGTACCGGAGGCGAAATGCCGTCCCTCGTAGAATTCGCGATAGGTCGGCAAATAGCTCTTCGGCACGACGCCAAGGACGTTGCCGCGGTGAATGACCACGGCGCAATTGTAGATGCGATTGCCGAACCGCAGCGGTGCGCCGACGATCAGGACAGTCATCAGCGCCGAGGAGGCCTCGACGATCGCGGCGAGCCCGTGCTCGACCGCATCGAGCAGCGGATCCTGCTTGACCAAATCCTCGATCGCGTAGCCGGACAGGCACAGCTCGGGAAACACGGCGACGGCCACCGACTGCTCGTGGCAGGCATTTGCCGCCTCCAGCACGGCCTTCGCGTTGGCCGAGGGATCGGCGACATGGGACGTGGTGACGCAGGCCGCCACGCGCGCAAATCCGTGGGCGTAGATCGAATGGAAAGTCATCGCGTACCCTTAAATCTCATCGCGGCCGGTGCCGACGGCTCCTTAATCTCTATGTAACCCATCGACCCCGCCCCGTGCAGGCCATCCGCCATCATGCATAACGGATTTGCGAGGGCGGCCTGCCCGGCACCTGCCGCGGTCAGGCGCTGCGGGCCAGCACGCCCGAGAGGTCGTCAAGCAGCCACTCGGCGATCCGCGGCCAGGCATGGGCGTGGGTCCGCTCACCCATGAACAGGCCCAGATGAGTGCTGGGCTCGGAGGCCGCCGCGATGAAGGCTGGCGGCGTGCCGACGAGGTTGGCGGTGGCGAGCGCCTGTGATGCCGGCACCACATCGTCGTCGAGCCCGGCCAGCAGGAAGAGCGGCGCCCTGACATTTTTCAGATCGACCGCACGGCCGAGAGCGGTGAAACTGCCTGCGGCAATCCGGTTTTCGCGGAATATCCAGTTGACGACCTCGAGATAATACCCGCCGGGCAGGTTGAGCGTCTCGCTATTCCAGTGGTCGAAGCGCGCGAGCAGCGCGGCGCCCTCCTCGTCGGTGAGGTCCCTCTGCAACGCGGCCGCGATATCCTCGCGGGTCGGCGCCTTGGACCAGAAACGCAGCATCTCTTCACCGCTGACATTGCCGCCGCCGCGCGCGACGAGTTGATCGTAGACCGCCACAGGCGTGCTGCGAACGAGCTGGGAGAGCTCGGACTCGATCGCAAGATCGACCGGCGCGCCTGCCAGCACCAGCCGCCGCACCTTGGCCGGAAAGCGCGCCGCATACAGCAGCGACAGCCAGCCGCCCTGGCACAGGCCGATCAGATCGACCGGCACGCCGATCTCGTCGATGGCGACGTTGAGATCGGACAGATAGCTGTCGATCGAGAGATAGCGCATCTCGGGCGAGGCCGAGCGCCAGTCGGTGAGATAGACGCGGTCGATGCCGCCGCTTTGCAGGGACTGCGCCACGCTATGGCCGGCCGCGAAGTCGGCGATCAGGGCGCGATGCAGCGCGTATGGCGCGCAGACCAGAGCCGGCTGGCCGGAGCGCGTTCGCGAGCAATCGCGCAGGCGCATGGTCGTAAGCTCCAGCGCGACGGAGTTGGGTGTCGTCCACGGCAGGCTGCTGTCGTTCTGCTCCGGCGAAGGCCGCTCCACCCACCAGAAGCAGGCGTCCATCGCGAGCCGTGCCGCCGCGAGCGGCCACAGCAGCGCCTCGTCCGGGACCGGTCGCGGCCCGCCCTTCTGTTTGCCTGTCGTCTCCACCATGGCTATCTCACGATCCTCACAGGAACGCCTCGAGGTTGACGACCGAAATGCCGAGGTCGCGAAAACTCTGATGCGTTGCGGCCACCGAGCCGCCGAGATCGATGCCGCGGCAGGCGTCCTCGACCACGGCGACCTCGAAGCCGGCCTTGCGGGCGTCCTCCGCTGAGAAGCGTACACAGAAGTCGAGCGCGAGACCTGCGACGAACACGGTCTTCAGTTCGCGTTCGCGCAAATAGCCGAGCAGGCCGGTCGGCGTGCGATGGTCGTTCTCGAACAGTGCCGAATAGGAATCGATGCCGCGGCGAAAGCCCTTGCGCACGACGAGGCTCGCGCAGGTGACCTCGAGGTCGCGATGAAATGCGGCGCCGGCCGTGCCCTGCACGCAATGCGTCGGCCAGAGCACCTGCGTCCCGTAGTCGAGCTCGACGGTCTGGAACGGCTGCTTGCCCGCATGGTTCGGCGCGAAGGAGACATGGTCGGCCGGATGCCAGTCCTGGGTCAGCACCACATTGGCGAACTTTTGGGCAATCCGGTTGACGGCCGGGACAACCTTCTCGCCGCCGGGAACGGCGAGCGCCCCGCCGGTGCAGAAATCGTTCTGCACGTCGATCACCAGCAGCACGTCGCGGTCTGAAATCTTCATCGCAGGGTCCCGTTCCATCCGCCCGGCGCGACGGGCGCCGAACGCTCTTTGCCAATGTCGATCTTCCCGCACGGCTTCGCAACCAACGAAGCGTTGCGCGATCTGTTCAAATTGGTCGCGGATCGTGCCCGAAATGAAACGGTTTGCCCGCGTCCGTGTTGACTAGCCGCACCCAAGGGCGGATTCTCTGATATCCGCAGCAGGCGGATTTGCGTCGATAGAGCGGAGGAAAAGGTTTCCCGCAGCCACCAAGCTGCGGAAGCCATATGGTCATGACGATCGGCAGGACAGGACAGATTCTTCTCGCCGATATCGGCGGTACCAATGCGCGCTTCGCGCTGAGCCAGGATGGCGGAAGCCAGGAGGCCGGACCGATCGACTATGTGAAGGTCGCCGATTTCCCGACCGTCCGGGAAGCCATTGTCGATGTTCTCGCGCGCAGGACCGGCGGCGCACCGCCCCAGCGCGCCGTGCTGGCCGTGGCGGGTCCCGTCACCAACAATCGCTGCGTCATGACCAACAGCCCCTGGGTCATCGACGGCAACGAGCTCCAGCCCGCCCTCGGCTTTGACACTGTGCACGTGCTCAATGATTTCGAGGTGGTGGCCTGGTCCCTGCCCGCCCTGGAGCCGGCCGACCTGATCCCGCTCGGCGGACAGGACGGCCTGCCCGGAGAGCCGTTGCTGGTGGTCGGGCCTGGAACCGGCTTCGGCGTATCCTGCCTGGTCGAGCGCCATGGCGCACGGCTGGCCGTCGTGACCGAGGCCGGACACGCCACCCTGCCGGCTGAGAACGAGCGCGAGGAGCGCGTGATCGCGTGCCTGCGCCGACGCCTCGGCCACGTCTCCATCGAGCGCGGCGCGCTGTCCGGCTCCGGCCTGCAAAGCCTCTACCAGGCGCTGGCCGAGGTCGACGGCGCCCAGGTGCGGCATCGCGATGCCGCAGCCATCACCAAGGCGGCGCTCGAGGGCAGCTGTCCCGTCAGCCGCGCGACCTTGGAAATGTTCTGCGCCATTCTCGGCTCGGTCGCGGGCAATCTCGCGGTGACCTTCGGCGCCCGCGGCGGCGTCTATATCGCCGGCGGAATCGCACCGCGCTTTCCGGAGTTCCTCGCAGCCTCCGCCTTCCGGGCGCGCTTCGAGGCCAAGGGCCGCTTCCAGGATTACTTGCGCAACATCCCGACGCGGCTGGTCACCAAGCCCGATGCAAGCTTCCTGGGCCTCAAGATGTTCGCCGATCACAATCCGGATTGAGATACGCGCGTTCGGCTCCGGTAATTCACAGCTGATTGCAGTCCACACACGGTTCCACGCAGGATCGTGCTTGCCCCTTCGTTTCCGATGAGAAACAATTCGCGCAGTGTGTAGCGTAGTTGCGGGGGCGTGACATGCGCAAGCAGGACCTAGGCTTCGACTATCACCGCTATCACCGCCTGCTGACCGAGGCGGACGACGAGGACAAGCGGCTCGCCCTGATCGAGCTCCTGATCGAGGAAAAGGCCCGCGACCGGCTGGCGGCGCAGCGTGCCTCGGACCGGGCCGCCATGACGGCTCACACCATTGCCACCGTGCTGAAGAACGGCCGCGGCTGAGAATCGGCGGTCCCGTGGCGGCGCGCGAATCCGCGATCAGATTGCGATTCCGTTAACGATCCCTCGAAAGCTCGCGTCAAACTTTTTGCTCTAAGAGTTCCCTCACCTGATGCAATTCAGGGTCAACACAAAGGGGGGAATGAACATGAGCATGATTTCGCTCGCCGCGATGCCGGCTGCTGTCGAAACGCGTATTGCCGATTCTGCCTTCAAGACCGTCGTGCTGTTCTGCTGCATGGGCCTCGTGGCCTCGTTCGGCCTGATGGCGCGCGGCATCGACCTCAGCGCCGGCCTGATGTGACATTGAATTAGACTGTTGGAATTAGATTATTGCGCCGGGAATGGCCGCCCCTAACGGGCGGCCATTTTCGTTGACACTCTCGGCGCGGCGTCTTCGCCGTCGCCAACGCGGCGTCTTCGCTCAGTGCGGCGCCTTCGCCGTTGCTTCCGGAAACATCGAATCGATCATCGCCTTGAGCTGATCGATCGAAATCGGCTTGCGCAGGATCGGCCTGCGCCGGAGCAAGGACGGCAGCAACTCCGGCCCGTAACCGGTGGCGAACAGGAACGGCTTTCCGCGGCGCTCGATCAGATCGGCGACGGGATCGACGTAGACGCCCATGAGGTTGATGTCGAGGATGGCCAGATCGTACTGCGCGGTCATGGCAAAGGCGCTGGCGTCGCGGACATTGTCCGCTTCCGCGACGACGTGGTGGCCGAGCTCCTCCACCATGTCGGCGATCATCATCCGGATCAACGCCTCGTCTTCGACCAGGAAAACGGAGAGTCCGTCCGCCATATCAACCCCGCAGTCAGCTTGCGAAGCTAATCATAACCGAATTGCGGAGAGGATTCACGAATTCGTGGCGGTGCCGTTAATTCAGGCGCGCCCGATCCGATTCAACTTGATCAATCCAGTCCGCGCTCGTGGCTGAGGCGCACCATCTCCTGGATGAAGACCTGCTTCTGCTTGTCGTCGAGGCTCGAATAGAGCGGCTCGGCGGCGTCGGCGACATTGCGCTGGTCGGCGGCGCGGTCGATCAGGAATTGGGCCTCGTTGCGCATCTGCTCGATGATGTCGTCAGGCGGATCCCGCTTGGCCCGCGCAACCCGCAGGTTGAGCCGCTCCGCACCATTATGCCCGAGGTAGTGCATGGCGCTGGAGAAGCCGTACCAGTGCTTCTCCTGGTCGGGCGTGAGGTTCAGCTCGGTCTTGATCCGCTCGATATAGGAATCGCTGTTGGCGACGATCTGATCGGCGGTCAGCTGCGGCGCCCCGGTCTGCGTGAGAACCGTGACATCCTTGTTGTCCTTGCCGTCCTGCGGCGCATTCCTGGCTTCCTTGGTCGCCTTGGCGCCCTTGCCCGCCTTGGCGTTCTTGGCATCCTTGTCCTTGCCCGCGCCCTGCTGCTTGGCGTCCTTGCTGGCATCCTTATTGGCGGCCGGCGCCTGATTGCCGTTGTTGCCGACGCCGAGCACGCCGGTGAAGACGCCGACCACGCCGCCGATCGCGCCGCCGAGCACGCCACCGACGGGACCCGCTGCCTTGTTCCCGGCCGCCGCGCCGTCCTGAACACCCTTGACCAAGCCTTGAGCATTCGCCACCGCGGCGGCGCCGAGCAGCAGCGCGAGCACGGACCCCAGCGCGAACCATCGCCGCAAGTGAAGCCGCGCGGGCGGCGCCGGGTTGATCATTCTCGTCTCCATCGTCGATCTGATTGGCCTGTCGGGGTGGGAGCCACCCGCCGGTTGCAACTCTATCGTTTTCACCGCTTCGAGGTCCAGACGCAGCCGATCGCTGTCCACGCCCGAAAAGTCTTTCGCGCGAAGCGGTTATGCAGGCTTATTCGAAACTGCGGCGTAATTGCGCACGGCGTGTTCCGGGCGGGCTTGTGCGAAGTGTGCGTCGCAAAAGGAGCGCGCACGGTTGACGTTGGCCGCGCGATACCGTCGCGGCTTCAGGCACAACGTTAGTTCTAGACGGTCGCCATTCGGTTTTCTCGACAGACGCGATCAATCATGATCTGATCGCGCTACCAATTTGCCGCCTCCCGCCTGATTTGCCATCGACGCTGGCGGCAGCAACAAGAAACGGTCAACGAGAATTCCAAGAAGAAACGCCAAGAAGAAAATCAAAAACAAAACTCGGGAATGCCAGAGGAAACACCAGAACAATAAAACACCCAAGCGAGGAAACGAGATGTCACGCAAGAAACTGACGCGACGTCAATTTGTGGCTGCCACTGCAATGTCCTCCGCGGCGCTGATCACCGCGCCCTATGTCCGGGGCGCCTACGCCGCCGGCAAACTCTCGATCGGCTTCTGGGACCATTGGGTGCCGGGCGCCAACAAGGCCTCGACCGATCTCGTCAATGAATGGGCCGCGAAGGAGAAGGTCGAAGTCTCCATCGACTACATCACCAGCAACAACAAGAAGATCGAGCTGACCGCCGCCGCCGAGGCACAAGCCAAGTCCGGCCACGACATCCTTCAGATGCCGAGCTGGTGGCCGCAGGCCTATGCCGAGAATCTCGAGCCGCTCAACGACATCATGGAGCCGCTCATCAAGCAGAACGGCGAGGTGAACGGCACCGTCAAATATCTCGGACAGTCGGGCGGCAAGTGGCTCGCGACACCCGCGACACCCGGCAGCCAGATCAAGGGCCCCTGCTCCCGTATCGATCTGATGAAAAAGCATGCCGGCATCGACGTGCAGGAGATGTATCCGGCCGGCGGCCCGCCCAAGGTCGAGAACTGGACTATGGAGACCTTCCTGAAGGCGGCCGAGGCTTGCCACAAGGCAGGCTTTGCATTCGGCATCGGTCTTGGCGAGACCACCGACAGCGTGGACACCGCCGGCGCGATCTTCCAGTCCTTCGGTGCCGAGCTCGTCAATGCCAAGGGCGACATCACGGTGAAGACCGATCAGGTTCGCCAGGCGATGGAGTTCTACAAGAAGCTCATCGCGTTCCTGCCGCCCGACGCGCCGTCCTGGGACGACGCCTCGAACAACAAATGGCTGATTTCCGGCCGCGGCGCGATGATCCTCAATCCGCCGAGCGCCTGGGCCGTCGCCAAGCGCGACGCGCCGCAGGTCGCCGAACAGTGCTGGACGCACGGCTTCCCGTCCGGTCCGAAGGGACGGTTTGCGCCGTACCTGCCCTATTTCTGGGGCGTCTGGAGCTTCGGCAAAAACAAGGAGGCGGCCAAGAGCCTGCTCGTTCACCTGTCCTCACCGACGTCGATCGAGAAGTTCGTCGCGGTGAGCGGCGGCTATGACCTGCCGGCCTACGCCAACATGACCAAGTTCAAGACGTGGGAGGAGGAAGGGCCGCCGAAGGGAACGCTCTTCCACTATCCGGACCCCTACAAGCATCAGACGCTGTCGATCGCAGCGTCGCCCGCGCCGCCCAAGATCGCGCAGCAGATCTACTTCCAGGCGACGCTGACCAAGATGGCGCTGCGATATGCGCGGGGCGAAACGCTGGATCAGGCGCTCGCCTGGGCCGAAGGCGAGTGCGAAGGCTTCATGCGGAGCTAGGCCGGGACTCCGCCGAGGCGATTGACGCCGCGCGCGTGTATCGCCTCGGCATCCTCATCCGCATGACCGTGGAGCCGACCGGTATGGCCGGCCTCGTGGCTCGACAGTTTACGAAAAGCTGACCCAAGGACTCTGCCATGGCCGATGTCGTCGTTGAGCAAGGTCGCCTCGCCCGTGCGGCGGGCGCGCGCAAGGGATCGGGCCTGCGCAACGCGCTGGGCCGAAAATCCACGGTCGCGTTCTTCCTGACGCTGCCGCTGATCCTCCTGATCGCGCTGCTCGTGCTCTATCCCGCCTTCTATTCGCTCTATCTGGCGACGCTGAACAAGGCGATGACGAAATTCGTCGGCCTTAGCAACTTCACCTTCCTGTTCAAGCGCGAGACGTTCTGGATGGTGGTGAAGCAGTCCTGCATCTTTGCGATCACCGCCGTGATCTTCAAGGCGCTGATCGGCTTCATCGTCGCGCATTTCGTCCATAACATTCCCGGCAAGAAGCAGCGCAAATGGCGCGGCATGTTGCTGGTGCCCTGGGTGATCCCGCCGGCGATGAGCACGCTCGCCTGGCTGTGGCTGTTCGACCCCTCCTACAGCGCCTTCAACTACACGCTCTCATTCTTCGGTGTCGGGCCGATTCCATGGCTCGGCGACACTTTCTGGGCGCGCTTCTCGGTCATCCTTGTCAACGTCTGGTACGGCGCGCCGTTCTTCCTGATCATGTATCTGGCGGCGCTGAAATCCGTGCCCGACCAGCTCTACGAAGCGGCGGCGATCGACGGCGCCAATTGGTGGCAGCGGATCTGGTACGTCACGCTGCCGATGATGCGCAACATCATCGCCATCACCACCCTGTTCTCGCTGATCGTCACCTTCGCCAATTTCGACATCGTGCGCATCCTGACCTCCGGCGGCCCGCTCGATACGACGCATCTGTTCGCCACCTGGGCGTTCCAGGTCGGCATCCAGAGCAGCGACATTCCGCTCGGCGCCTGCGTGTCGTTGTTCATGGTGCCGATCCTCGCCGTCGCAGCGGTCTTCATCCTGCGTGATGTCACCAAGCGGGGGAACGAAGCCTGATGAGCACGCTCACAATCGACAAGGCCGGGCCTTCCCGAAAGGTCAAGTATGGCAGCATGAGCCGCGACCGCGCCTGGGCGCTGCGCTGGTCCTATTTCTTCCTGGTGCTGTTCGCGATCTTCTTCCTGACGCCGCCGATCTACATGCTGATCACTTCGCTCAAGAGCAGCGCGGAAATATCGGCGGCAACCAACCCGTGGTGGGTGTTCCACCCGACGCTGTCGAACTATGTCGAGCTCCTGACCTCGAACCAGTTTTTGCGGTTCTTCTGGAACTCGTCGATCATCTCGATCACGGTCGTGATCATCACGATGCTGATCAGCATCCCCGCGGCCTTCGCGTTGGCGCGGATGAAGTTCTGGGGCTCGGCGACTCTGGCCACCGGCGTCTTCCTCACCTACCTGATCCCGGACAGCCTTCTGTTCATTCCGCTGTTCAAGATGCTCGGGGTGATCCAGGACCTGACCGGCATCACGCTGCTCAACCGATGGTACGTGCTGCTGTTCATCTATCCGACCCTGACGGTGCCGTTCTGCACCTGGATCATGATCGGCTATTTCGCCTCGATCCCGAAGGAGCTCGATGAGGCCGCCCTCATCGACGGCGCCTCCTGGCTTCAGACCCTGACGCGGATCTTCATCCCGGTCGCGCTGCCCGGGCTGATCGCGGCGACCATCTTCGCCTTCACGGTGTCCTGGGCGCAGTTCCTCTATCCGCTGGTGTTCACGACCTCAGTGGATCAGCTCGTGCTGCCGGTCGGCATCACCACGACGCTGATCAAGGGCGACGTGTTCAACTGGGGACAGATCATGACCGGTGCGCTGCTGGGCGCCGCGCCGCCGCTGATCATCTACGCCTTCCTGATGGACTACTACATTGCCGGCCTGACCGCCGGTGCGACAAAGGGTTGATGACTCATGGCTGACGTTGCTCTGCGGAAAGTAGTTAAGCGTTACGACGACGTCGAAGCCGTGCGCGGCATCGACCTTGATATCGCCGACCACGAGTTCATCGTGCTGGTCGGCCCCTCCGGCTGCGGCAAGTCGACCACGCTGCGCATGATCGCAGGGCTCGAGGACATCAGCGACGGCGACATCATGATCGGCGGCGACGTCGTCAACGACGTGCCGCCCAAGGACCGCGACATCGCGATGGTGTTCCAGAACTACGCGCTCTACCCGCACATGACGGTCGCGGAAAACATGTCGTTCGGACTGCGCCTGAAGCACTATCCCAAGGCCGAAATCAAGGCTCGGGTGACGGAGGCCGCCCGCCTGCTCGACATCACCGATCTGATCGACCGCAAGCCGAAGCAGCTCTCCGGCGGCCAGCGCCAGCGCGTCGCAATGGGCCGCGCCATCGTGCGCAATCCGAAGGTGTTCCTGTTCGACGAGCCGCTGTCCAATCTCGATGCGAAGCTGCGCGTGCAGATGCGGATCGAGATCAAGAAGGTGCACCAGAAGGTGCGCACGACGACGGTCTACGTCACCCACGACCAGGTCGAGGCGATGACCTTGGCCGACCGCGTCGTGGTCATGAACAAGGGCCGCATCGAGCAGATCGGAACGCCGAACGAGCTCTACCACAAGCCGGCAACGCGCTTCGTCGCCGGCTTCATCGGCTCGCCCGCGATGAACTTCATCCCGTGCCGGCTCGAGGATTCCGGCGGCACGCTCCAGCTCCGCCTCACAGACCGCATTGCCTTCGCGCTGCCGCCGGCCCGAGCCGCGCGCTACAACGCGCTGCCGCGCACCGACAAGCTGCTGCTCGGCATTCGGCCCGAGCATCTCACCGAGTCGCATGCGCATCTCGGGCCGGGCGTCGAGACCTTCGACACCGTGCTCGACGTCACCGAGCCGATGGGCATGGAGACCCTGGTCTATTTCGGGCTCGACGGCACGCCCGTGTGCGGCCGCGTCGATCCCAATGCCGGCGCTACGGACGGGGCTCCCATGCGTTTGGCGATGGACCTCAACAATATGCACCTGCTAAACGAGGAGACCGGCGTCGTGTTGTGAGGCCGGCTCAAGAAACGCGAGCAGGCGGGGAGCAATGGCGACCAACAAGAAGAAGATTTTCGTTACACAAACTTTGTCGCAAGGGGCACGTGCCCTTCTCACCCAGCGGGACGATATCGAGCTCGTCGAGTTTTCGAACCTGATCTCGGCCAAGGATTTCGAGGCCCTGCTGAAGAGCCATGCGCCGGTCCATGGCGTGGCGCTCGGCGCCACCGCCTTCGGCCAGACCGAGCTCGAGGCGTCCAGGGACATGAAGGTGGTGACCCGCATCGGCGTCGGCTACGACGCCGTCGACGTGCCCGCCCTCTCCCGCCGCAAGGTGCCGTTGATGGTCGCGGGCAGCGCGAACTCGCCCTCGGTCGCCGAACAGGCGCTGTTCATGATGCTGACGCTGGCCAAGCGCGCCAATGAGATGCACGCCTGCGTCAAGGACGGCAAATGGGCCGACCGGCTCGGCATGCTGCCGTTCGACCTCTACGGCAAGACCGTGCTGATCATCGGCTTCGGCCGCATCGGCAGCCGCACCGCCAAGCGCTGCCTGGCGATGGAAATGAAGGTTCAGGTCTACGATCCCTACAAGCCTGCAGCCGACATCAAGGCCGCCGGCTGCGAGCCGGTCACCGACCTCGACGCCGCGCTGCCGAGCGCCGATTTCGTCAGCATCCATTGCCCGAAGACGCCCGAGACCGTCGGCCTGTTCGATGCGGCGCGGATCGGCCGGATGAAGCCGAAATCCTACCTCATCAACACCGCGCGCGGCGGCATCGTGAAGGAGGCGGCGCTGTATGATGCGCTCGTCTCGGGCAAGATCGCCGGTGCCGGCATCGACGTGTTCGAGGTGGAGCCGCCGCCGGTCAGCAATGCGCTGTTCGCGCTGCCCAACGTCATCATGGCCCCGCATGTCGCCGGCGTCACGGTCGAGGCGGTCCAGCGCATGAGCGAGCAGACCGCGCGCAACATCCTGAGCGTACTGGACGGCGACCCCATCAGGCAGAACGTCATCAATCAGGACGTGCTGAGCTGAGCCAAATCCGAAGGCGGGCAGCTAAAGCGTAATAAATCATCATCGCGCTTCAGCTCATTGTTTGAGCATGATCTTTTCGGAAACCGCTGCACACTTTTCCGGATCATGCATGGTCCGCCCGCCTTCGGAAGGCCAGAATGCGTCCCATTTTGGTGCAGATCGGGCCCCAACTCAGCCTTAATCGAACCCGCGTAATATATCCGGCCGCGGCGGCAGTGGGACAGACTTGCCAGCCGCGTCGAGCTGGAGGATGGACCCTTGTCAGAGATCGACCCGACCGACCACGCGCTGGCGACCATCGCGAGCATCTTGGAGGACCCCGAACCGGGCGTCATCGTCCGCGAAATCGAGATCATCCGCGAGACCGAGGTCGTCGTCGGTGAGCAGCCGGCCGCCGAAGAACATGAAGAACATGCTGACGAACATCATGCGGTCGACGAGCATCCGGTGGTCGACGAGCAGCCCTTGGTGCCTGATCACACCGATGCCGACGGCTACAGCAAGGTCGGTCCCGGACCGATGGTGGCGATCCGCCTGAAATGGACGGTCCATCGCGGCGACGACGGCCAGTACTATGTCCACGAGACCATCGGCGAACAGTCCGCGCCCGTGGTCAGCGGCCCGATGACCAGCGAGGCCGCCGTGCGCTTCGTCGACGAGCACGAGGACGAGGCGCACCGTCGCTTCGAGCTGCTGCGCAGCGAGATCGCCGGCCGCAGCTCGCTCGCCGAGCTCGAGCGCAAGGGCGACGCCTAAGGCCCATCTCTGGCCGCACGCCTCCGCACACCTCTCCCGACCGGGGAGAGGTGTACATCGAGCCTGGCGCTACTTCCTTCCCAAAAAATCCTTCTTCACGAGTTCGACGCCGGCGTGCCGCAGCAGGTCGTAGGCCGTCGTGACGTGAAAGAAGAATTGCGGGACGCTGTTGGTGAGCAGCAGCGTCCGCCCCGTGAAGGGCAGCTCGGTCCCGTTCTTCAGCCGGAAGAAGACCTTCAGCTCCGCCGCCGCGTCGATCTCGGCGCGCGACAGGCTTTCAATGAATTCGATTGAGGTGGCGATGCGGGCCTGAAGGCCGGCCATGTCGTGCTCGAGCGGCGGCAGCGCCACCGGCTCGCACTGTGCCAGCAGCGCTGGCGCAACCACCGCGTGGCGGCAGGCCTCGCCGACCTGCTGGGCCAGGTCGTACATGTTCGGCGCCATGCGCATGCCGAGCAGCACCGCCGGATTGAACTTGCGCGCCTCGGCATAGGCAACGCCCTTGTCGAGCAGGACCGACAGGTTGCGCAAATACGGCACGAAGAGGCCGACCGAGGCCTCGTACATCGAGATCGTCACGACAAGATTCCCTTCAATTCCGTCTCGCCAGCAACTGGCATCTGGTCTAAATCCACACGTCGAGGGCTGCACAATGACAGCTCGGGCATGGGTGGAAAAGAGATGATCGTTCGTATAGTGACGGCTCTGGCCGTGGTCCTGCTGGCAAGTCTTTCGGCGCACGCACAGCAGGCGGCCCCCTCGCGCCTCGACGAGATCGTCAAGCGCGGCACGTTGCGCGTCGGCATGACCGGCGACTACAAGCCGTTCACCTACCTCGACAAGGCTACGCAGCAGTTCTCCGGCTTCGACGTCGACATGGCGGAGGCGCTCGGCAAGGCGCTCGGCGTCAAGGTCGAGTTCGTGCCGACCGCCTGGCCGAAGCTGATGAAGGATTTCGAGGCCGACCAGTTCGACATCGCCATGGGCGGCGTGTCGGTGACGCTCGACCGGCAGAGGAAGGGCTTCTTCTCGACGCCGATCATGCGCGAGGGCAAGACGCCGATCACCCGCTGCGCCGACGTCGGCAAGTACCAGACGCTTGCCGACATCGACAAGAAGGGCACCCGCGTCATCGTCAATCCCGGCGGCACCAATGAGCGTTTCGCGCGTGCCAACGTTCGGGATGCCGAGATCACGGTCTTCCCCGACAACACCGTGATCTTCGACGAGATCGCCAAGGGCAATGCCGACCTGATGATGACGGACGCATCCGAGACGCGCTACCAGCAGAAGCAGCATTCGGGCGTGCTTTGCGCGGTGCATCCGGACAAGCCGTTCGACTTCTCCGAGAAGGCCTACTGGCTCCAGCGCGACATGGCGCTGAAGGCGTTCGTCGACCAGTGGCTGCACATTTCCATGGAAGACGGCAGCTACAAGAAGATCTACGCCGCCTGGTTCGACTAGAGCGTTTCGATCTCGAGTCCCGTTCCGATTCCAGCGGGACGGCGCTCCAGGCCGCGTCCTCCTGTCGCCTGCCTCTGCCAAACTTTGGACCGGCCCCAGGCCTATTGAACCCGGAACAGCGGGACGACGACTCATACCGAGACAGTGATCTAGATCACGTTTTGGAATGAAGCCGGCGCGTAAGCGTTGGTGCGGGACCACCTGTTCGGGAGATGGAAATGAGGAAGCTGTTGGCCACGGCCGCATTCCTTTTGGCGAGCACCACTGCGCAAGCGCAGTACACCTTCGAATATGGCGGGCGCACCATCCGCATCGATCCGGACCGCGGCACGGTGCAGATCCCCGGCGTGTACGACAATACCGGCCAGGGCAAGGCCAAGAAGGCCAAGAAGAACGAGACGCCCGCAGACAAGCAGCCGCCGCAGCAGGCCAAGGTCGATCCGCAACCGCCAGCCGCGCCGCCCGCCGCAGAGCAAGCACCTGCGCCGGCGGCCGCAGCACCGCCGCCCGCGCCGCCCCCACCTGCTCCCCCTCCTGCAGCGACCGCCAGCAATGCCCCGGCCGAGACGGCTGTGCTGCCGCCGCCCGCCCCGCCTCCGGCACCCGCACCGGTCGAGCAGCAGGCCGCTCCGGCCGCGGCACCGCCGCCGGCCCCGACCGTGGCTGCTGCACCTCCGGCGCCGCCTCCGCCGCCAGCTCCAGCGCCCGCCCCCACTCAGTCGGCCGCCGTCGCCCCGCCGGCTCCCGCAGCAGCGCCCGCGCGCGATCTCAATTCGCCGCTCGGCGTCTGGCTCACCGAGGAGAAGGAAGGTAAGGTCCGCATCGAGCAATGCGGCAACAATCTCTGCGGCTACTCGGTCGATTCAAAATCGAACCAGAACGGCGAGCAGGTCCTGATCAACATGAAGCCCGGCAAGGACCAGAAATGGTCCGGGCGAATCCTCGATCCCAACTCCGGCTCGACCTACGATTCAACGATCGCAATGAAGGGCACCGACCGCCTGCGCGTGCAGGGCTGCGCCTTCGGCGGCATGTTCTGCGGCGGCCAGACCTGGACGCGGGTGAACTGAATTCGAGCCAGACGTTCTGACGGAGACAAAGGGCCCGCAAGGGCCCTTTGCTTTTTCCGCCGCATCACCGCGAAGTGCGGCAGCTCACACAGCATCTCGCACACGTGACAGCCCTCACATCGCCGGTTCCGCCGCCATGCGACGGTCGGCGCATGGTCAACCCCAAAGGGCGTGTCATGAACGGATTTCGCAGAGGTCTCTTCGTCAGCATTGTCGCCATCGCGTTCCCGCTCGCGCAGGCCAATGCGGCCGGCTCCACCTTCGACGGCACGTGGAATGTCCGTATCTCGTCCTCGAGCGAGACCTGCGGGAACGGCGCGACGGTCGCGATCGGCATCAGCAACGGCCAGATCGCCTCGAGCAGCGCGGCGGTGACGGCCTCGGGCCGCGTGGCGGAAGCCGGCAGCATCAATGTCACCTTGAGCACCGGCATCAAGCGCGCGGTCGGCTTCGGCCGCCTCAACGGCACGTCCGGCTCCGGCACCTGGCGCGGCGCCATGTGCACCGGAACGTGGACTGCCGAGCGGATGTAGGTCGTGTGTCCCGGACGCGATGCGGCATGGAACGCTGCACCGCTGATCCGGGACACAGAATTTTGCAGAAAGCGGAGAGCTAGCCGAGCGGCGCGCCGTATTCCTCGTCCGTCACCGGATGAAGCCAGGTCGAGAACTTGCCGTCGAGCGCTTCCTGCATGGCGATGTGGCACATCCCGTTGGTCGGCGATGCGCCGTGCCAGTGCAGCTCACCGGGCGGGATCCAGATGGTGTCACCAGGGCGAATCTCGCGGATCGGGCCGCCCTTGGCCTGGATGCGGCCAACGCCGGAGATCACGTAGAGCGTCTGCCCGAGCGGATGGTGATGCCAGTTGGTGCGCGCGCCGGGCTCGAACGAGACGCGCGAGCAGTTCAGGTGCGCCGGCTCCGGCGTCATGATCACAGGATCCTGCCACACGGTGCCGGTGAAGTTTTCCTTGGGCGCGCGGCGGGTTGGCCGCGTGCCTGCGACGTGAATCTCCATGGGGTACCTCGCTTCTAAAGTGTTGTTACTTCTTGCTGGCGGCGTAACGCGCCTTGGTCTCGGCGTTCATGGGGTAGAGGCCTGGCAGCACGGCGCCGTTGTTCACCTCGTTGACGATCCAGGCTTCCATCCGTTCCTGCTCGACGCCCTCGTTGAGCACATGCTCGAGCATCGCCTGCGGGATCAGCACGCAGCCGTCCTGGTCGGCGACCACGATGTCGTTCGGGAACACGGCGACGCCGCCGCAGCCGATCGGCTCGCCCCAGCCGACGAAGGTCAGGCCCGCAACCGACGGCGGCGCGGCATAGCCGTCGCACCACACCGGCAAATTGGTGCCGAGCACGCCCTCGACGTCACGTACGACGCCGTCGGTGACCAGCGCGGTGACGCCGCGCTTCATCATGCGGGCGCAGAGGATGTCGCCGAAGATGCCGGCATCGGTGATGCCCATGGCGTCGACCACGGCGATGCAGCCCTCGGGCATCGCCTCGATCGCGGTGCGGGTCGAGATCGGCGAGGACCAGGATTCCGGCGTCGCCAGATCCTCGCGCGCCGGCACGAAGCGCAGCGTGAAGGCCGGTCCGACCAGGCGCGGCAGGCCCGGACGCAGCGGACGCGCGCCGCGCATCCACACATTGCGCAGGCCCTTCTTCAGCAGGACCGTGGTGATGGTGGCAGTGGTGATGCCGGCGAGGGTCTTGCGGGCTTCGGGGGACAGCGACATGGACGAGAACGAGCTCCGAGGTGCGGGAAAGAACGCGCGCATCTTGCGAGGTGCGCGGTTTCCGTCAAGGGCCAAAAGACCCACAAGAATGCAGGGCGGCAGGGCCGTTATGCGATGCGATAACAAGGCTTTATCGCCTCCCCTTGCATTAATTTATTGGACTTGCGGGCGCATTTACGCGAAGCAGGGAGACGCGGAACTCAAGGGCGAGCCCGCGTTCTCTCAGAAGCCCGATTTCGACAGCTCTTCGACAGCTCATGGCCGCGACGCTTCCCCCGCCCCGCCTTCTGCCCAGTGGCGACAGCGCCGTCACGGTCGAGTTCAGCCGCACCATCGACGACGACGCCAACCAGCGCGTGCTGGCGCTCGACAAGGCGCTCGCAGCAAGCCCCATCGACGGCATCACCGAGACCGTGCCGACCTATCGCTCGCTGCTGGTGCATTACGATCCCGGCAAGATCGGCTTCGACGCACTCGGCGAAAAGATCCTGCCGATCGCCACCCAGCCGCTGCCGCCCGCCACCAAGGCGCGGCGCTGGCGCATTCCGGTCGCCTATGGCGGCGAGCATGGCATCGACCTCGAGGATGTCGCGAAAGCGCTGAACACCACGCCCGACGACATCGTCGCCCGGCACGCCGGCGGCGACTACAAGGTTGCGATGATCGGCTTCACGCCAGGCTGGTCCTATCTCAGCGGCCTCGACAAATCCCTGCACATGTCGCGACGGCAGTCGCCGCGGGTGCTGACGCCGGCCGGCACGATCTCGATCGGCGGCATCCAGGCCGGCATCCAGTGCCTAGCCGCGCCCAGCGGCTGGCACCTGCTCGGCCGCACGCCTGTGCGAACCTATCAGCTCCACCGGAATCCGACCTTCCTGACCGAACCCGGTGATCGCGTGACGTTTTTCGCCATCGACCACAAGACGTTCGAGGAGCTGGACCGCGCCGCCGAGGCCGGCGAGATCATCGCCGAGCGGGTGGACGCATGAGCCGGCTCGTCGTCGCCAGTATCGGTCCCGCAAGCTCCGTCCAGGACGGCGGCCGCCACGGCGCGCAGCGCTATGGCCTGACGGTCAGCGGCGCCATGGACCGTCTGTCGCTGGCAGCGGCGAACACCCTGGTCGGCAATGATCCGTTTGCAGCCGCCGTCGAGATCGGCCCGTTCGGCGCCACGTTCACCGCCAAGGACGGCGCCGTGCGCGTCGCCATATCAGGCGCGCCGCGCAATGCCGACATCGGCGGGAAGCCGGTCGCGATGGATACGTCGGTGACGCTGAAGGACGGCGAGACGCTGACGCTCGGCTTTGCCCGCGGCGGCGCGTTCACCTACCTCGCGATCGAAGGCGCGATCAAAGGCGAGCAGGTGTTCGGCAGCCTTGCGGTGAATGCCCGCGCCGGGCTCGGCAGCCCCTACCCGCGCCCGCTCCAGGCCGGCGACGAGTTCACGGTCGATGCCGCGAGTGGCGCGCCCGAATTGCGCATCGAGTTGCCGAAGCCTGCGAGAGGTCCGATCCGCGTCCTGCTGGGCCCGCAGGACGACGAGTTCGACGACGTCAACAAGGCGTTGTTTCTGGATAGCGAGTGGAAGATCTCGGCGACCTCGGACCGCATGGGCTACCGGCTCGAAGGTCCCGCCATCAAACATCTGCACGGTCACAACATCGTCTCCGACGGCACCGTCAACGGCAGCATCCAGGTGCCCGGCAACGGCGCGCCGATCGCGCTGATGATGGATCGGGGCACGTCGGGCGGCTATCCGAAGATCGCAACCGTGATCACGGCCGATGTCGGCCGCCTCGCGCAGACCTCGGCTGGAACCGCGTTCCGCTTCCTTGAGGTTACCATGGCCGAGGCGCAGGACGAGGCCCGCAAGTTTGCGCAGCTGATCAAGAATCTTCCGGATCGGCTGCGCTCCTCCGACACCATCGCGCTCAACATCGAGGCGCTCAGCGATGCTAATGTCGCGGGCTACGCGGTAAGCGCCGTGGATGCCGGGACTTGGCAGGTCACGGCCGAGCCGTAAACGACAAGAAGACCAGAGGAGCACCCCATGAAGACGATCGATCTCAATTGCGACCTCGGCGAAGGTTTTGGCGCGTGGGAGATGGGCAACGACGCCGCCATGATCGACCTCGCGAGCTCGGTCAACGTCGCCTGCGGTTTCCATGCCGGCGACCCCGACATCATGCGGCGAACGGTTGAGCTGGCGAAGGCGCGCGGTGTTTCGGTCGGTGCCCATCCCGGCTACCGCGATCTTCACGGCTTCGGCCGCCATCCGATCGCGGGCCTGAAGGCCTCCGAGATCGAGAACCTCGTCGCCTATCAGATCGGTGCGCTGCAGGCGATCGCGACCGCGGCCGGCCACAAGGTCACGCATGTGAAGGCGCACGGCGCGCTCTCCAACGTCGCCTGCGAGGACGACATGACAGCCAAGGCGATTGCCGCCGGCATCAGGGCGGTCGACCCCAGTCTGATCTTCGTCGTGCTCGCCAATTCGAAACTGGTGAAGGCCGGCGAGGACGCCAATTTGCCGCTGGTGCACGAGGTGTTCGCCGACCGCGCCTATGAGGACGACGGCAACCTCGTCTCGCGCAAGAAGCCCGGCGCCGTGCTGCACGATGCGAAACTGATCGCCGACCGCGTGGTGCGCATGGTGCAGGACGGCGCGGTGGTGTCGGTGACGGGCAAGGTCATCAAGATGCGGACGGACACGGTCTGCATCCACGGCGATACGCATGGCGCCGTCGACATCGCGCGCGGGCTTCGTCAGGCGTTGAAGGAAGCGGGGATCGAGGTCGCGCCGTTCAAACGCGGGGCGTGAGGGTCGTCGTCATTCCGGGATGATGCGAAGCATCAGACGACGGTGCGCAATTGCGCACCCGAGAATCTCGAGATTCCGGGTTCGGCTTCGCCGCCCCGGAATGACAATCTAGAACGGATGCACCGACAGCGTGCCGAACACGATCGCGGCGATGACGGCAAACGCGCTGTAGAGCGCAACATGATGCATGCTCGCACCGCTCCGACGCGAGAGCGAGCGCGCGTAGAAGTGCAGCCTGGCTTCCGCCGATAGTTCGCGCATGGTCGATCTCCAACGCCCCATTTGTGAGAGTATGAAGGATCAACCCTGGCGGGAGGCAAGACGGCGGCGGAAATAGCGATGCGCCTTCTCTGAAAGCGCCCTATCGCAGGCGCAAATTCTTTTGAGCTGCGGGTTCCGAGAATCTTATTCGTTAAGATCCAAGCCAGTTGGAACCCGCTGGATGACGCTGGGATGACAGCTCTCGTAGGGTGGGCAAAGCGAAGCGTGCCCACCACTTAGGGATGGTGGGCACGACGCGCGAAGGGCGCGCCTTTGCCCACCCCTACAGCACCGAGCAAAATCGAAACGAGTTTCCTCGTCTTGACCGAGCTGTATCTAGTACACGTCAGCCTGGAAGCGGCCGGTCTTCTTGAGCTCGGCGACGAAACTGACGGCCTCATCGGTCGAACGTGCGCCGAACTGGGCGACGATATCGACCAGCGCGCGCTCGACGTCCTTGGCCATGCGCTTGGCATCGCCGCAGATGTAGAGGTGCGCGCCTTCGGCAAGCCAGGTCCACAGCTCGCGGCCGACCTCGCGCATGCGATCCTGCACGTAGAACTTCTTCTCGCCGTCGCGCGACCAGGCCAGCGACATGCGCGTCAGCAGCCCCGAGGTCTTCATCGCGTTGAGCTCTTCCTGGTAGAAGAAATCGCAATCGCTGCGCTGATGGCCGAAGAACAACCAGTTCTTGCCGGGAGCGCCGGTCGCCTTGCGATCGAGCAGGAAGGCGCGGAACGGCGCGATGCCGGTACCCGGGCCGATCATGATCACGGGTGTCTTCGGATCCTGCGGCAGGCCGAAGGCATGCGCCTTCTGCACATAGACCTTGAGCTTCTCGCCGTCGGTGATGCGCTCGCCGAGGAAGGTCGAGGCCACGCCGACGCGCTTGCGCTTGCCGATGACGTAGCGCACGGAATCGACCGTTAGCGACAGTTTTCCCGGCGTCGCATTGTGCGAGGACGAGATCGAATAGAGCCGCGGCTGGAGCGGCTCCAGCGCCTCGATGAAGGCCTCCGGATGCGGCCTCGTGCCGGAGAATTTTTGCAGCGCCGCCATCACGTCGAGCGTCGCGGCATCGCCATCGGGATCCTCGCCCTGCGCCAGCGCCCGCGCCTTCTCGCGCTGCGCGCCGCCGGTGATGAAGGAGATCAGCTCGAACAGCGAGTCCGGCGCCGGCGACAGCGAGACGTCATCGATCAAGACCTCGCGCAGCGTCTTGCCGTTGACCTTGGTGGTGTGGGAGGCGCCGAGCAGCGCGATGATCTGGTCGACGAGGCCGACGTCGTTGCGCGCGAACACGCCAAAACTGTCACCGACCACGTAGTCGAGCTTGCTCGCGGAGAGATCGAACTCGACGTGATAGGTCTCCTTCTCCGACTTGCCCTTGTTGAGGAGGCGGCGCGACAGGAAGGTCGCTTCCGTCGGATTGTCGCGCGAGCGGCCCGGCTCGGCGATGGTCACTGTGACGGCGGGCGCCGCCACCGTGTCCGCCTTCTCGGGCGCTTTCGCCGCGGGGGCCTTGTCCAGCTCCTCGTACAGCGACTTCAGCATCCGTGCGGTTTCCTTGCCGCCGGGGACGCAGAGATTGAGCCGCGCTTCGCTGCGGCTCGCGATCGCTTCCGAATAGTCGTGGCAATTGTAGCCGCACTGGCCGCAATCCTGCTGCGCCATCGCCGCCATCATCTTGCGACGCACGGGACGGCCCTCGGCGAGCTTCATGCGATCGCCGATCGGCATGGTCTGGTCATGCCATGGCGCTTCGCCGTCGTCGCCGTCACCGCTTTGCATGACGGCTGCGCCCTGCTCCGCCGACAGCGGGGTTGCGACGTCAGGCGACAGCAGCCCGGCAAAGAAGCCGTTCAGCCAGGAGCGCTGCGCGTCGGAGAACGGCGCGCTGGCCGGGATGATGTCGAGTTTCGGCGGAGGCGTGATCTGGTTCATGCGGACACCTGTGCATCGGCAAGCTTGCGCAGCGTCTCGCCGTCATGGCGGCGCGCGAAGGAGAGGAAGGTTTCATCAGGGGAAGAGCGATGGGCGAGATAGGCCTTGAGTAGCCCCTCGACCGTCTTCGGCGCGTCCTCGGCCTTGAGGTCGTGGTAGACCTCCTGCCCGACATCAGCGTCGGGACCGAACCCGCCGCCGGTGAAGAGGTGATACCCCTCAACCGTGTCCTCCTCGTTCACAGGCACGCGCGCCCCGATCAGGCCGATGTCGCTGATATAATGCTGCGCGCAGGAATGGTGGCAGCCGGTGACATGGATGTTGACCGGCTTGTCCATGGCAACGCGCGGCTCGCACCAGTCGCCGATCTCGGCGGCATTGCGCTTGGTGTTGGACGCCGCGAAGCGGCAGCCGGCATTGCCGGTGCAGGCAATCAGGCCGGCCTTGATGTGCGAGGCCTCGACCGCGAGCCCGATCTGCTTGATCGCGGCGATGGCGAGATCGACATTCTCGTCGCGCACGCCCGAGATCAAGAGGTTCTGCCAGACGGTCAGGCGGATCTCGCCGTCGCCGAGATCCCGCGAAACTTTTGCGAGACCCCGCATCTGGTCGCAGCTGAGCTTGCCCAGCGTCAACGACACGCCGATCCAGTTGAGGCCGTCCTGCTTCTGCTTGTGCGCGCCGATATGGGCCATGCGGTCCGCGGCAGGTCGCGGCGCGAATGCCTCCTCCGGCACCCGCGCGAAAGGCGTCTTCAGCCGCTCCTCGACCAGCTTGAGAAAGCCGTCATGGCCCATGGTGTCGAGCACGTATTTCAGCCGCGCCTTGTTGCGGTTGGTGCGGTCGCCGTGGTCGATGAAGACGCGCACGATGGCATCCGCGACCGCGGTCGCCTGCTCCGGCTTGACGATGATGCCTGAGTACTTCGCGAAATCCTTGTGGCCGGTGATGCCGCCGAGGCCCAGACGAAACCAGACGCCGGGCTCGACGCCAAAACCGTCCTTCACCTCATAGGCGGTGAAGGCGATGTCGTTGGTCTCTTCCAGCACCGCGATCCTGCCGGCGCCGTCGAAGGCGACGTTGAACTTGCGCGGCAGGCCATAGAGCGAGCGATCGTTCAGGATGTGATAGTGCCACTCGCGCGCATAGGGCCGCGTGTCGATGATTTCATGCGGATCGATGCCGGCGGTCGGCGTTCCCGTCACGTTGCGGATGTTGTCGGCGCCGGAGCCGCGCGAGCACAGGCCGAGGTCCTGGACGCCCTCGATCAGCTTGATCGCGTGCTTCGGCGGAATCTCGCGAAGCTGGAGATTGGCGCGCGTCGTGACGTGGCTGTAGGGCCCGCAGAGCTCATCGGCGAGATCGGCAAGGCCTGACAGCTGCCAATGCTTCATGATGCCGTTCGGGATGCGCAGGCGGCTCATGTAGGAGTCCTGCGTCGGCGCGACATAGAAGATGCCGTAATAGCGCCAGCGGAAATTATCCGCCGGGCTCGGCGGGGTATTGTCGAGCGCCTGTTGGCGCAGCCGCGGATAGGCATCGAAGGGATGCTCGTCGCGCTTGAACTTCTCCTGATCGGCGAGCTTCTTGCCCGACGCGATCACCTTGTCCTGCGCCTTGATGTGCACGGCATCGGGGCCGACAGGCTCGGCGTTCGCCTTGCCGGCGCCGCCACCACCTAGACCGCGACCGACGCGGCTGATCTGGAGGCCGGTCGTAAAACCTTCGAGATAGCGCTTCTGCTCGTCGGTGAAGTCGACTGAGACGGTATCGAGTTTCATGATCGGGTACGAAGCTCCTGCGGCCACCTCGGTGGCATCGACGGACATTGGCGCGACCCGCGAGGCACGCGGCGGGCCCTGGAGCCGGCTTTGCTGCCCAACGGTCCGATCAGCTTCGTTGCTGCGGGACTCGGCTCAGCAGGCACCTGTGACAAGCTGGCCGCACTGCAACATACAAGTTGCGTGCCAGCTTCAATGAATTGGAAACTCGCGCGATTTCAAAGAATTGCGGAAGCGTCCGCAAAGGTACCGGCCTCGAACCTCTCACGAAATTCGAGCAGTCGGCCTAAAATTTGGTCGATGAGAACAATTGCCCAAAAGATAGGCAGCGTCGAATCAGGCCTTCCAACGACCCACGTCGAAGGCCTTCAGGTGCCCCAGAATGTTGCCGGGATCGAACACCGGGCCGGCGAAGGCACCGAGCCCTGCGGGGGCTTCATCGGGCGGCCGGCGCCCGACGGCGGCATCGTACAGGTCGGGCCTGAACACCGCCATCGCCGTCTTGACGCCATCCGGCGTCAGCGCCGTCTGCCCCCAGCGCACCATCTGCGCATAGAGCCAGGCGGCCTGGACCGGATCCGGGCGCCCTGCCCCTTCACGTCCGACCAGCAGGTAGCGGCCGCTCTCGCGGAAGGTGCCGTCGGGTGAAATCTTCAGGCGTCCCACCAGGGTTCGCCGGATCACCTCGACATCGACGCCGATCCGTTCGGGCTGTGCCAGGATCTGCGCCGCCTCAGTCAGGTTCGCCGGCTCCTCGATGAACGCGGCCGCCTTCACCGCCGCGCGGACAAGTGCTGCCACCACGTCCGGATGCTTGTCGGCCCAGACCTGCCGAAGCGCCAGCACCTTCTCCGCAGCGCGCGCGAGGATGTCGGAGGAGAAATGCAGGATGTGGCCGATGCCGAGATCGACCGCGATCGAATTCCAGGGCGCGCCGACGCAGAACGCATCGACATGGCCATTCCTGAGGCTGTCGACCATGAAGGGCGGCGGCAGCACGACGAGGCGCACGTCCTCATCGGGATCGATGCCGGCCGCGGCCATCCAGAACCGCAGCTGGTAATTGTGGGTCGAGAACGGGAAGGTCATGCCGAAGGTCAGCGGATCGGCGCCGTTCTTGCGCCTGATGGCGACGACCTTCGCCAGCGCCTTGGCGGTTGCGAGCGGATCGAAGCGGTCGCCGTCGATCTCCGCCATCAGCGCGGCGTGGAGCGTCGGCGAGACCGTGATCGCATTGCCGTTGACGCCGAGATTGAAGGGCGCGGCGATCGGCACCTTGACGTGGCCGAGCCCGAGCGAGGATGCGATCGCCACCGGTGCGAGCAGATGCGCGGCATCGAACAGGCCGATATTGAGCTTGTCGCGGACGTTGGACCAGGACACCTCGCGCACCAGCTCGACCTCGAGACCCTCGGCGGCAGCAAAGCCCTTGTCGACGGCGACGATCAGGGCTGCGGCATCGACGAGCGGGATGAACCCGATGCGGAGGGGAGCGGTCATTTCAGCATCTCCGACGCGGTGATGATCGACTGGGCGATCTCGCCGATTTTCTTCTTCTCGCGCATCGCGGTGGAGCGCAGCAGCACATAGGCCTCGTCCTCGGTGAGGCCCTTCACCTTCATCAGGATGCCCTTGGCCTTCTCGATGATCTTGCGGTCCTCGAGCTGCGACTTGGTGCGCTCCAGCTCCTCCTGGAGTTTTGCGAAGGCGTTGAAGCGGGACACGCAGAGGTCGAGGATCGGCTTGATGCGCTCCTTCTTGAGCCCGTCGACGATGTAGGCGGAAACCCCCGCCTCGACCGAGGCCTGGATCGAGGCTGAATCGCTCTGGTCCACGAACATCGCGATCGGCCGCTTCACGGCGCGGCTGACCTGGAACATCGCCTCCAGCACGTCGCGGCTGGGGTTTTCCAGATCGATCAGGATGATGTCGGGGTCCACCGCATAAATACGGGCCAGCAGGCTCTGCATCTCGCGGATATGGACCACTTGCGTGAATCCGGCCTCCCGCAACCCTTCCTCGAGGATCGCAGCCCGGATCGGGCTTTCGTCGACAATCACGATTTTAGGCGACTGTTCGGCGCTCATGGCTCACTCACGGCAGGCGATTCATCCATAGCATGCCGGACGCCCATGCAAAGGGTTGTAATTATGGGCAATTGGGACTAGCCGAGACCTGTCAATCAGGCAGATCAGATATGGATTAGACGGCTGCGCCCAAGGCCAGCTTCGTGTCGCTCTGGTGCCCCTGAGACAACAAATGTAAGCTTTTCGACCGGCTCGCCACGAAAAGAAAAATGCCGCGCGAAGACGGCTGTCGACGTCTCTCGGTCCTGGCGATCAATCCCAGTCAAAGTCTCTACGCAGTCGATCGCTCGTATTCGTCGGAGATCACGACGAGGCATCGGCCGATGCACGTCGTGCCTTGGCCCTCAACCAGGAAGGCTGGCGATTCGACGTCGGTGTTCAGTAGCGCCTGACGCGGGCCGTGTGATTTCGGGGATGCGGCCGTACCAACCTATGCAGTCCCGTCGCATCGCCGAGCGGCGCCGGCGAGACCATCCCGTACGCAGAATATCCGCGGTTATCGTTCGAATAGATGGAGAAGGTCGGGTCCGCGGCTGCGGCCGCGGCGGGCTCCGAGGCCGACTGCCATGCCGAGGCGGGCGTCGCAAGGAGCGCGGAAAGAACGAGCGTCGCGCCTAAAACTTTGAAGCTGGTCATGCTTTCCTCTTGTTGTTGGTGGTGCGCAACCCATGCGCGCGCTGTCCATTGACATGACCGACAGCTAAGCGTTGGCATTCCCCTCGCGCAGGGGTGGCGCAATCACGCTTCGGCGATTGGGCGCGCCAACGAAGTGATCGAAGCTTCTCCCAATCGGGAACCTTCAGTCCATCCACTGATTGCCGCATTTCTCTATGCGCGAGCATGACTTGAGTATCGCAATGCGCGCGTTAGTCATTGAATTTCGGCATCGGAGCAATTAGTTAGTTCGCATATCCGAACAATTCAGATGCAGGCTCCGGGCGACCACATGGACGGAGCGCCGCGTATCACGGAATCTTGGCGCCAACGATCATCTTGTCGAGAAGTGGCACGGCGGCCATCACCGCCGTCTCGTTGAGGCCGGAGACCGCTAGCCGCACGATGTAGGAATTGCCGTCCTTGTCGAGATCTGCGTAATGCGCGATCACTTCGATCGGCTGGTCCTTCAGGGACGGATTGTCATAGCGGTTGATAACGATCTTGGGGCTCACCGAGGGAAGCGTGGTGATCTTGGCATTCTCGCCGGATGTCGTCGCCCAATCCCTGTCGCTTGTTGCGACCCATTGAACCAATTCGGTCCGATCCTTGTTGTAGCGGCCTTCGGCATAGATGATCACTTCGGCTTTGCCGAACGTCTTCCCGTTGGGCACGAACATCGAGGCGCCGTACTTGAGACTCGCGGCCTCGTCCCTCGTCCACCCATCGGGTGCCTTCACGCGTGGCCTGAATTCCGGACACACTCGTTCTTGCCGATCGCAGACATGGATGATCTTGTCGACTTCAGCCCGTACCGGAAACATCGCGCCGCAGGCAGCGGTAACGAAAGCCATGCCGAAGATGAAACGGCGCATCGCAGTTTAGCTCCGTGGAATCAAGCAAGAAAGAAAATAACAACTAAAACGTGCACGTTGGAGCAATTCATCTCGGCTCCTCCACTCACGCGATCGGAACCGGCTGCTTTAGCATCGCGCCGCATAGGTTAGTTATTGAATTTCGCCATCGGTTCAATTAGTTGGATCGCTAAATCCGGACAATTCAGATCTAGGCTCCAGGCGATACCATGGACAGAGCGCCCCGCATTTCATTCACGTCACTCGGGTGTCCCAAGGCACTGGTGGATTCCGAGCGCATCATCACGCGTCTGCGCGCGGAGGGATACGAGCTCGCCCGCAAGCATGACGGGGCCGACATCGTCATCGTCAACACTTGTGGCTTCCTCGATAGCGCCAAGCAGGAATCGCTCTCGGCGATCGGCGAGGCCATGGCCGAGAACGGCAAAGTGATCGTAACAGGTTGCATGGGCGCCGAGCCGGAAGCGATCGAGCAGGCCTATCCCGGCGTGCTCTCCATCACCGGCCCGCAGCAATATGAGAGCGTGCTCGATGCCGTGCACCGCGCGCTGCCGCCCGCCCATAATCCGCATCTCGACCTGGTGCCGCCGCAGGGCATCAAGCTGACACCGCGGCACTACGCGTACCTGAAGATCTCCGAGGGCTGCAACAACCGCTGCACCTTCTGCATCATCCCGAAGCTGCGCGGCGACCTCGTCTCGCGCCCGGCCAATGACGTGCTGCGCGAGGCCGAGCGCCTGGTCGGCGCCGGCGTCAAGGAGCTCCTGGTGATCTCGCAGGACACCTCGGCCTATGGTGTCGATCTCAAATATGCCGAGAGCCCGTGGAAGGATCGCCAGGTCCGCGCCAAATTCCTCGACCTCGCGCGCGAGCTCGGCGAGCTCGGCGCCTGGGTCCGGCTGCAATATGTCTACCCCTACCCGCATGTCGACGAGGTCATCGCGCTGATGAACGAGGGCAAGGTGCTGCCCTATCTCGACATCCCGTTCCAGCATGCGAGCCCCGAGGTGCTGAAGGCGATGAAGCGCCCGGCGGCGCAGGACAAGACGCTGGCGCGCATCAAGCGCTGGCGCGAGGAATGCCCCGATCTCGCGTTGCGTTCGACCTTCATCGTCGGCTTCCCCGGCGAGACCGATGCCGACTTCGCCTACCTGCTCGACTGGCTCGATGAAGCCGAGATCGACCGCGTCGGCTGCTTCAAATACGAGCCGGTCGCGGGCGCGACGTCGAACGCGATCGAAAACCCGGTGCCGGAAGAGGTCAAGCAGGAGCGCTACAACGCGCTGATGGCCCGCCAGCAGAAGATCTCGGCGCGCAGGCTCAAGCGCAAGGTCGGCACGCGCCAGCAGATCATCATCGACGAGGTCGGCCCGACGGTTGCGAAGGGCCGCTCGAAAGCCGATGCGCCGGAGATCGACGGCGCGGTGTACCTGTCGAGCCGCCGCCCGTTGCGCGTCGGCGAGATCGTCACGGCGAAGATCGAGCGCGCCGACCAATACGATCTGCACGGCAGCGTCGCGGGGTTCTGACGGCGCACTGACGCTCCCACAGCGTCATGGCCGGGCTTGTCCCGGCCATCCACGCCTTGACGCACGGTAAGGAGAACGTGGATGCCCGGGACAAGCCCGGGCATGACGACCTGGAATCGGGTCATGTCGCTTCTCCCGACACCTGCCGTCCGTCGTGAGCCGAAAACGCCTCCTTCGCTGCGAACAGCCCGTTCACCGCCGCCGGGAAGCCCGCATAGACGGCCATCTGCATGATGATCTCCACGATCTCGTCGCGAGAGAGCCCGACGTTCAGACCCGCCTCGATATGCACTTTGAGCTGAGGCGCGGCATTTCCGAGCGTCGTCAGCGCGGCGATCGTCGCGATCTCCCGATCGCGCAGGCCGAGGTCCGGGCGGCTGTAAATGTCGCCGAAGGGAAACTCGATCACGTATCGTGCAAAATCCGGAGCGATGTCGGCGAGTGAGGCGACGACTTTTTCGCCGGCTCTGCCGTCAATGCGTGACAGGGCCCGCTGGCCGCGATCGAAGCGGCTTTCGGCTGGTGATTGGGCGTGCGTCATTTTCCTTCGTCCTCTGTTCGTCGCCGGCATAGCCGGCGATCTTGGTATCAAGGACGAGCAGGCATTCCTGGAGTTCGGCAATCTGCGTGCGAACCTGTTCCCGGTGGATTTCCAGCATCTGCCGCCGGGCTTGCCCGGTAGCTTCGCCTTCATCACGAAGCGCCGCATAACGCAACATGTCCCGGATCGGCATTCCCGTGGTCTTGAGCCGACCGATGAATGTGATCCATGTCAGGATCGATGCGTCAAAGTCACGCTGGCCGGAACGATCTCGGTCTGCGTATGGCAGCAGCCCGATGCGCTCATAATAACGCAGCGTGTGGGTCGACAAGCCGGTTCGTTTTGCGAGGTCGCCGATCTTCATGTGTGCCCGTTCTCGTACTGACGCACGTACAGATACCCCTTCGAGCGCGCTCTAAGTCAAGGGGGATCGAAGGTGCCGTTCCCGCGAGGTCAAGATGGCACGACAGCAGAAGATTTCGGCGGGCTGGCCGAGCGGCAGCATCGCGGGATTCCGAGCTTCAGGATGCCGCCAGCCATTTCGGCACCCAGCGCTCCGGGCGCGGTGCGCGGACGAGATCGGCCTGGGCTTCGGACAGCTTCGCGGGCTCGCCGTCTATTGTCGGCCGCACGTCGTATTCGAAATTCGGCATGACACGGCCGTCGGCATAGAGGCCGAATTTCATCGCGTACCACAGCCCGAGCTCGGGCTGGGCGCGACGCATCTCTTCGCGCAGATCCCGCAGCAGGGATTCGATCGAGGCGGCCTCCTCGAACGGCTGCGGCCCGCGCGACAAGACGCGCGCCTCGTATTGCTTGCCGACGATCGCGACCTCGAAATGGGTCTTGTCCCAGGGGTTCTTGCCCTTGGGCAGATGCGCGGCGAGCCGCCAGCCGAGCTCGGCCATCAGGCGGTGATTGGCCCAATAGTCCTCGCGGTCGCGGCTCCATTTTTCGACAAAGCCGCGGAAATCAGGCAATTCGGAAGGCCCATCATCAGCCGCTACTGGCTCGCCAGCCGGCCGCTCGGCGAGCCAGCGCGCAAGCTCGACCGTCTGGGGCTCGACCTCGTTGCGCGGCAACAGGTCGCTCCAGGCCTTGTCGAACTGCTGCGACGTCAGCTTTGCCAGCAGCGCGTCGAGGCTCGGCGCCAGCAGCTCGTAATCGCCCTCCGATCCCAGCCCCACGATCGGCGGGTTGTCGCGGTCGAGGCCCGCGCCATACCAGCCGCCGACGGCCGAGCCGTCCGGCAGCCGCATGAACAGCGAGAACCTGTCGCGCAAGGGACTGCCGTCGATGATCGGCGCATGATCGGAGAACTGGCCTTGCAGGGAGAAGCAGCCGACGCTGCCCCAGGGACGCCCCTGCAGCCAGCCGGCGAATTCGACCAGCAGCGGCAACGCGTCGATGCCCGGCGGGAACGCGCCGCGAATGCTGTCGAGGTCGATCGGGTAAGGCGTGTCGGACAAGGCTGAAAACTGTCTGGTTGGTCCCGCCCCTCTTGGTCGGTTCCGTCGCACGTCCGGTTCGAACCAATTCGCGTCCCTCGATCACAAACGCGCTAGAGGCCCGTTTGTTTCTGCTCGGCAATCAAATGACATGCAATCGCAAGACCGCTACCCTGACCGCGCTGTGGACGATCGGCACCGCATTGATCCTGCTTGCGCTTCCGGCCGCCGCACAATCCCCATCGCCGGCGCAGGCCCGGCAATGGTGCTTCGGCACCGACGAGGTCAGCGACGACCAGCGCCTCGCCGGCTGCTCGGCCGTGCTCAAGACCAACCCTTCCCATGCACGGGCGCTGGCCAACCGCGGCGAGACGTTCCGCCGCAAGGGCGAGGCCGAGCGGGCATTGGCCGACCTCAATCGCGCCATCGATCTCGATCCGAAGGACGCCATCGCCTGGTACAATCGCGGCATCGCCTATGACGATCTCGGCGATCGCGACCATGCCATCGCCGACTATACCAGCGCGATCCGGCTCGATCCCAGTGACGCCCTCTATTACAACAACCGCGGCAATTCCTACAGCGGCAAGGACGACTACGAGCATGCACTCGCCGACTACAATCAGGCGATCAAGCTCGATCCGAAATTCGCCCTCGCCTATTTCAACCGCGGTACCGCTCTGCGTGACCACGGCGAGGCCGATCGTGCCCTCGCCGATTTCGACAGGTCGATCAAGCTCGATCCGACTTATGGCCCGGCCTATGGCAACCGTGCGCGCGTCTTCCGCGACAAGGGCGACCGCGCCCGCGCGCTGGCCGATTTCGACAGGTCGCTGCGGCTCTCTCCGAACAACGACCTCGACTACTATGCGCGCGCGAGCATGTATTTCGATACGCATGATTACGCGCTGGCGCTGGAGGACTACGACCGCGCGATCAAGGCCAATCCGAGCTATTCCGGCGTGTTCAATTCGCGCTGCATGACGCGCGCGATCGTCGGACGTTTGCAGGAGGCGCTTGCCGATTGCGAGCAGTCGCTGCGGATGGAGCCCAACGACCCTGACACGCTCGACAGCCGCGCCCTCACCCATCTCAAGCTCGGCAATCTCGACGCGGCGATTGCCGACTATGACGCAGCGCTGAACGCAAAGCCGCAGTTCGACAGTTCACTCTATGGCCGCGGGCTTGCGAAGCGTAAGAAGGGCGACAACGAAGGCGGCGAGCGCGACATCGCGGCAGCGAAAGCGATCAATGCCGGCATCGCCGATGCGTTCGCGCATTACGGTGTCGAGTAATTCTCTCGTGTCGTACGCGCGGGAGCAATGTGATACTATAATGCATTCACGCAGGGGTCACGGACTCGTCCTAACTCTGCCCGCGCCTTCAACGCGAGCGAGGATCTTTGATGAGCCGTCTCTCACACATGCTGCGCACGCAGCGCTTCGACGATTATCGCTTCTACCACCAGAGCACCGTCAACCAGACGCTGCATCTCGTCAGTGCAATCATCTTTCTCGGCTGCTATGCGCTGCTGTTCAGGGATCCCGCGCTCGCAGGACTGGTCGGCTGGCTCGCGATGCTGACGCGGCAGACCGGGCATTTCTTCTTCGAGCCGAACGGCTATGACGCCGTCAACGACGTCAGCAACGAATACAAGGAAGCGGTCAAGGTCGGCTACAACCAGACCCGCAAGATCATCTTGCTCCTCGTCTGGGGCAGCGCGCCGGTTGTGCTGCATTTCTATCCGACGCTGTTCGGGCTGTTCGATCTTCCCGCCGGCCGGCTCGACTTCATCCGCCATGTCGGCGCGCTCTGGCTTGCGATCGGCATCAGTGGCGGACTTGCCCGCATGCTCCAGCTGTTCGCGACGCGCAACGTCGCGACCGGGCTGGTCTGGGTGTTCAAGGTGCTGACCGATCCCTTCCACAACATCGCGCTGTACTGGTCATCGCCGCTCAAGCTGATGCGCGGCGAGCTGATCGACACCTCGATTGCGGATGCGGACTGGGACGACGAGGACACCGAGGAAGCTGCGCATTCGGCCTGATCGATGCACGCTCGGTGAGCATCGCGCAAACGAGCCGCTTGACAAGCCCTGCCATTCGGCTGTACGGACGCGCCCCATGATCAACGCTCGGACCCATCAGCGCACCGAAATGCTCCGTCGTCGCTTCCGCGACGATGAGAGGGTGCGCCTTGTCCGACGACGCCGCTGAACCACTAAAATTCAGCCGAGTTTTCGAAGGCCGCACCCGCAAGGTGCGGCCTTTCTGCTTTTTGCGCCCTTTTTTCACCCGCCTCCAGAGGAGTTCGACATGACGACGCATCCCTACGACGCGCTGATGGACATCACCGCACGGCCGAAGGCCGTGTTCGTCCGGGGCGCGGGCTCCTACCTCTGGGACGACAGCCGCAAGCGCTATCTCGATTTCGTGCAGGGCTGGGCCGTGAACTGCCTCGGCCACTCCCCGCCTGGGATCGCCGACGCGCTCGCGTCGCAGGCGAAACGGCTGCTCACGCCGAGCCCGGCTTTCTACAACGAGCCGAGCCTGAAGCTCGCCGCCGCGCTGGTCGAAAACAGCGCGTTCGACCAGGTGTTCTTTGCCAATTCGGGGGCGGAGGCCAATGAGGGCGCGATCAAGCTCGCGCGCAAATATGGCAGCCTGCACAGAGGCGGCGCGTTCGAGATCATCAGCTTCGAGGGCGGCTTCCACGGCCGCACGCTGGCGACGATGTCGGCCTCGGGCAAAAAGGCGTTCGAGCCGCTGTTCGAGCCGAAAGTTGCCGGCTTCAAGAAGGCGAAGCCGAACGACATCGCCTCGGTCGAGAAGCTGATCTGCGCCAACACTGTCGCGGTCATGCTCGAGCCGATCCAGGGTGAATCCGGTGTGTGGCCGGCGAGCGATCAGTTCCTGCAGGAGCTGCGCGCGCTGACCGAGGCGCATGGGCTGCTGCTCATTTTCGACGAGATCCAGACCGGCATGGGCCGGACCGGAAAGCTCTTCCACTATGAGCACACCGGCATTGCGCCCGACATCATGACGCTCGGCAAGGGCATCGGCGGCGGCGTGCCGCTCGCAGCGCTGCTGGCGACCGAACGCGCCTCCTGCTTCGAGCACGGCGATCAGGGCGGCACGTTCAACGGCAACCCGATCATGTGCGCGGCCGGGCTCGCCGTGCTCGAGGAGGTCTCCAAGCCGGACTTCCTCAAGACGGTCACCGAGACCGGCCTGCTGCTCGAAAGCGAGTTGCAAAAGATCTCCGCCCGGCATGGCCTCGGCGGCGTGCGGGGACGCGGGCTGCTGCTCGCGCTCGACCTCAAGCTACCGATCGCGCCCGGGATCGTCGCGCAGGCGTTCGAACAAGGCGTGCTCCTGAACGCGCCGCAGGTCGACAGCTTGCGCTTCATGCCGGCGCTGAACGTCACGCGAGGTGAGATCGCCGAGATGATCGATTGTCTCGACGGGATTTTGACCAAGGCCGGCGCGGCACGGCGCGTGGCGTAGGCTTCGCGATCGGCATGGCGGAACTTCCCTCCGCCATGCCGCCACGGTTCACGCGGTGCCAAAACGCTTCACGAGATGCGCGGCCTTGTCGGGGTCAATCTTTGCGACGATCGGGGCAAGCTTCTTGACCGGACTGCCGGCATCACGATCGAACAACTCACGGCACGGCTGTAGCGGCCAATCCGGGACGACGTCATCGCCGCCGAAGGCGCTCAGGACCCGCTCCGACAGCTCTGGAATAATGCTCCATGCAAGCACCGCCGACAGACGCACGAGGTTCAGGCCGGTGCGTGTTGCAACCGCGGCCCTGACACGGTCGGACTTGATTGCAGTCCACGGCGCTGCCTGCTGGAGATAGGCATTTGCCGCGCTCCATATTGCGCGCGTTTCTGCAGCGGCAGCACGAAATTCCAGGTCTTCGTGATGGCGACGCAGCGAGACGATGCGCTTGTCGAGCTCGGCCGCCAGCTCAAGCTCCACATCCGAGGGCTCGCCGCCCTCGGGAATACGGCCCTCGAAGGCCGCATGCGCAAAGCTGATGATCCGGTTGGCGAGATTGCCGAAGACGTCGGCGAGGTCCTTATTGACGTCGGCAACGAAGCGCCGCACGGAAAAATCGGTGTCTGCGCTCTCCGGCGCGTTGGCGATCAGCCACCATCTCCAGAGGTCGGCCGGCAGCTCCTCCAAGGCTGCGTCGGTGAAAACGCCACGCTGTGCGCTGGTCGAGAATTTCCCGCCTTCGTAGGTGAGCCAGTGAAAGCCCTTGATGACATCGACGGTCTTCCAGGGCTCGCCTGAACCGAGCAGCGTCGCGGGAAAGCTGACGGCATGGAATGGCACGTTGTCCTTGCCGAGAAACTGGATGTATCGGACATCATCGGCCTGCCACCACCAACGCTGCCAATCGCGGCCGGGCGCGGCCGCCGCCCATTCCTGCGCGGCGGCGATGTAGCCGATCGGCGCATCGAACCAGACGTAAAACACTTTGGTCTCGAAGCCCGCGCGCGGAACCGGAATGCCCCAGGTCAGATCGCGGGTGATGCAGCGGTCCCTGAGCTCCGCCGTCAGCCAGCTCCTCGCCGTCGATACCACGAAGGGCGGCCAGCCGGAGCGTTGGTCGATCCAGGTCCGCAGCGTTTCGACCAGACGAGACTGACGCAGGAACAGATGTCGCGTCGGACGGATCTCGAGCGCCGTATCGCCAGACAGCGCCGAGCGCGGCGCGACCAATTCGTCGGGATCGAGCAGCGCGCCGCAGCCGTCGCACTGGTCGCCCCTCGCCTCGCGGTACGCGCAATGCGGACAGGTCCCCACCACATAGCGGTCGGCAAGAAATCGCTGATCGACCGGCGACCAGACCTGGCGCAATTCGCGTTCGTCGATCAGCCCGGCCGCGTCGAGCCGGCGATAGAAGTGCTGGGTCAGCGCCGCATTTTCTGGCGATGAGGTCCGACCGAAATGATCGAACGACAGGCCGAAGCGGCGATAGATATCGGCCTGAATGGCGTGATGCCGGGCGCAGAATTCGCCGACCTCCTCACCTGCTTTGAGCGCGGCCAGCTCGGCCGGCGTCCCGTGCTCGTCGGTCGCACAGATGAAGAGAACCTCGTCGCCGATTTGCCGTCTGAACCGCGCATGCACGTCGGCAGGAAGCAGTGAGCCGATGAGATTACCGAGATGTTTGACGCCGTTAACGTAAGGCAACGCACTGGTGATGAGAATCTTCGTCATGGGAAGCGCTCTTTCGCGTTGAGGTGGCGCTGAATCCGATGAAACGAAAAAGCCCTCCCGCATGGACCGGAAGGGCTGGATTCAGCTCACATTCGACGCGCCAAGCGCGCGCTATCCCCTCCGGCAAACCTCCTTGCGGTCGGGCCGGGGCATTCGATTCAAAACCTGTGCGTTGGCAGACTTCACTGCGGATACCTCTGCCGCTGAAAGTAGCATCGTTTCAGCGCGACAATCAAGCGGCGCCCGGAGGTAGCTTGCTACGGCTTCAAGATCGACGCGCCGGTGGTCTTGCGGCTTTCGAGATCGATATGCGCCTTCGCGGCGTCCTTGAGTGCGTAGGCGTGGTTGATCGGCACGTGCAGCTTGCCGTTGATAACGGCAGCAAACAGCGTGTCGGCGCCCTCCAGCAACTCCTTGCGCGTGCCGATGTAGTCGTTGAGCTTCGGCCGGGTCGCAAACAGCGAGCCGTGATTGTTGAGCTCGGCGATCGAGAACGGCGGCACCGGACCCGAGGCATTGCCGAACGAAACAAACATGCCGCGCGGTTTCAGGCAGGACAGCGAGCCGGGGAAGGTCGCCTTGCCGACGCCGTCATAGACGACGTCGCAGCCCTCGTTGCGGCTGATCTGCTTCACGCGCGCGACGAAATCTTCCTCGTTGTAGAGGATGACGTGATCGCAGCCATTGGCCTCCGCAAGCTCAGCCTTCTCGCGCGAGCCGACGGTGCCGATGACATGGGCGCCGAGCGCCCTCGCCCATTGGCACGCGAGCAGGCCGATGCCGCCTGCGGCGGCGTGGATCAGCACGCGATGATGCGGCTCGACCCGAAAAGTCTTGTGCAGCAGGTACCAGACCGTCAGCCCCTTCAGCATCAGCACGGCGCCCTGCTCGTGGGTGATGTGATCGGGCAGCTTGACCAGCTTCTCCCAGGGGATGTTGCGCTCGCCGGTATAGGCACCGAGATTGTGGTAATAGGCGACGCGGTCGCCGGGATGGAAATGCGTCACGCCTGGCCCGACCGCGACGACCTCGCCCGAGGCCTCGTTGCCGGCGATGAAGGGCAGTCCCGGCGCCTTGTAGAGGCCGGTGCGGTAATAGACGTCGATGAAGTTGAGGCCGACCGCGTGCTGGCGGATGCGCACCTCGCCGGGTCCGGGCGCCGGCACGTCGATGCTCTCATAGACCAGGGCTTCGGGGCCTCCGACCTTGTGCACACGGACGGCTTTGGTCATCACCTGACCTCCTCTACTTTCGGCTCAGCGAAAGACATCGCGCCCGCGTTGTCAACTCGACGCTCGCCCAGCCGGCTAGGCGGATGGCTTGCCGAATTTCCTGCGATTGCGCTTCGCCAGCACGTTGAAGAATTCCACCGCCGCCGAGAACGCAATTGCGAAATAGATGTAGCCGCGCGGAATGTGGAAATGGAATCCATCCGCGACCAGCGCGACGCCGATCAGCACCAGGAACGCCAGCGCCAGCATCTTGGTGGTCGGATGCTCCGCGACGAATCGCGACACCGGCCCCGACGAAATGTACATGATCAGGCAGGCGATCACGACGGCCGCGATCATGATCTCGATGTCCTGCGCCATGCCGATCGCGGTGATGATCGAGTCCAGCGAGAACACGATGTCGATGACGATGATCTGGACGATCACCCAGAAGAAAGCGCTGCGAGCGGACTTCTGATCGCCCTCGCCGTCATCGACTTCGACCTCGGCGTGGATCTCGTGCGTCGCCTTGGCGATCAGGAACAGGCCACCGCCGATCAGGATGAGGTCGCGCCAGGAGAAGTCGTAACCTGCAGCCGAGAACACTGGTGCAGTCAGGCCGATCAGCCAGACCAGCACGCTGAGCAGGATGATGCGGAAGATCAGCGCCAGCGCGAGGCCGATCTGGCGGGCGCGGAGCGCCTGCGGCTCGGGAATGCGCGAGACGATCACCGACAGGAAGATGACGTTGTCGATGCCGAGCACGATCTCGAGCGCGGTCAGGGTCAGCAGCGCGGCCCAGGCTTCGGGGCTGGTGATGAGGTGCATCATGCGAAGGATCTGACCAGGCGGATCATGGCGTCGCTGAAGCTGATCCAGAGCGCGATCGCGCACATCGCGACCGTCACGCCGGTGCCGACGCGAAAGTCCATCTCCAGCACGTAGAGGCCGAGCACGGCCCAGATCGCGATCAGCGACATCGTCAGCCAGCGCAGCCGCACGACGCGGACCGGATGCAGCACGTGGAACGGCACGAAGGTCAGTACCACCAGGGCCGCGACCAGCAGCGTCGACCACAGCGGCGACCAGTGCAGCAGGAACAGGTAGAACGCCGCGGCATTCCACAGCGCCGGAAAGCCGCGGAAATGATTGTCATCGGCCTTCATGCGCAGATCGGCGAAATATAAGGCGCTGGTGACGATGATGGCGACGCCGAGCAAGGGCGCCGCGACCGGCAGCAGCAGCCCGCTGGCGACGATCGCATAGGCCGGCACGAAGACATAGGTGACGAAGTCGACCACGAGATCGAGCACGTCGCCCGACCAGTTCGGCTGCACGTTCTTGACGTCGAGCCGGCGCGCGATCGGACCGTCGATCGCGTCGATGACGAGGGCGACGCCCAGCCATTGAAACATCGCCGCCCAGTGCTCGCGCACGGCCTCGAGCATCGCCAGCAGCGCGATCGCCGCGCCGAAGGCGGTGAAGATGTGCACCGAGAAGGCCGCGGCGCGCATCGCCGGTCTCGGCTTCAGGGAATCCTGCTGGGTATCCATGGCTTCTGCTATCAGAATGGGACCGATTTGCACATAAGCCATTGCGGCGTTCGGCCGCGCAATTCGCCATAAAATGAGGGAAAAATAGGTGGGCTTGAATTTGCCGCCGGGCGTGTCAATTGTCAGTCCATGACAGACGCATCGACACTGTTTGACGCAGCCGTGATCGGCGGCGGACCGGCCGGGCTCGCGGCGGCAATTGCGTTGGCGCAGGCGGGCGCGCGGACCGCGCTGGTGGCGCGGCGCGTGCCCTATGCCGACAACCGCACCACGGCGCTGCTGGGCGCCTCCATCGAGCTTCTGGAGACGCTCGAGGTCTGGCCGCGCTGCAAGGACAAGGCGGCTGGCCTCGAAGTGATGCGTCTCGTCGACGACACCGGCCGGCTGTTCCGCGCGCCGGAGGTGCGTTTCTCCTGTCATGAGATCGGACTGGATGCCTTCGGCTACAACATCGACAACCGCTCGCTGATGCTGGCGCTGGAAGCGCGTGCGGCCGAATTGCCCAATCTCGTCCGGTTCGACGACGAGGCCGAGAGCGTCGTCATCGAAGCCGATGACGTCGCAATCCGCACCGCCTCGGCACAATTCCTCTCCACCCGGCTCGTGGTCGGCGCGGATGGCCGGCATTCGCTGTGCCGCGAAGCCGCCGGCATCGAGGTGACAAGGCGCGAGCTGAACCAGACCGCGCTGACCTTCAACGTCGGCCATGCCCGCCCTCACCACAACGTCTCGACCGAGTTCCACACGCCGCACGGGCCCTGCGTGTTCGTGCCCCTGCCCGGCAACCGCTCCAGCATCGTCTGGGTCTCGGCACCTGCGGACGCCGAGCGGCTGCGCGGCCTCAGCGATGACGAGCTGTCCGCCGCGATCGAGAAGCAGTCGCATTCCATTCTGGGGCGCATGACGGTGGAGCCCGGCCGCAACGTATTCCCGCTGGCGATCGAGCGTCCTAAATCGTTCGGGCGCGACCGCATCGCGCTGGTCGGCGAAGCCGCCCATGTGGTTCCACCGATCGGCGCCCAGGGTCTCAACCTTGGCCTGCGCGATGCCGCCGACATTGCGCGGCTCGCGGGTGAAGCCATCGCGTCGGGCGAGGATCCCGGCGCGGACGAGGTGCTCAAGCGCTACGACCGGGCCCGGCGCCCGGACATTTTGAGCCGGACGTTCGCGATCGACATCGCCAACCGGTCTTTGCTCAACGACTTCCTGCCGCTCCAGCCGGTCCGCGCCGTCGGCATGCACCTGTTAGGTGCCATCGGCCCGCTCCGGCGCTTTGCGATGCGCGAGGGGCTGACGCCGACGTGGCGCAGGTAGATTGGCGGCGGTAGCTGCGGCTTAAGGAAACGCCAGCCGTCCCGTCTGGAGCAACCACATCACGCTGGTCAGCGTGACCACCGACGCAAACGTCCCGAGCAGCACCGCGACGGATGCGGATTCGATCCAGGCATCGTTCTGGCGGGCGATCACGAACACGTTCAGCGCCGGCGGGAGCGAGGCCATCAGCACGGCGGTCGCGGCCCAGGGCTGCGCGAACGGGCCGAACGCGAGCATCAGCCCGAACGCTGCGAGCGGATGGATCAGGAGTTTGACCGCGATCACGCCGGGCACCTCCCACGGGACCCGGTCGAACGGGCGCAGCGCCACCGTCACGCCGAGCACGAACAGCGCGGTCGGCGCGGCTGCGTTCTGGAGGAAGGTGATGGTGCGGTCGAGCGCGACCGGCAGCTCGATATGCAGCGCCGCCACCGCCGCGCCGAAGCAGGCCGACATGATCAGCGGGTTGAGCACGATCTGCTTCAGCACGACGCCGAAGGCATGCACGATCGAGGGATGGTCACGATCGGAGAGCTCGATCAACAGCGGCACGATCGTGAACAGGAAGATGCTGTCGCAGCAGAAGATCAGCGCAGTCGGCGCCGCCGCCTTGGTCCCGAGCACCGCGAGCGCGAGTCCCGGTCCCATGTAACCGATATTGCCGTAGCCGCCCGAGAGCCCTGCGAGCGTCGCCTCGCGCAGCGTCAGGCGACCCAAGACCTTGCCGACGATGAGCGCCAGCGTGAAGGCCACCACTGTCGACAGCGTCGTCGCCACCAGGAACGGCGGGTTGTTCAGCTCCGCGAATGGCGTCTTCGACATGATCGCGAACAGCAGCGCCGGCAGCGACACGTAGAGCAGGAAGAAGTTCATCCAGGCGAGGCCTGATTCCGGCAGGGATTTGACCTTGCCGCAGGCAAATCCAACGAAGATCAAGCCGAAATAAGGAAGTGCCAGATTGAGGATATCGACCATTGATGAAGTGTTTTCTGAAGACCTGGGGGCTATCCGCCCAGCAAGCGGAGGTTAATTCCGGATCAGGGCACTAGCATCGGCCACAATCCTGGTCTATCGACGGGGGATGATTAAAGCGAGGACCGCCAAATTCCAGATCGGACAGGTCGTGCGCCACCGGATCTTCTCGTTCCGGGGCGTGATCTTCGACATCGATCCGGAATTCAACAACACCGAGGAATGGTGGCTGTCGATCCCCGAGGAGGTGCGGCCCCACAAGGACCAGCCGTTCTATCACCTGCTCGCGGAGAACGCGGAGTCCGAGTACGTCGCCTATGTCTCCGAGCAGAACCTGTTGCCGGACGATTCCGGCGAGCCGATCCGGCATTCCCAGGTCGCCGAGATCTTCATCAAGAGCAAGGACGGCGGCTATCGCCCGCGCAACCCGTCCCTGAACTGAGTTTCGCCGCCCGCAACCGGCCAACAAAAAAGGCGCTCGATTGAGCGCCTTTTTCGTATCCGGGATTTGCTCCCGATTACTTCTGAGCGTTCGGCGCGGCGCCGGGGACACCACCGTTCTGCTCGAGCTTCTTGCGCTGCTCGTCAGCCTTCTTCTGAAGCTCTTCCTGGAGCTTCTTCTGGTTTTCCTCGAACACCTTCGGATCGGTCGGCGGACCGTCATAGGCCTTCTGGAATTCGCCGGCGAGCGGCAGCGGCAGGGTCAGCGGCGCGCCGTTGGCATTGATCGCCTGGACAACGAGATTCTGGCCCTTCTTCATGCTGTTGATGAGCTCGGGCGTGGCCTCGTAGTCGGACATGCAGCCGTTCTGGAAGCAGATCACATACGGCTGCTGCAACGGCGCGTTGCTGTCGACGATGATGCGGGTGCCGTGGACGAGCTGCATGCCGAGCGGCAGCGTCACGCGCAGGATCTTCTTGGGCTCGCCTTCCGGCTCGATGATCACGGCCGCGATCACCGGCTGGCCCGATTCGATGCGGCCGTCCTTGCCGGTGAAGCAGACCTGCTTGGCGTTGGCGTCCTGGCCCTTGAGGCAGAACTTGGTCCAGGGGGCGTAGATCAGCTGGATCTGCTGGTCCGCAGGCTGGGCAGCGCCCTGCTGCGCCGGAGCGCCCTGGGCGGGCGCCTGCTGCGCGGGGGCCTGGGCCGCCGGCGCCGGAGCCTTGGGGGCAGCTTTCGGAGCGGCTTTCGGCGCCGCCTTGGGCGCAGGCGCGCCCGGGGCCGGCGCAGGAGCCTGGGCCTCGGCGGCAAACGGAACGACCAATGCCGTCGCCGTCAACAGGGCGAGGAGCCGCCCGCGCGGCCGGATGCACGCGGCCAAGTAACGGAAATTCATTGCGGAAAACCCTTTCTGAACGGGAAGTGCCCGAACCGCTCCGAAGCGCCGAACCTAGCCGCCTTGGGCGCGGCTCTCTCCCCGTCAATTGAGGCGGATAAGTGACGGGCTCGACGCTCTTGCGCGATTGCGTGCCTTCTTAACGTGGCCGACGAAAAGATCAATGCCGACAAGCGTCTTTGACCGCATTGAGAACCCCGCCTTGGCCTGCGCCGGGGGAAAATCCCTGTGATAGGATTCGAGGCTACCGGTCCTCGAATCAACGTGTCCGAATGTTCATGTTCCAGCGCCTGCTCGAGGGCCCCGGTGTCCGCCTTTGCAGCCTCGCCTTCGCGCTCATCGTCAGCCTGTCGGCAAGCGGCGGGCGCGCCGAGGAAGCCCATGCCATCGCCATGCACGGCAAGCCGGCGATGGCGGCTGATTTCACCCACATGCCCTACGTCAACCCGGATGCCCCCAAAGGCGGCCGTCTGACCTGGGGCATTCTCGGCACCTTCGACAGCCTCAATCCGTTCATCGTGAAGGGATTGGCCGTGCAGCCGATCCGCGCCTACGTGGTCGAGAGCCTGCTGGCGCGCGGCCAAAACGAGCCGTTCACGCTGTACGGCCTGCTCGCCAAAACGGTCGAGACCGACGACGAGCGCAGCTACGTCACGTTCCGTCTCGATCCCCGCGCCCGCTTCTCCGACGGCAAGCCGGTGCAGGCCGAGGACGTGCTGTTCTCCTGGCAGCTGCTGCGCGACCATGGCCGTCCGAACCTCCGGCAGTATTACGCCAAGGTCGCCAGGGCCGAGGCATCCGATCCCCTCACCGTCCGCTTCGACCTCACAGGGGCCAATGACCGCGAGCTGCCGCTGATCCTCGGCCTGATGCCGATCCTGCCGAAGCATGCAGTGGACGTCGCGACCTTCGAGGAGACGACACTATCGGGGCCGATCGCCTCGGGCCCATACCGCGTCACGGCGGTGAAGCCCGGCGCCAGCGTCACGCTGACGCGCAATCCCGACTATTGGGGCCGCGATCTCCCCATCAATCGCGGGCTCTACAATTTCGACGAGATCAGGCTCGACTATTTTCGCGAGGCCAACGGCCAGTTCGAAGCCTTCAAGCGCGGCCTCTACGATTTCCGCATCGAGCACGAGCCTCTGCGCTGGCATGACGGCTACGACTTTCCGGCCGCCAGAAGCGGCGAGGTGATCCGCGACACCATCAAGCCGGGCGTGCCGCAGCCGTCCGAGTTCCTGGTGTTCAACACCAGGCGGCCGATCTTCGCTGACATCCGCGTGCGTCAGGCGCTGACGCTTTTGTTCGATTTCGAGCTGGTCAACCGCAACTATTTCTTCAACCTCTATTCGCGCGTCGCCGGCTATTTCGCCGGCTCGGACCTGTCGGCCTATGGCCGGCCTGCGGATGCGCGCGAGCGCGAGCTGCTCAAACCGTTTATCGCGCAGATCCCGCCCGACATCATGGACGGCAGCTACCGCCTGCCTGTCACCGACGGTTCGGGCCGCGACCGGAACACGCTGCGCGCCGCGCTAAAGCTGTTGTCCGAGGCCGGCTGGGATCTCGACGGCACCATGCTGCGCAACCGCGCGACAAAGGCGCCCTTCACCTTCGAGATGCTGGTGACGACCCGCGACCAGGAGCGCATTGCGCTCGCGTTCCAGCGCGACCTCAAGCGCGCCGGCATCGCGGCAAGCGTGCGCACGGTCGATCCGGTGCAGTTCGACCAGCGCCGGCTCGCTTTCGAGTTCGACATGATCCAGAACCGCTGGGACCAGTCGCTCTCGCCCGGCAACGAGCAGTATTTCTATTGGGGCAGCACTGCAGCCGACAATCCGGGGACCCGCAACTACATGGGCGCCAGGGATCCCGCCATCGACGCCATGATCGCCGCGCTGCTGGAGGCCCGCGATCATACGGAATTCGTCGCGGCGGTGCGGGCACTCGACCGCGCCCTGATCGCGGGCTTCTACACAATCCCCCTGTTTAACGTATCCGAGCAATGGATCGCGCGTTGGAATCGGATAGAACGGCCTAAGGCCACCGCGCTGTCCGGCTATCTGCCGGAGACCTGGTGGTCGAAGGGGCCGCCTTAGAGCCAGTCAAGCAAAGTGACGCCGTGAACCAGCCAGCCGTATCGCCGACGCTCGACACGCTGTTTCAGCGCACGCTGATGCGGCAGCCGCACACGCTCGCTCTGCTCGACCCCCTCAACAAGGCCCGCGTCACCGGCCACCAGCCGCGGCGGATGACCTATGCCGAGGCCGATACCGCGATCGAGGCGCTGTCGGCGCATTTCGTCGAATCGGGCCTGCCCGCCAATTCCGTGATCGCGATACAGCTGCCCAACACGGTCGAGTTCGTGCTCACCGTGCTCGCGGCCCATCGCGCGGGGCTGGTCGTCGCCGTGCTGCCGCTGCTGTGGCGCCATGCGGAACTGACCGCCGCGCTGAACCGCACCGCGGCGCGCGCCATCGTCACCATGAGCAAGGTCGACGGCGTCAGCTACGCCGACTTCGCGATGCATGCCGCGGCTGAGGCGTTCTCGATCCGTCACGTCTGCGGCTTCGGTACCGACCTGCCCGAAGGCATGGCCTCGCTCGACGATGTGCTGGCCCGCCCGCCCGGCATGACGCGCGCCGTGATCCAGGACGGCCGCAAGGCGGCGATGATCTCCTTCGATGTCACCGCGGAAGGTTTCCGCCCGGTGCCGCGGCCGCATTTCAGCCTGATCGCCGGCGGCCTTGCGATGTCGCTGGAGGCGGACGTCAAGCAGGGCGCGACCGTGATGGCGGCGTTTGCGCCGATGTCGTTCGCGGGCCTCGCCTCCTCGCTCGCGATGTGGCTGCTCTCGGGCGGCACGCTGGCGCTGCATCATCCGTTCGAGAACGACGTGCTGGAGCAGCAGATCAACGAGCATAAATGCGAGGTGCTGATCGCGCCGGCGCAGCTCGCGCTGCGGTTAGGGGATTCCGACCTCGCAGCGCGGATGCCCACTTTACGCAACGTGATCGGCCTCTGGCGCGCGCCCGAGCAGGTGGCGGCGAGCGACGCCTGGATCGCGCCGCATGCGCCGCTGACGGACGTGTATCTCTTCGGCGAGGCCGGGCTGTTCGGCGCCCGCCGCGGCGAGGACGGCATGCCGGTGTCTGTGATGCCGGGGCCGCACGGCGCCCCGCGCGAGCAGTCCGGCTCCTCCATCGCCGGCGAGATCCTGCTGACGCCGAAAGGCACGCTCGGCCTGCGCGGGCCGATGGTGCCGATCGCGGCCTATGCCCCGCCGCAGCCGGTCGGCGAGACGCTGACGGCGCAGCCGCCGCGCGACTATGTCGATACCGGCTATGCGGCGCGGCTCGACCGTCCGAGCGGCGCGATCTGCATCACCGCCCCGCCCTCGGGCATCATGGCCGTCGGCGGCTATCGCTTCCTCTCCAACGACCTCCAGGAATGGGCGCGCCGGCTCGGCCAGGGCGCCCTGCTCACCGCGCTGCCCGACCGGCTCTCCGGCCACCGACTGGCGGGACGGGCCCAGGACAATGCGCGGGCCCGCGAGGCGCTCAGCCAGCTCGGGCTTAACCCACTGATGGTCGAGGCTTTTCGCGACCGCTCCGGGCCGGCCTAGGCACAGTTTCGACTGAACCATTGACGCTGCATTAAGGCGCTCGGACTAGATTGCGCAGCATCTGTTGCGTGATCAGAGTTTCCGAATGTCCCAGGCGGGCCCGATCCTGTTTGTGTCCAATGCCGAGCGGCCGCCCTTCATTGCGGCCCTGGACGAAGCCCGGCTGTTTCCCGTGGTCGATACCGACTGGGCCGGCGCGGCCCGCGCGGTCGAGCAGGTGCAGCCGGCCGCGGTCCTCGCGACAATGCATGCCGGACACGAGCCGCATCTGGCGCCGCTCGCCAGGAAGATCGCGGACCAATTGCCTTACCTGCCCTTCGTGGCGCTCGATGCGGCGGGCACATTGCCGCACAATGCGCTGCCCTTCTCCTCGCGCGGCGGAAATTCCGATCGCCTGATCGCGCGGCTGCGCGCTGCGCTGCGCGTACGCACCCTTCATGCCACCGTGCTGCGCCGGCTGCCGGAAGCCAAGGTGGCGCTGCCGGAGGGCGATCCCGCACGCGATGCCACGGTGCTGCTGATCGGCCGCGGCGCGGCTTACCCGGCGCTCTCCGTCGCGCTCGGCGAACGCGTCGGCGTCGTCGGCGCGCTCTCGATCGAGGCGGCGGCGAAGCATCTCAACACCCGCGACCTCGACGGCGTCGTGCTGGCGGAAGGCTTTACGGCGCGCGTGACCGATGCCTTCCTCACGGTGCTCGCCGAGGACACCCGCTTCCGCAGCCTGCCCGTCGTCGTCACCGCGCACCAGCTGATGCAGAGCTACGACCTGCCCAATCTCGAATTGATCCCGGGCGAGCCGGCCAGGATCGCCGCCAACGCGTTGCCGCTGATCCGCCAGCACGCGATGGAAGCGCAGCTGAGCCGCACGCTGCGCTCGATCGATGCCGGCGGCTGGCTCGATCCGCGCAGCGGCCTGCTCACGGTGGAAGCCTTTGCCCGCGATTTTGCCAAGGCGGTCGAGCAGACGCTCGCCCGCGGCGGCGGCCTGTCGGTGGCACGCTTCGCCTTCGACCCCGGCAATTCCCGCGCGCAGCTCGACGCCGCGCGCATCCTCAGCCGTCTGATGCGGCAGATGGATTTTGGCACGGCACAGAAGGATGGCTCGGTGATCGTGGTGTTTGCGGAGACCGACTTCCGCACCGCGCACATGATCGCCCGCCGGCTGTCCGCGGTGATGCGGCATACGTCGAACGGCAAGCACGAGATGCGCAGCGATCCCGTGGTGAGCGTGGACTCGCTGTCGCCGTCGGATACGGCAAGGTCGCTGCTGGCCCGGCTGTCGGCCGACGCGTCAAGGGCGGCGTCGTAACCACGATCTCACTGCCGTCGGGTGGGCAAAGGCGCTCTTGCGCCGTGCCCACCATTTTTCAACAACGACGAAACGCGTGGGCACGCTTCGCTTTGCCCACCCTACGGCAGCGCGTGCTAGCCGCTGCCATTCGCTCCCGATTTCGGGTTAGTCGCGAGAGCGGGAGCAGGCGCGGCCAGGAGAAAGCCAACGGCCTCATTCAGGAGTTCGTGGGCACGGTCGACGATGTCGTCGAGGGATATCGTCTTCGCGAACATCCGCTGCGCTTCAGCGAGCAACTGCTCTCGCGTCGGCATGCTGGACAGGCGTAAATCGGCGCGGTGCTGCAAGTGACTGATCGTGTCTCGCATCGTCAATTCGGTTTCATGGATCGACGCCCTGATCGCAAGCGCGATGTGCTCGGGATTAAAGCGGGCGGCCAGCTGCTCAGCCGCTTGCTTGACCACGCGCGATCCCAGCCGATGCTCATTGCGTAGAACCTGCTTGGGCGGCATCTTCAGATCCCGGACAATGCCGAACCATGACAAGGCCACCAGGGCATAGTAGCTCAAATCGATCTCGTACCAGCGGAAGCCCTGCCGCGCGCTGGCCTGGTAGGCATGATGGTTGTTGTGCCACCCCTCGCCCATAGTCAGCAAAGCAAGCAGCCAGTTGTTGCGGGAGTCATCACCGGTCACGTACCGCTTGCGTCCGTGAACATGTGCGAGAGAGTTGATGCAGAACGTCGCGTGATAGAGGAGCACGGTGCTCCAGAGGAATCCGACCACGAGGCCTGACCACCCGGCAAGAACGAAGCACAGGCCCGCGAGCACGACCGCCGGCAAAAGCTCCAGCCTGTGGAGCCACATCAGCTCGGGATACGCGGCCAGATCTGATACTTTCACCAGGTCAGTCGCATCATGCTGGCGATAGAATATCCAGCCGACATGGCTGTAGACGAACCCCTTGTGCCGCGGTGAGTGCACGTCGTGCACGGTATCCGAGTGAAGGTGATGATGGCGGTGTTTGGCCGCCCACCAAAGCACGCTTTTCTGCGCACTGCTCTGGGCAAGGAAAGCCAGGACGAATTGAAACACCCGGCTTGTCGCGTAAGACCGATGCGAGAAGTAGCGATGATATCCGGCAGTGATCCCGAACATGCGCAGCCAATAGAGAGCGACGCAAATTGTAACGGCCTGCCACGAGACGCCGGACCAGATCGCCGCGAAGCATCCGGCGTGGATCAATACGAACGGCAGGACCTGCGGATACATGACATCGTCGTGATCCGGCTCGGAGTCCGGGCCTGAATCGGTATTGAAAGACACGCGTGCGACCTCAGCTGTTCGATATAAAAAACCGCGGCCGGCAAACCGGTCGCGGGGCGTGGATACTGCACTCAGGGGATCAATCAGCGCCTTCGGTATGTGGAACGAGGGTCCGTCAGGCGCCACTTTAGCGGCGAGGCCGTTCAGCCGAAACTCGACGCATCGTACATGGCCGTTGTTCCGTCGTTCCGCAAGTGTCCAGATGTCGCTGTTTTCGGACCAGGCGCGCCGCACTGTGTCACCCCCGGAATACTACGGCCCTTACGCCGCCTTCTTAGCCTCCGCGAGCTGCGCCAGCTGCCGCATGATCTCCGTCGTGCCGGCGAGGCGCTCTTCCGGCGTCTCCCAGTCCTGCAGGAACACCACCTTCATGTCGGGCCGCACCTTGGCGGCCTGGCCGTAGCTGCGGATGAAGGTCACGAGGCGATCGGGATGGGCGAAGGAATTGTCGCGGAAGACGATGACGGCGCCCTTGGGACCTGCGTCGATCTTCTCGACATTGGCCCTGCGGCAGAACGCCTTGATCGCGGCGACCTTGAACAGGTAGCGCACCTCGTCCGGCAGCACGCCGAAGCGGTCGCGCATCTCGGCGCCAAAATTCTCGATCTCCTCCTCGGTGTCGAGATCGGCAAGCCGACGATACAGTGACAGCCGCACCGAGAGATCGCCGACGTAATCCTCCGGGATGAGCACGGGCATGCCGATCGTGATCTGCGGCGACCAGCGGTCGGCCGCGGGCTCGGCAACGCCGGCCTTGAGGTTGACGATCGCCTCCTCCAGCATCGACTGATAGAGCTCGAAGCCGACTTCCTTGATGTGGCCGGACTGCTCCTCGCCGAGCAGATTGCCGGCGCCGCGGATGTCGAGGTCGTGCGAGGCGAGCTGGAAGCCTGCGCCCAGCGTCTCCAGCGATTGCAGCACGGTGAGCCGGCGCTCGGCCTGCGCGGTGATCTTCTGCTGCGCCGGCAGCGTGAACAGCGCATAGGCCCGCAGCTTGGAGCGGCCGACGCGGCCGCGGAGCTGGTAGAGCTGGGCGAGGCCGAACATGTCGGCGCGGTGCACGATCAGCGTATTGGCGTTGGGGATGTCGAGGCCGGACTCCACGATCGTGGTCGACAGCAGGATATCGAACTTGCCGTCGTAGAACGCGGTCATGATGTCCTCGATCACGGCGGGCGGCATCTGGCCGTGCGCGACCGCGACCTTCATCTCAGGCACGTTCTTGTCGAGGAAGTCCTTGACCTCGGCGAGATCGTCGATGCGCGGCACGACGTAGAACGCCTGGCCGCCGCGATAGCGCTCGCGCAGCAGCGCCTCGCGGATCATCAGCGGATCGTGCGGGGCCACGAAGGTGCGGACCGCGAGGCGGTCGACCGGGGGCGAGGCAATGATCGAGAGCTCGCGGACGCCGGTCAGCGCCAATTGCAGCGTGCGCGGGATCGGCGTTGCCGACAGCGTCAGCACGTGCACCTCGGCGCGCAGCGCCTTCAGCCGCTCCTTGTGGCTGACGCCAAAATGCTGCTCCTCGTCGACGATGAGCAGGCCGAGATCGCGGAACTTGATGGCCTTGCCGAGCAGCGCGTGGGTGCCGACCACGATGTCGACCGAGCCGTCGGTCAGCCCCTTCTTGACCTCGTTGAGCTGCTTGGTCGGGATCAGGCGCGAGGCCTGCGCAACATTGACCGGGAAGCCCTTGAAGCGCTCGGCGAACGTCCGGTAGTGCTGGCGCGCCAGCAGCGTGGTCGGCACCACGACCGCGACCTGCTTGCCGTCGAGCGCGACCGCAAAGGCGGCGCGCAGCGCCACCTCGGTCTTGCCGAAGCCGACGTCGCCGCAGATCAGCCGGTCCATTGGCCGGCCCTTTTCGAGGTCCTTCAGCGTGGACTCGATCGCCCCTAACTGGTCCTCGGTCTCGTCATAGGGGAAGCGCGCGCAGAACTCGTCATAGACGCCTTGCTGCACCGGCAGTTTCGGCGCCTCGTGCAGCATGCGCTCGGCCGCGATCTTGATCAGCTCGCCCGCGATCTCGCGGATGCGGTTCTTCAGCTTCGCCTTGCGGGTTTGCCAGCCGGAGCCGCCGAGACGGTCGAGCTCGACCGTGGTCTGGTCGGAGCCGTAGCGCGACAGCAGCTCGATGTTCTCGACCGGCAGGAATAGCTTGGTCTCGGCGGCATAATGCAGCTCGAGGCAGTCATGCGGCGCGCCGGCGACGTCGAGGGTCTGCAGGCCGATGAAGCGGCCGATGCCGTGATCGACATGGACGACGATGTCGCCCGCGGTGAGGCTCGTCACCTCCGAGATGAAATTGTCGAGCTTGCGGCTCGCCTTGCGCGGCCGGACGAGACGGTCACCAAGGATGTCCTGCTCGCTGATGACAGCGATCTCGTCGGTCTCGAAACCGCTCTCCAGGCCAAGCACGGCCAGCATGGTCTCGTTGCGCGGGGTCGCCTGTACCGTGCGCCAGGAATTGACGCTGGTGGTGTGGGCGAGCTTGTGGTCGCGCAGCATCGACGTCATGCGGTCGCGCGAGCCTTCGGTCCACAGCGCGATCACGACCTTCTTGCGTTGCGCCTGCAGCGCCATGACGTGACTGACGACGGACTCGAACACGTTGACCGTGGTGTCGTTGCGCTCCGGCGCAAAGTCGCGGCCCTTGCGCGCGCCGGCGTCGACGACCGAAGTACCGTCGGTCGGCACGGAAAACGGCGTCAGCCGCGCCAGCGGGATGTCGCCGAGGCGTTTGCCCCACTCCTCCTCGGTCAGATAGAGCCGGTCGGGCGGCAGCGGCTTGTAGATGGCGCCGCCGCCGGGATGCTCCATCGCCTCGCGGCGGGCCTCGTAATAGTCGAGGATCTGCTTGAAGCGCTCGCGCACCGCGTCCTCGGCCTGCGGCTCGATCGCAACGGCTGCCCCTTGCAGATAGTCGAACAGCGTGTCCATCCGGTCCTGGAACAGCGGCAGCCAGTGCTCCATGCCGGGATGACGGCGGCCTTCGCTGACCGCCTCGTAGAGCGCATCGTCGCGCTCGGGCGCGCCGAATTCGGCGACATAGCCCATCCGGAAACGCCGGATGGTGTCGGTGACGAGCTGGAATTCCGAGACCGGCACGAGGTCGAGCGAACGCATGTCGAGCAGCGTGCGCTGGGTCTCGGCATCGAAGCTGCGGATCGATTCCAGGCTGTCGCCGAAGAAGTCGAACCGCACCGGCTGTTCGAGGCCGACCGGAAACAGATCGAGGATGCCGCCGCGCACGGCATATTCGCCGGGCTCGCGCACGGTCGAGGAGCGGTTGTAGCCATTGTGCTCGAGCCAGGCGACGATGGTGTCCATCGGCACGACATTGCCGGGCGCAACCGACAGCGCCTGCGCCGCGACCAGCTCGCGCGCGGGCACGCGCTGCACCACGGCGTTCACGGTGGTCAGCACGATCAGCGGCTTGTCGCTGCCGGTGAGCGAGGCGAGCCGCGCCAGTGTGGTCAGGCGTTGCGCCAGGATGCCGCCATGCGGCGAGACGCGGTCATAGGGCTGGCAGTCCCACGCCGGGAAGGTCAACACCGGCAGATCCGGCGCGAAGAATCTCAGCGCGCGCTCGAGCTGCTGCATGCGTCCGCCATCGCGGCAGACCACGGCAAGGCTGACGGCCGGCTTCTTCGGCCGCGCAGCGATGGCCCGCGCCAGATCGGAGACGATCAGGCCTTCGGCGCCCTCGGCGACATTGGCAAGCGTCACCGCGCGGCCGGGCGTGAGCAGCTCGGCCGGAGATTTCATGCCCGTTTTCATAGATCGCCGTCCGTAATCGGAAATGCCTTGATGCGGGCAAACAGCGTGCCGGTGACATCAGGTGGCAGCACCTTGTCACCGGTGATGGCGGCATAGAGATCGGGATCGTTGACCTCGAGCAGGGTCTCGAGCTCGGTCAGCTCGGCGTCGGACAGGTTGCCGATCTCGGCGTCCGCGAAGCGGCCGAGGATCAGGTCCATCTCGCGCGTGCCGCGGTGCCAGCAGCGGAACAGAAGCCGCTTGCGGCGGTCATCCAGCCCGTTGCTCGATCGTGTCGTTCCCGTCATGTCTCAAATCCAGTCAAACGCAGAAAGCCCGGACGTGCCGGGCGGGGGTGATATAGCCACTCGGGGTGCCCATGTCAGCCCTTTGTTATTGCAATTGTTTGGGGACCGTCATTGCCGGGCTTGACCCGGCAATCCATCGTCCTTGAAAAGATGGATGCGCGGGTCAGGCCCGCGCATGACGAATGTTGCGAGAATGCGCCCCAGCCTGCTCAATCCGCTGTTTGCTCCCGTGACCAGCCTGCCCGGCGTCGGTCCGAAGCAGGACAAGCTGCTGCAATATCTGCTCAGCCGGAGCGAGACGCCGCGGCTGGTCGATCTGCTGCTGCATCTGCCGAGCCAGGTGATCGACCGCCGGGCCCGGCCGAAGATCCGCGACGCTGTCCAGGGAACCATGGTGACGCTGGAGGTCACCGTCGAGCGCCACCGCCCGCCCCCGCCGCGCAATTCGCGCGCGCCTTACCTCGTTTATGCCAGCGACGACACCGGCGACGTCGTGCTGACCTTCTTCCGTGCCAAGCCCGGCTATGTCGAGAAGCTGCTGCCGGTCGGCGAGAAGCGTTACGTCTCCGGCACGCTGCAGATGTATGACGGCATCCCGCAGATCGTGCATCCCGACCGCGTGCTCGACGAGGAGGCGATCTCGAAGCTCTCAGGGATCGATCCGGTCTATCCGCTGACGGAGGGTCTAGCGCTCGGCTCGCTGCGCCGGGCGATCGCACAGGCCCTGCAGAAGCTGCCGGCGCTGCCGGAATGGATCAGCCCGGAGGTGATGCGCCGCTGCAATTTTCCGCCTGTGACGGAGGCGCTCAATCGCGTGCACCAGCCGGTCGAGCTGACGGACATCTTGCCGGATCAGCGCTTCTGGTCCCGCCTCGCCTTCGACGAGCTGCTCGCCGGCCAGCTCGCGCTTGCGCTGATCCGCGCGCAACTGCGACGGCCCGCCGGCGTGCGCAACGCCGGCGACGGCCATCTGCGCAACAAGATCATCGACGCCCTGCCCTATGCCCTCACGCCGTCCCAGCGCAGCGCCGCGGCGGCGATTGCCGAGGACTTGAAGCAGCCGGTGCGCATGCTGCGCCTACTCCAGGGCGATGTCGGCTCCGGCAAGACCGTGGTGGCGCTGCTGGCGGCCGCGGCCGTCGCCGAGGTCGGCAAGCAAGCCGCCTTGATGGCCCCGACCGAAATCCTGGCGCGCCAGCACATCAAGACCATCGCGCCGCTCGCCGAGCGCGCCGGCATGCGGGTCGCGATCCTCACCGGCCGGGAAAAGGGCAAGGAGCGGCGTGAGATCATCGCCCAGCTTGCCGCAGGCGAGATCGACCTGCTCGTCGGTACCCATGCTTTGATCCAGGACGACGTGATCTTCCGCGATCTCGCCCTCGCCATCGTCGACGAGCAGCACCGCTTCGGCGTGCGCGAGCGGCTTGCGCTGACATCCAAGGGCGAAGCCGTCGACGTTCTGGTGCTGAGCGCCACGCCTATCCCGCGCACGCTGGTGCTCACCTATTTCGGCGACATGGACATTTCCGAGCTGCGCGAGAAGCCCGCCGGCCGCCAGCCGATCGACACCCGCGCGGTGCCGATGAGCCGGATCAGCGAGGTCATGGAGGGTGTCGGCCGCGCGCTCGAATCCGGCAAGCTGGTCTACTGGATCTGCCCCCTGGTCGAGGAATCCGAGGCCGAAGGCACCGAGCACCTGACGAATGCGACCAAACGTTTCGAGAGTTTACAAAAGCGCTTCGGCGACCGTGTCGGTCTCGTCCACGGCCAAATGAAAGGCACCGAGAAGGACCGCGTCATGGGCCAGTTCGCCGCCCACGAGATCGGCCTTCTGGTCGCGACCACCGTCGTCGAGGTCGGCGTCGACGTCCCCGCCGCAACCATCATGGTGATCGAGAATGCTGAGCGCTTTGGTCTTGCCCAGCTGCACCAGCTGCGCGGCCGCATCGGCCGCGGCTCGGAGGCCTCGACCTGCATCCTGCTCTATGGCGAGCCGCTCGGCGAGATGTCGAAGGCACGGCTCAAGGTGATCCGCGAGACCACGGACGGCTTTCGGATCGCCGAGGAGGATCTGAAGCTGCGCGGCGAAGGCGACGTGCTGGGCGTGCGCCAGAGCGGCCTGCCCGGCTATCGCATTGCGCGCTCGGAGGTGCACGGCCAGCTCATCACTCAGGCGAGAGACGAGGCGCTGCGCATCCTCAAGGACGATCCCAAGCTGAAGGGCGAGCGCGGCGAAGCGCTACGCTGCCTGCTGTATCTCTACGAGCGCGACGAGGCGATCCCGCTCATTGGAGCTGGTTGAGAGGGCGCGGCCGGAACAAAAGTTCCGCCGGTTGGTTCCAACACATCGCATGTTGCTCACCGGAGCCAAGCCGGTACCTTGAGAGGAATCAGCTTGCGAGAATAAGCCTCGCCGAGGGGTGGGTGACAGGTGCGTGCTTTGGGGCGTCGATGGGGAGTCTGGTTCAGGCGGTCGCTTCAGACCTGGCCTGTTTCCGCGTATCTGCTGCTGCTGGCCCTCACCACCGCCGTTCCGGTCACGGCGTGTGCGGCCTTCATCGCCTACCATTTCGTCGCCGAATCCTCCCAGCTCACCCGGGCGGAGTACGAGGACAGGCTGCGCCTCATGCGCAACGCGGCCGATCTGCGGATCGCCAACATCATCGACGATCTGCAAGTCCTCGCGCTCTCGCCCTCGCTGTCGCAGGAGCGGTTTGCGGAGTTCAGGGAGCATGCCGTCCAGGCGGTCAAGCTGATCGGCGGCGTGGCGATCGTGCTTTATGCTCCCGACGGCCAGCAGATCGCGAATACGCGCCTCCCGCTCGACGCCCCCTTGCCCAAGCGCACCGAATTCGACGTCGAGCGCCGGGCGATTGAGACCGGCCGGCCTCAGGTCTCCGGGCTGCAGCGCGCCGTGGTCGACGGGCAGACGATCGTCACGATCGCCGTGCCGGTCCGCATCCGCGGCGAGATCCGCTACGCGCTCAATATCGGACTGTCGACAAAGTATCTTGCATCGATGATGGACGAATACGTCTCCGCCGGAATGGTCGGCAGCATCGTCGATGCGAAGGGACTGCTGCTGGCAAGGCGGCCATTGCTCGATGGCGACGATCTGGTGGGACAGACGACCATCCCCGCGGTCATGGCCCATCTCGGTCAGCCATCGGCCTGGTGGATCGAGGCCGTCTCGCGGACAGGCGTTCCCACCTACACGTCGCTGCTGCGATCCAATCAGAGCAGCTGGTCGATCAACCTTGCCGTTTCGCGCGACGTCATCGACGGTCCGCTGCACCGGACGGCTGAATCGATCGCCGCGCTGACGGTTTTCACGCTCCTGCTGGGATTGGGCCTCGCGCGAATGCTGTCCCGCCGCTTCCTGGCGGAATTCGCCGACCTCGAGCGATACGTCGCGGGTTTGCGGTCGGGCGCAACGGCGCCAAAGCTCGGCACGATCAGCGAAGTCAACCGGATGAAGAAGGTGCTGCATCAGGTCGGAAGCGAGCTCGCCGGCGCACTGAAGCAGCAGAAAGCGCTTCTGGACGAGATCAATCACCGGGTGAAGAACACGCTCGGCACGGTCCAGTCGATCGCGCGCCTGTCGCGCGCGAGTTCAAGGGACCTCAACGAATACGCCGCCGCCTTCGAAGGCCGGCTGCTGGCGCTGTCGCAGGCCTACAATCTCCTCACCGAGAACAACTGGGTCGGCGTCAGCCTGGTATCCATCGTCAAGCAGACGCTGGCCCCCTACGCGGGGGCTGCACGTCTCGAAATTGACGGCCCCGATATCCTGCTGCCGCCCAAGCTCACCCTGGCGATTTCGGCCGCACTCCAGGAACTCAGCACGAACGCGGCCAAATATGGCGCGTTCTCGGTCGCATCGGGCAAGCTGCAGATATCCTGGACGGTGGACGAGACCGGCCTCGTTCGCTTGTCCTGGACCGAACGAGAAGGCCCGCTGGTTCACAAGCCCACGCGCCGCGGTTTCGGGACAAAGATGATCACCGGCATGTTCACGGGCGAGGCGGGCTGGTCCGTGAACCTGGACTTCAATCCAGCAGGGCTTCGCTGCGTGATGCAGTTCGCGTCCCGCGACAGGACTGAGGACGATGTCACGCTGATGGAAGCGAGCTAGGCCTCGCTTTGCCAGGCATCGGCTTGTCCCGCTGATCGGGCGCGCTCAACCCCCTGCCCGCCGTCGACCGACCTCGTAGGCCGCCACATGCGCTCTCGCCAGATCGAGCAGCGGGGTGTCGATGCCGAGCGCACCGGCGCGATTGGCCATATCGCCGAGGATGTGCTCCGCCTCGGTGATCGAGCCGCGCTCGATGTCGCGCAGCATCGAGGCCTTCAGCGGCGAATCCAGCGTCGTGAACAGCTTTCGGTCAAACTCGATGAACGGCGCGCGCGGCTCGAAACCCGAAGCCGTCGCAACAGCGCAGCATTCCGCGAACAGGCGGAAGATCGATTGCTCACCGTTCGGCACGGCCAGGATGTCTCCGATGCTCGCGCGCATCAGGCAGGTGATGCCGGCGAGCGTGCTCAGCTGGACGAATTTCTCCCACATGTCCTGCATGATCGCTTCGCTGGCGCGCACGTCGATACCGGGGACCTGAAGCAGTGTCTCCAGCGCGGACACACGCTCACTGAGCGCGCCCTCGATCTCACCGAAAACAATCGTCTGATTGGCCATGAACTGGACGACGCGACCATCCGCATCGAGTCCGGCACTGACGTTCGCGAGCCCGCCGAGAATGCGCGCGGCGCCGAACCTGGCGCTGAGGGCATCGATATGTTTCAACCCGTTGAGGATCGGCAAGATCATCGTGTTGGGGCCGACGGCGGGCGCAAACTGGCTCATCGCATCATCGAGCGAGTAGGCTTTCACGCCGACGAGCACGACGTCGAACGGGTGCTTGAGATCGCTGGCCGCAAGAAGCTTCGGCTGCACGGCGAAGTCGCCGTGTGGGCTCACGACCTGCAATCCATTCCGTCGTAATTGCTCGGCCCGCTTCTCGCGCACCAGAAAGGTCACGTCGCCGCCCGCTCGGACCAGGCAAGCTCCGTAATAGCCGCCAAGCGCGCCCGCGCCGATCACCAGCACTCTCATTCGAACTCCCGCATGCATCTGCTTCAGCAAGAGAGTAGCAGATGGAGCTTGCGACGTCTCCTCATCGTCATTGCGAGGGCAGTGCCCCTCACCCGGCATATGCGCGCAAGAACCTGCCGTGCTCGGCTTCGGTCGCATCATTGGCGGGGAACATGCATTCGAGCCGCAGCTCTTCGGCCGTCACGGTCTGCGGCGTTCCGACGGTCGTGATCAGGGAGAAATAGTCGAGCCTCACGCCGTCCTTGACGAAGCTGAGCGGTATCATCGGCATCGCATCGGAGGCCGAGGGCGCGCGCCATTCCGGCTTCACGCCCGGATAGCGCGACAGCTCCTCCAGCAGCGCCCTGGTCCTGACGTCGACGACATGCCCGACCGCCTCGCGATGGACGCGGGCCAGCAGGCCGCTGGCGGTCTGCGGCCAGTTCGCGATGAAGGGGCGCATGCCGTCGGGATCGAACATCAGATGCAGCAGGTTCCTTGGGACGGGGCGTGCCGACAGGTCAATGAAGCAGTTGAACAGACGCGGCGCAGCCTCGTTGGTCATCAGCACGTTCCAATACCGGTCCATGACCATGGCCGGAAACGGCTCGTGCTGACGCAGCATGCGGCCAAGCGCGCGGTTGATGCTGGTCATGGCGGGCGCCTCGAGCGCGGGATCGGAATAGGACGGCGCGTAGCCTGCGGCCAGCAGCAGCTCGTTTCTCTCGCGCAAGGGCACGTCGAGGGCCTGGGCGAGATCGAGCAGCATCTGCCGGCTCGGGACGCTGCGACCGCTCTCGACGAAGCTGATATGCTTCTGCGAGACACCGGCATCGAAGGACAGGTCGAGCTGCGTCTTGCCGCGAATGTCCCGCCATTGGCGCAGCAGCGCGCCTGCGGATGTCGCGCGGGCCCTGAGGGCGGCGGCAGTCGCTTTCATTGTCGAACGATCCTCCTGTCGATGATGCCGAGCCGCCAACGCGCGAACCATGGCGCCCCGGATCACCCGAGGCACCATGTGGGTCGCCGATGGCGGACAATCAACCGAACGCGACGGGCCCCACGGCACCCACCCAGTGCCGAACCTTGGTATCGTCCCGCTCGTCCATGTAGAAGAAGTGCGTCATCGTCGGATGCACCGACTTCATCGAGCGGTCGTCAGGGGTCATGTCCACGACACCGCGAAACACCTTCAACGAGCCGGCGTCCCAATATTCGGTGACGTGATGCAGCGCCGTGAAGCCGGTGTCGATGAAGGCCTTCAAATTGGCGCGGATCGCTTCCCGACCCTTCCAGTCGGCGACGCCGAGATTGCAGACGGCATCCTCGGCGAAGCAGTCGAAACCTCGTCCAAACGTCTTGTCATCGATCTCCTTCCACATGTCGAGCAGCCATTGCGGCGGCTCCTTCTTCGTGAACACGACTTGCATGTCTCTCTCCTCTCGCGGTGACGATGGCCGAAAGACTAGTCGGGGCACGAATTGGCTCAATTACATCCGAGGTAATAAAGCGGTCCTTGGACCGCGTGGTCTTTCCCCGAAGCCGATTTCGTGAAACCTTCGCTTCATGCGCCGGATCATCGTGGTTGGCTCCCAGGGAAGTGGAAAGACGCGCCTCGCCGTGAAGCTCGGGCGAAAGCTTGAGCTGCCGGTGGTGCATCTCGACGTGCTCTACTGGCGGCCGGGCTGGAAGCCATCAGACAAAACCAGCTTTCGCACGCGCGTCGCGGATGCGATCGCGGGCGAGGCATGGGTGATTGACGGAAGCTTCTCGGGGCTGGCGTTCGATCTCACGATCGCTCGCGCGGACGTTCTCGTCGTCATCGACCGCCCGCGCTTGGTCTGCCAGTGGCGCATTCTCTGGCGCTCCGCTTTCCATCGCGACACGACGCGCCCCGACTTGCCGGAAGGGTGCCCGGAGCAGTTCGACTGGAAGCTGATGAAGGAAGCGTGGCGGTACGACGTCGAGCGCGTGCCGGTCATCGAGGCCGAGCGCATGCAATATGGCCCTGATGTCCCGGTCGTGCGCCTGAGGCGCGACCGGGACATCCAGGGCTTTCTGGAGTCCGTCTCAGTGCACGGCGAGTGAAGCCGGCCGATCAGGGTTTCTTCTGCGTGACCCGCGCGGCAAACGCCTTCAGCAGCTCCGCATCCACCGCCTCGCCATTCGCGTCTGCGGCAAGATGCTCGAACCAGCGCGCAAAGCCCTCGTAGATCTGGCTCGCCGGATGATCGGCTCCGAGGAAGCCGGAAATTTCCCGCATCTCCGCGACCCAGCGATAGGCCTTCGGGATCATGTCCGGCAATGCGACTTCGAGCCGGGCCAGGACCGCGGGCTGGCTCAGCGCAAGCTCGTCGCGCAGCGCATCCGCCGCGCCCGCTTTCGTCGCCGCAACCACCATGGCCGAGCCGATGCCGGCAAGGCCCTTGACGATGCCGGCATAGGACATCTTCAGCGCCGAGGCCGCGCCGACCGGGCCTTCGACGATCCGCACATCGAGACCGAGATCCTTCAGCACAGCCAATTCGCCGGCGTACTCGCCGGACATGTAGAAGGCCGGGCTCTTGCCGCCGGGCTGCGGCGGGAAGCCGATGATGCCGCCGTCCACGAACGGCGCCTGCGCCGAGCCGATGATCTCCTCGATCCGTTGCACGGTATCGACGTTGACCGCGTTGCAGTCGACCACAACCGGCTTCTTCTCACGCCGCACGATCAGCGCGGCCAGTCGTTCTGCCAGCGCCACCGCTTCGCCCGGCGGCACGATCGAGAGGATGATGTCGGCGTCCGCGATCGCATCGTCCTCCGCGCCGATCATGCCGGCGTCCGCCGCGCGCTTCAGCGTCGCATCGCTGCGCCCCTTCAGCGACGTCAGCACACGCGCGCCGTTCTCGCTGAGGCGGCGGGCCACGGCGCTGCCCATGGCACCGGGCGCGAGGATCGCAATGGTTTTGGACATCGTGCACTCCAAATCGAATCCCGAGCGAGGCGCTCAGTTCGATTGAAGCATAACAGAGGATGCGAATGCCTGCGTGAAGGCGGCCATCCCGCGCGGGAATGGCCCTACTCCGCCTTCGCAGGCTCCGGCTGGAGCGAGGCGTTGGCAATGCGCGCCGCATTCGCCATGCCCGCGAGCGCGGCGGCCTTCTTCGGGTCGGGCGCCGAGCCCGGCTGCACCACGCCGGCCGACATGATCAGCGTCGCGGCGTCTTCGGCGGTGAGATCGACCTCGATGATCTTGCTCTTGGGCACATAGAAGAAGAACCCGGTGGTCGGGTTCGGCGAGCACGGCAGAAACACCGAGACATGCTCCTCCTGTCCCGGCAGGCTGCGCGAAATGTCCTCGTTCGGCGATTGCGAGATCAGCACGATCGACCACATGCCCGGCGAGGGAAACTCGACCAGGCCCACTTTCCGGAAGCTCGACCCCTTGCCCGAGAACAGCGTCTCGAACACCTGCTTCAGGCCACGATAGATGGCGCGCACCGCCGGGATCCGGCCGAGGAAGGTCTCGCCGACATCGACCAGCGTCCGGCCGATCAGGTTGGCCGCGAGGAAGCCGACCAGCGTCAGCGTGAAGAATGCGACAATCAGTCCCCAGCCGGGCACACCGTAGGGCAGATAGGTTTCAGGGCGATAGGCCAGCGGGACGAACGGCCGCACCACGCCGTCAACCCAGGTGACGAACCACCAGACCAGGTAGAGCGTGATCGCGATCGGCCCCGTCACCACGAGGCCGGTCAGGAAATAGTTGCGGAAGCGGCCCATCAGGCCGGTATGCGGTTCCGGCAGGGGATCAAGTGGCGCAGGCGCGTCGTCGCGGGTGGTCATTCGGGTTCCAGGTCGGTCGCAGCACACAAGCTAGGGGCTTCTAGCAGGTTTTGGAAGAGTGCGGCCTGATCCCTTCTGCCTATTCCACCGTCACCGATTTCGCGAGGTTGCGCGGCTGGTCGACATCGGTCCCCATCACCACCGCCGTATGGTAGGCGAGCAGCTGTACGGGAACGGAATAGACCATCGGCGTGAACGCCGCGGCCATATCCGGCATGACGATGGTGACGAGCGAATCCACCGTCGCCTCCTCCGCGCCCTTGGCGTCCGTCATCAGGATGATGTTGCCGCCGCGGGCGGCGACCTCCTGCATGTTGGAGACGGTCTTCTCGAACACGCGGTCATAGGGTGCGATGACGACAACGGGCATGGTCTCGTCGATCAGCGCGATCGGCCCGTGCTTGAGCTCGCCGGCAGCGTAGCCCTCGGCGTGGATGTAGGAGATCTCCTTCAGCTTCAGCGCGCCTTCCAGCGCGAGCGGGAAGCTGGTGCCGCGGCCGAGATAGAGCACGTCGCGGGATTTTGCGATCCTGTGCGCCAGCTTCTCGATCTGAAGCTCGGTGGTGAGCGCGTCCGCCATCAGGCGCGGGATCTCGACGAGGCCATGGACGAGCTTGACCTCATCCTCCTCGGACAGCTCGCCTCTAGCCTTGCCGGCGGCAATCGCAAGGTTTGCCAGCACCATGAGCTGGCAGGTGAATGCTTTGGTCGAGGCGACGCCGATCTCAGGTCCCGCGAGCGTTTGCAGCACGGTTTCGCTCTCGCGCGCGATGGTCGAGGTCGGCACGTTGACGACAGCCACCGTGTGCACGCCCGCGGCCTTGGCGTAGCGCAGCGCCGCCAGCGTGTCGGCGGTCTCGCCCGATTGCGAGATGAAGATGGCGAGATCGCCCTTGCGCAGCGGCGCCTCGCGGTAGCGGAATTCGGAGGCGACATCGACCTCGACCGGCACGCGCGCAAACCGCTCGAACCAGTATTTTGCGACGAAGCCGGCATAGCTCGCCGTGCCGCACGCCGTGATATTGATGCGCTGGATGGTCTTGAAATCGAACGGCAGCTTGACCGGCAGCGAGACGCGCTCGGTCGCCATGTCGACATAGCGCGCGAGCGTATGGCCGACCACTTCCGGCTGCTCGTGGATCTCCTTCGCCATGAAGTGGCGGTAATTGGCCTTGTCGACCAGCGAGGTCGAGGCGGCGTGCTTGATCTTCTCGCGCTGGACGGCGTTTCCGTCCTTGTCGAAGATGGTGGCGCTCTTGCGGGTCAGCACGACCCAGTCGCCGTCCTCGAGATAGCTGATGGTGTCGGTGAACGGGCCGAGCGCGATGGCGTCGGAGCCGAGATACATCTCGCCGTCGCCATAGCCGATCGCGAGCGGCGGGCCGTTGCGGGCGCCGATCATGAGATCGTCGTCGCCGGCGAAGATGAAGCCGAGCGCGAAGGCGCCGCGCAGGCGCGCCAGCGTCAGCTTCACCGCCTCGACCGGCTTGTTGCCGCGGGTCAGCAAATCGTCGACGAGATGCAGCACGATCTCGGTGTCGGTTTCGGTGTGGAACACCGTGCCCTTGGCCTCGAGCTCCTCGCGCAGCTCGCGGAAATTCTCGATGATGCCGTTGTGGACCACGGCGACGCGCTCGGTCGCATGCGGGTGGGCGTTGTTGACGGTCGGCTTGCCGTGGGTGGCCCAGCGGGTGTGGCCGATGCCGGTCGTGCCCTTCAGCGGCTCGGCTTCCAGCCGCTTCTCCAGATTTTTCAGCTTGCCCTCGGCGCGGCGACGCTCGAGATGCTTGCCTTCGAGCGTGGCGACCCCCGCGGAGTCATAACCGCGATATTCGAGACGTTTGAGCGAATCCACCAATTGCTCTGCAACCGGCTCGCGCCCGAGAATGCCGACAATCCCGCACATGCGGATCACTATCCCCCAAATCGTCGAAAAATCGCCTAAACGACGCGCTCGGTTTTTAGCGAAGTTCCTAAGGAACCAGATACTCAATAATTATGACGGATTACGACAGCAGCCGATGACGGCGCGTCGTCCGTCTGCGTCGATGTGGCCGGCCTTTAACCGCGCGCGTTAACGCCTTGTCAACAAGTTTGGCCAACGATTCCGGTCAGGAGAACAAGGCCATGAAAGGCTCATCCGACCGCAAGGGTCTGTCGTCGATGTATCTGCGTGCCAGCGAGACCTCGGGCACGCACCTTGCGCATTGGCCGCCCCCGATGCGCGGTAAGGAAAGCAAGCCGGTCTTCGTCAAGCATGTGCAAGGCGAGCCGGCCAAGCGCGCCAAGCCGCGTGGCTGGCGCCTGACCCGCGCGATCTTCTCCGAATTCGCGGACGACGAATAGCGGCGCGCCTCACCACCTCAGGACCGCGGCAAACACGAGGATGGCGAGGAGCCCCCAGAACACCATTCCTGCGAACAGCGAGGCGATCTCCTGCGGGCGCCGCACGCCGAACAGCTTCAGCACACCTCGTCCCGTCGCCGTAATGAATATCTCCACGAGAAAAGCGATCAGGCTGCCGATGAACTCGACCATAAGCGTGCAGTCCTAGCGACGCTCAGAAGAGCCTAGCACTCCGCCAGTCACTTCTCCGGCTTCTTGCCGCCCGTCTTCATCTCGCGATAGCGCGTCGCGCCGCCTTCCCGGACGGTCTGCTGGTTGCGCTCCAGCGCCATGGCGTCATCAGGCACATCGCGCGTGATCACCGAGCCCGAGCCGATATAGGCGCCATTTCCGATCTTGACGGGGGCGACCAGCGAGGAATTGGTGCCGACGAAGGCGCCCTGCCCGATGACCGTCTTGTGCTTCTTGAAGCCGTCATAGTTGCAGGTGATGGTGCCGGCCCCGATGTTGGAGTTGGCACCGACGGTGGCATCGCCAATGTAGGAGAGGTGATTGACCTTGACGCCGGCCTCCAGCGTTGCCGCCTTGGTCTCCACGAAATTGCCGATCCGCGCGCCGTCGCCGAGCGAGGTGCCGGGACGAAGCCGCGCATAGGGGCCGATCGAGACCTTCTTGCCGAGCGTGGTCTCGACGATGTGCGAGAACGAGTGGATCACCGTGCCGTCGGCGATCGACACGCCCGGCCCGATCACCACGAACGGCTCGATGGTCACGTCCTTGCCGAACACCGTGTCGGCCGAGAGATAAACGGTCTCGGGCGCGATCAGTGTCACGCCGGCCTCCATCGCGGCCTTGCGCAGGCGTGTCTGCATGACGGCTTCGGCCTCGGCGAGCTGCGCCTTGGTGTTGATGCCGCGCACTTCGTCTTCGCTGGTCTCGATCACCACGGACTCCCATCCCTGCTTGCGGACGATGCCGACCGCGTCGGTGAGATAATATTCGCCCTTCGAATTGGCATTGCCGATCTGCCCGAGGATGTCGAGCGCGCGGCGTCCGTCGATCGCCATCACGCCGGCATTGCACAGGTCGATCTTGCGCTCTTCCTCGCTGGCATCGGCCTGCTCGCGGATCGCGACCAGGCGGTCGCCCTCGACGATGAAGCGGCCATAGCCAGTGGGATCGGCGGCGCGGAAACCGAGGGCGGCGATTGCAGCGCCCTTGGCCAGCGGCGCGCGCAGCCGCGCAAAGGTCTCGGCCGAGATCAGCGGCGTGTCGCCGAACGCGATCAGGAGATCGTCGACGCCCGGCGCGATCGCCTCGCGCGCCGCCAGCACCGCATGCGCGGTGCCGAGCCGCTCGGCCTGCACGAAGGTGAGCGCGTCGGGCCTGATGCGCCTCGCCTCGTCCGCGACCGCCTGATGGTCGGGGCCGATCACCACGGCGAGCGAGGTGCCGGTTCCCTTGGGCGCGGCGGCGAGCACATGGGCGAGCAGCGTCTGATGCGCGACCGGATGCAGCACCTTCGGCAGGCTTGATCGCATGCGCGTGCCCTCGCCGGCGGCGAGCACGATCGTGAGGCTTAAGCGGGCGGTCATCGGAATCCTGTCAGATATGGCCGAATCAATTGCGTGACGGGTGGCGAGCCGCCCTCATGGACGCCTTGCTACCTCCGCAAACGCCCGGAATTCAAGTGCGAGTGGGTTTTCCTGTTAATGTTCCCTATTGATTCGGGGACGCCCGATGGGGCTGGGCACTTAACGTTCATGGCAAAGGATTCCGACCCACTGGCGGACGCCTTCGGCACCAAGGAGACCGGCGGGCTGTTCTCCGGACTTTTGGCCGAGGAAAGTGCGTTCGACCGCCGCATGATGTGGCGGCTGGGCACGTGGGGCGTGGCGGCCGTCGGCGCCGTCGTGGTGGCGGTGATGGCCAATCAGGCCCAACTCGGCTGGCGGCGCGACCAGGTCGCCTCTGCCGATCTCGTGCGCCAGGCCGACCGGCTCCAGCTGCTGACCAAGGAGAGCCAGAACGAGGCGCGCCGGCTCGCTGCCGCCATCGAGACCCTGAACACCGATCGCGATCGGCTCTATTCGCGCGTCACCGTGCTGGAGCAAGGGCTCGATTCCGTCACCGGCGCCATCGCAAACCAGACCGCTGCGACGCCGCAGGCGGCAAGGCCCCAGGACGCCGCGCCTGTGCCCCCCAGCGTCGCGCCGGTCGCCTCGACGCCGGCCCCCGGCGGCGACAAGCCGCGCAGCGAGGCGTCCAGAGACACCGCGAAGGACGCGCAGAAGGACACTGCAAAGGAGCCGGCAAGCCCGCCGCCGCAGACCGCGGCCGCCGCCTCGCTGGTGCAGCAGGCGCCGGCAACGACCTCGGCGCTGCCCGTCATTGCGCTGGTGCCGTCCAAGTCGATCATGGCCCCGCCCGATCCGGCCGCATCGAAATTGATGCAGGCTGAGGCGACCGAGAAGGCCGCCGAGAAGAAGACGGAGCCGGCGCCTGCCCCGACCGAGATCGCGGCCGCGTCAGCCAAGCCGCCGGAAGCTACCGAGAGCGAGGCGCCGGCGATCGCGGTCCAGCAGACGCGCTTTGCGATCGACCTCGGCGGCGCCAATTCGATCGACGGCCTGCGTGCGCTCTGGCGCGGCGTGACCAAGACCAACCCGGAGGTTGCGGGCCTGCGGCCAATCATCATGATCAAGGAAGGCGGCAGCGGCCTCGGCATGCAGCTTCGCCTCGGAGCCGGCCCGCTGATCAACGCCGCCGCCGCCGCAAAGCTCTGCGCGGGCCTCACCGAAAACGACCGCCATTGCGAGACCACCGTGTTCGACGGCCAGCGGCTGTCGATGCGCGGCGGCTCGGACAAGGGCCAGGAAAAGGGACAGGAGAAATCTCAGGACCGGGTCCAGGAGAAAAACTCCGAGAAGAACCAGGACGGCGTTCCGCAAGCCGAGACCGCCCCTGCTCCCGCACCGGCCGCCAAGCCGGAGAAGCACCGCCGCAGCTACTCCTCAAAGCGTTCATCAAAGCGCGAGGAACCCGCGCCTGCCCCCGCGGCGCCCCAGCAGCCGGCCGCACAGGCGCCGAAGCCGGAAACGGCATCGGCTGGATCGACGCTGTCGTCGTTCTTCAGGCGGTAGTCATCCCGATCACTTGATTTGGCCGGACATCCCTTGCGTCAATTCGCAGGAAACCTGGCCCTCCCTGTTGCCCCCTCCCTTCATCCCGACCATATTGGCCCCATGACAAAAAAGCCCTTCCGCCTCACGCCCTACCAGGTCCAGTTCCTGATCGTCGTCGGCTTCGCATCGGTCGGCTATGCGCTTTACTTGCGCTATCTCGGGATCGAACTCTCGACGGTCGGGCTTGCCTGCGACGCCGGCCTGCAGACGCTGATCTGCAAGGCGCGCTCGGTTTCGACCGTGCTGTTCAAGAATTCGGTGTTCGGGATCGTCGCGCTGGTGGCGGCGACGCTGAACCTGATGCGGCCCTCGATCGTGCTGCTCACCGTCGGCATCATCGCCGCCGGGCTCGGCATCGTGCTCTACAATGTCGTGCTGTCGGGCCTTGCGATCGGCCTGCTCATTCTTGGATTTGCTCGGCCCGCGCCCGCCACAGCGTGAGCGCGAACAAGAAATAGATCGCGCAGGTCCACAGCGACTGCCAGTTCTCGCGGCCCTCGTTGAACAGCACATAGACCGCCGACAGCGCGAGCACGCCTGCGAACACCGCTTCCGCGATCGGGCGCTGGCCGATCTGCGGCCGGTTCAGCATCAACAGCGCGAACGGCACCACCGCCATCGTCAGCGAAGCGTAGGGGAAGTCGTGGTAGCGGGGGTCGAACACGAAGGCGAGCGCGGTCTGCGCCGCGATCACGGCAGTCAGCGCCAGCGTGAGACCCAGCACCGCCGTCAGCTTCGACCATTTGCGTCCCTCGCGCGGGCCGAGCAGATCGAGGAAGGTCGGCAGGCTCCGGCCGATCACCATCGCCTGCGCGCAGAAGATCGGCGACAGGATGCCGGCGAGCAGCAGTGCGCCCCAATGCACCCAGCCGCCGATGCCGTAGCTCTCATAGTACATCTTGTCGGCGCCGATCCCGAGCAGGATGCCCGCTGAGGTCGCCGAGATGGCGACGCCGAGCCAGGCCGGGAAGCGCGGCGTCCAGGGCCGCCGCCGCAGCGTGAGGCCCGCGACCGCGAACACCAGCACGCAAAGGCCCATGCCGGCGCCCATGTACCATTTCCAGTACGGGAAATTGCTGATCGGCTGGCCCGGCGGATATTTCAAGTTCCTGCGCACCGAGTCATAGAGACCCCAATAGCCGCCGACGGTGCCTTCTAGCTTGCGCTTCCAGGGCTGGTCGTAGGACTCGATCAGATTGACGCGGAATTTCTGCGCTTTTGCGAGGCTGAGGATTTCCGAGACGACGCGCGCCTGGTTGGTGCGCGAGGGCAGCGCGCCGTCGCGCATGCGGCCTGCGCTCGGCCAGCCGGTCTCGCCGATCAGGATTTCCTTGCCCGGAAACGCCACCGCCATGCGCTCGCGGATCGTCTCGACGTGGGCGGCTGCGAACTTCGCCTTCACCGGGAAATCCTCCCAATAGGGCAGGATGTGGATCGTGACGAAATCGACCGCGTCATAGATCTCGCGGTTCTTCAGCCAGAACTCCCAGACGTCGGCATAGGTCACGGGCACGCTGACCTGCGACTTCACCGAGCGGATGATCGAGACGAGGTCCGCCGTCGTCATCTCGCCGCGCAGCAGCACCTCGTTGCCGACGATGACCGCGGTGATGACCTCAGGGAATTGCTTGGTGAGGCGGACGGCGAGCGATGCCTGCTCGAAATTCTTGGTGCGGTTGCTGGACAGCCAGATGCCCTGGAGCACCTTGATGCCGCCGACCTTGGCGGCGATCGCCGGCACCTGGTCGAGCCCGTTCTCCATCGAATAGGTGCGGACGCAGTCGGTGATTTCCTTGAGCTGGCGCAGGTCCTGCTCGATCTGATCGGCCTCAATGTGAGTCCAGGCGTTCAGCGGCGACTGCTCGCCGCGGAACGGCGCGTAGGAGACGCATTGAACCTTCTCGGTGGGATCGATCGGGGCGCGCGCGAGCGTGATCGGCGTGGCAAGCCACCACCACACGGCAGCGATCACCCCAAGTGAGACGAGCAGAAGCGCCAGTGGCGTACGAAGAGAAATCGGTTCCGTCCTCCGCGAAGGGCCGTCGATTACCCGCATCCACGCCGTCTGCCAAGGGGGCACCCGGCGTGGATCCATCCCTCCCCCGAGGAATTTACCTGCGGCCGTTCGACAGGGGCCTAGCATCGTGACTTTGCTGGACAAAATTCCAAATACAGGTCATGGGACTCGGCGGGAATTTTCCGCCGCATTGGAGACCCATTTGGACGCCATCACCGTCGCGTCCGCGGGATCCTGACGCGGGCGGTCAGTGGAGAAGTTGGGGAATTCATGCGGCAACGGGTGCGTCAGTTACGAAATGCGGTCCTGCGGCAGTTCGCCGCCACCTTGGCCGTTTCCTCCCTGGTGGTCATGGTCGGTTTCGGTGGCGCGTTCGCCCAGAGCGGCACGCCGGCCCCGGACCAGGGCAAGGCCGCCGCCCAGCCCGCCGATGCCGCCGCCAAGGACGCCGCCCAGAACCAGCGCCGCACCGACGAGTTCGCCGAAGCCGCCCAGGTCATCAACGGTCCGGCCGGTAACCCCGAATGCGTCTGGCTCGGCCGGCGCGTTGTCCGATTGATGTGGCGGGATGACCTCGATACCGCGTTCCGTCATCTCGACCTCTACGACCGCTTCGGCTGCCCCGGCGGCCACATCCAGGCCGCCTTCCGCTGCCTGACCCGGTTCGGCGGCCAGATCGATCCCAAGGTCGCCGAGACCCTGGACAGCCGCGTGCACGCCTGCTGGATCAATCCGGCGTCCCAGCCGCAGCAGGCGGCGGCCGCGGCCTCCCAGCCCGCGGCGGCGGCGCCAGGCAATTCGCCGGCTCCGCAGCCGGCCGCGAGCCCCTCGCCTGCGGCAAGCCCGACGCCGGCGCCGTCGAAATAGTCGCAGGCACTTTCACCCGCCGTTCAGGAACGATCCTCCAAAGAGACGGTTGGCACTGCCGCGCATTTCCTGAAAAGGCCATGCCCTCATAAGGACATGAGGCCATGACAGTTGTGAAACCGCGCGGCGGAGGTATGCTCCATTTGCCGCGGACTCGGTCGGATCTCGGGGTCGGATCCGCTTCCCTGCCACCTCAGCCCCTTTTGGTTTAGCCGCGATGCGCGTTGTCGCCGCCGTTCTGTTGCTTGTGTCCGTGCTTCATGCGGGGCTGTGGGGAGTCTTGCGCGACAGGGAGCCCGCGCCGGACTTTAAGGGCCTGTTGCCGAGCCTCTCCTACACGCCGTTTGAGCCGGGACATGTCGTCGACAACAACGTCGACCCCGAAAAGATTCGCGCGGACATGAAGAAGCTCTCGACCCTCACGCGGGCCATCCGGTCCTACTCCGCGACGGAGGGCAACGAGCTGGTGCCGCCGATTGCCGCCGAGTTCGGTCTCAAGGTCACGGTCGGCGCGTGGATCGACAAGGACGAGGATCGCAACGAGCGGGAGATCAAGGCCGCCATCGAGCTTGCCCGCAAGAACAGCAACGTGATCGGCATCGTAGTCGGCAACGAAGTGATCTTCCGCGGCGAGCAGAAGGTCGAAGACCTCATCAACAAGATCAAGAAGGTCAAGAGCGCGGTTCGTGTCCCCGTCACGACGGGCGAGATCTGGAACATCTGGCGCGACAATCCCGACCTCGCCTCCAGCGCCGATTTCATCGCCGCTCACGTGCTGCCTTACTGGGAAAATTTCCGCTCGGACCAGGCGGTCGACCAGGCCGTCGACCGTTACAACCTCCTGCGCGATCTGTTCCCTGGCAAGCGCATCGTGATCGCCGAGTTCGGCTGGCCGAGTGCCGGCTACAATCTGCGCAATGCCGATCCCGGCCAGTTCCAGCAGGCGCTGACCCTGCGCAACTTCGTCGGCCGTGCCGAAGCCCTTGGCATGGAATACAACATCGTCGAAGCGATCGATCAGCCCTGGAAATTCTTCGAAGGCGGCGTCGGTCCTTACTGGGGCATCCTCAACGCCAGCCGCGAGCCGAAATTCGCCTGGACCGGCCCAGTGGAGAACCCTGATTACTGGAAGCTGATGGGAATCGCGCTGCTGGTCGGCATCCTGCTGTCGCTGCCGATCGTGCGACTGTCGCAGCCGACCGCGCCGCAGGTGTTCCTGCTCTCGGCGACCGCCAATGGCGTCGGCGCGTGGGCCGCGACGGTGTTCGCTTATTGGAACGGGCACTACTTCCTGTTCGGCTCGGCCTTCGCGCTGACGCTCGGCATGATCCTCCTTGTTCCGCTCGTCCTCATTGCGATGGCGCGCATCGACGAGATCGCGGCCGTCGCCTTCGGCCGGCCGCTGCAGCGGTTGCTCACCAAGGGCAAGCCGGTCGAGAACGTGCCTGACAATTACTATCCGAAGGTCTCGATCCACATCCCAGCCTATTTCGAGCCGGTCGAGATGATGAAGCAGACGCTCGATGCGCTCTCGCGGCTGAACTATCCGAACTACGAATGCGTGGTCATCATCAACAACACGCCGGATCCAGCCTTCTGGCAGCCGATCCAGGACCATTGCCGCGCGCTCGGTGAACGCTTCAAGTTCATCAACGCCGAGAAGGTGCAGGGCTTCAAGGCCGGCGCGCTGCGCATCGCGATGGACCGCACTGCCGTCGATGCCGAGATCATTGGCATCATCGATGCCGACTATGTCGTCGATCCCGACTGGCTGAAGGACCTCGTGCCGGCTTTCGCCGACCCGCGCGTCGGCCTCGTGCAGGCGCCGCAGGAGCATCGCGACGGCGACCTATCGATCATGCACTACATCATGAACGGCGAGTATGCCGGCTTCTTCGACATCGGCATGGTCCAGCGCAACGAGGTCAACGCCGTCATCGTGCACGGCACGATGTGCCTGATCCGCCGTGCCGCGATGGACATGGCCGGCGGCTGGTCGTCCGACACGATCTGCGAGGACTCTGATCTCGGCCTTGCGATCCAGGAGCTCGGCTGGGTCTCGCATTACACCAATCACCGCTATGGCCGCGGCCTCCTTCCCGACACCTACGAGGCCTTCAAGAAGCAGCGTCACCGCTGGGCCTATGGCGGCCTCCAGATCGTCAAGAAGCACTGGCGCCACTTCCTGCCCGGCAAGAGCCGGCTGACGCCGGACCAGAAGCGCGAATACGGCCTCGGCTGGCTGAACTGGCTCGGTGCCGAAAGCCTCGGCGTGGTCGTGGCGCTGCTCAACCTCGTCTGGGTGCCGATCGTCGCCTTTGCCGACATCGCAATCCCCGACAAGATCCTGACGCTGCCGATCATCGGCGCCTTCATCGTCTCGCTGGTGCACTTCCTGTCGATGTACCGCGCCCGCGTCGCGATCAAACCCGGCCAGATGCTGGGCGCCATGATCGCGGCGATGAGCGTGCAATGGACGGTGTCGCGCGCGGTCGCGCAGGGCCTGATCACCGAGCACATTGCCTTCGCGCGCACCTCCAAGGGCGGCCTGTCGCGGATGTCGATCGAGTTCCAGGCGTTCTGGGAGGCCGTGATCGGCATCCTTCTGCTGGTCGGCGCCGGCGTGCTGGTCGCCTCCAACAGCTTCCGCCAGATCACCGAGATCTACATCTTCGCCGGCGTGCTGGTGCTGCAGAGCCTGCCGTTCCTGGCGGCAGTCGCGATCGCCATCCTCGAGCTCAGCCGCATCAACTCGTTCCAGTTCTGGCGCGACAGCGCGATCCGCACCGCCGAGCTGATTGGCCTCCGCCCCGTCGCCCTGCCGACCCCCGCCGGCACGCCGCAGCCGGTGCCGAGCGAGGTCCGGCGGGAGGCGAACTGAGGGGCGCGTGCCTTGCGGCGCGAACAAAAGCTCCGCGCCGAAGCCGCAAGTGGCAGTTCGGCGTGGATGACGGGCCGCCAATCGGGTTGAAAAATCCGCCTTAAGCCACGGACGCCGCGAGCAAATCCCCGCCCCTGGCGCTAGTTTCGGCAACCACCCGCACTATTGACCTCCGCAGCCACTGCCCCTACACAGCGCGGGCCGAAAGCATGATCCGGAAACAGCCGGTTTTCCCCGCAACGCCAAAGTCAGACGTCGCGGCAAGACATGCTTCTCAAATGTCCGAAGGCGATGGCGATTTCTTGCAAGCCATCCGCGGCCATGGGAGCGCGTAGCTCAGCCGGTAGAGCACGTGACTTTTAATCACGGGGTCCTGGGTTCGAGCCCCAGCGCGCTCACCAATTGAATCAAGCCGCCAGCATGTGTGCCTCGGGTCCATATCAGCTCGCCGTGCTCTCAGCCTCTTCTGAAGAGCCCGAGAGGGTGCGGTATGCCTGGTCCGCCTGCTCTTTCGTCAAGTTGGCTGCCCAATCGGTCTCAATTAACGCTGGACCCCGGCGCACTCGATCATAAACCATCCAACCAACACCTCCCATCCGAATGAGGAACCTGCTCGCTGGCGGTGCCCTTTCGCTCACTGTGGCCTCCTCTCGCTCGGCGATATGGGGGGCAGCAGCGTGAACCTGCAGCCCCTAGATCAACGCCATATCGTAGGTGGATTCAGGGCCTTGCGGCCCACCGTTCTCAATGCGTCGGTCGAAAGATGTCCCTGTGCCGCGGCCTCAAGGATCTTCGACGCAACATGCGTTCGGGCGCCGACTTCGCTGACGGGGATGTTTTCGCAGACTTCTTCAAGGACGGCTCTAAGGAGCGCAGTCGTTTCCGCACTGAACATGCACCAACCTCAAAATAAGAGACCGAGTTGCACACTGCTCGCGCGGAGTATGTTCGCTTGGCAGCGTTGGCAAAATGCATTCCAGTCTGGGCTCTGAAATCCCAGCCGGCAGACGCTGGCACACGTCCGTCAAGGTTTTGTGACAGAGCCCCCCAAGAGCGAGAACGGCAGATTCACAATTGTTGTGGCGGGAACCGAATGCGCCGGGAAGATTCGGCAAACCGGGGCTGGCGAATAGTTCACCTAAATCGTTTCACCCGGTTCATTTGACCGTGTCGCGGGCCGCAGCGATCAGTTCGCTGCGGCCTTCGTCATCGTGGCCCCGACGCATTGGCGGTGGCGCTTTACTTACCCTCGCCGTAGCTCGCGATCTCGCGGAGCGATAGCCGCACGGTGTGTATCGGCTCGAGCGCGAGCCCGACCACCTCCTGAGGCAGCGTAAGGGAGTTCTTCTCGATGTAGAGCCGCAGGTCGACCAACGCCTTTGGGTCGGTCGGGAGTAAGTTGACCGCGCCCTCAACCTCGTCCGTTCCAACAGCCTGATCCAAAAAGCCGCGAGACACCGCGCCGGAAAGGTGTAGGATTCAAGAAAATCAGGAGGGAGCGGCATGTTTGAAATCAAGGGCTTCGACACGGCAGGCGTCGTTAGCCTCAAGCGGCTGTCACTCGCGGCGGCCCTCAAGAAGGCCAGAGAGCTCGTCCAGGACGGGTGCTGGGACGTTCAGATCGTTGATCCAACCGGCCGCATCTACACCTCGTTTGAAGAGCAAGCCGCCTAAAGCGCGATGAGATTGGGATGAATCGTCATCGCGCTTTAGGTTGTTGTTTGAGCATGATCTTTTCGGAAAACCGCTTCGCACTTTTCCGGGTCATGCTTTAGCCGCTCCGCCTTCGCCATCCAGAGATTAGTCCCCCATCGGATCGCCGGCGCGGGCTGGCGATGCAATCGATCGTTATCCCCCTCGGCCGACATTGGACGAGGCATTGTTCAGCCAGCGCTGCGTTGCTTCGTCGCTCCAGCCGGGAACTGCGAAGCGCGCCCGAGGATTCACGTCCGGACCAAAACGATCGACCGCGGGATCGCGCGGGTGATGTGCGCGGGAGCGATGCGCGGGCGCAGCGTTCGCAGCGGTGCACAGGACAATCAACAGGCCCATCAACAGCCCGTTGGCGAGGACAGAGCGCATCGTATCAGCTCCTATCGGGCTACCGCCGGGGCTGATGTGATGTGCCGCCGATCCCACCGCAACATGAGGCGGCATCACGGCTTGGCGATGGACATTGCACTTGATGCGGAGCGGTCTAGCGTTCGCCTTGATACGCCTTCAGCTCTCTGGAGCCGACGTTCGCAGATAGGAACGTTTCTACGCGTGGGGAATCTTACAGGCGCAAATCGATCCTGTGTTGCGCGTAGATCGAACGATGGAAAAAGCCCTGGCCTATGCCATCTCAGCGCTCCTCGTGGGCTTCGGTGCCTGGATACTGGTTGTTGGCCTTTCCTCCAGCTCGCCCGCCCTGTGGACCGTCGTGGCGCTGGTCCCAATCACGATCGGACTCGTGAGCGCTTTTGGCCCGACGTGACTTGATGGGGACAATCGGGGATGGGTCAGCGCGTCTGCATTTTCCGAATCGACGTTCTGTGGTCGCTCCACTGATGGGTCGCGTTCAGGGATGTAAGCGTGAGCCAGTTTCTATCGATGCTGCTGCTAGTTGCCGCCGTGGTTCTGACCGTCTGCTTCGGAGTGGCGGCCTGGCGCCTCTCTGACGAGAAGGAGCTCGAGGTCACCGGCCAAATCGCGCGTCAGACCTATGGATGGAAGGCGCCTCCGACCCGGTAACCCCTCGCGCTCGAGCTCCGCCGCCACCGGGCATCGTAGAGCCGTCAGCAGCTGAGGCGGCCTTACGGTCCAGCGTCTTTGCGCCGCTCCAGCATCGCCATCTCGACCTGTTGCGCGAGCACGGTCAGATGATTGGCCAGCCGATCGAATAGCTCGCGCTTGGCCTTGTCGGTCGCAAGATCACGGATCAGTGCGCACTCGGCCGCGTCCGTGCGCAATTTCTCCAGCTGAGCCTGATAGTCCTTCATGGCGCGCGCCCATCTGCCATCTTTTCCCGAATATTTCGACAGGGAGACAGCAGAGTCAATCCGACTCACGGAGGAAGACTTGGGAAGCCCTGACGCATCTCGACAGAGCCGCAAGACGGCCCCGGCCGTGGGGCTTTTGGGGGGGTAAGGCCGGGGCCGCTGGAGGTGCTCGGCCTTAGGGGAAGGCCCAAGCAGCTGCGAGCTTACCCTGAGATCGAAGCGGCGCTCTGTTCGTTTCAGCACATTCGAGACGTGTTCCGGGCAGGAACACAGCACGACAGCAAATTGCCAGTTTTTCCCGAATCGATTCGCATGCACGAATGCATTCGAGAAAATGGTGCGGCCTACTTGGCCCGTCGCGGCAAGTAAGTGGGAGGCTATCCGTGAGTGACAGAGCGCTGGCGCAGGGCAGATTTTTGGTTCGGACGGGAGGCATCGGCTGGATGGTCTACGATCGAGAGCGCAAGGGGCCGGCACTGATCGGAACGGACTGGGCAGCCAACTTGACCAGGGAACAAGCAGACGAAGCCTACCGGATACTCTCTGAAGCGGAGGAGAGCTGAAAGGTTGATCTCAGAAGCAACGCGCCAGCACGAACCGGCCGCCCCTGGTCAGGGGCGATGGCCAGCTTGATCGGGACATCGCGCCAAACGATCTGCCTTCAGCTCTCCGGAGCCGACGCCGCAGCCGGCACGCTCAGCGGAGCCCCGCCGACCGAAACAGGCCCAACAGGCCCGACTGGTCCGGAAGGTCCGGAAGGTCCGGAAGGTCCGACTGGCTTCGACTGCCGCACCAGCCGCTTGCGCATCGCCGCGGACATTCCATAGCGGGCATTCGCGCGTCGAATGGACGACGTGACGTCCGACATCATCGTGTTTTGCAGCGAGTCGACTTTCGCGATCAGCGTGGACAGCTGCGAAGATATCTTCCTCACATCGACCCGCTCGTCCGTGATGCTCTGGCGCAGGGACAGCAGCACCATCGAGTCCTGCTGGAGCAGAGCCGCATTCTGCTGCACAAGATCGTTGTTCGCCTGCAACGAAGCCGTGTGTTGCTGCTGGGCCGACTGAATGTCCTTCAACGCAGCGACGACCGGATCCGGTTTCGGTGCGGGAGCCTTCGGGCGCGGCAGCAGTTCGGCCAGACGACCGACATCCAGCGACGGCAGATCAGACGGCAGCGTGTAGATCGCCGCTGCGCCATTGATGGCCAGGGCACACACGGCCAGGACCAGCACCGATTTCCGGCTGGAAGGCCTGATCGGCAGTTCGGCTTCCGGGGCTAGGGGTTCAGGCGCTGCGGCGAGCGCGAGCGCTACGGGATCGAGTTGTTCGACAAGGCCTTGCGCTTCAGATGTCGTGGTCACGGGCATTGACCTCAAATGAGCGAGCAAAAGGAAGCCGACGCTGGAACGTCCTCGCGACGAGTCCTTTACGCAGCACCCACTTACACAACTGCCTAAAATTGTGGACTTTTTTTGATTAATTCCACGTTAGCGGCGTAGCCGTCTGACGGGCCTCGCCACCCCGGCCGATTACGGGGTCCATGCGATGGAATGAAGCTGCGCCGACGATGCGCTGCCTGCGGCCCGGCGGCAGCTATAACGGATTTTCCGAATTTTGCCAGAATGCCACTGTTTTGCCCGACGTGTCAAACCGATCTTTCCGCCGGATTGCACAAGTCATTGTGCCGGCAGCACTTGCTACTGTGCATGGGGTTGTTTTCGCGTTTTGAGACGCCTACCCCTCGTCCAGCACCTCGAACAACTCCTCGACCCGCTCGAACGGCGCGTCCTGCATCTTGGCGTGATACACGACGCGATCGCCGTCGCGTTGCAGTGACTTCCCGCGCGACTTGCGCAGCCGCCCCGGCAGGAACGTTGCGGCGACCGCTCCAGGGCCGACGTCGAGGCGAACGATGCCCCTGCGCTTGCACTCGATCCTGAGCTTGGCCGCGGCGAAGAAATCGCGCGCGGCCTTCGGCAGCGAACCGAAGCGGCGGGAGGTTTCCTCCTCGAGGTCGTCGAGCTCGTCCTCGTTGCCGCATCGTGCGGCGCGCGCATAGAGCTCCAGCCGCACCGGCTCGGACTGCACATAGGTCTCGGGCAGCATGTCTCCGACCGGAAGGTTCAGGTCGGGCACCCAGACCGCGGCGCGCTCCTCGTCGACCTTCTCCGAGGCCATTTTCAGGAGGTGGCTGTAGAGCACAGGCCCGAACACCTGGACATGGCCGGACTGCTGCTCGGAGAACAGGTCGCCGGCGCCGCGCAGGTCGAGATCCCGCTCGCTGATGGCAAAGCCCGCGCCGGGCCGGCTGAACTCCTCGAGCACGGCGAGCCGCTTCTCGGACTGCCCGGACGCCGTCTCGGTCAGGAGATGGGCGAAGGCGCGGATGCCGCTGCGGCCGACACGCCCGCGGAGTTGGTGCAGCTGGGCCAGACCGAATTTTTCGGGCCAGCACACCACGATGGTATTGGCGCGGGGAATGTCGAGGCCGCTCTCGACGATGTTGGTGGCGAGCAGGACGTCGGCTTCGCCCTCGACGAAGCTCATCATGCGGTCGTCGATCTCCTCGGCCGGCAATCTGCCGTGCAGACAGACGATGCGCAGGTCCGGCGCCACCGCCTGCACCCGCGCCAGCATGGGCTCGAGATCCTGGATGCGCGGGCAGATCAGGAAGCTCTGTCCATGGCGCCGCTGCTCGCGCAGCAGCGCGGAGGCAATGGCCGCATCCGACAGCGGCGCGATCCGTGTTGCGACCGGAAGCCGGTGCACCGGGGGCGAGGCGATCACGCTGAGGTCGCGGAAGCCGGCAAGGCCCGCGGCGAGCGTGCGCGGGATCGGCGTCGCACTCATCATCAGCACATGGACGTTCTTGGCGAGCGCGGCGAGCTTCGCCTTCTCGGCCGCGCCGAAATGCTGCTCCTCGTCGATGATGACGAGGCCGAGATCGTCGAACCTCACGTCCTTGCCGGTCAGCGCCTGCGTGCCGATCACGACCTTGATGCGGCCGCTGCGCAGGCCCTCCCGGGTCTCGCGCAGCTCCGCGCCCGAGGTTGCGCGCGACAGGTTGCCGACCTCGATGTCGAACGGAGCAAAGCGCTTCTGGAACGTTGCGGTGTGCTGCCGTGCCAGCACCGTCGTCGGCACCGCGATCGCCACCTGCTTGCCCGAGAGCACCACAGCGGCGGCCGCGCGCAGCGCCACCTCGGTCTTGCCGAACCCGACGTCGCCGCAGACCACGCGGTCCATCGGGTGACCTGAGGCGAGATCGTCCAGCACGTCGCGGATCGCGTTGGCCTGATCGACGGTCGTGAAGTAAGGGAAGCGCGCGACGAACTTCTCGTAAGCCGATCCCGGCGGAACCAGCTTCTCGCCGCGCCGCCGGCGGCGCTGGCTGATGTGCTTGGCAAGGGCCTTGCCGGCGATCTGGATTTCGCGCTCGGCTTCGGTGCGGCGGGCCCACCAGGTGCTGCCGTCCGCCTTGTCGAGCGCCAGCTTGCCGAGTTCGGTGGAATAAGGCCACATCAATGCCAGATCCGGCGGCGGCACCAGCACCGCATTGTCGCCGGCAAAGGACAGCCTGACCATCTCCCGCAGCGCGCCGCCGCCGGTGTTCACGGTCTGCAGGCCGTCGAGCACGGCAAGACCGCGCTGGAGATGCACGACCACGGTGCCCTGCTCCGGAGCGTCGGCATGATCGAACGCCGTGCTCCAGGCGCGCGCCATCGGCTGGGCATGATGCGCCCGGCTGCCGAGCACGTCGGAAGCGGTCACGACCACGAGCGGCTTTTTCCCGGGCACGATGAAGCCCGCATCGAGATCGGCCAGAAGCGAGGCCTCGCCGCCCCGCCCGCTTGCGGCCTCGTCCCAGTCGTCGCAGCGCTCCGTCTTGACGCCGCTCATCCGCTCCATCACGCGCAGATCGTCCTCCTGCGCCGCGACGAAGATCAGCCGCGAGCCAGCCCGCTGCACGTCCTCGACGAAGGCGCGCAGCACCTTCCGCGCGGACGTGACTTTGGAGAAGTCCGGCACGGTCTGAAGGGCGGCCGTCCGCGGCAGCACCTTCATGCCCTTCGAAAGCTGCTTCCAGTCGCGCTGTCCGAGATATTCGCGCTCCCGCTCCGCGCGCGGCGCGGCCTCCTCGATCGTGCTCAGCCAGCCGTCGGCATGCGTGGGCACGCCTGCATCGGCGATCCATTTGGCCCGTCCGCAATAGTCGAACAGGCTCGCGCGCTTGCCGCGTTTGCCGGCAAAGGCGAGCCGCTCCGACATGGGATCGACGAGCAGCTCTTTGGTCTCGAAGATGATCTCGTGCTCCTTCGGGTCGAACGCCACGATGCGGTCGATGGTGCGATCCGAATGCTCGATCCGGAACGGGCCGAGCGCGCCCGCAGGGAATATCTCGAACGTCTGGCCGTGAAACAGCGCCCCGCCCGGATAGTCCGGTTCGTCGTCGAGATCATATCCGAGCGACTGAAGGCGCGCCTCGAGCTCGGGCTCGGAAAACGCGCCGCCCACCTTCAGGCTCACGCTGAGGCGCGACAGGCTCGCAGGCGGCGGCAGGCGCTCCATCACGGCTTCCGCCGTCGCAATGAGAAATACCGGATTCCTGGATTTGGTGAGGCGCCTCAGCACGGAGGCTCTGCGCCCTGCGAGCTCGTGGGACGGCTCCAGCTGATCGAACGGCAAGGTGTTCAGACGCGGAAACACCAGGACCTCGCAGGCCGGGTCGAGCGCGTGAATGATGCTGCCGAGCCGCTCCGCCCTGGTCTCGCTCTCGGCGAGAAAGACGATGCCGCTCTGCCCGGACTGCTTCCATTGTGCAAGCAGATGCAGCGCCAGCAAACCGAGAGGCGACGAGGACGAGATCGTGGCGCGCTTCGATCCTTTGCTCTTCTTGGGCGATGTCTTGGTCACCCGCGCTTTTTTGGCAAGCCTCACTTGAACCCGTCTCTGGTCGTCAACTGAACGCGCGCGGTCCGCATGTCGATTCGGCGGCGCGCCGCCCTGCATATGGGATTTGTCCTGCGAACGCACGCCTCCTGGCAACGTTCGGGCCGCCGTCGCGCTGCTAAATATTTAGCTGTTGACCAAGCCCAGCCGGGAACTTGCCTCTTGCTCAGAGTGCGATCGAAGGCGCGCATGGCAAGCACGAAAAACCCCAGCGCTTGGAGCCACGCTGGGGCGTTTCGTTCAAAATGAATTGGTCAAGTAATGAAGCACTCATAGTAGCGATTTCGCCCCGCGCTTGTGAACTGGTTCACATTTGGCGCGGCAAAGCAAACGACCCCAGTGCAGGGGGCTACTGAGGTCGCCAACCTTGTGGGAAGGTTTTCTCACGGCCCGGGGGCTTGGGGGGCTTGGGGATGGGCCGGGAGCCCGGAGTCTACGTTTTGCGCGCACAGTCGTTCCAATGCCGGTGTGCGGGAAGTTCGCCGGGCTTGGGCCAGCCCATGTTGGCGGAACGGGGTACCGCACCGTGCCGGTTTGAGCGTTCGCGCGCCGCGCGCTAGGATCGCGCTTTTCAAGGAGGCTCATTTGAAACAGCTCATTGTCGTTGCGGCCATTGCACTGTCTTTTGCGGCGCCTGCGCGGACGCAGCCGCTGGTCGATCCCAACAAGGTTGCTCCCGAATACCGCGAAGCCGCCGAGAAGCGCCGCGCCGAACAGTTGCGACAGCGCGAATGCGCCATCAAGGCGGATCTCGAGAAGGTGCTGCCGAGGGATCGCACCGCCTATCTCAATCATTGCCTGGACATGATGGCGGCCAAGCAATAGCGGCCGATGATGTCGTGCGCGCCCGCAGGTGGCGGGCTTTCGCGGCGCAAGCACATGCCGCGCCGCGAGGGCGACGCGCGCGATGAGTCCTGGAGCGCGTTCAAACTTTCTTCAGACATTTGGGATGAGCTGATGATCCATTTCCATCAGTCATTGTTGTCCGCGCATGAGTTCGGTCCAGATTCAGTGCACGCGGTGCAAGAGCGTGTTCCGCGATCGCGCCGGGCGGTTGCAGGACGGCTATTCCAGGCAATGTCCGAGCTGCGAGGTGGTGCTGTTCTTTGCCGAGGATTCCCAGCACCCGTTCATCAAGCGTGCGATGCGGAGCGCGCGCCAGGTCCGCAAGGAGCTGCGCGAGGCCGAAGCGGCGAGGCTCCTCGCGCCAGAGACGCAAGCGGCGCCGCCACGCTCGTTCGAAGGCCGCAAACGGTCGGCCGGCAGATCGGATTAGAAGCCGCCTTGGCGCAGGCGATTTGTCGCAGCCGCACAGCGCAGCAACGACGCTACTGGCGTGACCGCTTCCTCGGAAACAGGCGATCGCGGATGTAGCGGGAGGTCGCGGTCAGGCGGATGCCGCGCGGCTTCTGCCAGGCGGCGCGATCGATCTCGTTCTTGTCGCCGATCGCAAGCCGGCCCTTGGCGTTCTTGGCGATGAAGATCGCGTCGCTCATCTTGCGGCCGGACCGCTTGTTCCTGGCCGTCACTTCCTTCCAGAGGCTGATCCTGCCGAGCTTGAGCTTGGGCAGCTCCTCCTTGATCTCCCGCCGGAGGCAGTCCTTGTCGGACTCGCGCGCACGCTTGCGGCCGCCCGGGAACATCCACAGGCCGTCCGATCGCCGCCTGACCAACAAAACCTTGCCGCGCTTGGCGGCGACCAGCTTGGAAGACTTCGCCATTACTTTCGTAGACTATTGCAGGCTCACAACCAGAATCTCGCCTATCGTAACTTGTCTAGCTCGATAGACAAGTTCGGCGGGGACATTGATCACAGCCTTGGCGGGACGCTCAGCCCTCGCCCGCCTCCGCCCGGTCCTCGGTCCTGATCCAGGCCATCATCATCTCCCAGGCGACCGACAGGATGATCGGACCGATGAACAGGCCGACGATGCCGTGGGCAAGCGTGCCGCCGATCACGCCGACGAAGATCACGATGGTCGGCGTGGTCAGCCCGCGCCCCATGACGAGCGGCTTCAGCATGGTGTCGATGAAGCCGACCAGGACGAGAAACACGGTGAGCAGCAGCGCCGTGGTGACGTCCTTGGCGGTCCAGATCCAGATGATGACCGGCAGCAGCACGAGGAAGGCGCCGATCTGCACGATCGAGAGCAGCAGCACGATGAAGGCGAGCAGGCCAGCGCTCGGCACCGCTGCGAGCTTGAAGCCGATGCCGGCGAGCAGCGCCTGCACGATCGCGACGCCGATCACACCCTGTGCCACGGCGCGGATGGTCGCGCCCGCGAGCTCGAGGAAATGCTCGCTCTGCTCGGGCACGATGCGAAACAGGAAGCCGCGGCCTGCCGCGACCAGCCGCGGCCCATGCGGAAACAGGAAGCCCGCCACGAACACCGAGACCAGAAACTGCAGCGTGCCGACGCCGGCATCGCCGGCGAGCGACAACAGCGGTCCCGCCAGCGGCTGGAGATACGGCGCCACCTCGCGCAGCACTGCGCGGATGTTGTTATAGGCCTGCTCCCAGAGGTCATAGAGCCACGGGCCAACCAGCGGCCAGGATTTGAGCTGCTCCGGCGCCGACTGGAGCGCGAGATCGCCGGTGCCGAGCTGGCGCGCCAGCTCGCGCACGCCATCCACCGCGCTGATGCCGAGCCAGGTCGCCGGTCCAATGACGATGCCGAGCGTGATCAAGGTGAGGATCGCAGCCGCGGTCTTGGGCCGGCCGCCCAGGACTTTGGCGACCCAGCTGAACGCCGGATAGAACGCGACCGCGAGCACGCCGCTCCAGGCCAGGATCGGCACGAACGGGCGAATGATCAGGAAGGTCCAGATGATCAGCAGGCCGAGCAGGACGACCCTGATCAGGAGCTGGATGATGTCCTCTCCCGTCAGGAGCTGACGGAGACTTTTCACGGGCACGACCTTCCTTGCTGCATGAACGCGGGGTTCCGAGATTTGCGCAACCTTGGCGTTATTGCGAGCCGCGCCACCGGCGTCAAGACAACCGGCCTGTCCCGCGCCCCGGCGATTAGGAACGCATCGGGCCCATCCGCATTCCGGATTGATGGCGCCCCCTCCCAGACAGCCCGATGCACACGCGGGAATCCACCGCGGCGTCCACTATTCGCTGAGACGGAACGGCGCGCCCGGCTATTGGCGCTACGCTTACGCCATTGGCGAGAAGGTCCATTCCGGCCGGGTGCAAGGCAGGCTGGCGCTGCTCGCCATCAGGCGCGTGCAGATGCGCATCGATCGGGAGATGCGGAATGGTCAGACCAACGACTGAGCTTGCGGCGGCATCGGCGCAGCGCGGCTTGGCTAACGCTCGTTAACCGGATTTCCCCGGCCCGGTTTACGCCGCTGCAAATGCCCGTGGCTACCGTGGGATCGAGGTCCCAAGAAACATTCCGTGCAAATGGCCAACAGCATCTGGACGATCGAAGAATTCACCTGTGCGGGTTGCAGCATGAACTACACTGCGACACGCGAGGAGCACGCCGAAGCGCACTCCGGCAGCTTCAAATGCAGCATCTGCAGCGGCGTTGTGCACAGCTGGTCCGGCAAGCATCACTTCTTCGGCTGGCAAGCCGTGAAGACCAAGCCCCCCGTGTTCGGACGGCGCTGGGCCGGCGTTGCGTGATAGCTGCCGGCGATGGTCTCGTAGCCCGCTCCTCCTGCCGCGAAAGCTCCACACTCCCTCATAACGGCCTGCGCGAACTGCGGCTTCTGCTACTCTGCGGCACGGGTTAGATTCCCCTTCCCGCAACTGAAGCCGATCCGCAATGACCGCTCCCTTCGTTCCCCAGATCGCCCTCTACCGCAACTGGCTCGCCACGCAGCGCGGCCTCACCTTCGCGAGCTATGAGGAGATGCGGCAGTGGTCGGTGCGCGATCTCGATGCGTTCTGGCGCAGCATCTGGGACTATTACGACCTGCAATCGCCGAGCCCGTTCCAGGCCGTGATCGCCGAACGCAAGATGCCAGGCGCGGTCTGGTTTCCCGGCGCGCAGGTCAACTACGCGCGGCAGGTGTTCCGGCATGTCGAGGCGGCCAACGCCGCCGGCCTGCCCGCGATCGTCAGCAGTGGCGAGGACGGCAACCTCACAGAAACGAGCTGGCTAGAGCTGCGGCGCAAGGCGGCTGCGCTCGCGCTGCATCTGAAGGAAAAAGGCATCAAGCCGGGTGATCGCGTCGCGGCCTACCTTCCCAACATCCCCGAGACCATCATCGCGTTTCTCGCCAGCGCGAGCATCGGCGCGGTCTGGAGTGTCTGCGCGCCCGACATGGCCGCGCCCGCCGTCATCGACCGATTCAAGCAGATCGAGCCGAAGGTGCTGATCGCCTGCGATGCCGTCACCTATGCCGGGCGGCGGCACGACCGACGCGATGTGGTGGCCGAGCTGCGGCGATCGCTGCCGACCGTCGAGCACGTGATCCTGCACAGCGAGGCCGCTGCTGGTGCCGCTGACGCCCTGCTGTCCGATATTCTCGCAAGGACGGGCGCGGCGGTCGAAGCGTTCGAGCCGATGTGGCTGCCGTTCGATCATCCGCTCTGGATCGTCTACTCCAGCGGCACCACCGGCCTGCCGAAACCGATCGTGCACGGTCATGGCGGCATCGTCATCGTGGTGCTGGCGCTGCTCGGCCTGCACAACGACGTCGGCTGCTCCTACCACGAGAATTCTTTCGGCGAGCGCTATCACTGGTACTCTTCGACCGGCTGGATCATGTGGAACAGTCAGGTTGGCGGCCTGCTCAGCGGCACCACCTGCTGCATTTTCGACGGCAGCCCTGGCGGGACCAAGGACAAGCCGGACTGGGCCACGCTGTGGCGCTTCGTGGCGCAGTCGAAAGCGACCTTCTTCGGCGCTGGCGCTGCGTTCTTCGCCAATTGCGCCAAGGCCGAGATCGATCTTGCCGCCGCCGGCGATCTGTTGCGGCTGCGCTGCCTCGGCTCGACCGGCTCGCCGCTGAGCGCCGATACGCAGGCCTGGTTCAACGACCGCTTCGCGGCGCTGGCGAAGATCAACGGCAGCAAGGCACAGGCCGACATCTGGTGGGCCAACATCTCCGGCGGCACCGATTTCGCCGGCGCCTTCATCGGCGGCAACCGCGAATTGCCGCAGACGCCGGGCGCGATGCAGTGCCGCCTGCTGGGCGCTGCGGTCGAAGCCTTCAGCGAACAGGGCCACGCCGTCACGGATGAGGTCGGCGAGCTCGTCTGCACCGAGCCGATGCCGTCGATGCCGCTCTATTTCTGGAACGACAAGGACGGTGCGCGCTATCGCTCCAGCTATTTCGAGACCTATCCGGACAATTTCGACGACAGTGGCCGCGGGCCGGTGTGGCGGCACGGCGACTGGCTCAAGGTCAATCCGGACGGCTCCTGCATCATCTACGGCCGCAGCGATGCGACGATCAACCGACACGGCTTGCGCATGGGCACCAGCGAGCTCTACTCCGCGATCGAGGCGCTGCCCGAAGTGCTCGATAGCCTCGTCGTCGACCTCGAATATCTCGGCCGCGACAGCTACATGCCGCTGTTCGTCGTGCTGCGCGAAGGAACAGCGTTCGACAGCGCGATGCAGGCCAAGATCAACAAGGCAATCGAAGCCAGTCTTTCCCGGCGCTTCCTTCCGAACGAGATCTTTGCCGTCGCCGAGATCCCGCGCACGCTCTCCGGCAAGAAGCAGGAGCTGCCGATCAAGAAGCTGCTGCTCGGCCAGCCCGTCGAGAAAGTCATCAACAAGGAGGCGATGGCCAATCCCGCCTGCCTCGACTGGTATCTGGAACTCGCGCGCAAATATCTCGCGCGGACCATGGCATAAGCCGCCTGAAGCGCGATGAGATCAGGATAAATCGTCATCGCGCTTGAGCTTGTAGTCGACGCATGATCGTTTCGGAAACCGCTGCGCAATTTTCCGGATCATGCTTTAACCGCCGCCGAAGTTGGACGGATCCAAATTCCTGTTCTCCGATGGCGGGATCGGCGGATAGCCGGGAAACTTGTACCAGCCTGGCGGCACGGGCGCGTCCTCGGCCGGACGAACCACGACATGATGGCGCGGGTAGGCGTGACGGACCGGCGCGGCAACAGCCGGCGCGCCGGTTGCGATCACGAGAATCAGGACCAGGACAGAGCGCATTGAACCGTGCTCCAGACGTCCACCCGCAATGTCATGTAGTGCGGACCACGCTGCACCCCACGCCTCCGTGGCTCACGATCGGTCACATCGACGGCATCGACCGTGCCGCCGGTCCGAAAGATCCGCCCAATTGCGCCGACTGCATTTGGAGTCCGTTCACCGATCGCCGCTAGATCAGGATGAACTCTCCGCAACCAGTGTTTGCCATGGCCGACCTCAACGCCGTCCTCACCAGGCTCAACGACCGCCTGCTCCGCCTCGAGGGCGAGCTGTTCGTGCTGCGCTCGCTGGCGCGCGCGACGCTGACGGCGGGCGACGACCACGCCGCGCGCATGCGCAAGCTGGTCGAGGCCGCCAAGGTCGCGCTCGACGACGAGGCGAAACGCGAGCTCGACAAGCCGACGCGCAAATATGTCGATGCAGCCACCGCATTGGTGGAGGAATTGCTGGTCGAGCCGACCCCGGCACGGCCGCTGTTCACCGTCATCGACGGCGGCCGGCGCGACTAATTCGTCAGAATGGCTGGCGGCCGCCCGATGTGGCGGAATCCCCGGCCTTCAGCCGGCTGAGACCCGCCTCGATGACGGCGATCTCCTCGTCGATCTTTTCGATCGGCCGGCTGAAATCGTAGCCCGACCTACTCTTCAGATCGACCGCAAGCCGCTGCCTGTGCATCATGAGTTCGTCGAGCCCACGGCGGTTCTTCAGCCGCACATAGGCGTCCACGATCTGCTCAATTGCGCTCGGCATGAAATCGGTCCCGGCAAAAATGCCCGCGCGGCGCACCCACGCCGGCGGGACATTCTTGGTGTCGCGGTACGCAATACAAATCCGCGACGGATTCGTCGATACGACAGCCAGGTTGAAAACGTGTTACCGTCGTGTGATTTCGTGATGCACGGCATGAAAAAGCCGCTGGCGATAACGCCAGCGGCTTAAGCCGGGTTCGAAAAGGGCTTCGGATTGAAATGCAGCCAGCCCCGGTGGACGCTAGTCTAGCGGCACACTGGATGGCCTTCTGTCTGAAAAGAAACACAGGAACCGGCGCATCCGCATTTGCCGTCCGATCGTGGCCGCGCGGCAACGCTTAATCGACCACGCAAAAATACTTGCGCGGCCATTTGCGATAGGCGCTGTAGCGGTAATACGGCCGGTAGGCGTAGCCGCGATAGATCGCCGGCGGCTCCTCGCCGTAATAGGCGCCGTGGTAGAAATTATAGGGCACCCCTTCGGCGCAACGATAGACGTCCCAAGTCGGACCGATGAACGGCGCGACCCCGATTTCGGGCGGTATCGCCGGGTATGGCCCACCGGCCTGCACCGGAGCCGCCACGATCAGTGCGGCGAGAACAACAAACCACGCGCTTCGCATTCGCTCGCTCCTGGCCCTCGAAAGTGCGCCCATCGAAACGCGCCAATGGAAACACCGGCGCGGACGGCCGCGCAATCGCCGAGTTCGGCGCAGCCCCCGGCCGACGCATTGTTGATAACCGGCCGTAACGCCTCGTGGGTGGTGACAGGATGCTCCAGCGTGTTATCGGGAGTGTGACGCAGTTGCGAGAGAGATCGGACACCCATGCGCATTACCCTTGTCGGCTCCCGCCATTTCGGCGTGACCACCCTGAACATGCTCCGGGAGCACGGCGTTGGGGTCGTCCGGGTCGTGGTAGCCGACGCCGAGGACCGCCTCGCCGCAGCCGCCAAGGCGGCCGGGATCGAGGTGGCGGTGCAGGCCAATCCGAAGCTGGTGGTCGCCTCCGAGATCGCCCCCGACACCGACCTGATCATCACCGCGCACAGCCATGCCCGGATCGGCAAGGACGCCCTCGCTGCGTCGAAGCTGGGCGGAATCGGCTATCACCCCTCGCTGCTGCCGCGACATCGCGGCAAGGCCGCGGTGGAATGGACCATCAAGGAGGGCGATCCGGTCGCCGGCGGCACGATCTATCATCTCGCCGACCGCATGGACGCCGGCGCCATCGCCGCCCAGGACTGGTGCTTCGTGAAAAAGGGCGAGACCGCCCGCGAGCTCTGGGAGCGCGCCCTCGCCCCCCTGGGCCTCAAGCTGCTGGCCGACGTGATCGACTATGCCAAGGTCCACAAGGCGCTGCCGGCGAAAGTCCAGGACGAGCAGTTCGCGACCTCGGCACCAAGCCTTTCCTAAATCCCCGCCCCTGAGTCTCTCGCCTCACGTTTACAATTAACGTGAGGTCGCATTGATTTTGCTTCGAAAATTGGAGCCGGAAACGCAAATAAACTATTGTTTCCACAGGAACAATTTTCGCTTTGGCATTGCAACAAATTTCCGTCACATTTCGTCCGAATAAGCGTCAGCATCTCAGACATGTTCAAGGACGGAATTCATGCGTTTTGGTCGCATCGCGGCGTTCTGTGCCGCTTCAGTTGTCGCCGGCACCCTCGCCGCTCCCGCTTTCGCCCAGAGCCCCTATGACGGCAACTGGCATGTCACCATCGTGACCAAGACCGGCTCCTGCGAGCCCACCGCAAGCTCCATGCTCACCGTTGCCGACGGCAAGATCACTGCGCCCGGCGCTAACGTTTCCGGCACCATCGGCAGTGGGGGACTTGTGAAAGTTTCGATCAATGGTGCATATGCCAACGGTCAACTCAACGGCAACGCCGGATCGGGGAAGTGGAATGGAGCATCTGCAGGCATACCGTGCAGCGGGCGGTGGGAAGCATCGCGCCAATAAACCTATCGAGGCTCGCGCCCGAAACCGGCGGCTGCTGATCGCGGCCGCCGTTTTGTTTGCGGCAGGGCTGGCCAATTCTGAAGGCAAGGCCCAGTCCAGCCCGTTTGCTTCGCTGGCGGGGACGTGGAGCGGTGGTGGCACCGTCACGCTGGACGACGGCTCGACCGAGCGGATCCGCTGCCGGGCCAAATACGCCCCGATCGGCCCCACCATGGAGATGTCGCTGACCTGCGCCAGCGACGCCTACAAGTTCAACCTCGGCGCCAACGTGAGGGCTGAAGGCGGCGCCATCGCCGGCAGCTGGTCCGAGGCCAGCCGCAACATCTCGGGATCGCTGCAGGGCCGTGGCGCCGGCGGCAATTACGAGCTGGTCGCCTCCACCGCCGGCTTCAACGCCAACATCTCGCTCAAGACGAGTGGCAACAAGCAGAACGTCGCGATGCGCGCCGACAGCCAGTTCCGCGGCGCCAACATCTCGCTGTCGAAGTAAGACAATCAGTGACACGACAATCGACCCGGCGTCGGCGCCGGGTCGATTTTTTTATGCGACAGGCACGAACGCGGTGACCTCGATCTCGACCTTGGCGCGCTCGTCGACGAGACCTCCGATATAGAGCAGCGTCGAGGGCGGGAAATTGCGCCCGAGCGTTTCCTTCCAGGCCGCGCCGATGCCGGCGCCAGCAGCCTCATATTCGCTGCGGCTGGTCAGGTACCAGGTCAAGCGGACGATGTGCTCAGGACCGGCGCCGGCCTCACCCAAAAGCTTGATGATCCGCTTCAGCGCGGTCGCAACCTGCGCCGCCATGTCAGACGCGTAGTTGCCGGCCTCGTCGCCGCCGGTTTGCCCGGCAAGCACTACCCAGCGGCCCGGCCCCTCCACCTCAACGCCATGAGAAAAGCCGCGCGGTTTTTTCCATTCGGCCGGCTGCAAGATACGCATGAGCGATATTCTCCCGGTTTTTGTCGTTGTTCACCCAAGCCTTAGCACGCCATCCTGCATCGCTGCATCCGCAGATTTGGGCGTTGCAAACGGTGCCGATGTCGCCGATACCGGCCGTCCCCTCACGTTCGATCTCCCACGCCGCCGATGACCCCGACACCGTCCAAAACGATGGCTGCACTCTGGATGGCCGGCTGGCTGGCACTGATGCTGGTCATGGCGGTGGCCGGGCGCGAGACCACGCGCGAGCTCAACGTCTTCCAGATCATGGAAGTGCGCTCGGTGATCGGGTTCACGCTGCTGCTGCCGATCATCTACCGCAGCGGTGGCTTCAAGGCGGTCGCGACCAAACGCCTGCCTCAGCACCTCGCCCGCAACGGGGTTCATTATTTCGCACAGCTCGGCTGGTTCTATGCCCTGACGCTGATCGGAATCGGCCAGGTGGTGGCGATCGAATTCACCATGCCGATCTGGACCGCGCTGTTGGCTGCAACCTTCCTGTCCGAGCGCATGACCGTCTGGAAGATCGCCGCGGTCGTGCTCGGTGTCGTCGGCGTCGTCATGATCGTGCGTCCCGCCACCGGCGAGATCAATCCGGGTCAGCTGATCGCACTCGGCGCCGCCATCGGCTTCAGCATCTCCATGATCCTGGCGAAATCGCTGACCCGGACCGAGAGCGCATTGTCGATCCTGTTCTGGATGATCATGGTGCAGATGGTCGTGGGCCTGCTGCCGACGCTCTATGTCTGGACCTGGCCGTCGACTTATCTCTGGGGCTGGCTCTTCATCATCGGAGTCTGCGGCACATTCTCGCACTACTGCCTCGCCAGCGCGCTCCGCTACGCTGACGCCACGATCGTGGTTCCCATGGACTTCCTGCGGGTTCCGCTGACCGCGACCGCCGGCTGGCTACTGTATTCCGAACGGCTCGATAGCTGGACCGTGCTCGGCGCTGCACTGATCCTCTCCGGCAATCTGTTGAATTTGAAGCCGGCTTCGCCGGTTCCCGCCCGCGCGCAGTGAACCCTGCGCCGCCTCGCGCGACAAAACAGAGTGGTCGAGCGTGATTTGGATCACGTTGGAGAGCCCCTCCAACGTGCACATTCGGCCACACAGCAGCGGGTTCAACGAGACGTCCTGCCGTTTTGGTGGCGCGGAGTCGGGCACTTCGTGTAGCTTCGTTGTCAATTTGTTGCTGCCTGCAATTCGATTCTGGGGATTTCAGATGCGCTTTCTCACCCTCCTCGCCTCGTTGATGTGCGTGGCGTTGTCGGTCAGTGCCGCGAAAGCCGACCGCCGCGTCGCCTTCGTCGTCGGCAACGGCTCCTACAAGAACGTCGCGCAATTGCCGAACCCGCCGATCGACGCCAAGGCGATGGCATCGACGCTGCGCAACGTCGGCTTCGAGGTGATCGAAGGATCGAACCTCAGCCGCGACCAGATGACCGAGAAGCTGCTCGATTTCGGCCGCAAGGCGCAGGGCTCCGACATCGCGCTGTTCTATTATGCCGGCCACGGCATCGCCGTCGGCGGCACCAACTATCTCTTGCCCGTCGACGCCGACATCAAGTCGGAGATGGACGTCAAGCTTGGCGCCGCCATCAACATCGACCTGACGCTCGAGCAGACCATGGGCGATGCCAAGGTCAAGCTCGTGTTCCTCGATGCCTGCCGCGACAATCCGTTCGCCGCCAAGATCAAGTCGAACTCGGCGACCCGCAGCGTCAACGTGCAGAGCGGCCTTGCCGAGATGAAGTCCGGTGAAGGCACGCTGATCGCGTTCGCCACCGGCCCCGGCCAGACCGCGCTCGACGGCCAGGAAGGCAACAACAGCCCGTTCACCCGCGCGCTGATCGACAACATCACCAAGCCCGGCGTCGAGATCCAGCAGGCGATGACGTCGGTGCGCGCCCAGGTCAACGAAGAGACCCACAAGGGCCAGCTGCCCTGGGGCCACACCAATCTGATCGGCGCGGTCTATCTCAACCAGGCTCCGACCACCCAGGTTGCCAACGCGGCCCCCACCGCTGCCGGCGTCGTACCGGCGGCGAGCGGCAGCAATGACGGCGTCGAGCTCGAATACTGGCGCTCGGTCAAGGAGAGCAACAAGCCGGAAGAGCTCAACGCCTATCTCGCGGCCTATCCGAACGGCCAGTTCAAGGCGCTCGCGCTGGCGCGGATCGCCGCGATCAAGAGCGGCCCGTCGACCACGACCCGCACCCTCAATGCTGGCGTCGATCCCGCTGCCTTTACCGATGAGGCCTCTCAGCTCACCGAGGACCAGATCGGCCTCGACAAGAACCAGCGCCGCGACGTGCAGCGCCGCCTCACCGGGCTCGGCTTCGACACCAAGCAGACCGGCGTGTTCAGTGAGGAGACCCGGTCCGTCATCAAGCGCTGGCAGGCCGCGCGCGGCTATCCTTCGTCGGGCTATCTCAACAAGCCCCAGCATAAGGCCCTGCTCGCCGAGGTCGTGGCCGCGCCGCCGACCGCGAGCGATAACAGCCAGAAAGCGGCCCGCCGTGCTAGCGCCCCCGCAGGCAGCAGCGCGCCGGCTCCGGCTCCCCAGCGCAGCAGCCCCGGTGATGCGGCCGGCGCAGCCTTCGTCGGCGGGGTCGTCGGCGGCATGATGGGCGGCATGTTCCGCCGCTGAGGCAGGCCAGTTCGCGAAACACAAAAGCCCGGCTCGCGCCGGGCTTTTTTCTTTTGGTCGCTCCTCATCCTGAGGAGCGCTCCGCAGGAGCGCGCGTCTCGAAGGATGAAAGGCCCGGCCGGCAGCAGCGGGGCCTTTCATGGTTCGAGACGGCGCTGACGCGCCTCCTCACCATGAGGAGTTGAGACTTACTTCCCCGCCGCCTTGCGCAGCGCCTCGTTGATGCGATCCTGCCAGCCGGGGCCGCCTTCCTGGAAGAACTCCAGCACGTCCTGGTCGATGCGCAGCGTCACCTGCTCCTTGATGCCGGGGACGGCGGTCTGCTTCGGCGGCGCCGCGGCGACCTTGGCCGTCACCTTCTTGAACGCCGCCTCGGCCTCGGTCCTGGCATCGCCGAGCGTGCGTGGCCGCCTCGGTGGTTGATCCGCCATGTTCTAGATTCCCTCAAACAGAGCCGTCGAAAGATAACGTTCGGAGAAGGACGGCACCACCGCCAGGATGGTTTTTCCCGCAGCTTCCGGCCGCTTGCCGATCTCGAACGCTGCCGCGATCGCCGCGCCCGAGGAGATGCCGCCGGGAATGCCCTCATGCCGCGCCAGCGCGCGCGAGGTCTCGATCGCGGTGGTCGAGTTGATCTTCACGATCTCGTCGATCACCGAGCGGTCGAGAATGTCAGGCACGAAACCCGCGCCGATGCCCTGAATCTTGTGCGGCGTGTGCTGGCCGCCCGACAGCACCGGGCTCTCCTCCGGCTCGACGGCAACGACGCGCAACGACGGCTTGCGGGGCTTGAGCACCTGGCCGACGCCAGTGATGGTGCCGCCGGTGCCGACGCCGGCAACGAAGAAATCGATATTGCCTGCGGTGTCGTTCCAGATCTCCTCCGCCGTGGTGCGGCGATGCACCTCGGGATTGGCGAGGTTCTTGAATTGCTGCGGCATCACCGAGTTCGGCGTTGTCTTCAAGAGCTCCTCGGCGGTCGCAATCGCGCCCTTCATGCCTTGCGCGGCCGGCGTCAGCACCAGCTCAGCACCGAGGAACGCCAGCATCTTGCGCCGCTCGATCGACATCGATTCCGGCATCACCAGCTTCAGCCGATAGCCGCGCGAAGCGGCGACGAAAGCGAGCGCGATGCCGGTGTTGCCGGAGGTCGGCTCGATCAGCACGGTATCGGGCTTGACGATCCCCGCCTTCTCCATCGCGATGATCATGGCCGCACCGATGCGATCCTTCACGCTCGCGGCAGGGTTGAAATATTCAAGTTTTGCCAAAATGGTCGCGTTCACGCCGTGCATGCCCGGCAGCCGGCGCAAGCGCACGATCGGCGTGTCGCCAAAGGCCTCGACGATCGAAGAATAGATCCGGCCGCGGCCGGGTTGGTGCGCTGCACCCGTGTTTGCGGCCTTTTCGGACGATGCGTCCATGATGAACTCCCTGTGGCGATATTCGCGCTTCTTTCACAGCTCTTGCGCAGTTACGGACAGCTTGCGACGGCACGCAAGCGACAATGCGGCACATGTTAAATACGCTGCATCGCAAAATTGCGTGAGCAGTAATTATCAGAAAACCAACGCATTTGTGTTGCGACCTCGTCAACTGATTCTGCTTATGTTAGACTTAGGTCTCAAGCAGGGAAGCAGGGAGGTCACCACGATGTCAGCAGTTGCTGAAGTGTTGTCGGCCGTCGCGTATCATCGCGATCCGCGTTGTAGCGAGTTGCCCACCTGTCCAGTCTGCGCTGACTCCATGGTCGCCGCCGAAGCATCTGCCTACGTCTCGGACCAGATGATCTCGTATCTCTGGACCTGCGACAATTGCGGCTACGGCTTCGTGACCAAGCACGCCGTCAAGCAACGGATCGTCTGCAATTGACGTTGCGCCGTTGATCAGCGCGGGGCGATGTCGCCCCTCGACCAGTCTGCGCGCGTACGCTGATAGAACTCCTCGAACGTTCCGTGTGCGATCGCGTCCCTGATGCCCTGCATCAGGAACTGGTAGTAGGCGATATTGATCTCGGACAGCAGCATCGCCCCCAACGTCTCGCCGGCCTTGACGAGATGGTGCAGATAGGCGCGCGCGTAGTTGCGCGCCGACGGCCACGTGCTCGCCTCATCGAGCGGACGCGGATCGTCGGCGTGGCGCGCGTTGCGCAAATTGACCTGGCCGAAGCGCGTGAAGGCGACGCCATGGCGGCCATTCCGCGTCGGCATCACGCAATCGAACATGTCGACGCCGCGCTTCACTGCTTCGAGGATGTCGTCAGGCGTGCCGACGCCCATCAGATAGCGCGGCCGGTCGGTCGGCAGCGCCGGCGCGGTCTCGTCGATCATCGCCAGCATCACCGCCTGAGGCTCGCCGACGGCAAGGCCGCCGATCGCATAGCCATGGAAACCCATCTCGACCAGGCCCTGCGCGCTCGCGTGACGAAGCTGCGGGATGTCGCCGCCCTGCACGATGCCGAACAGCATGTAACCGTCAGGCGCGCTTTCGAAGGCGCGCTTTGAGCGCTCGGCCCAGCGCAGCGACAGCCGCATCGCGCGCTCGATATCGTCACGCTCGGCCGGCAGCCGCACGCATTCGTCCATCTGCATGGCGATGTCGGAACCGAGGAAGCGCTGCACCTCGATCGAGCGCTCCGGCGACAGCTCGACCTTGGCGCCGTCGATATGCGAGCGGAAAGTCACGGCGTGCTCGCTGACCTTGCGTAAGTCGGCGAGCGACATCACCTGGAAGCCGCCGGAATCGGTCAGCATTGGCCCGTTCCAGCCGGTGAACCGCTGCAATCCGCCGAGCGCCGCAATCCGCTCCGCGCCGGGACGCAGCATCAGGTGATAGGTGTTGCCGAGCACGATGTCGGCGCCGGCCTCGCGCACCTCGCGCCAGTGCATGCCTTTCATGGCGCCGGCGGTTCCGACCGGCATGAAGGCGGGCGTGCGGACCATGCCATGCGGCGTGGTCAGGCGCCCGGTGCGCGCGGCGCCATCGGTGGCGAGCAGTTCGAAATGATTGGGTAGAGTCATGGCCGTGCTTATTGCGTGTCGGGGGATGCCGATCAACCCGCCCGGACCGCGCCATGCTCCAGACTGGGACACAACGGGCGCGGATATTTCCACGCGCCGCGCTTGTTAAATAAAACGATACAGTGTAGTTTTACCGTGGGGCTGGACGAGATGCCGCGGCAAAGTTGCCGGCGGCCTTAGATGCGTGATCGCCAGCCACCGACGATGCCCCCCGCTTCATGTTCGACCGAGATGTCCGGCCCCACGCGCGGCTGGATCACGCAGGCAGGTGCCCGCCTGACCGGCGCCCTGGCCCTGACGTGCAGTCTGGCGCTCGCGGCCTGCACGTCCCTGCCCCGCACGCCCTATACGGCAGCTGAGGCCAGCGCATCGCGTGTGCTCGATATCGACGGCCTCAGGCGCTATGCCGACGAGCCGGTCACGAAATTCAGCTTCGAGAAGGACACCAGCACCGCGACGAAAACCTATCTGGCGCTCTCGGGCGGCGGCGCCGACGGTGCCTATGGCGTCGGCGTGCTCAACGGCTGGACCGCGGCCAAAACCCGTCCGACCTTCTCGGTCGTCTCGGGCGTGAGCACCGGCGGCCTGATCGCGCCATTTGCGTTTCTGGGGCCGCAATACGACGACACGCTGAGAGAGGTCTACACCAGCGGCATCGCGGAGAGCCTCCTGAACGACCCCAGCATCGTGCGCGTGCTGTTCGGATCCGGCCTGTTCGGCAACACGCGGCTGCGCGAGCTGGTCGCCCGCTATGTCGGGCCGGAGATCCTGGCGCAGGTCGCGCGCGAGAATGCCAAGGGCCGAAGGCTGCTGGTGGTCACGACCGATCTCGACACCCAGCGGACCGCGATCTGGGACATGGGCAAGATCGCAGCCGTCGGCACGCCCGAGGCGCTCAAGCTGTTTCGCGACGTCATGGCCGCCTCCGCCAGCATTCCGCTGGTGTTTCCACCGATCATGATCGACGCCGAAGGCCAGGGCCGCAAATTTCAGGAGATGCACGTCGACGGCGGCGTGACGGCGCCGGTGCTGACGCTGCCGGAGGCCCTGCTATTCCAGGGCAGCCGCCTGCCGGGCACCGCGAAGATGGACATCTACATCCTCGTCAACAAGAAGATCGAACGCAATTTCGAGCTGGTTTCCAACAGCACCATCGACGTCGCCTCGCGCAGCCTGTCGGCGATCACGCAGTCGCAGACGCGCTCGATCATCTTCTCCACCTACGATTTCGCCAAGCGCAACCGCCTTGGCTTCCATCTGTCCTACATCGCGCGCGATTATCCCGCTCCGCCGTCGGAAGGGTTCGACACCGCTTATATGCGGGCGCTGTACCAGTACGGATATGAGAAGGCGGCGGCGGGCGAGGCCTGGACCTCGACGCTCCCATGAGCACGTCGTGACGGAACGAGGTCGTATCGAGACCGTTGACGATACGGCCAATTCGGCCAGATTCGCGATGACGCCCTCGCTCCCGCGCGATATAGAGCGAATGACAGGCAACGCGCAGGAATCATTGGGCATGGGATTGACTGCGACCAGGACAAGATCGGCAGCGCAACGGCGCGAGGTGCCGAAATCGCGTGGCGGCCGGCCGACCAAAACCGCCGCGATCGAGCGCGACCAGCGGCTGATCGAGGTCGCCACCCGCCTGTTCCTGGACCGCGGTTTTGATGCGACCTCGCTCGACGCGGTCGCCGAAGCTGCACGGGTCAGCAAGCCGACCGTCTATTCCCGTTACGGCGACAAGCGCGGCCTGTTTGCCGCCGTGCTGAGGCGCGAGATCGAGCGCTGGCTTGCGCCGCTGTCGGCGGCGGCGGAGACGCAGCTCTCCAGCGCCTCGGATATCCCTGTCGAGCAGCGCCTGGTCGAGATCGGGCGCGAAATGCTGACCTTCACCTGCGGACCCGATGCCGTCGCCTTCAGCCGCATGATGACGTCACAGGCCATCAACTTCCCCGACGTCGCCAAGCTCGGCAAGGAGGAAGGCTGGCTCAAGGCCGTCTCCACCACGGCGCGCTTCTTCGACCATCTGGTGGCGCAAGGCGCGCTCGACCTCGAGGACACGACGATCGCAGCGGAAGTGTTCCTCGACGTCGTCGTCGGCCACACCCACCGCATGGCGACGTTCGGAATGGCGCTCGAGATGAAGCCGGCGGAAAAGCGCATGCGCGCCGCCATCAAGCTGTTCCTGGCCGGTGCGCTCGGCCCTGCGGCCCGCGTCCAAGACGCGGCTAAAGGCCCGCAACGGCGGCGTCCCTCCCGCTGACAATTCCGTGAGCTTGCGATCTATCCCCTGGGCGAGCGCGCCCTCGCCATTGACCAAAATAAAACGATACGGTATGGTTTAGTTATAGGTGAGGCGGACCGCTTTTTTCACCAGCCCCAAAAGAGGTCCGTATCGCCAAGATCGCCGCGACGGGTACAGCCCGCCACGACGCTCCGCGGCCGACCGATGCCCAAGGTCGGCCGCGTCTACTCTGGGTGACCAAGCCCGCTCGCCGACCAAAGGTTTCGAGCATGACGACAGCCACACGATGGACCTTGCCGTTGCTGGCGATCAGCCTGTCCGCGCTTCTCTTGGCCGCGCCCGCGCGAGCGATCGTGACCGCGGGGACGCCGACCTCCCTGCACAGCGACACAGATGGGGATGCCGAGGCCGACCGCCAAGCGGTCAGCCGCGAGATCGAACGCTTCCGCAGCTCGTCGATCTCGATCAGCCAGGCCATGGCGATCGCCGAGGCCCGTCACGCCGGCGCCACCACCGCGGATGTGAGTTTTGACGGCGGCTCCGGCGTGCCGGTCTACCGCGTGAAGACCCTGCACAACGACCGGATCTGGCGCCATACCATCAACGCCAGGACCGGCGAGCTCGTCGGCGGCGAGGCCGCCCTTCCCCTTGCCGAGCTCGACCTCGAGGACCGCGACAACCTCGCAGCGCTCGGCGCGATCAGGCACCGCCTCGTGGACGCCGTACGCGTCGCCGAGCGCGCCGCCTCGGGCAAGGCGATCAGCGGGGGCCTCGTGCGCGAACGCGGTCGGCTGAATTTCTCGATCGTCGTCGTCAGCGGCGACGATCTCAAGGAGGTCACCCTCGAGCCGCCGGGTGCCCGGGCCAAGTAGCGGCGGCCACATTCCCGCCGAAAAGCCATTGACGGGCGCCAGACTCTCCCGCATAAGTCGCCGCCATGTTCACGACCACCAAACGCACGACCAAAACCACCACGGCCTTCGGGGCCCGGGGAGGCGTGCGCGTGTAGTCGTCGACTAAAACGCATCAGGTCTACCGAAGCCCCGCCCTCGATGGTCCGGGGCTTTTTTGTTGTCTCAATCGATCTCAATGGAGGACAAAGTGAGTAACGATCCCGTCGTCGCGATTGTCGGCGTCACCGGTGCGGTGGGCGCCGAATTCATCGCCACCATGGACAAGCGCGGCTTCCGCGTCGGCAAGCTCAAGGCGCTGGCGAGCGCCCGCTCGGCCGGCAAGACGGTGTCGTTCCGCGGCCAGACCGTCGTCATCGAGGAGCTGACCGAGCGCGCCTTCGAGGGCGTCGACATCGCGCTGTTTTCGGCCGGCAGCGGCATCTCCAAGAAGTTCGCGCCGATTGCGGTCAAGTCGGGCGCCGTCGTCGTCGACAACTCCTCCGCCTTCCGCATGGATCCGAACGTGCCGCTGGTGATCCCCGAGGTGAACGGCAACCGCATCCGCGACCACAAGGGCATCATCGCCAACCCGAACTGCGCCGCCATCACCGCACTGGTGCCGCTCTGGCCGATCCACCAGAAGAACCGCATCAAGCGCGTCATCATCTCGACGTATCAGGCCGCCTCCGGCGCCGGCGCCGCGGCGATGGAGGAGCTCGTCGAGTCCACCCGCGCCAATCTCAACGGGCAGGTCTATACGCCCAAGGTGATGCCGCACCCCTACGCCTTCAATCTCTTCAACCACAATACGGCCGTCGACCCTGACACCGGCTACAACGACGAAGAGACCAAGGTCATCAAGGAGACCCGCAAGATCTTCGAGGACGAGAAGATCGCAATCGGTGTGACCTGCGTCCGCGTGCCGGTGCTGCGCGCCCATTGCGAGGCCATCACCTTCGAATGCGAGAAGGAGATCACCGAGGACCAGGTTCGCGCGATCATGGCGCAGGCGCCAGGCGTGAAGGTGGTCGACGACCGCGCCAGGAACTATTTCCCAATGCCGATCGACGCCTCAGGGCAAGACGACGTCCTCGTCGGCCGCATCCGCAAGGATCTCAGCGATCCCTCCGGGCATTCGATCTCGATGTTCGTGGCGGCCGATCAGCTGCTCAAGGGCGCCGCGCTGAATGCCGTGCAGATCGCAGAGCTGCTGCCGCAGCGGGTGATGGCGTAACCGGTGCTGTAGGAACAGGTATCGTAGGGTGGGCAAAGGCGCGCAAGCGCCGTGCCCACCACTTCTCTCGTGCATTCAAGAAAGAAGACGTGGGCACGCTTCGCTTTGCCCACCATACGGCGCCGGCGCTAGCCGTCTGCCCGGAACAGCAGACACGCATCCCCATACGAGTAGAACCGGTACTCATTCGCAACGGCGTGCGCATAGGCCTGCTTCATCGTCTCCAACCCCGCGAATGCCGACACCAGCATGAACAGCGTCGACTTCGGCAGGTGGAAATTCGTCATCAGGACATCGACGGCCCGGAAGCGGTAGCCGGGCGTGATGAAGATCGAGGTCTCCGCCGTAAACGGCTGGATGGTGCCGTCTTCGCTCGCCGCGCTTTCGAGCAGCCTTAGCGACGTTGTGCCGACGGCGACGATGCGGCCGCCGTTCTTCCGCGCAGTGTTGAGCCGCTCCGCCGTCTCGGCCGAGATGGTGCCCCACTCCGCATGCATCTTGTGGCCGTCGGTGTCGTCCACCTTCACGGGGAGGAACGTCCCTGCCCCGACATGCAGCGTGACGCGGTTGATGCCGACGCCGCGCGCGTGCAATGCCTGCTCAAGCGCCGCCGTGAAATGCAGGCCCGCGGTCGGCGCTGCGACCGCGCCTTCATTGGCTGCGAACATGGTCTGGTAGTCCGCAAGATCCTGATCGTCGGGCGTGCGCTTGGAGGCGATGTAGGGCGGCAGCGGCGGGCTGCCGAGATCGGCGATGGCCTGGTCGAGTGCGGGCCCATGGAACGAGAACGACAGCGTCACCTCGCCCTCGCTGCCCTTGGCCTCGACCTCGGCGTCGAGATGGCCGAGCAGGCAGATCTTGCCCTCATTGCCGAAGCGGATGCGGTCGCCGGCAACAAGCTTCTTCGCCGGCTTCACCAGCGCCTGCCAGCGCGAGCCGTCGAGACGCTTGATCAACGTCGCCTCGATCTTCGGCTCGGTCTCGCGGCCGATGCGGCGACCCTTCAATTGTGCCGCGATCACCTTGGTGTCGTTGACGACGAGCTGGTCACCCGCCTTCAGCCATTGCGGCAGATCAGCGATGGACTGGTCGCGCAGCGCGCCGCCCTCCACGACCAGCATCTTCGCGGAGTCGCGCGGGCTCGCCGGGCGCAACGCGATGCGCTCGGCGGGCAGATCGAAGTCGAAGAGATCGGTGCGCATGTCTCACTAGCGCCGTCATTCCGGACGCCGCGCCTCGAGCGCGGCGATCCGGAATCCCGAGATTGTGGTGCGAGATTCCGGGTTCGCGCTTCGCGCGCCCCGGAATGACGGGCAACTATTCCTTATCCGCCGCCATCCGCGCCTTGACGATCTTGTCGGGGTTCTGCACCGGCTCGCCGCGCTTGATCTTGTCGACGTTCTCCATGCCCTCGGTGACCTTGCCCCACACCGTGTACTGGTTGTCGAGGAAGCGGGCGTCGTCGAAGCAGATGAAGAACTGGCTGTCGCCGGAATCGGGATTGGCGGCGCGGGCCATCGAGGCGGTGCCGCGCACATGCGGCTCCTTGTTGAACTCGGCCTTCAGCTTCTTGCCGGAGCCGCCGGTGCCGGTGCCGTGCGGGCAGCCGGTCTGCGCCATGAAACCCTCGATGACGCGGTGGAATACGATGCCGTCGTAGAAGCCTTCGCGGACCAGCTCCTTGATGCGCGCGACATGACCGGGCGCGAGGTCAGGCCGCATCTCGATGGTAACGGGGCCCTGCGTGGTCTCGAGGATCAGGGTGTTTTCGGTGGCGCTCATGCTCGTCTCTCTTGCGTTGGAGGTGAAGTCTTACGATTACGGAACTGGATCACGAATGGACGCCCCGCGGCCGCGCCGGCCATTGCATCGGTAAATGGCACTGGCGTGCAGCGTTGCAACGCCTCCATCACAGCGATCCGGTATTGCAGCCGGTCATTGTCGGAGGCCTCCGCGGATTCATAGGTAATCCTCGGATGGCCCAGAATGTTTCCGGACCGGTTAAAGCTCACGACGACGGTGATGTCGATAGGGCGGGCCTTGGCGGGCGGCGGCGGCTTCCAGCAGGTCCGCAGGTGCCGGAAGATGTCCTGGATGGTGTTGACCGGCGCGTCCTCGGCGGCCGCACTGGAGACGCCGGAGAGCAGCACCGCGGCAGTCAGCAGAAGCCTTTTGCCGCAGCGCGCCATGGCTCCATCCTTGCCTACTTGATGTCGGAGGCGACCTGCACCTTCACCATCTTGTCGGGATCGGTGACGGTGCCGCCGGGGGAGCCGGGCGGAGCCTTCTTCAGCTTGTCGACGACGTCCATGCCCTGCACGACCTCGCCGATCACGGTGTACTGGTTATCGAGGCTGCCGCCGTCGGCGAACATGATGAAGAACTGCGAGTTGGCGCTGTCGACGCTGTCGCCGCGCCGGGCCATGCCGACGATGCCGCGCGCGAAATGCACCTTGGAGAATTCCTGCTTCAAGTTCGGATATTTCGAGCCGCCGGTGCCGTTGCCGTTCTGGCCGTCGCCGGTCTGGGCCATGAAGCCGTCCATGACGCGGTGGAACGGCACGTTGTTGTAGAAGCCCTCACGCGCGAGCTGCTTGAGGCGCTCGGCATGCTGGGGCGCGATGTCGGTCCGCAGCTTGATGACGATGCGGCCCTTGGTGGTGTCGATCACGAGCGCATTGGCCTTGTCGAGATTGGCCGGCAGCTGCTGCGCCACCGCCGGGACCGCGCTCAAGGGAACGGCCACGAGCGCGACGAACATCGTGGCAAGAATTGCGAGACGACGGATCATGGAAACTCCGGATCAGGTGAGATGAAAAAGCGCGCCGTTATCCGGCGAATTTTGCCTTGAGCAGGTTTGCGACGAGCGGCGGGACGAAGGCCGAGACATCTCCGCCCATGCCGGCGATCTGACGCACCAATGTGCCGGTAATCGGGCGCACCAGCGGAGAGGCCGGCAGGAAGACGGTTTGCACCTCGGGCGCCATCGTGCCGTTCATGCCGGCGAGCTGCATCTCGTAGTCGAGGTCGGTGCCGTCGCGCAGGCCCCGGATCATGATGGTCGCACCGTATTTGCGCGCCGCGGTGACGGCGAGATCGTCGTAGGTCACGGCCTCGAGCGTGCAGCCGCCCTGGGCTGCCACCGGCCCACAGACGTCATGGAGCATCTTGAGCCGCTCCTCGGTCGAAAACAGAGGCTTCTTGCCGGGATGGATTCCGACAGCGACCACCAGCCGGTCGCACAGCGGGACACTGCTCCGGACCACGTCCAGATGGCCGTTGGTGATGGGGTCGAAGGAACCTGGGTAGAAGGCAATGCGCGGCATGGCCACGTCCTACCGCGCCCGGCCCGGCGCGGCAAGCCAGACAGGTTCCCTGCCCGTTTCCCGCAGATTCTACCGCCCATCCTGTCGGCGGCGGCCCATTTGTTTCGTCCTCGGGGCGGCCACGAAACAAAACGGAGCGCGAACGAAACCATTTCCGACATCCGCGAAGACGTCCGGAAACTGGCCATGGTTACTAATCCGCCCAACAAACGACGGGCCGCACACTGGGCGTCGCGGCCGCATCACAGGGGACTGTCAATGATCAAGGCTCTCTCGGCGATCGCCATCTCTGCGTGTGTTGCTGCCGCCCTCACCCTCCTGCCCGGCTTTGCCCCGAAGGTCGAGGCCAGCGTTCCGCAGCCGCTCGCCAAGAGCGACCGTCTCGATATCCGCACCATCGGCAAGGATTGCTCCCAGCAGGCCTGGCCGAATTTCGAAGCCTCGTGCCTGCGCCGCGCCGGCACCAAGGCTGATGTCCGCGAGGCGCGCCTCGTGACCGCGGATCGCACGCCGTAGTTGCGGTTGTCAGCTTCGCGTCAGAAAAGCTTCCTGATATAAATTTCATGGATATTTGCGACGTCTCGTCGCAGACTGTCTGATGTTCGCGCCCGTCGGAATGGCCCGCCGGGCGCGATCCCATCGGGGGGTCGCCATTGTCCAGTACACCCGCAATCGCCTCCGGCCATCATCATCCTGATCCGCTGCCGCTTGCCATGACCATGGGCGCCCTCGGGGTGGTCTATGGTGATATCGGCACCAGCCCCCTTTACGCCCTGAAGGAAGCCGCCAAGGCTGCAGCCCATGGCGGCACGCTAAGTCACGACGCTGTCCTGGGGGTTGCTTCGCTGATCCTCTGGGCGCTGCTGCTGATCATCTCGCTGAAATACGCGCTGCTGATCCTGCGCGCGGACAATCGCGGCGAAGGCGGCATCGTCGCTCTCCTGGCCCTGCTCCACGCCCGCAACGCCCAGTCCGGCACCTGGCGCGCGCATCTGCTCGTGGTCGGCCTCGTCGGCGCCGCCTTGCTCTATGGCGACGGCGCGATCACGCCGGCGATCTCGGTGCTGTCAGCCATCGAGGGCCTCAAGGTCGACGCGCCCTCGCTCGCGCCTGTGGTGGTGCCCGTCACCGTCGCCATCCTGATCGGGCTGTTCATGATGCAGAAGCAGGGCACCGGCTTCATCGGCCGCATCTTCGGGCCGGTGATGCTGGCCTGGTTCGGCGTACTCGCCGCCCTCGGCGTCCACGGCATTGTCAAGGCGCCGGCGGTGCTGGCCGCGCTCAGCCCGTTCTATGCCTTCAACTTCCTGATCCACCAGGACTTCCACATCTCGTTCGGAATCCTCGGCGCGGCCTTCCTCGCGGTGACCGGCGGCGAGGCCATGTATGCCGACATGGGGCATTTCGGCCGCCTGCCGATCCGGCTCGCCTGGTTCGCGATCTGCCTGCCCGCGCTGGTGCTGAACTATTTCGGCCAGGCCGCGCTGCTGATCACCGATCCCAGCATGATCGAGAATCCGTTCTTCCAGCTCTGCCCCGATGCCCTGCATTATCCGCTGGTCGCGTTCTCCGCGGTCGCCACCGTGATCGCGTCGCAGGCGATCATCTCCGGCGTGTTCTCGCTGACCCAGCAGTCGATCCAGCTCGGCTTTTTGCCGCGCATGCAGATCCGCCACACCACGAGCCATGCGATCGGCCAGATCTACGTGCCGCTGGTGAACTGGCTGCTGGCGGCGGCAACGCTCGGCGCGGTCTTGAGCTTCGGCACCTCGGACGCGCTCGCCGGCGCCTACGGCATCGCGGTGTCGCTGCTGATGGCGATCACGACGCTGCTCGCCGCCCTGGTTGCGATCCAGTGGGGCTATTCGCCCTGGCTGGTCGTGGTCGTGAACGGCTTCTTCTTCGTGATCGACGTGATCTTCTTCTCCGCCAATTCGATCAAGCTGTTCGAGGGCGGCTGGTTTCCGCTGCTGCTCGCAGCCCTCGTCGCCTTCCTGATGCTGACCTGGCGCAGCGGCGTGAAGCTGGTCGAGGCCGCGCGCGGCCGCCTGCGCCAGCCCGAGGAGGATTTGATCGAGACGGCGGTGAACAAGTGCAGCGCGCGGCTGCCGGGCACGGCCGTGTTCCTGGCCTCGGCAGCGAAAGGCGTGCCGCTGGCGCTGACGCAGTTCGTCAAGCACAACCACGTCCTGCACGAGCGCATCGTGCTCGTCACCGTCCTGATCGAGGAATCCCCGCACATCGCCGAAGCGGACCGCGCCGAGGTGAGCGAGATCATCTCCGGCATCACCCGCGTGATCCTGCATTACGGCTTCATGCAGAACCCGACGATCTACGAGGGACTGACGCTCGCCTGCCGCCAGGGCAAGCTGCCCGGTATCGACCTCTCCGACATCACCTATTATGTCGGCCGCGAGACCATCATCCCGCGCGAGGACGTTCCCGGCATGTGGGTCTGGCGCGAAGGCCTGTTCGCCTTCCTTCAGCGCAACGCCGAACGCTCAGCCGCGTTCTTCGGCGTGCCGACCAAACAGGTCGTGGAGTTCGGAACGGAGCTGGAGATTTAGCGCAGCCCGGATGAGCGAAGCGTAATCCGGGATACGGGCGCGACACTGTCGGTGTCGTCCCCGCGAACGCGAGGACCCATAACCACAGGAAGTGTTTGGCGAAGACTCGCGGTCGCAAATCTCGCGCGACAACTTTTCCCTGTGGCTATGGGTCCCGGATCTGCGCGCGCCTAAGGGCGCGCTTGTCCGGGACGACAGTGGAGTGTGGGGGGCGCGCGCTACGCCCCGTTGCCGTTCTCGCCGTTGCCGCTCTCGGCCTCTTCCGTGATGTGCTCGACCGAGACCACGTGCTCGTCCTCGGCGGTATCGAACACGATGACGCCCTGGGTCGAGCGGCCGGCGATGCGGATGCCTTCGACCGGGCAGCGGATCAGCTGGCCCTTGTCGGTGACCAGCATGATCTGGTCCGCATCCTCCACGGGGAAGGACGCAACCAGGTTGCCGTTGCGGTTGTTGACGCTCATGGCGACGATGCCTTTGCCGCCGCGCCCCGTCGTGCGGTACTCGTAGGACGAGGTCCGCTTGCCATAGCCGTTGACGGAGACGGTCAGCACGACCTGCTCCTGCGCCGACATCTCGACATAACGCTCCTGGGCGAGCTGGAAGCTGCCGGAGGTCTCCTCGGCCTCCGTATCCGCGGCCCCCTCTTCGGCCGCGGTTTCACCGGCGACCGCGCGGCGCATCTTCAGGTAAGCCGAACGCTCGTCGGATGTGGTCTCGACATGGCGCAGGATCGCCAGCGAGATCACCTTGTCGCCCTCGCCGAGCGCAATGCCGCGCACGCCCATCGAGGTGCGGCCGGTGAACACGCGCACGTCGGGGACCGGGAAGCGGATGCACTGCCCGCCCGCAGCGGTCAGCAGCACGTCGTCGCGCTCAGTGCAGATCTGGACGTCGACGATCGCCTCGCCGTCGTCGAGCTTCATGGCGATGATGCCGGAGCGGCGGACGTCGACGAAGTCGGACAGCTTGTTGCGCCGGACATTGCCGCCGGTCGTCGCGAACATCACATCCAACTGGGCCCAGGTGGACTCATCCTCGGGCAGCGGCATGATGGTGGTGATGCGCTCGCCCTGCTCCAGCGGCAGGATGTTGATCAGCGCCTTGCCGCGCGCGTTCGGCGCAGCCATCGGCAGGCGCCAGACCTTCTCCTTGTAGACCTGGCCGCGCGACGAGAAGAACAGCACCGGAGTATGAGTCGATGCGACAAAGAGCCGGCTGACGAAGTCCTCGTCGCGGGTCTGCATGCCGGCGCGGCCCTTGCCGCCGCGGCGCTGCGCCCGGTAGGCCGACAGCGGCACGCGCTTGACGTAGCCGGCGTGCGAGACGGTGACGACCATGTCCTCGCGCTGGATCAGGTCCTCGTCCTCGACCTCGCCTTCCTGCTCCATGATCACGGTGCGGCGCGGGGTGGCGAACTCGGCCTTCACCTCGGCAAGCTCGGTCTTGATGATGTCGAGGATGCGCGCTCGGGAGCGCAGGATATCGAGATAGTCGCCGATCTCGCCGGCGAGCTTTGCCAGCTCTTCGCCGATCTCGTCGCGGCCGAGTGCGGTGAGGCGCGCCAGCCGCAGCTCGAGGATCGCCCTCGCCTGCTCCAGCGACAGACGGATGGTGCCGTCCTCGTTGATGCGATGGCGGGGATCGTCGATCAGCGTGATGATGTCCTCGACGTCGCGCGCAGGCCAGTCGCGCGTCATCAGGGTCTCGCGTGCGGCAGCCGGCGTCGGCGAATGCCGGATCACGCGGATGATCTCGTCGATATTGGCGACCGCGATCGCAAGGCCGACCTGCTCATGCGCGCGCTCGCGCGCCTTGCGCAGCTTGTACTTGGTGCGGCGGGTGACGACCTGCTCGCGGAAGCCGACGAAGATCGTCAGCATGTCCTTCAGGTTCATCGTCTGCGGACGGCCAGAGTCGAGCGCGACGGCATTGACGCCGAAAGAGGTCTGCAGCGGCGTGAACTTGTAGAGCTGGTTCAGCACCACGTCGGGCACGGCGTCGCGCTTGAGCTCGACGACGACGCGGTAGCCGTCGCGATCGGACTCGTCGCGCAGATCGGAGATACCCTCGATCTTCTTTTCCTTGTAGAGCTCGGCGATGCGCTCGACCATCGTCGCCTTGTTCACCTGATACGGAATCTCGGTGATGACGATCGCCTCGCGCTCTTTCCGGACCGTCTCGAACGTGACCTTGCCGCGCATCACGATCGAGCCGCGGCCGAGATGATAGGCGCTGCGGATGCCCTGGCGGCCCAGGATGATGCCGCCGGTCGGGAAATCCGGGCCCGGAATGATGTTGTTGAGCTCGTCGATGGTCAGCGAGGGGTTTTCGATCAGCGCGACACAGGCGTCGATGACCTCGCCGAGATTGTGCGGCGGGATGTTGGTGGCCATGCCGACCGCGATGCCGCCGGCGCCGTTGACCAGCAGGTTCGGGAACCGCGCCGGCAGGACCACCGGCTCCCGCTCGGAGCCGTCATAGTTGTCCTGGAAATCGACCGTGTCGTCGTCGATGTCCTCAAGCAGCTTCAGCGCGATCTTGGTCAGGCGGGATTCGGTGTAGCGCATCGCCGCCGGCGGATCGCCGTCGACCGAGCCGAAATTGCCCTGTCCGTCGATCAGGGGCGCGCGCATCGAGAAGTCCTGCGCCATGCGCACCAACGCGTCGTAGATCGCCTGGTCGCCATGGGGGTGGTACTTACCCATGACCTCACCGACGGCACCGGCGGACTTCTTGTGTTTCTTGTCCGGGGTGTCGCCGCGATTGTTCATCGCGTAGAGGATGCGGCGATGCACCGGCTTCAACCCGTCGCGCGCATCGGGCAGCGCACGCGACACGATCACGCTCATGGCGTAATCGAGGTAGGACTTCTTCATCTCCTCGTAGATCGAGACGGGGCGAATGTCCGAGGGTTGCGCCGGCTGGTCGCCGGGCTTGTTGTCGTCGTCAGCCAAGGGGAAATCCGGTGAGGTTTTATCTGGGAATCATATAGCGCATCGCCCCCCCGATAACCACCCTTGCAGGGCCAAGGGAAGCGCTTTTTCCGACTGTTTTTCCAGAGACTTACGCACTCCGCGCCGGTGCTGGAACAAGGCTCGAAATCGGCCGGCGCAAACCGCGCCTTAAGCCCCGAAAATCACCCGGTGCATGATCCGCCCGGGCACCAGCGTGAACAGCCCCGCCACCACCAGCGCACCGGCGAAAATGAAGATCATCATCCGCCGGTGATCGGCGACGCGATGGGTGTGCGCCCGCCACACCGCGAGCGGCAGCACGACGAGCGTGAAGATCGACAACAGATGGATCGGGCTGAACGGCCCGACCAGACGGATCTGGTGGATCCAGAACGACGAGGCGGCCACCGCGACCATCAGGAGGACCCAGATCCAGCCGATGGTCCGGTGCGGCAGCGTGCCCTTGGGCGCGGCGAACTGGACGAGGCCGAGCACGAAGGCGGCCATTGCGGCAAAGGCATGCAGCGGGATCGCTGGGGCGGCCTCAAGCAGCGGCGCGAGGTTCATGCGACGCGTCCTCCGATCGGCGGGAGAGCCATGTAAACAGGATTAACATTAAGTTAATACCATTCACATCATCGCCGGTCAAAGGCTTGAAGTAGCACTTGAGGCAGGCCCGGAAAAACCGAGCCTTGCCCGCCAATTGGTAAGGGATCCTGTCGCTTTACGCGAGCGGGCGCCGCTCGTGGAGAGACGCTCGCGAGCCTCAGAACGGGATGTCGTCGTCCATGTCGCTGTTGCGGCCACCGCCGCCAGCGGCCACGGGACGGCGCGGCGCGCTGCTGACGGGGCCCGAGGAGCCGAAATCGCCGCCCGGCTCGTCGCCGAAGCTGCCGCCTCCTCCGCCGCCGCCGCGGCCGTCGAGCATCGTCAGGGTCGAGTTGAAGCCCTGCAGCACGACCTCGGTGGAGTACTTCTCAGCGCCGCTCTGGTCGGTCCATTTGCGGGTCTGGAGCGCGCCCTCGATGTAAACCTTGGCGCCCTTCTTCAGGTACTGCTCGGCGACCTTGCAAAGACCTTCGTTGAAAATCACGACGCGGTGCCACTCGGTCTTTTCCTTGCGCTCGCCGCTGTTCTTGTCGCGCCAGGTCTCCGAGGTGGCGATGCTCAAATTCGCGATCGGCCGCCCGTCCTGGGTGCGGCGGATTTCAGGATCCTTGCCGAGATTTCCAACCAGAATGACCTTGTTGACGCTTCCCGCCATCGCCGCTCTCCACTCCAAATGCCACTGAATTCCGGAACGGCGCGCCCGCGCTGCCGCCTTGTTGAGCCGACCTATACGCTTACGAGCGCCGATCGGCCCGCCACACCCTCGGTTATCCCCACATATAGCATGGGCCCGAAATTTGTTCCAGATTTGTTCCTGTGAAAGAGAATGCAACCCAAGCGTGCATACCGGAACCCAGCGCCACTGTGCACGCCACAATGAATTGGAACCCGACCGCACGGAAAAACGCTTAACATTCATTAGGTTACTCGCAGACAATTGCCCAGCGACTGTTGCATTCCAGCGACGGATTCTGCCTGCCGGTTGAGCTAAAGTTACGTTGGAATTGTTCATATGGGCGTCGCGCCTGATTGACCGCTTTGGGGACCTCTGGAGCGGACGACACTGGGGAGACTGCAATGAAGAAAATTCTGTTTGGCACAATCGGTATCGTTGCGTTGGGTCTGTCTGCACCTGCGAGTGCAGCGGATCTTGCGGCGCGTCCCTACACCAAGGCGCCGCCGCCGATGGTTGCCACTATCTATGACTGGAGTGGCTTTTACATCGGCATCAACGGTGGCTGGGGTACGAGCCGCAATTGCTGGGACTTCGTGACGCCTGTCGTCGGCACGCTGATCACAGACGGTTGCCATGACGCATCGGGCGGCACGGTCGGTGGTCAGATCGGCTATCGTTGGCAGTCCGCCAACTGGGTGTTTGGCGTGGAAGGCCAAGGCAACTGGGCTGACTTCAGCGGAAACAACGTCAGCCCGACCGCCCCGGCTCAGCAGGACCGTACGCGGATCGATGCCTTCGGCCTGATTACTGGCCAGGTCGGCTATGCCTGGAATAATGTTTTGTTCTACGTAAAGGGCGGTGGCGCGGTCGTGGGCGACAAATACGACCTCATCGTCGGGCCAGGTTTCGTGGGTGCGGGCACTACCTTCGGTTCGGCCCGGGAAACCCGCTGGGGCGGAACGGTCGGCGCGGGTCTCGAATTTGGCTTCGCCCCAAACTGGTCGGTTGGCGTCGAGTATGATCACATCTTCCTCGGCCATCGTAACGTCGATTTCACCTTCGGCGGCGCGTTCGTTCAGACCGAACGCATCGGCCAGGACGTCGATATGGGCCTCGTTCGCGTGAACTATCGCTGGGGCGGCCCGGCCATCGCGAGATACTGATATCCATCTGATATCATTTGGAGATCAAAGGCCGGCCTCGCGCCGGCCTTTTTGCTGGATGCGAGCGGCGCGACAATGTGTCAGCAATTGTGACGTTTTGCGGCTGTCGTGGCTTTTGAGAGACACAACTTGCGGCTTTGGTGGTGTAAGCACGCCGTCAGTTGGACCACAGCGTCCGATGCCCTTCTGCGCGCGGAAGGCAACAACAGAAACTGGGACTGGGATTTTGATTGAGATGAAGAAGGTTTTGTTGGCTTCGGCCTGTTTGTTCGCTCTGGCTGCCCCCGCGTCGGCGGCTGATCTCGCGGCTCGCCCGTACACGAAGGCTCCGGTGGCTGTGGCCTCGGTCTACAACTGGAGCGGCTTCTACCTCGGTATCGTCGGCGGCGGCGCCTGGGAAAACGCTTCGGGTGACCCGAAGATGAAGGGTGGCTTCGTCGGCGGCACCGCCGGCTACAACTGGCAGACCGGCAATGTCGTGTTCGGCATCGAGGCCGACGGCGCTTGGGCTGACGTCAGCGCGACGGCGACCGGCGCGACCGTCGTCCCGGGCTTCGGCGTCGTGACCGCGACCGCCACCTCGAAGACCGACGCCATGGGCACGGTGCGTGGCCGCATCGGCTGGGCCGTCAACAACGTCCTGTTCTACGGTACGGGCGGCTACGCCTGGATCGACAACAAGATCACCCTCTCCGCGCTCGGCGTGAGCGCGTCGGACAGCAAGTGGCACTCCGGCTGGACCGTCGGTGCGGGCGTCGAAGCGTTCATCGCGCCGCAGTGGTCGATCAAGGGCGAGTACCTGTATCGCAGCCTCGCTGGCGAGACCTACTTCGCCGGCGCCCTGCCCACCGGCACGCTCAACTTCCACACCGTGCAGGTCGGCGTGAACTATCACTTCGGCGGCCCGATCGTCGCCAAGTACTGATCTCAAGAAGTACTGAGCTTCGTCTCACGACCGACGTCACATCGTCACGAAAGGCCGGCCTCGCGCCGGCCTTTTTGTTTTCGCGCGACCTCGCGCCCAACCGTCATGGAATCGAGAGTGCGGTGTGCATTGCGCCGCTGATTGGCTCCGATGCGTTGGGGAATTGACATGAAGACGTTGGTGCTGGCCTCGGTCAGCTTGCTCGCGCTCGGCGCGCTCGCACCGGCCGGTGCTGCCGATCTGCCGCTGTACAAGGCGCCGGTGGCGCCCGTGCTCGCCTATGACTGGATCGGCGCCTATGTCGGCATCAATGGCGGCGGCGGCCTTGCGCACGCCTGCTGGAGCGTCGTCGCTGTCGCCGGCGTTCCCATCGACCCGGCCGTCGGCGAGGGCTGTCACAATGCGAGTGGCGGCACAGTGGGTGCTCAACTCGGATATCGCTGGCAGAAGGCGCGCTGGGTGCTCGGCGTGGAAGCCCAGGGCAACTGGGCCGACTTCAAGGGCAGCAATGTCAGCTTCGTGCTGGCGCCGCTCAACAACCGGACCACGATCAACAGCTTTGGCCTGTTCACCGGCCAGCTCGGCTACACCGTGAACAGCCTGCTGTTCTACGGCAAGGCGGGCGCAGCCGTCGCGCACGACAGATACGACGAATTCATTCCGGGCGTTGGCGTCGTGTCCAATACCCTGAGCCAGACCCGCTGGGGCTATAGCGCCGGCTTTGGCGTGGAATACGCCTTCGCGGAGAATTGGTCCGTCGGCGGCGAGTACGACCATCTGTTCCTCGGGCATCACGGCGGCGACCTCGCCAGCGCGATCCTCGTCCCACCCGTGCGTACCGAACGGATCGGCCAGGACATCGATATCGGACTGATCCGCGTCAACTATCGCTGGGGCGGCCCCGTCGTCGCCAAATACTGATCCGCCAAAGACCAATCCCCAAGGGACTCCTCCAGGTCCTGCTTGAATGCGGATTGCCCCCAAGATCCGCATCTAAACGCGAACAAAGGGCCGGCCACGTGCCGGCCCTTTGCCTGTTCCGCGCCCTGCTCCTGCCAGATGCCGCCAGTGCGCCAACAATCCGTTGACGATTCGCAACTGCCTCTGGAAATCCGTCGCCGTTCTTCCTACGTTCGCTGCCATACCCATCGGCGCCGATCCCGGTTCCGGGCGAAGCGTGCCTTTTCGTTGGCGCGATCGCGCGCTTTTGGGATTCCTTGAGGGCAACTCGGATGGATGAAGTGATCAAGGCGAAGCGCCAACAGCAGAACGCGGGCTCGAGCCTGCGCGCAATTACGATCCGTGGTGCGCGCGAGCACAACCTCAAGAACATCGACGTCGAGATTCCCCGCGACAAGCTCGTGGTCTTCACCGGGCTCTCCGGCTCCGGCAAATCCTCGCTCGCCTTCGACACCATCTATGCCGAGGGCCAGCGCCGCTACGTCGAGTCGCTCTCGGCCTATGCCCGCCAGTTCCTTGAGATGATGCAGAAGCCTGACGTCGACCAGATCGACGGCCTGTCGCCGGCGATCTCGATCGAGCAGAAGACGACCTCGAAGAATCCGCGCTCGACCGTCGGTACCGTGACCGAGATCTACGACTACATGCGCCTGCTCTGGGCCCGCGTCGGCGTGCCCTATTCGCCGGCCACGGGCCTGCCGATCGAAAGCCAGACCGTCTCGCAGATGGTCGACCGCGTGCTGGCCCTGCCGGAAGGCACCCGCCTCTATCTGCTCGCCCCGGTCGTGCGCGGCCGCAAGGGCGAGTATCGGAAAGAGCTCGCCGAATGGCTCAAGAAGGGCTTTCAGCGCGTCAAGATCGACGGCACCTTTTACGAGCTGGCCGAAGCGCCCAGCCTCGACAAGAAATTCCCGCACGACATCGACGTCGTGGTCGACCGCATCGTGGTCCGTGCCGACATCGGCCAGCGCCTCGCTGAGAGCTTTGAGACCGCGCTGAAGCTGGCCGAAGGCCTTGCCGTCGTCGAGTTCGCCGATGCGCCCGCGGCCGCGCCTGCCGAGGAAAAGAAGAAGACCGCAAAGATCCACGACAAGAGCGGCCCCGAGCGCATCCTGTTCTCGGAAAAGTTCGCCTGCCCTGTCTCCGGCTTCACCATCCCCGAGATCGAGCCGCGCCTGTTCTCGTTCAACAACCCCTATGGCGCGTGTCCTGCCTGCGGCGGCCTCGGTGTCGAGCAACATGTCGACGAGGACCTCGTCATCCCCGACAGGGAGCTCGCCATCGGCAAGGGCGCGATCGCGCCCTGGGCCAAATCGTCGTCGCCCTATTACACGCAGACGCTGACGGCGCTCGGCAAGCACTACAAGTTCACGCTGACCACCAAATGGAAGGATCTGCCCAAGAAGACGCAGACCGCGATCCTCCATGGGTCGGGCGAGGACGAGATCAAGTTCTCCTACGAGGACGGCGTCCGATCCTACGACACCAAGAAGCCGTTCGAGGGCGTCATCACCAACATCAACCGCCGCTACCGGGAAACCGAGAGCGAATGGGCGCGCGAGGAGCTCGCGAAATACTTCCACGACGTGCCCTGCGGCGCCTGCAACGGTTTCCGGCTCAAGCCCGAGGCGCTCTGCGTCAAGGTCGGGGCTAAGCATATCGGCGAGATCTCGGAGCTGTCGGTCAGGAAGGCCGGCGAATGGTTCGAGACCGTGCCGGCGGCGCTGAACGCGCAGCAGAACGAGATCGCCGGCCGCATCCTGAAGGAGATCCGCGAGCGCCTGACCTTCCTGCTCGACGTCGGCCTCAACTATCTTACCCTGTCCCGCTCCTCCGGCACGCTGTCCGGCGGCGAGAGCCAGCGCATTCGCCTGGCCTCACAGATCGGCTCGGGCCTGACGGGCGTGCTCTACGTGCTCGACGAGCCCTCGATCGGCCTGCACCAGCGCGACAATGCGCGCCTGCTCGACACGCTGAAGAGGCTTCGCGACCTCGGCAACACCGTGGTCGTAGTCGAGCATGACGAGGACGCCATCCGCCTCGCCGACTACGTCCTCGACATCGGCCCCGGCGCCGGCATGCATGGCGGCAACATCGTCGCCGAAGGCACGCCCGCCGAGATCATGCGCAACCCGAAATCGCTGACCGGCAAGTACCTGACCGGCGAACTCGAGGTCGAGGTGCCGGAGCGGCGCCCGCCGAACCATCGCCGCACCATCAAGGTGGTGAACGCGCGCGGCAATAACCTCAAGAACGTCACCGCCGAGATTCCGCTCGGCCTGTTCACCTGCGTCACCGGCGTCTCCGGCGGCGGCAAGTCGACGCTGCTGATCGACACGGTCTATCGCGCCATCGCCCGCAAGCTGAACGGCGCCAGCGAAGGCGCCGCTCCCCACGACCGCATCGAGGGTCTCGAGCACATCGACAAGATCATCGACATCGACCAGTCGCCGATCGGCCGCACCCCGCGCTCGAACCCTGCGACCTATACCGGCGCCTTCACGCCGATCCGCGAATGGTTCGCGGGCCTCCCCGAAGCCAAGGCGCGCGGCTACGAGCCCGGCCGCTTCTCCTTCAACGTCAAGGGCGGCCGCTGCGAGGCCTGCCAGGGCGACGGCGTCATCAAGATCGAGATGCACTTTCTGCCCGACGTCTACGTCACCTGCGACGTCTGCAAGGGCAAGCGCTACAATCGCGAGACGCTGGAGGTCCTGTTCAAGGGCAAGTCCATCGCCGACGTGCTCGACATGACCGTCGAGGAAGCCGCCGAGTTCTTCAAGGCAGTGCCGCGCGTGCGCGAGACTTTTCAGACATTGCACCGCGTCGGGCTGGATTACATTCACGTCGGCCAGCAAGCGACGACGCTGTCAGGCGGTGAAGCCCAACGCGTCAAACTGGCAAAAGAGCTGTCCAAGCGCGCCACCGGCCGCACGCTCTACATCCTGGACGAGCCGACCACCGGCCTGCACTTCCACGACGTCAAGAAGCTCCTGGAGGTGCTGCACGAGCTGGTGGCACAGGGCAACACGGTCGTGGTGATCGAGCACAATCTCGAGGTCATCAAGACCGCAGACTGGGTCATCGACCTCGGCCCCGAAGGCGGCGACGGCGGCGGCGAGATCGTCGCCTGGGGCCCGCCGGAGGATATCGCGAAGGCGCCACGGAGCTATACCGGCAAGTTTTTGGAGCCGGTGCTGAAGAAGGCGCGGAAGCCGAAGCGAAGGAGCACGAGCGAGGCGGCGGAGTAAGCGAACCGAGCGAAATCCGCCGACGATTGGTCCAAGGGAGATCAAGCTTGTCCGCTGGCTTTGTGCAAACCTACCGCGCCTTCGCCCACAACAATGGCTGGGCGAACCACCGGCTGCTGACTGCCTGCACCGCTTTGAGCCAAGGCGATTTTGAAGCCGAGCGAACCGGCTTTTTCCCGAGCCTGCAGCGTACGCTGAACCACATCTATGTCATCGACCTCTTCTATGTCGATGCGCTGGAGGGTGGATGGCTTGGACCTGCGGCCTGGGAGAACGAAGTCCCGTACCCATCGCTGGCCGCGTTGAAACCCGCTCAAGCCGCGATCGACCGGCGGTTGATCGCAGTCTGCGATGCGCTGACGCCGAACCTTCTCGACGGGGTCGTCAGGATCAACCGAGATTCGCGGATTCAGACCGAGCGCCGCGACCGGCTGCTCATGCATCTCTTTCAGCATCAGATTCATCATCGCGGGCAGGCGCACGCCATGCTGTCCGCAACGGCCGTCGCGCCGCCTCAACTCGACGAATTCTTCGCGGAGGGAGAAGCACCGCTCCGGGCCGCCGAGTTCGCCGAACTCGGCTGGACCGAGAGCACCGTTTGGATATCATAGCGGACGAACCTGGCAGGTTCGCCTGCCCTTGTTACCCGTCGTCAGCTCCCCGGATGCCTCCCAACACCCTCGCCATCTTCGACCTCGACGGCACGCTCGTCGACAGCTTTCCCTGGTTCCTGCGCACCATCAACGACGTCGCCGATCGCTTCGGCTTTCGCCGCGTCGCCGATGAGGACGTCGAGGGGCTGCGGCATGCCTCGACGCGGGAGATCCTTTCCCGGCTCGAGGTGCCCTTGTGGAAGCTGCCGGCGATCGCGCGGCATGCGCGGCGGCTGAAGGCGGAGGCAGCTAGCGAGATTCCGCTGTTCGCGGGCGTCGAGGCGATGCTGCGGACCCTGATCGAGAGCGGCGTGCAGCTCGCGCTGGTGACATCCGACAGCGAGGCCAATGCGCGTGAGAAGCTCGGCGATGCCGCGGCGCTGTTCGCGCATTTCGACTGCGCGGCATCGCTGTTCGGCAAGCCCGCGAAATTCCGACGTGTCATCCGGCGCGCGGGCGTAGAGCCGGGCAAGGCCATCGCGATCGGCGACGAGGTCCGCGACATCGAGGCGGCGCGTGCCGTCGGCATCGCCTGTGGCGCCGTGTGCTGGGGCTACGCGGCCCCGGCGGCGTTGCGGGCGCTTGCGCCGGATCACATGTTCGCGCAGATGGAGGAGATTGCCGAAGTGGTCTGCCGGATTTCGCAGAGCGCCTGATCCGCAATCGCCGCGCACGGCGAAGGGAGACGCCCGATGACACTCACGGACGCAAGCCGCCTCAAGCTCCTGGAGCCGCCGGTCGGCCGGTTGCGGGTCGTGCTCGACACCGACACCTATAACGAAATCGACGATCAGTTCGCGCTCGTGCAGATGCTGCTGTCGAAGGACCGCTTTGATGTCGAGGCGATCTACGCCGCGCCGTTCTTCAATGCGCGCGCGGACAGTCCCGGCCACGGCATGGAGCTGAGCTATCAGGAAATCCTGCGCCTGCTGGAGCGCCTGAACGTCGCGCCGGAAGGCCTGGTTCACCGCGGCGTCACCGATTATCTCGGCCCCGGCAAGACGGCGCGGACGGCCCCCGCCGTGGACGACCTCATCGCCCGGGCGCGCGCGGGCACGCCGGACAATCCGCTCTACGTCGTCGCCATCGGCGCCATCAGCAACGTCGCCTCGGCGCTGCTAAGAGCGCCCGAGATCATCGACCGTATCGTTGTGGTCTGGCTCGGCGGCCATGCGCTGGAATGGCCCCACACGGTCGAGTTCAATCTGAAGCAGGACGTCGGCGGCGCGCAGGTGCTGCTCGACAGTGGCGTGCCGCTCGTCCTCGTCCCGTGCATGGGCGTCACCTCGCGCCTGCACTCGACGGTGCCTGAGATCGAACGCTACGTCGAACCCCACGGCAACATCGGCGCGTTTCTCGCCATGCGCTTCAAGGAATATTCGTCCGACCACATGGGCTGGGCCAAGGAGATCTGGGACATGGCGGCGGTCGGCTGGCTGCTCAACCCCGCTTGGGCGCCGAGCGTGATCATCCCCGCTCCGGTCATCACGGATCAGATGACGTGGAGCGTCGACCGCAGGCGGCATCCGATCCGCTACGTGACCTATGTGGACCGCAACCCGATCCTGAAGGATTTTTTCGTGAAGCTGCGAGACTTCGCTGCGTCAAAGGTGCCGTAGCCCGGATGAGCGAAGCGTTATCCGGGAGCGTCCCGCATGTCGCTCCGCTCATGCGGGCTACAGCCCCCTACTCCGTCTTCCGCAAAAACGCCCCGAACGCCCGCGGGCCGTCGCCGGTCTTGATCTCGCCGATCACCTTCAGCTCGGCGGCGTCGATGACATCGAGCGTGTTGCTCTCCCAGCAGGCGACGATGATGCGCTTGGCGTCGGCGGTCGCGTTGATGCCTTCAGGATAGTCGCCGACATTGATGCGCTTGACCGGCTTCAGGCTCGCAAGATCGAATACGCTGACGGTGCCGCCATACTGGTCGGTGACGAAGCCGCGGCCCTGCGCCAGCGCCACCGCATAGGGGCGCATCCCGACCGGCACGCGGCCGATCTCGGCACCCGCGGCGATATCGATCACCGAGACGTCGTCGGAGCCGACATTGGCGGTGTAGGCGCGCTTACCCTCGGCATCGATGGTCACGCCGAACGGGCGGGTGCCGACCTTGATGGTCGCCTTGCGCTGGCCCGTCGCGGTGTCCACGACCGAGACGCTGTCGTCGTCGCGGTCCGCCGAGAGCAGCAGCTTGCCGTCGGGCGTCACCGCGAGCCCCGAGGGCGAAGCGCCGACCGCGATGCTGGCGGTGAGGCGCCGCGAGGCCGCATCGATCACCCGCACCGCCGCCGCATACCAGTCGGCGACATAGACGGTGCGGCCGTCGGGCGCGACCGCAATGCCGAGCGGGCCGCCGCCGACCTCGATGCGGCCCGCGACCTGCCGCGTTGCGGCGTCCACCACCGTCACCGCCTTGGCGTCGGGGCTCGTCACATAGGCAAAGCGCCCGTCCGGGCTGACGGCAACGCCCGCCGGCTTGCCGCCGATCGGGATGGTCGCGACCGCGCGTGATGTCGCGAGGTCCACGACCATCAGATCGTCGCTGAGCTGGTTGGTGACGAACGCCTCTTCGGCGGATGCGCCGCCGGGAACTGCAATGCAGAGGCTGGCGGTGAGCGCCGCCAGAGCCAGCGCGCGCACGGTCAGCTTCCGCTCTCGATCTTCTTCTTCAGCGCCTCGAGGCCGGTCTTGTAGAGCCCGCTCACCGCGGTCTTGGCGGCTTCGTCGCTCAGCTCCGGCGGCGGATCGTTGTTGGGATAGCCGCGGTAGAACGCACCGGCCCATTCCAGCGTCGCACCCTTGCCGTCGGCGCTCGGCGTCACCGTCAGCGTCGAGGAATAGTTGGTGACCGGCAGCACCTTCACGTCGACGGTGGTGATCCGGTAGGAATAGGTCATCGCGGCCGCGTCGAACTTGTAGAGCTCCTCATCGACCGTGGCGCCGCCGGTCAGCGTCAGCTTCCGCGTCGCGCCGATCTCGTTACCCTTCTCGCCCTCGGTCTTGGTGACGGGCGGAAGCCAGCCCATGTCCTGGAAATTGCCGATCGCCGCCCACACCTTGGCCGGGGCCGCGTTGATCTCGATGGATTCCCGCACCTTCTGCCGGGTCGGCCCGTGGGCCCAGACCGGCTCAAACACAGCCGTCAGAGCCATCCCCGCCACCGCCAGCGCCGCCACCCCGGCGATCGCCGTTCCGCTTCTCGTCCTCATACCGTTTCCTCACTCCTCAATCCGCGCGACTTGGGGCGCGCTGAGGTCATGGTAGCGCATTTTTGGACCATGGCGAGACCGGTTCGCGGCGCGGCTGTGGCGGAGGCGCTCGCCCATCCACACCATCCGTTGCGTTGCCCGACAGGCAACACACGCAAGAGCAACGTCAATGCACCCAGGCGAAAACAATTCGCTTTACGCGAATTCGGAAATATCGCATGATTTGGACATCCCAGCCCGGGCCGAGGGGCGTATCGCGATCGTCACGACACGCGGGATGGGACGTGGTGGACGCAGGCGGCGTCGGCGCGAAGGCGGTTTGCAGGGCGGTTCACACCGTGAGCGACGGCTAGCGCGCGCACGACCGGTGCAGCCTGCGTACGGCAAAATCGTGTGGTCCTGGCGCCCGGGGTCTGTGCGCCAAGTCCTGCTGTGATGCTGCGGCCCAACCGGGCACGCGCGTCAGCGAGCGGCAAGGCGACGGGGGCAATAGTGCATCGCTCCCCGGGGAGAGCGCGACATAAGCCGTCAAACCACTGCGCAAGGAAGGCCGGATGTTTGGCTTCACCTGTATGCCGCTGTGCAATTTTTTGTTGCCACCTTTCGCACAGTGGACCGTGGGTGCCCGGCCGGCACCCGGCCTTCCCTGCGCCCTCGGCATTTTCGGGGGCAATCGCAAAGCTCGGGCACGACGTGCCGCGAGAACGGGAAAGTGCGTCCGCGCGCTAAAACACCAAATGAAGGCGAAGCATGTCACCGCAACCTGGGCAGCGCCCGCTAGAACATATCGGGAACACAATCCTCGCGAAAGCTGCATCTGAGAAACATTTAGAAATAAACAGAAATAGACCCGGCAAGCGTTACTGGGCGCGAACTAACACTTGAGATTGCAGGCCAGAAACGCCCCGAGACGACGTAAGACAGCTTGCTGGCATGAGGCCAGCTCCCACCTCGCGACCCCGGCAATGATTGACGGACGTCCGGGACACTAAAGCCGCGAGGAATGCGCGATGGTCACAACCTATTTCAGCTACAGCTACATCACGCGCAACCTCAAGCAGTCTCTGACGCGCGTCGAACAGCAGACGGACGTCGCGCGAGAGGCCGCCTATTACAAGGCCAACATCGGCAAGGTGAAGACCGTCGACGATTTCATGAAGGACTATCGCCTCTATCATTATGCGATGAAGGCATATGGCCTGGAGGACATGGCCTACGCCAAGGCTTTCATGAAAAAGGTGCTGGAGAGCGACCTCAACGACTCCAAGAGCTTCGTCAACAAGCTGGTCGACAAGCGCTACCAGGAGTTTGCCGCGGCATTTTCCTTCAACGGCACTGCAACGCCGGTCGCGCAATCGGACGACCAGACCGATGAGATGATCGGCCTGTACACCGCGACCAAGAAGAGCCAAGTCGACGCGCTTGCCGACGACACCAACTACTACAACGCCAAGATCGGCACCATCACCAGTGCCGACCAGCTCCTGAACGACGATCGTCTTCGCAACTACGTCTATTCAGCGTTCGGGATCGATGAAAGCAAGTGGCCGCGCGACACGATCAGCCAGGTCCTGCGCAGCGATCCATCCGATCCAAACAGCTACGTCAACACCACATTCGCATCTCAATTGACTGGCCTCAACGCCCAGCTCGCTCAAGCCAAATCGGACGTGAGCGCCACCAATACGAAGATCGCCGACTACACGGCCCAACTCTCGCAGCCGGGCGCTGACGTGTCCCAGTTGAAGGTCCAGATCCTGGTCGAAAAATATCACCTGGAATCATACACGAAGAGCGTATCCGACCTCGGCGACCAGATCGCGACGATTGGCAACTTTGTAGACTTGGCCGGCGCGTTCGAATTTTCGCCTGACGGGTCGCTTCCGTCAGGCGTGTCCGCCCAGACTGCTGCAAACGTCACGCTCACGACAAAGGCGTACGACGACAGCAAGTCCGCGGTCTATGCGGCTGCAAGCCCGCTGAACGAAGCTTTCGCCATCAGGCAGTTCAGAACGGCCATCCTCACCATCAATTCGCTCCAGACGTTCGTATCGACTCCAGCCGTGTACGACTTCGCGCTGGGCGCCGTCGGCCTCGATCCCGCAAAGGTCTCGCAGGACACCGTCGAGAAGGTGCTCGAAAGCGACCTCAGCGATCCCAAGAGCTACGTCTATACGCTCAAGGACAATCGCTACGTCGAGCTTGCGCGCGCCTTCAACTTCGACGCAAAGGGCAACCTGACGACGCCCCTGGTGGCTCAGGACCCGGCTGAAGTCCTCGATATTGCGAAGGACTACGTCATTCAAGCAGTGAAGCAGGCAAGCCCCGATCAGCAGAAGGCAGTTCGGGCACAAGCCCAGAAGGACGCGACGTCCTATCAGGAAGCCATCGCTGGCATCGACAGCGTTTCCGAGCTGCTTGATAACCGGAAGATGGTCGATTTCATTCTCGTCGCCAAAGGCTTGGACCCCAAGAAGGTCAGCTCCGAATTTCTCGAGAAGATCTTCGCCTCCGATCTGAGCAATCCCAAGAGCTTCGCGAACACGCAGAGCGATCCTCGCTTTGCTGAAATCGTGGCATCGTTCAACTTCGATAGCAAAGGCAACGTCGCACGCCTGCCGATGATGGGTCCCCAGAAGCGGGATCAATTCCGGGAAACACAGGCGAACTATCTCCAGCAAAGCCTGGAGCAGCAGCAGGGTGAGACGAATCCCGGCGTGCGCCTCGCGCTCTATTTCCAGCGCAAGGCGGGTGAAATCACCTCCGCCTACGACATCCTCGCCGACAAGGCCCTCTCGGAGGTGTTCAGGACCACGTTCGATTTACCTGACTCGATGGCGGCGATGCCGATCGATCAGCAGGCCAAGTTCGTGGACAGATTCATGAAGATCACGGATCTGTCCGACCCCACCAAGGTTGCAAAGCTGTTGAACCGTTTCTCCGCGATGTACGACATCAGAAACAGCCAGAGCACAGGTCAAGGTCAATCCCCCCTGCTCAACCTCTTTCAGGGATCGAACTCGGGGTTAAGTGACTCGACGTACCTGGCCATTGCCAAGCTACGTTCGCACTGATGATCGCTCGGCGATCCCAAAGCGGGATGAGATCAGGATGAATCGTCATCGCGCTTTAGGTTATTAGTTGAGCATGATTTTTTCGGAGAATCGCTGCGCACTTTTCCGGATCATGCTCTAGCCCATGACCTCGAGCACCAGCTCCATGGTCATCAGCACGGGATTGTCGCCACGGATCAAGCGGCCATCCGCGACGCCGCCGGTATAATCGATCAAGGCAATGTCGAGCGCCGCCTCGAGTGCGCCCGAAGCGCCCGGCGCAATCGTCCCCGCCGTCACCGCCAGCTCCGTCGCGAACGGCTCGGTCACGCCGCCATGGGTGAAGCGCGCGCCGATGGTGGAGCCGACGCCGCCGTGAATCTTCGCGCGGGCGATGCCATGCGCGCGGCAGAAGTCTTCGAGGCAGCCGGCAAAATCCTGGTTGGGCCGCAGCCGCAAGGCAAAGGCGCGGCTCGTCGTGCGCGCACCGGTGCTCGCGGAAGCCAAAGGTCCGAACAGCCTAAAGTTGGTCTCCGGATCGACCTCGGCAGTGAACGCTGCGCCATCGAGGCCGAACGCCTCGACCTCGAACGGCTCGGCGACAATGGTCTCGTCCGGCATCATGTGGCCGCCGCTCGCCTTGCCGTCCGCCTCGGTCCAGAGCCCGTGGCAATGAAAGAACGGCGCACCGTCGCGCGAGCCGAGCGTCATGCTGCCGAGCTTGGTGCGCGTCAGGCCGCCCGGCCGAAATGTATCGCTGTAGAACGCCGCGTTCTCGCCGGTCTTCGACAGCGCCGGCATCACATAGGCGAACGGCCCGAGCGTGCCGCGGCCGAAGTTCAGCACGCCACCGGCAAATCCCTCCGCCGCAAAGCCGCGGCGCGCGGCTTCCAGCAACGGCAGGCCGGCTTGAAGCGTGAACGCGAAGGCGCGCCCCCTCGCCTCCACCCACTGGATGCGTTCGGGAAGCGGCGCGCCCGGCTGCTTGATATTCCGCATCGCGTACGCTCAGCTCGCCTTCGTCTTGTCGAGATCGAGCAGGCCGCGCGCCTCGAGCTCGTCGCGCACCATCCGCTTCGGCACCTTGCCATAGCCCGACTTCGGCAACGCCTCCCAGAAGAAGAAGCGCTTTGGCATCTTGTAGCGCGGCACCTTCGCACCGAGGAACGCCGCCATCTCGGCTTCGGTCACGGCCTTCGCGCCTTCCCGCGCAACGCAGACGGCGACGCCGACCTCGCCCCAGGTCGCATCGGGCACGCCGAGCACGGCGACCTCGCCGACCGCGGGATGGGTCAATATCTTCTCCTCGATCTCGCGCGGATAGATGTTGGAGCCGCCGGAGATGTACATGTCGGAGGCGCGGCCGGTGATGTAGACAAAGCCTTCCTCGTCCATATGGCCGAGGTCGCCGGTGCGGAACCAGCCGTTGCGAAACGCTTTCGCATTGGCCTCGGGATTGTCGTAGTAGCCCGCAAGCACCGCAGGTCCGATCACGCAGATCTCGCCGCTCTGGTTGGCTGCGAGCTCGCGGCCCTCGTCGTCCTGGATCGAGACCTGCATGGCGGTGCGTTCGAAGCCGCAGGTGCCGATCTTCGCATATGGGCCGTCCTCTGGATCGTGCAGTGCCGCCGGCAGAACCGTGATGTTGCCGGTGACCTCGCCCAATCCAAAATACTGCACGATGACCTTGCCGAGCTTCCTCAGCGCAGTCTTCTGATCCTCGCGATACATCGGCGCGCCGGCGTAGATCACGTGGCGCAGCGAGGAATGATCGTACTTGTCGATCGCGGGGTGCTCGACCATCATCTTCAGGATCGTCGGCACCGTGAAGAGATTGGCGACGCGATGCTTCTCGATCAGGCGGAACGCCTCGTCGATGTCGAACTTCTCGGTCGGCAGCAGCACGGTGCAGACGCCGCGCGCGGTCTGCACCAGCTGGTGCACGCCGGCACCATGCGACAGCGGCGCCACCACCAGCGAGGCATCCGCCTCCGTCACACCTGGGGTGAGATCGGCAAGATGGTTGGTGACCACAAAACCCATCTGGCCGTGGGTCAGTACCGCAGCCTTGGAACGGCCGGTGGTGCCGGAGGTGAAGAAGAACCAGCAGGGATCGTCGTGCTCGACTGCGACGTTCTCGACCGCGCTACCCGCCTTCGACGCGATGGCCTCCGCGACCGACGTCTCGCCGAACGACGCCTTGCCGTCGACGCTCCAAATGAATTCCAGCGCGCCACCCTTCACCGCCGCGGCATGCTCGGGAAAATCGGCATGGCACAAAAATGCCTTCGCGCCCGAGGCCTCGGCGAGATAGCTGACCTCGTCGGGCATCAGGCGGAAATTGGTGGGAACCCAGACCGCGCCGAGCCGGAACGCGGCGAACATCGAGAAGAACATCTCGTCGCCATTCTTGGAATGGACGAGGATGCGATCGCCCTTGGCGATGCCGCGCGCGGCGAGCGCCGCGGCCAGCGCGGAGACCTGCGCATCGATCTCGCGCCAGGTCCAGGATCGGTCACCCCAGACGAAACCGGGGCGCGATCCATGCCGCCGCGCATTCTGGGTCAGCATGTAAGCGAGATTCATGACGCGGCGGGACATGCGCAGGGGCTGCATCGGGCTTCCTCTTCGAGTGCGGTCGGCGCGCAAGCCGCCCGCTCATTGAAGCCCATTTATCGCCATCGCCAGCGACGTAGCAAGACCATCGGCCCCGCGCCCGCCCTACGGCTGCTTGAATGCGAACGGCGTTGCCGTGATCGCCCTCTCCTTGACGCAGGCCTGCGTGCCAAAACCGCCGCAATAGCTACCGTGCAGATCGAAGCGGACGGTGCGCGCGGCGCCACGCTTGATCGGCGGCGCCAGGATCTTGTAGCTGCGGATATAGCCGTCGAACACCGGGCGCACGCTGCCGTCAGGCAGCGTCACCAGGATGGTCATGACGCAGCCGCCGGTTCCACAATAGGTGGTCTCGCGGTCGCCGCATTTGGCGTCGCGGAAATCGACGATGTAGTCCTCGCGGCCATCACCGGTCAGATCGACCTTGCGCACGGTATCCGAGGCGAAGGTCACGACGCCCCCATCCTGGCTCTCGCATTCCTCGTTGGCATAATGCAGCGCCTTCTGCACGGCGGGAGGATAGTCGGCCGGGTTGAACGGCTTCGCATCGTCGGCGCGCGCAGTGGAAGCGAACAGAGCGAGCAGGAGGATGAGATAGCGCATGCGCGTTTGTCGGCGGTGCGGGCACGATCGTTCAGGGAATTTTAAACATGATCAGCGCAACCTTCGCTCAGTTCTCGCGTACAGAGTGCCGCATCATGGTCAAAGCGTCCGCCCTCCTCCTGTTGTCGCTGGCGCTCGCCGGATGTGCCGTCGCCCCGCAAGCCCATCTCGCACCCAATCCCGCCTTCAAGCCTGCACGCTACGCCTGGGACGGCGCCGGCGAGAATCCCAACCAGCCGCGCTCTGCCTCATCGCGTGCAATGCGCGCCGCAGCGGCGGCCGATCGCACCCGATCGCAGGCCGGACTTCAGCCCTATTCTAGGGAATGGTGGCAGGTGCAGGACGGCATCGAGGCCGAGCAGGACGCCAGGGTCAACCGCTCCCTCGTCATCTGCCAGGGTTGCCTCCGCCAACAGCCCCAGCCGGAAGACTCCAGGCTCGCCAAGGCGAGTGATTGAACCGAACAGCCGCTCCATCGGTCTACAGAGATACGCGCCGGCCACTCCGGCCTGTTGTCGCGCGCCGTCATCTCAGGGACAGTTCATGCTCACCCGTCGGACTTTCGTCGCCGCCTCTCTGCTTGCCGGAATCGCCCCGGCTTTCGCCGAGACTCCCGCTCCCACCGATCCCGTCGCCATCCTGACCGCGATCTATACCCGCGCCGCCAAGGGCAAGGGCGACGGTGGCGCCGCCTTCGTCATCGAGAACAAGGCAGCGAAGTCAAACTACCTCTCCAAATCGCTGGTCGCGCTATGGGCCAAGGCGGATGCGCACACGCCGAAAGGCGACGTCGGGCCGGTCGATTTCGATCCGGTCACCAATTCGCAGGAACCGGACGTGAAGTCGTTCAAGGTTGACGCTGAGAAGATGGAAGCGGACAAGGCGACGGTCGCGGTGACCATCACCGGCCACCGCAACGACCGGAAACCCGCCGACCAGATCGTGCGTTACGACTTCGTGCGCGAGGCCAATAGCTGGAAGATCGACGACATCAAGGGCTCCTCCGACGGCGAAGCCTGGTCGATCCGCAAGATGCTGACGGACTCGCTGAAGAGCTGACCGGAGACGACATGAGCGACGTCATCAACAACAAGGCCCATCACCGCTATGAGCTCGAGGTGGAGGGCCATCTCGCGACCGAGCATTACAAGCTCGACGGCGAAGTCATCACCTTCGAGCATACGGACGTGCCGAAGGAGCTCGGCGGCAAGGGCGTCGGCTCAAAGCTGGTGCAAGGCGCGCTCGACCAGGTCCGCGCGGCCGGATTGAAGCTGATCCCCCAATGCCCGTTCGTGAAGGCGTGGATCGAGAAGCATCCGGAGTACCAGGACCTGGCGAAGCGATGAGGGCGCAGGCCCGCCTGTAGCCGGGCGGGCCTGCCGACGTCCACGGCCTATCGCCCGTGCTTGAGCATGTCCTGGTCAGTCAGATCCCAGTCCTGCCACAGCAGCAGCATGCCAAGGAGGACCGTCACCGCGCCGAGGCTGGTGTGGTAGATGCGCAGGAACCCTTCACCGGAATAGCCGAGGAAATAGGGCGAGGCGATGAGCCACAATCCGACCAGGATCGTCGCCACCTCCTGCCAGCGTTGCAGCGCGACATATTCGAGCTGACTGATGCCAAACACGACCAGGCCGACTGCAACCGCGTTCAGGATGACCATTGAGTCTGCGGCGATCGCGGGTTGTTCCTGGATGGGAAACCACGGCGAGACGACGATCAGTGCGCCCAGCACCATCCCGCACCAGTCTTCCCATGTTCGATGAGTATTCAAGAAACCAAAGTCCGACATCGTACCCTCCTACGACAGAGGCATACGTCTGCGGCTGGCGATCATGACACACCGAATATCTAGCGACCCTGCCTGCCGCATTCGGCGTATGTCCTGCAAAAGACGTGGGAGCCGCCGGCGACCGCGCAAGAGCGAATGCGAGGATTATTTCGATGGCCGCCGCGATGTTCGCCGGTCACCAACTCATATCGCACTGCGGCTACAGGGCCCCGAGCCTCTGAAGCGCCTCGCGCGCGACCGGCAGGCCGGGCTTCGATTCCAGCGCCTTCCTGAAGTCGGCGATCGCGCCCTGCTTGTCGCCGAGCCGAAGCTTGGCCTGGCCGCGATTGTTCCAGGAGAACACGTCGGAGGGATCGTATTGCAGCGCCTTGTCGTAGTCGGCAAGACCGCCCTTGTCGTCGCCCTGGTAGAGCCGGATCATGCCGCGGTTGCGCCAGCCGCGCGCATCGGTCGGCGCAATGCGGATCGCCTCGCCATAGTCGGCGGCGGCGCGGTCGAGCTGCTCGCTGTCGCGATAGACGTTGCCGCGATCGATATAGGCGAGCAGGCTGGGCGCAAGCCTGATCCGCATGGTGTAGTCGGCAAGCGCATGCGCCACGTCGTGCCTGCGGTAGTAGACCAAGGCGCGATTGGTGTAGGCCGTGGCATAGTTCGGATCGCGCTTGATCGCGGCATCGAAGTCGGCGAAGGCGCCGTCGAGATCGCCCTTGTTGTAGCGGGATTCGCCGCGATTGCTGTAGGCCAGCGCCAGCGAGGGATCGAGCTTGATGGCCTGATCGTAGTCGGCGATGGCGTGATCGAAGTCGCGCTTGAAGCTGTAGACGCGGCCGCGATTGTTGAAGGGGCAGGCATAGTCGGGAGCGAGCCTGACCGCCTCGTCGAGATCCGACAGCGCCGCGTCGAGCTCTCGCTTCTCGGTGAGACCATGGCCGCGATTGCAATAGGCGCCGGCGAGCCGGTGGCCGCTCTCGCTCCTGGTCTCGATCACGGTCGAGCACGCCTTGACCCGCTCCTCCGGCGTGCTGGTCAGCCCGACGCATGCGTCCCAGACCGGACCGCCTTCGGCCGCAGCCGGCAGCGGCGCCGTCGAAGCAAGCGCGGCGAGCAACGCCATGAGGCTGAGCGGGACACGCATTTTCGAGATATCTCCCCTGCGGCAACCTCCCTTGGTCGCACCTTGGCAAGGGCCGGTTCAGGCGCCTAGATCAGGAAAGAGGCAGCGCTTCGGAAGGATATTGCATGGCGGCATCGGTACGCGACAACAAGGAGAAGGGCCGCTTCGAGCTCGACGTTGGCAGCGAGGTCGCCTTCGCCAATTACCGGCTGACGCCGTCGGCGGTGATCATCACCCACACCGAGACGCCGCGTGCGCTGCGCGGCCGCGGCATCGCGTCCGAACTGGTGAAGGGCGCGCTGGAGCTGATCCGCCGCGACGGCAAGAAGGTGATCGCCGGCTGCGGCTTCGTCGTCGATTATCTCGAGCGGCATCCGGAAGATGCCGACCTCGTCGCCTGAAAGAAAAAGGGCCCGCGAAATCGCGGGCCCTTCTCATCCCTAGACTCAATCCCCTTGGCAATGACCGATCAAGCGGTCAGTGCTTGATTTCCGGCGGCAGCTTGCCGCCATTGGCGGCGAGCTTGGACATCACCTGCTTGTGCAGCCAGACGTTCATGCTGGCGGAGTCGTTCATGTCGCCGCTGTAGCCGAGCTCCTTGGCGAGGTCCTTGCGCGCCGCAAGGCTGGAATCGATGTCGAGCGCCTTCATGAGGTCGACGATCGAGGTGCGCCACTCCAGCTTCTCGCCCTTGTGAGCGGCCGCGGCCTTGTCGACGATCGCAGCGACGTCGACCGTTGCCGCCGGCGCGGCAGCAGGCGCCGATCCAGCCGGCGCGGCGCTGGCGGGCGCGCTGGGCGACGGTGCGCTGCCTGCGGGTGCGGCGGCAGCCGGATGGCTGCCGAAGATCGCGCCCATGATTTTCCCGAAAATGCTCATGTCTGCTCCCCGAAAAAGGATCCGTTGGAAGGGCCTTGAGCGGCACTTATAGACGAAGTTACCGCGTTGCGCCCGCGTTCCTGCGAACGAACAAGCAGCATCAGCTTATCTGCGGCGAAATGACGACCGAATGACACATTCGAGGTTGCACTGCGACATCGAATTTCACCCAAGCGTGAGGGACAGGACTCGGAAATGGGCGTACGCTTCTCGCTCAGCTCGCGATGTCTTCCGGAATTCGCGTCTGGTCGGGATCGCGCAACTCAGAGAATGGCGGCCGCTTGCGCCGTTGCCGGCGCCGAATGCGGCCGCCCGGCAAGGGAGCTAGCGACCATGGCCACATTCTACCGGGGCAATGTCCCAACGATGGTCCAGCCGACTGACGCGGCTGGACCGGTGATCCGAACCATCCAACTCTCCGACCTCCACGATGCGCTCAAGCGCGGCTGGGAAGATTTCAAGGCGGTTCCGAGCCACGCCATCATCCTCTGTGTGATCTATCCGGTGCTGGGCCTCGTGCTCGCCCGCGTGGTGATGGGCCATTCGGTGCTGCCGCTGCTGTTTCCTCTGGCCGCCGGCTTCGCGCTGATCGGGCCGTTCGCGGCGCTCGGTCTCTACGAGCTCTCCAGCCGGCGCGAACGCGGCGAAGAGGCAAGTGCCTGGGATGCCATGGAGGTGCTGCGCTCGCCCTCGTTCGGCGCCATGCTCGGCCTCGGCACGTTGCTGCTCGCCCTGTTCGTGACCTGGGTCGCGACCGCGCAGGCCATTTATGTGTCGGCGTTCGGCTATGAGGGCGTGACCGGAATCTCCGATTTCATGACGCGCGTGCTGACGACCCGGCAAGGCTGGTGGCTGATCGTGGTCGGCTGCGGCGCCGGCTTCCTGTTCGCCCTCGCCGCGCTCTGCATCAGCGCCGTGTCATTCCCGCTCATGCTCGACCGCCATGCGGGCGCGTTCGAGGCGATGGTCACCTCGCTGCGCGTCGTCGCCAAGAACCCGGTGCCGATGGCGGCTTGGGGTCTGATCGTGGCGGTGTTGCTGGCGTTTGGTACGATCCCGGCCTTCCTCGGCCTTGCCGTGGTGATCCCCCTGCTCGGCCACGCCACCTGGCACCTCTACCGCAAGGTGATCGCCTCGGAGCCCGGGTCGCGCCCGGTGCCGCCCCCGCCGCATCGCCCGCGCAAGCCGGCCGCCGACTTCCCCGCCAACCTCTTCCCCTGGCGTAACAGGTCAGACGCCTGACGCCATCGTGACATGCGATCCTGCCCGAGCCCGGCTCGGGCGGGATCGCGAACTGTCATACGCCTTGCTTTGGCCGCGGTTACAATCGAGATTGCGCCTGCCGGTCAGATCACTTCACGGAATCTATTTCATCTGATGACCCCGACGATTTCTCGTCTCGCTCTCGCAGCCCTCGCCCTCTCCGCGTCCATCCTGTCCGCCCAGCCAGCGCTTGCCGCGGTCGCCTGCGGCTCCGGCAATTTCGACGCCTGGCTTGCCGACTTCAAAGCCGACGCTGCGGCCAAGGGCATCTCGCAGCAGGCCATCACCGCCGGGCTTGCCGGCGTGACGCTCGACCAGAGCGTGCTCAATCGTGACAAGTCGCAAAAGGTCTTCACCCAGACTTTTGAAGAGTTTTCCGGCCGCATGGTGCCGCCGCGGATGACGCGCGGCTCCAACATGATGAAGCAATACGGCTCGGTGCTCTCGCGGATCGAGCAGACCTACGGCGTGCCCGGCGAGGTGCTGGTCGCGATCTGGGGGCTCGAGACCGATTTCGGCGTCAACACCGGCAAGTTCGCCACCATCCGCTCGCTGGCGACGCTGGCCTATGACTGCCGGCGTTCCGAGCAATTTCGTGCTGAGCTGATGGATGCGCTGCGCATCGTCCAGCGCGGCGACCTGGCGCCCGGCGACATGAAGGGCGCCTGGGCCGGCGAGCTCGGTCAGACCCAGTTCATGCCGTCGTCCTGGATGAAATATGCCGTCGACTTCGACGGCAACGGCAAGCGCGATCTCCTGCACAATGCGCCCGATGTGCTGGCGTCCACCGCCAATTATCTCGCCGGGTATGGCTGGCAGAAGGGTAAGGATTGGCAGCCCGGCAGCCCGAACTTCGCGGTGCTCCAGCAGTGGAACAAGAGCGAGGTCTATTCGAAGACCGTGGCCTATTTCGCCACTCAGCTCGCGCGCGCTCCTTAAGACAACACTCTGCAAACGCATAGGGCCGATCGCCCGGCGACCGGCCCTCTCTTGAGTGCGTTTACCTACCCGTTTACTTGCCCATGGTGGCGTGCATCGCCTTGTTCAAATGCGCTCCGCACACACCCATCTTGCCATTGAGGAGCGCGTCCTGCGCCGCAGCGATCTCCTTCTGCGCGACGAACTTGCTGTCGCCGTCGGCCATGGCTTCGATCGCGGTTTCGGTCTTCTCCAGATTGGCCGAGCTGCAGCCGCCCATGGCGTGCTTGGCGGCCTGGGCCGGCGCGACGGCGAATGCGACGGCGGCAATTGCGATAACCCCGAGTAACTTCGTCATGATGTTACTTTCCTTCTCTTGTTCTTGAGACAGATCCAGCGACATTGCCGGAATCTGCGGCATGACTTTCCTCCGGGCGCGGCAACTTGCCGCAATAAATTCCCCGCGAGAATTGCGTGATGTTGCGCGCTGCGCAGAGGCGCATGCGAAATTTCTGATTTTCATTACAACTTGGTAATAAAACCACACCCCTGACGTGTGCGCACCGCGCCGGGAGAGGTCAAGACGCGAACCACGCCCGGATCAGCTCCCTCTGTCCCTGCCGGTTCCTTGGTCTCCGTCGTTCGGCCCACCGGCTAAAGAGCTGACGAATCGGTGGTGGCGCCCCATCGAGGAGCTGTCTGCTCGTGCTCAGCCCGCCCCTTATAATGAATTAATGTTCATTCTTTAGACTCAACCACACATGCGATTCGCGCATGCGAGACTTGGGCCCAGTAGCTGACCGGTCGCCTTGCGTGGGAGGGGAACACGACTTATTTCGGTCTCGAAGGGAACCGCGATTGTAATCATAAGCCCGTGTATTCACGGACATTTATGACAATCTGACGTCTCGCTCGCCCACTCTTGTGCGAGCTTGCCTCCGGGTTAATCGTCCGTTACCGGCGCTATGCATCCGACGCTTAGCTGCATCGCAACATCGGAACTTTCGCAGTGCACCACTCTCATCTATATTCATTTCAACGATGAGGCCTTGGGAAAGGCTGAATCGAACTACAGGAGACTACCAATGCTGCTCTCGCTCATCCGCATGATCCAGGCTTTCCGGGACTATCAGCGCAATGTTGCCGAGCTGTCCCAGCTCAGCGATCGCGAACTGGCCGACATCGGCCTCGATCGCTCGGACATCCCGCGCGTTGCCGCCGGTCAGTATCAGGGCTGATATCGTTCAGCCCTTACCGGACGAACCGATAGCGCCCGCCTCGTGCGGGCGTTGTCGTTTCTGATGGCAGAAAACTCGATCTCGGCGATTCCACTCTGCGCCGAAAAGCGCTACCTGTCCGCCCCATGACAGGACCCCAATCGAACATCGTGCACGTGATCGGTGCCGGCCTTGCCGGTTCCGAGGCCGCCTGGCAGGTGGCGAAATCCGGCGTGCCCGTCGTGCTGCATGAGATGCGGCCGACCCGCATGACCGAGGCGCACCGCACCGACGGTCTGGCCGAGCTCGTCTGCTCCAATTCGTTCCGCTCGGACGACGCCGCCAACAACGCCGTCGGCCTGCTGCATGCGGAGATGCGCCGGCTCGACTCGCTGATCATGCGCGCGGCTGACGCCAACCAGGTGCCCGCCGGCGGCGCGCTCGCGGTCGACCGCGACGGCTTCTCGGCCGCCGTCACCAAGGCGCTGAACGACCACCCCCTGATCGAGATCGCCCGCGGCGAGATCGCGGGCCTGCCGCCGGCCGACTGGAGCAACGTCATCGTTGCGACCGGTCCCCTCACCTCTGCCCCCCTCGCCGATGCCATCCGCGAGCTGACCGACGAGAACGCGCTCGCCTTCTTCGACGCGATCGCGCCGATCGTGCATCGCGAGTCCATCGACATGTCGGTAGCCTGGTTCCAGTCGCGCTACGACAAGGTCGGCCCCGGCGGCAACGGCGCCGACTACATCAACTGCCCAATGACCAAGGAGCAGTATGACGGCTTCGTCGGCGCGCTGATCGCCGGCGAGAAGACCGAGTTCAAGGAGTGGGAGACCAACACGCCCTATTTCGACGGCTGCCTGCCGATCGAGGTGATGGCGGAGCGCGGCCCCGAGACCCTGCGCCACGGCCCAATGAAGCCGGTCGGCCTCACCAACCCGCACGATCCCGCCACCAAGGCGTACGCGATCGTGCAGCTGCGCCAGGACAACAAGCTCGGCACGCTCTACAACATCGTCGGCTTCCAGACGAAGCTGAAATATGGTGAGCAGCAGCGCATCTTCCGCACCATTCCCGGGCTGGAGAAGGCCGAGTTTGCCCGCCTCGGCGGCCTGCATCGCAACACCTTCCTCAACTCGCCAAAGCTGCTCGACGGCCAGCTGCGCCTGCGCGCGCAGCCGCGGCTGCGCTTCGCCGGCCAGATGACGGGCTGCGAGGGCTACGTGGAATCCGCCAGCGTCGGCCTGATCGCCGGCCTCTACGCGGCAGCCGACGCCCGCGGCGAGACGCTGGCGAGCCCGCCGGGCACCACGGCGCTGGGATCGTTGCTCGGCCACATCACTGGCGGCCACATCGAAACCATCGAGCCGGGTACCCGCTCGTTCCAGCCGATGAACATCAATTTCGGCCTGTTTCCGCCGCTCGCGAGCGCACCGACCAAGAAACCGGACGGCACGCGGCTGCGCGGCAACGAGAAGACGGTGGCCAAGAAGCAAGCGATGAGTGCGCGGGCGCTCGCCGATCTCGATCGCTGGATCGCCGATCACCTGCGCATTGCCACCGCGGCGTGAGTTTCAGATGAGCCTCCCCAAAGACGACGCCGCGACCTTGTCGGCGCGCTGGACCGAGGGCGTTCTGCTCAAGCGCGACGTGTTCTCGACCGTCGAGCGCGGCCGCTTCCGCGGCGAGAACGGCGAGGTTGACGCGGTGCTGCGCCGGCTCGATGAAGTGCCATGGTGGTCCTTCCTGCTGGCGCGCCATCTGTTCGCGCGCGAGAAGCATGCGCTGGCGCTCGCAAAGGGCCTGAACGTCGGCCCCGAGCTGCTGTGGGCCGGACGCCGCGCGCTCGTGCGTGGCTTCGTCGACGGCGTCGCGCTGCATCTGGCAAAGCCCCATGGCGACCTCGCCTATTTTCGCTCGGCCAAGGCGGTGCTGCGCCGGCTGCGCCGCGCCGGCATCTGCCACAACGATCTCGCCAAGGAACAGAACTGGCTGGTCGGCCGCGACGGCCTCGCTTACGTGACCGACTTCCAGCTCGCAGCGTGCTTCAAACGGCGCGGCCGGCTCTATCGCATCCTCGCCTATGAAGACCTCAGGCATCTGCTCAAGCACAAGCGCTCCTACGCGCCCGAGGCGCTGACTCCGCGCGAGCGAAAGGTCCTTGCGAAGAAGTCGTTCGCCGCGAGCCTGTGGCTTGCCACCGGCAAGAAGGTCTATCGCGCCATCACCCGCGGCCTGTTCAACTTCACCGACCGCGAGGGCGGCGGCCGCCGGCTCGTCAACGATGCGCCGGTGCTGGCCGAGCTGATCCGCAAGAATCCCGCCGTGCGCGATACCGCCATCGTCGCCTTCGCCGACCGCCGCTCGGGCGTCGGGCTCTATGCCTTCGTCGAGGCCGATCAGGCCACGCTCGAAGGCCAGCTCCGCAACGAGCTGACCGCCGCGAGAGGCCCGAAGCCGCCGGAACACATCCAGGTCGTGCACGCCCTTCCGCGCGATCCCAGCGGCAAGCCGCGCACGGAGATCCTGCAGCTGGTCGCCATGAACCAGCTCGACCTGATCGAGCCGATGATGAGGAACGACCAGGATCGCGCCTTCCTCAAGGACATCCTGGAGCAGCGCAAGAACCTACGCGACCGCTTCAATTTCGAGGCGGACCTGCCAACCACCTAGCGCGGGGCCCTGTGCCTTGAAGCGTCCACATTGGCAATAGAGAAGCGGTCGAACGAAGGCAGGCTTTGGCGGAATCATGGGGACGCGGGGGACGACGATGCATGGTGTGGTTGGCGGCCTGATCGCCAGCCTTCTGCTGCTGGTGGCCGCCCCGGCCATGGCCGAGTCTCCGGCCGAGCAGATCTCGAGCTTCCGCCTCAAGCACGGTGAAGTCCGCGTCGTCCGCGACGCAACGCTGGACCGCATCGCCATGGACCAGGCGCGCGCGATGGCGGCGAAGGACGACCTCAGCCATGATGCCCTCGGCCCGTTCAACCGGCGCGTCGCCCCGGCCGGCGCGGGCCGCGCCGCCGAGAACATCGCCTATGGCTACGACAATTTCGAGAAGACGCTCGGACAGTGGATCGACTCCTCCGGGCACCGCAAGAACCTGTTGCTGCACAACGCCTCCCGTGTCGGCATCGCCAGTGCCAAGAACGCCAGCGGCAAGCGCACCTATTGGGCGATGGTGATCGCCGGCGATTACGAGCCCAAGGGCAAGAAGAAGAATAAAGATAAGGAGCCGCTGGTCGCCGTGAAGCGCGAGACTGCACCCGCGAGCAAGCCTAAATCCAGCGGCTGCCACGTCAAGCTGCTCAGCCTCTGCATCTGAGGTCGGACGATTTCAGCCGCGGCGCGCGGCCTCGATCGCTGCGACGTCGATCTTCGTCATCTCCATCATCGCATCGAACGCGCGCTTGGCCTCGGCACCACCGGCGGCAAGCGCTTCGGTCAGCATGCGCGGCGTGATCTGCCAGGAAACGCCCCATCGGTCCTTGCACCAGCCGCAGGCGCTCTCCTGCCCGCCATTGCCGACGATGGCGTTCCAATAGCGGTCGGTCTCCTCCTGATCGTCGGTGGCGATCTGGAATGAGAAGGCTTCGTTGTGCTTGAAGATCGGCCCACCGTTGAGGCCGAGACAGGCGACGCCGGCGACGGTGAACTCGACCGTGAGCACGTCGCCAGCCTTGCCAGACGGATAGTCGCTCGGCGCGCGGTGTACGGCACTCACCGTGCTGTCGGGGAACGTCGCGGCGTAGAAGCGGGCAGCCGCCTCGGCATCCCTGTCGTACCAGAGGCAAATCGTGTTCTTCGCCATCGTGTATCCCCTTCGGTTTCAAGACGATCGCACCGACATTCGTTGAGAACGGATAGTGGCGCGATCTTCTTCACGCTAGATACCCTCTTGGATGCGCGCCACCAAGGCGCGCCGATTGCCGCAGCCCTACCGTGCTGGTTCCGCCAAATCCTTGGCTTTCAAGTCGCGCGGCAGCACCGTCAGCAACAGGACTGCACAGAGCGCGCACAAACCACCGATGACGTAGAGCGCGGGCGTCGTGCTGCCGGTCCAGTCCTTCACCGACCCGACCATGACCGGGCTGACGATGCCGCCAACCTGCCCCAGCGTATTGATGAGCGCGATCCCGCTCGCTGCGCCGGCGCCGGCGAGAATCTTCGGAGGCAACGTCCAGAAGGTTGGAATGGCCGCAACCACACCACCGCCAAGGATCGCGAGCGCGCCAACCAGCGTGACCACGTTCCGGTCGAATGCGCCGGACGCGAAGAAGCCGACCGCTGCGGCCAGGATCAGGCCCGCGACGAACTTCGGGCGCTCGCCCGAGGCATCCGACAATCGCCCGACCACGATCATGCAGATGGCGCCGCAGATGTAGGGCACCGCCGTGAGGAAGCCAATCGCAGCCGCGCTGCCACCGCCGGCCGCCTTGATCAGATCGGGCGCCCAGAAATTAAGGCCGTAGGACGCGATCTGGATCAGGAAGTAGATGAAGCCGAGCAACAGCACGCCGGGCATGAGCAAGGAGCGCCACGCCGAATGCTCGCCGATTTCGCCCTTCTGGCGATCCAGCTGCCCCGAGATCAGCCGCCGCTCGTCATCGCTCAGCCATTCGGCCTGCTCGATCCCGTCATCGAAGCGCAATAACACGACGATGCCGAGCGCGACGCAAGGAATGCCGCCGGCCAGGAACAGCCACTGCCAGCCGGCGAGGCCATGCAGCCCGTGCAGATAATTGAGGATGAGACCCGAGATCGGTGCGCCGATGATTCCCGAGAATGCGGTGGCGAGAAAGAACACGGACGTCATGCGGCCGCGATGCGATTTTGGAAACCACAGTGTCAGATAATAGAGAATGCCGGGCGCAAAGCCGGCTTCCATCGCGCCGATCACAAAGCGCAGCGCGTAGAACTGCCACTCGCTGTTGACGAAGACCATGGCGGCCGTCGCCAGGCCCCAGGAGATCATGATGCGGGCGATCCAGCGCCGTGCGCCGAAACGATAGAGCAGCATGTTGCTCGGCACTTCCAGCAGCACATAGCCGACGACGAACAGGCTGGCGCCAAATCCGTAAGCCGTGTTGCTGAGGCCGAGATCGGCCTGCAATGCGGCCTTGGCGAAGCTGATGTTGACGCGATCGAAGAACGCGAAGAAGTAGCAGACGATGATCAGCGGCATCAGCCGCCACGCGATCTTCTTGATGACTTGATGCTCGGTAATTCCAGTATCGAGGTCGGCCGTCGTCGCCGTTGCAATCGTCATGGTTTCCTCCAATTTGCTTTAAGATTTTGATTGGCGGCCGCTCAGCCAGAGCGCCGCAGTCGTTCGGGTATGGGATGCAGATCGAGAGGACGGCCGGCCTTGGCGACCTGCCCCGGCACCTCATGTCCAACCAGTCCGGGCAATCGTAACGACAGATCGATCAAGCGCTGCAGATCGAGACCGGTCCGCAAGCCGATCTCATGGCAGAGATTGACGAGGTCTTCGGTACAGACATTGCCGGTGGCGCCCGGCGCAAATGGACATCCACCGAGACCGCCGAGGGCCGCATCGAAGCGGCGCGCGCCGGTGTCGTGGGCCGCGAGGACATTGACCAGTCCGAGCCCGCGCGTGTTGTGGAAGTGAAGCGTGAGCATGTCCGCGGGGACGAGCATCAGGACCTCGGCCACCAGCTGCGAGACCTGGTTGGGATTGGCCATGCCCGTGGTATCGGCAAGCGTGACGCCGTCGACACCGAGGTCGAGATAGCGTTTGACGATGTCGAGAACCTTCTTGAACGGCTGAACGCCCTCGAACGGACAGCCGAACCCGGTCGCAACCGTGGCGTTGACCATGGCACCACCGGCATGGGCCGGCTTCACGGTCTCGGCGAGCGCAGCGAGCGATTGCGCGTGCGTCATGTTCATGTTGGCGCGATTGTGCGTCTCGCTCGCAGACATCACGAAATTCAGTTCGTCAGCGCGGGCCGCCACCGCCAGCTCGGCGCCCTTCCGGTTCGGCACGAGCGCCGTGTAGATCGTGCCCGGACGGCGTTCGATGCCGGCGAAGACGTCCGCCGCGTCGCGCAGCGACGGGACCGCGGCCGGCGACACGAACGACGAGACCTCGATGCGGCCGAAGCCGATCGCGGACAGCGAATTGATGAGCCGAACCTTGTCGCTGGTCTCGACCCATTGCGCCTCGATCTGGAGGCCGTCGCGCGGGGCCACCTCCTGGATCATGATATCGGGCGGTGTTGCCATCATTGCACCGCTCCGCTGCGGCGCAGCTGCGCGATATCGGCAGGCTGCAGGCCAAGGGCCGTCAGCACCTCGTCGGTGTGCTGTCCCAGCGTCGGGCCGGACCATCTGACCGCGCCGGGCGTGTCGGAGAGCTTTGGCGCGATGCCCGGCATCTTCACGGTGACGTCGCCCGGCAGCTCGGTCGGCAGGATCATGTCGCGGGCGGCGTAGTGGGGATCGTCAACGATATCGGCGACCGAATAGATCCGGCCCGCAGGAACATCAGCCGCATCGAGGCGCGCGAGGATCTCGTCCATCGTCCGCTCCGACGTCCACGCGGCGATGGCGGCATCGAGCAAGGCGTTGCTGCGGACGCGTCCGTCATTGCTGGCGAGCGCCGGATCGTCGGCAAGGTCCGGACGGCCGACCACCTGCATCAAGCGCTTGAAGATCGCATCACTATTGCCGGCGATGACGACGTGGCGGCCATCGGAGCTCGGATACGTATTTGAGGGACTGATGCCCGGGAGGGCCCCGCCGGTGCGGGTCCGGACGTGCCCCATGAGATCATATTCGGGGACGAGGCTCTCCATCAGATTGAACACGCTCTCGTAGAGCGAGACGTCGACGACCTGCCCTCGCCCCTGCCCGGTCTTGACGCGCAGCAGCGACATCAGCGCACCGATCACGCCGTGGAGCGAGGCGAGGCTGTCGCCGATGCTGATGCCGACGCGGGCCGGCGGACTGTCCGGATCACCCGTGGTGAAGCGCAGTCCGCCCATGGCCTCGCCGATTGCACCGAACCCGGAGCGGTCGCGATAAGGCCCGGTCTGCCCATAGCCGGAGATGCGCACCAGCGTAAGGTCGGGGTTGAGCTTCGACAGCACATCCCAGCCGAGGCCAAGTTTCTCGAGGCTCCCCGGCTTGAAATTCTCGATCACGACATCGGCTTGCGCGGCCAGCCGCAGCGCCACGTCGCGTCCATCCGGCGATTTCAGATCGATCGCGATCGACTTCTTGTTGCGCGATTGCAGATACCACCAGAGCGAGGTGCCCTGATGCAGCTTGCGCCATGTGCGCAAGGGATCACCGCTGCCGGGCTGCTCGATCTTGATGACCTCAGCGCCGAACTCGGCGAATAGCCGCGCAGCAAATGGCGCAGCGATCAATGTTCCGAGTTCGACGACCCGTATTCCTGATAGTGGTCCGTCCACGTTCGGCGCTCCTCGATCTTCTTTGATCGTGGTGTCGCCGAGCGCAGGGTCTTATGTCCAATATCCTTTGATGAACACGCGTTCGCGGACGACGAACGAGGTTGAGGCCGGCGTCAATGCGGCCTGCCAGGCGATCGCAGATGCTCGAGCATCAGCTGGCTCGTCGCCGACAATCCTGCCGGATCTCGCGCGACCAGCACCAGCTCGCGATCGGCCCAGTCGTCCGTCAGCTCGATCGCCGTCAGGTTCATGCCGTGACTGAGGACCTCGAACGCACGGTCCGGAATGAGGCCGATGCCCATGCCGGCCTGCACCATCCGGCACACCGCATCGAAACCCGGCACATGGACTCGCAGCCGGATCGACTTGCCGATCTGCTGTGCGGTGTAGTGCGAACGAAGATAGATCGAGCTGGTCGCAAACAGGCCGACATGGTCGTAGTCGAGCGTATCGGCGAACGACACGTCCGTCGCGCCCGCAAGCGGATGATCCGTGCGCACCACGATGACGAGGCGATCCCGCCGGTAGGCGAACCGCTCCAGCCCGCGGGTCGAGACATCCGCCGAGCAGATGCCAATCTCGGCTACGCCCTCCTCGACGCCCCGAACGACATCGGCGCTCGGACGCTCCTGAAGGTCGAGGCGCACCAGCTCGTGCGCGCGGAAGAAGCCGGGCAGATCGTCGGGAAGGAACTCGACGATCGACGACAGATTGGCCAGCATCCGCACATGCCCGCGCACACCCCTCGCGTGCTCGGCCATGTCGACGGCGATCTTTTCGACGTTGAGCAAGGTCACCCGCGCATGATGCAGCAGCGATTCGCCGGCCGGCGTCAGCGCCATGCCGTTGGGATGCCGCTCGAACAGGGCGACCTCGAGCATCTCCTCAAGGTCATGCATGCGCTTGCTGACGGCCGACGGCGCGATCGCCTCGCGCTGGGAGGCGCGCGTCAGATTGCCCTCTTCGCAAATGGCGATGAACAGCCTGAGGGTCGTGAGGTCGATCCGTCGGGCGATGTTGATCTTGGCCGCCCCGCTCGCTGGGCGCGACGATTGCGATTTCTCTTGCATGGTCGGTTTCTCATCCGGGAGGATATCGCGTTCGGCGCCCATGGATTTCTCAAAATCCGGGGCGGGCGCCCTCCGGTTTGGAATCTGATACCAATAGGAGGCAGCAATCTGCGATTTTGTTCCAAGCGGCGCATCGCTTGCTCGCGCTTGTGATCGCGCCTAATTCAAATGACCGGGATAGCAGTGGCGGAGACCAGCACTTGATCGACATCGACCAGATTCGTGCCGACACGCCGGCCGCCGGCCGGCTCGCGTACCTCCACAATGCCGGAGCGGCTCTCATGCCGACCGCCGTCGTCAATGCCATGAAGCAGCATATTGATCTGGAGAGCGAGATCGGAGGCTATGCCGCCGCCGACCGCGAGGCCGAACAGCTCGATGCGGTTTACGGCTCGGTCGCACGCCTGCTGAATGCGGCGCCCGACGAGGTCGCCCTCATGGAGAACGCGACGGTCGCCTGGCAGATGGCGTTCTATTCGCTTCCATTTCGCCAGGGCGATCGGATCCTCACCGCCGAAGCGGAATATGCCGCCAACTATGTCGCGTTTCTTCAAGTCGCGAAACGAACTGGCGCGACGATCGATATCGTGCCGAGCGATGCCAGCGGAGAGCTCGATGTCGCCGCGCTCGAACGCATGATTGACGCGCGCGTGAAGCTGATCGCGATCACCTGGGTCCCGACCAATGGCGGGCTGGTCAATCCCGCGGCGGCGATCGGCAAGATTGCGCGGGAGCACGGCGTTCCCTACTTGCTCGATGCCTGCCAGGCCGTCGGCCAGATGGAGGTCGATGTCGAGGCCATCGGCTGCGACATGCTGTCGGCGACGGGGCGCAAATTCCTGCGCGGCCCGCGCGGCACCGGCTTTCTCTATGTCCGCCGCGCGCTGCTGCAGCAGCTCGAACCGCCGATGATCGACCATTTCGCGGCGCCGTGGGTCGCACGGAATGAATACCGGCTGCGCGACGATGCGCGCCGTTTCGAGACCTGGGAGAACAACTACGCGGCCCGGCTGGGGCTGGGCGCTGCCGTGGACTACGCCCTCGATATCGGTCTTGGCCCGATCGAGCAGCGCTGCCACCTGCTCGCCGATCGCCTGCGTGCCGGCCTTGCATCCATTCGTGGCGTCACAATTCGTGACCTCGGCCGCACGCCGGGCGCGATCGTCAGCTTCACGATGGAGGGGCATGAAGCGGATGCCATCGTCCGCAGCGCCGCTGCGGCCGGCATCGCCATCGGCGCTTCGGATCCGGCGAGCACCCGCATCGACGCCGAAATCCGCGCGCTGCCGCCGCTCGTGCGCGCATCCCCGCATTACTACAACACGGAAGCCGAGATCGATCGGCTTGTCGATCACCTCGCGGGTTTGGCGGCGCGGTAGCGGCGCGCACTGCTCAGGTGCAGCGCGCGCTCAGTCCGGATGCACTGAGCCTCGCCATGACCTCGTCGAGATGCGCGGCGTCGCGGGTCTCGATGACGAGTTGCAGCAGGGTCGCCTTGGCCGGCAGGTCGGAGAAGGTCCGCTGATGCGAAACCTCGATGATGTTGGCGCCAGCCTCGGCCAGCAGCCCCGCCACCGCAGCGAGCTGCCCGGGCCTGTCGGGGATATCGAGCGACAACTGGGTCAGCCGCCCCTCGCGCGCGAGCTCGCGGGTGAGAACGGATGCGATCAGCCGCGTATCAATGTTGCCGCCGCTCAGCACCAGGCCAACTTTCTCGCCGGCGAAGCGGGAGGGATCGGACATCAGCGCGGCAAGGCCGGCGGCGCCGGCGCCCTCGACGACCGTCTTCTCGATCGAGATCAGGGTCGCGACCGCGCGCTCGAGCTCGGCTTCGTTCACGAGCGCGATGTCGTCGACGAGGCCGCGGACGATCTCGGTGGTGATCTTACCCGGCGACTTCACCGCGATGCCTTCGGCGAGCGTGTCGCCGCGTGCCGGCAGATTGCCGTCGTGGATGGCGTTGTACATCGAGGGATAGAGCCAGGCTTCGACGCCCAGGATGCGCAGCGACGGCTTGATCGACTTGGCGGCGATGGCGATGCCGCTGATCAGCCCGCCGCCGCCGATCGGGACGACCAGCGTATCGAGCCCCGGCACGGCCTTGAGCATCTCAAGGCCAACGGTGCCCTGGCCCGCGATCACCAGCGGATCGTCGTAAGGATGGACGAAGATCATGCCGCGGGCTTCGCCATGGCTGCGCGCAAACGCCGCCGCCTCTTCCAGAGTTTCGCCCGTGACCACCACTTCGGCGCCATGGTGCCTGGTGTTCTCGATCTTCACCATCGGCGTGCCCACAGGCATCACGATGGTGGCGGGAATGCCGAGGCGCCTCGCATGATAAGCGACGCCCTGGGCGTGGTTGCCCGCCGACATCGCGACGACGCCGCGCGCACGCTCTTCCGGCGTCAGCGCGGTGAGCCGGTTGAGCGCGCCGCGCTCCTTGAACGAGGAGGTGAACTGCAGGTTCTCGAATTTCAGCCAGATGTCGCAGCCGCAGATGTTGCTCAGCGTGCGGCTGTAGCTGCAGGGCGTCTCGACGACGGCGCCGCGGATGGTCTCGGCGGCGGCATGGATGTCGCGAGGTGTGACCGGATAGCTACCGAGATCCGCGGACATGTTTTGGGACAACTCAGCCATAGGACAGCATAGAGCATTTAGCCGGCTCAGGCGATAAGCCGGCCGCTATTTGGTAAATTCCCGGGAGCGCGAGGCACGCCATAGCGTCCACAGCGTGCGCAGCCGCGAGGCCGGCTGCGGCGTAAACGGATTGCGCGCTGGCTGCGCCAGGCGCTTGAGATCGGCCCGCACCAGCCCGAGCGGCAGAAAGGCTGGCCGGGCCGCGGTTGGCAGCTCCGCCAGCAGCGATAGCGCCGTCGCCAGATGCTGCTGCGCTTCGCCCGTGAGCTGGTCCAGCACGGCACGCAGGTTCGGCGTGTCCTTGCCGGCGAACACGTCCTCCATGTTGCAATTGTGGCGCGCCAGCACCTGCTGGGGCAGGAACAATTGCCGGTGCGCCGCATCACGCGGCAGGTTCGCGATGACCTGCGCGATGCCCTGCGCCAGCCCGGCGTGACGGGCGAGATGCTCGGCCGCGTCCGAAGGCGGCGCCATGATGCGGGCCGCGAGTGCAAACAGCGCCGACGAGGTCGCTGCCAGATAGCCTTCCAGCGCCGTCGTGGTCGGCATCGGATCGTTGTAGAGATCGAACTGGTGCTCGTCGACGAGCAGCGACAGTGGTTCGACCGGCAGGTCGAAATCGCGGATCGCGCGGAGCAGCTCTGCCGCCACGGGATTGCCCTCGGCGCTGCCATGGACATGGCCCGCGAGCAGATCGGTCCACCATTGAAAGCGGATCTCGCCCGGCAAGGGCTGGCTCACCTGGTCGCGGACGCGGACGATCTCGACGTTGAAGGCATAGAGTGCCAGCAGCGCGCGGCGCTCGGCGGCAGGCACGAACAGCGTCGCGGCATAGCGCGGAAAGTCATGGCCGCGCAGCAGATCGGCGCAGTAAGTCACGGTGTCCGGCGGCGCGGCGCTGCTCATGGCACGGCGATCAGCGCGGCCGCGACACGGCGCCGTTCGCCGATCATAATGTTGTAGGTGCGCACGGCTGGACCGGTCTGCATCGTGTCCAGCACCACCCTCACCGCCTTGAGCGCCTGGCGCAGCTCCGGCGGCGGCAGCCAGAGCCCGGTTCCGGTACCGATCAGCAGCGTGTCGATGCCGTTGGCGGCCGCGAACACCCGGTCCAGCGAATAGCGGTCGATCTTGGCGGGATCCGTCACGTCCCAGGCCCAGATCGCGTCGGGCAGGCAGAGCAGCGAGCCGCGATGCGACATGCCGGCAAAGGCGAAACCGCCCTTGCCATAAGCCTCGATCGGCGCCGAGCGCGGGAAATGCGGAGCGTTGGGATCGCCGGCCATGAACTTCGTCCGAATGGGCTGACTACCCTCGCAAACTCGTGCGAGGGCATAGGGTTCGGATCACGCCTTGGTTTTCTTCGCCGGCGCAGCCGTATCGGGCGCATCCTCGCGGTGCTCGCCGACGCCGAGATAGATCAGGATCGGAGCCGCGATGAAGATCGAGGTGTAGGTACCGACCAGCACGACGCCGAACATCATCACCGCGGTGAAGCTGTGAATGGCGTGACCGCCAAACAGTAGCAGCGCCAGCAGCGCCAATGTCACCGTGACGTGGGTGATGATCGAGCGCGACAGCGTCGAGTTGATGGACTCGTTGAGCAGCTGCGGCATCGGCATCTTCTTGTAGCGGCGCAGCATCTCGCGGATACGGTCGTAGATGACGACGGTGTCGTTGAGCGAATAGCCCAGAATCGTCAGCAGCGCGGCGATGCTGGTCAGGTCGAAATCGACCTGGCTGATCGACATGAAGCCGATCGTCAGCACGATGTCGTGCACGTTGGCGATCATGGCGCCCAACGCGAACTGCCATTCGAAGCGGAACCAGAGATAGATCAGGATCGCGACGATCGCGAGCATCAGGCCGAGCATACCGTAGGCCAAAAGCTCTCCGGCGACGCGCGGACCGAGCACCTCGGTGCGCTGAATGTCGACGCTCTCGCCGAGCGCGCCACGAAGCTTCTGCAGGGCTGCCTGCTGCGCGGCGTCGCCCCCTGGCTGTTCCGCAACACGGATCAGGACGTTCTCGGGGCCGCCGAACTGCTGCAACTGGACTTCGCCAAGACCCAGGGCGTCGAGCGTGGTGCGCATCGCCGCGATGTCGGCAGTGCCGGACCTCGCCTTCACCTCGAGCAGCGTGCCGCCCTTGAAGTCGATACCGAGGTTCAGGCCGTGGGTGAAGAACAGCGTGATCGCGACGATCGACAGCACCGCCGAGATCGGGAAGCTGATGCGGCGGAAGCGCGTGAAGTCGAAATGCGTGTTGTCCGGAACGATGCGCAGCGACGGCAACAGGCCAAGCGCCGCGACCACGGTGAGAATGGCAATGAGGACGCCGAGCCCGATGAGAACGGTGTGAGTCACGATCAGGCTCCTAGATCGGCACGCTCTGCGGCCGCTTCCACCGCACCCACCAAGCGACGATCAGCCGGGTCAGGGTGAAGGCGGTGAACACCGTGGTGATGATGCCGATGCCGAGCGTCACGGCGAAGCCGCGCACCGGGCCGGTGCCGATGTAGAACAGCACCGCGGCAGCAATGAAGGTGGTGATGTTGGAATCGAGGATGGTTGCGAGCGCGCGCTTGAACCCGGCGTCGATCGCCGAGATCGCGTTGCGGCCGCCGCGCAGCTCCTCGCGGATGCGCTCATAGATCAGCACGTTGGAGTCCACCGCGATGCCCACGGTGAGCACGATGCCGGCGATGCCGGGCAGCGTCAGCGTGGCGTTGAGCAGCGACAGCAGGCCGAAGATCATGGCGACGTTGATGGTCACCGCGATGTTGGCGAACACGCCGAACAGCCGGTAGGTCAGCAGCATGAACACGATCACGAGGATCGAGCCGACGTAAGCCGCAAGCTCACCCTTCTCGATCGAGTCCTGGCCGAGGCCCGGGCCGACGGTGCGCTCCTCGACTACGGTCAGCGGCGCCGGCAGCGCGCCGGCGCGCAGCAGGATGGCGAGATCGTTGGCCGATTGCACGGTGAAGCTGCCGGAGATCTGGCCCTGGCCGCCGGTGATGGGCTCGCGGATCACGGGCGCCGAGATCACCTTGTTGTCGAGCACGATCGCGAAGGGCAGCCCAACGTTTTCCTGCGTCGCCTGCGCGAATTTGCGCGCCCCCGACGTGTTGAACTTGAAGCTGACGACCGGTTCGCCGGTGCGCTGGTCGAAGCTCGCCTGGGCGTCGGTCAGGTCACCGCCGGCAACCAGCACCTGCTTCTTGACCACGTAAGGCGTCGGCGGCGGTGAGGCACTCATCAACAGCTCGGATTCCGGCGGCAACCTGCCCTGCTGCGCCTGATCCGGCGGCACGGAGGTATCGACCATGCGGAATTCCATCTTCGCGGTCTTGCCCAGCAATTCCTTCAGACGGGTCGGGTCCTGAAGGCCGGGGACCTGCACCAGGATGCGGTCGTTGCCCTGGCGCTGGATCACGGGCTCGACGGTGCCGAGCTCGTTGACGCGGCGCTCGACGATCTGGATCGACTGCTCGATGGTCTTGCGCATGCGGTCGAGCATCGCGGCCTGCGGGATGGTCAGGCGGATCACGCCGCCGCCGGCATCGGTCACCTCGAGGTCGCGCTGACCGCTCGATCCCATCAGACCGCCCAGCGGCTGGGACAGCTCGCGCAGCTTGGCGAGCGCCGGCTGCACGTCGGTCTCCTTGGTGATACGCACCTCGGCCGCGTCGTTGCGTACGGTGACGCCGCCGGTGAAGCCGATCTTGGCATCGCGCAGCGTCCGGCGCACGTCGTCACGGATCTGATCGAGCCGCTCCTTCTTCACATAGGCAGAATCGACCTCGAGCAGCAGATAGGAGCCGCCCTGGAGGTCGAGGCCGAGCACGAGCCGGCGCTGCGCCCAGGCCGGCCAGGTCTTGACCTGCGCTTCGGGAAAGAAGTTCGGGACCGCGCAGAGGCACACGATCAGCGCCGTCAGGATAATCCCGAGCGCCTTCCACCGCGTGAAATACAACATCGACTGGACCTGTCAGATCAGGAGACTTGAGATGCTCGCGGCAAAGCGCTCACTTGGCCGCGGTGTCGTCCTTCGCGCTTTCCTTGGCCGGCTCGCCCTTGGCGCGCACGCCGGAGATCATCTGGCGCATCTGCCGCACGCGCACGCCATCGGAGATCTCGAATTCGATCTGGTCGTCATCGACGACCTTGGTGACCTTTCCGACGAGGCCGCCCGAGGTCACGACGGTGTCGCCGCGGCGGATGTTCTTCACGAGGTCGGCATGGTCGCGGACCTTCTTCTGCTGCGGACGCAGAATCAGGAAGTACATGATCACGAAGATCAGGGCGAACGGCAGCAGCGACATCAACATGCTGTTGGTGTCACCGGCGCCCGCAGCCTGGGCATACGCAGGGGTAATCAACATTTCGGACGATCCTCGTGAGAACGGGGGACAGCCGGTCAGGCCCTCAAAGGCGACCGGTTCGGTCAAATTCGCGCGGACTATAGCGGCCACCGCCCCAATTGCAACGCTGCCAGACCGTCGATTTGGCCACCTTGCGGCGCGCCGTCAGGCCCGATAAGGCTGCGTTCTCAGGAACTTCGGACATGCCCAAAAAACCAAGCAAAAGCCCGGCCGGCAAAGGCCCCCGTACCCCTGCCAAGAAGCCTGCCCGCCTCGCGGCAAATCGCCCCAAGGGGGCCGTCAAGGCAGCCGCCACAGCAGCCTCAGACCTTAACCAGGAACGTGTCGTCCGCGCGCTGGAGACGATCGCGGCACACCTTGCCGCCCAGGGCAAGCCGATCGCTGAACCCGCCTCGTTCGACCGGGCGGACGCCTATGTCTGGCACCCCGATGGCCGCCTCGCGCCGGTGCCGCGGGTCAGCCGCGTCGAGCTGTTCCTGCTCAAGGGCGTCGACCGGATGCGGGACATCCTGATGGAGAACACCGAGCGTTTCGCCAACGGCTTGCCCGCCAACAACGCCCTGCTCTGGGGCGCGCGCGGCATGGGCAAGTCGTCGCTGGTGAAGGCCGCGCATGCCAGCATCAATGCGGACCGCAAGCCGGCAGACAAGCTGAAGCTGATCGAGATCCATCGCGAGGATATCGAAACGCTGCCGATGCTGATGGAGAAGCTCCGCGACGCCAGCTTCCGCTTCATCGTGTTCATCGATGACCTCTCCTTCGACGGCAATGACGCGTCCTACAAGTCGCTCAAGGCCGTGCTCGAAGGCGGCATCGAGGGCCGGCCCGAGAACGTCATCCTCTACGCCACTTCCAATCGCCGCCACCTACTGGCGCGTGACATGATCGAGAACGAGCGCTCGACCGCGATCAATCCCGGCGAAGCAGTCGAGGAGAAGGTCTCGCTGTCGGACCGCTTCGGCCTGTGGCTCGGCTTCCATCGCTGCAGCCAGGACGAATATCTCGCCATGGTGCGCGGCTATTGCAGCCATTTCGGCATCAAGGTCGACGACGAGGCGCTCGAGCGCGAGGCGCTGGAATGGTCGACCACGCGCGGCTCGCGCTCTGGCCGCGTCGCCTGGCAGTTCGTGCAGGAGCTTGCAGGACGGCTGGGTGTGAAGCTGACGGCGACGTAGCGGTCGGATCGCACCCCGGTTGCGGCTGTCTTTCCCCGAAGACGGGGAATCAAGGACGCGTACGTATCAAACCCGCCTCTGGCGGCGTTTAGGGACCTGGGGGGCCGAGTTTGTACACTGCGCTTCAACATTGATGTTGAGCAGGCGCGTGCCCTCACCCGCGAGCGCGCTTGCGCGGGTCGCGCGCAGAGCTCCCTTCTCCGGTTGATCCCCTTACTTCATCACCCTGTGCCGGGTCGGCGCAACGGTGCTTTCCGGCGCGGCGGACGAAATCGCGTAGAAGAGGCGCGATTTGCCGTAGGGGCATGATCCTACTTAGTAATAATGTGCCTCGAGGGTGTCGGCGGCGTTGCCGCCGGGGGCGAAAGATTGAACGTCAGCCAGACGTTCCAGCCCGCTGGCCGATTTTCATTGGCGAATTCGCCGTAGGCCTTCAGGTTCAGATATCCCTGCATGTCTCCGACCGGGAAAATGTAGCCGACCTGCGGTCCAGCGCCGAGCACTCGCGACCGGAAACAGCCGACGCGATCGCCGGAGCCGCTGTCGCAGCCGAGCTGCTGATAGGCGTAACCCACGAGGCCGACCTGCCACTGCTTGGTCAGGAATTGCGACGCGCCCCAGTCGAAGTGCATGTCGACGCCGCTTTGATATTGAGTGGAGGGGTTGACGAAGTTGTATGTAAATCCCAGCACCCCTGAAAACTCGTGCCCGGTCTTTGGATTGAAATAAGTATAGCCACCTCCAGCGTCGATTGCCCAATGCCCGAGCCCTAAATTTGCAAGACGATCCGACTGATAGGCCCCAACCGGGATGTCCCCGGTGATGTAGGTCATGTAGTTGTGAACACCGGCGTTCCATTTCAGCTGGAACATCGGAAGCAGATCGCCAAATGCAGTGATCGAGCTGTCGATGCTGTCGAAGCGCGAGAATGGCAATACTCCGCCTCCTGGTCCCGTCACTGTCCCCACCAGTGATCCCGCCAACGACGTCGAGTTGGAGCCGTAGACACCCAGCAGGGAGGCCTGCGCCTGCGCGCCCAGCACCGGTGTCGCAAAGGTGTAGGTCCCGACTAAAAGGCCAAGATCCACATTCGCCTTGACGTTCGCATTCACGTTGACGTTCAGATTCGCGGGAATGCGACCGATCGTGATCTCCCGTGCCCGCGCCACGTCGCCGCCGGCGGAAACCGAGGTATGATAATAAATCGAGGTCACCGACCAGCCGGGCGCCTGCGCGGGGGCGGCGGCGAGGCTGCCAAAGAAGCCGGGTATCCAGAAGCTGACACCGCCTTCATCGGCTCGCGCCGCATCATTGGGGAGCGCGAGTAAGGTGGCAATTGCCGCCGCGCCCAGCCGACAAACGAAACCAGTCCTTGGTGTCAATTTCTTGCTCTTCATCGCGGATCTCCCATCCTTTCACGGTCTGCAACGGAGCCGGATTGCGTGACCAGAAATCTCCCAATCTCGAAGCAAGCACCTCTCACCTCTCGGGGAAGAGCAGTGACAATTCGGCCCGCAACTGCCAACTCGGCGTGCCGGTTGGACGAACGACGTTGTAATAGCCGGCTATATTTGCACTCACTGGCTGGTCGCCGATCTTGAAGATTCGGCCGAAACCGCCACCGATCGGTACGGTCCACTGCTGACCGGGGGCCGCCAGCCAGTTCGCGGTGATCACAGGTGAGCTTGTCAGGTACCACCCGTGCGCCATGTTGTAGTTGACGAACGGCTGCGCGAGAAATGCGTTTACGGGCGGCCGCAATGGATTGCCGCCAACTGACCACTGATTGTTGACCAGCACGCCGATCACCCAGTGTCCGGGCGTCACGAGGGCAACGGCGGTCGGACCGAACAACACCTTACCGGTTCCGAGAATCGGATCGCTCGCGGACGGAACCGTGAAGACGGGACCGACGCCCCAGATCAGAGTGCCTGGATGGGTGGGGGTGAAAAAGAACTGCTGGGTAATGTCGCCAATTCCATTCGTGTTGTTGTTAAAAAACGGACTAGGTTGACTGATCACGGGCATGATGGTGCGCGAGATCACATTCCAGTCCGCGTTGATGCGCAGCGGTATGACTGGCTGAATGTTGAGGACTTCCTGGGTGCGATTGAACGGCCCGGCGTTGAAATTCGTATTGCTTTGGAACGGAACGCTGACGAGATCGGCGATAGGATTCTGTGATTTCTTGGCTAGGTCTTCATCTTCGGAGTGCTCGGCAGAATGCGCGGTTCTTGCCGGCGCGACCGTATCGGGAAGCCCGCTCTCGAATTTGTAGTTCGCACCAAGCTTGACCATCTGAAGGTCGCGGTTCAGCGGGATGGACGGGACGGTGGGCGAAGTCCATTGTCCCAGCCCAATGTAATCGTATTCGAGTTTGAGCGTCCAATTCGCCTTGAAGCCGTACTCGATACCGACGCCAGCCAGCCAGCCAGAGCTGGTGTTGGACCCCTGCCAAGCGACGCCGGGGAAGTTCAACGAGGCATTGCTGCGCACCCAGCCACCGCCAAGCTTGGTGTAAAAAAGCCAGCGGTCTTCCACGAGCCCGACGCGGCCTGCCACCGTTCCGATCCAGTTCTGGCTCACCGAGCCGAGCGTAGGAGTCGGAAGCACGGGATGACCAAATGTCGCCCCATCGAAATCACCTTCCACGCCAAACAAAAGATGGCCGGCCTGGAAATTGTAGCCGGCCTGAACGCCACCGATGAATTCCGTCAGCCCGCCATATAAATTGTTGCCTGGAATGTTCAGGCTGCCGCTGGTCCAGGCCCCACCGACATTTGCGCCAAGATAAAACCCTGACCAATTGTATGGCGGCGGAAGAGCGGCCGGAGCCTTCACCGGCATATCCGCAGCACGCGCAGTGACGCTCACCAAGATAGCAAGCAGAGCCGCAAGGAACGACTTCATGGCACGCTCCCATATGGGGTAACGATATTGCCAGAATTTCCCGTCGCGTCCTCATTCAACTACAACTAGTTATTTTTGACTGTCTCTTACGGGACACACCCGGCGAGAATGTCGATCGGCTGGGTGCTTACCGCACACGAGGCCGCTTTTGGCCCGTTTGAGACAGACCAACCGGCTCAGAATTGTCCGCTTATGGGGTAGACCGGAAGCGACGGGTGCGTCGGCCATGTTCCAGGCCCGATGTCCGTTGTGAATTGGCCACAACCCGAAACTTAGTTGGCGTGCTCTGCCCAATAGCGTGCATTTAGCTTGATGGTTGATTCGCACATTCGCGCGGCCAGGAGCCTTACGATCTCGCCTCTAGTCAAACGAAAAGATCCTCTTCCAGTCCTTCTTCATGTCCACAACGGTCCACCTGTTCAGCGCTGCAGCATCGAGAGCGACATCGAGCTTGCCGAAATGTGATTGGCGATCGTAGGCATATTCACGTTCCGCGTCGGTATGGTGGACGATCAGGCCGAACCGCGCGCCGCTGGTACCGAGCGTCGCCCATTGCAGCATTTCGAGGTCGCCATCGGAGTTCCCGAAGGCGGCGATCGGACGCCGGCCAATGTGGCTATTGATCCCGATCGGCTTGCCGGCCTTGTCGTCGATGAAATCGACCTCGGGCAAGCGAAATAGAACCGGCGTGCTGTCGCGCATTTCATAGCGAGTCTTGATTGACGATCCGACGACCTGCTCGGGAGGCACTCCATAAGTCGTCTCGGTCCATGGCCGCATGAATTCGATGCCGCCACCTGACACGATGAAGGTCTTGAAGCCGTTGGTGCGGAGGTAAGCGAGCAATTCGAGCATAGGGTGATAAACGAGTTCGGTGTAGGGGCGTTTGAAGCGACCATCACGCGCGGTCGCAAGCCACTCTGTGACGATCTTCTCAAACTCCGCTGTCGTCATGCCGGCGTGAGTCACCGCCACCAGCTCGGCCACGCCCTTTTCTCCGAAAGCTGCGAGCGCCTTCAGGTCGCCGTTCAGCACGGCCGCGAAGGGCTGCTTTTCCTTCCATTCCGGAGGCATGGGCGCAAGAACCTTCACGCGATCCAGCGCAAAAGCGAGCTGCACATACATCGGCTGCTCGATCCAAAGCGTCCCATCGTTGTCGAAGGTCGCGATGCGTTGATCGGGCGGTACGAAATAGGGCCCGCCACTCTCCGTGATCCGTGCGACGAAGTCGACGATCGAAGCTTTCGTCGGGCCGTCATTCCAAGATGGCAGAGGTCCGGCTTGCGTCTGGGCCATGGCCGACGTGGAACGTAGAGCGGCAGATAGAAACGGAAGCATCGCCAGAGACGAGAGCAGCGCGCGACGGTCAAGGCGTGGAAATCGCATGATCTGTTTCATTGTCGATCCGTTTTCGATTGTGCGGTCCCCACCGGCCAACATTGAAGGTGCGTGCGAGGCTGGCGTAGCGCTGCTGTTCGTCGCACGCTTGCCGATATGCTGCTTCGCGAGCAGTTGGATTCGGACCGCAGTGGATTGGCGAGCGCCGAAAGCGACGCCCGCCATTCATACTGATCCACTAGTCGCTGCGACCGGCGATTTTGGCCTGCTTGACCTGTTGCAGCACCTGCTCGAGGTTGTAGCTCGCCGGGTCCTGGAGCGGCGGGTACGGAATATAGCTCTCCAGTTCCTTCAGCCAGAGCGCCTGGCCGATGGGCAGCATGTTCCAGTCATAGACGTAGGCTGTAGAAGGGGAGCCGATGACGCCGCCCAGGCCCATGAGTGTCTTGTATTGTGCACCAATGGAGGTCTCGAACGGGTCTCGCTTGATATTGACGACCTGGGCCCAGTGATAAGGAAGCGCTCCGGCAATAAAGCCCTGCGGCGCGTCGGACACCATCGTGAAGTAGATCTTCCAGTTCTTGTAGCGCACCGCCGACGGATCCTTGCCCGAATAGTAGAAGAAGGTATCGCGCGCCGACTTTTCCGAACGTCCGGAAAGGTACTCGGCCTGATCGACGCCATCGAGCGTCGTCTTGACGATGCCGGGATATTGGCCGGCCTCGATGCGCTTCTTCAACTCGTCTCCCTTTGCGCCGCCCGCGATGCTGACAAACGTCGGCAGCCAGTCGAGTGACGCGAAGATGTCGTTCTTGATGGTACCGGGCTTGATGACCCCCGGCCAGCGAACGAGCGCCGGTGCGCGCATGCCGCCTTCCCAGGTGCTCAGCTTGCCGCCCTTGAACGGCGTGGTGCCGCCGTCCGGAAAGGTGATGGTTTCGGCACCGTTGTCGGTCGTGAACACGACGATCGTGTTGTCGAGTTGTCCCATGTCCTGGAGCTTCTTCAGCACATAGCCGACGTTGTCATCCAGCTGCTTCATGCCGGCCTCGTTGAGGCCCCAGTCCTTGCCACCGGGCTCGCCGACCATGGCCGCGTACTTGTCATTCAGCACGGTCGTGATGTGCATGCGCGCTGGGTTGTACCAGACGAAGAAAGGCTTGCCTGTCGTCTTCGGATCATTGCGATCGAGGAAGTCGATGACCTTGGCCGAGATTTCCTCATCGACACCCTTCGATCGCTCGAGCGTCAGCGGGCCCTGGTCGACGCACTGCTGAGTCCTGCCCGTACCATCGGACTTGCACGACAGGATGTTGCGCGGAGGCGTCAGGCAAACCGCCGTTTTCGGATCGACCGCGCCCGGTACCTCCGGGATGCCGGGGATCGGCGTATTCTTGCATGGCGGAGCAACCGTCTGCTGGGTGGGGGACTTGTTGATGTCAGGGAAACTCACGCCCTGCATAGCATCGAGGTGATACAGGTAGCCCCAGTATTCCTGGAAGCCGTGCGCGGTTGGCAGTGCGTCGGTGTGATCGCCGAGATGGTTCTTGCCGAATTCGCCGGTGTTGTAGCCGAGATCGAGCAAGAACTTGGCGAGCGCCGGGGTGCCGGGCCGCAAATAGGACGGGCTGCCGGGCAATTGCGGAGGAATCATTCCCGTTCGCAGCGGATGCATGCCGGTGAAGAAGGCATTGCGGCCCGCGGTGCAGCTCTGCTCGGCATAGTAATGCGTGAAGATCGCTCCTTCGTTGCCGATGCGATCGATGTTGGGCGTCTCGCCGACCATCAGGCCGCGATGGTAGATGCTCGGCTGATACAGGCCGATGTCATCACCCATGATGAAGAGGATGTTGGGCTTTTGCGCCGGCTGCTGGGCGGCTGCCGGAGTGCTGACCAATTCCTGCGACGGTATCATTATTGTCGCACTGAGCAGCGCTAGACAGGACCGCTTGATCCAGCTCCGCGTCTTGCCCGGCGTTGCAACCGAAAGCTTGTCATTGAATATGCAATTCAACATGGCATTGCTCTCCCGTTATGATGCGTTAGAGACACCTCGCCTGATGCACCGAAATCCAAGATGACTTGTGGATGTGTCGACCGGCTCGGCATGCCGCGCAGCCGGCCGGTAGCGCCGGCAGTAGTTCGGCGCGCACAAATGCGAGCCGCCTTTGATGACCTTGCGTGGAATCTTGACGTTGGTCGTTCTGGGGTCGTAGCTGTCGGCCTCGCGGCCGCCGCGCGGGTTCTCTGGAATGCAGCAGGCTTTTGCAGCGTCGGCCTCATGCCGAGGCGAGTACCAGTCGGACGTCCACTCCCAGACGTTGCCGATCATATCGTGCAGCCCGTATCCGTTCGGCGGAAATGCGGTGACCGGCGATGTCCGTTCGTACCCATCGTCGCCGGTATTTTGGCGTGGAAATTCGCCCTGCCAGGTGTTGGCCATGTGACGGCCCTCGGGCGCAAATTCATTTCCCCATGCGAACTCGGCGCCATCCAGCCCGCCGCGCGCCGCGAATTCCCATTCCGCCTCGGTCGGCAAATCCTTGCCGGCCCATTTTGCGTAGGCGATCACGTCGCTGAACGCCACATGCACGACGGGATGATCGTCCAGCCCACGAATGTCGCTGCCCGGCCCGTAGGGATGCCGCCAGTCCGCGCCTTTGGCGAAGGTCCACCACTGGCTGAAATCCTGGAGACTGACCGGATACGCGGGCGGAGAGAACATCAGCGAACCCGCGTAGATCATATGCGGGAGCATTCCGGGATAGTCCTTTGGATCGGGCGTGATCTCGGCAACGGTGACGTGGCCGGTAGCTCTGGCGAACGCCTTGAATTGCCGGTTCGTCACTGGATGGCGATCCATCCAGAACGCATCCACGGTGACGCGGTGGACCGGCGCTTCCTCCGGATAGTGCCGATCCGAACCCATGCGAAACGTGCCGCCCGGCACGTACAGCATTCCCTCATCTGCTGGATGCTGGAGCGATTGTCCGGAGTGAGGCGGTGATTTCGTATCAACCAGCTTCATGCCAATCTCCGGACCCGTGCGTCATTGGCCTGCGCCGCTACGGAAACGGAACGCCACTCTTCTAGGTTGATCTAGATCAAGGGTACCGGATCGGGTCTTTCACGCTGGCACTCTCCGCTGCGCCGTCGAAACCGAAGCAAACTCAAAACACTAGAAGATCGCACCGACAGCCATCGGCTACTTTGCATGGGGTTGTTTTTCGAAATTTGATTTTCCGCTCGCAAAAGACTCAGTGAGCCATGGTTCGAGGCAGCATCTCGGCTTGGCGACCGCCGCCTCTGGAATAGTGGATCGCCCGCTCGAGTGCGCAATGCGCACAAGGCGGGCGATGACAGCATATTTGTGGTGATTGCGCGCCCGACTCCGTGGGCCCTTGCCTCACGCCCCGTTCAGGAATTGAAGCGGGTCAACCGGGCTCGATCCCTTGCGGATCTCGAAGTGGAGCTGCGGCGACGCCACCTCACCGGATTGACCCGACTTGGCAATGACCTGACCGCGCTTGATGGTGTCACCGCGCTTCACCAACAGCTCACTCGCATGGGCATATGCGGTGACGTAGCCGTTGGAGTGCCGAACCAGGACCAGATTGCCGTAACCTTTCAGCTCGTTGCCGGAATAGGCAACGACGCCGTCTTCAGCCGCCTTGACCGGGGTGCCCTCGGGCACCGCGAGATTGATGCCGTCATTGGATTTGCCGTTAGTCTTGGCGCCATAGGTCGTGACCACCTTGCCGCGCACCGGCCAGCGGAAGGTCGGCAGCGCGCCGGTGGCTTCCGCAGCCTTCGCCGGCGTCTCGACGGGCTTCTCTTCGACATTGGTAGCCTGGGCCAGACGCGCGCTCTGCACGGGAGCGGCAGCCGCCATTTTGGTCGCCGGAACGGGAGCGGCCGCGACGGGCTGGAGCGTGCCCGCAACCGGCGCAGCCGCGACGGGGGCCGGAGCAACCGGCGCGGCAACCGCGACGGTCTTGGCGCCGGGCACGTTCAGCTTGGTGCCGAGCTTGAGCTTGGCCGACGGCTCGAGGCCGTTGGCGCGGGCGAGCTCGGTCGCCGAGATGTGGTTCTTGCGGGCGATGCTGGCGAGCGTGTCGCCGCGATTGACGAAGTGGATGCTCGGCGGCGCGGCGACGGCCGCAACGGGCTTGGCAGCAGGCGCCATCGCCGGAGCCGCCGCGACCGCAGCAGGCGCCGGTGCAGCCGCCGTGGCCGGATGCGGAATGATCAGCTGCTGACCCGGCGAAAGCGCGCGCGGGCCCTTGTAACCGTTGGCGGCGAGGATCGCCTGCGGCGTGACGTGATACCGCTTGGCGAGCACGTCGAGCGTGTCGCTGGTGCCGACGATGATCTTGGTCCCGCCGGCCGGCTGGGCTGCCGCGACCGAGCGCGGCGGCACGGTGGCGGTGGTCTCGAGGTGGGGCTGTGCCGGGGGTGCATAGGAGCTGACACCCCGCCCGCCTCCGGACACGCCCCCACCCGATGTGACGGGATAGGATTGCGGTGCGGACACGGCCGGCGGCGGCAAAGGCTGCGACTGGTAGTAGCCGGGCTGGGTCTGAGGCCGCGCATATTGCGGCAGCTCACGCTGCGGCGGCGGGGCCTGCTGCACCGAACCGGTCTGCTCAGACGAGAAGGGATTGGAGAAGTTCGATTGGGACAGCCGCGACGACATGTCGGCGCTGCACCCTGCGAAGCTGAAGGAAATCAGCGCCAGCACCGCGACCTGCGGCACGCGGCGCGAGTAAAGCAACTCGGCGACGACAGACATGGTTACTCACTCGTACGCAACAGAACTGGTCTTTTAAGTAAACACCCGCCGAGTAAATAACGGCTTAACCCTCCCAATAAGATGTTGGCAGCACAGCCGATCCGGAATTCTACAGCTCCCGCGCCACGCCCGGCAGCGCGGGCACGAAGCGCACCTCGACGAGTTCCCTGCGCTCGATCCCCGCTTCGGTCCGGGTCAGCCGGATCAGGGTCTGCACACCCTGATGCGGGCCGACCGGGGCGATCAGGATGCCGCCGACCTCGAGCCGCTCGACCAGATTCTCCGGAAGCTGCTCCACCGCAGCGGTGACGATGATGCGATCGAACGGGCCGATATTGGGCGGCAGGTTGAGACCGTCGCCGAGCATCACCTCGACATTGTGACAGCCGAGCTTTTCGAGCCTGGCGCGCGCCGTGTCGGCAAGCCTGCGATAGCGCTCGACCGTCAGCACCTGCCCTGCGAGCCGCGACAGCACCGCGGCCTGGTAGCCGGAGCCGGCGCCGATCTCGAGCACGCGGTGCTGCTTCTGGAGCTGGAGCTGCTCGGTCATGTAGGCGACGACGAAGGGCTGGCTGATGGTCTGCCCGCAGGCGATCGGCAGCGCGCTGTCGCGATAGGCCCCCTCGCGATCGGCCTCATCGACGAACTCGTCGCGCGGCACCTCCTCCATGGTCCGCAGCACCGCCTGATCGCTGATGCCCCGACGCCTCAGCGTGAGCTGAAACATCATCTTTTCCGGCGGGTGCTGATTGGGGGTCATCGCTATTTGTATCGTCTCGTCAGGTCCGGATCGTCGCGCCCATTGCTAAGACCCGCGCCAAGAATCTTGTTCCTGCTCAGGAACCCATGATAGCTTTTTTGCTGGAGTATTTGACCACAAATTGGCTTGCATAGGCCTGACCGCAAAGGCCATTTTCAGGCGTCCGTTCGCCGAAACGCGCATTGCGTCGATTCGCGTTATCTGCGAACGTTTTCTGCAAATGGGCAAGGACTGAACGACAATGACTGCGACAGGGCTTTCGGGCCGCTCTGTATTCCTCGTCGAGGACGAGGTGATGATCAGGATGATGGTCGCGGACATGCTCGAAGAGCTCGGTTACAAGGTCGCCGCCGAGGCCGGCGATATCACCGAAGCCATGCGGCTCGCCCAGGCGACCGAGTTCGACATCGCCATTCTCGACGTCAACGTCAACGGGAAGGTCATCTCGCCGGTCGCGGACCTCATCAAGGCGAAGGGCTGCCCGTTCATCTTCGCCACCGGCTACGGCTCCTCCGGCCTGCCCGAGCAGTACCGCGATCGCCCGGCGCTGCAGAAGCCGTTCCAGCTCGACGCGCTCGGCAAGACCATCGAAGCCGCGCTTCGCGGCGGCTAGCCGCTATTTCAGCGTCGCGCTCAGCGCTTCGGAAAACGCCTCATTGGTGCGGTCGAGCCGGAGCGGGGTGACCGAGACGTAGCGCTCGCGAAGTGCCGCGAGATCGGTGCCGTCCGCCGGCGTGTCCATCATCGCCGCGCGCTCGAAGCCGATCCAGAAATAGGGATTGCCGCGGCCGTCCCTGCGCTCGTCGATCCTGAGGAAGCCGAGATTGCGCTTGCCCTGGCGCGTGACGCGGATGCCCAGCACATCCTCCGGCGCGCAGGACGGGAAATTGACGTTGATGACGGTGTCCTTGGGGATGCCGGCGGCGATCACCTTGCGCAGGATGTCCGGGCCGAACTTGCGCGCGGTGTCCCACGGCGGCCGTTCGCGCGTCTCGACGCTGAACTCCTGCGACAGCGCGAATGACGGCAGCCCCAGGATGGTGCCTTCGAGCGCACCGGCAATGGTGCCGGAATAGACCACGTCCTCGGCGACGTTACGGCCCTTGTTGACGCCCGACAGCACAAGGTCCGGCGGCTTGGTGCCGAGGATATGCCGCGCGCCCATGATGACGCAGTCGGTCGGCGTGCCGCGCACGGCGAAGTGCCGCGGGCCGACCTCGCGCAGGCGCAAGGGGTCGTTCAGCGATAGCGAATGCGACACCCCGGACTGGTCGAGCTCGGGCGCGACGACCCAGACGTCATCGGACAGCGCCTGCGCGATCTCCTCCACGACCTTGAGGCCGGGGGCATGGATACCGTCGTCATTGGTGCAGAGAATGCGCATGCGAAAGGTCGTTTCCTGAAGCTTGGTCCGAGCCGTCTTAACCGGCTATGCCCGATCAGGCAAACCGGGCAGCCTGGGCGCATCCGGTTCCCGGACCGCCGGCTACCGGCGGATGCGCCATTGCGGCAGGAAGCGCGCGAGCCGGCCTTCGGCACGCAGCTTCATCGCCGGCACGACCGCGCTCACGACGGGAGCGTCGATCACGCCGAGTGCTTCCAGTTGCGCAACGATCGGGTCCGCGCTCGGCGACTGCGGAAAACGTTCGCGTGCCACCGTCAGCGCCTTGTCGAAATCACCGGCATTGACGCCGGGCTTGGCCCGCCGGCTCCCCACGAGATCGTCGTCCCAGAGCCGCGCGATCTCGATGTCGAGCACGCCGCGCAGCCGCTGATCGACGGCCTGGATGCCGGCACCCGTCACCGCCCATTGTCTGCCGACCCAGAAAATATCGCGGTGCAAGGCCATGAACGGTCGGGTTCGCATTGTCGGGTGGCCGGCAGGATAACCAGCCGCCCGATCTTCGCAACCAAACGTTTCTCTGGTTTCAGGCGAGCAACGCGCAATTCTTGCTTGACGCCTTTTCTTTGCGCGAGGCGGTATCCACTTCGCGCGACGACGCTCTAGGGCATGATCCGGAAAAGTGCGAAGCGGTTTTCCGAAAAGATCATGCTCAAACAACAACCTAAAGCGCGATGACGATTCATCCCAATCTCATCGCGCTTTAGTCGCGCCCGACCACTTTCAAGCCGCCCATATAGGGCTGCAGCACATCAGGCACGGCAATCGAGCCGTCCTCCTGCTGATAGGTCTCCATCACGGCGATCAGCGCGCGGCCGACCGCAGTGCCGGAGCCGTTCAGCGTGTGCACAAAGCGCGGCTTGCCGTCCGGCCCGCGCGAGCGCGCATCCATGCGCCGCGCCTGGAAGTCGCCGCAGACCGAGCAGCTCGAAATCTCGCGGAACATGCCGCCCTCGCCCTGCCCGGGCATCCAGACCTCGATGTCATAGGTTTTTTGTGACGAGAAACCCATATCCCCTGCGCACAGCGTCATCACGCGGTAGTGCAGGCCGAGCTTCTGGAGCACTTGCTCCGCGCAGGACAGCATCCGCTCCAGCTCGTCCTTGCTGGTCTCAGGCGTTGTGATCGAGACCAGCTCGACCTTGGTGAACTGGTGCTGGCGGATCATGCCGCGCGTGTCGCGCCCGGCCGCGCCCGCCTCGGCGCGGAAGCACGGCGTCAGCGCGGTGAGGCGCATCGGCAGCTGCTTCTCGTCGAGAATGGATTCGCGCACGAGATTGGTGAGCGAGACTTCCGCGGTCGGGATGAGGCCGAGGCGCTCGGTCTTCAGTCGCTCATGATCGGGTGATGCGAGAAGCTCGCCCTTGATCGCCCAGAACTGGTCGTCCTCGAATTTCGGCAATTGCCCGGTGCCGAACATCACCTCGTTGCGCACCAGCAGCGGTGGGTTGATCTCGGTGTAGCCGTGCTCATTGGTGTGCAGGTCGAGCATGAACTGGCCGATCGCGCGTTCGAGCCGCGCCAGCCCCTTCTTCAGCACGACGAAGCGCGCGCCGGAGAGCTTTGCCGCCGCCTCGAAATCCATGTAGCCAAGCGCGGTGCCGAGATCGTCGTGCAGCTTCGGTGTGAAGCCATAGCTGCGCTTGCTGCCGAACACGTGGTGCTGCACATTGCCATGCTCGTCGATGCCATCGGGGACTTCGTCGAACGGAATGTTCGGGATCGCCGACAGCTCTTTCGTCAGCTCCTCGTCGGCCGCTTTCGCGGCGGCTTCGAGCTCCGGCATCGTGGTCTTGAGCTCGGCGACCTCGGCCATCAGCTTGGCGGCGCGCGCCTCGTCCTTCGCCTTCTTGGCGTCGCCGATCTCCTTGGAAGCGGCGTTGCGGCGCGCCTGCGCCTGCTCCGAGGCCAGGATAGCCGCGCGGCGGCGCTCATCGATCGCGAGCAGCGAGGCCGACAACGGCTTCAGGCCGCGCCGGGCAAGGCCGGCGTCGAAGGCTTGCGGATTGTCGCGGATCGATTTGATGTCGTGCATGGCTGTCTTCCCGTCATGGCCGGGTTTATCCCGGCCATCCACGTGTCTGCCGCCTTAGATCAAGTCGTGGATGCCCGGGTCAAGCCCGGGCATGACGAATCATGGGCTGAGCAGCGACATCATAGAGCGAAAGTGCCCCTACTCGGCCGGATTGGCCGGCGTCGACACGTCGGTGCCGGTCGCGGCCTGCGAAGCCGCCGCCTTCTTCTCCACCATCCCCACCGCGATGATCGAGCCCTCGTAGAGCGCCAGCAGGGGAATCGCGAGCGAGCACTGGCTGAGCACGTCGGGCGGGGTCAGCACGGCCGCGATCACGAAGGCGATGACGATGAAATAGCGGCGCTTCTCGCGCAGCATCTTCGAGGTGATGATGCCGACGCGGCCGAGCAGCGTCAGGATCACCGGAAGCTGGAAGGCGATGCCGAAGGCGAAGATCAGCGACATCATCAGCGACAGATATTCGCCGACCTTGGGCAAGAGCTGGATCTGCGCAGTCTCGTCGCTGCCGGCCTGCTGCATGCCGAGCGAGAAGCGGACCAGCATCGGCAGCACCACGAAATAGACCAGCGCCGCGCCCAGCACGAAGAAGAACGGGGTCGCAACCAGATACGGCAGGAAGGCCTGCTTCTCGTGCTTGTAAAGCCCTGGCGCCACGAACTTGTAGATCTGCGTGGCGACGATCGGGAACGAGATGAAGCCGGCGCCGAACAGCGCAAGCTTCAGCTGCGTGATGAAATATTCCAGCAGCGCGGTGTAGATGAACTTGGAATTCTCGGGCCCTGCGACCCACACGAACGGCCAGACCAGCACGTTGTAGATCTGCTTGGCGAAGAAGAAGCAGAAGATGAAAGCCACGCCAAAGCCGAGCAGCGCCTTGATCAGCCGCGAGCGCAGCTCGATCAGATGGTCCATCAGCGGGGCTTTGCTGGCCTCGATATCGGCGTCGGTCATGACGCTTTGGCGTCCTTGATCGCCTCGGGTGGCGCAGTGTCCTGAGTGACCGGGGTCTGGGCGGCCTGTGCCTGCTCGACCTCACGGGTGATCGCGAGCGGCTCGTTCACGGCCGCATGCACCTCGGCTTCCACGAAGGTCTCGGGCGTCGGGGCCTCCGGTGTGGTTGGCGTCGCCGGCGCTTCACTTGAAGTCGCCGGCGGCTCGACAGCAGTCGTCGTCGACGTCTCGGCCGGCTTGTCCAGCGCATCGACACGGAGCGCGTCGCTGACGTCCTTCTGGAGCGAGGTCAGCGGATTGAACCCGGTGGCTGCTTCCTTGACCTCGTCAAAGCTCTTCTTGAGGTCGGCCATTTCGGCCTCGCGCATCGCTTCCTGGAACTGGCCCTGGAATTCGGCGGCCATCTTGCGCGCCTTGCCCATCCACTGCCCGACCATGCGCAGCACGCCCGGCAGCTCTTTCGGGCCGATGGCGATCAGGGCCACGACCCCGATCAGGACCAGTTCACTCCACCCGATGTCGAACATGAGGTCTTCCGTTCACGCGAGGCCGCTGCCGGCCCAATCCCTTGCGCGCAGGATCGGGCCGCTACCCGCGTCTCGCGTGCTCTCTGGCTCAGACGGCCTTGCTGCCGACGTCGGAGCGCGCCGCGGTCGGCGCGGCATTGTGCTCGATGGACTTGGCCGGCTCGGCGGGCTTGTCGGCAGGCTTGTCGTCGTCCTGCATACCCTTCTTGAACGCCTTGATGCCCTGCGCCACGTCGCCCATCAGATCCGAAATCTTGCCGCGGCCGAACAGCAGCAGGACCACTGCGATCACCAAGATCCAGTGCCAAATGCTGAGTGAACCCATCCTGCAACCCTCCAAACGCGCATGGCCGGGGACCCGGCCGATCTTTACCGAAACCTAGGCTTGGCGGGTGTCAAAAACAAGGACCAAGGCAGCGCCAATTCGCTGTTGGCGCTACGTAATCTTGCTAGTGTTAACTGGTCGCAGGTAGCCCGCGACGGGCCCGGACATCACTCTTCAGCGCCGCCTTCGCCACCACCCTCATTGCCGCCTTCCGGCGCTTCGGGCTCGACCGCGGGCGCCAAAGCGAGATCAAGGTCCTCGCCCGGTTCCAGCGGATCTTCGTCCTCACGCAATGCCGGGTCGTCCGACGGCGTCGGCACGCTGAATCCGGTCGGTAGACGCGAATCCAGCAGGCCGGTGCCCTTCAGCTCTTCCAGGCCCGGCAGATCGCCGAGCTGTTCCAGGGTGAACTGCGACAGGAAGTCCTCGGTGGTTCCGAAGGTCAGCGGGCGGCCGGGCGTCTTGCGACGGCCGCGCGGCTTGATCCAGCCGGTCTCCAAGAGCACGTCGAGCGTGCCCTTCGAGGTCACGACGCCGCGGATCTCCTCGATCTCGGCGCGCGTCACCGGCTGGTGGTAGGCGATGATCGCCAGCACCTCGATCGCCGCGCGCGACAGGCGGCGCGTCTCGTGGCTCTCGCGCGTCATCAGCCAAGCCAGATCGCCGGCGGTACGGAAGGTCCATTTGTTGGCGACGCGGACGAGGTTCACGCCGCGCAGGGCATAGTCGGCCTGGAGCTGCTCCAGAGCGGCCTTGACGTCGACGCCCTCGGGCATGCGCTTGGCCAGCGTCGCGGTGTCCAGCGGTTCGCTCGAGGCGAACAGCAGCGCTTCCAGCAGCCGCAATTCTTCGGGACGTGCCTGGGATTCGTTCTCCATCGGCTCGGCCTCTTCTACCCGCACTTCAGCCAGGCTTGCCATGGCAGATTCTCCTTCTTGCACTTAAGCGACCGGCGCGTCGGGCGCAGGAGCTGCGTCCGGAACCGGTTTAGGACGCCCTTTTCGGAAATAGATGGGCGCAAACGCCTCTTTCTGATTGAGCTCGAGCTGACCTTCGCGCACCAGCTCGAGCGCGGCGGCGAAGCTCGAGGCGAACACGGTGGCGCGCTGCGTGGGATCAGCGACATGGCGGATCAGGAAGTCGTCGAGAACGCCCCAATCGTCCTGCTCGGTGATGCTGCCGACCAGCCGCTCCAGCGTGGCGCGCGCTTCCGCGAGCGACCAGACCGTGCGCTTGGCCAGATGCACGCTCGCCAGCACGCGCGACTGGCGCTGCGCGGCATAGGCGGTGAGCAGGTCATAGAGCGTTGCGGTGTATTTCGGATGCTTGATCTCGGCGATCTGCTCGGGCTCGCCGCGCGGGAAGATGTCGCGCTGCAGTTGCGGCCTGTTCATCAGCCGGTTGGCGGCTTCGCGAATGGCTTCCAGACGGCGCAGACGGTTGGCGAGCGCCGTCGCCATCTGCTCCGCGCTCGGCCCCTCCGCACTCGGCGGCTCCGGCAGCAGCAGGCGCGACTTCAGGAAAGCGAGCCAAGCCGCCATCACGAGGTAGTCGGCGGCAAGCTCCAGCCGGATCTTCCGCGCCGCTTCGATGAAATGGAGGTACTGGTCCGCCAGCGCCAGGATCGAGATCTTGGCGAGATCAACCTTCTGCTGCCGCGCCAGCGCGAGCAGCAGGTCGAGCGGGCCCTCATAGCCCTCGACGTCCACCACGAGCGCCGGCTCACCCTCGGCGAGCTCTGCGGGCCGCCCGGTTTCAAACGATAGGATTTCTGCGGTCATGCGGATGCCGTGTTTGCCCGTGCGATCAATGCGTCCAGCTCAGTGCGCGCGGCCGTACGGTCGAACGGCTGCGGCGGCTTGCGTGCGGCGAGCGCGGCGTTCGCCCGCTCCAGCGCCCTGCCCGACAGTTCAGGTGTCTGACCGGCGACCTCGCGCATCTCCTCGATGTTGCCGTTGCAATGCAGAGCCATGTCGCATCCAGCCGCGAAGATGGCGCGGGTCCGATCAGCGATCGTGCCCGCCAGCGCGTTCATCGACACGTCATCACTCATTAACAAACCCTGGAACCCGATTGCGCCGCGAATCACCTGAGCGATCATTGTCGCAGAAGTCGTCGCCGGATGGGCGGGGTCGACGGCGCTAAACACAACATGTGCAGTCATGGCCATCGACAGGCCCGCCAGCGGCCTGAACGCCGCGAAGTCGGTCCGCTCGAGTTCGTCCCTGGCCGTGTCGACCGTCGGCAGCTTGAAATGGGTGTCGGCGGTGGCCCGCCCATGGCCGGGAATGTGCTTGAGCACCGGCAGCACGCCGCCCTGCTCCAGGCCGTCGGTGACCGCGCGGGCGATCGCCGCGACCTTGTCCGGCGAGGTGCCGTAGGCCCGGTTTCCGATGACGGCATCGGCCCCAGGCACCGGCACATCGGCCAGCGGCAAGCAGTCCACGGTGATGCCGAGATCGGCCAGATCGGCCGCGATCAGGCGGGCACTGAGCCGTGCAGCGGTCAGACCGAGCGCCGAATCAGTGTCGTACAGGGTCGAGAATACGGCGCCTGGCGGATAGACCGGCCAGTGCGGCGGGCCCAGCCGCTGCACCCGTCCGCCCTCCTGGTCGATCAGGACGGGGGCGTCAGCGGCGCCTGCAACGGCCCGTAATTCCGCAACTAGCGCAGCAACTTGCGCCGGGGTCGCGACATTGCGCTTAAAGAGGATGAAACCCCATGGGCGTTCGCTGCGGATAAACTCCCGCTCGGCGGCGGTCAGTTCCGTTCCGGAAACGCCGGTAATGAAGGCCCGCGTGCTCATAAGGGCCGATTAACCCTGCCCTGCGAGGGGGTCAAGGAAACGGCCGTTAATTCCTCTGGACGAAGCAGGCGGACAGGCCTGCGGACTTGAGGCTGTTGCAGGCCTGCGTCGCCTCCTCGGCCGATCCATAGGGACCAGCGAAGGCGCGGTAGACGATGCCCTTGCCCTTGTCGGTAAGGTCGACCCGTTTGACGACAGGCGCGCGGGAGCCCAGCACGCTGCCATACTTGCTCTGAAGCACCCGATAGGAGGCGTGAGCGCTTTCCTCAGTCTGCTGCGAGGAGACCTGCACGACGTAGCCGCCACCGCTGCTGGCCGGCGCGATCTGCGTCGGAGTGGTCGCAGCCATCCGCTGCGGCGGTTCGGCAGGCGCTGCCTGCGGGGCCAGTGACATCGGCTGATTGGCGCTGGCATTGGCCGAGGTCGGCGGATTGCGCGGCGCGGCTGGTGCGGGGGCAGGCGCGGCGACCGGCTTCGGCGCCGTCGCCGCAGGCTTGGCGGCCGCGGCTTGCGACGCAGCGGTATCGGTCTGGTCGCCCCGCACAGCCACGGTCCTGATCGGACGCGGCGAATTGTTCGGCATCGTACCGTTGCTTGGAACTCCACCTGCGCTCGGCGGCACCGCGGAGGGCGAGACGCTCGCCACCGACGGCGGATTGGCGTTCTGGTTCAGCGGCGGGAACACCACGCGGGGGCCGCTGGCCTTGGCGTTGACGTCGACCGGCGCCTCTTCGCGCGGCACGATCTTCTCGGAGCCGTCGCCGCTCGCCATCCGATCCGGCACCTTGGCCGAGGAGTCAGTCGGCGCCGGCACGATCTTGGTCGGCGTGTTGTCGGCCCGGATGATCGGCGGCTCGCCGCTGCGGGGCGAGCCCACATAGGTCTTGTAGGCGAAGGCCGCGCCCGTGCCGACAACAGCGAGCGCGAGGATCGCCGCGACCGTCATCATGCCGCCGCGATGCTTCTTCGGCTCGTCCTCGTCGAGATCGGATTCGGGATAGTCGCTCTGGAACGCGTAGGGATCATCAGGATAGGCGGGATCGCGCTGATAGTCCTGCTCGCCCGCCTCCAAGCGTCCGTAGAGCGCATCGTCGTAGCGCGACGGATCGGGCTGCGGATACGGCTCCTGATAGGCTTGCTCCTGCTGGGCCTGACCGTGCTGCTGGTAGGCCTGATCCGGGTAGGCTTGAGCCTGATGAGCCTGATCCTGGTAGCCGTGATCGGGATAGGCCTGCGGCTGATGGTAATCAGGCGCGGGCGCGGCCGGCTGGGCTGAATAGCGATGCAGCGGATGAACCGGGCTCACAGAGACGGGATAGTCGGGCTCGGGCGCCGGCTGCGGCTGCGGCTGCGGCTGCACGTTGGCGCGCCGCATCCACGACGGCGGCCCGGATGGAGGCGGCGGAGCCTGCTCGGCATGGTCCTGCTGATAGTCATCCTGCGAATAATTGTCGTCGTGATAGCTCTGGCTGGGCGCCGGCGCTGCCGGCGGGCGGGCGCTGGGCTGCGACTGCGCAGCGAACGGATCGGTCTGACCGATCAGGCGGGCGAGCTCGGCCAAGGGGTCGCTTTCCGTCTTCCCATGCTGGTCGCCGCCGCGACCATAGTCATCGGAAGGAAACGGTCTGTTGTGATATCGTTCGGCCATCGTGATGATGCGTCCCTTCGGGAAAGCCGCGCGCCCCTCGACCAAGGCACTGCTTTCGACCCACAAGGCTTTCAACCAAGTCTAAGCGATCCGGCTTCTGCCGGTTACCCCCGAATTCCCATTAAGTAGTTCGCCCCAAACTACCGCATCTCGTCCGGAGCATGGACGCCGAGGATGGCGAGGCCCGATGCCAGGACAGAGACGACGCCCTGGACCATGGCCAGCCGCGCCTTCGTAAGATCTGCATCATTATTGATAATGAAGCGTAAATAGGGCAAATCGCGCCCCTTCGTCCAAAGCGCGTGAAATTCGCTGGCTAAATCATAGAGATAAAAGGCAATTCGGTGCGGTTCATGGGCCGCGGCGGCCGCTTCCAGCATGCGCGGATAAATTGCGAGGCGCTTGAGAAGATCGAGCTCGACGGGGTCGGACAGCCGATCCACCGCCGACTCACTGAGCCAGGCAATGCGCTTTTCGGCGTCCTCCGGCAGGTCCGGGAACACCTCCGCCCGCGCGTTGCGGAAGATTGAGTGGCCGCGGGCATGGCCGTACTGGACGTAGAACACCGGGTTGTCGCGCGACTGTTCCATGACCTTGGCGAGGTCGAAGTCGAGCACCGCGTCGTTCTTGCGGTACAGCATCATGAAGCGGACGGCATCCTGGCCGACCTCATCCACCACCTCACGCAAGGTGACAAAGTCCCCGCTCCGCTTGGACATTTTCACCGGCTCGCCGTTGCGCAGCAACTTCACGAGCTGGACGATCTTGACGTCGAGCGTGCCCTTGCCCGACGTCGTCGCCTTCACCGCCGCCTGCATACGCTTGATGTAGCCGCCATGGTCGGCGCCCCAGACGTCGATCATCTCGGCAAAGCCGCGGTCGAACTTGTTCTTGTGGTAGGCGATGTCGGAGGCGAAGTAGGTATAGGAATTGTCCGACTTGATCAGCGGACGATCGACGTCGTCGCCGTAGGCGGTCGCCTTGAACAGCAGCTGCTCGCGGTCTTCCCAATCCTCGACCGGCGCGCCCTTCGGCGGCGGCAGGCGGCCCTCATAGACGTCACCCTTGGCCTTCAGGAAATCGATGGTCTCGGCGACCTTGTTGTTGCCGGTCTCGATCAGCGAGCGCTCGGAGAAGAACACGTCGTGGCGGATGTTGAGCGCGGCGAGATCGTCCTTGATCTCATCCATCATCATCGCGATCGCCTTGGCGCGCACCGTCGGCAGCCACTGCGCCTCGCTCATGGCGAGCAGCTTGTCGCCGTGCTCCTTCGCCAGCGCCTCGCCGACCGGCTTCAGATAGTCGCCGGGATAGAGCCCTTCCGGGATCGCGCCGATGGCCTCACCGAGCGCCTCGCGGTAGCGGAGAAACGCAGAGCGGGCGAGCACGTCGACCTGCGCGCCGGCATCGTTGATGTAATATTCGCGGGTGACGTCGTGGCCGCCGAACTCAAGCAGGCTCGCCAGCGCATCGCCAAACACGGCGCCGCGGCAATGACCGACATGCATCGGCCCGGTCGGATTGGCCGAGACGTATTCGACGTTGACCTTGGCGCCGCCGTGGACGCGGCCGTAGTCAGCGCCCTCACGCAGCACCGTGCGCAGCGCCTCGGCCCAGGCGGCCGGCTTCAAGGTCAGATTGATGAAGCCGGGACCGGCGACGTCGACCTTGGCGATCAGCGCGTCAGCTCGCAGCCGCTCGGCGATCTGCTCGGCGAGATCGCGGGGTTTTGCCTTTGCCTCTTTCGCAAGCACCATGGCGGCGTTGGTCGCCATGTCGCCATGGGAGGCATCGCGGGGCGGCTCGACCACCACGCGGGAGAAATCGATGCCCTCGGGCCAGTTGGCGTCCGCCGCGAGCGCGCGGCAGGCGGCGTGCACGCGTCCGAGCACGTCGGCGAACAAATGCAGGGATGAGGATGTCTGGGGCATGGCCGCCGCCTAACGCAAATCCGGGGTCGAGTCAAAAAGCCGCTGGTGCTCGGTCAGGGCGAAACGGTCGGTCATTCCGGCAATGAAATTGCCGATCCGCCGGGCCCGGTCGCCCTCATTGTCCGCCTCCGCCCCCGTGAGCCATTCCGGCGGCAGCTCGGCCGGCGATGTCAGGTATTTGGCGAACAGGTCGAACAGGATCTGCTCGGCCTCCCCCATGACCCGCATCACCCGCTTGTGGCGGTACATGTGCTGGTAGAGAAAGGCCTTGATGGCGGCTTCTTCCTCGGCGACCTCGGCCGGAAACGCGATCAGCGCCCTGCTCTGCTGGCGCACGTCCTGGGCCGATTGCGGCTTCACGGCATTGAGGTTCTTCTGCGCCTCCGCGAACACCGCGCCGATCAGGTGCGAGATCAGCTCGCGCACCAGCTCGGCCCCGCGCCGGACGTCTTCGAGGTCAGGGTAATGCGCGGAGGTCTCGGCGATGATCTCCGCGGTGAGCGGCATCACCTTGAGGTCGTCGAGATGGAACAGGCCGGCCCGCAACCCGTCGTCGATGTCGTGGGCGTCGTAGGCGATGTCATCTGCGATGGCGGCGACCTGGGCTTCGAGCGAGGCGAAGCTCCACAGTTCGAGGTCGTACGTCTTGATGTAGTTGGCGATGCCGACGGGGACGCCGTGCTCGCGATAGCGCCCGACCGGCGCGCCGCTGCGATCGGTCAAGGGGCCGTTGTGCTTGACGATGCCCTCAAGCGACTCCCAAGTCAGGTTCAGGCCGTCGAATTCAGGATAGCGGTGCTCCAGCGCGGCGACGACGCGAAGCGTCTGGGCATTGTGGTCGAAGCCGCCGAACTGCTTCAGGCAGGCATCCAGGGCCCGCTCGCCGGCGTGCCCGAACGGCGGGTGGCCGAGATCATGAGCCAGCGCCAGGGTTTCCGTGAGGTCCTCGTCCAGCCCAAGCTGCCGGGCCAGCGCCCGGGCGATCTGCGCCACCTCCAGCGAATGGGTGAGCCGGGTGCGGTAATGGTCGCCCTCGTGGAACACGAACACCTGGGTCTTGTACTTCAGGCGGCGGAACGCGGTGGAATGGATCACCCGGTCGCAATCCCGCCGGAACGGGCTCCGGGTCCGACTCGGCGGCTCGGCGACCAGCCGGCCACGGCTGCGATCGGGGTCGCAGGCATAGGGCGCGCGGGGGGCTGCCATTCCGACGGACACGGCGAATTTAGTCCCTATCCATTTGATTCTGCGTATGGTGGCACTTAACTATGTCGGACGCGGGATACCAACTGAATTGGGCAAGTGACCCTGGTATGACGCGGGACTATCGGAGACCAGCAATGACCACTGCCGTGACCATCAGCGACCGCGCCGCACGCCGGATTGGGGAGATCCTCAAGGGCGAAGGCACAGGTGCGATGCTGCGCATCTCCGTCGAGGGCGGCGGCTGCTCCGGCTTCCAGTACAAGTTCGACATCGACCGCGACCGCACCGACGACGATCTGGTGATCGAGCAGGACAATGCGGTGGTGCTGGTCGATTCCGCCTCGCAGCCGTTCCTGGCGGGCTCGCAGGTCGATTTCGTCGACGACCTGATCGGCGCCTCGTTCCGCGTCAACAATCCGAACGCGACGGCGTCCTGCGGCTGCGGGACCAGCTTCTCGATCTAGTCCGACTCAAAATCTGAAAAACAACCCCATGCACAGTAGCCGGGAAGCCGGCACGATGCGCTTCTGATTTTACGAAATTAATTTGACCCGTCGGGCAAAACAGGGGTAGGATGTCATCGTCGCGAGATCCCCAAAGTTGGGGCGTTCGACCTTGCTCCCAAGGTTTCGGTCGGTAATGTCGGGGATTGTCGATAGCGGACCAGTCAGGGGTCGCGAGTATCCTAACTCGCGATTTCAAGACTAGCCGCAACGTCCTCGCCTGTACGGGCAAGCCGACGCATTCGCGTGTCCTCCATCGCTGACGAAAGATCGCGGATCAGCTCCTTAAGCTGTGGCGCAAGGTGCACCGTATTCACGACCTTGATGACGTAAGGAGGCTTGAGGACATTCATGCCGCCCCCGAAAATTGAATCTAGGAAAGCAGCCGCTATATCACCATGCCATTCCGGAGCCCCTATTGCTGCCTTGAGGGCTGATCGAAAATCATAAGCAGTTTTCCAACTGCCGGCATCGAGCTCTATTGTGAGAATAGCCATTTTTGCGCTGTCTGCATTTGCGCCCCGGCACTAGGTTGATTTTTGTGCTGTCCTAGTTGCGTTCCGAGGCGACTGCAGAATTCCATGACGCCTGATGCAATAACTTCGTCGGTTTGCTTTGAATGATCCCACAGTCGGACTGAGCCGTCGCAATGGCGAAGGATGAAGTTGCCGTTGAGGTCGGCGCCAATAATCGAGACATCCTTGCCATGCCACCATGGTGCTCTCAGAGGACGCCAATCATCCCCGCGGATCAGGAAGGCAATTTTAAGCTCTCTGTCTGGACCAATCGCAAGGGCCTTCCACCGACCATCGGATCGAACTCGTTCAATGGCTTCTTGATCTCGTGTCATGTTAGGATAATTTCGGGTGCAATGCCGCCTCAGTTGGCGGCCTCCTTCCTATTACAGCCATGTCGCCTTGTGGCTCATCAGGCCGTTCCCGGGATTGATCGAAAGGGCCGGCATCGAAGGGGCAGGCTTCGATCCTGTTCGCCCCGGTCAAGCGGCATCCGGAGTCCGGCTCGGTCGAGCGCCTGAAGGCGGTCGCCGCGCGGGTCTATGGAAAGCTCTACGCGCCCGTCATCTGCCTTTCCTCGTCCGTCCACTCCACCTCAAGCGGCATCAGCTCCGGCTGAAGCGGCGCGTCCTCCGACATCGCGTAACCGTCCAGCGAACGCAGCAAGGCCGCGACCAGGGTGGGCTTGCGCAAGGGCTTTGCCAGAAAATCCGACATCCCCGCCTCGCGGCAGATCTTGACGTCCTCGGGGAAGGCATTGGCGGTCAGCGCGATGATCGGCAACGCGTCGAACCGGCCGCCTTGCGCACGGATCGCGCGGGTCGCGGCAAGGCCGTCCATGTCGGGCATGCGGACGTCCATCAGCACGACATCGTAATCGCCCTCTGAGGCTGCCGCGACGGCCTGGACACCGTCGGTCACGACCTTCAGCTCGACATCGAAGGCCCCCAGCATCTTGCTCACGACCATGCGGTTGACCGCATCGTCCTCGGCGACCAGCACCTTGAGCGGCCGGTCGAGCCCGGCGATGCGCGCCTTGAGCGCGTCGGCCTCGTCGGCGCCGGCCGCCTGGTCGGATGCCTGCGCCTGGCTCCAGGGCAGCACCAGCGTGAAACGGAAGGCCGAGCCCTCGCCCGGCATCGAGGTGACGCCGATGGTGCCGCCCATCTGCTCGATGATGCGGCGGGAGATCGCAAGGCCAAGTCCAGTACCGCCGAAGCGGCGGCTGATCGAGGCATCGGCCTGCGCGAAGTCGCTGAACAGCTGGCCGACCTTCTCGGGTGCGATGCCGATGCCGCTGTCGGTCACGGTCCATTCGACGGTGGCGAGCAGGTCGCGGCGCGCCTGGCAGGTCGCAGCGATCGTCACCTCGCCTTGATCGGTGAACTTCACGGCGTTGGAGGCAAGGTTGAGCAGCACCTGGCGGATGCGCGCGACGTCGCCGCGCAGCGTCGGCGGCAGGTTCGGATCGAGCGAGACCTTGACCGCGAGCCCTTTGCCCTTGGCGCTCGCGCGCGCGACCGTCGCAACGGTTTCGACCAACGCCTGCGGGGCGAAATCGATCGCCTCGAACTGGAAGCGGCCGGCCTCGAGCTTGGAGAGGTCGAGGATGTCGTTGAGGATGCGCTGGAGATTGTCGCCGGACTCCCGGATCGTGGTGACCGCCTCGCGCTGCTCCGGATCGAGCTTTGTCTCGAGCAACATGCTGGCCAGCCCGAGCACGCCGTTCATGGGCGTGCGGATCTCGTGGCTCATGACTGCGAGGAAATCCGACTTGGCGCGGCTCTCGGCCTCGGCCTTTTCGGCGCGCCAGCGCTCTGTGACGTCGCGGCCGAAGCCGCGATAGCCCAAGAATTGCCCGTCGCGGTCATAGGCCGGTTTCGCCGTCAGCGACCACAGCCGCGCCTCGCCGCCGGCGACGACCTTGAGGTTCATCTCGTGCAGCGGCTCGGCATGTTCCATCAGGCCGACGATGTTGTAGGCGGCGCTCTTGTCCTCGGGACAGAGCATGTCGAGCACGTCGGCGAATTGCGATCCCTTGAGCAGCGGAAGCGGCAGCTGCGCGACGTCGGCGAAGCGCTGGGGCACGTCGACGAGATGCCCCTCGGCGTCGGTCTGCCACAGCCAGTCGCTGGCGTTCTCCTGGAAGTCTTTCAGCAGCAGCGAGATGATCTCGGTCTGGCGCTCGAGCTCGAGCCGGGCCTTGAGGTTGCCGAGGAACAGGTTGCCCTGCGAGACGATGTTGCGCGCCATGAAGAACGCGAACAGCAGCAGGAATACCGCGGTCACCGGGTATGGCCCGCTTCCGCACAGCAATAGCGCTCCGGCGCAGGCGACCGTCATGGTGGCGAGATAGACGAGGCCGGCGCGCGGGAAGGTCGACAGCGTGAAGGCGCCGCCCGACATCATGCCCACCATCAGACAAGCCAGGATGAGCTGGCTGGTCGGCTCGATGCGACTGAACAGTGCCAGCGGCAGCGTGCCCCAGATCGCGGCGAGGAAAAACGCCTGCCGCAGCATCTGACGCGCGGCGCGGGGCGAGGCCTCCTGCAGTGGGCTCTGGTGCGAGCGGCGCCAGGCGCGCACGGCGAGCGAGGCGGTGACGGCAAGGGTCATGCCCCAGATCGCGAGGAAATCGTTCCAGCCCCTGCCCCAGAACAGGATGAGCACGATGGCGACATTGAGCATGGTGACGGCCATCGTCACCGGGATGGCCCGCATCACCGCGTCGATCTGCTTGGCGCGGATCCGGCGCAGCTCGCGCTCGCTGAGGCCGGCGGTCAGGCCGTCCTCGATCTCGAAGCCGCCGAGCCAGTACAGGAACGCGCCGATCAGGCCGTCGCGCGGCTCAGTCTGTCCCAACGATTTATCCGGCCATCCCATCCGCGGAACCTTTTCCGTATCAATGGCCTGCGGCCTGCTTAAGCCGGGTTAATTTTGTGGGAGATTCTGCGGCGTCCTTGACGGGCGTGTTTGCAGTTTGTTCTAACCATGGCCCTTGGTCCGGAGCCCCACCGACATGCCCATCAGAGTTGCCACCTGGAACGTGAACTCGGTCCGGCAGCGGATCGACCTGCTGCTGACCTGGCTGAAGGAGTGCCAGCCGGACATCGTCTGCCTGCAGGAGATCAAGTGCGTCGACGAGGCCTTCCCACGGCTGGAGATCGAGGCGCTCGGCTACAACGTGGTCACGCACGGGCAGAAGACGTTCAACGGCGTCGCCCTGCTCTCAAAACTCCGCTTCGACGAGACCAAATCGGGCCTCGCCGGCGACGACGAGGACGTCCATGCCCGCTTCCTCGAGGGCGTGGTGACGCTCAAGCGTGGGGTCCTGCGCATCGCCTGCCTCTATCTACCCAACGGCAATCCGGTCGGGACCGAGAAATATCCCTACAAGCTCAAATGGATGTCGCGGCTTCTTGAGTATTCGAAGGAGCGCCTCAAGACCGAGGAGCCGCTGATCCTCGCAGGCGACTTCAACGTGATTCCGCATGCCCGCGACGTCCACAATCCCGCGGCCTGGACCGAGGACGCCCTGTTCAAGGCCGAGACGCGCGAGAGTTTTCAGTCCCTGCTCAGCCTCGGCCTGACCGATGCCCTGCGGGCGGTGACCGACGAGGGTGGGCTCTACACGTTCTGGGATTACCAGGCCGGCGCTTGGCAGAAGAACCAGGGCCTGCGCATCGACCATCTCTTGCTGTCGCCGCAGGCCAGCGACAAGCTCGCCAATGTCGGCATCGACAGCTATGTGCGCGGCTGGGAGAAGCCGTCGGATCACGTGCCGGTGTGGGCGGATCTGGATCTAGAGGCGGCGTAACGTTCGCAGGGTTGGTGGGCACGCTGCGCTTTGCCCACCCTACGGCACCGAGGTCGCTGCCCTACTCGCGGCGGCCCTGCACCCACTGTTCCAGCATTTGCAGGCACATGGCGCGATCGTCGTCGGAGGCCTTGGCGAAGGCGCGGTTGTAGCTTTCCTTGATCCAGGTCTCATCGGCGCCTGCGCTGTCACGCGCCAGGGTCAGCCACATCAGGCCGCGCGCAGCCTGCCGCGGCAGGCGGTCGCCGTTGAACAGCATCTGGCCGAGCAGCGCCTGGGCCTCGTGCTGGCCCTTCTGGGCGGCAAGGCCGAGCCAGCGCGCGCCGTAGCGGAAATCCTCGCGCGAAGCGTCCGGCGTCTTCAGGTAGAGCCGGGCGAGATCGTACTGGGCATCCGCATTGCCGAAATAGGAGGCCGCGTAGGAGAACATCTCACGCGCCCGGTCCTGGTCCGGCTTGACCTTGGAGTTCGGGATGCCGCTCAGATAGTAGCGGCCGAGCGCGACGAAGGCATTGGCCACGACCTGCGCCTGCGGCGCCGACGGGCTGTCCTCGGCATGCGCATTGGCGATCCGGCTGAAATATTCGAAGGCGCGGACATCGTCCTGGGCCACGCCGTCGCCATTGGCGTACATGCGGCCGAGCTTCCACTGCGCGATGGGATGACCGCCCTCGGCAGCATATTGCAGTGCGCTGAGGCTGGTCTCCTGAGGCGCGGTCACCGGCGCCGGCACCTTGCTGCGCACGGCGGGCGCGGCACCCGGCAAGGTGGTCACGACCGGGATGGTGGCGTCCTTGTTGACCGGCGCGCCATCAAAGGCGAGCGCGGGCGCGGCCAGCGCACCGGCCCCCAACACAAACGCAACAATGGCACGCCTAGATGTCCGCATAGCACTGTTTCTCGTGCGCGCCGCCCGGATGGGTTACTGCCCCTCCGACTGCTGGTCCAACCTGCTGAGCATACTTCCAGAGCGCACCCGACGTGTGGTTAGTCGCGCGAGCGCTCCATTTGGTCTTGCGCTGAGCGAGCTCAGCGTCACTCAATTTTACGTTAAGGGTACCGACGTCCGCATCGATCTCGATGATGTCGCCGTCCTCGAGCAGCCCGATCGGGCCGCCGACCGCCGCCTCCGGGCCGACATGGCCGATGCAGAAGCCGCGGGTGGCGCCGGAGAAGCGGCCGTCGGTGATGAGCGCGATCTTGCCGCCCATGCCCTGGCCGGTCAGCGCCGCGGTGGTCTGGAGCATTTCCCGCATGCCGGGACCGCCCTTGGGCCCCTCGTAGCGGATCACGATGACTTCGCCTTCGCGATAGGTGCGCTTCTGGACCGCCTCGAAAGCATCCTCCTCACGGTCGAAGCACCTGGCCGGACCGGTAAACTTGAGGTTAGACATTCCCGCGACTTTCACGATCGCACCTTCTGGCGCCAAATTCCCCTTCAGACCGACCACACCGCCTGTCACGGTGATGGGCTTGTCTGCCGGGTGCACCACGTCCTGGTGCGGATTCCATTTCACGCTTTTGAGGTTTTCGGCGATCGTTCGACCGGTGACCGTAATGCAGTCGCCGTGGAGAAATCCGTTGTCGAGCAGCGTCTTCATCAGAAGCGGTATGCCACCTACTTCAAACATGTCTTTGGCGACATAACGACCACCCGGCTTCAAATCCGCGACATAAGGTGTCTTTTTGAAGATTTCGGCGACGTCGAATAAGTCAAACTTAATGCCGGCCTCGTGCGCGATCGCCGGCAGGTGCAGTGCAGCATTGGTCGAGCCGCCGGACGCGGCGACCACGGCAGCGGCATTCTCCAGCGCCTTGCGGGTGACGATGTCGCGCGGCCGGAGGTTCTCGGCGATCAGGTCCATCACTTTCTCGCCTGCGGTCATGCAGAAGGCGTCGCGGATCTCGTAGGGCGCCGGGGCACCGGCCGAGTAAGGCAGCGCGAGGCCAATAGCTTCCGAGACGGTCGCCATGGTGTTGGCGGTGAACTGCGCGCCGCAGGCGCCCGCCGAGGGGCACGCCACGCGCTCGATCTCGTCGAGGTCCTCGTCCGACATGGCGCCGACCGAGTGCTTGCCGACCGCCTCGAACATGTCCTGCACGGTGACCTGCTGCCCGCGGAAATTGCCGGGCAGGATCGAGCCGCCGTAGATGAAGATCGAGGGCACGTTGAGACGGACCATCGCCATCATCATGCCCGGCAGCGACTTGTCGCAGCCGGCGAGACCGACGAGGGCGTCATAGGCATGGCCGCGCACGGTCAGCTCGACCGAGTCGGCGATGCATTCGCGCGACGGCAGCGAGGAGCGCATGCCGTCATGGCCCATGGCGATGCCGTCGGTGACGGTGATGGTGCAGAATTCGCGGGGCGTGCCGCCGCCCGACGCGACGCCCTTCTTCACCGCCTGCGCCTGGCGCATCAGGGCGATGTTGCAGGGAGCGGCCTCGTTCCAGCAGGAGGCGACGCCGACGAAAGGCTGGTGGATCTGCTCGGTGGTCAGACCCATGGCGTAGAAGTAGGACCGGTGCGGCGCGCGCGCAGGGCCTTCCGTCACGTGACGGCTTGGCAGCCTCTGCTTGATGTTGGCCTTCGCGTCCATTGCAAACCAGTTTCCCCGGCTAACCCTTTCAGACCCGAAAAATCAGAGCCAAGATTTGAATCGACCAAGATTCGAATCGACCCTTGGATTTCCCGTCGCCTTGTTCGGACCGCCGCTGTCTCTCAAACTTTAGAGCGATTTTATTCATGTTCAGGTGTGGCCAAAAAGCGGCGCTGATGCGAACCGGCAGTGACGAGAGTTAAATCCGCCGTGAGTGTTGCGTGGACAGCACAATCGTTACCGGGAAGACACGGGTTGGCTTACCTTGATACCGTAGCGAAAATGACAATCCACAACTTGAGATTTTATGACACGAGCAGCGCGCCCGGCTTCGGCGCAATGACCGCGTATCCGCATTTGAGTCGACCCCTCACCGTTAGTGCCGTGGAGCGGGCAAAGGCGCAAAGTGCCGTGCCCACCACCGCTCCACCCTACGATGCTGGATCGCTTCGCTGCGCTCGCCATGACGGGGTACAGCATCTGAGGTAGAGCGCAGCGAAACCCATCGACTCTCGTCGGCGCCGAAGCATGATGGGTTTCGCTCCGCTCTACCCATCCTGCGGCCTCGCAGACACCTTTCCGGCCTCGCCGGCTTAAATCCGAATTTCGGTAAAGTGGAATAATTCTACAAAGATCGATTGACAGCCTCGCAGGTGTTTTGCCCGTCGGGCAACACGTCTCGATACGACAAGATCACCGTCCCGAGCGAACCAGGACTATTTCCTGTGCATGTGTCCGGACTGCGCTTCGAATCTCGCGACCGGCCGATCAAGTTGCCAGAGCTCCACATCGTGGCTGTCAACGAGTTTGGCGGCGCGAGAGATCGCCGATTCATCGTCGGTGCAGTCCATTTGAACCACCCCGATCGGTACGCTGTGGCGTCCCACCACAAATGCGCGATATGCCGGCATCCTGATCTCCGAAAAAGAATTGCAGCTCCACGTCAGAACATGACGCCGGGCAAATCTGAATTCGATGAGGATCGGAGCGCCGGTTTGTAGGGGCGGCATAGTGGCCGCACCGGTCCTATGCGGACCCTATACAATCGGGACCGCGCTCATCTCGAAATCATATCGCGACCAGCAACATATCGAGCCGGTCACGCCTGTCCGCGTGACGCATCGCAGGGAATGCGAACCGCGCGTGGCGTGGCGAGCCGCCACGATCCATCCCGCAAGCTTCGGCCTGCCCTGCCTGGCAACAACAACCGAACCGGTGAACTCATGTCTACCTCAGAGGTCAGCGACAGGATCATTGAACCGATGATCGCGCTCGCAGGCTGCTCACCCCGGCAGCGCATTGTCGTGGTCGGCGCGAAGAGCATGGAATTGATGATGGATCTGCAAAGGCGCGGATATTTTCTGGCTGCCTCGGCCGGCAATTGCGGCCTCCCGGCCGCCCAGTACGACGCAGCTCTCGTGGATTGGCGACGACGCCCGCTCAGCGCGCTCGATGCGGCGATGGATTGGCTCGACGGCTTCCTCGGGCCCCGTGCCGTGCTGGTGATCTGGCTCGACGCGCAGAAAGCGCAAGCGAAGGACAACCTTCGCGCCGCGGTGGCGAAGCGTGGCTTCGTCGTCCTGCAGGGCGCCGAACATCCGTGCGGCAGTGCCCTGCTCGCGCGACGATCGCAAGCCTATCCGATGCAAAAGGCGGCATAGGCACGCTGCCGATCATGGCGAGACCGGAGCAGCCGCGCGGCTTGATCCTGCCGCTCCCCGATCCGCTCTCCCTGATCCATCTCGTGGAGACCTCTCCCATGTTGAAGTCGAGGATACGGCGCGCCGTCATACGCGAGTGGATGGCACGTGCGCCCGAGCAGCGGCGATCGCTCCAGCAGGCCCTCGCTTTCGCAAGAGACGCGAGCGCGAGGCACAGGCTGCCACGCAGCCGCCAGTCGCCATGCGGCGTGATCATGCAATGGTTGAAGCCGCGCACGGGACGCGGCTAGCCGAAGCCGCGGGCGGGCTGATGGGCGCGCTCACGATCTTCGGCCTGCTGTCGGTCAGCGCGTTGCTGCCGTTTCAAGCGCTCGAACAGCGGAGTCAGCAAATCGCGGGTCGGCTTGCCGCTCAGCCCCGCCCCCGCGGGCGCTGGGCCAGGGCCCAGGCGGCGGTCACGTCGCGTGGCGGAACTTCGATGCGCTTGATCGGGGTCAGTTCGCCGGACGCGGAGACGATGGCGGTCTCCTCGCTGCGGCAGCGCGGACACACGAAACGGACCTCGTGCGGGGTCGCCGACCAACTCGAACGTTTCAGGTTCGCCGCCATCGGCCAGGCGTCACAGTGCGAGCACGACACCAGGAACCGACCGGGATCGAGCATACCCATTCCATAGGACTCCGCGTCCTGCCGCCCCTTCAATGATTAACCCATGTGAATCGTTCCGGTGGCTGGGCACCGTCGGCCCTCGGCGAGCCGCCCCCGGCCCGCGGCTCAGTGCGCGCCCTTGAGGGTGCAGGAAGTGGTGCAGGTCACGGTGTTGCCGTGGTCGCACGCCTTGCAGGCGGCAACGCACTGGTTCATGTCGCGGGGATTGAAGGAGCTGTAGGTCCGCATCGGGCACGCCGGCGTCGAGCCGGTGATGTCCTGCTCCTGATTGCAGGCCGCCGTCATCAGCGCGAAGATGATCACCGCAAGAAGGCGCATGCGATTGCCCCAGGAGCGATCGGCAAAGGACGTCATCAGGGAACGCTGTATCGCAACGGCTCCCGGCATTCCCGCTGCGAGCCATCGCGAACCGCGACGCTCACATCCGGCAAGGATGCGTGCCAAACCTTAAGAACGGATTGCCGCCCCACGTCAGGCCGCGGCCCTGGTCGCGATCGCCCGCCGCGTGTCCAGCGCCAGCTGGCGATACTGTTCCGAGAGTTTCAGATAGAACTCGCGCTTGGCGCTGTCGGTGGCGAGCTTGGTGATGAGCTCGCATTCGGCGGTGAGCGTCTCGAACCGTTCCAGCCTGTCCTGAAGTTCTGTCATCGGCGTGTCCCCATCAAACGCCTTAGGGACAGCAAACCTAAGCCCGGGAAATAGGTCACGGCGAACATCGTTATGAAGTAGAATCAATTATTCCGGCGCGCCGCTATTTCTGCTCCAAACGCCAGGCGCCGTCCCATCCCTCGTCGGGCGGATCGGTCTCGAACTGTGCGATGCGACCGAGCAGCGTGCGCGAAGGACCGTCGCCGGGGACGGCTTCGAGCGCCGCGTTGAGGGCGGCACGCGCCTCGTCGAAACGGCGGGCACGGTAGGCGGCAAGGCCTTCGGCATAATGCGCGCGCAGGCTCGCTTGCGTGCCGGTGAGCGCGCCGGAGCGTGCCATCACCTCGAAGATCGGTTGCGGGATGGTCTGGCCCACGACCGCGAGCCGGTCGATCTCGCGCAGCTCGAGCTGCGTGCCGATCGCCTCCGCGGTCGCCTGCGCGATCAGGATGCGGGTACCGTACGTCTTGTTGACGGCCTCGAGCCGCGAGGCGAGGTTCACCGCGTCGCCCATCACGGTGAAGCTCATCATCAGCTCGGAGCCGATGCTGCCGGTCAGGACCTCGCCGGTGGCGATGCCGATCCGCAGATCGCACGGCGCGGGCATGGCGCGGATGCCGAGCAGGTCAGGCAATTGCCGTTGGAGCGCCGGCACCTGCTCGGCCATGTCGATGGCGGCAAGGCCCGCGAGCAGCGCGGGCTCGTCCTCGTCGATGAAGGGCGGGCCCCAATAGGCCATCACGGCATCGCCGATATATTTGTCGATGACGCCGCGATTGCTCCTGATCGGACCGGACATCACGGTGAAATAGTGGTTCATCACCTTGACAAGGCCGCGCGGGGTCATGCCCTCGCTCATCGAGGTGAAGCCGCTCATGTCGCAGAACATGATGGTCATGACCCGGCGCTGGCCGTCGATGGCGACCTCCGGGCGGTCGATCAGCCCCTGCACCACCTTGGGGTCGATGTAGCGGCCGAAGGTCTCGCGGATGCGCTCGTTGTGGCGGAGCTGCTCGACCATGCGGTTGAAGGCGGCAGCGAGCTCGCCGATCTCGTCCTTTGTCGAGACCGTGATGGGCTTGTCGAAGCGCCCGGCCTCGACCTCGCGGGTGCCGGCGAGCAGCAGGCGCACCGGCCGCGTGATGCCGCTCGAGACCAGCATCGCGAAGACAAAGCCGACGATCGCTGCGAGCAAGGTCACGATGCCCGAGATGATGATCGCCTGATGCTGCCGGCCGATCACCGTCGACGTCGAGGCAAAGACCTGCTTGAGCATGTCGCCACGAATGCCGTCGATCCTCTGATTGAACTGGTCGCGCAGGACGTCGAGACGCTCCAGCGTGCCGCGCGCCTCCGGCATCTGCTTGGCATCGATCTGCTTGAGGAGCCTTGCATGCTCCTCGTTCATGCCACGACGCAATTCGGAGACAGCGGTTTCGATGTGGGCGTCGATCCGCGCCAGCGCGGCATTGTCCGAGGGCGTTCTGGTATCGTCGATGATCGCGTTGATGTGGCTGCGCGCGTCCGAGGTCTCCTGCTCGATCCTGCGGTCGGCTTCCTCGAACTCCTTCAGCCGCGCCGCGTAGGCCTCCTCGTCCGGAGCCTCCTGCATCTTCATCATGACCATGCGGCGCAGCGCCACCGACCGCTCCAGCGAGCGGATATTGGCGCGCGCCAGATCGCCATAGGCGGGGATGTAGCGGTTGGTCAGCTCGTCCAGGAGGACGCCGACCTGGCTCGACATCACCATCGACAGGATCGAGGTGACCAGCATCAGGACGATCAATCCGAGGGCGATGCCGACGATCTTGCGCCGGATCGACTGGTTGAAAAGCGGCATGAGCGATTGGGACAAAGTGCTGAGAGGACGGATGGAACCCAATATACCGGATTTGGCGGCGGGAACACGCGCAATCCGGCTCTTCATGGCGCCGCCAGCAGCCGCAACCGTCGCGCGAGCCTTATTCGTTAACAAAGATTAAAGATACTGCCTTTTCCGCCGTTTCGGAAGTTCCCGTCTGCATCCGTATTTTGCCGCATTGTTGCGTGAGCGTGAGGAATGCGAGACGATGTCGTGACATCGTTTTGGTGTCGTCGTTGATTCTCAAGCCGCATGTCGTCGCGGACCTTGGTTTGTAGTGGTTTCGCAGGGGGACCATCCAATGAACCAGTGCCTACGCTCGCTCGCGTGTGTCGTTGCCGTGGCCGCGATGGCCTTCTTTCCCACTGAACTGGCGGCGAAGAGCAGTCACAAATCATCCGCGCCGAAGAAGACGCATGAGGCGAAAGCCGGCAAGCAGCGCCACGCCGCGGCCAAATCGCGGCACGGCAAGCATGCCGAGGCCAAGCGCAAATCGAAGAAGCAGGATGACGAACCCGCGGACAAGCCGGCTCCGCCGCCGCTGACCGGCGATCTCGCCGCGCTGAAGGACGCGATCGACCTCGCCCGCAAGGGCAAGAGCGACGATGCGACCGCCGCGCGCGACCGCATCGCGGATCCCGCCGGACAAAAGCTCGCCGACTGGTTCATGCTGCGTCATTCCGAGAGCACCGCACCTTTCAAGCGCTACGCCGGCTTCCTCGCCGCCAATCCGGACTGGCCGAGCAGCGCGCTGCTGCGCCGCCGCGCCGAAGCGCGGCTGTGGCAGGAGAAGAGCGACGCGGCGACCGTGCACAAATTCACGATGGACCGGCCGACCAGCGCCAAGGGCAAGTTTGCGCTGGCCCGCGTGCTGCTGAGCGAAGGCGATGCCGACCGGGCCGCTCGTCTGGTACGTGAGGCCTGGCGCAGTGAGGAGTTGTCCGAACGCAGCGAGGAGGATTCCTACGAGGCGTTCCGCGATCTCCTCGCCGCCGAGGATCACCGCGCGCGCATGGACAAGCGCCTCGGTGCCAAGGACTATGGCGCTGCGCGGCGCGCGGCAAAACGGCTCGGCGAGGACGCGCTCGCGATCGTCAAGGCCTGCGCCGCCGTCACGGGCAAGGCCAACAAGGCCAAGGACTATCTCGACGACGTGCCGGCCGATGCGCGCGCCGATCTCGGCTATGTGCTGTGCCGCGCGCAGTGGCACCTCCAGAAGGACCGGATCGACGACGCGGCCGAGGTGATCCTCGCCGCCGCGCCCGGCATGATGGCGGCGCAAGACACGGATGCCTGGTGGCGCGAGCGGCGCCTGCTGGCGCGCAAGCTGCTCGACCAGGGCAAATTCAAGACGGCCTACGACGTGGTGCGCTCCGCGGCGGTGCCCGAGAAGGAAGTCTACCGCATCGACTATCACTTCATGTGCGGCTGGATCGCGCTGCGCTATCTCGACGATCCCAGGACCGCGATGGTGCACTTCGCCGCCATCGACGAGGGCTCGGTCAATCCGATCGCGCTGTCGCGCGCGCATTACTGGCGCGGCCGTGCCGCCGAGGCCATGGGCGCAACCGCCGACGCGCGCATGAGCTACCAGGCCGCGGCACGTTATCCGACCGCCTATTACGGCCAGCTCGCGCGTGCCAGGCTCGGCATCGACCGCATCGAGCTGCGGGCGCCCTCGCCCGTGCTGGCCTCCGCCGACACGCCGCCAGCCGACGAGCGCGTGCGCGCCGCCGACATGCTCTACGGCATCGGCGAGCGCGACATGGTGTTCTACTACGCCGAGGATTTCGCCAAGGAGAGCACCGACGTCGCGGTCCTCGAAGCGCTCGGCGAGCTCGCCGGCCGGCGCAACGACGCGCGGGTGATGCTGGAGGTCGGCAAGTCGGCGCTGGCGCGCGGGCTCGCGCTCGACCATTACGCCTTCCCGACCATCGGTATCCCCGAGCACAAGCAGCTCGCGCCCGCGATCGAGACCAGCGTGATCTATTCGGTGGCGCGCACCGAGAGCTCGTTCGACCAGCGCGACAAGTCGCCCGCCAACGCGGTCGGCCTGATGCAGGTGACGCCGGAAGCCGGACGCGACACCGCAAAGCGCTTCGGCCTGACCTATGACTGGGACCGGATGGTCTCCGACCCCGTCTACAACACGCAGATGGGCGCCGCCGAGCTCAGCGCGCTGTTGTCGGAATATCGCGGCAACCAGATCATGACGTTCGCCGGCTACAATGCCGGCCGCGGCCGGGTGCGCGAATGGGTGCAGGCGCGTGGCGATCCCAGGGATCCCAATGTCGATCCAGTCGACTGGGTCGAACGCATCCCGCTGTCGGAGACGCGCAATTACGTCCAGCGCGTGATGGAGAACGTGCTGGTGTACCGCGCCCGGCTCGAGGATGGCGGCGTGGTCGCCAGCAAGAGCGATCAGCACGTGGTGACGCAGCAGGCCGGCGCAACCGCGCCCGTGGCGGCCGCAGCAACCGCTCCCTAGTCGGCGCCGCCGGGGCTGGACACGGCGCTCGCAAGGCTGCGTTGCTGCGGCTTCCACGCGAGTGCGGTCGCGCGGCTAGGTATCACCTCCTTCCGTCGTGATCAGGTCGCGGCCGTCCAGGTATGCGCCGGTCAAGGCTCTCGCGAAGGTCCAGGTCTGTATCGTGCAGCTCCAGCACGAGATGGCACTCAGGACCGCCAACGTCTCGATCATGCTTCGGGCAGCGGCCTCGACGTTTCCGGCGGCCGGCTCTGTGCGCCCAGGCAGCGGCCATTGCATCAAGAACGTCGTGAATTCGCCGCGCCGATAGCAATCGTAGTCACAGTAGCGCTGCTGTGTCCGCACATGCCGGACATAGCCGGACCGGATCGACCGCGAACATGTGCTGCACGTGGCCGCGCACAACGGGGGCTCGTGATTGACCAGCACGAATTTCATGAAGCCGCCCTCACGCGATCTTTCGCCAGGGCCTCGCAGAACAACGCGTAGCACTGATGGTCGCAATAACACAGACCGGTCGCGATCTCGCGGAGATAGCTGTCGCTGACCGGCTCGGAGCACTGCATGCACCCGATCCGCCGGAACGGGGTCCGGTCGTTCACCAGCACGAAGGCGAATTTCATGTGGCACCTCCCAAGGCGAAGCAGTAGACGCTGTCCAACGGAGACAATGCGGGCGGTGGAGCGCAAAGATGGTTTCGGCCGTCCGGATTGTCCCTGTGTCGCTCCACTTTTTGCGGCGGGACGAGGATGTACCTCCCGTCCTCCCTGCGTCGTGCAAAGATCTTGCCGTCGACGTACTTGATCTCGGTCGGATAGCAGTCGGCGCTGTTGCAGCAGCTCAGGCTCGGATTGTCCGGCATGTGCCAGGTCGAATAGAATTTTTCGTGCAGCTCCTGGTCCTGGGGCGGGTGCTGGCGATGAGCGGCACCGTGTCCCGTCTCCTGCGCCTCGATCGTCGCGCTGGAGCAGAGGAGAACCACCGGCCACAAGAGCTTGCATGAGCGGCTCAACATACGGGCTCCCGGATCAGAGAACGATGTCAGCTCTCCAATTCAGCCTCACGCGAACTGAGCCCGAAACAGCCACCGGCGGTCGCGCTCGCGGCGGGTGCGGAAGCGATCCACACATGTCTTCGAGCAGAGCGCGGTGCGCCACGAGTAGTGGCGGATCAGACCAAACTTGCCGCCGCACACCGCGCAGCCATTGACTGAAGAGCAACGTTCGGACTGGGATAGGCCACGCTCAGGAAGTACGGATGCATCGCACATTGCTGTCTCCCTCTGTTGCTTGCGGTTGCCCGTCGAGAAGTGCGGCGGCCTCGTCCGTGATCGCTGCCCGACGGAGAGACGTTCTCGTACGCTCGCTGCGATCGGCTGGTCGACACTCCCGATTGGTCGTGAGGATAGTCCGCCGGGCACGAAGCGCTCAATTGTACGGAGGTAAATGCCCGACATGACTTGGATTGGAGGAGCTATACCTAGGTTTGTCCGTATTCGCCCGGGGGCGCCCGCGCTCATTCATGTTCAACGAGACGGCGCATGATGCTCCGGCTGCACGGGCACGGTGAAATCTCAGTCGGCATGGCGCACGTAACGCGCTGCGATGGCCAGTGCGGCGAGCGGTCGATTCAAGGGCGAACGCCATGACCCCAATCCGACTTTGGCCGGAATTGCTCCTCTCGCGGCAACGTGCTCTACTTGTTATCACGCAGATAGATTGCCGGGAGCGTCTGCGATGAAGCCTCGCCGGGCCGTGTCGTTCGGGAAGTCAGCCGCGCAATTCCTCGCCGGCTGCGTCAAGCAGACTGTAACCGCCAAGCCGCACACCGATCCCGATGGCGGCTTGCTCGAAGCGGTCAAGCAGTGGCAGCAAGTGTTCGAGCACAATCCGGTCATGTATTTCATGGTCGATCCGGCCGGAACCGTGATCAACGTGAATACGTTCGGCGCCGCGCAACTGGGCTATACGGCCGCGGAGTTGATCGGCCGATCAGTGCTGGATGTCTTCTTCGAGGAGGATCGCGACTTCGTCCGCGCATGTGTCGCGCTGTGCCTCGAGACGGTCGACCAGTCCCACACCTGGGAAATCCGGAAGGTGCGCAAGGACCGGTCGGTGCTCTGGGTGCGCGAGAACGCCAAGACCATGCAGCGGGCCGATGGCGGGCCAATCGTGCTGGTGGCCTGCGAGAACATCACCGAGCGCAAGGAAGCGGAGAATGCGCTGCGACAGAGCGAGGCCTATCTCGCCCAGGCGCAGGAATTGAGCCACACTGGCAGTTTCGGCTGGAGGGCTGCAACCGGCGAGATCAGCTGGTCCAAGGAGACCTATCGCATCTTCGAATGCGATGAGGGGAGCAAGCCACGGATCCCGGTCATGCTCGAGCGGATCCATCCGGAGGACCGGCTTGCAGTGCAACGCATGACGGGCCGGGCTGCGCGCGAGGGAAAAGACTACGATCACGAATACCGGCTCGTGATGGCCGATGGTTCCATCAAGTACGTCCGCGCGGTGGCCCGGGCCACGCGCGATTCCGGCGGCCAGGTGGAGTTCGTGGGATCGGTGAGCGACATCACGGCAACCAAGGAGGCCGAGCGCAGGCTTCGTGAGAGCGAGCAGCGCTTTCGCGACTATGCCGAAACCGCGTCCGATTGGTTCTGGGAGACAGGGCCAGACCATCGCGTCACCTTGATCTCGGAGCACTCCGATACCATCACCGCGCCAGCAGGCCTGATCGGGCTCACCCGCTGGGACATCGCTCCGGACGCGGATCTCGAACCCGAAAAATGGCGAGAACATCGGGCCGCGCTCGACGCCCACGTTCCATTCCGCGACCTCGTGTATCGCAGCAAGGACCGCAGCGGGCAGCCGATCTACGTCCGGACCAGCGGCAAGCCGTTCTTCGACGCCGACGGGAGCTTTCTGGGCTACCGTGGCGTCTGTACCGACGTGACCGCGGCGATCCGCGCCGATCAGGCCGAAGAGGCGCTGCGCAAGGCCCAGGCCGAGCTTGCCCATGTGACGCGCGTCACGACGCTGGGTGAGCTGACCGCTTCCATTTCCCATGAAATCAATCAGCCGCTCGCCGCAGTGATCGCAAACGCCGACGCCTGCCTCACCTGGCTGAAGCGCAGTCCGCCCGATTTCAACGCGGCCCGCCGCTCCGTGGAGTGGATCATCGAGGACGGCACGCGCGCCAGCGATGTGATCCGCCACGTGCGGGCGCTCGCCAAGCGGTCCGACATCGAGATGGCTCCGCTCGACGCAAACGCGGTCGTGCGCGAGGCGGTCGCGCTCGTTCAGCGCGAGATGGCCAGCCACGCCGTGTCGGTACGGATGGAGCTGTCGTCCGCGCTGCCCAAGATCTTTGGCGATCGGATCCAATTGCAACAGGTCCTCATCAACCTGATCATGAACGGCATCGAAGCGATGGAATGCGTTGATGATCGTCCGCGCGAGCTGGACATCCGCTCAGCGGCGTGTGACGACGAGGCGGTGCTGGTGAGCGTCGCCGACTGCGGCGTCGGCATCTGTGAACAGGCGATGGACCGCCTGTTCACGCCATTCTTCACGACGAAGTCCTCCGGCATGGGCATGGGGCTGTCGATCTGCCGGTCCATCATCGAGGCCCATGGCGGACGACTTTCCGGCGCATCGAACCAGGACCGCGGCGCGACTTTTCAGATCACCCTGCCCCGCCATCGAGAGGAAACGTCGTGACCGAGCGCGCGGAGCCTTCGCCGTCGCAGGAGGACGGCGACCAGCCGGTCGTCTTCATCGTCGACGACGACGCGTCCATGCGTCGTGCGCTCACCAATCTTTTCGAGTCGGTCGGCCTCAAGGTCGAAGCCTTCGGCTCGGCAGCGCAACTGCTTCAGGCCAGGCCGCCGGAAGTCCCCAGTTGCCTGGTGCTCGACATCCGCCTGCCCGGAGCCAGCGGCCTGGACCTGCAGTCCGATCTCGCCAAGGCAAACATCCAAACGCCCATCATCTTCATCACCGGTCATGGTGACATTCCCATGACAGTTCGGGCCATGAAGAGTGGCGCCATCGACTTCCTGACCAAGCCGGTTCGCGACCAGGACATCCTCGACGCAGTCCAGGCCGCGATCGAGCGAGATCGCAAGCGCCGCGACCTCAACAAGACGGTCTCGACCGTCAAGTCACGCTTCGAGTCACTGTCCTCGCGGGAGCGAGACGTATTGTCGCTGGTGACGTCCGGCCTGATGAACAAGCAAGTGGCCGCCCAGCTCGGATTGGCGGAAATCACCGTCAAGATCTATCGCGGCCAGATCATGCGGAAAATGGGCGCGAAGTCGCTGGCCGATCTGGTGAGAATGAGCGAGGCACTCGGAATTCGACCCAGCAAGCCCGACATACAAACCTAAGTATGAGTTTCCAATGGTGACTGGCAGGTCCACCCTGCGCGCTCATGTGTAGCCGTGGCGACGGCAAGCGCGTAACCTCGGGCTAGGAGTGGACGTCTTGTCGGTGCCTCCGGTCATTTCGGTGCTTGACGATGACCCTTATGTGCGGGCCGCGATCAACAATCTCCTGGAATCCCGCGGATACACCGTCCATACATTCGCCTCCGCCGATGAGTTTCTGAGGTCGACAGATTCGACTGACGCCTCGTGCGTGATCGCCGACGTGCAGATGCCGTTCATGACCGGCATCGATCTGCTGACGCAGATGCGTGCTCAGGGTTCGGCGACGCCGTTCATCTTCATCACGGCTTTTCCGGATGAGAGCGTGCGCGTGCGCGCGCTCAAAGCCGGGGCGGTCTGTTTTCTCGGTAAGCCGTTTGCCCCCACGGACATGATGCAATGCCTGGACCGGGCGTTGGCGGCAGGCGGCGAAACCAGGGGGTGATTGTCGGCCAGCAAACGCGACGGTCCGCCTCAATCCACCTTGATGTTCGCCGCCTTGATGATCGGCCACCATTTGGCGATCTCGGCCTTCTGGCGATTGCCCAAGGCTTCGGGGGTGAGCTGATCCTTTGGCGTCATCTCCAGGCCCTGGCTTTCGAGCTGCTTCTTCACCGCGGGATCGTTCAGCGCTTCGACGGCAGCCGCATTGAGCTTGGTGACGATCTCCTTGGGCGTCCCCTTCGGCACCCACATGCCCGACCACAGCGTCATGTTGAAGCCTTTCAGCCCCGCCTCCTCCGCAGTCGGAATATCGGGCGCCGAGGCCAAACGCTTGTCGTCGGTGATGGCGTAGGCGCGGATGGTGCCCGCGCGGACCTGGTTGATGGAGTTCGAGGTCTGGTCGACGATGACGTCGATCTGGCCGGCGATGAGATCGTTCAGCGCGGGCGCGGTGCCGCGATACGGCACGTATTGCAGCTTGATGCCGGACACGCTCTCGAAATAGACGCCGGCGATGTGGCTGCCGGAGCCCGCACCGGCCGTGCCTGCGGTCGGCGGTGACGGTCGCGACTTCAGCCACCCCAGCAGCTCCTTCAGCGAGGTCGCTGGCACCGCGTTCTTGCTGACCACGATCATCGGATTGCTGGGCAGGAGCACCACGGGCTCGAGATCGGCGACGAGATCGTATTTGAGCTTGTAGACGGCCCCGTTGGCGACGTGAGTGCCGAGATGACCGAAGGAGATGGTGTAACCATCAGGCGGCGATTGCACGGCGCGCCCGACGCCGATCGAACCGCCCGCACCTGTGACGTTCTCGATCACCAGCGGCTGGCCGAGCGTCACGCGCATGCGCTCGGCGAGCACGCGCGCCATCGCATCCGACGGACCGCCGGCCGCAAAGGGCACGATGATGGTGATGGGATGCGAGGGATAGTCGTCGGCGCGCGCGGCGCCAGTGAGAGCGAGAATACCGATCAGCCCGGCCCAGATGGCCTTCTTCATTGTGTTCTCCCCAGCGATGTCGTTGTTGTTTTTCTTCACCTCGCCCCGCTTGCGGGGAGAGGTCGAATTCGTGCGCAGCGCGAATTCGGGTGAGGGGGTACAGGTCTCACGAATATCTCATTCGCGGAGAGAGGCCCCTCACCCCAGCCCTCTCCCCGTAAGAACGGGGAGAGGGAGAGATTTCTAGAACTGCGAGTAGTCGATCGGCTTGTGGCGATCGAGCGTTCGGGTGACCGGCGGCAGCGGGTATTTCAGGCCGCTCGCGCAGTTGAACAGCATCACCCGGTCACCCTTCGAGACGCGGCCGTCGGCAAGGCTGTCCTTGTAGGCGGCGTAGGTGACAGCACCTTCGGGGCAGAGCAACAGCCCCTCCTCGCGCGCGACCTCGTTGAGCGCCGCAGAGATCTTGTCGTCGTCGACCGCGATGGCAAAGCCCTTGCTCTCGCGCACCGCACGCAGAATGAGAAAATCGCCGATCGCCTGCGGCACGCGGATGCCTGACGCGATGGTGTGGGCGTCCTCCCAGCGCGTCGCATGCTCGGTACCGGCCTCGTAAGCGCGCACCATCGGCGCGCAGCCCGAGGCCTGCACCGCGACCATGCGCGGACGCTTGCTTCCGATGAAGCCGATCTTCTCGAGCTCGTCGAACGCCTTCCACATGCCGATCAGGCCGGTGCCGCCGCCGGTCGGATAGAAGATCACATCGGGCACGTCCCAGCCGAGCTGCTCGGCGAGCTCGAGGCCCATCGTCTTCTTGCCTTCGATACGGTACGGCTCCTTCAGCGTCGAAGTGTCGAACCAGCCGACCTTGGCCTTGCCCTCGCCGACGATCTTGCCGCAATCGTCGATATAGCCGTTGACGCGGTAGACGGTCGCGCCCTGCAGCTCGATCTCGCTGACGTTCACCTCCGGCGTATCGGCCGGGCAGAAGATCGTGGTCTTGATGCCGCAGCTCGTCGCATAGGCAGCGAGCGCCGCGCCGGCATTGCCGTTGGTTGGCATCGCCATGTGCTTGATGCCGAGCGCCTTGCCCATCGACACCGCCATGACGAGGCCGCGGGCCTTGAACGAGCCGGTCGGCAGGCGCCCCTCGTCCTTCACGATGATCTCGCCGCCGCCGAGCTTCTTGCCGAGCTTCGGCAGCCGGATCAGCGGCGTCGTGACTTCACCGAGCGAGACGATGTCCTTGCATTTGCGCACCGGCAGCAGCTCGCGATAGCGCCACATGTCGGCCGGACGCTGCGCGAGGGTATCCTTGGTCAGCGCCTTCTTCACGCCGGCGAGGTCGTAGCGCACCAGCAGCGGCTTGCCGGCCTTGGAGAGGTTATGGACCTGGTCGGCGGCGTAATGATCGCCCTCCATCGCGCATTCGAGATGGGTGACGAAGGTCGGCCGTTCGATGGTGAGGTTGTCGTTGTCGTGCATGGGTTCATTCCCTTTTGTTGTTGTGTTGTTTCATTCTCTATTCGATCCCGTCACCCTGAGGTGCCGGAGCGAAGCGGAGGCCTCGAAGGGCGGCGGGCCCGACTGCTGCATCTCGGCCGTGCATCCTTCGAGGCTCGTTGCGCGAGCACCTCAGGATGACGGGTCCAATTGCGGCGCGCTCGCCCGTCAAATATTCAGCACCCGTCCGTACGCATCCAGCACGGCTTCCTTCATCATCTCCGACAGCGTCGGATGCGGGAACACCGTGTGCATCAGCTCTTCTTCCGTGGTCTCCAGGTTCATGGCGACGACGTAGCCCTGGATCAGCTCGGTCACTTCGGCGCCAACCATGTGGGCGCCGAGCAGCTGGCCGGTCTTCTTGTCGAAGATCACCTTGACGAGGCCCTGGTCCTCGCCGAGCGCGATCGCCTTGCCGTTGCCGACGAAGGGGAAACGGCCGACGCGGATCTCGCGGCCGCTCTCTTTGGCCTTGGCCTCCGTGAGACCGACCGAGGCAACTTGCGGGTGGCAGTAGGTGCAGCCCGGGATCATGTTCTTGTCCATGGGATGCGGATGCAGGCCCTTGATCGCCTCGACGCAGATCACACCCTCATGCTCGGCCTTGTGCGCAAGCATCGGGGGGCCCGCAACGTCGCCGATGGCGTAGATGCCGGGCACGTTGGTCTTGCCGTAGCCGTCGATCACGATGCAGCCGCGATCGGTCTTCACGCCGAGCTTTTCGAGGCCGAGATTCTCGATATTGCCGACAACGCCCACCGCCGAGATGACGCGCTCGAACTCGGTCGTGACAGGCTTGCCCTTCCCGTCATCGATGGTGGCAACGACGCTGTCGGCCTTCTTCTCCAGCTTCGTGACCTTGGTCGAGGACATGATCTTGATGCCCTGCTTCTCCAGCCGCTTGCGCGCAAGGCCCGCGATCTCGGCGTCCTCGACGGGGAGGATCTGCGGCAGCACCTCGACGACGGTAACGTCGGAGCCCATGGTGTGGAAGAACGAGGCGAACTCGATGCCGATCGCGCCGGAGCCGACCACCAGCAGCGATTTCGGCATCTTCTCCGGCACCATTGCTTCAAAGTAGGTCCAGACCAGCTTCTTGTCGGGCTCGAGCCCTGGCAGCACGCGCGGCCGCGCACCGGTCGCGACGATGATGTGCTTGGCCTGATAAGTCCCCTCGCCCAGCGAGCCCTTGGGGCCCTCGACATCGGACTTCTTCACGGTGACCTTGCCGGGCGCGTCGATCGAGGCGGCGCCCCAGATCACGCTGACCTTGTTCTTCTTCATCAGGAAGCCGACGCCGTCGTTCAGCCGCTTCGAGACGCCGCGCGAACGCTGCACCACCGCCTTCGGGTCGAACGAGACGTTGTCCGCCGACAGGCCGTAATCCTTGGCATGCTGCATGTAGTGATAGATCTCGGCCGAACGCAGCAGCGCTTTCGTCGGGATGCAGCCCCAGTTCAGGCAGATGCCGCCGAGATAGGATTTTTCGACGATCGCGGTCTTGAAGCCGAGCTGCGCGGCGCGGATCGCGGTGACGTAGCCGCCGGGACCGGAGCCGATGATGATGATGTCGAAAGACGTGTCGGCCATGGCGGCTCCCATTCAACTCAAGCGGTCGTTGCGCCGCGGGCGCGGCGTTTGAAGACGAAGGTTCTGATCAGCCATTCCAAGAGAATGACTGCCGCCATGATGGCGAAGATGGTGAGCGCGATCGGCCCCCAGATGTTGCGCGACAGCGCTTCACCGGCAAAGAAGGCGGCCTCAATGATCTCGCGGCCGAACGGGCTGAGCGTGAGGATCAGCGAAACCAGCATCGAGATCCAGGGCCAGCGCGTCGTCATGCGCCATCTCAGACCATCATCATGACGGGATTTTCAATCAGCTGCTTGAACGCGCCGATCAGCTCGGCGCCGAGCGCGCCGTCGATGGCGCGGTGATCGCAGGACAAGGTCACGCTCATCATGTGCGCGATCTCGATCTTGCCGCCGCGCACGACGGGACGCTCCTCGCTGGTGCCGACCGCGAGGATCGTGGCATGCGGCGGGTTGATCACGGCGGTGAAGTGGCTGATGCCGTACATGCCGAGGTTGGAGACCGCCGTGGTGCCGCCCTGATACTCCTCGGGCTTCAGCTTGCGCGAGCGGGCGCGCGCGGCGAAATCCTTCATCTCGTTGGAGATGGTCGAGAGCGTCTTGGTCTCGGCCTTGCGGATGATCGGCGTGATCAGGCCGCCGGGCATCGCGACCGCGACGCCGACGTCGGAATGGTGATGCTTGACCATGCCGCTTTCGGTCCAGCTCACATTGCAGTTCGGGATCTTCTGCAGCGCCACCGCCATCGCCTTGATGACGAAGTCGTTGACCGAGATCTTGTAGAGCGGCTTCTTCTCCTTGTCCTTTGGCGCAGCGGCGTTGATCTCCTCGCGCGCGGCGAGCAGCTTGCCGATGTCGCAGTCGATGGTGAGATAGAAGTGCGGAACGTTCTGGATCGATGCGGTCAGACGCTGCGCAATCGTGCGGCGCATGCCGTCGTGCGGGACGATGTCGTAGGAGCCCGGCTCGAACAGCGACAGGATCTGCTTGTCCGACATGGTCGGCGCGATCGAGGGCGCGCCTGACGGCGCCGCGGCAGGTGCCTTGAGGCCCTTGCCGGACTTGGCCTGCTCGACGTCGCGCGCCACCACGCGGCCGTGCGGGCCGGTGCCGGTGACCATGCCGACATCGATGCCGGCCTCCTTGGCGAGACGGCGCGCCAGCGGCGAGGAGAACACGCGGCCGCCATGGCCGTTGGCTTGCGCGGCGGGCGCAGCAGCTTGCGGCGCAGGTGCGGCAGCAGGCGGCGGCGCAGCCTTGGGCGCGGCGGGCGCTGGCGCGGGAGCCGCAGCAGCCGCGGGAGCCTCAGCGGCTTTCGGCGGCGCGGCTGAGGCGCTCGGCTTGGCGGCGCCGGCCGCCTTCACATCCTCGCCCTCGCCGGCGAGCACCGCGATCACGTCATTGACGGGCACGTCCTGCGTCCCTTCGGGCACCAGGATCTTGGCGATCGTGCCCTCGTCGATGGCCTCGACCTCCATGGTCGCCTTGTCGGTCTCGATCTCGGCGATGACGTCGCCGGATTTGACCTTGTCGCCTTCCTTCTTCAGCCACTTGGCGAGGTTGCCCTTCTCCATCGTCGGCGAGAGAGCGGGCATCAGGATGTTGATGGGCATGCTGACCTCACGAAGAACTTCTCAAAACGTCGTCCCCGAGAGCGAGGACGAACAGGACCAGGTTTAGTTGCCGATGTCCCCCTGCCACAGGCGCTCATTGGCGGGATTGGAACGCCACGTCTTCATCATGGTGATGGAGCGGTCGTCGGCAAGATCGATCCAGGGGATGCCGAACTTGTCGAGAATGTCCTTGGAGCCCTCGAAGGTGACGGATTCCCCGATCACCACGAGCTTGACCTTGAACAAAGCGAGCGCGCCGGCGCACATCGAGCACGGCGACAGCGTGGTGTACATGACGGTGTCGTGGAACGAGATCGCGCCGGCCGCACGCAGGCAGCTCATCTCGCCGTGCAGGATGACGTTGTTCTCCTGCACGCGGTTGTTGTGGCCGCGGGCGATGATCTTGTTGTCGCGCGTCAGCACGGCGCCGATCGGCAGGCCGCCCTGCGCAATCGAGTCCTGCGCCTCGCGGATCGCCTCTAGCATGAAATCGTAATGATGGGATTCGATCGCCACGGTCAGTGCCCCTTCCCGCGCGGCGTCGTCGTGCCGGTGTCGGTGGGACGCTCGATCTCGGCCTGGAACATGTCGAGGATCCGGTTCAGCGCGTCTTCCTCGGTATATTCGCTCTCGCGCGCATAGGCGCGCGCGGCGTGCCGGGCGAGATCGACCAGCAGCAGCCCCCACATGTCGGGCTCCTCGAAGGCCCGCTGGAACGCCATCGACAGCCCGCCGTCCAGCACGAACACGCGCAGGATCTCGACCGCATCCTCGCGGGTCATGACGTCGGGTGGCAGTGGCTGCTCCTTGGGGCCCGCCATGGTCTACCTGTAGCAGACGGCTTTGGCGGCCTCGACCACTTCCGCCGCCGAGGGCAGCGCGAGCTTCTCCAGGTTGGAGGCATACGGCATCGGCACGTCCTTGCCGGAGACGCGCGTAACCGGCGCGTCGAGATAGTCGAAGGCGTTCTCCATGATGCGCGCGGCGATCTCGGCGCCGACGCCGCTCTGGGCCCAGCCCTCTTCCACGGTGACGGCGCGCCCCGTCTTCTTGACGGAGTTGACGATGGTCTCGGTATCCATCGGGCGCAGCGTGCGCAGGTCGATCACCTCGGCCTCGATGCCCTCCTTGGCGAGCTCGTCGGCGGCCTTGAGCGCATAGGTCATGCCATTCGACCAGGAGATGATGGTGACGTGGGAGCCCGAGCGCACGATGCGCGCCTTGCCGATCGGGATCACGAAATCGTCGAGCTTCGGCACCTCACCGGTGTGGCCGTAGAGCACCTCGTTCTCGAGGAAGATCACCGGATTGGGATCGCGGATCGCGGCCTTGAGCAGGCCCTTGTAATCGGCGGCCGAGAACGGCGCGACGACCTTGAGGCCCGGGATGTTCGAGTACCAGGACGAATAATCCTGGCTGTGCTGCGCGGCGACGCGGGCTGCCGCACCGTTGGGCCCGCGGAACACGATCGAGCAGCCCATCTGGCCGCCGGACATGTAGAGCGTCTTGGCCGCGGAGTTGATGATCTGGTCGATCGCCTGCATGGCGAAGTTGAAGGTCATGAACTCGACGATCGGCTTCAGGCCCGTCATGGCGGCACCGACGCCGACGCCGGCAAAGCCGTGCTCGGTGATCGGGGTGTCGATGACGCGCTTGGCGCCGAATTCCTGGAGCAGGCCTTGCGTGACCTTGTAGGCGCCCTGATATTCGGCGACCTCTTCGCCCATGACGAAGACGTCGGCGTCGCGGCGCATCTCTTCGGCCATGGCGTCGCGCAGCGCTTCGCGGATGGTCTGCGTCACCATCTCGGTGCCGGCGGGCACTTCCGGATCGGGCTCGGCGACGGCCTGCGGCGCGGGTGCAGCCTTGGGAGCTGGCGCCTCGGCCTTTGCGGCGGCGGGCGGCGCGGACTCCGCAGCCTTCGCGGCCGGTGCAGGGGCTTTCGCGAGATCAGCCGCGCTCTCACCATCGGCGAGAATGGTCGCGATCGGCGTGTTCACCGCGACGTCGGCGGTCCCCTCGGGGATCAGGATCTTGCCGAGCGTCCCCTCATCGGTCGCCTCGACCTCCATCGTCGCCTTGTCGGTCTCGATCTCGGCGATGACGTCGCCAGACTTGATCTGCTCGCCCTCTTTCTTGAGCCACTTGGCGAGGTTGCCCTTCTCCATCGTGGGCGACAGCGCGGGCATCAGCACTTGAATTGGCATATCGACTCCAAAAGAAAGCTTGCGCGCGTTCAGCGGTAAACGTCGGTCCAGAGCTCGGCGGCATCCGGCTCGGGATCATGCTGGGCAAAGTCGGCGGACGCATTGACGATGTCGCGCACCTCGGCGTCGATCGCCTTGAGATCGGCCTCGCTGACCTTGGCCGCGAGCAAGCGGTTGCGCACCTGCTCGATCGGGTCCTGGTCGTGGCGAACCTTCTCGACCTCCTCGCGCGTGCGGTATTTTGCAGGGTCGGACATCGAGTGGCCGCGATAGCGGTAGGTCTGCATCTCCAGGATGAAGGGGCCCTTGCCGGCGCGGCACCAGGCCGCCGCCTCGTCGCCCGCAGCCTTCACGGCGCGGACGTCCATGCCGTCGACCTGCTTGCCGGGAATGTTGAAGGACGCACCGCGCTTGGAGAAGTCTTGCTGGGCAGAGGCGCGCGAGACCGAGGTGCCCATGGCGTAACGGTTGTTCTCGATGACGTAGATCACCGGCAGCTTCCACAGCTCGGCCATGTTGAAGCTCTCATAGACCTGGCCCTGGTTGGCCGCACCGTCGCCGAAATAGGTGACGCTGACGCTGTCGTTGCCGCGATAGTGATTGGCGAAGGCGAGGCCCGTGCCGAGCGAGACCTGGGCGCCGACGATGCCGTGACCGCCGTAGAAGTGCTTCTCCTTGCTGAACATGTGCATGGAGCCGCCCTTGCCCTTGGAATAGCCGCCGCGGCGGCCCGTGAGCTCGGCCATGACACCGTTGGCGTCCATGCCGGTGGCGAGCATATGGCCGTGGTCGCGATAGCCGGTGATGACCTGATCGCCCTCTTTCAGGGCCATCTGCATGCCGACCACCACGGCCTCCTGGCCGATATAGAGATGGCAGAAGCCGCCGATCGCACCCATGCCGTAGAGCTGGCCGGCCTTTTCCTCGAACCGCCGGATCAGGAGCATGTCGCGGAGCGCCTTGAGCTCCTGTTCCCTGGTGAATTCCGGGGGCGAACCGCCGTCGGTCTTGTCCTGCGCAGCGCCTGCGGCGGCTTTCTTGGGTGCGGCCATGGGAATTCCGGGTCAGAGAAAACTTCAGCCCTCTCTAACCCAAGTCAAACGCGGTTGGAAAGCACCGCAACGGAATAGCACGATTTTCATTATGCCGCACTGCAACGTGGCCGAAACTTTGCAAAACCTTTGGCGCCGATTGGGCAACATTAGCTCCGCGCCAATGCAGGCCGTGCCAGCAGATGCGGCAAGCATATCGGACACGCGCATCCCACGAGCAGAGACCCTTGGCGCGTGTCCGATTCGTACCGTCGGCCTTACCAGCCGAGCTCGCGCAGATAGGCTGTGCGGGCGGCAACGCCGGTGTGCGTGAAGTCGGTGAAGACCCCATCCACGCCGAGACGGAAAAATTTGAGATATTCGAGACCGGGATCGCCGTGATAATCGGCGGCGAGATATTTCTTCTCGTTCCGGAATGTGAAGACGTGCACGAACAGGCCGAGCTTGTGCGCACCGGCAACGAGGCTGGTCGGCTCCTGCGTCGATGCCTCCGGGGTCGATCCCTTGTAGGGCGTGCCGTCGGCGTTGCTGTCCTTCCACGGCGCGATCTTGAGCGGCACGATATAGGCCTTCCACGGCCCGATGCCGTCGGCATAGGCCTTGATCTCGGCAAGGCCCTCAGGGGTCAGCATCGCATCGTAGAGGCGCGCATCACCCGCAACCGTCCAGTCGAACGGACGTGAGCTCGTGATGTTGTTGAGCAGCACCTTGCCGGTCTTGAAGTCGATGCCGTTGCCGTCGATGAGCTGAACCTGCCGCGTCTGAAGCCCATGGCTGCGCATATATTTCAGGCTGCCGGGCTCGAAGCTCTGGACCAGGATGGGCGCATCCTTGGTGTTGAGGCCATTGTCCTTGATGATCTTGATCAGGGCATCCTCGAGCGGACGGCTGCCGGGCGCACCGCAGCCGTTTGCGATGGCCTGGGCATTGTTCCAGGTCGGGTTCTTGGTCTCGGGATAGACCAGGATGGGACGCCCGGTCGCCTTGCCCTTGGCCTTGGCGATGTCGATGACGTCCTGGAAGCTGATGACCGGGAATTTGCCGTTGAAGACTTTTGGCCGTTCGTTGGCGGCATCGTAGGTCGTGCCGGCGATCCATTCCTTCAGCTCGGCCATGGTGAAGTCGGTGATCGACCAGTCATTGGTGTGGTCCTCGCCGTCCACGATCAGCGACTTCAGCACCGATTTCGGATCGGCGGGATCCGTAAGATCAGTCAGATAATCAGCAGGCGCGGTCGGGGAAGCCGGCGCCTTGACGCGCACGCCGGGCACGGTGCGCTTGCGGGCCGCAACAGTCGCGTTGGTCTTGGCGACCTCGGCCACATTGGTGTTGTCGCTGAGCCAGGGGTTATGGCGCACCACCAGGACGCAGTCCTTGGTCAGGTGCAAATCCTCTTCGAGCGCGTCGGTGCCGAGCGCCGCGGCAAGCTCGTACGATGCCTCGGTCTCTTCGGCCACCAACCCCGGCAGGCCGCGATGGCCGAGGATCAGCGGGGGCTTGCCGTCGAGGGTCGGGACCTGCTTGGCACCAGCCGGAGCCGGGCCGGTCTGTGCGAAGGCCATCGACAGGGGAAGGAGCGCCGCGCCGACCAGCATCGCTCCAATACGCACCGTCCGACGTGAACGATTGTCCTGCATGACAAGCCTCCATCTTTGCGCAGCATCGCGTCAAAACGCCACAAGGGCGAGCCTGTCGTCTTGTCTCAATTCTCTGACAGGCGGATGACGGCGGGTGCGCAATGATAGATGCGCACAGGCGGCGCCGCCATGACGCCGCCTCTGCCTTGCCATCAGGGCTTGCCGATCAGAAGAAGCCGAGCTTCTTCGGGCTATAGCTGACCAGGAGGTTCTTGGTCTGCTGATAGTGATCGAGCATCATCTTGTGGGTCTCGCGGCCGACACCCGACTGCTTGTAGCCGCCGAAGGCCGCATGCGCGGGATAGGCATGGTAGCAATTGGTCCAGACCCGGCCGGCCTGGATCGCCCTTCCGAAGCGGTAGCAGCGGTTGGCATCGCGGCTCCAGACGCCGGCCCCGAGGCCATAGAGCGTGTCGTTGGCGATCGCGAGCGCCTCATCGTCGGTCTTGAAGGTCGTGACCGAGACCACGGGGCCAAAGATCTCCTCCTGGAAGATGCGCATCTTGTTGTTGCCTTCGAACACCGTCGGCTGGACGTAGAAGCCGCCGGCGAGATCGCCCGCGAGCTCGGCGCGTCCGCCGCCGGCCAGCACCTTGGCGCCCTCCTGCTTGCCGATATCGATATAGGAGAGGATCTTTGCGAGCTGCTCGCTGGAGGCCTGTGCGCCGATCATGGTGTCGGCCGCGCGCGGGTCGCCCTGCTTGATCGCGGCGACGCGCTTGAGCGCCCGCTCCATGAAGCGGTCGTAGATGTCGGCATGGACCAGCGCCCGGCTCGGACAGGTGCAAACCTCGCCCTGGTTCAGCGCGAACATGACGAAGCCTTCGATCGCCTTGTCGAAGAAGTCGTCGTCTTCAGCAGTGACGTCGCTGAAGAAGATATTCGGCGACTTGCCGCCGAGCTCCAGCGTGACAGGGATGAGGTTCTGGCTGGCATATTGCATGATCAGCCGGCCCGTCGTGGTCTCGCCGGTGAAGGCGATCTTGGCGATCCGCGGGCTCGACGCCAGCGGCTTGCCGGCCTCGAGGCCAAAACCGTTGACGATGTTGAGGACGCCTGGGGGCAGGAGATCGCCGATGATCTCGGCCCAGACCATGATCGAGGCCGGCGTCTGCTCGGCTGGCTTGAGCACCACGCAATTGCCGGCGGCGAGCGCGGGGGCGAGCTTCCAGCACGCCATCAACAATGGGAAGTTCCAGGGAATGATCTGGCCGACCACGCCGAGCGGCTCATGGAAATGATAGGCGATGGTGTCGTGGTCGATCTCGCCGATCGAGCCTTCCTGCGCGCGGACGACGCCGGCGAAGTAGCGGAAGTGATCGATCGCCAGCGGCAGGTCGGCAGCGCGGGTCTCGCGGATTGGCTTGCCGTTGTCCCAGGTCTCGGCGATCGCGAGGCGCTCGAGATTCTCCTCCATGCGGTCGGCGATCTTGTTCAGGATGGCGGCGCGCTCGGCGACGCTGGTGCGACCCCACGCGGCCTTGGCAGCATGGGCCGCATCGAGCGCGGCCTCGACGTCCTGCGCATCGGAGCGCGCAATCTTGCATACGATCTGGCCGTTCACCGGCGAGGCATTGTCGAAATATTTGCCGGCGATGGGTGCTGTGAACTTGCCGCCGATGAAATTGTCGTAGCGTTCGGCGAAGGGGCTTTGGGTGACGCCGAGGAATTCCACCTTGTTCATTGCTCACTCCCGATGTTGATGTTTGCGCGATCCGCCGTGTATTCACGACTTGCGCCGACGATCTCGCGGGAGGTGGTTTCTGTCAGCCCTGATAGAAGCGATGGCCGGGCGGGAGTGTCGCAGTTCTGCGACAGTCGCGGGGGAGATGGGACGCTCGCGGCCTCCACATCGTCATTGCGAGGACGATGGCCTAATGCCTGATATCGAACCGCTTCAGCTTCCGGTGCAGCGTGGCGCGGCTGACGCCGAGGGCTTTGGCGGCGGCCGAGACATTGCCGCCGGCGCGGAGCAGCGCCCGCTGCAACACCGCGCGCTGGCCGCCGGCAAGGTGATCATGCGCGGCATCGCCACCGAGCAGATCGGCCGCGGGCACCGGCCGCATCGCCCTGCCCGGCGCGATCCCCAGTCCCGCGCGGGCGGTGCGGGTCGCGCCGATCACGAGATCGTCCGCATCGACCGCGACGAGGCCGATCGACTGGCCGTCCGGACCTTGCGTCAGCACGATGCGGGCATGAGCAAACGCCCGGCGAAACAAGTCGGCCTCGATGCGCCTTGCCGCCTCGCCGGCCGCGAGCGCGATCAGGCTGGAGAACGCATCGGTGCGGTCGGCGCGGCAGGAGGAGACGTCGAGCACGCCGGCGAAAGCTGCCTCGTGATCGTAGATCGGAACGGCGGTGCAGCTCAGCAGCGTGTTGCGGGTGAAGAAGTGCTGATCACGGTCGATCGTCAGCGGCCGCTGCTCGACGACGCAGGTGCCGATGCCGTTGGTGCCCTCATGCTCCTCGCTCCAGAGTGCACCGGTCCACAGGCCCCAGGACTGAAACGTGGCATCGTCGGCCGGCGTGCCGCGGCGGTCGACCGGCACGCCCTCGCCGTCGGCGAGCAACACGCAACAACCGGCCGCGCCGACAGCCTGGTAGAGCCGGTCCATGGCGCCTTGCGCGGCGGCAAGCAGCGGCGCGATGCGCTCGCGCGCCTGCCGCAACTCGGCGTCGCTGAGCCGCACCGGCAGATTGCGGCCGGCGGGATCGAGATGATGCAAGCGGGACGAACGGCACCATGAGGCCACCAGCGCGGAACGCGCGGCCTGGCCTGACGCAATGGCGGCCTCGACACGGGCCGCGTGATGCCGGGACATTGGCCCATTCATCACTGTTTCCTCCGGGTGGCAGTCTAGGCTGTGCCGGCACGACCCGGTTGATCTGCGTCAACTCAGGCCGACAGCATAGAAAGCCATGAGCCAGCGCCGGCACTGCCGTCAAGCGGCAGTCCGGTTCCATGCTTGCGACTTTCGGTAGAATTGATCGACGCGTGCCGGATTTCGGCAGCGGCTTTCGATGCGGCTTTCGAATGGAGCGGAAAGCGCTACTTGGCCGGGATCATCCGAACGAGATCATGCGGATTGACGTAGTCGAGCTGGAAGCGCGCCCGCTCGTCCAGCATGTCGGGATCGATCTTGTCGGTGCGCAGCAGCGACACGCGCTGCTCGCTCCTGGCGCGCTCGCGCTTGAGCTGCGCCAGCTCGCTCGTCAGCGCGATGATCTCCTGGTCGAGCTCCTGGCGGGCGTTGAGGCCGTATTTGCCGGTATAGGCGTTGACGCCGAAATAGCCGACGATCGCGACCGCCATCGCATAGAGGGCAAGGCCGGTCAGGATCGATTTCAGGCGCGCGCGGGAGACCATCTCGGGAAGATGGGGCAGCTTGGTTAAGGGAGTGTTAGTGCGCCCTGCCCGTTCGTCGGTCTGCCGACCCCATCGTCATGGCCGGGCTTGTCCCGGCCATCCACGCCTTGGCCCGCGGCGACGAAGAACGTGGATGCCCGGCACAAGGCCGGGCATGACGGAGAGGTTGAGCAAGCTTAAGCGGAGAGCCTCAGCCGTGGTGCTTCGCGACGTGCGCGGCGAAGGCGTCGATATAGGCCTGGAGCACGGGCTTGAGCGAGTCCTTGGTCAGGTTGCCCTCCGCATCGAAGGCATCGCCGACCGCGTTCAGATAGGTCTCCGGCTGCTGCATGATCGGGCCGGCAATGCCCGGCAGGATGTTCTGCAGCGTCTTGGCCGCACTGACGCCGCCGAGCGGGCCCGGCGAGTTCGAGACGATGCCGACCGGCTTGCCGTTGAACGAGCTCTTGCCATAGGGGCGCGAGGCGACGTCGATGGCGTTCTTGAGGACGCCCGGGATCGCGCGGTTGTATTCGGGGGTGACGAAGATGACGCCGTCGGACTTCTGGAGCTTGTCGCGGAAGGCCAGCCAGTCGGCCGGCGGCGCGCCCTCGAGGTCCTGGTTGAAGAACGAGATGCCCCCGAGGGTGACGACCTCGAGTTTGAGCGAGGCAGGCGCGAGTTTTGCCAGCGCATTGGCGATCTTCAGCGAAAAGCTGTCCTTGCGCAGGCTGCCGGCGATGACGACGATGTTGTAGGCCATGGAGTGTCCTTGAGGGCTTGAGCGGGAGTGCCGGGGCGGCACTTAAGCGATCCGGATCGATGGATGCAAGTGCATGAACCGGTCCGATTTGGAAACGCTGCGTTTCGCGAAAGCAGATGGTGACCAAAAACAATCGGGCCGCAAAGTGGCGGCCCGATCTTTCGTGCGAATCTGCAAATCCACTCAGATCGTCGGATTCCACGCCGACGGGATCAGGCGATATTTGGCGCCGTCCTTCTCGACATGGCCGACCGAGGGGAAGGTGAAGTGGAAGCCGACGACAGTGGCCTTCTCCGCCGCGGCCATGTCGTAGAATTTGTGGCGGGTCTCCTGCGCCAGCGCGGGATCGTTGTCGAACGCTACGTGCCAATCCGGATTGCGCAGGAAGAATTCCGGAATGTTGGTGACGTCGGACTGGATCAGGACCTTCTTGTCGCCGGAGGCGACCGCGAACGAGGTGTGACCCGGCGTGTGGCCCGGCGTCGCGATCGAGGTGATGCCCGGCGCGACTTCCTTGCCCCACTCGTATTTCGTGACCTTGGACTCGAGGCCGTCAAAGGTCTTCTTCACGTTGGCGAAGTAGTTCTTCATCATCGGATTGGACTCGGCCTTGGCGGCGTTGTCAGCGCTGGTCCAGAACTCCCAGTCCTTGCCCGGCACCATGATCTCCGCATTCGGGAAGGCGAGCGCGCCGTCGGCGAGGCGAATGCCGTTGGTGTGGTCGGGATGCAGATGCGAGAGCAGCACCACATCGATGCTCTTGGGATCGACGCCGGCGGCCTGGAGGTTCTGCAGCGTGCGGCCGACCGCGCCCTTGCTCGGCTCGAGATTGGCGACGCCGTTGCCGGCGTCGATCAGCACCAGCTTGGGGCCGGTGTTGATGAGCTGCGGGTTGAACGGCACCGTGACCATGCCCTTGGGCATGTAGGCGGCCTCGCCTGCGGCGAGCGCCTCCTCCTTCGACAGGTTGCTGACGAATTTGTCGGGCATCGGGAAGGTGCGCGCACCGTCATTGATCGAGGTGCACTCGATGCTGCCGACCTTGTAGCGATAGAAGCCCGGCGCCTGTGTCCCGGCTGGCGGCACCGAGGCATCGGCGATGGTCGGGCGAAGCCCGGTGGCGGCAGCCGCGCCGATGGCGGCGGCGCCTGCGAGCAGATGACGGCGATTGAGATCAGTCATGGAGAGGTCCCCTTCTGAGCGCCCTGCGGTTTTTCCGCTTTCAATGGCGGCGGAATAATCTCCAGCTTCGCTCAGAAGGCAAGACCTTCTTTCGGTGACGTGCCGCCGCTCGTCACGATTATTTATTCGAAGTGGTGGGGAATTTTTCGCCAGTGGCATGTCTGCGCCAATACCGCTTCGGTGCATGGCCGTAGACGCGTTTGAAGGCATGCCCGAAGGCGCTCTCCGAAGAGTACCCGACCTGCGTCGCGGTTGCCGAACTCGTCGCTCCACGACGCAGCCGATCGCATGCAAGTCGCATGCGCCATCGAAGCAAATAGTCGAGCGGCGCCAGCCCCACCAATGACTTGAACCGCCTCGAAAATGCGGATCGCGACATGGCGGCTGCGCCGGCCAACGCATCCAGGGTCCAGGGGTGGGCGACGTCCGCATGCATCAACCTGATCGCCTTGCCGATCCTCGCATCGACCAATGCGCCGATCCATCCGAAGCCTTCGCTGGCGCTCTGATCCAGCGCCGCACGGAGCACCTGGATGAGCAGGACGTCGGCGAGCCTGTCGGTGAGAACGTCCGCGCCGATTCCCGTTCCCCTGATCTCGAGATCGAGAATCTGCAGCGTGGACTGAATGACGGTTGCCGACGGACTGCGCGACGGTATGAGCAGAAAGCGGGGCAGCGCATCGAGCAGCAATTCGGCGCCTGACGCTTCGATCGCAAAACTGCCCGCAAGAAGAACGGTGTCGCTGCCCCCGCGACGCGCGACGTCGGATTGCGCCCAATCGAACGAAGCTATCCCGTCTTCGGGCGCCACGTCTTCGTCATTGGCCAGGACATAGGCCGGTGCATTCGCCAGCAGAAAACAGTCGCCGGTGGCGAGCCGGTGACTGGCTTCGTCGCCGAAGTCGATCCAGCAATCACCGCGGATGACCGCACCGAACTTCAGGGCGGGCTTGGCCGGGAACCGATACGACCAATTGCCGCCGGCCGCGAACCGCGTGCAGCGCGCGGCGCGAACATCCAGGAGCGAGAAGACTTGAGACAGAGGGTCGTGCGCTGGGTCCAAGGCTCAATCCGATACTCAATCCGATCGCTTGATCCGATCTCGACGATTTTCGAGCGCTTTGAGCATAGATCATCCGCGATCCCGATGCGAAGTTCATCTCGCAACACGCTGGAAGGAACATCCATGACGGGTATCGCAGGCAAGGTCATCGCGATTACGGGCGCGAGCAGCGGTATTGGCGAAGCCGCCGCCAGACTTCTCGCCGAACGGGGCGCCGTCGTGATCCTCGGCGCGAGGCGCGCCGAGAGGCTGGAAACGCTGGCCGCGAGCATTGCGTCAACGGGCGGAGAGGCTTTGTCTCGCGTCACTGACGTTCGACGACGCGACGATGTCGCCGCGCTGGTCGATCTGGCGAGAGACCGGTACGGAAAGCTGGATGTCCTGATCAACAATGCCGGGATCGCGCCGATTTCCCGACTGGATGATCTGAGGGTCGACGACTGGGATGACATGATAGACGTGAACGTGAAGGGCGTGCTCTACGGAATAGCTGCCGCCCTGCCCGTCTTCCGTCGCCAGGGCTTCGGCCATTTCGTCAATACATTGTCGACCTCCGGCATCAAGATCGTTCCAACGATGGCCGTCTATGCGGGATCAAAGAATGCCGTCAGGGCGATCTCCGAAGGGCTTCGTCAGGAGGCCGGCCCGGCCCTTCGGGTGACGAACATCTCCCCCGGTTACGTCGACACCGAACTGCCGTCCTCCATGACGGATTCGGCGTTACGGGAGCAAGGGCAGGCAAGCATGAAGGCGATCGCAATTCCGGCTAGCGCCATCGCGGAAGCGATGGCCTTCGCGATAGCGCAGCCGGATAGCGTGGACGTCGGCGAGATCGTTATCCGCCCCACCGCTCAGGCGTAAGTTCGATCAGGCCCGGACGCCGCTGCACGTCACGATTATTTATTTGGGTTGATGAGGAATTTTTCGCCGGTGGCGCGTTTGGCGTACAGCGCGATGTTGGCGGGATCGAGCACCTCGGTCAGCGACACCACCTTGGTGTAGTGGCTGGCGAAGGTGGTCTTGAGCTCCGACGCCACGCGCTGGCGCAGGCGGCCGATCTCGGCCGGACCGATGTTCTGGAGGAACGGCGTCAACAGCCAGCCGCCAACGCCCCAGCTCAGGCCGAACGACCGGTTCAGCTCGGTCGGACGCGTGTCGAGACTGCCGTAGATGTAGACATGCTTGTACACGTTGGAGCCGTAGCGGCTGTATTCCTTCGCGGTCTTGTTGGCCGCGACCTCCATCGCCGTGAGAATCTGGCTTGCGAGCTTGCCGCCGCCGATGGCGTCGAAGGCGATCGTGGCGCCGGTCTCGACCAGCGCATTGGTGAGATCGTCCATGAAGCTCGGCGCGGAGGAATCGACGACGTGCTTGGCGCCGATCTTGTGCAGGATGTCGGCCTGCTCCTTGCTGCGGACGATGTTGACGAGGCCGATGCCGTCCTTGATGCAGATCTTGTTGAGCATCTGGCCAAGGTTCGAGGCCGCGGCCGTGTGCACCAGCGCCTTGTGGTTCTCGCGCCGCATCGTCTCGGTCATGCCGAGCGCGGTCAGCGGATTGACGAACCAGGACGCGCCGTCTGCGGCCGTGGTGCCCGCCGGCAGCTCCATGACGTCGCGGACCTTGAGCACGCGATATTGCGTGTACATGGCGCCGCCGATCATCGACACCGTCTTGCCCATCAGCGCTTTCGCAGCATCCGACGCACCGGTCGCGATCACCGTGCCGGCGCCCTCATTGCCGACCGGAAGTGACTGGTCGAACCTCGCCGCCATCATCCGCATCGCGCCCTCCGGCATCGTCGCGGTGATGACCGGCATCTCCTTGGTGCCGGACGCCCTGGCGGCCGACATGTCGGCCGCGCCGATCAACAGGCCGAGATCGGACGGATTGATCGGCGTCGCCTCGACGCGGACCACGACCTCGTCGTCCGCCGGCTCCGGAGTCGGGACATTCACGAGGGACAATTCCAGTTCGCCGCTCTTCTTGAGCAGCGAACGCAGTTGCAGTCCGGTCTTGCCGTCGCTCATGTCCGATCCTCCCTGTCCGTGTTTCGCGCTTCGCGCGGTGACGCTGGCTTACGCCAGCGCCTTCAGTGCCGCCTTGCCGCCATAGAGCGCCTGTTTGCCGAGTTGCTGCTCGATGCGCAGGAGCTGGTTGTATTTGGCGGTGCGATCGGAACGTGCAAGGGAGCCGGTCTTGATCTGACCGCAATTGGTGGCGACCGCGAGGTCGGCGATGGTGGAATCCTCGGTCTCGCCGGAGCGGTGCGACATGACGGAGGTATAGCCGTTCTTGTGCGCCATCTCGACAGCGGCGAGCGTCTCGGTCAGCGTGCCGATCTGGTTGACCTTGATCAGGATCGAGTTGGCGCGGCCGGCCTTGATGCCTTCGGCGAGGCGCTTGACGTTGGTGACGAAGAGGTCGTCGCCGACGAGCTGGCACTTCTTGCCGATGAGATCGGTCAGTTCCTTCCACCCGTCCATGTCGTCCTCCGACATGCCGTCCTCGATCGTCACGATCGGATAGCGGCCGACGAGGTCCGCGAGGTACTTGGCCTGCTCGGAGATCGAGCGGGTCTTGCCCTCGCCCTCATAGACGTACTTGCCGTCCTTGAAGAACTCGGTCGAGGCGCAGTCGAGGCCGAGCACGATGTCGGTCCCGGCCTTGTAGCCGGCCTTGCCGATCGCGTTCATGACGAATTCGAGCGCGGCGTCCGCCGACGGCAGGTTCGGGGCGAAGCCGCCCTCGTCGCCGACATTGGTGTTGTGGCCGGCCTTCTTCAGCTCCGACTTCAGCGTGTGGAAGACCTCGGCGCCATAGCGCAGGCCCTCGGCGAAGGAGGACGCGCCGACCGGGAGGATCATGAACTCCTGGAAGTCGATCGGATTGTCGGCATGCACGCCGCCATTGATGATGTTCATCATCGGCACCGGCAGCAGCCGCGCCGCGGTGCCGCCGACGTAGCGATAGAGCGGCATGTCGAGCGAGTTCGCTGCCGCCTTGGCGCAGGCGAGCGAGACGCCGAGGATGGCATTGGCCCCGAGCCGGCTCTTGTTCGGCGTGCCGTCGAGGTCGATCATGATCTGGTCGATCTGGGCCTGCTGCTCGACGTCCAGGCCGCTCAGGGCCTCGAAGATCTCGCCGTTGACGGCGCCCACCGCCTTGGTGACGCCCTTGCCGAGATAGCGGGTCTTGTCGCCATCGCGCAGTTCCACCGCCTCATGGGCGCCGGTCGAGGCACCGGAGGGCACCGCAGCGCGGCCGAGCGCGCCATCTTCCAGCACGACGTCGACCTCAACGGTGGGATTGCCACGGCTATCGAGAATTTCGCGGCCGATAATGTCGATGATGGCGGTCATGATGTGCACTTCCGTTCGTTAGGGCTGATCGGTGCCGCGGGTCTTACACGGGCCGCAAGCAAATGTGAACGCTTGGAGGGCGGGCTTCGACTGACGCGTGAAGTGGCTCGGACTAAGCTTCACCCCGCCTGATCTGCGCGTCCAACCTCAAACTGAGACAGTCGGGGTAACGCCATGAATCGCCGCCGGTTTCTTGCCTCGAGCGCCGCCCTCCTCGCGACCCGCCCATCTTTTGCGCAGGAGGGTCCGTTCCGGACGAAATATTTCCCCATTAGCGCCGGCATTGGCCTGCACGACCTCGCCCCCGCGCCCGACGGCACGGTCTGGTTCACGGCCCAGGGCAAGGGCCTGCTCGGCAGGCTCGATCCCCGGGATGGCAGCTTCAAGACCGTCAGCCTCGGCCAGGGCGCCGCTCCGCACGGCGTCACCATCGGCCCCGACGGCGCGCCCTGGATCACCGAGGGTGGCCAGAACGCGATCGCGCGGGTCGATCCGTCTGATCTCAAGGTCACGCTGTTCCGACTGCCGGAAAAGTTCGCCTACGCCAATCTCAACACCGGCGTGTTCGACAAGACCGGCACCTACTGGTTCACCGGCCAGTCCGGCTACTACGGCCGGCTCAAGCCGACATCGGGCGAGATGGATGTGTTCAAGGCAGCGAAGGGCGTCGGCCCCTACGGCATCGCGGTGACGCCCAAGGGCGACGTCTGGTACGCCTCGCTCGCCGGCAGCTACATCGCCAGGATCGATCTTGCGACCGGCAACGCCAGCGTGGTCGAACCGCCGACGCCGGACCAGGGCTCGCGGCGGGTCTGGTCGGATTCGAAGAACCGGATCTGGGTCAGCGAGTGGAATAGCGGGCACGTGTCGGTGCACGATCCCGCCGACGGCTCATGGAAAACGTGGAAGCTGCCGGGCGAACGCCCCCGCACCTATGCGGTTTATGTCGATAACAAGGACAAGGTCTGGCTCACCGATTTCTCCGCCAACGCGATCGTCCGCTTCGATCCCGCCACCGAGGCGTTCAACGTGTTCGCCAGCAACAAGGCCAATGCCAATGTCCGCCAACTCGACGGCCGCCCCGGCGAACTCTGGGGCTGCGAGTCCGGCAACTACCGGATCGTCATGATCCAGACGATCGCTGCCGGTTGACGGCAGCGGCATTTGCGTCCATCCCGGCACCCTCTGGAGCGCGATCTTATCGCGTTCCCGTTTTTCGTTGAGCATGATCTTTCGGAAGACCGGATCATGCTCGAACAGGATGTGACGATGGCGAAAAAATCCCTCCAGCTCGGCCGCGCGGTCGAATGGCCCCACACGCCGGAAGAAGCCCAGCTCGACCGCGTGCCCAATCCGCAAATGGGCACCGACTATCTGGTGCGCTTCACCGTGCCGGAATTCACTTCGCTCTGCCCGGTCACGGGGCAGCCGGATTTCGCGCATCTGATGATCGACTACGCGCCGGGCCAGTGGCTGCTGGAGTCGAAATCGCTCAAGCTCTACATCGCGAGCTTCCGCAATCACGGCGCCTTTCACGAGGACTGCACCGTGATGATCGGCAAGCGTATCGCGAGCGAGATCAAGCCGAAATGGCTGCGCATCGGCGGCTATTGGTATCCGCGCGGCGGCATCCCGATCGACGTGTTCTGGCAGACCGGCCGCGTGCCGAAAGGCCTGTGGGTGCCCGAGCAGGGCGTCGCGCCGTATCGCGGGCGGGGCTAGCGCGAGCTCAACCGCTGAGGGGCGCGTCCATATGATTATGCAGCGCCTACCGTGGCAAGCAGAGCCAGTGTTCTTCGTGATCGACCGCGATCAATCGATGGTCGTAACCACATTCGCCAAGGAATCGTGAGATTTCGTCTGCGGAGGTCCCAAACTTCGGGAGGAACGGAGGGTGGACACTTAGCATCAACATCGGCTTGATGTCCTGCAGGATCCGATTCAAGCCACGCAGGACGATCATTTCTCCGCCCTCGACGTCACATTTGACGAGGCACGCGCGCTCTCTGTTTGCTTGCAGTTCTTCAAGCAACAGGCTGTCGAGGGACACCCTGGGAACGTCTGCGGCGAGATCATCAAGCGTGATCACATGCTCCAGCGTCCATTGAGGATTTCCAGTCACGTTGGGGTCGGAAGCCAGGACAGCACGTGTGTCGGCGACGTGTTGGGACAGGGTTTTGACCGGAGGGGCGTCTTCGCCGACGAGCGCCCGGATGACGCGCAATCGCGAGGCAACGCCGGGAGCAAGCGAGCACATCGCGTCGAGCACGCCGAGGTTTTTTGCTTCCGAGTCGATTGCGACAACCCTGCAGGCAGGATCAGCAAACAGCGCGCCGGCGGTCATGAAGCCGAAGGAGCAGCCAATGTCGACGAAGTAGCAGCCGTTATGGGTGTCGAACCACTCCCGCATCGCGCGGCACGCCTCGACCTCGTAGTCGACCATCTCTTTCGCGAGGTACTTTGGGGGAACCTGGATCGGAAATGACCTGCCGACATTGAGAGTCAGGCCTTCTTTTCCGGCATGCCCGATGATCCAGTGATACGGTTTACGAAGCAGATCTCGAAGCCAAGGAAGCTTCGGCAAATAAGGATTTTGGCGAAAGACCTTGTCAAATAGCTCGATCGTTCCAGCCATGGAAATGCGTCCCTCTATCTGTCTTTCTTAGTTGTGCCCCCACAATTCGATCTCCGGTTGCGCAAGCCGGAACACGGCCTCTCGCAATAGATGATAAGTTCCTCTCTTTAGAGAACCGCGGCGGTCGCAGCGGTGTGCGGCTTCTGCCACCGCTTTCATCTGGCTTACGAAACCGTGGACGTCGAGCTCGCGGGCGGCGAGCTGGCTCGGCTTCGAGAGGAGGGCTCGACAACTCTTCCACGAAAAATAGGTCAGATCAGGGCGACCTGTCCTCGCTTCGGCCACACGGTCGATTCATGTGAGCTGGTCGAAGGACTCACTCGGACCGCGCGGCTCTCGCGGCATCTCCACAAGCAACCGCACCGTGGCCTAGATGTTCGATGCTAATAGGATTGCAGAGAGAACCAACACGGCGATCGATATAACGCCCAGCGCGATCTTCTCTCTGCGGGTCATGCCGCTTACCATTGATCGCGGCCTATATCTTCAGGCGCCTGCGGATCTTGGCGATACTCCCACTTTCCACCAACGCCTCGCCGCCGCCAAGTCTTCCCCGGATAAAGCGAGCTATCAGTCCAGCCGCCATCAACCGTTCGTCGCGGAATGATTGGCGGTGCGCACTCATGCCACGCCAACTCGGCGTCCGGATACTTCCGGTCCCGCCACCAGTAAAAAAATCGCATTAAGTAAGCCCTCAGTCAGAAATGGCCTACCAGCGGTTGCGATGCACAATCAAGCCGCGAGATTTTCTACTTTGGAAGGAGGGTTATTCTCCCACATCCGTCCTCTTCCTCCGGGGAACCCGCAGCGGCCGCTCTGTAGCGCGATACTTCCGTCAGGCCCGCGCGTCCGACGGCGCACGCGGCTTGAGCAGCCGGGCGCAGACGAGGCCCAGCAGCACCATGATCGCCGCGCTCACGCTCAGGGTCGGCACCTTGCCGGCATGCGCAAGGCCAAAACCATAGGCGATCGGGCCGACCGTCTGCCCCATGAAGAAGAAGAACGAATGCAGCGACATCGCCGTCGCCCGCGCGCCGATCGACAGCTCGCTGGCGAACACCTGCAAGCAACCATGGATCATGTAGAAGCCCCAGCCCATCGCCAGCATGCTGGCGAATTGCAGCTTCCATCCGGGACCGAAGGCAAGCGCGCCGAGCTGGAGGGCGACGAGGCTCGCGCCCGCGATCATCATGCCCTTGACGCCTAGCCAGGGCAGAAAGCGCGAGACCGTGAACGTGTAGAACAGCCCGCCGATGGCAAAGCCCGCGATCACGATGCCCGCGATCGACAGCGACTTCTCGCCGAGATCGAACAGCAGCGCGGCGATGAAGGGAAACAGGCCGAACACGCAGCAGCCCTCGACGAACACCGCCGAGTAGCAATAGCGCGTGTTGGGATTGGCGAAGATGGTGCGGTAGCCCTGGCGCAAGGTCTTCAGGTCGGTTTTCGGGGGCGCCGTCAGCGCGGCACCGCGGAAGCCGGCGGCCACGGCAACGGCCGCGATCAGACCGAGCCCGCCGAGGATCATGAGCACGCCGCGCCAGCCGATGAGATCGCCGATGATGCCGGAGGCACTCGCGCCGAGCAGATTTCCGGTCATCGAACCCGCCAGCGTGCGCCCGATCGCGACCTGCCGCTTGGCTGGCGCAACGAGGTCGGCGGTGAGACCGAGCGCAACCGGAAACACGCCGCCGGAGGCGATGCCGGCCAGGATGCGGCTTGCGAACAGGCCCGAGAAAGTCGTCGCGATCGCGCCGAGAATGCAGGCGACGCCGAGCAGCGCCAGACACAGCGTCATCAGGCGCGCCTTGCCGAACAGATCGGCAGCGGCGCCGATCACTGGCTGGACCAGCGCGTAGATCAAGGCATAGCCCGCCGCGATGCTGGCGGCGGTCGTGATGCTGACCGAGAAATCCTCGGCGACGTGCGGCAGAACTGGATCGAGCGCCCGCGTCGACAACGCCGCCGAGAAGCTGGCGAGCGCGATGATGTTGATCGCGGGCGGAAACTTCTGATCGGCGGACGGCCCTATCACAGGCTGGTGCATCAGCGCGTGATGCCCTTCGTATTCTTGGACGTATTCTTGGCCAGCGCGTCGAACGCCATCAGCTGAGCGATCAGCCCCTCGAACTCGCGCAGCGGCACCATGTTGGGGCCGTCGGAGGGCGCCCGATCGGGATCGGGATGGGTCTCGATGAAGACGCCGGCAACGCCGACCGCCACCGCCGCGCGCGCCAGCACCGGCACGAATTCGCGCTCGCCACCCGAGGACGTCCCCTTCCCGCCCGGCTGCTGCACCGAATGGGTGGCGTCGAAGATCACGGGCGCGCCGGTCGTGCGCGCCAGGATCGGCAGCGCGCGCATGTCGGAGACCAGCGTGTTGTAGCCGAAGGACGCGCCACGCTCCGTCACCAGCACATTCGGGTTGTTCGCGCCCGTGATCTTGGTCACGACATTGGCCATGTCCCAGGGCGCGAGGAACTGGCCCTTCTTGACGTTGACGACCTTGCCGGTGGCGGCCGCCGCCAGCAGCAGATCGGTCTGCCGGCACAGGAAGGCCGGGATCTGCAGGATGTCGACGGCCTGCGCCACCTCGGCGCATTGCGTGGCTTCGTGCACGTCGGTCAGGACCGGCAGGCCGAGCGAGGACTGGATCTCCGCGAAGATCGGCAGCGACTGCGCAAGACCAAGGCCGCGCGCGGCGGACGCGCTGGTGCGGTTGGCCTTGTCGAAGGAGGTCTTGTAGACGAGACCGATGTTCAGCCGCGCGGCGATCTCCTTCAGCGCGGAGGCCACCTCCAGCGCATGCTGGCGGCTTTCGAGCTGGCAGGGTCCTGCAATGATCGAGATCGGCAGGTCATTGCCGAAATTGACCTTGCCGATGGTGACGACCGGCGCCGCTGACGTCGAAGAGCTCAAGGCAAATCCCTCGTTTCGGCGCGACCATAGCCGCCATGAGGGTCGGATCAACCCTATTCGGCGCGGGCTGTCAGAATATCAGGGTTGCGCCGGGGCTGCCGGCGCCGCCCTAGTATCGGCAGGTTCCTACTTCACCGCCGAGAAGGCCGTCGGCGTCAGGAGCTGGCTGACGATGTTGCCGACGATCTGGCCATCCGCTTCGCTCTCGGCGCGTGCTTTCATCCAGTCCGGATCGGTCATGAACTTGCCCCACTTCGTCTCGCGCTCGGCGAGCGAGTCCCAGGCCAGGAAATAGGTCAGCTCCTGGTTGGATTCGCCGATCAGCGTGGTGAAGAACCCGGCCTGCTTGATGCCGTGCTTCTCCCACAGTTTCAGCGTGACCGTCTCGAACCGCTTCAAGAGCGCCGGCAGGCGGCCGGGCACGCAGCGATAGATGCGCATTTCGTAGATCATTCTTGGCTCCTCCCTGAACAGGTCGGGCGGTTATAGCGGCTGGCCCCGACGGTGTCTTGAGCGCCGCCCGGCCGCCCCTGTGGCGTTCTGCGCATGGCTTGAGCTTCCGGTACTGCGGCAGACCCCGCAATGCTGCCGCAATGATCGGGCCGCTACAAAGGCTCAGTTGTGGTTCAGGTGCCCATACATGCGGATCTTGCTCGTCGAGGATGAGGCGGAAATGGCCGGCGCGCTGGCCTCGGCGCTGAAGCGCTACGACATGGTGGTGGACCATGCCCCGACGCTCGCCGAGGCGGAAGAGGCCATTTCCGCCGACGTCCATGCCGCGGTCCTGCTCGACCGCCAGCTTCCCGATGGCGACGGCCTCGCGTTGATCCCCAAGCTTCGCGCGCGCGCCGACGGCGTGCCGATCATCGTCCTCACCGCGCGCGGCGAACTCGCCGACCGCATTGCCGGGCTCGACAGCGGCGCCGACGACTATCTTGCAAAACCGTTCGCGGTCGAGGAGCTGCTCGCACGCCTGCGTGCAGTGCTGCGGCGGCCCGCGGGCCTGTCTCCCGAAATCATCCGTGCCGGCCGCATCGCCTTCGACCTCAGTCATCGCGAAGCCAGCATCGACGGTGCGCCGTTCGAGCTGCCGCGCCGGGAGCTCCTGGTGCTCGAAGCCCTGATCCGCCGCATGGGGCGCACCGTGCTGCGCTCGGCCCTGGAAGAAGCGGTCTACAATTTCGACGACGAGATCCAGTCGAACGCGCTCGACACGCACGTCTCGCGGCTCAGGCGAAAGCTCGCGGATGCCGAGGCGGGCGTCGAGATCCATGGGATTCGCGGCGTTGGCTATCTCCTCAAGAAGCTGCCATGAGCAAACACCACGATCCCTATTGCCTGCGCTCACGGCTGAGCTGGCGCCTGCTATCGCTCCAGGCCGCACTGCTCCTTGCACTGGTTGCGGTCGTGGTCGGAGCGTTGTGCGCATCGGGCTTCGTGCTCGCCGGGCGCGACGAGGACCGTGTCATCGATGTCGTCCAGCGCGCGCTCACGCGCGATGCGCAAGGCGCGCTGGCCCTGCGGCCGACGGCCGAGCTGACGCAGTTGCGCGGCGAGACGCCCGATCTCTGGTTCCTGGTCCGCGACCGGCAGGGTCGCGTCCTCAGCGAAGGCGCCGTGCCGGCCGAATTCGCCGCGATCGGCGCCGGCCTCGACCAGATCAGCCAGGCCCGGCTCGGCTGGCAGATGTTCGAGGACGATCCGCGCAAGCCGGCGGCGCGGCTGAAGCGGGTCGACACCGATGCCGGCCATGTGCAAATCATCACGGCGACGCAGGGACGACTGACGGGCGCCAAGGCGCTGTTGACGACGTCGCTTGCGTTCCTCGGCATCGCCCTGCCCGGCCTGCTGCTGATGGGGACGGCGACATTCATCGCGACGCCGATGATCGTGCAGCGCGCGTTCAGGGGGCTCGATACCACGGCGGACGAGGCGCGGCGCATCGACATCCATCAGCGCGGCGCGCGGCTCTCGGTGGAGCGGATTCCGCTGGAAGTCGTGCCGCTCGTGACTGCGGTCAATGATGCGCTGGCACGGCTCGACCAGGGCTATGCGCGCCACAAGCGCTTCGTCGCCGACGCAGCCCACGAGCTGCGCACGCCGATCGCGATCCTGAACACGCGCCTGGAGTCGCTTGCGCCGGGGCCGGACAAGACCCGCCTGCTCGAGGATGCCGCGCGGCTCGCAACCCTTGCCGAGCAATTGCTCGACATCCAGCGGCTCGACCGCTGCGGCCATCCCTTCACGCGCGTCAATCTCGCAGCCGTCGCGCAAAGCGTAGCCGCCGACCTCGCGCCACTGGCGATCGCCGCAGGCTACGAGCTGGCGCTCGATGCCCCACCGGCACCGATCGAGACGATCGGCGATGCGGCGGCGCTTGAGCGCGCGCTGACCAACCTCGTGCAGAATGCGATCCAGCATGGCCCTCGCCGCGGCATTATCGGAATTCGCGTCAGCAGCCCTGGGAGCATCGAGGTCACCGATGAAGGCGCCGGCATTCCCGCCGATCAGCGCGAGCAGATCTTCGAGCCGTTCTACCGGCTGGCGCCGCTCGATCGCGGTGCCGGACTCGGCCTCAACATGGTGCGCGAAATCGTGCAGCTGCATGGCGGCCACGTCTCGGTGACGGACGGACCGGATGGTGGCGCCTGTTTCAGGATGACGCTGCCGCCGGCGCGACAGAGCTGATTCAAGCCGCATCCGCTTCTGGCAGCGCAATGCTGTCGCAATGCGCCTCCGCAACATTGCATCCGTCACACCTCGAATCTTTAGGAGGTGCAAACCAGATGCCGGAGTGCGCATGCCCAACGATTTTCTTTCGTTCTTCCTGTCCTGGATGTCGTCTCCGCGTCAGGTCGGCGCCATCGCACCATCGGGTGCGGCGCTCGCCGATCTCATCACGCGCGAGATCTCTGCAACGACAGGTCCGATCCTCGAGCTCGGTCCCGGCACCGGCGCGTTCACCTACAAGCTGCTCAAACGCGGCGTCCGGCCGCAGGATCTGACGCTGATCGAATACGGCTCCGACTTCATGAAGCTGCTGCAAATGCGCTTTCCCGGCGCGCGCGTGCTGTGGATGGACGCGGCACGGCTCGCAACCGAGCGCCTCTATGACGGCGCACCCGTCGGCGCGGTCGTGAGCGGCCTGCCGCTGCTCAACATGTCGAGACGCAAGGTGATGTCGATCCTCAGCGGCGCGTTCAGCTACGTCCGCCCCGGCGGCGCCTTCTACCAGTTCACCTACGGCATGAGCTGCCCGGTGCCGCGGCCCGTGCTCGACCGGCTGGGCCTGCGCGCAAAGCTCGTGGACCGCGCCCTGCTGAACGTGCCGCCCGCCGCGGTCTACCGCCTGACGCGGCGGCCGCAGATGAAGCTGATCACGGGATCGCTTGCGCCCGAACCATCAGCGCGGGTCGCGTTGGCGCCGATGCAGCAAGCGCGCGGCTATTCGACCGCGCGCTGAGCCGTCAGACCAGCCGGCTCTGCACCATCGCCGCCTGGATGAACGAGGCGAACAACGGGTGTGGCTCGAACGGCCGCGACTTCAGCTCCGGATGGAATTGCACGCCGATGAACCAGGGATGATCCTCGTACTCGACGATCTCAGGCAGCACACCGTCGGGCGACAGGCCGGAGAATTTCAACCCGTGCTGCTCGAGGCGATCCTTATAGGCGGTGTTGACCTCGTAGCGGTGGCGGTGGCGCTCGGAAATCTCAGTCGCGCCGCCATAGACCTGCGAGACACGGCTGCCGCGATTGAGCGCGGCGGGATAAGCGCCGAGCCGCATCGTGCCGCCGAGATCGCCGGCCTGCGAGCGCTTCTCGAGCTCGTTGCCGCGCAGCCATTCCGTCATCAGGCCGACCAAGGGCTCCTTGGTCGGGCCGAACTCGGTGGAGTTGGCGTCCTCGATGCCGACGAGGTTTCGCGCGGCCTCGATCACCGCCATCTGCATGCCGAAGCAGATGCCGAAATACGGCACGTCGCGCTCGCGCGCGAACTGCGCCGCCTTGATCTTGCCTTCGGCGCCGCGCTGGCCGAATCCGCCGGGCACCAGGATGCCGTTGACGTGCTCGAGGAACGGCGCCGGATCTTCCTTCTCGAAGATCTCGCTCTCGATCCAGTCGAGATTGACCTTCACCTTGTTGGCGATGCCGCCGTGCGAGAGCGCCTCGATCAGCGACTTATACGCATCCTTCATGCCGGTATATTTGCCGACGATGGCGATGGTGACGTTGCCTTCGGGATTGCGGACGCGCTCGTTGATCTGCTGCCAGCTGCGCAGCTCCGGCGGAATCCGCGAGGCGATGCCGAAGGCGGCGAGCACCTCGTCGTCGAGGCCGGCGTTGTGATAGGCCTCGGGGACGGCGTAGATGTTGTCGACGTCGCGCGCCTCGATCACGGCGCTTTCGCGCACGTTGCAGAACAGACCGAGTTTGCGCCGCTCCTCCTTCGGGATCTCGCGGTCGGTACGGCACAGCAGGATGTCCGGCTGGATGCCGATCGAGCGCAGCTCCTTTACCGAATGCTGCGTTGGCTTGGTCTTCAATTCGCCAGCGCTCGGAATGTAGGGCAGCAGCGTGAGATGGATGTAGACGGCGTGGTCGCGCGGCAACTCGTTCTTGAGCTGGCGGATCGCCTCGAAGAACGGCAGGCCCTCGATGTCGCCGACGGTGCCGCCGATCTCGACCAGCACGAAATCGTACTCGTCGTTGCCGTCGAGCACGAACTCCTTGATGGCATTGGTGACGTGCGGCACCACCTGGATGGTCGCGCCGAGATAATCGCCGCGGCGCTCCTTGGAGATGATGTCCTGGTAGATCCGTCCCGTCGTGATGTTGTCGGCCTTGGTCGCCGGCCGCCCGGTGAAGCGCTCGTAGTGACCGAGATCGAGATCGGTCTCCGCGCCGTCATCGGTCACGAACACTTCGCCGTGCTGATACGGCGACATCGTTCCGGGATCGAGGTTGAGATAGGGATCGAGCTTGCGGAGGCGGACCTTGTAGCCCCGGGCTTGCAACAACGCACCGAGTGCCGCTGAAGCCAGACCCTTGCCGAGCGAGGAAACCACGCCGCCGGTGATGAATATGTACCGCGCCATGGGACTTAACCTCTAATCCCTCGAATTCGATTCGCCAAAGCGATTCGTATTCCGCCCCAAAGATTCTGCGGGCCTGTGGGTGATCCGAAACTGAGAGTGCTGACAGAGCCTTGATGGGGATTGTTGATGCAGGACGGTAGCCACCGCCCTGCATGGCCCCCCTGCTTTATTGCGAGCGCGGCACCTGCGGGCCTGACGGCGCCTGGTTCTGCTGCTGCTCGTCGGCCTTCTTCAGCGTGTCGAGGATGCCGCCCGAGGTCGGCGCCGAGATCGGCGCGCCGCCGGCCGGCTGGCTCTGCGAGGCCGGCTGGCCAATGATCGACGAGGGTGCGCGGTTGTACCCGGCGTGCCAGGACAGGAACAGGCTAGTCAGGAAGAAGCCAGCGGCAAGGATCGCGGTGGTCCGCGTCAAAAGGTTCGCGGTGCCGCGGCTCGACATGAAACCCGCGCCACCGCCCATGCCGAGGCCGCCGCCTTCCGACTTCTGGAGCAGGACGGCGCCGATCATGACGGCGACGATCATGAGGTGGATGACGATGACAACGGTCTGCATAATGTCCTTCCGTCACAAGCGGGCAGCGCCTGACGGCGGCCGGTCGCGCTTCGCGGGTTTTCCTGAAGTTGCGCGGTGTTACACGATCGGGAGGGGCATTGCCACCCCCGATCGGGCTCGTGCCGACGGTTTGAAATAGCTAGGGGCAGCCCTTGGCAATCGCAAGGAAATCGGCCGCCTTCAGGCTGGCACCGCCGACCAAGGCGCCGTTGACGTTTTTGACCGCCATTAGCTCGGCCGCGTTGGACGGCTTGACCGAGCCGCCATAGAGGATGCGCATCTTCGCCCCTTCGGCCCTAAACCTTGAGGTCAGGAACTCCCGGATAAAGCCATGAATCTGCTCGACATCCTGGGCTGTGGGGGTGAGACCGGTGCCGATCGCCCAGACCGGCTCATAGGCCACGACCAGGTTGGCGGCGGTAGAGGCGTCCGGCAGCGAGCCGTCGAGCTGGCCGCGCAGGATATCCAGGGTCTGGCCGGCATCGCGCTGGCCTTGGGTCTCGCCGATGCAGACGATCGCGACCAAGCCGGCGCGCCAGGCGGCTTCCGCCTTCTGCCTGACGAGGGCATCGCCCTCGCCGTGGTCGGCGCGGCGCTCGGAATGGCCGACGATGATGGCGCTCGCCCCCGCATCCGCCAGCATTTCGGCGGCGATATCGCCGGTATGGGCGCCCGAGGCCTTGGGATGGCAATCCTGGGCCCCGACCGCGACCATCTTGCCCCGCGCCTTGTCGGCAAAGGCCGCGATCAGGGTCGCCGGCGGGCAGACCAGCAGGTCGGCCTTGGCAGCCACATCTGCCGCGCCGTTGAGCATGGCGTCGAATTCGGCAGCCGAACCTTTCAGGCCGTTCATTTTCCAGTTGCCGGCGATCAGGGGTCGGATGGCATCGGTCATGTCAATTTCCAGCAAAATGAGGTTTGCGCATGCGCTAGCAGAGCTGTCGCGGCAGTTCCAGAGACCAGAGGCCTTTAACCGCAGCTCTGGGGGACCGCCTGACCTGAGGTTGCGGGGGCAAAGCCACCACTTTATGATGATTGATCAATTTGGTGAGGCGCTTTTGCGGAATCTGCATTAAGACGCGCTCCCGTTCCCCTCCTGACCAAAACAAGTTGGACCAAATGCTTCGAGGAATGCGCAAGGCCTCATCAAACTGGGTCGGCAAGACCATTATGGCGATCGTGATGGGCGTGCTGATCATCAGCTTCGGCATTTGGGGCATCGCCGACATCTTCAAGGGCTTCGGTCAGTCCACGGTGGCCAAGATCGGCCACACCGAGATTTCGCTGAACGAGTTCCGCCAGATCTACACCGACCGTCTGCAGCAGATCAGCCGCCAGTTCGGCCGTCCGCTGACGCCTGACCAGGCGCGCGCCTTCGGCCTCGATCGCCAGGTGCTGCAGCAGACCATCGCGGAGGCCGCGCTCGACGAAGAGGCGCGCCGGCTCGGGCTCGGCCAGTCCGACGAGCAGATCCGCCAGGTCATCATGAACGACCCCAACTTCAAGGGCGTCGACGGCAAATTCGACGCCAACCGCTTCCAGGCCGTGATCCGCAATTTCGGCTACACCGAGCAGCGCTACGTCTCCGAGCAGCGCAAGGTGTCGCTGCGCCGGCAGCTCACCGGCACGATCGGCGCCGGCCTCGAGCCGCCGAAGGCGATGATCGACGTGCTGACGCGGTTCCAGAACGAGCAGCGCGCCATCGAGTTCGTCAGGCTCGACGCGGCGCAGGCGGGTCAGATCGATGCGCCCTCGCCCGAGGCGCTCGCCGCCTATTTCGAGGATCACAAGGTCCAGTTCCGCGCCCCCGAATATCGCAAGATTGCCTTCGTCGTGGTCTCGCCGGAGGAGATCGGCAAGTGGACCGAAGTGTCGGACGAGGACGCCAGGAAGGTGTTCGATCAGCGCAAGGACCGGTTCGGCACACCCGAAAGGCGCCAAATCCAGCAACTCGTATTCCCGAACGCCGCCGATGCGCAGGTCGCTCGCGAGCGCCTGGTCGCCGGCACGTCGTTCGAGGATCTCGGCAAGGAGCGCGGGCTGAGCGCCTCGGACGTCGACCTTGGGCTCGTGACCAAATCGTCGCTCGACTCCGCGGTCGGGAATGCCGCCTTCGCGCTGCCCGCAGGTGAGATCAGCCAGCCGATCCAGGGCGCCCTCGGCGTCTCCATCGTCAAGGTCGACAAGATCGAGCCCGGTGTCGAGCCGGACTTTGCAAAGGTCGCAGCCGACATCAAGCGCGAGATCGCCACCGAGCGCGCACGCGTCAAGGTCGCCGATCTCCGCGACAAGATGGAGGACGAGCGCGGCGGCGGCTCCAGCGTGATCGACGCGGCGCAGAAGCTCGGCCTCACCGCCGTGACAATCGACGCCGTCGACCGCTCCGGCCGCGCGCCCAACGGCCAGCCGGTCGCCAACATCCCGCAGGGGCTCGACGTGGTGTCGCAGGCCTTCAACACCGATGTCGGCGTCGACAACGACTCGATCTCGTTCAAGGGCGGCTATGTCTGGTACGACGTGCTCGCCATCACGCCCTCGCGCGACCGCAATCTCGACGAGGTCCGCGACCAGGTCGAGGCGCGCTGGCGCCAGGATCAGATCGCCGCCAAGCTGAAGACCAAGGCGACCGAGATGGTGCAGAAGCTCGAAGCCGGCGGCAAGCTCGCCGATGAAGCCGCCGCGATCGGCGTCAAGGTCGAGACCGCCTCGGGCTTCAAGCGCGACGACTCGCCCGCGGGCGTGCCCGCGGCCGTCGTGGCGGCCGCGTTCCGCACCGCCAAGGACGGCGTCGGGCAGACGCCCGCGAGCGGCGGCAGCGAGGTGATCGTCTTCCGCGTCACCGACATCGTCGACCCCGCGGTCGATGCCGCCTCGGATGCGGTCAAGAAGCTGAAGGACAGCCTCGACCGCGCGCTGACCGAGGAGCAGGTCACCGCCTACGTCAACAAGCTTGAAACCGACATCGGGACCACCATTAATCAGGCCGCCTTCGCGCAGGTGACCGGCGCGAACCAGTGAGTTGAAAGCACGCGATGGACGACCTGAAATCGATCATTGGAAAAGTGGCGACCGGCGCCAGCCTGTCGCGTGAAGAAGCCGCTTCCGCCTTCGACGCCATGATGTCCGGCGAGGCCACGCCCTCGCAGATGGGTGGCCTCTTGATGGCGCTCAGGGTCCGCGGCGAGACCGTGGACGAGATCACCGGCGCAGTGTCGGCGATGCGCTCCAAGATGCTCACCGTCGATGCGCCGGCAGATGCCGTCGACATCGTCGGCACCGGCGGCGACGGCTCCGGCTCGGTCAACGTCTCGACCTGCGCCTCCTTCATCGTCTCGGGCACCGGCCTGCCGGTCGCCAAGCATGGCAACCGCGCGCTGTCGTCGCGCTCGGGTGCCGCCGACGTGCTGGCCTCGCTCGGCGTCAAGATCGACCTCCGGCCGGAGCAGGTCGGTCGCTGCGTGCGCGAATGCGGCATAGGCTTCATGTTCGCGCCCGCCCATCATCCCGCCATGAAGAACGTCGGCCCGACCCGGGTCGAGCTTGCGACCCGCACGATCTTCAACCTGCTCGGGCCCCTGTCCAACCCGGCCGGCGTGAAACGGCAGATGGTCGGCGTGTTCTCGCGGCAATGGGTGCAGCCGCTGGCGCAGGTGCTCAAGAACCTCGGCTCCGAATCCGCCTGGGTCGTGCACGGCTCCGACGGTCTCGACGAGATCACCCTCACCGGCCCGACCTTCGTTTCCGCGCTCCACAAGGGCGAGATCCGGAATTTCGAGGTGACGCCGGAAGAGGCCGGCCTGTCGCGCTGCGAGCCCGGTGCGCTCAAGGGCGGTGACGCCGACGCCAACGCGGTCGCGCTGCAAAACGTGCTCGACGGCAAGCCGAGTCCGTACCGCGACGTCGCGCTGATGAATGCCGCCGCCGCGCTGGTCGTGGCCGGCCGCGCCAAGGATCTGAAGGAAGGCGTCGCGATCGGTGCGAAATCGCTCGACAGCGGTGCGGCAAGCGCGCGGCTGAAGCATCTGATCGCGGTCTCGAACGGCTGAGTTTCCCATGTCGGACATCCTGACCAAGATCGAAGCCTACAAGCGCGAAGAGATCGCCGCCGCCAAGCGCGCGCAGCCGCTCTCGGACGTCGAGGCCAGGGCCAAGGCGCAAGCCGCTCCCCGCGGCTTCGTCCGCGCCATCAAGGCCAAGCACGCCAATGGCGACTTCGCGCTGATTGCCGAGGTGAAGAAGGCTTCGCCCTCCAAGGGCCTGATCCGCGCCGACTTCGATCCGCCCGTGCTCGCCAAAGCCTATGAGGCCGGCGGCGCGGCCTGCCTGTCGGTGCTGACCGACACACCCTCGTTCCAGGGCCATCTAGACTTCATGGTGGCCGCACGCGCGGCGACGTCGCTGCCGGTGCTGCGCAAGGATTTCATGTTCGACACCTATCAGGTGGCGGAAGCGCGCGCGCACGGCGCCGACTGCATCCTGATCATCATGGCGGCGCTCGACGATGCCACGGCAAGAGATCTCGAAGACGCGGCGCTCGCCTACGGCATGGACGTGCTGATCGAAATCCACGACCGCGCCGAGCTCGACCGCGCGCTGAAGCTCCGCTCACCGATGATCGGCGTCAACAACCGCAATTTGCGCACCTTCGAGACCACGCTCGCCACCAGCGAGACGCTGGCGCCGCTGATCCCCGGCGAGCGGCTGATGGTCGGCGAGAGCGGCATCTTCACGCCCGCAGACCTCGCGCGGCTCGAGCGCGTCGGCATGTCGACCTTCCTGGTCGGCGAAAGCCTGATGCGGCAGGCCGACGTGACCGCCGCCACGCGCACCCTGCTCACGCGTGAGACCGCAGCGCGCGCCACGGGCACGCGCTGACATGGCGCGCAAGCCGTCTGCATCCAAGCCGTCAAGAGCGAAGGCCAGCCCTGCCCTCACCCATATCGGCGCCTCCGGCGAGGCGCGGATGGTCGACGTCTCGGAGAAGCCCGCGACCGAGCGGCTCGCCGTCGCCGAAGGCCGCGTCGTCATGACCAGGGCGACGCTCGACCTGATCGTCTCGGGTAACGCCAAGAAAGGCGACGTGCTCGGCACCGCGCGCATCGCCGGCATCATGGCGGCGAAGCGCACCTCGGAGCTGATCCCGCTCTGTCATCCGCTCGCGCTGTCGAAGGTCACCGTCGACATCGAGCCCGACAAGAAGCTGCCCGGCTGCCTCGTCCGCGCCAGCGTGAAGGTGACGGGACCGACCGGCGTCGAGATGGAGGCGCTCACGGCCGTGTCGGTCGCGTGCCTGACCATCTACGACATGATCAAGGCGGTCGAGCGCGGGGTGCGCATCGAGGGCATCCATCTCGTCGAGAAGCTCGGCGGCAAGTCGGGCCATTACCGCGCCTGAGATCTATTTCGCCTCGCGTTGCCGCTCGCGATAGGCACGCGTCTTGACGCGGTTTCCGCACAGCGTCGACATGCACCAGCGCCGCGTCGATGGTTTCGAGCGGTCGAAGAACACCCGGCAGCATTCCTCGGACGCGCACATCTTCAGTCGGTCGAGCGTTCCCAGCAGCGTGGCATCGTGAAGCTCAATCGCGATCGTCGAGAGGCCGCCAAGCGCATCCTCGCGTGCCGCCGACAATATTGCGCCGCGCCCGGCACGCGCCTCCACCCGCAATGGAAACGGCGCGAGAGCGCGGTCAAGCGCGTCGAGAACGTCCTTGTTGCGGCGCCGCTCGGCCGGCTCGCACTGCAGATAATCGCGCAAGGCGCCGCGCAGCTGTAGCGCAGTCTCGAGCATTGCGGGCGTGACACGTCCGCCCTCCCCCCCAAGACCGCGTTCCCGCATCCAGTCCGCCAGTTGCTTCGGCCCGCCGAGCTCGTCGCCCTGCGGGTGCGCCACGCCGAAATGCGTGAAATGGCGGACATCGAGCGTGTTGGCGAAGTCGTAGACGTTCGCCAGCGCGTCGGGAACCTTGAATTTGCGGGACTCTTTCGACATCGGACCACCGGGGATTGGAACACCAGTAAAACAGATTTACCGGTTGACAGCAACCAACACCTGTATAGTCTTTTTACAGGTGTCGATGGAGAACGCGAACCGTGACCGAAGCCCTTCACTATCTCGAACTCACCGAGCTCGCGGCGCGCATCAAGGCGCGCGACATCTCCGCGCTGGAGGTGACTCGCGCGCAACTCGGCCGTATCGACGCTCTGGACCGTGAGCTCTCCAGCTACGTCCACGTGATGGCGGAAACGGCGATTGCCGCGGCGGAAGCCGCGGACGCCGAAATCGCACATGGCCGATACCGGGGCCCGCTGCACGGCGTGCCGGTAGCGCTGAAGGATCTGTTCTGGACCAAGGGTATTCCGACAGCGGCCGGCACCACAGTTCATCGCAACTTTTGTCCCGGTGACGATGCGACCGTCGTGCGGCGGCTCAAGGACGCCGGCGCAGTGGTGCTCGGCAAGGTGCAGCTCACGGAGGGCGCCTATTCCGATCACCATCCGCAGGTGACGCCGCCGCAGAATCCGTGGAATGCGGCTTACTGGCCGGGCATTTCATCCAGCGGAGCGGCGGTCGCGACCGCCGCCGGGCTCTGCTTCGCCTCCCTCGGCTCCGACACCGGCGGCTCGATCCGGTGGCCGTCGGCGGCCAACGGCCTGACCGGACTGAAGCCCAGCTGGGGGCGGGTCAGCCGTCACGGTGCGTTCGAGCTGGCCGCGACGCTCGACCATGTCGGCCCGATCGCTCGCAGCGCGACCGATGCCGGCGCGCTGCTCGGCGTGATCGCCGGACACGACCCGAATGATCCGACGTCGCTGTGCGATCCGGTGCCCGACTTTCTCGCCTTGGCTGCACAGGACGTACGCGGCTTGCGGATCGGTGTCGACGCGGCTTGGAACAATGACGACGTGGAGCTCACGACACAGCGCGTGCTGGCGGACGCCATCGAGGTCTTCCGCTCGCTCGGCGCTGACATCGTCGATGTCAAATTTCCCGACGTGACGCAGGCGATCGCCGATTGGGCGCCGAATTGCGCGATCGAGGCTGCGGTCGCGCACGAGGCGACCTATCCCGCCCGCAAGGTCGAGTATGGCCCGATCCTCGCCGCGGTGATCGAGGCCGGTCGCGCGCTCTCCGCGCTCGATTACCAGAAGATCCTTTTGCGGCGGCTCGCGCTGCGCGGACGCGTGGTTGCACTGTTCGAGACCATCGACGTGCTGCTGATCCCGGTGCACCCGTTGCCGCCTGTGACGCTCGCCATGATCAGCACGCTCGGCGAACGGCCGGACCTGATCGCAAAGCTGCAGCGCTACACCTGCCCGTTCGACATGACCGGTCATCCCACGATCACGCTGCCGGGCGGCGTATCGGCGGATGGAATGCCGATCGCGTTCCAGCTCGTCGCGGCCCATCTCGACGAAGCCGTGCTCGTCCGTTCCGGCGCCGCATTCCAGCGCGCGACGTCCTGGCATCATCGCCATCCTTCTCTCACCTCGCGGAGGCAACATTGACCAATCAATCCACGCAGGCTCATCGGAGCATTTTCCACGGCTGGTTCGTCGTCGCAGCGGCATTCGCCGTCATGTTCGTCGGCTTCGGCTCCGCCTACACGTTCAGCGCCTTTCTCGAGCCGCTCCAGCGCGATTTCGGCGCCTCGCGCGGCTCGATCTCGCTGGTGTTTTCGATCGCGGGCTTCCTCTACTTCGCGCTCGGTCTCGTCAGTGGTCCCCTTGCCGATCGGCTCGGCTCGCGGCCGCTCGCGGTCGCCGGCATGATCCTGGTCGCGGTCGGGCTTGCGGCCGCAAGCATCGCGCGCTCGCTCGTCGAGGTCTATCTCGCCTATGGGCTGGGCGTCGGCATTGGGGTCGGCTGCGCCTATGTTCCCGCGATCGGCGCGGTGCAACGCTGGTTCGTGCGGCGCCGCGGTTTTGCCTCCGGGCTCGCGGTCAGCGGCATTGGGCTCGGCACGCTGGCGATGCCGCCGCTAGCCTCGCTTCTGATCGCATCGGTCGGCTGGCGCGGCGCCTATCTGGCGCTGGGCGCGATCGCACTGGTGCTCGGCGGCGGGCTCGCTCTGCTGATCGAGAACGATCCGAAGGACCGGGACCTCGGCCCGGACGGCGATCCACCTCGCGAAGCCTCCGCTGCCACCAACGCAGGCGGCGCCTCCGTGCGTGAGGCCGTCCGATCGACGCGTTTTGCCGGTCTCTATGTGTCATGCCTCGTCTGCTCCTTCGGCGCCTTCGTTCCGTTCGTCCATCTCGTGCCCTACGCGCGCGACCGCGGGGTCGCGGCATCATCGGCCGTGCTGTTGCTCGGGATGATCGGGGCCGGCAGCACCGCAGGCCGGTTCTTCCTCGGCGCGCTTGCCGACCGGATGGGCCGCGACCGCTCGCTGATCATGGTGCTGATCGGAATGGCGTTCGCGATGGTGATCTGGGCCGTCGCGGCAGATGTCTGGGCACTCGCCGCCTTCGCCTTCGTCTATGGCGTGTTCTACGGCGGCTGGGTCGCGGTCCTGCCGGCGGTCGTGATGGACTATTTTGGCGGACGCAATGTCAGCGGCATCATCGGCGTTCTCTACACCAGCGTCGCCTTCGGCACGCTGGTCGGCCCGAGCGCCGCCGGCTTTGCCTATGACTCGAGCCACAGCTACGCGCTGCCGATCCTGCTCAGCGCCGCCGCGAACATCATCGCGGCGCTGATCGTGATGGCGATATTGGCGCGCAGCGGAGCGCGCACGGTCACTTCAGCGACGAGCTGATCGATCCGAATTTTGCGCTGAGCTTGCTGCCCATCCCGTTGATGACGGTGATGATCGCAAGCGCGATGCCGGCGGCGATCAGGCCGTATTCGATGGCGGTCGCCCCGGATTCGTCGGCAATGAAGTTCTTCAAAACGTTTTTCACGATCGCATCCTCTCTGTCTCGTTCGCAGGGCTTTTCGCAAATCACGTGCCAAAGTCGCCGTTAGGATCGCCAGCAACTTAGATGGTTAAGCCTTGGTTGATCGCGGCCCGCGCGGCAGAAATTGACCGGCATGGTCGGGACGTCCGGCAATTCCTGCATCGCCATTCTCGCGCACAGATCGATTGCTTTTGCGCGCGTTCCTTCATGTCGCATTAACCAGCCTTCCTAACTTCGCCTCCACACCGTTCCCGTAAACCAACGGATGTTTTCGGGCTCAAGAATTGACCCTGACGTGTGCACGGCAATGATCCAGCATGATGACGAGATTTGGCAGCCGCCTTTTTGACCAAGCCTTCGTGCGCAGCGGACCGATCCGCTGGCTGGTGGTGGGCGGCACGCTTTTGATCGCGGCGATTGCCGTCGGCGCGACGCTGATGGCGCAGAATTTCCGCGAGCGCGCGTTGCGCAACGCCGGCCGCGAGCTGGAAAACACCGCACTGCTGCTTGCCCACCATTTCGATCAGCAGCTGCAGGATTTCGCGGTCATCCAGAAGGATTTCGTCGACCACGTCCGCACCACCGGAATCAACTCCGCGGAGGACTATCGCAAGCGTCTCTCCGGCCAGGAGGTCCACCGCATGCTGCGCTCGAAGATCGAGGCCCTGCCATACATCGGCGGCGTCAACATCATCGATGCCGAAGGCAACTTGATCAATTCGTCGACGGCCTGGCCGGCCCCGAAAGTGAATGTCGCCGACCGCGCCTATTTCCGCACCTTCAAATACGATCCCTATTCGCCTGATGTCCTGATCGAGCCCCTGCACAGCCGCATCTCGGGCGCCTGGACCATCCTGATCGTCCGCAAGATCGTGGGGCCGAACGGCGAGTTCATGGGCGTGGTCGGACGCGGCATCGAGCCCGCCAATTTCGAGAAGTTCTTCGCCTCCGTCGTCCTCGGCGATGGCGCGACGATCTCGATGCTGCACCGGGACGGCACGCTGCTCGCCCGCTATCCCCATTCCGGCGAGCTGATGGGACGGAATTTCAAGACCGGCTCGTTCGAGCAGCAGAGGATTTTCGGCCTCGATCATTTCGCCGGCCGCTTCATGAGCCCGGTCGACGGCGAGGACCGGCTGGCCTCGGCACGGGCCCTGCCCCACTTCCCGATCCTGATCATGGCCACCACGACGCGCGCCGCGGCCCTGACTGACTGGCGCGAGCAGATCAGCATCCTGATCTCGGTCGCCGGCGCCTCCGCGCTCGCCATCGCCGGCGTTCTGATCGCCATCGTGCGCAAGCTGCTGGAGCAGCATCGCGCTTCCCGCGAGCTGCTGACGCTGGAGAAGCAGCGTCTCGATCGCGCCGTCAACAACATGACGCAGGGCCTGCTGCTGTTCGACGCCGAACGGCGGCTCGTGGTCTGCAACCAGCGCTACATCGAGATGTACGGACTGTCGCCGGACGTGGTGAAGCCCAGCTCCAGCTTCGACGACATCATCGCCCATCGCAAGGCGACCGGCTCCTTCACCGGCAACGTCCAGGACTATGTCGCGCGCGTGCTGCGCGACATCCATGTCCGCAACTCCATGGTGGTCGACACCGCCGACGGCCGCTCGATCCACATTCTCAACGAACCGCTCGCCGACGGCGGCTGGGTCGCCACGCACGAGGACATCACCGAGCGCCGGCGCATCGAGGAGCGCATCACCCATCTCGCCCACTACGACGCGTTCACCGACCTGCCCAACCGCGCCATGTTCCACGAGCATCTGCGCGCGGAGCTGGCTGGCGTCACGGCCGGCGAACAGGTCGCGGTGCACTATATCGACATCGACGAGTTCAAAGGCGTCAACGACGCGCTCGGCCATCTCGTCGGCGACGAGCTGCTGAAGTCGGTGGCGGCGAGCCTGAGCCGGTGCATTGGCCCCGCGGATTTCGTGGCGCGGCTCGGCGGCGACGAATTCGCCATCGTGCAGAGCGCCGTGACGTCGCCGGACCAAGTCAACGAGCTCGTCGCGAGGGTCTTTCAGGCGATCCGCGCCCCGTACGACTGCATGGGCCATCATCTCACCACCGATGCCAGCATCGGCATTGCGCTCGCACCGGAGCACGGCACCGTGCTCGACCAGATCCTCAAGAACGCGGATATGGCGATGTATGCGGCCAAATCCGCCGGACGCCGCACCTATCGCTTCTTCGAGCCGGAGATGGACGCCAAGGTGCACGAGCGGCGGCAGCTCGAGATCGACCTTCGCCACGCCATCGCGCATGAAGGCCTCGAGGTCTATTACCAGCCCTGCCTCGGCCTGAAGGACGACCGCATCACCGGCTGCGAGGCGCTGGTGCGCTGGCGCCATCCCGAGCGTGGCATGGTCTCGCCGGCCGAGTTCATCCCGATCGCCGAGGATACCGGCCTGATCAACGAGATCGGCGAATGGGTGCTGGCGACTGCCTGTCGGGATGCGGCGGGCTGGCCCGACGATATCCGCCTCGCCGTCAACGTCTCGCCGGTACAGTTCAAGAGCGGCACGCTGGCGCTGAAGATCATGGCGGCGCTCGCCGCCTCCAATCTGCCGGCGAGCCGGCTCGAGCTCGAGATCACCGAGGCGGTGCTGATCCGCGACGACGATGCGGCGCTCGCGATCCTGCACCAGCTGCGCGCCATCGGCGTGCGCATCGCGCTCGACGATTTCGGCACCGGCTACTCGTCGCTGAGCTATCTGCACCGCTTCCCGTTCGACAAGATCAAGATCGACCGCTGCTTCGTCAAGGACATCGCCGGTCCCGACGGCTCCGCCAGCATCGTGCAGGCCGTCGTCAATCTGGCTGCCGCCCGCCGCATGGCCACCACGGCCGAGGGCGTCGAGACCGAGGAGCAGCAGCGCCTGCTCCGCGCGCTCGGCTGCTCGGAGATGCAGGGCTATCTGTTCAGCGCCGCAAAGTCCGCCGACCAGGTGCTGGAGCTGTTCACCCTGCATCGCAGTCGGCTCGCCGAGCGCAACGGCGCGGAAAGCCGCCGCCGCGAGGCGAGCTAGCCATTCGGCCTGCCCGCCGTGCTTGACGGTGGCATCAGGCCAAAGTATTTCAGCACTTGCAGCCGCCGAAACGCCGCTGCCGTAGGCGTTACCGTCATCCAACGCGTCCTTTGTCGAGAGGATCCCGGCTGGGAGATCTCGATTCACGAGACGCCACGGTCATGCCATCACTTTCCCCGCTTGCGGACATTTCCCCGTTCAAGACGTCGATTCCAGCGCGAGTCCTGTGCGCCTGGATGTTCGCGGTCTTGTCGGGTTGCTCGCTGCCGGGGTCTTCTGGGTTGCCGTGGCCTTCACCTCCATCGAAAGGCGGCAACCATGAAGATGACCGGCAACACGATCCTCATCACCGGCGGCACCAGCGGCATCGGCCGCGCGCTGGCCGAAGCTTTCCACGACCGCGGCAATCGCGTCATCGTCACCGGCAGGCGGCAGGCCCTGCTCGATCAGATCGCGGCTGAACGCCCCGGCCTGATCGGCCTGCCGCTCGACCTCGATGATGCCACGGAGCTACCGCGCCTGTCGGCTGATCTGTGCGCGCGCTTCCCCGAGCTCAACGTGCTGATCGCCAATGCCGGCATCTCGCGGCCGGAGGACATGACGGCGGACGGCTGGGATGCTTCCGATGCAGAAGCCATCGTCGCGACCAACATTGTCGGCGTGCTGCGCGTCACGGCGGCATTTCTGCCGCTCCTGAAGACGCAGCGGAACGCCACGATCATCGCGACCAGCTCGAACCTTGCCTTCGTGCCCCGCGCCGACTTCCCGGCCTACTGCGCCAGCAAGGCGTTCCTGCACTCCTGGCTGCAATCATTGCGGCACCAGCTCCGCAGGATTCCGGTCGAGGTGCTGGAGCTCGCGCCGCCCTATGTGCAGACCGAGCTCACCGGCACGCAGCAGGCCAGCGACGCGCGCGCCATGCCGCTTGCCGCCTACATCGCGGAAGTGATGCAACTGCTGGAGCTGCGGGTTCACCCTCGCGACGAGGTGCTGGTCGAGCGCGACCGCGCCCGCCGCTGGGCCGAGCGCGACGGCCGCTACGAGGCGACCTTCGCAGCCATGAATCCGAGCTGAGCCGGCGCCCAAAACGAATTCGCCCGGGAGCGGTATCCACTCCCGGGCGATCGATGTCTCGACGTTGTAGGGTTTAGTTCGGCACCGCAGCCTTCGGCGCGGGCTTGGCGGCGACCGCATTCGCGGTCTGGCCGTGGAGGAAATCGTAAGCCGCGTGCAGCGCCTTGTCGTCCTCCTCCTTCGGAGGAACGTAGGACTGCGATCCGGTCTGCTCCGTGCCGTCGGCAGCCGAGAGGTGGCCGCGCATCTGCGACTCCGCCATGGTGTCCATCCGGCCCTTCAGCTCCGCCGGCACGTCCTGGAGGATCTCGATGTCGGGCGCGATGCCCTGGGCCTGGATCGAGCGGCCCGACGGCGTGTAGTAGCGCGCGGTGGTCAGCGCCAGCGCGCCGTTGCCGGTGCCGAGCGGGATGATGGTCTGCACCGAGCCCTTGCCGAACGAGCGCGTGCCGATGATCGTCGCGCGCTTGTGATCATGCAGCGCACCGGCCACGATCTCCGAGGCCGAAGCCGAACCGCCATTGACCAGGATCACGAGCGGCTTGCCCTTGGTGAGGTCGCCGCCATGCGCGGTGAAGCGCTGAGTCTCTTCCGGATTGCGGCCGCGGGTCGAGACGACCTCGCCACGCTGCAGGAAGGCGCTCGATACCGACACGGCCTGGTCGAGCAGGCCGCCCGGGTTGTTGCGCAGGTCCATCACATAGCCGACGAGCTTCTCCTGCGGGACCTGCTTGGAGATCGCGGCGATCGCCTTCTTCAGCCCGTCGGTGGTCTGCTCGTTGAACGAAGTGACGCGGATATAGCCGATGTCGCCATTCTCGACATGGAATCGCACCGGGCGCACGTGGATGATCTCGCGCGTGATCGCGACATCGAGCGGCGCATCCGCGCCCTTGCGCACGATCGTGAGCTTGGTCTTGGTGTCGACCGGCCCCTTCATCTTGTTGACGGCCTGCTCGAGCGTCATGCCCTGCACGGCCTCGCCGTCGATCTTGGCGATGAGGTCGCCGGACATGATGCCGGCCTTGGATGCCGGCGTGTCGTCGATCGGCGAGACGACCTTGACCAGGCCCTCCTCCATCGTGACCTCGATGCCGAGGCCGCCGAACTCGCCGGAGGTGGTCTCCTGCATCTCGGTCCAGGCCTTGTCGTTCATGTAGCGCGAATGCGGATCGAGCGATGTCACCATGCCCGTGATCGCACCTTCGATCAGCTTGGCATTGTCGGGCTTCTCGACATAGCTCGCCTTCACGCGCTCGAAGACCTCGCCGAACAGGTTGAGCTGGTTATACGCATCATCCGCGCTCGCTGCCGCCCGTGCCGCCCATACGCCGCCATGGGGGCTCGCTACCAGAAGGGTCAGACACGCTCCGGTGAGCGCGCCCAGGGGGAACAGCAGGGATTTCCGCATGGAGGGCCTTCTTAGCTGGCGGTTCTCTTTGGAGGTCTGGAAGCCGCCATGCAAATGGCGATCCAGCCCGCTTCTCACAACACCATTCAGGTTTCTTCATGGCCGGGCTGCCACGCTGGCGGGTGCATGGCAAAAATCCCTTCGCCAAAAAGCCTTGGCCCGAGACCTAAACTTTTGGCAACGTTCCGAAATCGTTTCAAGCAAAGCGGAATCGGTCGGATGGGCCACGCCTCGCAGGTATGCGATCTTAGGATGGTTTTGCAGGTCCGGACGGGCTAAGGCGATGAGACAAGGCTTCAAATTCTCGGGAGGATAACAATGAACGAAGCACCCCGCATCCGGCCGGAACGGAACGTCGAACTCGGCGCCAGCAACGAGCCGTTCCAAAATCTGCACGAATTCGTCCGGAAGGCGCGTGCCAACCTCAACCAGAATGCCTGGGACTACATCGTCGGCGCCGCCGAGACAGAGACCACGATGCGCCGCAACCGCATGGCGCTGGACGAGATCGCCTTCCGCCCGCGCGTGCTGCGTGACGTCCGCAAGGTCGACGGCTCGGTCGAGCAGTTTGGCCGCAGGATGCGCCTGCCGGTGGTGCTGGCCCCGGTCGGCGCGCTCGAGATTTTTGACCCCGATGGCGCCGCGAGCGTCGCGCGCGCGGCCGGCACCTTCGGTGCGGCGCATATGCTGAGCTCGGTGTCGGAGCCTGGTCTGGAGAAGACCGCCGAGGCTGCCCCCGATGCGCTGCGCCTCTACCAGCTCTATGTCCGCGGTGACGATGCCTTCGTCGCCGATGTCGTCGCCAGGAGCGAGAAGAACGCCTACGCCGCGTTCTGCCTGACCGTGGACACCGCCCATTACAGCCGTCGCGAACGTGACATCGCCAAGCGCTATGTTCGCGAGAGCCGCCTGCGCGCCACCGGGGGCGACTACCAGAAGGGCCTGGAGTGGCGGACCGTGAAGATGATCAAGGACAAGTTCAAGATACCCCTGATCCTCAAGGGCATCGCCACCGCCGAGGATGCGCTGATCGCGCTCGACCATGGCGTCGAGTGGATCTACGTCTCCAACCATGGCGGGCGCCAGCTCGATCACGGTCGTGGCGCCATGCATGTGCTCCCTGAGATCGTCGAGGCCGTGAAGGGCCGCGCCAAGATCATGGTCGACGGCGGCTTCTGCCGCGGCACCGACATCGTCAAGGCGGTCGCGGCGGGCGCCGACCTCGTCGGCATCGGCCGGCTGCAATGCTGGGCGCTGGCGGCGGCGGGCGAAGCCGGCGTCACGCGGATGCTGGAACTGCTGGAGGACGAGGTGCTGCGCTGCCTCGGCCTGTTGGGCGCCACATCCTTCGCCGAGGTCAGCAAGTCCTGCCTGCATCCGGCGACCGCGACCAATGCGCCGGGCGTGTTCAGCGCGTTCCCGCTGTTCGATCACGACCCCTACCGGTACTGAATGAAAGGATGCAGGTGACCTCGCTCTCTCCCGGCAGCGCCGATGCGCTTCTGTTCGATCTCGGGCGCGTGGTGCTCGACATCGATTTCTCCAAGGCGATCGACTGCTGGGCGGGACATGCCGGCTGCAAGCCCGAAGCCATCGTCGCGCGCTATGTGCGCGACGAGGCCTACCGGCTGCACGAGGTCGGCAAGATCAGCGACGAGGACTATTTCGCCTCGCTGCGCACCTCACTCGGGATCGGCATTTCCGACGCGCAGTTCCTGGAGGGCTGGAACGCGGTCTTCGCCGGCGAGATGCCAGACATTGCCGAGCTGTTGCCGCGCGCGGCGCGGCAAATGCCGCTCTACGCCTTCTCCAACACCAACCGGCCGCACGTGGACTATTTCTCGAAGGAATATGCCGACCTGCTCGGCCATTTCCGCGAGGTCTACCTGTCCTCCAGCATCGGCCTGCGCAAGCCGGACGCGGAGGCTTTCGACCATGTCGTGGCCGCCATCGGCGTGCCGGCCAACCGGATCGTATTCTTCGACGATCTTGCCGAGAACATCGAGGGAGCCCGCGCCCGCGGCTTGACCGCGGTGCATGTGACCTCGCCCACCGATGTCGGGAACGCCTTGAAGGCACTCGGGGTTTGACGTTGGGGGCCGGTTCGGCCCGTCGCTGGGGCGCGCCGGTGCTGGACCTAATTTGGCGCAAAATGAGGAACCCAATCACTTTGTGCAATTTTGTACGGAGTTCCCGGAACGAATACCGGCTTCCGGACTCATGAGTCCGTTGGGAATTCTACATCAGGCTTATCGTCGTGTTGGGCAAAACCTACCTCACCAAGCAGGCCTCGCTGCTGATGAAATACGCCAGAACCACCTCGGATTCTGAGCTCTCCGCCAAGCTGATCAGCAAGGCCGCCGACCTGAAATCGCAGGCCGATCCGCTGCCCGACAAGGATCAGAGTCCCAAAGCGCCGGACGTCAGTCCGGACGAGCAGCCGGGGAGTTGACCGATGCTGGCCGTGGCACTCGTCCTTCTCGTCCTCGCCATGGCCATCCTCGTCCCGGTCTGTCTCGCCTTCTGGATCATGCCGCGGCGGACTTGACGTCTATCCCTCACTGCAGAGCGGACAACGCAGGATGAATCATCCTGCGTGATCGCCTTTTTGCCTCTGCGCCTGCACTCGGCTAGAACTCTCGCCGCCGATTTGCCCGAACGGGGCGCAGCTGGAGTTTTCACCCGTGGCCCTGATGCCGGTTTCTGACGCGCTTGCCGCGGTGCTTGCCGGCGCAGAGCCGCTGCCTGAAGAAATGCTCGCCCTCGACCAGGCCTTCCAGCGCGTGCTTGCCCACGACGTCGCGGCGCGGCGCACCCAGCCGCCGCAGGCGATGTCGGCGATGGATGGCTATGCGGTGCGTGCGGCCGACGCCGCCAAGATCGATTCCCAGCTCACCGTGATCGGCGAGGTCGCGGCGGGGCGGCCGTTTGCAGGATCGGTCGGCGCCGGCGAAGCCGTGCGGATCTTCACCGGCGGCGTCGTTCCCGACGGCGCAGACGCGGTCGTGATCCAGGAGGACACGGTTGCGGACGGCAGGCGCATCACGATCAAGGAAGCGGCCGTGACGGGACGACACATCCGCCCCGCCGGTGTCGATTTCAGCGAGGGCGACGTGCTGCTGCGCAAGGGCATCCGGCTGACGGAGCGCGACCTCGCGCTCGCCGCCGGCATGAATCACCCGTTTCTACCCGTCCACCGCCGCCCGAAGGTCGCGATTCTCGCCACCGGCGACGAGCTGGTGATGCCGGGCACCACGCCTGGCCCCGGCCAGATCGTCTATTCCAACGGCTATGCCCTGCACGCGCTCGCCCGCAGCGAGGGCGCCGATACCGTCGATCTCGGTGTTGCCGCCGATACCCTGGACGCCACCACCGCGGGCATACGCCGCGCCCGCGCGAGCGGCGCCGACATCCTGATCACCACCGGCGGCGCCTCGGTCGGCGACCACGATCTGGTCCAGCAGGCGCTGAAGGCCGAGGGCACCGCGATGACGTTCTGGAAGATCGCGATGCGGCCCGGCAAGCCGATGATGCATGGAAGGTTGGCGGCGATGCGCGTGATCGGCCTGCCCGGCAATCCCGTGTCATCCTATGTGTGCGCCTTCCTGTTCATGGTGCCGCTGATTCGGGCGCTGTCGGGCCGCTCCGTGATTCACCATCGCCGCGAGCGCGCGGTGCTGGGCCGCGACGTCGGCGCCAACGACCAGCGCGAAGATTATCTGCGCGCACGCCTGGAGACGCGCGACGACGGCACGCTGATCGCCCTTCCCGTCAATCACCAGGATTCCTCGCTGCTTGCGAATCTCGCTGCGGCACAGGCACTTCTCGTGCGCGCGCCGTTCGCGCCGAAGGCCGAAGCCGGCACACCTTGCGAGGTGCTGCGCCTGCCGGTCTGAACGCGCTGGCCACACGCGTGACGCGAACTTTGTCGCGTTCACGGTAAATTAAGCAGTTGCGGAACATGTATCGAACATATAGTGTCCGTTCATGATTTGTTTCGAGCATGCAGCGGCTTATCGCTGAATTCAGCGTCTCGGAATCGAACGACATCAACCGGGGGATTTTGGTCGAGATGTTAACGCGCAAACAGTACGAGCTCCTGCGGTTCATCAGCGAGCGACTGAAGGAAAGCGGCGTACCGCCCTCCTTCGACGAGATGAAGGACGCGCTCGATCTGCGCTCGAAATCAGGCATCCATCGCCTGATCACCGCGCTCGAGGAGCGCGGCTTCATCCGCCGCCTGCCCAACCGCGCCCGCGCCATCGAGGTGATCAAGCTGCCCGAGCTGCAGGCGGCCGCCGGCAATCGCCGCGGCTTCACGCCGAGCGTCATCGAGGGCAATCTCGGCAAGGTCCGCACGACCTCCAGCCCGCCTGCGGACGAGGGCGAGCGTCCCGTCGCGGTGCCGGTGATGGGCCGGATCGCGGCCGGCACGCCGATCGAGGCGTTGCAGACCCGCAGCCACACCATCAGCGTCCCGCCCGATATGCTCGGCTCGGGCGAGCACTACGCGCTCGAAGTGCGCGGCGATTCCATGGTGGAAGCCGGCATCCTCGACGGCGACATGGCGCTGATCCAGCGCAACGAGAGCGCCGACACCGGCGACATCGTGGTGGCGCTGATCGACGACGAGGAAGCGACCTTGAAGCGCTTCCGCCGCCGCGGCGCCTCGATCGCGCTCGAGCCCGCCAATGCGGCCTATGAGGTGCGCATCCTTCCGCCGAACCGGGTCAAGATTCAGGGCAAGCTGATCGGGCTTTATCGGAAGTACTGATACCGCAAGTACTAGGCGCGCTGTCCGCGCGCTTCGATCGGCATCGCCGACTAGAGATCGGAGCGGATGATTGTCCGCTCGCGCTGGATAGTCTTTCTGGTTTCGCGCAGATTATCCGGCCCCTCCTCCGGCGCTACATCCTCGCCACGCCGCACGAAGCAGCACCGCTTCGGAAAGGCTTTCGGTTCGAGGAGATGCCATGCGCAAGATCATCCTGAGCACAGTAGCAGCGGCGCTGATCGCAGCATCAGCATCGCAAGCCGTTGCCGCACCATCGCACCGCCATGCCCGTAAGAACGTGGCCAAGGAGACGGCCAAGGAAACGGCAATGAGCGAGCAAGTCCGCAACGCGCGCAATGCGCTCACGCAACCATCGCAACCGGTCTGGCCATACTCCGGTTGGTCGGCGCCGGCTGGCCGCTGAGCTGGCCACTGATACGCCCACCGAATGCACGAAAGCAGGCTTTGTTCCCGGGGGATTCGGGAAAGATAATGTGATCGCACGCTGCGGCAGCGAGCCGCAGATTTGCCTATAACCGGGCAGACGCTATGATGCTTCCACTCTGATAGAGGCCTGCGCCTCGTAAGACAGAGGCGCGGGTTGCTATCTCCGCATGAGGAGCACCCACGATGTGTGACTACAGCCTGCATGCCGTCGCATCGCGCCCTGCCGAGGTCGGCGAGACGATCGTGACGACAACGTTCCGCGGCACCTCGACGCGCGGCTTTGCCTCCGCGGCCGATCCGACCGTCGCGGTCTGCCTGCTGCCGGGAACGGAGCTCGCCTTCGCCGACAACGTCCGCTACGACAATCGCTGGATCTGGACGCGCACCGTCAACTCGCGTGTCGGCAAGTTCGGCAAGATTGATCCGCACATTCCCGATCGCCATCATGACGCGATCGAATTCCCCGACGGCAAATACGTGCTGGTGACTCAGCTCGTCGAAGGCCAGCAGGCAACCGTGCTGCAACTGCCCGTGACCCAGCCGCTCGGCGAGCGCGAGCACAAGCCGCAGGTCAGTGCCGAGAACCGCCCGACGACGCCGCGTCTGCCGATCGGTTGAAGCAGATATCCCCGGCCGCCAGGTCGGAGCCCGGAATTGAGATCGCCATCGCCGGCCGCGGCCGGCGACGTGGTGTTGTTTGTGTCTCTCGATATCCCACCTTCCCGTCGCACGAAGTTTGCGCGGCGCTGCCTGAATTTTGAACGTCCGTTTCACAGGCAAATGGCCGATGCTGTTCCGGCTTGGGACGGCGGACGGACTCGATGAAAACCTTCATTCGTGTCGTTGAACTCTGGGTGCCCGACAGGACGCGCATGCGTCTGGAATTCGGCGGCGGCCTCTACGGCGAAGGGCTGTCCGCGTTCAGGGCTGTGAGCGAAGATCTGCACTTCGGATATGACGAGGGGCTCCCCGGCAAGGCCTGGGCGTCCGGCCACCCGGTGATCCTCACCAAATTCGCCAACTCCTATTTCAAACGGACCGACCAAGCCCTTGCAGCCGGTCTCACCTGCGGCGTCGCGGTGCCGGTCTTTGCAGGCGAATTCCTGCAAGCGGTGATGGTGCTGTTCTGCGGCGACGACGAGGCGCATGTCGGCGCCATCGAGCTCTGGCACAACGACGCCGATACGTCCCACGAGATGAGGCTCGTCGACGGCTACTATGGCACCGCCGACATGTTCGAGTTCAACTCCCGCCACACCAGGTTTCCGCGCGGCTTCGGCCTGCCCGGACGCACCTGGAAAGCGGGCCTGCCGCTGATCATCAAGGACCTGCACAACGCCAAGAGCTTTCTGCGCTGGGAGGACGCGGCCGAAGTCGGGATCAACCTCGGCGTCGGCATCCCCTACCGAGCCGGCACTGAGAAGACCTGGGTTCTGACATTCCTCTCCGCGCAGGCAACGCCGATTGCGCGGCGCTTCGAGATCTGGGTGCCGAACGAGATTCGTTCGGCGCTGGTCTTCCACGCCGGCGACTGTGGCGCGCAGACCGACCTCACCGCGCTCTATGCGAACAAATCCATCGCCAGGAGCGAGGGCAGCATCGGCGGCGCCTGGGCCACAGGCATGCCCGCGCTCAATGACGATCTCGCGCATGACGGCTCGATCTCCGGCTCCGAGGCCCAAACAGCCGGACTGAGCCGGATGGTGGCGCTACCGGTGATCGGAGGTGCGGGACTCGACGCCGTGCTGGCCTGGTACTTGTAGCCGATCTGCTCAGTCATCGGCCTGCAAGTCGGCCTCGGACGGCGTTGCGTCCCGGTTGCGGAGCGTCGCCGCCTGCGGCGCAAGGCTCGTCCCGAAATCAGCCTCGCTCGCGATCGCCGGCGACCATGGACGGTCCGTGCCCCTCGCCTTCACTGCCTGGACCGCGAAGCCGTCGCCGCGATGTGTCAGGGCGAGCGCTCCTTGTGCGGCAAGACGCTGCCGGTCGACCACCATCGCCGCGCAATCCGGCGGCGCGGGCCTTGCCGTCACCACCAGTGCAGCGCGACTGCAATCATCCGCCAGCGCGTCGATCCGAAGGGACAGCGCCACCAGCCGCCCGTCGGCGAGCGGCGTGACGCAGCCGGCCTCGTCGCATGACCCGCCGTCAGCCAATGCGGCACTGCCGGCCTCGCGCGCATCGGCGTCGGCGGCGAGCCACTCCTTGAGCAGAAAACCGTCCTTGCTGGCCCTGATCAGATGCAGGCGCCCGTCCCTGCCCCGCACCGCGACGCTCTGGCCGTCCCCGGCAATCAGAATGTCGGGCTGGCGCGCCGCGAGGCCCCAGAGGATCGCCGCCAGCAGCACCACGGCGCCGGACCAGCGCAGCGGCGTGCGCAACAAACCCATCACGATGACCCCGAGGCTCGCCGCGATCAGCGGGCCTATGCCGAAGGCCGGGATGCGGCCGACCGCGCCTGGCAAGCCCGCTACCCAGCGCGAGACCGCGATCATCCAGTCGATGCCGATCCCCATCAGCCACCAGAACACGCCGTCGAGCCCGAACGGTGCCGCAAGCAGGCCCAACAGCCCGGCCGGCATGACCAGCGCCGAGACCACCGGCATGGCGCCGAGATTGGCGAGCACGCCGAACGGCGTGACGCGGTGGAAGTGGAAGGCGGCGTAGGGCGTGGTCGCAAGCCCCGCGATCAGCGAGGCCAGGAACAGCATCGCGATCTCGCGCCCGCCCCACAGCGCGATCCGCGCGGTCGTGGAATGCTCGGGCGAGGCAAACAAATTGGGCATGCCGATCTGCACCAGCGCAACAAGTCCCAGCGTCGCGGCGAAGGACATTTGAAAACTCGGATGCACAAGCGCTTCCGGCGCGACCGCGAGCACGATCAGCGCTGCCACGGCCAGCGTACGGAACGTGATGGCGCGGCGGTCGACCATCACTGCGATCAGCACCACCGCCGTCATGAAGAACGATCTTTGCGTCGCGACTTCCGCGCCCGACAGCAGCAGATAGAACGCCGCCGCGACCAGTGCCGCGGCCGCCGACCATTTCTTGATGGCGAAGCCGGCCGCAAGCCGCGGAATCAAGGCCAGCAGCGCGCGCACGGCGAAGAACACGACGCCGGCGACGACCGCCATGTGGTAGCCGGAGATCGACAGCACATGCCCCAGCCCCGAGATGAACATGGCGTCATTGACGGGCGTCGAGATCGCATCGCGCCGACCGGTCAGCAGCGCCGTCGCGATGGCGCGATTGTCGCCCTCGAGCGTCGCGCGGATGCGCGCGTCGATCGCATCGCGCAGGCCCTGCATGAACGCGGCATAGCGCAGCCGCAGGCCACCGGTATCCGGTGGCACGGACGCCGTGATCGCTCCCATCACGAAGCCGGAGGCGCCGATGCCCTGGAAGAACATGTCGCGCGAGAAATCGTAGCTGCCGGGTCGCACCGGCGAGATCGGCGGCAACAACCGCGCCTTCAGCTGCACGAAGCTGCCGACCTCGGGCGCGGTCCCCTTGCGCACCGACAAGCGCACGCGCTCGAGTTTTACATCACTGCGCTGCGCCTCCATCGCGGTGACACGAAGGACAAAACGGTCGGTGCGCTCGCGGATGTCGCGGGTCTCGACGAAGCCCGACAGCGAGACCGAATAGAGCGGCTTTGCCAGCACCGTGTGCGCGATACGCGCCGTCTTCCAGGTCGCCACGGCCAGGCCGGCCGCGACCGTCGCGATCAGGAGCGCAGGCGCAAACCACCGGCTCCGCCGCAACAGGACCGCACCACAGATGAGCGCGACCGCGGTGGCGGCAACGACCCACAGCACCGGCTCATGATCGGCCGCGAAGTACAGCGCGATGCCGCCGCCGAACGCGACAGGCACCCACGGCAACAGCCGCCCGGCGCCGGCCTCCGCGCGCGCCCATTCGCCCAGCGTCTCGACGATCGCGGGCCAAAGGCCGGAGCCCGCCGGCGCAAAGCCGCCCGCCGAGGCGGTTCGGCCCGTCGGCCAAGTTCCCGCGATCCCTTGCGAGACACGCTGCGGCCGGCCCGGCTCCGCCATCCCCTAGCACCCTGCGATACGCGACGGGTGCCGAGGCTACCGGAACGTGCAGGCGGAATAGCGGTACGGATCGGGAACGAACGGAGGCCCGCCTACTTTTCCTCTTCCATGGTCACGGCGACATCCGCTTTCGCCGACAGGCGCACCTTGTTGCCTTCGACGTCGGCAACGAGGCCCTTGTCGATGAAGTGATGGTGCCCCTTGTGGCTGCCCTCGCCGCTGTCCTTCTTGGTCAGCTTGATGCGATTGCCCTCGACCCGGTCGACGGTGCCGATGTGGACGCCGTCGGCGCCGATGACTTCCATATGCTCTGCGATGTTCTGCATGGCGGATCCTTGGTTGGGAATCCATCTCAACGCAGCCGACGCGCGTTCGTTTCCATCGTCATTCCGGGACGCGCCCCTTGGCGCGAGCCCGGAATCCATAACCACGAGCCGGGGTTATGGATTCCGGGCCTGGCCCTTCGGGCCATCCCGGAATGACGGAGCCAATGGAATACGGTGCGCTAGATCAGCGGCAGCTGCGACGAGGCGTGGTGATTGACGATCTTCCACTCGCCGTCCTCGCGCATGATGACCCAGCTCATCTTGACGATGAGATCGTCCCGCTCGCCTGCGAGGTCGAACGTGATGGTGGCCGCCATGTTGATCAGGTCAGGGCCGGCCTGCGCCGCGTTCACCTCGGAAAAGGCCGCAGATGGCTTGCGCCAGCGCGGCAGGCCGTTGAAGTAATCGGCAACGCCGTCCCTGCCCCGATAGAGCTTTGGATTCGAGCCGAAGAAGAAGGCATTCTTCGCATAGAGCGACGACAGCGCGCCGGCGTCGAGCGTTGCGAAGCCGGCGCACCATTTCGCGATGATGGCGGAAACGATGGCGTCGGCTTCACTGCTCATCTCAGATCCTCAGCCTTTAGCGACTTCCTTCGCGAACGTATCACGCAGGCCGATGGTGCGGGAGAACACCGGCTTGCCCGGCGTCGAGTCCTTGTCGCGCACGAAATAGCCCTGGCGCTCGAACTGCATCGGCTCCATCGAATTGCTCTCGGCGACCGATGCCTCGACCCGCGCATCGGAGAGGATCTCCAGCGAGTTCGGATTGAGATCGGCCGCGAAGTTCGAGGCGTCCGGGCTCGGATTGGCGAAGAGCTGATTGTAGATGCGGATTTCCGCCGGCTTCGATGCCCCCGCCGGCAGCCAGTGCATGGTCGCCTTGACCTTGCGGCCGTCGGGCGCGTTGCCGCCCTTGGTCGCCGGGTCGTAAGTGCAGCGCAGCTCCACGACCTCGCCCTTGTCGTTCTTGATCACGCCGGTGCACTTGACGAAATAGGCATAGCGCAGGCGCACCTCGTTGCCCGGCGACAGGCGGAAGAACTTCTTCGGCGGGTTCTCCATGAAGTCGTCCTGCTCGATATAGAGCTCGCGGCCGAACGTGATCTTGCGCGTGCCGGCTGAGGGATCGTCGGGATGATTGATCGCCTCGAGCTCCTCGGTCTGCCCTTCCGGATAGTTCTCGATGACGATCTTGAGCGGCCTCAAGACCGCCATGCGGCGCTGCGCCGTGCGGTTCAACTCCTCGCGGATGCAGAACTCGAGCATGCCGACATCAACGACGCTGTTGGCCTTGGCCACACCGATGCGCTTGACGAATTCGCGTAAGGCGGCCGGCGGCACGCCGCGGCGGCGCATGCCCGCCACGGTCGGCATGCGCGGATCGTCCCAGCCGGCGACATGACCGTCGCGGACGAGCTGGGTCAGCACGCGCTTGGACAGCAGCGTGTAGGTCAGATTGAGCCGCGCCATTTCGTACTGGTGCGGCTCGGACGGCACCGGCAGCTTCTCGATGAACCAGTCGTAGAGCGGCCGATGGTCCTCGAACTCCAGCGTGCAGATCGAATGCGTGATGCCTTCAATGGCGTCCGACTGGCCGTGGGCGTAGTCGTAGCTCGGATAGATGCTCCACTTGGTTCCGGTGCGCGGATGGTGCGCATGAAGGATGCGGTAGAGCACGGGATCGCGCAGGTTGATGTTGCCCGAGGACATGTCGATCTTGGCCCGTAAAACGCGGGCACCGTTCGGAAATTCACCGGCCTTCATGCGGCGGAACAGGTCGAGGTTTTCGTCCACACTGCGGTCGCGGAAGGGCGAGTTCTTGCCAGGCTCGGTCAGCGTGCCGCGCGAGAGGCGGATCTCCTCCTGGGTCTGGTCGTCGACATAGGCGAGCCCCTCGCGGATCAGCTGCTCGGCCCATTCGTACAGGCGGTCGAAATAGTCAGAGGCGAAGAACAGGTTCTTGCCCCAGTCGAAGCCGAGCCAGCGCACGTCGGCCTGGATGGAATCGATATATTCCTGCTCTTCCTTGACCGGGTTGGTGTCGTCGAAGCGCAGATGGCAGCGGCCCGGAAACTCCTGGGCGATGCCGAAATTGAGCGCGATCGACTTGGCGTGGCCGATATGCAGGTAGCCGTTCGGCTCCGGCGGGAACCGGGTCACGATCTCCTTGTACTTGCCCTGATCGAGGTCGGCCTGGATGATGTCACGAATGAAATCGCGCCCAACCTCGCCTGCCACCGGTTCTGTCATTACGAAAATCCTGTAGGGAAATCAGCGGCCCTTCTGCCAAATTCGTGCCGAAAGGCCAAGCCCCATGCCAGCCCCCCGATCAAACTTCGGCGATCCTGGTGCGGACGCGTTCGACAAAGGCCGCCCGGGACGCCGGGGTGGAACGATCCATATCGTAGTGCGCCAGATAGAACGAGCGAACACCGGCGCCGCACATCGGCTTCAGCGCACGAAACAGGACCTTGCGGCCGGGGTCTTGCATGACAATCCGGGTCAGCCACCAGGGCGAGCCGTAGCTGGTCACGACGCCGAACGTTCGAATGTTGGTGAGCAACGGCCTGATACGCCCGCCCTTCAGATCGTGGGTAAACGCCGTTCCTGGCGCCCAGACCCGGTCAAAATAGCCCTTGAGCATGGCAGGCATCGAAAACCACCAATGTGGGAAGCAGAAGATGATGCCGTCGATGCGCCGCAAATCCGCAATGAGGCGTGCCACCGCATCCTCGGTATAGGAGCCCTGATAGTAGCTACGCCGCTCCGCCTCGGTCATCGCGGGGAAGAAGCCCTCACGGTAAAGGTCGGTCGCGATCACCTCATGCCGGCGCTTCAGCGTCGCGACGATGGTTTGGAACAGCGCGTGATTGTAGCTGTCCGCGAGTGGATGGCTATGAACCACCTGGATTAGCATTGGCAAAATCTCCCAACCCTATGATACACGGTCGCCCCACACCTTGACCGTCCCAGCTCACTATCGAATGACCACACCTCAAATCGTCACCCGCTTCGCTCCCTCCCCGACCGGCTTCCTCCATATCGGAGGCGCCCGCACGGCGCTGTTCAACTGGCTCTATGCGAAGAAGCACGGCGGCAAGATGCTGCTCCGGATCGAGGACACCGACCGGGAGCGCTCCACGGAAGCCGCGATCGGCGCCATCCTCGACGGCTTGAGGTGGCTCGAGCTCGGCTGGGACGGCGAGGTCATCTACCAGTTCAGCCGCGCCGCGCGCCACCGCGAGGTCGCCGAGCAGCTGCTCGCCGACGGCAAGGCCTATCGCTGCTACGCCACCGCCGAGGAGCTGACCGCAATGCGCGAGAAGGCGCGCGCGGAGGGCCGCACCCGCCTCTATGACGGCATGTGGCGCGACCGCGACCCGGCAACCGCGCCTGCCGACGTCAAGCCGACCATCCGACTGCGCGCCCCGCAGACCGGCGAGACCGTGATCGAGGATCAGGTCCAGGGCCGCGTGGTCTGGCAGAACGAGAATCTCGACGATCTCGTGCTGCTGCGCGGCGATGGCAACCCGACCTACATGCTCGCGGTGGTGGTGGACGACCACGACATGGGCGTCACCCACGTCATCCGCGGCGATGACCATCTGATCAACGCCGCCCGCCAGAAGCAGATCTATGATGCGATGGGCTGGGCGCTGCCGAGCATGTCCCACATCCCGCTGATCCACGGCCCGGACGGCTCAAAACTCTCCAAGCGCCACGGCGCGCTCGGCGTCGATGCCTACCGCGCCATGGGATACCTCCCGGCCGCGCTGCGCAACTACCTCGTCCGGCTCGGCTGGAGCCATGGTGACCAGGAAATCTTCTCGACCGAGGAGATGATCGCCGCGTTCGATCTCGCCAATGTCGGCCGCGCCGCCGCCCGGTTCGATTTCGCCAAGCTGGAAAACCTCAACGGCCACTACATCCGCAATGCCGACGATCAATCGCTCGTGAAGATGTTCGAGGACGTGCTCGACCACGTCGTGCCGGCCCGCGACGATATCAAGGCCAAGTTGAACGACACCACGCGGGCGCAACTGCTCAAGGCCATGCCGGCCCTCAAGGAGCGCGCCAAGACGCTGATCGAGCTGATCGACGGCGCCTATTTCATCTTCGCCGACCGGCCTCTGGAGCTCGATCCCAAGGCGGCCGCCCTGCTCACGCCGGAAAACCGCAAGCTGATCGGCCAGCTTCATTCCGCGCTGGAGAAAGTCGACACCTGGAGCGGCGCAACCACCGAAGCCGCACTGCGTACCTTTGCCGAGGAAAAAAGTCTCAAGCTCGGCGCGGTCGCCCAGCCCTTGCGGGCGGCGCTGACCGGCCGCACCACGTCGCCTGGTATATTTGAGGTTTTGGACGTGCTGGGACGCCAGGAGAGCCTTGGCCGTCTTAAGGATCAGGCCAAGGAATAGTCTACGACGTAAGTAGGCCATGGCTGCCATGATCTTGCAGCGCACACAGCAATAATATACCCATCTCCCCCGTACCTTCTGGAATATCCGGCCTGCCCCACCATGTCATCGGGGCCTTCCGGGTCCGGCCCGTTTCACCATACATCGGGGACCTCTGATGGACGCAAAACCAAGCAACAAGACCGCCACGCTGACGGTCGGAAACAAGAACTACGATCTTCCGATTCACAGCGGCAGCGTCGGGCCTGATGTCATCGATATCGGCAAGCTCTACGGCCAGTCCGGCCTGTTCACCTACGATCCGGGCTTCACCTCGACCGCGAGCTGCCAGTCCAAGATCACCTATATCGACGGCGACGCCGGCGTCCTCGAATACCGCGGCTACCCGATCGAGCAGCTCGCCGAGAACGGCGACTTCCTCGAGACCTGCTATCTGCTGCTCTACGGGAATCTCCCGACCGCCGCGCAGAAGAAGGATTTCGACGACCGCGTGATCCATCACACGATGGTGCACGAGCAGATGGCCCGCTTCTTCCAGGGCTTCCGCCGCGACGCCCATCCGATGGCCGTGATGGTCGCCTCCGTCGGCGCGCTCGCCGCGTTCTATCACGATAGCACCGACATCAACGATCCGAAGCAGCGCATGATCGCCTCCATGCGCATGATCGCGAAGATCCCGACCCTGGCCGCGATGGCCTACAAGTACACGGTCGGCCAGCCCTTCGTGTATCCGAAGAACTCGCTCTCCTTCGCCGAGAACTTCCTCAACATGTGCTTCGCCGTGCCGTGCGAGGAGTACAAGATCAACCCGGTGCTCGCTGACGCGCTGGACAAGATCTTCATCCTGCACGCCGACCACGAGCAGAACGCCTCGACCTCGACCGTGCGCATCGCCGGCTCGTCGGGCGCCAACCCGTTCGCCTGCATCGCCGCCGGCATCGCCTGCCTGTGGGGCCCCGCGCATGGCGGCGCCAACGAAGCCGCGCTCGCGATGCTCGCTGAGATCGGCACCGTGGACAAGATCCCCGAGTTCATCGCCAAGGTGAAGGACAAGAACAGCGAAGTCCGCCTGATGGGCTTCGGTCACCGCGTCTACAAGAACTACGATCCGCGCGCCAAGATCATGCAGAAGATGTGTCACGCCGTTCTCAAGGAGACCGGCCATGGCGACGATCCGATGCTGAAGGTGGCGATGGAGCTCGAGAAGATCGCGCTCAGCGACCAGTACTTCATCGACCGCAAGCTGTACCCGAACGTCGACTTCTATTCGGGCATCACGCTGAAGGCGATGGGCTTCCCGGTCTCGATGTTCACCGTGCTGTTCGCGGTCGCCCGCACCGTCGGCTGGATCAGCCAGTGGAGCGAGATGATCGAGGACCCGCAGCAGAAGATCGGCCGTCCGCGCCAGCTCTACACCGGCGTCACCCGCCGCGACTACGTCGCGATCAAGGATCGCAAGTAAGTCCTAGCCGAAACGGCTTTCGAAACGGCGCCATCGCAGGATGGCGCCGTTTTTGTTTGCGTCCTTGTAGGGTGGGCAAAGCGCAGCGTGCCCACCACCTCTCCGTGATGGGAACGAAACCGTGGGCACGCTTCGCTTTGCCCACCTTACGAGACCGGCCGAATCCGCGCCCGTTGCTGCCACGCACAACAACAAGTCCGCCCATCGCGCCACCCAGCGCTTGACAGTCGAAACACTCCGCGCGCAAATTCTTACTCTAAGTAAGAATGACCACAGGGATGGAAATGCCGGAGCAGCCGAGAAGTCGGCGGCAGACGCGCGCTGCCATTTTGACTCATCTGCTTCAGTCGGGCGGCTCGTTCCGGCCGCCGCTGGCCAAGGCCGTGCGCCTGTCGGAGGCGAGCCTGTCGCGCATCCTGTTCGACCTGAAAGCCGAGGGCTTGATCGAGGAAGTCAGGCGCCCCGCCCCCTATGTCGGCGGCCCGACGGGCCTCGTGTCGCTCGATCGCACCGTGGCGCTTGCGGCCCTCGAGCTGACCGGCCAGTGGCTCGGTATCGGCGTCGGCGGCTTGTCGGGCGATCTGCATTACACCGAGCGCGTGCCGCTGCCGAAAACAGTGACGGTCGAGAGCGTCGGCAACGTGTTCCGCGAAGCGCTGACCTTGCTGCGCGACTGGACGCGCCGCCGCCGCATCACGCTGGCGCAGATCGGCATCACCATTCCCGGCCTCGGCCGCCTGAGCGAGTTCGGCAACCCGATCATTCCCTGCGACGTCGGGCGGATCGGCGACATGTTCGGCGAGCTGTTCGCGGACGTTCCGGTCGCCTTCACCAATTCGGTGGTGGCGCACGCCACCTTCCATCGATGCCGCACGGAGAGCTATCCGTTCAGCGATGCGCATCTGTTCGTCTTTGTCGGCCAGGGCGTCGCCGCGACGTGGATGGACGATCCGATCGAGGAGGATACGCTCCAGCCGGTCGAGCTCGGCCACATGGTGTTCGGCGCCGACGGACCGCGCTGCCGCTGCGGCCATCACGGCTGCGTCGAAGCCTATACGTCCCTGCCGGCGCTGGCCGAGCTTCTGCGCACCAACGAAGCGGAATTGCTCCGGCTCGGCAGTGAATGGGTGACCACGATCCCCCTGACATCGCGGGTGCGCCAGGAATTGCGGCAGCGGCTGTTCAGGCTGGGCCTTGCCATCGGCAACACGTTGAACGTCAAGCCATGCCGCGGCGTCGTCGTCAGCGGATGGCCATCGGCTCTCTCTGAAGAGGATCGCAAAGCCGTGGTCGACGGGATCGACGCCTGCCTGCTGGGCGGGCGGAAGCTGGCGCAGGTGTCGCTTGCCTTCGTGCCGCCCTCGAACGGCAACGATCCGCAGGCTGCCCTCGCCTTTGCCGCCTTCTGCCTCGCCAGCCGCGGCGGCATGCCCGCGGCCTCGACGGAGGCCGCCTGACATGTCCTGACGCGCAGCCTCAGGCACTCAACAAGAAAGTTCACACCCGGGAGGAACTTGCCATGCCGATCACAACAACAAGGCGTCGTCTGCTCGCTGGATCTGCTGCCATGCTTGCGCTGCCGGCCTTTGCCCGCGCCCAAGGCGCCGTCAAGCCGCGCCTCACCGCGATCTCACAATGGTCCGCGGGCAGCGATGGCGCTGCCATCACCGCGCTCGGGAAGAAGTTCGAGGAGAAAGGCGGCGTCTGGCAGCACTCGCCCGTCCCCGGCTTCACCACCGAGATGATGAACAAGCTGCGCGCCCAGATCATCGCCGGCGATCCGCCGGCCTGCTCGCAGCTCAAGGGCCCCGAGATTGCGGCCTGGTCGAAGATTGCTCCGACCGTCGATCTAGACGCACTTGTCGCTGCCGCCGGCTATGAGAAGGTCGTCGCGCCGGACCTTGCAAAACTGCACAAGCCGGCCGGCAAGTGGATCGCACTGCCGCTGCAGATCTACAGCACCAACATGCTGTTCCTCTCCAAGCGCGCGATGGATAAGGCCAAGGCCGACAAGATCCCCGTCACCTGGGCCGAGTTCAATGATCTCGCCGAGAAGATGAAAGCGGGCGGCGTCGCATATCCCGTCGCCAACGGCGGCACCCGACCCGATGATGGGCAGAAGTTCGAGGCCGCTTTGGCGGGCATCAGTCCGGCCGTCTATCGTACGGCCATCATGAATCTCGACGAGAAGGCCCTGAAGGCCCCCGAGATCAAGGCTGCGTTCGTGCAGGTCCGCAAGATCGCCGATTGGATGGACCCGAACGTCGGCGCCCAGCATTTCTCGACCAATCTGAAGCGCTTCGTCGACGGCGACATGGGCATGATGATCATGGGCGGCTGGGCGCAGGGCGTGTTGCGCAACGCCGGCTTCAAGTTCGAAGACTTCATGATCGCCCCGGGCCCGAGCGACAATGGCAAGCCGGTCTTTCTGCTGAATGCCGATGCCTTCATCTTCTGGCAGCGCAAGGAGGCAGACCTGCAAGCCGGGCAGACGCTGATGGCCCAGCTCGTCATGGATCCGGCGATCCAGACCATGTACTCGCAGATCACGGGATCGATCCCCGTGCGCACCGATGTCGATCTCTCCGGCGAAGGCTGGTCGGACGGTCAACGGCGGACCGCCGCCGCTCTGAAAGACGCGATCGCCAGCAATCAGGCCGTCCTCAGTCTTGCGCACAACATGGCGCAGGAAAACGGCATGACGGCAGCGATGATCGACGTGATCACGGAGTTCGTGAAGAACAAGACGATCAAGCCGGAGCAAGCAGCCACGCGCCTCGCCGAAGCCGTCGAGAGTGCCCGTTGACCATCGCCGTCTCGACAAGACCGGGCCGGCCGGCGGCGTCTGACATGGTCCGCCGGCTGCCCGAAATTCTCACGATCTGGGTGCCGCTGCTGCTGTCCGCAGCGCACCTCATCGCGTTCTCGCTGTGGACGATCTGGATATCGTTCACACCATCCACGCTGGTTCCTCTTACGGGCTGGGTGGGTTTGCGCAACTATTCCGCGGTCGCGGCCTCACGGAACTGGCAGATCGCCCTCGACAATCTGCTGCTGTTTGGCAGCGCCTTCGTGTTGCTGAGTCTGGCGACTGGCCTCGTCCTTGCCATCCTGCTCGATCAGCGCATCCGCGGCGAGAACGTGCTGCGCTCCATCTTCCTCTATCCCCTGGCGGTGTCGTTCGTGGTCACCGGCACGGTCTGGAGCTGGCTGCTCAATCCCGGCCTGGGAATCCAGAAGCTGGTCCACGACCTCGGCTGGACCTCTTTCCGGTTCGACTGGCTGATCGACCGCGACATGGCGATCTGGACCATCGTCATCGCGGCGATCTGGCAATCCTCCGGCTTTGCCATGGCGCTCTTCCTCGCCGGCCTCCGCTCCGTCGATGCCGACCTGATCAAGGCCGCGCAGATCGACGGCGCCGGACCTATCAGGATGTACCGGCGCGTCATCCTGCCGACGCTTTGGCCGATCACCGTCACCGTCATCGTCATCCAGCTACAGTTCGCGATATCGACCTTCGACCTCGTCCGCGCGCTCACCAATGGCGGGCCTGGGATCGCGACCCAACTGCCGGCGCTCGTCGTCTATGATCTGATGTTCCAGCGCAGCCTGCTCGGCCGGGGCGCGGCCGCGGCGGTGCTCATGCTGCTCATCCTTCTTGCGGTGCTGCTGCCCTATGCAGCGTGGCGCTATATCCAGCGGCGGCGGGCGATCCATGCGTGAGCGGACCTTCGCCCCAAGCCGGATCCTGATCTATCTCGTCGTTTCGCTGATCGCCGTCGCATGGCTCGCGCCATTAGCCGTTGTCGTGCTGAATTCGCTCCGCAGCAACGAGGAGATCGCGCAGGGCTCGATGATCGGCTGGCCGCAGCACCTGGCATGGAGCAACTACGCCGCCGCCTGGAGCGGCTTCTGCGTCGCCGAGACCTGTGCCGGCATCCGGCCGTACATGCTGAACTCCGCGATCGTGACCATTCCCGCGACGATCTTCTCCACCCTGCTTGGCGCGGTCGCCGGTTACGCGGTCACGCTCTGGCGCTTTCGCGGCGACAGCTGGATCTACGGCATCGTCACGCTCGGCATCTTCCTGCCGCAGCAGATGCGCTTGCTGCCCTGGACCATCGTGCTGCGCGACACCGGCCTGATGAACACGCTCACCGGCTTGGTCGTGATCCACACGATCCAGGGGCTTTCCTTCACCACCCTGTTCTGCCGAAACTACTACGTGGCCATCCCCCAGGAGTTGATCAGAGCCGCGCGCATCGATGGCGCAGGGTTCTTTCGCATTTTCTGGCGCATCATCCTGCCGCTCTCGCCGCCGATCCTAGTCGTCACCGTGATCTGGCAGTTCACGCATATCTGGAACGAGTTCCTCTATGGCGTGACATTCACGACCGGTCAGCAGCAGCCGGTCACAGCAGCGCTGATCGCGCTCTCCGCCGCGGTCGCCGATATCCCGCAGCATGGCGTACAAAGCGCCGCGGTCATGATCGCCGCCCTGCCGACGCTGCTGATCTATCTGATCGGCGGCAAGTACTTCGTGCGCGGCCTCACCGCAGGCGCAGTGAAATGATGGATCTGTCATGACAGCACTGAGCATTCGCGCCCTGTCGAAGCGCTACGCCAATCTGGAGGTGCTGAAGGGCATCAACCTCGACATCGAGAGCGGCGAGTTCACCGTGCTGGTCGGGCCGTCCGGCTGCGGCAAGTCCACGCTGCTCAACATCGTCGCCGGGCTCGATCGCGCCAGCGCAGGCACGGTGGAAATCGGCGGACGTGTCGTCAATGACGTCCCGCCAAAAGACCGCGACATCGCCATGGTGTTCCAGTCCTACGCGCTCTACCCGTCGATGACGGTGCGCCAGAACATCACCTTTGGCATGGAATGCCGCCACGTCCCGAAGGCGGAGCAGGAGAAGGCGGTCGCGAATGTCGCAAAACTGCTGCAGATCGAGCCGCTGCTCGGCCGCAAGCCGTCGCAGCTCTCAGGCGGCCAGCGCCAGCGCGTGGCGATGGGCCGCGCGCTGGTGCGCGATCCCCTGCTCTTTTTGTTCGACGAGCCGCTCTCCAACCTCGATGCAAAACTGCGCGTCGAGATGCGGATGGAGATCAAGCGGCTGCACCAGCGCATCGGCGCCACCATCATCTATGTCACCCACGACCAGATCGAGGCGATGACGATGGCGACACGGATCGCCGTGATGCATCAGGGCAGCGTGCAGCAATTCGCCGACCCCGATACCGTGTACCGCTATCCCGCCAATCTGTTCGTCGCCCGCTTCATGGGCTCGCCGCCGATGAACACCATGCCGGCCCGGCTCGAGGCAGATAGCAGCGGGCCGGTGGCCGTGATCGGCCCTGGACGACCGGACGAAGTTCGTCTGCGCCTGCGGGGACACGACGGAGCAGCGTCCTATGTTGGCCGCGACGTCGTCGTCGGGATCAGGCCGGAATGCATCGCCGAGGCCGGCCGCGTCTTTTCCGCAGAAGCCCCCGTCCTTGTCGATGCGCCAGTTGAGATGGTCGAGCCGACCGGCGCCGAGACCATCGTCCTGCTGCGGCTTGGCGGTGAGCCGGCGCAGGCGCGCATCTCACCGGATATCCGCCCCGCGCCGGGTGCGACCGCGTCCTTCGCGCTCGACACCCGCCGCATTTGCCTGTTCGACCCAGAGACGGAGCGACTGATCGCATGACTGAAGTCACCTATTCCAGCCTTGCCGGCCGCGTGGTGCTGATCACCGGCGGCGCCAGCGGCATCGGCGCGGCCTTCGTGCGCGCCTTCGCCGCCCAGAAAGCCCGTGTTGCCTTCCTTGACATCGATCAGGATGCGGGCAAGGCGTTGGTACGAGAAGTGACCGCCGCATCCGACAGCGCCCCTCTCTTCGTGCCCTGCGACCTCCTCGATATCGACGCCTTGCGCGCTGCAATCGTGCAGGTTCAACAGGTACTCGGCGACACCGCGGTCCTCGTCAACAACGCCGCCAACGACCAGCGTCAGGCGCTGGCCGAGGTGACGCCGGCCGAGTTCGACTGGACGATCGGGGTCAACCTCAAGCACGTCTTCTTTGCCGCACAGGCCGTGGTGCCGCAGATGCAGGCGCGCGGCGGCGGCTCGATCATCAACATGTCATCGGTGGCGTGGATGCGCGGCGCGCCGCAACTGCCGGTCTATGCCGGGGCGAAGGCGGCGATCGTCGGCTTCACCAATTCGCTGGCGCGGTCCGTCGGCCCCGACCGCATCCGCGTCAACGCGATCGCACCGGGCATGGTGATCACCGAGCGCCAGCGCCGGCTGTGGTATCCGGACGAGCAAGCCATCGCCGAGATTCGCCGCACCCGACAGGCGGTCCCTGACGCGGTGACGCCGGAGGACATCGCGAGCATGGCGCTGTTTCTCGCATCCGACGAGAGCCAGCGGATCACCAGCCAGTGCTTCCGGGTCGATGGTGGCCTGGGTTAGGCATGATCCGGCCACGCTAGCGCAACATGCGCGGTATCATAGGGTGGGCAAAGCGCAGCGTGCCCACCACCTTTCCGCAGCTAAGAGAAAAAAGGTGGGCACGCTTTCGCTTTGCCCACCCTACAAGACCGTCGTCTTAGCGCCGGCCCTTCCGCATCGTCGCCAGCACGATGTCCGCGGCGAGCACGCTCGGCGATCTGTTGCCGGTCGACATGACCTGATCAAGCTGCGCAAAGGCTTCGACCTGCTCCCGGCGCAGCGGCGAGTCCGTCAGTGCGTCGGCGAGCGCCGGCGCGAGCTTCTCGGGCGTGCAATCCTCCTGCAAGAACTCCGGAATGACGTCCTTGCCGATCACGAGGTTGGCGAGGATCACCGAGGAGACGCGGATCGCGCGGCGCAGGATGAAGGCTTCCATCGCGCCGACGCGGTACGCCGTGACCATCGGAATGCCCGACAGCGCGAGTTCGAGCGTCACCGTTCCCGACTTTGCCAGCGCCGCACGCGCCAGACGGAAGACTGCGCGCTTCTCGTTCTCGCCGACCACGATCCGCGGCTTGACCGGCCAGTTCGCGGTGCCCTCGCGCACGGTGGCTTCGAGATGCGGCATGGTCGGCAGCATCAATTCGAACGCACGCCCTTCCGCCTGAAGCCGTCCGAGGGTTGCGCCAAACACCTCGAGATGATGCCGGATCTCGCTGCGGCGGCTGCCGGGCAGCACCAGCAGCACTGGCGGGTCGGCATCGCGGCGGCGCTGCTCGTCGGCATTCGGGCGCAGCGAGGCCAATTGCTCGATCAGGGGATGGCCGACATAGCTGCAGGGCGGCCCGCCGAGCTTGCGGTATTCCTCCGGCTCGAACGGCAGCAGGCCGAGCACATGGTCGACATAGCCGAGCATGGTCCGCGCCCGTCCCGGCCGCCACGCCCAGAGCTGCGGCGAGACGTAATCGACCACCGGGATAGCAGGATTCTTCGCGCGCACGCGGCGGGCGACGCGATGGGTGAAATCCGGGCTGTCGATGATGACGAGCGCGTCCGGCGCGGCCTCCACCACGGCGTCCACGGTCTGGCGGATCAGCCGAAGGATTTTCGGCAGTTGCTGCACCACTGCGGCGAAGCCCACGATCGACAGCTCCTCGATCGGAAACAGCGACTCCAGCCCCTCGCGCGCCATGGTGCGGCCACCGACGCCTTCGAACTGCACGCCATCGCCGAGGCGCTGGCGCAGCACCTTCATCAGGGCGCTGCCGAGCCTGTCGCCGGATTCCTCCGTCGCGATCAGGAAGATCCTGCGCTTGGGATCGCGGCCCTGCATCACGCTGTCAGCCCGATGATGAAGAGATACTTTGCGTCGGCGAGCGCGATCATCGCCTGCGGCTCGGCGGCGATGGTGTTGCCGGCGATGACGGCGATGCCGGCAAGGCCGGCCTTGGCGACACCTTCGATGGTGCGCGGGCCGATCGTCGGCAGGTCGAAGCGCAGATCCTGGCCGCTCTTCGGCGCCTTCACCAGCACGCCGCGGCCCGTGGCGGCGCGGATCCGCCCCTCCTCGCGCAGGCGTGCGACGCGCGCCAGCAGCGCGTCGGTGCCCTCGATGTCCTCGACCGCCACCACATGGCCGTCGATCACCACCGCAGCCTGACCGATGTCGAACGGGCCGAGCGCGGTCAGCACCGCGCGGCCGCGCTCGATGTCTGCCTTGGCATTGTCGGCCGGCCAGGCGCGACTGATGCAGCCCTCGGGCATCAGCAGATCGGGCGCGACATCCTTGATGCCGATCATGCGAAAGCCATCCTGCTCGAGGATGCGGCCGACGCCGGACAACAGATGATCGTCGCCGCCGCGGAAGGCGCGGATGACGTTGCCGAGCAGACGCAGCGTCTTGACGTCGAACCTGATCTCGGAGAGCGAGGGCCGCACCAAGGTGCCGATGAAGATCAGGTCGCGGCAGCCTTCCTCGCGGAACAGCCGCATGGCGCGGCCGAGCTGGCCGACCGAGATCCAGCGATGGCGGAATTTCTCCACCCGCGCTGGATCGCAGGCCCCGCGCAGCGGGAACAGCACCGGCGTGATGCCGCGCGCGGCGAGCGAGTCGGCGACCGCGAACGGCATCGCGCCGCCGCCGGCGACAATTCCGACCGGCGATGAAAACTCCGAAGCCGCCGATGTCATGCCCGCGGCCATGTCAGGATCACTTTGCGATGGCGGGAAGACAGAGCGGGCGCTTGCCCTTGCCGATGAAGTCGAGGATTTCGGCAATGGCCGGATCTTCGCTCGCGAGCGGTCGCGCCGCCTCCAGCCGCGCGGCGAAGGTGCCGGGGCCGTAGAAAAGCTTTTGGTAGAACGCACGCACGGCGGCAAGCCGCTGCTTGGTGAATTTGCGCCGCTTCATGCCGATCAGGTTGAGGCTCTCCAGCACCGCATACTGCCCGTTGGCCAATCCGTACGGGATGATGTCGTCGCGCACGCCCGAGAGGCCGCCGACCATCACATAGGAGCCGATGCGCGTGAACTGATGCACCGCCGAGAGGCCGCCGATATAGACGGCGTCGCCGATCTCGCAGTGCCCGCCGAGCGTCGCCGACGTCGCGAAGATCGCGTTGTTGCCGACGATGCAGTCATGGCCGACATGGCTGTTGTTCATGAAGTAGCCGTCGTTGCCGACGCGCGTCTTCCCCCCGCCCTTGACGGTGCCGACGTTCATCGTCGCGCCTTCGCGAATGGTGTTGCCGGAGCCGATCTCGAGCGTGGTCGGCTCGCCCTTGTAGCTGAGGTCCTGCGGCGCGCCGCCGAGTACCGCGGACGGCGAGATCACGCAATTGTCGCCGACCGAGGTATGGCCGATGACCGTGACCTGCCCGATCAGCTTGCAATTCGCGCCGATCACGGCATGCGGGCCGATGATGCAATAGGGCCCGATCTCGGTGCCCGCGCCGATCACGGCGCCGTCCGCCACGCGTGCGGTGGGATCAATCTTGCTCATCAAGCAATCTTACTCATCAAGAAGGTCTGCTTATGTGTTGAAGTCGTTCGCTTTTCCGGTGGTTAGCGCGACCAAGCCCGATCTGTCCAGTGACGTATCATATCGGCGCGTTTCACCGGCCGGTCGAAGCAGCCGCCTCGGCACGTGAACGACTTCATCCTCCGCATGAAGAAGCGCGCCGGAAGCGCCCTCAATCCGTCAGCATGGCGCCGACGTCGGCTTCCGCGACCACCTGGCCGTTGACCTTGGCGTCGCCGTGAAACCACCACATCGTCTTGCGGCGGCCGAGCGAGCGCATGTGATACTCGATGGTATCGCCGGGCAGCACCGGCTTGCGGAATTTGCACTTGTCGATGGTGAGGAAATAGACCGCGCGCGGCTTCTCTGTGCCTTCCACCGACTTGATGCCGATCACGCCCGCGGTCTGCGCCATCGCCTCGATCATCATGACGCCGGGATAGACCGGGCGCTCGGGGAAGTGCCCCTGGAAGGCCGGCTCGTTGAACGTGACGTTCTTGATGCCGATGCCGCTGTAATCGGCGCGGATGTTGATGACGCGGTCGATCAGCAGCATCGGAAAACGGTGCGGCAGCGTCTGGAGGATCGCGTTGATGTCCACCAGCTCGAACTTAACAGGTGATTCCTCCGTCATTCCCGTCCCTCGTCTTTCGGATCGGCCTTGCTGTCGCGTACCAGGCGCTCCACCGCGATGATCTCCTTGAACCACTGTTTGGTCGGCTTGGCGAAATGCCCGCCCCAACGCCCGCCCGGTGGGATGTCGTCCTTGACGGCGCTCATGGCTGTTACCTGCGCCCCGTCGCCGATCTTGAGGTGGTTGTTGATGCCAACCTTCGCTCCCAGCGCCACGTTGTCGCCGATGGTCAGGCTGCCGGCCAGCCCGATCTGGGCTGCCAGCAGGCAGTGCCGGCCAATCGTCACATTGTGGCCGATCTGGACCTGATTGTCGATTTTGGTCCCCTCGCCGATCACGGTGTCCCGCAAGGAGCCGCGGTCGATCGTGGTATTTGCACCGACCTCGACGTCGTTCTGGATCAGCACCCGACCGGTCTGCGGCACCTTCAGATGGCCTTCCGGGCCGAAGAAGATGAAGCCGTAGCCATCCTGGCCGATTGAGCAGCCCGGGTGGATCAGTACGTTGTTGCCGATCAGGGCGCACTGGATGGCCGTGCGGGCGCCGACATTGCAGTCCCGGCCGATCTTGACGCCCGGGCCGATCACGGCGCCGACGCCGACCACCGTGCCGCTGCCGATTTCCACGTCGGGGCCGATCACGGCCAGGGGATCGACGATCACGCCGTCCTCGAGCCGCGCCGTGGGGTCGATGATGGCGGAGGGCGCGATGCCGGCATTGCCGGTCCAGGATTGCGGCCGTAGCGCCTCGCTGTGCCATTCCCGGGCGATCTTGACGAAGGCGCGGAACGGCTGCGCCGCCCGCAGCACGGCCACATGCGCGGGCACCTGGGCCTCGAAACGCGGGCTGACGAGGCAGGCGCCGGCCTTGGTCGCCTTGAGCTGGTCGGCATATTTGAGGTTGTCGAAGAACGCCAGATGTATCGGGCCGGCTTCGTCTAGCGAAGCGAGGCCCGTGATGATCTGGCCGCCCCTGCCGGGGTCGACAAGCTGCGCCTTGGTCAGCGTGGCGACATCGGCCAGTGCTGTAGCAGGCGGTTTTGTGAAGAAGGTCGGCTGCGCCATTCCACCCCGTCGCGGTCCGGCTTCGGCATGAAGCGGCCAGGCCGCATCATGCCTTATCTCATGGATTGAGCACGATCTTTTTGGCGACCGGCCCCAAGGGAAATCCCAGGGGGCCGGATCATGCCCTGCTGATCGAATTAGAACGTGGTACCGCCGCCGAACCGGAACTCCTGGGTACGGTCGTACTTGCCCTTGCTGAGCGGCACGGCGTAGTCGAAGCGCAGCGGACCGAACGGCGACTGCCAGATCAGACCGACACCGACCGACGAGCGGATCACCTTGCTGTCGTCATAGATCAGGCCGGTACAGGTTCCCGCGCTCACCGGATTGGTGGTCGAGGGGATGCAGTTCGAGTTGGCTGGCGTGGTCGTTTCGCCGGTCACGCTCCACGTCGTCGGTCCCTTGTAGTCATACAGACCGCCGGCATCGGCATAGACCGCACCCTTCAGACCCACTTCCTTCGGCAGGAACCAGAACGGCATCTGCAATTCGAGCGAAGCGCCCCAGTACTTGGTGCCGCCGAGCGCGTCCTGCGTGTCGAACGGATTGATGTCGCGCGGACCGATGCCGTTCGGGGCGAAGCCGCGGACGAGGTTCGGGCCCATCTGGAAGTGATCGAGCATGCGCAGATCGTTGTTGCCGATCTTGTTCAGCATGCCGCTCTGCACGTGCACGAGGCCGACGACGTCGGACACCAGCGGAGCGTAGTACTTCGCATCGATCACGGACTTCAGGTAGGAGACGTCGCCGCCGACGCCGGCGAAGTCCTGACGGAAGTCGATGAGCAGACCGTCGGTCGGGTTCTTGTTGTTGTCCAGCGTGTTGTAGGTCAGCGAGTAGCCGAGCGCCGACGTCAGGGTCTTGCCACCAGCAAGCTCCTTGCGGACCGGCAGCGAGGCTTCGCCGTCGCTGTAGCAGCCGAGGCCGTTGGTCGAAGCGGCAAGGGGGATACCAGTTGCGTTGGAGAAGGCCGGGCTCGGGTTGAAGGCCGGATTCGGCGTCCCATCCGGCAGGAACTGGATGTTGTTACAGTTCGCAAGGTAGCCCGGCAGCGAGATTTCCTGCTGGTAGATCGAGTAGCGCAGCTGGAGCGCGAGATCTTCACGCAAGGAGAAGCCGAGGCGCGGCGAGAAGCCGAGCGTCTTGGTGCCGTAGGAGATGTAGCTGTTGGACAGCTGCTGGCGCTGATAGAGGTCGAGGCCGAGCGCGACGCGGTAGTCGAGCAGATACGGCTCGACGAACGACAGCGAGTAGCCGCGGGCATACTGGCCATAGGTCACCGACGCCTTGGCGAACAGGCCGCGGCCGAGCAGGTTGCGCTCGGAGATCGAGACTTCGGCCAGCGCGCCGTCGGTGGTGGAGTAGCCGCCCGAGATCGAGAAGTCGCCGGTCGATTTCTCTTCCATGTCGACGATCAGGATGACGCGGTCGCTCGACGAGCCAGGCTCCGTCGTGATCTTCACGCTCTTGAAGTAGTCGAGGTTCTTCAGGCGCCGCTCGGCACGGTCGACCAGGGCGCGGTTGTAGGCATCGCCCTCGGAGATGTCGAACTCGCGGCGGATGACATAGTCGCGCGTACGGGTGTTGCCGCGCAGATTGATGCGCTCGATATAGGTGCGCGGGCCCTCGTCGATGTTGAACACGACGGAGACGGTGTGCGCCTCGAAATTGCGGTCGCCGCCGGGACGGACCACGGCGAAGGCGTAGCCGCGGCGCGAGGCCTCGATCTGCATTTCCTCGACCGATTTCTCGACCGATTCGACGTTGTAGAGCGAGCCGACATTGACGCGCGAATAGGCGCGCATCGAGGTGGGATCGAAGTTCGGAATGCTGGAGCGGAAATCGACCGCGCCGACGCGATATTGCGAGCCTTCCTCGATCTTGAAGGTGACGTTGAAGCCCTTCTTCTCCGGATCGTATTCGGTGAGCGCGGCCACGACCTGCACGTCGGCAAAGCCGTTCTTGAGATAGAAGCGGCGAATCAGGTCGCGGTCGGCTTCGACGCGATCGGGATCGTAGATGTCGCCGCTGGCGAGGAAGCTCAGCAGATTCGATTCGCGGGTCTTGATGACGTCGCGGAGGCGATAGGACGAGAACGCGTTATTGCCGACGAACTCGATCGACTTGACGCCGGTCTTGGCGCCCTCGTCGATCGTGAAGATCAGGTCGACGCGGTTGTTCGGCTGCTCGATGATTTCAGGCGTGACGCGCACGTCGTAGCGGCCGGACCGGCGATAGATCTCGGCGATTCGCAGCGTGTCGGACTGCACCATGGCACGGGAGAAGGTGCCGCGCGCCTTGGACTGAACCTCGGCGGTGAGCTGCTCGTCCTTGATCTTCTTATTGCCCTCGAAGGCGATGCGGCCGATCACCGGGTTTTCCACAACGGAAACGATGATCTGGCCACCGGCGCCGCGGTTGATCCTGACGTCCTGGAACAGGCCGGTCTCGATCAGAGCCTTGAGGCCGTCGTCGATGGCGCCCTGATCCAGGCGACCGCCCGGACCCGGCTTGAAATAGGAGCGGATCGTCTCCACCTCGACACGGCGATTCCCTTCGACGGAAATCGACTGAACGGTCTGAGCGAGCGCAGACGAAGACACGAAAACAGCCCCGACCGGGGCAACCACCGGCGCGCCGAACATGATTAGGGTTGCGAGCAAGCCCCCCCGGAGTCGCAGTCCAAACTTCATGCGCAACGCGCCCTTATCATTCCGTACCAGACCCAACCCCAACGCCGGTCTGGGAGATTCCCCAAGTTCAGGCCGCTTGTAGCCAATTTCACCGACGCCGCAAACGGCCGAGCGCGCCGCGATTTCAATTTCATTCCAAGACGTTGCTGAACAGCAACGCCATCAGTCGCGCCACAAAAAAGCCCCTATCAGGAAGCCGCCATCCGAAGGATGTCGTTGTAGGTCGCAAACACCATCAGCATCAGCACCAAACCGAGGCCGATTCGGAACCCCATCTCCTGAGTCCGCTCGGACAAGGGCCTGCCGCGCACCACTTCGGCCGCATAGAACATAAGGTGACCGCCATCGAGCAGCGGAATCGGGAACAGATTCAGCAGACCGATCGACACCGACAGCACCGCGCAGAGGTTGATCACGAACTGGAACCCGGCGCTGGCCGCCTGCCCCGACATCTTCGCGATTCCCAGGACGCCGCTGACCTCGTTGGGATTGCCCTGCCCGACGAACAGCGAGCCCAGGAACTTGAAGGTGCTGGTGATGATGAACCAGACCTGTTCGACGCCGATCTTGAGCGCTTCGCCGACACCGACCGGGGCGGTCGAGGCCTCGCCGGCCTGTGACTTGTGCTCGACGCCGAGCACGCCGACGCGGTGGCTATTGCCGAAGGGATCCTTGCGCTCGAGCAGCGCGGGGGTGGCGGTCAGCGACACGATGGCGCCGTCCCGCTTCACCTGGAACGCAAGCGCAGAACCAGCGTTCATCGCAACGATTCGCTGCATGTCGGCGAAGCTCTCGATCGGCTTGCCGTCGATCTGGACGACAACGTCGCCGATCTTGAAGCCGGCCGCGGCCGCCGCACCTTCCGCAACGACGCCGTCGACGCGCGCGATCGTGCTCGGCTTGCCGTAATACAGCGCCATGCCGGCGAAGATCAGCGCGCCCAGGATGAAATTGGCGATCGGGCCGGCCGCGACGATGGCGGCGCGCGGGCCGACCTTCTTGTGGTGGAAGCTGCCGGCGCGCTCCTCCTCGGTCATGGCCGCGAGCGTCTCGGCCGACGGGGTCGAGGCCTCGCTCTCATCGCCGAAAAACTTGACGTAGCCGCCGAGCGGGATCGCCGAGATCTTCCAGCGGGTGCCGTGGCGATCGTTGAAACCGACCAGCTCAGGTCCGAAACCGAGCGAGAAGGTCAACACGCGAACGCCTGCCCAGCGCGCGACCAGGAAATGGCCGAGCTCGTGAAAGAACACGACGATGGTCAGGACGAACAGGAAGGGAACCACGTAACCGAGAAGCCCATGGCTCAAGGCATTGAAACTATGGACGAAAAAGTCGATCATCGATTCCTCTTATCCAGCGCCGCAAAGGCCCTGGCCCGAAGCCATCTAAGATGCCTTTAAGGCAATTTGAGGCAATAGGGCGGCAGCTCTATTTCGAGCAACATGGTCAACAGAGATTGCATCATCCGCGGAGGTCATCGGCGCCTGGTTGCCGCCGCGGATCCAGTCATCGAGCGTCGCCTCGACCAGCCGCGCGATCGCGCCGAACCGGATCTTGCCGGCGATGAAAGCGGCGACCGCGACCTCGTTGGCGGCGTTGTAGACGGTGGTCGCCCCCTTCCCGGTCCGAAGCGAATCGAAGGCCAGCCGTAGTCCGGGGAACCGCTCGAAGTCCGGCGCCTCGAAGGTCAGCTGGCCGATCTTGGCGAGGTCCAGCTTTGCCGCGGGTCCCTTGATCCGGTCGGGCCAGCCGAGGCAGTGCGCGATCGGCGTGCGCATGTCGGGCGCGCCGAGCTGGGCCATCACCGAGCGGTCGGAGAACTCGACCATGCCGTGGATGATCGACTGCGGATGCACGAGAACATCGATCTCGTCGGGCGAGAGCGCGAACAGATAGGACGCCTCGATCACCTCGAGGCCCTTGTTCATCATCGAGGCCGAGTCGATCGTGATCTTCTGGCCCATGCTCCAGTTCGGATGCTTCAGGGCCTGCTCGAGCGTTGCCTGCTCGATGTCGGCCGCCTTCCAGGTGCGGAACGGGCCGCCCGAGGCCGTGATGATGACGCGGACCAGCTCGTCGCGATTGCCCGATGCCAGCGCCTGAAACAGCGCGTTGTGCTCGGAATCGGCCGGCAGGATGCAGGCGCCCGCTTTCGCCGCGCGCTGCATGAAGAAATCGCCGGCGCAAACCAGACATTCCTTGTTGGCGAGCGCGACATGGGCGCCGCGATCGACCGCGGCCAGTGCCGGCTTCAACCCGGCGGCGCCGCTGACGGCGGCCATGACCCAATCAGCCGGACGCGCACCGGCCTCGATCACGGCGCTTTCGCCGGCGCCGCATTCGGTGCTGGTGCCGGCGAGCGCGGCCTTGAGCTCGGCGAGCTTGGAGGTGTCGGCGATCGCGACGTAGCGCGCGGAGAATTCCTTCGCGAGCTTGGCCAGCGCCGCGACATTGCCGTTCGCGGTCAGGGCCTCGACGCGGTAGCGCTCGGGCGAGGCGCGCAGCAAATCCATCGTGCTGTCGCCGATCGAGCCGGTGGCGCCGAGAACCGTGACGCTGCGGACGTCGGACGCAGCAAGCCTGTTGTTACGCAATGGGACTGCGCTCATATCCTCACCAAACCATAAGACCGCTTCCGGCGCTATGCACACCATGGCGAACAAAGCCGATAATCCATGCCATCAGGATAGCGGCAACAAAGCCGTCCAGGCGGTCCATAAGGCCGCCATGGCCGGGAATTAAGTGACTGGAATCCTTGACGCCGAAGCGCCGCTTCACCGCGGATTCGAACAGATCGCCGGCCTGCGATACCACCGACAGGATGGCGCTGACGAGCAGCAGCGGAATAGCTTTGCCGATCCCACAGGCCGCAAACCCGCCCGCCACCGCAAGGCTCGCCATGAAGCCGCCGAGCGCGCCGGACCAGGTCTTCTTCGGGCTGACGCGCGGCCACAGCTTCGGCCCGCCGATGCTGCGCCCCGCGAAATAGCCGCCGATATCTGTCGCCCACACCACCAGCAGCACGAACATCAGCGCCGAGAAGCCGTTGGCGAGATCCTTCCGCACCAGGATCGAGGCCAGCAGCGCCGCCGCTGCGTAGGCAAAGCCGGTCGCCGCCCACACGAACTTGCCGCGCGCGATCAGCATCACGATCACGCCGCCGATGCAGCCAACGATGATTGCGGTCTTGAGCGCGCCGGCGGCCACGCACAAGCCCATCATGGCGATGGCGATCGTCCCTGCCCCGGTCAGCGCGGTCGAGCCCGCACCCACCACCATCAGCCATTCCGCGAACAGTCCGATCGACACCAGGGTGACGAGCAGCGCCCACAGCCAGCCGCCGGCATAGGCCAGCGCAATGGCGAGCGGTGCCAGCACCAGCGCTGCGAGGACCCGCATCACGAGATTGCTCGGGGCAGGCTTTTCGCCCGCCGATGCGGCGTCGGGTTCGCTCACGAGGCGGTTTTCGCGACCAGACCGCCGAAACGGCGCTCGCGCCTGGCGAATTCGGCGATCGCGCCTTCCAGCGCCGCCTTGTCGAAATCGGGCCAGTGGATCGGCACGAACACCAGCTCGCTATAGGCGGCCTGCCACATCAGGAAGTTGGACAGGCGCTGCTCGCCGCTGGTGCGGATGATGAGATCGGGATCGGGAATGTCGGGCGCATCGAGATGCGCGCCCAGCGTCTCGGCGTCGATCGTGCTGGGATCGCGCTTGCCTTCCGCGACCTCGCGCGCAAGCTTCTGCGCCGCCTTCGCGATCTCCTGCCGCGAGCCGTAGTTGAAGGCGACGACGAGCGTCAGGCGCGTGTTGTCGCGCGTCAGCTCCTCGGCCTCGTTCAGAAGCGCACAGATGTCGCTCTCGAGCCCTTCCCGCTCGCCGATGATGCGCACCTTGACGCCATCGCGATGCAGGCTCGCCAGATCGTTGCGGATGAAGCGCCGCAGCAGGCCGAACAGATCGCCGATCTCGCTCGCCGGTCGCGACCAGTTCTCCGACGAGAACGAGAAGATGGTGAGATAGCGGATGCCGAGCTCATGCGAGGCCCGCACCACGCGGCGCAACGCCTCGACGCCGCGGCGATGCCCTTCCGCACGCGGCAGGCCGCGCGCGGCCGCCCAACGCCCGTTGCCATCCATGATGATGGCGACATGCGCAGGCGCGTCGGACCGGTCGGGTCCTTCCGTTGCGGGCGCGGCGGCGTTGGACATGGAGGCAGCCTTAAACAGTCAGGATTTCTTTTTCCTTGGCGGCCAGCAGCTGGTCGATCTCGGTGATGGTGCCGTCGGTCGCCTTCTGCACCTCGTCGGCGTGACGCTTCTGATCGTCCTCCGACATCTCGTGATTCTTCTCGAGCTTCTTGAGAACGTCGAGACCGTCCCGGCGGACATGGCGCGCGGCGACCTTGGCGGCTTCGGCGTATTTGTGCGCGACCTTGACCAGCTCCTTGCGGCGCTCCTCGTTGAGCTCGGGGATGCGCAGGCGCAGCACCTGGCCTTCGGTCGCCGGCGACAGGCCGAGATTGGAATCGACGATCGCCTTCTCCACCGCCTTGACCATCGACTTGTCCCAGACCTGCACCGAGATCAGGCGCGGCTCCGGAACGCTGACGGTGGCGAGCTGGTTGAGCGGCATGTGGCTGCCATAGGCATCGACCTGCACCGGATCGAGCATCGAGGCGGAGGCGCGGCCGGTGCGCAGACCGCCGAGCTCGTGCTTGAGCGACTGGACGGCGCCCTGCATACGGCGCTTCACTTCGTTGAGGTCGAAATTACCCGTGGACATCACGTTTCTCCTTCAAAATCCCGGCGACCTCTCCGCGCCCTTCCTCGGGGCGCGCGAGATGAGCCTCAGCCGGCGACGATGGTTCCGTGGCCGGCGCCGCGCAGAATCGCACCGATCGACCCCGGCTCCGCGATCGAGAACACGATGATAGGCAGCGATGTCTCGCGGGCAAGCGCGAAGGCGGTCGCATCCATCACCTTGTAGCCGCCCTCGATCGCCTGGGAATGCGTCAGCCGTTCGAAACGCGTGGCCGACGGATCCTTCTTGGGGTCGGCCGAGTAGACGCCGTCGACATTGGTCGCCTTCAGCACCGCCTGGGCGCCGATCTCGGCGGCGCGCAGCACTGCTGTCGTGTCGGTGGTGAAGAACGGATTGCCGGTTCCGCCGCCAAGCAGCAGGATCCGGCCCTCGGCGAGATATTTGTGCGCCGCCGCACGGGTGAACAGCTCGGAAACCTCGGGCATGACGAACGCCGAGAGAGCCCGCGCCGGCGCGCCCTTGCGCTCGATCGTGGCTTCGAGCGCGAGGCAGTTCATCATGGTGGCCAGCATACCCATGGTGTCGCCGGTCGGGCGCGACACGCCGCGGGAGGATACCTCGACGCCGCGAAAGATATTGCCGCCGCCGATCACGACCGCGACCTCGGTGCCGAGATGGCGGGCGGCGATCAGATCGTCCGCAACCCGGTCCATGGTCGGCTGATCGATGCCAAAGCCTTGCTGCCCCGCGAGATATTCGCCGGACAGCTTGATCACGACGCGACGATAGACCGGATCAGTCATGAGCACTTTCCTTGTCCGGGCGCCGCTTCCGGCGGCACGCCGGAAGGAACGTTCCGGCGCTTACTTCTTGCCGCTGGCCGCCGCGACCTCGGCTGCGAAGTCGCTTTCCTGCTTCTCGATTCCCTCACCGAGAGCATAGCGCACAAAGCCGGCGATCTTCACAGCGCCGCCGACCTTGCCTTCGGCTTCTTTCACCGCCTGCGCCACCGACTTGCCGGTGTCGTGGATGAAGGCCTGCTCGAGCAGGCAGACTTCCTTGTAGTAGGTCTTGAGGCCGGACTCGACGATCTTCTCGATCACGTTCTCCGGCTTGCCCTGCTGGCGGTACTTGTCGGCGAGCACGTCCTTCTCGCGCTTGACGACCGCCGGATCGAGGCCGGACGGATCGAGCGCCAGCGGGTTGGCGGCGGCGACATGCATCGCGATCTGGCGGCCGAGCGCTGCGAGCTCGTCGGCCTTGCCGGGCGATTCCAGCGCCACGATCACGCCCATCTTGCCGGCGCCGTCGATGACGGCACCGTGGACGTAGTGCGACACCACGCCCTGGCTGACTTCAAGCGCCGCGGCACGGCGCAGCGTCATGTTCTCGCCGATGGTGGCGATCGCGTCATTGATCGCGGCTTCGATGGTGACGTCGCCGACCTTGGCGGCCTTGATCTTCTCGACATCGGCGCCGGCGTCGAAGGCAACCTGGGCGATCATCTTGACCAGGCCCTGGAACTGGCCGTTGCGAGCCACGAAGTCTGTCTCGGAGTTGACCTCGACCACGACGCCCTTGGTGCCCTTGGTGAGCGCGCCGATCAGACCCTCGGCGGCGACGCGGCCGGACTTCTTGGCGGCCTTCGACAGGCCCTTCTTGCGCAGCCAATCCTGCGCCGCTTCCATGTTGCCGTCGTTCTCGGTCAGCGCGGCCTTGCAGTCCATCATGCCCGCGCCGGTGGACTCGCGCAGATCCTTGACCATCGCAGCAGTGATCGTTGCCATCGTTGAAAATCCTTCTTGCCTGCCGGTTTGCCGCGGCGTGGCTCCAATTGCCCCGCCGCGGTCCATCTCAGGAATTCGCGTCAACTGAATGAAATGGTGGCCGGATCCGATCCGGCCAACCGATCGCTCTGATTATTCCGCTTCCGCGGTCAGCGCCTTGGCCTTGGCCACCCAGGCATCCGCGCGGCTCGGCAGACCGACTTCTTCGCCGATCGTGTGCGCGGTGTCGTGGTCGAGCTCGGCGAGCTGCCAGTAGTGGAAGATGCCGAGGTCGTTGAACTTCTTCTCGATCGCACCCGACACGCCCGGGAGTTTCTTGAGGTCGTCGGCCGTGCCGCGCGGACCGGCAAGGCCCTGGAAGCCGCTCGAGGACGGGGCCGGCAGCTCTTCGGCGAGCGGACGGGCGGAGGCGCCGATGTCGATGCCCGAATCGCCCTGGGCGCGCGAGATGCCGTCGATCGCCGCACGCGCGATCAGGTCGCAGTACAGCGAAATGGCGCGGCCGGCGTCGTCATTGCCCGGCACCACATAGGTGATGCCCTTCGGATCCGAATTGGTGTCGACGATCGCGGCGACCGGGATGTTGAGGCGCTGGGCCTCCTGGATCGCGATGTCTTCCTTGTTGGTGTCGATCACGAAGATCAGGTCGGGCAGACCGCCCATGTCCTTGATGCCGCCGAGCGAGCGGTCGAGCTTGTCGCGCTCGCGCTGAAGCGTCAGGCGCTCCTTCTTCGTGTAGGAATTGGCTTCACCGCCCGAGAGCACGTCGTCGAGATGACGCAGACGCTTGATCGAGGCCGAGATCGTCTTCCAGTTGGTCAGCGTGCCGCCGAGCCAGCGCGAATTGACGAAATACTGCGCGCAGCGCTTGGCAGCATCGGCAACGCCGTCCTGCGCCTGGCGCTTGGTGCCGACGAACAGGATGCGGCCGCCCTTGGCAACCGTGTCGCTGACGGCCTGGAGGGCCTGGTGCAGCATCGGCACGGTCTGGGCGAGATCGACGATGTGGATGTTGTTGCGGGTGCCGAAAATGAAGGGAGCCATTTTCGGATTCCAGCGGTGAGACTGGTGACCAAAGTGCACGCCAGCTTCGAGCAGCTGACGCATAGTGAAATCGGGTAGTGCCATCGTTCTAATTCTCCGGTTGGTTCCTCCGGAAACGTGTGAGCAAAACGGAGCGTTCTCGCCCCGGTTGCCACCGGACGGCCTTGTGAGCCATGTTTCCGTGTGAGATGGCGCGCTATATAGCGCCATTTCGGCCAGAAGCAAGGAAATAAGGGCCATTCGGGGGCGGTTTTCGCCCGCCGAAGGCTGTTTCCGTGAGGCCTCCGCCCTGCCCTAAAGCATGATCCGGACCCGGAGGGCCGCGTTAGCGCAAAGTGCGCAGCGGTTTTCCGAAAAGATCATGCTCAAACAACAACCTAAAGCGCGATGACGATCCATCCTAGTCTCATCGCGCTTTAGCACTTCGGCTGGTTGGGCGGGCACTTCTTGGCGGCCGCTGGTGCCGCAGGATGCGGCGCGGCCGGCCGCGGTGGCGGGGCAACGGCCATCCGGGGTGGTGGCGGGGGCGCCGGCCGGGCTGCCGGTGGCGGCGGCGCAGGCCGCGCAGCCGCGACCGGCGGAGCCACCCGGGCCGGCGGAGGCGATGCGACGCGCGGCGGAGGCGGTGGTGCCGGGCGCGCGGCGGCTGCTGGCGGAGGCGTCGGTCTCGCCACAGCCTGGGGCCGCGGTGCTGGCGCCGAGGGCCGGGTCACCTGCGCTGGTGCCGCCGACGGAGCATGCTGCGGCCTGACCGGCTCGCGCGCAGCGGAGGGTGGCGGCGCGGCCGGTCGTCCCGCCGGGCGTGCCGATGTGCCGGCAGCCGGCGGCGGCAAGCCGGCCGGCTCGCGGGTTGCGGACTTTGCGCGATCCGCAGGCCCGGTTCCGGGCGGCACTCCCGCAGCTGGCGGCTTGGGCGGCTGACCAGGTGCAGCCGTCGGGTTGCTCGGCGCGAGTGCAGCGGCTGGAGCGGTTGTCGTTGGCGCACCGGGATGGGTCGGCGGCGTTGTGCCGGGAGCCGTGGCGGTCGGCGCCCCCGGATGCTCCGGCGCTGTCGTGCCGGGTGCAGCCGCGGTCGGCGCGGGCTTGCCACCAGGTAGAGACCCGGCCCCCGCCGGCGGCGCGGGCGGACCGCCCTGGGCTCCGGGAACCGGCAGCGTGTTGGCCTGGGGCAATCTGGCCGGCGGCGCGGCGGCTGGTGCTGCGCTCGGGGCGACATTCGCCGGTGTCGCCGGGGGCGTACCCGGCCTTGCCATCGGCCGCATCGTCGCGCTCTGCGGCATCGGCGCCTTGCCCTGCTGGATCAAAGCGGCGCGCTGGGCGACGGCCTGCGGCACCGCCGCGCCTGCGGGGTTGGCGCGACCGGCCACCGCCGGCGCAAGGCTTGCCGCTCCGGGGCTGAATCCCGGCGGCGGCGCCAGCGGGCGATTGATCACGGTGTTGATGACGGTCGTGTTGTGGATGTTCTGGTAGATGATGTTGTTCGGCGGCGGCGCGACATAGATCGGCGGGCGGACGAACACCGGGATCGGCACGAACACCGGCTGCGGCAGCACGAACAGCCCGACCACCGGCAGCGGCGGCGGCAGCACGACGAAATCCGGCGGCGGCGGCGGCAGATAATAGACCGGCGGCGGCGGTGGCGGTGCGAAGCCGAAATCGGGGTCGCTGAAGTACAGCACCGGACGGTCGACATAGACCACCTCCTCCGGCGGCGGCGGCGGCACGTCGTAATCCAGCATGGCGAAGCTCGGCGGCGGCTCGAGCGGCGCAGTCAGGATCGCAAGCCTGCGCTGTGCGTCGCCGGCATGCGGCCCGCGCGGATAGCGGCGCAGATAGGACCAATAGGCATCCGGCGTGTCGGCGCGATAACTCCGCCGCCAGGTGATCGCCTCGCGGCGCGCCGCCACGATCGCCATCACGCGCTTCGACAAGGGATCGCCGGGATAGGCCCCGAGAAACTCCTCATAAGCCGGCAGCGTGTCGCGTGCGAGCGCGGCGGCATAGGCATCCTGCACGCCGAGATCACGCATCGGCTTGCTCCGGATCGCGGCGACCTGGTCGGGCGCAACCGCCGGCGGCGGCGCATCGGGCCCGCGCTCGAAGAACGAGAACTGCGAGGAGATCTTCTGCTCGTTCCAGGGCACCTGCGCGCCCTTGGAGGATTCGTTGACGCGCAGGCGGACACGGTCGAACACGTCGGGAAGCGCCAGCCCGCCAGTGCGGATCATCTCGGCCAGCGACTGCGCATAGATGCCGTACGGCCCCGGCTCCTCCGGCGCGACCGTGCCGGGCGCAGCGTTGAAGGCGATCAGCATGTTCGCCTCGGGCTCGACCAGCGCCAGGCCGCTGGCGATCGGCTGGCCGCCTTCGATGAAGGGCTGGGCGCGGGCCGCATCGAGCACAACGATGTTGGCCTTGAGCTGGATCGACGCGAGCTGGCGCACATAGTCGCTGATGCGCAAGGCTTCGGTCGGAATGTCGGTGTCGCGGCTGATGTTGGAATCGACCGGGATGAAATAGTTCTCGCCCGCAAGCTGCACGCCGTAACCGGCCAGATAGATCATCGCGACGGTGCCGGGGCCGGAGGCCTGGGCCTTCTGGATGAAATCGCGAAAGCTCTTGCGCAGCGTGTCGCCATCGAGATCGCGCGCGCCGACCACGTCGAAGCCCGCCGCCTGCAGCGTCTGCGCGATCAGGCCGGCATCGTTTGCGGTCGTCGCCAGTGGCGATTTGGCATACGCGCCGTTGCCGACCACGAGTGCGATGCGCTTTTCCGGCTGCTGTGCGCGCGCCTGATCCGGCGCGCCCGCGGCAAGGACCGCGAGCGGCAGGAGAAGGCAGATGAAGGCTCTGAGCGTCCCACGCATGGCTTGCTTGCCCGGCTTTGTCGTTGAAGTGCCAGCGCGCATCAGACGCGCGGCTGGCTGAATGGCGCTTGAACGAGATGCCCGGATTGAGGCGGTGGCATGGCGCCCAGCCAACGTCAAACGCCGGTGTCAGGCCCGCGCAAGCTTCGCATCGGCAAAGACGGCGCGAGCCCGCTTGCTCAGCCCTGCGCGATCACGTCGACCGTCCCCGTCGTGAGCCGGTAGATGCCGCCCACGACCTTCAGCTTGCCCTGCTCCACGGCCACATTGAGGATCGGTGCCGCCGATTTCAGCTTGGCGACATTGTCGATCACGTTCTGCCGGATCGCATGGTCGAGCACCTCCCCGCCCTGCTGCATCGCGGCCTTGGCGGCAGGCGCGATCGCATCGACCAGCGAGGGGATGTGTCCCGGCGGCGACGTGTTGTCCTTGATCGCCTTCAGCGTCGCATCGATCGCGCCGCAGGCCTCATGGCCAAGCACGAGGATCAGCGGCGTGTTGAGCACGGCGACGGCGTATTCCATGCTGGCGATGGTCTCGGTGCCGGCAAAATTGCCGGCGACGCGGCACACGAAGAGATCGCCGCGGCCGGTGTCGAAGGCGTATTCCGGCGCGATGCGCGAATCGGCGCAGCTCAGCACGGCCGCAAACGGGTTCTGGCCGCCCGCCAGCGCTTCGCGCTCGTGCTTGAAATCGTGACGCCGCGCCACGCCGTCAACGTAGCGTGCATTGCCCTGCATCAGACGCTTCAACGAAGCGTCGGGCGAAAGCACGTTCTGCGGTTTCGGCGGCGGCTTGGTCTCCTTGGCCAGCGCTTTGCCGGCAAAGGCCAGGCCGAGGGCGGCGACGCTCGAGTGGATGAGCGATCTCCGCGAAGGCCCGCTGTGGACATTGCGATCACGAACGCAGGTCTCGCACATGCTTTGTTCCTCCGCACCGAGCCGCCTTCGTCGAAGCAGAGAGGCGGGCACACCGCATCTTAGTCCACGGCTTGCAACTCGGCGAGCTTGGTTCGTGCGGTCGCCTCGTCGAGCAGGACCAGCTCGGCCGGTCCCGGGTTCGCCTCTCCAGCCGTCGCGACGGACACGGCCGCAAGCCCGATCAGTCCGCCGAGCACCGCTCCGCCGGTCGCGGCGTCATGCCGGGGACTGCTCTTGATGAGGTAAAAATGCGTGCGGCCGGATTCCATCACGATCTCTCGCTTGGTGTCGCCCGGGAATAGCGCTTCGGTGACCAGCAATTCGTGACGGCCGGCCGGACGATCGGCATAGGCGTATTTGCCGGCGATGACTTTCCCGAGCGGCGCCCCGTCGAGCTTCACCTCGCAGGCGCAGAGCGCCATGCTCAGGCCTTGCCGCTTGTCCTGCAAGAAAACCACGCGCGACTGTCCCGCGCGCGGCGGACCGATCTTTTGCGACACCGATGCAAAATCGGTCCCGACCTGATCGCTCACGCATCCGGCAAGCACGGCACCAACGGCAAGCAACAGCACGCCCAATCGCAGCATGACAACCCCAGCTCATTCCCCGGGGCATGCTAGCCGGAAACAGCGAAAGGTTGCAACCAAGCCGGTATGACAACCTCGCAAGGCCCGCCCGCCACAGCGGCGCGCGGCTAGAGCTGCTGCACGTCCACGACGCCCGCGACCGCCTTGATCGCACCGGCGATCTGCGGCGAGACCTTGAAGCGGCCGGGCAGCTTCATCTCGACCTCGGTCTCGAGGTCGAGCATCATCACCAGCGAGACCTCGCCGTCGCCATTGGAGCGCGGTGCGATGCCGGGGCTGCCGATCTTCGGCGCGGCACCGTTGCTGGCCGCCATCTCGGGGCCGGCGAGACGCTTGGCGATCGACTCCAGCGGCTTGGTGTCGCGCAGGAAGATGCGCAGGCCCTTCTGCGTCTTCGCGGCGGCGTCATCGAGCGGCTCGGCATGCAGCACGCGGGCGCGAACGTCCTCGCCCTGCAATTCCGCGCCGAGTTGAAGCAGCACGGCCGCGCCCGGCTCCAGCACGTCGCGATATTGCGCAAGGCCCTCCGAGAACAGCACCGCCTCGAAATGGCCGGTGGGATCGGACAGCCCCATGATGCCCATCTTGTTGCCGGTCTTGGTGCGCCGCTCCATGCGCGACACCACGGTCGCAGCGACCTTGCCGGCGGTGGCGCCCGTCTTCACCGCGCGCGAGAACTCGGCCCATGACTGCACCCGCAGGCGCTTGAGCACGGTGGCGTAATCGTCGAGCGGATGTCCGGACAGGAAGAAGCCGATCGCGTCATACTCGCGGCGCAGCCGCTCGGCCGGCAGCCAGGGCTCGATCTGCGGCAGCATGATGGTCGGCGCGTCAGCCGACATGCCGAACATGTCGTTCTGGCCGATCGTCTCGGCCTGATGCGAACGCTGGCAGGCGGCCAGGATCGCGTCCGCACCGGCAAAGACGCGGGCGCGGTTCGGCTCCAGCGTGTCGAAGGCGCCGGCGGCAGCTAAACTCTCGATGATGCGCTTGTTGATCGCGCGCGGAATGACCCGCGCGGCGAAGTCGGCGAGCGAGGTGAACAGTCCCCGCCTAGTGCGCTCCTCGATGATCTGTTCGATCGCCTGGATGCCGACGCCTTTGAGCGCGGCGAGCGCATAGTAGATGACCTTGTCGCCGACCTCGAAGGTCGCGCCGGAGCGGTTGATGTTCGGCGGCTCGACCTTGATACCGAGGCGCTGCGCCTCGGAGCGGAATTCGGAGAGCTTGTCCGTGTTGTTGAGATCGAGCGTCATCGACGCCGCGATGAACTCCACGGGATAATGCGCCTTCATATAGGCGGTGTGGTAGGACACCAGCGCATAGGCCGCCGCGTGGCTCTTGTTGAAGCCGTAGTCGGCGAACTTGGCGAGCAGCTCGAAGATGGTCTCGGCCTGCCCCTTCGGCACGCCATTCTTCACCGCGCCCGCGACGAAGATGTCGCGCTGCTTGTCCATCTCGGCGCGGATCTTCTTGCCCATGGCGCGGCGCAGGAGGTCGGCGTCGCCGAGCGAATAGCCCGACATCACCTGCGCGATCTGCATCACCTGTTCCTGGTAGATGATGACGCCGAAGGTCTCCTTCAGGATCGGCTCCAGCACGGGGTGCAGATATTCCGGCTCCTCGTCGCCGTGCTTGCGCGAGCAATAGGTCGGGATGTTCGCCATCGGGCCCGGTCGGTAGAGCGCGACCAGCGCGATGATGTCCTCGAAACGGTCGGGGCGCATGTCGACCAGCGCGCGGCGCATGCCCTGGCTTTCAACCTGGAACACGCCGACCACCTCGCCGCGCGCCAGCATCTGGTAACTCTCGGCATCGTCGATCGGCAGCGTGGCGAGATCGACATGGATGTCGCGCGGCTTGAGCAGCTTGCACGCGACGTCGAGCACGGTCAGCGTCTTCAGGCCGAGGAAGTCGAACTTGACGAGGCCCGCAGGCTCGACCCATTTCATGTTGAACTGGGTCACCGGCATATCCGACTTCGGATCACGGTACATCGGCACGAGTTCGCTCAACGGGCGATCGCCGATCACGATGCCGGCCGCATGGGTCGAGGCGTGGCGGGTCAGGCCTTCGAGGCGCTGGGCGATGTCGAAGGCGCGCGCCACCACCGGGTCTTCGTCGCGGAACGCCTGGAGCTTCGGCTCGCTCTCGATCGCGGCGGCCAGCGTCACGGGCGCCGCCGGATTCTGCGGCACCAGTTTTGTCAGCTTGTCGACCTGGCCATAGGGCATCTGCAAGACGCGGCCGACGTCGCGCAGCACGCCGCGCGCCTGCAGCGTACCGAAGGTGATGATCTGCGCGACCTGGTCGCGGCCGTAGCGCTCCTGCACGTACTTGATCACCTCGCCGCGGCGGTCCTGGCAGAAGTCGATGTCGAAGTCCGGCATCGAGACGCGTTCCGGATTGAGGAAGCGCTCGAACAGCAGGCCGAACTTGATCGGGTCGAGGTCGGTGATGGTCAGCGCCCACGCCACCAGTGAGCCGGCGCCGGAGCCGCGGCCCGGCCCGACCGGAATGCCGTGCGCCTTGGCCCATTTGATGAAGTCGGACACGATCAGGAAGTAGCCCGCGTACTTCATGCGCATGATGACGTCGAGCTCGAACGCCAGGCGCTTGCTGTAGTCCTCCTCCGTGGTGCCCTGCGACAGGCCATGGACGCGCAGGCGGTTGGCGAGCCCCTCCTCCGCCTGGCGCTTCAATTCGGCGGCCTCGACCGCGGCGGCATCGGAGCTGGCGGCGGCGCCGACGGTGAAGAACGGCAGGATCGGCTTGCGCGTCATCGGGCGGAACGAGCAGCGCTCGGCGATCTCGACCGTCGAGGCCAGCGCCTCCGGAATGTCGGCAAACAGCACCGCCATCTCGGCGCGGGTCTTGAAGCGATGATCCGGCGTGAGCTGGACGCGATCGGTCTCGGCGATCAGCCGGCCGCCGGCGATGCAGAGCAGCGCGTCATGCGCCTCGTAATCGTCGGTCGCGGCGAAATACGGCTCGTTGGTCGCAACCAGCGGCAAGCCCTTCGCATAGGCGATGTCGATCAAGCCGCCCTCGATGCGCCGCTCCTTGTCGACGTTGTGGCGCTGCAATTCGATATAGAGGCGGTCGCCGAACAGATTGGCCAGACGCTCGCAGCGCGTCGCGGCGAGCTCGGCCATGCCGCCGGCCAGCGCCAGCGAGATCGGCCCGTCCGGTCCGCCCGTCAGCGCGATCAGGCCCTCGGTCTCGCCGTCGAACCAGTCGAACTTGATGAACGGGGCATGGCTGTCGGGCGATTCGAGGAACGCGCGCGAGTTCAGCCGCATCAGGCTGCGATAGCCGCGCTCCTGCGCCGCCAGCAGCACCACGCGCGAGGGCCCCATCGCGTTGCGCGCGGTCGGGTCCTGGTCGCCGAAATCGATCGCCAGTTCCAGGCCGACGATCGGCTGGATGCCGGAGCCCGCCATCTTGTCGGAGAACTCCAGCGCCCCGAACAGATTGTCGGTATCGGTCAGCGCCAGCGCCGGCTGGTGGTCTTTCTTCGCAAGCTCGGCGAGCTTGGCGATCTTGATCGAGCCCTTGAGCAGCGAATAGGCCGAGTGAACGTGAAGGTGGACAAATCCGGCGCTCGGCATGGTCGCGTGACGGCCTCTTGCAGATGGGATGGAGCGGTTGCCGGCTCCTCAAGGCATCATGCACTTGCCCGGCCGACTCGCCTCACAATGGTGGGGTGTCGCGCCGCGAGAGTCCACGCCGGACCGGCCGATCCGCCGCGTCGTCCCGCTTTTCCCCAACCGGGCCTGCCGAGAACTGGGAATCAGAGCTGCGGAATCACCTGCGCCCAGATCGCGATCATCCCGACGAACAGCGTGATCGAGGCGAGTGCGGCGGCTTCTTCCACGAAAATCCTGAACATGGCTGGCTCCATCACTAGAACGTATGAAGAACATTGTTCTCCTTTCGTTCCCTGGAGTCAAGCCATCTCAGCCACCGCAAAACGCAATGGTTAACTTGCTGAATTCACGCAATAAAAAAGCCCCGGCGCAAGGCCGGGGCTTTCGACGATCACTTCCTGCGAAGCGACTGTATCTTAGTAACGGCCGATGAGCGGGCCGCCGAACTTGTAGTTCAGGCGGACGAGACCCATGTCGACGTCCTGCTTGATGTGCTCGGAGCCGGCGAAGCCAGCGAAGGTGACGTCCTTGCCCGACAGGAAGATGTGGTTGTACTCGACGCCAACCGACCAGTTCGGAGCGAAGCCGTATTCGAGGCCGGCACCGACCGTGCCACCCCAGCGGGTGTCGCTGGTCGAAGCGAGCAGCGGACCACCGAGCGCGAAGATCTCGTACTTGTCGCTGACCACAGCCGCACCACCCTTGACGTAGATGAGCACGTTGTTCCAGGCGTAGCCGACCTGGCCGGTGATCAGACCGAACGCGTCGATCTTGGTGCGGTTGCGGGTGGCGAACAGCGCGCTGGCGTTGTCGCCGGAGAAGTCGGCCCAGTTGCCCTGGCCTTCAACGCCGAACACCCACTGGCCGGACTGCCAGCGATAGCCGACCTGGCCACCGACCGTGCCGCCGGTCGCATCGTGCGAGCCTTCGCGGCCGACGCCGACGAAATCCCAGGTCGCATGCGAGGAACCGCCGCCGCCGTTGATACCGATGTAGAAGCCGCTCCAGTCATAGATCGTCGCGACCATCGCGGGCGCCTTGGTGTAAGGACGCGCAGCGAGATCAGCAGCCAGCGCCGGCGCAGTCGCGCTGAGCGCGACGAGGCTCACAGCGGCAAGCAACAGATTCTTTTTCATTTGATTCCCGTTCCAGTTTCTTCAGTAGGCCCCCGGGCCGTGTTGTCGTCATAGCAGTGATCGACAGAATTGCTGTAACCTCGACGCCACAGTGAGAGCCAAAGGCCCTTGCTACGTTAATGCATGTTTAGCAGCGCGCGCGGGAAACCCTTTGAAACAAGTGTTTTCACGAGTTCCAATGTCGACTACACGACATTCATCGCGTGCGCGCGTAACGAAGTCGCGCGCACAAACACGTGATTGGAGAATTGAAATGCGTGGACGAACTACTCTCCCCATTGTCGCCACATTCTCGCTCGCTCTCGCCACATTCGCGCTCGACGCAAGCACGCCCGCGCGCGCGTTCGGAACCAATCATGCGTTCTGCCTCACGGGCGACGAATGGCCGGGACTGAGCAATTGCAGGTTCGACAGCTACGCGCAGTGTCAGGCAAGCGCATCGGGCCGCGCGCTGACCTGCATCGCCAATCCCTACTTCGCAGGCCAGAGCGATGATCCCTATGCGTATCAGAACCGACCGCGCACATTCACGCCGGGCTATTTCTCGTCGCGCTGAGATGCGCCGCACATCCCTTGCGCTCGTTGCGATCAGCGCGCTCTTCATGAGCACGCCTGCGCGCGCGCAGACTTATGATCCGAGCTATCCCGTCTGCATGCAGATCTACGGTCAGGTCGGCTATTTCGATTGCCGCTACGCCTCGCTCGAGCAGTGCAAGTTTCTCGCCGTCGGACGTTCGGCGAGCTGCGTCGTGAACCCGTATTTCACTCAGGCAAAACCTGCTCGGCGGTCGAGACGCGCCAATTAGGGTAGCTTGCGTCATCCTCAACGTTTAGGCGCATCAGGACGTGCGATGACGGCCTTTGAATGAGTTACGTTGGAGCCCCTTAACGTTTGTGCCCGAGGATGCGGTCATGCGACGCCAGCTCATCGCCTCAGCCCTTTGTGCCATCATCTCGTATCTCGGCTCGCTGCTGACGGTCGGCGCTGTCGAGCGGATAAATGGTAACGATCCAGCCAGCCAAACGCAGGATGCTGCACCGGTGGGTCCGGGCCCGCTCAGGCTCGCAAAATTGTTTCATCAAAGGATGCAAATCGATTTCAGGCAGCTCTCGATGGTGTCGCCGGATGGTCGCGCCATCATGTACCTTCAGGGCGGCAGCCACTTCGCGGTGGAACGCAAGCTCTTGCATGTCGCGCGGCTGGATACGCAGGATGGCTGGAGCAGCTACGCATTGAACATGGGCGCGTTGTGGCAGTTCGGCGGGGCCAACAATTCTATCCCGGCTTATGGATGGGCGTCCGATTCATCGGGCATCTGGACCGCAACACGGGAAGAGATCGGCCCCGGCGGAATTTCCGGCTCAGGCCTGCAACCCCTGTTCATCTCGCTTGAAGACGGCAGCATCCGACTGTTTGATCCACCTCGTCACGAGGCGGGTCCGCTGGACGGCCTGTTGTGGGCGGGCGGCGACGGACTGGCCCTCGCCTATTTCGGTGCAAGAGGCCCGTCATATCAGCCGCAGCGCCACGATAGACATCCAACATTCGCAATGATCGATGCAAAACGCGCCGCTGTGCTGGACACGCTTCCGTTCGATGTCTTCAAGGGCCTCAAGGACGCCTACTACATCGCTAACGTCAACAACGCCGCGGTCACAAGGCTGCAAAACGGCAAGTTGCGCGCTCTGTTGAGCGCGCTCGACCAGTGGGTCGTGTGGACGCAGGGCGAACCGCCTCACATTCTCGCCAGCCCGTATCCCGATCGCGGTGAGCGCCACAACAAGATGGTCATCTCGCGCGACGGATCCCGCCTCCTGGTCGCGCGGCTCCGCTGCGACGCTGGCACCGTCGATGTCGAGACAGGCCCCCCTTTTCGTAGAAGACCTCTCTCGCCAGCCTGCAAGCCGGTCGAAAGCGTCGTTGCGGCGCTGTACGATCTCGACACGGGGCATCAGCTCTGGGACGTTCGGGCCACAGTCAACCGGCCCGGCTTTTATCCAAATCCGGCAATCAGCGAGGATGGGCGCTATGCGCTCGTCGGACTTCCGTACGAAGGCACCGATGCGCCCGCTGCAATTGCCTTGGTTTCCATGAGCGATGGAAAGGTCGTGCAGCGCATCCGCCCGCCGGGATCGGGACCGGTGGACGCCATCGGCTTCCTTGGAGGAGACCGCGGCATATGGATACACGACTATATCGAAGGCTCGACCGCGCTCTATGCTTTCGATTCCCGCGCGCAATGATGCTCGGGCGCGGAATGGCCACGCCCAAACCGGGATGCAGCTATGCGGCAGGCTCCGCATTGCAGCCGTAGTGTTGACGCGGGCTGATCCGGGTTTAAGTTCAACGGACAAATCTTGCAGGGATGGTGACGTTCGCTGGGCTGGTTCCCGTTGACGCCACCAATGCAGGACACATGACGACCTCGCACTCCGCGACCTCGCCCCGCGCGAACTCATCCTCGGCTTCCGCGCCCCCTCACCTCGCCGTCATCCTGTTCTCGCTCGCAATGGGCGGCTTTGCGATCGGAACCACCGAATTCGCGTCGATGAGCCTGCTGCCGTTCTTCGCCGCCGACCTCCATATCGACGAGCCGGCCGCAGGACACGCGATCAGCGCCTATGCGCTCGGCGTGGTGCTGGGCGCACCGCTGATTGCCGTAGCTGGCGCACGCTTCGCGCGGCGCACGCAGCTATTGGTGCTGATGGCCGTGTTCGCGCTCGGCAACGCTCTCACCGCGCTGGCACCTGGCTTCGGCTGGATGATCGCGGCACGCTTCCTCTCGGGGCTGCCGCATGGTGCCTATTTCGGCATCGCTGCGCTGGTCGCGGCCTCGCTCGTTCCCCAGCATCGCCGCTCCCAGGCGATCGGCCAGGTCATGCTTGGCCTCACCATAGCCACGATCATCGGCGTGCCGCTGGCCAATCTGATCGGCCAGGCGGTCGGCTGGCGCGCGAGTTTTGGTCTCGTCTCTGTGCTGGCGTTGCTGACGGTGTTGCTTTGCGCGCTGTTCGCGCCGCGCGACCAGGCCGGCAAGTCCGACCCGCTGCGCGAGCTCGGTGCACTCCGAAGCGGACGCGTCTGGATCACGCTGGCGATCGGCGCCATTGGCTTTGGCGGCATGTTTGCCGTCTACACCTATCTGGCGACGACATTGATCGAGGTCACCAGGGTCAGCCCTGCCGTGATCCCGTTCTTTCTCGCGATATTCGGTATCGGCGCCACGCTCGGCAATCTGTTCGTGCCGCGCTTCGCCGACCGCGCCTTGATGCCGACGGCGGGCGTGATCCTGCTGTTCGCTGCGGTCGCGCTGCTGCTGTTTCCGCTGGCCGCCGGCAATCCCTGGCTGCTCGCGGCGGACGTCTTCGCGATCGGCGCCAGCGTCTCGCTCGGCGCCATCCTCCAGACCCGGCTGATGGACGTGGCGGGCGATGCACAGGCGCTCGCTGCCGCGCTGAACCATTCGGCGTTCAACACCGCCAATGCGCTCGGTCCCTTCCTCGGCGGCCTCGCCATTCGCGAGGGGCTGGGCTGGACCTCGACCGGGCCCGTCGGCGCCGTGCTTGCGCTGCTCGGTTTCCTGATCTGGATCGTCGCCTGGCGAGACGCCAAGTCTGCGCCGGTCGTGGTCAATACCCCGCCCTTGACCTCGCCCTTGGCTCCAGCACGACCGGCGCCACCGCTTGCGCCGGATCACTGCAGCCGTGCAAAGGATCCGGTCGCATAGCGCGACTTCGGCTCAGCTTGGCCAGGGCGTGTTGCGGATGCGCGTGCACGCGTTCGGCTTGCGGAAGGAGGGATCGTGATCCTCGATGTAGTCGAAGTTCACCGTCCCGAACGTGGTCTGCGGCTTCTTCAGCGCTGAGCAGGTCTGCACCTTCAGGAACTCGTTCTTGAAATCGCCGCGCGGAAACGCTGATATCACCTGCTCGCGCTGCTCCGGCGTATACTCGTCGAACCCAACGCCGACGACGTCCACCAGCACTCCCGCGTTGGTGAGCGCGATCTCCGGCCGCATATATTGCGGAATGCCGGGAGTGGTGTGCAGCGCGATCGCCTCCCACACCAGATCGGCTTGCGCCTCGCCGATGTCGCGCGCCCGGAGGAAGTCACGCGCGGCATCCGCACCGTCGACCTCGAACCGCTTGGTCTGCGTATGGTAGTGATCGACCAGGCCGAGATCGTGGAACAGCGCCGCGACATAGAGCAGCTCAGAGTCGAATTTCAGCTTTTGACGCTCTCCCTTCATCGCGCCGAACACGTAGACGCGAACAGAATGGTTGAACAGCATCTCGTCCTCGTAACTGCGCACCAGTTCGGTTGCCTCGCGCGCCAGCTTGCTGTCGGGAATCTTCACGCCGGAGATCATGCTCGTCATCTTCAAGTTCCTGCTTTGCACCAAGGTCGATCGATGGCGCTCGCGGCCGTCAGGCCGCCTTTTCCGCCACGGCCCGCGGCGTCTTGCGGAAGCTGATCGCCATGCGGTTGTACGTGTTCATCAGGCCGATCGCGATGGTGAGATCGACGAGCTCGCGCTCCTCGAACACCGTCCGGGCGGCCTCATAGGCCTGATCCGGCACGCCGGTATCCGCAACGCGCGTCACCGTCTCGGCCCATGCCAGAGCCGCGCGCTCGCGCGCGTCGAAGAGATCACCGGCTTCCGGCCACGCCTGCAGCAGGGCGAGCTTTTCGATCTTCACCCCGCTCTTGAGCAGATCGCGCATGTGCAGATCGAGGCAGTAGGCGCAGTTGTTGATCTGCGACACGCGCAGATAGACGAGGTTGAACAAGCCCGCGGGAAGATCGCTCTGCATGATGTAGCCGTAGACGCCGCCCAACGCTTTCACGCCTGCCGGTGCGATGCGGTCGTAGTCGAGGCGCCCAGTCATTGTCTTGCTCCTTGATGATCATTCGTGAGGGCCTGGCCCTTTTTCTCCCTCCCTAGGTGCCCCTGCCGTGGTCCAAGGAAAAGCACCAAGAACGCACAAAAATCGTGTACCAAGGGGCATGACCAAACCGCTGCGGCTGGAGCTCGATCGGTCCGCCAGGACGCCGCTGGCAGAGCAGATCCACAACGGGATCAGGGCCGCTATCGAGAACGGCGTGCTCGCGCCGGGCGCCCGTCTGCCCTCCTGGCAGGACCTCGCCGCCCAGCTTGGCGTCGCGCGCGGCACCGTGCGTTCGGCCTATGAAAAGCTCTCCTCCGCCCAGCTGATCGTCGCCGGCCGCGCGACCGGAACGCATGTCGCCGATCGGCTCTCCTTCCCCGTTCGGCAGGACAAGGCCCCGGACCCCGGCTCGTTCATGGAAATGTACCGCGAGCTCACCGCGGGGCCGGCCTTCTTCCAGATGGGCGTGCCCGGCCAGGCAATCTTGCCTGCAACGCTGCTGGCGAGGATCCGCGCACAGGCGGTTCGCGTCGAAATGAGCGCGCCGGCGATCTATCCGGATCCGCGCGGCGAGCTGGAGTTGCGGCGCGAGATCGCGGCCTACCTTGCGCTGGCACGCGGAATCGCGTGCGCGCCGTCCCAGATCGTCATCACCGGCGGTTTCAGCGGCGGCCTTGGCCTCGCGCTCCGGGTGCTCGGCCTCGAGCAGGAGAAGGTGTGGATGGAGGACCCGGGCTTCCCGTTCACCCGCCACGGCCTCGAGCTGGCGCGGTTATCGGTCGTGCCGATCCCGGTCGATGCGGATGGCATCGACGTCACTTATGGGCTGCAACATGCCCCTGACGCTGCGCTGGCCGTCGTGACGCCAGGGCAGCAGGCGCCACTCGGATCGACGCTCTCGCTGGAACGACGCGCGCGTCTGCTCGACTGGGCCGCACAGGGCAAGGCGTGGGTGATCGAGGACGACTATCTCAGCGAGCTCCAGCTCAAGGGCCGCGCCACGCCGGCGCTCGCCTCGCTCGACCGCGCCGGCCGCGTCATTCACATCGGCTCCTTCAGCAAGACCGTGACGCCGACGTTACGGCTCGGCTTTGTCGTTGCGCCCACAGCTCTCGCCTCGCGCTTTGCCGAAGCCGCAGCCTGCCTTGCGCCGGCGCCCGGGCCCGCGGTGCAGCTGGCGATGGCCGATTTCATCCGCGAGGGTCATTATCTGCGGCATCTTCGACGCACCAAGCGGGCCTACGCAGCGCAAGCCGATACGTTGCTGAAACTGCTCCGCGCCCGCACCGCCAATGTCGCACTTGCAGGATTGGCCGCCGTCCTGCGCCTGCCGAACGGAACATCCGACCTCTCCATCGCCAGGGAAGCGGCATCGTTCGGACTGGCGCCTACGCCGCTGTCGCTGTGGTATGCGTCCGAGGCATCGGCGCGGCCGGGACTGCTGCTGGGTATCGCCACATCTCCACAAAAGCGCATCGAGGCGTCCTGCGAGAAGCTATTCGAGATCATCGAACGCCAAGTATGACCGATCCGGCCATTGTCGCCAAAGCAGAGCAATGACGTCACCGAAAGTTGTAAGTAAGCCGGCCCTCACGTAATATCGGCGACAACCGTTCCCCGCGTGCCCCATCACATGCTTGCCCGTATCCTGTTTCTCGTGGCTTCACTGTCGCTTCCCTGCGCATTGCACGCCGAAGAAACAGCGGCTGAGAAGGCCGGATTTGCGCCCACGTTGACGATTTATCTTGCCAGGGGAGCGCCGGACGCGTGCGGGCCGGGCTGCGACCGCTGGATCGCCATCGAGGGCAAGATCGACGAAAACGCCGCAGCGCGCGTTCGCCACTTCCTGGCCGCTGTCAAGGATACGCAGCGTCCGATCTACCTCCATTCACCCGGCGGCAACGTGGAGCAATCCTATCTCATCGGGCGGCTGCTGCGCAGCCGCAAGGCGGTCGCCCGGGTCGGCCGAACCATCGTGACCGCGTGCGCCGCGGAGACGCAGGTGGACGCTGAGTGCCTGAAGCTGAAGACTGCAGGCGGCGAGATCGAGGCCCAGCTCACCACCTACCATGCGATGTGCAACTCGGCCTGCGGTTACCTGTTTCTCGGAGCGACATCGCGCGAGGTGGCGCCCGATGCGGTGCTGGCGGTCCATAACTCCCGGCTCGTCCTCAACATTCAAAGAGAACCGCCTCCGGAGGTGCTCGCAGAAATCAGGCAGCGCCGGATGGCGACTGCCGAACGCGTCCGCGCCGCGTTCATTGCGGCGATGGGGATCAGCCGCGAGCTCGATGACCTCATCCGGACCGTAACCTACGAAAACCTGCACGTGCTGACGCGCGCCGAGCTCTATCGTTTCGGGATCGACACGCGGCCCTTTGCCGAGGGGACGTGGAGGCTGGAGACGGGGGCACGGCCCTTCATCAGCAAGATCGCCGTGACGAAGACAGAAAACGGCTCGTCATTCCGGACGATGGAGTGGCGCATGTATTGCGAAAGCAGGAATCGCGTGCCGCTGATGTTCGCGGGTGACATCGACAAGGCGAGCACCGGCAAAAGCACGATATCGATGACGGCGGATGCCGACCCGAGCAAGGAGGCGGGAGGGTCTCCTGTAAACGCCGGGAAGTACGAAATGTGGAGTGGCAGCGTCGACCGCGACATGGTCTCGACGATACTGGCATCTCGCTCGCTGCATGTCCGTCAAACCACGACCATGCCGGACGAAAAGACCGACACGACAGGACTAGCCATCGACCTGACAGGCCTGGCGCCCATGTGGCCACGGCTTGTGACGGCGTGTTCGTCGGTGGCGGCCAAGCCGAAGAGTCCCTGGCCGGCAATTCCGCCGGGCGCCGGCGCCAAACCGGCGGCCGCGCCGGCGCAATAGGTGGAAGCCCCGGTTTGGATGGAGCCGGCGGATCAAAGCTCGTCAAGCAGACTGCGGACCTTGGCTGCCAGATCTTCGATCGCAAACGGCTTGGAGAGCAGATGCTTGCCGGCATCGAGCATGCCGTTATGAACGATGGCATTGCGCGTATAGCCTGTTGTGAACAGCACTTTCAGTCCAGGGTGTCGTTTCAACAGCTCGGCTGCCAGCTCGGCGCCTGTCATTTCAGGCATCACGACATCCGTAAACAGCAGATTCGGAACGGGACCGTCTTCGATCTTCCTGATCGCCTCTTTCGCGCCTGCCGCTTCGAAGACGGTGTAGCCGAGTTCGCGCAGACTTTCCGACGAGATGTTGCGCACACGTTCATCATCCTCGACGACGAGAATGGTCTCCTTGAAGTCCGCGCCGGGATGCACCGTGCTCTCCAAGGCCTCCCGAATTTTCTCATCGCCGACGAAGCGCGGCAGGTAGACCTTGACGGTCGTGCCGACGCCGACCTCCGAGTAGATTTTCACGTGGCCGCCTGACTGCCTCACGAAACCATAGACCTGGCTCAGTCCAAGGCCGGTCCCCTTGCCCACTTCCTTGGTCGTGAAGAACGGGTCGAACACCCTGCCCAGCACGTCGTTCGCTATTCCGACGCCGTTATCCGTCACGGCAATGAGGACATATTGCCCGGGCGCCAGTGCGTATTCGCGAGCATATCTTTGATCGATCGACGCGTTGCTTGTTTCGATGGTCAGCTTGCCGCCCTTGGGCATGGCATCGCGGGCATTGACCGCCAGATTAAGCACCGCGCTTTCCAGTTGCGCAGGGTCCGCTCTGACGCGCCAGAGACCGGCCGCCAGAACCGTTTCGAGTCGAATGAGCTCGCCAAGCGATCGGTCGAGCAGTTCGCTCATGCCGCCGATCATCTTGTTGATGTCCATGATTTCAGGCGCAAGCGGCTGCTGGCGGGAGAAGGCCAGCAGCCTCTGCGTCAAGGTGGCTGCGCGGTTCGCTCCGTCAATGGCCCCATCGATGAAGCGGTCGATGTTGACCTCGCCCTTTCCGAGCCGCCGCTTGGCGAGGTTCAAGCTGCCGAGAATGACGGCCAGCATATTGTTGAAGTCGTGGGCGATGCCTCCGGTCAACTGCCCCACGGCTTCCATCTTTTGAGCCTGCCGCAGCTGCTCCTCGGCTTTCATGCGTTCGGCAATCTCGTCGGCAACCCGCTGCTCCAGCTCGGCATTGAGCATCTGGAGCCGGGCCAGAAGGCGCGCATTGTCGATGGCGGTTGCGGCATGGCCGGCGATGCCGAGCAACGCGGACTCGTGTTCGGCCTGAAATTTTCCGGTTTCACCGTGACCGAAGAACAGTCCGCCGAGCACTTCACCGCTTCGCGAGACCACGGGGACTGCCAAATAGGATCGAACGGGAAGATGGCCCTCGGGCATGCCCTTCCGCGGCACATTCTTGCCATAGCGAGGGTCCTGCAGGATGTCGTCGGACCTGACCACCGCCGTCCCCTTGAAGGTCGGCTCGAACACGGCGGTGTTGCGCGGCATCGGAAAGTTTTCAAACGCGGATCTAGGCGCGCCAGACAATGCATAGAGCATGTAGCTGCCGCCGTCCTGCGTCAGCACGTTGTAGAAAAACGCCCCGAACTGCGCGCCCGACAGTTCGACGCCGGCGTCCGTGACGACCTGAACGATCCTCTCGAGCTCACGTTCGCGCGCGACCGAGGCGCCCGTGTCGTTCAGAATTCTCAGATGACGCTCGGACTTTTTCTTCTCGGTGATATCCAGGACCGTGCCGATGAACCGGACAGCGCGACCGTTGGAAAAGAGAGCATCGCCGGTGGCGGCGATCCAGCGTTCGACACCGTCCTCGATGCCGACCGTCCGATACTCGATGTTGTAGGTTGCCGGGGACTCCGGCGACAGGGCCTTGGAAACAGCCTCATGCGCGCGGTCCCTGTCCTCGGGATGCAGGCCCTTCAGGAAGGCCCCTTCATAGCTGACGTCCGCATCGGCGGACAAACCGAACAATGCCTTGCAGCGGTCGTCCCATCGCAAGACGTCGTTGATCGGGTCATAGTCCCAGGTGCCGATCCCGGCGGCGCTGTTCGCAAGACTGAGCCGTTCGGCAGCCTCCCGCGCAGCCTCTTCCGATCGAACGCGCTCGATGTGCGCCCAAGATCGCTCGGTCACCTCGGTGAGCAGAACGAGTTCGCGCCGGGTCCAAAGGTGCGGCCCGCGGTGATGAATTGCCATCAACGCGGTCAGGCGCCCCTCCTTGACGAAGGGCATGCAGATCGTGGAGCCGATGCCGATCCTCTGGAACGTGGCCGCTTCCTCTGGTGCAATCTCCTTCAGATTGTCATTGATGACGAGCGGCCTGCCGGCACTCAGCTCCTGAACCGCCTTCTTGCCGAAATCGGCGAGGCTGTAGTGCCCCACGATGTGGATCGCCCCCGGGGCCGCCCAATCCCCGCGTATGGTGAAGCCATCCTCGTCGGGGTCCATATCGGCATAGGCGCAGCTCGACACGCCGAGATGCTCACCGAGCATCCTTGTCGTCACCGCAAGGACACCGTCCGCATCGCGTGTCTTGGCGGTCGCCTTGTTGAGCGCATCCAAAAAGAGCAGGCGTCCTTCGTTCTCGCGGACGGACGTCTCCGCGCGCCGACGCTCGACGGCCGTGCGCGTGCGCTCGGCAACTTCGCGGATGAGCTCGAGCTCTTCCGAGATCCATTCCCGAGGCGTTGCATGGTTGAGGTAGAGCAGAGCCACGACCCCATCGGGCTCCGAGATCGGCATATTGACGAATGCACGGGCTGAGATCGCCTCGAGCGCCCGCGCGCGATCGCCGACGCGCGGGTCCTTCTCTGCGTCGGCACAAATGACAGTGTCGCCGCGCTTGAGGTCGTCGATGTAACTGCCATAGTCGCGGAAGTGCAGCACGCCGGCGAGGCTCAAAATGCCGGGCGCATTCCAATCGCGGTTGATGGTGATGGTTTCGGCCGACGTGTCGACCGTACCGTAGCCCGCCCGACTCACATCGAGGCTGCGGCCGAGCAGCTCCGCCGCGGCATAGGCGAGATCGTCGGGATTGCTGATCTCCCGGATGTAGTCGCCAAGGGTGGCAAGGACGGAGTTGCGATCGGTCAAATGCGCCCCGGTCGCCGTCGTCATCGCTCCACCCCCGACAATTCCCTCTCCCGGCCAAATCTGGATGGAAACGACCATTCGCGCCACTCTCCACTCTTCAGGAGATGGCCCACCCGACTGCCCTCTAACTACCTGAGGGCGTTTAGGTTCCCTTGCGTTGAGAGACTGCCGGCGTGCTTGCCTCGCGCTCGGCTCCCGACGTCGTCGTTGTGCTCGATGCCCCTACACCGGCGTATAGATCACGAGCTTCAGCGCGGGATCGTCATTGGCCTGGAAGCTGGTGTGCTCGAACCGGAGCAGGCCCCTGGTCGGATGGTTCATGGTCTTGAGGCCCGACGAGGTGCTGCGGATCTCGTGCGCCTCCCACCATTTGACGAACTCCGGACTGCCCTCGCGCAGCCGCATCAGCAATTCGGCGAAGGCGGGATCGCCGGCCCAGACGTCGTGGGTGGCGCGAAACATCGCGACCATGCTCTTGGCGACGTCGCTCCAGCCCGCGCCGTAGAACTTTCGCGTCTGCTTGTTGGTCAGCACCAGCAGCAGCGTATTGCGATCCTGCTCGGGCAACTGCCCGAAGGCGAAGACCTCCTCGGCGGCATCGTTCCAGGCCAATACGTCCCAGCGCCGCCCGGTGATGTAGGCCGGATGTGGCAGGCTCTCGATCATGCGCCGAATGGGCGCCGGCACGACCTCGCGCGTGAACGCGCGCTTGTCGCCGTCGCGCGCCAGCGCCTTCAGATGCGCGTGCTCGGTCTTGGTCAGGCGCAGCGCGCGGGCGAGCGCGTCGATGGTGGTGACGGAGGGACTGACGGTGCGGCCTTGCTCGAGGCGGATGTACCAGTCGACACCGATGCCGGCGAGCTGGGCGACCTCCTCGCGGCGCAGCCCCGCGGTGCGCCGCCGGCGGCCGGCCGGAAGCCCGACGGTCTTCGGTGACAGCTTCTCGCGGCGGGACCTGAGGAAGTCGCCGAATTCGACGCGGCGTGGGTCGGCCATGATCGCTCCTCGCGATGGAGGGTCTTTGGAATACTAGGATAATACCAGGCCTTCTTGTCACTACAAGGGCGTTGCATATGCGTATCACCCGACCTTGAGGTGAACACATGAAAGCTGCCGTACTCAAATCCCTGGGATCGCCGCTGGTGATCGAGAATGCCCCCGATCCGGTGCTCGGCACCGGCGAGGTCGTCGTCGACGTCGTCGCGACGCGCGTCTTGTCCTACATGAACGAGGTGTTCGACGGGACCCGCAACTACGCGCTCGACCTGCCGATCATCCCGGGCCCCGGCGGCATCGGGCGGGTGCGCGCGATCGGTCCGGATGCGACCAAGCTTGCCGTCGGCGACTGGGTGTTCTGCGATCCGACCGTGCGTTCGCGCGACGATGTCGTCGCGCCTGATATCGCGCTGCAGGGGCTCACGGCCGCCGGCCCCGGCGGCATGCGCCTGCAACGGCATTTTCGCCACGGCTCGTTCGCCGAGCAGATGCGCGTGCCGACCGAGAACGTCAAACGCCTCGGCGCGATCACGTCGGAGGAAGCCGCGCAATGGTGCGCGCTGGGGACGCTGCTGGTGCCCTATGGCGGCTTCCTTGCCGCCAACCTGCAAGCAGGCGAGACCGTGCTGGTGAGCGGGGCCACCGGCAATTTCGGCAGCGCTGCGGTGTCGGTCGCACTCGCGATGGGCGCCGCCTGCGTGGTGACGCCGGGCCGCAACGAAAAGATCCTCGCCGACCTCGTCCGCCGCTTCGGCAGCCGCGTGAAGCCGGTCAGGCTCACCGGCAATGAGGACGACGACCGCGAAGCGATGAAGCGCGCCGCGCCGGGGCCGATTGATTGCGTGTTCGACATCATGCCGCCCTCGGTGAGCCCGATTGTCGTGCGCGCGGCCGTGATGACGGTGCGCGCCTATGGCCGTGTCGTGCTGATGGGCGGCGTCGGCATGGCCGGTGGTCCCGGCCTCGAACTGCCCTACCCCTGGCTCATGCGCAACTGCATCAGCATCCACGGCGTCTGGATGTATCCGCCGGATGCAGCAAGCCGCCTGATCGCGCTGGTGCGGTCCGGGCTGCTGCGCCTCGACGAATACCAGACGACGGCGTTCGATCTCGACCATGCCAACGAGGCGGTGGCCCATGCCGCGGCCAATGGCGGACCGTTCAGATTGACGGTGATCAGGCCGTAATCGGCCTGCCCGCTGCGGCGATGGGCCGTCGCGGCGGGTTGACCTGACACGTCAAGGGATTGGCATGCGTCATCCCGCTTGCAGCCGGCAGTGTCCGGCTACTGTGCATGGGGTTGTTTTCGTAAGTTTGTTATTCGAGCTCGACGACCTGGCCGTTCGACAGCGACACCCGCCGGTCCATGCGGCCGGCGAGCTCCATGTTGTGGGTCGCGATCAGCATCGAGACCTGGGTCGCCTTGACCAGCTGCATCAGCGCCTGGAACACGTGCTCGGCCGTGCCGGGGTCGAGATTGCCGGTCGGCTCGTCCGCAAACAGCACGCGCGGCGCGTTGGCGACCGCGCGCGCGATCGCGACGCGCTGCTGCTCGCCGCCTGACAACTCGGCCGGGCGATGGGTGATGCGGTCGCCAAGGCCGAGATAGCCGAGGATCTCCTTGGCGCGCTTGACGCTCTCGGATTTCTTCAGGCCGCGGATCATCTGCGGCATCATCACGTTCTCCAGCGCCGAGAACTCCGGCAGGAGGCGGTGCGACTGGTAGACGAAGCCGATGTCGGTGCGGCGCAGCTGGGTGCGCTCGATGTCGGGCAGCTGCGAGGTCGGCGCGCCGTTGACGTAGACCTCGCCGGAATCCGGGGCCTCGAGCAGCCCCGCAATGTGCAGCAGCGTGGACTTGCCCGAGCCCGAGGGCGCCACCAGCGCGACGGACTGGCCCGGCCACAGCGCGAGCTTGGCGCCGTCGAGGATCGTCAGCGGCACCTCGCCCTGCAAGTACTGCCGCTTTATCTCGTGGAGATAAATGACCGGTACATCGTCAGCCCCCTGCTGCTCCATCAGCCCCTCACTCGTACCGGAGCGCTTCGACGGGATCGAGGCGCGCGGCGCGCCAGGACGGGTAGAGCGTCGCCAGGAACGACAGCGTCAGCGCCATGATGACGACCGCCGTGGTCTCGCCGATGTCGATCTCGGCGGGCAGCTTCGACAGGAAGTAGAGCTCCGGCGAGAACAGCTCGGTCGAGGTCAGCCAGGACAGGAATTGCCGGATCGATTCGATGTTGAGGCAGATCACGAGGCCGACGAAGAAGCCGACCAGCGTACCGACCACGCCGATCGAGGCGCCGGTGATCAGGAAGATGCGCATGATCGAGCCTTGCGATGCCCCCATGGTGCGCAGGATCGCGATGTCGCTGCCCTTGTCCTTCACCAGCATGATCAGGCCGGAGACGATGTTGAGGGCGGCGACCAGCACGATCATGGTCAGGATCAGGAACATCACGTTGCGCTCGACCTGGAGCGCATTGAAGAACGTCGAGTTGCGTTGCCGCCAGTCGACCAGGAACACCGGGCGGCCCGCGGCCTCCGTCACCGCCGTGCGGAAGGCGTCGATCTTGTCGGGGTTGGTGGTGAACACCTCGATCGAGGTGACGTCGCTGCTGCGGTTGAAATAGGCCTGCGCCTCCGCCAGCGGCATGAACACGAAGCCGAGATCGTATTCGGACATGCCGATCTCGAACACGGCGACGATCTTGTACGGCTTGATGCGCGGCGTCGTGCCCATTGGCGTGACCGCGCCCTTCGGCGCCACCAGCGTCACGCTGTCGCCGGCATGCAGCGACAGCTGGTCGGCGAGCCGCCGGCCGATCGCAACGCCCTGCCCCTCGTCAAAACCCTCGAGCGAGCCCTGCTTGATGTTCTTGGCGATCGAGGTGAGGTTGTTGAGGTCGTCGGAGCGGATGCCGCGCACCAGCACGCCGGAGGCGTTCCACGGCGATGACGCCAGCGCCTGGCCGTCGACCACGGGCGCGGCAAGCCGGATGCCCTGGACCTGGCTGATGCGATCGGCGACGTCCTTCCAGTCGGTCAGCGGCGATTCCAGCGGCTGCACCAGGATGTGGCCGTTGAGGCCGAGGATCTTGTCGAGCAGCTCTTTCCGGAAACCGTTCATCACGGCCATGACGATGATCAGCGTCGCCACGCCGAGCATGATGCCGAGGAAGGAGAACCCGGCGATGACCGAGATGAATCCCTCCTTGCGGCGCGCCCGCAAATAGCGCGCCGACAGCATCCACTCGAATGGCGCGAAAGGCGCGGTTTGCTTGGTTTCGGTCATGGTCTCGTCCATCGCTCGATAATCCCATGATTCGGGGTCAATTGTGGCCGGATTGGCGGCCGCGATCTCGGGCGATGAACAATATTCAGCCGACCAGGCGGGCGACCGCGTCCGCAGGCGACATGGTCTCGCGGGCGCCGTCATTGCGCTTCTTGATCTCGACCTTGCCGTCGGCGAGGCCCTTCGGCCCGATCATGATCTGCCAGGGGATGCCGATCAGGTCGGCGGCGGCGAATTTGGCGCCGGCGCGCTGGTCGGTGTCGTCGTAGAGCACGTCGACGCCCTTGGCGGTGAGCTCCGCATAGAGCTTCTCGCAGGCCGCATCGACCGCGGCATCGCCCTGCTTGAGGTTGAGGATCGCCACGCGGAACGGCGCCACCGCCTCCGGCCATTTGATGCCGGCATCGTCATGGCAGGCCTCGATGATGGCGCCAAGCAGGCGCGAGACGCCGACACCGTAGGAACCGCCATGGATCGGCACGTCGACGCCATCGGGACCCGCCACCAGCGCCTTCATCGCGTCGGAATACTTCGTGCCGAAATAGAAGATCTGACCGACCTCGATGCCGCGGGTGTTCACCCGCTTCTCCGCCGGCACTTCCTGCTCGAAGCGCGCAGCGTCGTGGACGTCCTCCGTCGCCGCATAGACCGAGGTCCACTGCTTGATGATCGGCGTCAGGTCACTGTCATAGTCGACGTCCTCGCCCGGCACCGGCAGGTCCAGCACGTCGCGATTGATGAACACGCCGGATTCGCCGGTCTCCGCAAGCACGATGAACTCGTGGCTGAGATCGCCGCCGATCGGGCCGGTCTCGGCGCGCATCGGGATCGCCTTCAGCCCCATCCGCGCGAAGGTGCGCAAATAAGCGACGAACATCTTGTTGTAGGCGACGCGGGCCGCGGCCTCGTTGAGGTCGAACGAATAGGCGTCCTTCATCAGGAACTCGCGGCCGCGCATCACGCCGAAACGCGGACGCTGCTCGTCGCGGAATTTCCATTGAATATGATAGAGATTGAGCGGCAGGTTCTTGTACGACTTCACGTAGGCGCGGAAGATCTCGGTGATCATTTCCTCGTTGGTCGGCCCGTACAACAGCTCGCGCTTGTGGCGGTCGGCGATGCGCAGCATCTCCGGACCGTAGGCGTCGTAGCGGCCGCTCTCGCGCCAGAGGTCGGCGAGCTGGAGCGTCGGCATCAGCAGTTCCAGCGCACCGGAGCGGTCCTGCTCCTCGCGCACGATCTGCTCGACCTTCTTGAGCACGCGGAAGCCGAGCGGCAGCCAGGCATAGATGCCGGCCGCTTCCTGGCGGATCATGCCGGCGCGCAGCATCAGCCGATGCGAGACGATCTCCGCCTCTTTCGGATTTTCCTTCAGAATGGGCAGAAAGAACCGCGACAACCGCATGGCAATACTCGAGGAATCAGTGAGGGCTTGCAGTGAAAGCGGATTGGGAGCGAAAACACAAGGCCGGGAATGAGGAAAAGCCGCTAACGCGGCGAAATTCCTGTCATTTTTCCGTTGCCTTCAGGTTCGACTTGAACCTCGTCTAGGGTGGCCCCACCTCGAGATCGTCCTCGAGCGTGATCTTCTCGAAATCGGTCACCAGCGCGTCGATCCGCACATGCCAGCGCCCGGCAAAGGGCAGCTCGACCTTGCGCACGTGCCAATAGCCGTCCGGTCCGAGCTCAGCATTGCGTTCCATCGGCTCGATGCCGCGCTCGGGCAGGCTCAGGGTCAAGGTCGCCTCCTTGGCCGCAAGCGGCGTCGCCTCCCCGGTCATGAGCTGGAGCACGAAGTCGTCGATGCCAGCCTTGCCCGGCGAGACCAGCACCTGGAACATCGCCTTGTCGCTATGAATGTGGATCGCCAGCGGCGTGTCCGGAACAATGGTCCGCGGCGGCGGCGTGAACCGCCAGCCGGCGACGGTGGCGAAGATGGCGAGCGCGATGCTGCATTCGAGCAGGATCGAGCGCTTGAGCGCAGGCGTCGATGTCTCGTCCCGGGCCAGAGCGGGTGTCAGCCGGAACCGATTCAACGCCGCAAGCGCCAGCAATCCCGTGACGAGTACAAGCTTGATCGAGAGGACGAGCCCGTAGCGGGTCTCGACCAGCGCTGCCGGCTTTTCGAGCTGAACGATCGCAAGCGCGAGACCGGTCGAGGCGAGCACGCCAACCGCCAGCGCAGCGAGGCGGGAGAAGCGGTTCACGACGGGGAGCGATGCAGTCGCCGGCTTCGACATCAGCGCGATGAGCGGCGCGAGGGCACCGATCCAGATGGTGACGCCGAGCCCGTGGAGAAAGATCGCCGGCCGGGTCAGCGCCTCCGGCGGAGCCGTTGCAGCGTGCCCGGTCGTGGCGAGCGACAGACCGACGCCGATGAACGCGACGATCGCGAGAGCCCGCGCGTACCATGCGCTCCGCAGCGCCATCCAAGCGAGCAGCATCGCCGCGATGGCAATGAGCAGCGCGGGGCCGGCGCTGGTCGCGAACGCAACCTTCCAGGGAGCGGCCGTCGCAAGCGCCGCCAGCGGCAGGCCGAGCAGATCGAGGCCCAACGCGCCAAGGGACGCAATTGCGCCCGCAAGGCCGATGGCGAGCGCGACGCGCGGAACGGTCATGCCGATCATCGACCACGCAATCCAGCGCGCAAAGAACACGCCGCCGACACCGACAAACAGACCTAGGTAGAGGCCGATCCGCGCCAGCCAGATCAGCGCGTTCAAGGCGCCACCCAAGGTGACCGGAGGCTTTGTCGCCGTCGGCATGCCGATCGAAAAGATCACGGATCCCGAGACGGGATGACCGTCCTGCGAGATCACGCGGTAGCTGACCACGGCCGTCCCCTGCGGCAGGTCCGGCGGCATCGCGACCGAGATGGTCTCACCCGATGCATTGACGCGCGCATCGTCCCGCGCCCTGCCCGTGCCGTCGATCAGCTGGATCGCGCCGGGCGTCACCGCCTCGTTGAAGCGCAGCTCCACCGCTTTCGGCGCGCTCGCAAGCATGCTGCCGCTCGCCGGCTCGACCGAGACGAGCGCCGCATGCGCCGACGCCCCGGTCGCGAAGCCGACAGTGAGAAGCAGCGTCGCAAGCGCGGCGATGAGGCGCATCAGGGTTTGGGCAGCAGCTTCACGCCAGGCGCGGGCGAGTTGCCCTCATGCGAATGCCCTGCCCCTTCCGGGATCTCGATCCAGCGGCTGACGCCGGTCTCGCATTCCTGGACGACGGGGAAGTACAGCGTCGTGTTTGGCTTCAAGCTGTCGGTGAGGAAGCTGCTGATGACGAACTCATCGTAATTGTGATCCGGCAGCTTGCCGCCGGACCAGGCCACCTCCTTGACGCCGGAGGAGAGCTTGTTGCCGTGATAGTCGTACTCGTTGGCATATTTGCCCTCGACGACATCGACGCTCCAGCCCGCCTTCGGCATCGGCTTCACCGCGAGCACCCCTTCCGGGATCTGCACGCGGATCTTCACCGTGGGCGAGCCCTTGCAGCCGTGTGGCACGGCGAACACGGCCTTGTAATAGGAGCCAACCGCCGCCTGCTTGGTCTCCAGTGTGATATGCGCCGCCGCCGGGGTCGCGGTGAGCGCGGCCATCAGGATCAGGCAGGATCGCTTCGACATGTTCAACCTCTTCAGCGGGGTCATTTGATCAGGATCGGCGATTCAACGCTGACATGGTCGGCGTCGGAGATCGAGATTCCGAGACCCAGCATCCAACGCCCGGGCGTCAACTGCGCCACCTTCACGCGCCAGCTGTCTTCACCGTCGCGCGACGCCTCGACCGGCGCGAGCTTCCGGCCGGATTGCGTATCGACGAGGGTCACCGACACGGCTTTCGCCGAGAGCGGCGTCTCGTCGGTGGTTTCAAGCTGGATCGCGATCTCGACCGGGCCGGCGCGGCCTGGCGAGACCGTGACATTGGCCATCGCCTTCTCGGTGTGCAGATGGGTGAAGAAGCTGTCGTCGTCGGTCGCCGCCGCAAGCGGTGTGGCGGCAACCGACAGCAACGCAGCCATCGCGAGCGCGAGGCCCGCAAGATTTCGACGCGAGGTCATGGGAAGCATGATCGGCCTCATCACATCTTCATTCCCGAATGATCCGGCATTTTCTTCATCTCATGGCCGGAATGGCCGGCATCGCCCGGCGCCTGCGCGCCGACGCCCTGCACGTCGAGCGAGACCGCGACCTTGCCGGCCTTTTCGAACTCCAGCGTCAGCGGCACCTTGTCGCCCTGCTTGAACGGCCCCTTCAGCTCTTGGAGCATCAAATGATAGCCGCCGGGGGCGAGCTTTACCGTCTTGCCGGGATCGATCACGAGCCCCTTGTCGAGCGGACGCATCTTCATCACGCCATTGTCCATCGCCATCTCATGGACCTCGGCCTTGCCGGCGATATCGGCGGACACACTGACCAGCTTGTCCGCCGTCGTTCCCTTGTTCTCGATCGTCAGGTAACCGCCGGCGACCTTGGCCCCACCCGGCGTCGCCCGGCTCCACGCCTGCGAGATGACGAGATCGCCGGCCTTGACGTCCTCGGCCGCCGCAGGTGCCGCGCAAAGTGCGAGCGCGACCGCCGCGAGCATCACATCTTTCAACATCGTCTTCATATCGGTCTTCCCGTTTTGCAGATTGAATTTCAGTGGGTGCCGAGCTGTTGGCCCGACCATTTTTCGAGATCGGCCATCTCGGCCGAGCCTTCGATCGTCGTGACGGTCCCGTCCCGCGAGATCAGCATTGTCCGAGGGATATCGCCCTGCCAGGCAGGATCAATCTCGAATCGCAAGCGCTCGACGAAGCCGTCGCTGAAGATGAAATTCTCGGTCGACGATAGCCCCGCCTTGTCGAGCATCGACTGCGTGGCGGCTGGCAGATTCGGCACGAGGTCGGCACTGATTGTGACCACGTCGATCCCGGGATGGTCCTTTGCAAACCGCCCGAGCTCCGGCAGCTCGAGCTTGCAGGGCCCGCAAGTCACGCCCCAGAAATGCACCAGCGTCGGGCGGCCGGCATGGCCCTTCAGCACGCTTTGCCAGGTACCACGCTCAAAGGGTTTGAGGGCCGGCGCCGCCGCGAGCGTAGCGGCCGACGCGACCAGGGTCGCCAGGGCCAGAATGCCGGCAAATCGATATGTCATGGTTGATCCTCGATCGCTGTGAGCCGATAGCCTTCCGCCTTCGTCATCCATGACAGGTAGACCTGCCGGCCATTGGACACCAGCAAGGGGTGGTCGGAGGTGTCTGTCGTGCTCGATATCGTCTTCGGCGGCGACCAGCTCTCTCCGTCATCTCGGGAGATCGTCATCTGGACCGAGGTCTTCTCGCCATCGAACTCCTTCCAGACCATCACCGTTCCGGCGGGGCCCGCGAGCACGTAGGGGCGCGTCGGATTGCGGCCGGGCTTCCCCAGCCCCATCGGCGAAGAGAACGTGCGGCCTTCGTCGCGCGAATGCGCGTAGAACAATCCCTTCCGCGCCTTGCCGTTCGTGTACCAGGCGACGTGATAGGTCCCGTTCGGCGCAACCGTGAGGCTCGGCCCGTGATGCGGGCAGGCGTTGATCTGCCAGTCATCGTTGCTGACCCGGCGGATGTCGCCTGGAGTCGCGACGTCGGTGAAGGTCATGACCGCATGATCGCGGACGCCGCCTTCAAACATGTTCCTGAAAATCACGGCCGGTCGCCCAGGCGCCGCGAATGTCAGTCCCAACCGGCAGCATTCGCAGGTGCCTTCGCGCGCCAATCGGGCCTCCGCGAAGGTGGTGCCGCGGTCGCTGGACGAAGCAAAGAACAGCCCCGCCCCCTCGTACTTCTGTCCCGCCTCCTTCGCGAGAACGCGATTGCGCTTGTCGAGCCATGCCGCGAAGACCGTTCCGTCCTGATCGAGCGCCAGCGCCTCAAAACGCTGGCTCTCGTTGCTGGCGGTGATCGGCTTCAGCTCGGCAAAGCTCTTCCCGCCATCGGCCGAGCGCGTATAGAGCACCTGGCCGTTGAAGGCCTCATCCCTGAAGATCGAGAACGCGAGCGCGATGCCACCCTTGCGATCGACCACGATCTTCGGCCGCGCGTCCGGGCCCCAGTCGAGGTTCAGCCGCTTCGTCGTGACCTGGACGGGAGCCGAGAAACCCTGCCCCGCATCCCGCGAGCTTGCCACAGAGACCTGCCCGCCCGCCATCCAGACCAACCACAATGTACCGTCCGGAGCGAATGCGGGCGTCACCTTGGTCGCACAGCGTAGCGTCGGCTCGTCGCAAGCCGCCTCCGATGCATGCTGACCGTGCATCTGTGCGAGCGCCGCACCATGCAAGAACGCAAGAGTGACGATTGCGAGCAAGCCAGTTCGGATCATGGCCCGATTCCCTTCGAGAGCCCGGCTCATTTGAATGCCACCTTCATACCTGCAACGAAGGTGCGCGGCGAGCCTGCGTAGATCGAACCGGTCGTATTTGCGAGGACGCTCGCAGGATTTTGAAGGCCTGCTGCTGTCACCGTGTTGGCGATGTTGTTTGCCGAGGCAACGTAGGTGCGGTCGAACACGTTCCTGACTTCGAGAAACAGGTTCAGCGATCTGAATGTGTCCGACACAAGATCGGTCTTGTAGTGAACGTTCACATTCACCAGCTCATAGCCTGGCGCTTTCAGCAGATTCGCGTTGTCCATGTAGAATGAGTCCTTCCACTGGATCTCGACGAAGCCACCAAGGCCCGCCAGCGACCCGGCGAACTCGTCGTAGCCGACCCGGGCCGTCAGTTCGTTGGGCGAGATGCCGGGGATCTTGTTGCCTGCCCGGTTGAAGCTGAACACCGCACCATTGGTGATGTTCTCGACATACTCGGTGTAGACCTCGTCGAGGTAGGTATATGCCGCCATGAACCGCCAGCCCGGATAGAACTTCCAATCCGCCGCAAGCTCGACGCCGCGATGCTCCGATCGCGGGGCGTTGAAGGTATAGGATATGCCGTTGATCGGAGTTGCCTGACTGACGATCTCGTTGCGGAAGAACTCGTAGAAGCCGGTCGCGCTCAGCTTGAGCGCATTGTTGGGCGTCCAGTCGAATCCGAGGTCGTAGCCAAGATTCTTCTGGGTTTGAAGCTGGGTATTGTTGCCCGACAAGCCGGTCGGAAGGACGAAAAGATTAGAGACCTGCGGGGTGCCGTATCCTGTGGCGACCCGTCCGCGGAACAGCCACTCGTTGTTGAGATTGTAGAGGAGCGCCAACTCCGGCGCGGCATTCTGAAACTGCCGATCCGCCGTCGTGAGGGTTGTGGTGGTAATGCCGGTGGGGCCGGCGTATGCGTATGCCGTGTTGATACCCTTCAGGAGGGTTGTCTCCCAACCGATGCCGGCGACCGCAGTCAGTGCCGCAGTGAGCTTGAGCTCTTCCCTGGCACGAACACCATAGTTGGTGGTCTCGCTATAGAGATTGCTCGACAATCTGCCGAGCGTTGCATTGCCACCCGGCATCACGTTCCACGTATCGCTCGAGGCCGTTAGAGTATTGTAGAAGGCGCCGAAGAACGTGGTGGACTCGAGGCCGACAATCTCGCCGCGCTTGGTGACGTCGCTCATAAAATTGTATGAGGGAAAATCTCCGATGGCGCTGGTCGCGCCGGTCGGCTGGTTGATGTTCCTGTCGTCAAAGACGAACTGATTGCGCCAGGTCGTGGTGTTGTCGAAATCGTGCTCCCAGCGACCACCGACGATGGTGCGGCGATCATTGCGGCCGAGCCCGGCCTGCACAGCCGTTTCCTTGTCCGTGCCTGCCGCGGTATTAAAACCGTTGTTGAACAGCGTGACCGTACCGCATCCGGCCGCGGCCGTGACACCGGTCGCGCAGCCCTGCTGGAAGGGATTTTGATAGTACTGGTTCAGCGACTGCCGGATCGGCAGCCGCGCGCTGAGGTCGTTGTTGATGATCTTGACCGTGAAGCGATCGTCCGGCGTCGCCTTGAGCGTGCCGAGGAAGTTGACGGTCTGCGTGTTGAACCAGCTGTTGCCGATGTAGCCGTCGCCGCGCGCGTCGCTCGCGAATAGCGAGCCCTCGAAATTTCCCACCTTCTTGCCTGCGGCAAGGTAATTGTTGAGATAGCCGTAGCTGCCGCCGTCGACGCCATATTCGACGCCGTCGATCGTGCCGCCCGGCCGCGTCCGGAAATTGAGTGCGCCGCCGGTCGCGTAGTTGCCGTACAGCGCCGACGAGGGACCACGGACGACGTCGATTGCACCATAGGCACGGGGGTCGATCAGGTCGCTCCGCGACAGGCCATCCGGCTGCGTCACCGGAAAGCCGTCGTCGAAGATCACGAGATTGCGGATACCAAAGCCGTTCCTCGCGTTGGACCCGCGAATCGAGATGCCGAAATCGCGCGGGCCATTCCCCTGCTTGATCGAGATGCCCGGGCTGTCCCGCAGGACGTCGCTGACCGAGAACGCGGGACGATTATCGAACTGGCTGCGATCGATGGTCGTCGCGGTCTGGCCGGATGGCGCTTGATTGAGACTGTCGCGCGCTGCGCTGGCAGTCACGGTCCTGTTCTGGGTCGGCGCACCGGCGCTTGCGCTCGGCGCAACGGGTTTCGGCGCGCGGCTCGCGGACACGGATCGCGGTTTCGAGGCCCGGACGACCGGTTTGGCGCGAGCCGCCTGCGGCGCCTCGACAGTCACAGCGGGGAGCTCAGTGTTGCGGCTTTGCGCGAAGGCTCCGCTCGACGACGCAAGCAGCGCGGCCTGAATGGCAACGAGGCTCACGCCACGACGGGCATGACAAACTGACATGGGGCATTCCTGATGCCGGCTTTCGCTCCGGCCAATCGACAACATCAATCGCCGCCGGACGGACCGCGGCGATCACGAGGGTCGTCAGGAAAGATGAGGAGGCGCGCGCGCCTGGGTGTTCGAGCCCTTATCGGCGGCAACGAGGGTCACCTCCGCGGCACGCCACGACACGCGCTCGGCGTGGCGGAGGGGAACGGAGAATGCGAGCTGCGGCGGCGAATCGAGCGAGGCGCCCGCCTGCGCCAGGCAACACAACGCGCAGGCCGCGCCATGCGCGGTCGGTGTGCCGGTCCGATCGTTCGGACCACCGCCCTGTTCGCCCACGCTGTGGCAGATGACGGCGGCCGACAACGGATCGGCCACGGCCTGGCCGGCCGACCAGCACGCGGCGATCGGTGCCAGCACCTGCATCGCCAGGGCGAGCAGGACGAGAGGCAGGAATTTTTGCAGCCGTGCGCGCATCCACCGAACCGTTCGTTCGTGCGCTAACTAAACACCCGGCCGGGGGACGAGTCGAGGTCAGTTCCGCCGCCTTCTTGGTCCAGCGCAAATTTGCCGGAAACTGTGATCGGGCCGCCCCACGGGACCGGGCGCCCGGCATTTGAGGCAGCGGCCAAAGCCTGCCCTATCCACAGATTTCTTATATTTGTCATATGCTTACGAGGTAAACAGCCCGATCATTTCGTCCATTGCTCGAATTTTGAACATTCGTTGCCGAAAATGATGACAAGTGAGAAAAGTTGATCTAGCATCCTCTTGCTCAGGCCTGACCGCGAGGTCGACGTCTGGTGGTCCAAGTCTCGGGAGGAGCCCCTGGCGCGCAAAACGCAGCGTCGCCCCGTCAATCAAGATCAAATCTTAAGATCGGGGATAATAGGGTCGACACAATTTTTGAGCGGGGCCAGGGCCCCGCTCTTTTTTTGTCTGGGTGGCTCCAGTGAGCGCTTCCTCTGATCCGATCGAACAGAGTTTTGAGATCGCGGCATCGCGCTGCGCCGATCTCACGCCGCTCGTCTACCAGCGTCTGTTCGAACAGCATCCGGAAACGCACGATGTTCCGCGCGCAAGGCCGCGAGCTGGTGATGGGAGCGATGCTTGCCCTGACCATCGAGGCAATCCTCGACTTTGCGGGTGAGCGCCGCGGGCATTTCCGGCTGATCGCCTGCGAAGTCGCCTCGCACGATGGTTACGGCACGCCGCGCGAGCTGTTCATCGCTTTCTTCGGCATCATCAGGGATACGCTGTGCGATCTCCTCGGCGACGAATGGTCGGCCGAGATGGCGCAGGCCTGGGACCAGCTGCTCCCAGATATCGATGCATTCGCCACCGCTCCCGCCTGACGCTTTGCGCTGCACCAACGCAAAGCTGCGGCGATCCCGCGGCTGATTGCAGATTGAGTGGCACCAACTCTTGTGAGAGACTTTCGGACATCGGTCGCGCAAGCAATGACGCGCCGACGATAAGAGATATGGGAGCGAGCGATGTCCGGGACGAAAGATTTCTCGACGACGAGGCGCGATCTTCTTCAGGCGGCAGCGGCCGCCGGCGCCGGGGCTGCCCTCTTCGGCAGCATGGGCATAAACCCCGCATTGGCAGCCGAGGTCGGACGCAGCGAGAAGCCGCTGAAGGCGGCGTTCTCCAATGCAGGCCTCCAGGCGACCTGGTGCGCGCAAGGCAAGCAGGCCGCGGAATTCTGGGGCAAGCTGTTCAATGTCGAGGTCACCTGGTTCGACGGCCAGCTCGACGCGGTGAAGCAGCGCGCCGCGATCGACAACATGGCCTCGCAGAAATGGGATTTCGTCGCGATCCAGGCCTTCGGCATCGGCACCCTCACCCAGCCCGTGCAGAAGATGATCGACGCCGGCACGCCCGTGATCGACATGGACACGCTTATTGCTCCCCTCGATCAAATTAACGTCCACTCCTTCCTCGCCCCCGACAACGAGTTCATGGGCGCCTCGGTGACGCAGGCGCTGTGCAACGCCATGGGCGGCAAGGGCAAGATCATCATGACGCAAGGCGCGCTCGGCCACACCGGCGCGCAGGGGCGCGCGAAAGGCTTCAACACTGTGGTGAAGCAGTTCCCGAACATCGAGGTGCTCGACACCCAGCCGGCGGACTGGGACGTCTCCAAGACTGCGCGCCTCTGGGAAACCTATCTCACCAAGTATCCGCAGATCGACGCGGCGTTCTTCCACAATGACGACATGGCGCTTGCGGCGGCCAACATCATGAAGGCCCGCAATCGCACCAACATCCTGATCGGCGGCGTCGATGCCATGCCGCCGGCGATCCAGGCGGTGAGCGAGGGCCGCATGTTCGCGACCGTCCGAAATCCGTCCTGCCGCATCCATGGCGGCGCCATCATCGCGGGCGTCTCCGCCGTGGTCGGCGGCGAGAAGAGCGGCCAGGGCATCCCCAAGAACGTCGTCACCGACGGCCCGGTCGTGACCAAGGCCAACGCCGCCGGGATGCAGTGGATGCAGGATCACTTCCTGATCTGAGCTTCCATGTCAGCGGGTCGTTCGCCCATCCTGGAACTGCAGGGCATCACGAAGAGCTTCGGCGGCGTCGAAGCGCTTCGTGGTGTCGACTTCGCGCTTCATCCCGGCGAGATCCACGGTCTCGTCGGCGAGAACGGCGCCGGCAAAAGCACGCTGATGAAGATCATCGCCGGCGTGCACACCGAATTCTCCGGCCGCTTCCTGATCGATGGCCAAGAGAAGCATTTCCGCTCGGCCCGCGACGCGCATGCCGCCGGCATCGCCATGGTGCATCAGGAGCTTTCCGTCGCGCCTGACCTGACGGTCGCCGAGAACGTCTTCCTCGGCAACCAGCCGACCAACGCCCTTGGCCTCGTGCAATGGCGGCGGATGGCGCGCGAGGCCGGCGAGCAGCTCGCCCGCTTCGGCATCGACGTCGATCCGATGTCGAGGCTCGGCGATCTGCCGATCGGGCTGCAGCAGCTGATCGAGATCGCGCGCGTGCTGTTTTCCGGCGCCCGCATCGTCATCCTGGACGAGCCGACCTCCGCCCTCTCCCCGCCCGAGGTCGAGCGACTGTTCGCAACCCTCCGGCGCTTGCGCGAGGAAGGCACCAGCATCGTCTTCATCTCGCATTTCATCGAGGACATCCTTCGCGTGTCCGACACGGTGACCGTGTTCCGCAACGGACGGAAGGTCGCGGAGACAGCAAGCGCCGCGACCAGCAAGGGCGCGCTGATCGAGGCCATGATCGGCCGTGGCGGCGAGGCGCTCGAGCACAGCTACACCGACGATCTGATGCTGCCGCAGCCGAGCGACAACGCGGTGGTCCTGAAGGTCGACCAGCTGTCGCTGTCGCGCAGCCTGAAGGACATCTCCTTCGAGGCGCGTGCCGGCGAGGTGCTCGGCATCTACGGCTTCATGGGCTGCGGGCAACAAGAATTGTCCCGCATCCTGTTCGGCAAGCTCAAGCCTGATAGCGGCACCCTTGCCGTCGAGGGCACGCCAAAATCCTTCGCCAGTACGGCGGCGGCGCGGCGCGCCGGGGTAGCGCTGGTGCCGGAGAGCCGGCGCGACATGCTGTTTCACCAGGAGCCGGTCTACAAGAACATCTCGATCAGCATTCTCGATCGCATCTCTTCCCTGCTGCTCAAGCCGGCGCAGGAGCGCGACATCGCAAAGCGCCAGGTCGAGCAACTGCAGATCAGGCCGCCGGTGGTCGGCCTCGATCTCGGCATGCTCTCCGGCGGCAACCAGCAGAAGGTCGCGCTGGCGAAATGGCTGACCTACCCGCCAAAGCTTCTTGTGCTGTGCGAGCCGACCCGCGGCATGGATGTCGGCGCCAAGAACGACGTCATCAACATCGTCCGCGACCTCCGCACAAAAGGGCTCGCGATCATCGTGCTGTCGACTGAGCCGGAAACGGTGCTGTCGCTGGCCGACCGCATCCTCGTGCTCAAGCGCGGCGAAGTGGTACGGGAATTCAGGAATGAGCCGGTCAGCAAGGACCGCCTGCTGGAAGCGGCGTGACGGAGAAGCACATGAGCAGCGAGACGGCTTTGGCGGCGGGGCAGCGGGCGCGGGGCCTTGCGCCCTTCCTGCGCTCGCAGATGCGCAACATCGCCCCGTTCCTGACGCTGATCTTCCTGTCTGCCTTCTTCGCCTTCGCAAGTCCCTCCTTCGCCACGCTCGACAATCTCGGCAACATCCTGACGCAGGTGTCGGTGACCGGCATCATCGCCGTCGGCCTCACCTTCGTGATCCTCTGCGCGGAGATCGACCTGTCGATCGCCAGCATCGCCAACGTCACGGGCATCGCGGTCGCCTACTTCACGCTGCAGGAGTCCTACGTCAACATCGCCAATATCCCCCTGCCCGGCGCGGTCGCGATCATCCTCTCGATCCTGCTCTGCGCATTGCTCGGCCTCGTCAATGCGCTGGGGCTGACCGTGATCGGTATCCCCTCCTTCATCATGACGCTGGCGATGATGCAGATCGCGGCCGGCATCTCGGCGCTGCTGGTGCGCGGCCAGATCGCCTACAAGGTGCCGAGCCTGATCACGACGCTCGGCTCGGGCTCGATCGGCGGCATCCCCTGGATCGTCATCGTCGCCGCCATCATGCTGCTCGGCGGCCACCTCGTGCTGACCTACACGCGCTTCGGCCGCTACGTCTACATGGTCGGCGGCAATCGCGAGGCTGCCGAATATGCCGGTCTCAACGTCAAGCTCATCTTAGGCGCCGTCATGGTGATCTCGGCGGTGTGCTCCGGCATCGGCGGCATGCTCGGCGTTGCCCATTTCGGCAGCGCGCAGCAGAACGAGTTCGACACGTACCTGCTCGACTCCATCGCTGCGGTCGTCGTCGGCGGCACCAGCCTGTTCGGCGGCCGCGGCGGCATCGGCAACACCATCGTCGGGCTTTTCGTTCTCGGAGTTCTCAATAACGGCCTCGACCACGTCAACATCGACAGCTTCCTGAAGATCCTGATCCGTGGCCTGATCCTGCTGGCGGCGCTGGTCATCAACGTCTATGCGCAGCGTTTGCGAGAAAAAACGGCGGAATAGACGGCCTAAAAACAAAACCGCGAAAACAACCCCATGCACAGTACAAATCATTGGAGAATTTGGCGCGGAGCGAGTCTGAGCCGACGCCGTGGCGACGTTTGACTCGTCGGGCAAAACAGGAGCATGATGTCATCATCGGTCAAGCGCTCAAGCAGTGAGCCTAGACCGGCGGCAGCTCTTCCGTCGTGGCGCCTTGTGACCTCATCCGCGCTTTCACGCCACACTCATCCCCAGGCGTTTGAATCACGACTCAACAGTTAACCAGCCAAGCTCGAACAGCCGACGGACGACATGATCGTAGGGTTGGCTCTGCGTGATCTGCTCTTTGGTCATACCGAAATTCGAAATAGCGCCGCTCTCGATCAGCTCACCGACAAACCAAAGAAAAACGGCATACATCTTTGGTCGATCCGTTTCGTTCAGCGGCCCGTTCTGCACGAGCTCGTAGAGCGATTGAAGTCGCAGGCGATTTGCGTCGGGCAGCAGGTGGATAATGCGCTCGCGCGGGAGCGCAAACGCGGCCTGCACGTACGACGCGACCAGAAACAGTTTTTCGAAACCGAACTGTCTGACGACGGGAAGCAGTATTGCGTATAGTTGCCGCGCCTCCGGAGGCGCGGCGGCGATCAGTGCATCGTGCGGTTGCCTTTGCCCCGTCAGGACGGGCTCTGCCACCGCGATCACGTCGGTTGATCCGGCCGGCGGATCGCCATTGTGTTGGCGGATCATGGCCATCACAGAGATGAACATGGCCTGATCCGGATTGAAGCCCAGGAAGCCGCCGCCGAAGCCGGGAGATATTCCAAGGGAGCCAAGCTGGAGGGCCACCTGGTCACGGATCACCTGATGTCGGCCGGCGGCATCGGCCCGTCGTCTCAAGTCCTCTGCCTGTGCGATGATCTCCACGGGCAGCTTTTGCCACGACCACCGCGCCAACAGGGCTGCATGGGCCACATTCTGGTGCATCCAGATGTCCCAGATTTTTCCTAGGAACCCCTGATATGGATTCTTCGGCTGGAAAAGCTTGCTGAGGATTCCGAAAATGGGAGCCTCCCATCATTGAAGTGCAATGAGCGGCGGTGACCTTTGACTTTCGCGCTTTCAGTGCCTGCGGGGGGCTCGCAATTCCTTGTCGATCTCCTCCGGCGTAACGCTCTCCAGCGAGCGCGGCCTTCCGCCGATCTCGACCTTAATAGCCCGGATCAACGCCCCACCCTCGGTGACCATTTTGCGCAAGGCAGCAAGAAGCTTTGCTCCGGCTCCAACCGCGCCGGCCATGGCAGTCAGCAGGACCGCGAGATGGGCGACCGCGACGGGATCGAGATTTGCCTCCGAATCCACGGCCATGCCGTCGATCGCAACACCGCTTACATCCCCGAGGCTCGCGCGCGCCAACGCGGTGATCTCGTCTTCGTGTTTCGCGGCGATTTTCGGATCCTGGTCCCCGTTGATTTCGACGTAAATCTGCAAACTCATCGCAACCTCCGTACGTTATGCTTTCATGCCAAATTGCACCGCCGTGAACGGGGCCCATTCGTACTTTTGCTGATGGAGAGGGTCCTTGTAGAGTTCCCGCGCCGCTCTTTGGATGCTTGTGGCGGCATCCGCACCATTGACCCAGGCGTCGTACACGAGGCCTGCCATCGACTTTGCGGCGCGGACCTTGGCATTCCAGAGCGATCCGATGACCTGGCGCACGCCGGCGGCGCGAAAGGCGGCCTGGAGTCCGAACAGATCGTCCCCGGGCCAAAATTGAATTCCCATCCCGCCGACGGCCCGCTGCCCGGAGCAGCACGCGACGAGCACGACAAGATCGGCGGGAACGCGAGATCTGGAGATCATGTCTGCAGTCAGCCGTTCCGACCCCAGTTGCAGGAACGACTCTCCGGGGACATCGCCCTGTGCGGACGTGCCATGGCAAGCCAGCAGCAAGAAGGCGGCATGGTCCAGCTCACCGCCGGCCAGCATCCCTGCAAGTGTATTGCAGACGCCCGGCTCCGTGAGCCGATTGGCCGGAAGTCCGCGAGCCTCGTGCCTCGCAACGATTTCTTCGGCGACGCCGTCAAATCCCCTGGTCGGTTGAGCGGTGGGATAATAGTCAATGCCCGCGGCAACCACGCCTTGCCCGTCGGTGACCGGTATACGACGATGGATGGCCCCGAGATTTGGGATCGTCGTCCAGGGATAACTTAAACCGAGACGACTTCCCCCGAACCTGAGCAAGCTGAAGGGAATCGCATGAAGCGACCGATGCGGGAGGATGAACAGCTTCCGGGCGTTCGCCAGTCGCGACGTCACCAGGGAGGGTAACAGCGCTGGAAGCAAGACATCGAGCAAATCAGCCTCTTCGGACGTGAAGCTCCAGCCTCCGATTCCGCCGTTTCGAAGATGGGCCGAGAACGACTCCAGAATGCGCAAAGCCTCTGGATTGACCGTCACCGGCACTGACTGCAACGAATTTCGCTCGACGGTCGCGACCAGAAGCCGGCCGGCTCCCAACCAGGTGTAGACAATGGCGAGCTCGCCAATCTCCAGCGCCTCCTGAACCAGCGTCAAGTCCAATGGCGGTTCACCTGGCAGCGCGGGCCGCTGGTTCTCAGCCGCCTTCAGCGCGCACGCCAGACGTCCAGCGGCCAAGGCGGCCGAGGTCGCGCTCTCGAAGATGCGAATGCGATCCAGCATCGAGGTTGCCCGGAGAATTGGTTCCGTTGTTTGTTCACGATGCTGCCGGGCCAGCTCGATCGCGCGCTGTGTCAGATCGTAGGCGCGATCCGGCTGGGGCTCCTTGTCCTTCAAGGCGGCGTCCGCCTCGATCGTGAGCGAGAGCGCCGTAACGTTCGGCGCCGTCGTCTCGTCTACCAGCTCGCGCGCCTGCACGGCAAAGCATCGCGCCTTGGCAGGCTCATCATCGAGCCAGGTGTCGGACAATTCCACCAGGGAAGCGGCTTTGATAGTGCGCTGTGGCAGCGCGGCCGCTTGCGCTACGAGCCTTTCGGCCGCCGTACGCCTGTCGCGCCCCGACACGCCCGACAGGCGCTGCATTCGAACCTCCGTCAGGAGCTGGTTGACCGCCAGGAGCACGCCACTACTTCCCCTGGGTCTGCAGTTTATGATCTACAATGAGGCGGGCATAACGATCCGCCTCGCTCGGGTTGCCGAGGTTGGCCTTGTCGACCGGGCCATAGGCATTCTTCAAGCCGAAGTATAACCGGTAGAAAAGCAGCCTGAGCTTCAGGATGTTGCCGGCACGCTGCACCAGCTGAGGGCCATTTCCGGCATCGCTCATCATCGATGCCATTATCTCGTTGAAGATCGTGCCGGGGGCTGGCGGCTCCTTGTAACCTGCCTGTCTCAGGGTGGCTTCCGCGTCCTTGAATGTCGCGATCGCCGCCAGTTGATTGCGGACTTGCAGCTGGATTTCACCCAGCTGGATCAAATGAGACGCTCTCGAAACAGTGGATGGAGGTGCCGAGGCGACCGCCGCCCGCGCGCGCTCTTGCCGCTGCTCGACATTGCCGGACGCAACGTCGAGGCACGCTGCCGCGTTATCGGCAGCGTCCCGGGCTTCCGCCCAAAGGCCGGCCCTTTCGAAGATGGCCTGCGCCGCCTTGTATTGAGCCGCGGCGCGACCCGGCTGCTCCAGCACGGTATCGAGGATGAAGGCGGAGAGCCGAGAACATTCAGCCGCTTGCGCGAGAGGCGACGCCTGCCACCCGCCAGCCGGCACCGACTGACCCGCAAGAGTCAAAAAGTCGGCTTCGATCTGCTTCAATTCCACGATTGTCGTCTCGTCCACCCGCATCGACGACACTCCAAACGCTCCCGCAGCAGCTGACGGTAGACTCCAGCTCATTGAGGCGAACGTGACTTTCAGGCTCACATGCCGAAGCCGCGCATCCGCATCGAGGAACGCATTAATTTGGCGCATGGCATCTGAGCCGGCACTCGGCCTTCGTCGAAGGCGACTGAAGACCGCGCGATAATCATTGAGCGCGGCCATGTCCGACGCGGTTCTTCCGTTCGCGTCACGCAGATCCGGATCGGCGCCATGCTCGAGCAATACCTCCACGGCGGCGAGTTGCCCCGCCGTCGCGGCGGACATGAGCGCGGTGACGCCCTGATCGCCGACAGAGTTCGGATCGGCTCCCCGCAACAGCATCAGACGGAGAACATCGACTTGCCCACGTTGAGCCAAGAGATTGAGCAATGTCGGCCCGCCCAAATAAATGTTTGGCGGCATTCCTCTGTCCAGCGCCTCGGCAACGACCGCCACATCGCCCTTGATAGCCGCTCCGGCAACTCTCAGGATCTCTTCTTCTGTCATGCGCTTGCTCACCAACTTCGCAGATTGAAGCGAGCCGGACCAGCCATACGCGATTGGCTCGTCGACGTTGGACCAGCCTTGGAAGCTCCATCAACGGCAAGAAGGTGTGGCCGGCGCTGCGGGCCACGTCCCGTCGCCTATTGTGGTTGGCATACGCGCCCCCCAAAAGTCCAAGCACGTCGAGGATCGAGAGGGTTCGCTGAAGCCGAAGGTTCTTACTCCCGGAAAGGCTTCAACAAGCATTTCCTGCGGCGCAACCCGAGGGTGAATCTAGCATGGCATACTCCGTCGTGACAGCCGCCGCCCCGCTCCGCGCATCTACAACTTAAGCGCGTTTCCGCCCGTAGCGTGTGAACCAATTCACCACGAACATGCGATCTTCAGCCCGCCGAAATCGTCGCTCTTATGGCTAGCATCTTCACCATATGACGGCATCACCCGAACGGGTGATGAGCTAGGAAGACTGCAAGGAAGTGTCTCGGCCGCGCCCTTCGAGGGCCGCTGAAGAAGCGGCCACCTCAGGGTGACGGTGATAGAGAGACGCTCGCTGCACCGATCTCGTCTGCACGCCAGCACCTCACCGCATGCCCATCGGCGCGCGTTTCCAGCGATGGCCCCGGCTCGCTCCGGCACACATCTTCGGCATAACGACATCTCGGGCTGAAGGCGCATCCATTCGGCGGATTGAGCGGATTGGGAAGATCGCCGCCGGTCGTCGCCAGCGGCGCATGGCGCAAGGGGTCGGGGATGGCTGATATCAGAGCCTGCGTATAGGGGTGCGCGGGACGTTCAAATATCTCGCGCCAGTCGCCGTTCTCGACGATGCGGCCGAGATACATCACGGCGACGCGGTCGCTCATGTGCTCGACGACGCCGAGGTCGTGGCTGATCATGATGTAGGAGAGACCGAGCGTATCCTTCAATTCCAGGAGCAGATTGATGATCTGGGCGCGAATCGAGACGTCGAGCGCCGAGACCGGCTCGTCGCAGATGACGATTTTGGGATTGAGGATCAGCGCGCGGGCGATGCCGATGCGCTGGCGCTGGCCGCCGGAGAATTCGTGCGGGTAGCGGTCGGCCTGCTCGGGCCGCAGGCCGACATGGCGCAGCATGGTCGCGACGCGGTCCTCGATCTCGCTCTTTGCGGTCACGCCATGCACGCGCAGGGGATCTTCGAGTGTGCGGCGAACGGTCTGGCGCGGGTTGAGCGAGGCGTAGGGATCCTGAAATACGATCTGCACGATGCGGGCCAGCGCCTTGCGATCACCGGATGGCCTGCCCGTCACGACCTGCCCGTCCAGCACGATGCGGCCGCGCGTCGGCGTCAGCAGGCCCAGGATCGACAGAGCGACCGTCGACTTGCCCGAGCCGGACTCACCGACGAGGCCGAGACATTCGCCCCGCTTCAGCTTGAGATCGACCCCGTCGACGGCGCGCAGCAGCCGCCGGCCGCGGCCCAGCAGGCCGCCGCCCATCGGAAAATGAACCGCAAGATCCTCGACGCTGAGGATGAGATCGTCGTCCACCCTGCCCTCACCCGATCTGTTCTTGGGCTCATGCATGGTGGTGACACCGCACCAGACCGCCGGCTTCCAGCAAATCCGTCTCCGGCACGACTGTGCGGCAGATCTCGGTCGCCTGCGCGCAGCGCGGATTGAACCGGCAGCCATCGGGGAAGCTCGTGATGGCGGGGACGACGCCCGCGATCTCCTTCAGCCGCGTCCGGCCAAGCGCTGCGCGGCTGCCCAGCCGCGGCAGCGAGGCGACCAGGCCCTGCGTATAGGGATGCGAGGGGGTCCGGAAGATATCGGCCGAGCCGCGCTCCTCGACGATGCGGCCGGCATACATGACGGCGACGCGGCGGCAGACATTGGCGACGAGGCCAAGATCGTGGCTGATCATCAGGATCGCCGTGCCCCGCTCGGCGCACAAATTGCGCATCAGCTCGATGATCTCGGCCTGCACGGTCACATCGAGCGCGGTGGTCGGCTCGTCGGCGATCAGGAGATCCGGACCGCAGGCGAGTGCAATGGCGATCATCACGCGCTGGCGCATGCCACCTGAGAGCTGATGCGGATAGTCGTTGACGCGCCGCTCCGGCGCAGGGACGCGGACGCTCGCCAGGGCCTCGACCGCCAGTCGGTTAGCCTCCCGCCAGCTCTTGCCCTTGTGCAGCACGAACATCTCGGCGATCTGCCGCCCCACCGGCGAGACCGGATTGAGCGCCGTCATCGGCTCCTGGAAGATCATGGCGATGCGGTTGCCACGCAGCTCACGCTGCCTGGCCGCCGAAAGTTGCTGGATTTCTTGCCCGTCGAAGCGGATGACGCCACCGCCGATCGACAGCGGCGACCGCAGCAGGCCGATCAAGGCGAGCGCCGTGATGCTCTTGCCGCAGCCGGATTCGCCGACGAGCCCGAAGGTCTCGCCGCGATCGATGCGGAACGAAATGCCCTCGGCGGCAGCGACGCGCCGCGATCCGTCGTCGAGATCGATGCGCAAATCCCTGACTTCGATCAGCGGCGCGCCCGTCATGTCCGCCGGCTCCGCGATTGTGGATCGAGAATGTCGCGCAGTCCGTCGCCGAGCAGGTTCAGGCCAAGCACGGTCAGGAAGATGGCAAGTCCGGGAAAGATCGAGAGCCACGGCGCCGTCGTGATCTGCTCGCGCGCCTCCGACAACATACTGCCCCAGCTCGGAAACGGCGGGCGGACGCCGAGGCCGAGGAACGACAAGGCGGCTTCGGACAGGACTGCGCTGCCCATGCCGAGCGTGCCGATCACGACGATCGGCCCGAGCATGTTTGGCAGCAGCTGCGTGACCATGATGCGCAGATCGCCATAGCCGAGCACGGTCGCCGCCTGCACGTAGCCCTGGCTCCGCAGCGACAGCGCCGAGGCCCGCGCGATCCGGCACGTGAAGGACCAGTTGGTCAGCCCGAGTGCGATCAAGAGGCTGGTCAGGCCGGGGCCGAGCACCGCCATGATGGCGAGCGCGAAGATCAGCGAGGGGATCGCGAGCATGAGGTTGGTGAGCGCATTGACAAAATCATCCCACCAGCCGCCCCAATAACCGGCGCTCAGGCCCAGGGCCACGCCGATCACGCTGTTGATGAGCTGCGAGACGATGCCGACCGTCAGCGAGACGCGCGCGCCGTAGACGACACGGGAATAGATGTCGCGGCCCTGGTCGTCCGTGCCGAACCACCAGGTCCAGCTCGGAGGCTCCTCCGCGTTCATCAGATTGGCGTCGAGGACCGGATCGGTGTGCGCCAGCCAGGGCGCGAGCAGCCCGACCAGGATCGCGAGCGCGAACAGCGCCCCGCCGATGATGAGATTGGCGCGGAGCTTCATGCGTATCTGATCCTCGGATCGATCACGCCGTAGAGCACGTCGATCAAAAGATTAATCGCGAGAAAGGCCAGCACCACCACGAGAATGGAGCCCTGGACGGCCGGAATGTCGCGCTGCAGCACACTGTCGACGAGCAGAGAGCCGATGCCCGGCCAGGAGAACAGCTTTTCGACGACGACCGCCTGCCCCATCAGACCGCCGAACTGCAGGCCGACGGTGGTGAGAATGATGACGAGCGCGTTGCGCATCACGTGCCATTTCACGACGCGGGTCTCGCTCATGCCCTTGGAGCGCGCGGTGCGGACGAAATCCGCGGTCATGATCTCGAGGACCGCGGCGCGCGTCGTGCGGGCAAACAGCGCCATCGGCGAGACGCCGAGCGTCACGGCCGGCAGCAGCAGATATTGCAGCCCCCCGTCGCCATAGCCGAAGCTCGGCAGCCAGCCGAGCTTCAACGCGAACAGATACATCAGCACCAGGCCGAGCCAGAACTTGGCGATGGAAAGACCCGACACCGCCACCACCATGGCAAGCGTATCGACGATGCCGCCGGGCCTCAGCGCGGCGACGAAGCCAAGCGGCACGCCGATCAGAATCGCAAACGCCATGGCCGCGAAGATCAGCTGCAGCGTCGGCCATGCCCGTTTGGCGATCATGGTGATAACAGGCTCGCGGGTCCGGAACGAGGTGCCGAAATCGCCTGTTGCGAGCTTGGCGATGTAGGCGCCGAACCGCACATAGACGGGATCATCGAGACCTAGCTGCTTTTTCATGCGCAGCTCGACCTGCGGATCGCTGTCGTCGCTCATGCTCGAGACGATACTGCCGGGCACGACGCTGAACAGCACGAAGACCAGTAGCACGACGGCGAGCACGGTCGGAATGGTTTGCAGCAGGCGACGGAGCAGGAACGAGAGCATCTCAAGCTTTCCTCTCTCCCTGCATCGTTCGGCGCGATGGAGGGAGCGCGAGAGCGTATGTCACTTCGCGGGCGAGGTCTCGTCGACCCAGAGGTCCTCGACGTTCTGATGGGTCAGCTCTGTCGCATTCAGCTGAACGCCCTTGAGCCACGGCTGCACCGCCATCACCGCCTTGTTGTAGTTGAAGAACCAGACCGGCGCCTCCTCGTAGAGCAGCGCATTGGCCTTTTGCAGCAGCTCGGTGCGCTTTGCGGCGTCGTCGGCCTGCCCGGCCGCATCGATCAGCTTGTCGAACTCCGGGTTCTTGTAGTTCATGTAGTTGCAGGCCGGCTGCGGCGTCGACGAATGGAAGCATTTGAGCGCGGCCTGGGGATCCGGGCCGCTCTGCTGGGAGTAGATGAAGGCCTGGTAGTCGCCGCTGCGAACCACTTCGGCCAGTACCGCGGTCTCGACCTGCTTGACCTTCGCCTTGATGCCGACCTTGTCGAGCATCGGGATCACGGCCGAGACGATCGGCAGGCCCCAGCTTTCGTTCTGGCTGGTGGTCCATTCGAACTCGAAGCCGGAGGGATAGCCCGCCTCGCTAAGCAGCTGCTTGGCCTTGGCGGGATCGTAGGGGTACGGCTTCATCGCCTTGTCGTAGGCGGGCGAGGTCAGCGGCAGCCAGCTGGTGGCGCGATAGGCCTTGCCCTTGACCAGCTTGTTGATGATCAGGTCGGTGTCGATCGCGTAGTTGATCGCCTGCCGGACCCGCTTGTCGGCGAACGGCTTGAAGGCGGGATTCATGCCCATGTAGCGCGTGAAGACCTCGGCGACCTCGACGATGGTGCCCTTGAGATTGGCGTCGGACTGGTAGGCGACGTATTGCGCAGGTCCCAGCACCGAGGTGTCGATCTCCTTGTTGCGGAAGGCGACGTCGCGCGCCGCGGCCTCGGCCATGATCGACACGACGATCTTGTCGGCGTAGGGCTTGCCGGGCTTGTAGAACCGGTCCCACCGCTCCAGCACGATGCGCGATCCCGGCACATGCTCGACGAATTTGAACGGTCCGAGACCGATCGGATGCTGGATGAAGCTGTCCTTGGCGGCCTCGTCGGCGGGATAGATCGAGGTCAGCGCGGTGAAGAAGTAGAAGCCCGGATCGACCTTCTCGGTCAGCTTCATTTCCAGGGTGAAGTCGTCGATCTTCTTCAGGCCGGAGATTTCCTTGGCCTGGCCCTTCTCGACCGCGGCCGCCCCCTCGATCACGCGGACGAAGCGCGCGCCGGGAAAGGCCTTGGTGCCGTCCATGATGCGGTTGAAGGACCAGATGATGTCGTCGGCCGTCATCTTGCGGCCATTGTGGAAATACGCGTCGTCGCGGAGCTTGAAGGTGTAGACGAGACCGCCGCCCGAGACGACGACCTCCTTGGCCAGCTCCGGAACCGGCTTTCCTTCCGCGGAATCCCAGATGTAGAGCGAGCGATGCAGGGCCTTGGCGTAGATCTCGTCCTGGGCGCGCTGCGTGGTGTGAATGTCGAGACTGGTGAAGCTCGAGCCGTAAGGCGCGGTCATGCGGATGGTTCCGCCCTTGCGCGGGGTCTGGGCCTCAACGGATCCGGTGAGCGCCAGTGCCAAACCCGCGACGATCGCAATCATCCTGAACATCATGTGTCCCCCAACAACGCAGGCATTCCGATCAGGGATTTGATCATTCGTCGGCCGTCGAACGCAAGCTTCGTTTTGATGGCGACCGATGCCGGTTCCGGAAGGCCGCGATGCAGACCTCGGTCGGGTTGCATCCTCCGCCGATGCAAGCCGCCGATTGACGCGGTGCGTCATCGGGCGACCGGCCAGTGAACATTTTTCGCGATCGATGCGACCAAGCTCAGGATCGTTATCTGAGCCCCAGGGATCGCGGAAAAAATGAAGCGCCGAACGTTAGGTATCTTGGTCGCGGGCAGCGTGCTCGCTGCGACGGCGGCGATGGCGATTCCCGTCACGCCGGACCCTGCCCGGGACAATCCGACTGACACCATCCACACCGGCTGGTCCCACACCTCGCGATCAAACGGGTATGTCGACGATACCTGGTGGGCGGTCAGGGACCGTTGCGCCCCCGACTATCTCGGTGAGCGCCTGCTCTGCAACGCCGTTGGCGGGCTGGCACGGGCCACAAGCCGGACCTTCGAGGGCAAGATGTCTGAAGATGTGGGTCTGCCGCTCCCCGACGGCTGGGGCCTGATGACCGCGAAGAATTCGCCCTTCATCCGGTCGTCTCACGTCGAGACGCCGCTCGATCTCAAGGCCGTGCTCGGCTTCTATCGCGCCGCACTCGGCGGGCGCGGCTGGGAGGAGAATGACGGCGCGGCGGTCGAGCCCGATCGGGCCGTGATCGCCTTCACGACTTCAGATGGACCGGCCTCGCTCCGGCTCACCCGTCAGGATGGCAAGACCACCGCAGATCTTTCGCTGCGCAAGCCGGCGGTCGCGACATCAGGCATTCTGCCCGAGCCGGGGCAAGTGAGGCTGTTGCTCGGTAACAAGACCGATCAAGCGGCCGAAATCACCGTCAATGAGCGAACCATCAAGCTGGCGGCGCGCGCCGGAGAAAAACTGGCGCACTCCGACGCCGCTGCGGGCGAATTGCCTGATAGCCAGAAGATCGATCTGCTGCCGGGCAAGTACAAGGTCATCATCAAGCCGGACGGTAGCGCGGCGCAGAAGCGCGAGTTCGAGGTTGCAGCCAACGAGACCTGGGGCCTGCTGGTTGGCCCGGACGGCGTCCCGCTGCCGATGCGGCTGTATTGAGGCGCGACGATCCCTCACCTCGCGCGACGTCTTCAGCCTGACAATTCCGGCAGCCAGTCCCGCAGCTTTCGGGCAGAGCCGGTGACATCAGTGATCGTCCGGAACGCTGGCGCTTCCACCATCATCCCGCGCGCGAGCCGCACGGCGCGGGCTTCGCTGATCGCCCGCGTCTTCGGGTTCTCGATCAGCTCGAAATCGATGTTGTGGGCGAGGCCGAAGATGCGGCGGATGGTCTTGGCGGCGGCGAAGCCGACCGTGTCGGTGAACAGGCGCTGCATGTAGGCTTGCCGCTCGGCCTCGAGGCGCATCGCGCCCTTCTCGCCGGTAAAGAGTGAGACCGGATAGGCATCGCCCGTCGGCCCTGCCCGCCAGAGGTCGAGGAATTTGCGGGCGAACTCGTTCCAGACCTGCTCGACGCTCTCCAGCACCCAGACCTCGAATTCGCGCCGCTCGCCCGGCGTCCGCTCGTGGCCGGCGGAGGCGAAATAGGCCATCAGCAGATTGGCGAGCACGGCGCCGACGTCGAACCCCATCGGGCCGTAGAACGCGAATTCGGGGTCGATGACGCGCGTCTGGCTGTCCGTGACCATGATCGAGCCGGTGTGGAGGTCGCCGTGGAGCAGTCCTTCCGGGCTTGCCATGAACTTCAGCTTCAGCCGCGAGATCGCGACATGCAGCTCCATGTCATCGCGCAAGGATGCGGCGAGGCCATCGAGATAAGGCGCGGTCCAGCGGTTCTGCTCGGCGATGCGGTAGGGATCGGTGAAGATCAGGTCCTCGGTGATCTTGCAGAGCGCGTGGTTGCCGGCGAACGCAGCGATGCCTTCCTTCTTCTCGGCCGCCGACAGCGCGAGGTCGGAGGTGAAGAACAGGGTGCGCGCCATGAAGGTGGTGATGTCGTCGACGAAGCGCGGATAGTGGGTTGCCGCGACGAGCCCCTTGCGCATGATGATGTGCGGCTCGAGCAGCTCCATCACCGTCAGCGCCAGCGTCTCGTTGTGGTGCAGCAGGGCCGGCACGAGGCCGGGGACGAGTTCGGCCTGCCGGGACAAGGCCAGGAATTCGTAGTGAGCCCGCGACAGCGGCAGCGGCCAGCTCTCGCCGACGAGCCGGACGTAAGGCAGCGCCTGCTTCACCGCGATGCCGCCACGCGCACCCTTGACGATGAAGACGAGGTTGAGATTGCCGTCGCCGACCTCGGTGATCGCCCAGGCGGCCGGCTCGCCGCCGAGGAGCGCTGTGATGTCAGGCAGGCCCGCGAGATAGTCCCGCAAGGCCGCCTCATGCAGAATCCGATAGTCCCCCGTCCGGCTCCCGGTCATGACGATCCCATCCCATCTGTAGAGACCGGATCGTTACTCCCGCTCCAGGAAGCTCGAGCCGATCTCGGCCTTTCTTTTGATCGGATCGTAATCGCAATAGACGAGGTCCGCCACCAGCGTGTAGCTGGCGCTGACGTTGTGTTTGTCGAGCTTGACCGAGTTCAGCCCGATCACCGAGGTGCTCTTGCCGCCGTTCCACTTGAACGGCGTCGAGCTCTTGGCCTGCTCGCAGGCCATCACCGCCTCGTTGAAGACGTAGCCCTCGACAAACGCCTTCAGGGTGCGCACCTGCGCCGCCATCCTCCATTCGAAATAGCCGATGGCCCCGAGCCCCGCGACGATCAGCACCAGCAGTGCGACGACGATCCGCTGAAAAGTCATTCGTTCCCCCCGAAACAACGACACAAATCAAAAACCTAGAACGGCATTCCCATCAATTTCGACAGGCGCTCGATCGAGAGATAGCCGGCGTGGTAGGCGGCCATGCCGAGGCCGTAGATGATCGCCGAGATGATCGTGGTCCAGATCAGCTTGCGGCCCATCCGGGTCAGGATCGGGGCGCCGGGATCGGTGCCGGGCGCGCCGACGCCGTCCTCATGCTGGCTGCGCACGCCGAACGGCAGCGTCAGGAACAGCGCGATCCACCAGATGACGAAGTAGATCGCGATCGCGGTCGATATCTGGATGGCCATGGGGCGGCCTTATGCCTGCTCGATCTCGACCAGCGCGCCGGAAAAATCCTTGGGGTGCAGGAACAGCACCGGCTTGCCGTGGGCGCCGATCTTCGGCACGCCGTCGCCGAGCACCCGGGCCCCCTCCTTCACGAGCGTATCGCGCGAGGCGATGATGTCGACGACCTCGTAGCAGACATGGTGGATGCCGCCGTCAGCGTTGCGCTCAAGGAATTTTGCGATCGGCGAGGCTTCGCCGAGCGGCTCGATGAACTCGATCTTGGTGTTGGGGAGCGTCGCGAACACCGTGGTGACGCCATGCTCGGGCAGCGGAACGGCTTCCGAGATCTGCGCTCCGAATGCCGCGCCATAGATCTTCGCGGCCTTGACCGCGTCCCTGGTCGCGATCGCGACGTGGTTGAGGCGACCCAGCATGTTTCTTCTCCCTCAAGGCATGATCCGGAGACCACGCCCAATCTACACTGTCAGGACATGTACCAGACAGGGGGGCTTTTTGCCCCAATGTTCGTTGATCACGGCACGGACGGCGCGGCGCACCGATTCACCCAGCGCGTCCGGATCGCGCCGGCGCGCCCGCGGCAGGCCCTCGATGGTGGACATCACGGCGTCGAAGACGATGTCGTCAAAGGCCTCGCCGGCCCTGTTCTTCTCGGGAATGCCGACCAGATCGACCTCGGGATCGTCGGCGAGCTCGCCCTGCTCGGTCATGGCGATGGCGACGAAGGCGCAGCCGGAGAACGCCATGCGGCGTCGCTCGATCACGGCGCGGGACTTAGAGTCCTCCAGGATCGTGCCGTCCTTGTAGAGACGGCCCGACGGCACCTCACCGACCACGCCGGGATCGCCCGGGCCGAGCTTGACGAGGTCGCCATTGCGGACGACCAGCACGCGCGGCACGCCGGCGGCGCGCGCGAGCTTGGCGTGCTCGTTCAGGTGCAGGGCCTCGCCATGGACGGGGATCAGCAGCTGCGGCTTCACCCAGGAGATCATGTCGCGCAGCTCGTCGCGGCGCGGGTGGCCGGAGACGTGGACCAGATGGTCGCGGTCGGTGAGGACCTCGACGCCCTGGAGCACCAGATTGTTGATGATCGAGCCGACCGCCTTCTCGTTTCCCGGGATGGTGCGCGAGGAGAAGATCACGCTGTCGCCGCGGTTGAGCGTGATCTCGGGATGGTCGTCATTGGCGATGCGCGCCAGCGCGGCGCGCGGCTCGCCCTGGCTGCCGGTGCAGAGCGCCAGCACCTTGTCCTGCGGCAGATGCCCGTAGACCTCGGGCGAGCGGAAATTCTGCACGCCGTCGAGATAGCCGGTCTCGCGCGCGACCTGCACCACGCGCTCCATGGCGCGGCCGACCACGACGACCTCGCGGTCGGCGGCTTTCGCAGCATCGGCGACAGCCTTGATGCGGGCGACATTGGAGGCAAAGGTCGTCACCGCGACGCGGCCCTTGGCGGCTTTCACCAGGTCTATGATGGTCCGGGCGACCTCGGCTTCGGAAGGCGAGCGGCCGTCGCGCACGGCATTGGTGGAATCGCCGATCAAGGCGAGCACGCCCTCCTCACCGAGCTCCCGCAGCCGCTTCTCGTCGGTGGGACGTCCCAGCGTCGGGGTCGGGTCGATCTTCCAGTCGCCGGTATGCAGCACCGTGCCTGCCTCGGTGTGGATCGCCAGCGCGTGCGCTTCGGGAATGGAATGCGCGACGGGGATGAACTCGACGTTGAACGGGCCGACGTCGACGCGGCCGCCGGATGGGATCACGGTGACGGGGATCTCCGGCGCATTGCGCTCGGCGGCACATTTGGCCTCGAACAGCGCGGCGCTGAACTGCGTCGCGTAGATCGGGCATTTCAGCTTCGGCCAGAGGTCGATGATGGCGCCGAAATGGTCCTCGTGGGCATGGGTCAGCACCAGGCCCATCAGGTTCTTGCGTTCCTTCTCCAGGAAGCTGATGTCGGGCATGATCAGGTCGATGCCCGGCAGATGCTCCTCGTCGCCGAAGGAGACGCCGAGATCGACCGCCAGCCAGGCGCGCTGGTGGCGGTTGCCGAGGCCGTAGATCGACAGGTTCATGCCGATCTCGCCGACACCGCCGAGCGGCGCAAACACCAGTTCGTCGGGCCTCGCCATCACGCAGCCCCCACCGAGCGGACCGGGCCGAAGAACACCTCGCCTGCGGCCACCGGCACAAGGCGGCCCTCCGCGGTGCGCACGATCAGGCAGCCGGTGTCGTCGATGGTGTCAAAAATGCCTTCCAGCGTCATGGTTCCCGTGTGAATAGCGACGCGCTCGCCGAGGCCGGCGGCGCGCTCCAGCCACAGCTTACGGATTTCGGCAAAGCCGCGGCCATTGTCCCAAATGCCGCGGAACTCGACCCAGGCGTCGGACAGCGCCGAGAACAGCTCCTCCGCGCCAATCTGGACGCCGAGGGCGGCCAGCGACACCGCGGGCGTCGGCGTGCCCTCGGGCGCGGCGACGACATTGGTGCCCATGCCGGCGACGACCGCCAGCCGGTCGCCGATGGCCTCGGCCTCGAGCGCGATGCCGACCAGCTTCTTGCCGCCGGCGAGCACGTCGTTCGGCCATTTCAGGGCATAGCGGGGACGGCCCTCGCCGAGGCGCAAGGCGGCTTCCAGGCTGACCTTCTCCAGCGCCGCCTCCTGCGCCAGCCCGGCCGCGAACCCGAGGGTGGCGGCGACGGCCGGGGCGACGTCCATGACTTCGAGGATGCTGGCGGCGAGATTGCCCTTGGGTGCGATCCAGGCGCGCTGGCGGCGGCCGCGGCCGGCGGTCTGCTCATCCGTGACGAACCACATCGGGCCGCGTTCGCCGGCCCGCGCGTGCTCGATCGCATCGGTGTTGGTCGAGCCGGTCCGTTCGAAGGCCGCGAGCTTGTAGCCCGCGGACTGTGCGCGAGGACCGAGCGCGAATGCCATCCTAGAACAGCGACTTTGCCGCGGCGGAGGCGACGCTCACCACCGGACCCGCAAACAGCGCGAATAGCAGGTTGAATACCCCCGTGACCGCCATCACCGCCTTCACCTCGATCCGAACCGGATCGACCTGGCCGGCCGGCTCGTCGAAATACATCGTCTTGACGATCGAGAGATAGTAGTAGGCGCCGACGACGCTGGTCAGCACGCCGATGACGGCAAGCGTGAACAGATTGGCCTTGATGGCGGCGACGAAGACGTACCACTTGCCGAAGAAGCCGGCGAGCGGCGGCACGCCCGCAAGCGAGAACAGCAGCATCGCGAACAGGAAGGCGAGCATCGGATTGGTCCGCGACAGACCGGCGAAATCGCTGATCTGCTCCACCGCCTGGCCGTTGCGCTTCATGGCGAGGATGATCGAGAACGAGCCGAGCGTCATCGCGACATAGATCACGATGTACATCAGGACGCCCTGCGCGCCCTCCGGCGTGCCGGAGGCGAGACCGACCAGCGCGAAACCCATATGGCCGATTGAGGAATAGGCCATCAGGCGCTTGATGTTGGTCTGGCCGATCGCGGCGAAGGAGCCGAGCGCCATCGAGGCGATCGCCACGAACACCAGGATCTGTTGCCACTGCGAGACGATGCCCGGGAATGCGGTCAGCGTGACGCGGGTGAAGACAGCGAGCGCGGCCACCTTCGGCGCCGAAGCGAAGAAGGCGGTGACCGGGGTCGGCGCGCCCTCGTAGACGTCAGGCGTCCACATGTGGAACGGCACGGCCGAGACCTTGAAGCAGAGGCCGGCGAGCAGGAACACCAGGCCGAACACCAGGCCGACATTCGCCATCGTCGCGGCCTGGGCGATGCCGGTGAAGCTGACGGTGCCGGTGAAGCCATAGATCAGCGAAGCGCCATAGAGCAGCATGCCCGAGGACAGCGCGCCGAGCACGAAATACTTCAGGCCGGCTTCGGTCGACTTGGCATTGTCGCGGTTCGAGGCCGCCACGACGTAGAGCGCGAGCGACATCAGCTCGAGGCCGAGATAGAGCGAGATCAGGTCGCCGGCCGAGATCAGCACCATCATGCCGAGCGTCGAGAGCAGCACCAGGATGGCGTATTCGAAGATGCGGCGCGACGGATCGGACAGGAACTCGGCCGACAGGATCAGCGTCGCAGCCGAGCCGATCAGCGCCATGATCTTCATGAAGCGGGCGAAGTCGTCGACGATGAAGCTGCCGCCGAACGTCACCTGCTTGCCGGCAGGCTGCGCGTAGACGAGCACGCCGACCACGACGAGGAGCACGACCGCCAGCGAGGTGACCGCGCCGGTCGTCCCCTGCCCGCGATAGGCTCCCAGCATCAGAAGCGCCATCGCGCCGACCGCGAGCACGATCTCGGGCAGCACCGGCGCCAGTTGATAACCTGCAGTCTCAAAGCTCATGGCGATATCCTGACCTGCCCGATCACTGGAGCAGTGCGGCGGCCTTCACGGCCGTCACAGCGGTGTTGTAGTTGTTGACGAGTTGCTGGACCGAGGCGGCCGACATGTCGAGCACCGGCTTCGGATAGACGCCGAACAGGATCGTCAGCGCGATCATCGGGAACAGCGTCACGCATTCGCGCAAGGTGAGATCCTTCATGCTCATCAGCGACGGCTTCACCAGCGCGCCGAACACGACCTTGCGGTAGAGCCACAGCGCGTAGGCCGCCGACAGGATGACGCCGAAGGTGGCGAAGAACGCGGTCGGGATCGAGACCTTGAAGGTGCCGAGCAGCGTCATGAACTCGCCGACGAAGCCGCTCGTGCCGGGCAGACCGACATTGGCCATGGTGAAGACCATGAAGGTCATCGCGTAGAGCGGCATCCGGTTGACGAGGCCGCCATAGGCCGCGATCTCGCGGGTGTGCATGCGGTCGTAGACGATGCCGACGCAGAGGAACAGCGCGCCGGAGACGATGCCGTGCGAGATCATCTGGAACATGCCGCCGGCGACGCCCTGCATGGTGCCGGCGAAGATGCCCATGGTGACGAAGCCCATATGCGCGACCGAGGAGTACGCGATCAGCTTCTTCATGTCCTCCTGCATCAGCGCCACCAGCGAGGTGTAGATGATGGCGATGGCCGAGAGCGTGAAGATCAGCGGCGCGAAGTCGTGCGAGGCCAGCGGGAACATCGGCAGCGAGAAGCGCAGGAAGCCGTAGCCTCCCATCTTCAGCAGGATCGCGGCGAGGACCACCGAGCCCGCGGTCGGTGCCTCGACGTGCGCGTCGGGTAGCCAGGTGTGCACCGGCCACATCGGCATCTTCACCGCGAAGGAGGCGAAGAACGCCAGCCAGGCCCAGGTCTGCAACGACCGCGGCACGGCGGTGTGCATCAGGGTCGGAATATCAGTGGTGCCGCCGTTCCAGTACAGCGCCATGATGGCGAGCAGCATCAGGACCGAGCCGAGGAAGGTGTAGAGGAAGAACTTGAAGGAAGCGTAGACCCGGCGCGGACCGCCCCAAATGCCGATGATCAGGAACATCGGGATCAGGCCGCCCTCGAAGAACAGGTAGAACAGCACGAGATCGAGCGCCGAGAAGGTGCCGATCATCAGCGTTTCCAGGATCAGGAACGCCATCATGTATTCGCGGACGCGGCTCGTGATCGCCTTCCAGCTCGCGATGATGCAGAACGGCATCACGGCGGTGGTCAGGATCAGCAGCGGCAGCGAGATGCCGTCGACGCCCATGTGGTAGGTGATGCCGGTGGCGAGCCAGCTCGCCTTCTCGACGAACTGGAAGTCGGCGCTCGAGGGATCGAAGCGCAACACCAGGATCACCGACACCGCGAAGGTGATCAGCGTGGTCCAGAGCGCAATCCAGCGCGAGTTGCGCTTGGCCGCCTCGTCATCGCCGCGGCTGAGATAGACGATCAGCGCGCCGACCAGCGGCAGAAACGTCGTAACCGAAAGGATGGGCCAGGTTGTCATTTACTGGCCTCCAAAGCCGAACATGAACCAGGTGATCAGGCCGGCGGCACCGATCAGCATGGCGAACGCATAGTGATAGAGATAGCCGGTCTGGATCTTCACGACGTTGCGGGTGACGTCCAGCACGCGGGCGGAGACGCCGTCGGGACCGAGGCCGTCGATGATGAAGCCGTCGCCCTTCTTCCAGAGCTGGTAGCCGATCCACTTCGCCGGACGGACGAAGATGAGGTCGTAGAGCTCGTCGAAGTACCATTTGTTGAGCAGGAACTGGTACAGCATCGGCTGCTCTGCGGCGAGCCGAACGGGGATGTAGGGCCGGCGGATGTAGAACAGGTACGAGACGAGGAAGCCCAGCACCATCATCACCGTCGGCAGGAAGGCGATGGTCTCGGGGATGTGGTGCATCTCCTCGATGATGTGCGGGTTCATCTTGACGGACTCGCGGAAGAACTCCTCGACGCCGTGACCGGCGAACAGCTCCTTGAACGGGAAGCCCGCGACGATCGAGCCGACCGCGAGCACGCCGATCGGGATCAGAATCCAGAGCGGGGCCTCATGCGCGGCTTCGTAATGATGCTCGTCATGCGGCTCGCCGTGGAAGGTCTTGAAGATCAGGCGCCAGGAGTAGAACGAGGTCAGGCCGGCGGCGACGACCGTCATCAGGAAGCCGTACACCGCGAACGGATTGTGCGAGGCGTAGGCGGACTCGATGATCGCGTCCTTGGAGAAGTAGCCGGCGGTGAGCGGGAAGCCGGTCAGCGCCAGCGTGCCGACCACCATCACCGCGTAGGTGTAGGGGATCTTGCGCCAGAGGCCGCCCATGTTGCGGATGTCCTGCTCGTGGTGCATCGCGTAGATCACCGAGCCGGAGCCCAAGAACAACAGCGCCTTGAAGAAGGCGTGCGTGAACAGGTGGAACATGCCCACCGAATAGGCCCCTGCTCCCATCGCCACGAACATGTAGCCGAGCTGCGAACAGGTCGAGTAGGCGACGATGCGCTTGATGTCGTTCTGGACGAGGCCGATGGTCGCCGCGAAGAACGCGGTGGTGGCGCCAAAGAACATCACCACGGCTTGCGCGGTCGGGGCGAGCTCGAACAGCGGCGACAGGCGCGCCACCATGAACACGCCGGCGGTGACCATGGTCGCGGCGTGGATCAGCGCCGACACCGGGGTCGGGCCTTCCATCGCGTCCGGCAACCAGGTGTGCAGCAGGAACTGCGCCGACTTGCCCATCGCGCCCATGAACAGCAACAGGCAGGTCAGGGTCAGCGCATCAGCGTGCCAGCCGAGGAAGTTGATGGTCTTGCCGGTCAGGCTCGGCGCCTGGTGGAAGATCGTCTCGAAATCGGTCGAGGCGGTCAGATAGAAGATCGCGAAGATGCCGAGCGCAAAGCCGAAGTCGCCGACGCGGTTGACCACGAAGGCCTTGATCGCGGCCGCGTTCGCCGAGGGCTTCTGGTACCAGAAGCCGATCAGCAGGTAGCTGGCAAGACCCACGCCTTCCCAGCCGAAGAACAGCTGGACCAAATTGTCCGCGGTCACCAGCATCAGCATGGCGAAGGTGAACAGCGAGAGATAGCCGAAGAAGCGCGGCCGGTACGGGTCCTCGTCCATGTAGCCGATGGAATAGAGGTGCACGAGCGAGGACACGGTCGTCACCACCACCAGCATCACCGCGGTGAGCGTGTCGACCCGGAGCGTCCACCAGACCTGGAGGTCGCCCGAGAAGATGAAGGGCAGCAGCTGGATCCGGCCGTCGTGGTGCATGAAGCCGACATCGACCAGCGTCATCCAGGACAGCGCGGCCGCGACGAACAACAGTCCGGTGGTGATTAGCTCGGCAGCGCGCGAGCCCGCCGCCGCCGGCTCAACCGGGCCGTGGTCGTCGTGAGCGTGATCGTCGTGACCATGGTCGTCATGAGCAGCCGACGCATGCGCGTCGCCATGGCCGTGATCGCCGTGATGCTCGACCTCGTCACCCGAGGGGTTGCGGGCATGCGCGCCGACCAGGGAGATGAGCCCGGCCAGAATGGCGCCCAGCAGGGGCAGGAAAACGATTGCCTGAACCATTTGAGAGCTCAGCCCTTCATCAGATTGACGTCCTCAACCGCGATCGAGCCGCGGTTGCGGAAATAGACCACCAGGATGGCGAGACCGATCGCGGCTTCCGCCGCGGCCACAGTCAAGACCAGAAGCGCGAAGACCTGGCCGACGATGTCGCCGAGGAAGGTCGAGAACGCCACGAGGTTGATGTTGACCGAGAGCAGGATCAGCTCGATCGACATCAGGATGACGATGATGTTCTTGCGGTTCAGGAAGATGCCGAGGATCCCGAGCGTGAACAGGATCGCGCCGACGGCAAGATAGTGTCCGAGCCCGATCGTCATTTCACCCACTCCGCCGCATCGGCGTCCGAGAGCCCCTGCCCCGATGCCACCTTGCGCATCGCCATCGCCATTTCGGGCGTGCGTGCGTTCTGAACGTTGATGTCCTGCCGCTTCACGCTCGCCTTGTGGCGCAGCGTCAGCACGATGGCGCCGATCATGGCGACCAGCAGCACCATGCCCGCGAGCTGGAAATAGTGGATGTACTTCGTATAGAGCACGAGCCCGAGCGCCTCGGTGTTGGAGACGTTGGTCGGGATCGCCGCCGTGATCGTCTTGGAGACGCCGGGGTTGATGACCCAGAAGCCGACCGTGAGCAGCAGCTCGAACAGGAAGATGCCGCCGATCACGAGGCCGACCGGCAGGTACTGGATGAAGCCTTCGCGCAGCTCGAGGAAGTCGACGTCGAGCATCATGATGACGAACAGGAACAGCACCGCGACGGCGCCGACATAGACGACGATCAGGATCATCGCGAGGAATTCGGCGCCCATCAGCACGAACAGGCCGGAGGCGTTGACGAAGGCCAGGATCAGGTACAGCACGGAGTGCACGGGATTGCGCGAGACAATCACCATCACGGCCGAGGCGACGCAGACGCCGGCGAACAGATAGAAGAACAGCGCGGGAAGGATCATGCCCTCACCTCACCGGTACGGCGCGTCGAGCTCGATCGCTTTCGCGATCTCGCGTTCCCAGCGGTCGCCGTTGGCGAGCAGCTTGGCCTTGTCATAGAACAGTTCCTCGCGGGTCTCGGTCGCGAACTCGAAGTTCGGACCTTCGACGATGGCGTCGACCGGACAGGCCTCCTGGCAGAGGCCGCAATAGATGCACTTCACCATGTCGATGTCGTAGCGCACGGTGCGGCGGGTGCCGTCGTTGCGGCGCGGCCCGGCCTCGATGGTGATGGCCTGGGCAGGGCAGACCGCTTCGCAAAGCTTGCAGGCGATGCAGCGCTCTTCGCCGTTCGGATACCGGCGCAGCGCATGCTCACCGCGGAAGCGCGGCGAGATCGGCCCCTTCTCGAACGGATAGTTCAGCGTCGGCTTCGGCTGGAAGAAATAGCGCATGGCGAGGAAGAACGCCGAGACGAATTCCGACAGCAGAAGCGAGCGTGCAGTGGCGTTGATGTTGATACCCATGGCGGGGCCCTCACTTCGGCGCGATGCCGGCGAAGTGCAGCACACCGGCCACCACGATCACCATCGCCAGCGAGATCGGCAGGAACACCTTCCAGCCGAGACGCATCAGTTGATCGTAGCGGTAGCGCGGCACGATCGCCTTCGCCATCGCGAACAGGAAGAACATGAAGAACAGTTTCAGCGCGAACCAGATGATCCCCGGCACCCAGTTGAAGGGCGGCAGGTCGACCGGCGGCAGCCAGCCTCCGAGGAACAGGATGGTCGCCATCGCGCACATCGTGACGATCGCGACGTACTCGCCGAGCATGAACAGCAGGTACGGCGTCGAGCCGTATTCGACCATGAAGCCGGCGACGAGCTCGGATTCCGCCTCGACGAGGTCGAAGGGCGGACGGTTGGTTTCCGCCAGCGCCGAGACGTAGAACACCACGAACATCGGGAACAGCGGCCAGACGTACCAGTTCAGGATGGTGAGCTGGGGCAGCCCGATCAGGCTGGCAAGGCCGCGGGCGTGCTGGGCCTCGACCACGGCCGAGAGGTTCAGCGTGCCGGCGCAGAGCAGCACCGTGATGATGACAAAGCCGATCGAGACTTCATAGGACACCATCTGCGCCGCCGAGCGCAGCGCGGCGAGGAACGGATATTTCGAGTTCGACGACCAGCCGGCCATGATGATGCCGTAGATCGACAGCGACGAGATCGCGAAGATGAAGAGGATGCCGACATTGATGTCGGAGATCACCCAGCCGAGATTGGTCGGGATCACCGCCCAGGCCGCGAGCGCGAGCACGCACGACACCAGCGGCGCCAGCAGGAACACGCCCTTGTTGGCGCCGGCCGGGATGATCGGCTCCTTCAGCACGAACTTCAGAAGGTCCGCGAAGGATTGCAGCAGGCCCCAGGGGCCGACCACGTTCGGGCCGCGGCGGATCTGCACCGCCGCCCAGATCTTGCGGTCGGCGAGCAGGATGTAGGCGATCGCGACCAGGAGGACGACGAGCACCAGCACGCTCTCCGCGACCATGATGATCAGCGGCCAGAGGAAACCGGTCCAGAATGCGCTTTCAAAGAATTCCATCAGATCACGCTCACTCCGCTGCGGTCAGCATCTGCCCGGAGGCAAGCCGCGAGCATTCCGCCATCACGGCGGACGCACGCGCGATTGGGTTGGTCAAATAGAAGTCCTCGATCGCCGCCTTGAACGGCGCCTTCTCGGGCGAGCCGCCCTTCCCCGCCAGCTTCTTGATCTGGTCGGCGGAGCCGGCCTCGATCTGGTCGAGCCGGATCAGATGCGGCACCGCCTTGAAGATCGCCTGGCGCAGCGCCGGCAACGAGTCGTAGCCGAGCTTCTTGCCGAGCGCTTCCGACAGAGCACGGATAATCGCCCAGTCCTCGCGGGCTTCGCCCGGCGGGAACGCGGCGCGGCCCGTCATCTGCACGCGGCCCTCGGTGTTGACGTAGATCGCGGACTTCTCGGTGTAGGCGGCGGCCGGCAGGATCACGTCGGCGCGGTGCGCACCGCGATCGCCATGGGTGCCGATATAGACGACGAAGGTGCTATCAGGCGCCTTGATCTCGTCGGCCCCGAGCAGGAACAGCAAGTCCAGCGTGCCGAACGTCGTCATCTGCGCGGCGTTCAGGCCCCCCGCCGAGGCGGTGAAGCCGATATCGAGCGCGCCGACGCGCGAAGCGGTCTCGTGCAGCACGCCAAAGCCGTTCCAGCCGTCCTTCACCGCGCCGACGTCGAGCGCGAGCTTGGCGGCGGCGGCCAGAATGGCGGCGCCGTCGTGGCGCGAGGCCGCGCCCGCGCCGACCAGGATGATCGGGTTCTTGGCGTTCTTGAGCACGTCCATGAAGGAGTGCCTGCCCGCCGCGAGCTCACCGAGCGTGTCGGTGCCCGCGCCGAGATGGTCATAGTCATAGGTGAGATCGGCCTTGGCGCCGATCACGCCGACCTTGAAGCCGCCGGCGCGCCAGCGCTTGCGGATGCGGGCGTTGAATACCGCCGCCTCTTTGCGCGGATTGGCGCCGATGATCAGCAGCGCATCGGCGTGCTCGACGCCGGCGAGCGTCGGATTGAAGATGTACGAGCCGCGGCCGAGCGCGGGATCGAAGGCGTCGCCGCCCTGCACCGCCAGATTGCTCGAGCCGAACTTGGCGAGCAGGTCCTTCAGCGCAAACATCTCCTCGACGCCGGCGAGATCGCCGGCGATCGCGCCGATGCGCTTGCCGTCGGTGCGGCCCGCCTTGGAGGCGATCGCGGCGAAGGCTTCCTGCCAGCTCGCCGCGCGCAGCTTGCCGGCCTCGCGGATATAGGGCCGGTCGAGGCGCTGGGTGCGCAGGCCGTCGACGATGTGGCGGGTCTTGTCGGAGATCCACTCCTCGTTCACGGCCTCGTTGATGCGCGGCAGCACGCGCATCACCTCGCGGCCGCGGGTATCGACGCGGATCGCAGAGCCGAGGCCGTCCATGACGTCGATCGACTGGGTCTTGCCGAGCTCCCACGGGCGCGCCGCGAAGGCATAGGGCTTCGAGGTCAGCGCACCGACCGGGCAGATGTCGACAAGATTGCCCTGCAATTCCGACGTCAGCGCGTGCTCGAGATAGGTCGTGATCTCCATGTCCTCGCCGCGGCCAGTGGCGCCCATTTCGGGCGCGCCGGCGACTTCCGCCGAGAAGCGGACGCAGCGCGTGCACTGGATGCAGCGGTTCATCGAGGTCTTGACCAGCGCGCCGAGGTACTTGTCCTCGACCGCGCGCTTGTTCTCGGCGAAGCGGCTGGTGTCGACACCATAGCCCATCGCCTGGTCCTGAAGATCGCACTCGCCGCCCTGGTCACAGATCGGGCAGTCCAGCGGATGGTTGATGAGAAGGAATTCCATCACGCCTTCGCGTGCCTTCTTCACCATCGGCGAACGCGTGGAAATCTCCGGCGGCTCGCCCTTGGGACCCGGACGGCAGTCGCGCACGCCCCAGGCGCAGCTCGCGACCGGCTTCGGGCCGCCCTTCACCTCGACGAGGCACATCCGGCAATTGCCGGCGATCGACAGCCGCTCGTGATAGCAGAAGCGCGGAATCTCGGCGCCCGCCGCTTCGCACGCCTGGAGCAGCGTGTACTCAGCGGGGACATCGATCTCTTTGCCGTCGATGATGAGCTTGGTCATGTCTCTTACTCCGCCGCGACCATGTTCACGGGATCGCGGACGCCGATATCGTCGATGTCGGCCTTGTGCGAATACTGGTCGATGCGCGCTTCGATCTCATGACGGAAATGCGCGATCAGGCCCTGGATCGGCCAGGCGGCTGCGTCGCCGAGCGCGCAGATGGTGTGGCCTTCGACCTGCTTGGTCACTTCGAGCAGCATGTCGATCTCGCGCTTATGCGCGCGACCCTCGGCCATGCGGGTGAGCACGCGCCACATCCAGCCCGTGCCCTCGCGGCACGGCGTACACTGGCCGCAGCTCTCATGCTTGTAGAAGTACGAAATACGGGCGATGGCGCGGATCAGGTCTGTGGACTTGTCCATCACGATCACGGCCGCGGTGCCGAGGCCCGAGCGCAGCTTGCTCAAGCTGTCGAAATCCATCGGCGTGTCGATGATCTGCTCGGCCGGCACCATGCGCACCGACGAGCCGCCGGGGATCACGGCCTTGAGGTTGTCCCAGCCGCCGCGGATGCCGCCGCAATGCTTGTCGATCAGCTCACGGAACGGAATGCCCATGGCCTCTTCGACGTTGCAGGGCCGCTCGACATGGCCGGAGATGCAGAACAGTTTCGTGCCGACATTGTTCGGACGGCCGATGCCGGCGAACCAGGCCGCGCCACGGCGCAGGATGTCGGGCGCAACGGCGATCGACTCGACGTTGTTGACGGTGGTCGGGCAACCGAACAGGCCGACGTTCGCCGGGAACGGCGGCTTCAGGCGCGGCTGGCCCTTCTTGCCCTCGAGGCTTTCGAGCAGCGCGGTCTCCTCGCCGCAGATGTAGGCGCCGGCGCCGTGGGCGACATAGATGTCGAACGGCCAGCCGTTGACGTTGTCCTTGCCCACCAGCTTGGCGTCATAGGCCTGGTCGATCGCGGCCTGGAGATGCTCGCGCTCGCGGATGAACTCGCCGCGGACATAGATGTAGCAGGTGTGCGCGTTCATCGCGCAGCTCGCGATCAGGCAGCCCTCGATCAAGAGATGCGGATCGTGCCGCATGATCTCGCGATCCTTGCAGGTGCCGGGCTCGGACTCGTCGGCGTTGACGACGAGATAGCTCGGACGGCCGTCGGTCGATTCCTTCGGCATGAAGGACCACTTCAGACCGGTCGGGAAGCCGGCGCCGCCGCGGCCGCGGAGCCCTGAGGCCTTCATCTCGTTGATGATCCAGTCGCGGCCCTTGTCGATGATGTTCTTCGTGCCATCCCAGGCGCCGCGGCGCCGCGCGCCCTCGAGCCCCCAATCGTGGAGGCCGTAGAGGTTCTTGAAGATGCGATCCTTGTCCTCGAGCATTTCAGTGCTTTCCGATCAACGGTTGGCTTGCTTGTAGGCAAGCCCGGCGGCGCAGACGCCAAACGTCAGCGCCCAGAGCAGGCTGGATTCCAGCGACGCGTTCAGGCTGAAGCGTTGCAGGAGAAAGATGAAGGCGGCCGCCACGGCGGCATGCATTGCGATGAAGCCCCACTTCTTCATGGCACCGCTCCCCTCCACCGAAGGCTGCGAGAGACCACGCATCAGGTGATCTCCTTCAGCGTGGTCGGCCCGGTGATCGGCGCCGAGAACTGGCGGCCGTTCTGCGGGCCGGGCTTGGGCGGATTGCCCGACGCGAAGCCGTCGAGCACCTTGCCGAAGCTCTCCTTGGTCAGGTCCTCATAAGTGTCCTTGCCGATCAGCACCATCGGCGCGTTCACACAGGCGCCCAGGCACTCGACCTCTTCCCAGCTGAAATTGCCGTCCTTGGAGAGGTGGAAGGGCTCGTGATGGATGCGGTGCTCGCAGACGTGGATCAGATCCTCGGCGCCGCGCAGCCGGCACGGCGTGGTGCCGCAGACCTGGACGTGGGCCTTCTTGCCGACCGGGGCGAGCTGGAACATCGTGTAGAAGGTCGCGACTTCCAGCACGCGGATATAGGGCATGTCGAGCAGGTCGGCGACCGCGCGGATCGCGGCTTCCGACACCCAGCCTTCGTGCTGCTCCTGGACGCGCCAGAGGATCGCGATCACTGCAGAAGCCTGTCGGCCGGCCGGATATTTCGCGATCTGCTGCTTGGCGAATGCGAGGTTCTCCTCCGTGAACGCAAAGCTCGCGGGCTGGACTTCCTTCGGTGCTAATCGGCGAACGGACATCTCTTATCTCTCACTGCATACGGCGCGCGGTCTTGGCATTCAGGGTATCAATCCTATCCTGCCAGAACGCGCTTGCGGTGCCGAAAACGTTGTAGCCGACGTGGGTCGAGACCTTGATGCGGTCGAGGATCGACAGCTCGGTCACGGTCTCCAGACGGTTGCTGCGCGGATCGAACACGATCAGCTTCAGCGGGGTCTGTTCGAGGATGTAGCGCGACACCGCATGCGAGCGGTCGCTGCCGTGCTCCTCGCACATGATGACGCTGTCGGCCTCAAGCAACCGGGCGCCGCCCTTGATCGCCTCGATCTCGACGCCCTCGACGTCGAGCTTGATCAGGTATTTGCCGGTGCTCGCGACCTTGCCGTCATCGATCAGATTGTCGAGCGCGAGGACGGGCACTTCCTCGCCGCCATCAGACGGATCGCCGGCGATGCTGAAGGCTTCGTGCTTGGTGCCTGACAGACGCGCGGTGCCGCGCGTGGCGCCGATCGCGCACTTCATGGTCTCGAAGCGATCACCGTTGACGCGGGCGTTGTTGGCGAGTTTCGGATAGTTCTGCCCCGACGGCTCGATCGCGATCGCCTTGTGCGAACCGAACGGCTTGCTCGACACCAGCACCGACCAGTAGCCGTAGTTCGCGCCGCAATCGAGCAGCGTGTAGTCGACGTCGACGCTATCGGCGAACAGCAGCTCGAGCTCGTCCTCGTAGTTGTAGGAGCGGTTGAGCAGCTTGCTCCAATAGCCATCGCCGTAGGGAAACTCGAACACGGCGTCGGGATTGAGCCTGATCGCGATGTTGCGTTCCGGCAGCGTCTTTCGCAGCAGGTTGGCGCAGGCGATGTAGCCCATGTGCGAGAAGTGCGAGGAGATCTTCGATCCCGTCACCAGCGCCAAGGCAGCCGTCCGCTCCCACAGGTTGGCCCCTTCAAGGGCCCCCGAGGCTCGGTCAAACTGGATTGGCGCCTGCCCCATCACCGATCGACCTCTCCGAACACGATGTCGAGCGAGCCGAGAATCGCCGAGACGTCGGCGAGCAGGTGGCCGCGGCAGATGTGGTCCATGGCCTGCAGATGGGCAAAGCCCGGCGCGCGGATCTTGCACTTGTAGGGCTTGTTGGTTCCGTCGGAGACGAGATAAACGCCGAACTCACCCTTGGGCGCTTCGACGGCGGCATAGACTTCGCCGGCCGGCACGTGAACGCCCTCGGTGTAGAGCTTGAAGTGGTGGATCAGCGCTTCCATCGAGCGCTTCATCTCGCCGCGGCGCGGCGGCGCGACCTTATTGTCGGCGACGACGACGGGGCCCTTGCCATCCGGCGCGTTCAGCTTCTGGATGCACTGCCTCATGATGCGCACGGACTGGCGCATCTCTTCCATGCGGATCAGGTAGCGGTCGTAGCAGTCGCCGTTCTTGCCGATCGGAATGTCGAAATCCATCTCGGCGTAGCACTCATAGGGCTGCGACTTGCGCAGGTCCCAGGCCGCGCCCGAGCCGCGGACCATCACGCCCGAGAAACCCCACTCCCAGGCTTCCTTCAGCGGCACCACGCCGATGTCGACGTTGCGCTGCTTGAAGATGCGGTTGGCGGTCAGCAGGCGATCGAGGTCGTCGACCACTTTCAGGAACGGATCGCACCAGGCCTCGATGTCGTCGACCAGCTTCTGCGGCAAATCCTGATGCACGCCGCCGACGCGGAAGAAGGCCGCGTGCATGCGGCTGCCCGAGGCGCGCTCGTAGAACACCATCAGCTTCTCGCGCTCTTCAAAACCCCACAGCGGCGGGGTCAGGGCGCCGACGTCCATCGCCTGCGTGGTGACATTGAGAAGGTGCGAGAGGATACGGCCGATCTCGCAATAGAGCACGCGGATCAACTGGCCGCGGCGCGGCACCTCGATGCCGAGCAGCTTTTCGGCGGCGAGGCAGAAGGCGTGCTCCTGGTTCATCGGCGCGACGTAGTCGAGCCGGTCGAAATACGGAATCGCCTGGAGATAGGTCTTCTGCTCGATCAGCTTCTCGGTACCGCGGTGAAGCAGGCCGATATGGGGATCGACGCGGGCGACGATTTCGCCGTCAAGCTCCAGCACCAGACGCAACACACCGTGCGCCGCCGGATGCTGCGGTCCAAAGTTGATCGTAAAATTGCGAAGCTGTTCAGGTTGCTCGTTCATGATCAGGCCTTCGGTCCTGCCTTCTCGTCACCGGGAAGCGGATAGTCCGCCCCTTCCCATGGCGAGAGGAAATCGAACTTGCGGAATTCCTGGTTGAGCCGGACCGGCTCGTACACCACCCGCTTCTCCTGGTCGTCGTAGCGAACCTCGACGAAGCCGGTGAGCGGGAAATCCTTGCGCAGCGGATGGCCCTCGAAACCGTAATCGGTAAGCAGGCGGCGCATGTCGGGATGGCCGACGAAGAACACGCCGTAGAGATCGTAGGCCTCGCGCTCGAACCAGTCGGCGCCGGGGAATTCGTCGATCAGCGACGGAACCTGCGTGGTCTCGTCGGCGGCGACGCGGAGCCGGATCCGCGTGTTCAGGATCGGTGACAGGAAGTGATAGATCACGTCGAAGCGCTTTTCGCGCGAGGGATAGTCGACCGCCGTGATGTCGGTGATGTTGACGAAACGGCAGCTCGGATCGTCGCGGAGGTGCTTGACCACCTCGACGATCTTGCTGGCCTCGACATCAACCGTGAGCTGGTTGAAGGCCACCGTGTGACCGGTGGCGGCGCCCGGAAGCGCGCTAACGATCGTTTGCCCAAGGGCGTCGAGCTTGCCGTCGTCCATGACGTAAAACCTTAGCGTTCGATGGTGCCGGTGCGCCGGATCTTCTTCTGGAGCAGCAGCACGCCGTAGAGCAGCGCTTCCGCCGTGGGCGGGCAGCCCGGCACGTAGATGTCGATCGGCACGATGCGGTCGCAGCCGCGCACGACCGAGTAGGAATAGTGATAGTAGCCGCCGCCATTGGCGCAGGAGCCCATCGAGATGACGTAGCGCGGCTCCGGCATCTGGTCGTAGACCTTGCGCAGCGCCGGCGCCATCTTGTTGGTCAGCGTTCCCGCGACGATCATCACGTCGGACTGGCGCGGCGAGGCACGCGGGGCGAAGCCGAAGCGCTCGACGTCATAGCGCGGCATCGACACCTGCATCATCTCGACCGCGCAGCAGGCGAGACCGAAGGTCATCCACATCAGGGAGCCGGTGCGGGCCCAGGTGATGAGGTCGTCGGTCGCGGCCACGAAGAAGCCCTTGTCGGACAGCTCGTGATTGACCTCGAGGAAGAACGGATCATTGGCCCCGACCGGCTTGCCGGTCGACGGATCCAGGATGCCCTTGGGGGCCGGCGCGATGACCGGACCGGTGGACGTTGCAGGGTTCAATCCCATTCGAGTGCCCCTTTCTTCCATTCATAGGCGAACCCGACCGTCAGCACGGCGAGGAACACCACCATGGACCAGAAGCCGGTCGCGCCAAGCTTGCCGAACGCCACCGCCCAGGGAAACAGGAACGCCACCTCGAGGTCGAAGATGATGAAGAGGATGGCGACCAGATAGAAGCGGACGTCGAACTTCATGCGGGCGTCGTCGAAGGCGTTGAAACCGCACTCATACGCCGACAGCTTTTCCGGGTCCGGCTGCTGGAACGCGACGATGAAGGGCGCGATCAGCAGCACCAGGCCGATGAGGCCCGCTACCCCTATAAAAACGACGAGTGGAAGATAGTTCTGTAAGATGCCGCTCATTGACGAGCCCTTTTTCCCGCAGCCTCGGGACAGCCACGGATTCGTCCGATTTGGAATTATTCTGAGCCTTAGCGCAGTGCACCAATGGGCGCAAGACACGCTCTATTTAGGCCCTTTTGCCGCCCCCTGAACCGTGGAAACCCCGGAATCACCCCGCGGCTGGTATGGAGCAGATCGACCGCCCCAGCAAGGGTGATCCCGATCAGTTCACGCGCGCTCGGCGGTGACGTCCGCTGTTGGAGCGGCTCACTTTATTTAAGCCGCGGCGCAGCAAAATCCAGCCTACAACGAAGACAGGCGCCCCTACCGTCACCCAGGCGACATATTGGCCAGGCTCGCCCCAGAGCAGCGCGGCCAGGAGGCCGGTGGTGGTCGCGGCCGCGAGCAGGATAGGTGCAGCAAAGACACGTATCCACAGGCGCGATCGGTCAGAGGAGCCATGCATCACGACGGGACCGGGGCTCGTCTGGCGAATGCGTCGGACTTCGCAGACACGCGCTTGCGCCGGCGCGCCACCCAGAGATAGAGACCGCTGCCGATCACAACGATGGTGAGCAGGTCGAGCGCGGCCCAGATCACCTTCAGCGGCATCCCGCCATAATCGCCGAAATGCAGCGGCTGCGAGATCAGAAGCGCCTGGAGATAGAGCGGCAGCGCCCGGCTGTCGGCCACCTCCCCGGTCTCGCCATCGAGCAGCACCGGCTTGAGCAGCCGCGCCGTCAGCGCGGTGTCGCCGCGCATGAAGGCGGCGAAATGATGCGAGGAGGTGAAGGGCGTGCCCGGGAACGCGATGAAGGCGATCTCCATGCCGGGCGCTGTCTGTCTGGCGCGCGCAACGACGTCATCGAGCGAGGCTAGACGCGTCGGCGGCGGCTTGCCGGCATAGGGCGCGACCATGCTGGCGAGCTCGGTCGCCTTCCACTGGTTCAGCATCAGCTCGGCCCAGGTGTTGACGACGCCGGTCAAGCCCACCACCAGCGCCCAGGCGATCGTCACGACCCCGATCAGATTGTGCCAGTCGAGCCAGCGGACGCGGCGCGAGGCGCTGTCCCGAATGGTTGCAAAGCGCAGGCGGCGGGTGAACGGCCAGTACAGCACCACGCCGGAGACGATGGCGATCGCAAACAATAGGCCCATCCCGCCGAGGAACAGCTTGCCGGGCTGACCGGCAAACATGTCGGTGTGCAGCTTGAGCATGATCAGCATCGGCCCGACGCCGACCGGCCCGAGCAGTCTTGTCGAGACAGCATCGAAGGCGCGCACCGTCGTATTGTCAGGCAGCCCGTCGACGGCGCTGTTGGTGAAGGCGGTGACGATCCCGGGCTCGTCCTTGTCCCAGGAGATATATTGCAGCACGCGGCCGGGATCGGCGGCGAGCGCGGCGTCGGCGATGGCTTGCGTCGTCGCGCGCGCCGCGCCCGCATGAGCTTCGGGCTGGGGGGCATAGCCCAGGAGCTCATCGATCTCGTGATGGAAGATCAGCGGCAGGCCGGTCAGGCAGAGCAGCAGCAGGAACACGGTCGAGATCAGGCTGGTCCAAGTGTGGACCACGGACCAGAGCCTGACCGTGCGCGCCTTCACGCCGCCCTCCCCGCGCCTGCGCCTACCATTTGTAGGAGACGCTGGCGGTGACGCGCCGGCGGTCGCCGTAGAAGCAGGACGTCGCCGACGCGCAGCTCGCGACGTAGATCTTGTCGGTCAAGTTGATCACGTTGAGAGCCGTGCGCCAGTTCTGCCACTCGTAATGGAGTGCGAGGTCGCCGAGCACGACAGCGGGAACCTCGAGCGTGTTGGCGGCGTCGGCCCAGGAGGAGCCGACATAGCGAACGCCGCCACCGAAACCGAATCCCTCGAGCGGCCCATCCTTGAAGGTGTAGTCCGCCCAGCCCGAGACCAGCAGCTCCGGCGTGTTGGTCGGGGTCTTGCCGACCAGCGACGGGTCGAGATCCCTACTGGTGAACAGGTGATAGGCCGTGAAGGCACCGATCAGCTTCAGCTCCCTGGTGGCGTTGGCCACCGCTTCGAGCTCGATGCCGCGCGAAGTCACCTCGCCGGTCTGGTTCTGCAGCAGCGCATTCGTCGGATCGGTGGTCAGCGCGTTCTGGCGCTTCAGGTCGAAGAATGAGGCCGTGAAATAGCCGTCAAATCCCTTCGGTGCGACCTTGACGCCGATTTCAGCCTGCTTGCCGGTCTCCGGAAGCAGCAGCTGATTGCTCGCATTCAGACCGATGACGGGATTGTAGCTCGTCGCATAGGAGATATAGGGCGCGATACCGTTGTCGAAATTGTAGATCAATCCGGCGCGTCCGCTGAACCGGCTGTCGTCGCGTTGAGCGACGTTCGCGCCGGTGTCACGCGCGGCCTGCGTGGTCTCGACCCAATCGTTGCGGCCGCTGAGCACCAGCGTGAAGTTGCCGAGCTTCATCTGGTCCTGAACGTAGGTGCCGGCCTGCTTCTGCGTGATCAGGAAGTTGCGGAACGGTGCGCCGGTGATCGGAACGTTCACGCCATAAACCGGATTGAACACGTTGATCGACGGCACCGTGCCGAAGTTGAAGGCCTGATAGTCGTCGATCTGGTAGCCGCGCAAATCGACGCCGAACAGCATCGTGTGCTTCACGGGACCGGTGCCGAAGCGGTATTCCAGCTGGTTGTCGAGATTGCCCTGGTTGGCGGTGTCCTTCGCATACCAATTGTACCGGCCCATCGTGGCCGTGTTGATGTTGTCCCAGCCGTTGCCGACATAGCCGCGATAGGTCACGTCGACATGCGCAAAGCGGGCATTCTGGCGGAACGTGAGGTCGTCGGTGAGATTGCGCTCGAACTGATAGCCGAGCATTTCCTGCTCGCGCGTGAACTTGTCCACGCTGGGATCGCCGACGAAGAAGCTGGTCGGAATCTTGCCGAACGGCGCGTTTGTCACCGTGCCCTGATAGGGCAGGAAGTTGATGCCGCGCGTCTCCTGCCGCGAGGCCGAGGCCAGCACCGTGAACGTGGTGTCGGCATCCGGCTTCCAGGTGAAGGACGGCGCGATGAAATAATTGTTGTCGGGCGTGAAATTGACCTGTGTCGGGCCGTTCTGGACCTGGCCGACCACGCGGTAGAACAGCTTGCCATCCTGCGGCTGCGTCGCGACCGGCCCGCCGAAATCGAAGCCGACATAGGCGTTGCCGAAATTGTTGACGCCGGTCTCGACATAGCGGATCGGCTCGGCGGGCGGCATCTTGCTGATGACGTTGACGATGCCGCTCGGGCTCGATCCGCCGTAGAGCACCGCCGACGGGCCGCGCAGCACCTCGACCCGCTCCATGTTGGGCGTCTGCAGCTTCCAGCTCGCATAAGACGTGTAGAACAGCTGCATGCCGTCGAGGAACAGGCCGACGTCGTCCGACTTGAAGCCGCGGATCAGCCACCAGTCGTTGCGCGTGTCCGCGCCGAAAGTGCCGGCGCGTACGCCGGCGGTGTAGCGCAGGACCTCGTCCAGCTTGTTCGCCTTCTGGTCGCGGATCTGCTCGGCGCCGATGACCGAGACAGACTGCGGCGTCTCCATGATCGGCGTGTTGGTCTTGGTGCCCGACGAGCTGCGACGCGCGACATAGCCATGCACCGGGCCGTTCGGCGTCTCGACGGCGCCGACATTGCGCTGCGGCTGCGGACTGGTTCGATTGGCGGTCTGCACCGATCGCGCCGCACGGCGCTGGGGGGCCGCGGCCGCACGGCGGCGCTGTTCCGGTGCCGCAACGGTCACCGGCGGCAGGTTCTGCGCCCCACTCTGCGTGGACGATTGCGCAAGCGATGCCTGCGGTACCAAAACCCAAGCGGATGCGGTCGCCAACACGGCCGACCGCAGCATTCCAAGACTGTTCAACGCGCCACCCCGAAGCTGCATGTTTGATGCGTCATGCCGCCGATCCCCGCGCGGCATGCGCTTGCAGCGACGCTTATGTGAGCGCGCGCGAATTCCCTAATTGAAACGTTCTTAGAAGGAGTCCAATCCGGTTCCGGCGTTTCCGGATGTTTCCGCGCGCTCAGCGCGCTTCCTTTTCTGCTTCGAGCATCTTCTCGGCGGCGGCCGTGAGGCGATCGATCTGCGCCAGCAGCGTCTCGAGCTCGTTCGTGCTCAACTGTTCCAGCAATTGCCGATTGCGCTCCTGTGCGCCTTCGACGATCGCATCATGCGCGGCGAGGCCCGCCGCAGTCAGCGAGATCAGCACCTCGCGGCTGTCTTTCGGGTTTGCCGATTTCGCGATCAGCTTGCGCGACAACAGATTGGCGAGCGCGCGGCTGATCTGCCCCTTGTCCTGGCCGACAGCCTCGGCGAGACGCGCCACGCTCATCGGCGGACGGCGGCCGAGCGAGGCGACGAGACCGAACTCCACCGAGGACAATCCGGTGAGGCGCTTGTAGCGCAGGATGGCGCCGCGCTTGAGCAGGTTGGCGAGCACCATCAGCCGCGACGACAGCATCGCGGTGATCGGCGCCGCCGAGTGGCTTTCGTCCGCGTCGGACGACGCACCCCCGGCCCTGCTGAATGTCTCGCTCATGGTCCACCTCTGCCAAGAAAGCCAGGGCGTGCCAAGTCTCGGCTGAGCCTTGGTAGCGCAACCTCCCCAACCCGATCCGAATGCGATTAAGAAGCGTTCTGGAAGATCGTTGACATTGTCATCGAATTATCTTTCACTCGGTCAAAGACGAAGTTGAGACCCGGCCATCAAGGCCGCGGCGGGAGGACCAGCATGACCATCACCCAGCGGGATCGCGATCTCGGCACGGCCTATGCGATGAAGCCGGCGCAAACGCGCATCGAGCTCACCTCTGTCGTACGCGGCACCCCGATGGGCGAGCTTTTGCGCCGCTACTGGCATCCGGTCGGGCTGGTCGGTGACGCCACCGGCACGCCGAAGAAGGTGCGCGCGCTGGGCGAGGATCTCGTGCTGTTCCGCGACAAGCATGGCCGCGCCGGTCTCTTGCATGCCCGCTGCTGCCATCGCGGCACCACGCTCTACTACGGCAAGGTCGAGGAGGACGGCATCCGCTGCTGCTATCACGGCTGGAAGTTCGACACCGAAGGCCATTGCCTGGAGCAGCCCTGCGAGCCCGACGGCGGCCAGTTCAAGGACAAGGTGCGCCAGCCCTGGTATCCGGTCGAGGAGCGCTACGGGCTGATCTTCGCCTATATGGGCCCGGCCGAGAAACGCCCTGTGCTGCCGGCTTACGAGTGTCTGGAAAACATGGACGAGGGCGAAATGGTCGAGGCCGACGATTCCTCGATCGGTGGCGGCGGACCTGCCGTCATTCCCTGCAACTGGCTGCAGCATTTCGAGAACGTGGTCGATCCCTACCACGTGCCGGTGCTGCACGGCTCGTTCTCGGGGCCACAGTTCACCAACATGATGGCGTCCATTCCGGAGGTGAAGTTCGAGAAATCGCCGCGCGGCGTCCTCGTGCGCTCGGAGCGCAAGCAGGACGACGGCAAGATCTTCTACCGCGTCTCCGAGGCCGCGCTGCCGACGTTGCGCGTGGTGCCGAACCCGCGCGTCGCGCAGTTCGCTCGCGTCGAATCCATCGGCTGGGTGCTGCCGATCGACGACACCTCGTTCCGGATCTACGTCGCCGGACGCGTCAAGGCATCGGGCGAGATCGGCCGCATGCGCTCGAAATTCAACGGCAAATTCTGGTGGGACATGACCGAGGAAGAGCACCAGCAATTCCCCGGTGATTATGAAGCCCAGGTCGGCCAGGGCGAGGTCACGGTCCACTCCGAGGAGCATTTCGGCCAGAGCGACCGCGGCATCCTGATGATCCGCCGCATGCTGACCGAACAATTGGAGGCGATGGAAGCGGGCCGCGATCCGATCGGCGTCTCCTTCGATAAGAGCGCGCCGCAGGTGGAATTCGAAGCGGGGAATTACATCCGCGAAGGGTGACCAACCAGCTCCAACAAGGGCTGGACCGACAACGATAACAAAGACAGATTGGGGGAAGCGATGGTCGATGTGACGTCACAGGTGTCGGTGCAAACGGCCGCCGCGGCAAAGCCCTCGGCACGTCGCTATTACGTGCTCGGGCTGCTCACCATCATCTATGCGCTGAACTTCCTCGACCGCACGATCTTCAACGTCCTGATCGAGCCGATCAAGAAGGAGTTTGCCCTCAGCGACACCATGATGGGCCTGCTGGCCGGCTTCGGCTTCGCGCTGTTCTATTCCCTGCTCGGCATCCCCATCGCGCGGATCGCCGATCGGCTCAACCGGCGCAACATCGTCGCCGTCGCCTTCGCGTTCTGGAGCGCGATGACGGCGCTGTGCGGCGCGGCCACCAGCGTGACCTCGCTGGCGCTGGCCCGCATCGGCGTCGGCATCGGCGAATCCGCGGGCTCCCCTGCCTCGCAATCGATCGTTGCCGATCTCTTCGCCAAGAACGAGCTTCCGCGCGCGCTCGGCATCTACGCCATCGGCACCTATCTCGGCGTCTTCCTCGGTTATTTCGTCGGCGGCTACGTCAACCAGCACTATGGCTGGCGGATGGCGTTCTACGTCGCGGGCCTGCCCGGCATCTTGCTCGCCGCCATCCTGTGGCTGACGATCTCCGAGCCGAAGCGCGGCGCGATGCAGGAGAATTTTGTGCCCGAGCCGCTCGGGCCGACGCTGCGCTTCCTGGCCTCGCAGCGCAGCTTCATCATCGTGCTGATCGGCTTCTGCCTGACGACCTACACGAACTACGCCACCGCGGCCTGGATCCCGCCGTTCCTGGCGCGCGTGCATCATCTATCGAGCGCCGAGATCGGCACCTATGCCGGCACCTTCAAGGGCCTCGCCGGCATGGCCGGCACCCTGCTCGGCGGCTTCGTGGTGGCGCAAGTGAGCCGCCGCGACGACCGCTGGAAGCTGTGGGCGCCCGCGATCACCTCGGGCCTTGCCGGCCCCGTGTTCGCGCTGTGCATGCTGACGCAGGATTTTGCGATGATGGTCGCCATGCTGGCGCTGACCTCGTTCCTGGTCGGCTTCCATCTCGGACCGATCTTCGCGATCGCGCAGACGGTGGCGAAGCCCAGCATGCGGGCGCTGGCCTCAGCGCTGATCGCGCTCACCGCCACCTGCTTCGGCCAGGGCGTCGGCCCGCTCGCCGTCGGAATGGTCAATGACGCGCTGAAGGGCAGCTATGGCGCGGATGCCGTGCGCTATTCCCTGCTCTCGGCGGCGGTCACGACCACGCTCGGCGCGCTGCTGTTCATCTGGGCGGCGCGGAGCATCCGCACCGACATCGCACGGGCGAGCTGAACGCCTAAAGCGCGATGAGATCAGATGAATCGTCATCGCGCTTTAGGTTGTTGTTCGAGCATGATCTTTTCGAAAAACCGCTTCGCACTTTTCCGGATCATGCTTCAGGCGCCGATGAACGCGAGCATGTCGGCAAGCAGCCGCTCGCCATGCGTGAGCGGCAGCGGATGCGGCGCGCCCTCATAGACGATGAGCTTGCTGCCTTTGATCAGCTTGGCGGTCTTGGCCCCGGTCAGCGGCAGCGGCGCGCTGGCATCCTTGTCGCCGTGGACGATCAGCGCCGGGCGATCGATCCCGGCGGCGGCTTTGCGGAGATCGGCGAACGCGATGGTCTTGCGGCACGCCAGCGCCACCGGCAGCGGCACGCTCAGCATCATCTGCCGGATCCAGGTCCGCGTGATCTCCGGCGTCTCGGCGGTGAAGAACGGGGCCTCGTTCGCCGCGATCCATTTGGCGAAGTCGCGCGCGATGGCGGCGTTGTCGGCCTCGATCATCGCCTTCGGGATCCCGTCCGGATTGTCCTCGGTCCTGACCAGGAACGGCGTCGTCGGCGCGACCAGCACGAGCCTTGCGATCCGCTCCGATCCGTGGCGCGCGAGATAGTTCACAGCTTCCGCCGTTCCCATGGAGAAGCCGACCAGCGTCACGTCGCGCAGGTCGCGCTGCTCGATCACGGCGGCGACGTCGTCGGTCAGCGTGTCCAGGTCATAACCGGTCGATGGCATCTCGGAACGGCCATGCCCGCGCCTGTCAGGCGCGACGCAGCGGAAACCCTTCTCAGTGAGCGCGGCAATGTGGCTGCCCCAGGTGCTGGCGTCGAAGGTCCAGGCCGACAGCAGCAGCACCGGTTTTCCGCTTCCCCAGTCCTGCACGAACAGCTTCGTGCCGTCCCGGGCCGTCACATAGGGTGATCGCGCGGTCTGCTGGGCTGCTGGAGCGCTCGCGACCGAGGCTGCCGCAAGGACGCTCCCAAACAGGGTGGCTTCGAGGACGGTCCGACGATTCATCGCGTGTCTCCCTCAAGATCGGTCGGCACGTCGCTTGCTGCCGACGGACACGATCATGGCGAAGGCAGCTCCCGTCCGCGATTACGCGGCAGGTAAGACATCACCCACTTCTGGGAACGACGGCCCAAGCCAGCCTCGTGGCCGCCTCGGCGGCGACCCGTTGTTTTCGTGATGGTTTTCCGTCTCAGGCGCTCTGATGCGGCCGTCCGCAGCGGACCGCTTGAAGCCGCAAGCCCGGCGAAACCAACCGGGCGTATTAATGAAACCATTTTGCGAAACCGGTGAAACCATCCGGAAACAGATGGTCCTTAGAAGATGAGCCCATAGACGGCGGCAAAGCCCGTCGGGAGGCTCAGATGAACCACTCAATTCACTCTGCTGATCGTGCGACCCACCTGAAAATCGTGGTGGTGGCGCTGATTGCCGGCATTGCGGTGGCCGGCTTCGGGATCGCAGCCCGCACCAATGCCGATTACAACCAGACCGCCCAGTCCGCTCACGTGGTCAAGGCCGGCAAGCCGGTGGCGGTCACGAGCGCGGGCACGTCCGAGATCCGCTGATCGACCAAAAAAGGTCCGATTTGACACCAAACGGTTGCCTCTGGCGGCCGTTTTGCTTTATTGGCCGTCCCCGGGTGCCCGCGTCAGACGGGTCCGTAGCTGCCGCAACAGTGCTTGAATTTTTGCCCCGAACCGCAGGGACAGGGATCGTTGCGGCTGATGTCGCTCGGGCCGTAACGCAGCCGGTTGAGGATCTTCTTGTTCTGCTCGAGGACCATCTTTCGGCGCGCCTCCTGGACGCCGATCACCGCGGTGTTGTCGCCGGGATCCCAGAACGCCCGCGGCTTCAGATGCGCGAGCTTGCCGCTGACATAGACCGGGTAGAACCAGCCGAGCGTTCCGTCGCGCAGGCGCTGCAACGTCGTCAGGTCGTAGAGGAAGAAGCCCGCCTCCAGCAGTGTCGCGTTGATGTCGACCAGTAAGGATGCACCGACTCGGTGATCTCGATCTCACCCTCATGATCGGTGATGGCGCAGATGCGATAGTCCCCGCCAAGCGCCTCCTTGATGGCCCGGAGGGAGTCTTCGTAGATCCCGTTGGCATCGATGTTGAGAGGCACCGCACCGCCGAGACAGGACAGATGGTTGAGCACGAAGTGTCCATCGGCACAGCCGAGATCGACCACGGTCCCGTAGCGCACGCCCTTCGCGAACAAATTTTGCAGCGTTGCGCTGAAATCGGCTGCCTGCATGAGATCGATTCCGCCAAGTCCCGTTTCAGCCAGTCGTGGCCGTGCTCGCGTGATGCGCGATTTGTTGCGCATTGCCCGCCACAGGCAAAATCAGAAACATAGGGATTTCATCCCGACCACGTGTCGGGAAGGCTCAGGTCCGGCATGTAAGCTATTGAGATTCCGCCAAAAATGGCGCGAGAGACGGGGCTCGAACCCGCGACCTCCGGCGTGACAGGCCGGCGCTCTAACCAACTGAGCTACTCCCGCGTGACGCGTATGTGTCCGCGCGGAACGAGGGGGGAATTAAAGGCCGGACCAAGTGAAGTCAAGGACGTTGGTACCTAAAGCCGGAATAGTCCCGTCCCCCGCCGATTGCGTGCGTGCAGAGCCTCCTCCACCTCTCGCGACGTAGTCAGTTCAGCCCCGAATCGTCTACGCCTTCCGTCACTTGCGTGGTTCCGAGGCCCTCCCCGAGACCTCGCCAGGAATGGAGGAGGCCAGACATGGCAAAGAAAGCTGCCGCTCCCGCCACCATCACGCTCAAGCACCTCGCCGCCGATATCGCGGAGAGCCAGGACCTGTCGAAAAAGCACGCCGAAGCCGTCCTCACCGACATGGTCGAGCTGATCACCAAGCACCTGAAGAAGGGCGACCGCGTCCGCATCGTCGGCCTCGGTATCCTCCAGGTCCGCAAGCGCGCCGCCCGCACCGGCCGCAATCCCGCCACCGGCGAGGCCATCCACATCAAGGCCAGCAAGAAGGTCGCGTTCCGCCCGGTCAAGGAACTGAAAGAGGCGATCTGAGCGGCTTACGTCTCGTTAAGCCTGATCCCATCTCGTCCGGCCGCATCAAGGCCCGCTTTTCTGATATACCGCCTGCTTCCCCAAAGACCCGGCGGTTGACCAGAAATGTCCTCTCTCTCCTTTTCGCACACCGTGACCGAGCGCTTCCTGCGCTACGTCACCATCGACACCCAGTCCGATCCGGATTCCCCTCACTCGCCCTCGACCGAGAAGCAGAAAGACCTCGGCCGCGTGCTCGCCGCCGAGCTGAAGGCCATGGGCGTGGCGGACGCCCATCTCGACGAGTACGGTTACGTCTACGGAACGATTCCGGCCACCACCGACAAGAAGGTGCCGGTGATCTGCTTCTGCTCACACATGGACACCTCGCCCGACGTCACCGGCAAGGACGTCAAGCCGCAAATGATGAAGAACTATCGCGGTGGCGACATCACACTACCCGGCGATCCCAGCCAGGTGATCCGCTTCAATGAGCACCCCGCGCTGAAGAACCAGATCGGCAACGACATCATCACCACCGACGGCACCACGCTGCTCGGGGCCGACAACAAGGCCGGCGTCGCCGAAATCATGGATGCCGCGCATTTCTTCATCAACAACCCCGACGTGAAGCACGGCACCATCAAGATCCTGTTCACGCCGGATGAAGAGATCGGGCGCGGCGTCGACAATGTCGACCTGAAGAAGCTCGGCGCCGATTTCGGCTACACCATGGACGGCGAAAGCGCCGGCAGCGTCGAGGACGAGACCTTCTCGGCCGACGGCGCCACCATCACCATCAACGGCGTCAGCGCCCATCCCGGCTACGCCAAGGGCAAGATGGAGCACGCGATCAAGATCGCTTCCGCCATCGTCGAGCGGCTGCCGAAGGAAGGCTGCTCGCCGGAAACGACCTCGGGCAAGCAGGGCTTCCTGCATCCGATCGGCATCGACGGCGCGCTGGAGCAGGCGACGCTCTCCTTCATCGTGCGCGACTTCACCGAGGAAGGGCTGAAGGAGAAGGAGGCCCTGCTCGAGGGCATCGTCAAGGACGTGATGAAGGACTATCCGCGCTCGACCTACACGTTCGAGATACGCGAGCAGTACCGCAACATGAAGCAGGTGATCGACCGTCACCCGCACGTGCTCGAATACGCCATCGAGGCGATCCGCCGCGCCGGCCTGCGCCCGATGCGCACCGCGATCCGCGGTGGCACCGACGGCTCGCGCCTGTCCTTCATGGGCCTGCCCTGCCCCAACATCTTCGCCGGCGAGCACGCGTTCCATTCGCGCCTGGAATGGGTGAGCCGGCAGGACATGGAAAAGGCGGTGCAGACCATCGTGCATCTGGCGATGATCTGGGAGGAGAAGGCTTAGCCTCTCGAAGACAGGGATGGCCGCGCTCGTCCCGGCCCGTCCCAGTCGCGACGCCGTTAGCCTTGGACATGCATTAGTCTTGGACATGCAAATGCAATATGTTCGGTCCGGTCGCGCCAACCTTGCAACAGACGTGGCGGGCAACGGCACTGCCGTCGTCTTTCTTCATGCCAATGTGTGCGACCGGCGGATGTGGCGCGTCCAGCTGAATGGAATGAGTGCGACCCACAAGGCGGTCGCTTATGACCGACGCGGGTTCGGCGAGACGCGCGCCGAGCCTGAAGACTTTTCCGCCCTCGCAGACCTCGTGGCGGTGCTGGAGGCTACCGCAGACAACGGGCCCGCGATCCTCGTTGGCTGCTCCCTTGGCGGTCGCATCGCGCTCGATGCCGCCCTCCGACACCCGTCGCTTGTTCGCGCGCTCGTCCTGATCGCTCCGAACGTCGCGGGGGCACCCGATCCGGTCTACAGTCCCGACATCGAGAAACTGATGATGCAGTCGAAGGAAGCCGAGGCATCCGGCGATCTCGATCGGCTCAACGCGATGAAGGCCCGCCTCTGGCTGGACGGACCGCTGGCGCCCGAAGGTCGCGTTGCCGGCTCCGCCCGCGATCTGCTCCTCGACATGAACGGCATCGCGCTTCGCTCCCAACCCTTCGGCGCGGATGTGGACGTTGTTCCCTTCTTCCACCGACTCCATGAAATCGCGGTACCGACCCTCATCGCGTGGGGCGACCTCGATTTCCCCTATGTCCAGGATCGCTGTCGTCGGGTCGTTGCGGCAATCCCGGGGGCGGAGGGCCGTGAAATGCCGGACGTGGCTCATCTCCCTAGCCTGGAGCGTCCCGCGGAAATCACGAGCCTGATCGCCGAATTCGTGGGCCGGCGTGCGGGGACGGACAGCTAGGTCCGCGCCTCGCATGCTTACGGCACCGGCATCGCCCGCGGACTGCGATGGAAGCGGTTCGAGCTTGCCATCCAGTTCGGCAACGGCTCGCCATCGCGGTGGCGTCCGCCGGCAACGGCGGCACCCCAGGCGACTGCGGCACCGATCAGGGCCGCCGCCGCAACCGAGAAGGCCACGATGATCGAGTTGCGCCGCGCGCGGTTGATCGCCGTGTGGGCTTCCGCGATCATCGCGTCGACCCGCCGCTCGGAATCAGGCGCCGCCAATCCCGTGGCCGCAGCGACCTGCTGCACGAGATAGGTCCGGTCGTCGGTGCTGACACCGCTATGGCTCGAAGACGTCATCAGGATGCGTCCCGCCTCGGCGCGGGCTTCCCGCATGTCGGTGTTGGGCGGCCTGCGCGGCGCGCGGAACAGCTTGTCGAGCTCATAGCTGAGCAGCGGCTCGGCTGAGGTGACATTACCGGCTCCGCTGCGCATCGGCGAACGGTCGAGCGCGGCCGCACCGAGGATCGCCAGCAGCGCCGCACCGATCAGCACGGCAAGAGCCCAGGACGTCAGGCCGTGCAGCCCGTCCCGTCGCTCGCCGTCATCCTCGATCGTCGTTAGCGCCGGCGCCGGTCGCGTGGTCCGGCCGGCGATGTAGCCGCCGAAGCCGAAGCTGACGATCGCCTGGATGATCAGATACAGCCCGGACAGCAGTGCCAACGCCGCCGACGCATCACGCCATGTCGGCGAGGCCGAACTGACCCCGAGGCCGATGGCAACGCCAAAGCCGACGAGGATGAACGACATCGCTCCGGCGGCGAATGCGCCTGCCAGCACCGGGCCCCATTGGATGGTCCGGCGATCCTCGGCGATCGCCGCGCCGCCCTCCATCACGTCTTCCTGCACGAGAGTTTCGATTGTCATCGCGGCTCTCTCAGCGCAGGCCAAAGAATGACAGGATCGCCATGATCACGACGATCAAGCCGATGAGATAAATTAGTCCGTCCATGGTCCTTCCTCCTCAACATTCCCAATCGCTAATCAGGAGGCAGGAGGAACGTTCCTAATTCGGCATGGTCTTGTGGAACGAACCGGCGAGATGCGAATTGTCTGTCCAAGTCCCAAGGATGAAGATTGTGAGCACAAAAGGCCCCAGCCGGGCAGCCCCGGAGCTGGGGCCTTTCCGCGTGTGCGACCGCCTGACCTGCCCGTTTCCTGTCGTATGTTAACGACGCCGGCGGCGGGATCATCAAAGATGCGATCGGGACGGGACCTGCAAATCGGGAGAGGCGCGTGGACCGCAGAACGGCGTGCCTGCATCAGGCGGATATATTCCGGGAGAAGGCCCTCGCCGATCCCGAGCACCACGATCAATGGATCGACGAAGCCATCAAATGGCTGGAGCGGGCGATGGAGGCGAGCTGTCACGCCGTCATCACAGTCGAGGCTGACGAGATCAGCCATGTTCCGGAGCCGGCGCGCGCGACCGCGATCGAAACGCTCGCCTCGCCCCTGCGTGTAATCGCCCGCCAGTGAGAAGCGCTCGCAGCTCGCGCTGCTGCGGCAAATGTTCCTGGGACGTAACAATGTTGCGGGTCGACACTGTTCCCGCCGCCATGCTAGGTCGGGCCCAGACCGCAACCAGAGTGACGTCGTGCGCGCGAACCGCCAGCCCTCAGCATCCCGCCGACCGCGCAACTGGCGCGGCCTGCTGTCCGTGCTGATCGCGGCCGTCTATCTGCTCGCCGGCGCGCTGCACGGCCTGCACGACGTCGACGTGACCACGCCTGCCGGCGGCTCGGAAATCGCGGCGGTGCTCGATACGGCCGGACATAGCGACCACAAGGCGATCGGCGGCCATCATTGCCATGGCTGCTTCTCGGTCGCAGTCGTTCAGCCGGCACCATCGAGCACGTCGATCCCATTCGTGGCGGCTCCGCACCCTGAGCCCGAGCCCCGCCTCACCGGCATCGTCCCCGATACCGACTCCCGGCCCCCCAAGCATCTGACCTGAACGGATCAGCCGGGCGCCAGCTGCGCGCCCATCTCGTCTCCTTCACAGGTCCTATTCATGCTTTCCAGGCAGACGGCCGCGCGCATGGCATGCGCGATGGCTCTTCTCATCAGCCCACCGCTGGTGCTGACCTCACACGCCCAGACGCTGACGATGCGCGCGGCGCTATCGCGTGCGCTGGCCGCGAGCCCGCGCCTGACGGCGGCGGAGCGCGATGTCGGCATCGCCACCGGCCAGCGCATCCAGGCGGGCGCACTGCTCAATCCGGAACTGTCCTATGAGCAGGACAACTCGTTCGGCTCCGGCATCTATCGCGGCACAAGGTCGGCCGAGACCACGCTTCAGATCAGCCAGGCCTTCGAGCTGTTCGGCAAGCGCGAGGCGCGGGTCGCAGCCGGCGCGGCCGGCATCGAGGTCGCCGCGATCCAGCGCAAGGCGGTCAGGCTGGAGGTGCTGTCGGAGACCGCCATCGCCTTCCTCAGCGTGCTCGGCGCGCAGCGGCGCATCCAGATCCTCGACGAGCAGATCGCCGCGATCGACCGCCTGACGCCGCTGCTGCGCCGCCGCGTCGAGGCCGGCGCCTCCTCACCGGCCGAAACCGGCCGCGCCGAGGTCGCCTCGGCGCTGGTGAAGGCCGACCGCGAGCGCTTCAAGGCGACGCTGGCGAGCGTACGGCGCGAGCTTGCCGTGCTGATGGGCGATCCTGCCGCGAAATTCGGCGAGGTCTCCGGCCGGCTCGACACCATGGGCAAGCCGCCGACGTTCCAGTCGGTGGTCGCCGCCATCGACGCCAATCCGCAGCTGGTGCGCTGGACCGCGGTCTATGCCCAGCGCAATGCCGAGCTGCTGATGGCGCGCCTGCGGCCCTACCCAGACGTGCGCATCGCCGCCGGCTGGCGCCATTTCAACGACACCAATGACGACGCGGTGCGCCTCACCGTCTCGGTACCGATCCCCGTGTTCGACCAGAACCAGGGCAACATCCTCTCGGCGCAGGAGAGCCTCGCCAAGACCAAGGCCGAGCGCGAGGCGAGCCGCAACACGCTGATCGTGGTCGCCGGCCGCGCCTACGACGCGGTGCAAGGCTCGCTGCGCGAGCTCGCGGTGCTGCGCGAGACCGCCATACCCAAGGCGACCGAAGCGTCCGAAGCGATCTCGCAAGGCTACGGCCAGGGCCGCTTCACCCTGCTCGAAGTGCTCGACGCCCAGGCGAGCGTGACGCAGGCGCGCCTGCGCGAGCAGGAGGCCTTGCAAAACTTCCATGTCGGCGTTGCCACCATCGAAGGCCTCGTCGGCAATCCCTTCACGCTCGCGCGGGAGAGCGCACGATGAAGACAGTCTCCACCATTCTCGTTGCCGTCGTGGCCGCCGCGTTCGGCGCTTACGGCTATTCCCTGCTCGCGCCGTCCAAGGTCGCGCACACCGACCATACCGAGCATTCCGAACAGAAAAAGCCGAACGATCATGTCGAGCAGGATGAGCACGGCGCCGACCGCATCCGCATCTCCGACGTCAAGCTGGCCGCAGCGGGCGTGACGCTGGCGGAGGCCGCGAGCGCGACGCTGACCGACACGCTGTCCTTCAACGGCATCTTGCGCGCCAACCAAGAGGCGGTGGTTCAGGTCACTCCCCGCTTTCCCGGGCTTGCAAAATCGATCCAGAAGCGCATCGGCGACAAGGTCGCCAAGGACGACCTGCTCGCCGCCATCGAGAGCAACCAGAGCCTGACGGTCTACGAGCTGAAGGCGCCGATCGCCGGCACCGTCATCGAGCGCCAGATCTCGCTCGGCGAATACGCCTCCGAGCAGAAGCCGGCCTTCGTCGTCGCCGACCTCTCCACCATCTGGGTCGATCTGTCGATCTACCGGCAGGATCTGCGGCGCGTGCGCCTGAACGACGAGGTGCTGATTGACCCCGACGACGGCCGCGGCGAGATCAAGGGCACGATCTCCTACATGGCGCCGATCGGCTCGAGCGAGACCCAGACCGCGCTGGCGCGCGTGGTGCTGCCAAATCCGGACGGACGCTTGCGTCCCGGCCTGTTCGTCACGGCGCGGCTGATCCTCGCCGCCCGCAATGTCGCGGTCGCCGTGCGCCGCAGCGCGATCCAGACACTGGAGAACAAGACCATCGTGTTCGTGCGCGAGGATGGCGACAAGATCGAGGCGCGGCCGGTCGAGCTGGGCGACTCCGACCCGCGCTATGTCGAGATCAAGGCAGGCCTTTCCGCCGGCGAGCACTACGTCGCGGAGAACAGTTTTGTGGTGAAGGCCGAGATGGGCAAGGGGGAGGCCGAGCATGATTGAGCGCCTCATCGCCGCCTCGCTGAAGCAGCGCTGGCTGGTCCTCCTGCTCGCGCTCGGCGCCGTCGCGTTCGGCGGCTGGAATTTTCAGCGCCTGCCGATCGACGCCGTACCCGACATCACCAACGTGCAGGTGCAGATCAACACCCGCGCGCCCGGCTACTCGCCACTCGAAACCGAGCAGCGCATCACCTTCCCGGTCGAGACCGTGATGGGCGGGCTGCCCAAGCTCGACTACACGCGCTCGCTGTCGCGCTACGGCCTCAGCCAGGTGACGGTGGTCTTCAAGGACGGCACCGACATCTATTTCGCCCGGCAGCTCGTGGGCGAGCGCATCCAGCAGGTGAAGGACCAGCTGCCGGCCGGCGTCGAGGTCGCAATGGGACCGATCTCGAGCGGGCTTGGCGAAATCTTCATGTACACCGTCGAGGCCAAGGCGGGCGCGAAGGCACCAGGCGGCCATGATTACTCGCTGACCGACCTGCGCACCGTGCAGGACTGGATCATCCGGCCGCAGCTTCGCAACGTGCCGGGGGTGATCGAGGTCAACACCATCGGCGGCTTCGAGCGGCAATTCCACGTGCTGCCGGACCCCGGCAAGCTGATGGCCTACCGGCTCGGCTTTCGCGACGTCATGACGGCGCTGGCCGCCAACAACGCCAATGTCGGCGCCGGTTATATCGAGCGCAACGGCGAGCAATATCTGGTGCGGTCGCCGGGCCAAGTCGGCAGCATCAGCGAGATCCAGGATGTCGTGATCGGCTCGCGCGGTGGCAATCCTGTCAGGATCCGGGACATCGCCACCGTCACCGAAGGCCGTGATTTGCGCACGGGCGCGGCGACGCGCGACGGTGAGGAGACCGTGCTCGGCACCGCCATGCTGCTGATCGGCGAGAACAGCCGCACGGTGGCGCGTCGTGTCGCGGCGCGTCTCGAGGACATCGCCAAATCGCTGCCCGACGGCGTCGTGACGCGAACCGTCTACGACCGCACCCATCTGGTCGAGGCCACGGTCCGCACGGTCCAGAACAACCTTGTGGAAGGCGCGGCACTGGTCGTGGCCGTGCTGTTCCTGATCCTCGGCAACATCCGCGCCGCGCTGGTGGTGGCTTGCGTCATTCCGCTGTCGATGGCCATGACCATCACCGGAATGGTCGAGACCAAGGTCAGCGCCAACCTGATGAGTCTCGGTGCGATCGACTTCGGCATCATCGTCGACGGCGCCGTGATCATCGTCGAGAATTGCCTGCGCATGCTGGCGGTGGCCCAGCGCGAGAAAGGCGGCCTGCTCACGACCTCCGAACGGCTGCGCGCGATCCAGCGCGGGTCGAGCGACGTCATCAAGCCGAGCCTGTTCGGAACGCTGATCATCGCGGTGGTGTACCTGCCCGTGCTGACGCTGACGGGCGTCGAGGGCAAGATGTTCACGCCGATGGCGCTGACCGTGCTGATGGCGCTCGGCGCGGCGGTCATGTTCTCCATCACCTTCGTGCCGGCGGCGGTCGCCATCTTCGTCACGGGCAAGGTTTCCGAGCACGAAAACCTGTTCATGCGGATGGCAAAGCGCGCCTATCTCCCCCTGCTCCGCTTTGCCATCGACAACCGGGCCGCCGTCGCGATCATGGCCGTCGTCATCGTGGTCGCGAGCGGCATCGCCGCTTCGCGAATGGGCGGCGAGTTCATTCCGAGCCTGGACGAGGGCGACGTCGCGCTGGCCTCGATCCGGATTCCCGGCACCAGCCTCACCCAGTCGCTGGACCTCCAGAAGGCGCTGGAAAAGCGCATCATGCAGATTCCGGAGGTGAAGGAGTTCTTCACCCGCATCGGCACCGCGGAGGTCGCCACCGATCCGATGTCGCCGGCGCAGACCGACGGCTACATCATGCTGAAGCCGCGCGCCGAATGGCCCGACCCGGACAAGCCGAAATCGGAGGTGATCGAAGCCATCGACAAGGCCGCCGACGACATTCCCGGCAGCGCCTATGAGCTCTCCCAGCCGGTCCAGTTTCGCGTCAACGAGCTGATCTCCGGCGTGCGCAGCGACGTCGGCATCAAGGTTTTCGGCGACGACCTCGACATCCTGCAAGGCGCGGCAAAGCAGGTCGAGGCGGCGATCCGCGGCATCCGCGGCGCCAGCGACGTCAAGATCGAGCAGGTCTCGGGCCTGCCGATCCTCACCGTCCGCCTCGATCGTCAGGCGCTCGCCCGCTATGGGCTCAGCATCAGTGAGGTGCAGGGCATCGTCGAGATCGCGGTGGGCGGCAAGTCGGCCGGAAAGCTGTTCGAGGGCGACCGCCGCTTCGACATCGTCGTGCGCCTGCCGGAGCAGCTGCGCGGCAATCTCGAGGCGATCCGCGCCATCCCGATCCCGCTGCCGCCAGGCGAGGACGCCGCGGCCAGCGCGCCGATCCGCACAGCGCTGTCAGGCTCTCCCCTCGCTCAGATGCGCTACGTGCCGCTGTCGTCGGTCGCAACCGTCGATACGACGCCCGGCCCCAACCAGATCAGCCGCGAGAACGGCAAGCGGCGCATCGTCGTCACCGCCAACGTCCGCGCGCGCGATCTCGGCTCCTTCGTGAGCGAGGCGGAAGCAGCCGTCGCCGAAAAGGTCAAGCTGCCGCCGGGCTACTGGATCGGCTGGGGCGGACAGTTCGAGCAGCTGGTCTCCGCCACCAAGCGCCTGACGATCGTCGTGCCGGTGGCGCTACTGCTGGTATTCCTGCTGCTGTTCATGGGCATGGGATCGGCGGCGGATGCGGCGCTGGTGTTCTCCGGCGTGCCGTTGGCGCTGACCGGCGGCGTTGCGGCGCTGCTGTTGCGCGGCATCCCGCTGTCGATCAGCGCCGGCGTCGGCTTCATCGCGCTGTCGGGCGTCGCCGTGCTCAACGGACTCGTCATCATCGCCTTCATCGAGCGGCTGCGCAGCGAGGGTCGGCCCATTGCGGAAGCCGTGCGCGAAGGCGCCCTGACCCGTCTGCGCCCCGTGCTGATGACGGCCCTGGTCGCCTCGCTCGGCTTCGTGCCGATGGCACTCGCCACCGGCGCCGGCGCCGAGGTGCAGCGGCCGCTCGCGACCGTGGTGATCGGTGGCATCATCTCCTCGACGGTGCTGACGCTCTTGGTACTGCCGGCGCTCTATGTGCTGTTCCGCCGTGACGCCGCGGGCGAAGCGCCTACAATGGCGGCTGACTTGGCGGAGCGCTAGAATTGGCAAGCCACGACCATCACAGCCATCACCATTATGATCATGCCGGCCACGGGCATGATCATGGTCACAGCCATGGCCATGACCACGCGCATGGTGCCGGACACGTCCATGCGCCCACCAATTTCGGCAAGGCGTTCGCGATCGGCATCACCCTGAACACCGCGCTGGTCGTCGCCGAAGCGGTCTATGGCTATATCGGCAACTCCACGGCATTGCTCGCGGACGCCGGCCACAACCTGTCCGACGTGCTCGGCCTTGTCGTGGCCTGGGGCGCCTCGGTTGCGGCAAAGCGCGCGCCGAGCGGCCGCTTCACCTACGGTTTCCGTGCCTCGACCATCCTGGCGGCGCTGGCGAACGCGGTGTTTCTGCTGGTCGCGACTGGCGCAATCGGCTGGGAGGCGATCCTGCGCCTGCGCGAGCCGGAGCCGATCGCGGGCGTCACCGTGATGGTGGTCGCCGGCATCGGCATCCTCATCAACGGCTTCACCGCCATGCTGTTCGCAAGCGGCCGCAAGGACGACATCAACATCGAAGGCGCGTACCTGCACATGGCGGCCGACGCCGCGGTCTCGCTCGGCGTCGTGGTCTCGGCAGCGCTGATCATCTGGACCGGCTGGCTCTGGCTCGATCCCGTCACCAGCCTCGTGATCTGCGCCACCATCCTCTGGAGCACGACGAGCCTCTTGCGCGGCTCGATCGACATGTCGATGGCCGCAGCCCCGAAGGGCACTGACCTTGCGGCGATCAAGGCGTTCCTGCTGGCGCGGCCGGGCGTGTCAGGGATTCACGATCTCCACGTCTGGCCGATCTCGACCACCGAGACGGCGCTGACCTGCCATCTCGTCATGCCCGCCGGCACCGGCGATGCATTCCTGATGGAGACCGCGCAGCTGCTGAGGACATCGTTCCGCATCGGCCACACCACGCTTCAGGTGGAGACGCATCCCGACAACGGCTGCGCGCTGGCGCCGGATGATGTGGTGTGAGGGACGGCGACCGTTGTGGCGCGCATCGCTGCCGCTCGCTCGGTGTCGTCCCCGCGAACGCGGGGACCCATAACCACAGGGAGAAGTCGCGGCGCGAGCCGACGACCACGAGTCCTCGTCAAACTTCTCCCCGTGGTTATGGGTCCCGGACCTGCGCTCCGCTTGTCCGGGACGACACCGGGGATTGGAACGACGCTGAGCAGCAAACTCTCTACGCCGCCTTCGCCGTCACGATCCAGATCGCACCCTGCAGCGCCACGCTCTGCCCCTTCAGGAACGGCGCGAGCGTCTCGCGGATCGAGGCTTTGGCAGCGTCATAGGTCTCCGGCGGATGGCCTTGCAGCGCGCGGCTGGCGGGGCCGATCTGGAGCGAGCCGTCGACGGCGGCGTCGAGACCGCCGCCGATGGCGATGTCCATGGGGAGATTGTGCGGCTCCATCGCGACGTCCGCGAAGCCGGCGCCCTTGAGGATGCGCATCACGCGCTCTTCCGAGGCGAAGGCGAACGGGCCCGGCTCCTCCGGCCCGACCGGCGGCATCTTCGGCACGTGTTTGTAGACCGCCATCAGCGGCGCCATCATCCACGGGTTTTCCTTCGGCTCGCGCCAGCAGACGAAAGCGAGCCGCCCTGTAGGCTTGAGCGCACGGCGGAGATTGCTGAAGGACGCGATGGGATCGGCGAAGAACATCACGCCGAAGCGCGAGGCCAGGAGATCAAAGCTCGCCGGCTCGAATGGATGGACCGTCGCATCCGCCAGCACGAAATCGAGCGGCAGACCCTTTGGCGCAAACGCGCGCGCCTGCGACAGCATCGGGTCGGACACATCGAGGCCGAGCGCAAGGCCATCGGGCGCAACCGCCTTTGCGAACGCGACCGTCGTCGCGCCGGAGCCGCAGCCGACATCGATCACCCGCTCGCCCGGCTTTGGTTTGGCACGGTCGATCAGGACGTCGGCGATCGGCCCGAGCAGCTTCTCCTGCGCCGCATGGCGGTCGGCCCAGCGCTGCCCGCTCGGGCCGTTCCAATAGGCGATCTGGTCGGCGTTTTGCTCGTGTCCGCTTGGCTGTTCCATGGGGGCCTCTCTGGCAGCTCGGTCGAAAGACCCCGATGCCGAAAAGCAATGACGCCGTCAACCGAGGTTGCTCTGTCCACCTGCCGGCGAGACATGCCTCCGTTCTCGCCGCGTTGCGCGGCGTCACAGATTGACGGACGGTGAGAGGACTTACTGCCGAGCTGCGCTATGCCAATGCGCTCCGCAAAGTCATTCGGCCGCCAGCGAGGCTCCAGTTCGCTTCGCAAGAACCCGGCGGAAGTCCGTTGCCAGCTCGTCATAATAGCGGGCAAGCTCCTCATAAAAAGCCTTGCCGGCTTCGTCGCTCGCTTCCTGAGCTGCTTTCATGCAGTGAGCGGCTTTGGACTCGTACCTTTCCAACTTCGTGCGAAGATCACTCATCACGGCGATACTCCACGCTAATTAAGGGAACTGGAACGGTGGTTCGCGGTGCGATCTAAAAGATGACCGAAGGAAGGCAATTTTGGACCCGCCACGAGTCTCTTTCAGGGCGCCGGATGCCTGGTAAAAGCCCGCCTCCGCCCGTTGGGCTCTGGCGCGGCAGCAGGCGCCTGTGACATTCATCACACAGCGGCCTTTGCCGCGATGGCACTCTGCGACTACTCTGATCACATTGCGATTTGGGGCTGCAATGGGCGCGACTCGGATTTTTTTGGTCTTATTGACCTTCATCTGTTTGGACTGCGGAGGAGCGCACGCGGAAAAGCGCGTGGCGCTCGTGATCGGCAATTCCGCCTACAAGAGCGCGCCGAGGCTCGCCAATCCCGTGAACGACGCCTCTCTCGTCGGCGGCATGCTGAAGAGAGCCGGGTTCGACCAGGTTGATATCAAGCTCGACCTCAACGCTGCGGAGATGCGCCGGGCCTTACGCGACTTCGGTGCCAGGACGCGTGAGGCTGATGTGGCCGTCGTCTATTATGCGGGTCACGGCATCGAGCTTGACGGCGTCAACTACCTGATCCCCACGGATGCCAGCCTTGAGACCGACAGCGATGTCCTCGACGAGACGCTGCCGCTGGATCGCGCTCTGTTCGCGGTCGAGCCGGCCATGCAACTCCGGCTCGTCATCCTCGATGCCTGCCGGGACAATCCATTCGCCAAGACCATGAAGCGGACCATGGCCGCGCGCTCGATCGGGCGCGGCCTCGCCAAGGTCGAGCCGACCGGCCCGAACACCATGATTGCTTTCGCGGCAAAGGCCGGCTCGACAGCTTCGGACGGCGACTCCAAGAACAGCCCGTTCGCCGCGGCGCTGGTCGAGCGCCTCCCCACGCCCGGGCTCGACCTGCGCAAGGCGTTCGGCTTCATCCGCGACGATGTTCTCAAGAACACCGGCTACAAGCAGGAGCCTTATGTTTACGGCTCGCTCGGCGGCGACGACGTGTCGTTGGTCCCGGCCAAGCCTGCTGTCACCACGGGGCCGCAAGCGAACCCGCAGGACGCGATCCGTCGGGACTACGAGCTGGCGCTGCAGGCGGGAAACCGGGACGCCTGGGAGGCCTTCCTGCAGGCCTATCCCGACGGCTTCTATGCCGGCCTCGCCCGCGCGCAGCTGAAGAACGTTGCCGCAGAAGAAGCGCGCGCCGCCGCAGCCGAAAAGGCGCGCCAGGCGGAAGAAGCCAAGACCCGTCTCGCCGCCGAGCGCGCCAACAAGGCCGAGCAAGAGAAGGCCGCGGCGGCAGCCAGGGTGGCCGAGGAGAAACGGCTTGCCGCCGAGAAGGCCAAGCAGGTCGAGGAAGCCAAGGCGGCCGCAGCCGAGCAACGCAGGCTGCAAGCGGAGGCCGCAGCGGCGAAAGTGCTGGCTGACAAGCAAAAGCCCGCAGAAGGCGAGCAAAAGGTCGCGGCGATCGCGCCGCCGTCGGCTTTAGCGCGGCCGACGATGTCGACCGAGGAGCTGACGAAGGTTCTGCAACTCGAGCTGCACCGTGTCGGATGTCACCCGGCGCCTGCGGATGGCATCTGGACGGCCTCATCGCAGGCTGCGTTGGCGCAGTACAACAAATATGCCGGAACCAAATTTGACGAAAGGCTGCTGGGCTACGACGTGCTCGATGCAGTCAAGGCGAAGCAAAGCCGGGTCTGCCCACTGGTCTGCGACCACGGCTTCAAGGCGAGTGGCGATGCCTGCGTGAAGATCGCCTGCCGCGCAGGCTACCGCGTCAACGACGACAATGAATGCGCAAAGGTGCAGGAGAACAAGCCAGACGCCGCGCGCAATGATGCAAGCAAGCGGGACATGGAGCGCAAGAAAGTGGAGTCCGCCCCGGCAAAGCCCCAGGCCTCAGGGCAGGTCATCTGCAATACCGGCGGCTGTCGCCCCGTGAGACCTGGATGCCGCGTCGTCCAGAAATGGGGGGGGGCGGCCGCCAGCTACCAGGTCGAAGAGTGCAATTGAGATCGCGGATAGATCAGGGTCGGCAGCGACCGCAGTTGGCGCGACAGCCATCGCGCCCCTGTCACCGATCGGATCGGGTCTGCCGATCCGAGGCACGCCTCCAAACACCCGCCTTCGCCCCGCTGGGCTTCGGCGTGGCAGCCTTGGCTCGCTTCGCGTCAATAAGTTCGGAGGCTGGCCTGCCCAGCCGTAGCTCGCGAAGCGAGCGAAGGCTGGTGGGCGGTCGAACCGCGGACCCTCTCGGTGTACACGAGATGCTCTAACCAGCTGAGCTAATTCCTTGCCGTAGGCATCATCGGACCCGCGCACCGTGTCTCATCTGTGCGCATTGCGGCCGCATTGGTTTCACCGAACGGCCACACCGGAATCAGATGCCAACCAGATTTCCTCGATAGGTTCGCCGTTCCTCAAATCCGGAAAGGCATGGACCATGCGCAGCTTCACGGCATCCGTCATCGTTGCAGTTCTCTCCCTCGGAACACCTGCTCTGGTGCAGGCACAGGGCGCATCGTCGCAACCCGGCACCGAACAGCCGTCCACACAGTCCAGCACAGTGATCCGGAGCATACAGGTTGTGGACGTCAAAGAATTGCAGCCGGCCGTGCGCGCGAAGGTCGATGAACTCGTGGCGCACACAAGCGACCAAGACATCCAGTCGCTCCGGCAGTCCATCGACGCCACACCGCAGGCCGCCTCCGTGCTCAAGGCCAAGGGCTTGAGTTCGTCGCAAGTCATCGCGATCAACATCGCCGACGGTGTTCTGACGATGTTCACCAAGACAGCCTGATATCAGACGGGAGTTGAGGCGCTGCACGGCGGCCGTGAGCACGATCGCCTCCTCGCCGGACGACGATCCGCGCTACGAAAGAGGGTTGCCCTGCAGCGGGCCCGCTGCAGGCCTGCCCGTATCGAGCATGAAACCCCCGACAAGGCCGCAAATTGGAGTCAGTTCGCGACGCGCTCGGCTCTTGCTTCGGCACCCACCGGGGCGCTAAAGAGGCGCACTTGGGCGGTTAGCTCAGCTGGTTAGAGCATCTCGTTTACACCGAGAGGGTCCGCGGTTCGAATCCGTGACCGCCCACCAGCCTGCGCTCGCGCAGCGACGCAGGATGCCACGCCGGAGCCCAAAGAGCGAAGGCCGGCTTTTCGCAGCGAGCTATGGCTAGGCAAGCCCGACCTCAATCCCTCGGCCGCCCCGGCAGCAGCGGCACCGCGTCGATCCAGACTGCAGCCGACTGGCACCAGATCTGCCTGACGGGCCGCAATTGGTCGCGTTGGCGGATGCTGCCCCAGCGGATGCCCCAATCGTCGGCCTGGTCGCCCTCGCCGTTGGTGAACAAAGGCGAACCGCACTCGGCGCAGAAGTGCTGGAAGCGCATCCGGCCGTTGTCGCCGCGCTTGCCATAGATTTTGGGCGTGCCGGCGGTGAGCTTGACGTCAGCCTTGGTGCAGATCGCGGTGACCCGGAACGGCGAGCCGGTCAGCGTCTGGCAGTCGGTGCAGTGACACACCGAGACCGCCTCAGGGTCGACTTCGGCCTCAAAGGTGATCTGCCCGCAATGGCATTGTCCGTCGACCTGCATCGCCCGCGTCCCCTTCCCTCAAAACAAAAACGGCGCCCGAAGGCGCCGTTTTATCATCTTTTTGAACTGCGTTCTCAGTGAGCGGTCAGGCCGCCGGCGGCCTCATCGCCGTCCGGCTTCACCGTCACCTTGGTGTCCTCTTCCCAGACGATCGGCACCGGCTTCTTCACCAGCGCCTTGGCGACGACGTCGTCGAGACGGGAGACCGGGATGATCTCCATGCCGCCCTTGATCGCATCGGAAATCTCCGTGAGATCCTTGGCGTTGTCCTCGGGGATCAACACCGTCTTGATGCCGCCGCGGGCAGCGGCCAGCAGCTTCTCCTTGAGGCCGCCGATCGGCAGCACGCGGCCGCGCAGCGTGATCTCGCCGGTCATCGCGACATCGTGGCGGACCGGGATGCCGGTCATGACCGAGATGATCGCGGTGGCCATCGCCACGCCCGCGGACGGACCGTCCTTCGGCGTCGCGCCCTCCGGCACGTGCACGTGGATGTCGCGCCGGTCGAACAGCGGCGGCTCGACGCCGTAATTGATCGCGCGGGAGCGGACGTAGGACGCCGCCGCCGAGATCGATTCCTTCATGACGTCGCGCAGGTTGCCCGTGACCGTCATCTTGCCCTTGCCGGGCATCATGACGCCTTCGATGGTCAGCAGCTCGCCGCCGACATCGGTCCAGGCAAGGCCAGTGACGATGCCGACCTGCGGCTCGCTCTCGATCTCGCCGAAGCGGTACTTCGGCACGCCGAGCAGCTCTTCCAGAGTCTTCTCGGTGACCTTGACCGACTTCTTCTTGGAGATCATCAGCTCCTTCACCGCCTTGCGGGCGAGTGTGGAGAGCTCACGCTCCAGGTTACGCACGCCCGCTTCGCGGGTGTAGCGGCGGATCAGCAGCAGCAGCGCGTCGTCGTCGATCGAGAACTCCTTGGAGTCCAGGCCGTGCTTGGACACCGCGTTCGGGATCAGATGCTTGCGCGCGATCTCGACCTTCTCGTTCTCGGTGTAGCCCGCGATCCGGATGATCTCCATGCGGTCCATCAGCGGGCCGGGAATATTGAGCGTATTCGCGGTCGTGATGAACATCACGTTGGAGAGATCGTAGTCGACCTCGAGATAGTGGTCGTTGAACGTTCCGTTCTGCTCGGGGTCGAGAACCTCAAGCAAAGCCGAGGACGGATCGCCGCGGAAATCGGCGCCCATCTTGTCGATCTCGTCCAGCAGGAACAGCGGGTTGGACGACTTGGCCTTGCGCATCGACTGGATGATCTTGCCGGGCATCGAGCCGATATAGGTGCGGCGGTGACCGCGGATCTCGGCCTCGTCGCGCACGCCGCCGAGCGAGACGCGCACGAATTCGCGCCCCGTCGCCTTCGCGATGGACTTGCCGAGCGAGGTCTTGCCGACGCCGGGAGGACCGACGAGGCACAGGATCGGACCGGTCAGCTTGTTGGCGCGGGATTGCACGGCGAGATACTCGACGATGCGTTCCTTGACCTTCTCCAGACCGTAGTGATCTGAATCCAGGATGGCTTGCGCCGCCTCCAGATCCTTCTTCACCTTGGACTTCTTGTTCCACGGGATCGACAGCAGCCAGTCCAGATAGTTGCGCACGACGGTCGCTTCCGCGGACATCGGCGACATCTGGCGCAGCTTCTTCAATTCATGCTGCGCCTTCTCGCGCGCTTCCTTGGAGAGCTTGGTCTTGGAGATCTTCTCTTCGAGATCGGCGAGCTCGTCGCGACCATCGTCGTCGCCAAGTTCCTTCTGGATCGCCTTCATCTGCTCGTTGAGATAATACTCGCGCTGGGTCTTCTCCATCTGGCGCTTGACGCGCGAGCGGATGCGCTTCTCGACCTGCAGCACCGAGATCTCGCTCTCCATCAGGCCCAGCACCTTCTCGAGGCGCGTGGTGACCGACAGCGTCTCCAGGATGCCCTGGCGGTCCGCGATCTTGACGGCGAGATGCGAGGCAACGGTGTCGGCGAGCTTGGCGAAATCGGTGATCGCCTGCACGACACCGACGACCTCGGCCGAGATCTTCTTGTTGAGCTTCACATAGCTCTCGAAGTCGGACACGACCGAGCGCGCCAGCGCCTCGGCCTCGACCGACTTCGCATCGGTATCGGCGAGCGCGACGGCGGTGGCTTCATAGTAGTCGGCGCGATCGGTGTATTTCTGCACGCGCGCACGCTCGAGCCCTTCGACCAGCACCTTCACGGTGCCGTCGGGAAGCTTCAAGAGCTGGAGCACGCTGGCAAGCGTACCGGTCTCGTAAATGGCATCGGGCGCCGGATCATCGTCGGACGCGTTCTTCTGCGTCGCGAGCATGATCAGCGCATCGTTCTTCATCACCTCTTCGAGCGCGCGGATCGACTTCTCGCGACCGACGAAGAGCGGCACGATCATGTGCGGGAAGACGACGATATCGCGCAGCGGCAGCACGGGATAAGCGTGCGCCTCGCCATGGACGATGGTTGGCCGGGGTTTTGGATTAGTCATGGCCTTTTCCTTTTGCTTTGCCCCCTTGCACGCAGCCCGCTGTCTCATGCGCAACCGCCACAAGGTGCCGAGGTGATCGACAGAGCCGGTCTACCATTCGCAGGTTGGACCAGGCTTGCCGGATCGGAACAGCGGCGAATCTTGAACGGAATTCTCGCTCGCCGCCGACATTAGGTGGCTATCGACCCGGGGGGTGTCAAGTCATTGAAATACGCGCGCCATCAGGCGCTTACGCACACAGGTAAGCGACGCAACATGGGCTGCGGAGAAGCATTCCGCAGCCCTCAACTGATAAGACGTTCGGAGCGTTCCAGCGCCGCAATTTAGGCGCTGGCGTTCTCGACCGCGCGATCGGAGCGATCGGCGTAGATGTAGAGCGGACGGGCCGTGCCTTCCACGACTTCGCGCGAAATCACGACTTCTTCCACACCTTCCAGGCCCGGCAGGTCGAACATGGTCTCGAGCAGGATCGCCTCGAGGATCGAGCGCAGGCCGCGCGCGCCGGTCTTGCGCTCGATGGCCTTGCGGGCAACCGCGCCGAGCGCCTCGTCGGCGAAGGTGAGCTCGATGTTCTCCATCTCGAACAGCCGCTGGTACTGTTTCACCAGCGCGTTCTTCGGCTCGGTCAGGATCTTCTTCAGCGAGGTCTCATCGAGGTCCTCGAGCGTCGCCACGACGGGCAGACGGCCGACGAACTCGGGGATGAGGCCGTACTTCAGGAGGTCCTCAGGCTCGACGTGACGGAAGATCTCGCCAGTCCGGCGGTCCTCCGGCGCGAGCACCTGGGCACCAAAGCCGATCGAGGTCGACCGGCCGCGCGCCGAGATGATCTTCTCGAGGCCGGCGAACGCACCGCCGCAGATGAAAAGGATGTTGGTGGTATCCACCTGCAGGAACTCCTGCTGCGGATGCTTGCGGCCGCCCTGCGGCGGGACCGAAGCCACCGTGCCTTCCATGATCTTGAGCAGCGCCTGCTGCACGCCCTCACCCGACACGTCACGCGTGATCGAGGGGTTGTCGGACTTGCGGCTGATCTTGTCGATTTCGTCGATGTAGACGATGCCGCGCTGGGCGCGCTCGACATTGTAGTCGGCGGCCTGGAGCAGCTTCAGGATGATGTTCTCGACGTCCTCACCGACATAGCCGGCTTCGGTCAGCGTGGTCGCATCCGCCATCGTGAACGGCACGTCCAGGATGCGGGCGAGCGTCTGCGCGAGCAGCGTCTTGCCCGAGCCGGTCGGACCGATCAGCAGGATGTTCGACTTCGCGAGCTCGACGTCGTTGTGCTTGGTCTGGTGGTTGAGGCGCTTGTAGTGGTTGTGCACCGCGACCGACAGGACCTTCTTAGCATGGCTCTGGCCGATCACGTAGTCGTCCAGCACCTTGCAGATTTCCTTCGGCGTCGGAATGCCGTCGCGCGACTTCACGAGCGAGGACTTGTTCTCCTCGCGGATGATGTCCATGCAGAGCTCGACGCACTCGTCGCAGATGAAGACCGTGGGACCCGCGATCAGTTTGCGGACTTCGTGCTGGCTCTTGCCGCAGAACGAGCAATATAGCGTGTTCTTGGAGTCGCTCGTGCCAACCTTACTCATTCATGTCTCCGTCCGCGGTTCGATCGTCTCGCTCGATCGCTCCATCCCGGCACGAATGGCCGGTATGAAGTTCAAATAGAGCAAATTCCGTACCAAAAAAGACCCTACGCGTTACATCCCGTGCGAATCACGGTCACTCGATTCTCCCGCGATCATAGCCGATCATGCGTAGCCAACCATGCTGTCACCCGACTATCAAGAATTCGCTAATCGGGGGCCGCCGGCTACCCGTGACAATACCGTGATTTCCGGTCTTGGCACGAGCGAAGTGATGGAAATCACCCCGGCGTTGCTGGATTGCCACGAAAAACAAGCACGAAAGCGGAACTTTGTGCCCATCGCAGCGCGCAAACGGCGTTTTTTTTGCGACGCGCACAGACGTCCGTAACGTCAACACCGCCTTGACGGTGTCCCGCGATCCCCGGGGTATTCTCCCAGGGATCGCCGCTGCAGCCCAGTAGTGTTACGGGGCCTTCGCCGGCGCCGGCTCTTCGGCGCGCTTGTCGATGACCTTGTCGACCAGGCCGAACTCCTTGGCGTCGTTCGCGGTCAGGAACTTGTCGCGCTCCAGCGCGTCCTCGATCGACTTGTAGGTCTGGCCGGTGTGCTTCACGTAGATCTCGTTGAGCCGCTTCTTCAGGTTCAGGATCTCCTGGGCGTGCAGCATGATGTCGGTGGCCTGACCCTGGAAGCCGCCGGAGGGCTGATGCACCATGATGCGCGCGTTCGGCAGCGAGAAGCGCATGTCCTTCTCGCCGGCGGCGAGCAGCAGCGAGCCCATCGAGGCCGCCTGGCCGGTGCAGAGCGTGGAGACCGGAGGACGGATGAACTGCATGGTGTCGTAGATCGCAAGGCCCGACGTCACCACGCCGCCCGGCGAGTTGATGTACATCGAGATTTCCTTCTTCGGATTTTCCGCCTCGAGGAACAACAGCTGCGCGACGATCAGCGTCGACATGCCGTCCTCGACCGGACCAGTCACGAAGATGATGCGCTCCTTCAGAAGGCGCGAGAAAATGTCGTAGGCGCGCTCGCCACGGTTGGTCTGCTCGACCACCATGGGCACGAGGTTCATGTAGGTTTCAACCGGATCGCGCATGAGTCACCTAGGGTTTTTGAGAGGCGGACATCGCCAGTCTTGGCCGCCAGTTTTGGCTGGATGTGCCGGAAGGCAGATGGACGTCCCGTGATGCAGGAACTTTCGTAGAAGAGCTAGCGACAGATATAGCCCAATTCGTGCCAGACAAGTCCTGAACGAATTAAGGCTTAATCGATCAGGCCGTTGAAGCTGATTCGCATAAAGAGGCCCAGCCGGCCATCTGGCTAGCTGGGCCCCTTCGCTGATCATCCTTAATAGAAGGCTGTTTCAAAGCTTTCAGGCGGCGGTCTTTTCCGCCTCGTCGTCCTTGTAGAGGTCCTCGCGCGAGACCTTCTTCTCGGTCACGTTGGCGAGCTCGAGGATGAAGTCGACGACCTTGTCCTCATAGATCGGTGCACGAAGCTGGGCCAACGCCTGGGCGTTGTTGCGGTAAAAATCCCAGACTTCCTTTTCGCGGCCCGGCATCTGGCGGGCACGCTCGATCACGGCGCGGCCGACCTCGTCGTCGGTCACGGTGATCTTGTTCTTCTCGCCGATCTCGGAGAGCACGAGGCCCAGCCGAACGCGGCGGTCGGCGATCTTGTGGTACTCTTCCTTCGCCTTCTCCTCAGTGGTGTCCTCGTCGGCAAAGGTCTTGCCGGCGGAGTCCATCTCGGCCTTGACCGAGTTCCACATCAGATTGAACTCCTCCTCGACGAGCGACGGGGGAGCCTCGAAGCGATGCGCCTCGTCGAGCCGGTCGAGCAGCGCGCGCTTGACGCGCTGGCGCGTCGCGGTCGCGAACTCGGCAGCCAGACGCTCGCGCGCGGCTTCCTTCAGCTTGTCGAGCGATTCAAGGCCGAGCGTCTTGGCGAACTCGTCGTCGACCGCGAGATCCTGCGGCGACTCGATCAGGGTCGCGGTGGTCTCGAACTCGGCCGGCTGTCCAGCGAGCTTGTCGTTCATGTAGTTCTTCGGGAACGACACCTTCAGCGTGCGGGTCTCATTGGCACCGATGCCGATGAGCTGCTCCTCGAAGCCGGGGATGAAGGTGTTGGATCCGATCAGCACCTGGATGCCCTCGCCGGTGCCGCCCTCGAACGCTTCGCCGCTGATGGTGCCCTTGAAGTTGATCGTAACGCGGTCGCCCGAGGCGGCCTTGGCGCCCTCGCCCTTCGCTGCATAGGTGCGGTTGGAATCGGCGATGCGCTTGATCGCCTCGTCGACGTCGGCATCGGAGACCTCGGCGACGGGCTTCTCGACCTGGAAGCTCTTGAAGTCGGCGAGCGCGATCGACGGCACAACCTCGATCGCGACCGTGTAGGTCAGATCGGTCTTGCCGTTCAGCAGCTCCTCGACCTCGGCCTGCTCGGTCGGCATGGTGATCTTCGGCTCGGTCGCAAGGCGGAAGCCGCGCTCGGAGAACAGCTGCGTGTTGGTGTCGCGGATGGTCTGGTCGATGGTCTCGGCCATCACCGAACGGCCATAGACCTTCTTGAGGTGCGTGACCGGCACCTTGCCGGGACGGAAGCCGTTGATGCGGACCTTGTCCTTGAGGTCGACGAGCTTGGCGCCGGCCTTGGCGTCGAGATCAGACGCGGGAACGCTGATCTTGAACTCGTGCTTCAAACCTTCCGAGAGGGTTTCTGTGACCTGCATGGCGTCCAATCTTCTTTTCGCTCGGTCCCGGCACATTGCGCGTCGGGACGCTGTCATTAATCGATCCGGCGCGAGGCGAATGCCTCAACGCCGGTGGTTCATCGAACCGGCCTCCGGCGGACAAAACGTCCACGAGAAGCAGGCCCTCGTAATCCGTGCAAACGCGAGAAGCGCTTGGTGCGGGCGGAGGGACTCGAACCCCCACAACTTTCGTCACTGGAACCTAAATCCAGCGCGTCTACCAGTTCCGCCACGCCCGCGTGAATTTGCATCAAGACCGGCCGCGATGCCGCGGGCGGCCGGGCTTATAACATGTGCCTGACTGTTCGCAGCAAAAAAATGGCCCGATGGAGGCAAGCTTTACGTAGGCACGATGGCTGGACTTATCCAGCGCGGCATGGTCCGGATCGCGCATGAAAACGCGGATATCTGCCCCCGATCGGCGCGACGTTTTGGCCGGGCTTGGCGCCTCAATTGGCGTCTCCCTCGGCGCCTCGGCGGCCGGGTTGATCGCCGGCGGCGCGGGCCCGCTTATGACCGCCCAGCTCGCCCTTCAGGCCAGGGCGGCAACGCTGGCTCTCAGGCCGGGACAGCCGCCTACACCAATCTGGGAGCTTGCCGCCGTAAGCCACCTTGGCGACGTCCGTCTCAAGCGTTTCGACGGCTGCCAGGTGGTGTTCCGGAACGACCTGCCTGTGCCGCTTGCGCCAGTCTGGTACGGCCTCAATGCCCCGACCGGGGCCGATCCGCTCCGGGGCCGCGCGCCGGCGGCACCGGACACGACAGAAACGTCAGTTATTCCAATACCTAATGCGGGAACCCTGCTGGCCGACTTCCGGCTCTTCGAGGATGTCCAGAAGCAGCCCGCGCGCCCGCTTCCGATCATCGCCACCGAGTCGAGCCGGGTCGCCGTCGATCGTGACGTGGTCCTCCTGATCGAGGAATGGCGCCTGCGGCCGGACGGGACTGCGCTTCCGCCGGGCCGAGAGGCGGACGGCACGACGCCTCTCTATACGATGAATGGAATGGCTTCATTCGAACTCTCAGCTGCGGCCGGCGAGCGGCTACGGCTGCGCTTTATCAACGGCTCCCAACGTTCTGTTCTGGCGATCAAATTGGAAAGCCATGAGGTCCGGGTCATGGCCCTGGACGGGCAGCCGGCCGAGCCGTTCCCGGCGCGCAACGGCGCCCTCGTGCTGGCCCCCGGCGGACGCGCCGACGCGTTTGTGGATACGGCCGCATCGGCCGCGTTCCTGCTGCATGATGGCAAAGAGGCACGCCAAGTGGGCAGCCTCAAGATATCAGGCCAACTGGACCGGCGAGCGCCGCTGTCATCGCCACAGCCCCTGCCGCCAAACGATCTCCCCGAGAAGCTCGATCTGAAGGGCGCCCTGCGGTTCGATGTCGCGCTCGGAGCGGCCGAGGCCGGCTGGATCAAGCCTGCAAACTTCTCGACCGCCTCGGCACCCGCCTTCCGCGCCAAGACCGGCCGCACCGTCGTGCTGGCCCTGAAGAACCCCGCCCCCATCACGACCGTCTTCCACCTGCACGGCCATCCCTTCCGCCTGCTCGACAGGCTCGACGACGGCTGGAAGCCCTACTGGCTCGACACGCTCGCGGTCGAGCCCGGCCAGACCCAGCGCATCGCCTTCGCCGCGACGTCGCCCGGACGATGGCTGCTCGAATCCGTCGCGACCGACTGGGCCGCGCCGCGGCTGGTGCGGTGGTACGGGGTGGAATGAGCCTTCGTAGGATGGGTAGAGCGCAGCGAAACCCATCAAGATCGCGCCAAGGTTTGAGATGATGGGTTTCGCTTCGCTCTACCCATCCTACCGGGCTTGTCGGCCCGGCCGCGTCCAGAGGTACCGAGCGTCGGGCTCTTTCTCCTCGTTCCGCGCGCCGTCAGTTTCCTCGACCAGCATGAAACCGCGCGCCTCATAGAAGCGCCGCGCCAGCGCGTTGCGCTGAAAAGTCCAGAGCTGCAGGCATTCGCAGGCGCCTTTGGCGACGACCAGGAGTTCGCTGCCGACGCCGCGGCCCTGGGCCGCGGGAACCACGTAGAGCTGCTCGATCCAACCGTCGCTGAAGGCGATGATCCCGATGAGCTCGTCATCGTCGAAGCGGCCCCAGATCTGGCATGTCGGAAAAACGCGCTCGCGGTAGAACCAGAGATCCTCGTCCGGCGTGTGCAGGCCCGCGAGCCACGACATCACCTGGTCGAACGCGATCCGATGAACCTGCGCCGCGGCGCCCATGTCGGTGAGCGCAAGTTGCCTGAGCACTAGTACTCCACCCCCAGCGCATTATAGATCCGCCGGTGCACGGCCGGCAGCGTCTCGGTCAGATCCTCCGCGATCAGGCCGGGCCCCGCCTCGCTGGCCGCCTCGCCATGCATCCAGACGCCGATGCTGGCGGCTTCGAAGGCCGGCACACCCTGCGCTAAGAGCCCGGCGATGATGCCGGCGAGCACGTCGCCGGCGCCGGCGGTGGCGAGCCAGGGTGGCGCGTTGGCAGCGATCGTGGCGCGGCCGTCGGGCGCGGCGATCGTGGTGTCCGGGCCCTTGAGGAGCACGACTGCGCCGGAGCGTTCGGCGGCGGCGCGCACGCGTTCGAGCTTGGAGCGGCCCGGATGCTTGTTGCTGAGATCGGAGAACAGGCGCGGGAATTCGCCCTCGTGCGGCGTCAGCACCACCGCATTGTCCTGCGAGGTTTTGATCGATTCGAACAGCCGCTCGGGATTCGCCGCAAAGCTGGTCAGCGCATCGGCGTCCAGCACCAGATGCCGCTGCGCGCTCAGCGCGGTGTGGACGAGATCGCAGGTGCGATCGCCGATTCCAGCGCCGGGACCGATCATGCAGGTGTTGTAGCGCTGGTCGCCGAGCAGCTCGCCGAACTCGATCGCGGTGTCGACGGGGCGGACCATCACCGCGGTCAGCGCGCTCGCGTTGATCGCGAGTGCGTCGCGCGGCGTTGCCAGCGTGACGAGGCCTGCACCGGCGCGCAGCGCCCCGCGCGCGGCGAGCCGTGCGGCGCCGGTCGCGGCCGCATCGCCCGAGACCGCCAGCACATGGCCGCGTGCATATTTGTGGCCGTCGATGCGCGGCACCGGAAAGGCTGCGCCCCAGAAGTCGGGATCGTTCTCGAAGACTTGCGGCCTGATCTCGTCCAGCACCGGCGCCTCGATGCCGATGTCGGCGAGGCGCACGCGGCCGCAATGCATCCGGCCCGGGAGCAACAGATGTGCAGGCTTCTTGCGGAAGAAGGTGACGGTCTCGGTGGCGTTGACCGCCACGCCCAGCACGGCGGCGCTGGTGCCGTTGATGCCGCTCGGCAGATCGACGGCGAGCACCGGGGCGCCGTTGGCGTTGATCGCCTCGATCATCTCGCGCGCCTCGCCCTCGACGGGCCGGCTGAGGCCGGCGCCGAACAGCGCGTCGATGATCAGCGCGGGTCTTCCGATCGCCTGCGGATTGAACGGCAGCACCGGATGCTTCCAGCCGCGCGCGGCAGAGGCGGCATCGCCCTGGAGCTGGTCGCGCTCGCACATCAGGATCACCGAGACCTCTCGCCCCTGCGCGGCGAGCTCGGCGGCTGCGACAAACCCGTCACCGCCATTGTTGCCGGGGCCGGCCACGATCAGGATCGGCCCCTCCTCCACCAGCGCATTGGCGGCCTCGGCGACCGCCTGCCCCGCGCTGAGCATCAGCTTGAAGCCGGGCGTGCCCGCGGCGATGCTGAGCTGGTCAGCGCGCTGCATTTCGGCGTTGGTCAGTACTTCCATGCCACTTCCCTGGTACAAACGCCTCTTCAACAGGCATCTTTCGTGCCGATCGGACGCCGGGAACACCTGTCTGCACACATATTGAACCGTTTGCCTATTTCATAGTCTTCGGTATTTTGGGTCGGTCGGCGCCACCTATCGGAGATGCTCGTTAAAAGGCTGATAACGCTCCAATAATCAGGGCATTTGCAACTTGGCATAGACCCTGCTTTCGAGGAAGCCGCTTCGGTTTGTCGTGCTCACTGGCATTTATCAGGGTGTGGCCGGCCGTTGTTGCCGGACTGGTCAGGGATCCCGGCATAGCGAAGACACGATCGTGCGTGAGAAAAGCGCATCCTGACGAAGACGTTGCTATTTGATCGAAAGGCCGGGAGGCGCGCAGTGAAGAAAATCGAAGCCATCATCAAGCCATTCAAGCTCGACGAGGTGAAGGAAGCGCTTCAGGAAGTCGGCCTTCAAGGCATCACCGTCACCGAGGCCAAGGGCTTCGGCCGGCAGAAGGGTCATGCCGAGCTTTACCGCGGCGCAGAATACATCGTCGACTTCCTGCCCAAAGTGAAGATCGAGATCGTGATCGGCGACGATCTGGTCGAGCGCGCGATCGACGCGATCCGCCGCGCCGCGCAGACCGGCCGCATCGGCGACGGAAAAATCTTCGTCTCCAACATCGAAGAGGCGATCCGCATCCGGACCGGCGAATCCGGGCTGGACGCTATCTGAGCCGGGTGCTATCCCGAATTTTGCGACACTCTGAAAGAAAAAAGGCTGCTTCGGCGGCCTGATTTCGTTTGTGCGGTTGCTCGAACTCGCCGAAAGCGAGAACAAATCTGCTCACCTGGAAACCGACCCGCAGAGCCAAAAGGGGTATGCATGAAGACCGCCAAAGACGTCCTGAAATCGATCAAGGACAACGACGTCAAATACGTCGACCTGCGCTTCACCGATCCGCGCGGCAAGTGGCAGCATGTGACGTTCGACGTCAGCATGATCGATGAGGACATTTTCGCCGAAGGGACGATGTTCGACGGCTCCTCGATCGCCGGCTGGAAGGCGATCAACGAATCCGACATGTGCCTGATGCCCGATCCGGTGACCGCGACGATCGATCCGTTCTTCGCCGAAACCACGATGGTCATCACCTGCGACGTGCTCGAGCCGACCACCGGCGAGCCCTATAACCGCGACCCCCGCGGCATCGCCAAGAAGGCGGAAGCCATGGTGAAGTCGATGGGCGTGGGCGACAGCGTGTTCGTCGGCCCCGAGGCCGAGTTCTTCGTGTTCGACGACGTGCGCTTCTCCTCCTCCCCCTACAACACCGGTTTCCGCCTCGACTCCTCGGAGCTGCCGACCAACACCGACACGGAATATGAGGGCGGCAACCTCGGCCACCGCATCCGCACCAAGGCGGGCTACTTCCCCGTCCCGCCGCAGGACTCCGTGCAGGACATGCGCTCCGAGATGCTCGGTGCCATGGCCAAGATGGGCGTCAAGGTCGAGAAGCATCACCACGAGGTCGCTTCCGCCCAGCACGAGCTGGGCATGAAGTTCGACACGCTGACGCTGATGGCCGACCACCTGCAGATCTACAAGTACTGCATCCACCAGGTCGCGCATATCTACGGCAAGACGGCCACCTTCATGCCGAAGCCGGTCTATGGCGACAACGGCTCGGGCATGCACGTGCACCAGTCGATCTGGAAGGACGGCAAGCCGGTGTTCGCCGGCAACAAGTACGCCGACCTGTCGGAGACCTGCCTCCACTACATCGGCGGCATCATCAAGCACGCCAAGGCGATCAACGCCTTCACCAACCCGTCGACCAACTCCTACAAGCGTCTGGTCCCGGGCTATGAGGCCCCGGTGCTGCTGGCCTATTCCGCACGCAACCGCTCGGCCTCCTGCCGCATCCCCTACACCGCTTCGCCGAAGGCCAAGCGTGTCGAGGTGCGCTTCCCCGATCCGCTTGCCAATCCCTATCTCGGCTTCGCCGCGATGCTGATGGCCGGCCTCGACGGCATCAAGAACAAGATCGATCCGGGTCCGGCGATGGACAAGGACCTCTACGACCTGCCGAAGGAAGAGCTGAAGCAGATCCCGACCGTCTGCGGCTCGCTCCGCGAGGCGCTGGAAAACCTCGACAAGGACCGCGGCTTCCTCAAGAACGGCGGCGTGTTCGACGACGACTTCATCGACGCCTATATCGAGCTGAAGATGACCGAAGTCGAGCGCTTCGAAATGACCCCGCACCCGGTCGAGTTCGACATGTACTATTCGGGCTAAGCGGCTCGAACTCTACACGACAAGCAAAAGGCGCTCCGAGAGGAGCGCCTTTTCGTTTGGCATTGTCGTGATCACCCCGTCGCGCTTGTGGCTACGGGTTGTCGCGCCGCGGCAAGAAATGATCGAGCAAGCCCGTCGGCAGCGGAAAAACGACGGTCGACGACCGTTCGCCCGCGATGTCGTGCAGAGCCGCGAAGTAACGCAGCTGCATCGCCTGAGGCTCCTGCGCGAGAATCCGGCCGGCCTCGACCAGCTTTTCGGCCGCCTGCTGCTCACCCATTGCATTGATCACCTTGGCCCGCCGCAAGCGCTCCGCTTCGGCCTGTTTGGCAATCGCGCGCACCATGGTTTCGTTGATATCGACGTCCTTGATCTCTATGCCGGTGACCTTGATGCCCCAGACGTCAGTCTGCTTGTCGAGAATCTCCTGGATGTCGGCGTTCAACCTGTCGCGCTCGGCAAGCATCTCGTCGAGCTCGTGCTTGCCGAGCACCGAGCGCAACGTGGTCTGGGCGAGCTGGCTGGTGGCTGCCATGTAATCGCCGACCTTGATGATAGCGCGCTCGGGGTCGACGATGCGGAAGTAAAGAACGGCGTTGACCTTGACGGAGACGTTGTCCCGCGAAATCACGTCCTGCGGCGGCACGACCTGCACCATCACCCTTAGATCGACCTTGACGAGTTGCTGCACGATCGGAACGAGGAGGATGAGGCCCGGGCCCTTCACGCCGGTAAAGCGCCCGAGCGTAAAGATGACGCCACGCTCGTATTCGCGCAGGATTCGAATGGCTTGGGATAGAAACATGATGACCAGCAGCGCGAGCACCGCATAGGTCAGATATTCCAGCATCATGATGGACCTCCCTCGCCGGTTCGGGCTGATGCGCGCCGTATCAGCAGCGTCAAATCGATGACGTTGGCGACCTCGACCCTCTCTCCGGGCTTGAAGGTTTCGGCGCCGCGCGCCTGCCAACGCTCACCGTGGGCGAAGACATGACCCTCGCTCCCGCTCCAATCGAGAACTTCGGCGGGTAAGCCTCGCATGGCCTGCGCACCGACCCGTTCGGGAGCTTTGGCGGCGCGCCGAAGCGAACCAAGCACGACGAGCACAAAACCTACGAACACAGCCGCGGTGGTGCCGATTACCCACCACGACAGCTGGTAGCCAGGCGCCTCGCCCCTGAAGAGCATCAGGGCTCCCAGCACGAAAGCGATGACCCCTCCCAAACCGATCACCACGGTCGGGTTGAAGGCTTCGACGGTGAGAAGCACGAGTCCCACCAACATCAGGGCGAGGCCGGCGTAATTGACCGGCAGCAAATTGAGCGCATAGAGGCCGATCAGCAGGCAGATCGCGCCGACGACTCCCGGGGCGACTGCACCGGGAGATATGAACTCGAAGATCACGCCGTAGATGCCGACCATCAGGAGAATGAACGCCACGTTCGGATCGGTGATGACCGCCAGGAAGCGGGATATCCGTCCGGGGTCGATGGCTTCAACGACAGCATCCTTGGTCACGAGGCGCTGCGTCTTGCCGCCTGCAACCTCCACCTCACGGCCATCGAGTTGTCTCAGCAATTCAGCCTGATCGCGCGCGACGAGATCGATGGCATGAGCCGCCAGCGCGCCGTTGGCGGAAAGTGTGGCAGCCTCACGGACCGCCTTCTCCGCCCACTCCGCATTGCGGCCACGCAGCTCCGCAAGGCTGCGGATGAAGGCAACCGCATCATTGGTCGCCTTTGCCGTCATTGGATCCTTGAGCTGATCCTTGCTTTGATCCTTGGGCTCGCTCTGCTGGTCACCGTCCTTCTTGTCCTTGCCGCCCTTGTCCGGCGCACCGCCCAGCGGCCCGCCAATCTGCACCGGCGTCGCGGCACCGATATTGGTGCCTGGCGCCATCGCCGCGATGTGGGTCGCATAAAGGATATAGGTCCCCGCGCTCGCCGCGTGGGCGCCAGAGGGAGCAACGTAACCGACGACAGGAATCGGCGAGGCCAGCACATCGGCGATGATCTCGCGCATGCTGGAATTGAGACCGCCGGGAGTATTCATTCTCAGAAGCACGACCTCGGCGCGACGTTCGCTTGCCTTGGCCAAAGCCTCCTTCACGTAGCTGGCCGACGCAGGGCCAATGGCCCCGTCGATCGAAACTATCAGTGCAAGGCGGCTGTTCTCCTCCGCTGGGCTGGGACGGAGGCCGCAGATCAAAGCCACGACGCCAATCGCCGCAACGAGGGCCGCCTTCATGGTCTGCACGGCAGTGCTCCCTTGCAGAGCATATGGTGCGCGTCTTGCGAACCTCAATGTGGCCGCGTGCAGACCATCGTCGTGATTGTGCGATGCAATGGAATAGCCCTGCGCACAGGGCGGTGGCGGACCATGCCTTTGGCTGATCCGCCCGTGCATTCTGCACCGCTACGGCCGCCGGACCCGCACCCCGTCCGCCCCGATCGCACCGAACGTGCCGGCGATGATCTCGCTCGTCAGCGGCATGCCACCGAGCGACCAGTGCGCGGGCTCCTGCTCCTCGATCCTGACCCAGACGTTGCGGCGGAAGTCCGGACTGCCCTGCCCTTCAACCTCGACCATCAGGTCGGTGATGCGCTCGAGCAGCGCCTTCTTCTGCGCGGCGTCCAGGATGCCTCGGACGGTGGAAATCGTGATGTATGGCATGTCTCTCTCCAATCATGTGGTGTGACGACAGCGCGAGATTGGACCTGACGCCGCCAACACGGCAGTGGCGGACAAGCCAGAGATCGGGCAATTTCCGCCACCGGCCCGCCGTTCCGGTCGGATAAGATGGGCGCACTTGCCTGGAGACGTCATGAAGCTCGCGGTTCTCGCACTGGAAGGCTGCATGCATTCTGCGATTGCCGGCATCGCCGACATCCTCGCGCTTGCCAATCACGTGATGCAGCAGAGCGGCACAAGATCGCGCTTCGCCCTTCAGACGCTCTCGCTCGACGGCAAACCGGTGCGCGCCGGCGGCGGACAGATGGTCGCGGTCGATGGCGCGGTCGGCAAACGCGGCCGCTTCGATGCGATCCTCGTCCCCGGCAACCTCGTCGATCACGTCACGGCCGAGCGGCTCCAGCCGCAATATGCCCGTGCAGGAGCCTGGCTGCGGCAGCAGCATGCAAGCGGCCGGCTGATCGGCGCCTTTTGCAGCGGCGTGTTCGTCCTGGCCGGATCTGGCCTGCTCGACAATCGTCGCGCCACCATCACCTGGTGGCTGCAAAGCGAGCTGCGGCAGCGCCATCCCGCGATCGACCTCGCACCCGACGCCGTCATCACCGTTGCCGACCGCATCGTCTGTGCGGCCGGACCGATGTCGTGGGTCGATCTCCTGCTCAGGCTGATCGAGATGGTCGAGGGCAAGGAGATCGCCAAATTATGCGCGGACTACGTCGTCATCGACACCGCGCAGCGCACCCAATCGATCTTCATGCCCGTCGGCTACCTGCTGTCGCAGGACCCGCTGCTGACCAAGGCGGACCTGCTGGTTCGCCGCAGCGGCAACAGCCCGATGACGGTCAGACGCCTCGCCGAGGCGCTTGGCCTCAGCGAGCGCACGCTGAACCGGAAGTTCCAGGCGCTCACGCGCGAACCGCCGCAGGCCTTCATCACGCGCCGCCGCGTCGAGCACGCGCGCACGCTGCTGGAGACGACGATGCAGCCGGTCAAGACTATCGCGCGTGCGGCCGGCTATGAGGACGAGAGCAGTTTTCGCAAGGCCTTCCGCAAGCTGACCCTGATGTCGCCGCAGGCCTATCGGGCACGGCGGATGGAGCGAGCGGACCTGTCGCAGGATCGGCGGGTCGCCGCCGCCTCCTACAATTCGTGATCATCATCGGGAAATGGCGGGACCTGGGGGACCTTCCTCGCGCGCCTGGCGACCGGTGCTCTCGGAGCGGGCTGACCCAACTCGAAATCGTCATCAGGAAACGGCGGGACCTGCGGGACCTTCTTCTTTCCACCACGGCCGCTCCTCCTAGCCTTCTTCGGGGCCTTCGAGGACTTCTTCTTTGACGCCTTCCTCTTCAACGCTTTCCTCTTTGACGCTTTCTTTTTCGACGCCTTCTTCTTCGAAGCTTTCTTCGACGCCTTGCTCTTGACAGCGCCCTTTTTCGATCTCGACGTTGATCTTGCCATGGACAGCCTCCTTGATCAGCGAGCCGGTATGAGTTGAAGTTCGCGACTCTTGAGCTGGTCAATCGCCCAGACGGCGTACTTCTCAGCCAGCGTCGTGGTCACCGCGGTGACGCGATTGCCGACGGTGATGGGCGCGCCTGTCGTGGCATTCCGCGACGCAACTGCCGGGACACCCACCTCCCGCGAGAAGACGTAGGATCGAATTGCAGCGACTTCCGTGACGGAACTCGGCAGGATCGCCAGCCCAATCGTGACCTGGTGAACATCCGAACGCCGCGCGGTCCCAGTGATCGAAGCGTCGGCCACCTGGAATCCGGCGCTGACCGGCGTGAACGTAACCATCGGCGTCGCCGTAGCGTCGAGCGTCGTTGTGAACGTCAACTTGTCGGCCATGTTGGGAGCATTGCTGCCGCCCGGATTGTCCTTGTCTCCCGCCAGATTGCCAAAATAAGTCAGTTCGAGAAAAGTCCGTACGGACTTGTCCACGCCGATGCGGCCGGCGATGGGATAGACGTAGTTTGCCTGGGTGACGATGAAACCCTCGCAATAGCGCTGTTTCCGTACCTGCCCCGGCCTGTTCAGAGTCCTCATCAGGAAATCGAAAGTGTCGCTAATGGTGAAGGTCCGCTCGTTGCTGCGCTGGCGGTTTGCGTTGCCGCCGAGGCCGAGATTGAATCTCTGTGTCCACGGTCCGATCGTGTTGATGGTCGTGCCGAGGTTGTTGTCCTCGGTCATCGTGAGATCGAAATTGTAGGCGATCGCAGCCGAATAAATCACGTTGAACGCGTGCCGCACCGCCTCATATTGGGGCCCCCGAAACACCGCGGGCGTGAAATCGGCGATGGATTCCGGGATCGTCCTGATATCGCTGCAAGACGTCCTGGGCGATCTTGTCGTCGTGCCTCGCCAGGGCATCGAGCCGTTCGAGAACGACCGACTTGATCGCCTCGCGCGCCTCGCAGCGGATCTGCCTCACGATGTGATAGGTGTTCACGCCGGTGACATCCTCCGGCACCGGATGGATCGAGCAGCCCAGCAACAGAGCTGCGGCAAGGCACGCTGCAAAAATACGAGCACTCATGCGCCGGCCCCCACGCCCAAGACGCAAAAATAGTCACATCATATAGTTGGCACTGCGCACTTGCCACACTATCGCGGCAGTTGCAGCTAAGAATAGGCGCTACCTTATCCCGGATTTTGCTATCTGTCCGGAAAATTCACGCCAATCTCCGTCACCACAGGCGCCCATTTCACCAGAGTCGCGTTGTCGGAGGGCGCCTTCACGCCATCACCCAGCAACGACTTGGGCGCGGCGGATTTCTTGTCGAAGCGGATCGTGACGGTGCAGCCGCCTTGCAGCGGGCGGCCGAGCGCCCCGCCCTTCCAGTCGGTGACGAAGCCGCCATAGTCCCATTCGAAACCACTGACGAGGAACGGCTTACCGTTGGCCTTCTGCACGTCGGCAAGGCTCGATCCGATCGTGACGCCATTGACGCTCCAGAGGCTGGTCTTGCCTGCGTCGCGCAATGTCAGGCCGGAGGCGCGCATGGCCTTGTCGTCGGTGAAGGCGATTTCGATGCGGCGGTCCCTCGCCTTCGGAAACAGCACGAGGCCTTTGTACTTCTCGCCCTCGGCGCCCGGCAGGTCCTGCACTACGGCATCCTTGCCAAAGCGCTGCTTCAGGGTTCGCTCGGTATCGTCGGGCGCAACGGGCGAAGCGCAGGTGATCGGGCCTTCCCGCGGCGGCGTGGTTTGGGCGAATGCAGGGGACGCGAGCAGGACAAAGGCGGCGGCCGTGTGGCGCATCATCGGGGTGCAATTCCAGACCTAAAAATCCGGTCAGCAACGTAGCGCGCGAGATCAGCTCGACACAACTCCCCGTCATCGCGAGGGCAGCCAGCGTCTACGCCGCTGCCTTCTGCTTCGCCACCATCGCTTCACCGAAAGCCTCGAACAGTTTCCGGTTGATCGGATTGCGCTGCGGATCGTACTCGGCGTGCCATTGCACGCCGAGCGCGAAGGTCGGGGCTTCCGCGATGCGGATCGCCTCGATGGTGCCGTCCTCGGCGACGCCCTCGATCAGCACGCGCTTGCCGGGGTCGAGGATGCCCTGCCCGTGCAGCGAATTGACCCTGATCCTCTCGCAGCCGAGCAGTTTTGCGAACGCCCCGCCCGGTGTGAGGTCGACGTCGTGGCGATCGGCGAACACCACGGTCGGATCGGGATGAATCTCGCCGTTCTCGAGCCTGGGCATGCGGTGGTTCATGCGGCCCGGAATCTCGCGGATCTCCGGATGCAAGGAGCCGCCGAAGGCGACGTTCATCTCCTGGAGGCCGCGGCAGATGCCGAACAGCGGAATGCCGCGGGACACGCAGGCGACCGAGAGTGCCAGCGCGACCTCGTCGCGGTGGATGTCGTAGGGCTCGTGCTTCTCGCAAGGGTCGACGTTAAAGCGGGTCGGGTGGACGTTGGCGCGGGCACCGGTGAGGACGATGCCGTCGACGGTGTCGAGCAGCGCAGCGATGTCCGTGATATCGGGCGCTCCCGCGAACATCACCGGCAGACCGCCGGAGACCTCGGCCACGGCGCGCAAATTCCGCTCGCCGACCATTTGGACCTGAAATCGATTTTCGACGCGATGGGCATTCCCGATCACGCCGACGACCGGCTTTCTCATCTCCCGTTCCGACCTCCCGCCGAGAAAAGATTCCTCAAACATGCCCTTGGGATGGAACAAATTCAACAGAGGGGATCGCGGGACGGCAATGCTATTTTCGCGCAAATGCCTCCCGGGCCTCGGCTGCCCCCAGGTCGGGCAGGCCGGCAGCCTTCAGAGCGGTTGCGGCGGGATCGCCCGGCGCAGCCAGCCAGGGCAGTTTCGCATCGATTCCGCGCGTCACGGGCTCCCCGAGCACGCCGCCGAAATCGATCGGCCAGAACCCGTTGGGCACCACCTCGGCGGTGAGACTGTGGATGGCATAGCCGTCGCCCAGAACCGTCTCCGCGTGGTCGGCGGCGACAAGGCGCGCGCTCGCAGGGTCCCTGGGATCGGCGAAGCTCACCAGCACGGGAATGAGCTCCCCCCTGCACCGGGACGATGCCTGTCTGCCGGCTGATGTCGTTGAACGAGACGCGGTTGCCCCGCGCGGCGCCGTAGGCGCGGAGCGCCACATAGTTGATGTCGTCGAGATCGAGCTTGCCGCCCTGCCGATGCGCCAGCAATGCCACCAGATTCTTGCCCTGGCGGAGGTCTTGGCCGAGATCGACGAACACCGCCTCCCCGCGCATCGTGGTGCGGCCGCCGCGATTATAGTTGCGGTCGGGCACGACGGCCAGAATGCCGGACCCGGTCCTGATCCCGTCGGGCGTCGTCACCTCGACCGTGAGGCGATATTTGTGGCCGGGCCGGTTGATCCGGATCTGGTCGCCGATCACGAGCACGGCCAGAAGCCCGAGCAGACCGGCCCACTTGCTGATGAAACTCAAGCGCCCCCCACCTGTTCTTCCTCATCGCTCTGCACCCTTCGCGCGGCAGCGTCAAACCAGCGCGTTGACGCGGTCTTGATCGGACGCGCGTTTGTCGAAAGAGTGCGCCACCCGGAGCCGCCGAAAAGGACATGATGTGACCATTCCAGCAGACCAACGCCCCCGGACGCGCGCCGACCTTGCCTGGGCGATCTCGGTCGGCGGCATTGGCGTCGTGCTGTTCACGGCTCTCCTGGTCTTCACCTGGTATTTTGCCGCTACGCTGCTCCTGATCTTCACCGGCATGCTACTCGGCGTCGGCCTCAACGCGCTGACGGGTGCGCTCGGCCGCCGCGTCCCGCTGCCCCATCCGGTCCGGCTCGCGATCGTCTGCATCGTGCTGGCCTTGATGCTCGCCGGCGTCGCGTATCTCGGCGGCGCCACCATCGCCGAGCAGGCCTCGGTGCTGAGCAAGACCATCAAGTCGCAGATCGGAAACGTCCGCTCTTTCCTCGAGAACCACGGCATCGACACCAGCGTGTTCGATCTCGGCAATGCCGCGCCCGCCGCCACCGGCGATGCAACGCCGACGCCCGCCCCGAACCCCGCCTCGCACGGCGGATTGCCGGGCGCAGGCGCGCTTGCCTCGAGCGGCGGGGCAATCGTCAGCCAGACTTTCAAGCTGCTGTTCGGCGCTATCAGCGCCGTCGGCAACATCTTCATCGTGCTGTTTCTGGGCCTCGCCTTCGCCGCCCAGCCGGGCGTCTATCACGATGGCCTGCTGTTCCTGGCACCGGCGAAGCATCGCAGCCGCGCCGCCCTCATCATCGACCACATCAGCGAAACGCTGGAACGGTGGCTGATCGCACAGATCGTGGTGATGATCGCAGTCGGCGCCGTGACCTGGATCGGGCTTGCCATCATCGGCATCCCCGGCTCGTTCATCCTGGGAATCCAAGCGGGCCTGCTCGCCTTCATCCCGACCGTTGGCGCCATCATCGCCGGCGTCGTCGTGGTGCTGGCGAGCCTCGCCTCGGGCTGGATCCCGGCGCTGTCGGCCTTTCTGCTCTTCATGGGCGTGCACGCCATGGAGAGTTACGTGCTGACGCCGATCCTGCAGCGGCAGGCGCTGGACATCCCGCCGGCGACGCTGTTCGCGTTCCAGATCCTGCTCGGCGTTGTGTTCGGCATCTGGGGCCTTGCGCTGGCGCTGCCCCTCGTCGCCATCGCCAAGGTCATGATCGACCATTTCAAGACGTATGAGACGCCGCCCCTGGCCGAGGCGGCGTAAGGCGTCTTGAAGTCGCTCAGGTCGTCAGCACGGTCTCGGTGTGCTCGACTTCCGGGGGCGCGGCAAAATACTGGCCGACGAGGCCGCGCCACTCGGTGAAATTCTCCGAGCCGCGGAAATCGACGGTGTGATTCTCCAGCGTCGCCCACTTCACCATCAACCGGTAGCGCTGCGGCTTCTCGATCGACTTGTGCAGCTCGAAACCGCAAAAGCCATTGGAGCGGCCGAAGGCGGCCTTGGCCTTGGCGACGGCGGCCTCAAAGTCCTTCTCGCTGCCCGGCTTGACGTCGATTTGCGCGATCTCGGTGACCATCGGTTTCCACCCTTCTTTGTTTGATGGGCGTGTCTACCGCAGACCGGGGCAAAGAAAAAGGCGCCGAAACGGCGCCCTGCCCGGCCAAAAATGCGTCGCTCTCAGGCGAACAGCAGCGCGGTGCCTGCCACGATGAGCGTGCAGCCGATAAACAGCGCGACCGGCCAGTAGCTGCGCCCTTGCGTGTAGCGCCCCTGCGCGCGCCGCTCGTTGATCAGCGCGCTCTCGTATTCATCCGCCGTGGAGAACAGGCAGGCGAAGCCGCCGCGCGCCGAGCTTGCGGCGGCTTCGAGCGACATCAGGGCAGCCTGCGGGTTCTGTCGGGGGATCGATTCCATGACCGCGATGGTAGGGATCGAATGGTAAACAGAGGCTTACCGCAGCCGCTCCCGCGCTTCAGGCGGTGGCCGGACGCGCTTGCTGCGCGCCGGTCCGCGCAGCACTCTGGCGGCGCCAGTTCTCCAGCGACAGCGGCAGCTCCTCCGCCGCCTCGACGCGGTTACGGCCGCCGCGCTTGGCCTGGTAGAGCGCAGTGTCGGCCGAGGCCAGCAGCACCTCGAGTTCGGTGCCGGCCGGGCCGCCCGCAACGCCGATGCTGACAGTGGTGTCGACCGGGCCTTCATCGACGACGACGCCGGAGGTCTCGAACGCTTCGCGCACGCGCTCGGCGACCAGCACGCCCTCCTCGAGCGAGCACGGCAGCAGTGCGGCGAACTCCTCGCCGCCGATGCGGCCCGACAGGTCGGAGATGCGCAAGTTGCTGATGACCACGGTCGAGAACAGTTTCAGCATCTCATCGCCGGCGGGATGGCCGAAGCGGTCGTTGATCGACTTGAAATGGTCGATGTCGAAGATCATCACGGTCACGGGACGGCCAGCCTTGGCCTCGCGCTCGATCACGCGTCCGCAGGCTTCCGAGAAGCCGCGGCGGTTGAGCATGCCGGTCAAGGGATCAGTGGAGGCGGCAGTGCGGTGCGCCGTCACCGTGCGCTCGGACACCAGCATGAAGATCACGAACACGGTGCCGACGGCATAGAGGATCAGCTCGACCGCGAACACGGTGACCCAGATGCTACTGGAGAAGCCGGCATCGTGCGGGCGCAGGAAGCTGCCGAGCAGGATCGGCAGCATCAAGACGCAGCCGTGCATCACCGGCACCACGAAGGCCGGCCAGCGCCGTTGCAGGCTCTTGCGCCGCTCGACCCAGAGCTCGCTCGCGGTCAGCGCCGCATAGACCGAGACGATGGCGGCGCCGACAATCATGCGCAGCATGGACGCTGCGGGATCGAGCAGCGAGACGGCAGCGACCCAGGCGAGCGCGCCGATGAGGAGGCCCGGCCAATTCGGCTTGCGGCCGTGGAAGACGCGCGCGGCATTCCACACCATGCCGCAGGCGACAAAGCCGACCGCATTTAACGCCAGATAGAGATGCGGCCCGAGCTTGTCGCCGGCCGCGGTCCATAACGCGACGGAGGCGGCACCGAGCAGATAGGCGGTGCCCCACCATTTCAGCGCAGGACTGTTCTCCTGCCTGCCAAAGAATACCATCATGGCGCCGAGCAGTGCGGCAACCATGGTGGCAACCAAATAGAGCGTGATGCTATCGAGCGACATCATGTCGGCCCCCTTGAAAACATAGCAGTTACGCGATCGGCACATCCGATTTGCGCGCCCTTCCGAATGCGACGCTATGTCCCGCGAGTTCCATTCAGGTTTTCGCGCGAGCCCAAGTTTTCGGGAAACACGCCATCAATTTGCGTACAAACGAACAACAAAAAGGGCGCTGAAATCAGCGCCCTTTTGCATCTCATTGAAGCCGCTTTCGCGGCGAATGTGACCGAAGCGATTAACGCTTCGAGAACTGGAAGGACCGGCGGGCCTTGGCCTTGCCGTACTTCTTACGCTCGACCACGCGCGAGTCGCGGGTGAGGAAGCCGCCCTTCTTGAGCACGGAGCGCAGCTCCGGCTCGAAATAGGTGAGCGCCTTGGAGATGCCGTGACGGACGGCACCGGCTTGGCCGGACAGACCGCCGCCGGCGACGGTGCAGATCACGTCGTACTGGCCGGAACGCTGGGCCACCGAGAACGGCTGCTCGATCATCATGCGCAGCACGGGACGGGCGAAATAGACCTCGACCTCACGCGCGTTGACGGTGACCTTGCCGGCGCCCGGCTTGATCCAGACGCGGGCGACCGCGTCCTTGCGCTTGCCGGTGGCGTAGGCGCGGTTGAACTTGTCGACCTTCTTCTCGTGCTTGGGCGCCTCGGGCGCGGCCGCCGTCTTGAGCTGCGAGAGCTGGTCGAGCGACTGGATGGATTCGGCCATGTTATGCGGCCCTCGTGTTCTTGCGGTTCAACTTGGCGATGTCGATCTTCTCGGGCTGCTGCGCCTCGTGCGGATGATCGGCGCCGCCGTAGACACGGAGGTTGCCCATCTGCACGCGGCCGAGCGGACCACGCGGGATCATGCGCTCGACGGCCTTCTCGAGCACGCGCTCGGGATGCTTGCCCTCGAGGATCTGGCGCGCGGTGCGCTCCTTGACGTGGCCGACGTAGCCGGTGTGCTTGTAGTAGGTCTTCTGCTCGCGCTTGCGACCGGTGAGGACCGCATGCTGCGCGTTGATGATGATGACGTTGTCGCCGCAATCAACGTGCGGGGTGTAGGTCGGGAGGTGCTTGCCGCGCAGGCGCATGGCAACGATGGTGGCGAGACGGCCGACGACCAGACCCTTGGCGTCGATCAGCACCCACTTCTTCGTCACCTCAGCCGGCTTTGCCGAAAAGGTTTTCATGTCAGAGTTTCCGTGGACGGGGAGCATCGGCGCGAACACCGCACCGGACTGCGCGGTTTTCTAGAGAAGAGACGCTCAGCGGTCAATGCCCGAAGACGTAGATTATCTACGCGAAATCAATAACTTAAAAATATGGTGCTATCTTACCTGCGAAAAGGTCAAACATTTGGAATGGAATAGGTCGAGGTGACATGGGCAATCGGGTCGGCTGAGGTCCCGGACAACAGGTTCACCTCCCCGACGGCCAGGCGCTTGCCGAGCTTGAGCAGCCGGGCTTCCGCCAGCACGTCCTGCCCGGGCTGGCCTTTGCGCAGGAAGTTGATGTTGAGATTGGTGGTCACGGCGAGCCCGATCGGTCCGATCGCGGACAGAAGCACTACGTACATGGCGAAATCGGCCAGCGCCATCAGCGTCGGGCCGGACACGGTTCCGCCCGGCCGCAGCATCCTTTCGCTGAAACGCTGGCGTAACAGGCAGGTCTGGCCATCCGCGCTCTCGATCGTGATGTCGTCGCCGCTGAAGGCCTGGGGAAACTCGTCGCGGAGAAACTGCTCGACCTCCGCCACGGTCATTTTCGCTGCCGCCATGCTGTTCCACACCCTCGCTTCGCTTGCCCTGTTACATTAAGTTATCTGCGTCATCCCATTGCAATCATCCAACGGAAACCGCGTCAATGTCCGTTCAGGCCGCCCGCGCCCCCTCCCCGCACCCGCCGATCCTGCTGCGCGAGACCGTCGGCCCCATCGCGGTCCTGACGCTGAACCGTCCGGCCGCCCGCAACAGCCTGTCCGCGGCGATGATCGCCACCCTGCACGCCGAGCTCAACGAGATCCGCGACGACAAGGCCATCCGCGGCGTGGTCATCGCCGCCAACGGCCCCGCCTTCTCCGCCGGCCACGACATGAAGGAGCTGACCGCGCGCCGCACCGACCCGGATCGCGGCCGCGCCTTCTTCGCCGAGATGATGAACGCCTGTAGCGCGATGATGCAGGCGGTCGTGCATCTGCCCAAGCCCGTGATCGCGTCCGTCCAGGGCATCGCGACCGCGGCTGGCTGCCAGCTTGTGGCAAGCTGCGACCTCGCGATCGCCTCGGAGGATGCGAAGTTCGCAACGCCCGGCGTCGACATCGGCCTGTTCTGCTCGACGCCGATGGTGGCGCTGTCGCGCAACGTCCCGCGCAAGCAGGCGATGGAGATGCTGCTCACGGGTGAGCCTGTTACCGCCGACCGTGCCCGCGAGATCGGCCTCGTCAACCGCGTGGTGCCCGCCGGCACCGAGCTCGGCGCCGCGATCGAGCTTGCGCAGCAGGTCGCGTTGAAGTCCGCCTACACCGTCAAGCTCGGCAAGGAAGCATTCTACCGCCAGGCCGAGATGAGCCTTGCGGACGCCTATCGCTATGCCGCAGAGGTGATGACCGAGAATATGATGGCGCGTGATGCCGAGGAAGGCATCGGCGCGTTCATCGAGAAACGCGAGCCGATATGGCGGGATGAGTGATTTGTTGCGCAGTCATTCCGGCGGCTCGAAGAGCCGACCCGGAATCTCGAGATTCTCAGGTGCGCCATTGCGCACCATAGTTCGATGCTGCGCACCGCCCCGGAATGACGAATGAAGGATCACATGAACCACGACGCCTATCCCGACAATTACATCCGCAGCATCCTCAACAGCGTGAAGTCGATCGCGATGGTCGGCGCCTCGCCGGTCAATGTGCGGCCGAGCTATTTCGCGTTCAAATATCTGGCCCAGCGCGGCTACGACATGATCCCGATCAATCCCGGCCATGTCGGCAAGGAGCTGCTCGGAAAACCCTTCGTCGCCTCGCTCTCCGACATCGGACGTCCCGTCGACATGATCGACATCTTCCGCAATTCCAGCCACATCATGCCTGTCGTCGACGAGGCTCTCACGCTCGATCCGCTGCCGAAGGTGATCTGGATGCAGCTTGGCGCACGCGATGACGCCGCCGCGGAAAAGGCGGAAGCGGCCGGGATCAAGGTCGTGATGAATCGCTGCCCCAAGATCGAATATGGCCGTTTGTCATCGGAGATTTCCTGGATGGGCGTGAATTCGCGCACGCTCAGCTCCAAGCGCCCGCCGGCGCCGACGCAGGGCATGCGACTCTCCCTCAATCGGATGAGTGTCGGCGGCGGCGACACCGCGGCCTCCGATCGCGCGGCCAAAAACAAGACCGAGCAAAGCTGAGACAATCGCGAAGGATTCCTTTCGCGAACGCGACAATGCGTAGCAAGATCATGCCCAAATCATTCTGATGTGAAGCGGCAGCTTGACGGCGGCCACGGCGGCCATCAGCATGCCGCGCGATTTCAGACCACAAGAACAGGACGCCCTCAATGAGCGATCGCCTTCCGGGATTTTCAACCCTCGCCGTGCATGCCGGTGCACAGCCCGATCCGACCACCGGTGCGCGCGCGACTCCGATTTATCAAACCACGTCTTTCGTCTTCAATGACGCCGACCATGCCGCCTCGCTGTTCGGCCTGCAGGCATTCGGCAATATCTACACCCGCATCGGCAACCCCACCAACGCGGTGCTGGAAGAGCGCGTCGCCGCGCTCGAAGGCGGCACCGCCGCGCTCGCGGTCGCCTCGGGCCATGCCGCGCAGGTCGTGGTGCTGCAGCAGCTGCTCCAGCCCGGCGACGAATTCATCGCTGCGCGAAAACTCTATGGTGGCTCGATCAACCAGTTCACGCATGCGTTCAAGAGCTTTGGCTGGAACGTGGTGTGGGCCGATCCCGATGACATCGCAAGCTTCGAGCGCGCGGTGACGCCGCGCACCAAGGCGATCTTCATCGAGTCCATCGCCAATCCCGCCGGCAGCATCACCGACATCGAGGCGATCTCGACGGTCGCCCGCAAGGCGGGCGTTCCGTTGATCGTCGACAACACGCTGGCCTCACCCTATCTGATCCGCCCGATCGACCACGGCGCCGACATCGTCGTGCACTCGCTGACGAAGTTTCTGGGCGGCCACGGCAACTCGCTCGGCGGCATCATCGTCGATGCCGGCACGTTCGACTGGTCGACCGGCGGCAAATATCCGATGCTGTCGGAACCGCGGCCGGAATATCACGGCATCCGCCTTCAGGAGACCTTTGGCAATTTCGCCTTCGCGATCGCCTGCCGCGTGCTGGGTCTGCGCGATCTCGGGCCGGCGCTCTCGCCCTTCAATGCCTTCATGATCCTCACCGGCATCGAGACGCTGCCGCTGCGCATGCAGAAGCACTGCGACAACGCCAAGGCGGTCGCCGAATTCCTCGCCGGCCATCCGGCGGTGGCCTCGGTGAGCTATGCGGGCCTGCCGAGCGACAAGTACAACCAGCTCGCGCGCAAATACGCGCCGCGGGGCGCGGGCGCGGTGTTCACCTTCAGCCTCAAGGGCGGCTATGACGCCGGCGTCAGCCTGGTGTCGAAACTGCAGCTGTTCTCGCACCTCGCCAATGTCGGCGACACCCGCTCGCTCGTCATCCACCCGGCCTCGACCACGCACAGCCAGCTCGACGACGCCGCCAAGGTCAAGTCCGGCGCCGGTCCCGACGTGGTGCGGCTCTCGATCGGCATCGAGGACAAGGAAGATCTGATCGCGGACCTGGAGCAGGCGCTGGGGGCCTAGTTTTCCGCTGTCATTCCGACCGGGATGGTCCGAAGGACCAGACCCGGAATCTCGAGATTCCGGGTTCGGTGCTTCGCACCGCCCCGGAATGACGGCCGCGCTGTTTGGCGATCGCCCCCGTTAACAGTCATTAACCATATCTGCCCCATACATCGTTCGAGGATCGCCCCCCTTGATTCGGAGCCGACGATGTTGCGCTGGACGCTGCCTGCCCTCGCGGCGATGCTGACGGTTTCAGCCGCTGTCGCCGCCGATTTGCCGGCCACGCCGAAGCGGCGCGCCGTCGCTCCGCCGCCGGAACCGCCGACGGTCTATGTCGAGACCGATCCGGATGCGCTGATCTCGCCGGCGTACGGCATCGGCAGCTATATCCGCAACCTGCCGGGCACGCCGCTCCTGCCCGGCTCCAACACGTTGCCGGGCTATTACGGCCGCCCCTGGAGCTACGATTATCAGGGCCCATACTACGGCGGACCGCAGGTCGGCTATTTCTGGCGGCTGCCCTATGCGTGCGGCATCTACGGCTATTGCTGATCAACCTGCCTGGCTAACCGGAACCGCACTCGGCTGCGTCGCAGTCGACTGCCGCGAAGCGAGCCGCTCCACCTGTATCACCGCGAGTGTGAGCACCACGATCGCAACAGCCTGATGCGAAAGCGCGAGATCAATCGGCACCTGATTAAGCAGCGTGAGAATGCCGAGCACCGCCTGCAGGCCCACCGCCGCGAGAAGCAACAGCGCGCCACTCGCCGCTGCACCTGCGCGCGAGCGCGCCGCGTCGATCGCATGCAGCGCCGCCAGCACGAACAGCGCGTAAGCCGTCATGCGGTGCTCGAACTGCACGGTGAGCACGTTGTCGAACATGTTGCGCCACCACGGCGTCTCGAACCACAGCCGGTCTGCAGACGGGATGAAAGCACCGTCAATCTGCGGCCAAGTGTTGTAGGCACGGCCCGCGCGCAGGCCCGCAACCAGCGCGCCGAAATAGATCTGCACAAAAGTCACGACGAGGAGCAGCGCGCTCGTGAAACGCAGCCGCGTGGGCGCTGCGATCTGCGGGCGCTCTTTGAGCCGGCGCACCGTCCAGACGATGCCGGCGAAGATCAAGAGCGCCAGCATCAGATGCGTCGCCAGCCGATATTGCGAAACCTCGACGCGTTCGGTGAGGCCCGAGGCCACCATCCACCAGCCGACCGCGCCCTGCAGTCCGCCGAGCGCGAACAGCAGCCACAGCCTCCGCTTCAGCTCACCGGAGAGGCCCCCCCGCCACAGGAAGAACAGGAACGGCAGGAGATAGGCGATGCCGATGAAGCGACCGAGCAACCGGTGGCTCCATTCCCACCAGAAAATCTCCTTGAACTCAGACAGGCTCATGCCCGCGTTGAGCTCGCGATATTGCGGGATCTTCTTGTAGGCCTCGAAGGCCTCGGTCCACTGCGCTTCCGAGAGCGGCGGGACGCTGCCCGTGACCGGTTTCCATTCGACGATCGAGAGCCCGGATTCCGTCAGCCGCGTCGCGCCGCCGACCAGCACCATCAGCGCGATCAGCGCGGCCACGGAAATCAGCCACCAGCGCACGGCGCGATGCGGCTCGGACGGGGCGGAAATCGGCGTCATTTCAAGGGCTAAACCAGGTCTATAGCTAAGAGACTTGAACCGGACTGCGTGCCCCTTATAGTCCCCCGCTTCCGCAGTGCAAGTTACGCGAAAGCCGCAGTCATCCGCCATGACGATCCGCACCCGCAAGTTCCTCGGCGCCATCCTGCTCCTGGTGCTAGCCACCGTCTGGGCCCTGCTCGGCATGGCGGCCGCGCAGATGCCATGGATCGCCGAATCCGGCTGGCGGCAGGCGATCTATTACGTGGTGGTCGGCATGGGCTGGGTGCTGCCGGCGATGCCGATCGTGAGCTGGATGCAGCGGCCCGACCGCGTCAAGTCGAGCTCGTGACGCTGCCCGTCGGCTTCACCGGCGCAAAGGCGACACCCGACATCAGCACGCGCAACATGCGCAACGAGCGCACGCGCCCGTCCCAGGAAATCCGCGGCAGTGCGCGCAGATTGGTGCGGCCCTCCGCATCGACGATGCCTGGGATCGTCGACACAGCGCTGGCAAAACCCGCCTCCTCCGCCATCACGACATGGCTGCGCCGGAACGACGAGCGGTCGCCGAACGGAAAGGCGAGATGCCTGACGTCGCTGCGAAAGGCAGCTTCCGCGACGGCCTTGCCCATCGTCATCTCGCGCAGCGCGGCTGCATCCTTCATGTTGGCAAGAACGGGATAGTTCACGGTCGCGCTGCCGATCGTCACCAGCGGGTCGGCAGCCAGCTTCGCCAGATCCTCCCAGTCCATCGACGCTTCGCGCGAGAGCGCGGCAAGATCGATCCGGTAGCGCGTGCAGAGATCGGCCATCGCCGCCGACAGCTCCGCCGGCGGCAGCGAGCGCAGCCAGCCTTCAAGATACGAAAACAGTGCCCGCTTCTCGGCATTGCCCGTGACGGTGAAACGCTGCTCCTTCTCGCCCATCATGAGGCTGATGCGGCTCTCGCGCGCGATCACCTGCTCGAGGCCGAGCCACCAGGCTTCTCCGACACCGTCGGGAAAGGCGGTGGGAACGTAGATGGTGAACGGGACCGCGTGGCGCGCCAGCACCGGATAGGCGAAGCTGATGAGGTCCTTGTGCGCGCCGTCGAAGGTGAGCGCCACGAAGCGGCGCTTCTCCCGCAGCGTCACCGCACGGCGGCAAACCTCGTCCATGCCGAGAAAGTCATAGCGCCACCGCTTCAGCGCGCGAATGGCGCGGTCGAGGAATTGCGGCGTGATCTCGTCCTCTCGCAGCGGCTGGAACCCGCCGCGCCGCCGCGGCCGCACGCGCGAAAACCGCAGGATGGCCCCGGCGCCGCGGCTGCTCAGCGCAGCCTTGCCGGTGAACCAGGCCAGCTCGAGGCGCAGCCGCTCCAGCCATCTGTCGTCCGATGCCAATATCCCACCTTCGCGTTCGCTGGCGGCCCGTTCCCGCAGCTATTGTCATTACCCTTTGTTGACATTTCTTTGCAAAGGTCGGCCACAGGCCGAATTGCGCATTTTTCGTTTCTCGACAGGTTTCGCGAATGACCATGGCTGCGGCGATGCAAAGCCGGACGGCAGAAGCGCCAGCGCGGTCGAAAGCGAGCCGTATCGCGCATGTCGAAATCGTCACCGATCTCGCCGAGGCCGAGATAGCCTGGCGCGCGTTCGAGGAGAGCGGCCACCTCTTCACGCCCTATCAGCGCTTCGACCTGCTGGGCCCGTGGCAGCGCCTGGCCGGCTGCGAGGACTCGCGCCCCTTCATCGTCATTGCCCGCGACGCCGATCGCCAGCCGCTGCTGCTGCTGCCGCTCTCGCTGCGTCAGGGGCACGGCTTGCGCACGGCCTGCTTCATGGGCGGCAAGCATACGACGTTCAACATGGGCCTGTGGAACGCCGAATTTGCCGTGCAGGCCACCGTCGCCGACCTCGACGCGCTGCTTGCGCCGCTGCGCGAGCATGTCGATGTGCTCTCGCTGACGCAGCAGCCGCTGCGCTGGAACGACCAGCAGAACCCGTTTGCGGCTCTGCCGCGGCAGAGCGCAATCAACGGCTGCCCGCTGCTGGTGATGGAGCCCGGCGGTCCGCCCACCTCGCGGATCAGCAACTCCTTCCGCCGCCGTCTCAAGAGCAAGGAGAAGAAGCTCCAGGCGCTCGCGGGCTATCGCTATCACCTTGCCACCACGGACGCGGACGTCACCCGCCTGCTCGACTGGTTCTTCCGCGTCAAGCCGGCGCGGATGGCCGAGCAGAAGCTGCCCAATGTCTTCGCCGAGCCCGGCGTCGAAGCGTTCATCCGCAGCGCGTGCCTCGCCCCGCGCGGCGACGGCCGCGTCATCGACATCCACGCGCTCGAATGCGACGACGAGGTGATCGCGATCTTCGCCGGCGTCGCCGACGGCCAGCGCTTCTCGATGATGTTCAACACCTACACGATGTCCGAGCACGCCCGCTACAGCCCCGGGCTGATCCTGATGCGCTACATCATCGACCGCTACGGCGAGCGCGGCTACCGTTCGCTCGATCTCGGCATCGGCTCGGACGACTACAAGCGCATGTTCTGCAAGGACGATGAGGACATCTTCGACAGCTTCGTTCCCCTGACCTCGCGCGGAAAACTCGCGGCGATGGCGATGTCCTCGCTGAGCCGCGGCAAGCGGCTGGTGAAGCAGAACCAGATGCTGTTTGATTTGGCCCGGCGGCTGCGGCAGGCGTTCGGGTAGTTCTCTTCCCTTCTCCCCTTGGGGGAGAAGGTGGCGCGAAGCGCCGGATGAGGGGTATCTCTCCGCCCGCTAGACTGTTCGTGAGGAGAGAAACCCCTCACCCGGCTTCGCTTTCGCGAAGCCACCCTCTCCCACAAGGGGAGAGGATAAGAACGTCACGCCGCCACGACGCGCGGGGCTTCCGGTGCGTTTGACGGCTGCACCGGCCTAGTCAGCATCGTCACCTCGCTGAAGCCGACGCCCCTCAGTTGCTCGCACATCAGCGTGCGCGCATCCTGCGCCATCGACGCATCGGGCACCACGACGGCGCGGGCATGCGCCGTCAGCAGCTCCGCAGGCAGGTCCGAAGCGCTACCGGCGTCGAGCAGCACGTGGTCATAGGCACGGAGTAGCGCGTCGACCGCGAGCGTCACCCGCGGCGATTGCAGCAGGCTGCGGTCGAAGCCGGGACGGCCGGCCATGACCAGGTGCAGCCGCGAGAGCTTGTCGCGGGTGATGACCTGCGCGAACGAGGCTTCACCCTGCATCAGCTCGGCAAGGCCAGGTGCCGTGGTATCGACGGACACGGCGGCGATGGTCAGCGACGCCCCGGCGAGATCGACCACGACGACCCGCGCGTCGCGCGCCAGATGCCGGGCGAGCGTCAACGTCGACAGCGTGATGGCTTCGCCCGAGGCGGTGCCGAGCACCGTGACTTTCTTGGCCGCAGCACCAGCCGCGCTCAGGCGCTCCGCCAGATGCTCGATCTCGGCGAACTCGCTGACATCGGCATCGGCCGTGATCTCCGGCTGGAGCGGCGCGGGCTCCGCCATGACCGGATCGACGAGCGGTTCGACGACCGGCTCGACCACCCGCTCCTGGCGCACCGGCGTCGGTGCCGGGACGACCGCCGCCACTGCGCGCGGCGCGGTCTGGCGCAGCAGCTCGCCGGTGACGACGACGCCGGACGACAGCAGCAAGGTCGCGATCGTCGCGATCAGCACGATCGGCAGCTTCTTCGGATAGGCCGGCGTGTTCGAGACGATGGCACGCGAGATGATGCGTCCGTCAGTCGGCGCGGTGTCGATGGTCTCGCGGGTGTTGGCCTCGCGGTATTTGGCGAGATAGGTCTCGAGCAGGTCGCGCTGCGCCTTGGCTTCGCGCTCGAGCGCACGCAGCTGTACGTCCTGACCGTTGGTCGAGGTCGCCTGCTTCTTGAGCTGCTCCAGGCTCGCCGACAATTCCTGCACCCGACCGCTGGCGAAGCGCGCGTCGTTTTCCAGCGAGCGGGCGATCTTGGCGGCCTCGTCGCGGATCTGGTTGTCGAGATCGGCAAGCTGCGCCTTCAGCTCCTTGATGCGCGGATGATTGCCGAGCAGCGTCGAGGATTGCTCCGCCAATTGCGCCCGCAGGGCTACGCGCTGCTGGGATGGCCCACGAATCGATTCCGAGTTCAGCACCTCGGAGGCCTCGATCGGCTTGCCGCTCTGGAGCATCTCGCGGATCAGCCGCGCCTTGGCCTCGGCATCGGCCTTCAATGCGCGCGCATTGTTGAGCTGGGTGTTGACCTCGCCCATCTGCTGGTTCGACAGCGTGGTGTTGTTGGTGCCGACGAACAGGCTCGACTTGGAGCGGAAATCCTCGGCCTTGGCTTCGGCCTCGGCGACGTTCCGCCGCAGCTCGTCGATCCTGCTGCCGTACCACTGGCTCGCGTTCTTGGCTTGATCCTGGCGCGCATCCTGCTGCAGCACCAGATAGCCGTCGGCGATCGAGTTGGCGACGCGCGCGGCAAGGTCGGGATCGGCGGACTGGAATTCGACCACGATGACGCGCGACTTGTCGACGGCATAGGCTTGCAGGCGCTCGTAATAGGCGTCGAGGACGCGCTCTTCCGGCGTCATCGAGAACGGATCGCGGCCGATGCCGACCAGCGCGGCCAGTGACTTCAGCGGCGAAATGCCTTGAAGCACCGGATCGAATTCGGGCCGCTCCGCAAGCTTGTTCTTCTTGATGATCTCGCGCGCGAGTTCGCGCGACAGCACGAGCTGCACCTGGCTGGTGACGGCTTCGGCGTCGAGCGCCTGCCGCTCCTCGGTGCGGTCGCTGTTCGGCCGCAGGAACACGTTCTCGCGGCCGTCGATCAGGATGCGCGCCTCGGATTTGTAGCGCGGCGTGACGAGATTGACGGCGGCAATGGAGGCGACGAGCGCGAGCACCGTCGGCACGATGATCCAGCCGCGCTTGCGCGCCAGCGCCGCGCCAAGCGCGTGCAGGTCGATGTCACCGGATTCCACGGGCGCCTGCTTAGGAGCAACAGGCGCAGGCTTTGCTTCGACCCTGGTGGCTTCAACCTCGGATGCGGCTTCGGCTTCCTTGGGTCCAGCCTTAGGTTCGGTCTTGGGCTTCGAAACAGCCCGCTCGATCACAGCCTTGTCCTTGCCGGCACGCCAGAACGCTAAACGCATCGAACACTCCCGCAGGGCAATGCTGCGACTCTACCTCAACCACGGCGATTACACTCCATTAAGGTTGCCGCTGGGTTAATCGCGCCGCACAGCGACCGGCGGACTTGCACCCGACACCGTTTGTTAACCACGAGGGCTCTTAATCCATCTCGATATTTCGAGAATTGTTCGAGCATCGCCTTCGAGCGCTGGTTCTGATCATGCCCCCCTCTTCCGACCGGCCGCTCCGCATCCTCCACGCCGTACGCGCGCCCGTCGGCGGCATCTTCCGCCACATCCTCGACCTCGCCAACGGGCAGGTTGACCGCGGCCATCATGTCGGCATTCTCGCCGACAGTCTCACCGGCGGCGAGCGCGCCGAGAAGGCACTTGTCGAGCTCGCGCCGCGGCTCAAGCTCGGCGTGCATCGGCTCGCAATCCGCCGCGAACCTTCTCCGGATGATTTCCTGGTGTGGCTGCGGATGCGCCGCCTGATCGCCGGCCTCAAGCCCGACGTCATGCACGGTCACGGCGCCAAGGCCGGCGCCTTCGTCCGGATGCGGCGGCGCTCCGACGACACCATTCGCATCTACACCCCGCATGGCGGCTCGCTGCATTACCCTCTCCACACGTTCAAGGGCGAATTCTACGCACGCCTGGAACGCACGCTGATGGATGCGACGGACCTGTTCCTGTTCGAGAGCGCCTTTGCCCGCAACACCTATCAGCGCATCGTCGGCACGCCCAAGGGCGTGGTGCACTGCGTCTTCAACGGCGTGACGTCGGAGGAGTTCGAGCCTGTTATCACCGCGGAGGATGCCACCGATCTCGCCTATGTCGGCGAGTTCAGGCACATCAAGGGCGCAGATCTGCTGGTCGATGCGGTGGCGCGCCTGCATGCAGGCGGCAGGAAGGTGACGCTGACGCTCGGTGGCGATGGCGAGGAAACGGCGACCTTGAAAGCGCAGGTCGAGAAGCTCGGCCTCGCCGGTGCCATTCGTTTCATCGGCCACGTCAAAGCGCGCTACGGCTTCTCCAAGGGCCGGCTGCTGGTGGTGCCTTCGCGCGGCGATTCCATGCCTTATGTCGTGATCGAAGCGGGAGCGGCCGGCATTCCCATGATCGCCGCCCGGGTCGGCGGCATCCCCGAGATCTTTGGTGCCGACAGTCCGGCGCTGTTCGCGCCGAGCAATGCCGAAGCGATGGCGGAAGCAATTGCAGCCGCGCTGGACGATCCACAAGGAACCGCACAGCGTGCATCCTCTCTGCGCGAGCGCATCTCCGCGCATTTCTCGCAGCAGGCGATGGTCGATGGCGTGCTCGCGGGCTATCGCGACGCATTTGCCAATCATTAACATTGTTCGGGTCGCTTTAGAAAATCTTCCGATTTGTTCGATAATCGACGTGCCAGGGGATGCTCACCCGGGGCGCAAAGTCGCTGCCCGCGGGTCTTTGGAATGGACGTGGACGCCCGTGGAACCGCTCAACGCACGCTCGATGCTCGATGCCGCGACCAGCGCCGCGGCCGTCCCGGTTGATAAACCCTTCGTCGAACGACGCCGCCGGCTTTCGCCGGCCGCGCTCGATGTCGTCAACCAGAAGGTCGCTCGCGCCTATTCGCCGATCGTGATCACAGGCTTCGTGCGCGCGGCCGACTTCACGCTGCTGAGCCTCGTCGGCGCCGCACTCTATGTCGGCTATGTCATGCCGCTGTCCGGCTTCAGCTGGGTCTATCCTGCGCAGATCGTTGCCGTCGCGGTGGCCGCCGTGGTCTGCTTCCAGGCTGCCGACATGTACCAGGTGCAGCTGTTCCGCGGCCATCTGCGGCAGATGACGCGGATGATCTCGTCCTGGTCGTTCGTCTTCCTGCTGTTCATCGGCGTCTCCTTCTTCGCCAAATTCGGCAGCGACACGTCGCGGCTCTGGCTCGCCGCCTTCTTCTTTCTCGGACTTGGCGTGCTGATCGGCGAACGCCTCGTGCTGCGCTCGCTGGTGCGCAACTGGGCCCGTCAGGGTCGCCTCGACCGCCGCACCATCATCGTCGGCTCCGACCGCAACGGCGAGGAGCTGGTCGAGGCGCTGAACGCGCAGGAAGACTCGGACATCCACGTGCTCGGCGTGTTCGACGACCGCAACGACAGCCGCGCGCTCGACACCTGCGCCGGCGCCCGCAAGCTCGGCAAGGTCGACGACATCGTCGAGTTCGCGCGTCGCACCCGCGTCGATCTCGTGCTGTTCGCGCTGCCGATCTCGGCCGAGACCCGCATCCTGGAGATGCTGAAGAAGCTCTGGGTTCTGCCGGTCGACATCCGCCTCTCCGCGCACACCAACAAGCTGCGTTTCCGGCCCCGCTCCTATTCCTATCTCGGCGAGGTGCCGACGCTGGACGTGTTCGAGGCGCCGATCACCGACTGGGATTTGGTGATGAAGTGGCTGTTCGACCGCGTTGTCGGCGGCCTTGCGCTGCTCGCGGCGCTGCCGGTGATGGGACTGGTGACGCTGGCGGTGAAGCTCGACAGCCCCGGCCCGGTGCTGTTCCGCCAGAAGCGCTTCGGCTTCAACAACGAACGCATCGACGTCTACAAGTTCCGCTCGATGTACCATCATCAGGCCGACCCAACCGCCTCGAAGGTCGTCACCAAGAACGACCCGCGCGTCACCCGCGTCGGCCGCTTCATCCGCAAGACCAGCCTCGACGAGCTGCCGCAGCTCTTCAACGTGGTGTTCTCCGGCAATCTCTCCCTGGTCGGCCCGCGCCCCCATGCGGTGCAGGGCAAGCTCCAGAGCCGCCTGTTCGACGAAGCCGTCGACGGCTATTTCGCCCGTCACCGCGTCAAGCCTGGCATCACCGGCTGGGCCCAGATCAACGGCTGGCGCGGCGAGATCGACAACGAAGAGAAGATCCAGAAGCGCGTCGAGTTCGACCTCTATTACATCGAGAACTGGTCGGTGCTGTTCGACCTCTACATTCTGCTGAAGACGCCGATCTCGCTGCTGACCAAGAACGAGAACGCGTATTGAGTTGAGTTGCTCTGTCATGCCCCGCGAAGGCGGGGCATCCAGTACGCCGAGACGCCGGGGCTGAACCTCGCTGCCGCGGAATACTGGATCGCCCGGTCGAGCCGGGCGATGACAGCGGTGTTTGTGGCGTACCAGTTGCGTAAGCGTATGAGCGTGTGATGGCGTATGCGGCGACAGCCGGTGGAGTGAACGTAGCCGGGCCGGCTGCGCCTGGCGTGCTGGCGCTCCAGCGTGCGCTGGTGTGGCTGGTCGGCGCCTCCGGCGCGATCGTCTTCATCGAACCGAGCCCCTACGAAATCGCGACGCTGCTTGCCACCGTCGCCTTCTTCGCCACCGGTTTGCGGCTGAAGCTCGTGCTGATACCGCTGGTGCTGATGCTGGTCCTGCTCAATGTCGGCTACACCATCAGCGCGATCCCGCTGTTCGAGCAGAGCGAGGTGGTGAGCTGGATCGCGACCTCCTGGTACATGGCAGTCACCGTGGTGTTCTTTGCGATGATCACCTCAGAGGACACCGCCGCCCGGCTCGACATGCTGCTGCGCGGCCTCGTGGTCGGCGCGATGGTTGCCTCGCTCGCGGCGATCGCCGGCTATTTCCACCTGGTTCCGGGCGGCGACGATCTCCTCACCCTCTACGGACGCGCGCGCGGCACGTTCAAGGACCCGAACGTGCTCGGCGCCTTCCTGATCCTGCCGGCGCTGTTCGCGCTCCAGAGCGTGGTCTCCGACAAGCTGGCCAAAGCGCTCCGGAACGTCATCGCCTTCGGCATCATGTCGCTGGCGATCCTGCTCGCCTTCTCCCGCGCCGCTTGGGGCGGGTTGGTGCTGACCTCCGCCTTCATGCTGGCGCTGATGGTCCTGACCAGCCGCACCAATGCGCAGCGCTCGCGCATCGTCGTCATGGCGATCGTCGCCGCCGTGCTGAGCCTCGCGCTGATCGCGGTCCTGCTGTCATTCGATTCCACCGCCGAGATGTTCAAGCAGCGCGCCAGCTTCGACCAGAGCTATGACGAAGGCCGCTTCGGCCGGTTCGGCAGGCACATCCTCGGCGCGGAGATGGCACTCGACCTGCCGCTCGGCATCGGCCCGCTGCAATTCCACCGCTTCTTTCCCGAGGACACCCACAACTCCTATCTCAACGCCTTCATGTCGGGCGGCTGGCTCTCCGGCGTGTGCTATCCCGCGCTGGTCTTCACCACCGTGATCATGGGCTTCCGAAACGTCTTCGTCCGCGTGCCCTGGCAGCGCGCTTATCTTGCGATCTTCTCTGCCTTCGTCGGCACCGTCGGCGAGAGCTTCGTGATCGACACCGACCACTGGCGGCACTTCTGGATGATGCTGGGCGCGATGTGGGGCATGATCGCCGCTGCGCAGGCCTACAAGATCAAGGTTTCGGACGAAGCTTCTTCAGCTTGAGATCAGGACGCTTCTCCGGCGGCGTGTCGAGCAGGCCCTTCAGCGCCTCGGTCGCCGCCAGCACGCCCTTGTAACCCTCGGTCGCGAAGCGCAGCAGCAGCCGCAGTTCCTCATCGGAATAGGCGCCAAATACCTTTTCCATCGCCTGCTGCATCGGCACGTAGAGCTGGCCGATTTTCATCGCCTTCTCCGGCACGACCGAAATGAAGACCTTGCGCCGATCTTTCTCGTCGCGCTCGCGGCGCACCAGGCCGGCCTTCTCGAGTCGGTCGACCACACCGGTGATCGCGCCCGTGGTCAGGCCGGTGACCTCGGCGAGCCGGCCTGCGGTGACGCGGCCCTCCAGATACAGGATGTCCATGCATTCGAGGTCGGAATTGGCAATTCCGGCAACGTTCGCAACGGTCTGGCCATAGAGCACGCCCTGCGCGGACGACCTGCGCATTGCCTCCTCGAGCTCCTGCAACAATGCCACGCGCGCTTTCGTCCTTGACAAGGCTGGCCTCGTATCTTAGTCGATATATATCTTAGTCACTAAGAGATTTAGCAACCTTAATTCCTCCTAGCACCACGGAAACGTCGGGAGCAAGCCATGTCCAGCCCTCCACGCAAGGCCCTGATCATCGGCGCCGGCATCGCCGGGCCAGTCGCGGCGATCCTGCTTCGCCGCGCCGGCATCGAATCCGCGATCTACGAGGCATGGCCCTATTCGAAAGGCATCGGCGGCGGGCTTCAGATCGCGCCGAACGGCATGCAAGTCATGGACGAGATCGGCCTTGCGGGCGAGCTGATCGGCCGCGGCTCGGTCGCGGAGTCCTTCGACTTCTACTCGCAAGGCGGCGAGCGGCTCGGCTCGATCAATCGCGACATGGAACGGCGCTTCGGCCAGCCGGCGGTCAATGTCTGCCGCGCTACGCTGAACGAGATATTGATCGACAAGGCCTGGTGCGCTTGCGTCTCGCTCTATTTCGAAAAGCGTCTGATCAAGATCGAGGATCGCGGCGACCAGCCGATCATTGCCTATTTCGCTGACGGCACCACAGCCGAAGGCGACTTCCTGATCGGCGCCGACGGCGTGCATTCCATCACCCGGCGCCAGGTGGTGCCGGACGGACCGCAGCCGTTCAACACCGGCCTGATCGGCTTTGGCGGCTTCGTGCCGCACGCCGTGCTCGACGGCCGGCCGATCGGCCGGCACGTCGAGACGACGTTCGGCCAGAGCGGGTTCTTCGGCTACGGCTATTGCAGCCCGGATCCGACCGACGGCGTGATGTGGTGGAGCACGCAGCCCGCCCACGGCATGGATGCCGCGATGTTCCGCGCGCTCGACCAGGCGACGCTGAAGCAGCATCTGCGCGGCTTCCACCGCGGCTGGCACAATCCGATCCCCGACATCATCGAAGCCGCCGAAAATATCGTGGTCACCGATACGCTCGACGTCGCGACCCTGCCGACCTGGTCGCGCAAGCGCTCGCTGCTGATCGGCGACGCCGCGCATGCGACCAGCCCCCATGCCGGCCAGGGCGCCTCGCTCGCGCTTGAGGATGCGATGAGGCTCGCACGCCTGATGCAGGACGGCCAGGAGCTCGGCACCACCTTCCAGGCCTTCGAGGCCGAGCGCCGCCCCCGCGCGGAGAAGATCGTTGCCATGGCCCGCCGCAACGGCAACAGCAAGCGCGAGTTCAGCGCCACCGGCGCGTGGATGCGCAATCAGATGATGAAGTGGCTGCTGCCGCTGGGCGCCAAGAGCATGGATTTCATGTACGCGTATGACGCGCGGGCGGCGTAGCGGGACACTGCCGTAGTAGCGACACACTGCCGTAGGGTGGGCAAAGCGCAGCGTGCCCACCATTTGCGAAGCGAAACCGCAGAGAGATGGTGGGCACGGCGCGTTGCGCCTTTGCCGACCCTACGAGAGCTGAATTAACTCTCCACCTCAAACCTCAGCCCAGCGTTCTCGACCAGCCGCCCGATCAGCTTGTGTTGCATCGCTGCGCCCGGCGTCCAGAGACCAGCCGGCACGTCAGGCGTGTCGCGCAACAGGCAGATCGCGCATTCGGAGACGATCTTCGCGGTCGACGCATAGCCGGGATCGAGATCGCCCTTCACCGCCGCGCGAACCTGACGGCCGTCGGGCGCAATCGCGACATAAAGCAGGTCGTAGTGACCGTTGTCGCGCTCTTCCTTCGTGGGGCCCTCGCCGGGCTTGAGCGCTTCAGGACCTGTCTTTTCGCTGTTGGCGGCCATGACGCGCTTGGCGTTGGCCTGCCCTTCTTCCCCCGCTCCCGTCAGCACCATCTCGTCGTAGACGAAATCCCTGCCATACGGGAATCCCATCAGCATGTTGGAGCGGTGGACGTTGCGCGTATTCAGCGTCGCCATCGCGAACGGGGCGGACCACGATTGCAGGTCCTCCTCGAAAACAGGCCTGTTGCCGCGCGGCTGTTTCGGCCCCTCGATGCCAGGCGTGAATGCGAAGGGGTCCTTGAGGATCGACACCAGGCTGAGATCCTGCGCGACTGCTTCGAAGGTCACCCTCGCGCTCGCCGAGGTGCCGCCTGAGAACTTCCAGCTGAGGTCGCGGACGCGCCCCTTGACGCGCGGCACTGGCGCTCCGAACACGCGCCTGGCTTCCTCCTGCACGAAGAACGCCCCGAGCTCGAACGGCACGGAATCGAAGCCGCAGGAGAAGATGATGCGCGCACCGCTCGCCTTGGCGGCCGCCTCATGCCTGTCGATCATCTGCTTCAGCCAGATCGGCTCGCCGCAGAGATCCATGTAGTCGGTGCCATCAGCGACACAGGCCGCAAGCAGATCGGATCCGTAAAGCTGGTACGGGCCGACCGTGGTGACGACCAGCCTCGCTTGATCGACCATCGCCCGCAGCGACGCGGGATCAGCGGCATCGGCAACGATGAGGGGCGTGTCCGCGGGGGCTCCGATCGCATCGAGAACGGAGGCGAGCTTGTCCCTGCTGCGCCCGGCGAGCGCCCAGCTCGGCGAGCCTTCACCGACATAGTGCGCGGCGAGATACTCGGCGACGAGCTGGCCGGTGTAACCGGTTGCACCGTAGACGACGATGTCGAACTTCGCTGACACAGATCACGCCTTCTGCAGGACCGTGGGGTCTAGGCTTCCACCCTGAACGTCAGCCCCGCGTGGTCCTGCAGCCGCTTGATCAGCTTGTGCTGCATCGCTGCGCCCGGCGTCCAGAAGCCGGCGGCGACATCAGTCGCATCACGCAGCATGCAGATCGCGCATTCGGAGATCATCTTCGAGGTCGAGCCGTAGCCGGGATCGCGGTCGCCGGTGACGCCGGCACGCACCATGCGACCGTCCGGCGCGATCGCGACATAGAGCAGGTTGAACAGACCGTTCTCCCGCTCTTCCTTCGACGGCCCCTCGCCCGGCTTGGGCGCGTTCGGGCCGGTCTTCTCGGCGTTGGCCGCCATCACACGTTTCGCGTTGGCCTCGCCTTTTTCGCCGGGACCGGTCAGGACCATCTCGTCGTAGACGAAGTCCTGGCCGTAGGGGAAGCCCATCAGCATGTTGGAGCGATGGACGTTGCGCGTGTTGATCAGCGCCATCATGAACGGCGCGGCCCAGGATTGCAGATCCTCCTCGAGCAGCGCCCTGTTGCCCTTCGGCTGTTTCGGACCGGTGAAGCCCGGCGTCAGCGCGAACGGATCGTTCAGGATCGCAACGAGGCTGATATCCTTTGCGACCGCATCGAAGGTCGCCTTCGCGCTCGCCGCCGTTCCGCCCGAGAGCGTACCGCGCATGTCGCGCACGCGCCCCTTCACGCGCGCGGCGGGAGCGCCGAACGCGCGTTTGGCCTCGTCCTGCACGAAGAACGCGCCGAGCTCGAACGGCACGGAATCGAAGCCGCACGAGAACACGATGCGTGCGCCGCTCTGCTTCGCCGCCGCCTCGTACTTGTCGATCATCTGCCGCATCCAGACCGGCTCGCCGCACAGATCGAAATAATCCGTGCCGCCAGCAACGCAGGCCGCGAGCAGGTCCTCGCCATAGAATTGATACGGACCGACCGTCGTGACGACCGACCTCGTCTGCGCCACCATCGCCTTCAGCGAGGCGGCATCCGACGCATCGGCGACGATCAGCGGCGTATCCGCGGGCGCGCCTATCGCATCGCGCACCGTTTTCAGCTTGTCGAGGCTACGGCCTGCCATCGCCCATTTGAGCGCCTTGTCGTCCTTGTAATGTGCCGCCAAGTATTCGGCGACGAGCTGGCCGGTGAAACCGGTCGCACCGTAGACGACGATGTCGAATTCCTGAGAGCTCATGGTCGTCCCTTACTTTTTCGCGTAACTCACGCCCATGCCGGCACGGACGTCGCTTTGAATACCATAGGGCGGGATCGGATAGCGCAGGCCGTTCTTCGCCAGCGCCTTCATCCCCTCGATCGCCTTGGCGAGATGGGAGGGCTTCAAGGCCATCAGCATCTCCTCGTCCGGCACGCCGCCATAGCGCCGTTCGGCATAGCATGGCAAGGACAGGCTGGGCTCGCCGGTCTTGAGCGCCCTGCCCCAGGAATCCGCGCAAGCGGTCTCGCCGACCACGCCCCATTCGAACTTCTTGTAGCCGGTATACTGCAGGCCGTTGATCAGGATGATCATCTGCCCGGGTGTCGCGTAGACGAGGCAGATGTCGGGCGGATCGAGCCGGCCGCTCTGGAGCGGACTGACCGCGAGCGCCTGGTAGTGCCCGAACGGCACGACGTCCAGCGCCTCCTGGCGCTTGCGCGCATCTTCGGCCGTGCCGTGCCATACGCCGACATAGTTTTCGCCGGCGAGCCATTTTTCGTCCTGTGGCGCGAGGCCGATCACCGCACGGCACTGTGCGCCGACCAGATCGTCGCCGGTGATGCCGACGGTCCAGCCCAGACGCGCGGCCATGCTAACGATCTGGTCGGTGGTATGGATCGCGTTCGGCCGCCGGATTTTCGGGATCGCCTCCATCTCCGCGGCTTGCGCGAACAGCTTCATGCCGATCACCGTCGTCTTCAGTCGCAACAGGCTATTGAGATCGGCGACGAGGCCGGCAAGATCGATCCTGTCTGCGCTCTGCTGCTGCATGGCATCCTCCGGGGCCGGCGATCGCGCGCCGGTGCTGTGTTCTTGTTTTGCAGCCCCCGTTCTAGTCCTTGCCCGGTCCCGGAAGCAACTCGCCGGTCCGTCCCGTGATGCGGTACGCCACAAGGCCGATCCATTCGCGCATGGCGACGTCGGTCTTGCTGAGGCCCTCCGCGCCGTTGCGGGTGAAGGCGAAAAGCGCGTCGCGCCCGCCCATCCGCCAGTCGACGGGATAGGCCTCGACGTCAAATCCGGCCTTGCGGAAGGTCCCCATCGCGCGCGGCATGTGGAAGGCCGAGGTGACCAGGAGCCACCGTTCGCCCGGCTTCGGCATCACCAGCTGCTTCGTGAAGATCGCGTTCTCCCAGGTGTTGCGGGACTCGCGCTCGAGGATCAGCCGCTCCTTCGCGATGCCCAGGCTTTCCAGGATCGGCGCGGAATAGTCGGCTTCCTTGGCCTCGGTCGAGATCAGGTTCGCCGAGCCTCCGGTGAAGACGACGCGCGCATTCGGATAACGGCGCGCGAGCTCGGCCGGCGCAAAGAAGCGATCGGCGGCGTGCGAGACCACCGGCGTGCGGTGCGCCGCCGACAAGTCGGAATCGACGGAGCCGCCGAGCACGATGATGCCGTCGGGCGCGCCGCGCGAGGAGTCCCACGCCGGAAACCGCGATTCCAGCGGGTACATCAGGAGATTGCCGAGTGGCGAAAATGCAACCAACGCCAGCAGGACCAGCGTGGTCACGGCCAGCTTGCGGCCGAGCGATGCAAAGCGCGTCACCATCAGCAGCAGCGACAGGATTCCGAGCTCGATCAGCAGATTGATCGGCAGCAGCGCGGTGCCGAGCGTCTTGGAAAGGACGAAATACAGGGGAGCCTCGCTGGAATGATCATGCCGGACTTGACCGGCCCATCCTTCTTCAGAAAATCTTCTTGAAAGAGGATCGATCGCCGGGTCAAGCCCGGGCTTATCAGGTTCTCATGACGAGCTCTGATGAAACCGGACGGACGCGACAAATGACCCATCATCACCTGCATTCAAGCCCCGAGACCTGCCATTGGGGCTTCTTCGAAGCCGCCCTCAAGCCCGTCCTCACCATCGCGAGCGGCGACGAGGTGACGGCCGACACCATCAGCGGCGGCCCGGACGTGCTGCCCGACCGCAACAAGTTTCACATTCCGCCGGAGATGCACGAGGTTCATGCCAAGAACGAGCGCATGCTGCCCGGCCACATCCTCACCGGCCCGGTCGCGGTCGAGGGCGCCGAGCCCGGCGACGTGCTCGCGGTCGAGATCCTCGACGTCCAGCTCCGGCAGGACTGGGGCTGGAACATGATCAAGCCGCTGTCGGGCACCCTGCCCGATGATTTCCACGCGACGCGTGTTCTCAACATCCCGCTGGACCAGACGCGGATGGTTGGCCGCATGCCGTGGGGCCTCGACCTGCCCCTCAAACCGTTCTTCGGCGTGATGGGCGTGTCGCCGCCGCCGGCTTGGGGCCGCATCTCCTCGCTGGTCCCGCGCGCGATGGGCGGCAATCTCGACAACAAGGAGCTTGGTGCGGGGGCGACACTGTACCTGCCGGTGTTCGTGCCGGGCGCGCTGTTCTCCTGCGGCGACGGTCATGGTGTGCAGGGCGATGGCGAGGTCTGCGTCACCGCGATCGAGACCGGGCTCCGGGGCCGCTTTCGGCTGACCCTGCGCAAGGATCTCAAGTTCGACTATCCCCGCGCCGAGACGGCGACGCACTACATCACCATGGCGATGGACCCCGACCTCGACCAGTGCGCGGTGCGCGCGCTACGCGACATGATCGTGCTGCTCGGCGAGGTGCGAAACCTGTCACGCGAGGATGCCTACACGCTGTGCAGCCTGGCGGCCGATCTCAGGGTGACCCAGACCGTCAATGGCGCCAAGGGCATCCATTGCATGATCGAAAAGGCGATCGCGCACGGCTGAGCCAAACCGCCTTCCCTGACCTGCTGACGCCACGCCGCCGCCCTGCCTTCCGGGCGGCGCGCTGAGCCGCGCCAAATTTCACGTGTGATTCCAACGGGCTGAGCCACGAACTCAACCTGCATTTGACTTCCACCCCTGAACCTAAATAGAGTCTTAATCGTTACTTTTATGTACCCGAGTAAGAGGCTAGCGTTCGGCCATGGCCACCGAAAAAGCCGAGACTGACCGCATTCCCGTAACCTTGGCGCTCTCGACCATCACCTACCTGGAGAAACTGGTGAGACAGGGCACCCATGGCACCAGCGTTCCCGGCGTCGCGCGGACATTGATCGAGGAAGGCATCCGTCTCGCCATCAAGGACGGGCTTTTGTCGATTCGCGACAATGGCAGGACGTGAGCGCGCAGCGGACGCGAGGCGGACGGATCTTGCGATGCGGATGGCCAACATCTGCAACCTGGGACCGTTACAATGCCTGTTCTCTCACCTACCTGGACTGACGAGCGAATTGAACTTCTGAAGCAGCATTTCGAAGCCGGCCTCTCCTGTCGCGAGATCGCGGCCGATATCGGCGTCAGCCGCAATGCCGTGATCGGCAAGCTGTCCCGGCTCAATCTGACGCGCAGCCGCGCGGTCGAAGACCGCAGGCTCGAGCGAAGCCTTGCGCCGCCGGCCCGCGCGACCCGCGCCGTACCGCGGCTGCAATACGAGATGCTTGCCACGATCTACGGCGAGACCGGCGCGCCCGTGATGGCCGGGCCGATCGATGACACCAATCGCTGCTCACTGCTCGAGCTGTCCGAGAATCGCTGCCGCTGGCCGATCTCGTCGCCGGGCGAAGAAGATTTCTGCTTCTGCGGCAACGCCGCGCCCGACGGCCAGCCCTATTGCGCCGGCCACAGCCGCCTCGCCTACCGGCCGAATTCGCGTGCCCGCGTGATGCGCGGCTAGCTTGTTGGTTGGCGCGTTTTCCTGACGCGAACCGGTATCGACTTCGCTCGAAAACGCTTTCCCCCCAAAAACGAAAAACCTCCGGCGGGGCATCACCGGAGGTCTCTGGAGGCTTAGCGTGAAGCTAAGAGCCGTGACTTTCGTAATCGGCTGAAGAGAATATAGCTGATCAAGTCAGGTAAGTAAATAAGTTTGAAGACGATCGAATCGCATGGCTCGTCTTCGTGGCCTGCAGAGGCTGCCGGATTTTCCGAAATCCGTCCCTGCCAGAAGGCCCCTCTCGCAAAAAAGCCCCGGCGGTGTCCCGCCGGGGCTAAGGTCAGATCAGACAGACCTTGAGCTTACCAGTTGCGCTGGGCGCGCAACAGCAGGCTGTAGGTGTCCTGGTCCTTCAGCTCGTAGGTGGCCGCCGGCTTGGCGACGCTCGTCAGAGCACCGGTCGTGATCGTGCCCGAGTACTTCTGGTCGAGATGGCTGTAGGTGAAGTCGGCCGAGAAGGTCAGGTTCTTCACCGGCGTCCAGCGGGTGATGACACCCACCTGGCCGATGTTGAAGTCCGGGTTGCAGGTGCCGGTCAGGGTGGCGAACGCGGCGCTGCCGCAGATCAGGCCCTTGGCCGTGCCGCTGTAGTTGACCGCAGCCCACGCGCCGTACAGCGCCGTGTTCCAGTACGGGCTCCAGTTGTGGGTGTAGGCACCACGGAAGCCGTAGGTCTTGGTCAGCTCCATGCCACCGCCGGGAGCGAACACAGCGTCAGACACGCCGGCAAAGCCGATGCTCTGATAGGCGGCGTTCGAGCTGCCGAACATCGAGTAGCTGGTCGCGGCCAGCTCCTGGAAGTTGTAGCGGCTCGCACCGTCGGTGTAGACGCCCGAGATGTTGATCACGTCGCCAGCGCCGGTCGGGATGTTCTTGATCTGCAAGGCGAGCTGAACGGCCCAGCCCCACTTGTCTTCGGGGTGACCGGTGATTTCGCTCGCACCGTAGTAGGCGGCGTGGTTGTCGTGCGCGGCGACCGACGCCTGGAACAGACCCCAGGCCTGATCGACGCGGACCATGCCGACGAGGTCCGGAGACCGGGTGCCGCCGAGCGTGTTCGAGCCGTAGGCACCGCCGAGAACGCCGGTGGTGGACATGCCCGCGGTGTTCCAGATCGCGGTCTGGAAGACCTGCGTCTGGTCCTGCGCCGAGAACGCAGCCGTCACGCCCTGACCGAAATCAGCGGTGTAGGTGATCTGGGCGACGCCGTTGGTGGTGCCGCTGCCGCCGACCAGCTGGTCGAAGTTGTTGCCGGGATAGTTGATCCAGGGCGCGTCGAACTGCGACACGGCCTTACCGAGAGTGAAGCCGGCGAACTGGATGAAGGCGTAGTAGACGCCGAGCGCGCCGCCCGAGATCGCACCGTCGGTGCCGTTGACGGCGCCGCCGGTCGAACCGACGAGGCCGGTGCCGGCCGCGTTGAGGCCGAGCGTGCCGCTGTACTGGGTCCCGCCAGTGCCCGAGCCGGTGCCGACATAGTTGCCGGTCGTCCAGGTGAAGACCGCGTCGAAATAGGTGCGGACCACGCCGTATTCGGTCGCGGTGCGCGTGTCGATGTTGAGATCTTCACGAGCGCGCATCGAGTAGTAGTTCGTCAGGCGGTTGTTGGCCGCGAAGACGTTGTTGTAGGAAGCGCTGTAGTTGCCGCCGGAATTCAGCGCGACTTCGGCACGCAGATAGCCGCCCAGCTTGATGCAGGTGTCGCTGCCCGGGATGTAGTAGAAACCCGCGCCGTAGAGCGAGCAGACCTTCACGTACTCGACCGCCTTGGCCTTGACCGGAAGATCAGCCGCCTGAGCTCCACCGACGGCGATCAGACCCGCCGCAGTGCCGAGCAAAAGGCTCTTCACCACTTTCATTTAAAACCTCCAAGTTCTCATTTTACGGAGACCGGACCGTGAGGCCCCCCAGATCCCCATCTCTTCAAATCCGCTCGGCCGCTTCGCGCTTTCGGACACACCCGCATTCGACGCGAGGTACGTGAGCGAACCACCTGCAACGGGACGATCGAGTACCCCCCACCGTCACGGAGCAATATGCCTGCGCCGTTCCGCTAATCAAAATAGTTTATCTGCTCAGCTTTGTTGTTTCATTAAACCTGTGCCCCGCGGGCAACACCAGGGTCGACCGATCTGCTGAGTCGGTCATCTTTGTAATTTTAGTGACAAAATTACCCTGCTCTGCACTTGCGTCAGAGCAGGCTTGCGTGGACTATGGCCTTCCACGACACCAGCCCAGAAGAATCAGATCACGGGAGTGACGCTGTGTCCGCAACGAGGAAGGAAGGAGCGCGCCTGCGCTCCATCGGAAATCTCGATATCATCCGGCGTTTCACCTGGGAGATATCGTCGATCAACATGTATCTGGAAGAACTGCGTCAGTTCTGGGCCAGAACGCTCGGCATCAGCGGCCCGCAATGGCTGATCCTGATGGCGATCTCCGACCTCGACAAGGACGACGGCATCCCGGTCAACGTGGTCTCCAAGCTGCTCCACGTCGATCCGTCCTTCGTCACGACCCAGTCCAAGCTGCTCGAGAAGAAGGGCCTGTTGCGCCGTCGCCCCTCCCCGACCGACGCCAGGGTGGTCCGCCTCTCCCTGACCGAGAAGACGCAGAAGCACCTGGCGAGCCTCAACGAGCAGTACAAGACCATCAAGGAATTCGTCTTCCAGGAGTTCGACGAGAACGAGCTCACCGAGTTCACCGCCAAGCTAGCGACGCTGAAGACCCGCCTGGAGAAGGCTTGCGTCCGTCTCAGCCTCGAGTTCTGACGCGCGACGCCGCCGCTAGAGCATGATCCGGAAAAGTGCGCAGCGGTTTTCCGAAAAGATCGTGCTCAAACAATTACCTAAAGCGCGATGACGATTCGTCCTGATCTCATCGCGCTTTAGATGCGCGCGGCACCGAGCCGCGATTCGAGCCAGTCGAAGATGTATTCGTTGGCAAGACTCGGATTATCCGCATGCGCTTGCGCTGCGCCGGTCTCCGCCGCGGTGAACACCTTGAGCATGACATCCGAGCTGCCGAGCCGGGAGGTCTGAACGATCTGACGGGCCCGATCGGCCTTGAGCCAGCCGTCCTCGCCCAGCGTGATCAGCACCGGACAATCGGCGCTGGAGGCCATCAGCGGCGCGTGCGGCACCGGGACGATGCTGACGTCGCTCATGGCAAACCGGCTGGCGAAAAAGGCGCGCTCGTGCAGGTCCCACAGCCCGCCATCGCAGACGGCGGCGGCAAGCCGCGGCTCCTGCAACACGGCGCGCGCCACGAAGGAAGAGCCCCAGCCATCGGCGACGATCGCAACGCGGTCGAAATCGACGTCGCGGCGGGTCTCCAGATAGTCCATGACGCCCGGAATCGCGCTCTCGAGATCCCGCCGCCGCAACAGCACGTCGAGATAATCGTCGCGCTGCTCGCCGAACAGATCCAGCGCCAGCATCGAGAAGCCGCGCTCGCGCGCATGCGGCGCGAGCTTGAACAGGAACTCCTCCTTGCGGTGGCCGGGCTCGCCGATGCAGATCACGGTCGGAGCCCGCCCGCCTGCCGCCGTCGCGGGCAGGAAGTAGCCCTGCAAGGCATGATCCTCGATCCAGGGTATCGTCACGACCTCGCCGGACGGGCTGCGCGCCGTGAGATAGCGGCGAGCGCATTCCTGCATCGCGAGCACCGCAACCCAGCGCCGCTCGTCGGCCTGGTCCAGCGGCATCGCCGCTGCGCCATAGTAGTTCAGCGCACGCAGCCAATTGCGCTGCGCCGTCGCCATGTGGCCTTCGGTGAAGGCGGCTTCGGCACGCTGACGGTTCACTTGCGCGAGCTTCTTCCACTCGCGATGCCAGGATTGCTCGTCGCCCCGCTTGAGCTGGCGCGCGATCATCAGACATTCTGCGATCGTGGCGCCGCCCTCCTGGGCCGCGGTGAGGAGCCGCGTGAATTCAGCGGAGATGTCCTCTCTCTCCGGGCAGAGGGTCCATTCGTCGGAGAGGCATGCGGGTATCATCGGGAGCTACGCTCTATCATCGCGTTACCCCTGATTCACTAAACTATTTTGGTTCCCTGACCAAGACGCCGTGCGCCGAATGAGACCCGTTTAACATCACCATCGCTTGAACGATGCTTGATGGGCAGCGGTGTCGCATGCGTGACATTCCAATTCGTCATAAGGCGCCGGACATTGGCAGGAGGTGGCACGTAAAATCATCGGCGCACCTCTTGCCATGACGCGCATCATACATACATCCGCGCGCCATCGTTGACGGCGTCAGCAGGCAGGTTCAGCCGAGACGCCAGCCGACCTCCTGCGTGAAACTTTCGTAGAAGGCGCGGTCATAGGCTTGCTCCGGCGTGGCGCGCACGCGCTCGTCAAGACGCTTTGCATCGTCGCCCACAAGAATCCGCCATCGCTCCGCCCTGACCCCGTCGAGAATGATCTTGGCGGCCTGCGCGGCGGTCGTCGGCGCATCCTCGAGGAAGCTGCGGGCGCGCTCGGCGAACACCGCCTGGATATCCTCATCCGACATCCTGTCGGCATCCGGCACGCCGGCCACAACCATCCGCTTGCGGGTCAGCGCGACCTCGTCGGCGTTGAGGCGGTCGGAGCCGTCACTGCTCTGCACCTTGCGTGAATTGGAAACGATCGAGGTGCCGATGTGGCCGGGCATCACCACCGAGCATTTGACGTGCGGTGCATGCAGGCGCAGGTCGTTGATCAGCGCCTCGGTAAATCCCTTCACCGCGAACTTGGCCGAGCTGTAGGCGGTGTGCGCCTGGTTCATGCCGATCGAGGCCCAGAAACCGTTGACGCTCGCGGTGTTGACGATGTGGGCCTCATCCGCGGCGACCAGCATCGGCAGGAAAGTGCGCACGCCGAGATAGACCCCGCCCCAGCAGATGTTGAAGGTACGCTCCCACTGCTCGCGCGTGTTGGTGAACAGACTGCCGCCGCCACCGATGCCGGCATTGTTGAACAACAGATGGATCTTGTCGGTCTTCTGCTGCTCGGCGAGCTCGTCGCGAAAACGCTTGAGGTGATCCTCGATCGCGACGTCGGCGACATGCGTCGTGATGCGCAGTCCCTGCGGCAGCTTCTCGACCTCGCAGAGCCGCCTGGTCTCGGCCATCGCCGCTTCCGAGACGTCGCACATCGCGACATTGCAGCCCTCGGCAACGAGCTGCCGGGCGAGCTCGCGTCCCATGCCCGTGCCGCCGCCGGTGATGACGGCGATCTTTCCTGCAAAATCCTTCATGGGACGTCGATCCCTCCCCTTGTCGGTCTGTTTCTTTGTGGCCGCGCCACCGACAGCGGCGCGCGCAAAATGTAGCAGCACCGCTTCTGCGCGCAAAAGCGGATCGACACGGCGCGCCGATCAAACATTGCGCCTTATTTCGACGCGCGGACTATTCCGCGCGAATCCGAGACGTGACGAGCTCGGCACGACCCGCAGCTGCCGGCTGACCACGCGATGCACAGCGTATCGAGGCACTGGCCGCCGCTGTGGCGCGGCCGCCACAGGCGATTGATCCCGCCGGTTCCCCGTATTTGTCCGGCTTCGGTTTAAGGGCAATTTTTTTACAATCCGAATCGCCCACTGGAACCGGACGCTGGGTCGAGTCGGCTAGGCCAGCGTGTTGTTTGCGTCACAGGCTCTGGCACTCCGCTTGCATCCTCTTCGTGGTCAGAAACTACCGATGAGGTGACTGGAATGTTCGTGACTGTCGTAGCCGTGCTCTGCCGGCTTGGTGCATCCGCCACAGGCGGCTGCGTCGAAGAAATCGTGACCGACAGCAACATGACGCCCGAGATGTCGATGATGCAGTGTGCGGTCGGCGCACAGGCCCCCTTGGCGAAATGGATGGGCGAACATCCGATCTATCACGCCAATTGGCGCCTCGAGCGCTACAAATGCGTGCCGGGCCATTACGAGATCAAGGGCCACGCCTAAGGGCCCGCAAAACGACGTCCATCCGAGGAAACGCCCGGGGGCTGCCTTGTCCCTCTATGCGGATACAGCGCCAGACTCATCGAGGCGGCGCCTTGCGTGACAATGGTCACGCCTTTCCCTCAAGCCACCGCTCGCAAAATGATCCCGCGCGCTTGCCGCCCTTCCGGCGTCGGCATCAGCGCATAATTGTGCGGCTGGTCACGGAGCAGATGCAGCTCGACCGGCACGCCCACCGCCCTCGCCCGCTCCGCAAGATCGACGCTGTCGGGATAGAGCAGATCGCGCGTGCCGGAAAAGATCGTCATCGGCGCAAGCGCGCGGAAGGCGCCATTGAGCGGGCTGACGAAGGGATGGCCGACATCGAGCTCGCCGGCATAGAGGCGCGCGGCCTCGACGATCCCCGGGATGTCCTGGATCGGATCGCGCGCCGCGATCGCCGTCTGCTCCGGGCGGCTGACCGAGGCCTCGGCCGCAGGCGAGATCAGCATCAGCCGGTTCGGCTGCCGATGGCCGCGATCGCGCAGCCATTGGCATGCGGCGAGCGCGAGGCCCGCGCCGGCCGAATTGCCGACCACCGTGACCTTTGCCGGCCCGGCATCCTCCAGCAGCATCCGCAGCAGCTCGGCCGTCGCCGGCACGACGTCCTTCGCCGTGGCGCGCGGCGCCAGCGGATAGATCGGCACGACGCAGACGACGCGCGCCTTGCGCGTCATCTGGCCGATGAAGCGCCAATGCGCCGGCACGATCTCGTTGATGTAGCCGCCGCCATGCAGGAACATGACGAAGTTGCAGCCCTCATGACCCGACGACGGCGCCGTGTAGTAGACCGGCCAGCCGCCCATCTTGGTCAGCGTCGCCTCGACGCCGCGGCCAAGTCCCGTCGGCTCGAACGAGGCCGGCTGCAACGCGAGCTTCTGCACATGGGCCTGCACCGCCTCGGCTGACGCGAGCTGCTCCTTATACGGGCGCTGCCGCAGCAGCAGGTTGAAGGCGCGGCTTTGCAGACTCGGCGCCGGATCGCGCGGCGCCTGCGCACCGAACATGCAACCGCCGGGGCAAAACTGCAAAGCCGACACAAGTCTTGCAACGCTCATGGTCCGTTCTCCGCCTTGGCTCAGCATCCATATGGCGACAAAGCAGCTTGCCGGAAGGCCGCACTTCGCCGTTATAATGCGAGTGATCGCTCGTTTTTCCTACTCGCATTTGGATTCGACGCCATGGCGCGCAGGCCGCCGACAAAACCCCGGAAAAATGCCTCGCAAGCGCGCTCGCGCGCCACCGTCGACGCGCTGATCGAGGCAACCGCTCGCATTCTGGTCCGCGAAGGTTTCGAGAAGACCAGCACCAACCGCATCGCCGAAATCGCTGGCGTCAGCGTCGGCTCGCTCTACCAGTATTTTCCGAGCAAGGAGGCGCTGGTCGCTGCCGTGATCGACCGTCACAACGACGAGATCATGCAAATCGTCCGCGCCGCCTTCGTCGAGGTCGCGGAGATGCCGGTCGAGAAGGCGGTGCGCCGGCTCGTCACGGTCGCAATCGAGGCCCATCACATCGATCCGAACCTGCATCGCGTCCTCGCCGAGCAGATCCCGCGCTCGGGGCGGCTGGCCGAAGTCGAGGCCTTCAATCACGAGGTCCACGCCCTCGTGCGCGCCTATTTCGAAAGCCGTCGCAAGGAGATGCGCAAGATCGACCTCGATATGGCGACCTTCATCTGCGTCAGCGCGATCGAGGCGGTGGCGCACAACACGGTGCTGCACCAGGCCGACATGCTGTCCGATAAGACGGTGAAGGTGCTGGTCGACGAGACGACAAGGATGGTGGCGGGCTACTTGCGTCCATCCGCTTAGCACGCGCCGCCCTGTTACAGATCTGTCGCACTTCAAGAAAGCGTGCGCGAGCCTCGTCGAGGTCTTGAACTTGGCGAAAAAGCCCCACTTATCCGGCGAGCGACAAAATACCTGAGAAAGTCAGCTAATGCAGTCACCAGAATGGAAGGCAATGAGCGTCGCCGGAACGATTTCGCTCCTGTCGGTGACCCTGCTGGCCGCCGACGCAACGCTCGACCTGAGCGCCAGCGGGTTCGCCAAGCGCCTCGAAAGCGCGCAGGCGTCCATCGTGGACGCGGTGGGACCGCGCCAGCTCGCCTTCGCCGTCCGGACCTGGGCCCATGGCAAGCCACTGCCCGAGCAGCAGTGCGAGCATAGCGCGGCGATCGCGCAAAGCTTTGGTCCATTTGAGAAGAAAATGGTCGGAGCGAGAGGATTTGAACCTCCGACCCCTAGTCTCCCAGACTAGTGCGCTAACCGGGCTGCGCCACGCTCCGAATGCCGTTCCATTAGCTAGGATCGCCGCGTTGCGCAAGGCGAGGTCACACCATTTTGGTGTCGCGATCTGATTGGCCCCGAGCCCAGCTTCCCGGAACTGCCCGCAAAGCCGGCGAAAAGCGCCTCAGCCGTCCTTCAGCGCCTGATCCAGCATCTCCCGGCAGGCGACGAGGTCGGCGAGCGCACGCCCGAGTCGCTCCCGGTCGACGGCGCTGGGGCCCGCCGGCGCGGCAGCGCCGCCCTTGCGGAAGGTGGTGAGGATTTCCTCGTCATCGACCTCCGTGAAGCGGAAGTCGATGCCCTCCTCCTCATCCCCCTGGTAATCGTCATCGTCAGCGTCAGTGATGCCCGTGATGGGAGCCTCGTCGTCCGGCTCCATCAGGCTCTGGCCGATGGCGTCCTCGATGGCCCCGAACGAGACCGCAGCCGCACCGTCTGCGAGGCCCTGCACCGACTTGACGCCATGCTCCTTCAGGATCCGCTGCACGCCGCGGATGGTGTAACCCTCGCCGTAGAGCAGACGGCGGATGCCCTTGAGCAGATCGACGTCGTCGGGGCGGTAGTAGCGGCGGCCGCCGCTGCGCTTCATCGGCTTGATCTGGGAGAATCGGGTCTCCCAGAACCGCAGCACGTGCTGCGGAATGTCGAGTTCCTGCGCTACTTCGCTGATGGTTCGGAACGCATCCGGCGCCTTGTCCAAATGCCAAATCCTTATCCGGAGGGCGGTTACGCCTCGGGTTGAACCTTGCTGCCATCGCCGTTGGTACGGTGCTGGGCGTTGATCCGTTGCTTCAAGATCGCCGACGGCTTGAACACCATCACCCGGCGCGGCGAGATCGGCACTTCGGTGCCGGTCTTCGGGTTACGGCCGATGCGCTGACCTTTCTTGCGCACCATGAAGGAACCGAACGAGGACAGCTTCACCGTCTCGCCCTTTTCCAGGCAGTCGGTGATCTCCTTCAGCACGAGTTCCACGAAGGCGGACGATTCCGTACGCGACAGGCCCACCTTCTGGTAGACGGCTTCGCAGAGATCGACACGCGTTACGGTTTTACTTTGATCGGTCATCGCCCTGCCCCACATCACGGCGAACAATTGTTGTCTGAAATTATGAGGTTACGGCACGGCGGTCAACAGGGCTCATCAATGCAGACGCATCGATAATCGGCGCTGATTCCGGCAAAATTTTATCGACTGTCGCTACCAGCGCACCAGCGCGGAGCCCCAGGTGAAGCCGCCGCCCATCGCTTCCAGCAGCACCAGGTCGCCGCGCTTGATGCGGCCGTCCTTGCGCGCCACCGACAGTGCCAGCGGGATCGAGGCCGCCGAGGTGTTGCCGTGACGGTCCACCGTCAGCACCACCTTCTGCGGTGCGATATGAAGTTTGTGCGCGGAGGCATCGATGATTCGCTTGTTGGCCTGGTGCGGCACGAACCAGTCGATGCTGTCGGCATTGAGCCCGGTCGCCTCAAAGGCATCGACGATCACGTCCGTGATCATGCCGACCGCATGCTTGAAGACCTCGCGGCCCTCCATGCGCAGATGGCCGACGGTCTGGGTCGAGGACGGTCCGCCGTCGACGAACAGTTTTGCCTTGTGGCGGCCATCGGAGCGCAGATGCGTGGTCACAACGCCGCGGTCGGTCGCGGCCTTGCCCGGCTGCTCCTGCGCTTCCAGCACTACCGCGCCGGCGCCGTCGCCGAACAGCACGCAGGTGCCGCGGTCGTTCCAGTCGAGGATGCGCGAGAAGGTCTCCGCACCGATCACCAGCGCACGCTTGAAGGCGCCGGTGCGCAGGAAATTGTCGGCGGTGGCGAGTGCGAACACGAAGCCCGAGCACACCGCTTGGAGATCGAACGCGGCGCCATGGTTGATGCCGAGCCCGTGCTGCACAGCGACAGCGGTTGCCGGGAATGTATTGTCGGGCGTCGAGGTCGCCAGCACGATCAGCTCGATCGATTGCGCGTCGATGCCGGCATCGGTGAGCGCGGCCTGCGCCGCCTTGATCGCCAAATGCGAGGTGAACTCGCCCTCGGCCGCGATGTGCCGCTCGCGAATGCCGGTGCGCTGCACGATCCACTCGTCGGACGTGTCGATACGCGCCGCCAATTGGGCGTTGGTCACCACCTGCTCCGGCAGGTAGGAGCCGCAGCCGAGCACGACCGAACGAATTTGAGTCACGAAACAGCCTCCTGCGCGGACTGCACGGAATTGAGTGCACCACCCTCGCGGTTGAGCATCTGATTGATCTTGTTCAGGAGATCGTAGTGAGCCATCTCATAGCCAACATCGATCGCATAGGCAAAGCCTTCGGCGTTGATTCCGCCATGGCTTTTGACCACCAGTCCGTTGAGCCCCAGCAACACCCCGCCGTTGGACTTGTTGGGGTCCATCTTGTTGCGCAGGGCCCGGAAGGCGCTGCGGGCAAAGAGATAGCCGAGCTTGGACAGCCAGCTCCGTTGCATCTCGTTGCGGAGTAATTCCGCCATCTGCCGTGCGGTTCCCTCGGCGGCCTTGAGCGCGATATTGCCGCTGTAGCCTTCGGTCACGATGACGTCGGCCAGCCCCTTGCCGATGCCGTCGCCCTCGATGAAGCCGATATAGTCGAGTTCCGGCAGGTTCCGCGCACGCAGGATTTCACCGGCCTCGCGGATCTCCTCGTGTCCCTTGATTTCCTCGGTCCCGATGTTGAGCAGGCCGACCGTCGGACGCGGCTTGTTGAATTGCACGCTCGCCATGGCCGCGCCCATCACCGCGAGCGCCACCAGATGTCGCGCGTCGCCGCCGATGGTGGCGCCCAGGTCGAGCACGACGGATTCGCCGCGCCTGGTCGGCCATATCGCGCTGATGGCCGGGCGGTCGATACCCGGCAGCGTGCGCAGGTGGAAGCGCGACATCGCCATCAGCGCGCCGGTATTGCCGGCGGAAACCGCGACATCCGCCTCGCCCTTCTTCACCGCGTCGATGGCAAGCCACATCGAGGAGGTCTTGCGGCCGCGCCGCAGTGCCTGGCTCGGCTTGTCGGAGCCGCTGACGGCAACGTCGGTGTGGATGATCTTCGAAGCGGCCTTGAGGGCGGGATGTTTCTCGAGCTCTGGCTCGATCCTGGCGCGGTCCCCGACCAGCAGGAATTCGGTGTTGCGATGCCTGCCAAGCGAGATGGCAGCGCCTGGAATGACCACGGCGGCGCCGGCGTCGCCCCCCATGGCGTCCAGCGCGATGCGAACCTTACTTAGCATGAAAGTCCTGGAAACCTGGTCTGGTGCGGTCTTGAACGAGCGGGGCCGCGAAATGGGTTCGCCGTTGATTTGGCGACCGGCCAAGCGCCCCGCCGCACCCGGACCGCGGCGCGACAATAGCGTTTTGTTATCCCGAAACAACCTCTTGCCCCCAGCCTTTTGCATTCAGGACGATCGGCTGGCGGGCGGTCAAATTCGAGATAAAGCACAATAAAATCAAATGGATGAAACTGCTCTTCAAACCATCCCGGCAAACGCCTCGCGCTCCCTCGCAAGGCGCTCACTTGGAAATGCCGGGCTATCGGCCTTTCTTCTCGTCCTGAAGCGCCTTCAGCGCCGCGAACGGATGATCCTCCGGATCGGGAGCGGTGACCTCCGCCTCGAATACGGCCCCCGGCTTGCGGGGATAGGGGTCGATCGCCAGGAACAGCGCATCGGTGGCGAGCCGGCCGAGATCGATGATGCCGCCGACGATGGCCTCCGGCGGGTCGGCGACCTCCGGAGGCTCCTCGTCGTCCTGGCCCTCCTCGATCAGGTCGGCGAGGCGCCGCGCCTCGGCTTCGGGCGCGAACATCAGGTCCACCTCCTCCTCGATCTCGTTCTCGATCGGATCGAGCGTCACCACGCAGGTCTGGCCGATTCTGGCGCGGACGTGGCCCGTGACCTGGTAGCGGCCGCCGCTTTTCGGCACGACGTCGAAGCTGGCCTTGGCGGACAGGATCTCGCGAAGGCCGGCGAGCTCTGCCATGGCCTGCCGCTCAGCGGCCGACGCCTCGAGCTCGCGATAGAGGCCGGTGTCTGGAATCTGCGCAACGATGACAGGGGCCCGCCAGGGATCGGGCTCGGTTCCGGTGTGCGGTCGGCTCATGGCGAAAGATCCTCGGAAAGCGCCGGGGGAAACTTGAAGGACGCGCGCAGCAGCGCGGCCTCGCTGGTCCGAGCAAGATCGGCCTCCGTAGCCCGGGCGTAAGCCGCGAGCCGCCGTGCCTGGTCCAGACCGGACCCATTCAAGATATTCTTGCAGATCGCCGCCGCCAGCGCCTCACCGCCGACTTCGATCGCCTGGTCGTAGGCCTGCACCCGGCCGTAAAACGCCTCGCCGAAGGCCCGCATTCGCTTCGGCACGGTCTGGTCGCCGACCCCCATCTCGCGCAGATTGTCGTCCATGTCCTCGCAGAAGCGGTCGAACAGCGCCTGCGACAGCTCGGTGGCGCCCTGGACTGTGCGCAGGCGGCGCAGCACCAGCCAGAGATGCAGCAGCAACAGGTCGAAACGCCCGTTAACCGTATCGGACACGCCCAAGTCGCGGTAAAATATGGGTTGTCGCGCCTGCGTCACGATCATGCCATAGATGGCTTCAATGGTGCCGGCCGGGGCTAGCCGGGGTTTCCTGAAGTGATTGAACGGCCAAAGCATTGTGGTTTCCGCAAGCGGGCGCGCGCGTGTTGCATTCAGAGCCTCCGCCCGGTACTTCAGCGCCTCGCGCGACGCAAGGGGACGGAATCAGTTCCACTATGACGATAACGAACCAGACCAGCCTGCGCGCAAGCCAGCCGCGCGGCCTTTTTGCACGCTGGCGCGGCTTGCGCATGGCCGCCGCCGTGGCCCTGGTCGGCGCGGCACTCGCGGGCTGCACCGGCGAACAATTCCAGAAGGGCTACATCCTTCCTCCCGGCGCGCTGGAGCAGATTCCGATCGGCGCGAGCCAGGACCAGGTGCTGATCGTGATGGGCACGCCCTCCACGGTCGCAACCCTCGACGGCGAAGTGTTCTACTACATCTCGCAGCGCTCGGAGCGCATGGTCGCCTTCATGAACCAGAAGGTGGTCGATCAACGCGTGATCGCGATCTATTTCGACAAGAACCGGCGCGTACGTCGCCTTGCAAATTACGGCCTGCAGGACGGCAAGATCTTCGACTTCATCAGCCGCACCACGGCGACGTCGGGCCAGGAGATGAGCTACCTCGCGCCGCTGTTCAAGCTGCTGAGCTTTAACTGATCTTTCAGCCTGCGGCGTCCTGCCGCTGTCCGCACGGCGCTTGCCGCCGCGCGCGACTTGCCGTTGCGCGCGGCCTTCCCTACGCTCCCTGCAAAACAAGAAGCAGGGAGTGGATTCGTGCCCAATCGTTTGTTGTCCCGCCGTCGCGTGCTGACCGCTGCTGCCGGCCTCTCGGCCGCGGCGATCCTGCCGCGCTCGAGCCTGGCGGACTGGAAGCCCACCGAGAACGTCCGCGTCGTCGTGCCGGCCGCGGCCGGCGGCTCGACCGACGTCATGGGCCGGCTCTTGGCCGCGCATCTGCAAACCGCCTGGGGCCAGTCGGCCGTTGTCGAAAACCGCTCCGGCGGCGGCGGCACGATCGGCACGGCCGAAGTGGTCCGCGCCAAGCCTGATGGACACACCATCCTGATCGGCAATCCCGGTCCGAACGCCATCGCCTACAGCATCTTCAAGAACCTCACCTACAAGCCGGACCAGCTCCAGCCGGTCTCCAACATGATCCGGATCCCGAACATCGTCTCGGCGCATCCGAAGACCGGCATCAAGTCGGTCGCCGAGCTGATCGCATATCTGAAGGCCAATCCGGACAAGCTCAGCTACGCCTCCTCCGGCGTCGGCCAGAGCCCGCATCTCACCGGCGCCTGGTTCCTCCAGCTCACCGGCCTGAAGATGACGCACATCCCGTTCCGCGGTGCCGGTCCCGCGCTCCAGGCCGCGCTCGCCGGCGACATCCAGATCCTGTTCGACAATCTCTATCCGAGCTTGCCGCAGGTGCAGAACGGCACCCTCACCGGTCTCTGCGTCACGACGCCGGAGCGCAGCGACCTCGCGAAGGACCTGCCGACCATGCGCGAGAGCGCGCCGGAGCTCGCCAATTTCGACGTGTCGTCCTGGTTCTCGGTGTTCCTGCCGAAGGGCGTCCCCGCCCCCGTGCTCGACGCGCTCAATCTCCAGGTCAAGGCGATGCTGGAGCGCGACGACATCAAGAAGCAAATCGCCGCCATGGGCGCCCGCGCCGACTACGGCACACCGCAGCAGTTCGCCAACTTCGTGGACGCCGAGACGAAGAAGTTCGCCGGCATCATCCAGAAGGAAGGGCTGCAGATGGACGTGCAGTGACGCGCGCTCAAGAGAGGTCGGCACAAGGATAGCGCCCAACACACCGCTGTCATTCCCCGCGAAGGCGGGGAATCCAGTACGCCGCGCCCTATCCATATGCCATTATGGCCTCTGGAATACTGGATCGCCCGCCTGCGCGGGCGATGACGGCGAGGTTGAGGCTGCGCAATGACGGGATGACAGATATCGGCCTCCCCAAACAAAAACCCCGCGGCTCGCGCCGCGGGGTTTTGTCTTTCACGTCTGCGCCGCTCAGTGCGCCAGAATCGCCAGCAGCAGCAAGGCCACGATGTTGGTGATCTTGATCATCGGGTTCACGGCGGGGCCGGCCGTGTCCTTGTAGGGATCGCCGACGGTGTCGCCGGTCACCGCCGACTTGTGGGCATCAGAACCCTTGCCGCCGAAATGACCGTCCTCGATGTACTTCTTGGCGTTGTCCCAGGCGCCGCCGCCCGAGGTCATGGAGATCGCGACGAACAGGCCCGTCACGATCACGCCGAGCAGCATCGCGCCCACCGCCGAGAACGCCGCCGACTTGCCGGCAACGCCGCCGCCCGCGATCGCGTAGATCACGAAATAGACGACGATCGGGGAGAGCACCGGAAGCAGCGAGGGGATGATCATCTCCTTGATCGCCGCGCGGGTGAGCAGGTCGACCGCCTTGCCGTAATCAGGCTTGTCGGTGCCCTGCATGATGCCCGGCTTCTCGCGGAACTGACGCCGCACCTCCTCCACGATCGCGCCGGCCGCACGGCCGACCGCCGTCATGCCCATCGCGCCGAACAGATACGGCAACAGGCCACCGAACAGCAGGCCGACGACCACGTAGGGGTTGTTGAGCGAGAAGTCCGGATTGACGCCGGCGAAGTAAGGATGCTTCGCGGAGTCCGCGACGAAGAACTTGAGGTCCTGGTTGTAGGCCGCAAACAGCACCAGGGCGCCGAGACCGGCGGAACCGATCGCGTAGCCTTTGGTCACCGCCTTGGTGGTGTTGCCGACCGCGTCGAGTGCGTCGGTCGACTTGCGCACCTCCTTCGGCAGGCCCGCCATCTCGGCAATGCCGCCGGCGTTGTCCGTCACCGGGCCGAAGGCGTCGAGCGCGACGACCATGCCGGCGAGTGCCAGCATGGTGGCGGTCGCGATCGCGATGCCGAACAGGCCGGCGAGGCTGTAGGTGACGAGGATGCCGGCGATGATCACGATCGCGGGCAGCGCAGTCGCCTCCATCGAGACGGCAAGGCCCTGGATCACGTTGGTGCCGTGACCGGTCACCGAGGCCTGGGCGATCGACTTCACCGGACGATAGTCGGTGCCGGTGTAGTATTCGGTGATCCAGATGATCAGCGCGGTGACGACGAGGCCAACCACGCCGCACTCGAACAGCGCCATGCCGGTGTAGTCGACGCCATCGAGCTTGCCGAAGCCGATCAGGGAGTAGATCACTACGGCAATGCCGATCAACGACAGGATGCCGGTTGCGATCAGGCCCTTGTAGAGCGCACCCATGATCGACTGGCTCGGCCCGAGCTTGACGAAGAAGGTGCCGATGATCGAGGTGATGATGCAGATGCCGCCGATGGCGAGCGGCAGCGTCATCATGTTGGCGAGGATCGGCGTCTTGGCGAAGAAGATCGCCGCGAGCACCATGGTGGCGACCGCAGTCACCGCATAGGTCTCGAACAGGTCGGCGGCCATGCCGGCGCAGTCGCCGACATTGTCGCCGACGTTATCCGCGATGGTCGCGGGATTGCGCGGATCGTCCTCGGGAATGCCGGCTTCGACCTTGCCGACGAGGTCGCCGCCGACGTCCGCACCCTTGGTGAAGATGCCGCCGCCGAGACGGGCGAAGATCGAGATCAGCGAGGCGCCGAAGCCGAGCGCCACCATGGCGTCGACCACGGTACGGCTATCGGGCGCGAGCTTCAGCGAGTGGACCAGGAAGCCGAAATAGAGGGTCACGCCGAGCAGCGCGAGACCGGCCACCAAGAGGCCGGTGATCGCGCCGGCCTTGAAGGCGAGCTCGAGGCCGCCGGCCAGCGACGTGGTCGCCGCCTGGGCGGTACGCACGTTGGCGCGGACCGAGACGTTCATGCCGATGAAGCCGGCCGCCCCCGACAGGATGGCGCCGATGGCAAAACCGATCGCGACATAAAGCCCAAGGAAATAGGCAAGCAGCACGAAGATGACGATGCCGACGATACCGATCGTGGTGTACTGGCGCCGGAGATACGCCTGTGCGCCTTCACGCACCGCTCCCGCGATCTCCTGCATGCGCGGTGACCCCGCATCCGCACTCAACACCGAAGACGTCGCCCAAATCGCGTAGACGACGGAAAGCACTCCGCAGAGCACTATCAACCATAATGCTGTCATGTGATTTTTGCCTCAGATCCTTGATGTACCCCCGGCGCCTTTTGTTGTCCGTCGTGCGGTATGGCGCCTTGATTTTGAACAAAGCCGCCCCCAGGCGGCTTTAGTCGGTTGCGAGCTTGCCAAAATCAAATTGAGGGTGCAACGCCGGATGAGGCCGAAAAAGCCGATCTCGGCAAGTATTTAGACCAAATCCTGAGCAGCATTTGGCCGCTGACTTGCCCAGTGCATGCGAAAGACCGCTGAACCGGGCTCAGCTCGACCGCGGCCATGTTCAGGCCGCCGACCTCACGGGGTGACGGGAAGAGGACGCGATCTCGAAGGTCTGACCATCATCCGTCTTTCGGGTTGTCGAGACCTTGATCTCGTAGACGCCACCGTTCGGACCGGGCTCCAACCGAACCGCGATCGTTTGCTGGGGTGTCAGAGGACCGAGCGCCACATCCTGGTCAGGCAATACGAGCGTCGCCTGGTCGTTGACGAAAACGACGACGTACATGCCTTTCGGCATGTTCTTGGTCGCCCATTGCCGCAAGTGGTCGTGATAGGGCTGACGGCTCCATGCCGAAGGCAGGCCTGGATCCACCTGGATCTGGATGTTCCGGGTGAGTGGATGGATGGTGACCACCATCTTCGCCTGATCCGGCTTCCATTGCGCCGGCATCGCCGCGTCCGTCCGCCAAAGGCAATTGAATTCCGCGCACTGGCTCGGCAGGTTGTCGTGAATCTTGCAGCCGCGCCCGGGCTTGCATTGCCCGCACCATTTGCCGGCGGCTTTCTGGATCTCGGGAACGTTGTAGACCTTGCAGCACAGCGTGCAGCTTCCGCATTCCCTGCCGGGCACAGGCTGCAGCGTGCCCGCGGCTGAAACCGCCGTCATCCGAATCAAGTCCGTCAGTTGCGATTGCCGATGTTACCCGGTTATCGCGGAAAAGCAGAGGGACTGCGTTCGCTGCGGACGCAAGGTCGCACCCGAATCTAGAAATGGCTGTACGAGAGCCGTTGCAGCGCGATCTCGTTGCCGTGCGCGTCCGTCCAGCGCGGCGCGTCGCGGCCGACGACGACGGTGCCGATCGCCGAGACGGGAACTCCCGCCTGTTCGGCCTCGCGGATGAAATCAGCGCAGCGCGCGTCCGGAACCGCGCACAGGACTTCGTAATCGTCGCCGCCCGACACCAGCTTCTCAAGGCCGACGGCGGAGATGGCGAGAGAGGCGGCAGGTGATTTCGGAATGCGGTCAGCCTCGATCAAGGCGCTGACGCCGGAAGCGGCGCAGAGCTTGGCGAGATCACCTGCCAGGCCATCGGACACATCCATCGATGCATTCGCGTGGGTGAGGACCGCTCCCGCCAACGCATTGCGCGGCCGCGGAACGCGATAGCGCTCGATCAGGTAGTCCTGCGCGGTTTGGTCCTTCAGCACAGCCGCGACCGCCCCACCCGTGAGCACGTCGAGGCCGAGCGCAGCGTCTCCGATTGTCCCCGTCACCAGGATGCGATCGCCCGGCTTTGCGCCGATGCGGCCGACCATCCGGCCCTTCGGCACGCGCCCGAACGCCGTGATCGAGATCATCTGCGGCCCCGGCGTCGACACCGTGTCGCCGCCAAGCAGCGGGCATGCGAAGGTTCTTGCGTCCTCGCCGAGCGCATCCGCGAACGACCGGAGCCATGCATCCTCCTGGCTACGCAACGCCAGCGTCAGCACGAAGCCGGCAGGCGCAGCCCCCTTGGCGGCGAGGTCCGACAGGTTCACCCGCAGCGCCTTGCGCGCAATCGTATCGGGGGGATCGGTGGCAAGATAATGCACGCCTTCGACCACGGCGTCGGTGGTGACGACGATGTCGTCGCCGGACGAGGACAGGACCGCGGCATCATCGACCAGCCCGAACGCGCCGGGATCGGTCGCCAGCGGCTTGAAATAGCGCGCGATGAGAGAGTCTTCGGCGGAGGGCTGTGTTCTGTCCTGTGTCACGACAGTAAACCCGTCATCCCTGCGAAATTGCGAAGCCATTTTCGCCGGAGGTGCGAGCCCTTGCGAGCCTCGAAGGATGCACGGCCGAGGTGCACCTTCAGTGGCACGCCGTCGTCCTTCGAGGCCTCCGCTTCGCTACGGCACCTCAGGATGACGGCTACTGCCAAAGTCATCGTCTCGTCCTACCCCCGCCCGAACTCGTCGCCGCGAAACTGGCGGCCGATCTGGTCGAGCACGGCGTTGACCATCCCGGTCTCCTCGCGGTCGACGAAGGCGTTCGCGACGTCGACATATTCTGACACGACGACGCGGCCCGGCACGTCCTTGCGGTGCTCCAATTCGTACGCCCCTGCCCGCAGCACCGCGCGCAGGATCGCCTCGATCCGCTTCAGCGGCCAGCCCTTCGACAGCGCCTCGTCGATCAGGGGATCGAGCCTCTTCTGGTCGCGCACGACGCCGGAGACGACGTCGCGGAAGAAAGCGGCTTCCGCCGGCAGGTAGGTGTCGCCCTCGACCTCGTTGCCGAGCCAGTGGCTCTCGAACTCGGCGAAGATGTCGTTGATGCCGGCGCCGGCGATGTCCATCTGGTACAGCGCCTGCACGGCGGCGAGCCGCGCGGCACCGCGCCGGTTTGCTTTCTTCTCGGTGGCAGAAGCCGGTTTTTTGGTGTTGTCAGCCATTGTTCAGGCCCGCGCCAAGCGGCGTTTGATGCGCAGCATCGCGAGCGCGGCGCGCGCGGCATCGCCGCCCTTGTTCAGCTCGCTGGCGCGCGCCCGCGCCCAGGCCTGGTCCTCATTGTTGACGGTGAGGATGCCGTTGCCGAGCGGCAGCTTGCGCGCCACGGCGAGGTCCATCAGCGCGCGCGAGGATTCCTGCGAGACGATCTCGAAATGGATGGTGTCGCCGCGGATCACGCAACCAAGCGCAATCACCGCATCATAGGGCTTGCCGTTCGCCGCCGCCGCATCGACCGCGATGGCGATCGCCGCCGGGATCTCCAGTGCGCCGGGAACCGTGATGACGTCATGGGTCAGGCCGGCCGCTTTCAGCTCGGCGACCGCGCCGTCCAGCAGCGCGTCCTGGAGATCGTCATAGAACCGCGCCTCGACAATCAGCGCCCGCGCGCCGGAAATGTCGGTCTGGTCCTTCAGGGGTGCGCGCCGCGCGTCTGCCATCGTTCAATCCGTTTCGAAAGGGGTCGGCGCGCTATGTAGTCGCCGCCACAGACTAAGCCAAGTTCAAAGAGATTGTCATTCCGGGATGGCGCGCGAGCGCCAGACCCGGAATCTCGAGATTCCGGGTTCGATGCTTCGCATCGCCCCGGAATGACCGGCTTCGCCGGTCACTTCATTTCCGTCAGCCGCGCCGCGTAGCGGGCCATCAGGTCGACCTCGATATTGACCTCGTCGCCCGCCTTCCAGCCGCCGATGGTCGTGACATCAAGCGTGTGCGGGATGATCAGCACCGAAAAGGTCACGTCCTTCACCGTATTGACCGTCAGCGAGACGCCGTCGAGCGTGATCGAGCCCTTGGTGGCGATGAAGCGCGCCAGCTCCCGTGCGGTCGAGAGCTCGAACCGTGCCATATCGGGCAAGTCCTCACGGCTGACGAGGGTTGCAATGCCGTCGGCGTGGCCTGCGACGATATGGCCACCGAGCTCGTCGCCGATCTTCAGCGCGCGCTCGAGATTGAGCTTCGTGCCCACCTTCCAGTGCTTTGCCGTCGTCAGCGCCAGCGTCTCCGCCGCCGCATCGACGTCGTACCAAGTCCTGCCGCCTGCGACGCCGGAAGCAACCACGGTCAGGCACACGCCGTTGCTGGCGATCGAGGCGCCGTCGGCGATGGTGGTCTGATCGTAGCTGCAGGCGATGCGCAGGCGGTGCAGCTGGCCCTGCGCCACAGGCGTGAAGCTGACGATCTCGCCGATGTCGGTGACAATGCCGGTGAACATGTTAGGCGCGCTCGTAGATGGTGAGAGTATCCTTGCCGAACGTTTCGCTAGCATGAACCTTGTAGGCCTGCGACTGCGTGATTTTCGACAGGGGCATTGCATCGAGCGCATCGACGCCGCCTTCGCCGACCGCTTCCGCCCCGCGGAACAGCCAGATCTCGTCGACGAGGTCGGCCGCCACAAAGGCCGCAGCGACGCGGCTGCCGCCCTCGACCATCAGCCGCGAGATGCCCCTCCCGGCCAGCCCATGCAGCACGGCCGGAAGATCGAGCCCGGTCGCGCTGCCCGGGGCTACGCGAATGATCTGCGCGCCGGCTGCGCCAAGCCGTGTCGCGGCCGCCGCCTCGGCGAGCTCCGAGCCCACCACCCAGAGCGGCGTCTCGCGCGCTGAGCGCACGAGCTGGCTCGATGCGGGAATCCGCAGGCTCTGGTCCAGCACCACGCGCACCGGCGAGCGCGCCGCCATGCCCGGCAGGCGGCAGTTGAGCTGCGGATCGTCCGCCAGCACCGTGCCGATACCGACCAGGATGGCATCGCTCTGCGCGCGCAAGAGATGCACGCGATCGCGCGCGGCATCGCCCGTGATCGCGACCGGCTTGCCACCGGCCGCGCCGATCTTGCCGTCGGGCGAGACCGCGAGCTTCAGGATCACATGCGGACGTTTGTCCCGGATGCGGCGGAAATGCCCGGCGTGGTCGAAGGCGGCCTCCGCTGCGCACAGGCCCACGTCCACGGTGATGCCGGCGGCACGCAGCCGCGCATGGCCCTGGCCTGCGACCTCCGGATTGGGATCCTCGATAGCTGCCACGACACGCTTGATGCCGGCGGCAATCACCGCATCCGCACACGGCGGCGACTTGCCGAAATGCGAGCACGGCTCCAGCGTGACGTAGAGCGTGGCGCCGCGCGCCGCCTCGCCCGCGCGCCGCAGTGCTTCAGGCTCGCCATGCGGCCGTCCACCCGGCTGGGTCCAGCCGCGGCCGACGATCACGCCGTCTTTCACGATGACGGCGCCCACGGCCGGGTTTGGCCAGGTGCGCCCCTGCCCGCGCCGCCCGAGCGAGAGTGCCAGCTCCATGAAGCGTCGATCGGCGTCTTTGGCCTCGCGGGCCTTCTGCGCGAACTGATCTTCCAGGATGCGGAAGATCATTTGCGGATCGCGGCGAGCCGCGCTTCCTCCTCACCGGAGAGCTCGCCGAGCACGTCGGCGAAATCCTTGGCCTCGCGGAAATTGCGGTAGACGGAGGCGAAGCGCACATAGGCGACATCGTCGAGCGTGCGCAGATGCTCCATCACGGTCTCGCCGATCACCTCGGAGGAGATCTCGGCCTCACCGCCGGTCTCGAGCTCGCGCACGATGGTGGAGACCATCTTCTCCACCCGCTCCGGCTCGACCTGCCGCTTGCGCAAGGAAATCTGCACCGAGCGCATCAGCTTGTCGCGGTCGAACGGCACGCGGCGGCCGTTGCGCTTGATCACCGTGAGCTCGCGCAGCTGCACGCGCTCGAAGGTGGTGAAACGGAATTCGCAGGCGACGCACACGCGCCGCCTGCGGATGACGGAAGAATCCTCGGTCGGACGCGAGTCCTTTACCTGCGTATCGAGACTGTTGCAGTTCGGGCAGCGCATCCGTTTGCCTTGACCTTACTGATAGATCGGGAACCGGTCGGTGAGCGCCTTGACCCGTTCCTTGATCGCGGCCTCGACCAGCGGCGCCTTGCCGTCGTCGGACTGTGCGATCGCGTTGAGGACCTCGGCGATCATGCCGCCGACCTGCTGGAATTCAGCGACGCCGAAGCCGCGGGTCGTCGCCGCAGGCGTGCCGAGACGCAGGCCCGAGGTGACGAACGGCTTTTCGGGGTCGAACGGAATGCCGTTCTTGTTGCAGGTGATGGCGGCGCGAACCAGCGCCTTCTCCGAGACATTGCCCTTCAGGCCCTTCGGCCGGAGGTCAACCAGCATCAGATGGTTATCGGTGCCGCCCGAGACAATGTCGAAGCCATGGCTCTTCATCGCTTCGGCCAGCGCCTTGGCGTTCTTGACGACGTTCTTCGCATAGACCTTGAAGTCCGGACGCAGCGCCTCGCCGAAGGCGACCGCCTTCGCCGCGATCACGTGCATCAGCGGACCGCCCTGGAGGCCCGGGAAGATCGCCGAATTGAGCTTCTTGGCGAGCACCTCGTCGTTACTGAGGATCAGACCGCCGCGCGGACCGCGCAGCGACTTGTGCGTGGTCGTGGTGGTGACATGGGCATAGGGCACGGGCGAAGCATGCACGCCGCCGGCGACGAGGCCGGCGAAGTGGGCCATGTCGACCAGCAGATACGCGCCGACGCTGTCCGCGATCTCGCGGAAGCGCTTGAAGTCCCAGGCCCGCGAATAGGCCGAGCCGCCGGCGACGATCAGCTTCGGCTTGACCTCTTCGGCCTGCTTCTGGACCGCGTCCATGTCGATGATCTGGTCCTCGCGGCGCACGGTGTAGTGCGCGGCCTTGAACCACTTGCCGCTCATGTTGACGGGCGAGCCATGGGTGAGATGGCCGCCGGCCGCAAGATCGAGACCCATGAAAGTGTCGCCGGGCTGCAGCAGCGCCAGGAACACCGCCTGGTTCATCTGGCTGCCGGAGTTCGGCTGCACGTTGGCGAAGTTGGCGCCGAACAGCTTCTTGGCGCGATCGATCGCGAGGTTCTCGGCGACGTCGACCCACTCACAACCGCCGTAATACCGCGCGCCCGGATAACCCTCTGCGTACTTGTTGGTCATCACCGAACCCTGCGCTTCCAGCACGGCCCGGCTGACGATGTTCTCGGAGGCGATCAGCTCGACCTCGTGGCGCTGCCGGCCGAGCTCGCCCTTGATGGCGGCGGCGATTTCCGGGTCGGCCTGCTCGAGCGAGGCGGTGAAAAACGAATCGGGCGCAGAGGCGGTTTTGGCGAGGGTCATCTTGCGAATATCTCCACCGCCGCAGCCTTTTGGCAGGCTACGGGCGGGTCTGGTGTGGCGATCGGAAGCACGCGCGATCTACCACATCGCCCGCCCCCGGCCAAGCATTTGCGGGTCGGGCCTGATAATTATGCAAGATATGGTGGGGATTGAAGGTTTTCCGCCCCAAGGCGGGTTCTATGAACTCGCTCCCTTGCCGATCTCTCCGAAGAGGCCGTTTTGGACCTTAAATTCCCCCATACCGGCCCAAGCCCGATGAGGGCCAGATCGCCACTACAACCCCGTATACCCCGCCTTCACCGGGTCCACGCTGCCGTCGAGCTGGCGCAGATAGGTCAAGCCGCAGACAGTCAACCGGTGGGTGTCCTTCTCGCCGGCTTCCACCAGAATATTGAGGTAGTTCGTCACCTTCATGCGCGCCTCCTCGCTGGCCGCAGCGGTGCGGTTGGCGAGCAGGTCATAGGTCTGCATGATGCGATCGATGGCAGCTTCCATGGCACCCTCTGGTTCTTCCAATTTCGGGGAGTCTTGATCAGGCAACCGCGCGGGCCTCGGCCTCAGCCTCGAACCGGACGATCGCCTTGTTGGCGAGCCTGATCTTGTTGAATTCGCCGTGCTGGAGCAGCTTGATGATGATCCCGAGCAGGCGCTCGTCGGTGACGAGGGAGTCGGGAATCGCGCCAGAACGGCGGAGGTAGTTCGCAGCGATGGCGTAGGCCTCGCTCACGAGTTCCACGTTCATCGCCTGAAGCCCGCGCTCGACCAACATCGACATTTCTCCGATCCGAAGGAGATAAGCGGCGAGCCGGACGCTGGTTCCGCAGTGCCGTCGATTTTTTTCGCAGTCGCAAAAAGCAAAACGCACCGGTCCGGGCAAAGCCGGGCCGGCGCGCTTGGGGAAGTTAGGCACGTTCGGGAGGCTTGCCGGTCTTGTTGTGGGGCCGGCTTGGCCTTGATCCCTCGGAAAAACTCAGAGCCGGTACAGGATCTGGTCGGTCCAGAACCGCTCGAGACGGTGCAGCGACTTGTTGAGCGTGGAGAACTCCTCGCCCGAGATGCCACCGACCTGCTCGACCGTCTTGACGTGCTTCTGATAGAGCGCGTCGACGATGCGGCGGACTTCCTGGCCCTGCGGGGTCAGGCGGATGCGCACCGAGCGGCGATCAACGCGCGAGCGCTGATGATCGAGGAAGCCGAGCTCGACGAGCTTCTTCAGATTGTAGGAGACGTTGGAGCCGAGATAGTAGCCGCGCGTGCGCAACTCGCCCGCGGTCAGCTCCTTGTCGCCGATGTTGTAGAGCAAGAGCGCCTGCACCGAATTGATGTCCGCGCGGCCGCGGCGATCGAACTCGTCCTTGATGACGTCGAGGAGACGGCGATGCAGCCGCTCCACCAGAGTCAAAGCTTCCAGATAGAGCGACTGCACCGAACCTTGCTGGCCGGAGACGCGCTCTGCCGTATCTGCCGCAGTTGCGACGGCTTTCATCATGACACTTCCCCTGTTGTCGTTTTTATCGACACTTATTCGACGAAACTTGTGTCCCGCCTGATAGGTGCAACTTAAGGGGGGCGTTTGAAGATCGGCTTAAATAAGAGAATAAAGAGATCATGAATTTAAGACAGTGAATTGCGGATTAAGCCTGTGCCAGAAGGACTTTTCGCAACCCTCTGTTGACCCTCGCAAGGTCTTGTTCACCCTCCGTCCGCCACATCTGTCGCATTCCAGAACAGCCCCGCCCCGTTTCGAAACGGCCGCGTAACAGCTGTGGCGGAACAGACTGGTCAATGAAAACTTACCGCGAATTTTAGGCAACCAGCGGTCAACCAACGCGCACGACTTCGCGAGCTTCGCTCTCGTGTCCCGGAGTTGAACAGATCGTAGGATGGGTAGAGCGAAGCGAAACCCATCCTCGTCGTGAGACAGCATCGATGGGTTTCGCTTCGCTCTACCCATCCTACACGAAGCCTGCGCACGCGATCGCTACGGCGGCCGTTCGCGCGCGGCCATCCAGGCGAGCGCGAGATAGGCGGCGAGCATGAAGGCCTCGACCCCGACCACGATCAGGCTGCCGCCGTAGATACCGGGGAACATCAACTCGATCACCGCCATCGACACCACGGTGGTGAGCCACACCACCGCGCCCCACGGCGTTGCCAGCCAGAGGCCGACCGCGGCGACGAGCTCGATCACCGCGAAGTAGACGGTTGCGGCCTGCCAGGCCATCGGCTGGTTCTCGAACGCCTCATCCTCGCCGCCGACGAAGCCGGTCACCTGGGCCCAATGATAGAGGCCTTTCAGGATCGAGAGCAGTGCCATCACCCGCAGGAACAGCACGAGCCGGCGCGTCCAGACATTGTCGTCGGACTGAGCCCGCTCGGAGGAGATCGCCGCGACCGATATCGCATGGTCGCGCGCAGCGTCCCTTGCAAGGGCGCTGTCGCGGGCCGCATCGCGGGTGGAGATCTCGGACATGCCCCCTTCTGGCTGCTTTGCCCCGCAAAATCAATCGGCCGCCATCTCTTGCGGCAGGTCAAGCCGCGGTGGCGGGAACCATGCGAGCTGGTATAAGAATAATTCCAGCCGGAGGAAGAGTGATGGCGATCAAATACGGACGTCCGATCGAATTGCGCGAGGTGTCGCGCGGGACCGGTACCGCGGTGCCCCATGCCCTCGATCTGACGGTCCGCCCGCGCCGCAACCGCAAGGCCGAATGGGCCCGGCGGATGGTGCGCGAGAACGTGCTCACCACGGACGATCTGATCTGGCCGCTGTTCCTGATCGACGGCAACAACAAGCGCGAGCAGATCGCCTCGATGCCGGGCGTCGACCGCCTCAGCGTCGACCAGGCCGTGCGCGAGGCCGAGCGGGCGATGAAGCTCACCATCCCCTGCCTCGCACTGTTTCCCTACACCGACCCGTCCTTGCGCGACGAGGAAGGTTCGGAAGCGACCAATCCGGACAATCTGGTCTGCCAGGCGGTGCGCGCCATCAAGAAGGAGTTTCCTGAGATCGGCATCCTTTGCGATGTCGCACTCGATCCCTTCACCAGCCACGGCCATGACGGCCTGATCTCCGACGGCAAGATTCTGAACGACGAGACGGTCGCCGTGCTGGTGCGCCAGGCGCTGGTGCAGGCCGAGGCCGGCTGCGACATCATCGCGCCGTCCGACATGATGGACGGCCGTGTCGCGGCGATCCGCGAGGGGCTCGATCGCGCCGGGCTGCTCGACGTGCAGATCATGGCCTATGCCGCAAAATACGCGTCCGCCTTCTACGGCCCGTTCCGCGACGCCATCGGCTCGGCCAAGACACTCACCGGCGACAAGCGCACCTATCAGATGGACAGCGCCAACACCGACGAGGCGCTGCGCGAGGTCGAGCTCGACATCGCCGAGGGTGCCGACATGGTGATGGTGAAGCCCGGCATGCCCTATCTCGACGTGGTCCGCCGCGTGAAGGACACGTTTGCGATGCCGACCTTCGCCTACCAGGTCTCCGGCGAATACGCGATGATCGCGGCAGCAAGCGGCAACGGCTGGCTCGACGGCGAGCGCGCGATGATGGAGAGCCTCTTGGCGTTCAAGCGTGCCGGCGCCGACGGCGTGCTCAGCTATTTTGCGCCGAAGGTGGCGGAGAAGCTGCGGGCGCAGGCGTAAGAGCGACGCCGTCATTCCGGGGCGATGCGTCAGCATCGAACTATGGTGCGCAATTGCGCACCTGAGAATCTCGAGATTCCGGGTTCGGTCCTGCGGACTGCCCCCGAATGACAACGGTAACCGCACCGCCCCCGAATCGCCGGAATATTTCGGCTTGTTGACACCCTCGCGCCCTTGGCACGGGGATGGCCTGTTCCCATGTCCTGCCCCGAGGGTTTTCCTCCGGAGGACGGATCATGTCGTATGACTCGGGTAGTTCAGGCGCCTGGCGCAATGACGGCGCGATGCAGCCGCATGCCTATGACCCTGACCTGCATCCGGAACTGTTCCGCGGCGTTGCGACGCGGCGGGCGTTCGCCTTCCTGATCGACCTCGTCATCATCTCGGTGCCGGTGATCCTCGGCTACATCTTCATTTTCGTGTTCGGCGTGGTCACGCTCGGCGTCGGCTTCCTGCTGTTCGGGATCGCCTGGCCGGCCTCCGTGGTCTGGGCCATCGTCTATTATGGCGCCTGCATCGGCGGTCCCTCGTCCGCAACGATCGGCATGCGCCTGATGGATCTGGAGCTGCGCACCTGGTACGGGGCGCCCGGCTATTTCGTGCTCGGCGCCACCCATGCCGTGCTGTTCTGGGTGACGGTCTCGTTCCTGACGCCCTTCGTGGTGCTGGTCGGCCTGTTCAACGGCCGCCGTCGCCTCCTGCACGATTTCGTGCTGGGAACGGTCGTCATCAACAATTCCGTGCGCGCCCCTCTGCCGCAGGCAGCCAGGACCTACTGAGAGCCCGGTGATCAACGACCTATCAACCCGGATCCACTAAGCTGTCTGATCTGATCTGCCGAGCAGGCCAATTGACCAGGGACTTCCGTAGCGCGATGCTTATGTTCAGTTCGGAGGCCCACGACGTCCCTTGACCCAGCACTCGCGCGATACCCCGCAATTCTACCTCACGGCGCCGTCGCCCTGCCCCTATCTGCCGGGCCGGCATGAGCGCAAGGTGTTCACGCACCTCGTGGGTGACCGCGCCGGCGACCTCAACGACCTTCTGACCCATGGCGGGTTCCGCCGCAGCCAGTCGATCGCCTACCGCCCGGCCTGCGACCAGTGCCGCGCCTGCGTCTCGGTCCGGGTCGTTGCCAACGAGTTCCGTCCGTCCCGCAACTTCCGCAAGGTGCTCGCGCGCAACGCCGACATCGTCGGCGAGCAGCGCAGCGCGGTGCCGACCTCCGAGCAATATTCGGTGTTCCGCGCCTATCTCGATGCCCGCCACCGCCATGGCGGCATGGCCGACATGACCGTGCTCGACTACGCCATGATGGTCGAGGACAGCCATGTCGAGACCCGTATCATCGAATACCGCAAGCGCGGCCCCGACAGTGGCATCACCGGCCGCGGCGAGGAGCTGATCGCGGTCGCGCTCACCGATGTGCTCAGCGACGGCCTGTCGATGGTCTATTCGTTCTTCGACCCGAGCCAGGTCAGTCGCTCGATGGGCACCTTCATGATCCTCGACCACATCGCCCGCGCCCGCCGGCAAGGCTTGCCCTACGTCTATCTCGGCTATTGGATCGAGGGCTCCAAGAAGATGGACTACAAGGCCCGCTTCCTGCCGCAGCAGCGCCTCGCGCCGTCAGGCTGGCTGCGCATCGACGCACAGGGCGATATGGCGTCCGAGCCGCAGGATTGAGCGGCGAATGATGAGTGGCGAATAGCGATTAGAACTGCATTCGCTATTCGCCACTCGCCATTCGCGCTTCTCACCCAAACAACGTATCGGCCAGCAGCTTCACATTCAAAACCACGATCACGCCCGCGACGATCCATGCAACCGCGGCGACTGACATCGGTATCGCGAACTTGCCCATCTTGCGGCGGTCGGAGACGAAGCGGACCAGCGGGATCACGGCGAAGGGCAGCTGCATCGACAGCACGACCTGGCTGAAGACCAGCAGATCGGCCGTGCCGCGCTCGCCATAGATCGCGGTGACGATGATCACCGGAATGATGGCAATGCCGCGCGTGAGCAGGCGGCGCGCCCAGCTCGGCAGGCGCAGGTCGAGAAAGCCTTCCATCACGATCTGCCCGGCGAGCGTCGCGGTCACCGTCGAGTTCAGGCCCGAGGCGAGCAGCGCCACCGCGAACAGCGTCGAGGCGATGCCGAGGCCGAGCAAGGGCGAGAGCAGCTCGAAGGCCTGGCCGATCTCAGCGACGTCGGAATGGCCACTCTTGTGGAAGGTCGCAGCTGCGACGACGAGGATCGCGGCGTTGATGAACAGCGCCAGCATCAGCGCGATGGTCGAGTCCGTCGTCGCCCATTTGATCGCCTCGCGGCGGCCGGTGTCGTTGCGCTCGTAGGCGCGCGTCTGCACGATCGAGGAGTGCAGATAGAGATTATGCGGCATCACCGTCGCGCCGATGATGCCGATCGCGATGTAGAGCATCTCCGAATTGGTGAAGATCTCGGTCTTCGGCACGAAGCCGTGCAGCACTTCCGCGACCGGCGGGGCAGCGGCGACGATCTGGACCGCGAAGCAGACCGCGATCACCGCGAGCAGCGCCATGACGAAAGCTTCGAGGAAACGGAAGCCGCGGTTCATCAGGAGCAGCAGCAGGAAGGCATCGAGCGCGGCGAGCAGCGCACCGCCGATCAGGGGAATGCCGAACAGGAGTTTCAGCGCGATCGCGGTGCCGATGACCTCGGCGAGATCGCAGGCGATGATCGCGGCTTCGCAGGCGAGCCAGAGCAAGAAGTTGACGGCCGGCGAATAGGTCGCGCGGCAGGCCTGCGCGAGGTCGCGGTCGGTGACGATGCCGAGCCGCGCCGCCAGCGACTGCAGCAGGATCGCCATCAGGTTCGAGAGCAGAATGACCGAGAGCAGCGTGTAGCCGAACTTGGAACCACCGGCGAGGTCGGTCGCCCAATTGCCGGGGTCCATATAGCCGACCGAGACCAGATAGCCCGGACCGACGAAGGCAAGCAGCCGCCGCCACCACGCCGCCGCCGCCGGGATGGCGACCGTGCCATTCACTTCGGCGAGGCTCTTGGTGGTGGGCGCATCGGCGCGCCAGCCGGCGGCGTCGGAGCTCAGGTCAGGCGATCGGGCATCCATGAAGCCAGAATACCGAAGTCGAGGCTTATTGCAACTCATTTGCAACTGCATCTAGCCGGATCGGTTCCCGCAGAGCCTCCTTGCTGCCCCGGACTTGTCGGGAAGCGGGTGGGTTTGGCCGGCCGCCGAGGCCGATACTGGCGTCAATCCGACTTTGCAGGAAATGCGCCATGTCAAATCCGCCCCGCCTCCCCGACACCTTCAACCGCCTCGCCTGGTCCAATCTCGCGGCGCAGTCGGCCGAGCAGATCGCGCTGGCCGCGGCCCCCATCGTCGCGGTGCTGACGCTGGGCGTGGCTGAGGGCCAGACCGGCCTGCTCCAGACCGCCCTCACCCTGCCCTTCGTCCTGTTCGCCATTCCCGCCGGCCTGCTCGCCGACCGCATCTCCCGCCGCTCACTGATGGCGGGCGCCGAGGCGCTGCGGGCCGCCGCGCTCGCAGCGATCGTGCTGCTGCTCGCGCTCGGCGCGCTCAATCTGCCGCTGCTGGCGCTGCTCGGCTTTGCCGCGGTGTGCGGCACCGTCGTCTACAGCGTGGCTGCGCCGGCGTTAGTGCCCTCGCTGGTGAGCGCGGACCTCTTGCCGGCAGCCAATGCCCGGATCGAGCTTGCGCGCACCATTGCCTTCGCCAGCGGACCTGCGCTCGGCGGCGCGCTGGTGGGATGGTGGGGCGCGAGCCCGGCCTTCGCCTTTGCCGCGGCGCTCTCGGCGATCGCGGTCGTGCTGCTCTCCGGCATCTACGAGCCCGCGCGTACGCCCGCCCCCCGGCGGCATCCGTTCCAGGACATCCGCGAAGGCGCAGCCTTCGTGTTTCACCATCCGCTGCTGCGGCCGGTGTTCATCACCCAGTTCATCTTCAACACCGGCTGGTTCCTGCAAATCGCCGTGTTCGTTCCTTACGCCGTGCGCCATCTCGGCCTGACCGCCGCCGGCGTCGGCACCGTGCTGACCATGTACGGCGTCGGCATGGTGATCGGCGCGCTGTTTGCCACGCGCGTGATGCAGCGCATCGCGTTCGGTACCGTGGTCGGCCTCGGCCCGGTCACCGGCTTCGTCGCCGCTGTCGTGATGGCGCTGACGGTGCTGGTCCCCTCGCCCTGGCTCGCAGGTCTCAGCTTCTTCCTGCTCGGGGTCGGGCCGATCCTGTGGGTGATCTCGACCACGACGCTGCGCCAGTCGGTGACGCCGCCACGCCTTTTGGGGCGCGTCTCCGCCATCAACATCATGAGCTACGGCGCCCGCCCGCTGGGCTCGGCACTGGGCGCGATCGTCGGCGGTCTCTGGAGTGCGGAAGCGTGCCTGTATCTCGCGGCGGCCGTGTTCGGCGTGCAGGCGCTGATCATTTGGCTCTCGCCCGCGGTGGCGCTGGATCGGCAGCCGAGCATGGTGGGAGATGAGGTGGCCGCGCGGTGCTAGGACGTCGCCGGTGCAACAATCTCGATCGTCGTCCCCGCGAACGCGGGGACCCATAATCACAGGGAGAAGTTTGACGGAGGCTCTCAGTTACAGAGCCATTTGTTGGAACTAGCACCGTTCGCGTTTGATAGGTCACGCGTTATGGGTCCCTGCTTTCGCAGGGACGACAGAGAGCTAATTCGCCAGGTACCGCTCGTAACTCCCAGCCACCGGCTCGCTCGCATCGACTTCCGGATCGAGCGTGTAGAGATCCTGCGCGCGGCCGATGCCGCGCAGGGCGTATCGGCCAGTGGAGACGAGGTAGCGCCGGCCCGCGGCGTCGAGGCCCTTGTAGAATTCCGCTGAAGCCAGCAGCTCGCGGTCGACCGAGCGGCTCATCGAGGCGATGCGGCTGACCTCGTTCACGGTGGGGCCGACCACGGTGAAGTCGAGCCGGTCCTCGCTGCCGATATTGCCGTAGAAGACCTCGCCGACATGCAGGCCGATATAGGCCGACGTGGTGGGACGGCCGTCGGCGGTGCGACGCACGTTCAGCGCCGCGACATTCTTGCGAAAGAGGTGCTCGGCCCGGAGCGCCGCGCGGCGCGCATCCGCCATGTCCTCGCCGGTGAACATCGCGAGCACGCCGTCGCCGATCAGCTTCAGGACGTCGCCGCCGGCGTCATGGATCGCGTCGATCACGGCCTGAGCGTAGTCGTTGAGGAACGGGATGATCTCATCCGGACCAATGCTCTCGCTGATCCCGGTCGAGCCGCGCAAATCCGAATACCACAGCACGGCGTTGATGCGCTCGGTGACGCCGCGCGAGATGCGTCCGCGCAAGACCTGTTCGGAGGCATCGCGGCCGAGATAGACCCGCCCGAGCGTGCGTGCGATGTCGACCTGCTGCGCCGACTTGATCGCGAGCCCCAGCACCGGCACGAGATCGCGCAGGGCCTCCAACCCCTGTTCGCCAAAGCCTTCCGCGCGGCGCGTGGTCCAGCAAGAATAAAGGCAGTCCATCAGGCCGAGCGCGCCGTTCTCGCCGAAGCGATGCACGAAGGCGAGATAGTGCTTGTGGCCCTTCTCGGCGAGCTCGCCGATCTGCGAGAAATCCATCGAGGGGGCATCGGCGAGATCGATCACCATCTCGTCGTGGCCCTGCTCGAGCATGTGGAAGAACACCGAGCGGCGCCAGCTCCTGGCCGCGTCGCCCTCGGCGGTCGAGCCGTATTCGAAGGCGTCGCTCTCGTTGCTGGGGCGGTCGCTCCAGCGAAAGCCGCGGCCCTCGTAGATCGGATGCAGCGTGTCGATGACGACCATCCCGCGCGACAGTTCCAGGCCCTCCGCGCGACAGCGCTCGCAGAAGCCGCGGAGCAGGTCGATTTCGGGCAGGCCGGTGAGCCCCTGGCCGGTCAGCCAGTTCATCAGCGCAAGGCGGGAGGTGAGTTGCATACGCCATTATGGCGTGCATTCGTGACGAGCGAAAGGCGGAAACCACGCGCAGTCCGTGCGCAAGGCTCCCGTCCCTTGCAGGTCGAACATGCCGCTGCCGTGGTTGACGCGCGCGCGAGGCGGGCGGCAAATGCCTCACATGATGATTTCGTCGGCCAGAATCGGAAGTGCGCGAGGATGAGCCAGCGCCAGCTTCCGATCATCCTGGCGCTTGGCACCACGCAGACCCTGGCCTGGGCCTCCAGCTATTATCTGCCGGCGCTGCTCGCCGATCCCATGGCGCGCGACCTCGGCGTCTCCTCCAACTGGGTCTTCGGCGCTTTCTCGGCCTCGCTGGTGATCTCAGCCATGCTCGGCCCGCGCATCGGGCGGCAGATCGATCTGGTCGGCGGACGGCAGGTGCTGTCGGCCTCCAACCTGACCATCGCCGCCGGCCTCGTCCTGCTCGGCCTCTCGCAATCGGTCGCGGTGATGGCGTTCGCCTGGCTCGTGCTCGGCATCGGCATGGCGATGGGACTTTACGACGCAGCCTTCGCCGCGCTCGGCCGCATCTACGGCACGGAAGCCCGCGGCTCGATCACCGGCATCACGCTGATGGCGGGCTTCGCCTCCACCGTCGGCTGGCCTCTCACCGCCTGGGGCCTCGCCCATATCGGCTGGCGCGAGACCTGTTTTGCCTGGGCCGCCGCCAACATCCTGATCGGCCTTCCCCTCAACTTCTTCATGCTGCCGTCGATCAAGGGCGCGAGGCAGGCGGCCGCGACTGCGGAAAAGCCGCATGTGCCGCTCGACCGCACCATGATCCTGCTCGCCTTCGTCTTCGCCGCGGCCTGGACCGTCACCGGTGCGATGGCCGTGCATTTCCCGCGCATCGTGGAAGCAACCGGCGCGACGCATGTCGAGGCGATCGCGGCCGGTGCGCTGATCGGTCCGGCCCAGGTGGCCGCGCGCGTCCTCGAAGCCGGCTTCCTAAGCCGTTTCCATCCGCTGTGGTCGACGCGGCTTGCCTGCCTCACCCATCCGATCGGAGCGGCCGTGGTGGCCATCTTCGGAGGCGCCGCCGCAAGCGCCTTTGCGCTGCTCCACGGCTCGGGCAACGGCATCCTGACGATTGCCCGCGGCACGCTGCCGCTGTCGATCTTCGGCCCCAAGGACTTCGGCTACCGCCTCGGCATCATCGGGGCTCCGGCGCGGATGGCGCAGGCGGTGGCGCCGCTGGCCTTTGGCCTCTTGATCGACGTCATGGGCGCCAAGGTGCTGATCGTTTCCTCCGCGCTCAGCCTGTCGGCACTGGCGGCGTTGTTCCTGATCCGCGCCGCGCCCCGGAGCTAGGCTTTCTTCGCCTCGCTGGTCGCGATCCAGATGCCGGTGAACACGGCGATCAGCCCGACCAGAAGATTGGGCGTGATCGGCTCGCCGATCAGCAGCGCCGCCAGCAATGCAGCGGCGATCGGATTGACTGTCATGGTATTGGCGACCCGGGTCGGCGTCGCCCGCGCCAGCGCCATGACCCAGAGGATGAAGGCGAGCGCGCCGCCGCCGATCCCCAGATAGATGCCGGCGATCCACTGTCCCGTCGTGAAGTGATCGAGTGCTGCAAAACTGCCCTTCACAAGGCCTGCCAGCACCAGCACGAGGGCGCCCGCGCCCATGCCGACCGTGAGAAAGCCGAGCGCGCTGGAGCGTTGCATCAGCGGCCGTGACAGCACGTTGTAGAATGCCATGCAGAACACCGCCCCGGTCATGATCAACTCGCCGCGCCAGGCCCCCGGCGGGCTCTGCGCGAGGCCCGCGGCCAAGGCCGCTGTCACGCCGAGCACGGCGATGGCAACGCCCGTGATCTTGCGCACCGTCAGCCGCTCCACGCCCAGGATCGCACCGACCACCATGGTGTGGAGCGGCAGCGTCGCCAGCGCCAGGCTGGCGCGGGCGGCGGTCGTATAGGACACCGCGATGTTGTAGAGGATGAAGAACAGGCCGAAGAAGCAGATGCCGAGCAGCGCCACGGAAGGCCAATCGGCGCGCGGCGGCCAGCGCACACGGAGCACAAGCGCACACGGCAGGAGGCAGAGAAAGCCGATGCCCCAGCGCAGGATCGCAAGCAGGATGGGATCGGCCCCGCCGACCAGATAGCGTGTGATCGCCGCGGCGGTGCCGCCGATGCTGCTCGAGACAAGCGCGATCGCAACCCCAAACCACTCGCCCACGCTTCGTCTCCTGTTTCGGAGCTTCGCGGAGGCGGCTAGCACATTCCTGCTGCCAACGTCATGGCAGCAGGAGCGTGGCGCACGTCAGTCGTAAAACTCCGGCGCCATCTTCTGACCGTCGCGCTGGACCTTGTCGTGGTTGATCCAGAGCTGCGCCTTCTCCTTGTCGAGCGTGTCGGCGATCTTCTGCATCGAGGCCGCGCTCATCTCCTTGTTGGCGTTCATGCTGGGGACGCGGCGGTTGTCCCAATTGTCTTTGAAATGGACGGCGTCGCCGGAGAGCACCACCGCGCCGGTCTTCGGCAGCCTCACCAGCAGCGACTGATGTCCCGGCGTATGACCGGGTGTCGACAGAATGGTCACGCTGCCGTCGCCGAACACATCCTTGTCGCCCGTCAGCACCTCGACGGGATGCGACGGCTTGAACCGCGGCTCGTTGTTGGCGCCGGGCCAGTCATATTCAGCCTTCTGGACGTAGAGCGTCGCCTGCGGGAACAGCTCGACATTGCCGATATGGTCGGGATGCGTGTGCGAGACCGCCATCGCCTTGATGTCGTCAGGCTTGAGGCCGAGCTGTTCGAGCTGCGCAGCAAGCGTCTTCGGCCGACGCCAGGTCACGGCCTTGGGATCGGCAGGCGCAAGGCCGTTCGGCATGGCCGCAACGGAGTCTGCGATGCCGGTGTCCCACAGGAACCAGCCCTTGGCGTGCTTGATCAGATAGCAGCTGTCGACGAAGTCCATCGACTTGCCTTCGTTGAGGCCGGGCGTCCAGCGCGAGATGTCGCCGGCTGTGCCCTCGCCGCAATTGAGGACGTAGAGCTTTTCGACGCCGGTCTGCGCGACAGCTGCCTGGCTTGACAAGGCGAGCGTGGCAACGACGAGAGCGAGCTTGAGTCTGGGCATCATCCTTGGTCCCTCCTTGGCAAGCGCCCTGCAGGGGCTGCGACCGAGGATCAACCCCGGCCGCACCGCTGAATTCCGCTCGCGCGGATCACGTCAATGTGGGCAGGTCTCGACCTCGACCGTGATGTGGCTGAGCCGCTTCAACCCGGCGAGCCGCTTCTTGTAGACGGCCGGCTGCTTCGGCTTGTCCGACACCAGCGAGACCAGCACGGCGCAATGGCCGGGGCCGACCTGCCAGAGATGCAGGTCGGTGACGCGGTCCTCGCCGACCTCCATGCGCGCGCGGATCACCCGCTCCAGCTTCTCATCGGCGCGCACGTCGAGCAGCACCGCCCCTGACGACTTGATCAGACCGAAGGCCCAGCTCGCGATCACGACGCTGCCGATCAGGCCGACGGCCGGATCGGCCCAGACCCATCCTGAATACATCGCGACCACCAGCGCGCCGATGGCCAGCACGGAGGTTGCGGCATCCGCCATGACGTGGACATAGGCAGCGCGGAGGTTGTTGTCGTGATGAGGGTGGTGATGATGATCATGATCGTCGTGGTCATGATGCGCATGGCTGTGGCCATGATCATGGCCGTGATGATGGTGATCATGGCTGTCGCGCAGCAGCCACGCGCTGGCGAGGTTGACGCAAAGGCCGAGCGCGGCGACCGCAATCGCTTCGCCGTAGACGATCGGCACCGGCGTGATCAGCCGCAGCACGCTCTCATAGGCGATCTCGACCGCGATCAATCCCAGGATGATCGCGCTGGCGAAGGCGGCGAGATCGCCGAACTTGCCGGTGCCGAAGGTGAAATGCGCATTGCCGAGGTGCCGGCGCGCGAAACGATAGGCGAAGGCAGCAATGCCGAGCGCCGCCGCATGCGTACCCATGTGCCAGCCGTCGGCGAGCAGCGCCATCGAGCCGAACAGCGAGCCGGCGACGATCTCGCCGACCATCATGACCAGCGTCAGGACGACCACGAACCAGGTGCGCCGCTCGTTCTCGTCGTGTTTTTCTCCGAGGAAGGCGTGGTCGTGGGTCCACTGTTCAATGGAGTGGGAATGCATCGAATTCTCCAGACAATTCAGCTCAGTCAGTCAGCAATATAGACCGGCAGACAGCAATTTTCTAAGGCCCAATCGCCTCGCGCATTGACAGTTCCGTTTAGTTTAGCTGTAATCAGCCTATGGGGATTGAGCGATCTCCCCACGAGGCGACATGCCCAAGTATCGCGTCCCGTTCGGTTCCTACGAGGACGCATCAACATGTCTACTTTCACGACCATATCGTCCGACAAATTGGCGCGCCTGATTGGCACGGCCAATGCTCCTGTCCTGATCGATGTCCGCACCGAGGAGGATTTCGCCGCCGACCGGCGGCTGATCCCAGGCTCGATCAAGCTCAGCCACGAGACTGTTGCGGAATGGGGCGGCGAATTTGCCGGCCGCTCCGCCATCGTCTCCTGCCTGCGCGGCGCCAAGCTCGCACAGGGCACAGCGGCTTGGCTGAGGCAGCTCGGCGCTGACGCCGAAACCCTGGAAGACGGCTTCGAAGGCTGGAAAGCGGCCAAGCTGCCACTGCTCGACACGCGGAAACTGCCGCCGCGCGACGCCAAAGGACGCACCGTCTGGGTGACGCGGGCACGGCCGAAGATCGACCGCATCGCCTGCCCCTGGCTGATCCGGCGCTTCGTCGATCCCAATGCGGTGTTCCTCTATGTGGCGCCGTCCGAGGTGGTCGCCGTCGGCGAGCGCTTCAATGCCGCCCCGTTCGACATCGAGAACGTGTTCTGGAGCCACCGCGGCGAGCTCTGCACCTTCGATGTGATGATCGAGGAGTTCGGCATCGCCACGCCGCCGCTGCTCCGGCTCGCAACCATGGTGCGCGGCGCTGACACCGCGCGGCCGGACCTGGCGCCGGAGGCCCCGGGCCTGCTCGCCGCCTCGCTCGGGCTGTCGCGGATGTATGACGACGACCTCGAACAACTCGAGGCCGGCATGCTGCTCTACGACGCCTTCTACCGCTGGTGCCGCGACGCCACGGCCGAGACCCACAATTGGCCGACCAACAAGGTGAAGGCGTAATGGACACCCGCGCCAAGCAGACGGGAGCTGATGCCGGTCACGGCATCAGCTTCAACGAGGCCTTCCGCGTCTGGCTGCGCGTCGCGTCCTTGAGTTTTGGCGGCCCCGCGGGCCAGATCGCGGTGATGCACCGCATCCTGGTCGAGGAGAAGAACTGGATTTCCGAGGGACGTTTCCTGCATGCGCTGAACTACTGCATGCTGCTGCCGGGACCGGAGGCCCAGCAGCTCGCGACCTATGTCGGCTGGCTCTTGCATCGCACCGCCGGCGGGTTGATGGCGGGCGGACTGTTCATCCTGCCCGGCATCATCGCCATCATGGGCCTCAGCTACGTCTATGCTGCCTTCGGCAATGTCAGCTTCGTCGAGGCGCTGTTCTTCGGCCTGAAAGCCGCCGTCCTCGCCATCGTCGTCGAGGCCGTGGTGCGCGTCGGCAGGCGCGCGCTGAAGAACCGCATCATGATCGCGCTCGCGGCCGCGGCCTTCATCGCGATCTTCTTCTTCGCGGTCCCCTTCCCGATCATCATCATTGCCGCGGGCCTGATCGGCTATATCGGGGCACGAGCCGGCCGGCCCGAATTCGCTCCGGCCGCGCACGGCCACGGTGGCAGCACCGCCGCGATCGACAGCATGCTCGGCGAGGCCGTACCCGAGCATGTGCGGCCCGACACCGGACGCGCAATCCGGACCGGCGCGGTGTGGCTGGCGCTCTGGCTGGTGCCGGTGATCGCGCTGCTTCTGATCCTTGGCGAGGCCAACGTGTTCAGCCAGATCGCGCTGTTCTTCTCCAAAATGGCGCTGGTGACTTTCGGCGGCGCCTATGCGGTGCTGGCTTACGTCGCCCAGCAGGCGGTCGAGCACTATCACTGGCTGAAGCCGCACGAGATGCTCGACGGTCTCGGCATGGCCGAGACAACGCCGGGCCCGCTGATCATGGTGCTCCAGTTCGTCGGCTTCATGGCTGCCTATCGCGATCCGAGCGGGCTGTCGCCGATATTAGCTGCGACCCTCGGCGGATTGCTCGCGACCTGGGTCACTTTCACGCCCTGCTTCCTCTGGATCTTCGTCGGCGCCCCCTACATCGAGCGCCTGCGCGGCAACACCGGCCTCGCCGGCGCGCTCGGTGCGATCACCGCGGCGGTCGTCGGCGTCATCCTCAACCTCTCGATCTGGTTCGCGCTGCACACGCTGTTCCGCGAGACCGTGCCGGTGCACGCCTTCCCACTGGATTTCGACATGCCGGTGCTGAAGAGCGTCGACATTCCCGCACTCGTGCTGTCGATCGCAGCTGCGACCGCGATCTTCCGCTTCAAGCTGGGAATGCTCACGGTGCTGGCGGGCAGTTGCGCCGTAGGCGTGGCGCTGCGGCTGGCCGGGGTGATCTAGTCGGATAATCATCGGGTTCTTCGCATCCGATTGCTGCCGAAGGGCGCCGGCCGCACAGGGACTATTGGCTGTTCTGTCCGCCCTTCGCGCCCGCGGCTTGGCTTTTGATCTAGATCAAAAGCATCAAGCGAGCCGGGACAAGATTTACTTGGAGCGGGCGCAATCGATACGGCTCTCGCGCGCCTTGGTTCGCGGCCGGGGGACGCGCCCGACAATTGGGCGCGTCTCAGGCAACAAGGTCTTGCGTCGAGCGCAAAAGGCCGCAGGCACCATGGATCATTCGTCGCGAATCCGCTTAGCCGGCGCCAATCTGCCGAGATGGCTTCGGCTCCTCATCCTACTGATGCTGGCGTTGCTGGTCGGGGGTACGAGCCTGTATGCTTACCGCTGGTACGTCCGGCCCGTGACACTTTCGATCGCAGTCGGCTCGTTCGACGGCGATGCCACCAAAATCGTATCGGCGCTCGCGAGCAGGCTCGCCGTCAACAACGCGCCGGTGCGGCTGAAGGTGGTTGAGACCACCGGCCCAATCGAGTCTGCCGATGCGTTTTCGTCTGGAAAGACAGACCTTGCAGTCGTCCGAGGAGATGTCGGCGACCTTTCCCAGGCACAGGCGATCGTCGTGCTGGCGCAGGCCGTGGCGATGCTTGTCGCACCGCCGGGCTCTCCACTCACGGACATGGCCGACCTCAAGCGCATGACAGTGGGGGTCGTCGCGGGCGACACCAATCAGAAGATCGTCAGCGTGCTGAGAAAGGCATATGACCTCGATCGCTCCAATGTTGTATTCAAGACTGTCGCACTCGATCAGGTCCGTCGAGCCTTTGAAACCAAAGAGATACGTGCCGCACTGTTCGTGATACCGCTTAGCGACAAGTACCTGTCTCTGGTGCGTGGGCTATTCCCACAAAGTGCGAAGACCGCTCCGGTCCTGATCCCGATCGAAAACGCGGGGGCGATTGCTGAGAAAGAGCGCGCTTACGAAAGCTTCGACATCCCGAAGGGTACTTTGCGCGGATCGCCCCCCGTTCCCGAAGACGACGTCACCACGTTGCAGGTTTCCTTCTATTTGATCGGCAGGAAGAGCCTTGGGAACGATTTGATTGCCAACTTCACTCAGGCGCTGACGACCGCTCGCAGAGATGTCTTGCCCGAAATGCCGATCCTCGCGCAGTTCAAGGCGCCGGATATCGAGGCAGGCGCCTATCTTCCTGTTCATCCTGGCGCCGCTGAGTTCTACAACGGGAACCAGCAAACCTTCCTGGACAAATGGAGCAACGCCATCTTCCTCGCGCCAATGGGGCTCGGGGCGCTTGCCACCGTGCTCACGGCGGCCTGGCACTTTTTGCGATCTGGCGACCTCAAGCCGAAAGAACCGGCGCTGGATTCGCTCTATGCACTGGCGCGACGAATAAGACTCGCCCGAAACGAAACGGAACTGTTGGAGATCGAGAACGAGATCGACAAGGTTCTATCTGCCCAGCGCACCCAGGTCAGCGAAGATGAGGCCGGCCTCGATACAGCCACGCTGAATGTAGCGGCCCATCGTCTCGAAAATCTGATACATGATCGCCGGATCGCGCTCGCAGCGCCAAATCCCGGGGACCGCTAAGAGAACATTTTGCTGGCACGCAGCGCGAGAGTCCGGCAGCATCCGCCCACCGAGGCTCGTCGTCACGCGAGACGCGACGAGCCTCGCGAGAGCCCGCTAATAGCAGGGCGGATACGGCGCGTATCCGCATGCCCGGCGATAGTTATACGCGCCATAAGCCGCAGCCCCCGCCGCTGCCGCACCATAATAGGCGCGGCGGTGCACTCTGCGGTTGACCCCAGCTACGCTCATCGGTGTAAGAGGCCTTCCGACTCGCGCTTGCGCTTCGTCAACGGCAACGGACGGCCCTTCCGCCACCGAGTAACGGAGCGACAACGGAGCTGCCGCGAAGAGTGCGGTGGTCACGATCAGACCAAGTAGCTTGGCATTTCTTGTCATGTCATTTTCTCCGCATGGACTCACTGGCAGACGTCAGGCCGGCGCACACGAAAGTCGAAACGGCAATCAGCACACGCTTCAACACATCCATCGTTTCCCTTATGAGAATGATGTCTGCTCTGCCCGGCAAGTTACTTCGGGGCGGCTCCAACCGTGCCGGTTGTGCTACCGGCGCTTCCCGTCGTGGTGCCGCCGAGACGGTTCTCACGGCGATCCTCGCGTGCGTCGCGCCGATCTTCACGGCGATCCTGCCGGGCATCGCGTCGGTCTTCCCGGCGATCGCGTCGCCCTTCACGCCGATCCTGACGCCGTTCCATGCCGGCCGTCTGGGCTTCTGCCTCCGTCGGCGTCAATGTCGAAGGAAGCGCGATCAGCCCAAACGCTGTCGCCCATCCGAGAGAAGAAAGAGCATTTCGCCGAGAAATCATCTGATCCTCCTCTGCAATAGCTCTGCCCTTTTTAATTCTTCACTCCAGGCTGGACGCTTCGGCTTGATCTAGATCAGTATCCTTGCGTGCATTACGCGATCGATGGTCATTCAGCAGCCTTGACCTAACTTGCGGATTCGATGCATTGGAGCGGTACAAGTGGTGCGAGCTTCTCTTCTGCTCTGGGTCAGAGCCCTCGCAGATGACCAAAGGGAGCAGCTTCCGCTCTGCCTTCATGAGCTGCCTTGGCGAGCGCCCGCGCCGCTTTGCTGCATCAAAGCATCTTCGCGCACATCACTCCGTCACTATCCCGGGAACACAGCTCCGGCCGCTGTCGGCCTGGCCGTCGAAAGGTAGATAAGCCCCGGGGCCTCGGCCCCCACACGGCTCCCCATCCGTCGGGCAAAACAGTCGCAACGGGCCCGGCTCATGGCTCGTCAAGCCCGCCCCTCACAAATATTCCACTTTACCGAATTTCGGATTTATCGTACAAACGAAACACCCTGGCCCGAGACAAGGGGCGGATCGCGATCGTCACGAACCGCGGGCTGGGCAGCGATGGACGCGACGGCGTCGGGCGCGATCGGCATTGCAGGGCGGCTTCGCTGTGAGCAATCGCTTCGCGCGTACGACACGACGCCGACAGCGTCTTCGTATGGCTTCGGGTGTGAGCACGCGCCAGCCCTCGAAGGTCCCAGCGAAGACGTGCGCGGACGGAGAAGTCGTGTGGTCCTGACGCCCGGGGTCTGTGCGTCAAGTCTTGCGGTGATGCGACGATCCGACCGGACACGCGCATCAGCCATCCGCAAGGCGACGGGGGCAATAGTGCATCGCTCCCCGAGGAGAGCACGAAGGACACCGTTAAAACCATTCGCGCAGGGAAGGCCGGGCGATCCGGCGAACCTGTGGTCCACCCCGTGTGCATTTTTCGTAGCGCACGGATCTGCGGGTGCCAGCCGGCGCTCGGCCTTCCCTGCGCCCTTGTCTCTACGAGGGCGTTGCGACGGAGCAGACCTCGGGCGAAAACGCGCCGCGAGAAGGCGAACGTTCGCCCGCTGTTTGAAACGTGTAGCGGAGTTAATCCTACCGCATCATCATTCGCGCGATCGCCTCGCCGATCACCACCGTCGTGAAGTGGGTATTGGCGCGGCAGTCGGACGGCATGATCGAAGCGTCGGCGACGCGCAGGCCGCTGATTCCTTTCACCGTGCCATCGGGATTGACCACGCCATCGCCGTCGCCAGCGCCGCTCATGCGGCAAGTGCCAGCGGCGTGCTGGATGTCGCCGGTCTCTCGTCGCAGCAGCGCATCGAGCTCGTGATCGGGCAGGCTGGCTGCCTGCGGCAGCGTCAGGTCGGTGTCGGTCAGCCTGATCCAGTCGGCGATGCCCGATAGCGCCGGCTGCGAGGTGATCACGGCAAGACGCCTCACCGCGTCCATCATCCGCAGCATGTCGCGCGGATCGGCCAGCATGTTCTCCTCGACGATGGGATCGATGGATGGGTCGGTCGAGGCCAGCTTGAGCGTGCCGCGCGAATAGGCGTTGAACAGCCCGGCGCCGATCGCGCCGGGCACGCCGATGCCGCGATGGTTGAACGCGATCAGGATCATGTCGCGCTTGCCGCCATTGGCGAGGCCCGAGGAATACGTCACGCAGCAATTGGTGTGGCGGGTGTCCGGGTCGGTGGGCCGCAGGTTTTCGTGGAGCTGGATGGTGGCGCGAAACAGCGGGTGGTCGAAGAAGTGGCGGCCGACCGGCAGGTCACGCTCGACCGCGATCCCCATCGCCTTCAGCTCCTCGGCCGGCCCGATGCCCGAGCGCAGCAGGATCGCCGGGCTGTGGATGGCGCCGGCGCACAGCACGATCTGGCGCGCGCTGATCTCCTGGGTGCCCTGCCCTTCGAAATGGACACGGAGGCCGGTTGCCCTTCCGTCGCTGATCAGAACGCGATCGACCAGCGCGTGCCCGCGGATCTCCAGATTGGCGCGGCCGCGTGCGGGCTCTAGATACCCCTCGTTGGTGGTGATGCGGCGCAAGTTGCGGCTGTTGATGGGATAGCAGGCGACGCCCTCGCCGTCAGGACCGTTGAGGTCGGCGCACCAGGGATAGCCGCTCGCCAGCGCGGCGTCGCGCAAGCCCCGGTCGATCGGGCCCCACTTCTCGGGCGGCGCACGATAGACCGGCAGCGGTCCGCCGCGTCCGTGGCCTGCGGTGTCGCCGAACTCAAGATCGTCCTCGATCACGGAGAACAGCGGCATCACCTCTTTCGCCGACCAGCCTGTGCAGCCATTGGCCGCCCATTCGTCGAACGCATCGGCAACCCCGCGGATGGCGATCTGGCCGTTCATCATCGATGAACCACCGAGCCCCTTGCCGCGCCAGTAGAAGCGCGGCTCCTGCCCCGCCACACGGCGCGTCAGGAGATCAGGCCATTGCCATTTCTCCTGAAACTCGCGCTTGTGGATGATCGGGATGGGATTTGGCGTCCTCACCTCCCAGGGCGCCTCGTCGGCGCGCCAGTCGAGGCCCGCCTCTAACAGCAGGACGCGCCGCGCCGGATCCTCGGAGAGCCTGGCCGCCACGGCGGCGCCGGCGGAGCCGCCGCCGACGACAATGACATCGTACATCGCGTTACTTCTCAACGTTCCAGAACACGGGGATGGCGGACGGGATCAGGTTGCGCCACTCGGCACGATAGGCCGCCGGCTGGGCGAACTGGCCCCACGGAATCGCCGGCGCCTGATCGTACATGACGGCCTGGATCTCGGAAGCGATCTTCTTGCGATCCTCCTCGGCCGGCGCCTTGGCGAAGGCTTCCATCAGAGGGGTGATGCGCGCGTCGCATTGCCAGCCGGTGAAGTCGGCGCAATTGAAAGCGACCATGACGTTGGTGAGCGGCGAGCCCAGGTCGTAGCGCCGGCGTGGACGCCGTAGACGCTCCAGCCCTCCTTCTTGGCGCGGCGCGCCAGCACGCTGGCCCAGTCCATCACCTGCAGGTCGACATTGAACCCTGCCTGCTTGAGCCGCTCGGCCAGAACCTGCGCCGAGACGCGCGGGGCTTCGAGATCGTTGGCTTCCATGACGACGACGGGCTCGCCGGCATATTTGGTCGCTTTCAGCGCAGCCTTCGCCGCTTCGATCGACGGCTTGGCGGCGGCTTCAATGCCGGCCTTGCTCTCGTATGTGGTGCCGCAGGTGAAGTAGGTCGCGCAAGGCGTGGCATATTTGGCGTCGAGCCCGAGCGCATCCAGCACTTCGCGTTGATCGACCAGCTTCCACAGCACGCGCCGGATGGCGGGATCGTCGAACGGCTTGGAGGCGGCGTTGAGGCGATAGGCGCCCGCGAACATGTTGCCGCCGGTGAAATTGACAAGCTTGACGCGGGAGCTCTTCTCGAGCTGCGGCAGCAGATCGAACGGCGCGTATTGCATGAAGTCGACCTCGCCGGCCTGCAGCGCCGAGGCGGCGGTCGCACCATCGGGAATGACGCGGATCTCGAGCGTATCGATGTTGACGCGCTTGCCGCCGGCGAGGAAGTCGGCGGGCTCGGCGCGCGGCACATAGTCGGCAAACTTCTTCAGGATCATGCGGTCACCGGTGCGGTGATCGGCCTTGCTGTAGACGAACGGGCCGGAGCCGATGATCTCGGTGATGCGCTGGTCGCCGGGCGTTTTCGCAATGCGCTCGGGCATCATGAAGGCGACCGGGCTGACGGGATTGCCGAGCGCGTCAATGACGAGGCCGGACGGCTCCTTCAGCGTCAGTACGAAGGTCTTTGCGTCCGTCGGCTCGAGCGAGGCCGTGATCGCAAGGATGCGGCGGCCGAGCGCGCTGCGCGTGCCCCAGCGGCGCAGCGAGGCCACGCAGTCGGCCGCCGTCACCGGCTGGCCGTCATGCCATTTCAGGCCATCGCGCAGCGTGAACGTATAGGTCAGGCCATCGGACGAGACCTTCCAGTCCTGGACCATCTGCGGCTTGATCTCGCCCTTGGAGTCCTTCGCGAACAGCGTGTCGAACACCATGTAGCCGAACGTGCGCGAAATATAGGCCGTGGAGAAATGCGGATCGAGCGTGACGATCTCCGCTTCGAGCACAGCGACGAGATTGCCCGCCGCATGCGCCGGCGCCACCAGCGCAAGTCCGAGCAGCGCCGGAATAAAGGCCTTCAGTTTGAACATTGGTGGTTTCTTGCCTTTTGACTGAAACGTTTGCAGTCGCCAGCAAAAAGCAATGTTCGTGCCCATACGGCGGAAGCACGTATGCGCTCACGACTATCTGCCACGCGTTTGCGGGCTAAATGCTCGCTGTCGTCGCCCGGCTTGACCGGGCGACCCAATATTCCGAGACCGGCGTGATCGAACCGAGCGCTGCGGCGTACCGGATGCCGCGCCGCCTCGCGGCATGACACCAGTGGTGTGGCGACGGCCTGCGCCCTACCCGATCCCCCTGCCGAACTTGTTCGACTTCGGGAAGCCCTTCGGCGGTAGGCGGCCGGCATCGGCGCGGGTGCCTTGCCATTCGGCGAGATCTTTCATGCTCGCGCTGAACTCGCGCCCCGCAGAATCCTTCCAGGTCAAGCCCGCCTTGGCGTCGAACACGGCAATATCCGAGAGACCGCCATCCTTGTACTTCTGCAGGCGCACGCCGCGGCCGCGGGCCATCTCCGGCACCTGCTCGAGCGGGAACACGAGCATCTTGCGGTTGTCGCCGATGACCGCGACGGTGTCGCCGAGCACTTCGGTGATCGCGCGCGCCTCGTTCGGCATGTCGACGTTGAGGACCTGCTTGCCCTTCTTCGTCGTGCCGACGCAGTCGTCCTCGTTGACGACGAAGCCCTGGCCCTCGTGGCTGGCGACCAGGAATTTGCGTCCGCCCTTGTTGACGAACAGCGCGACGGGCGCGGCCTCCTGCTCGAGATCGATGAACAGGCGGATCGGCTCGCCGTGACCGCGGCCGCCGGGCAGCTTCGCGACATCGAGCGAATAGAATTTGCCGTTGGTGGCAAACAACAGCAGCTTCGAGGTCGTCTCGGCGAAGAAGGCGAAGCCGAGCTTGTCGTCCTGCTTGAAGGCGAGCCCCGAGAGATCCTCGACATGGCCCTTCATGGTGCGGATCCAGCCCTTGTCGGAGACGACGACCGTCACCGGTTCGCGTTCGACGAGGGCCTCCTCCATCGCGGCGAGATCGTGCTCGGGCGCATCGGCGAAGGTGGTGCGGCGCTTGCCGAGCGGCGTCTTCGGCCCGAACATGTCGCGGACCTTGCCGACCTGCTCGCCGACCTTCTTCCATTGCTCGGCTTCCGAGGCGAGCACCGCGTTGATGCCCTTGAGCTCGGCGCGGAGGTTCTTGTCCTCGGTGCGGATCTCCATCTCCTCGAGCTTGCGCAAGGAGCGCAGGCGCATGTTGAGGATGGCTTCAGCCTGCACCTCGGTGAGCTTGAACGCCTTGATCAACGCCGGCTTCGGTTCATCCTCGGTGCGGATGATCTTGATCACCTTGTCGATGTTCAGATAGGCGATCAGGAAGCCGCCGAGGACCTCCAAGCGGTGCTCGATCTGCGCCTTGCGGTAGTTGCTGCGGCGGATCAGCACGTCGCGCAAATGGTCGAGCCATTCGCGCAAGCACTCGGCGAGTCCCACCACCTTCGGGATTTTGCCCTTGATCAGGACGTTCAGGTTCAGCGGAATCTTGTTTTCGAGCTCGGTGAGCCGGAACAGCGATTCCATCATCAACGCGGGATCGACGTTCTTCGACTTCGGCTCGATCACGATGCGGACGTCTTCGGCCGACTCGTCCCTGATGTCGCCGACCAGCGGCAGCTTCTTCTGGTCCAGCAGCTCGGCGACCTTCTCGATCAGGCGCGACTTCTGCACCAGGAACGGAATCTCGGTGACGACGACGACCCAGGTGCCGCGCGCGCCCTCTTCGTGCGACCACCTGGCGCGGACGCGGAACGAGCCGCGGCCGGTCGTGTAGGCTTCAGCGATCGCCTGCTTGGAATCGACGCAGATGCCGCCAGTCGGGAAATCCGGGCCCTTGACCCATTTCAAGAGCGCCTTGGACTTCGCGTCAGGCTTCTCGATCAGATGCAGCGCGGCGTCGCACAGCTCGGCGGCGTTGTGCGGCGGGATCGAGGTCGCCATGCCGACCGCGATGCCTTGCGCGCCGTTGGCGAGCAGGTTCGGGAAGCCGCCGGGCAGCACGACCGGCTCTTTCGACTGGCCGTCGTAGTTGGCGCGGAATTCGACGCCGTCCTCGTCGATGCCCTCGAGCAGAAGCCGCGCGACGTCGGTCATGCGCGCTTCGGTGTAGCGGTAGGCGGCGGGGTTATCGCCGTCGATATTGCCGAAATTGCCCTGGCCGTCGACCAGCGGGTAGCGCGAGGAGAAATCCTGCGCGAGACGCACCATGGCATCGTAAATGGCCTGGTCGCCATGCGGATGGAACGAGCCCATCACGTCGCCGACGATTTTGGCGGACTTCTTGAAGGCCGTGCCGGGGTCGAGGCGGAGCAGGCGCATGCCGTAGAGGATGCGCCGGTGCACCGGCTTCAGGCCGTCGCGCGCGTCCGGCAGCGCGCGATGCATGATGGTGGAGAGCGCATAAGCGAGATAGCGCTCTTCGAGCGCCTCACGCAGCGGCACCTCGTGAATTTCGGCCGGTTCTTCCGGCGGAACGATTCGCTTTCCCATGCCGCCCGGTTAAACCGTGGAAGCGAATCGGGCAAGGATCGAATGGTTCCTTGTGGGCAGCCTATTGCCCAGCCCAGCCGGCGGTCACGGGCGGGGTCGTGGTCTTAGCCGGGGCTGGCACGTTGGTCAGGCAGCGGCGGGCGGCCTCGATCTCGGCTTCCGTGGCACCATGGGATCGCGCCCATGTCTCTGCGGCTGCAGCAGAATATTTGGCCACATAGTACCGGACGACGGTGCAGGAGGCGCGCCGAAACACGCCCGGCTGCGGTTCGCCGGCCGTTGCTTCAGGCGCGAGCGCGACCAGCGCCGCAGACAAGGCAAATCCCCTGATCAACATTTAGGCTGTCCCCGTTGTGGAACCCTGCGAGACGGAACTCGATCGGGGCGATTTGGTTCCGTGAGAACCCATGTCGAAGGGTAAGCCTGCCTCCCGCTTCGCTCATGGCGCCGGAATTGCCGCCTTCGCCTGCTGCCGCATCAGGGCGTTGATGAAGCCCGCGCGCGCGTCGGAATGGCCCTGCCCGCGCGGCTCCAGCACATGGCGCAGCAGGAACAGGCCGGTGAGGCGGAAGCCGTCCTGAAGGTCCTGCTCGGTGAGCTCGCTCGCGGCTTCGCCGTGGCGCAGGAACGGCGGCAGGCGCAGCAGCCGGTAGCGCCACGGCTCGCCCGCGCCGCGCGATACTGCGCCGCCGGATTTGGGCGAGACGTAGATCAGGTCCGTGGTCTCCCCCGTCACCGCGCAATTCTCCAGCGCCAGCCCGAAGCCGAGCTCAGCGAGCATCGCCAGCTCGAAATGAATGAGATGCACGGCGGCGCTGCCGATGTCGTCGAAATCGTCGAGCGAATGCTCGAGCAGCGCAAAGATATCCTCGTGCGGGTCGCGCTCCGGCAGCAGCCGCGCGATCGAGGCGAGATGAGTGACGCCATAGACCCCATGGGACGATCCGAGCAGCGTGGCCGCGCGCAGCTTCAGACCCTCGATCGCATAGGTTCCGAGATGCTCGTCGAGCCGCGCCCGCCACACCGCGCTGACGCTGTTGCCGGGCTGCAAGAGCGGCCGCAGCCGCGAGCTGGCGCCGCCGCGCACGAGCCCGAGATGCCGGCCGTGCGCGCGGGTCAAGAGCTCGACAATGGCGCTGGACTCGCCATGCCGCCGCACGCCCAGCACGATGCCTTCGTCGGTCCATTCCATGGAGGAAGTCTAGCGCATTTCGGGAGGCCGTAGGGTGGGCAAAGCGAAGCGTGCCCACCATTTTGATCTACGGCGCGATGATGGTGGGCACGGCGCGCAAGAGCGCGCCTTTGCCCACCCTACGGCACTGCGCGAGAGTCACGCGTTGAACCAGCCCTGCGCGTCGCCGGTGAAGGAGAAATACAGTCCGATCGCCGTCAGCGCGCAGGAGACGATCTCGATGGCGCTGTCGAGCTCCATGCCCTTCTCGCCGATGATCTGGCCGAGCGAGATCACCGAGAGAACGAGTGCTGCCGCCAGCACCCAGCGCGGCCAGTTCTTGCGCCAACGCGCCGCCAGCCAGACGAAATAGACCAGCAGCAAGATCATCACGCCGGCGAGCAGGGTCGCCGTCATGATCATCTGCTCGGTCATCTCGGCATTGGGCGTGCGGTCCTGCACCGCGACCGACAAGGCATCCAGCATCAGTGACGCATAGAGCAGCGCTTCGAAGCGCCGGACATTGCTGGGCACGCTCATCAGATACCGATCTTTTCTTGGTTATTCTTTGGGAAAGTCCAGGCCCATCTCGCGGTAGCGATCGGGATCGTCGCCCCAGTTCTCGCGCACCTTGACGAACAGGAACAGATGCACCGGCACGTCCAGGATCTGCATCAGCTCTTTGCGCGAGTCCGCGCCGATCGACTTGATGGTGGCGCCGCCCTTGCCGAGCACGATCTTGCGCTGGCTCTCGCGCTCGACGAAGATCGTCTGTTCGATGCGCACCGAATGGTCCTTGCGCTCCTCCCACTTGTCGGTCTCGACCGTGGACTGGTAGGGCAATTCCTGGTGCAACTTCTGATAGATCTTTTCGCGCGTGATCTCGGCCGCCAACTGCCGCATCGGCGCGTCCGACATCTGGTCCTCGGGGTAGAGGAACGGACCCGGAGGCACCATCTCGGCGAGCGTCGTGCGGATGTCGTCGACGCCGTCGCCCGAGATCGCCGCGATCATGAAGGTCTTGGCAAACTTCATCCGCTCGTTGGCGGCCTGCGCCAGCGCCAAAAGCTTCTCGCGCTGGACCAGGTCGACCTTGTTGATCACGAGGATCTTGTCGTGATTGACGCTTGCCGCCTTGGCGAGGATCGCCTCGGCCTCCTCGTCGATGCCGGTCTTGGCATCGAGCAGCACGCAGACGAGATCGGCGTCATGCGCCCCGCTCCAGGCGGTCGAGACCATGGCGCGATCGAGCCGGCGCTTGGGCGAGAAGATACCGGGCGTGTCGACCAGGATGATCTGCGCGTTGTTCTCGATGACAATGCCGCGGATCAGCGCGCGCGTGGTCTGCACCTTGCGCGAGACGATCGTCACCTTGGCGCCGACCAGCGCATTGACCAGCGTGGACTTGCCGACATTGGGCGCGCCGATCAGCGCGACGAAGCCGCAGCGCGTCGCGGTCGGCGCCTCGCCGCTTGCTTCAGCCGTCATTGCCGCCGCCAACGCCTTCGCGTTCGATCATGACCGAGGCCGCCACCTTCTCTGCCGCACGCTTGCTGCCGCCGACGCCTTCGGCCGACGCCAGTCCGGGCAGGTCGACGGCGACGCGGAATTGCGGATCGTGATGCGGGCCGGTGCGCTCGACCTCGCGATAAACCGGCGTCGGCAGTCCCTTGCCCTGCGCCCATTCCTGCAGCACGGTCTTGGGATCGCGCAAGGGCCGCCGCGGCTTGTGCATGCGCTCGGTCCAGTTGCGCTTGACGAACTCGGCCGCCGCCGCATGACCACCGTCGAGGAAGATGGCGCCGATCACGGCTTCGCAGATGTCACCCAAGATGGATTTGCGCAGCCGCGCATCGGCGCTGGATCCGACTGACCCCAGCTTGATGTCGTCGAGCAGGCCAAGCGATTTTGCGACATCGGCGCAGCTCTCCTTGCGCACGAGCTCGGCGAGCCGCTTGGACAGCTCGCCTTCATCGGCGTTCGGGAAGGCGTGATAGAGCATGTCGGAGACGACGAGGCCGAGCACGTGGTCGCCGAGGAATTCCAGCCGCTGATAGCTGTCGCCGCGCTTGCGTCCCGACTTGAGCGCCGAGACATGCGTGATCGCCTGCATCAACAGGTTCGGGTCAGTGAAGCCGTGGCCGATGCGCGCCTCGAGCGCCGCGTTGGCATCCGCCTTGGCCTTGTCCTTCTTGCTGCTCCGCGCCCGCTTCTTCTTGGCAGGCGTCTTCGTCGCAGCTTCGCCCTCGGGAGCGGCTTGCGCCTCGATCGATTGGGTCGCGATGTCCTTGGCTTCGTCTTTCATCGGACGATTTTGAAGAAGCGATTCCAGCGCACCGACCACGGCCAGCGCCAGAACATCCAGGCATGCTCGCCTTGGCCGATCGAGAAGAAGATCATCTGGGCGCGGCCGATCAGGTTCTCCTGCGGCACGTAACCCACCGCCGACTGCACGCGGCTGTCGGTCGAGTTGTCGCGATTATCGCCCATCATGAAGAAATGGCCGGGCGGCACGGTGTAGACACTGGTGCTGTCGTAGAAGCCGTTGTCGACGCAATCGAGGGTCTCGTAGGAGACGCCGTTCGGCAGCACTTCCTTCCAGCGCTTCACCCGTGCCGTCGTGACCCGCTCCGTGTCGGACGAGCTGCAAGGATCTTCGCCGACGAAGTCGCTCAGCCGTTCGCGCTGCACCGGGACGTCGTTGATGTAGAGCAGCCCGTCCTTCATCTGGATGCGGTCGCCGGGAAGGCCGATCACGCGCTTGATGTAGTCGGTGGAGTCTTCCCTCGGCAGGCGAAACACGACGACGTCGCCGCGGTTCGGGTCCGCGCCCCAGATTCGTCCCGAGAACAGCGGCGGCGAGAACGGGATCGAGTAGTGGCTATAGCCGTAGGAATATTTCGAGACGAACAGGTAATCGCCGACCAGCAGCGTCGCCTTCATCGAGCCGGACGGGATGTTGAAGGGCTGGAACAGGAAGGTGCGGATCACCAGCGCGATCAGGAGAGCATGGATCACGACCCGGATCGTTTCGCCGACGCCGCTCTCAGTTTTCGTTCCCGAAGTCACGCTCATTGCTCTCTCAATTCCGGCCGGCGGTCACAGAGCGCCCTCCTCCCGCGAACAGCCCATCGCTCGCAGCCCAAGGAGATTGTCCTGATTCTGATAATGAGGGCCAATTCCGGCGTAAAGCCGAATTCGCCCAGCCTGATTTGCGTCCGCGAACTTTTAGACGGTTGTCGGAGGCCACGCAATCAAGGATCGCATCAAAATCGCATAAGATATTGATTTTTAATATGAATTATAAAATGGGCGCGGAACGGTCAGGGCTTGACCAGCGGGACAGCCGAAATGACGACGAAGGCCTGGGCGAGCGGCCAGTCGTCGGTGATCGACAGGTCGATTCTTGCCTCGAATCCCTCCGGCGTCAGGGCCTCGAGCCGGGCCAGCGCGCCGCCGGTCAGCTGCATGGTCGGCCGCCCGCCCGGCAGGTTGACCACCCCCATGTCGCGCCACCACACGCCGCGCCTGATACCGGTGCCGAGCGCCTTCGAGCAGGCCTCCTTGGCCGCGAAGCGCTTGGCGTAGGTCGCCACCACCATCCTCTCGCTCTTGGCGCGCCGCTCCGCCTTGGCCCGCTCGGCCGCGGTAAAGATGCGGTCGAGGAAGCGCTCGCCGTGGCGCTCGATCACCTTGGCCACGCGGGTGATGTCGATCAGGTCGGAGCCGATGCCGATGATCATGCCCGGCTCCGGCCGCGATCCATCGCCGCGCGCATGCTGCGCACCGTCTCGGCGAGGCCGACGAACAGCGCCTCGCCGATCATGTAGTAGCCGATATTGAGCTCCATGATCTCCGGCAAGGCAGCGATCTTCTCCGCCGTCGCATAGTCGAGACCGTGGCCGGCGTGAACCTCGAGCCCGGCTTGTTTTGCGAGCTTCGCCCCCGCCACGATCCGCTGCCATTCGGCTTCCGCCTTGTCGGTGTGGCCGTCGACGACGGCGTCGCACCAGGCGCCGGTGTGGATCTCGATCACGGGCGCACGCAGCCGCGCCGCCATCTCGATCTGGGCAGGATCGGCGGCGATGAACAGCGAGACGCGGATGCCGGTATCGTTCAGCCGCGCGATATAGGGCGCGAGCGCATTGTGCTGGCCGACCACATCAAGCCCGCCTTCGGTCGTCACCTCCTGGCGGCGCTCGGGCACCAGGCACACCGCGTGCGGCTTGGTGGCGAGCGAGATGCGCATCATGTCGTCGGTCGCCGCCATCTCGAAATTCAGCGGCTTGGAGATCCCGGCCTTCAGCCGCGCCATGTCCTCGTCACGGATGTGCCGGCGATCTTCGCGCAAATGCGCGGTGATGCCGTCGGCGCCGGCCTCGATCGCCAGCAGCGCGGCGCGCACCGGATCGGGATGGCGGCCGCCGCGCGCATTACGGACGGTCGCGACATGGTCGATATTGACGCCGAGGCGGAGCGGAGATGCGGGCATTTCAGGACTCACGAAGTGACATTTCTCAACCCGTCATGCGCGGGCTCGACCCGCGCATCCATCTTCTTTGAAGAGATGGGTTGCCGGGTCAAGCCCGGCAACGACGAGTCATCCATTAACACGTTCGACTTTGGCAACGACCGCCTTGGCACGGAGCTGGGCCAGGATCGCGCTCAGATGCTTGAGGTCGTAGACTTCGAGATCGATCGTCGTTTCCGTGAAATCGGGCGAGCGGCGCTGCATGCTGATATTGTCGATGTTGCCGTCGTGCTCGGCGATCACGGTCGCGATCTGCGCCAGCGCGCCGGGCTCGTTGACGTTCTCGACCTTGATGCGGGCCGGGAAGCGCTGCGGCGCGGTGTCCTCGATGTCCCAGCGGACGTCCAGCCAGCGCTCCGGCTCCTCCTCGAAATCCTTCAGCGCGGGCGCCTGGATCGGATAGATCGTGATGCCCTCGCCCGGCGTGACGATGCCGACGATGCGGTCGCCTGGCACGGCGCCGCCGTTTGGCGCGAACTTCACCGGCAGGTCGGAATTGATGCCGCGGATCGGGATCGCGACCGGGCTGCGCGGCGGCTCGGACGATTTGTCCTTGAGCTTGGCGGCAAGGCCCTTCTTGACGCCGTAGCGTGCGACGCGCTCCTCCTTGTAGTCGGGGTACATCGCGCGCGCGACGTTGGAGGCCTTGATCTCGCCGCGGCCGACGGCCGCCATGACGTCCTCGATCGAGGTGCGCGCCAGCCGCGGCAGCGCGCCCTTGAGCTTGTCGTCGGCATATTCGATCTTGGCGCGCTCAAACAGGCGCTCGACGATGCGGCGGCCGAGACCGGCATATTGATCGCGCACGGCGGTGCGCGTGGCGCGGCGGATCGCGGCGCGCGCCTTGCCGGTGACCGCGAGCGTCTCCCAGGCCGATGGCGGCGCCGATTGCGCTTCCGAGGTCAGCACCTCGACCTCGTCGCCGTTCTGGAGCTCCGAGGACAGCGGCGCGAACTTGCCGTTGATCTTGCACCCCACAGCGCTGTTGCCGACGTCGGTGTGCACCGCATAGGCGAAGTCGATCACGTTGGCATGGCGCGGCAGCGCGATCAGCTTGCCCTTGGGGGTGAAGCAGAACACCTGGTCGTGGAACAGCTCGAGCTTGGTGTGCTCAAGGAATTCTTCCGGATTGGCACTCTCCGAGAGGATGCCGATGGTGTGGCGCAGCCAGGCGAACGCGTTGGACTCGCGCTTGAGGAACTCGGTCGGCGAACCGACGCCCTCCTTGTAGAACACGTGCGCGGCGATGCCGCGCTCGGCGATCTGGTCCATCGCCTCGGTGCGGATCTGGAGCTCGACGCGCTGGTTGCCGGGCCCGATCACGGTGGTGTGGATCGAGCGGTAGTCGTTCTGCTTCGGCGTCGAGATGTAGTCCTTGAAGCGTCCCGGCACGACCGGCCAGGTGGTGTGTACGATGCCGAGCGCGCGATAGCAGGACTCGATGTCGTTGACGACGAGGCGAAAGCCGAAGATGTCGGACAATTGCTCGAAGCCGACCGACTTGCGCTCCATCTTGGTCCAGATCGAGAATGGCTTCTTGCGCCGGCCATAGACCCGCGCCCCCAAGCCGCGATGGCGCAGATTGTTGGAGAGCTGGTCCTCGATCTCGCCGATCAGATTGCGGTTGCGCTCGGCCAGCGCGTCCAGCCGCTGCATCACGACCGAATAGGCTTCGGGATCGAGGGTGCGGAACGACAAGTCCTCCAGCTCCTCGCGCATCTCCTGCATGCCCATGCGCCCGGCGAGCGGCGCATAGATGTCGAGCGTCTCCTCGGCGATGCGGCGGCGCGATTCGGTCGGCACGAAATCGAGCGTGCGCATGTTGTGCAGGCGGTCGGCGAGCTTCACCAGCAGCACGCGGACATCGTCGGCGATCGCGAGCAACAATTTGCGCAGGTTCTCGGCCTGCTTGGCCTCGCGCGACACCAGCTCCAGCCGCTTCAGCTTGGTCAGGCCCTCGACCAGCGCGCCGATCTCCGGGCCGAAGATCTGGTCGATCTCGGCCCGCGTCGCCTCGGTGTCCTCGATCGTGTCGTGCAGCAGCGCGGCGACGATGGTGGCGTCGTCGAGCTTGAGGTCGGTGAGGATCGCCGCCACTTCGAGCGGGTGCGAGAAGTAGGGATCGCCCGAGGCGCGGGTCTGCGAGCCATGCGCCTTCATGGCGTAGACATAGGCGCGGTTCAGCAGGTCTTCGTTGGTGTTGGGATTGTAGGACCTGACGCGCTCGACGAGGTCATATTGACGCATCATGCGCGCGCGGGGCTTGGCTGGACGGGCCACCGGCGCAGTCGGGGCCACGGCAACCGATTCGGTTGCGGCCAGCATCTGCGTTGGTCTGCGGCGCCGATACACCATGCCATCCTGCCTTCGAACGGACCACGAGAGCCCGTTGTATACATCTTAGCTCCGATCCCGCGCGCGTCCCGATCAATTCGAGGACAGGCCGCGGCGCGAACCGGCAACGCTATGGTAACCACGAAAACGCCAACAAAAGCAAAGGCCCGAACAACGGTTCGGGCCTTTGATAAGATCACAAGAAGTCGATGACTGCGATGGGACGATCTACTCGTCTTCCTCGGGCTGCTCCTCAGGCGGCGCGAGGCCTTCGAGACCCTTCAGGAGCTCCTCTTCGGTCATTCGTTCGACGGCAACTTCGGTATCGTCCGCATCGACGCTGGCGCCGGCGGAACCGATCAGCGGCACGGTGTCCGGCTCGGGCTCGTCGACCTCGACGAACTTCTGGAGCGAGTGCACCAGCTCCTCGCGGAGGTCCTCCGGCGAGATGGTCGTGTCGGCAATTTCGCGCAAAGACACAACAGGGTTCTTGTCGTTATCGCGATCAACCGTTAGTTGTGAACCGGACGAAATCATGCGGGCACGGTGGGCCGCCAGCAGGACCAGGTCAAACCGGTTGTCGACCTTGTCGATACAATCTTCTACGGTGACGCGAGCCATGGACTGTCGCTCCGTTGTGGGTGGGACGAAATATGTGGATGATCGGGGCTAGTTATAGGGGCCGGGGCGGTTTCGCAAGGCCAAATTGTGATTTGGCCTCGCCAAACGGCTCTGCTACCCCCACATTGGGGCTGGGTCGAGTGATTTTCCGGGCTGTCGGACGGGGCAGCGCCGGGTGTATGCACGATCGCCATAACTATACCTTGATTGCCCCGACTTCTCCGGATTTGCGGTTTCGACGGGCTTCGGCAGCACTTTAGAAGTGCGCGGCGTGCTGCCGCCGCGCCAACAATAAACGATCAATCACGAACACTACGCGAGCAACTGAATGTCACCTTCCCCTACCAACAAGATCGCGCTCTTCATCGATGGGGCCAATCTCTATGCCACCGCGAAAACCCTGGGCTTCGACATCGATTACAAGCGCCTGCTGAAGGAGTTTCAGAGCCGCGGGACGCTGCTGCGGGCGTTCTACTACACCGCCATCATCGAGGATCAGGAATATTCCTCGATCCGTCCGCTGATCGACTGGCTGGATTACAACGGCTACACCGTCGTCACCAAGGCGACCAAGGAATTCATCGACGCCTCCGGCCGCCGCAAGGTCAAGGGCAACATGGACATCGAGCTCGCGGTGGATGCCATGGAGCTCGCCGAGCACATCGACCAGATGGTGCTGTTCTCTGGTGACGGCGACTTCCGCTCCCTGGTCGAGGCCGTCCAGCGCCGCGGCGTGCGGGTCACCGTGGTCTCCACCATCGCCAGCCAGCCGCCGATGATCGCCGACGAGCTGCGCCGCCAGGCCGACGTCTTCACCGACCTCGTCGAGCTCCAGTCCAAGCTCGGCCGCGACCCGTCCGAACGCCCCGCCCCGCGTGACCGCGGCGAGCGTGGCGAGGGACGCCACCACGCCCCGCAATTCCTCCAGCGCGCAACCACGATGGCGCCGAGGGGCGATGACGACTTCGAGGAGTGAGGCGGCCCGGTCGAGCCGCCAGCCTCTCACCGTCGTCCCCAACCGTGATTGTCCGCTCTGTCCGCGCTTGGTCGCCTTTCGCGAGGCGAACCGGGCGCGCGAGCCGTTATGGCACAACGCGCCGGTCCCGCCCTTCGGCGACATCAAGGCGCGCCTGCTGATCGTCGGCCTCGCCCCGGGAATGCAGGGCGCCAACCGCACCGGCCGCCCCTTCACCGGCGACTATGCCGGCGACCTGCTCTACGCCACGCTGCTCGAATACGGCTTTGCCAAGGGCAGCTATCAGGCCCGTCCCGATGACGGTCTCAAGCTGATCGACTGCCGGATCGCCAATGCCGTGCATTGCGTTCCGCCGCAGAACAAGCCGCTGCCGGTTGAGATCAACACCTGCCGCCAGTTTCTCGCCGCCAACCTCGCGACCATGCCGAACCTGCGCGCGATCGTCGCGCTCGGACGGATTGCGCACGACACCGTGCTCAAGCCGCTGAGTCTGAAAGGCTCGCAGGCCCCGTTCGGCCACGGCGCCGTGCATCAGGCCGGCGCGCTCAGGCTCTACGACAGCTATCACTGCTCGCGCTACAACACGAACACCGGCGTGCTGACGCCTGACATGTTCCGGTCCGTGTTCGCGAAGGTGAAGGCGGATCTCGACTAACCACTATCCCTTGGCGGGATGCGCCTTCAGCCAGTCGAGCACGTCGCCGGCGTTCCGGTCGGGCGGGAACACCGGATAGAACACGTGCGTGATGCGGGCATCGTCGATGATCAGCGCGAGGCGCTTGATCAGCGTCAGCCCTGCGACCTCCATGGTCGGCAGCTTCAGGGCGCGCGTGAGCGCCAGTTTCTCGTCCGAGAGCACGGGGAACGGCAGATGCAGCCGCGAGGCCATCTCGGTCTGGTATTCGTTGCTCTGGGTCGAGAGGCCGAACACTTGCGAGGCGCCGGCCGCCTTCAGCTCGGCGAACAGATCGCGGAAAGCGCAGGTCTGCGGCGTGCAGCCGCGTGCGCCCGGGATCATGTCCCAATCGTCGACCAGCGCGATCTTGCCGGGCTCGCCGGTGCGCGGATAGGCGAACACCACGGTTCGGCCTGACAGCGCCGACAACGTCACTGACGTATCGTCGGTCGCGAGCAGGGTGATCGCCGGCAGCGTCATGCCCGTGAGGTGCGCAGCGCCGCCGTCATCGGCCGGCGCGGGAATTTGGCTCCAATCGACCTCGAGCAGGTTCTTCTGAGACATCCCGTCCTCTTGCCGCTATCCCTTTGACGCTATCCCCTCGCCCGCATCAGGCGGCCCTTTTCGCGGCTCCAGTCGCGCTTCTTCTCGCTCTCGCGCTTGTCGTGCAGCTTCTTGCCCTTTGCAACCGCGAGCTGCAATTTGGCCCGTCCGCGCTCGTTGAAGTAAAGCTTGAGCGGGATCAGCGTCATGCCCTCGCGATCGACCGCGCCCATCAGCTTGTTGATCTGCCTGCGATGCAGCAGCAGCTTTCGCGGCCGCTTCGGCTCGTGGTTGAAGCGGTTGCCCTGGAGATATTCGGGAATGGTGGCGTTGATCAGCCAGATCTCGCCGTTCTTCGAGTCCGCGTAGGACTCGGCGATCGTGCTCTTGCCGTTGCGGATCGACTTCACCTCGGTGCCGGTCAGCGCAATGCCCGCTTCGATCGTGTCCTCGATCGCATAGTTGAAGCGGGCCTTGCGATTTTCCGCCATGACCTTGATCGGACGTTCGTTCTTATCGGCCATGCGAGTGAAACCTGGAGTCAAACCTGATCGAGATGGGCAGCAAAGCTAACAGTTTGGGTGAAGTGCGTGCGTCACTTCTTGAGGAGATCGCGGATCTCGGTCAGCAGCACGACCTCTTCCGCCGGCTTCGGCGGCTCCGCGGGCTTGGTCTCTTCCTTGCGCTTTAACGTGTTCATGGCGCGGATCACCAGGAACAGCACGAAGGCGATGATGATGAAGTTGATCGTCAGCGTCAGGAAGCTACCGTAAGCAAGGACCGCGCCTTGCTTTTTCGCATCCGCTAAGTTGGTGGCGGTCACGGTCTTCGACAAGGGGACGAAGTAGTTCGAGAAGTCGAGGCCGCCGGTCGCCGCACCAATGATTGGCATGATGATGTCGCCGACCAGCGACGTGACGATGGCGCCGAAGGCCGCACCGATGATGACGCCGACCGCGAGGTCGACGACGTTGCCCTTCATGGCGAATTCGCGGAACTCCTTGAGCATCTGCCTGCCCTTTTCGTCGGCGCTCATGGACGGCTCCCCCGAATTGTCACCGCGTCAATTGATCAGGCCGGCATGCACCATGGCGCTGCGCACCGCGGCGCGGGTCGGTTCGGAGACCGGAACCATCGGCAGCCGCAGCGTCTCGTCGAACTTGCCGAGCAGCGACATCGCGTACTTGATCGGCGCCGGATTGCTCTCGATGAACAGGTTGTTGTGCAGCGGCATCAGCTTGTCGTGGATCGCGAGCGCTGCCTTGGTGTCGCCCTTCTGCCAGGCGGCGTGGAACTCCGCGCACAGGCGCGGCGCGACGTTCGAGGTCACCGAGATGCAGCCGTGGCCGCCATGGGCCATGTAGCCGAGGATGGTGGCATCCTCGCCCGAGAGCTGGTTGAAATCCTCTCCCATCGCCGCGCGCTGCTGCGACACGCGCACCATGCTGGCGGTTGCGTCCTTGACGCCTGCAATGTTCTTCAGCTCCCACAGCCGCTTCATGGTGTCGACCGACATGTCGATCACCGAGCGCGGCGGAATGTTGTAGATGATGATCGGAATCCCGATCGCGTCGTTGATCGCCTTAAAGTGCTGGTAGAGGCCTTCCTGGGTCGGCTTGTTGTAGTAGGGCGTGACGACCAGCACGGCGTCCGCGCCCGCCTTCTCGGCGTGCTGGGAGAGCTCGATCGCCTCCTTGGTCGAGTTGGAGCCGGCGCCCGCAACGACGGGCACGCGGCCCTTGGCTTCAGCGATGCACCATTCGACCACCTTCTTGTGCTCGTCATGGTTCAGCGTCGGGCTCTCGCCGGTGGTGCCGACCGGGACGAGGCCGTTGGTGCCCTCGGAGATCTGCCAGTTGACCAGCGAGCGGAACGCCGCCTCATCCAGCGAGCCGTTCTTGAACGGCGTGACCAAGGCGGTGAACGACCCCCGGAATTTCGTCTTGGCTGCCATGGACTTCCTCCGTACGCGGCGATCTCTTGAGAGCAAGCCCCATACATATCGGGTCTATCCCGCCGGTAAAAGACCTGCTTCCGCGGGACGCACCGTTTAGGCCGCGATTTTGCCGCGGTGCTGGTGCAAATCGGGCGGAGGTAAGCGGCTGTTGGTATTTTGTCCGCATATTCAATCAAATACAGCTAGATCTTGAGCCAACTGACTGATTCGGGGGCGACGAAACGCCGTGATCTCCCTTCCGCCTGCCACGTGGCGATCCATTGGCCTGGTTCTGTGCCTGACGGCAGGGCTGTCGGTCGGCTGCGCCGCCCTCGCCAAGTCCAATGAGACGGCCACGGACGGAACCAAGGACACCGCCAAGGACACTGCTAAGCCCGCCGCCAAGGACAGCCCGAAGGCACCTGCCAAAGGACCAGACAAGGGAACCGGCAAGGACAGTTCGAAGGACACAGCCAAGGGCGCGAGCAAGGGCGCGGCGAACACCCCTGCCAAGGATGCCGCGAAGAAGCCGACCAAGGATGCAGGCAAGAGCGCCGGCAAGGAACCTGCGAAAGACAAGCCCAAGGACAAGCTCAAGGACAAGCCCAAGCCTGCCGCTGCAGCTGCGCCCGCACCGAAATCGACGCCGACCGCCGGCACCTCGTCGCCCAAAGCCGCACCCGCGCCGGCCGCGACAGCCACGATCAGGCCGACTGCCCCCGCGCCCGTCAAACCGATCGCTGCGCCCGTGCTTGCTCCTGCGACGCGCCAGCATGCCGCGCCGCGCAAGCCGGTGACGCCGGCCGCGGTCGCTGCGACCTCCTCGACGTCGCAAGCCGACAAGGACACGCTGGAGACCGTCATCGAGCTCGTGCGCAAGCGCAAGGCGGGCGATGCCACCAATTACGCCGCCTCCATCTCCGACCCTGTCGCGCGAAAGCTCGCGGAATGGGTCATCCTGCGCAGCGAGGACAATGGCGCGAGCGTCGAGCGCTACCGCGCCTTCCTCTCCGCCAATCCGAGCTGGCCGTCGCAGACTTTCCTGCGCCGCCGCCTCGAGGCCGCGATGTGGGACGACAGGCGCGACGATTCCGTTGCCTGGTCCTGGTTCGAGAACGAGTCGCCGATCTCCGCCAAGGGCCGCTTCACGCTCGCCAAGGCGATGCTGGCGCGTGGCGATCGGGCCAATGCCGAGCGGCTGGTGCGCGAGGCCTGGCGCAGCGATCCGATGTCGGAGGAGACCGAGAACAACGCGCTCGACCAGTTCGGCGCGCTGGTGACGCCGGGCGATCAGAAGGCGCGGATGGATACGCTGCTCTACGGCAGCGAGAACGAGGCCGCGATGCGCGCGGCCAAGCGCCTCGGCGCCGGTTATGTCGCGCTGGCCAAGGCCCGCATCGCCGCTGTCAAGAAAGCACCGAACGCACGCGCGCTGCTCGACGCCGTGCCGCGCGAGCTGCACAACGATCCCGGCTTCATCTTCAGCAAGATCCAGCTTCTGCGCCGCGAGGAGAAGTTTGCGGAAGCCGCCCAGCTGATGCTGTCGGCACCGAAGGACCCGGGCCGGCTCTACAATCTCGACGAATGGTGGATCGAGCGGCGCCTCCTGTCACGCAAGATGATCGACACCGAGGAATTCCGCAGCGCCTATCTGATTGCGCGCGATGCGGCCCTGCCCTCGCGCGACATCTACAAGACCGAGCAGGAGTTCACCGCGGGCTGGATCGCGCTGCGCTTCCTCAACGACCCCACGACCGCCGCCCAGCATTTCGCCCGCATTGGCGTCGGCAGCGTCAATCCGACCACGCTGGCGCGCGCCGGCTATTGGCAGGGCCGCGCCGCGGAGGCCGCGGGCCGTCAACAGGAGGCGCGCAACGCCTATGCCCGCGCGGCCGAGCAATCGACCAGCTATTACGGCCAGCTCGCACGCGCCAAGCTCGGCCTGCCCCAGATCGAGCTCAACAGCCAGCCGCGCGGCCGCGGCGCCGAGCGGCTGGAGATCGTGCGCGCCGCGCAGCTGCTCTACGAACTCGACGAGCGCGAGCTCGCCGTGCCTCTGCTCGCCGACATGGGCGAGAACGGCGATCCCGAAGCGCTCGCGGGCCTGGGCGAGCTCACCCAGCGCTACAGCGACGCGCGCGGCATGCTTCTGCTCGGCAAGGCCGCGCTCAACCGCGGCCTGCCGTTCGATTTCTACGCTTATCCCGTCAACGGCATTCCGCACTTCACGCCGATCGGCCCCGAGGTCGAGCGCAGCATCGTCTACGCGATCGCGCGGCAGGAGAGCGCGTTCAACCCGTCGGTGGTCTCGCCGGCGCAGGCCTATGGGCTGATGCAGGTGACGCCGGACGCCGCACGCTATGTCTGCAAGCGGCACGGGGCGACCTACGATCTGGCGCGGCTGAAGAACGATTCGGTCTACAACGCCACGCTCGGCTCGGCCGAGCTCGGCGGCCTGCTCGAGGATTATCGCGGCTCCTACATCATGACCTTTGCCGCCTACAATGCCGGCCGCGGCAGCGTGAAGAAGTGGATCGACCGTTACGGCGATCCGCGCGACCCCAAGGTGGACGCGGTCGACTGGGTCGAGCTGATTCCGTTTTCCGAGACGCGCAACTACGTGCAGCGGATCATGGAGAACCTTCAGGTCTACCGCGCCCGCTTCGGCGGCGGCACGCGGTTGCAGATCGAGGCCGATTTGCGCCGCGGCACCGGCAGCGTCGAATAGCGCCCCCTTCCCTTGAGGGGAAGCACGCCAACGTCAATCACTATCTCTGTCTGGATTGAGTAAGACGCTCCACGCGCGCTCTGGTAGCATCGCCTCCGGGACAGAAATCAGCTGTCCCAAGCAACAAGAAAAGGAGGAAGCGATGAAGACGTTGGCCGTGTCCGCTCTTGCCGTTGTCTCCATGTCGATCGGCCCGTTGAGCGCCGCCCCGATCAAAGTCGCAGCCCAAACCGGCAACGGCCCCTGGGTCGGATGCTCCCTGTCGGGTGCCGCAGTTCCAGAACTGCAGAAACGTTCTGGGCTTCAAGACCTTCTACGAATGCCAAAGCAACAGGATGGAGCGAGGCTGGACCAGTGTTGAGAGCTCCTATTACTGCCGAGCTCTCGATCTGAAATGACGACGCTTGCCGTTCGGAACGTCTGAGGCCGCCTCACCTGGCGGCTTCTTTCGTAGGAGGCAGTGTCTTCACAACATTGCCGCACGCTCACCCGCAGCGCTCGCCCTGCACTCGCCCAAGAAAAGACCGTCAAAAGAAAAGCCCCGGCGGTTTCCCGCCGGGGCTCTCTGTCAGGTCGTTAGACCGAACTTACCAGTTGCGCTGAGCGCGGAGGAGCAGAACGAGCGAGTTCTGGTCCTTGACCTCGTAGGTCGCAGCCGGCTTGGCGGGAACAGCGGCCAGCCCCGCCGCAATTGTACCTGTGTACTTCTGGTCGATGTTGGTCCAGGCCAAGTCGGCCGAGAACGTCAGGTTCTTGACCGGGGTCCAGCGGGTGATGATACCCACCTGCCCGACGTTGAAGTCGGGGTTACAACCCGTAAGACCAGGTTGCCCGACGGTGAGCAGGCCACCAGCGCCGCAGAGGAAGGTCTTGGCCCCCGAGCCGAACTGCGCCTGAGCGTAGGCACCGTAGATCGCGGTGTTCCAGTAGGGATCCCAGTTGTGCGTGTAAGCACCGCGGAAGCCCCAGGTCTTGATCGTCTCCTGCTGGCCACCCGTGACGTACACGGTGTCCGGAGCGGTGACAGCCGCGAGGCTGCCGTAAGCGCCGGCGAGGCCCGAGCTGCCGTACATCACATACGTGCTGCCCGCGAGGTTCTGGAAGTTGTAGCGGGTCGCACCGTCGGTGTAGACGGCCGACACGTTGATCACGTCACCCGCACCGGTCGGGATGTTCTTGATCGACAGAGCGAGCTGAACCGCCCAGCCCCACTTGTCGTCGGGGTGACCAGTGACTTCGGACGTGCCGTAGTAACCGACGTGGTTGTCATGCGCAGCGACCGACGCCTGGAACATGCCCCAAGCCTGGTCGACACGAACCATACCGACGAGGTTCGGCGACCTGCTGCCGCCGATGGCATTGCTGCCGACAGCACCGCCGAAAATGCCAGCCGCAGTTGCGCCAGTCAGGTTGATGTTACCAGCCTGATAGTACTGGGTGGCGTCTTCAGCCGAGAAGGCTGCCGTCACGCCCTGACCGAAGTCAGCGGTGTAGGTGAACTGGTTGACACCGGTGACCGTGCCCGAGCCACCGACGAGACCGTCGAAGTTGTTGCCGGGATAGTTGGTCCAGGGCGCGTCGAACTGCGACACCGCCTTACCCATGGTGAAGCCGGCGAACTGGATGAAGGCATAGTACACGCCGAGCGAACCGCCCGAGGTGTTGCCGTCGGTCTGGTTGACCGCGCCACCGCCCGAGCCGAACAGAGCCGGAGCAGCTGCACCGACCGGGGTATTAATGCCTAGCGTGCCGCTGTACTGGGTGCCACCGGTCGCGCTGCCGGTGCCGACGTAGTTGCCGGTGGTCCAGGAGAACACGCCGTCGAAGAAGGTACGGACAACGCCGTACTCGGTCGCGGTGCGCGTGTCGATGTTGAGGTCTTCACGAGCGCGCATCGTGTAGTAGTTCGTCAGACGGTTGCGTGCACCGTTGGCGCCCTGGGTCGAGACGTTCTGGTTCAGGGTGAAGTCCGAGTTGGTGCCCAGCGCGACTTCGGCGCGCAGGTAACCACCCAGCTTGATGCAGGTGTCAGTGCCCGGGATGTAGTAGAATCCGGCACCGTACAGGGAGCAGATCTTCACGTATTCGACCGCCTTGGCCTTCACGGGCAGATCAGCCGCCTGCGCTCCGCCCACGGCGATCAGACCCGCCGCTGAGCCGAGCAAAAGGCTCTTAACCAACTTCATGTTAAACCTCCAAGTTGCTCTTCAGGGAAGGTCACTGACCGGACGGCCAATGCCCCAACCCCCTCTAAATCACCGCTTTCGGCTCCTTCGCGCCTTCGGACACACCCGCATGAACGCGAGGGACTTAAGCGAATGACCTAAACGGGACGACCTCGGGATGCCCCCCTCCGTCGCTCGGTCACAATTACCGAACGACCTTGCACACACAACAAGAGAACGCACCGAAACGGGCATATGCAGCGCGTTTCCCGGAGAGTGTTGCACAAATAACACGCAGATGTGATCGCGACGGCTTCTGCAAGTCATTGTTTTTATTGATATTTTTTTAACCGGTTCCGTTTGCCCTCGAAATTCCTCACCTGAGGCGGCGCGCGCGGAACAACGCGACTTCGCGGTTACGACGCCGTCGAATCGTGGAATCGGCAGGGGACTCAAGGCGGGACACGGTCGGCCGCGAACTGGGCATGGCACGGCCGAGACAGCAGCCGCCCAAAGGGCGCCAGTCACCAGCAGATGGACATTCATATAAGTGGCTCGAGGCGATGCTGGGCTAACAGGCGGCCCGCCGAAACGGCCGGCATCCAGGCAACGCCCTCTCCTTACCGTCAGCGTCCTCGAAGCCCGCCCCGGCAGCGGGGAACCCAGATCGGCCATTCGCGTGAGCAATGGCCGGCGTACGCCGGCTTGCTCATCCAAGCGCCTGAATTTCGATAGGCTCCGGCGGCAATCCGGCCTGGTGTCTTTGATACATCGCCTCGTAGGACGCCTCTAAATGCTTGGTATAGACGCGTCGAACAGCGATGTTTTCGCGCGGTTTTCTCGCAGCCGGTCGCGAATGAGCTGAAGCCGTTGCTTGTCGAGCGCCGGCTCGATCGCGAGCGCCTCATAGCCCTCGCGTGTCCGCGTGATCAGTTCAGGTAGGCCCGCGGCGTCAAGCAAGCTCGCGGCGACGCGGCCTGCGAAACCATTTCCGATTTGCGTCAGGACCGGCAGACCGGCCCACAACGCATCGCTGGCCGTCGTATGCGCGTTGTATGGCAGCGTATCCAGGAACAAGTCGGCAAGGCGATGGCGCGCCAGATGCTCCGATGACGATGGAAGACGCCTTGCAAACACCAGGCGATCTGGATCGATACCGCGGCGTCCCGCTTCCTTTCTCAGGTTGGATCTTGCGTTTTCCGCCATGTCGGACAACCACAACACCGACTGGTCCACGCGCTTGAGGATATTCATCCAGCTTCCGAAGACGGATGGATTGATCTTGTAGGCATTGTTGAAGCCACAAAACACCGTCCATTCCGGCCGCAGACCGTGATCGGCCCTGTCGCAGGTGATCTGGTCGACGGCCTGCCCCCTGACATCGCGCGGCATGAAACTGCCGGGCAGCGCACGACCTTCTCTTCGAAGAACCGGTCGTTCGATTCCGGCACCACGACGCGATCAGCGATGATGTAATGCGAGAGGTCCTTGCTCCCCAACGTTCCCGCGAATCCGAGGTAATTGACGACGATCGGCGCCGGGCCGGAGGCAAACAGGGACAGCCTGGCATTCTGCGTATGCCCGGCGAGATCGACGAGGATGTCGATCTGCGCATCGTTGATCGCCTGCAGGATGTCACTGTCGGTCTTGTGCTGACAATCGAGGAAGCGGTGGAAGGAGCCTTCCAGCCGCTTGCGCAGATCGCTGTCATCTCCCGGGCCAATCGAAAAGGCGTAGGTCTCGAAGCGATGGGTGTCGTGGCTCTCGAAAATGCCGGCGGTCATGTAGCCAACCGGGTGCTCGCGCAAATCGGGGGACACATATCCGACCCGGATCTTGTCGTGGCTGCTGGTCTCTGCTCTCGAACTCGGCTTGGAGATATGCGGAAGCTTTGCGGCGACCCAGGCTCTGGCGCATCGCAGATGATCGTCAGGAGAATCCGTCAAGGACAGCAACGCAAAGGGAGAGCTGTTGGCCTTCCCCGCCCGGATTGCTCCTGTCAGATGACCGATCTCCTCATCGAGATCATCCCAGTTGCACAGGTTCATCTTGGCATAGAGGCGCAGCCCCTCGATGCCCTCGTGGTCGGGCTTGATCGATACGGCCTTGTCATAGGCGGCAAGAGCCTCGTCGAAGCGCCTCAGATCGGTGAAGACATTGCCCCGACCGATCCAGGCTCCTTCCAGGTCGGGCTGGATCGAGAGCGCCTTGTCAAACGCAGCAAGGGCATCCTCATAACACTTGAGAGCCCACGCGACGTTGCCTCGGCCAAGCCATGCTTCGGCGAGGTCAGGCTTGATCGACAGGGCCCGCTCATACGCTGCAGACGCGTCATCGTAGCGCTTGAGCTCGGTAAGAACGTTGCCCCGGCCAAGCCACGCCTCCGCCAGATCAGGCCTGATCGAGAGCGCCTTGTCATACGCCGCGAATGCTGCGTCGTAGCGCTTCAGATCGCAGCAAACATTGCCGCGGCCAAGCCACGCGCCCTCCAGATCCGGCTTGATCGACACCGCCTTGTCGTAGGCGGCAAGCGCGTCGTCATTGGCGCTTGAGATCGGCCATGACGTCACCTCGGCCAATCCATGCATCCCCGAAGGCGGGCTTGTGCGACAGCGCCTTGCCGTAGGTCGCAAATGCTTCGTCATGGCGCTTGAGGTTCCGCAAGGCATTGCCGCGGCCGAGCCAGGCATTCTCGAGATCAGGCTTGATTGCCAGCGCCTTGTCGTAGGCGACGAGAGTGCCTTCGTAGCGTGTCAGCTTCTCGAGGCAGTTGCCCTTGCTCACATAGGCATCGGCGAAGTTCGGATTGTAGGCGATCGCCTTGTCGAATTGATCGATCGCATTCGAATAGTCTCTCGCAAACTCGGCGAGGATCGAGCCCCGGTTGTGATACGAAAGAGGATTGCGCGGATTCACCGCCAAGGCGCGCGAAAAATAGGTCAGCGCCTCCTGGGGGCGATTCAGGGATCTGAGCACATAACCATAGTTGCTGAGCGCTTCGTCGTTGCTTCCATTCAGGGCGACCGCCGCCCTGAGATGGACCTCGGCCTCCGGGAACCGCCCTTGGACGAGCTTCACCACACCCAAGAGATGTTCGACCTCGAAAATGTTCCTGGAGGATTTCGCGATCTGGTGCAGTATTCTTTCCGCTTTGACCAGATCGTTGGCGTAAAAGGCCTCGACAGCACGTCGAAATTTGGCCTGCAGTTCATTCGCTAAGCCCATTCCTCCCTCGGATCATCCGCTCAATCATAACAACCGCTCCGGTGAAGGCATAGCAACCGGCCGGGCCGGCGCTCGTCCAGTCCAATTGGCAAGGCGCGTCGTCCTCGCGTCGTCGACCTCTCAGCCAACAGCTTGCGCCGCGCAACCGGAACCTGACTAAGAAGCTGCCTGTACACGCTCCCGAGCACCGTTGCACTTGTCAGAGGTGGAGCTTTCCCGGTCCCTTGCTCTGCGCGGGCCTGCCCTGATGCACAACAGTCCTTCGGGTCAGCAGCTCGGGCCTCGAAGGCGAAAGAGTGAAGCGGGGCAATGCCCATGGCCGACTAGGCACCCCAATGAAATTTTGCGAATAAAATCAAATCCTTGCCTCTATCAAAGACGATTGAAGGTGAGAAATCGCCCTGCGCCAGGCGCCAAACGCTCTGTTCAGCATCCGTTCTTTTGAACGCCTATCCTCAGCCCGTGGGCAGCCATTCTAATGGCTCATCCCGACCGCTACGACATCGCTGGGAATAATCGAGCGCAAACACGCCCTTCCAAATTGACCGTGCCTACAAAATCGATACATAAGGCTCGCACCGGAGAGGTGGCCGAGTGGCTGAAGGCAACGCTTTGCTAAAGCGTCATACGGTCTCAAGCTGTATCGAGGGTTCGAATCCCTCCCTCTCCGCCATCCACCAGCAGAATCTAGCCCGGCTCGGTTCTTTCACCTGAAGAGCTCGTGGCGCCGGCGCAGAAAGCTTGGCGCAAGGATGCGCGCGGCTGAGCTCAGCCGATTCGCGTTCTCTTATATATGTGTGCCCACACCTAGGTGCCGGATCGCCAGATCCGCCAATGCGAGGGCGCGATCAGCACCGCCTCGCCGGCCCAGACATTGAACCAGACGCCGGCTCTGCGCCGGCAGGGAAAGGTGAGCGGCAAAATGCCGGTCTTGTGCGGCCGTCCGAGTTCCAGATCGCAATCGTCGGGCGCGATCTGAATCGGCAGCCAGTGACCCGTGACCGAGTCATTCTTGTCGGGGTTGTTCATGCCGTACGAGTTCTGAAGCGGCGGCACGATGCTGGGCTTGATTCAGCGCAACCAAATCGCCCGTGAGAACACGGGCCGGCTGCGATGCCCGGCTCAGTGAGCCGAAACCCACGCCCTCGCATCGCGCTGGGCGGCCGCGATCTCGGCATCCGACATCTGGCCCGCGACTTCCTGGCGCAGCGCCACGGCGTCCTTGCGGCCCTTCAGCGCGGCGAGATTGAACCATTTGTGCGCGGCGACGAGATCGACGAGGCCGGAGCGGCCGCTCGCCCAATAGATCCCGCGCTCGAACAGCACGTCCGACAGCGCGCTCGCATCGATCGGCGTCGCGGTCTCGATATCGAAAGTACCCTGAAACATAACGCATCCCCTTTTTGTTATGCCGCCTCGTTCCCCCGAGCGCGGCTCCCGTCCAACTCTGATGTGCATGACCCTTCCCGGGATCGTGCACTGTTCAACTCATCCCCAATGCCGTTTGCCGGCTTGTTGAAGGCGATGATGGCGGGCAAATTTGAATGGCAGTTTAAGTATCGCGATGAAGCAGACGTAAACGCGAGCGCGCGCCATCCGCGCGCTGAATTCAAGAAGTCCCCGTTTTGCAGGCACTTCTGCGATTCGTCAGATTCGGTTTACCTTGGGATTTTGGGACATCGATAACCATCGCGCGCAGTGGCGCGCGTGCTGCGGTTACAATTTGTGGGAGCGGATCGCTGGAAAGGCGCGGGTCACCGCCGCGTGCGGCGGCACCGGCGCCCGTCATCCCGACCGGCGCAGATCGAGGCGCGAGAATCGATCGCAGTGGCTTTGCACCGAGCCCGCGCGAAGGCCGTCGCAGCGACAGCTCGCCGCAGCCCTCACCCGCCCCAAAGGCAGTGCGGCCATGCAGTGCGGCCGAGGCAGCGCGACGACGTCGCGGTCAGATCAGCAATGTGAGGGAAAGGGAATGCCGGCAATACCCCGGCCTCAACAGAACGAGGGCGTCGGCGAACACGTCAGGATCAGATTTCACGTTGGCCCGAAGGGCGCTTGTGAAATTGCGGAGCCCCTTACGGAGAACCGCACCGAACGAAGAAAACTTGTTTCTTCTGCCGGATCGTCAAGGAGAACGATCCGACCGTTGACCTGATGTCTCGCCGACACCCTCTATCGTCGACCAGAACCTCTGGGAGGCGCTGATGACGTGCCGGCCGCTTTAAGAGCCGGCAACTTCAGAAGCGAAGTTACTTCTTCTTCTTCGCGACCTTGCGGGTCTTCTTCGCAGTCTTCTTCACTGCGCTCTTCGCCTTCTTCGCCTTCTTCGCTTTCTTGGCCATGTTGCCCTCCGATGTGTGAGATGGCTTTAATCGCTGCGCGCATTCGGGGATCGAATGCACTCACCCCGAATACACCAACACGACGAAAAAAACATCTTCTGACTTAAGGAAGTGTTGACGGCGCAGTGCGCGTGCGCCAGCCCCGCCTGATTTGCCGGCGCGCAGAGACACGTGTCCGCAATCGCAAATGCTTCGCGCAGCATCGACGTCGACGAGCGCAGCGATTGCAAGAAAACCCTATGCAGCAAGTAATATTCTGCGCATGCACATCACGCGTGATCGGTGCGATGATGCGCGCTGCAACGCGCGCGATCGCGTCGCAGGGCAGAGTCGCGGACTCTGAGTCGCGATTTTTGGCAACGAAATTATTTTCATGCTTAACGGCGGGAGCGCTCGTCAGAGCGTGCGCAAGCCGCCGTTTTGCGCGAATCGCGCGGGCCGCGATTCGGCGGCGCTGCGCGCCCTTGAGCGGATGATGATTGCCGTCGACGACGCGCGCGAGCGTCGCATCGCAAGGTGAAGCGAGGTGACGAAGCATGTCGTCACCTCGTTCGAGCGCGTGAGGCTAGACGCCGAGCTTGGACTTGAGCAGGTCGTTGACGCTCTGCGGGTTGGCCTTGCCGCCGGACGCCTTCATCACCTGACCGACGAACCAGCCGAGCGACTGCGGCTTGTCCTTGACCTGCGCGGCCTTGTCGGGATTGGCCGCGATGATGTCGTCGACAACCTTTTCGATCGCCGAAAGATCCGTCACCTGCTTCATGCCGCGGCTTTCCACCAGCGCACGGGGATCGCCGCCCTCCTGCCAGACAATCTCGAACAGATCCTTGGCGATCTTGCCGGAGATCGTGCCCTCGCCGATCAGGTCGATGATCCCAGAGAGCTGCTCGGCGCCAACCGGAGAGCCCGCAATATCCCGCCCCTCCTTGTTGAGGCGGCCGAACAGCTCATTAATCACCCAATTCGCCGCCATCTTGCCGTCGCGCGCGCGGTTGGCGAGCTTGTCGAGCACCGTCTCGTAGAACACCGCGCTCTCACGCTCGGCGACCAGCACGCTCGCGTCATAGGCCGACAGGCCAAAGTCTGCGACAAAGCGCGCCTTCTTCTGGTCCGGCAGCTCCGGCAGCTTCGCCTTCAGCTCGTCGACGAACTCCTGGCCGAACTCAAGCGGCAGCAGGTCGGGATCGGGGAAGTAGCGGTAGTCGTGCGCCTCTTCCTTGGACCGCAACGACTGCGTTTCGCCCTTGTTGGGGTCGAACCGACGCGTCTCCTGCGCGATCACGCCGCCATCCTCGATGATCTCGATCTGGCGCCGCGCCTCGTACTCGATCGCCTGGCCAATGAAATTGATCGAGTTCATGTTCTTGATCTCGCAGCGCGTGCCGAGCGGCCCGCCGGGCTTGCGCACGGAGACGTTGACGTCGGCGCGCAGGTTTCCCTTCTCCATGTCACCGTCGCAGGTGCCGAGATAGCGCATGATCGAGCGCAGCTTGGCCACATAGGCCTTGGCCTGCTCGGCGTCGCGGATGTCCGGCTTTGAGACAATCTCCATCAGCGCCACGCCGCAGCGGTTGAAATCGATGAAGGACAGCGACGGCGACTGGTCGTGCAGCATCTTGCCGGGGTCCTGCTCCAGATGCAGCCGCTCGATGCCAACGGTAGCGGTCCTGCCGCCCTCGAGCTCGACGATCACCTCGCCCTCGCCGACGATCGGCGACTTGTACTGGCTGATCTGGTAGCCCTGCGGCAGGTCCGGATAGAAATAGTTTTTCCGGTCGAACACCGAACGCAGATTGATCTTTGCGTTGAGACCGAGCCCGGTCCGGACAGCCTGCCTGACGCATTCCTCGTTGATCACGGGCAGCATCCCCGGCATCGCGACGTCCACGAGCGACACGTGGCTGTTCGGTTCACCGCCGAAGGCAGTGGACGCGCCCGAGAACAGTTTCGCGTTCGAGGTCACCTGGGCATGGATCTCCATGCCGATGACCATCTCCCAATCGCCGGTTGAGCCTTTGAGGAGCTTGTGGGAAGTGGCAGGTGCGTTCATGGCATAACTCGTTTGTTGGCTGCGCGCCGGTCGCTTGCTTCGAGAAGCCCGTTCAGCGACTGAAACACGTCGGCCGGCCGGCGTTGCGCGATCTCGCCGCGGCCCATCACCTCGATCTCTCCGAACAGCGCGTCGACCTCCGGCGAAGACGCAAACACGAAGCCGTCGAACGAGGTGCTCTGCTCTTCGAAATCGCTGGAGATCTCGACACGGTAGCCGTGCGCCTTGAGGCGATCGACGACGTCGTAGTGGAGGGCCTGCGAATGAGTTGCAACGAAGAGATAATCGACGCGGCGCTTGCTCAGCACGCTCTCCGCGCCCTGCAACATCTCGACCTCGAAAGCCTGGATATCGGCATGCAGGATGTCGAGGCGCTTGATCTTCCGGTCCCGGAAAAAGGCGTCGACCTCGAACTTGCCGGTGCCGACGAAGGCCTTGATGAACTCGCCCTTCAGTCCGTTGCGCGCGAAATTGTCCTGACCGGTCTTGAGGCAAGCGGGGTCGGGCTCGACCAGGATGACCTCTGCCTTGGGCCGCGTCCTGTTCAGCCACATGGAATAATGGCTCCAATAGGCGCCGAGCTCGATCATCGCCGGCGCCTCGCCGAGCCGCTTCAGCAACTCCTGGAAGACGTATTCCTCCAGCGGCTCGTGGACGCCGCGATTGATGATGAGCACACTGCTGAAGGGGCCGTAATACGCCCCCGGCCCGATGCCCGGGACCTTCAGGCCGTTATGTAGATAAACCTGGTCGCCATCGATGAGACCGGCCATCGGGACGCGCTCGATCAGGAGGTTGAGCGGATCGGAAACGATCTCGCGAAAGCGGCCGAACAGGTCCTCCGGCTTCGCCTTGGCTCCCTTGAAACCTAGCTCGCTCATGTCCGCGCACTCCCACCCAGCGCAACGGCGATGCGCTGCCATTCTGCTTCGAGCGAGTCCATTGCCACGGGCTGGCCGGCCTGGCGATACCAGTAGCCGGCGTTGCCGAGATCGCCTTCGACGCGGTGCAAGTACGCATGAACCCAGGCCGCCTCGCGGCTGCTCTCGTCCTGAACGATCTTGTGCGCCTGGTCCCAGTCGCCCTTCGCCGCCCACCAGAGACCCGTGAGCGGCGCGCTCAGCTCCGGCGCGGGCGCCGCGCCGTCGAGGCTCGCGATGAAATCAGCGACATTCACCACCACCTCGCGGGCGTGAAGCGGCCGGCGGCCTGCTCGATCACCTCGCCGAGCGAGAACAGCGTCTCCTCGTCGAACGGGCGGCCGATCAGCTGCAACCCGAGCGGCAGACCCTGCGAGTCCTTGCCGGCGGGCACGGCGATGCCCGGCAGGCCCGCCATGTTCACGGTCACCGTGAAGATGTCGTTGAGATACATCTCGACGGGGTCGGCGCCGCCCTTCTCGCCGATGCCGAAGGCGGCCGACGGCGTCGCCGGCGTCAGGATCGCGTCGACGCCCTTGGCAAAGCAATCCTCAAAATCCTTCTTGATCAGCGTGCGCACTTTCTGGGCGCGCAAATAATAGGCGTCGTAATAGCCGGCCGACAGCACATAGGTGCCGATCATGACGCGGCGGCGTACCTCCGCGCCAAAACCTCCGGCGCGGGTGTTCTCGTAGAGCTCTGTGATGTTCTTAGCTTGCTCGCGCAGGCCGTAGCGAACGCCGTCATAGCGCGCGAGGTTGGAGGAGGCTTCCGCGGGGGCCACGATGTAATAGGCCGGCAGCGCGTATTTGGTGTGCGGCAGCGATATCTCGACGAGCTCTGCCCCCGCGGCTTTCAGCCAGGCCGCGCCCGCTTCCCAAAGTTTCTCGATTTCGGCCGGCATGCCGTCGAGACGATACTCCCTGGGGATGCCGATCTTCATGCCCTTCACGGACTTGCCGATCGCGGCCTCGTAGTCCGGCACCGGGATGTCGACCGAGGTCGTGTCCTTCGGATCGTGGCCGGCCATCGAGCGCAGCAGCATCGCGGCATCGCGCGTTGTGCGCGCGATCGGACCTGCCTGGTCGAGCGAGGAGGCAAAGGCGACGATGCCCCAGCGCGAGCAGCGGCCATAGGTCGGCTTGATGCCGACAGTTGCGGTGAACGCCGCCGGCTGGCGGATCGAGCCGCCGGTGTCGGTCGCGGTCGCGCCCATGCAGAGCAGCGCCGCCACGGCCGAGGCCGAGCCGCCGGACGAGCCACCCGGCACCAGCGTCGTGTTGCTTCCCTCGCGCCGCCAGGGATTGCCGACGGGACCGAAGCACGAGGTCTCGTTCGCCGAGCCCATGGCAAACTCGTCATTGTTGAGCTTGCCGAGCATCACCGCGCCGTCGCGCCAGAGCTGCGAGGTCACGGTGGACTCATAGGTCGGCACGAAATTGCCGAGGATTTTTGAGCAAGCCGTGGTGCGCACGCCCTTGGTCGCGAACAGGTCCTTGATGCCGAGCGGGATGCCCGCGAGTGGGCCCGCATCACCGTTGGCGAGCTTTGCGTCCGCCTCGCGCGCCATGCTGCGCGCCTGGTCCGGCGTCTCCATCACGAAGGCGTTGAGCACGCGCGCGGCTTCGATCGCGTTCAGATGCGCGTCGGTCAGTTCGAGCGACGTGAAAGTCTTGTCGGCGAGACCCTTGCGGGCCTCGGCGAGCGTCAGCGATGTCAAATCGGTCATTTATTGATCGGGCTGCAGAAGAACGGAGACAGGGTCTTGTCGTTGGCCGGGTCGTCTTTTTTGGTGGCCGCATTGGCGGCGGCCTCGAGCTCATCGAGCACGGCATTGACGGCGACATTGGGATCGGCAGCCTTGCCCTGCCGCTCCATCTTGTCGAGGTAGTTCATGTAGGCCTGATAGGCCTTCTCATCGTCGCAAAGCAGGCACATCGGACCACGTCCTGAGACTCTTTATTTGACGCGTTTTCTTCACGCGAACCGGGCTCCACTTCGCTCGAAAACGCTATGCTACTCGACGACCTTCGGCACCAGGAAGAAATGCCCCTCGGTCGCGGGCGCGTTGGCAACGATATCGTCGGCGATCTCGCCGTCATTGACCACGTCCTGCCGCTTCTTCATCTGCATCGGGGTGACCGAGGTCATCGGCTCCACGCCCTCGACATTGACCTCCGAGAGCTGCTCGACAAAGGCGAGCATGGCATTGAGCTCGCCCTGAAGATGCGGAACCTCGCCCTCGGAAACCGCAATGCGCGCCAGATGCGCGATGCGGCGGACGGTAGCGGCGTCGACGGACATTATATAAGGCCTCTCACGGCAAAACCTATGTGCCGTATAGCAGAGGCCGCTTTTGCGCCGCAACCGGCCCTGGCGCCCTATCCAGCCACCGCTTTTAGGCGGGCCAAGGCCGATTTGGCGAGATCCCGGGTCAATTCGGCCGCAGGGACCTCGCGGCCGAGGGCGACGGCCTGGCCGGCCCAGAGATTGGTGAAATCCACCCTGCCCTGCTTTTCGGCAGCCGTCTTGAGCGGCCCGAGCGCCGTCGCGGCATGGGGGAACGGCGGCGCATCCGGCGAGATCGGACCGGCTTCGCGCATCAGGCGGTTCTGCACACCGCGCGCCGGGCGCCCGGTCATGACATTGGTGATGACGGTGGAATCGTCCCGCGCTTCAGCGAGCGCCTTGCGCCCGCCTGCGCTGACCTTGGATTCCGGACAGCGCAGATAGGCGCTGCCGATCTGCACGCCGGATGCCCCGAGTGCGAAGGCTGCGGCAATGCCGCGCCCGTCGGCGATGCCGCCGGCCGCGATGACAGGCACCTTCACGGCATCGGCGACCTGCGGCACCAGCGCAAATGTGCCGGGCTGCTCGGCGATCTTGTCGGTCAGGAACATGCCGCGATGGCCGCCCGCCTCGGCGCCTTGCGCGATCACGGCATCGACGCCGCGCTGTTCCAGCCAGACCGCTTCCTTCACCGTCGTCGCGGAGGAGATGACGAGGCAACCAGCCGCCTTGACGCGCTTGAGCAGCGCGGACTCCGGCAGGCCGAAATGGAAGCTGACGACCTCCGGCTTCAGCTCTTCGACGACCTCGCAGAACGCGGCGTCGAACGGCGCGCGGTTCGCAGCGGCGACCGGCGCCGCCGGATCGAGCCCGTGCTCGGTGTAATAACCCATGAGCCGCTGCTTCCAGCGCGCTTCGGCCTCGGGCGTGAGATCGACCGGCGTGTGGCAGAAGAAGTTCATGTTCAGCGGCGCCTTCACCCGCTGGCGGATGATGTGGACCTGCTCGCGCGCCTTTTCCGGCGACAGCAGCGCACTCGGCAGCGACCCCAGCCCGCCGCCTTGTGCCACGGCGATCACCAGCTCCGCATCCATCACGCCGGCCATCGGCGCCAGCACGATCGGGAATTCGGTCTTGAAGAGGTCGATCAGTCGACGGTCAGGCCACATGGTTGTTCTCTCTCGTTGGTCCTTACCCTCCCCTGGAGGGGGAAGAATTCTGTGCCGCGACTATTGAATTGCGCCGCCCAGCGAGCAGCTGCTCCGCCTCCACCGCAATCCGCTCGACGATCTCGGCCGCCGGTGAAATATCATGGATCAGTCCGACCGCTTCGCCCGCGATGACGGCGGCGACATCAAAATTCCCGGAGGCTTTCGCCGCGGCATACTCCGCCGCGACTGCGGCGACATTCTGCATCAGCTCGACCTCGCGACCGATCCAGCGCCTGGCGTGATCGTTGACCAGACACCGTCCCGTGAACGGCGCCGGCCAGACATTGTTGCGGGAGAGATCGAAGATGATGCCGCGTACGGTCGAGCCGCTGTTCGCCGCGCAGATGCGCCGCTTGGCTTCCTCGGCACCATCGGCCTCCTGGCTCGCATAGAACCGCGTACCGAGCAGCACGCCGCTCGCGCCCAGCATCATCATCGCAGCGAGCCCGCGTCCATCGGCGATGCCGCCGGCCGCCACCACGGGCACGCGGCCCGCGGCGAGATCGACGATTGCGGGCACGAGATCGACGGTGGTGCGGGAGGCACCATGACCGCCCGCCTCCGTCCCCTGCGCGATCACGATGTCGGCGCCGGCATCGAGCGCCTGCCGCGCCATCGCTTCGTCCTGCACCTGGCAGATCAGACGCGCGCCTGATGACTTGATCCTGCGTGCGAACGGCGCGGGATCGCCAAACGATAACATGATCGCGGATGGCTTTGCGGCAAGCGCGACATCGAGAAGCTCCGGCCGTTTCGCGAGGCTCCAGGTGATGAAGCCGATGCCGAACGGTGCCGACAGTCGCGCGAGCTTCGCCGTCTCCTGCTCCAGCCACGCCCGCTCGCCATAGCCGCCGCCGAGAATGCCGAAGCCGCCGGCGCGGCTCACGGCCGTCACCAGACGGCTGCCGGCGACGATGTCCATCGGCGCCAGCAGGATGGGATGCCTGATCTCCAGCAGCGTGGTCAGCGAGGTCGTCATTGGCACGGCGCTTCCTCCGATCTGGACAGCAAGACTAGGGCCGACTAGCATTCTCGAAAAATGAATTGTTGCGAACGTAGCCATCTCGAAAGCGAAACGACGCCATGGAACTCAGCGACATCCAGACCTTCGCCGCGGTCGCTCGCGCCGGAGGCATCACCCGCGCCGCGGAAGAGCTGAACACCGTGCAGTCCAACGTCACCCAGCGCGTGAAGGCCCTGGAGGCGGAGATCGGCACGGCGCTGTTCGAGCGCCACAGCCGCGGCATGACGCTGACCGGCGCCGGCAAGCGCCTCCTGCCCTATGCACAACGGATGGCGGCGCTGTCGCGCGAAGCGCTGCTCGCCGCCCGCGACGACGGCGAGCCGAAAGGGCCGCTGGCGATCGGCTCGATGGAGACGACGGCAGCGGTGCGCTTGCCGCCGCTGCTGGCTGATTTCCACCGCCGCTTTCCAGCCGTGCGGCTCTCCTTGCGCACCGCGACCACGGCCGACCTCGTCGCCGGCGTGCTCGAAGGCGCGCTCGACGGCGCCTTCGTCGCAGGTCCCATCGCGCATGCCGACCTCACGACGACCAGCGCGTTCCGCGAAGAGCTGGTGCTGGTCAGCGCGCGGCGCTGGGCCTCGCTTGCCGAGCTGCGCGCCGGCACGCCGGAGTCGGGTCCCACCGCGCTGGTGTTCCGCACCGGCTGCACCTATCGTCAGCGGCTAGAGCAGGTGTTCGTCGAGTTCGGCTGGCCGTCGGCCGCACGCTTCGAACTCGGCACGCTCGACGGAATGATCGGCTGTGTCGCCGCCGACATGGGCGTGACGCTGTTGCCGCGGGCGGTCGTCGAACGCAGCGCGATGAACGGCAGCGTGTCGATCCACGCGCTCAGCGCCGCGCATGCGCGGGTCGAGACGCTCTTCGTCCAGCGCCGCGCTGGGCATCAATACAGCGCGCTCCAAGGCTTCATCGCCTGCCTGAAGAAGGACGACGACGTCATCGCGGCCTGACGCGGCGCGAACGTTCCACGCGACGAAATTCGTCACAAATCCATCGCGCTTGAATCAATCCGCGCTGCGTTCAGCCGCCGCATCGCAGCACATCGAAAAGCTTTGAAGCCCGCGATCATTCTACGTTAGGATGAGCGACTGGCCAGCGCGAAACCATAATCGAAGCCAAAACATCGGCAAGAAACACTGGGAGGACTATCGATGCGCAATACGCTCGTGTTGTGCTGCGTCGCCGCGTTGTCGGCGATATCAGGGACTGCAAGCGCTCAGGACTGGACCAAATCGAAATGGGGGCCCAACGACGAGATCGGCGCCGCCAACTACATGACGCCCGACCTGGTGGTAAAGGCAGCCTCGCTGGTGAAGACCGGCAAGACCTACGCCCTCGGCATCCCCGTCACGCCGCAGACGCCGGCCTATCCGCCGCGCACCTTCAAGCTCACCATCGTGCAGCCGGGACAGGCCGGCAGCCCGGGTCTCGGTCCCAACAAGGCCACCTACAATGACGACATCCTCGACACGTGGGTCGGCATCGGCAGCCAGCTCGACGGTCTCGGCCATCTCGGCGTCGAGCACGTCTATTACAACGGCAACAAGCTCGCCGATTTCGCCGACCCGAACGGGCTGAAGAAGCTCGGCATCGAGAAGGTGCCGCCGATGGTCACCCGCGGCGTGCTGCTCGACATGGCCGCCTACTTCAAGACCGACGTGGTGAAGGAAGGTACCGCCTTCAACGTCAAGGAGATCGAGGAAGCTGCCAAGCAGCAGAACGTCGAGATCCGCCAGGGCGACGTCGTCATCTTCCACACCGGCTGGCTCAGCCTGATCGGCAAGGACGACAAGCGCTACTCGGCGGGCGAGCCCGGCCTCGGCGTCGAAGGCGCGAAGTATCTCACCGGCAAGGGCGTCGTCGCCATCGGCGCCGATACCTGGGCGCTCGAGGTGCTGCCGTTCGAGTCCAAGAACGTGTTCGAGGTGCATCAGATCCTGCTCGCGATGAACGGAACCTACATCCTCGAGAACATGGACACCGCGGCGCTTGCGCGGGACAAGGGCTATGAGTTCCTGTTCGTGCTGGGCCAGCCGCGCTGGACCGGCGGCGTGCAGGCGATGATCAACCCGATCGCGATCCGCTGATCTCGATTGCGATCCGCTGATCCAAGACCCGGGCGAGGATCCGCCTGCCATCAGGCAGGCCCCTCGCCCGATCCCTCCATCACCGCGGCCTGAGATTCCAGCGTCGCAGCGCGACGACGGCCCAGATCGCCTCGACCAGGCCGAACGGCCAGGCGCCCTGGAGAAAGCCGTAGGCCGAGCCGAGCGCGCAGGAGCCGGCGAACAGCAGCACGTACCAGTGGCTGCGGTCCTCCAGGGCATAGCAGACCAGCATCGCCGTCACGGCAAACAGGCCGAATAGTGTCAGTGCGTCCATCGTCGAGGGTTCACTCGGAAGCGTTGCGCGTGATATGCGCTAAATCCATGCCGGCTCTTATCCTGCCTCTCGTCGATGCTGCAACCCACTGGCCCGAACGCGGCGCGCTGGTCGGACTTGATCTGGGCACCAAAACCATCGGCGTGGCCGTGTCCGACCCGGACCGGCGGCTGGCGACCGGCGTCGAGACCATCCAGCGCAAGCAGTTCAAGCAGGACGCCGCCCGGCTGCTCGCGATCGCCGCCGAGCGCAAGGCGGCCGGCTTCGTGCTCGGCCTGCCCATCAACATGGACGGCAGCGAGGGCCCGCGCGCGCAATCGACCCGCGCCTTCGCCCGCAACCTCGCCGGCCTGACCGCCCTTCCCATCGGCCTCTGGGACGAGCGGCTGTCGACCGCCGCGGTCGAGCGCGAGCTGATCGGCATGGATGTCAGCCGCGCCAAGCGCGCCGAGGTGATCGACGAGCACGCCGCGATCTTCATCCTGCAAGGCGCGCTCGACCGCCTCGCGAACTTGCGCAACGGAGCCGGCTGACCCCATGGCCGTCGTGATCGCGGCGCTGCTGCCGGTCTTCATCCTCATCGTGTTGGGCGTCGTGCTGAAACGCACGTTGATGCGGCTCGACACGCAATGGCACGGGCTGGAGCGGCTGACCTATTTCGTGCTGTTTCCGATGCTGCTGATCCAGACGCTGGTGAAGGCGGACCTGTCGAAAGTGCCGGTCGCCGGCGTCGGCGGCGCGCTCTTGCTGTCGGCGCTCGCGATGTCGCTGCTGTGCCTGGCGCTCCGCCCGGCCCTGTCGCGGCTCGACATCGACGGCCCGGCCTTCACCTCGATCTTCCAGGGCGCAACGCGCTGGCAGACCTATGTCGCGCTGTCCGTCTCCGCCAATATGTTCGGCGATGTCGGGCTGGCGCTGGCTTCCGTGGCGATGGTCGCGATCATCCCCCTGGTCAACGTCTTCAGCGTCGCCGTGCTCGCGCATTATGCCGCGCCGGAAAAGCAGTCCGCGCGTGCGATCGTCATGACGGTGATCCGCAATCCCCTGATCTGGGCCTGCGTCATCGGCCTCGTCATCAACGTCATCCATTTGCCGCTGCCGAAAATCTGGCACGAGGTGGCCGATGCGCTCGGCCGCTCCTCGCTCGCCATCGGCCTGCTTGTGACCGGCGCGGGATTGCAGCTCAGCGGCCTGCTCCGCCCGAGCATGGGCGCGAGTATCGGCGTGGCGTTCAAGCTGGTGCTGATGCCCGTGCTCGCGCTGGTGCTCGCCGCCTGGTTCGGGTTGACAGGCAACAGCCTTGCGATCGTCGCGATCTGCGCGGCGGTGCCGACATCGCCCAGCGCCTATGTGTTGGCCCGCCAGATGGGCGGCGATGCGCCGCTGCTGGCGCAGATCATCACACTACAGACGATCCTGGCCGCAATCACGATGCCGGTCACGATCGCGCTGGTTGCCTAGCTCCCCAGCCACATCGTCAGCACCACCGCGGTCAGATTGTTCAGCGCATGCAGGATGATCGTGAGCCAGAGCGAGTTCGCGCGATAGCGCATGTAGCCGAACCACAGGCCGATGCTGAAGACCTCGGCGAGGAAGTACATGTCGTATTGCAGATGGACGATCGTCCACACCAGCGACGACAGGACGATCGCGCCTGATACGCGCAGGAAGCTCGCCGACCAGCCGCGGAACAGAAAGCCGCGCGCCAGCACTTCCTCCGACATCGGCGCCGCCACGCTGAAGGCGATCAGCAGCATGAGTGCCGCGCCCTTGTCGCGGCCGGATTTCAACAGATCGGTCATGAAGCCCGGCGTCGCCTCGCGGCCGAGCGATCGCGACACGACCTCCCAGGCCAGCACGATCAGGACGAGACCGACCGCGCCGAACAGCAGCTGCCTCCAGGACGGCCAATAGAGCGCGAGGTAGTCGGTGAACGACGCCTTCTTGATGCGGATGGCAAGCCACACCGCCGCCAGCGTCGCCGGCAGCCCCATGATCACCGAGAGCGCCAGCGCATGGGGCTCGTGACCGATCGACTGGAGCGAGGCGAGGTCCATCGGCAGGCCACGCAGCACCACCAGCAAAACGATAGCGCCGATCTGCCCGACGAACATCGCGACGAAGATGAGGAGGCCCCACAGCGCCGTGCCCCAGAACTTCCAGACGCGCGGCGGCGCGGGCGTCTCGATCAGCGGCGGATGGTCGGGATTGAGGGAGTCCATCAGAGGGCTTTCGTTGGGTAACGCAAACTATCAAGAGATCGTCATGCCCGGGTCAGGCCCAGCCATGACGTTGTGGAGAGACCGCGCCCACTCACGGCAGCGCCCTCGCGAGCAGCGCGCGGACGTCGCCGCTGTCCAGCTCGACCGCGCCGTACATGCTGGCGTGATTGGCCGCGAGGCGTGTGGCGGCGAAGAGTTCGGCGTGGCGCGACGAGACGCCGTTAAGCGCGGCCGCAGCCGCAAGCAGCGCGAGCTTCTCGACCGCGAGCCGCGCAACGCGCTCGCCGTCGGCACGGCGGAACGTCTTGCCGATGAAGGTGGCGGCCTCGCCTGCCCCGGGCAAATCTTTCGCCTCGGCCGCGAGCGATTGCATCACCGCCATTGCCGCCTCCGGCTCGCGCGAGAGCGCGCGGAGCACGTCGAGGCACATCACGTTGCCGGAACCTTCCCAGATCGCGTTGACCGGCGACTCCCGGTAATGCCGCGCCAGGATGCCGTCCTCGACATAGCCGTTGCCGCCGAGGCACTCCATGGCTTCATAGAGGAAGCTTGGCGCGCTCTTGCACGTCCAGTATTTGATCGCGGGCGTCAGCAGCCGCATGTACGCGGCCTCCGCCGCATCGTGCGGCGTGCGGTCGAAGGCGCGGCAGAGCCGCATCACCAGCGCCGTGCTCGCCTCGACATGCAGCGCCATGTCCGAGAGCACGGCCTGCATCAGCGGCTGGTCGGCCAGATGCTTCTGGAACACGCTGCGGTGACGGGCGTGATGCAGCGCATGTGCGAGCCCCGAGCGCATCAGGCCGACCGAGGCAATCGCGCAATCCTGCCGCGTCAGCTGCACCATCTGGATGATGGTGCGAATGCCCTTGCCCTCCTCGCCGACCCGTTCCGCATAAGCGCCGACGAACTCGACCTCGGAAGACGCATTGGAACGGTTGCCGAGCTTGTCCTTCAGCCGCTGGAACTGGATCGCGTTGACTGATCCATCCGGCGCAAAGCGCGGCATGAAGAAACAGGTGAGCCCGGCATCTGCCTGCGCCAGCACCAGGAACGCATCGCACATCGGCGCCGACATGAACCATTTGTGGCCGGTGATGCGATAGGCGTCTCCGTCGCGCTCCGCGCGCGTCATGTTGGCGCGCACGTCGGTGCCGCCCTGCTTCTCGGTCATACCCATGCCGAGGGTCATGCCGCGCTTCTCCGACCACGGCACGAAGCGCGGATCGTAGCTCTTGGTCGACAGCACCGGCATCACACGCGCGAGCAGATCGGGCTGCATCGCCAGCGCGCCGACCGAGGCGCGCGTCATCGTGATCGGGCAGAGATGGCCGGTCTCGACCTGCGCGGCCATATAGAATTTTGCCGCACGGATGACCTCGGCAGCATCGCCCGCCGGCTTGCCGTCGGCCGTCCACGTCGAATTGTGCACGCCGGCGTGCGCACTGTGCGCCATCAGCTCGTGATAAACAGGATGAAACTCGACCTGGTCGCGCCTGTTGCCTTTGGCGTCGAAGGTCCGCAGCTTCGGCGTGTTCTCGTTCGCCGCGCGCCCGCGATCGGCCATCGCCGCCGAGCCCCAATGCTTGCCGAACTCGGACAGCTCCCGCTCCGCCACAGCGCCGCCATTGGCCTTCACGGCTTCCACCAGCGGCCGGTCGACGGCGAACAGATCGACGTCCTCGAACGGCGGCGACTGGTTGAAGACCTCATGGGTCGCAAAGCTGGGCTGGGTCATCTTGCGTCCTCGGCGCGGATTCAGTTCCGCCGCGGCTGGATCGGGAAATCATAGGCCGCCCCGCCCGCCCCCGGCAGGGAAAAATGCCACCACTCCTTCGAATAGTTCACAAAGCCTTGCCTCGCCATCGCAGCCACCAGCCGCTTGCGCCAGGCGCGCTGATCGGCCGTGATCGACGGTGCCGCGGTATGGCCTTTCGCGTCGGTGCAGTCATAGCCGGTGCCCATGTCGACGCTGCCTTCCGGCAGCCGCGCCACGACCGGCGCCGTGCAATCCGCATAGGTCTTGGACGGATCGATTCTTGCGGAATTGTCGGCCTTGAGATCGACCAAAGTGAGGTCGAGCGCCGCACCGGTGGAATGCTGCGAGCGGCTCGCGATGTAGCCGAGCCGGAACAGCTCGGTCTTCGGGATCTTCGGATTGTAGCGCCGCTCGGCGGCGGTCTCGTTGCCGTTCTGCGACCACTTCACCATGTCGAGCGAGGCCCGCGCCGGCCGGTAGCAGTCGAACATCTTCAGCGAAAGGTTTTGCGCCGCCAGCTCCGCTTGAACCGCCTTCAGTCGCAGCCCGACCTCGCGCTTTACCACGCATTCGCCGGCGCCGTAGCCGGCAAGCGGACGGCCGACGAAATTATTGGCGGTGGCGTAGCGGATATCCTGGATGATGCTGGGATCGACGTCGCGGAGATAGACGAAGCCGCCGGGGAGCGATTGGGCGTGGGTGGGTGAGATTGAGGCGATCGCGACAAATGAAATCAAAGACGTTCTGATCAAGCGCATTCGCTCTCCCCTGTCATTCCGGGGCGGCTCGACGAGCCGAACCCGGAATCTCGAGATTCCGGGTCTGGCGCTTGCGCGCCATCCTGGAATGACTTCGCGACCGACAGATCAGGGGATAACTCCCGTCCCGCCGATTGGCCCTTGCCCACCCCGCCATCCCCGCCTATAGCTCTGCTTTTAATGACATCGAAATCGACCTTCGTCCTCGGCCACCGGCATTTGCTGGGCATCGAGGGCCTTTCCGCGGCCGACATCACCGGCCTGCTCGACCTGTCCGAAGAATATGTCGAGCTCAACCGCCAGGTTGACAAGAAGCGCACCGTCCTGCGTGGACGGACGCAAGTAAACCTCTTCTTCGAGGCCTCCACCCGGACCCAGTCCTCGTTCGAGCTCGCGGGCAAGCGGCTCGGCGCGGACGTCATGAACATGTCGGTGTCCTCCTCGTCCATCAAGAAGGGCGAGACGCTGGTCGACACCGCGATGACGCTGAACGCCATGCACCCTGATATCCTGGTGGTGCGCCATCACGCCTCCGGCGCGGTGGAACTGCTGGCGCGCAAGGTCGACGGTTCCGTGATCAATGCCGGCGACGGCGCGCATGAGCATCCGACCCAGGCGCTGCTCGACGCGCTCACCATCCGCCGCAACAAGGGCCGGATCGAGGGGCTCGTGATCGCCATCTGCGGCGACGTGCTGCATTCGCGCGTCGCCCGCTCCAACATCATCCTGCTCAACGCCATGGGCGCCCGCGTCCGCGTCGTCGGCCCCTCAACGCTCTTGCCGCCCGGCATCGAGCGGATGGGCGTCGAGGTCGCGCGCGACATGCGCGAGGGCCTCAACGGCGCCGACATCGTGATGATGCTGCGGCTCCAGCGCGAGCGCATGAACGGCTCCTTCGTGCCGTCGTCCTCCGAATATTTCCATTACTTCGGGCTCGACCAGAAGAAGCTCGCCTACGCCAAACCGGACGCGCTCGTGATGCATCCAGGTCCCATGAACCGCGGCGTCGAGATCGACACTGCGGTTGCCGATGGCGCGCAGTCCCTGATCCGCGAACAGGTCGAGATGGGCGTCGCCGTGCGCATGGCGGTGCTGGAAGCGCTCGCCCGCAACTTGCCGAACGCGTGATGCCGATGCTGACCGACCGCCGCCCCGTCCTGCTCGCCAACGCCCGCGTCGTCGACCCCAGCCGCGACTTCGACGGCGTCGGCGACGTCCTCATTGCCGACGGCATCATCCGCGAGACCCGCCGCGGCATTGGCGCGGCCGGCGTCCCCGAGGGTACCGACATCGTCAACTGCTCCGGCAAGATCGTCGCGCCCGGCCTGATCGACATGCGCGCCTTCGTCGGCGAGCCCGGCTTCAGCCACCGCGAGACCTTTGCCTCCGCGAGCCAGGCGGCCGCGACCGGCGGCATCACCACCATCATCTGCCAGCCCGACACCTCTCCGGTGATCGACAATTCGGCGACCGTCGACTTCGTGATGCGCCGCGCCCGCGACACCGCGATCGTCAACATCCAGCCGATGGCGGCGCTGACCAAGGGCATGCGCGGCGAGGAGATGACCGAGTTCGGCCTGCTCAAAGCCGCCGGCGCGGTCGCGTTCAGCGACGGCGACCGGAGCGTGACCAATTCGCAGGTGATGCGCCGCGCGCTGACCTACGCCCGCGACTTCGACGCGCTGATCGTGCACCACACCGAGGACCCCAACCTCGTCGGCGAAGGCGTCATGAACGAAGGCGAGTTCGCCTCGCGGCTCGGCCTGATGGGCATCCCGAAGGCAGCCGAAGCGGTGATGCTGGAGCGCGACATGCGCCTCGTCGCGCTCACCGGCGGCCGCTATCACGCGGCATCGCTGACCTGCATCGACTCGCTCGAGATCCTGAAGCGCGCCCGCGACGCCGGCCTCGCCGTCAGCGCCTCGGTGTCGATCAACCACCTTGCGCTGAACGAGAACGACATCGGCCCCTACCGCTCCTTCCTGAAGCTGTCACCGCCGCTGCGCACCGAGGACGACCGCCGCGCGCTGGTGGAGGCGATGGCCTCAGGCCTCGTCGACGTCATCATGTCCGACCACAATCCGCAGGACGTCGAGGTCAAGCGCCTGCCGTTCGCGGAAGCCGCACCCGGCGCCGTCGGCCTGGAGACCATGCTGCCCGCAGGTCTTCGGCTCGTGCACAATGGCGAGATGGAACTGGCGACGCTGATCCGGGCGATGTCGACCCGGCCCGCCGATCTGCTTGGCCTCCCAGGCGGAACCCTGCGCACGGGCGCCCCGGCCGACCTCATCGTGATCGATCCGGATACGCCCTGGATCGTCGATCCCGCCGATCTCAAATCGCCCTGCAAGAACACCCCGTTCGACGAGGCCCGCTTTACAGGCCGCGTGGTGCGCACCATTGTCGGCGGACGGACGGTGTACGAGCATGTCTGACGTGCGCAGCTGCGGCCAGGAACTTTGCAACCATGGGGCTTGAAGCATTTCTGCCGGTGGCCTTCGTCATCGGCTATCTTCTTGGCTCGATCCCGTTCGGGCTGATCCTGACCAGGCTCGCCGGGACACAGGATATCCGCTCGATCGGCTCCGGCAGCATCGGCGCCACCAACGTGCTGCGCACGGGACGTAAGAGCCTTGCCGCCGGCACCCTGCTGTTCGACGCGCTCAAGGGCACCGTCGCGGTCGTGATCGCCGGCTACATCGCAGGGCCCAATGCCGCGATGGTGGCCGGGCTCGGCGCCTTCCTCGGCCATCTCTTCCCGGTCTGGCTCAAGTTCAAGGGCGGCAAGGGCGTCGCCGTCTATATCGGCATCCTGCTCGGCCTGTTCTGGCCGGCCGCACTGGTGTTCTGCCTGCTTTGGCTCGCGACCGCCTTCACCACCCGCTATTCTTCGCTCTCGGCCCTGGTGGCGTCCTTCATCACGCCGATATTCCTGTGGTGGTTCGGCCACCTCGCGCTCGCCTCGCTGTTCGCGGTGCTGACGCTGCTCTTGTTCTATGCGCACCGCGAGAACATCAAGCGGTTGCAAGCGGGCAAGGAAAGCCGGATCGGAGAAAAGGCCTAGAGCATGATCCGGACCCGAAGGGCCGCGTGAGCGCAAAGCGTGCAGCGGTTTTCCGTAGAGATCATGCTCACACTATAATCAACATCCGGAAAAAGTACGGATACCGCCGCACCACCTCCGCATTATATGCCAAATTCTGTTCGCAACTCCGAAGCTGCTCGCGGCCGGAGTGGCGAACGAGTTCCAGGCCTGTCATGCTGACAGATAAGATGGCGTTACGCGGTTGCTCAGAATGAGCGAGAAGATTGACGGCACGCATGACGGGGTCGGTTTGCGAGGTGCTTCCAGCACCGCGGCAAGCCGGCTGCTCTCGATGACCAATATCTGGTCCGATGCGCCCTTGCCGCCCCCTGAGCCCGAGCCGGCACCTGTCCCTCCACCACCGCCGCCTGCTCCCGTCGCGAAAGCCGTCGCTGCAGTCGAGGTCACGACCGCGGCCGCACCCGTCGTGCGCGATCAGGTCCGCTCCGAACAATGGCCGCCCCGAAAACTGTCGCTGGCGCTTCAAGGCGGCGGCACCTTTGCGGCGTTCACCTGGGGCGTGCTGGAGCGACTCCTGGAAGAGCCGTCCATCGCATTCGACACCGTCAGCGGCGCCAGCGCCGGCGCCATCAATGCGCTCCTGCTCGCCACTGGCCTTGCCGAAGGCGGACGCGAAGGCGCCCGTTCACGGCTGAACCGGTTCTGGGTCCGCCTGATGCACGAGGCCTCGTTCCGCTCGCTGATGCTGGTCGGTGGCTTCTCGCCGGCGGGAAGCTCGGTCGCGTTCGGCCCGACGCTGCGCTCGGGCCAGTTCGACCCGTTCGACCTTGATCCGCTGCGGCAGGCGCTGTCGCGCGACATCAATTTCGCCATCTTGCGCGATGCGGCCTGCCCAAAGCTCTTGATCGCAGCGACCCGAATCCGCGACGGCCAGCAGCAGGTCTTCCGCAACGAGGCAATCACCGCCGACGTCGCGCTGGCCTCGACCTGTCCGCCCCTGGTTCATTGTGCCGTCGAGATCGACGGCGAGGCCTATTGGGACGGCGGTTTTGGTGGCAACCCGCCGCTGGTGCGGCTGGGGCAGGAATCGGCGACGTCCGACCTGCTGCTGGTCCAAGTCACGCCGGCGCGCGACAGCTACGTGCCGATCACGCTCGCCGCGATCGACCGCCGGCTCGACCAGATCGCCGCCAACGCCGCGCTCAATGCCGAGATCGCCGCGATCGCATGGGCGCAATCGCACACAACACCTGCGCTGCGGCTCTCCCGGATCGCGGCCGAAGATTCCGTTGATGGCCTCGCGCAGCGCTCATCGACCGATCTCGGCCGCGGCTTCATCCGCACGCTGCACCGGAGCGGCCGTGAGGCCGCCGAGCGCTGGCTCGGACAGGACGCGACAGGCGCCGAAGCCCAACGCACCCTTTCCGTCGCAGAACCTGCGCTAGCCTGATTTCACCAGCGCGTTCTCCAGGAACCACGCTGCGGCCAGCGCGCCCGGGTCGTTGCCGAAACGCGCGATCACCTGCACGCCGATCGGCAGGCCACCCGCCTTCAGCACCGGCACGTTGACGCAAGGATTGCCCATCAGCGTCCAGAGCCGGTTGTAACGGGGATCGCCCGTGGTCGCGAGCTCCTTGGCCGGCGGCGTGCCCGGCGCCGAATAGGTCAGCAGCACATCGACGCCCTCGAACAATTCGCCGAGCTCGCGGCGGCCGCGGCGGCTGATCCGCCTGGCCTCGTCATAGTCCTTTGGCGTCAGCCCGACCGACGCATCGAGGCTGGCGCGCAGCATCGGCGCGATCTCGTCGTGGCGCTCGGAAAATTCCCAGGCGAGCGCGCGATGCGCCTCGAACTCCTGGATCACCGGATGGATGCGCCAGGCCTCCTGCACCGCTTCAGGTAGGTCGATGTTGTGCACGCTGGCGCCGGCCTTCTCGGCCGCCTTGATCGCGGCCTGCAAGCCCTCTTCGGCGGCCGGCTCGACGGCGCCCGCGAACTCCTGCCTGACCACGCCGATACGCGGCGACTTCGCCGGCACGATGTCCGAGAACTCGTTGCGGCCCGTCATGGCGAGCAGTCCGCGCGCAAGGTCCTCCGCGCGCGCACCGAACAGGCCGACCGTGTCCAGCGCCCACGAATAGCACTTCACGCCGACCGTCGGCAGCATCCGGAACGACGGCTTGATCGCGGCCGTGCCGCAATAGGCCGCGGGCCGGATCACCGAGCCGCCGGTCTGGGTGCCCAGCGCCAGCGGGATCATGCCGGCGCCGACGGCTGCCGCCGAGCCGGAGGACGAGCCGCCCGGCGAATGGCCGAGATTGTGCGGATTGAGCGTCGGCGTCGGATCGCGCGAGGCAAACGCGGTCGTCGTGGTCTTGCCGATGATGGTGGCGCCTGCCCGCTTCAGCATCATCACCACAGGCGCGTCCGAGCGCGGCTGCCAGCCGCGATAGATCTCCGAGCCCATCTCGGTCGGGAAATTGGCGGTGTCGATGATGTCCTTGATCCCGACCGCGATACCGCGCAGCGGGCCGGAGGCTTGCGCCTTCGCGGCCTTGTCGTAGCGGACGAAGGCGCGGACGTCCTTCTCCTTGCTCTCGATCGCCGCGAGCGACTGGGCGATGGCGGCGTCGGACGAAAGCTCCCCCGCTTCGATGCGGCGCTGGAGGTCGGCGAGTGAGATCATGGCAAAATCCTTCTTATTGGGATCGCTTTTAGCATCGGGGCGAGGTCGCGCAAGCGCACGTCGCTGTTGCGCAACGCCCTCAGGTTGTTCCATGCTGTTCCCACAAGGAGATGGGCGTGGACGCCATCAATCCCAGCGTGGAGCTGACTGAAGCCGAGCGGACTGACCGCCTGCGGCTGATCCGCTCCGACAATGTCGGGCCGCGCACCTTCCGTTCGCTGGTCGATCATTTCGGCAGTGCGCGCGCCGCGCTGGAGCGGCTGCCTGATCTGGCGCGCCGCGGCGGGGCGCAGCGGTCGGGACGCATCTGCAGCGCGGATGAGGCAAAGGCCGAGCTCGCCGCGAGCCGCAAATTCGGCATTGCCTGGCTCCCGCCCGGCGAGGACGGCTATCCGGCGCGGCTGGCGATGATCGACGATGCACCGCCTCTGCTCGCCGTGCGCGGCGATGACGCAAGCTTGATGCGTCCGATGATAGCCATCGTCGGCTCGCGCAACTCGTCCGGTGCAGGTCTGAAATTCGCCGGCCAGCTTGCGCGCGAGCTCGGCGAAGCCGGCTTCATCATCATCTCGGGGCTCGCGCGCGGCGTCGACCAGGCCGCGCACCGCGCGAGCGTCGAGAGCGGCACGATCGCCGTGCTCGCCGGCGGCCATGACCGCATCTATCCGCCCGAGCATGGCGACCTACTCACGGCGATCCTCGACCAGAGCGGCGCAGCGATCTCGGAGATGCCACTCGGTCACGAGCCGCGCGCCCGCGACTTTCCCCGTCGCAACCGGCTGATCTCGGGCGCCGCGCTCGGCGTGATCGTGGTGGAGGCGGCGCACCGCTCGGGCTCGCTGATCACCGCGCGCATGGCGGCCGAACAGGGCCGCGAGGTGTTCGCCGTCCCCGGCTCGCCGCTCGATCCGCGTGCCGCCGGCACCAACGATTTGATCAAGCAGGGCGCAACCCTCGTCACCGAGGCTGCCGACATCATCAACGCGGTTCAGCCGATCATGGAGCGGCCGCTGATGAGTCCTGCGAGCGAGCCGGACAGCGAGCCGTTCGAGAGCGATCCACAAGGCCATGACCGCGACCAGATCACCGGCCTGCTCGGCCCTGCCCCAATCTCGATCGACGATCTCGTCCGGATGTCCGGCGCCTCGCCCGCGATCGTGCGGACCGTGCTGCTGGAGCTCGAGCTCGCCGGCCGCCTCGAGCGCCATGGGGGTGGTCTCGTTTCGCTTCTTTAGTCGCCGTCGTTGCGCCGATCGAACTGCCTACGCGCAGCCTCGATCTGCATCAGATGGTCCATGGCCCACTGTCCGAGCGCCTTCACCGGCTGCTGCAGCCCGCGGCCGAGATCGGTCAGCTCGTAATCGACGCGCGGCGGAATGGTCGGAAAGATCGTGCGCGTGACGAGGCCGTCGCGCTCAAGGCCACGCAAGGTCAATGTCAGCATCCGCTGCGAGATGCCGCTGATCATGCGCTTCAGTTCATTGAAGCGCTTTGGCCCGTCGCTCAGGTTCATGATGACGAACACGCTCCATTTGTCGCCGACCCGGGACAGGACCGACGCCACGCCACGGCAGTCGGCATGGTCGGGATGCGGCCGCGGCGGCGCAGGCAAATCGGTGTGCGCAGGTTTCAATGATGTGCCCATGGCTCAAAAAAGTGCGTTCTTGCGGGGATTTTGACAGTCACTCATGTAGTCCGGGTTACAAATCTATACCATGGGTGACCCCAATGAAACTCCTCCATATCGACTCCAGCGTCCTCGGCCCCCACTCTGTCTCCAGGCAGGTTTCCGCCGCCATCGTCGACCGGCTCCGGCAGGCGACGCCTTCGCTCGACATCGCCTATCGCGACCTGACCCAGACCCCGCTCGCCCACCTCTCCGGCTCGCACCTCGCGGCCGCGCAAGGCGCGCCGGCGCCGGCGGAACTCGGACCCGACCTTGCCGCGAGCGCGGCGGTGCTGAACGAGTTCCTCGACGCCGACATCGTCGTGATCGGCGCGCCCATGTACAATTTCACCATTCCGAGCCAGCTCAAGGCCTGGATCGACCGCGTCCTCGTTGCTGGGAAGACCTTCAAATATGACGCCAACGGCCCGCAGGGCCTTGCCGGCAGCAAGCGCGTGATCGTGGCGATCTCTCGCGGCGGCTATTACGGTCCGGGCACCCCGGCCGCCTCGCTGGAGCATCTCGAAACCTATTTGCGCGGTGTGTTCGCCTTCATGGGCATCACGAGCCCCGAATTCATCGTTGCCGATGGCATCCAGGTTGGCCCCGAGCATCGCGAGAAGGCGCTCGCCGGCGCGCTTGCGGCGGCCACCAGCCTGCGCGCGGCGTAAGGCTCACGCCGACAACAGCCGCTGCCGGCCTTTCGGCGGCGGCTGACAGATCGACCTAAAACCAGGCGCCCTGGATTCCCAGGATGACGGCGACAAGCGAGATGAACAGCCCGATGCCCGAGAACAGAGCCACCCCGATGAATTCGGACGTGTCGGAGCGCTTGGTGGAGATGCTGGAACGTTCGGTGTAAATACGCGGTGCTGAAATCGACGAAAAAATGCGAGCTGCCTTTGGCATCACGGGCTCCTTTGAAATGAGTCTTATGACCCCCGCCCGTAGAAAGGTCTTGGCAGCGTGCGCCAAGGTTCAACGCCTCACATAAGGTTCAACAAATACATTCCTCCAGATGTAGGAACCGGCCGGCGCAACCGCGTGCGACGAGCGCCGACCGATTCGATTTTCATCGAGATTGATCAACCACGATAGATCGGCGCGCCGCTCGGCGAGGCCACTGCGCCGCCGTCGACGAAGATCTCCTGGCCCTGGATGTGCGCGGCATCATCGGAGGCGAGGAACAGCACCGTCTTCGAAATGTGATCTGGTTCACCAATGCGCCCCAGCGGCGTCGACAGCGCAATGCGCTTCTCGAATGCTTTCTCCGCTTCAGGCGTTGCGATTGCCGCGCCCCAGATCGGCGTGCGGATCGCGCCCGGCGCAACGACGTTGACGCGGATGCCGCGCGGCGACAGTTCCGACGCCATGATGCGCGCCATCGCGCGCACGCCGGCCTTGGCGGCGCCATAGGCGGAGTAGCCGGGAATGCCCAGCACGGAGATCACCGAGCCGTTGAGGATGATCGAGGCGTTGTCGTTGAGATAAGGCAGCGCCGACTGCACGGTGAAAAACACGCCGGTGAGGTTCGTGCTGATGACCTTCTCGAACACCTCGAGCGTCGCCGAACCCAGCGGCGTGCCGCCGGGAATGCCGGCATTGGCGAACACGATGTCGAACTTGCCGAACTTGTCGGCGCCCTTCTTGATCGCGGCTTCCGTCGCGGCGACGTCGGTGGCATCGGCGACGAGCGCAAGCGCGTTCGGGCCAAGCTCTTTTGCTGCGGCCTCCAGCGTCTCCTTGTTGCGCCCGGTGATGACCACCTTCGCACCCTCGGCCACGAACAGCTTTGCCGTCGCAAGTCCGATGCCGCTATTGCCGCCAGTAATGAGTGCCGTCTTGTTCTTCAGTCTCACGCTCGCCTCCAGTGGTTGCATAATGAAACTACGTTGCCATCTAGGGCATATGGTTTTATGATGCAACCACACAAGCACGTGATCAGCGCCGAAATCGTGCGAACGCGACAGGACGACAGACCATGGTCAAACGAACCAGCTTTGCGGGGGATGCCTGCCCGATCGCACGGTCGCTGGAGGCGATCGGCGACTGGTGGTCGCTGCTGATCATCCGCGAGGCGCTGTTCGGCCTGCGCCGCTTCGGCGAATTTCAGCGCAAGCTCGGCATGGCCAAGAACATCTTGTCGGTGCGGCTACAGTCGCTGGTCGACCACGGCATTCTCGCCACCGCCCCCGCCTCCGACGGCAGCGCCTATCAAGAGTATGTGCTGACGCCGAAGGGCCGCGGCGTCTTCCCGGTTCTCGTGGCGCTGCGCCAATGGAGCGAGGAGTTCGACGACCATCCCGAAGAGATCGCAACCATCCTGGTCGACCGCGAGAAGGGCCGCCCGGTGAAGAAGCTCGAAATGCGCGCCGAGGACGGCCGCCTGCTCAGCCCCGCGGACACCACGCTGAAGCCGCGGCCGGCGCCGCGAAGGCGCTCGGCGTAATGATGGCAAACTGCAACGCTTCGCTAAGCTCGTAATGACCATGCGGAGGGGCTTGTACAAAATACGGTCAGCGTCAAAGATGCCTGAATACCGCAACGCGGCACCGCCATGCCTCTGCTCGCCATCGTCTATTTCTCCATCACCGGCACCACCGAGAAGCTCGCGCATGCGGTGGCGCGTGGAGCGGATGGCATAGCGGACGTCGCGCTTTGTCGCATCACGGGCGACGACATCGTGTCAGGCCGCTTCCAGAATGAAAGCCTATTTGAAACGATCGACCACGCCAGCGCAGTTGCATTTGGTAGCCCGACCTACATGGGCGGAGCCGCGGCTCAATTCAAAGCCTTCGCCGACGCTTCAAGTGACCGCTGGAGCCAGCACCGTTGGACCAACAAGATCGCAGGCGGCTTCACGACGGGTGCCTGCGCGAGCGGCGATCAACTGCACACGCTGACCTACTTTTCCATTCTGGCTGCTCAGCACGGCATGCTCTGGTGCGGACTGGATATCCCGGGTGGGGAGGATCCGGGTGGTCGCAATCGGTTGGGCAGCCAACTCGGCCTAGCGACACACCTCATCGACGACGACTTGCCGCCGAGCGACCTCAGCACGGCCGAGTATCTCGGCCGAAGACTGGCCAAAATGGCAAGCCGCAACTGCTAGCCGCACCGTCATTGCGAGGAGCCCTTGCGACGAAGCAATCCAGACTGCCGGCCGCGGAAAGACTTCTGGATTGCTTCGCTGTGCTCGCAATGACGGGGTTAGAGCAGCGCCCCGTATCTCTCTCCGTCACCCTGAGGTGCTCGCCTCTTCGGCGAGCCTCGAAGGGCGACGGCCCTGCTGCAGCGGCGGGGCCGCTCATCCTTCGAGGCTCCCGGCGCGATGCTCCGCATCGTGCCGCTCGCACCTCAGGATGACGGGGCCGCAAGTGAGCCACCCTCACGACAGCTTGCGCTTGCTCCGCAGGCGCAAATGCTCGTCGGCCTCCAGCTTGGTCATCCCCAGGAGATAATGCAGCACGTCGAGCTTGTGGCGCTCGGCGAGCTTGCGCAAAGCGCCGGCCTGCTCGGAGATGAAGGCGACCGCCTCATCGGCCCCGCCTTCCCCCGGCTCCTCGTTGCGCGTGCGTGTCGGCGCGCGCGATGCGGCGCGCGCCCGTTTCCGTCCCGGCTTCGTCACCCGACCCCACCCCGAATCCATGCCCCGGAGGAACTTTACGCCGATCCCGCGCAACTCCAAGGTGGTATTTTGCAACTTTCTCGATATGAAACTTTTCCCATTTGGAACCCTCTCAACACCCCTCGATTTGACAGCGAGGGCCTCACCACCCATGTTCGGATCGAAACGGCCGACCCGAGTCCTTTCGTTTTCGGCCTAAGATTTTCCCGTAAGTTACTGGAACTACATGAATATCGTCATTGTGGAGTCGCCGGCGAAAGCCAAGACGATCAACAAGTATCTGGGCTCGTCCTACGAGGTTCTGGCCTCGTTCGGCCATGTCCGCGACCTGCCCGCGAAGAACGGCTCCGTCGATCCCGACGCCAATTTCAAGATGATCTGGGAGGTCGACCCCAAGGCGGCCGGCCGGCTCAACGATATCGCCAAATCCCTGAAGGGCGCCGACCGCCTGATTCTCGCCACCGACCCTGATCGCGAGGGCGAGGCCATCTCCTGGCACGTGCTGGAGGTGATGAAGGAGAAGCGCGCGCTGAAGGATCAGAAGATCGAGCGCGTGGTGTTCAACGCCATCACCAAGCAGGCGGTCTCGGAGGCGATGAAGAACCCGCGCGAGATCGACGGCGCGCTGGTCGACGCCTATATGGCGCGCCGCGCGCTGGACTATCTCGTCGGCTTCACCCTCTCCCCCGTGCTGTGGCGCAAGCTGCCGGGCGCCCGCTCGGCCGGCCGCGTGCAGTCGGTGGCGCTGCGCCTCGTCTGCGACCGCGAGCTCGAGATCGAGAAATTCGTGCCGCGCGAGTACTGGTCGCTGATCGCGACCCTGCTCACCCCGCGCGGCGACGCCTTCGAGGCGCGCCTCGTCGGCGCCGACGGCAAGAAGATCCAGCGTCTCGACATCGGCACCGGCGCGGAAGCCGAGGACTTCAAGAAGGCGCTGGAACTGGCGAGCTACGCCGTCACCGCGGTCGATGCCAAGCCGGCCCGGCGCAATCCGCAGGCGCCCTTCACTACCTCGACGCTGCAGCAGGAAGCCAGCCGCAAATACGGCTTTGCGCCGGCGCACACCATGCGCATCGCCCAGCGCCTCTATGAAGGCATCGACATCGGCGGCGAGACCACCGGACTCATTACTTATATGCGTACCGACGGCGTGCAGATCGCCCCGGAGGCGATCACCCAGGCGCGCAAGGTGATCGGCGAGGATTACGGCAACGCCTACGTGCCGGATGCCCCGCGCCAGTACCAGGCCAAGGCCAAGAACGCCCAGGAAGCGCACGAAGCGATCCGCCCGACCGACCTCTCCCGCCGCCCCGACAGCATGAGCCGCAAGCTCGATGCCGACCAGGCCAGGCTCTATGAGCTGATCTGGAAGCGCACCATTGCCAGCCAGATGGAATCGGCCGAGCTGGAGCGCACCACGGTCGACATCACGGCGAAGGCTGGCGGCCGCACGCTGGAGCTGCGCGCCACCGGCCAGGTCGTCAAGTTCGACGGCTTCCTCGCACTGTACCAGGAAGGCCGCGACGACGAGGAGGACGAAGACTCCCGCCGCCTGCCGGCGATGAGCCCGAACGACGCGCTGAAGCGGCAGTCGCTCGCCGTCACCCAGCATTTCACCGAGCCGCCGCCGCGGTTCTCGGAAGCATCGCTCGTCAAGCGCATGGAAGAGCTCGGCATCGGCCGGCCCTCGACCTATGCCTCGATCCTCCAGGTCCTGAAAGACCGCGGCTACGTCAAGCTGGAGAAGAAGCGCCTGCACGGCGAGGACAAGGGCCGCGTCGTGGTCGCCTTCCTCGAAAGCTTCTTCGCCCGCTACGTCGAATACGACTTCACGGCCAGCCTCGAAGAGCAGCTCGACCGCATCTCCAACAACGAGATCTCCTGGCAGCAGGTGCTGAAGGATTTCTGGACCGGCTTCATCGGCGCCGTCGACGATATCAAGGATCTGCGCGTCGCGCAGGTACTCGACGTGCTCGACGACATGCTGGGCCAGCACATCTATCCGCCTCGCGCGGACGGTGGCGATATCAGGCAGTGCCCGAGCTGCGGCAGCGGCCGGCTGAACCTGAAGGCTGGCAAGTTCGGCGCCTTCGTCGGCTGCTCGAACTATCCGGAATGCCGCTACACCCGTCAGCTCGCCGCCGACAGCGAGACCACCGCCGACCGTTCGCTCGGCCAGGATCCCGATACGGGCCGCGATGTCTGGGTCAAGGCTGGCCGCTTCGGCCCCTATATCCAGCTCGGCGAGCAGAAGGATTATGAGGAAGGCGAGAAGCCGAAGCGCGCCGGCATCCCGAAGGGCACCTCGCCCGGCGATGTCGACCTCGAGCTTGCGCTGAAGCTGTTGTCGCTGCCGCGCGAGATCGGCAAGCATCCGGAAACCGGCCAGCCGATCACGGCCGGCCTCGGCCGCTTCGGGCCGTTCGTGAAGCACGAGAAGACCTATGCCAGTCTCGAGAGCGGCGACGAGGTCTTCGACATCGGCCTCAACCGCGCGGTCACGCTGATTGCCGAGAAGGTCGCCAAGGGCCCGAGCCGGCGCTTCGGCGCCGATCCCGGCAAGGCGATCGGCGATCACCCGACGCTCGGCACGATCACCGTGAAGAGCGGCCGTTACGGTGCCTATGTCACCGCAGGCGGCATCAACGCGACGATCCCGGCCGAGATCGAGAAGGACGCGATCACGCTGCCGCAGGCAATCGCTCTGATCGACGAGCGCGCCGCCAAGGGCGGCGGCAAGGCGAAAGCCAAGAAGGCGGCCAAGCCGGCTAAGGCCAAGAAGACCATAGAGAAGACCACAGAGAAGGCCACGGACGGCGAGGACGCCGCGCCGAAGAAGAAGCCGGCCGCGAAGAAAGCCGCGGCCAAATCGAAAACCGAATCCACCAGCAAGGCGCGCGCTGCCGTGTCGTCGACCGCCAAAACGTCGCCGACCAAGACCGCCGCCGCCAAGGCTCCGGCCAAGAAGAGTGCCGGCAAGACTTAGATCAAGAATTAGAGGTTAAGTGAAACGGAAGCATGACCATGGCTTTCCCGACAGGCAAGCCATCGTCGCCTTCATCAAGGCAAATCACGGAAAGGTCGGAACCCGCGAAATTGCGCGCGAGTTCGACCTGAAGAACGCCGATCGCGTCGAGCTCAAGCGCATGCTGCGCGAGCTCGCCGACGACGGGATCATCAAGAAAAAACGCCACACTGTGTCCGAGCCGGACGCGCTCCCGCCGACGCTGCTCGCCGACATCACGGGGCGCGACTCCGACGGCGAGCTGATCGCCTCCCCCGCCGAATGGGACGAGGTCGAGAGCGGCGAGCCGCCCAAAATCATCATCGAGATGCCGCGCCGGGCCAAGCCCGGCACCGCCGCCGGTGTCGGCGACCGCGCGCTGCTGCGCGTCGAACGCAACGACGAGGACGAAGACCCGGCCTATCGCGGCCGCATCATCAAGGTCATCGACAAGGCCAAGAGCCGCATCCTCGGCGTGTTTCGGAGCCTTCCCGAGGGCGGCGGACGGCTCGTCCCCGTCGACAAGAAGTTCGCCGACCGCGAGCTGAATATCGCCAGGACCGATACATCAGGCGCGCAGGATGGCGACCTCGTCAGCGTCGACATCGTCCGCACCCGCGGCTTTGGCCTCGCCTCCGGCCGGGTCAAGGAGAAGCTCGGCTCGGTCAAATCCGAGAAGGCGATCAGCCTGATCGCGATCTACGCCCACGAGATCCCGCTGCAGTTCTCCTCCGCCGCCGAGCGCGAGGCGGAAGCCGCCGAGCCCGCAAATCTGAAGGGCCGCGAGGACTGGCGCGACATCCCACTCGTCACCATCGATCCGCCCGACGCCAAGGATCACGACGACGCGGTGCATGCGCAAGCCGACGAGGATCCCAACAACAAGGGCGGCTTCATCGTCAACGTCGCGATTGCCGATGTCAGCTTCTACGTCCAGCCGGGCACCGCGCTCGACCGCGACGCGCTCGACCGCGGCAACTCGGTCTATTTCCCCGATCGCGTCGTGCCGATGCTGCCCGAGCGCATCTCCAACAATCTCTGCTCGTTGGTGCCGGGCGAGCCGCGCGGCGCGCTCGCGGTGCGGATGGTGATCGGCCCCGATGGCCGCAAGCGCTCGCACAGTTTTCATCGCATCCTGATGCGCTCGGCGGCGAAGCTGAACTATGCACAGGCGCAGGCCGCGATCGACGGCCGCACCGATGACACCACCGGCCCTCTGCTCGATCCGATCCTGAGGCCGCTCTACGCCGCTTACGCCTGTGCCAAGCGCGCGCGCGACGAGCGCGATCCGCTCAATCTCGATCTGCCCGAGCGCAAGATCCTGCTCAAGAGCGACGGCACGGTCGACCGCGTCGTCGTGCCCGAGCGTCTCGATGCGCACAAGCTGATCGAGGAGTTCATGATCCTCGCCAACGTCGCAGCGGCCGAGATGCTGGAGAAGAAATCGCTCCCGCTGATCTACCGCGTCCATGACGAGCCGACGCTGGAGAAGGTGCACGCGCTCGCGGAGTTCCTGGAGACGCTCGACGTCCCCTTCACCAAATCAGGCGCGTTGCGCCCCACCCTGTTCAACCGCGTGCTGGCCCAGCTCGAAGGCCACGACTATTACCCGCTGGTGAGCGAGGTGGTGCTGCGCGCCCAGGCGCAGGCGGAATATTCCTCGGAGAATTACGGTCATTTCGGCCTGAATTTGCGCCGCTACGCGCATTTCACCTCGCCGATCCGCCGCTACGCCGACCTCGTCGTGCACCGTGCGCTGGTCCGCGCGCTCGGCCTTGGCGAAGGCGCCCTGCCCGACAGCGAGACGCCGGAAAGTCTCGGCGAGGTCGCCGCGCATATTTCACTGACCGAGCGCCGCGCGATGAAGGCGGAGCGCGAGACCGTGGATCGCCTGATCGCGCATCACCTCGCCGACCGCATCGGCGCCAGCTTCCAGGGCCGAGTCTCCGGCGTCACCCGCGCCGGCCTGTTCGTGAAGCTCTCCGAGACCGGCGCCGATGGCCTGATCCCGATCCGATCCCTCGGCACGGAATATTTCAACTATGACGAGGGCCGTCACGCGCTGGTCGGCACGCGCAGCGGCACCATGTACCAGCTCGGTGACGTCGTCGATGTCCGCCTGATCGAAGCGGCCCCCATCGCAGGCGCGCTGCGGTTCGAGCTGCTGTCCTCGGACAGCGAGAGCAGCCCACGCGAGCGCCGGCCGTTCCGCGCCCAGCGCAAATCCGCCAAGGCGCATCCGGGACGCAGCCCGGAGAGAAAACGCAAGCCGGAGAAGCAAAAGTCCGGCAAGGGCAAGAAGCAGAGAAAGAACAAGGGTAAGAGCAAGAAGGGCAGCGCGTGGTGACGATGAGCACGGCCCCAAAAATCTGGACGCGCGAGACCGGTCTCGTCGAGAAGCGCGACGTCTGGACCGCGATGAAGCGCGGCTTTCGCAGCCGCTGCCCGCGCTGCGGTCAGGGCAAGCTGTTCCGCGCCTTCCTGAAGACCGCGGACAATTGCAGCGCCTGCGGCCTCGACTTCACGCCGCACCGCGCCGACGATCTGCCCGCCTATCTCGTCATCGTCATCGTCGGCCACGTCACGGTGCCGGCGATTCTCTGGATCGAGACCAATTACACGACGCCGGTCTGGCTCACCTTCGTGGCCTATCTGCCCTTCACGTTCTTTGCTTCGCTCGGGCTGCTCCAGCCGGTCAAGGGAGCTGTGGTCGGCTTGCAATGGGCTCTGCGCATGCACGGGTTTGACGAGAACCCGCCGGATGGTATTCCGCCGGTGTAAGCAATAAGCAAAAAACGCTCTGGGTGAGGACATGACGGATATTTCGCAGGCCGAAGACAAGGCCAAGATCCACGAGGGCAAGGAAGCTGACCATCATCCTTATTTCCGCCCGAAGGACGCCGCGACGCTGATCCTGGTCGATCGCAGCGGCGCCATTCCAAAAGTGCTGGTCGGCAAGCGCCACGACAAGGTGGTGTTCATGCCCGGAAAATTCGTGTTCCCCGGCGGCCGCGTCGACAAGGACGATCACCGCGTGCCGTGTGCTGCGCCGATCACCGCGGAGCTGGAAGCCAATCTCGCCAAGGGCAGCCCGAAGACGCCGGCCTCGCGCGCGAAATCGCTGGCGATCGCCGCGATCCGCGAAGCCTGCGAGGAGACCGGCCTCTGCCTCGGGCGCAAGGTCGAGGGCAAGGCCAGGCTCGAAGGTCCGTGGAAGCCGTTCGCGGATGCAGGCCTGCTGCCCGATCCCTCCAGCCTGTTCTTGATCGCGCGCGCGATCACCCCGCCCGGCCGCGTCAAGCGCTTCGATACGCGCTTCTTCACCGCCGATGCCTCCGCGATCACCCACCGCGTCGAGGGCGTCATCCACGCCGATGCGGAGCTGGTCGAGCTGGTCTGGGTCGAGCTCGGCTCGAAGCCGCTCGCCGAACTGCATCCGATGACGCGCAACGTGCTCAACGAGCTCGATACCCGCCTTGCCACCGGCCCGCTCCGGCACGATGCGCCGGTGCCGTTCTTCCATTTCTATGGCGGCAAGATGCAACGAGATGTGCTAGGTGAAGGAAAGGGCGCTTAAACGACTGGGAGGGTCGGATGACGCGGTTCGCAAGGCCTCTGCTCGCTTCCGTCGCGTTGTGCAGCCTGCTCTCGTTGCCTGCCCATGCAGAGCTCGACGTCGCCAGATTGAAGCAGACGATCGAGACCTCCTTCGAGAGCGACTATCCGAAGCTCGATGCGCTCTACAAGGACATCCACGCCCATCCCGAGATCGCCTTCCAGGAAGAGAAGACCGCGGCGAAACTCGCCGCCGAGATGCGCGCGATCGGTTTCGAGGTCACCGAGCGCGTCGGCAAGACCGGTCTTGTTGCCATCTACAGGAACGGCGACGGCCCCACCATCATGGTTCGCACCGAGCTCGATGCGCTGCCGATGGAAGAGAAGACCGGCCTGCCCTATGCCAGCCGCGACAAGCAGATCTGGCAGGGCCGCGAGACCTTCGTCGCCCATAGCTGCGGCCATGACATCCACATGGCGAGCTGGGTCGGCACGGCGAAGACCCTGGTCGGCATCAAGGACCAGTGGCGCGGTACGCTGATGTTCATCGCGCAGCCCGCGGAGGAAGAGGTCGCGGGCGCAAGGGCGATGATCGACGATGGCCTGTTCATCCGCTTTCCGAAGCCCGATGTGGGATTTGCCCTGCACGACAGCAGTGGAGCCTACGGCTCGGTGACCTACAGGGTCGGGGTGGGATCGTCGAATGTCGACGGTCTCTTCATCAGATTTATCGGCCGCGGCGGCCATGGTGCGGTACCGCAGGCGACCATCGATCCCGTGATGATGGCATCCCGCTTCGTCGTCGACGTGCAGAGCGTGATCAGCCGTGAGAAGGACCCGACCGAATTCGGCCTTGTCACCATCGGCGCGATCCACGCCGGCACCGCCGGCAACATCATTCCCGACGAGGCCAGGGTGATCGGCACGATCCGCAGCTTCAAGCCGCAGGTGCGCGCCAGGATGCTGGCCGGGATCGAGCGCACGGCGAAGGCGGTGGCGGTGATGGCGGATGCGCCCGCGCCCGAAATCCATCTCGACGAAGGCACCAAGGCTGTGGTGAACGATGCCGCCGTCGTCGGCCAGGCCGAGCGGGTGCTGAAAGCGGCCTTCGGCGACAAGTTCAACGTCACCCCTGCGAACACGACCAGCGAAGACTATTCGGAATATGTCAACGCCGGCGTGCCTTCGATGTTCTTCAACATCGGCGTCTATGAGCCGGACCGCGTCGCGGCCGCGCGTAACGGCAGNGGCCCGCCGCTTCCCGGCAACCACTCGCCGCAATTCGCCCCGGTGCCGAAACCGACCATCCAGACCGGCGTCACCGCGATGACGCTCGCCGTGCTGAGCGCCTTCGATCAAAGGGCGCGGGGACAGTAGTCCCCCCTCGCCGTCAGTGTCTGCGGTTTGATGGATTCCGGGCGCGCCGCTTCGCCGGGCTTCGGAATGACGCGAACGTGCTGAGAGTTGATCGAAAAACGAAAAATTCTTCCCAGCCCTCCCAATGGCAGAGTTCTGCCGCGTCCCTATGTCTTTGCGAACGACACCCAGAACGGATACGGGGCGATGGCACAACGGCAACTCAAGCTTGGCGCGTTCATGCGCCCGATCAGCATCCACACCGGCGCCTGGCGCTATCCCGGGGCCTGGCCCGACGCCAACTTCAACTTCGGCCACATCAAGACGCTGATCCAAAAGCTCGAGGCCGGCAAATTCGACGCCTTCTTCATGGCCGATCACTTGGCCGTCTTGAACATGCCGATCAATGCGCTCAAGCGCAGCCACACCGTGACCTCGTTCGAGCCGTTCACGCTGCTGTCGGCGCTCTCCGCCGTCACCGAACGGATCGGCCTGATCGCGACAGGCTCGACCACGTTTGACGAGCCCTATCACGTCGCCCGCCGCTTCGCCTCGCTCGACCATCTCAGCGGCGGCCGCGCGGGCTGGAACATCGTCACCACCTCGAACCCGGACGCGGCGCTGAATTTCGGCCTCGACGACCACATGGAGCATGCCGAGCGCTACAAGCGCGCCCGCGAGTTCTACGACGTCGTCACGGGCCTGTGGGATTCCTTCGCCGACGACGCCTTCGTACGCGATGTGGAATCCGGCCTGTTCTTCGATCCCGCCAAGATGCACACGCTCGACCACAACGGCAAATATCTGAAGGTGCGCGGTCCCCTCAACATCGCCCGCCCGGTGCAGGGCTGGCCGGTGATCGTGCAGGCCGGCGCGTCGGAAGACGGCAGGCAGCTCGCGGCCGAAACCGCGGAAGCCGTGTTCACCGGCGGCGGCAGCCTCGCCGACGGACAGAAGCTCTATGCGGACATCAAGGGCCGCATGGAGAAGGTCGGGCGCGACCCCGAGCACCTCAAGATCCTGCCCGGCGCCTTCGTTGTGGTCGGCGACAGCGTCGATGAAGCCAAGGAGAAGCGCGCCCTGCTCGACAGCCGCGTGCATTACGACAGCGCCATCGCTTCGCTCTCGGTTATCCTCGGCACCGATGCGTCAGGTTTCGATCCCGATGGGCCCCTGCCCGAGATCCCCGAGACCAACGCCAGCAAGAGCGGCCGTCAGCGCATGGTCGATCTCGCCACCCGCGAAAAGCTCACCGTGCGCCAGCTCGCCCAGCGCGTCGGCGGCTATGGCGGGCTGTCGTTCGTCGGCACGGCGAAAACCATCGCCGATCAGATGGAGGAATGGCTGGTCGGGCGCGGCTCCGACGGCTTCAACATCATGTTCCCGTTCCTGCCCGCGGGCCTGGACGATTTCGTCGACAAGGTGGTCCCGGAGCTCCAGCGCCGCGGGATTTTCCGGAAAGAGTATGAAGGGGCCACTTTGAGAGAGAATCTCGGCCTTCCGCGGCCGAAAAACCGCTTCTTTGAGGCCTGATGGGCCCGATTTGAGTGGTTTTTGGCCCTAGAGCCGCGTTCCGGGCTCTAGCTCTTTGTTTTTGACGCGTTTTCTTGACGCGAACCGGTGCCCGCTTCGCTCGAAAACGCTCCGAAACCTTGACTTCCCCCGGTTTCTGGCTAGGTTGCCGGCCAACGCGGGCCGTTTGGCCGGCTCCAGATTCCCCAATTTTCTGAGGTTCAGAACATGGCCAAAGCGGTCACCATCAAGGTCAAGCTCGTGTCCTCGGCTGACACCGGCTTCTACTACGTCGCCAAGAAGAATTCGCGCACCATGACCGACAAGCTGGTCAAGAAGAAGTATGACCCGGTCGCGCGCAAGCACGTCGAATTCCGCGAAGCCAAGATCAAGTAAGATCGCGGAGGCTGAAGACTTTTGCGGGGCCCTTTCGGGCCCCGTTTTATTTTGCCACGCGCGTTGCTTCCCTCAACTGCCCGCGATGCCGGCGACAGCCAGTCCTTCGGCGAAACGATCGATGAAGCCTTGGTCGTTGCAAAAGAACAGCTCCTGCCGCGCTGTCTGCGTTGTGTAATCCGTCTTGCGTTGCAGAAGCTCGGCAGCTGCAGCGTTGGCCTGGGCTTTTTCGTCGAGACGGCCAAGGGACGCAGCCAACGTCGCGAAAGCCCGATACGTGGCATTGGGTTGCCTCGTCGCCCTTCGAGCAAATTCCACGGCAATATCGTACTCACCAAGGGAAAAATGCGTCCACGAACGTACGTGGTGAAAGCTCCACAGATGGCTGTCGCGCGGACTGAGCATTGTCGCCCGATCGAGCAGCGCTTCTGCTTCGAGCTCCCGCCCGCACCACAGCAGATTGAAGCCTTGTGCAAAATATCCTTGCGCGAAACTTGGGTTGAGCTCCAAAGACGTGTCGATGGCAGCGAGCGCTTCGTCGTTCTGGCGGGTCAAACACAGTGCTCTTCCGAGGGCGCAATGGCAAAAGCAATCGAGCTCGTCGAGCGTCACGGCGAGACGTGCCTGGCGCAACGCCGTTTCCAGTCGCGCTGGCCGATCCCTGGGATCATCATAAAGCGAGCGCTGAATATTGACGTAGCTGAGCGCGCCATGCCCACGTGCGAACTTGGGATCTGCTGCGATCGCGCGCTGGAAATAGTCCTCGGCTGAATCGAATCCGGGTGTGGTAAATCGCCAAAGATTCCACAGGCCGCGCTGGTAGCAATCCCACGCGTCGAGGCTTTCCGGCGCCTTGCGCGCGGCGAGTTGCTGCTCCACTTTCGACAATTCAGGTTCGATGGTGGCCGCGATCTGCTTTGCCATCTCCTCCTGGATATCGAAGATATTCTCGAGTTGAAGTTCGTATTTGTCGGACCAAAGCTGCATCCCGTCCGCGGCCCGGGTTAGCTCCGCCGTGATCCTCACCTTATCGCGGCTCTTGCGAACGCTGCCGGACATCACATAGCTGACGCCCAGCTGCGCGCCGACATCGCGTGCGTCAACGATCCGTCCCTGGAATCCGATCGTCGAGTGGCGCGAGATCACGGAAAGCCAGCGGTTTCGGGCAAGAAGCCGGATGATGTCTTCCGTCAATCCGTAGCTGAAATAGTCATTCTCGGGGTCACTCGACATGTTCGCGAACGGAAGCACCGCGATGAACGATCGTGAATTGGCTTCTGCCTTCACCGCTTCCGAGACGACGTCGTCGAGATGCGACACGTCGGTGGAAATCGACGCTTGTCGGCGAACGTCGGTGGCCGCGCCGTGGTGCGGAGCGAGTCGGATTGCGTCGGCATCAGCCCCCTCGATCGCCTGGACCTGAGCGACAAACCGGAAGCCACGCCGATGCAGCGTCCTGATGAAAAGCTGCTCTGTTCCGTTGTCGCCGAGCACGCGCCGGGCGCCATTGATGCGGCTGGAGAACGCGGCCTCGGAGATGATCCGGCCATTCCAGACGATGTCGATCAACTCATCCTTGCTCACAACCCGATCATGGTTGCGCACCAAATGAACGATGAGATCGAAGACTTGAGGCTCAATGTGGACGGGCGCACCTTCACGTCGAAGCTCTTGCTGGCTCAGGTCGACCTCAAAACCCGAAAATCGGTATTTTGTTACCATCACCCGCTTCCCTACCGAGGCTCGCCTCCCGTTTCGCGTCGTGGTCGAGTCTGCAATTCAGGAAAAACAAACGTCTCCCGAAGAACTCCGCCAAGCGTGAGGGATCAGTCGAGTTTAGAGACCGGTCAATCATCGTTCAACCGGAGATGCCACATGATCCGGGCACCTGATTTTCATCTCTACCGACAGTCCGCCAGATGGTTTGCGGTTGTAACCCATCGCGGCTCATTGCGGGCACTCGCATCCCTCCCGCCGGCGACGACGCCGACCATGAGGAAGAAGATACTGCGGCTGGCTGCGCGGCTCAGGCGATTGTTCAATGCAGGCGCTACGGCGGCAATCGCTCGTCAGGCCGCTTTGGCCGCCCGGCAGGCGCGGGATGATCCCCGAGCCTGATTTTGCTGCAGTGGCAGCCGATGCCTGCGGTCGTCTGGAACATCGGATCTCCTGTTTGTGCTGCGACCGCGATGACGGGCGGCGTTTTAGGCTGGCTTATCGTGCTCTACAGCACCTTCCTGATCAGCCATTTTGAGCTGTTCGGATTGACGCAGGTGATCACCCGCTTTGCCGGGCATCGCGCTGGCTTTTTGAGCGAACAGGTCGCTGGTGGATTATTGAGCGGACATCTTCGCAACCCTTGATTGCGCAATCCCGAACGTATGCTAGCGTGCACTCACCGGGCGGCATTTCCGGCCCGGGTTCGGGAAGGACATGGTCATGAGATCATCATTAAGCCTTGTCGTGCCTTCAACCATCGCGGCCTTGTCAACTGTCTTGCTGTGCGCTCCGGCAGCGTCACAAATTCCAACAGGCTCCGGCGCCACTCTTCCTCCTGTTACGGTCGACGCGCCGAAGCAGGCGGCAAGGCCGCATCGACAGGAGCCAACGGCAAGCGCCGGGGCGTCATCACGTCGCACTGCGTCAACTGCTCAAAGGTCAACGTCAGGCACTCGCACGCCTTCGTATGCGCCGGGTTCTGTGATGGGGAGGATTGCCAGCCTCGAGGCACGGGCCAGCAGTTGCAACGGTGGCTGTGCATCAAGCTTCCCAAGCGGCAAGGAGCCCTGGATTGGATGTAGCGAGTCGGGCGGCAACATCGACTATGGACCTTTCTCGCCAACGTGCCGAGACACCATCACCCATGCATCCTACGAGAATTGCGTCGAGACGAAGGTGTTCCTGGGTGAGCATCGAAACAAGGCCCACTGGATTTGCAGCAGCCTGCAGGCCGGCAACAGGTTTAAGGTCGCCGATCTCAAGCGTCCGGGACGTCGCTAGTCCGTAGCTCCAGCAAGCTGCAGACGCGTCGAATTCTGCGAATCCGGGATTAGGCAGGTCGCACGGTGCTGAAAGACTTTTGCGGGCCCGATGGGCCCGCTTTATTTCTGTCCCGTCGCCTCAGCGATGTCGCCTGATCGAGCGGTACGCCGAAGCCTGGCGAGCCGCCCGGCATTTCACCGGCGAGCATCGCGCCGGCTTTTTGAGCGACAATTCGATGGTGAACTATTGAGCTGACATCCTCGCAACCCTCGATTGCGCAATCCCAAATGTATGTTAGCGTGCACTTACCGGGCGGCATTTCCGGCCCGGGTTCGGGAAGGACATGGTCATGAGATTGTCATCAAGCCTTGTCGTGCCTTCAACCGTCGCTGCCTTGTCTACGATCCTGCTATGCGCTCCGGCAGCGTCACAAATTCCAACAGGCTCCGGCGCCACGCTTCCTCCTGTTACGGTCGACGCGCCGAAGCAGGCGGCAAGGCCGCATAGGCAGGAGCCAACGGCATCCACGGGGCAGTCATCGCGCCGGACTGCGTCAACCGCCCAAAGAACGTCTTCAGTCGCACGGACGCCTTCGTATGCGCCGGGTTCTGTGATGGGGAGGATTGCCAGCCTCGAGGCACGCGCCAGCAGTTGCAACGGTGGCTGTGCATCAAGCTTCCCACACGGCAAAGAGCCCTGGGTTGGATGCAGCGAGTCGGGCGGCGGCCTGAACTATGGACCTTTCTCGCCGACGTGCCGAGACACCATCACCCATACATCCTACGAGAATTGCGTCGAGACGAAGGTGTTCCTGGGCGAGTTTCGCAACAGAGCCCACTGGTTTTGCAGCAGCCTGCAGGCCGGCAACAGGTTCAAGGTCGCAGAGCTCAAGCGGCCGGGACGTCGCTAGTCCACACCTCTCTCAGACTTGATCACAAGGCAGCACGGCGTCCGCAGAACATCCTCAGCGGACGCTTGCGACCGCGCGCCCCGCGCCGGCTCCGACACTGGAGCGAGTGGCTGCGGCGGCCGGTTCAGCAACAGCAGCGCCGGCCGACCAAGTGTGACCCACCTCAAAGAACGTCATGAAGGGATTCAATATCTCCAGCGGGATTGTTGCATGAACCTGGTCCATTCCCGTGAAAAGCCATTTGCCGTTGCTGGATCCGCTGCGCTTCGCAGCCGCGCTCGGAGTTGCCATTTTTCACCAGATGTTCTGGTCCTGGGCCTGGGCTTCGATCGGCGTCCCAGGCTTCGAGCGCACCGTCGCCGCCGACGTGCTGTACCCGTCCGCCGCGCCCTTCACATGGTTCGGCTGGGTCGGCGTCGAGATCTTCTTCGTCATCTCCGGTTTCGTCATCGCGAACTCGGCGAGCCAGTCTTCGCCGGGCGCGTTTCTGCTTGGCCGCGCACTCAGGCTCTATCCCGCGGTCTGGATATGCGCCACCGCGACCTTCCTCGTGCTGCTTCTGTTCGGGAGTGGACCGGCATCCGAACTCATCCTGCCTTACATCCATGCCATGCTGATGGTGCCGAAGGGCGTCACAGGTCAATGGCTCGACGAGGTCTACTGGACGCTAGCCGCCGAGACGGCGTTTTATGGCCTCGTGTTTTGCGCGATGCTCACGAAGAGGATCACCCTGCGGCACCTCACCTTCGGTCTCACTATCTACAGCGCAGTGTTCAACGCCGTCGCGCTGCTCGTGCTGTCGAGCATGACACCGTCCGATCTGCCCTATCTGATCATTCTGATGTTTCGGGTGCCGTGCGCGGCATTCCTGTTGACCCACGGCTGCTTCTTTGCGCTGGGGATCTGGCTGTTCATTTCCGCGAACAGGCAATTGACGGCGCTCGAGCTGGCCGCCATTGCCGTCGCCTGTCTTTCAGGCGCCGCAGAGATCTACTTCTTCGCCTCGTTCTTCCTGACGTCCATACCCGCCATCGCGGATCAATCAGCCCTTGTGCCGATCATGGTCTGGGCGGCTGCGGTGCTCCTGATTGCCCGTGCCGCGAACCGGAGCAGGCGCTCTGCGGGCACCACTTCCCCTGAAGCACCGGCTTACTTGAGAACGCTCGGACTGATCACCTATCCGCTCTATCTCACCCACAACGTCATTGGCTCGGCGATCATTCGTACGCTGGTCGAGGCCGGCCTGGATGCCACCGCGGCCGTATGGATCGCGCTGGGCATGCTGGTCCTGGTCTGCTGGTTCATTTGCGCGAAGGTCGAGCCGGCCGTCAGATCCGCGCTGGTGCAAACGCTCTCGCATTTTGGCAAGCTGCCCCAAAGGCAGCCCGCATTCAGACCCCCGGCGTTGGCGCGCGGACTGCGCCTTCCCCTGACCGTCTCCGTGAAGGCGACCGTCATGGCGTCGTGGCCGCGATAGGCGTCTGCCGCTCGAGCGAGGAGCAGTCCTCGTTCCTGCCTGCCCGATCGCGAAGCTCTTGCTGATCGTTGCCAAAGCGCAGCGGATTACGCAGGCTTTGGTTGCACTTGCGCTGTCACCAACACGCTTCCCGGCATGGGCGTACGCCGCCAGGAATTCATCGAAGCTGGGGAGTGCACTCTGGGTGAAGATTGAGAAAGGCTCGTAATGTAATCCGCCCCTTCACATCCCATCAACCGATCTGCGCTGAAGTACTGGATCCTGATTCAAAGACATCTTCCAGATTTAAACCAGAAGGTCATGATGCGCAGGTACAATGGCGTGATGCGGACCACCATTGCCGTGGTTGTTCGCGTGTTCGTCCGGTGCAATCGCGACCATTTTGGCGATCGCCTCGAGGTCCGCTTGCTGACCGGGCGGAACGTGTTGATCGAGCGGGTCATCAAGTTTCTTAGGCGCGACGATCGCAACGAGAGTGGATGGAGCTGCCTCGCTATCGAAGCGGAACACCTGTTCTTGATCTGCACCGCCTGTCACGGCTGCGGCTTTGGCCGGCTGCGCGTCGTCAGATGCGATTGCAGCAGATTGCGCAGGGTGTTGCGAGTTGCCGCGTTCGGCGTTACCACCGGTTGCGACGCTCGGATCGACGATGTCGGCTGCTTCCAGTGTGTTCGCGGCGGTTGAGTGCCCCGAATTGCCGTGGTCCACGGCGGCCGTTTCTGCCGTCTTCACTGCCGCTGCCGCGCTCGCAGGGTCGGAAGCCGGAGCATGTTGCTCGGCCCCATTGCCGACGCCGTTGCCCGGCTTGGAGTCGGATTGGCTCGGCTCCGTTGCTACCGCCTTTGCAGGCCCAGGCTCCGAAGCGTGCTGCGAGTTACCGCGTCCGGCGTTGCCGCCGGTTGCGACGCTCGGATCGACGATCTCGGCTGCTTGCGGTGCGTTTGCAGGGGTTGCGTGCAGATCGTGCTCCGCGTTGCCGTGTTCCACGGCGACCGGTTCTGCCGTCTTCACTGCTCCTGCCGCCCCCGCAACGTCCGAGGCCGGATCGTGATGCTCCGCGCCATTGCTGACGCCGTTGCCCGGCTTGGAGTCAGCTTCAGTCGACTCCGTGGCTGCCGCCTTTGCAGCCCCTGGCTCCGACGTGTGCTGCGAGTTGCCGTGGCCCGCGCCGGCGGCCGTCACGACGGTCGGATCGATCTCGCTTGCGTCAGGCGCGTTTGCGGAGCTTGAGTGCCCCGAGTTGCCATGTTCGACACCGCTTGTTTCGGCCTTCTTCGCTGCCCCTCGCGCAACGTCCGAAGCCGCAGTGTGATGCTCGGCCCCATTGCCCGGCTTGGAGTCAGCTTCAGTCGATTCCGTCGCTGCCGCCTTTGCAGAGCCCTTCTCCGAATCGTGCTGCGAGTTGCCGTGGCCCGCGCCGGCGGCCGTCACGACGGTCGGATCGATCTCGCTTGCGTCAGGCGCGTTTGTGGAGCTTGAGTGCCCCGAGTTGTCATGTTCGACGCCGCTTGAGTCTGCCTTCTTCGCTAACCCTCGCGGAACGTCCGAAGCCGCAGCGTGATGCTCGGCACCCTTGTCCGACTTGACGCCAGCCTCAGTCGATTCCGTGGCTGCTGCCTTTGCCGCCCCCTTCTCCGAAGTGTGCTGCGAGTGGCCATGGCCCGCAGTGGCGGCAATTGCGACGGCCGGATCGATCTCGGCTGCGTCCGACGCCGTTGCAGAGTTTGAGTGCCCCGAGTTGCCATGTTCGACGCCGCTTGAGTCTGCCTTCTTCGCTAACCCTCGCGGAACGTCCGAAGCCGCAGCGTGATGCTCGGCGCTATGGCCGCCCCCATTGCCCGGCTTGACGCCAGCCTCAGTCGATTCCGTGGCTGCCGCCTTTGCAGATCCCTTCTCCGAAGCGTGCTGCGAGTTACCATGGCCCGCGCTGGCGGTCTTAGCAACGCCCGGATCGTTCTCGGCTACGTCCGGCGCCTTTGCAGAGTGCCCCGAGTTGCCATGTTCGACGCCGCTTGAGTCTGCCTTCTTCGCTAACCCTCGCGGAACGTCCGAAGCCGCAGCGTGATGCTCGGCGTTATGGCCGACCCCTTTGCCCGGCTTGACGCCAGCCTCAGTCGATTCCGTGGCTGCCGCCTTTGCAGACCCCTTCTCCGAAGCGTGCTGCGAGTTGCCGTGTTCCGCGCTGTCGGTCTTTGCGACGTCCGGAACGTTCTCGGCTGCGTCAGTCGCATCTGTCGATTTTGAGTGCCGCGAGTTGCCGTGTTCAGCTCCGCTTGATTCTGCCTTCTTCGCTAACCCTGGCGGAACGTCCGAAGCCGCAGCGTCATCCTCGGCGCCATTGTCGACGTCATTGCCCGATTTGGAGTCAGCTTCAGTCGCTTCCGGGGCCGCCGCCTGTGCAGGTGCTGGCTCCGAAGTGTGCTGCGAGTTACCGCGGTCCGCGCTGTCGGCTACTGCAACGCCCGGTTGGACGGTCACGTTCAACCCCGGCGACGAAACGCCGGTGTCCGCATTGATCGGACCACTGTTCGATGTGACGTTTCCAACCGCCGGAGCCGCCGCGCTATGAGCATGCACGATCGATGATACGCGAACCGGTTCGGCAGATGCACCATTGCTTTCTGCCGTTGCTTCCGCCGACTCGCCCGTGGAGGTTCTGAACCTTGCCGTTCCCTCTGGGCCGGTCCGAGTGTGCGCGAACTGGAACATCGAGCCGCGGTCGGCCAGCATGGCCCAAACTCCAGCCGTCCCGAGCGTGCTCTCGCTCGCCTCGATGCGGGCCTCGGCACTGTCCTTGCTCAGAACAGCCTCATCGATGGCGCTTGCCGATGTCAGCGCTTCTTCGAGCTTCTCCAAGGTGATGGCGACAGGTGCGCCGTCTCGCTGGTCGACGACATCCGATTCCGCGACGGACACAATCCCCTGCAGATGGATTTCCAGCAGGCTGCGATCCCCGATATCAAGGACATGATCGGTCGGATTCACGTAGACGATCGTTTCATTGCTTGCGGCGTCGTAGATCCAGGCGAGGGTATGTGGCGGTATGGACTTGCTCGCTGCGGTCATATGCAGGCACGCAAGCGCTCCGAAAGCCGCAAGATTGATCCTGCCCGACCCGGAAGCGAAATCGAAGGCGGATTGAGACGAGGTAGAATTGGAATCGGTCGAGGAGCGATGAACAACGTTTCCATCAACGCTGCCGCCGCCCATTAATTGACCGCGGCTTTGTCCGTCAACACTGGCATCGTGACCGGCGTCGACCAGGCCAACAGGTTTCTGGAGTGAATCACCCTCGGCACCGTGACTCACGCCAGGACTCACTTGGATCCGAGCGTCTTCTGCAGCGACGCTTTCGTTTCCAGTGGTCACATGCGCGGAAGACAGGCGGGCATCGTGCGAAGGCAGGCCCGGGGCCGAGTTGTCGACATGATTGGCGTCGACATGAGGGATCGCGGCCAGTTTTGTGGTCGCATTCTCTCCGGCGACGGAAACGAAGCTCTCGATCGACGCCTGACCCAGCTCATGCGCCTGCACGGCGTGATGGGGATCGTGCAGTGCGTAGATCAACGCACCGGCGAGAGTGGCGAAGGTGCCATACCCTCCCGGAATCGACATCGGATTGGAAGCAAGCCGGGGGAAATGATGATCCGCGGTCAGGTCACCGGCCATCTGCGTGTCGCTGGTTGCTCGCTGCAGAGGCGCAGGAAGATGCGGCGCGCCCGATCCAACAGGGCCGTCGATTTTCGACGGCTTCGAGTCCGCAGATTGCTCGGCTGCGCGCAGCGCTTCCATTGCCGCCGGCGCGTTCGCGACCTGGCTCAGCTTGGCCAAAAAGTCTCTCTGGCTGAGCAGGTGCGTCTCACCGGCTTCCCAGACGATGAGGTGCCGCAGAATGGCTTTTTTCCAGGGCTCATATTTCCAAGGCTCATAGTGCTCGTGCCCGGCGTGCTCTCCCGCGTGGCCGATGCTGTCGTCATCCGGAAGCGTATCGTTCGCTTCCGACGCCTTGAGTTCGTCCGCAATGGCGATCGCCAGAAAAGCCAGCGCGAGCGTGCCGAAGCCGGAGGGATGCTTCAACAACGCGAGGGCCGCGAGCACGGTCCTGTTGGTGACCTCGAGCTTCTGAAAAATATTGTACAGGTGTACTTTGACGGTCCCTGGTGAAACCTTTAGCGCGCGCGCGATCTCCTTGTTCGACATTCCTTCTGACACCAGTCGAACGATTTGACGTTCGCGGTGCGTCAATAGCTCCAGCTTCGTTTCGATTTTGCCGGCGCCGACGGCATGCTTGCCGGTTGGCGAGAGATCGAAATGCTCGGGCGACACACCATGCTTCGTCAACAGCCGCAGCAGTCGCAGCATGGTGTCGGGGGAGACGTATTTCGAAATTGCGCTGCAGGCGCCGGCAGCAATCGCGGCGGCTAGTTCGTGGTTGGCTTCGCCCTCGGTAAAGAACACCAGGCGCGTTGGAACAGTCTCGGCCTTCGTAATCGCCAGGATCTCGGTGACCGTCAGGTCCGGCAGGGTGTCGGCAATCAGCGCGACGTCGGGTGTCAATTTCCTGATGGCTTCGAGACCGCTTGTCGCATCGCGGCATGATGCGACAACGTCGAAGTCCTGCTGTGCTCCGAGTATCGATTTCAGCCCCTGTAGAACGATCGGCTGTCGATCGACGATCACAATCCGGTTGCGCTGAAATATGCCTTGGTTCGCAGACACGTCTAACATGGACACTGCCTCGGCCCGGCCATCTATGTACTTCGGCATATGGCCGAGACCGGGCGAGATATTAAAATACAATTAATCGAACGAAGAAAGAGGCTTAGGGGGTTAACGTTACATTGGAACCGCGAGCTTTGAGGGCATTTGGGCGAGAAAATATGTCATTTGACCCGATGGCGGCTGCGATTGACTGGCTCGATGCCTACCGTGCCGGCGATATCGAGGCGATCCTGGACATGCATGCCGAAGATGCCGTGGTTCATTGCGGCTGCGGCTGCGCCGTCAGAACCATTACGAGCCGTGAGGCGCTTCGTGCCTATTGGATCGATCGCCTCCGAGAGCACCCGGCAGGCAAGTTGGACGATCTCAATCCCTCGCACACCGACGGGACCATTATCTCCTACCTCACCAATGCCGGTGTCATGAGCGCGCTTTTTGCCTTTGACGCCGCCGGAAGGATCAAGGAACTGAGCTGCAATCCCTCACATTAGCCCTGTGGCGTGATCCAAGCCCGCTTCGGCTGCGATCGCGCGCGCTGAGAGCCAGACAGGCGTGCTTCCCTAACGCAAATCCGCCCGCGTCCTATTGACTCGCATCGCGAATGGGCAAATCCTTCCAGCAACGCAATTTGCCATTGTCGATCTCAGAGTTACGAAATTCGGCGCCCGGCTTTTATCGGCGCCATCTGACCAAATTTTTTCGAAACAGAAGCGGAGGGGCCGATGCGTGCGCTCGCCTTGAGAACAGTCTCTCTTCTCGCCCTCGCTACCCTCGGCTCGATCTCCGCCTCGCCTGCCGCACGCGCGGAGGACGGGACCGACGAGCAGTTTGGCAAGGTTCATTTCCAGACCACCTGCAACGAGGTGGCGCAGCGGCGCTTTGACCGCGGGATGCGCTATCAGCACTCGTTCTGGTACCGGCCCGCGAAAGAGATCTTCGAGGAGACGTTGCAGGCCGATCCGGAATGCGCGATCGCCTATTGGGGCATTGCCCTCAGCCTGCTGTACAATCCGCATTTCCCCGCGCCGAAGGAAAACCTCGCCCAGGGCCTCGCCGCGCTGCAGAAGGCCAAGGCACTCGGCGCCAAGAGCGAACGCGAACGCGACTATATCGACGCGCTGCTGGCCTTCTATTCGGGCGACGACAAGACGACGTTTGGCCAACGCGCGCAGGCCTATCTCAAGGCGACCGAAGCCGTCGCCGCGCGCTATCCCGATGATGACGAGGCGCAGATCGCCTACGCCATCACGCTGAATGTCACGGCCTCACCGAACGACAAGACCTATGCCAACCAGCTCAAGGGCGCGGCCATCCTGGAGCCGATCTTCAAGCGGCAGCCGCGGCACCCCGGCGTCGCGCATTACCTGATCCACCTCTACGACTATCCGGCGATAGCAGCGCAGGGTCTCGACGCCGCCAAGCGCTATTCCGAGATCGCGCCGGCGGCGCCGCACGCTCTGCATATGCCCTCGCACATCTTCACACGCGTCGGCTACTGGAACGAATCCATCGACGCCAATAGCCGTTCAGCCAAGGCTGCCAAGGAGGGCAAGGACCCCAGCGAGCAGCTGCATGCCGACGACTATATGGTCTACGCCCTGCTCCAGCTTGCGCAGGACAGCCGAGCCCGCGACGTCATCGCGGACATGGTTGCGACCACGGGCTATGCGCCGGCCGTCCGCGCCGGTCCCTACGCGATAGCGGCGAGCCAGGCGCGCTATATGGTCGAACGCGGCGATTGGCAGGGCGCTGCCGCGCTGAAGGTCGAGCCGAGCCGGTTTGCCTATGTCGATGCGATCACCTATTTCGCCCGCGCCCTCGGCGCCGCGCGCTCCGGCAATGCCGACGCAGCGACGCCGGACATCGCCAAGCTGGCGGAGTTGCGGGACAAGCTGCAGCAGGACAAGGACGCCTATTGGGCCGAGATCGTCGACATTCAGCGGCAGGTCGCCACGGCCTGGCAACTCAATGCCCAGGGAAAACAGGCGGAGGCGTTGGAGGCGATGCGCCTTGCCGCCGATGCCGAGGACAAGACCGAAAAGTCCATCGTGACGCCGGGACCGCTCGCCCCGGCACGCGAGCTCTACGGAACCATGCTGCTCGAACGCGGCATGGCGGCAGAGGCATTGGCCGCGTTCGAAAGCACCATGCGCAAGGAGCCGAACCGCTTTGGCGCGACGATTGGCGCCGCTCACGCCGCCGAGAAAGCGGGTGATGCCGCCAAGGCACGCCAGTACTACGCAAAGGTCGTCGACATGGCACGAAATGGCGACTCCTCGCGGGAGGACCTCGCGGCCGCACGAAAGTTCATGGCTCAGAATTAGCAATTCATGGCTCGCAATTAGCAAAAGTGCCGCGGCGGCTTCCATGCGCCTGACAAGCAAATTCGTCGCGATCAGCGCAGCCACCCTCCTGCTCTGCGCAGCCGCGGCGATCTGGATATCGCGATCCGGCGATCCGGCACGCGCAACGGCAGCATCGGGCGAGATCCGCCCGGTGTGGACGGAAACCGACTGGCCTTTCGCCGCAGATCCCTGGGGGAAAGGCAAGGCGTTCCGCTGCAAGGCCGCCGATTGCGGCGGCGAGGTCCTGCTCTACGTTCGCGCCAAGCTCGGGTTTTGCAACTGCGCCACCGGCGTCGCCGACGATGGCGACCTCGAGCAGATGGGCGACCTGGTGCTGATCGGCAAGGCAACGCCGACCGGTGCCGGTCGAGAGATCATCGTCGGCCCGATGCGCGGCCGCAGCCGGGCCTATCGCATCGAGGGAAATCCTAACACCGCGCTCTCACTCGCCTTCAATCAGCGCTGCGACATGGTGGCCGCGACGGCTGTGGTTGGACCGGGCGCGCCCGCGTCACTGGAGCCGGCGGTGCTGGCGTTCCTCAACAGCGAGCGCATGTTGAAATGGGCCGAGGTCGCGCTGGGGTTATAGCTGGTCCGCTCGCGGCCGGAAAACCGACGTTCAGGCGCTTGAGACGAATGACAATCAAGGGCCAACTCCGGACTGATGCGCCGCAGAAGAGTGCTGGTATTCGATCACCTCGTCTACATGTGAGGCTACTCGGGCAACCCCGCTTTGCGAAAACCCTCAATCATCAGCTTCGCATTTATTGGTAGCCGGCTCCGAGCGATCCACGCCGATATTGTAAAAGCGGGGTCGACCTCAAGCATACCGGCCGCCGCCTCACGGGCCTCAGCGTCACGCCCGAGATGGGCGAAAGCGGAGGCGAGACAGCGATATGGTCCTGGATAGGACGGATTCTGACGCAGGGCTTTCTTTCCTGCAACGATGGCCTCGTCAAAGCGACGAAGCTCAATAAAGGCATACCCCATCCCGGTTAACGCTGTGAATTGTTGCGGGTCCACCGGGCTCATTCGCATGGCGCGTTCAAAGCTCCGGATCGCTTCCTCCGGCTGCCCCGCAATCTTGTAGACCCAGCTTCTGCAGTTCCATGTGTGAGATGAATTTGAGTTGAGCGCGACCGCACGATCGGCCAGCTCAATTTCAGTTTCAAAATCGCCGACCAACAAAGCGGTGATCAATGCAGCAGTTGCTAACGTGTTTGGGTCATGATCGTCGAGGCTCAGTGCTAGGCGCATGAGCCGAACGGCTTCCTTGCGTTCGAATTGTGGGTCAGTCGCGTAGCTCCTAAGAACGTTTTCCATATGACAGGCACCTGCCAAAGCGGCCGCAGCCGCAAATCCTGGGTCAAGCTCCAGGGCGCGCTGGACCAGTCGAAGTGCCTCGACCAAGCTTTCGCGGGACGATCGGTCGGCTTGCTGTACAGCCTGGAGATAAAGATTATATGCGGTGAGGTCTTCCGGTCGCCGCCGCGTCGCCAGTGCAATTTCTGCTTGAAACAACTTCGGCTGAATAGCTGAGACAACGGCGAGCGTGACCTCGTCCTGCAACGCGAAAATATCTGTCATGTCACGCTCGAACCTATCCGCCCAAATGTGCGCGCCCGTGGCCGCTTCAATCAACTGGCACGTGATGCGAACCTTCCCCGAAGCCTTGCGCACGGCTCCCTCAAGCACATAGCGGACTCCAAGCCTGCGTCCGACCTCCTTGATATCGACGGCTTTGTCCTTGAAGGTGAAACTCGAATTGCGAGCGATCACGAACAACCATCTGAACCGCGACAGCGCGGTCGTGATCTCCTCAACCATCCCGTCCGCAAAGTATTCCTGCTCGGGATCGCCAGACATGTTCGCGAACGGCAGCACGGCGATGGAGGGCTTGTCGGGCACTGCAGGAGCGCTCTCGGGCGCATCGCCCGGGTCTGGGCCCGCAACGTCTCGCGCCTCCCGCACCTGTCCGACGAAGCGGAAGCCCTTGCGCGGCAGTGTCTTGATGAAGCGCTGTTCCTCGCCGGAATCGCCGATTGCACCCCGGGCGGCGTTCAGGCGGGTTGTCAGCGCCGCGTCAGATACGCTGCGCCCATTCCAAATGGCTTTGATGAGCTCGTCCTTGCTGACAACCCGCTCCCTGTTGCGGATCAGGTAATCGAGCAGGTCAAAAACCTGCGGTGCGATCGACACCGCTTCAGTCCCCCGATGCAGCTCGCGCCGGTCGGTATCGAATGCATATTCCTCGAAAAGATAGCGCAAGCTGCCGTTCCTTCTCGGGGTCGCCTCTGTACCAGCGCATCAAGAATATGCCGCCGGTAAGAGAAATGTAACCCGCCAGTTAAGCGCGCCCGCTCATCTTGCGGCAACTTCTGCCTAGAGCATGGTCCGGACCCGAAGGGCCGCGTTAGCGCAAAGTGCGCAGCGGTTTTCCGAAAAGATCATGCTCAAACAATAACCTAACAGTCCAGACAGGACACGCCCTGATGAGCACGATCCGCGGGACCACTGAGCTGGGAGCGTTAACCGCAAGGCGGCAGGTCTACAGTCCTCTCGAACCATATTGGGATGCGTTTCAGGAGTGGCGCAAACGCCAGACTCTACTGGCCAAGTTGTGCGCCCTGAGTGACAGGGAGCTGATGGATATCGGTATTGCGCGCAGCGAAATCGCCTACCTCGCCTCGCATCGAGGTTGCGATGCGCGCGGCGCCCTCTCCGGCGGACAAGCCACGACCATGGCTGGCAGCCAAGATGACGGGAGCGTTCTCTCTTGCCCGCCCGCGGCATTTGGTTGCGACCGGTAGGAGTACATGCGATGCGGGGATCCCTCGGGGAGAAGATCAACCAGGGCGGCACGGCGGACATCCACGCCTGGGCGCCAGGTCAGGTCGTAAAACTGTTCAGGAGAGGTTTCCCGCCGCGGGTCGGCCAGCAAGAGGCGCGGATGATCCAGGCAGTCTTCGTCGCCGGCGTGCCGGCGCCGGAGGTGTTGGGCGATGTGACGCTCGACGGACGCTTCGGCATCGTGCTCGGCCGCCTCGACGGACCGACACTGCTGCAGGTCACGCGCAGTGGCGCCGTGACGTTCGCCCAGGCGGGTGCGATCCTTGCATCCCTCGGCCTGTCCGTTCACAGAATGTCGCCGCCGCTGGAGGCCTTCCATCTGCGCAGCTGGATGGACAACGCCTTCAGGCTCTCGGGCGACATCGTGCCCAAGCACATCGCCTCAGGCATCCTCGCGCTGATCGACCGCCTGCAGCAGCCGGGGGACGGGCTGTGCCATGGCGACATCCATCCTGGCAACGTGATCATGACGGCGGACGGTCCGCGGCTGATCGACTGGACCTTTTCGATCCGCGCGCCTGCGGCCCTCGATCACGGGCTCACTCACATCAGCCTGACCGAGTTTGCCCTCGACGTCGCCGACAATCCGCAGCGGCCGCTTGCGGTCAATGCGGCCGCGCAATCCGAATACGCGCGGCTGTCCGGCAAGCCGGTAGCGGCGCTGAGGCAAGCGATGGAGACCTGGCTGCCGATCGCGATCGTCCGCTATTTCCTGCTCATGGGCGGGCCGACAAGCGAGCGATGGCAGCGGATGATGCAGCGCGCCGAAGCGGCCCTGCGCCCGCAAGGCTGAATTCTTCATCGCGCGCTTGGCCGTCGATGCGGCTGCACTCGGTGTCGGCTTCGGAACCAGAAGCCGACTTGCTGGCTAATGCTTCGCCATGAAGGCCAGGACGGCTTGATCGTAAGCGGCCGGATTCTCCCATGGCGCGGTGTGCGAGCTCGCAGCGATCTCGATTCTTTCGTTGTTCGGCAAGCAACGCTCCAATTGGTCGACGATTCGATGAAAAAATCGCGGGCTTCGTTCGGTCGCGGATAGGAGCGTCGGAGCCGCAATGGCCTTGGCCATGTCGCAGGTAAAGACCGGCCTTGGCCGCTTGGTCGTCGCATCCGCCTGATATGATGCAACGTTGTCCAAGTTCATCTTTTGATGGGCTTCGGAGCGACGTTCATATGCGCCCGGCCCGCCAACGCCATTGACGAACAGGGGAATGCCGCGTTGCACATCGCCGATTTTCAGGGCTTCTCTGGCGGGGGCGAGCGTTGCACCCAGCTCTTTCAACATGTCACTGCCGTCGGGCAGACCGTTCAGGATGCCAAGCGCAGGCGGTTCATTCACGGCGAGACTGACGACCATGTCGGGATGCGTTGCGGCGAAGAAAAGCGCCGCGTGGGCTCCGGATGAATGCGCCACGACCCTGGCTTTGGAATACCCCAGAGCGCGCACGAGACCTGCAAGGTCCTCACCATGCACATCGGCTGCAGCATCGGGTGTACCCTCCGGACTTGTCTGATTGGGATAGTTGTTTCGACGACTGTACGCGATCGCGCGATATCGGGCTGCGAATTTCGGAAGCTGCTCGCTCCACATCCGGTAGTCCTGCAGACCACCGTGGACGAATATGACGGGATCGCCTTGGCCCGCTTCAACGTAGGCGATTTCGTATCCGTTGGCGGAGATTCGCTTTACGTCGTCAGCCATGGCCAAACTGCTGGCTATCGCAGCAACTGCAAAGAGGACGGAGCCGACGACTTTTTGAAAAGACATTGTGGCATCGCAAATGCAATCATAGGGAGAAACATGTCTCTTCAGAAGCTTATACGCTTCTGGCCGGTTTGCCTCCTATGCGTCACAAGCGCCCATCAAAGCCAGCGCGACCGGTGTCCGCTATATCGACGGTAGCCGACACCATAATGGGCTGAACCTGGTTCGGCTCAGGACCAATAGGCGACATCGCAGGTGGCTTGCTATGAAGCTTCCGCCGAGCGCGGCGGCATTCGTAAGAGTGATGCTTATGACGGATCGTGAGAGGATGTTGCTGGTCGCCTTGGCTAAGATGGTGGAGCAATATTTTGGCCGGCTCGGCGACACTGTAGACAGCGGCGCTATGCAGGCAGGCGAGCATGCTATCAACGCTCTCGCTGTCTTTGGGCTAGTGGACTCGTCGGACAGTGGGCTCTTCGGCACATGGACGCCAGAAGGTAAACAATTCCTCCAAGAGTTCGTCGAGTGGCGCATCTGAGGTCTTCCGCAAATCAGGACACCCCATAATTCTACTTAGGACACGTCCCGCTCTCGCCAGATGTCTGTTTGGGGTCAAAAGCTGCCGTGGCGCACCATGCCGCGATTGGTCCGCTAAGGGCCAACAGGCGACATCAAGAATTTGCGATCGACCCGGCAACCGGCGGTCGGACCTCTGGAACTTCCGGGACCTGCGGCTGTTGTAGCACACAGAAGGCCGCATGCATGGACATGATCACGCGCGCTCGCGCTTCGGATGCCGTCCCATCGGACCGAGTTTCTCCGGTGAACTCACACAACGAGTGGGACACGCTGGAGGAAGTGATAGTCGGAAGGCTCGAGGGTGCGGGTATCCCGTCCGATCATTCGGTTGTCACCTGCAACGTCCCGGGAATGGCAGCGCGTGCCCAGTCGCTGTTCGCAGGCTTCCGTTACCCAAAGATCATGATCGAACCGGCGCAGCGTGAGCTTGATGGCTTTGTTGCGCTGCTACGGTCGCTGGACATCGTCGTGAGGCGGCCGGACGCCGTCGACCACAGAAAGCGCTTCAGCACGCCGGAATGGTCCTCGCGCGGCTTCTGCAATTCCTGCCCGCGTGACAGCATGCTCGTGATCGGCGACGAGATCATTGAAACCCCAATGGTTTGGCCCTGTCGCTACTTCGAGACGCACTCCTTTCGTCCGATTCTGAAGGATTATTTTCAACGTGGCGCGCGGTGGACGGGCGCGCCCAGACCGCAACTGACGGACGAACTGTTCGTCCCTGAATTTCGCGTCCCCAAAAGAGGCGAGCCGATCTCATACATCCTCACCGAATTCGAACCGGTCTTTGACGCCGCCGACTTCTTTCGCTGCGGGCGCGACCTGTTCGTGACTCGCAGCAACGTCACGAACGCGTCTGGTATTGAATGGCTGCGGCGCCACCTTGGCGACGGTTATCGCATCCATGAGATCGAGAGCCGCTGCCCCAATCCGATGCACATCGACACCACCATATTGCCGCTTGGGCCCGGCAAGATTCTGATCAATCCCGAATACATAGACGTCGACCGTCTTCCGGCCATCTTGAAAAGATGGGACATCCTCGTGGCCCCCGAGCCCGACCCGATAACCGATCCTATGCTCAGGATCACTTCGCTATGCGGTAAATGGCTCAACATGAACGTACTGATGGTGGACGAGAAGCGCGTCATCGTAGATCCACATCATACCGCAACGATGCGTGCGTTGGAGAATTGGGGATTCGAGCCGATTCCCTGCGAGTTCTTACACTATGCGGCATTTGGTGGCGCCTTCCATTGCGCCACGCTCGATGTCCGGCGGCGCGGCACGTTGGAGAGCTACTTTTGAGCCGACTTCTAACGGCCGGCGCCAAGTCGGCCCGGTCCAGATAAACCTTTGCCCATGGCATCCGGATGCTGGACACGATTGATATGGTATCAAATATCAGCCACCATTGCGGGCGATTGTTCCGGGCTCAGATGGCTTGGCGGCCGGGCCCTGTCGGCTCAGACAACAACTGACGCCCCCCGAGCCCGCGCCGACGCTTGGTTGCCTTGAGCTAGCGTCGCTACCAGCAGGGTTGCGCCATGCTGAAACACTTGCTCATTGAAGTCATTGGTCACGTTTCCGGTCTCAGCGACGCGCAGCTTGAACAAATTGAGCGGTCATTGCCAGCGACCAAGGCGCTGATCGATCTTCTCAATAAGGCACATCCGATCATCGAACAGGCACATGCGCTCTACATTGAAGCGCAGCCGCTGATCGATCAAGCCAGGATAGAGTTGCAAACGGTCGGCCCCGCAGCGCAAATTCTGATTGATGTGATTTCACATCATCTCAACAAAGGCAGTTCGCCGGCGGAGGCGGCTGAGGCAGTGCGCGCTGCGCTCGGCGGGTCAATAGAGAACGTCGCACAGGATCGTGGGATGGACCGGGGAATGAACCGCGTGACCGTGTTTGGGGGAACGGGCTTTGTTGGTCGTCGCGTTGTGCACCATTTGAGCGTCTCAACCGTTACGGTCCGCATAGCCTCGCGGCATCCTGTGCGGGTCGAGGGAGACAACGTAGAAAAGATCACAGCCGATGCACATGACGAGCGCTCTGTAGAGGCCGCCGTTATGGGTGCCGACGGCGTCGTCAACGCCATCAGCCTTTACGCCGAGCATGGAGGCGACACATTTCATTCGGTGCACGTCGAAGCGGCCGCCAGGATCGCTAGAGTGGCGCGGCGGGCCGGGATCAAACGGTTTGTGCACCTATCAGGAATAGGCGCTGACCCCGCATCGCCTTCGCCCTATATTCGCAACCGCGGTGAAGGCGAGGCGGCCGTGCAAGCCGCATTCCCTGGCGCAGTCGTTATCCGCCCGGCGGTAATGTTCGCAAAGGACGACGCCTTTCTCACGACAATTCTTTCGCTGCTTCGGATCCTGCCGGCTTATCCGCTGTTCGGCGACGGCAGGATGAGGCTTCAGCCGGTATACGTGGACGACGTCGCCGAGGCGATCGCACAAGTCCTGCGGCAAACGCAAAGACCGTACCCAATCTACGAACTGGCCGGCCCGCGTATTTACTCATACGAGGAGCTGTTGCGGACCATTGCGCGCACCGCTGGATTGCGGCCAATGCTGGTGCGAATACCCTTCGCTTTCTGGAGTGCAGCCGCGGGCCTCGCTGAGATCCTGCCGCACCCGCCGCTCACGCGCAATCAGGTTGAGCTTATGCAGATCGACACGACGGCCTCCGGCAGCCGGCCGGGATTTGGGCTAGTCGGAATTTCGCCGCGATCGCTCGAGGAAGAACTCAAGGCGATGCTCCAGCATGCAAACGAGGAAACTCAAAAGGCAAAGAAGGCTCGGACCAGGTAAGCGCCAGATTTTGTTACTATGTTGCGACGTGACTACTGATGTCGGGAAGTGGCTCGCCTCCGAGATCGCCCACTAGGCGCGATAGATCGATGGTCGGCCCAGGGCGTCACGAGGTGTAATACTCGCCGCCAGCAAATCACGTCGCCTCTATCTGCGGCGGGTGGTCGAAGTGCTTCTGTGGCGAGCCGATCCCGATTGGCTGCGAAGAGCGCATCCACACTGTTCACCGGGGGTATCGGCACCAGCTCGACGGCCCGATCTTCCAGCCCACGAAAAAACGCACGTTAAAAGAGATGTCGCGAGGATGCGGAAACAAGCAACCCAGGCGATAGATCCGCCCCGCTTTCTGGGCCAGCGCTGCGAGCGGCAACGCCACCATCGCGCCGCCGACAAGCGTCATGAAATCGCGCCGTCGCATTACGTCGCCCTCAAGGCCGAGCGACAGCCTAACATGTACTTCAAATCCCGCCGGTATCGTGCATCACAGCAATATGCGCGCTGATGTCGCAGATGGGTCAAAAGCTGCCGTGGCGCACGATGCCGCGATTGGTCCGCTAAGGGCCATGAGCCGACAACGGTGGCGCGCTTGAAACGCGGCTAGCGCGCTGAGCGCAGCTCGCGATGCCACGCGGGAATGATGGTCTGGCTTCGTTGAGATCTGCCGTCCAGTACTCCGATGTCTTTTTTGGGTCATAATGCGAAGAACTCAGAGTGAGAAAATCTCATGGCCATCGTTCGATATTGACTCGCCTCTTGCGGCACGGACGATCTGGCGGCAGATTTCACAGATCAAGTAGATACCGGCGGACGATGATTTCTGTTGTTGTCGGGTCACAACAGCATGCCGGTTGACCGACGATCTCTACGTTGGAGGGTCGATCTATCTCGCTTCGCACGCCTGTGGCGCTTCTCATCATATCCCTGGGTGCGATCGCCGCGGTGTGGTGGTGGCTGGCCATACCGATTGACTTGGCGCGCGCACCGATCGATCCGAATGCCAAACTGCAATGCATATCCTACGCGCCCTTCCGCAACAACCAAACGTCAGAGTCGCCGACACCAGTGCCGCGAGACCAGATCGCGGAAGATCTCGCGCAGCTTGTCAAAATAACCGACTGTATCCGTACCTATGCGACTGATCTTGGTCTCGATCAGATCCCCGAACTCGCGTCCAAGGTAGGGCTGAAAGTCATTCAGGGAATTTGGCTCGATAGGGACCGACAGAAGAACGCGACGCAGATATCCACGGGCATACGCCTCGCCCAGCAATATCCGGAAACCATCACCGCACTCGTGGTTGGCAACGAGGTTCTGTTGCATCGGAAGATGACGCCTTCCGACCTTGCTGCCTTGATCCGCTCGGTCAAGGCACAGGTGCCGGTCCCCGTCACCTATTCCGACGTCTGGGAGTACTGGCTGCGCTATCGGGAACTCGATGACGCCGTCGATTTCGTCACCGTTCATATCCTGCCATATTGGGAAAATGTCCCGGTCCCGGCGAAATCTGCCGCTGCTCACGTCGACGCCATCCGAAAGCAGATGGCGTTGGCGTTTCCGGGCAAGGAAATCCTGATCGGAGAAACAGGTTGGCCGAGCGAAGGGCGGATGCGCGGCTCGGCGCTACCGTCGCGCACCAATCAGGCGCGAGTGATCTCGGAGATCCTCGATCTTGCCCGGCGCGAGAATTTCCGCGTCAACCTGTTCGAGGCGTATGATGAATTGTGGAAGCATGAGTTCGAGGGCACCGTCGGCGGATCGTGGGGCTTATTCGATTCCGCGCAGCGCACGCTGAAATATCCGCCGGGCATCCCCGTCAGCAATTATCCGCTCTGGAAACTGCAAATGAGCAGCGGAATGGCGCTGGCGATCCTGGTGTTCGGGACTGCGTGGTTGAGCTCGCGCCGGAAGCCCTCGCAGCCTCGGCTCGCCTCATGGTTTGCGGTCGGAATATCGGCGACCACCGCCGGAGCCCTGTTTGGGGTGGCCGCTCAAAAGATGTTCTATGAAAGCTACGACGCGGGCAGCTGGCTTCTGTGGGGCGCACTTCTGGTGGCGGCAACTGCCTCGCCGCTATTTGGCGCTAATGCCCTGATCTCCGGGCGCGCACCGCCCACATTTCTGGAATTGCTGGGTCCGGAGGACTTCCGGACCCCATCGGGGCTGGCGATCATGCACGGATTGATCTTGATCGTAACCATCGTGATCGGCACGCAGACCGCGCTGGGCTTTATATTTGACCCGCGCGAGAAGGATTTTCCTTTTGCGGCCCTCACTATGGCGGCGGTCCCTTTCGCGGCTATGACTCAGCTCAATCGCCCCAAGAAAGGAATCCGCCCCATGGCGGAAGCGATATTTGCCGGCGTATTCTTGGTGGCGGCCATCTATGCAGCGCTTAGCGAAAGGCCGGATAATTGGCAGTCGCTGTGGACTTGTGCTGCCTATATCCTGCTTGCAGTTACGCTGTGGCGCGCGCGCGCTTGAGAAAACCTGGTCAGCCGACTTCCGTTTTGGGCCCAAAAGCTGACGCGGCGCGAGCGACACGATGACCGCATCGGGTCATTTCGACGGTTTCAGCTGAGATAGTCGGCTGGCTGATATCCGCTTCTACCCCCAAGCGTCCAACCGGGGCCTGCCCGGAAGCGTTGCGTCTGGCCAGACCCCTGTGATTCAAGCTTCCAAACTGGGGGCACGAATCATGCGCTACGAACTGGCCGATTATGAATGGATTGCCATCAAGCCCATGCTGCCGAACAAGCCGCGTGGCGTTCCTCGGGTTAACGACCGTCGTGTCCTCAATGGCATCTTCTGGGTCCCGCTCCGGAGCACCTTGGCGTGATCTGCCCGAGATGTTTGGTCCGTACACCACATGCTACAACCGCTTCGTGCTCGGAACCACACAGGCACTGCGCTGGTGCAAGCGAGGCAGTGAGCGCTTCAGCCGAGCGCCCATTTTAGTGGTTCGGCAAGCCGTAGCATCGGTCAGCGCGCCTGCCCTTTCTATCGATAAGCAACGAACACTCAGGTTAGGCGGTCGCCCGTCACAGCCGGTTTAGTTGCGCTCTGTTATCCGTTATACGGTGTGCCGTGGATTAGGTTTGCGAGCCATGGTGCAAGAGCGGCCAGTCCGGATCGAGCGCAGACTGTCGGCAATATTGGCCGCCGATGTGGTTGGTTATTCGCGGCTAATGCACGACAACGAAGAAATTACTCATACCAAACTTACGACGCTCCTGACGGAAGCTGTCGGCCCCGCGATTGCGGAGCATCGTGGCCGCATCGTGAAGAACACTGGCGATGGGTTCTTGGCAGAATTTCCGAGTGCGGTTGAAGCAGTCCGAGCTGCTGTACGATTCCAAATCCGAGTTGGAGAACTTACAATAGGAGACGCGGAAGACAGTCGCATAGCCTTCCGGGTGGGAGTCAACATTGGAGACGTAATCATCGAGCCCAATGACATATTCGGCGATGGCGTAAACATCGCGGCGCGGCTTGAGACGATCGCAGAGCCCGGCGGCATCTGCATCTCGTTGTCTGCGTATGATCACGTCCGAGGCAAAGTTGGCGTCGAGTTCGCCGACATGGGTGAGCAGAGCCTTAAAAACATTGCTCGCCCGGTCCGGGCCTTCTCTATCGTCTGGGAAGAGCAAAGCCCCGCGACCCACGGTATGCGCGCAAAGTGGGACACGGCTTCAGCGCCTCACCTTTCCATAGTAGTGCTTCCTTTTACGAACCTCAGCGGTGATCCGGAACAAGAGTACTTCGTGGATGGGGTGACCGAGGCCCTCACTACAGACTTATCGCGCATCGGTGGCGCGTTTGTGATTGCGCGCAACACCGCCTTCACGTTTAAGGGCAAAGCCCTGGACGTAAGGAAGCTGGGACGTGAGCTTAGCGTCCGTTATGTGCTCGAAGGTTCTTTGCAGCGAAGCGGCAACCGCCTCCGTGTGAACGTGCAGTTGGTCGACGCCAATACAGGCAATCACCTCTGGGCCGAACGCTTTGACAAGCCTGTTGCCGACCTCCTTGACATGCAGGATGAAATCGTATCGAGACTCGCTAACGAGCTTGATGCCGAACTTGTTGCCGCGGAGGCGCGGCGGGCCGAGTGTTCACTGCACCCAGACGCGATGGACTTGGTGTTCCAAGGCAGCAGCTGGTTCAACAAGGGGCAGACCCCCAATTGCCTGACACGAGCGCGCAGTTTTTTCGAGAGGGCCCTTGCGCTCGATTCCGAAAACATTGAGGCCATGGTCGGCTTGGCGCGGGTCGACACCTCAATAGGGGCTTCCTTTATAGCCGATGACCATTCAGCGCGGCTTGCTGCGGCGGAGACAACCATAATGAGGGTACTATCCCTCGCGCCAAACCACGCTTTGGCTCACTTGACCTTGGGCAACTCGCAAATATTTACGAAACGCGCAGTCCAAGGCATCGCGGAGTGCCAGCAGGCATTGGCGCTGGATCGCAATTTAGCCCGCGCTCATGCTCTCATCGGCTTGGCCAAGTTCTTCCTTGGTCGAGGCGCAGAAACCGAAGCTCACATAAACGAGGCGTTCCGCCTTTCTCCTCGCGACACCTATGCCGCTCGTTGGATGGGATATGTTGGCCTTGCCAAGGCGCAGCTCGGTGTCGATGACGAGGCGGTCATCTGGATGCGTCGGGGCCTCGATGCAAACCGCAACCATTCGTTCGCCCACTTCCCTCTCGGAGCAGTGCTTGCGTGGCTTGGCGAACTAGACCAGGCGCGCGCCACGGTACGAGCGGGACTTGCGCTTGATCCAAGCTTCACCATCTGTCGGTTTCGCGCTCACGTACCGAGCGACAATCCGATTTTTCTTGCTGTCCACGAACGCCTCGTTGAGGGAATGCGGCTGGCGGGGGTGCCGGAAACGGCCCCAACCTTGCTCGGCTAAGGGCCACACAAGCGGACGGCGCTACAGGGGGCACGCCTACCATCTGCTAGCGCGACGTACAAGCAGAACCACCACGCACATCGTCGCAATCGAAATGGCAAAGGACAGTGGCACTACCGGAAATGCACGCGACGAAGTTCCGCTCACAAACAGGTATTGCAGCGCAATCGCTATCAACTTCCAAATAAAGAACCAAAGTATCCCGATCCCAGCAGCAGCGATCAAGGTCGTGCCCGCGCCACAAGCTTTGTGGGTGGCGGGGTTTGCTTCGACCGGAGCCAATGCTTGTTCGCCGGTTAGGCTGTCAGTGGGTATCGGTGTTCGCAACAGTAAGAACGCCAATGCCGTGAAGATAGCTATGATCCCGACCGCTAGGGTTAGAAGTGCCAAACCCAATTTGCCGTCCTCCGTCGCTACTTCCAACACATATACCGGCAAATCAGCTTTTGGTTGTGTGTGCGGGCGCGTCAATCGATCGTGCCGCAGATGCTCAATTTTCTATAAACGGGTTCGTCCGCTTCGGGTCACAAGCGGGCTTCCTGGCACCGTCCACCTGTAGTCCGCTCGCGGCCGGAAAGCCGACGTTCAGGCGCTTAAGAGGAAAGGCAGCTTCGGGCCAGAAGCTGAGTTGCGAGGGGCGGCCGGTATTGGCGCAAAGCGGCCACTATGCAGCGAGCGCGCAGGAGGCGTTCGAGCGATTAGCCGCAGGCCCAGTCAAGCTTCATGTTCAAGAAGTCGAGCTGGCAATTTCCGGTGCCGAAATTGTAGCCACCGAGATATTCCGCGAATTCGAGATAGAACGGGCTGAAGCGCGGCGTCGCCTGGGTCGGGCGCATCGTGCCGCCGATATGATTGGGCGCATGGTCTTTGGTCCAGGCCTGGTCGAGATAGTTCTCGCCTTCGTAATAATAAGGCTGCTGATAGCCTGCGGCCTTGTCGCCGGTGAACGGATCTTGCGGCGCCTTGCCGGCGTTTGGATCGACCGCACGCGGCCGCCAGCGCAAGCCGCGGCTCCAGGCGAGCTTCGAGTCGGGCGCGCCGCCCAGAACCTTTGGCAAGTAGTGCTTTCGCGGATCCGTTGAGCCGATCAGCTCATCGAAGAAGGCGCGAGCGCCCCCAATCTCGAGCCACTTTGGCGCCGCGTGGCAGCTCAGGGCGCGCGCGGCCGCCGTGTCCGGCGGCCGGCACAGCGGACCATTGAGCTCTGACTCCGTCAAGAGAATGACGGCATAGTTGTCATCAAGGATGTCGATCATGCGGTGCAGCCGCGGATGGCTGTTTTGGACAGCGGTCCAAAACGGGAGATAGCGCGGGTCCGCGGGCGCAGCGGCCCCGGTCATGGTGGCGTGAATGGTCTCGTCCGGGCTCGTGCCGCCCTCGCTGTGCTCGTTGCAACAGCCGAAAAAACTCAGGCCCGTGACATCCGGACCGTGGCAGCGATAGTCCGGCGGCAAGCGCAGCGTAAGACCGTGGACAAGCGGATAGCCGGTGAGCGGATCGAGCGGCCATTGCTCGGCCGAGATGCCAGGCGGCAGCCCGAAGCACCAGCCATGGCTCTCCGGGCCAGGGCGCCCCTCCTCGTGCAGGAGCTCGAGGTTATAGGCTTGCGCCGGCAGGGCACAACTTGGCAGCGACATTCGCGTGTTTCCGTTGGTTGAGGCGGGCGCAATCCGGCTCGTTGCTCAAGCCGCCAGCGATTGTTCTCCGCGAGGATTGGTCGCACAAGGCGGCCGAAGCGTTCAGCCGAATTTTGAGCCGCCACGCCGCCGTTGTGAGCGAAGTCGTCATTTCCCACTTGATCGAGGTCGGCCTGGGGTCACAAGCGGGCTTCCTGGCACCGTCCACCTGTAGTCCGCTCGCGGCTGGAAAGCCGACGTTCAGGCGCTTAAGAGGAAAGGCAGCTAAGGGCCAAAAGGCGACATTGGATGCATCGTGACCCAATCGAGCCCGGCAAGGGCCCAACCTGCGGCACTATCAGTGCGAGGCGGCGCGCCGGAGCGCGGCCGCCCGGAAGCGCTCGATCGTCCGGCCGAGCTCCCGGAAAACGGCATCAACGATATTGAACGAGATGCAACAGTTCAGTGCTTTGCAATGAATGCAAGCACCGTATCATTGAAGGCTTGGGGGTTCTCAACCTCCATCTGATGAGATGCCGCCGGAATCGTTGCACGTTCGACGCTCGGCAGGCAGTGCTCCAGCATGTCGTCGACGAGACGGAACACCTTAGGGCTGAGCCCCCCGTCGACGAGCAATGTTGGCGCCTTCACCTTCTGCACGTCCTCGCATGTGGTGGGCGGGAAGAGGTCTCGCGATGAGGCTTCGCCTTTCAGTTCTTGAACATTGTCCATGACGCGCTTCAGAACGGGAGGTGGGATTTTCTCGTACGAACCATCGCCCAGTACGCCGTTCACAAATCGACGCACTCCTTCTTCGTCATTCCCCTGCTTGAATGCTTCGCTCGTAGCGATTGACCTCGTGATAATGGCGCTAAGAAGAGCATCTCCTTCAGGAGTCGTTTTCAGTAACGGCCATACGGGCGGTTCGCCCAGCGTCAGACTGCGAATGACCTCCGGGTGATCTCGTGCGACCAGGAACGCAATGAACGCCCCATACGAATGACCAACGAGATGAACCGGGGGTAGATTAAGTGCCTTGATGAATGCAGCCAGGTCTTTTGCATGTAGCGTGACGGAAAAATCCGTTGCAACTTTGGGCCATTCATTTGGATAGTGGTACCGACGACTGTACGAGATCAGTCGATATCCCTTCGAGAACGCCTCGAGCTGTCCATCCCACGTGCGGTAATCCTCCAGTGTGCCGTGCACCAACACCACTGGAGTTCCTTGCCCGAGCTCAATGTAATGGAGTGTGAGGCCATCAACTCCCACCTCTTTTGTTTTCATCTCCGAAGAAGACGCACCTTTCTGCTGCGCGAACGACGGACTCGCGACGAAGAACATGGCTGCTACCGATATGAGGACGATGTGTTTCAAGAGGAGCGTTCTCGGTTGCATATGACTCTCCTGGTGTTGTGAGACCTTTCTGCTTCGGTTTCGCTTAGTAAGCTGTGGTCTAATCCGCGATTCTCGGCGGTAAGGTGGGACTCTAGGAGTCGGATTACGCCCTATGAATCCGGTGGCTCGGGGTTCGAGTCCCCGTGGCCTATACGCGCGACGCGGCCAGAGTGGCCGATCAGGCGGGTCTGGTGGGCAGGGCGCCGGATCGGCAAGGGGCAATGAGGTGAGCCCACCGCTACCAATACTACCAGTTCAAACACACGCAGGGGGTGCACAAAACGTCACACCGTTCCCCAGGATCGCCTCGCGAGCGATTGCGCAGCTGACGGCTGGTCGACGTCGGCTCAGGGTCAAAGGCTGCCCTCGGCGTCTCCACGATAGCTTTCTGCTCAGCCCTCGGAAGCGGACTATGCGAGGCCAAGAGGGGAAGTCAGCCACGGGCCAACAGGCGACATTGAAGGCTTGGCTCGGACCAACAGAACCTCCCTCTCAACGCCTCGCGGTTGTTCCCGCGTCTCGAGCCTCCACCTCGGCTTATCGGAACGGCCTCGTTATTCGTTCACGCACAACTCGCCGCGAGCGTGCGAATCAAATCCGCCAGCCTGCCGACCGATGCCGGTGAGAAAAATGAGCCGACCGGTGGAGTTGCTGAATCGATCGGTTCCCTTGACGATCTTATCCAATTGGCTGAACGCCGGCGGCTCGGTTTCGTACACGCCAACAGTGCTGGTCGTGAATGTTCCCCCTTTTGCCGTGACTAGCACCGTTCCCGCGTAAGATTGCAGTGTTTTGGGCAACGAAGGCAGTCCAGCGGTTTCGGCCATCCCGTGCGCCGTGAAAAGCCACGTTGCGCCGTTTAGAGCGGGCTCGTTGCTCATGACTGTTCCGACAGTGCAAAGGTCGATCTGGCTTAAGCAACCTTCCTTGGTCATCTGAAGCGCAATTGTAGCCTCGAAGTTTCGGCACTGCGCGGGCTGTTGTGCGAAGCCGGCGCTTGTCGAAAGTGCAAGGATCAGGGTTGAAAGAAAGGCAGTCTTCATCAGGCCCTCCTACCTATGTGCACTTCTTACCCGCGAACCCAGAAAGCGAGCCTGGCGGCTGGTCCCTACCATCCGTTATTGCGTGCGACCCACTGTTTCCTTCGGGCATGCGGTTTGACTCACTGGGGTTACAGGCTGGTATTTTTTCTCGATGACAACGAATTGAATCGTGGTGTCTCCTACGTTTGCAAACTCGTGCCATGGGGTCGGAGGTACATCTAACAATGCGCCGGAAGTTACATTGATCTTACGCATTCCTTTCTCGTCCCGGATCTGTCCTTGGCCTCCGCTCACCACATAGCTTAGGTAACCCGGGTGTGAGTGGCAGACGTGCACAGCCCCCGGTTGGAACGTGCACCGGACCACGCTGACATTTGCGTCGTCAAAAAGCTTCTCGCAAGGTTTCTTGCCTTGCCACTCGACGGATAGCGCATCAGGCACGTCGTCGGCCTTTGCCATTTCGACGGCATTAAGGACACCGACCGCGCCGAGCGCGGCGATGCTCAAACCAATCTTGCTTGCAAGCGTCATGATACTCCTCCTCGTCTTTTCCAAAGGAGCCTCAGCGAACCGAGGGCGTTGCCTGCACAATCGAGCGCTATCCCGCGCCCGCGCGCATTGCGGATTGCCCACAAGTAGACCGGCGCAAAAGAATTGTCGGTTTAAGGAAGTGCGATGCCCGCCGAAGGCATTCCTTGCTGCATTCACCTCGAACGGAGACGTCGGCACGCCCCATCTCGAAAAGCAGCTCTAAAGAAGACTACAGCATCCCGCGCCGGCCCAAAAGTCCCTCTTATCGGCGAAGAGACGCCAAAAAAATCCGGTCCAAGCCATTGGCTCCGATGTCCGAGTTGGGTCATTCGCGTCGATCTGGCGGCGTTCTCGGCACGTCGGGTCTGGCTTCCACTGCTGAATACCGAGCGCGACCGCGATCTTCACCTTAGGGCCACAAGCGGTCTTCTCGCATCTCGCCAAAGCGAGTATCACTTTCTAACCGAACCATTAAGAGTGGAGGCGCAACCCTCCGGTTAGCCACTATGGTCACCCCACGATCGCATTCGCTGCTGATCTCGTTTCTCTTCGCCGTCTGTTGCGGAGCAGCGTCGAGTACTCCGCTGCTTGCAGCATCGACCGAGTTGCCTGTAGCGCTAGAGAGAAAATCGGAGTTGTTGGAGCTCCGATTTGGAGAGACCACAATTGCCTTTGAACCGGGTGCAATCCGAGCCGATCGTGCGTCAGCGGCTCTTCGTCAACTACACGCGTTCAGAAACTGAATTTCGGGATATCTCGCGACTTATGCCGCCATCCGGGCGGCCGCGGCTGGATCTATATCAATTCGATGCCACCGATCTGAAAGACTATTGGGGCGAGCAGATAACCTTCTACCGCCAGCCCCCGATGACTCACGTCAAGATACAGCTGACCCACGACGTGCAAATGCGTTTTGCAGCTACGGTCGAGCGATGCTTCTTCGAGTGCGGCGAGGCGACTATCAGGCACTTGATTTCATTCGTGAACAGCAAGGTCAAAAACTAGGAAAATGGCTAAGTCCGCAATGGGTCACAAGCGGCCATCACGTCCAAGCAGCGTGACGTCCGCCATCCAAGTTGACGAGAGTGACCACACCGTTCACCTACGCCGCCTTCAACACCGGCGCCGGCGGCTGCGACGGCCGGATCAGCGCGAAGGCGACCTGGATGATGCCGCCGGCAAGGCCGAGCGCCACGCCGATGCGCCAGGCCATGGTATAGGAGCCGAGCGCGTCGTAGAGGACCCCTCCTCCGTAAGCGCCGAGGAAGCTGCCGATCTGGTGGCTCATGAAGGCGAGGCCCTGGATCATCGCCTGCCAGCGCAGGCCGAACATCTCGGCGACCGCGCCCGCGACCAGCGGGCCAACGCCCATCCAGAGGAAGCCCATGATCGCGCCGAACAGCAGCGTCGAGAACGACGTCGCCGGCAGCATGAAGTACCAGGCGAGCGCGAGCGAGCGCAGGATGTAGATGCCGCCCAGCAGCGCCAGCTTGTTCCAGCGCTGGCCGGCCCAGCCGAAGAACAGCGAGCCCAGCACATTAAAGCCGCCGATCATGCCGAGCGTCTGCGCGCTGAGCATCGGATCGAGGCCGCAGATGGCGAGATAGGACGGCAGATGCGTGGTAAGGAAGACGAGCTGCATGCCGCAGACGAGATAGGCGCAGGTCATCACCACGAAGGGAGCATTTCCGAACGCCGCCTTTGTCACCGACGCGGCCGTGGCATCGCCGATGTCGTCGGCGGCCGGCTTCGGCAGCGGGATGGCGTCGATGCGGCCGGCATACCATGCCGCGGGGATCATCAGCACCGACATGATGACGAAGCCGGCAAGCCCGATGCGCCAGCCAAAGCCCTCGTTCAGCATCTGGCCGATCGGCGCCGACAGCAAGGCGCCGAGCGAGCCCGCGCCGGAGACGATGCCGAGCACGGTGGAGCGCACCGTTTCGGGCACCGCGCGCGCCGCCACCGACATCGCGATCGCCGCGGCGGTGCAGGCGAGCGAGGTGCCGATCAGCACACCGGCGCCGATCATGATGCTGACGAGCCCGTTCGCGATGGCCATCAGCGCGAGGCCGACGATATACATCAGCGCGCCAACGATCATGATGGGCCGGAAGCCGTAGCGCACCGTCATCGCGCCGGCGAGCGGCTGGAGGAAGCCCCAGGCGAGGTTCTGCACGGCCAGCGCCAGCGTGAAATCCGAGATCGAGATGTGGATGTCATGCGTCAACGGCTGCATGAAGATGCCCAGGCTCTGCCGCAGCCCCATGCTCAGCGTTAGCATGATCGAGGCGCCGATCAGGATGGGCAATGTCGGACGCAGGACCTGCAATAGGGGCATATCTTTCTCCCTCGTCGGCGCGGCGCACGCGCCGGCGTCTGCAATTCGCGATCATTTTGGTTACACAGACCTGTGTACTTAGGCTATAGAAGGCTGTTGCTGTCAAGCGAACAGGATGCGCGCTACCGCATGGCTCCCCTGCCCCCTCCACAGACGATGAAAGAGCGGATCCTTCAGACCGCCGACAAGCTGTTCTATCTGCAAGGCATTCGCGCCATCGGCGTCGACACCATCGCGGCCGAGGTCGGCATCTCCAAGCGCACGCTCTACAACCATTTCCCATCCAAGGACGCGCTGATCGCGGCCTATCTCGAGCGCCGCTTTGTAGCTCAGCGCCCCTCCGACAAGCCGCCGGCCGAGCAGATCCTCGCCACCTTCGATTCGCTGGAGCGGCGGTTTGCGGCCAAGGATTTTCGCGGCTGCCCGTTCGTGAATGCGGTGGCCGAGCTTGGGCCCGCGGATCGCGCGGTGAAGAAGATCGCGATCGCCTTCAAGGAAAGCCGCCGCGTGTGGTTTCGTGATCGCTTGACCGAGCTTGGTGTTGCCGACGCAGAGGCGCTGGCGACACAGCTCGTGCTGCTCGTCGATGGCTCCATCGCGCAGGACCTCGTCCGCGACGATCCCGCGATGGCCCGCGCCGCGAAGGAGGCGGCGAAGGTGTTGTTGCGGAACGCGGGGGTGGATGTCGGTGGGGATGCGAAGGCGGTGAAGCGAGGCAAGCCCGCGCCACAATAACAGCTGTCGTCCCGGACAAGCGAAGCGCCGATCCGGGACCCATACCCACAGGGCGCAATTTGACGAAGACTTGGAGTTACCAGCTCGCGCTATAACCCCTCCCTGGGGTTATGGGTCCCCGCGTTCGCGGGGACGACAGCTGAGGATGTGGCGACGACACCTGACTGCACGTCATCGCCACTTCGCGATGATGCCAACATGCCCCTGTTTTGCCCGACGAGTCAAGCAAAATTCCAAAAATCCGAATGCCGCTCTTCGTGACCGGCATCCCCTTGATCCGATCAGCTCCGGCTACTGTGCATGGGGTTGTTTTCGCGTTTTTATGCGCAGCCGGCCTCACGCCGCCTGCGACACTACGCGATTGCGGCCGTCGTGCTTGGCCCGATAGAGCGCGGTGTCGGCGCGCTTGAGGACGTCGGCGACCGCCTCGCCCTTCTGTTCCAGCGTGGTGAGGCCGATCGAGATCGTGACCTCGATGCGCTTGGTTCCCTTGTGGACGGCAAAGGGCTCGCCCGCAATCGAGCGGCGCAGTCGCTCGGCGACCATGCCGGCGACGTGCAGATCGGTCTCCGGCATCACGATGACGAACTCCTCGCCGCCGTAGCGGCAGGCAAGGTCGATGCCGCGGATCGACTTGCGGACGCGCACGGCAAACTCACGCAGCACGTCGTCGCCGGCGTCGTGGCCGTAATTGTCGTTGATCGACTTGAAGTAGTCGATGTCCAAAATCATCAGCGCGAGCGGCTTGCCGCGGATCGAGGCCTGCTCGGCGAGGGTCGCCAGATGACTCTCCATGTAGCGGCGATTGTGCAGGCCGGTGAGCGCATCGGTGATCGCCATCTCGATCGAGTTCTGCACGTTGTCGCGCAAATGATCGGTGTAGCGCCGGCGGCGGATCTGGGTGCGCACGCGCGCCAGCAGCTCGGTCTTGTCGATCGGGCGCAGCAGATAATCGTTGACGCCGATCTCGAGGCCGCGGAGCAGCCGCGTCGAGTTCTCGGGGTCGGCGATGGCCAGGATCGGCACGTGGCGCGTGCGCTCCAGCGAGCGCGCCTGGCTGCAGAGCCTGAGGCCATCGAAATTGTTGAGGTCGAGCGAGACGATCAGCAGGTCGTAATTGCCTTCGGCGGCGTGGAACAGCGCCTCCGTCGGATTGGGCTCGACGTCGATGGTGTGCTCGGCGGCGAGCGTCGTCGCCAGCCGCTCATAGGAGGACTGGCGGTCGTCGACGAGGAGAATGCGGCCGCCCTTCCCGGTGTCGGCCACGGCGCTGCGCTCGGGCGCCTGCATGCCGATCTCGAGCGAGGTGATGGCGCGCATGCGCAGCTCATCGGTCATCATCTTCAGCCGCGTCAGCGAGCGCACGCGCGCGATCAGCACGACGTCGGAGACGGGCTTTGTGAGGAAATCGTCGGCGCCAGCTTCCAGGCCGCGGTTGCGGTCGGCCGGGCTGTCGAGCGCGGTGACCATCACGACGGGAATGTGGTGCGTCGCCGGGTCGGTCTTGAGCCGGCGGCAGACTTCAAAGCCGTCCATATCAGGCATCATGACGTCGAGCAGGATGATGTCGCATTCGGCGCGCCGGGCCATCGCCAGCGCCTCGGTACCGTTCGAGGCGGTCATCACGTCGAAATATTCGGCGGACAGGCGGGCTTCGAGGAGTTTGACGTTGGCGGGAACGTCATCGACAACCAGGATACGCGCGGACACTGTGAACTCACTTCCTATCCGATAAAGCGCCGGACCGTCTCAATGAATTTGCCGACCGAGATCGGCTTGGACAAATAGGCTTCGCAGCCGCCCTCGCGGATGCGTTCTTCGTCGCCCTTCATCGCGAACGCCGTGACCGCGACGACGGGAATGGCACGCAGCTCCGGATCGTCCTTGATCCAGCGCGTCACCTCGAGGCCGGAGACCTGCGGCAGTTGGATATCCATCAGCACGAGGTCGGGCCGCATCTTGCGCACGAGGTCGAGCGCCTCGTAGCCGTTGCTGGTGCCGGAGGTCTGGTAGCCGTGCGCCTCCAACAGGTCGCGGAAGAGCTTCATGTTGAGCTCGTTGTCTTCCACGATCAGGACGGTCTTAGCCATCCCGCCCTCCTGTTTGGTCCGAGAGACCGATACATGTGACGCCTCAGGCGCCTCTTCCCGGCGCTTCGAAAACTGGATTCAAACTAGCCTCAGATTCGCTCTAGTTTCGTTAAACCCGAGGGCCCACTTTCTGCGATGTGGTTTCCAGTTGCTTGTCCCGGGCCGCAAGACTCAAGGCTGAGACTCGGGCATGATCCAAAGTAGACACCGAAAGTTAACGGAAAGGCAAATTGCGCCATTGAAAAAGCCTGTTCACAACCCCCGCGAAGTCGCTGAAATCGTTGCGATTCAGGCGCTGTCCTTCGTCGCCAGCGAGCCTGAGCGGCTGGGCCTGTTCCTGGCCGAGACAGGGGTCGGTCCGGAGACCCTGCGCAATGCCGCCTCAGACCCGAATTTCCTCCTCAGCGTGCTCGATTTCGTGCTGCGCGATGACGACACCGTGAAGGCCTTCGCCAAGGCCTCGGAACTGCACCCGACCAACGTTGCCGCGGCGCGGCAGGTCCTTGGCGACGCGCTCGGCGACCCCAATTGGGAGCGCGACGTGCCGTGACCGCTCCTGATACGGCCGAGCCCCGCTGCTTCTGCCGGGATTGTCTGGCCGATCTGGATATGGGCGTGCGGCGCTGTTCCGCCTGCGGTTCCCCCCGCCTCGTCCGCCACCGCGCACTGTCGGGCTTGACCATCGCCCATATCGACTGCGACGCCTTCTATGCGACGGTCGAGAAGCGCGACAATCCTGACATCGCCGACAAGCCCGTCATCATCGGCGGGGGAAAGCGCGGCGTCGTGTCGGCCGCCTGCTACATCGCGCGCACCTATGGGGTGCGCTCGGCGATGCCGATGTTCAAGGCGCTGGAGGCGTGCCCGCATGCGATCGTGATCCCGCCCGACATGGCCAAGTACGTCCGCGTCGGGCGCGAGGTGCGGCAGGCGATGCAGGCGCTGACGCCGCTGGTGGAGCCGCTCTCGATCGACGAGGCCTTCCTCGACCTCTCCGGCACCGAACGGGTGCACGGCATGATCCCGGCCAAGGTGCTGGCGCGCTTTGCCCGCAACGTCGAGCGCGACGTCGGCATCACCGTTTCCGTCGGGCTGTCCTGCAACAAGTTCCTCGCCAAGATCGCCTCCGATCTCGACAAGCCGCGCGGCTTTGCCGCGCTCGACCAGGAGGAAGCCCGCATCATGCTTGCGGAGAAGCCGGTCGGCTTCATCTTCGGCGTTGGACCGGCGACGCAGGAGCGCCTCGTGCAGCGCGGCTTCCGTATCATCGCCGATCTGCAGAAGGCCGACGAGATCGAGATGATGCGGCAATTTCCGAGCGACGGCCGCAGGCTGTGGCGGCTCGCGCGCGGCATCGACGACCGCCGCGTCGAGCCTGACCGCGGCGCCAAGACGATCTCCAGCGAGACCACCTTCGAGACCGACATCCGCGATTTCGCGAGCCTTGAGAAGATCCTGTGGCGGCTGTGCGAGAAGACATCGTCGCGCCTCAAGAGCAGCGAGCTCGCTGGCTCGACGGTGACCCTGAAACTGAAGACCGCCGATTTCCGCCAGCGCACCCGCTCGCAGTCGATCGCAGCCCCGACCCAGCTCGCCGCAAAGATCTTCTCGATCTGCCGCGAGATGCTGGCCAAAGAGATCGACGGCACCGCCTTCCGCCTGATGGGCGCCGGCGTCAGCGCACTGCGCGACGGCTCCCCCGCCGACGACACCGACATGCTCGACCGCCGCGCCGCCCATGCCGAGCGCGCCGTCGACAGTCTGCGCAAGAAATTCGGCAGCGCCGCAGTGATCCGGGGCATCGCCTATGACGGGCCGGAGAAGGCGCAGGAGTGATCGTGCCCTGCTCAACTCAGTCGCATTCGAAGATCCGTGCACCCGGATAGGCGCGCCTGGCATAGCGAACGACCAACTGCCGATCCTGAGTTTCCAGGAACGGCGTTCGGATCTGGCAAGACCCGACGATGAGGTGCCACAGGCCGTTGAGCTTCCGAATGACGACGTTCATTTGAGCCTTTCTCGCAGTGACCCGAGTGGACTCAAATTGTAAGAATCTCCCGCCGTCGCTCAATTGTACCAGCGTAAGATCAGGGTATGAGAAGGATTAGAGGGGATATACAAAGGTATGTTGCGTCTAGCTTTAGCGGCCGCTGGCGCCAACAGCTTCGCAGGGGTTCAAACGATCCTACCGGTTCGGAGGCTGGCACCGTGACAGGCGAACGCGATCTCGACGCGCTGCTGAGCAACATGAAGCCGGAGATCATGGACGGAATCTTCGTGTTCTGCACGCTTGCGCCAAGCGCGAGCATTCCGGCCACCATCAGCCCGATGCTGACGTTCCGCGAACGCGAAGGAACGACGCTGGTGATACTGCACGAGGACGCTGAACGTGCCGGACTACGCCACGAATTTCTCTCGCGCTTGATCACCCTGACAGTTCACTCCGCGCTCGATGCGGTGGGCTTTCTCGCGGCAATCACGGCGCGTCTGGCCGAATCCGGCATCAGCGTGAACGCCGTGTCGGCGTTTTATCACGACCATCTCTTTGTACCTGTCGAGCAGGCCGATGAAGCGATGGCTGTTCTCCAGGAGATGTCTGGCGGGAGGCACGCGTAGCCCGGATGGAGCGAAGCGCAATCCGGGCTACGGACTCACGGACACAGCGGAAGCAGTTGGTCGCGTGTCAGAGGCGCGAGTTTGACTGCTCCCGGCGAGGACGGATCGAGCCACAGGATCTCCTCGATCTCCGCACCGGGACTGACGGAATGCGCGATGACGATGCGGAAAACCTCCGCATCGACCAGCCGGCCCGGCTCATTCGCCGCTGGCGCGGTGTATCGCCCGAGATAGGTCATCTCGTTCGGATCGATATCGATCCCGAGCTCCTCGGACAATTCCCGCCTGAGCGCGACTTGCGGATGCTCGCCGGCCTCGATCTTTCCGCCGGGCTGCATGAAACTCTCGGTGGCCTTCTTCCTGACAAGCAGGACGCGTCCATCGCTCCTGCTCATCAATGCGGCCGCTATCCGAATGGCACTTTGCGACGTCATTCCGTCCACACCTCAATCCGCAACCGCGATCGCTTCAATCTCGATCAGCCATTCCGGCGCGGCGAGCGCGGAGACGCCGACGAGGGTCGAGGCCGGCGGCTCCATGCCTTCGAAGAAGGCGGAGCGGGCCTTGCCGATGATGGGTCGGAGTTCCGGCTTGTAGCCGACCACGAAGGTCGTGATCTTCACGATGTTGGCATAGCTCGCGCCGGCCGCCTTCAGCGCGTGGCCGAGATTCTGCATCACCTGCGTGGTCTGTGCGGCGAGATCGCCCTCGCCGACGATGCGGCCCTCCTCATCCACCGACACCTGCCCGGAGATGTAGATGGTGCGGGCGCCGGAGGCGGTGACGACGTGGGAATAGGCTGGATTGTGATGAAGGCCGCTGGGGCGGAGATGATCGAGCTTGGGCATGGGGGCTCCCTGGCGTTTTGTTCGTCGGGCAGCCTATCCGGATCGCGAGATCGGAGCCAGCAGGAAAGATGCGGCGCACGATGCCCCCGCTATCTCTCCCGCATGCTTTCATGCCGATAGCGCGCAAGCGGCGACAACAGATAGCTGATGATCGAGCGCGTCCCGGTCTTGATCTCGACCGTCACGGCCATGCCGGGTGAGAGATTGACGGATTTGTCGTCGATCAGCATCCGGTCCTTGGCGGGAGCGATCCGGGCCGAATAAACCAGCTCCTGCCCCTTGGGCTCGCTGCTGTCCTGTTCGGTGCCCAGCGATTTGTCGCCATTCTTGTCCGCAGGCTTGTCGCGGGTGATGGCATCGTGTGACACGCTCGTGACCTTGCCGTCCACCAGCCCATACCTGGTGAAATTGAAGGTATCGATCTTGATCGCGACGTCCTGGCCGACCTCGATGAAGCCGATGTCGCGGTTCGACACCATCGCCTCGATCTCCAACCGGCTCTCCAGCGGCACGATCACCATCAGCGACTGCGCGGGCGTGACGACACCGCCGACCGTGTGGATGGCAAGCTGCTGGATGACGCCGTCAACCGGCGCGGCCAGGCGCTGGAAGCTCCTCCTCTGCTCGGCCTTGACGACGTCCTGCATCAGGCCCGCGGCCTTCTGCTCGGCCTTGGCGAGGTCGTCCGACAGCGAGCGCTGATATTCGGCCGTCGTCTTCGTCCCGGTTTCGACCAGTGCAGCGAGGGCCGCGTCGGCCTCCTTGGACCGGCTCCTTTGAACCACAAGCTCCTGCTGCTGGCCCACCAGATCCTGCAGCTCCTGGAGATAGAAGATCTTCGATCCCAATTCCTTGTCGAACAGCTGCTTGCGCATGTCGACGCGTTGCTGGAGCAGCGGGATCGTCGCCTCGAGCTTGCCGATCGTCGCCGTGATCGTGGTCCGCTCGGCCTCCTTCTGCGCGACCTGGTGCTCAATCGAGGCCAGCTTGGCGGCCTGCTCGGCGGCCTGGCTTGCCAGAAATCGGCGCTGGACCTTCACGAGTTCGGCGGGAGCGCCTTCCGGCGGATGGAAGCTGGCGACCGGATCGCCGCCGCCGGTGAGCGCCGCGCGCAGCCGCGCCGCCTCGAGCTGCGCACCAACGAGATCGCTCTTGAGGTGTCCGAGCTCGGCCTCGTTCATCGTGGAGTCGAGATCGACCAGCACGTCCCCTGCCCGCACCGTCTGGCCATCGGCGACCTGGATCGCGCGCACGACGCTGGTCTCGAACGGCTGGATTACCTTGGTCCGGCCGCTCGGGATCACCTTGCCCGGCGCCACCGCGACGATATCGATGGTGCCGAGACAGGCCCAGGCGGTCGCCACCGCGAAGGCGGCGACGATCACGGCGCCGACGGCGCGGCCGACCGGATTGGGCGGCGCCTCGACGATCTCGAGCGCGGCCGGCAGGAAGGCTATCTCGTCCTTGCTGCGCACCGGAGCTCTGCAGGCCGGAAACGGCACGACCTTGCTAGCTGATTTCATGCAAGCCCGCCTGAAGCCGGAACAGCGTGGCGTAGCGGCCCCCTGTCTTGATCAACTCGTCATGGGTGCCGTCCTCGATCAGGCGGCCGCGATCCATCGTGATGATGCGGTGGGCCATGCGCAGGGTCGACAGCCGATGCGCGATCACGAAGACCGTGCGCCCCTTGGCGATCTGCGCCATGTTCTGCTGGACGATCCGCTCGCTCTCGTAGTCGAGCGCGCTCGTCGCCTCGTCGAGGATCAGGATGCGCGGATTGGTCATCAGCGCCCGCGCGATGGCGATCCGCTGCCGCTGGCCGCCGGACAGCGTGCTCCCCTGCTCGCCGACGATGGTGTCATAGCCTTCCGGAAGCTCGAGGATGAAATCGTGCGCGCCGGCGAGCCTCGCGGCTTCGATCACGCGCTCGATCGGCATCGTGGGATCGGCGAGCGCGATGTTGTCGCGGACCGTGCGATTGAACAGGATGTTCTCCTGGAGCACGATGCCGATCTGCCGGCGCAGCCAGGTCGGATCGACCATGGCGAGATCAGTGCCGTCCACTAGCACGCGCCCGCTCTCGGGCACGTACAGCCTCTGGATCAGCTTGGCGAGCGTGCTCTTGCCCGATCCCGACGTGCCGACCACCCCGACGAACTGCCCCGCCGGCACGCTCAGGCTCACATCGCTGAGAATCTCGGGACCGTCGATCCGGTAACGAAAGGTGACGTGCTCGAACTTGATGTCGCCGCGGATCGCCGGCAGCGCCGCGCGCCCCGGCGTGTAGACGGGCTCTGCCGGCGTGTTCAGGATGTCGCCCAGCCGCTGCACCGACAATCGCGCCTGGTGGAAATCCTGCCAGATCTGGGCCAGACGAAGCACCGGCGTGCTGACGCGGCCGGCCAGGAGATTGAACGCAACAAGCTCGCCTACGGTCAGATCGCCGCCGATGACGAGCCTTGCACCGAAATACAGGATCGCGGCCGTCGCCACCTTGCTGACGAACTGGATCGCCTGGCTCGCGGTATTGCCGAGGCTGATGACGCGAAAGCTCGCCGCGACGTAGCTTGCGAGCTGCTCCTCCCAGCGCCGCTGCATCTGCGGCTCCAGCGCCATCGCCTTGAGGGTCTCGACGCCCGTGACGCATTCCACCAGGAATGCCTGGTTCTCCGCGCCACGCTGGAATTTCTCGTCGAGCCGCCAGCGGAACGCGGGACTGACGCCGGCCGAGATGGCGATATAGAATGGAAACGAGGCCAGCGTGACCAGCGTGAGCAGCGGCGAATAGACCCACATCACCGCGATGAAGACGATGGTGAAGAAAAGATCGATCGCGATCGTCAGCGCGGAGCTGGTGAGAAAATTGCGGATGTTCTCCAGCTCGCGCACCCGCGCCACGGAATCGCCGACCCGGCGCGCCCGAAAATATCCGATCGGCAGCGCCAAGAGATGCCGAAACAGCCGCGCGCCCAGCTCGACGTCGATTCGATTGGTCGTGTGCGAAAACAGGTAGGTCCGGAGCGCGCCGAGGATCGTCTCGAAGATCGCGATCGCGACCAGCCCGGTCACGACGACGTCAAGGGTGGTCATGCTGCGATGGACCAGCACCTTGTCGATCACGACCTGGAACAGCAACGGGGAGACCAGCGCGAACAGCTGGAGGAAGAGCGAGCCGACCAGCACCTCACCGAGCAGCCGCCGGTATTTGTGGATCGCTCCCAGAAACCAGGTGATGTCGAAACGCCGGGAAAGGTCGGTCAACAGCGAGCGCTTGGCGACCAGGATCACCCGGCCGTCCCATACGGCTTCGAACTCGGCCCGGGTCATCAGGTCCGGCTTCGCGGCATCCGGCACCTGCACGATGATCTTGTCCTCCCCGGCCTTGCCGAGCAGCAGAAAGCCGCCGTCGCGCAAGACCGCGATGCATGGCATCGCTATCCCGGTGAACCGCTCCCACCTCGTGGAGACCGTTTTCGCCTTCAGGCCGAAGCCCTTTGCGCAACGCAGGATCTCGGTGACGCCGATATTGTTGCCGAATTGATGCCGGACCTGGTCCGGGCTCGCCCCCACGCCGTTCAGACGCAGCAAGGCGACGATCGCGTGAAGGCCCGGATCGCCGGACGACTCGCGTGCCGCGTCTTCAGCCATGTGCCGCCCCGTCATGTCTCAACTCAGTCACCCGCGGACACCTCGACGGCCGCGCGGCTGCACCCAACATCCCTCGTCGGGCATGAGGCGAGCGGCCGCGCAGAAATTCATATGATATTCTTGCGATATATGTTATATGCAACAAGCACGACTCACATACGAACGTAAATTCAATTGAACGGCGATCCCGACGCCCGCGATCAGGGGGGTCTTACTCAACACCGACGACATTTGGGTGAACCTTATCCTCAGGCCTGCATCGCTCTCCGCATCAACAAAATAGGCCCTATTTGGCCTCATGATCGAAAATGCACCGATCAGATTCTCATGATCGGCGCGACACCCTTGCGGCGTCGTTCGGCGCGGCCCGACGCGTCAACGCGACGCAACATCACATAACATTGGACGGGAATAAACCATCACTCACTGTGTTATGATAACAAAATTGATGCGCATGTCGTAATTGCCTACCCGTCGCCGCGACAGCGACGGCCCGGTCGTTGCGATAGCGACCGCAAGCCATTCCGCGCCAAAACCGTCAGATGAAGTCCATTTTGCCGACCACTCACCTATGAATATTGCGCACATCCCAACAGCTGCTCCCGGTACGAACGGCTCGTCCCGGCCTCCGGCACCCGCGCAGGGCGATGCCGCGCCGTTGCCGCAGAGCGCGCGGTCACCGTCGGCGGGGCCGGACAAGCCGCCATTCCGTCCGCCGGCCGACATCCCGACCCAGTCCGGCCCGCTCGGCATCCGCTTCGACTTCAACGACGGCTGCCGGGTGTTGCTCCCCGACGGCAACGGCCCCTACCAAGCCAGGCTGAGCGATATCGACAGCGGCAATGTCCTGTTCGAAACCGAGATCAAGTCGGGCCGCATCAATTCGACCAAGCGCTACTTCGTGCGCATCCGTCTCGAGATCCGGGTCAAAAACGAGGTTGTCCTCCAGCACGACTATTCGGCCACAGATCGCGACGTCCTGATCCAGCTTCCCGAGATGACGCTCGGCGATACGATCGGGTGGTTTCCCTACGCGGACCGATTTCGCGAGCGCCACGGCTGCCGCCTGACCTGCACGATGTCCGAAAAGGTCATCCCACTGTTTCGCAAGGCCTATCCGGACATCACGCTGCTCGGTCACGGCGAGGTCGATCCCCGCCGCTACTACGCGACGTACAACATCGGGCTGTTCTTCGACGATCAGAACCATGTGTATCAGCCCAGCGACTTTCGCCATGTCGGCCTGCATCGCACCGCAGGCTACATCCTCGGCGTGGATCCCGCCGAGCAGCCGCCGCGGATTGCGGTGGCGGATGACACCCCACCCATCGCCGGGCCCTATGTCTGCATCGCCGTGCAGAGCACGACCCAGTGCAAATACTGGAATAATCCACACGGCTGGCGCGAGACCGTCCGCTTCCTGAAGCAAGCGGGCTATCGCGTGATCTGCATCGACCAGAAGCCCGTTCACGGCTCCGGCATGGTGTGGACGCAGATTCCGCACGGCGCCGAGGACGAGACGGGAGATCGCCCGCTCCAGGAGCGTGCGCGCTGGCTCAAGCACGCGGACTTCTTCATCGGCCTGTCGAGCGGTCTGTCATGGCTTGCCTGGGCGAGCGGAACGCCGGTCGTGCTCATCAGCGGCTTCACGCATCCGACCAACGAGTTCACGACGCCCTACCGCGTCGTCAACTATCACGCCTGCAATTCCTGCTGGAACGATCCTGTTCACAGGTTCGACCACAAAGACTTCCTGTGGTGTCCACGCCACAAGGATACGCCGCGACAATTCGAGTGCACGCGGTTGATCACCTTCGACCAAGTGAGACGCACGATCGAGACCATCCCGGGCTTCGGGACGCGAAACGGACATAGGACACAGTGAATTTTACCAGGAGAAATGCGATGACTGACGTAGTACAGCCGGGCGACACTCTGGCGGTCGGCTCCGGGGCGACCGTCGACGGGACCTTGGTCCTGTGGAGCGGTACGCTCGAGATCCACGCCGGCGGCACCGCCAACGGGACGGTGGTCAATGGCGGCGGCGTGCTGGTGGTGGACGCCGGCGGGACGGCTGTCGACTCTTTCCTCGGCGGCCTTGCCGTCGAGAACGTGTTCGGCACCGACATCAACGCGACGATCGCCGGCGGCGCCGTCATGAACATCTTCAACGGCGGCAAGGCGATCGACACCACCTTGGACGGCGCCACGCAGAACGTCTACTCCGGCGGCACGGCGAGCGGCACGACCGGCGGCGGCGTTCAGGCCATCTATGACGGCGGCATCGCGACCGGAACCAACCTGAGCGCCGGCGCGCAATGGGTCTATTCCGGCGGCGTGGCCAGCGGCACGACGCTCGGCAACGCCATCTACCAGGCCGTCTATGGCGGCGCGACCGTGAGCGGCACCACCATTGCCGGCGGCCAGCAGGACGTCGTCGGCCTTGCGATCAACACGACGATGACCAGCGGGTGGCAGTTCATCGGAAACGGCGGTGTCGCGAACAACACCGCCATGAGCGGCGGCTTCGAATATGTGCTGGCCGGCGGCACGGCCAACGGCGCGCATATGAGCGGTGGCGCCCAGATCGTCTGGGACGGCGTCGCCAACAACACGGTGATGACCGGCGGCACGCAGACCGTGCTCGGCGGCGGCGTGGTGAGCGGCACGACCCTGACCAGCGCAACGCAGCAGGTGCAGATCTACGGCTTCGCGGTCGGTACGGTGGTCAACCGCGGCGGCTACGAAGTCGTCACTTCGGGCGGCGTCACCAGCGGCACGATCGTCAACAGCGGCGGCTACGAGTTCGTTAGCGCAGGCGGAAGCTCGTTCGCGACCACGGTCAATCGTGGCGGCTACGAGATCGTCAGCGCCGGTGCCACCTCGACGAACACGACCGTGAATTCCGGCGGCTACGAGGTCGTCGACACCGGCGGCATCTCGAAGAATGCCACGGTGCTGGCCGGCGGCTACGCCATGATCCAGGTCGGCGGCCTTGCGATGAACATGGTCATCAGCGCCGGATACCAGTTCGTCTACGGCACTGCCGACAACACCACCAATCTGGGTGGCATCGAGTACGTCTATGGCGTCGTCGATGACACCGTGATCGGAAATCACGGCAAGGAGAACGTCATGGGCATCGCCAACGACACGGTGGTGAACAGCGGCGGCCTCCAGACCGTGTCCGGCGGCATCACCAACGGAACGATCGTCCACAGCGGCGGCGTCGAGCTCGTGAACAGCGGCGTCGCCAACGGCACGATCATCTCCGGTGGTCTCGCGCATGTTGCCGTAGGCGGGGCTGCGGTCGACGTCACGTTCGAGGGCGAAGGCGGCACGCTTCAGCTCGACAGCTCCGACCTGTTTTCGGGTCAGATCTCCGGCTTCGGCGACACCGATATCATCGATCTCCGCGACATCGCCTTCGGCGCGGGGACGACGCTGGGCTACGCAGCCGATCCCGGCAACGGCGGCGGCACGCTGACAATCAGCGACGGCGTCAATTCAGCCTCGCTGGCCCTGCTCGGCCAGTACTCGGCCGCGAACTTCGCGCTGGCTTCGGATGGACATGGCGGCACCATGATCACCGAGCACATCGCCGTGCAGCAGGCGAACCTCGCGCCCAACGCGCTGGCGGCTTGATCGCGAACGGCGGCGGAGCCTCGGCTCCGCATGCCCTGAAACATCGAGGGCGCAGCCTTTCCGAGGCTGCGCCCTTTTTCTTCAAGCTGTTGGCGCGCAAATGCTCGCCGGGACTTGGTGCCTAGTTACAGGGCTTGCTGTCCTTGACGTCGAATTTGCCCATGGCGCCGGAAATGACGAAATCGTTGTAGTCGAGCACGAGCTGGCGGGAGACGCCGTTCTCGTAGAGCTCGAACGCCATCGCATAGACCGGCGTCTGCTCGCCTTCCTTCTGCTGGGACTCGCGGTCGAAATAGCTGACGGTGACGGGCCAGCGCCTGAGCGACTTCATGTGCTCGTCGGAGGTCGACGGATCGGATGAGGTGGCGGCGCGGTCGGCAGGGATCGGCTGGCCGATCACGGTCAGCGTGTTGTAGACCTTTTGGCCGTCGTCCGAGCCGTCATAGACGGAGAGCTCGAGCAGCGACTTGCCGTCCTTGGCAGCAGCGATGATGCGCTGGATCTGCTCGGTCGGGAACACGATCTTGCCGTCGAGGGTGAAGGTCTTGGGCGCCGGCAACTTTAGCTTGACATTGATGTGGTCGCCGTCGCGCTCCGCCGAGCCGTCGACCCGGCCGGCATCGGCCTCGTTCATCCGCGTCTCGATCTTGAAGCGGTAGCTTTTTCCCGCGGCATCTTCCCAGGAATTGGAGCGGAGGTCGCTGAGCGTGACCTTGCCCTCGCCGCTGTCGAGCTCGGAGACCTGGCGGAATTCGGAGGTGTAGCCCTCGCAGGAGCTCCCGGTGAAGTTGTAGAGAATGCGGCCGCGCGCGCTGTTGACCGAATTGGAGCGCGATTTCACCAAGCTCAAATCATACAGCGCCTGGTGCGCGAGGAACGGACCGTTGGCGGCCTGCGCCCCGCAGCCGGGGCCGAAACTGGCCGCCGCGAGCGCCATCACACCGAGCGAAGTCCGGAAAAGGTGCACCATGTCTGTTCCTTGGAGACGCGTCCTTGGCGAAAGCGCAGATTCGACATTTTAATGACTGTTCCATTGCGTCGCAACTGAGGCCGTTTCACGTAAAGTTGCGGCCTTTGCGTTGAACCGCCTGCCCTGCCTCAACAAAATGCGTCGCCTCCGGTTGCTTGCATGTGGCGGTACGATGGGCGAAACAGGACGTGCCGGGCCAACAGATAGCGCCCCGGCTGACGAATCCTGGACGAATTTTTGGACAACGAGGTCGAACATGGCGGGCACGGTCGAGCAGAAACTGGCGGAACAGGGCATCAAGCTGCACGAGGCCCCCACCCCCGTCGCCAACTACGTGCCGTTCGTGCGCACCGGCAATCTGCTGTTCGTCTCCGGCCAGGTCTGCTTCGACCCTGCCGGCAAGCTGATCGCCAAGGGCAAGCTCGGCGCCGGCGTCTCGATCGAGGACGGCGCTGCGGCGGCGCGCGGCTGCGCGGTCAACCTGCTGGCCCAGGTCAAGGCTGCCCTCGGCGACCTCGACAAGGTCGTGCGCGTGGTACGCCTCGGCGGCTTCATCAACTCGGCGCCGGACTTTCTGGACGGGCCGAAGGTGCTGAACGGCGCCTCCGACCTGATGGTCGCCGCCTTCGGTGACAAGGGTCGCCACGCCCGCACCACCGTCGGAGTCGCCTCGCTGCCCGCGGATGCGGCGGTCGAGGTCGAAGGCGTGTTCGAGGTCGCCTGACGCGCATGCGCGCTCCGGATTGGCTGACAGCCCGGCCGGTCGCCCATCGCGGCCTGCACGACATCTCCCGCGGCATCGTCGAGAACATGCCGGGCGCGGTGCAGGCTGCGATCGCCGGAAATTTCGCGATCGAGGTCGACATCCAGCTCTCCGCCGACGGCGAGGCGATGATCCACCACGACCACGCGCTCGGCCGTCTCACCGAGGCGACCGGCGAGGTGGTCTCGAAGACCGCGGCGGAGCTGAGGGCGATCAAGTTCAAGGACACCGACGAGCGGATGATGTCGCTCAGCGATCTCTGCGCCATGGTCGCCGGCCGCGTGCCGCTGGTGATCGAGGTGAAGAGCCATTTTGGCGGCGACCGCAAGCTGGTGAAGCGGATGGCCGAGGTGCTGGCGTCCTATGACGGCCCCGCCGTCGGGATGTCCTTCGATCCCGACCAGGTGCTGGCGCTGCGCGAGCTGTTGCCGAGCCGCCCGCGCGGCATCGTCGCGCAGCAGACCTATGAGGACGAGTACTGGGCCTACCTGACCCAGGAGCAGCGCGACAGCATGCTGTACCTGCGCCACGGTTTTCAGACCCAGCCGCATTTCGTCGCCTTCAAGGTCGACCACCTCCCGGCCCCCGCCCCCTGGATCGCCCGCAACGTGTTCGGCTGCGCCCTGCTGGGCTGGACCGTTCGCACACCCGAGCAGCGGACGCGGGTCGGGCAGTATGCCGATCAGATGATCTTTGAGGGATTCGTGCCGTAGGCTTGCCAACGGCGCTTTCGTGTCCCGGAGGCGCTGCAACGCGCCAGCGTTGCTGCGCAGAGCCGAGGCACGAGAGCTGTGTTCCCCCGCCTCTTGAAGTCGCTGCTGCAATGCACGATCTTGGGATCGATGGCATCATCTGAAATCACGCTCGAGGCGGTCCCTTCCATTGGCGAGGTGTCTGCCGAGGATTGGGACGCCTGCGCCAATCCCGGCGGCAAGTGCAATGGGCTTGGCGCGGGAACCTCATCCGCTCGTCCAGGCGGCTCCCTCGGCCTCTCAAAACCGGCCTATAACCCGTTCGTCTCACACGCATTTTTATCTGCCGTCGAGAAATCGGGTTCGGCAACGATCCGCACCGGCTGGGGACCGCGCCACCTCGTGGCCAAGATCGGCGGCCGCGTCGCAGGCGTCGTGCCTTGCTATCTCAAATCACACAGCCAGGGCGAATACGTCTTCGACCGCGGTTGGGCTGATGCCTATGAGCGCGCCGGCGGACGGTACTATCCAAAGCTTCAGGTCTCGGTTCCCTTCACGCCGGCCACGGGCCCACGGCTGCTGGTGCGCGACGGCGTCGACCATGAGCATATCACCGAGGCGCTGGCGAGCGGGCTGGTCGCGCTGTGCGGTGTCAGCAAGGCTTCCTCGGTGCATGTCACCTTCGCCCGCGAGACGGAGTGGAAGCTGCTGGCCCAGCACGGCTTCCTCCAGCGCACCGACCAGCAGTTCCATTGGCGCGACGAGGGCTTTGCGAGTTTTGACGATTTTCTGGCGACGCTGAACTCGCGCCACCGCAAATCGATCAAGCGCGAGCGGCGCGATGCGCTGGCGGCCGGCATCAGCATCCACTGGCTCACCGGCAAGGACATCACCGAAGACGCCTGGGACGCGTTCTTCGAATTCTACATGGAGACCGGCTCGCGCAAATGGGGCCGGCCGTATCTCACGCGCGAATTCTTCTCGCTGGTCGGCGAGACCATGGCAGAGGACGTGCTGCTGGTGATGGCCCGCCGCAACGACCGCTGGATCGCGGGCGCGATCAACTTCATCGGCTCGGACACGCTGTTCGGCCGCAACTGGGGTGCGGTCGAGCATCATCCCTTCCTGCATTTCGAGGTCTGCTACTATCAGGCGATCGATTTCGCCATCAAGCGCGGCCTCACCCATGTCGAGGCGGGCGCTCAAGGAGAGCACAAGATCGCGCGCGGCTACCTGCCGCGCACGACCCATTCCGCCCATTTCATTGCCGATCCCGGCCTGCGCCGCGCCATCGGCGATTACCTCAAGCGCGAGCGCGCCTATGTTGCGGAAGCCGGACGAGAGCTCGCCGAGCTCGGCCCGTTCCGCAAAGGCATCGGCGAGGCGCCTTGACGGTTTGCCGTCGCTGGTGACAGTAAGCGCAAAATTCCAAGCTCAGAATTCCTGGGAGCCGCCATGACCGCCTACGACACCAACAACATCTTCGCAAAGATCCTGCGCGGCGAGCTGCCCTGCAACAAGGTCTATGAGGACGAGCACGTCTTCGCCTTCCTCGACATCATGCCGCGCGTGCCCGGCCACACGCTGGTGATCCCGAAGACCCCTGCCCGCAACATCCTCGACATCAAGCCGGACGACTACGCCCATGTCGCGCGCGGCGCGCACAAGATCGCCGCCGCCGCGATGAAGGCATTCGACGCCGACGGCATCACCGTGCAGCAGTTCAACGAGCCTGCCGGCGGACAGGTGGTGTTTCATCTCCACATGCACGTGATGCCACGCCATGACGGCGTCGCGATGCTGCCGCCGGCGAGCCGCAAGGAAGACATCAAGGTGCTCGAGGAGCATGCGGCGAAGCTGATTGCGGCGCTGAAGGGCTGAGCCTCATTCCGTCTGAAAGTCCCCCGGCTGCGGCGCGGCCAGCGGGGTGAATTCGCAGCGATCGGGCTTGATGTCGATCAGCGGCGTGTTGTCGATGCAGTCGAGGCCGCGCACCAGAATCGTATTTCCCTCGATGCCGACCAGCTTCACGATCGAGGTGCCGATCGGATTGGGCCGCACCGGCGAGCGCAGCGAGAAGGTGCCGCGGGTCTTCTCGTTGTTCTTCGGGCTTTGCAGAACGATGTCGCGGCGCGACTTGTCGAGCCAGTACAGCACTTCGAGATTGCTGTAGAAATCGACGCCCTTGATCGCGGGCACGAACGGCTCAAAAATCTCGAGCCGGCAGATCGGGCCGTCATGACGCCCCTGCCGCGGCGTCTCCAGCCGCGAGGTCCAGGGCGTACGGATGCGGCCGATGAAGACGAGGCCGGCATCCTCCACAGGCGGCAGCTCGATGGCGACCTCGCCCTCGCGGAGCTCGTTTTCGCGAACCATATTTCCAGTTCCTTGGCTGTTCACCGGCGGTTTTAGCCCAACCACCATTTGCCGGCCAGCATGAAGAGTTCGCCCGTCACCACGCCCGCGAAAATCGAGCGGCGGGTCAGCAGGAAGACGATGAGGCCGGCGCCGACCGCACCGTAGCGCAAGGCATCCGGCACGCTGGCCAGCGCGCCCGGCGGCTGGACCACGATCTGGGCGATGACGCCGGCCAGGATCGCGGTCGCGACCGCCCTCACCCAGACCAGCAACTCCGAACCCTCGTCGATGCCGCCACCGAACCACAGGCCCAGCATGCGCCAGATCTGGTTGGGAACGACGCCGGCGACGAACAGCACGACGAGCGCATGCCAGTCGCCGATGAGCTGCGCGTAGCTCATGCGCGCACCTCGCGCCACCAATGCACGCCATAGGCGATGGTGCCGGCCACAAGGCCGCTGACGAGGATGTCGAGCCCGGAGTTCATCTTCGCGGCCAGCGGATAGAGTAGAACCCCGAGCGCCAGCGCAACGACGTCGGCGACCTCACGGCTGTTGCGCGCGGTCGAGAACAGGAACGACAGCGGCGTCAGCATCAGGATCGCCGCGCCCAGCGTCTGCGTCAGGTTGGCGGCGAGGAAATAGCCGACCGTGTTGGCGGTGAGGCACACCGAGACCAGACCGAAGCCAAGCCCGTTGACGAAGGCGATCCGCCGCTCGCGCGGCACCTGCGGCAGGAAGCGATGGCACTCGACCCACAGCGTCACGGCGGTGAGATGCGCCGCAAAGAACAGCTCCCGCCGCTTGGTCGTCGGCGTGCGCATCAGCGGCAGCACCGAGACCACCATGGGAAACAGGCGGATGGCGCTGACGGTCACCGCGATCGCCGACTGGATGATGGTCGCACCCGACCCGAGCGTGGTGATCAGGATGATCTGCGCCGGACCTGCCCAGACGAACAGCGTCGAGCAGAGCGCCCACAGCAGGCTGAAATGGCTGTCATGGGCGAGCGCGCCGATGCCCAGATAGGTCGCGAACAGGACGAGCGTGAGGATCGTCTGCATGATCGAGCGCAGCCCCCAGCCGAAGGCGCGCCAGGGACTTTGCCATTGAGGGGAATCGAGTGGAGGAAGCGCCAAGGGACGGCCGGCCGAGGTTGCGGAATCGTGCCTGCATAACGGGCAATGCGGCGGCCCGCGTCAAGGAAGCACGCGGCGGGGCTGGCATGCGCGGGGAGACAGCAGACCTACCCGCTCACGCCCCGGTTCTTCAGCACGAAGCAGGCGCCGCCGGCCTTGCGGATCTTATTGCACAGATCATCCGCCTCGTTGCGGGTGTCCGCGCCGATGCGCACCTGGTAGAACGCGCGCGTGCCACGGCTGCGCATCACCGAGCTCAGCAGGCTCGGATCACGCTCGCCGATCACGGCGCTCAGCTTCGTGACGGCCCGGGAATACATCGCCAGCGCCTTGTTGCGGTCGAAGCCGGCCGCGAGCTGCACGCCCCAGATCTTTGCGGCGGCGAGCTCCACATGCTGCTCGAGCTCGGCGACGAACGGATTTGGCGCGCGCTTGAGCAGCGCCATCAGATCGCGGCAGCTGGTCGGCGGCGAGCTCGGCGGCCCCTTGCCGGTGCTGCCGGCCTTGGCCCATGCATCGACGCTCGCGCCGGTGATGGCATAGACATAGTTGCGGGTCTGCTCCGGCATGCCGCCGGTGCCGGCGAGCCATTCCTGCACCCGACGCGGGCCGGCATTGTAGGCGGCGGCCGCGAGGCCGAGATTGCCGAACTGGTTCCGCAGCTCGTTCAAGAATTCGGCCGACTTCGGCAGCGCCTGGACAGGATTGAAGGGATTGAGCAGCCCGCGCTCGCTCGCGGTGCCCGGCATGAACTGCGCGATCCCCTGGGCATGCTCGCCGCTACGCGTCATCGGCCCCACCGCATCGGCCTGGAAGCGGCTCTCCTGCCAGATCACGCGGGCGAAGAACTCCAGCGGCAGGTTGGCATCGCGGGCCGCAGCTTCGACGATCAGGCAGATCGATTCCCGCGTGTCACTCTCGCGCGCATCCGCCGGCTTTGGCGGCGGCATCGCAAGCTCCTCGACGCTGGGAACAGCGACATTGGTCTTTGCCGGCGAGCTGTCCCACGCCGCCGCCTGCGACGTCGGGACGAGCAGCGCGACAACGAGGATTGACGCAATTCGCGCCAACTCTGCCCAAGCAACGCTGTGGCGCCTACCGGCGCCACATGCGACAAGATGATCCGCCATGTTGTGGCATCGTGCCATGGTTCGACGAGTTGCCAATATATGCTGCCTGACCTGTTTCTCCCAATGCACTCCCCCGCCAAACGGATCCGCGCGATCCTGGCCCTAGCCGCCCTCGTCCTGTCCGCCGCGCCGGCACTGGCGCAAGTCAGCTGGCGGATGACCACCGAATACCCGCAAAACAACATTTCCGGCATTGGCCTCACCACTTTCGCCGATCGCGTCGCAGTGCGCACAAACGGTTTCGTGACTGTGACGAGCGCGTTCGACAACGAGCTCAAGATCAATTCAGGCGAGATGCCGCGAGCGGCGCTGGATGGCCGCATCGCCGGTGGCGATGCCTTTGCGGGCGCGCTGTCCGGCCTCGACCCGGTGCTCGGCCTGTCCACCCTGCCCTTCCTGGTGCAATCGGTCGACGTCGCGCGCGCCACCAATGCGCGGGCCCGCACGCTCTACGAGAAGGCGTTCGCCACTCGCGGGCTGAAGCTGCTCTATGTGACGATCTGGCCGGCGACGGGCCTCTGGTCCGATCATGCGCTCGGCGGCGCCGACGATTTGCCGAAGCTGAATTTGCGCGCCTACGACGCCAATTCCAGCGCGGTGATGCGCACCGCCGGCGCCAATGCGCAGTTCCTACCGATGGACAAGGCGCTCGCCGGACTGAAGGAACACCAGCTGAACGCCTTCCTCACCTCCGGCGATGGCGGTGCGGGACGCAAGCTCTGGGACTTCCTGCCGCATTTCACGGCCATCAATTATGCGATGCCGATCTCGATCGCCTTCGTCCGCAGCGAAGCGTTCGCGGAGCTGTCCGAGCCGATGCAGCGCGAGGTGATGGCGGCCGCGGCCGAGACCGAGCAGAGCCAGTTCGCGCTGCTCGCCCATCGCACCGCCGAAAATTACGCGCGCATGCGCGACAACGGCGTCACCATCGCCGAGCCCGCGCCGCAATCTCTCATCGGAGCGCTCCGCAACGCCGCGACCGGCACGATCGCCACCTGGGAAGCCCAGGCCGGTCCAGACGCCGCAGCGATCGTCGCATGGGCCCGGCAGCAATGACGCGACGGGCCTTGACTTGACGCCTGATCCGACTAGCAACGGACCCGTCTTACCCCAAGGGGACGGGCCCGGATGCAAACAATCTATTTTGATCTTGACGGCACGCTGACCAACCCGAAACCCGGGATCACCCGCTCGATCCAGTACGCCCTGGAGCGGCTGAACGTCGCGGTGCCGAGCGAGGACGAGCTGACCTGGTGCATCGGCCCGCCCCTGCATGCCAGCTTGGAGAAGCTCACCGGCAGCTCGGAACTCGCCGACCGCGCGCTCCTGCTTTATCGCGAGCGCTTCAGCGATGTCGGCCTGTTCGAGAACGAGGCCTATGGCGGGATCAAGGACACATTGTCCTCGATTGCCGCGACGCATCAGCGCATGTTCGTGGCGACCAGCAAGCCGGCAGTCTATGCCACCCGCATCGTCGATCATTTCGGCCTGCGGCCCTATTTCGAGCGCGTGTTCGGCTCCGAGCTCGACGGCACGCGCGTCGACAAGCGCGACCTGCTGCGCTATGCGCTCGACGAGGCCAAGGTCGATCCCGCCGATGCGATCATGATCGGCGACCGCAGCCATGACGTGGTCGGCGCGCGCACCAACGGCATGACCGCGATCGGTGTGCTCTACGGCTATGGCAGCGAGGCCGAGCTGCGGGATGCCGGCGCGCATCACATCTGCGCCGCGCATCCCGAGCTGCTCGGCCACTGCGTGGCCTAAAGCATGATCCGGAAAAGTGCGCAGCGGTTTTCCGAAAAGATCATGCTCAAACAATAAGCTAAAGCGCGATGACGATTCATCCTAATCTCATCGCGCTTTAGGCGCTGACGGTTTCCACCGCCGCAAGCATGCCGGTCCTCGCGTGGCAGTTCCGATACTCGAAGAACTGCTCGTCCGCGGCAGCCACCGTGACCTCGTGATAAAGCCGCAGCTTGGCTGACGGCCCGAGCGTCGAGAGGTATTTCATCGCGGCGCCGAAGATCCTGACATGGGTCGGATGCGACTCCGCCCAGCGCTCGAGCGCAGCGAGGCTCTTCCACCAGCTCTGGCCGTAGGACTTTTCGCTCGCGCTGCCGTCATCCGCGAGCACGCGCATGTAGCGGTTGGCGTAGCAGCCGATGCCAAGGCCGTCGTCGCGCAGAAAATCCATGCCCTCACGCAGCACCGGCTCGACGTCGTCGAGATAGAGCTTCCGCTCGGACGCCTCGGTATCGCTCCAGTCCTGCCCCGAGCGGATCAGGCACAGATTATCGTGTGCCTTGACGCGGAGTCGCGCGCCATCGCGGATCAGCTCAGGCGCACCGCCCGGCGACATCGGATCGGTCTGCGACAGCGGAATGCGATCGCGCATGCCGCCCCAATAAGCGTGCTCCTGTATCTCGCCGCTCATGCCGCCTGCGATGACGGCGACGCCTTCGGGCCGGTCGGGCGAGGAGAACAGCGTCTCGTGCCGCGCGACGGCAGGACGCAGCACCTCGATGAAGGTGCCGATGCCTTCGCGCGGCTTTCCAGTCCAGGCCTCGCGCGCCGGCGCAAACCAGGCGTCGAAGCGCGCGACGTCGTCCCAATAGGCCACCGAGACGATGGTCTCGTAGCCGGCCTGGTCGACATAATGCGCGCGGTCCCAATGCGGTGGGCCGTTCTCCACGAAGAGCCCGGCGATGTCTTCCAGCGCCGCTGTTGCGGCCGCCGGCGCCGTGCCGCGATATTGGATACCGAAATAGGCCATCACGACGCGGCTCACGGCCGGCTTGTAGCGCGCCACGAAGGACGGATATGGCGGCTGGTAGTCATCAGGCACGCGCTTGTGGCGCGTACGCGCCGTTTCGAGATGCAGAGGAATTGCGGATTCCATGATCGTGCTCTCCCCTTGCTCTCGGCGATCAGCTCGCCGCCGCGCCGATGTCCGTGGGCTCGACGGTATCGACCGGCAGTGCAAACTGCTCGACGCGCTTGTAGGGCTTGCTGTTGAGCAGGAGCCGCGTCACGTCCGGCCGCGAATAGTGCCCGGCGGGATCAGCCGCATTCTTGGCGACACCGATGGCTCCGAGATCGATCTCGGCGATCAAGAGGCCCTCCTGGTCCGGCGCCAGCTTGTCACCGATCTGGCTGCCGTCGGGGCCGTAGATCGCGGCAAAGCCGCCGCCGGCATGCAGCAGCGCGTGCTTGTCGGGCCGGTCGCAGAGCTCGTCGATCATCGCCTGCGAGACGGTCGCGCAAGGCGCGAGCACGAAGCAGGAGCCTTCGACCGCATAGACGCGCGAGGCCGCGTTGTTGACCTCCGCCCCGAGCGCTGGCGCGAACGGATCGTAGAGCGAGAAGCTCGGCCAGGCCGCGACATGCACCTGCTCGTTCTGGGCATACATCGCGTATTTCGACAGCGGCTGGAGATGCTCCCAGCAGCACAGCGCCCCCAGGCGCCCGATGTCGGGCCGCGCGTGGACAGCAAGATCGCTGCCGTCCCCCTCGCCATAGACCGTGCGCTCGGCATGGGTCGGCCGCAGCTTGCGGCGCTTTGCGATGGTCTCGCCGTCGGGCCCGATCAGCCATTGCGCGAGATAGAGGCTGCCGCCGTCGCGCTCGGACAGGCCGATCACAGCGGTGAGCCGCGCTTTCCGCACGGCCTCGCGCAGCCGCTCGGCCTGCGGACTGTCATAGGCCAGCGAATTGTCGAAATAGCGCTGCACGAAGCCGCGGCCGATCGCCCAGGCCGGCGAGTCCATCCAGATGTGCCAGGGATAGCCGGGTATGAAGGCCTCGGGAAAGGCGATCAGCTTGGCGCCCTTCTCGGCGGCCTCCCTGATCAGCGCGACCGACTTGTCGATCGAGCCGTCGAGATCGAGCCAGACCGGCGCCGCCTGCACCACCGCCACCTTGTATTTCGGATGTTCGATGCCCATTCCCGCCTCCATTGCCGGTTGATCGGAAGCCACGTCCGATGCAGTCTATTTGGCCAAGCCGGGCGGCCGCGCGCTCGACCGCGGCGGAACAAAAACTCGACTGGACGGAAGCGCCGACCCGGTACGGAATTTGCCTCCGCCAAGGCTCGATCCGCGCCAGCATGCAGTTTTGCAGGATGTGAAAGGGAGGCTTGCCGATGCCAATCCAGTTCACGACAGACGGCAGCCCCGGCTACCGGCGGCTGGCGCTGTGGCAGGACATCGTCTGCGACGTCTTCGTCGGGCTCGACTGCAAGTCCGATCTCGGCAGCGCCTTTCGCGGCTCGGTCACGCAGGCCCCGCTCGGCAAGGCGGTGTGCTCGGAGGTCTGCTCCGACCGCCAGCACGTGTTCCGCACGCCCTCGCGCATCGCGCGTTCGGATCAGGATTTCGTGCTCGTCGCGCTCGGCAACCGCGGTCACGGCGGCGTGGTGCAGGACGGCCGCGAGACCGTGATCCATCCCGGCGAATTCGCGCTCTACGACACCACGCGGCCCTATGAGCTGAAGTTCAACGACGCCTTCACGCAGACCATCTTCAAGGTGCCGCGCGAGATGTTGCAGCGGCGACTCGGCGCCACCGAGACGCTCACTGCGATGTCGTTCGGGGCTGACGCACCGCTGGAGAGGCTGGCGTACGATTTCATCTTCCGGCTTTGCCAGAGCGCGGACCAGCTTGCGCCGGATCATGCCGCGGCCTTGTCGGAGCAGGCCGTCGATCTGTTGGCGATGGCACTGAGCGAACGGCTTGGCAAGGCATCCCTGCCGTCCTCGACTCACCGTTCCGCCCTGCTCTACCGGCTGAAGGCGCACATCCGCGCGCGCCTCTCCGATCCCGAACTCTCGCCGGCGGAAACCGCCGCCGCACTCGGCATCTCGCCGCGCTACGTCAACGATCTGCTCGCCGACGAGGACATGTCGTTCCAGCGCTATGTGCTTGCCGAGCGTCTCGCCCAATGCAGGCGCGACCTCGCTTCGCCCGTGCTTGCGCACCGCCACATCAGCGAGATCGCGTTTGCCTGGGGCTTTAACGACCTCTCGCATTTCGGCCGCGTCTTCCGTGAGCATTTTGGGATGTCGCCGCGCGACTTCCGGCAGAGCCAGCTGCGGCACTGACGGTCAGCCATCACCTCGAGCCTTCGCCGTAAGCGAAGGCAATGCTCGCCAATTCCAGATTGTCTTGCCTCGCAGCCTGGATCAGGCTGGCCCACATGAGGACTCACGGCACGATAAGCGGATCTGAGCTGCTGCTGGGTGTGATCGCGATCCGGCTCGCAGTCCTCGTCCTGGTGGGCTGGAGCCTGACGCTCCTGCCGCGGCAGGCGCGTGACACCGAAGTCGCCTGTTTTCCGGCGGCCGCGACACAGGTCGAGGCGCAGTCTTCGGCAAAGACGCCCGGTCCACGCGTTGCCGATGCCGCACTCGATGACATGCGTCTGCACGACTAGGCCGTTTCCAAGCAAGGCCGGTATGTGAGCGTGGCGTAGGACAGCGCGCGTACTTGCATTACCATTGCACCCCAAGGCCGCACTGATCAATCAGCGGCCGGCCGAGGAGCAGATCAATGGAATACCGACGCTTGGGCCGGTCAGGCCTCATGGTGCCCGCTTTGAGTCTTGGGACCGGCACGTTCGGCGGCGTCGGCCGCCTTGCCGCCTGGGGCACGACGGACGCAACCGAAGCGCGGCGTCTTCTCGATATCTGCCTCGAGGCTGGCGTGTCGATGTTCGACACCGCGAACGTCTATTCGCTCGGCGAATCCGAGCGCGTTCTCGGCGAAGCCATCAAGGGCCGCCGCGACAAGGTGCTGGTCTCGACCAAGGCGACGTTCCGCTTCGGCGATGGCCCCAACGACATCGGCTCGTCGCGGCAGCATCTGCTCACCGCCATCGACGCCTCGCTGAGCCGGCTCGGCACCGATTACATCGACCTGTTCCAGCTCCACGGCTTCGACGCCTTCACGCCGCCCGAGGAGGTGCTCAGCACCCTCGATGTGCTCGTGCGCGCCGGCAAGATCCGCTATGTCGGCGTCTCGAATTTTTCGGGTTGGCACCTGATGAAATCGCTGTCAGTCGCCGACAAGCACGGCTTCCCGCGCTACGTCGCAAATCAGACCTACTATTCGCTGATCGGACGCGACTACGAATGGGAGCTGATGCCGCTCGGCCTCGACCAGGGGCTCGGCGCCGTTGTCTGGTCGCCGCTCGGCTGGGGACGCCTCACCGGAAAAATCCGCCGCGGCCAGCCGAAGCCCGAGGTGAGCCGCCTGCCCAAGACGGCCGAGTTTGGTCCGCCCGTGCCGGACGAGCACGTCTATCGCGTGGTCGATGCGATCGACGAGGTCGCGAAGGAAACCGGCAAGAGCGTGTCGCAGATCGCGCTGAACTGGCTGCTCCAGCGTCCGACGGTGTCGACACTGATCATCGGCGCGCGCAACGAGGCGCAGCTGCGCGAGAATCTCGGCGCGGTCGGCTGGTCGCTGACCAAGGACCAGATCGCCAAGCTCGATGAGGCGAGCAAGGTGACGCTACCCTATCCCTATTGGCACCAGCGCGTGACCTTCACGGACCGTAATCCACCGGCGGTCTAGCAGCCGGTCGATCTGCCTCGGCGCGGGCTTATTGAGCTCTACATCTGGCGCAAGATGACCACGCCGGTCGTGGAGACCGGTTGCGGAACTATCGCGGTCCTGTCCGGTTGGCGCAATACTCCGCCAGCTGGCACGTTTGATTCGCCAAACCAGACGCCGCTCACAATGTCGACAGTCACGATCGAGCAGGCCGACGGCCTGCCGCTGCCGCAGCGCCGATGGGCCATTCTCACCATCGCGCTCGGCATCACGATGTCCGTGATTGACGGCGCCATCGCCAATGTGGCGCTGCCGACCATCGCGGCCGACCTCAAGGCGAGCCCGGCCTTCTCGATCTGGATCGTCAACGGCTACCAGCTCGCCATCACCATCTCGCTGCTGCCGCTCGCCTCGCTCGGCGAGATCGTGGGCTACCGGCGCGTCTACCTGGCCGGACTTGCACTGTTCACCATCGCCTCCGCGTTTTGCGCGGTCGCGCAATCGCTGCCGATGCTGACGATCGCGCGCATCATCCAGGGTTTTGGCGCGGCCGGCATCATGAGCGTCAACACCGCGCTGGTGCGCTTTACCTATCCGCATGCGCTGCTCGGGCGCGGCATTGCGCGCAACGCGCTCGTCGTGGCGGTATCGGCGGCGGTCGGGCCGACGCTGGCATCGGGCATCCTGGCCGTGGGCAGCTGGCCCTGGCTGTTCGCGATCAACGTGCCGATCGGTGCGGTCGCGGTTGTCCTCGGGGCGCGGTGCCTGCCGCACACGCGCCTCGCGGCGCATTCGTTCGACTGGCAGAGCGCGGGGCTGAGCGCCGTCACCTTCGGCGTCGGCATTTTCGCGGTCGACAGCGTCGGCCATGGCGAGCCGCTTCTCACCTGCCTGATCGAATTCGCCATCGCCGCGGTCGCGGGCGCCGCCCTGATCTGGCGCGAGACGCATATGGCCGCGCCGCTGCTGCCGGTTGATCTGCTGCGCATCCCGATCTTCGCGCTGTCGATCGCGACCTCGATCGCCTCCTTCTGCGCCCAGATGCTCGCCTTCGTCGCGATCCCGTTCTACCTGCAAAGCCGCTTCGGCTATTCGGCCGTGCATATGGGGCTATTGATCACGCCCTGGCCGATCACGGTTGCGTTCGCCGCCCCGCTCGCCGGGCGGCTGGTCGAGCACTACCCGGCCGGCCTGCTCGGCGGCATTGGCCTCTTGCTGTTCGCAGGCGGGCTCGCCTCGCTCGCCATGCTGCCGGCCGAGCCCGGCGCCTTCGACATCGCCTGGCGCATGGCGCTCGCCGGCTTCGGTTTCGGCCTGTTCCAGACGCCGAACAACCGCACCATGATCGCCGCCGCCCCGCGCGAGCGCACGGGCGGCGCCAGCGGCATGCTCGGCACCGCCCGGCTGCTCGGCCAGACCACCGGCGCTGCCCTGGTCGCGCTGTTCCTCGGCCGCTATCCGCAGGAAGGAACCAGGATCGCGCTGCTGGCCGCCGTCGGCTTTGCGCTATGCGGCGCACTGCTCAGCATGTTGCGCCTGTCGCCCACCGGCGCGCGCGGCGCCGAGCATGTGCGGGTGCAGGACGGGCAGCGGATGAAGGGCGATTGAGCGCGCGACGCCTGGTTTAGAGCGAGGCGCTGCCGGCTTCGCCAAAACAAAAAGGCCGGCTTTGCAGCCGGCCTTTTCGATTCATGTCGCTCGCGATCAAGCCTTGACCAGCGGGCCCTTCGAGGTCGGCCCCTTCGAGCCGCCGGGGCCGCCGCCCGGCTTGGACTTGCCCGGCGGGCGCTTGCGGGTGCCGGGCAGCTTTTCCTGCTTCGGCGTGACCGGGCCCTCGACGAACTCGAAGCCGATCTTGTCCTTGGTCTCGTCGGCCTCGTCCTTGACGAGGACGACGCGGACGTGGCCACCGCCCTTGAGCTTGCCGAACAGCACCTCGTCGGCCAGCGGCTTCTTGATGTGCTCCTGGATCACGCGTGCCATGGGACGCGCACCCATCTGCTCGTCGTAACCGTGCTGGACCAGCCAGGCCTTGGCGGGTTCGGACAGCTCGATGGTGACGTCGCGATCGCCGAGCTGCGCCTCGAGCTGAAGCACGAACTTCTCGACGACGGTGCCGATCACCTCGACGCTGAGATGGCCGAACGAGACGATGGCATCGAGACGGTTGCGGAATTCCGGCGCGAACTGCCGGTTGATCGCCTCGTGGTCGTCGCCTTCCCGCTTCGAGCGCGTGAAGCCGAACGCCTGCTTGGCGAGATCCGCCGCGCCCGCATTCGTGGTCATGATCAGGATCACGTTGCGGAAGTTGACCTGCTTGCCGTTGTGGTCGGTGAGCCGGCCGTGGTCCATGATCTGGAGCAGCACGTTGTAGAGATCAGGATGTGCCTTCTCGATCTCGTCGAGCAGCACGACGCAATGCGGATGCTGGTCGACGCCGTCGGTGAGCAGGCCGCCCTGGTCGAAGCCGACATAGCCGGGAGGCGCGCCGATCAGGCGCGACACGGTGTGCCGCTCCATGTATTCGGACATGTCGAAGCGCAGCAGCTCGACGCCGAGCGTCGCCGCGAGCTGCTTGGCGACCTCGGTCTTGCCGACGCCGGTCGGACCCGAGAACAGGTAGCAGCCGATCGGCTTCTCCGGCTCGCGCAGGCCGGCACGCGCCAGCTTGATCGAAGCGGCAAGGGACTCGATCGCCCTGTCCTGACCGAACACGGTGCGCTTCAGGGTCTGCTCGAGATGCTTGAGCACCTCGGCATCGTCCTTCGACACGCTCTTCGGCGGGATCCGCGCCATCGAGGCGATCGTGGTCTCGATCTCCTTGATGCCGATGGTCTTCTTGCGCTTGTTCTCGGCCACCAGCATCTGCGCCGCACCGGACTCGTCGATCACGTCGATCGCCTTGTCGGGCAGCTTGCGGTCGTGGATGTAGCGCGAGGACAGCTGCACCGCAGCCTCGATCGCCTCGTTGGTGTATTTCAGCCGGTGGTAGTCCTCGAAATAAGGCTTGAGGCCCTTGAGGATCGCGATCGCATCCTCGACCGTCGGCTCGTTGATGTCGATCTTCTGGAAGCGCCGCACCAGCGCGCGGTCCTTCTCGAAGTGCTGCCGGTATTCCTTATAGGTCGTCGAGCCCATGCAGCGGATGGTGCCCGAGGCGAGCGCCGGCTTGAGCAGGTTCGAGGCATCCATCGCCCCGCCCGAGGTCGCGCCCGCACCGATCACGGTGTGGATCTCGTCGATGAACAGGATAGCGTTGGGATGAGCTTCGAGCTCCTTCAGCACCTGCTTCAGGCGTTCCTCGAAGTCGCCGCGATAGCGCGTGCCGGCGAGCAGCGTGCCCATGTCGAGCGAGAACACGGTTGCAGCCGCCAGAACCTCCGGCACCTCGCTGTCGACGATGCGCTTGGCGAGACCTTCCGCGATCGCGGTCTTGCCGACGCCGGCTTCGCCGACGAACAGCGGGTTGTTCTTCTGCCGGCGGCACAGCACCTGGATCGCACGGTTGATCTCGGAATTGCGTCCGATCACCGGATCGATCTTGCCGTCGCGCGCCTTCTTGTTGAGGTTGACGCAATAGGTCTCGAGCGCCTCGCCCTTCTTCTTGGCGTCCTCGTTGCCCTTGGCCTCGGTCTCCTCGTCGACGCCGCGAACCGGGCGCGCCTCGGACACACCAGGCCGCTTTGCGATGCCGTGGCTGATGTAGTTGACCGCGTCATAGCGCGTCATGTCCTGCTCTTGCAGGAAATACGCTGCATGACTTTCACGTTCGGCGAAGATCGCGATCAGCACGTTGGCGCCGGTCACCTCTTCGCGACCGGACGACTGCACGTGGATCACCGCGCGTTGGATCACGCGCTGGAAACCGGCCGTCGGCTTGGCATCGTCGGCGCCATCCGTCACCAGATTCTCGAATTCGGTCTCAAGATAGTTGACGAGGCTCGTGCGGAGCTTGTCGAGATCGACGCTACAGGCGCGCATGACCGCAGCTGCATCGGAATCGTCGATCAAAGAGAGCAGAAGATGCTCGAGCGTCGCGTATTGGTGATGACGCTCGTTTGCGATCGCCAGTGCACGATGCAGGGATTGTTCAAGGCTTTGGGAAAAAGTCGGCATTCGCGTCCTCTATGGCCCCCACCATCATGATCGCCATCGCCCGGTCAGGCAACAACAACCTTTGTCACATATAGTTATACAAGATCGCGGCGAAAGACCGGTTCCGCGACTCGGCAGCGACACGCCTGCGGTATTTTCAATGCAAAACCCGTTCCGATTTGGGCAGGACTACCCATTTGGGCAGGATTGACGCGCGCGCCGATGTTCGTCGGATCATGCAGCGGGATCTGCTGCCGTCACACACCACACAAACAGAACCACTCTAAGGAACGCGACGCGCGATTACTTCTTTTCCATCACGCATTGCAGCGGATGCTGGTGCTTGCGGGCGAAATCCATCACCTGCGTCACCTTGGTCTCGGCAATCTCGTAGGTGAACACCCCGCACTCGCCGATGCCGTGGTGATGGACGTGCAGCATGATCTTGGTCGCAGCCTCGACATCCTTCTGGAAGAACTTCTCGAGCACGTGGACGACGAATTCCATCGGCGTGTAGTCGTCGTTCAGGATCAGCACGCGATACAGGTTCGGCCGCTTGGTCTTGGGCTTGACCTTGGTGATGACCGACGTGCTCGGCGCAGTCGGGCCGCCCGAGCGGTTGTCGTCATTGCTCATACGCGGAGCGTGGGCAGCGGCTGGCGCGGACAGGTCGAGTCTGGAAGACAGGTGCGGCATGGCTCAGGTGTTCAAATTCCCAACGGAAGCGGATTACGGCTCGCCGCGCAACCCCGCCCTCCGGAGCTTCGCACTGGCGCGCCGCCTTGTTGGATCGCCGCTCCCGACGGATCCGGTCCAGCCGGATCGTTCGCTAGCAATATGGGCCTGCCCCCGGCTCGCCGCAAGCGTGCAAAGGTCTGGCCGATGCGGCCGCGGCGGTCCCGACTCCGGTCCGGGCGATCCTGGCCAAGGTTAATCAATCCGGATCGATTTGACAAAAATTTCCGCCCACCCGTTTAGAACCTGTTGACCAGGAACCCGGCTGCAACGCGGCCGCGACGGTTTCTCGCGGGGTATCTCCGGTTTTCTACGGCCCCGTTTACCTGCCGTTCAAGGGCTTGGCGCGAAATCGGGCAAAATTTACAGATTTCGGGGATCGTCATGTTTCGCCTGCCCGTTATCCGCCGTCTTGGTCGACAGCTCGCCCGCTTTGCAGCGGCCGAGCAAGGCAATATCGCCGTGATCTTCGCCATCGCGCTGGTCCCGGTGCTGACATTCATCGGCGCCGCGGTCGACTACAGCCGTGCAGTCCAGGCCCGCACCTCGATGCAGGCCGCCCTCGACTCCACCGCGCTGATGCTCTCCAAGGACCTGTCGACCGGTGCCATCACCACGTCGCAGCTGAGCACCAAGGCGCAGCAGTATTTCAACGCGCTGTTCACCGGCACCAACGCGATCCCGACGGTCAGCGTCGCGGCCACCTACACCGCGAGCACCAGTATGGGCTCGACGATCCAGGTCACCGGAAGCGGCACCTACACGACCAGCTTCATGAAGATCGCCGGCTTCCCGACGCTCGACATCGGCACCACATCCACCAGCGCCTGGGGCCTGGTGCGCATGCGCGTCGCCATGGTGCTCGACAACACCGGATCGATGGCCGACGACGGCAAGATGCCGGCGATGCAGACCGCCGCCAAGAACCTCGTCGATCAGCTCAGCGCCCTCGCCAAGACCAATGGCGACGTCTACATCTCGATCGTGCCGTTCGCCAAGGACGTCAATGTCGGCGCCAGCAATTACAACAAGTACTGGATCGACTTCAGCGACTGGGACGCCGCCAACGGCAGCTGGAGTTGCACATCGGGCAGCAACAATAATTGCAACAATTGGAAGTGGACGCCGGCCGATCACAGCACCTGGACCGGTTGCGTGGTCGACCGCGACCAGGACTACGACACCAAGAACACCACGCCGACCAGCGGCAATGCGGGGACGCTGTTCCCGGCCGACCAATATTCGTATTGCCGATCCGGAAGCTCGGCCTATCTGCAGCCGATCGTGCCGCTGAGCTACGACTGGTCCTCGCTCAAGACCGTGATCGACAACATGAAGCCGACCGGCAACACCAACCAGGGCATCGGGCTCGCCTGGGGCTGGATGACGCTGTCGACCGGCGATCCCATGAACGCGCCGGCCAAGGACACCAACTACACCTACAAGGACGCGATCGTGCTGCTCTCGGACGGTCTGAACACGCAGAACCGCTGGTACAACAATGCCTCGCAGATCGACGCGCGGCAGAAGAAGCTGTGCGACAACGCCAAGGCCGCGAACATCACGATCTACACGGTGCAGGTCAACACCGGCCACGATGCGACCTCGAGCGTGCTGCAATATTGCGCCAGCAGCTCCGACAAGTTCTATCTGGTCACGTCGGCGGACCAGACCGTTTCGGTGTTCAAGGACATCGGCACCTCGCTGTCCAAGCTGCGCGTGGCGCGCTGAGGCCACCCGCCACAACAACAACAACAAAAGCCCGGCTGGATCAGCCGGGCTTTTTGATTCCAGGATGACCGGGAAGGCTTAGTTGGCGGCCGGGGTGAACTTCGAGACGATGGTCTCGACCGGCTTGAACGCCTGCTTGGCGAGGTCGCTGTAGAGGCCGGCGATCTTCTGCGATTCCGCGACGAAGGTCTCGTAGGCGGAACGGGCGAAATCGGTCTGGGCTTCCATGGCCTTGTCCAGCGACTTCACGCCGGAAAGCTTCTCGACGAAGGACTTGGTGTCTTCGAACGACTTCTTGGTGTAGTCGCCATAGGCGCTCGCGATCGCCTGGAGGCCGTGCTGCACCGAGGTCGCGGAGGCGACGCACTGCTCGAACTGCTCTTTCCCGTAGTTCTGAAAGTCTTCAACCTTGAACATTCGCAATCCTTTTCCCTGGCTCTCGTCGGGAAGCCCCGGCTCCCTGACTCTGCCCACAATTAGTGCAACGCACAAAAATGTCAAGAATCTTGTGCGACGCACAAAAGCAGATGCAAGAATGGATGCAAGTCGCGGAAATTCCCGGGCGTTCCCGCAATGGTTCCTTAAGCTTTTGGAAACCGCGGCGCCCTACCCTGATTCCCTGGACGTGTTCAGCTTCCGCAGGCGGTCAAAAGCCGTTTGAGAACATCACCTTAGCCAGAACAGCGGCTCAGGCCGAACGTCTCCCGTGGCGAACGCCAGCGGAGGGACAGCTTGAGCAGGTAATGATCCCGGGTCCAGTGGGCACAATTTCGCCTCACGAGCCGGTGATCAAGTGAGAAACGGGGACGGGGTTCCATGCTTCGTAAAAGCTTGTCTTCCTCGCGCTTGGCGCGGGTCGGCGTTTTCGGGCTTCTTACAGTCACCACCGCAGTCATCTTCACCACCGACGCGGCCGAGGCGCGGCGCCATCGCCGCCATCACGTGAGCCATCGGGTGCAGCGCGATGTCTCCGAGAGCTCCAGCCCCAAATTCGCGTCTATCATCGTCGATGGCAATTCCGGCTCCGTGCTCCAGGCGACCAGCCCTGACGGGATCCGCCATCCCGCCTCGCTGACCAAGATCATGACGCTCTACTTGCTGTTCGAGCGTCTGGAGTCCGGCAAGATGAAGCTCGACACCGAGATGCCGGTGTCGCAGCACGCCGCCGATCAGGATCCGACCAAGCTGAACCTGCGCGCCGGCCAGACCATTCGCGTCGAGGACGCGATCAAGGGTCTCGTCACCCGCTCCGCCAATGACGCCGCCGTGGTCATCGCCGAAGCGATCGCCGGCGACGAGGACGATTTCGCCGCGATGATGACGCGCAAGGCGCGCTCGCTCGGCATGTCCAGGACAGTCTACCGCAACGCCAACGGCCTTCCCAACGACGAGCAGGTCACGACCGCACGCGACCAGGCCACCCTCGGCCGCGCCATCCAGGAGCGCTTCCCGCGCTACTATCGCTATTTCGCGACCTCGACGTTCAACTGGCGCGGCCAGTCGATCCGCAACCACAATCACCTGCTCGGCAGCGTCGAGGGCGTCGACGGCATCAAGACCGGCTACACCCGCGCCTCCGGCTTCAATCTCGTGAGCTCGATGCGCCGCGGCAACCGCCACCTGATCGGCGTGGTGCTCGGCGGCCGCAGCGGCGGCTCGCGCGACGCGATCATGCGCAACCTGCTCGCCGAGAATCTCGAGAAGGGCGCAACCACCCACACCGTCGCCGCGGTCACCGAACGCAACGGCGCAGACGCGAGCAGCGACGTTGCCGATGCCTCGGACACCCCGGCCCGCCCCGCGCCGCAGGTCCAGGCCGCGGCCGCCCCGGCTCCCGAGACTGCCCAACAGCGTCTCGCCTCGCGCCTGTCGACGCTCGCCGCTGCGACCGCGGCGATGCCGCCGGCTCAGCCCAAGCCTGAAGTCCGGCCGACCGAATCCAAGATCGAGCCCGCGCCGCTCACCAATGGCGTGATCTCGAGCCAGCCGCTCTCGATCATTCCCGGCTCGTCCGAGCCGATGAAACCGGTCCGGGTCAAGACCGTCCAGGTCAAGGCCGGCGCCGTGAAGGTCGCCTCCGCCGCCCCGGCTCCGGTCGCTCCGCAGGTTACCAGTACGATTGCGGCTCGCTCCGACGTTGCGGAAACCTCCGGTGCCGTCGTCGCCCGGGCCGATTTGATCAACAAGCCCGAGCCCCAGAACCAGCCGGAAGCGCCGAAGGCTGAGGTCGCCCGCGCCGAGCTGCCGCGTCAGCCGGCGGGCTTTGGCACCGGCAACGGCATCCTCGGCGTGCTGCCGGCCGGAACCGCCGCCGCTCCTGCCCCGGCGGCTGCGAAGCTCGCGTCCGCCGATCCGGCGCCGCAGCCGATCCAGATGAGCGCCACCACCAAGCCGGTCGTCACCCATAGCGGCTGGATCGTCCAGGTTGGCGCGCTCGAGAGCGAGACCGAAGCCCAGCATCGCATCGACGCGGCGCGCAACTCGGCCCGCGGCCTGCTCAGCAAGGCCGATCCGTTCACCGAGCCTGTGGTCGCCAAGGACAATCGCAAGCTCTACCGCGCCCGCTTCGCCGGGCTCGAGCGCGACCAGGCCGAGGCCGTCTGCCGCGCCCTCAAGCGCGCCGAAATCTCCTGCATCACGGTCCGCAACTGACCTGCCGGACCTTTCCCAGAGCAAATGCCCGCGCCTTGCGCGGGCATTTTTCGTTTGCGATGCGGTGACGCCAAAGGCTGTTCCACGACAACCTCTCGTCAAGATTTTACGGTTAAAACTTTACGCAAGGGATCGACCGCGCCGATAATGGCGGGCATCAGGGCGACGGTAAACGGAGAAGCGGAGCTGACGCGGTACGGGCGTTTGTGGCGTGTTGCCGGAGTTAGCCGTTATGCGTACGAAGCAGAGTATCCTTGGCCTCGTTTACACGGGCAGCGAGATACGTCGAGCCCCCCTGGTCGGGATGGAGTTTCTTCATCAGGGACTTGTGAGCCCGGCTGATGTCGTCGCGCCCCGCGCCCGGCTGCAAGCCAAGGATCTGATAGGCTTCCTCCGCCGTCATTTTGCCGCCCGGCGCCGCGCCGCGCTGCCGCCCTGCCGCATCGCTTTGCGCGTTCTGACGCCAAGCGGGAAACCGGCGGTCCAGATAGCTTTCAAGTAAGGCCACGCTCTCGGCGTCGAACGCCGGGACCATCGCCAACAGACCAGCGAGATCGAACTCGTCGAGGTCGCGCCCGGCATTGGGCCCGGCGACGATCTGGCCCGCGAGCTGGCCGGAATCGTGGTCGAGCCGCATGTCCAGGAACTGCGAGCGCACGCGCGAGGCCTGGCCGGTCGGACGCGTCCCGCCGCCGCCGAACAGCCCGCCGACATTGCCGAAGCCCGCGTTGGCCAGCGGCGTCCAGCCGAGCAGCCCAGCTCCCATGATTCCGAGCGGGATCGCCACCGCCAACTCACCCCGCAGACCCGTGAAGGCCGCGACGGCCAGCGCGACGACGCCGCCGCCAAACTTGATGGTGCGCGCCAGCACCGCCGGATTGGCGGAGCGGAACATCTGGAGCAGCAGATAGAGCGTGATAACGGCGACAGCGCCGGCGATCAGGGTCATGGCCGGAATATAGTCGCCCTGTTGTCAAAAAGCATGGCGTCCTTCGCTCACGTCCACGATCGGCTGATGACACGAGACGTTCGTTTGCCGATAAGCGCCCTGTCCGATCATTCCGGCACGCCCAGCGGTAACTAGGACCGCATCAGCACCGTAGAGGTATGAGCGAGCTGTTGGGGGAGACCATGAGCAACGGATTCAAGCCGCCGATCGTGCCAGCCGCCTTCTTCGGCATCGTGCTTGGGCTTGCGGGCCTCGGCAATGCCTGGCGCGCGGCGCACCAAGTCTGGCAACTGCCGGCGATCGTCGGCGAAATCCTGCTCGGCCTTGCGTCCATCGTCTGGGCGCTGCTGATCGTCCTGTTCGCCCTGCGCTGGATTTTTGCGCGTGCCGAGTCGCTCAGCGAAGCCCATCACCCCGTGCAGTGCTGCTTCATCGGTCTTGCCGGTGTCTCGACCATGCTGATCGCAATCGCAGCCGAGCCCTATTCGCATCTTGCCGCCCTCATGCTGTTCGGCTCTGGCGCCGCGTTCACACTCGGTTTCGCGCTGTGGCGGACGGGGCTGTTGTGGCGCGGTAACCGCGATCACACCGCAACGACACCGGTCCTTTATCTGCCCACCGTTGCCGGCGGCTTCGTCACCGCTGGCGTTGCCTCGGCGCTCGGCTACCCCGATTGGGGACAACTGGCTTTCGGCGTCGCCTTCTTTTCCTGGCTAGCGATCGAATCCGTGCTGCTGCACCGGCTCTACACCGCCGCGACGCTTCCCGTCGCGTTGCGGCCGACGCTTGGCATCCAGCTCGCGCCCCCCTCGGTCGGCGCGGTCGCCTATCTCGCGATGAATGGCGGCGTGCCCGACATGGTCGCGCATGTCCTGGTCGGCTATGGGCTGATGATGGCGCTTTTGCTGCTCCGCCTGCTGCCCTGGATCATGGAGCAGCCGTTCTCGGTGTCCTATTGGAGCTTTACGTTCGGCGCGACCGCGCTTGCGATCGCACCGGTCCGGATGGTCGGACATGGCGATACCGGCGCGACCGCACAGCTTGCGCCATGGCTGTTTGGCGCCGCGAACATCGTGGTCGGACTGACCGCCCTCGGCACGCTGCGCCTGATCCTGCAGGGACGGCTGTTGCCGCCGCCGGTCGCGGCGCCATCTCCGGCGCAGGCCGCGCCGGCTTAAAGCGCGATGAGATCAGGATGAATCGTCATCGCGCTTTAGCTTGTTGTTTGCGCATGACCTTTTCGGAAAACCGCTGCGCACTTTTCCGGATCACGCTTTAGCCTACTTCATCTGACCGATCAGCCTGGCCGCGCCGCTCTCACCCTTCGCCAGTTTCAACAGCGCCTCGCGGCCGCCGACAGCGTAGGCCGCGGCAGCGCGCAGCAGCTCGCGCAGTTGCGCCGCCGCGCCGGGATCGAACCGGCACCAGGCGCCGCCGGTCAGTCGCGCGATCTCGCGAAACGTCCGCTCGGCCACGGTGTCATCGCCTTCCTGAAACAGGAACACCGGCACCTTGAGCATGCCGAGCTCGCCGGCCTTGGCGCAGAGGTCGTCGACCTTCTCCTCCATGGCGTCGCCGACGAAGACGACGGCGCGCACGCCGGAGACGACCGCCTCGCGCCGCGCCTCGCTCAGTACCTTTCCGATCTGGGTGTCGCCGCCGCGGCAATCGATCTTGCTCATCAGTGTCGCAAGCTTGCTGCTGTCGGAGATCCACCCCGTGGCGCGGCACTCGTTGAAACCGCGATAATAGACCAGCCGGATGTCGAGACTGCCGAGAGCCGCGGCTTCGCGGAACATGTCGGCCTGGAGCGCGCAGGCCATGTCCCAGGTCGGCTGCCGGCTCATCGTCGCATCCAGCGCGAAGATCAGCCGCCCCTTCGCGCCGGGCGCATGCGGCGACAGGGAGCGTGCCCTGGCGACGAAGGCGGCGATGTCCTCCGAGGTCGATGTCCTTGCCTTCGGCAGCCCACCGTCCGCTCGCGCCGAGACGGCCTCGCCACCATGCGGTTTGATCGGTTCGCCCGACATCTCTTCTCTTCGCCTTGCGTGAGCAGCTAATGTGGTCAGCAACGACGGCCCGGTCAATGTGCAAAGCCCCCGCGGGCGGGCGCCGACGGGGGCTTCAAAGATCGGATCGGCCGGAGCGAGAGGTTAGCTCTTGGCAGGCGCCATCAGAGCGACCGGACCGGGCTCGAGAATCTTGGGCGGGGACGATTGCGTGTCGACCGGCGCCACCTCGCTGTCAGTCGAGCTCAGGAACTTGTCGAGCATGCCCTGGATCGAGTTCTTGGCGTCGTCCGGACCGGTGTCGCGCATGTCGTTATGCTGGAAATCGGTCTTCACGACCTGGATGCCGGCCTTCTCGCACTCCTCGTCCGTGGGGATCACGCCCGGATCGGTCTTGAATTGGGGATCCTTGGAGCGGAACGACAGGATCTTGAACTTGCCAGCGGTGACGAAGGGCACACGGAGATTGTCGAGCGTGACGACCTTCTTGACCTCGTCCGGATACTGCTTGGCGAAGTACATCGTGATGTCGCCGCCCATGGAGTGGCCGACCATCGTCACCTTGTCGTAATCGGCGTTGGGCTGAACCTTCTTCATCTCTTGCATGGCGAGATGAATGTTGGCGACGCCGCGCAGGATCTGCGGCAGCCGGCCGACATAGAGCTCGCCAGGCTTGGTCACCATCGGAGGATCAGTCGGCAGATCATGCTGCGGGCTGACGACGAGATAGCCGCGCGCCGCGAAGATGTTGGCGAGGAAGCCGTACTCGGTGTTCTTGACGGTGTTGCCGTGATTGATCACCGCGACCGGCAGCGTGATCATGCCGGCAGTGGCCTGCATTTCCTTGTCACGGCGCACCGCGATGTCGACGGGCACAGGACGGTTGTCGCGCGAAGCGTCGTAGAAAGTGATGGTCTCGTGTTTGATCGCCCACTTGCTCGCCGTGAAATAAGCGATGCCGCAGAGGGCACTGACCGAAACCAGAACGGCAATTCCACGCTTCATTTTCGTCCTCAGCCTCAGGCTCTTGCGGCCTGAATCCCTGTTGAAAATCGTGTTCTTCCGGGGCTCTTTGGCCCCTTGTCGCCTATTCCCTAATATATGTCACAGCCACGTGACAGGAAGCGTAAATATTGTGAGCTGACAGCCCTTTCATTGTGCGCCGCACACGATTCTTGGGCAACCCGTACTCCTACGGCTACGTCAGCGTGCAGGTCCCTGTCGGACGCAACCCGTCTCGATCCGGTTCAATTTCGCAGCGAACGTAGGTGAAAACGGGCGAATGCGGGCCCGGTTCCGTTGGGAACTGACCAAGCGGATCGATGCGGAAGTAGTCCTATACCGCCCCTCGTCAGGCGCCGAGGATGTCGTGGACCTCGAGCGGCTTGTCGACCTGACTGAACCACTCGGCCCGGTTGGCGGCGCGGCGGCGGCCGCGCTCGTCGAGCGGCAGCTTGAGCTGGCGGAGCAGGCTGGTCACCTCCTCCCGCGCGGTGAGATGGCCGAGATTGGGCCGCATGCCGAGCGTGGCCTCGTCGATCTCGTCCAGCGCGGTTAGGCCGCGCGGGAAGAACTCGCGATAGACGACACGTTCGGCGAAGCCGTCGACGTAGCGGAAGCCGAGCCGCAGCGACAGATCCTTCAAGCCGTCGGCAACGAGTTGCTTGTTGCGGGAGCCGAGCATCGACAGACGGTTGCGGACGACGATCCAGTCGGTGGTCGCGCCGTCGAGCTGGCGGCGCTTGCGCCTGACATCGCGCACCATCTCGGCGTAATGGCTCTCGCCCGTCACCGCGTAGTTGGCGGGGTCGACGGTGCCGAGCACGTCGAAGTCGAGGAAGCTGTCGTTGATCGGCGTCACCAGGGTGTCGGCCATCGAGTGCGCAAGCCGCATCAGATAGCTGTCGGTGCCGGGCGTATCGATGACGATGAAGTCGAAGCTGCGCTCGACCGCCGAGACCGCCTCCATGAACTGCTGGAACTCGGAGTTCTCGTTGTCGGCGATCTGCATGGTCTCGCCGAGCTTGATGCAGCGATGCACCGGCAGCTCGAGGCCGAGCCCGGTGCGGCGGGCCCAGGCGGAGCGGTTGCTGATGTAGCGGGTAAAGCTTTGCTGGCGGCAATCGAGGTCGATGGTGGCGACGCGCTGGCCGGCCTTCAGAAGCGCAACGGCGATGTGCAAGGCGGTGGTCGACTTGCCGGAGCCGCCCTTTTCATTGCCGAGCACGACCACATGCGCCGAGCCGGATTGGCCTTGGCTAGCTTGCACAAGCATTGCGATCCTCAACACCCCTAACGAATATCTTCGAGTTGACCGCGTCTGCGGTCAAGTGAAATGCGTGACAGGTAATGCAAATCGCAACGCGCCGTTCTTCATCATGAGTAGCAGTGCCGCTGCGCGTCTGTGATCCAGCCCACACACGCGCGACATCGCGCGCGGCTCGATGCGAATTGCTGTGCCGCATCCGGATGCATGGCGTCCACGACCGCCGCTTGTTAAGGTTAGGCGGCCGGCCGTCGGGCCGCGCCCGCGCCGATTCCCACCCCCTTCGAGTCCCGATTCGAGTCCCGATGTCACGAAGCCCCTTGATCGCCCGCACGGTCCCCACCCTGCGACGCGCCGTCGACAATCTACGCAAGCGAAAGGCCACGATCGCGCTGGTCCCGACCATGGGGGCACTCCATGACGGGCATGTGTCGCTGGTGCGCCTCGCCAAGCGGCGCGCCACCCGCGTCGTGGTGTCGATCTTCGTCAACCCGACCCAGTTCGCACCGACCGAGGATTTCGGCGCCTATCCGCGCACCTGGAAGGCCGACATCGCCAAGCTCGCGGCCGAGGACGTCGACATCGTCTGGCATCCCGGCGTCGAGGCCATGTACCCGGACGGCTTTGCCACCCGCATCGTGCCGGAGGGACCAGCGCTCGCCGGCCTTGAGGACCGCTTCCGGCCGCACTTCTTCGGAGGTGTCGCCACCGTCGTCGGCAAGCTGTTCACGCAGTGCCGGCCGGATGTTGCGATCTTCGGCGAAAAGGACTTTCAGCAGCTGCGGGTGGTGACGCAGATGGCGCGGGATCTCGACCTCGGCGTTAGGGTGATCGGCTCCCGCACGGTGCGCGAGCGCGACGGGCTCGCGATGTCCTCGCGCAACGTCTACCTCTCGGCGGAGGAGCGGCAGACCGCGACCACGCTCTACCGTGCCATGAAGGACAGCGCCGGACGGATCAAGGCGGGCGAAGCCCTCGGAAGCGCGATGGCGCGCGGCGCCGAGACGATCAAGGCGGCCGGTTTCGCGCTCGACTATTTCGAAGCCCGCCACGCCGAGACGCTGGCGCCGGTCACCTCGCGCAAGGACGGCCCCTTGCGGATCCTGGTGGCGGCCAAGCTCGGCACGACGCGGCTGATCGACAATATCGCGGTGTAACCGGCGGGATCGACTTGCACGCGCCCTCGCCCGGATGGATGATCGGCGCGAGGGAACGAGCCGAGCGGCAAGGCATGTCATCCATCCGCACGATGACCTTGAGCGGCCTATTGGCGCTCGTCGCAGCGACCGCTGCGCCGGCGCAGCAACGGCCGCCGATCGGCCCGTACGGCTCACCGCCGGACGCGATGATCTTCTACGTCGCCCACGGCCCCGCTGGCGCCTGCGGATTAGGCTGTTCCGACTGGATCGCTGCCGAGGGAACGGTGCAATGGGACAGCTACAAGCGGTTGATCGCGATCCTCGATCGCCAGGCGGGACACAAGCTGCCGCTCGTCATCCATAGCTGGGGCGGGTCCAACCTCAATGTTGCGGTCAGCATGGGCCGCATCCTGCGCGACCACGGCCTCGATGCCACCGCAGGCGCGACCGAGGTCGAAGCCTGTGCCGGCAAATCCGAGACGGAGTGTTTTGCGCTGAAGCGTCCGGGCGGCCCGCTCGACGCCAAGGTGTCGATGCCGGATCCGGCCTGCGATCTCGCCTGCGTCCTCATGCTCGCGGGCGGCGTGCATCGCAGTCTCCCTGATGGCGCCAAGGTGGTGCTGACGGGCCGCTCGATCCGCAACCGCCGCGCCCCCAACGTCGCACCCGAGCAGCGCGAGAGCCTGACCGTGATCTTTGGCGAGCAGTACCGCAAATACCTGCTCGAGATGGGCGTCGAGCCCGCACTGGTCGACATCGTCGACGGCATCGGCGAAGGCGGACGCCCGATGGTGATGGCGCCGGCCGACCTGGCGCGGCTCCACATCGTCACATCGCCCTAAGCGGGCTCGTCAGAGCAGCCCGAGATCGCGCAGCTCGCGCCGCATCGGCTCCGGCATGGCCGCGATCGAGCCGGCGGCGGATTTGCCGAGATCGGGCGGCACGGAATCGTCGGTGAGATAGCGCCAGCCCTGGAACGGGCGCATCGGCCGCGGCGACACCGAGATCACCTTCGGCTGCATCACGATCCGGCAGCGGCCGATGCCGTCCTTGTCGCGGAACGGCTCGATGCCGATGATCTTTTCGCGCGCGGCGATCTCGCCCTTGATCACCCAGTAGAGCGATCCGCCCGCCAGGATCTCGGCGTCGCGCTTGGGGACCATGCGCGTGATGTGGATGTGACGTTGCGGCAGACCCTTCTTCTTGGCGGTCTGCATCCGTTCGGCCACCCACTCCTTCAATTCCTTGACGGAGTCGCAGCCGACGGCGAGCTTGATCAGATGGAGTGGCATGCCCCAGCATTAGCCGGGCGGCCACGCATTGGGAATGCCGATCTATTCGTTATCCGCAGCCGGCGGAGCCGGTGTCGAGGCCGGCGGCGCAAGCGGAACCGGAGCAGCGGCGGGCGCGCGCTTCGCGGCAGGCTGCTTCTTGGCGGCGGCCGCCGGTGCCGCAGGCGCAGCGGCTTGCGCCGAGGCCGCCGCCGGTGCGCGCGGGGCTGGCGCGGCGTTTGCGGCAGGCGCGGCCTGGCGTGGCGCCGGCTCGGGAGTCATGATGCTGACCGGCGGCGTCGATGAGGCGCTCGGGAACTCCGCATTGGTCGGCTTGCCCGTCGGCATCGACGGCGGCAGCCCGGCGAGCGCAGCATTGGCCGGCAGCGCCCCCGGCGTCGTGGGCGCGCCCCAGGTCGGCGCGTAGCGCGCGACCAGCTGATCGTAGAGATGGGAATCCATGTTGGCGGCGACCTGCTGCTGATCGGTCAGCGAGCGGAACGCGGGGCAATCGAACTGCGTGCAGCCGTCGCGCGCGACCAGCACCTGGGCGACGAGGCCGTAGCGATCGTGCTCCAGCGTCTTGCGCAGCAACTTCATGTCTTGTGTCAGGCTCTTCTCGGCGGTCGCGGCATCGCCGAGCGCGGTCAGCCGGTCGATCCGGCTTGCCGTATAGACGACGGCGGCGGCGGCCGCGTCGGGCGCGCCGAACAGCGCCCTCTCGCAGCCGGCGGCCACGGTATCGCCGGCGAGCTCGTCGAGGCAGGACAGCGCCGGCAGGCCCGCGACGACCGTGGCCTGCGCGCGGCCTTCAGCAACCGGCGTCTCGTGCCCGAGCGACCCATAGAGGCGCATGGTGGCGGCGACGGCGATAACGATGGCGAGCAGCGCGATCACGGCCAGCGCGCCGTTGGCGACCGTTCTCTCGGCGCGCAGCAGCGTGATCAGCAGAATCAATCCGAAGAAGCCGGCAGCGGCCAGCGTCATCCACATCGGGAAAGCCGACGAGCGCCAGGTTTGGTCGAGCGAAGTGGCCCAAGCCCAGTCCATGCGCGACGTCCCCTCACGCGAGCTGAGAGCGAATGGTCAAGCGAGCACCGCGAGTCGGCAACTGGCCCCGGCTCACCTTGCGAAGGTGAAGCGGCCTTTTGACGGCGGCAGGATACAAATTCCTTGAGGCGCGACAAGGCGCAGGTAGCCCTTAGGACAGCGCGAGCTGGCTTTCCTTGGCGACGCGTTCGAAGGCTTCGGTCGAGCTCTTGATGCGGTACTGGCAGTCGTCGCCTTCCGTCGGCAGCAGGCGGATGATCTCGTACGAGCCGCTCGCAGCAGGGCGCGCGACGTTGCTGGCCGTGAAAAGTACGCGCGCTCCCACGGGGAATTTATGCTTCAACGCCCATCTCCATCACTCAAACAGCGCCGGCCGTGCCCAGGGTCCCACTGCGACGGACCGGCTAAACCCGGGCCGCTGTATAGCACGCGGCCGGCCGCTTTGGCCAGCAGTATACAGGCATGGCAAACACCCCGATCTGTCAGTGTTTTCAGGATGATGGCCAGGGAACCGGGCGGCCGCTGGTAACGCCGGAACGGCCCGCTTCAGGCGGTATGGGGCAAATGGCCGTCGGGGCTTGCATGATCCACCGCCTTGGGCAGTTCCTGGGCGAGGATCTCGCCCAGCTGATCGACCGGAATGTTGTAACGCGCGGCCAGCTGGCGGACGGTGTCGTTGCCAAGGACGGCCCGGAGCTGGTCGGCCGAGATCGGCAGGTTCTGGCCATCGCCGAGCCAGGATTTGACCTGCTCGCCGAAGCCGGACTGCTGGAGCTTTGCGACGATGCCCTCTCCTTGCATTCCCTGGCGATTGGGCGCCGCCCTCGCACAGGGCGTCAAGCGGCGCGCAATCACATTCATGAGTTAAGCAGTCTCGAACTTTTCGATGACAAGCGTTTCGGCGATGCCGTCGCGGGTCCATTCCTGAAACGCCGGCATCGCGATCATCGTGTCCATGTAGGCCTTGGTCTCCGGTGTGACCTCGATGGCGTAGGTGCGGAAACGGTGCACGACCGGGGCATACATCGCATCCGCCGCGCCGAAGCGGCCGAACAGATACGGTCCGTTGGCACCATAGCGGGTCCGGCACTCGCGCCAGATCTCCTGCACCCGCGCGATGTTGGCCTTGGCGTCCGCCGACAGCGTCACGGGGCGCACGGGGCGGTGCAGGTTCATGCCGCATTCGTTGCGCAAGGCCATGAAGCCGGAGTGCATCTCGGCGCACACCGAACGGGCATGAGCGCGGGCCGCGACGTCGTCGGGCCACAGCTTCTTCTCCGGATAGCGCTCGGCGATGTATTCGATGATGGCGAGCGAATCCCACACGGTGATGTCGCCGTCGACCAGCACCGGCACCTTGCCGGCGCGGCTGAAGGAGAGGATCTGCTCCTTGTCCGCGGGATTGTCGGTGTAGAGCGGAATCACGGTCTCCACGAACGGAATGTCGTTGGCGCGGAGCGCGAGCCAGGGCCGCATCGACCATGACGAGTAGTTCTTGTTGCCGATCGCGAGTTTCAGCGCTGCCATGTCACTGGTCCTTCCCGAGTCTTCTGGATGCAGCCGCTTTTAGCGCCATCGCCTGCCGCCAATCAATCGTTGCTGCGTCCCGCCATGCATGGCAATCGTTGCCGCTCCGCGAGGAGAGAGACATGAGCAGGCACTGGGTCGACATCACCGCCGTCGGCTTCTTCATCATCGAATGGCTGGTCTATGCACTGACGCTGGAGCATTCGGCCTATGGCCGCGACAGCCTGTCGGCGCGCATGAACCGCTATCGCGAGGTCTGGGTGCGCCGCCTGCTCGATCGCGAGGCACGGATGGTCGACATGCAGATCATGGCCTCGCTCCAGAACGGCACCGCCTTCTTCGCCTCCACCAGCCTGTTCGCGCTCGGTGGCGCGCTGGCGCTGCTGCATGCCACCAACGACGCCATCACCATTTTGGGCAAGCTGCCGATCGATCTCAGCACCTCCCCCGCCATGTGGGAATTGAAATGCGTCGGCCTCGTGCTGATCTGCGTCTACGCCTTCTTCAAGTTCGCCTGGGCCTATCGCCTGTTCAACTATGTCGCGATCCTGTTCGGCGGGATGCCGCCGGCCTCGCAGCGCGGCACGCCGGAAGCCGAAGCCCATGTCATCCGCACCACGCGCGTGTTCGAATCCGCCGGCCGCCATTTCAACCGCGGCCAGCGCGCCTTCTTCTTCGCGCTCGGCTATCTCGGCTGGTTCGTCAGCCCCTGGGTGCTGTTCGTCAGCACCGCGGCGGTGGTGGTCGTGACCTGGCGACGGCAATTCGCGTCCAACGCCTGGGCTGCGATGGCGCCGGAGGTGGTTGCGGATGGTGGGGACGTTCAGAAGCGCGGTCATTGATCTCAAAGGCGGGCTCTCAGGTTTCCGCTCTCGTAGCCCTCGATCGCCACATCAAGCTTCCGTTTGCCGGTCTCGATCCCGGCACAGATCGTGGTATGCTTGCCGATCTTCGTCGATCCCTCCCTTGTGATGCGAACCTTAAGTTCGTTCAACCATTCGGGTCCCGATGAAGTGCCGATCGCGATCTCGCTACGTTAGACAGCCCTCTTGACAGCCTCGCGGGTGTTTTGCCCGACGGGCGACGCACAGACGCTCGCAGCTCCAGCGGAACAAAGCGAAATCCGAGGCATCCCGAGGCGCTTACGTGCCCGCACCGAGTTTCGTCGACGACCTCGCCTCCGCCCCTAGATCATAAGACCAAACGCGCGATGACGCGACGAGCGCCCTGGAGGGGACCGCCCCTTTCAAGCCTCAAGTTATTTTGGGGCCCGCAGCCACCGGGGGTAGCGCGACCGCGCCGTGTGAGGATATTTGCAGTTTTTGATTTCGCGCTTTCGTTTTGTACCAACTCGCACAGAAATGGGGTGCGCGGAGTGGCTTACGCAAGCCGTGATCTTCACGGTTGGAACGCGGAGACCGACACAAGGTTTACTTTTTGCGTATTATCGCGCTGCGCTGACGGACGCGCGCTGCATTGGAGGCGCTGCATGAAAGTCATCGTTGATGAAACCGGCGAGGTCATCGCCATAGCAACGGATGATCATATTCTGCTCGGGGGCCACCATCGCCTGGCGGTGGCGGGCAGCATGGGCAAAAGATTGTTCTGGCGAGATACCGGCGAACCTGTGAAGCTTGATCTCTTCTTCAAGCACCATCCGCATGGAAAATCCCGCCGTTCAGCCTGAGCCGTTCGCCCTGGTAGTCTTTGAGTGGGTGAAGAACGCGAAGCATCCGGCATATCGGCGCGTGCAGGATCAGTTCTGATTTGCAGCACTCTCGCTAAAGGTCAGGCATTGGCCCTTTTTCCCGCTCAGGTACTGTGCTGAAATACCGCTCTCTAGCGCTGGGGAAGTAAGATGAGGCATGACCGGATCGTAACGGCCGCCATCATTGCGATCGGTGCCCTCAACACGGTGCTCGCGGCAATAGCGCTTCTGTCCCTTTGAGCGCCTGCCTGAAGTGTGCACCGCAGGTCTGACATGGTGCAGCGTGGTCAGCGGCTGCTGGCCGAGCTAGCGAGGCTAGTCGAAACGTCGCCACAAGAGAACCCACTTGCGTACGACCGCCCGGCCCGGCTCATCCGGAGTAATCGCCTCCAAGCTAACATGCTGACCAACGATTGCTGCTAGTCGAAGCTGATCCCGCCGCCAACCGAAGATGATCTCTACAAGGACGAAGCCTACCGGCTGTGGGCGGTTAAGCAGCAGAGCAAGTAAGCCCCGCCGTCGAAGGATCAGCGCGATTTTCGCTTGTGTGTTTGTTTGCGGCTGAGCCGTTTGGCGTTGGCCGCAACCTTCCTTCGATACTGCGCGACAATCTTGTCTCCGGATGCCCCGGCCATCAGGCTTTTACCGGCCTTCGCCGCCGCAAAGAATTTCTCACTCACCATGAGTTGGGCTTCACGTTGAGCGGCTTTGCCGCCGCGCATCAGCTTCGCCATCCGCAGGCCGATCACGCGGTTGCTTTCCAGCCCGAGCATCATCCAGTTCCACATGCGGCGATATTCCTAGCCAAGCAAAGCCTCGGATCGCATGAACGACCCCGGTGTGCCTAGTGTCCAATCAAAGCCGCGTGGCCTATCACGACGCGGATCATTCTGCCGGTAACGCGCGTCCTTACGAGCTAAAGGGTTCCTTCACCTTGCTTTAAGGAACACCCGAACTGGTAATAGCTCGGCCCCATTTGGCGCGGAATATCAGACCGCTGCTGCTGGGGGCTAAACGGAGATGTCCGATGGGTGCGGCAGGTTTGCGCTTCGCGCATATGAGGAGAACTCTTCGATTGCGGGCAGTCTTTATCAGCGTGCTGGAAGAGTTGCCCTTTATCTGCCCGGTGGCGGTCGCAATCGGCTCGCTGATCATGATCGGCATCGCTCTCTGCAAGGATTGGCCGCAGTGAGGCCTCCATCATCTACCGAATGATCTGCAGTCTTCTCGTAGCGGCTACGCGGAAATCTTCTCGGGCCGTTACGAAATTTCGCGCATCATCGCAACCTCGATGCGAACCGTGTCAGCATCGAAAGTCTGACGGGAAATTCCTCGTCATTTTCTTGAAGTCCTCCCTTGTAATCCACCTCACACCTGCACCGAAGCGCAGTCCGATATAGTCCAGTCGCTCTTGCGGGGTTGGGCGCCGAAACGGGAGACCGGCATGTCAAACTCATCTGCGCTTTTGCGATGGTCGACCGAGATGCTGCCAGAGCGCGCTCGGTTCTCCACGTTCCGAGAGGAGTTTGCGCGGCTGAACCTTGCCTTGGACGTGATAGATCACAACGGCGGCCGCCCACGTATCGACGTCACCTACTTGTCGCTCGGCGCGGTTGGCGTTTGTAGCATTGTCACCACGCCGGTGGAGTTCATCCGTTGCAAGCACCACCTCAAGGATAGCCGTGACCAATTCGGACTGAACATCGTCGAGGCTGGACCGGTCCAATTTGCAAATGCTGGCCAGGAAAATGTCTATGACGCTGGCTCCGCTTGTTTGATTGACCGGGGAAGGCCGCTGCGCGTGTTTGGGCCGCGTGGCGGCAGCGTCAAATTCGTGACCGTGCAGGCTGCTGCCCTTAGGTCTCTGGTTGCGCAGCCGGAAGATCTTTCAGGTCGGCCGGTGCATCGCGGACCGGCGCTTAGATTGCTCGGTCGCTACCTGCGGTCGCTCGCATCCTTCAAACAACCTCCGTCATCAAAACTGGCGTCCACCGTCGGCGTACATCTCCTCGATCTCGTGGCCGCGACGCTCGGGCCGACCGCCGAAGCTGCAGACATGGTTACGGAGCGTGGTGTGAAGGCGGCCAAGCTTCAGGCGATCCTGGCGGAGGTCGCGCAACGCTTCGGCGATCCCAATTTCGATCTGGACAATGTTGCTGGAACGCTCGGTATGTCGCGGCGATACGTGCAAAAATTGCTCGAAGGGACCGGAAAGTCGTTCACCGAGCACCTTGCAGGGTGTCGGCTTGAGCGTGCCTTCGCGATGTTGGCTGACCCGCACCATCTGCATTTGGCCATCATTGATATCGCGTTTGCAGTCGGCTTTGGTGACCTTTCTCATTTCGATCGCTCGTTCCGCCGACGCTTCGGCGAGACGCCATCAGGTGTGCGCGCCGCATCAATCGGGCGGCAGAAGTCATCCAGCGCCCCCTGACAGCGCCGTCTGTCCGCGCGAAGCTCTGGGCTCACGGAGAGCAATCCGCCCTGCCCGCACTTTCGCGCCCGACGCTGCCGCGTCCACCGCAAGCCCGGCTCGCGACCATGCGACCACATGATCGCCCCTCAAGGATGAGCCGGGATGGACGATATATACGACAAATCCGAATTTCGGTAAAGCGGAATATTCTCAAGGGTTCGATTGACAGCCGCGCGGGTGTTTTGCCCGTTGGGCAATCCGGGACCCGTAGTCCCCAGGGTGAGCTAAGACCCGAGATCCCGCGGCGAGAACGGCAGGTCCATCACCTTCCATTCCTCGTACAAATTGGCCGGCAGCATCTTGTAGGGCTGGCAGGCCTGGAGCGCGGCCATCGCGGACTTCACCAGCGCCACGCCCTTCGCCGACGGCGGGGCCTCGATCAGGATCGGCTCGCGTGCCAGCGTGCCGTCGGTGGCGAACACCGTGCGCAGCTTGATGCGGACATTGTCGGCCGGCGTGAGCCCGGCCGGCAGTTTTGCGCAGCTTCGCAAATGACGGCGCAGCTCGGCGACGACCTCAGGCGGCAGCTTGGCCGCAATTGAATCCTTGGCGTCGCCACCGTCATCCTTGGGCAGGTCTTTCGGCTCGGGCGGTAGTTCGGGCGGCAGGCCCAGCATGACGCCGTATTTGACGGTGACGTCGGGCTCCGGCGCCTGATAGGCCGGCGGCGGCGCGGCCTCCGGCTGCGCTTGTGGCGGCGGCTGCGCCGCTTGAGGCTGCATTTGCGGCAGCGGCTGCGGCGGCGGCAATTGCGACGGCTGCGGCTGGGGCTGCGAAGATTGCGGCTGCTGAGGCTGCGACTGCTGAGGCTGCACGTTGGCCTCGCGCTGCTTCGCCGCCTGCGAGGGTTGCGGCTGCTTCTGCTGCGGTTCGGGCGATGCCTGCTGCTTCGGCGATGCCGCGGTGGCCTTCTCCTTGGCCGCAGGCTTCGGCGCCGCCTCTGCCTTGTCCTTGTCGGTGAAATCCAGCTTCGGCAGCTTCAGGTCGGGAAGCGGCTCTTGCGGCTTTTCCTTTTCCTTTGCCTCCTCCTGAGCCTTCTCCTCGGCCTTGGCCTCCTCCTGCTTCACCTGCTCGGGCGTGACAATGTCGACCGAAACGGTCTCGGGCGCGGCGGCATGAAACGGATGGACTTCGCTGATCACGATGATCAGCGCCACCAGCGTCAGATGCGCGATCGCCGACGCCGCAATGTCCGTCCGTATGATCTTCCGCAGTTCCATCGACCGATCTTGGGTTGCCGTCGCGGTCCTAAAACGCGATGAGGTCGGGATCAACCGTCATTGCGTTTTAGGCTTCTGGTTGGGCATGATCTTATCGGAAAACCGCACTTTTCCGGATCATGCCTGGCATACCCCAGTCCCCCCTCAATCCCATTTCGGCGCGAAGCCGAAATCCGTCAGGCGGCCCTTGGGGCTCGCCAGCGCGGCGATCTCCGCCATCTCCTCGCCCGAGAGCTCGAAATCGAAGATATCGATGTTTTCCGACAGGCGTTCGACGCGCGAGGTGCGCGGGATCGCCGCAACATTCTGCTGCACCAGCCAGCGCAGGCAGGCCTGGGCCGGCGTCTTGCGATGCGCGCGGCCGATGGCGGCGAGCCTCTGGTCGGACTTGATACGGCCCTTGGCGACCGGGCTGTAGGCGACCAGCGCAAGGCCATGCTGGTCGCAGGCCGCCCTCACCTTCGCCTGGTCCAGGTAAGGGTGGTATTCGACCTGGTTGCAGACCAGCGGCTCGGATGACAGCGCCACCGCCTGCTCCATTAGCGCCACGGTGAAGTTGGAGACGCCGATGTGACGGGTCAGGCCCATGCGCTTGGCATGCGACAGCGCGCCCAGCGTCTCCGCCAGCGGCACATGCGAATTGGGCCAGTGCAGCAGCAACAGATCGACGGAAGGAAGCCGCAGGCGCGCCAGGCTCTCCTTGACCGAGCGCTCGAGATCGTGGGGCGCGAAGTGATTGGTCCAGACCTTTGTGGTGAGGAAGATATCATCGCGGCGCACGCCGGAGGCGCGCAAGCCGTCGCCGACCTCGCGCTCATTGTCGTAGACCTGCGCGGTGTCGATGTGGCGGTAGCCGAGCCGCAGCGCCTGCTCGACCACGCGGGCACAGGTGCGCCCTTCCAGCTCCCAGGTCCCGAGCCCGATCGCCGGGATTTTTGCGCCACTGGCCTCGACGAACAGCATGAGGAATCCTCTCTGTTGCGGCAGCCCCTGATATCATTATGGACCCGGTCGGTGACACTGCCAACGAATGCCGCGGCGCTCGGGCCGGATATTCAGGGCAATGCTAACGGGAGGTTCGCGTCAGGCCTTGGCGATCAGGCCTTGGCGAGCGCCTGGAACACCGTCTCCGGCGCGTGTGCGATCACGGCGAGCAGAGCGCGGGCGGGTCCCCGCGGGGCGCGCTTGCCCTGCTCCCAATTGCGGATGGTCTCGACGGGAACGCCGAGCTTTGCGGCGAACTCCATCTGGGTGAGACAGGCGCGGCGGCGCAGGTCGCGCACCGCGAGCGAGCCGGCGTCGCCAGGTCCGGCATTGGCGCTCGGCTGGACCGGATATTCCTGCCCATCCCGCAATTCGACGATCCGTCCGTCCGCCTTCAGCCGCAACCGCATGTCCATTCCCTCAAGCGGGCATGATGATGCGGCAGGTCGCTTAAGTTCGGATTAAAGATAACCGCCTCTGGCCCGGGAAGTCAGGGGTCCCGGTTCTGCGCAGCTCTCTCCCCGTCATTGCGAGGAGCCCTTGCGACAAAGCAATCCAGGCTGCCGCCGCGGTGGGATTCTGGATTGCCTCGCTTCGCTCGCAATGACGAGGAGAGAAAGGCGGCCCTACTTCAACCCGAACCACAACGTCGCGATACCGAGGAAGGAGAAGAACCCGACCACGTCGGTCACCGTGGTGACGAACGTGCCCGACGCCACCGCCGGATCGGCCCGGACACGTTCGAGCGCCATCGGGATCAGGATGCCGCCGAGCGCGCCGGCAACGAGGTTGCAGATGATGGCGAGCCCGATGACGATGCCAAGGCCCGGGATCTTGAACCAAGCCACCGCGGCGATGCCCGTGATCACGGCAAAGGCGAGGCCGTTGACGAGGCCGACCAGGGTCTCACGCATGATCACGCGCCAGGCATTGGAGGAGCCGAGCTCGCGCGTCGCCAGCGCCCGCACCGCGACCGTCATGGTCTGGGTCGCGGCATTGCCGCCCTGGCTCGCCACGATCGGCGCCAGCACGGCGAGCGCGACCATCTTCTCCAGCTGGCCCTCGAACAGGCCAAGCACCGAGGACGCCAGGAACGCGGTGGCGAGGTTGACCAGCAGCCAGTTGAAGCGGCCGCGCGCGATGGTCAGGAACGTGTCCGACAGCTCTTCGTCGCTGGTGACGCCGCCGAGCGCCTTGAGGTCCTCGTCGGCCTCTTCCTCGATGACGTCGACTACGTCGTCCACCGTAATGACGCCGACGAGGCGGTCCTGGGTGTCGAGCACGGGGGCTGCGACAAGATTGTACTTGCCGAACATGCGCGCCACCTCCTCCTGGTCCTCCAGGACGGAGACGCGGCGGCGGTCCTCATCGGTCAATTCGGTGAGCGGCACCGGGCGGCGCGCGCGCAAGAGCACGTCGAGCGGGACTGCGCCCTGCCAGTGCTGATCCTTGTCGACGACGTAGATCTCGTAGAAGCGATCGGGCAGATCCGGCGTCTCGCGCATGTAGTCGATCGCCTGCCCCACGGTGAAATCATGGGGCACCGCGATGAACTCGGTCTGCATGCGGCGGCCGGCGGAATTTTCCGGATAAAGCAGGCTGCGCTCGAGCGCGACGCGCTCCTGCAACGGCAGCTTTTCGAGGATCTCCTCCTGATCGGCCTCGTCGAGGGTCTCCAGCAGCTCGACCGCATCGTCGGATTCGAGCTCGCGGACGCCTTCGGCGACTGTTTCCGGCGGCAGCTCCTCGAGGATCTCCTCGCGCACGGCCTCGTCGACCTCGTTCAGCGCGGAGAAGTCGAAATCGCGGCCCGTGAGCTCGACCAGGCGGACGCGGTCGTCGGGCTCGAGCGCGCCGATCAGGTCGCCGAGATCGGCCTCGTGCAGCTCGGCGACGCAGGCGCGCAGCGCGGCGCTGTCGCCGGCCTCGATCGCATGGGCGATTTCCTCGACGAATTCGTGCCGGATTTCGCCGTCTTCATTGCGCATCGGCACGTGGTCGAGTACCGAGGCCTCGGCGGATGGAGCACCGTCCATATGTTCATCCATGGTGCGCCTCGCCGTTTGACAGGTTGGAACGTGTGATCTGAGCTGATGGTTCAGGCAATACCCACAAGGCAACTCCGAGCGCAATGACAAAGATGCTTCGACTGCGGTGGACCTCGATGTCGCTGGGCGTGGTCCTCGCGGCCCTCGGCGGCATCGCCTCTGCGGAGGCCGCCGACTGCCCGCGCAAGGATGCGCTCGGCACTTCGCGTGTCCTCAGCGTCGACGCCAAGACCACGCCGCGCGTCGGCGTGAAGAGCTTTCCGCAGACGTTGCCGCTTGCCGATCACGAGGTCGTGCTGACCTTCGACGACGGCCCGCATCCACCGACGACGTCGAAGGTGCTGGCAGCGCTGGCGCAGGAATGCGTGCGCGCGACCTTCTTCCTGATCGGCCTGCACGCAGCCGAGCATCCTGAGATGGTCAAGCGCATCGCGCGCGAGGGCCACACCATCGGCCACCACACATGGTCGCATCCGTTCATGGCGCGGATCCCGTTCGAGAAGGCGAAGAGCGAGATCGACCGCGGGATTGCGGCCGGCGAGATGGCGCTGCACGGGGTCTCGACCACGACGCCCTCGACGCCGTTCTTCCGCTTTCCCTATTTCGAAGCGACGCAAGCCGAGCTCGACCTGCTCCAGTCGCGTGGCATCGTCGTGTTCGGCGCCGACCTCTGGGCCAGCGACTGGAACGAGATGACGCCGGAGCAGGAATTGAAGCTCATCACCGAGCGCCTCGCCGCTGCCGGCAAGGGCATCATCCTTTTCCACGATCCCAAGGCGCGCACGGCCGCGATCATGCCGGCCTTCCTGCGGTATCTGAGGGAGAACGGCTATCGCGTGGTTCACGTGGTCCCGGCGGGGACATCACAGAAGAACGCCGACGCGCGTTGATGCCGGAATGTCACGTCGGCGCAAAAAGGGGTGATTTGAGCCCTATTAACACTCTGTTCATGCTACGCCATGCAAAGATGGCTGGGGACTTGCGCCTGAACCGTTTCGGGGCGTCTCCGACCTACTAAGACGGCAATCTTATGAGGGCAGACCGAGTTTCATGATCGGACGTAGCGTTGTTTTCGGGACGCGATCGTGGGCCGTCCTTGGCGTAGTGTTGGGATTGCTGGGCACCGCCTCGCAGGCGGCGCTGGCGGCCGAATGCCCTGGGCATCCGGGCGCGCTCGGGACCTCACGCACCCTCGTGGTCGATCCGCGCGAGCATCCGCGCATCGGCACGATGCAGTACCGCGAGACGCTGCCGCTGAAGGACCACGAGGTCGTGCTAACCTTCGACGACGGTCCGCTGCCGAAATATTCCAACCAGGTGCTCCAGATCCTCGCCGACGAGTGCATCAAGGCGACCTTCTTCATCATCGGCCAGCAGGCCAAGGCGAACCCCGAAGGCGTGCGCAAGCTGGTGGCGGCGGGCCATACCGTCGCCACGCACAGCATGGACCATCCGCTGACCTTCGACCGGATGCCGGCCGAGAAATTCGAGCCCGAGATCAACGGCGGTATCCAGTGGACCTCGGCGGCGATGACCGATCCGACAAAGCTCGCGCCGTTCTTCCGCATTCCCGGCCTGATGCGCGCCGAGGGCGTCGAGAACTATCTGATCTCGCGCGGCATCCAGGTCTGGAGCGCCGACTTCCCGGCCGACGACTGGCGCCATGTGTCGTCCGATCGCGTCTACCAGCTCGCGATCCAGCGGCTGGAGGCCAAGGGCAAGGGCATTTTGCTGCTGCACGACATCCAGCCGCGCACGGTGGCGGCGCTGCCGAAGATCATCCGCGACCTCAAGGCGAAGGGCTATCGCATCGTGCACGTGGTGCCGGCGACTGCTGACCAGCCGGCGACGCCGACGACGGCAGTGGAATGGCTGCTGCATCCGCCGACCGAGACGACGCCGATCGCGCGCTGGCCGGCCGTTCCGACCTTCGTGTTCACGGAGACCAAGTCGCTGCCGGCGCCCTCGCTCGCCGATCTGAACGCGGAAGCCGCGCATCAGCCGCTGCTGCCGCCCCGGACCAGGGCCCAGATGGATGTCGCATCCACCCTCGCCGCGCCGGGCCGCGATCTGTTCGCAATCCCCGAGGGCTCGGTCGAGGTGCTGCTGTCGACGACCTTGTCGCGGCGCGCCGCGACGCGGCTGGCGATGGCGGCCGAGACGCCGCATGCGGCCAAGGGCAAGGCCACAAAGTCACGCGCGCCTCGAACCGCGCACGCCGCGCATGGCACGCTGAAGCATGCAGCGCAGGCAAAGGGCACCACGCCCCGCCCGACCCGCATTGCGACCGGCGTGAAGAAGCGCGCTTGAGTTGTCATTGCCGCATGATGGCGGCGACGCAGAGCAGCACGATCAGCGCCAGGAAGAACAGGTCCATATAGGACTTGAGCTCGCCGTCGCGCCGCAGCCGCGCGACGTCGGCGACGACCTGCTTGCGCGCGTTGGTTCCACCCGAACCGTCGTTGATCGGCGCCTGGAGGCGGCGCGTCTCGGCCTCCAGCTTCTCGATCTTCTGGAAGAAGTAGAACGCGCGCAGCGTCGAGGCCGCGCGCATGGCGGAATAGACCAGCACCAGGATCGCCAGGATCGCCCGGTTCGGATACTTCTCCATGAAGTTCAGGCTGAAATAGACGACCGCCAGGAACGCGAAGTTCGTGACGAAGCGGTAGACGAAGCTGAGGAAGACCATGCTGGCTCGAGCCTTGAGGGGTGCGCAACCGGATCGGGTTGCGGGTACGGGATCAGGGAAACCCAGAGCGGAACAGCCGGCCTGGACGCCGTGCAGGTCCCTCTACGCCAACTTCGTTTCAAGAAAGATACCGCCGCGCCCGCAACTCGCCGCCTTTTAGCCACGCTCGGCCATAATGCAAGCTGGCGCCCGGCCGCCGGCAATGGAGATTTGGCCGAAGTCGCGATAGACTGGCAGCGCCACATGTGGGGTCTGCCGATGCCGAAGAAGGGAATCACGGGCCACGACGAATGGGTTCTGACCGAGGCGCTCGCGACCGCGCTGGTTGCGCTGGAGCAGCTCGAACCTAAGCACCAGCCGAACGCGCATATGGACGATCTTCGCAAGATGCTGGCGAACGGCAAAGAGCCGGCGGCAGTGAGCCTGCACCTCGCGCAGGCCAAATGCCGCCTGTTTCCCGACCTCGATCCGCTGGAGATCTACCGGGAATACGGCATCGGCGAGGAATATGGCTGAGGCCCGCGCGCGGCGGCGCGGACGCATCGGCTGCGATTTCAAGCGGTTACAATCGCGCCTTACGGCCCGCCGGCAACCGATCCCGCGATCACCATGGCGAGCGCGGCAAGATCGATCCGGCCGTTGACGATAAGCTCCTCCGAGTCTTTCGCATCGCCTCCACCCTCGACCTTCAGCGCCTGCGGCCGGTTGGCCGCCTGACGTTCCAGCTCGCCGATGATGGCTTCCTTGAGCTTCTCTTCCAACATGGGCTTGTCCCTCAGGCCGCCATGGCGCGGCAGGATTGAGCGCAGGAGCGGCACATCGCGACGCACTCGTCCATGCCGCCGATCCGCTCGCAATCGGCGGCGCATTCGTCGCAGATTTCCGCGCATTCGCCGCAGGTGTGCCGGTGATGCGGCGTGTTGATCAGCATGAAATGCGCGGCCGTCCGGCACATTTCGGCGCAGGCCATCATCAGGCGGAAGTGTTTTGGCTCGACGTGCTTGCCGCCGGTCTCGAGGCAGTGGTTCATCGCCGTGCCGAGGCAGGTCTGGTAGCAGCTCATGCAGAGCGCGATGCAGCGGTTCATCTCTTCGGATTGAGCCATCCGGTCTCTCCAATTGCGCCTTCGATGCGGCCCTGCCCGCTCACGCTCAACCAAGGCGAGGCTTCGATCGTTCCTGCCGGCTGGCCGATTGTGAGATCCCGGGGAACCGCGCGGACGGCGCTAGCCGAAGCGCCGCGCCCGCACCGCGTGGAAGCGGGCATTGGTCTGCGGCTTGATGAACAGCGCCGCCACGCTCGGATGGCGCTTGCGGATCTCTGTCTCGATCGAAACCACGCATTGCTCGATGTCGTCGGCGCGCTTGTCGTCGGCAAACTCGATGCTCAGGGCCGCGACCACCTCGGCCGGCGACAGCTGCACCGTCAACAGGCCGTTGGCCCGCAGCACGCCGGGCGAGTGCCTTGCGATGTCGAGGATGGCGCGCGCAAGCTCGGGATCGGCGGGCTCGCCGATCAGGAGGCTCTTGCTCTCACGGGCAAGGCCGATCGAGGCGATCGTCAGCAACAGCCCGATCAGGATGGAGCCGACGCCGTCCCAGACCGGCTGCGCCAGCCACACTGCGGCCGCAGTCGCTGCGGCGGCAATGACGATGCCGACCAGCGCCGCGCTGTCCTCGAGCAGCACCATGAAGGCCGGAGGATCCTTGCTGCGGACGAAGGCCTGATAATATCCGAACCGCCGGGCATCGGCGCTGAAGCGCCGCACCGCGACCAGCCAGGAGCCGCCTTCGAACAAGAACGACAGTCCGAGCACCACGAAGCTGACGGTGGGATCCTCGATCGGCTCGGGCGCGGCGACATGCATGATGCCCTGATACAGCGAGACACCGGCCCCGAGCGCGAAGATCAGCAGCGCAACGATGAAGCTCCAGAAATACAGCTCGCGCCCATAGCCGAGCGGATGGGCTTCGTCGGGCGGCCGGCTCGCGCGACGGTAGCCATAGAGCAGCAGGATCTCGTTGGTGGTGTCGACGATCGAATGCACGGCTTCGCTTGTCATCGCCGAGCTTCCTGTCCAAGCCGCCGCGCCGATCTTGGTGATCGCGACGAGGATGTTGCCGAACAACGCCGCGTAGACCGAGGTCTTGGTGGATGATCCTGCCGTCATGTTCGCCGATGTCGGGGCCCCGCTTCTCATGCCAGCCGCCGCGGCAGACTGCTGTGGATGGTGCAGGCGGCGATTGCGGCGTGGCCGAACGCGACCGAGATCTGGTGCAGGTCGGTGACGACGTCGCCGATGCCGTAGAGACCTCCGGCCGACGTGCGTTGATGGTCATCGACTTTCAGGTAACCGTCGGCGGTATGCTCTGCGCCGAGCGACACCGCGAGCTTTGAGCGCACCTCTGCGCCCATGACGCGATAGACCATGTCGAATTGCGCCGTGCTTTCGTCCGCAAACACGGCTTCGATCCTGTCCGCCGCGCGTCTCAAGCGCAGGTCGGGCGCGAACACCACCTCGACACCGGCCTCGGCCAGCCGCGACATCGCGGCCTCGTCGTCACCCTGCCCGGTTGCGAGCAGCGTCACATCGGGCGAGTAGCCGCGCAGGAACAGCGCCTTGCCGGCGGCACGCCCGAGCGGGTCGACGACACCGACGCGGCGGCCGATCGCCTCGAAGGCGTCGCAGACCGGACAATAGCGCAACAGCCCGTCCGCGACGGCCACGCGCCATTCGTCGAACGGCGGATGGGTGTCGACGATGCCGCTGGCGAGGACGACCGTAGCGGCCTCATGCGCGCCGCCGCGCCAGCTCGCCTGAAAGCCGTGCGCGAGCCGCTGCAATGCGGTGACCTCGGCCTCGACGCGCGTGACGGCGAGCTCGTCCAGCTGCGCCGACATGCGCGCGATCAGCTCGGCGCCGGACAGGCCGTGCACGAAGCCCGGCACGTTATGACTGCGCGGGATCAGCGCCGCCCGGCTCGCGCCGGTGTCCGCGATACAGACGCGGCGGCGAAAGCGCGCCAGATAGATCGCGGCCATCATGCGGGCCGGGCCGCCTCCGACGATCAGGCAATCGATCGGTTGTGCACCGGTCATTTGGGATTCGGATCCTGAAGACCCGCGCCGGGCTCCTCAAGGCGCCCGCTCCGCGCCAGCTTGACGGCGTCGCCGAGCGCGCGCGCCGCATTCATGACCTCCTGCTGAAATTCGCTGTCCTCGTCGAGCTCGTGGTGCGAGGTGGCGTATTGGTCCATGTAGCCGATATAGCCGTCGAGCTCGGCGAAGCGGCCCGCGGAGATCAGGTGCATGTCGGTGAGCCAGTCGGACAGGGCCCGGCGCACGCCCTCGGCGCCGACGGCATCGCCGTGAACCACGAGGCCAAAGTGACGGCCGGCGAGATGGCGCGGATACGGCCAGCCCTTCAGCTCGATCGCCTTGGCTTCCTTGGCCGTCTTGCCGTGGGTCGAGGTCGGATCGGGATTGCCGCCGTCGGCGCAGACCATGCGGTCCATCATCGCCTTGAGCCCGGACGGCACGTGATACCAGTTCACGGGCGTCACGATCAGGATGCCGTGCGCCGCGACCCAGAGCGGATAGATCTCGTTCATCCAGTCGCTGGTCTGTCCCAGCGAATAGTTCGGATAGCAGCTGCACGGCCAGTGGCAGAGCGGCATCGCGGTCGAGACGCAGGACTTGCAGGGATGGATGGTCTTGCCGAATTCGGAAGCAAGGCGCGACAGATCGAGGATGTCGACGGCGAAGCCCATCTCGACGAAGACCGGCTCGGCCAGCTTCACGAGGCGCCAGGTCTTGGACATCTCGCCCGGACAGGTGTGCTCGCTGCGCGCCGAGCCGTTGATGATCAGGATGCGCGGCGTCTCGCTCGCATCGTCATGCCGCCGCTGCGCCGCCAGCAGCGCGACGCGCGCATCCAGCCAGTCGAGGGCGATGTCGTAGTCGGGATCGGTAAATCCGGGGCCGGCCTTGCGCGTCAGCGGTGCCTTGCGCGAATGGCTGTAGGCGTCCCAGGCGGCACTGACGATGGCATCCAGCTCGCGCCCGAGCGGCGCAAAGGCGGGATCGATGAACTGGCTCTTGTAACGGTGCTCGAACTCCTCGCGCGACAGCTTGACGGGCGGCATTCCCTTGCGAACGTCGGCTTCCGTCATGCTGGCTCCCTCGCGAAGTCGGTCTCATGCGACCAACCCGGGGCGCCGTGCGCGGTTCCGCTCCACTCTACTGGTGAACGGCCTCCTGCGGCAGATCGAATTGCGCAATCCGCTGGTCCAGCCGCCACAGCTCGATGCGGTGGACCAGCACGAGCGCCGCGGCCTCGCGCTTGGCCTGCTCGTCATTGTCGCAGACGAGATTGATGCAGCCGAACACATGCCCGTCCGGATCGATCTGGAAGGCGCGATAATGCTTGATGCTCCGCATGGTCATTCTCCTCGTCTTGGGTAGACGGGCGCGCTGAGCCAGTCTGTCAGGTTTGAGGTCACCTCGTTCTGCTTGGCGCGGCGCAGCAATATCTCGCGCTCCTTGCCGGGCGGCAGACTGCGCGCGCGCTCGCGGGCGTTTTCGGCGAATGCGGCCAATCGCTCCTGAAGCGATTGGGTCTGTTTCCTGCGGTTGCGTTTGGCGGTCATTTGGTCTTTCGCGGGTGATTTCGGATAGAGGGAAATAGGCCCCGGCGGGGGATCGGGCGCCGGGGCCCAAGTATCTGTCAGTTGCCTGCCGGCCAGGGGCGGCCCAGTCCGGCAGCGTCGGTAGCTTCCGCCCCGGCAACGGGTTCCAGCATTTCAATAAGTTAACGCTGGGTGATTTTGCGCAAGGCGCGTGCGCACTGCGGCACCGGTTCGTCGACAGCGTGAATATGCGCGGCGAGAGGCGGTGCATTGCGAGACCGAATGCGCCGGAACCGAAATGCTGATTCGCTGGTTCATGAAGGACCTGAAGGAGGATCATCATGGCGAAAGCAGCATGGAAGCGGCCGGGCTCACCGATCGGCCGCAAGGGACCACGCAAGGCAAATCCCGCGTACAAGCGGCGCGCGCGCCAGCCGTGGACGCCTGCGGACGTGAGCAAGTTGAAGCAGCTCGCGAAGGGAAACACGCCGACGGGCGTGATGAGCGTCAAGCTTCAGCGTCCGGTCGCGGCCATTCGCAGCAAGGCGCAACGCAAGGGGATTTCGTTGAGGCCGACCAACCGCTCACCCTATAACAGGCGAACCAAAGCGGCGAAGGGGCGTTGACCGGAGGCACCGCCGGGTGACAACCGGACGCAACGGGGACGATGGACGTGGTGCTCATTTTTCCGGTTTCTGCCCACGACATCAGCGCATCGGTACGCGCCGACATCTGACCCGTTCCCGGCGCGTGCAGCTCGCACTTCATGCGCGTCTGCACGCGCCCGGATCGCCGTCTAGTTCGGCGGCTGCAAGCCGGGCGAGCGCAGCCATTCGCTCATCTGAGACCCCGTCTCCGCCTGGCGTGCCTTGCGCAACGTCTCGTCGCGCGCGGCCCCGGGCGGAAGCGTTTTGGCTTGCTCGCGCAGCCGCTCCGCTTCGGCAGCCAAGCGCGTCTCCAGCAAGTCGGTTTGTCTATATCGACGCCGTGTCAGCATGAGGCGTTCTCCCTGACCATGAGGCAGAGCGCGTCGTTGCGTTCCGGTCACAGGGTGGTTGCCAAAGCCGGATCGGCATGGCGAGCCATCAACGTCCTACACACCAAACGGTTGCTCGGGTTCCGCGAGTTGTCCGTCTCGGCCCTCAATCAGGTTCGTCTGTTCGATTGTCGCGATGGGCCTTGATCTCCGAGCGCGCCATCGCGCTATCCATCACCGCAAGTCGCGCAGCAGCCAAGGTCCGGTCGTGCTGCTCCGTCACCTGCCGGTGCTGGTCGCGGAGAACGCGGCTTGCTTCGATGGCGCGGGTCGCGCGGGCAAAGAGTGCATTTTGCATTGCCCATCATAGGAGCAGCAGCCGTATCCCGCCTTTGCGTAAGTTACTCAAACGACGTCATTGGCTCAAAACTCTCGCGTTCGCCTAACCTGGATCAAGATTGGGGATTAGGCACGCCGCCTTTCGAACATAAATCGATCAACTGCGCCGATAGAGTTGCAGGTAGCTCGGCGAGAACAGCGCTGCGTCCTTGAGCGCGCCGAGATCGTTGATGGTCAGCGTGCGGTCGCGCAGCACGATCAGGCCGGAGGCGCGCAGTTCCTGCACGGTGCGATTGAGATGGACCACCGACAGCCCGGTGGCGTCGGCGAGATCCATCTGCGTGATCGGCATGATGCAGGAATTGCCGTCGATCATGCCGACGGGGCGAAGCCGCTCGAAGATCTCGCAGAACAGATGCGCCACACGCTCCAGCGCAATGCGACGGCCGAGGTTGATCGCCCATTCGCGCTGGATGGCAGTGTTGATGAGGGTTTCGCACAAGAACGCGTCCGCGAGCGAGCGATCGCCCGCCACCAGACTCTCGAACCGCGCGCGCTTGATTTCGGCATAGATCGCCGGCGTCAACGTCGCGATGGAATGGTCCATCACCGACAGCAGGAACGCGTGCGCATCGCAGCTCTCGCCGGGGAAGATGAAATTGACGATCTGGCGCCTTCCGTCCTCGAGTGTCTTGTAGCGGCAGAGCCAGCCCGACAGCACGATGCGGACGCTGTCGACGGGATCGCCCTCCGAGATCAGGTCCTCGCCGGCCCCGGCGCGTTGCAGGCCTTCGAGCATGGCATATTCGAGCAATGCGCGGGCCTCAGTCGACAACGGCCTCAGCGCGCTCAGCCGGCGAACCACCGGCTCCACCAGGCTTCGATCGGAGGTCGACAGAGTCATCAGCCAGCCACCACGGGTGTGTGGAATGCGCGCTTGCTGAGGGGAATCATGATCGTGCATTGCAACCCGGCCGGATTGAATGCCATCGTGGTTTGCCCCTTGAACTCGAACGCCAGCGTGCGTTCCAAAAGCTCGGTGCCGAAACCCTTGCGCGGCGGCGGCGTGACCCTTGGCCCGCCGCGCTCGCGCCATTCGAACACGAGCTCCGCCGGCTCCGTGCTCTCGTCGAGGCGCCAACTGATTTCAATGCGCCCGGCCGGCTGGCTCAAGGCGCCGTATTTCAGCGCGTTGGTCGCGAGCTCGTGGATCGCGAGCGCGAAGGTCTCCGCGGCCTTGGGCTGGAAGCGCACCTTGGGGCCGGAGACGCGCATCTGCTCGCCTTCGCGAGCGTTGTAGGCGAGCAGCTCCTCTACCACGAGATATTCGAGGTCGACGCCGCCTTCGGGATCGCGGGTCACCAGCGCCTGGGTGCGGGCGAATGCGTTGAGCCTGCCGTCGAGATGGGAGGCATATTCTTCGACGGTGGTGCTGGAATCGGCCGAGCGGCGGGCGATCGAGCGCACCACGCCGAGCGTGTTGCGGACGCGGTGCTGAAGCTCGGCCAGCAGCAGGCGCTGCCGCTCCTCGGCGCGGGTGATCGCGGTGACGTCGATGAAGGTGATGACGACGCCGGCGATGAAATTGTCGATGCTGCGATAGGGCAGGATGCGCACGATGTAGCGCGTGCCGCTGTCGGGCGCGCTCAGCTCGCGCTCGGCGGCGGCGAGCGTGCGCAGCACGCGACGGACGTCGTCGTAGAGCTCCTCGATCGGGATGCGCGCCTTGATATGGGCGATCGGGCGGCCGGTGTCGGTCTCGACGAGATGCAGCACCTGCGTGATCGCCGGCGTGAAGTTCATCACGCGCAGATCGTTGTCGAGGAACACGGTCGCGATCTGCGTGCTCTCGAGGAAGTTCTTGAGGTCGCTGGTGGCGCGCGTCAGCTCCTGGACGCGGTGCGCCAGCTCGCCGTTGACGGTGGTCAGCTCCTCGTTGACCGACTGCAACTCCTCGCGCGAGGTCTCGAGCTCCTCATTGGCCGATTGCAGCTCCTCATTGAGCGACTGGTATTCCTCGTTGGAGGATTTCAGCTCCTCGTTGGTGCTTTCGAGCTCCTCGATGGTCGCCTGGAGGCGCTCGCGCGTCGCGCGCAGCTCGCTTTCGAGACGCTCGACATGCTCGGTGCGCACCAGCACGTTGGGATTGCCCTGGTTCGCCTCCATCGTGCGAACCGGGCCGTCCTTGAACAGGACGACGAAGTTGCGCTGGCTGCCGGCGCCCTCCTGAATCGGCTCGACGGTGATGTCGACCAGGACGCGGTGGCCGTTGACGCCGAGTTGCACCTGCTCGGCATGGGCCGGCTCGCCCGTCTCCGCCGCGCGGCTGAGCGCGGTGCGCAGCTCGAGCCTGAGATCGCGATGCACGAGTTGCAGGAGGTCGAGCGTGGCGGCGCCCGCCGTCGGCTCGATGTAACGGCCCGTCCGTCCGGAGAAATGCAGGATCTGGAAATTGTCGTCGGTGATGACGTAGGCGGGCGCATAGCGCTCCGCGATCCGCTGCGCGCGGCGTTCCAGGCCGACGTCGGGCCCAAACGAGCGCACCGGCGGCACTTCGACCGGCGCCCTGCCCGCCGCGGTCGTGATCGGAAATTCCGGCGGCAGCCGCGTTCCGGTCTCGAGCTTCTTGAAGATGCGGGCACGGCGGTCGACCGGCGCGAACAGCTTTGGATGCCGCGTCACGTTCTCGGAATTGCCGAGGAACAGATAGCGGTCCGGCAGCAGTGCGAAGTGGAACAGGGGGATCACCCGGTTCTGCAATTCGGCATTGAGGTAGATCAGCAGGTTGCGGCAGGAGACGATGTCGAGCTTGGAGAACGGCGCGTCCTTGATGACGTTGTGCTGCGAGAAGATGCACATCTCGCGCAGCTCCTTGACCACGCAATAGGTGTCGCCCTCGCGCACGAACCAGCGCGCCAGGCGCTCGCCGGTCATGTCGGCCTCGATGTTGGTGCGGTAGCGGCCGACGCGCGCGGCGGCGAGCGCACGGCCATCGATGTCAGTGGCGAAGATCTGCACCTGCGGCGCGGAGTCCATCCGGGCCATGTGCTCACGCAGCAGGATGCCGATCGAATAGGCCTCTTCCCCCGTGGCGCAGCCGAGCACCCAGACGCGCACCTGCTGGCCCGCGGCCTTGCCCTCGAATATCCTCGGAATGATCTGGCTCTCAAGCACCTCGAACTCGCGCTTGTCGCGGAAGAACTCGGTGACGCCGATCAGGAGATCGTTGAAGAGGTTTTGGGCTTCGTCCTTGTCGTTGCGCAGGAGATCGACATAGGCGGAAATCTCGTCGATCTGGACCACTTGCATGCGCCGCTGCACGCGGCGCAGGAAGGTGTTCTGCTTGTAGCCGTGGAAATCATTCCCGGTCTTGTTGCGCAGGATGTCCGCGATGCGCGACAGCGAGGTCGCGGCCGCGGCGAGCACCTCGTCGAAACCCTGCTTCTCGTCCAGGCGCCGCAGATGTCGGGCGTAGACCTGGATATGTTCCGGGATGTCCTCGGGCGACAGCACGTAATCGGCGATGGCGGCGGGTCTATTGCTGTCGTGCAGCTGGTCGGCCTCTTCCTGGCTCACGACTTTCTCGGCGATGGCGAGGCCGCCGTGATCCTTCAGGGTCGCGGTGCCGAGCGTGCCGTCGCCGCCGGTGCCGGCGAGAATGACGCCGATGGACTGCTCGGCGCGCTCCTCCGCCAGCGACACCAGGAAGCTGTCGATGGTGGCACGCTCGCCGGGCGCCTGCTCGGCCTTGCGGATCGCGAACCGCTCACCCTGGATCGTAGTGATCATCGCCGGCGGGCACAGGTAGATGGTGCCGCCCTCGATCGCATGGCCATCGCCGATATCGGCGACCTTGCTGCCGTTGGAGTCCTGAACGATCCGGCGCAGCCGGGCTTCGTCGAAAGCCTCGTGATGCTGAAGGGCCAGCACAATGGCCTGATCCGTGCCCACGCTGAGCTTGGCGAAAAAACGTTCGATGCTGTCCAGCGCGGCGGGCGAGGCACCGACGCCGATGATCAGCGGGGACTTGATCTGACGCTCTCCCTCGACCGGCTGGTCGCCGATTTCATTCATGGCTCTGGCAGCTTTCGTTCACCGACCGGAACCAACAGGGACCGGCCCCTGCAAATAGCAGAAATCGATATTACCCCAACAGATCAAAGGCCAAAATGTCCCGAAGTGTTACTCACGCCCGTACCAGGCGTGGTCGGTCGGTTCCAGCCCGAAAGCCCGGGCGTGCCCGGCTTGGCAAAAGCCGCAATGCAACGAAAACGGCCGAGGTTGGAGCGCCGGATACGCAGCCAGGGCAGCGGCCTTCAGTTGCCCAGATCGACCTCGCGCTGGAGATATGCCACGCGCTCCTCGATCAGCGTCCGGTGACGCTCCCACTCGACCAGCGTCTCCTTGAGCAGTTGCACCAGCCGCTCCGCCTGACGGGTGTCGTGGCCGCCGGCCATGAGTTCAAGCACGCGTTCTTCCTGATCGCGGATGCGCTGCCAGCCTTCCTCGATGTCGTGGTCGGCCTTCACCAGGAGGCTCTGCTCGGCATTGAGCTGCGCGGTGCGTTCGGCAGGGGAGATGGCCATGGCAGAGCCTTCACGCCTCCCGCTTGCGAACGGGAGGATCGAGCGATTTTAGCACGACGCGCCGGATCATGTCGGCATATTCGCGGTATTCGGCAGCCCTCACCTCGTACATCTCCGCGACAGCGGCCCGCCCGGCACGCCGGCCCTCGGCCGCCATGCGCTGCACCAGTTCCGCCCGCTCCTCGATGATACGCAGCGCGACCCGCAAGGCTTCATCCACCCGCCCTTCCTGCTCCTTAGCGAGCGTATCGGCGGTGAAGCCATGCCCGACCTGGCAGCGGAAACGCGTCGGACGGGCATCCTTGACCTGGGACAGGACGCCGCCACAGGCCGGGCAGGTCAGCGCGACTGGATCGGCCATCACCATCAGGCTGTCGCTGCCGATCCGTTCGCCGGCGGCAATCTCGACCTCGAGCCTGATCTCGGGCGGGATCGGCAGAGCGGCGCCGGCCTGCTCCCTAACGAGTTCGGACAGAACGTCTCCCATACCGGCGCCGGGAAAACAGAGATCGATGGTGGTCGCCTCCATCGCGCGCCGCGGCATCTCGTCGGCGATGGCGTCCGCGGGATCCTGGACCACGGTCATCCCGCCGCAGCGCTTAATGGCGTTGAGGCCGGCGACGCCATCGGAGAGAAGGCCGCTCAGGAGCACCCCGATGACCCGCGGCCCGTGGTTGAGGGCCGCGGAGCGGAACAAGGCGTCGATCGCCGGACGAACCATGTTCTCACGCGGGCCGCGGCCGAGGAAGACGCGATCCTCAGCGAGCAGCAGATGATGGTCGGGCGCGGCCAGATAGATCCGACCCGGCTCGATCTTCATACCGTTCTCGGCCTGCCGGACCGGAAGCGGGCCGGCATTGCTGGCGACGGTCGAGAGGATGCCGATACCTTGGGCCGGAATGTGCAGGACGACGAAGACGGCGGCGGGTAGGTCCGCGGGCAGACCACCCAAGATTTGCTTCAACGGTTGGGTGGCTCCGGCGGAGCCCCCGATGACAATGATGTCTCGGTTGCGCATGGAACCGGCCTCCGTTTGCATCGTTTGCACCAAGGCGGGCCACCGTCTTATGTTCCTATGGGCTCGAAGCGAATGCCGGAGGCACCATGGCGGTATCGCCGACATCGTCACGTCAACGCGCGCAACTGAGTGGGCGGCGCATTTTCGTGGTCGAGGACGAATATTTTCTCGCCGACGACATCAGCAATACGTTCCGCGCGCTCGGCGCGGAGATCGCCGGTCCCGTCGGTCACCTCGAGGACGCGCTCAAGATCCTGCACGACGGCAGCGTCCTGGATGCCGCCGTGCTCGACGTTAACATCCGCAGCGAGATGATCTTCCCGATCGCGCGCGAGCTGAAGGCACGCAACGTGCCCTTCGTGTTCACCACGGGATACGACAAGATCACCCTCGGTCCGGAATTCCAGGACGTGCCGCTGCTGGAAAAACCGATCGATCTTCCGGCGATGGCGCGGAAGCTGGCCGCGCTCATCGCCGATCCGCAGGCCTGACACGCAACGAGGCGTCTTGCTTTGCACTTCTCAACGCGCAAGGAGCCGTCGATGATCTATGTACCGGACTCTCCCCTCGACCGAAAACTCCTGAGCCATTCGCACGACCTGGTTCGCGAGGCCATGGCACTGCTGCGCAGGAGCGACCATCTGGTCAGCGGGCAGCGTCTGCGCGACGAATTGGAGCAGGAGCGCCGCAACGCGGCGCGCCGCGACAGGCAGAGAACCGCACGAGACCGCTGAGTTCAGAGGTTTGCGGGATCAGAACAGATGCGCGAAAGCGAGCCAGACGGTCACCGCCAGGCACAGGAGAACCGCAGCATAGGGCAGCGCGACGCGCAAGACAGGCCTCCCCGCTCAGCTCACCATCATCCAAACGATTGCCACCAGCATCACTACAAAACCCGTGATGGCGGTTGCCACGAACGCCTGTTCGACGCGATCCATTGCCATCGCAGCCCCTCTTCCAGCCAGGGCAGTCTGATCGCTTACGAGCCCCGGCGCATTAGGGTATGTGAATCGACGCCCTCCATCTGTTTGGCCGCGCGGAATTTGCCGCATCGCTGCGCGGAAATTGCAGCGCCCTGGCCTTACGACTTGGCCGTGCCCGGCTCGGCCATCTTGCGATGCTGCTTGGCCAGCATCTCGTTCGTCGTGACGTTCGCCACCGTGGTCTGGATCTTGTTCTTGAGCCCCGTGACGATATCCGCGTCGCGCAAATGGCACTGGCAAGGCCATGGCCGCCTGCTGATGTCGACACATCCGGACCGACCGCCCGCGCCGCTGCCGGACGCCACCACCCTGCTCCAGGGCAATGAAGGGGTGATCATCGGGCTCGAGACCGGTAATCACCGCAGGAACCATCGGCGCATCAGCGAGTCTCATCAACGCTTCCGGCGTCCCCCCGCTTCCGGAAGCGTACTAGACCGCAGCCCCGGCGCTCGCCCCCCCTTCACGCGCCGGGGCTAGCGGCGTGAGCCTGGAGGCAGGCCATATCGGAGGCAGCTCATGGGCAAGACCAAGGGTCTTCGCGAGCGGATCGTCGGCAGGGCCAGGCAAGCCGTCGGCGAGCTCATCGGCGATCAGGATCTCCACGACGACGGGAAGGCGCAAGCCGAGCGCGGCCGCGACGAGCAGGGCCAGCCGAGCGAGCTCAATCCGCTGAAGAAGCTCAAGCAGCTCACGTGAATCGCCGTGCAGCCGGCTATCTCCCTTCAACACACTGGCGAGAGCACCTCATTACTCTCCATACGTCGGCGGCATTCACGCTGGATCGCCGCTGCCGCGCTCGGCCTCATCAGCAGCAGCTTCTCGACCATCATCAGCCAGCTCTTCGCCGCCCGGATCGGCCGCGATGCCGCGGTCGACTGGATGACGGTCGCGGCCATTCCGGCGCGCGACTGGGCAATCAGCTCCGAGCCGTCGTGGAGCGCGATCCTCGCCGGCATCGCCTTTCACCAATGGGCGGATTTTTCCTGGGCGCTGGTCTTCTTCGGCGCGCTCGGGCGCTGGACCGCCGATTTGCGGCCGCTGACGATCCTGCTGCTCGCGCTGCCCTGGGCGGTGTTCTCCTCGGCCATGGAATGGTTCGTGCTGGTGCCGCTGTTTCCGTTCTGGCAGCCCTTGTTCACTCTGCAACAGCCCTACTGGATCGGCCTGCTCGTCCACGGCTCATCCGCCGTGATGTATCCCCTGTTCGCGTGGCTGCGCTGGATGCCGGGCGACGCACCGGCACGAGACGTGCGCTTCACCAATGCCTGGGTCACCGGCGCGGTTGCCGCGATTGCAGTGCTCGGCACGATCGCGCTGCTCGGCAGCATCGGCTACGAGTTGCCGTGGATGGGCCGCGACAAGGATGCCGACCAGGCCTATCTCCGCCACATGACGACGCATCACACGCAGGGTATCGAGCTCGCGCAGAGCGGCGCCGAACGCGCCCGCGACCCGCATCTGCGCAAGCTCGCGATGCTGATGGTCGCAAGCCAGTCCGGTGAGAACAGGATTTTCGAGACCTGGTGGCTGAGCTGGTTCGACACGGACATGCCGGATTGCAGCACGGACGAACGTGCCGCCATGCCGGGCTTCCTGACGCCGAACGAGATGCGGCAGGTCAAGACCGCGCCGGCGGACCAGTTCGACGCGTTGTTCGTCGCAGCGATGAGCAAGCATCACAGAGGCGCGGTCAGGATGGCTGACCAGATGTGGCACAGCCGCGGTGATCTGCGCCTGCGCATCATGGCTCATGCCATTCGCCACGAGCAGCAGGGCGAGATCGCGCTCATGCAAGGCGTGAGTGGCGTTGCCGCCGTCATCACCGCCTTCCGCAACATGCTCGGCGACAACGTCAATTGAACGCTGGGAACCTTGGTTCGGCGAGCCGATTGACGAACACAGTTCCCTGACCTCACGCGATCATGCGACATGGCTGCTCCCGGCCCATTCGTCGACGCAAACGTATCAAAGGTTAATGCTTTCCGCCGCCCATCTCGGCCAAAGTCCGACGCGGGCGGCGGGCCATCGGACATCGCATGCAAGTAGGATTTGCTTACTCGAGGCTCGCCGATCGTCTGGCGAGCCTTGCCGACCTGACCGCCGACGATCTCGACCTTCTCGCGAACATGCCGAGCGGCATTGCGCATGTCGGCGCACATCAGGCCATTCTTCGCCATGGCGACGAGACGACCCAATGCTGCCTGCTGCTCCAGGGCTATTTGTCCTGGCAGAATCCGGAAAGCGCGGATGGGCAGATCACATCGATTTGCGTTGCCGGCGACATCGCCAACCTGCACACGCTCCATCGCCCGCGCGTCGACGGCAATCTGATTGCGCTCGGCCCCGCGATCGTCGCCCTCGTGCCGCATCGCTTCTTTCGCGAGTTGGCGGCGCGTTCGCCGGCGATGGCGCACGCCCTGCTGCTGATGCTGCTGGCAGATCACGCGATCCAGCGCAACTGGACCGTCAACCTCGGCAGCCGCGATGCGTTGACGCGCGTGGCGCATCTGCTCTGCGAGATCACCACACGTTTGCAAACCGTCGGCCTTGCCAGGGATTTCAAGCTGTCGTCGCCGTTCACCCAATCCGACATCGCGGCCGCTTGCAGCATGTCCCCGGTGCACGCCAATCGCACCATCCAGGAGCTTCGCCGCTGCAACCTGCTGCAATGGCAAGGCAAGACCATGACGATCACGGATTGGCCCGGCCTGGTCCGGCTTGCCGGCTTCGACCCGGCCTATCTGAGCATGCGATCCGGGGAGAGCGATCCGCGGCCGGCGCGACCGAGAGCGGTGCCGGCCGACGTTGCGCTCGCATGAGCTGGTTCGATTCGTGCATTCTACGCGCGCCAGAACTCCGCCAGCTCTTCGGCGGTCACGAGATCCACCTGGCCGTGAAAGCGGGTGCGGTACATCGTCATCAGCGCATCGTGTCCGACGTCGGATGAGCTGCACAGCGCGTCCTCGACGATGACGACCCTGAAACCGAGATCGACCGCGCTAAGGACCGTCGACAGAACGCAGACATCGGTCTCTGCCCCGGTGATGACGACCGCGCCGACGTGCTTTTCGACCAACAGGGTCGCAAGACCGGGATTGCTGAACGCCGAATAGGCCGGCTTGTCGATGACGACGGCCGGCGGAACGAACCGGCCGAGCGCCGGCACCAGCTCGAGCGCGGATGGCGGCAGGTGCCGGCGCGTAGCCTCGCGCCAACGGTGAAAATAGCTCTGCCATTGTCCGGGCCGATCTTCCGGACCCTGCGGCGTGATGAAGCGCGTGAAGATCGTCCTGGCCTGGTAGCGCGAAGCGATGACGGCAATCGTCGGCAACACCCGTTCCATCCACGGCGTCGCCCACAGCCCGCCGGGCGCGAAAATATTCTGCATGTCGATGCAGAGGTGAACGGCGTTCGTGATATCGGCGACTTTCGACGTGCTGTCCCTCATCGTCCTCCACCGCCAGCTCGCGTTCAGGTCGCCGAAATCGGAGCCTCTCCGTCATCGAGGATCTCGGGCGGGATGTCCTTGAACAGCCGTACCGGAACGGATTTCGCCGCGGGGACCTTGCTGCCCTCCGCATAGTGCCAGAGCGGTATCAACACGTTGCATTCCGGATAGTAGCCCGCGACGCTCCTGCGTGGGATGCCGTAGGGCACGACCTGGAGCTCGCTCAAGCTGCGCTCGACGCCATCGCCCGCTTCCGTCACCAGCGTGACGGTATCCCCCGACTTCAGCCCGTCGTCCTCCATGTCGGCAGGATTCATGAACACGACGTAGCGACCGCCCGTGATGCCGCGAAAGCGATCGTCCTCGGTATAGATCGTGGTGTTGAACTGCCCGTCCGCGCGCATCGTCATCAACTCGTAGATGCCGTCGCTTTCGCGCGGCGGCGCGAAGGCCGCCTTCGGAACCGTGAAGTTCGCTTTGCCGTTCGGGGTCTTCCACTTCCGTTCGCGGGCCGCGAGCGGCCGCGCAAAGCCGCCGGGCTCGAACATCCGCGCATTGAAGTCCTTGAATTGATCGGGATAGGTGCGCTCGATGGCGTCCCTAACCTTCGAATAATCGGCGACCCAGGCGTCCCAACCGACATCGGGATTGGGCTTCAATGTCGCTTTGGCGAGACCGGCAATGATCGCCGGCTCCGACAGAAGATGTTCGGCCACCGGCCTGCGCTGGCCGCGCGAGCCATGGATGCAAGCGGTGGAAGCCTCCATCGACACCGCCTGCGCGCCGCTCGCCTGCTGGTCGATCTCAATTCGGCCGAGGCACGGCAGAAGGTATGTGATCTCTCCCGGCACGAGATGGGTACGGTTGAGCTTGGTCGCGATCTGCACCGACAGGCGCAGGTGTGACCATGCGGGCTCCATCAAGGACCGCTCGGGGACGGCGCGCGGGAAATTGCCGCCAAGGCTGACGAAGCCGCAAACCTCGCCCTTCAGGATGCCCTCGCAGGCGTCCACCGTCGACAAACCATCCCATCGGGGCGGCTCGAAACCGTAGAGCTCGGCAAGCTTGTCGAGCGGCACGAGCTTGGTCTTTTCGGAGATGCCGACCGTGCGCTGGCCCTGGACATTGGAATGGCCCCGGATCGGCGAGATCCCGGCGCCACGCTTGCCGATATTGCCGCGCAGAAGCAGCAAGTTGACGATCATCTTCGCCGTCTCGACCCCGTGCCTGTGCTGGGTGACGCCCATGCCGTAATTCGCGATCACGGCGTTCGCCGCCATGTAGGTGTTCGCGGCCGCCAGCATTGCCGACTGCGGCAGGCCGGACGCCCGCTCGATCTCGTTCCAGTCCTGCGCGCGGCAGAACCTCGCGAACTCGTCAAAGCCAGAGGTGTGCTGCCTGATGAAGTCGACATCGATCACGCGCGGCTCGCAGTATTCTACGGCGCGATCATCCGCTTCGATCACCAATTTGCAGATCCCGATGATCGCCGCAGCGTCGCCGCCGACCCGCACCTGATAATATTGCGAGCTGATCCGGGTCCCGCCCGCAATCATCTGGACCGGATTTTGCGGATTGACGAAGCGCTCCAGGCCGCGCTCGCGAAGCGGATTGAAGGTCACGATCGGCACACCGCGCTGCGCCGCCTCCTGGAGCGGATGCAGCATGCGCGGCGCGTTGGTCGTGGTGTTGTGGCCGAAGAAGAAGACGCAATCGGTGGTCTCGAAATCCTCCAGCTGCACCGTGCCGACGGGAACGCCGATCACCTCCGGCAGCGCCACCGATGTGGTCTCGTGGCACATGTTGGAACTATCGGGGAAATTGCTGGTGCCGTACATCCGGCCGAACAATTGGTACATGTAGCTCGCTTCGAGCGAGGCACGACCGGACGTGTACATGATGACGGAACGCGGATCGAGGCGGTTCAGCTCGGCGCCGATCTCGCGGAAGGCCTCGTCCCAGCCGACCGGCAGATATTTGTCGCTGGCGCGATCGTACCGCATCGGCGTCGTCAGGCGCCCCTGCTCCTCCAGTTGATGGTCGGACCAGGTTTGAAGCTCGGCCAGCCTGTGCTGTGCAAAAAACTCCGGCGTCACGGTCTTGCGCGTGATCTCCCAGGCCGTTGCCTTGGCGCCATTCTCGCAGAACTCGAACGGACGCGGTTTCGCCGGCTTGGCCCAGGAACAGCTCACGCACATGTAGCCATCGGACTTGTTCTGCTTGAGCAGGATCTCGCTGCCGAGGATCGCGACCTCTTCCTGTGTCAGGATGTGAGCAACGGCGTTGAGCGAGCCCCAGCCACCTGCCGGAGCATCATAGGTCTCGACCTTTGCCTTTTGCCGCATGACATGTCCTTCGATCGTGCAAGCCCTGCACGCGAAGAACCCGAGATCCGATCGCAAGTTCCTGGACGTTTCGGAACCTTGCTCGCGCTCGCGCGTCGATGAACAGACGTAAGGCAAGCATTCATGCACGGCTCCCAATTCAACGCACGCGATCGTGCCTCTGCCCCCAAGGCCTCGGTGAAAATGCCCCGGCTCACGTCGAGCGGCATGCATGACACGCGCGTCATGGCCGAGGAATGTCCCGTGGCGCTCGTCTACGACGGAACGACCGCCGCCGTGCTGATGGCCAGCCCCGGCGATCTGACCGACCTCGCCCTGGGATTCAGCCTGACCGAGGGGATCATCACGGACATCGGCGAGATCGAGGAGCTCACGGTCGTGCCCAGCGCCGACGGCATCGAGCTGCGGCTATGGTTGCGGCCGAACGCGGGGCGCCTGCTGAAGCAACGACGCCGGCACCTCGTCGGACCGACCGGTTGCGGCCTGTGCGGCATCGAAAGCTTGCATGAAGCCCGCCGCATCGCACCGCCAGTCGAGCGGCCGACTGGCCTCACGTCCGAACAGGTCAGTTCGGCCATCGCGGCGCTCTCCGAGTCGCAAATCCTCAATCACGTGACACGCGCCACTCACGCGGCCGGATTTTTCGAGCCGGGCAGCAGGATCATGATCGTGCGGGAGGATGTCGGCCGCCACAATGCGCTGGACAAGCTCGCCGGCGCTCTCGCGCGCGAAGGGACATCCGGGCGCGCGGGCGCCGTCGTTCTCACCAGCCGCATCTCGGTGGAGATGGTGCAGAAGACCGCTGCGATCGGTGCCGGCGTGATCGTCGCCATGTCGGCGCCGACCGCACTGGCCGTGCGAACGGCGGAGGCCAGCGGCATCACGCTGGTCGGTGTCGCGCGGGGGAACGAATTCGAAATCTTCAGCCATCCGGCGCGGGTGTCGATGTCCGAGGCCGAGGCAGATGCAGCGTCGGGCTGAGCTGCGCAGCCGAATTCACGCGTACATCCCGCGTCCTTCTTACCTGGGAGGTAATCGACCGGCCCCAGTCGCGTGATGCATCCTCACGTCGACTGGCAGCAATTCCCGCCAGGGCGAACATCAAGGCAATTCACCCATGCCGGTTACCTACGTCATCAAGTTCGACGTCGTGCCTGAGCAGCGCGAAAATTTTCTGCGGTTGCTCGGGACGGTGCTCGATGCGATGCGGAACGAGCCGACATTCCACCAGGCGGTCCTGCACCGCGATCCGGCATCCGAATATCGCTTCATGCTCTACGAGACCTGGGAGAGCCATGAAGAGGTCCTGAATGTCCAGATTAAGCGATCCTATCGCGACGCCTGGCACGAGGCGCTTCCCGGGTTGCTCACGCGCGATCGCGATATCGAGATCTGGGAGCCGCTGCGGAGCGACCATCGTTGAATCTTAACTGAAATCACACCATGGCCGCCGCGGCGCCAGAGCTTTCGCGCCGATCCATTCAATTTGAAACAATTGCTTAGCGGGATCGCGAGCGGTCTTTGCGAACCTCCCACCCGGAATCCGGTGGGGAATGGGCATGACGAAGTTCTGCATGGAGGGGCGGACCGCCAGACGGCTTCGCGCGTGGACCGCCGCCGCGGCTGCCGCGGCCGCCCTGTTCGTCTGGGATGCGCTCCCGGCTCACGCCTTCCTTGCCCGACCGGCGCTGTTCGCCGCGATCGGCAACGCGACCAAGGCGCCCAATGGCTGGCTCCAGCTCTGCGCTGCAAACGCCGACGAATGCAAGCCCTCAGCCGATCAGGCGCGCGACGTGACCCTCACGCCGGAGCTGCTCCAGCAACTCTACGACATCAACAAATACGTCAACGATCGCGTGACGTGGACCAGCGATACCGAGCTCTATGGAAAAACCGAGCGCTGGGCCTACCCGCTCGACCGCGGCGATTGTGAAGACATGGTCCTGCTCAAGCGCAAGCTGCTTGCGAAGACCGGTTGGCCCCAGGGCGCGCTGCTCATCACCATCGTCGAGGAGCACGGCCAGACCAGGACACGCCATGCCGTCCTGACCGTCCGGTCCGATCGGGGCGAAATGATCCTCGACAACCAGACGCCGGAAATCCTGTTCTGGTACGAGACGAATTATCGATACCTGTCGCGCCAGAGCGCGACGGATCCAAACGTCTGGGTATCGTTCGGTGCCGAGCAGGCCAAACCGGCCGTTGAGCTCGCGTTGTCGGCTTCGCCGCTTCCCGCGTCGCTTGCCTCGTCCTTCCCCTTGCCTCCCCCTTTGGGGATCAGGCCCTAAAGCGCGATGAGATGAGGATGAATCGTCATCGCGCTTTAGGTTATTGTTTGAGCATAATCTTTTCGGAAAACCGCTGCGCACTTTTCCGGATCATGCCCTAGCGCCATGTCCGTTCCGAGGACATCGGAACGGGGCTTCCGGATTCTCGTTTTGACGCACTTTCCCGATGTGAACCGGCGTTCACTTTGCTCGCAGACGCGCTAGCCCTTCTCGGGGCGCCGGAGCCGCGGCTCCTGGCGTGCACGCAGCTCCTCCTCGTACTTCAGTTTCTCGAGCAACATGTCAGTTACAAGACGTCGCAGTTGCGCGTTTTCCACCTCGAGGCGCTTGATGGTGTCTTCGGAGCTGGCATCGCGCGGAACGCTCGAGCCGATCTCGATCGCGCCGCCTGTCCCATCCATCGCCGGCTCGGGAGATTTGAGCATCTTCTTCCAGCGATGATAGGTCATGATGCTGACGCCGAGCGCCTTCGATATCTCGCGCTGGGTCTTGCCTCTGGCCGCGAGTTGATCCGCCTGGGCCAACTTGTCCGAAATTTCCCGCGAATCATGTCTCCTGCCGACCATCTCGCCCTCTCCGGCCAATGTCCCCGCTTTGCCCTAGCAAAGCGGGATTAGTTAACCTTTTCAACTTACTAATGAAAAGTAGCTTCGTAGCGACAGGCTTGGCGCGAATTGTCCCCACAGTAAAGCCTTCTGCGCGACCATCGCATTGCCGATGGTTAATTTGCGCTCGCCCGATGCCCCCGGCCGGTCCCGCGGCCCTGTTAGCACACACCGGCGTCCTGCCAAAATTCCCCTCCAGACTCAGGTCGCCTTCAACCCCTGGAGCCTGCATCGCAAATTCGATCGCGGATTTAAAGGAAAAATCGGAGCTGCGGCCAGCGGCCGGTAATCCCGCCGCCCGCACGGAGCCACAGTGGGTCCGGAAGATGAGGATGATCTTCTGTTACCCTAAGCTGAGGTTGCGATTTGGCGCAGCTTCAACTTTTAATAATAGCCGTTCTGGCCGCCGACGGCATCCAGCGTCTCATGCCGGCTGAATTCCTTGAGATCGACCTTGTTGAGCACCACGCCGAGCAACCGCTCGTAGATCTCGGGAGCTCCGAGCAACTGCTGTCGCACCGTGTTCTTGCGCGATCGGCCCCACTCGATCACCTGAACATATGAATCGATCATGCCTGCCGTTCCGCGCACCTCGGCGACAGGACCGAGCGGCGGCAGGTCGATGATAATGTACTCATATGTCTCCCGCAGCTGCTCGATCAGCATCTTGAGCGCCTCCGAGCCGAGAAGCTCACTGCCGTGAGCATCACGGGACCCGAGGACCGTCGGCAGGAAGGCGGGCCCGCGCGCGGTGCGAACGGCATCGTGCAGTCCGACCTCTCCGGCGAGAACCTCGAGCAGGCCGCTCGCCGCATCCGGGGCCATCGCCCGGCTCAGCGTCGGATTGCGGAGATCGCCGTCGACCAGAATGACCTTCTTGCCGACATGCGCGATCAGCTCCGCGAAATTGCTGGCGATCGTCGACTTGCCTTCGTCCGGCAGCGTCGAGATCAAACCGACGACCCTGCTGCGCTGGCCCGCGGTGCTGACGTCGACCGCCACCTTGATCGAGCGCAACGAGGCGGCAAACAGCGACGATGGATCGAGCACCACCCGGCCGAGCATCGCATCTGCGCCGGCGGGCATGACGGCAGCATCCTGCATGGCGTTTCGCCGCCATCGCGCGAGCAGGCGCGATCGCGGCGGAGCGTCGAGCAGCGGCACGACGGCGAGGCATTTGACCTGAAGGGTTTCGTGGACTTGCCGCCTGCTCCGGAACACCGGATCGAGCGCCTCGCGCAGGCCGGCAACCGCAAGACTCAGCGCAAGGCCAAGCACCGTTGCGACGCCCAGGACGACGGAGGCCCGGGGGCTGCTCTTCTGCTTGGGCGCGGTTGCCGCGCTGATGATGCGGGACTCGGTGATCGGGAACGATTGCTGCTGGATCGCCTCCATATAGCGCTGGAGGAAGCTGTCATAGATCGTATGGATCGCCTGGGCGTTGCTTTCGAGCTCGCGCAAGCCGATACGCTCGCGGTTGGTGATGCGCGCATCCGAGACCATGTCCGCCAGCTTGTTCTTGATCGACTGTTCCCGAGCCGTCGCGATCTCATAATCGCTCTTGGTGCTTTCGGCGATGCGGCGCAGCTCGTCGGTGATGGACTGGCGGATCTGGTCCATCTGGGCGCGCACATTGATCGCGGCCTGATGGTCGCTTCCATAGCGTTGCGAGAGGAGGCCTTCGCGCGCGGCGAGATCGAGATACTGGTTGCGCAGCCGGATGACGATCTCGCTTCGCAATGAATCCACCACGGAGGCATCGGGGATCTCCATCTTGAGGACCTCCTGGATGCGATCGAGCCGCGCCTTCGCCTCGGTGCTCGCGGCGCGCGCGGTGCTCAGCTGACTGGAAATCTCCGCAAGCTGCTGTTCCTCGAGCGAACGAGCGCTGGCGCTGGCGCCGCCGGCCGCAGGAGCGACGGCGATGTCGAAGATCTTGTTCTTTTCCTTGTAGTCGAGCACGGCGCGATCGACGGCCGAGACCTGCTCGCGCAGCTCGGTGATCCGGTCCTGGAGCCATTTGCTGGCCCGCCGCGTGGCCTGGTATTTCGATTCCAGCTGATCGACGATGTAGGCCTCGGCAATGCCATTGGCGATCTCAGCGGCGCGATTCGGGCGCAGCGAGGTAAAGGCAATGTCGAGGACGTAGGTGCGGCCGACCCGGCTGATGCTGCGCTGACGCAGCAAGGCATCCAGGGCCTGGGACTGCCGGCTTTCGGCGTCCTGCGCCGAATTGCCGGATCCCCAAAGCCGCGCTCCGTTGCCTGCGAACTCCGGGTCCTCCGTCAGCCGCATCTCCTTGACCACGGACAGCCCGAGTCCTTCGGATTTCAGCACTTCGACCTGGGTTTCGACCTGCGTGGTGTCGAGCGGCGTGTCCGAGAACGACACCTGCTGCGGTTGCAGGACACGCAATTTGCTGGAGTCGATCTGCATCATCGCATGCGCGGTGTAGCGCGCAGGCGTCGTCAGCAGATAGACGAGGCCAAGACCGATCGAACAGGCGGTGACGATGACAAAGACGAGATATTGGCGGCGAATGAAGCCCCATATCTGTTCGACCAGATCGGACACGGAAATGGTACCGCCGAGACTCTCGCGGTCGATCTGATCGATTGGCTTGGCTGGTACTGCCGTTCGGGTATCCATCGTTGTCCGCCGAGGATCCGCGCCAACGGCGCGCCCTCGTCCAAATCCTCAACCTTCCGGCCGCGTGACGAGCGTCTTGGGCCACCGGAAACGCTCCGCCGAAGCCGATCGTCCGGTCCCTACGCACAAGACGTATCGTCGCCCGCTTCAACGAAATAAAACAGACGACGTCAGCGTCATCTGCACGTCACAAGTGGCGAGGGCACATGCGATCGCTCTCGCCACTCCGTTCCGATCAGCTCGACACGGCTCAACCATGAACCGGCGTGATCGTCTCGAGATCGTCTACCGGACCGGTCCGCTGGAGAGTCACCTCTCGATGACGTTGACCGTGTTGCGCCGCTCGGTCGCCAGCAGCACGCCGCGGTCGATGACCAGGCCCACGCGCGACGATCCAATGACGTTGTCCTCCACGACGACGTCACGCACGCCCGGAAAGACCGGCGTTACGCCGGTCACCTCGATATGAGCGTCGTTGTCCATATGGTTGCCGCGCACGACCACGGCACGGACCAGTGGCGGTTGCTTCAACATGCCCGGCGGTCGTACCGCCTGAACGGCGATCAAGGCTTCGCCGGACGCAATCGTGCGATCAGGCCCAGCCTGGTATGCGTTGCCTTCGATAATTCGATTGTTGAGGATCTGCACCTGCCAGCTTGGCTGGAAGTGGTGATAGATCAGGGCGCGGTCGAAGAACCCTCCGGTCCTCGTAGCGACGTTGCCGGCAAGCACGTGATTCAAGCCGGTGCCATAGAACTGCGCGGCAACGCCGACGTCTTCGAATGTGTTGTCGACGATGAGATAGTTCTGATGCATCTGGACTACGGTGACGACCGACGTCGCATCGAGTTCGACCGTGAGCTTGCGGTCCAGCGCAACCGACATCGGCCTATCGTTGCCGGCCGGGTCGAAGGCCGCAACGCGCGCGAATTGGCCGGCTCCCCGCCCGTCCGCGACCATGACCACGGCGCCCACCCAGGTCGTTGCGATCACGCGCTCATTCGCCGGCCCCGGCAAGGATAGCCGGTCCGGCGCGACACTCGAGGCAGGACCGAAATAGAAGCCGCCGCCTCCATCACTCGACACCGCTTCGCGATCCCAGCCGTATAACGCCTTGAACACATTGTTGGCGAAGAACACGTTTTCCGAACCGGTGACGTCGGGCGAAAGCGTATTGATCGACCCTCCCGTGCCCTGAAGATCGGCCGCCGTGACGGTGTTATTCTCGAATATGATGCGATTTGCGCCAGTGAACGAGTACCACCCGAACCTGCCGTTGTTCAAAACATTGCCGGATATGACGGTGTTGCTCGGCTTGAACAAGTAGAGCGATCGGCCCGATCCGACGACATCGCAATCGGTCACCGTCAATTTGTCGCCCGTCAGACGAATCGTATCCAGCGATTGGCCGTATTGCCGGTCGATCTTCAGCATCCGCTGAAAGGTTTGCTCCGGAGACATGTGGCCGCGAAAGGCCGAAGCGCGAATGCGCACGCGACGAACGGCGATGTCCGATGCGCTCGGAATCGGCACACCGTTCAGAAAGCCACCAACCACGACGTGGCCGTGCCTGGAGGCGTAGATCGTCAGATCCTCGATGGCGAAATGCGACGTACCGGCGATCAGCGCTTCCGGTGGATCCTCCACGTCCTGCCAGACCAGGTTGACGAGATCCGTGCGCTCGCCCCTGAGGGTCACATTGGATGGGATCAGGAGCGGCCCCGTCATCAAATACCGCCCGCGCGGAAGGTAGACGATCCCGCCGCCGCTCTGTTGGGCGGCACTGATCGCCGCTTTGACTGCCCGCGACGCGTTTATGATGCCATCGCCGAATGCACCATATTCGCGAACGTTGAAAATCGACCGTCTCTCCGCGGCGGCGGCAACGACGTGAATGCGTCCGGCGTCGACGAAATCATCTTCGTCGCCGTCGCCGTTCGAGAGGCGCAAGCGATAGTCACCCGGTGCAACCGTGTCCGGAAGACGAAAACCTCCGTGCCAGAGGCTCCCTGCGACGGACGTCAACGTGACCGGCTGGCCCGCACGTTCCGGAAGCAGAACGAGCTTTGCGCGATCCGGCTGCCGCACGATGTTGCGCCCGAATACGCGCACCGTTTCGCCCGGCGAGACCGTGTCGCCGAGGCTCGCCTGCACCCAATAGACCGCCGGCCTGTTGAGGCGGAGAGAAACCTCGCCTTCCGGATAAGCCAATGTGAAGCGGTAGATTCCCGGAGCAAATTCCTTTGGAACGACAAACTTCACGGATTGCGCGTCCTGCTGGATCAACTCCACGGACCGCGGACCGGCTGCCTGCCCCGACGCGCCGCCCGGAACGCGGCTGATGCTGATCGCCTTGACTGCGTCCAGCTGCGAGCCGGTGACGATGACTGTCTCATCCGGACCGACGGGATCGTTGTACCAGAACACGTGCGGCTGCGCGGCTGCGCCCGCAACCGTCAGTCCGATCAGCGCGAATGCGATGCAGACCGATCGAAACATCGCGGGCGCGTTCTATTTACGGGCAACGGCGAGCATCGATTTCGCCAGCGGGGGGATGCGGCCGACGCGATGAAATTCCACGTCGTGCAGACCCGCTTCCTCGAGAAGCTGGCGAAGGGTCTTGTACGACCAGAACTTGATATGCCCATGGTCCCACAGGGCAGTAAAATGGTGGTCGAGCCTGCCCGTAACCGCCATCGTCAGGTTTTTCCAGTATCCGTGATAGGGCGTGCTGATGATCGCGGTGCCGCCCGGCTTGAGCAGACTATGAACGGTGGCGGCAAATTTGCGCGGGTTGTAAAGGTGCTCGACGACCTCGAGGCTCACGACGAAGTCGAACTGGCCATATTTTTCCATGGCGTCGTAGGCCGAGCCGCGGTCGATCTGGAGATGCGGATATTTCTGCCGCGCATACCGGATGCCGGTTTCGGAGGGATCGACTCCGACGACGGAATGACCGCGACGATGCAGCAGCTCGGTGACCGCTCCGTTGCCGCATCCGAGATCCATCACGCGGGTCCCCTTCCCGCCCCGCTCATCGAGCACGGCAAGCAGGCACGGCAGCAGGATGTCATGCGATCCGTTCAGCTCGGCATCGTCAAAGGTATATCCGGAGATCGACTCGAGCTGTTCCATACACGTCTCCCAGCCGTTGCGCGGCCACGCCCTTCAATGCAGAACGACCCGCGGACATCGATCGCCGATCGGTACGATCATTAGACGAGCGCCGTGACATGGCGGCGAAATCGCAACAACGAGATCGCTATTTTACATCCGCTCCCGCAAGTTATGTTATACATGATATCATTTTCTATTACGATCTCGAGGCGCTTGTCGGGCGGGTTGACCTCCTTTTTGGCCGCATGAACGATCTGGGTCTGCCGGCGGCGAGCCGTGACCGCATGCCGCGTTCGCTACGAGGTGATCCCCGCAATCTCATGGCATGTTACTGGTTATATGATTGTCATCCCGCGTGTGATAGAAGCTGGTCGCGCGACCAGATCGGCGGCTTCGCGGTCGTCTTCGCGCCACGGAATGCCGCTGGTTGGGCAAAAGCACGAGCGATGTCGTCGACGTGCGACACCGCGACCAGACTCCAGGAATGGCCAGATCCCATGAATGTCGCCGCTCGTCGATTCCAAACCAAGGACGTTTGCCCGTTGTGTCATTCCAACGATCTGGGCGATCACCTCATGCTCGACGGCATCAGAGTTGCGCACTGCAATGCATGCGACTTCATGTTCTCGCGCGAAACGATGCAGGCCGTGGCCATCGATCAATTCTACATCGACGGTTATCACGACCAGCGCCACATGGATGGGCAACGGGTCAACGCGACCATCAACATCAACGTGCTGCGCCGGTTCTGCCCGCAGCTCTCTGGCCGTTCGCTGCTGGACGTCGGCTCGGGATACGGCTTCCTGCTCGACAAGGCGCGCGACTGCGCGAGCATCGCCGGGGTCGAATTGTCGCGGGCACAATATGACTATTCGACCAAGACGCTTGGGCTGAAGACCTATCGCAGCCTCGACGATCTCGCGGCCGAAGACCGCTTCGACATCATCACCCTGTTCGAAGTGATCGAGCACATCCCTGAACCGCGCGAGTTCGTCTTGCGGATATGCGAGCATCTCAAGCCTGGCGGCTCGCTCATCATCGGCACCGATAATTTCGCCTCGAATGTCGTCAAAGTACTCGGCGGACAATTCCCGAAATGGATCCCGCATGAGCATGTCAGCTTCTTCACCGGCACGACGCTGACCGGAATGCTGGAGCGGCTGGGACCGTTGAAACTCGCGGGCGTACGCTCGTTCACGCCATGGGAATTGCAGGCGCGACGATTGATGTTCAGCGCGACGGCGGGGCGCAAGGGCGGCAAGACCTACAGCTACGAGACCGAGCGCAATGTCGACGAGGCGGCAGGATATCGCTTCTTTCCGCTCCGCATCGCGATCAACCGCATCTGGTTTGCTCTCGCGAGTGGATCGAACCTCAACGGCGAGATGATGTACATCCACACGATCAAGAGATGATCGTTGCGTTGCCGCGGCGGTCGGTCACGACCGTCGGCACATGACGCGCGTCAGCACTGCCAGGATGATCATTTCGACGAATGTCAGCCCAACCACCGAGCCGAGCGAGCCGCGGACCAGGATGGGCGCCGACGCCATGAAGACGAACGCGCGCAGATCCAGCCCGTGAACGAGAACCGCTCGCTTGATCCCGAAGAATGTGAGGAGGAACGACACAAATAACGCTCCGATGGCAACGCCGACGATGCCGAGATCGGCGTAGAAATCGCCCGCAACGAAGCCCGACAGGTTCGGCGTTCCGGCCGTCCCGAGGTCGGCCAGGACAAGCCCCATGTCGCTGGCCAGAATGGTCTCCTTCCCCGGCCAGAGACTGCGTGGCACGAAGAACAACACCAGGCCCAGCGTCTTGGTCCCCCAGAAAAAGTCCGACAGCTCCAGATAGCGCACTTCGTAAACGAGCATGTCAAGCACATCGAGGCCGGGGATCGTGAGCACGCTCGAGAAGTCGACGGCTTCGACGGCCTCGGCAAGCGAGGCGCCGGACCTCGACGTGAGATTGAGCATCGGCATGAGAACCACGAGGCCGACCAGCACGCCCAGATAGAACGTCTTGATGCCGAGTCTGCCGGAGATGAAGACCAGAACGATCGGCAGCCAGGCCATCAGGAAATAGAACCGCGCCGTATTGTACGGATTCTGGGCAATAAAGAGCATGGCGAGCGCAAGTGAGGTCGAAATGGCGACGACCACCGGGCGGGCATTTTGCCGGTAAGGCATGAACTTCGCGTGGACGCAGATCAAGAGGCAGGCCACCATCTGCAATGCCAGCGCGGAGGCGCCTGCCGTTCCCATGGCGCCGTTGTCCGACAGTTCCTTGGAATATCGATCCGCCAGGACGTTTCCCATGCCTCCTTGGGCGACCACGAACATGGCAAAACCGAGCACGCAGAGCACGAGCAGCACAGGCAGCGCATTGTCTTTCAACCGATAGCGCACGGGCTCCGACGCCGATACGAGCCGCCTGACCAGGACGCGCGTTACGGTAGCGGTCAGGAGGAAGACGAAGACGACGACGAACGCCATTGCGATCTCGCCGTTGGTGAAAAAGAACCCGGTGACCGGTCCTTCGTTCTCGAAATGCCCGAACCTGAGAGTCTGGCAGGGAGCGATCACGAAGAACACGTACATCAGCAGCCAAAGCATGTCCTCTACGCTCGCGCAGGATCGTCGTATTCGCAAGATGTTGTAGCAACAGATCAAGAACGATGGAAACGTCAGCGCTGCGACGAATTTGTCCGCCGCGAACAGCACGTTCAAAGCGTAGTACCCGACGAAGAAGGTCAGCCTCAGGACCGTCGCAGAGGCGACGAGCCGATGTCCTTGCAGCGCCGCAGGCTTGCCGGCGAGGCTGCGCAACCTTGCATCGGCTGCCGCAATCACGGCTGCGGCCCCATCGCCGCAACCCGCTGCCTGGATCTCCCCAGCCGCAGCGCGAGCAGCAGGATGCCGAGCAAGGTCGATACGATGTCGGCCGCGATGAAAGCGTATACGCCCAAGCTGTCCAGCAGGACGTAGCTGGCCGCAACCCCGACGAGGTGGAAGATCGCGATATCCAGTGCAAGACCCTCATAGGCCCCGCTTGCGGCCAACCCCTGCATCATCATGATCACCGCGGTGACAGTCAGGATTGCCGGTGAAAACGCGCTCAGGAGCGGTGCGACCGCGCTGAACCGGCTCTCCGGGAATTGTGCCGCGACCAGTCCTGCCGTCGACACCGCCGCCGTGAAGGCAAGTCCCGTAGCGGCCACCAATTTCTGCGCCCGGAAGACCGTCGCCAACGGATTCTCGTTATGACCGGACATGCAAGCAACCAAGGTCGGGAATTCGACCCGTTGCACGAATGCGATGACCTGAAGAGCTCCCGTGATTATCTGCTTGGCGTAGAGAAAGAGAGCCGTCGTCTCGGCACCGAGCCAAGCCGCGCTCAACACCACTTGCGCACGGCCATAGAGTTGTGCCGGCAAGTGGACACAGAGCATGGCCCCACCTTCCCGCGCTGCCCTCCGCAGGCCGCTCAACGTCGTGGTCCGCGCATGCGGCCGCCAGCCGAGATTGCCGAGCGCAATCCACTGCGTCGCAACCATCAGCAGGCATCCAGCCGAAAAAGCGGCGCCGAGAGCGGCGCCCGCGGCATCCGGCGAGGCGTGTCTGGCAGCGATAACCAGGACGAGAGCCGAACTTGCATAAGGGAATGCCGCACTCATTCCGCTGATACCGCTGAACTTGAATCCATCCAGCAATCCGGCCGTATTCCAGGCGACGAACATCAGGCCGGGCGCCGCGGAGAGCGCATAGTTGCTGGAGAATCCGTCTGGCGCGAAAGCAAATGCATAGATGCTCGCCGCGACGGCCAGAGTGAGCGCAAGAAGCAAACGAAATACGGTCGTGTCCCAAAACGCTTTCGAGAGATCCTGAGCGCCGGTCTCGCGGCAAGATGACGCCGCGTGGCGCGCCAGCGTGGTGCTCGAGCCCGCATCGACGACGAGGCTGCCAAGCACGGCAAACAGGAAATGAGTCCCGAAGGACGCGAGCAAACGATACTCGCCGACGGCTATCAACCAGGTTTGGGCAAGGAACACGGCTCCCTGTCCGAAGCCGTATCCGCCGAACAGGAGGCCGATATTGGCGGCCGCCGACAACCGTGCCTTCACTGGCAATTCCTGTTTCCGCATCCTTCCGGGACGATCGACCGAAACCGCTGACGCTCCGGTCTAATCGTCCCTACCCGCACTGTTCGGCGCGACCGCGCGATGCGCCGTTAGTTCGGCGCCTTCACCTTGGCGTCTTCACTCGGCGTCTTGGCGGCCTGGTCCTGCGGCTGCTCGAGGCTATCCATCCGCTCGATTTTCGCGTCCGCCCGCAGCTTCTCCATCGCCGCTAGTTGAGCCTTCCGCCCGACGACCACGGCGAACTTTTCCCGTACGATGTTAAATTCCAGCGGCTTGCGCGCCTGCTTGTCCTCGATCTTGAGAACCTCCCAGCCCTGCTCGGTCCTGATCGGAGCTGTCGTGCTTCCGACCTCGGTCGCGAACGCGACTTTCGCAATTTCCGGCTTCATCTGCTGGCGATCCAAGTAGCCCACTTCCTTGAGCGTGGCCGGCAGAGACGTTCCCGTCATCTCCTCGGCGACCTTGGCGAACTCCTCGCCCTTCTTGACGCGGGCGGCGGCCTCATTGGCACGGTCCTCTGCGGTCTTGACCGCCTTTTCATCGTTGGTCGCGTCGACTTTGAAGAGCATGGTCCGCATGCGGATTTGGGGCTCGCTCGTGTCCTTGACCACCTGATCGTATGCCGCACGAACCGAATCGTCCGTGATGGCAGACTGCGCGACGGTGCCCAGCCAGCTCTCCATCAGCGCCTTCTTGCGCAGGAAATCGAAATTGCGCTGCAGGGCAGCCTCATCCACTTTCAGATCCCTCTTCTGCGCATCCTTCGACATCAACGCGACGTCGATGAGGTACTGCACCAGAAAGTCGCGACGCGCCTTTTCATCCAGTCCTTTCAAGTCGTGCGCAAACATCTGCTGGGCCAATTCGTAGTCGCGGCCGTCGATCACCACGCCGTCAACCTTCGCGATGATCAGGTCGCCGACCTTGGCGACGACCGTCTGGCTTGACTGTGCATAGCCGGATCCGCTCGCGGCCCAAAGGCTCGTCGCGACTGCGAGTCCCACTACCATTCGAGAATACACACCAGACGACTGCTGGCGGCGACCACGACAGAGAACCATCATACCCTCGATCAGATTTCGAAATGCATCATCGCGGGCTGCGCGGCAGAACGCGATGCCGCTGCAACTGCAGCCGGTCGTACCCGCTCGGCATGACCAGGATGCGTCTGTAATGATCCAAGCCTGACGCTAATATAATGCGGAGAAGAATGATTTGTGACCATCAACTCCCGTTATGTTATTCGCTCACGATCGACGTTGCCGGCGCAATGCGGAAATCGGAAGCCGCAGCAATTGCATCGCACGAAATTGCGAACGCCGGCGCAGCGTGATTCGCAGCAAGGCAAGGCGAATGCGACGTTGTTTTGCTTTCAGCGCCACCGCGAAAATTTCACGACAGCGCACGCGAGCGCGGTGAAAACGCAAGGAGTCCTGCACATCGATAAATGATGTTATCGAGTTCACAAATGTAACGTTAAAACATAACAAAGCCTGACTAGGGTCCGCCGCGCCCGATACGATGCCCGTTGGGGGAAAAGGTCGGGAGCTTAGAAATTGAACAGGAGTCTCTAATGAGAAACTGGAAAGCGTATTTGCTGGCCACGGCTGCCATCGGCACTTGCGGCCTGGCTGCGCCGGCTCAAGCTCAGCTGGTTTACGCGGGAGGTGCGTCGTTCCCTGCACCGGTGTATCGCTATCTCTTTGACTGCCATTCGGTGCAAGTCGACGGTAACCCCGGCGGCCCGACCTGGCCGTACCCCGGTGGTGCGTTCGAGCCCGCCTATCCGATCCACCCGTCGTGCCCGAGCGCGACTGGCGACTTCAGCGGCCTGTTCATGCAGATCCTCTACGTTCCGGTTGGCTCCGGCGGTGGCAAGCGCGCGCTGATCGCTCATGACGGCTCTTCCAACGCGACCGGTTTCGGTGCTGCGCCCGCCGTTCACCTGCCGATCGTCTCGAGCTGGATTCCCGGCTGGACCGACAAGTACGGCTATCCGTCCGTGCAGTTCGTCGGCAGCGACGACGTCTGGAATGCGACCGACGCGACCAACTACGTCAACTCCGGCAACCAGGCCAAGTACGGCAATATCATTCAGATGCCGGCCATGGCTGGCGCTGTCGTGATCGCGTTCAACGGCAACGACGGCAACGGCACGCCGCTCAACATCCAGAACTCGGTTCCGGCCGGCGCTACCGCCGACAAGGCCACGTTCGGCTATCCGGGCAACTACTCCGGTCTGAACCTGACCCGCAAGGCGCTGTGCGGCATCTTCACCGGCCACATCACCGCCTGGAACGACCCCGAGCTGAAGAAGTCAAACAACAACGTTCAGCTCGGCACCGGCGCGATCAAGGTCGTGCACCGCTCCGACGGCAGCGGCACGAACTTCCTGTTCGTCAATGCCCTGTATCGGCAGTGCCAGGGTGTCACTGGCCCGCTCAACACGACCGACGCGCTCAGTGCAACCCCGTCCACCCGCTCGTGGGAGTTTCGGTTCAGCGACCGCACCAACGCGGCCTGCCCCGACGCTCTCTACCGCGCGAGCAACCTGACCAACTGGCCGGACTTCACCAATGACACCTGCTCGCCGGCTCAGCCTCTCAACAACAATCCCGGCGGCGGCACCTTCATCGCCGGCAACACCAATGGCGGCGTCAAGACCGCGATCGAAAGCAACAACGGTGCGATCGGCTACTCCACCACTGACTTCTCGCAGCCGGTTCTCTCGACCGGCATGAAGGTCGCCAACGTCCAGTCGCAGTATGACGTGGACAACAACACGGGCGCCTTCCAGTGGCCGTCGCCGACCCGCATCAAGAACTCGATGGCTGCCGTCAACCCGATCCTGCCGGACGCCAATGCGATCGCCAACCCGCTGAACTGGAGCTCGCAGTCTCAGGTTCCGAACCCGGCCACGCCGAATTCGTACCCGATCGCTGGCTTCACCTGGCTCGACATGTACCAGTGCTACAGCCAGACGCGTGACAGTGGCCTCGGCGCTGGCACGTTCCAGAACCTGTTCAACTACATCGGGTTCCACTACTACGACGCGGCCGCGACTGCGATCCTCAATTCGCAGGGCTTCTCGGCGATCCCGAACACCTGGCGCGACCCGATCATCCCGCTCATCACGGGCGGCCCGTCGATGATGGGTAATGCCGGTGATCCGAGCAACCCGGGCTGCTCGAGCAAGCAGGGCGCCTGATCTGCCGTTCAAGGCCTCCTTCAAACGAGGCATGTGCACCCGGCTTCGGCCGGGTGCATTTTTTTTGTTCTCCTCGGACACATGCGTGGTTCGGCCGCGCAGGATCAAGCCAGCCATTCGGCCGCGCGACGCCGGGCCGCGGACCGTATGGACGTATTCCAGACGGCATGCGCCTTACGACAGGCGGATGGAAATCTCGGCTGCCAGTCCGTGAACGAAAGGCGGGAAGATCATGTTGGCGTGGTTCCCGTCGACTTCGACCACTTCGAGCTCCGGCACCTTCGGCCGCCATGTTTCGACGGGATCGACGAGATCCCGTTTGGCCGACTCCCACGACTTGAACAGCACGACGGGAAAATCGACCACGGGCGGCACGTAGCGTTCGTAGGCGACGAGCGCGAGGTCCTTGACCACCTTGATCCTGTCGTCGAGTGAGGATTCGTAATAGCGCGTGAATTCGGCACCGTAGGTGAATTGGCCTATCAGGCGGCGGATCAGCGGGCGCACGATATTGAGCAGTGTCTGCCAGCGCTGCTCCGACGGCGCCTCGAATAGTCCCAACACGCGCAACTGCGAACGCCGGGCCACGTATCGCAATCGTGTCTTCAACGACCAGTGTCGTTCCACGACGTTGGTGTCGATGAGGCCGACCAATCCAAGCTTTCGATTGTCCGAGCGCAGGGCCCTCGCCATCTCGATCGCGATCTCGCCGCCCATCGAGTATCCAACGAGATTGACCGGCTCGGCGTGATCGCCGGCGAGGTGCCTGACGTACCAGGCTGCCGTCGCCTCAATCGACTCGAAACGCGGTGTGTCGCCCTCGAAGCCGGGCGGCTGAAAACCCCAGATCTTGCCGGGGAATGATGACGACGCCCGCGCTAGCGCGACGACTTCAAACAGAGTCCCGCGAACGCCGGCAATCAGATAGAGCGGCGGGCGATCGTCGCCATCCTTCAGCAGCAGCAACGGCGAGGGCTCGGGCCACCGATCCGTCGCGATCGCCTCCGCAATGGCGTCCGGCGTGCCCAGTCTCAACGCAGTGCCAATCGGAATCCTCTTGCCCAGCGACCATTCAATCTCATCCAGCAAACGAACCACCCGCCTCACGCCGATCCCTATGTGGCGAAGATCGGCATTCGCCTGCTGTCCCTTCGGACCCGTGGTGCGCTGCCAGATCGCGAGGACCGTCTCCTTGACGGAAAGTGATTGCCGTACCGGCGCCGACCCGACCCGTGCGTTGGGTGTCATTGCGTCGCTCATCATCGCATCCTTTTGCCGGCAAACCGCCCAGCCATCCCGCCGGTTTGCGCGGCCCCAGCCCGTCCGTCGCGATGCTCCCGGCGACCCCCGCAAGTGTTGCCAGCGCACCGTGATGGCAGCCCTCATTGACAGTCTGATGAATCCGGCCGTGCCGGGAGCGCCGCTCGGCGCAATCCTTCATACGGCAGCGATCATTTTGGTATCGCTTATCCATCCATATGTCGTATGCATCATATCCGGATGTGAAGCCTTCAATGAAATCATCATTGCGCATTCTCGAGATCATAGCATCGGTCGACCCTCGCGGCGGCGGGGCGATCGAGGGCCTGTTGCGCCAGGCGGAGGCCCGGCGCGCGTACGGAATGGACACGCACATCGTCAGCCTCGACGGCCCGGACGACCCCTGGGTCCGCGAATGTCCGGTGCCGACCTTCGCAGTTGGGAGCGGCATGCTGAGCCGTCCATCCGGGCCTTTCAACTGGCTGTGGACCCACTACGGCTATGCGCCCAAATTCTCGCCGTGGCTCAGAGCGCATGCCGGCGACTACGACATCGCGGTCGTCAACGGACTTTGGAATCATTCGAGCTTCGGAGCGCGGCAGGTTCTGCCACGATCCTGCATTCCCTACGTCGTATTTGCCCACGGCATGCTGGATCCATGGGCGCGCGGAGGCCTGAAGCATGCGATGAAGCAGGCGCTCTGGGCCTTCTCCGAGGGCCCGCTGCTGAAGAATGCAGACGCCGTGCTGTTCACCACCGAAGACGAAATGATACGGGCCCGCAATACGTTCTGGCCCTACCATGTCCGCGAGCGGATCGTCGGCTATGGCACTGCGGACATCCAGGGGGATTGCCAGCAGCAGATCAGCGCCTTCCGCGGATCCTTACCTGCTCTCGGCGACCGGCCGTTCCTGCTGTTTCTCGGTCGTATCCATCCCAAGAAAGGTTGCGACCTCTTGGTCACGGCGTTTTCCAGGATCGCCGCCGAGCATCCCGAACTTGATCTCGTCATCGCGGGCCCGGATCAGATCGGATGGCGGGGACAACTCGAGGCCCAGGCACGAGCGGCCGGCATTGAACGTCGTATCCATTGGCCGGGCGCGGTGTTCGGCGACGTCAAATGGGGCGCCCTGCGCGCCTGCGATGCTTTCGTGCTGCCGTCGCATCAGGAGAACTTCGGTGTTGCGGTCGCGGAGACGCTTGCGGCCGGCAAGCCGGTCCTGATTACCGACAAGGTCAATATCTGGCGCGAGGTCAAGTCGGACGCCGCCGGACTGATCGCAACGGATGACGCCGCCGGCGTCTGCGACATGTTGGCGCGCTTCGTTTCGATGCCTCAGTCCGCAAGGACTGTTATGGGCGCGGCCGCCCGCGACTGCTTCTTGCGCCGCTTCGAGATCGGCATCCCGGCCAGGCAGCTTGGCCGCCTGCTCTCCGAGATCGCGATGGCTCACGGTCGGACAATCGAAACGGCCAAGGCGATGTTGTGAAAGGCAACGCCATAACTGGCATTGCCGTCGACATTGCTGACCGCCGCTCCCACCAGCGATCGGCCCGGCGAAGCCTGCACGCGGTCAGGCCGCGCGGCGCGAATTCACGTAGAGGCTGTCGGCAACGTTGAGCAGACCGGGAAGCGCCCTGGACACACCGCGCAGGGCTTCCGATGCGTCGACGACCAACCTCTTCGAGAGCGGCAAGAACTTCCGATCAGATGCCTGAACGCCAAGCCCGAAGAAGCCGTCGATGCTGAGCTCACTCGGGCCGAAGCTCGAGGCGAACAGGTTTCGGAGATATCCGGGTGAATAATACCGAACGTCGAAGCCGGTGCCGGACCTGAATCCGCGCCGCGCCTGATGATAGAGGCAACGGATGCCGAACTTGTTCGGCATTTGCATCAGCAGAGACGCATCCTTCTTAGAGACCTTCGCAGCCTCGCGAACAGCGAGCTCGGCGTTCTCGTAGGAGAAGTGCTGCAGCACGCTGTTGGAATAGATGTGGTTGAACGTGCCGGGGGCGAAGGGAAGCCGCAACGCAGTGCCGACCACGAATGTCACGTCGAGCCCCAGCTTCTGCGTCAGACGTTTGGCCGCCAGGACGCCGCCCAGCGATGGATCGATACCGACGACCGAATATCCCTTCCGTGCGGCCGCAACCGACCACCTCCCCCAGCTGCAGCCGATGTCCAGCAACAGGCCCTCACCCTGCGGCAAGCGGATCTGCGGGATAGGCACCTCCTGGAGAGTTCCAGCGAGATCGCCGTACAAGTAGCCATTCGTGGCAATCATCAAGAAGGAAATGACGGGATCGACCTTCTCCTCGCCCGCGCGACGCAAACGCTCCTTCAGCGCCGGCAACTCGTGCGGCAGCACAGCCACGGTCTCGGCCTGGTATGGATCCTCGGGATGCTTGCGCGCCGCCTCGTAGGACGCCTTGACGACCCACAGCGTCGGGTCGTCGGTATTAGACAGCAGCACGGGAACGCCACGAACGATCGGATATTCCCTGCCGGATTTGGATATCAGCAGATCGCCGCGGCGCGTGAGTTCGTCTCCATTCACCGGACAACGAAGGCTCGGTAGAATCTTTTCCAGTGACATTCCATCATTCCTCATTGTCGCTAACGCTGCTTCGCGGCGATGCTCACATATCGTCGGTACCGACGCAGGCGGCCCTGCCTCCGCAAAGGAGATCGAGCCGCATGACGGAGCATCAAGTCGCCGCAGCTTCCTGCGACCTACACACGTCGCGCACGAGCGCCTCATGCTCCGGCTTTGCGACGATGTAATTCCCAAGACACAGCGCATCCAGTCCGGTTCGCACGAAGCAGCTCACGGCCTGCTCCGGCGTGTCGACGATCGGCTCGTTTTCGTTGAAGCTGGTGTTGAGAACGATCGGAATGCCGGACTGCCGTCCGAACGCCTCGATCAGGTCAAAGTACAGCGGGTTCGTCTCGCGCTCGATGCTCTGGAGACGGCCGGTGCCGTCGACATGCGTGATGCCGGGGAGCTGATCGCGCCACTCGGGACGCACTTTCACGACGTGCATCATGAACGGACTGAAGACGTCCTGCTCGAAATACTTCCCGACCTCGTGCCGGACGATGGTCGGCGCGAAGGGACGGAATAGCTCGCGGCGCTTGATCTTGGCGTTGATGAGATCCTTGATGTCCGAGCGGGTCGGATCGCCGAGGATCGAACGGTTGCCGAGGGCGCGCGGCCCCCATTCCGACCGGCCCTGATACCAGCCGATCACGAGACCCGCGCGGATCAGCCGGGCTGCCGCCTCGGGGAGCTCGGCGCGGGAGACCTGATGAACGGGGAAGCCGGACGCTTCCGCGGCCTTACGCACGACGCTGTCCGAATATTCCGGGCCCCAATAAGCGTGCTTCATGTAGAAGCGCTCCGACCTGCCGGCCACGTTGTGCCAGGCCCACATGGCAGCCCCGATGCACAGGCCGTCGTCGGATGCGGCCGGCTGGAGATAGACCTTCTCGAACGGGGTATCACGCAGCAGGCGTGCGTTCGCCACGCCATTGAGCGCACATCCGCCGGCATAGGCGATCTGGTTGCTGCGAACTCGATCGTGAAGCTTCTGGAAGCAATCCATCGCGACGTCCTCGAACCGCACCTGGCACGAGCGGGCAATGTCGCGTTCCCGTTGCGTCAGCTCGTCGCCGCGCTTGCGTGGCGGGCCGAGCGGTTCGATCCATTTGTCGGTGTAGAGCGTGCCCGTCACGATCGCGTTGCGCTCGTCCATTCCGCCGCTCTCGCCGCCCGAATGCATCCCGAACCATCCGGGTGCAAGACGGAACCAGCCGTCGTCCGGCGAGCTGACGAGGTCGCGCATGAACTCCGCGTGGGTGTTCTCCCCATACGGGGCAAGGCCCATGACCTTGTATTCCTCGCCGAAGCCGTCGAAGCCGATGTACTGGCAGCAGGCGGTGTAAAAGAAGCCGAGGCTGTTCGGCAGCGACACACGATCGAGCACCTCGATGCGACTGCCCTCGCACCGCGCCGCCATCGCACTGACGAAATCGCCGCTGCTGTCGAAGGAAAAGCCGGCGGTAACGCCCTCGAACGGCGAGCAATAATAGGAACTCGCGATATGCGCGATATGATGCTCCACGTTGACGACCTTGGCCCGAAGCGAGCCAGGCGCCACGCCACAGGCTTCCGCAACCCGGTCGGCAGTTCCCTTCTCGGCATTGGCGCGACGCAGATGCTCAGCGACCGCCTGCGCCCCCTGCCAGGGATTTTGCAGGACATACAGCGCCTTGCTCAATCGATTTTGCTGGGTATCGCGAGGCACCGCGATGAAATCGATGTCCTTGGCGCTCACGCCGCCGATCGCAAGGACGGACCTGATCGCGTTCTCCGGGAACGACGGGTCATGCTTGATGCGACGTGCGAAGCGTTCTTCGGCGACGGCGGCGACGACCTTACCGTCCAGGATCAGCGCGGCCGATGCGTCGGCGTGATTGAAATTCAGCCCCAGGATCGCGGTCATCTGCCCACCCGTCTCCTCTGACGCTCGCCGCACGGCTTCGTGCGTCGGCGCGTGTGTTACGCGGAACGTTATGCGCGAGCCCCGGGCACGCACCTCACAATTGCCAGCACGCTTTCGGTCCTGGCAACGCGGGCACGGGATACACCAGGTCATATTATGTTACGATGACATGAGAGCATCGCCTGCACATCACAGCGTCATCGAACCTCGTGACGCACGTCGCTGCGCATGCGGCATCGCCGGTCGCGCAAATCTGCGCCTGCCGAGGCTTTCGGCGACATGCACCGCCACGACGACTCCACGTGTTCTGTGAACCTCTTTCTAATTGATGTTGTGATGTCGCCCCGATGTCACAGACCAATGTTAATCGAATGTTAACCGTGAAGCAGCCGCCCGGAGCACCTGCTGACGCGGCGAATATCTATTAAATGACAAGGGATTAGACGGTATATTGCCATGAGATCATTGCGCATTCTGCTGGTGGATCTGGCGTTGGTGTCGATCGCGCTGGTCGCCTCGTCGGTGCTCCGCGAAAATCTCGAGTTTTCGAGCGATCATCTTCTGGCTCTGATCCCCTACGGACTTCTCACGATTTCCACAGCCGCGATCGTGCTGCCATTGTCCGGCGTCACCACGGCGGTGTGGCGTTACAGCTCTCCACAGAACTATCGTGACATCGTCGCTGCGGTCATCGCGATCGTAGCCGGTGCCGCCGTACTGACCTTCATCGCCAACCGGCTCGACGGGGTCTCGCGAGCCCTGCCGCTGCTGCAGGTTCTGATCACCGTCACGCTGATGATCGGGGCGCGGATCGGCAGCCGGCTCTGGCACATGCGGCGCTCGCCGCGCGATTGGCCGCGTGACGTGATCGTCCCTGCTGCCGAATCCGTCCTCCTCGTCGGTGTCAACGAGCTCGCCGAACTCTATCTGCACTGCATCACCCGCTATGCGCGCGATCGCGTGCGCGTCGTCGGCCTCCTGGATGCCCAGGCTCGCCGCGGCCTCTCGCTGCTGTCGCATCGCGTGCTCGGCAGCCCCGAAGACGTTGCCGACGTGGTCCGTACGCTCGAAGTGCACGGCGTCGTCATCACGCGGATCGCGCTCGCGGTTCCGCTGCGCGAGCTGTCGATCCAGGCCCGGGAGGCCTTGTTTGCGCTCGAAGCTTCCAACGCGATCCCACTGGAATTCCTCGACCAGAAGATCGCATGGGAACGTCCGAGCCCCGAAGTGGCGCGCGGCGACAATGCGTCGGAGACGCGGGCGCAGACCTACGCATTCAACGCAAAAAGCAACGAGGGCCTCGCGAGTTCGCCCTATCGCACCGTCAAGCGGCTCCTCGACATCGTCCTGGCGACGCTGCTGCTGGTGATGTTGGCGCCCCTGATGGGCCTCGTCGCGATCGTCACGATCGTGGACGTAGGATTTCCGGTGCTGTTCTGGCAGGAGCGTCCCGGGCTCGGCGCCCAGCCGTTCAAGGTCTTCAAGTTCCGCACCATGGCCGCCGCGCATGACGCGCAAGGTCGCCGCAGGCTGGAGTCGCAGCGCATCTCCGCGATCGGCAATGCGCTGCGCCGGACGCGGGTGGACGAGCTGCCCCAGCTGATCAGCATCCTGATGGGCCGCATGTCGTTCGTGGGGCCACGTCCACTGCTTCCGATCGATCAGCCGGCGGATTATTCGGCCCGGCTCCTGGTCCGTCCGGGTCTGACGGGCTGGGCCCAGATCAAGGGCGGACGGGCGATCTCGCCGACCGACAAGGCGGCGCTCGACGTGTGGTACGTCAAGAACATGTCCTTCATGCTCGACCTCAAGATCATGCTCGGCACCGTTCCGATGATCTTGTTCGGCGAGAGGGTCGAGAACGACGCAATCGCGCAGGCATGGCGCGAGCTGGAAAAATCGCAGGCGTAAGGCTGGAACTCACGGAATCACCGCGCCTTCAGTCGTCCATGGCGCGGATCGTCGCGCGTCGTGAAGGCGACATGTTAACATCATAACTTCAATCACAAATTGCCACATCAACCTTCGGATTAAATGTTATGTCACCCGAGTGCCCCGATATGCGCACGCGACGCGCATCGTGTCTGACCGGGCGCGGCTTGGACCAAGCCCCGAGCGGCAATGACTTCGGGCTGCCAATTGACCGCCACCTCACCGCACGAAATCACTGAGCAGCCCGCCGCCATCATGTCCGACTCCCGCCTCGTCTACATCTGCGATTGGCTTCCGCCCGACTTTGGCGCGGTCGGACAATATTCCGTGCTGTTCGCCCGCGAGCTCGCGCGCGACCGCGGCCTGCATGTCACGCTCGTCGGCCTCACCTCCGGCGAGGCGACCAGTTCGATCGAACGTTTCGAGCGCGGCGCGCTCGAGATCGTCAAGGTGCCGGTCCCGGCCTACGACAAGGCAAAGACGTCAGCGCGCATCCGCTGGACGGTCGCGACCAACACCAAGCTGTTGCGGGCCGCCCTGCCCTACATCCGGAAGGCCGACTCGGTCCTCTTCACCGGAAGCCCGCCGCTGTTCCTGCACTGGATCGCACCGCTGAACGCGCTGCTGCGCAAGCGGCTGATCTATCGCATCACGGATTTCCATCCCGAATGCGCGATCGCCGAACGCGGCAGCGCCAGCCTGTTCCTGAAGCTCGTCCTCACCCTCACCCTGTTCTGGCGCCGCCGGGTCGACACCTTCGAGGTGCTCGGCCATGACCAGGCGATGCGGCTCGGCGAGATCGGGGTGAGCAAGGAGCGCATCGTCCTGAAGCGCGATCCCTCCCCGATAGCGATCGGTCCGGACACGCCGCCGCTCGCCCGCCCGGCGCAGACCGAAGGCAAGTTCCTGCTGCTGTACTCGGGAAATTGGGGCATCGCGCACGACACGGCGACATTCGTCAACGCCTATATCCAGCATTACAGGCAGGGATCGGGAACGGTCCTGCTCTGGCTCAACGCCATCGGGAAAGGCGCCGCGACCGTCGCCGAGGCGCTCGACGCGGCCAAGGTGCCCTACATCCGCACCGATCTCGTGCCGCTGGATCAGCTCGCCTCGCTGCTCAGGACGCCCGATGCGCATCTCATCACCTTGAAGAACGCGTTCGTCGGCTACGTGCTGCCGTCCAAGGTCTATGCCTGCGTCGATTCCGATCTACCGGTGATGTTCATTGGCCCCACGGAATCCGACGTTCACCTGCTCTGCGACCAGCGCAAGTCGAGCTCGTACTTCCATGTCGATGTCGGCGACAGTGAGCGATGCACGCAGCTGCTCGAAGATTTCGGTGCGAGCCAGAACGCATCGTCAACAAAGAAACTACGATTGGTCAGGAGCAGCGTATGAAGAAGGCATTGGTCTGCGGCGCAGGCGGGTTCATCGGGTCCCATCTGGTCAAGCGCCTGAAGGCGGAAGGTTTCTGGGTCCGCGGCGTCGACCTCAAATATCCCCGCTTCAGCCCGACCCAGGCCGACGATTTCATCGTCGGCGATCTCAGGGATCTCGCGGTTTGCCACGAAGCCGTCGATACGCGCTTCGACGAGGTCTATCAGCTCGCCGCCGACATGGGCGGTGCCGGCTACATCTTCACCGGCGAGAACGACGCCTCGGTGATGCACAATTCGGCGCAGATCAACCTCAACATCCTCGAGGCCTGCCGCCGCCGCAACAGTTTTCGCATTTTCTACTCGTCGTCGGCCTGCATCTATCCGGAATACCGGCAGCTCGAGGCCGAGAACGCGGGCCTTGCCGAGAGCGATGCGTATCCGGCAGCACCCGATAGCGAGTACGGTTGGGAAAAGCTGTTCAGCGAGCGCCTCTATGCCGCCTACGCCCGCAATCACGGTTTCGAGGTCCGCGTCGCGCGCTATCACAACATCTTCGGGCCCGAAGGCGCCTGGAACGACGGCAAGGAAAAGGCGCCGGCGGCGATCTGCCGCAAGGTCGCGCAGGCCGGCAATCCCGGCGAGATCGAGATCTGGGGCGACGGCGAGCAAACCCGCTCGTTCCTCTATATCGACGAATGCCTCGAAGGCACCATCCGCTTCATGCGCTCGGACTGGGCGGGACCGGTGAACATCGGTTCGGAAGAAATGGTCTCGATCAACCGCCTCGCGGCGATCGCCGCCGAGATCGCCGGCAAGACAATCACCCCGCGCCACATCCCCGGCCCGCTCGGCGTGCGCGGCCGCAACTCGAACAACAAGCTGATCTTCGAGAAGCTCGCCTGGCGCCCATCGCAGCCGCTCGCGAGCGGCATCGCCAAGACCTATGCCTGGATCGACCAGCAGGTCCAGAAGACCCAGCGCCCCAAGGAATCTCTGAAGCCGATGATCCGCCAGCCGGAAATCGAGGCGGCAGAGTAACGGACAAAAGAACGGGTTGATGTCGACTGTGCCGCATCCGGGATCGGATGCGGCACTGTTTTGATTCACGACTGACTGCGCGTTGGTCCGCGCGAGCGTGGCGTCGCCACACAATTACGCGTACCGCAATCGGAACCGATCGATCTGCTCTCGCCGGTTCGCGACGACAAACTCCAGACGAACTTGCGTGCGATTAGTGTGCGACAGCCCGCTCGCGGCTACGCTCGCCCTCTGCCGCGACAATGCGCGGCAGTGGCTGCGCCGGCGCCGGTACCGCGACGTTCGGGTCAAACCCGGTCGCCAGCCGCACCGCCTCGCTCACCGGAATCCCCCGCCGTTTCGCCAACGCCATGACCTCGTCGAGCTTGGCATCGATCAGGGTGCGGTACCAAAAGCCCTGGAGGACGTGGAAATAATAGCCCTGTTTGCCGTCGAGGAAGCCGAGCCGCGCGACATAGCGGTAGAGGAAGAACAACAGCGGCCGCACGCCGCCGGGCAGCTTCTCGTAGACGCGTTCCTTGACGAAGCGCTTGAGCTTGGCCTGCCAGGACGCGCTGTGGCGCTGGATGTCCATGTTCTCGCCGAGCAGCCCGCGCGAGGCGAGGATGTCGATCACCTCGCGCGAGGCATAGCGATTGTGCTTGCCGGTCCACCAGTCGAGCGAGTTGAGGTTCTCGTCGACGAGATCGATGTTCGATCGCACCACCCTGCCGGTGACGATGATGTGCTCGTCCATCCAGCGCTGCTCGCAGGAGCCCTGCCCGGCGCGCCAGAGCCTGAGCTGCCAGCTCGGCTCGATCGCGCCCCATTTGATGCGGCGGCCGAGAAACACGATCTGGCGGCGGACGACGATGCCGCCGACGTCGCGCGGCTGCCGGTCCAAGAGGTCGTGCAGGCCGGCCGCCGATTCCGGCGTGAGATATTCGTCGGCATCGATGCGCATCAGCCAGCCGGTCTTGCCGGCGCAGGCCGAGATCGCCTTGTTGGTCTGGGTCGCATAGTTGATCCAGGGATTTTCGATCACCTCTGCGCCGAGGCCGGCCGCGATCTCCCTGGTGCGGTCCTTGGAGCCGGAATCGACGACGAGGATGCTCGCACACTGACTGCGGATGCTCTCGATGCAGCGCGCGATGTGCTTCTCCTCTTCCAGCGTCAGGATGATGGCGTGGATGTCGGTCATCGCGCGGTCCCCCGGGCCCGTGGTGTTGCGCGCAGCCCCGCTCAGGGCTGCTTGCGCTCCTTGTCATCGGACTTGGTGCCCTGTCCGTTGCCGGACGAGTTGGAGTCCTGGCCGCCATTTTCGCCGCCACCGTAGCCGACCACCTCGACGATGAAGACCGAGGCGCGATCGTTGTTGCCCCCCGCGGTGGGCGGCTCGGCCGACTTGGCCGCGGCGCCGGCAGTATTCGAGGCGGCGCTGAGCGCGCCGATGTTCGGAGCCGTGACGGTCGGGATGCCGGTGGAGGTGCCGCCAACCTGGATGTTGCCGGCATTGACCACCTGCACCGCCGCGATCGTCAGGTTGCCGGAGACCCGGATGCCGGCTTCGCCCGCATCGACGGTGCCGCGCGGCGCGAGCAGGTAGGCGTTCGACTTCTTCGCAAGCTTCGAACTCTGGACCGCTGCGATGCCGGCGCCGCTGACGAGGCCGCCGAGATCGACGCTCTGATAGTCGTCGGAGTTGAACACGACCTGCAATGGCGGGAACGACAGCGTGGTCTGGGCGCCGCGCCCGGCGTCGAGGTCGCCGTTCGAGCTCCACATCAGGATGTCGCCGCCCTGCTGGGTCATGACACGGCTCGAATTGACCAGCACGCTGGCATCCGTGAACGTGTTGATGTCGCCGACACCGAGCGTGAGGATGCCGAGATCGTTCGGCTTGAGCAGCGGGTTCGGCTCGAGCGCGAGCGAGCCGACGCGGATCGTTCCGCCCGGACCGAAGATCGAGATGTCGCCGCCGAGCCTGGTCTGGATCGTCGCGTGCAGCAGGTCGAGATCGCCGGTGTGCTTGAGCGCGTTGGCGCCGTTGGTGCCGCCCCCCAGCGCGTTCTGCGTGTACCCGAAGTCCGACGGGAACATGGTGTTGATCGCCTGGTAACCACGCTGGTAGTTGCCTGATGTTGCCGATTGCGCCTTGCCGACGGCCTTGAGCTCGGCGAAGAACACCTTGTCGGCGAAGACGTGCTGAAGATCCTTCGGCAATGATTGGAAGATGCCCCATGCGTCGGCGTCGCTGCTGGCCGACCTGCCGATGCTGACGAGGAAATCCTTCAGCTCGCCGATATAGTTGTGATCGACGCGGGAGGCGTTGGCGGGATCGATATAGGTGCCGATCACGCCCGGATGATAGACGGACTGATTGGTGGCCCGGTCCACGGTCGAGTAGCCCTCGTAGTTGATGCCGTTGGCGACGCCGAACATCGTGATGATGTCGGCCCCGGTGCCCGGCAGCAACTCGTTGCGCTTCTTCGTGATCGCGTTGACGGCACCGAGCAGCGTGATGTCGTAAAGGCCACTCGAGCCCAGGCTGACAAATCGGTTGCCGACCGGCCACAGGCTGGCGTTACCGACCGAGGCGATGCCCTCCTGGTCCGGGGTGAAGGCGCTGCTGTCGCGTGTGACGGGCAGGAACGGCCCGAGGTCGCGCCCGGCCTGCACGACGAGGAAACCGGAGCCGGCGATCTGCAGGCCAGGCCCACCGAGAACACGCCTGAATGTGAAACCGGTCGGGGCCGGGAGATTTAAAGCCGATGTGACGTTGGAAAACGTCGCACCGTAGTTGTACAAAATGTCACGTCCCGCCTCAATGGTCGTGACGTCGTCTGCAGCAACGTTCTGCGCGATAAGATTGAGATTGAGAATGTCGCGGCCGGCATAGATTTTTGCCGGCCGGTTGAGTTCGACCCTCGAATAGTCAACCGGCGTGGCCGAGGAGACGATTGAACCAGTCGGTATGAGGCTTGTCGTGGTCGCCACCGCCGAGATGTCGCCCGATACCGCGTAGATGCGTGCAGGGTTGGTATCATGGTCGTTCCGGTGGGCGAGCAGTGCGGAACTGGAGGCGCCCGTCATGCCGTTGTTGGGCTGGTATGGGTCGAACGCCGTATCGAGCAACGATGGCCCCGCCGAAATGGACGGCGCGGCCGTAGCCAGATTGGTATAGCCGCCGGTCAGATCAATGCTACCCTGCGCAAGCAGTTCAAACCTACCATTCTCCGAGCCCGTCAAGACGATGCCGGGCATAACGGATAGGGTATTAGTCGTCGAATTGGGCGCGAGCCCTTTTGTGGTGATGTCCCCGTCCGCTGCGATCGCGGTGAAGCTCGCAGGATAGGTCAATCCGGTGATCCAGGCGATCGTACCTGTCTGCGGCATCGCGATGTTCAGGTTTCCAGTGGATGCCACGACGTTGACCGCACTGTCCGGTCCATAGGTGTTCATGAGCAGCCCGGTGGTAGCCGTGGTCGCGGAATTGGCCGCCGTGCCCGACTGAAGGTGCAGCTGGGCGGGGTTGACCACGCCGCCGATCGCCATCGATCCGCCCGAGAGCATGCTGATCTGGCCGGTGTCCACCGCGAGCAGGGTGTAATTGGGCGCGCTCGTTCCGTCCCTGAGCGTGATCGTGCCGTTTGCGTCCACGACGCCGCTGACCTGGATGCTCGCGTGCCCCGAGCCTTCGTAATATGAACCGCCCAGCAGATTGCGACCCGCTCGCACCGTCATGTTGCCGCTGCCATAGAGCTGGGTTTGCGGTGTGCTCGCCGAGGAAAGCCCGCCGGTGACCCGCCCGGTCGTGGGCAGTGAGACCGAGACGTCGACCAGATCGCGGCCTGCAACGACATTGACGTTGCCGCCAGCAGAGAGAATGCCCTCCCGGAAGCTGGCGTACTGGATCCACCAGGCGGTCTGTGATGCAATGCTTGCGGAAGGAGCGAATACGCCGGCACCCACGGTTGGGGCGCCGACCGAGCTCGTCACGCCGGCATCGGCGATGAGCCATGGCACATAGTAGGCATTCCACAGGGTTGTGGTGACCTGACCATTAAGTGGGTTCTTCGTCGTCGTCGTGACGTTCTTGTAGCCCTTGATGTCCTGCTGTGCGATGACCGACACGTCACCCGCAGCAGTGGGGAAAGCTGCGTTGGTTGGCGCGCCATAGATCGCTTCCACGAGGGTCGAATTCGTGCCGCTCTGTGTCGGGCTGCTATAGCTCAACAGCTGCGGCTCGAGGAAGCCGTTGGCATCCGTCACATTGCCAGACGCATCGTAAGGGTTGGCGTATCGGGCGGTGTTCACGCCCGCGGCATAGATGACGCCCGGCGCGACCGTATCGGCGAAAGTGACGTCGCGCGCGGCCGCGACCGAGATGCTGCCAGTGCCGGTCCGCACCATGGTCGGGAGATTGAGATTCGCCGCGATGGTCGATGCCGGCGCGTGCCCGCTCACGACGACGTCGCCGGCACCGCGGCCGTTCACGCTTGCGAGCGACTGCATCGCGTTTGGATTGGCGCTTCCCATGTCGGCGCCGGCCGTCAGACGGTAGGACCACGAACCGGGATTGGTGATCGCGGCTAGGTCATCCGATGCGGAGTCGGCACCACAATGGCTGACACAGACATTCAGCGTGTGCGGGAACAGGTCCGCTTCGTTGAGGTCAAGCGCACTCGCGCTGACGCCGTTGGGATCGCCGGTCGTGCTGTTCGTTTTGTACGGTGCGATCGGTGCCGGCTTGGAGGTGTTCAGGTTGGCATTATTGTCGATTCTGCGTGCAGCGGGGTTACCGAGATAGGCCGAGACGGCAGTCGTCCTGTAGGTCGAGTTCAGATAATCCCCGAACTGGAAGAACCCATCGGAGATCGAGGCGTTGACGTTGATGTTGTTGAAGGCGCGCAGCGTCAGCGCGCCGGCTTCCACCCCGTAGCTCGGCGCGTCCAGGCTACCGTAGTTCGCCAGATAGCGGTAGGCAAAATCGACGTAACTTATGCTGGGATCGAAGTACTGGGTCCCCGCTAGCGAGCCGGTGTTGTTCTGCAACTTCCCGACGGTGCCGGCCGCCAGATTCCAGTTGCTGGCGACGGTGATGCTGCCGCCATTGATGTTCAGATCCGGATTGACGAGTTCGACGCCGGGCCGCAGATGCACTACCGAACCGAGCTGGTTGGCGAGCGGCTTCACGATCCGATCCATGGCACCGCTGAAACCGAAATGCTTGACCTCGGTGCTGGTGTTGTAGGTCCAGTTGCCCTGCACATATTGCCGTAGCGTCACGCCTGCGAAGTCAACCGAGCTGCTCGTGGCGACCGTGTCCATATCCGCAATGAGTGAAGCCGCCTGTGTCGCGCCAGCGCCGCCGCCCGAGAAGCTGGCAATGGCAGCGCCGGCGACACCGCTGGCGTAACCCGCACCGGCATTGGTCACATTGACGCCGACGACCGTCATCACGGTGCTGGCGAAATCGCTGGCGGTCAGATGACCGGTGAGAATGAGCTTGCCACCCTGATAGAACAGGATGGTAGAAGGCGCGCCGGTAAAGCCGCTGCCGGCGCCGGTGATGGTGAAGGTCGGAACACCGTTGGCGTCCGTCGTCACGGTTCCGGTCGCCGAAGCACCACCCGAGGCCGATTGGATCACCACGTTGCCCGAGAAATTGGGGTCGAGGTGATACCAGTTGCTCGTCGTGGCGATCGAGATGCTCTTGAGCCCCATCACCGCGGTGCCCTGGGCCTGGCCGGCCGTCGTCAGTTGCGCGCTGGCGAAATCGCTGCCCGTCATGTGCGCGGTGGTGACAAGAACACCCTGGCTGTAGAAGCGGATCGTCGCAGGCGCACCGGTGAAGCCTCTGCCCGGATTGGTGATGGTGAAGGTGGGAACCGCCGTTCGCGTCGGTCGTCACGATGCCGCTTGCCGCAAGGCCGTCCGTGGGCGCCTCGATCACGACCTCGCCGACAAAATTGGGATCGAGATGGTACCAGCTGCTGGTCGAGGCGATCGAAATGCTCTTGAGCCCGGTCGCGGATGTCGCGGGCGCAGAGAAGATCACGTCGGGAACCTGGGTGTACGCCCCGCCGCTGCCCGGGGGAACATACACCGTGTTGACCTTGAAGCTCGTCTTCGACACCGAGCCGCTGGGATCGAGCACGCCGTTCCAGCCGAGCGAGGAGGCATCGATGCCGCCCTGGCCGTTGGTGCTGAAGCTGACGTAGGACTCGATCGTCACGTCACGAGCGCCAGTGATCGTCGATGCGATCTCGGTGATGTAGACGTCGTTGCCGCCGTCATTGGGCGCACGGATCAGGACCGTGCCGCCGCTGAGCCCGCCCTTGGTGCCGCCATGGACGTCGATGCGCGAGCCCGGCTGCAGGTCGATGCCGGCATTGCTCTTGGTGCCCCAGCCGATCGCGATCGTCACGTCGCCGCCGCGTTCATCGCGGTGCTCGGTGGATGCGTTGAGGACACCCGTCGGCGTCAGGTCGATCTCGTTGGCGGCGTAAAGGTTGATTTTTCCACCGGCCTGCCCGGTGCCGTCGGCCGTCTTGCCGGCATAACCGCTGGCGTCGATCGTGCCTGCGATGACGATGCGTCCGAACTGCTGCGTCGGATCGCCGCCGTTCCAGGTCTTGTCATCCGCCGTGAGCGTGACCGAGTTGGCCTTGAGCGTGTGGCCCTCGGACAGGATCAGATCGCCGGTCCGGGTGTGGATGTCGACCGCCCCGGTGAAGCCGCCCGCCAGCAACTTGTCCGCCAGCGGATCGAGCGCCACCCTTGGCATGAAGCCCTGGCCGTCGACCTGAAGTCTGTTGGCGTCGATCAGCAAGCCGCCGCCGAGACCGTTGCCGCCCTTGCCGCGGAGATCCCCGAGCACCGTGGCCTGGCCGGCGGTCGCGAAAATCTGGACCTGTCCGCCATAGCCCATGCCACCGTCGGTCTGCGCCACGTCGATCACGCTGGCGTCGTTGCCGTTGGCCGCGCCGCTGGCGCCGCGCGTGACGACGTTGCCGAGATCGGCCTTCAGCACGATTTTCCCGCCAGCCAAATAGGTCGTGGTATCGACCAGGTTCTTGGCGTAGCCGCGCGCCGACAAATAGGCATTGTTGTCGAGCGTGATGTCTCCAGTCGTCGCCTCCAGCGTGATCGAGCCAGATTGCGCCTGGATGACGCTGCCCGACCGCTGCTTGCCCTGATCATCGGCAAAGCCGCCGACATTGACGCTGCCGCCCTTGAGCAGCAGGCTGCCGCCGGTGTCACCGCTATCCTTGGGCGGATTGGCGCGAACGGGCGGATTGCTGGGATCGGCGACGATGGCGTCGCCGATGTTGACGGCACCGGAGGTGGCAACGACGAACGATCCGCCGCCCTTCGAGGTGTTGCCGCCCACCGCAACCAGCGGCGTGATCATCTGGAGACCGACCACGTCGTTGCCGGTGCCCAGCGTCAACGTGCCTTGATTGCCGAACAGCACCTGGTCGCTGGCAGCGAGATTCACGTGCGAGAATCCCGCGATGGTCTGGCTGCCGCCGCCGAATACGACGTTGGTCGCGGTGACGTTCAGACTTCCACCGACGCCGGCCTGCGCCGACGTGCCGGTCGCGCCGCTGGTGTTGACCAGCGTCAGGGTGCCGCCGACCTCGATCCTGCTGTTGCCGCCGGTCCCCGTCACCGCGCGCGCGTCGAGCGTCAGCCCCTGCATCATCGTCTGGATCAGGTTGGTGCCGTAGAACGTGATGTCGCCGCCGGTTGCGGCGAGCGTCAGGTTCTTCACCCCGCCGAGCTGGGCCAGATTGCCCTGGCTCAAGATCACGCTGTCGTTCGCGCTCGCGCCGATCCCGATGCTGCGGCCGGCGATCTTGGCCTGGTTCGCGGTGATGGTCGTCGCCGGCAGATTGGGATTGCCCGCGACCGCCTTGTTGAGAATGATGTTGTTGGTGGTCGCGGACGCCTGCATGAACAGGTTGTTGGTCGTGATGTGCGCGCCCGCCTCGATCTCGATACGACCGACATTGCCGCCCGGCAATGTGATCGTGGCCGGACTGCTGCTGCCGTCGGCGCTACGCACCGGGAGGCCGCTGCTTGCCAGCGTCGTGAACTGGATGGTCAGCGGCGAGCCCGAGGGTCCCGCGACAGCAAGCGTCGAATCCTGAGACGCGACGAACAGGGCGCCAAGACCCTGGCTGGAATAGCTGGACAACACGGCTGTGGACGACGGGGTGCCGTTGGCGTAGCCCGCCCCCGGAACGCTAACGGGGAGCTTGTTGATATCGGCACCGGTGATGACGGTGCCGGTGGAATCCAGCGTTCCGCCGAGAGCCGCCGCTACTTGCTGTGCCGTGGTGCTGCCGCTCGGATTCGAGCCGACATAGAAGTTGCGTCCCGCGCCGGTATGAACAGTCCCGCTGGTCGTGATCACGCTGCCGGTGGCGATCGAGATGGTGCCGGTGCCCGTCGGCACAGTGGCGTTGAACTGGGTCGTGCCGTCGACCCAATTGCCACTGACGTTGACCTGGAATGACGACGAGACAGTCTGTTGAGTCGCTTCCGGCTGGGTGACCAGCATGACTTCCGGAACGATCAGGCCATCCGGCGTATCGACCACGAGCTCAGATGCGGTCCCTGTGATCAGCGTGCCCTTTGACGTATCACTGCGCAATCCGCCGATCAGGACACTTTCGAAGCTCGCGAGCTGCTCGCTCGCCACGACGACATAGCCCGCAGCCGTATAGCCCTGTTGATTGACGCTGGAGCTGAGCACGGCCAGCTTGCTCGCCGAAATATCGAGCTCGCCGCCGCGACCGCCATTGGCAGGTGCGTTCAGCTCGGTTGCCGCGAGCAGGAGCGATTGCTGGGCAATCACTGCGATGCGGCCCGCATCGACCGGAAGCCGCGGGATCGCGACGCCGTCGTGCTTCGCCTTGTCGGTGAAATAGCTGTTGGCGGTGCTGAAGCTGTATTCGCTGTATTGACGCCAGACGCTGCTGCTTTGAACCGCGAACAGCTCGCTGCCGGACGATGAAGTTCCAGGCCGCACCGATTGCGTGTAGTGGCCCGACACCAGCACCGTGCCATCGGGCAGCGTCGTGCCCGATGGGATGTTGCGCCCGAGATTGCTGCCATAGTCGACCACGCGCAGCGCGCCAGGCAGGGTCGCATAGTGCCCCGGGTAGAGCGTATAGGTGCCGGCCGGGACGCCGCTGCTGCCGTCGAGATAGATCTGCTGTCCCGCCAGCGGATAGACATCCCCCGCCTTGACGGTTTGGCCGCCGTCGAGGCTGCGCGCCGTGGTGAAATGGATGTCGAAGGCTGCGACCGGATCGCTGCTCGAGGGAACGAGCGCATAGACGGTCTGGCCCGAGGGCGTCGTCGCGAGGGTGTCGCGCGAGCCGCCCTTGCCCTGGATCCACTCGGCCGCCTGGAGATCGCCGCCGCCGCGCGTATCGATCGTCGAGCCCTGCTTGACCGCAACGCCCTTTCCGTTCAGCACGAGCCCTTTCGACGGCAGCACCGGCTCGGTACCGTTTGCTGCGGCCAGCACAGGGTGGAGACTGGCGTTGTAATACCAGTTCACGCCGTCGATCGTTTCGCCGTAGGGCACGACGGTGTCGGCGAGCGTGACCGAGGTCAGGCTGCCGGGCTCGAGGGTCACCAACGTGGTCTGGATTTTCGACGTGTTGCCGGCCGCCGTGCCGTCATCGCCGAGCGTGATCCTGCCGAGCGGGGCAAAGATATTGCCGCCCTGATCGATGGTCGCGGCATAGACGCTGAGCGAGCCGCCGGCCGACAGCGGAATATCGCTGCGGCCGCCCGCGGTAGCCTGGAAAGTGACGTTGCCGGTCGTCTGAATGGTGAAGTCGACATCCGAGACGGGGTAGATTCGCTGGGCGTCGAGGACAATGTTGGCGCCGCCCGCCGCGATCCGGCCGCTGAACCGCGCAGCATCGGTCGAGCTGCCGCCGTTGGTAACCTTCGGGGTGCTGAGACGTATGTCGCCCGAACTTTTCAGCTGGATATCGTTGAAGCCGGCAAAGGCGGCATTCTCGATGTCGATCGTCCGGGCGACGATGACGTCCGAGGTCGGATCACCCGCTTTGGTGCGTTCGAAGCCCAGATGCAGCGAGCTGCCGGCGGTGCTGCTGGCACCGCTCCCGCCGGTGAGCAGCATATAGGGTGCGGCTAACGTCACCGTGCTGCCGGATTGCGTGGAGCTGATGGTGTTGGCCGCGATGTAGAGCCGGGACAGGCCGTTGTCGGATGTCCAGGTCACAGAGCCCGAGATCGACAATGGATTCAACGTCGGCGCGGCAATGCCGTAGGTGCTCCCCGACAGACCCGTAAAGATTCGCGCGGCTCCATTTTGCGCCGTCCCACTGTAGAGGAAGACGTTCTCGAACGCGCTCAGCCGATCGACTGCGGCGAAGATCGAAGACGACGTACCCGACGCCGACGCAAGCTGATTGACGAGCGAACTCGAATTGCCCGCGAGGTTGGCAAGCGTCGCCGGACCGCCTGCAAGAGTTCCGGCCAGTGCAGCCATGACATTGGCGGAATCCTGCTGCAGCAGCATCGCGCCGCCGCCGAGCATGAGGGTCCCGCCATTGGCCAGCGGCGTTTTGCCGTCGGCCGACATCACCTGCGTGCCGTCGGCCGAACGTCCACCCTTCGCCTCGAAGGTGCCGCCCCAGACGAACGCAGCGGCATCGACCTTGACGGTGCCGGCATCGCTCCAGGACTGAACCGTGACCGCGCCGCCGTGGCCGTCCTGGGCCTGGATCGACGTGGCGTAACCGGACACGTCGACCACAGCACCTTGCTCGGCGACGACATAAGTGCCGGACGGCACAGTACCGGGCGTGTAGGTGTTTGCGAGAGTGCCGACCTGAACGTTTGGCGCGGCGGCCTCGATGGTAAAGGTGCCGCCGCCCAGGACCGTGCCGCTGACAAGCTGGCCCTTTGGCTGCCCGAAGCGTGAGTTGGCCACGAATGTTCCGGAGACGTCGACCTTGGCCTGGCGGCCAAGCCAGGTCTTCTGCGCGTTCACCACGACCGTGCCGCCATGATCGATCACGCTGCCGCGCAGCAGGACGTTCTGGGCTGCCTGCTCCCGGGTCGGATCCAACACAGTGTACTGCGGGATGCCACCAAAGCTGACCTTGGCCTGCGGATCGGTCGTAATCACGGCACCCGTGTCGAGCAGGATGTTGTCCGATTTCAGCGTGAGATCCACCGCCTTGCGCTGATCGTCCGGCAGGCGCGTCCGCGCCGCGACGTCCGCAATCTTGCTGCCGGTCCCGACCTTGCTGTAGTCGGCAATGCTCGAAAGGTTCTGCTGCTGGAGCGTCAGGTTCACCCCGGCGGCCACGGTGATTGTCGCCTTCGTGCCGGTCCAGCCGTCGGGGGTCGATTCGATCACATAGGCGCCAAATCCGCCATCCGTCAGCCGGGAGGCCGCGAGCGTGACCGACGTGAAGCCCGCGCCGGTCGAAGTCACGATGCCCGAGTTCGCGTCGGCGCGCGTGGTGCTGTCGATCGTGATCGTCTTGGCCGCGCCCAGCGTCAGCGTGCCGTTGCGCTCAAAGCCGTAGGCCCGTAGCGTACCGTCGAGCTGGAGCTGCGCGACGTTGCCGCTGCTCGGCCTCGCCGGCCCCCCGCTGTCGGTTGGGTCGACAAACGCGGTACCTTGATAAGTGAGGAGTGAAATGCTGCCCCCGCGCCCGGCCATGACGCCCGTCGAGACGGTCTTGGCAACACCAGTCGAGGAAATGTATCCGCCGCTCGAGGCGTCCAGCACCGATCCCTGCGCGAGCAGAATATTGCCGGTGGTGTCAATTCCGTTGCTGTTCGTATTCGTCGCAATCGAAATCGAGCCGCCGTCGATGTATCCTGGGCCGCCCATATCGGTCCCGCGCCGGCCGGTGTCGTTCCCCCAGCGACCGCTGACGTCGAGCGTACCCTTAACAAAGATGTCGGCCTTGCCGGATACAGTCTGCGCCGAGCGGAATAAGGGATTGTTTCGAGCCGAAAAGCCGTCGGTCACCAGGCTGATCTGGCCGCCGGCCGCCGTGATATTGCCCGCGATACTGATCGCGCTGCCGGTCTTAGCGGAGAATGTTCCACCGGCCGCGAGGTTGAGGTCGGGCACTCCTGCCGCGTCGTTCGCCGAATTGTGCGTGACCAGCAGATCGTTGCTGTTGATCTGCAGCAGGCTGAGACCGTAGCTCGACAACGTCGCGGCCGACAGCACGGTCTGGTACACGCTGGTCGGGATGAAATCATCGCCCTTCACAACAGGCGCGAATTCCGACGGGTCGGGTACGCCCGCGATATGCCCGATCTGGTTCGTCACTCCCAATCCGCCGGACGTCGAATCCGGGCTCGTGCCGATCACGACGCTGCTCGCGAGATTGAGAGTTAGATATCCTTGCGAGGGGAGCTCGTCGCCCTTGGCTTGAGTGGCGGTGACGCCATTCGTCGCCGATGGCTTGAGGCCGATGGAGATTTGCCGCTCGCCCGCCGCGGACCCGAAATACATCTGGCCCTGGAGCTGGGGGCTGACGGTGGTGATGTTGATGCCGCCAGCGTCGTGTCCCTCGGTATAGCCGGGCTGATAGACCTTCGTCGCAGTCGACCAGACCTCCTTCACGCCCCAACGCGAGTGATTGACCGTGAACGTGCCGGCGAGCCCGAGATAGGTCATGTTGGGATCGGCGTTCGCGATACCGTATCTGCGGCCATCAGCCCCGAGCAGCACGCTGGTCGAGACCATGCCCGGGAGATAGGTGACGTTGCCACCCGCGACGTTGATCACCGAACCGGACTGCGTAATCACGCTGCGGTTGGTGGTCGCGCCGTCCGTTGCGGTCTGGTCCGTTTGCAGGGTGACGGCGCCCCCGCTGGTCAAGAGTTGCTGAATGCTGCGGCCGTAAGCGTTGATCGTGCCGCTGGCATCGGCGACTGGCGTTCCCACCCATGTCGTGCCGTCGCTTCGCGTCCCGGAGGCGCGGATGTCGATCCACAATGTCTGGCCGTACAGGGCGCCATTGCGCTGCAGCGGCATATCGGCGAATTCATTGCCGCGCGGCACGAACGGGATGAAATTGTAGCTGGCCGGGAGCACGACGTTCTGCAGCCCTGCAACGTCGACGGTTGCGCCGTCCTCCAGCAGGACCTGCTGCGGGCCGGTGATGCTGGAATTGAGCGTCCGCAGGACGTTGGTGCCATAACCGAATAACGAGTTCGTCGTGACACCGGTCGCGGTTGACGAATAGATGCTCTTGGAATTGCTCGAACCTAGATCGATCGCGCGCAGATTCACGGTGGCCGACGGGGCCGATATCAGGCCGCTGGAGCCCACCGTGACCGAGTTCTGGGCAGACAGTTCGACATAGGCCGGGGCGAAGGTCTGCACCGTGCCGCCCGCGCTTCCGCCTTGCGGCAGGCTGCTCGTCAATGGATCGTCGTAGGGAAGTGAGCTGATCGTGCCTTGCAGGTCGACGCTGGTCGCAGCCCGCAACAGGACCATGCTGTTGCGGGTGATACCGGTATCCGCCGAGATGACGCCGGTCTGGCTGACCGTGATCCGATCACCGTTCATCTGGGTGATGCCGCGCGGCGTTTCGATCAGACCGCTATTGCTGATCAGGCCCGTTCCTGCAGCGTATTTCGTCGTAAGCGACTGACCGAGGACATCAGCCGACAGGAGATAGTCATCGGCGAACTGGGTGATCTGAAAATCGGTGCCGCGATAGGCCACGCCGGAAGGAAGCACCGCCGACGGCAGCTTCCAGTACCCGCCCGAAACAAGATCGATGGTACGGGCCGCCACCATGGCAACCTCGCCGGCAGGAGACGTGAGCGTCCCCGCATTGGAGACGTTGCGGCCGAACAGATAAATGAAGCCGGGCGAATCCAGATCGACCACACTGGTCTTGATCGATGCGCCGGCCTGGACCGTTACGTCACCCCAGTGGTTGTTCTCAGCTGAGTAGCCCGAGTCGGCCGGCTTCAACGTGGTAGCAACGGAGAACGAGTTCGCACCATTAATGCCGGTACCCAGAAAATACTGATCGCGTGCGCTCTGCGTCAAATTCAGCGCGCCAACGTCCAGGCTCGAGGCCACCAGCGCGTGAACATTGACCTGCGCCCCGGCGCCGAAAATGATGCCGTTGCGGTTGATGACGTAGACGCCGCCGAGCGCGCTCATCTGCCCGAGAATTTGCGTCGGCGAGCCGGTCGGATCAGTCACGCGATTCAGCACGGTCCAGTCGGCGGACTGCTGCTGGAACTTCACGGACGTATTGCGGCCGATGTTGAACGTCTCCCAGTTCAGGATCGCTTTCTGCTGCGTCTGGGTGATGTCGACCGAGTACTTCCCGTCCTTGACGGTCTGGGTGAAGGTCGTGCTGGCGTTCTGCCACGAGGCCGGCGTGTTGAGTTGAAGCGTCGAGCACGAATCCCCGCATCCGCTCTGTGCGGTGACGTCCTTCACGCCGCCAAGTGGCATCAAGCCGTTCTTGATGACGCCATTCACGGTCGAGGCGGCTTGCGCGGCGGCCGCAGCAGCGTCCTGCTGCGCCTGGCGTGCCGCCGAAAGTGCGGCCGCGGCTCGCGCGAGAGAGACTTGCGCCTGCGCGCCTGCGGCAGCGGCTTGCGCCGCCGCCTGTCCGGCGGCCAGCTGGGCCGCGGTGGCGGGGGCTACCGATGAATTGCCCGGGGTGAGGCTGCGTGCCTGGGCCTGATGGCTGATCAGTCCGGGCAGAATGGCTGTCGAGGTCAGCAGCGCGGCCCGGATGCTGCGCCAACGCAGCGAAAAGGCCGATGGTTTCCGATCGATAGTCACGCGTCACACTCCAGCGGGAATGGGCGTTGCTTAGGGCGGCCCACCGGCCGCACCGGCCGGTTTCGCGGCCGCCGCTGAGAGCACGCAACGTGCGCGTCGGGTATCACATATACTGTTACATTTATATGATATTTAACTAACGATTAACGATATGTCCGATGGAGCAGACAACAACACGGCTCACCGATATCCGCCTCGTGCCGACGCAGTTCCAGGGCGCAAAAAGCCCGGCCAAACCGCGCTGCCGCAATCTGGCCGGGACTGATGAGACAGACGATTGCCTAGCGCGACGGCGCGGCGTCGGGCTTCGCCTCGAGCAGCTTGGAAAGCGCGATCTCGTTCACGACCGGGGGAGACTGCTTGAGCAGTTCCGCGACATAGGCGCGACGATTGGCCTCGATGCGCTCGACCCGCATACGTTGCACCAGGGCATCCCTCACCTCCGCAAACGGCCGCGTATGCGCAGCCTCGGTATCCAGCAGCTTCACGATGTGCCAGCCGTCATCAAGCCGGATCGCTTCGGTGATGCCTGATTTTTGCAGTCCAGTGACCTGACTGCGAATTTCGGTCCGCAGATCCGGCTCGTTCACCCAGCCGATCTCGCCGTCACGCTCGGCCGACGAGGATTCCTCGGACGAGCTGCGCGCAATCGCCGCGAAATCCGCACCCGATTGCTTGACCTTCTTGACGACGTCATCGAGCTTCTTGCGTGCGGTGTCCTCAGCGGCCTTATCCGCATCCTTCGGCACGGCGATCACGATCTGGGCAAGGCGGAAGCGGCGCGGGACGAGGAGCGCGCTGGCATTTGCCTCATACACGCTCTTGACCTCGGCCTCGCTTGGAAAGCCGTCGGGCGGCGCCGTCACGGACTGGAGATAGCTTTCGACGATCAGGCTTTCGCGCGCACGCGCGAGCTGGGCGACGACCGCCGGCTGCTGCTCCCATTTCTTGGCGGTTGCCTCCTTGAGCACGAGGCGATTGGCGAGGATTGCCCGCACCGTCTGGCTGAGCAGGGCCGGATCACGCGCCATCGCGGCCTGCTGGCGCGCGTCCAGAAGCATGATCGTCGCCTTGACCTCGTCTGCGGTCACGTCGCTGCCGCCGACCCGTGCGATGACCTCGCCGGTCTTCACCGCCGAAACGTCCTCGGCGGCCGGCGCGCGCGCGGGAGCTGCAGGCGCGGGACGCGCCGGTGCGGGTGCGGGCGCCGGCTGGGGTGCATTGCGGGTCTGCGCCGTGGCCATCGACGAGCTGGCAGCGATGAGCGCGCCGGCAAGCATGGCGGCTTTGAATGCGTGATCGGTCATGGCTTGGCCTTCTGTTCGAGGATCTTGTCGCGGAAGTCCTGGGCCGCATTCTGGTGCTCGACCCGCTTCAATCCAAATACAGGATCGTGGTCGAGAACCTTCTCGAACGGATCCATCGCCTCGTATTTGGTCACGACCTCGTTAGCCGTCTTCACGAGCTGGACGTTTTTGGCCTCGCAAGCCTTGGTGCTCGCCTTGAACGCGGTGGCCTCAGCTTCGAATTTAGCCCGCTCGGCGTCCTTGGCCCGCGCGACGCCCGCCGCCTCGCCATAGGCGACCTTCCACTTTTCGAGTGAATCGTCGCGTTCAGACAGACGCTCGTTGAAGTCTTTCACGGCCTGACGATAGGCCTGCTCCGCTTCCTTGACCTGGGCACGGTAGGCCTCGTTCTGCTTGCGCAGCCGGTCACGTTCCTGCTCGGCCGAGGTCAGCTTGGCCTGGAGCGCGGCGCGTTGATCTTCCGCCGCCCTCGCCTGCGCAGTCGCGGTGCGCAGCGCCTCGCGCAGGCGATCGCCTTCCTGGTCTGCGTGCGCGATCGCGGGGATAATGAACGCCAACGCGGCAATGGAGGAGAGACGCAACAGCCGCATGGTCAGAACCTCGCATTGAGATCGAGCTGCACGATATCGACTGCATAGGGCAGGCCCGCGATATTGTTAGCGCTCATCCAGCGCACCGAAGCCCAGATGTTCTCGCCGAGGCCGACATTGCCGCCGATGAAGTAGCCCTTGAGGTTGGTGCCGCCGAGACCGAAGTCGGAATCGACGAACGCATCCACCATCGCGTCGGACTCGAGATATTTGTAGCCGACATGCGCGTTCCAGTCCCAGAGATGCTTGATCTCCTTATTGCCGACGGTGAGGCGCGTGAGCCAGCCCTGGTTGCCGCCGTTGAACGGGCCGGCCGAGCCATCAGGCGTTCCCGCGAAATTGTTCACCGCAACAGCGGAGACCGCTCCACGATTGAACGCCGTGTTCCAGATATATTCTGCGTCGAGGATGACGTGAATTGGATTGAACTGGGCGAAGTCGAGCTGAGCGCTGGCGACAACCGGACGGAAGTCGCTCGCCAGGCCGTAGTACTGGTAGTTCAGAGAGCCATCTGGCGGAAAGGACGCGGGCAGCACCAGGGGAATGTTGCGCAGTTGCATGTAAGTGTTGCCCTTCTGGGCAAATGAAGGCCGCAAGATATCCGTGTCGCAGACATCGGTTGCAGCGCCGACAAGGCATGGCGAGGAAAGCTTGCCGCGCATGTTCGTGAAATCATAGTAAGCGACCGCCATGGTCAGGCTCGTTTCGGGATCGAACCGCGCCCCGAAGCCGCCCTGCGCACCGAATAGCCATTTGTCGCGGCTCGGAGTCTTGATCGGTCCATTCAGGTTCGCCGTGTTGAGCCCGGCGTTCAGATCGGTGTTGAAGACGGGGAACGCGCCGCCGACGAAGAAGGGCGTAAATCCTTCAGCGACCTCCTGCTTGGCCTGGATGGCAAAGCCGTCGAAGCCGATCTCCTTGTACCAGACCAGATCCGTCGGCGACCAGAACGGGTTGTCGAACCGGCCGACCGAACCAACGAAGTCCTGCACCGGCTGATATTTGATGAACGCGCGATCGAGCCAGAGCGCGTACTTCGAGAAATCGCCGCCATTGTTGCCGAACGTCTGATTGGTCGAGACCGGCGAGCTGTTCTCCCCCGTCGCAATTCTCAGGCCTGCGGTGAAGCCGTCATACAGATCGACATCGGCACCGAGCCGTGCGCGAAATCGGAAGCGATTGCGATCCTGCGTCGTGTTGTAGGTCGGAGGAAAGTACCGATTGACCGCGTTGAAATTGTCCTCGAGGAACGGACTTCCCGTGTTGGTCGCATTGTAGTTCTGCAGCGGCCCGTTTCCGGCCGGGAAATGGTCCCCCTCATACCGCACCCGAACGTCGCCATAGAAGCGGATCCGCTGCGCCCATTCCGGATACTTGCCCGGCGAGGCCCAGTTCTCCTTCTCCGCCTTCGCCATGACCTCGGCGCGAATTTCGTCGCGCAGCTGCTTCTTGACGATCTCGGGAACATAAGTGACACGCTTGGTGCCGGGCGGCGAGACCGCGTCCGTCGCGGTCGCCGCCGCCTTCTCGGCGCCCTCGGCTTTCGTCGTGGCGTCGCGCGTGGCCTGGCGGGCGACATAGGCCTCGTCGTCCGCCTGCTTGATCAGCGCTGCCGCCTGCTCCTCACTGAGCGTGCCCTGCTTCACCAGCAGGTTGATCAGGTTGACGGTCGCATTCGACGACGGCGGCGCGTTGCGCGATACCGTCGGGCGCTTGCCCGGCGGCGTATCATCCTGGGCCGACGCGGGAACGGAAAGCGCAAGCAGGATAGCTGCGGTTCCCGCGAGCTGTCGCTTTGTCATCTCTGCACGCCACATAACGTCAACCCTTCTTCACTCTCAAACCCGTTTGCGCGGACGGCTCTCCGTTCCGCGGTCTTCTCAGCCCGGACTGCGCGCCGTGACCTGCATCACGATCGGCATCGGCATTTCCCTCGGCGGCGGCTCGCGCAAGGTCATGCCGCTGAGGACTTGATCGCGGATCACCGCGTCGAGCTCGCTGTTGCCGGTCGAGGACACCAGCTGAACGCGGGTGATCCGGCCGGTCGCATCCGGCCATAGCCGGACCCTGACCCGCATCACGGCGTGACGCGTCTTGTCGTTCGCGCGCAGCGCGGCCTCGATCTGCGCCTGCACGATGCTGGCGTACCAGCCCCATTTGCTGCTTCCGCCGCCACCACCGCCGCCGCCTCCGATGAGGCCGCCCTTGCCACCCTTCAGCGTCCCTGGACCCGTGGTGTTGGCTTCGAGCGATGGCGGACTGTCGTTGGCATCGCTCGGCGCATCCGGCGGTGCTTCCTTGGGGATGTCGATCGGCTTCTCCTCGATCATCTCCTGCTTGACCGGCGTCTGCTCGACCATCTTCTGTTCGGGCTGTTGCTCCGGTGGAGGCGGCGGCGGAGGCGGAGGTGGCGGCGGCGGCAGGATCATCGTGACCTGAAGCTCGTTCACCTTGCGCGGCGGATTCTTGTCGCCGCTCATCAGCACCATGATGCCGCCGACCATGAGCGCAACGACGAGCAGACCGCCGCCGCCCAGCAGCGGATAGCGCCGCCAGGCCGGTCCCTCGCTCTCGTTGCTGTTGTCGCGCTGGTCCATCGGCGTCACATGCAACCGGGTTCACCGCGCCACCGGCTTCGTCGCCATGCCGACCTGGGTGAAGTTCAGGCGGCCGAGCATATCGAGCACGTCGACGACGTTCTGGTACTGGGTCTGGGCATCGCCGCGCACCACGATCGGAAACTCCGGCGTCAGCGCGCGCTGTTGCACCAGCCGTTGCTCGAGCTCGGGCAGCGTCACGGGGATGGTATCGAGGAACAGCTTGCCGTCATTGGCGACCGTGATCGCCTTGGTGGTCTGCTGCGCCAGTGACGGCGCTGCGCTCGCCTTCGGCAGGTTCACCTTCATGCCCTGCACCGTCGCCGTGGTCATGATGATGAAGATCACCAGCAGCACGTAAGCGAGATCGAGCATCGGCGTGATGTTGATGTCGTCGTACGGCTTGCTCTCGGATTGGACTTGCATGGTTTCACTCCGCCGCCTGCTTCACCGGCTCGTCCGGCAGTTCATAGGACTCCGCGATCCGCGTGATGAACTCGTCGACGAAGACCTGCATCTCGCTGGAGACGTCCTTGATGCGGATCGTCAGGTAGTTGTAGGCAAACAGCGATGGGATCGCGACGCCGAGGCCCGCGACGGTGGCGACCAGGGCGGCTGCGATGCCTGGCGCAATGGCGTTGACGTTGACGTCGCCGCTGGCCGCGATCGCCGCGAAGGTGATCATGACGCCGACGACGGTGCCGAGCAGGCCAAGGAACGGGCCGCCGGAGATCGCGATGGTGAGCATCACCATCAACCGGTTGAGGCGCTGACTCTCCCGCACGAAGCCGCTGTCGAGCACGGCGCGGATCGATTGGATCGCCTGCGGCGACAGCCGGCGGTAGCCACCACCCGCAAAGCGCTTGCGAATTTCCTGCGCGCCGGCCGCGAATATGCGATAGAGCGGCGCGGCATGCACCCATTTGCGCTGCTTCTTGCCGAGCTCGCCGCCGAAACTCGGATCATTCTCCTGGCTGTCGAGCTGAAGCAGACCGCTGATGTCGGTCGAGGTCTCGCGGAAGTGCTTGAGAAAGATCTCGTTGCCGCGCGCAACCCTGTTCAGGTACGAGACGCGGTCGACCATGACGTACCAGCTGATGAACGCCATGATCGCGAGCAGGCCGATGACGACCCAGCCGTCGAGCGTCACCGAGCGCAGGATCACGCCGAAATAGCCGCCGCTGAACCAGCCCGAGGTTTCCTCATCGACGCTGAACGAGATCAGCTTGGCCTGCTCCGGCCCCTGCCCGATCGCCGCGAGCTTGATGAAGCCGGCTGGGCGCGCAACCTTCGCGATCTGGAATTCATCGACGTCGCCGGCAAATCCGGCAGCCGCGCTGACCGGAGCCGGCGCCGGCGTCTGAGCAGCATCGCCTGCGGGCGCGGCCGGATTGGCCGCCGCATCCGCAGCGGGAGCCGCGCCCGCCGCGCTGGCGGCGGCACCGAGTTGCGCCACACCGGTCATGGTGGGCAGGCCAGCTGCGAGCGCTGCGGTCTGATTGCCGTCGACATAGAGCGTGATCTGGCCGCCCTTGGCCGTGAAGGCGACATGGTGCCAGGTCGCGGCCGCGATCGCGGCGCCGCCGGCGGCGCGCTGGGTGTTGCCGCCGTTCGCGACCTCGACGAACGCGACGCCGTTGTCCAGTCCGACCGTCAGCCCGTTCGCGCCCTCGGTGCGGGCGAACAACACGGCGCCCGGCTGCGGCGCGGTCATCTTGACCCAGATCGACCAGGTGAGCTCGCCGCCCTCGGCGACGACGAGCGACGGCGAGCCTGGAAGCGTGAGCGCAGTCTGACCGTCAAGGCGCGCGCCCTGCCCGATGATGGCACCGTCGGCCGCAAGCACCGCGTTCTGCGCGGAGTTCGCCCAGGCCGTGATGTCCTGCGCCGGCGTCGCGCGGTCGTTGAAGTGATAGACCAGCAGCGTGTCCGGATCGTAGGTCCCCTTGGCATCGACTGCGGCCGGCGCCTTCTGGTTTCCGTAGTAGAGCCAGATGTCGTTCTTGGTCCCCGGCTTCAGATCGGGAACGCTGACCCACACCAGTGCCTCGCCGAGCAGCGAGTCGTATTTCTCGACATGGTGCTTCAGCGGTGTCTTGTCGTCACCGGCGACGAAGCGGAGGTCGCCGCCGTCCTCCTTGGCCGCGCCAAAGCGGAAATTGCCGACGTGGAGCCGGACCAGGATCGGCGTCGTGCCGATCGCGTCGCTGACGCCGGCACCGGACTGACCGGTGTCGATGGTGATCTTCTTGCGCAGCGTCCACTGGTCGTTCCACCACGCCGATGCCGGGCTCGGCCACAGCGCCGCGAGGAAGACGAGAGCGAGCATCACCGGCGCGCTCAGGCGAAATCCGGGACGTGATCCAAAACGAAGGAGCGACATCTAGAATTCTCCCCAGACCCGAAAGCTGAACCGCGGATGATTGGCGACGGTGACCTGCTGGCTGGTCAGCGGAACGCCGACGAAAACGATGCTGTTGAGATAACGAAGCGTCTTCATGCGCATGCCGACGCCATAGCTCGCCAGATCGAAATGCGACTGCTGGTCCGTCAGCGGCTCGTGGATCCTGGCATTGCCGCCATCGACGAACGCAAAGAAGCGCCAATCGTCGAACGCGTTGTACTTGATGGGATCGCCGAGCGGATTGGGCAACTTCTGCTGCATGTACTGCGCGAGGTTAGGCGTGCGCAGCTCCAGCGTTCCGGCGACGCCATAGTCGCCGAGCACCTCGGATTCGAGATAGCCGCGCACTGTGTCCTGGCCGCCGAGGCTAAACTGCTCGCTGGATACCAGCGGCTGATCCGCCGCCTGGCCCTGGAGCTTGGCGTAGAGCTGGAAGCCGCCGGCGAAATCCTGGGTGTGCGAGATGTCGGCACGCAGCGTGATGAAGCTCGCGGTCGCGTCGAAGCGCTTGGCGTCGAACTCGTCGCGGTTCGAGCCGATGCCGCGCAAGCCGGTGGTAACCGTCGCATTGAGCTGCGTGAGATGCCCGTCGCCCTGCCAGGTCGCGCCGTAAGTGCCGACGAGCGGCACATAGGTCACGGGGGAGCTGAAGGCATCGCTGCCGAGCTGGAGCGTCTGCTTGAAGTCCTTGTAGTCGACGCCGAGCGACAGCGTCTGGAACAGATCGCCCCTCGACGGCAATGTCAGGACGGCGCGACCACCGACGACCTGGCCGGGACCAACGACGTTTGCGCCTCCGACCGTCGCCACCGAGCTGTCGGAAACGAGGCCATAGACGAGAACGCTGAGCCAATCGATCTCCGTGCGCGCCAGATACGAGCCGGAGACGACCATCGCGTCCTTCGGATTCATCGGAGCGACCTGGTAGGTCCAGGTCATGGAGTGGCCGAGCTGCCAAAGGTTGTCGTAGTGCATCGAGACGCTGGCCCGCAGCGGAGTGGTGCTCGGGCTCTGCTTGTTGTTGAGCTCGATGCTGCCATGCAGCGGATAGGTGTCCTCGATGTTGAGATCGACATCGACCGTTCCCGGCGCGACACCCGCCCGCAGCGCCGGCGTGACGCGCCGGTCCGACCAGCGATTGAGTGCGACGATGTCCTTGGTCACGTCCTGGAAGTTCGGCAACGTTCCTTCCTTCAGCGAAGGAGCGTTGTCCTTGATGTTCTTGAGGTCGAAATAGCGGGAGCCCTTCACGCGCAAACGTCCGACCCGGTTCTCGGCGACCTTGAGCACGATGAAGCCGCGCTGCGCATCCTGCTGGGGGACGGCCACGGTCACGGTCTGAAGACCCTTATCGTGATAGGCCTTCTCCACCGCGGCGCGCGCCTTCTCGACGTCCTGCGCACTCTTGTGCGGGCCGAGAAAAGGATAGACCGCGGCCTCGACCTCGATCTGCGGCAGATTGTCCGCTTCTTCGATGCGAAACTCGTCGATGTCGAAACGAGCTTCCGGAGCTGCCGGCTTTGCGGCATCGGCGGCACCTTTGGCCGGCGCGGTCTCTGCCGGCGCGGCCGCAGGCTTTGCTGCAGCAGGCTTCCCGGCATTGGCCTCGGGCTTCGCCGCCGCCGGTCTCGCACATGTCGCGCAGATCACCAGACCGCAGATTGAGAGCCGCAAGACGCATGCGACGACCGCCCGGCCTCTCCGTGCGGCGCGCAACCGAAGCGGCGTATGGCGGCGTGCGCGCCTCTCGTGCAGATCACGCGAATTCACCTAAGCCTCGATTTCATGCTCGCATTGCGGCCAGCTCGTCGCTGCCGCATAGATATTCGGACAGCCCGAACCAACCGGGACAGCCAGTCGGCCGGGCCTTACCCGATAGACGTCGCGCTCGCAGTCGCCGCGAAAAGATTCTCGCGCTCATCGCACGACGCTTCGCTTGATGTGATGATTCCTCGCAACATAACGCAACTATCGTGAGATGATCGATACTCAATAACAGCTCGTCACATTATCGTTGTGCGGCCTCACTACGGTCCCGCAAAAATTCGGGGCTTAATAAGTGGGGCGTAACATGACTAACGATAGCATCTCGAGCCTGCGCAGCTTGCTGCTCGCCGAATATGTCGATTTCGATCGGCGGCTGACGCGCCGTCTCGGCTCGCCCGACCTCGCCTCCGAGGCGCTCAACGAGACTTATCTCCGTCTCTCCGGCATGCGGGAAATCGGACCGGTGCGCAGCCCCAAGGCCTATCTGTTTCGCATCGCGCTCAACATCGCCACCGATCGCCGCCGCGCCGAAAAGCGCCGCCTCACCGCGGACGAGGTCGACAGCCTGCTCGAGATTCCCGATGACCGGCCGGACGCAGCTCGCGTGATCGAGGACCGCTCCGAGGTCGAACTGCTCAAGCGCGCGATTGCCGAGCTTCCGGAGCGCCGGCGCCGCGTCCTGATAATGTCGCGCATCGAGGGATTGCCGAACCGGGAGATCGCCGCACTTCTCGGTGTGACGGTTCGGACCGTCGAGACCGATCTCAAGCAGGCAGTCGAGCATTGCGCCGACCGCCTCAAACGTCCCGCCCGCAGCAAATTCGGTTTTCAGCGCGTTGCATCGTCTCACCTACAGAGATATGTCGATCGGGGCCATCCGCTCATGACCGGCATGGGCGGGAAAGCGCTGGATCGTGACGAAGCGAAACCATCAGGTCGATCACTTAGATCCCTTAATCCGTGAGGCACTGTCGTGGATCCTGCGCCTCAAGTCGGGCGAGGCCACGATTGCGGACGCCGAGCAACTGATGGATTGGCGCGGCAAGAGCTCTGCCCACGAGCACGCCTTCCGTGATGCCGTGAAATGCTGGCAGGCCATCGGCCAGGCGCTGGCGACCAGCCGCCCGGCCCCCGCCGCCGTGCGGCGTCGGCGTCCATCGCGAAGCAAGAAGCGCGCATGAGACGACAGGCCTGATTTCCAAGCCGCCGGTCGTCTTCAGCAAATATCCTGTTCGGCAAATATCCTGTCAGCGCAGATCGGACGGCGACTTTCGCTCGGCCGCGCTGCGCAGGCGCGTATTGAGCTCGGCGAAGTTGATAGCGCCTGTCCCCGACAGCATGCGACCGCGCGTGGCTGCCCTGGCGGGAGCCCGGCCGAGCGCAGGGGATCCGCCGAATGTCGGCTGCGGCACGGAGCCGGTGACCGGAACGCCGTTGGCGGTCAGATGAGCGCGGACACGCGTGCAGTACTCGACCGACAGAAACGAAAAGCGCGTCTCGCCATGGCCGGCGCGATACTTCATTGTCGCGGTGCAGAGATCGCCGTGAGCGAGACGCCAGGCTCCCGCGAGATAGCGGACGCCGTAATGCACATTGACGTCGGGCGTGGCAAGCTCCGCTGACGTTCCGGTAAAGCCCATCATCCGCGCGGTCGGCAGCATCACCTGCATCAATCCGACCTCGCCATCCATTCCGACCACGGCTGTATTGTAGCGGCTCTCGACCGCCATGACGGCATCCACGAGGGCGGGCGGAAGGCCGAAGGCGAGCGATTCACGCTCGATGAGCTGGCGGTATTGCGCCCGGCCGGCGCGCCAGTCGCGGCCGAACAGTGCGCTCGTCCGATACGTGGAATTGGCGTATGTGGAACCGGCGAGAAGCGGATTTACCGGCGGAAAATCGGCGGCCGTGAGCGGTCGCGGTGCAAACGGCTCGAGCATCAGGGGTTCGAGTACGCTCTCGTCCGTCTCCGTTGGGGAAGCCGTGACTTCGCTGATCTCCTGCTTGTGGCCACTTTCGTCGTCTTCCGCCCTCGCCTGCCCGTTCAGAGCGATGAGCAGACACAGCGCGGCCGACGACCACAATCGGCATGTGGCCCCAATCGACGTCGCGCGCGGAGACGGCTTCGACATCATCGATGCGGCAGCACGTTCGAAATCGGCGGCGGACGATAGGGAATGACGGAGCGACCGTAGTTCGAGCCGTATTGCTGGCGCACGGCTGCTTCATTCGCGTTGCCGACCCGCACGTCGGACGAGCGCGCGTCGATCGGCGGCAGGTTGAGCGTCGGATTGACCTTGTCCACCTCGCGCCGAAGCTTCTCGTTCAGACAGCCGAACGCGCTGTCGCCTCCGATCTGCACATCGACGCAGCGATGAAGCGTCGAGCCGCTCGGCTGGCCGCCGATGACCGTGCTCTCACGCCGTTCAGCCGGACCAGGCGACTGAGCCATCGCCGAGACCGTCATGACGGCGACGACATAGGCGACAAGCCCGCTACCGCTCGCAAATCTGAACCCTGACATAGCATCGCCCATGCTGCGAAGCCTCCGATAGCCAGCGCGCATTTCTCTCGTCGCCCCGCGTGGGGACAACATTGCCGACCAGCCGATACCGTATAAGAATCCCACATTATCATAACTCGTCGAAACCGACTTGTCTCGATATGAAACGAGGCACTCCCATCTGTACCCGCCGTCGCTCAGAGCTTGCTTCGAACCACCTTGATGTCATTGACGAGGGTCACTCCATCGTCGGCGGTCACGACGGCGGTGTTGATGAAGTTCAGGACCTTGGTGATGTCCACCGCCGGTGCATTGGCGGCGTAGAGCACGTCAAACGGACGCATCTGCATCTTGGTGGCGACAAAATACCCCGCCGGGTCCTGGAAATTGACGTTGAACACGACCGGGACGGTATCGCCGTCGTATTTCGAGCAGTCGATCCCGAGCTGCTTTGCCACGTCGCGCGGCTCGCGGCGGTAGAGGAAGACCGAGGCAGGGTCGGCCTGCAAGTCGAGCAGCCCGCCGGCCTTCGCGACCGCCTGGGTGAGATTGATGCGCCAGGCGTCGAAATTGAACTCGCCCTGCTGGCCGGTCGCGCCAAAGGCGACGAATTTCATCGGCTCGCGATAGAGATAAATTCGATCGCCCGGCTGCACGAAGATGTTGCTCGCGGGGAAATAGACCAGATTGCCGAATGGCACCGTGGCGCGCTTGCCGTTGCGCTCCAGGACCACCCAGGTCTCCCAGCCGGCGCCGCTGATGCCGCCGGCGCGGGTGATTGCGTCGGTGATCCGGTCCTGCGCACCGGCCGCCGGCATGGGGAAGCGCACCGGCGTCCTGACCTCGCCGAACACGCTGACCAGCGACGACCGCTGCTGGCTCGATGTGACGACGACCTGCGGATCGATTGCACGCTTCTTGATCTGCGCCAGGATGTCATCCTGGATCTGCACGTTGGTGCGTCCCGCCGCGCGTATCCGGCCGGCATAGGGCACCGTGATATTTCCGTCGTTATCGACGGCCTGATCGGGGAGGCTCACGAAATTGCCCGGTCGCACGCCGGCCTCGAGCGGCACGTACAAGCCGCCGGCGGAGGCTTCGAAGATCGTAACGCTGACGATGTCGCCGATGCCGAAGCGAATGCTCGAGGGAGGACGACTGTCGGACAGAGCTCCAGGCAATCCGCTGGGTTCGAACTTCTCGAGCAGATGCACGATGTCGGGCGTCAGCTTGACGACGGCGAACGGCAGCACGGTCGTATTCTCGGCCTTGACGTCGATGCTGGCCGGCCCTGACATCGAAATGAATCCGCAACCACCGAGCAGAGGGGAGCAGATGAGACAGCATGCGATCGCCAGGTAGTTTCTCAATCGCATGATCGTTTCGTACCCAGCCGAAGTACCGTTCGCCGCGCGTGCACGGCGCGACGGCACGCCCTCCGCAGAGAAGCGCGGATCAGAATGTGGTTCCTGCTTCATAGACGCCGCACGCGCAGCGACCACGAAAACAAGACGCACAACATTGTTCGAAGGGTGCGTGCGGGACGTCCCGCATGGAGCGGCCGCAAAGGAAGCCGCGAGCGCGGCACACAAGGACGCGGGCGGTTGGGCCCGCCTATCGGCGAGCGCCAATCCGATCAGGGTCGCTTGGCTGTCTTGCCTGCCGGTCGCCGCGGCGGCCCATGCGGCCGGCGGCGCGAATTAGCCGACCAGAAAAGTCTCGGCGGTCACACCGCAGACAGCAGCTCGCGCAGGCGTGCGATGTCGATCCGGGTTTCCTCGACCATGCGCATCAGTAGCGCGTTCTCGAGCTTGAGGTTTTCGATGCGGCGAAGTCTGCTGCTTTCGTCCTGCTTCAGACCGAGGCTGTATACGTTCTCGTTCGACTCTGAACACGCGGACTTTAGGCAAGCCAAATCGATCGCATTTGTCGCGCGCATTTCAACCCCCAAAAACTACAAACACAGACTCGGCTTTAAACGCCTGCACAAGCAGCAGCCCACTGCCCGTTACGCGATGCCTATTTCTCATCCTTGTAAGAATGTTTCTTATCGTTGCTGTGACCAACATTAAAAAAATGACTTCAAATTTAAGATGGAAAGCGGCCGTTATGTTGGGCGAAAGGCGGTCATTACGTGGCAAGCGCAACAATGTCGGACGAGCTGGCTTTCGCGTCCCGGCAGCATTACGCGGCCGTTGGTCGCACCAGCGGCGCAGCTTTCGATGGCTCCAGCATCGCAATCCTGCATTCGCCTGCGTCGAGCTGTTTCGTGCGCATCGCTCAAAGGCGCGGGTCTGCGCGTCAACCCGAGTTTCACCTAGCGAGGCCTCTGCTGCGTGCCCGGACTTCCAGGTGGTTGGGGCACCTGTAGTGCGCGTTGAACGCCAGCGCTCGTCAATGTTTGAAGCGAGCCTGTCGCTTTGATTGCGTTGACGAGAGCCGCTGGCGGCGACGATGCGGCGGACGCTGTCATTGCCGTTCCCGGAGCGGCCATTGGCGCGGCCGTCCCGGCAAGCATTGGTGCGGATGGCCCTGGTTTGAGATCGGGGGGGGCCAAATCGAGGATCGCATTATCCAGCCCCTTCGCCAGTTCGACCTGACGGGGGCGGACACTACGCAGCGTCCATCCCCGATGGTCTTCGCCCGCCTTGAGGCGCAGAACTTCCTTGCTTGCGGAATCGATGAACAGGCCAATCCGTTCGCGCGACCCTGCAACTGTGCCAAGCAAGGAGAGCTCGGGCTTCTCAGGTTCTGGCGGCTTGGGGGGTGGACCGACCGGCGCCGCCACGGACCGGATCATCTCCAGCGGCGGCGCCGGACGCCGCGACGGTGCAAACAATGGCTGGTCGCGCGAAGCCGTCAGACGTGCGAGAGGAATCGCCCATAGCGGATTGCCGCTCGTGATGTGCTCGACCGGAGGCGCAGTCGTAACAGCAATCGCACTCGGCTGCGACGCTGGCGGCGCAGTGCTGGCGGGTGCCGCCACAACCGGCCTCGGCGCGAACAAATCGCCGCCGCTCTGATCGGTGGTCTGGGCATCGACCGTCAGCGGCGCGTTCGTGGCCAGCGCTTCGGCGTTACCGATCAGCACCAAACCAATCAGCAAGGCCAGAGCGCGCATTTCCGCGCCTTTCTCCAGGGGGAACATGGAGGCGAGCAATAACGTTTGCATCTCTCGGAATTGTGACATTATCATCATAGCGCTAACATGACGATCCGATCAAGCGGCATCGAAATGCGACATCCGACAGATAACGAGCGCGCGCCGGGCGTCTGCTGAGCCCCGCATTATTCATTTCTGGCCCTGCCACTGTCCGGACACACCAAGCAGCACACGCAGCTTGCCGCCCTGCGTCGACGCTGATGACGCCTGCACGACCAGCTCGTCAACAAACAGAAACGGCATTCCCGCTTCGAGATCGTACAGAAGCGGCTGGAGCTGGGCGGGATCGATCTCAAAGTTCGAGGTCGCCGTAATGAAGCCTGCCTTGGATTTCGAGCCCTGAACATCGACCTGGGACGACAGCGTGTCGCCGTTCACCCGCTTCGTCGCCGTCACGAGGCGTTGCAGCAGCGCGGCGCCGGCAAGCGAGGCGGTCCCGCCCTCGATGAATGGCGAGCCCGGCGGGACACTGACGGCAGCCTGGGCCGCCGGGGCACGTCCCGGACCGCGCGCGTCCAGGCGCTCGAGGATTTCCAGGGCGGCCCCTGCCGCTCCACGTCGCTCCAGGACGTCGAGCGTCGTGCTGATCGTGATGAAGAGAAACATCACGATCAGGGCGACGTAGGCGGCCGCCGCCGCGATCGGAAATCGTACGAGAAGGGATTCAACCCGCGGCATGCTGATCATGTACCGGACCCGAAATAAGGCTTGAGCTTGGCTTCGATGTGAAAACGCTCGCCAGACTCGTTGGTGGCGTGCGTCGTCGGCGCGAAGAAACCCGCGCTGGAAAAGTGTGGTGACTGCTCCAGGATCGAAATCAGCGATGGCGCGTCGCGGGTGACGCCAACGATCTGCAGTTTGTCGCCCTCGATCCGGACCTCGGTCGCGTAAGTATCCTGAGGCAACAGCGCCGACAGCGCTTCGATGACGAGCACGCTGGAGGGCGAGCCCTGCTTGCGCCGGATCAACAGGTCGAGCGGGCTGCCGCCCGAGCCGGCCTGATTGCCGCGCATCACCGCGCGCCGTTCCGCGATCCGCTGCTGGGTTCGCTGCTGCTGCGCGTCGTAGGAGTCGGCGACGAAACCGCCGAACCCGAGCGACAGCATCGCCAGCAGAGCAGTCGCTGCGAGACCTGCGACCAGGGCGGTGCGGACCCGGCGATTTTCCGCCTGCTTGCCGCTCCGCTGATCGAGGACCGTAATCCGGCCGTGCTCGGGTGTCCCGGTCACGATCTCGACGCCTGCTGCTCCCAGGTCGGAGAATGCCTGCACGAGAGACGAGGCCGCGGCGCGTCCGGTGGCCACCACCGTCGTTTCGATGCGGTCGCCGGCAATGCCTTGAGGGGGCGTCCAGTGGAAGAGCGCCTCGCTGGGGGCCCAGGGCGTGATACGATCAATCTGAGCACGAATGATACCGTCGAGGAACTCGGCGGCGCGGCTCGGCAGCTCGATGGGGCGGAAAACAAAGCGGGACGGCTGCAGCCGCAACTCGACCACGCCCCCCCGCACCGCGGCCGCCCATTGCGGCGAAAGCGGACCGCTGACGGTGCCATCGCTGACGTCGACGCGGCAGGGGGAGAGATCGCCGTCTGCAACCTTCGTTCTCGGCGCAAGACGCATGGAGAAGGCGCCGGATTCGTCCTCGGCGACTTCGATCCGGCGAACCGGTTTCACATTGACGAGCCGCGCGCTTACGACAGCGGCAACAGAGTCGATCCATAACGACAACGCTGCCGTGATTTCACTGACGACGCTCATCTCTGCGCCCCTCCTGTCGACGGATCGATCTCGTCTCGCCATGTGAACACCCGGTAGGCGCTCTTCGTGCCCCGATCGGGAAGCATGATGACCCCTTCCGACCTGCTGTCCCGGCCGTCGGGAAGAATGATGCGCATGCGAATGCGGTAGGCATTGCCTACCGCCACCGTGGCGCCGGCCACCCTGCCGCCGAGAATACCCAGGACGAAATCCGGATCCTTCGAAGACAAGGAGTCGCGCTGATTGAGGAATGCATCGGCCTTCGCGGAGGTCATGTCGGGAAGCGCGGCGAGGACTTCCGGAGCGGCCTCCAGGACGTTGATTCCGGCAATGCCGCTGTACAATGTCAGGTACGGCCGCGCGCGCTCTACCAGCTCCGGAGGCATTCCCATGACGAGCGAGAGCTCGTCGATATTGCTGAAGGCTGCGTGGCGCGGCCGGTACTTCAAGCCGGCAGCGGCGTAGCGGGAGTCCTCTTCGTCCTGGAAATTTTGCCTTGGCGGATTCCGCCACGCCGCCACCCGATCGGCAAGCTGGCCGGCCGCGTCCGACCCGACGCCGAGGGCTGCAAACAGGCCCGCGATAAAGGATCGAGGCGCCATGTTCAGATTGATGCGCGCCGCCTCCGACTGGTACTCGACCGCTACCCTCGCGTTCGCGAGCCGGAAGGTGAAGCTGCCCCGAGATGGGCGTGCCTCCGGCGCAACACCGGAGAGCTGGTACGCAGCCAGCTCGACGCCTCCCGTCGATATCATTTGCAGCTGCGTGGCTGCATCGAACGCGCTGAGCGCGATCGCCGATTGCGTCATGTACAGCGAGCCCACCAGGATCAACCCGGCCAGGGCGGCGAGCAGCCAGAGCGTCGCCACCACGATGAAACCGCGCTCGCTCATCCTCGAGCCGACCTTTGAACGGTTCATGGTCACCTGACCCCGATGGCGCTGTTATTTGCCGCCTGGCTATCGCCAGGGCGAGCATCACTGACCGGCTCCGACTGAGGTGCCGCCGTGTTGGCGCGGACGCGCGTTGCGGTCGAAAGCACGATCGCTCCTTCGGCGTCATGAAGGTCGAAACGCACCGTCGTCGGCAGGCCTGCCCAGGCAGGCCAATTGGCGAACCAGTCACCACGAGGGCCGGCGTAGGCGAAGGTGATACGAAGCGGCGCGCGCAGCAACACGACGGGGTCCCTGAACGGTATCGGATCGACCGCAGGATCACCGCTCGGCAGCAAGACGAAGGGCGCTTGGGCCCGCACCAGCGCCCGCCCGGTGCGATCGGCCGTCTCGGCAATGCGCACGATCTCCAGGCCCGGACGGTTGTTCGGGCCAAGCGCCGAGCGCACGAACACGATCGAGGACTCATCGCCACGGAACAAGGCGGCGGTGCTGTCCCGGTTCGGCGTCACAAACTCGGCCGCAGACAGGTCCGCGGCCAGGCGATCGAGCGCGATCGTGACCTGCTCATTGCGCTGAGTCTGGAGCAGGCCACGATTCCAGGGTGGCAACCATCCTCCTGTCACGCTTGCCAGCACGCCGAGAACCAGCCCCATCAGCGCCAGGGCGACAAGAGCCTCGAACATGGTGAAGCCCGCATTCGACCTCCACATCCGAACAAGCGATCGGCTCATTGGCGCCCGTCCCGATATTGCAGGCGCACGGTCTCGAGCGCGACGATCGCCCCGGTTGGCGATTGCACGCGCAACTCGACTCGCTGCGGAACGAACGGCGAGTCCGGAATCGCCGTGTCCGCATCCACGAACGGCGATATCCGCATCTGCCAGCGATAGCCGGCTTCCCTGCCCGCCAGTTCAGTCGGAAGCGGTTGACCCTCCTGCGGCAGACGGGACGCGATCAGACGCGCCGTCTGCATCAGCGCGGTGTGCTGCTCGAGCTGCTGCGCGCCGCGTACGTTCCGGGCCACCAGCGAGCCGATTGCCGCCAGCACGATGGACAGCATCGCGAGCGCAACCACCGCCTCGATCATCGTGAAGCCGGCCTCACTGTGCCGCCTGGACGACATCCTGCGCGACAATGTCCACCCCTCCCGTCAACCAGTTCACCCGCACGTCGAACCCACTGCCGAACCGCGTCAGCCGTATGACTCCGCCGCAAGACATTCCGCTCGGCAGAAACGTAATGGCCGAGGCAACTTCCCGACCATTGCAGCGCTGCGGCAGCAGCGCATCGAACACGACGTCGTCCGGCACCTTGACAAATCCCGCACGCGAACCGGCCCGAACGGTTCGCCCGGGCGCATCGACCACGGCGCGGACCGAAAGCCGGCGTCCCATCGCCGCATTGCGGTCGGCCTTCAGCAACGTTGCGATCTGGATCGCGTAAGCTTCCAGCTTGGGACGCGACGTAGCCAGCGGCATTCGCGGAAGCGAGATCGCGACGAGCAGCGCCGTGATCGCGAGAACGCAAACCATCTCGAGCAGGGTGAACCCCGCTTCCCCGCTGTCGAAGCTACTTCGCCGCCGAGGAGATATCTCCAGCCGTTCCCGTGCCGCCTTCCTGGCCATCTGAGCCGAGCGAACGAATTTCGTAAGGGTCCCTCTCGGCGGGTTGCTTGTAGACATAAGGGTTGCCCCATGGATCATTGGGAACGCTGCCGCCCTTGACGTAAGGTCCATTCCAGGACGCCACGCCGCTCACCGGATGCGCGAGCGCGCCCAGCCCTTCCGAGCTGGTCGGGAAGCGGCCGGCGTCGAGGTAGAAGAGGTCGAGCGCGCTGCTGAAACTCTGGATCTGGATCTTGGCCGCCTTGACGCGTGACTCGCTGAGATAGTTGAGCACCCGCGGGCCGACCAGCGCCATGATCATGCCGATGATGGTGATGACGACCAGCATCTCGACCAGCGTAAAGCCCTCCTCACCGCGACGGCGCCGACGCCGCCTTGGAGGAGCGAACAGGCCCCTCCTCGAAAAGCCGATCATGCGCCTCCTCCCCTGCTCATCCGACAACTTGAGTGACCGACAGCAGCGCCGTCATGACCGACACGATCAATCCGCCGACGACGACGCTGATCAGGACGATCGCCGCGGGACCGATGATGGCGACGACGCGATCGAGCTGCCGCTGCAGCTTCTCTTCGTAGAATTCCGCGACGCGGCCCGAAAGCGTCGGCAGCTGGCCGGTCTCCTCGCCAAGCCGCAGCATGCGCACCGCGACCGGTGGCAGGACGGCCGAGGCGGCCAGTGCATCGGCGAGCCTGCCGCCGTGGCGGACACGGTCAGCCATCGCCGCCCATGCCGGCACGTCGCCCGTTGCTGTCATGATGTCGACCAGGATGCGAAGCGTTGCCGTCAGCGTCACGCCGCTGCCGAGCAGGATGCCGAGATTGCGCGAGAACAACGTGGCACGATGAAACTCCACGACGGTCGAGATGACCGGCAGTCGCGCCAGCTGGGTCACGACGCTGGCGCGGACGGCGGGCCTCCGCCACGCCAGCCATCCGCCGATGACGGCGATGCCGACCACCGCGCCGACCTCGAAACCATGGCCGCGCAAAATGTCGGAAAGCGCAAGGAAGACCTCGATCACGGGATCGGTCTTCGCGTTGAAGTCGCGCAGCACCGCGGAGAACTGCGGCAGCACGAAAGTGACGAAGAAGATCAGCACGCCGCCGGCCGCGAGCAGCACGAACGCGGGATATTGCAAGGCTCCCGTCACCTTGCGGCGCAAGGCTTCGGCGCGCGTGCGCTCGGCCCCGAGCGTCTCCAGGATGTGGTCGAGCCCGCCGGACATCTCGCCGACCCTGACCAGCGCGACATACATCGCCGGAAACAGCACCGGCTCGCGCGCGAGCGCTTCCGCAAAGCTCTCGCCGGAAAGGATGGAGTTCTTGATGTTATTGATGACCGGACGCAGCCGACCGACATCCATGTCGTTGGCGAGCAATTCGAGGGCGTCGTTGAGACGCGCCCCCGCCTTCAACAGCAGCGCGAGATCACGGGTGAAGATGGTGACGTCCGCAGGTCCCGGCTTCGAGAGTGACAGCGAGGCCAGCGACAGCGACCATCCCTTTGTTTCCTCCGCAGGGCCGGCATCGATCGCGACCAGACCGAGATATTCGATGCGCTGCGCGACCTCGGCGAGATCAGCCGCGGAGATCGAGCCGGAAACGACCTCGCCCTTCTGGGTCAATGCGCGATAGCGGAAGTTCGGCATCTCGTCACCTTACGGTGGTCACGCGCAGGATCTCGGCCGCCGAGGTCATGCCCGACAGGCATTTGGCAAGGCCATCCTCGATCATCGTCGTCATGCCGTTGCGGATGGCGACCTTGTCGATGGATTCCCAGTCGGACTTCTCATCGAGCAGCGAGCGCACTTCCTCGTTCATCTCCAGCACCTCGAACACACCGATACGGCCGCGGTAACCGACGCCGCCACAGCGTTCGCATCCGGCGGGCTCGAAGATAGTGTTGCCGACCGCAAGGCCGACCGCGGTGTAACGCGGGTCCGCCTCGACGTCGGCCTGGGTCAGCGGCCGGCTGGTCTTGCAACGGTCGCAGAGCTGGCGCACCAGGCGCTGCGCGATCACTGCGCGGAGCGTCGAGCGCAGCAGGAACGCCTCGACACCGAGATCGAGAAGGCGCGGCACAGCCGCCGCCGCGGTCTCGGTGTGCAACGTGGTCAGCACGAGATGGCCGGTGAGCCCGGCGTGGATGGCGACATGGGCCGTCTCGGAGTCGCGGACCTCGCCGACCATGATCACATCGGGGTCCTGGCGCACGAACGAGCGCAGCGCGGTGGCGAAGGTCAGCCCGATCGACGGCTTGGCCTGGGACTGGCAGATGCCCGGAATCTCGTATTCGACGGGATCCTCGATCGTCAGGATCTTGCGGGTGGGCTCATTGAGCAGCGACAGGACCGTTGCGAGCGTCGTCGTCTTGCCGCTGCCGGTCGGGCCGGTGACGATGATCATGCCGTGCGGCAGCGCCAGCATGCGCCGCAATTTGCTCTGGTCGCCGGCAAGAAAACCGAGCTTGTCGATCGACAACAGGGCCCGGTCCCGCGGCAAGAGACGGATGACGGCGGACTCGCCGTGCTGTGTCGGCATGATCGCCACGCGAACGTCGATCTCCGAGCGCGCGGCCCGGACCCGCGCGCCACCGTCCTGCGGCAGACGACGCTCGGCGATGTTGAGACCGGCAAGGATCTTGATGCGGGAGATCACCGCCTGCGGCGGAACACCGCTGGGCGTCGCCACGTTGCGCAGCAGCCCGTCGACGCGCATCCGCACGATCAGCGACGTGCGGCCCGGCTCGATGTGGATATCACTCGCGCGCAGCTCCACCGCAGTCTCGAACATGTCGTTGACGGCCCGGACGACAGGGGCGCCACTCGCCAGGTCGCGCAGATTGTCGATGTCGTCGTCCTGAACGGTGGCGCTGACGGCGCTCTCGGCGCTGGCACTCTCCTCCTCGCCAAGGCGCTGGTCGAGCACGGTGGCGATATCCTCGAACGAGGCCACCTTGATCGTGGGCGGCGCGCCCAGCACGATTCCGGCCGCTTGAATGGAGGCACGGTCGGTCGGGTCGGCCACCACGAGGACCGGCGATGCGCCGGCCGGCTGGCACGGGAACACGGCCATTTCCCGCAGGAAGCGGCGCGAGAACTGCTGCGACCTGGACTCCGCCGCCATCATGTCCTGAAGCGTCAGGCGCGGAAGCTCGAAGAAGAGCGCAACTTCGTCGGCAAACTCGCTGGCCGACAATTCGCTCATTTCCCACAGCTTGCGCAGGCCGCCTTCTGCAGGCCCGGACCCGTTCAGCCTGCCGAGCTTGTCCGCGTCCGCCTTCAGGCCGGCCGTTCGGCTGAAACGAGCTGCGAACTCATGCGCATTCGGGGAAGCCATGAACGTCTACCGGAAAACTCTGACAGCCGCTCGAAGCGGCGAGCGCGCCGTTTACCGTACTTATTCGATTGGAAATGTGACGTTATGATCATCCACATTATTGACGCCGACGATTCACAACATAGGCGCAGTCGACAGCCTTGAAATTTCAGCGCGATTTCCGCGGATCTCAAACGCCGATAACATTCAGATTACAATCATCGCGTGACCACGCAACGTTTATAACACATGGCTGTCACAGGAGAGAGTTAAGCAAACGGCATTCGGCTCGACCCACCTAGAAGTGGCAACGGGCGGCGCGTGAGTGAGGCAGTCGGTGAGCCGAACAGCATTCCAGATCGGCTTGTTTGTCCAATGCGCGATGATCTCGGTGCTGCTTGGATCTTGCAACACGGTGGGCAGCATCGCCGATGCTGACAACAACAGGGATCCTGACGTCTTCGACAAGGTGCGCTCGGTCGACCTGCTGCCGCGTTATCCGCAACAATTGCCGCAGCGACAGCTCAGCACCGGTCCCAAGGCCAAGACTGCGATCTACGCCGCGGACCCCGGTGAAGATGCCGCGACGGCCACCTCGGCGCAGGCCGCAACGACGAGTGCGGACAAGTTCGAGCTGAATTTCGACAATTCGCCGATCGCATCCGTCGCCAAGATCGTGCTCGGGGACATTCTCGGTGTCGGCTACGTCATCGATCCCCGCGTCCAGGGCAATATCAGCCTTTCGTCGGGGCGGCCGATCCCGAAAACCGACGTCGTGTTCGCGCTAGAGAACGCCCTTCGCCTCGTCGGCGTCGCGCTGGTTCGTGACGATACCGGTTACCGCCTGATGCCCCAGGCCGACGCGGTCGGGGTCGGCACGGCGGATGCGGCCGATCGCATGACGCCCGGCTACGGCATCACCGTGGTGCCGCTGCAATATGTCTCGGCACAGACGGTCATCAAGCTGGTCGACAGCTTTGCCACCAAGCAGGGCATGATCCGCGCCGATACCAGCCGCAACCTCATCATGATCCAGGGCACCGGCAGTGAGCGCCGCAACGCGGTCGATCTCGTGCTCAGCTTCGACGCGGATTTCCTCAAGGGACAATCTGTCGGCATCTTCCCGGTGCAGAACAGCAATCCAGGCCCCATCATCGTCGAGCTCGAGAAGATCGTGGACTCCGGCGAAGGCGGGATGACGCAGAACCTCATCAAGTTCCAGTCGATCGCGCGCATGAACGCGGTGCTCGCCGTGACACGCAAGCCGGAATTGCTCCAGCGCGTCGAGACCTGGGTTCGCCGCCTCGATACGACCAACACGGGGCGATCCGCGGTTCACGTTTATCGCGTGAAGTTCGGCGATGCCAAGCAGATTGCACGGGTGCTGAACGACGTCTTCGGCGGCAGCAGCTCGTCGGGAGCCTCGTCATCGCCGCTGGACAGTCCGGCTGGACAGGTCGCACCCGGCTCCGGCGCGTCGGCGAGTTCGAGCGGCGGCTCCGCGCTCAACCGGCTCTCGGCTTCCCCTACGGGCCAGTCGTCGGGGTCAGGAGGGTTCGGATCGAGCGGACGCGGCTCCGGCAGCTCCGGCAGCGCAATGACAGCAGATGCCTCGTCCGGCAATCAGGCGAGCTACGGCGCGGGCTCGAGCGCGCAAGGCGGCGGCAGCCTGTTCGACAATTCCGCCTCGAGCCAGAGCGGAGGACGAGGAGGACCCGGCGGAGCCGGTGTTCTCGACGGCGTTCGCATCACTGCCGACAGCGTCAACAACACGCTCCTGATCTATGCGAGCCAGGAGCAGTACCGCACCATCGAACAGACGATCAAGGAGGTCGACCAGCCCCAGCTTCAGGTGGCCATCGACGCCACCATCGCCGAGGTGACGCTGACCGACGATCTCCAATACGGCATCCAGTCCTACATCATGAGCCGCGATCTCGGTCTCAAGCCCAACACCGGATCGTTCGGCTACAACGGCGCAAGCGCAGTTGCCGCTGCGGCAACCGACGTGGTGCTTCAGCGCGCCATCCCCGGCTTCAACTTCCTGGTCGGCTCCGCGCAGACGCCGAGGGCGGTGCTCAATGCCCTGCACGCCATCACCGACGTCAAGGTGCTGTCGAATCCGTCCGTGGTCGTGATCGACAATCAGATTGCGACGCTCCAGGTCGGCGACGAGATTCCGATCCAGACCGGCAGCGCGACGGTCCTGACCGGCAGCAACACGATCGCCAACACGACGGACTATCGCAGCACCGGCATCATCCTGCGCGTCGTGCCGCGGATCAATGCCAACGGCAATGTCCGGCTCGACGTCGAGCAGGAGATCTCCAATCCCGTCAGCAATTCCTCGTCGGGCTCCTCCTCGACCTCGACCAACTCGCTGACACCGACGGTGTCGACCCGCAAGGTCCGCAGCTCCGTTGCGGTCGCCAGCGGCCAGACGGTGCTGCTTGCAGGCCTGATCAGCGACAGCCAGACCAAGTCCCGCTCCGGAATTCCGGGGCTGGACCAGATTCCCGGGCTCGGCGAGGTCGTGTTCGGGCAGACCGACAAGCAGGTCAAGCGTACCGAGCTGATCATCTTCATCCGCCCGCAGATCATCCGCGACGGCGCGGACGCTCACTTCGTCGCCGAGGAGCTGCGCACCAAGCTGCGCGGCACGATTAATGCGATCGGACCGAAGCAGACCGGCCCGACCACGTACCGCTGAGTCTCCGACGGCCCAACTACCCTCCGTTCTAGCCAGCGCGAGCGAGATCATGTCGCAGTCGACGCTGCCCCCACAGGGGTTTACCTCGCACATGCGTTAATGTATAACATTAAACTAACATAACGAGACGGTAGCAACGCTACACGCATCATTTCCGGTTTGATCCGGAACGGACGATCGCGGGGTAAGCGGAATTTTGGAGACGCGAACGAATGTCTCAGGCGGATCGAGCGAAGACCCCATCGAAAGCGATGACACGTCGCATGATTTTCGCCGCGGCGGCCGCACTTGCGGGCTGCGGGGTCGGGCCTGCCCGGGCCTATTACCACGGCAAGAACTGCTTCCTGAAAGGCACTGGGATCACGACGCTCACGGGCGTTCGCAGGATCGAGGACCTCAGCGTGGGCGATATCGTCCCGACCGCCTTCGGCGGAGCACGGCCGATCGAGTGGATCGGGCGATTTCGGCGGACCAGGCGCGATGCAAGCAGACCGTGGGACCAGCATGCGCGTCCCGTCCGCATCGCTCGGGGCGCGCTCGCGCCAAATGTCCCTTCGGCCGACCTGTTCGTGACCGGGGGGCATGCGTTGCTGATCGACGGCGTGTTGATCCCGGCGGAGTGCCTGATCAACGACACCACGATCTCGCGCTACCCGGCTCATGAGCATGACGAACTGGAATTCTTCCATATCAAGCTCGATAGCCATGATGTGATCTATGCCGAAGGCGCGCCCTGCGAGTCCCTGCTGCGCGTCGACGAATCCATGAGCAACGCGTCGAGCTATCTTCGCGAGCACGGGCAAACGCGGGACGAACACTGCGCGCCGATCGTCGGCAACGGCCTGCGGGCCCAGATCAAGACTGAGGTCAAAGGCCTGCTGTCGCCATCGCGGGGCGAGCGGCAATTGGACCTGGTCCGCGCCCGGCTGGACGCCCGTGCGGCCGCCCTCGCCGCACAGCTGCCGGAAGCGGTAGCCTGACATCGATCATAGACCGCCGGGGCCGCACTTTGCGGCCCCTGATCGCGATGTGAGAGCCGCCCTCCGGCTGGCCGCCCGCCTGTGATTCCATGCCGGCCGACCAAGGCCCTCGGCGACGCCCAAGACCAATGCAAGCTGTGAACCGACCCGGGATATCCTTGTGGATAGCCTGTGGAGAAGTCACGCCAAAGCGCACCCCGCCAACCCGGAAACATCAGTAATTTCAAATGTTGTGCGCTCGGAGGGCTGCTTCGCTCAGATGTGAGGGTGGTCAAAATGAAAAACTGGCCTGTAAACCAGCGCTATGTTTCGAGCAGCGCTCGAGCGACTTGCTCGTCAGTGATCAGAACGTGACAGAGCTTGGCACGGATTCCGGCGCGGATGATGGCGAGCTTCTGGCGGCCGCCGGCGGCAAGCACGATCTGGGGGACCTTGAGAAGCTCTTTCAGCGGAGGATTGACCACGCGCGCTGCCAGATCATGGACAATCAACCCGCCCTCCGCATCGAGATAATGTCCGCAAATGTCGCCGACCGCCCCCGCATCGAGAAGCGATCGCCAAACTTTGGGATCAATGAGGCCATACTCCAGCGCTTTCGAGCTTTCGGACAAATCGACGGCTGCGAGCAGCGCCATATCGAGATGAGGAACCATCCCCAGCACAGTCTGCACTGGCCCGCTGGCGACGAACGCGTCCCTGAGCACTGCCGTGTCGGCGAACATCGGCGCGGTCACGTAATAGCACACCGCATCCAGAGCCCGCGCCATCATCGCTGCATTGTCGTATGGGTTGATGCGGGTGCTCTCTGCCAGCCCGCCGCATAAGAGTACGACGCGATTGCCGCCGCCAGCCCGCCGCTGCAGGTTCTGCGCGGCCGCGTTGATCGTGCCGCCCCAGTTGATGCCGAGGGTGCCCGGCTCGGGCAAATGCTCGGACACATAGTGGCCGGCTGCTGCGCCGATGATGGGCCGCGCGTCTCCTCCGTCGATTGGCGATGGCACGACGATCGCGCGACGCAGACCAAATCTCTCCACCAGGCCGCTTTCGAGCGCTCCAAAAGCGCTCACCCCACTGTTGATGGTGATCTGCACGAACCCCGTGTCGCGCGCCTCCGCCAGGAGGCGATTCACACGCTTGCGGGTCAGCTGGAGGTGTTGGGCGATCGCATCCTGGGTTTGCCCCTCCTTGAAGTAGTGCCAGCAGACCCGCGCCATCAGCGCAGAGTCCGCGGTGTTCTCGTTTTCCGGTTTGTTGGATTGGTCCAGCACGTCCAGGCTCCCCGTTGCTCGATCCATATCGCAATTCTGCATTCGGCACAAATGTACCCACGGTGTCACAAAAGCGTCGCCGGCCGCCGTTAGGAGTCCGAAGCAGGACCCCGCCTCCTCTCAGGCACGATGGAACGACATGCAGCGTGGTGAACCGACGCCGATCCGGCCTGCTCAAAATACAAACCGAAAATTTTGCCGCTTGCGTCCCTTCGTGCCGCTCAACGTGAAAGCGTAAACATGCGCCGCGCCATCCTCGTTGTCCTTGACGGCCTGCGCCGGGACTTCGTCGCCCCCGAGACCACGCCGCATCTGGCCGCGTTCGCTGAACGCGCCGAGCAATTCTCGGCCTACAGCACGGTCTTTCCTTCATGCACGCGCGTGGTTTCGGCAAGTCTTGCCACCGGCTGCCTGCCGGCTCGCCACGGTCTCCAGGGCAACACCATGGTCCTCGTCGAGGACGACCATCTTGTGCGTCACGACGCCGGTCGGCCGGATTTTCTCCAGCACAAAAGGCGTGTCACCGGATGCAGCCTTGCCGTTCCGACGCTTGCCGAGCGCCTGCGTGAGCATGGCGGTGCAGTGATCTACAGCAACGTGTCTCCTGGAGCGGCCTATGCTCACGATCCCGACGGCCACGGACGCATCTATCATCGCGCCGGCTCCTTTGGGCGAGGCCGGATTCCGTTGCCCGAAGCCGAACAGCTTCGCGTGACCCTGGACGTGGCTGGCGATCGGGCCATGACCGAACGCTTCATTGCCGAGGCTGTGCTGGTCCGGAATCCTCCTGCCCTCGCTCTGATGTGGCTGGGCGAACCCGACTCCTCGCAGCACGCACTGCCGCTGGGCTCGCCCGAACATCTCGCCGTCGTGAAGGAAGCCGATCGGAACGCGAAGCGCGTCATGGACGCGGTGGCGCACCTGCCCGACCGCGATGACGTGCTCTTCCTGCTTGGATCCGACCACGGCCATCAGGTGGTGGGCGGCGTCATCCACATCGAGGCTGAGCTGGTCGCCGCAGGCCTCAAGGAAAGTCTTGATTCCGGCGACGTGGTGGTCGCCTCCAACGGCACCTCGGCACTTATCTACCTTCACCGCAACGCTGCCGGCCGCGAGGCGGCAATCACCGACTTTCTGGCGCGCCAGGACTGGGCCGGTGCTGTCCTGCCCAAGGCCGAGCTGCACCGTGTTGGGCAATCCGCCGATAACGGACTCGCCTGCGCCGTCGCCATGCGTGCGACCGAGGCTCCCAATCGCTTCGGCGCTGTCGGGACCAGCTTTGCCGCCAAGCGTTCCGAAGGCAAGGAAGACGTGATCGGCGCGGGTCAGCATGGCGGGCTCGGCGCAGCGGAGCAGTCTCCCTTCCTCATGATCTCAGGGCCGGACTTCTCGGCCGGAGCGGTGCGTTCCGAAGCAAGCTCGGTCATCGACATCGCGCCTACAATTCTTGCTCATCTTGGTCTGTCCGCCTCCGGGACGGACGGCAACGCGCTCCAGCGAGGCAGCCGTGGCTGAGATAGAGCTGCGCGGCATCGAAAAGCACTATGGCGAGACGCCGGTCCTGAAGGACGTCTCCCTGAAAATCGAGGACGGGGAATTCCTGACCCTGGTGGGACCGTCGGGCTGCGGCAAGTCGACCTTACTCCGGATCATCGCGGGGCTCGAGGATCAAGACGCCGGTGAGGTGAACGTGGGCGGCCGCCCCGTGGACGGAGCCCGTCCAAAGGACCGGGATGTCGCGATGGTGTTCCAGTCGTATGCGCTCTATCCCCATCTCACCGTATTCGACAACATCGCGCTGCCATTGCGCACGCGGCAGCTCTCATTCGCGCAGCGCCTGCCGCTGATCGGCCCGCTCGTGCCGGGCCGGGCCGCCATCGAACGGAGCATTCGCGTGGAGGTGGAGCAGGCCGCCGTCATGCTCGACGTGGCTCATCTGCTTCACCGCAAGCCCGGCCAGCTTTCCGGCGGGCAGCGCCAGCGAGTCGCCCTCGGGCGCGCGATGGTGCGACGCCCCACCGTCTTCCTGATGGACGAGCCGCTATCCAATCTCGATGCCAGGCTGCGTGTGCAGATGCGTACGGAAATCACCTCGCTGCACCGCCGCCTCGGCGTGACCTTCGTCTATGTGACGCACGATCAGTCAGAGGCCATGACGATGGCGGACCGCGTCGCCGTGATGATGGGCGGCGAGCTGCTCCAGGTCGGCCCTCCGGAAGAGCTCTATCGCGACCCGCAGGATCTCAGAGTGGCCGAGATGATCGGCAGCCCGAAGATCAACATCGTCACGCGCGCTCACTGGACGGACAATCGATCAGGTGTCTTGGCAGCCCTCGCGCCCCAGACCAGGCGCCTTGCATTTCGTCCCGAAGCGGCAATCCTGACCACGCCGGCCGATGAGCTCCTCAACGGCACGGTGACGAACCTTGAAAATCTCGGTTCCGACATCTTCGTGCATGTCGCTCTCCGTGACGGCTCGGAAACCGCGGTGGTCCGCACCTCGCCCGACGAACGGCGCTTTTCGCTCGGCTGCAAGGTTGGGCTCAAGGTCGACGCCGCGCGGCTGATGCAGTTCGACGAGGCCGGCAGGCGTTGCGGCAACATCGAGCGGGTGGCGGCGGCATGAGCCTGACGGCTTCGATCCAGACCCCCATCCGCTCGGCTGTCCGTCGTCGGCATCGGACTGAGGAGGCCGCTATTGGCTGGCTTGCAGTCTCCCCGGCGTTGATACTGCTCATCTGCCTGCTCTTTGGCCCCGCTGCCGCGGTGATCCTGTTCTCGTTCACCGACTGGCAATTGGGTGCCGCGACGTTCCGTTTCATCGGCACCGAGAATTTTGCTGCGTTGTGGGCGGACCCGCCATTTTGGAAGGCCCTGATCAACACGTGTCTCTACGTTGCGATCGTCGTGCCCGGAACGGTGGGACTTGGCCTTGCCACAGCTCTGCTCATCGAGGCGAGCCCTGCCCTGCGCGGCTTCTATCGCGCGGTGCACTTCCTGCCGGTGATGTCGACCATGTCAGCCATGGCGGTGGTGTGGGGCACCATGCTCCATCCCAGTATCGGCCTCGTCAACCGGGCACTCGCCGCGTTCGGCGTGACCGGGGTCAATTGGCTGCGGGACGAGCACACCGCCCTCCTCGCCCTCGCCCTCATCGGCATTTGGCAGGGTTTCGGCTTCGCCATGGTGCTGTTCGTCTCCGGCTTGAAAGCGGTCCCTCAGCAGCTCTACGACGCCGCCGCAGTCGACGGCGCGGACGGTGTCCTTGACCGGCTGCGCATCGTAACTCTCCCGATGCTGGGGCCGGTCACCATGTTCGTCATCATCCTCACCGCAAGCCGCGCCTTCGAGGTGTTCGACAGTGTGCGCGTCCTCACCCAGGGCGGCCCGAACTACGCCTCGGAGGTTCTGTTGAATCGGCTCTATTCCGAGAGCTTCGACTATCTGCGCACGGGTTACGGCGCGGCTCTCACGGTGGTTTACCTTGCGATCGTGATTGCCCTCACACTCGCCCAGGCGCGGTTCATCGAACGCCGCGTGCACTATTCATGAGCGCACACCGCCGATACCGGCTTGCGGGGCGCATCGCGCGCCATGCTTTGCTGGTCGTCTCCGCGACTTTCGCGCTGCTGCCTTTCGTGTGGATGATCAGCCTGTCGCTGAAACCGCCCGACGAAATCTTTCAACCCGACTTCCATCTCTGGCCCAAGACCTTCGTGGGAGTCGAGAATTATCGCGTTGCGCTGACCGCGGCGCCGATGCTCCGCTTCCTGCTCAATGGCGTGTTCGTCTGCGCGACGATCTTCGCGCTTCAGCTCATGGTTTGCGTGCCATGCGCCTACGCGCTCGCCAAGATGCGCTTCCGCGGCCGCGACACGCTGTTTTCCGCTGTGCTGGTCGCGCTTCTCGTCCCACCTCAGGCGCTGGCCATCCCCCATTTTGTCCTGCTCCATGTCTTCGGGCTGCTCGACACTTATGCGGCTCTCATCCTTCCGTGGATCATCTCGGCCTTCGGCATCTTCCTGCTGCGCCAGTTCTTCCGATCCATCCCGGACGAGATCATCCACGCTGCCCGTCTCGATGGGCTTGGCGAGTTCGAGATCATCTGGCGCATCATGATGCCCATGAGCGCGCCGGCGCTTGCCGCCTTCGGGGTCTTCTCGGTCGTCGCCCACTGGAACGACCTGTTCTGGCCACTCATCGCGGTTCGGACGGAAGACATCTCGACGCCGGCGCTCGGCATTCTCCTGTTCCGCGATGACGAGGCTGGTCAATTCCTCGGGCCGCTGATGGCCGGCGCCACCATCATCGTCGCTCCGCTGCTGCTCGCCTTCCTTCTTGCCCAGCGCCGTTTCATCGACGGGCTGGCAACCACCGCCATGAAGTGACCCAAGGGAGATCGTCATGATCGACAAACTGCTGCCGCGCCGCGTGTTGAGAGTTGTGGGTGCCGCGTTGCTGGCCGCTTGCGCGGTCACCCCCGTCCATGCCGAGGAGATTACGCTGGACGTCCTTTATACCACACCAGGGACCTTCAATGCTCTTCAGCAGGAACTGGCCAAGCGCTTCACCGAGGCCCATCCCGACATCAAGGTCAAGTTTCGCAATCCAGTCGCCGGATACGAAGAAGGGGCCCAGCAGATCCTGCGCGACCAGATCACCGGTCGCCTGCCGGATGTCGCCTTCAACGGCATCAATCAGATCGGCTTGTTCGTGGATCGCGGCCTCGGCGCGCCGTTCGATTCTTTCGTGGCGGCGGATGGTGGCCTCGACAAGCTTGGCTACTACCCGACGCTTGCGACGCTCGGCCGCTGGAAGGGAAAGCTCTATGGCCTCCCCTTCGCCGTCTCGACCCCAGTGCTGTACGTGAACGCCGACCTCGTGAAGAAGGCCGGCCTCGACCCGGCCGACCTGCCCAGAAGCTGGCCCGAACTTATCGCCGCCGGTCAGAAAATCCAGACGATCGCCGGAGCCGGCGTGACCGGATTCTATTATCAATGGGACCAGACCGGAAACTGGCTGCTCCAGTCGCTCATCACCAGCCGCGGCGGACGTATATTGAAAGCCGACGGCTGCACGGTTGCCTTCGATGATGCTGCCGGCATGTGGGCCCTCAAGATCCTGGAATCTTTTGGCAAGTCGGGAATGCCCAATCTCGGTATCAGCCAGGCGCGTCAGGCGTTCGTCGCGGGCGGGATCGCCATCCTCGTCGATTCCACATCCTACGTCGCTGCGGCGGACCGCCAGATCGGCAACCGCTTCGATTTCACGACCGTCGCATTTCCGCTATCGGCGCCGGAGGGCAAGTTGCCGGCGGGCGGCAATGTCGCCATGGTCTTCGCCAAGGACGCCGAGCGGCGGAAGGCTGCGTGGGAGTACGTGAAGTTCGTCACTGGCCCGAGCGGTCAGACGCTGATGGTGAACTATACCGGTTACATGCCCGGCAACGAGATCGCTGTGAAGTCGTCCGACCTCCTCGGCTCGTTCTATGCCAAGAACCCCAATCACATGACCAGCATTCAGCAACTGCCGGTGCTGACGGACTGGGCATCATTTCCGGGTGGGAATTCCCTGAAGATCATCGAGGTCATCAAGAACCACACGGAGAGCCTGGTGACGGGCAAACATCCGGCTGAGGAGGTGATGCCCAACCTGGTGCGGGATGTGAACAGCCTCATGCCCAAATGCAGCGGCTAGAGCATGATCCGGACCCGGAGGGCCGCGTTAGCGCAAAGTGTGCAGCGGTTTTCCGAAAAGATCATGCACAAACAACAAGCTAAAGCGCGATGACGATTCATCCCGATCTCATCGCGCTTTAGAGCTGGGTGTGCCAGGCAAGCCGCAGTGATCCGCGCAGTTGGCTCAGCCTTGGCCTCTCTCGCTGCCCCACCGACGAAACGTCAGCTTCAAATTCGACGAGCGAACTTGCATTCGAAAGATAGCCCGAAAAGCCAAGCCGCAAAACACCAACAACTATAGCTAGTTCCGAGGTGGTGCGCTCGGAGCGGCGGACTCATTTACTATCATTTCAACGGGTTACGGTAGCGGAAGGCGAGTTTTGGTGCATTTCACGCTCAAAAGTGCCCTTCGGCCTACTCGCTGTAGGGGAACCCTCCCCTATGCGAGGTCAGGTTGGCCCCCACCGCTCATAACGGCCTGGTTGCAGGTTCGAGTTCTGCCGGGCCCACCATTGAAATCAATCGCCACCACACCAGCGAGGCCAACGACACATCATTTGCATGCGCGACCGCCGGATATCCTGCAGGCAGAAAGCCGTGTTGAATTTCAAACAAGCTGCCGCGCGACCAGATCGGCGAACAAGCCCTTGACCGCCATCAGCTCGTCGTAACGGCCGGTTTGCACCACCTTACCGCGGTCGAGAACGATGATGCGGTCGGCGCTCTTCACGGTGGTGAGGCGGTGCGCGATGACGAGGCGCGTCACCGCCAGCCGGTGCAGGCTGTCGGTCAGGCGGGCTTGCGTCAAATTGTCGACGGCGCTCATGGCCTCGTCGAGCAGCAGAATGCGCGGCTTGCCGACGAGGGCGCGGGCGAGCGCAAACCGCTGGATCTGGCCGCCGGAAAACGCCGCTGCGGCTTCGGTCACGATTGTGTGCATGCCCATCGGCATGGCGTGGATGTCCTGGTCGACATTGGCCTGCCGCGCGGCCTCCCAGGCCTGCTCGAGCGTGCCCTCGTGGGTGCCCATGATGTTTTCATAGAGCGTGCCGGGAAACAGCGCGGTGTTCTGCAACACGCCACCGATCTGCCGCCGTACCATTTCGATGTCGAGATAGCGCAGATCCTGCCGGTCGTATTGCACCGTGCCGCTCGCCGGCATCTCAAACCCGAGCAGCAGCCGCATCAGGGTCGACTTGCCGGATCCCGACGGGCCGACCAGCGCGACGTGCTCGCCCGGCGCCAGCGATAACGAGACGCCCTGGAGCGCGAACGGCGCATCGGGGCCGTAACGGAAATAGACGTTGGTGACATCGATGTTGCCGGTCAGCACGCCCGGATCGCGCTTCGATCCGGCGACGTCAGGCGCGACGCGCAGCAGGGGCGCCACGCGCCCCCAGGAGGGTTGCGAATTCCAGGCGGCGACGACGCTGCGTGCCAGTTGCAACGAGGCGCCCATGTAGGCGCCATAGGCGGCGATGAAGGACACGAACGCGCCGGTCGAGAGTTCGTCGCGCGACAGCTGCGACAGGATCAACAGGATGAGCGCCAGCGCCAGCAGCTCGAAGACCACCAGCGCCGTTTCGAACAGGGTGCCGAAGGTCCGCGCCCGGTACATGCGGGAGCGCAGCTCGGCGAAATCCATGGCCCAGCGCGCAAAGCCGCGCTGCTCGGATCCGGTGGCGCGCAGAGTCGTGATGCCATGCACGAGCTGGAACACGATGCCGTAGATATCGGAGAGGATTTCCTCCCCGCGGCGCAGCGCATCGAGCTGATGATAGCCGCAGAACGCCGCAATCGCGGCGATCAGGGCGAACAGCCCGATCGCCGCCCCCGCCGCCGCGGGCGAGTAGTAGAACATCAGGCCAATGTTGCTGACGAAAAAGAACAGCGCCGAAATCGAGCCGAGCATCAGCGAATAGGCGCCGCGGCGCAATTGATCCGCCGCGACGAGGCGGCTCGTGATATTGCCGGGGCTCATGCGCAACGCACTGTCAGGCAGCCGCAAAAGCCGATCCATGAAGGCGGCCTGCAAGGCGCCCGCCCCGCGCCCGTCGAGCCGCAGGCTTGCGATGTCGAACACGAAACGAAAGCCGGCGGCGATGAACGCGGCCAGCACGAGGCCCATGCCGAGGGTGAACAGCGACAGCGTCTGGTGGCCCGGAATGAAGCGATCGAACGCCAGTTGCATCGCCATCGGCGTCGCGAGGCCGAGCAGCGCGGAGGCCAGCGCCATGGAGACGGCAAGCGCCGTATCCCACCGGTTGCGCAGCCAGCCGAAACCGATGAACTGCCGAAACCCGATCGGCCCATCCGGGAATGGCGGATAGAGCATGTGCGCCTGCGGCGCGAGCCGGGCCGCTAGCGTGGCGTCGACCGGCTTCGGCCTGGCGTGCTCCGCCTCGATCATCACCCAGCGCTTCGCGTCGGTCGGGATCAGCGCCACCGGGCGCCGCGCATCGTCGAGGAAACCGATCAGCGGACCGAGATCCTGCTGCAGCCAGTCGCCGCTCAGCACCACCTGCCGGTTGCGCAACCGCACCGCGCGCGCTGCGTCGTCGACATTGCGCGCCCGCGACAGCTGTTCGCGCTGCCGGTTGGTGAAGTCGAGCCCGAGCTTGCCCACAATGGTGACGAACGGCGCGACGAACGGCTCGTCGCCGACAGGCTCGGCGGCCGCTTGCGGCGCGACCTTGCCCAGCACCGCGTCGAATCGCGTGAAGGCGCGATTAACCGTGCGGGTGGTGCGCGCCATCCGGCCCTGGACCGCCTGGCGCAACGCGTCCTGGCGGGTGTCGTGTGCGCGCCGGACCAGCGAGAACAAGGTGGCGTGGGTGAACTCCAGCAGGCGCTGCCATTCCGACAGGCGAAGGATATCGGCGGTGCCGACCGCATGAACCTCGCAGGGCCGTGCCGGCGAGATCCAGATGCCGCCGGCCACCGCCGCCACCTGCCGACGATTCATGCCGGCGACCGGCACGCCGCCACAGCACGACAGGTCGGCGCCTAGCGCCGTCAACCAGACCACGCCGCCACGGGTCATGAGCGCGGCTTCGCCTGCGGCCTTCTCCTGTTCGCCGGGCGCGAACGTGACGATATCGAGCGGCGCCGGGCCGACCATGCGGCTCACGGCGGCGCTCAGATGACTAAGCCACCCGTCGATGGATGCGGCCACCGCGTTGTGCTGCTGCTCGGAGCCTTTGGCCTGGATGGCCAGCGTGTCGGTACGGATGGCGGCGATCGCGCTGGTCTCGACCGCCACCGCGGTCACCAGCAGATCGTCCTCCACCACGATCGGCGCGATGTACTCGCCGCCGCCGAGTTCGCACAGGAACATGCGTCCCGACAGCTCGTCGCCGCTCTTCACGGTGAGATAGATCTCGACCCGTCCGGCGGCGATGATGTGGCCTTGCCGGGTTGCGCTGAGCGCCAGGGCCTCGCCGGGCTCGAGATTGATGCTGGGCGCGGCCGCGAACGGCGCGGCCAGCATGCCGTCACTCGACGCCAGGGTCAGCACGGGTGGGCGGGGCGCCATCATGCCTCGACCTGCTTCTGGTATTGGCGATGCGCCGCCATCAGGGCGGTGTGGCGGCCGCGCTCGACAATGCGCCCCTCGTCCAGGACGATGATTTCGTCGCAATCGCGCAGGGTCGAAATGCGGTGCGAGATCAGGATGCAAGTGCAGCCACGGCGGCGGATATTGTCGATGATTCCCTGTTCGGCGATGGAATCCAGCGAACTCATGGCTTCGTCGAACACGATCAGCACCGGATCGACAGCAAGCGCCCGGGCGATGGCAAGGCGCTGACGTTCGCCCGCGCTGAAATTGCGGCCATTGTCGTCGACGCGCGTCTCGTAGGCCATCGGGCGCGACGCGATCATTTCGTGCACCATCGCGTCCCGGGCCGCCGCCACCACGCGATCCTCGCTGATGGTCAGATCCCACATGGTCAGGTTTTCGCGCACCGTACCGCCGAACAGCGTGGTGGTCTGGTCCACATAGGCCACCGCCGAGCGCAACACCGGCGCCGACAGCCGGGCGAGATCGATGCCATCGATCCGGATCACGCCGTCGCGCGGCGTCATCAGGCCAACCATCAGCCGGGCGAGCGTGGACTTTCCGCTGCCGGTGGCGCCCGTGATGGCGACGCGACCGCCGGCCGGCACTTTCAGCGAAATGTCGCGTAGGAACGGCGCCGTCACCGTCGTGTAGCCGAAGGTCAGGCCCTGGATATCCAGGGCGCCATGCAGCGCCGGAATGACGCCCGACTCATCAGGGGCCTCGAGAATTGGATCGACGCGCTGCCGGCCGACATCGCCGAGCCGGTCGATATGGCCCCGCGCCTGCTGCAATTGCGCGGTCAGCCCCATCACGCTGGTGACGGGCGCGTTGAAATTGGCCATCAGCGCCTGGAACGCCACCAGCATGCCGATGCTGATGGTGCCTTGCATCACGCCGACGCCGCCGATGAACACGATACAGGCACCGGCGATCGTGCCGAGCAGGATTGGCAGGCCGGCCAGAAGCCGCTGCCAGAACGCCATGGCCTGCTCGGCGCTGACGACTTTGGCGTGCTCGCCGGCCCAGCGCCGGAAGAACAGGTTGTCGGCGCCGCTGGCGCGGTAGGTATCAAGATTGGCGAAGCCGTGGATCATGGTGGATTGCATGCGGGCTTCGTCCTGCAGCATGCGCCGGTTGGCGTCCGACAGCCGGCGCGACAACCAGACCAGCAGCGCGAGGTTGAGTGCCGCGAATGCGATCACCACCAACGCCAGCGGCACGTTGTAGGCCAGCATGACGAGCGCGTAGATCACGATCGACAGCAGGCCGATGAACGTGACCGCGAGACTGCCCGAAAGCAGGCCGGTCAGGCGGTCGCTGACCATGAGACGATTGGTGATTTCGCCGCTGTTGCGCTGGGCGAAGAACGCCATCGGCAAGCGAAGGATGTGCCACAACACACGGCCACTGGTGTCGACTCCGAGCTTGACCTGGAACCGCGCCAGCGTGCGCTGTTGCAGAAAGGTCAGCAGTCCCTTCGCGAGCGCGATCGCCGCGATGCCACCGACCAGCCACCACAGCCAGCGCGACAATCCGGCAATCATGTAGTAGTCGACGAACGCGCGTTGCAGACCGGGGATCATCAGGCCCGGCACCACCAGCAGGAAGCCGCCGAGTACGGCGGCCAGGATCGGCGCCTTGAAGCCCGGCAGGGTCTGGCGGATGCTGCGCACCAGGTCAGGCGCTTCACCTCCCGCAGCAAAATCGGGGCCCGGCTTCAGGGCGAGTATCACCCCGGTGAACGCCCGATCGAAATCCTGCGTCGTGAGAACACAGGGACCGGTCGCCGGATCGTTGATCCAGACTTTCTCGCTGGTGCGGCGCTCCACCACGACGAAATGATTGAATTCCCAAAATACGATGCATGGCAGAACGTCGTCGGTCAGATCGTCTGGACCGACGGTATAGCCGCCGCCCTCAAGTCCGTAGCGCTCTGCGGTGAGCAGCAGATTCTTCGCATTGGTCCCGTCGCGGTTCACACCGGCGACCTCACGCAGCTCCTCGATCGGGACCCACCGGCCGAAATAAGCGAGCAGGATGGCGAGACACGCGACGCCGCATTCAGCTGCCTCGTACTGAAGGATCGTAGGTGTCCTGTGCACCGAAGCGTCGCCGATGCGTGCCCGCAGCGTTGGCCACGCGAAATACAACAGCAGCGCCGCGCGCGACGTCGCCTCGGCGATTTTGGTTTTCAGCGCAAGCAACGCCTTCACGAACCGCTTCCCAGAACCTGCCGCAGCGGCGGGATCAACAGGCTCAGGGCCGGCAACGACATGGTCTCGATGTCGCTGCCGACCGTCGTGCCGGCGTTGATGCTGAGATCGGGGCCGCGCGAGGAAGACCAGCGATAGCCGCTCGGCGTGTCCCTGGCGGCGAACAGGTCCACCACGACTTCGTAAGGGGCGCCGTCCTTGGCGAGCGACTGTCCCAGCTGCCGGTTCTTCAGCGTGCGGTACATGCCTTCCGCGGTCGCCGGCACCTCCGCCACGGTGCGGACGCGGCCTTCGATAAAGCCGAACTCTTCCCGCCGCACCGTCGAGGGCGACAGGCGCACGTTCATGCCGGGGCGGACCTTCTTGCCGTCGTTCGACGGCACATAGACAACCGCATAGAGCGGCCCGATCGGGTCTTTGTCAACCTTCGGCAGCGCCTCGGCGACCTTGTCGGGAATCAGCGAGAACAAAGCGGCGTTGCGATCGACGATTTCGCCCGGATTGACCTTGAGTTCGATGACAGTGCCGTCGTACGGGCTCAGCACCACGCTCTGGCGGTCGAGCTTCTCGCGCAGCGTGCGGATCTTGCGCTCGGCGGCCGCGACCTTCAGTTCGACGTTGAGGCGTTCGCGCTCATCGTCGGTCTGCGCCTTGGTGGCCTCGAAATCGAGGTTGCGAATGCCGTCCTGGGCCTGCGCGCGCTGCGCCTCCGCCTTGCCGATCTCGACGCGGGTCTCGAGCGCGCTCTTGCGCGTGAGGATCTGCTTGTCCATCAGCACGGCGTCGCCCTTGGCGATCTCGTCGAGCCAACCGAGTTGCTTTTCAAGAAACGCGATATCGTCCTTGTAGCCCTGCCGGCGCTGCGCGATCGAGGCGGCGAGTGCCGGCCCGCGGCGCTCCTGGAATTTCACGATCTGGTCGCGTTCACCGACGGCATCGCGGTATTCGGCTTCCGCGTTGATCAGGTCTTCGCGAATTTCCGGCTGATCGAGCCGGGCTACCGCCGTACCGGCCTTGATCTTGTCGCCGACCGCCACGCTGAAGCTCAACAGACGCCCGGGATTGTCGGCGGTCACGTCGAGCAGGCCGCCTGGCGATAGCAAAATCCCCTGCCCCGGCACCGTGACGGGCACCGTCAGGACGATGCTCCAGATCAGGCCGCCGACCACGAGACCCGCCAGCGCCAGCAGCGCGACCCAAGTCGGACGTCCGACAATGCGGAGCCCCTGGTCGAGCCGCTCCGGCGCCGACAACCTCTCGAGTGCTGCTTCGCGAAAAATGCCCTCGTTCGCCATGCCCGTTCGCTACGCCTGGCCGCGCCCGTCCTGATCGGGTGGCCCGCCATATTTACACCAATGGCCTTGCGGCGCTTCAGCTTTTTGCCGCGGATGGTGAATTCCGCGGCGGCTGACCTGACCAACGCCGTCAGTTGTCCTTTCGCGCGCTCTCGGCGGCGACCGCAGGCGCCTGAGCAGCCGCTTTTTTCGCCTCCTCCACCGCCGCAGGCAGCTTGCGGGCGATATTTACCATCAGGCTGACATACTGGGCGATCCGCGCCCGGTAGGCGTCGCCGTTGGGCTGGCCTTTGGTCAAAATCGCCAGCACGGCCCCGAGCTTGTCGGTCTCGATGGCCGCGGTCCCCGGCGACAGCGCCAGGACCGCAGTCATCGCCAGGATGGCAATCTGCTGCGCGTCGTTGGCGGCGGCCAATTGCTGGAGGGAGAGGCCCAGCGCCGTGCCCAAGGCCTCTGCCGCCTTTGGGTCTGCGGGATCGGCGGCCTTGCCGGACGCCGGCACTTCGGTCTGATCGGACACGTGAACTCCTAATCCCAAACCTGACGTCTGCCTCACAGCCAGCTGAAGGTCGACTGAAGGGTTTGATAGAACGTCGCCGAGTTGAGGCCCAGCGGCTGCACGGTGGTGTTCGGAGGCAGCGCACTGGCCTCGGCCAGCCAATCCCCCAGGCTCTCGAACGCATTGGCAACCCTGTTCAGGCCAAGATCGTCCTCCACCTGCGTGGCGTAGGTGTTGAGCACAGCGGCGGCAGCCTGCAGGTAGGGATTGCTCAGGATCAGCCGGATCGCGTCGCCACCAAGCGACAGCACGTCGCTGGCGAGGCTGAGCGGATGCCCGGTGAACAGATCCTGGAACGCGGCGCCGACATCCTGCGCGAGATTCTGCACGGCCGGGAACTGGAAGCCCACCGAATATTGGAACAACGCCTCACCCAGCGCCGCACCATCTGCAGCGATCTTCTGGGTGTTGCCGATGTCGGCGAAAATATTCACGATGTCCGTACCCATCGTATAGATCTGCCCCATGTAGGTGAGCGCCGTGGTGTTCAGGAGGTTGGTGACGAGGTTGCAAGTATTGGCGATGAGCCTAAACGCGCCCAGCAGAGGCCCCGAAATATTGACCCCGTCCGGATGGAGGTCGAAGTACTTCGCCGTGGCGTCCGCGGTCATCAACGAGACCATGCCGTTCGACGCCAGCTGAACCATCGTGAATGTCATGGCCGGGCTGAACTCGATAAGCCCGCCGCCACTGAGCTCCACCTCGAATTCGCCCGCCTCGCCGGCGCCGCTTCCGGTCAGACCCTTGCCATAGCCGAAGCTGATCTTTTCCCAGGCGTCCCTGAGCACATCGCCGAAGCCGTTGGCCATGTCCTCCGGATCGACGAACTCGCTGGTGGTGCCGAAGATCTGGTTGATCAGCGCCGACTGCATGGATTGGACGTTCTTGCCGAGCCCGAGAGCATTCAACAGCGGCCCCTGCCCGATCGGCAGGCCGCTCACCAGCAGATTTGACAGCAGATCCATGTAGCCTTGCGCGGCGGTCGCATTGCCGACGATCTCGCCGCCGATGATGTGCGACAGCGGGAAGTTGGTCCACGCCGTGGTCCAGGCCTGCTGGTACCAGGCCGCCGCTGTGTGAGCGGCCTGGGCCACGTCCGTAACGCTCGCATTGGCCGGCAATATCAAGGAGATCCACATCTGGCTGAGGTGACCAGCGAGATCGGTCTCAACGGAGTAATTGGCCGCATTGCTCTCGACGGCATTGACGGTCGCAATGCCGGTCAGCAACGACTGGATGGTCGTGAGGCCGCCGCTTTCGATCTGGCTCTGCACCGCCAGCGCGGCGTTGTGGATCGAGAGGGCGCCGGAGTTGGCAATGTTGTTGGCGACGATGTCGATCCAGGCATACGCCACGCTGTGCAGCGCGCTGTTTTCGGTCGTCGAGGCATGCACCAGCGCGGCCGTCAATTCGCTGTTCAGGAGCGCCATCGCCTGGGCGTACGACAGGTATCCGCCGGTGATCGCGCCCACCAGGCCGATTTCGGTGGTGCCGGTACCGAGGCGATGGCCCAGCGCCACCAGAATTGCGGCGTTCGCCGCGGTGAGGGCGTTGTAGGCGTTCTGGACGGCCTGGAGATCTGCCGGGGTGTAACCGCCCAGCTGCTGCAGAAGCGTCAGGTTCGGCGCCGGGCCGACGCCGGCATTCACCAGCATCGACAGATGCATCAGCGCCACGTCGACCACATAGGGGAAGGACCCGCTGTAGGCTTCGACGTTGGCGATCGCCGTCGCAGCGGTCATCGTTCCGGCGATGACAGCGGGGGCGTCCGTATAGGCGATGACATCCTGGTTCAGCAGATCGATCGCGGGAACGAGAGCCTGCTGCAAGGTCATCGGCGCGGTGATGCCGCCGGTGACGCTGGCCGAATAAGGTCCGGTCGCCGGCACGTTTGGCAGATTGAGGACCGGCGTCGGAATGTTCGACCACGCGGCGGTCAAGGCCTGCGTGACGATCTGTTGGGCCATCGTCAGGGAGAGAATGCCCTGCGAGACCAGCTGGGCGAGGCCACTCTCCGCGGCATCGTTGTTGATGCGGTTGTAGATCTCGGTCGCAAGCGCGTTGGCGGCCGTCGTCAGGCCGGCGCCCTGGCTTTCGATCAGCGCCACGCTCAGCAGCACGTCCGCCGGAACGCTGGCGGTCGAATAGGTTTCAAGATCGGTGATCACCTGCGCGGCGGTCTTCTGGCCGCTGGCGAGCGCGACGAACTCACCCGCGGCGTACGTGATGGCGGCCTGGAATTGCGTGGTGCCGAGGACGGCGCCTTCGAGGCTTGCGACTTCGTTGGCGACACCGGTCAGCAGCGCGGCATTGCCATGCGCGTTCGCCGCAATGCCACCAAGGACCGCGATCGCCTGGCTGGCGGACAACAGATTGCCCGTGACGGCGGCATCGAGATCGCTGATCGCCTGCGCGGCGGTGATGCGGCCGCTGGTCACCAGCGTGGCGATTTCGGCACCGATCAGCGGACTGGTCACGTGAGCGGCGAGGCCCGAGAGCAACCAGATCGCCCGGTCGGCCCCGAGCACGTTGTTGCTGACGTCGTTGTTCACCTGCGTCACGATCTGCGCGACGGTGGCCAGGGGCTGACCCTGGCTGTTCAACCGCGTGAGAAGATCGGCGAACGCCCCGGCGAGCGCGCCACAGGCGGTCATCGACGCCGACGACGCACCGACAAAGGCGTCGATCTCGCCGATCGCCGCGACACCTGCCAGAGCGGCGATGTAGTTGGCGAGGTTGTTGATCGCGTTGACGCCCGGCTGTCCGGCGATGCCGACGGACTCGATGGCCGATGACGGAAGGTTGGCGATGGTCGCCGCGAGCACATTGACGCCCTGGGCCTGGGTCAGGGCGCCGCTCGTAATCAGCGGCGTGATGTTGAACGTGTAGACCGTGAGCTGCTGCTGTACGACCATCGAGGCGAGCGCGGCGCCGGCCAGCATCGTGTTGGCGGCGCCGGTGGTGGCAACGCCGGCCAACAGCTGGGCCATGAATTGCGCCACCTTGGAGTTTACAAAGTAGATCGACCCTTCGAGGTCGGAGAAGATGGTCTGGACCTGGCTCGAGGTAAGCGTCGCCTGGATTTGCGCGATGATCTGGCCCCCACCGACGAGATTGGCCAGCGCGCCGATCTCGTTGAGGATGGCCGGATAGGAAGTCGTCGGCGCCAACGACTGCAAAGCGCCGAGCAGGATGACGGCCTGAGAGCTGGGCAACGAATTCGACGTGACGGCCGTCGTGATGTCAGCCATCAGCGCGGCCGGCGTCATCAAGGCACCCGACCCGTTGCCGGCCAGAAGCGCGGTCAGTTCCTTGACCACGGTCGCTTGCAGCAACGTACTGTTCTGCCCCCAGAGCGGCAGCAGCGCTCCAACCGCCTGCTCGGCGGTGATAAGGTTTGTGGCGACGAGATTGTTGGTGACCCACGCGGCGAAGAGCGCGGAGTTGCCCTGCCCCGTTTGGACCTCGTAGTTGAAGACAGTCATCTCCATGCTGGCGAGCACCGCGACGGCCTGGTTGGCGCTCAAGGTATGCGAGGTCACGGCCGCGACGACCGCGGCGACGCCGTTGATGCTGAGATAATTGGGGCTGTAAGAGCCGCCAACCCACGGATCCATCGCGGCGCCGACGGCGAGCGCAAGCGCGGTATTGCCACCTGCGGCCACGCCAATCAGCATCGACAGCACCTGGCCGTTCGACATCGTTCCGGCTGCGAACGCAAAAAGGAGCGCGCCCGTCACCTGGCTGGGCGTGATCTGGTTGCCACTGACGAGGGCATCGAGTTTGGCCGTGACGGCGCTCTGGGCCGCGGTGTTTTGCGCCGCGACTAACACCAGCATGCTGGCCGCCTGGTCGCCGTTGAGGCCCGCGCCGACAGCATTGCCGATGCCGGAGACGACCTGCGTCACGGTGAGCTGATTGCCCGTAAGCAACGTGACGATCTCGCTGACCACCGCCGCCTGCACGGTACCGTTGCCGTCACCCGCAATGGTGATGAGCGTCGGCAGCGCCTGCGTTGCCGTGAGCTGATGGCCCGTGATCAGCGTTGCGATCTCGCTGACGGCCGCCGTCTGCACGGCGGTCGGGCCTTCGCCCGCGACGGTCGCCAACAGCGACAGCGCCTGCGAGAACGTGATCTTGCTTTCAACGAGCAATGCACCGACCTCGCCGATCACTGCGGTCTGCTCGCTGGCATTGCCTCCGGCCGCAACGGCATTGAGCACCGTGAGCGCAGCGCCGGCCGGCAGAGCCGACGCGGCGACCGCGTGGTCGATATCGGTCATCGCCTGCGTGGGCGTGATCTTGCCGGCGGTCACCAGCGCGAGGATTTCATTACCCACCGCCGTCGCGGTTGAACTGCCGGTGGCGGCGATGCCCGCCAGCATCGCCATCACCTGGTCGGCGGTCATGCCATTGCCGATCGCGCCGCCGATGGCGGTCGCCGCCTGCGTCGCGGTGATCTGATTTTGCCCGATCAGTGTGGAGATTTCGGTGCCGGCCGCAGACTGCACCGCCGTTGTGCCGATTTCCGCAAGGCCGACCAGCAGCGACAACACGTGGCTGGCGTTAGCGGGCGCGGTCGTGGCGTTCACCCCGACGCTATCGATGCTGTAGGTGTAGATGTAGCTAGGCCCTTGATACTGGGTGGTCGTGACGCTGCCGAACTGCGTCCGATAAATCCAGTATTGTGTCGCCTGATCGGTAAAGCCGAGCGTGGGGAGGCCCGCGATGGTTGCGACATCCGCCATGGCGGCGGCCGCGCTCAACGCATTGTTGGCAATCAGCGTGGTGATTCCGCCGAGGAAGACCGACTGGGTCGGCGCGACGTAGTTCGCGGGGATACCGTTGCTGAAGATCGTATAGTAGCCCGATTGCAGGATATTGGCGGCGAATTCGGCGCCCGCAGCCAGCATGACCACCGCAGGTCCTGCGCCAAGCGCTCCCGACGTGACCGCGGCGGTGATGTCGCCGACCGCCTGCGCAGCCGAGATCCAGTTCAACTGTGTGAACACGAAGATCGTGTCGCCGGCCGCGACCTGGACGGCGGCGCCCGAATGCGACGAGATCGCGGTCAGCAGCGCAATCGCCTGATCCGGCGATATGGTCCGAATATCGGCTCCCGTGCGCGCCCAGGGGTCGAGACCCGCGGTCCACTGCGAATCGACCGCGCCCAACATGTCCGACATCACCTGAGCGATGCTGGCCTGGTTGCTGGTGATCAGCGACGCGATCTCCGCGCCGCAGCTGGCTTGCAGCGCGGCGTTGCCCTGCGCGCCGACAACGATGAGCAGATTGATTGCCTGATCGGCACTGAAATTTTGTCCGATGGCTGCGGCGATATCCGACGCGATCAGCGGAACAACGCTGGGCGTCTCTCCGGCGAGCTTGAGAAGTTCGGTCGTGACCGCCGACTGCTGCGACGGATCGCCGGCGAGCAGATTCAGAAGCGCCGGAATGGCGGCGGCGGCCGTGATGCCGTGACTGGTGACCTGCGCATCGATGCCCGCGACGCCCTGCAGGTTCGCAACCTCGATGGCCACCGCGGTCTGCACGGTCGACGATCCGGCGCTCGAGAGCGCGCTGAACAGCGCTGTGACCTGGGTGTTGGTCAGCGTGCCGGCAGCGAGCGTGTTGCCGATATCGGTCATCGCCTGCACGGCGGTGATCTGGCCTCCGGAAATCAGTGCGAGAATTTCACTGACGACGGCGCCTTGCAGCGTCGCATCGTTCTCTGTCCACAGCACCGCCAGCATTGCGACGGCCTGGTCGATCGTGATGCCGTTGCCGACCGCATTGGCGATGTCGGCCATCGCCTGGCTGGCCGAAATGACCGGATCCATCAGGACCTCGATCTCGTCAGCGACCGCGGTCTGCACTGCCGTGCTGCCGTTCGCCGACATGCCGGACAGGACCGTGACGCCCTGGTCCGGCGTGAGCACGCCGTTGGCGATGGCGGTGTTGATGTCGCTGATCGCCGCCGTGACGGTGATCTGGTTGCCGGCGATCAGCGCCGCAATGCCGGCGCCGATGGCGGTCTGAATCTGGGTCGTGCCGTCGCTGGCGACCACGGCCATCAGGGCGATAACCTGATCGGCCGTCAGCGCGCCCGCAGTAATCGCAGCACCGAACTGCGCGGCCGTGACGTTGCCGTTGGTGATGAGTGTGACCAGCTCCTGAGCGACAGCGCCCCGGACCGTCGTGCCGCCCTGCAGCCACAGGTTCGCCAGCAACGTCACATCCTGATTGGCGGTGAGCACGCCGCCCACCATGCCGCCGATATCGGTCGCAGCCTGAGCGGCGCTGAGCCTGGCCTCGGTGACCAGCGCGAGGATTTCGCTGACCACGGTGGCGGGCACGCCGGTGCCGCCGGCAAGCCAGACGCCGGCCAGCACGGTGATGCCGCGATCGGCAGTGATTGCACCCGCTGCGACCGCGCTATCGAGATCCGTCATCGCCCGCGAGGCGGTGATGCGGTTCGCCGCGATCAGCGCCGCGATCTCGGTGCCGACCGCCTGCTGCTGCGCCGCGCTGCCGGCATTGGCGAGAGCCGCCAGCAGGCCGACGGCCTGATCGCCCGTGAGGGTGCCGGCCGCGACGGTGCCGCCGACGTCGGTGAGCGCCTGCGCGATGGTGATCTGGCTGTTCTGGACCAGCGTGAGAATGTTGCTGATGGCAGCGGCTTGCAGCGCCACCCCGCTTTGGCCGCCAACGCCGGCCAGCAGAGCGACTGCCTGGTCGATCGTGAGAGACGCACCGATGGTGCCGACGATATCGGTCGCAACAGAGGCGGCCGAAATCCTGTTCGCGCCGACCAACGCGGCGATTTCGGTGACGACGGCACCCACCACCGTGGAGCTGCCGGCAGTCGCGAGATTGGCGAGCACGGCGACCGCATGGTCGGCGGTCAACGTACTGGAGGTGATCGCCGTGTTGATATCGGTCGTGACCTGCGTGGCGGTAATCGTGGCCGCGGCGATCAGCGTCGCCAGTTCGGCCCCGATGGTGGCCTGTTCGGCCGCGGTGCCGGAATTCGCCAGCAGGGCGAACACACCGATGGCCTGGTCGCCGGTCAGCGTTCCGGCGGTGATGGCGTTTCCGATATCGGTCATCGCCTGCGCGGCGGTGACCTGATGGCCAGCGATCAAGGCGAGAATTTCCGTCGCGGCAGCGCCCTGCAGGGCCGCATTGCCCTGGGCCGCGATACTGGCCAGCAGCGCGACCGCCTGATCGGCCGTGAAGCCGGTGCCGATGGCGCTGCCGATATCAGCGCCGACCTGGGCGGCCGTGATCTGGTTGCCGCTGACCAGCGCCGAGAGCTCGCCAATGGCCGCAGTGCGCACCGCGGCGCTGCCCGCAAGGGCTTCGCTGCCGAGCACGACAACCGCCTGGTCGACCGTCAGCGCGTTGGCGGTGATCGCAGTGGCGAGATCGGTGTTGACCTGGCTCGCCGTCAGCTTGGCGGCGCCGATGAGGCTTGCGATTTCGCTACCGATCGCGGCCTGTACCGCCGCATTGCCGCTTCCGGCAAGGCTCGCCAGCAGCGCCATCGCCTGGTCGCCGGTCAGCGTGCCGGCCGCGATGGTGTTGCCGATATCTGTCATCGCCTGCGCGGCCGGGATCTGATTGCCGGTGACGAGCGAGAGAATCTCGGCATCCGCCGCGGATTGCAGCGTCGCATTCCCCTGGACCGACAGGACCGCCAGCAGCGTGACCGCCTGGTCGACGGTGGCGCCGCCGGAGCTGACGGCAGTGATGATGTCGGTCATCACCTGCGCGGCGGTCGTGGCGTTGTTGTGCACCAGGGTCGCGATTTCGCTGGCGACCAGGCTGTTCGAGCCAGTGCCGTTGCCAACGAGGCTCAGCAACAGGGCGACGCCATGATCCGCGGTGATGATCTGATCGCTGATCAGCTCGACGATGCCGGCGGTGGCGTTGGGGCCGAGCCCCGAAATCGCGCCCTGAAGGGCCGTCTGTAGCGAATCCGTATATCCGCCATAAGCGCTGCCGACGTTGGCGCCGAGCTGATAGAATACGACCGCTGCCTGCGCGGGCGTGAGTGCGCCGCTGGCGACCAACACATCGATGTCGCCGACGACCTGCCCTCCGGAGAGGGAGAGCGGCGTATAGCTGGCGATCCAGCCCGCCACCGTGGCTTGCAACGACGGGCTGGCGCTGGGCGCACCGATCACGCCCGCGTACAGCTGGACCTGCTGATCGAGGTTGTACTGCGAAGGAATGAAATACGTGTAGTCGCCTGCGTACAGCTTGGTGAAGACGAGCGAAGATTGCGCGATCGCGGCCACCATGCCTGCGCCGGCGGCAGCCTGCGTCACGTAGCCCGAGCTCGCCAGATACGTCATCATGTAGGCGGCCTGATCGGCCGAGATCAGCCCGGCATTCAGGCCGTTGACGATATCGGCGACCGCGCTTGCGCCGGTCACCTGGCCATGGCCGATGATCGCTTCGATTCCGTTGATCACGGCGGCGCCCAAGATCCGCCCGACGTCGCCCGCGTTCGCGCCGAATTGGGCGCCGAGGCCCGCCATGGCGACCAGCGCCGTCACGGCCTGATCGCACGGCTGCGTGACGATGGCATTGGCGGCGATTTGCGGGTCCTGATTGGCTTGAGCCTGCGTCGTCGCAGGGGTCTGATAGGCAGTCCAGAGGATCGCCTTTCCGATCTCTGCAGCGACCGCGGAATTCGCTGCCGGCAGCAGCGCTGCGAGAGACGGGAGATCGGGCACGGTGCCGGTGAAGAGCTGGGTCCTCAGCGCGGCGTCGAGCGCCGAATTCCCCCCCGCCGCATTGACCAGCAGGGCGTAGGCCTGATCGAGTGTGACACCCTGCGACGTCGCGCTCATCACATCCGCGACGGCCTGGGCGGCCGTGGCCAGACCGGAGTTGACGAAGTTCGCGATGCCGAGTCCGGCCTGATACACCTGCGCCTGCGACGATGAGGCCACCAGGATCGCTGTCAGCGTGATCACTTCGTCCACGCCGAGCAGACCAGTGGCGACCGCAGTGCCAAGATTGGCGATGATCCGCGCTGCGGTGGTCTGGTTGGCGGCAATCAGGGTGTTGATTTCGGCGACGACGGCCGCCTGCAATGCCGCAGAGCCCGTCGCGGCAACGCCCACAAGGTCGATGACTGCCCGGTCGGCGGTGATCTGGCCGCCGGTGATCAGCGTGGAGATCTCCGCGCGGACGGCGGTCTGCACGGCGGCCGGCGCCGAAGTGGCAAGATTGATCAGCAGCGTGACGGCTTCGTCCGCCGTCAGCACCGACGGCACCGCAGCGCCGATATCGGCCGCCGCCTGCGCAGCGGTGAGGAGGTTGCCTGAAATCAGCGTGTTGATTTCGCTCGCCACCGCGCCCTGCACGGTCAGGCCGTTGGCGGCGATGGCGAGCAGTTCATTCATCGCCTGCGTGACGGTGAGCCCGCCGATCAGGGTGTTGATCTCGGTCACCGCCGCGGTCTGCATCGCGGTCGATCCGGTCGCCGCCAGCGTGGCAAGCACGCTCAAGGCCTGGGTCGCGGTGAGCTGGGACGCCGTCACCGCGTTGTTGATGTCGGCGATGAGCTGCGCGGGCGTGACGAGAATCTGCAGTTCGTGCGCTGCCGCCGAGGCCGCGGCCGCATTGGTGCCGACCGACATACCAAGCAGGATCGCGACCGCTTGATCGGACGCGAGGCTCGACGATGTGACCGCATTGCCGATGTCGGTCGCCGCACTGGTGGCCGCAAGCTGGCCGGCCGCGATCAGCCCGACGATCGATCCGCCGGCCGCGAATTGCACACTGAGCGTGCCTTGCGCGGCAATGCCCACCAGCAGCGCCACCGCCTGATCGCCAGTCAGCGACGCACCGTGCACCGCCGTGGCGATGTCGGTCATCGCCTGCGACGTGGTGATGATCGAATCCGCGATCATCAGATTGATGTCGCCGACAACCGCCGACTGGATGCTGCTGTTGCCGACGTGTGCGAGCTGCGCCAGCACCGCGAACGCCTGATCCGCTGTCGCCGCGGTGATGGTCGCGTTGCCGACCAGCAGATTGATCTCGCCGGCCACCGCCGACTGCATGGCGCTGCTGCCGCTCGCGAGCTGCGCCAGCAAGGCGAGCGCCTGAGTGATCGTGATCGACGACGCGCCCAGCGCGCCGTTGATGTTGGTCATGACCTGTGCGGGCGTCAGGGTTGTCTGCAGCGCCGGGTCGCCGCTCAACGCCATCCCGATCTGGATATTGAAGGACTGGCTGGCCGTGATGATCGATGGAACCGCGGCCGCGATGTCGGCCGTCGCCGCATTGGCGCTCAGAGCGTTCGCCGTCACCAGCGCGGCGAATTCGCCGCCGACGGCGACTTGCGTCGTCACACTCCCTTGGCTCGCGAGGCCGAGCAGGATGTTGGCCGCCTGGGCGCCGCTCAGGACCGTCGACGTGACGGCAGCGCCGATGTCGGTGATCGCACCGGTCAACGTGATGGTGCTGTTGCCGATCAGCGCAGCAATCTCCGCACCGACCGAAATCTGGGTCGAGGCGTTGCCGGCCGCGGCGAACGCCGCCAGCACCGCAAGGCCCTGATCCGCCGTGATGGCGCCGGCGTAGATCGCGGTGTTGATGTCGTTGAAGGCCGACGCGGGGAATTGGATCTGAGTAAGGCTCAGCATCTCCTGCGCAACAGTGCTGATGTTTGCGCTGTTGCCGCTGACCAGCATGCCGATCAGCACGCCGAACGACGCGTCGGCAGCGCCGAGCGCGGCGACGAGCGCGACGGCATCGGACACACTGACACTGCCGGCCTGGATCAGCGCGTCGATCTGGCCGCCGACCACGATCTGGGCGGCGATGCTGATGGATCCGGCGCCGACCAGCACCTGAACCGCTTGGCCGCCGGTCAATTGATGGGCGTTGACCGCGGCAGTGATATCGGCTGTCACCTGGGTGAGCGGGAGCCCGTGGGCGGCCGTCAGAGAGGCGAAGACGCTGCCAATGGTGTTGAGGTAGACGGTGCTGTTCGCGCCGCTGGGCGCGTCGGCCGCCAGCGCCAGCAACAGCGCCGCTTGCTGCGTGACATTGAGCGTGGCGTTGCCGTTGACGGCAGGGTTCAGCACGACATTGAACGACGCGAACTGGCCGCCACTGACCATGGACCAGATGGTGCTGGCGACAAGCGAATTGACCGTCGGGTTGTTGTACGCGGCGAGCGCTCCGAGCGCTGTCGCCATCTGGGGTTGGGTGATCGGCGTATTGGGCCACGCAGAACCGAGCTGAGCCGCGAGCGCCTGCTGGACCGCGATCGCCTGGCTCACCGTCAGCGCTCCGCTCGCAACGGCGCTGACGATGTCAGCGTTCACCTCGGCCGCCGAAACGTTTAGCCCCGGGAAATCGCGCATCATATGCACGATGCTCGGGACATTGCTGACCGCGAAGGCGCCGTTCAGCGCCGAGACGACGTTCTGATCGAGACTGCTGGCGCTGTAGAACGGCGCGACCAGCGACGACAATTGTGCAACGATGGCGCTCTGCAAGCTCGCATTGCCGCTTGCGGCCGCGAACATCATCACCGGGATGGCGGGCAGGATACTGGTCGGCGTAATGGTGTCGGTGGTACCGAAGATGTCGGCGACCGCCTGGGTGGCGGTCACGGTACCGGCCGTGACCATCGCGGCGATATCGGCGCCGACGGCGGCCAGCACCGCCCCGGACCCGGACTCGGCCAGATACGTCAGCAACGAGATCGTCTGGTCCGCGGTCAGCGCATTGGCGGCGCCAGCGGCGGCGACGTCGGCCACCACCTGCGTGGCGGCGACCTGGTTCGCGGCAATAAGCGCGTTGATGGCGGAGAGCGCGAAGACCTGCATCGCCGCCGTGCCGCCGGTGAGGAGACCAATCAGCGTCGTGGCCGCCTGATGGCCGGTGATGTAGCCGCCGCTCACCAGCGCGGTGATTTCCGCTGCGGCAGCGTTTTGCACCGCCAACGAGGCCGGCGCCGCGAGATCCGCCAGCACGTCCACGGCCTGCGTCGCCGTGAGAACCGACGCCGCCACCGCGTTGCCGATATCGGTCATCACCAGCGCCGTGGTGATCTGGTTGTTCGAGATGAATGTGCCGAGTTCGGCGCCGACAGCCGCCTGCATGCCGGTGACGGCCGCGAGCTCGAGCAGGATGCTGACCGCCTGCGGGACCGTCATCGCCGCGCTGTTGACGGCCGTGGTGATGTATTGGGTCGCCTGCCCCGGCACGCCGAGGCCAGCCATGACGACGGCGGCGGCGCTTGCGGTCGCGCTGCTGCCATTGAGCGCGATGCCGGCGAGGATATAGAACGCTTCGTTGCTGTTAATGGTGCCCGGGGCGAGGCTGCCGACCTGTGCAATGGCGGCGCTGGCGGTGATGGCCCCGGACTGGATCATCGCGGCGATGTCCTGGCCCGCGGCGAATTGCGCCGCGATGGAGCTCGCCACATAGGCGAACGCGTTGATCGCTTCCACCGCCGTCAGCTGGCCGTTGCCGACCGCCGTGACGATGTCCGCCACGGCCGCCGTCGCGGTGATCTGCGAGGGAACCAGCGCCGCGAGCGCCTGATAGATTCCGGTCGGGCCGAGCGGCGAATTCGGATTGACATTGCCGGTGATGCCGAGCATCGCCGCCAGCAAGGTGATGCCTTGGTCAGCGGTAATCGCGCCGTTGCTCACCGCGGTGGAGACGCCACGGGCGGCCTGAGTCATGCTGAATGTCTGGGCGTTCAGCAGGGACACGATGGCGGCCGCCACCGCATTGTCGAGCGTCAGGCTGTTGTTCGACGCAAATCCGGCTAGCACGACCACCGCCGTCGCCGGCGTGAATCTCGACGAGATCAGCCCAACGATGTCGTTGATCGCGGCCGTGTTGGAGACCTGCCCGGCCGCAACCAGCGCGCCGATGGTATGCGACACGAAGTTCGTCGTGAACGACGCCACGCTGCCGCCTTCGCTGCCACCAGACCCGGTGAAGACGCTGGTCAGCCCCGCGATCGCCTGCACGGCCGTGATCTTGCCCCCGGTGATCAGCGCGACGATCTCTGCCGACATCGCGGTCTGCGTGCTCGTCGACCCCAACGAGCCGAGATTGGTCAGCAGGTTCACGGCCGCGGCTGCGGTGATAGCTGAGGCCCTAACGGCGCCGTCGACCGCAGCGGTGATCTGCGTCGCCGAGACCTGGCTAGCGCTCAGCAATGTCGAGATTTCCTGGGACATCATCGTTTGCCAGGAAAACCCGTCGCCGGGTGACGACGGGATGACGGAGAGGTCTACCAGAATGGGCAGCGCCTGCGGCGCCGTGACGGCGGACGCGTTCAGCACCGCGATGATGTCGAGGCGCGCCTGCCCCGGCGACACCAGCGTGCTGATGTCCGCGACGGCCGCACTCGTGGTCGCGGCATTGCCGCTGACCGCCATGCCGATCAGGATGTTGAAGGTTTCGGCCGAGGCGAGGCCACCGATCGCCGTAATCGCAGCGCTGGCGGTGATCGCGCCGGTCTGGATCAGCGCGGCAATCTCGGTCCCGGCGGCGACCTGGACGCCGATGGACCCGCCGGCAATCAGGCTGATAAAGGCCGAGATGGCCTGCGCCGCCGTCAACTGACCACCACCCACGGCCGTGACGATGTCCGCCATGACGGCCGACAGGGTGAGCGAACCGGAGACCAGTTGACCGAGCGCCGTGACGATCGCGGCCTGGTTGATGGCGTTGCTCCCGACGGCGCCAAGCATCGACGCGAACAGCGCCACGGCCTGGTCGGCGCTGATGGCCTGGGTGCTGACCGCCTGCGTCACGTCCGCGATCGCGGAGGTGATCGACAACGCGCCGCCTCCGACCAGAGACAGAATCGTGCCGGCGACCGCATTGTCGAGCGCGGCGTTGTTGCTCGCGGCGAGGCTAGCGAGGAAGGTCACCGCGGTATCGGCCGGGAAGGTCGCCGAAATCAACGCCGCGATGTCCGCGTTGATCTCCGCGCGCACCGACGCATTGCCGCTCGCCGCGACGTTCATCAGCTGCACGATCGCGAGTTCGATCGAGGCGACACTGCTCGTGTTGGTCGAGTGGGTGATGGCGGCGACGGCATTGGTGGTGGAAATCGAGGCCGAGCCGATCAGCGCCGCGATCTCGGCGCCGGCCGCGGCCTGCATGGCGGTCGATCCGGTGGCGGACAGCATGTTCAGCAAGGAGACGGCCTGGTCGGCGGTCAGGACATGCGCGGTCACGGCGGCCGCAATGTCGCTGACGGCCTGAATGGCCGTGATCTGGTTCGCGCCAACCAGCCCGTTGATCTCCGCGACCACGAATGCCTGCATCGCTGTGGTGCCGCCAGCAAAGACACTGGCCAGCGCACCGACCACCTGATCGGCCGTGATCGCGCGGCTCGTCAGCAGTGTCGTAATTTCGGCGGTGGCCGCATTTTGCACGGCCGTCGGAGCCGGGACCGCGACATAGGCCAGCAAAGTCACGGCTTGCGCCGCCGTGAGGACGGACGACGTCACCGCCGCGCCAATTGCGCTCATCGCCGCACTGGCGGTGATCTGATTACTCGCGATCAGTGAATCGATTTCGACGGCGACCGCCGGCGTCATGCTCGCACTGCTGGCGAGGTCCATCAGCAGACCCACTCCCTGTGCAGCGGTAATCGTGAATGTGGCAATAGCGGAATCGATGTCGCTGACCAACTGCGTTGGCGACAGCAGGCTCGCCATTCCCGCGGTGGCGGCCCTTGCGGTCGCTGTGTCGCCGCTGGTGGCCAGGCCGAGCAGTATATTGAATGCCTCCGACGCCGACAGGTTGAGGCCGGCGATGTCGGTAACCGCCGCACTTGCCGTGATCGCACCCGACCCGATCATCGTGGCGATGTCGGACCCCAAGGTGAATTGCAGAGGCGTTGAGTTGGAAGCCAAAGACGCCAGCAGGGCAATGGTCTGACCGGGGTTCAGAACATGTGAAGCACCTGCGGCCGCGATGTCGGCGAACGCTTGCACCGTCGTGATCTGGTTCGCCGCGACAAGCGCGCCGATCTCCGTCGCAACGAATGACTGCATCGCAGCCCCGCCGCCCGCGACAAGACCAGCCAGCGCCGTGACCACCTGATCGGCGGTCAGATTGCCAGCGGTCACCAGAGACGCAATTTCCGCTGTGACGGCGGTCTGCACGGCAGTGGACGCCGGCGCCGCGATGTCTGCCAGCAAGGTCACGGCTTCCGTCGCGGTCAGGGCCGATGAGGTCACCGCGCTGCCGATGGCGGTCATGACCTGCGACGTGGTCAGCTGGTGGTTCGAGATCAGGGAATCGATCTCACCGGCGACAGCCGCTTGCGTACCGGTCGAACCGGCGAGATCAACCAGGATACCAAGCGCCTGCGTCGGCGTGATCGCGGTCAGGCCAATGGCGGAATTGATGGCGGCGATCGCCTGCGACGGCGAGCTTACGCTCGGCATTTCCGCAATCGCGGCGCCCGCGATCGCGGTGTTGCCGCTGCTCGCCATGCCGAGCAGGAAATTGAACGTCTCCGTAGTGGACCAGTTGGAGCTGACGATGTCAGCAATGGCCGCATTGGTGGTAATATAGCCCGACTGGATGAATCCGGCGATGTCGGCACCTGCCGTGATCTGCGCGACCGTGGAGCCGGCGGCAAGGCCGCCAAGCGCGGCGATGGCCTGCCCCACTGCCAACCGACCGGAATTCACTGCGGCGACGACGTCGGAAAGACTCCCCGTCTGCGCGCTCGCCGGCGCCAATTGATTGAGTACGGCATCGACCGAGAGCGGACTACCGACGTTGTTCGCAAGATTGGAGTAGTTCGGCGCGAGGTTCACCAGCGAATTCAGCAGCGCAAAGCCCTGATCGCCGCTGATGGCGTGGCTGTTGATCTGTTGCACCAGATCCGCAACGGCCGTCGTCAGCGTGAGGCCGCCGGCATTCACCAGCGACAGCACACTATTGGCCACTGCGTTGTCGAGAACGGACTCGTTGCCGTTGGCGACGGCGTTCTGCATCGTGGCCAACAACGGCTGGAAACCCGCCAGAGCGCCATAATCGCCAGCGATCACCGCATCCATGGTCAGGGTTTTCGCGACCATGATCATGTTCATGTCGGCGGTCGAATCGTGGCTGATTCCCGAATAGGAATGCGCCGCTGCGGCACCGATATCGGCGGTGATGTGGTTGCCCGTGGTCAGACCGCTCGCCATCAGGCTGTTGTACTCGCTCGCGACCGCGGCGTGCATCGCCGGCGTACCGGCTGCATCGTTCAGGACATTGATAACTTGATCGAGGGTCAGCGCACCCGCCGCACCATTTGCGTTGACGATGTCGGTTACGGCCTGTGTTGCGGTGAGGCTGCCCGCGGTCACCAGCGCCGCGATTTCCGTTCCAGCCGCGGCCTGAACGCTCGCGGAAACCGGTCCGCTCATACCCGCGAGCATGGTGACCGCCACATGGCCGGTCGACTGCCCTGCGGTAACCGCTCCCGCAATGTCCGATATCGCCTGCGTGGCACTCACCTGCCCCGCGGCGATCAGATGGCCGATCTCGGCGCCGACCGCATACCCATCATTGCTGTGGCCCGAAGTCTGCGTGATCGCGCCGGCAAAGTCAGCAAGCGCCTGAGTGGCGTGAGTCTGATCGTAGGCAGCCACCGCCTCGATCAAATGCATGGCCTGAGTTTCGGTCGTCTGGTGATTGACGACGGCCTGCGCGATCTCCTGGGAAGAGACGCCGGCGAGCATCGAGTTCGCATCGAGATTCAGATGGGACGTATCGAAGCCCGCAATCGAATTGAATTGACCGGGAGGCGGCGTGATATTTCCACCAACAATGCCGTTGAGGTCGTCCGCGCTCAGGGGCTGGAATTTGGCGGTCGTGTCGCTCGACGATTTGCCTGTGCGTTTACCCTTCGCCTTCACCGCCATCCTCCCGGTTACCGTCGGCTGAATCACCTATCGTTTACGTCAGTCTCGAGCGCAAGGCAGTTCAGTCGTCATGCGTGGGGCAAAGCACATTTCAGCAGGCCGAAGCCCAAAAATGAGCAGATGCAGGACCTTGTTTGTGAATGCACGTTCGCAATGACGCTCCGCAATAATCGGCGTCCTGCAATATCCGCGCGGCGTGGACGAATCGTCTGAATCGACTCCCTGAAATGCGCATGCCGAGAACGCCACTAACTTTCACATAGTAGTGGTGTGCGCTATTTTCGGATGCTAGGGTCAACCACTAATTGCTTTCATTCGTCCGTTGCCGACGAAGCGTTTTCTGGAGGGGGCATTGAACAAAGTCGCGCTCAGTATTCTTGGCCTTGCGGCTCTCGTCGCGACGCCGGCGATTGCGGCGGACATGGCCGTCAAGGCGCCCGTGGTCGCCGCACCGCCGGCGCTCGGCTGGACCGGCTTTTATATCGGCGGCAACATTGGTGGCGTCAGCAATTCGAATTCGGGAACATCGAATTTTACGGATACGCTCGCCAACCTCTCATTTCCGGCCGGCAATCGTATCAACGCGACCGGATTTATCGGTGGCGCTCAAGCAGGCTACAATTGGCAATTCGCTCCGCGCTGGCTTGTCGGCATCGAAGCCGATGGCGATTTCACCAATGCCAAATACAGCTTCTGCCGTGGGACCATTGCGCCGGGTGTCTGCGGCGATACCGGCTTCGGCACCGACTCGCTGAGCAGCAAGACGGCCTGGCTCTCGACGGTGCGCGGCCGGTTTGGCACCATCGCCATGGACAAATTCCTGATCTACGTCACCGGCGGCGCTGCTTGGGGACGCGTTGATACAACGGCAACACAAAGCTGTCTTGTCGGCGGCTGTGGCGTGTCGCCCTTAGCGACCGCGGGAACGTCGAGCAGTTCGGTGACGCGGTCTGGTTGGGCGGCGGGCCTCGGCGGCGAATGGAATATCGACGGCAATTGGTTTGCGCGCGCCGAATGGCTTCATGTCGATCTCGGCAACGTCACCAGTTCGGTATCCACTGCCGGATTTGCGGGCAGCACCCAGACCTTCAGCTGGTCGCGCGGCGAGCGGTTCGACCAGTTTCGTATCGGTCTTGACTATCGGTTCTGGCACGGCTGATCCTCGCGACTTTCGCGATGAGCGGCATCATCGGGATGCCGCTACGCTGCGCGCCTGATCGCCAGCGCCATACGCGCGACAGGCTTCGAAAGCCGACTCGATGATGGCGAGCTTCACCGCTTGGGCGGCGTGATATTCGCGCCAGAATTCGGCCGAGACCCACAACGCGGATTTGCCGCGGGCGCCCGACCAGCCAAGACTGCCCATCGTCTCGGCGACGACGAATTTGCGGGCGAGCTGGCTCCGCGACAAATTGAGGCCCTGCGCCAACCGCGAAACCGACGTCACGTCGGTCGGAATGCGTGACAGAGCGATCGAATCCTGCTGACACCCGACGATCAGGCGATCCATCACGACGCCGCCATCGTCGATCCAGGTAAACAGCGAGAAGGTTCCGTTCGGCTCCCGAACCGCGCGCGATGCCAGCAGGCCATCGGCGATCAGCGGCTGAATCGCGCCGAGCAGAGCCGGCCGCTCACGCAGTTCAGCCGACCTGTTGCCGCCATCGAGCCCGTCCAGCGCCGTCAGATGCGCCGCCAGCCAATGCGACAACACTGCAAGCGCCAGCGGCGACGGCTCGATCGGCCGATAGCGCCGGCCTTCGCTCCCCGCAACATGGCGCACGGTGCCGTATTTCAGCATCTCGTTGACGAAGGCTGACGCAGTGTTGCGGCTTGCGAGTCCGTGGGCGACGATCGGATCGACCAGTCGTGCGGGCAGAATTCCGGAATCGGTCTGCTGTGCCTCGTTGCGAAAATAAGCCGCCAGCATCGCCTGACTCATCAGCCAGCGCTGCTGGGTCGCGAACGGCGACGAAGTTCGCGGGCTGGCCTCCTGTATCGCCAGCATTGCCTGAGCCTGGCCGCGAACGCAGCTCTCAAACGCCGGATGCGACAGGATATCGTCTGCAGTCATCACCATCGGCGTCGCGACAATCCGGCGGAAGGTCCGAAACCGTCAATCGCAAGAGGTCCCAAGCCCCCCTCCCTCGGCTCACGGACCGCCAACGGCGCGTGACAGCCATCTCAAACGCATTCTTAAAAACGAGCAGCGCGGCGGCTCCGATCCGAAACCTGAACCTATCGACTACCACCCCGCGCGCGCGGCACTGCGCCCGCTCATGCATCTCATGGAGTCGGGCCGACGTCTGCAAAATTTTTCTGAAGTCCCGCTGAGAGAGACAATCCCAGGAGCAATGGGGAGCTACCGGCCCCCGCTAAGGGTCTGGATTAACGGGAGAAAGAAGCAGGCAGCGCATGCTCCTCCTTGAAGGCTAATGACACGATCTGAAACCTGATGAAACGAGCGGCCCGGATGCCGAGGCGATCGGGCTCCGGCGTCGACCACCTCCGAAAAGGTTGTCCAGCTAATGCCCTTCGCCTCCTTCAGGCCTTCGCACATGAAGCGGTACTCAATGGTCTCGCCCGAACTCAGGATGACCGCGGCGCCATCACGCATAAGACAGGCGTAGCGGTCTCACACGCCTTTCTGAGTGCTTCGCATGGGCGGCCAAACTGAAGAAATACGCGGTCCTGGCCGCCGTGAACGAACCGAAAAAGAGCGGCCATGGCGTCCGCAAGGCTAGAGCCGAAGTGGCTGCCTATGCAGACTGCACCGAAAGCCAGATGATGCCGATGGTCGGCTGCACCGACCCCAAAATGCCCGCTCACTACACCGCGCAAGCCAATCGAGAGAGCCTTGGAATCAGTGGGATTGAGAAGATCGTCACGTTCGATCAGAGCCAGTCACTCGATGACTGGCCGGCAGCGCCTCGGGCCAACGGCACGCGAACGCCTAGCGAGAACGGAGTCATAACATTTCCGGGCAGACCCCAGAAAAAGCCTAATGATTTCAACGTGAAATATGGGCTTATGGTGCGCTCGGAGGGACTCGAACCCCCACGGTGTTACCCACTGCCACCTCAAGGCAGCGCGTCTACCAGTTCCGCCACGAGCGCTAGGAGATGCCGGCCTGAGGTTGTTCGGGTGGCCGGATCAGCGGCCGCCGATCTAACAAATCCATCAGGGGGATACAAGCCTGCAAAGGCCCCGAATTCCACAGCTTAGCGGGAAAAATCCCTATTCCCTGCCCGGATCGGCCCTATCGGGTGCCAAAGCCTTATCAAGTACTTGGCTGCTGCCGTGTGCCCCGAGCCCTACCGGGTCCCGGGCGAGCGGGGCAGCATCTGCTTGACCTCGACCGCGATCCGGTTGCGGTCGACCAGCACGACGCCGGAGGCCACCGGCAGATTGTTGGCGAGGACCTTGACCTCGTCGGCCTCGGTTGCATCGAGCTCGATGATGGCGCCGCGGGAAAGACGTAATACTTGATGGATTGGCATGGTGGTCGTCCCGAGGACGACCATGAGATCCACGGTGACTTTATCGAGAGTGGGCACTGTCAGGACCGCCGCAACCTGGGACTCAACGCCAAAGGACTTGGCATTTGCGCCTGCAATCATCACCACGTTATGGTTAGCCAATGGTTAATTCGCCTCAAGACCCCCGCCAAAGCCAACGTCAAGAGCTCGATTTGACGTCGTTTTCCGCCTCCGGCGGCACGCCCGTCGAATGGCGAATCTCGGATGCGCCGGTGCCCTACCCGGACGCCGTCGCCGAAATGGAAGCGCGCGTCGCCGCCATCGCGGCGGGCGAGGCGCCGGAGCTGGTCTGGCTGCTCGAGCACCCCCCGCTATACACCTCCGGCACCTCGGGCAAGGAAAGCGACCTGCTTGATGCCCGATTCCCGACCTTCGCCACGGGGCGCGGCGGGCAGCTGACCTATCACGGGCCCGGCCAGCGAGTTGCCTACATCATGCTCGACCTCAAGCGCCGCCGGCCGGACGTGCGGGCCTATGTCGCGAGCCTGGAGGAGCTGATCCTGAAGACGCTCGCCGCCTTCAACGTCCGCGGCGAGCGGCGCGAGGACCGGGTCGGCGTCTGGGTGAAGCGGCCCGACAAGGGGCCTGAGCACGAAGACAAGATCGCGGCGATCGGTGTGCGGCTGAAGCGCTGGGTCTCGTTCCACGGCATCGCCATCAATGTCGAGCCGGAGCTGTCGCATTTCGCCGGCATCGTTCCTTGCGGTGTCGCCGATCCCCGCTATGGCGTCACCTCGCTGGTTGATCTCGGCCAGCTCGTGACCATGGCCGATGTCGACATCGCGCTACGGCAGGCGTTCGAGGAGCTGTTCGGGCCGACCAAAGCGTTGGTGCCGGAAGCGGCCGTCTAGCGTTTTCCTGTTCGAGCCCGACCGCGCGTGTTCTCCGCACGCCACGGAATCGGCTATGCTCGATTCCGGCGCCGCCCACGCCTCCCCCCTCCGCCGGGAAAGCAGACATCATGCCGGGCGACTCAACATCGGACCGACTGTTCGAGCGCCAGGCATAAGGAGGGATTGCGCTTTCTGCTCGCAATGGGAGGTTTTGACGATGAAGCTTTCTACGCCGATCTACCATCTCAAGCGACGAGCCAAGCGCCTGTCGCGCGAGCAAGGCATTCCGCTGCACGCCGCGCTCGATCGCATTGCTGCGACGGAAAGGTTTTCCGCCTGGAGCATGCTCGCGGCGAAGGCGACGGCGATGACTCCGGCCAACAAGTTGTTCCCGCAATTCCAGCCTGGCGACCTCGTGCTGGTCGGCGCGCGCCCCGGCCAGGGCAAGACGCTGATGAGCCTCGAACTCGCCGTCGAGGCGATGAAGTCGGGCCATCGCGCAGCGTTCTTCTCGCTCGAATATACCGAGAAGGATGTGCTGGATCGCCTGCGCGCGATCGGGGTGGAGCCGGCGCAATTCGACGAACTCTTCGAGGTCGACTGCTCCGACGTCATCAGCGCCGATTACGTCGTGAAGCAGATGGCGACGGCCCCTCGCGGCACAATCGTGGTGATCGATTATCTGCAACTGCTCGACCAGCGGCGGGAAAACCCGGACCTGACCGTTCAGGTGCGCGTGCTGAAATCTTTCGCGCGCGACAAGGGGCTGATCGTCGTCTTCATCTCGCAGATCGACCGGTCCTACGATTCCTCCATCAAGCCCTGCCCCGATCTCAGCGATGTCAGGTTGCCAAACCCACTGGACCTGAAGCTGTTCGACAAGACGTGCTTTCTGAACAATTCGGAAGTTCAGTTCCGCGCGGCGAGCTGACAATTCCAAGCGACGCAGGCCGCGGGTGAGACGGCTCACCCGCGGCTTGCGGCGTCACGCCGCCTTCAGCGAAACCTCGAGCTTGCCGGCGATGTAGCGCCGCTCCTGGGTCAGGCCGCCAAAGCCGTAGGCGTCGCTCTTGACCTCGTCGACGTGCAGATAGGTCTCGGGATGCATCGGTCCCAAAATCTCGGCCATGCGCTTGAACATCGCGGCGAGATAGGCCGCCTTCTCGTCCTTGGTGTTGGTGCCTTCGCTGACATGGATGTCGATCCAGTAGCTGGCGAGCTTCTGCTCGGCGAGCGACTTGCCGCCGGCGAACCAGTCACTGGCATCGACGGCCTTCACGATGATGGCGGTGACCGCGGGATCCTTGTGCAGTATCTCAGCGGTGAGCTCGGAGACAGCGTTCGCGATGTCGGCCTTCAGCGAGGGCGACTGGCGGGAGGTGGCGTAGGACACGGTGATCAGCGGCATTGTCGTTCTCCTCAAGATGCTGCGCTGGTTGCGCGGCGTTGATGAGAAGCTAGATCTCCTCCGGTCATTTTGGTATCTTATCTCTGTTGATACCAGTGATAACAATTCAAAATGACCGCCACACTCGACATCGCCACCGTCCAGGCCTTCCTGCTGGTCGCCGACCTCCAGAGCTTTACCCGTGCCGCCGAGGCACTCGGCACGACCCAGGCCGCCGTCAGCCTCAAGCTGCAACGGCTGGAGACCTTGCTGGGGAAACGCCTCGTCGAACGCTCGCCGCGTGCAGTCCGTCTCACCGCCGACGGCGCCGGCTTCCTCGATCGCGCTCGGGTCCTGATCGCGGCGCACGACCGCGCCCTCTCGGGCGAAGCACCGGCCGCGCAGTCGCTCTCGCTCGGCATCTCCGATCACGCCGCAGGCCCCGAGCTCGTTCCGCTGCTCGAACGCCTGCACGCGATGTCGTCAAATCTCACCCTCGCCGTCACCATCGGCTTCTCGCGCGAGATGCAGGATGCCTATGATGCTGGCGAACTCGACGCCGTGATTGTCCGCCAGGAAGGCAGCCGCCGTGGTGGCGAGAAGCTGACCGAGGACGAGTTCGGCTGGTTCGCGTCGCGACGCTTCACCTTGCCGAAGGGTGAAGCCCTGCCGCTCGCAACCCTCGCCCCGCCCTGCGGCGTCCGCGCCGTCGCCGTGCGCGCGCTCGACAAGGCCGGCCTCGCCTGGCGCGAGCGCTTTGTCGGCGGCGGTGTGACAGCGGTAGTGGCGGCTGCGCTCGCCGGGCTTGCGATCGCACCGCTGGCGCGGCGGATTGCGCCGCCCGGATTGGTCGATATCGGCCCTGCGCACAAGCTGCCAAAGCTCGGCAGCTCGAAGGTCATGCTGCATTCGAAGGTCAGCGATCCCGCGAAGCTTGCGGCGCTGCGCGCAGTAGCGGCGACGTTTCGGAGCGCCGCGGGAGCTAACTAGCGCCCGCGTCCTTTCCTGCAGCGGACCAATAAGCGACCCCGGCCAGACATCCAGCCAACGCAAACAGCCCATCCATCTCAAAGAGCGTCCCGAAGATGCCGTTCGCAATCAGGGCTCCGATCGCAGCGCCAGCGGCCGCGTAAAACAGCACTGAGCGAATTCGAAGTGACTCACCGAGCCATATCACAAGCGCGGATGGCATCCCGCTAAGCAGGCAGGTGAGGATCAATGTGATTGGCAGGACAATCAAGACCAGGGGGACGATGGGAGCCAGGCCCTCGGGAAAGCCTCGATCTGGAAGAGATAGAATTGCGGCGAGGACTGGCAACGCCCCCAATGTCGCGGTCGCCGCCAGGCATCCACGAAACCAGCCGTCCAGAGCACGAGGGCATGCAGTGCAAGCCATAACATCACCTCACAAGATCGCCTCGAACGCACTCCGCAGCGTCTCATGCCGGAAGACAAAGCCGCGGCTCAGCGCTTTGTTCGGCAGCACGCGCTGGCCGCCGAGCAGAAGCTCGTCGGCAAAGCCGCCGCCGATCCGGCGCAACAGGCCGCCGGGGATGCGGAATATGGCGGGCCGGTGCAACCGGCGCCCGAGTTCCTCGGTGAACTTCGCGTTGGTGACGGGGATCGGCGCGGTGGCGTTGACGGGCCCTGCAAGATCGGGGGTCGCCACCACATAGGCGATCAGCCGGATCAAATCGTCGCGCTCGATCCAGGACATCCACTGCCGCCCGGTGCCGAGCGGGCCGCCGAGGCCGAACTCGAATGGCGTCAACATGCGGGTGATGAAGCCGCCCTCGGTGCCAAGCACGAGGCCGATGCGCAAGTACACCACGCGAACGCCAAGCTCCTCCGCCGGCCGCGCCGCCTTCTCCCAGGCCGCGCACAGCTCGTGGCTGAAGCAGGCGTGCGACTTGGCCGACTCCGTCAGCACCTGGTCGGCCCACAAGCCGTACCAGCCGATCGCGGAGCCGCTGACGAGCACCTCGGGCTTGCGCTCGAGCCGCGCGATCAATTTTATGACTTCACCGGTCATGTCGACGCGGGAGCCGATGATCTTCGCGCGCTTCGCTTCGGTCCACAGGCCGTTGCCGATCGGCTCTCCCGCGAGATTGACGATGGCGTCGATTGGCGTGTTCGCGGCAAGCTGATCGAGGCTGGTGATCAGCGTGACCGGCGGCGGCAACATCTCGGCCTTGGCGGGGTTGCGGATCAGCGCTATGACGTGATGCCCTGCTCCGCTGAGGCTCGCCGCAAGGCGGCTGCCGATGAAACCCGTCGCGCCGGTGATCAGCACTGTCCTGCGGCCCGGGAGCTTCTCGACAAGTCCTTCCGCGGGAACGCTTCGCATGCGGCCGAGCCGGCGCATCGCCGCAAAATCCCTGATGCCGCAGAGCGACGCACCCGCCGCGCAGGCGGTCGCGGCGATGCTGAGCAGGCCCTGATAGACCACCGTCACGCCGAACGGCTGCATCGCCCAGTCGATCAGCACCGGCAGCAGCAGCACCAGGATGGCGCCGTAGTTGATCGCGAGCAGCGTGTGATTGATGCGCTCGCTCGGCGGCAGCTTCCGGCTCAGATCCTCCTCGACGAAATCCATCAGCGTGATGACGATCTCGGCGACCAGCACCACGATGATCAGCAGCGCCAGCGCGCCGTAGACCTCGAGCCAGCCGAGCACCAGAAACAAGAGCGCATAGAGCATGTTGCGGATTCCATGCAGTTTCAGCTCGAAGCGCTGCGACGGACGCCAGGCCAGGCGCTCGGTGAATTCGTGGTGATAGAAGGTGTCGAACACGCCCATCACGATCTGGATGGCGATGAGCGTCCACAAGAGCGGGGTCATGACACGGCCTCCCTGAACACGGCGGACTGGTGGATCAGCGCGCCGTAACGCGGATGAATGACATCGAGGGTGAAGCGGAACGCCCCCTCGCCGAGATCGCTGTGCGTCACGGTCAGGTCACCCGGCGTGAGCCATTGCGGCAGCGGGATCCATAGCCGCCCGAGCTGGAGCCCGTAGCCGGCGCTGCGGAACGTCAGCGCCTGTCCCTCGACCGCGATACGGAGCGCCATCGAGACGCCGAAGCCGACATACTCCTCGAGCCCGGTCGGGCCGGCGAAGCGTTTCGCCGAATGGATCACCTGCGGGAAGCCGCGCTTACGCGCGCAGATGCGGGTCCAGGTCTGGCCGCCGGTCGCGCCGTCCTCGGTAACCGTCACGATCATGGGCACGCCGGTGTCGCGCCCCGTGGGCAGCGGCCCGCCGATCAGGCGCGCGACCTGTGCGAACCACCAGCCGATGTCGCTGAAGGCGACCTCGTCGACGACACCGACATAGACCACGCTGTCGCCGTCAGCGACGCGCTTGGAGAAGCGCCGCCAGGTCGCGAGCGGCAGGCGGCCCCAATCCTCGTCTGACAGCAGGGTACGGAAGCGGCGGTCGTCGAGCAGTTTGGTGTGAGCGGAGGTTGGTACGTTGGAGCCCGATAATCTCGCCGACGTCATCGCAACCTCCTCACCTCAATACTATTTGGCCTTGCCCAGCGGCAGCAGGTTGGCGATCTTCTCGCCGAGCCGCATCAAGGCGACCAGCCGCGGCCGCGGCACCTTCAGCATCTGCATGAACCAGTGATCGGCGAGCTCGGTGAAGGCGAGCATCTCCTTCAGCCGTTTGCTCGCGACCGGACTGATGGTCGGATCATCCGTAGCATCGGACACGCAGGCCCTGAGCGCGACGATGGCCGGATCGATCTCCCGCTCCTTGCGCCGCGCCGCGATGCGGGCCGCGACCTCCCAGATGTCGGTCTCGGCCTCGTAATGGTCGCGGCGGTCGCCGAGGATCGGCACCCGCCGGATCAGGTTCCAGGCGAGCAGCTCCTTGAGCGAGTTGGAGACATTGGACCGCGCCATGCCGAGCGTGTCGGCGATGTCCTCGGCCGTCATCGGCGCCTCGGCCAGATAGAGCAGCCCGTGGATCTGGCTGACCGAGCGATTGACACCCCACCCGTCCCCCATGTCGCCCCAATGCAGGATGAAGCGCTCGACGGCGGCAGGGAGTTTCTTCTTTCCGGTTATTTCTGTCATGACAGAAATATCTGATGGGCACGATTGATTGTCAAGTGCGTCAGGCCGCTGATATCGCTGCATACCGTCCGCGAGATTTGCCTAAAAATATCCCAGGCACGGGAACAATTCGCTGCCTGTGACGTTTGCCCGGGTTCAGGCAGGGTCCCCGAATGGTCGAAAAGTTCAGTCAGCAGAGAGACTTGTTCGAGAGCGAGCGCAGTTTCCGGCTGTTGGTTGAAGGAGTCGCGGACTACGCCCTGTACATGCTGGATCCCAATGGGATCATCACCAGCTGGAATATCGGCGGCGAGCGCATCAAGGGCTATTCGCCCTGGGAGATCCTCGGCCAGCATTTTTCCCGCTTCTATACCGAGCCCGACCGCGCCAACGGCAAGCCCGCCCGTGCGCTCGGCATCGCCAGGGAAAAGGGCCGCTACGAGGAAGAAGGCTGGCGCGTCCGCAAGGACGGCACGTTCTTCTGGGCCAGCGTCGTGATCGATCCGATCTACGAGGATGGCGAGCTGGTCGGCTTCGCCAAGATCACGCGCGACATCACCGAGCGCCGCAACACGCAGCTCAAGCTCGAGGCGATGCAGAAGCAGCTCGCCGAGTCCCAGAAGTTCGATGCGCTGGGCCAGCTCACCGGCGGGGTCGCCCACGACTTCAACAACCTCCTGATGATCATCAGCGGCAGCCTCCACGTGCTGAAGCGGGGCGCCGACGACGAGGCCAAGCTCAAGCGCGCGATCTCGGCCATCGAGACCGCCACCAAGCGTGGCGCGGCGCTGACCAACCAGCTCCTCACCTTCGCGCGGCGGCAGAGCGTCAATCCGCAGGCGATCGATTTCGCCGACCGCATCTCGGCGATCCGCGAGGTGCTCGATGCCGGCGTGGGCAGCTCCGTGCGCCTGGCCTTCGAAGTCAGCCGCGACGTCTGGCCGATCAAGGCCGACGTCTCGGAACTCGAGACCGCGTTGCTCAACCTCGTCATCAATGCCCGCGACGCGATGCCCGACGGCGGCACGGTGACGATCCGTGCGCGCAACGTCGTGCTGGATGAGGCGACCCTCGCCGGCGAATTCGTCGCGATCGACATCGCCGACACCGGGCTCGGCATTCCCTCGGACGTTCTCGACAAGATTTTCGAGCCGTTCTTCACGACCAAGCCGATCGGCAAGGGCACTGGCCTCGGCCTGTCCCAGGTGCACGGCTTTGCCCATCAGGCCGGCGGCACGGTGAAGGTCGCAAGCGAACTCGGCAAGGGTACGACCTTCACCATCCTCCTGCCGCGCGGGGAAGGGGCGCCAGCGCGCGAGACCACGGGAAGTGCGTCGTTCCGCGGCAGCGGCACCGTGTTGCTGGTCGAGGACAATCCGGACGTCGCCCTCGTCAGCATCGGCCTTTTGGAGCAGCTCGGCTACCAGGTACGGCGCGTCGCCGATGCCGAAGCCGCCTTGCGCGAGATCGAGAAGAACAGGGTTGACTTCGTGTTCTCTGATATCGTGATGCCTGGCAAGATGGACGGGCTCAGCCTCGCCCATCGTCTGCGCCAGATCCGCCCCGGCCTGCCGGTCCTGCTCGCCACCGGCTACAGCGACGTCGCCTCCGGCGTGCGCGGCGATTTCCCGATCCTGCGCAAGCCGTACGAGATCCACGAGCTGAGCGAGGCGATTTCGAAGCTGCCGCGGTGACTGTTCACTTTCCCACCTCGACGCCGTCATGGCCGGGCTTGTCCCGGCCATCCACGCCTGGCCCCGCTGCACGAAGAACGTGGATGCCCGGGACAAGCCCGGGCATGACGACCTCTTGTGAGATCGCCTACACCGTCGGCAACACCGAGAACTTCTCCCCTGCCCCGCGCAGGTTCAGCTCGTCCGCACTCGCGGTCTCACTCGTCACGCTGTCCACACGCGCCGACGGCGGTCCATGCCGGCACAGCGCGACCATGTCGGCGACGTGCTTCGGCGTGCCGGCGAACAGCGCTTCCACGCTGCCGTCGCGACGGTTGCGGACCCAGCCATCGAGGCCGCTGGCGGTGGCTTGGTACTCGACCCAGGCGCGATAGCCGACGCCCTGCACACGCCCGCGGATCATGACCTGGAGGATCGCCCGGCTCATTTTTTCAGTCCGAGAAGATCGGCGCTGCGCGCTTTTACCTCGGCGTCGCGCATGACGCGATTGGTCAGTTCTGCTGACGGCAACCCCTTGAGTGCCTTCGGTGCCGTGCCCTCGCGCAGCGCCTTCTGCGTCTCGTAGACGGCCTGCGTCGCCGCCGCGATCGGCGCGTGCCCCTGGAGCGCGATGCGCACGCGCTGGCCGGCGAGATAATCGGTCGCGTTCAAGTCCTCGGGCGCGCCGCCGAGCACGATCGGCAGGCGCGTCGCAGCCGTAATCGCCTCCAGCTCCGCGCGCGACTTGATGCCGGTGAAGAACAGCGCATCGACGCCGGCAGCCTCATAGGCCTGCGCACGGCGGATCGCATCGTCGAGCGAGGTGATCGAGGCAGCTCCGGTGCGCCCCATGATGACCAGCGAGGCATCGCTGCGGCCATCCAGTGCGGCCTTCATCTTGCCGACGCCCTCCTCCAGCGAAATCAGCTGCGTCTTGGTCTCGCCAAAGGCGGCCGGCAGCAGCGTGTCCTCGATGGTGAGGCCGGCGGCGCCCGCGGTCTCCAGTTCCTGCACCGTACGGCGCACATTGAGCGCATTGCCGTAGCCGTGATCGGCATCGACCAGCACCGGCAGCGCGGAGGCGCGCGACATCCGCCGCATCTGCTCGGCGAGCTCGGTGAGCGTGATCAGCGTGACATCGGGGTCGCCGAGCACCGCGAGCGAGGCGACCGAACCGCCGAACATGCCGAGTGGAAAGCCGAGATCCTCGGCGATGCGGATCGAGATCGCGTCATAGACCGAGCCGGGATGGACGCAGGCCGAGCCTGAGAGGATCGAGCGCAGCTTCTCGCGGCGGGAACGAAAGGCCATGGGTGCCTCACTCCAAAATCGTCATCCTGAGGAGCGCGCCCTTGAGCGCGTTTCCTCAAGGTGAGGGTCGACTGTCGTGCGCCGGAGCGCTTACGCAAACTCCAAAATCAGCGCGTCCACCGCGAGCGTCGCGCCGGCGCTGGCGTGGATCTTCTTCACGGTGCCGTCCTGCTCGGCGCGCAGCACGTTCTGCATCTTCATGGCTTCGACCACGGCGAGCGTCTCGCCGGCCTTGACCTCCTGCCCCTCGATCACCGCGATGGAGACGACGAGGCCGGGCATCGGACACAGCAGCTTCTTGCCGCTGTCGGATGCCGTCGTCACCGGCATCAGCCGGGCGGAGGCAGCTTCCGCTTCGGTCCAGACATAGACCGGAACCTCGACGCCCTGATGCGCAAGGCGGATGCCGTTGGGGATTGGGCGCGCCTGCACCGCCACGAAATGGCCGTCGATGGTGCCCTGCCAGACCGGATCGCCCGGCTTCCACGGCGATTGCAGCAGATGGACGTTGCCGGCCTTGCCCTCGGCATCGATGAAGCGGATCGCGATGGCCTCGCCCTCGCGGCCGACCTCGAGCAGGATCTCCTGGCGATCGAGCCAGACCGCGCGGCGGCGCTCGCGCTGCACGACCCGGCCGCCCATCTGGCCGGAGATCTGCCGCTTGCGCTCCCCGAGCACGTGATCAATGGCGGCGCCGACCGCAGCCATCCGCCGGGCGACCTCGCCTTCGGGCACGCGCACCGCAAAGCCCTTGGGGAATTCCTCGGCGATGAAGCCGGTCGACAAGCGTCCCTCGCGCCAGCGCGGATGATGCATCAGCGCCGACAGGAACGGAATGTTGTGCCTGATGCCGTCGACATAGAACGAGTCGAGCGCTGTCGCTTGCGCCTCGATCGCGGCCGCGCGCGAGGGCGCATGCGTGACGAGCTTCGCAATCATCGGATCGTAGTGGATCGAGATCTCGCCGCCCTCCTGCACGCCGGTGTCGTTGCGGATAATGATGCCGTCCTGGCTGGCTTCCGCCGGGGGGCGGTATTTCACGAGGCGCCCGATCGAGGGCAGGAAGTTGCGGAAGGGGTCTTCCGCATAGAGCCGCGACTCAACGGCCCACCCCGTCAGCGTGACGTCCTTCTGCGTGATCGCGAGCTTCTCGCCGGCGGCCACGCGGATCATCTGCTCGACGAGATCGATGCCGGTGACGAGCTCGGTGACGGGATGCTCGACCTGGAGGCGCGTGTTCATCTCCAGGAAGTAGAAGCTCTTGTCCTGCCCCGCGACGAACTCGACTGTGCCGGCGGAATCGTAATTCACGGCTTTCGCCAGCGCGACCGCCTGCTCGCCCATCTTGCGGCGCGTGGCTTCGTCGAGCAGCGGCGACGGCGCCTCCTCGATGACCTTCTGGTTGCGGCGCTGGATCGAGCATTCGCGCTCGCCGAGATAGATCACGTTGCCGTGCTTGTCGCCCAGCACCTGGATCTCGATGTGGCGGGGATCGACGATGAACTTTTCGACGAAGACGCGGTCGTCGCCGAACGAAGCCTTGGCCTCGGCCTTGGCGAGGTTGAAACCTTCGGAGACCTCGGCCTTGGAATGCGCGATGCGCATGCCCTTGCCGCCGCCGCCGGCGGAGGCCTTGATCATCACGGGATAGCCGATCTCGTCGGCGATGCGCACCGCGTCCTTGTCGTCCTCGATGACGCCGAGATAGCCCGGCACGGTGGAGACCTTGGCCTTCGCGGCCGCCTTCTTGGATTCGATCTTGTCGCCCATCGCCGCGATCGCGCCCGGGTTGGGACCGATGAAGACGATGCCGGCGGCTTCCAGCGCGCGCGGAAATGCCTCGCGCTCGGACAGGAAGCCATAGCCGGGATGCACGGCTTCCGCGCCGGTCTTGCGGCAGGCCTCGACGATCTTCTCGATCACCAGATAGCTCTCGGCCGCCGCGGGCGGGCCGATCAACACGGCCTCGTCGGCCATCTCGACATGGAGGGCGTCGCGGTCGGCCTCGGAATAGACCGCGACCGTCTGAATTCCCATGCGGCGCGCGGTCTTGATGACCCGGCAGGCGATTTCGCCGCGATTGGCGATCAGAATGCGTTTGAACATGCTTTTCTTGAGTCTCGACCTTGGGCGGGACCCCTTCCCTGGCCGTTGCAGCCTATGGAAACGGGCCGTGTGGCTCCCGTGGTACATTAAAATGAGCCGGAGGCAACGGTCTAAATCCGGCCCCTCTGGCGTACCAGCGCAAGACCGAAACGGTCGGGACGCGCCCCCTGGGGCCGCCTACGGCCTGCCGGCCTTGGCCACGCCCCGGACGAGGCTCTGAATGAAGCCCAGTTTGGCGACCACGGCGGACGACAGGATGAAGGGATAGAGGTCGCGCAGGCCCATGGCGCGATTGACGCTGTTCATGGCGAAGGTGAAGGGCAGCCATGCGTCGATGAGCGCCTGGACGTCCCTGACCTCGTAGGGGTTGAAGCGGATGCGCGCCGTCAACTCCCCGTCGCGGTCGACCTTGGGGCGCACCTCCATACCGAACTCGGCGGCCATCTCCAGGGTGTCGACGATATGGAGGTAATGCGCCCAGGTCTCCGCGAAGTCTTCCCACGGATGCGTGGTGGCATAGGCCGAGACGTAGTTCTGCTGCCAGTCCGCCGGCGCGCCTTCGGCATAATGGCGCTGCAGCGCCTCACCGTAATCGGCGGAATCATCGCCGAACACCGCGCGGCATTCCTCGAGCTTGCCGCCGTCGCGCACCAGCACGTCCCAGAAATAATGGCCGACCTCGTGGCGGAAATGCCCGAGCAGCGTGCGGTACGGCTCGCCCATCTCCAGCCGCCGCCGCTCGCGCTCGATGTCATCGGCCTCGGTGAGCGCGATCGTGATCAGGCCATTGTCGTGGCCGGTCATAACCTTCTGCCCGCTGTTCGGATCGTCGGCGAGGAAGTTGAAGATCAACCCGTGCTCGGGGTTTTCCTGCCGGGTCTGAAGCGGCAGCTTCCAGCGGATTAGGGAATAGAACAGCCGGTGTTTTGCGATTTCCAGTTCACGCCAGCGAGCAAGCTGCGCCGGATCGGAGAGGTCAGGCACGATGCCGTTGTGGCGGCAGGCGCGGCAGAAGCCGGTGGTATCGTCCGCATCCGTCAGCCAGTTGCAGGCGTCGTAGTCGGCATTGCTGCAGAGCATGCGGCTTTCGCCCTTGTCGGCCAGTACCTTCCAGCCGTCCCCGTCCGGCTCGATCGCCGACATCGTCTCCCTCTCCGGCTGAAAGGCGACCCGATGGCCGCAGCGTTCGCAGGCGCGGTTCTCGAAATAGAGGACGTTGCCGCAGTCCTGACAGACAAAGAGCTTCAAGATTTAGCCTCTTGGGAAAGGGAGTTTTATGAATGAGAGTTGTGGCGCTCCGCAAAGACGCCTCGGCGGGCCGATCGTTCCAGTCCTCGGAACAAATTGCCAGCGCCGGCGTTTGGTGCATACCCACCGCTATCCATTTGATGACGACTTTCCGACTTATTCCTCTTTGAGCAATGGCTATCACGCTTTGTCTGTGTGAATATCGGCCCGGCACGCGCGCTCTTGCATCACAACGGCCGACGCCTTGAACGACAATACGCCCGAGACCCTTGCTGCCGAAAGGCTGCGCCAGCACCTCGAAGACATCGCGCGCGAGCGCGATGAAGCCTATCGTGCGCTTCAGGAGCGCGAGGCTGAGCTGGCGCGCATCCAGCGCATCGGCAAGGTCGGCGGCCTCGAGGTCGACTTCCGCGAGGGTTTTCGGAACCGCCGCTCGCCCGAATACCTGATGATCCATGGCCTGCCCCCTGAGGCCGCCGACGAGACGCACGAGGACTGGGTCAATCGCATCCATCCCGACGACCGCGATGCGACCGTCAAGCATTTCTTCGATGCGCTGGCAGGGACCAGCGAGGACTACACGGCCGAGTACCGCATCATCCGCCCCCGCGACGGCGAGACCCGCTGGATCCGCGTCGTCGCTAAGATCGAACGCGACCGCGACGGTCGCGCGATCCGCCTTGTCGGCGCCCATATCGACATCACCGACCAGGCGCTGGCGCGCGAGACGCTGCGCGAGAGCGAGGAGCGCTTCCGGCTGATTGCCGACAGCGCGCCGGTGCCGATCTGGGTCACCAAGCTCGACCGTACACGCTCCTTCGCCAATCAGGCCTATGTCGACTTCGTCGGCCTGCCCTACGATCAGGCCATCGCCTTCGACTGGCGCAAGGTGCTGCATCCGGACGACCTGCCGCATGTGCTGCAGCAATCGGTGCAAGGCGAAGCCTCGTTGAAGCCGTTCGTGCTGGAGGCGCGCTACAAGAATGCCAGCGGCGAATGGCGCTGGCTGCGTTCGGAATCGCAGCCGCGCTGGGATCCGACCGGCAAGCATATCGGCTTCATCGGCGTCGCCCACGACATTACCGTCGCCAAGCAGGCCGAGATCGAGCTGCGCCGGCTCAACGAGACGCTGGAAGAGCGCATCGTCGAGCGCACCGCCGAGCTCGAATCCAACGAAGCGCGGCTGCGCGCGATCCTGGAGACCAGCAACCAGTATCAGGGCCTGGTCAATCTCAGGGGGGAACTGCTCTACGCGAACAACACCGCACTCGACGGCATCAAGGCGGGCTCCACGGACGTGATCGGCAAGCTGCTGTGGGAAACGCCGTGGTTCACCGGGACCCACGGCATGAGCGCCGTGGTCCGTGAGGCCTTCGACACCGTGCTTCGCGGCGAAGCCGTGCGGATGGAGATGCGATTGCGCCTGCCCATCGGCGATCGCGATTTCGAATTCAGCATGCGTCCCGTGCTCGACCGCCACGGCAACATCACCGGCGCGGTGCCCGAAGCCGTCGACATCACCGACCGCCGCCGCGGCGAGGAAGCGCTGCGGCAGTCGCAGAAGATGGAGGCGATCGGCCAGCTCACCGGCGGCGTCGCGCACGACTTCAACAACCTCCTCACCATCATCCGTTCGGCCACCGACTTCCTGCGCCGGCGCGAGCTGCCGGAGGAACGCCGCCGCCGCTACGTCGATGCCATCTCCGACACCGTCGAGCGCGCCTCCAAGCTGACCGCACAGCTCCTGGCCTTTGCACGAAGGCAGCCGCTCAAGCCGCAGATCTTCAACGTCGGCAGCCAGGTGGAGGGCGTGGCGCAGCTGGTGCGGCCGCTGGTCGGCGGCCGGATCGAGATTGCCGTCGAGATCGACGATGCCGACTGCTTCACAGTCGCCGACATCGCGCAGTTCGAGACCGCGCTGATCAATCTCGCCATCAACGCCCGCGACGCCATGGAGGGCGAAGGCCGTCTCACCATCGCGGTGCGCAAGGTCTCCGGGATTCCGAGCCTGCGCGGGCAATCGGCGCGCAGCGGCGACTATGTCGCGATCTCGGTAGCCGACACCGGAAGCGGCATTGCGCCCGAAAACATCGACGCCATCTTCGAGCCGTTCTTCACCACCAAGGAGGTCGGCAAGGGCACCGGGCTCGGCCTCAGCCAGGCGTTCGGCTTCGCCAAGCAGTCGGAAGGCGACATCGCGGTGATGAGCACGCAAGGCAAGGGCGCGACCTTCACCATCTACCTGCCGCAGGCGCAGTCGCCGACCGCCGAGAAGGAAGCTGCAGCGCTGACCAGCGAGGCCGCAACCACGGGGCGTGGCTACCGCGTGCTCGTGGTCGAGGACAATGACGATGTCGGCCAGTTCTCGACCGAGCTTTTGGAAGACCTCGGCTATGTCGTCCGCCGCGTCGCCAACGCCAATGCCGCGCTGTCGATCCTCGGCGAGAACGAATTCGCCGTCGACCTCGTGTTCTCCGACGTCATCATGCCCGGCATGAACGGTGTCGAGCTCGCCGGCGTGATCCGTGAGCGCTATCCGGGCCTGCCGGTGGTGCTCACCAGCGGCTACAGCAATGTGCTCGCTGAGAACGCCCATCGCGGTTTCGAGCTGATCCAGAAGCCGTATTCGGTGGAATCGCTCTCGCGCATCCTGCGCAAGGCGATCACCGAGAAGCTGTCGGTGGCAAGGTGAATGTACGCCAGGCAAAACGCTGTCGCCCGGACAAGCGCGCCTCAAGCGCGCGCCGATCCGGGACCCATAGCCACAGGATTGTGTTTGGCGAAAAACGACGACGCATGTGCCCCAAGAAAGATTCCGCGGTATGGGTCCGGGTCTGCGCTTCGCTTGTCCGGCACGACAGCGGAGTGTTTGGCTAGCACCTTCCACCCCATCACCTCGCAAAACTTCATCGGCCCCCCAATGAAACCCGCCCTCCTCTCCGCCTGGCAGACCTGGGCGCTCCTCTCCGCCTGCTTTGCCGCGCTGACCGCAATCTTCGCCAAGGTCGGCGTCGAGAACATCAATCCGGACCTCGCCACCTTCATCCGCACCGTCGTGGTGCTGCTCGCCTTCTCGGTGCTGCTGTTCTTCACCGGCCAATTCGCCGTGCCCTCGGCGGTTTCGTCGAGGACATGGCTGTTCCTGGTGCTATCGGGGCTCGCGACCGGGGCCTCGTGGCTCTGTTACTTCCGGGCCCTGAAGCTCGGTCCCGCGACGTTGGTCGCACCAATCGACAAGCTCAGCGTCGTCCTGGTGGCCCTGTTCGCGTTCGCCTTCCTCGGCGAGCGGCCGACCGCGCAGGGCTGGATCGGGATCACCATGATCGGCGCCGGCGCGGTACTGCTGGCCGTGAAGCTTTAGGTCCGGGAACAAAGCTGGCGTGACATCGGTTTCTGCCGGAGCGATTCCGAGCCTCGATCGAGAGACCGATGTCGAGCGAAAAACCCGATCAGGCAAGGCAGGCTGGCCGCGCGTTGGATGCGGCGAACTTCTTCCTTGCCGACGTCCGCGACGGGCTCGGGCCCTATCTCGCCGTCTATCTCCTCACCGAGCAGCACTGGGACGAGGCGCGCATTGGCCTCGTGATGTCGATTGCGACCATTGCTGGCATCGTAGCGCAGACGCCCGCCGGCGCGCTGGTCGACGCGACGCGGGCGAAGCGGCTGGTGATGGTCATCGCCGCCATCATGGTCACGCTCGCGTCCCTGTCGCTGCCGCTGTTTCCCGCCTTCCTGCCGGTCGCGATCTCGCAAGGCATCGCGCAGGCCGCCGCCGTGGTGTTTCCGCCGGCAATCGCGGCCGTCTCGCTCGGCATTTTTGGTCATGCCGTCCTCACCCGGCGCATTGGCCGCAATGAAACTTTCAACCACGCCGGCAACGCGGTCGCGGCCGGACTGGCGGGCCTCTCCGCCTACTGGTTCGGCCCGACGGTCGTCTTCTACCTTCTCGGCGCAATGGCAATCGCGAGCCTCGTCAGCATCCTCGCGATCCCCGCCGGCGCCATCGACCATGATCTGGCCCGCGGGCTACACGATGCCGACACGGAGACCCAGCGCGAACAGCCTTCGGGCCTCGCGGTACTGCTCACCTGTCGCCCTCTCCTCGTCTTCGCGATCTGCGTCCTGCTCTTCCATCTCTCCAACGCGGCGATGCTGCCGCTGGTCGGACAGAAACTGGCGCTCCAGGATAAGAACATCGGCACCAGCCTGATGTCGGCTTGTATCGTTGCCGCACAAGTCGTGATGGTGCCGTTTGCGATGCTGGTCGGCGCTCGGGCCGACCGCTGGGGCCACAAGCGCTTCTTCCTCGCCGCGCTTCTGATCCTCCCCATTCGGGGGGCGCTCTATACGCTCTCGGACAACCCGTTCTGGCTGGTCGGCGTCCAACTGCTCGACGGCGTCGGCGCCGGCATCTTTGGCCCGATCTTCCCGGTCATCGTTGCCGACCTCATGCGCAACACCGGCCGCTTCAACGTCGCGCAGGGCGCGGTCATCACCGCCCAGAGCATTGGCGCGGCTCTGTCGACGACGCTAGCTGGCCTCGTTGTGGTTGGCGCGGGCTACAGTGCGGCCTTCATCACGCTCGGCGCGGTCGCCGCAATCGGTGCCGTGGTCTGCTTCCTTGCCTTGCCCGAGACGCGGCAAATCGCAGATGGCGGTCCGCGCCCGCAGGGGAAGACAGCAAGGCCGGCTTCCGCTATCGCTGCCAAATGAATCCATTCCACCTCAAGGACTGAACGTGCCGTCTGACGCCATCTGGGCCTGGAGCATCATCGTCGCCGCGACCGCGTGCGTCATTATCCGCCCGTTCCGCTTGCCCGAGGCGATCTGGGCCGTGATCGGCGCCGGGGCGCTGGTGCTGCTCGGCTTCCTGCCCTGGCAGGACGCGCTGACCGGCATCGAAAAGGGCATCGACGTCTATCTCTTCCTGATCGGCATGATGCTGATTGCCGAGCTCGCACGGCTCGAAGGCCTGTTCGATTACCTTGCCGCGCTCGCGGTGGAGTATGCAGACGGCTCGCCGCAGCGGCTGTTTTTACTGATCTACCTTGTCGGCACGCTGGTCACGGTGCTCTTGTCGAACGACGCGACCGCGATCGTGCTGACGCCGGCGGTCTATGCCGCAACGCGTGCGGCCGGCGCAAAGCCGCTGCCCTATCTTTTCGTCTGCGCCTTCATTGCAAACGCCGCAAGCTTCGTGCTGCCGATCTCGAACCCCGCCAATCTCGTGGTGTTCGGCTCGCGCATGCCGCATCTGACCGAATGGCTGCGTCAATTCGCCCTGCCCTCGCTCGCCTCGATCGTGCTGACCTATATCGTACTGCGCCTCACCCAGCATCGCGCGCTGAAGGAGGAGAGCATCGAGCGCCGCGTGCCGCACAAGGTGCTCAGCCGCGGCGGCAAGCTGACCGCGATCGGCATTGCCGCAATCGGCGTCGTGCTGATCACGGCCTCCGCGCTCGACAAGCAGCTTGGCCTGCCGACCTTCATCTGCGGCGCCGTGACGACCGGCCTCGTCCTGCTGCTCAGCCGTCAATCGCCCGTGCCGGTGCTGAAGCACGTGTCCTGGAGCGTGCTGCCGCTGGTCGGCGGGCTGTTCGTGATGGTGGAGGCGCTGATCAAGACCGGCGTGATCGGACAGCTCAGCGCGCTGCTGCATCAGGCCGTCGCCCAATCCGTGCCGAAAGCCGCCTGGAGCGTCGGCATCGCCACCGCGATCGCCGACAACATCGCCAACAATCTTCCCGTCGGCCTTGTCGCCGGGTCGATCGTGGCCGCCGATCATCTGCCCACATCGGTCGTCAGCGCCATCCTGATCGGCGTCGACCTCGGGCCGAATTTCTCGATCACCGGTTCGCTCGCCACCATCCTGTGGCTGGTGGCGCTGCGCCGCGAGAAGATCGAGGTCGGCGCCTGGCCCTTCCTCAAGCTCGGCATGCTGGTAACCCCGCCGGCCCTGATCGCAGCACTGGCAGCGGCGATCCATTAACCGCGCGAGACTTTGCGGCGCATCAATGTGGGCGGTAATGCCCGGCCTATACTTCATCTTGCCGCGCAGCTCATGAGCCGCGGCAAGGAGGTCGATCATGCAAATTCAATCGAAGGCATTGCCGCAGAGCTTCTCCCTGCGCCGCTCGCTTCAGAGCTCTCCCGCGAAAGACGGGTCGTCGCACCCGTTGCTGATCTTCTCGGTGGTGGTGCTGCTGGCCCTGTTCGCGATCGTGGAGATCGACCTGCACAGTGCCCAGCTTCAGGCGGTCGGCCTGCTCGGGCACGGCGCCGGGATCAATCCCGTTTTCCTGAGCCCGTAGCAAGGAAGGCCCGATCGCGGCCATGAGGCCGCGACCGGGTGACGAGCATCCTCAGTCGTTCTCGTAGCCGTAGACTTCCGGCAGGATGAAGATTGCGGCGAGCAATCCGATCAGCGGGAAGATCGCAACGAACAGCGTGGCATTGGCCTGCCCGATCGCTGCGAACAGCGACGGGAACAGGAAGATCGCCAGGAACGACGGCAGCTTCACGAACATGTAGGCGAAGCCGCTCGCGGTGCCGCGATATTTCGGCTTGGCGACCATGGTCGGGATGGTCATGCAGTTCGATGCGTCCCAGTAATGGCCCCACAGCATGGCAGCCGCCGCGAACGGCAGCAGCATCTTGTTGTCGGTATAGAGCGCGAACGCCGCCACCAGCAGCGAGGCCAGCACGATGCCGAACCCGGCGATCGCGATGCCACGATGGCCGATCTTCGGCGTCAGGAGCGGGCCGACCCAGCCGGACAGTGCGGCGAAGCAGAACAGCGCCATCGTGACGAGGTTGTTGCCGAGCACGCTCGACACGCCGACCATCACGAACAGCACCGGCAGATAGAACGCGAAGGTCGAGAACTCGCTGCCTTGCGCGAAGCAGGCGATCCATCCGTACAGCGTGGCGCGCCAGCGGATCGGATCCTTCTTGAGGTCGGCGAGGAAGGCGCGGGTCGAGACCTTCGGCACTTCCACGTCGTGATCCGGCAGCATGTCGAGATTGTCGTTGAACATCTCGCGCGCGACCTGCTTGGCCTCGCGGTAGCGTCCCTTCTGCACCAGCCAGACCGCCGTCTCCGGCACATCATGGCGCATGATCAGGATGATCAGCGCCGGCACCGCGCCGAGGCCGAGCGTCACGCGCCACAGCATCTCGTGCTGCATGTCGATCAAGAGGAAGATCACGATGACGCCGATGGTCAGCACCTCGCCGACGGCGAACATGAACTGCCAGCGGTTGCCCATGACCTCGCGCTCACCCTTGGCCATGGATTCCATGATGTAGGTGTAGCCGGTCGAGATGTCCGAACCGAGCGGGATGCCGAGCAGGAAGCGGATCACGACGAGCCACGTAACGTTCGGCACGAAGGCCTGCGCCAGCGCCAGCACGATGAACAGCACCATCGTGACCAGGAACATGACGCGGCGGCCGATCTTGTCGGACAGCCAGCCGCCGAGCAGCGCACCGATCAGCGCGCCGCCCTGCGTGCCCGCTGCGGCAAGACCGAGCATCAGCGGGTCGGGATTGTACTGCTCGCGGATGAAGATCAGCACGAAGGCGATCGAATAGAGGTCCCAGGCCTCGACCAGGATCGAGGCCATCATCAGCCAGCCGACCTTGTTACCCTTGGGACTGTAGTTCGTGATGAGGTAGCGGACCGCGGCTTCGCTCGCGGTCGGTTGTGGCATGGCCATCGTTGACATTCTTCTTCCTTTCTTCTGAACTCTTTACGTGCCGAGCAGCGGCTCGATGCTGCAATCGAGCAGGCGCGGATCGATCCCCGCCTCCATGCCCGTGAACATGGAGCCCATGTAGTCGATCAGTGCATCGCTCGCCTTGACGGCATCCTCGGCGCGGCGGTTCGCGACTGCGTTTAGAATACCGAGGTGATGATCGATCGTTCCTGACAGATCGGCCTGCCCTGGCATGAAGCGGTGGTGGATGTAGCCGATGCGGCGGTAGAGCGTGTGCAGCGGCCGCAGCGTGTGCACCAGGAACGGCTCGCCGGCGGCCTCCAGCACCAGCGCGTCGATACGGCGGTCGAGGCTGTTGAACTCGTCGAGGGTCAAAGTTGCGCGACGTTCACGCAGCAGCCGCTCAATGTGCAGCGCCTGATTGCGGTGGGAAAGGCTGGCGCGATCCGCCGCGAGGCGAATGACAAAACGCTCCATGTCGCGGCGCAAGGCCAGCAGCATGTGCTCGCGCGCAAGATCGATCGGCGCGATGTGCAGGCCGTGGCGTGGACGGATGATGATGAGCGTGTCGGCGGACAGACGATTGACGGCGTGATGCACCGGCGTGCGCCCGAAGCCGGTGATCTGCTGCAATTCCAGCATCGTCATGAATTGTCCGGGCTTGAGCTCGCAATGAACAAGGAGCTCTTCGATCTTCTGATAGGCGAGCTCGAAGAAGTTGAGCCGATTGCGTCGCGAGGGCTTGCCCTCGCCGTCGTCGTCGTTTCTCACCACCTCGAGCGCGCGCTTGCGCCGTGCCATGTCGTCCTCTCCCGTCAGGTCCGCGCTCTCGTTGTCGGGCGGCGCCTTATTTGTGGCACCCTTAAAACATGTTGTGATATATTACAAGCAGGCGTAAGACTTCCGCGCGACCTGCAACATGTTGCAACGCAAAATGAGAAGTCAGGCGCGAGGCGCCTTTCGATGGGAGGACAATGGCCGTGAAGATCACGTCGATCGAGACGCTGCGCACCGAGGAATTCTCCAACGTCATCTGGGTACGCATCCACACGGATGCGGGCGTGATCGGTCTCGGCGAGACCTTCTATGGCGCAGGCGCCGTCGAAGCGCAGATCCACGACACGTTCGCGGGCCGCCTGCTCGGCCGCAATCCCCTGCACATCGAGGCGATCCATCGCGACATGCTGAACCTGCCGATGGCGCAGTCCTCGACCGGCGTCGAATATCGTGCGGCGTCAGCGATCGACATCGCGCTGTGGGACCTGTTCGGCAAGGTCTGCAATCAGCCGGTTCACCAGATGCTCGGCGGCCTCTGCCGCGACAAGCAGCGCATCTACAACACCTGCGCCGGCACCCAATATGTCCGCTCCACCAATATCAGCCCGGTCGCCAACTGGAATCTCGGGGCGTCCAAGGGTCCCTATGAAGACCTCGACGGCTTCATGAACCACGCCGATGCGCTCGCCGCGAGCCTGCTTGAAAGCGGCATCTCCGCGATGAAGATCTGGCCGTTCGATCCGGCGGCTCAGGAGAACAAGGGCCTCTACATCACCGCAGCCCAGATGAAGCAGGCGATCGAGCCGTTCGAGAAGATCCGCAAGGCCGTCGGCGACAAGATGGAGATCATGGTCGAGCTCCACTCGCTGTGGAATCTGCCGACCGCCAAACAGATCGCGCGCGCGCTCGAGCCCTACAAGCCGACCTGGTACGAAGACCCGATCCGCATGAACTCGCCGCAGGCGCTGGCCGAATATGCCCGCTCGACCGACGTCTGGGTCTGCGCCAGCGAGACGCTCGGCTCGCGCTTCCCCTACAAGGACATGCTCGACCGCGACGCCATGCATGTCGTGATGGCGGACCTGTGCTGGACCGGCGGCCTCACCGAGGGCCGCAAGATCGCGGCCATGGCCGAGACCTATCACCGCCCCTTCGCGCCGCACGACTGCATCGGCCCGATCGGCTTCATCGCCGCCATCCACATGTCGTTCAGCCAGCCCAACACCTTGATCCAGGAATCCGTGCGCGCCTTCTACAAGGGCTGGTACAATGAGCTCGTCACCACCATGCCCACCATCAAGGACGGCTATGTCTTCCCGATGGAAGGACCCGGCCTTGGCGTCGATCTCCTGCCCGCCGTCTTTGACCGCACCGATCTCACCGTGCGCCGCTCCAACGTCTGAGGAATTTTGAGATGAGCACCGCCCTGTTCGACCTCTCCGGCCGCACCGCACTCGTGACCGGCTCCTCGCGCGGACTCGGCCGCGCCATCGCCGAGGGCATGGCCAAGGCTGGCGCGAAGATCATCGTCAACGGCGTCGATGCCAAGCGCGTCGAGCAGGCCGTCGCCGAATTCCGCGCTGCCGGGCATCAGGCCGAAGGCGCGGCCTTCAACGTCACCGACGAGCCCGCCATCGTCGCCGCCTTCAACGACTTCGACAGACAAGGCCTCGCCGTCGACATCGTCGTCAACAATGCCGGCATCCAGCACCGCAAGCCGCTGGTGGAATTCACCACCGATGAATGGCGCAAGGTGATCGAGACCAACCTGACCAGCGCCTTCGTGATCGGCCGTGAGGCGGCCAAGCGCATGATCCCGCGCAAGCACGGCAAGATCATCAACATCGGCTCGCTCGGCAGCGAGCTCGCGCGCCCGACCATCGCGCCCTACACGGCCGCCAAGGGCGGCATCAAGAACCTGACCCGCTCGATGGCGGTGGAATGGGCCCAGCACGGCATCCAGGCCAACGCGATCGGCCCCGGCTACATGCTCACCGACATGAACGAGGCGCTGGTCAACAACGCCGACTTCAACAACTGGCTGATGGGCCGCATCCCGTCAAAACGCTGGGGCAAGCCGGATGAGCTGGTCGGCGCCGCGATCTTCCTCGCCTCAGACGCATCCACCTATGTCAACGGCCAGATCATCTATGTCGATGGCGGCATGATCGCCGCGATGTGATCGCGAACAAGGGAACGAGACCATGCGCGCCGTCGTCATTCACGCCCCAAAAGACCTCCGGATCGACAGCTATCCCGACGCGGAGCCCGGCCCGGGCGAGGTCCGCGTCAAGATCGCCAATGGCGGCATCTGCGGCTCCGATCTGCACTACTACCATCACGGCGGTTTCGGCGTCGTACGCATCCAGCAGCCGATGGCGCTGGGGCATGAGATCGCCGGCGTGGTTGCGGCGGTGGGCGACGGCGTCACCAGCGTGAAGGCAGGCACCCGCGTCGCGGTCAATCCGAGCAAGCCGTGCGGGGCGTGCCTGCATTGCCAGGAGGGCATGCGCAACCAATGCCTCGACATGCGTTTCCTCGGCAGCGCGATGCGCTTTCCCCATGTGCAGGGCGGCTTTCGCGAGTTCATCACGGTCGACGCGACCCAGGCCGTGCCGATCTCCGACAAGCTGTCGCTGGCGGAAGCTGCGGTCGCCGAGCCGCTCGCGGTGTGCCTGCATGCCGGCAAGCAGGCCGGCCCCCTCCTCGGCAAGCGCGTGCTGATCACCGGCTGCGGCCCGATCGGCGCCCTGATGATCCTGGTCTCGCGCTTCGGCGGCGCATCCGAGATCGTGGTGACGGATGTGGCCGATGCACCGCTGGTGGTCGCGAAAAAGCTCGGCGCCACGCACGCGATCAACGTCGCGAGCAATGCCGCCGCGCTCGATCCCTGGCGCACCGGCAAGGGCGTGTTCGACACGCTGTTCGAGGCCTCGGGCAATCAGGCCGCGCTGCGCACCGCGCTTGACGTGCTCAGGCCCGGCGCGACGCTGGTGCAGCTCGGCCTCGGCGGCGAGATGACGCTGCCGATCAACACCATCGTCGCCAAGGAATTGCAGCTCCGCGGCACCTTCCGCTTCGATCCCGAGTTCGAGCTGGCGGTGCGGCTGATGGGCGACGGCCTGATCGACGTCAAGCCGCTGATCACGGCGACCATGCCGTTCGAGAACGCGGTCGCCGCCTTCGAGCTCGCCAGCGACCGCTCGCAATCGATGAAGGTACAACTAACCTTCTAAGCTACTGGCTCTCGACCAGGCTTTCGCTCACGAGCCGAACGGCCCCTCGTTTCCACGAATAGTCCGCGCCCATGCGCAGACCGCTATCCCCGCGCGCCAGCACCGCGCCGGTCCTGGCATCGCGGACCTGGAAGCCCAGGGTATATTCGGTGCGGCTGACCCGCCGCACCACGCCGATCAGCGACTGATCCGCGCCGAGCTTCTGCGCGATCGATGCCTCGCAACCGTTGCAATCGCGCAAGGCGTGCGCCTTGGCCGCCTCGCCGCCAATCTCGACGATGCGATAGCGGCCGGATTGACTGAGCACCTCGCGCACGCCGGCCGTGACTTCGGCGAGGTACGACGCATCCGACGCGGCTGACGCGCCCGCTGATGCGGCGGTCGTGTCCTCCAGCTCGAAATCGAACACCGCAAGCGCGACCGGCGCGGGCGTGGCGAGTGCGGCCATCACCTCGCGCGAGACAAAAATCTCGGCGCGCTCCCATGATTCATCATTGTCGCCGCGAAAAGTGTAGAGCTTGTCCATCACCAGCTTTTTGGCGCCGACGTCGATCACGGCGACCTTGGCCCATTGCACCAGCGTGCTGGTCTTCTGGATGCCGCCGATCACCTTGAACGCCGCGCCGTCCTGGGCCGACGGCGCCAGCCGATAACGGCCGTCCGCGCCGATGTCCCGCCTGAGCGCTGCCATGAATGCCGACAGCCGCCGCTCGTGGGCGGCGGTCTGGTTCGCCGGCTCGGCCGACGTATCGGTATAGCTGAAATCGTCCATGGCGACGCCAATGGCGGCCTCGGCGCCAGCCGGCGAAGTGGCCACCGGGAGGACGAGGAAGAAAAGCGCAGAGAGGATCAATCGGGTGCGGTGCATGCGGGCCTCATGTGATGGAGCGGCGGCGCAATCTGGCGGGCAGCCCTGCGCCATGCAGCCGCGCCGGTCCCGATCAGCGCCGGGAAAATTTCACGACATTGCAGTGCGGTAAAGCGTAACGCTTTGCGCGGCTTGCGTTCTGCCGTTTAATGCGCGGGCGACATACCCGTTCGCCAGGTGCCCGCCGATGTGGAACCGTCCGAGATTCGATCTCAAGGTCCGACTGACGTTGCGCGTGGCCGCCATATCGGCCGCCTGCTTCGCCGCGATCTCCGCCTATTTCCTCATCACCGCCGACCGCGCCGCCCATGCGCGGATCGACAGCATCGCCGCCATCGTGGCGAAGTCGCTGGAGCTGCAGCAGGGCAAGGTCCAGTGGGTGGCCGCCCCGCGCGCGGACTTTCCGAATCTCGATCCCGTGGCGGCCTATGTGATGACGCCCGGCCTGTGTCTGGCCGTCCGCGGCACCGGCGGCGACATGCTCCAGCGCTTCTGTAGCGGCGTGCCTCCGGCAACGCCGCCGCCGCAGGCCTTCACGGCGTTCTATCGCAGCCTGTTCGACCCCGGCCGCGAGGCGGCTCGGCCGGTGATCGTGCGCGGAGCAAAGCTCGGCGATGCCGTGGTCTGGCTCGATCCGACGGTGCAGACGGCCGAAGCCTGGCACGAGGCCGGCCGGCTGATGCTGGCGCTCGCAATCGCCCTGCCGCTGTTGTGCGTCCTGGTCTACGCCGCGCTGGCGCGGGCGCTGCGCCCGACCCACATGATCCGCACCGGCCTCGAACGGGTCGCAGCTGGTGACCTCACCGCGCGGCTGCCGCCGTTCGACCTCGCCGAGCTATCCGCCATCCGCGACGTCTTCAACCATCTCGCCGAAAGCCTCGACACTGCGCTGGCTGAACGCAACGAGCTGACGCGGAAACTGATCGCGCTCCAGGACGAGGAGCGCCGTCATCTGGCGCGCGAGCTGCACGACGAGTTCGGCCAGTCGCTGGCCGCCATCCGCGCGCTCGCCTCCTCCGCCCGCCAGACCGCCGCGCAGGATTGCCCTGCTTTGCTCAGCGAATGCGACGGCATCGCGCGGACCGCGACCGGCATGATGGAGACGCTGCGCGGCGCGCTGTTCCGGCTGCGCCCGCCCGACGTCGAGGAGCTCGGGCTCGTCGCCAGTCTCGAAGGCCTGGTCGCAGGGTGGAATGGACGCAGCCGCGGCGAGACGCGCTTTGCGATCCGTTTCGACGGCACGTTCGAGACCCTGCCGGCCACGATCAGCGCCAATCTCTACCGCATCGTGCAGGAGGCGCTCACCAACGCCGCCAAGCATGCCGGCGCCACCAAGGTCAGCCTGGAACTGACGATGCGCCCTGAGGAGATCGCGCTCGCGATCGACGATGACGGACGCTCGGCCGATCCCGCCGGGAAATCCGGAATGGGCCTGCTCGGCATGCGCGAGCGTGTCGCGGCCTTGCGCGGCCGGCTGAGCTTCGAGCCGGGACCGAACGGCGGCTCGGCGCTGCGTGTCGTCATTCCGCTTGCGGCCGCCGATCGGCCGGTGCTGGAGCACGCGGCATGACCGCGACGATTCTGCTGGTCGACGATCATTCCGTCGTGCGCGAGGGCTACCGCTCCGTGCTCGAGAAGCAGCCGGGCCTGCGCGTCGTCGCCGAGGCGTCCGACGGCGCCGAGGCCTACCGGCTGTTCAAATCCGAGGCGCCCGACCTCGTCATCATGGATCTGAGCATGCCCGGCATCGGCGGCATCGAGGCCGTCAGGCGCATCAGGCAATGGGACAAGTCCGCACGGATACTCGTCTTCACCATGCACCAGAACGCCGGTTTCGCCGTGCAGGCGATCCGCGCTGGCGCGCGCGGCTACGTCACCAAGATGAGCCCGCCGGAGACGCTGGTGCGCGCGGTGATGGACGTGCTGGCCGGCAAGATCGCCATCAGCCCCGACATCGACCACGAGCTGGCGCTGAGCCGCATCAGCGGCGAGAGCTCGGCCGCCGACGTGCTCACGCCGCGCGAATTCGAGGTGCTGCGGCTGTTGCTCGCCGAGAACACGACGGAGGAGATCGCCGAGACGCTGCATGTCAGCCCAAAGACGGTCGCCAACCTGCATTCGCTGATCAAGGACAAGCTCGGCGTCGGCTCCGACATCGAGCTGGTCCGGCTGGCGTTGCGTCAGGGACTTCTGACAGAGGTCGATCTCGGTGAGACTCGATCGATCAGGCCAGATAACGCGTGAGATAGCCTTCCATGGCGTAGAGCGCGCAGAGTGCTAGGCTCGACCACACCGCGGCGCTGAAATACAGGAACATCCAGGTCAGCTCGCCCTTCCAGTGCGCGATGTCGTGGGTCACCACCCAACGCGTCGAGACGTCATGCAGGCCTTCGAGCAAGCCGAGGAATCGGTTGCCCTCGGCGTGCCCTGCCCGCCAGCGGCTGAGATACATCGGCACGTCGACGGTGACGAGGAAGGCGAGGAAGCAGGCGATGCCGACGATGCCGGCGATCAGCGCCCAGCGCACCGGCCCCTGGAATTCCGGCATCAGACGGCACAGCGCGATGCCGGCGAGGAAGAAGGTCACCGCCCACAGCGAGTTCTCGATCGCGTTGTAGAGGAAGTTGGTGGTCACGACCGCGTACCAGGAGAAGCACTCCGCGACGATGATCACCGGCACGATCAACCACGCGATGGTCACCACAGTTTCCGCGCCGGTCATGGTGCCGAACTGGTGCAGGATGATGGCCCATTGTGCCGCGAAGCAGACTTCGGCCACGGTCGCGACCGTGCGACCGACGAAGACGCTCGACAGCCATGTGTCGAACAGGCAGATGCGCTGCACGTCGGCGCGCGGCAGCACCGAGCGGAAAGCGCAGCCGAACACATAGGCGGCGCAGAGCAGGAACATCAGGCCGATATCAGAGCCGCCGCCGACGCTCCCTGCGACCGTCGGATAGAACTCGCGATACAGCATGAACCAGACGAGGATGTTGGCGGCACTGACCAGCGTCAGGGACCCCCACCACCACGCGAGGGGATTTGACCGCGCCTGCCACTGCAACATGATTCGCTCCGCTGTAATCGACGTGACATGTCTTCGTAATAATAATGTCACAAGACGCCACGCAATCACGACAAAAATTTGTGCGCTTGAGCGTTCCGGGCGCGCTTGGGGCGACATCGAAGACGGCGAAGTGTCGTCCGTATAGTGGACGGTTTTGGCGCCATCTTCGATTTTATTGGACAAAGTCGCACCACACGTTCGATATTCGAGCATGGCCCGCGCTTCCTCATCCAAACGGCGTCTTCCACACGCGACCGCCGCCGCGGTGCTCGCGGCGAGCACCGATGACGCCGCCTTCGCAACCACGCTGGCAAAAGGTCTCGTCGTGCTCGAGGCCTTCAAGGCCGGCACCACCCTGCTCGGCAACATGGAGCTGTCGAAGCTGACGGGCATCCCGCGGCCGACCGTGGCGCGGCTGACGCATACGCTGGCCGAGCTCGGATACCTCCGCTACGAAGCCGCGCGGACGAAATACCGTCTCGCTGCGCGCGCGCTGCGGATGGCGCACCCGCTGCTTGCCGACATGCAATTTCGGCAGCTGGCGCGGCCGATGATGCAGGAGCTGGCGCAGAGCGTGCGCGGCACGGTCTCGATCGGCCTGCTCGATGCGACCTCGATGATCTACGTCGAGACTGCGCGCTCCGGCGATGTCGGTCCGCACGTCCCCGACGTCGGCATGCCGATTCCCGTCGTGATGACCGCGATGGGCCGTGCCGCGGCAGCGACCTTGCCGCTGGCCGATGCGGAGCGGCTTGAACGGCAGATCGCAGCCGAAGACGCCGAGCTGTGGGCGGCCTTCCGCGACAAATACCGCGCCGGGCTCGCCCAATGCGCCAGCCGCGGCTTCTGCACCTGTTTTGGCGAGTACATCGCCTCGATCCATGCCGTCGCTGCGCCGCTGTTTCACGCGCGCGAGCTCAATCAGTCCTTCTCGATCAATTGCGGCATCCCCGCATTTCGGCTCCAGCCAGGTCAGCTGGAGGGCGAGATCGGCCCGCGGATCGCCGCCCTTGCCGACAGCATCCGCGCAGTGGTCCATGCGGCGGAGCCTGCCGTCGAGATGCGAAAATCAAACAAGAAGAGCGCCAATCGATGAACAACAAAACTGGCGCTCCACGCCCGGGAGGCCAACATGACCATCACGCGCCGAACATTGCTGGGGACTGCGCTTGCGCTGCCCTGCGTCCCATTCGCGGCACGCGCTGAGGACGCCTGGCCCTCGCGCCTGGTGCGGCTGATCTCGCCCTACGGGCCGGGCGGCTCGAACGACATCTCGCTGCGCCTGCTCGCCGAAGAGCTCGGCCGCAGCCTGCATCAGCAGTTCATCGTCGAGAACAAGCCGGGTGCCGGCACGCGCATCGCCAACGACACGGTCGCGCACGCGCCGGGCGACGGCTACACGCTGCTCTATGTCGCCGCCCCCTATGCCACGGCCGAAGCGCTGTTCGGCAAGCTGACCTACGAGCGCCGGGATCTTCAGCCTGTCGCCATGGCGGTGATCGCGCCGCTGTTCCTGATCATCAGCGCGGAGGCGCCGTACAAGACCCTGCCGGAGCTGATCGCTTACGGCAAATCAAAGCCGGATGGGCTGACCTTCGCCTCGCCCGGCGCCGGCTCGCAGCCGCATCTTGCCGGCGAGCTCCTATTCCGCGATGCCGGTGTGAAGGGCCTCAACATCCCCTTCCGCGGCGATGCAGCCTCTTACACCGAGCTCCTCGCCGGCCGTGTCGATGCCACGCTGACGGCGCTGCCGACCGCACTGCCTTACATCCAGAGTGGCAAGTTCCTGGTGCTCGGCGTCGCCTCGGCCGAGCGCAGCGCGCTCTACCCACAAGCACCGACCTTGCGCGAGCAGGGCTTTCCCAACGTTGTCGCCGCCGGATGGTACGGCTTCATGGCGCCCGCGACCACGCCGCGTGCAACCGTTGACAAGCTTCAGGCCGAGGTGCTGCGCGCGCTCGCCGAACCCGTGATCAAGGACAAGCTGACGGCCCAAGGGCTGGAGGTGCGGCCAGCCAGTGCCGCCGCGTTCGGTCAATTCATCGACAACGAGACGCAGAAATGGAGCGCGCTGATCCGCGAGGCCGGGCTCAAGGGTGAGTAGCGCGCCACCGCGCCGGCATCCCAGGCATGTCGCATCGGAGGCCGGCGCTCAACGCCCCTCGCCGCGGCAGCCGCCGCAGCGCGTGAGGTCGTCGCTTTCATCGGCGTGCTGCTGGTATTCGGAGATCGCGCGGTTGGCCATGCGGATACGGTTGGTTTGGCCTTGGTCGACCATCACGGCAATGCGCTGCGCCAGGAACACGCAGGCTTCGAACTCATTGCGAATGGCGCCGGCCCGCGTGAGAAAGTCCCAGGCGATCTCGTAGGCCTCCTCGGCAGCCGTATTGCGGTAGTCGCTGAAGATAATATGCGTCATCACCGCCAAAGCGAAACGGCCGCGATCGTTCCTACCGGTGCCGGTTCGCCGCAGCTGGTCGGCCGGTGTTCCGATCCTCGGACCCGACGCTAACCTGCGATAGCCGAACACCAAACCAGTTGCGCTCGCAGGAACGCCGCCCGTGGACCGCCGTTTCGGCAACATGGGGTCGCGCGGCCGCTTTTGCGTTCTGCGGTCGACTCCCTCGCTCAGCGTTCGGTGAGGTTGCCGTGTGTCCGCACCAACGACTCTGACCACGCCTCCCATAGGAACGGGTTGGCGTCGCACACGATTGGTCATCACGTGTCAAAACCTCGAGGAGCAGCAATATGCGTAAGACAGTGCTGACGATCTTTACAGCCGCGGTGCTCGCGGGCGCTTCGGTCGGCGCAGCGTTCGCACAAGGTGCGGGCGGCGGTGCCGGAGGCGGTGCTGGTGGTGGCGCTGGCGGCGGAGCCGGTGGCGGCGCTGGCGCTGGCGCGGGTTCAGGCGGATCCGGTTCGGGCGGGAGCGGAGACGGTGCAGGCGCGGGAGGTGCCGGCAGTGGCGGTGGCGGCATCTCGCATGTGGAGCGCGGCGGACAAGGCGCCTCCAGCTCTCCCGGCATGCGCAACGAAACGACCCCGCCTTCCAACGGAGTCACGCCGCGGCGCTAGCTGATCACGGATCGCGCATCGAAGCCGGTCCCTTTTCAAGGCGCGCGCAAGTGCGGCCCCAGCGAGATTCCTCCCCTCGCTGGGGCCGATCCATGTCGAAGCCTTACCGCTTCATTCCGGACACATATGCCGCCAGCTTGTCCAGCGTCTGGTAGCCATATTCGACCGCGCCGAAGCCGATCATGCCGTCGCGCTGCTCGGTGCTCGATGCCAGTTGCCGCATCATCAGCACCGTCTTGCCGTTGCTCTGCTCGGCAAAGGTAAGGGTGAAGCGGAACATGCCGGGATCGTCGTCCTGGTCGACGCCATGGTCCATCTCCATCAGCGACGGCCGCTCGATGCGGCGGAAGCGCATGCGGTTGGGATAGACCGTGCCGTCGGGGCCGATCATGTTGAAGCGCCAGACGCCGCCGACGCGGACATCGATCTCGAAGGTCTCGACCTTGAATCCCTTCGGTCCGAACCATTGCGGCAGATGTTTCGGGTCGGACCACGCCTCGAACACCAGCTCGCGCGGCGCGTCGATCACGCGCGACATCACGATCTCGCGGTCGAGCGACCATTGCGACAAGGCGGGATTGGCAGAACTCGTCATCGTCAGGTACCTTTCCGTTTGGTTGTTCGGGACGGCCGTTTGGCGGCGGCCGCCTCCTTCTCCTTCTTGAGCTTCATCACATAGGCCTCGAACCGGTCGAGCCGCGCCTCCCAGATCGCGCGCTGCTGCTGGAACCAGTCCTCGGCGCCGACAAGTGCATCCGGACTGAGACGACAGGTGCGCACGCGGCCGGATTTCTCGGACTGAACGAGCCCGCTCGTTTCCAGCACGTGGATGTGTTTCATGAAGCTCGGCAGCGCCATGTCGAAGGGATCGGCGAGCTCGCCGACCGACGCCTCGCCTGCGCATAGTCGCATCACGATCGCCCGCCTGGTGGGATCGGCAAGGGCTGCGAAAACCTGGTCGAGATAGGATAATTGGTTAGCCATGAAGCTAACTAATCACGGCAGCGGCCGGACGTCAACAATTGTTATCCGATTGGCTAAGTAAAATCTCGTGGCACCATAGCCCGGATGGAGCCGAGCGCAATCCGGGTTACACGCCCCACGGAACTCACAACGCGCAATCGTGAATTGGGACCTCGCACCCTCACCGCTAGAAGATACTTGGGGGCGCACAAGCATGATTCGTCCGAGCGCGTGCCGCCTGTTGTCACATCATCCTCGATCACCCGACGAAGCTTCGCCCGGGCTGCGCTCGTTCCGCTGGCGATCGCGCTTCGCCCGCGGCGCGCATTTGCGGATTCCGACATGATCGCGCAGATGCGCGACATCGTCGCCGCCGAGCTCGCGCCAACCGCGACGCCGGACCATCCGGGCGGTCTTGCCGCCGCGCTCTATGCGGGGCGCCATGTCGAGTTCTTCACGTTCGGCTTTGCAGATGACGCGACGCGCAGGCCGGTCACGCCGGACACGCTGTTCAACCTCGGCTCCCTGCGCAAACCGTTCGAGGCGACGCTGGTCGCGCTCGGCACGCTCCGCGGTGAATTGCGGCTCGACAATGCCTTGCCGAAATATCTGCCTGAGCTCACGGGCGATTATGTCCGCCGCGTTACCGTCGGTCAGCTCGCCGCGCACTCATCGGGACTGAGGCTGCCGACCGATCATCCGCCCTGGCCGAACGAGTCGTTCACCCAGGCGCAGTTCATCTCCATGCTCAACGCATGGACGCCGCAGGCCGGCGAAGCGCCCGGCAGGCAGCGCGTCTACAGCCATGCCGGCTACGTGCTGCTTCAGCTCGTGCTCGAGCGCCGTTACGGCACCCCGATCGCGACGCTGCTCGAACAGCGCATCCTGAGGCCGCTCGGCATGGCCGCGACCTCCGTGCCCGAGCGCGGGCCGGACAACCGCGCCGTCATGGACGCGGTTTGGATGCAGCGCGTCGTGCAAGGCTATTCGGATCAGGGCATGGCGATCGGCCCGCCCGGCAACCAGCAGAGCTACTTCGATTTTCCGGGCACCGGCCAGATGTTTTCGTCCGCGCGCGATCTTGGTGCATTCGTCGCGGCCTCAGTCGACGGCCGATCGGTCTACCCGCACCTGCGCGAGGCATTGCGGATGACGCAGCACGAGGTCTTCCGCGTCGACGAGAGATTCGGACAGGGCATGGCCTGGGAGAATGTGCGCCTGCCCGGCGTCACCATCGTCGACAAGCCGGGCGGCCTCAACAACGCCTCCGGCTATCTCGGTCTCGTGCCGGCACGGCGGATCGGCATCGTCCTGCTCGCCAATCGCGGCGAATTTCCGCACGAGATCGCCCGCTACAAGATCCTGCCCGCGCTGGCGCATCTGGTGGCGTCACACACAGGCTGAGCTTCGAAACAGAAAGCCTCTTCAAAATAGAAAGCCCCGGCTGAGCCGGGGCTTTCCACGTCAGGACGGAACGGGATGATCTTAATACCTGGCGACGACCGGTCCGCCGAACTTGTAGTTCAAGCCAACACGCACGATGTTCGACTTGATATCGACCGAGTGGGTGTACCCGTTGCCTGGGAAGGTGAGCCCGAAGTTGGCCAGATTGGTGCTGGTCGTGGTGGCGCGGCCGAGATCGACATAGAGATATTCGGCCTTGAGCGACCAGCCATTGCCGACCGCGTACTCACCGCCGACACCAGCCGTCCAACCGACGCGGGTGTCGCGGATCGCGGCGGATTCGGTCGCGCCAAATGTGTCGGTGAAATTGAAGTTGCCCTTCACCTCTGCGATCGCGGCACCGCCGGTGGCGTAGATCAGCCAGCTCGGCGCGGCGAGGAAGCCGAGGCGGCCCCGAATGGTGGCGAGCCAGTCGGCCGAGACCGAGGAGTTGACGGTGAAGGCAAAGGGTGCACAGCAGGGATACAGGGCCGAGCCGGTGGCACTGCCCTTGAAGCCGAAATAGTTGATGTCGCCCTCGAGGCCGAACACGGCGTTGTTGACCTGCCAGTTGTAGCCGGCCGTGAAACCGCCGGTCACGCTGGAGCTGTTGACGTGCTGGGCGCCGACCGCATTGACGGCGGGCACGCTGGTGGTGAAGAAATAGCCGGCAGGATCGTAGACGGTCGAGGTGCTCGGATTGGCGCTACCCCACTGCCCGCCGACATTGCCGCCGACATAGAAGCCGGTCCAGTTATAGACCGGCGCCATCACCGGCGCCTTGGTGTAGTGCGCCGCGAGGTCGGCCGCCTGCACGGATGCGGTGCCGAGCACAAGCGATGCGACCGCCAGCAAAAACTTCTTCATCCCAGTCTCCTTGCCCCGCGCGACTGAACTCGCGCTTCGAAATGCGCGCGGCGGAAGCCGTCCAGCGCAGGTTGGGCATAGGTCGTGGATCGCCCATCGTCTTGGGCTGCGGCGAAGTTCGTTGGGACTGTGACGTAGTGTGAGCCGCGCTACGCGCGAACGCATCGCGAGTGTGACGCAAAGGCCACGCAGCATCCATCGCAAGCGACGCGCGATGCAGGGCCGCGTCGCATCACGACACGGCCGCAAGAATGCGATTCGATCGGCAGCCTCAGACCGAGCGCGTCAGTCCGCCGTCGACGCGGATGTTCTGGCCGGTGATATAGGCCGCGCCGTCGGAGGCGAGGAACGCGACCGTCGCGGCGATCTCCTCGACCTTGCCGTAGCGCCGCATCGGCACGCTGTCGCGGCGCGCATCCGTCTGCGGCAGGCTGTCGATCCAGCCCGGCAGCACGTTGTTCATGCGGATGTTGTCGGCGGCATGGGTGTCGGTGAAGATCTTGGTGAAGGCGGCGAGCCCGGCACGGAACACCGCGGAGGTCGGAAACATCGCGCTCGGCTCGAATGCCCAGGCGGTCGAGATATTGATGATGGCACCGCCCTTCTGCGCCTGCATCACCGGCGTCACCAGCCTCGTCGGCCGGATCACGTTGAGCAGATAGGTATCGAGGCCGGCATGCCATTGCTCGTCGGTGATCTCCGTGATCGGCGCGCGCGGCCCGTGGCCCGCGCTGTTGACGAGCACGTCGATGCGTCCCCACTTGGCCAGCGCGCCGTCGACGAGGCGCTTCAGATCGTCGCTCGACTTGTTGGAGCCGGTGACGCCAAACCCGCCGAGCTCGGCCGCCAGCGCCTCGCCCTTGCCGGAGGACGACAGGATCGCGACGCGAAAGCCGTCGGCCGCAAGGCGCCGCGCAGCCCCTGCCCCCATGCCGCTGCCGCCGGCGGTGACGAGTGTGACCTTCTCTGCTGCCATGTCCATTATCCCTGTGTTGAGGCGAGCCGCACACCCGGCCTATCATGAGGCCTTCTACTGCCGGACCTGCCGGCAGGTCCACCGCCGAGAGCATCCGTCATGAACGACCTGCAGATCCGCAATCTGCGCCCAGACGAAATTTCCCTCGCCGCCGACTGGGCCGCGGCCGAGGGCTGGAATCCGGGCCTCTCCGACGCCGCCTGCTTCGCCATCCCCGACGCGAAGGGTTTCTTCGTCGGCGAGATCGACGGCGAGCCGGTCGCGACCGTCTCCTGCGTCAATTACGATGATCGCTTCGCCTTCCTCGGTTTCTACATCGTGCGCGCAGCCTTTCGCGGTAGAGGCCACGGCCTCAGCATCTGGAACGCGGCGATCGCGCATGCAGGCACGCGCGTGATCGGCCTCGACGGCGTCGTGGCGCAGCAGGACAACTACAAAAAGTCCGGCTTCCAGCTCGCCTATGCCAACATCCGCTATGGCGGCGTCGTCGCGGCTGCATCGGCACGAGCCGATGTCGTCGCGCTCGACACGGTCCCGTTCGCGCTAGTGGAAGCGGACGACGCCACCGTGTTCCCGGCCCGGCGCAGCGCCTTCCTGCGCGCCTGGATCGGGACATCGGGCCATGTCGGCCGCGCGCTGATGCGCGACGGCAAGCTCGCCGCATGGGGCGTAATCCGGCCGTGCCGGAGCGGCTGCAAGATCGGCCCGCTCGTCGCCGATGATCGCGCCGCGGCGGAAGCGATCGTGCAGGCCTTGGTCACAAGCGTCGGCGGCGGCGAGATCTTTCTCGATGTCCCCGCCGTCAACCGCGAGGCGCTCGCGCTCGCAGAACAGCTCGGGCTCAAACCGGTGTTCGAGACGGCGCGGATGTACACAGGGCCGATCCCGAGCTTGCGGATCGACCGCGTCTTCGGCGTGACGAGTTTTGAACTCGGCTAACTAAGCCGAATGCGCTGCTCAGTAGCAGCGCATGATGTTGACGGTGTGCTCGCCGCCGCCGCGGCCGGGCACCGTCACCTGCTCGGTCGGGCAGCTCGGCACATAGGGCCGGTCCGACGGCACGACGTTCGGCGGGAAGCGATGCGTCCAGTCCCAGGGAACGTCATACGTGTAGGTGTAGCGCACGTCCGTGGAGGCCGGCTGCCCGATATCGGCAAACGGCTGGCTGTAGCCCGCGCCGTCGTAGAAGAAGCCGCCGCCGCCCGGCCAATAGACCCAGGGCGTGTTGCGGCCCCGGAACCGGGCGCCCGGCGCGATCGGCGGACGCGCCGCCGCGGCCGGCGGCGCGGCAGCGCTCACCATGCCATGCGGCGCGGCGCCGCCGGGTCGTGCAAAACTGTCGCTGGGACTAAGGAGCAGCGCGGCTGCGCTGAACGAGGCGAACAGCGCCCCATATGATCTGGACATCATGATACGCACCAACTCGTTTGGCTTCGCGAAAAGCGGCTCCCCACCGCACGCTAGGCCGGGCCGTCACCCACCCGCAAACGTATAATTAATGTTTGGTTAAGGCGCGGGATGAACGCGGAACAGGGTGCGGCAGAACGCCCGGAATTCTTTACGCGTTTCAGGCGCTTCGTTCCACGACCGGCCCTTCATAACCAGTTGATCGGAGTTGATCGGCACCGCCAAAATACGTCCGGAACGCTCCCCCATCGCGGTCGTTGGCCCCGACAAGAAAAGGAGCATCCCCAATGCAGAACAAGTCAAAACTCTTCTGCCTGATCACGGCATCGCTCGTCGCGGGCACCACGGCCGCATCGGCGCAGGGCTATGGCTGGAACGGACCACGCGCCGGCTGGGACGCTCCCGCCTATGAGACGGTTCAGCCGCGCGCATATTATCCTGAGGTCACCGGGCCATACGGCACGCTCAACGGCAGCAACCATCCGGCGCCGAGCTCGACGCAGGGCGATGTCGGCCCGGCAGGGAATAACAACGGCACGCTGACCGGCGTCTATCGCTGGTAGCCTCAGCTCACGGCCAGGGCCCATCGTCCTTCCACGGACGGTGGGCCTTCGCGCGTCAGCGGCCCTGCTGCTTGCGCAGCCAGTCGAGCATGTCCTGCGCGTTTCCGGGGCCATTTCCGGTGCCTTGGGTCACGATGGCCGTGTTTCCGCCGCTGCGGCGGTAGACCGTCGTACGCCCGGGCTCCTTCTCGATCTTCACCTCGGCCTGCGCCGGATCGCCGCTCTGCGTGATGACGGAGGTGCCGTTCTCGTCCTGAACCACCGTCGTGTGACCGTCGGCAGCCCCGGCCGGCGCCGTCGCGATCACGCTCATGATTCCTATGCCGGATGCGAGCAGGAATAATCTCATGTCAGACTCCTTCATCGGCCAAACTGGAAGATCGCCAGCCAGTTGAAACGCCCGAACTGCCGCACCGCTCCCGTATTCATATCACCGATCTGGAGCAGGAGCGCATTGGTGGAATTGCCGATCTGGGTGATGTCGGCGGTGTTGCTGAGGCCGGACTGGCCGACCGCCGCATTGGTGGTTCCGCCCACCTGGATCACATTGGCATAGTTGCGCACCCCGTTCTGGATGATCGTCGCGTCCACCGTGCCGGTCCCGCCGATCTGGATCACCCGCGCGATGTTGATGCGGCTGTTTTCCTCGATCGTGACAGGCTGAACATCGTTGCCGAACTGCACGATCGTTTCGATGCTCACGTTCCGGTTGGTCAGCGTGCGTTGGACGGACCCTGCCGGCGCCTGCGTCGCCGTGCCGACGACGGCAAGCAATGCCGCCGCGGCCAACACGTGCCTCAAGATAGGCCTGCCCCACCGCATCGCGCTTCTCCGCTTCGTTGTCGATGCCCGCAAGCTCGTGTGCTACGGGCTGTGTTGACCAACCGTCGACGAGTTGATCATGCCAAACTGGGCGATCGCTCCCGTATTCATGCTGCCGAGTTGCGACACGACGCTCGTCGCCGACTGACCGGTCTGGCCGACGAAGGCGAAATTAGTCATGCCGGTCTGCCCGACCGAAGCCGACGTCACCCCACCGAATTGCAGGATGCCGACAGCATTATTCGAGCCGTTCTGGGTGACAGTCGCGCTGGTGTTACCGCCGACCATGAACACGCCGGCCAGGTTGGTCGAACTGCTCTGGTTCAAGACGACCGGCGGCCCGTTGACCGAGACGATCGTCTTGATGTCAGCGCTTTGCGCCCGCGCAGGGCCGTTCGCGGCAAAACAGGAGAGGAGGATCGCCGTCGCAACGACCAGAAGATGCTTATTCATCATATGCCTCCACGCTATCTGTGCCGAGCCAAAACACGATCTCAGGTTAGGGAGCCTGCTGCAAAATCGTGGAGCCGTTCAGAATGCCAAGCTGGGACACCCCGGCAGCGTTGTTCAGGCCAATCTGGCCGATCAAGCTCGTGTTGGCGCCGCCGACCTGACCGACCGCTGCGTTATTGGTCGCGGTGGGGGTCGTGCCGCCCTGTCCTATCGTCGCCGAATTGGCCGAAGCCAGCGATCCCAACTGCAAGCTCGATGCGGTGTTGGTCGCGCCGAATTGCAGCGTCGTCGCGGTGTTGTTCACCGGGCCGGTCTGCACTGTGGACGAGAGATTTGTCGCGCCGAACTGCAACACGCTAATCGAGTTGGCGGCTTGGGCATCGACACCACTCAGCGCGCTCAGCATGACGACCGTCGTGACGAAAAATTTCCTGCGCATGTCATAATCCTCCGCGAAATGTCAGCCGCCGACCCGCCGCCCGTTCAGGCAACCTGATCGCGGTGATTTCGAGTATGGCCTGTCGAGTATCACCCGGACGCGCCGCTCGGTGGACGCGCCCGGGGCCGATATGGGGCTGGCTTAGTGCTGCGTAATGGTGCTGGAGTTGATGCCGAGGCCGAGCTGCCCAACGGCGGCAGCGTTGTTCGGCGGGAGGCCGAAGAGCGTGGACTGGCTGATCGAGCTGGTGTTGTTGCCCGTGGCAACCTGCCCAGTGGTGGCCGAGTTGCCAAAGACGCCAACCTGAGTCACCGAGCTCGCATTGTTGAGCGACGGAGTGGTCGTGCCCTGCATGGTGGTCGCGGAATTCAGGAAGCCGAGCTGGGTGGTGGTCGAGGAGTCGTTCACGTGGCCCTGCTGGTTCACGCTGGAGCCGTTTACGATCCCGACTTGCACCGTAGTTGCGGTGTTGGCAGCCTGCGCCGCGGAGGACAGAGCGAGCACGGCAACGGAAGCAAAAAACAATTTGCGCATGGAGTATCCCTTTCTAGCCAAGTTGTCTGACTGGGTTCAGATGCCGTCTTGGAGGAGGTTGGCATCACAGGGATGACTTTGGACTGATCGTGCTCCGTGCGACAGACTGCAGTTCATGCTAGTCGGTACGGACTAGACGTTGCGCAGGATCTCGTTTCGCGCAGGCTCGGATATGCGGTTATTGCAACGGCTCACGTTGCCTCCGCTTCGCGGCTGATGCTGTCGATCAATCTCACCACTTCGATCGGCGATCGCAGCTCCAGCTTTCGCATCATCCTGGCGCGATGGACCTTCACCGTCACTTCGCTGACGCCGAGCCGTGCCGCGATCTGCTTGGCGACGAGCCCTTCGGCCATCAGCAGCATGATGTCGCGCTCCCTCGCCGTCAGCGTCTTGAGGCGCTGACGAGCCTCACGCACGGTGTCTTCGCGCTCCAGCCGCCTGCGGTCACGCTCGATGCCGTGCCGGATGGCATCGAGGATCTCCTGCTCGCGAAAGGGTTTTGGCAGAAACTCGACCGCGCCGCGCTTCATGGCCTCGACCGAGACGCGGACATCGGAATGACCGCTGATGAAGACGATCGGAATGGGCACCCCCGTCTCCGCGAGCCGACGCTGAAGCTCGAGGCCGGTCGGCGCGGTGCCCGGGAAGCGGACATCGAGCACGAGGCACGAAGGCCCCCCGGACATGCGCTCGGCAAGGAACTCGTCTGTCGATGCAAACAACCTCACCTTGTGTCCAGTCTCTTCGCAAAGACTCCCGATCGCGGTTCGAATCTGAATCTCGTCGTCAACGACATAAACTGTGGCTTGATCTGAACTCATGACAACAAACTCCCCAGCTCGGGGCCCGATGACCAAGCAACGAGCCATCCATTCTTTTTGTGACCGCAAACAAGGTGCTTGGATGAGTTGGAGCGGATCGAGCGAGGCGCGTCGATCCGCCGATTCGACGTCTTAGAGCCAATACTCGCCCAAGACGAGTGAAGGCGTTCACATCTCGAACTTTCTGATTGCAAGGAATCGAGCGCGCCACAGGCATCACGGCGGGGCATGTATCGCGGATGCCGCCATCCGGCCGCGTGCGCGGTATCGCCAACTGAGTCATGGCGTCGCCATCCATGTGCCGACGTCGACGCCGGCTGGCAGCTGCTTTTGGGCAGACCAGACGCGACGTGCAGTCAGCTTATCGAATTCGATACCGCGCGCGTCATATCGAATACTCCCGGTATATGATCCCAGCAAATCACGAAACGTCGCACCCGCAGGTTTTACTTCTGGATCATGCAACGCGCCCGACCGTCAGCCCGGGACCAGCGACATACTGCCGAGACGATCGGGATCGCTTGGGAAGATTTACAACCATAGCGCGATCTCTCGCGATGCCCCGCAACCATTTCAAAGAGGCGGGTTTTGATATGCGATTTGTGCCAGTCATTGCCTTGTTCGGAACTGCATGTGGCGTCGCCGCGCTCTACGCCGCCGGGCCGGCCACCGTCAGCGGCGCAGCCGGCAGCGCCGCCGAGAAAGCCGCCCGGGCCTATGAATCAACCAAGCGCCTGCTCGTGCCCGTCGGGCGCGAGGCCCCGACCTTCGGGGTGGATGCGCCTTTGTTCCGCTACGCCTCGATCCAGCGCGGCAGCATCGAGCAGACCGTCACCGTCACCGGCGCGTTGCAGCCGGTCAAGACGATCGAGGTGGGATCTCAGCTGTCGGGACAGCTCGCCCGGGTCTACGTCGATTTCAACGACAGTGTCATCAAGGATCAGCCGCTTGCCCTGATCGATCCACGCAGCTTCGCGGCCAAGGTGGATGAAGCCAAGGCCTCGCTGGCGGTCGCCAGCTCGCTGGTCGAGGTCGCGCGGGCCAAGCTCGATCGCGCCAGGATCGATCTGCAGAACGCCAAGGGCAGCCGCGACGTGCTCGCCGCCAAACTCGAGAGCGCGCAGGCGGTCAAGAGCTCCGCGCAGAAGACACTCCAGCGGAAGCTGGCGCTCCAGTCGCAAAACGTGGTGGCGACGACGACGGTCGACGATGCGCAGACTGAATTCACCGCCCGCCTCGCGCAGGAGCGCGAGGCGGAGGTGATGGTGTCCCTCAACTCCTATTCGGTGGATGGGGCGCAGGCCGACGTCCGCCGGATCGAGGCGGAACTGCAGCAGGCGCGCATGGCCGTGCCAGAGAAGGCAGCCGTTCTCGCCGCGGCGCAGGCCGATCTCGACCGCACCGTGATCCGTTCGCCGATCGACGGCGTCGTCGTCGGCAGGTTCGTCAACGAGGGTCAGACGCTCGCGGTCGGGCTGGAATCGCGCACCACCTTCGTGGTCGCGCACCGCCTCGAGGACATGGAAATTCACGCCCAGGTCGACGAAGCCGATATCGGGCGCATCGCCTCCGGACAGCACGCCTATTTCACGGTGGATGCCTACCCGGACCGCCGCTTCGAGGCGGTGGTGCGGCAGGTGCGCAAGGCGCCGCAGAACCAGCAGCACGTCGTCACCTACACCGTCGTCCTGGCGACCTCCAACCTGGACGGCGCGCTGCTGCCCGGAATGACCGCCCTGGTGAAGATCGTGATCGAGCGGCATGACGACGTCCTGAAGGTCCCGCTCGCCGCGCTGCGATTCCAGCCCTCCGGCACCCGGCCGGACGCCGCAAACAGCGGGGTGTGGGTTCGTACCGCGAGCGGCTCGCTCCAGCGCGTTGCCGTGACGGTCGGCGCGGCCGGCACCGAACAGGTCGCGCTCAAGAGCGGAGACCTGGTCGAGGGCAGCCAGGTTGCCGTCGGCCAGGCGATCCGTCCGACAGGCATGGAATTTTTCGGCATCAGGTTCGGATCATGACCGCCTCTCCGCCCCTCATCAGCCTCCAGTCGGTCTCCAGAACCTATCGCACCGACGGCATAGCGGTGGCTGCGGTACGCAATGTCAGCTTCGACATCGAGCAAGGCGAGATCGTCGCCGTGATGGGACCATCCGGTTCCGGCAAGTCGACGCTGATGAACATGATCGGGCTGCTCGATCTGCCGAGCGCAGGCGCGGTCTTGCTCGAAGGCGCCAACGTCGCCGATCTCTCGGAAGACCGCCGGTCGTCGCTGCGCGCCCGCAGCATCGGCTTCGTGTTCCAGTCTTACAACCTCCTCGCCCGCCACAATGCGATCGAGAATGTCGCGCTGCCGCTGGTCTATTGCGGCGTCGGCCGGAAGGAGCGCCTGGCGCGTGCCGAGCAAAGCCTGGAGGCCGTCGGCATGCTGCACCGGGCCCATCATTTCCCCCGGCAGCTCTCGGGCGGCGAGCAGCAGCGCGTGGCGATCGCGCGCGCCCTGATCGCCTCTCCATTGATCGTGCTCGCCGACGAGCCGACCGGCGCGCTCGACAGCCGCACCGGCGCCGAGATCCTGGCGCTGTTCGCCGCGCTCAACCGGACGGGCCAGACCATCGTGATGATCACGCATGATCCCGGCATCGCGACGCAGTGCCGGCGAACGATCCGCCTGCATGACGGCGAGGTGATCGCCGATGAAACCCTGGCTCCGGTCCTGCCGAAACGGAGCGCCGTATCATGACGATGCTTCAGGGCTTTCAGATCGCTCTTCACGCCTTGCGCCTCAATCCGCTGCGCAGCTTCCTCACCATGCTCGGCATCGTAATCGGTGTCGCCTCCATCGTGACCGTGTTTGCGATCGGATCCGGCGCGCAGCTTCGCCTCCAGGAGCAGATCCGGTCGATCGGCGCCAACGTGCTGATGATCACCCCCGGCGCGGTCTACCAGGGCGGCGTGCGCCTCAAGGACGGCAGCAAGCTGACGATGACCGAGAGCGACGTGCAGGCCATCCTCGAGCAGATTCCGGAAGTCCAGGCCGCGGCTGGCTCGATTGCCGGAACCGCGCAAGTGATCCACGAGGGCAAGAACTGGAATACGACGATCAACGGCACGACGACCGGCCACTTCATGGTGCGCGACTGGCAGCTCGCGACCGGGCGCTATTTTTCCGGCGCTGAAGAGGCCGGCGCCGGCAAGGTCGTGATCCTCGGCAGCACGGTCGCGCGCGAGCTGTTCGCGCCGGGCGACGATCCCATCGGCGCGCAGGTCAGGATCATGAAGGTTCCGCTCGAAGTGATCGGCGTGCTCGATCGCAAAGGACCAGCGCAGGACGATGTCGCTTTCGTGCCGCTCACCACGGCCAAGCTGCGCTTCCTCGGCAGCGCGAGCAACATCAACCGGGATTCGGTGGCCTACATCATCGCCAAGGTCGCCGCTGACGGACAGATGGCAGGGGCGCGATCGGAGATCGAAGGCCTGCTGCGGCAGCGCCATCGCATCCCCGCCGGCCAGGAGGACGATTTCAAGGTCCAGGATCCGGCCGCCGCGATGGAAGCGCAGCAGGGAGCGATCCGCACCGTCGCGCTCCTGCTCGTCGCCATCGCCTCGGTCTCGCTGCTCGTCGGCGGCATCAGCATCATGAACGTCATGATCGTGTCGGTCACCGAGCGCACCCGGGAGATCGGCATCCGCCGCGCGCTTGGCGGACGGATGCGGGACATCCGTCTCCAGTTCCTCTGCGAGGCGCTCGTCCTCTGCCTGCTCGGCGGCGCCATCGGCGTCGGCGGCGGGGTCACGCTCTCGATGACGGTCGCCCGCATGGCCGGGTGGATCACCTCGATCGACGGCCAGGCGATCGGCCTTTCCCTCGTCTTCTCGATCGCCACCGGTCTCGTCTTCGGTTTTTACCCCGCCCACAAGGCATCCAAGCTCAGCCCAATCGAGGCGCTCAAGACGGAGTGAGAAGATGCTGGGGGGCCAAAATCAATTTGTAGGCCAAGGGAGGAGGAAGCCATGAGCCGGGATCCGAAGGATTTGATTGCGCCGACACCGCGCGAACGCGAGCTGATGATGCTGATTGCGCGGGGACTGCAGAACAAGAATATCGCCTACGAGCTCAAGATCTCCGAAAACACTGTGCGGGCGCATATCGGCAACATCATGCGAAAATACCGCCTCCAGAACCGGACCCAGGTCGCAATGATTTTTGCCCTGCATACGGCGCCGCCATCGCTGCGCCGCGATCTGGTCAGTGGCGGCGATTATGCAACGACGACGACGCCGGCGCAGGCGGTCGCGCAGGCGACGCGGGTACCGAGCGCGCCGGATTGACCGTCCTGACCACAATTGCTTGCACTGCGCCGGGACGAAACACCGATATCCGGGTCAACGGCACGGCGACAATATAATTCTCTTTATTAGAATTCGGATTTTTGTTAGATATTGCGTACTCCGGCCCGAGGAAGAGGGCGTATCGCGATCGTCACGAACGTGGACCGGGCGGCGGTGGGCGTGGGCCACATCGGCGCGAGAAGCTTCGCAGGGCGGGCAACCGTGAGCGAAGACCTCGCGCCTGCGACAGATGTGGTTCACGTACGGCAAAATCGTGTGGTCCTGGCGCCCGGGGTCTGTGCGCCAAGTCTTGCGGTGATGTGTGCTGTCCAACCGGATACGCGCATCAGCCATCCGCAAGGCGACGGGGGCAATAGTGCATCGCTCCCCGGGGAGCGCACGACATAAGCCGTTCCAACCACTGCGCAGGGAAGGCCGGATGTTTGGCTTCACCTGTATGCCGCTGTGCAAATTCTTTGTTGCCACCTTTCGCACAGTGGACCGTGGGTGCCCGGCCGGCACCCGGTCTTCCCTGCGCCCTCTTTCAGTTGAGGGTGAGGTATCGAGGCAAAGCTCGGGCGAAATGCGCCGCGAGGATGCGAAGGTGTGTCGGGAGGCCGTAGGATGGGTAGAGCGAAGCGAAACCCATCATGTTTCAGCGAGGAGAAAGTCGATGGGTTTCGCTTCGCTCTACCCATCCTACAAAGTACGCTCGCAATGACTTGTCCGTGAGGCTGAGGCCCCTCCCCCAACCCTATTGCATGCTCGTCCGCCCTTGTAACAAAACTGTCATACAGCAAAACTAAACGAAGGCGGGGGCCGCGGTCGGCGGCCATGCCGCCTCACCGCTAGGAGACTTCGATGCGCCGTTCACTGGTGTTGCTGTCAGCCGGACTGACAGTGCTGTCCACCGGATTTGCCTCCGCCCAGAACAACACGCCCCGCAACCTGATCCTGTTCATTCCGGACGGCCTGCGGGCGCTGAAGGTCACCCCTGAAACGGCGCCGGCGATGGCCGAGGTCCGCGACAAGGGCGTCAACTTCAAGAACTCGCACTCGCTGTTCCCGACCTTCACCATGGCCAACGGCTCGGCGATGTCGACCGGCCATTATCTCGGCGATACCGGCGTGTTCTCCAACACGATCTGGACCAACTACACCTCCGTTCCCGCCGGCGACACGGTCGTCCCCTTCATCGAGAACGACGCCGTGCTCGGTGACATCGACGAGCATTTCAAGGGCGACTATCTCAACGAAGAAACCGTTTTGAAGATGGCCCGCGACAAGGGCCTCAGCACCGCGGCGATCGGCAAGGTCGGCCCGACCTACCAGTGGGACCACACTGACCACCCGGAGAAGCCGGGCCAGCACTCGATCGTGATCGACGACTCCACTGGCGGCAAGAACGGCGTGGCGCTCTCGGACGAGATGAAGGACGCGCTGACCAAGGCAAGCCTCCCCCTCACCACCCCGAGCCGCGGCGACAACGGCAAGGCGGGCGATGCCAAGACGCCGGGCACCACGGTCGCCAACGTCGCCCAGCAGGCCTATTTCGCCGACGTCACCACCAAGGTGGTGCTGCCGATGTTCAAGGCCCGCAACAAGCCGTTCGTGCTGGTGTTCTGGTCGCGCGACCCTGACGGCACCCAGCATAACCAGGGCGACAGCCTCAACCAGATCATGCCGGGCATCAACGGCCCGAGCACGATGGCCAGCATCAAGAACGTTGACAACAACCTCGCCCAGATCCGCAAGGCGCTGGACGAGCTTGGGCTCGCCGCCAACACCAACATCATGATCCAGGCCGACCACGGCTTCTCGACCATCTCCAAGGAGAGCAAGACCAGCCCCTCGGCCAAGCTGAGCTATGACGACACGCCGAAGGACTTTTTGCCGATGGGCTTCTTGGCGATCGATCTCGCCAAGGCGCTCGACCTGCCGCTGTTCGACCCCAACGACAAGAACGCGAAGGTCGAAGGCAACAAGCATCCCAAGGCCGGCAACGGCGTGCTCGGAGCCAATCCGGAGAAACCCGATCTCGTCATCGCCACCAATGGCGGCTCGGACCTGATCTACCTGCCCAACAAGGACAAGAAGCTCGCCGCGAAGACGATCAAGGCGCTGCTCGAGCAGGACTACGTCTCGGGCCTGTTCGTCGACGACTCCCTCGGCCGCTTCCCCGGCACGCTGCCGCTGTCGAGCATCAACCTGCGCGGCAAGTCGGCGACGCCGACGCCAGCGATCGTCGTCAACTTCCGCTCCTATGCCAGCGAGTGTGGCGAGGCGCCGACCAACTGCTCGGTGCAGGTCGCCGACACCGTGCTGCGCCAGGGCCAGGGCATGCATGGCAGCTTCAGCCGCGGCGACACCATGAACTTCATGGCGGCCATCGGTCCGGACTTCAAGACCGGCTATGTCAGCGAGATCCCGGTCAGCAATGCCGACGTCGGCATGACCGCGGCGCAGCTCCTCGGGCTGCGCAGCTCGGGCAACGGCGGCCTCGTCGGCCGCGTGATGTCGGAGGCGCTGCCGAACGGCATCGTGCCGAAGGCCTACAAGACCGTGGAGCGCTCGAAGAAGAAGTCCGAGAACGGTCTGGAGACCGTGCTGAACGTCCAGCGCGTCGGCAGCCAGCGTTATTTCGATGCCGCAGGCTTCCCCGGCCGCACGCTCGGCCTCGAGCCGGACACCGGCAAACAAAAAACGGCGGGGAAATAACCCCGCCGCTTCGCTCGCGCCCCGCAAGGGGCGCGAGGACATCTTAGTCTAGTTGTTACATGCCGATGTCGAACACGTTCGGCAGCTGGCCCGCCAGAGGCAGCGCGGTGGCGCCGAGGAACGTCGCCACCATCGCCATTAGGCGACGGTTGTTGTGGCGCTTGCCGCGCATCTGGCCGGCGATCCACTCCAGCATCTCGCTGTTGACCTTGGAGGCGTAGGCCGGCGCCCAGCTCTCGATGTCGGTCTCGGCCGAGAGCGCGACGCTGCGCGGCGGCACTTTCAGGCCCGAGGCGCTGGCCGCGTAATGGGCGACAGCCTTGGCCAGGAGGTCGTCGAAGCGTCCGCCATCGGTGCGCTCGGTTGCGGCCTCGTTGATCTCGAACAGGACTTCGGCCTCGGCGCGGCTGACCGGCTGGTCGTTGACGGCGGCGACAGTCAGGATGCGGGCGCACCAGGCAGTGTCATCGGCATCGAGCGCGCGCGAGAAATGGACCCGGCCCTTGGTGGTCGGGCCTTCGCCCGTGATCACGCCGTCGCGCACGATGGTCAGTGCATGGGCCGAGGTATCGCGGCAGGACGGCTCGAGGGACGGCAACTTAGGCGCAGGGGCAGACATAGTTCACTTCCAGATTTCTTCCGACCGACCAGCATTTTCATGCGGACGTAAAGGGGTGGTTAATGATTGACTAGGGGGATCGCGACTTTTCTCAATGGTTGCCGATTAGTCGCTACGAGGACCATTTCGGTTCCGGAGAGCGTCGGGCGAGCGTGATGCGGGTCATAAAAGGCTTTATCGGGGCAATCGAGACCGTGTGGCTCCGGTGGAGGTGTTTCGCCGCAGGCGCCCCTGTAACAGAAAGGTGCTAGAAAATCGGCCCTTCAGAGAAGGAATTCACATTTTACTTGAGCCCGTTCACTTGAGCTCGCTCACAGCCTATACTGACGGCCAGGGCTAGAGACGAATTCCAAAGTAAATTCAATGAGATGAGGTAGAACCATGACACTTCCGATCGGCGCCACCGCACCCGACTTCGAAGCCGAGACCACCGAAGGGAAGATCAAGTTCCACGACTGGATCGGCAGCAGCTGGGCGCTCCTGTTTTCGCACCCCAAGGACTTCACGCCGGTTTGTACGACCGAGCTCGGCGCGCTCGCCAAGCTGAAGCCGGAATTCGACAAGCGCGGCGTCAAGCTGATGGGCCTCTCGGTCGACCCGGTCGACCGTCACGCCAAATGGTCCGAGGACATCAAGGAGACGCAAGGCGCGGCTCCCAACTATCCGATGATCGGCGACACCGATTTCAACGTCTCGAAGCTCTATGAGATGCTGCCGGCTTCGACCTCGGGCGATCCCCTCACCCGCACCCCCGCCGACAACCAGACCGTCCGCAACGTCTTCATCATCGGGCCGGACAAGAAGATCAAGCTGGTGCTGGTCTATCCGATGACCACGGGCCGGAACTTCCAGGAAATCCTGCGCGTGATCGACTCGCTCCAGATGACCGCCAAGCACCGCGTCGCGACCCCCGCAGACTGGAAGCAGGGCGAGGACGTCATCATCGCGGGCTCGGTCTCGAACGATGAGGCCAAGACGATCTACCCGCAGGGCTGGAAAGAGCCGAAGCCCTACATCCGCATCGTGCCGCAGCCGAAATGACTTTTGGCGGTCGCGGGTAGCGACCGCAAAAAGTCATCCCGGGATGGTCCGAAGGACCAGACCCGGGATCTCGAGATTCTCTGGTGCGCAATTGCGCACCAGAGTTCGGTGCTTCGCACCGCCCCGGAATGACCGGGTGAAAACTAGGCCGCGTGCACGCGGTCCAGAAAGCCGTCGACCTCGGCCTTCAGGTGCAGGCTCTCGCCCGACAGCGCCTGGGCCGATGCAAACATCCGGCTCGACGTCTCCCCGGTCTCGCTCGCGCCCTTGGCTGCGTGCCGGACATTGACCGCAACATCGGCGGTGCCCGAAGCCGCGGCGCGCACGCTGGCCGCGATGTTCTGGGTCGCGCTCCGCTGCTGCTCGACCGCAGCCGAGATCGAGCTCGCGATGCCGCTGATGCGCTCGATGGTCTGGCCGATGCCCTTGACCGCGGCGACCGATTCCTCGGTTGCAAGCTGCATGCTGGCGATCTGGTTCGAGATCTCGTCGGTCGCTTTCGCGGTCTGACCGGCGAGCGTCTTGACCTCCTGGGCCACCACCGCAAAGCCGCGGCCGGCATCGCCCGCGCGCGCGGCCTCGATGGTGGCGTTGAGCGCCAGCAGGTTGGTCTGCTCGGCGATCGACGTGATCAGCTTGACGACGTCACCGATCCGCGCGCCTGCCTCGGAGAGCTGCGCGATGCGCTGATCGGTCGCTTCGGCCTGCCGCACGGCTTCTGCAGAGATCTCGTTCGATTCCTGCACCCTCCGGGTGATCTCGGAGATCGACTGGGACAGCTCGTCGGAGGCAGAGGCCGCCGAACGCACGTGATCGGAGGCGCTTTCGGACGCCCCGGCCGACTGCGCCGACAGCTCTGCCGTGGAGCGCGCGGTGTCGGTGAGCTGCCGCGCCACCCGCTCGAACTCGCCTGACGATGTCAGCACCTTGTCGAGAATGCCGCCGACGCTGCTGCGGAACTGCTCGACGAAATTGCGCAGCTCCGCCTTGCGCTGCTCGGCCGCGGCAGCCGTGGCCGCCGCCTGCTCGCTGCGCAGGCGCGCCCGCTCCAGTGAATTGCTTTTGAATACCGCGACCGTGCGGGCGATCTCCCCGATCTCGTCGGCGCGATCCTCGCACTCGATCGTGACGTCGCTTTGGCCTTCGGCCAGCGCCGTGAGCGAGCGCGCGACCGAGGTGAGCGGCCGGGTGACGCGGCGGACGATCACGAGAGTGAGGACCAGCACCAGCAGCGCGGCAAGCCCGGCGGCGGCCGCCATGCTCTCGATCGCCCGGGCCAGCATGCTCTCGAACTGGGCCATGGGGATGCCGACATAGAGAATGCCGGCGACCTTGCCGGCCCCGTCCACGACCGGGAAATAGGCGGTCATGAAGGACTTGCCGAACAGCGTGGCCGGCCCCTTATAGGCTTCGCCCCGGCGCAGCAGCGCCTGGCCCGGATGGTCGGCGGCAAGCTGGGTGCCGACGGCGCGGTCGCCATTCTCCTTCTTCACATTGGTCGAGCGACGCACGAACTGCCCGCTCGCATCGTCGAACACGAACAGGGTCGCATTGCCGTCGACATAGGACACCGCGCGATCGACGATGGCGTGATCCCTGAATTCGGGCATCCTGGGGATCTCGGCGCGCACCACCGCGCCGTCCCTCACCGTGATCTTGGCGTCGGGAGCGGTCTCGGCAAAAGCCAGCGCCAGCGTACGCAGATTGACCTCGATGTCGCGGAGCGCGCGATCATTGAAAGCGGAGGTGAGCGACCAATAGCCCGCTCCGACCACCAGTGCCGTGTTCAGGGCGATCAGCAGCACCGCGCACAGCACGGCCTTGGTGCCGAGCTTGAACTGCGGCAGGAACTTCGCCGTTGAAAGGCTGGACATGAATGGAATGACCCCCGTAATTCCTGCATATTGGTGCAATTGGCTTACGGCCCCATTAACGACGGTTCACAGCGCGGCCCGCGGCATGGTTTCCAAATTGTAAACGAGGCCCTCCTGACCCCGCCAAGCGCGCCGCCCATCATTGTCTGGTTCCGCGAAGACCTCCGGTTGTCGGATCACCCTGCCCTCCATGCCGCGGTAAAGACCGGCGCCCCGGTGATCTGCCTCTATGTGCTGGACGAGACCGCTGGACGGGCGCCGGGCGGCGCGGCGCGCTGGTGGCTGGCGCAGTCGCTGCGGGCGCTCGGCGCCGAGATCATCGCGCGCGGCGGGTCGCTGATCCTGCGCAGGGGAGCGGCGGCCAAAGTGATCTCCGGACTGGCTCGCGAGAGCGGCGCCCGCGCCGTCTTTTGGAATGTGATCGAGCAGGCGCCGCACAAGGCGGTTGAGAGCGAGCTCGAAGCGGCGCTGGCAAAGCTCGGCGTGGACTCGCAATGCTTTCCCGGTGACCTGCTGGCCCCGCCCTCCGCGATCCGCAACAAGGAAGGTCGGGGCCTGCGCGTGTTCACGCCGTTCTGGCGGCGCGTGCTGTCGCTCGGCGATCCGCCAAAGCCGCTGCCCGCACCGAAGCAGCTACATCCTGCACCGACGATCGCCGGCGACACATTGGAAAGCTGGCGGCTTGAGCCGGCCAAGCCGGACTGGGCGGGTGGCCTGCGCGAGACATGGACCCCCGGCGATGCCGCGGCCCACGCGCGGCTGCGCGACTTCCTCAAGCACACCGCCCGCTCCTATGTCGGCGATCGCGACCGTCCGGACCGCGAGGGCACCTCAGGCCTGTCGCCGCACTTGCGGTTCGGCGAGCTCAGCCCGCGCCAGGTCTGGCACACCGCGCGCTTTGCAGCGGCGGAGGATCCCGCGATCGGGCCCGGCATCGAAAAATTCCTGAGCGAGCTCGGCTGGCGCGAGTTCTGCCGCCACCTGCTGCACGATCATCCCGACCTCGCCACCGAAAACCTGCAAGCCAATTTCGACGCATTCCCCTGGAAGCGCGACAAGAAAGCGCTCGCCGCTTGGCAGCGCGGGGCCACCGGCTACCCGATCGTCGATGCTGGCCTGCGCGAGCTCTGGCACACTGGCGTGATGCACAACCGGGTCCGGATGGTGGTCGCATCCTTCCTGGTCAAGCACCTCCTGATCGACTGGCGCGACGGCGAGAGCTGGTTCTGGGACACGCTGGTCGATGCGGATGCCGGCAGCAATCCCGCCAACTGGCAATGGGTCGCCGGCTGCGGCGCCGATGCCGCGCCCTACTTCCGCGTGTTCAACCCAACACTCCAGGGCGAGAAGTTCGATCCTGATGGAAGGTATGTCCGGCGCTGGGTGCCGGAGTTGAAGGAGCTACCGGCAAAGCTGATCCACCAGCCTTGGCAAGCAACGCCGATCGAACTTGCCAGCGCCGACGTCACGCTCGGCAAGACCTATCCGAAAGCAATCATCGATCACACCAGGGGACGCGAGCGCGCACTCGCGGCCTACGCAAAGATCCGCAAAGGTCGAGCGTTGCTTTGACACAATTATGAAACCCGCTATCGTCATCGCTCCATACAAACCGTGGGGGACGATATGGACGAAGAGAAGCCGATCACCGAACAGGCGATGGAGACGATCACCGCCGCCGTGGAAACGACCAAGGATGCCGCAGTCACTGCCGTCAAGCAGGTCCGGAAAGCCGCCAAGAAGGTCGCGAAGAAAGTAGCGCGGAAGAAGGCGAAGAAGTCTTCGAAGAAGGCCGCAAAGAAGTCGTCGAAGAAGGCGGCCAAGAAGACCGCGAAGAAGGCGGTGAAGAAATCCGCGAAGAAGGCCGCAAAAAAGAAAAAGAAGGCCAAGAAGTCCAAGCGTTGATCGCAAGGTCGAGCACGTCTCCGGGTGCGGGCGCGCCCGGAGACGGCTCCAGCAATACCTACCCTCGCCGTTTGGCCGCCCGCCGGCCCGGGTGATGCTCTCCTTGCGGATCGCGGAATTCGCTGCGATGACCGCGCCGGTCCTCGGCGTTGAAGCGCCGCCGCTTTTCGGGCGAGCCGAACGCCTTGATCACCTTCCTGCCGTTGACCTTCTTGATGACGTAGCCGCCCTCGGTCATCGAGAACGGCTCCCTCAGTGTACCCTTGTGGTCGAACTTGGTGCCGCGGGGATGCTTGAATGGCTCGAACCAGGACGGGTAGACGAAGTTCGACATCTCGAAGCCGCCGACGCGGAAGGAATCCTCCTCCACGGCGTCGCAGACCTCATAGGCATATTGGGTGTTCGGATTCTTGTCGGCCCAGAGATTGGCCATGGGGTCGAGCACCATCTCGAACAGCTCGTGCGAGGCAGCGACGCTGACCGGCTCGCCGCCGAGCGCCTTGACGAATATTTTCGAGATCGGCTGGCCGCGATGGGTCAGCTCGTGGCGCCCGAGCATGTTCTTGTGCGAGGCATCGTCGAAATAGACCAGCTGCCAATCCGTCGGCTTCGGCGTCCGGGTGACATAGAGATCGACCGGATAGCCCCATACGGGCAGGAAGTGCTTGTCGTAGCATTTCTGCAGCGCCGCGGTAAGCCGGCTCATCATGCGGCCACTGATCGACTCCTCCGCGTAGTTGATGCAGGCAATCCGGACCGGCTTCAGGGACCGGCCGAGCAGCGCACGTCTCGCCTTCTTCATGGAAATCACCGTGTCAAAGGGGAAGCTGAAATGGGTTCAGCCTAACACGGCGCATCCTGCACGTCAGGGATGTATTCCGCCGCACCTCACCATCCGCCTAGAACCGCCGGTTGACCACGAACACCGCGGCTGCGCACATCGCCATGCCGGCAATCGCCAGCGCATCGAGTTTCTCGCCGAACAGCAGATAGGCCATCAGCGCGGTCACCGCCGGCACCAGATAGAACAGGCTCGCAACCGAGGTCGCCGCGGCGTGGCGGATCAGCCAGTACAGCAGCCCGATCGATCCGATCGAGAGCGCGACGGCAAGCCAGGCCAACGCGAGCACGAACTCGCGCGTCCAGTGCACCACGCGGTCCTCGAACAGGAAGGCGCCAATTGCGAAGAAGACGGTGACGGAGACGTATTGCACGAGATTGCCCGCGCGCCAGTCGATGTGGTTGCAGTAGCGGCGCTGATAGAGCGTGCCGAGCGTGATGCTGATCAGAGAGACCACCGAGGCGAGCCAGCCGAGCCCGGCTTCGCCGGTCATCGGGCGGTTGTGCAGGATCATCACCACGCCGCCGAGACCCAGCACGAGCCCGCCCCATTGCACCGGCGTCACCTTCTCGCCGAGCCAGCGGTTGGCGATGGTCGAGGTCAGGATAGGCTGCAGGCCCGGAATCAGCGCCGAGAGTCCGGCCGGGATCGAATGCGCGATCGCGATCGCGGTGCCGCCGAGATAGAAGCCATGAACGAGGATCCCGGCAACTGCGCTATGCGCAATGCCGGCACGATCCGGCCATTTCGGCCGCGCGATGCCGGCGATGATCGCCATCAGGCCGACCACGATCGCCATGCGGATGGCGAGATAGGTCAAGGGATCGGCGTTGTTGATGACGTATTTGGTGCCGATGAATCCGGTGCTCCAGAGCACGACGAACAGGATCGGCGCGGCGCGGGCGGTCAGGGCTTCTTGATTATGGTTCATTGCCGCCCTCATGCCTGATGGGGGCCTATGCGGCAATGCGAATTTGTACCTGAGCGGTGTTGCGCTGCGGCAGGCGGCTCAGCTCAGCCGCTCACCATTCTTCCGGACAAGGGTCGATGATCTTCCAGAGCTCGACGCCGTTTTTGATCTTCTTCATATCGGTCGTGAGCCCGCCATTGCGGCGGATCCAGTCCTTCACTGAATCAGGGTAGTAGGACATCAGGTCGGACGTCCCCTCCGCGCTGGTGACCTTGATGCCGAAGGTGAAGGCCTTGTCGTAATAGGCCTGGTGGAAGCCGAGGCTCGCCTTCGGCGTCACGCAGATCTTGTTCATCGGCACGATGCCGAGCACCAGGGTGCAGGCCGAGTTGCAGATGCCGTCGATGATGACGCGCTCGCCCTTGTCGCGGACGCGCTTGTACTTGACCTTGTACTCCTCGACATAGCCGCCGTGATCACGGGTGATGTGCAACTCGGCTCGCGCCGGCGTGGCGGCGGCGACGGAGAGCAACAGCAAGCTCAGAAGCGTGATGCGCATGGCGGCGTGACGGCGACAGCCTTCAGGAATGGACCGGCCTCAAAGGAGCCCCATAAGGCCGGCGGCAGGATTCTTGATCGAATTCTCTTTGGTCATACTTGTGTGGGGAATTCGTTAAGCATCCCGAAAAGGCCAAAAATGGGCAGCCCTGGAGGCCATTTCCGGCAATTCTGTCACACCCTCCCCGGAATCTGCAGGATTGGCCTCGTTTTCGGACCTTCGGACGGGTGCCCCGGCGGCCCGAAATGGCTATAGATGAGCGACCTATTCGCGCGGGTTCCGGAGAATCGAGATGAGCAAGTTGACGCTTGTAGCCGCAGTTGCTGCCCTGTCGGCCGCAATCCTGGTCCCTGGCCTTGCAGAAGCGCGGGGACATCACCGGTACCACCGCTATCACGCCAACCCGCTGCCCTACCCGATCAGCTATCTGCACAATTACGGCCCCGGCATCACGCCCGGCACCTTCGCCTTTTACGACGGCCCGTCGACCAACCACTGCTACCGCAGCGCCGCCGCCTATGTCGGTCAGGACCGCCGCCGGCACCCCTGCTTCTGAGGGGCGCCAGCGCGGGCATCGCTATCGGCCGGCGCCCGACCGCAGCAGCTGCTTCTCGATCTCGTAGACCGGCAGCTTGACGAGGTCCTTGCCGACCTCGCCTTGCAGCGCCTTGCGCAGGACGTCCGAATAGTCGGCGCGGATCATGCCGAGCGCGCGTGGTGAGGCTACCATGGTCAGGGCCGAGGTCTCGCCCGTACTGACGGCGGCATCGAGCCGGCCAGCAAGGCTCCGCAGGAAGGCGCGCTCGGCCTCATCGTGCCAGTCGGTCTGCTCGACCGAACTGCGAGCGCCACCGGCCGCCCCATGCAATCGACCCGGCGCATCGCTTCCTTGTGCGCTGGTCGCCGGATTGGGCTGCTCGTGCACCTCCCTGGTGTGGAGGTTCGGAAACATCTCGTCGCCGCGGTTTTCCAGAATGAGCGCCTTGCGCCCGTCGCACACGACCAGCCAATCACCCTTGTCCAATCTCATTTTATCCATTTGCACAGCTCCAAGCATCTTGCGGGCCCGTCCTTCGCGTTTCTCGAAAGACTGGTCACCGCGACAAGACTAGGGATGAAGCCGCATAGATGAATTGCGCAAGATCAAGCATGACCGCGATGTTCTGCGGGCCAACAGCAGGGCAGATGCAGCATTGGTCATGTGTGCGAACCTGGGATAGTCTGGCGAGACTAAACAAGTTCAGACTTGGGGCGAACGGCTGAAGATTTGTTCATCAGTATTACATTTCGGTTCCGCCACAATTTGATCAGAACAACTTCGATATCCTGCATCGCGTAAGCAGAGGAAGACATCATGAATCTCAAGATTGGCCTCGTCGCCGCGTCCCTGTTCGGTGCTCTCGCGGCATCGCCGGCGGCGTCCGCCATGCCCATTGCGCCCGCGCCTGCGGCACCGCAGGTCTCCGGCGTCGAGCAGGTCCGCATGGTCTGCAACGCCTGGGGACGGTGCTGGTGGCGCCCGAACTACTATGGATATTACGGGCCACGGCCATATTACGGCCCACAGTATTATGGGCCCCGCTATTACGGTCCGCGCTACTATGGTTATTACGGCGGCTATCGCCGCTGGTGACATTCGAAGGGGCCCTCGAGGCCCCTTCGCTTTTGCGGAATCGAAAACTGCCTATGCGTACCGGCGCGATCGCCTGGAGCGCTTACAAAACTGATCTAGATCAAAGTGGAAATCCGCCAAGCCGTCATTCTGCGACGATGGCCGATTTGATCGTTTTTCGATGCCCGCAGACGGGCATGAATGTGCAGACGCATCTGGAAAGGCAGCAGAGACAGGAGGGACGCAGCTTTGCGTCCTTCGCCTGTCCCGCCTGCACGCGGCTGCATTTCATCGACCTCGCCTCCGGCCAGCCGATGAGCCGGGAACGTTGACGGTGACATTGGCCTGACCACCCTTGGCATGATGTCCGCAATACTACGGCCCGGAATCCGGTTTACTGAAGCCGGATGTTTCGCCATTGATGGCAAAGTGCCGACATTCATTTCATTGTCACATTGCAGCAGCCGGCCTGACGTATGTTGTTCGACGCCCTTGTCCCGTCCTCCGCGCTTCAACTGATCGGCTTTGCCGACGTCGATGCGTTTCGGCCGATCGAGTCGATGGAGGACGCGAGAAGCATTCCGCTCGACGTCTTGAACTTCGCCGCAGCCCGCGCCGTCGTTTCGCTGCCGGCATGCCGCATCATCGTGATGAAGTCATTCGCGCGCATCCTCGACGCTGCCTATCGGATGCCGGGCGGGATGGTGATCCTGTCCATGACCGACGACCTTCAGGTCAATGCCAACGGAATGGATCTCGACGCGCGCTTCTTCGTTGCGCTCCGCGGCAACGAAGAGTGCCATTTCGTCGAACCGCAGACCAATCATTATGCGATGATCATCTTCTCTCCCGGCCTGAAAGACCGGGGTTGGTTCGACCATGCCGACGATCTGCGGGCCTATGTCGCCAACAGGCCCGCGCTGCTGCACACGCGGCAGCTGCTGCTCGACATTCTGCGAACCGCATCGGTGCAGCCGTTCCTGTTCGAAACCACCGAGGCCGCCGCCCATCTCCAGGAGGGCCTGCTGCTCGCGCTCGATGACTTGTTCCGGATCGAGCCGCCCTCGCATCGGACCGCCTCGGTTCAGGCCGACCGGTCGGCCAAACTGGTGCAACGGATCGACGACTACGTCGCAGCCTATCCGACCGCCCCGATTTACACCGCCGATCTCGCCGGCGAGTTCGGCGTCTCGATCCGCACGCTCGGCGGCGCGGTCAGCCAAGTGCGCGGCATGAGCCTGCACCAGTACATCCGTCTCAAAAGGCTATGGGCCACCCGCGCCCGGCTCCTGAAAGGCGGCGGTGCCACCGTCGCCACATGCGCGCGCGCCCAGGGTTTCCATCATCTCGGCGAGTTCGCCGCGGCCTATCGCGCGACGTTCCACGAGGCGCCCTCCGACACGCTGGCGCGGGGCCGGCAGACCAGGTTTTCGGCGGACTGACCGGCAGGCCTTGCGGCGATGACCCGGAACCCGGCACGCGGGCAGGACAAAGCAAAGGCGTGGCGCGCTCGGAAGGATTCGAACCTCCGACCCTCGGAATCGAAATCCGATGCTCTATCCAGCTGAGCTACGAGCGCCCTGGCCCGTCCGTAGGGCCGCAACCGAGAAGCGCCGGGGACCGCGACTGGCGAGCCAGCAAGGCGGGCGGCGTTCGGACGGCTTCGAATTAGCAGAGAGACTGGCCAATAAAAAGCCCTCCCGGTCTCGTTTCGAGCCAGCCGGGTCAGAGCCGTTCTTACCAGGTGCTGTTGAAGAAGCCGAACTGCGGCCGCTGCGCCATCACCATCATAGGCTGACCGCGCTGCGGAGCCGGATGCGCCCGGGCGACCTTGCGCTTGACCGGGGCCTGCGGCTTGAGGTCGGCTTTCTTGGTAGCATCAGCCTTTGAGCCTGGGGTGAACTGGGCGAACGTCTCGCGTACCCGTGCCTTGGCCGACATCTCCGCAAGGGCGGCTGCCGACGCGGCGTCCGGCGGCTGAGGCGCCGCCACGGCTGTTTTCACCACAGGCGCCGCAATCGTCGGCTGGGTGGTGTCGAGCACGACACGCTCAGGCAGGTGGCGATCGGACCTGATCCGGATCAGCGGTTGATCATTGCTTGCGGTGGCAACAGCCTGTGCCACGGGTGCCGCCGGCACCAGGTAGCTGACCGCGAACAACAGTGCGAGCAAAGCTCCACCGACATAGACGAAATACCGAAAGATGGGCATTGGCCGCACTCCGCCCCCCGCATCCCCGCGTGGGCTCTCCGCCTTAACAGGCGATACTCTAATTGGTTCCTAGCCCGGCCCTTTGGTTCAATTGGCAACGCCAAGATTTTTGGCCAAGGGGTGCGGAGGGCTGCGGACGGTAACTTTTCCGCTACCGGAGGACGCCGTCTTTCAGGTGCGCCGTGCTGCGACCAGCGAACATTTCGCTTGATCCGCGTTCACGTTGACGAAGCCGACGGAGACGCGCGCAAACGTCTTGCGGCTCTTCATGTTGACGGGCTCGGCCAGCACGCGGGTGCGATCGGTGAGATGGCTGCCGTCGCGTCGTGCGAATGCGCAAACGATCTCGATATCCTTTACGGCATAGTCGTTGTCGTTTCGCAGCGTGAACGTCACCAGTGCCTTCGAGCCGAGGCCGCCGCGGCGCCAGGTCTGTGATGAAATCCTGAGATGACCGAGTTCGGCCATTGCCGACGGCGCCTGGGCTTCAGAAGCCGGCGTGACCGCTGCTGATGCATCGCCCGAAGGCGTCGTCTCGACGGATGCAAGCTCAGGCTTCGCCGGCTCGGCGCTGTTGCCCTTGGAAAGAGGCAGCAGCATCCAGACACCGCAGCCGACGATGATGGCCGCCAGCAACCATAAAAGACTGCGGCCGAATGAGACGCTCGCGATCGTCACGCTCCGCGCCAGCCGCTCGCCGCTCCCGGCGAAACGTCCCAAACCGATACGGTCAAGCCTGGCGTTCATCGTTGCACCGATAGCGACCACAGCCCGTTGGACGACAGATCTGGCCGCTGTTTACCTTAATCCGGCAGACGAACTAAGGTTCCCGCGCTTCAGCCGAGTCGGCAAGGGCGGTGGCGATCATCCTCCTGGGCCGCTAACATGCACTGCAACATCGAAAGACCCTGTCGGGAGAACAAGACATGCCATTCGTCGTCACCTGGGATCACGTCCATCTGCGCAGCCCCGATCCGGAGGCCACGGCGACCTGGCTGCGGGACGTCTTGGGTGGTGAGATCGTGCACGCTCCCGGGCGGATCGACGTGAACCTCGGCGGCGCAAAAATCTTCATCGCGCCGCTTGAGGGCGACAACGCCGTCAACCCGCCGCCCCCGCACCCGCATCAAGGCCTCGACCATTTCGGCCTCACGGTGAAGGACATCGATGCCGTCGCGGCCGAGATCAAGGCCAAGGGCGTCACCTTCACGCGCGAGCCGACCACGATCCGCCCCGGCGTGCGCATATGCTTCATCCGCGGCCCGGAAGGCATCTCCATCGAGCTGCTCGAGCGCGACAAGAAATACACCTGACGCAAGCCGCATCAGGCATCAGCCGCCGCGCGAGCACCGTGCGGTGGCGCTACGTCATGCTACCGGGCATGAAGCAGCGGATGGTCACGCCCATGTAGCCGTAGATCGGCCACACCATGGTGCGCCCCACCCGGTTCGGCTCCGAGATCACGGCCTCCTCGGGCACGTCGACCCAGACCATCTCCTGCTGCTGCTGGCGATCGAGCATGGAGCCCGAACGCGGGATGCGGACGCGATAGTGCCCGTCCTTGCTCTCCCAGTCGGTATCCGAGAGCGCCGAGCCGTCGGCATCGGAGCAGCACGGCCCCTTGCCGCTGCGCAGGCCGTCGAACCAGGCCTTCAGATCGGCGTTGGTGTTGACGAACTGGCCGCGGTCGCGCGCGTGCCCGAACGGGGCAGCGAGCGCGATCAGCGCGATTGCGCAGGCCAGCTTCGTCACACCTCGCCAGCGTGCCGCGCTGCCAATCCGCCATCGTTCGTTTTTGCAAATCGTGGGACGCGCACTGTATAGACGCGGCTCATCGCCGCCGGAATCGATCCAGTTGCTCACGTTTGTCTTGCTCCAGCACCCCGCGGCCAGTGCAACAATGGTTATGCATTTCGCGGGCCAACTTGATTCGCAACGACTGGCCTCGCCTCATGATGAGACCGTCATATCGGTGTCACAGACAAGTCGGGACAATTACGGTGCGCGTTGCGGGGACAGCTTGGCGGCCGGCAAACTGCCGCGTTGCGCGCGGGATTGCGCTTTGGCATAAAAGCTTTACCGGTTGCGCCATTGGGCGATGGCGGCCGGCCTACGGGACGTTATGAAGAACGGCCTCTATTCGATTCACGTGAGTCTGCTCGATGGTCGAGTCGGCAAGGGCAGCGGCGTGATTCTGTTTCGCGACGGCAGGATTCTTGGCGGCGACGCCTACCTGTTTTACACCGGCAGCTACACCGTGAAGGACAACACCTTCAAGGGCGAGGTGCTGGTGCAGCGCCACACCTCGCCGCGGGGCGATGACAATCCGTTGTTCGGAGGCCCTGCCCCAGTCGGCATCGGCGTCAGCGGCACCTTCACAGACACTCGCGCGGAGATGACCGGCACGGCTCTCGTCGGCAAGGCCAGCCAGATCTTCGGCGCCACCCTGCACCGGCTCGCTGACGCCGATTAGCTATTCCGCGGCCTGCTCAAGCGGCGCGGTGCGCGGCAGGATCATCTGGATACGCGTGCCGCCGCCGGGCTCGGAATCGAGATCGAGCCGCCCGCCGAGGCGATTGGTGACGATGCTGTAGACGATGTGCAGGCCGAGGCCGGTGCCGCCCTGGTCGCGCCGGGTCGTGAAAAACGGATCGAACGCGCGGCGGCGAACGTCGAGCGACATGCCGCAGCCATTGTCCGAGAAGATGATCTCGACATTGTCCTTGCCGGACTCGCGCACCTGGATGTCGATGGTCCCGGGACGGCCGTCCGGGAAGGCGTGTGCCACCGAATTGAGAAACAGGTTGGTCAGCACCTGGCCGTAGGGACCGGGATAGCTGTTCATGGTGAGATCCGGCTGGCACTCGACGTTGAGCGTCAGATTGTGCTTGCGCAGGCCCGGCCGCAAACTCATCACCACCTGCTCGGTGAGGTCGCCGAGATCGAAATTGCGCTGGTCCGAATAGTTGCGGTCGGCCGCGACCTGCTTGAACGACTGGATCAGCTCGGCGGCGCGGTTGAGGTTAGAGACGAGCTGCGAGGAGGCATCGCGGCTGGTGTTGAGGAAGTCGTTGAGCGTGGAGCGGCGAAGCTCGCCGCGCTCGACCTCGGAGGTAAACGTCGCGGTCTTGCGTTCCAGCGCGGAGGCGACCGTGAGGCTGATGCCGACGGGATTGTTGACCTCATGCGCGACGCCGGCGACGAGGCGTCCGAGCGCCGCGAGCTTCTCCGCCTCGATCAGCGAGGCCTGGGTCTCGCGCAGATTGCGCAGCGCGGTCTCGGCGGATTCCTTGGCTTTGCGCATCTCCTGCTCGCCGCGCTTGCGCTCGCCGATGTCGAGCGCGACGGTGACGATCCGCTCGATCTCGCCGTCGGCGTCGAGCAGCGGCAGCTTGTTGACCAGCCATTGCCGCATGTTGCCGGCGGCGTCCTTGTACTCCTCCTCGTAGAAGCCGAGCCCCTTGCGCAGCCTGAGCACGCGCTTGTCGTTCTCGTCGGTCTTGGCCGCGCCGTAGCGCGACATCAGGTCCGCGGTGGTGCGGCCAAGCGCGTCACCGGGCTCGATGCCGAAGATGCCGGCCATGTAGCGGTTCATCAGCACGTAGCGCAGGTCGCGGTCCTTGACATTGATGACCGCCGGCACGGTATCGATAACCTGCTGGAGCAGACGCCGGCCTTCGGCGATGGCGTCTTCCGCCCGCTTCTGGTCGGTGATGTCGCGCAGCGTGCCCTCGTAGCGGACGATGTTGCCCTGCTCGTCCCGCACGCCGGTGGCGCTATCGGAGAGCCACAGGATGTTGCCGCTGCGCTGGCGCACCTGGTACTCGAACTCGCGCACCATGCCGTCGCGCGCCATCAGCCGCTGATACTCGTCGCGCGCCTCGGGAAGGACGTAGATGGTGTGGGCGATGTCGTTGATACTGTCGATCAGGTGCTGCGGGCTGTCATAGCCCATCATCCGCGCCAGCGCCGGATTGGCGTTGAGGAGGTCGCCGGCCGGCGTCGTCACGTAGATGCCGTCGACCGAGCCCTCGAACAGCTTCCGATAGCTCTCTTCCGCAAGGCGCTGCTCGGTGAGCGCGCGCACCGCCGCCTCGCGCGCGGTGTCGGCCTCCTCCAGCGCGCGGCGGAACACTTCGGCTGCGCGCGCGATGTCGCCGATCTCGTTGTCGAGGTCGGCCGAGGGAATCGAGGTGTTCTTCTCGCCGGCCGCGAGCGCGCGAATGGATCGCGCGATCTTTGCCAGCGGCCGGACGGTCCGCCGTACCACGAAGGCGGCCGCGACCATGCCGATCAGCACGCCGACGCTGCCGAGCACGATGCTCTGCCACCGCGCCTCCGCAAGCGTGCGGGCGAAGTCGCGTGACAGCACGTGGCCGCGGCGGTCGCTGACATCGCGCAGCAGTTCGGTGACGCGGCCGATCAGCCGGCCTTCGGTGCCCAGCACCTCGCGGTCGATGTCGGCGATCTGCCGCTCCCGGACGGCGACCGCGATGATGGCCTCGGCATAGTCGTTGACGGCCGTCTTCAACCCGCTATCGGCGATGTCCATCGTCCGCATGCCCTGCGCCGCCTGCTCGGCCGCGGAGGGATTGCGCGCCAGCAGGCCGAGCGCGATCCGGCTCTGCGCCTCGGACAGGCGGGAGGCCAGCTCGCGGTCCGCGGTGCCTGACACGGCCGCGTCGAACCGGTCGCGCAGCGGTGGCAGGCCGGCGAGCAGCTGGGCGCGTCGGTCGATCAGGGTCGAGATCCGCTCCAGGCCGCTGCGATAGGTCGCCAGCCGCTCGGTAACCCCGTCGATCATGTCCTGCTGCTCGGGCGCGAGCTCGATGCGGGTCTTCTTCAGGATGTCGCTGAGGGTCGAGGCCGCCTCGCCCACCTGCTTGAACTGGATGCCGGCGCCGGGATCAGTGACGAAGTCGCGCGCGGCGAGCCGCAGCTCGTTCATGCGGCGGTCGATGTCCTCGGCGAGGTCGCCGACGCTCTGGAGCCGCTGGAGCTCGGCGAAGGTCGTGTCGATGTGCCGGATCGCGATCACGCTCGCGGTCGAGGTGACGAGGATCACCGCCAGCACCAGGAGGAAGCTGCCGAAGGTGAGCTGGCCGATGGAGAGCGAGAATGTTCGCTTTTTCTCAGGGGTCGGCGTCAATTCGGCGGACATTGGTGTTTTGAGGACCGGGCTACTGGTAGCCCAATATACGACGTATTGCAGGCCCGGGGGAACATGCCTCGGGACGTCCAATATCCTTAATATTCCGGCCTACCGCCCTCCTCCGTCTCGACTTTATGACGCCCTGGCGCTGGCCCGCCGGCCAGCCGGGATCGTCATGGCGGCGACGCCGAGGACGACGCAGGCGAGCCCGATCCAGGCGGTCCGGCTCAGGGTCTCGCCAAGGAAGGCGACGCTGATGGCGACCCCGATGGGAACACGCAAGTACGCCTGCGCGGTGGTTCCGACCGAGCCCAGGGTCTGGATCAGGCGGAAGTAGATCGCAAACGCCGCCGCGGTCGAGAATACGGCGAGCGCAAGCAGGGCCAGCACCGAGCTCAGCGAGGGCGTTACCATCCAGGGCTGCTCGACGACCAGCGAGGCCGGGATCAGCACCGCCGCCCCCGTCAGCAGCGAGCCGGCCGCCGGCGCCATGGGATCGAGGCCCTTGAAGCTGCGGCCGAAGATCGCGGCGCAGGCATAGCAGATGGTGGCGGCGACGATCGCGGCCTCCGCAACGATGCCGCCGCCGATGTCATGGACCGCATCGACGCCGACGATCAGCAGGATGCCGGCCATGCCTGCGACCACGCCGATCAGCTTTCGCGGCGTCGTCGCCTCGTGGCGGGTGACGATTGCGGTGAGCAGGAAGGTGAAGATCGGTCCGGCCGAGTTGAGGATGGTGGCAAGCGCGGCATCGACGTGGCGCTCGCCCCAGGCGATCAGCGTCCAGGGAATGACGCTGTTGAGCACGGCCTGGAACGCGAAGCGCTGCCAGGTCGCGGCATCCGTCGGCATCCTAATGCCCCTCACCCACATCACGAGGAGCAGCAGCAGCCCCGCGATCGCCGTGCGCGCCGCGATCAGCGTGATCGGCGGGATGGTGGCGACGCCGAGCTTGATGAAGGTGTAGGAGCCGCCCCAGAGCGTTGCGAGCGCGACCAGCAGCGCCAGCTCGACGGCGATGTTGGTGTCCTGCCTGATATCCATCGTCCGTCCCGTCCATTTCGCAATAGACGGAACCTAGCGCGTCCCCGCTCGCTAATACTTCGTTGTGTGTCGAAGTGTATCAGCCGACCGCGCCGACCTCGAACACCTCGCCGTCATAACCTGCCTCGCGAGGGATGCGGAGCTGGCGCCCGGTTTCGGTCTTGGTCATCACAGGCATCACCGTGATGATGGACATGCCGCGGGCGTGCTCCATCGCAGCGTTCACGTTTGGCTGCTTGGCGAGCCGGATCAGATTGCGCGTGGTCGGGAACGGCAGCTTGAAACGGCCGCTCTCGCCGCCCTCCACCGCCTCGCGCGGCGAGACCCAGATGGAGTCGGTGGACTCACGGCCGTCATGCGCGCCGAGCTGGTCGGGCGGCGCTGCTGCGAGGAAGAACCAGGTGTCGAACCGCTTCGGCATGCCCTCCGGCGTGATCCAGTGCGCATAGGGCACGAGCGTGTCGAGCGCGAGCTGGAGGCCGTTGTCGGCGAGAATACTGAGGAAGCTGATCTTGTGCTCGTTGAGCGCGATGCGGTGCGCGTCCGCGATCTCGCCTGCGCGTTTGGCATCGACCGGCGCGCCTGTGTCCTTCGACCGCGCCAGCAGGATGCCGCTCTCCTCAAAAGTCTCGCGGATCGCGGCGATACGAAAACCGCGGTCGGCCTCGCTCAAGCCCTCGCTGCCTGAATAGAGGTCGGCGCGGGCGACGATCTCCTGATCGCCGGCATCGACGCTGCCGCCGGGAAACACCAGCGCGCCCGAGTTGAACTCGATCTGATGATGGCGGACCATCATGAAGACTTCGATTTCCTTGACGCCATCGCGCAGCAGGAGGATCGTCGAGGCCGGGCGTGATGCTGATGTCTCGGGCATTCAACTAACCTGCAGCGCTGGATTGCGGGCCGAGATTGGCGCGCTTGTCGAAACGGGCGACGCGCGACAAGAGGTAGTCGACCTCCGCCTTCGCCGTCGCCGTCATGGTCGCGCCGGGCTTACGCTGCGCGCTGGAGGCGATGATGCCGCGCTTCTGCAGCACGTATTTGCGTACGGTGAGGCCGACGCCGGGCTGCTGCTCATAGCGGATCAGCGGCAGATGCGCGTCGAAGATGTCATGCGCGGCATCGCGCTTGCCGGCCTTGGAGAGGTTCACGACGTCGATCAGGAGTTCGGGGAACGCGTAACCGGTCATGGCGCCGTCGGCGCCGCGCTCCATCTCGAAATCGAGGAATGTGCCGCCATTGCCGCAGAGGATCGAGAGCGGACGCAGCGAGCCGTCCTTCTGGAAGCCGCGCAGGGTCGAAATCTTCTCCAGGCCCGGCCAGTCCTCGTGCTTGAGCATCACGCAGTTCGCATTGTCCATGACGATCTTGCGGATCACCGAGGGAGTGAACACGACCGAGAGCGTCAGCGGATAGTCCTGGAGCACCCAGGGAATGTCGGGGCCGATCGCCTCGGCCGCCTGCTTGAAATAGCCGACGATCTGGTCGTCGGTGCGAAGCGAGGGCGGCGGCGCGATCATCACGCCGGCCGCGCCGGCGTCCATCGAGGCTTTCGCCAGCGAGCGCATGGTGGCAAAGCCCGGTGCGGAGACGCCGACGATCACCTGCATCTTCTTGGCGCGCTTGACGTAGCGCACCGCCACCCGCTCGGCTTCAGTGGCATCGAGCTTGGGAGCCTCACCGAGGATGCCGAGCACCGTGACGCCGTCGCAGCCGACCTCCTCGTAGAAATCGGTCAGGCGGTCGATCGAGCGCTCGTCGATCCGGCCGTCGTCGTGGAACGGCGTCGGCGCGATTGCGAAGGTGCCCTTGGCGTCGGCGGTGAGTTTCATCAGTCTCTCTCTTTCTCCGTCATTCCGGGGCGCGCGCAGCGCGAACCCGGAATCTCGAGGTTCCGGGTTCGTGCTTCGCACGCCCCGGAACGACAAAAAAGCCTAAAACCTCCGCGCGCCCATCTTGATCTGCTCCTCGGAGAAGAAGATCTCCTTGGCGTGATCGACGATGTCCTGGGCGTTCCAGCCCGAGTGCGGCGGTTTCCAGCCTTCCATCTCCATCATCCGCATTTCGCGCACGCCGCGGGGCCCGGACACGCCCAGCACCTTGCCGGTCTGGTCGCCCGACAAATCGCTGACCATGTATAGCACGGCCGGCGCGATGCCGTCCGGCCCCAGCGCCGCGCCGGGGTTCTCCTTATAGCGGGGCAGGTCTGCGGTCATGCGGGTCAGCGCGCCCGGGGCGAGCGTCCAGATCCGGATGTTGTACTTGCGGCCCTCGATCGCCAGCACGTTGGAGAGGCCCCAGATGCCGCCCTTGGCCGCGCCGTAATTGGTCTGGCCGAAATTGCCGATCAGCCCTGACGTCGAGGAGGTGTTGACGATGACGCCGCCACCGTTTTCCCGCATCCAGCGAAACACCGGCATGGTGCAACAAAAGGTGCCCTTCAGATGCACCTTGATGACCTTGTCCCAGTCGGCCTCGCTGGCCTTGTGAAAGGTCTGGTCGCGGAGGATACCCGCGTTGTTGACGAGGATGTCGGCGCGGCCAAAGTGCTTGATGGCGTCGTCGAACACCGACTGGCCGCCTTCCATGGTGGAGATGTCCGCACCGTTGGCGACCGCCTTGCCGCCCTCGGCCTTGATCGCATCCACCACCTGCTGCGCCATCGACTTGTCGGCGCCTGAGCCGTCGCGGGGGCCGCCGAGATCGTTGACGACGACCGAGGCCCCTTCCCTCGCGAACAGCTTGGCGTAGGCCTCACCGAGCCCGCCTCCCGCGCCGGTGATCAGCGCGACCTTGCCGTCGAGTAGTCCCATGGTGGCTTCTCCCTGTTTATTTTTCTAACCTCGCCCCGCTTGCGGGGAGAGGTCGATCGCGTAGCGATCGGGTGAGGGGTACAGGTCTCACTATCGTCTCGGCTCGTGGCGAGGGCCCCTCACCCCGTCCTCTCCCCGTAAGAACGGGGCGAGGGCGCGAGACATCGGCGCCTGCCTAACCCAGCACCGTCTTGCCGTTCTTGATCACGGTGACGCCGCGCGACTTCACCTTGACCTCGAACGAGATCACGTTGCCGTCCTTCCAGAGGTCCATGGTCACGGTCTCACCGGGATAGACGGGCGAAGAGAATCGCGCGACGTGCTGGCGGAACGCGCTGGCGTCGTAGTCGGCATAGGTCTGGAGCACGCCGCGGCAGGTGATGCCGTAGGTGCACATGCCGTGCAGGATCGGGCGCGGGAAGCCGGCCTTCTTGGCGAACTCGGGATCAGAGTGCAGCGGATTGCGGTCGCCGCAGAGGCGATAGACCAGCGCCTGGTCCGGACGCGTGACGATATCGATGGTCTTGTCGGGCGAACGCGTCGGGATCTTGTGCGGATCGGGCTGGGTCAGGTTTGGCCCACCGAAGCCGCCGTCGCCGCGCGCGAAGCGCGAGGCAACCAGCGTTGCCAGCTTCTCGCCCTTCTCGTTCTTTAGCACGGTCTGGTGGCTGATGATGACGCCCTTGTCCTTGCCCTTGTCGTAGACCTCGAGCACGGAGGAATCTGCGGTGATGTTGGCTGCCACCGGCAGCGGCTGATGGAAGGTGATGTCGCGCTCACCGTCCACCACCATCACCCGGTTGAGGTTCATCTCGCCGGGACCCGAACCCCAGGCCGCAACGGAGGCAAAGGTCGGCACCACCTTCAGCGGCCGCGGCGTGAACGTGCCCTCGTTGACGAAGGCGAGCTCGTTCTCGTCCATGGGGTCTGCACCCAGGCCAATGCCATAGGCGTAGAGCATGACCTCGCGATCGCCGTAGGCGTATTTCTGGCCGAGGTTTTTCAGGCCTTTGAGTTCTTCGTATCTGGCGGACATTTTTCTGGTTTCCTCCCGGTATTCCTCTCAGCGAGCAACGGCGGTTGAGAATGTGCCCTCTCCCCTTGCGGGAGAGGGCAGCACCGCCCTTGCAACAAACTCACTCGGGTGAGGGGTTGCCTCCGCAATGACACTTCTCGTGTGGAGAGAGACCCCTCACCCGGCAGCCTTCGGCTGCCACCCTCTCCCGCAAGGGGAGAGGGTTACGTCTTGCATCACATCAGGCCGGCGTGAAGAACGGCAGCGGGGCGCCGTCGGTCGGCTTGAACACCACCTTCACCTTCTGGCCGATCCTCAGCTTCTCGAGATCGCAGTCGACGAAATTGGTCTGCACCGACGGTCCTTCCTTCAGCGTGACGTAGCCGATGGCGTAAGGACCGGTCGGTGACTTCCGCATCAGGCTCCAGGTGTAGATCGTCCCCTCGCCCGACGCCTCTTCCCACACCGTCTTGTCGGAGTAGCAGAACGGGCAGATCGAGCGTGGGAAGTAATGCGCTTCGCCGCAGGCGGTGCAGCGCTTGATCATGAACTTGCCCTGCTTGGCCGCATCCCAGAATGCGGCGGTCTCAGGATTGGTCACCGGGGCCGGATATTTTTTCGCTTCGCTCATCACACGCGCTCCAGAATGGCCGTCGAGGCGGCGTGGCGAACACCCAGAAGGCCGCCGGTGCCGTGGGCGATGGCGAGATCGCAATTTTTCACCTGCACCTTCGGATGCGCCTCGCCGCGCAGCTGCCTGACGGCCTCAATGATCTTGGTCATGCCGCCGCGATTGACGGGATGGTTGCTGCAGAGGCCGCCGCCATCGGTGTTGAACGGCAGCTTGCCGACACCCGAGATCAGATTGCCGTCGGCGACGAACTTGCCGCCGTCGCCCTTCTTGCAGAAGCCGAGGTCCTCGAGCTGCATCAAGACGGTGATGGTGAAGCTGTCATAGATCGAGGCGTATTTGATGTCCTTCGGCGTAATGCCGGCTTCCTCGAACGCGCGCGGGCCGGACCAGACGCCGGCGGAGTATGTGAGGTCGAGATCCTTGCCGCCGCGCGGGCCCTTCATGGCCTCGCCATGGCCGATCAGGCGGACCAGCGGCTTCTTCAGGCTCTTGGCGATTTCCGGCGTCGTCACGATCAGCGCGCCGCCGCCATCGGAGACGACGCAGCAATCCATGCGATGCAGAGGATCGGAGATCATCGGCGAGTTCAGCACATCCTCGACGGTGACGACGTCCTTGAGCATCGCATGCGGATTGTATTGCGCGTGATGCGAGGCCGCGACCTTGATCCACGCGAGTTGCTCGCTGGTGGTGCCATAGTCGTGCATGTGGCGCATGGCACACATGCCATAGGCATTGTGCGTGGTCGCGCCGTAAGCGGACTCGAAATCGACCTCCGCGCCGGCCGCACGCGGCGGCATCACGCCGGTACGCGGCTTGCCGGCGAGCGTGATCAACGCGATCGAGCACTTGCCGGCGGCAATGGCTTCGGCGGCGTGGCCGAGATGAATGATGTAGGAACAGCCGCCAGTCTCGGTGGAATCGACGTGGCGCAGCTTTTTGGTGTTCAGGCCGAGATAGTCGACCATCGGCCAGGCGCCGCCGGGCGCGTCGCCCGCGCAGAAATAGCCGTCGACATCGTCCTTGCTGATCCCGGCATCCTCGATCGCGCCCTTGGCGACCTCGGCGTGGAGCTGGGCGGTGGATTTGTCCGGCGCATGCCGGGTCGGGTGTTCATAGATCCCGGCAATGTAGGCCTTGCCCTTGATGGTCAAAACAGAGGTCTCCGCTCGCGTTTCTTCTTGGCTCTTTTTTCTGAACCGCACCGGCCTGATTGGCAAGCGCGGAAATATTCCGTCGCGCGAGAGGGCAGCGGGTTGGCGCAACTCTCCCGACCCGTCATCCCTGAGAGCCGGGCCGTTCGAGGCTCGCCGAAGAAGCTCGCACCTCAGGATGACGGTTAAGCAGGGCTAGCTGTCTCAACATCGTCATTGCGAGCGCAGCGAAGCAACCAGGAATTTTTCCGCGGATGCATTTCTGGATTGCTTCGCTGCGCTCGCAATGACGGCCAGACACGGCTCCGCACCCTCGCGGCGGGTTCGCCCGAGTTTTGCTTCCGTCTGGCTTCCCTCTCGAACAGAGGGCGCAGGGAAGACCGGGTGCCGGCTGGGCACCCACGGTCCGCTGTGTGCGAATGCGCGAAGAACAGATGCACAGCGGCATACAGGTGAAGCCAAACATCCGGCCTTCCCTGCGCAGTGGCTTTACGGCTTATGCCGCGCTCTCCCCGGGGAGCGATGCACTATTGCCCCCGTCGCCTTGCGAGCGATCGCAAGACTTGACGCACAGACCCCGGGCGTCAGGACCACACGATTTTGCCGTACGCGAGACCGCGCCCGTCGTGCCGCGAGACAATCGCTCGCGTGACGCAGCCCGCGTCCACCGCCGCTCACCCCGCGTTTCGTGACGATCGCGATACGCCCCTCCGAGGGATGAGGTGGCGGACAGATACGATAATTCCGAATTTCGGTAAAGCGGAATATTTTTGAGCGCAAGGATTGACCCGCGGCATGGGTGTTTTGCCCGACGGGCAACGCAAGGGATGGTGTGTAGCCGGCGCCGTAGGGTGGGCAAAGGCGCAACGCGCCGTGCCCACCATCTCGCCGAAATCAATCCCGAAGACGTGGGCACGCTTTGCTTTGCCCACCCTACGGGACTGCCCTACTCGGCTGCAATCTGCCTTGGCGCGGGCGGCGGGCTCGCGAGATCCGCGGCGAGCTGGGCATAGCGGGCCTTGGCGTCTGCCACCGCCTTCTCCTTCACCGGACCGTAGCCGCGGACGCGGTCGGGCAGTGACAAGAGTTCAACCGCTGTATCGATCGTGACCGGCGACAGCAGGCCGAGCACGGTGGCGACGTCCTTCTCGTAGCCGGCGATCAGGTCGCGCTCGAGCTTGCGGTCGGCGCTGCGGCCGAAGATGTCGAGCGGGGTGCCACGCAGGAATTTGAACTTTGCCAGCACGCGGAACGCCTTCAGCATCCACGGGCCGAAGGCGCGCTTCTTGGGACGACCGAGCGCATCGATCCCGGATGCCAGGATCGGCGGGGCCAGGTTGAAGCTGAACTTGAAGTCGCCCTCGAACTGGTCGCGCAGCTGCTGCTCGAAAGCGCCGTCGGTGAACAGGCGCGCGACTTCGTACTCGTCCTTGTAGGCCAGCAGCTTGGCGTAATTCACCGCGACCGCGCGCGGCAGCGCTTCGCCGTAATCGCCTTGCTTCGCGGCATCGCGGACCTGGTCGATCAGCTTGCGATAGCGTTTGGCAAGGCGGCCGTTCTGGTAGGCGGTCAGATGCTTGGCACGGTGCTCGATGACTTCGTCGAGTGTCATGGCATCGAGCGTCTTCGGCGCGACCACCTCGTCCGTGCCCTTCAGCATCTCGGCAAGGCGCGCGGGATCGGCGACTGCGAGGCGGCCGAGGCGGAAGGCCTCCTTGTTCATCTTGATCGAGACGCCGTTGACCTCGATCGCCTGCTCGATCGCTTCAGCCGACAGCGGCAGCAAGCCCTTCTGATAGGCGTAGCCCATCATCATCATGTTGGTGGCGATGCTGTCGCCGAGCAGCTGCTCGGCGGGCTTGGTGAAGTCGAAGAACGCCGAGTCCTTATGCAGCGCCGTCTCGAGCAAGCCGGTCAGCTTGCGGGTTTGGAAATTGAAGTCGCGGTTGAGGATGAAGTCAGCGGTGGGAATGACGTGGCTGTTGATGATGCCGCGGGTGCGGCTGGTATCACACAGCGAGATCGTGTCCTTGGCGACCGCGACCACCTCGTCGGCGGCGAGCACGAGATCGGCAGTGCCGGTGACGATGCGCGAGCAGGTCACCTCGGCCGGATGGTCCGACAGACGCACGTGGCTGAGCACCGCCCCGCCCTTTTGCGCGAGGCCCGACATGTCGAGGATCATCGAGGCCTTGCCCTCGATATGGGCGGCCATGCCAAGCAGCGCGCCGATCGTCAGCACGCCGGTGCCGCCGACACCGCCGACCGCGATGTTGTAGGGTTTTTCAAGCGTCGGGCGCGAGGCCGGCTCGGGCAGCGCACCGATATCGGCGAGCTCGGCCGGCGCGCGATGGCGCGGTGCCCCGCCGTCGATGGTCACGAAGGACGGGCAGAAGCCTTTCAGGCAGGAATAGTCCTTGTTGCAGGACGACTGGTTGATGGCGCGCTTGCGGCCGAACTCGGTCTCCAGCGGCTCGACCGAAATGCAGTTCGACTGCACCGAGCAGTCGCCGCAGCCCTCGCAGACCGCCGGATTGATCATGACGCGGCGCGCCGGATCCTCCATCAGGCCGCGCTTGCGGCGGCGGCGCTTCTCGGCGGCGCAGGTTTGCACGAAGACGATCGCGGAGGTGCCCTTGAACTCGCGGCACATCTTCATGACGTTCTGGAGCTCGTCGCGGTGATATTTCTTCACGCCGGGCGCGATGGTGTCGGCGGGATAGGCGTCGGGGTTTTCCGAGACGAGATAGATCTCGCGGATGCCCTCGGCGTGGAGCTGGGCCATGATCTTCTCGGGCGATAGATCACCGTCGTGACGCTGGCCGCCGGTCATGGCGACGGCGTCGTTGTAGAGGATCTTGTAGGTGATGTTGGCCTTGGAGGCGACCGCCTGGCGGATCGCGAGAATGCCGGAGTGGAAATAGGTGCCGTCGCCGAGGTTGGCGAAGATATGGTTCTCGTTGGTGAAGGGCGCGATGCCGACCCACGGCACGCCCTCGCCGCCCATATGGGTGAAGGTCTCGGTCGAGCGGTCCATCCACAGCGCCATGAAGTGGCAGCCGATACCGGCGAGCGCGCGGCTGCCTTCGGGGACCTTGGTCGATGTGTTGTGGGGGCAGCCGGAGCAGAAATACGGGGTGCGGGAAACCGGCGCGACCGCCTGCATCTGGGTGGCCTGGCGGCCGTTGAACCAGTCGGCCTTGGCGCGGAGCATCTCCGCGATCTCGGGATTGAGATTAAGTCGAAGCAGGCGTTCGGTCAGTGAGGTCGCAAGCGAGGCGACGCTGAGCTCGGCGGCGAAAGTGAGGAAGCGCTTGTCGTGCTCGTCCATCTTGCCGACGATGCGCGGGCGCACGTCGTCGCGCCAGTTGAACAGCTCCTGCTTGACCTGGTTCTCGACGATCTCGCGGCGCTCCTCGACGATGAATATCTCTTCAAGGCCGACGGCGAAGTTGCGCACGCCTTCCGGCTCCAGCGGCCAGGGCATGCCGATCTTGTAGAGGCGAAGGCCGATTTTTGCGGCAACCTCCTCGGTGATCCCCAGCTCGCGCAGTGCCTGTCGGACGTCCTCGTAGCTCTTGCCCGAGGCCATGATGCCGAAGCGGGCGTTCGGCGAGTCCATGGTGATGCGGTTGACCTTGTTGGCGCGCGCAAAGGCGATCGCGGCAAAGCCCTTGTAGTCCTGCAGGCGGCGGTCCTGCTCGAAGCGGTCATCGGGCCAGCGCAGATTGAGCCCGCCGGGCGGCAGCTCGAAATCGGTCGGAATGATGAAGGGCTTCATCTCGTCGGTGAGATCGATCTCGGCGGTGGTCTCCACCGTCTCGGTGATCACCTTCATGCCGACCCAGCAGCCGGAGTAGCGCGACATCGCGATGCCGAGCAGGCCCATCTCGATCATCTCGTGGATGCTCGAGGGATAGAGATACGGCATCAGCGCCGAGATGAAGGCATGGTCGGACTGATGCGGGACGGTAGAAGACTTTGCGCCGTGGTCGTCGCCGGCCAGGCACAGCACGCCGCCGTTCTTGGCGGAGCCGGCGGCATTGCCGTGGCGGAACACGTCACCGCAGCGATCCACGCCGGGGCCCTTGCCGTACCAGATGCCGACCACGCCGTCGTACTTGGCGCCGGGCGAGAGGTTGAGCTGCTGGGAGCCCCAGACGGCGGTCGCCGCCAGGTCCTCGTTCACGCCGGGCTGGAACTTGATGTTGTACTCTTCGAGATGCTTGCGGGCGGCGAAGAGCTGCTGGTCGTAGCCGCCGAGCGGCGAGCCGCGATAGCCGGAGATGAAGCCCGCTGTGTTGAGGCCGTTAGCGCGGTCGCGCCGGATCTGGGCCATGGGAAGGCGGACCAGGGCCTGGATGCCCGTGGTGAAGACATGTCCGGTTTGCTGGGTGTATTTTTGGTCGAGACTGATCGGACCCTGGTTGATTCCCATGCTGTCCTCGTTTTGCCGCCCTGTTCAGGCCCTTGTTGCTTTAGGTCGCTTAAGCCGTTGCTTGCCCGTTGTTTTTAGCTAGGGCGCGCCGACCACCTTCGCCACTCTATGTCGGATATTTCACGCTCCGCATCACAAATCTGGACCAAAGGGAGCGCCGGGTAAAAATCGCAATTTCGTGGCCGGAAGCACACCGGGGATTTTCAATTTGTGTCACCATACCCCCGTCGTCGCGAAATGAATCGATGCCCGATCCTACGGGATGCGGGCCATTGGTCGCAGGAGAGACCGGGCATGCGGACGATTCTGGCTGTGATCGCGTTGTGCAGTGCAGTTGCGAGCGCGGCTTTCGCCGCCGATCCATCGCCGGAGCTGATCGCCTATGGCAAGGCGCTGGTCGAGGCCGGCGGCTGCGGGGGCTGCCACACCGCCGATCCGGCGAAGCCGTTTGCGGGCGGCAAGCGCATCGACACGCCCTTCGGCGCGGTCTATGCGCCGAACCTGACGCCCGACCGCGACACCGGGATCGGCGCCTGGGCGGATGCCGATTTCACCCGCGCGCTCCGCACCGGCATCGCGCCTGACGGCTCGAACTATTATCCGGCGTTCCCCTATCCCTACTTCACGAAGATGACCAAGGACGACACGCTGGCGATCCGTGCCTATCTCGGAACGCTGGCACCGGTGGTGAACCGCAACAAGCCGCCGGAGCTGCGCTGGCCGTTCGGCTATCGCCGCCTGATGCGGGTCTGGAACGCCTTCTATTTCAAGCCTGGCCTGTTCGAGCCGGACCAGAGCCAGAGCGCGGCGTGGAACAGAGGCGGCTATCTCGTCACCGGGCTCGCCCATTGCGGCGCCTGCCATACGCCGAAGAATTACTTCGGCGCGGACAAGCAGGCTCAGGTCCTCTCCGGCAACGAGGTCGGCGGCTGGTACGCGCCACGGCTCGACGGCGCCGTGCGCACCGGGCTGAAGTCATGGAGCGTCGAGGACATCACCGAGTATCTCCAGAGCGGACGTAACGCCAGGAGTCATGCCGACGGGCTGATGGCCGAGGTGGTCGTCAACTCGACCTCGAAGATGAGCGATGCCGACGTGACGGCGATCGCGGTCTATTTGAAGAGCCTGCCGCCGTCGCGGCGCGAGACCATCGTGACGCCGCCTGAGGATGCCGAGATGAAGGCCGGCCAGGCCGTCTACGCAAAGCTCTGCATCGCCTGTCACGAAGCCGACGGCTCCGGCGCGCCGCGGATCTATCCGCCGCTGCCGGGCAATGCGCTGCTGCAATCGGTCAACCCGTCCTCGACCTTGCGCCTCATCCTCGACGGCGCCCATACCGTGACGACACCGCGCGCGCCCAATACCGGCGAGATGCCTGCCTATGCCGAGCAATTGTCGAACGAAGAGATCGCGGCGGTGACGAACTACATCCGCAATTCCTGGGGCAACGCGGCACCGCTGGTGACGCCGGCGCAGGTCGCGAAGGCAAGGAAGTGAGGGGCGAATGGGGAGTAGTGAGTGGCGAATGGCCAGATCTATTCGCCATTCGCGCGCGACAGCGCTTACCTCCCCTCGTCCTCCGTGAAGACGAATTTCGGCATCTCCCATTTGTAGCGCACCGCCAGCAGGCGGAAGCTGATGCCGAGGACGAAGGTCAGGATGGTCCAGAGCTCGGCGTTGAGCTTGAGGCCGAAGGCGGTGGCATAGAACAGACCGGTCACCACCGAGACGCTGGCATAGAGCTCGGAGCGGAACAGCAGCGGCACGTCGTTGCACAGCACGTCGCGCAAGATGCCGCCGGCACAGCCCGTTACCATGCCGGAGACGATGACGATCGGCAGCGAGGCATCCATCTGCCAGGCGACGTCGCAACCGGCCATGGTGAAGACGACAAGGCCGATGGCATCGAGCACGATGAAGGCGACCTTGAGCCGGTGCACGAGGCGGGCGGTCAGGATGGTGAGGAAGGCGGCGCCGCCGGCGAGCGCGAGATAGATCGGGTGCTGCACCCAGACCAGCGGATAATGCCCGAGGAAGAGATCGCGCAGCGTGCCGCCACCGAGCGCGGTGATGCAGCCAAGGAAGCAGACGCCCAGCCAGTCCATGCTGCGGCGGCCGGCAGCGAGCGCGGCCGTCATACCTTGCGCTGCGACCGCGACCAGCGACAGGAAATGCAGCACGCTATCGCTCGGCGGCAGGCTCCACATGATCTTGTTCCCTTCCTCCGCTGGTGGAACTCACGCTTTCGGTTCCCCAGGCGAACAGGTTCCCGATTCCCGCAGCCGGGGCAACATGCGACGAAAGCATAAAGGAGGCGGAACGGAATCTCGCAGCTGAGGGTTGTCCCGGCGTCATAACCGAGGAGACCAATCGATGGCTGACGACCGTTTTCCCAACGATCCGTACCGCCCGAACCTCGCCGACGATGAGTATCTTCGCGCGGCGCGCCGGGATGCCGACCTTCAGGCCGATCCCGAGCTTGGCGAAGGCCCCGCCTCCAGCGGCAAGGTCGCGCTGTTCGCGGTGGCGATCGCCCTGGTGCTGGGCGCCGTGTTCTATGGCTTGAACAACACGACCACGGGCAACCAGGCGAGCAACACGCCGGCGACACAGACTGCGCAGCAGTCGCAGCCCGCCAATCCGGCTGCACCTCCCGGCATGCGCGACGTGACGCCGCGCAACAACGCCGCGCCGGGCGTGACCACGGGCGCCGCGCCGAGCAAGCCGGCCGCGCCGGCAGATACGCCTGCGGCAAAGCCAGCGCCGGATACGCAGACTCCGTCTGACGGCGCGAAGTAAGACGTAACACGATAGCTGTCGTCGCCCGGCTCGACCGGGCGACCCAGTACTACGAGACGGTTGTGATAGAGCCGAGAAGCCTCGGCGTACTGGATGCCCCGCCTTCGCGGAGCATGACACGAGAGGATGAGAGAGCGGCGGGACTCAACATCCCGCCGCTTTCGTTTGCCTTCAGCTGAACATCTTGTTGAGCTCGCCGCCGGAATAGCCGCTGCCGAGCTCTGCAAAAGTCCCCTTTTCCGCCATCTCCTTTGCGGCGCGCATGAAGCCGCCCCAGGCGGCGCGGGCGAGCGAGCCGCCGACGCTGATGCGGCGCACGCCGAGATCTTCGGCTTCCTTGAGCGACAGGCCGGGACCGCCGATCAGGAGGTTGAACGGCTTCGGTGCGACAGCCTTCACCACCGCGGCGATGTCCTCGCGTGTCTTCAGGCCCGGCGCGTAGAGGCAATCCGCGCCGGCGTCCGCATAGGCGGTCAGCCGGTCGATGACGAGCTTGAGGTCGGTCACGCCCCACAAATAGGCCTCGCAGCGGCCGACCAGCAGCGTGCCGCTGTCGCCGATCGCCTTGCGCGAGGCCTTGATGCGCTCGACCGCGAGCGCGCGCTCGTAGATCGGCTTGTCCTTGTCGCCGGTGGAATCCTCGATCGAGAGGCCCGCGACGCCGGTGCGCACACCGCGCTCGACATTGTCGGCGACCTTGTCCGGCTCGACGGCGAAGCCGCCCTCGAAATCCGCATTCACGGGAATGTCGACCGCCGAGCTCAATGCTGCCAGATGTTGACAGACATCCTCGACGGTGACGTGGTTGTCGGCCTTGCCGATGGTCCAGGCAAAGCCCGCGCTCGATGACGCGATCGCCTTGAAACCGAGATGCTGCAAGGCTTTCGCGCTGCCGACATCGACCGGATTGGGCAGGATGAAGCAGCCGCTTTCGTGCAACTTCCTGAACGTCGCACGCTTGTCGGCGGTGGTCACATGCATGTTTCTCTCCCTTGTTGGCCGCGCAGACATGGGGATGCGTCGCGGCCGGCGCTAGTGCGCGTCGTGCACCGCGCGGCTGTCCTTCGGCGCCTGCTCGCGATCATTCATGCCGTAATCGCGGATGACGCTGGCGATGCGCAAATGATAGTCGGCGAAGATCCGCGCCCTGCCCTTGGCCTGGGTACGGCGATGCTCCATCGTGTTGCGCCAGGCCTGGACTGCTGCCTCATCGCGCCAGAACGACAACGAGAGGATCTTGCCCTTCTCGGTCAGGCTCTCGAAGCGCTCGACCGAGATGAAGCCGTCGATGGTTTGCAGGAGCGGCTTCAGATCGGCGGCGAGATCGAAATAGTCCTGGCGATGTTCCGGCTTGGGCCAGACCTCGAAAATCACGGCGATCATGGGCGTCTCCTTAGCGTTGGTGGCCTACACTACCACCTTGCGCAGGAACGTGCGCTCCTCCGCGAGGATGAATTTGTTCTCCTCCGCGAAATGGAAATTCGCCATGCCTTCGGAATCCTGCCGCAGCCTCGCGCGATAGGCCTCGTAGGCGGCAAGGCTCTCGAAGGTGATCAGCGCGAAGGCGATGTTGTTGGTGCCCTCATGCGGCATGAAATAGCCAATGAGGTCGCCGCCGCATTTCGGGATGATGGTGAGCCAGCGTTTTGAATATTCCTCGAACTGCGCGCGCTTGAACGGATCGAGCTGGTAGCGGATGAAGACGGTGACGGACATGATAGGCTCCTGATTTGTCTTCGTCATTGCGAGCGCTGGTCTCGTAGGATGGGCAAAGCGAAGCGCGCCCACGTCCTTTGTCCGCAACGACGATTGGTGGGCACGCCGCTACGCTCCTTTGCCCACCCTACGGCGCTGGATTGCTTCGCTCGCAATGACGACGTAGTGAGAGGCTACGCCCTTGCCCGACCACAATGCTTCGGCTACCATCGAAGCATGAAATCAGGTCCCGACATCGCCATGGTCGCCTCGCTGGTCGGCGATCCCGCCCGCGCCAACATGCTCACGGCGCTGATGAACGGCCGCGCGCTCACCGCAAGCGAGCTTGCGCAGGAGGCCGGCATCACGCCGCAGACTGCGAGCTCGCATCTGGCAAAGCTCGAGGCCGGCGGCCTCGTCGAGCCGGAGAAGCAGGGCCGGCACCGCTACTACCGTCTCACCGACGACGACGTCGCCGGCGTGCTCGAGGGCCTTGCGGGCCTTGCCGCACGCACCGGCCATATGCGCGTGCGCACCGGTCCGAAGGATCCGGCGCTGCGGCGGGCGCGGATCTGCTACGATCACCTTGCCGGCGATCTCGGCGTGCAGATGCTCGACACCATGCGCGAGCGAAATCTGGTCAGGCAGAAGAAGCAGGACATCGAGCTGACGGCCGACGGCGAGCGTTTCCTCGCCAAGAATTTGCAGATCTCGGCCGACATGCTCAGCCACCCGCGCCGCCCGGTCTGCAAGGCCTGCCTCGACTGGAGCGAGCGGCGCCACCATCTCGCCGGCACGCTGGGCGCTGCGATGATGCAGCGGTTCGCGGAATTGAAATGGGCCGCGCGCGATCCCACGCCCGGCAGCCGCGTCGTGAATTTCACCCGCACCGGCGAGAAGCAGTTCGCGGCGCTGTTCGGGAATGGGAAGGATTAGTCACGCAACCGTCGTGAAATCACACGTTCGCGTGTGAATGCGGGCTCTCGTCATGGCCGGGCTTGACCCGGCCGTCCATCGCTTTAAGCGCACTGTCGTTCCGGGATGGTCCGAAGGACCAGACCCGGAACCTCGAGATTCCGGGTTCGATGCTGACGCATCGCCCCGGAATGACGCTGCCAACACACGAGACCCCAATGATCCGCTTCCTCTCGGCCGCGCTCGCCGCTGCCCTCCTCGCCTCCTCACTCACCTCTGCACACGCCGCCGACACCGCACCCCGCGAACCCTACGGCGTCGCGCTCGAAGGCTTTGCCTATCCCTATCCCGTGCATCTGCTCCCCGTGATCAATGACGGCGAGCAGCTCAGCATGGCCTATATGGACGTCGCACCCGCGCAAGCAAATGGCCGCACCGTCGTGCTGCTGCACGGGCGCAATTTCCCGTCGAGCTACTGGGCGCCTGTCGTCAAGATGTTGAGCGAGGCCGGCTATCGTGTCGTGGTGCCGGACCAGATCGGCTTCGGCAAGTCCTCCAAGCCGACGGGCGAGCTGCATTTCGACAATCTGGCGCGCAACACGATCGCGCTGCTCGATCATCTCAAGATCGACAAGGCAGATGTCGTCGCCCATTCGCTCGGCGGCATGCTCGGCGTGCGCATCGCCCGCGCCTATCCGGACCGCGTCGCCCATCTGGTGCTGACCGCGCCGATCGGGCTCGAGGACTACCGCCTCTACGTGCCGCCGACGCCGACCGAGAAGATCATCGAGACCGAGGACAAGCTCACCGCCGACGGCTACCGCAAGCAGCTCCAGACCAACTACGCGATCAAGCTGCCGCCGGACGCGATCACGCCGTTCATCGACGCCCGCTTCAACATCAAGGGCAGCCCCGATTATCCGCGCTGGCTGCGCGCCTTCGTCTCGTCCGGCCAGATGATCTATCGCGAGCCGGTGGCGCACGAGATCCCGCTCATCACCGCGCCGACGCTGTTCATCATGGGCGCCGACGACCACAACGCGCCGGGCCGGCCACTCGCGCCCGAGGCGTTGCGCGCCAAGATGGGGCAGAACGCCGAGCTCGCCAAGCAGCTCGCCACGAAGATGCCGAATGCGCGGGCCGAGGTGATCCCGGACACCGGCCATCTCGTCTTCCTGGAGGCGCCCGAGAAGTACAGGGAGCTGGTGTTGGGCTTTCTCGGCCGCTAAAGCATGATCCGGAAAAGTGCGAAGCGGTTTTCCGGAAAGATCATGCGTAAACAACAACCTAAAGCGCGATGACGATTCATCCAGATCTCATCGCGCTTAGCGACAGATGAGTGTCGCCTCAAGCAGCATGCAGGGAACGTTCATGCCGCATTCAGGTCATGATTGGCAGGTTTGCATCGCGATGCACGTTGCTTCCCCGATTTAACGTGTCGAATCGTGTCTTTTGATTCATTGTGCGCCGCAAGCGCCAAGCCCTGAAGATTCGCCCCCCCAAAGCCCTGCCCCAAGGACGAGAAGGAAGACCAAATGAAATATCTCTTCGCCGCCGTCATGCTCGCCAGCGCGGTTGTTGGTTTCAGCGAGGCGGCCAGCGCTGCTGGCGGCTGCGGCCCCGGCTGGTATCGCGGCCCCTATGGCGGCTGCCGTCCGATGGCCGCACGTGGGCCGGTCGTCGTCGTGCCGGCGCCCGCACCCGTCGTCGTGGTGCGCCCGCGCGTTTGCCCCTATGGCTTCCGCTGGTGGGGTGGCCGCTGCCGTCCGATCTGATCTCGTCTTTTCGCACTGCGAAGTGGCCGCGCAGGACAGCCTGCGCGGCCACTTTGTTTTTGAAGGCCCTTCAACCCATCATCTCACCCCGGCGTCGAATCAAAACGGGGACCGCGAACCGCGATCCCCGTTCAAGGCCTGGCTTGCGCGAAGCTTACCAATGATGACGACGCCAGTGTCGGCGGCGCCAGCCCCAGTGGCGGTGACGCCAGCCCCAATGGCGGTGATGCCAATGGCCATGACCATGGCCCCAGCGAACCTGCTCGGGCTTGAGCTGCGCGGCTTCATCGCTGGTGGTGACGGCGGGATGGGCGTCGGGATTGCCTTCCGGCATGCGCGCCGGGCCAACCGGCTGCGGCGACAATGGCGCGGCCTGCGCGGTCGCTGCGAAGGCAGCGGCGCCCGCCGTCACACCCAATGCAAGTTTCAAAAAGTTCCGACGCTCCATGACATATCCTCTGGTCTTTCGCGCAAGTGATGCAGAGGAAGTGTCGCGATCACGACATGAACCAGAGCTGAATCGCGCATTCAGGTTCGTTGCGAACGTGACAGGATTTGCAGACCTACTTCACAAACTCCTGCGCCAGCACCAGCGTCTCGCGCGAGCGCTTCACATCGGGCCAGTCCCGCTTGAAATCGGCGACGAGCTGCTTCAGAGCATCGCCCTTCAGCATCGCCGCGAGCGCTGCTTCGTCGTCGAACTGATACATGGCCTGGTGCAGCGAGGGATCGTCCAGGCTCCAGAACCGCCAGGCTTTGCTCACGCCGAACGCCTTCACCGCGTCGGGCACATGCTCGGTCTCGTACCACCGGTCGAAGGCGGCGCGCTTGTCGGCATCGGCGACGATGGCGCGGACGACGAAGTAGGCAGCGGGCATCGGGTTTCCTCCTGTTGTTTGGCCTCAGCATAGACGGTTATAGTGGCGGCAACAAAAAGCCCGCGCGGCGGATTTTACGCTGCGCCTACCTAAGGGAAGGAACGGCCATGCGCAGGATCATCTCGGGTCTCGTTGCGATCACCTGCCTGTGGCCGGCGGTATCAGTCGCCGAAATCGTTCGCTTCGATGTTCTGGAACGCGTGCCCGCCTTTGACGGGCGCAGCTTTGGCAATGTCGGCACCTATGAACGCATCACCGCGCGCGCGACCTTCGCGCTCAACCCGGCCGACGATCGCAATGCCGTCATCACCGACCTTGCGCTCGCGCCGCGCAATGCCGACGGCAAGGTCGAGGCCACCGCCGACGTCGTGATCCTCAGGCCCAGCGATCCCACGCATGGCAACGGCACGCTGCTGCTGGAGGTGCCCAATCGCGGCCGCAAGCTGGCGCCCCAACTGTTCGACGATTCCGCCCAGCCCGGCGCCAACAATGCCGACAAGGCCGAGGATGCCGGCATCGGCTTCCTGCATCGCCAAGGTTTTACGATGGTCTGGGTCGGCTGGCAGGGCGACATTCCCTCCAAGCCCGGCCAGATGGCGCTGGCCGCACCGGTGATCAAGAACATCAGTGGTCCCGCGCGCGAAGAATTCGTCCTCGACAACACGACCAATCCCGCGCGTGCCACGCTGACCTGGCCGGCGGCTGAGGCCGCCAACCTCCACGTCACCGTGCGCGCCGCCTGGGCCGATGCGCGGCAGACGCCATCAGGCCTTTCGGCAAAACTCGTCGATCCCACTGCGGTGGAGATCACGCGCCCTGATGGCTTTGATGCCGGCGCGCTCTACGAGATCACCTACACCGCGCGCGATCCGGTGCCGCTCGGCATGGGCTATGCCGCGGTGCGCGACGTCGTCAGCTTCCTCCGCCATGACGAGACGCAGGCCAACCCGCTGCTCAATGGTTTGCATCCATCGGTGAGCCGCGCGATCGGCTTCGGCGTCTCGCAATCCGGCCGCTTCCTGCGCGACTTCCTCTATCTCGGCTTCAACGAGGACCTATCGGGCCGCACCGTGTTCGACGGATTGATGCCGCATGTCGCGGGCACGCGGCGGATGGCGACCAATGTCCGCTTCGGCCAGCCCGGCCGCAACCCGCGCCATCTCCAGGACCCGGCCTGGCAGGCCGATCTCTTCCCGTTCACCTATGCGAGCCTCAGCGATCCCTATTCGGGCAAGACCGACGGCCTGCTCCGCCGCTGCTCGCTCTCGGCGACCTGCCCGAAGGTGATGCAGACCGACAGCGAGCACGAATGGTGGGCCTCGCACGCTTCGCTCCTGGTCACCGATCTCGCCGGCAACCATCTCGATCTTCCCGACAATGTCCGCGCCTACATGATCTCGGGCACGCCGCATTTTGCGGAAGCCGCCGACGTGATGAAGAAGGGCGTGCCGGCGATGTCGCTGCCGCAGAACCCTGTTCATGCGGGCATGCCGATGCGCGCGCTGCTCACCGACCTCAATGCCTGGATCAGCGACGGCGTCAGGCCGCCGGCAAGCCGCGTCCCTATGCGCGCCCACGGCACGCTCGTGCCGGCGCAAGGCGCCGTGCCCACCGATATCCCCGGCCTGCCCTATGCCGGCATCCACACGCTCGCCGCCTTCTCCGACCAGAGCGTGCTGCCGCCGAAGGAGATCAGCCGCTATCCCGTGTTCGTGCCGAAGGCGGATGATGACGGCATGGCCATCGCAGGCATCCGCCAGCTCGCTCTCGCCGTCCCGCGTGCGACCTACACGGCATGGAATCCGCGCGCGCAGGGGTTTGGGCCGACAGCGCTCTATCCATTGCAAGGCGCGGTGGTGCCGTTCGCGCCGACGGAAGCCGCGCGGAAGGAAGTGCATGATCCCAGGCTGTCGATTGCGGAGCGCTATGCCGACGACGGCGCGTATGTCGCCGCGGTGAAGCGCGAGGCAGCGCGGCAGGTGGCGGAGCGGATTTTGCTGCCGGAGGATGCCGAACGCGCGGTGGAGGCCGCGAAGCAAGGCAAGCTGGCGAAGCTTGGGCCATGAGCACCGGCCCGTAGGATGGGTAGAGCGCAGCGAAACCCATCATTCCACCCGCGGGAATAGCGTTGATGGGTTTCGCTTCGCTCTACCCATCCTACGAGATCGCCTTTTTTTCTGTCCCCGCTGTCGGAACGTCCGCTCCTCATCCGTCCTATGCCCAGACAACACGGAGCCCCCACATGCCCAATCTCATCCTCACCACCTTCGACTGGGTTCCCGAGATGCCCCGCGGCTTCGTGCGCGACCTTCGTGTACGCTGGGCGCTGGAAGAAGCAGCCCTGCCCTACCGCGTCGCGAGCGTGCCGTTCAACCCGCGCGATGCCGCGCACTTCGCGCATCAGCCGTTCGGCCAGGTGCCGTGGCTGACCGACGGCGACCTCTCGATCTTCGAGAGCGGCGCGATCCTGCTGCATCTGGGTCAGCGCAACCCCGAACTGATGCCGACCGATCCCCGCGGCCGTAACGAAGCGATGGAGTGGGTGTTCGCCGCGCTCAATTCGGTGGAGATGCCGGCCCTGCCCTGGACGATGTTCAAGTTCACCGGCAGTTTCGATGGCTCGCCTGCCGTGAAGTTCGTCGACGACTTCCTGAAACTCCGCCTCAAGCACATGGAGACGGTGCTTGCGACGCGCGAATGGCTGGCGGGGTCCTTTTCCGTCGCCGACATCCTGATGTCGGACGTGCTGCGCGTCGTCGATAAGTTCGGCGGCTTGTCGGAGCACCCGGCCTGCCGCGACTACGTCGCGCGCGCCACGGCTCGCCCGGCGTTCGCCAAAGCCCACGCCGACCAGCTGGCGCATTTTGCCGCGGCCGATGCGGCGCGACGATAGAACGGAACAGCTCGTAGCTCTCAGGATGGGTGAAGCGAAGCCGTAACCCACCTGGGTCTGCCCGAACGAATGGAGACGTGGTGGGTTACGCTGGCGCTAACCCACCCTAAAGCGCGATGGCATGAAGATGAATCACCATCGCGCTTTAGGTTATTGTTTGAGCACGATCTTTTCGGAAAACCGCTACGCACTTTTCCGGATCATGCTCTGCGCACCTCTACGCCTCGCCGCTTCACACCAACTTCATTGGCGCATTGCCTTGCGGTTCCCGCGCACGCGGCGTAGCCTTCCACCACAGGTAGCTCGTTCGAAAGTGATCTGTCGGGTTCGGCCTAGCGGGAGGGAGCGATGGTGGACCAGGTCTCATCTCAGGTCTCGTGGCAGCTTTCCGGTGACTATTTCGAAAATTGCAGTTGCAGCATTGTGTGCCCGTGCCTCGTGTCCGCGGGTGCCCCGCTGACCGCGCGACCGACCGAGGGCTTCTGCAACGTGCCGCTGATCTTCCACATCGAGACCGGCCGTTACGGCGATGTCGCACTCGATGGACTGAACGTCCTGGTCATTCTCCATGCGCCCGGAGTCATGGCTGACGGGGACTGGTCGCAGGCCACCTATGTCGATCAGAGCGCCGACGATCAGCAGACCGAGGCGCTGGCCGCGATCTTCAGCGGCGCGGCCGGTGGTCCCATGGCCGCGTTCGTACCGCTGATCAGCAAGAACCTCGGCGTGAAGAAGGTCCCGATCTCATTCCGGATCGACGGCAAGACGCGGTCTGCGGAAATCCCGGGCATTCTGCACATGTCGGTCGATCCGTTGCCGACCATGCACCCGAGCGGCGAAATGTGGGCCAACATCGGCCACCCCGTCAGCCCCGACAGGATGGTGATGGCGGTCGGCGCCGCCGGCAATACATACAGCGATCATGGCATGCGCTGGGACAATTCCGGCAGGAACGGCCTCTATGCGCCGATCCAGTGGTCGAACCAGGCTTGATGCCACTCCTGATGTGACGGTCTGCGGGAAGGCCGGCAACACGCATCACAAATGACCGACAGCGCTCTCGAAACCGTGCTGCGCCGCGATCGCTGGATCGTCGGCGGCGCGATTCTGATCATCGTCGCGCTGGCATGGGCCTATGTGCTTTGGCTCGCCAACGACATGGACATGGGCGGCATGGACATGACCGGCTTCCGCATGATTCCGGCCGGGATCGGAATCATGTTGCCCGCCGGCGAGCCGTGGCGAACGATCGAGTTCGCCTACGTGTTCCTGATGTGGGCGGTGATGATGGTCGGAATGATGGCGCCCTCGGCCGCACCCATGATCCTCATGTACGCCAGCGTCGGCCGGCGAGCGAAGGCACAGGCCAAGCCGTTCGCGGCGACGGGCTGGTTTGCGGCCGGTTATCTCCTCGCCTGGACCGGCTTTTCACTTGTCGCAACCCTTCTGCAATGGGGGATCGATCGCGCAGCCCTTCTCGACTCCCGGATGACGCTCGCCAGCAACCTCGTCGGCGCAATCGTGCTGATCGCAGCCGGGATCTATCAATGGACGCCATTCAAGGACGTCTGCCTCGTCCAATGCCAGTCGCCGTTCCTGTTCCTGATGCGCCACGGCGGCTTTCGTGACACGCCGCGAGGCTGCCTGCTGCTGGGACTTCGGCACGGAAGCTATTGTGTCGGCTGCTGCTGGCTCTTGATGGCACTCCTGTTCATCGGCGGCGTGATGAACGTGCTCTGGATCGCGCTGTTGGCGCTGCTCGTTCTATTGGAGAAGCTGACGCCGGCCGGACGATGGATCGCGCGCGCTGCTGGCATTGCATGTGTGGCCGCGGGCGTTTGGCTGCTGACGTCCTCGCTGCGGTGATGCGTTGCGCGCGAGACATTCAGCGCACCATTAACCCGTTGTTATCCATGTCCCCACCACCGCCGGAACGAAGCAATTTGCTTCAAATTATTCCTGCCAGAGGTGACACATGGCCCGCATCGACTATCTCAAAGAGCAGGTTGCCCGCGCCGAACGCCTGGCGAAGACCATCCTCGACCAGGAAACCGTGGAGCGGCTGCAAACCTTCGCCGCCGAATGCCGCGCGGAATTGATGGTGCTGACGCTGCGCCCTGCAGCGTGACGCGGTGCGTCACATCAGCTTCAGCGGTGCATCGGCGACCAGGCGCAGATCGATCGTTCCAATCAGCGCCGCGCGCCGCGCCTCCGCGGCACTGATCGCCTCGTCCGTCTGCCGCAACGTGCTGATGTTCGAGCCGAGCGACACGATCCCGCCCAACACCAGCGCGATCGATCCGAGCGCGGCGGTTTGGCCAGTCCCGAACAGCCCGAGGATCGTGATCAGCAGCAGCGCAGCACCGCTGCCGATGGCGATCTTGGAGGCCAGGATATACTTCCGGCATCGCTCGGCGATCTCGGCTAGCCGCTCGATCCGGTCTTCGATGTCGGAGATTTCGTCGGTCGGATCGTCTTCGGTCATTGGGTTTTGATCAAGGATGCCGGATCAGAAACGAACCTGGTAGCCCGCATGAGCGAAGCGCGTACAGCAACTGCTGAACGAGAACCCGGATTTCGCTACGCTCCATCCGGGCTACGTCCACCTCACAACGGCAAATTGTCGTGCTTCTTGGCCGGCGCTTCCACCTTCTTGTCCTTCAGCATCGCCAGCGCCCTTGCGATCCGTTTCCGCGTCGAGTGCGGCATGATGACGTCGTCGATGTAGCCGCGCTCGGCCGCGATGAAGGGCGACAGGAAGCGATCTTCGTATTCCTTCGTTCGCGCCGCGATCTTGTCGGGGTCGCCGATGTCGCTGCGGAAGATGATCTCGACGGCGCCCTTGGCGCCCATCACCGCGATCTGGGCGGTCGGCCAGGCGTAGTTCATGTCGGCGCCGATTTCCTTGGAGGCCATGACGTCGAAGGCGCCGCCATAGGCCTTGCGGGTGATGATCGTCACCAGCGGCACGGTGCACTGCGAATAGGCGAACAGCAGCTTTGCGCCGTGCTTGATCAGGCCGCCATATTCCTGCGCGGTGCCCGGCAGGAAGCCCGGCACGTCGACGAAGGTGACGATCGGGATGTTGAAGGCATCGCAGAAGCGGACGAAGCGCGCCGCTTTCCGCGAGGCATCGCTGTCGAGCACGCCGGCCAGCACCATGGGCTGGTTGGCGACGAAGCCGACGGTACGGCCGGCGATGCGGCCAAAGCCGGTGACGATGTTCTTGGCGAAGGCATCCGCGATCTCGAAGAAGTCGCCCTCGTCCACGACCTTCAGGATCAGCTCCTTCATGTCGTAGGGCTTGTTCGGATTGTCGGGGATCAGCGTGTCCAGGGAATCGTCGAGGCGCTCAATGGAATCGAAGCTCGGCCATTCCGGCACGCCGTCGGTGTTGTTGGACGGCAGGAAGTCGATCAGGCGCCGCATCTGCAAGAGCGTCTCGACGTCGTTCTCGAACGCACCGTCGGCGATCGAGGAGCGCGTCGCGTGCACCGAGGCGCCGCCGAGCTCTTCGGCGGTGACGACCTCGTTGGTCACTGTTTTCACCACGTCGGGGCCGGTGACGAACATGTAGCTGGTGTTCTTCACCATGAAGATGAAGTCGGTCATGGCAGGCGAATAGACGTCGCCGCCGGCGCAGGGGCCCATGATGACGGAGATCTGCGGGATCACGCCGGAGGCGAGCACGTTGCGGCGGAACACGTAGGAATAGCCGGCGAGCGCGGCGACGCCTTCCTGGATGCGGGCGCCGCCCGCGTCGTAGAGGCCGATGATGGGCGAACGCGCCTTCATCGCCATGTCCTGGAGCTTCGTGATTTTCAGTGCGTGGGTCTCGGACAGCGAGCCGCCGAACACCGTGAAGTCCTTGGCGAAGACAAACGTCTTGCGGCCGTTGACGGTGCCCCAGCCGGTGACGACGCCGTCGCCGGGCACCTTGGTCTTCTCCATGCCGAACTCTGTGGAGCGGTGCTCGACGAACATGTCGAACTCCTCGAACGATCCCTTGTCGAGCAACAGCTCGATGCGCTCGCGTGCGGTCAGCTTGCCGCGGGCGTGCTGCGCCTCGATGCGCTTCTCCCCGCCGCCGAGCTTTGCGCCGGCACGACGATCTTCAAGGGCGTCCAGGATATGTTTCATTTGCTCCCGCCAGTTCTTAACTAAGCCACGCTTGCCGGGGGTTCTAACACGGCATTTTGCGGAGCGGGAAGCGGCTTTCGGCGCCGCAGGGCTGCCCTGCCACAGCGTGAAAGCGCAAGGAATTACAGAGTTTTGCCTGGGAGGCGACGATGGACGAACAAGCTGCCGAGACCGGGGCTGCGACAGGTGGCGTCAACATCCTGCTCCGCCTGGAAGGCCTGACCCTGTTCGTTGGCATGGTGATGCTGTACGCGGCCTGGGGCGGCTCCTGGCTCGTGTTCGCCCTGCTCTTCTTCGTGCCTGACCTGAGCTTCCTGGCCTACCTCGCCGACGCCAAATTCGGCGCGATGGTCTATAACGCCGCCCACAGCTACATGGCGCCGGTGACGCTGATGACGCTGGGCTTCGGCTTCGCCTCGCCCCTCACCCTCTCCATCGCCTTGATCTGGCTCGCCCATATCGGCATCGACCGGGCGCTCGGCTATGGCCTGAAATATTCGGCCGGGTTCGGCTTCACCCATTTAGGGCGGATCGGCCGGCAGAAGGACGCCTGACCCCAAATTTGGCGGGCCTCGCCGGTTGACCGGGCCGGCCGATTCAGGCTTGCTCGGGTCCTCGATCAGGCGCCGAATGTTGCGTGAGCCCAGTCGGTACGGCGGCGGTCATTACGCCCTGGCATCCCCCATGTCCGCGACGGTCGTCCCACTGCCGCCGAACTCATCGTCCGAAACCGTCGATTTCCTGCGGCGCATGGCCAGCATGGTGTCGGGCCGGAACGGCGCCATGCTGCTGCGTGCGGCCGCGCTGATCGAGTCGCTGGCGCAGCGGGCGATGTCGGCCGAGCGGCTCTATCACGAGACGCAAGAAGAGAACACGCGCCATGTCGAGCTGCGCGAGGCCGCCGAGCTCGCCTCCGACTCCATGGTCGGCCAGATCGAGGCGATGCGCGCGCAGCTTGTCGAGGTGACCGCGGCGGCTGCCGCCGAGCGCACCGCCTTCAATGCCGAGCGCGTCAAGCTGCTCGGCCTGATGCAGGATGCGGAGAGCCACATCCGCAAGCTCACTGCCGAGCTGGAGAGCTTGCGCGCCTCGGTCGACAGTTTCAACGACACCGTCGTCTCGGTGCCGATCGAGGTGCTGCGGCTGGCGCGGACCCAGTTCGACTATCTCTCCAGCGGCTTTGCCAGGCGCGGCGACGTGATCTCGCAGGCGATGAGCGAGATCGGCGGCTTTGCCATCGACCAGGCGCTGACGGCGAAGAAGACCGACAAGGCCTGAAACATTTGGAGCCGTCATACCCGGGACAGCGGCCTACTCGGCGTCAACACGGTTTTGCAGGCGCTGTTCAAGCTGGGTTAGGTGCGGAAGCAGCTCGGCTTGCACCGATGCCGTAGGGTGGGCAAAGCGGAGCGTGCCCACCAATCGCGGTAGCACATAGAGAGATGGTGGGCACGGCGCGATGCGCCTTTGCCCACCCTACGGCATCGCAATTTTGTCGCGGGTTCTCGCGCCTCTTACGGCTCACCCGGCCTGAACGGCTCCTGCTTGTCCGGCGGCACCGTTTCCTCCGCCATCGCCAGCAGCATCGCCACCATCACGTAATTGCCTGAGACCGCGGTGAGGTCGACGATCTGCTGATCGCTAAAGATCTTCTTCGCCCGCGCATAGGTCTCGTCGGTGACCTTCTTGGTCGTGGTGATCTCGGTGACGAAGTCGTAGACCACAGCCTCGTCCTCGGCCATCTTCGACGGCCGCTTGTTGGCCTTCAGCTCCGCGATGATGTCGGGCGACAAACCCGCCTTCGCGGCGAGCGGCGCGTGCGCGAACCATTCCACCTGCGAGCGCCATTGCCGTCCGATGATCAGGATCGCGAACTCGTTGAGCTTGGTCGGGACCGAGGTCTCCCAGCGCAGATAGTAGAACAGGTCGAACAGGCGCTGGCCAAGCACGGGGCTGCGGATCATCGGATTGTAGGGCCCGCCGATGCCGACGCTCGACACCTTCATGATCTGCTCGCCGAGCGGCTTCTGCTTGGGGTCGAGCTGGTCCATGGTGAGCTGCGGAAAGCGCGGCTCCTTGCTGGTGGCGGGTGCGGTAAACGTCGTGGCAGCGAGCCAGCCGCCGGCCGCGGCCAGCGTGAGCGACGACAGCCAGAGTGGCGTTGAGTTCATTGTTATCCTCCCGGTTTTCTTTCTTGGCCGAAAGGATGCTAGTCGAGCGGCGCCGGCGCGACAGCGCTAGATCGCGCCGATCTCGGCAAGGCAGGCTTGCGTCAGGCTCATGCGGGCCTCGATGTGGCGCAGCTCCTTGCAATCGATGTTGAGCGCGAACACCGTGTGCGCGTCGCCCTTTTCGGCCCAGCCGACCATCCAGCCCAGCGACGGCTCGCCGCGCTCGGCGCCCAGGAGGCCCGACTTGGCGCGGATGACGCTGTCGCCGACCTTCGTCACCGGCAGGATGTCGGCGACGAGATCCTGGCTGCGCTTTGAGATCGGCAGCGCGCGGCGGCGCAGCCGGTCGACGAAATCGATCTGCTCGATCGGATCGATGCGCAAATTGCCGGTGAGCCAGAACTGGTCGATGCCGCCGCCGATGTCGCGATTACCGTAGTCGAACTCGTCGACATATTTCTGCATCCGCTCCTGCCCGATCCGGCGCGCGATTTCCTGATAGACCGGCACCGCACTCACCGCGATCGCGCTGCGCAGCGTGTGGTCCTTGTTCCAGGCCTCGATCGGCCGCTTCACGCCGTCCCACGGGAAGACGTCCTTGTCCGGATCGGCGACAACGCCGGTCTCGAGCGCGATCAGCGAGTTCGGAATCTTGAAGGTCGAGGCCGGCAACTTCCCCTCGCCCGAACGTTCCTTGTCGCTGGCGACGATCAGATAGTCCTCGACCTTGTAGCCGACGAAGGTGCCTGACGTGCCGAGATCGGTGAAGCGTTTTGCCAGGCTGTCGCGGATCTCGTTGCGCGGTGGCGCGACATGAGCGAATGCGCGCTGCGGCAGGATCGCGGCTGCGGCGAGAAGGCCGAGGGTGGAACGGCGGGAGAGCAAGGGCGGTATCCGTTAAGCAATGAAGACAGGCGCGACCATGCCGCCGCTACGTGGTGAAACGATGACAGGTTGTTCCTAGCGCCCCCGCCCCGACAGCCGCAGCACGAACACCAGCACTTCGGCGACGGCCTTGTAGAGGTCGGGCGGGATCTCCTCGCCGAGCTCGACCTTGGAGAGCGCGCCCGCGAGGATTTCGTTCTCCTCGATCGGGATGTCGTTGGCTTTCGCGATCTCGACGATCTTTTCGCCGATCGTGCCCTTGCCCTTGGCAACGACGACGGGCGCGCCAGAGCCCTTCTCGTAATGCAGCGCGATTGCGAGCTTGGATGGATCGCTCATGTGGCGCGATCCAGGAAATGGCCGGCGCGGGCCGGTGCGGGCTGCGGCGGCGTGCCGTCGCGGACCAGGATGTCGCCGGGCTTGAGCTCGGCCCGCATCAAGGCCTGGTTGAGCTCACTGACGCCGGCGCGGAGCTGCTGCGCGGTCGCCGGCCGCTCCGCCCACATCCGCACGAAGGTCTTGTCGCCGTTCAGCGTGATCAGCGCGTGCACGGGACCGGCCGGCTCGACGTTGAGCGTGAAGCGCGCGCGCCAGGCGCGCTTGGCGGGATCGGCGGACTCATTGCCGCCGTCGCGCGAGATCTCGAACTGCGCCATCGCGGTGCCCTGCGGCGTCGCAAACGGGATCTCGAAATTCCACTGCGGCACGGTCGGGTCGATGCGATGGCCGGATGCATCGGTGCGGTCGGGAAGCGAAGCGACCTGCAGCAATGTCTGCCGCGCGATCGCGGCATCGGTGTCGTCGAGCAGGCGATGCACTGTTGCGGAAAGCGGCGTGTCAGGCGCGAGCGACGGCGAAGCGACCGCCTGCGCTGCCGGCAGCGCACCGCGGAACGGCGGCGGCGTCGTGCGCCCCGCGGCCTCGAAGGTGCGGCCGTCGGGCACGGCCTTGTTCGAGCCCGGCACATTGCCGGTCAGGCGCGGCAGATTCTGCGCGGCCTCTTGCAGCAGGCTCGCGGCGAGGCCGGCCGACATGATGCGCGGCATCGCCGCCTGCGACGCGCCGGGGGCTATGTCAGTCAGGACCGCCGCCGCAAGACTGGCGCCGCGCGGCATCTGCTGCGGCTGCGCGATCTCAGGCTCGGCCACCAGCAATGTGGCCTGCGGCGTCTCGCCTGCCGCCGGTGCCGGCGCTGCGGCGACCCGCGGTGTCGCCGCGGCGTTCGTCGGGATCGTTCCGCCCTGCGCCTGCGGCGCGGCGCTCTCGAGCGTCGCCAGCGTCTGGCGCAACACCAGCAGCGCGGCCTTCAGGTCCGGCACATTGCCTGACGACGGCGTTGTACCAGCGGCGAGCGAAGCTTCGAGAAACAGCCCGGACTTCTGGAACGCGGATTCGATATCGCCGCCGTCGAGGGCGGTGTTGAGCGGCGTCTGCTGCGCCAGCACGTCGAGCACCGCCTGCTTCAGGCCGACAGGCAGATCGCTGCCGGTGACGACGGAGGCGAGATTGGCGAACAGCGGCGCCTGGCTGCCCTGTTTTGTGACCGCTTCGGCCGAAGCGGCGGTGACGGCGACCTGCTCCAACGGCGTGAGCGTATTGCGTGCCGCGGTCGTGGACGGCGCCAGCGACGGGCTGTCCACCCGCGAGGCCGCAGCCGGCGTCAGCGTGATCTGATCGGCGCTCGCCTCGCCTGCCCCGTTCATGACGGCAAGACGGATGGTGCCGTCGTTCTGCGACACCGCGAGCTGGAGGTTTTGCCCCGGTGTCAGCGACACCTCGGACATCACGTCCATCGAAAGGTTGGCGATCGCGATCCGCACCAGATTGTCGGCGAGCACGCTGACGACTTTGGCGTCGACGACGCTACCGGCCTGAAGCACGAGATCGGGCGTCGCCGCATCAGCCACAGGGCTGGCGGCACTGACCGGTACGATCGAGCTTATCGGTGTCGGCATTTTGGGGCCCAGGGAATGCGCCTCCCACCCTAGGGCCCCGTCGTAAACCTCTCGTTAAGGACCTGTGGCCGCTGGCCGCTTCAAGGCGGTCAGAACCGCCACGGCGGCCTCGAAATCCCTGAGGCGGGTAGCGCGGCGGGCGGCCGCCTCCTCGTCCACGCCCCACTGATCGATATTCCAGTCCTCGTCGACATGGGCAGCGGCCCAGACCTGGCCGGCATCGCGCGCGCCATGGGCCAGCGCCAGCGCCAGCAGCGCTGAGCCGGTCAGGGTCGTCACCACATGGAGGGCTGCGACCGACCAGGGATCGCTTGGCAGCGCATCGCGGGCCGCCTTCAGCGCCTCGTCCGGCTGCTTCACATGCATGATGCCCTCGGACAGGATGAAATGCGCGCCCAGCGTTTCCGAGGCCCAGAACAGCACGGGATCCCAATGCGCGGCCTCGCGGGCGACCAGCCCTTCCGGGTGGCCGGCGCGATAGAACAGCAAATCGGACTCGAAGTATTTTGCGAGGTCGTCGCTGACGAGCTCGACGCGGTCGACGACGCCCTCGACCACGCTGTTGGCGATCCGGGTCAGCGGCATGGTCACGGGATCGATCGCCTCGCCCTGGGCCGCCCATTCGCCGGCCACGGCATCGGCCAGCGATCGCGAGGGGATCACCACCTGGCGGCCGGACGGCGTGCGGATCGGCTTGCCGTCGAGCGTGATGGCAAAACCGCCCTCGGCCTCGGTGACGCCGGTCTCCTTGTAGAAGCGCTTGCGCAACGGCGTGCGCGCGGAGGCACGCGCCGAGTCCCGCGGATCCGGCGGGGGCTGGCTTGCTGCTTCTTCGAACAATTCGCGCATGTGAGTTTTCGGTCCCGGTCGCTGGATGCTAGGCTTTTAAGATAAGCGTTTAGGCCAGTACTTGCAGCCGATAAAGCGAGCGGCAGGCATGAGGGAACTTGCGGGCATCGTGGCCCTGTTCGCCGCGCTTTGGCTGGCCGCGGCGGAGGCCGGCTTTCGCACCCCGGAATCGCTGGTCCGCAACGTCTATGCCCATTACGGCCAGGGCGCGCCGGAGCTGTCCAAAGGCCTGCCGCGCGATGCCGCCACTGCCCGGCAGTTCTTCGATCCTCCCCTGCGCAAGGCCTGGAGCGCGCCGCGGGCGGAGCCCTATGACTTCCTGGTGCAGAGCCAAAGCTGGAAGCTCGGTCCGGTCGCGATCGCTATCATCCGCAGGCAATACGACAAGACCTATGTCGCGGCGAATTTCGACAATCGCGGCCGGCCGGTGACGCTGAACTTCATCCTGGTCAACGGTCCCGAGGGCTGGCTGATCACGGATGTCGAAAGCCCGCATGACAGCTTGCGGATGTTTCTGGAGCAGTTTCGGAATTGAGCCCCGCCGTCATGCCCCGCGAAGGCGGGGCATCCAGTACGCCGCGGCGTCTCGATTCAACAATGACTGTCTCTGGAATACTGGGTCGCCCGGTCAAGCCGGGCGACGACACCGGAGAGCGCCCCTACTCCTCCGGCGCGTTCTCGATCGGATCGAACCGGCTCGCATCCAGCCCGAGCAGATTCCACGACTGCTGCATGTGCGGCGGCAGCGGCGCGGTGGCGTCGATCACGCCGCCGCGCGGATGCGGGATGACGATACGGCGTGCCAAGAGATGCAGCCGGTTTTGCAGGCCGCCCGGCAGCTGCCAGTTCTCGATGTTGAAATATTTGGGATCGCCGACGATGGGGTGGCCGATATGCTCCATATGGGCGCGCAGCTGATGGGTGCGTCCCGTCACCGGCTTCAGCGACACCCAGGTCAGCTTGTTGCCGGCGGTCTCAACCACCGCGTAATACGTCACGGCGTGGCTGGCGCCCTCATCGCCATGCTGGGCGATGCGCATGATGGTGTCGTCCTCACCCTCCTCCTTGGCGAGGAAGGTCGAGATGCGGCCCTGCTTCGGCTTCGGCAGGCCCGGCACCAGCGCCCAGTAGACCTTTCGTGCCGACCGCGAGCGAAACGCGCCGGTCAGATGCGAGGCGGCAAAGCGCGTCTTGGCGATCAGGAGGCAGCCCGACGTCTCGCGGTCGATGCGGTGCACGAGGCGCGGCTTCTGGCCCTTCGAATCGCGCATCACCTCCAGCATCTGGTCGATGTGCCGCGTCATGCCCGAGCCGCCCTGCACGGCAAGGCCGGCGGGCTTGTTCAGGACAAGGACGTCGTCGTCCTCATAGATCGTCATCTCCTTCAGCGCCTTGAGCGTCTTCTGCGCGGCCTCGGAGAGCTCGCCGACGACCTTCGGCGCGTCGAGCTTCAGCGGCGGAATGCGGACGCTCTGGCCCTCCTCCAGGCGGTCCTTGCTGTCGACGCGCTTGCCGTCGACGCGCAGCTCGCCTTTGCGGACGACGCGCTGGATGTGGGAGAACGACAGGCCGGGAAAGCGCGCTTCGAGGAAACGATCGACGCGCATGTTGTTCTCGTCAGCCGTCACGGTGACGGTCTGCACCTTGGTCGGCAGCAGCGCCTCGACGGGCTTTTCGGGCGCAGGCCTTTCCGGCGCAGCTTTTGGCGGACGCCGCTCGGCACGCTCGGGGCCACGCCGCTCGGGACGCTCTCCGGCAAAGCGCGGCGGCTTGCTGCCGGGCTTACCGCCCGGCCGCGGCCCGGCCTTCTTCGCGCCGCGCGCCTGATGCGGACGTGAGTCCTCGCGCTCGTCACGCGAACGGGGCTTTGGATTCATTCTCTTGATGCGGCGGCTCATGCTTGCCTGCGTACCCTAAAAGCGGCCTTCCGTCACGACGAAATGGCCACCTCTAGCGCGAGCCGCCCCGCTCCTTGCGCAGCTTGGCCCAGTAATCCAGCCGCTTCCTGATCTCGCGCTCGAAGCCGCGCTCGGGCGGGTCGTAGAAGGTCTGCCGGCCGAGGGCCTCCGGGAAGTAATCCTGACCGGAGAAGGCGTCGGGGGCGTCGTGGTCGTATTCGTAAGCTGCGCCGTAGCCTTCCGATTTCATCAGCTTGGTCGGGGAATTGAGGATGTGCTTTGGCGGCAGCAGCGAGCCAGCCTGTTTTGCAACCTGCATCGCCGTGCCGAAGGCGGTGTAGACCGCGTTCGATTTCGGCGCGGTGGCGAGATAGACGACGGCCTGCGCGATCGCGAGCTCGCCTTCGGGATGGCCGAGGAAGTCGAAAGCGTCCTTGGCGGCATTGGCGATGACCAGCGCCTGCGGGTCGGCCAAGCCGATGTCCTCCACCGCCATGCGCACCACGCGGCGGGCCAGGAACAGCGGGTCCTCGCCGGCGTCCAGCATGCGCGCGAGATAATACAGCGCGGCGTCGGGATCGGAGCCGCGCACCGATTTATGCAGCGCCGAGATCAGGTTGTAATGGCCGTCGGCGGACTTGTCGTAGATCGGCGCGCGGCGCTGCAGGATGTCCTGCAACTGCGCGGCATTGAAGATCTCGTCCGCCCGCGCCGAACGCCAGACCTCTTCGGCGAGCGTCAGCGAGGCGCGGCCGTCGCCGTCGGCCATGCGCACCAGCACCGCCCTCGCCTCGGCATCGAGCGGCAGCTTCCTGCCCTCGACCGCCTCGGCATGCGCGAACAGCTTCTCGATCGCGGCGGCATCGAGCGAGCGAAACACCAGCACGCGCGCGCGGGACAACAGCGCCGCGTTGAGCTCGAAGGACGGGTTCTCGGTGGTGGCGCCGACCATCACCACCGTACCGTCCTCCATCACGGGCAGAAACGAGTCCTGCTGGGCGCGATTGAATCTGTGCACCTCGTCGACGAACAGCAGCGTGCCCTTGCCCATCTCGCGGCGGGCCCGCGCGGCGTCGAACGCCTTCTTGAGGTCGGCGACGCCGGAGAACACCGCGGAGATCTGCTCGAAATGCAGATCGGTGGCGTCCGCGAGCAGCCGCGCCACCGTGGTCTTACCGGTGCCGGGCGGGCCCCAGAACACCAGCGAGCCCAGCGTGCGCGTCTCCAGCATGCGCGTCAGCGCGCCGTCGGGCCCGAGGATGTGATCCTGGCCGACGACCTCCGACAGCGCACGCGGGCGCAGCCGGTCCGGCAGCGGATGCGGCGCCTCGTGGTCGAGCCCCGCCGCGGCAAAGAGGGTCGGCGTCTCCTGTGGTCGCTTCGGACTCATCCGCCCAGCGTGACGTTGATCTGCTGGCCGCCGCGCACCACCGTGATGCGCCAGATCCGCGGCCGCTCGCCTGCGGCCTTTTCGAGGTCGCCGGTCTTGCTGATCTTCTGGTTGTTGACCGCCAGGATAATGTCGCCCTTCTGGAAGCCGACACTCGCAGCCGCGCTGTCGCCGCCGAGATCGGTGACCACGACGCCTTCGGTGTCGGCGTCCAGATGCAGCTCGTCGGCCACCGCCGGGGTGATAGTCGAGACCTTGGCGCCCTGGAACGGCGAACGCGCGGTGATGACGAGCTCGTTGCGGCCGGAGTCGGGCGCGGTCTCCAGCGCCACCGTCAGCTTGAGCGGCTTGCCGCCGCGCTGCACGTCGATCTGCGCGGTGCCGCCGAGCGGACGGGTGGCGAAACGGTAGTCGAAGGCGTTGGGATCGTCCACGGTCTGGCCGTCGATCCCGGTGATGAGGTCCGAGGATTTCAAACCGGCCTTCGCCGCGGGGCCGCTCGCGACGACGCTTGCGACCAGCGCGCCGGTCGGCGAGCGCAGGCCGAGGCTCTCGGCGATCTCGGGCGTCACCGCCTGAAGCTTGGCGCCCAGCCACGGCCGCTTCACCGCCTTGCCGCCGCTCTTGGCGGAGGCGACGACGACGCGCACCATGTTGGACGGGATCGCAAAGCCGATGCCCTGCGAGCCGCCGGAGCGCGAATAGATCGCGGTATTGATGCCGGCGAGCCGGCCGTTCATGTCGACCAGCGCGCCGCCGGAATTGCCGGGGTTGATCGCCGCATCGGTCTGGATGAAGAACTGGTAGTCGGTGATGCCGACCTGCGTGCGCGCCAGCGCCGAGATGATGCCGTGGGTCACGGTCTGGCCGACGCCGAAGGGGTTGCCGATCGCCATCACGACGTCGCCGACCATCAGCTCGTCCGAATTGGTGAGTTCGAGCGCGGGAAACTTCTCCTTGGTGTCCTTCAGGCGCAGCACGGCGAGATCGCTGCGGGAATCCTTCAGCACGATCTCGGCCTCGAACTCGCGCTTGTCCGACAGCGACACCTTGACCTGGTCGGCGCCTTCGATGACGTGGACGTTGGTGACGACGAGCCCGGCCGCATCGACGATGACGCCCGAGCCGAGCGAGCGCTGCACCTGCTCCTGCTGCTGGCCCGGCACGCCGAAGAAGCGGCGGAAGATCGGGTCATCGAGCAGCGGATTGCGGTTCTGCACCACCTTGGCGGCATAGACGTTGACGACCGCCGGCTGCACCCGCTGCACGATCGGCGCATAGGACAGCCGTAGCTCGGCCTGCGAGGACGGAACGCGGCGGTCCTGTGCGGCGGCCGGATTGAAGTGGGCTGAAAACGCTATGCACAACGCCGTGATGATAGCTGCGGGACGGATCGATCGAAACATTCCTACCTCTCGGAAAAGACGACGGAATATAGGCGCGTTCGCCGGGCAATAGAAGGGCGCTGGGGCAATATTGCGCCCTCCTCAGGTGTGTCCGGCCTGCAAGCACGGCGTGCGAAATGACAATCCGCCTGGGGTGGTGGATTGGCATGATGCGCATCATCCAGCATGCTACCCGGTGGCGGATTCGGTTGCGACGAAATTACATCAGTGGGAACCCGCGCAACCGAGGCGCGCCGTCGCGGGGCAGTCATCGACCATTCCTAGGCTCTCGCCTGCGACTTGGGGAAGTTCGTCAACCGATGGAGTGATGACGTGAGCAGGACAAGAATTGCAGCCGCGGCGATTGGTTTCGCCGGCGCGCTGGCGGCCTCGCAGGCCCAGGCCCAATCGGCCAGCAGCAGCGAACAGGAGATCGCGCTGCTGAAGCAGCAGTTGAAGATGCTGGAGCAGAAGCTCGACAAGCTCCAGAGCCAGACCGCGGCGAACACCGCGGCCACGGCGAAAGCGAAGGCCGAGGCGAAAGCCGAAGCGAAGGCCGAGGCACGCTCGGAGGCGAAGGCGGTCGTCGCCAATGCCAATGCGGCGATCCCGCTCAAGACCCCGCCGCCTGCGTCCGGTGTCGTGGTGACGATGCCGAACAACCGGCCGACCATCTGCACTGCCGACGGGGCGAACTGCGTCGCCATCACGAGCCGCGTGCATTGGGACGTCGGCGGCTACGACTTCCGCCCCAACACGGCGGCAACTGTGCCGCAAAAGCTCGACAGCGGCGAAAACGTGCGTCGCGCGCGTATCGGTGTCGTCGGCAAATTCCTCGAAGACTGGAATTTCGCGCTGATCTACGACTTCGGCGGCTCGTCGGACGGATTTGGCGGCACGGGAGCCGCCGGCGCGACCCCCGTCGGCTTCCTGCCCGGCGGCGGCACATCCGGCATCGAAAACGCGTTTGTGAGCTACACGGGACTGAAGCCGTTCGGCGGCAAGATGGCGATCGAAGCCGGCATCATGGATATCGCCTGGACCATGGATGAGTCCACGAGCTCCAACGACATCGCCTTCATGGAGCGCGCTTCGGTCGGCATCATCGCGCAGAACATCGCCGCCGGCGATTTCCGTTCTGCCGCCGGTGCCCGCTGGTACAACGACGTGTTCTACGCCGGCGCCTACGTGACCGGCCCGACCACGGGTGCCATTCACTCGGCCTCGAGCGTTTCACCTCCCGGCACCAGCGAGCAATACGGCGCAACCGCCCGCGTTGCAGGCCAGGTCGTGAGCGGCAACGACTACTCGGTGCATCTCGGCGCCGACGCCCAGTGGCTGATCCAGCCGCCGCGCAATCTGGTCGCGAACACGCAAACGCTCACGCTCAGCGATCGTCCCGAGCTGCGCATCGATCCCACGACGCTGATCTCGACCGGAGCGATTGCGAATGTGTCGGGCGCACAGGTCTATGGCGTGGAAGCCGCAGCCACCTACGGACCGCTCTGGGTCCAGGGCGAATACTACTGGTTCAACATCGATCGCGATGCCAACACCGCCGTGCCACCGATCGGTACGTCGAGCCTGAAATTCCAGGGCGGCTACGCGCAGGCGGCCTATGTCCTGACCGGTGAAAGCCGCAAGTACAATCCGGGCAACGCGGCCTATGGCGGCGTCAAGCCGAACAATCCGTTCTCGCTCAGCGGCGGCGGCTGGGGTGCCTGGGAGATCGCCGGTCGATACTCAACCGTGGATCTGAACGATCAGCTCGCGACCGCTGCGGGCATCGCCGGCGGGCGGCAAACCGTCTACACGCTGGCGCTCAACTGGTACGTCAACGGCAATGTGCGCTTCATGCTCGACTACCTGCACGGCACGGTGTCGAAGCAGGCCTCGGCGGTGTCGGCGGCGGACACGGGCTCGAAGTTCGACGCGGTCGCGTTGCGCACGCAGTTTGCGTTCTGAGGCTCGCTGTCGTCCCGGGGCGCGCACCAGCGCGAACCCGGGACCCATAGCCACAAGCTGGAGTTTGGCGAGGACTCGGAGCTGCCGGCTCGCGCCAAAACTTCTTCTTGCGGTTATGGGTCCCCGCCTTCGCGGGGACGACACCGAGGGTGCGGCAACAACTTCGCAGCAAAATCACGCCGCCCGCTTCGGCTTCTTCACGACCACCGGCGGCGGCGCGCAGGACAGCCGCTGCTGGTGGCTCTCGCCCCACGCCTTCAAAATATCGATCACCGGCTTGAGGCTCTCGCCTAGCTCGGAGAGGCAGTACTCCACGCGCGGCGGCACCTCGGCATAGACCTTGCGGATGACGAGCTTGTCCTCCTCCAGCGCGCGAAGCTGCTTGGTCAGCATGCGCTGCGTGATGCCGGGCATCCGGCGGCGCAGTTCGCCGAAGCGCTGGGTGCCGCTTTGCAGGTGATAGAGGATCACGCCCTTCCACTTGCCGTCGATCAGGTCCAGCGTCGCCTCGACCGAGCAGCCCGGCCGGCGGGCAAAATCGCGCCGTTTCATGCGTGTTTTCCCAATAGTATCCAAACAGGGACTATATCCCTGAATTTACAGTACTTGCCAAATGGAGGCCAGCGGGACAGTTAGCAAGCCGGGCGCACGTCACAGGCTGGGCGCCAACTGATGGAGACAAGCCATGAAGGCCGTCGGCTACAAAAAGTCGCTTCCGATCGAGGACGCGGATTCACTGATCGATTTCGAGACCGCAAAGCCGGAGCCCAAGGGACGCGACATCCGCGTCGCCGTGAAGGCGATCTCGGCCAATCCGGTCGATTACAAGGTGCGCAAGCGCGCCGCCCCGCCCGAGGGCGAGACGAAGATCTTGGGTTACGACGCGGCCGGCGTAGTCGATGCCGTCGGGCCCGAGGTCTCTCTGTTCAAGCCGGGTGACGAAGTGTTCTACGCCGGCTCGATCCTGCGCCAGGGCACCAATGCCGAATTCCATCTGGTCGACGAGCGCATCGTTGGCAACAAGCCGAAGAGCCTGTCGTTCGCGCAGGCCGCCGCCCTTCCCCTCACCTCCATCACCGCCTGGGAATTGCTGTTCGACCGCCTCGGCGCGGTACCCGGCAAGAGCGTCGATCCGCGCACGCTGCTGATCACGGGCGGCGCCGGCGGCGTCGGCTCGATCCTGATCCAGCTAGCGCGCCGCCTCACCGGCCTCACGGTGCTCGCGACCGCGACGCGCCCGGAGTCGCAAAAATGGTGCCTCGACCTCGGCGCCCATGCGGTGATCGATCACGGCAAGCCGATGAAGGAGCAGATCGAGAAGCTCAAGCTGCCGCCGGTCGCGTTGGTGGCGAGCCTCACCTATACCGACCAGCACTACAAGAGCATTGTCGAGTTCATGGCGCCGCAGGGCCGGTTCGGCCTGATCGACGATCCGCCGGAGTTCACCATGAGCACGTTCAAGGGCAAGGCGATCTCGGTGCACTGGGAATCGATGTTCACGCGATCCTCGTTCCAGACATCAGACATGATCGCGCAGCATCATCTGCTGAACGACGTCGCCGACCTCATCGACAAGGGCGTGCTCCGCACCACGCTCGACCAGACCTTTGGCACGATCAATGCGACCAACCTCAAGCGCGCGCACGCGCTGCTCGAGAGCGGCAAGTCGCGCGGCAAGATCGTGCTGGAGGGGTGGTAGACGCCGCATACCCCGTCATGCCCGGGCTTGTCCCGGGCATCCACGGACGTTGTCGCCTTGGGCGACACGTGGATGGCCGGACAAGCCCGGCCATGACGAATGCCGTTACGGCGCCACGCCCTCGACGAACAGCAGCCGCCGCTCCAGTGCACCGGCGCGGATCTTCAGCGCCTCGGCATATTCCGGCGAGGCGTACCACTCCTTCAGCCTCGCCATCGAGGCGAATTCGACGATGACGATAGCCTTCGGCGGAAGATTGCCTTCCGCAAGCTCGGCCTTGCCGCCGCGAACGAGATAACGTCCGCCGTACTGCGCGATCGTCTTTGCGGCGAGCGAGCGATAGGCTTCGAATCCGTCGAGATCGCGCATCTCGACTTCGGAGATCACGTAAGCAGTCATAGGCAGCTCTTACGCGATCGTATTGACGATACCGCCTTCCGCGCGCAGCGCGGCGCCGTTGGTCGCGGACGCTTCCTTCGAGGCGACGTAGACCACCATATTGGCGATCTCATCGACGCTGGCAAAGCGCTGGATCAGCGAGCTCGGGCGATGCTGCTTGACGAAGTTGGCGGCGGCCTCGTCCACCGACTGACCGTTCTGCCTGGCGAGGTCCTTCACGAAAGTCTCGACACCCTCCGACATGGTCGGCCCGGGCAGCACGGAATTGACGGTGACGCCGGTGCCGCGGGTGAGCTGCGCAAGGCCGCGCGCGACCGAGAGCTGGGCCGTCTTGGTCATGCCGTAATGGATCATCTCGACGGGAATGTTGAGCCCGGATTCCGAGGAGATGAAGACGACGCGGCCCCAGTTGCGCTTGAGCATGCCCTTCATGTAGGCGCGCGACAGCCGCACACCGCTCATGACGTTGACCTCGAAGAAGCGGTTCCAGTCCTCGTCCGGAATGTCGAAGAAATCCTTCGGCTCGAAGATGCCGGCATTGTTGATGAGGATGTCGACCTCGGGAAGCGCCGCGACCAGCGCCTTGCAGCCCGCAGCGGTCGAGACGTCGGCGGCGATGCCGCGCACCTTGGCGCCGGTCCCTTCGAGCTTGCGCACGGCCGCATCGACCTTGTCCTGACCACGGCCGTTGATCACTACGCTGGCGCCGGACGCAGCAAGGCCCTTTGCGATGGCGTGGCCGATGCCGGCGGTCGAGCCAGTCACGAGGGCGGTCTTTCCGGACAAGTCGATCTTCATGCGTCGTCTCCATTGCGGTTGGTGCGGATATCGTGCGCAGCACAGACGGATGCAATCATCCCTCACCGACGCGTGAGGATCGATCGCCACAACAGCAAGCGCCGATTGGTGTGCACGGCGCGCGTCGAGCGCGCGCCTTTGCCCCCCAACGGCACCTATTTCTTCGGCGGCAGCGTCCTGACAAACGCGACGATGGCATCGAGATCCTGTGGCGTCATGCTGGCATAGGCAGCATACGCCATCGGCGGCTTGAGCTTGCGACCGTCACGCGCGATGCCTTGCGTAATCGCACGTTTGATTTCGTCGTCGCTCCAGTTGCCGAGACCGGTCGCGGGATCCGCGGTGATGTTGGGAGATACGGATTCACCCCACGGACCCCTAAAGGTGCGACCGCCCTTGCCGCTCGCCGCGGTGAAATCGTGCACGGCGGACGGGCCTTCCGGCGTGTGGCATTCGAGGCAATGGGCGATGGTCAGGAGATAGCGGCCGCGCGCGAGCTTGTCGGAGAGCTCGGCCTCGCTCGCCTGCCTGCCGGCATAGGTCGGCACTTCCGGCTTCAAGGCGATCCTGTATTCCGGCGCCGGCGTTTCGTGGCGCACCGGCGGCACGGAGCGCAAGTACGCCGCGAGCGCGTCGAGATCGCGGGCCGTTAGCACCGTGTAGAACTCGGTCGGCATGATCGGCGCGGCCTTGGTTCCGTTCGGCTTGATACCGCTCACGAGAAACCGCTTCAGCTCGGCATCGGTCCAATTGCCGATGCCGGTGTCCTTGTCCGGCGTGATGTTGGAGCCGGTGACCTTGAAGGCGGGCTCGTCGAACGTCTGGCCGCCGGAAAGCGCGCGAGAGAGATCAAGCCCTTGCGGACCCCGCGGCGTGTGGCAGTTGTGGCAGACCATGACGCTACCAACGAGATAGGCGCCGCGCTCGGTCAGCGTCTCGCCCATGGCCGGCGCCATCAGCAGCGCGAGCGCAATTGAAACCGCAGCTCTCATGGAATCCCCCAAACGAAATCAATTCTGCAAAATCATCGTGCACAGCATGAGAAATTGCTGCGCCATACAAAAAAGCGGCGCCCAGGGGCGCCGCTTTCTGAAACTTCCATACTGGTCGGCTTACGCCGCCTCGGCTTCCTTCTCCTGCACCGGACCGGAGTCCTGGCCCTTGGCATCGACGTCGCGATCGACGAACTCGATCACGGCCATCGCGGCGTTGTCGCCGTAGCGGAAGCCGGCCTTGATGATGCGGGTGTAGCCGCCCTGGCGATCCTTGTAGCGGGTCGCGAGCGTATCGAAGAGCTTCTTGACCATGTCGACGTCGCGCAGCTCGGAGATGGCCTGGCGGCGCAGCGACAGGCCGCCCTTCTTGCCGAGAGTGACGAGCTTCTCGACGATCGGACGGAGCTCCTTGGCCTTGGGCAGCGTGGTGACGATCTGCTCGTGCTTGATCAGCGCGGCCGCCATGTTGGCGAACATCGCCTTGCGGTGCTCGGCCGTACGATTGAGCTTCCGATGAACCTTGCCGTGACGCATGTGTGTAGTCCTTACGTTAAAACTGCCGCGACGGTTCGTCGGACATGTTGCTCAGGTGGGCTACCTGCGTTCGCCCTGGGTGGTGAATAGCGAATGGCGAGTAGCGAATAGAATTACTATTCGCCATTCGCCACTCCCCATTCGATCAGTAATGATCCTCGAAGCGCTTGGCCAGCTCGTCGATGTTCTCCGGCGGCCAGCCCGGCACTTCCATGCCGAGGTGCAGACCCATCTGGGCCAGCACTTCCTTGATCTCGTTCAGCGACTTGCGGCCGAAGTTCGGGGTGCGGAGCATTTCCGCTTCGCTCTTCTGCACGAGGTCGCCGATGTAGACGATGTTGTCGTTCTTCAGGCAGTTGGCCGAACGTACCGACAGCTCGAGCTCGTCCACCTTCTTGAGGAAGGCCGGGTTGAAGGCGAGGTCCGGGATGATCTCCTGGGCGACTTCCTTGCGCGGCTCTTCGAAGTTGACGAACACGTTGAGCTGATCCTGCAGGATGCGGGCGGCGTAAGCCACCGAGTCATCCGGCGAGATCGCGCCGTTGGTCTCGATCGTCATGGTCAACTTGTCGTAGTCGAGGATCTGGCCCTCGCGGGTGTTCTCGACCTTGTAGGAGACCTTGCGGACCGGCGAGTACAGGCTGTCGACCGGGATCAGGCCGATCGGCGCGTCCTCGGGACGGTTGCGCTCGGCGGGCACGTAGCCCTTGCCGGTCGAGACCGTGAACTCCATGCGGATCTCGGCGCCCTCGTCGAGGGTGCAGATCTGCAGGTCCGGGTTGAGAACGGTGACGTCGCCGACGGTCTGGATGTCGCCGGCGGTGACGACGCCCGGGCCCTGCTTCTTCACGACCATGCGCTTGGGGCCTTCGCCCTGCATCTTGATCGAGATGTCCTTGATGTTGAGCACGATGTCGGTGACGTCCTCACGGACGCCAGCGATCGAGGAGAACTCGTGCAGCACGCCGTCGATGTGCACCGACTGCACCGCCGCGCCCTGGAGCGAGGAGAGCAGGATGCGGCGCAGCGCGTTGCCGAGGGTCTGGCCGAAGCCGCGCTCGAGCGGCTCGGCGACGATGGTCGCGAAACGCGTGGGGTCACTGCCGGGCGTGACCTGGAGCTTGTTCGGCCGAATCAGTTCTTGCCAATTTTTCTGGATCGTCACTGTTTCACCCATACAGGCCAGTCGAACTGCCGTTGCAGACACTGGCGTTGGAGAAAGGCCGCAGGCTGCACCCGCGGCTTCGTACAAAAGTCATTGCGGGCGCCGATGCACCCGCAACTTGGTATCAAACGCGCCGACGCTTGCGGGGACGGCAACCGTTGTGCGGGATGGTGGTCACGTCACGGATCGAGGTGACGGTGAAGCCCGCGGCCTGCAGTGCACGGAGCGCCGACTCGCGGCCCGAACCGGGACCGGCGACTTCGACTTCCAGCGTGCGCATGCCGTGCTCCTGCGCCTTCTTGGACACGTCCTCGGCGGCCACCTGCGCGGCGTACGGGGTCGACTTGCGCGAGCCCTTGAAGCCCATCGTGCCGGCGGAGGACCAGGCAATCGTGTTGCCCTGTGCGTCGGTGATGGTGATGGTCGTGTTGTTGAACGACGAGTTCACATGCGCAACGCCGGAGGCGATGTTCTTGCGCTCACGACGGCGAACGCGGGTGGCTTCCTTGCCCATTGATGACCTTTCCTGGAGATCTCAAACGCCGCCGTAATGCCAGCGGCTACACCTGTGAAAATGCGAGTGGCGAATGGCGAGTAGCGAATGAATCCATTCGCCACTCCCGATTCGCCATTCGCGTCGAATTACTTCTTCTTGCCGGCGATGGCCTTGGCCGGACCCTTGCGCGTACGCGCATTGGTGTGGGTCCGCTGACCGCGCACCGGCAGACCGCGACGATGACGCAGGCCGCGATAGCAGCCGAGGTCCATCAGGCGCTTGATGTTGATGCCGACCTCGCGACGTAGGTCGCCCTCGACGAGATAGTCGCGGTCGATCACTTCGCGGATCTGGAGCACTTCGGCGTCGCTGAGCTGATTGACGCGACGATCCGAGGGGATCTTCACCTTCTCGATGATGTCACCGGCGATCTTCGGGCCGATGCCATGGATGTACTGAAGCGCGATCAGCACGCGCTTGTTGGTGGGAATGTTCACGCCGGCAATACGGGCCACGGCCTTCTCTCCTGTTGCCGATCCCTCGTCAGAGATCGGGCTTTAAGTGCTTGCTTTCTCGGGCAGGTGTTCACAAACGCGAACACGACGCCCACCCCCGGTCTTCCTGGGGCCCGGCATCGTCTGAAACTATCCGACTTGGATGCGGGGCTTATTAGGGGATTCCAGGGGCTTTCGTCAACCGCTGCTAGCGCTTGGCTCGCTTTTTCGTGACCTTTTTTGGTCCCTTCTTCGAACCTTTTTTGACGGCCTTTTTGGTGGTCTTTTTGACCGTTTTCTTGGCTGTCTTCTTGGCGCCCTTCACGGCCTTCTTGGCCGCCTTTTTGGCGGTTTTGGCGGATTTGGCGGCCTTTTTAGCCGCTTTGGCCGGCTTTTTAGCCGCCTTCTTGGCTGCCTTGGCCTTCTTGGCCGGACCCGCCTTGGCCGCGCTGCGGGCATGGGTCTTGGGTTCCACCGCCCCAAGCGCCAGCAGCTGGCGGTGGATGGCACGGGTGACCTCGTCGATGGCCATCATGCCGTCGATGGTCGAGAGCTTCCGCCGCTCGGAATAGTAGTGAATCAGCGGCTCGGTCTGGCTGCGGTAGCTGGCCAGGCGCTTGGTCAGGACCTCCGGGGTGTCGTCGACCCGGACCTCCTCCCCGCGCTCCCGCATCTGGGCGACGCGGGTCTCGACGCGGCTCAGCAGCGCGCTCTCGTTGACGCGGAGCTCGATCACGGCGTCGAGCTTGAGATGCTTGTGCTTCAAGAGATCGTCCAGCGCCTCGGCCTGCGGCACGGTGCGCGGGAAGCCGTCGAGGATGAAGCCGCCCTTGGCATCCGGCTGGTCGATGCGATCGGAGATGATTCCAACCACGACGTCGTCGGGGACGAGGCCGCCGCCGGCCATGATCTCCTTGGCCTTCAGCCCGACCGGCGTACCAGCCGCCACAGCCGCGCGCAGCATCTCGCCGGTCGAGAGCTGGACGATGCCATAGCGCTGCACCAAGAGCTGCGCCTGGGTCCCCTTGCCCGACCCCGGCGGTCCCAGAAGTATAATTCTCATCGGCGTACGCCCCCCGGATTGGTGAGCGATACGTCGCGCACCCGTGTTTGAAAGTTCGATAACAGTGCAAACCATAATCGGCGCTGCACCGCTACCCATATCATAGGGGAGCGAATGCCTGGACGCCAAGAAGGCCTTTGAAATCAGTGATTGCGTCGCGGTGAGAGCTGCTCTGCCGATGCGACCGAACGTCCGGCTGGTCGCTTCCGTCAGCGCCGCGCGTTGCTCGCGCGGCGAATCGGCGGCGCTGTTGCGCCGCCTTCGCAGGACACAGCGCTCAGCGGCGGCGGCCGCGCAGCTTCGACTTGCGGATCAGGCCTTCGTACTGATGGGCCAGCAGATAGCCCTGCACCTGCGCCACCGTATCCATGGTGACGCTGACGACGATCAGCAGCGAGGTGCCGCCGAAGTAGAACGGCACCGAGGCGTAGGAGATCAGGATCTCCGGGATCAAGCAGACGATCGCGAGATAGATCGCACCCAGCACGGTGATGCGCGACAGCACGTAGTCGATATATTCCGCGGTGCGCTCGCCCGGACGGATGCCCGGGATGAAGCCGCCGTGCTTCTTCAGATTGTCCGCGGTCTCGGTCGGGTTGAACACGATGGCGGTGTAGAAGAACGCGAAGAACACGATCAGCGCGAGATAGAGCACCAGGAACAGCGGACGGCCGTGGCCGAGCTGGGTGGTGATCCACTGGAACCATTCCGGCCCGCTGCCGGCATTGAAGTTCGCGACCGTGGTCGGGAGCAGCAGCAGCGAAGACGCGAAGATCGGCGGGATCACGCCCGAGGTGTTGAGCTTCAGCGGCAGATGCGAAGACTGGCCCTCGAACATCTTGTTGCCGACCTGGCGCTTCGGATACTGGATCAGCAGCCGGCGCTGGGCGCGCTCCATGAACACGATGAAGGCGATCACGGCGACGGCCATGATGATGACGACCAGGATCAGGCCGGTCGACATCGCGCCCTGACGGCCGAGCTCGAGCATGTTGGCGAGCGCCGCGGGCAGCTCGGCGACGATGCCGGAGAGAATGATCAGCGAGATGCCGTTGCCGATGCCGCGCGAGGTGATCTGCTCGCCCAGCCACATCAGGAACATGGTGCCGCCGGTCAGCGTGATCGCGGTCGACAGGCGGAAGAACATGCCGGGGTCGCTGACGACGTTGCCGGCGCCTTCGAGGCCCACCGCGATGCCGTAGGACTGGAACGCGGCCAGGATCACCGTCAGATAGCGGGTGTACTGGTTCAGCGTCTTGCGCCCCGCCTCACCCTCCTTCTTCAGCGCCTCGAGCTGCGGCGAGACGGTGGTCAGGAGCTGGATGATGATCGAGGCCGAGATGTACGGCATGATGTTCAGCGCGAAGATCGCCATGCGGTGGATGCCGCCGCCGGCGAACATGTTGAACATGCCGAGGATGCCGCCCGCCTGGGACCTGAACACCTGCTCCCAGATGTTGGGATCGATGCCCGGCAGCGGGATGTAGGTTCCGAGCCGATAAACGAGCAGCGCACCCAGGGTGAACCAGATGCGCTTCTTCAGTTCGTCGGCCTTGGCGAACGCGCCGAAATTGAGATTGGCTGCCAGTTGTTCCGCTGCAGAGACCATCTTGGACTTTCTCCCGCCGCCTGTTGCGCCGTCATGCCCGCGGCCGGGCTACATTAGAGCGGACGCCGGACATTATCTGGGGCTCGGCTTCGATAAGTCCATCGTCCCGCATGCGTAAAGGCCCGCGAGGCGCGGGCCAATGACGCAGTTGTTACGCCGCCTCGCCTTCTTCCTTGGCAGGGGCGAGGATCTTCACCGAGCCGCCGGCCTTCTCGACCGCCGCGATCGCGGTCTTGGTGGCGCCATGCACCTCGATGTTGAGCTTGGACTTGAGTTCGCCACGGCCGAGCAGCCGCAGGCCGCCCTTGGCGCGGCGCAGCACGCCGCCCTTCACCAGGGCCTCGACGTTCACGACGCTGCCGGCGTCGATCTTCTTGGCATCGACCGCTTCCTGGAGCCGGTCGAGATTGATCTCGGCGAACTCGACGCGGAAGATGTTGTTGAAGCCGCGCTTGGGCAGACGGCGATGCATCGGCATCTGGCCGCCTTCGAAACCCTTGATGCGCACGCCCGAACGCGCGGTCTGGCCCTTGCCGCCGCGGCCGGACTGCTTGCCCTTGCCCGAACCAATGCCGCGGCCGACGCGCATACGCTTCTTGCGCGAGCCGGCGTTGTCGGCGATATCGCTGAGCTTCATCGCCCTTCTCCTTGTGTCTTGCGCATGATCGTCACCGAAGACCGGCACCCGGTTTCGGGATCATGCGCCCTGCTTACTTCTCGTCGACGATGCGGACGAGATGGTGAACCTTGTCGATCATGCCGCGCACGGCCGGGGTATCCGGCAGTTCGCTGGTGCGGCCGATCTTGTTGAGCTTGAGCCCGATCAGGGTCGACCGCTGCGAGTGATGGCGGCGGATCGCGCTGCCGGTCTGCTCGAGCTTGATCGTCTTGCTGGACTTAGCGGCGTCCTTGGCCATGGGAGTCTACTCCGAAAGCTTCCGTTAGTCGGCAGCCGCCTCGGCATCGCCGCCGATACGGCGGGACTGCAGAGTGGACACCTTGATGTTGCGGCGGGCTGCGACCGAACGCGGCGAATCCTGATGCTTCAGCGCGTCGAAGGTCGCGCGAACCATGTTGTACGGGTTCGATGAGCCGATCGACTTGGCCACCACGTCCTGGACGCCGAGCGTCTCGAACACGGCGCGCATCGGGCCGCCGGCGATGATGCCGGTACCGGCCGGAGCTGCACGCAGGTAGACACGGCCCGCGCCATGACGGCCGGCGATGTCGTGATGGAGCGTGCGGCCCTCGCGCAGCGAGACCCGGGTCAGATTGCGCTTGGCGGATTCAGTCGCCTTGCGGATCGCCTCGGGCACTTCGCGTGCCTTGCCGTGACCGAAGCCGGCACGGCCCTTCTGGTCGCCGATCACGACCAGCGCTGCGAAACCGAAGCGCTTGCCGCCCTTGACGACCTTGGCCACGCGGTTGATGTGGACGAGCTTGTCGACGAACTCGCTGTCGCGCTCCTCGCGCTCCTTGCGTTCACGTCCGCCGCCGCGTTGATCGCGTCCACCACGTTGTTCGCGTTCTGCCATTTTTCCAATCCTTCAGAGGCTTACGCCTCAATCCTCAAATTCCGTTAGAAGCTCAGCCCGCTCTCACGCGCCGCGTCGGCGAGAGCCTTGACGCGCCCGTGATAGAGATAGCTGCCGCGATCGAACACGACTTCCTTGACGCCCTTCTCGGCGGCGCGCTCGGCCAGCAGCTTGCCGACCGCCTTCGCCGCATCGATGTCGGCGCCGGTCTTGCCGCCGTCGCGCATCGACTTCTCGAGCGAAGAGGCAGAGGCCAGCGTCTCGCCCTTCAGGTCGTCGATGACCTGGGCGTAGATGTGCTTGGACGAGCGGAACACCGACAGACGCGGACGGCCGCCACCGGAGCGGCGCAGCTTCAGCCGCACACTCCGCTTGCGCCGGGCATTCGTAACCTTGGCTTTGGACATGACCGGCTCCGTTACTTCTTCTTGCCTTCCTTGCGGAAGATGAATTCGCCAACATACTTCACGCCCTTGCCCTTGTAGGGCTCCGGCGGGCGATAGCTGCGGATCTCGGCGGCGACCTGGCCGACGCGCTGGACGTCGCTGCCCGACACCGTGATCTCGGTCGGCTTCGGCACGGCGATCGTGATCCCTTCCGGGATCGGATAGATCACGTCGTGGCTGTAGCCGAGCGCGAGCTGCAGGTTCTTGCCCTGCATCGCGGCGCGGTAGCCGACGCCGGTGATCTCGAGCTTCTTCTCGAAGCCCTTGGTGACGCCTTCGACCAGGTTCGCGACCTGGGCGCGCGCGGTACCGTACAGCGCGCGGGCGCGGTTGGTCTCGGCCCGCGGCTTGACCTTGATCTGGCCGCTCTCGAGCTTCACCTCGACGTCGTCATGGACGACGAACTGAAGCTGGCCCTTCGGCCCCTTCATCTTGACGGTCTGCCCATCGACGGTCGCGGTCACACCCGACGGAACCGCCACAGGCCTTTTGCCAACTCGTGACATGGATCAAAAATCCTTCTCAGAACACCGTGAAGAGGACTTCACCGCCCACATTCGCGTCGCGCGCGCTGTGGTCGGCCATGATCCCCTTCGGCGTCGACAACACCGAAATGCCGAGCCCGTTGTTGACCCGCGGCAGGTTCTTCACCGAGGCGTAAACGCGACGCCCGGGCTTGGAGACACGTTCGATCTCGCGGATGACGGGCTCGCCGTCGAAATACTTCAGCTCGATCTCGATCTCGCTGCGGCCCGAGGAATGCTCGAGCGTAGCGTAACCGCGGATGTAGCCCTCGGACTTGAGCACCTCGAGCACGTTCTCGCGCATCTTCGAGCCGGGCGTCGAGACCTTGGTCTTGGAGCGCATCTGCGCGTTGCGGATGCGGGTGATCAGATCGCTGATTGGATCGTGCGTAGACATCTAAACGACCCTCCTTACCAGCTCGACTTGACGAGGCCCGGGACCATGCCCTTGGAGCCAAGTTCGCGCAGCGCGATACGGGACAGCTTGTTCTTGCGATAGTTCGAGCGCGGGCGGCCCGACAGCTCGCAGCGCAGGCGGATGCGGGTGGCCGACGAGTTGCGCGGCATTTCCGCCAGCTTCAACGTCGCAGCGAAACGCTCTTCCATCGGCAGCTTCTTGTCGGCGATGATCGCCTTCAACCGCTCGCGCTTGGCGGCGGCGTTCTTCACCATCCGCTTGCGCCGGTTGTTCTTCTCGACTGAACTCTTCTTTGCCATGCTTGGCTCCTGGGTATCCGCGTTTGAGAGGCTCTAGGTCAGCGTCTCACTGCCGGAACGGGAAATTGAAAGCGGTCAACAAGGCCCTCGCCTCTTCGTCGGTCTTGGCCGTGGTGCAGACGGTGATGTCCATACCGCGGGCTTCCGTGACCTTGTCGAAGTCGATCTCGGGGAAAATGATGTGCTCCTTGATGCCGAGCGAGTAGTTGCCGCGGCCGTCAAAGCTCTTCGGGTTCAGGCCGCGGAAGTCGCGGACGCGCGGCAGCGCGACCGTCACCAGGCGATCGATGAACTCGTACATGCGGGCCTTGCGCAGCGTGACCTTGCAGCCGATCGGCTGGTTCTCACGCAGCTTGAAGGTCGCGATCGCGATACGCGAATAGGTCACGATCGCCTTCTGGCCGGCGATCTGGGTCAGCTCGGCAGCGGCGGTCTCGGCCTTCTTGCGGTCGTTGACCGAATCGCCAACGCCCATGTTCAGCACGACCTTGTCCAGGCGCGGAACCTGCATCACGTTCTCATAACCGAACTTCTCGGTCAGGGCGGTGCGGATCTTCGCGTCGTATTCCGCGCGCAGGCGCGGGGTGTAAGCGGCCTCAGCCATCGATCTCAGCTCCCGAGCTCTTGGCGATGCGGACCTTCTTGCCGTCCGCCAGAATCTTGAATCCGATGCGGGTCGGCTTTCCGTCCTTGCCGACATACGCGATGTTGGACAGTTGGATCGGCGCCTCTTTCGAGATGATGCCGCCCTCCTGGGCCTGCGTCTGCTTCTGGTGACGCTTGACCATGTTGACGCCGCGCACGAGCGCGGTGCCGGCGTCGGGACGAACCTCGAACACTTCGCCGGTGCGGCCCTTGTCGCGGCCGGTCAGCACGACGACCTTGTCGCCCTTGCGGATCTTCGCAGCCATCACAGCACCTCCGGCGCGAGCGAGATGATCTTCATGTGGTTCTTGGCGCGCAGCTCGCGCGGCACGGGCCCGAAGATACGGGTGCCGACCGGCTCGGACTGGCTGTTGATCAGCACGGCGGCGTTGCGGTCGAAGCGGATGACCGAACCGTCGGCGCGGCGGATGTCCTTGCGGACGCGCACCACGACGGCCTTCATCACGTCGCCCTTCTTCACCTTGCCACGCGGAATCGCTTCCTTGATCGAGACGACAATGATGTCGCCGATCGTGGCGTAGCGGCGCTTGGAGCCTCCGAGCACCTTGATACACATGACACGGCGTGCGCCAGAATTGTCGGCCACGTCGAGGTTGGTCTGCATCTGAATCATTGATGCACCTCGTCCTCTTTCTAATTGCGCCAGCCCAGCCGGCGCTCAACATTTCCCTGAAGTCAGTCGGCTAAAGCCAACAGATCAGGCGCTTTTCTTGTGCTCGCCCCGGATCACGACCCAGCGCTTCAGCTTCGAAATCGGCTTCGATTCCTCGATCCACACCATGTCGCCCGGCTTGAACTCGTTGCTCTCGTCGTGCGCGTGGTAGTTCTTCGAACGGCGGATCGTCTTCTTGTAGATCGGGTGCGTGAAGCGGCGATCGACGCGCACCACGATGGTCTTGGCCTGCTTGTCGCTGACGACCACGCCCTGCAAAGTACGTTTCGGCATCTTCGTAAGCCTCTTACTTCTTCTTCGCGCGCGTCTGCGCGGCGACGGTCTTGATCCGGGCGATGTCACGGCGGGCCTCGCGCAGGCGCGAGGTGTTCTCGAGCTGCCCGGTGGCGCGCTGGAAGCGCAGGTTGAAGCGCTCCTTCTTCAGGTTCAGGATGGCGTCATCCTGCTGGTCGGGGCTCATCGCGCGGATGTCTTCGATCTTCATCTGTGCCATGGCCATTACTCCGCAATGCGCTCGACGAAGCGCGTCTTGATCGGCAGCTTGGCGGCCGCCAGGGTCAGCGCCTCACGCGCCGTCTGGGTGTTGACGCCGTCGATCTCGAACAGCACCCGGCCCGGCTTGACGCGCGCCACCCACAATTCCGGCGAACCCTTGCCGGAGCCCATGCGGACTTCGGCCGGCTTCTTCGACACCGGAACGTCGGGGAACACGCGGATCCAGACGCGGCCGGCGCGCTTCATGTGGCGGGTCAGCGCGCGGCGAGCGGCTTCGATCTGGCGGGCGGTGACGCGCTCAGGCTCGGTCGCCTTCAGGCCGAACTGGCCGAACGCCAACGTCGCGCCCGAAGACGCGACGCCGTGGATGCGGCCCTTATGCGCCTTCCGGAACTTCGTTTTCTTAGGTTGCATCATGGCTTTAAGCCCTCAAATTCCTGTCTGGCTTTAGGCTGCAGCCGTCTCGCGGCGCTGACGGCCACCGCGATCGCTGCTGCCGCCGGTCTCGCCTTCGGCCATTCTCTTGTCCTGGGCCATCGGATCGTGCTCGAGGATCTCGCCCTTGAAGATCCAGACCTTGACGCCGCAGGTGCCGAAGGTCGTGAACGCGGTCGCAACGCCGTAATCGATGTCGGCGCGCAGCGTGTGCAGCGGCACGCGGCCTTCGCGATACCACTCCATGCGCGCGATTTCCGCACCGCCCAGACGTCCCGAGCAGTTGATGCGGATGCCTTCCGCGCCGAGACGCATCGCCGACTGCACGGCGCGCTTCATGGCGCGGCGGAACGCTACGCGGCGCTCCAGCTGCTGCGCGATCGATTCCGCCACCAGCGTCGCATCGAGCTCCGGCTTGCGGATCTCGACGATGTTGATGACGACGTCGGACGAGGTGATGTCCGCGACCTTCTTGCGCAGCTTGTCGATGTCGGCGCCCTTCTTGCCGATCACCACGCCCGGACGGGCCGAGTGGATGGTGACGCGGCACTTCTTGTGCGGACGCTCGATCACGATGCGGGCGACGGCCGCCTGCTTGAGCTCCTTGTGCAGGATCTCGCGGATCTTGACGTCCTCGTGCAGCAGCTTGCCGTATTCCTGCTTGCCGGCGAACCAGCGGGAATCCCAGGTCCGGTTGATGCCGAGACGCAGACCGATCGGATTGATCTTTTGACCCATCGTTTTCTCCTGCGACCCTTAAGCCGCTGCTGCTTCGGCTTCGACCTGACGAACAATGATCGTCAGCTGCGAAAATGGTTTGTAGACACGGCCCGAGCGGCCACGGCCGCGGGCGGCAAAGCGCTTCATCACGAGGCCGTTGCCGACGAAGGCCTGCGCCACGACGAGATCGTCGACGTCGAGGTCGTGGTTGTTCTCGGCGTTGGCGATCGCCGATTCCAGGCACTTCTTCACGTCAACCGCGATCCGCTTGCGCGAGAACTGCAGGTCGGCGAGCGCAGCGGAAGCCTTCCGGCCGCGAATGAGCTGGGCGACCAGGTTGAGCTTCTGCGGACTCACCCGCAGCATCCGGGCGACCGCCTTGGCCTCGTTGTCGGCGAGGCTCCGTTCGCGCTTAGGTTTGCTCATCGTTTAATCCTCAAGCCTTCTTGGCTTTCTTGTCGCCGGAGTGGCCATGGAAGGTCCGGGTCGGCGAGAACTCGCCGAACTTGTGACCGACCATTTCCTCGTTGACGGCCACCGGCACGTGCTTCTGACCGTTGTAGACGCCGAAGGTCAGGCCGACGAATTGCGGCAGGATCGTCGAGCGACGGCTCCAGATCTTGATGACGTCGTGACGGCCGGACGAACGGGCGGCATCTGCCTTCTTGAGCAGAGAACCCTCGACGAACGGGCCTTTCCAGACTGAACGAACCATGTCCGGCGTTCCTTACTTCTTCCGCTTGTGGCGGCTTAGGAGAATGAATTTGTTGGTCGACTTGTTGGAGCGGGTCTTCTTGCCCTTGGTCGGCTTGCCCCACGGGGTGACCGGGTGGCGGCCGCCCGAGGTACGACCTTCACCACCGCCGTGCGGATGGTCGATCGGGTTCATCGAAACGCCGCGATTATGCGGCTTGCGGCCCAGCCAACGGTTGCGGCCGGCCTTGCCGATCGAGGTGTTCATGTGATCCGGGTTCGACACCGCGCCGATCGTGCCGCGGCAACGGCCGTGCACCAGACGCTGCTCGCCTGAGTTCAGACGGATGATGACGTAGTCCTGGTCGCGGCCGACGAGCTGGGCGTAGGTGCCCGCCGAACGAGCGAGCTGGCCACCCTTCCCGATCTTGACCTCGATGTTGTGGATGATCGTGCCGACCGGCATGTTGCCGAGCGGCATGACGTTGCCCGGCTTCACGTCGACATAGTTGCCGGCGACGATGGTGTCACCCACGGCCAGGCGCTGCGGCGCCAGGATGTAGGCCTGCTCGCCGTCCTGATACTTGATCAGCGCGATAAACGCAGTGCGGTTGGGATCGTACTCCAGCCGCTCGACCGTCGCGGGCGCATCGACCTTGTCACGCTTGAAGTCGACGATACGCAGCGTCTGCTTGTGACCGCCGCCGCGGAAACGCACGGTGATGCGACCGGTGTTGTTGCGACCGCCCGAGGAGTGCTTGCCTTCGGTGAGCGCCTTGACCGGCTTGCCCTTGTAGAGGGCCGAACGATCGACCATGACCAGCTGGCGCTGGCCCGGCGTCGTGGGATTGAATGTCTTCAGTGCCATCGTCGTACGACCTTACAGACCGGTGGTCACGTCGATCCGATGGCCCTCTTCGAGGGTCACGATCGCGCGCTTGGAGTTCGACTGCGAACCGAGATTGCCGCGGAAGACCTTGGTCTTGCCCTTGCGGACCAGCGTGTTGACGCTCTTGACCTTGACGTCGAACAGCTTCTCGATCGCTTCCTTGATCTGCGGCTTGGTCGCCTTCGCGGCCACCTTGAACAGCACCTTGTTGTGCTCCGAGGCGATCGTGGCCTTTTCGGTCACGACCGGCGACAGGATCACGTCGTAGTGGCGAGGCTCGATGTTCTTGCTCATTTGAAGCGCGCCTCCAGCGCATCGATGGCGGCCTTGGTCAGAACGAGCTTCTGACGGCGCAGGATGTCATAGACGTTGATGCCCTGGATCGGCAGCACGTCCATGTTCGGGATATTGCGGGCCGCAGCGGCAAAGCCGTTGTTGAGCTCGGCGCCGTCGATGATCAGCGCGTTGGTGAGCCCCAGGCCCGAGAAGTGACCGAGCAGCGCCTTGGTCTTGGCGGCTTCCAGCGCGGCCTTCTCGATCACGACGAGATCGCCGTCCTTGGCCTTGGCCGAGAGCGCATGCTTGAGCGCGAGCGCGCGGACCTTCTTCGGCAGGTCGGTGGCGTGCGAACGCACCACCGGACCGAAGGCACGGCCACCGCCGCGGAACTGCGGCACGCGGGCCGAGCCGTGACGAGCACCGCCGGTGCCCTTCTGCTTGTACATCTTCTTGCCGGTGCGCCAGATCTCGGCGCGGCCCTTGGCCTTGTGCGTGCCGGCCTGGCGCTTGTTGAGCTGCCACTGCACGCAGCGCGCGATGATGTCCTCGCGCGGCTCGAGACCGAAGATGGCGTCGGACAGCTGGACGGAGCCGGCTTCCTTACCTTCGAGGGTGGTGACCTTCAGTTCCATCTCACGCCTCCTGCGCAGCCGGAGCGGCTTCCGCGTCGCCAGCAACCTTGAACTTGCCGGGCTTCGGAGCTTCCTTCGGCAACGGCTTCTTGACGGCGTCGCGCACGCGGATCCAGCCGCCCTTGGAGCCGGGAACGGCGCCTTCGACGAGGATCAGGCCGCGCTCGACATCGGTCTGGACGACGCGAAGGTTGAGCGTGGTGATGCGATCGACACCCATGTGGCCGGGCATCTTCTTGTTCTTCCAGGTCTTGCCGGGGTCCTGACGACCACCGGTCGAACCGATCGAGCGGTGCGAGATCGACACACCGTGCGTGGCGCGCAGACCGCCGAAGTTCCAGCGCTTCATACCGCCGGCAAAGCCCTTACCGACCGAGGTGCCGGTGACGTCGACGAACTGGCCGACGACGAAGTGATCGGCCTGGATCTCGGCGCCGACCGGGATCATGGCATCCGCGGTGACGCGGAATTCCTCGACCCGGCGCTTCGGCTCGACCTTGGCGACCGCGAACTGGCCGCGTTCGGCCTTGGGCATGTAAACGGTCTTGCGGGCACCAGAACCGAGCTGGAGCGCGACGTAACCGTTCTTCTCTTCGGTGCGGTGGCCTACGACCTGGCAATTGCCGAGCTTCAGCACGGTCACGGGGATATGTTCGCCGGCCTCCGTGAAGACCCGCGTCATCCCGACCTTTTGTGCGATCACTCCGGAGCGCATCGGCTTGCTTCCTGTTCTTTCTGTCCGCTTACGCGAACGGGATCCAAAATCTTAGAGCTTGATCTCGACGTCGACACCGGCGGCCAGGTCGAGCTTCATCAAAGCATCGACGGTCTGCGGGGTCGGATCGACGATGTCGAGCAGGCGCTTGTGAGTGCGCATCTCGAACTGCTCGCGGCTCTTCTTGTCGACGTGGGGCGAACGGTTGACGGTGAACTTCTCGATGCGGGTGGGCAGCGGAATAGGTCCGCGGACCTGCGCGCCGGTGCGCTTCGCCGTGTTCACGATCTCGCGGGTCGACGTATCGAGGATACGATGGTCGAACGCCTTGAGACGGATACGAATGTTTTGGCCGTTCATTGCCGTGGTCTCTCTTCAGTGGGTGGCGAATAGCGAATAGCGAATGTCACCACTCGCTACTCGCCGTCCCTATTCTCGTAATTACTCGATGATCGAGGCGACGACGCCGGCGCCGACGGTGCGGCCACCTTCGCGGATCGCGAAACGGAGCTTCTCTTCCATCGCGATCGGCACGATCAGGTGCACTTCCATCGCGATGTTGTCGCCCGGCATCACCATCTCGGTGCCTTCCGGCAGGTGCACGACACCGGTCACGTCGGTGGTGCGGAAGTAGAACTGCGGACGGTAGTTGGTGAAGAACGGGGTGTGGCGACCGCCCTCTTCCTTGGTGAGGATGTAAGCCTCAGCCTTGAACTTGGTGTGCGGCTTGACCGAACCCGGCTTGCACAGCACCTGACCGCGCTCGACGTCTTCGCGCTTGGTACCGCGGAGCAGAGCGCCGATGTTGTCGCCGGCCTGACCCTGATCGAGCAGCTTGCGGAACATTTCGACGCCGGTGACGGTGGTCTTCTGGGTGGCGCGGAGACCAACGATCTCGATTTCCTCGCCGACCTTGACGATGCCGCGCTCGACACGGCCGGTCACGACGGTGCCGCGGCCCGAGATCGAGAACACGTCTTCAACCGGCATCAGGAACGGCTGGTCGATCGGACGCTCCGGCTGCGGGATGTACGAGTCGACGTTCTTCATCAGCTCGAGGATGGCGTCGTGGCCGAGCGCCTTGTTGGAGTCCTCCAGAGCGGCCAGCGCCGAGCCCTTGATGATCGGGATCGTGTCGCCCGGGAATTCGTACTTCGAGAGCAGCTCGCGGACTTCGAGCTCGACGAGCTCGAGCAGCTCCGGATCGTCGACCATGTCGCACTTGTTGAGGAACACGACGAGCGCGGGCACGCCGACCTGGCGGGCGAGCAGGATGTGCTCGCGGGTCTGCGGCATCGGGCCGTCAGCGGCCGACACGACCAGGATCGCACCGTCCATCTGGGCGGCGCCGGTGATCATGTTCTTCACGTAGTCGGCGTGGCCGGGGCAGTCGACGTGGGCGTAGTGGCGGTTCGGCGTCTCGTACTCGACGTGCGCGGTCGAGATGGTGATGCCGCGCGCCTTCTCTTCCGGCGCCTTGTCGATCTGGTCGTACGCGGTGAACGTCGCACCGCCGGCTTCGGCGAGAACCTTGGTGATCGCCGCGGTCAGCGACGTCTTGCCATGGTCGACGTGACCGATGGTGCCGATGTTGCAGTGCGGCTTGTTACGTTCAAACTTTGCTTTGGCCATTTGACTCTCCGTTCAATCGTCAGCTTTCAGACCGACGACAATCAGGCAAACTTCTTCTGGACTTCTGCCGACACGTTGGCCGGCGCTTCTGCGTAGTGGTCGAACTGCATGGTGAAGGTCGCGCGACCCTGGCTCATCGAGCGTAGGTTATTCACGTAACCGAACATGTTCATGAGCGGCACCATCGCGTTGATGACGTTGGCGTTGCCGCGCATGTCCTGCCCCTGGATCTGACCGCGCCGGGAATTCAGGTCGCCGATGACCGAGCCGGTGTAGTCTTCCGGGGTCACCACTTCGACCTTCATGATCGGCTCGAGCAGGACGGACTTGCCCATCTGCAGCGCTTCGCGGAAGCAGGCGCGCGAAGCGATTTCGAAGGCGAGCGCCGACGAGTCGACGTCGTGATACTTGCCGTCGACGAGCTGCACCTTGACGTCGACCACGGGGAAGCCCGCGACCACGCCGGACGAGAGCACGCTCTCCAGGCCCTTTTCGACGCCGGGGATGTATTCCTTCGGCACCGCGCCGCCGACGATCTTCGACTCGAACTCGTAGCCCTTGCCGGCTTCGTTCGGCTCGACAATGAACGACACGGCCGCGAACTGGCCGGTACCGCCGGTCTGCTTCTTGTGGGTGTAGCTGTGCTCGACCCGCTTGGTGACGCGCTCACGGAACGCAACCTGCGGCGCGCCGATGTTGGCGTCGACCTTGTAGGTGCGCTTGAGGATGTCGACCTTGATGTCGAGATGGAGTTCGCCCATGCCCTTGAGGATGGTCTGGCCGGACTCGTGGTCGGTCGACACGCGGAAGGACGGATCCTCCGCGGCGAGCTTGGCCAGTGCCACGCCCAGCTTCTCCTGGTCGGCCTTGGACTTCGGCTCGATCGCGATCTCGATGACCGGCTCGGGGAATTCCATCTTCTCCAGGATCACCTGCTTGTCGGGATCGCACAGCGTGTCACCGGTGCGCGCTTCCTTCAGGCCGGCCAGCGCGACGATGTCGCCGGCATAGGCTTCCTTGATGTCCTCGCGGTTGTTCGCATGCATGAGCAGCATGCGCCCGATGCGCTCCTTCTTCTCGCGGGTCGAGTTCACGACGCCGGTGCCGCTCTGCAGGATACCGGAGTAGATGCGGCAGAAGGTGATGGTGCCGACGAACGGGTCGTCCATGATCTTGAACGCGAGCAGCGCCAGCGGCTCCTTGTCGTCCGCCTTGCGCACGACTTCGTTGCCCTTGTCGTCGGTACCCTTGATCGCGGGCACGTCGAGCGGCGACGGCAGATAGTCGACGACGGCGTCGAGCAGCGGCTGCACGCCCTTGTTCTTGAAGGCCGAGCCGCACAGCACGGGATAGAACGCGCCGGTCAGCACCGCCTTGCGGATCAGGCGCTTCAGGGTCGCCTCGTCCGGCTCCTTGCCGTCGAGATAGGCGGCCATGGCGTCGTCGTCGAGCTCGACGGCGGCTTCCACCATCTTCTCGCGGTATTCCTTGGCCTGGTCGACGAGGTCTTCCGGAATGTCGACATAGTCGAACTTCGCGCCGAGCGATTCATCGTTCCAGACGACGCCCTTCATCTTCACGAGGTCGACGAGACCCTTGAAGTTGTTCTCGGCACCGATCGGCAGCTGGATCGCGACGGGCTTGGCGCCCAGACGGTCGACGATGTCGGCCAGACACTTGAAGAAGTCGGCGCCGATCTTGTCCATCTTGTTGGCGAAGACGATGCGCGGAACCTTGTACTTGTCGCCCTGGCGCCAGACGGTCTCGGTCTGGGGCTCGACGCCCTGGTTGGAGTCGAGCACGCAGACGGCGCCGTCGAGCACGCGCAGCGAACGCTCGACCTCGATGGTGAAGTCGACGTGGCCGGGCGTGTCGATGATGTTCAGGCGCTTGCCGGCCCAGAACGCGGTGGTCGCAGCCGAGGTGATCGTGATGCCACGCTCCTGCTCCTGCTCCATCCAGTCCATCGTCGCGGCACCTTCGTGCACTTCGCCGATCTTGTGGCTCTTGCCGGTGTAATAGAGGATGCGCTCGGTCGTCGTGGTCTTGCCGGCGTCGATATGCGCCATGATACCGAAGTTACGGTAGTCCTCGATGGCATGTTGGCGGGGCATGGGGTGTTCCTTGCGAGTCCGTTTGTTTCGCCGTTACCAGCGATAGTGCGAGAAGGCGCGGTTGGCTTCCGCCATCCGGTGCACGTCTTCACGCTTCTTGACGGCGTTCCCCCGGTTATTCGATGCGTCCAAGAGCTCCGCCGAGAGCCGCTCGGTCATCGTCTTCTCGTTGCGCTCGCGCGCAGCCGCGATCAGCCAGCGAATGCCAAGCGCCTGCCGGCGGGTCGAGCGAACCTCGACCGGAACCTGGTAGGTCGCGCCGCCGACGCGGCGGGAGCGAACCTCGATCGTCGGCATGACGTTCTCGAGCGCCTGCTCGAACACGCCGAGCGGGTTCTGCTTGGTCTTACTCTCGATGATACCAAACGCACCATAGACGATGCCTTCGGCGACCGACTTCTTGCCGGCGTACATCACCGAGTTCATGAACTTCGTGACGATGATGTTCCCGAACTTCGGATCCGGGAGAACTTCGCGCTTTTCCGCTGAGTGGCGACGAGACATTGAGCTGGTTCCCGCTTACTTCGGACGCTTGGCGCCGTACTTCGAACGACGCTGCTTACGGTTCTTGACGCCCTGGGTATCCAGAACGCCGCGGAGGATGTGGTAGCGCACGCCGGGCAAGTCCTTGACGCGGCCGCCGCGGATCATGACCACCGAGTGCTCCTGGAGGTTATGGCCCTCGCCGGGGATGTAGCCGATCACCTCGAAGCCGTTGGTCAGGCGCACCTTGGCGACCTTACGAAGCGCCGAGTTCGGCTTCTTCGGGGTCGTGGTGTAGACGCGCGTGCAAACACCGCGCTTCTGCGGCGACTGCTGCAGCGCCGGCACCTTCTTGCGCGACTTCTGCACTTCACGCGGTTGAGCGATCAGCTGGTTGATCGTCGGCATCCTGGCCTTACCCTTTGTTCTGTCGCGGCCCCTTCCGGGCCCGCTGTCTTGGCGCGGTCCGTCGCCGGAACCGCAAATTCTTCTCGGGCCACCTGCCCGACGAGGCCGCCTTTTGCGGAACAATCCGCACAAAGCGAAATTGCGCCAACCGCTCCATCAACGAGCGGAAAGCGCTTCGACGCCACAGAGGACCGCGATATTGAGGCCGATCAGCGTAAAGCTGCGGCCTGCGCACCGAGGTCATGCATCCGAATTCGATCTCAAGAGAACGAGCTCAAGAGAACTAAAATCGCACTGGCATTGCCTAGCTATGATCGACAGCGTTTGAGCGGCATTCGTCGAGGTTGGTGCCCGCTTAATCGATCCCCGAGATATGGTCCCTGGCGATCAACGGGTGGCCCGTTCCGACGTTGGCGATGCTCACCGCCTGTCGTTAAGTGAGGCGCTTTCTATAAGTGAGAATCGCTCAAGTCAAGGTGAAACGACAGTCAGAAAACGCTTCTCGCGACTGTCGAAATCGCTGTTTGTCGCACTCACCGCGTCATCCGGATATGGGCATGGGTTTCCTGTTCCGCTACCCCAGCGACCCATTTACATCCGGGCGAAATATACTTTTATATCTCTTGCTAAGGCTTTTTTTCCTGTTGATGCGGCAATCTGCCGCCTTCGGCAGAGATTTACGCCATGCGGTACACCGACATTGCCATCATCGGCGGGGGTTTGTCCGGCTCGACCACCGCTGCGATGCTCGGCCGCGCCGGCATTTCGACAGCCCTGATCGATCCGCATGAGAGCTATCCGGCGGATTTTCGCGTCGAGAAACTCAGCGGCCATGTCCAGGTCGAGCGATTCCTGAAGACCGGAATCGGAGAATCGGTGCTGCGCCGCGCCACCTTTGCCGGCGAGAACTGGATCGCGCGTTTCGGCCGTCTGCTCGACAAGGCGCCGAGCCGGCAGTTCAACATCCTCTACGATTCCCTGGTTGGCGCCGTCCGCGACGAGATCCCTGCGAGCGTCGAGCGCATCTGCGCCAAGGCCGTTGCGGTCGAGACCAGCCCGGAGCGGCAGCGGGTCTCGCTCTCCAATGACGAGACGATCTCGGCCCGCCTCGTCGTGCTCGCCAATGGCCTCAATGTCGGCCTGCGCCACCAGCTCGGCATTGCGCGGAAGGTCGTCAGCGCCTGCCATTCGATCTCGATCGGATTCGACGTGGTGCCGGCGGGGCGGAATTCGTTCGATTTCCCCGCATTGACCTATTTCTCGGAGCGGCCGAGCGACCGCATTCCCTACATCACGCTGTTTCCGATCGGCCCGCGGATGCGCGCCAATCTGTTCGTCTACCGCAGCTTCGACGATCCCTGGCTCGGCGAGCTGCGTCGCAGGCCAGCCGAGACGCTGAACGCCGCCCTACCCCGGCTCAAACACATCACCGGCCCATTCGACATTCCCGGCGAGATCAAGATCCGCCCGGTCGATCTCTATGTGAACGATGCAAGCGGCCAGCCCGGCCTCGTATTGGTGGGCGATGCCTTCGCGACCTCCTGCCCCGCCGCAGGCACCGGCTGCGACAAGGTCTTCACGGACGTCGAGCGGCTCTGCAATGTCTACATCCCGCAGTGGCTCGCCTCCGACGGGATGGATGCGGCGAAGGTCGCCGCGTTCTATGCCGATCCCGTCAAGCGGGCCTGCGACGAATGGTCGGCGGCGAAGGCGTTCGATTTCCGCTTGGTCTCGACCGCGACAGGCCCCTATTGGACGGCACAGCGCTGGGCGCGCTTCATGGCCTGGTCGGTTCAGGGCTCTTGCGGCCGCTCGGAGGTGCCTTCGACCTGGAACCGAACTTCCTCGGTCACTCCTCCTCGTCGTCCTCGTCCTCATCATCCTCAAGGTCGTCGTCTTCCTCGTCGTCATCCTCGCTGTCGTCATCGGCCTGAGCCGCAGCGCTGTGCGGCTGGTGCATCTGGTCGTTCCACAGCTTGCGATAGGTGCCGTTCTTCGCGAGCAGCTCGGCATGCGGGCCGCGCTCGATCGCCCTGCCCCCTGAAATGACGATGATCTCGTCCATCTCGACCACCGAGGTCAGGCGATGCGTCGACCAGATCATGGTGCGGCCCTTGGCGACCTTCAGCAGAGTGCGATTGATCGCCGCTTCCGTGGTCTGGTCCAGCGCCGAGGTGGCCTCGTCGAGCAGCAGCACCGAGGGATTGCGGATGATCGCGCGCGCGATCGCGATGCGTTGGCGCTGGCCGCCCGACAAGGTGTCGCCGCGCTCGCCGACCGGGGTGTCGTAACGCTGCGGCAGGCTCATGATGTAGCGATGGATCTCGGCCTTTTTCGCCGCCTCCTCCACCTCCTCGTCGGTCGCGCCCTCCTTGCCGAGCCGGATGTTCTCGCGGATCGACATGTTGAACAGCATGTTCTCCTGGAACACGACCGCCATGCTCCGGCGCAGCGAATCCAGCGTCACCTTGCGGACGTCGACGCCGTCGATGGTGACGCGCCCCTCATCGGGCACGTAGAGCCGCAGGATCAAATTGAGCAGCGTGCTTTTGCCCGAGCCCGAGGGCCCGACGATGGCGATGCTCTTGCCGACGTTTAGCTTGAGGCTGAGATTGTCCAGCACCGGCGTCTGGCTGCCTTCGTACTGGAAGGTGACGTGGTCGAAGGTGATGTCGTTGGTGATGCGCGGCAGGTCGGGCGCGCCCGGCCGATCGGCGCCGCGGGTCGGCTCGTCGAGCAGCTCCTGGATGTGGCGGATCGCGGCGGCCGAGGAGATCGACACCGGGATGAAGTGCATCACATGGGCGATGTTGTAGGAGACCTCCCAGAACGCGCTCTCGAAGGTGACGAAGGTGCCGATGGTGATCTGGCCCTTGGTCGCCAGATAGGCGCCGATCGCGAGCACCACGAGATGCAGCATCAGCACCGAGATGGTGACCGTTCGCTCCACCATGGTCGACAGGAACGCCGCGGAGGCGATCTTGTTGCGGGTCTCGTCGTTGCGGAAGCGGAAGAAGCCGAACATCTTGCGCTGCAGGCTGAACGCCTTGATCACGGCCTGCGCCGCCACGTTCTCCTGCACCATGCCGAGCAGCGCACTCTCGTTGAGCTTCTGCTCGTAATTGGCCTGCACCGCCTTCGGGGTGAGGATGCGCGGGCCGATCAGCGTGATCGGGAACACCAGCAGCGCGACGACGGCGAGCTGCCAGTTCAGGAACACCATTAGGACAATGCCGGCGACCAATTCCAGAAACGGCAGCGCCGCGCTGTTGGCGAAGGTCTTGACCGAGCCTTCGAAGGCCGAGAGGTCGACCGAGAAGCGCGACAGGATCTCGCCGCGCTTGGTGCGGCCGAAATAGGCCGCCGGCAGGTCCTGGACGTGCTCGAACAGGCGCTTGCGGACGTCGGAGATGATGCAGGCGGCCAGCCGCGCGTCCCAGCGCTCGTACCAGACCGCGACGATAGAGGTGAAGATGCCGGCGGCCGCGAGCACGCCGAGGATCTTGTACAGCGCCTGGAAATCCTCCTCGCCGAGCGCGTCGTCGATCAGGTATTTCAGGCTGAGCGGCATGATGACGTTGAACAGCGTCTCGACGACGACGCCGAACGCCACGAACGACAGCATCCGCTTGTAGTTGGCGAGGAAGGGCTTGATGAAACCCAGGATGGTCGCGAGCGCGCCGGCCGCCTCGCGCGCGGTAAAGACGACGAGGTCCTCGTCCTCATCGTCGTCATCGAGCTCCAGCTCGTCATCCTCCTCGTCTTCATCGTCCTCGTCGCCTTCGAGGTCCGGCTTGGCGGCGGCGGCGAGCTTGTCGTCGAGCTCGGTCGCCTCTTCGGCGGCGAGCTTCTGTTTGTCGGGCGAGAGAGGCTTGGACGCCATGATACCAACCGATGCTGACGGCCGGCATGACCGCAGAGAAAGCAGGAAATAGCGGAGAGCCGCTATTGCACCGATTCTATGCGATCAAAATGAATTCGGCAAAACAATTGGCGAATTCACCCGATCCTTGAGCGCTAGTCGTCGTCCTCGTCCTCGACCTTGTCGAAGAACGAATAACGCAAGCTGTCGGCGTCGGCGTACCACTGGCCCGGGCCCTTGCCCGCGGCGAGCGTCGCCTCCCAGAGCGCGTCGGTGCAGTCCTTGCGGTGCATCGACAGGTCGAAGCCGTTGCCGAAGAACAGCTCGGACCATTCCCACCAGGTGCCGAGCTTCTTGACCCCGCGCAGGAGGTCGTAGCGGTCGATCACCACCGAGGCCATGTCCGAGGTGATCGAGCCGAACACGAGTCCGGTCTTGACCACGCGGTTGAGCTCGCGGATCGCGCGGACCACCTGCTTCGGGGACACGTGGCAGAGGCTGGTCTCGAACACGAAGTCGAAGCTGCCATCCTTGAACGGCATGTCGGTGATCGAGCCGAGCTTGTTGTACTTCTTCAGCGCCTTCGGCGTTTTCGCATGGATGGCGCGGTTGCTTTCGATGCCCCAGGCATCGATGCCGCGCTCGCGCAGCGCGCCGACCAGCTCGCCGCTGGCCGAGCCCGCGACCAGGAGCTTTGAGCCCTTGGCCTTGCCCCAGACGATGCCGATCAGCTTGGACAGGTAATCGGGATCGGTGAAGTGCTTCCAGGCTTCGTGATAGGGACCGAGGCCGCGATAGTTCTCGAAATAGTCGCGATCGATCTTGTCGGAGACCTGCGCCTCGCCCTGCGCGCGCTCGCGGCGCAGGCGCATCATCTCGGTCAGGATGATGTCGGTCGCGGCATCCGAGGAATCGAGCAGGCCGTTCAGCGTGGAGTCGAACAGATAGTCGCCGACCACCACGATGCCGGGATGTTCCTTCGGCTCGGGGCGATGGTTGGTCATGACGTCGCGCACCGGCAGACCGCCCGGCAGCGCGTTCACCGACGACAGCCAGCGGTGGATCTTGCCTTCCAGGAAATGCGCGCGGGCATCGCCGAGCGAGGCGGGCAGCGATTTCAGCGCGGCGTCGATCAGCTCCTGGTCCGAGAGGTTGGCGAAGGCCAGCGCATCGGAGCCGGGAATGAGCCAGTTCAACACGCCGTGCTTGCCGACGTCGTGGCGCGCGCCCTCGTTGTAGACGCAGCAGCCGCCGAAGGCCTCCGACATGAACCAGGCGCCGGGAATCTTCTCGCCCCAGAACGGGGCGTCGAACAGGATCGAGACACGCAGATAGTGCGCGGGACGGTCGAAATAGGAGACGTGCTTGACCATCGACTTGCGCAGCTGCTCGCCTTCCCACCCCATCGTAGCGAGCCAGGAATGCGGCAGGCAGACCAGCACGAGGTCGAAGTCGCGCGTCTCCGGACCCTTGCCATTCATCATCTTGAGCTGATAGCGGCCGGTCGGCGCCTTGCCGACGGTGAGCACGCGGTGATTGAGCTGGATGTCGGCGTTGACCTCCGACTGCAGGCACTCGATCAGCTGCTCGTTGCCGTTCTGGATGGAGTAGAGGCCGATATAGCCGTCGACATCCATCAGGTAGTTCTTGAGCGCGTTGAGGCCGTTGGTGTTGTGGCTCTCGGTGGCGATATCCGAGCGCGCCATCACCTTGAAGAAGCGCTTTGCGGTCTCGTCCTCGACCTCCTCGTCGAGCACCTGCTCGGCGGTCTTGTAGGCCCAGGGGTTCTCGTTGTCGTGCGCGCCGACGCCCTCGTAATATTCGATCGGCGACATCATTTCGGCGCAACGGTTGCGGAACGCCTCGATCGCAGCGGCGGTCTTCGCACCGTATTTGCGGCGCATGCCGGGCACGTCGTCGAGCAGCTCGCCGCCGAACTGCACCTGCTCGGCGTCCATCGGGATGGTCTGAAGTCCGAAATGCTGGATCAGCTCGCGCAGCGGGTCCGGGCCCGTCATCGAGTAGTCGTAGATCTCGGCAACGCCGGCCTCGTACATCGCGGGCGCGGAATCGAATTTGCGCGTGACGATCTTGCCGCCGAGCCGGTCGGACGCCTCGAAGATGGTGATGCGGCAGAGGTCGCCGAGCTTACGCTTTAGATACCAGGCACTCATCAGCCCGCCGGGGCCGCCGCCTACGATTGCGAGATCAAGCATGTCAGTTCCGTGGTCTCCGGCCCTGCCCCCGTCACGGGATCCACCGGTCTAAGCTGCCCTAGCAGAAGCGCTTTTGCGCCTGAAGGAAAGATGAACAAAGGTTGATCCCGCACCGCAACAGGGAAACAAAGCAGCAAAAAGGCCGGCTTGCGCCGGCCTTTTCATTGTCCTCGGTATTCTTACGGATGAACGATCATTCCGCGGGCGGCAGCGCAGGAAGCTCCGCTTCCGGCGCCGGCGACACGACGGCCGCCTGCTTCTCGCGCTCGTCCAGGATCAGCTTGTCGCGCTTCATCGCGACTTCGCGGATCTTGGCCATGGAGGCGCCGGTGCCCGCCGGGATCAGCCGGCCGACGATGACGTTCTCCTTGAGGCCTTCGAGCGGATCGATCTTGCCGTTGACCGCCGCTTCCGTGAGGACGCGGGTGGTCTCCTGGAACGATGCCGCCGAGAAGAAGGAGCGGGTCTGGAGGCTCGCCTTGGTGATGCCGAGCAGAACCGGCGTACCCGTGGCGGGCTTCTTGCCCTCTTCCTTGGCCTTCTCGTTCAGCGCGTCGAACTCGATCTTGTCGACCTGCTCGCCGGAGATCATGTCCGTATCGCCCTGGTCGGTGACTTCCACCTTCTGGAGCATCTGACGGACAATCACCTCGATGTGCTTGTCGTTGATGAGCACGCCCTGGAGCCGGTAGACCTCCTGGATCTCGTTGACCAGATAGGCCGCGAGCTCCTCGATGCCCTTGACCGCAAGGATGTCGTGCGGCGCCGGGTTGCCTTCCACGATGAAGTCGCCCTTTTCGACGACGTCGCCGTCCTGAAGGTGGATGTGCTTGCCCTTCGGGATCAGGTACTCGCGCGGCTCCTCGGTCTTGTCCATCGGCTCGATCGAGATGCGACGCTTGTTCTTGTAGTCGCGCCCGAACCGGATGGTGCCCGCGATCTCGGCGATGATCGCCGCATCCTTCGGACGCCGTGCCTCGAACAGTTCCGCCACCCGCGGCAGACCGCCGGTGATGTCACGCGTCTTGGCGCTTTCGGTCGAGACACGGGCGAGGATGTCGCCCGGATTGACCTTGGCTCCGACGTCGACCGAGAGAATGGCGTCGACCGACAGCATGTAGCGGGCATCGCCGCCACGGGCGAGCTTGAGCACCTTGCCGTCCTTGCCCTTGACCACGATGGCCGGACGCAGGTCCGAGCCGCCGCGGGTCGAGCGCCAGTCGATGACCACGCGCTTGGCGATGCCGGTGGCCTCGTCGAGCGTTTCCGAGATCGACTGCCCCTCGACCAGGTCCTCGAAGCCGATCGTACCTTCGACTTCGGTGAGGAGCGGACGAGTGTAGGGATCCCACTCGACGACGCGCTGGCCGCGCTTGACCATGTCGCCCTCGTCGACGTGCAGGCGCGAGCCGTACTGGACGCGGTGCGTCGCACGCTCGGTGCCGTCGGCATCGACGATCGCCACCACCATGTTGCGCACCATCGCGATCAGGTGACCTTCGCTGTTGCGGGCGATGGCCTTGTTCCTGATCACGATCTTGCCGTCGAAGCTGGCTTCGACGAAGGACTGCTCGTTGAGCTGCGCCGCACCGCCGATGTGGAACGTGCGCATGGTGAGCTGGGTGCCCGGCTCGCCGATCGACTGCGCCGCGATGACGCCGACGGCTTCACCGTGGTTGACCGGCGTGCCGCGGGCGAGGTCGCGGCCGTAGCACTTGCCGCAGATGCCGTTGACGAGCTCGCAGGTCAGCGCCGAGCGGATCTTCACCTCCTGCACACCACCCTGCTGGATGGCTTCCAGATGGCTCTCTTCCATCAGCGTGTCGCGCTTGATGATCACCTTGCCCGAGCTGTCACGGATATCCTCGCAGGCCGTGCGTCCGAGGATGCGCGAGCCGAGCGAAGCGACCACGGTGCCGGCATCGACGATGGCGCGCATCTTGATGCCGAGCTTGGTGCCGCAGTCGGACTGCGTGATGATGCAGTCCTGCGCGACGTCGACGAGACGACGGGTCAGGTAGCCCGAGTTCGCGGTCTTCAACGCGGTGTCCGCGAGGCCCTTGCGGGCGCCGTGGGTCGAGTTGAAGTACTCGAGCACCGAGAGGCCTTCCTTGAAGTTCGAGATGATCGGCGTCTCGATGATCTCACCCGACGGCTTGGCCATCAGGCCGCGCATGCCGGCGAGCTGGCGCATCTGGGCCGGCGAACCGCGGGCACCGGAGTGGGCCATCATGTAGATCGAGTTGATGTCGGCATCGGCTCCGCTCGCCGTCTTCTTGGTGGCGGAGATCTCCTTCATCATCGCCTTGGCGATTTCTTCCGTGGCCTTCGACCAGGCGTCGACGACCTTGTTGTACTTCTCGCCGTGGGTGATCAGGCCGTCGTTGTACTGCTGCTCGAAATCCTTCGCCAGCGTACGGGTGGTGTCGACGATCTTCCACTTGCCGTGCGGCACGACCATGTCGTCCTTGCCGAACGAGATGCCGGCCTTGAACGCGTTGTAGAAGCCGAGCGCCATGATGCGGTCGCAGAAGATCACCGTCTCCTTCTGGCCGCAGTGGCGGTAGACCTGGTCGATGACGCCAGAGATCTCGCGCTTGGTCATCAGCTTGTTGATGATCTCGTAGGTGACGCGCGGGTTCTTCGGCAGCAGGTTGCCGAGCATGACGCGGCCGGCGGTGGTCTCGATCCAGCGCTTGGAGATCTTGCCGGTCTCGTCCATGCCTTCCCACCGGTACTTGATCTTGGTGTGGAGGTGGATGACCTTCGCATGCAGCGCGTGCTCGAGCTCGGCCATGTCGCCGAACACCTTGCCCTCGCCGGGCAGGCCTTCGCGCATGATCGAGACGTAGTAGAGACCGAGCACGATGTCCTGCGACGGCACGATGATCGGCTGACCGTTCGCCGGATGCAGGATGTTGTTGGTCGACATCATCAGGACGCGCGCTTCCAGCTGCGCTTCGAGCGACAGCGGGACGTGCACGGCCATCTGGTCACCGTCGAAGTCGGCGTTGAAGGCCGAGCAGACCAGCGGGTGAAGCTGGATCGCCTTGCCCTCGATCAGCACGGGCTCGAACGCCTGGATGCCGAGACGATGCAGCGTCGGGGCGCGGTTGAGCAGCACCGGATGCTCGCGGATCACCTCGTCCAGGATGTCCCAGACCTCGGGCCGCTCCTTCTCGACCAGCTTCTTGGCCTGCTTCACGGTGGTGGACAGGCCCTTGGCGTCAAGCCGCGAATAGATGAACGGCTTGAACAGCTCGAGCGCCATCTTCTTCGGCAGGCCGCACTGATGCAGGCGCAGCTCGGGACCGACCACGATCACCGAACGGCCCGAATAGTCGACGCGCTTGCCGAGCAGGTTCTGACGGAAGCGTCCCTGCTTGCCCTTGAGCATGTCGGCGAGCGACTTCAGCGGACGCTTGTTGGCGCCGGTGATGACGCGGCCGCGGCGGCCGTTGTCGAACAGCGCATCGACCGCTTCCTGAAGCATGCGCTTCTCGTTGCGGATGATGATGTCGGGCGCGCGCAGCTCCATCAGCCGCTTCAAGCGGTTGTTGCGGTTGATGACGCGGCGGTAAAGGTCGTTGAGGTCAGAGGTCGCGAAGCGGCCGCCGTCGAGCGGCACCAACGGACGCAAGTCCGGCGGGATCACCGGAACCACGGTCATGATCATCCATTCCGGCTTGTTGCCGGAGTGGCGGAACGCTTCGACGATCTTCAGGCGCTTGGCGAGCTTCTTGTGCTTGATGTCGGAGTCGGTCTCCTGCATCTCGACGCGCAGCGTAGCCTCGAGCTTCTCGAGGTCCATGCCCTTGAGCAGCTCGCGGATCGCTTCGGCGCCGATCATGGCGGTGAAGCTGTCCTGGCCGTACTCGTCCTGCGCCTTCAGATACTCGTCTTCCGACAGCAGCTGACGGTCCTTGAGCGCGGTCAGACCCGGCTCGAGCACGACGTAGTATTCGAAGTAGAGGATCCGCTCGAGATCCTTCAGCGTCATGTCCAGCAGCAGGCCGATGCGCGAGGGCAGCGACTTCAGGAACCAGATGTGAGCGACCGGAGCGGCGAGCTCGATATGGCCCATACGCTCGCGCCGGACGCGCGACAGCGTGACCTCGACCGAGCACTTCTCGCAGATGATGCCCTTGTACTTCATGCGCTTGTACTTGCCGCACAAGCACTCGTAGTCCTTGATCGGCCCGAAGATGCGGGCGCAGAACAGGCCGTCGCGCTCGGGCTTGAAGGTACGGTAGTTGATGGTCTCCGGCTTCTTGATCTCGCCGTAGGACCAGGACAGAATCTTCTCTGGGGACGCGATCGAGATCCGGATCTGGTCGAAGACCTGAGCCGGCGTCGTCGGGTTGAAGAGATTCATAATTTCTTGGTTCATCGTCTTCTCCTCGCGTGCCGGTCGCCTCCGGCCGCAAATTCGAAAATCACTCGAGCAGGGCGCCCTGCCCTCAAGGCCTCAGGCCGGGCGCCGATGCCCGGCCGTCGAAGGCCGGGCATGAAAGGTCGAATTACTCGGCCGCTTCCGACGTCGGCGCCGGTCCCATCTTGGAGTTGTGCAGGTCGACGTTGAGGCCGAGCGAGCGCATTTCCTTGACCAGCACGTTGAACGATTCCGGAATACCGGCCTCGAACGTGTCGTCGCCGCGCACGATCGCCTCGTACACCTTGGTGCGTCCGGCGACGTCGTCCGACTTCACCGTCAGCATCTCCTGGAGCGTGTACGCCGCGCCGTAAGCCTCGAGCGCCCACACCTCCATTTCGCCAAAGCGCTGGCCACCGAACTGCGCCTTGCCGCCCAGCGGCTGCTGGGTGACGAGCGAGTACGGACCGATCGAACGCGCATGGATCTTGTCGTCGACCAGATGGTGCAGCTTGAGCATGTAGATGTAGCCCACCGTCACCTTGCGATCGAACGCATCGCCGGTGCGGCCGTCATAGACGGTCGACTGACCCGAAGCGTCCAGACCAGCCAGCTTCAGCATCTCCTCGATGTCGGCTTCCTTGGCGCCGTCGAACACCGGGGTTGCGATCGGCACGCCGCGGCTGAGGTTGTGGCCGAGCTCAAGCAGCTCGTTGTCGTTGAGCGTCTTGATGGTCTCGTCCTCGCCGTAGACCTTCTTCAAGGTTTCCTTCAGCGGCTTGATGTCCTGCTTCGACAAATAGGCATCGACCGTCTGGCCGATACGCTTGCCGAGGCCGGCGCAGGCCCAGCCGAGATGGGTCTCGAGGATCTGTCCGACGTTCATGCGCGAGGGCACGCCCAGCGGGTTGAGCACGATGTCGGCGTGCGTACCGTCTTCGAGGAACGGCATGTCCTCGATCGGCACGATCTTCGACACCACGCCCTTGTTGCCGTGGCGGCCGGCCATCTTGTCGCCGGGCTGGATCTTGCGCTTCACCGCGACGAAGACCTTGACCATCTTCATCACGCCGGGCGGCAATTCGTCGCCGCGCTGGAGCTTCTCGACCTTGTCGAGGAAGCGCTGTTCAAGCCCCTTCTTCGACTCGTCGTACTGCTTCCGCATGGCCTCGATCTCGGCCATCAGCTTGTCGTTCGGCGAAGCGAACAGCCACCACTGCGACTTCGGGTACTCCTCGAGCACCGCACGGGTGATCTTGGTGTCCTTCTTGAAGCCCTTCGGACCGGCAATGCCCTGCCGCCCCTCGAGGAGCTCGGCAAGACGGTTGTAGACGTTGCGGTCCAGGATCGCCTGCTCGTCGTCGCGGTCCTTGGCCAGACGCTCGATCTCTTCCCGCTCGATCGCCAGCGCACGCTCGTCCTTGTCGACGCCGTGACGGTTGAACACGCGCACTTCCACGATCGTGCCCTGCACGCCCGGAGGAACGCGCAGCGAGGTGTCGCGAACGTCGGAGGCCTTCTCGCCGAAGATGGCGCGCAGGAGCTTCTCTTCCGGCGTCATCGGGCTTTCGCCCTTCGGCGTGATCTTGCCGACCAGGATGTCGCCGGCACGCACTTCCGCGCCGATGTAGACGATACCAGCTTCGTCGAGGTTCTTCAGCGCTTCTTCCGAGACGTTCGGAATGTCGCGGGTGATTTCCTCAGGTCCGAGCTTGGTGTCGCGGGCCATCACCTCGAACTCCTCGATGTGGATCGAGGTGAAGACGTCTTCCTTCACGATCCGCTCGGAGAGCAGGATCGAGTCTTCGAAGTTGTAGCCGTTCCACGGCATGAACGCGACGAGCACGTTCCGGCCGAGCGCGAGCTCGCCGAGATCGGTCGACGGACCGTCGGCGATGATGTCGCCCTTCTTGACGATGTCGCCGACCTTCACCAGCGGACGCTGGTTGATGCAGGTCGACTGGTTGGAGCGCTGGTACTTCATCAGACGGTAGATATCGACGCCCGACTTGGTCGGATCGAGATCTTCCGTGGCGCGAATGACGACGCGGGTCGCGTCGATCTGGTCGATCACGCCGGAACGGCGCGCCGCGATCGCGGCACCCGAGTCACGGGCAACCACGCCTTCCATGCCGGTGCCGACGAACGGCGCCTCGGCGCGAACCAGCGGCACCGCCTGGCGCTGCATGTTCGAGCCCATCAGCGCGCGGTTGGCGTCGTCGTTCTCGAGGAACGGGATCAGCGCCGCGGCGACGGAGACGAGCTGCTTCGGCGACACGTCCATGTAGTCGACCTTGTCCGGCGTCACCGGCAGAACTTCGCCGGCGTGACGGCAGACCACGAGGTCTTCGGTGAAGCGGCCCTTCGGGTCGAGCGGCACGTTCGCCTGCGCGACCGTGTAGCGGCCCTCTTCCATCGCCGAGAGGTACACGACCTCGTCGGTGACGCGGCCGTCCTTGACCTTGCGGTAAGGCGTCTCCACGAAGCCGTACTTGTTCACGCGCGCGAAGGTCGCGAGCGAGTTGATCAGGCCGATGTTCGGACCTTCCGGCGTCTCGATCGGGCAGATACGGCCGTAATGGGTCGGATGCACGTCGCGGACTTCGAAGCCGGCGCGCTCGCGGGTCAGACCGCCCGGTCCAAGCGCCGAGAGACGACGCTTGTGGGTGATCTCCGAGAGCGGGTTGGTCTGGTCCATGAACTGCGAGAGCTGCGAAGAGCCGAAGAACTCGCGCACGGCGGCAGCCGCGGGCTTCGCGTTGATCAGGTCCTGCGGCATGACCGTGTCGATGTCGACCGAGGACATGCGCTCCTTGATCGCGCGCTCCATACGCAGGAGGCCGATGCGGTATTGGTTCTCCATGAGCTCGCCGACCGAGCGCACACGGCGGTTGCCGAGATGGTCGATGTCGTCGATCTCGCCCTTGCCGTCGCGCAGGTCCACCAGAGTCTTGATGACCGAGAGGATGTCTTCCTTGCGCAGCGTGCGCTGGGTGTCGGGCGCATCGAGGTCGAGGCGCATGTTCATCTTGACGCGGCCGACGGCGGAAAGGTCGTAACGCTCGGCGTCGAAGAACAGCGACTGGAACATGGCCTGCGCCGATTCCAGCGTCGGCGGCTCGCCCGGACGCATCACGCGGTAGATGTCGAACAGCGCGTCCTCGCGCGTCATGTTCTTGTCGGCCGAGAGCGTGTTGCGGATGTAGGGGCCGACATTGACGTGGTCGATGTCGAGCAGCGGCAGCTCCTTGTAGCCCTGCTCGTTGAGCGCCTTCATCAGCTTGTCGGTGATTTCCTCACCGGCTTCGGCGTGGATCTCACCCGTCTTCGGGTTGACGAGGTCCTCGGCGACGTAGTTGCCGACCAGCTCCTCATCGGCCATGCGCAGCGCCTTCAGCCCCTTCTCCTGGAGCTGGCGGGCGGCACGGACGGTGAGCTTCTTGCCGGCCTCGAGCACGACCTTGCCGGTGTCGGCGTCGATCAGGTCGTTGACGGTCGAGTAGCCGCGGAAACGGTTGGCGTCGAACGGAACGCGCCAGCCTTCCTTGGTCCGCTTGTAGAGAATCTTCTTGTAGAACGTGGACAGGATCGCTTCGCCGTCGAGGCCGAGGGCGAACATCAGCGACGTCACCGGAATCTTGCGGCGACGGTCGATACGCGCATAGACGATGTCCTTGGCGTCGAACTCGATGTCGAGCCAGGAGCCGCGATACGGGATCACGCGGGCGGCGAACAGCAGCTTGCCCGAGGAATGGGTCTTGCCCTTGTCGTGGTCGAAGAACACGCCGGGCGAACGGTGCATCTGCGAGACGATGACGCGCTCGGTGCCGTTGACGATGAAGGTGCCGTTCATCGTCATGAGCGGGATGTCGCCCATGTAGACGTCCTGCTCCTTGATGTCCTTGACCGACTTCGCACCGGTTTCCTCGTCGATATCGAACACGATGAGGCGCAGCGTCACCTTGAGGGGAGCCGCGAAGGTCATGCCGCGCTGGCGGCACTCGTCGACGTCGTATTTCGGCTGCTCGAACTCGTAGCGGACGAATTCCAGCATCGAGGTGCCCGAGAAGTCGGAGATCGGGAACACCGAGCGGAACACCGCCTGCAGACCCTCGTCGAGGCGGCCGCCAGTGGGTTCATCGACCATCAGGAACTGGTCATAGGACGCCTTCTGAACCTCGATGAGGTTCGGCATCTCGGCGACTTCCTTGATGTGTCCGAAGAACTTGCGAACGCGTTTGCGACCGGTGAATGTCTGCTGCGCCATCGTGGCCTCTCATTTCGTCGCCCGCTCTGGGCGCGCCGTCCGGAACGCGGCTGCCACCGCTTCCCGGGTTGAATTTTTCGAACCCGTTTTGGGGGGTCGGAAACTCAGTTTCAGGCGGGAATGTCCTGAATCTGTTCTTCAGACCTTCAAAACGCAAAACGACGCGCGGGGCGCTGCTGCGCGCCCGCCCGTCACAACGATCGTCTTCACGGACTGCAAAAGCCCGAAATAGCCTGCTCTCCCAACGGCTTACAGGGAAATCCGGCCTCCCTGCCCACCGCGCTTTCGTGCTGTCGACCCGATATGGGGCGACAATAGTGTAGATTCGAGGGTTAAACCCGCAAATCCCCACACTTTTTCGTGTTCGGCCTACGTCGGGGCGTTCCGTCGCACGCCTTTTGCATCCGGCCCGCCCCCTTGGAGGGTGGACCAAGATCCCGGGCTGAGCCGATGCTCGCCCGGGATCCCGTACCAGTAAGCCGTGCTTACTTGAGCTCGACCTTGGCGCCAGCCTTCTCGATCTGGGCCTTGATCTTCTCGGCTTCTTCCTTGTTCACGCCTTCCTTCAGCGGCTTCGGAGCACCCTCGACGAGGTCCTTTGCTTCCTTGAGGCCGAGACCGGTGATGGCGCGGACTTCCTTGATGACCTCGATCTTCTTCTCGCCGGCAGAGGCGAGAACGACCGTGAACTCGGTCTTCTCTTCCGCCGGAGCGGCGGCAGCGCCACCACCAGCCGGGCCGGCCACGGCGACAGCCGCGGCAGCCGAAACGCCCCACTTCTCTTCGAGGAGCTTCGCCAGTTCAGCGGCTTCGAGCACGGTGAGGCTCGAGAGGTCGTCAACGATCTTCTGCAAGTCAGCCATTGTTCAGTTTCCTTACGTGTATGTCTGGTTCGGGTTTGAGTTTTGCGAAGGGCGTCAGGCCGCTTCGCCCTTTGAGGCATGAGCCTGGATGACGCGCGCGAGTTTGCCCGCGGGCGCGTTGGCGAGCTGAGCCAGCTTGGTCGCCGGGGCCACAAGCAGGCCGACGATCTTGCCGCGCAGTTCATCAAGCGACGGCAGCGAGGCAAGTGCCTTCACGCCGTCGACATTCAGGACGGTCTTCCCCATCGATCCGCCGACGATGACGAACTTTTCGTTCGCCTTGGCGAATTCAATGGCGACCTTTGGCGCCGCTACCGGATCGTTCGAGGTGGCGATCACGGTCGGCCCCTTCAGCATGGGGCCGATGGCAACGACGTCAGTGCCTTCAAGAGCAATTTTGGCGAGACGGTTCTTCGAGACCTTCACCGCAGCGCCCGCCTGCTTCATCTGCTGGCGCAGCTTCTGCATCTGGGCGACGGTGAGGCCGGAATATTGAGCAACGACCGCGACGCTCGTGGTCTTGAAGACCTCATTGAGCTGTTCGACCGCTTCCTTTTTTGCCGCTCGTTCCACAGCAAGCTCTCTCCGGTTGGCGGTCATCGCGAAAAGCGGGACCGCCGGGTTGCACCCATCGTCCCGCCCAAACCTGAACCTCCGGGCCAAAACCCTTCGGACGCGCCGGGCAAGACGACAATTCAAAGCCTGCCCTCCGGGAACCCCTTAGAGGTCCACGGCGTGTCGAGGTCCGAACCAGACCCGTTTCGCAAAGCCAGCCCTTAAAGCTGAGTGCGAAGTGAAATCCGGTCTTCACCCGTCTATGCAGGCCATGCGATTAAGCCGTTGAGAAATCGAAATTCCCCGCGGGCGCCTGCAGTCTTGGACAGGACAAGGTCAGCCGGCGAACCGCCCGACCTCTGCCCGCATCCCTTCCGGCCGACAGTCTTTCCTTCCTTTTCGGGCAAATCCTCGCGGACGTCCTGAAAAGGAATGAGCTCCTGCCGTGTCGGGTTTTCGGAATGCGTGCACGAACGCGCCAGCCGAGGCCGGCACGTCCGGAAGCGGTTCTTTAACCGCTCTCTGCCGGCTTGCCAAGAGCAAAATTCGCACCAGTTCCGATCCGATGCCGGTGGGACTGGAACCCCGCGCCAAAGGCGTGGTCCCGCCGAGGGTTAGCGAAGTCTTTTCGCACAATGCCGCATCGGAATGCACGCCTTACGGATCAGGCAAGGCTTCTCAGCTATGGGTTGAGCTTCGCACCCTCTTCTCCTCCAAGTTCCCTCTGAAGCGCAAATCGACAGGGATCAATGATCCGGCACACCGTCACCCTGCTCCTCGGACTGGCGATCCTCGCGGCGGCCTATTGGGTGCTGGCAAGCTGGCCGATCATCGCGCTGGTCTTCTTCTTCCTCGTGCGGGATGTCGCTGGCGGCCTCAACGTCCTCTGGTTGGCCGTCATCGTCGGAATGATGGCTTTTGGCGCGACCCGAAGACATCCCGGGCTCGTCGCGGCGCCGCTGCTGTTCTTCGCGGCCTGGTTCGGCGTCTCCGTCGTGGACCGCTACAAGGCCGAGGCGGAGACCGATCCGTCCCTTGCCGTCCGGACCATACCGGCGGAACTGAAGGACATCCGCACCGTCACCCTGGTCACCCGCGGGGTCCGGGGCTGCTGCGGACAGGTCTCGCTGCTGGCCGATCATCTGGTCGATCGCTATGTCCATGCCGCCGATGACGAGAAAGGCCATATCGGACCGATCCAGATGACCGAGCTTGCCGCGGCCAAGGATTGCACCGCTGAGGAGCTCCGCCGGTCCGAACTGCTGCAACGCGCCGGCCGGATCGGCGAATGCCTGAAGACAACGACGATCGACAGCATTCCCGACGGGCTCGTAGTTAGGATGCAGCCCAGGCCCTACTATCCCATGGTCGGTTGCTGCACCGTCGGCACGCTCAATGTCCGGCAGAACGGCGAGGAGCGCGTCGCGGCGACCTGGCACTCCGGCCGGCGCGTCGTGCGCAGCTACGCCCCGCTATTCGGGAGGCCGAACGCACCCGATCCGACCGTGTCGGTGTGGTCGGGATTCGCGGGCGGTCCATCGCAGATGGTCTGGATCGGCGGTCCCACCTTCACCGCCGAGGACCTCGCGGCCGCGGCCTACGGCATCGACTGGGCTGCACCGCCGAAGACACCCGACGTCAGCATCGCCGAGCTGATCCGCCGCGCGGTCGAGATTTCCAAGGGCCCCACCCGCACCGCCGCCCTCGACATCGCGCTGGCCGTGCAGGCCAAGGGCGGCGTCAATGACGAGCTGCTCCGCATGATGGCCTCCTTCATCGAACTGTCGAGCAGCCACAGCCCCGCCTATCAATCGATCCAGAAATTCTGGTTCAAGCTTGATCCCGGCCGGCAGCGCCAGTTCATCGACCTGATCGTGGCGCGCATGAAGGACCCGGCCATAGGCTTCGACTACAATCGCGCCGAGCTGCCGTTCCACTGGGATGCCGCGAAATTCCCCGGCATCCCGGATCAGGCGCTGCTCGTCTTTGAGGAACGACGCGACCTGAAGACCTGGCAATATGAGCTGGCGCTGCGGCTCGCGGCCAAGGCCGCCTTCGGATCGGATCAATATGCTGCCGAGCAGCGCCAGCGCTTTGGCTTGATCCGGGACGATTCCAGCGACGCATTCAGCAGCCGCGCGCTGGCGTTCAAGCGCGTCTACTTTCTGGGCAATGACGAGCAGCGCGAATTCTACGCCGACCAGCTCGATCGCGTTCCTGATGCGATGCTCGAACAGTTCCTGATCGCGACCGGCTGGCATCGCAGCCCGCATGAGCCGAACGCGACGGTTACGACCCGGATGCTGCGCGAACGCGCCGCGGCCCGCATCGCGGCGGTGAAAGACGACAAGCTCAGGCGCGATCTCCAGGAGAGATTCCGCCTCGATCGCGCCAGCTAGGTCTTGACCGCGTAAGGCAGCGGCTTGCCCGCGAAGAATGCGGTGAGGTTCGCCAGCACGCAGTTCTGCATGGCGACGTGCGAGTCCAGGGTATGGCCGCCGATATGCGGGGCGAACACGACGTTGGGCAGCGCGGTCAGCGCGTCGGGGGCGTGCGGTTCCTTCTCGAAGACGTCGAGGCCGGCGCCGGCGATGGTCTTGTCGGTGAGCGCCGCGACCAGGGCCTTCTCGTCGATGACAGAGCCGCGGGAAATATTGACGACATAGCCATCCGCGCCGAGGCGCTTCAGGATATCGGCGTTGACGACGTGCTGGGTCTCGGCCCCTGCCCGGACCGCGATCATCAGCACGCTGCACCAGTCGGCCAGCGCCTCCAGCGACGGGAAATACTGATACGGCAGATCGTATTGGGTGCGGCTGAAATAACCGACCTCGCTCTCGAAGGCGGCGCAGCGCGCGGCGATCTTGCGGCCGATCTCGCCCATGCCATAGACGCCGATGCGGCGGCCGGGCATGCCGGCCTGCGGCCGCATCATCGGCGACTGTTTTGACGCGGCCCAGTCGCCGCTGCGGACATATTGGTCGGCCACCAAGATCCGCCGCGTCGTCGCCAGCATCAGGGTCATCGCGATGTCGGCGACCGAGGCGGCATTGGCGCCCGGGCTGTGACCGACCGCGATGTTGCGGCTAGCTGCCGCCTTCAGATCGACACCGTCATAGCCGGTACCGTAGCAGACGATGGCGCCGAGCTTCGGAAACAGGTCCATCGCCTCCGCGCCAAGCGGCGAGCCGCCAGCGGTCAGCATCGCACGGATGCCGCCGAGCTCGTCGGCCGGAAACACCTCGTGCGCCGGCTTGCCACCGGTGTCGAGCAGCTCGAACTGCTCGGCGAAGCGCGCCATCATCGTCTTCGGAAAGCGCGAATAGATCAGGACCTTGTCAGCCATTGTTCTTGTTTCCGGTGAATCCCGCAGACAAACGAAAGGGGCGGAATCGGTTGCCCAATTCCGCCCCTCGCCTCATGCAATTTCCAAACCTCAGCCGAGAATAGTGCCCGGCTCGACCTTCACGCCCGGGCCCATCGTCGAGGACACCGCAACGCGCTGGATGTAGGTGCCCTTGGAGCCGGCCGGCTTCGCCTTCGAGACAGCATCGGCCAGAGCCTTGATGTTCTCGACCAGCTTCTCCTCGGAGAACGAGGCCTTGCCGACGCCGGCCTGCAGGATGCCGGCCTTCTCGACACGGAACTCGACCGAGCCGCCCTTGGCACCCTTCACCGCACCGGTGACGTCCATGGTCACGGTGCCGATCTTCGGGTTCGGCATCAGGCCGCGCGGGCCGAGCACCTTACCGAGACGGCCGACCAGCGGCATCATGTCCGGGGTGGCGATGCAGCGGTCGAAATCGATCGAGCCGTTCTGCACCTTCTCGACCAGATCCTCGGCGCCGACGACGTCGGCACCGGCGGCCTTGGCTTCATCGGCCTTGGCGCCGCGGGCGAACACACCGACGCGGAGCGTACGGCCGGTGCCGTTCGGCAGGGTCACGACGCCGCGGACCATCTGGTCGGCGTGACGCGGATCGACGCCGAGATTGATCGAAACCTCGATGGTCTCGTCGAACTTCGCTTTCGCGCGCTCCTTGACCATCTTGATGGCGTCCGCGAGCGGGTAAAGCTTTTCGCGGTCAATGCCTTCGCGGGCTTTGTTCAAACGCTTTCCGATTGCCATGACCGCTTACCCCGCAACTTCCAGACCCATCGAACGGGCGGAGCCCTCGACCATCTTCATGGCCGATTCGATGGTGTCGCAATTCAAGTCCTTCATCTTCTTCTCGGCGATCTCGCGCACCTGCGCCTTGGTCACCTTGCCGGCCTTGTCACGGCCCGGCGCCTTCGAGCCGGACTGGATCTTGGCGGCCTGCTTGAGGAAGTAGGACACCGGCGGCGTCTTCATCTCGAAGGTGAAGGAACGGTCCGCATAGATGGTGATGATCACCGGGATCGGGGTGTTCTTCTCTTCCTTCTGGGTCTGGGCGTTGAACGCCTTGCAGAACTCCATGATGTTGAGACCGCGCTGACCGAGCGCGGGACCGATCGGGGGCGAAGGATTCGCCGCACCGGCCGGGACCTGAAGCTTCAGGTATCCGGTCACTTTCTTTGCCATGTATCACTCCTGTTGTGCCGGCTAGGCCGGCGGTTTCAGGTTCGTGGTCTGGGTCGGATGCGGCTGGCAACCGCCCTCTCCCTCCCACGGCCTCTCTTTGCGCAAGACCTTACGGCTTTGCGCGCTACCCGATCAGACCTTCTCGACCTGACCGAATTCCAGTTCGACCGGCGTTGCGCGGCCGAAGATCGACACTGCGACCTTCACGCGCGAGCGCGCCTCGTCGATTTCCTCGACCACACCCGAGAACGAGGCGAACGGGCCGTCGGCCACGCGCACGTTCTCGCCGATCTCGAACGACACCGACGCCTTCGGCCGTTCCACGCCCTCCTGCACCTGGTGCAGGATGCGCATGGCCTCGGCTTCCGAGATCGGCATCGGCTTGTTTTCCGCGCCGAGGAAGCCCGTGACCTTCGGGGTGTTCTTGATCAGATGAAACGCCTCGTCGGTCAGCTTCATCTTCACCAGCACGTAGCCCGGGAAGAACTTGCGCTCGGCGTCGATCTTGCGGCCGCGGCGCACTTCCGTGACCTTCTCGGTCGGAACCAGCACCAGCTCGAACAGCTCCTCGAGCCCGCGCTGCTTGGCCTGCTCGCGGATCGATTCGGCGACCTTCTTCTCGAAGTTCGAATAGGCGTGGACGATGTACCAGCGCTTGTCGGTCAATTGAGCGGTTGCTGTTGCCATCAGTGAATGCCCAAGAGGAAGGTGATGAGATAGCGGATGATCTGGTCGGCGGCGAAGAAGAAGACCGAAGCCACGGCGACCATCACGAACACCATGATGGTGGTGATCGTGGTCTCACGACGGGTCGGCCAGGTGACCTTGGCGGTCTCCGAGCGCACTTCCTGCAAGAACTTGAACGGGCTGACTGCCATCGCTTGAATGTCCAACGTCCGTCGCCAGACGCGCATGAATTTCGGGGACCCGAACAGCCGCCGTTGGCCCAGCCCTCTGTCGCGAAGGATGAGCCGGAAACCGGGCTCGATTGTTCGGGGATTTAAAGCCGCGCCGGATATCCGCATCTCAACGGGCCGGCTGCGAGTGCCGGGTAGATACTGCGGATGGGGCCAAAGGTCAAGGTGTGGCCGAGCCCGGATGCCCGCGGCAACCGCGCGCGGACCTGATCCGGATCAATGGGTTACCCGACCTGCCTCTATCCTGATTGGCTGGATGGACTGGCAGGAGTGGCAGGGCTCGAACCTGCGACCCCCGGTTTTGGAGACCGGTGCTCTACCAATTGAGCTACACTCCTACGGACCCTCGCGTCGCCACGCGGATCAGGGGCGCTTTCAAGCACAGGGGGCGGCTGGTTTGCAAGGGTGAAGCGCGCTGGCTTCGCTTGTTTGTGCCGCGCCTTCTGGGTCACAGTCCGTTCCCGATAATAATGTCCCCCGGGAGTGACCATGACCGCGACTGCCGCCGCCCGCCCCTCGACCGCGCCGAAAACCCCGCCTCTGCCCGAGGCCAAGCCCGAGACGCTGGGCCTGTCGCGGCCCCGTCTCCAGGCGATGTCGGATGCGTTCAAGCGCGAGATCGACAAGGGAACCGTGCCCGGCGTGACTGTGCTGGTGGCGAGGGGCGGCCAGGTCGGCTGGTTCGAGGCGCTCGGCAAGCAGAGTCCGGCGGGGTCCGCGCCGATGGCGCTTGATTCGATCTTCCGCATCTTCTCGATGACCAAGCCGATCGTCTCGGTCGGCATCATGGCGCTGGTCGAGGACGGCCATCTGCTGCTCGGCGATCCCGTTGCCAAGTTCATCCCGGAGTTCGCCGATCAGAAGGTCGCCGTCGTCAGCGGTGGCAAGCTGGAACTGGTTCCGGCCCGGCGGCCGATGACGGTGCAGGATCTGCTTCGCCACACCTCGGGCCTGACCTACGAGCACCAGGGCGACGGCCCCGTGCACAAGCTCTACCAGGAATCCCGCGTCCGCAGCCGCAAGATCACCAATGCCGAGCACGCCGCGCTGGTGGCGAGCTTCCCCCTCGTCTGTCAGCCCGGCGACGAGTTCAACTACAGCCGCTCCACCGACATCCTCGGCCGCATCATCGAAGTCATCAGCGGCAAGTCGCTCGGCGCGTACCTCGCCGAACGCATCCTCGCGCCGCTTCAGATGACCGAGACCGGCTTCTCGACCGCTGAGACCAATGCCAACAGGCTCGCCGAGGCTTTCGCATCCGATCCCTGGACCGGCGACAAGGTCGCGCTGTTCAACATGCTCGAGCAGCCGGTGATGGAATCCGGCGGCGGCGGTCTGGTCTCGACCACGATGGATTATGCCCGCTTCGCGCTGATGCTGCGCAATGGCGGCACACTCGACGGCAACAGGATCATCGGCCGCAAGACGCTGGAGCTGATGGCATCAGATCATCTCGGGCCTGATGTCGTTACCAACGGCACTCTGCTCTCGCCCGGCCACGGCTTCGGCCTCGGCTTCGCCGTCCGCCGCGAGGCCGGCATCGCGCCCTTCCCCGGTAGCGTCGGCACCTATTTCTGGAGCGGCATTGCGGGCACGTTCTTCTGGATCGATCCGAAGGAGGATCTGTTAGCGGTGTTCATGAGCCAGGGCCCGGGACAGCGTGATTTTACGCGGACCTTGGTGCGCGATCTGGTTTACGCGGCGGTGGAGTGAAGGGGCGCCGCATCTCCACCCTCACTGTCATGCCCCGCGAAGGCGGGGCATCCAGTACTCCGCGGCAGCAGTTCGTTCACACCATTTCCGCTGCGGAGTACTGGATCGCCCGCCTTCGCGGGCGATGACACCTGTTGTTGGGTCAGCTGCGTGGCCCTTCCCGCTCTATCGCGTCAACTGATCGTCGCACCGCCGTCGATCACCATGGTCTGGCCGGTCATGAAGTCGCCGGCCTTTGAGCCCAGGAACACGGCGGCGCCCGCGATCTCGTCGGGGATGCCGATGCGGAGCAGCGGCGAGCGCGAGGTCGAGGCCTTCAAATTCTCCGGATTGTCCCACAGCGCCTTGGCGAAATCGGTCTTGATCAGGCCGGGCGCGATGCAGTTCACGCGGATGTTGTGCTTGCCGTATTCGCAAGCGAGGTTGCGCGCGAGCTGCATGTCTGCGGCTTTCGAGATCGCGTAGGCGCCGAGGATGGTCGAGCCTTTCAAGCCGCCGATCGAGGAGACGATGATCACCGAGCCGTCCTTGCGCTCGATCATCTGCGGCACCACCATCGAGATCAGCCAGTTGTTGGCGACGATGTTGTTGTCGAGAATTTTTCTGAACTGATCGTCGGAGATGCCGGCGAGCGGACCGTAATACGGATTCGACGCGGCGTTGCAGACCAGCACGTCGATCTTGCCGAAGGCGCGGTTGCTCTCGTCGACGAGGTTTTGCAGATTCTCTTTCGATGAGATGTTGGCGGCGATCGCGACCGCGGTGCCCTTGCCGTACTTGTCGTTGATGTCTTTGGCGACCTGCTCGCAGACGTCGGCCTTGCGCGAGGAGATCACGACCTTGGCGCCGTGCTCGGCCATGCGCTCGGCGATCGCAAGCCCGATGCCGCGCGTCGATCCCGTGATGACGGCGACTTTCCCCTTCATGTCGAACAAGGTCATGCTTTCCTCCCAAGGTACGATTTGATTTGGCCTGAAGTCTACGCCGCGTCCGCTTGCGCGGACAGCGGTCTCAGGCGAGCTTCTTGACTTCCGGTCCCGCCGGCTGATGCATCGCCGCGTGCGCATCGTCCGCGATCCACGGCTGCTGGTTCACCATCGGCAAGCGCCAGACGCTGCGCTCGGGGCTGGCGAAATAATCGAGCCGCGTCACCGAGACGTTGTCGATATCGAATGCGAGCCCTTGCTCCGGCAGGTCGCCGAGCGCAAGGCCGACCGCCGCCTTGATGGTGCCGCCATGGGCGACCGCGATGATATCCTGGCCAGCCGCCTCATTGTTGATCCGCTCGATGGTGCGGCGCGTGCGGTTGTAGAGATCCATGAAACTTTCGCCGCCGGGTGCCGGCTCGTTGATGTCGGCGAACCAGCTCGTGCCGACCGGGCGGCTGGCGACGAACTCGGCGCGGTTCATGCCCTGCCATTTCCCGAGATTTTGCTCGGCGAGATCCGCCTCCCACTTCATCGACGCCGGCTTCGGGAAGCCCGCCGCCCAGATCGCTTCGGCGGTCTGGTGCGTCCGCATCAGATTGCTCGAATACCAGACCGCGTGACGTGGCAACACCTTGGCAACAGCGTTGAACACATAGGTGTCGCTGGTGTCGCAGGCGATATCGCTCTGCCCGTAGATGTTGCCGCCGTCATTGCGCACCGGCGCATGACGAACCCACCACCACCGCGTCGTGACGACCTTCTTGCCGGAGCCGGACATCATCGAAACCCTTCCATCCCGTGTGATGTCGCTGTACGTCAGTAGCGAACGTGTCTCAAGACACTTTACCGTTTCAAATTCTGTTTGAAATTCCGTCGCGCGGCAAGCGTCGTGCACGAACCCAGGGAGAAGCGCATGGGCCGCCTGCAAGGCAAATCCGTCATCATCACCGGCGCCGGCAGCGGCATCGGCCGCGCCGCCGCACTCCTCTTCACCAAGGAAGGCGCAAGGCTGATCGCAGTCGATCGCACCGAGGCGGTGAAGGAGACCGTCGACGAGGTGAAGAAGGCCGGCGGTGTCGCGGAAGCGATGGTCGCGGATGCCGGCTCCGAAAAGGACGTCATCGCGGTGATCGACAAGGCCGTGAAGACGCATGGAAGGCTCGACGTGATCTGGGCCAATGCCGGAGTCTCCGGCGGGCTCGTTCCGCTTGCCGAGCAGACCGTCGAGCACTGGCAGGAGATCTTGCGCATCAACCTGATCGGGCCGTTCCTCGCGGTGAAGTACGCGATGCCGCACATGGTGAAGCAGCAGTCCGGCGCGATCGTGCTCACGGCGTCCGTCGCGGGCCTCAAGGCCGGCGCCAGCGGTCATCCCTATGCGGCGAGCAAGGCCGGCGTGATCTCGCTGGTGCAGACCACCGCCTATTCGCTCACCGGCACCGGCGTGCGCATCAATGCGGTGTGCCCCGGCCTGATCGAAACCGGCATGACCAAGCCGATCTTCGATCGCGCCAAGGAGCGGGGGACTCAAGACAAGATCGGCCAGCTCAATCCGCTGAAGCGTCCGGGCCAACCGCATGAGCTCGCCGCGATGGGGCTCTTCTTGGCGAGCGACGAGGCCTCGTATGTGAATGGGCAGGCATTCCCGGTGGACGGCGGTCTGACGGCGTCGATGCCGTATACGGGTAAGCCGGTTTAACAAGGACAGTCTCGTGTCCCTGACGCGGTGCGGCGCCATAAGCGCGTTCACGCGCGTCTTCGACGCGCTATGGTGCCGCTCCGCAGAGCCGGGACCCAAAGTGCCACAAGCATGGGCCCCGGCTCTGCAGCGCACCGCTGAAGAAGCGCTGCGCTGCGTCCGGGGCACGAGACCTGAGTTTTCGTCCACACCTTGTTCCAACATCGTCATTGCGAGCGCAGCGAAGCAATCCAGAATTATTCCGCACTGGCAGTATCCATTCCGGCATCCTGAGGTGCGAGCGTAGCGAGCCTCGAAGGATGAACGGCCTAGGTGCAGCTGGGCTGTCGCCCTTCGAGGCCTCCGCTTCGCTTCGGCACCTCAGGGTGACGGTCACGGGGTGGTGCTCGCCGCAACGTTAGCATTTCGATCTTCAATTGCAGACACACCTTCGCATCCTCGCGGCGCATTTCGCCCGAGCTTTGCCTCGATACCTCACCCTCGATTGAAAGAGGGCGCAGGGAAGACCAGGTGCCGGCCGGGCACCCACGGTCCACTGTGCGAAAGGTGGCAACAAAGAATTTGCACAGCGGCATACAGGTGAAGCCAAACATCCGGCCTTCCCTGCGCAGTGGTTGGAACGGCTTATGTCGTGCGCTCCCCGGGGAGCGATGCACTATTGCCCCCGTCGCCGTGCAGATGACTGATGCGCGTGCCCGGTCGGGCCGCCACATCACCGCAAGACTTGGCGCACAGACCCCGGGCGCCAGGACCACACGATTTTGCCGTACGTGAACCACATCTGTCGCAGGCGCGAGGTCTTCGCTCACGGTTGCCCGCCCTGCGAAGCTTTTCGCGCCGATGTGGCCCACGCCCACCGCCGCCCGGTCCACGTTCGTGACGATCGCGATACGCCCCTCTTCCTTGGGCCGGGTTGCGGCGACACATACGCGATTTCCGAATTTCGGTAAAGTGGAATATTTTTGGCGCGCGGCGTTGACCGATGGTTTGGGTGTTTTGCCCGACGGGCAACGCAAGATCTCGTAGCCCGAGGCCTTGTAGCCCGGATTGCGCGGAGCCTGTCATCGGGCGCGCATTCGCGCGACCCGTTGGCTCCATCCGCGCTACGGAACCTCCGTGTTGATTTGCTCATTGGACCTTCACGTTGGTATGGTTCATGCAAGCAACTTCAGCCTCTCCAATCCCCGACAAGAAAAGACAATGCCGAACCCGATCTTCCCGAGCTCCAGAGCCGATCGCATCCGCCACCTCCTCGCCGACCTCGTCGACTTCGACACGATCAGCGATCGCACCAATTTGCCTTTGATCGCCCACATCGAGAGCTATCTCGCCTTCCTCGGCGTCAAGGGCGAGCGCATTGTCGACGAGACCGGGCAGAAGGCTTCGCTGTGGGTCACGATCGGGCCGGAGGATCGCCCCGGCCTCGTGCTGTCCGGCCATACCGACGTCGTGCCTGTTATCGGCCAGGACTGGAGCCACGATCCGTTCAAGCTGGTCGAGCGCGACGGCAAGCTCTTTGGCCGCGGCACCACCGACATGAAGGGCTTTGTGGCGGTGTGCCTTGCCATGGTGCCGGAGATGCTGGAAGCCAAACTGAACACGCCGATTCATCTCGCGATCTCCTATGACGAGGAGATCGGCTGCGTCGGCGTGCGGCCGATGCTGCGCGAGGTGGCAAAGAAGAAGGTCAGGCCGCTCGGTGCCTTCATCGGCGAGCCGACCCACATGCAGGTCATCATCGGCCACAAGGGCAAGCACGGCGTGCGCGCCACGTTCCATGGCCTCGCCCGCCACTCCTCGATCGCGCCCGACGGCGTCAACGCGATCGAATATGCCGCCGAGCTGATCGTCGAGATCCGCCGCCGCGCAGAGAAGCTCGCGGCCGCGCGGTCGTCGGACAGCCTCTACGACGTTCCGCATTCGACGCTGCTCACCAGCATCGTGCATGGCGGCGCCGCGCTGAACATCGTGCCCGACACCTGCACGGTGGATTTCGAATGCCGCGGCATCGGCATCACCGAGTCGCGCGAGGTGACGGATGCGATCGTCGCCTGGGCCAAGGCCGAGCTCGAGCCGGCGATGAAGGCGAGGAATCCCGAGTGCGGCATCGATTTCGAGGAGATCCTCGACTATCCCGCGCTCGACACCGCCGCCGACGCCGGCATCGTCACGCTCGCCAAGAGCCTTGCGGGGCGCAACGACCACGCCAAAGTCGCCTTCGGCACCGAGGCGAGCCTGTTCGCCAGCATGGCCGATATCCCGTCGGTGGTGATCGGCCCGGGCTCGATCGCGCAGGCACACACGCCGGATGAGTTCGTGGAGATGGCGGAGCTGGAGAAATGCGCAGGCTTCGTCGAGAGATTGATCGCGCATTGTGCGAAGGGGTAGCCGCAAGCGACCCTGCCGTAGGGTGGGCAAAGCGAAGCGTGCCCACGACTCTACTATCATCGCGAGGAAACCGTGGGCACGGCGCTGCGCGCTTTTGCCCCCTACAAGAGCGACGCGCCTCAGCGCTCCTGCAAGGCCAGCCTGATGCCGACGGCGCAGTAGATGGTGCCGACCACCTTGCCCTGCCATTTCACCACCGCGGGATGACGGCGCAGGAGATTGCCGAGACGGCCGGCACCGACGGCGAACACGACGGTGCTGAGCAGGCCGAGCAGCACGAAGACGACGCCGAGGATGGCAAGCTGAAGCGCGGTCGCGCCGTGCTCCGGCTTCACGAATTGCGGCAGGAACGCCAGGAAGAACAGCGCGGTCTTGGGATTGAGCACTTCGGTCAGGACGGCCTGCCGGAAGGCGCGGCCCGCGCCGATCGCCGGCGCGCCTCCGTTCAGCTCGATCGGCGCCTTGTCGAGCATGGCGCGAATGCCGAGATAGACCAGGAACGCCGCGCCGGCATATTTGACGATGCTGAACAGCAGCGCGGAGGTCGCGATGATCGCCGACAGCCCGACGATCGCCATCGAGGTGTGGATCAGATCGCCGGCCGCAATGCCCGCCCCCGTCGCGATGCCGACCTTCGTTCCCGAGCTTGCCGCCCGCGCCATGGTGAGCAGCGTCGCCGGGCCCGGGATGAAGACGAAGCCGAGCACGATGAGGATGTAGGTGATGAGGGTCGCGTGGTCGATCATGTGATCAGCATTTCTTTCGCGAGTGTCCCTACGAAGCCGATGTCATGCTCCGCGAAAGCGGGGCATCCAGTACGCCGCGGCTTTTCGGCTCAAGCACTGCTGCCTCTGGCATACTGGATTGCCCGCTTTCGCGGGCAATGACACTGAGCTTGTGGAAACAGCAGCGCACCAAAGCAAAAGGCGCGGCCATCAGCCGCGCCTTTGTCGTTCCTAAACCGCGCCCGCCTTCTGCGCGTACTCCCATGACGCTTTCGACAGCGGCACGGTGCGCTTGGCAGATTCGAGCGCCTTGGCGTTGGCGGCGGTGCCGTCGCGGATGCGGCCGGCGATACCTTGCGTGATCCCTGCGAGGCGGAAGAGATTGTACGAAAAATACCAGTTGAGATCGGGCACGCTCATCCTGGTGACGTTGCAATAGATCTGCGCCGCCTCTTCCAGGCTCGGGATGTTGAGCGCCTTGATGTCGACGCCCTGCAAGCCCGGCATGATCCACTGCATGAGCAGATAGGTGAAATCGGCCATGGGATCGCCCAGCGTCGACAGCTCCCAATCCAGCACGGCCTGCACGCGCGGTTCCGTCGCGTGGAAAATCATGTTGTCGAGGCGATAGTCGCCATGGACGATCGAGACGCGCGCCTGCTCCGGCACGGTCTTGGGCAGCCATTCGGCGACCTTCTCGAACTCCGGAATGTGCTGCGTCTCGGACGCCCGATACTGCTTGGTCCAGCGGTCGATCTGCCGCGCAAAATAATTGCCGGGCTTGCCGAAGTCGCCGAGCCCGATCGCGACGGGATCGAACATGTGCAGCTTGGCCAGCGTCTCGATCTTGCTGGTGAAGATCTTTCGCCGCGCATCGGCGTCCTGGCTCGGCAGCGTCGGATCCCAGAACACCCGCCCCTCCTCCATCGACATGATGTAGAAGGCAGCGCCGATCACGCCGTCGTCCTGGCACAGCGCGTAGGCGTGTGCGACCGGAAATCCCTGCTTTCCAAGGGCCGCGATCACGCGATATTCGCGATCGACCGCGTGCGCCGACGGCAGCAATTTGCCAAACGGCTTTCTGCGCATCACGTAGGAACGCTTCGGCGTGTTGAGGCGATACGTCGGGTTGGACTGGCCGCCCTTGAACTGGAGCACGACCAGCGGGCCTTCAAAACCCTCGACGTTCTCGCGCATCCACGCCTCGAGGCGCAGCTCGTCGAAACGATGCCGCTCCTCGACCGGCTTGGTGCCCGAGAACTCTTCGTCTTTCCTGACGCCGTCAGCCACGGTGACGCTCCCTCTTCAGTCGGGACATGATCCTAATCGGTAACCGCTGACGCACTTGCGTCAAGCGGTCACCTCGATCGTGCCCTGTCGTTTCTTCAAGTCGGGAGCGCCGCTTTGGCTCTCCCTCTTAATGACTGGGAGAGTTTGCATACTTCCGAAGTTCAAGTCTGGCAATGGCGCGATTGTGCACCTCGTCCGGACCGTCGGCGAGACGGAGCGTGCGGATATGGGCGTAGTCCTTGGCAAGGCCCGCTTCATCCGAGACGCCGGCACCGCCAAAGGCCTGGATCGCCTGGTCGATGATCTTCAAGGCCATGTTGGGACCTGCGACCTTGATCATGGCGATCTCGAGCTGCGCGGTCTTGTTGCCGACCTTGTCCATCATGTCGGCGGCCTTGAGGCACAACAGGCGGTTCATCTCGATGTCGGTGCGGGCCTCGCCGATGCGCTGCTCCCACACACTGTGCTCGATGATCCTCTTGCCGAACGCGGTGCGCGAGGCGAGCCGCTTCACCATCTTCTCCAGCGCCTCCTCGGCCTTGCCGATGGTGCGCATGCAGTGATGGATGCGGCCGGGGCCGAGGCGGCCCTGCGCGATCTCGAAGCCGCGGCCTTCGCCGAGCAGGATGTTCTCCTTCGGCACCCGCACGTTCTGGAGCAGCACCTGGGCATGGCCGTGCGGCGCGTCATCGAAACCGAACACCGGCAGCATCTTCTCAACCTTGATGCCGGGCGTGTCGAGCGGAACCAGGATCTGCGACTGCTGCTGGTGCTTGGCGGCCGACGGATCGGTCTTGCCCATCAGGATCGCGATCTTGCAGCGGGGATCGCCGACGCCGGACGACCACCACTTGCGGCCGTTGATGACGTAGTGGTCGCCATCCTTTTCGATCCGGGTCTCGATGTTGGTCGCGTCCGACGATGCGACCGCCGGTTCCGTCATCAGGAAGGCCGAGCGGATCTCGCCGTCCATCAGCGGGCGCAGCCATTTGCGCTTCTGTTCCTTGGTGGCGTAGCGGATGAACACTTCCATGTTGCCGGTGTCGGGCGCGGAACAGTTGAACACCTCGGAAGCCCAGGTGATGCGGCCCATCTCTTCCGACAGCAGCGCGTATTCGAGATTGGTCAATCCCGCGCCGCGGAATTCGTCGTCCTCATGCTCGCTCGGCGGCATGAACATGTTCCAGAGGCCTTCGGCCTTCGCCTTCTTCTTGAGGTCCTCGAGGATGGGGATCACCTTCCAGCGCTCGCCGCTGCGATCCTGTTCGTCATAGATCGGCACCGCCGGACGCACGTGCTTGGCCATGAAGGACCGCACGCGGTCGAGCCATTCCTTCTGCTTCGGCGACAGATCGAAATCCATGGGACGCTCCTCGTTTTTCTCTCACTGGTCGTTTTGCGCCGGACTGTCCTCCCGCCGCGCACGGCCCGCAAGCGCGACTTGCGGGCGTTTCAGTGGAACCGGCCCGCGAGTTGCGAACGAGTCCCGATTGCGGATTGACTTTTCCCGGCCTTCAAACGATAGTTTCATACAACTGTTTGAATTGCAACTCCCGACGCCTCGTGCCTCGCACGTCATTCCGGGGCGACGCGAAGCGTCGAACCGGGAATCCAGAGATTGCGGCGCGGGATTCCGGGTTCGCGACTGCGCCGCGCCCCGGAATGACGAGGTCCAAGCCATGGCCAGCGATCACACCAGGTCCGCCATTCTCGCCGCCGCCGAACGGCTTTATGCCGACCGCGGTTTTGGCGACGTCACATTGCGCGACATCGTCGCGGAGGCCGGGGTCAACCTCGCCGCGGTGAACTATCATTTCGGCTCGAAGGACGAGCTGATCGCGGAGCTGTTCGTCACCCGCTCGATCGCGACCAACCGCGAGCGTCTGCGCGAACTGAAGGCGGCGGAAGAGCAAGGCGGCGGCCGCGCACCGATCGAGGTGATCCTGCATGCGCTGGTCGGCCCGACCTTGCGCGGCTGCCTCGGACCCGAGAACCAGCGCTCCACCGCGGCGCGCTTCATGATCCGCGCCTCGATCGAATCCGTGCCGCCGATCCGCCGCATCAAGAACCGCGAGATCGACCATTTGCGCAAATTCGCCGGCGCGATGCGCCGCTCCCTGCCCGACCGCAGCGAGGTCGAGATCTATTGGGGCCTGAACTTCGCACTCGCGATGGCGCACCACACCATCCGCGAGAGCGAGCGGCTGACGAAGCTGTCGGAAGGTAAATGCGATCTCGACGACGTCGAGGACGTGGTGGAGCGGGTCGTCAGCGTCGCGACGATGGCGCTGACGGCGGGACGGACGGAGGCGAAGGCGCCGGCGAAGATCGCTGCGCGCTAAACTCTCGTTTGACGCGTTTTCTTTACGCGAACCGGCATCCACTTCGCTCGAAAACGCATTGATCCTCACATCATCGCGATGCAGTCGATCTCGACGTCGAAGGGGCCGAACCATTCCGGCGTGCAGACGAAGATCCGCGCCGGCGGATCATTGGGGAAATAGCGGGCATAGACCGCGTTGAACGCGGCGAAGTGTTTGGTCGAGGTGCAGTAGACGTTGCACTTCATGACGTTGTCGAGCGAGGCGCCGGCCGTCTCGAGGCACAGCTTCATCTGCTCCATGATGATCTCGCTCTGCCGCTCGATCGGCATCTCCGCAAGCTCGCCGGTCTCGGGATCGAACGGCGGCAGGCCGGCGACGAAGATCATGTTGCCGGCGCGCGTCACCGGCGAGGTCGGCGCCTTCCAGCGATCGAGAAAGGACGAGATCGGTTCGACGCGGAGCGCTTCGCGTTTCATGGACCACCTTCGGTTCGAGCGAGACTGGTGCCTGACTACATTATTCTGCAGCCAGCATGTTTCGCTTCTGATCGAAGTGTGGCGGCGGGTTAGCCCCGCTGCGGCATCTCCTCGGCCTCTTCCTTGGCGAGCAGCAGCAGCATCTCGATGCCCATCTCGCCTTCCTGCGGCGAGCGGATGAACTTGATCTCGTCGGCGCTCTGTCGCAGCGCGGCGATGATGGCGACGGCCTGATTGGCGGTGGCCGCCTCGGTCGCCAGAATTGCCTTCTGGTCCTTGGCCTGGAACCCGATCGTATAGGACATGCGCTTCCCTCCCGACTTACGGGAGGAGATCAGACTCGCGCGCGAAGCGGAAGCCTGTGCGACTACGGACCGGGTTTATCTGGGGATTGCGCGCAAGCTCTACGCAAGGCCCGGTCTGCGCCACACTGAGGTCACCAATCCATGCTCAACATTCCGGCGCCGGCGTCGTGCTACGCTAGGCCCAGCATCGCGCGCGCGTCCTGCGCGGTCGCAACGCTCGCGCCGAGGCTTTTTAGAATGCCGGCGGCGTGCGCGACCAGCTCGGCATTGGTCTTCGCAAGCACGCCCTTGGACATATAAAGATTGTCCTCCATGCCGACGCGGACATGGCCGCCGAGCAAATAGGCCTGCGCAACCATCGGGAACTCGGCGCGGCCGATACCGAAGCCGGACCAGATCGCGCCCGGCGGCAGCAGGCTGCGGGCGTAGAACATCGTCTCCGGCGTCGCGGAGAAGCCGTATTTGACACCGAGCACGAGCGAGAACAGGCCCGGCCCCTTCAGCGAGCCATCAGCGAGCATGTCGCGCGCCAGATGACAGTCGCCGGAATCGAACAGCTCGATCTCCGGCAGCACGCCCGCCGCCTTCATCCGCTCGGCCATGATCCGGACGTTGCGCGGCGTGTTGATCACGACCTCGCCGCCGGAATTCATGGTGTTGAGGTCGAGCGTGCAGATGTCGGGCTTGATGAGCTCGATATGCGCGACGCGCTTTTCAGGTTGAAGCAGCGTGGTGCCGGGGGCGGCGACACGAGGATCCTCGACCGAGGGCACGAAACGGCCGCCGGGACCAGTGGTGAGGTTGATGATGAGGCTCTTGTTGCGGGCGCGGATGCGATCCACGACATCGCGGTAGAGATCGATCTCCATCGATGGCCGCCCCGTCGCGGGATCGCGCACATGAATGTGCGCGATGGCGGCGCCGGCGTCGGCGGCTTCCAGCGCCGAGGTCGCGATCTGCTCGGGCGTGATCGGCAGGTACGGCGACTGCTCGGGCTTTGTCAGGTTGCCGGTGATGGCGCAGGTGATGATGGTTTTGCCGGTCATAAAATCAGATGATCCCCTGCTTCTTCAGCTCCTCGATCTTCCCCGCATCATAGCCGAGCTTGCCACCGAGGATTTCCTGGGTGTGCTCGCCGAGCAGCGGCGGGGCGCGGTAGGTCTCGATCGGGGTCTCCGAGAGGGTCAGCGCGTTGCGGATCAGCGACAGATCGGGCTCGAAGGGATGGTCGACCTTCACGCGCATGCCGCGCGACTGCACGTGCGGATCGGAGAACACCTGCTCGAAATTGTTGATCGGGCCCGACGGCACGCCGGCCTCCTCCAGCTTCTCCAGCCAGTACGCCACCGGCTTTTTCAGGAACAGGCCGGCGAAGATCGCCATGATCTCCTTGCCGTGCACGACGCGGTCGTTGTTCTTGATGAAGCGCGGATCGGTGGCGAGCCCGGGCTCGCCGAGCACGGCGCATGTGCGCTGGAACTGGCCGTCATTGCCGACCACCAGCATCAGTTCGCCGTCGGTGCAGCGGAACACGCCGGCCGGCATGCCGCCATTGCCCCAGGTGCCGCGGCGCGGCGGCATCTTGCCGTTGACGAGGTAGATCTGCAGCCAGTGCGACAACGAGGCGATCACGGTGTCGAACAGGCAGACGTCGATGTGCTGCCCCTGCCCGCCATTGACGTCGCGATGGTAGAGCGCCGAGAGGATGCCGATCGAGGTGTTCATGCCGGTCATGTAGTCGACGATGGAGGGGCCGACCTTCATCGGCCCCTCGCCCGGCTCGCCGTCGATATGGCCGGTGACGCTCATCAGGCCGCCCATCGCCTGGAGGATCGCGTCATAGCCGGCGCGCGGCGCGTAAGGGCCGGTCTGGCCGAAGCCGGTCACCGAGCAGTAGATGATCTTTGGGTTGATCGCCTTGATCGTCTCATAGTCGAGGCCGTAGCGCTTGAGATCGCCGACCTTGTAGTTCTCCATGAAGACGTCAGCGTCCTTGGCAAGCTCGCGGATGATCGCCTGCCCTTCCGGCTTGGCGATGTTGACGGTCACCGATTTCTTGTTGCGGTTGGCGCAAAGGTAGAACGAGTTGTTGTTGTTGGCCTTGCCCTCGGGATCGGTCAGGTAAGGCGGGCCGAAGGCGCGCGCGTCGTCGCCGGTGCCCGGCCGCTCGATCTTGATCACCTCCGCGCCGAGATCGCCCAGCATCTGGGCCGACAGGGGGCCGGCAAGCACGCGGGTGAGGTCAAGGATCTTGATGCCTGAGAGCGGCAAGGCCGACATGTAAGTTTCCTCCGGGAACTGGTGTTGGCGCGGCGGCTCGAGCCAGGCCGCGCTCCCTGCGGATACACCATTTTCGTTCCCCGAGCACTGCGCTCCAGGCATACGGCCATCCCCGCCCCGGCGGCAGCGAATTTCCGCGCCGCGAAGATAGCCTCAGGTCGCGACCGCCGCAGCCACCTGCGGCCTTCGCCGGCCGAGCAGCACCAGGATCAGCACCGTGGCGCAGGAGAACACGAAGGTGAGACCGAGCGCGCCGCGGCTGCCGAACTCGGTGAGCAGGCCGGCCAGCAGCGGCGGCGAGATCGCCGAGGCAAGATTGAGCGGCAGCGCGATCATCGACATCGCCTTGGCGAATTCCGCCTGGTCGTAGAACACCAGCGGGATCGTCGCCCGCGCCACTGCCATCGCACCACTGCCGGCGCCATAGAGCAGGATGAAGACCGCGACCGCCCAGGTCGCCCCCTCGCTCAGCATCAGGAGCAGCATGGCGACGGGCAGCGCCGTACCGGCGACGAGCCCGGTCGTGATGCCGTCCCAGCGTCCGCCGCCGAGGAAGTCGAGCCCGCGGGCGCTGACCTGGATCACGCCCAGCATGGACCCGAACGCGATCGCCTGCGCCGGCGCCAGTCCCTCCGCCCGCAGCAGCTCGATGAACACGGCGCTGAGGCCGAAATTGACGAAGGCATTGAGCGTGATCGCAGAGACCACGAGGCCGAACGTGCTGCGCGCAATCCGCGGCGCCTCCGCGCGCTTCGCCGGCGCAGCACCGTCGTCCTTCGCGACGGTCTGGCGCGGTGCTGCGAACGCATAGAGCGGCAACGACACGAGGATCAGCATCGCGGCATAGACGAGGCAGGTCCCGCGCCACCCGAGATGGCCGCTGAGGAACGACGTGGCCGGCCAGAAGATGCTGCTGGAAAGGCCCGTCACCAGCATGAGCGCGCCGATCGCGCTCTTGGCCTGCCGCCCGGCGATCTCGTTCAGCATGATATAGGCGCCGGTCGAGAGCGTGGCGCTGCCGGCGACGCCGAAGATGGTCCAGGCGGCGAAGTAGAGCACCGGCTCGCGCGCGAAGGACAGCAGCACGAATCCGGGCACGGTGAGGACCGTCCCGACCATCATGACCTTGCGCGCGCCATGCCGCGCGAATGCCTTGGCAAGCCAGGGCGCGCACAGGCCCATCGTGACATAGAGAACGGAGGTGCCCCCGAACACCGCCGGCAGGCTCATGCCGAGGTCAGCCGCAAGATCGCGCCCGACGATGGCGGGAAGCCCGATCGTCCCCCATCCAATGAGTTGGGTGATCGCCAGCACCAGCAGGACGCCGATGAGCCTGCTGTCAGATTTCAAGAACCGCATTCCAACCGTCGCCTGCCCGGCAGGCGCCGATCACGCCTGTGACGCCCGTCTTACCCGGAGACTCAGCGCGGGGGAACGCCAGCCGCCGAATGGCAGAATGCAGCCGGGAGCATGTCAGCAGGAGGCAGTAGCCCCTACCCCGCGAGCCCGAGCAGGGATCGCGCCTCGGCCGAGGTCGCGACGCGCCGGCCGTGGCGCGCGACAGCCTCACAGGCGACGGTCACGAGCTCGGCGTTGCTGGCGGCCAGGCGCGTCTTGTCGATCCTGATATTGTCCTCGAGCCCGGTGCGGACCGCATCAGCGCCTCGCGCGAGTGCCCAGCCCATGACCTCGGCCTGGTGGCGCCCGATCCCGGCCGCGGTCCACGTCGCCTTCGGAATCAGCCGTTTCAACTCTCCCAGAAGGATGTCGAGCACGTGCTCGTCAGCCGGCATGGCGTTCTTGACGCCCATGACGAACTGCACATGCGGACGCTGGTCCATCAGCCCCGCCTCGATCAGGCGGCGAGCTCCATGCAGATGCGACAGATCGAAGATCTCGATCTCCGGCCGGATGCCATTCGTCTTCATGCCGGTGGCGAGGGTCTCGACCAGGGCGGCGCTGTTCTCGTAGACGATCGTCGGAAAGTTCACCGAGCCCGTGGACAGCGAAGCCATGTCGGGCTTCAGATAGAGCGACGATCCGCGCGCCGAGGGATCGCGGCCTCGCCCGCCGGTCGAGAACTGAACGATCATTCCCGGGCAATGCTTTTTGATGCCCTCCTGCACGAGGGCAAAGCGCTCGGGGTCGGAGGACGGCGTCTCGTCATCGTTGCGAACATGGATGTGGGCCAGCGTAGCGCTGGCCTCGAAGGCTTGTTGCGTCGATTCGATCTGTTCCGACGGCAGGATGGGCACCGCCGGATTGTCTTTCTTGCGCGGAACGGAGCCGGTGATAGCGACAGCAACGACGACGGGGTTCATCCCTTGACCTCATGATGATCGCGCTCGCGCGCAGAAGGTTCGAGTGGGCAATTACGTAATGCGTCGAGCCTGCCGCTGCAAACATCATCGCTCGCAGCGGCATGGCTCCTTACACTCTTCAGGTCGGAATTGCGGCCGCACCGCCCGCCGCCTCCGCGCGCTGCCGCTCATAATCGGCCCGCGGCATCGGCACGGCCTTGGGATTGCCGAGATCGTCGATGCTGATCCGGTAGGTTTCCCGCGCGGTGACCGCCGCCAGCGCCGCGATGACCGTGATGCCGAAAGCGATCGCCCCGACCGTCAAGGGAATGTTGGCCGAGCCGGGAGGCGCCACGGTCGCGAACAAGGCCGGGAGCAACGCGGTGATGGTCGTGCCGATGTTCTGCGAGATCGCCATTGCCGACACGCGGGTGCGGGTCGGAAACAGCTCCGGGTAGAAGCTCGGGAAGATCGCGTTGTAGCCCTGGTAGACGACGCCCCACATCAACAGCGACAGCAGGATCGCGAGCGGCACGTTTCGGATGCTGATGGCATAGAGGTAGCCGAACGCGAGCAGACCGGAGAGCAGCGCGCCCACGATGATCGGAGGCTTGCGGCCGACCTTGTCGGAGAGATGGCCGACGAAGGGAATGACGAACACGGCCAGCATGTTTCCGAGCACCGGGATCCAGAGATAGACGTCCTTGGCGAAACCGATGCCGTAGGCGGGCTGCACCGCGTAGGCCGCACCGAAGATGGTCGCAACGACGGGGATGACGTTCATCAGCGCCATGCAGATGACCCTGAGCATGTCGCGCCAGCTCAGCTTGATGGCCTGGACGATGGGCGCCCGCGGCGTTTCCCCCCGCTCGCCCTCGCGGGCAAAGGCCGGGGTCTCGTCGACTTCGCGGCGAATGATGTAGCCGGCGACGATGACGAAGAAGCTGAGCAGGAACGGGATCCGCCAGCCCCAGCTGTTGAAGGCTTCGGTCGGCATATAGGCCGCCAGCGGCAGGAACACGGCCGCCGCCAGGATCTGTCCGGCCTGCACGCCCTGGAGCGCGAAGCTCGCATAGAAGCCGCGCCGTCCGAACGGTGCGTGCTCCAGGATCATCGAGCTGGCGCCGGAGATTTCACCGGCCACGGCAAAACCCTGCACGAGGCGGAGGATGACGAGCAGGATCGGCGCCAAGATGCCGACCTGCTGATAAGTCGGCAGAAGCCCCACCGCCATGGTCGAGATGCCCATCAGGAACATGCAGACGATGAGCACGGTCTTGCGGCCATGGGTGTCGCCCCAATGTCCGAGCACGAAGGCGCCGATCGGCCGGGCCACGTAGCCGACGCCATAGGTCGCCAGCGATGCGACGATGGCAACCGTGGGATTGTCCGACGGGAAGAAGATTTGCGGGAAGATCAGCGAGGCGGCGGTGGCGTAGATGAAGAAGTCATAATATTCGAGAGCCGAACCGATCCAGCCGCTGGCAGCGGCCTTCCTGGACTGACTCGTCTGACGGGTCGCGGTCATCTCAAAATTCCTCCACTGGGTTTTTCTGACGTCCCGCTGCCGGGCTTCTTGGAGCAATTGGGCAGCACTCTCCGCCCGCTCTGCGAAAGCTTCGCGAGCGCTTGTCACTGCCGATAGGTGTCTGATTGGTCGCGACAATAGGCTATCGCTGGGCTAACACAATTACCCAGTTATGCGAGAAACCTAACATGATGTTATTTGCACGCGAAGGCTCACCCCCCACAGCATGGGCGCGGACCGACCCAACAAGCTGTTACAGAGAGATCAACTCAGGCTGATTGAAGGTATGGCGAAAGACGCCGATCAGACTCAGCTCGGCTATCAGCACACCCATTCATCGCCATTTCCGCGGCGGCTTCGGCGCGGCACCGGCCGGTTGACTGTCGTCGTGCAGTGCACGCCATCCGCGGCTTCCAGTCACACAAGACCAGCAAACGCGCAGTCAGGCAGTGTGGCCGGGATCGACCTGCTTCGGCGTCTTCTTGTCACGCTGAGGCGTCATCTTCGCCGGGTCAGGTGCGTTGGGCACACCTCGGGGGCCCAACTGATCACGCTGGATGTCGTCTTCGGACCGTGAAGGTTCGACGCCGTTCGGCTCACGAGGCTTGCTCATCATGAGCTCCTTGTTTTTTGCAGGTCCGCTGTCGGACGCCTCAAATTCCCAGCGCGTTCTCGCCGGCGTCGCGGCCGGGCACGCTGACATGGACTTCGTGGCCCTCACGCAGCGCCAGGGACGCTGCCGCGACAGCCGACTCGAATGCGGCTTCCTTGGTGGCATATCTGCTCTTGACGTCGCCGTCGTGCAGCACGCCCCATTCGTCCTGCACCGGCACAATTGTGTATTGAGCAAGGCCCATGGTCTCCTCCTCCAGCTCTTTCCAATCCGTGTCTATCGTTGCGTGAGCTGCGGGTGCGCGGCGGTCACGCGCCACACCGTGTTGCCGCTGTCGTCGGCGACCAGCAGCGCACCTGATTTGTCGATGGCGACGCCGACCGGGCGGCCACGCGCGTGGTTGTCGTTGTCGAGGAAGCCGGTCACGACGTCCTGCGCCGGGCCGCTCGGCTTGCCGTCCGCGAACGGCACGAACACGACCTTGTAGCCGTTCAGATTCTGCCTGTTCCAGCTGCCGTGCTCGCCGACAAAGGCACCGCCCCGATAGGCGCTCGGCAGGCTGGTGCCGGTGGTGAAGGCCATGCCGAGCGGCGCGACATGCGAGCTCAGCGCGTAATCAGGCACGATCGCCTTGGCGACGAGATCCGGCCGCTCCGGCTTGACGCGGGGATCGACGTGCTGGCCGTAATAGCTGTAGGGCCAGCCGTAGAAGCCGCCGTCCTTCACCGACGTCATGTAATCGGGCACGAGATCGGGACCGAGTTCGTCGCGCTCGTTCACCACCGTCCAAAGCACGCCGGTCTGCGGCTCGAAGCTGAGGCCGTTCGGATTGCGCAGGCCGCTTGCAAAGATCCGCCAGCGCCCGCTGGCGCGGTCGACCTCGAGGATGGCGGCGCGATTGTGCTCGGCTTCCATGCCGTTCTCGGTGATGTTGCTGTTGGAGCCGACGCCGGCATAGAGCTTCGAGCCATCGGGGCTCGCGACCAGACTCTTGGTCCAGTGGTGATCGATCGGACCGCCCGGCAGCTCCGTCAACACCGTGCCCTGCGCGGTGATCTTGGTGTCGCCTTCCGTGTAGGGATATCTGACGATCGCGTCGGTGTTGGCGACGTAGAGGTCGTTGCCGACCAGCGCGACGCCGAAGGGCGAATTGAGGTGATCGAGGAAGACGCTCTGCGCATCAGGCACGCCGTCGCCGTTGGTGTCGCGCAACAGCGTGATGCGATTGCTCGGTCCGGTATCGCCGCCCGATGTCGCCCAGGACTCGACATAACCCATCACGATTTCCTTGGGCCGCTTGATCGGCGCGGATTTCGGCGCCTTGGATTCCACCACCAGCACGTCGCCATTCGGAAGCACGTAGAGGAAGCGCGGATGCTGCAGGCCGGTCGCAAAGGCCTTGGCCTGGAGCCCCTGCGCAACAGTCGGCGTCTCGTCCTTCTTCCAGCCGACGATGCGCGCGATGTGCATCGGCGGCAGCAGATATTGCTGGATGTCGGGCAGTTTTGGATTGGCGCCGATCTGCGCCTTGGGATCGCCGCTGCCGTCATTGCACCCCGCGAGGCACAGCAGCGACGAGCATACAAGCGCGTGGGCAATTGAGAATTTCATCGCGCAACTCCTACGCCGTGGCGGTACACCATGGCCCAGCCGAGCCAACCAGTGACGGGCAGGATCAGCACGGTGATCGCCGAGAGGATGAGCCCGGTCGGCCACACCGAGGTCCAGGCATCGCGCGTGTGGATCAGCAGGTTGAAAATCGCCAGGATCAGTGCCACGGCGTTGCCGATCAGATGCGGCCAGGCCGGCGGCTGTGCCCGCACCAGGCGGTTGCCGAGGAAATCGGTCAGGCCCGCGATCGCCGCCAGCACGCCGAAGACGACGCCGAACAGCAGAAGCCAGGCGGAGAAATCCGCCCACATGATCTCGGCGCTGACGACATAGGCGATGTCGGTCAAGAGCGCGCCGATGAAGCACGCAATCGGGATCGGCACCAGCATTGGATGAATTGGATGGCCTGCGATTTGCGCGGTGGAGCGCACGCGCACAGCTTCTTGCACGGTTGGCCTCATGTGGCTTTCGCCCTGCCCGACCGGCCAACTCGTGCTTGCAGCGAAGGTTCCTACACCTGCGCAGTCATGCCAGGCCGGCCAGATAGGCCGCATAGGCGCGCTTCAAGCCATCGTGAAGCGAGGTGGTCGCGCGCCAGCCGAGCCCATTGAGGCGGCCGACGTCGAGCAGCTTGCGCGGCGTGCCATCGGGACGCGAGGTGTCGAAGCTGATCTCGCCGCTGTAGCCGACGATCTCGGCTACGACACGCGCGAATTCGGCGATGGCAATGTCCTCGCCGGTGCCGATGTTGATGAGCTCAGGCCTCGAATAGGTCTTCATCAGGTGCACGCAGGCATCCGCCATGTCGTCGACAAAGAGGAACTCGCGCCGCGGCGTGCCGGTGCCCCAGACTACGACATTCGTCGCGCCGGACACTTTCGCCTCGTGGAAGCGGCGGATCAGGGCGGCGACCACGTGGCTCATCTCAGGATGATAGTTGTCGCCGGGGCCGTAGAGATTGGTCGGCATCACGCTGATGAAATCGCTGCCATACTGGCTGCGATAGGCCTCCACCATCTTGATGCCCGCGATCTTGGCAATCGCATAGGGCTCGTTGGTCGGCTCCAGCGGGCCGGTCAGCACGGAATCCTCGCGCAGCGGCTGAGGCGCCAGCTTCGGATAGATGCAGGACGAGCCCAGAAACATCAGCTTCTCGGCGCCGTTCTGGTGCGCGGCATGGATCACGTTGGCCGCGATCGCTATGTTGTCGTAGATGAACTCGGCGCGCAGCGTGTTGTTGGCGACGATGCCGCCAACCTTGGCGGCGGCAAGGAAGATCACCTGCGGCCGCACGCGCGCGAACCAGTCGAACACGGCGGCCTGGTTGCAGAGATCGAGCTCGCGGCGGTCCACCGTGACGAGCCTCGCATCCTCCCGTTCGAGCCGGCGCACCAGCGCGGCTCCGACCATGCCGCGATGGCCGGCGACGTAGACGCTTTTGCCTTTCAGCTCAAACGCTGTGCTTGCCACGGCCGGCGTCCCGTTTCGCGTCCGCCAGATCGCTCGCTACCATCTCCTCGACGAGTTGTGCAAACGTCCGCTTCGGCTTCCAGCCGAGCACCTGGCGCGCCTTGCTGGCGTCACCGACCAGGAGATCGACCTCGGTCGGGCGGAAATAGGTGGGATCGATTCTCACCACGGCCTTGCCGCTCGTCTCGTCGACGCCGGTTTCGTCGACGCCCTGCCCTTGCCACGCGATGCGGCGGCCGACCTGCGCAAAGGCCAGTTCGACCATCTCGCGCACCGAGCGCGTCTCGCCGGTGGCGAGCACGAAGTCATCAGGCTTGTCGGCCTGGAGGATCATGTGCATGCCTTCGACGTAGTCCCTGGCATGGCCCCAGTCGCGCTTGGCTTCGAGGTTGCCGAGATAGAGCGTGTCTTCGAGGCCGACTTCGATGCGGGCGACGGCACGGGTGATCTTGCGGGTGACGAAGGTCTCGCCGCGGATCGGGCTCTCATGGTTGAACAGGATGCCGTTGCTCGCGAACATGCCATAGGCTTCGCGGTAGTTCACCGTGATCCAGTAGCCGTAGAGTTTGGCGACGCCGTAAGGCGAGCGCGGATAGAACGGCGTGGTCTCCTTCTGCGGGATCTCCTGCACGAGGCCGTAAAGCTCGGAGGTCGAGGCCTGGTAGAACCGCGTCTCCTTCTCCATGCCGAGGATGCGGATGGCCTCCAGGAGGCGCAGCACGCCGATGGCGTCGGCATTGGCGGTGTATTCCGGGCTCTCGAAGCTGACGGCGACGTGGCTCTGGGCAGCGAGATTGTAGATCTCGGTGGGGCGGATCTGCTGCATCAGGCGGATCAGATTGGTCGAATCCGTCATGTCGCCATAGTGCATCAGGAACGGCACATTGCCGACATGCGGGTCCTGGTAGAGGTGATCGACGCGCGCGGTGTTGAACGAGGACGAGCGGCGCTTGATGCCGTGCACGACATAGCCGAGCGACAGCAGATATTCGGCGAGATAGGCGCCGTCCTGGCCGGTCACACCGGTGATGAGAGCGATCCGCTCGGTCATATGGCCCTTAAGCTCCCGGCGGCCACCCGACACGGGCGGTCCGCGCGTACGTGGCATCCGTCGATTTGACGCCCTTCTTGGACAGAACGGCCGTCAGCGTCAACTCGTATGGGACCAAAGGGGGATTTGGAACGGGCGAAGGGACTCGAGCCCTCGTATCCAGCCTGGAGGACAGGCATTTCCGAGGGCAAAAACAGTCACTTAACCTCATCGAGAACTGGCACGATCGCCGCAAAGCGACGCATCTTGCTTTGCTTAAGAGCAAGGGCGGGCTTCTCGATCAGGAACCAAGATGCCGCGGCAAAGGAGAGACCGATTCCGTAACAGGCCGGGTAAAGCCACCAATGTCCTTTGATGCCGAGACCAAGGAACACGGATACGCCGAGCATGTGCCACAGGTAAAGGCCGTACGACAGATCGTTCCCGTGAAGAAGCGTGGCACAGCTCTTCGCGGTATATGCGAGAGAAATGACAGTTGCGCCCATTACGACGACCCGCACCAGGGTGATGATGTTCGGCTCCATTTTGTATTCAAGCTTGATGGGCTCCCCGAGAGCTACGACGGAAACGACAATCAGGAAGAGATACCCCGCCAGCCAGAACAGAGCGCGCCCTTCAAACCATCGGCTGATGTGCTCCCACCACAGGCGAATGAGAACGCCGATGCCGAAGATCCAAAAGTATGGAGTCACGAGTTCGTTCAACGCGGGGTGCGCCTGGGAAAATGCATCGTCAGTCACATGCGCGATCGAAAATGATCCAATCATCAAGATTGCAATGAAAAGCGATCCCGCTTTCTTGGATACCGCTGCAAGGCTGAGGACAAATGGTAGAACTACGTAGAACGATAGCTCCACCGTCAGTGTCCAGAGCACCCCGCTCGGGTACCCCTGGAAAAGCCACGACTGGGCGTAGATGGCGTCGGGAAACACCGTCCCGGCGAAATGAATCGAGGCGGTCGGCAGGTAGACGATGAGATGTTTCGCGTAGGCCCAGGCGGTCGTGCTGATGCCGCCTGTCGCACCAAAGACGAGTTCGAGGACGAGGAGATTCACGATGAGCGCGGGGTAAATCCGCACGGCTCGCTTCCAGGCGAAAGACGTCACGCTGGTGCTGCGCAAATATGAATCCGAGACCAGAAAGCCGCTGATCACGAAGAATACTGCGACTCCCGGAAATTGTAGCAGCACCTCGAACAGTCCGGCTTTCGGCAGGAGCAGATGCCCCGAACTGTGCATGAATACGACCTGACAGGCCGCGAAAAGTCGCAACAGATCAAAATTGTTCCTGCGGTCCATCATGTCTCCATCCACGGCAACTTAAAGCGCTTCGGCCGGGGAAAGAAGGGGACATTTGTTCGACCAGGCAGACCATCGTCCGCATAGAACTTGGGGATGCGCCGAGCGCGGCGAATGCGGCCCGCCAGCCCCGGCCGATCAGGGCTGTCCGAACCGGAAGTTCACGCCGACCGTCGCCATATGGACCTGGCGGCTGGCATCGACGAAGAACGAGGCGCCGTCGGTGTTGCGCGTGTAACTCGCGCGGTGGGCACCGACATCGATGTAATTGTATTCCGCGAACACCGACCAGTTGCGCGTGAGGAGATATTCGAAGCCGGCGCCGACGGTCCAGCCGAAGTCGCTGCGATCGGGCGTGGTGTAGGACAGGATGATTCCGAGCGCGGGACCGGTGCGGTCATCATGCGTCCGCACCCACGCGGCACCGCCCTTGAGATAAAGCAGAGCCTGCGGGGCGACGGTGTAGCCGACCCGGCCGGTCGCCGTCGCGAGCCACGAGATCTTGCTCGTCCAAACCAGCGGGAATGCGTTGATGGGGTCGAGATGGCTGCCCTTGATGTCGGCGGCGTCGAACATCGCCTGGGCGCCAAACACCCAGTTTCCGGTCTGGTAATCGCAGCCGACCTGTCCGCCGCCCACAACGCCCGAGCCATTGTTAGAACCGAGGCTGCTGCCGTTGAAAGCTCCTTGCGTGGGGTCGTCGACCCGATAGCCGGTGTGCGCCCAGCCGCCGCCGACATTGCCGCCGACATAGCAGCCCGTCCAGACAAAGGGGACCGGCACTGGTGCCTTGTAGATCGGTGCCTTGGCGGCCATGTCCGCGGCCAGAGCAGGAGCGCTCGCGACCGCAAGCGCCGCAACGAGACCAAAGCAAAGCTTTTTCATTTCAACCTCGGTTCAAGTATCGGCAGGATCATACCCGCCTCGGGAACCGAAGGCTGTTGCCGCACGGCCACGATGACCGGAATGCATGCGGCAACCGTGCATTGAAATTGGACTGGAGCGTCATAAGGAGGACTGGAGCGGGTGAAGGGAATCGAACCCTCGTATTCAGCTTGGAAGGCTGAATCCTCCGGCCTCCGGAAGCGTCTGCGCGGACACCAATAAGTCATTGATAAAACGTCGAATACTGCCAAAATAGGGGATGCGAACACAGCAAGAACTCGCGGAGGCCTGTTATGGCTGTTTTGTATGAGCGTTGTACGAGGTTGGCCCTCCCCACGCCGCCTCCAAAGTTTCTGCGCAAATCGCTCCGCTTGACCGAAGACCACCTCTACGATGCGATCGCCATGAGCGAAGACGAAAGGCTCACTCGCACGGTCGTAGAGTTGGGAGACGAAAAGACCAAGGGCCTCACGATCCGCATCACTCCGCACAAGCCGATCTGGTACATCCGCCGACGGGAGAAGACGCTCCGCCTCAAGGATATTCGCGAACTGTCGCTGGAAGACGCCAGATACGTTGCAGACCAAATCGCGCTTGCCGCGAAGCGCAACCGGGACCTGAACGACCTGGTGCACATTCTTCTGGAGTACGCCCCTCGTCCCAGCGACGGCAGCACTTTTCGAGATCGTGACGTCGAGACCAGGCTCGACCACATGCTAGCTTGCCGCGATGAGGCGAAGGGGATCTCACCGCCTCCGTTCTGGACCTGGAAGCAGTTGACCGATGAATTCCTCCAGCGGAAGCAGCGGCGTCTGAAGGCCAGTTATCGCCGCAAGTACGAGCGCTACCTCAGGCTCGAACAGTTTGCATCGATCAACAACAAGATGGTGCGCGACATCAAACTGAGCGATCTGGAACGCGTACGGGACGAAATCGACGCCAATTACGCCCCATCCACAGTGGACCGCGCGCTTAGCCAATCCAAGGAAATGTTGACTTGGGCCTGGAAAAATAAGGCGACCGCCTCCGGATTGGACACGTTGTACAAGTGGTGGGACCGCTGGTCGTACGAATGCACGCCCAAGAAGAGGCCGCCCCGTACTCCCACCATCGAAGAAATCGCACGCACCCTTATCATCGCCGAACGCTGCAGGCATTTGGCCGACGGCGAACATGACACCAATCCGGGAACGATCGGCGCACTTTGGGGGGTAGCCCTGACTGGTCAGCGGTCTGGCGCGTTAACGAAGCTCAGGACGGACCGTCTGTTCCCCGCTGATAAGGAATACCGCAAACTTAAAGCGTGGATGATCGCCAATTGGACCTTCGAAGAAATGAAAGGGGGGCGTGATGGTGGCAGGCCCCATTCACTTCCAATTCCACCCGAAGCGCTCAAGGTCATGAACCGATACCACAAAGAGGCCTGCGGCGATTCCCCGTGGATGTTCCCCGCGCGCAACCCCGACCAACATGTGAGCAGGTCGGCGCTCGATCAATTGATCTATCGTCTGCAAGGAAAGGTCTACGACCACACCGTGAGGCAGAAGCCCCACCGCAAGGGGAAGCCCGGGCCGCAGCCGCGCCCGTTGAAGGTTCGGCTGAACCTGTTCGAGCGATTTGGAGTCCGCCACTGGACGCCGCAGGATTGCAGGAGAACGATCACCACGTTCCTGGTCGACCGCAGGCTTGAAGGAGCGGCCAGTGCCATACTTGGCCACAAGCAACCCAAATCGGACGCCAACCGGGACGCCAATCGCGAGGAGCGCGAGAGACTCGCGCGGGTCACGGAGCAGCATTACAATAGCTCGCAACGCATTCGATTGAAGGCTGATGGCATGGCCCCATGGGTAAAGGCCCTCCTAAGTGCTTACAATCGAGAGCAGAGGCGCCTTCAGACGACCTTGCAGCATCGTGCTGCCGCATAGCGCCGGACCATCTCGTCCCCGCGGCGCAAGCTAACTCGCGACGGTTTTGAATCGGAGAATTTCTTCGAGCTTGCTCTTCGCAGAGGCTCTATCCGCGCCATAGCTGTGCAAAGTATGCGAGACCGCAAGAAGTGCCGTGCTCGCTGCCATCGAATCATACCGCCAACTCACAAGCCGAACTGCGAAGCCCTCATTGAGTGCAAACGCACGCATTCTGGCCGCAAGATCGCGAAAAGCGTCTTGAGCGTCGCCCAATCTCTCTAGCTCGTTCTCACCCAGGTCGACCGGGTTATCCATGTCTCGGGTAGCGCGTCCGAAATTTTTCGTAACGGCCACAAGTGCCATGGCCCCCTTCAGCACTAGCCGATCACGCAATGCGGAATGCGCCAGCCGGGCCAGGAAGCGTTCGAACACGTAACGACGCGTTAATAGCTCGTGCGAGATCCCGATTTTGCGGGATTCGTTGAGGATACGTCGGCGCGTGGTGTCGGCGAGAGCATCCTTGTTCATCGCATCGGCCTCGGGATGAGGGGTTGAATTTCTTCGGCAGCGCGCACCGCGGGTTCAACGGATTTCGTCCATCCCAGCTCGCGGGCGATTTCGAGCACCAAATTTAGATCGCCGCCGGAGGCGGCGTAGTCCTTGAGCGTTTTCATGGCCGGCTCGTCGCCGAGCTTGGTACGGTAGCGCAGCATGTCGACGACGGTGCGGGCTGGGCTTGTGATCCTCACTGGCACGCCCGCGATCTCTACAGTATCGACACCGATGCTGCGTGCGGCTTCACTCCAATGCACCAATCTGACGGGATCGCGCGCCGCGCCGACCACCTTCATGGTTTTGCTTCCGACGGCGTAGAAGATCGCGTCGGGATTTTCGTCCGAAAGACGGTGATACAGAGCGGCCGAACTCAAGCACACAACCCCACTAGGATTGAGGAGGGTTGTTGCGGCGAAGCCGGCGCCTTCGGGCAAGTCGGCATTTGGAGCCATGTAGATACCGCGGGCATATAGAACTGCCGATCCAGCCTCAACGGCTCTGGCCAGCGTTTGCGGATGCACGCCGGCCGCGACGATGTCGGACCGCGCGCGCAGTCGATTGCCGCTTAGCAGGCCAGCAAGGATTTCGGCGGAGGACTTTGAAGGCGTTTCGCTGTTCTGAGGCATGGGTGCTATGTGATTTTGGACAAGAAAAGGTTACAATATCTTGCGGAAAATCACAATGCCCATTCCGATTGTCCAACCGGAAGCGGCCCCTATTCATCAAATTAGGGCCAATTCGTTCCGGACGTCCGCCCTCCGATAGAACGTCGCCCGGATCTTCCTGGGATTGAATACGGGCTCCACGGCGGCGTCCTGGAGCTCCTTCTTGACCACCAAGAAATGCCGGCCCCGCTGCCTGGCGATCGCGAAGAGGGAGACGTATTCCCGGGCGAAACGCTCCACCTCGTGGACGGGGACAACCACGGTCGGGCAGCGGTTGATCGGGTTAACCACGGTGATCGATTTTAGGTGGCCGTGCTTGATGAGAGCGCTCGCGACCTTGGCGGTCGTAGAGAGCTTGTCCTTGATCTGGAGCCCGGTGAGTTCGCCATGGTCGGGCCCACGCACGAGCATCCGAACCTCTTCGAGGTCCAGCAGCAGGGACATGTAGTGTGCTTAGCGTCAACTGGCAGAATGATCCTTGGGCGCACGATGTGCATCGCGCCGCCGACGCCTCAAACGATATTCTTGCCGTATAACGTGGGCTCAGGCGCGACGAATGAGCAAGAACGTGTGTGGAGAGTTCAGAGGTTGTCTTTCGGTTTCAGGTACCTAGCTGCTCAAATGTTGGATCCTGCCGCGCTTTTCTTTCGCGGAGCGATCCCGGCACAAATCGTCGGAGACGAGGGCACAGAGCTGGTGATGGTGTCTGCTCACAGGAGCCTCGATTGGGACGCGTTCATCGGCGAGAGGAGCGGCTGCAATGGCAGCTATTTGATGGGGTCACCTGGTCAGGTCGGACTTGTGCGCGGGACAGTCGTCGATAGCGGCTTAGGAGGAAAGCGGTTGGTGGCCAAGACGCTTCCGTTCTGGAGTGGATGGTAGGCCGCCGTCGCGACAGTATTTTGCGCCCCGCGACGAAAAAGCCCCGCCAGAGCCGGCGGGGCTTTGTGTGCTTCAGGCTAGGGGACCTACTTTGCCCGGATTAGGGACCAACTTATAGGGGACCAACTATGCCCGTCGCTGCACTGGCTCGACCGCATCGATCAGCTGGCAGCCTATCTGCTGGACGACCTCGATGAGATCGACAGATGGCTCCCCGATCAGCAGGGCGAGGCGCTGTTCGAGCGGCTCAGCTCCGATCTGACACCCCTGCTTCTACTCAACGGGCTCGGCGACCTGCCGCAGGACGCCCTGTCTTCTCTGAAAGACGGCGCTATCGCGACCTTGAAAGCGCTGTTGAAAAAAGCACCATCGCGGCTCTATGGAACCTATGATCGTATCGTTCGGGAATGCGAAAGTCTTGGGCTCGAGGACACCGAGCTCGCTTCCTTGCTGCAGCAGGAACGAATGAACATCTTTGACGCGCGTCGAAGACGCGACGACGAAGAGCGCGACGATGAGCCGCTACCGGACGGCTGGGTCGCCCCCTAGCCTGGCGCCGACATGTCGTAATGCAGCAAATGCGGATACAAGGGCGCGGTCGATTGTCGGCGCCTCGCCTTTGCCCTACCAAGTGATCCCCGCATGCCGATCCTTGGAAGGCTCGCTGAGCAATCCGGCCAGCCTCAAGCCTTCCAGGATGCCCTCGAGCCGTTGCTCCCGGATCGTCGCGGCAAGCAGCGTCACGGCCTCGGTCTGGTCGACAGTGAAGCGAACCTCGCGGGAGCGCTGGATCAAAACGTCGGCGAGACTGGTAACACCCACCTCGTGATGACGCAGCGACGACACCGCCTCGCCCGCAAGATAGGCCGCCAAATCCGCGCTCGGTGTCGGTCCGGGACCGGCTTCGCCTTCAACGCGTTGCCTGACAGCGCGGCGGATCAGCTCACCTTGCCGCTGCGCTTCCATCCAGAGCATGAACACCGCGTCCGCAAGCTTCTCGCGCGGCAGGGATCTAAGTGCGGCAATGCGAGCCTGGAGGTTCTCGGAACCTGTTTGGCCGTCGTGCGGGCGCTGCGCGTTCGTCCGCGCTCCCCTGTTTTGCTCTCGAACCATCGTCATGCTCTCCGGCGGAGCGATATATCCGCCGAGCGATCAGAACGAAAGCGCAAACTGACCAGCTCGCCTCCTGTGACCTTGAACAACTGTCCGTCCGTCGGAGTCAACACATCAAAACGCGCTAATTTCATGATCCGATCGCGCCTGCGCGTCGTAGACCCTGACCTGCAACATCGGAAATCGCCGCTTCAGATCGCGGGCTCCATGCTCGACGCCATCTTTCGTCTCGAACTCCGTCTTCACGCAACCGTCGACCACGATCGCATAACCACTCGTCGGCAGATCTCGCGCAGGATTTCGCATCTTTGGGCCCAGATCTTGAAAATGAGTTTCGTTGTGACTGCTTTGGGTGAGTCTCGCCGCAGCGACAAGCCGGACTGTGTCTTGCAGCGGACTTGTCAGCCACAGTTTTGAAGCAAGGTGGGCACTGCCCGGAACAACAGAACCGCCATGCTCGCCAGCGTCGAACCCGCGACAACGAAATAGGCGATGAGCCTTCCGCCGGCTGAGCAGGCTTCGTTTCCATTGCCGCCTGACATTGCGACCGTCCTCTGTTTTCAGCAGCTGGACGAGACATAACCTGAGTCGCAAAATCGCAAGCGGAGCAAATCTTTCGCCGGATTTACCACTGGTTAACGACTCGGGAATGGTGTCTCGGCGGCCTTCCCGGGATCGTCATCCGCAGGCAGATTCGTTCGTTGAAGGCAACCCGTTCGAATCCAGTCTGTCCGCGATGATGCGATCGGTTCGGTTCGACATCTTGCGGCGGGTCTCAGTAGATGATGCCGAGCTTCGCCAGTGTGAGATTGTCCATGTTGCCCGTTTCGGGCAGTCGTTGCAGGATCTGAAACGCCCTGAGCGCGTCGCGCAGCTCCTGGGTGATGCGCCCATCGATCGGGCCTGCAAACAGATGGCGAGCCTTGAGCTCGAGCTGAACTCGCATCACCACGATCTCCGGCTTTTCCGGCCTGGGTGGCAATGCCGACGGCACGGTGGCCGTGGGTGGTCGTCGCACCGGCGCCACGGGCAGCCCGTTCGGACCAACGAGCTGCAGCGGAGCCCCTGGGGCCTGTTGTGCCGGCAGAGCCGGCTTCGGAGCGTCCGGATCCTTGGACGTGCTCGCAGGCGCAGGATTGCTGGCCGCAGGTGCCGTTGTCGTTGTCGTCGAGCCGCCCGGGGCGGCAGATGGCGCGGCCTGCGTCGGCGCGATGCCGGGGCTCGTCGCAACGCCCGGCACCGGCGGTGCCGCGGGATAGGAGTACGAGCCGCCACTGCCCGAATAATGGCTGCTGTGGCTGGAGTGACTGCTGTGGCTCGAGTGGCTGCGGTGGCTCGAATGGCTACGGTGCCCCGCATAGAGATTTGGACCATCGATGTAGTTGGGACGTTCAAAGGTCAGCGGCGCCCTATACGGCCCTGGCTCAGTGACCAGCGAGCCGCCCGCCCCGTCGGCCGGCACGGCAGCTACGACCGGCGACCACACAGTCGCGGTCGCAGCCGCGGGCATGGTCCAGGCCAGCACGCTTTTGATGAACTCCCGCCAGTCCCGCCTCATGCCGCGATTCCATCGATCGGGCGAGCCACCGAGTCACGCCATGTCGTCGGCGCGGATTTGAAAAAGCCGCAGCAATCCGGTCTGGCCGCGCACGTTTCGCAAGCTTGCGCGTAGTTGTTTTTCCAGTCCGAGATGCTCTTGCGTGCGAACGGCCGAAGCGCCGGCGCCAGCGCGCAGAGCGGTACATTGTAGATGGAGACATTCATCCCGGCCTGTTGCAGCAGGCTGACGGCCGGCGCGATGACCCGCGACAGCTGGGAAAGATCGCTCTCCAACAGAGCCATGTTCTTGCGCGCAAGCCCCATCGGCTCAAGGCCCATCAGGGCGACGTGAGCCGCGAACGGCAGATTGCGGTAAATGAAGCGCGCCAGTTGATTGATGCGCGGCAGGGTCTGACCATGCAGGACCGTCCGGATTTCGATCCTGTGCCGCCGCTCGCCGAGGCGATGCAGGCCATGCATGGTCTCGTCGAACGCGCCGTCGGACTGGACGATCAAGTCGTGGACGCGAGCGACGTCACCATAGAGCGGGACCGCCCAGGTCACCTGCCCGCACAACTCGTCAAATCGATCGGGAAATGCGCGATTGCTGAACGCTCTGCCGTTGGTGAGCACGTGCAGATGCGTATTCGGCAGCAGCATCCGCGCCTGCGTGAGCAAGCGGATCAGATCGGGGCCGAGCAGCGTGGGCTCGCCGCCCGTGACGCCAAGGACGTCGAGCTCGGGATCGAGCAGCGGCAGCAGGTCGATCAGCTCGGCGACGCGCCATCCGTCATCGACATCCCGCGGCGGCTGGCTGCACATCAGACAGAGACTGTTGCAGCGTTCGGTGACGAACAGCGTGTTGGCATTGGCGCCGCGTCGGAACAGGATGTTGATCTGGCCGCTGCCGTGGACGCGGGCTGCATCGCCCGGGCCGAGAACCTCGCCGTGAGCCAATGCATGCAACTGCGGCAGATCGTGATCGATCCGCTCGTTGCAAATGGCGCCGGCGATGCCGAAGGACGCGAGCGACGATACGTCGATGACGGGCCCGGCGCGCAGATCGACCAGGACGCGGTTCAACGGGAAGCGCTCTTCCAGGGCCTCGGCGATGCCGAGCACTTTGTAGAGTCCCGGCGCGACGCCGTCGTTGCGGGCATGAAGGTGCAGCGGCCGCGCCATCAGGCGACCTCCAGAGCGGGCCGGCCGAAAGCCCATTCCTCACAGATCCGGCGTGTTGCGGCATCGCTCCTGGCAAGTCGGGCAAACAGCAGGTTGAACAGCCCGGTGTGTCGCTTGCAATGTTCGTTGAACGCGCGATGGCCGACGGGGTCGCCCGAGGTCACCAGCGAACCGGCCGGATCGGGCCCGCAATAATGAACGAATGCGCAATCCGAGCAGCCTGGTATGGCTTCGGCGAGCCCGCCGCCCGCTAGTAGCTGCATGGCGTCGGACGCGATCAGGTCCGCGAAGCGGTCGTGCACGGAGCCGAGACGCAGGGCCTGGATGCCCATCTCCGCCAGCATGCGCCCTTCGTCGGATGCGTACACGCCGCCATCGTAGTTGTAGACCATGGTGCCGAACCCGGCGCCGACGGGTGATCGCAGATCGACGTAGCCAGAGGGAAACGCCGTCAGCATGCTCCCGAGCAACAGGCTCGCATAGACCTCGACGATGGGCGTTCCTCCGCGGTTGAGCCGGAAAATATGGTCGAGCGCGCGTTCGTAGAACGACAGATACTGCTCGGACGTGTAGCCGATCCGCCGCTCGGCCTTGGCCGCGAATCCGAACGGACTAAGCGGGCGCAAGAAGATCGCGCGAAACCCCAGGCGGACATATTCGTCGACGATGGCTTCGGGGCTGAGAAGGCTCCTCGCGGTCAACGTCGTCAGGGCGCAGAGACGATCCTCACCGAGCGCGGCGCGAACGCGTGCGATTCCCTCCAGCGTCCGGGCATGCGAATTGCGCCCCGGCAGCGGACGATTGGAATCGTGCAGCTCCGCCGGTCCATCCAGCGACGTCGAGACGTGGAACTGATGCTGCTGGAGGAAGGCGAGAATCTCGTCCGACAGATGATGCAGAGTCGAGGTGATGGTGTATCGGATCTGGCGCGGCCCGGCCCCGCTGCGTCGCGAGATCGTCTCGACGATATGCCTGATGCGGTCGAATGCGAGCAGCGGCTCGCCGCCCTGGAATTCGACCGTGAGCTCCATACCCGGCGCATCGAACAGGCGATCGATGGCGGCATTCGCCGTCGCCTCGGACATGTCGTAGCGATCTGATTGATCCGACGCCCGCGACACCTGGCAGTATCTGCACGAATGGTCGCAGCGCAACGTCACGACGAAGATGTGGAGCTTTGGTCCGCCGCGCAGGAAGGATTTGCGCGTTCTCAGCTTGGTCGCGAGCAGTCGGACCGGGAGGTCGGAACCACCGCGCCGAATGATCTGAACGGCTTCCAGCCTATCGGCCGTCTGCTCGGGCAGCGACCTGCCCTGCGCCAGTGCGCTGAGGTCGTCGGGCGAGACGAACGCAAACTCCCCGGCTTCGGAGGTCACGAGGATGTTTTCCGGAGCACCCGGCAGCCGCGCAAACCGGAATGGCAGCAGGTCGTATTGGTCCACGCCCCCGGCGATTGGTACGAGAGCCGTCATGAGCTGCCCTGCCCGTTCGCCTCCGCAAATGCCGTCTGCCAGATCAGGTCGCGTAGACCCTTCGTCCGCGCCTCGACCTCCTCGCGGATCGTGAAATCGACCAATGAGATTCGAAACCGCTCCCGGACCAGATCGACCGTGGCCGGCGGTATAATTGTGACGCGCACAAGCAGCAGATTGCCGGCCTTCGAGGTCTCGAAACCGGCAAGCTCGGCGAGCGCGTAGCAGGTTCGCAGTACAGCGGAGGCTGGATGGACCTCACTGTCGACTTCAATAACGTGGTCAGCACAATCAGCCGTGGGCCGGAGCGGCGCCGGCCCTGGAACGTTAACATTCATCCTTATTCCCCCGCTCGAACATCCCGCAACGCGAGTGCCTGTGCAAGGGCAACCCACGGTTCCGCGGCGCTGGCGGCACGCGACTTTCGACCAATGAGATCGGCCCGAGCAACGGCTCAGTGCTCATCCGGCGCGACGATGCTCTGATCAGCGGTGGACGCAGGTTGTCCCCTGCCCCTGGGGAAGCGCGGATGTGGCCATCGCCGTGGACGATGCCCCCGTGCCCGCCACCCGAAGGGCCGGTTGTCCTGACAGGTGACGAGCATGACGCTTCGGTCGCTTGGTCCGCTACGCCTCCCCACGCGCCTGCCAATGTGCGCCTAACTGACGACGACTCCCGTCTTCGCGATCTCTGATCGAATCCGATCGCCGATTCCGCGAAGATCTGCCAACCGGCCCAACGTCGCGAGGGCGTCAGTTCGGCTGGCAAACGGCGCCGCAACGATCCGATCAAGTGCCTTTCGCAGACCCGATCGTGCGCCGTCCCGACAGAGGACGGCAAACGCCACGTCGCCGAGATTGTCACTGGTGAGAAGCGTCTCCGGATCGATGTCCCGCGCGTCGACAAAGCCGTGCGAGTAGTAAAGGCCATGGTCCTTGATTTCGGCTCTCGGCTTCCAAGGCTTCGATCCGACATAGACCACCGTCTGACGGAGCCGCGTCCCTTCGAATTGGCGCTGGGTGATGGCCCAGGCTCGGATGGCTGACAGGAAGGTCAGCATCCGCGTGGTCACATTCGGATCGCGAGTGGCTTGCAGTTCGATCTGCACCAGCGCCGCACGCTTGCGGCCTTGGTCCACCGACATAAGACATCCGACCTTATCGCCCCATATCGTACGGATGTCGGCGGGGATCACAATATGATGCCCGGGAAACCCGAGCAGGCCAGGAAGCCTCGATCTTCCGGACCTCAGAATTGGCAGCAAGGAAATGTCGATATGGTTCATGGGCAGCACGATTCTTGTGCGAACTTGCATATATAGGTGAGACTGTCAGCCCGAGCCAAGCCCTCGAGATTAACGCGAAAGCCGGCTCAGGAGTTCTTTCAGGCGGGCGACAGTGTAGGTCTCGGTTTGTCCGCCCAAGAGTTTGGTAAGGTCCCGGAGGGGTGTCCTTGTAATCCAAGCGGCCTCGGCATGAGCCAAGCCGCGTTTCTTGATCGCCTCTTCGATCTCGATAAGGACGTTCGCCTTCGTGAGTTCAGTATCCGGATCCGCAAATCCAAGGTCGGCAAAAAACGTTGCCCGAACCGATCATGCCGAGTGAGGTCTTCCTCAGTCCATCATGTCGAAAGGTCATCTAAGCACCGTTGACCGGCTTCGGCCTGGAGACTCCAATTGTGCAACGCGCCGTTGCAGAATTTGCTCCTCATCCAGACTGCCATGCTTCGGACTTGGTCAGGATAGGGCGATCGTATCTTTCTCAAGAGTCATGCTGGGGGCCTTGCTGGGCGAATGGCTCGATTTCCGGTCGGACGGCGCGATCGAGCGACCGACCTTCCCGGTGCAATCGGACGTTGGGCCCCTTATGGATCAAGACCTTCATCGGACATGCTCACCCACCAAATTCGCCATCGCATAATGCAAGGAGTGGAGGTGGTGGCCTAGCGAAGCCGCCGCAGCGCGGTGGTCAGGTGCGCGCGCGCCCATGCCACCGCATTCGACTTTGCACCGGCCTGGTCATCCGCAACACCCTGCGCCTCCACGTCGTCCGTTCCGGACACGACGCACCATCGCCACGCGTCTTCGTAGAAAAACGTCTCGAGCCGGAAGATTCCCGTATCGAGAAAATGGCCACCCGCGGGCCCGATTTTCCACTCAGCCGGCATCTGCATTTCGTCCATGAACAGTTTTGCGGAGTGTCGATCAACATCATCGTAGGACGACTTGTCGAGTGCCGCAAACCGGTTCGCTGCGGCGCCCGCTGCTTTGCGTACGTCCCGCACGGCTCCTGAGACCGTGCGACACGTCAACACGATTTCCCTGCTCGGCTTCCTGCAAATTCAGTTTTTTTGCCGCAGCCGATGCCCCGGACGTCGCGAGCGCGAATCCTTGCACGGCGCGATGGTAACCCTTCGCGTCAGATGGCAGACTAAGCACTATGCTGTCCGTCACTTGAGGCCCGGACAGAGAGGTTCGGAGCAGGCGGTGGCGAGATCTGAATCCTTCGAAAACCAATCCTTGGTCCGGGACAATCTGGCCCGCAGGGTAAGGCAATTGCGGTGTTCCTCGCGGATGAGCCAGCGCGATCTGGCCGATCGCGCCGGCGTGCGGCAGGCCCTTGTGAGCCAAATCGAGCTGGGCGCAGCCAATGTGACGCTGGACTCGCTGCTGAAGATCGCAATCGCCCTTCAGGTTGACTTCGACGCCCTCTTCGCAGCGGAGGCCAAGGCACGGCCGCTGGGGGCGACCCGGGTCTTCCGTCATTTACCATGACCGGTTCCCTTGATGGTTCCCGATATTGATACTTTATAACGTATCCATACATTTGAGCTGGTCGGCACTAGACGCAAATGAAGCTTGGCCACGGCGCCGCCCAACCCCGCCAAGCCGGAGGACGGTATGATCGAAGTTGTTGTCAGCGAAAACGGCCGTGTGGTCGATCGACTCCAATTTGACGTCGATACCCTTGTGGCCAACGGGGGCGACGTCGTCGCCGTGCACCGCGGAGCCATGCGCGATCTAAAACCCTCCGAGGATCTTTGGCAGCGGGTGGCCCACGCCGCGGGCTATCTTGCCCGGGTCCGCTCCTTCAAACATGCATCGCGCGCCTTAGAGAACTTCGCTTCGGCACGCCGGGTACGCCCGCTGCCCGGTGCCGGAGGGCGTGTCCGCCTGGTTCACCACGAGCCGCATATCGAGATCGAGGACGACGATCTCTATCGCCTGCAGCGCGACAGAAATGAATGCGAAGCCGACTATCTGGCCCGCTGCGAGATGCTCGGCTGTAACCGGGATGGCTTCATCCGGCTTCCGCGCCGCGCCTGAACCTCATCGGCGCGACGCCCGGCCTCAGCGCATTCGGCCAATTTTTTCGACCCGAAGCCTATCCGCCATATCTTTGGCACATTTTTTTGAGATACTATATAACGTATCAATTCACTTTTGCCATCGGGCAGCAGCCGTCCCGAACTTCTGGCACCCGCAATAGCGGCATGCGGACCGGGCCCTACGCCGGTTAAACGAAGCTCATCTCGCCACTAACGCCGTCACGCACGTACCCTCTCCGTTCGCCGCCGCGACGCTCACTTCGGGCGATCGCGGGGCGCTTTGTGCGTCGGTCAGTCGCCGCCGCACGCGTTGCTTCGATCGCCATTGGCAGAGCAGGAGCGTCCCATGTTCATTGATCATCACCGTCCCGAGCACAGCCGGTTTTTCCCGCAACGTGTTCAGGATGCCAAGTCATGCATGGCCAAGTCTTCCGCAACCAAGTCCTCGCCAGGCAACTCCTTCGCAAGGCAGCTCCATCCCTTTTTTCCGGTCCGAAATGCACCGTCGCCGTTCCCCTTGACGCGCTCAGGGAGGCGAGCCTTGATCCGGCGGTTTGCACGATCCACTATCGGGCGGCTCCGAACTCTTATGGTACGCCGCCCACGCTGATGGGCGTCGTGCTGCGAAGGATAGAAGGCGATTTCCTGCTCAACGTCTGCCAGGTCCAACCGCAAAGGTCCGCAGGCGCCAGCTCGCTGCTTGCCGAACAGCTGGCAGCGAGCGGGCTGCGGCTTCTGGAGCGCGACGCGGCCGACATCAGGCGCGAGCCGATCTACTCCAACGTGCAGGAGGTCTGGTCCAGTGAACATGTCCAGGTCTCGCTCGACGATCGATTGAGGATCGGGGCGGCGCTTTGCGAGGATGGGCCACAATCGATCCGCGAGTTACAGGATCGTGCGCATCCAAGCTGCGACATCGTCTCGGCCGTTTGTGCTTTGAGCTGCCAGGGGCTGCTCGAGCTAGACATTCGCGACAGAGCCCTGGGGCTGAACACCATCGTACGCGCCATCTAGGGGCAGCTCCAGTTCAAGCTGACTCTCGAAGCAGGTGCGGGCCGGCCTGCCGACCCGCTGTCAAATTCGTTGGAGCAGCGGCTGACCGTCTGGGGCCTGATGCTCGTCACCCACAGCATTGAAATCGGAGCGATCGATGAACCTGCATCTGAAGCAGCCACGCGACCTGCTCGGCCGTGCGTACCTGGACATGCTGGCCACGGAAGCTGGCGCTATGTCACGGCCGCTTCTGCGCAGCGGCGATCCCGACGACCCGATCGAGCGGCTGATCGACGAACTGGCAGCAAAGCCGACCTCGGACGCACGGTCATCGATCCGGGCCGACCTGGCTGCGGCAGCCATCCTTGTCGCCCGCGCCATTGAGCCGATCGAGGAGCTGACCCGGGAGCTGCGGCGCGGTTCGCCCGTCGTATCGCTGGCGGTTCTAGGAGCTGAAGCCGTTGCGCTGGTCCGGCGTGTCCTGGGGGCCTGTGCGTTCGGAGCGAGCGCAACGGTGCTGGACGAGCGGACTTTCAGGGACCGTCACACGCGTCCGGTCCTGCTGATCGCCAGGGACGGCACGGCAAACGACCACAAGGCTGAACGCGGCAACGATATCGTCGCCGACGCCCTGCACGCGCGCGTCCCGGTGTTCGGGGTCGCCCCCGACCCGCGCCGCCATCTCCCGCGCGATCTGCTTCGTGCGTGCGACCATGATCTCTCTCTGGGGACGCTCGACGCTTCCGCCATCGCGCTCGTGATCGAGGCCGTGACCGGACGCCCGCCCGCCGCCCCGATCGACGAGCAACTCGTGCGAGCCCTCGAGTTCTCGGACCTCACGCTGGCGATCCGTGCTGACCGTGATCCGGACGACTGCATCGCGCGGCTGACGAGAACCATCGCCACCAAATCGTATTTCGACCACCGCGGTCCCGGTCTCGAGGCGCTTCCAGGCTATGGCCGCGCGCGCGACTGGGGACTCAATCTGGTCGCCGACCTGCGCGAGTACAAGGCCGGTCGGCTCTCCTGGGACTGCATCGAAAAAGGGCTGCTTCTGGTCGGCCCTCCGGGTGTCGGCAAGACGCAGTTTGCTCGCGCCCTGGCAAAATCCGCGAACGTCGCCCTGGTCGCGACCTCGGTCGCGGACTGGAACGCGTCCGCCTACCTCTCGGGAACGCTGGCCGCGATCAAGAGCTCGTTCGAGCAGGCAAGACGGCTCGCCCCGTGCATCCTGTTCATCGACGAGATCGATGGAATCTCCAATCGCGCAACCCTCACCTCCGAGTACAGGGAATACTGGACCCAGATCGTCAATCTGCTGCTCGAGATGCTGGCCGGCATCGAGGATCGGCCGGGCGTCGTGGTGATCGCAGCGACCAATCACCCCGAGCACATCGACGCGGCGGTCAAACGCGCCGGCCGGCTTGATTGTACCATGGAGATCGAGCTGCCCGATATCGAGACGCTGGCGCAGATTTTTCGTTTTCATCTCGGCGACAATACCCTTACCGGGGTCGACCTCACGCCCGCCGCGCTGGTTGCGGCGGGCAAGGCCGGAGCGGACGTCGAAGCCTGGGTCCGGCGCGCCAAGTCGCGGGCCCGACGCGCCGGACGCGACCTGACCCTCGATGACTTGATGCTTGAGATCCGATCGGGACGCGACGTCATGCCCGACAGCACACGGCGAGTGTGCGCCGTTCACGAGGCCGGACATCTCGTGGTGGGCCATGCGCTATCGGTGTTCGAAGCCAAGATGCTGGCGATCCTCGATCATGGGGGTGCCACCGGCTTAGAGATCTCGCGGGCCAATTCGCAGACCGAGGCCGGAATTGAGAATTACATCACCGCATTGCTGGCGGGGCGCGCCGCAGAGGAGATCATTTTGGGGCCGTCCGCCATCACGGTCGGCAGCGGTATCGGCGAAGATTGCGACTTTGCGCGCGCCACGCAGGCTGCGGTCGACCTCGAGCTGCGTTACGGGTTTGGGGCGCATGGCATCGTGCACTTTGCAAAACAAATAGCCGAGTTTCTTCCGCAGGACGTCGCCTTGACCCGTCTGATCAGGCAACGCCTCGACCGCTGCATGGCGCGGGCCCGCGACCTCATCACGGAGAACCGCGATACCGTGCAAGCCGTGGCAGATCAGCTCCGCGCAAAAGGATATCTCGGTCGCGCGGCAATCGATGAGCTTCTGACGGCCCGTCCGATCCGAACGACCATCGAAGCGAGCGGAAGTGCTGAGCGCTAAGCCGTTCAATGGACTATGTCGCGTACATCACCAGCGCCGCATGGCGCAACAATCCGGCGCGGCTGCGCGAACTGGCGGCCGCGAATTACGCCTGCCGTCTCTGCCCCAACGCGGCGGCGACGGGCAGCAGGATCGAAGTTCATCATCGCAGCTATGAGCGTCTTGGCCATGAGATCGACGGTGACGTCACCGCGCTTTGCAGCGACTGTCACCTTGGCGTGACGTCGATGCTGCGCGCGCGCCGCTACGCCAACAGTCCGATCCCCGAGGTCAGCGACACCTGGGTACAGGTTGCCAAACCATTGTTTGATGAAGGAGACAGCTTATGAGCATCGAACGCATCGCATTGAAGCTCGTCGGCGTCGGCCCCATGCTGATGCATTCGGCAAGGCTTGCCGATCCGCTGGATGCGCTGACCAAATCGATCGCGGCCATCACCTCCAAGCGGATGAAGACCGACGCGGACTATGAGCGGATCGCCGAGCTGGAGTGGCGCGGCGGACTGTGGCTCGCCGAAGGACGGCCCTGTCTGCCGCCGCATTGTCTCAAGGCGGTGCTGGTCGAGGGCGCAAGGCGGCGCAAGAAAGGGGTCATCGCCAGAGCGGCCTTCCTGGCCGATGGCCCTGCCTTGCTCGATTACGAGGGTCCAACGGAGCTCGGCGAACTCTGGGCCGACCAGCGCTTTCGTCATCGCCAACTCGTCCGGGTGCGCGATGCGCTCACGGTGCGGACGCGACCGTGCTTTCCAGCCTGGACCGCGCGCGTCGACGCCACCTACCTACCCTCGATGGTCAACCGCGCCGAGTTGATCGAGTTCTTCAAGCTCGCCGGCCCGCACGGGCTCGGCGACCGCCGTCCCGACTACGGCCGCTTCCGCGTCGAGGAGCTCGAGCCGGCCTGAACGTTTCAAGAATATCACGTGGCGTGGCAGGGCGCGGCCCGTCGAGGCATGTCGAGGCCCGGCTCGGCTCATTTCTTCCACTGCAAGGAGCTCATCCGATGCGGCGCAGCGACGAACGGCGTGCAGGGCGACGACGTCGCAGCACGTCATGTAAAATGATCGGCAACCCTCTCAGTTACTGGCGTCGGCTCCCGGCCGGTGCTTTCGACCTGACATTGCGCACCTCGCTTCGACAAACCATCCGGAAGATCGGATCGACGCTGCCCGATTGGAAGGCGGCGGTCGCAGGGGATGCCGGTGCGGCGGTTGGTATCGTCCTTCGTCTGCATCCGCCGTTCCGCATTTCGGCGCGCACGGATCTGGCGATGAGCCTGCTCTTGAACTGCGCGTTCGAGAGCGCCGGCGCGGCGCTGGTGCTGTCACATTCACTGCGACGCATGCGCCTTTCGCGCAGCGAGCGCAGGCGGCTTGCAGACTCCTGGCTCGCTCATCACGGCAGGCTTGCGAAGTCGGGCAAGACAAAACGCGCGATCGGCCTCCGCCATGCGGGGCGAGGACGTCACGACAACGTTCGACCGGCTCATGATCCGTGGGGAGAACCAGATGACGCAGCGTAACAGCAATGACCGGGTTTGCGCACGCCCCGACCCGGCGGCATGGCGGGACGACGAATTGATGACGCTGACTGAGGCGGCGGCATTGTTCTGGCCGGACGGCCCGCTGACCGAGACGAGCTTGCGAACCGCGGTGCGCGATCACCGGCTGGCGATCTCGCAGATCGCGGGAAAATTCTTCACCACCAAGCGCGCTATCGCTGCGCTCGAGATCTGCAAGACTCTACCGTCCGGGCAGGACGGCGAGCATCGACGTGGCGACTATCATCGGGATCTGCGCAAGATCGCGAGCATGGGGCGATCTGTTCGAAAATGACCGACCAGGTATCGGGCCGGCTCAAACATGCTCGCGGTGCGCCGGTTGATCGCCTCGCCCGGCGATGCCACGTCCCTTGCGACCGGTCACAGGCTGCGGGCGATCAGTTCGATCAGGCGGCGTGTCAGGTGTCGTTCGCGGACGATGCCGGTGCCTTTCACGGCGGCCACATAATCGGCGACGCTCGCGAGCGGCGCGCGCCAATCCGCTGGCGCGAAACCGATCGGGGCAGACTTGCGGGCATTCAGGTAGGACAGCGCGGCACGCGGATGGGAGGCGGTTTCATCGGTCGAGATCAGCGACAGTGCGATGCAGTCCGGGCCGGCGTCTGGATAGGCGTTCGACGCAACCATTGCGAGAATGCCGGCCAAATGGTCCTCCAGCGTGATGCGGGAGCGGTCTTGCACGCGGCCGACCGGCCGCAATTGCCCGAAGCCATGCAGGCTCGCAACCGAATCCTTGACGAGGTCCGAGCCGACCACCGCGAGGAGCAAGCGCGCGGCGTCACCCGGCGTCATATGCGCGGCGCTGGATCCGTGCCCCTTGAAGGTGATCAGACGGCGGTCGAACTGCTGAAGATTTCGCAGATGCTGGACCACGGTGGACGCATGCAGCCCGGTGGCCGCAGGAAGCACCTCTCCAGCGAGTTTCAAAGACGTCACCATCGTCGCGGGTAATCCTTAAAACGGCATTCGAATCCTTATGACGTAAAACATTGTTGGTGGCAAATTAGCTGCCGCCGACCCGTCCTCCGCGAGACGAAGATCCCTTGGCTGTCGCGGCGCGACGCCAATCGCGTTGTCACAATTGAGCGGAAAAATAGCTGAGTTGGTGAGTGAAAGCGACGGGTGTTGTCGGCCGGTTCCGCGGTTCTGCGAGGTTGTGGAACCCTTTCGCACTGCAGCGTGACAGTCGCACAAACAATAATTTACGTCGTTGATGTCGTTGGCACGGACCGCAGACCGCTTCCGCGGGCAACGACAGTCAAAGAGGTGAACAGATGAGACCGATGCCGTTCCCCCCTGCCGGGGGACGCGTGGATGGCTTGCGCCCCGAGCGCACCCTGCCCCGCAGCCAGTCGACCGTTCGTTCGTTTTCAGCGCCCGCCTCCCTCGCAACTGGATGCGGGACCGTTCCAACCCAGCGCATGGGAGTGAGCTCATGAACCGGCCCAACAGGAAGATCGAGCGCGACCGTCATTTGCCCTTGATCGGCTACAACGAAATCGAAGCGGGCAAGCGCGAGCTCGCACGCGCATTGTTCGTGGAAGGCGAGAACGAGACCAGCCGGCGGCTGCTTGAGCTTCTCCGCACCTACAAGATCGTCGACGAGCCGCTGCCCTATCTGGCATTCCGGGGCGACGCCGACGACCGTCAGGCCATGATCGTGATCCGGGACGGATACGAGATCAGCACCGAGATCCCGAAAGGCGACTATGAGGACCCCTATGCCTGCCCGCAAGCCGTGGCCAGGTTAGAAGCCCATTGCGACGAGAAGGCTTTTCGCCTGCAGGCCAAGAAGGCGCCGGAGGACATCCGCATCTCCGAGGTCGTGACCCGCTACCTCGCCTTGCTCGACCCCGACAATCTCGACAAGCGCGCCCGCGAGCTTCGAGAACGCCAGTGCAAGGAGCAGAACGAGGCCAGTCCCTGGAATTACTTCCGCAGTTCGAAGAACGGCGCGATCCAGGTGATCGAGAAGGAAGAGAACACGCTTCTCGGCGAGGTCAACCGCAACTTCGGGCGTAGCTACAGGCGCTGGCGGCAGCAGCGGCCCAAGAAGCTGGGTGGCGCCGACCACGAGGGCAACATGATCGCGACCGTGAAGGATCGCACCGTCATTTCCCACCTCTCGGTCATTAACCGCGCGTTTGCGTGGTTCCTCGACGAATACCAGCCCCCGATCCGTCTGCAATTCGACATGCCGCCGGTCGAGGACGAGCCGGGCCAGAAGATCTGCCTGACCTGGGGGGAGGTCCAGCGGGTCATCCTGTGGTGCCTGGGCTACGTCTGGATCGTGGGCGAAGGTTTTGCCACCGAGTGGCGCATGTGCGGGACGAGCTGGCGCCTGGTGCCGGTCCGGCTGCCGCGCAAACTGACCGGTTACCGCCTGAAGCTGATCCGCTTCATCCTGATCTATTTTCTGACCGGAACGCGGTTCAGGGCGATCCTCGATCTCGGCTGGGAGCCAATGGATCGTCGCGGCTGGATCTCACTCGCCACTTGTTGGATCTACCGCAACGGTCGCAACACCCCGCGTAACAAAACAAAGCCGCGCGAGGCCGGTCCGATCCTCCCCCTCGCCCGTCGCCTGTTCGCCAGCTGGCACGCCCGCGACGAGGGCTTGCGCCGACGCGATGGTTGGACACGGCCACGGCGTGGCGGACATTTCTACGTCGTCCATGACGGGCGGGGCAATCCGATCAGCCGGAGGGTGATGGAGGACCTCGTCAAGGAGGCCTTCGCCGCCGTCGAGATCGGGACCACGGCCCACAAGGCCAAGCATGGCGGTGTCACCACCTATCACGAGGCCGGCTTCCTCCTGCATCAGATCTCGTTCTTCTTCGGCACCACCGAGGCTACGGTCGACAAGACCTATCGTGTGTTGCGGCGTGCCGAGCAGATCGGTTTCGATCCGGACCCCGAGGCGGCCAATGGCGCGCTGCGCCCGGAGCTGCTGCGCCTGCCGCCGCCGAACCTCGAGCGACTGACCTTCCGCGGTCTGGTCAATCCACGTGGCTGGCTGCCGAAGATCCGCCGCGACGCGTCCCCGGCGCCAGCACGAACGCCTCCGCGCAAGGCCGCGTGAAGCCCGCCCAACACCATCGGGGTCCCACCTGGGGCCCCGATCCTCGTCACAAGGAGCGACTTTCGATGCCATCCTGCGCCGCAGCCCCCCGCGTCTCGGCCCGCTCCGCACGGCCGCGCAGGCCGCCCTCGCGTGCGCCGAGGCAGTTTCAAATGCTCGCGTCCGCCAACCGAGGATCTGCTAAATGCCGCGAGGAAGAACCGCGATCGCAAGGCCGGCGCCGCGCCCGGACGATGCGCCACGCAGCACCGGGGACGTCATTTTCCTGCTGCAAAGCGAAAGCCTGGCGATGCCGCAAAACCGTGAGGTCGGCCGGCTTCGCTCGTGCGTGGTCATCGTGCTCGCAGCGACTGCCCGTATCGGGCCCCACACCGCGGTGTCGATCCGCTGGAAGGATTTTCGCGACGACGCGGTCGAGGTGCGCGGCGCCCCGCGTGGGCCTACATACAGGCCAGTGTTTCTGCCGATCGCGCGCGAACTGATCGCGCGCTACCGGGCCGCATTGCCCGCGAGCCATATTGACAGCGAGTTCCTGCTGGTCTCGCGCAGCGGCCGCAAGATGCAGGCCACCGACATCAACCGCTCGTTCCGCTCGCTGGCGCGCCATCTCGGCATTCCCGGCAGCCAGTTCGTCTCGCGCCTGCTCGACTATTTCGACCGCCAGTTCGATGCGGCGGACGATCGCGCCGCGGTGGCAGCCCTTGCGGGCCGGCGTCTGGCGCCCGACGAGGTCGGTTCGCTGCCGGCACGGGAGATCGAACGCGCACGGGAAGATCGAGGGCGCCTCGCCGCCGTGCTCAAGGCCCATCACGCTCTCGCCGGCCCGCCCGGCCGGTTTCTCGGTCCCCGCGGGCTGCGCCTCGCGGCCAAGACGCAAAAACTGGCCCGTGCCAAGCGGCTTCCGATGCAGCGCTCAGTGGCGGTCAGGCGCGATTCCGTCTGCCGTCTGCTGACGGAAGAGCGGTGGGACCAGCATCAGGGCCGGCAGCGCCGGCGGCTGAAAGCGCTGTATTTCGACACTCTCGACGATATGCGCATCACGGGCGAGCTGGCTTATGCCGACATCGCCTATCTCTTCCACGTGCGCCTGCGCACCGCCAAGGCCTGGGCGTGGCGGCGGCGGAGGTCACGGCGCACCGAGGCGCAGGCGGCCCGTGAGCTGCAGTGGCGAGCCGCCCTGCCCGCGCTCTATCGCGCCCGCCCGCCTCACGAACGGCTGCTCGGTTTTCAGGCCAGGATCGCCGCGGAGCACCCGGACTGTCCATTCCTGGGGGCGCAGATCAAGGGCGTCCTGCTGGTCGCAGGTGCGCTTGGAGGGCGCCCGCACTGATCCAATCGGCTATTCGGATTACAATGTTGAACTCACGACTTTTGCGAACAGTCTCGCTCAAGCGTGTGCGGCGGCGCCTCGGAGACCACATTGCTTTCGAGCAGAATCATTCGAAGCGCGTTGGCTTAGCCGGACGCGCGTCGCGGTCATGTTCAATTGCCTCGACATCGGCATTGGTGAGGCCCATCTTCCGGCTCATCTCCGAAAGGGCAGTGCCGAGCCGCAGCCGGCCCTCGGGACGCACGGCGGCCTCCAGAATGGCGCGCATTTCCGCTTCCGCGCTGCGATTGTGCTGCGCCGCGCGGACTTTCAAGGCGCGATGCGCCTCCTCGGAGAGGTTGCGGATGGTGACAGCCGCCATGATGGCGCCCCTCCGGGACTAACTGCGATGATGCTTGATAGCATTTTCCCGCCGCACGAACCAAGCCCGGTGCAAAACCCCAAGGATGGCCCGGGCCAGGCTCAACGAGTATGAGCGTGGCACGCGCACCGATGCGCTTTGCCGCCGCGACCCGGGTCGTCAGAATCCTGCTGCAGATGACGTTGTGCGCTTCTGGAGCCGGCTGTGGCATAGACGATGCCTCCGACGAGTTCGAAGCTACCCTCACGGCCCGAGATCGCGTCCAAGAATTCCTCGATTGAGAGCGTCTCGCGCGCGGCACGAGCCATGGCGACTCCCTATTTTTGCCGCGCGTGTCAGCGGCGAGACGCGCTTAAGACTTTCGTCCGCGACGTTTGGCCCGGCAAGCCCTTTTGTCCCGCCAGCATCACAGCATCCCTGAGAACACGGTCCCACATCCAGCGTCCGGCCACGCCCCGCCATCACGCGTCCTTGCGCGCTCAACGAGTGATCGATCGCGTAAGGACGCGTGAAGGCGCGCCGTGGCCTTGCAGCTGGCTTCGAAGCTGGGTGGAACCGAAAATCGCGTTGTCAAAAACTTCGGAAAATCGGCGGTTTACGGTCAAGCAAATCCGCGTAAATCGGCGGCAACGAGACACCCCTGGACGCGATCAAACGGCTCGAAACCGGGTTTTTGCGGTATTTCGGTATAGGAAATTGGTGATTTTAAAGAAGGACCAAGAAAACGCGCAAAATTCCTCACGATCGGAATCGGCCCAGCAGCGCAATCGCTTATCAACGACCGCAATCGTCGCGGTCGAGCCCGCGGTGCCTAACGAGATTGCATCCCACGCGATCGGATGCGTTGAGACGCGTCTCAACGCATCGAGCAAATGATGACAGTTGAGCGAGCGCCTCACCTCGCCTGACGAACTTCAGGTTCGGTGCAATCGTGGTGCAGGTTCGCAAATGCGGCAAAGTCCGACGCCTGCTAACAACGACCCGCCCTGGTTTCGGTGGACGTTAGCGTCTCGAACCAAAATCTTGCGAGAAGCGGAGCCGCCCAATCGCGCGCGAAGCCGCTTCAAAGGTCTAAACGCAGATCATTTCAGATCACTTTATGTTACTCGGCGCAACTAAACCGCCACTGCGCCCGGTGCATCGGGCAACCTGAATGGTCATGGGCGGCGCCTTCCGTGAACCACCTAAAAGCGTTCGCGCGTCGCACCCGGCGAGGTGGTCGAGTGGCCAAGACTCCCATTTTCATTCCACGCGTTGCCATCGTGCACTGCCGATGTCCCGATCTCCAATCCTTGCATGGTCAGCACGCTGTCGAGCGCATAGGAACAACCTTGGACTTATCGCGCAGAGTCCGACATGGCGCTCGACGCCCGCCGCAGTCCAATCCTTGGACGGCCCTCGGCGCAGCCTGCTCACTTTCAGAAGGTTCGTGCGACCGCCCTCAAGGATTCGGCCCGGCAGTGGCAGCACCCCGCCAAGGCGGTTGTGCCAATCCCGCCCTCGCCATTTGGTCAAGCGGAGGACGAAGGTGATATCCCGAGACTCGCACTGCGCATGTCAAGCTTACACAAGGATTCGATCGCCGGCGCAATGCTGTGGAAACTCCGCAACCCACGCTTGAAACCGCTCTTCGGCCCCACACCGAAGCCAAAAGGCGGAAGGCGAGGATGCGCATGCGGTGCCTCCCGGCTCGGATGCTGACGGTTGATTTCTCCCCGCGCGCGCCGTTCCGCCCGATACCGCGCACCCGCGGACCGGAGGTGTCCGGAGTTGTCCGAAGTTGTCCCCGTTGGCGTGATCGCCTCGCCTTGACTCAAAAGCCCCCGCGGGTCGGTCTAGACAAGCGATAACGCAACCTGCCGTTCGGCAATGGGCCAACGGACAGCTGAGAGGAGTAGATCATGGCGAAGCGGGCGAAACCCAAATTCCTGGTGATGACGGTGCGCAGCGACGACCGCGGCGAAGACATCTGGCACATCATTGACGGTCGTCGGGTCACCCCGACGGGTTACGCTGTCGAAGAACACGTCGCCGCCGGACGCGCATTCCGAAAATACCAGGTCGACAAAGAGGAGACGACGAAGCCGGCGCGACGCGGCAAGGTCGCGCTTCGACGTCGGTTCGCCCGCCGAACCGCGCGCGGCCAGGGCTAATCGTTCGGCGGATCGGTGACGGGCGTTTGCAAGGTCGACCCGGTTGAATATAACGCGCCGTCTGAAACGGCGCTTCGCGCCGATGCGTGGGAACGAGGCTTGGGAAGCGCGGAACTGTCGCACGCTCCCCACCATGTCCGCGCCACGTGAACCGGATCAAAATGGTCAAGATCGACGGAGGCGACGTCGCGGGACTGACGCCCAGACAGCTCAATCGCATCGTCAAGGCGATCGAGGAAGACCTCGAATTGCTTGAGGACTTCAATCGGCGCGTCGATCACCTCGAGCGATCCGGTTTCAGCAAACGCTACGAGGCCGACATCCCCAACGTGATCACCAGGTTGGAGAACGTCTCTTTCGAATGCACCGACGGTCCACGTGTTTCATTCGTTGCACAAGTCCATTCGTGGATCGAGGACTTCAGCCAGGACGAGATCGACGCCTTCATCCTGAGCTATCGCATCTTCAGCCAGCGCAATGACAGGCTTTCGATCGCCTCGCTGGCCGGCATATACGACAAGGAGTGGATGCCGCCGTCGGCGCGCGCATGTTTCGAAGATGCCCGCAAACAACTCAACGACCACCTGGACGGTCCCGCGACCGTGACCTTTCCTGACGGCTTTATGCTCGAACGCACCTTGGTCAACGTCATCATCTATGGTGGGCTTGCCCACAGCAACAAGCAGAAGGCCAAAATCTTCGAGTCCTGGGAAAACTCCGGAGTCATGGGCTTCATGTGGGCTGACTTTATGGCCTATGCAAAGGAGGCCGTGGAAACGCTCAAATATATGCGCGGTCTCAACCGGGCGGTCATTGAGGCCCTCAACACCGAGGGTCTGAGGATCGAGGCCGTCGCTTCTTCCTCCACCTAAGTCGCGATGTGATGAGGATGACTCATCAGCGCCTTGGTTTGTCAATTGAGCATGATCTTTTTGGAGACCGCCGCGCACCAGAAAGCTCCTCCCCTTCCAAGCTCCTGTACGTTCGCGCGCTAGCGCGATGCCTAACATCAAGGAACAGTTCAAGGATCCCATCTATTCCGACCCGCAGCGATGGCTGAGTCTGCGCCGTTGAAGCGAGGCAGCCGCGTGAACTATGTGGATTGAGACGGCATTCGTAGCAGGTCACGGTGCATTGTTTTTCTCCGTGCGTCCCAGAGTCCCTGTATCTCCGCGTCGGGCCCTGACATCATGGTTAGCTTGATCGGTCAGCGCGAAGGCGGTTTGAGGGGGCGACCCCGCCTTTTCTTGGCGGCCTTCCCGCGGGGCCGTGCGACCGGCTTCGTCCATTGCGTGAGGACGCTACCTTGTGGCAGCACGAGCTCCGCGACCTGGACGCCGAGGGCCGAGGCGATCTTGTGCAGCGACAGCAAGGTCGGGTTGGCCTTTCCGGCCTCGATCTCGCTGATTAGCGCCTGGCGAAGGCGCGTTTCGTCGGCCAGATCATACTGCGTCCACGATTTCAGCAGCCGGCGCTCCCGCACGTTTCGCGCAAGCAATCGCTGGGTATATGCCGGTTTCCGGGGCCTCATCCGACAGGATGATGCATTTCGCGAGTTCGGAAAAAACACGCTTTACCGTATGAAATGCGCTTCTGCGCATCCTGTGCACCGATTTTCCCGCCCGTTTTTCATATACGGTTCGGCAGTCTGGGAGGGCCGGCCCTGGGCCCGGCCCTGAGGGCGGCGGCAGCACGCCTCTTTCACGCCCGCTCCGTTTTCGGGTGCACCGCACGACCGGTGTACCCGGCGAGATTCGGCAACTGCCGATCTCCTCCGCACGGGGAGGCAAGCGAATCGGATATGATGTCGGCCAACCGGGCCACACGCCCAGGCGCTTCGACATGATGCAACGATCTGACATCGTTTCGGCCGGTATTCCACCGCGCGCTGAACTCCACAAGAGCTGGCCTTACCGGCGTCAACCGACGTCCCGCGCCCCTGGCTCGACCAGCTATCGGAGGCAAGAGCCTGCCTCGATGCGGCGGACATCCTTCCGGACGGCTCGCAACGTCTCTGTCAGCTGATCGATACCGCCTGTGACATCGAGGAGGCAGCGATCCGGGCTCTCTCAAGGTGAGCAGCCTGATCGGCAAATGGCTTGGCTTCTCTAAGCTCCTGCCCGCCGCCGCTTCCGCGGCGATGGCGGTCTACGACCGCGTGGTCGGGAAGTCGCCGCGGCTCAACTTCGACACCACAAGTGGCGGCATCGAGTTGCACGTCTTCAACACGCGCGACGAGACCATCATTGTTGAGACCATCCAGGCCTCGCCGCCGCTGCTCGCCTTCTCCGAAGGAGAAGCACTGCGCGACACCATCAGAGCTGCATCGGGTCAGGTCAACGGCCCAGACACGGACCGCCCAATTGCCGTGGTCTCTCCCGGTCAAAAGGCCGAAATCAGGATCCTCAGGACAAAGCTGGAAGGCAATCAGCCGGACCAGCTGATTTGCGTGACCGTTTCCTGGCGTACTGCCCGCCGTCGCCGATTCTCGCGAAGCTCGATTTCGATTCAGGTCAGCGTCCGGGACATTCGTGATTTGCTTGTCGAGGTCGGCCGCAAGCAACCCGGCGTCATGCTGGTCTGACTCCATCACTCCGTCCGTTCAGGAAAGAATGACTCTGTACCACTACACATCAGCCGCTGGTCTTCATGGCATTATCAGCAATATCGATGATTTCATCTGCCCAGGCATCATTGCGCAGATCCATCGCGCGCGCGTATTGCTTCTGGAAGGCCTCGTCAGACGGCAGGAGCACGGTGAAGAAATAGGTCATGCTGCACATGCCCGGCTCAGCCAGGATGCAACGAACTGTCCACCCTTGGGGCAGCAGTTCCAGTAGGCGCCAGAGCGTACGTACCCTAAAGGAAGAGTGATGACTGTTTCAGAGGAAGTCCGAGTTTGGCAGTTTCGAGTGCGAGGCTTTGCGGTTGCTGGAGCTGTATGTCTCGCCTTGATTTTCTTGCTGAAGATTCTCGATCCAACCGAGTTCGTTAAAAGCATCATTCGTCCGCTTGTTCTGCTTCTCGTATTCCTTTGGCTGTGCGGGCTATATTGCACCTACCGGTATTGGAAAGATTTTAGAGAAGATGAAATACGGCGCGGCGGATCAGCGGAAACCGCTCGCGCAAAATGGCATACACTGCACCCGCCTCCTGGCTAGATGCTGGTGGGCCGCTTTGGGTCAACCCGCGAAGAACTCAGGCTGAGCAAATCTGGTCCGCTCTGCCGCCACGAGCGGACCTCTGGTTTACCCTCAGGTTCAGACGTAACTAAGCGCCATTCCTAGTGGCGCGAAGGCCATAAGCCGTCGATGACGACCGAGCGCATGACTCCCGCTCAACCCTGCGGAGCCGGCGTTTATCGGCACTCGCCCAGGTCCGAACCTACTTACGTCGGGGGGCCGGCGGCAGTGGCCGTCCAATTTGGTCAGCTGTGTGATGACATGCGGCAACGACGTCGCTCAAGCAGGCGCGGGCTGCCCAAGACATTGGTCCCAGTAACAAACTAGGCGTGCACGGCTCTCCCTGCTTTGCGTTACGGGCGACGTCGCAATGGCCAGTTACAGGTCAGAGACCCATTTCTGAGCCGTCGCTGCGGGCCGCATGGCCAGCAGCTTCCGCGGCAGGCGAACCGTCTAGAGGTGCCCTGACGACTCGCCCAACCACGTACCGAAGCATCACCAGACCTCTTCGGGGCTTTCCCGCTGTCATCCACCGGTGACCTCGACTGAGACCGGTCCCTCAGGCGCTCAGGAGCGTACGTGAAACCGCGGTTCATGACGAACCGCCACGATCCCCTTAAACGGAATGGATCAATGGCGAAACGACAGAGCGCGAAAGTTAAGTATCTGGTCATGACGGCCCGTAGCGACGACCGCGGCGAAGAGGCCAAGCATATCATCGACGGTCGCCGTGTGGTTTCGACCGGTCTTGCGCCCGACGAGCACGTCGCGGCACGGCACGTCTTCCGAAATTATCAGGTCGACAAGGACCAGAAGCGGGCCACGCCATCGCGCCTTTGCAAGGGCGGATCTGGCAAACCGCTGGGCACACGACGCGCTCGCACCGCCCGATAGCGTATCAATCGCGCGCAGGCTCGCGTTTTCACAATTCGATGAACATCCATACAGCTTGCGTGAGGGTAAGCTACTTGCGCGTCACGCCAGCAGCTTGTCCAGTGTGATCGGGAGGCGGCGGATGCGCCTTCCCGTGGCGTGATACACGGCGTTCGCAATCGCAGCGGGGACGCCGACGATGCCGATTTCGCCAAGCCCCTTGACGCCCAGCCTGTTGATGCGGTCGTCGCGCTCTTCGACGAAGATCACCTCGATGTCGTGAATGTCGGCATTCACGGGGATGTGGTACTCGGCGATATTCGCGTTCATAATCCGGCCGAAGCGGTGATCCGTCACGGTCTCCTCGTGCAGGGCCATCCCGATCCCCCAGACCACGCTGCCCATGATCTGGCTGCGACCGGTCTTGGGGTTGAGGATCCGCCCGGCCGCGACGGCGCTTACAACGCGCGTGACGCAGATGACACCGAGCTGTTCGTCCACCTTCACCTCGACAAAGACGGCCGAATGCGTGTTGCGTGCGTGCGACTTGTCCTCCGCGAATTGGTTGAGCTTCTGCTTCTCGATCCGCTCAAGCTTGCCGTAGCGCATCGCATCCGCGATCGGGACCGCGCAGCTCTTGTCGCCGTCCTTGGCGATCGTGCCGTCGACAAGGATAACATTGGCCGCATCAGCCAGCGGTGAGGCGGGTATCGCCTTGGAAAGACGCGCGAGTTCTTGGCGAATGTCCTCGGCCGCTCCCAACACCGCATGCGCACTCGATGCGGCCATCCACGAGCCACCCTCGACGGGGGCCTGCGGCAGGGTCGAGTCGGCGAGCCTGACGTTGATATTCTCGATCGGCAGCCCGAGCGCATCGGCTGCCACCTGTGCCACGATGGTGTAGGTGCCGGTGCCGATGTCGGACGCCGCGCAGGAGACTTCGGCATGGCCATTCGCGGTCAGCACGATGCGAGCTGCGACCGGCATCTGCAGCGCCTCCCACACGCCTGTCGCCATGCCCCAGCCGACCAGCTCCTTGCCGTCGCGCATCGAGCGCGGCGCGGGATTGCGCCTGCTCCAGCCGAAGGCTTGCGCACCGCGGGCGTAGCATTCGCGCAGCTGCTTGCTGGTGTAGGGGAGGTCTTCACTCTGGTCGCGGTCCGAGTAGCACTTCAGCCGCAGCTCGACGGGGTCGAGCTTGAGCGCGACGGCCAATTCGTCCATGGCGCATTCAAGCGCGCAGACGCCCGAAGCTGCGCCCGGCGCGCGCATGTCGCAGGGGGTGGAGACATCGAGGCGAGCGAGCTTGTGGGAATAGCGGCTGTTCGGGCTCTTGTAGAGCTGTTCCGCCCAGCCGACGTCGTTGCGCGCGAAATCCTCATAGCGTGAGGTGACGGCGGTGGCCTCGTGCGTGACCGCCTCGAGCGTGCCGTCGGACCTGGCGCCGAGCCCGACGTGCTCGATCGTCGCCGGCCGGTAGCCGAGCCCGTACATCTGCTGCCGCGTCAGCACCACGCGAACGGACCGCTTCAGCGCCAGCGCGGCAAGCGTTGCCAGCACCACCTGGTATTGCGGCCGCAGGCCGGAGCCGAAGGCGCCACCGACATAGGGCGAGAGCACGCGGATATCTTCCGGATTCTTGCCGAACACGCTGCAGAGAAACTTGTGAACGTTCTGGACGCCTTGCGTCTTGTCGTAGATCGTGAGCCTGCCGCCGCCGTCCCAAACCGCCGTGGTTGCATAGAGCTCCATCGGGTTGTGATGCTCGGTCGGAACGAAGTAGTCCGCCTCGTGCTGTACGGGTGCTCCGGCAAGCGCTGCGACGGCATCCCCGCGGGGCTTGCTCGGTCGCTTGACCTCGGCGGCTTTGCCGCGCTCGGCTTCGAGGTCGGTCGCAAACGCCTGCTCCTGATAATCGACACGCACCAACGTCGCGGCGAATTTGGCGATTTCCCAGTCGTCCGCCACGACCAGCGCGATCGGCTGGCCGTTGAACTTGATGCTGTTGTCGTAGAGCGGACGGAATGGCGAGCCTTCGTCCGGCGCCACTTCATCCTTCCAGGCCTCGTCCTTGTCGGCGAGCGGCGTCCGACGCGCATGCGTGAGCACGTCGAGCACGCCCTTCACCTTCAGCGCCTCGCTGGTGTCGAGACGCGCAATGCGCCCGCGCGGAATGGTGGCCGTGACGACGAAGCCATGGGCGAGTCCATCGGCCGAAAATTCGCCGGCATATTTGGCGGCTCCGGTGACCTTGGCGCGGCCATCGACGCGGGACGTTGGCGTTCCGACATAGGCGTTCATCGGCCCCTCATGCGATCTTCTTGTGAGCCTGGGACTGCGGTGTGGCGCTTGCGGCCTGGGTCAGCGTTCGCACGATGGCTCGGCGGGCGAGCTCGATCTTGAAGCCGTTATGCGAGCAGGTCCTGGCGCCCTGCAGCAGGAGATCCGCAGCGCGGGAAAAATGATCCTCGGTTGCGGCCTGGCCGCGCAAGGCCGTTTCGGCTTCAAGGCTGCGCCAGGGCTTGTGAGCAACGCCGCCGAGCGCCACGCGCGCTTCTCTGATCGCGTTGCCGTCCAATTCGAGCGCGGCAGCGACCGACACCAGGGCGAACGCATAAGACAGGCGGTCGCGGACTTTCAGATAGCTGTAGTTATGGGCAAAGCCGCGCGGCGGAAGTTCGATTCCCGTGATGATCTCGCCGGTGCCGATATTGGTGTCTACATGCGGCGTGTCGTCGGGCAGCCGATGGAAATCGGTCAGCGCCATCGTTCGCTCGCCGGATGGACCTGCGATGTGCACGAGTGCGTCAAGCGCCGCCAGCGCCACGCTCATGTCAGACGGATTGGTCGCGATGCAGGAGGCGCTGGTGCCGAGGATCGCATGGTTGCGGTTGAGGCCGTCGATCGCCGAGCAGCCGCTGCCGAAACTTCTCTTATTGCAGGGCGTGGCCGTGTCATAAAAATAGGCGCAACGCGTTCGTTGCATCAGGTTGCCGCCGACGGAGGCCATGTTGCGCAATTGCGCCGAGGCGCCGGCCAGGATGGCGCTGGCAAGCAGCGGATAGCGCTGTTCGACCAGCGGATGGTAGGCGAGGTCCGAGTTCGGCACCAGGGCGCCGATGCGCAAGCCTCCATCGGCCGTCTCCGCGACCTTGCGGAGCGGCAGACGGGAGATGTCGATCAGCCGCGAAGGCTGCTCGACATTTTCCTTCATCAGGTCGATCAGATTGGTGCCGCCAGCAATGAGCTTGGCGCCTGGATGGTCGGTGAGCAAGAGGATCGCATCGGCGATGTCGGTGGCGCGGGAATACTGGAAGTTGATCATGGCCGGCCCATTGCCTGCTGGATGGCAGCGACGATGTTCGGATAGGCGCCGCAGCGGCAGAGATTTCCGCTCATCAGCTCGCGGATCTCGTCGGCATCTCCCGCGTGGCCTTCGGCCAGCAAGCCGGCGGCCGAGCAAATCTGTCCCGGCGTGCAATAGCCGCACTGGAAGGCGTCGTGGTCGATGAAGGCTTGTTGCAGGGGATGCAGCGCGCCATCGCTGGCAAGACCTTCGACGGTCGTGATCTTCGCGCCGTCGGACATGACGGCGAGCATCAGGCAGGAATTGACACGCCGGCCGTCCACAAGCACGGTGCAGGCTCCGCACTGGCCGTGATCGCAGCCCTTCTTGGTGCCGGTCAGCGCGAGATGGTCACGCAACGCGTCCAGGAGCGAAGTCCAGGGCACGAGGTCGAGCGTGCGCCTGTTGCCGTTGACGATGAGACTGACCGGAACGCGGTCGGGAATCTGATGCGTGACGTCGGCCGTGTCTTGGGACATGGCTTGCTCCCTGCGACGGAGGCCGAGCCGAGAAACCAAGCCGGTCTCGACGCGAAGGCGCGTCGTCTCCGCTGGCCAATAGCGCCCAACGGACGGCCGGTTACTTGGTTCCTAAGCGAATTTTCCTTGCCGCGACAAAGCCATCGGCGCGGCACGCAGCACGGTAGCGTGCGCCATGGATTGAGCCGGGATTTTTCCGAACCGCAAAGACGCGACTTCAGCTACATAGCCGGACGCGCGACCGTTTGATGGTGGACGATACGACCCGATCGTAGGTTTCGAGTGCCGCTTCCGTCGCCAACTTGACCATTTCCCGGTAGGCGGCCTCATTCACTTGCGTGAAACTGTCGCGGATTGCTCCGGCCAACTCTTCTTCGGTGACCGACGATCGATTTGGCTCTGCTTGTCTCGTAAGGTGGCTATACAGATTGAGACGGTACACCTCGGTCGAAAGTTGCCAGGCCCAATCTTCGAGATTTAGTTGTTCAGTCATCACCGCTATGCGGAACCGGAGGGATGAGAAGATACGACACCCGCGGGCAAGCAGCAGATAGCGGATGCAGATCATTTAGAAACCAAACCATGGCTGGCCCTTACACTGCCCTGGTTGCGCCCTCGCCGCTTGGTGGCTCCATTGACTTCCAAGGCGAGCCAGGCTTACGGCGCGGGCCAGCGTTGCCAGACCGAACACCGCGAGGTTGAACTGGAACATCAATCTGCGGCCGCACCGATCCGCGGCCCCGATCGCGCCGATCAGTATACTCACGAATGTCGCGGATACGAACGTCGCGTTCTGAGCAAGATTGGAGAAGCCGAGCGCAATCAATTGGCCAGGGACGGCTCCTATGAATTGAATATCGAAGTTGTCGCTAAACAGTCCGTCGGTGGCCCGGCCGAACCGGGCGTCGGTCGAAACTGGTGACCGGAAGTCCATCAAGTCGTACCGCCGCAATGTGTCAAGGTTCTTGCAATTCGCCTGTTTGAGGATTCACCGCGAGCAGTTTGCTGCGATGCGATTGCAGCTGCCGAATGCCCTAATGCATGATTTGCTTCAGAAACGCACGAGTGCGCTCGTGCTTGGGATCCGAGAAGAACTGGTGAGGCAGGCCCTCTTCTACAATCATGCCAGCGTCCATGAACACCACCCTGTCCGCAACGCTTCGCGCAAAGCCCATCTCGTGGGTTACACATACCATCGTCATCCCTTCGCGCGCGAGTGAGACCATCACGTCGAGAACCTCCTGGACCATCTCTGGATCCAGAGCCGACGTCGGCTCGTCGAACAGCATGACTTTCGGCTTCATGCAGAGCGCCCGCGCAATCGCAACGCGTTGCTGCTGTCCGCCCGAGAGCTGGCTTGGATACTTGTCCGCATGCTCGGCGATCCGTACCCGCTCCAGATACTGACGTGCTATGGCCTCGGCTTCCGGCTTTGGCATCTTGCGGATCTTGAGTGGCGCGATCATCAAATTCTGCAGCACGGTAAGATGCGGAAATAGGTTGAATTGCTGGAATACCATTCCGACATCGCGGCGCACCACATCCACATTCTTCGTTGTGTGATCGAGTTCAACACCGTTGACGATGATTTTGCCATCGCGGTGCTCTTCGAGGCGATTGATGCAGCGAATCATGGTCGATTTTCCGGACCCAGACGGACCGCAGACCACCACGCGCTCGCCGCGTGCGACGCGGAAATTGATACCCTTCAGCACTTGGGTGCTCTCGTACCACTTACTCACCCCAGTCATCTCGATGATTGGCGCGGCTGCGGCGGCAACTGTCAAATCCGGCTTGCTTATCATCGAGGTCTCCAGAACTCACGCGGCCATCCAGCCGCCATCGACGAGAATGTTCTCACCAGTGATGAAAGTTGCATCGTCCGAGGCCAGAAACAGCGCGGCCGCAGCAACGTCGTCGGGTACGCCCAGGCGCGGCATCGGCGTGCGGCTGCGTGAGTAGTCTATCCAGCGCGCTTCTGCGGCGCGCCCCGGCTTGCCCGTTACGATCTTGCCGGGCGCCACCGCATTGCAAATGATATGATGCCGCGCATAGTCGGCGGCGATTTGCCGTGTGATGTAGACGACACCGGCCTTCGAAGTGCCATAGGCGATATCCTCCGGGCAGGCGATCATGCCGTGCTGGGACGAGATATTGACAATACGGCCGCGCACGCCGTTGCGCGCCTCCTGCCTCAGCATTGCTGCAACGGCCACCTTGCTCATCAAAAACACGCCGGTGAGATTGACGGCAAAGGCGCGGTTCCACTCGTCAAGGCTGGTCTCGAGCAAGGGCTTGCCTATCCCGATGGCCGCATTGTTAACGAGACCATCGAGCCGCCCGAACGTCTGCACCGCCAGCGCAATCGCCTCCTGAGTTTCCCTTTCCGACGACACGTCAGTGCGGATGAACTCTGCCTCGTGCCCGGCTGCCCGCAGCCGATCGATGGTTGGAACACCGCCTTCACGCACGTCGGTTGTGACATCGGCCAGAACCAGCCGCGCTCCTTCGGCAGCAAAGCGGAACGCGATCGCGCGCCCAATACCGGACGATGCCCCTGTGATCACGATCGATTTGCCAAGTAGTCGCCGGGTCATGACGCTCCGCCGGAAGCCCTACCGTTAAGTCCTATCCAAGATAAATAGTCAGCGGCCGCTTCGCCAACCGGAAAGGCCGGGCTGAAGCCGGTGTCGCGGGTAAGTCGCGCGATACTCAATGGCGCGCGATCGGCAGGCAGGTTGTAGACAATGCCAGCGGTCTCACCCGATGCGGCAAATCGCCAACGGAACTCCGGAAAGTGAGCCGCCAACGTTCGACACCAGTTCGGCAGGTCTGACACGCATCCGCCACCGACGTGATAGATCGCATGGTCGAGGGCCACACCCATCCCGACTGCAGCGATACCGGCGGCGGCATCACGCGAGTAGATCCAGTCGGCGCGCATCGCACGCGGTAGCACCGCCTCGTGACCAGACCGTAGTGCCTGCAGAACCTGGTAGTGCGGGCTAAGCGCATCTCGCACCGGGGTTGGCAATTCCCAAGGACCATAGACCGGGCCGAGTCGGACGATTCGTGTGTCGCAGCCGTGGAGATGCGCGATCCTGATCGCCGCCTGTTCCGCCGCAAGCTTGCTGATACCGTAGAGTGCGGAGGGCGCCGGATGGCTGACCGCCTCCTCAAAACAGCCGGACACGGTCGGAGCAGAAAAACCGTAGACGGCAACAGAACTCACCACAACGATACGCCGGATTCCGCCATGCCCGATCGCGCGCTCCATCAGGTTGACGGTACCGCCGACATTGACATCGACAATCCGGCGAGCATCGGTGCGTTCACGCTGCTCATTCGGCGTCACGGCGGCCGCGTGAATCACGCAGTCGATGGACGCGGTCGCGAGCGCAGCGTCGAGATCGGCCTCGTCAGTAACATCGCCGCTGACATAGACCGCGCCCGCAAGCTCGGGGCGCGCCATCAGCTCAGTCGGAGCCGCCGGTAAGTCGAACAGTACGACGCGCTGGCCTGCGGCAAGCAAATGCTCTGCCAGCGCAAGTCCGATGAATCCGGCACCACCCGTGATCAGCGTGGCCATGACTACCGTGCCGCCAGGGCCCGCCGCTCCAAACGCGCGACCCAACGCGCAATCGGATACAGCAAGACGAAGAAGATCACCGCAGCCGCCATCAGCGGCGTCGGATTATAGGTCTGCTCCTGAGCGACACGCGCCGAGCGCAGCAGCTCGGGTAAAGCGACCAACGCACCGATCGAGGTGGTCTTGACCAGCTCCAGTGAATTGCTGGCCAGCGGCGCCAGCACATTGCGTACGGCCTGCGGCAGGACAATGTAGAGCACGACATGCAAAGGCTTGAAGCCCAGCGCGCGCGCCGCCTCGTACTGGCCGCGAGGCACGGACTCGATGCCCGCACGAAAAATCTCGCCATAGTAGCCGGAGTTGTTGAGCACGATCGCAAGAACGGCGGCAGCAAAACCGCCCAGGGTCAACCCGAGGAACGGCAGGCCGTAGAACGCCAGAATTAGCAGCACGACCACCGGAAACGCCCGGAAGACATCAATATAGACCAGCAGGGCAACGTTCAGCCAGCGATGATGGAAACTATAGGCCACGGCGATGGAGAGGCCCAGCAGGAGGCCGAGCGGCAGAGCCACCAACGCCAGGGTGACGGTGTAAAGTACACCCTGCAGCAGCAGCGGATAGACCCGCATCAGCGCGTCGATGTCGGCAAAATTGTCCAGCAGCGCCTGCATGGTCTTCCCTCATCGTCCCTGCGCTGATCGCCACTCGATCCAGCGGCTGGCGACCACGAGCGGCAGAAAAAACAGCACATAGAAGGCCGCGGCGAGCGTCAGTGGCGAGGGGTTTGCGACCATCGCAGTTACGCTCTGCGCCTGCCCCAGCGTCTCCGGCAACGACACGGCGGTGCCCAGCGCAGTGCCCTTGCTGATCGAGATCGCCCGGTTGGTCAGAAGCGGCACCGACAGCCGGAAGGCCTGAGGCAGGATGATCTGCAGCAACGTACGCACCCGCCCAAACCCGAGCGCGCTCGCGGCATCCCACTGTCCGCGGGGCACCGCCATGATGGCCGACCAGAATATCTCACTACTGAACGCCGACAGCACCATCGCCAGCGACAGCACCGTGGTCACGAACGGCGAGAGGGTGAGCCCCACATAAGGCAGGCCGAAATAGATAAACACAATGATGACGAGTTGCGGCAGCGTCCGCAGTACGTCTACGTAAACAACGATCAACGCATTCAACGGCCGCAGGTTAGCACAACGCAGCAACGCCAGCAGCAGCCCCATCGCGATGCCGAACAGAATAATCAGCATCGCGACGGCAACCGTCACGCGAAAGCCCGCCAGTACGTCCGGAAACGCGAGCGCGATGACCTTCGGATTGAAATAGTACTCGAGAATACGGTCCATCGGCTGTCACCGTGTGGCCGCCGGACCGCTCTTGCGATCCGGCTGTGGTGCCCTCTACTTCTTGCAGGCCGGAATGTGGGCGGCGGGTTCGAAGCCCTTGAAGCCGGGAGGCCCGTAGCCGAAATACACTGTCTCGATCGCCGAGCCGGCATCCGGAGCGGCCCCGTACCACTTCTCGTGCAGCTTGCGCAGCCGCCCGTCGAGTTTCATGCATTCGATCACGTTCTCGACCTTGTTACGATACTCGGTGTCCTCCAGGCGGAACGCATAAGCGAAGTTGCGCCCATTGAAGTCCTTGTAGCCAACCTTGATCGCCTTGTTCTGGCTGGCGGCATATACAGTTGTGGGGATTTCGTTCAGCGCAGTGAATGCGCGCCGCGTCAGCACGGCCTGCACGCTGTCCGGAAAGGTGTCATAGCGCTGCACCTCGAATCCGTACTTCTCTGCATTCGCGGTTGCCCAGGTGTCCGAGATGGTGCCGCGGTTCACCGCCACCGCCTTGCCCTTGAGATCGTCAAAGCTCTTCATCTCGTCGGCGGTACGAACCAGAAAGCCGTTTCCAGTGGTGAATAGCGGTTCGGTATAGAGCATCCGCTCGGAGCGTTCGGCGGTCAGATTCAGCGGGTTGACCAGGAATTCGACCCGCTTGGCAAACAAAGCCGCAAATAGCCCGGAGAAGTTGATATCCACGATCTCGACCTTCGGGCGGCCAAGCTCTTTACCGATCTCGTTGATCAGATCCACGCCGAAGCCTTCAGGACCGTTCGTGCCTCGCACCATCCACGGTGCGACACCGAAATCGGACGCGACAACCAGCGGCTTGTCGGATGGGTGATCTGCCTCCTGGGCACGAGCCTCGATCCAGCCCGCGACCTGGACCCCGGCCATGATCAGCGTGATTGCAAGAAGCTTCGATCGGAGTGTCATCGGTCGGGTCCTTCCATGGATCAAGACTTTCGGGGTTGTGCGGGATGGGTGGCAATCCAATGGCGGGCAATGTCGGCGCGTCGGCACACCCACACCGCGTCACGCGTGGCGACGTGGTCAAGAAAGCGCGCGAGGCCCGCGGCCCGGCCCGGATGGCCGACGATCCGGGTGTGGAGGCCTACCGACATCATCTTCGGCGCGGTCGCGCCTTCGACATAGAGCATGTCGAAGGCATCCTTCAGATAGACGAAGAAGTCGTCGGCGGTCGTCATCGCTCCACGGATGAACTTGGCGTCGTTGTTGACCAGACCATAGGGGACGACCAGGTGCGGCTTGCCGCCGACCGTGATCCAGTAGGGCAACTCGTCATTGTAGGCGTCGGAATCGTAGAGGAAGCCCCCCTCCTCGGCCACCAGCCGCCGGGTGTTCACTCCCGCGCCGTAGCGGCAATACCAACCGAGTGGTCGCTCGCCAATCGTCCGGGCCAGACTTGCCACTGTCCTGCGGATCCGCTCGCGCTCCTCATCCTCGCCAAGATGTTGATGTCGCTCCCAGCGCCAGCCGTGGGCGCACACATCGTATCCATGCTCGCGGATGGCCGCTGCCGCTTCCGGATTGCGCTCCAGCGCAAGGGCGCACCCCATGACGGTGGCCGTCATGCCGCGCTCTGAGAGCAACCGGATCAGCCGCCAGAAACCGACGCGGCTGCCATACTCGAACATCGATTCCGCAGCGAGATCGCGCCCGTCAAAGCCTCCCCCGCCGCCCTCCGTCAGCGCCGTCTCAGTGACGCCGTCGCCATCGGCAAACGAAGCCTCCGATCCTTCTTCGTAATTGACGCAGATGTTGAGCGCGACGCGAGCGGCGCCGGGCCACCTCGGATCCGGCGGATTGCGTCCATAACCGATGAAATCGCGATCCTGGTCGGCTTGCGCGGTCATGACCGTTACCTCTTACGAAGCTGTCGGCGGCATAACGATGGTGACGGCGGCATCGAGACTGCAGAAGACGTCATCGTTCTGCTGACCCGTCACACCCATCGCCACCGCGAATTCCATAGGGGCGTCAAGCACGGTCATCGGATGATGCCACACATTACGCGCGTAAGTGACGATCTGGTCGGGACCGGCGATGAATCCGCGCAGCGTCGCCAGGTCGGGACCGCCGTCCGGCGTCGCTGCGCAGACGATGGCCAGATAGCGCGCGGAACCTAGCGGCACGAAAGTCTGCGCCGAATAAGGATGCCGCTCCAGAGTGGTCAGCGGCAGCGGGAGCTGTCCGACCGCGGCCGCGCCGCTGATCCAGAGTGAGAATGTTTGCGCCTCGTCGGCGCGGTTCAGCATCGTCGGAAGGTAACGCCGTCGCTCACCGGTCGGGCGCGAGACCACGTCGCCGAAAGGACTAAAGGTCTCGGCGGCCAGCGGCTCGAGCGACACTGTGTACGAAGGAGAATGGTTCATTGAAGCTCTGGTACAGCCAACGATGCAGATGACACTCACCGGCTAGTAATACCAGTGGTATACCATTGGAGCTTAGAGGTACCGCCGTGTCAAGGGCGCGAGGCGTGACCTCAACGCAGGGCAGCAATCGAGAGTGAGAGGCCGGGACGGAATGCGGCGGACCCGGAATAGCCCAGCGCAGGTCGGCGAACTGACAGCGGCAGCATTCAGCCGTGGCCGTCGGGCAAGAAAATCCCGAACGTTTCCAACATCCCCTGGCGGACGTTGGTCAGATGCTGGATCATCGCGTGGCGCGCCACTACTGCGTCTCGCTTGATGATGGCATCGACGATCGCGAGGTGTTCGCGACACGCGGGCAACAACCGCTCGGGACGGCGCTCCACATTGCACATCCTGATCTTGCGGCGGGTCTCTCCGATCAGCGTGGCGAGAGAGCGATTGCCGCAGTGGCTCGCAATCTGGTCGTGAATCTCGTCATCCAGCGTCCAGTGCTTGGCTTTGGTGACCTCGGCGGTGGACAGGATCTTCTCCAGGCTGGCCTTGATCGGTTGCAGCACATCAAGGCCAATACGCGTTGCAGCAAGCGAGGCCGCCTCGCTTTCCAGAATGAGGCGCAGATGAATCAACTCGAGGAGCTCGGCGATACCGATGTTGCGCACGATCACCGAGCCATTCGAAAGCTGCTCCAGCCTGCCCTCGCCGAGCAGACGGCTGATCCCGGCACGTAGCGGAGTGCGCGACACCTTGAGGCGAAGCGCAAGCCGTCGCTCCTCGATGACCTCGCCCGGCGTAAGCTGCCGCGATTCAATCAAGTCCAGAAGCTTTCGATAGGTCGTTTCGGTGACGTTACCATCCGACCGCAGACGCTTCGGCGCCTCCGCCGCAGACGCGCGCAGGACGTTTGTTGCGGAATGGGGCTTGCGCGCGGTCGACTTCGTCACGTTCATTCCTCGGGACACTGGTCTGGCAGATCGGTAGTCATGCAACTGCGGCTTGTCGAGGTGCTTCGCGTTCGCGGCTTATCCCGCACCGTGATGGGACATCCGACGCTTGCCGCTGCACCGCGACAGGATGCTTCCGCCGGAACTGCTGCCCAAGAACCGTGCATATTGCTGAAATGAATGGCTTGCAAGAGTTAGGCAAGACGGACGGTCTTGACTCTGGCTTTGCGATGAACCTGGCGTATCCGCGCGGGATACCGCTGGCATGTACGATCAGCCACAGGCAGCGTGTTAGCTGAGTAAATTGGCACTGGGACCGTCCGCTCGCCAATTTGCAGAGCATCAGTCCCAGATAACCTTTGCTCGATCAGCCGTCCCCGGCAGTGCCGCACATGTTTTCAAATGCTTTTTTTGCTGGAGGGAAAGAGACCGGAAACAAACTCTCTCCTCCGGCCCTCAACACAGGCAAGTCGGTAGGGAGAGGAACGCGAAATTCGCTTCACGAGTCGACCAGACTCTTCGCTCTCAACCACGGCTGGCATTCAGCGGATCTTTCAGGCTTTAACAATGGCTTACCGCACGTGCTAACGGCCCCTATGCCCTTAGTGCAATCCTTCGTGGTTTTGTCTTGTATGCCGGCCAGGCCAGCTTATTTTCGGAGTGGTTAGCACTTGCTGGCTTCGATTGCTATTTCATCGAAAATGAACGCAACTGGAAAAATAGGAGGAGACCATGAAATTCCGTCCCCTTCACGACCGCGTCGTGGTCAAGCGCATCGACGCAGAAGAGAAGACCGCAGGCGGCATCATCATTCCCGACACTGCCAAGGAAAAACCCTCCCAGGGCGAAGTCGTCGCCGTTGGCCCCGGTGGCCGCGACGAGGCCGGCAAGCTGATCCCGATCGACTTGAAGGTCGGTGATCGCGCGCTGTTCGGCAAGTGGTCAGGCACCGAGGTCAAGATCGACGGCCAGGAACTGCTGATCATGAAGGAGAGCGACATCATGGGCGTTCTCACCGAGGTGGCTTCCAAGAAGAAGGCCGCCTAGTCCACCGCTCGCGCCGCTCACCCCTGAGGAGTGCCTGCCGGCGCCTCAAAGGGTGAGACGCAAGTAAAAACTCAGGGAAACCCAATATGTCAGCCAAAGAAGTCAAATTCGGCGTCGATGCCCGCGACCGCATGCTCCGCGGTGTCGACATCCTCCACAATGCGGTGAAAGTGACGCTCGGCCCGAAGGGCCGCAACGTCGTGCTCGACAAGTCGTTCGGCGCTCCCCGCATCACCAAGGACGGCGTCACCGTCGCCAAGGAAATCGAGCTCGACGACAAGTTCGAGAACATGGGCGCCCAGATGGTGCGCGAAGTCGCCTCAAAGTCCGCTGACGCGGCTGGCGATGGCACTACCACTGCGACCGTCTTGGCGGCTGCGATCGTCCGTGAAGGCGCCAAGTCGGTTGCCGCGGGCATGAACCCGATGGATCTGAAGCGCGGTATCGACATGGCTGTGGAGGCCGCGGTCGCCGACCTCGTCAAGAACTCCAAGAAGGTCACCTCGAACGAGGAGATCGCCCAGGTCGGCACTATCTCGGCCAACGGCGATGCGGAGATCGGCAAGTTCATCTCGGACGCCATGAAGAAGGTCGGCAACGAGGGTGTCATCACCGTCGAGGAAGCCAAGTCGCTCGAGACCGAACTCGAAGTTGTCGAGGGCATGCAGTTCGACCGCGGCTATATCTCGCCCTACTTCGTCACCAACGCCGAAAAGATGCGCGTTGAAATGGATGATGCCTACGTCCTGATCAATGAGAAAAAGCTATCTCAACTGAATGAATTGCTTCCCTTGTTGGAAGCCGTGGTGCAGAGCGGCAAGCCGCTTATCATTATCGCCGAAGACGTCGAAGGCGAAGCGCTCGCGACCCTGGTCGTCAACCGTCTGCGCGGCGGCCTGAAGGTCGCGGCCGTCAAGGCTCCGGGCTTCGGCGATCGCCGCAAGGCCATGCTGCAGGACATCGCGATCCTGACTGGCGGCCAGGCGATCTCGGAGGACCTCGGCATCAAGCTCGAGAACGTCACGCTCAACATGCTCGGTCGCGCCAAGAAGGTGATGATCGACAAGGAGAATACCACGATCGTCAGCGGCGCCGGCAAGAAGGCCGACATCGAGGCGCGCGTGGCGCAAATCAAGGCGCAAATCGAGGAGACCACCTCGGACTACGATCGTGAGAAGCTCCAGGAGCGTCTCGCCAAGCTCGCGGGCGGCGTCGCGGTGATCCGCGTCGGCGGCGCGACCGAGGTCGAGGTGAAGGAGCGCAAGGACCGCGTTGATGACGCGATGCATGCGACCCGCGCGGCTGTCGAGGAAGGCATCCTGCCGGGCGGCGGCGTTGCGCTGCTCCGTGCTTCCGAGCACCTCAAGGGCATTCGCACCAAAAATGATGACCAGAAGACCGGCGTCGAGATCGTGCGCAAGGCGCTGTCTTACCCGGCCCGCCAGATTGCGATCAACGCCGGCGAGGATGGCTCGGTCATCGTCGGCAAGATCCTCGAAAAGGATCAGTACGCCTACGGCTTCGATTCGCAGACCGGCGAATACGGCAATCTGGTCTCCAAGGGCATCATCGATCCGACCAAGGTGGTTCGTGTGGCGATCCAGAACGCGGCGTCCGTCGCAGCGCTCCTGATCACCACCGAAGCCATGGTGGCCGAACTGCCAAAGAAGAACACCGGCGCGGGTGGCATGCCTCCCGGAGGCGGCGGCATGGGTGGTATGGGTGGTATGGACTTCTAAGTCCGACATTCAGAACTCAACAGAAGGCTCGGCAGCGATGTCGGGCCTTTGCTGATTTCCCGGCAGTCAGCCGGGGTCCAACGCTGGCGCAACGGGAACTATTTCCCGGCAGTTCAGCGAAGGCGCGCAATTCGGACATGTTCTTTCCGCAGCGATAGCAGCAGACGCCGTCTTGCGATCGATCGAACCCTGCCCCTCCTGTTCTGCGACCTTTATTCAATTTTTGCTTCACAAACCCGGCCCGGCGTGTCATTCGGCCTGCATATTGCCCCCTAAGCCGGGGGATCGGCGTCCAAAATTGACCCTCTGTAGGTTGGTCTGTTGCGCTGCCTGCTTTGGAATGAAGCAGGTGGTCGGGGATGCTGGTCGTGGACCCGCCCGATAGCGACCTTGTTCATCTCCGGAATGGTCCCTCGGATCACAGCCCCGACCTTTCCATCTGGTCGCAAGTAATAGGGGCGGATCAGGTACCGCGGGTGTCGATCTCGCTACGGTGAACGAACTCGTCGATCTCGATGGTACGCGTAGAGCATGCATCAACGCGTTGATCTCCGGCAGCGCTTATGAGTTCACGCCTTAGGGCATCCGTGCTGGCAGATTAGGTCACTGACCTAGTTCGCTTGCGTAGCTCCCTGCCACCCTGCGAAGTGTTTGCTTGACTTGATCGTGCTCGCAATTGGCCGCCTTCGCCCGGAACTCCTCCGCGCGGTCACGGAAGTCATGTCGCTTAAATAGAGGTGTGGTCCAGATGTTCCAAGGCTTGCCGGCCGCAAGAATCGCCGCCACTACTCCGGTATCTGTCTGGGGGCTGGGGACCACTGAAGTTGAAATTGACTGATGAAGTACTTTCGCCGACCCGGAAATTGCCGCCCGCAAGCTGATCGAGCTCGCGATGAGCATTTGAGCCGGTCCGGGACGGCCGGCCGCGATAGCCATGTCTTGCCGACCCGTCGCGGGCGGGAAGTTGTGCAGTGCGTCGCGAACCATGTCGGCGAGCGACTTGGCAGCTTCGGCCTGTACAGCTCGAAAATTCCCTCGGGGCGCCGCGCCAACAGCCGGGCGAGGTGCGGCTTGCGCATCTTCAGCGGCAGGCGGCGGAAGTCGTCGCCGTCGCCCGCGAGAATGTCGAAGGCGTAGAGCTGGACCAGTCGGCGCGAGCTGGAGGTGCTTGACGGGTTGATGGACGGTCACTGCAACAAGGTGATTGCGTACAATCTCGGCCTCAGCGTGCGGACGGTCGAAGTTCACCGCGCGCGTATGATGGACGGCTTGGCGCGCCAGCTCGTGCAAGCCCTTCGTTTGAGAATCATGTCGAGACTCTACACACCTAAGGGATAGTGCACGTGTAAACTCTCCGACGATCCGATCCGCAAGGGCCGCTTTGAGTCAGAGAAAATGCATGGAACGGATCGATGAACGCATCCAAAGTCTGGTGACCCAACTGGTTGCTCGCCAACCTGTCCGCTAATGCCTAGATTTTGAGACCCTCGCGGCGTCCAGTGGCGCCGAAGCGCTTCAGTTGCTCCGCACTGGCCTAAAGGTCGACGTCGTTCTTACGGACCTTGCCCTGCCCGAAATGTCGGGCGTCGAACTCATGCGGATCATCCGCATCAACACCCTGCTTTGCCAGTTATCCTCGTTACCGGGTGCCGCATTGCCGAGATTCTTTCTGAGTTTGACGATGATAAGATACTTCAGAAGCCCTTCGCCGAGTTGTTCAAGAAGATCTCTTCGGCGCTGACATAAGGCGGTTCCTGCAAGCTCCGCTCTTCGCCCGACTCGACGCCGCCGATCTCGCGCACAAGGTTCTCTGGGAACCGGTGGCCGACCGCCCTATGCCCAGATATTGGCATTTTGACAGCCGTCAATGCGTCGACCATCCCGCATGGGCTTACATCACCATTTTTGCGGGTTGCCGGCCTCGCAAAATCGGTATCAAATTCATCCGGGTCGCTGCGAGGCCAGAACAATGCCGTGGACCGATCCCCTTGCAGATCCTGACGAGTTGCGGCGTTGTATGCGCGACGTTGCCGCCCTTTCGATGCTTCCGAAGACGTGGCGAAACTATGATTTGCGGCGGATCTGCGACAGCATCGCCGGCGCGCTATTCACGATGCTCCGCGCTGACTTTGTCCTCATTATCCTGCAGAATGATAACACTCGCCTCACGGAGCTGCTCCGCTGCGATCCTGACTTGGACCCTGCAAGTGTGGATCATGTACGGACCGTGCTGAAGCGCGAAAGAACGGCATTTGGCGACGATCGAGGGTTTATCGTCGCCAACGGATCCAGCGGCCGCAACCTGCAGGTCGCAACCGCACCAATCGGGCTGAGCGAGTACGCTGTGCTTGCTGCCGGCTCCTTTCGCGCCACGTTTCCAACCCAAACGGAACGGTTGCTGCTGACTATCGGGGCTAATCAAGTGGCGATCGCGTTCCAGCACTGGTTGGGCGATGCCGATAAGAGACGATTCACCGTGCTGGCGCAGCGATCGACTGACTTTATAAGCATTGCCTCGTTGAGCGGTCATATTCAATACGTCAACCCGGCGGGCCTACAATCGGTGGGTCTCGCCACGTCCGACGATGCATTGCGACTTCGGGTACTCGACTTCGTATCACGCGAAAACCGGCAGGTCGTCCGGAAAACGATTTGGCCCTTGGTGCTGCGTACAGGTCAATGGAAAGGAGAACTCGATCTTGTGCACTTCGGATCCGGACTCCCGATTCCTTTCCTTGTGGATTGCTTCAGGATCGACGATCCGCGAACCGGGCAACCGATGAACGTCGCAACCGTTAGCCGCGATCTCAGCTTGGAGAATCATGCCGAGGCAGAATCGCGCCACCTCAATGAAACTCTCGAACGACGCGTGGAGCAGCGAACAATCGAACTGGCCGCGGCACACAAAAAGCTCATGGCGGAAAAATTCGAACGTGAGCAATCAGATCTCCGCCTCCGGAAATTACGCGACGAAATGTTTCGCATGGCGCGGTTCACGGCAGCTGGCCAGATGGCAGCGTCGATTGCCCACGAACTCTCACAGCCGCTCACAGCTATCATCAACTCGATGAATGCGGCAAAGCGGCTTCTGAACCGCACAGACCGCGCCAGCCTCGCGATAGCGCAAGACGTTGCGAGCGAAGCGGCTGCCGAGGCGCTTCGAGCAAGCGAAATCCTCCGGAGGCACCGCCAATTCGTCAGACCAGACGAGGAGGAACGACGAATTGAAATATTGTCCTTGATGATTGAGGAAGCCGGCGAGCTCGCGTTGAGCAGTGCTGCTCCGCCCGGGGCAAACCTCAAGTTTGAACTAGACGCTAGAGCCACGCACGCATTTGTAAGTCGGGTCCAAATACAACAGGTCCTGGTAAATCTCATTCGCAATGCGCTTGAAGCGATGGCAGATCAGGAACAGCGCGAAGTTTCCCTGGCGACAAGAGTAGTAGGCGATGGAATGATCGAGGTTACAGTCGCTGACGTCGGACCCGGAATCAGCGAGGATATAGCCCACCGGCTTTTCGAGCCGTTTGTTTCAAGCAAGCACAATGGGATGGGACTCGGCCTGTCAATTTCACGCTTGATTATCGAAACGCATGGCGGACAGTTGACGGCAGAGTCAAAGGCAGGCGGCACCAGCTTCCGCTTCACCATTCCGTGCGATGGTGTAGGCGATGTCAATTGAACGAACCGTCTACGTTCTCGACGACGACGAAGCCGTGCTTCGTTCGCTGGAACGTCTATTGAGTTCCGCCAATTTCGAACCGGTTACCTTCGAGAGAGCGGATCAGTTCTTGGCAGCCGCCATGGGGTTCAAACCTGCATGCGTGCTGCTTGACGTCCGTCTGCCGGACATGAACGGGCTGGAAGTCCAGGCACAATTGGCCCGGATGCGGAGCGACCTGTCGGTCATTATCGTTACCGCTCAGGGCGACGTCCAAACGGCAGTCCGAGCGATGAAGGCGGGCGCCAGCGATTTCCTAGAAAAGCCGTACAGCGATCATGCGTTGCTGGGGGCTATCGAGGCGACATTCACTAAGGAGCTCCAGATCGCGGGCGCTCGTGAGGGCGCCGACGCAGTCCTGCGGGTGGCAAGCCTCAGCCCACGCGAACGGGACGTTCTTGACGGGCTGATGGCCGGTCGTCCCAACAAGTTGATTGCATACGAGCTCGGCCTCAGCGTGCGCACCGTTGAAGTACATCGCGCGCGCATGATGGATCGGCTTCAAGTACGCCAGCTCTCAGAAGCCATCCGGCTCGGCATCATGGCGAGGCTTAAGCCTGGCTGATCCGCGGCAAATGCGGTAAGAAGACAAATTCGGAGCTTAAGCTGCCATCGCCATCTAGCTTTCGCTCATGCGGTTCTCCAGCACTACGGTTCAGGAACTTAACAGTCCGCTCGCCTGCAAGGGCGATGAAATGCCGCTCGACGGCTATCGGCGTGCGAAAGCCGAATTGCCGGCAATAGGCCGATCCCTAGTTGAAGCGTCGGGACATCACGCTGAGCAACTGTTTTTTCGGCGCACCGGCAGCCACTATGAGCCCTGCCGCTTATGATACCTGCGCCCTGAATGCCAAGCTTTTGAGGAAGCTACTCAGACTTTCCGCCCGCTGAGTTCGAAGTGGCTATAAAACCTCACGAGGTCCGTTTCATTGACAGCTATCAATTCCGCCGAGTGATCTTGTTCGACAGGAGGGGGAGAAGCCACTCCTCTTTGCTTCGTGCCGGAAATCATCGCTGTGCTAAGATCTTCAGCCTCGCTAGCATGAACGTCTCGCTAAGGCGTAATGGGTTGCGGGATCTTACCGATCTCAGCCGTCGTCACACGTCTTGTAACAGGCCGTTGATGTAGCAAGCAGGCTGTACAGGCGGGTGATGCATCGTTAGTCGAGTAAGTGTGGCAGGATGAGCGCGTAGAAAATGCGGCGCGGTTGGTCGAGGCTAATGGATAGACGACAGTCTACCTCCTCTCCACCATGATTTTCCCCCTGATAACATAGAGAGTTCTTGTGCCGTTGGAAATTTCTGTCGCCGCGTGAACGTCAGGTCGTTCCTGGCCAAGAGCTCGTCTAAGCGCGCTTGGCATGCGGCGCACTGCGTAAGTGCAGGCTGCGCCGTCATCATCAAGCACTACGCCCTTCTGATCTATTACCGCCTGGCCGTTCACATATCGATGGAAGTAAAATCGAGCCATAACAAAGAATCAGGAGGGTCAGCTTTCGTTCCAAAATTTTTTTTGGCTGACAACCGCAAATCAGTCGCTAAGTTCGGTCAGAGATTCTGTAGTAGGTCAGCCTTAAAGTAGTCCTTGTAGTGAAAGTGGACTGCGTGCCTCTTACGGCGCACGGGCTACAATTCGATCCTAGATTGCTCGCCTAAGCTTCTTTCGCCCTTCAAGCCGGCCCGAGCTTCGCTTGGTAGAATTCCGTACGCTTGCTTGAACCGGCGCCCAAAATGAGTGAGGTCGCGAAATCCCCAACCATAAGCAATTTCGCTAAGCATACGATTTGCCTGGGTGGGATCTTCAAGCGCACTGCGGCATCGTGCAAGTCGCCTCGCCAGCACTAAACGTGTGAGCGACGTTCCCTGTTCAGCAAGAACCTGATTCGCGTATCGCACGCTGACGCCTACGGCATCAGCTATAGCGCGCGGATCGAGCTTTGGGTCAGTTAGGCTTGCTTCGATAGCCGCGCGGATATTCAACAATACAAGAGCTTTCGCGGAGGATACGCGGGGACGGCCACCTTCGATCGCTCTGGCGAGCGACACCGCGATCAAGTCGAGGACATCGCTTCCGATTATGCTATCGCTTATGGAACTCGTCTCTCTCGCCAATGAAGGCAATAGGGCGGTCACCGCGGAAGTCAGCCGATCCTGTGCCGTATTGGGCTTTATTAGGTGCGCCACCATATCCCGCGTCTTGCCGAGTCGCGCTTCCAACTCGCGACGCGGAGCCTTGACGACAAGCATTTTGGAGTTCCGCAAGAACTTTCCTTTGTAGGGCAGCAAAGGGTCTAACAGCGTCAGACAGCCAGCATCCAACGTGACCTCACGGGTATCCTGCTCAAGTGTGGTCCCGCCGGACAACTGGTGGCACACAAACAAATGGTCCGACTTCGCGCAGGAGGCGTGCGCTGCAGTATGCCAAACCTGCATCGGTGAATTGCGGAACAGAATAAGCTCCAAATTGCCGAGCCCGCCCACCTCGATCTCAGCTTCAAAGTTCGGGCGCATGTCCGGCTCTGAACTATGGTTCGCGATCTCTTTGCAGGCGACGCTGTGCCAGCAATCGAATCTTTCCCGGGGATGTACCTCTTGGGTTGAGAAGACGGTTTTCACGTGGCATCTCCATCCGCCCAGACAGCCGAAGGTCTAAGCCGACACGGCCGATCCTGGAGTCGGAAAACGGAATTAAGATTCGCCTTCCGATACCGGTAACTGAAACTTTGAGAATGCCGTACTTCTTTTTTCATGTCTCGGGCAACGGAAAGACGTTCGAGGACGAAACGGGCACTGTCTTGCCAGACGCTTTGGCAGCGAGACTTCACGCGTCCGTGATCGCCGCTGAGCTTGCCGAAGGCAGTGATTACCACGGATTCCACGTCCTTGCTGTCGATGAAGTCGGCAACGAAATTGCCCGAATGCCGGTCGTTGTGCCATCTTAACCGTCAAGACCGGGAAAGGCCTCTTGTTCTTACGGCACCGTCAGCCGACAGCCCGTTGAGCAAGTTGCGTTTGGACATCAATATCACCCATCGCCTTTTGAAGTTCGGATCTCGCCTTCGTCATTGACCGCCTCGATCCGAGCGGAAGGATCCCGGCTGATTTCGATCGCCGTTCGCGTGACCATAGTCATGAAGACTGGGCGCAGCTCCTCTAGGCGGACCCCATCGGGCAGCCTCTTGCCGGTCCTCGATGTATCGAGAACCAGCCACTTGCCCGGGATTTCGCGCCTCGGCCCGGTTGACCGTCGTCATGTTGGAACCAAACGCGGCAAGCTAGTTTGCCGAATCCGAGACGGACGGGGAAAACCAACAGGAGATTCTCCCATGAGGATTAATTGGCTTTACACGACGGCGATGGCGTTGGTGATTGGCGCCGGTGCCGCCATTGCGCAATCGCCGGAAGGTTCGCAGAAGCGCGAGGAGAGTCCCCGCGCCCAGTCACCGGCGTCTCAGTCTAGGGAAATGGACCATCCAGCCGCCCAGTCGAAGGAGATGGATCGCGGCGGCGCGGCTGATCGCATCAAGGAGCGCGCGCAGTCCGAGCCGAAGGGCGTCGCCCAGGACATGCAGCGCGGTGAGGCCCCGTCGCCGGCCGAGCGCAGCAAGGAGGCGCAGAAGCCGCAGGGCCGCGAGACCAAGGAGCCGACCCGGCAGAGCCAGGATCAGCCCAGCCGTAGCGAGCGCGCGCCCTCGAGCACGGCGCAGCAGAAGGACCTGCAGCAGGGCCGCGATGCCACGGCTGCCGACCAGAAGCAACAGGCTGAGGAAAAGCTGCGGGGCCGCGAGGGTCAACCCAAGCAGGACCGCGCGCAGGACGCCACCAGACCGGCCGATACGAAGCAGACCCAGCAGCAGATCGATCGCGATCGCAAGGAGCAACGCGATCAGGCCGCCCGGCCCTCCACGTCCTCGCCGCAGCAGAGCGCGCGGCCGGCCGACAACACACAGACCCAGAAGACCGGCCAAGCGCCGGACCAATCGAACCGTCAGACTTCCTCGGCCGCGCTCAACGACGATCAGCGCAGGCAAGTCGTCGATCAGCTGCGGCGTGACAGGACTGCCACCAGCCAGAATCTCAATGTCCAGGTCACTGTCGGCGCGCGGTTGCCGCAGGGCGTGCAGGCGCGCCGGTTGCCGCCCGATATCGTGCGGATCATGCCGCAATACCGGGACTATGAGTACACGGTGATCGACAACCGCGTTGCCATTATCGATCCGCGGCGGCGCGAGGTTGTCGATATTCTCGACGACGGACCGGGTTACAGCGGGGCGGCCGCTTACGGCCGCGATCGTGTCGTCATCAGCGATGACACGCGCAGGCGGTTCAGAGAATTGGTGCGGAGCTCTTCGACTACGGTCGGCTCGACCTCGCCTTCGGCCGGCGGAGGCGGAACCTCCGCGTCGAACTGTCTGTCGCTGCAGCCGGTGCCGGAAGAGCTGGCGCGTAACCATCCGGAGCTCGCCAACTACCGCTATCTCGCCATCGGCGACGAGGTGGTGCTGGTTGACCCGCAGCAGCAGAAGGTCGTCCAGGTGATCGACTGAGCCTGGCTGTTCCCCTCTCCCCGTTCTTCACGGGGAGAGGGTCGGGTTAGGGCTGCACGGTTCTGCGGCATCCCGGCTTGAAAATACCCTGGTGGTTGATTTCGCCGGCCGGCTTGCTGATGTTGACATAGACGAAAACGGTCAATGGATGATTCCTCTTGAGTTGCGCCGGCCCCAGTGCGGATCCTTTTGCGTCGGATTGAATTTGCGGACTTGGTTGTGGTTCAAGGCCGCATGACGCCGATCCGCGCCAGCATCACCGGGCCCGCCGCTCTCCGCCGCCAGGATCAGCGCCTCCATGGCGGCTTGCCCGTCCGGCAGGGTAAGTTCCGCCTTGGGCAGCTTGGCGATGTACTCGGCGGAATCCCCGAGGATGATGAACGCCTACAGCCAAGTGCTGATTGCAATTACCCCGGTCCAGCTCAGTGCCGGCAGAAAATCACGGGCAACCCAAAGCGCCGAAGTCGCCTACAAGGATGGTGGGTGCCGCTTGGGTGGCCTTTCGTGTTCGCTCGAAAAGACTCCCGATCGACCTCTCGTCTCAGTTAGACTCACGTGGAAAACTTTCAACCGCACAATCACCTTGAGAAACCCGTCCTTGCCCTTGGACCCAGGTGCCTTGGCTCCTCTCGCTCGTATATCGCCGCATCAGAGTTGGGGTCGATTGAACGCTGCGAGAACGCGGCGGAAATATTCAGTCAGCAACGAGTACGAGCTTGCCCACCGAATGCCCCTGCCCCGCCTCCGCCAGCGCTTTAGCAGCCGAAGTGAGCTGGTGTTCGACAAGCTCCCGAAATTAAGTCGCGCCGTTTGTGCGATCAGTTGGCGCAACTAAGCTCGTGAATGGTGGGCTGAAGCCGCTCGCGGTCAGTTCCAGAGTCGCCAATGTGACGGGCGGCTGGCGCTTGCTGGGTTCAGGTAGAGGATCCTGTCAATAGTTTCGATCCGTGGTCGATGCGAGTGGCCTGAAATGACCACGTCAAATCCGCGCCTTGCAGGGTGGAATTGCAGTTCCTGAAGATCGTGCAAGACGTAGAAGCTTCGCCCGCCCAGCCGTACGATCTGAGTATCCGGATCATTTTTTGCCCACTCACCTGTATCGATCTTTCCTCTGATTGCGGTGACGGGCGCAATCCGACGCAGTCCTCGAGAACGTCCACGCGACCAACATACCGGCGTGGATGATATGCGCCACTTTGGCCAGCCATCGACCAGCCTCGGGCCGAGCAGGCCATGGGTGTCCGAGATGATTCTAATCCCCAGCTATGCCCCGATAGCGATCAAATTCCGCGTCGCAGCGAAATGACGCGACGGGGTCATCAACGACATCAGAAGCTCGCCCTATTTTAGTGCGGCGCCGATCGCGTTAACTAGGTCGTCTTCCGTGAACGGCTTCAAAATAATTCGCAAGTCGTTTAACTCATTCAGGACGGCGCGATCCAAATAGCCGGTGATAAGGATGACTGGCAAAGTTGGCCGCATCGCACGGATCGCTTTCGCAAGCTCGCCGCCGCTCATTTCCGGCATGGCGAAATCCAAGAGAACGAGATCTATTTCCTGATTGCTTGCGAGCATGCGAAGCGCTTCGCTGCCGCTCTCCGCCGACACCGTTGCATATCCGAGAACATCGAGCATCCTAACCATGGACCTCAGGACAGCCTTTTCGTCATCTACGACCAGAACACGAAATCTCTTGGTGGCCTGCAGACGCTTGCTCGCATCAACGGTGTCCGCATGGTGATCATCATTGTCGCCCCCCGCGCGAGGCAAGAAGACCTTCACCGCAGTGCCCTGATCGAGGCGAGTCTCAATACGCACGCCACCACCGGACTGTTTGGCAAAACCGAAGACTTGCGCCAATCCGAGGCCAGAGCCCTTTCCTGGCTCTTTCGTCGTGTAGAAAGGCTCGAACACATGCAGCAGGATATCGTCTGGGATACCGGTGCCGGTATCCTTGACGGCGAGAACCACGTAGTCTCCCGGCGACGGCTCTTCCGGCCGGAAGGACTCGCTTTCGATGACGGTGTTGAACGTCTCGATGGTGAGCGTGCCGCCCGGCTGCATCGCGTCCCTGGCGTTGATGGCGAGATTGAGAACGATCATCTCGATTTGGTTTGGATCGACCAGAGCGGGCCAGAGATCCGGAGCAAATATCGTTTTGAGTTGCACCGTCCCGCCCAAGGTGGCGCCGAGCAGATCGCCGATTTCGGCGATCTCGCTGTTTAGATCGACCTCGTGGGGTGCAAGTTTCTGTTTCCGCGAAAAGGCGAGGAGTTGCGCAACGAGCTTCCTGCCCCGGTCAGCAGCGGTCCGGATGAGTTCGACGCCTTCCCGGTCGTCAGGGCGTTCCATTGTGCGAGCGAGCAGACGCGCATTGGTGAGTACGACTGCGAGTAGGTTGTTGAAATCGTGCGCCACGCCTGACGTGATCTGCCCGATCGCATCGAGCCGCTGCAGCTGCTGGACCTCGATTTCGGCAAACTTACGTTTCTCCATTTGAGAGCGGAGCTGCTGGTTGGCCTCCTCCAGTTCGCGCCTCCGGTCTTCAATGCGGCGCTCGAACCTCTCTTCAATACGTTTGCGCTCGGTGACCTCCAGGGCGATACCGAAAAACGCAACAGGCGCCTCGTTCTCGAAATTGGTCCGCCCGCGCGTCGCGATCCAGCGTTCCACGCCGTCCGTTTTTCCGATGACCCGGTACTCGATATCGCAGACCCCATCACCCCGCGGGTCGACGCACCGCTGGACCGCAGCCTCGACACGTGCAAGATCGTCTGGATGCACGCCGGCCCTCCACACCTCGTAATCGACAGGGGCGCCTGCAGCCAGGCCCCACATTGCCCGCAACGTGTCGTCCCATTGCAACTCATTGGTTTGCGGATTCCAAGCATAGCGGCCGAGCCGCGCGAGATCGACGGCCGCCTGCAGCCGTGCTTCGCTCTCGCGTAGACGCGCCTCGGCATGCTTCTCCTCCGTGATCTCGCGTATGGCACCGATGAATCGGACCGGCTGTCGGCCTTCAAAGAAATTTCGGGCGTGGGTAGAGACCCAACGTTCTATGCCATCCTCGATTCCATGCACACGGTACTCGGCCACGAAAACGCCATCGCTATCGGGGTCGAGTGAGGCTTCCCACGCCGCTGCGACCCGAGCCTGGTCGTCACGGTGTATGGCCGCGACAGCCATCGGCGCGTCGATGGTGGTGTCAGCGGGTAATCCCCACATTGCCTTAAGGCGTGCATCCCAGTCGAGAGCGCCGGTCCTAGGGTCGCCAGAATAAGGCGATAAGCCGATTAGTTCGACTGCCGCCTTTAGCCGCGCTTCGCTGTCCCGCAGTAACGCTTCTGCTTGTTTACGCCGATCGATGTCTCGGAACGCAACAGAAACACCGGTCGAGGTTGGATAGATGTCGACCTCGAACCAATGCCCAATCAAAGGCGAGGCGCTCTCGAAATGCTGCGCCGTCCCTGTCTCGAGTGCGCGCCGCTGCGCCTCATAGTCCGGCGCGCCGACAGCGTTCGGGAACGCTGAGAGAAACGGGATGCCTATCAAATCGTCGGACTTCTTGTCCCAAATCTCGAGTGCCTTGCGGCTTGCGTAAAGAAAACGTTGATCCTGATCAAGCGCATAAAAGGCCTCGCCGATCCCTTCGAGTACCTCGCGCAGTTTGGCTTCGCTCTTGCGCAAGGCCCGTTCGGCCTGGTCCCGCGCCGCCTTTTCCTTTACGGCGTTGGTGGTTTCGAAAGCAGTGGCGAGATTGGCGACGACCGCGCCCGTCTCGTCGCGGATGGGCGTAAAATACGTCGTGAAAAACGCTTCCTCAGGACCGAAGTTGCGCAGGAGCGTCCAGGGATGGTCTTCCAGCGTAACGGTCTCGCCCGCGAAAACACGGCGGTGGATCGCCTCTTCAGCCGCCTCCCATACCTCGCCCCAGACTTCGCGCCCCGGTCGACCGAAGGCACGAGGATGCATCGTCCCCATGAACGCCCGATGGACCTCATTGTAGATTAGGATGCGCTCGGGACCCCAGATCAGATTCATCGCGAGTTGCGATGCCATCATGAGGTCAATGGTGGTCTTGAGGCTCTGGGGCCAACTGGCAATCGGCCCAAGCGGAGTCTTCTCCCAATCGAACGCGCGAACGCGCGAGCCCATCTCGCCGCCACTGGTCGGCCAAGCTGATCGTCCTAGAAGGTCCTTGCCCACTGGGCGTTCTCGCGGGTGCAGGCGAACAGGGCACCATCGTCCTGAAGTACGATCGCGCGCACCCATCTCGCCGCCGCTGGACGGCCAAGCTGATCGTCCTAGGTGAAGGTCCTTGCCCACTGGGCCTTCTCGAGGGCGCTGGCGAAAAGGACATCACTGTCTTGAAGTACGATAGATTAGCCCAAGCAGTCAGCATCAAAAAGCACCTTCATGCAAGTGGGTTGGCTTGGTGCCCCTGATTATGGGTCGCGCGCGAGGAGGCCTCGCGAGCAGGATACACGCGGTGGTGGACACCAACGGGCTGCCGGTCCATCTCGCGCTCACGCTCGGTGAGGCACATGATCATCGGCTGTGTTCGGGTCTCCTCAGCGCCTTGCTCCCCCAGAACGTGTTCATAGCCGCGCCGAGATGGCGCGGCCTCAAAAACGTACTTCTGTGATGACCGGGGTGAAGTCGACTTGGCGGCTGGCGGAAATCCCTTACGTCGCAAGGCCGGCCACCGCAGGCGGATGATAGTTGCTCCCCGATTTTCCGAACCCATTGCTCGTGCGTTCTTAGTTCCTAAGTGCAATAGTTCACCGACCGTTCAGCCGGCTTGTGAACTAACAGGGCGGCCATGCCGAGCGGTCCCGAGAGGGAAGGATGCTGTTCCGGCGGGCTAGGAACCCGGGCACCCTCCCCGGGTTCCGCCTCCCCCACATCTACACTCGCTTCTGTCCCGGCGGGATACTCAGCTTAATCGCCCGTACACATGGCTGGCCGGCTATGAGGCGTCGTCGATCAGCACGACGTCATTCCCCTTTAATGCAGCTTGCGCCTGGCCTGCGGCGCCTCGAACTGGGCTACCTCGGCGGTCTGCGCCGCCTTGCCGTTGAAGGTCAGCACATTGCCCTCAGACGAGATTGCAACGCTGTCGCCGTCCTTCACCTCGCCGGCCAAAATCATCTCGGCGAGCGGATCCTGCACGCTGCGCTGGATCACCCGCTTCAGGGGGCGGGCGCCATAGGCGGGATCCCAGCCCTTGTCGGCGAGCCAGTCGCGTGCGGAGGCATCGAGCGTCAGCGCGATCTTGCGGTCTTCGAGCAGCTTCTGCAGCCGCGCGAACTGGATCTCGACGATCCGGCCCATCTCGCTCTTCTGCAGGCGGTGGAACAGGATGATCTCGTCGACGCGGTTGAGAAATTCGGGGCGGAAGTGCGAGCGCACCATCCCCATCACCTGATCGCGTACGGCCGACGTATCGTCGCCCTCCGGCTGGTTCACCAGAAACTCCGAACCGAGGTTCGAGGTCATGATGATCAGCGTGTTGCGGAAGTCGACGGTGCGGCCCTGGCCGTCAGTCAGGCGGCCATCGTCGAGCACCTGCAGCAGCACGTTGAACACGTCCGGATGCGCCTTCTCGATCTCGTCGAACAGCACGACCTGGTAGGGCCGCCGCCGCACCGCTTCGGTGAGCGCGCCGCCCTCGTCATAGCCGACATAGCCCGGAGGCGCGCCGATCAGACGGGAGACCGAGTGCTTCTCCATGTATTCGGACATGTCGAGGCGGACCATCGCGGTCTCGTCGTTGAAGAGATATTCCGCGAGCGCCTTGGTCAGCTCAGTCTTGCCGACGCCGGTCGGCCCCAGGAACATGAACGAGCCGGTAGGCCGGTTCGGGTCTTGCAAGCCTGCGCGCGAACGTCGCACGGCGGTTGCCACCGCACGCACGGCTTCGGCCTGGCCGACAACGCGCTTGCCGAGTGCCTCCTCCATCTTGAGGAGCTTGTCCTTTTCGCCTTCCAGCATCTTGTCGACAGGAACACCGGTCCAGCGCGAGACCACTTGCGCGATGTGGTTGGCGGTGACCGCCTCCTCCATCATCTCGCCGGGCGCCTCGTTCTCCTCGATCTCGGCCAACTTCTTCTCCACCTCGGGGATCTTGCCATAGGCAAGCTCCCCCGCGCGCTGGAATTCGCCGCGACGCTGCGCGTTAGCGAGTTCAATGCGCAAGGCATCGAGCTCGCTCTTCAGTTTCGCCGCATCTGAGAGCTTGTTCTTCTCCTTGTTCCAGCGCGCCGTCAGCGCCGCCGACTTCTCCTCGAGATCGGCGAGCTCCTTTTCCAGCGTCCGCAGCCGGCTCTTGGAGCCCGGATCGCTTTCCTTCTTCAGCGCCTCCTGCTCTATCTTGAGACGGATGATCTCGCGGTCGAGCGAATCCAGTTCTTCCGGCTTGGAATCGACCTGCATCTTCAGCCGCGCCGCGGCCTCGTCCATCAGATCGATGGCCTTGTCGGGCAGGAAGCGGTCGGTGATGTAGCGGTTCGAGAGCGTCGCGGCTGCCACCAGCGCGGAATCGGCGATGCGCACGCCGTGGTGCTGCTCGTATTTGTCCTTCAAGCCGCGCAGGATGGAGATGGTGTCCTCGACGGTGGGCTCGCCGACATAGATCGGCTGGAAACGCCGCGCTAGCGCCGCATCCTTCTCGACATGCTTCTGATATTCGTCGAGCGTGGTGGCGCCGATGCAATGCAATTCGCCGCGCGCCAGCGCGGGCTTGAGCAGGTTCGACGCATCCATAGCGCCGTCGGCCTTGCCTGCGCCGATCAGCGTGTGCATCTCGTCGATGAACAGGATGATGCCGCCTTCCGCGGAGGTCACTTCCTGCAGCACGGACTTCAGCCGCTCCTCGAACTCGCCGCGATATTTCGCGCCGGCAATCAGTGCGCCCATGTCGAGCGCGAGCAATTTCTTGTCCTTGAGGCTTTCGGGCACGTCGCCATTGACGATGCGCAGCGCGAGACCCTCGACGATGGCGGTCTTGCCGACGCCGGGCTCGCCGATCAGCACCGGATTGTTCTTGGTGCGACGGGAGAGAACCTGGATGGTGCGGCGGATTTCCTCGTCACGGCCGATCACCGGATCGAGCTTGCCGTCGCGCGCGGCTTGCGTCAGGTCGCGGGCATATTTCTTCAGCGCATCATAGGCGTTCTCGGCCGTGGCGGAATCCGCGGTGCGGCCCTTGCGCAGGGCCTCGATCGCCGAATTGAGATTCTGCGCGGTCACGCCGCCCTTATTCAGGATGGCGCCGGCTTCACTGTTCTTGTCGAGTGCCAGACCCAGCAGCAGCCGCTCGACAGTGACAAAGCTGTCGCCGGCCTTTTCGGCCGCCTTCTCGGCGGCATCGAAGGTGCGCGCCAGTTCCGGCGCGAGATAGACCTGTCCGGCACCGCTGCCCGAAACTTTTGGCAGCTTGTTCAGCGCCTCCTCAGTCGCTTTAAGGATGGCGCGGGAGTTGCCCCCGGCGCGGTCAATCAGGCCGCTCGCCAGTCCCTCATTGTCGTCCAGCAGCACTTTCAGCAGATGCAGTGTCGAGAACTGCTGGTGGCCGTCGCGCATGGCAAGCGACTGCGCCGACTGGATGAAGCCGCGCGAACGCTCAGTGTATTTCTCGATATTCATCGGTTGCTTCCTTCAGCTCGCCGCTCAAGCCCGAAGGCGCTCCCTAATATCATTATTGAATTTCCGCCCGGCCGCGTTGATATCGGTCAACTAGCCGGTGGTCGTCGACCTCATTTGGTATAGCCGGGCGCGCCCCCGGCCGCAGCGGTGTCGCTCTCCGACGGCCCCGCAATCGAGCTAAGTCTCCAATGCCAGTCTCGGGAAGGCGGGACCATTTGGGGGCGGTATTGAATACGGGAAATCTGGCTGGTGGCGGCCGTTTCTCGCGTCTTCCGGTTACCATGCTCACCCTTCGCAAGCGGCTTGCCTAGCCAGCCCCTCAGGTCGACCTTGCGCAACAGGCGCAGTTGTCTCCAAAGGCGGATTTGTTAAGGAACTCATCCGCGAAAAAGGGGCGCCGGGCCAGCAATGCTGCCTCAGCGACGGATCGCGACGGGCAATGATGAAGGCGCGGTCGCGTGCGTGCCGATCGGGCCGGCATCCAGCCGTGCTCCTCACACCACCCTCGTGGATGGTGCCGCTTGGCGCAACACCGAGATATCCCATCCCTACAACGTCGGGATCGCTGGCCGGGGGCCCCGCCTGCCACGCGTGTAATTCAACCGACGCCGATGTTGGTGAACCAACTCGGGTACGACAGCGAATTTGCGTCCAAGAGCGGGCACGGAGTCTTCGCCCTGGAGCCAGAAAAGAACGTCTCAAGACTTGCCAGCAGATGGCGGTCGACCCTTCCCGGCGGACCAAACGCTTCGAATCCAATCGTCCACCAATGGCCTCCCACCACCACCAGTTCCGTTAACTCCACGTTGCATCCCTCGTCGGGCCTCGCCTCCTTCAAGACCTCTTTCGGTGCAGCGTCAGCCTTGAACTCATACTTGAGTAGCCAACGCTTTTTCTCGACGTCGATCCAGCGCGATCCCTCCCGCATGCTCTGCCGAAGATCCTCCGCCAGGGGCAACTCGACGGACCATTTCACCCACGCATCCGCCTTTCCCAGGATGCCCGGGCGAGGCTCGACAATTCTAGGTGCTGATCGCAGCGCCTTGATCTCGAAACTGAGATGACCTTTCCCAGGCGCTTCGCGCAACTTCACCCCGACGCTCGAGGACCCGAAGAAGACCAAGTAGGAATCGGTCCTTAGCTTTTCCAGCCGCTCCGGTAGCCGTCCTTCTCCGGCGTCGAACCACTCCAGAACCCATTCCGGCGCGGGACCCACGAAGAACCACCGCATCTCAGCGCTGTGCAGCATCATCGGGCGTCATGTCATCGATGGAGGAACACGTCGCCTGGCGCGCATGATCCATCATGATTAAGCCTCTCTCTTTCGAGTGAGTCAACCCGTCCTTCCGGCACCATGGCCATCTAGATGCGCAATACATCTCTCGAAGGAGCCTCGACAGTTTACCGAATCCTAGCAGCGACTGTCGCCGGCGCCGGAGTCTTGATTCAAAGAATGACTGACACCCAGCAACGCCTCCGATCGAGTTAGCGTAGTGGAGCGACCGATCTTGAGAGGGGTGACAGAACGTGACGAACCGGCGCGTCGGCGCTATCTCGATACGGAAGAATCGGCGGCCGCGCGAGCCTGGCTTGAGACGGCCGCGACCCGCGGCCCTCGCCCGCGCATCCGACAACTTGCGCCACCGCTCGCGCTGCGCCGTTTTCATGCTGCGTTTCGCCACTTATCTCTGCCTTGCAGTCGTCCTCGCTCACACACCTTGACAGGCCAGTAGCTGTCGCTAGGCACGCCGGTTGAATGGGAATTGCATCGGATTGTGTGGCAAGACGTTTACCCTGCTTGCGGGCGCACGATCCACATCGCGATGTGCTGCACCGAGCGGCCGACAAAGATATTGGCCGCTGAAAATCCTCAAGAAAGCTGACGTCAGTCAAGGTGCTCGCGAGGCCGGAGCCGCTAGATTTCGGTAAATGATGGATTTTGCACTCTTGCAACCAGGGATACCCGATCGAACGCTGGCAGTCATTGCCGAGCGGCGCAATGGTCGCATAGGTGCTCCGCGCTTGGCTGACGAGCCAGCGCCTGATCCTTTTGCTTGATCTGAAACTGGGACCCGATCGCGCCTAGAACAGTCTGGACATGGACCCGTCCAAGGACCTCCAAGAGCTGATCTCCCGTCTCGCGGTCGCGCTCGGCATCGGGCTGTTGATCGGCCTCGAACGGGGCCGGCGTCGACGTCAAGCGAGCCGTGGGTGCATCGCGCGCCTCTCACCCGATACCCTGAGCACGTCGGATGCGGCGGTGGCCATTCTCGGCGCCGTCGCCAGCAATACCATCAGCAAAATCGTTATCTGGTCGGAGCAGTTGCGCTGTGGTTGACCTTTGTCTTCGCTGCCTGAACGGCGGTTGATCGCCAAGGCCGGGGATTGCCGCTCGCTGGCACCGCCAAATCGAAGATGCTCAGTCACTGCAGATGACAATGCTATCGAACAGGGAGACGTCGATGCGTATTGAGCCCGTCTTTATATTTGACCTTGATGGAACGCTGGTGGACAGCGTGTACCAACACGTCCTTGCCTGGAAGCACGCACTTGACGCTGAAGGTATTGAACTATCGGTGTGGCGCATCCATCGCAAGATCGGCATGAGCGGCGGCTTGTTCACCGACCAGCTTCTGCGCGAGACCGGGTTCGAGATTAGCGATGAGCGCGCGGAACGGCTGCGCGCGGGCCACGCCGCCGCGTACCGTCAGCAGGCCAGATACATCCGGCCCCTGCCGGGAGCGCGAGAATTGCTGTCGTGGTTGTCGGAGGCCGGTATTCCGTGGACGATTGCGACCAGCGGCCGCATCGAAACCGCAGCCGTCAATCTGGCCGCGCTCTGCGTCGATCCAGACAGGATCCCGGTGGTGACGCGCTCAGGTCAAATATGCCAAACCCGATCCGGACCTGTTTCTCGCGGCCGCCGCCCGACTGGAAGCACCTATCGAAACAGCAGTGGTTGTCGGCGATAGCGTCTGGGACATGCTGGCGGCAATACGATGCCGGGCCCTGGGTGTCGGTCTTTTGAGCGGCGGCTATGGGCAAGACGAGTTGAGGCAATCCGGTGCAATCCGCGTTTACGATGATCCGGCCTGCACGCGCAGCGACGCGGCCACGCTCAAGATACCTCACGCACCTTCCTTGGCATAGCCGCGGAATCTCATTTTGCAGGCGCAATCAGCCGCGTTGAGAGGAACTCTCGTTCGCACAACAGCTTTTTTGGAAAGACCTCTGGCTCGCTTAGTCCTTGTCGTCAGTGCATGAGTCGCGTGTGAACGTCTCAGATGTCTAACGACGTCACCTCCTCCGGCCTGCTCACGAGAGCCGCCTTTAATGAGAGGGCCGCTCTTGTCACGAAGTGGCGATCGAGGCGCGCACGAGACAACTCCGACTCTCCCGTGATCACGGGCATTGGGAGAATTTCGAGATTCTTAGAGTGTTCGGCCTGCAAGGTATGACCCTGGGCCGGGGATCGGACCCCGAAATATGCAAACGGATTGACACCGTTGGGCTTGCGGTTTGTCAGTGCGGCAGCAGGACAGCCGCTTCATCCTACCTGTGCCCCGAAGCTCGACCGGTGCGAGGAAAGCCATGTCTTGGTCCCTGAAGCTCGGTTCCATCGCTGGAACAGCCGTCCGAATCCACATCACGTTCATCCTCTTCCTCGCCTGGATTTTCGGCGCGAGTTACGTCTCGGGCGGGGCCAATGCGGCCTGGAGCAGCCTTCTGTTCATGATGCTTCTGTTCCTATGCGTGCTGGCGCATGAGTTCGGCCACATCCTGACGGCGCGCGCCTTCTGCGTTCTGACACCCGATGTCATCTTGCTTCCAATCGGCGGCGTCGCGCGGCTGGAGCGCATTCCGGAAAAGCCGCTTGAGGAATTTCTCATCGCGATCGCGGGCCCGCTGGTCAATGTCGTGATCGCGTTCGGTCTCGTCCTCGTCACGAGCGCGACACCGGACGGCGGCGCGCTCGCGGCGGTCGAGAGCGCCAAGGTCTCGATGGTCGACCGGCTCGCATCGGTGAATCTGTTCCTCGCGCTCTTCAACCTGGTCCCCGCCTTTCCGATGGATGGCGGACGCATCCTGCGCGCGCTCCTCTCAGCGTGGCTCGGCTTCGTGCGTGCCACCGAGATCGCTGCAATGATCGGTCAATGGGTCGCGTTCGCGCTCGGCTTTATCGGTCTGTTCGGAAGCCCGATGCTGATCTTCATCGCGATCTTCGTTTATCTGGCGGCCTCCGCGGAGGCCCATATGATCGGCCTGCGCTCCTTGTCGCAAGGCGTGCCGGTCGACGCCGCGACGATGACGCAATTCGCAATGCTCACGCCGGAATCGCGCCTCGACGAGGCGGTCGAGCTCCTGCTGCGCACGAGCCAGCGTGAATTCCCGATCGTCGATCATGCGCAGCGACCGCTCGGCATGCTGTCCCGCGCCGACCTGATCGGCGCCCTGAAAGAGCTCGGCCCCGAGGCCCGGATAAAGGACGTGACATTGTCGCCTTTCCCGACCTGCAACCGTCGCTGCACGCTGGAAGACGCACTCAAACTCCTGCAGGAAAAAGGTGCGCCCGCTGTCGGCGTCCTTGATGGTGCGGACCGGCTGGTTGGACTTGTGAGTTCCGAAACGCTAGGCGAAATGCTGATGATCGCGGGCGCCATGCCGCCTGGATACCGACTTAGCAGCGGCCACCGGCTCGCGGCAGCCTGAACGAACCGGGCTATCCACCGAAGTTGTCGGCTTCGATAACCCTTTGCTGCCGTTGATCTTGATCTTTGCGAGGCTGCATTTGGGGCTCGCGACCTTGAATATATTCCCGATTATTTCATTCGAGCCATGGGCGTTCGCAACGCCCGGTGTCAGAATGACAAATCGCAATACTCAGGTGGCTCTTAAGCAGAGCAGAATTTCTCGCAGTGAATTTCTCCATTGCAGCACTCTTGAGCACCGTAATTGGTGTCGTCTACTCCCAGAGCCAAGTCAGGGCCTCCGAACCGAATTTGCCAATTTGCAGGACCACGGCTGCCCACAGGAATGCCGAAGCGAAATTGGCGACCTGAAAGGGCCAATAGGGCATCGCGAAGATGCCGGCGACAAGTGGAACGACTGCGCGCAATGGGCCGAAGAAGCGACCGATGAAGACGCCGGACACGCCCCATTCCTTTACGAAGGACTCCCCCTTCGAAATGAGATGCGGATGCCGGGAGAAAGGCCACCTGTGGTAGATGGCCTTCCCCAGTTTCAAGCCGATCCAGTAGGATACCCAATCGCCGAGGCCCGCGCCCATCGAGGCGGCGACCCAGATCGGCCAGAACTCGATCTCGCTCACGCCGACCAGCCCGCCAATCGCGATCAACGCAGCCCAAGCCGGAACCAATATCGAGATGAACGCTAGCGACTCACCGAAAGCGAGCACGAAAACAATCGGCGGTGCCCAGGCCTCGTTCTGACGCACGAAATCGATGATTTGCTGTGCGTAAGATTCCATCGGCATTCACATCAACCAAGCATCTACAGAAATATGAGAAGGTGTTAAGGGGATAGCAGTTATCTAGGCTGACAAATCGCTCCGCATGCGGCCCGCCTCGCTTTGTGCGACTTGGCTGAACTCGCTGACGAGTTGTCGGTAACTTGGTCTTGACATTCCCGACGTCAGCGGCCTGCGAGAACCCCCTCTCTAGAAATTTCGCGTCCAGGCTTCACGCAGCGGCTCCGAAACGCTAGTTCAATCGATCCCTTGCCGCCTCTTGGCGGATCGAGTTCACCCAACGAGGTGTCTGCAATACCATCGACGCGCTAGCGCTGCCACTTCGTCCAGCGCAACGGGCTCTTCGAAGAAACGTGTTGCGCCGGGCACGAGGGCGAACTGCTTTTCGCATTTCAGCTGCTTGAACGCTTCCCGGTTCGGCTTAACCGCCTCAAGGTCGTTTCCGCCTACTATGAGCAGCGTCGGTGCGCTGACGCGCACCAAGGCAGCACCGGCGAGATCGGGACGGCCTCCTCGCGACGTGATCGCACCAACTTGATCGGAACGTGCGGCCGCCGCTTCCAATGCTGCCGCTATGCCGGTGTCAGTTCCGAAATAGCCGAGCCGTAGGCCCTTCGTATCCGGGTATTGCGCGAACCAGTCGGCCACACCAATTAGCCGTTCGGCGAGCAGCGCAATGTTGAGCCGCAACCTTTTCGTGCGTAGGTCTATTTCTTGCTCCTCGACCGTCAGCAAATCAACAATGAGAGTCGCAAGATTGGACTCGTTTAGCAGACGCTCCACATAGCGATCCAGGTAGCGATTGCGAGGATTGCTAAGGCCACTGCTGCTACCTTGCGCGAAGAGAATAAGGCAGCTGGATTCTAGCGGCACCGTCAGCTTGCCGAAGAGCGATTGCGAGGCCGCTGGGATGGTTACCAACTGATCTTCAATCGCTAGAGCAGCAGGATTGCGCATCGTCACTTTCCTTCCTGGAGCGCGCTGCGGCGACCGCTATCTCTCCCGCCTACCCGCTTCGAATGAAAACGCCGCCTGCCTTGCGAATAGGCACTGATCGCGAGCAGCGCACTTTGGTTCGCAGCTTTGTTCGCAGCAAGCTTTTGAAAGAACTTTGCCCAACAAGGTCTCGCCCGACCATGACGTCCGTCAATGGAGGGATGATCTTCTCGCCTCTCGGCAGAGTATGATCACAAAACTGAGCCGGCACCCGTTGCAGATCAGCCAGAACTGGTTCGGGTGCAAGGAGGAGAACGCGAACTGACTGCGAAGCCCGCAATCAACCCTCTTGCAACGAGAATTCCATAAGCATCGCGCGGAAGACTCCGAAAATGGCCTTTCCCGCGGCGATCGGAAACTCGACGGACGGATCGGCCTTCTCCTGCCATCAGTTTCGCATTTTTTTCACACGGGCACGAAATTGATTTTTATCACGGTGCCCTCTTCGACATTGCAGTATCTTGGCACGTGGCGCGGAGTTCTCCATATGGTTGCGACCATCTACGTTGTTCCGGATGATAATTTCGACGACTGGGTCGTTCGCGACGACAAGGGGTGCGAGCTCGGTCACTATCCGACCAGGGAAAACGCCGAACTTGCCGCGCGACCGGTTGCGCGGGAATTGGGAACCAGGCTCGTCGTTCATCTCCCTGATGGAAGAACGAATTGCACCAATTTCGCTAGGGGATGGCTCGCCAGATTGTTTGGTTCGTGAGCCGCTGCTCGGCCATCGTCGGTCAGGCCTTGACGGTCGGCCTACGAAAAATGGTAGCGCCTCTGTTTGGAGAGGCATCAATTGAAATGTAACAGGAAGGTCAATTTGCGCCGCCCTGAGCCACGAAATATTGACAACGATCATGGTGCACGGCACGACGGCGCTCAATGTTCCCGGCGCGAGCTTCCGGTGAAGATGACATCTCTATGCTCTGCACGCGAAGCCGCATTTTGCCCTATGCCCTAGCCGTTACGACCAACCGGCGTTCGGCCTGCTGAGGAGGACACCATGTCGATAGGCGATATTGTCTGGATGTTCTTCATATTCTCAGCGCTCCAGCCGATGCTGCGGCAGCACGTTCTCGAAGCCTTGCGGGTGCGCAAGATTTCGCAGATCGAGCGCGAGCGACAGTCCCGGGTGATCCTGCTGGTGCACCGGCAGGAAACGATGCGGTTTCTCGGCTTTCCGCTTGCGCGCTACATCGATATCAACGATTCCGAGGACGTCATGCGCGCCATCCAGATGACGGACGCCGATGTGCCGATTGACGTCGTGCTTCATACTCCGGGCGGACTCGTCCTGGCCGCACTGCAGATCGCCAAAGCGGTACGGGAGCACAAGGCGAAGGTCACCGTCTTTGTGCCCCACCACGCCATGTCGGGCGGTACACTGATCGCACTCGCCGCCGACGAAATCGTCATGAGCAAGCATTCCGTGCTGGGCCCGATCGATCCGCAACTCGGGGACTCACCGGCCGCCTCGCTGATCAAGGTCTTGGCAGACAAGCCGATTGCAAAGGTCGAAGACCGGACGCTGATCATGGCCGACGTCGGCCGCAAGGCGATCACCCAGGTCAAACAGGCCGCATGCGAGCTGCTGACCCGTCGACTATCCGCGGAGAAAGCCGATGCCGTCGCAGACACCCTAACCTCCGGCACATGGACCCACGACTATCCGATATGGGCCTCCGTCGCGACGTCGCTCGGCTTGCCCGTGAGCACCGACATGCCGCACAACGTCCTCGAGCTGCTCAAGCTCTATCCGCAACCCGTCCGAATGCAAAGCGGCGGCGGCGTGGATTACCTGCCGGTCGAGCGGCGCGGATCGGGAGGACCGAAGATGGATGCGTTCGGATGGCCGCGGGTTCCGTAACGCATCCAAGTCGGACAATCAACTCGTTCTATCAATTCTCAAGTGTGATCTTGACGGCAGTCAACGTGCCCGGCCTTGTCACATGTATAAATGCCTGATCACCAAGCGGCTCGAGTGTCGTGACATCCTCGACCGCCTCGGTTGATCCGAATCCCTCAGTCTATTCAGGAGACGATCATGCACCAACTAATTCGCGGAGGCGCGATCGCCGTTGCGCTTCTTGGTAGCGTAAGCTTCGCCGCCGCCCAGCGGGCGTCTGGCGACGTTCACCCCAGTTTGACGGCGAGTCAGCAACAGGCTGTCAGCCAGGGACTCGCGTCTTCGCCATCACAGCCCGCGCCGTCCGGCGAGCAACCGAAGGTTGGCAATAAAGTTCCCGATTCCATGTCAGCGCAGTCGGTGCCAGGTAGCGTTAGCGATCAGGTTCCCGAGACGAAGAACCTTCTTTTCGTCAAACTGCCGGACCGGATCGTGCTGATCGATCCCGACAACAAGCTCGTCACGCAGATCGTCATGGACAGTTCCACGACGGATTCGAGCACCACGGGATCGAATACCGGCGGATCGACCACCAATACCTCGGATCGGCCTTCGCGGTAACGATCCCAGCTAGCTCTTCGGATGATACCGGAGACGCGCCGTGCATGGCATGGCGCGTCTCCGGCAGCAACGGAGGTGATTTGACTGTCAAATCCCATTTCTCGTTGCCATCGCCAGCGGCGGTCGCCTTGACGATCGTCGCTCTCGTTCCGTGGATGAATCGTGCCGCGGCAGGAAAATCGGGCTCACGCAACCGTCGGGCGTAGTGCGCTCCAACAATTTCCGGTTTTCGACAGCAGTTGATAGCGCCTCGTACTCCCTATCGTCAGGCCATCTCCTCCTCCGCCGGATCGCGACGACCTATCAGCCAGTAGATAACGCCGAGCGCGACGATTGCCGCCGCCAATGACAAGATGTGCAGCGCGTCCGTCTCTGTGAGATCGAGGATGATGACCTTCCGGCAGATAGCCAATAACGCGATCATCACGACCGAGCGTATCTGGACAACAGTATCACGGCGCTCAGCAACCACCAGAAGCGTTTTCTTGAACTCGAGTGCAATGATCACCGTCAAGATCATGCCGAATGCAGCCTGAAACGCTGAGTAGTCAGATGGATCGAATCCTCCAGCGAGAACCAGGCCAAACAAAATCTTCAAGGTCAGCGTCCACAGCGCGGCGACAACGATGACGGCGATCAACGCCGTGAGAAACATGACGACGACGTACTCGAAGCGTTGATACAGCGACAGCAGCCCCAATCGTTCTCTCGCATCCCTCAACTCATGCTTGATCGACATTAGGGCCTCCGACACGCCGCGTCTCACGCTTCCGGCGTCTCACGCTTCTACAAGCCTTCCTGGCGGACTCTCTTTCCCAGGCGCTCGGCGTGGACGTTGTATCAATATTACCAGCGGAATCGCCAGCAAGGATACGAACATCATCAGCTTGAAATTGTCGATGAACGCGACAGCTTCTGCCTGTGCTGAAACGAGTTGGGTAAGAGCGGCCCGCCCCTGAACGGTTACGAGACCGAAATGCTGGGCATGGTCGCGTATCACCTGCCGGTAGAGGGTAATGTGCTCGACCAGTTCAGCCTGGGTGGTGGCTGAATTTCGCACAAGCAGATAGCTCATCAGGGAAATGCCGATGCTCGCCCCGATATTTCGCATCAAATTGAAGAGCCCGGTTCCCTGGGTGCGCAACGCTGGCGGAAGGGTTCCGAACGCCACCGTGCCGAGCGGCACGAAGACGAATCCGAGGCCGAAACCCTGCAGCAGACCAGTGCGGACCAGCGTGCCCTGCGATACATCGGGAGTAAAGCCGGTCATGAAATAGAGCGATAGCGCCGTCAGTCCGAAACCAGTCGCGATCAAGATGCGCCCGTCGATATGCCGGATGAGTTGCCCGACCAACAACATCGCGACCATGGTCCCGACACCGCGTGGCGCGAGTACGAGGCCCGCCGTCAACACTGGATAGTTCATGAGCTTTTCAAGATAGGGCGTCAGCATCGACAGCGTCGCCAGCAGCACGACACCGACGATGAAAATCAGGATGAGCCCGACGACAAAATTCCGGTCGCGGAACAGCGCAAGATCAATGAAAGGATCGGCCGTCGACAGGGAGTGGACCGTAAAGAGATAGAAGCCAAGCACGAAAAGCGCGGCTTCCAACTGAATCTCGGGAGAGGAAAACCAGTCGAGGCGCTCGCCCCGGTCCAGAAAAAGCTGCAATGCGCCAATGCCCAGGCTGAGCGACGCAAATCCGAGCCAATCGAGCCGCCGCGCAAGGGGCCGCTCGGTGCGCCGTCCGAGAAACAGCAAAATGCCAAGCGCACACAGCACGCCAACTGGCAGGTTGACATAAAACACCCAGCGCCAGCTATAGGAGTCGGTCAACCAGCCGCCGAGTGTCGGTCCGAGAATGGGGCCCAACATCACGCCGAGGCCGAATATCGCCGTCGCCTGTCCCTGCTGCTCCGGCGGATAGGCGTCGAGCAACACGGATTGCGAGAGCGGCACCAGCGGCGCGCCAAAGATACCCTGAAGCAGTCGAAAGACGACCATCTGTCCTAGCGACACGGCCGCCCCACAGAGCATCGAGGTCACAATGAAGCCGATCACCGCCGTCAGGAATAATGGCTTGCGGCCGAGCCTTGCTTCGAGCCAGCCCGTCGCCGGCGTAACGATCGCCGCCGCGACGATATAGGAGGTCAGGACCCAGTTGATTTGGTCGCTCGTTGCCGACAGGCTGCCCTGCATATATGGCAACGCGACATTGGCTATCGTCGTATCAAGCGCCTGCATTAGAGTCGCAAGCATCACGGTTGCTGTGATCATTCCGCGGTTCACGATGCTGCTCTCTACGGCTCTGCTCGCCACGTCAGGCCCCGAAAATCGCGGTGAGGTCACGCCACAACTCGCGCAGCGATCGCTGGTGGCCGGTATCGATCGAGATCTTGACACTCATGCCTGCGCGCAGTGGCGGGTGGTTCGCGGGTTGATCGAAAAAAAGGCGAACCGGAATGCGCTGCACGACTTTCACCCAGTTGCCTGTGGCATTTTGCGGCGGCAATAGTGCGAAGACCGATCCACTCGCCGGCGCCAGCGACGTTACCCGCGCTGCAATCGGGGTGTCCGGATAGGCGTCGACGATGACCCGCGCCGGATTTCCTTCCCTCACATAGGTGAGATCCGTCTCCTTGATATTGGCTTCGAGATAGAGATCGCGCGTCGCTACCAGCGGAAACGCCGCTTGTCCGGCATTCAAGAACACGCCTATCGCGATGCTCTCGACGTTGTGCGGAATGCCGTCGAATGGTGCGACGATGGAGGTGAGTCGCAGGTTGCGCGCGGCGAGATCGACGGCTGCCTGCGCCTGTCTGACCGTGGATTGCTGGTCGACCGGCAAATCCAGGTTGCCGCCGATCTGGGCGAGCGCCGCCGCTGCCTCCCGCTCCAGGCTAGCCAGATTGGCCTTTGCCGCCTGAAAGTCGCGGATTGCGGCATCAAGTGTCGCCCGAGGCGCGGCGCCAGTGTTGTAGAGCTGCTGCTGGCGTTCATAATTGGCCTGCGTGTAGTCGACCGTGGCCCTTGCCTCATCGATCTGCTTCTGGCGTGCGCGGTAAGTCTCGATCAGCGTGTGCGCCTGGTCGCGTGCAATGCCGAGCTGCGCTTCGGCGTTGCCTAGCGCAAGCCGATATGTCTCCGTATCGATGTTGAAGAGCGGGTCGCCTTTCTTCACCGGCGCGTTCGACTTTGCCGGGATGCCGATGACCTGGCCCGAGATCTGCGCGCTGATCGACGCGCTCACCGCCTGAACATAAACGTCTTCCTCCGACACGTAGCGGCCGGTCATCAGATAAAGCGCGAGCGCGCCGGCAACCAGCGTGATCGGACCGAGGGCCAGCAGCGGTCGGCGCCAGCGGCTTCGCGACGGCACCGGCGCGCCTTCTGCGGCAGGCTTCTCCGTCGAGCCGTGAAGTTCCCGATCCAGGTTAGGAGAACGCCTCGGGAGTGCGCGAGCCGTGTTGGGTTCGCCACTTTTCGTAAATGCTTCGAAGCCGCTATCTGGCATGGCCCGATACTCGCCGTCCCGGTGGTCGCAATGTTGCGTCAATTGGTCGTCGGCACCTTGATGGGCGTCAGCCACTCGCGAAATACAAAAATGCAGGCAGAGAATTGCGCCTTGTCAATGCATGAGGCCGTTCGATTTGCGAATTGAATTTGGCGACCCCCACGTCGCTTGCCCTCCGTGGGCGTTCCTCCCGAGACTTGGACCGCCGGCGAAAGCCGCGCGGTCCGTTTTTTTCCCTCGATAAACGACGAGAGAAGCAGGAGGACATCGTGACGATCACCCCGACCGTCACTCCCGAATGCCGATCCATTCGCGCCATACGGTCAGGAGCGCCGCCATGATTACCGGACCAAGAAAGAGGCCGACTAATCCAAACGACTGCATCCCGCCGAGAATTCCGATCAGCACGAGCAGGAAGGGCAGCTCAGCGCTACCTCCGATAAGAACCGGCTGAATGAAATTGTCGCCGATCAGCAGCACCGCCGCGCCAAAGACAAACAGTCCGACAGGCACCAGCAAGATGCCGTCTTGAACAACCAAAGTCAGAGAAGCCGCCGCAAGCACGACCCAGGCGCCGAGCGGCACCATCGCCAATACAATTGTCATCGCTGAAAATAGCAGCGGATGCGGCACGCCCATCACGACGTAGGCAATACCGACGACAGCGCCCTTCACAATAGCCGCTGCGATCGTTCCGTTCACGGTCGCGCGGGTTGCGGCGGCGATCTTGCCGATCAGGCGAGTGCCGGGATTGCCGAGCAGCCGCCGAGCGGTGACGACCGACCGGTCCGCCAGCCATATTCCGTCGCGCAGCATCAAGGAAAGCGCAATCAGCGTAATGGCGAAGAGGAAGAGACGATGTAGCAGTGCGCCGCCGAGCGTGCCGGTCCAGCTAGTCAGATTTTCGATGTTTACGCCGCGAAGCCATTCCTTGAGAGACTCAGGATTGCTGAGGTTGGCCCGCCACCAGAGATCCAGGTATTCGCCGGCGATCGGCAGCTGCGCAAGCCAGGCCGGAACAACAACTCCGCTCTCGCGCAGGCTATTGAGCACGTGCACAAAAGCATCGCTCCCCTGGGCGACCTGACGCACGGTCAAGACAATGGGTATGAGAAGAACGAGGCCGATTATGCAAGTAAACAGCGACGATGCTAGTAATGATGAGGGACGGCCAGAGATCAGCTGCGCAAATCTAACGTAGAACGGCCATGTGGTGATGGCAATTACGCCTGCCCAGATCATTGCAACGAGGAAATCGCGCGCGACCCAAAGCGCAAGCAACATCACTGCGACTGCGATAGCGGCCTGGATCGTCGCCCGCATGTGCGATTCAAACTGCGGCGGAGGTTCTTCCAGTGTGCGAAATCCGCTTCCGTCGTCGCTTCGCACGAAGTCGTGGCGCGGCATTGGGGGCCCCATCGTGCTGGCACCGACCCGTTTGCTCGCAGGCTACATGGCTAGTCACTTCCCCACGTTGATGGACATCAACTTGCCGATGCCGATGCGCCGTTCCGTGCCGAGCTTCTTTCGCGAGCGCAGTTTTCAAATAACCCAGATCGAATTGACAGCCATCAAATGGTCTGGCCGCGGAGCTGAGGTTATCTGCTCCAGTGTGGTCTCGGCCGCCCTTGTTGTTGATGGCCTAGTCAAATCTTTCGAACCCGAACTCATGAGGACGTGGCCAGGCACAGCTTCCACGAATTACTGCTATGCAGCACGACCATCCGGATTCTTATCTCGCCATTTCCTCTGCTCATCGCGCACGAATTTCGGGCGCGTTCCTACCCCGAACCCGCGATTGAAGGCCATCAAGGTTAGTCCACGCGGCGGAACAACAGGGCGGCGCAGGAGGACTGTCGCCCTCGCATTTGCTTTCCGAAATTGACCGACGTCAGCGTCGCTGCCGGCAATTTCGTCCATGCAGGCGGAAAGCCCATGCGAGATAGCCACCATGCTCGATCGTCCCCGCAATGCTTCGCTTTTTCGGCATCACACGATGCACGTCCCCCGCACCATGTTTGCGGCGGCCATCGAGCGCTTCGGCGGACCGGAGGTGATCACTGGTCATGCTTTAGCGGTGCCGCCGCTGGACCCTGACGAAGTCATGATTGCTGTCGACACCGCCGGCGTTGGCCGGTGGGATGCCGACGTCCGAGAAGGGTTTTATGCGCCCCGAAAGCCGCATTTTCCATTGGTACTTGGCTACGACGGTTCCGGAATCGTCGCGGCTGTCGGCTCGCGGGTGCGACGGTTGAAAGTCGGCGACGAGGTCTATTCCTACAATTGGGAGAACCCGAAAGGCGGGTTCTACGCCGAATACGTCGCCGTGCCTGCCGACAAGGTCGCGCCAATCCCAAGACGGCTTGACCTGCGACATGCTGGCGCGATCCCGATTACGGGATTGACGGCACTGCAGGGGATTGACGACACACTGAAGCTGAAGAAGGGCGAGACCATCATCATTCACGGCGCTTCCGGCGGTGTCGGAACGCTTGCCGTGCAATTCGCAAGACTTCGCGGCGCCCGGGTGTTCGCAACAGCATCAAGCCAAGAAGGCGTGGAACTCGTGCGGGAGATGGGCGCGCATGTCGTGGTCGACGGCAAGCGCATCGACATCGACGACCAAGCGCGCCGCGTCGCGCCCGACGGCGTCGACGCCATCCTGGCGCTCGTCGGTGGAGATGCGCTGGAGAAATGCCTGAACGTGCTGCGGCCCGGCGGCCGGCTGGCGCACCCGAACGGCATCGAGCCGGCCCCAAAGAAGCGGCGCGGCACGGAATTGATCCGCTATGACGGCATTTCCGGCGTTCGCGAGTTCGAACGCCTCAACGCGGCGGTCCACGAAGCTAAACTCAAAGTTCCGATCACGGAATGCTATCCCTTGGCGCACGCCCACAAGGCGCACGAACGTCTGGCCGAGGGTCATGTAGTCGGCAAAATTATCTTAGCGATCCACGCTTCGTAATGGCGAGAGGTCTGTCTCGGCGATCACGCGCCCAAGCCCGCCGACAGGAGACAATTTCCACGTACCCGCGATCGCGTCAGCCAATAGATCAGAATTGGCCGATCGGAACTCTGCAGTTCGTCCATATCTGAGCGGTCACCCGCGAAGATCGATACGGCCCAACGGTGGACGGAAACAATTTTGACGGCCGTCAATGCGCCCGTCATCCGGCACGCGCTAAGCATCACCAAACGTCAATCGAAGCCAGATCGCGGGAGCATGTCATGACCAGCACGACGTTCACTGGCCCCTCGGACGCCCAAACCGATGCTGCCACGGCAGCGCTCGCTCCAACCTGGTGGCTGTTCCTGGTGCGAGGCATTCTCGGCATCACCTTCGGATGTCTCGCATTGATCTTTCCCGGCCCGACAATGCTGTCGCTGGTGCTCCTGTTCTCCGCGTACATGCTTGTCGATGGCGTGGCCGGGATCGTCTCGGCGGTCCGCGCGATGCGCCGCAGGGGCCGCTGGGGATTTCTGATCTTCGAAGGGCTGGTCAATATCGCCGTGGGCATCGGAGCCCTCCTCTGGCCGGGCCTTACCGTCCTTGCCTTCGTGTTACTGGTTGCCTCATGGGCGATCGTCACCGGCGGGTTGATGACGGTTGCGGGTTTTCGCCTCAACCTGGAGCATGGCCGGTGGTGGCTGGTCTTGAGTGGCGTTCTGTCGCTCGCATATGGCACGCTGCTTTTCTTCGCGCCATTAATCGGAGCTCTCGTCCTGACTTGGTGGATGGGCGCGTACGCCATCGCCTTTGGCATCGCCCTGATCGTATTCTCGTTCCGACTTCGAGCGCGGCAGCAGCAGGGGACCAATCCTACGGCCGTGAGCACGGCTGCCTAGGCGGACCTGAGATGACGCCACGACGATCGAGCCATCAAAGTCACAAGAGCCGGGCCAAAGCCCAGCCCGCCCGTGAAATTGAAACGACCGCGGTTGAGGACGAACTCGTCCTGATGAGCCTGATCCAAACGTTTCCGGCAAGCGATCCTCCCGCCTGGATACCCCTCGCCCGTGTTGGCGTTCCTGAGCGACGGGCCAAATCCAAGTCTGCCCGAAAACGGCATTGGTGACCGGCACAATCTCTCCGGCAAGGGCGGGTAGCGAAGAACAATCAACTTTCGCTCTGCGATCGCCGATCGCCGCTCCTGGGCGTTGCAGATCGAATTGGCGGAGGCAAACAGGACGCGCTCGTGGCGGAGACTCTCGAGCGCCCGCAACCTGGCCTCAGCATTGAAACTTTGAGCAGCGAACCGCTACATATCGCGCGCCTCTCGGCCGCCTGCCAGATGGTCGCTGCGCTCACTCTCGATTTGAACCAACCGCTCACAGCAATCATCAACTCGGTCAATGCTGCAAAGCGGTTACTACGTCAGCCTCATCATATCGCAGTAACAGCGCCGCACCGCGAAACCCGCTGCGAAAGTTGATGAGCATCATGGCTGGACGTGTGACACCTTCTAAGATTGGCGTTGATCGGTAGCGTGATGACCCGCCGATCCCACAATCCGCTTTGTACAGACCAGGAGCCAATCATGAGATCCGACCGTGAAATAGAACGCGACGTCCGCGAAGAGTTAAACTGGGATCCCGATCTTGATGCCGAGGACATCGCCATCTCAGTGAAGGATGGCGTGGTCACACTGGCTGGATTCACCAGAAGTTACAGTGACCGGCTGGAAGCCGAGCGCGCGGCGAAGCGCGTCGCGGGCGTGCATGCCGTCGCGAATGACATCGAGGTCCGCCTGCCGTCGATCGATCAAAGACCCGATCCGGACATCGCGCGCGATGCGATTGCCAGTCTGAAGGCTCAACTGCCCATTTCGTACGAAAATATCAAGGTCATCGTTAAAGACGGCTGGCTGACCCTCGAAGGTACGGTGGAATGGCAATATCAGAAAACCACGGCCGAAAATGCCGTGCGAAAGGTAAAAGGGGTCAAGGGCGTGACTAACGTCATCTCACTGAAGCCCAAGGTCGAGCCCACCGACATTCAGCGCAGGATCCAAGAGGCGTTCAAGCGGAATGCGGAGGTCGATGCCAATCGCATCACCGTCGAAACCCACGGCAGCGAGGTGATCCTGAAAGGCACCGTTCGCTCGTGGATCGAACGCGAGGAAGCCGAGCGTGTCGCATGGTCGGCACCGGGCATCACCCGTGTCGAAGACCGGATCGTGGTCAGTCCATGACGGCCGCGGCCTATTATCCGCACGCTAGTTGAAGTCTTCGAGGCAAAAAGGAGAATGCCATGAGGTCATTGGTTCCATTTCGTGAGAGCAGCGCGCCAATGCGACCGGATTTCGGGCTGTTCGGCCTGCATCGGGAGATCGATAGGCTGTTCAACGAGTTCGTGCAAGCAATAGCCCCAAACGACGGCACGAAGTCGCTCACCCCCAACATCGAAATCACCGAGACCGACGAGGCCGTTGAGGTCACCGCCGAGATGCCCGGCCTTGAACGCAAGGACGTCGAAATATTGATCGAGGATGATACCCTCACGATCCGGGGCGAGAAAAAGGTCGAGGAAAATCAGAAAGACAAGAACGTGCAGCACAGCGAGCGCATCTACGGTATGTTCATGCGTGTGCTACAGTTGCCTCCCGGCATTGATCCGTCCAGCGTCCAGGCAGCCATGTCCAACGGCGTCCTCAAGGTCACAATACCGAAACCGGCCAAGTCCATTCCGAAGAAGATCGAGGTCAAGGACGCCTCGCAGGCGGAGGCCAAGAAAGCCGCCTGAGCCGGGCGGCAGCGGGACGCGTAGGTAGCCGCCTCCTCCTCGACCCATGCGTCCGCATACGATCGCCGACAGCTCATCGCGGCGCCTCACTCCCTCATCCCCGCAGAAATTGCTGTCGCTTCTCGGAACCACCAAACCAAGCTGATCGAAAATGCCGAAGGCGCGCACACACCACCATGGCTGCGTGCTTCAATGGAATTCGTAGCGGAGTATGGCGGTGAGTGGAGCCCGGTTTGGTAGTTCATGCTGCTTGGCGCCCATGACTCTGGCGCCCGTGGACAGCGCCCGCCGCGCGACTTCGTCGACGACGCTGTAAGTTTCGGCATCATCAAAAGCTGAATATGTCACGCTGCCATCGAAGTCGCTGACGAGGCCGGGCACAACTGCATCAAGATCGACGACGAGCTGGTCGATGGCACCCGCAGTCGCAGCATGCGCCGCATAGGAAACGTCAGTGGTTGCACGTCGGGGCTTGAGCTCGTCGTAGCGCGCGATCACCGCTCTCAGTTCGCGGAAATAGAGACGGTCGAGAATCGGAATCGCTGTATCTCCCAGTTCGGCATCCGTCTTCCGGCCAGGGTTTCCTTCGATCGTCTCGTCGACCAGCCTTGAATACGTAGTAACGGACCGGAACATCGACGCGAGAGGCTCCTCCGCCGCAAGAGCCAGAGGTGGCGCATTGCGACCCGCAAGCAGGCTGCGGATGGCCTGCTCGACTTTCCTGACATACTGGTGCAGCAGGACCTTTTCGCCTTCGAGGTTCTGCAGTCTGCGGCGCGGGGCGCGTACGTGAAAGGACGGCCGCCGGGTCGCTTCCTCCGCGTTCTTGGGCAGGCCAGGAACCTGCAGCCGTTCTGGCGGAAAATTGGCGAAGGCGTGAATCAGCCGAACGCTCTCCTCCGCCAGTGCAAGCACGAAGATATCGTGCGGCGACGTCATCGCGCGGATCAGCGGCGTTAGATGGAAGCGGTCCGCGACTTCGGCGAGTGGCTTTGGCGAATCCGGCAGGCGGAACGTTCGCAGTTTGGAGGACGTGGCGAGCACCGCCAGTCCAGTAGACAGGTAATGCCAGAACGAATCGACCGGATCCGGCCATCGGCGCTGGAGCCTTCTGATCTTGTCTTCATCCTGGACATTGTGCTCTACGCCCGCGAGGTGATCGAACTGCCCCTCGAAGGCAACGATCTTGCTGTTGTCGACACCGCCTTCCCTGAGCTGAGATAGCGCGTCCCTGGCCAAGTCCTTGAACGCAGTACGATTAAGCGGGGCGTTACTCCCCAAGGGGGATGTCGGCAGATACAGGGAAACGCAGGTCTCGCCCTTGATCTGCGCCAGCGCCTTGAACTCCTCCAACGTCGGAATATCGATATGTAGCATCGGGCCCTCGCCGGCGGAACCTTCGTTCACCTGTAGCATGAGAGACCTTGACCGAAGCTCGGCACTCCGACATTGACGGCGATCAATCAAGGCGGCAATTCCAGCGCCCACGCGAAGACGCTACAGGCTACGAATCCGATCAGGGCGTGCCCCCATTCCAAGACCCCCCAGTCCCGCATCAGCCTGCGCAGCGGCGAAACCGGCTTCCCGAGTCGAACGGCGAACAGCCAGACGTTCACTGGCATCATTACAAAATAGGCATACGGCCAGCTTGCCAGAATCGTAGTGCCTCCAATGATCCAGCGAACGTCGCCACTCTGCCTGAACTGTACAAGAGCGATCGCGGCCGACAGCACGGCAACGGCCGACAGCACCAGGGTGCCGCGCCGATTGCTCAGTTTCCATTCCTCGATCATCGCACGAGTATTGAGCCCGAGTCGCGCTGGCTGCTCGACAAGGCCGATGTAAACCGTAGCGCCGAGAAAGGCGGCGGCGACAGCAAATGCGTAAAGACCGAGCCGCATCGATCGCACTCCTGGCGCAGGCGGTTATCGTACCCTTCGGTTATCGCAGCCTTCAATGCGACATGAACACCGGCACGGTCATCGACTTCATCATATCGCGGGTCACGCCGCCCAGAATGACTTCGCGCAGCCTCCCGTGGCCGTAACCACCCATTACGATCAGGGTCCCGGAATTATCTGCGACATAGGAAAGGATGGCATTGGTAACATCGACGTCAGGGGCCGCAACAGTCGCGATCTCGACCTTGACGTCATGATGCGCGAGGTGAGCTGCCATCTCGACACCGCGGACTTCGTTGTTCTCCGCGTTGGTCTTCCCGTTCAGCACGATCAAGAGATCTACAGCCGTCGCCTTCGCGAGCAGGGGCAACGCGTCGTTGAAGGCGCGCGCCGCCACACGGCTGCCATCCCAACAGCACACCACGCGATCGAGCTTCAACCCGTCCTTCTGGACGTAAGGCACAACGATCAGCGGACGCCCTGATTGGAACAGCGCCGTTTCGATCATGTCATCGTTGTTCGCGCGAGACGGCTCGGATTGTGTGAACACACTCAGATCGAAGCGCCGGGCGAGGACCGCAAAGATCGCGGGCGCCTCCGCTCCTATCGTCCTCAGCATCCGGTGCTCCACTGAAGCCAGGCCACGCGCGGCAGCCGCGTCGAAGCGTTCGATCGCGGCGAGCGCAGATCTCTCGCTGAGGGCGACCATCTGGGCCAGGATGTCAGGCGGAAGCTCCATCACGGTGTAACCCGGAAAATCAGGGGTGTAGGCGAAGGCAACACCGGCAAGGTGGGTGCCAAACATCTCCGCAATCGAAATGGCAAAATCGCAGGCCGGATCGCGGGTTACCTGATGCTCGAGATTGATGACAATGTCCTTGATCATCGAACCGTTCCAGCAAATATGCGATGCAGCCCTGAGCGCAGGTTCAAGACTGACGGCGCAACGGGCATTGATGACGATCAATCGGCGAGCCGCAATTTGAGCGATGCGATATAGCGGCGTACCGATACTCATTCCGACAGATCAAGGGGAAACCTGACGTCACCCTCGCCAGGCTTCCTTGCCGGACCGCCTTCCGAACGCGAGAGTGTCAGTAGCAATCCTCGATCCGGCGAACCCGCCACCTCCAACCGTCCCAAAAGCGTTCACGCCTAACCCGACAGTACGGCTCGAAATCGACGGGCTCATAGGCGTAGCTATAGTAGTATGGCCTCGGCGCTGCGAGTGCGGCGCCAATGAGTGCGCCCGCCGCTAGGCCACCGACTATCGGAGCGACGGGAACTCCATGATGCCATCGAGCGTCGGCCGGGGTTGAGCTTACCACCGAGCCGACTATCACGGTCGTGCCGACCGCGAGTGCAATCATTGTCTTCCTCATCATGAGACCTCCACTTCTTGATTGTGACGAATCAACGTCCGGTGTGTCGAGATCCCGGACGCCAGCCCGCAGCCACGCTGACTCTAGCCGCATGGAAAATGAACCACATTGGCGTCCGTCAAAAATCGCTTGCCGCCTGTGTCGTTTCGCCTCGCAATTCTGCACAAAGACAATTCGGAAATTGATCGTCGTCAGCGCGCCAATCCGCGAGGCGTCGCCGCCGACGCACGCACAGGCGACTGCTGCAAGCACCGGTGTCGCGTGGCGCCCGGTATACTGCGCGGTAGCTCCGAGGTCGCGTCAGCGGTTCGCGACCCAAAGAACGAGGCTGAACACCACGCTGATAAGTAGGCATGTCATCAGCGGGAAATAGAACGTCGTGTTTCCCCGCTCGATGACAATGTCGCCGGGCAGCCGCCCCAATCCGAGTTGGCTCAGATAGGGCCAAAGCAGGCCAACCACCAGGGTCAGCGCGCCTAGTAGGATCAGAATACGTGCCATCACTATCAATCCGTGCGCCGCCTAGTTGTCGCGGCGCTGGCCGAACAATTGGAGCAGCATCATGAAGAGATTGATGAAATCAAGGTAAAGTGCCAGCGCGCCGAGCACGGCCTTCTTGCCGGCCATTTCGCCGGTGTCCGATTCAAGATACATCTCCTTGATGCGCTGTGTGTCGTAGGCAGTGAGGCCTACGAACACGATGACGCCGATGATCGAGATAGCGAACTGAAGCGCGCTCGATCCGAGGAAGATATTGACGAGGGACGCGATCACGATACCGATCAGACCCATCATGAGGAACGATCCAAAGCGAGAAAGATCGGATCTGGTCGTATAGCCGTAGAGGCTCATCGCGCCGAAGGTCGCCGCCGTGATGAAAAACACACGCGCAATCGATTCCCCGGTGAACACAAGGAAGATGCCTCCCAACGACAACCCCATGACGGCGGCATAGAGCCAGAACAGCAGCATCGCCGTTCCTGCGGCCATACGCTGGATGCCGAAGCTCAAGACCAGCACGAAGCCGAGGGGCGCCAGCATGACAAGCCAAATCAGTGGCGTCGCCGCGATAGACTGATAGAAACCGGAAGCCGCGGCCAGGTAAGCCACGAGGCCGGTCAGCGCGAGGCCGCCGGCCATATAGCCGTAGACGCGCTGCATATGGGCCCGCAAACCGGCGTCGATCTCGGCGACTGACGGCGGAAAGCCCGCGCCCCGTGACTTGCGAGCATCAAAATCGTAATAGCTCATGGCTTACTCCTGTGCGGTTCATTCGACTGACCCAGCAGCCCTGAACGTCGGCTGCCGGCAGCCCTGCTAATGAGTATGCAATGCGCGCTCGTTCCGTACCTGGTCAGCGGTATAGGGCACAGCGTTTGGATCGAATGCCTGCCAGCCCGACCGGCGGTATAGCTCGCAACGTTCCTGAAGCCTTACCGCTGACCGGTTCATAATCGGCTCTATTCGCGGCACATCGACCGGAGGCACCCGCGCGGCGACCAATGTTCCCCCGCGGCGAACGCCCTCGGCAAAGACGTGCGCATCTTCTTCGCTGATGCCGGCATTGGTCAGCGCTCCCAGCAGGCCGCCGGTAACGCCCCCGATCGCCATGCTACCCAACATCGCTACAAGCCATCCCACACCCACCACGGCGCCGATGCCGGGAAGCGCCAGCATCGTAACGAGACTGGCAGCGGTCGCCGCCGTTGCGCCGATTGCAGCTCCAACGGCCGCACCCTCGAACTTTCCGTCGCGGGCGGTCTCGCTGCTCGTACCCTGTTTCCGCAAAGGCACAACATTCGCGCTCTCGGTAGCCCTGTACCAGGTGTCGGAATTGTTCGAGATCACGCTGGTCTCCGAAGGCGGCAGGCCCGCGACCTCAAGCGCGATGATGACCCGGCGTGCGTCAGCATAAGAATCATAGAGACGGCAGATAGTGATTCGCATGACACGCTCCCGCTGCGTGAACACGGATCGGCCACTTGCGGATTGGCAGGTGCCGTTAGCGCAGCTAATTCTTGTCCATTGCGAAGAAAGGTGACCTTGACAAGCGTCAACGGAACATGGCGGATTTCGTCGAGTTGCGCGCGGACCGTTGGCCCTCACTTGCGACGCTGAGGATTCGCGTTGGCCAGAGATGAGCGGTGCACCCCTGGGGAACAATCGTACTGCCTTTGCGCTCTACCTTCACGAGAAACGACCTCGCCGCGCCTGACAGCGTGTTACCGGTCCAGCGCTCACGCTGCAGCAAAGCGATCATCTACCTGCGGCAATCTCGCAGGATCCGGCTGACACCGCCGTTTGGACGGCTGCCTGCCAGTCTTGCCACGATATCGGATCGACTGGCGTCCCGTCGGCCCACTTCAAGCTACCGAGCAAAAATGCGATCTGCTCGACGGGCCTACCATGGCGACGCCAAACTGTCTCGAGAAAGACGCGGATCGCGTCATAGCCTTCAATCACCGTAATAGTATCGGTTGCTTTGAACGTGGCCATATCCAGTGACTCCGAGTTGCGCCCGTCATGCGGATTTCTGCCGCGTGGCGCAACAGTCCTAGCCTTCGGGACAAAATGCTTACTCTTCATCCGCCTCGCCACATTGACGGTTGTCAGCCGCTGAGCGCTGAAACATTTTTCTTCGATTGGCGGAACTTGATACTCATCGCGGCACTGACAAAGCTGGACAACGAGCTGGGTGCGAAGCGCATCGGAGCTGCGCATGGCCGACGACCTATTGATCAAGACACTAGTCGTGATCCTTGCCTCGGTCTGCGCCATAAGCCTAGTCGCGCGTCTGAGATTTCCGGCGGCCGGGGGTTACCTGCTGGCAGGTTTGGTGATCGGACCGCACGGTTTGCAACTGATCGCCGCGAGCGATGAAGCAAGGTTTTTGGCCGAGCTCGGCATCATTTTCCTCATGTTCATGGTGGGCCTTGAGTTTTCGCTCTCGGCAATGATTACCGCACGCCGCGACGTTTTCGGCGCCGGCAGTCTGCAAGTCGGGTTTACCGTTTTTGTCGTGACGGGAATTGCGGCGCTTTCGGGTATGAGCCTATCCGGCGCGGTGCTGCTCGGTGGTGCAGTTGCGATGTCATCGACAGCCATCACGCTCAAGCAATTGGTCGACCAGGGAGAGGTCAGCAGCCAACAAGGCCGCCTTGTGCTGGGAATACTGCTCTTTCAGGATCTTGCCGTCCTTCCCTTTCTCGTTGTGCTGGGTGGGTGGCAACCAGTCGGTGGGTCGGAACCGTTGGGAGCACTGCGCCAGCTCGCAACAGCGACGATTGCACTCGGCGCCGCGGCTTTCGTCTGCAAACCGGTTTTTCGCACCTGGCTTACCTGGGTTGCCCGGACGCACTCGGCGGATCTTTTTCTGCTCACCATTCTGTTGCTCGCGCTCGGTACGGCGTTCGTTGGACATGTCGCCGGTCTTTCCGGGCCGATCGGAGCATTCCTCGCCGGTATGGTGGTCGGCGAAAGCGACTTCCGTCATCAGGTAGAGGACGATATCCGACCCTTTCGTGACATCCTGTTGGGCCTATTCTTCGTCACCGTCGGCATGGAGGTGGATCCCTCAACCGTTGTTGTGGCGCCCATGAGCGTCCTAGCCTGGATAGCCGTATGCGTGCCAGGAAAGGCCTTCGTCATGATCCAGGTTGGTGCAATCATGCGCTGGCCAGCACCGGTCGCAGTACGAGCTGCCCTTATTCTGGCACACGGCGGAGAAGCCGGTTTACTTCTACTCACACAGGCGATGCGAGTGAATGCCCTGGAAGCGAACGTTGGGCAGCCCGCTCTCTTGGCCCTAGCGGCGTCCATGGCGCTCGGCCCAATGCTGATTCAAGAGAGTTCGCGATTTGCGGAACTCGTTCGCGGTGCTTCACATCGCCTCAAAGCACGTGCCGAAGAGGCTGCCATCCGCGAGGAAAGCCGAGATCTCAGTGATCACGTTATTCTGTGTGGTTGCGGACGCGTGGGTCGCCCAGTGGCGCTCGTGCTGGATGCCGCAAAAGCTCCTTACATCGCTATCGAGTTTGACCTAACGCGCTTTCGCAGGGCAAAGACGTCCGGACACAAGGTCGTCTTCGGGGACGCGGGCCGCAAACGGGTTATCGAAGCTGCCGGCGTCGCCCGAGCGCGCCTCGTCGTCGTAACCTTCGATCGACGTCATTTGATTGAACGCATTCTTCACTATGTGCGCCAGCAAAATCCAGCGGCAGCCTCCGTCGTAAGTGCAGCCGATGATCAGGAAATCTCATCGCTGGCGCTGGCGGGAGCCAGCACCGTGTTTCCAGAGAACATTGCGGCGGGCCTCGCGCTGGCTGACCAAGTGCTTCTTGTTTGCGGTTTCTCCCAGGATAATGCTGCAAACATCATCACTGCAGTTCGAGCCGAACTCCATCCGGAACTGCGTGGGCACGTCGGCCGCTGAACTGCGAAACCCCGCGCGTTGGAAACTAGACCAGGCACAGGTCCAGCCGCAACGTTCGGACAACACTATTGCAAAGCCCATGCTGATGCGCTGGTTACTCTCACCGCGCTCGATTTCCTAAGTGCAATTTGGTGCACGCCTCCCAAAGAGCAACGATGTAATGATCCCGCTTGCCAAAATGATCGCCACGGCACCGAGCGTAAAAAACATGCTGGTCCGCCCTTCAACGAGAACGTCTTTCAGCAATAGCTTGATCCCGATCAGCACCAGGAGCAGCCCAAGCGAGGTTCTGAGATAACGAAACCGCTCGACGGCTCCGGCCAGCGCGAAATAGAGTGAACGCAAGCCGAGCAACGCCATGATATTGCTCGTGAACACCAGGAACGACTCGCGCGTGATGGAAAAAATCGCCGGGATGGAATCCAGAGCAAAGATCAAATCAGACGCTTCGATCATGATCAATGCCAGCGCAGGCGGCGTAAGGGCCAGCTGCCCTCTTCGCATCACGACAAATCGTTCACCCGCGAATTTCGGGAAGACAGGAAAGAAACGCCTTATCCATATGATGGTCGGACTCTTTTCAATATCCGGGGGGTGTCCAACCAGCCCCATCCTGACACCGCTGACAATCAAGAACGCGCCGAAAATGTAGAGAATCCAGTCGACACGCTCGATTAACGCGGTGCCGGCAAGGATCATCGCGGCGCGCATGATCACTGCACCCAAGATTCCCCAATATAGTACGCGATGCTGAGACGCGATCGGAATGCGGAAGTACGAGAAAATCAACGCGATGAAAAAGAGATTGTCCAGGCCCAGCGATTTTTCGATCAGGAAGCCTGTAAAGAATAAAACCGCGGCCGTTTGTCCGTCTGGTTCACTCCCGGCAAGATCGAGCCCGAACCAATGATTCTCATAGAGAAAAAAGATCACAACATTGAAAGCGAGAGCGACGGTGATCCACCCCGCGCTCAATATCAGCGCCTCCTTGAAGGCTATTGTGCGAGTCTCGCGATGAAATACCCCGAGATCCAATGCCACCAAGAAGAATACGAAAAGAATGAATGCCACCCACAGCCACATCAGGAACCCTCCAGATTTCGAAGATCCTTAAGTGCTGGCGCCGCGCCTCCATTTTTGTGCTTACTGCACTTACCGGACCAATCTTACGGGGTCCCCTGCGCTCCGCATTGACAGAGGCCAAGCGGCGAAGGAACTCTGTGGAGGATGAGACTGCCAGCCCCTGCCACGCTAACGAATCGACCCACGCGGCAGATGCCGCTCCTCCGATCGGCAGCCGCGGCTGCATTCAGACACGCTGCCGGCCAGGTCGAGGCTTTGCTGGTTTTCCCTCCCTGATCTCCTTCATGCTGCGGCCGGTAAGAACAGAGCGATCGAAACGTGCGCTCTCGATGTCCCACGACGGGTCAGCGTACTCGTCGTGACTTTTGACAAGCAACCAATAGTCTCTTCGAGCAGAACTCATGGATCGATTTTTGGTTTGGATTAACGTGAAACCGCCGCGCAGTTTATCTCCCTGCAGCACAATTTGAACTTTGCCGCGGGCCAGTTGCTCCTCTGGCGGCTGATTTTCCAGTGCCTCATACTTTCCCAAGTCCCAGACCATCACGATCCCTGCTCCGTATTGGCCGGGTGGGATCACGCCTTCGAACTTCGCATATTCGAGCGGATGGTCCTCCGTCCTTACGGCCAAGCGCTTGTCCGCAGGGTTCATTGAAGGGCCTTTTGGCACTGCCCAGGATGCCAAAACCCCATTTACGGCGAGCCGGAAATCATAGTGAAGCCGGCTGGCAGCGTGTTTATGAACCACAAAGGCACGCGTGCGATCGCGTCGCCGCACTTGCCCGACCGGTTCGGGCGTTTCCGCAAAGGCTCTTTTGCTTCGATATGCTGCGAGCGACACCTGTTGTCCTTTAGACCGATTTAGAGTTCCGCCGGCGGTATTGGCGATTTCGCCTCATCGCACATCAGCCCTCACGCACGACATCCACCGGCCGCTTGTCATCCCGCAGGCCGAGAAATCGAGGGTGTCTTAGCTTGCCTCCTACTGTCCACTCGGTGAATCCGATCTGCACGACGAGCTTCGGCTTCACCCAATGCACGCCGCGCCGCGGCAACCCATCCTCGGCAAAGGGGGAAATCGGCGTCTCCAGCCGAGCGAGCTTTTTGCCAAGACGCCGCAGCAGATCGTCGGCGAACCCCGTCCCTACCTTCCCGGCATAAACGAGCTTTCCACTCCGGAAGTAACCCAGCAGCAACCCTCCGAACCCGCGGCGGGTCCCCCGTGGATCGGTGTAACCGCCAATGACGAACTCCTGTTCTCGCTTGCACTTGAATTTGAGCCAATCGCGCGTTCGCCTGGACACGTACACACTGTCCGCGTTCTTTGCGATGATACCTTCCCCTCCCGTCCGACACGACTGTCGGTAGCAATCCTCGCCTTCAGTCGTGCGATGTTCCGTGAACCGCAAGGCGTCTTGGAAGTCAAAAGCCTGGCGAAGTACCTGCTTTCGGTACCGGAGCGGAACCCGCCGGATGTCGTAACGGTCCAGGTAGAGCAGGTCGAACAGATAGAACCATACCGGCACCTTACGAATCAGCTCGGTCGGCGGACGCTCCACCTGCATGCGAGCTTGCAGCTTTGCGAAGCTGGTGTTCTGGCCATCGAACGCGACAATCTCGCCATCCGCAATAAAGGACGTGGCTTCCTGCTGATGCATCGCCAGAATCACCTCGGGATATTTTGCATTCAGTCGAATTCGATTCCGGGAAAAGAGATTCAGATTGCGACCATTGCGAAAAGCGAGGCAACGCTCCCCGTCCCATTTCGGTTCAAATAACCATCCCTGTCGCGAGAAGACCTCATTCGTGAGCGTCGCCAACATGGGCGCAACCCATTTTGGCTGCGCGCGCCTTTGAAGCCGGGCCCTAGCGTCAGTGGGTAGTCGGTCGAGCAGATCGCCGAACATCGGGCTCTCACCTTGACCTCGCAAGAAGTCGCTAGACACCATCGTGTTACCTCACCGGAAGGGCTCCCAATCGTCTAAAGCGACGAACACGTTTTCCGATTTTGGCGTTCAGCAAGAACCCGCTCCTGCCAACCTGGCACGACTCTTCCCGCACGGTTGATCGCGACATCCTGATTTGTTGCGTCGCCGATCTGATCAACGAGATCGCAGTGGAGCGCAAGCGTAGCCGTGTCGTAGTACGTACTGACTAGCGTCGACCTGGCCTCCGATCTTGCGGTGAGCATCGCCAGGAGCACGCGCGTCACCTTTTCCAACTTCTCCGCGGCGCGTCGAGTTTCAGTTTGAACTCGGTTAAAATGGGACTTCTCCTTGCACGCACTCAGGATCATGCGCACTGGGGGCCTCCAAGGGGCCACGAACCCGTGCTAAATTCTCACGCCCGGCTCCGTCAGTGCTGCCGCAGACGATTCCTGCACAAAATTGTCGAGAACAGCAGCCGCACCCGCAGCAACAAAGCCGGCGACAACGCATGCGACGACGAACGCACGCATTTTATTTCTCCTAATTCCGGTTACATCGAACGCAAGGTGACACTAACCCGTTCCGCTATTGCTCGCGCTCTCTTCCTACTTTCCGATGCGGGGACGTCTTCTGATCACGTTGGCGCTTGACGAAAGGACGATCGACATGATGCTCGGCGATGAACTGGGCGACAATTTTCACAACGTCGGGCGGCATTGGTATGGATTCCACATAGTTGGTATCCGCGTTAGTGAACCCTTCTCCCTCGGCTGGATCGGCCGTTACGGCGAGGATTTCATACGGCCCTCGCTCCGACGCAACTGGACGCAAGGCTGTCCATAACGCCGGTGTTCCCGACGCTAGGTTGTCGTGATAGCTGGCAGTCTCGGTTCGGTGCAGTTCGATCACGGCTTGACCTACAAAAAACAAGGTCGTGTCCTCTCGCGTGTCAACGCGTGTCCACGGAGAGGCCAATGGTGTTCCGGCAAGCACTGAAACCGGTCCCCACAGAAAGTCTGCCCAGACGCTTTTCGCCTTGCGCCGTTCAACCAAGACGCCAACCGGAATCACCGCAAGAGCTGTTGATCTCATTGAAACGCCTCCCTTCGGAGCGCCGGCAATTTCTCATGCAGAGTGACGATGAGCCAGATGCGCCGCGCCGGCTGGAATCGAAGCGCGCCGTCCCGCCAACGTTCATTCCGCCGCAGTCGCCGAAGGCGGTCTCAACCGGACTTCATTTGCGAGTTGTTGAGCGATCCAGTGATCGTGGTGTTCTTTAGCCCAGTTGAGATCGACCTCGCCGGTACCCATGGCCTCGAACGCACCCTCCATTCCGATCGTACCGATATAGATGTGGGCCAAGATCAGGGCGATGAACAGAACGGCTACCACAGTATGAACGATCTGCGCGAGTTGCATCCCGGCGATGCTAAGACCAAAAAAGGGAAACAGCATCAAGAACCCCGATACGGAGACCGCAGCGCCGCCCGCCATCGAAAGCCAATAGACAAGCTTCTCGCCAAAGTTAAAGCGTCCGGCTGGGGCATGTTTGTTCTTGATGAAACCCCCTCCCTGCTTGATCCAGTCGAGGTCAATTTTTTGGAAAAGGTTGTCCCTGAAGAAGATAACGACAAGGAGGACGAGGCCGATCGCAAACGAGAAGCCTGTGAAATCGTGCACGTACTTTGCCGCCTGCGAGACGAGCGTGAAGGCCTCCGGGCCGATCACCGGCAACAGCAAAACTTTGCCGAAGGTGAGGTTAAGGCCGGTCAAGGCAAGAACGACGAACGACACCGCCGTCAGCCAATGCGCAAATCTCTCAAACGCCTTGAAGCGGACGATTTTCTTTCCCGAGCGCCCCTCGGCAATCCGGATCTGTCCCACACTCAAGTACGCCAATCCAAGGATCGCGATGGTACCGAGGATTATGACCGCGCTGGCCCGATGCAGTAGCACCTCATGGACATACTGCCACGTTCGTCCAGCCGGTTCGATCAAAACACCGGCCCTGGGGTCGGGAATATCTACCCGACCTTCGACACGGGGGGCCTGCTTCAGAAGCGTCTGCTCATCGATGACGCTGGCTGTTGGGTTAGGGGCGCCATCCGGGCCGCGTTTTTGCGCTTGGGTCGGAACCGCCGCGCCAATCGAAAGGAGGGCGACTGCGACGACAAGACGGCGAACACGCACGGGAAACGCCATGACGACCAACCTCTCCGCATTTCCACCTAACACTTCACTGCCCACTCCGCGTTGCGGTTCAAACTCGAACTGCCTCGCCATAAGCAGTCATCCAACCCCATGCGCCAGAACCGTAACCGCGCTTGAATACTCGTTCCTTGTAGATCTGAGCTATGACTTCGCCGTCACCGGCCAGCAACGACTTGGTCGAGCACATCTCGGCGCACATCGGTAACTTGCCCTCGCCGAACCGGTTCGATCCGTATTTTGCGAATTCCTCGGCGCTGCCCGGCGCTTCGGGTCCGCCGCCGCCGGCGCAGTAGGTGCATTTATCCATCTTGCCGCGCGAGCCGAAATTGCCGACCTGCGGATATTGCGGCGCGCCGAATGGGCACGCATAGAAGCAGTAGCCGCAGCCGATGCACAGATCCTTCGAATGAAGCACGACGCCGTCTTCGGTCGGATAGATGCAGCTGACCGGACAGACGGCCGCGCAGGGCGCATCGGTGCAGTGCATGCAGGCCATCGACACCGAGCGCTCGCCGGGCTTGCCATCGTTGATGGTGACGACCCGCCGGCGGTTGATCCCCCAAGGCACCTCGTTCTCATTCTTGCATGCGGTCACGCAGGCGTTGCAGTCAATGCATCGTTCCGCATCGCAAAGGAATTTCATACGCACCATCGCCTTCATCCTTTCCTTCCGCCCGGATCTGGCGATGGGTCGCCTTCGGCTCCTGCATGACCGTCGCTGGATCGTAGCCGCAGGTCGTACGTGCTCATGCTCTCGCCGACCACTGGGATATTCAACAGCCCTGGTGGTCGCCGGCTCCCGTATCACGGGCAACCGGCCGCAGCTTCCGCACCGCCAATCGCAAAGCGAAGCAGGTCGCGCTGGACCAACTTCGTCACAACATAATTACCCTGTCGAAAAGATTCGAGCGCTAAAGCTGACTGGGTTTCGCTTTCCAACTGGACTTAGCGCTTTGGCAACGGATCTGAAAATGACGGACGTCAATTACGAAAGATCAAACAGATCCCGACGACGACGGCCGTTCCATAGAATGTGGCGGCGACCTAGATCGCAGCGGCGACGATCAGGATCAGCAAGGCACGTCCTGCATTGATGGACATTTGACGTTTGTCAACGACATTTTCGTCGGGCAATACCATGATGCTAAGAACTCGACTGCGGTACGTAGATGCGAACGCTCGCAAATTGCGATCCTTGATCGATTCTAGGTTCATCTTGATCCTAGCGTAGCAATCGAGAGCTGGTGCCCGCCTATGATTCATTCAGTGATCGTGCGAATTGTCGATTTCTGCGCTCGCAATCGGTGGACGATCGTTATTGCCGGCGCGCTGCTGATGCTTGGAGCCGCGGCCTTTGATGCGGCCCGCTTCTCGATCAATACTGACACAGAGGATTTGATTTCCCAGGATCTGCCATGGCGTCAGCGCGAGCTCGAATTGTCCAAGGCTTTTCCGAGGAAAGGCATTCTGGTTGTCGTGAAAGCGACGGCCCCTGAAAACGCCGCGCGAGCGACTAGCGCGCTGGCGCAGGCCCTCTCGAAAAACCCTGATCTGTTTCCCACCGTGGAATTACTCGACAGCGGGGATTTTTTCGAACGCAATGGATTATTGTTCGAGTCTCCGGCCGATGTCAAAAGGACCGCGGAGGGATTGACGAGAGCCGAGCCGCTCATTGCGGCGCTCGCAAGCGATCCGAGTCTGCGCGGCGTTATGACGGCGCTCTCGTTTGCGGCCGAGGGCATCCGGGCAGGCCAACTCACGCTGGATCAGCTTGCGTGGCCTCTGTCATTGGCAGATCGAACACTCAGCCAGATTTTGTCCGGGAAGCCGGCCACATTTTCCTGGCAGGAACTGTTGGAAAATCAGCCGCCGCCGACAAGGCGGCTGCGGCACCTTATTGGAGTTCAGCCCACGCTCGATTTTGCCGCGCTTCAGCCTGGTCACAAGGCGGAAGACGGAATACGGCAAGCAGCCTCCGATCTGGATCTGCAAAACGAATTCGGCGCGACCGTTGATCTAACCGGTGAGGTGCCGATGAATGATGATCAATTCTCGGTCATCAGATACAGCGCTGTGCGCGACACGCTGACGGCGGTGTTCGGCGTTCTGATCATTCTCTGGCTGGCTCTTCGTTCCTGGAAAATCATTGCTGCGGTCTTCTTCAGCCTGATAGCCGGGCTTGCGGCGACGGCCGCTCTCGGCCTCGTTCTGGTCACCTCCTTCAATTTGCTCTCGATCGCATTGTTCGTGTTGTTTGTCGGCCTCGGAGTAGATTTCGCCATCCAGTTCAGCGTGCGCTATCGCGCCGAACGGCACGAGCACCCTGACTTGTACGACGCTCTGCGATCGGCTGCCCGCAAGGCGGGCGATCAGCTCTCATTGGCTGCCGCGACCACCGCCATCGGATTTTTCGCATTTCTGCCCACCAACTATCGCGGCCTGTCGGAGTTGGGCCTGGTCGCCGGTTGCGGCATGCTGGTCGCATTCGCCTGCAGCATCACATTGGTACCGGCGAGCCTGGCGCTGCTCAAACCTCCAGGCGAGCCCGCGCCGGTTGGCTTTCGAAGCCTCGCACCGCTCGACAATTTCCTTCAACGGCATCGCATTGCGGTAATCGTTGGCACGTTTCTCGTCATTCTCGCCGGTATACCGCTGTTGTTCCATTTGGAGTTCAACTTCAATCCAGTCGATCTGCAAAATCCGAACTCTCCCTCCGTGGTGGCCTATCGTGAATTACAGAGCGAGCCGGAAGCCAGCGGCAACGACGCTCAGGTATTGGCGCCGTCACTCGAAAGGGCGGATGAAACGGCCAAACGTCTGGCTGCACTTTCCGAAGTCTCACGAACATTGACGCTGAGCAGTCTGATCCCAGCCGATCAAGACGAGAAAATTGCCGCGTTGAAGGCCGCCTCGAAACAGCTTGGCCCAGCCCTCAATCCTTCGATGCGGCGGCCTGGCCCGAGCGATCGGGAGAATGTTGCTGCGATTCAAAAGGCAGCCGACGTTCTTGGCCTGGCCGCAGGAAACGGAAACGACTCCGGCGCCGAGGCCGCACGGCATGTTTCGGATTTGCTGAGGCGCCTCGCGAGCGCAGATGCCGTCATTCGGGCCAAGGCTAACGCCGCGATGGTGCAACCGCTGATTTTCGATCTCGACCTTCTACGCAAATCTCTTGTTCCGGAAGTGGTGACTATCAAGACGATGCCGCCAGATCTCCTGCGCAATTGGGTATCGTCCGACGGGAGAGCCCGCGTTCAGGTGCTGCCAAGCGGCGATCCGAACGATACCAACGTGCTGCGCAATTTCGCGATCGCAGTACTTCGTGTTGAACCGTCGGCGGCGGGGGGTTCGATCAGCTTCTATGAAGCCGCGAGGACAATCATGTCAGCTTTTGTCGAAGCAGGTGTTCTGGCAATCGCTGCGATCGCCATTCTGCTTCTTATAGCGCTGCGCCGCTTCACTGATATGCTGCTGACACTCATCCCCCTCCTCCTTGCCGGCGTCCTTACGCTCGAGGCTTGCGTGCTGATTGGCGTCTCGCTCAATTTCGCAAATATCATCGCACTTCCGCTGCTGCTCGGCGTCGGCGTCGCATTCAAGATCTACTACATCATGGCGTGGCGCGCCGGAAGAATCGGTCTGCTACAATCGACGCTGACCAGGGCGGTACTATTCAGCGCCATGACCACCGCGATTGCGTTCGGGAGCATGTGGGCGTCGAGCTATCCCGGCATGTCGAGCATGGGCAAGCTGATGGCCTTGTCGCTGCTGTGCACGATGTGGGCCGCGGTGTTCTTCCAGCCGGTTCTGATGGGGCCGCCGCGGCAAGTGAAGGTATATTCTGATCAGGACGCAAACTGGCGCCAAGCCGCGGAATAGGCGTCAGTGCCACCACAAGACTTCGACGCAAAGCCGACGACGACGCGCTCGGAAAGACATGCGCGAAATGGACGCGGAAGTCCTTTCTGCGGTTCGAGTCCCATTCTGAAGTTCGCCGGCGCGGCAGGAGAAATGCGACGATGGGCACGGCACTCCGGTCAATGGAGTTCTGACGGCCGTCAAGGAGAACTCCATTGGCGATCCCCATCATGGAATCATCCATCCTGAATTGACGATGATATGTTAACCAGGACAACTCTCACGACAACGACACTGGCCATATTCGTGGCCGCCGTCCTGCATTCCTCGGTACCAAGTGATGCCCTACAAAGCCCCTTCTCAGGCTTGAACGTGAGTTGGTCGGGCGACGGCTTCATCAAACTGGCTAGTGGCCAACGTGAACGCCTACGCTGCCGGGTGACCTGTGGCGTCACCGAAAGCGATACACGACTGCAGCAATGCGCAAGCGACAGCTACCGATTCGATGTCGATAGCAAACATTGTTTCAGAAGGCGGGGCACTGCATGGAACCTGAAGCGAAACCAACCGCAACGCCTCCGCGTAGTGTTTCCGGCCGCGTGAGTAGTGGCGAGATCCGGGCTAGAATTGACGGTGCCGGATTTTCAACCCGTTTGGCCCTGAATACGCAAGATGACCGGCAATCCGTGGTGATTGGGTCGCTGGGTCACGATATCACTGAAGTCTCTGTCGCGATCGCGCTCGCCAGAACAAGGTGAGGGAGAACTCGATCTCCCCACTATCGGTAGAACGGCTTGCCGCCCACCCGCTGTGCAAGTCTGCCCAAAACCGTCACCGTCGGCCGTAGGATCAAGAGGTCTGCGGCCAACGCCGCGAGCATGGCGAACGCGCTCAACCAACCGAACAGGCGGAGCGATGGCAGACCCGAGAAGACGGTTACAATCAGGCCACACGCAAGCACGATGGACGTCAGAATTAAAGGCGGACCAACCAGGACGGTTGCCCGCTCAACGGCAACGGCCGGATCCTCATACGGTCGTTCCTCGTGCCGTAGCCGGTTCAAAAAGTGAATGGTAGCGCTCAGGCCCAATCCAAAAGATACCGTCAGCGCCACGACGCTCGCGAACTGCAGGCCTTCTCCCAGAACCCATAACACCAATCCAGAGAGCACGATCGGGAATATTCCGGGCAGGATGCTCGCCAGCATGACAACGAACGAGCGGAACGCGAGACCGATGAAGGCGGCGACAAACAGGAACTCAACCGTCAGACCTCTGTTCAACTTGTTGATCATGAGGGCGCTGTTACGGGCGGCAATAGCCGACAGGCCCGTCACGGCTATTTTGTAGCTCGGATGCTTTGCGCGGACAGCATCCAGAGCTTTGTCGAGGCCTTCAATGACGGGCAGAAGCTGACTGGAATCGACGTCCGGAACGCGGCCGGAAACCAGAACGGCGTCCTGTTCCGCAGAAATGAAGCGACGCGTCAGATATTCGGGCAAGATATCGACATACTGCTTCAGCGTCGCCACGTCGGACCTGCCCATCTTCTCCGCAAGCCAGCGCCGCAGTGTCTCTAGCGACCATACATTGGCGATGCCAGGCTGCTTGTCGAGGGTCGCATGCACCTCCGCTATCACGGCAAGCGTTTCCGGATCATAAAGTGATTTGCCGTCGGGAACCTTGATCAGGATATCGATCGGATTGGCACCATTGAGCTTCGCATCGAGACGATGGCTCGCGGCAACGGCCTGCTCCCTGTCGGGCACCTGATCGGCCAATCGATAGCGAGGTTGAAGATTGGCGTAGACTAGTCCAAGGCCGCCGACAACCAGGACGCCGAGCAGGCTGTACAGCCCCGGCCGACTCACCATCCGGGCAGCAACCCAGAAACAGAAACGCCGCAACACGTCTAAAGCGGAGTCCGCGCCTCTGACTTCCACAACAAACATCCCTTCGTTCCGGACGAGCAGAACACCGAGAAGCGGCACCAATATCAGAACCGCGAACATGGCAATCAGAGTTGCGACCAGGCCAGCCTCGCCGAACGTCCGGATCAGATGGGATTCTGAAAATTGCAGCGCAATAAACGAAAGACCAGCGGTCACATGCGTCAGTACGCATGCCGGCCCCACCACAAGCATGGCGTTGCGAAATGCCTCGAACCTCCCCTCGCCCTGTAGCAGCCGGTCGCGGCCTGCGAACGTCAATTGCATGCTGTCCGAAAAACTGATCACCATGATCAGCGGCGTCATGACGTTGAGAAACATGTTGAGGCGAAAATCAAGCCAGCCAAGAGCGCCGAGAGCCAGCACGATGGCGATCAACGGTGGGGCGGCGGCGATGATCATGAATGACAACCGGCGGAAGAAAAGGATGGCGATCAAAGCTCCAGCTGCGAATCCGAATGCATTGTAGAGCAGCCGATCGCGCTCCACGGCATTGCGGATCTCGAGCTGCATGACCGGTACTCCGGACAGGCGAGCGGTAAGTCTGCTGCCGGCCAGGTCATTATCGATTGTTTTCTGTATTTCGCCGATGACGTCGCGCAAACGGCTGCTCGCAACGACATCCGGGTCCAGTGCGAGCACAATGAGCGTCAATTGTCCATCTTCGGACAGCAATTTACCGCGAATGATCTCGTTGTTCAGTACGCGCTGGACCAGCCGGTCATATTCGGCGCCGGCAGGAAGCTGGTCCGGAAACAGCGGCGCGGGCAAGTCGGTGCCCTTTGGCGGCTCGCGCGCTGAAAACAACGAGATAATCCCTCTTGTGCCTTCGATCAGTTGCAGGCCGGTGACTAGATCGCGCAGCTTTTCGACCGAATCGCGCACCAGCAGATCTTTGCCCTCCACCACGATGAGGACGTCGAATTCGTTCGACGGGAAGCGCCGCGTCACTTCTTCGAACGTCCTGAACTCGGGTGTCTCGGACCGGAACAGCTGGCTAAGGGAGTCATCGACCTTGATGCGCGCTATCCCGAATGCTCCCGCTATCAACAGCACGACGGTGGCAAGCCCAACGAGCCATGGAAAACGTAGCGAGACCAGACCGATGCGCTCCAGACCGTATGCGATGCTTCGCGAGGCGCTGATTGGACGCGAGTTGGGCTCTGGCTCTGTATATCGCAACGTATCCATGTTCGGTGCCCTGCGAGATGAGCATCCACGCGGCCAGCCGGACTTTGCCGCGAGCCTTCAGTTACGCTCTCCAGTCTACGACCGTGCCCTGCGCCGCGACCATGACGGGCATCAAATCCATGCTCCCAAGCGATCGATCTCGATTTTCAGTTCATCGTCCCTGCTCGCGCGTTCGGAGCTTCGGCTTGATGGTCGTCAGCGTTATCACACTCCCTGCGACGGAGCACGTCGGGCCGGCCCACCCGGTCCCAGTGGCTTTACGCGGCCACGATGAGATAGCGCTTGAACCAATCGCACGCCAAGCGCGCTACTTCATCCAGTGCTCCGGGTTCTTCGAACAAATGCCCTGCTGCCCTTACAATCGCCAATTGCTTTTCGCAACGCAGCTGCGCGAGAGCGGCTCGGTTTAGCTCAAGCACTTTCTTGTCGTCTTCTCCGACAATCAATAACGTTGGAGCCCGAACGCGCGTCAAGGCCGCATCGGCCAGGTCCGGACGGCCGCCGCGCGAAACAACTGCGCCTACTGGATCGGGGCGGATCGCTGCGGCCGCCAGCGCGGCTGCGGCCCCGGTGCTGGCGCCGAAATAGCCTATCGTGAAGTTCTTGGTATCGGGGAACTGGATAAGCCAGTCGGTTATATCGACGAGCCTCTCGGCGAGCAGATCGATGTCGAAGCGCAAGTGCGCCGTGCGCGCATCGACCACTTCCTCGTGCACTGTTAACAGGTCGATCAGCAGGGTTGCCAGTTTCGCCTCGTTGAGCACACGGGCCACATACCGGTTGCGGGGGCTGTGGCGGCTGCTGCCGCTCCCATGGGCGAAAAGCACCACCGCACCTGCGTCCTCCGGGATGGTCAGATTGCCGTTGAGCGTCACGGAGCCAGCAGGGACGCTGACCAATTGTCTCTCAATCATGTGAGCTGCGGGACTGTTCATGGCATGCTTCCTTTTCGCTTGCGATGGCCCGACGCTCATACCGCGAACGGGAATGTTTCCGGAAGTTCTCCGGCTTCCCACGCCTCGCTGGTGTCGAGCGGCTTGAGAGCAAATGTCTCATCGAAATGTACCACCGCATCAAATTGGTCCGGTAGCCGCGCTTGGAAATAGTGACTCTGCCGCTCGGTTTCGGGACGGTAGATCACACCGATCGCGCGCTCGAGCCGAGGCACGCCCAGTTGCCGCATCACCACATCGCTGTCGTCCATGATCAGTAGGAATCGATCGCGCCCTGTAGCATGGAACAGCGCCTCGTAGCTGCCGGCGAGCGCTGGCCGGACGCGCTTGCGCTCGGCCGAACTGCCCCAATCGGAAGCGGCCGTTACCGTGCCACGATGCGTAGTAAAGCCGATCAGAACCGCGTCGTCGGCATATTTGTCGCGTATGAGCTGGCCGACATTCAGTTCGCCGCGCCGGCCCATTTCCGTCGCGCGGGCATCGCCGAGATGCGAATTGTGCTCCCAGACAGCAATTTTGGCGCGAGCGGCTTTTCGATCAAGGTAGCTGACCAGGGCGTCGAGCGTTTCAGCCATATGTCGGTCGCGCAAATTCCATGATGACACCGCCTCGAGGAACACCGAGCGGTAATAAGTCTCGGCGTTCTTCACCAGGCGAGCATTCTGTTCGGCATAGAAGAGATCATCATCCACGGCGCCGCCACGGCGCATACGGTCGGCCGTCCGGCGCTGCAACTCGAGCAACTGGTTGACAACCTCCTCCTCGCACGATTTGGAAAGGTTCAGGCGCGTCATCAGGCCGTAGGCTTGGGTATCCTCGCCGACATGATCGAAGCAGGCGTAACGTTCGCGCGCCTGGATCGCCGCCCCGGGATCGACCTTCTCCAGATAGCGGAGCACCGCTTTCATCGATGCGTGCAGGCTGTAGAGATCGAGCCCGTAGAAACCGACCTTTTCGACACCCGGCGGAAGCCCATCATTGTGTGCCCGAAGCCACTCAATGAACTCGACCACCACCGCGTTACGCCACATCCAGGTCGGGAAACGACGAAAATCGGCGAGCGCGTCTACCGCATCGACGTCTTCGCCAGCGCCGCGCACATAGCGATTGAGACGATAAGCGTCAGGCCAATCTGCCTCCACTGCGACCGCCGTGAATTTCCTTTCTCTGATGAGCCGCTTCGTGATTTCGGCCCGCTCGCGGTAGAACTCGTGGGTACCGTGAGACGCTTCACCGAGCAGAGCAAAGCGCGCCTCACCGATCCGCCCGATCAGCGGATCATAGCCGCGCACGGATCCGACCAGCGGATACGCAGTCTCGCGCAAGGCATTGACGAGCACATCATCTGCTGCGGGAGAAAGTGCGGCTTCAGCGTCGGCCTTGCTTTGGCTCGCCAACAGCTCGCGCACCTCATCGTCTGTCGTCTGTGAAAACTCCTGATACCAACGACCCACCGCCTGGAATGGCTGCGGCGTGATTGCGCAAATGACTTCGTCGGCCCTTCTCTTCATTTCTTCGCAGGTATCGGGCGATGCCGTCGGGACCGCAACGACAATGCGCTTAGGCCCCTGCTGCCGTAACGCTTCGATCGCGGCATGCATGGTGGCACCCGTCGCCAACCCGTCGTCAACCAGGATCACCGTGCGGCCCCGCACGTCGGGCTGCGGACGGCCGTCACGGTAGAGGCGCTCGCGCCGTGCCAGCTCCTGCCGTTCGCGCGCCGCAACGGCATCGATCATAGACGCGGGAATGCCGAGGCCTTCGACGATTTCGTTGTTGAGCACGCGCACGCCACCTGTCGCGACCGCGCCCATCGCCAGCTCCTCATAGCCGGGGACGCCGAGCTTGCGAACCACAAAGACGTCCAGAGGAGCGTTGAGCGTGCGGGCTATCTCATAGGCGACGGGCACGCCGCCGCGCGGCAGCGCCAGCACGAGCACGTCCGGGCGATTGGAGTAGCCTGCAATTTTCTCAGCGAGGCGTCTGCCCGCATCTCGACGATCGAGAAACAGTCCTGGCATCATATCTCCTCCCTTGGCTGCGCCGCCGTTCGGCGCTGGCTTTTCGAATGAAGCTCGCCGCGCAGGCGGTCGGCCGCCAGTCGCTCCAAGGCAGAGGCCAGCAGCGGTGCAATGGCGACCGTTCGCAGTTCAGGCCAGTTCTCCTCGTGCACGTCCACCGAACCCGTCACCAATACCTCGCGAACGGCTGGAAGGCTCAGTTTCTCACGCGCATTCACGAGTCCTCTTCCACGAGCGAATCCTGAACTGGACGTGAGTAACGTTAAACCGATTTCGGCCACCTTGATGGTCGTCAACTCCGGAAACCTGTTCTCGCAACGAGACCGGCGAGATCGTCGGTGGCGTTTCAATCCTGCAAAATGTCGATCGGAAGAAGCGGGCCGAACGGGGGCTGCCGAAAGCGAAGCGCGGCTGCAGGCCGCCGTCGATCAAGCGCTGTTGGAACAAGGGAGTTGGGCCAGCAATTATCACAACCTTCGTCGCGTCGTTGACGGGTTGACGCCAGTCAAGGTCTATGGCCGGGCGGGGGCGCCAGCCTGCTGCATTGAACGAACTCCGGTGTCGAGAGTTGGGAGCGGAACATGTCACAGACAGTTGCCGACATTCTGGTAAGTGCCCTCGAACAGATCGGCGTTCGGCACATCTTCGGACTGATCGGCGACTCGCTCAATCCGCTTGCCGATGTGGTCCGACGCAGCAAGATCGAGTGGGTCGGCGTCCGCCACGAGGAAGGCGCGGCGCAGGCCGCCGCCGGTCAGGCCAAGATCACGGGCACGCTCGCAGTGTGTGCCGGAACCACTGGACCTGGCAGTAATCATCTGGTCGCTGGTCTTTATGAAGCCGCCCGCGATCATGCGCCAGTGCTGGCCTTGTCTGGCGACATGCCGCGCAGGCTTCATGGCACCGATTACATCCAGACCACCGAACCGGATCTCTTGTTTCGTGACGTGTCGCTCTACACCGAAACCATCTCGACCGCAGCGCAGGCACCGGCGGTCATCCATCAGGCGATAGCAGCCGCTTACGCCGGCCCGGGCGTCGCACATCTGACGCTTCCGCAGGACGTGATCGCAGCGAAAGCACAAGGCAGCGTTCCCAGCATTTCAACCTTGATGCCGCGGTCCGAAGTCACCGCCAGCGAGGCAAGCATCGCCGAACTAGCCCGGCGGATTGAACAGGCGGACAAGATAGTGATGATGTGCGGCGCCGGCTGCCGCGGCTCGGTTGACTTGTTGTGCTCTCTCTCGGATCGGCTCAAGGCTCCGCTGATCCATACAGTCAAGGGCAAAGACCTCCTGCCCTACGACGACCCCCGCTGGATGGGCGGTCTCGGCATGATCGGGACGCGGGCCGTCTACAATGCCGTGATGCGTTGTGACCTGCTGCTGATGATCGGCACTGATTATCCCTATTCCAACTTCCTTCCCACCAAGAGCACGGTGATTCAGATCGATGATCGACCACAGGTGCTAGGTCGGCGCGTTCTGACCGCGCTCGGCATTGCCGGATCGGTCCGGCCGACGCTGAAACAATTACTCGGCCGGGTTGCCCAGAAGACCGATACCGAATTCTGGGACGAGGTCACCGACGAGCGCAGGAAATGGGACGCCATGCTCAACAAGCAAGCGGATATCAAGCGGAGCGACCATCAGATCCATCCACAGGCGGTAGCCCGGGCGGTTAGCGATCTCGCCCGTTCCGACGCGATATTCGTCCTGGATACCGGCCTAAATACGCTATGGTCCGCCAATTGGATCCGTCAGACCGGGACGCAGCGGATCATCGGATCCTTCAACAATGCGGCGGTGGGAACGGCCCTCGGCCAAGCCAATGGCATACAGGCGTTGAATCGCTCCCGCCAGGTGATCGCGCTGACCGGCGATGGCGGGTTCAATATGCTGATGGGCGAATTTCTGACAGCAGTGCATCACAACCTGCCGGTTAAGGTCATCATCTACAACAATTCGTCGCTCGGACTGATCACGCTGGAGGCCGAAAGCGTCGGACTGGTGCCATTTCGCGAAGCCATCGACTTTCCAAACCCGGATTTCGCAGCATTAGCCCGTGCGTGCGGTGGCCACGGATACATGGCCAAACGCCCGTGGGAATTGATGGCAGCGGTAGTCGAAGCTTTCTCAATCGATGGCCCGGCAATTGTTGACGCAACCGTCATTTCAAATGAAATGCCCAATTTACCGCACGTCGATTTGGAGATGATCGGGCATTTCGGGCTGGCCAAGATCAAGGAAGCCGTTCTCGCCGTAACCGGGGGATAGCGAGAACAGGTCCGCCCGGGCGTACCGGAACCACCCGCAGCCGGCGGCTACGCTTGGCCCTCCCGCCCGAAAATTGACGATCGTCATGGTCCGTCCAGGAATCTGGGCGCAGGGTCTACCAGGCATCGCGGAACGGCTACGAAGAGGCGCAGATGTTCCCGATCAGGAATACTGTCCCGACCCGTTACCCGCCGGTGATCACGTGGGTGCTGATCGCCACCAACTGTATCGCGTTCCTGTTCGAGATCAGCCTGAGCCCCTACGAGCTTGAGCAGCTGCTGTATCAATTCGCGCTTGTCCCTGCGCGTTATTCCGAGATTCTTGCGTCCGATGAGATCGACCGGGTCATCGACGAAGTCCTGCCGCTCCTCACCATGATGTTCCTGCACGGCGGGTGGCTGCACCTCATCCTGAACATGTGGACGCTATGGCTGTTCGGTCCGACGATCGAAGATCGGCTGGGCCATAGCCGCTATTTGGCATTCTATCTTGCCTGCGGCGTTGCGGCTTCCGTCGCGCATATCTTCTTCAACCCGGTCTCGATCGTACCGGCATTGGGCGCCTCGGGAGCGATCGCCGGTGTCCTCGGGAGCTACATGCGCCTGTTTCCCCTCGCCCGGGTGGTCGTGGTGGTCCCGATCCTGTTCATCCCGCTGTTCTTCGAAGTCTATGCCTTCTTCTATGTCGGGTTCTGGTTCCTCATGCAGGTCTTGCAGGGAATGCTGGACCTGGCGGTAACGCCCACGCGCGCGGACGTCGCGTGGTGGGCCCATATCGGCGGGTTTGTGGCAGGCTTCGCACTTGTCCCCCTCATCGTCCAGTCCGAACGGCGTTACCGGGCCTACTATCGGGACGAAGGCGTGCTCGGCTTCGATCCTGAAGGGCGGATGTGAGGTACTATTCGTGGAGGCTTCCATGTCGATCGGTGATCTCTTCTGGATCTTCTTCATGTTCTCGGCCATCCAGCCGCTGTTGCGTCAGCGCATGCTCGAGGCGATGCGCGTGCGCAAGATCTCGCAATTGGAGGCCCGGCGAAAATCGCGGGTGATCCTGCTGGTACACCGGCAGGAAACCATGCGGCTACTGGGTTTCCCGATCGCCCGCTACATCGACATCAACGATTCGGAGGAGGTTCTGCGCGCCATTCAGATGACAGACGAAAATGTGCCCCTCGACCTCGTGCTGCACACGCCGGGAGGGCTCGTGTTGGCAGCGCTGCAGATCGCCAGGGCGATCCGCGAGCACAAGGCGAAAGTCACGGTCTTCGTGCCGCACTACGCCATGTCCGGCGGTACGCTGATCGCGCTGGCGGCCGACGATATCGTGATGAGCAGCCATGCCGTGCTCGGTCCGATCGATCCGCAGCTCGGACAGTCGCCGGCAGTCTCGCTGATCAAGGTTGTCGAGGAGAAGCCGCTCGCCAAGATTGAAGATCAAACGCTGATAATGGCCGACGTCGGTCGCAAGGCAATTGCGCAAGTCAAACAGTCGGCAAGCGAGCTGCTGGAGCGGCGGCTGCCCGCCGAACAAGCCGCCAAGCTGGCGGAACAGCTCGCATCCGGTGCCTGGACGCATGACTATCCGATCTGGGCGTCGACCGCGAAGCGGCTGGGCCTCCCCGTGAACACTGACATGCCTGACAGCGTTTTCGAGCTCCTGAAACTGTATCCGCAACCCGTCCGCATGCAAAACAGCGGCGGCGTGGAATATCTGCCGGTGCGGCGAAGTCTGCCGGACGGAGGGGATTCTGTGGAGGTGGACTGACGTACAGCGGGTCCGCCTCAGATCGCTGCCAAACTAGCATGGCATGCCGACGCGGTCATTAATGGGTCGTCTCGTCAACGCGCCCACCGACTACCTGCGCAGCGCTTGCGTGAGCGGATGCGACCCCATCCAATACGAACTGAACCGAGAAAGCCGCGAGCAATATCCCGAGCAGTCGGGAAAGCACGGCATTTCCAGTGTTGCCCAGTGTTTCACGATCGGCACGGCCAGAGCGAAGCAAATCACGCAGGTCAGGCACACGAGCAGAATGACGACAACCAGTCTCGATGTCGTGCCTGCGGCGCTGGACAACAATAGCGTGGTGGCAATTGCGCTCGGTCCGGCCATCAGCGGAATAGCCAACGGAAAGACGGCGATATCCAAAACACGCTCGGCCGGGGCGCCGAGCACGCCGCGCGGACCAGCGGTTCGCGCTGAATAACGTCCTCGGACTTCTCGGGTTCTTCGCCGTCGAGCGGCTGTACTCTAACCATGATCTCCTTCTCCTGACGTTGCATGCAAGATAAGTCTGACTATCTCGGCGGCCTGAGCTCGCTGCTAAGCCAACCTACCGCATCACTCCTGAGCGGATCGATGGGGATTGAAAGTGTCGTGGACTGGCCGCACGTCGAGCAAGCAAAGGTGAGTTCTTGATAACCGAGCGAGCCTGGCGCGGCCCTGCCCGCGGCCATAGCGCGTCCACACTTCGGGCATGCGGGTCTCTTGATTGTGGCAAACTCTTTGAGTGTATCAGATGGAGCCAGGAACATTGGTTTCGCCGGCGCGAGCCGCCCTCCTTTTTATTTGTGCTGCGAGCACGTGTATGACTGAACCGCGCAGCCTACGCACTTGTACAATATCGGCCGCACGCAGGATGCGCTACGTCGTATTTTTACGTAGCAATCAACTTACGACCGGTCCATCCAGCTGGTCGAATAACTGGCCAGTGATGACTGGCTGACGCGGCCGATACGATCTCGACGACAGTCAATGCGGGCGCGACGATACTGGCACGGGTGTGTCGATTCGCCTGACCGACAATCAGCGGCCGCGATCCTGGACCAATGGTGGAAATGTGCCGCCAAAGGAAGAAATAGTGTTGAAGCGCTCACCCTTTGAAGCGAGCAACGAATTTCGCGAAGGCCGTGAGCTGATCGGCAACCACCTTCCTGGTCGGACCGTCCTTCAGTTCCAGCGTATGCGGATCAAATTTGGTCTGGGCTAGTCCAACGAATACTTCCGGTGTCCCAAACACGAAGGCGCTGAGATAGGTAAGCGCCATTCGCAGATGATACTGCATTCGCGCGCCGCCCAGCGGACCGCCGGTGGCGGACTGAATGGCGACTGGCTTCTCCCTGAAGGGCTGGTTTTCCAGGCGTGACACCCAATCCAGCGCGTTCTTCAGGCCTCCGGGAATAGTCCAGTTGTATTCGGGCGAGACGATGATTATGCCATCGGCTTTCCTGATGGCTTCAGCGAAGGTCGTCACTTCACTTGGAAAGCCGACGGCCTGAACGTCCGCATTGTACAGGGGCATGCCGCCGTACGGCGGCGCCTCGGAAAGATGAAGATTCGAAGGCGCAAGCTTAGGCAGCGCCCGCATCAGCGCGGTATTGTACGAGCCCTTGCGCAGGCTGCCACTGATCGTCACCACGTTGAGTACCATTGACTACCCCTTTTGCTTGCATGAGACGCTGAAACACCTCACCTCAAGCGGCGATATTTTTCTTTGACGATTGCCCGTTTTCGCCATCGGCAGCAGCAAAAAAAGGTTATTCGAGGAACCAGAACGGCAGGATGGCATTGCCGGTGGGCCCGTTCAGCGTTCCGGCTCCGCCTCGGCTTGCGCAGTTGGACGTGTCGCCGGGCGCTGCGGCTCGGCGCGATCCTCCGCAGGGCACGTCTCCCGGGCGAGGTTCAAGGCGCAACAGATCAAACCCACATGGCTGTAGGCTTGCGGAAAATTGCCCAGCATGCGGCCGGCGAACGGATCGTATTCCTCGGCGAGCAGTCCCACGTCATTACGACGCGAAAGGAGACGGTCGAACAGCTTGCGGGCCTCCAAACAGCGGCCCTGCAGAATGTAATTGTCAGCCAGCCAAAAACTGCACGCCAGAAACGCTCCTTCTCCCGGAGGCAGGCCGTCACCGGGATTTGCGCGTTCATACCGCAGAACAAACTCGTCCTGGACCAGCAATCTTTTTTCGATGGCCCGCACCGTATTCCTCATGCGCGGATCAGTTGCAGGCAGAAAGCCCACCAGCGGCATCAGCAGCAGACCAGCGTCGAGTCGTTTCGAGCCATAAGCCTGCACGAAACTTTCGATATCGCGGTCGAAGCCGCGGTCGCACACGTCGGCGTGGATCTCGTCGGCGACCGCTCGCCAATGTCGAGATGCCTCGATTGATCCTTCGGCGGCGAACTGATGCGCGGCACGATCGAACGCAACCCAGGCCATGACCTTCGAATGGACGAAGTGCTGTCGCTCGCCGCGTACCTCCCAAATGCCTTGATCAGGCTCGCGCCAAGCGCTGGCGAGATATCTCAGCATGATGGGCTGCAGGGCGCGGCCACGTTCGGTTAGACCTATCCCGCCTTTCCCGGCGTGGAACATGGCATCGGCGACCTCGCCAAGAACGTCCAGCTGGAGTTGTTGGTAGGCGGCGTTTCCGATGCGCACCGGCGGCGATCTGTCATAGCCGGCGAGCCACGGAATGGTCAGCTCCGGCAACCAGCGCTCGCCCCCCACTCCGTACACGATCTGCACCTGCTCCGGACTACCGGCGATAGTGCGAAGGAGCCAGTCTCGCCATGTCCGCGCCTCGTCGTAGTATCCGAGATGCATCAGGGCCAGCAGGGAGAAGGTCGCGTCGCGCAACCAGCAAAAGCGATAGTCCCAATTCCTGATTCCACCAATAAGCTCCGGCAGAGAGGTCGTGGGAGCGGCGATAATCCCGCCGGTCGGGGCGTAGGTCAGAGCCTTCAATGTAATGAGCGAACGTTTGACCGCTTCCGTCCAGGGACCGACCTCGGGACACCGATCACTCCATCCACGCCAGAATGCTTCCGTGCGCTTCAGCGCATCGAAGGCATCAATCGCCAGCGGAGGATCTTGAAACGACGCCCCGTAGGAGAGGATGAACGGGACTGACTGGCCAGCCTCGACCGTAGGTTCGCCAACCGTTTTCAGATCCTCGCCGTGAAGCGCGGCTGTCGTACGCAGGACCAGACGCTCCGGACCGGCGATCGCACTAATGCTGCCGTCAGCGAGCCGGTTGACCCACGGCACCGTCGCCCCGTAGTTGAAGCGCACCACAAATTCGGAGTGAAACTCGACTCGCCCCTGTCGACCGAAGGATGCGCACAAGATCGGCGCGGTCTCCCGGTGTCATGAAATCGATAAGCGTCGCACTGCCACTCTTCGTTCGAAATTCCGTTTCGAGGACCAAAGTGCCTGCGCGGTAGCGCCGCAGGGTCTCGATCGGCTTATCCTTCGGTGCAATGAGCCACCGTCCATTTTCTGCTTCGCCAAGCAGAGCGGCAAAGCACGCAGCCGAATCGAATCTCGGCCAGCACAGCCAATCGATCGAACCGTTGCGCCCGACCATGGCTGCTGTCTTGCAGTCACCGATCATCGCATAGTTCTCGATTTTGAGCGCCATACACACCTCTCGGCCTGGGCTCGCTGCCCGCGCTACCGCTCTCAGATATGATCCATAAATTCCCTTCGTCGAAGCACAGCCTCGTCGAAACTGCCGGTGCTCACATCCCTTGATAAGCGATCAGTAAGCGGATTCCACCGTATCGCGGTCAACACAGGATCCCTCGCCACAACCGCTCGGCGGCCGTTTCCGCGAGCGCACCGCCGTCAGAGCTTCCGCCAGCTTCGACCATCGCGTTTCAAAAGTTCAAACGCGCCCGGAGGGCCCCCGCTCCCCGCAGGATAGAATTCCACCCCCTTGCTGCCCACTCGTTTCCAGGCGTCGAGGAGCGGTTGAACCGCCCGCCAGCCGGCCTCCACGCCGTCGGCGCGTTGAAACAGAATGTTGTCGCCGATCATGCAATCGTAAATCAAGGTCTCATATCCCGTCTCAGGCTCCGACTTGAAGTAGTCCTTGTAGAGAAACTTCATTTGGACGCCGTCGATCCTGATCACTGGCCCCGGCACCTTGGTGTTGAACTGCAGCGTGATGCCTTCGCTCGGCTCGACGCCGATGACGAGATAGTTCTCAGCCAGTTGCTCGACGGGCGTGCATCGAAACATCGCAAACGGCGTTTCGCGGAATTTGATCGCCACTTCCGTGCGCTTCATAGCGAGCGCCTTGCCGGTTCGCAGGTAGAAGGGGACCCCGGCCCAGCGCCAGTTGTCAATGTTCAGTTTCATCGCAACGTAAGTCTCCGTAGCACTGTCCGGCCTGACGTCCGGGGTATCTCGGTAACCCGGAATCTCGGTGTCGCCGATTTTCCCGGCAGTGTACTGGCCGCGCACGGAGTTTTTCAGCGCTTCCTCTTCGCTCTGGGACTGGATCGCCGACAGCACCCCGTCCTTTTCCGAACGCACGTTATGGGCATCGAAATGTCTCGGCGGCTCCATAGCGATCAGCGATAACAGCTGAAAGAGATGGTTCGGCACCATGTCGCGCAGCGCGCCGGTCGTGTCATAAAAGCTACCGCGATGGCCAACGCCAAGCTGCTCATCCACGATGATCTGCACGTGATCGATGTGATGGCGGTTCCAGATCGGCTCGAACATTCCGTTGGCGAAGCGCAGCACCAGGATGTTCTGGACGGTCTCTTTGCCAAGGTAATGATCGATTCGGTAGATCTGGTGTTCGCCGAGGATGTTCAATAATTCCGCATTCAGCGCGCGCGCCGACGCCAGATCGGTTCCAAACGGCTTTTCGATCACGAGCCGCCGCCAGGCGCCGGGCTCCTCCTTCAACAAGCCGAGACGGCCGAGTTGGCGCACGATCGGCGCGAAGGCATCAGGCGGCGTCGCCAAATAGAAAAGCCGATTGCCCCAGATGTCGTGCGCGGCTTCCAACCGTTCAAGCTGATGCTTGAGACGATCGTATGAAGGGCCGTCGCCGGGATCGGCCTCGACAGAGGTGATGCATTCCAGAAGGCGTTTCGCGACCGTGTCTTCGACGGGGCGGGTTGCGAACTGATGCAGGCCCTTCATTAGGCTTTCGCGCAGCGCTTCGTTCGACATGCCGCAGCGCGCGACGCCGACGATGCAGAATCTTTCCGGCAACAGTTCGGCTGCCGCAAGATTGTAAAGCGAAGGGATCACCAGCCGGTTGGTCAGGTCTCCCGTGACACCGAAGATGATAAGGGCGCAGGATTGCGGCTTCTGGTGGGGCTGGAAGTTTCTCACAAGCGGCTGACCGTGGGGCTAACGATATCACGTCGCCCTCTGCGCAACACCAATTATCCGCCCCAGGCTTATCAGGCCTGCTGAGCAGGTTCGATTTCAACGCAGTCATCCTGCTCGGCCGCATAGACAGGAGCGTGTTCAGCGCGAGTCCCGACCTTGTTTGCCACCCGGGTGGCGGGCAATTGAAGCACCCGAGCATGCTGTCCTTCCGACAGGAGATTCGCAAGAACGATGGTGCCGTCGGGAAACAGCAGGGCATCGTGGTGCTGCTGCGACGTTTTCGGTTTGATCACGCAGAATTGGGCGACACGGGAGCCCACGCTCTTGGTCAACAACCAGTTGCGATTGTATCTCACGTCCTGCTCGAATGCGAGCTCGGTGCCGGGCAGCAGACAAACGGCGACGGTGGGTTCGTCTTTGGCGGCAAAGCCGCGGGTCGATGTGCCGCGAAAGCTGCTCGACACCAAACTCTCTCCCACCTTTGCGGGGCGTGACGTAACGGCATGTAGGCTGTAGTCGCACATGGATTTTCTCCGCTGGGTTCCTTGACCCGACCATGCTGCCGCAAACCGCCGAGCTAGCCCTTGATCGCCGTCAAGATATCCGTGGCTTGTTTGAAATCGCGAGACGGCGGGGACGGTGGCTTTCATGATCGCATTCGAACAGTTACTCAAAGCCGCGGCAGCAGCGCGATGTCCGGACGGGATCGTATCCAGTCCACCGCTGCCGACCTTGGCAATGGTTAACTTCGCAAGTCGTGGCCGTGATACATCTCGGCATCGCCGCTGTTCACTGCTGTGATGGGACTGCAAGCGCGTTTGCGGTTTCGCGCGCGTCTTGACTGGCGCGTTGTTCACTCTTGTCTCGCACTTGGCCGTTGGCAAGCGCAATGTGTAGCTCCGCCCCGACGACGGCACCCTCACCGATCGCAGCACCCACGCGCTTGACCGACCCGGATCGCACGTCGCCGGCGGCGAATACACCGCCTACGCTGGTCTCGAGCAGCAACGGACGGCTAGCGCCAGCCTTCGAGCGGACGGTGGAGGGAGCGTCCCATCCAGTTAGCACAAAATTCTTGCTGTCCAACGCGATCCCAGCGTCCTTAAGCCAAGCCGTTGCCGGCTCCGCGCCGATGAAGAGGAAGAGGTGGCGGATCGGCTTCTCGGTTTCCTCGCCGGTTGAGCTGTTGCGCCAGCGTACGCGCTCCAATTGCCCTTCCCGGCTGCCATAAAGCGCGACGACCTCGGTGTGAGTCAGCACCTCGATATTATCGAGATTCGCGATGCGGTCGATCAGGTAGCGCGACATGCTGTCTGTGAGGCTTGGTCCACGGACCAGCATCCAGATTTTTTTTGCGAAGTTGCGCAGGAATACGGCAGCTTGACCCGCTGAATTTCCGCCACCGACCAGGACGATCTCCTCGCCCCGGCACAGACGTGCCTCGATCGGCGAAGCCCAATACCAAACGCCGCGTCCCTCGAAACTCGGCAGATTCGGCGCGTTCAGGCGGCGGTAGCGGGCGCCGCTCGCAACCACCACTGTCGAGGCCCTCACACGCCGCCTATCATCCAGGTGCAGCGTGAACGGCGATTCGCTCGAATCCAGTCGCGATATGCCCGCAGGGATCACCATCCGCGCGCCAAATTTCTGCGCCTGGACGTATGCGCGGCCGGTGAGCGCTTGGCCGGATATGCCGGCGGGAAAACCGAGATAGTTCTCGATCCGCGCGCTGGCCCCGGCTTGCCCGCCAAAGGCACGGGCGTCGAAGACGACGACCGACAAGCCCTCTGATGCGGCGTAGACCGCCGTCGAAAGGCCCGCCGGGCCAGCGCCAACGACTGCGACATCATAGGTTCGGCTCTCGTCGTCGATCGGCACCATTCCAAGCGCGCGCGCCATCTCTGCTTCGCTCGGATTTTTCAGGATTGTTCCTTTCGGACAGACCGCAAGCGGCAGGTCTGCCGGATTCGGGGCATATTGCTGGACAAGCTTCGCCGCATCGGGGTCCCTTGCTGGATCGAGCAACTGATGTGGATACGCATTGCGGGCGAGAAAGCCTTGCAGGCGCACAACGTCAGGGTTCGATTCGGGGCCGATTAGGACCGGACCACCGGCGCCGGCCTCGACCAGCGCAACACGGCGGAGGATCAAAGCCTGCATGATCCGTTCGCCGAGTTCGGGCTCCCCAATCATCAACGCACGTAGATTCTCCGGTGGGATCAAGAGCGCTTGGACATCGTCGATGGCGTGAACATCGACAAAGGCGGGCTGGCCTGACAATTGTCCCACTTCAGCGACGAATTCACCGGGTCCCTGCTCCACAATCGGCGCGCAATGGCCTAGCGGATCGCGCCTGGCGACGCGCACCGAGCCCTTGATCAGCACGCACATGCCCGGCGCGACTTCTCCGGTTACGAACAGTGCTTCGCCGGCTTGGTAGCACCGCACCGTGCCGAAGCGACGAAGCCGATCGATTTCATGCGGCGCAAGCTTGGGAAACATCTGCTCGCGGCGGCTATCAATCGTCGGCATCTGCAATCTCGCTGTCGGGGCAAGGTGCCAGGTGTTCCTAGTGCGCCATCAGCAGCGGGATAGGCGCTTCATGCAACAGGCTGTAGGTCACTCCGCCGAGCAGCCGCTCTCGCAGGCGCATATGACTATATCCGCCCATGACGATCAGGTTCGCCCTCCGGCGCTCGGCCTCAGCCATCAATTGCGGCCCGACTTCGCTTGAGCGGCATTTGATGCGATGCAGGCTAGCCTCGATTCCATGATGCCGAAGATGATTGACGGCATCGATCCCCATCGCCGCTTCCTCCTCGGTAGGCCTTTCGCTGGTCGCAACGATGACCGACACTCTTTCCGCCTTGTGCAGAAACGGCATCGCTTCGGCAAGCGCACGAGCCGCCTCTCGGCTCCCGTTCCAAGCGACCATAATGCGGTCGAAGGCGATCTTCGGCCGCTCCGTCTCGGGAACGAGATATACGTTCCTGCCCGAGCCGAACAGCACGCCTTCGACGAGCTGCTCCGGATCCATCGCGCCATTGGGACGAAGCGCCACGAAGGTGTCGGCGGAGCGCGCCTCTCGCGCGGCAATTTTGGCAACGTCATCAGACAAGACATCGAACCGCCGGATCTCGACCATCCGATCCAGCATTCGCAGCCGCTTGGCTAGTGCCTCCTCCACCGCATTGCCAGTTTCGCGAGCATGCTCGACGATTGCGGTGACGGGGTCGCCCTCGATCGGCCCCGGCAATGGCAAAACGTTGAGATACAACCCAATGACCACGCGGGTCTCGAGCCGCCGAGTCATATCGGCGACGGCTGCCAGGCGTATTTCGTCGGAAGCGCCGCCGTCCAGCCACACCATTACATCCCTGATCATCGCTCTCTCCTTGCTCGACGACAGGCGTCGCGATGTTTGGCTGCTCTGTCGCTCGCGTGCAGCTACAGCAGCAGGTTGAAAATACGAAAACACTTTCGCCAGTGAACGCCCGATGGGTTCTTTAGCCCGGAATCGATGATGTTGAACGTGCGCGCGAGCGCGATGCTCAGACCACCCACGATCTCCGGTAGGCGAGCCTCGACATCTTCACCGTAAGCAAGGTCAAGCGGCGGGTGTGTGGCGAGGCGGTCGAGGATTGGCCTCAGCTCGATCTCTTCGTCGAGTCTCACGAATTCGTGGATGCATTCCTGCAATCCCTTCGTGATCGGCAGGTCGAATGGCTCCAGCATCACGCGGCCGTTCGCCTTGGCGACCGCCTGGGCCCGCAGCAGGAGATCATAAAGCTTTTGGTTGATGAAATCGCTGTAGCGCTTGACGTCCTGCTTGTCGACATCGAGGCTGGCTACGATCCGAAAAAATCGCTCGAATCTCGCCATGCTCATAACATGGCTGGCGCGCGGCTGGTTCGATTGCCCGGCGGCGATCATCATAGGCAGCGGTCTCCTCGCCCCATGATACCGTGCGCAGGCCGCCCCCCCTTGACGGTCGTCAGTTTCGCGCGATTTTCTCGCACGGACATGAAATTGATCTTTGTCACGGAGCAATTCCTTGAAGTTGCGAATCTTTGTTGCGTGGTGTGGACTTCAGCGCGGGTCACCGCCGTACCGGCTAGGTCTTTTTCAGGCCGCCGCATCGAATGGTCATGCCGTCGTTGACGCGCTCGCGGGCGCGCCAACCGGCAACGTGCGGAGTTCCCTCGGGCTGTTACTACGTGCAGCGCGCATGTGCAGCCCTGATCGTGAGCGCGTCGAAGCTTGCCGCGCCAAGCCCGAAGACGCAACTGTCGATGCAAGGCCAAGGTCACGCCTGGACTCCCGGCATCCACACCGCAGGCAGGTGGAGGCATGGCGTCAGGTCACGAGAGCCGCGGACCAAACTGACGGGTTGATTTTCAATCAGCTCTGGCGTGCCGGGCGCATTTCGCGTCCGGCGCTGTAGAAATATGCTTCCCGTCTACCGACGACCTAGCGACCTCCTTAAGTTAGCCGCGCCCAGTTCCAGCGCCCGGTGCTCCTCGACGGACATCTCCGGCTCGAAAATCCGAAGCACTCCCTCGCGCCCGACGACGCTTGGAAGTGAGAGAGTGACGCGAAACTTGTCATTATAGCTGCCGATCGGAATCACTGCTCGTTCATCGCGAAGAACAATTTCCGCGATCCGCGACGCAACGATACCAATGCCAAACTGGCTCGCATCGTTGCCTTCGATGATAGAGATATTTGCGTAACGAACATCTGCCTCGATCTGCCTGCGCAAACTGTGAGGCACTCGGCCACGAATTCCGACGAGCTCGCCGACCGGGACGCCGGCGATCCGGGCGGTTGACCAGAGGAATACCTGCGAGATCCCATGTTCGCCGACCACCTGCGCCTCTACCTGATTGGCATCGATGCCGAAATGCGCCGCCAGATGAACGCGGAAACGCAAGGTATCCAAAAACGTACCGGTACTTAGCACCCGATCATGGCTTGCGCTTGCGCGCGCGATATCGGCAAGCGGATCCGGCGGATCGGTCACGACCAATATTACGGCGCGAGGCGCGGCGTGCACGATGCGTGGTACGATCTCTTGATAGATTTCAGCATTCTTGTCGAGCAACCGCAACCTGCCCTGGGGAGCGCTGCGGTCGGTGGCGCCGCCCGCCTTTTCATTGATGCCGGCAGCAATCATAACCAGCTGAGCATCGGCAAGCTCTTCATAGTCGCCATCAACAATGGTGGTCTTTGGGCATAGTGGCGCTCCATAACGAAGATCGGTAGCGACCGCCCTCGCCCGCTTAGGCGTTCGGTCCACGATCACAATTGTCCGGGCACTCCCCCGTACCACCATGGCAAGAGCACAGCAGCACCCTACCTTGCCTGCTCCAACGATTCCGACTTGCATGATGAACCTGCGTTCCAAAGACCGTCAACCGATGCCCCAACACGAGTGCATTATTTGTCGATCGCGTGAACGCCGGTTCGCAACGTTCGTTAGCGTTCGAGGACTTAACAATCGAGACCATCAAAATGTCTGAGCAGGCATCATGCGGATGCAATCTCCGCATGCTTACGGAACAAAACCGGACAGGCCGGCCTAGGCGGAGGCGGGCGGGCCGGATAGTATCGCAGGAGCGATGCATATTTTTCCGAGCCGCATAGAAACTTCCCTCGCTGCTGGCTTCGCAAGGAGCATGAACTCCGCAACGGCTTCAAGCATTGACCATCGTCAATGAACAGGTCCTCTCACGAGCGCCTCGAATGTCAGTCGGCGCAGGCTCGATGTGTCTTCCGTCGACAGTGATGTCGATCGGCTTGGGCGCGTTCGGTCGCAATCCCACAGCCTGTGATGAACAAGCATATAGTCCCAGCCCCTCAGCCCCTCCTGCTCGCCGAATAATACGGACGATTGATGGCTATCAAGGCATCTAGGAAGTAACTGCCTTTAGTTTTCGCTACGCATGTTGGGGCTCGGCCCCATCCTGTCGTCCGGCAGGCGCCCGATCGGGTTGGCGAGATTGGACGCATCGAGATGAGGCCTCTGCATTCGATCACCATCGCCCTGACCGGCAGCTTGGGCTCGCTCAGGACGTCGTCAAGGTCGAGTGCGGTGCCGTTGCCCACGGTTGTCCGATCGGAGCGCCCGGCGCGGTTCTGACCACGCGCCTGCTCTGTTCTGTGCAATGAAACGCGACGATGTCCAGGCGTAGCGTGGCGAGGATGTGCACCGGCGGCACAAGGGCGTCGCCTGATGCTCGAGACGATTCACTCGATCGGCAAAATCGAACGTAGGAGAATGGCTATGAAGGCGCTGGTATACCACGGACCCGGAAAGAAGGCGCTTGAGGATCGCCCAAAGCCGAAGATTGCCGCGCCAACGGACGCTATCGTCAAGATCGTCAGGACGACGATTTGCGGAACAGATTTGCATATCCTCAAAGGCGACGTGCCGACTTGTACACCAGGCCGTATCCTTGGCCACGAAGGCACCGGTGTCATCGAAGAAGTCGGCGCCGCCGTCACCGCCTTTCGGGCCGGTGACCGCGTGATCGTGTCTTGCATCTCGTCCTGCGCAAAATGCGACTACTGCCGCCGCGGAATGTACTCGCATTGTGTCAACGGGGGCTGGATCCTCGGCAACACGACCGATGGCACCCAGGCCGAGTATGTCCGCATTCCCTTTGCCGAAACCAGCCTATACCGCATCCCCGCCGGAGCGGATGAGGAAGCATTAGTAATGCTGAGCGATATCGTGCCCACCGGGTTCGAATGCGGCGTGCTCAACGGCAAGGTTCAACCCGGCGCGACCATCGCGATCGTCGGAGCCGGCCCGATCGGGCTTGCGGCGTTGCTGACGGCTCAATTCTACTCACCGTCGGAACTCATAGTGATCGACTTTGATGACAACCGGCTCGAAATGTCGTCCCGCTTCGGTGCGACGACAACAATAAACAATAGGGACGGTAAGGCAGTCGAGAAAATCATGAAGATGACCGACGGTCGTGGCGTCGATACCGCGATCGAAGCCGTCGGCGTCCCCTCAAGCTTTGACACTTGCGAGGACATCGTGGCACCTGGTGGTGTCATCGCTAACATCGGCGTCCATGGCGTCAAGGTCGATCTGCATCTGGAACGCCTCTGGGACCGTAACATCGCGATCACGACAAGGCTCGTCGATACCGTCACAACGCCGATGCTGCTCAAGACTGTACAATCACACAAGATCGATCCCAGGCGACTGATCACGCACCACTTCAAGCTCGACAAGATCATGGACGCCTATGCGACGTTCAGCGAGGCGGCCAAGACGAACGCTCTCAAGGTCATCATCTCAGTAGCCGAAGCTTGAAAGATAATCTAGGTCGACAGGCTTGACGGCGGTGCGAGATTGATGGCGCGCAAAAAGCCGAAGAGTTCGGTTCCCTGCGCGAACTGAATCGCCACCGAGGGCTGAAGGCCGTTTGTTGGCAAGGTTCTCGAATGGATGAAATGGACGAAGAGAGCGATCAGATAAACGGCTTCCCGCCCGTCACCGCAACAGTTGTTCCTGAAGTGTAGCTCGACAGCGCGTCCGCCAGCATGACAAAAGCCGTTGCAAGTTCGGCAGGCTGCCCTGCCCGCTTCATTGGGACCTGCTCGCCGAAATTCCTCACCGCTTGCTCAGGCATGGTCGATGGGATCAGCGGCGTCCAGATCGGTCCGGGCGCCACCGCGTTGACGCGGATACCCTTCTTGGCGAGCATCTGCGCAAGACCACCAGTGAAGTTTTGGATCGCCCCTTTGGTGGTAGCGTAGGCGAGAAGGATCGGGTTCGGCGCGTCCGCATTGATCGACGTAGTGTTGATAATTGCGCTGCCGGGCTTCATGTGGGGCACCGCCGCCTTGGTTAGATAGAACATCGAATGGATATTCACCTCAAAGGTCAATTGCCATTCCCTGTCACTGATCTCGCTGATGTCTTCGAATGTCGCCTGATGGGCTGCATTGTTGACAAGTATATCTATGCCACCAAGTTCGTCGACAGCGTGTTTGATGATGGAGCGGCAATGCTCGGGATCACTAATGTCGCCGGCGATCAAGATAGCCTTGCGCCCCTCGTTCTCGACCAACACCTTGACCTCCTGCGCATCGTCGTGCTCGATTAGATAGGCGATAAGGACGTCGGCACCTTCGCGCGCATAGGCGATTGCCACCGCACGTCCAATGCCGCTGTCGCCGCCCGTGATTACAGCCCGCATGCCTTTCAACTTACCTGTGCCCCTGTAGCTGTGCTCGCCATGATCCGGACGCGGGTCCATCTTGGCGGTCCAACCGGGTGCGGGCTGTTTCTGATTGGGGTAAGGCGGCTTCGGATAGTCAGGCAACATAAATATCTCCTCTTTCGCGTAACCGCCATCGATAGGGCGCAAGTCTCTTTTTGATCGGCGGGCGCGCCTCTGATTTTCAAGGCATCGAGAGCGCGTTGGCTTTTCAATGGCGCTTCCCACTCTCGCCTCTCGAAGTGTCATCCCTCGTCGATAAAATGTCCGGGTGCACTTGTCATAGTACGTACGCGCTGATGGGTTCTGATTTGGTCTCCGGTCCCGCTCTCGGCTGGGCCAAGAGCGCGGATTTCCGCGTTTCCAATTCAAGGGCTTGTTCGATGAGGTTGAGCTAATTTCACGACGCTCCTCTCGGCCACCGTGAATGTACCCGGCGTCGGCTAATCCTGTATACCGCCGAAGCTGAAAAACTGAGCTCGGCCACGTTCGGCTATTCCCGCGCCAATCTACTAAATACGCGCCAAATTGAACCTTGACGCTCGTCAACATCGCTAGTGTATCCTTCGGCTTTCGTGGGCAAAGGAAGTTGATCCCTATCACGTATTTCCTTCACCTCTGCCGTCGGCGTACCGGCACCGGATCCATCATCGCGTCATACCCATTCGGCTGTCGAATGTGCCTATCAGGGCTTGGGCGCCTCATCGACCCAGGATATTCCGAACTTGTCGAGGCCCTCGGCCAGGAAATCGCCCAACAGCGGCTCGCCGAGCAGATAACGCACGGTCTCCCAACGCGGGTTGCGGTATCCGTTCCGCCGTTCAGCCGCCTGGCTACGCAGATCCTCCCACTCGTCGATCGTCCCATCGCCCCGTCCGAGCCACATCAACGCGACGAGGTCGATCTGTTCGTCCTCGTTCAAGGCCCTGATGAAGCTCGCCATCTCGGCAGCGATAGCGTCGCAACCATCGTCCTGCAAAACGTCGACTTCAGCATCATCAGTAGGATTCGATCCGGACTCCTCATCGGCGGGTAGGTCCTTGACATCAAACTCATGCGCTTTTTCGATCAGAAAGCTGACCTTTTCGCGTGAAACGGCTAGCTCGGACATCGCTTGCTCCCTTAGTTGCGGGCGTTTCGATCAACGTGCCGGACCACGAGATGATCCATGGCGCCATACCGCGGAAATGCGCCGCTTGCCGGCCCGCCCGAGCGGCACGTTCCGCCAATCAGCTATTGCGATCGATTGACAGGTTCGTGGAGTTGAAGGCCTGAGGTCGGAGCTGTCTTCGTCTTGCAGCACTGTCGGGGGCCCTCGATCGCTCCCGAACTGATGATTCCGGATGCGGCTGAATCGGGCTATCGCTGCGGCATCCGTTCTGAACTGCGCTTGTGCAAAGAACCGTTTGAAACTATAGCGCCTGAGCATATGCTACTCCTGTTGGAGCGCGTCCGGGCTTCATCGCGAGCAGACGTCCGATTGGATGATCGCGGCATTTCTGCGCGCTCCAAAGCATGAGCATTCGTTTATTTCTTTGAATTGGTGGAAGATCAGCCCGCCCTCACCCCAGATGGCGCCGGCAGCATCAGTGGATCTCTGAGGACGACGATCTGACGCACGCCGTCCGCGTCGATAACCTCGAGGCTGGACAGCTCCAGACCTTCGCCTTCGATGTATATTTCTCTGGGTTTGTGGACCAGATGGTCATGTCCTTCCAGCACGAGCGAGATTAGGTCGTCCTTTGGATCATAGGAAATCCCAAAGAACGGTAGCCAATGCGCCTCGATCTGATCACCGAGCTCAAGCGACGCCACCTCGATCTCGGCACGTTTGCTGCCCAGCGCTTTTGAAATGAGATCGAAATAGACGCTCCATTGCGATTTTTCGAGCTTCTTTGCCATTGTTCGGAGTCTCCGAGTTAGATTCCGCCGGATTCCCGACGCCAGTAACCGACAGCCCGTTTCTACGCGCTGACAACGATCAATTTTCCACGAAATTTGCCCTGCCAACACAATGCTTGTTATCTATCGCGCGATAGCAAAGTTCGACGCCGTCTTCGACGAAAGACGCCTCAGATGGTGAAACTTCCGTTTTTGCGCAACTGGACGCTTGTGAGTGCGGCTCAAGATCTCAGTACCTCACTAATTTCTTTCGCATCAGCAACGACTGAAGTCAAAGTGCGATCAAACCCTCGATCGCTGACAAAAATGCAATGAATTAATGGCTGATTCATCCTCCCGCTCAGAGATTGAGGAGAGCGATCCCGAGATCGGGGCGCTTTTTCCGCCGCATATGCTTGACTGTTTCGTTGATCGTGACTTCCAGCGTCGGCCGCACTGAACCTGACAGAAAGTGACCACCGCGCACCGAGCCAACCCGCAGACCAAGCACTGCGTGAAGGTGGAGGCTGGCCTTGCCGCTATCGCTCTGCGCCACGTCGCCGATCAGGCTAAGGACTTCGCATTGCTCGTTGACAGCATTGCGCTTGTCGAGCGCGTTTGGGTCTAACGTCCGGCTGCGACTGCTCAGTTGATCGGCCCGAACGACGTCGTTCTCGCCATGGCGGTGAATTCGTATCTTTCGGACCGTTGTCATTGGTGACTCCTGCGATTTCACAGCGGGCGCAAGCGGCCCCGGCGAGACGAGGTCGCCCCCGCTTCGGCCACTATTGCACCACAACGGCCGACACACGGTGGCTAGGCTACGTTCCGCCTGACGTGGCGGCCTTCCTTGACCTCCTCGATGATCTTCGCGCTGAACGCTTCGAGGTCTCCGGGGTTGCGCGAGGTGATCACGCCCTGATCGACCACGACCTGGGAGTCCTCCCATTTCGCACCGGCATTGATGACGTCGGTCTTGATCGACTTGTAGGACGTCATCATCCGTCCCTTCGCGATCCCGGTCTCGATCAACAGCCACGGTGCGTGGCAGACCGCGGCGACGATCTTCTGGGCGTCGAAAATCTCCTTGATGAACTTGAGGGCTTTCGGTTCGACCCGGAGCAGGTCGGGATTGATCTGCCCGCCCGGTAGCACGAGGGCGTCGTAGTCCGACGATGAGACTTGATCCAGCGACTTGTCGACCTTCACCGGCCGACCCCAGTCCTTCATGTCCCACCCCTTGATCTCGCCGGTAGCCAACGAAATTACCTCGACGGTTGCACCCGCTTTCTTCAAACGGTCGCGAGGTACTTCAAGTTCGGATTGCTCGAAGCCATGGGTCGCCAAGATCGCGATCTTCTTGCCTTTCAGATCCATCAGGGAAACTCCTTCAGAAGAGCCTCCCTATCAATCGGCTTTGCGCCCTGTCGTTCCTGCGGCTTCAAACGTCAAATTTTCTATCTGATTGCGGTACGAAGCGATCGACTGTCCTGGCAGTGGCCAGATCATCACCCTTTCGATGGCCGAGATAGATGCTATCCCATTGTGCGTCGAGCACAAAACCAGCGGTCGCCCGAGTTTGGTTGCGCATGGACATCGTTCCAGTGGGTCCCCCGCGGCGGCTTATCGTCCACTCCCCTCAAGTACTCCAGCCAACCCGATTCTAAATTCCGAACGACAATGCTGATACTTGTCAATTGAGGGTAAAAATAATGCACCTGTGTATCCGTGCTTGAACATTGCCTGCGTCGCTTATGGAGAGGCAGGCCGGGCGAGACCTAGAACTCTTTGCAAGGCCATCACTGCGCACGTGCTCACGGCCTGGACGAATGTTCCGAATTGACGCCCATCAAGGCGGCCTAGGCGGTCGCGCCGCAAAATCTTAACAATCTTGGGGGTCGTGACCGACCACTCGGGCTCGACCCGCACTTGGAATGTCCGCATTCAATCCGGAAGGTGTGATCATGAGCTTGACCGGCCTAGAGGTGTTTGACGAAACGCTTCACAAGACGAACACGTGGCTCAAAGAAATTGGAGAGATGCTAGGTACCGATCGTCACGAGGCCTATCAGGCATTGCGAGCGGTGCTGCATTGCCTGCGCGACCGCTTGACAATCGATGAGGCGGCCCATCTCGGCGAGCAATTCCCGATGCTAATACGCGGTATCTACTACGAGGCATGGCGTCCTGCCGGGAAGCCGGAAAAGATTCGGTCGAGGGACGAATTCCTAGCCTTGATTGACACGCGCCTCCCGAACACGGCGCTCATCAACCGCGAAGACGCTGTGCGTGCCGTCTTCCAGACCCTTGAGAACCATGTCTCCGCAGGAGAAATTGGTCACGTAGTTCAGTCGCTACCGAAGGAGATCCGCGCACTTTGGCCACTGGCCTGGGCTGGCCCTGTCGCAAAGTAGGCAGCCGAGGCAGAAACTCGTTGCAACTGGCCGACACGATAGATTAGCGAATGGAGAAGCTGATGGCCCCACGTCCTTACTGGAAGGGCTATCTGCGTGTATCGCTAGTATCGTGTCCGATCCAGCTGTTTCCGGCGATCTCTGACCGCGAGAAGGTCCGATTTCATCTGATCAACAAGAAGACCGGGCACCGTATCAAATACTGCAAGCTTGATGCTGAGACCGGCAAGCAGGTAGACCCGCAAGACATCGTCATGGGCTACGAAGTCGGTGGGGGGCAATATGTCGCCCTCACCGAGGATGAGCTCAAGACGATCGGGATCGAAGGGACGCATACAATCGAGATCGACCAGTTCGTGCCACGAAACGAGATTGACGATCTCTATTTGAGCCGTCCCTACTACATGACCCCGGCGGGGGAAATCGGCCGGCAGGCGTACGGGGTCATCAGAGAAGCAATCAGGAAAGAGGGTATGGTGGCGCTCGGCAGAGTGGTGCTCACTACGCGCGAACATGTGATGGCGATTGAGCCGCGTGGCAAGGGCCTGGTGGGCGTGACGCTGCGATATCCCTATGAAATCCGGGACGAGAGGGATTATTTCGGTGATCTGCCAGAGGAGAGAGTACCGAGAGAAATGCTTGAGCTAGGGAGAAAAATACTCGCGATGAAGGCTGGTCACTTTCATCCCGAACAATTTGAGGATCACTACGAGCGAGCCCTACGAGCGTTAATCAAGAGGAAACAACGCGGCGGAAAGATCGACAAACCGAAGGAGCGGCCCTCGGCTGAGGTTATTGACCTGATGGAGGCATTGCGCCAGAGCGCGGCAGGTGACCGCAGCACGCCTTTAACACATCATCAGCGTGTCACTAGGAGATCCAAGCAAGTCGCGGCGAAACGATCGTCGATGCGGGCCAGGAAGGCAAGCTAATTGGCGTCGCAGCGATACCTGCGAGGGCACTTAGCATCGTCTCCGATGACCAATCCTGCAATCTATCGCTTCGGCGCATTTTTCCGCGTTCCGCTCGCCCGCGGAACCCGTGTCGGCGTCGACAAACCCGGCGATGATAGCCACGCATTCATGCGTTCAGCTGTATCAACCTGGCTGAGTTTCCTGACCAATAGATCCCTTTCGGAGCCAGCAGGCAGCTTCGCGACCTCTTGTTGCAGCCGCTCCTTTGCTACCGCTAGCTGGTCTTCAAAACGGTGTGGCTTTGATCGATGGCGCATGGCAGACTGTACCTTTACCGGGCACGACCGTCAGACGAGGGTCCGACGGTGCCCGCCAAAGACGGCCTAACGTTCCCTGTGATTTGCGCCTGCTTACGCAGGTCCGCCGCAAACTCACGAAGCTGCCGCGCCAGCCTGCCGTTGTAGATTCGCGCCTCATGATCCGTAGCCAGATCAGCAATCAAGGCCGATTCGGCCGCCTGGCTCTCTATTTCATCGATCCGTTTCTGAATGTCCTGCATGCGACGCCTCAATACGCTTTGGCCCAGCAATTGGTAATTACTAAAACCCGACGCAGTCGGAGATTCAGTAATTTTACGTAGCTGCCTGTCCGGTCGATCACCGAGAGGAATTAGAACTCTTCGATGATTATCTTTCCTCTGGTCGCGGCACGCCGCGCTACGAGCCAAACGCGGGAGGCGGAACGATCTTCCGGTTTACCTTGCCCTCTGCCAAAGCCGGCCGATGGTGGTTAAAAAACGATTGGTCGGTTTTGACAACCGTCAACGCCCATTGAAGTCTCCTCGACCAAATTGAACTCTCCTGGACTAAGCAGGAAATCCGGAGTGGGAAGATGCTGATATTCGGTGAACCTCGCCAACTTGATGATGGACTGCCACGCAAGACCGAGGATGACATCCAGCAGGAGTTGCTTGGACCTCGTGGTGTTCCCGGCAAGCCATCGCCGGCAAAGATGACGCCGCAACGCGCGAAGAAGACGCCGACATATCTGGATCCACCGCACACGGCCTAGCGTTGGCGATTTGCGCTCCATCACTCAATTCCGGAAATCTTGACGATGGTCTCCAGGCCTGCCGCCTTGCTCGAGCTCCGAGAACGCCGTACGTCGTTCAAACTGTGGCACCCGCACCGCACCCCCATGTCAGTAACGCGCAAACGCCTCTATGCCATTCGACGGAAGCCTCTCCAAGGGGGGCTTCCTTCGCCGTGGCTTGCTGCGGTTGCCGTTGTCCTCGTCTGTCTACCGGGGCAATACTCGGCGGCGCAATCGGTCGGCTTGGTTACGCTTGATGTCAACGAGGTCGCGAACGGCTATCCCGCCGAGACGCTGAAGATGAAGACAATCGTCAATGACAAGAACGAGACGATCGGGAAGATCAGCGATTTCATCTTCAGCAAGGATGGACGTATCTTTGCCGTGCTTTCCGTGGGCGACTTCATCGGCGCCGGACCCCGCCTGGTCGCCGTTCCCTTCAACAGTTTGAAGCTGGACGATTCGCGCGGCTTCATCGTGCTTCCGGGAGCAAATCGCGCGGCATTGGATAAGCTACCTGTTTACCTGAACAACGCGCAACCTCAGGCGTCCTCGTCCACGCGCTGATCGCGGTCGCGCACCAATCAGTAGACGAGGCCCGGCGCTCCACGAGCACGCAGCGAAGCATCCGCACACCGGGTCACGAGGTTGAACGGAAATTGAGTGTTGTCAATGCGAGGCCCCGTTCCATTCGTAGTCTTGCATAATCGGCGGTATCCTCCTGCTGATGCCCCTTCCCGAGGGTTCTCCTCCCCAGACTTGGACCGCCGACGAAATCCGAGCGGTCCTTCTTTTTCGGCGTACTAGCGACGTCTTGCGAGGTCATTATGATCAAGGACATCTTGGTTCGGTTGGATGGGACAGCAGGAGACTTCGCGCGGCTGGCCGCTGTCAGCCGGATCGCCGCAACTTTCGAAAGTCATGTCACCGGGCTGCTATTCAACCTCTTGCCGGCGGTTATATCAGATGTGGTCCAGGATGCAGGGTCCAGCGGACCGGCAAACCTGCTGCACGATGCAAGGAAGGCCGGCGACGCTGTCGAAGCCACGGTGCTGCAGCGGCTGGAGCGGTTGCAGCAACCAACCTTCCTTCGGCGGTTCGATGTCGAAGGCGAACGCGACGTCGCCGATACTGCTTCGCTGCTGGCACGTGCCGCCGATACCTTCGTGGCGCTTCGCCCGAACGGCCAACCAAACGAACCGCGGGGTCTGATCGAAGAACTCCTCTACGGCGCGGGACGTCATCTGTTTCTGGTTCCGGAGGACAAGAAAATCATGGCGTCCCTCGATCATGTCGTGGTTGCCTGGAACGGAAGCCGGGAATCTGCGCGCGCTCTGTCCGAATCCCTCCCCTATCTGCAGCGAGCGAGGAAAGTTTGGCTTCTCGTGGTGGAAAACGAACGTCCGGCCGAGACCGATGCGCTGAGGAGCAACGATGCCGCGCAGCATCTGCGGCATCACGGCATCAACGCTGTAAAGTATCGCGCGGTCGGAGAGGACGACGAAATTGCCGACATCGTAATCGAGGAATGCCGGCGGCTGGGCGCAGACCTGCTTGTGATGGGCAGCTATGGCCACTCGCGCCTGCACGAATTGTTGCCAGGCAGCACGACCTCACGACTCCTGCATCATTCACCGGTACCACTGGTCATCGCCCATTAGGACGATGCCAGATGGCTGCCGGTTGACGATCGTCAAGGTCACCTCTGGAGTTGCGTCATAGGCTGGACGGACATGCGCACGAGGATGGCATGGCCGTAGTCGATCCAGGAACTCTTATGTGGGCCGCTGCCTGCGAAATGATCGAGCGCGCCGAGCGCTTGCATCGTCAATTCTTCCAGCCGATCACCGCCATCGCTTCCTCAGCCCGTTGGGAGCCTCCAATTGACATCATTGCGACCGATTCCGAGGCTCGAATAACGGTCGCTCTTCCCGGTGTCGACCGCGACGACTTGAAAGTGACGATCGACGAGGATGGCGTTTCGGTTGTTGGCCTTCGCCGTCAGGGCACGATTCCGCGCGACGGCACCGCGGTCCGTCTCGAAATCCCTTACGGGAAGTTCGAGCGCCGGATTGCGTTTCCGACTACGGGCCTACGGTTCGGTCAATCGGAATACCGCAACGGATGTCTCGCGCTGACCTTCTTCAAGCAATCGATGGAAGGGCCGATTGATGGCTGACGCATTCGAACACGAATCCGGCACCACGACCGATCAAAGCCCGGCTGCCGTGCCCGAGGATGCAATCATCGTCTTGCCGGTTCGCAATACACTGCTGTTCCCCGGTATCGTGCTGCCTTTGACGATTGCCCGGCCGTCGTCCATCGCTGCCGCACAGGAAGCCGTCCGCAGCGGCAGCAAAATCGGTCTGCTGCTACAGAACGACCCCACCGTTGAGGAGCCGGGGCCAGAGGATCTGCGGCACGTCGGCACGGTGGCCGAAATCCTGCGCTATGTCACTTCCGAGGCGACCCACTATGCGATCTGCCGCGGCATAAACAGATTCCGCGTCAAGGAATTTCTTTCCGGTTTTCCCTACATCGTAGCGCGCATTGAGGAAGTCGGCATATCTGAGGTGATGACCCCCGAGGTCGAGGCCCGCATGAGTCTGCTCAAGATGCGCGCCCGCGAAGCGATCCAGTTGCTACCGAATCTGCCGCCGGAAATTTCGGCGGCGATTGAAGGCCTGGATTCGCCGTCCGTGCTTGCCGACTTTCTCGGCGGCATCATCGATATTCCCGTAGGCGAGAAGCAGGATCTGCTAGAAACCTTCGACGTAACCCAGCTTCTCGACAAGCTGCTGGGCCTGCTGGCGAAGCGAATCCAGATCCTGCAGCTTTCAAAGGCGATCAGCGAACAGACGCAACAGACCCTTTCGTCGCAGCAGCGCGAGCACATTCTTCGCGAACAGCTTCGCCAGATTCAGAAGGAGCTAGGCGACGACGACGCCAAGTCCATTGAACTGAAGGAACTCAGTGAGAAGATCGACAAGGCCGGAATGCCGAAGGAGGCCGAGGAGCAGGCCAGGCGGGAATTGAAAAGGCTCGAACGCATGCCGGAGGCCGCGGCAGACTATGGGTTGACGCGAAGCTACCTCGAATGGCTGACCGAGCTGCCTTGGTCGAAGCTGGATCCGGAGCAGATCGACGTCGTCGAAGCGCGGCGAATTCTCGATGACGATCACTATGGCCTTGAGAAGGTGAAGCGGCGAATTCTTGAACACCTTGCTGTGCGCAAGCTCAATCCGGAAGGCAAAAGCCCAATCCTCTGCTTTGTCGGCCCTCCCGGCGTCGGCAAGACCTCGCTCGGCCAAAGCATCGCCCGCGCCACGGGACGCAAGTTCGTGAGATTGAGCCTCGGCGGCGTCCATGACGAAAGCGAAATACGCGGACACCGCCGAACCTATCTCGGCGCGTTGCCGGGGAACGTCATCCAATCGATCCGGAAGGCAGGAACGCGCAACCCGGTACTGATGCTGGACGAAATGGACAAGCTGGGTGCGGGATTTCACGGCGATCCGGGGGCGGCGCTGCTCGAAGTGCTCGATCCCGAGCAGAATGCGGCGTTTCGCGACAACTACCTTGCGATTCCCTTTGATCTCTCCAAGGTGATGCTGATTGGCACCGCCAACGTTATCGACAATATCCCGGCCGCGGTGCGCGACCGGATGGAGATCATCGAGATGCCGGGTTACACTGAGGAGGAAAAGCTCGCGATCGCCAAACGCTATCTCCTCGCGCGTCAACAGAAGTCCGCTGGTCTAACCAGCGAGCAATGTGAAATCTCGGACGACGTCATTACAGCCGTCATCCGCAACTACACGCGCGAGGCCGGCGTGCGGAACTTGGAACGCCATGTCGGCGCCATTTGCCGGCACGCGGCTATGCGAATAGCCGAGGCGAGCGTCACACGCTTTATCGCCGCGCCGACGGACCTTCCTGCCATTCTGGGGCCGCCGCGTTTCGAGCAGGAGGTCGCGATGCGAACTAGCGTGCCCGGTGTCGCTACTGGCCTCGCCTGGACTCCCGCCGGCGGCGATATTCTCTTTGTCGAGGCGACCAGCATTCCTGGCCGGGGCAAACTGATCCTCACCGGTCAGCTGGGTGCGGTGATGAAGGAAAGCGCGCAGGCGGCACTCTCCCTCGTCAAGTCGCGCGCCATTGAATTTGGCATCGATACGATCGCGCTGCAGAAATCCGATGTCCACGTTCACGTCCCGGCAGGCGCCATTCCCAAAGATGGCCCAAGCGCGGGCGTGGCTATGTTTCTGGCACTGACTTCACTTCTGACCCGCCGCACGGTCCGGAGCGATACAGCGATGACCGGCGAGATTTCACTGCGCGGCCTGGTCCTCCCGATCGGTGGCGTGAAGGAGAAAGTGCTTGGCGCGCTGCAGGCAGGGATTACCACGATCATGCTCCCTGCCCGCAATCGAAGGGATATCGAGGAGGTCCCTGAAAATGCGCGCAACCGATTGCGTTTCATATGGCTTGAGCGGGTCGACGACGCGATTGATGCTGCGCTAAATCGCCCGCAAACGCGCGATCCCCGCTTCGAAGAAACGCCACAAGTAGCGCCCGCGGAACGGCAAGCGGCGCGTTCCCGATAGCCAGCATCTTCTGGAAGCACACACCAGCCACGCCACGTCTTTATGGGCCCTGCCGGTGATGGATCATCGTGTGACAGCGGGTACCTAGTCCCGCGAGCTTTTCGAAGAGACTACCGAGCCAAGTCACTGACGGGCGTCAATGCATCCCTTGAGCGCATGGAATACGACAATCAAAGTGCGGAGGCAGCGACACTTCAATTTGATCGGAAACCAAGTTGCACTTGGGAGAATGTCATGGCGAGCAGCACAGTTAATTCCGTTTTCGACGCCGAATCCACCTCGGCGAGCGAGAATTTGGCGCAGAATTGGTGGCTGTTCCTGCTGCGAGGCATTTTGGGTATCCTTTTCGGCGTTGTTGCGCTGATCTTTCCCGGCCCAACGATGCTCTCCCTGGTACTCCTGTTCTCGGCCTACACACTTGTCGATGGCGCGGCCGGCATCATCTCAGCCCTAAGGGCGATCCGGCGCAAGGAGGAGCGGTGGGGATGGCTGATCTTGGAAGGCGCTGTCAATATAGCCGTAGCCATCCTTGCCTTTCTGTGGCCCGGCATGACTGTTCTGGCCTTCGTGTTGCTTGTTGCCGCCTGGGCAATTGTCTCAGGCGCGCTGATGACGGCCGCTGCTTTCCGGCTGAGCGTCAGCCACGGCCGGTGGTGGCTCGTTCTGGGCGGATTGTTGTCCGTCGGCTATGGAGCGCTTCTGGTCGCCACGCCGCTCATCGGGGCGATCGTGCTGACATGGTGGATGGGCGCCTATGCCATCGCATTTGGCGTCGCACTCGTCATCCTATCCTTCAAGCTCAAGCTGCGGCTCAGACAGAACCAGCAGATCAGCCGAACGGCTGCCCGAACGGCCGCTTAACAGAATCAGGCAACGGCATTGATGGAAGAATAGTGGATCGCCTCAGCGCGGTCGCGCAACCCAGGCCCAGTCCTTGGACACGTCAACTTTTTTGATTGCTTATCCCCCAAGACAGTACCAAGCCTTACGACGCATAGTTACAATGTGACTGTGATCAATCATGAGGACCTACGGCAATCGATTGACGGTCGCACCAGATACAGGCGAGACGATCCTTTCCTGACGACGTGCCGATGCCCGCGGGACGAGCTGTCTATCTCGACGACCATGAGCTAGTCCGCCGCTGCATGGAGCGACTTTTGCGCTCGGCGAGGCTCGACCCCGTCACCTTCGAACATCCGGCCGCGTTCCTAGTTGCGAAACCGATCGAGGCGGGCCGCCTCTTGCTGGATATCCAGTTGCAAGGCATGACGAACTAGGGCTATTGCGACAGGCAGGCAGTCCGATTACAACGACTAGGTTGCGGACGCAGCACGGCGGATCACGAGTCTCAGTCCGCGCGAGCGGCAGGTGCTTGACGGCTTGATGGACGGTCACTCCAACAAAGCGCTCGTGTACAATCTTCGCCTCGGCGGCGGTCGAAGTTCACCGCGCGTATGATGGACCGGCTTGGCATGCGCTAGCTCGCGCAAGCCCTTCTTTTGAGAAATCACTTCGACGCTCAACAGGCTTAGGGGATAGAGCTAGGCCAATATGGTCTTCCAGCGCAGCGCGGTTCAGGATTTTGACTGTACGCTTGCCCGCCAGCCTAATGGCACCCCGCTGCTGCAGGTTGGTGAAGGAGCGGCATACCGTCTCGACCGAAACCGCAAGGTAGTCAGCGATATCGTAGCGCGAGACGGGCAGCACAACCTGTCCATCTTCGCCCGAGGAACGACCATCGAGGGAAAGGAGAAAGGAACCGACCTTCTCGAGTGCGGTGACGCCGCCAACAATCATCAACTGGGCCTGGGATCTGCCTAACGCCCGAAGGGCTACGTCGCGGAGCTCGCGCGCAAACTTCGGATCACGCTCGGCCAGCTGTTCGATCCCCTCGCCGGAATAGCTGGCAAGCGCCGTCTCGTCCACAATAGCTTCGATGGTGACCTCGTCCCCGTCGCCTCTCACAAAGAAGAAGTCTCGGGGCAGCATCAGATCAAGGATTTGCCGCCGTCCGTCGGTCCGGAGCGCGCACCTGCGAGCCGCCCCGGAGATGACGCAATACCAGTGGCCGGCGGAACTCACACTTCGTGGAATTTTCTGACCACGATTGCAAAGCACAATCTTGGCGGATGCATCTAGTTGCTTCAACGAATGGGCCTGCCCCGAAAGAATCCGCCGATAATAGTCTGCCGCATGCGCGCTTGTTTTCATGATTTGACCCCTGTTTCGAAGGTCGCCGGCACTATCTGGTTCCATAAGTATTCCAGGATGCCCACGTTCCAAAGGTTCGCGGGATTTGCGTATCGTAAAATTACGTAACGCCGGCGGCTCTGGGCCACGCAGCTCCGTCTGCAGCCATGGTGAAGATTTTGTACGCCACACAATTGACGGCAATCAACGAAGCAAGCGGCTCATTCCTCTTGAACGGTATCGATTCAATTCGGACCGCGACTCACGCACGAGGAAGACGATGTGATCCATCCTGACTGCCGGTATCGTCGCGCCGAACTTCACGCTGCGTGTCACCTGGCGTAAACGGCACACCGACCTTTTTCATCAATGGTGTCCGTCATGAAGGTCCGTTGACTTCGCGTCCCTGGCGTCGGCAATTCAAAGCCGCCTTACAGCCGATAGCCATGCTTGATAGACCAACAGTTCGGCGTCGGACGTGTCGAGCGATTAGCGGCCCGCCACATTGACAACGATCATCGCCACTGCCGGGATTGAGGGTTTAATTCTGCGACGACGATCAACCCCAGGAGATACCCATGATTGCATTCAACAGACTTGGCGCCTCTCTTGACTCTGATACCCGCACGGCATCGCCGCACTCACTCAGTCGCGCATTGCGAGCGCAAAGGACTGCTCCCGACTGGATGATTTGGTTTGCGCTCGCGTCGATCACGGCATTCACTACCACTACTACTCCGGCACTTCCGCAAGCCGGCGTAAGTCTCGTCAAGGTCGACTTCTCGGTTGTGGCCAATGGTTACCGCATGAGCAAGCTGCTCGGCAGCAACGTTATCAACGACAAGAACGAAAAGATCGGGACCCTCGATGATGTCATCGCGGACAAGAAGCAAGTGAACTTTGCTGTGCTGCAGGTCGGCGGGTTCCTCGGCGTCGGCGGCCGCCTGATAGTGGTGCCCTATGAGAGCCTCGCCATCGATGACAACGGACAAAAGATCACCCTACCCGGCGCATCCAAGGAGGAACTCAAGAAGCTGACGGAATACCATTATAAGTCCTCCTAGGCGGACCGGAGCGCGCCCGATGTCCGAGCCTCCCGATGTCCTTGACCGGATACGTACGCGAGAAGTGACGGGCGTCTTCCATTCCCGGAAAGCGCTCGACGCCGCGGCGCAGGATTTGTTGTCCTCGGGATTTGACCGGGCCGACATCGACGTCAGCGCCTCGCCCGACGAACAGCAACGGCGTCTGAACTACCAGGCTATTCCGGCTGCCGACCTTGCCGACATACCGGCGGCGGCGCGGAGGCCCTACGTAGGCGGAGACGATCGGCTTGGCCTCGAAGTCGTCACGGCCAGCGTGGTCGGCTGCGTTGTCGCCCTTGTCATGGCGTTCTATCTCGTATCGCGCGAAATGACGCCACCGAGCGTTATCCTCGTCTCTGTCCTCGGCGGGATCGTCGCGGCCGCTGTTGCGATACGTCCGCTGCGACGGGTGATGCAGCGTGACCGGGTTCGCGGATTGGAGCCTGTTGCCGAATGGGAAGGGTTGCTGATCTGGGTACGGGTTCAATCCCCGGAGAAGGAAGCATTGGCCCAGGAAATTCTGCTTCGCCACGACGGAGAAGCAGTCCACATCCACGAAATCGATATCGCCAAGACGGCCGACGATCTCCCGCTTCACTCGCTGCGGCCCGATCCGTGGTTAGGGAACGAACCGCTGGGGCGGCCATAGTTCATCGTTCATTGGAGCCAGCAATGCGAAGCACTCCTCGGGAAACGGCTTCATCGACCGCACAAACCTTGTGAGGAAGTTGATGATCGTCATGGCCGCATCCATTGGCCAGCATAGATTCAACTCTATCGGCAAAAATGATGCGTCGAGTCAGCTTACCGAGTCTCGAGCAGACCAGGAGAACAACATGAAATCCGACAGCGAAATAGAGCGCGATGTTCGGGAAGAACTGAAATGGGATCCCGATCTGAATGCCGACGATATAGCCGTATCAGTCAAGAATGGTGTCGTTACGCTGGCGGGGTTTACCCACAGCTACACCGACAGGCTTGAGGCCGAGGCAGCAGCGAAGCGCGTGGCCGGTGTTCTTGCCGTCGCAAACGACATCGAAGTGCGGCTACCAGCAATCGACCAACGTCCGGATCCCGACATCGCCCGAGACGCAGTTGCCGCGTTGAAGTCACAGCTGCCAATTTCCCACGACCAGATAAAGGTCATCGTCAAGGATGGCTGGATCACGCTCGAAGGCACGGTGGAGTGGCGATACCAGAAGACCACCGCAGACACGGCGGTCCGCAAGGTCAAGGGCGTGAAAGGCGTCACCAACGTCATTACACTGAAGCCCAAGGTCCAGCCCACCGACATCCAGCGCAAGATCCAGGATGCCTTCAAACGCAGCGCCGAGGTGGATGCGGAGCGCATCAGCGTGGAAGTGAGGGGCAGCGAAGTGGTGCTGGAAGGCACCGTTCGTTCCTGGATCGAGCGCGAGGAAGCCGAACGTGTTGCATGGTCGGCGCCCGGCGTCACAAAGGTCGACGACCGGATTGTCGTCCGGCCTTACTAGTCCTCCCCAAGCTAGCAGAACTTCACTCAAAGAAGGAGAATTCCAATGAGGTTAAAATCACTGGTCCCGTTTGGAGACGCCGGCGCATTGACGCGACCCGAGTTCGGGCTATTCGGTCTGCATCGGGAGATCGATCGGCTTTTTAGTGAGTTCGCGCAAGGCATCGGTCCGAGCGGCAAAGCGAACATCGTTCCGAACATCGAAATTTCCGAAAGCGACAAGGCAATCGAAGTTACAGCCGAGATGCCCGGTCTCGAGCGCAAGGACGTCGAGATATCGATCGAGGACGATGCTCTCACCATTCGTGGCGAGAAGAAGGTCGAAGAACAGCAGAAGGACAAGAACGTCCAGCACAGCGAGCGCAGCTATGGTGTGTTCTATCGCGTGCTGCAATTGCCTCCCGGTATCGACCCTTCGAGCGTTCAGGCAACCATGTCGAACGGAGTCCTGAAAATCACGATTCCGAAGCCTGCCAAACCGGAGCCGAAGAAGATCGAGGTCAAGGAAGCCGCCTAGCCCCGCGGCTGCGGGACGCGCAAATCGTTCTCCTCACGGCGCTTTGTGCGTCCCGCTCAATCTGCTGATGCGAAAGCACACCAACACATCTTGCGGTCGACGACCGCTCCGTAACTGAGCGAGCGCGACTACATCGAAAGGAGCCAGTCATGGCGAAAGCAATCGGTATCGACCTCGGGACCACCAATTCCTGCGTCGCCGTGATGGAAGGAAGCAAGGCCAGGGTCATTGAAAACGCCGAGGGCGGTCGCACGACGCCGTCGATGGTCGCTTTCACCGATGAAGGCGAGGTCCTTGTCGGGCAACCCGCCAAGCGGCAGAGCATCACCAATCCGGAGAACACCGTCTACGCCATCAAGCGGCTAATCGGGCGGCGCTATGACGACCCGATCACCGCGAAAGACAAGGGTATGGTTTCCTATCACATCGTGCCCGGCGACAACGGTGACGCATGGGTCGAAGTGAGGGGCAAGAGGTACAGCCCAAGCCAGATCAGCGCTTTCATTCTGACCAAGATGAAGGAAACCGCCGAAGCCCATCTAGGAGATAAGGTAACGCAGGCTGTAATAACCGTACCTGCCTATTTCAACGATGCCCAGCGTCAGGCAACCAAGGACGCCGGACGGATTGCCGGCCTCGAGGTACTCCGTATCATCAACGAGCCGACCGCGGCCGCGCTGGCCTACGGCCTAGACAAAAAGGGCAGCGGAAAGATCGCCGTCTACGATCTCGGCGGCGGCACATTCGACGTTTCCATCCTCGAGGTTGGAGATGGCGTGTTTGAGGTGAAGGCTACCAACGGCGATACCTTCCTCGGTGGCGAAGATTTCGACAAGCGCATCATCGACTATCTGGCAGACGAATTTCGCAAGGAGAACGGCATCGATTTGCGCAGGGATCGCCTTGCACTACAGCGGCTCAAAGATGCCGCCGAGAAGGCCAAGATCGAGCTCTCGAGCGCCACCCAGACCGACGTCAACCTGCCCTTCATCACGGCCGACCAGAACGGGCCGAAACATCTCAATATCAAGCTCTCCCGGGCGAAGCTGGAAGCGCTGGTCGACGATCTGATCGAGCGCACCGTCGGACCCTGCAAGGCAGCGTTGAAGGATGCCGGGCTGCAGGCGTCCGACATCAACGAAGTGGTGCTGGTTGGCGGCCAGACCCGCATGCCGAAAGTGCAGGAAACCGTGCAGAACCTGTTTCAGCGTGAACCGCACAAGGGCGTCAACCCGGACGAAGTGGTCGCGATCGGCGCCGCAATTCAGGCCGGCGTGCTTCAGGGCGACGTCAAGGACGTGCTGCTGCTCGACGTGACGCCACTGTCGCTGGGCATCGAGACACTGGGCGGTGTTATGACCAAGCTGATCGACCGCAATACAACCATTCCGACCAAGAAGAGCCAGGTATTCTCAACTGCGGAAGACAACCAGACGGCGGTCACCATTCGCGTGTTTCAGGGCGAACGGGAAATGGCAGCCGACAATAAGCTGCTGGGGCAATTCGACCTCGTCGGGATTCCGCCGGCACCCCGCGGCGTGCCACAGATCGAAGTCACCTTTGATATCGATGCCAATGGCATTGTCAACGTCTCCGCCAAGGACAAGGCCAGCGGCAAGGAGCAAAGCATCCGGATCCAGGCCTCCGGTGGACTTAGCGAGGCGGATATCCAGAAGATGGTCAGGGAAGCCGAAGCCCACGCCGAGGAGGACAAGCGCCGCAAGGAACTCGTCGAAGCACGCAACCAAGCCGATGCGGCGATCTACAGCACTGAAAAGGCCCTGAAGGAATCGGAATCCAAGATCCCTGCCAATCTCAAGAAGGAGGTCGAACAGGCAATCTCCGATGCAAAGCAGGCCCTCACGGCCGAAAACCCGCAATCGATTCGGCAAGCGACGGATCGCTTGCAACAGACCGCCGCCAGGATCGGCGAGGCACTGAACCGCGCCGCCTCGCAAGGCGCCAACGCGCAGGCGTCGTCGAGCGGAAGCGGTTCTTCCGGTGAAGACGTCGTCGATGCCGAATTCGAGGAAGTCGACCCGCGCGACCGATGAGCATGGTGAAGCACGAACTCGCACATGAAAACAGGCGAATGACATGGCAACAAACCCCGTGGACGAGGATCCTGACAGGGCGCAGGCGAATAGCCGCGAAACGCAGGTGAATAGCGTCGAGACCGGGAGCGGCGATCTCGAGGTCGAGAATGAACTTTTGAGGGAACGTTTGATGCGCGCGCTCGCCGAGACCGAGAATACCCGCCGGCAAGGCGAGCGGCGCACAGAGGAGGCACGGAGGTACGCTATCGCGAGCTTCGCCCGCGAACTGCTGCAGGTGGTCGACAATCTGCGGCGGGCGATCGGTGCCGGCAGTAACCGGGCTGACACTGGCCAGCAGGATCCATTGATCGAAGGCGTGACAGCAACTGACCGCATCCTGACGGAGGTCCTGAAGCGGTTCGGCGTGGAGGAGATGAAGGCGCTGGACGCACCGTTCGACCCCGAGAAACACGAAGCGGTGCTGGAGATCGATGCAGACGGGCAGCCGTCCCGAAATGTGGTTCAGGTTCTCGAGAATGGCTACACGCTGCACGATCGTCTACTGCGGCCGGCGCGCGTTGCGGTAGCCAAAGCCCGACAGCCATCTCCGCAGGCAACACGACAGTGAGGCGGGCTGCGCGCGGACCAACCGCGTACAAAGGAACGGGAGCGGATATTGGCTGCTGACCCCTATGCGACACTGGGAGTAAAAACGGATGCCACGCAAGCAGATATCCAGAAGGCCTATCGCCGTCTCGCGAAGAAATCGCATCCTGACCTCAATCCCGGCGACAAGGCCGCCGAGGAAAAATTTAAGGAACTCTCCGCCGCCTACGATCTGTTGAACGATCCGGAAAAACGCGCACGCTTTGATCGCGGCGAGATCGACGGTTCGGGCACTGAGCGACCGAGACGACGGTACTATCGGGATTTCTCCGATCAAGACGGCTGGTCGACCTACACTAGCAACTCCGGTTTTGCCGATTTCGGCGACTTTTCCGGTGGCGAGGATATCCTCTCGGAGATTTTCGGTCGCGCGGGCCGCGGCGGCCGCAGACGGGGCCAAGATGTCCGCTATCATATCGACCTCGCCTTCCTCGATGCCATCAATGGCGGCAGGCAATCGCTTGTGCTTCCCGATGGATCCACGCTCGAGGTCAACATTCCCCCGGGCGTGCGGGACGGCCAGATACTGCGTCTGAAAGGCAAAGGCCGTCCGGCGGCCGGCGAAGGTCAACCCGGCGATGCCCTGATCGAAATCAGCGTTCAGCCGCACCCCTACTTCACCCGCAAAGGCGACGACATCTATCTGGATCTACCGATCTCGCTGAAGGAAGCGGTGCTGGGCGCTAAGATCAGCGTCCCCACGCCAGGTGGGACCGTTACGGTGACGGTGCCGAAATGGTCGAGCACCGGTCGCTTGCTCCGGCTGAAGGGGCGCGGCGTTCCGCGTCCTGACGGTATCAAGGGCGATCAATACATTACACTCAAGCTGGTTCTGCCGCCGAAGCGGGATCCGGAACTCGAGAAATTCGTCGCCCGATGGCAGCCGGCCGCGGAAAGCCCGCGGCAATCGATGGGGGTTTGACATGCAGATGCAGGAATTCATCGACCGATCACATCTCGACCTCCCGACACTAAATGTGTGGATCGAAGCGGAATGGCTGGTCCCCATTGCTGGCAAAAGAAGATTGGACTTTTCTGATGCCGAACTTGCGCGGGTGCGCTTGATCCAGGATCTCAAGGCCGATTTCGGCGTCAACGACGAAGGCATTTCGATAATCTTGCACCTGCTGGATCAACTGCACGGGCTGCGTTGCCTGGTCCAGGATATCCAGACCATGGAGACGCTGGATCGTACGAAGCATGGGGGCTGAAGCCACATAAAAACGAACGGCGCAAATCCTGCATAAAAGGAAAGAGTGATGTCAATTCCCAAGGGCCTCGGTTCGCACCTGCCGTGCTGACTAAGGAACCCAAGCCAGGAGCCGATCCAGCCCCACCCGCCTCGGATTCGAAATAGCAAGCTTCGGATTCAGAAGCAGAAATCTTGTGCCAGCGCGGGATGTCAATCAAGCCGACCGGTCCGCTTCTGCGCTTGTGGCGAAGGAACGCACCTCCGACGCAATCGCCATTGCCCCACCCAGCGCACAGTGATCAACCCTTTTGAGGTAAAGCAGAAGAGCAAATTCCTTCGAGTTCAGACCTCCAATCGAAGCGCTGACCGTCAGCGTCGCTGCACTGCCGGCTAGATCGTTGACGACACACTCCCACCGCCAAGTGCCATCGATTCATGTGCGCAGGGCGGCTGCGCTCAAATCTGCTCCGAATGTCGGCAGCCCTTTCCTTTGGGCATTGCCGTGCTTTCGCGTGACCTTCGCACCGGTCTCTTATCCTGAGACAAAGCCCGGAACGGATTTGGTCCCAGCGTATCCGTATCGATTGCTCATGTAGTATTCCAAGGCAGAGGCATGCGATCGTTTTCCTTGAGCCGATGCTCCCACGTATTTGTGGTAGCGCAGTTGCGACTAGTCTAACGCTATGGATTGTGGTCTGGAGTTCGGCGATCAGAGAGATGCCGGGCACAATCGCTACGCAGATTAGCGAGATCGACAAAGCAGTCTGCTTGTCTACGCAATACGTCAGCGGCCAATGCTGGGCTGGTAGCAATCGTCGAAACGACTGTGACGCGCACCCCTCGTCGCTGCACCGCCTTAACGACAGGCTGAAAATCTCCGCTTCCGGAGAATAGCACGATCTCGTCTAGTTGCTCCGCCAACGCCATTGCATCGATTGCAAGTTCGATGCGCATGTTGCCCCTGACTTTCCGTCGTCCACCAGCGTCCACATACTCCTTGACCGACTTCGATACGATACTGAAGCCGTTGTAAGCTAGCCAATTGACAAGCGGCCGAATGCTGGACTTCTGCTCCTGATTCTGAGCTATCGCTATGTAGTAGATGGCGCGCAAGATAGTCCCTCGGCTCCGGAACTTCTCGAGCAGTTTTCGATAGTCGAGCTCAAAGCCAAGAGCTTTCGCGCTGAGATGAAGATCTTCGCCATCGATAAAGAGCGCGATCTTCTCTACTCGGGTAGGTGCTCCTCCGCCCCCGCATGTCATAGTAGACCAACCGCCTGTGTTCGCCTCCGGGTGCTAGAAGCCGATACACGCCGTGATGCGCATGTCTCGGCTATACGGGAGCAATTGATCGGCTTTTTCCGCCCTAACTGGGCATCTGCTCGTCAGCGAAGACGCTGTATCACCTACCTGCCGCCGCAAGGCTGCTCGGCCGTCTCTTCGGTAGGTGAAGATATCGGCCGACGCGCAACCATCGACTTGTTGCCCGGCGAACGATGGACTGCAGCCATTAGCCAGATTGCTTGACTTTCCTAACCGGCCGAACGGACGTATGCCTTCGTGCCGATGAATTCAGCGCTGGAGATTCAAGTGAGTGAAGATCTGAAACCGGCGATGCGGTCAAACTGCGGACGCGCTTCGCCTCGACATCATGGCGCGGCTGTCCTCACGCAGTTCGTGGTCAGGGCTAGCTCAGGGCGATAAGTTGGGACGGAATTGCTCCCCGCCGAGCCGCATGGAATCGTGGTCGTTCTTCTCCTTAAGGCATTTCGATCGATAATCCTGACGGTGCGTTTTCCCGCCAGCCTGATCGCGCCACGCTGCTGCAGGCTAGTGAAGCAACGACAAACGGTTTCGACCGAAACTGAGAGATACTCGGCGATGTCGTAACGCGTGAGGGGCAATACGACCTGACCCTTATCATTCGACGAACGGCTCGCCAACGCAAGCAGGAATGAACCGACCTTTTCGACCGCCCTTACGCCGCCGATGATCAGCAGTTGATCCTGAGTCCGCGACAGGGTCTGAAATGCGACATTGCGGAGCTCGCGGGCGAACTCCACATCGCGCTGCGCCAATTGCTCGACCCCTTGACCAGAGTAACTCGCCAGCGCTGTTTCCTCGACGATTGCGTCAACCGTCAGATCTTCGTTGCTATCGACGACGACGAAGAAATCTCCCGGCAACATCAAGTCGAGAATCTGCCGCCGCCCGTCTGAACGGATGGCGGATCGCCGGACCGCCCCCGAAATTACGTAGTACCAATGGGCGGCCGGCTCCGAATTGACTGGAACCTCCTGGCTCCTGGCAAACAGCATAATCTTGGCATGCTCATCGAGCCGTTTCATCGCATGGTTCTGCGCGGCTAACATTCGCCGATAGTAGTCCAGTGCGCGCGTTTTCGCCTTCATGGCTGCACCTTCCCTGTTCTCGTTGTTCCTTATGCTGCCATTCCAACCACACCAACCTTGTGATGATCCAACACTTTTGCACATCTCCGTAGCGTAAGAATACGTAATCGGCCGCCAAGGAAGTCTTTACGGACCGCAATAATTCACCGCAGTCACGACACGCTGGCGCCGCGCGCGCGCTGGAAGAGCGAAATTGGGAAATCAAGCGTAGACGGAGGAATACTCATGGCCACCTTGAGGGCGCAGATCAACCAAAGCGTAATATCCGCGGAGAGATGACGGCCGCCAGACCGACCAACAGCGAGAGTGCCAAAGAGACAACGATCACTTGTCCCATTTGTGAGACGCAACCGGACTTCGGATTGGTCGGGTTGCATCAGGAGATCGATCGGTCGTTCAATGAATTCGCCCAAGGACGGAGTTCCAATGGCGGATCGGCGAGTCTTCTTCCTACGATCGACATCGCAAGACAATGAATTCCTCACAGCCGTCCAGCACAAGCTACGGTCAAGGTTGTCGTCTCAGCAACAATTCGACCCTAGGCCCCACACGGCCTTGTGCCGTTCCGCCGGACATTCGGCCGAACTGATATCGGCGCTGGCCGAGGTTTTACTCATCGAGAACCACGATCGTGAAGGCCGCATTTGTTGCCGATAAGATGCCAAACCGTACCTCATCGCGATTTTGAGCAGGTCGGACACTTTGCACTCGCCACAAAAAGCCGTGCTCGCTGTGACGGGCGGCCGTTGCTCCGGCCCGTTTGGTTGACGATCGTCAGTGAGGGCGGTTCTCCAGGTGGCTAGGATTGTAATGAGGTTCTTCCCTTTGCAGGAGCAGGCGATGGATGACGACGCGACAGCGACAGCGACAGCGACAGCGACAGCGACACCAACGCAAGAAGCGAGCCGGGAGACGGATGCCGCACCGCTGTTCCGGCCGTACCGCCTTGGTCCATTCAATCTGCCCCATCGCGTGGTCATGGCCCCGCTGACGCGCTCGCGCGCCCGCCAGCCCGGCAATGTGCCGGGCGCGCTGGCGGCCTGCTACTATGCGCAGCGCGCCTCGGCCGCGCTGATCGTCAGCGAAGCGACGCAGGTGTCGATGCAGGGTCAAGGCTATGCCTGGACACCCGGCATTCATAGCCGCGAGCAGGTCGAGGCGTGGCAACGTATTACCGACGCGGTGCATCAGGCGGCTGGCCTGATGTTTTGCCAGCTCTGGCACGTCGGCCGCATTTCACATCCGGCGCTACAGCCCGACAATATGCTGCCCGTCGCTCCCTCGGCCATCATCCCTGCTGGAAAGGCCTTCATCGAAAACGAGCGTGGCGAAGGCACGCTCGTTCCCTTTATACGACCTCGCGCACTTGAAATTGAGGAGATGCCCTACGTGGTGGCGCAATTTTTGCGTGCCGCAAGGAATGCAGTGGCGGCCGATTTCGATGGCGTGGAGATTCACGCGGCGAACGGATATTTGCTCGACCAGTTTATCGAGAGCGGCACCAATCGGCGCGCCGACGCCTACGGCGGCGCGGTGGAGAACCGCAGCCGCCTGCTGTTTGAAATCGTCGAGGCCCTGACGCGGGTCTGGGGACCGGATCGCATCGGCGTGCGCATATCCCCGATGGGAAAATTGAACGACATACATGACGACAACCCGCAAGCAACCTATGGCTATGTGGCCGAACGACTGAGCGAATATAAGTTGGCGTATCTGCATATGGTCAACCCCGCGCTGGAGCAGATGCAGAATGGGAAGGACCCCGATCCAGACGCTCTCGATATGGCGAAGCTGGTCCGGAACAGGTTCAGTGGAACCCTGATGGTGGCTGGAGGCTTCGATGCCGAGAGCGGAGCGCAGTGGCTTCGGGAGGGATGGGCCGATCTGATCGCCTACGGCCGGAAATTCCTCGCAAACCCCGACCTGCCAGAGCGTCTGCGTCTGGGCGCGGCGCTCAACGCCGATGATCCCAGCACTTACTACGGCGGAGGTGAGAAGGGATATACCGACTATCCATCGCTGGCCCAGGACCGCGGCGAACAGCCAAAGGCGTGCGTGGACCAGAGCTGGCGATAATCGAGCTGGCAATTTGCAATAGCGCATTGATGGCCGTCATGGTCTATCGAACCTCGCATACTCATGGTGATCGGCGCAGCGAGTGCCGCCCGGCCGAGCGCAATACGAGGACCATGCGCCATGACATTTCAATCCATCAACCCCACCACCGGTGAGCCGTTTGCAACGTATGACGAATGGCCGACCGAGGAGGCACACGACGTCGTCTGCAAGGCTCACCGGGATTACCTTGCCTGGCGCCGAACCGGTTTCGAACACCGCGCTTCGCTGATGCGCAACGCAGCCGAGATCCTGAACAAGAAGGCGCGCGAATATGCGCAACTAATGGCGGAGGAGATGGGAAAGCCCCTCCAGGACGGCATCGCGGAAGCGGAGAAATGTGCCCTGGCCTGCGAGTTCTTTGCCGACAATGCGGAGAATTTCCTGACTCGTCAGCCGGTATGGACGGAGGCACGCAGGACCTACGTTGCGTTCAACCCTATCGGGGTGGTGCTCGCGGTGATGCCCTGGAATTTCCCGTTCTGGCAAGTCTTTCGCTTTGCGGCACCGAGCCTGATGGCGGGCAATGCCGCACTGCTCAAACATGCCTCGAACGTGCCGGGTTGTGCGCTTGCGATCGAACAGATCTTTCGCGACGCCGGCTTTCCCGAAAATCTGCTCCGCACATTGATGATCACAAGCAAGCAAGTCGAGGCCGTGATCGAGCACCCGCTCGTACGCGCTGTGACCCTGACGGGCAGCGCCGCCGCCGGGCGCGCCGTCGCGAGCAAGGCTGGCGCCATGCTCAAGAAGACGGTTCTCGAGCTCGGCGGCAGCGACCCCTATCTGGTCCTGGAAGATGCCGATATCGACTCCGCCGCAGCCATATGCGCCAGAGGCCGTCTGCTGAATTCGGGCCAGAGCTGCATCGCTGCCAAGCGATTCATCGTGGTCGAAAAAGCCAGAGCGGCTTTCGAAAAACGCTTTGTCGAGCTGATGAGTCAGACCAAAATGGGAGACCCGTTCGAGCATGGGACAGAGATAGGTCCGCTGGCGCGGCACGATTTGCGCGACAGGTTGCACCGGCAGGTCGTCGCAAGCCTCGGAAAGGGTGCGCGCCTGCTGCTCGGCGGCACCGTGCCCAATCATCCGGGAGCCTACTACCCGCCGACGGTTCTCACCGACGTGAGGAAAGGCATGCCGGCCTATGAAGAGGAATTGTTCGGTCCGGTTGCGGCAATCATCCCGACCCGGAACGAGGCCGAGGCGATTGCGGTCGCGAACGACAGCCCATTCGGACTTGGCGGCGCCGTGATCACCCGCGATCTTGCGCGCGGGGAAAGGATCGCAGAGTTCGAGATCGAATCGGGAATGGTCTTCGTCAACGACAACGTTCGTTCCGATCCGAGAGTGCCTTTTGGAGGTATCAAGGAAAGCGGCTATGGGCGTGAATTGTCCTGCTATGGCATCAGGGAGTTCGTCAACATCAAGACCGTGATGGTGGCGTAAGGCGCCTTGCTCTTAAGGCGCCTTGCTCTGCGGCTCACGAGGCTGAGGCTGCAGGCGCGGCCGATGGCGCATGCTGGCGCAACCATTGGCGCAAAGCCTCGGCACCCACAGCACCAGCGCGTTGCGCGACGATATTCCCTTTATGGAATAGCATCAGCGTTGGAATGCTTCGAATGTTGTAACGGGCCGACAGCTCGGCTTCGGCCTCTGTGTCAACCTTCAGAAAACGAAGTTCGGGTTCGAACTCGCCGGCGAGGCGCTCAAAAACCGGTGCCATCACCTTGCAGGGCCCGCACCACTCCGCCCAAAAATCGACCACGACGGGAATATCGTTGAGCTGGATGTGGGTGGCAAAGCCGCGCGCGGAAACCGGCGTCGGATGCCCCGTAAACAGGAATTGGTGGCAATGGCCGCATTTCGCCCGGCGCGCATCCTTCCCGGCCGGAATTCGATTGATGCTCGTGCAATGCGGACAAACGATGTGGCGGGCTTGTGCACTCATGTCGGATGGCTCCCGAATTGGCCTCAATGCGTCGCCAAAGGTTGTTTGCGGTCGGGCGGCGGAAAGGTCTCATCGAGATCGGCGAGATCCTGTGGCGTCAGGCGAACATCGAGCGCGCCACGGTTCTCGCGAACATGCTCCGGCTTGCCCGACTGCGGTATCGCACATACGCCGTCCTGGCGCAGCACCCAGGCCAGCGCCACTTGTGCCGGGGTCGCGCCGAGACGAGCCGCGATCGTCTTGAGTGTGACATGACGCAACACGTGGCCCTGCTCGATCGGCGAATAGGCCATAACGGGAACGCCGCTGCGCTGGCACCATGGCAAGAGGTCGAACTCGATTCCGCGACGCTCGAGATTGTAGAGCACCTGATCGGTCGCGACGTTGGCACCAGCGGGCAAGTCGACGAGTTCCTGCATGTCACCGATATCGAAATTACTGACGCCCCAGTTCCGGATCTTGCCTGCGCTCACCAAACCCTCGAAAGCATCGACGGTTTCTTCCAGCGGAGTGAGTCCTCGCCAGTGCAGCAGATAGAGATCAATCTCATGCACCCCAAGCCGGGCAAGACTTCGGTTGCAAGCCGCTATCGTGCCGTGTCGGGTGGCGTTCTGAGGCAGCACCTTGCTCACCAGAAAGATCTCGTCGCGCCGTCCCTTGATGGCCTCGCCGACAAGCCTTTCGGCGCCACCGTCGGCGTACATTTCGGCCGTGTCGATCAGGTTCATGCCGAGATCGATGCCGAGACGTAGCGCTTTGATCTCGTTGGTCCGGTTCAGCGGATTCTCGGCCATGTGCCAGGTGCCTTGGCCGAGCATTGGAATCTGTTCACCTGAAGGAAGTACGGTAGTGCGGGTGGCCTCGGTGACGGTCATGATGCGAGTCCTTTGTTCTTCACGGCAGACTAATTTTCACGCATAGCCCGGCGTGACGGATGGCGCAAAATTGAACATCCCCGCTGCCTGGGTCGATAAACCAGATCACCGGCAGGAAAGGGTTGACCATCGTGGAGCCCGTCACTGCATGCGCCACATATGTCTCGTTGAGCGATGGCCGGCCGATCGTCGGGTCGAGCCTGACGCACGAACCATTGTTCGCCGTCAGGTCACGATAGTTGTAGCGCGCCGAACAGACAAAAAATTGATTTTCTTTTTTGTCGACCACATAGGCCGTAGCCGTCCGGTAAGAGGTGTTGGACTTGACATCCGGCTCAGGGAGCAGCTCGTAGCGCACGTTACCTTGGCCGGACGCTGGGGGTGCGACAGCGATCGCGAGAAACGTGACGATGCCTAGCACTATCTTCCGCATGGCCAATCCCGAACGAATGAGCCACACTAGCCCCTTCATCGCGAGCAAGCGTTGACCGCTATCAATTCAGGAATGGAAACCGCCATTGCTGGCCGATACCTGCCAACCGCTAACCAGTCCGTGTTATCCTCGCCGCGCTGTCGGCGTTCAGTGTGCGCCTGGTCGCACAGCGTCCGCCCGATAAGATGCGCCTCTCATGGATCTGTGAGATACGAAAAGTGCCGTAACCAAGTGCTGATTATTGACAGACGTCAGTATGCCGATTCCGCATGGCAGGTAGTTGATGGTCTTCACTGACTGTTTCGTGAGGGCACGCATCTAACGTGAGGAATACGCAATCGGCAGCCCTCATCACATCGAGACCTGTTCCCACTACGCACCGATGCGGCAGATCCACGCCGCCATCGAGCATTGGCAGCGTGGTGATTTTGAGTGTGGGATTGCTCTGGCCAGTGCCGCGGCGGAAATGTTGCCCGACGTCGACGAGCTCCATTTCCAGGAGCTGCAAAACATCTCGCGCGTCAATGAGATATCAAACTGGTTGATCCGCGGCGCATCTCGAGAGCGCCTGAAAAGCGGTCAAATCGACAGGGTAGTTATTGAGGAGCTCGACACCATCCTCGCGATCTACCGCGCGATCCTGAGGTTCGAAGCGGTCTTTTGGGAGGACAAGACCCCGCAGATGAAGAGCTTTCGCAATTGCGCGCGCACGCAATGCAGGTTCAAATCGCAATCATCGTGAGACAGAGCAGCGTGGCGACGGAGACCGGGTCTCAAATTGCTTGTTGTCAACGACAGCGTTGACTCACGACGTTACCATCCAGACCGTGCCCGCAGCTCCAACATCTCGACTCGAGAGTGATGTGTTCCAAAAGCGCTTGAAACGACCCATTGCCATTTCGGCTGCTTGTATCCTGGCGCTGGCATCGCCGATACTATCCACGCACGCCCGCGACGACGGCCGCCATGCCAATTCGGCACTGAAAGCCTGGTTCGACCAGCTCAGATCGGGCAAGGGACCCTGCTGCTCCGACGCCGACGGCGCGGCGGTCAGCGATGTCGATTGGGAAACCCGCGACGGCCACTACCGCGTGCGGCTCGATGACCAATGGATTGACGTTCCGGATGAGGCCGTCATCACCGAGCCGAACAGGGTGGGAAGAACCATGGTTTGGCCGATGCGGGACTACATGGGAACCACGGTCCGCTGCTTCATGCCCGGCAGCATGACTTGATCCGGAAGGCTCGTGCATCATTGACCCTAAGGCCAATACGACCATGCCCGCGGAACACCACCCGCGCGGAAGTGCTAGAGCCCATTCCACAACCGTAACCGTTCCGTAGCGCTGTAAATTGGACCGTGTTCACTGGCGAACCGATTCGAGCAGGCCGACTTGAGGCGCAGTACCGGTTGCGTAGGAGGCCTGCTGCCGCTCCGCCGCTCGCTCGGCAATCCGGTCATACTCCTCGGCGATCTTCAGCAGGCGATCGCGCGAGATTCGCATACCGAACTGCTCAGCCTTGTCTCTCGTTTTCGCGGCTCGTTCTTGCCAATGTCGCGGATCAAGCACATCTGCCATATTTAGCTCCGTACTTACTCATCTTGAGGGCTATGTTTCTGATCTCCCAAGGAGCTTACAAGTCACGGCGGACAACCCGCGATCTAGGGAAATTACGTAACTGCGGCGGTGACGTTCGTCATGGTGCGGTCAGGTTGCCGCCGCCTCAAGCCGGCAACGGTCTCTTTGGCGGCCGATGCGGGAGAAAAACATCAGACGTTGATGCCAACGAAGGTCCTTGGAAAATCAGTCCGTATGTCGGTTCTGATTGAGAAGCGGGGGCGGCGTCGAAGATCAATCCGCTGCGCGTCACCATCGCGCCGCCGATGTTTGGCGCGCCAGTCGCCAGCGGCAGCGGCAGGCGCAGTCCAAAGGGGCCGGTATCCCGCGAGGTCCCGAGGGTCACCTTCCACAGCAGCCTGCGCGTCTTCAAATCGACGGCCGAGAGCTGGCCCCAAGGTGGTGCAGCGCAGGGCGTCCGGAAAATGCCAAGCCACGGGCCGAGCGCAGCGATATAGGGCGTGCCGGATTGGGGATAGTAATTCAGGCGCCTCTTCGGCGGAGGAGCTTCGCCGACCTGGCTGCCGCCGGCAACCTTTTCGTCCTCGGCGCTGCCGCGCGGGATCAAGCGAATCTTGAACGGCATCGTCATGGTGTTGAACACCATGATCTTGCGCTCGGGATCGATCGGCCGCCGCCCCGGTCGGAGACGCCATCGAAGGCAGGATGGCCGATGCGCGCTGTGCGTATCGGGCGGGCGAGCGCCGAAGGGGCGCTCGCCCGTCAGGGGTGGCATTGCTGAGCGGCAGATACACCATATTCCGGAAGAGGCGGCACCGCGTCGTCTTCGCGCCCCATGTCCCAGGCCCAGTGCAACGCGCCTGTTTTCGAATGGCGGGCACGCACGACACCGGATTGGCCCGTCCACCGCCTGATTATCGCGAAGGCGGCTGCCGAAAATCATGCGGGTGTTGATGACCAGCGGCGGATAGGCCGAATTGGCGCGGGCTGCGTTCTAGCTCTGCTGCTCGAGCGCGCCCTTGACAGCCATCAATTCCGGCCTGCGCCTCATGTGCTTTATTTTCCGACGGCAACATCCAACATCGCCAAGCGTTGGGCACCACTGCCAACCGGTCAAATTGCAAGGAGAGACAGCATGAGAACTTTCGTGATATGCCTTGCGGGTATCATGGCGACTTTTTCCGCATGGCCCAGCTCAGCTCAGGTCTGGGAAGAAGAAGTCATTCGTCCTCCACCTCGCGTGGTCGAACGCGACGTGATCGTGCGCGAGCCGGCGTGGCGTAGCTACGCCTGGGACGACTGCCGGATAGTAGTCGAGCGCCGCCAACGGCCCGACGGCACTTTGGTCGTTCGCAAAGTCCGGCGCTGTTAGAACTCGCGACAGGTTCCTGCGCTGGCAGGCGGTCGGCGCGGCGAGGATCACGCCGTGCCCGCTAGAAACCGTCCATCTCAATACGACAGCGGGCGGCGGGGCCGCGGCGTCACGGATGGACCGCTCGCGGCTGGGAAGCTTGAGCTGGACCATGGATATTGGCCATCTCCTGTCAAGGCAATGAGTTGCGCCGTTTGGCGGCTCCCCAACAGTCGACGTTGGATACGGATTCATGCGAATCGCACAGATTGCCCCCTTGGCTGAAAGCGTTCCTCCGAAGCTCTACGGTGGGACAGAAAGGGTCGTCGCATGGCTGGTCGATGAGCTCGTAGCGCTTGGGCACGACGTGACCTTGTTTGCGAGTGGTGATTCGAGAACGCACGGCAAACTCCATCCTGTCTGGCCTCGTGCTCTTCGGCTCGGCCGCCCAGCCGCAGATCCCATGGTGGCGTGCGCCGCTCTGCTTGAGGCGATGTCGAAGCGCGCCAAGGATTTTGATGTGATACACGCCCATATTGATTGGGTACATTTGCCGCTGTTGAGCCGCCTCGCTGTACCTTTCCTCACCACAATGCATGGACGCCTCGATCTACCTGGCCTCTCTGACGTGGCTCGGGAGTTTCCAGCGGCCCCTTTCGTGTCAATCTCAAACAATCAGCGTCTGCCGCTTGCAGCTGCGAACTGGTGCGGCACGGTCCATCACGGCCTCCCGATCGACCTATTTAGTCCTTCGTACCAGCCAGGCTCCTATCTGGCCTTTCTGGGGCGACTTACCGCGGAAAAGGGGCCTGAAAGCGCAATTCGCATTGCGCATGCGACGGGAACGCCGCTTCGGATCGCAGCAAAAATCCCTCGAGCTGAGAGAGGCTATTACAAGCAGACTCTGGAGCCACAAATTGATGGCAAGCATATCCAACTTATCGGCGAAGTGGACGATAAGTCAAAGGCATCATTTCTTGCAGGTGCCGCAGCTCTATTGTTTCCAATCGAATGGCCAGAACCGTTCGGCCTTGTCATGATCGAAGCAATGGCATGCGCGACGCCTGTAATTGCCTATCGATCCGGCTCGGTGCCAGAAATAGTGGAAGAAAACGTTACGGGCTTCGTGGTTGAGGGTGAGGAGGAAGCAGTTCATGCGGTTAGCCGTCTCGGCCAGATTGACCGCCGCAGGGTACGTGTACGTTTCGAGGAACGCTTCACCGCAAATCGTATGGCACAGGAATACCTCGACAAGTACGAGTCCTTGATGCGCGTCCGGAGGGTCGCGAAAGTCATCTGAGCCTACCGCGCGTTAGACCGTGCACATGCGTTGACGGCCGTCAATGCAGCGGACGCAATGGCAGCGTAGCTGCATGCAATAGAGTTCAAGCCTCCGTGGGGCCGATACTCTGGTTTTTGAATGTGCCAATCAAGGAGACACTCAATGGTGACTACAATGCAGCGCGCACCCGCGACGGAGAGCGGAACTGCGTCTTCCCTGATCGCAAGCGACCGCGTCGAAGGCACCGAGGTCTATGATCCACAGGGCAAGCGCATCGGGAAGGTCGAGCGGCTAGTGATCGACAAGGCCGGCGGCCGCATCGCCTACGCGGTCCTGAGTTTTGGGGGATTCCTCGGTATCGGTGGGAGCCACTATCCGATTCCTTGGCCGATGCTGAACTACGATGAGAAGCTCGCTGGATATCGCGTGGACATCACCGAGCAGCAACTCAAGAAAGCCCCGAAGGCCGAACCAGTGGAAAGCTGGGAGCAAGCGAACCCAGGCCGCGACGAGCGGGTCTATGGTTATTGGGAGCAACCCGCACCGGTGCAAGAGGGCCAAACTTCGTCCCTCATCACTAGCGACAGCGTGGAAGGAATGCCGGTCTATGACGTACACGGCAAGCGTATCGGGAAGGTCGAGCGCCTGATGATCGACAAGCTCACCGGCCAGATCGCCTACGCGATCCTGAGTTTCGGCGGCTTCCTCGGCATAGGAGAGGACCACTACCCTATTCCCTGGTCGATGTTGACCTGCAATGAAAAGCCGGATGGCTTCCAGGTGGACATCACCGAAGAGGAGCTTCGGAACGCGCCGAAGGTCGAGCAAGGGGAAAACTGGGAGCGAACAACTCGGGCCCGCAATCAGAACGTCTACGACTATTGGCAGGTCAGATACTATTGGATTGCTGCTTCCGATTTTCCGTGAACCCTGTCGCGGGCCTCTCATCGAAGGCATCACGCCTCGGCGCCACTGAAATCGGCGATTCCAGCGCGGCGGATGCAGTGGCTTCGGTTGGCCATCCCGCCCTCCGGGCGCGCGCTCGAACTGACGGCGCTGAGCGGCTCGGGCGCTACGATCTCGCGTTGGAAATTGCACATCATAGATTAGCGAGCGAGGTCGTGCACTTAGTAGCGGAGGTCGGCCACCAAACCTTGATCCGCGGCAAGGCCTGCCATGCGAACGCCCGTCTGGCGCACCACCATGTGTATCAGCAGAGCGATCGCTGTTGGCCGGATGCCTACGTATCGCTGCCAACAGCCAACCTTCCAGGAAGCGCGGCGGGTTTCCGGCGCAACGTCAAATGTCCTGCCCGCACTCCGGTCAAGATTGGTGGCCTTGCGATCCAGCACAGACGACTGCGCTTGCGCGCGGACGCCGGCAACGCCGGCGTTGTTTCCGCGAGCTATCGGCCGTCCTTTTGCCGACGCGACCTCGCGACGTCTTGCCGCGACCCGAAATTGACCATCGGATAGTGCGGCGCCGCGAGTGGCAGGCATAGAAGCAGTAGCCGCAGTTGATGCACAAATCTTTCGAAGCAGCACGAGGGCAATCGTCTGTCGGATAGATGCATACACACGCCCCCCCGCAGGGTGGGCCCGTGGAATGAATGCAGGCCATCGAAACCGCACTTACTGGGCTTGCCGTCATTCTCCAGGAGAGGTCATTCTCGTTTTGCGCACGGTTACGCAGGCATTGCAGCCGATGTTGCGGCCGGCATCTACAAAGGAATTTCATGCGCGCCAGGGCTTTATACTCTTACGCCGCCCTGATCTGACAAAGGGTGGCCTTTGGCTCCTGCATGCCGGTCGATGGATCGTATCCGTAAGTCGTGAGCGTGTTCACGCTCTCGCCGAGTACGATCGGATCGGCACCTTTCGGATACTTGGGTCGCAGATCGGCGCCTTCGTACCAACCGGCAAAGTGGAAAGGCATCCAGGCCACTCCCTCGCCTACTCTTTCCGTCACGAAGGCCTTCATGCGAGCCCTTGAATTACTCTCCGGCCCGGTCACCCAAACCCATCCGCCATCCTTGATTCCGCGGGCGCCTGCATCCGTCGGATTGATTTCGACGAACATGTGCTGCTGCAGCTCTGCTAGCCATTTAATGGATCGCGTCTCTTCGCCGCCGCCTTCATATTCGACAAGCCGGCCCGAATTCAGGATCAGGGGAAACTGCGTGGCAATGCCTTTGTCAACGGCAGCCTTCTGAACGCTGAAGCCGATATTGGGCACGCGGAATTGCCTGGCATCCGGCAGCGTCGGATAATCAGCCACGAGATCCGGGCGGGGGGTGTAGATCGGTTCGCGATGGACCGGAATCGGATCAGGCAAATTCCAGGCGATCATGCGCGCCTTGCCGTTGCCGTATGGCGAGCAGCCGTGCTCGATCGCGACACGTTGAATCCCGCCGGAGAGATCCAGCGCCCATGACACCGCATCGGGATTGGCACGATTGACGCGTTGAATGACCTCCATTTCCTGCGGAGTCAGGTCCTTGTCCCAGCCCAGTTTCTTCAGCACGGCCAGCGTAAACTCGGGGTAACCGTCCTTGATTTCGGAACCGACCGAATACGAGCCTTCAGCAAGTAAATTGTCGTGTTGCTCCTTTTCGACTTCCTGCCCGTTCTCCATCACCTTGCGCTTGACGATGCGTTCGACGCCGAACCGCGCGCGGAACGTGCCGCCGCCTTCGCTTACCGAAAGATTGGTATTGTAGAGAATCGGCGTGCCCGGATGTCTGTACTCAGGCGTCCCCCAGCACGGCCACGGCAGGCCGTAATAGTCTCCACCCACTTCCGGAACATCCTTCGGCGCCCGCAGGCTGACCAGATCGAATTTGGCCTGGTTCCTCATGTGCGCCTTGAGCCGCTCCGGCGATTGTCCGCAATAGCCCGTCGACCAGCCGCCGCGATTGATCTCGCGCAGAATATCCTCCGCCGATATCGCGCCGTTCTCTACCTTGATGTTCTTGAACATCCGGTCGGCGAAACCCAGCTTGCGGGCGAGCAGATACATCGTCTCATAGTCATTTTTGGATTCGAACGCCGGGTCCACAATCTTCTCGCCCCACTGCAGCGAGCGGTTCGAGGCGGTCCTCGAACCATCCATCTCGAAGCTGGTGCAGGCCGGTAAAAGATAGATGCCATTCTTGCGTTCCGAAAGCACCGACCATGCGGTCGGATAGGGATCACACACCACCAGCAGTTCGAGCTTTTCTATCCCTCGCTTGGCTTCCGGCATCCGCGTGATCGTGTTGACACCATGTCCCATGACGAACATCGCCTGCACATTGTCGGGCTGTGTGACCTGATCCTTCGGCAATAAAGTCGCGTCGAACCAGCGCGTGCTCGGAATTCCCGGAGTTTCCATCAGCGTTTTGCTCGCGAAGCGCGAAGCGATCCAGTCGTAATCGATCTCCCATACCCTGCACCAATGCTGCCAGGCATCCTGGGTCAGGCCGTAATAGAGTGGCAACGTCGTCACATCGAGGCCGAGATCGGTAGCGCCCTGCACATTGGTGTGGCCACGGAAAATATTGGCGCCGCTTCCGGGACCTCCGACGTTGCCTGTCGCCAGCAGCAGTATGCAGCTGGCACGGACGTTCGCTGTACCGGTCGAGAATTGCGTCTGCCCCATAGCCCAGATCAATGTTGCGGGTTTCTCTTTGGCGAACATTTCCGCGACGTGCTTGACCTGTGCTTCAGGCAGACCTGTAACACGCTCGACTTCCCGGGGCGTCCACTTCGCGACTTGCCTGCGGATCTCGTCGATGCCATACGACCGCTGGCGGATAAATTCCTTATCCTCCCAGCCGTTTTGGAAAATGTGCCAAAGCATGCCGTAGATCGTCGCGATGTGGGTTCCGGGGCGAACGCGAACATACTCGGTCGCGTGCGCGGCCGTCCGCGTCATTCGTGGATCGATGACGATCATGTTGGCCCGGTTCAGCTCCTTGCCTTCAAGAATGTGCTGAAGCGAAACCGGGTGCGCCTCGGCGGGGTTGCCGCCCATGACCATGATGGTCTTGGCATTTCGAATATCGTTGTAGCTATTGGTCATCGCACCATAACCCCAGGTATTGGCTACCCCGGTGACCGTCGTGGAATGGCAGATACGCGCCTGGTGGTCGGAATTGTTAGTGCCCCAGAAGGCCGCAAGCTTGCGGTTGAGGTAGGCAGCTTCATTGGTGAACTTGGCGGATCCAAGCCAGTACACCGACTCCGGTCCGGACTTCTCGCGAATCTCAATGAGCTCGTCCCCGATCTCGTCGATGGCCTGCTCCCATGACAGACGCGTCCATTGGCCATCGACAAGCTTCACGGGGTAGCGCAAGCGACGCTCACTCAAGACGTCATCTCGAACCGCAGCGCCCTTGCAGCAATGCGATCCACGATTGATCGGGCTGTCATAGTCTGGTTCCTGCCCGGTCCAAACGCCGTTCGTGACTGTTGCGATAACCGAACAGCCGACCGAACAATGTGTGCAAATGTTCTTACGGGTGTTAACTGTGGCACTCGCGGGAGGCGGCGGGCCGGCTTCCGCCCGGCGAACGCAACCGAGCGGCAAGTCGCCAAGCACCGCCAGCGCACCGACGGTGACGCCCGAGCGATTCAAGAAGGTACGGCGATCGATGTCCCTGCGTGGTTGAGACGGTGCGACAGCTGCTTGCCCACGACTGCGACGTTCCGACTTCCTGAACAGCATGCACGCCTCCTTATCGGGCGGGATAGCTGTTGACGCGATAGAAGTTTTGAACCTCGGCTGAGTTCGCCTGGTAACGGGACTTGCGCTTACCACTACCAGTGGGCTCAGCCGCGATTGGCTCGATGGTCAACGTTCCAGCGGTCGCGGCGGCAGTGCTTACAATCGCGAGGCGAAGCAGATCACGCCGATACACGGCTGCCTGGACACGTCCCTTCATACACGAACCTTCCCAAGCGGTCCAACGGACGTTATTGATCAAACTCAATTGCCACTATCGCCATCATGCGCACAGCATGACCCATGGGCATCATGACAAACATCAATTTCTAAACAGATTTTTTCCTCCCTCCGTCTAATGCACGCGCATAACAGCTCTCTCCGCTGTGATTGCGAAAAGTGAGGTACCGAGGGCCACCTGCCCTGACCCCGCATACGGCGTTAGCAAACCGCAAGGCCGGACCGGTGAAGGGGCCATTCATCGGGGCTCTCCCTTCGTGCAGCCACGTCACGCATTACTGTCTAGGAGGAGGATCAACGATGCTCTTGGTCGCACCGCCCGGCGCGGGTTGCATGTCTGGCGGTGTGCCCCCCTGTGGGCTTGTCGGTGGAGCGCCGCCCGTGCCGGTCGATAGTGGGCCGGTCAAGCCCTGTGGCTGGGGTTGACCCTGATTGTCCGGCAATACCGTGCGCCCGGTACTCCAAGGAGAATCTTCCGACTTTTTATCTTCATTCTGCGGCTGGGCTGCACCCATGGAGCTGCAAATGCCTAGGATGAACGCGGCAAGCGCGATGCAGGTACACCAACTTCGCATGTCGGCCGTCTTTCGTTCCAGGAGTACGGAGGCACGGCAAAGCATGCCGCTGCAGTTGTCTTAGGGCCTTGACGGGGATCAATTTTCATGAGTCGGAGATGCTCAACTGAGATCCTAATCGGGTGAACGATGATGCTTCAGCAACAGACATTCCACGAAAGAGGCTGCGCCGGCTGTCGCCTTTATCTTGGGGCCGATCACGAGAGTAATCCAGTTCGAAATCGGAGCGACCCGGTCTGAGCTAAGCAGCGCAGGTTCAAGATCTAAAGAATAATTTATTTGCCTGACGACGACTCGGCGACTCGCAAACTTTCAAGTGCTGCAGCGCAGCGGTTTTCTTGATCTCGGTTAGTTACTGACGGGCAGAGCCAAATGCGCGAACGGCCTGCCAGGCCTCGGTGTTTTTCAGCCATGTCTTGATTTCGCGGTATCTTGTGTACGCCAAGCAAAGGCGGGAACTTTCATCAACTTGTCTCGGGCAAGGCCGAACAGGCGCTCGACCAGGACAAGCTTCAAACGTTCGACGACAATTAATGTGACGCGATAATAACAAGAGCCTGTGCCCATCAGCGCTGGATTGAACTTTGACGGCAAAATTGATGACCCTCAACGAACATCGAGAAATGATGCCCGATGCTCCACTGCCACCCAGGTGCCGAGCAGAGGAGCAAACCTCCGATGAGGATATTGATCGTACTAACCTCGCACGACCGACTTGGGGACACTGGGAAGAAGACTGGCCTCTGGTTCGATGAATTCGCTACGCCCTATTACATCTTCAAGGACGCCGGCATCGTTCTCACACTTGCATCTCCCGACGGTGGCCTGCCCCCGGTCGATCCGAGAAGCGAGTGGGCCGAGGCCGAGACCGAAGCGACTATTCGCTTTCGGCGCGATGGTCACGCGCAAGCCGAGTTGGCGAACACCCGGACGCTGTCGAGCATTTCGGCCCGCGACCATGATGCCGCCTTCTATCCAGGCGGCCACGGGCCGTTATGGGATCTCGCCAATGACCCCCACTCAATCACACTGATCGAAACCATGGCCTGCACGGGTCGTCCATTAGGGCTCGTCTGCCATGGGCCCGGCGCGTTGCGTTACACCAGGGCATCCAATGGGCTTCCCCTTGTCGCCGGCAAATCCGTCACCGGATTTTCCAACCTCGAGGAGGCTGCAATTGAACTGACGGACGTCGTACCGTTCCTGGTCGAAGATATGTTGAGGAACAACGGCGGCAACTATTCCCGGAAAGAGAAGTGGCAGCCCTATGCCATCTCCGATGGCGATCTGATCACGGGACAAAATCCAGCATCCTCGGAAGCTGTTGCCAACGCTCTACTCGATCAACTGGGATCAAGGGCCAGACGCAAAAGTTGGTGACGTCGCGACTCGGATCGCCTGAATAGTACTGCGGGCTTGCCCGAATGCGCATGAAACCCTTTCTAGGTTCACTTAGCCTGTTTGAATGGCGACTTCACTGCCTTTTTCACTCCTGCCCCTCCGCCAGCAATGTCTTGCGGATCAGCTTGAACTCCTGCAGCGAAGCAGGGTCGACCTTGGGGAACTGCAAATCGAGCTTGTCGAGCGCGCTGACCACAGTGGAGCCGATCACCACTCGCGCGAACCATTTGTGATCGGCCGGCACCACGTGCCACGGCGCCGCCTCGCTTGAGGTATGCCTGACAACCTCCTGATACGCAGCTTGGTATTTCTCCCACAGTGCGCGCTCGGCGATTTCGGCCATCGAAAACTTCCAGTTCTTCGAAGGCTCATCCAGTCGCGCGAGAAAACGCTGGCGCTGCTCTTCCTTCGATATGTTGAGGAGGAACTTCAGGATGATTGTGCCATTGCGCGCGACGTGGCGCTCGAAGGAAGAGATGTCCTCAAACCGCTCGCGCCAGATATTCCTGGTAACCAGCCGGGCGGGAATCTTCTCCTTAGCGAGAATCTCCGGATGCACCCGCACCACCAGGCACTCTTCGTAGTAAGAACGATTGAAGATGCCGATGCGGCCACGCCGCGGCAGCGCGATCACGCTGCGCCACATGAAATCATGATCGAGCTCAAGCGTTGACGGCTGCTTGAAGGAATGGACCTCGCAGCCCTGCGGGTTGATGCCCTTGAAGATGCTCTTGATGGCGCTGTCTTTGCCGGCGGCGTCCATGCCCTGGAAGATCAGCAGCAACGACCAGCTGTTCTGCGCGTAGAGTTTTTCCTGGAAATCACTCAACCGTTTGTGGTTGGCCTCGATGATCTCCACGCCCTGGCCCCTGTCGAGACCTCCCCTCTCTCTGGTCTTCTGCGATTTGAGGTGAAACTCGCTCGATCCGTCGAAGCGGAACGGAGCTACAAAAGGCTTCAACTCGGCTGCGAAAGATTGCGAAGGCTTTTTGTTCATGATGGACGAGGTGTTGGTCAGGGGTGGTCCGCAGCATGAAATCCGGTGCAAGGGTATCGAAAGCGCGATTCGCTTCTTCAAGCGAGGTCGAGAGGGGTCGAACTGACTGTTGCCCATTCAACCATCAACATCGTCTCGTTGGCTGCAATCAATTTCCAGCATGCAATTCTGCGCCGCTTCGTTTGTGACATCGGCAACCGCATTACGTACTTTTACGGTGCGGGAATTCGCAACATTTCGTTGAACGTTCTTGTGGAGCGATCGTTCATCTTCCCGGCGAGTAAGAATACAAGAGCCTATCCCGTGGACTGCGATCGGCGGATACTCTCGGTACAACCGCGCGCAGTGAAGCGGCTGGAACTCCAATATACCGATGGCGGCGTCCGGCGCTGCGCCGTGCGTTCGGACGGTCAGCGCAGATCGTTAACCTAATGCTTCCGCGGGATGTCGCTGTCTCGGATATTCAGAACGAGGCGACGATTGAGGCCATCGCAGAGTCGCTCATCATCTCGCAGCTATAGGAGAGCCAAAATGCCCAAGTTGAAGACCAAATCAGGCGCAAAGAAGCGCTTCAAGGTGACTGCCACCGGCAAAGTGATGGCGGCCCACGCCGGCAAGCGCCACGGCATGATCAAAAGGACCAAGAAGCAGATTCGGCAGCTTCGCGGCACCCGCGTGCTGTTCAAGACCGACGGCGACAACATCAAGAAATACTTCTTGCCGAACGCCTGAGCGCGGGCCGCGATCACGGTCCCAACCGAGTGTCGTCCCCGCTCAACCCGGCATGTCGCTTTTCCTCTGCTGGTGGGGCCCAAGCGGACGTTCAGTAAGGGAAATGTGAGCAGTTGCGAATTCTAAGTACGCGGCCCTAACTAGCTCCTGAGCGCCATTGAGGACCGATTGCTGTGACGGATGCCGCCTATTCCACAAGCCAAGCATCTGACTTCCAATAGTCGTAGATGTCCTGGTTTGGATGTCCTGGTTTCGTTTGCCCATCTTTAACACTGCTGGGACAGCCGTCCATCCCTCTAGAAACTGCCCGGCAATGCTTTGCCATAACGCAGAACGGGTCAAAATATCTCGTAGTTCTCCTTAGCTAACCGCCCTTTGTATCCGCCACCCACCGGCTTGCGATCCGTCAATGCAAATGCCCGGGCCAGGGCAGATATTGAGCCAGCACAAGCGGAGTGGCGAACATGGATACGGTACAAATCGTTCTAGGCCTATTGCTTCTCCTGTTAGTCGGTGGCCTCGCATATTACCTGTTGCAGCATGGATCGCCGTCCCTGCGGCCGGATCTGGCAACGCGGCGACAAGCCGACTCGCGACGGCAATCGGAAACCCGGCGGGATTTTCAGCGCGTCTTTTCCATGACGAGCGCGCAGGGGAAGGAGGGCCTGATCAAGCGCTGGATGGATCGGACCGGTTGCGACCGCACGGAAGCCATGCGACTGGCAACGGAAGAGTGGCGCCGGGATAACCGCTGAGAGCCGAGTCTATCTCCAAGTCAGTTAAGTCAGTTAAGCGCTGGGCGTTTAGCACTGACTTGCTTTAACCGTCATCCAGCCTTCCGACGGGACCAACCGGCGCGCATTCTTCCAATTCAGGCCGCCGACCACAATTCTGTCATGAGACCATTCATGACGCCGCCGGGCGTTTTTCAGAAAGATCCGCAAGGCAGCGTATGCCTCGACCAGCGCATTTTCGTCCGCTGCTCTGGCTTTGGTCGACTGTTTCCTAACACCGCGCCTCGATGGCGTTCCGAGCGTGAGACCTCTATCCAACTATCTCCTGAACTCAGGGCGCATTGAGGATTGTCAGGGCCAAGTATCGGCGCGTCGAAATGTCGTCGACCTGACATCGCGGTTCGTCCCGTGCAAAGGACAATTCGGATCGGGATCGATCGACATGCCGGCGGGTTCCCTCTCTTGGGTGCCGGACTCATGAGCGATGAACTGGCAGATGCAACCGAGCTCCAATGCTTCGGTCGTTCCGGGACCGGGTATTATGTTCATCGACATCTCAGGTGAATTGGTTCGCATTGATGGCTCTCTCGCGCGATACGGCCGCGGTCTCGTAAACGATTTCGGAAGGCCGGCCGAGAGCGCGCCGCTGCCCAACCGGCCTGATCTGGTAGCCGCCGGACTTTCATGGCGTGTCGGCAGTATTTAGCCGCGACCACGACAAAAGCAGAGAACGCTCTGCGCCGCCCGTTGTCATTGATATCGATCAATTTACTGTTGTCGACGCTAACGCAGAAGTTTGCGGAGGTACTGCTAGCAGGCATTTGGCGAAGACACGCCCCACGTCAGTCTCGCGTCCATCCGACCAACCTCCTCGATGCCGATACGACCAGGCTCGATGCTCTTTCCGCCGCGTCCGGGATTTTCGTCAATGGCAACCCGGCCTTCGACTTGTCTTATGACCTGGACAAAAGACAACGGATTGCGCAGGATGATTTGAAGACTCGGATATCATTAGACTCGGATATCGTTGTGATAAGCGTCAGAATACGGCATGTTCGATCTTCCTGCCTTTTGGATCCCTCAAGTTTCGGAATCCGCTGTCCTGCACTAGGGAAGGCTGCGCCGACGCGCCTAATGTCGGAACCGGGGTGCCTCAGCTCGCCGTGCAAGGTCGTCGTAGCTCTCTGCCACCCTGCGAAGTGTTTCCTTGGTTTGATCGTGCTCGCAATTGGCCGCCTTCGACCGGAATTCCTCCGCGTGGTCGCGGAAGTACTTGGGTGAGTAGTTGCGCTCGATGCCCCTGACGCCAATCCCCGTTGGTCGTTCATGTTGATTGTTGGACGTGAGGTCTAGGTTTCTCCTTGCACGCCGAGGGCGCTAAATAGCCTCTCACTCAAAAGCACGAATGCATAAGATGATCCTCACCGGTCAAGAGGAACACGCCGCCAAGTGAGACCTCACTGCTTCCTCAGTCGTTCGATCTCGATTGTGAAGCGCACCCGCATGACCGGACCGGTATCGTCGCGGACCTCAATGGCGGCCTCGCCGGGTTTGATAGGACGGTGCAAGCTTTCTCGGGCCGCGTCGGCCATGGCTTGCGTGGCTTCCCGCTCTACGCCCTCCATATCCGTGAACTCCAAGCCTTCCTCGTCAACGACAAGGCCCTCTTCGTCGACCAGATCGAAGTAGTAGCGCGCCATTTGATCCCGCCAGTCTTTAGGCCGGTCAATTAACGTATGTTGGCTTCGTTCCAATTTGGACGCCGCGCGGAACCACGGGACCCAAAACACCGGGATCGCCAGCTAGGTAGGCACCGTTAATTGGGCCCGCTTGCGTATTACCGCACGTCGAGTTCTTTGATCGCGAGAGCCGATATCTGGGCCGGTTCACGGACACCGCTTTGCGCGATCTTGATGATCCTCTTCGCGATCATTTCGGCCAGGGGATCATCGCGATCCTTGACGCAAAGAGTATTGAGCGCTTGCCCGTAAGCTGCCGTGATGCGGCTGACCATTTCCGGCTCAATCGCGGCATCTTGAACTAGTTGATGAATAACACCCATCTCTCAACGGCGGGCGCGCCCAACTGCCTCCAACTCTTTCAGGATGCGGTCCCGATGCGCTACGTGACAGGCCTGTAGCTGGCAATACCTATCCAGCAAATCCATTGCCAAGCCCGTGTCGTGACCGGCCAGCGCTAGTTCGTCAATGATTTCGACCTGCCGGGCAATATGGCGCTCACCGAGTGCAACGTGCTGCTCGGCTTCCGCTAAGTGCTGTCGCACCATGGGAAGGTCCATGGGTTCCATCTTCGCACGAAAGCGGAATCGGACCTAATTACAATCGCCCAGGGCGGCCTATTCTTCCGTCTGGTAAGGCAGCGGAATGGGGTCGTGATGCTTCCGCCCCAAGAAAGTATCGGGCGGCGGTTGGCTCAAGAGCTCGACCGATCTTTCCACCATGTCGCGGCATCTGGTCCAAACGTGAGCGATGTCGGCCTCGAAATTCTCAGGTCGATAGACGGTCATCCTCTGTTGCAGCATCGTCTCCCTCCCATGCTGAGACGAACCAAAGAAAGCTTCCCCAGACGCAATTGTCGAAGGGAAGGCCGTGAATGCTGTGTAACACATCCGAAGTTCAGCGGTTCCCCCCGGAACCGCAAGGCCACGCGGGACGGCTTACCGCCCGGGGAGGACGGCAGGATAAAAATCTGCCGGCGCTTCTACGGCTTCCAGTCGGACCCGCACCCAACGTGCTCGCTGCCCGCTGGTCAGGTCGATCGGCTCTCAGCCTCTCCTGAAGAACCGGAGAGAGTGCGGTATGCTCCTTCTGCCTGCTCTCTCGTTAAATTGGCTGCCCAGTCGGTGCCGATCAGCGCTGGACCTCTGCGCTCCCGATCGTAAACCATCCAGCCGGCGCCTCCCATTCGAACAAGAAATCTGCCTGCCCTCGGCCCTCTTTCACTCACCATTGCCTCCTGTTTCCTGGTTAGGATGCAAATTAGGTTGTGTTCATTCCGGGATTGCAGTTCCATGTATGAAACAGGCAAGCCAAAAATGCAATTCCGGGGCCGGGCCAACGAGGTGGCTTGGTAAAGGCGGGGGTTCCCCGGTGCTGGCGCAACAGTACGATGCTCGCCGCAATCGCCGATGCAGAATGTTGAACTGGGGCAGTTGAGCGGCCCCGGCATCGAGGCCATGGAGAAGGGTAACCAGCCGGAGCCGCGTTCCGCCTGAGCGCGGATGAACCACTCTGCCGAGCTCGCGCGAACTCGAGCGCCGCATTGCCGCCGAAAGGCCACGAGATCTCCGACGCCTTGAGGGACTTCGTCGAGAGCCAGCTCGGCCGCGCGATCGGCATCCAGTTGGCGCTCCCACCGCGGATGGCGAGCTATGCCTCGTGAAGGCAAACCGCAAGGCAACTGGCACCCGGAACGCAGAGTTGCGGCGAGTTGCTAGACATGCGCGACCTTGGCGATGTGCTCGAACATCTACACGGGCAGCAGGTTAAGGAAGAGCCGGCACAGCATTGAAGGGAGGTCGGACATGAGTTGCGCGCGCTGCGAGGGCACGCACTGGGTTTGCGAGAACCACCCTGAGCGTCCGTGGGAAGGGTCGAAGGCCTGCGGCTGCGGCGGTGCAGGGGCGCCCTGCCCCGTGTGCAACAGGGTCGGCCCGGACGAGATACCATTGCTCCCGAACGGATTTGAGACCAGCTTTACGACCACTGACATCATGCGCCCACTTCTTCGCAAGCCAACGAAACAATAGTCGCTCTGAGCTTACCGAGACCCCTTTCTGACGATGCGTAAAGAGTTTGAGTTTTGCTTACCGACGGCCGCCAAGGCGGTCCATGAGGGCCACGACTGGAGCAAGCGCTATCCCTTGATCGTCGAGGCGGCGCTGAAGAACCGGCAGAAGCATTTCGTGATCGATGGCGAAGCCGTGGTGCTGACCATGACCGGCCTCCCCGATTGGGACGCCCTGCACTCGCGCCAGCACGACGACGAGGTCCAGCTCTACGCCTTCGATATTCTCGCGGGCGACGGCGACGACCACCGCCGCCTGCCGCTGAAGCTGCGCAAGCCGCACCTCGCCCGGCTGCTGGCGCGCCGCCCCGAGGGCATCTTCGCTGCACCGTTCGAGCAGGGCGAGATCGGCCCCGACCTATTCCGGCACGCCTGCCTGCACGGACTGGAAGGCTTGGTATCCAAGCACGGCGAACGCGCCAATCGCGTGGGCCGCTGCGACCACTGGATCAAGGTGAAGAACCGTAAGCACCCTGCGTTCGACCGCGTCCTCGACAGTTTCGACAGCACGAAGAGCTAGGGCGATGCACTCATAAGGGCGAGGTCAACTGTTGATGCCCAAGCGGAAAGCATCTGCGCGGGTTGAACTTTACTGCTTTTGACCCGTAGCGGACATTTACAAATCCCATAATATGGACGGCACATCTTGCCATTTTCCGTAGGATGGGACTCGCGCAGATGGATCAGTCGGAACCTTCGATCATCATACGGCCGTTTATCGAAGAGGACGCAGAGCAGGTGCGTCTTCTATTAGTCGGGGTCAATCGGCTCCTCGCGCCTCCTCATCTGGCGGAAGCGTTCGAGCAGTACATCGCAATATCTCTGGACGAAGAAGTTGGCCAAATAAGCCAGTACTACGGACGCCGACAAGGCGGATTCTGGGTGACAGCCATCGGCAAAAAAGTCGTTGGCATGTTTGGACTTGAACCTTCTTCATCTGCGGGAATGGAGTTGCGCCGCATGTACGTCCATCCCGACGTTCGCCGCCGGGGTATCGCCCGGCAGATATTGAGGTTCGCTGAGGACGAATGTCGCAAGCTCAACTGTCCTCGGATGGTTTTGAGCACCTCTGCGCTACAGCGCGAAGCAGTTTCGCTTTACAGAGCCGCTGAATATCAGATGGTTCGCGAGGAGGTCGCGATTGCACCCAGCAACAAGACCCTCGGTGGGGGCATTCGGCGCTATCATTTCACCAAGGAGCTATGATGTCCAAGTCGCCGTCCGGCCTGAAGCGGTCATCCTAGATAAAGCCATCGGCTGCTGCGTGCCGTACATGAGCGTTCGCCACAACCATTCGACCGGGCCATATCGAAAATGCCTTAGCCACCAAGCGCTGAAGAATACCTGGCCGATGTACACGGCAATTCCGATTGCCAGCGCCTCGGCCACGCCGAGGCGCCCGAATTGGCCCAGGCCGTATCCATAGAAGATCCAACCGAAGATCATGGACTGAGCGAGATAGTTAGTGAATGCCATCCGGCCCAACGGCACAGCCCAACCCAGCAGCGTTTTTCCGGTCGTTAGTTCGGCTACGGCGACGAATGTTGCACCATAGCCGAGAGCGAGCAGAATCGTGCCGGCGGGTGTGGCCACCGCGTCCAGACTGCGGCTCGCTAAAACGCCGTTGACTTTCAGAAAGATCAAAGCTGCGCCCAGACCAACGCATGCGACCGCCGTTGAGAATAAGAGCACCCGGTCTGGCTTTCGTACAACGTCACTCCGCCAGATGAACGCACCAAGGAAGAACAGCCCTATGGTGCGTGGGAAGACGTAAATGTGCAGAGGAACGATCAGAGGGATTTCGCGAAGCCGGAATGCCATCACCTCCCAGAAGCTGCCGGAGGCATAGACGAGATTGGCTTCCTGCACATCGCTTTGGATTGCAGCAAAACTCGGAAATAATCCAGGCGGTGACCACACCTGCAGCGCCAGATACAGTCCCAGGAACGTCGCCGCGCCGCTGGCCAAGAGCCAGCGGGGACCAAACAGGAATGGCAGAAAGATTAGGCCCGCGATTGCATATTCAGTGAGAATGTCACCGTTCCAAATGAGGTATAGGTGAATGAATCCGAGCGCCAACAACACGATCAGACGACGAAACAAGAGAAGTGCGCGATACGGATTCGTCGAAAGATGCTCGAACTGAATTGCAAGGCCTGATCCGAACAGCAACGAGAAGAGCGCAAAAGCCTTCATGTCGACCGCCAGCATCAAGACGGTCTCGACAGCCCGGTCCAGCGGAGCTGCGGGCCGTGCAGCGGGCAGGAACTGCTCGAAAATGGAAACACGAAATTCGGTGACAAGATTGATAGCCAGGACGCCGAGCAACGCCACCCCACGAAGCGCATCGATGCTTCCGATTCTTTCGGATGGATCGACGGGACTGGAACGGCTCTCATCGATTGCAGCGGTCATGCACCACGACTATAGATCGTGGAAGACCTTCAGTCACTTCAATTCCGCAAGTGGCCCGTTGCCGACCTGCGCTCGAAGAGCCGAAACGTCTGCTCGCAAGAGATGAGCCGACCAAGTGGAGCAGCCCGCCAAGGGCAGCTTTTGACCCATTGCGGACCTCGCCTGTGGCTAACCCTGATGCCGCTCTAGGCAGCCGGAGAAAGTGTGAGCATGAGATCGGGCGGCGTATCAGCGCTTGTCTACCGTTTGACCGTTCGCCTTCCTTCTCGAGTTCATCGATTATGTCGAGCGCGTAGCTAGGGAGCTCGCCTAAGACCAGCAGTGTTGAGTAGAGCTGCTGTGACATACTGGGTGTCGCAGCATGTATCACTCGCTTTATTTCCTCTCGCATTGCCATGGCGATTCTCGCAGTGCCCTTCGTGATCGGAGCTAAGATAGACGCGATCTCGCCGGCTCTGCGCTAGTTGAAGTCACTTGCGGCGATCCTGCTCAATCCGGTTGGCGGTCGCGAGTTTTCTCTCAATGTACTGCTTTAGATCACCGACCTCTTTCTCAAGGGCCTCTCGCGGGATGTTTTAGTTCTTGGCCCCCTCAACGAGGCGGTCAACCAATACGTCCACGCTTTGTGAAGCGCCCGGCGTCCCATATTGCTCCGCAGCGTGAACGCTGTTCTCGACCCAAAAATCAATGTACTCGCGTGTCGTCGTTGGCATGTGACGTTTCTGCCAGTATCGAATTGAGCTTCGCGTGGAGAGTATAGCCAGTGGAGAGTAACTATATGCAGTGCTGGGCAAGGCGGCGCTCGCACGGCGGTGCCAGGCTTAGGTATCGGACGTTCTAGTTGTGGCCTGTATCTCCCGGCTTCACCGGCTATCCTCCTTCCACCCTCGCTGGCCTAGTTCTATCTTCGCAGTGGCCCGTTTCGCCTTTTGAGCGCATAAATGGGAGATGTCCGATTCCCATTACCGAACCTGCCACTGTGGAGCGGTCTATAGCCGAACCGAGGCGATGGCCCCGGGTCGGCAGATCGCCAGCTTCGAGTGCTCGGTTTGCGGCGCGACCATGGAATCATGGAACACCACTTGGGTGCCCACCTATAGATTGATTGCTGGCCCTGTCCGCCTTCCGCGACAGAGCTAGTTATTGCAATTCTTAGCAATTCCGCGGATTAGCCGTCGATGGCAGAGTCGTTCGGCACTTCATTCACTGTCGTTGAGGTGACCTCGGACGACGCTCTGCAGCCAACGAAGCAGATGTGGCTCGCCTCAGCCAAGCCTAATCAGGCATTGACGCTGGTCCTTGCTGCCGTTCCCGAAGGCTGGACGGCGGAAGTTGTGCCAGCGGTCCTCACTGAAAGACAGCAGAGGATGTTCGAGGAACTCAACCTCAAACCCGGCGATGTTTACAGAATCGCTCCAGAGTAGGCCTCCTCGGTGGGTGAGGCGGCGTCTGCTATTACGCAGGCCGAACAGGGGTCAAACGGGGTTCCCTTTTCGGCCGCCTTCCTACATAGTTCGGCATGGCAAAAATAAAAGTGAACTTCAAACCAATTCGTAAATCCGAGGGCGACTGGGCGATCATCGCCGAGTACCCGGGCGCAGAAGCGCGAGAGATTACGGGCTTCACGAGCAAAGCCGAAATTGACGAATGGATGAATGGGGAGCGTCGGATCGCTTGGCTCCGATCACAGGGTTACGCGAAGTGACTCGATGAATCCTTCAGCGTGCGTCAGGTGCTTCTGGCGTGGCTGAAGGTCTGGACTCGCTCGTTATTTCGGCTCACTCAACCAAAGCGCCATTTGCGGGCGGCCGAGACTCTCTCGCGGCAAGCAGGGTGGCTGAACGCTTGCGGCTCGTCGAAGATTCCCGCCGGTAGCCCAACGTGTCGACCTACAAAGAAGTGTTAAACTCGCTTTCAATTTGGCGGCAGCCTTGAAGCGGGCCGCCAGAGTTGGCCATGATCGATGAGTACAAGAATCCTACGCAAAAGGCGGGATCTCGACCAGCGTTCCGATCAATCGCAACAATGCTTGCTGTTCGGGTGCCTTCCCGTCACGCAAGAACTCGCCCAGTTCGATGTGAGAAAGCCGGCCACCAGAGGGCGCATTGGGCTGGTGGATGATGAAAGCATAACCGTTTGTGGGCTCGCGTGCGATGAACCATGCGTCCCCGTTTGGGCTCCGGTATAGCTCGCGCCGGTCTGACATTTTTTTCCTCCCTGCTGCCTTTCTGATGAACGCTTGCGGGAAAGATGCGGAGATCAGTGAAAATACGAAAGCTGATCTTCCGTAACGACGCGCTCAATGTTCTCGGACGTGCACCTGATGCGATATCTTACGCGTCCATCGGACTCGATCGGCATGCACTGTACGATCGTGTAGACCCTTGGCAGTTCAGTTGCGGCGCGTCCTTGGGGACCTTGAGCGTGGTGCCGAACCTCTTCATTCAGCTTATAGGCGTATGGCATATTTGGTTTCTCGGCGTTTACGGGTCTATCGGCGGTCTTGCTAATCTTCAAGAATGGATTTTGTCGCCTCGAATATAGACGATAATCCCTTTGCATCCTACTCAGCTAGTCATGCCGTTGAGCATAGATCTGAAAGATCGCTAGCTAGACGTTTGTTGGTTGGAGTTGCTACCTAAAATCATCTCGACATCGCAGAACGCGCGATTGATCTCGGTTTATGCGGAGCTCCAACAATCCACGGGTTTGGAACGCCTCATCACAATGCCTGTTGACCTTCAGAAATGAAGTCGCCCCCCATTTTCTTGGAGTTCAGATGAGCAAACGCAAACCGGCGACAGCGCTGAAGCGCGCCCGCAATCCTAAATTGGCCGCGCGGGCCCAACGGAACAAGCAGGCCATTGTTCGAAGCCAGAAAGAGGATTTACTTCGCTCTGTTGCGGCAGTTCCGATTGAGCCGCCTCTTGGGCTTCATGATGATCCTAAAGAGCCTCGGGTGGATGCCTTACCCGATGACATCAGTCAGAGAATGACGGGTAGCGATCCAATGAAAGGCTTTGCTTTAGCGACCGCAAACATGCAGGCGTATCAAGCGAAGCTTCTTGAGATTGCCGGGGCCAACGCGCAATTAGCTTTTGAATTCGGCCTCAGACTCGCGTCGATCAGGTCACCAACTGAATTTTTCGGCGTCATTACGGAGTTTATAAACAGGCGGTTCGATATGTTCGGGCAGCATTCGAAAGAACTGGCGGCATATCCGTTCTGGCGCATCAAGCCGCCCCGAGAGCTCACGGCTCTGCCGGGATGATAACTGGCGGCAAAGGATGGACGCAGGATCACGCACGCGCCGATCACGGTTGGTTGCAGTCGGCTAGGGAGCGCGGCTCACAACGAGGGAGTGGAATCAGTGCCTGCCATCGGCGAATAGGTTGACACCATGTCCACAACTGAAACCGTGCTGCTGATCGTTTTGGCCGGACTTGTCGTTTTGATCCTCGCCAACATCGCGTTTCAGGTGGCAGCGGAGCGAAACAATCCCCCGATCGGCGTCTTTACCGATTGCGACGGCGTCCGCCTTCACCATATCGAACGAGGCGGTGCCGCCGCGCCTTGCGTGGTCCTGTTTCATGGGAATGGCACCATGGTTCAGGATCTCGTCCTAAGCGGTTTGGTCGACCGCCTGGCCCAGAACTATCGCGTCGTTTGCTTCGACCGTCCAGAGTTTGGCTACAGCCACCGTCCGCGCACACGCATCTGGACGGCCACAAGGCAAGCTGCCTTGTTCGCGAAGGCTCTTGATCAGCTTGGGGTGCGCAACCCCGTGGTGCTTGGCCACTCCTGGGGAACGCTGGTGGCGATCGCGCTGGCGCTACGAAGCGGCTATGCCGTGAGTGGGCTGGTGCTTGTGTCCGGCTACTATTTTCCAACCGCTCGGATGGACTTTTGGCTCATGTCAGCTCCGGCACTGACGCTGCTCGGCGATCTGATGCGCTACACTATCTCGCCGATCATATCGTGGGCCATTATGCCCAAGCTGATGCGCACCTTGTTCGCGCCGCGCGCCATCCCGCAGAAATTCAAGAACGAATTTCCGATCTCGTTGGCTCTCCGACCCAAGCAGTTGAGGGCGGCCGCCGAGGAGAGTGCGTTCCTTATTCCAGCTGCTGCGCAGCTGCGGCTTCATTATCGGGGTATCCGGTGTCCGGTTAGGATCGTGCACGGAAAGGCTGACCGGCTCATCGAGGCCGACCAGTCGCGCCGCCTCCACGGCATCCTCGACCAGATGAAGCAGGGAGCTGGGCAACACCGTTACCTATGCAGATGCGGCGGGAATAGCGGATGCCGTGGCGGCGCTGGCGCCCTCGGCACCAGTGAGGACCGCATAGGCCTTCTTGTTGCATTGCGGGCGTCCGGAAGTGGCCCGTGGCTGACCTCCGCTTTTGGCCTCACACCGTCCGCTTTTGAGGGCTGAGCGGAAAGCCATCGTGGAGACGCCGAGGGCAGCCTTTGACCCTTACCAGACTCCGCCTTGGCAGGAGCTGGACGAGGCTTGACGTGTTGGCCTGCAGCTCAGTGTCCTGATTTTCCCGGCATCATTAAAGTCCAAGACCGCCTGCACTACGTTTTCCCCGCTGACGTACGAGATCATTGCGCCACCGTGCGAGGGCTGAAGATTGTCCAGCTCGGTCGCTGGGTGTTTCTGCAGACGGCTAGCCCAGTAGCCTCGCAGGTTTTCTCTGCCGGAGATCGCCAATTGGTCACAATCGCAGTAGACCACGGCATCTTCGGCGTACATTTCGAGTAGCGTTTCGATATCGCCGGCGCGGTAGGCATCGAGCCAGTCGACGGCGGCGGCCATCGGGTCAAAAGACATACAAGCACCTCCTGCGCCAGAAACAGAAATTGGCCGGGGTACCCAGCTCAGTCTCTTCGCGACTCGACGCGAAGTTTTTGGTCTTCACTCGGCCAAGCCCATATGCCGAATGCCATAGGGCGGATACTTATCCGCGGGCTCAGTGCGACCTTTTACCTCCCCTCGTCCTTCGCGGCACATTTCTCTGCAAGCCTCATCATCACCTGATCGCGCCGCTGCGTCGACGCGCTGATCTCGCGCAGCATCAGCATGAAGCTAGTGAGGAACAGCACATTGAGGATCATCAGCGCCGGTGCGAGCGGCTCCGCTTGCAAGCTGCCAATGACCGCGGGCGCTGTCCGCAGCGCCCAATGATGTACCCACTCATAGTCGGTTCGCCGAGAGGCGAAACATCCTAGGATTGTACCGTTATGTTAAGAAGGATTTCCGATGCGTGAGGCCATTCTTTAGTTGCCGTCCTGGCCCAAACCATACCAGGCATGATCCATATTATTAATGCCGGACTTGCGATCTAATCCCATTTGAAAGCGAGGAGAATCACCATGCGCGAGCAACAAACAATCGTTGAGGCGACGTTTGTTGATTGGCCTCCCAACTGCGAGGATTGCCACATTGTCACGGCCCTGAGATCCGTCATTCGCGACTCCCGAGAAGGTCGCCAGATCTCTGTCTATCAGTGCTCAAACTGTGGCCGACTGGCTTGGAAGGACGACGCGATAGGGATTTCAGGCGAGCTCGGTGGTGCGCAACGGCGATGAATTTCTGATGTGGCGCCTACGCCCATCGCGGACTGTCTCTGCTGAGCGTCGGCAAAAGCCATTCAGTTATCGAGCCGCCGAGCTGCGCGCAAAGGAGCTTCAGACGATGGCTTTCTTCCTGATCGTCGCTGACTTCGCAATTCTTGCTCATACTGTGTTTAGTTGAGGCAAGGCGCCGGCGCCCCTCTCCCACCCTGGTGTTTGCGCTACTCCGGTCGTTAGCTGTAGGGCAGCGACCCCGCGGCTATGCAGCTTCACGGGCGCAGCCGTATCGCCCTACTTGGTGCGCACTGTGTTGGCTCCGGCTCCTGTCAGCGCATCGGCGATCTTCTGCGGATCGTCGCCATGAAAATCCACCGACACCTCAATCATGCCCTCCAGCTTCTGTCTTCCATCCGGTTCTGGGGCGACCTTGACGTCCGCACCCGCCGCGCGTGCTCCGGCCGAGTTCGCGCCGCCCGCTGGCTGAATGAAGACGTCGCCGCGCGCCACACCGCATTCCTGAACGACCTGCTCCACGGCCAGTTCGGTTTCACGGCGGGTCGCGAAATCTCCGATGATCGTGCTTTCCAAGATAGCCTCCGCGGCAAGGGTCGAGAAGCGGACAACCGGCCTGCGACGTTGAAGGTTCCTAGCACTAGCGCCGCGGCAAGCCCGAGCCTGTGGTCCGTCCCTCTCCGACGGACAGCACCCGCGACGCGCTCGCGCAGAGCAGGAGAAACAGCGCGCGCTCCGCCTGGTACCTCGCGGCAGCGCGGCTGCACTCCGAGCCGGACATCACGACCTCGCCTCCAGCTGTGCAGACGGCCCACTTCCATCTAACGCGTCCGCGCCGCTTCAATACGACATCGAAGCCCGCGTAGTTCTCTTCGCCGGTTCGAGTGTTCATGCCGCGATCCGTCCCGGCAAGCCGCCCTGGAGCTGGTCCAGAAGCCGCTGCTCGCGTTCGATCCGGCTCCGGTAAAGTTCTCGCTCCTTCTCGGTCTTGGCGCGGGCGAGCAGCAGCCGGTAGTGGGCGATGACCTTCTCGCTGCCGCGGATCAGCAGGTCCCTGACGTCGGTCATGACGCCGCCCCCGCGGTCGCAGGCGAGCACTGCCTCTGGAGCTTGGTGAATGCGATGGGGAAGGTTTTCGGACGTCAACGCCTCCAGCGCCGAGTTCTCCTCGGAGAGACGCCATTCGATGAACTGGCGCTCGAGGTCGGAGAGCCGCGTCTTCAGAAGTCTCCGATAGCGGTGGATGTTGTTGCGGTGCGCACGAATGCGGGCAAAATCTTCGTCGATCATCATCGCCACTCCTGACGGTCTTCCAAGCCCTTTTGCGGTTCGAGAAATGGGAAAGCGAATTCCCGGCGAAAAAAATATTCGGCGCGAAAACCCTGTCAAGATTGTAGTGGTGCAGTGCGCCAAACTTGAGCGGTGGCGTGTTAACCAATCCGCGAGCTAAAAAAATTTCGGCGGCCCCCCTTGAATCGCCCTTGCGTTTTTCTAAGTCGTTTTTCACCGCGAGAGCGGTGTGCCGGGCGCCTTCATGGGTCCGGCGCGGGCGCCGGCCGGGTACCAGACCCGCACTGACCCTGCCTTGCGCTCCTTGTATCCAGCTTGCTCTTTGGAGGACTTGGACATGAGGACCACCTTCGACTTCGCGCCCCTGTGGCGCTCCACCATCGGCTTCGACCACTTGGCCGACCTCGTCGACAGCACGCTGCGCCAGCCGAGCGAAGACCACTATCCCCCGTACAACATCGAGCGCACCAGCGAGGACCACTACCGGATCTCGCTCGCCGTCGCCGGGTTTGGCGCCGACGACATCGCCGTGACTGCCGAGCAGAACGCGCTGACCATCGAGGGCAGGAAGCCCGAGAAGGCGGCCGGCGAGTACCTGTACCAGGGTATCGCTGCGCGACCGTTCCGGCGCGTGTTCAACCTAGCCGATTACGTCCAGGTGAAGGATGCCTGCTTCCGCGACGGACTGCTGATCATCGATCTGGTCCGCGAGGTGCCGGAGGCCATGAAGCCGCGCCGGATCCAGATCGGAAGCGGCGCCTCTACCGCCTCGCAGATCGAACAGAAGAAGGCGGCCTGACGCCGGCCAAGGTTCGACGGCGGAGCGCGGCGCGCGCAAGCCCGGCCGCGCTCCCTGGCTCATGCAACGAAGGAGAAAAACCATGGCAGTTCGTGATCTCATTCCCTGGTCCAGAAACCAGGAGGTCGCGCCGCCGCGCGGCACCCGCGATCCGTTCATGACGCTTCACCGCGAAATGAACCGGCTCTTCGACGACGTCTTCCGCGGCTTCGGGGGCGAAAGCCTCTCGCCGCTCATGGAGGGGCAATTCGGTTGGCCCAAGATCGAGCTCCGCGAGACCGACAAGCGGCTGACGATCTCGGCCGAGCTCCCAGGCATGACGGAGAAGGATGTCCAGATCGAAATCGCGAACGGGGTGCTGACCATCCGCGGCGAGAAGAAGAGCGAGCGCAAGGACGACGGCAGATACTTCACCGAGCGTTACTACGGCTCCTTCCAGCGGCAGATAGCCCTCGAGGACGTGGAGGAAGACAAGGCCGAGGCTTCATTCAAGGACGGGGTCCTGACGATCTCGGTACCAAAGTCCGAGAATCCGCGCGCGGGCGTCAAGCGCATCGCGATCAAGTCGCAGTAAAGACCCGGGCGGCGGTCGACGCCGCCCGAACTCACAACCCCCGAGGAAGGAGCGTAAAGGGAGGCATCCATGACCAAAGCTGGCACGAACGCAGGCAATCTCAATCCCCTCTTCCATCCGGCGGCGCACTATGCATCTCCGGAAGACGTCCTGAACGATCCGGAGCTCTCCGCGCCCGAGAAGCGGATCATCCTGTCGTCCTGGGCGTCCGATATGTTCGCCGTCGAGTCCTTTCCCGCCTTGCGCGAGGTACCTGGCATGAGCCACGCCATCCGGCTCGCCGACATCCTCGCCGCGCTGCGGCGGCTCGACGGCGAAGACGACGACCCGCCGCCTGGCGGGGTGCCGATGCGGCGCCGGCCTTGGGCCGCCGCATTACGGAGGTCGGCATGATATTCACGCAGGCCGTCATGACGATGGTTCTGATCGGACACGCTTCGGCGATATGGGCCGTTCCGTCCGTCGCAGTATGGGCAGGGGCTTGGGACCGATAGGCTCCGCATTATCCTGAGCCCGACCGTTTTCCTCTGACACCCTCGAGGTGGCGCCCTCCCAAACTGGCGGATTCCAGATCCATGAGCGGCGAGCTGATCTACTGCAGCAGCTTAGGCAATGATCGAGACGTCGACGGCCGCTCCCGCGCATTCGACAGACAAATGGCTTTCTTCCGGTGACCCTGAAGTTGCCTCTCAATGTCGATTGCTTGATCTGCATTGCGTGCTCGCTTGAGCAAGGCGTTACGTTCATCTCCCGGAGGCTTTCCGTCTGCTCGCTCACGCGCATCCTTTGCAAATTGCGCGAGCCGCGTTTCGAGAGAGTCTGTCTGCTTGAATCGCCGGCGCTTCGATCCCATCGCATATTCCTTTCTGATGATGGTATCGATTGTACGTCTGCAGGCAGATGGCCGCAGGAACATAAGTTTAATTCCGGTTTAGACCTTTGAATGAGCTAGCGCGTAGTAGTCCTTCAGTGGTGAGGTCGTGATACTCGATTTCGGCAACGAACTTCGGTTCGACCCAGGTAGCCTTAGGCTTTTTGAGTTGCTTACTCAATCTACTCTTCGGGCTGACTACAGTATCGAGTTTATCCCTGATCTTGCGCGACGTGGTCCGGCTCCAACCTGTCCCGACCTTGCCGATATAGCGCAGCTCCTTCCCTTCCTGTCGGCCGAGATAGAGAGCGGCAACACCAGTTGGATCTTTTATGAAGCCGACTATCGGGAATTTGCCCTTCTGGACGGCTTTGATCTTCTGCCAGGCTTCAACCCGCTCCGACCGGTAAGGAGCATCTACCCGCTTGGAGACGATGCCTTCGTAGTTCAGTTTCTTGGCTGCCTCGAAGAGCGCCTGCCCGTCACCTTCATGGTGTTCGCCGTAGAGAATAGGCTCCTTAATCTTGTTACTCTCGATTAGCTCCTTTAGCAGCTCCTTACGCGCAAGCTGGGAAAGCTTCCGGAGGTCTTGGCCATCAAGCCAAAGGAGATCGAAGGCGAAGTAAACTAAGCGATCCTGATCCCCTCTCGCGAGATCGGCCTGCAGCTCGGAGAAGTTGGGTCGCCCTTCATGGATAACGACGACCTCACCGTCAATGATCGCCTGACCTTCGATGTCGAAGGCGCCGGCGATGACGGAGAATTTGTGAATCCAGTTGTGGCCGTTGCGCGTGTAGGCGCGCCGGTCGTCGCCGTCGATGTGGAGTTGGATACGGTAGCCGTCGTATTTGATTTCGTGAATCCACTGAGCCCCCGAAGGCGCCTTGATCTTCAGGGTCGCAAGCTGGGGGGCAATGAACCCCGGCATCGGTGGAGCACCCGGCTTTTTTGCCGGTGCCTTGGTACGCTTTGCCACTCACGCAACTCACAAAAAGCCCGCCGTCAGGCTGGGACCAACGGCGGGCAGTCTACCTACCTCAATGAACGAGTCTCGAACGCAAAATCGAGCCCGGAGTTCCTGCGCGTCCTCAGATACAACCGCAATCGCGTTTCCCGGTTGTATTTTAAAGGTCAACGAGAACGTCGGCCGAACGGCAAGAGAACGCGGTGTGATAAAGCGTTTCAGGTAGGCGTGAGTAGCTCAGGAGACTGGCCACTCAGCGGTGTTTAGGAACCTACTTTCCGCGGCGCACTTAGGTTCGAAGAGCGAGCTGGGGGTGTTGCAGTGAAAAGAACGGATGCTGAGATATGCTTGGCCGCGATGCGGTGTGCGCGCGTAGCTTTGAGCAAGTACCTTAATCCGGTGAATCCCTTCGGGGCCATCGAGGCCTTAGATCAAATAATCGATGTCATCGACAGCGACGAGGTCGACCCGGCTTTGTCGCGGATTGACGCGCGGAATCATCTAGGGTCATGGAGTTTAGATACCCCGACGAAGCAAGGCGATGACTGAGTCAGCGTGAGTAACGTTACCGGTTCCTTTTAGCCGAAACGAACCGTTGCAGCGCTGCCGGTAGCTTATTGATCTGTTCATGCATGATGGCTTCAGCCTCGCGCATGCTGATACGGAGTGCTCTGATTACTTTTTCGGGTTTCGCTACGCGGTTGTCCATGGCTCCATCCTTGGTTGGACGGACAGCGCGAGAACAAGATATGACAGACAAGTCAAGCCGCGAGAGTGAGCGCTGGGCCTTTGAACAGACGGCCGGCCGGTTGAGGACGGCTCGGAACCGATTGGGTCCGAAAGAGTAAAGTTCCGACGGCGCGATGGGAACTATCCTCCCTCGCTCCCCCCGGCGAAGCGGCTCGGCCTTCGAGCAAACTGGAAAAATGCCCCCAAGGCAGGGTACGCGCCGAAAATCCTCAGTACGAAAGGATGAGCAAAGTCACTAGTACGGCGTTGAACACGCCCACAGCAATCAGGGCGGCATCAAACAGGATTGTGCTGACCATAGCCCTCCCGATCCACACGGATAGGTAGCAGAATGCTCCCGCGAGAAGTGGAGGTCTATGCGGTTTGTGCCAGCATCGCGAGTGATACGCTGGCGCGAAGATTGCCTCAGTAATCTTGCGGTCCATTCTTCACCGAGAGGGCTGTCTTGGCATTGTCGATCCATGGTCCGCTCGCGGCTGGATAGCCGACGTTCTTGCGCAGAAGAGAAAAGGCAGCCCACGGCCAATTCCGGACGTGCTGCAAAGTAAGCCTTATTCGATCATCTCGTCTGCGAGCAAAGGTCGGCAGCTCGATACCGAACGCTTTTACGTTGATGATCACTTCGAACTTCGCTGGCCGCGTCACCGGGAGATCGCTGGGTTCGTCGCCCTTGAGCGGCCGACGAGCACGCGAGTGTCGCGATAGGAGGCCGCAAGATCGCGTCCATGGCTGCCCGGCCGTTGTTGCGGTATTCCCGGAACGGCATAAAGAGGCGCGCAACACGTCGGACTGGATAACTCAATGCTGTGTCCACTTTTGATGGATAACAACCAAAAATAGCATACTATCTGTAAGGTCACGGAACACAAAACGCAGGTCCACGTTGTAGTGGGTCTAGTGATCACTCCGGGGAGCCTAAAATGCGGGCGACAACGTACGTCGCGCATCAGATCGCGGCCCTGTTGAGCTACGCCAAGTCGAAAGTAATCGAGCGATCGAAAAGGCTGGTTAGACGACGCTCTGCTAGCAGGACGGCGCTCGACCGGGAAGCCGTCGCGGAGATTATTAGGCTCACTGACATCCTGCTCCGGCAGTACGGCCGAGACATCGAAGGGAACGATAGAGTCACCCGCTGCTTCGCTACCGACGAGTTTATAGTCTCTACGCACACAGTGGAGCCGGGCCTCGCTCGATACCAAATTTCGCACCACGCTGACGGTGAGAATAGATCTCAAGTGTTTGTCGCGACGTGGCAGTGCAGTTCGGGCACAACCGACCTGCAACTCTACCGTGACGGACCTTGGCGAAGGCGATTTCGGAGTTTCGCTGACGACTCATTGGATCCGGCTCCACCACGGCTTCTACATTGATAGCGCAAGGGTCCTGATCTGGTTTCACGTCGCCTTGAGCCGACAGCATCTGCTCGCCGCGGGACCAAGGTGGGCTAAAGGAAGGCTAACGGCCTCAGCCGGCGGGTCTACAACTCTCAAGGGCGAGCGGTGAGAAGTCTGCTGCGGGTCAAAATGCGAAGAACTCAGCGCGAGCACATCCAGTCCGCTCCGCCCGGCTAAGCGGACCTCAATGAGCGGTGTCGTAACTTCGGTGATGGGCCCATGTGTGGACGTATATGGACCCCGCCCGATTGCAACGACCGGCTTGATCAGGATCGACGGTCACAACTGCAGACGTATATCCGGCTTCTTGATGCGGCTGGACAATGTCTCCGCCGCGAGCCTCGATGGTTTTCGCCCGCTTCCACCTCAACGGCCCCGAGACATCGGCGNAAGCCGTGCCGGTCCACACATCAGGTTCGGGAAGCGACGGGGTGGCCGTTTCGCCATCTCCTGCCATTTGTTGCAATTGCCGGGTGAGACCTCCTTTCCTTGATTGCCGCTTCGCTTCAGGCCGCCTTCACCGACAGCGCCGGCTCATAAGCTGCGTCGCCTGTGAGCATAGCCCACACGATCCGCGCATTCTTGTTGGCAAGAGCCACGGCCGCGACATTGGGATGGCGCCGTTGCCGGATTTTGCCGAGCCAGAGGCTTCGCGGATCCTGCTTGCCAGTGGTCCGGCTTAAAGCGGCGCGAGCTCCGTGAATCATCAGCGTCCGCAGGTATCGATCGCCGCGTTTGCTGATGCCGAACAAGCGGGCCCGCCCTCCACTGGACCGCTGCTTCGGCACCAGGCCAAGCCAAGCCGCGAACTGGCGGCCGTTCTTGAAACAGCTTCTATCGCCCACGGCGGCGATCAAGGCTGTTGCCGTCACAGGTCCGACGCCTTCGATTTTGCCGAGCCGCTGGCACTGCTCATTCGTACGGAAGATTTCCCTTATCCGCCGGTCATAGGCTGCAACGCGGGTATCAAGCTCGGACAACTCCTCTTGCAATTCCCTCATGAGCGCCCGGAGCATCTCGCTGAGGCCGTCATTGATGTTCCCTACGATGACAGCGAGGCCGCGCCGCAGCTGCGCGATGTCACGGGCAATGACAATGCCATGCTCGGACAGAAGACCGCGAATCTGGTTAGCGAGCCTGACCCGGTCGGCGACCAGGCGTCGGCGAATGCGGTGGACAGCCTGTACCGCCAGCTGATCGGTTGATTTCGGTGGCACGAAGCGCATGGACGGACGGCCGACCGCTTCGCAGATGGCTTCCGCATCGTTCTGGTCGTTCTTGTTTGACTTGACGTATGGCGTCACGAACTGAGGGCTGATCAGTCGGACCTGATGGCCAAGCGCCGTGAGCACGCGAGCCCAATAGTGGGCCCCGTTGGAAGCCTCCATGCCGACCAGGCAGGCCGGTAAATTGGCGAAAAAGCCGGCCACCGCATCGCGACGCAACCTCTTTCGCACAACGACTTTCCCGTGGTTGTCGACGCCGTGAACTTCGAAGACATACTTCGCCAGATCTAGACCTATCCGAACGACCTGCATGATATCCTCCTTCACTGCAGTTGACGCTCGAGATTCCACCGCGGCGAGGGCGGGGTCCATACCATTGGCTCCGGGTTGGCAAGGAGAATCTTCACTTTGCAGCATTGGTCGGAGCAGCCATGTGTTCGGCCTGTTCGTGCGGTACCCATGACCGCTGGCCATAATGCCCTCCGCGGATCAGGTCCCGGTCAAAAGCACGCATTCGATGATGCTGTGGCCCATGTGGGTTGTCCTGATCGCCGGATCGACCGGCACTGCATTACGTGCTGTTCGCCCTCCCAACCGTGACGTCACACCGGGCTGTCCGGTGTGATTTCGTTCACGCCGCAAGAGCGGCGGGTTCCTTGTAGCCTTCATTCTTGGCCATCATCGCCCATGCCATCCTCGCGAGTTTGTTGGCGAGTGCGATAGCGGCAACCTTGGTGGGGCGCCGAGCCAACAATCGAGTGAGCCAGGGCCGATGATCGGTACCATGGATCTTGGCATAGCGGATCACTGCGAGCGCGCCAGCCGTGAACAGGCTACGCAAATAGCGATCCCCTTGTTTGCTTATACTGCCGAGCTTGTCCTTGCCCCCACTCGAGTTCTGTTTCGGTACGAGCCCCACCCAGGCCGAGAAGTCCCGTCCCGATCGGAAAGCCTTGGGATCGGCAATGCTGGCGACCAAGGCTGTTGCCAACGCTGGCCCGACGCCGGGGATCGCATCCAGCCGCTTGCTCGTCGCATTTGATCGATGACAGGCGATGATGCGTCTGTCGAACTCCAGTATCTGAGCCTTCAGTGCCCGCAACTGACTGCCGAGAGCAGCAAGACATGCACGGGCCACTTCCGGGAGCCGGCGGTCGGCGGTATCGGCGACGACCTCCAGCAGCTGCTCGACACCCCTGCGCCCGACAGGGGCGACGATCCCGAACTCGGCAAAATAGGCGCGGATCGAATTGATCACGGCAGTCTGCTGGCGGATGAAGAGATGGCGCGCGCGATGAAGCATCAGACAGCTCTGTTGCTCGACCGTCTTGGCCGGCACGAACCGCATGTTCGGTCTCGTGACCGCCTCGCAAATCGCCTCCGCGTCGGTGCTGTCGTTCTTCTGCCGCTTGACGTAGGGCTTCACGTAGGCCGGAGGCATCAACCGCACCGTATGCCCCAATATCTCCAGCTCACGGGACCAATAGTGCGATGAGGCGCAAGCCTCAATCCCGACGAGGCATGGCGGCAGCTTCTGGAAGAACGCCAGGACGTGCCGACGCTTCAACTGACGGCGTATGACCACCTGGCCGGCTGCATCAACGCCGTGCACCTGGAAGACCGACTTCGCGATATCCAGACCGATCGTCGAAATTGACTGCATAGGCTGCTCCTCCGAATCGTGGGAGCCTCAAACGGCGCCCATTCCTTGGCACTCTCGTGCCGGTGGAGGAGCCGTCCACAGCATCACAAGCGGACACTGGGAAGATGAAAGATTTGCCGGTTGGACGGAAGGTCTCACTACCACGAAATGGTCAAGGGTCTGCCTTTCTCAAACCGGCTTAGACGCTTGGACAAATTGAACGCAGCGAAAACGTCGATGAGTTGGTCCTGACTTTCGCGCAAATGGCCCCAGCCCTCGTTATGCACAGAAACAAGAACGGCATCTGGAAAGGCGTGTGCAGCCTCCAACGCATCTTCGCTCCCCATCGTCATGTGAAAACGGCCACGAGGTTCAGCCGCACCAGTATGCAGGATGACAACCCTCGGCGAAGACTTCCGCGCCACCTCAGCCGTGCCATCGAACCAGAGAGTATCACCCGTGATGTAGACTAAGTCGCCGGGCATCTCTGTTCCGAGAGCGAAGCCCACGACATCTCCAACATCGATACCGATGGGGCCATGGCGTGCGGGGGTGGCAGTCACTATCAATCTTTCGCGACCGTCTTCTTCGAGAAGTCGAGTTTCGAAGGGATTGAAACCAATTGCATTTTGACCAAGGCGCTGCGCCCCCGCCATGGTCGTATAGACCGCCTTGACCGTCGGCAGCAGTGATCGACCCGCATTATCGAGATTGTCGAAATGATGATCGTGACTCAGCAAAACCGCGTCCAGCTTGCCAATCTCGGCTATCGGGATGCTCGGCCCCTCAGTTTTGACATGCCCTACAGGGCTGTGCGGGCCTTGATACTGGCCCGGGGGATCGAAAGTGGGATCGGTAAGCAGGCGATAGCCGCCGTACTCGATGAGCACGGTTGGGCCACCAATCAATGTGAGAGTGATGGAACGGGACATAGCGCATTCTTCGTTGTTGAGGCTCATCGCCGATAAACTGCTGACGCTCTGAGAGAAATCCACTATCCTTTCTCAATGGCTGATAAAAAACGCACAGCGCTAGATTGGGAGGATGTGCGGGTTTTTCTCGCGCTTGCTCGCCACGGCAGTTTGTCAGCCGCCGCCCGCGTGCTGTCGGTGAATCATGCGACAGTCGCACGCCGCGTGCAGTCATTGGAACGATCTTTAGGCGAACGGTTGGTCGACCGGCGTGTGGATGGCTACGTGCTCACTCCAGCAGGCGCACGCTTGCTCGGACCGGCGAACGAGATGGAGACGGCGGCGGCCAACCTGAGCCGTGGGAGCCGGGACGACCAGCCTGTTGGGCTTGTGCGCGTCAATGCACCACCAAGTCTCTCACAGCTTTTTCTCGCCTCTCGTCTCGCTGGTCTTTGTGGAAAGTATCCGGGGATCGACATCAATCTGGCGACCGACTTTCGGACGGTGAGCCTGGAGCGGCATGAAGCCGACATTGCCGTCCGCTTTGGACGACCCCAGGATGGAGACGTTCTTGCCAAGCGGTTGCGGTCGATCGCATTCGGGTTCTACGCTACTGCGGACTACCGGCGCCGCATTAAGGCCGGCGCAGATCCGACTTTCGTCGGATTTGACGAGGTGAACGCCCATTTGCCGGAAGCGCTTTGGCTGTCCAGACACTTCGCCCGCAACCGCATGTCATTTCGGACAGACAGTCAGTCCTCTCAATCTGTCGCGGCTAGAGCGGGTGCAGGCATCGCGCTTCTCCCGCACTTCATCGGCAAAATGGATGATAAACTCGTAGTCTGCGAGCTGGAGCCCGAACCACCATCACGTGAGCTCTGGCTGATCATCAGGCGACAAAATCGGGACAGTCTCCACATCAGAGCCGTTGCAGAGCATATCGCTTTCGTTTTCGCCAATGAACCTGACTTCTTTGAGAAGGAGCGATAAGTCGCGTCAGTCAGCGGCAACTCTTGCTTCAGTCCACGTCGCGCTCACGTTCAGATTGCTTGATCTGTCGGACGGACCACTATCTCATTCACGTCGACATTGGCGGGCTGCTCCATTGCAAACGTGATGGCACGAGCCACGGCTTCAGCAGGTATCGCATTCTTATAGATCGCGAGCATGCGGGCGCTGTCGGAGCCTGTCGTCTTGTATTGCATACCGGTATCGACGGCACCTGGCGTGATCAGGCTGGACCGTATGGGCGTGTTCGCGAGTTCGGCTCTCATCCCCTCGGACAGTGCTCGAAGAGCAAACTTCGAGGCCGAATGCACAGCCCCGCCAGGGGAAAACACTTTCAATCCGTGGACCGAACTGAGGTTGATGATATGCCCTCGCCGCTGTTCGAGGAATACAGGAAGAATGGCGGCGATAGCCCATAGGGCCCCCTTGATATTCAGATCAATCGTCGTCTCCCATTCTTCCGTGTTGATCTCGCTCAAGGGACGGACGAACATTATTCCGGCGCAATTGATCAGTGCGTCCAGCGCGCCATAGTCGCGCAAGACCTGCTCGACGAGAGCTTTCACCAGGTCTTTGTTTGTAATGTCCACGCCGTAGGCGCGAGCAACACCACCCTTGCTTTGGATTCTTTTCGCGACAATATCAGCCTGCGCCTGATTGATATCGGCGACCGCAACCCTTGCTCCTTTGGCCGCCAGGTCTTGGGCCGCTGCCGATCCGATGCCGCCAGCCCCTCCAAGGATTAGGGCTACCTTGTCTATAATCCCGTTCATTCGCCGTTCCTCGTCACAACAAGCGAAACGTAGTTGATGGCGGAGCGAACTTGAATGCGCGTTTTTCAACCGCCGCTGCGAACAAATGCACGCATCAAAGCTGCGATTTTGTCCGCTAATGGGATGGTCCGGCCGTGCTCCGGCCCTGCCAGCACGAGAAGCTGGCAAGGGGCGCTCAAGACAAGGAGCACGCCATGTCTCGGAAACTCAACGCAGCGATCGCCGTGATCGGCATCGATATCGGCAAGAACTCGTTCCACATCGTGGGTCATGATCACCGCGGTGCCATCGTGCTGCGGCAGAAGTGGTCACGCGGCCAGCTGGAAACGCGGCTCGCCAACCTGCCGCCGTGCGTGATCGGTATGGAGGCCTGCGTTGGCGCCCATCATCTCAGCCGCAAACTCCACATGCTTGGCCACGACGCCCGCCTGATGCCGGCGAAATACGTGCGCCCGTATTCGAAGGGACAGAAGAATGACTTCCGAGATGCGGAAGCCATCGCCGAGGCGGTGCAACGCCCGACCATGAAGTTCGTCGCAACCAAGACCGCCGATCAGCTCGACCTTCAGGCGCTGCACCGCGTCCGCGATCGATTGGTCGGTCAGCGTACCGGCGCCATCAATCAGATCCGTGCGTTCCTGCTGGAGCGGGGCATCGCCGTGCGGCAGGGCCTGCATGCCCTGCGGTTCGAGTTGCNGGGTATCTTGGCGACACGCGCCGATGTGCTCTCGCCTCGCATGTTGCGCATCATCGAGGGTCTGGCGGAAGACTGGCGCCGGCTGGATGAGCGTATCGAGGGGCTATCGAACGAGATCGAAACACTGGCCCGTCAAGATCAGGCCTGCCAGCGACTGATGACGGTGCCTGGCATTGGCCCGATCATCTCGAGCGCAATGGTGGCCGCGATCGGCACGGGAGACGTGTTCTCGAAAGGCCGCGACTTCGGCGCCTGGCTAGGACTGGTGCCGAAGCAGATATCGACCGGCGACCGCACGATCCTCGGCAGTATCTCAAGGCGCGGCAATCGCTACCTGCGCGCGCTGTTCGTGCAAGCCGCGTGGGTTGTGCTGGTCAAGGTCAGGTGTTGGGAGCGCTATGGCCTCAACTCCTGGATCGAAGNCGCCAAGAAACGANTGCATCACAACGTGCTGGCGATTGCGCTCGCTAACAAGCTCGCCCGGATCGCCTGGGCGGTCCTCAATAAGGGACGCGCCTTCACGTGCGTCAAGACGGAGGAGACGGCGTCTGGATCTGCTTGATCCTCGCGCCGTGCGCGGCGCGTCTGCGCGCGCAGGCCGGGACGAAGGAACGACCGCCAGGCACGAACAAAGGAACAGCGCGAAGTGAGGAGCTATCGATGACGTAACAATACCCTTACCTGCCGAGGTCTGCGAGAGGATGACACGACGATGGAGAATCGGTCTTCCCGACGCATGCGAACCCTGGTGACCCAAATGGCCCGGTCGAGGCCTGTCCGCTAACCAGATCACATGCGCGCTGATATCCATGATGGCCCGGAGCACTCCGCTCCAAGCAGAGGCCGGATACATTGATGCAAGACCGTATCTACCGCATCGTCGAAATCTTCTTGCACCGCACGGCCGGACCATACATTGGGTCATTTTCGACGCATTTGGCAGAGATTGAGGGCTGGTTGATGTCCGCTCCTGTCCGTAAGCGCCGTACCAGGAGCGGGCCAGGAGCGTTGCGGTTGGCCGAACTGCTTATTCAAACTCCCGAACTGGGGCCTCGAATCATGCGCTACGAACTCGCCGACCATGAATGGACCGCCATCAAGCCGATGCTGCCGAACAAGCCGCGTGGCGTTCCTCGAGTGAACGACAGCGGGTCCTGAATGGCATCTTCTGGGTCCTCCGATCAGGAGCACCCTGGCGTGATCTGCCGACGGCGTTTGGCCCATACACCACTTGCTACAATCGCTTCGTCAGGTGGCGGCGAGCCGGTGTTTGGGGCCGCATCATAGAAGCGCTTTCCACTGCCCATGATGGCGCTGTCCAGATGATCGACACCTCCATTGTCCGCGTGCATCAGCATGGAGCCTGCATCACAAGGAAAGCGCCAATCGATGGGAAGGTCCCGCGGTGGCTTGACGAGCAAAATCCATGCTTTGGTCGATGGCAATGGTCTGCCAGTACGGCTGGCGCTGAGCCCCGGTGAGGCCCATGACGTTCGGCTTGCCGGAAAACTGCTGTCTCGTCTGAAATCCGGGTCAATGCTGCTTGCCGACCGTGGCTATGACGCGGACGGGATCAGGGGGCTTGCCATGAAGAAGGGCGCGTGGGCGAACATCCCGCCGAAAAAGCAATCGCAGCGAGCCGATCTGCTTCAGCTCTTATCTCTATCGCAACCAGGTCGAGCGGTTCTTCGACAGGATCAAACAATGTCGTCGGGTGGCGACGCGCTACGATAGGCTCGCCGCCAACTACCTCGCATTCGTTCAACTCGCGTCAATCAGGCTATGGTTGCGCCTTAATGAGTCCGGTCCTAGAGCTTCTAGGGTCCCAGAAATGTGACTCCCTTTGCGGCCATAACCTGCTCCTGTCATGTACTTTCGGGATTTGGCCCTCGGGATTTGCGTACGTTGCTCGTGCGCTGACCAGAATGCGCGTGCTAGAGAACTTAGATTGAACCTAAGAGCGCAGCCCCGGCAATCGTCAATTTTTGAAAGATTTTCCCGACCATCGGCTGGTCGTTGAGCCGTTACGCCGGCATGACGCAGTGAATGTTTGATTGCCTTTGGTCGCTCCGCTGCCAAGGCAAATCCGCATAGGATCGAACCGAAGCTCAAAAACGCATCGGTCGCGGATGTATTTCTGACGGTGCTTTATGCCCGCATCTCGACGCACTCCAGGATAGGCCGCCTCGCCGGCGCATGGATCGATAGGGTCCGAGAAGCGTTTCGGAATCTATTGCGGAGGCGACATGATGCTCAACTTCGAAGCTCTCAAGTCTTCGCTGGTGATGTACGGGCTGGAGGCGCTGTACGCCATCCTTCTTCTGATCTTCGGCTGGTGGCTGTCAGAAGCGGCGCAGCGCTTCGTGTTCCGCCTGCTGACGGTGACCCACCAGGTGGACGCGCTAGTTACGGCCTTCGTCGCCAGCCTGGCGCGCTACGCCATCCTCGCCGTGATCGGCATCGCCGTCCTGCAGCTCTTCGGAATTCAGACCGCCAGTCTGGTCGCGGTGTTGGGCGCCGCCTCGCTTGCCATCGGTCTCGCCCTGCAGGGAACGCTGTCCAATCTCGCCGCTGGCGTCATGTTGCTCGTCTTCCGACCGTTCCGGATCGGCCACGATGTCGAGGTCGGCGGCAAGGCCGGAGAGGTGCGGTCGCTTTCGCTCTTCATGACCGAGCTCAAAGCACCCGACAACGCCCAGATACTGTTGCCTAACGCGTCGGTCTGGGGCCAGCCGATCATCAATCGCAGCGCCTATCCCGCGACGGGCGAGCTCAAGGTCTCGTTCCCCGTTCCCGCGGGGCCCGCCGCCGATGCAATCGCCCGGTGCGTTCTGCAGGATCTGCGCGAGAATCCGAACTTGCAAAGCCAGCCGACCGTTCATGTTTCCCGGGTCATCGACATCACCAACGCTGACCGGCCCGTCGTCGAACTCACGATGACCGCCCGGGTCAAGCCTTCCGAGGTGGACGCCGTGAAGCAGCAGGTGCTGGACCGCATCGGAGCGCTGGTGGCCCGAAGCCCGAGACAAGGGCCCGCTGATCGGGCGCGCGAAGGGGGCTCGGAAGATGTCCGACGATAAGCGTTTCCCGAGATCGTCATTGTCTCAGTCCTTCCTATCGGCTCCGAGTTCGACCGCCGCCTTGACCTCGTCGATCGGCTCAGCCATCATACGACGACATCGCCGATCCCCTCCTTGCGAGCGCACGTGATGCCTTGCAGGTGGCGCTGTAGCAGAGGTTGCGTGTCATGAATGCGCCGCGCCGTCTGACCGCTATGATCGATAAGACGGCAGGCACAGTGGTTGCCACACTGGCTGCACCCGAGGGCGAAGGAGCATCACATGAACAGAACTGTACTCTTTGCAAACCTGATCGCGATGGTCTGCGTTGCCATTGTTCTGATGCTCCGACACGCCGCGAAGCGCATATACGCATCCCAATGCAAGCCCCGTTCCCGCGGTCCCGGCACCCGATAACGATACAGCGCCAGGGGCAGCGGCGGTCCCCAAAACAAAAGCCAGTAGCGTGGTTGATCAGGGGTAATCCACCCCTGGTCCGCTGAGCAACATCGTCCGTGCTATGCGCCTTCAGGACCATGGCCCCTGTACGGCGGAAGCATTCCAGGGAAAGCCTCGCGGCGCGTGCTGTGCCGTCAGCCACTGGTCGGTGGTGAATGCCTCGATGGCCCAAGTGCCGTTGAACCGGCCGATGCCGGAGTTCTTCTCGCCGCCAAACGGACAGGTCGGCAAGTCGATGACAGGCTGATCATTGACATGGGCCATACCGACTTGCATTCCCTGGGCGAAGTGCATGCCCCGGTGCACGTCGCGCGTGAACACGGCGCCGCTTAATCCAAAACTCGTTTCATTGGCTACAGCCAACGCTTCCTGGGCATTGCCGACCCGGAGGATCGGCGCCACCGGCCCGAATATTTCCTCTGCCGCAAGTTCCATTTGGTTAGTAACGTTCACGAAGATATGCGGCGGCAATACCGATCCGTTCGGCTCGCCGCCGAGCACCTGCTTCGCGCCGTCTTCGCGGGCGCGGCCAATGCGTTCCATCAACTTGCGAAGCTGCGAGTTGTTGATGATCGGGCCGACCATGGTGTCACCGTCGCTTGGATCGCCGATTTTCAGCCTCGCGACTCGCGCGGCGAAGCGCTCGACGAACGTGTGATAAACGGCCTCCTCGACAATGATGCGGTTAATAGCGATGCAGATCTGGCCCTGGTGCAGAAACTTGCCGAACACTGCGGCATCGATGGCCTGATCCAGATCGGCGTCCGCGAGCACAACGAAGGGAGCATTGCCACCGAGCTCCAGATCGACACGCTTAATGATCGGCGCCTTCGCCGCAAGTTCCGCGATGTTGCGGCCGACCGGCGTCGAGCCGGTAAACGAAACCACCCGCGGAACGGGATGACTGACGAAAGCGTCGCCGATTTCGCTGCCCGCGCCGACCACGACGTTGAGGAGTCCCGCCGGCAGGCCGGCTTCCTCGAAAATTTTCGCCAACAGCAATCCCCCTGTCACCGGCGTATCGCTCGCCGGCTTCACCACCACGGCATTTCCCACCGCCAGTGCCGGCGCGATGGTGCGGTTGCTCAGGTGCAGCGGCCAGTTCCACGGACTGATCGCGCCGACAACGCCGACCGGTTTGCGCCGCACCTGATTTTCCTTGCCCGGAATGTCGGACGGAATGATGCGGCTTTCGACGGCATGCGGCACCGAGGTGGCCCACAGCATGACGGTATGAGTCACTTCCCACTCGAGGTTCGCCTTGAGCCGCGTGCTGCCCGATTCGCTGATCAGCCAATCGACGATTTCGCCGCGGCGCGCTTCCATGATCTCTGCCGCCCGGCGAAATACGTGCGCTCGGACGGGCGGTGCCGAGGCAGCCCACTCCACCTGAGCCTTGGCACCCCCTGCAAATGCCGCATCAAGATCGCTGCGATCGGCCTGCTTGATTTCGAGGAGGACGTCGTCGGTATAAGGATTTGTGTCAACCAACCTGCTTTCTGCCCGGCCGTGGCGCCAGTCGCCAGCGATCGGAAGCAGTTCGAAGCGATCATAAGGTTGCAGGTCTATCGTTTGAATTTTTGCGCCAGGCTGTTCTGTGGCTTCGCCTCGATCGGAATTCCGTTTGGCAGTACGCGCGACCATGTCCATCCCCTTACCAGGTTGGCTTTCGTAACCGACGATAATTGTCGGGAGCATCATGCGCCATCAGTTGGTCTCGCTTAGGGCGGGCATTGCCCACGCCTTTACGGCCCACCTGCAGCGCGGCATGGCATCAGTAAAATCTCGGGATCGGACCTCCGTGCGGCGTCGGCCGATCCGACAAATCAAACATGATTTCATCAACGTAACACCAGCCCCAGCCTTCGGGCGGATCATAGGCTTCGATGATCGGGTGATGGGTTGCATGAAAATGCTTCGTCGCGTGGCGGTTGGGCGATTGATCACAGCAGCCGACATGACCGCAGGTTCGGCAGACGCGCAGATGCAGCCATGGATCGCCCAGTTGCAGGCATTCTTCGCACCCAAGGGCACTGGGAAGAACGTCGCGAATTCCCGCCAAATGCCTGCAGCCTTGTGCCATTCCATACTCTTGTCTGCTCTACTTCAACGGTAGCATAGCGTGCGGGCCGGCTGGCCAGCCTTGACGGTCGTCAACTTTCCAGTGCTTCGGCCTATCGGGGCTGCATCCCCATGATCGCCATCGGACAGAGATGCGTAGACTGCGCATCACCGTTATGGGTTTCAATGAGGAGCCCAATGCTGGAACTGTCACCGCGCAAACCCGTTTCGCTCGCGATCAATCATGGCCGCCAGCACCTCGCCACAATCAGAGAAGGTCGTCTACGCTGCCGTTGTGGGCAATCTGCTGGTGGCCCTTACCAAGCTAACGGCAGCCCCTGCTGACCGGCAGCTCTTCCATGCTCAGCGAAAGCGCGCATTCCTTTGTCGATACCGGCAACGAGGCATTGCTGCTTTATGGTTATTACCGGTCGCGCCGGGCACCAGATCCAAGTCACCCACTAGGCTATGGTAGGGAACTCTATTTTTGGAGCTTTGTGGTCGCGCTGCTGCTCTTCGCGCTTGGGGCTGGAGTGTCTGTCTACGAAGGGATCACACATATTGCGGCGCCTTCTAAGATTGAAAACATAGTCGTCAACTACATCGTTCTTGCGCTTTCGGCCGCATTCGAAGGCACGTCTTGGTATATCGCGCTCGTTACGTTCCGTGCCTTCAAGGGCGATCTCAGCTACTGGGACGCCATCAGGCGCAGCAAAGACCCGCCTTCTTTCATGGTCCTTCTGGAAGACACGGCCGCGCTAATGGGCATCTCGATCGCCGCCCTCGGCATCTTCCTTGCGGATCGCCTGCAAAATCCGTCTATCGATGGCGTCGCCTCGCTTCTGATCGACAGCGTTCTGGCGACCATGGCGTTGGTCCTGGCGCGAGAGAACAAGGAGCTGTTGATCGGCGAGCGCGCCGATGAAGCAATCAGCACCTCGATACTTGAGCTTGCGGCAAGTCAGCCGGGAGTGGAGGGCGCAAACGGCGCGCTCACCGTGCATCTTGCGCCGGACCAGATTGTTGTGACACTGAGCCTCGAATTTTCGGATGATCTCCGCACGCCAGAAATCGAGCAATGTGTGGAGTCGCTTGAGCGCCGCATTCGGGAGACGCACCCTGAAGTCGTTTCCGTTTTTGTCAAACCGCAGACAGCCCGAACCTTCCAGTCCTCCCGCAAGGGCAGGTTCGCTGAGCGGCTCCGGCCCTAACCTTGCGAAGAGCGAAGGTCCGCTTGGGCCAAAACCAGGACTCCCGACCTGCTCCCCCCGTCCGTTCTACCGCGAAAGCGGCAATCGATGGCTGGCGCCATTAAAGACACCTCGCGTTCACGAACCATCGCCTATGAACTCGCAAGGCTCCATCAGGCTTCGAACCGAAGGCAAGTATCGTCCAGTTGCGCGACGCGGCGAGGCCGCGAGGTTCTATTAAGCATACTCGCCAGATCTACGCCGCTCGTCGGCCAAGCCAAACCAGGCACTTGGGAGTGCTATGACGCAGAGAGCTGTCATCGGAAAAACCGCATCCCCGGCGTGTGAGGCGCATAGCATGCCCGATAAGAAGGTCAGCGCAGCAGTCACAACCTGAACCAAGCGCATACTGGGCTTGCGCGGTTGCGGCGTGCTTCGACCAAAGTCGCCATCATCCGCATGCCCGCGAGATGGAGCAAAGCGAAAGTCAATCCGTGCAAGCACTAAGGAGAGTAGAACAAGGAGGTTGTCGCGCCGGCTACAGACCACCGGACGCCCCCAGCCGTAGCGGCCAAAACCGCGGCGCCACGCGCGCCAAACCGATCGAGCAATGCTGGACCGACGAGGAAGAAGACGAAGACTTCGGCAGCTACGGCTTCCGACCATCCGCGATCGATCTGAAGACGTGGCGACAGGTCACGCGGAACAACATCGCTGGGAGCTCGGTCTTCCTCATCAGGGGCGGCGATGGCTGGTGGGCCACCATTGGCGCGGAAGGATCTTGACAAGGATCTCGGTCGTTCCGCCCGACGACAAATGACTGTCGCGGCGGACCTAGTTGTTTGCTGACGAAGTCTCGACGGTCCCACCGTGCAACAAGGGCGCAGCGAATTTGGCGGGCATTCCGCAGCGAAAGACGTTGGCGCTCTCAAGGATTCGAATGCTGGTTTCAAGCCATTCATCGCAGAAGGACTCGCTAACCCAGGCGCAGGATTCGTGCTTCGTTGTACGAACGTTGTATGGAAATCGGAAAACAAGCCGAGAACCCCGCCGAGGAAAGCCAGCAAGCGATTGTTTTTTATATGAAATTTTAATGGAGCGGGTGAAGGGAATCGAACCCTCGTATTCAGCTTGGAAGTCTTCGAATTTCTGCTGCGGTCTCAACAGGCATTCCGACAATTCGCAGCCTTTTAGCTTGTTGAGATCACTACGGAATTCGGACTTGTCGGAATGATGTTGGAGCTGGCTGTCGACTGGCGCCACGGCACTCGGACTGCCCCTTGGCGCGACGGCTGCCCTTAACGCTAGTCCGCCGATGCCCGCCGCACGATCTGTAGACCGGGCATGCAGCACCACGCGATGGCCGCCGTGGAGAAGCGACTCGGCCGCTGCGCGACCTAGTCCGTCGGTGCTGCCGGTGATGAATACGACGGCCATTAGGCCGACCTTCGCTGCGGCCGAGCCGCCGGCTTCTTCGCGGCTGCCTCCTTCGGTTTCTTGCCTTCGATTGGCATTAGCATTTCCTTCTGCCCAGCGGAGGCCTTCATCGGCTTCTTGGCCGGCTTGGCCCCCTTCGCCGGCGCGGCCTCCTTGCCAACGGATCGACGGAGAGCTTCCATGAGATCGACGACGTTCGTCGCCGCCGGCTTGGACTTCGGCGTGATCGGCTTGCCGGCGCGCTTCTGGTTGATGAGGTCGATCAGCGCGGTCTCGTAGTGATCCTCGAATTTCTCAGGCTCGAACCGCCCGGCCTTCTGGTTCACGATGTGCTTGGCGAGATCGAGCATGTCCTTGGTGACCTTCACGTCCTGGATCTCGTCGAAATACTCGGTCTCGCTACGCACCTCGTACGGATAGCGCAGCAGCGTGCCGACCAGACCTTTGTCCATCGGCTCGAGCGCGATGATGTGCTCGCGGTTGGTCAGCACCACCCGGCCGATGGCCACCTTGTTCATCTCGCGAATGGTGTCTCGGATTACGGCGAATGCGTCGTGCCCAACCTTGCCGTCAGGGCGGATGTAGTAGGGTCGGATCAGGTAGCGCGGATCGATGTCGCGCTTGTCGACGAACTCATCAATCTCAATGGTGCGTGTTGATTCCAGCGCGATCTCCTCGAGCTCCTCTTTCGTGACCTCGATGAACTGATCCTTCTCGAGCTGGTAGCCCTTGACGATGTCCTCGTTCGGTACCTCGTCGCCGGTGTCCGCATCGACCTTCAGGTACTTGATGCGATGGCCGGTCTGCCGGTTGAGCTGATTGAAGGAAATCTTCTCGCTCTCCGAGGTGGCTGGATAGAGCGCGACCGGGCAGGTCACCAGAGACAATCGCAGAAAGCCTTTCCAATTGGCGCGCGGTGCCATGTACGCAGAACTCCGGTCTTGGGGTACTTGACTCAAGACGAATGGGGGCACCGGGTTCCGACACCCCCAGGAAGCCCATCGCATGATTTCTGCGGGAAGGGTATCGACTCCGTCGTTCCCGTTATGTTCTAATTGGGTATGTCTGATCGACCCGCGAGCTGGCGCATGCCCAATCCGAAACAGATGGAAAAGATGGCCGCTGTTGCCCGCCCACATCCGATGCGGAGCTCAGGATTAGCTGCTGACGCCGATTTGCCGCCGGAATACTGGCGCGCTCTTCTGGAGGACGCTCGCGCCGAAACGGGCCCGGCTCTCTCCGCCGGAGCGCTGCGGCTAAACCAAATTCCTCACCATATCTTGCGGGTGGGATGCCGCCGATGCAGCAGGCTGGTCGAGATCCAGAAGGTGGACGCCACCCGGCTCTACGGCGCAGACGCGGTCTGGAAGGAGGTCGGTAAGCGATTGTTGGACAATACCTGTACACATCGTACGGGGCGATACGAAGAGGATGGTTGTTGGCCAACGTTCGACTAGGCACGGCGAATGGCCCCGAAGCACCATCCAACTCCCCTATCCGGGAGCGACCGAAAGGCACTCGGAAAGGAACTCAGCAGGGCGCGTGCAATGACCGCGATCCTCGAGACGCAGTCGGCCGAAGCCCGCGCCAGAGGCGAGGCACTCATCCGTCAGGCCGACAAGCTGCTTTGCGAGTCCTGGAACGAAAAGATGTGGGCCGATGGAGGACCGATCGATCCGTCCCCTACGATCGACCAAGCCGTGAACGGCGGATACTCCTGGCTCGAGATTGAGTGCTCGCGCTGCAAGACGAAGCGGGACGTCGACTTGGCTGCGCTGAGTCATCCCCCAGCAACATTGGTCCAGGACCTCGCGAGCCGGCTTCGTTGCAGCAAGTGTGCTAAGGCCGGCCGACGGCCAGCTGCCACCCTCCTGCAGCTGACGGTCCGTCCTCGCCAGGCATCTCCGGAGACCTAAACTTGTGCAACCTCTACTCAATGACGAAGAACGTTGACGCGATCCGCCGCTTGTTTGACGCGCTCAACAGCAGCGTCGGCAACCTGCCGAGCATGCCAGGCATTTTCCCAGATTACCCGGCCCCGATCGTCCGCAACGTGCCCGACGGGCGTGAAGTCGCTATGGCGCGCTGGGGTATGCCGTCTTCCTCGGAAGCGCTGATGAAGGCGGCGAAAAAGCGAGCCGAGAAACTCCAGGCTAAGGGCAAGACGGTCGACTTCAAGGAATTGCTGCAGATGGAGCCGGACGGCGGCACTACCAACATCCGCAATACCAGCAGCAAACATTGGAAGCGATGGCTCGCGCCGGACAATCGCTGCCTAGTTCCGCTGACTTCATTTTCCGAGTACAACACCCTGGACGGGAAGAAGGTGCCGGTGTGGTTCGCGCTTGACGAGTCTCGGCCCCTCTCCGCTTTCGCGGGCATCTGGACAAATTGGACATCCGTGCGAAAGGTTAAGGAAGGCCCAGTGACCGCCGATGTTTTCGGTTTCCTGACCTGCGAGCCTAACGCGGAAGTGAAACGCGTCCACCCAAAGGCAATGCCAGTGATTCTGACGACCGCCGAAGAATACGACACCTGGCTGCGGGCGCCTTGGGATGAGGCCAAAGCGCTGCAACGGGCTCTTCCCGATGGCATGCTAAAGATCGTCGCCACTGGCGAGAAGGAAGATCCAGCGACCACAGCGTAGGTTCTGCACAGACCTGCGGAACACGTGGACAAGCTCGGACTCCGCAAAATCGAATCCCTGCCCCGTGCTAACCGCGCGGAACGAGCAACGGGCGAGAGGATTCGTCCCGGCAGGAGCGATCTTCATGCTAAAGACGAGAGAAAGACGGCCGAGAATCCGAACCTTGCGTGGTTGGGCGATCTCCGTACTACAAGACGCAGGTGCCGTCCGTGAATGCGAGGAGCATGGTTGGATGAAAGATCGTGCCGACCCTCACGCCCGCGACAGAGCGCTGGAAATCGCGAGACAATATCCGCCGGCCGGACTGTCTGCTGGCCAAGCCGAGACCGAGATTCGGGAGGTGCTGGAATGGATCGGCGACACTTGTCCGGAGTGCCCGCCCTGAGAACGGGATCACCATTGCGGCGAGCTCTCCGGTGAAACTCATCATCACGTAGGATGGGGTGAAATCTTGAAGGCGACGAGCAAGCCACATAGTGAGCTTGCGTTCGCTTTCAACGGCTCTGGCACACTCGTATTCACCGCCACCGTGGGCAGCCCGGCAGCAATTGGCAGATTATGGTGCGTTCGGAGGGCGGTCGCTTTTGCTGCGATTTCAGCAGGTTCGTGGGATCTCCAAAAGCATAAGGTCCATTTCCCGCGTGAAAGCTTTTCGGCCCTGCCTTACCTGGCGCCACCGAGCGCCGGAGCGTCACCCTACATCCACTGGATCGTAGCGGAGCGACCATCCAGCCCCATCAATTGACGGCTTACGTCGACAAACGTCAGCCAGTCCAATTGGCGAACTGGCTCTATTGCGGCTATCTGGCCATCCAGATCAAATACCCAACAATGAGCTCTATGGAAGCTGCGTTAACCATCGAAAGCTCCTTGAACTAACATGGCAATCGGATCAGCCGGGCACCCCGCCTCTGCCTCTTTGAAGCTGGACGGCATTGGCGGTGCCGCGCGGGATCTGCGGGGGCTCGATGAAAAACGCCATCGGCACTTTTGGTAGATGGTGTTCTGAACTCGACATCAGCAACAGACGATTGATGGTGTTGTCTTGAATGCCACCCTTTGGAAAGAGGCTGCGTATTCGCGCCTGCTTGGCCTCCAGGCGAACTTTCTGCAAAGTCGCTTGCGCCTTCAAATGCGCGCGCGCAAAACGTCCAGATAAGTTCTGTTCGACGTTCGGCTTTGCCCCTCGCTCCTCCAGCTTCGCCAGATACTTGAAGGTATCCCTTAGGAGTGGACGGTAAGCCGCAAACGACTCGTCTGAACCTATTGCGAAGATCTCAGCGACCTCCTGCGGAAAGTGAAAGAGAGTCTCATTCATGCTTCGCGCAAGTGCGGTGAGCGCTGATTCATATACGCGGTCCGGACGCCGAACGGCGAGCTGCATTTCCTGCCAGCGCGCCGGGCTATCGGTGATGACACTGGCTCCGGTCGCCTGCGCGAGATACATCGCGATTTCGAAATTTGGCTGTAGCCTCATGGCATTGAGACGACCGTTGCCCTCGCCGCTCGCGAAAGGTTCTTGCTGGAGGACGGCCAGCCTATCGCACTCCTGAATTTTGAGCATCTGTTGAACAGACACTTTGATCTCTTCCTCGCTTTGGTCCGGATACACTTTACGCATCTGTGATTGGAGGATTGCGGGTGGCATCGACATGATGCTCCGGCGCGTATCTTCTTTTACAAGCTCGACCGTGCGTTCGTCTTCAAACAGACGCTTATCGATGCGGGACGATCGCGCTCTTGCCATAGCAAACATCTGATCACGCAGATGCATGTCAAAATCACAAGGGTCCGGGATCAGATGAACTAGTCCGCGATCCACCATCGGGATGACGGTGAGAAAGAAAATAATGGCCTTCAGCACTTCTTGACGGTAGGAGCTCGGGTTCTTCACCGGGCTATATTTGGGGTTCAGTGTACGGGCATTGACAAACGGATGCTGGATGATCAGCTCGCCGAAATAAAGCGAGGCCCCAAGTGCGTAGTCCGTTATGGCGTCGGGGTGGATTGCACCAGTGTAGACCGCACGCGCTCTGCCGTCGGGCTTAGGCAGCAATTGCAACAGATCGGTATCTTCGGGCCACAAGTCACTATAGAGAAGATAGATCTCCTTAATCTTCTCATCGGTCATCTCACGGCGAACGGTAACCCAATCCCTGCCTTCGGTGAGTCCAAGCACATTCTGAAGCGCGTTGAGGAACATCATGTTGCGTTCGCGGATGCTCCGCTCAGTCCAGGACGGTCGTAGCGCTAATGGCCTTGGTTCGCAGCAATCTCCAAAGTCATGGCCGGAACCGCAGCCACAAATGTCTTTGGGCCGCAGCGGCTTTGACGGAGTCGCTTTTTTCAGAAACTCCCGCTCTTTCTCCGCGCGCCCAAACGCATCTTGGTAATAGACGCGACCGTCATCAAATTTCGCGAACATCTCGCCGCCATACTGATAAAGCTCCCGCTTTGGCGGCAGGAGAACTTCTCGCAGATCGCCCCATTCTCCGGATTGATCCGGATGCAGCCACTCCTTACGACCGGCCGCAATATACCGGCTTGCCCTCGCCCGGATGATCCGGTTGATACGCGCGACATCCGGTGAGGCAAGCTTACGAGTGCGGATGAAAGCATGGGTGCTCACCATCGAGTTGCGGTAGTTGCGCGCGAAGGTCCTTTTTTCAAGCGGACTCACCATGGGATTCTGCGCGTATTCGAGATTGGTCAGTATCAGGCAAAAGTCCCGTGAGAGCGGGAAAATTGTCTGGGAGGCCTTAAGCGCGATTGATGGGTCAAGCGGATACCTGCAGGACGCGGTTTCAGGTGGCAGCGCATAATTGTAGACTGTGACGGGGTGATCGCTGAGGATAAACTTTGTCTCGGCGTCCTCGGCAGAGACGATCTCACGCACGCCTTCGGCCCAGATCGTACAGTGCATGGCACGGATGCCTTGCATTTCGATCATCAACTCATTTTGCGTGAGGGCCGGATATTGCGCTCTTAGCCAATCGAGAGCTTTAGGCGTGCGAATCTTTTGCACATCAATGTAGAGAAAAAGGTCATGAAAATATTCATGCCATTGGCTTATATCTGCTCCGGCGAAGGCGCGCACGGCCTTGGCGCCTTTGGCGTCCATGTTGCCGAACAGATGACGCTCGATCTCGTCATTGACCAATGTGCCGAAGAAAGTCGAATAAAGATCGCGTTGTTGGAAGCATCGCGCGGTGGGCCAGTGGACTAACGAATGTCCGACGGTGACGACCCGCCCATCGTCGAGCGTTTTCTGTGCCGGCGAAAGGTCGAAATAAGCCAGCTCGGTACGCCCCGGCTCGAAGAAGCCGGCTTGATACCATCGGGGTACGTAGTGATTGTTTCTGGTCGCTGACATGCCGAGCGGGAAAGGTCGCCAAAAGACTGGACTCTAGCATGAGTCCCGGTCTTTGCGCATCCTAACCGGTCATTTCAGACGAGTTGCAAACAGCAATTGCAGGCAAGCTACCGCCTCCGACCAGCTAAGCACCCTTCGGGTCGAGTTCAGAGAATCCGGTTACATCCACTCGTAGGCATTTGTTAGAAAGCTTATCAGTCCACGAACTGACTCCTTTCACCGGAGAGATCACTTTGGAGGTTTGACCTTCGAATTCCTAATCTCTGGCGAGTTCGACAAGATACCAGCGTTGAATTTGCGGCTCGTTAAACGTTCAAGCCAATCCTTGGCGGCAACAGCATCAGGTCGACAGAGCGCGCGGTCCCCGCTTCCGAAGGCATGAGCGCTGCCTCGATACGGCGGTTCGAGAAATGAATGTAGCCGCTCGTCTCAGGTAGTGCGGGTCGATCTCGCTGCGGTCGATGAACTCGTCGATCTTGATCATTAGCGTCGATTCCATCGCGACCTTCTCAAGCTCCTCCTTTCACCTCGCGATTGGGTCGGTCCTTGGTGTTCTCTGAGAAGCGGCTGAACCAAGAAAAACCCGTCAGGTCGCATCCTACCTTCGTACCCGCACGCGCAAGCTGAAGCTGGAATTGCCGTAATCTTCACCCACGACAGGCTGGTTTGCGGTGCAAAATCGGAGGACGAAGCCGAAATTTCCCAAGAATTCTCAGTCAGTTGCGCTAGATTTTCCCGACAATTGCAGGTTGGGCCTATATTGTCCTGGGTGAGATTCGTCAATTTTCCAGAATCTGCCCTTCCCGAGGATTTTGTTTAATGGCGTCCCAGAAATTGCCTGCCCGCCTCGTTTCAAAAAGCACGTTTTCAATGTTCCTGCGCACGCAATGCGATCGGGAGCTTTATCTCTCACTCTTTTCGGATGACACGAAGGCACTCGCAGCGGCAGGCATACCGATCCCGTTGAAATCGAGGCCGGGCGTACAATTCATTACTGCGTCTGGCGTCGCGTTCGAAAACGAGCAGTACGACATCCTTGCCTCGGCACTTCCCAACCACGTAACGCACGCCGACAGCGGAAAAAAACCAGTCCCGCTCAAGGCGGCTTTGACGGCGGTGAAAAAGCCGACACTCATCCTTCAACCAGCCTTCGAGCCCCAACAATTCAGAGACGCCTTCTTCACGAACATCGGCGTGCCACCCCACCACGCCGCTATCATTCCAGCCTTCAAAGGCCTCCGACCGGACATCATTTTCGCCGATCAAAGACGCGCTAGCGAATACGAAATATTGCCGTCCGGCAAACGCCGTCGCCTGCTGGACGGCGATACACGGATGGCACTTTGTGTGATCGACCTGAAGAATGTCACGGAGGCGAACGCCAGTTATTCAGCGGAAGTATGTCTCTATGCAATCTTCCTTTCCAACTGGCTTTCGACCGAAGGCGCTGATCTAACAAAACGCTTCTTCGTATCGGACCGCGTCTACCTCTGGCGTCACGTAGAGATGCCTCAGTTTACGAAAATGAAGGCCACCAAGGACGGACAGGATCACGAAAAACGCCTTGATGCGCTGCGGAAGGATCTCGAAGAAGGTTTGATCACCTACCTAATTTATATGCCAAATGTCCGGAAGTTTTTTGTGGACGATCTTCCGCGGGTGCTCGGCGTTGGGGACGCGAAGGGCTGGGCCGCGGTTGACTATCATGTCAACCCGCGATGCGGCTCATGTGACTGGTTGGGTAACACCAACTGGCTCTCGGTCGACGAGAAGAAGGTTTTTGCGGCCAATCCTACCCACTATTGTTTTCATAACGCAGAGACGACCGACCACCTTTCAAAAATGCCTTCGCTGAGCCGTGGGGCAAGTCGCGTTCTCCAAAGTGGTGGACACCCGACGGTTGCGAAAGTGGTGGACATCGACGCTTCGGCCGGCGTGCTTCGCCAGCATGCATTCTTGAAGAAGGACCGTCTACAAATTGGAGCGCGAGCCAGCGCCATTGCGAAGAACGCCGTAACGGTGGATCAAAAAGCCAAAGTGGCGGGACTCGCCCGAGGTCGCCACGCCGAGTACGACATCGTCGTCAACTTCGACGCCGGCTCCGGCTTTCTGACGGGCATTGCGGTTCGGGGAATTTTGTTCGCGCCTTATGCGAAGAAATTCCCGGTGGAGGGCGGTGAGCCCGTCTCGTTCAAATCGTTTGGAGAGGCCGCTTTCGCCATCAACAAAGACCAACTGGTTGCTGAATGGGCGGCGCTTTCATCGTTCATTGAAACGCTCGGAAGCTGGATGGAGGAGTCCGAGAAGCTTTTTTCTGCGCAGGGCTTCGGAGCCGTTAGGACACAAATCTGCTTTTGGGAGCTCAGGCAATATGAGGAGCTGTGCAACGCCTTTAGCCGGCACTTGCTCGAAATATTGACTCTTCCCAATCGCGCTCAGCGCGCGCTCGCGTGGATATTTCCCGCGGATGAGATTATGGAAAAATCCGACGCGATTTGCCCGAACATCATCTTCATCCGCGAAATCGTCACGGCGTTTGTGCGCCTGCCACAGCGTTTTGCGGCAACGCTGCTTGGCACCGCCGAGCACTATTCCCACGCTCGGATGACGCCGCGGAAGGTCGATAACTACTACGTCGAACCGCTCGGGAACGGCATTCCACGCGAGCGAATTTTTGAGATTTGGAAAACGACGACTGGAACCGTCCGCATCTTTGGCCAACCGAAGAGTGTGACGGAAGCCGTGCAGCGCTACGAGACGGTGTTGAAGGCCCATACATGGGCTCTCGCGAGTATCACGGCCCGGCTTCGTGAGGACTTGAAGGCGAACATCGAAGGAAATGCTCCCCCGCTCAATATGTCGATCCCGTTAGGCTTGCAGGGCGTGGCCTACGATTCAAAGCTGTGGGATCGCTGGTCGAGGGTCTCCAGCGCCGTCGTGCGCACCGAGCGACTGAACGCCTTTTTGACGCGCCCCGAATGGCTCGAAGCATCCTACAAAGCGATTATTCTTACGTCTCTCGTCGAGGATCTTGGTAACAATCAGTACGAATTTGAAGTCAGTGACGATTCGACTGAAGCTAAAATTGAAGAAGGCGATTACTGCACGCTCGGCATCGTTGACCAACCGGGCTTCCCCCTGCGGCATGCAGCGTCCCTCGGCCTGACCGTGCAGGACGACAATATGTACGTGCCCATGCACACGGTGATCCTGATTCTCATCCAGAAGTTCGAGCGGGCGAAGAAGCGGATCACTCTCCGGATTGCGCCGCGACGAAAGGAATTCCAGCCAGCCTTCGGCGCCATAATGAAATCCGGCATCATCCCGATCGGTAAGGGCCATCTCTACGTTCTGGAAGGCGCCCCCTACGACGATTCACCAACGGTCACGGCCATTTTGAAGGCCATTGGCGATCCCGGCATTGCGACGCCCGCAAAGGAAGCCCTCCTCGCTCTCGGTACTACAGCAGCTAAAAAGCTGAAGAAAGGTACTGATGCTGCAACACCCGCCGCAGATGTTCTTTGGCAAGGAGCCAAGGTCGCTAGCGAGATCGTTCGCGGCGCCAAAGCCGCAGACGCATTAGCGACCTTTGCAAGCACTTCAAATGAGCACCCCCTCAATCCAAGCCAGATAGCAGCCGTCCGCGCCTGCGCGACCCAGCGTTTGGCGATTGTCTGGGGCCCGCCAGGAACCGGTAAAACTGAAACACTCGTCGCCTTTCTTCACGCGATCGTTCGTGAAGGGAAAGTCCGCAAGATTCTTTTGACCGGACCAAACTACCGAGCCGTCGAAGAACTTTCAGCCAGACTTGCACGCAATCTTGCGAGCGACCAAAAGGCGGCCTGTGACTTCTTTTGGCTTTATGCACGCACTCGCAAGGCCGCCGACATCGACATTTCCGTCCCCCACCTCAATCTCATGGCGGTGAACCGGGACGACGCTTCGGCTGAATACGCGGAGCTCCTGGGGAGCGTTGCTGACAATCAGAAGCTGGTGATTGTTGCGACAACCGCGCATATCGTGGATCAACTGACGCGCGATACGACCGGCGCGATCCTCGGACCCGTATTCGATCTCATCGTTCTTGATGAAAGCTCGCAAGTTCCGCTGAATCTCGCCTTGCGTCCCCTTGCTGCTATGAATCCCAAAGCTCAGATCATTGTCGCAGGCGATCACAAGCAAATGCCGCCCATCCAGCATCTCGAGCCGCCCAAGAACGCCGAGTATCTCGTCGATAGCATCCAGAATTACCTGATTAAGCGGTTTGGAATAGTGCCCGTTCCACTTCTGATCAACTATCGCTCCAATGCAGACCTCGTCGAGTACGCACGCTCGCTCGACTATCCAGCCGCATTGACGGCTAATTCTCCAAAGAAGGATTTGTGCATCCTTCACGCCATGGATCCGGTTATCGCGAAGCTTGCTGCAACCCTTCCAAGCACGACCGCGTACCAAGGGCTCCTTCTGCCCGAGAAGCGCGTGACCGCCCTTATCCATGACGATCCGACATCCTCCCAGGCCAATGAAATCGAGGCCGGGCTTGTCGCGGGGCTTGCCTCTGTGCTGCGTCAGACAATGGCAGCAGAACTGGACGACGGCACGACGAAAGCCTTTACGGGTTTCACCGATGAGACCTTCTTCAAGGATGGGCTTGGGATTGTCACACCTCACAAGGCACAGAAGGCACTTGTCCTTCGAAAGCTCCGCGAGCTCTTTCCAAAGGCAGACCCTGAAATCCTGTTCTCTGCGGTCGATACCGTGGAGCGTTTTCAGGGCGGCGAGCGGAACACGATCATCGTTTCCTATGGCGTGGGCGATACCGAAATTATTGAAGGCGAGGAACAATTCCTGTTGCAGCTCGAGCGTACCAATGTTGCCGTGTCACGCGCGCGGGCCAAGTGCATAATCCTTATGCCGAAGTCGCTGGCCTACCACCTTCCAACGGATCAGCAGGCCGCCGAAACTTCGATCGCACTCAAATCATACCTTGAGGAATTTTGTGGGAAGCGTGAGATCGTCTCGATCACGCTCGGCAAGACGACGAGAACCGCGGAACTTCGCTGGCACTAACTCAAGACTGCATGAAAGTCGAACTCGTCCGCAGCGGTCGAGTCCTGGCCCATATAGTCGGCTTGCCGTTTTCCTGCATGGGCCGTGTTGGCACTACGTACGGACAATAACTTCCATTCGCCGCATTCTTCGATCGATCGACGCATTAGAACCTTTGCGTCGCTCTTCGCGGAGGCAAGCGTGCCGAAGCGCACGTAGAGGTGGGCTCCGTCCTGGCAGTGTTTAGAAAGATTGTTCCATACCTTGGCTAAGTCAGTGACGAATGCGTCGTGACCTGAATGGCAGATCTGGTCGTCGACCGAATAATCAACATCTTCGCTGCCGCCCAAAAACCACATGCGGAGCCACTGATCCTGCACGTAAGTCCGCATTCCGTAATATGGGGGCGACGTTATGACCAGCGACGCGTCTCGGATGTTACGGTAAGAGGCTGCGATACGCGCGTCGGAACACTTGACGTTGCTGAGGCGGCCGAAGGGATTGCTGTCTAGATCGCTTATGCGCGCCAGCTTCTTCTCGATAACGTCCATGACGTCGACATCCGGAGGCAACATTTCACGTTCCAGCCAGAATTTCAGCGAATAGGCCGGCTTCGAGGAGAATGTCCGCGGCATCTGATTTGAGAAATAGCTTGGAATATCGCCACCCACCAGCGGTCCATGGAGGCAGCCGAGGGCGGCGGCGCGAAGAATGGCGCTCTCATGCGTGGGGCGAGATTCGGCGAGCAACCCTTCGCGCAGGCTGCACAATTGCTTCAACGTCTTTGAAGAAAAGGCACGCTTGAAAAACTTGGTATCAGGCTTCTTCGACGATGGCGAACTCACGAGATCGCGTCCCAAAGAAACAATATCTTGGAGCCGCGCGCTTGCCAGTTTAGCCTGCGCTATCGCAGTTGCGATGGGAGACGTATCGAACCCGAACGACGTGAAGCCAAGGCGGCGCGCGGCATAAAGGGTCGTGCCCCGTCCGCAGAATGGGTCGACGATGACAGGGTCATCCTCCCGATGCTTCCGAATGATTTTCATCGGATATTCGAGCGGGAACATCGTGTAGTATGGGCAGATCGCATTGAACGCGAAATCTTTATTGTACGCGAGTGCAGAAGTCATTTCGCGCCCGCTCAAAGCTTGTCGAAGACGGAGCCCATGCGTGGGCTAAACAGGCGGTCGTATGTCTTCAGTAAGAAGCTATCCGTCATTCCAGCGACGTAATCGCAAATAACGCGCTGGTCCTTACCGGAGTCAGCGTAGTCCTGACGTGCGTCCTCGGGGAGAAGCGCATCCGGGTCTGAGCAGAGGGCCTCAAACACGGAAACGACCATTTTCTGGCCTTTGAACTCCAGATGCTGGACGTTCGGGGTACGGATGACTTTCTCGACCACAAGATTTTGGAGTGCGGATAGAAAGCGATCCTGCGGAGCCGGGAGGACGGCTCGAAACCGAATGAGCGGTTCGGAGAATACGTCGATCGTCTCAATTTCAACGCTCGTAACGAAGTGATGCACCAGTCGGCTGATGCAGTGCTTGCGCTCTTTTCCGTTTCCGTAGAGTTGATCGACGAAATGATCATAGACGTCGTTATCGGCTTCACCCGGATATTTTTGTTTCAGTGCATCAAGGAAGGGCGCGCTGTCGGCTTCAGAGACGTGCGCGCGGAAGTGGTTCTCACGGACCAGTCCGAGCGCGATCGCGTCTTCGAGGTCATGAACGCCGTAAGCAATATCATCCGAAACATCCATAATGCTGCAATCGAACGACTTATGCTTAGGCTTGTTGTGCTTGCCAGCAACCGCATTGCATGACGTGAATTCATCGTGATCGAACTTATCAAGCGGTTTCAAAATCCAATCAACGACGTCACTCTCCGCATCGAAGTAACACTTCGGCGGCTTACACACCTTCGTATCGAGGGTACGGATCGACGTCGCAGTCTCGTACAGCGCTGGAACAATCGCCGGGTTCGCTGCGCGGCTGAACGCGACCGGGTATTTTAGCACGGCGAGCATAGCCCTCCGGCTGAGATCTGAGCCGTGCGCCTTGGAAAAGTTTTCAAGACGAGCCAAGATGCGCAGCGTATGGCCGTTACCCTCGAAGCCTCCCGCGTCCCGCATGCAGTAATTCAACGCGACTTCCCCGCCGTGCCCAAAGGGCGGATGGCCGAGATCGTGACTGAATCCTGCCGACTGGATGAGGCTCAACGGAGGAATATGCGGATGCGCTGGGTGAGACGCGTATATGCCGTCGAATTGCCTCGCGATGCTCCCCGCGATTTGAGCGACTTCAAGTGAGTGAGTGAGGCGGGTGCGATAAAAGTCGCTGTCGCCAAGGTTCAGAATTTGGGTTTTGCCTTGAAGCCGGCGGAACGATCCTGAGTGGACGATGCGCGCGTAATCCACGTCCGAAGGACTCCGGCGGTCTTCCGGCTGTTGCTTCCATCCGCTCCGGCGTTCGCTCCAATCCCCCTGTGTGCTTGCCATTCTCTCAAATTCCCAGCCTTGACGAGGGCAGCGATCGCGCAGACTTCCCGTCTAAGCCCCCCTGTCCCCCGCAGAACAGTAATGTGTCGGCCCGCGTCTTCCAACCGGAATTCCGACCCAAAATCACATTTCCGGCGGGCGCGGCCTTGTCTTACTATCGCTCAGCCCCTGTAACGTCCTCGAAGACCGCGTTCAGCCTTGAGAAGGCCGCGTCAAGCGTACACATTTGAATTTAGCGATTCCCGCTTAGCCGACTGATAAGCTTTCTCTCAAAACCTTATCCGTGCCGAAAACCGACTGCCTTCATCCGCGGCGGCTACGATCGAAATCGCTCCGGCAATTGTCTCCCCAAAACGGGAATATTCCGGTACAAAACCTGGAGATTAATCGGCTAGCGCCAGTTCTATAGAAACAGGTCGCTTCAGCGCCGCCCATTCCCCGGTCGCGGTACGCGGCTCAAAATTATCTCTTTAGTAGGTCGCCCGCGTCCACGCCGAGCGCCTTTGCAAGCTTGCCAAGCATGGTAACCGAAGCACTGTAGGTGCTGGTCTCTAACTGGCTGATATAGCTTCGGTCTACCTTCGCTCGAAATGAGAGTTCTTCCTGACTCCAACCCTTTTCATGCCGAAGCCGCCGAAGGTTCTTTGCAACAATGTCTCGCATTCCGTCCATGAAAGACGGCATGCTTCCTGTTGAGCATACTCCTCAATTGAGTATACTCAACAAAGAGAATTGACGAGGCAATATCCCGTATGAATGGTCCTGAGACAGTACAGCTATTGCCGTTCGCTGAAGTTGCGGGGGACACGTATCGATTTGGATACCGCGCGATCGGAGTCAGCGACTACGTTTCTGCGGTCGAAATGCCTGTTCCACTCGTAGAGCAAACGGTGCTCGCGAGAGCTTCATCAACCGTAGCAATTAGTCCGGACGGAACGGTGATTGCGCATTTGCTATGGTCACCCACGTCAGGGACTATCCCGGATCCATCGACCTACCTCGAAGCGCTCGACGTCTTAGTTCGACGAGCCGTAACTTCCGAGAATCTTCGGATGGAGGAAGCAACTGTTTCAGATCTAAATACGCTCCTGCAGCGACTGGAGCGCTCTCTCAATCTGGTCAAGGATGCCATCGGCCAGATGTCAAACGAACCGATTACTCCGGTCTAGATGACGGGACTCTCTGGTTCGCCCCCTCCGTATTAGCGGGCCGTTAGGATGATTCCTGGCTCTTGCTCGGACTCCCCCCCGGCTCTCTCTGGGAGGTAGACGGATTAGTGAGACGTCGGGGCGTACCAACCGTAGGGTCTTTTGCGCCGCCTCCCCGGCTAGCTCGCTTGAAATCCGCATCGCCATCTAGGAACGCTTCCAGCATAAACGGTACGAGATCGACCACCTCCTCCCGTGCGCCGTAGGTCTCTGCGTAGAAAACAGCATATTCGCGCAACCGCTGCGCCAAGCCCGGCGTGAGAACAATGGTCATCTTCACCGGCGTCCGATCCGGCAGCTTCGCAAGCTTCATCCCTCACCTGCCCTTCGCCGCCGTCTGAACGTCTTGATACGGCTTCAGCACCAGATCCTTCGAAACAATCACCCGCAGCGGCCACCCTGGCCGCACCGTGATCGTCGGCTGGACGTCGAGCTCGCGCTCCACCAGGCGCTGCCCCGCACGGTTGGTCGTCTGCTGCGTGCTTTCCCGCAGCGCCTTCACGAGATCGCTCTCGTCACTGCCGATCGATAGCTGAGTCCCTACTCCGATCAGGGTGGCCAGAGCCACGCCTTTGAGCAACTGCCAAGTGTGGAAGTCCACCTGGTCCTCGAGCCCCGCGTAGCCCGCAACATCTGTCGCCGGCAAGTTCTCGATCACGATTGAATTGCCGTTCGGCAGTATGAGCCGGCTCCAGACGACCAGAGCCCGCTTCTGGCCAAAGGCGACGACACTATCGTACTTGCCCACGATTCTTGTCCCCTGCGGGATCAAGAGATGCTCGCCGGTTACCGTGTCGTAAACGTTCTCCGTGACCTGGCCGATGGTGGTGCCAGGCAGGTCCGAATTCAGGCCAGTGACGAGGCTAGCCGGGATGATCGACCCTGCCATCACCGCATAGGTGGATGGCGGCGATTTGAGCGCATGGGAATTGGTGGTTTCGGTGTCGGCTTTCGCGCCCACGAAGGCCAGCTTTCGCGCCTGCGACGACGGGATGATTTCGCTGGAGCGATCGATCATCGCCTGCGCTGTCTTTGCAAGTTCCGCGGCAGATGGACCTGTATCGGGCGTTGGGGGCCGGAATTCAGATGGAGAAGCGGCCGCCGGCGCCTCCGTCGTACTTGCTTGCTTGCGCTTGTCCTGCTTCTCCGACAGGCGGACGAACAAGCCCGATTCCTTTGCCTGCTGAGCGATCCGCGTCTGGCGAATCCGCTCAGCCCGTTCGGCGTCTTCCTCCGGATTGGTTCGGAAGCCAGCGTCCGGAGCGACGCCAGCCTTCTTCTCGTTTTCGGCGAAGGCCCGGCCAATGTCTCCAGGCGACGGCGGCCCTAGCCGCGGCGTAGACGGCGGCAACTCCTCGTAGGACCTTGGCAGCTTGCTCAGGCCCTCAGCCGTCTGCTTGCGGTCGGTATTGTACAGCTCCGCTCGCTCAGACTGCTTGAAGGAGCTCGGCTTGAGCGCAATAAGTATCGCTCCGCCCACGAACAGCGCCGCGACCGCGCAGCCGATCATAAGAGCGCGCTTGTTGAGGCGCCGAACGGCTCGCGGCCGAGCCCGCAGTTCCAGCGGCTCGGGACTCGGATCCAAGCTCGTCATGTAGCGCTCCCGGTACCGAAGATCTGAGACACCGGCCGCGCATCGATGCGGATGATCCGGACGATGCGCTGCGGATCTTCGCCAAGGCGAAGCTCAGCGGCGCCGAACATCCGATCGACGATGTAGTATGAACCGCGGACCCGGTAGTTGACGAGGTTTGGCCGGCCATCGGCTCCGGCGACGAACAAAGGCGGCGCTTCGCCTTGCGGCAGGCCGGACGGCATCTGGATATAGACCTTGCGGCCGTCATCGAAAGCGCGCACCGGCCGCCACGGAGGATCGTCGCCTTCAATGCGATAGCGGAAATTCAAGCTGTCGAGGCGCACTCCGCGATCGGCGATCCGCTCCTCGCTTTCCTGAGCCGTGGCGTTCTGCTTGTGAAGAGCGACGAGCGTATCGGTCGGATACGTCCATGAGATGGACGCCATGTAGGTCTGCTTGGTCGAGACGAGCTCGAGGTGATAGGCGCGCCGGGCCGTCAGCACCACGAGGTTGGTCTGAATGTCCGGAAGCGTCGGCTTGACCAGGATATGTACCCGCCGCGAGCGCCCCTGTCCGCTCGATGTATCGCCGACGACCCAGCGAACCGTATCGCCCGTGGAAACGTCGATCAGTTCCTCGCCCGGCTGCAGCGCGATGGTCGAGACTTTCTCCGGGCTTGCATAAAGCCGGTAGAGCGCTCCTTCTGTCCAGGGATAAACTTGGATGGCGTTGATATACCCGGCGCGTGTGGGCTCCATCCGCGCGGCCTTGTTCGCTTTCGCGATCGCCTGCTCCGGCGGCAGTTTCTCTTCCTTGGCGGCCTTCGTCGGAAACGGCTTCAGCTGGCCAGGCAACGGCAGGACCTTGGGTGTTTCGACGACTTGCACCGGCGCCGGCGGATCGCTCTCTGGAAGGGCCTTCTCAAATGTCATCTCATCATAGGGTGCTTCGAGATTGAGCTTGGTGGCACATCCGGCGAGCCCAAGCGACAAGGCAAGGACGCTGGCCGACGCGAGCTTGGTGAGGGCTTTGGAATTCATTTGGCGTCTCCGATGAGGTCGCGCGACCAGTTGAGGGAATGGACGTAGAGGCCGAGGGGGTTTTTCCGCAGCGTTTCGGCATCCGCCGGCGGCTTGAGAACGGTGGTGACGAGACCGGTGAAGCGCTCGGTCTTCGCGACCGCGCCATTCTCGTAGGTGTTTTCTTTCCAGCGGATCTCGAAGCTGTCGCCGGACGCACGCACCACGGACGTGACCTCAGTGGTCACCGTCTTGGAGCCGATCTTCGTGAACGGATCGGCTTCGCGCGCGTAGTCGTTCAAGGCTTGCGCGCCCCGGTCGGTGACGAAGTCATAGGCATGCAGCCAGTTCGCCCGGACGATGACAGGATCTATCGACAGCGAGCGGACGTTCTCGATGAACCGCGCAAGGAAATGCGCGATCTGCGCATCTGACGGCTGGTAGCCCTCAAGCGCCGGCCCAACTGCTCGGACTTCACCGAGCCGATCGACCTCGACCACGTAGGGAACGACACCGGAGCGAGCGATCTGGGTGAAGATCGTCAATCCGAGGACGCTGGACAGGCCGATGGCTGCCAGCGCTGCCAGCCGCCAGTTGCTGGCCTGCACCCGGGCGGACCCAAGCCGCTCGTCCCAAACCTGAGCTGCCTTCTGATAGGGCGTGACCGGCTCTGGCGTTTCGCCGTACCGGACGGACACGCGCTGAAAGGGGTGACCAGCCATATCCTACTCCTCCCCCAGTTTCGGGCCCGACGAATGCCCACCCTTGTCGCCCTCTTTCAGGGTGTGGGCTGCAACTTGGGCCGCTTCCCTCGCGTGTCCGCGTCCTGACGGACCCGCCCCACGCCCGGCACCTGATGCAGCCGCTCCGTTCGCCGCGCCGCCAGTGCTCGCACTCGATAGCTGATCCACCGTCGAGGCGCGGGCTGATGCGCCGGCTGCCGAAGACGCACCAGTGAGCGACGCTGCGGATCGCATCGCGGTCATTGAGCTACCCGCCGCAAGGCGCAAGCCTCCGGCGGCTGCCGCTCCGCCGCCGATCACCACAGCCGCCGCGCCCGCCACCGTTCCGGCGGCAGCTCCAGCGCCTAGCTGGGGCGCACCTGAGACCAATCCCGCCGCGATTCCTGGCCCAAAAATGCCAAGGCCAAACAGCGAAAGAGCCGCCAGCAACAAGCTCATGGCCGATACAATATCGACCGGCTTCGTCAACGTGCTTGCAAGCTGCCCGAAGATAGTCGAGCCGATGCCGATGATGATTGCGAGAACCATCACCTTCACCCCCGAGGCGACCACGTTACCGAGGGTTTTTTCCGCGAGGAACGCAGTCTTTCCCCAAAGGGCAAACGGCACGAGGATGAAGCTTGCAAGCGTTGTGAGCTTGAACTCGATCAGCGTGACGAAGAGTTGCACCGAGAGGATGAAGAACGCGAGCACGATCAGGATCCAGCAGAACAGCAGGATCAGGATCGTCGGCAGGTTGGTCAGGACATCAAACCCAGAGAATTGCCCGGTCTCCTCGAGAAGTGGATGGGCGGCCGTGAACCCGGCCGAAGCAACAAAGCCTGGGCGCGCCAGGTCGGCCGCGCTCAAGCTCCCGCCGGATGCCTTCAGTCCGATGCTGGAGAACGACGCAAAGACAATATCGGCAAGGTTCTTGAAATTGCCGATGATGAACGCGAAAGCACCGACATAAAGCACCTTCTTGGCGAGCGTGACCATGATGTGGTCGTCCGCCCGCATGCTCCAGGCAAGCCCTGCTAGCGTCAGGTCGATGCCGATCAACGTTGAGCTTAAGAATGAGACGTCGCCGGACAGAAGGCCAAATCCGGAGTCGATGTAGCGCGAGAAGGTGTCGGTGAACCGGTCAATGACGGAGAGATCAGCCATGGCGTCCTCACTCACTTACCGGCGGTGTAGGCATGGCCATCGCCGATGAAGCGATTGAATCGCTCCTTCGCGGCCGCCGAAGATGCCTGCTGTTCGGCTGCACGCAACGTGTCCGCGCGCGCCTGCGTTGCCATGAGCGCCTGGGCCTGCAACGACTGCTTGATCTGCAGCGCGAGCAGTTCGTTGCCAGACTGTTGGGCTTGTAGCGAGCCGACCGCAGCGGACGAATTCGCCATGAGCGTTCGAAGCGTCTGGCCGTCCTGATCCAACGATCCGACGATTGCGGACTGAAGCGTGAGCGACTGCTTCAGTCCATCGTAGCTATTGTCCCAACGTACGGTCGCATCCTGCACCATCTTGTCGGACGAAACCGCCGCCGCGTATTGGCGAGGATACAGCCGCGCGAAGTCCTGCTGGGTTTTCTGAACATCGAACGTAATGTTCTTGGCCTGACCAATCAGCGTGTTCATCTGAGTGATCGTCGACGTGAGTTGGCCGACGACGCTCGTCGGCAGGGCGGCGAGATTTTTTGCCTGATTGCGCAGCGATTGCGCTTGGTTCTCGAGGCTCCTGATCTGATTGTTGATCTGATCAAGCGCTCGTGCGGCAGTCAGGAGATTCTGGCTGTAATTGGAAGGATCGAATACGATACCAAACGCGCCAAGCCGTTGCGAACCATTCACGGCGATCGCGATCGATAGTATCGTTGTGATAATAACTCTTGAAGTTGTACCCAAGAACATGCGGCCGACACTTTCGAGCATGGAAGACTCCAGGAATTGAGATTGAGGTCAGGCCTTCTGGGCCTGTTCGAAGGTGCTGATCAGGTTCGCCGCCCAGTGCAGGTCTCGTTCAGCGAGATAGCGCTTGGCAAAGTGATGGGGGCCGGAGCGGGACAGGACCGCATCGACGGTCCGTTGATCCTCAGGCGAGGACGCCGCGACCAGCGCGAGCGCCACCGGACCGAGGCCGAGTTCAAACAAGCGGTTTCCGGCGCGCGACTGCAGATAGTAGTCTCGCTTCGGGAAGGCTTCCGCGATCAGGCGAATTTGCGTGTCGTTCAGGCCGAACCGGCGATAGGTCTCGGTCTGGGTCGGCTCCAGCGCTCTGGGGTTCGGAAGGAAGATGCGGCTTGGACAGGATTCGATGATCGCAGGGGCAATCTGGCTGTCGGCGATATCGGCCAGCGACTGGGTCGCAAAGATCACCGAAACGTTCTTCTTGCGCAGTGTCTTCAGCCATTCGCGAATTCGGCTCGCAAAGAGCGGATCGTCCAGGAACACCCAGGCCTCATCAAGCACCAGCAGCGTGGGCCGGCCGTCGAAGCGGTCCTCAAGGCTGTGGAAGAGATAGGTCAGGACCGGAGCGACCAACCCCGGCAAAGCCATGAGTTCTTCCATCTCGAAGGTGAGCACGTCGGCACCGGAAAGACGGTCGGCGTCCGCGTCCAGGAAGCGGCCATAGGGTCCTTCCAGCGTGTAGGGTTGCAGCGCCTGCCGCAGCGCGTCGCGGGCAAGCAGCGCGACGAGGCCGGTCATCGTCCGCTGCGAGACCGGCGCGGACCCGAGACTCCTCAGCGCCGACCAGAGCGTCTCCTTGACATCGGGGGTCACGGTCACGCGCTCATGGGCGAGCACGCCACAGAGCCAGTCGAGCGCCCAGACTCTCGCCCCATCTTCTGCGACATCCTTGAGCGGTTGAAAGGCAATGCCGCCCTTGGCGCCTAGCTCGTACCAGGAGCCGGACAATGCGAGCGTGGTGACCCGTGCTGACCGGCCCTTGTCGAACGTGATCAGCTGCGCGTTCGGATATCGACGGAATTGCAGCGCGAGCATCGAAAGTAGCACCGACTTGCCCGCTCCCGTTGGACCGACAATGATGGTGTGCCCGACATCGCCGGCGTGGAGCGATAACCGGAACGGGGTCGCCCCCTTGGTCTTGGCGACCAGAAGCGGCGGGCCGTCGAGGTGCTCACATCGTTCGGGTCCGGCCCATACCGCCGACAATGGGCACATATGGGCGAGGTTCAGGGTGTGGACGATCGGCTGGCGGATGTTGGCATAGGCTTGGCCGGGCAGACCGCCGAGCCAGGCTTCCACGGCGTTGACGCTCTCGCGGATGACCGTGAAGCCCCGGCTATTGATCACCCGCTCGACCGCACGGATCTTCTCATCAGCCTGATGGGAGTCCTCATCGCTTACGGTAACGGTCGTGGTGATATAGCCGAAGGCAACCAGATCGTCGCCGAGCTCGGAGAGCGCCGCGTCGGCATCAAGCGCCTTGTTGCTGGCGTCAGTGTCAAGCAGCGCTGCCTGCTCGTTGAACATGACCTCCTTGAGGATCGCTCCGAGCGACTTCCGCTTGGCAAACCACCGCCGACGGTAGCGCGACAGGGTTGCGTTTGCCTGCGTACGGTCGAGCGGAATAAACCGGGTGGCCCAGCGATAGGCAACGCCGAGCCGATTCAGTTCGTCGAGCAAGCCTGGAAAGGTGACGTGCGGAAACCCAAGGACCGTCAACACGCGCAGATGGCTCCGCCCGATCGCCGGCGACAGTCCCCCAGTCAAAGGCTCATCGCTTAGGAAACAATCGAGATAGGCCGGGATCTTGGGAACGCTGACCGGATGGCGCTTGGTCGAGATGCAGCTATGAAGATAGGTGAGCGCCTCCGCGTCGCTGAGAGGCCAGATCTCGGGCAAGACTGACGAGAGCAGATCGATCGCCCGATCGGTTTCCTGGATGAATCTTTGGAGATGATCGCGGTAGCCTTTCTGCTCGCTGTCAAATCTTCGCTGGCCGTCGGTCTCCCCGTCGGTAATGTCACCGCGCTCATGAGGTTTGGGTGTTTGACCACTACGAGCGCGTTGTCCCCCAGCCGCGCGATTCCTCGCCTGGGGACGCTCCAGAAACAGGCCTTCGAGGCGCGAGACCGTTTCGGCCGGCGGCAAATACATCAAGGTCAGATGCTGCACACTTTCGAAGTGCTGCCCGCCGGGGCGTGAAGGATCCTCCCACGCCACCCCGGCCGGCCCCTCGAAACCGGCCCGTCGCTCCTCATCCACCAGCCAGGACACCGCATCAGGGAATTCCGACCTCGGATAATCGCCAGTTGGGATGCGCGTGGCATCGAAGAAGAGCGCCCAGCCTGAGCCAAAGCGCTTTAGAACGTTGTTGACGCGAGATACGACGCTCATCAGTTCGGCCTCGGTCGCACTGTCGAGGTCCGGCCCGCGGTAGCGTATCGTCCGTTGAAAGCTGCCGTCCTTGTTGAGGATGACGCCTGGCGCGACCAGGCATGCCCAAGGCAGCCAATCAGCCAGCCGGTAGGCGTTGCCGCGGAATTCTCTCAAGTTCAGCATGCGAGCCGTCCCTTGTGCTTGGTGTGACGGATGGCGACCTCGACGAAGGCGGGGTCGCGTTTGGCAAGCCACACGGCCGCGCTGTGGCCGATGACCCAGAGGATGAGACCTGCGAACCAAAGGCGCAGGCCGAGCGCCAGCACGGCCGAGAGTGTCCCGATCAGGATGGCGGCGGCACGCGGGGCGCCGCCGATCAGGATGGGTTCGGTCAGCGAACGATGGAGAACGAGTTCAAAACCATCCGGGCGCATCAGATCAGCGCTCCGCCACCGAACGAGAAGAAGGAAAGGAAGAACGAACTCGCAGCGAAGGCGATCGAGAGGCCAAATACGACCTGGACCATCTTGCGGAATCCGCCCGAGGTGTCGCCGAAGGCGAGCGATATGCCGGTCACCGTGATGATGATGACGGCGACGATCTTGGCGACGGGCCCCTGCACGGATTCCAGGACTCGTTCGAGCGGAGCTTCCCAGGGCATGCCCGAACCGGCAGCGTGTGCCGCCGTGACGCTGAGCAGCACGCAAGCCGACGCCGCACCGAGCGTGACCAGCGGCAACCCGCCGACCGAGCAGAAGCCGCTAAGGCTTGAACGCAGGTTTAGACGCAGTCGAATGGACATATTGCAGTCTCCTTGAGGTCAGGGGCGATGGGAGGTGTTTGGAAGTCCGGGCGGGGTCTCGAGCAGGTAGTCGCCAGACGGGTCGAGACCTTTGAGTTCGGCGACGGCCTCGATCCGCCGTGCGGGCCCCCGCCCCTTGATGAAGACGATCAGGTCGATCGCCTCGGCGATGAGCCGGCGCGGCACGGTTGCGACCGCCTCCTGAATGAGTTGCTCGATCCGGTAGAGCGCAGCTCGGGCCGAGTTGGCATGAATAGTGGCAATTCCGCCGGGGTGGCCTGTATTCCAGGCCTTCAGCATGTCGAGGGCTTCGGCGCCCCTGACCTCGCCGACGACGATGCGATCTGGCCGCAAGCGCAGCGTGGAGCGGACAAGGTCGGCAAGGCTCGCCACGCCCGGCTTGGTCCGCAGCGCCACGGCATCCTTTGCATCGCAGCGCAGTTCTCGAGTGTCCTCGATGATGACGACCCGCTCTTCGAGGCCGGCGATCTCCGCAAGAAGGGCGTTGGCAAGCGTCGTTTTGCCAGACCCGGTGCCGCCGGCGACCAGGATGCTGCGCGCCTCGGTGACCGCAGCGGTCAGCACCTTTGCCATCAAAGGCGAGGCAATCTGCGCCTTGACGTAGTCGGACAGACGGAACGTGGTGGTCGCCGGCTTGCGGATGGCAAAGCAAGGCGCGAGCGCGACCGGCGGCAAGACGCCTTCAAAGCGTTCCCCCGTTTCGGGGAGTTCCGCCGAGACGATTGGCGACGAGCCGCTCGCTTCCGCCCGCACGTGGCTGGCAACAAGCCGGATGATCCGCTCGGACTCCTGTGGCGTCAGGACAACGCCGGTATCAGCGCGGCCCGTCCCGTGCCGGTCGAGCCAAAGCCTACCGTCGGGATTGACCATGACCTCGACCACATCAGGCTCTTCCAGAGCGAGGGCGATCGCCGGGCCCATCGCGGTCCGCAGCATGCCCCGGCGTCGTTCGCGGGTTTCTGGCGAGAGGAGATCAGACATTGCCGACCTCCTCTCGCCCTGCCGGAGAATGCCCCGGCGGCTCACCCGCCGCACCCTGCGCGCGGGAACCAGTATCGCCGGGTTGGGCAGCGCCCAGAGGGGCGCCCTCCTCGAGGCTACGCATGAAGAGATCCGGCTTGACGGCGCTGACGCGGTCCATGACGTCGGCGACGAGCCGGCCACCGGAGGCGACGCGTTTGCCGACCTGGGCGACAAACATCTCGAACCGCTCACGGCCGAGCGCTCGCGCTGCATCCTGATCTTGAGACGGCAGCGGCGGGGTGATGGTCAAGTAGTAGCGGATGAAGAGCGCGATGGTCTCCGCCATCACCGACAGATCGCGATCGGCTCGATCGAGCTGACGGCTCATGCGATCGAGCCTACGGATCAGCGCCGCATCGCCGCTGCTGTCCCGCTCAGGGTTGAGAAAGCGATCCAGCGCGGCATCCACAATGGATGACTTATTGGTTCCTGGACGCTTGGCGGCCAGCTCGAGGCGCTCCGCCACACTTTCAGACACGTAGGCCGACAGTTTCGGTTTCATCAGGGATACTCTCAGAACGAGGGAAGAAGGTCGTCATCGTCGCGGGTGACGGCGTGGGCTCGGCGCACGGCGCTCGTCGCGCTTGCTGCCTGCTGCATCTGGCCGCGATCGGCGGCGACGTCGGTCTCGTCATCGAGCAATCGCTCCTCGAAGGCGCGAGTCTCGTTCACAGCGGGCACGGCCTCGTCGAACAAGGGCAATTGCTGCTTGAGACCGCCCTCTTCGCCGCCCGTCTGCATGAGCTCGCGATACGGCAGGGTCGCAAGGCGAAGATCGGTGGAGCGCACCTCGCCCCGCCAATCGTCGCTGCGGGCTGGCGGCCGATCGGCGTACGCATCGCCTACCAAGGATGGAGGCTTGCGCAGACGGCTGACGAAGTTTGCGTCCTCATAGTGCCGCAGCTTGATCGCGCGGACCGGTGCCAGCCCCGACACCAGCACGATCGCCTGGTCGGGCGGCAGCTGCATCACCTCGCCTGGTGTCAGCAAGGGACGCGCGGTCTCCTGGCGGCTGACCATGACATGGCCAAGCCAGGGAGCCAGCCGATGGCCGGCATAGTTGCGCTGTGCTCGTAGTTCCGTCGCGGTGCCGAGTGCGTCCGAGATCCGCTTGGCCGTGCGCTCGTCATTGGCGGCAAAGGCGATGCGCACGTGACAATTGTCCAGGATCGCGTTGTTCTCGCCATAGGCTTTTGCAATCTGGTTGAGCGACTGGGCGATCAGATAAGCGCGGATGCCATAGCCAGCCATGAATGCGAGCGCGCTTTCGAAGAAGTCGAGCCGGCCGAGCGCGGGAAACTCATCCAGCATCATCAGGAGCTGGCGGTGTATGGGCTCACCGGCCTTGGTGTTCAGCGTCTCGGTCAGCCGGCGGCCGATCTGATTGAGGATCAGCCTGATCAGCGGCTTGGTACGGCTGATGTCCGAGGGCGGCACGACGAGATAGAGCGTGACGGGTTTCTCGGCGCTCACGAGATCCGCGATGCGCCAATCACAGGATTCGGTGTTTCTGCTGACGACGGGATCGCGGTAGAGCCCGAGAAAGCTCACGGCGGTCGATAGAACGCCGGACCGTTCATTTTCGGACTTATTGAGCAGCTCGCGTGCGGTCGCGGCGACGACGGGGTGTACTTTCGGCTCCGCCTCGGTGCCGAGATGATTGGTGGCCAGCATGATCCTGAGTGTCTTCTCAAAGGACTGCGCCGGATCGGCCAGGATCTCGGTGACGCGGGTGAGCGTCTTCTTCTCTTCTGCGTAAAGGACGTGAAGGATGACGCCGACCAGCAGGGAGTGACTGGTCTTCTCCCAATGGGTGCGGCGTTCGAGCGCCCCTTCGGGATCGACCAGGATATCGGCGATGTTCTGGACATCACGGACCTCGGCAGCCCCCTTGCGCACCTCGAGCAGTGGATTGTAGCGGGCGCTCCGCTCATCCGTGGGATTGAACAGAAGGCAATGCGAGAACGTCGAACGCCAGCCGGAGGTCAGCTCCCAATTCTCGCCCTTGATGTCGTGCACCACCGCTGACGACGTCCACGACAGCAATGTCGGCAAGACCAGCCCCACGCCCTTGCCCGACCGGGTCGGCGCAAAGCACATCACGTGCTCCGGTCCATCGTGGCGCAGATAGTTGTTCTCGAGGCGCCCCAGAAATACGCCCTTGGCCGCGAACAGGCCGGCTGCCTTGATTTCCTTCGGCGTTGCCCAGCGTGCCGAGCCGTAAGTCGTCACCAACTGGCTTTGGCGCGCGCGCCACACCGAATTGACGATCGCAAAAAGCGCGCCTGCGATGCCGCCAGCTGCAGCAATCGCTCCACCCTCCTCGAACACCTCGGGCGCATAGGCCTCATAGGCAAACCACCATTCGAACAACCGCCAGGGCAGATAAACGCGATAGCCGATAATCAAGAACCAGGGTTCACCGAGGCGATGCTGATAGCCGAGAGCTGCGGCAGTCCATTGCGTTGCGCCCCACGTCGAAACGGCAACGATGCCGAGTACGACGGCGATCTGGCCGATATAGATTTTCGCCGGAAACATTTTCTGCCCCACTCAACTCTCGCGAACGAGCGCGGCAAGATGAAAAGCGGCAGACGCCTTCGTATTCAACCTGAATAAAAATCGGTTGCGGCAACGAGATCCGTGTCGATCAAGTCTATCGATGCGAGATCGTTGATGCGCAAATCTCGGCTTCTTTGAGGAAGCAGCTCAATAGACTGTGAACGGCCTGATCAAGCTGGATCACTTACCGAGCTCGCTTCGATGTGCGCCGCGCACGAGCCGGTACCGATCGAGAGAGAACGAATCGACCGCCTACTCGATCGCAATGTTCGACGGTGCGCATCGACCGATTAACTGAAAAACGGCGCGTTATACTCACTTCGCGAAATGAGTATAAGCGCGCGAACTCGCCCGCAGCCCTCGGCGGACGTCTATGGCGATCCAGACAGCACCCCAGCGCCATCCGCCGGCGGGTTGGATAGGCCCTCGAAGTTCAAAGGAGGGCGTCAGGCGGAAGCTCCAACGGATCCTGTTTCGGGCGGGCGAGTCCGGTCCGATGCGGAGAATGCCGGCTCTATTCTCCGCATATTTTGCGGTAATTAACGTTGCGGTTGCGGGGAAAAGCCGCCATATTCCCCGCAAGGAGCGCGGGGAATGCCCGACTATATTCACCAACTACCTGATTGGCCTCACTTTTCCTGGGATAGCGACGCCCTGGCGAAGCAGCTCGCGGCCGTACGGCTGCGCCAGGGCCAGCTCATCGGTCGGATGCAGGCGCTCGGCTTCCCCCAGCAGGAGGAGGCTGTCCTCACGAGCCTGACCGAGGAAGTCCTCAAATCCAGCGAAATCGAGGGGGAAAAACTCGATAAGGACGCGGTGCGCTCTTCACTGGCGCGTCGCCTCGGCATGGACGCAGGCGCTCTGCCATCAGCCGATCGCAACGTCGAGGGTGTTGTCGAGATGATGCTCGACGCTACTCAGAAGTTCAAAGCCGAGCTCACGGCGGAAAGGTTGTTTGGCTGGCATGCGTCGCTGTTTCCGACCGGCCGCAGCAACATGAAGAAGATCGCTGTGGGAGCCTGGCGCGATGCCTCGTCAGGACCGATGCAGGTCGTCTCGGGCGACTATGGACGTGAGCGCGTGCACTACGAAGCACCGACGGCCGACAAGCTCGATGCCGAAATGACTGCGTTTCTCGACTGGTACAATACCGAAGAGAACACCGATCCGCTCATCAAGGCTGCAATCGCGCATCTCTGGTTTGTGACCATCCACCCATTCGAGGACGGCAATGGACGCATCGCGCGTGCCATCGCCGACATGTCGCTTGCCCGCTCCGAAGGGATCCCGCAACGCTTCTACAGCATGTCGGCCCAGATACGGACCGAGCGGAAGACCTACTATGACTTGCTGGAGACCACGCAGAAAGGCGATCTCAACATCACACCCTGGCTTGAGTGGTTCCTAGGCTGTCTCGACCGCGCCTTCAGCGGTGCCGAGACTACTCTCGCAGCCGTGCTCGAAAAAGCCGACTTCTGGAAGCGCCACTCCACGGCTCAATTGAACGAGCGGCAGCGCGATATGCTGAACCGTCTGCTGGACGGGTTTGAAGGCAAACTGACATCGAGCAAATGGGCAACGATCGAAAAGTGCTCGCCTGATACCGCCCTGCGCGACATCCAAGGTCTCGTCAATCAGGGTATCCTCGTCAAGGACGAGGGGGGCGGGAGGAGTACGAGCTATTCCCTCGTGTCCCTAAGCGCCGTTGCGCCAGGACGTGCAACACATCGCCCGACTAGCGACGACGACCCATCATGATCCCTACCCGGCCAGCCGCTGGGGAACAGGACCTACCTGCCTGATCAGGCACTTCCTGCCATCGATTAGATGTAGCGCGCCCGCCTGGGTTCTGGGGAAAAGCTGCATTGATCTAGCCAAGCAACTTGAAAGTGTGACAATATCGAGAAATTGCATTGAGGATGGGGACCGATCCGCCCCTCAGAAGGTACCCGGAAGGATTGAATACGGGCGAGAGCGGCTTCGATCGAAGACCGATTTTTTGGACGAGGGCATATTTGTGCGAACGATCCTTGTTTTGTTCGGACTGACGCTTGCGTTGTCTCTTGCGCTGAAGTTTCTTGTCGCCCCACGATATGGCGAGGACGTCGCGGAGCGATTTCTCGAGCGGCTCAAGTATATTCCCTCTCAGACGGAAGTTCTGAGCGAGACAACTCTCGCTCGCTGGCTTGCGGACAGCACGCATGCAAAGGCGATCCGCGGATATGTCTTTCCCGTCCTATTCCCCCTCGACATCCTCTTCCTGATTTGCCTTGGTTTATTTCTTGGCTTTTCATCCACCTCGCTCGCTGACCGGCTAGGCTTTCTTTCTGCCGTTCCGACGTGGATCTGGTGGATTCTCCCCACCTTCTACATGGTGGCGGATCTCGCGGAAGATACCGGCCTTGCGGCAACTTTGAAGTTGTGGATCCGGCTCACCCCTGACTCGTTCCGAGTACTCGCTGCGCTCACCGCTCTGAAGCTCGCGACGGCGACAATGGCTATTGGCCAGTTCGCATTCCTTGGTGCGCTGAACCTGCTGTTGTTCTTTTTTCCGCCGGGCCGGCCCGTATGAGCCGGTACCTGCAATTGCTCTTGATCAATGCTGACCCCTGTTCGTCTGGAGGAAGCCGATGTCCAAGAATATCGTTCTGCTATCGGATGGCACGGGCAACGCAGCAGGCAAGGTTTGGCGAACCAACGTCTGGCGGACCTTTCAGTCGCTCGATCTCAAGACGTCCGACCAGATCGCTATCTACGATGACGGCGTCGGCACATCATCGTTCAAGCCGCTTGCCATTCTCGGCGGCGCCTTCGGTTATGGCCTGAAGCGCAACGTTCTCAACCTCTACAAATTCCTCTGCCGTAATTACCGGGACGGCGACAAGATTTATGCCTTTGGCTTCAGCCGCGGTGCTTTTACCGTTCGGATCGTTGTTGGCTTGGTGCTCAATCAGGGGCTCGTCAAGTTCGCAAACGAGGCAGAACTGGATCGGAAGGCGCGTGCGGCTTATCGCGCCTATCGCCACGACAAATATCCAGTCTGGAATCTCCAATATCCGTTTCGCCTCATCCAGTCATGGCTTGATAAGCGATTCTATAAGCCGCGCGAGCGCACGGTCGAATCCATCGAATTCGTGGGCGTGTGGGACACGGTTGCAGCCTACGGCCTGCCGATCGACGAAATGACGCGCGGCGTTAATGACTGGCTGTGGCCCCTCGAGCTGCCGAACAAACACTTTAATCCCAGTATCAAGAAAGCGCGGCACGCGCTAGCGATCGACGACGAACGTGCGACATTCCATCCTGTTTTGTGGGATGAGGACGAGGCAAATACCCAACCAAGCGGCATCAATCGCGAAGCCGGCCGCGAGCAACTCCTGCAGGTCTGGTTCGCCGGTGTGCACTCCAACGTCGGCGGCGGCTACCCGGACGATTCTCTCGCAAACATTTCATTGGCCTGGATGATGTCGGAGGCCAAAGACGCCGGTCTCGTTTTCAAGGACATGCCCGACGCCGAACCAGATGCGCTCATAAGTACAGACTCGGCCAAGGATAAGGATGGCAGGCTTTACGACTCCCGCAGCGGGCTCGGCGGCTACTATCGCTATAGTCCTCGCAAGATCCAGGATTTCTACGATGCAATGCCGGCAACCGTTGCTCCCGACGGCACATTAAATCCCAGACCAGTCCCGAAGATCCATGAAGCGGTGTTCGGCAGGATCAAGCTCGGCGCACATTTCTATGCGCCGATCGGCTTTCCCAAAAAGTATGAGGTCGTCCGCTGCAGCGATCCGCGCGTCGCGTATTGGCCAACCGGACCGATGATCTCCAGCACCAAAGTAACGGTCGAGCAGAACAGCACAGCCATTTCTGAAGGGACGGCATCGGCTACACGACACGATGCGCAGGAAGCCATCTGGGACCGCGTCTGGCGGCGGCGCGCGATCTACTTTCTGACAGTGTTTGTTACCGGTTATCTGCTGCTCTATCCTTTGCTCAGAGACAGCTACCCGTTCCAGGAGCTACGGACATCCTTCCGTTTCCTGTCCGATACGATCCGGATGATAGGCAACTTCCTGCCGGGCATGGCCACGCGCTGGATCGACGCCTATGCACGAGATCCAGGATGGTTTGTCGTGTGGGCCTCGCTGGTCGCATTTCTGATCTGGATCAGTGCCCGGCTGAAGAGTGCGATCAATGACAGCATGAGAATTCTATGGACGCGGTTTTTGCCGGGCAGCAACCAACCCGCAGTATCCAAAGTTCCCCGGGTTGTCTCACCCATCCTGGCGGTCTTGCTTGCCGGTGCTATTCTCTATCTGGGTCTGTATCCCGCATTCGACTGGCTCCGGCTCGGCTGGCTGCGTCTACCCGAGAGCTGGGAGGACGTCCTGCTGACCTATACCGCGCAACCAGTCCGCGCAGCTCTTTGGGCGTTCTTTGCCTTCTTTTTCCTTCCCAAGGTCTGCGTCAGAAAGCTTCGGCAATCAAAATTCTATCAAGCGCTACTTCGAGGATTTAAGTTCTATCTTGCCCCTGCGCTGTCTGCAGTTGGGATTCTGTATCTGGCCGTCGCCTTTGGCAGCCACTATCTCTTCAACATCCGCGACGGGCTGGGACACTTTTGCACCGAGACGGCCGGACTCGCCGCTCGCACGGAGAAAGGCACAAGGAGCCAAAGGACGGAGATTACGTTTGATACATCGTCTTCGGCCAGGAACACGCCGAACAATGTCTGCATTTCGACGGGCGTTTTCGTCAGGACGGGTAGAGACTACCGGATAGTCGTCCAGCGATTGCCGGCCCCGGACACAAAGCCCCCATCCGGCAAATGGACCTTCTTTGGGGAGGAATCCTATATGGGTGGACAGCCGATAGGCCGCCTGCCGTTCCTTAAGGCAGCAACGATGGCCGTACTCTACCCGTTCCGCCACACATTCGACCGCCCATGGGGAAGCATTATTTTTCGTATCGGGTCGAGGGGCAACGAAGAGGATTTCCTCGACCGCGCACCTCCCAACCAGAACGATGATGTGCGGGTCAATGACGTCGAGTATGAGGTGCCCGATGCGTCCGAGCAGCTTGCCGAAATTCTCACGCCGAAGCGCGACGGCGAACTGTTCGTCTACCTAAACAAGCCCATGTTCGGCTGGTGGGGTTATGAATCGAGCGTTGCAGATTGGATCGGCAACACCGGAAAGGCGAGGATCACCGTTGAAAGCCGCTGAGTTGAAGCGGAGACGTCTCTGCGCACTGCGCCGGGAAGGGAAGAAAACTCTTGGCGACAGCCGTCCTTACCGCCCAATTCCGCGCCTGATGTCGATTGCCCAGGATATTCCCTCCCCGCCCACCTGCCCGGTGACCAATTGCCCGCGCGCTCGCTCCAGCACCGGCCGCCACGGCACCAGCGCGAACTCATGGGATCGCTCGATCAGGGCGAACCGCCCGCTGTTCAGCGTCAGCATGCGCCGGTAAACGCCCTCGATCTTGTCGCCCGCCTTGACCTCGACATGTTCAAGGCCGGTTCGCGTGGATATGTCGGCCGCAGTCCTTGCTAGCTCGCGCGCCTCGAGCGTCTCAAGCATATTCCGGGCAAAACGGATCTGGCCGCCTTCCTCTCGCGCCTCTCGCGCCAGCCCCTGCTCGATCAGCCATTGCCGTCTTGTTCGGAGCGCCGTCTCCACCTCCGCCCCAAAGCCGGTCGATGCGAGCCCATCGGGCTCCCTCCCAACAAGCTTGCGGTCGAGCCAGGTGGCACCCAGCGCGTGCGGCAGATCCTCGAGCCGTTGCCATGACAGCACCGCGGCCCGCACCGGATTGCGCGTTTGCTGGAGCTTCCCGTATTCAAGCGCCCGGTCCAGATAATCCCGTCCTACGCTCCAGCTGCCATCGGCAAGGCGGCTGACCATCCCCTCGCGCCCCATCGCCTCCAGGCGCCGCACGTGGGTTCCGACAAATTCGCCCGACGCTTGCGGATCGAATTCCCGGTGCAGACGATCGCTGTAGATGCCGCCATGGCGGGCAGCGACGCTAGCGATCGTGCGATCGATTGCGCGCGGCTCCGCGACGCGCGCCCGGAGCTCCAGGATTGTGTTCCGGACGGGCGCCTCTTCGTTGGCTCGAAGGCTACCGATCTCGGCATAGTGTGTCCGTCCGTCCACCCCATCGATCACGACATAGCGGCGCTCCGTCAGTTCGTCCGCAAACCCCTCGCCGACGACCCGCCCGACCAGGCGATGCGCGCTTCCTTCCGGATCGAAGATCGCATAGTCGCTTGCCGCCCGCCTAACTCCTGCCGCAGCCATCTCGCGGTGCATCGTCTTGATGATGTCGCCGCGTTCCCCCATGCGTCTGAGCTTCGGCTCGAGCTCAGGGGCGATCCGCCAGCGCCCCGGCTCGGCCTCTTCCGCCAACCCCATCCGCTCCAGGGTTCGCAGCCGTCCGATCCGCGCCGTTTGCCAGCTAGGCTCCCGGCCCGACAACGCACCCAACTCAACAGCTCCGCTAGAGACATCTCGCAGGATGCTCCGGTCAAGCCGCGTGAGCCGCTCGGCCGTGACCTCCTGCTGAAGCTTGCGCGCGACCTCGATCCCCGTTTCAGGACCGAGCTCTCGCGTGACGAGTTCCGCAGCCCGCGACCGAAAGCCATGAGCGATATAGTCGCGCGCGATGACGAGGTCGTTTCCTTCGCCGTCCTTGCCGCGCAAGACGATGTGCGTATGGGGATGGCCAGTGTTGAAATGATCGGCAGCAACCCAGTCGAGCTTGGTGCCGAGATCCTGCTCCATCTGCCGCATGAGGTCGCGGACGAAGGGTTTCAGGTCCGCCAGCTCAGCGCTGTCCTCCGGTGCCACAATAAACCGGAACTGGTGGCGGTCACCGGCGCTGCGTTCCGTAAAGCGCTTGCCGTCGGCGCGGTCGTTGCTGACGTCGTATAGCTCCCCCGGCTCGCCCTCGCGCGTGACGCCGTCGCGCTGGACGTAGCAGAGGTGAGCTCGCACGGCACCTAGGTCGCCGGACTTGATCCGCACGATCCGGGCCTTGACCACGACCCGGCGTTGACCCTGGCTTCGCCCGCGCCCGGCCAGCACCGCACCTTGCGCGTGGCCGCGGCCGATGCGGCCGCCTGAGAACGACGAACCTGTTCGCACACTGGCGCCGGCCTTGGTCGCCTCCTGGCGGACGCGTCGAAGATAGCTGGTCGCCCTCCGGGCCCTGCGGTTGCCGATCCGTCCAAGCTTCACTTCGAATTCGTCGTCGATTTCTCGCATCGCCCGCGTCCGACGTTTGAATGAGCCGGCGATATGTGAAGCCGAGGGGCGTTCGCCAAGACGCAGACGCAATTGCCCAACTTCGCCATTGCGTTGGGTCGAACATGGTGACAACGAAGATACGGAGAGCGCTAAATCTTGGATGTGCAGACAACGGCTTAGGCGCTCCGTAGCGCCAGTGCTTTTATCTTGCCCTCCCGCTTTTTGCTTTCCTAGCGAAAGAGCCGCCGCGACTTGGCAGTTGACTTGTGAAGCCCCGCTGTTCGCGCGCGCTCGCGATAGCGATCGTTACCCGAAGGGGCCGAGACACCCGTAGGGTGGCTCGGTGAGGAGCGCAGCGACGAGTAGAGCGCGGGCCGGAGGCATCGCCCGTATTGCCATCAGCACCGCGAATTCTTGCCCGCGTGAGCGAAGATCCTTTAGTAGCAAACCCGAAATTCTTAGCATCGTGACCGTGTTGCAGCGTTTCGAATGCATACCGAATGTCCGTCACGGGGCGCCAGCGAGCCTGGAAACTGACGGCTGATATCACGAGCTACCCGATGTGCAGCCGCCGGCGCTTACGCTCCTGCTCCGGCCTCTGATCTCGATAAATCAACCTTCTTGAGTGCGCGCAGCTACTCTCCGCCGGCGGATTTGGCGCGCGCGCAAAGCTTGTGCGCGTCCGAAAAGGGCGCGCACAAGCTCTGTTGTTCTTGATGTCAAAGATCCGGACTCCACGTCCAGATCGGCCGCGCGACACCCAGGATATCGCAACGCAGGACCGGGCCGAAATAGCGCGAGTCGAAGGAATTGGGGTGGGGCTGCAGCAGGAAATATTCTCCCTCCACCAGCCTCATGCAGCCCTCCCAGGCCGGCAGAGGCCGCCCTTTCCGGTCCTTCTCGAGCACCTCGGCGGTAACCTTGCCGTTGATGGAAATGGTGCCGATCGGCGCCTTGGCGCGGCAGATCTCGTCTCCGCCAGTCGCCTCGACCCGCTTCAGGAGCGGCACGGGCATTGGGAGGATCTCGTGCGCGATGATCAGGAGCTCGATCCCAGGAGGCGGCTTGAAGACCGCGAGCTCGCCGCGCGCCGGCAGCCGCTGCTCCAGATAATAGAAGCCGAGCGGCGCGCTGCCGGTGGCATTGTAGATCAGCACCGGCACCGCGGGGGCGGACGACATCAGGAGCGTGATGATGCCGGCGCACATGGCCGACAGCGTGGAGGCCTGGCGCCAAAGTCTCGTGCGATCAATCGGCATCGGAGGTCGACCTCCTCTTGCTCGCATGCGACCATTCGACGAGGTCTTCAATGTGATAGCGGACATAGCGTCCGTGCTTGCGGTAAGCCGGTCCGCGCCCTTGCACCCGCATCTTTTCCAGGGTGTTCTTGGTGAGCCTGAGCCAGGCGGCCGCCTCCACCGTGTTGAGGAACGGCTTGTCCGGTTCCTTGTCGTCAGTTTTCGTGGTCATCCAACTTTCCTTCCCGCATTCAGCACAACCAGAGAATGCGAAAAGAAGCGTCGTCAGATCGGGCGCGTTTTGGGGAGTGGCGAAGATTGAGGCTTCTTTTTCGCCATCCCGCGCGAGCAAGAGTCGTCAAAAAGAGAACGCAAAATGCGATCAGCCCAGAAGATCGCGATAGCCGCCCTTCATCAATTCGGTGCCCTTTGCAACGAGGCGTCGCGTGCGATCACGCAAAAATTGACTATGTCCGTGCCATTCTTCAGTAACTTTTTTCTCTCCAAAGATCGCAATTGCGATTTGTCGGTACGTCTTGCCCTTGAGGCTCTCATCGAGCGCGACAAGAGTATGCTGAAGGCGTTCGTCGCTCGGAAGAGAAGATCTTTGAATCGCTCTAAAATCGACGTCAGTGAAGCGCTGCAGACGCTTCAAGAGTTCGGTTTGAGCTGAGAGATCGTCGAGGTCATGCAGTTCAATGACCGGCACAAACGGCGCTGTCAGGTTGGAAAGACCGCTGATTTCGAGAGGAACGCAAATGCCACTGCGCTTCATCACGATCAGCGGGACGCCATCGGCATTGATGACCGCCTGCCGACGGGCGTTGAAGTCGGCGAGTCGACGTACTCTCGCCTCTTCGCCCTCGCTCGGCCTCGTCGCTCTCAACCGCACCACCCGCTTCAAGGCCTTGGCATGCCAGAACACATTCGCCTTGTGAGCGCAGAGTTTTGGATCGGCGAACGCGTGCAATCCCCACTTCTCGGCGCGCCGGAACCGTCGCCTGAGCCGCAACAGCTTGGTCCCATCGCGCAGAGTGATGCAGGGCACTTGCTGGGGTACGGAGCTTCGCCAGTCAGCGATGTAATCGGCATTCCGTCGTAAAAACTCCCACGCCCAATCGCCGCCGTCGTAGTCGGCGTGATCGTTGGAAGCCCCCTGATCGTCGCCGCGACCAGGCCTCGAACTCACCAAAGGATTCAAATTGCGCCCCAGCAGAGTGCTTTTGCCGGATCGTTCCGGCCAAATGAGGCGGGAGCGCGGCCTCCCGGCGAACCGCTCTCACCGACCGCCGCACGTCAGTCCACCGAACTTCCGGGTCAGGCAAAGATGACTGGCGTTATGACTGACGGAGCAACCGAGAAGGGACAGGTTGACTAGCCCGCACTGCGTGCGCGGTTTTGCGCAATGTGGTCCTGCTTTTCATTTGGAGATGGTTCGATGCGGGACGCGCAAGCCTGCCTACTAATTGCCACCTCGCGTCAGTTGAGCCCACCGATCACGGTCGGCATCACCTTCGACAACAGCACCGCCGTCGAGGTCAGCGCCGACAGACAAACAGCCGCTCGGGCGAGACAAATACGCCTCAGCGCGACCGCCTGCGGTTGTGGAAACGCTCTGACCGGGTCCGCCATTGTCGGCTCCACAAGGCGCGCATTTGCGCGAGGTCCGACCTATAGGATGAGTCGCGGCCACCCTATCGGCCTAAATTTGCGGCTGGCCCGATTGACTCTGAGACGACTCGGAACCCGCCAAATCGGCGCGCGAATGAGCCTTCTCACACCGAATCGGGGCGGCCAAGGGCAGGTAAATAAAGCCTTAACCGCTACGCTGGTATGGGCGATTTCGAGCGCCTTATCGGGTGACGCAATTGCTCAGCGGCAAGGCTTTGCATTCCCGATACCCCCCGAGGCGACCGGCGAATTCGGGCGGCAGCTGGTCGAGGCTACGCGTCGTCAAGGAGCAGCTCGCGTAAGATCCACCATCCTCCATTGGCCCGACGTGACCGGAGCGCTTGCCGTGGACGCGGAAGCCCCGCCCGGCGGACCGGACGGGGCTTGATGGGCGCTCTTACTCGCTGTTCTTGCGCGGTCGCGACCACAGCAGAGTGTAGCCTTCACCGCCTTCGTCGTCGAACAGGTTCGCGTAGATCGGCGCGTTGAACGAGGGGTCGTCGAGCTTGAGCGAGAGGTAGCCGCGCCCCTCTTCGGAACGCTTCGACCAGGCCGCGCCGATCTCCGCCCGGCCCACGTAGATGCGGTGGCTGGGTGCGTTGTCGTTGGACCGGTTGGCCTCGGCGACGATCCGGACGCCCTTGGCCTGCAAGCTCAGGGTTACGATCTGGCCCTGGAAATCGTCGCCGACCTTCTTGAAAGAACCGATGTTAGCCATGTCCTTCTCCTGTTGTGTTTCGAGCCCGCGACCACCGCGGCCTCGATGGCGATCTAGGGCCGAGGACGATCGGCGACGCACCCGCTCGGGCCGGAGCGCAGCGGAGGACGTCGTTGTGGCGACTTTCTTGTCTCGCGAGGAATGGGCGAAGCCCAGGGGAAGAAAGTCGCCAGAACGGCGTTGCGGCTCAGACGATCGAGGCGAAGCCGGTCTTCGGCCAGATCAAGCCATCAACGAGGCCACGTGTTGTCCGCGTGCTGAATTACAATCTCGGGAGAAGAAGCCGCGAATCCCGGTCGTGCTGGACAAGAGGCGGCTACGATTCGGCGCAGAACGAGAAACAATCTGCCGCAAAGGGCGGCATCGTCCCGGCAGGTCTAGTCGAGTGCAGTACGCCGCTCCACCGCAGCTATGTGGGCCGGACGGAGACCAGTACGGCGTCTTAAAGCGCTCCGAGGGTGGTCCGGTTACCTCTTGCTCAAGCTCGTAGAACCCCTCGTTCAACGTGCCGATCTGTGCGACCTTGCTCGACTGAGGCTGGCGACGAAGCGTCACCGCTCATCTCTGGCGACTGTGAGAACTGGGTCGAGCATACTCTCCAGCACCCCACCCGACTCCAGCGGGCAGGTGTCCACGAAAAAAGGTCAAGCGCGTCCATGCTGTGCCGCCGATGCAAACCGCACCTCCGCAAGCGAGGGCCTCGCGCCAAGCCAGCGAAGGCACCCCGATCTGCGACAGGGCGAACATCACATGATACCCAGCGATTGCCGCAGGGACTGCGAATGCGGCCGCGATCGCGATGCGCAAGGTCCGGACCCGACTGAGCGCAACGTTGAGCTGACCGACAGAAAGCGTTAGGGTGCCGGAGGCCAAGCCGATAAGCAGCGCGCCGACGACGCCCGCACCATGACGAAATACAAACATCCCGACACTGAGTGCGACGAAAAACGGCAGGGCATACACTGTGAGGGCAAAGATCACCCAGCAGAACAGACTCACACCAAATATGTTGAGAACAAGCCCAATGGCGAGCATGGTGGTGGCTCCATGTGCATGGATTTATCAATCGCGCCTTCCACCACCACGGCGCAGACTCTTATTTAGAAACCGGAAACGAGGCGGAGTTGCGGCAGTTGCAATTCCGCTTTGACGCGTGGAGTCGAGAGGACGGCGCTCACGCGCCGCCGAACCTCCAGACCGGGATGCCGAGCCGCTTCGCCTTGTCGGCGAGGTTGTCCTGTATGCCCGTGCCTGGGAAGTGCATGACGCCGATCGGTAGGAATTCGAGCATGGCATCGTTGCGCTTGAACGGCGCTGCCTTAGCGTTCTTCGTCCAGTCGGGCTTGAAGGCGATCTGGGCCACTTTGCGGTTGGTCGCCCATTTCGAGGCGATCAGTTCGGCACCCCTCGGGGAGCCGCCATGGAGCAGGACCATGTCGGGATGCTTGGCATGAACCTTGTCGAGACGATCCCAGATGAGGTGGTGGTCGTTGAAGTCGAGCCCTCCGGTGAGCGCGATCTTCGGCCCTGGCGGCAACATGACCTCGGTCTCCGCGCGGCGCTTGGCCGCGATAAAATCGCGGGAGTCGATCATCGCTGCGGTCAGGGTACGGTGGTTCACGAGTGATCCCGATCGGGGACGCCATAATGAGCCGGTCTGGGTCTCGAAGCGCTCGATGGCCTGGTCACGGAAGAGCTCCAGGCAGTTGCGGCGCTCGATCAGCGAGATGCCTTCCGCTGTCACGCGCTCGAGTTCGACCGATCGAATTTCGGAGCCATCCTGCTCGCGCTGACTCTTCTGTTGCGCCTGTTCGTTGTCGTCGAGTTGGCGACCGATGCGGTCGACGGCTCGGTGGAACAGGTTGACGGTCGACCAGAGCAGATCGTCGAGGTCTGGTTCAAGCCGGGTGTCGCTTAACGTGGCGACCAGGGCATCGAAGATGTCTGCGACGGCACCGGTAATGATCCTGCCCTCGGGAAGCGGCCGTGGATCGGGCTGGTCGTCGAAGGGGCGGTAACCGAAGAGCTGCAATTCCGTGAGAACGTGTTCGGTCGGAGATGCGTCGTGCGGCGGTTCGATGTCATCGTGGTCGGTCATGGAGGCGATCCTTTGCCGGATCGGCCGCGACCATCGCGGCCTTCGTGGCGATCACTCAGACGGCAGGCGGAACGAGCCAGAACCCAGAGCAGAGCGGAGGGCCGAAGCGCAGCGGAGGATAGCGGAGGCCGGCTATTTTGCTTCGCGATGCAAAGCGCGCCCGCCAGATAAATAAAGTGTCTTCCTATCGCCGGCGCGCGGCGGAAAATAGCCGGTCGCAGCCATTGCCGGCCCGGACCGCCTGTCGTCCGATCGCCCTCTAGAAGGCCGTGGTCGCGTGCTCTTCCGACATCGACCTTCGCTTTGACCGACCTAGTAACGCCGGTCGAACACGCCGAGCTATTCCGCGGTTGCCATCGACGAATGCAGGAAGCGGATGACGTCCTCCGGGACAAGTTGAAGCCGCAACGCTGCTCGCAGGGCATCAAGGCCGAATATGTGCAGATCTTCGTTGAAGTCTCCCAGCCGGGGCGACAATGCGATCGCTTCAATGCCGGCGGCTTCTGCGCGCTGGGTGAGAATAGCCTGTACGGCATCTCCGGCGACATCTGCGTCACGGGCGATATAGAGTCGACGTAGGCCAGACGGCAGCAACATGGCTGAGAGGTGATTGGCTGAGAGAGCAGCAGTCATGGGCAAGGTCGGTAGTACATAACGCAGCGACAGCATAGTCTCGATCCCCTCGCCCGCAGCAAGCACGTCGTCCACCACGCCGAAGCGGACGGCGTTACCAAGCAGGTCGCCCATGGCCCGTCGTGGCGTGTCGATCGGGGCCTTGCCGAGCCGCACGTCATCAAAGCCGTGTGGATCTAGCCAGGTGCGATGCACGCCCGTGATCCGTCCCTCGAGGTCCGTGACAGAGCCTATCATCGCCGGCCAGGTTTCTGTCGGCAAATGCTCATCCGGTCGATAGTAACAACGAGGATGGAAGCGCAAGCTGCCACCATGGCTGATGCAAGTAATTCCGCGACCCTGCAAGTACGCCTCGGCTAACGTCCCTTCAATCGGGCTGGATATCGCAAAGAGCCGACGAGCGGCTTCCTGCGATCCGGCCGGCGCGACCGAACGAATAGGTTTCGGAGCGATTTGCAGTTCTGAACGAGGAAGCTTGAGAAACCGCCTCGCCTCCTCGGCGACCTCGCGAAAGTCTCGCAAGGCAAGGCTTTCGCGAATGATGTCGAGGAGATCGCCATGCTCCCCGGTCGCGGCATCGGTCCACTTGCCGGCGGGGCCCTTCGTCGATTCCTGGAGCCGCACGAACAGCGAGCGGCCCGGCGTGTTGTGGACGTCGCCGACCACCCAGTACCGCCCTGCTCGCTTGCCATTGGAGAGATAGTGTCGGCACACCGCCTCAGCCTCACGCGCGAGACGGCGTGCCAGTTCGGAAGCATCGTGGGGCATCACGCGGCCTCCCGCGCACTGATGCGCGCCACTGGATAGGTGTCGAGCACCCTCGACAGGATCTCGACGCCGCTCGCGTCCGTGGGCACGAACATGCGGAACTTCCAAGAGATGATCTCCCCAAAGAGGCCGTAAGCCCGGAGGCGATCGCGCATGGTGTCGCTGAAACCCGATAGCTCGATGCGGTAGGCGCCCATCACCCGGACGCGGCGAAGCTGGAGCTCCTCCACGAGCTCGAGGACGGTTCGTCCTTCCGTCAGCGCAGCAAAGGCGGCGTCCGGTGTCAGCGAAGGCGCGTCCGTCGCAAGGACGTTTGCGACCCACGCGGCCGAAACCTTGCGTCCGATGATGCGTTCGCCCGTATCTGTCTGGAGCCGATAGACGCGGGTCGATTCGTTCGGTAGCCGCTTCCAGATCGGTAGCAGCAAGCCCGCCACGACGTGGATCGTGGATTCCGTGAACTCGGAGACCTCCGCAAGCTCCGCCAGCCAGGCCGCGGCAAAACGTTCACGGTCCACCTCGGCCCAGTGGCTTTCCGCCATCATGTTCAAGCCGACCGTGTGCTGCTGCTCCATCGGCCGGATCAGGCGGACGCGCCGTTCGATCTCGCCGTCGTCGAGCATGACGCTCCCCGCGGGCACCTGCACGGCGGCACGTCCCGAGCGCTCATTGACCAGCAGGACGGCCTGACGATCGGAACGACGGGCAAGAGCGTCATCCAGACTCATCGGATGATTGCGCTGGCGCTGGGTGATGGTGAGCAGACAGGTCTCGGCGCCAGTGCCCGGATGGACGTAGATCGTCTGCCGGTCAGTGACGACAAAGCTTTCAGCGCGGAGCGTTTCTAACCCGACGTCGTAGGTACCCGACGCGACCGCGCCGTCGATCCGAGCGGTCAACAGCTGCTCGAAGGCGGTGAAGAGGATATTTTGTAGGTCGATGGTGAGCGCGAGCAACCTGTTGAGGAAGGTCGTAATCGGCGGCAGGTCGTCCCTGAGCCCATTGGCGTCAGTCAGCTTCAGGCCGGTCGCATCCTCGAACCGTTCGAGCGAACAGCCATCGACTTTGTGTCGAACAAGCAGCGTATAGAGTTGACGCAACGCGTCACGCCCGTACTGGCTTTCGAGATTGTCCTCGGGCCGGAACAGGCCCTGCCCTCCGGTCTGGCGCTGGCCGCGCGTAATGGCCCCCAACGTATCGAGCCGGCGGGCAATGGTGCTGAGAAAGCGCTTTTCGGCCTTTACGTCGGTCGCGATGGGACGAAACAATGGTGGCTGCGCTTGATTGGTCCGGTTTGTGCGGCCGAGGCCCTGGATCGCGGCATCGGCCTTCCAGCCGGGCTCGAGCAGGTAATGGACTCGCAGGCGGCGATTCCGGGCCGACAGTTCGGCATGGTAGCTCCTCCCCGTGCCGCCCGCGTCGGAGAACACAAGGATCCTCTTGACGTCATCCATGAAGGCCGAGGTCTCGGCGAGGTTGGCCGATCCGGCTCGGTTTTCGACCACCAGCCGGTCGCGCTTGCGCACGATGCGGCGCGAGCGGCCGGTGACCTCGGCGACCATGTCGGTGCCGAAGCGCTGGACGACTTGATCCAGCGCGCCGGGTACCGGCGGTAGCGAGGCAAGCTTGTCGATGAGGCGGTCACGGCGTGCGACGGCTTCCCGGCTCTCGACCGGCTGGCCGTCGCGATAGACAGGCCGGGAGCAGAGGTTACCTTCAGAATCGGTGAAGGGTTCGTAGAGCTGGACCGGGAAGGAGTGGGCGAGGTAGTCGAGAACATACTCGCGCGGGGTGATGTCGACCTGGACGTCGCCCCACTCTTCGGTCGGGATCTCGGCGAGCCGGCGCTCCATCAGCGCCTCGCCCGTCGAGACGATCTGGATGACCGCGGCGTGTCCAGCCTCAAGATCGTTCTCGATGGATCGGATGAGCGACGGCGTCTTCATCGAGGTTAGGAGGTGACCGAAGAAGCGCTGCTTCGCGCTTTCGAATGCGGACCGTGCCGCGGATTTAGCGTGCCCGTTCAGCGTTCCCGTTGCGCCTGTGATGTTGGCGGCTCGCATCGCCGCATCGAGATTGTTATGGATGACGCTGAATGCACCGGCATAGGCGTCGTAAATGCGAACCTGCTCCGGCGTAAGCTGGTGCTCCACCAAGTCGTACTCGACGCCCTCGTAAGAGAGCGAGCGGGCCGCGTAGAGGCCGAGCGCCTTGAGGTCGCGCGCCAGCACCTCCATTGCCGCGACGCCGCCCTCCTCTATCGCCTCGACGAACTCCGCGCGCGTATCGAACGGGAAGTCGGCTCCACCCCAAAGGCCGAGGCGTTGGGCATAAGCGAGATTGTGGACCGTGGTGGCGCCCGTCGCGGACACATAAACCACGCGGGCATTCGGCAAGGCGTGCTGGAGCCTGAGACCCGCGCGACCCTGCTGAGAGGCCGCCTGCTCACCGCGCTCGCCCTTGCCGCCGACCGCATTTTGCATGGCGTGGCTCTCGTCAAAGACGATCACTCCGTCGAAGTCCGAGCCCAACCATTCGACGATCTGCCTGACGCGCGAAAGCTTTTCGCCGCGCTCGTCGGTCCGTAGCGTAGCGTAGGTGGCAAAAAGGATGCCTTCCGAGAGCCGGATCGGGGTACCCTGGCGAAACCGAGATAGAGGCGTAACCAGCAGGCGCTCCATGCCGAGCGCGGACCAATCGCGCTGCGCGTCCTCGATCAGCTTGTCGGACTTGCTGATCCAGACCGCACGGCGGCGACCCTTCAGCCAGTTATCGAGCAGGATCCCCGCGACCTGCCGCCCCTTGCCCGCGCCGGTGCCATCGCCCAAGAACCAGCCGCGGCGAAAGCGGACGGCATTCTCTGCGTCGTCGCGCGCGGCCGCCACGACATCAAAGGTCGAGTCGACCGCCCAGGAGCCCGCGAGAAACTCGGAATGCGCCTCGCCGGCATAGATGACGCTCTCGAGCTGGGCATCCGATAAAACTCCGTCTGCCATAACGTTGACCGGCAGGTGCGGACGATAGGATGGCTTCGGTGGCGCAACGGAAGCCATCGCCGCCGACTGCACGAGCTTGGTCGGGTGTGCGCACGATCCCGGAATACGGATCGACTGCAATCCATACTCCTCGTAAAGCGCATCGGTCAGCCGGGCGCCTTCCGGCGGCGACCATTCGACCGTCTCGTACGTAACTTCGACACCTTCGGGCGCTCCGTTTGTCAAAGAGGGCAATGAGCGCGGTGCAACGGCGCTAGTCGACCGTAGCATAGCTGGCCGCCTGAGGGCGGCGATCTCCATTGGCGCAGCGACGGGCAGCCTTCGAGGCACATGCTGATTCACCCAGTCAAGCAAGGTAGCGACATCACCCGCCATGCCTGGCGAGGCGGGAAAAGCGATCGGATCGGCAGCGGGCAGCTTGTCGATCACAAGCAGCCGTGTGTCGATTTGTGTTCCGTGCTTCGCGTAAACGGCGCCGTCGATCGCCGCAGAAAACACCAATCGCCCGCGTTCCTGGAGCCGCACAAAGGCATCTCGCCATGCCGGGTTATCCGGCGCGAAGCTTGCGCCAGTGATGGCGACGAGGCGTCCACCGTCGCAAAGACGCGCGAGCGCCGAAGCGATGTGCCGCAGGGCCGCGTCCGCCATCCGTCGATCGACCTTCGCCAGTGCCGAGAACGGCGGGTTCATCAAAACAACGCTCGGTGCGACGCTCACGTCGAGGTGGTCATCGATCTGAGCAGCATCGAACCGCGAGACCTTAACGCCCGCGAATAGATGAGCGAGCAGCTCCGCACGGGCCTCGGCCAACTCGTTCAACACCAAGGCGCCGCCGGCGAGCTCGGCAAAGATGGCGAGCAAACCGGTGCCCGCAGAGGGCTCGAGAACGCGATCGGCCGGCGTAACGCCGGCTGCGGCGCATGCCGCCTGCCCGAGCGGGATCGGCGTCGAGAATTGCTGAAGCGCCTGGCTGTCCTCGGAACGTCGCGTGTGGGTCGGCAGACAGCTCGCGATCTTCGCGAGCATCGGCAGCATTGCTGCCGTCGACCCAGCCTTGGCACGCATCGCCGGGCCGAACTTGCGAAGGAACAGAACGGTTGCCGCCTCGCAGACCTCATAGGCGGTCTTCCAATTCCAAACGCCGGCCGTGTCGGAGGCGCCGAAAGCAGACTCCATGGCACTACGCAGAACAGCGGCATCGATGCGCCGGCCGCGTTCGAGCTCGGTCAGGACCTGTCGCGCGGCCCTGACAGCGGCAGAGGTGAGATTTGCAGCGGCACGCATCGAGAGCGGCGTGGCGACGCCGCCGGCAAGAGATTCGGTCATGGCAGGAATTCTTTCGGAGAGCAAGAATGGGTCGAACCATCAGGCGCTCTCCTCTGACCCCGACGGCTCAAACCCTTCCCGGCCCGGCTCTCCCTCTGCGCGCTCGTCCATAAGAATGGGGACCAGCGCTGCGCAACGGTCCCCAAGCAACCGCGGGACGGCCAAAGCCGTCCCGCTCTGTGATGATCACTCAGCCGCGTCGAGCTGTTGCGGATCTTCGTCGCCGACGGTCTCCTGATCCTCCTCGTCGGCGAGGAATTCAGGCAGCGAGCCTGCTTCGCCCTCCTGCTCCGCTGGCACTAAACCCGGATCGATGAGACGCAGCGGCTCCGGCAACCAGCCCGAGCCGTCTAGCAGGCGCTCGGCCTCCTTGGCCATGTCGGCCTTCTTCAGGTGGTCGATCAGTTGCGCCGACGGCTCGCCCTTGGCCTCCCGCACCGCCTCCAGAATACGCGGCTTCGTGACCCGGCCGAGATAGTTGTCGACCGTCGGTCGCCAGCCAGCCTGCACCATGTCGAGCGCGACCGCCCGCGCCAGCACATCAGCCTGGTCGAGACGCGTGCGTACGCCCTGTGCGGAGACGCGGCTCTGATTGTAGCGATTGGCCGGCTCATAGACCGCGTTGACGGCAAATGATGCACAGTGGGCGAACAATGATGCCTGTGCACCACCATCGAGAGCCGTAAGCGCATCCCAGAGATCGTTCTCGCTCTTCGGCAACCGCGCCTTCCAGGCCTCATGTCGCGCCTCGACGGCCTTGCCGGAGACGCTTTCTCTCAGCCCTGGAGCTTGAGCTGGAAAGTTAGGCGTGCGAAGGCCGATCTCAAGACAGCTCCCGGATGATGCGAACCGGTAAAAGGCCGTCAGCACGAAGTTGTGCAGTACCGCCTGAAACGCGACCGCAGGATTTTCTGCCAGCGCATCCCGCAGTGCCAGCGTCCGATGCGCCGTCAGCTCGGTGATCAGCCGATCCGGCAGAGGCTTGGCCGCGTCTTCATCGTCAGCCTCGGCATCGGGAGCGCTACCCGCGACCGCGATCACCGTGCGCTGGACGGAAGGGCCCTCTTCTTGACCTTCGGTCGACGACACGTCGGCGTCCTGCCCGACATCAGGATCAGATGCCGGCATCTCGTCCTCTGGCCGAACGTAACCCCGGTACACGGAGAGGCGTCCTTCGGAATCGATACTGATGAAGACACCAGCTCGGGCGATCTCTGTCGGTTCGTAAAACATTGGCCGGTCTTCGAAAGCCGCCAACGCCGACTCGATTTCGCCGAGACGCTGGTCGACCTCGTCGGGCAGCTCGTCTGCATCGTGATAGTCCGATTCGAGCTTGGCCTGCTCGGCGTTCAGCGCATCGATGGTGGCCTGCTCCTCAGGCGAGAGGTCGACAGGTCTGCCCTCGATTTCTCTTAGGCCTTGGGTGTGACCGTAGGGGAACTCTACGGCGACCGATATCCACTTCCAACCTTCCGCGGCAATCGTCTCAGCCTCGGCCTTGAGCTTTTCGGTTACGAGGCGGTCGAGCAGCACGACGTCCTGAAGCCAGCCGCCGTCGTCGTGCTCGAACAGATCCCGCAGAACGCCGCCGCCCGCGTTCTGATAGGCATCGAGGCCCACAAATTGGGCGCGGCGATCGGACCCGCGTACGGTGTTCTCGGTGAGCAAGCGCCGGATCTGGTAAGGCTCGTCATAGCCGGAACGGTTGACATTCTCCCAGACTTGCTCCTGGCGGGCGTGATCGGCCGTGACCGAGAACGCCATGAGCTGCTCGAGCGTCATGCCGTCTTCGGCATAGACCTCATGCAACTTCGGCGACACCGACGCCAGCCGCAGCCGCTGCTTGACAATCGCAGGGTTCACGAAGTGCCTGGCGGCGATGTCTTCCTCGGTCATGCCGAGAACGCGGAGAGTCTGGAAGGCGCGAAACTGATCGAGCGGGTGCAGACCGACCCGCTCATCGTTCTCCGCCACCGAATCGTCCGCGGCGATGCCCCCTTCACGCACAACGCACGGCACCGCCTGCGTTTTGGACATCCGCTTCTGTTTCACCAGAAGCTCGAGGGCACGATAGCGCCTGCCGCCCGCTGGCACCTCGAACATGCCGGTCTCGTTGCCATCTGCATCAACGACGGCCCGGACGCTCAGACTTTGCAGAAGCGTCCGCTGCGCGATGCTCTCGGCTAGCTGCTCGATCGAGACACCGGCCTTGACCCGGCGAACGTTCGACTGGCTGAGCACGAGCTTGTTGAAGGGAATGTCCCGGGAAGGCGACAGCGTGATCTTTAGTACGGCTTTCGTCATTTTGGCTCTCCACGACGGGCGGCCGTGAGACTCTCTCTCGGCTTCCAACCCGTCGCAAACAGCCTGCCCTCCTCTCACTCTCGCGCGAGGCCAGGCATCACGCAGCCTCGTGATCGGCGACAGCCGACTCCAGCGATGCGGGCTCAATGGAGCCGGGAACGAAGCCGAGCAAATAGTCCGCGGCCTTGCTCGCCTGCGAGGCGGCACGCACGATGGCCCGATTATCTTCGCGCAGGACGTCGAGCCAGGAGCCGATATAGTCAGCATGGCGCACAGTTGGGACGATCCCGAGCGACGCGCAGCTGAATGCGGAACTCAGCTCGGCGACCAGCTCTTCGAAGGCATATTTCTTTGTACCGTACGATCCGCTCTGGTCGCGATTGAGGCGCGAGGAATGCCCGGTCGCATGACCGAGTTCATGCAACGTCGTACGGTGCCAGTTGATGGGTTCGAAATAGGCCTGCGGCGGCGGGACCTGCACGAAGTCCTCGGCCGGTGCGTAGAATGCGCGATCGCCGCCAATCCGAAAGGTGACCCCGATAGCCTTGATCAAAGCCTCCACCGTGGGCTCGATCAGCCCTGCCGGTGGTGGCGGAGCCGCGGTAGCGATCTCATTGGGGAGTCCGGTGCATTGGTCCGTGTTGAAGACGGTAAATCGCTTGAGAAATGGAATGGCCTGTGCATCTTCGCCGGTCTCGGCGGCGCGTCGCTTTTCGTCATTCGGCACGAAGAGATCAGCGTAGAGGACCGTGGTGCCGCGCTCTCCCTTGCGAACATGGCCGCCGAGCGAGAGGGCCTGACGAAAGGTGAGCCAACTTTGACGTGTAAATCCGCGCTCAATCACGGCTCCCCAGAGCATGAGGATGTTTACGCCACTGTACTGCCGGTTAGTCGATGCATTTCTCGGCATGGCCAGCGGCGCTTTCGCCGCGGCCGTACCCCAGGGTTGGACCCAGGGGACGCGTCCGACCTCAAGCTCGGCAATGATCCTGTCGGTGATTTCGCTATAAAGGTTCGCCCGGTCCTGGCCGGCGCGCGCGCGAAAAGTAGGATTTGACATCGCGGGTCTCCGCGACGGGCACCGCGAGCCTCTCTCGCAGCTTGCAACCCGTCACGGAAAACCCAGCCTGCACTCTTACTCTCAACCTCTTCGCAATCTGCCAGGCCACAGGCCTGGAACGGCGTGCGCCAGGGGCGCATCGCCCATTAGAAATGGCACCCGGAGAGCGTGAGCATAGCGACCCGAAGGGGCACGCGGGTCCGAGTGCAGCGACGAGACCGGTTCAGTAGCGGCACCCGGGAACGGGGCAGTGATAGCGGTCGCCGCAGGCGAGCCCCTTTCCCGAGTGCCCCCGGCGAGGAGCACCAGAGCTCTGGCGCGAGGGATGGAAGCCGCCAGGCCGAGACGCTGCGCGGCTCGGTTCACGAGAGCCCGGTGCCGCAGCGGCACGCGCGCAAGCGGAAGATTGCGCTGGTTGGAAGATCAGATCTCCTCGCGCGCATTCGTTTGCGCGTCATAGATCCTGATCTGCAGCATGGGAAAACGCTTCTTCAGTTCCTCGCCACCCGTCCTGGCGCCGTCTCTGGTCGCAAATTCGGCCTTGAGCCGGCCATCGACTTCAAGCCCGTAACCAGAGGCCGGCAATTCATGCGTGGTAGCAACCATTTTATTTCCAATGTGTAGCGAGGTCATTGAGAATGATGAGGTAGCGTGAGTCGGATAAACCGCGCTAGACTAGCACCGCCCGCAAAACTGCGGTGATCGGCCATCATGCGTTGTCGATCGTCATGCGTGGCCCGCATCAAGGATGCGCACCTGCGTCGTCGGAACAGGCAGACGGCTTGCCGCCGGTGCGAATGCATGCGCGATAGAGCCATGGCTCGACGTAGCTGCCCTTCCAAAGTCCCTGGCCGGTGAGCTCGGCCTCGCGGTGAACTTCGTGATATTTGCCCTTGGAGTATTGAGGCCAATCCAGCGCCCGACCGCTGCGCACGAGCCATTCAGCGAGATCCCTGCCAGCGACCGAATAGGCCGCGACCGTGCGGCCATACCGGTCGAGCCTGACCGGGACACAATTCGCTGGGCGCCGCCCAATGAACGCGTCAAGATCATTGGCGGCCTGCGCACCGCAGCGATAATGCAAGCTGTCTTCGCCGCGGCACAGCTGGGTCGTCTCCGGTGCATCGATACCCCAAGGCCGGATACGGACTCCATGCATGTCCAACGTGTCGCCATCGATCACGCTGGCCCGTCCCACAAAATCATCAGCCAACGCTCCGCTCGACAGAATGGCGAGGGTCAGGGCGATGGAGGTCGACGCATTGCATTGCCCTGTGGCTACCGCAAATCTCGCGGATTGAATTTCGGCCAGTCCGATGACTTCAGGGCCGGCAGTTCTCGATCCGGGGTGTCGCCATCGGCTCCTGCTACGGACGATATGTCTCCTCACGAAAGCAGCCCAATTATCCTTTGGCGCACGACGTCATCGCGGAGAGCGGCCGTCCATTCCAGGAGTGCTTGGCGGATCGTCGTCGCGATGATGCCATGGTGGGCGAGCCGGGCAAGAACGAGGGAGCGATCGGCTTCATGACGGTCCACTGATAAGTCCAAGAGCAGCCGAATGTCGTAGCCGCACCGCGCTCCCTCCAATGCCGCGATCAGGACCTCTTCCTCCAGGAACGCTCCGCCCAGGAAAACGACACCAGCGCCGGATTGAGCAAGCTGATCCACAATTCGTGGATCTCGCCACAAGGACAAGGAATCGATGTCGAGGTGCTTGATCGAAGCGGTGATCTGATCGGATAGCAGGTTCTGATCATAGTCGCCGACCGCGATTTGGGACACTCCAAACACGTCCCCGCAAACCGGCAGCAACGCCAGACTTCCGGCTCGGCGAAGATCGAATGGCCGATCGGCCACCCTGCCGCCCCGCGTCAAGTTCAAGAAAATCAGGCAGCTGTGACGCGGGTCGGCCAGCATGATTGTAGACCCCTCCGTCCTGAGGAGAGATCAGGCGGCCTGGCGATCCGAACAGGCCGGGACGAGAACCGGTCCGTCAACGCCCGCCTGCCGGTACATCGCATCGAGTGCCTGATCCGAATCGTGAAGGAAGCCCGCCAGGGCCATGGTTGGCCCGACCGGCTGCGGTTCAGACAGCCGCTCCAAGGGCCAGCCGGCCCGTCTTAGAATGCGCTCCATCCGGGCATCGGTAACAGTCACAATCGATCGCGCGCCTCTTGCGCGTATCGTCTCGAGCATCGCTGCGAACAGCACAAAGGTTGCGCGGTTGAAGCCGTTCGTGCCGGGCTCGACGGAGCGCATGGTGTCAACGCAAAATCGTGAGCTCTCCAGGATACGCTCATCGCTCGGCGCCGGCTTGTTGCCCAGCAGATTGGCGAAAGTATCAGCGAGCATTGTCGGTCCGGTCGTTGGCAGCAGCCTGACGCAGCCGAGGACCTCGCTCTCGTCCGAGACGGCGAGAAGATAAGTTGGACTCAGGGCATCATAGACATCGATTTCCAGATCTCCTGAGACCGAGACGCTCCAGTCAAGCCGATCCTTGAAGACCCGGCGGCGCAGACGATACATCGATGTCAGCAGATCCAGATGGCGACCAAATTGGGACGTGTGAAGCGCGATGGCGTGCATGCCGACCTCCTCAGATTATCCGGGAGGCCTTGAAACCAGAAAGCGCGCGGTTGATCGCCTGTCAGATTTTGCAGGCGGCTTCGCACGTGTTGGATCACACTAGACCAGTCTGGATAGGACACAATGCAGCCTTCGTCTGGCCGGTGCGGGCCAGTGCAATCTCGTCGGCATGCGTGATCGAAAGTCGGTCAGCTCAACAGACCACGACCCAAGGCTATCGCCACACACTGGGCGATTGAAGCCGCGCCTAGTTTGCGCCGCGCGTTTTCAAGGTGAAAGACAACTGTGCGGGGTGCAATTGCAACCAGAACCGCAATATCTGCGGCGGTCTTGCCCTGGGCCGCCCATGCAAGGCACTGGCGCTCGCGCTGGGTCAACTCACCTTTGCTGAGCTGGCGCGTCGCGAAGGCAGCGTCCGGGCGAGCGGCGACGTGCACGTGGAAATACAAACCGGCTTGGTGGATGATGTCCCGGGACTCGCCAGCAAGTCGATCGATATCGATCTCGCGATCGCCCGACGCCAGGGTGAAGGCTGCCATTCGCCCGAAACCGCCTCTTATTGGCACGGTGATTCCCGATCGAATGCCAAAGGTAGTCGCCTCATCAAAGAATTGACGCTGCGCCCGCGAACCGACCGCAATGCGGCCCTCTCCTCCCCAACTGAACAAGTCACGCTCGATCCTGGCACGGAGGACCACCGGATCGAGTTGCTGATACCCAAGATGAAAGTAGCGGCTGGTCCAGGATTTTGGATAGGATGAAATGAGCATGGGCTCGTTCCCGCTCAAGCGCAAATAGGCAAATCGCTGAAATCCAAGCTTTTCAGCCAGCCGCGTCGCGATACGTTCAAATGCGTTCGCATCGCCAGCCGTCTGGATTGCGTCAATAAACTCCTGGAACGTGTTCTCGATCGAATTCATTCTGTTCGAACCGTGTCGGCATTTCGCTAGCCCCTTCACATCAAGTGCTCACTCTTGATGAGATCTGCTGCAATCAAGTGGTCATTGCAGCTAGGCCTCTGCCGTCTCTGGCACGCAGAGAGCATCGACGCTTCTGCTTGCAGGGTCGGCATGACTTGTTCGTCTCTGGTCCCCATCGGTGTTCAGATCGTGCGCCTGTCTCTGCCGGTTCTGGGCGTAGATGCCCTGGCCCTTGATATCGTGCGGGAAGTTGACCACGGCCGCCTCCGAGACGTTATCGTGCGCGACCAGCGCGCCCTCGACTTCCGCGGTGCCCGTGCAGTGGCTGTGGACATTGATGTCGTTGTCGACGCGGCCGGGGATCCAGGAATAGGCCTGGGAGCCGCGCCGGCGGCCGGCACCCGTACAACACTTACCCTTGTAGATAGAGAAATAGGTCCGCTCGAAGCAGGTGTGATCGCCTGTCTCTGGCCCGGCCATGATCGCGTGGGACAGAGATTGCCGGTGGTCTCGCCCTCCAGCACCTTGCCGTCCGCATCGACAATCTCGGGCGCAACGCCGAAGAACGGCTGCGTTTCCGAGGCCGGCTTCAGCTTGGTCGCGCCCGGCAGCGGCCTGATCAGGATGCCGCCGGCCTCGGTGGCGCTGTCCATCAAACCAACGAGAAGAGCCCCGACCATTGTCCCGTGGAAACTGCCCAACCCGCGATCTGAGAATATCCCAGCTCCGGCTCCTCAGATGAGCGTCGGCGACCAAGGCTCCTCCAATACGGAGAGCTGATTGCGTATTTTACGGATACGAGCGAAGCCCGGAAAATTGAGATGCATACCGCCGATGAGAAGGTTGTCCGCAGCAACCATATCCAGCACTCTCTTTCGCGTTTGTGCCGCAAGGACGGGATCAACATCAAAAGCGATCGTCACTTCAGGTTGGACAACCTGGATATTTGGATAGTGAACAATATCTCCCCATAACAGGAGGCCCTCGTTCCCGGAATTAATGCGGTACCCACAGTGCCCCGGCGTATGCCCCGGTAAATGGACTATATTGATTCCGGGCAGCACTGCTCCCTCCGACACGGCTCGAACCCGTCCTCGATAGGCATCGAAGACATTCCGCGCAAGATGAAAGAAAGGGACCGCGGTCTCGTGGGCTTGACTAAGATGCCCGTCGTCCATCCAAAAGCTGAGCTCCATTTCATGGAGCACGAGTTCCGCGTTTGGAAATATCCGTGCCGAATTCGACGCACCCAACAAGCCACCGAGATGGTCCGGGTGAGCGTGGGTCAAAAGAACCGCATCCACCTGCCTCGGATCGATATTGGCCGCAGCCAGACCAGATTGAAGGCGCCCGCCCCAGCCATTTATTCCGCCGGCGCCGCCATCCACCAGCATTGTTTTGCCCCCGCCTTCAATGACGTAAACTCCAAGCGCCATCACCGATGATCGGGGTCGCCCAGAAGCGGCGATCAGTTCCGCCGCATCCGCAGGAGCTATTCCGCTCAGCAGCTCGAAAGGCAGATCAAGATAGCCATCGCTGATGGCAGTAACGATATGGTCTCCGATGCGACGGCGATTGAGACCGGCCGCCTGCCCATCCAGAATTTTGGTCACGGGTGCTGCTCTCCATAGGTCAAGTGATTCGTCATGATCTCGCTCGTCGCCTTCGTTCCCTGTGAGGACGCACATGCTCGGGCGAGACGCTCCGCTTCGAGCGCTGACGTTTCCGCCGCGATAACCTTATGGAAACTTGTCTTCGCTTGCGAACCGACTAAACGATTACGGTCGTTGTTTTGCCTTGACGGGATCCACCGGAGCTATGGGCGTCCATATATTGTTGAATAGCCGATGTCAGTTCCGGGACCGACAGCTGACCATCATCACCGGCAAGTTTCTTGAAATCCTCAGCGATGGTTGCGTACGAGTTCGTTTGCTTGCCTGGGTTCGGAGCGGTGAAAGCCTTCTCGGCATCCTGCAGGCTAACCTCGCCGTTGGACCCAATGCTCTTCGCTATCCGATTGGCGATATCGGCGGCGGTCAGCCAAGGGCCGGCCCCACCAGTCCCCGTCGACCTGACGGTACTCGAGGATCGAGATCCACTGTCCGTTGATTGGTCAAGCGTCAACTCAAGCGCCATATTAGGCGCCACGACCGACTTGCCTTGCGCGCTGAGAAGTGCGGCAAACGTGTCGATCGCCAGATAATCAGGGCCCGCGCTGGAGTTCGATGGCTGATGGGTGCCGCCGCCTCCATCGAGCGGCGTTGGTGCGCTCTGTGCGTCTTTTGAATTGGTGACCAATGGTTGCTGAGACCGTGATGGCCTTACCATGCTGTAGTAGGGCGATTGCGACGAGGCGCTTGGGATATTCATCAGATTTCCCCTTTTTAATTTGCTGGAGGTCAGCGACGCCAAACGGGAGCAATCCTCGTCGCGATCGCCTGCGTCCGAGACCGGATGCGAACATGATCCATGCGAATCAACTCAACCAGAAGCCACTATAGCTACCAGTCTGTAGCTTTCCAAAGAGTAAACAGCTGTCGAGGTAGACGAAAATGACAAAGGGACTTCAAGAGATGAACCGCCCGTAGAGCAAGCGACGCGAGTGTGCGGCGGTGCTTTGAGTGGGATTGCAATCCCTTCGATTTGTTCATGCTGCTGCAAGTGCCTGCCACTCTGACACCTGAGATCGCCTTTTCCAGCCCGACGGCATTTGCAACAAAGCAATCCTTCGTCCACACGATCCACTTCTCCAGGCGAACTGCAGCTGCCAAATCGACAACCGTTTCGGCGCCGCGGCCGCTTGTGAGCTCAAAAGGCGTTTCGTCTCGGCTGCCGTGCGATCCAACCAAGACTTCGGAAGAAAGAGCGTGCGAAGGTGGTCCGCATGATCGAATGTCGCGTCCTGGCGATGACGCAAGCGCCTATCGCCTGTGCGAGCTGGAGGGTCGCGGTTGGAGCTCAGCCTATACCTGAACGATTACGTCGCACCACGGCAGACATGACTTGTTTGATGCTAGTAGCGCCACGCAGCGACTACTGCGACCGGCAGCATTGCGGCTTCCTTGGCAGAGAGATTCGAGCGCACGCATAACCTCCTTCTCAATCAGACATCGGCCATCAGACAAAACTCCGTCACCGAGCCGACCGAGTCGTCGTCACGCTGTTTTGGGACTCCGCGAGGCCATCAATCCAGTCCGGCGAACACCTTGGCCAGGCATATCCCCAACGGCCGCGCGGGTGACCTGGCCGCCTGCGGGACCACCGCCCCGGCTCCATCTGAAAGCGGGACAGCGGAGCACGAGCACATATGATAACGCCCAATGCCGGTTTCGGACCCGATCTCTCGACTACCCGCAGGTTGTCTAGTGATCTAATATCCACGTAAACTAACCCGCATTATGTCAGTCCGCCCGCCTCGAGCAAAAGTTTCGCCGTTCCCGCTGGATCAATGATCATCAAATCATGTCCGCAGGCGATTTCGCGATAGGTCCATTCACTGCTTTTCTTCGCAAGCTCTCCGTGGAGCGGGTACCCCATTTGTGTCGTCGGCGGCTGAGTCACGACCACGTAGGTCTTTGGAAGGCCAGCGTGTCCGCCGTTCTTCAAGCTCACAGGCTCCAAAAAGTTGCGAAGAGGATGAGGCGTGAGCTGGCGATTGAGCCATGCTGCATCGGCCGGATCGAGAACCCCGACGACTTCAGGAGGGAATGGCGGAAGCCATTTCCCATCCTTCGACATGCTGCGAAATGCCGATCTTCGACGCTCGACGTCTTCGGCCGTTGAGCCCGGAAACTGCGATGCCAAATCATCGCCATCCGCTGGAACGGCAGCGTCGAGATAAACCAGGCGGTGAATCCTGTTCTTCACGCGCTCGGCAACCGCCGGCAGGAGCATTCCTGCGTAGGAGTGCCCCGCCAGCACGATATGATCCAACTCCTCGGCCTCGATCAACCTTACGACATCCTCAATGTGAGTTGCGAGACTTGGCACCGGCTCTCGAAGATGAGCGCGTTCACCCAACCCGGTCAAAGTCGGTGTGAATACGCGGGCGCCTGCACTTTCCAGCAACGGCCGCACGCGGCTCCAGCACCAACCGCCGTGCCATGCTCCGTGGACGAGGACGTAGGTAACATTGCTCTTCATCTCAGCTCACCCCTTTAAACGCGTTGAAATCAGAAAGTTTGACCGCTTTAGAGCTCATTTTGGCTGGTCTCGCCCAGTGCCCTGCGCGAGCAATCGTCATGGCAGAGTGGCGTACCTTCCGCGCTCACTTGCTCCTGAAGATCGCCATGCAGACTCGATCGCACGCTTTGACGCCAAGGCGTCTTCGGCGAACGCCTTCTCGGCCGCCGAACGCACTTTTGCATTTGAAAGGAAATCGATCGCAGTCATGGCCAAGGCTTTAGCACCTTCGAGTGCGGCCCTGTCTCCCCGCTCCGACTTCGCCCACGTGGCAAATTCCGGATCATGAAGCCGAACCGATCGCGGTGAGCATGATATCAATGCATGGAGCGTCGGCACGCGGTGGCTCACATTGCCTATATCCCCGCCTCCGACAGGCAGTTTGTGCACGGGCACAAAATCGTCACGACCAAGTTGTCGGGCATTCAGTTCGTATGCATCCGCGAGCGGTTCATTGATCTTGAAGCTCAGATAGTCCGCCTCGTTCCAATGACACTCAACTTCGCAACCCGCACTGACCGCGCCACCGGTCATGCAGGCCTCGACGCGAGCTTTGATGGTTCTCAGGCGTTCGGCATCGGGTGCGCGGACGAACACCCTCAATACGCTTCGATGAGGGATTACATTCGGAGCCCTACCGCCTTCGGTCAGAACAGCGCTCACCTGATCGCCGGCCGGCAAATGCTGCCGCAGCGCCGCCATGGCTTGGTAACTCCCGATCGCTGCATCAAGCGCATTCCGTCCATCGCTTGGGTTGATCGCCGGGTGGGCCGATCTGCCCTTGAACACGGCCTCCAGTTCACACAGGCAGGCAGCACGAAAAGCTTTGGCATTGATCCCAGCTGGGTGCACCATAAGAGCGGCTGAAACGCCTTCGAAGGCGCCATGCCTGGCCATGATCTCCTTGCCACATCCACGTTCCTCGGCCGGGGTTCCAAGCCAGCGGATTCGACCGGGGAGATCAGCGCCCAAGTCCCGAAGTGCCAAGGCAGCACCGAGACCAATAGTAGCAATTATGTTGTGTCCGCATGCATGGCCTACATCGGGCAAAGCATCGTACTCCGACAGGACCGCCACCGCGTGGTCCCCCTCGCCGAATTCGGCCGCGAGCGCGGTCGGCAGTCCGAACGCGCCTCGCTGCACGATCAGCCCTGCTTCCTCGGCGGCCGCAGCAACCATGGCGGAAGACTTCCACTCCTCGAATGCCAGCTCTGGCGTGGCATGGACGGAATGACTGAGTTCAATGAGGGTGACCATGCGCCTATCGATTGACTGACATATGGCGCGCTTCAGCTCGGTAATATCTCGGCGCTTTGCCATACCCATCTCGTCGATTTCCGCAGCAGGACAGCTCGAACGGGGCTACGTTAGCTGCGCGCGCACGATGCATGAAGCTCATGTTTTTCATCGAAATGATGCGATGAATAGATTGATGAGCTCCGTACCGATGGAATAGAACCGTGGGCGGCGCGCATATGGCCACTCGTCACCCATGTTGCGGCAGCCCGACCGACAGGGTAATAAGTTGCGAGACACAATGGGATAAGTCGATGTCCTCTCCTCAAAAGCGCGGCCTCGCTGTCCGCGAAAAGCTCCTCGATACTGCCGATGAACTCTTTTATCGCGAAGGCATTCGAGCCGTCGGCGTCGACACGATCGTGGAGAAATCAGGCGTCGCGAAGACCAGCCTGTACCGCTGGTTTCCGACAAAAGACGACTTGGTCGCGGCATTTCTTGATCGCCGCGATGCGCTCTTCTGGGAACAGTGGGACAAGATCGCCGAGCGGCATCCCGAGGATGCCGCGGCGGAGCTGCTCGCGCAGTTGCGGTGGATCAGCCATTATGTCGCTGGTCCGAAATACCGCGGCTGCCCGTTCCAGATTGCGGCCACTGAATTTCCGGATCTCGGTCATTCCAGTCGCGAGATCTGCATCCGCAACAAGCAGGAGTTGCGGCAGCGGATGCTCAACCTTCTCCGCCGAATCGAGGTCGAAGATCCCCACACCGTCGCCGATCAGCTCATGTTGCTCATTGAGGGTGCCTTCATCAACACGCTGCTAATGGCCAAGTCGAGTGCGGCGAAGCAACTTGTTAAGGCAGGTGCAAAGCTGATCGGCGCACCGGCTTGATTTTCAGCTCGCTCGAAGCACTCTGTTCCCAATCTCCAATCTGGAGAACCGATCGGCGAGAGCCGAGAGGAATTCAGCCGGCGGGAAGAGCTGAGCCGGAGTAGCCACTCCCCCCTTAGCAAGCTTCGTGGATAACAGGCGATGTACCGTCTCGCCGACGATCGGCGCGCTTATCGCGTATATGTCCCGTCCGGCTGCGACGGATCGACGACATACTTCCTCGCCGCTGGCCTGAACCTCGACCACGAATTCTTGTTCGCCAATCCCATATTGGTCCTGAGGCACCGCAAACGTCGACGCACTCATGACAGCCGTGGCATTCCTGATGCCGAGATGCCGTGGCGTCAGGACGACCTCGGGCGAGGGATAGCGATCAAGCACGGCGATATCGCCTATTGGCGCCGGGAAAACATGTCGGGAGAGCCGTGGCGCTTCTTCCGACTGGATCAGCCGGCCATTCTCGTAACGGTATTGCCGACCGCGCAGTCCTTGCGCCGCAAGCCCGGAACCTCGCGTCATCGCCCATGAACTGAGGAAATACGCGATCTCAACTGTCTGGGCCTGCGGCGATTGCGCCACGGTCGCAGACGCCAGCGCGTCCGGGAGCGCTCCAAAAAATCCGGCGGCTGGTACCACGTAACTGCCTGCAAGCGCGGCCGCCTTGTCCAGCTCCCGGCAGAGCAGCTCCACGACGGGCGGCTCCCCCGTCACATCGATATAATGCACACCTCCGTTGATCGCCGCACGCGCCAATAATGGCGCCGTGGCGCCGAACGGTCCCGCGCAATTCACGAGAACGGCCAGGCCGGCCACAAACCGAGTGAGTGCCGCCGCATCGGTTGCTTCAAACAGCTCAAGCTCGCAGCCGATTTCCGCCGCAACGGCTTCCGCATTTCGCTGCCGTGCCGCAAGCCGCATCTCCAGTCCTCGCGCTTTCAGCTCCCGCGCGACCAGTCGCGCGGTATGACCTCCCGCACCATAGATGCCAACCACCGGACCCCTGCTCATACGTCCCTCCTCGCTGCTGGACAGATCCATACAATATCGATACATACCTGTCCGTCTCCATGTCAACGGCCGAAAGTAATGAACCTTACGCTCTATACACATCCTCAATCTGGGCACGCTCATCGGGTCGAGCTTCTTCTGTCAATGCTTGGCCTGCCCTATGCACGAATTGACGTCGATCTGGCGAGCCGTGCAAACAGGACCGAGCGCTTTCTGAAGCTTAATCCCTACGGCGAAATCCCGGTCCTCCTGGACGCCGATCTCGTAATTGCGGAGTCGAATGCGATCCTGGTCCATCTTGCCCGCCGGGAGAACCGAACCGACTGGTTGCCGCTTGATCCGATCCGGCGTGCTCGTGTCGAGACCTGGCTCAGCCGCGCCGCCGGCCCGCTCGCCTATGGTATTGCGAGGGCGCGGGTCATTCGCCTCTTTGGCGGGAACGGCGACCTGGTCGAGGCACAGAGAGTGGGAAGAAGATTGCTGCGGGCGATGGATACCCATCTCGTCCAAGATCGATTCTTTGCTGGCCAGACGCCGACCATCTGCGACTTGGCGCTCTATAGCTATGCCGCGCTCGCTCCGGAAGCCGGTGTTGCCCTCGCGGACCTCGGTCGGGTTGGCGATTGGATCAGGAGGGTAGAAGATCTCCCAGGATTTGTTGCGCTCCGGCGAGTGAGCGATTCCGAATAGCGATAGCGGTGGATTCTGCCTGCGTAGCGATGCCGCCCTCGCCTCGCCCAACAACTAAACGCATCTCTATTCTTGCTATGATGAACGCATCCGATACATCACTGCCGCGAGAGGGGCGATAATGATCCTAGATAAGCAGATCAGAGTGGGGAGAAAGTCGAGCCGCATTAAACTCGAATCCCGCCATATGCGTCTGGTGGTGGCGATAGCCCGTCAAAACAGCGTTACCCGGGCCGCGAGGGAACTGCATCTCTCCCAATCTGCCGTAAGTCACCAACTACTAAATCTCGAGCGAGATCTCAACATCGCGCTCTTCCATCGCATAGGGAAGACAATGATTGCTACGCCTGCAGGCAAGCGCTTGCAAGCATATGCGGACCGGGTCCTGTCGGAATTAGCAGCCGCTGAAGACGCTGTTCGGAGCGAACATGAACAAGGTCGGGTACCGCTGCGCTTGACCGCCGGGTGTTGCACTCATTACCCCTGGCTTGCTACGGCAGTTAGCCGCTTCACCACCACTCACCGGCGCATCGATGCTAGAATCATCTTCGATGAGACCCGAAACGAGCTTTCGGCCCTTCAAGCCCATCACGTCGACATGATCATCACAACGCGCCCTCCCTCGGATCGAGCGTTTGCCCGTTTTGAACTTTTTGTCGACGGTATGGTTGCCGTCGTGGGATCAGAACATTCTCTCAGCCGCCGGAACGGCTCCCGGTCTCTGCGCTGGACCGAATTGTCGGACAGTACAATTCTGATCTACGACATTCCAGATCACGATGAACTTCGCCTCCGGGACGCCGTTCAAAAGGATCGGAACGGCCAGCTCCGCTCGAAACCTTTGAACATTTGGCGGGTCCAGCTGACCGAGGCAATCATTGAACTGGCCGCTGCAGGACAAGGTGTGGGGGTTGTGGGCTCGCGCTATATGCGGAAGTACCAGGGAGACCCGAGATTGTGCTTCATTCCACTCGCGCCGGGCGGCCGCCGAGCTTACTGGGCGGTTTGGCACAAGAGCAATCCGCGCCATTTGCCACTCCTGGATCTTGCCAAGGAGATCCATGAAGCCTGGAACGAGTCATCGTCGGAGGCACGAAAGGCCGCATTCCAGGACTCGAGAGCTTCTACTGGAGCTTTCATAGAGGGACAGATCTAACCATCTTGATCAAGGCAATGTCGCCCGACTTATTGCGGCGCTCGCTGATGCAGCAGCTTCAAGGTATTGTCTTCCTCAGGTCCAATCTGCAAGGACGACACCACTCTTCCGACGCACACGTAAAAGCTTGCGCTGAGCACTAACTCGACCAGCTCTGCCTCGGAAAACCTCCTCTGCAACGCTTCGACGGTCTCAGGCCTACCTCCTGGTCCGTTTGCCATTTCTTCCGCAAGCTGAAGGACCTCGCGCTCCACGTCCGAGAATTCATTGGAGTTGCGCCAGTCCGTCAAGGCATCGAGGCGGGCTTCCGAAACACCGGCAACGCGGGCCATCACCTTGTGAACCCCGACTTCATACTCGTTATTGGTTATTTGTGCGACTCTGATGATCATGAGCTCACGTAATACCCGACTGACCTTGGCCTTCGTCCTCAGGGGCCAGGCAAAATCCGTCCATGCTTTAAGCATCTCGGGAGCGTGACCTAACGCTCGGTAAAGCCGCGGAATAGGAATTCCAGCTGCAAGCACACGCGCGAATATCTCGGATGTTCCGGGCAAGTTAGTATTGTCACTTAATTCTGGAAGCACTGGCATGCGCTGATCCTTCCTGTGGCGTCAAGCTGCGATTGCTTTGACGGAAGCTCTCTGTAAGAAGTCGACTAGAAGTGGATTCACGAGATGAGGAGCCTCGTACTGCGGAAGGTGTCCTGTCCTCAGAAGATGGCTTTCAGCATGCGGCATCAGATCCGACATTCGCGTGTATCGTTCCGCATCGAAAGTGGTTGGATCCTGATCGCCCCAGATAACGAGTGTGGGCACCTTATGAGCAGCAACCCGTGCCATCGTTGCCGAATCGTCCTGCACGGGCATGTGCCTCAGCCCGGACAGAACGGATCGTTTGTATCCCTTGATCTTGAGTTCTTCCGCTGTTCTCCCGAGCAGCTCAGTGGTGATTTTCTGGTCGGACGAATACGCCCGCAGACGTTGCGTGATTGCCTGGGCTCCGAATAGTTCGAAAAGGTAGTCGCCGACGCCTGGGACAAGCATCAGTTCGGTAAGCGGACCAGTGGCCGTCCCTAGCCCGTCTGGCGTAAGCAAGCTCATCGAGGCAACCGATTGCGGTTTCAGCTCGGCGTAGTGTATCGCAGACAGAGCACTCATCGCGATCCCCACCAGGTGCACGGGACGATTCAGGCTGAGCCGATCAAGAATCTGATCGATCTGATCCGTGAAGAATGCGGGGGTCTGCGGATCGTAAGGCCGATCGGAGAAACCACGACCGAAGAAGTCGAACCGGAGCACACGAAATCCGGCCGCGACGAGCGGCTGGATCGTTCGGTCCCAGAACCACATTCCGATTGTGGCACCGCCTAGCAGCGCCACGGTCTGCCCCTCCTCCGGTCCAGTGAGGTCGTAGTGCACGAGACCGCGCTCCAGCTCGATGAACTTTCCGGGCGCCCTCGCGCGAACTGTTTCATCAAGCTCGAGCTCTTCAGTTTCCCGAAGCTCGCGCAGCTCCGTCAAGGCCTTGGCGAAGAGTGCCACTACATTTCTAGTACGCTGATCCGTCATGCCACTCATATTCAAGCCTTTCCGCTGGAAGGTTCACTTCCGACGTGATGGTAACATCGCAATCTGAATTAAAAAATCGCATGTTAGTCATCCAATCATGACGCTGATGAATGAGCCGGCTGGCAGTCGGCGTACTTTCATCTGCCACTTTTGAGCAACGAGGGCTCCATGGGCAGCGAAAGCAAAACGCCATCTCTGTGCCTCAAGAGCTGCCAATCACATGTCCAGGTCCGACCGGAAGACGCTCGCCGCAGCGCGGAGCGAGCTCTCACGGGCTTGATGGTCCTTGCACGTTGGACGCACCCCGCCGGCGGATTGGAGCGGCTATCGTCAGCGATACAAAGTCGCAGAACATCGTAGCCCGACGCAAGTACCGTGCGCTCGCGGAAGCGGACGAGCGCCGCCGCTTTTACCCACCCCAAACCTACGATTTCTGATTCAATTTTCCTCTTGAGACAGTCCGTAAGGCCACCCTGGACAACATAGTCTCGCGCGGTAGCGATGAGGAACACGGCAGAACGCAGCGGGCTTACCTCGGCGTCCGCAATCGGGCGAGTTGACTACGTCCCCCGGCCCTTAAATGCGATACAGGACAGTCCTCTTACTGATATCGCTCCGTATCTAGCCGAGATGGTCTCAATGCCATCGTGGACCAGCAAGAGAAATGAGGGTTTCGCTGGGCCAGCCGCTGATTTCCATTCAATGGATTGTTCGGTCTGCGAGGTAATGGAAACGCTTGATCCAACCGGCAGCTGCAATCAGCAGACCAGTTTTGTGGAAGCCGCTAGCTATATAGATGGCCAATACATTCCGCGGTCCATATTGATCAACCTTGTTTCTGACGCAGCATCGACGCGACGAGGTGTCGCGCACTAGCCTTGTTCCATGGCCCTTCATCGTCTCTCGCGACAGACGAACTGGTGTGCCGCCCTAGCGCAACATCCGCATCCTCCTTACGTGGGCGCCCCTGTCTTCGTCTCGGAGCAAACTATTCCGAACTCTTACCGAAACGCTCTACTGGAACGTGAACGTTAATTGCTTGCATCAGGCCGGTTTGAGACCGTCGGGTTTAGCGCGTTGGCAAAGTGTTGACCGATCCAGTTCAACGCCAGCGCGGCGAATTGGTCCGGTACTTCCCGATGCGGGAAATGGCCGACGTCAGGCAAGAGGACGCGCTGATATGGGCCGCAAAATCCGCGTTGCTCCAAATGTGAGTGCAGCGCTGTAAAATCGGTTGCGCCGAAGATTGAAAGAGTGGGTGTCCTGATCAGACCCGCAGGGACCTTGTTTGCCCGGACGGCATGCCAAAGGCTACGATAGTAGCCGAGCGCATTCTTGATCCCGTTCGGGGCAGAAAGCGTCGCCTTGACCGATTGGATATGTTCATCGTCCTTCAGATTTGGCGACCAAATCCTCCAAATGTAATCAACCATGGGCAGCCCCGGCATCGCTGTGGCCCATTCCGCTGTGTCCAGCTGAAAGAACCAGAAGTGAAACGACCGGTGCACGAATTCCGGATCTCTGACGCTGTCCGAAAGTGTGTAAGGGTGAGCGGTGTTCATCAAGACCGCCGCAGAGATATTGGCAGTGCCCGTCGACAACGCTGCTTGTAATGCAACACCGCCCCAATCCATTGCAACGACAGCGACCGGTACTCCGGGAGACAGTTCCGCGATCATAGCGCTTACGTCCGTGCCCAGAACTTCCGGGTCGTATCGGCCATCCTTCGCCTCCGAGCTGGGCGCATATCCACGCATGTAAGGAGCCACGGCCCGATATCCAGCGGCTGCAAAATGATCGAGCTGACGTAGCCAGGTGCGGGCGTTGTCTGGAAAGCCATGCAGGAAAAGTACGAGCGGACCGGTCCCGCGCTCAAGATACCGGAATCTTACTCCGTTGGCCGTGAGCTCGCGCTCGGCAACACCTCCAGGCACGTCCATCAGCGCTATTTCGCCGCTCATAATAGCGATCCTCTCTCGTCCTTCCGATGCTGAGCTGTCCGATGCCAGTAGTCTGATCTGAGCCGGACAGCGGATTCGCATTCTGCGAAATTGTTATCTCGTTCTAACTTACGTCGCTCTAATCGAATGTCAGAACAACTTTTCCAAGGTGGCCACCCCTGCGGAGCGACGCCATCGCTTCTCGATGATCTCGAACCGAGTAACAACCACCAACTATTGGGTGGATCTGTTCGAGCTCAAATAGTCTCGTCAGACGCTCGAAGCTTTCTCTGCTTCCTGCTGTAGCCACGAAGAATTTCGCGGCCCGTCGAATGGCCTCAAACATGTCGAATGAGATCATTTTTTCTGACGCATATCCGACCAAATGAACAGTCGCTCCCACCGCCGCGGCTAACAGACAATGGGCTACCGTCTCACCGCCAGCAACATTGACAATCACGTTAGCTCCTTCGCCACCTGTCAGCCTCAAAACCTCGCCAGGCCAGAGCTCCTGGTTTTGCGAAACCACGACGTCCGTAGCGCCGATTCGCAGAAGATCCCTGTGGTGACGATCAGTTCGAACGACAGAAATAGGCCGCGCGCCAGCGGCGCGAGCAAGCTGAATTGCCGCGATCGAGACCCCACCGGTTCCCTGCACCAAGACGTTATCGCCAGGCTGAATTGCTCCATTAACGAACATCGACTGCCAGGCAGTAACCGCAGAAACCGGCATTGTTGCAGCCTCCTCGAAGGAGAGGTGCTGTGGCGCGAGAACGAAATCCTCCTCCGAGGCACACATCAGTTCGCGCATCACACCATCGCTCGGCCCTCCAAGCCGCCGTGCTGCGAACTCACGTCGTAAGGCACCATGTTTCCAATCTGGCAGATACACTGCGCAAACTCGGTCGCCCACGCGGAAGCGTCGAACGGATCGACCAATCGCGACAACCTCCCCTGCACCATCTGAAACAGGAACCAGCGGAGGCTTTACAGCAATGTGATAGCTACCGTCGGCGATTGCTAAATCTCGATAGTTCAGAGCTACCGCCTTCATCGCAACGACAATGTCGTGATCCCTTGGCCGGGGATCGGGCCAGTCTGTCTCGGTGAGAGCGTCGATTCTGATAGCGTCGACGTATGCGTAACCTTTCATGATCCTTGCTCGAGTTAGTCCGCAACGCGGCCCGCTCCGTACTCAACTTGCGAAAAACGACGACGAGTTGGTCTCAAATTCCTTCAGCGCCTTCCGGAAAGTGCCCCTGGTGTACTCAAACGGCCACGGTCCGAGGCTAACTCTGGTTGCGCCTGCGGAGGCCAACTCCGCGATCGACGGGCCATTCGGCATCAGCATGACATTTAAGGGAAGCTTTAATGATCGGCTGAGCTTCTCAATCAAAGGAAGCTTGGTTAATCCCGGAACGAAGAAACCATTCGCGCCGGCTGCCCCGTAACGCTCGGCTCGCCGCATCGCTTCCTCAATGAGTTCGTCGGTCTGCGCCTTTGCAATGAGAAGACCGTCGAAACGAGCGTTAATAAAAAGAGGAATACCACGTGATGCCGCAGCGACTCGCGACCGCTCAATCTTCTCACAGTGCCGGTCGATGTCGACCAAAATACGTTTGCCTTGAGAAAGCCCGTCTTCAAGATTGATGCCAACGGCGCCAGCATCGACAACCCGACTCACATTTTCTTCAACCTGCTGCGGTGCATCCCCAAACCCAGCTTCGAAGTCGACCGTCAGCGGAATCGACGTCGCTGACGCAATCTTTTCAACTGCGTTCAGTAACGAGGCCAGCGGTAGCTTCTCTCCGTCTTTGTAGCCCAGAGACTCCGCGACCGAGTAGCTACTTGTTGCAATAGCCTTATGGCCGGCCGATTGACATTCGAGCGCTGACCAGACATCCCAAACGTTTACCAACTGGAAGGGCTTGCTTTTGTGCAACTGTGCGAACTGAGTTGCCAACAGCTGATTATCGTTCTTCGTCATATGCCACACCTTCGTATCGCTACTCCTCTGTATCTTTCGGCAAGACCGCCCAAGTGTCAATTGCGAAATTGGCCGGGAAGCGACGCGCAGGGCCAGAGTTAATGCTATTGGCGCCTGATGGGGTCTGTTGCGCTTCTTCTACCGATTAGTACAAGCACGCACGAACCAATCTGGAGTGGGGACAGAGATGAGTGTTGTTGACCAATGATGGGCTCTCTGCATCTCGACAAGGCATAATGCGTGCCGGGGATCCCTGCGCTCAGCGACAATGGCCATGGCGAAGCGGCCACCGACCGCATGCCAACCGGGATACGAAAACGCCGCCTCGGAAGCCCGAGTGGCGAATGTTTTTGGAGCATCTAAACCTGGCTCTGACTTTCTTCTGAACGGAGCCAGGAATTAGAATGCCCTTCGGGGCATTACCTAGGAAAACTCACTGGCTTCACCGCCGCCATCGCTTGACGAACCGCATGAGCTTCAAGCCAGCATTTGGTTCGACGGGGGACACTTACTGCCCCCCGGTCGGCAGGCGGTTAGTTTGATATTGTTGGCCGCATAGATCTTCAAACAGTGAGCACAACCTTGCCAGCCGAGCGGCGATGCGACACCTGCTCGAGCGCCTCGATCGCCCGCTCAAACGGAAACGTCGCGGATACCGAGATGTTGAGAGCTCCGCGCTCAATTAGCTCCGTCAGAGACTCTAAGTCCGAGCGATCCGGTTCGACGAGATACCAAGATGATCTCACTCCGAGCTTATCTGCCTCCTGCCTCAATTGTGGCGCCCAGGCGGACTGGGCGCTAATCAATAATCCTCCCTTCCGTACGGTTTTCAACATCTCGAGGCAAACTTCACCACCCACCAACTCAAGTACAACGTCTGCATCGTTCACAACGTTAGGCACAGGTCCTGCGTTGTAATCGAGCACGACATCGGCCCCCAATTCGCGCACGAAGTCGTGCTTGCCAGCGCTCGCAACCGCGACGACATACGCTCCCCTCGCCTTGGCGATTTGGATAGCCAAATGCCCGACACCGCCCGCCGCTCCGTTGATCAGCAGCTTCGTGCTAGGCCCCACTTGTCCGATGTCCACTAACATTTGCCAAGCTGACAATCCCGCGAGAGGAACTGCCGCGGCTGCTTCGAAACTCAAACCCTTTGGCTTTCGCGCGAGATGACGCGCAGGTGCAACGATGTATTCGGCATAAGTGCTAGCTGCACGTGGAAACCACGGCATGCCGTAGACTTCGTCTCCAACGCTGAAACGCGTCGTTCCATAGCCGACTTGCTCTACGACACCTGCGACATCCCAACCTGGGATGTATGGTAGGCTTAGCGCCCTCATATATGCCTTCCCCTGAACGGTAAATATGTCGACCGGGTTTACGCTAGCAGCCTTAACGCGAACCAGAACTTCGGTCGGCAGCGGCACCGGTCGGTCAACCTCCGTCAGCCGCAATCGGTCTAAGCCACCCCATTCGGTTTGCTGAAACGCGCGCATCCCACTTCTACTAGACAACGTTAAGCCCTTTCCTTCGACTGCTTGACATAGCTACGTACAGGTCTGTATCGTTGTCAAGCGCATCAACAGGAGAAAATGTATGCTCGCAATCCTAAAAGACGCTCCAAGTGCGTCAACGCTAAGCTCGAACGAGCTAACCGAAACCGCAATGAAGGAAATCGTCTTTGAGCTCGCTCGCGTGAAAAGCCGCCAGGACGTAGAGGCGGCCTTGGCGATCTATCACCCTGATGGGGTGCTGCTTGCACCACCCATGAATGCTCGTTCTGAGGGCTCGGCTCAACTTCGGAAGGGGTTAGAACGCTTTTTTCAACTCGCGCCAGACTACGCTGTTCAACTTGATGGGCTCTCGGCTGATGGGGACACTCTGTGCGGTTGGGGAAAAATCGCTTTCACGCCGGCCTTTACGTTCCGAGGCGACAAACCGAACGGGTCTCGCATCGAAACACCGGCCTTCATTCTGTTCCGATTCAGGGACTGCAAGATCATCTGGGAATCCTTCCATTTTGATCTAGCGGACGTCGCCCGCCAAGCCGGCGTGCCAGCCGAAGCATATCACCGTACATAACGCTTGGCGCTTTCGGCGGATGGCAACCGTGTGGCTGGTACGCCATCCGCCAGACTCCTTGGAGGAGCACACCTTGGCGACTAAGAGCTTGGCGTAAGGCGGCTGAGCGCAGGCTCAGCGAATCGCGCAGGCTTCGCTTCGGTGCTACGGAATTGAGGATGCGATCCTTCCTCCATTCAGGCGATGCGACCAGCCTCTTCACTACAGAAGTCGCTGATTACGTCGCTTTGAATCAGGCCTTTGCTGAAAGGCCAATCGTCCGAAAGCCTCCCCATTAACGTTCCCGGCACTAAGAGGAAATCGCATGGAAGCGCGTTTGAATCCGTTTGAAGAGTCACCTGACGCAATGAAAGCCTTGATGTCGCTAGAATCGTACGTCTCCGAGTGCGGGCTGGAACATTCGCTCATCGAGCTAATAAAAATCCGAGCGTCGCAGATCAATGCCTGCAGCTTTTGCGTCCACATGCATACCCGGGACGCTCGAGCGGCGGGGGAGACTGAAGAGCGGATTTACCTGCTTTCAGCCTGGCACGAGTCCCCGCTCTATACCGCTCGTGAGCGTGCTGCCCTGGCCTGGACCGACTCGCTTACGTTACTGGTCAGGACCCACGCACCCGATCGAGACTACGAGCCCCTGAAAGAGCACTTCACGCCCGACGAGATGGTGAAGTTGAGCCTGCTGATCGGCACGATCAATACGTGGAACCGTATGATGAGCGGTTTTCGTACGATCCATCCTATCGGAGCAAACCAGCGACGAGAATGACTTGCGCAAGGTGGTAGCACCTTTCATCCTCCTTCGCCCGCTCCGTGCGCGACCAAGTTTAGAGGAAACCGAAGAAGCGATAGCAGTTGAGAGAGAGCGGGTTGTTTTATGTTTTCGGCCTTGTTGTTCGCTTATTTGCTTAGCAATTTTTATCGGGCATTCCTTGCCGTCATTGCGAGTGAACTCGCGCGGAACCTGTCAATCAATGTCAACGGAGTTGCCAGCCTACAGGCCTCGTTCCTTCTCGCATTCGCCTTCGCTCAGCTTCCTGTGGGGGTTGCATTGGATCTGTACGGGCCGCGCAACACGCTTATCGTGGGGCTATGCGGTGCCGTTATGGGTGGCGTACTGCTTGGTACCGCTATCCATTTTATTCAGGCGCTTGTGGCGATGTCATTGCTGGGAGCGGGCTTTGCGCCTGTCTTGATGACTGGCTTCTACATGATTGCGCGAAACTATCCGCCAGAGCGTTTTGCCCCCATGTCGTCGCTGCTGTTTGGCTTGGGTAGCCTAGGTGATCCGATTAGCGGCATACCTCTAACGTTGGCAAAAGATGCGTTCGGGTGGAGACCGACAATGCTGATGATGGCTGTCATTACGGCGGGAAGTCTCGCGTGGGTTGCAGCCGTGGTTCGGAATCCGCCGCGTGTCGAAGCGCCAGGAGGTTTGATCTCTGCGCTCGTGAGGGCGAGGCAGATTGTCGGGATTCGTTCGCTATGGCCGATCCTACCCCTTGCTTTCGTTAGCTATGCTGTAGTCGCTGCCACACGAGGTCTATGGATCGCTCCCTATCTTACGCAGGTTCACGGGTTTGACCCTGATGCCGTCGGCTTAAGCGCGACGGCAATGGGCGTCTCGATTGCAGCTGGAGGATTAATCTTCGCTCCATTAAACCGGTTATGCTGCAATGCAAAGTATACTGTTGCGACAGCGGTCGCTTCGACGGTGGTCGCTTGGTTGGTACTCGGCGTAAACGGTAGCGGCTCTGGCGCGCTTGCGCTCGGGCTTTTGCTCTTTGCTGCCTGCTTCGGTGCCAGCTTCGCCATCGTCTTGGCGCATGCAGCCTCTTTCATGCCCGCTCATCTGCTCGGGCAAGGAGTTACGATGATGAACCTTGTCTTTTTCGGCGGAGCTGGATTGGGACAGTGGCTCTCAGGACACTACGTGAGGGCCGCCCAGCTTGCAGGCGTCGCGCCTGCGGATCTCTACGGGCGGCTCTTCACAGCTTTCGGGACCGCTTTGGCGGTCGCTCTCTGTTGCTATCTGTTTGCTCCACGGGAGCTAGAGTGATGTCGCAGGTCGTGTGAGTTCTTGTGAGTGTGCGGCAGAGTCGGCCCTCATAAACTCGGTGAAGGAACTGGGACGAGCGTGACCCTTGTTCAGGCAGGCTGAACCAAGTGAAGGAGCACTTCGTGGCTACACTATCTAAAGCTGCCGACGTTCTCGTTGTTGGCGCTGGTCCCACCGGATTGGCGCTGGCTGCTTCACTAAAACAATCGGGCATCTCTGTCTTAATTGCAGATCAGCACGCGCAAGGCGCAAATACTTCACGCGCTGCGGTTGTTCACGCCCGGACGTTGGAGGTTCTTGAGCCTCTCGGGATAAGCGAGGCCATGGTTGAACAAGGTGTCGTCGTTCCGAGATTTCGCATTCGCGACCGTGACCGTATTCTTCTTGATATCGATTTCTCATTGCTGGATACGCGGTACCCCTACACGCTAATGTGCCCGCAAGACCGCACAGAGAATGTCCTTTTAAATTGCTTTGAGTCTCTCGGCGGCATTGTTTCAAGACCGTTCACACTTCAACACTTCACGTGCGATCGGGATGGGGTCACTGCGTTCTTTTCAGGAAATGATCATCAGCATTCGGTCCGTGCAAAATGGATAGTGGGATGCGACGGCTCACACAGTACGGTGCGCACTCGGAGCAATATAGCATTTCTTGGCGGAAATTATTCGGCCGACTTTATCCTCGCTGACGTAAGCATGCGTTGGCCATTTAATCGCGACGAAGTCGATCTCTTTTTTGCGCCAACTGGCTTGATAGTTGTTGCTCCGCTTCCGCTCGGACGATTTCGCGTGGTTGCAACAGTTAACAGTGCTCCCGAACAACTCGATATCCCATTCGTTCAAGCCATACTGAGCCAACGAGGGCCTAGTCGTGACATTCCTAAGCTAGAAGATATGATTTGGAGTTCGCGATTTCGAATCCAGCATCGTGTTGCTGAAAAGATGCGGCACGGTCGAATTTTGTTGTGCGGTGACGCCGCCCATGTCCACAGCCCGGCGGGCGGACAGGGAATGAATACTGGCATTCAGGACGCCATCAGCTTGGCTTCACCACTTGCGGCAGCCGTCAATGGCGACGATTCGCAGCTCGAAAAATGGTCCAAGGACCGTCATAATATCGCAAAGAACGTTGTTTCTGCGACGCATCGAATTACGCGGGCCGCGACTGTTCGTTCACGGACTGGCCGGGTCGCGCGCAATACCTTACTCGGCATTCTCGGTAAGTTTCCGAGCTTCACAGGCAGGTTAGCGCGACAGCTTGCTGAACTTGATAACTAACCACAAATGACTGCGCATTCCGTTCGGATGATGCAGAGCGCGCTTTGCATGTTTGGGAGACCTCCCGGGAAAGACACTTAAGAAGAGGCGCCGCAGAGTGAAGCGCCGCTGAATTTGTCGTTTGACGTACAACTCCTTCACGACTTTGATGAAAACGCCGGCTGCGTCGGCAGCATCCGCCTTAGAACGCGACGCGAACGCGGAAATGCGAGTTTCAACGCGCCGCGATTGCCCCGAAAGCTTGGACGCGAATGGCTCTTCTCTTTCATGCCATCCAGCTTAAATGGCACGCCAATCCCAAAACGGTCGTTGCGCCGGCAATATCGGTCGCGGCCTTGGTGTTCAAAGTGAAACACGAGGGCGCGATTTTCTGCTGGAAGATATCCTCCGCGCAACCTTTACGTTCGCTGCAACACGGTCGTCCCGAACTATTTCGGCATAAATCGCCACGACCAAGGAGAAAGGCGGCCTTTCTTCGCACCGATTTTCTACATATTCTCTAACCCCAACCTCCACAGGGCGGATGAGGCTGCATTTTGCTCCTCATTGGACCTGCCGCCGAAGCGAAGCTGGTGTCGAAATTTTCCGAGCGCGCTGCGAATGAGCTCAGGGTCTATCACAGATTAGAGATGCCGAAACCGTTCGAGAAATCCGGCGACAGCCGCTTCAAAGCTTATAACGAGCATGCCAAGACATACACTCTCCAGACTTCATGTCGCAACTTTAGTAATAGTTGCCAGCGTCTCTGGCGGGCGGCGCCGCTCCAAGTGCTGCGGCCCCACTTGGTTGGGATCGCGCCCTCGGTAGTCTTCTCCACCGGGGCGGAACGCTTCCGCCATGCTCTGTGTCTGCCACGACGCAATTAACTGGTAGAGCTTTTCGTCCAGTTCGCCTCTCTTCTGATCATCCATGATTTACCTGTCGGTTTGCTCTTTCGCGGTCACATAAGCCAAAGCATCGCCAAATCCATCGAAACTTCCCATGATGGATACAGCGGTCACACCAGCAACCCTGGCACTGACATCAAGCCCTTGGAACAGCATCTTGGTAGCCAGTTGCTGGACCGCGCGGAGATTGAGGTAATTGACACAGTTGCGTATCGCAGTGCTTGCAACAGGCAGGCTGGTGTTGACTCGTTCAGCTCCGCCTCGCGACCGCAGAGCATTGGGCGCGCCGCGAGTTCATAACCACTGGCGAGTTGGTGAGGCCGCAATGGCCAGAAACTAGATCGTCTTTTGACATGCCGACCCCATGATGCTACGGATCTGTACACTTACGCAATACAGATCTGTAGCTGTCAAGGGGTAACGATGGGCACGTCGGCCCGAAGACCTTCGTGATCTATAGGTGCGAACTGCCGTCAGTCGCGACGCCGGCAGCAGGTAGTGCGCGTCTATCGCTATAACTTGAAGGATTGTCGCTTGATGAGTGCGAATGCTCGCGGTCGGCCGCGCAAGTACGTTCCCGACGTTGCGACCGGCGCAATTCTCGAGACATTTTGGAAGAACGGTTACGAGGGCACCACGCTTGACGACCTCAGCGCCGCAACCGGGATGAATCGGCCGAGCATATACCGTGCCTTCGGAAACAAGGAGCAGCTTTACGGCGTTGCACTGCGCCATTACAGGCAGCTATTCGCAGACGCCGTAGCGGCTCGCTTTCTGGCAGAGCGTGAATTGTCTTTAGCTTTGGCAAACGGCTTTGACGCAGCGATCGAGTTCTTTTCAACCGGAAGCCACGGAGCAAGAGGCTGCTTTGAGCTTGCGACAGGGCTCGATATCTCGGAACGGTATCTGGCTGTCCGCCAAGCACTTTCACAAGGAGCTGAATGGCGGCTCAGTTGCGCACGCCTTGTGCTGCGGCGCGCGGGCGAAGCGCCTAACCTGCAGGATCGACTGGACTTCGAAAGCCGTGCTTTGCTGTTGAGGTCAACGCTGGAGTCGCTCGCGATCCACGCGCGCCTTGGAGGCGCTCCGGATCTGCTGCAAAAGCTTGCAGAAGCGGGCGCGCGCGCGATTTGCGACCAAACCTAGCCCCTCTTCGCCCTTGAAGATGGCCTTGCGTACTTTGTGAGCGCTTTCGTTGTTCCGTCCAGGGCCTGGGCAGGACCACCCTTGCCCAGCACCTGGCTGTTCGCAAATGCGCCTTCGATGAGAAGCACTGGGCCGTCCGCCAACAGGTTGGGCTCCTTCAGCCCTGCTGATTTCGGCAGCTGCACGCTACGCTTGCGCAGCTCGCTTTTGTTGTCCTCGCAGACTTTTCTGGCCGGATGGTCCGAATCGGGAAACTCGGCCGTGAAGTACAGGAAAGGACACCCGCGAAACCTAGGCCCCTCGGACATAGTATGACAGTCATTCGATGTGAGCGACCAATTCAACGTCTGGCTGGCCGAAATAGCGGGCCGAAACCTTGTCCCATTATCGGAAGAATTCGCCGTTCTCATCGCCGAGGATCGCCGCGATGAGTTCATCCTTGCTCGGAAACCAGCGATACAGGCTGGTTTTGGCGATGCGGGAGACTTCGACGACCATATCGACACCGACTGTATGAATGCCATCCCGGTAAAAAAGATCCTTGGCGGTGGCAAATACGCGATCACGGGCCGGGGATATTCGTAGCACTCTCTTCGATATGGCGGATTCGGCTTCCATGTCCCCTCACCAAGGCTACGCGCGCGATGCTACTCGATAAACCTGACCGGCGCTCCGATTTCGATTTCGCCGGGACTTATTGGATGGCCATAAACCCCAGCACAAGGCCTGGCGCCAACGCCCCGGACTTCGAGCCGATTATACTTCACGAGTGCACGAAGGATGTCGACGTTTGCCGACAGCCCCCGATGCTCGAGCGTCGGAACTGCGCAGCGGGGTGTCGGCGTGATTATCCGCACGGATAATTCGTCTCCGAACCGCAGTGTGCGGCCGGTCCAGGTGTTCTCGATGAAGCCGCCTCCCCCGTCCGGACAGTCGACAATTATGTTTGCGCGAAAGCGGGCGGCGTCCGTCAGATCGACCGTGCCAGTTGACGACAGGGTTGCGAGCGTATTGGTCGTGATGATGTGCAGTGGGCCGAAGTCAAAGAACGTTCCTTCCGGCGCGGCCCTCGCAATCAGCTGCTGTTCTATCGACACCTCAGCGGTTTTGTCGATCAACGACGTCGGATCTAGCCGATCCAGCTTCATCGCCTTTGGGGCTTGACTGTTATAGGCCACGGCGCGCTTCAGCTCGCGTGAAAGCGATTCATTCGCCGCATCGCTCGGCAAATGGTGCATCTCTCCCCGAGGCGTCGTGACTTCCAGTGACATCTCGTTTTCGTGAACCAGACGCGCAGAGTGCAGCAGTAACTCCCGCCACATGGCCGGATGCTTTGCACTTGCCACCTTGCCAGTTTCTTGATCGATCACCGCAAACACGCGATCGCCATGTAGCCCGCGTTCCGTGACTGAACACCGTTGTATACGTTCGCCTGACATCGACTTAACAGGGAATCGCGCAATCCCAATGACCCGGGCACCATTCAATGACAATCTATGTCTCCGCGATTGACTCTTCCGATTCTTAACGCTACCGTTCTGTATCGTTAAGATCAAGTGCTTCCCGGAGGCGCAATGGCAACTGCACTAGCAACGAAAACCGAATTCGAGCGCGCCACCGCGGCGCGATGGTTCGAAAGATTTAAGGACTTTGGTCAATCACCAAGCGTCGACGGCTTTATGGGTTTGCTCAATTCAGACGTCGTTATGGTCGATAGTGGCCTCACTTTGTCCTATTCGGGCAGCAAGGTCGACGAGTCGATCAGGAAGTTGCTTTCTGCGATCCCGGATCTCCAAATCAAGCCCATCAGGCACCGCACTCGCGGGAATTCAATATTCGTGGAGACCGAGAATTCCGGCACGCACAGCGGCGAGAAGTTGTCTTGGAGCGCGTGTTACGCTGTTTCCCTCACGGGACTCAATGCGTCGCGCTTCAGAATTTACTCGGACCACGCGGTTATGCTTCGGCCGTTCCTCCAAGATGCGCCACCTTTTCCCGGTTACGCGGAAGAGTGGGATCAAAGCGTTGTAGATACAGAGGCTGACCCGCCTGGCCGCTGGGAGCCCAGTAAGTTTGTGGACGCCTACCAAGCCGTATGGCGCAATCCCAGTCCGATGGGTTTCACCAACTTCTACACGCCGGCGGGCACGATCCTCAATCCGGGGATGCCTCGCCCGATCGTTAAGGCAGAAATCCCTGGCTACTATGCTTGGCTCATGCGGCGCGTTCCACACGTCCATATGGCGCTTCTGGACTGGGCTGGCGATCGCGACTTAGTCTATGCCGAATGGATCGGCGCAGGTCTGCAGGGCGAGTTGCCGTTTACGGTACGCGTCGTTGACGTGTTCCACTTTGATGACCGTGGTGTTCATTTCGGGCAGGCCTATTACGACACGCTCAAGACGATCTTGCGGCTCAAGCCGGGCGAAGCGCGGCACCGCGAACCTTTCTTCATCGCTTCCCAGTAATACGCGGACGCGCTCCTCTCAGCGATCCGACACCTGGACCCAAGCCCCCATGCGCTTGGGTCCTTTTTTATGCGGCTTACGCCAAGTGTTTGACGAAGGTTGATGGGCCTCCTGAACTCATTGACCGCGCATAATTCGGTTCTGGCCGCTATCATTCAATGCAATTGGGTGGACCGGCGGTGTCGCAGCCCAGGGAATGGTCAACCCAATTTTGTGCCGACCTTTGAAGACTTCGCGAGGCCCTGTACCTGCGTTAGTCGGCCGACGCCGGGGGTCTGTTCGTGCGCGGTTCTAATGTACTCGATCAGATTGCGCAGATGCGTCGGGAGCAATCGTCGCGATGGATATAGGGCATAGAGAGTGCGCGACACCGGCTTCAGCCGCCCAACCTTTATGACCTGCCCGATCGTCCCGCGATTTCGAGCGGAAGAAAGCCGAAGCCAAGACCACGACTTACCGCTTCGGCTGCGAGCTCGAGCTCGTCGATCCGGTGTACAACATTGCGCAGAGCCGCATATCGATCAGCTTTTTCCGCTTTCTCAGGCCCCCCGCGCTCATGAGCTGCTGGAGAGCCGGGAGGGAAGGGAAAGCTGGTGCTTTCCATCGAGGAGTGACGAGTTGCTCAACGCCAGCCGACGACGAATGTCAGCACGTATTCGACCAGCGGCTGATTTCGCACGCCTCGGCCAAGGAGCCGAAAAGGACAGCGTGGAAGCGCATCGCGGGCCGATGTCGGTCACCTCGGCCGTACGATAGGAAAAACTGTGCTTCAACACGAGTACGCACCTTGAAGTGGGGTGATTGATCACGGCGGACTAACTTCGAGGACGGAAGGCTCGCATGGCGTTTCGACGAGGGCCCGAATCTCGCAAGTGACAGCGCCTACGGCGTGTCGAAGAGATCCCTCAACGAGCTCCAGAGCCTTAGGTTGGGAACCTTGGTGAACTTCAGGCTTAGAAGTTCGCGCTCGTAATGGCTAACAACGCCTTACCTGCCGCTCTAGGACCACCTGCCGTCAATGAATTGGAGGCTGCATTTCCCAAGCTTATGACATGAGGTACACGACTGTAAGCTCTACGCCTCTGGCATTTCCGGGCCCGGCAGCGCGGCCTTCCACTTCGATCGCCCAGGACTTTCGCCACGAACTCTCACTTCACGCGCGCGGCTGTCATTCTGCCGAAGACGCGCGACGCGGGTCACTTGGGACCTGCATAGCCCGCTGTCGCTCAAATCGCCGCCTACCCCATTGCGAAAGCATTGCGACTATTGGCCGAAGGCTTTCGCCTTCTTCGCTAAGTCTGTATTCCACGCGCGGCGGCACCTCGGCATAAACCGTCCTGATGACCAGTCCTGCCTCCTCCAATTCGCGCAATTGCTTCGTAAGCAGTCGCTGGGTCACACCATTCACGCGCCGATGCAGCTCATTGAAGCGCAGGCAACGCGCGTCCAGCAGGTGAAAGAGAACCACTCCCTTCCAACGACCGTCAAGCAGATCGAGCGTAATCTCCACGGGGCAGCCTGGAACGTCACTATAATGTTTGCGCTTCATCTCGATAGTTCCCTTTTGGGAAGCTAGTACGCCAAATGGCCGTATTTCGCACGCGTACAGTTATGGCCATTTGCTCGATATTCCAGCACCTCAAAAGGACTCTCGATGCAAGCAATTAAATTTCGGCGTGGCCATGTCCCATTGGATATTGAATGCTTCAGGCTCGTCACCGAAAATGCTCCCCGACCGGGGGCTCTCGATCTCCTCGTCTCGGTGCGAGCGGTTTCCGTCAATCCCGTCGATACTAAGGTCCGAGCCGGCCGAGTATTCTTGGGCGAGAAGGCGGATACACTGGGTTGGGACGCCGCCGGCGTCGTTGTGGATGTCGGATCCGGCGTGAAACTCTTTCGGCCCGGTGACGAAGTCTTCTATTCGGGCGATTTCGCCAGGCCCGGGGCGAATGCGGAGCTTCACACTGTCGATGAGCGCCTAGTAGGGCATAAGCCGGTCAAGCTCTCCTTCGCCGAGGCAGCTGCGATGCCCCTGACCTCGGTGACGGCTTGGGAGTTGCTGTTTGACGCGCTTCGCGTGGCACCGGGCAAACACTGCGACCGTGGTTCGATATTGATCCTCGGAGGAGCAGGCGGCGTCGGTTCGATGCTGATTCAGTTGGCACGACGGCTGACCGCCCTGAATGTCATCGCCAGCGCTTCTCGACCTGAATCCCGAGATTGGTGCCGATCTCTCGGCGCACATCATGTGATCGATCATTCCCGGTCGATCGTTGATGAACTTGCCGCTCTTGGCAACCCGACCATTGCTCATGTCGCCGCGCTAAATCAGACTGACCTGCACTGGACCGAGATCGCCGCCATCATATCACCACGCGGCAAGGTCGGCGTCATCACCGATCATGACGTTCTTGACGCGACGCCATTGCGGCTCAAAAGTGCGTCCCTGCACTGGGAGAATGTCGTTACCGGCCCATTCTTCGGCGGCCCCCACATCGTCTCTCACCATAGGATCCTCGAGGAGATCTCGGCGCTCGTGGACGATGGCGTCCTTCGCTCCACGATGACCAAAAACCTCGGTTTGCAAACGCCTAGCAGCCTCGTTGAGGCGCATAGGTTGGTTGAGTCCGGCCGCATGATAGGCAAGGTCGTTCTGACCGAACTGCGGACCGAGAAGCTCTAGATTCTTCACGAAGCCCAACACCTCCCGAGCGCCAAACGCTCGCGTTTTGCGCTCGGGCTTTGCGTGCATTTCTACTCGAACGCGTCCACGCTCTCGCATTTGCTTGACAGCGACCTTCTTACTCAAGCTCGAAGACCGAACGCAGGGCAGCAGATCAATGAGCTAGTTCTCTTGTCACAACGACTTTGGTGCCAGGACGCTCGGCTCCACGGCAAAACGCAGGAGACTAACCCTGATTGATTAGGCCCTCTTCCGGAAGCTACTGGGTGTACATCCGAGTTCTCTGCGCATCCATCGCGAAAGGTGCGATTGGTGAGCAAAACCAACCTCCAATGCAACCTCGCTCGGCCGTAGATTGTGGTGCAAGAGGAGAAAACGCGCCCGCTCGACCCTCCGTCGCAACACGTAGCGATGTACGGTAAGGCCGGTCGCCGCTTTGAACCAGGCCCGCAGATGAGAGCTACTGACCCCTGCTTCGCGACTCAGAACCTCAAGTGTGAGAGGGTGATCCAGATGCCCGTCAATGTAGGTCGTAACTCTCTTGAGTTGCAGAGCAGAAAGACGACCAGCCTGCGCAGGCTCAAGAGTGGTCATCCCCATCAATTGAATTGCGAGGGCAGTACCGATGCTGTCCGCGTATAAGATTTCACCAGGGCTATCGGATAGCAGTTCGGTCTCAACTGCTTGAGCCAAGTGCACTATTCTCTCGTTGCGCAACATATGGCGCATTTCGAACTTGAAGGCACCTCCACGATGTCCTGTCTCAGCAGCGGCGCGGTCCAGGACAGCGGGCGAAAGAAGGACCTCCAGGGATTCATACGGCGTCTCCGCGTCAAACCCTCCAGTGGCCCCCGAGGGAATAAGATCAATGTGACCAATTCCACGCAGAGCAGCGTAGCCAGTCTCCCGACAAAAGGTCCGAGTCGATGGACTTAGATGCACGACGATTCGGTGGGCGTCGATGGGATGCAATACGCTGACGCCCGACTGACGGCGCGAAGCTGCCAGGCCCGCCGCCATCGGCCAGCCTGCAGACTCGATCTTTTGGAGCATTGGCAATTGTCCAATCCTGGCTGAACGTGCTCAATATTTGGCGGATCGTGCTCGAATTTCAACGGCGTCAAATCCAGAAACGGTTCTGTTTCGTCGAAAACAGATGAGGTCCAAGATGAGCACTTATGTCGTCGTGGGAGCCGGTCCAGTCGGACAGGAGACGGCTCGCCTCCTGGCTGAGCAAGGACACGATGTGGTTATGACCAGCAGGAATGCCGGTTCGATCGACGCAGGAAAAGTGCGCACAATTTCAGCCGACGCCCGCGATGCCGCCCGGCTGACGGCAATCAGCAAAGGCGCGGAAATGATCTTCATGTGCGCCATGCCGGCTTATCACAGGTGGCCCACTGACTTCTTTCCGATTATGGACAGCACCGTCAAAGCTGCCGAGGCGATCGGCGCCAAGATCGTCGTCCTTGGCAATGTTTATGGTTACGGCGCAAACGCGCCGAGCCCACTCACTCCGGGACTCGCGCTAGATCCGACTTCAAGAAAAGGTACGGTGAGATGCATCATGTGGCAGCGCGCTCTGGGATCGAGTGTTCCCGCTCTCGAGGTCCGAGCCAGCGATTATCTGGGTCAAGGGGCGGTCACCTACTTCTCGTTGCTCGCACTACCCGCACTGCTCAAACGCGAGCCCGTATCCTTTCTGGGCGACTTGGACGCAGTTCACGCCTGGTCGTTCACCAAGGACGTGGCAAGGACGCTCGTGGCGGCCGCCCGTCATAGCGGCGATTGGGATCGGTCCTTTCACGTTCCGAGTCAAAACGCTTCGATCCGGCAGCTTGTCGGAAAGTTCGCAGCCGCCCTTGGCATCGATGCGCCCGACATCCGGCAGCTCTCCTCTGCCGATCTAGAGAGCATGGGCTTTCACGAAGCCGTCGAGATGTCGTATCTCTTTGAGAAGCCACTACTTGTGGACGCTACGGAGACCGAGCAACTGCTTGGAGTACGGGCCAGCAGTCTCGAAGACATGATCCAGGCGACCTTGCCCAGTCATCCAGCATGAATCGCATCAACCGATCGACGCCGCAAACCACGATCCGAATTAACCGATCCGTGCTCCAATGATCGAGATCCTGCGTGCTCGAACGTTGCTGCATCTCGCAGTTGTGAACTGCATCTTCGTTCCCAACTCAGATCGGACGAACTATTGACGGACGCAAGGAGTTCGTCGTGAGTCACATCGAACCGCTCAACTTTCGTCGAAAGCTTTCGGCAGGCTCGGTGCGGTCGAGAATGACAGCATCATTCTCGCTGCAGAGATACCCCGCTCTGGCGACCATTCTCAGCTGCCATCCAGGAGATAGGATCATGACACTCGACCGTCGAAACTTCGGCCGCGCCACGCTCGGCGCCGGCGCCCTGCTCCTCACAGGGGTTCCCCAATTCGAGGCGCAGGCGGCAGCAATTGACGCACCCTCACCGCCGACACTCCCCGCCGTCCATCGATTCAATCTTGGAGACCTGAAAATCACGGCGCTGAGCGACGGGTATCTCAATCTCGGCCTCGAACTCTTTCCAGCCGCCGATCCGGCTGCGGCCGAATCGCTCCTGGCAAAGGCATTCTTGCCGAAAGCAATCCCAACCTCGGTCAATGCTTACCTTGTGACCAAAGGCGACCGGCGGGTGCTGATCGACACAGGCTCGGCATCCGCGATGGGCCCAACGCTCGGCCATATACCAAAAGCGCTCGCCGCCGCTGGCGTTAAGCCGAAGGAGATCGATACGGTCATCCTTACCCATCTCCATCCTGATCATGCCAGCGGCTTAGTCGGCGTCGAAGGTAAGGCCGCTTTCCCCGGAGCGGAAATCGTAGTTGCAGCGCCCGAATTCGCCTTCTGGAATGATGAAGGCATCATGTCCAATGCACCCAGCCAGATGAAGCCGTTCTTCGATATGGCGCGAAAATCGCTTGCGCCGTACCGCGGCAGAGTGCGGAAGATTGTCGGAGAGGTCGAGATTGTGCCCGGGATCACTTCGCTACCAGCGCCCGGGCACACACCGGGCCATCTCGCGCTGCGGATCGGCTCTGGCGACGCCAACATGCTGCTCTTAACCGACGTAATTCACGCGTCCGCGTTGCAATTCGCCCATCCGGAATGGGCCATCGCTTTCGATGTGGACCAGGAAGCGGCGGTCGTCACCCGCAAGAGGCTGCTCGATATGGTGTCGACCGATAGCCTGATCGTGGCCGGCATGCACTTGCCCTTCCCCGGCATCGGTCACGTCACGCGAGAAGGTAGCGCCTACGGCTACGTTCAGATGCCATGGCCGGCGCTGTGACGCGCCGATGATAGTCGCGAATAGCGCACACCCCATCTCGACGAATGGCGGGAAGCGCCGCCGCATATGGTGCGGCGGCGCCACTCAGCCGAATCCAATTTGGCGGTCAGGTCACACGCACCACGACTTTCCCAAAGGGACCTTGTTCCAATCGTGCAAGAGCATCAGGGAACGCCGCAAATTCGAACTCTGAATCGATCACCGGGATCAGGCCGTTGGGTCCGATGGCGCGGACCAGGTTCTCAAGGCCCCTGCGATGCCCGACAAATACAGCCTGAACAGTTGCAAACCCATGGATCGCGGGGACCGACGGAAAGCTCGCGTCGAAACTGTCGATGACGCCTATGAGCGAGATGCGACCGCTAGGCGCCAGCGCCCTCACTGAATTGCCCAGATTGGCGCCACCTGCGACTTCTAAGATGTGATCGGCGCCTCGACCTCCGGTGACCTCGACGACCCGCGCCGCCCAATCGGGGTCCTCCGCCCGATTGATCACGTGCTTAGCCCCAAGCGCCCTCGCGCGATCGGCCTTCTCGGTGCTCGTCGTCGTGACGATCACCTCCGCGCCCACGCTCCTTGCCAATTGCAGCGCGAATAGCGAAAACCCGCCCGTCCCTTGGACCACGACGGTCTGTCCCGGCGCAAGTCGGCCAAGCTCGACTAGGCTGGTCCATGCCGTCAAACCCGTACAGGGCAACGTGCTGGCCTGGGCATCAGTCAAGGTAGCCGGTGCCTTCACAAGCCAATCCTCGGGTAGGGAAATGTATTCCGTCAGGGTCCCGGGAAGCGGTCCGCCGAAGCTTGCAATCACCCCTTTGACGCGCGGCGGAGGGCCATCCGTCCAACCGCCGGTGAAGTTGTTGATAACGCGATCGCCAATAGCAAAACGCGCCACCCCTTCGCCGATCGTCTCGACCTCGCCGACCAGATCCGAACAGGGCGTAAAGGGCAACCCATAGCCGGCATAGCCGTTGTTTTCGATCATCAGCCGGTCGCGATAGTTCAGCGAGACTGCCTTCACTCGGATACCGACCTCCCCAACGCCGGCTTGCGGTTTTGGGATGGTCACAAGCTTCAGTGCCTCGCGTCCTGGCCCCGTTACCTGCCACACCTTCATTGCCGCGGCTCCTTGATCTTCGCCACGGAAGGACAATATTGAAGCGTAGCCTTCTCCGCGAACGGCATTTTGTCCGTTTAGTGTAGCCAAAACTTCTACAAGGAATGAAGCCGTTGGTTGATCGGTTGAGTGGGATTTCTGTTTTCGTGCAGGCCGCCGGCGCAGGCAGCTTCGCCAAAGCAGCAGATCAACTCGGCTTGACGCGTTCGGCTGTCGGGAAGGCCATCTCCCGCTTGGAGGAACGCCTCAACACTCGGCTCTTCCACCGTACAACACGCGGCCAAAACCTCACCGATCGCGGACATGAATTCTATGAGCGCTGTTTAGTTATTATCGCGGACCTGAAGGCGGCGGAAGCAATTCTGGACTCGGATGAGAAAACGCCCTCAGGGACGCTGCGGGTAAGCGCGCCAGTTCTGCTGGGTAGGCAATGTGTGGCCCAGATACTCGTAGCACTAGCGCGGCGTCATCCTGGGCTGGATCTGGATTTGCGCTTTTCGGACCACCTCATCGATCTCGTCGACGAGCGCGTAGATCTAGCCGTCCGGATCGGTCCCCTTCCTGACCGCGCCGGCCTGATCAGTCGCACTCTCGGCACCTTTGACATGGTTGTCTGCGCTGCTCCCGAATATCTTTCGGCCCATGGGCGCCCGGAAAATCCTGACGAGCTCTCGCAGCATGATTGCCTACCGTTCTCGCGTCGCGGCGGACGGATCGAGCCGTGGCGCTTCGAGACCAGCGAGGGCGGCACGACCGAACTGATCGTGGCAGCACGTATTCGCCTCGATGATCTGGACGCGATCGCCGACGCAGCGGCCGCAGGTGCCGGAATAGCCTGCCTCCCGAGCTGGCTGGTCAGCAACCATGTGAAGGACGGGAGATTGGCGCCGATCCTTACGACGTATCGAGCGGTCGGTAACGACGTCTTCGCGGTGCGGCCGCAGACCCCTCATGTTCTCTCAAAGGTGCGGGCCGCAATCGAGGAATTGGCGGATCTCATGCCGGACCGGCTGCGCGGTCCGTATGATGCAGCGATCTAGCGTAAGTGGCGCCGTGCCCGTCGCGTGATGCATTCGGGCGCTAGTTCTGTGAGAGCCCAAAGCAAGTTCCGCTCGCGCTGCTTCCGGTGGTAAGCGGCCGACTGACGCAAATGCCGAGCATCTTGCGGTTTACCTTGCTTCACAGTTTCCGTTCAGAGACCTGCTTCAGAGAGGCATTCCAGACGTCATGCACCTTGTGCATCGCGTCGGGATCGGACTTGCGCACGTCGATGGCGCCAGATCCCTTGACCGCTTCTTCATTGATCACGTGGCACTTGCCGTTGGCTTCGGTCAGGAACCAGGTGTGATACGTGTTGATACCAGGAGCACCGCAGAACCAACCGAGGCGGCTGTTGACGAACTTCGCAAAACTGACCCAGATTCACGATCACGACCACATCCTCGGCGAAGAGGACGACGCGCATGCGCGAGCCCATGCGGCCGACATCCGCAAGCGCTTCGCCGGGCGCAACGCGACTATGCCCCAGATCATCCTGTTCGGTCTGACCGGCGGCCTGATCCCGTGCCCGGCGGCCATCACCGTGCTCCTGCTCTGCATCCAGTTGAAGCAGTTCAGCCTCGGCTTCCTACTGGTGCTGTGCTTCGGCATCGGTCTCGCGATCACCATGGTCTCAGCCGGTGTTGCCGCCGCCCTCAGCCTCCGCCACGTCGAGCGGCACTGGAGCGGCTTCAGCCGGTTCGCCCATCGCGCCCTACGTCTCCGCCGCCCTGATCGTGCTCGTCGGCCTCTACACGGGCTGGTCCGGGTGGCAAGAACTGATGATCTGATCGGCCCCGCGTCCATCCGTCGCCACGTAGGCGGTTGCTGGAACCGGTCGCCTGACATATCCCCTCCCTGGGGATAGGATATGGTATCATGAGCAAGCAGCACGTTCACGAAAGCCACCCGGATATCGTCAAGCGCCTGAAGCGCGCCGATGGCCATCTGCAGAGGGTCATCGCGATGTTCGCCGAGGGGCGCCCTTGCCTCGATCTGGCGCAGCAACTTCATGCGGTCGAGAAGGCGATCTCCGAGGCGAAGAAGACCCTCATCCACGACCACGTCGACAACTGCCTGGACGGCGCCGCCAACGGCGGACCCGGCAAGTCGGCGCGGAACGTGCTCGCCGAATTCAAGGCGATCTCGCGGTATCTCTAGGAGCTCACGATGACACCGGCGCGCATGGTAGTCCTGAGTGCGTTCTTCGCTGCTGGCACCGCCCTCGCTGGCGGGCACGCTGCCGCGCAGAAGCCGGCGGTCATCGCTATGGATGATGGCCAGATCAAGCTCGCCGGCATTGATTTGACGCAAGCTGGTGCGGCCTCGATCGCGCGGCGGGTGTCGGTGCCCGGTACGATCGTGCCAGACTCCGGCCGGGTCGCGCATGTCTCGGTGAAGCTCGCCGGCTCGGTCGCCGAGCTTCGAAAGAACATCGGTGATGACGTCGCCAAGGACGAGATCCTAGCCGTGCTCGAAAGCCGCGAGGTCGCTGACGCCAAAAGCGAGTATCTCGCCGCGAAGCTCAACAACGAGCTGCAGCAGGACCTCACCGCTCGGGACAAGTCGCTTTGGGAGGGCCGCGCCGTTCCGGAGCAGCAGTACATCAAGTCACGGAACGCGGCGGCCCAGACCGAGATGCGCTTCGGCATCGCGCGCCAGAAGCTCATGGCGCTCGGCGTCACGAACGAGGAGATAGCGGGCCTGCCCCAAGCTCCCGACGGCACGCTGCGGAGCCAGAACGTACGGGCTCCCATCTCCGGACGCATCGCCGAACGGAAGGTCGAACTCGGGACCGCCGTCGGCCGCGACAACCTCGAAACGGAGCTCTTCGTCATTGTCGATCTGAGCCGCGTCTGGGTCGAGCTTTCGGTATCTTCTGGCGACCTGTCCTTCGTCAAAGAAGGGCAATCCGTGGACGTCACGCTCCGCGGCCCCGGAGAAACCGGCACAGGCAAGATCGTGTTCATCAGCCCTCTCCTGGACAAGGACACGCGTTCCGCTCGCGTCGTAGCTTCGCTGGACAACCCGGACGGCCGCTGGCGCCCCGGCTCTTTCGTGACGGCCGCCATCGCCGTCGAGAAGCGCGATGCGCCGGTCACAGTGCCTTTCGCGGCGATCCAGACCGTCGATGGCCGCAAGGCTGTGTTCGTCCGGACGAAGGATGGGTTCGAGGCGCGCGACGTGAAGCTGGGCCGGCGCGACGGCCCGACGGTCGAGATCCTCGCAGGACTCGCCGCGGGCGAAACGATCGCTATCTCGAACACTTTTTCCCTGAAGGCCGAAGTCGCCAAGCCCGGCGATGAGGACTGACCGATGATCGAGCAGATCGTCGCCTTCTCCGTTCGACGCCGGTGGCTGGTGCTGCTGGTGACCGTTGCCGCCGCCGCGACCGGATTCTGGTCGCTCCGAAACCTGCCCATTGACGCCGTCCCCGACGTGACGAACGTCCAGGTGCAGGTCAACGCGGTCGCGCCGGCGCTGACTCCCACCGAAATCGAGAAGCAGGTCACGGTCACTCTGGAGACCGCGCTCGCGGGTATCCCAGGGCTGGAATCGACCCGCTCGTTTTCGCGTAATGGCTTCGCGCAAATCACTGCCGTGTTCGCCGACCGGACCAACATCTACTTCGCGCGGCAACTGGTCTCCGAACGGCTGAGCGACGCCAAGACGAGCCTGCCACCGGGCGTCGACGTCCGAATGGGGCCGGTCTCGACCGGTCTCGGCGAGATCTACTGGTGGGCTGTCGAGTACGAAAAGCCGGGCGCCTCGGCGCCCTTGCGCGACGGTCAGCCCGGCTGGCAGAGCGACGGAACGTACATCACGCCAGAAGGCGAACGCCTGGCCGACGATTTCCAGCGCACCGTATACCTACGGACCGTGCAGGACTGGATCGTCCGCCCCCAGATGAAGACCGTTGCGGGTGTCGCTGGCGCAGACGCGATCGGCGGCTTCGTCAAGCAGTTCCAGGTGCAGCCGGACCCGGCGAAGCTCGTTGGCTACGGCCTGTCCTTCAAGCAGGTGATCGAAGCGATCGAGGCCAACAACGCCAGCCGCGGCGCCAACTACATCGAGCAGAACGGCGAGGGTTACGTGGTTCGCGCCGCCGGCCGCGTCGAGAACCTGGCCGACATCGAGAATATCGTCGTCGCGACCCGTGGCGCCGTGCCGGTCCGCGTCAAGGACATCGCCGAGGTCGTCATCGGCAAGGAGCTCCGGACCGGCAGTGCCAGCGTCGACGGGCGCGAGGTGGTGCTCGGCACGGCGCTGATGCTGATCGGCGGCAACAGCCGGACGGTGGCGGCGGCCGCCGATGCCAAGATCAAGGAGATCAGCAAGACGCTACCGCCGGGAATCTACGCACACACGGTCCTCAATCGCACCCAGCTCGTCGACGCGACGATCCACACGGTCGCCAAGAACCTCGCGGAAGGCGCGCTGCTGGTCATCGTGGTGCTGTTCGTCCTGCTCGGAAACTTCAGGGCAGCGTTAGTCACCGCCCTCGTCATCCCGATCACGATGTTGGTCACGGCGAGCGGGATGCTGCAGGGAAAGATCAGCGCCAACCTCATGAGCCTCGGCGCCCTCGACTTCGGCCTGATCGTCGATGGCGCCGTTATCATAGCGGAGAACAGCTTGCGTCACCTGGCCGAGCGCCAGCGCGAACTCGGCCGTGTGCTGTCGCAGCAGGAACGTCTGGACACCGTGACCGCGTCGACCGCCGAGATGATCCGACCTTCCGTATTCGGCCAAGTCATCATCATCCTCGTCTATACGCCGCTCCTCGCTTTCACCGGCGTCGAGGGCAAGACGTTCGAGCCGATGGCGCTCACGGTGATGATCGCCCTCGCTGTCGCATTCGTCCTTTCTCTGACTTTCGTTCCCGCGGCGGTCGCCATAACGATCCGCGGCCGGGTCACCGAAGACGAGAACATACTCGTCCGGACGCTCAAGCGGTGGTACGCGCCCATCCTCCGGACTTCCATTGCCCGGCCTCTTCCCGTCATCGCGGCCGCCGCCCCGCTCTTTTTGGGGGCCACTCTGCTGTTTAGCCGTTTAGGGCAGGAGTTCACGCCGACCCTCGACGAGAAGAACATCGTCATGGAGGTGAAGCGGGTGCCATCGACGGCGCTCGCGCAGTCGCAGCGGATGCAGCTTCTCATCGAAAAGCAGATCAGCACGCTCGACGAGGTCTCGTTCGTGTTCTCCCGCACCGGCACTCCCGACTTGGCTGCCGACCCGATGCCGCCGTCCTCGTCCGACACTTACATCATAGTCAAGCCTCAGGAGGAATGGCCAGACCCCTCGGCAACCAAAGAGGACCTGATCAAGAAGATCGAGGCCGTGACCGCCAAGCTCCCCGGCAACAAGGTCGGCTTCTCGCAGCCGATTGAAATGCGTTTCAACGAACTCATCGCGGGCGTCCGGGAGGATCTGGCGGTGAAGGTGTTCGGCGATGACTTCGGGCAGATGCAAAAAACCGCCGGCCAGATCGCCGACGTCATCCGAAAGATCGAGGGGGCCGAGAGCGTGAAGACCGAAGAGACCTCAGGCCTGCCCTTCCTCGAGATCAAAATCGACAAAGGCGAGATCGCGCGGCGCGGCCTTAGCCTTGTCGCGGTGCAGGACCTCATCGCCACCGCAATCGGAGGCACCGACGCCGGTCTGGTGTTCGAAGGCGATCGCCGGTTCAAGATCGTGGTCCGGCTCCCGGACGCGCTGCGGGACGATATCCCCGCGCTAGAGGAACTACCGGTGCCCCTCCCCCACGGGAATCCGAACACTCCCGCCGCGACGATCCCCCTGCGGACCATCGCCTCTTTCGAGCAGACCACTGGCTACAACCAAATCAGCCGGGAGAACGGCAAGCGCCGCGTAGTGGCCACGGCCGAAGTCCGGGGGCGCGACATCGGCTCGCTGGTCGCGGAGGCGCAAACAAAGGTGTCAGAGCAGGTGAAGCTTCCGTCCGGCAGCTATCTTGCCTGGGGTGGCCAGTTCGAGAACTTCGCGGTCGCGCGCCAGCGTCTGGCCCTCGTCGTGCCGGGAGTGTTCGCGCTGATCTTCATGCTTCTCTTCGGCGCGCTCGGCTCGGTCCGCGATGCCGCGCTTGTCTTCAGTGCAGTGCCGCTGGCGCTGACGGGCGGGATCGCGGCGCTCTGGCTCCGTGGCATGCCGTTCTCGATCTCCGCCGCGGTCGGTTTCATCGCACTGTCCGGAGTCGCGGTCCTGAACGGCCTGGTCATGCTGACCCAGATTCGCTCGTCGATCGCCGGGGGCCACGATCCCCGCCACGCCATTGCCGAGGGCGCGTTGACACGCTTCCGCCCCGTCGCGATGACCGCCCTGGTGGCCTCGCTCGGCTTCGCCCCGATGGCGCTGGCGACCGGGACCGGCGCGGAGGTCCAGAAACCGCTTGCCACAGTCGTCATCGGTGGGCTGTTCACCGCGACGCTGCTGACGCTCGTCGTATTGCCGGCGCTGTACGCCCGATTTGCCATGCCGGCCTTCCGGGTTAGTCTCCGAGATGCCGTCCCGCCCTTCGTCCGTGACCGCGCAGCGGAATAGCCGCACAGTGCTCTCCGTCGTCGGTGGCCTAACTGCCATCTGTTCTGGCGCAGGTGATCGAGCACTTTGTTCAGCCGGGGCTCCCATTTCGGCAAAGCGGCGGAGCGGACATGTCTGGAGGCCGCTGACGGGCCAAAAAGGGACATCGCGGGCCAGGCGAGGACCGGGTTCAGGTTTCGAGAACTTCGTTGGACGGTCTCCCAGCGAACAATGCGAGCATCGGTCGGGAGATCGGTCCCACAGCATTCAATGAGGGTTGGCCGATCAATTCAGCCGACACTCACCATTGGAAAATTCCGGCGCGCCGGTTGGCGTTATAGGCCAGCTCGCCCTTCCCAGTAAGTGGGCGTCCCATAATACCGGTGGGTTCGTGTTTCCCAATCTCGATCCTGCCAAGAGTCATCGCTGAACTCTGGCGCGTCTCTGAGCTGTTGCTCTGTGATATTGGTTCGGAAGCCTTGGAGCGACGTATCATACGTCAGAGCGCCCCAGGGAATGGGGTAGTGGCTGTGACCCAAGCCAACAAATCCGCCGAAGCTCATGACGGCATAAGCTACGCGGCCTGACACCTTGTCGATGATGAGGTGATCAATCTCACCGATATTCTTTCCATCTGCTCCATACACTTCGGTTCCCTGAATGTCTTCGCTCGAGATGCAGTGATGATCCGGGTGGGCTGTTGCGCGGGCCATGACTTTGTCTCCCTCACAGGTGGATTTGGCGGCTTAACTCGGCAGCTACGGGGACGTTCCTGCGTTAAGCGCCCATGGAGGTCCGCTTAGCCTGAGCTGAACACCACGAGAGCCATTCCCATGTCTTTTGTCTGAGGGAAACCGGAACACGCTCAACTGATGAGCTGACTGCTGCTTGTGGCCCTTCAGCGACCTGGAGACGTCCGTTTTCCCGCCGCTATTAGGTGTTGAGCGGACATGCAGGCGGCCTGCCGCTGAGAGCGCGTTTAGGGAACGTCCTACGGGACCTCCTACGTGCGCAATCGAAGCGTTGCGACAGGCCGGTAAAGGTCAAACGGCAGCACACATGGAGACAACACCTGCGTTATTCTGCTCGGTGAGCTTCTAGCAGTCCGTCGGCTTTTTCTGAGATGGTGCCGGCTGGGCCGCACCGGCCGTCGCCTTCTTTGGTTGCTCGGTAGGCGCCGGACGAGTCTGCTCGACAGTGCCTGCTGTCCTATCCGGTTGCTGCTCGGAGGGTGCAGGCTTGGTCGCTGTTGATTGTTCTGCAGCGGTAGGCTGGTTCTGCATCTGGCGCTGCGCGTCGTCTGAAGACGTCGCCGTATGTTCTGAGGCTTTGCTCATCGAAGACGTCGGCGGATGCTGCGTGGAATCCATTGCTGTAGAGCCAGTGGTTTGTCCGGTATAGCCCGGCACATTCCCTGATCCTGCATCGCGGCTGGCCGTGTCGCAGGGACCGGCATAAACGGAACTGGTGCTGAGGGCGAGCACCGCGCTCACGATCATAAGCCTGTTAGTAATCATGACCCTTCTCCTTTGCTGGACCTCGACAATTGAACAAAAGTGTGCGGCCTTCTGTTCCGGTCGTGTGCGGGCGCTCCCAGCGTTGAGGAGGGGTCCGAATTCGCGAGACCTTAAGATCTCAACGAGCGTCAATACAAAGAGCGGAGAGAAACAGTTTCGTATTACCGCTTTGAAGTTCCGAAGCGCGATTTGAGCTGACGCAGGTCGTTCGATGCCTCCGCCAGCAGCCAATCACGAAAGGTCACGATCTTCGGCAAATTTGCAGTCGCCTTTGGGCAAATGACCCAGTAGGTCTTCGACAGTGGCAGTGCCAACGGAAAAGGCCGCACCAAGTGGCCGTGGATAAGGTCCCAAGCTGCCAGCGTGGTGCGAGCCAATGCGATACCCTGCCCGTTGATTGCCGCGTCGATCACCATGCTCGCGCGATTGAGGAGCGGCCCATGTGTCGCCTCGACCCCGTCGAGCCCAGCCTCTTGCAGCCAGTTATTCCAGTCCGCACGGCTATCCATGTGGATCAGCGGAAATCTCAGAATGTCGGCGGGTTTGCTCAGCCGTCGCTTGCCGGACAGCAGCTTCGGGCTGCACACGGCAAACAGGTGTTCTGGGCTCAGCCGGACGGCGTCCAGCCCCGGCCAGTTGCCGTCGCCGTGGCGCACCGCGAGGTCAACCTCCTCGCGCGCGAAGTCGACGTGATGCAGCGTGGCAGAGACGCGCAGGTCGATGCCAGAATGCGCCTCGGCAAAATGGCCGAGCCGGTGCACAAGCCATTTGGCGGCGAAGTCTGGTGAGGTCGAGACGGTGAGCACGCCAGCATTCTGCCGCTGCAACAAACGCTCGGTGCCGATGGCGATGCGGTCGAGCGCGTCGCGCACGATCGCAAGATAATCACGCCCGGCCTCGGTGATGATCAACCGCTGCCGCTCGCGGTTGAACAGCTTAAGCGCAAGCTCCGTCTCCAGCGCCTTCACCTGATGGCTTACCGCGCCTTGAGTCACGCAAAGCTCTTCGGCCGCGCGCGTAAAGCTCTCGTGGCGCGCAGCGGCTTCGAAGGCCTTCAGGGCGTTGAGCGGCGGCAGGCGTGGGCGCATCGCACCGACTTCATGAGAAAACTTAGGGCAGGCACGAGAAACGATGCTTTGCGGGGAAGCATCCCGCAGCACTATTGAACAGCTCCAGCATAGTATTTCAAGCCATATGGAGCCACCCATGTCCATGCTGCTGACCGACCTCTGCTCGATTCCGCCGGTGCAGGCGGCCAACCCAGCCATCCCACTTCATCAATCCAACTCAGGAACGTCGCCGGGCGACTGCCGCCCGGGATGGTGGAATTTACTTGACCGGCCGTTCCAGCGGGTGGCGCTGCGGGAGATTGCCGATGACCCGCACCTGCTTCGCGATCTCGGCCTGACGCGAGAGCAGGCGCTGCGCGAGGCCTCCAAGCCGTTCTGGCGCTGAGACCAAATCAGAAGGAGAAACAGATGTCCGAGCCGATCGTCTACGGCTTTCCACGCAGCACGTTTGTCAACATCGTTCGCCTGATCCTGACTCACAAGGGCGTGGCCTACCAATTCCGCGACCTCGAGCCCGTCATGGGCAAGGCCGATCACCTGGAGCTGCACCCCTTCAACCGCGTCCCGATTCTGAAGCATGACGATCTCACCGTTTATGAAACGAGCGCGATCGCCACCTATCTCGATGAGGCCTTTGGCGGCGTGTCGCTGACGCCGAAAGACCTCAAGGCGCGGGCGCGGATGAACCAGTGGATTAGCGCCGTCAATAACTATTACTACCCCTACATGATCTACCACGTGACACATGAGCGGCTGGTTTTCCCGGAGCTCGGAATTGCCTCCGGCGAGAAAGTGGTCGCGCATGCGCTGCCAAAGGTCGAGACGGCCCTTTCGGTCGCCGAGCGCCAGCTTGCGCATGGCAAGGACTTCCTGCTCGGCGGCGAACTCTCGATTGCGGATTTCTACCTGTTGCCGAGCACGTTTGCCTTCAGCCTCACCGCCGAAGGGGGGTCGATGTACCCGAAATTTCCCCGCTTCTGCCGATGGCGGGAGCGCATGGACAATTTGCCGGCGACGCAAAAGGTACGCGCGTCCGTGCAACGCTTGCCGATCGAACACGCACGCGAATGGGCCACTTCGCACCGGCCGAAATACTGACCATTTCGGCCGGCGCGTGGCGCTAACGACAGAAGCCAGTTCGTCAACCGGAGGCTTCGCCGGCTATGGAGGCCGGCTAGGAAGCTCCGAGTACGGCGGCGCTGGTCCCGCCGTCCTTAGCACGACCAACACGGCGCGGAGGTGAACGCTACGCGACCCTCGGGAGAGGCAGTTCGGCCACCCCCGGCACCACTTCCTTGATGCGAATATTGCGGAATTGCACCTTCGAACCATCATGATGGTTTTGCAGAGCGATATGGCCGCGGAGTGACCGCGCCTTGGGGTCCGTGTAGTCGTTCACAAGCACATCATTTAGGGTCACCTTGATGCGGTTGCCGATGGCTTCGATCATCAACGTGTTCCACTGCCACGGGCCCTTCGCAACATCTGTGCGGGTCGGGGCGCTGATGTTGTAAATTGCGCCAGTGCTCCGTAAGGGATCGTTCTCCTTCTGCGCCTCGGAATTGTACCCGCGAGGATCGATCTGGATTTCGTAGCTCTGGTCGATCGCCGCCATCCAATCGTTCGGATTCGAGCTGTTCAAGTTCGGCACGCGGACGAAAACACCGGAGTTGTCGGTGCGGCTCGCGTTCTGCCATTCGAGCTCGAGCACGAAATCGGAGAAGCTTTCGCGCGTATACCACAGCAGCCCGGATCCGCCGACGGACTCGAGAATGTCGAACACCTGGAGGAAGCTCCCGACGCCCGACATCTGCCAATCGGCCAAACTCCCGGAGTAGAGCGATTTGAACTGCACCGACGGGGCCGGCGTCAGTGCGGCAACGACGGCAGCGCTGGTCTCACGCGCGAGCGTCAGGCCCGTTAAGGACGGGTTGGCAGAGCCGACGGTGGGGAACAAGGCGGGACCGGCAACGTAGGCGTTCGAGATGTGGTGGAAGCGTCCGGTTGGGTCCGTAATCGACATGGCCGGATCATCGCCCATCCACAGCGTGCCCGCTTCATGATGGGTATTGCCCAACTGATCCTTCGTGACGGCAAACGGGTCGGCTGGCGGAGCGCTCTGCCAGCCGCCGTTGTATAAATACTGGACGTCGCCGGCGCTCTTGCTGAGGCGACCAGCCAACTCGACAGCCGCTGCGGCGAGCTTTCTCCATGCGGCGTAGTCGTTCGGCGTGGGCGTGAAATTGACCCAAGCGCGCGCGCTCAGACCATCGTTCTGAAGCGGATCGGCTCCGTTCGTGAGGTTCACGAAGCTGGTCGTGCTGCCCGGTCCGCTGCGCTTGTCCCCGTCCATTTCTCCGAGTCCCCGGAAGACGATTGCCACCCAATCCGGGTCCTCGTTCGAAAGCAGGTTCCGCAAGAGGTCGATGTCGGGCACCATCGTCCACATCGTCGCTTCCGGGTTCTGTCCCTTCTCCGCCGATGCGAGCACCTGAAAATGATAGCGGCGCTTGCTTCCGTCGGGGTTTGTGATCTCGCCACGAACAATCGCCCCGCCCTGTTCGAGCGTCGTGGCCGCGCCGAGTCCGAGGGCGCTGCGCTTGACGCGCACCGTGAGATTGGTGCGCAGATGGGCCATGAAATTGGCACCCATGCTGAACGGGCCGCGGGTGATCGCAAACGACTCGAGGGCCAACCGCGTCGACTCGATGGTGCCCGCCGCCAGGACCACCTGACAGTCGGTACTGAGATTGTTCGGAACGGAAAGTGACCGGAATTGACCATTATAGGTCAGATCGATCCCGCTGACCCTGCCTCCGCTGGTCTGCAGGCGTATGACGTGACACCTGGGAACAAGGAAGAAGCGGCGCCGCGAATTGTCATTCAGGGTCCAGCACTTGGCGATGTCGTCCCGGATGCTTTCGAGCAGCATGGGTCCGCTGCTGAACTTGTCGAACGAAAACAGCCCCGGGCCCGGCGAGTTCGCCTGCACCGCGATCGGAGCTTCTTCGACGAGATCCAAGCTCACGTCAGGCAAAATCACGTTCGTACCTGCAGCAACGGCTCCCAACTGGGCATTGACCGCCGTGTTGAGGGGACCGGACAGGTAATCTGCCTTGTCCTGTACGCCGATCTCACGCTCGACATCCGGGTAGTTCGCGTTCAGAAAATCACGCGCGCCTTTCGGCCACGCACTGAGGTCGGCCGGCATCAGCCGCGGCGACCAACCTCCCCAGAAGAGCGAGCGGCCACCGGGGCAGTAAGCCAGTCCAGTGAACGGCTCGTTGCTGTGCCAAGGAATGCCCCACACGCCGTTGCGCGCGCCTGGATCCTGGTTATTGCGCGTGACCAATGCGCTATCCGGCGCATTCAAGCCGACATGCGGCATGTTCTGCACGTGCGTCGGCGCAAGATAGCCGCCCGCGTCCAGGAGCAGCACCCGTAGGTTCTGGTCGGCGCCGGCGCGATAGATTTTGCTGGCAGCGTACGCGCCGAACATACCGGCGCCGATGACCACGACATCGAATGGCCGGCCGCCATTGTTTACAGCTTCGTCATATGTGCTGCACACGTACCTGCCGAGCAGATCACGCGTGAATTCGGTGTCCTGGATATCGACTGGGGTGGAGGGGTCATTTCGCAGAAAGGTCAGCATCGGAGAGCTCCCTTCGAGGCGTTGTTGCCGCAGCGTAGACGTGCGCACAGGACCGGCGGCCAAGACCTGGGGCGCGTGCGGGGCCAAAAATATGCGAAGCTTGCTTCCCGCTATATGAGCCGGTTCACACGCACAGCGCGAATTAGCTCGCCTCGCCGGGGCCGGACCGGCCTCTCAGAACTCTAGTTGGTCGCGTACCGCGTCGATCCCTGCTTTCGCGCACGCTTCGTCCGCATCGCCGCCAGGGGCGCCGGATACCCCGACCGCAGCGAAGAGAGCCGCCAGCTTCGACGATCAGTCCTCCACCGATGACGACCGCTCCGGGCAGATTGCGAATGCCTGCTTGTATCATGCCCGGCTGGCTGGCCGCATTCAGCTCGTTCGTGCTCGTCTTGAAGGACACGGCGGAGCGATATTGGCCCATCCGCGAAGTTGCGCCTTGCCAGTTGGAAGTCCGCTCGTTGAGCCAGAGTGGACCGGATTTGCTCAACCTGAGTTCTTCGCGCTTTGACCCTAAGAGGTCTTGGGCGACGGTCAGTGGCCTGCTTTGGATTTGCGAGTGGCCCTGTTTAAGTAAATTACTCAAAGAATAATTCTTCTCGCTGCGTATCAAAAGATACAGAACCAATCCCGGGGCTGTATCATTATCCCTTTATCACGGACCGGACCTCGGCCTTTATCCGTGACGAGAACGCCGATTGCGCTCCCGCCTTCCTCTAATGGAAAGGAGCGCGTTATGACGATCATTCGTCGGCGTCGTTTCAAACAAACTAATTCACTTAAAGAACGGCTTCTCGAAGAGGCTCACAAGCTCTTGGACGAGGCTAGGTTGCTGCCACACTGACCGGTGCGCGACGCGGCACTAAGAAGAGCGAGACAAGCAGAGACAGCCGCTCACATGGACGATTGGCTTAACTCGCCCGGCCTACAGCCGCCGAAGAAGGACGATCTCCCGGGGCCGAAGTAAGGCCGCTCAGTTCGTGGCCTGCTTCATCGGCTAAGGCGGTGGACGCCGCGAGGAAACCGCCTATGATCCAGCCATGGACCGCAGGATCCTCGAAGAGCACCTCGCGCTTGCCCGGCGGCACGCCAACATGGGCGCGCAACACATTGCCAGGCAAGAAGGCTTGATCGCCGAACTTGATCGCGATGGACACGACACAGCGGAAGCCCGGAAGATCCTCAATACTCTTCGAGAGACGCAGCGGCTTCACGAACAGGATGTCGAGCGGCTTCTGCTGGAGGTTTCCAAATCTCTGCCGTGAGAGCGAGGCGGCTCTGCGTCGTTCCGGCAAGACTGTCGGCACGCTTTCCCAAAGCAGGCGCCCTGAAAAGTAGCGGGAACTACCGAAGCCGCATCGGCATTTGTGGAGCATGCCCAGATACTTCTTCCACGTCCACAACGTTGCGCCGAACAAAGATGGGGAAGGCGAAGACCTCCCGGACGACGAAGCCGCCTGGCATGAAGCCACGAGATACGCGGGCGCGCTGTTGAACGACATTGATGGCAAGTTCCGGCCCGGCCAAGAATGGAACCTAGAGGTGGCGAACGAAGTCGGGAAACCGCTCTTTTTCATCAGCATCACGTCAAAACAAATGAAGTAAAGACGCCTTTCACGATCCCTAACTGTTCCCGCGCATGTCCTAAGTTATTTTAGGAACGTCTCCCGGCGATTAGCTTTAGCACTCATTCTCGAGTCGCTAACGGGCATCACCATGCTGCGCATCGGTTCGCCGTCCCTTCCGCCCCGTCAAGGGCAATTCGACACGTGCCCGCACTGTGCCGGGCGCCTGACTCGCGTGGAGAGCTTCCTTAACACCCGAGTCGAACAAGCCGGTTCGCATATTCAAGTGTGCCGACTGCCAGAGGCTCACCTGGGACGATTGATGGACGAATCCCTGAGAAGAAAGTTGATCCTGCCTCCAGACTTGGAAAGCACCGAGGAGCTGCGGCAGATGGTTCGAGAGGACATTGAGGAGCAGCGCAAAATCGTCCAAAAGCTCCGCCGCAAATTGAACTAAGGCCGCTGCTCAAGCGGCCTTTTTCGTTCTGGCCAGCAACTGACTTCCGCTGTTGGCCTCTCGGCGACTGCGGTGGCGTCCACTTTTGTGCCGCTGTTGAAGGATGAGCGGACATCTGACACCACCAATATCAAGCGCTCATTTATGAGTACACGCCCTAAGCGATTTGTAGACGACGATGGCCTCTGTCGCCCGGGCGGGACTAACAGACCTCGTACATCCATGCTATCTCCGGCAGAGCTGAGCGGCGCTCTAATTGATCTCACCATATGCCAGATCATCGAACAGGGTCACACTGTCGGCCTTGGTCCACAAGCCGATCATGCCGGCGTCATGAATAGTGCCGTCCTCCACGTCGAATATGGGCTTTCCATCATAGGTCACCTTGAACCGGTTTCCCATGAAGTCGCAACGCAGCGTGTGCCATTGCCCGGACGCCACCGGCGCACTGATGCCATAGCCGCCCTTGCGTCCGACAATGTCGAGCGAGGTTCGGACGCCTTTGATGGTCTTGTAGAGCACCACGTTGTCCTCCATCGCGTTAGCCCGGACGACGTAGTAGTTGTCGGCATCTTTCGCGCGCCAGATGATCCCCGCTGCGCGATCCTCTGAGCCGGCGATAGCCTTGAATTTGACCTCCACGAAGCCGTCACGGACACTCGAACCGTTCTTGATGGCTACCGGGAAGGTCGCCCGCCCGGATTGCTTGAGCACGTTCGGCTTGCTCGGTGCCGTGGCCTCGGCCTCAACGGTCCATTTCGATTGTCCCCGGCCGGTCTTCGTCAAAGTCCATCCTTCCGGCGGCATTCCCGCAGGAGTGCTGTCAAAGTTCAGAGTGTTGGCCACGGCGTTACCTCCCATCGAGAAAATCAGCATGACCGTCCAGGCAAACTTCGCCCGCCCCCAGAATTTGCGTGGAGGGACAGATGGGCAGGTCGATTTGCGTTTCATCACATCCTGTCCTTAAGCGCGCTCTTTACGAACCAAGCCCATCCCGGCGAGTTGATGCAGACCTCCAGCGATGAAGGAGATCATCATGAAAAATTCAGCATCGGCAGCCCTGTTGTCCTCTGCCATACTGGCCTCCGCATTCGGTGGAGGCGCGGCACAAGCGCAGTCCACCCCTGTCCAGCAACCTCAGTCGCCGCAGCAGTCGGAACAGTCGCGCGAGCAGGACCGCAGCCGCGCGGAGGACGTCACGATCGGACGCGACTGGAAGGCCCAGGGCGGCGAGGCAGATCACGCCGGCCAGGCGACGCCGAACGACGACCATCAGACTGTCGGCCGCGACTGGCGCGCTCGTCCGGACGACAAGAATCGGCAATAGGCAATCTGCCAGACCCGAGATGTCGGGCGTGCGGCGGAAGAAGCGATCTCCGCACGTCGCTCCACCACTAGACCATTCCTGAGCGCCACCCGCATGGTCACTCCTCATTTGAGCCCGGTGAGCGCCCAAGCCGGCTGAAGAATCGGATGGGCGACCGGCCGGACCACGGCCGTGATTGCGATCAGCGCTTGATTGCTGAATCCCAGTGGAGTCAGCGTTGACGAGTCGCGCTCTATCCGGCCGACCGGCGCGCCCGGTCCGCCCAAGCCTGGAAAGCCCAGACGCGTCAGCTCACCCATGTTTCCGCGATCAGCTTTCGTCTCTGTCATCATCGCTTCGCCCCATACCCGTGAAATGCGGGCTCCAATATGCCGTCGATCGGACCGCCAGGCCCCGTCGGCTTCAGCTCAAACCGCTTACCGCTTTGTGTCACGCGATAGCAGTCGTCGCCCATGTCCGTGATATAGAGACAAATTTCATCCTTCTGGATGCGCCATTTTCCGACCTGCTTCACACCCATCGAGTAAGTTCGCAGCGTCCCGTCGCCGTCATAAACAAATCGATAGTGGACCTCGTCGGTCAGTTGCTTTCCCGTGAAGGCCGCTCGAATCTGTGCCCCGGTCAACGTCCGAACGCTCTCGGCCGCGACAAAGCCGGCATCGAGGGTGACCAGTCCCCCGATGCCGGTAGCGAGGGCCGCGATGAGACACCTCGCAAGTTGACTTTTCGATTCCGCCAGTCTCACTTTTTGCACGCCTTCCGACAAATCTGGTACTCTGTCTTGCATGCGGGCCCGGCGTAGTTCTTCATGCAGGCGGCTCGCTGGTCGGCGCAGACCTTGCAGGTTTGCGCCTGAGCTCCCTGAGCGCCTGTAAATAGGCCGACCAGCGCGAACACCGCGACGGCAAGGTTTCTCATCCTTCTCATCTCCTTCAGACTTCCTTGGCGTATTGATCGTAGAGCGCGGAGGCGTTTTCCCAGCGGATGGCCTCCATGTAGACGTCGACATAGCGGGCTGCCGCAGCGCCGAAGTCCATGTGATAGGCGTGCTCATACATGTCGAGCACCAGCACCGGGCGGCCACCGGCGAGCGTCGTCGTATGATCGGCAGCCCACTGGTTGACGAGCCGTTTGTTGCGGGGGGAATAGGAGAGGATCACCCAACCCGAACCGCCGCCCTCGGCCTTGCCCATCGCAGCGAACTCCGTGCGCCATCGCTCGATGCTGCCGAGGTCTCGCACGATCGCTTCGGCGAGCGCTCCGCCCGGGCTACTAGCGCCGCCGAGACCGTCGAAGTAGATCTCATGCAGGATCATCGAGTTCGCCGCGATCAGCTCTTCGCGCTTCAGGCCGTTGACGACGAAGTTCGGCGCCTTGGCGAAGTCCAGCTCGGCGAGCTGCGCGCTGATCGCGTTGAGTCGCTTCACCGCACCGCCGTAGTTGTTCTCATAGTGACTGACGAGCACCTTTTCGGAGATGCCGCTGATCGATTTTGGGTCGAACGGCAGCGGCTTGGTTTCGTAGAGCATCAGGCGACTCCTTCGTTCTGCTTGGCTCAACTCTTCGTACTGGCCGTCTTGTCGAGCGCCGCACGCAGGCCCTCGGCGAGCTTCACGGCGTCGTCCTTCGCCCAGAAGTGCATGAAGAACAGCCTTGGCTGCTCGTCGAGCATGTGGCTGTGCAGCGCGGTCACCTCGATGCCGTGTGTCCGCAGCGCCAGGATTACCGGGTTGACCTCGTCGCCGGTCAGCACGAAGTCCCCCGTGATGGCGGCCTTCCCGCCTCCCGTCGGCTGGAAGTTGATAGCGATCGCGACGCCCATCGGGCCCACAGGCGTCAGGGGCATGCCGTCCTGCGTGATCGGGTCCCGCCGCTTGACGTTGAACTGGTAGACGCCGCCGTTCGCCTGGCCTTTTACGCCGATGATCTGTTCGAGCTTCGCCGTGTCGAGATCGACGGCCGACGGGGGGCTCGCCGGCGCCGCGACCGTCAGGGGTGTCTTGCTCTCGGCCAGTGCATCGTGGATCGCCGACGCCAGCTTGGCCGGGTCCCCATGGCCGGCGACGTGCATGTAGAAGGTTGCAGGGCTCGCCCGCAGCAGATGATTGTGCACGGCCGTGATCTCGAGACCGTTCGCGATCATCTTCGCCATCACGGGATTGATCTCAGTCTCCAGCAGAACGAGGTCTCCCATGACCATGGCCCCGCCGTGCGCAGGCTTGAACGCGACCCAGCCGCCCAGGGCCAGCGCCGGTTTGATCGCGACCCCATCCAAGGTCACGGAGAGGTCGCTGCGGGGAAAGCCGTAGCGGCGGACGTCGTCCGAAACCGCCGGCTTGCGGCCAAGCGCCTCGTCTACCTTCTGCCATTCGGCATCTTGAGCATACGCCGGGATAAAGGGCGCGAAGCGAATTGCGAAGAAGCAGACGGCGAGGCCAACCACAGCCAAGATGGTCCTTTTCATAGTGTTGCTCCTCCGGCTCAATTCCGTTCTTTGATCTGACCACTGCTGTCGACGACCAGCTTCACCGGCTTGCCGTCCTTCACCGCATTGGCGGTGATGCCTTCGGCCGTCGATTTGACGTCTTGCACCTGCGAGTAGCCCGCCGCCTGGATCTTGGCGATCAGCTCGTCTTGGGTCAGGGCGTGAGCGGGCGCCCATCCGCTCGCCACCGCGAGCAAGATAGCTGCTCGAAGGATTGCACGTGTACGCATGTTGGCTCTCCTGGTGTTGTCCCTGCCCCAGGTGAAGGCTGTGCGTAGCAGTGTTCCTAGATGACGCCTCCCAATCGAAGCAGGATGCCTGAGACGCAGGAAGCGGCAAGAACGACGAGCATTCCAATGTTGAACCGGAAGATCGCAATCGCCGCGGCTACTGACAAGGCGAGCGCTGGTAGGTCAATGCTAGTCAGCACTGGCGCATCGAAGGACAAGCCGAATCCCTGAACCGGAAAGGTCTGTCGGAACAGCGTGTGGAGCGCGAACCAGATCGACAGGTTGAGGATGACGCCGACCACGGCGGCGGTGATTGCCGAGAGCGCGCCGGCGAGCGCCTTGTTGCCCCGCAGCGCCTCGATGTAGGGCGCCCCGACGAAGATCCAGAGGAAGCAGGGAGCGAAGGTCACCCATGTCGCCAACAATCCGCCGAGCGTTCCCGCCGCCATCGGAGAGAGCCCGGTTGCTTCGCGGAAAGCGGCCATAAAGCCTACGAACTGGACGACCATGATCAGGGGCCCAGGAGTCGTCTCGGCCATGCCAAGGCCGTCGAGCATCTCCCGCGGCGTGACCCAGTGATAATAGTCCGCGGCCTGCTGCGCAACGTAGGCCAGCACCGCGTAAGCCCCGCCGAACGTCACCATCGCCATCTTGCTGAAGAAGATCGCGATCTGGCTGAAGACCTCGTTCGGACCAAACGTGATCAGAAGCGCGAAGACGGGAACGAGCCAGATAGCGAGCCATACGGCCAGGACCCGCAGCGTGCGCGTCGTATTCGGCCGAACGTGGTCCGGAATCCCATCACCCAGCATGCTGTCGATCACGGCGGAGTTCTTGCCGCCATGTTCCAGCGCCGCGAACTCCGGCCGGCCCAGTCGGGCGCCGACGAAGCCGATCAGGGCTGCCGCAACGATGATCAGCGGAAACGGCGCTCCAAAGAAGAAGATCGCGACGAAGGCGATTGCCGCCAGCGCGACCATAATTGGATTGCGAAGTGCACGTTTGCCGACGCGGACCACTGCCTGAATCACGATGGCGAGCACGGCTGCCTTGAGGCCGAAGAACAACGCCTCGACGAAGCCTACATTGCCGTAGGCGGCGTAGATGTAGCTGAGACCCATGATGGCGAAAATGCCGGGCACGATGAACAGTCCGCCCGCGACCAGGCCACCGGTAGTCCGGTGCAGGAGCCAACCTATGTAGGTGGCAAGCTGCTGCGCTTCAGGTCCGGGCAAGAGCATGCAGTAGTTCAAGGCGTGCAGGAAACGGCTCTCCGAAATCCAATTCTTCTCCTCGACCAGAATACGATGCATGACGGCGATCTGTCCGGCTGGCCCGCCGAAGCTCAAAATAGCCACTCGCATCCACACAAGAAGCGCTTCATTGAAGGTAATGCCGTGGGCCGGCGCATCTGCGCCGGCCTTTTGGGTTGCAGCGAGATCAGTCATGCCTTCACCTTGTTGGTGGGCCAGTTGTGCAACTCCTTGGTCGCGTCGCGGCACCATCGGTAGAATGCGTCGTAGAGCCGGAGACCGGCGTTCAACTGCTCGAGGTCATCGTCAAACATGCGCGATAGGCCGAGCGATGCGGCAAGCAGGCCAGGCGCTTCCGGAGACAGATCGAGGCGTCCCGTGTCGGCGGCGCGGACCATCGTCGCCAGCCGCTCCAACGCAGGCGACGACAGGCCGAACTCCTTGACCATGACGTCGAAAGTGCAGAGCTCGCCTCGATGGCTCCAGAATACGTTTTCGATGTCGAACGGCGTGGCCTCGAACCGCTCGGCGACGGCCTCCACCTCGGACGGAGCGACGAACAGGAATACCGCGGTGGGATCGACGAAGCGGCGAACCAACCATGGACACGCGATCCGGTCGATCTTCGGACGCGTTCGCGTGACCCAAACCGTACGACCACGCCCGTCGGGCTTGGGAATCCTGGCTGCCGGCACCGTCGGATGGTTCGCTTCCTTCCAGGCGACTTGACCACCTTCAAGGTTCTCGGCGGCGACGTTGCAGCAACGGAGCCAGGCCGCGGTGCCTTCGCTGAGCTTCTTGCCCTTGTGGCAGACCACGACGACAGACTGGCCCGTCAGGCGGGAAGCCCAATCCTGGACGTCGAGATGCGAGCGCCTTACCGCGCCCGGGATCATGCGTGGGTCGGCCGAAAAGTCCTCGTCGATGCGCACGTCGATGAGCGTCGGCGCGGCGGCCGTGCCTATCAATCGAGACAGTTTATCCGGGGAAATCGTAGTGTACGATGCTGACATGCTGCGCCCTTGGTGATCAGGACGCGATTCTTGGGCATGACGCCTCGCGGGGAGATCGCACATCCCCGAGCCCCGAATAAAAGCTCAGTTGAGCGGGCTGTCAACCCGCGGGGAGGCGAAGGATTCCAGAAATTATCAGAAGAGCGTTACGGAGGTTTCATCCGAAGTAAGGAACTAAGCCGACAGGTAGGCCTCAATGAAGCCTCTGACCGAGCTTCTTGATGATTTCTCGGAGATCTTTCACATACTCTTCGATGATCTTTACGGCTTCCTCCAGACGCGAGGGCTTGGACTCCGGAACTTCCCTATTTCGCTCTGGTCGGTTCGTCTCTTTCATGCCCCACGATTTGACGGCGGCGACAAGGGGTATTGAGCCAGATCAAGGTTCGTACCTGCGATCTTGAAACGTCCGGAGGAGTTCACGTAGACTGCTGGTCCGGGATCAAGCAGACTCCCGGCGAGACTTCGGTCCAAGTTCTGCGCAGCACGCAACACGTGGAGCTTGCGCATGGATACCGAAAAGCAACCCTCTCCCCGACGTACAGTTGCCATCCTCTCGCGAGGAGATGCCGTTGCACGTCGAGAAGCCACCTCGAAAAGCGGCCGCTTCGTCGACGTCTTCGAAGCGCTCGCCGCCGTCGGTGTCGAAGGGCGGCCCGCCATCTACGACGAAAGCTTCGCCGACGCCGTCCGCGAAGAACTGCTCGCAGTGGATGGCGTGCTCGTCTGGGTCAACCCGATTCAAGACGGCCGAACCCGCGGCGCGCTCGACGCCCTGCTGCGCGACGTAGCCGCGCAGGGCGTGTGGGTAACCGCTCATCCGGACGTCATCCTCAAGATGGGCACCAAGGAGGTCCTCTATCGCACCCGCTCGATGGGCTGGGGATCGGACACGGCGCTCTATCAAACCGCCGAGGCGATGCGCGCCGAGCTGCCGGCGCGGCTCGCCGCCGGTCCGCGCGTGATCAAACGCAACCGGGGCAACGGCGGCCAAGGCGTCTGGAAGGTCGAGAAGCTGCCTGCCTCCTCCATGATCAGGGTGCTGGACGCGACCAAGGACGCGCCCGAGGAACTCACGCTCGATGATTTCCTTCGTCGCTGCGCGGAGTATTTCGAGAGCGGCAGCGTGATCGACCAGGCGTTCCAGCCTCGTCTGAGCGAGGGCGTGGTGCGCTGCTACATGGCAGGCGATCGCTGCGCCGGTTTCGGCCATCACAAGGTCAAAGCCCTGGTCGAGTCGCCGGCCGCGCGTTCAGAGGCCGGACCGCGGCTCTACTCGTCGAACGCGGACCCGCGCTTCCAGCGGATGCGGCGGTTGATGGAAGACGAGTGGACGCCGCAGCTCACCTCGCTGCTGGACATCGCGCGAGGTGACCTCCCCGCGATCTGGGACGCCGACTTCATGCTCGGCCCCATCCAGGCCGACGGGAGCGACAGCTACGTGCTCGGCGAAATCAACGTCAGCTCGGTGCATCCCTACCCGAGCGAAGCGCCGGCCGAGATCGCCAGGCGGGTTGCCGACCGGCTGCAGCTCAAGCTCTGACGCATGCTGACGGTCAAAGGGCTCAAGCGCCTGCACCTCTCCGTATCATTCGACCTGCAGGACGGCGAATGCGTCGCCCTGCAGGGGCCTTCCGGGGTCGGAAAGACCTTATTGCTCCGCGCCATCGCGGATCTTGATCCCAACGAAGGGACGGTCAAGCTGGACGGAACGCTCCGAGAGGCGATGCCCGCCCCCGCTTGGCGGAGGCGAGTGACGTACCTCGCCGCCGAGCCCGGCTGGTGGTCCGACACCGTGCAAGAGCACTTCGCTGCCTGGGAGGATGCCCTTCCGCTGGTCGCGAGACTGGGGTTGCCCGACGACTGCGGAGCGTGGTCGATTCAAAGACTTTCGACCGGCGAGAGACTGCGGTTGGGACTTGCGCGGGCGCTCATGCTCCGATCCCGGGTGCTCCTGCTGGACGAGCCGACCTCGGCTCTCGACCCGGCAGCCGCTGCGGCCGTGGAAGGTGTGATTGCCGAACGCATTTCGGAGGGAACGAGTGTCCTCTGGACTACCCACGACGGCGGCCAAGCCCGCCGGGTCGGTACCAGGATTTTTGCGATGAGACCCGACGGCGGCATCGAGGAAAGGCGGCCGTGACCTACATCCAGCTTTCGTACGGCAACCTGGTCCTACCCGCACTCCTTGTCGTCATGGACGGCATCTTCTCGCTCGTTCTCCGCCTCAAGCTTGAGAAGCAACTGGCTGTTGCGACCGTGCGCATGGTGGTCCAGCTCGTCCTCGTCGGATACGTGCTGACCTTCCTGTTTGCCGCCGTGTCGCCGCTCTGGACCGCTCTCGCCGCCCTGATCATGGTCTTCTTCGCCTCGCGGGAGATCGTCGCGCGGCAGAAGCGGCGCCTTCAGGGCGTTTGGAAGTACGGCCTGGGCGCGGGATGCACGCTTCTCGCAGCCGGTACGGTCACGATGTTCGCACTCCTGACGGAGCTACGTCCCGATCCCTGGTATCACCCGCGCTACGCGCTGCCTTTGCTGGGCATGATGCTGGGCAACACCATGACCGGAATAAGCCTCGGCCTCGACGTGCTGACGAACAGCCTGGTGCGCGAGCGGGCCGCCGTGGAAGCGTGTCTCGCGCTCGGCGGCAATCGACATCAAGCCCTGCTGCCGGTCATACGGGACGCCTTGAGAAGCGGCTTTATGCCGATCATGAACAGTATGGCGGCGATCGGTCTCGTTTCCTTGCCGGGGATGATGACCGGCCAGATTCTTGCGGGGGTCGAGCCGGTCGATGCAGTTAAATATCAACTGCTGATCATGTTCCTGATTGCCGGCGGGACTGGACTGGGAACGCTGGCGGCCGTCCTGGGAGGCGCTCGCCTGTTGACCGATCATCGGCATCGGCTGCGTCTGGATCGCCTCGCCGCGTAAAAGTCCACTGAGCGCTCTGGACGTTGCTGCCCTTCAGCGCTCCGCGATCCTGCCTCCGTCAGCAACCCGGTCGCTGGGGTGCAGCACCACCCGCGCGCCCGCAGCGAGCCCGGACAAAACCTCGGCGATCCGATTGTTCCGGTGTGCGATGGTCACAGGCACGATCTTGGCGCGCCCGTTGTCGTCGGCAAAAACGGCCCACTGGTCGCCTTTCCGGAATAAGGCGCTCACCGGCACGGTCAGCGCGTCTGGAGCGCTCCAGGTGGTCACGTGGACGACGACCCGGTAGTCGTGCCCGAGCGAGGCCCACGCCTCGGGCGGATCCACGAAGTCGATGGTCACCCGGACCCGCTGCTCCTCGATGCCGAGCGCCGAAACCTTCAGGAAGCCGGCGGGGTCCACCCGGACTACCTTTCCCTTGATCGGCTGCCCGCCCCAGCCGTCGATCCGGACGGGGGCGCCGACCTTGATCTGGACGGCATCGGTCGACAGGAGGTCTGCCACAATCTCCAGATCGAGCGGGTTGCCGATGTCGACGAGACGTGTCCCGGGAAGGACGGTCGCCTCGCTGTCCTGAATGATCGCCAACACGCGTCCGCTCGCCGGCGCCAGCACCCGGATGCAGCAGGTCGGCTCCGCAGAAGGCGCGGCGTTGGCCGGGTCCATCAATCGAGCGGCCAGGCTGTTCCGCACCGCGCGGCGCATCTCGACTTGGGCCTTTGCGCTCGCCAGCGATGCCTCGCTCGTCGCCACCTCGAATTTCGCCTTGTCGAAGGCCTGCGCCGAGGTGGACTGCGTCCGCAGCAGCGTCTGCGCCCGCTGGAATTCAGTACGGGAGAACTCCAGCGCGGCTTCGATCCGCTTCACCTCGGCTTCCTGCTGCTGGATGGCGGCATCTGCAGCCAGAACCTCCGCCTGGAGCTGGTCGCGCGAGCGCACGTCGATGAAGCCCGGCAGCGTCGGCTGCATCAGGGCGATGACGGTCTGGTTGGCGACGACCTCGTCGCCGACGTGAAGCGACGGGCCCTGCTCGCCCAGCGGATGCGACATCCTCAGGACCTTGCCCGCGATGGGCGCCGAGACGGTGTATACGTGGCGCACGTGGGTCATGCCGTCGTCGTCCGCCGTGACTTCGATCGGCCCCTTCGCGACCGTCGCGAGGTCCACCAGAACGGGCCGAGGCCAGGCGAACCAGACCAGCCCTCCCGCGATCGCGGCCAGTGCCGCAGCGCCGATGATACGTTTGGTCCAATTAGCCTGCATGGCTAGTCTCGCGTTTTGAGGACCGCGACGAGGTCCAGGTTGTCGATGCGCTGGCGGATGACGGCCGCGGAAGCGATGGCGGCCAGCACCACCACGGAGGTCGCGATCACGTAGGTCGAGTGCTCGACGACGAGGCGGACGCGCATCAGTTCGCCCGCCAGATTCGTCTTCATGACCCAGGCGAGCCCGTAGCCCATCACCCACCCCGGCGGCTGCGCGATCAGCGTCAGGATAGCCAGCTCGAGCAGCAGTATCCGCAGGACCTCACCGCGGGTGAAACCCAGCACGCGCAGGCTGGCCAGCTCCCGCGCCCGTTCGGACAGCGAAATGCGGGCATTGTTGTAGACGACGCCGAACGCGATCACGGCGGCGAGACCCGTGTAGATACTCGCCATCGTGGTGACGAGCAGCGCGACGGTCTTGCGGAAGTTCGCCAGCGAAACGCGCTGCAGCGCCACGCCGCCGACCGTCGGCATGGACTTCACCGCCGCGTAGAAGTCCTCCTTGCGGTTCTCGTCGAGGCTGAGGTTCACGCTGTTCACGACGGGCGCCTCGCGCATCAGCTTGCGCAGCGCCTCGATGTCCATCATGCCCCTGATGCCGAAATAGTCCTCGACGGTCGCCACGATCGGCATGCTGACCGTGCGACGGGCGCCCTCCAGCAGATCGATCTCGACAATGTCTCCGGCCCGTACGCCGAGTATGTGACCGAGCATGGCAGAGATGGCGAGGCCGGTCTCCGGAAGCGCGACCGGCCGGAGGTCCGCGTCGATGATGCGCCGCAGATCGGCACCGGCGCGCCGACCGCTGATCGTGATCCGACGCTCCAGGTTGCCATGGCGGATTCGGACCGGCACCTCGCGGAACGGCTCGGCCGTCAGAACGCCCGGCAGCCGGTTCACCTGCTGCACGACGTTCTCGATCCGCTTCTCGGCGAAACCGATGGTCGCATCCTGCCGGTCGGCGAGGAAGTAGGTCACGTCGATCAGTTGCTCCATCGTGTCGCGCGTGAACAGCGAGACGACCAGGATCGCGGTCGCCAGCGCCATCCCTAGCGTGGTGAACGCCGCCCGGACCGGATGGCGGGCGATGTTGCGGATCATCATCAGCGTCGGCTGCGAGACGATCTGATCCAGTTGGACGCTCGCCGGCAGCAGCCGCCGGTACACAGGAGGGGCCGGCGGCTGCATCGCGACGGCCGGCGGCAGCTTGACGACCTCGCGCAAGGCCCGCAGCGCGCCGACGGCGGCGGCGGTCGCGCTGAGGGCGCCGGCGACGAGGTATAGATCCGGCGCCTTCGCGAACACCAGGAAGGGGAAGTGGAAGAAATCCCCGAAGAGCGCGGTGACGCGATATCCGAGCCATGTGCCGACGACGCCGCCCAGGATGACTCCGATGACGACGATGAGCGCCACGAACTTGAAGTAGTGCAGCACGATGCTGCTATCGGCGTAACCCAGCGCCTTGAGAAGGCCGATCTGCTCGCGCTCCAGCGCGACCAGCCGGGTCAGGGTGAGATTGACCAGGAAGGCAGCGACCAGAAGGAAGATCGGCGGAAGCGTGCGGCTCATGTTGTTGAGCATGTCGAGCTCATGATCGAGCCAGGCGTGCGAGGTCTGGTCCTTCCGTCCATGGGCGGCCTGGCCGCCGTAGGGATCGAGCAAGGCATCCATCCGCGAGATCACCTCGCGCTCGGAAGCGCCTGGCTGCAGCTTGACCGACACGGCCGAGAAGGCGCCGTCGAGATCGTAGACGCCGGCAAGCGCCTTCTCCGACATCCAGACAATGGCGTAGCGTCGGTCGTCCGGCATCAGGTCGCCGGGCCCCACGGTGTAGACGAACTCCGGGGACAGCGCGGTCCCGACGATGACGAGCTCGCGCTTCTTACCGTTGAGGATGGCCGAGAACCGCGCCCCTTCCGAGAAACCGTGAGCCCGGGCGAACGGCTCGTTGACGACGACCTCCTCGGTCCGTCCCGGCTCTGGAAGTCGTCCGGAGCGGATGTAGAGCCGGTTGAGGTGGGGCTCGCCGTTGTCGGGCAGCGAGACGAACCGCGCGCTGGCCGGCTCGGAAAAGCCGGGAATGTCCAGCAGCGCCGGCTTGGCGATGCGGGTGTCGACGGCCGCGACGCCGGGTATCTCACCGATCCTGTCGGCGAGCGCCTTGGGGGCCCGCTTCGCCTCGGCGAACACATCGCCGAAGCCGAAGCGTTCGTAGTACGCGATCCGGGTCTCTTCCAAGGATCGGTGCGAGCCGACGGCGAGCACAAGCGTGGCGACGCCGCCCCCGACGACCAGCGCGACGGCAAGGACCTGCGCCCAGAGCCGCCTGACGTCCCGGAACAGTTTGATGTCGAGCGCGCTCATGCCGTCACCAGGTGAGCTCGGCTGCTTCCCGCCGGGCCTCGTTCTTCCGGACACGGGCGATCCGGCCGTCGGCGAAGAACAGCACCCTGTCCGCAACCTCTTGGATGCTGGCGTTGTGGGTGATGATGACGGTTGTCGTGCCGAGCTGCCGATTCACCCCCAGCAGCGCCTCGATGACGCGAATGCCGGTTTTGGAGTCGAGCGCGCCCGTCGGCTCGTCGCAGAGCAGCACCGCCGGCCGCTTTGCGATCGCGCGGGCGATGGCCACCCGCTGCTGCTCGCCGCCGGATAGTTGGGCGGGGAAGTGGTGCATCCGTTCGTCGAGGCCGACCAGCGCGAGTGCGTCGGCCGGGCGCATCGGGCTCTTGGCTACTTCGGTGACCAGCGCGACGTTTTCGTACGCCGTGAGGCTCGGCACCAGATTGTAAAACTGGAAGACAAAGCCGACGTGATCGCGACGGTACTTCGTGAGCTCGCGGTCCTCGAGATCCGTCAGGTCCAGATGGCGGAAGAACAACCTGCCGCTGGTCGGCCGGTCGAGACCGCCCATGATGTTGAGCAGCGTCGTCTTGCCGCTGCCGGAAGGGCCGAGCAGAACGACCACTTCCTCCTCGGCGATCTCCAGATCAACGTTGTTCAGGGCATGCACCATGACCTCACCCGAGACGTAGGTCTTGGTCAGGCCCTTCGCTGTGAACACGGCTTCTGTCATGGCTGCCCTTTCGAGGCGCGATTGTCGGCCGGCCCCACCCTCCCGGTATTGACGCAGGTCAGGGCGTAGCGCTCTCCACGACCGCCGCGGTCTTCGGACTGCCGGCGGCTTCGCGGACGAACATCGCAATGCTCGCGGCCCAGACGAGAGCCATGGCAAGCAGCACCCACTTGAAATCGGAATGGATCATGAAGTTGACGGCGGCCATCAACCCGATCGAGAGCCCGCCGGCGATTGCGGCGCCGACCGCAGCGGCTGCCCGATGGTCCCGGAAGGATGTCCACGCCAGAGTAAGCGCGAGCACTCCGGTGGCGCCTATGTAGCCGCCCATTACCCGAAAAACGTGAGTGAGCCACGATGCCAGCCTCGGCCCGATCGACTGCAATTCAGCCGGGGTGAGGCTCATGTACCGGATGTCCTCCGGCAGCAATGGTGGGCGGAGGAAAAGGAAGTAGATGCCGACGCCGATCAACAGGACGCCTGAGGCCGTCAGGAGCACAGACGATGGACGCCAGCGTGTGTCGGGCATCGTGGCCGCCTCCGATCAGCCGTGCCGATAGGTGCTGCCGGTCGAGCCCTGCCCGAGAACTCTACTCAGGCGCGGCAGGAAGCCCGGGACTTCGGCGGCGTACTTCGCATAAGCCTCTCCGAACTCCGACCTAGCGTCCCGCTCCTCGCCGCGGGCGAGCTTCACGTACATGATGGCCAGCACCGGAAACATCGCCAGAGTGAGGATCGTCGGCCACTGCAGCAGGAAGCCGAACATCACCAGGATGAAGCCCACATACTGTGGATGACGCACGTAGCTGTAGGGGCCGGTGGTCGCCAGGCTCCGGGTCTGCTGCGCTTCGTACAGAACGCGCCACGCGGCGGAGATCAGAACGAGCCCGGCCCCGATGAAGATGAAGCTCAGGATGTGGAAGGGACCGGCGTGCGGGTTGGTCTTCCAGCCGAACATCATCTCGAGCAGGTGACCGGCGTCATGGGAGAACCAGTCGACGTTCGGGTAGTGCGATTGCAGCCAGCCCGACAGGAAGTAGATGGTGAGCGGGAAGCCGTACATCTCGACGAACAGCGCGACCAGAAAGGCGCTGAAGGCGCTGAAGGAGCGCCAGTCGCGGGAGGTCTGCGGCTTGAAGAAGCTGTAGGCGAACAGGATGAACACCGCCGAGTTGACGATGACGAGGCTCCAGAGGCCATAGGCGGGCGCCGTGTCGTGCATCACACTCTCCTGGAATCGTTCGGCCGGCCGCCGTGATGGTGGCCGTGTCCGCCGTGCATGAAGAAGTGCATCAGCGGACAGGCGAGGAGCGGCAGCCAGATGAGCAAACCGATCACGTGAGCCCTGTGCTCGGTGAACAGGAGCGCGCCGGCGATGGCCAGAAATCCCAGCAGGACCAGGCCGGCCTTCGCTTTGGTGGACATGCCCTCCTGAGGGCGCTCTTGATATCCCGGATGATCCTGTACCGACATCGGCAAGCTCCTGTGCTCGGAGCAGCTTAGGCGTGCCGCTGCCATCATTGTTGAGCCAGATCAACCGGCACCGTCTGCGGCAGGAACTTTCGCGTGCGCGCTCCATTGGTCCCGATCAGCCAACCGGGAGCGCCGGCGATGTCCTATGCCCGTTTCGCCGCGATGATCGCGGTTTCGACCATCGTGATGTACGGACTGATGTACCTGAACACATGGGCCCTCGATCACGTGTTCTTCAGCCAGACGCGCGCATGGATGGCCCTGCTGATGGGAGCCGTGATGGCCGTCATCATGCTCGGCTTCATGTGGGGCATGTACAAGGACTCGAGGACGAACGCCGCAATCGTGCTGGCGGCGGCCGTCGCGTTCGCAGGGTCTCTGTGGCTGGTGCGGAGCCAGGAAACGGTGGGTGACGTCTCCTACATGGAGGCCATGATTCCGCATCACTCGATCGCCGTCATGACGAGCGAACGGGCCCACATCAAGGATCCGAGGGTGCGCAAGCTCGCCGACGGGATCATCGAGGCCCAGGTCCGGGAGATCGGCGAGATGAAGCAACTGATCGCCGATCTCGAATCCAAGCCGACGCCGGGCGACGCGAAGGACCTGCCTGCCCGGCCGGCGAAATAAGGAATGCCGCGCTACTCGGTCGGTCTGGTTGACCGAGGCTATTTCGGTGGCTTGCCGCCCGGCATTCCCATGCCCGTCGTAGCGCCGCCACGCATCGACGCCATCATCGGCATCATGCCCATCTGGGGCGCCAGCAGCTCGTCTGCGGCCTTCTTCTGATCGTCGGAAAAGCTGCCAACGAGGTTGGCGAGCGCCACCTTCATCGCACGGGTGCCTTCGAGGCGCGCCGCCAGCCATTTTTCCTGGAGCGTCAGCTTTTGGACGAGGTCCGGCGATCCGGTGCTCTGTTGCGCCATCATCATCGAATCGCGCATCTCTCCCAGCGTCTTGGCATTGGTGCGCAGCGCGTCGGCGAACGCGTGCCAGGCAAACGCCTGAGAGTCCGTGATCTTGAGCTCGGTCCGGAGGAACGCGATCCGCCCCTCCACGCGATCGATCGTCTCCATCCCGTCGCCAGACTGGCGCATCATGCCCATCATCCGCATCATGTCGGGCATCTGCATGTTGCCGCCCATCATGTTCATCGTGCCGCCCATCATGCCTTGCGAGGGGCCGGTCCCGCGGGGTGCTTCCGGAGGCGTTGCGGGCTTGGCCGCGGGAGCCTCCTTCTGATCCGGATGATGACCCTGGTGTTCGGCCGGCGACTGTGCCCAGGCATGATACCCGAGCGTCGTGACGAGAAGTGCGGCGAATGTGAGTGCGCGCATGACAAGCTCCCAGGCGCTGTGATTGCTCGGAGTAGAATGACTGGCTCTTGCGGCGGGCGGCTTGATGCGCGTCAATACGTCCGGAGGGCCGCGCCTCGGGGCCTCAATCAATGATGGTTGATCCAGATCAACTCCGTAGCGGGCAGAGCTTCGACACTGGTAACCGCCTAAATCGAGGTTCAAGCACTCGCCGGGTCTTGCAACAGGTCAATATGGCTGACACCCATTCGACTTCCACTGCTCACCTGCCCCTGGTGGTTCGCCGCGGCTCCTGGCGAGACCGACGTACTGCTGATCGTGATGGCAGCATTCCTTGTGGCGTTCGTCTTCATGCTTGGCGTTCTGATGCTGCGGCTGCATCATTTGCCGGAGCACATCGCTCAGAAGGGACAAAAGATCCAATATCAGCTCGTCGCGACGTTGGGGCTCCTTGCGATGTTCACGCACTACAACTTGCTCTGGATCGCCGGCCTGCTGCTGGCCATGATCGATTTCCCGATTTCACAGGTCTGCTCGATGGAATAGCTGGCTCGGTCAAACGGATCGCCTGGCGCAGAACATCGGGCAGCGAAGCCCGAACTTCTTTGCTCGATGGCGTCGAGCGAGTTTGAGGTGCGTCAAGGACGATGCTGGCCAGTTCTGATGGAATGTCTCCGTCCTCAACCGGGAGAACGGACATGATCACCAAGACACTGCTGGCTGCCGTTACGGCCGCCCTGATTGCGCTCCCCGCCGTGGCGCAAACTGCGGATAAAGAAAAGAACGGCCACCATTACAGTGGCGGTCCGAAGACCGAGGTCCCCCACCATATGGGTCCCAAGGAGGCGGTCGGCTCCTCCAAGAAGACGACCTCAGGAGGTCACCACTACACGGGCGGTCCGTCGACATCGAATCCGCATCACATGGGCGACAAGGACAAGTGACCTTTTCCGGCACGGCTGTGCCGGTCCGTCAGTCGGACTGCCGCAGCCATGCCGGCAACAGGACCCTTGCCTAGCCGCGCGCCGTGCTTCGAGAGCCAGCTCTGGAGCTGCTTGATCTCGGTTTCTTGTTCGCTCGTTCCCTTTTCGGCCATCTTACGGATCATCGGATCCTTGGTCTCCTTCAGGACGACCTTGTTCATGTCGATGGCCCCTGGTGATGGGCGATCATCATCTTCACCCAGGCCTTGGTCGGGTCAGGATCCATTCCCTTCTGCACGTCCGCGTTCATCTTCTCCACTACAATGCGGCCGGAATCCCGATCGCGGCCGGCGTGCTCTATCCGACCTTCGGGCTTCTGCTGTCGCCGATAGTTGCTGCCGCCGCCATGGCCTTGTCTTCAGTTAGCGTGGTCGGCAATGCGCTGCGGCTTAGGACTGTGCGGGTCTGACTTCACTGAAGCCGACGAGTTCTCGTCATATAAACTTGGTTTCAGCCCGTTGGAGCGCCGGACTCACGAGGTCTGGATGGATCCGTGCAACTCAAGCTACTGGAACGCCCGGATTGGGCAAAGACCGGATCAGTACGTTCCGAATCTGCACATTGCCGGTGGCACTGCAGCCCGATATGGCCCTCACGGCGCTCCGTCAGTTGCCGCAATGGGGTAAGTTGACACCAACTGCCCATTCAGGGTCACTTGATCGCCGCATCCCTTGCTTCGATCTCGAATTTATTCCACTGACCGGCAGGTTTCGACGCAATCGACACGTTCATTAGTTGGACAGGTTGGTGTCGAGCAGCGCCAGAAGTGAGCGCACTAGCACTAGTTGTCGACGTCCGATGGTTTGTCGTGACGCGGCGCGGGTCCCGGATCTCGACATCTGGTCACAAGGCTTGGTTGAACGCCGCCAGTGATGGCTGGAGGCTGACCGCCGAGGGGTGGGAAGTTCGCGAATTCATGGAAGCCCGATCGATGTCGGAGGCGGTCCAGGGGGCATCACCCAGCGAGACTGCCCCGCCGGTTTTCGACAAAGCGCCCGTTCCTCTGCTGCGGCAGCCCGCCGATCGCGCCAAGCGGCGGCGCGAGCGCAAAGAACGCCGCCGAGAGGCCCGCGAACGAGCGAGGGCGAGTGCCTCCTGATGAGGGCGAGCCAAAAGAAAAAGCCGCCAGCGCAGCTGGGCGGCTTGATAGTCCCGGACCGTCGATTCCCTCCCAGCCCCGAGCGTACCGCCGTTACCTTGTTTGCGGCCATGCCGGCCCGATCTACCGGATGCATTTCGATTCGGCCATTCAGCAGCCAAGTTGTGCACCGGGCTCTTGAAGGGCCGGTAAGGCCTGAAACGAGGAGGACGGGAGCCGAACCCGCGCGGTGTCGTCGGCCGTGACCGGTCCAACGGCTTGGACCACGCCTAGCACCCCGCATCTCGCCCCCGCTTGAAGTTGGCGTCGAGGTCGCAGCGGGTGAGCTAGGCAAGAACATCAGCAGTGCGGTCCAAGACCTCGAACGGATGGCGCTTGGTACGCGGATCGAGCTCGGACCGGCCGCGGTCATGGATCTGACCGGCTTCCGGACGCCCTCTGTCCTCATCGACCGCTTCCGGGCCGGCTTGAAATGGCACGTGCCGTCGTCCGCGGAGGCTCAGAGTGCGGGAGATGCATACCAGCGCAGCAGTCTTACTCCGATGAAAGTCTGTAAACCTCACCGGGTTCGAGGTGCACTTCTTCGAATGTTTTCTGCTGCTTTTCAGACAGGACCGCCGGTAGGATGTGTGCTGTCCAGCCTTCCGGCACGGCCGCAAGGACCAGCGTCACCGCCTGGCTTGGCTTGGCGAAAGCAAGCCATATTTCCGTCGATCCCGAGTCGGACGTCGCCTCGACGATTGTAAACTCTCTGCCGAACGACTCTGCCATGAAGAGTCAACCAGCCCCCGCTGCAGCAGTTTCTAACTTAGAGCGGCTCACTCGGGCGGCTTCAATCCCGGCGATCGCAGCCAATCGCTCATGTGCGAGCCGGTCTCACATTGCCGGGCCTTGCGGATGACCTGCTCCCGTAGGGGCCCGTGCGGAAGCAGTCTTGCTTCCTCGAGCAAACGCTGAGCCTCTTCGGCAAGACGCACTTCCAGAGATCGAGTCTGTTTAAAACGACGCCGCTCCGTCATGGCGCTGCTCCCTTGTTCGAGGAGGGCGGGAGCGCTAGCGGCGTTCTCATCACAGATAGTAGCCGAGGTCCGGGCTGTGATGGCCGACCGTGCGCCGGTGCCGGTCGCCCCGCAAGGAGTATATTTCACAACCTTGTCGGAACTCTTCAGAAATGGCTCAAGAGGTGTAAGCGGCTCAAACCAAGGATTCAGCGGCACTTGGATCAATTCGGCCGTTGACGTGAAATCGTCTGGGGCGCCCAGCGCTGCGCGGACGGTCAACAGCCCATTTTCGTTTGTGTACGGTTTAGCCACATATTAGCCTAGTGGGAAACATTGCGAGGCGAGCGGCCGATGAATCTCGAAGACTTATACCGACTTCTGCGCAGCGAGCATGTCCAGGCACAAGGGATCGTCGACACCCTCGAGGAACCCCTCCTTGTGCTTGACCAGGGGGGATGTGTTCTGACAGCCAACCGCGGGTTCTACGAGACCTTCAGGGTTGGACGGGACGACACGGTTGGGCGCAGCCTGTTCGACCTGGGCGACGGTCAATGGGACATACCCGAACTCAGGCGCCTCGTCGGCGACATCATTCCAAGGTCCACCGCCGTCGTCGGCTACGAAGTTGCAGCCGACTTCCCGGCCATCGGACCGCGAACGATGCTGGTCAGCGCCCGTCGTCTGGTTCACCCCGATAATAACAGCTCCAGCGTCCTGATCCTGTTCGAGGACGTGACCGACAGACGCCATAGCGACGCTCAAAAAGACATTCTCCTCGCCGAGACGCGGCACAGGATGAAGAACCTCCTCGCGATCGTTCGCTCTCTTGCCAATCAGGGCGATGTGGAAGGCCGGTCAGCGAAGGATTACCGGGACGCCTTTCTAGGGCGACTCCAGGCTGTGACCGAAGCCGAGACCCTCGCGCTGGCCAGCAGCGCCGAGGCCGATCTGAGTGCTCTGGTGGAGCAATCGTTGAAGGCTGCGGGCCCGGACCGATACCGGGTGGTCGCCGGACCGGTCATTCGCCTCAGCCGCCGCCAAGTCGTGCCGATGACTCTCATTCTGCATGAATTGGTCACCAACGCCTGGAAATACGGTGCGTTCTCCAAGCCAGGAGGGCTGGTACACTTCGGCTGGCGCAGGTCGGAGGAGGAGGGGGGCAAGGCCGTCCTTCACCTTGATTGGCGCGAGGAAAACGGCCCACCCGTCACTCCGCCCACTCGCTCCGGCTTCGGCTCCAGGCTGATCGATCTCAGCGCGGTGCAGGGCCTAGGGGGTTCTGTGGAACTGAAGTACGAGCCCACCGGTTTACGAGTTCACATCACAGCGCCTTTGGAGTCCTAAAGACCAGGGAGCACTCATGGACGACGCTCCCCGAATATTGGTTGTCGAAGACGAGTACCTGATCGCACTGGAGCTCGACACCGAGCTGAGGGCCGCTGGCTACCGCGTGATCGGCCCGGTCCCGGACATAGATGGCGCTTTAGAGCTTTTGAAGGCTGAGCGGCCCGACGCCGCCATTCTTGATGTCAACTTGGCGGGAAAATGGATCACCCCCGTTGCCGAGACGCTCCGCTCGATGTCCGTGCCCTTCATTCTCGCCAGCGGCTATGTTGCCGCCGACCTCCAGGCCCAACCGGTCCTACGCGATGCGATCAACGTCGGTAAATCGTGGAGGTCCGAATTTCTGCTCACATCTCTTCGCGACGTACTCAAGCGGGTGTAGCTCGTCGCCCGGAGTGGCCTTTCCCTGCCCCATTTTTGAAATGATGTGGGATAGCTGCCGGAACCGAAGGGGCTTAACCTATGTTAATGTCTGCATAGGGAGGTGTCCTATGGCCGGCGAGTACACAGACTGACTGGCAAAGATGATTGCTGCCAGGATCGAGCGGATCAAGGCCGCCAACGAGTTGACTAACGAGCAACTGCGAAAGTCTTACCTGCAACTAGGACTCTCCGAGGCTCTGCTTCAACTCCCGGTCCCGAAAGTCTGGCGTCCTGATCCGCCGAAGGAATAATGCGGCTCATCATATGTTGTAGGTAGCGAGCGTCTACTTTGGTACTTAGGAACCTCATTTCACCCGAGGTCCAATCGTGTCCGAGACTAGGGACACTGAGCCATCGCCACCGCCTCCGCGACTAGGGCCACCGTGTCCCAAGTGCAGCGGGCCCTTGCGGTACACCACATCCATCCTGGACGTGAAGAACGACAGACGGTGCCGATCTATCGATGTGGCGACTGCCACGAAGAAGTGTGGCTGTGAAACTCATAGGCGAATATCCTTGAACGTCCCGCCCAGTTCGAGCGGTTGGCATCTTGGGCTGCTGCGCCTTGCCGATGATGGAAGAGCGAGCTCAGGAGAGCCGGCGTGGGAACGATGGCGCGCCTGACTTCAACCGCCACGGTCAAGAACGCGCCGTATGCCGAGTGCGACGAGAGGCTAGGCGGAGGCCTTCAGAGAATCGAGACGCTTGCGGAGAAACGCCAGCACCATGATCTCGTCGGACGTGAGCTTGGCGTACTGCCGCTTGAACTTCTGAGCGATCTTGGCTTCAATCATCTTCACGAGGTCACCGGACATGTAAGCGTCCAGGACTTCCGGATGCACGTAGCACTTGCGGCAGATTGCCGGTGTGTTGCCGAGCTGCTTCGAGACGCTCTCAATCGCGGCGACGACGTTGCGCTTCGCCTCGGTCTGGCTATCGTACTTCTTCAATTCGATCAGGGCCAAAGCTGCCAAAACCGTCCCCGCCCAAGTGCGGAAATCCTTCGCGCTGAAGTCCTCACCCGTGATGTCCTTGATGTAGGCATTGACGTCGCCGGAATCCACGGTGCGTGGCTGTCCGTCGTCGTCCAGGTACTTGAAGAGCTCGTGTCCCGGTATCTCGGCGCAGCGCTTCACAATCGCGGCTATGCGCTTATCCTCGACCCGGAGCTTCCACTGCTTGCCTGACTTGCCCGTGAAGTCGAACCGAAGGACGCCCCGGCCAACCGCAACGTGCTTGCGCCGCATGGTGGTCAGTCCGTAGGACTTGTTTTTCTCGGCGTATTCCGCGTTGCCGACCCGGATCAAAGTCTTCTCAAGCAGGCTGACGATCGTCGCCAGCACCTTCTCGCGGGGCAGCCCGTCCAGCTTCATGTCGGCGGCGACCCGCTCCCGCAGGGCGGGCAGCGCGGCCGCGAACTGGATGATGTGCTCGTACTTGTTCTGGTCGCGCAGCTCGCGCCATTTCGCGTGGTAGCGGTACTGCTTGCGGCCCCGCGCATCGAGCCCGGTCGCCTGGATGTGACCGTTGGCCGAAGGGCAGATCCACACGGACTCGTAGGCCGGCGGGATCCCGATTGATTTGATGCGTCGGATGATAGTCGCATCGGTGATGCGCTTGCCGTCCTTGTCGTAGTAGCTGAAGGTGGTTCCGGTTCGCTTGCGCGTGTACCCCGGCGCGGAGTCGGTGACGTAGCGAAGGCCCTCTTCCGCGATGGTGGCCGCGACCTCGGCGGTACGGTCTAGGATTTGTTCTTCGGTGCTGGTCTGTCGGAGCATGGGCCGGTCCCTTGGAAGCACCCTGGGGTGAGGCTCCGCTCTTTTCCAAGGGATGAAGATACCGGTTGGTTCCAGTCAGAGGTCGGTGGTGCGATGTGTAACTGCCTGGCAGCGCCGATATCGGGACCTCAAATGAGATGCGGCCGGTTCCTTTGGCAAAGCGCTACGCAGTCGATGGAGACGGCATGGCTCAACTTCAGACAATCGACACAAAGTTCACGGACACGTTCCTCTCAGTCAGTCTTTGCGAAGGCCGCTATGTCCCAATATTCGCTCGATGTATTGCGTCAGCGCTATGTCCTCGAAAAAAGACCGCTCGAGGCCACGGTCGAGGAGATCTTGCGGGCGGACACCCGCGCGGGAGCCCGCGCCATCCTGGCGTCGATCGATAAGAGGCGCTTCGAGAATAGGTCCGAGGGACAGCGCCTGCGCAAGATGCTTCGCTTTGAGACCTCTCTCTGGGAAGGCGGCCACCATGCCGTGGCAGGCGTGGACGAGGCCGGAATGAGCCCTCTTGCGGGGCCGGTCTCCGCTGGCGCGGTGATCCTGAAACCCGGCACACGGATAGTCGGAATCGACGATTCGAAAAAACTCGACGCGGCGGCTCGCGAAGAACTCGCGAACGAGATCAAGGAGAAGGCAGAGAGTTGGTGTGTGGCGTTGGTCGAGGTCGAGGAGATCGACGCGATCAACATCTATTGGGCTGGCATCGAGGCCATGCAGCGTGCGGTCCGGGGGCTAGGGTTGACGCCCCAGCACTTGCTGATCGATGCAAAGCGGTTGAAGGAAATCGATATTCCTCAGCAGGCCATCATCAAAGGCGACGCCAAGTCCGCCAGCATCGCCGCCGCCTCCATCCTCGCGAAAGTCGAGCGCGACAGGGTCATGCGGGCGCTCGACGTGCGACACCCCGGCTACGGATTCGCGGATCACAAGGGCTACCCGGTGCCGGCTCATTATGAGGCGCTCGCCAGGCTTGGCGCGTGCGCAGCTCACCGGAGATCGTTCGGACCTGTACGCAAGGCTCTCGGGTTGCCGCCCCTGCCGCCGTGGCCTCCAGCAGCCGAGCGCGAAGCCGGCTGAACCCGGGTATTTTGCTCCGCGTCCGCTGCCTTAATTTCGCGACCAACTCCTTTCGCGTACGACTTCCTTGGCCTTTTTGTCGGACCGCAGGCCGAGATAGACCGGCTGACGCAACTCTCCCTTGCTGGTCCACTCGGCGAACTTCACTTCCGCGACCAAAGAAGGACGCACCCAGGTCGTGACTTGCTCATCCTTCACCTTGGCAGGGAACGGCGACTTACCTGTCCTGAGCCTCACGAGCTTGCCGTGAAGCTCTTTGAGAACCTGGTGGCTGAAGCCGGTGCCGACGTGGCCGATGTACCGCCATGCATCGTCTTCGCGTACCGCCAGCACGAGGGCGCCGAAGAAGGGGCGCGTTCGCCTCGGCGCCGTGAAGCCGGCGATCACCACCTCCTGCCGCTGTGCGGTCTTCACCTTGAGCCAGTCCGCTGTCCGGCCTCCAGATGCATACGCGCTGTCGGCACGCTTCGCCATGATCCCTTCAAGGCCTTTCTTCTCGGCCTCGGCGAAGAACTTTTTGCCGTCGGCTTTTCGGTGCGGGCTGAATGCGATCAGCTTGTGGCGTGGCAAGATGGCCTTGAGTCGCTTCTTGCGTTCGAGGAGCGGCAGCCCACGCAGGTCCTCGCCGTCTGCGAACATGAGGTCGAACGCGCAATACAAAAGCTTAGCCTCGCGACGCAGGGCATTTTGTAGCAGTTGGAAATGGGATACACCGTCCTTCCCGATCGCGACGAGCTCGCCATCGATCACGGCGTCGCCCTTCACGCTTTCCAGGGCCTGTGCAACCTCAACATACGAATGGCTGATGATCTTGCCGTTGCGGCTGTACAAGGCCACCCTGCCCCCGCGGATCTCAGAGACCATGCGGAATCCGTCGTTATTGTCCTCAAATACCCAATGGGGATCGTCGAAGGGGGCATCGGTGAGCGTCGCCAGCATCGGCTGCAGGCGCTTAGGCAGCGTTGACTCTCGGCTCATTTCGAAGCCGACTGTCGATCGAGAACTCTCTCGGTGCTGCCGGGACGGAATACCCCGAACACACGCGTCCGAACCGAAACGAACGCTTTCCAGAGTTTCGCGAACCAAGGGATCATGAGCAGCTTCGGCTTCACGATGACGAAGAGCCGCTCGACCACCAGAAGGCTGAATGCGTAGCAGGCCACGATCATCGCTGTCCCGGGGATCCAGTGCCCCTCTCCTGCCACGGCTACCGCGACAAGCTTCAGGGGCTCTACGGTAGCTGTCGGGAGTGCCAACAAGAAAAGCGACGGGTAGGGGCCGAGGCCTCCGATAGACCTTCTTAAGCTCATGCGATGCTCCTCCGAGGAAGAACGACAGCAGCCTGCCGGTTGTTCCTGGTAGCGGAACATACGTCGCTTGCTCTCTTTCCATCCGTGCGGGGGCTTGAGAAGGACTGGATGCGCGCCATCGAACACCATAGCGAAGTCAAGGGCGCAGCGTCGCCCTTGGAAAACGAGGTGACCGCCGGGCGTAGCAGCCCGGTCCAGAGACAAGGGACCACGATAGGCAAAGTGCATGTCGTCCGTATCTCGAAGCGTGTGATGCCTCGCCGTCTCATGGATGTTTTGCCATTCCGCTCTATTGGGTCAGCGGGTCGCGCTCCTTTCAACCTTCGCAACTCCCAAGCTTTGCTTGGTCCAGCACTTCGCGTTCCGCGCGTAGCCAGAACTCGGCATCTCTACCGTGTGGCCGCCCCGCACGCTCCCAAAGCTCGTACGCGCGTCGCCTGGTCTCGCGTTCCAGGCTCTCAAGTTTCAGTCTGCAAACTCTGCGGCTGATCTCACCAGCGAATTCTTCGAGGCGCTTCGCGGTCTCCTGATCGGTTATGAGCGCGGCCGCGTGACGAGCCAACCGAAGCTGATGTTCAAGCCGCCGAAGTTCGGACAGGTGGTCAATGAACGCACTCTGCATAGACCGTGATGGCCTCAGGGATTGTCCGACGTCTTAAGTTCGTGGCTGAGGCTTTCCTCCTTCAGCCATTGCTCCGCCTCGTACCAGAACTCATCTATTCGGCCCTCCGGCTTACCAGCTTCCTCCCAAAGCTTGTAGGCCCGGGCACGTACGTCATCTAAATCTACTTCGGTCATGCTGCTTCATCCTCCCTTGCTATACCGTCAGCTGCCAAAGGTACTGGCCGCCGGGACCAGAACTCCAAATTGCGAAAGCAACCTGTTTGGCGGTGCGGAGTTCCCCAGCCGGCAAACCAACAGAGGTGGGCAACTGATCGTCACAGCCGCGCGGCTGGGGTTCGCTGTCGACCGGACGAACCTGGTGTATCGACCATAGGAACGATGGTCCAAGCCGAAACTTGGCTCTGCATGCGTTTCCGACGCATAGGCTCTCCGACGGATGGCCCGAGCGGCCCCAGCCCTGGGCCAACGTCCAGGCCTGGGGTCGTTTCATTGCATAAACAGACCCGACAAGATCAGCCGCCTCTTGTTACGCCTGGGCGTTTGCGAACGGTCCACGTTTTTGGGAGCGTCGGCTCGTGCGTCTCCAAGCTGGTTCAAGTCGGCTTGGCCGACTTCAAGCAAGCCGAGCTCAAGCCGTTCTCCGCATACGTACTCGGTCGCACCAGCTTAGACGGCCCTTTGGAAAGCTCGCGTTGCGCGCTCTGAGATGAGAACTGATCTGCTCGATCGTCCGTCGCGCGACCGGCGCGTCGCAGAATTCACGACACGCAAACCGGCCGGCCAAGATCCCATTGACCGCAACGACATCTCCCTCACCCGTGCCGATGGCGACTCCTGCCCGACCGGACATCGTCGGACGGCTGGTATCCATCTCGGCCTCCTCGGCTGGGAGCAAGCAGGGCTCAGTTCGGCCAGGCAGAGCCAAGGATGATCGAGCAGAAGTTCTGACGGACATAGTTCATGTCCTTCAGCGCCAGGACGTCGGCCTTCACGTTTCCAACCGTCGTCAGCGGTTTCTTAATGATGCCGTTGGCGAAGTGATCGATGATATTCTCCTTGAAGTTTGTCTCGCGCGGATGATGGGCGCAGACGTGATCGCGCTGTTCATGCGTGAAGTCGTGATAGGCGATGCCGAGCACGTCCATTTCCACGCCCGCGGTCACCAGCGCGATGGTCGGTCGCATATGCTCAGGGATTCCGGGCGTGGTGTGGAGGGCGATCGCGGTCCAGACGTCCTCGATGTCACGCGCGGGCACGCCGTAGCTTTTCATGAATTCGCGCGCGGCATTGGCGCCGTCGACCTCGAAGCGCAGATCGGGGCTCGAATATTTCTCGGTGAGACCCATGTCGTGGAACATGGCGCCGAGGTAGAGCAGTTCCGGGTCGTATTTCAACCCGCGGCGCTCGCCAGTGAGCGCGCCCCAAAGGAAGACGCGGCGACTGTGGTTGTAGAGCAGGTCGTCTTCGGTATCGCGCACGAGCTGCGTGGCGGCGCGCGCGATAGCACTGTCTGGCAGGCGGACGCCGGCGATGATCTCAGACATTGAGCAATCTCCTCGGTCGAATAATGGGCTGGTTGCTTGCCGTATTAGGCAACAGAGGCCCGTGCCGGACAACGAACGGGATGCTGCGGATCAGGACAGCCGTACCTCGTTTCCTGACAAAGGTCCGTCGGCGCCTTCGCCAGCAGGAGGCAGCTCCTTCGTCTTTAGCTCGCGATCTATTCCGTTTCCGCACGTCGGAAGCTGGCGCGGTACTGAACAGGGGTCACGCCGAGACGAGTGCTGAAGACGATCCTCATCCGGTCCGCCGACCCGAAGCCGCAATCGAAAGCGACCGCCTTCAGCGGCCGGTCGCTTGCTTCCAGCATCATGCGCGCCGCATCGACCCGGGCGCGCTCGATGAAATCGTGCGGCGTGGTCCCGGTCGCCTGCACAAAATGTCGTGCCAGATTCCGGGCGCTCATGCCGACGACCGCGGTCAGCGACTCCAGGGTGTGGCGATCCCCAATGTTCGCCATAACATGGTCCTGGATGCGCGCGATCGGTGATTCGGGGTCGACAGGTGCTGTGAGATACGGGCTGAACTGCGACTGTCCGCCTTGGCGCTGGGCAACCACGACCAGCCGCTTGGCGACCTTGAGCGCCGTTTCAGCGCCGTGCCGCTGCCCGACGAGCGCCAAGCCGAGATCTATCCCCGCAGTCACCCCGGCCGCGGTGATCAGCCGTCCATCGCGCACATAGATCAGATCAGGTTCGACTTTTGCCTTCGGAAACCTGGCCGCCAGCGCCTGTGCATCCTGCCAATGGGTTGTGACCCGCCGATCGTCCAGGAGACCGGCATAGCCAAGCACGAAAGCCCCGGTGCAGATCGACCCATAGATGCTCGAGCGCCACGGCAGCTCCTTGACCCAGTGAAGCAGGCACGGTTCGGGCTCCACTTCCGGTGGCGTCGGAGTGCCGGCCACCAGAACGATGTCGAAGCCGCCTATCGCGTCCTCGAAGGTCAGGTCGGCGACCATGCATAGGCCGTTGGACGCGCGGAGCGGATTGCGGTGAGCAGCAACCAATACCGTTTCGTAGCGATCAGAGCTGCCGAGAAACGTGTTCGCCTCGCTGAACACATCCATTGGCCCCGCCACGTCCAGGGCCTGCACCCCCTCACAGACGACGATTGCGACAGCTTGTACCGGCACCTGTTACTGCCTCTCCACTCTGGAGCCTAATTATGCAGGTAGTCCGGCCACTGCAAAAGGTCCGGCGCGATCGGGAGGCAACAGAACGAGCATCCGTGCACGCGGGATCAACCAGGGACTATGGATCTATTGGTCGATTTTGCTCTCCCAGCGGCTAACCAGGCGGCCTATGCGGGTCCAAAAAACACCGTCACGGCAACAGGCGAATTTGTCGCGCCATCATTGTGATCCCGGCGCCTTGTCTGGCATCGTTAGGGGTTCATCCTTGGAATCCACAACGAAGACTGCCACTAAGCTGGCGGGCTCGTTGTCATTCGCGTTCTCACTGACCCTGTGATGTGAACCGGGCATTTCGTAAAAGCTTTCGTCTGCGTGATAGATCTTCGCGGGTTCGTCGCCGACTTGGCTACGGATGGCCCCGGACAGCACATAGGCGTAGATAAAAGCTGACGCTGCGTGGTGATGAGCGAGCGATTTGGCCCCGGGAGGATAAGTCACGGTCACAGCAACCAGCCTCTTTCCTTCGACATTCGGCAGTGCGTGCGCGAAGGCGACTTTCACCTGCTCCCCGTCCTGCGCGTTCGCCGGCGAAGCTCCGAGCGCGATCGTTGCTGCTATCAGCGGGATGGCGGCCGTTCGCATTGCTCTTCTCGCTGCTTTTGCTGTCATACCGCGAGGGTTTGATACCGCACCAACCCGATAGGAAAATCCACTGATCGACATTATCGCACCTTCTCCTCTAACGAGCTCACGCAAGATAGTCCTAGTCATGATGGTGAGCCTGGCGCTGGGAATCCGGGAAGGGCGAAGCAGCGATCAGGTCGCAGGCGTTGGGGCTTTTGAACCCCGGGATGAAGCGTTCGCAGACGGCGGCGTTGACGGTGCCATACGTCGTCGCTGGCTTGTGCGCAAAACCGGCGAAATACTCCTGAATGAAGCCTTCTTTGAAATTTGTGCGCGGGTACTTGGCGATAATTTCCTCGCGCAGCTCCGCTGGGAACTGATCAAACCCCACTCCGATGACATCGAGAAGCACACCCGAGTTCAGGAGCGCCACTTCGGGCCCCATATGCTTCGGGATGCCGGGAGTGGTATGCAGCGCAATTGCTTCCCAGACGGTCTGCACCTGATCTTCTGCGATGTTGTGGGTGCGAAGAAACTGTCGGGCCGCATTTGCGCCATCGACTTCGAAGCGTTCGTCTGGGCTCGAGAACTTCTTGATCAGGCCGAGATCGTGAAATGCGGCAGCGACGTAAAGGAGCTCACGGTCGAAGTGCAGATTCCTCTGTCGACCCTGCTCAGCCGCGAACAGGTAGACGCGGAGCGAGTGATTAAACAACAGATCGGTGGAATGTTCGCGCAAGATGTCTGTCGCCTCTTTCGCGAGCAAGGAATCGGGAATGACGAGAGCCTGGGCGAGATTTCGGGTTGCCATTGTTGCGTCCTTTCAAGAATTACTGTGGGGGTTAGCTGCGCGTTGCGCGCGAGCGAAACGACGAAACGATGCCGATCACCTCGCTCCGACGTCGAGCACGATCTTTCCTTTCGGCTGAGGCCGCACGCGTTCCAGCATCAAGTGAGCCTCGCGCGCATCCGCGAGGGGTAAGACTGCCCCAACGTTTGTTCGCAGCTTTCCACCATCGATGAAGCGAGCGATCTTCGTCAGATATTGGCTGGTGACGTTGACCAAAAAGAAGGCGGCTTCAATACCGTAACGCTTTGCAAGATCCTGATCCGGGCGGGATACTCCCGAGATCAGCTTGCCGCGGTGACGGAGGATCTGAAACGAGCGCTCTTGCGTTTCGCCGCCGACCAGATCAATCACAGCGTCCGCGTCTCGAACTTCTTCCTCGAAGCGCTGCGTCCGGTAGTCGATCACCGTGTTTGCGCCCAGATTGCGCACGATGGAAATATCGCCCGTCGATGCGGTTGCGACAATTTGCAGACCCGCCTGACGGGCCAGTTGAACCGCATAGGATCCAACGTTGCCGGCTGCGCCGTGAATGACCACGGTTTGACCTGCTTTGAGTTGGGCGTGATCAAACAATGCCTGCCATGCCGTCACGGCAATGACGGGGACGGATGCGGCTTCAACGTGGCTTAGCGAGGTTGGCTTGCTCGAAACCATCCCTGCGGACGCGAGAGCGTACTCGGCATAGGCTCCGATAAACCGCGAGTTGGTAACGCCAAAAACCTGATCTCCGGTGCGTAATTCGGTGTCACCGGGTCCCGTCGCGACGATTTCACCCGAAATATCCGAGCCCAGCGTGAGAGGGAGCGGCTGCGGCAAAGCGCTCTTGCCGGACCTGATCCAGCCATCCCATGGGCCAACTCCAGCGGCCGCAACTTTGACGAGGACCTCGCCAGGACCTGGCTCGGGTCGCGGCACGCGCTCGAACTTCATGACGTCTGGCGACCCAAACTCGTGCACGCGCCAAGCCATCATTGTTGAATGGGTTCGCTCTTCACCAACTCGAGGAACGATGCTGCTGGAGGTCATCTCATGCTCCTTGCGCTCAGTTCATCATGCTTGCCGTCGACCCTTCGGGGCGATTGATGGGACGGGCTCGCCCGTATTTCGCAAGGACTGGTGCCCCGGACAACGAGCACGATCCCGCGGATCAGGACAGCCGTACGTCGTATCCTGACAAGGGCCTGCGCGCCTTCGCGGCAAGAGAGGCGCTTTCGTCGCCAGATGTTTCTGGATCTATTCCGGTTCCACTCTGCAGAAGCTGTCGCGATGTTACGTCCAGGCGGGGCTCAGAGGCTTACACCGAGGGTGGAATCCCACGATAGTTGCTCGCGCGCATTCGCAGGCTATGGCTGAAGAACGTCACCGCAGGACGCCCACCTTACGGCCGGGGCAGCGCCCCCTCCTCGGGTTCGGGCCGCTTAGAGCGCCTCCTGCAACCTCGAGTCGTTCCGATCGAGAAGATTGGCCAGGAACCCCTCCCCTGCGGCTCACGTGGTCTCCATTAGCGCACCCCTTGAACGTCCAGCTGCTCCATCTATATAACATCCACCCAGATGGACCATGGATGGAAGCCATGACTAGTAACGTCCGCGAAATCCGGCCAAAGCAGTCGGACTCGGAAAAAATCACGATCAATCTTGGCTTCGTTGATCTCGGTCAGGTCGACTTGATGGTCCAGGAAGGATTCTACTCGAACCGGACCGATTTCATCCGAACGGCAATCCGCAACCAGCTCGAACGTCATGCCGACGTGGTCAAGCAGTCCACGGTCCGAAAGAGTTTGGACCTCGGGCTTCGGCACTACAGCCGCGAGGATCTCGATGCGGCGCGGCGGGCCGGTGAAATGCTGCACATCAATGTTCTGGGCCTTGCCACCATCGCCCCAGACGTGACGCCCGAACTCGCTCGCGCCGCGATTGCCTCTGTCTCCGTGTTGGGAGCCCTGCACGCCAGTCCCGCCGTCAAATCCGCTCTCGCCGACAGAACGAGGTAAGGCCATGCTGAAATTGGACATCGTTCGCGAAGCCACACGCCTCACGCGTTCGGGCCAGCTCGTCGAGGCCACCGCGCTGCTCCAACGCATGCTTCGGGGTGCGCACACACCGGACATCACCGCCCCCACCACACAACGCTCTACCGCGACAAAAAGAAAGCCGCCGATCATCGACGCCAAGCCACACGTCACGGTGACGAGGAGTCCGCGTCGCACGGTCCGTCCAGTGGATCTCGCCCAGAACCTCCCTGGGGTTGGCCCCGGAGGACCGCTGCGGCGCGCCCCGCCGTCCATGGCGGACATCGTGCCGGACGGCACCCGCTTCGTCGAAGGCAGCTACGGCAACGCCGCGGGAAGCCGCACGTACCGGCTCTTCATCCCCAGCGGCTATCATGGACAGGCCATTCCGCTGGTGATCATGCTGCACGGTTGCACGCAGTCGCCGGAGGATTTCGCCGCGGGCACGCGGATGAACTTCATCGCCGAAGAACAGACCTGCTTCGTGGCCTATCCCGCACAGCGGGCCGAAGCAAACCATGCGAAATGCTGGAATTGGTTTCGTCCAGCCGACCAGCAGCGCGGCGGCGGCGAACCCTCGCTCATCGCCGGCATCACCCGCCAGATCATGCGCGACCATTCTGTCGATCCGCAACACGTCTACATCGCCGGGCTCTCGGCCGGAGCTGCGGCTGCCGCCGTGATGGGATCGACGTACGGCGATCTGTACGCGGCAGTCGGCATCCATTCCGGACTTGCCTGCGGGGCCGCCACCGATCTGCCCTCGGCGCTATTGGCCATGAAGCAAGGCGGCGGGCCCGAGGCGATGCCGGGCAAGGGTCCGCCCGTCCCGACGATCGTGTTTCATGGCGACCGCGACAACACGGTGCATTCGAAAAACGGTGATCGAATCGTCCGGCAGTCCATCCGTGGGACGAGCACGACGGCGAAAGTGCAGCGCGGACGGGTGCCGGGAGGGCATGCCTACACTCGCACGGTCCATGTCGACGACGGCGGACGCGGAGTCCTCGAGCACTGGGAGATCCACGGAGCCGGACACGCATGGTCGGGGGGCAGCCCCGCCGGCTCCTACACCGATCCGGACGGACCGGACGCAACGAGAGAAATGCTGCGCTTCTTCCTCGAGCATTAGCTCCCACAGGGGCGGAAGCGAGGTGGCATCCGCTTTTCATCTCGGTGATGGGATGCAGAGCTCGCAATCGTTCTCCATCGAACGGGAGCCCGCTGGCGCTATCAGGTCTTCGGCTTCTGTTCCGCTGCAGCCTCTCGAGCGATCCGCTCCGACTTCAGGCGCTCCCGGTTTGCATGGAATGCCTGTTGGTCGCGTTCATGCTCGGAGACCGGTGCCTCCGCGCGCGTGTCGCGAAACACCTTCTGGGCCTCCCGTTGCGCCGCGGTCGGCGTCATCCGGTCTGATGTGCGATTGTTCATTGCTCCCTCCTTCGGGCGCAAACGGTCCTTGCGCTATGTTGCGCATTCGGACCGCCAACCTTGGGGGTAGGTTTTCCCCCGGCGGGGCTTTTGGGGGGCCAGGGGCATGGATTCGACTCTTCGCGAAGCCATTCGTTCCAATCCCCTGGTGTCTCGAAGATTACGCCGACTTCCGCTGCGCCTTGGCTGGCTTTTTAGCCGCCGCTTCCTTCGCCGGCTCCTTGCCCTCGATCGACATTTTCTTCTGGCCGGCTGCCGCCTTGCGCGGCTTCTTGGGCCGGTTGGCAGCCTTCGCCGGCGCGGCCTTCTTGCCGACTCGGCGTAGCGCCTCCATCGGGTCGACGACGTTGGTCGCGCGGGTTTCGACTTCGGCGTGATCGGTTTCCCGGCGCGCTTCTGGTTGATGAGGTCGATCAGCGCGGTCTCGTAGTCGTCCTCGAACTTCTCCGGCTCGAAGCGGCCAAGTCAGAGTGCTCGAACTCCTATCTCAGACGAATGTCACTCGCACCATTTTGATTTTGGGATAGCGGTTAGCTCGCTGTAGACGAAGAAGCCCTGGAGATGGGCCGCTAGGTTCTTCGGCGATGTGCGCAAGAGACAGCACCGCTCCAATTTCAATGGCCCCTTGACCTGGTCAAAAAGTGCTCGTGCAAACTTGGGGCCGATCCGACCACTAAAGCATCGAAAGCACAACAACTCCATGTTCGAGCTCGCCTGAAGCAAGGCGTGCGCGTGCCGTACGTTCGAACTCCGTTCGATGTTTCTGTAGATAGCTGAACGCCTGCTTCTCGGTACTGAATGTCGTCGCAAGCCGGCACATCTGCCGATTTGCGCCGAACGCGAGAAAGAAGGTGATCGTCCCGCCGCGCTCCGATCTAGCTCTACGCAAGACGTCCGGCCTGTCGCATGATCGACTCCCTAGATTTCGGCGTTTGCCTTACAGGCCACTAAACCCGCGGCTTTCTTGGGCGCTTCTTCGGTGGAGGCGCTGGCAACGCCGCCTGAAGGACTGCGTCAGCTGCTTCCTTGGCCTCACGAACTTCTCGAAGCCGCGCCATGTTCTTACGAACATCGATGGCCTGCTTTTCGACATCGGCCAATGCCCGCGCTCCCTCTTCAGCGGCCAAGCGCTTGCGATCGGAACGCGCGATGGCTTCTGATGATGGCTCTGCCGGCTTCTTGGCGGTCATCGCTCGCCTGGCTCCGCAACGACAAAACCCGCTCAATCCAACGATTGAGCGGGCACAGGGGCCGTTCCAGTACATCCGTGAAACGGCGCCACGATATCAAGCCAGCGAGAGGTTCTCAGCGCTGACTTTGCCTCGCATCTTGTCGGTCTTGGACTCGAAGTTGACCTTTTGGCCCTCTCCGAGCCCGGAAAGACCAGCTCGTTCAACAGCGCTGATATGAACGAATACATCGTTGCCGCCGTCGTTCGGCTGAATGAAACCGAAGCCCTTTTGGCCGTTGAACCACTTAACAGTACCTGTCGTCATTTTCTTCTCCAAAGCGCAAAAGCGCATACCGCACGATGATCGCGCGGCTATCTTCAACGTCGTCGATGTCTTTGGAAAAGGAGCCCGCGGGCGCATTCAACAAGGCACAGCGGCTAATCGAACAACACCAATATAGGTCAGTTTTCGGATTTTGCAAGGAGGCAGGCCAATTAGTTTCGTCCCGCCAATTCTGTCGAGATGCGAGAAAGAGTTTATCGATTGACACTCGTCAACGCGAATGGTCACGTTGATGCACGAAGCTGCATTGCTGTTGCAGGCAGACTAGCACTTCGCGAACATCGCCGCCGTTATCCCGAAGACCGAAATGAAGCTCCTGCGCATTTGGCTGCCTGCAGGACGTATCGCGTTTGCAGCCCAGCGAGGAGACTGATTTGCAGGTACTTGTCAGAGACAACAATGTTGAGCAGGCGCTCCGTGTTCTCAAAAAGAAGATGCAACGAGAGGGCGTCTTCCGGGAAATGAAGCAGCGTCGCTCCTACGAAAAGCCCTCGGAGAGAAAGACCCGCGAGAAATCCGAAGCTGTCCGACGAGCCCGGAAGCTTGCCCGGAAGCAGGCGATCAGGGAGGGATTGCTGCCCGCGCCCCCGAAAAAGAAGCCGTTTGAGCGGAAGCCGCCCTTGCCGGAGGTCAAAGCACGAGCGGAGTAGAGGGTGGCCCTCCGGAGAATGCCGCACGTTAACTGACGTTGCTTGTCGGACCTCGTGCTATCAGTGCTCCGTCACTTGTGAAGGAGCGAAGAGGATGCACATCATGCATTCAGCCGTGGAGTCCTATTATCCTTACTGCCTGAAATCGATGCCTCGCAGCACAATGCCTGGCGGCGTGCCTTCGAACTCGGTCGCGCGATACTTGCTTGCCGCACGGGCTTCGATGCGATCTCGCAGGCGCGTGAACTGGGCTTCCCGCTGCTCGGGTCTGACTTGCGGCCCACCCTCGAGTGAGTCCATCGCAGAGGTCGAGATCGCGCAAGGAATCTCTCTGGCGCCGTCATGCATCGAGAACCGCACGATCATCCGGTCGTATTCGAGGGCGATAAAACGGCCGCTGGTCAATGTCATAGTTTTTCCCTTTGCGTCATCGCGAGTTGGAAGGATCCGCCCTCCCAAGGCATATCGTTCCCGACTGCCTGCCGCGTCGCGGCCGCAACGAGCGTGACACCGCCTCAGCCTTCCCCCGACAGCCGGGCAAAATCATCGAACAGCGCAGCCACCAGGGCGCGATGGCGCGTGTCCTCGGCAGGGAGGCTTGCAGCATAGAGGTTGAGCAGATGCCGTGCCTTCACCGCCGCCTCCGGCCAGGAGCCAGCAGGCACCGTCATCATGCGATTTTCCAGATCAGCCTCGCGCTCGCGCAATTCGCGCAGATTGGTCTCGACCTCGGCCAGCGCCCCGCGCAAGTCCGTCACCTTCTGCGCGGCCATCCCGCGGTGCTTGTCAAGGTCGACCGGCTGATCCGTCATTGACTGATGCTCGCGCCTACGGCTCGCGCATGCGCAAGTTTAACCGAGCCGGCCGACAGCAGCTCCGCGGCTTCGCAGGGGCCCTCGAGGGGCACGGTGATCGTCCTGGCAGTGTGGCGACAGGCTGAGAAGCTCGGACCCTCGATCGTCTCCTCGTCCGTGAAGACCTTATAGGCTCCAGCCGGCAAGACACGCTCTCTCCCGCGGATGCGGAAAGCGACGGCTTCTCGCCGCGAGCGGATGGTCATGCATGCCTGCCTTTCGCAAGTGACGCCCCAACCGACGCTGGCGGTCACGACCATGCTCCCGTTGCGTGGCAATAGCCAGCACTATCGTCACCAGGGCGAACGAGCGTCGCGGCGCGACCGTCGCCTGCAATGCATATATCGCTCCCTACCGGCTCGGCGCGGGCGTAGGATCGCTGCCATCACCGCAGTTCTCAACGGCTTCGACCGGTGACTGAGGGTCACGTGTGCTCCCGCCGAAGGCTTCGCAGGAGCATTCGATGCCGCGCTTTCGCATTTCGGAACGGATCGTGCCGCCGGTGATCGTTCCGTTGTTACTTCTGCTTCTCGTGTGCGGAGCCGCCTTACTGCCGGCCGGCCTTGGCGGCAATCGGGTTTGAAACCAACCCCCATTGGGCGCATTTAGCCCCTGCGCGAGGCATCTCCCCACGAGCGAGCGATGAATGGCACGATCCTTCGAGACGCGCGTCTATCTCGTCCGCGTCCTGACCGACGACCGGACGAGCAGGCTTTGGTTGCCGCTGTTCATCTTTCGAGGACGCGGTGCGCTTGGTCCTGAGGGCTGGTCCGCCTCGCCGTCGCAGGAACAATTGACCTCCGCCGAAATGGAACGGCTCACTCTGAAACAGGGCCAAGTCCACAAGATCCCACGCACCATCCGACTGCAGCTTTGGAACAATCACATAGGTGAAGGCCCTGAGCCGCAGAATGCAACATTCTTGGCCGATGCAGCGAACGACCGACGATCTTTTGACTAGAGCGGAAGCGGCCATCGCGGAGGCGAGAGCTCTTCGTCATGAGCGCGAACGTCTCCTCGCCACGGCTCGAATGTGGACGTCCGCCCCCCAGATCGCCTTGCGGCAAATGCAAACCGGAATCTATGAAGGCGATGGCTTTATGATCGGTCCGACCACCAGACGGTAGTTTGGGACGCAAGCGCTGTTCCAGCTTCCAGCGTCTCCCCGCAACAAATGCATTCGAAGCTATTTACTTCCCGCGCTGGAGCCATTGCTTCGGTGCGGTGATAGACGGCTCCGCATTTGCAGTTTCGATGCTGCTCTTTCATGCAACATGGGTACGCCGATTCGGGCCGCCGGACATCTGGACGATGGGAGATGTGGCCACAACTCGGGCCCTATCGCGAGTAATTTCCGAAGCGACATCGCGCGCGATCAATTCGTTTGTGCGACCGTTCAGCAGACGCGAGCCGCATGGTCTCTCAGCCACCGACGCTCAGTCAAGGCCTTTACTGGCGACCGAAGTTACCGATGTTGTTCAATCCGAACCGGCCCTGGAATCTTAACCTACGTTAATCGTTTGTACGTTACTCGCATGGATCAGAAAGATCGAGGGGCCGCCATTCGTAATCGCATTGATGAGCAAATAGAGGTCATTGCGCAGGCGATCTGCGATAACAAAGAGCCGGTGGCAGCACAGCGCGTGCTTGCAGCACTTGCGGGCCGTCTGGCGGCGGAAGAAGCTTTGGAAACCGGAAACGCCGTGCCCGCCCGACTCGCGCGCGCTAAGAAGGTCGGCTTTGGGGCGCAGAGCTCATCGAGTGGTTTGTGCCCGTCGCCTCCCGCCAGGGTGCATCGCATCCGGCAGGTCCTCACCTAGACGGCCTGAGCTTGGCTCGACGTCGTGAACGTGAAAAACGTATTTGGGCATGCCCACCTAACAAAGGTTAATGGCAGGCGTTCCTGTTAACGGCCGATCCCGGCGCTGGTCTCCAAGGAGAAAGCGTAATCGCTGATGGAGAGGCTAAACATCGGAGGCGTTACACCGTGGCCACGGCGCGCGAGTACATCGATTTTTGGACAGAGAACAGCGTTCATGCGGCGGAGCAATATAGAACAGGCGGCGCCACACAAGACGCCCGGGAATTGGTCCGGCGCCTTGTGGACGGAGCTAACGAGCAAGGCATTTCCGAGGACGCCCTCCGCGAGGAAGTAGGCGATCTCGTGGAATACGTTCGAGACAAGCTCAAAAGCGCAAATCAGGCGGAAAACGATCGCAGAAAATAAGTTGGGACCTGAGGTGGCCTTACTACCGGCGAATGAGCCGTGGCCCCGCAGGGCGTATGCTTCACCTCCTCATGCCCTTATCGCGTCGATGGATGTTACGTGATCATGGGAGTGGTGGCGCGCCATTCTGACAAGCTCAAGCGCCTCGCGAGGCTGTTGCGTCGCGCAAAAAATCGGCCCCAGCTACTTGGCGGCGGCTGGGGCCGTTGGTTCAGCTCGTACTGGCAGGGGGGCTAACAGCCGAGCACAACAACAATCCATCCGCGTTCCCGCAGTTCCTGGGCAAGGTGATCACAGGGGCTGCAGGCCTCTCTGGAGCGAGCCTGAATACATCGCCTGGTTCGAGGTTGAGTTCCTCGAACATCCTTTGCTGCTTTCAGTAAGAACGGCTGGTACAACGCCGCCGTCCAGCCTTCGGGAACGGCCGCGAGAACCAGGGTGAGCGCTTGGCTTGGCTTGGCTTGGCTTAGGCGAGCCACATTTGGCTCGCTGGCTTCGACGCGCCGTCCGAGGTCACTTCCGCGAGTGTAAACGAATTGCCGAACGACTCTGCCATCACGAGCCAATCCCGTCCGGGCGCACCAGTTCTTGTTTGAATTAATCCACTTCGAAAACTAGGCGGCCGAGTCGGCTACTTTGCCGGCCTTTCCGAGAAACCGGCCCATCGCCCGACGCGCGTCAGACGATGGGCCGTCTCGAGCGGATGGCGGCGCCTAACGCCGGTAGCGCGCGGAGGTTCGTTCCTATCAGCGGTATCGCGGCCAACCACGGCGGCCAGATATCCAATTTGCGTTTTGCAGACCAGTGGCACTTCTGGACGTCGAAAATCCGCACGGCGCATCGAGTTCTATCTGCTTTTGGTCGCGCTGCGAGCGCGAAGTCAGGAAATTTCCTAAACGAGTGGCTTCACGGGGCACTGGCGTGACGCGTTAACTGAACGCTAGAGGATTAGACGCGGACACCCACAAAAACGCCGCCCACTTAAATAAAGCGCAGGCGGCGGCTTACCAGCCTCGGGAGGGTGAGAGTAAATCCCGATGAGAATTAGTATCCAGCGCCGTGCCGAGGTTCATCGCTTTGACAAAACGCTTAGAGAGGTGGCTGTAGACCCGGCGAGGCCAGCCACTTGTTAACCTCCCCGGCAGCATCGATCTGCCTTGCCTTTCGCAAGAGTTCCGTGCGGCAGATGCCAGGGGGCATCCCGTTGGCCTGCTGGCGCAAATTTATCGCCTCTTGCGCAAGACGGTACTCGAACGTCGATGATTGCTTCAGGATAGGTTGGGCCGACATGCGTCGTGCTCCGCTGTAAGGTTGAGTGGGAGCGCTATTTCGCGCCCTTACCACCGATAGATGCTACGGGCCGGTCGGCGGTGATGGGAGCCTGCGCCTTTATCTGCGACATAGCCAGGGCTTTGTTCTATTTCCTCGCACAGGATGTGCAAACTGGCCCCAGGGTTTCGCAGCTGGGTAGATCACTCGTCGCCTCTGGACCTCTTATCGGAACGATCAACGCGGTCCGCTCGAAATTCCTCAGGCCCGTCAAGCAGCCGCTGCTTTCTCGTCGATTGGACCTTGGAGCTCGCGGAGGCGTCAGCTCTTTCATCTATCGCAGTGCCAGCCAAGTGAAGAGCACGCTTGCGCTGCCGGCCCACGCGACGACCTTTGACATCCTCTTGCGTCATCCTACTGACTCCCTGAGCTGGAGCTATTTGGAATGCAACGAACGGCAGCCGTGAAACTCAGCAACCGCGGCAAATATCTTTTAGCTTCGCTGCGGTGCGGGCTTCTTCCGCAAGGAAAGGATCCTTATGGACAGGCGATGAGTCAGTACTGCTCGCGGAGCGCTCCCTCGCTTTTGGAGGAAAGGCTGCGTCGTAACAGGACAGGCGCGCGCTGGTGCTCTCGATCGAACGGCAATTCGGCTCCTCCGCGAGAGCCGCTGGTGCTGTACCGAACGCTGATGCGAGGAAAAGCGCGGCCGTACACATACCTGTTCGAACCATTATCATGCTGAACGCCCTTCTATTGGATGTCTGCTCGATCGGGTTTTGCCGGGCGCATGTTCGAAAGCGGCTTACCGGGGGCCACACCAGTCCTTCCGATTCGACTTGCCGCGTGTCAGGTCCCTGCTACTTCTTCTTTGCGGACCCCAAATCCGGCTGCCAAGCGGCATCTTTTCGGCTCGGCGCCGCAGCGATCACCTTCGCCTTTTCCTTCTTCGGCTTCTTGGCTTCGCGATTGCCGCGTTGCTGGCCCTTCGCCATGTCGCTCTCCTGTGATGGTTCGAGTTCGTCGAGTTCGTTGGGCTGCAACACTCGCCCACGGGGAGTGCAGACCCTGACGTCCATGTAGCCTTCGCGCAGCAATTTTCGCGCAAGTCGCAATGCGACCTTTGCCGTGCCGCGGCCGAGGTTCGAGCTGCCGTATTCGTTGGTCCCGCTGACCAGATACGGCACGCGTGTTGCCCTAGCCATTGAGGATGGCGGCCGCGCACACAAGAAGTAGAAGAAACAAGGGAACAATCACCGGCGGCACGATCCATTCAGAGATGCGACCATGCGACATCGAACGCTCCTGCGAAGCCTTCGGCGGGAGCACACGTGACCCTCAGTCACCGGTCGAAGCCGTTGAGAAGTGCGGTGATGCCAGCGATCCTACGCCCCTGCTGTACTAATAGCGAGGGTTAACTGCGCGCAGGTGCCGGCTCCGCTTGGACAACTTCGTTTGCGGCAGGTCACAATAGGGCTGGCTATTGCCGCGCGAGCGGCGCATGGTCGCGACCGCCAGCATCGGTTGGGGCTTCACTTGCGAAAGGCAGCGTGCATGACCATCCGCTCGCGGCGAGAAACCGTCACCTTCAAACATCCGTTCCGCATCCGCGACATCGAGCGCGTCTTGCCAGCCGGCGCTTATGAAGTCGTCACGGATGAGGAGATGATCGAGGGGCTGACCTTCTCAGCCTATCGCCGTATTGCGACCATGATCACCGTGCCCGGTGAAACCGGCTGCGGAACGACGGAGATGTTGTCGATCGGCTCGATCGATCTTGCGAACGCACAAGCTGCGGACGCGAGTATGGTCGATGACTGACCTGCCGTTCGATTTCGATAAGCGCCGCGGCATGGCCGCGCAGAAGGCTACCGACCGGCGCCGCGCCTTGGCTGACGTCGAGGCCAATCTCCGCGAGGTGCGTGTTCGTGAGGCTGATCTCGAAGCCGCATGATGACCGTTCCTGCCGCGTCCTGGCCGGAGGCAGCTGTGGGCACGCCATCTGCTCAACCTCTATGCTGCAAGTCGGCCTACCGAGGATACGCGCCATCGCGCACTGGTGGCAGCGCTGCTCGACGATTTCGCCCGGCTGTCGGGCGAGAGCTGAGGCGAGCGTCGGGCGCTTCGATTCTCGGCCCGACCGGGAAGCAGGGCCACGGACCGTGATTGGTGGCACGCCGTCCTGAGTTCCGATTGGGCAACTGGAGCGAGCCGCGAAGTTGACCTGCGAATGCCGGACATGCCTTCGAATCCTCTCGGGCTGGCGCCGACATTCTCTAAAAGGGCGCTCATGATGATCCGATATTTCTTGGATATCAGAGACGATCAGGAGCTCTACCTTGACGAAAATGGAATAGAGTTTTCTACGCAGCGAGAGGCCGAGATGGAGGCGGCTCACACGTTGGCAGGATTGGCACGTGATTTGGCGGGTCAGGAAGACCGCCCGGACGTTGCAGTCGAGGTTCGAACGGAGGCGGGCCGCCTCTTTCAGGCGGCACTGATCTTCGAAGCCAATAGATCCAAGTAACGGAGCTCTCCTTGTTGCGCGCTTGGACCGTGAGGGATTCTGTTCCGCGCTTGAGCTGACAGTTGCATTGCCCAACTGGCCCTGCGGTGATCAACAGACGAGTTCGTCGGTCCAAACCTTGAAACTGAGTAACGTATTGGGTCCGAATGTCTGGGTGATTGGAACGTCGGCGGCATCGCGGCCCTGTGCGATTAGCACGCGACCGATGCGCGGAATATTGTTGCGAGGATCGAATGTGTACCAGCGCCCGCCGATATAGGCTTCGAACCAGCCGGCAAAATCGCCAGCGGCATATGGAGGTGCCATGCCAATGTCACTGAGATAGCCCGTGCAGTAGCGCGCGGGAATGTTCATGCAGCGGCAGAACGCAATCGCCAGATGTGCATAGTCCCGGCAGACGCCTTTGCCTTCGTTGAACACTTCCCAGGCAGTCTTGGTGGGGCGGGCGTGTTCGTAGCCGAAAGCTATGTGGTTATGGACGAAGTCGCAGATGCCCTTGACCCGTGCCCAACCAGACGCGGTCTTCTCGAACAACTTCCACGCCAGGTCGGTAAGTCGGTCGGTCTCGACATACCTGCTGCCGAGCAAATAGACGATGGTGTCCGGAGGAAGATCTTCCACCGCATGTTGCTGCGCTGATGGTACGATGAGGTCGGCCAGACCGCTATCTCGTACGATGCCGTCCGCTGAGAGGCGCATGCGGCCGGCGGGCGCAACAAGACGGCTACACCAATTTCCGAAACCGTCGCGATAGGGCGTGATCGGTACTGACGGCTCACTGACAAGATGATCGGGCACGACGATGTCGGATGCCCGCGTGAAGTGGGTGCCGACAACTGCAATCAGCGGCGTCGGTTGCGGAAAGTCGTAGATCATCTCGAAGCCAACGCGGATTTTCATGGGATTTGGCTCCAATGAGACGATTGAGAACGTCGCATGACCTCTCTGCGCATCGTCACCGACCAATGCCGCGAGCGCTCAAGCGCGAATGCTATGACATCGCAGCTGCGATCGCCAGCAGCATGCTCGTTTGCGACGGATCAACCGTCCACATACCTGACCGGAACCCATTTCCAACTGAGGGCTTTCTAAAGGATGAAAATGCGATCCAAAAGATCAAACCCATGTCCGTTCAGCCGGTGCAAGACTGGCTGGCCCAGCCCGTGTCCGACAAGGCGTCCTATCAGGGCGCGCGTCGCACCGTGAGTGAAGCCGACGCTGACATTTTGAGGAAGTGCGCACTAAAGAAGCAGCGCGCGTTGATCGGCACCCTCAATAAACGTGCGCGACCATGAGAGAGTTCAAATGTCCTCATTGTGGGCAGCTTTCAGCTTTCGAGGACTCCGAATGCAATCGGTGTAAGCAGCGCTTGATGTTCGATCCTGAGAATATGGCAATGGTTGGCGCGGAAAGCGCCCTGGAATGCGTCAACCGAAACATCATCGGTTGCAATTGGTGCGCTGTTGCCTCGGCTCCCTACTGCCTGTCCTGCTCCCTGACCCAGGTCATTCCTACCACGCAAAATTCCCATAACGTGTTCCTGTGGACGCGCGTGGAGGAAGCCAAGCGCAGACTGATCTATGACCTGCGAAGGCTCCGCCTACCCATCGCATCCGCGGGTGGATTTCAGCTGGCATTCGAGATTCTGTCCGACGAGCATGGACCGGTCCTGACCGGGCACGAATCCGGCCTGATAACAGTGAACCTTGCGGAGGCCGACGATGTGCAGCGCGAGATCAGGCGCGTTTCATTTCGCGAACCCTATCGCACGCTTCTTGGTCATTTTCGACACGAAATAGGCCACTTCTACTGGAATGCGCTGATACACGAAGGAGGCTTCCTATCGCCCTTTCGGCTGGTGTTCGGCGACGAGACCGAGAATTACCAGGCTGCGCTTGCCGCCTACTACGCCCGTCAAGGTCGGTCCGACGATCCGACAAGTCACATCAGCATGTATGCGACATCTCATCCCTGGGAAGACTGGGCAGAAACCTTCGCCCACTTCTTACATATCGTTTCGACCCTGGATTCGCTGGCGGGACTTCCGCTGTCCTTGGATGCGCGCGCTCAGCACACGCTAAACGACCCCTATCTCGAAAGCGATTTTGGCGCACTTTTGGAGCTGTGGGCCCCGCTCGCACTTACGATCAACCGCCTCAACCGCTCGCTAGGTCTTGCCGACGCGTACCCATTCGACATTTCGCCGGCAGTTAAAGGCAAACTACACCTGGTCCACATGTCGATTTCGGCTTTTAGAAATCGGCAAGTATCAAGGGCGACTGGGTAGGTTGTCGATCGTCGGGAGCTCTATCGGATCTGCTCGCGCTTCCAGCGCTCGAGCAATCTCGCTTGCACAGAGGCACGCTTATCATGGCTCAACGAACCACGCTACGAAGCAAACACCAGGCTATTCACTATTTTGAAGTTGAGGCTTCCTTGATGATAGCTCGCGGTGCCAGACTTGAGAACAATAATCGTAAAGCTGCTCATCCGACAGCTTTAGCCGCTCTCGAAGACTCTTTCTCCCGGAGCGTCTCAGTACGGCGCCGCGCTTACACGCCGCCTTGTCGCCCGGCGAAGAGAGCGAGGCTTCTTGGGCTCCGACCTACACACGAGCTGGACGTTTGCGGCTCCATTCGAGACTAAGCTCAAGGCCGCCAACAAGGCTAAGCGCACACGCCTCGGCCGTACAATATGTCCGTCCGGCGTCCGCTTGCGCATTTCACAGGAACGACTCTCCAGTCCCGAGACTGAAATCGGTCTGTGGCGCGACACCTAAACCATTCCAAGCTGTGTCATCCACGCGGAACGACCAATCGTCTGATCCCCGTAGGCGACGGGCGTGTTCTCGTAATTCTTGACTTTCTCAACTGCTGGTGTATGGTCTCACCATCGATACTGGCCGAACAACTGTTCCGCTTTCGCCTCAGATCTTGCGGCGCGCACGTTTCAGACATTCTCCAACATCGACTAATTGGACACTGGCCGCAGCTCCGCGCGCCGGGCCCTGCGCGCACGCGAAAGGAAAAACTTATGAACACGGGTACAGTGAAGTGGTTTAACTCCCAAAAGGGCTTTGGCTTTATCCAGCCAACGAACGGCAGCAACGACGTCTTCGTTCACATCAGCGCTGTCGAACGCGCCGGTATGGGGACTCTGAGCGAAGGTCAGACGCTGTCTTATGACGTCGTGGCAGACCGTCGTACCGGTAAGTCCGCTGCCGAGAATCTTCGTGCTGCTTAAATAGCAGCACGACAGACCTGTCGCTCGAGCCACGGATGTACTGGCAGAGCTTGTGGTCCTGCCCCGCGCCCGAGCCATCGGGGCGGGGTTTTTCATTGAATCCCGTTACGAAATTTAACGGGCTCGTCTGTGGCTTCGCTTCGACGATCGGCCCTTGTGTCGCTGAGTTACGATTAAGCTGAACCGAGGTCTGCCTCGAAGCTCATCGCGCAGATTCATTTCGGAGTGGCTTGTTTCGTCTTTCAGGTGCATAAATCGGTATGCACGATTCTGATCATCGATCTTGTCGGTGCGGGGCCGTCTATAGCCGAACCGAGGCGATGGCACCTAGCCGGCAGATCGCCAGCTTCGAGTGCTCGGTTTGCGACGCTACGATGGAATCATGGAACACCGCTTGGGTGCCCATCTATAGGCTGATAGTCGGCCCAGTTCGACATTCCTCATCTGAAGGATGACTTCACCTCGCAAATCGAACCGCGGCCTGTGGCAGGAATTGCCGTTCATCGCAGAGTCGTTCGGCAACTTGTTTACTAGCGTCGACGTGACCGCGGACGATCGTCGGACCTTACACAAGCCAAGTCAGGCGCCGACGTTGGTACTCGCAGCCGTTCTGGAAGGCTGGACGGCGGAACTCCTGGTTCGACCCTGAGGGAAGAACAGCAAAGGCTTTCGAGGAGTTGCACCTCACGCGGCGCGATGTTTACAGGCTGTGGCTCAACGAAGTGCGACCACGCCGGCATGTTGACTAGACGCGGCTGCATCCGGAACGTGCTATCCTTGGTGCCAAGCAGGAGATTCAATGAGCATCGTAAAACGTCATCTGGCCGAGCAAGAAGAACGCTTGGTACTAATCGAGGAAATTTGCATCGATACAGGAGCGCTCGTCTTGGATACGGCTACAGACGAAGTCTACTTTTCTGCAGACGAAGCGGCTTACAAGAACGCCTACGTCACCGTGTTTCAAGCCTGGGCGAAGGGCACGATCAAGGGCACAGCGGAACAGATATTCGAGGCAACAAAATCCATTCTTGAGGACTAGGGATTCCACTGGACACCAGGGGCGTCAGATAGAGTCGCGAGCGATGAGGAAGAATTATGCCATATGCCTACAAGCTGAATGAGGACGTTCGCCACCAAGCTCAAGGCCCGCAAGGACGCGCAGCCAGTGAACCTCAGATGATTTACACGATCGTACAGCACATGCCCATCGAGTCTGATGGACGAGTTAGGTATCGCATCAGGTGCAAATCCAAGAACATCGAGCGCGTTGTTACGGAAGATCAGCTCTCGTATTTTCAGTAATCGCAAGCGTCGTCGGACGCTACACTATCCGGCGGCGCAAGGAGGAAAAATGTCATCAGACCGGCGGGAGCTCTATCGGAGCCCAAATGGCGACGCATGGTTCATCGCACGCGAGCCGACAAACGGTTACGCGTTCATCATCCACCAGCCCAATTCGCCCTCTGGCGGCCGGCTATCTCATGTTGAGTTGGGTGAGTTCTTGCGTGACGGGAAGGGACCCGAACAGCAAGCATTGTTGCGTTTGATCGGAACGCTGGTAGAGATACCGCCCTTTGCGTAGGATGCACGCGTTTATTATGGCCGCATCGCATGCAATGCTGGTTCAACAGCTGCTACCAACTTGAAAGCGAGTTGTGAAAGCTCTTGTTGGTAGAGCACGCGTGAGGCCTCCGGCCGCGAAAATACTCGACAGGCCATAAGCGTTCAGAAGCCTACCTGCCGAGAGAACCTCCGCCACCTGCGAGAATAGCGGCTTTGGTTGACGGGAGCTGGATAGTAGAGGTGGTCCCCGTCGGCGTGAGCCCGAAGCGGCAGGCGAGCGCGATTGCAGGAGGAAAACGTTATCAAGTCACTTCGCGTATCCCTGTGATCGGAGCCAGGCGATCCGACGCTCTCCATTCATCCAGTCATCAATATCGGCTTTGCTCGTGAAGCCGGTGATTTCTCGAGGCTCTGCGCCTGGATACTCGGCGACGATAGTCCAATCGCCCTCAGATTTGCGAACCGGTTTGAAGCTCACTTTTATTTTTGCCATGCTGGACCATGCAGGAAACCCCGCGGAAAAGGAACCTCGTCCTCCACAAAAATAGGTAGTTACCCACCAAGTGTCACTGTAATCGGGCTCTCCGCCTGCAAAGACTCCGGGCGTACATTGTCAGCGGCGGCAGGGAATTATTTGCACGCTTGAACAGAGGTAGGACTCGCTATCCTCTGGTACGGATTCGTTGGCAGGCGCCGGGCTGGCGATCCAAACCTGTCATAGACGCACTTGTCCCTGCCAAGCGAGAAGCAGCCCGCCCGAGGGCGCCTTGCCGGCTTCTTGGCCGTCGAAGTGAGCCGAACATGCAGGCTGATCCGGTCTCGGCTAAGAGAGGGACTGCCACTCTCCTGTGGCTCGGAAGCCGCCAAACCTGCGAAAGCTAAAGGTCGCGGCGATCGCGATGCCAGTAATCTCTCCTATGTCTAGCTTCCGCACCCCGCCCCATGGTTTCAGAGCTTGGGACGGAGCAGAAGTGTTCCCAATTTCTCGCTCAATTGCTCGATCGAGAACGGCTTACCGAGCGCGGGCGCATCCCGGAACTCCTCCTCCAGCGGCGGTCCGCCATAGCCCGTGCTAAACAGGAACGGAATTTTTCGATCGCGCAAGATGCGAGCTACGGGAAAAACCAGCTCTCCAGCGAGATTCACGTCAAGGAGCGCCAGATCGAAGGATGTCTTTGTCGCGAGTTCGCAGGCCTTCGATACCTGCGCCGCTGATGCGACCACCTTCAATCCCAATTCTTCAAGCATGTCCTCGATCATGAGGGCGACTAAGCCTTCATCCTCAACGAGAAGAACTCTGGTACCGGAGATCTCAGCCATTGGATGCCGGAAGCATAATGGGAAACACCATGCGGCAGCGTGCGCCCTCTGGCTCGAAGACCAGATCGAACTCGCCTGCCAGGTCATGCTCTATGCAACGCTCCATCAGCCGCGTGCCAAATCCACGCCGCTTGGGAGGCGTAACCGGTGGTCCCCCACGTTCGCGCCATTCGCACTCGAGCGTGCTTTGGTTGTCCCTGCCCACCCGCCAAGTGAGTGACACCGATCCATCAGGCAGGGAGAGCGCGCCGTATTTCACCGCGTTGGTCAGAAGCTCGTTAAAGACCATGGTGACACTCAGCGCCGTGCGCGCGTCCAGATCGACGTGCGGCCCTTCTGTCGCCACCCGCCCGCCAGACACCGGAGCAACGATATCGTCGACCAACTTTTCGAAAGGGGCATCCTGCCAGTTTCGCTGAGTAAGCAGGTCGTGCGCTCGGGCAAACGCAATGAGGCGTCCCGTGAACGTCGGCAGAAACTCCTCTAGATCCGCGGCATGGCGAGCCGTCTGGCTCGCGAGCGACTGCACCGTTGCCAGCGTGTTTTTCACACGGTGGTTCAGCTCGTCAATAAGGACCTTCTGAGCGTTCTCAGCTCGCTTGCGCTCGCTGATGTCGACCAGCATGTTGATAGCTCCGACGAGGTTGCCCGCGGCATCTCGCAGCGGCGTCGGATAAGGAATGAACGGCACACGTCCGCCGTCCGGACGCTCGGCCACCGCCTCGGCACCGCGAACCGGCCGGTTTTCACGCAGCGCTACCGCCATCGGGCATTCGCTGTGCGGCAGCGGCGAGCCGTCAGGCCAATAGAGTTTCCAGGTCACGCACCACTCGTCGCCCGGCTGTGGCGTTCTCCCAGCCATCTCGACGGCGGCACGATTGAAGAAATTGATCCGGCCCTTTGCATCGGTCGTGTAGATCGCTGCCGGCAGCGCCTCGAGAAGATCACGCATACGCTGCTCCCCTTCGCGCAGGCGGTCCTCAAGCTGTTTGGTGGCGGTGACATCCTGGGCGACGCGCACACCGTACAGAAATCGGCCTTCCGTATTGCGCACCGACGAACTGAAAATATCGAGATACCGCACCGACCCGTCAGGCCGGAGTGCACGCTTGCGAAAGGTGTAGTTCGCGATGTCACCGCGCACCTGCCGCGCGTACAGCTCGGCATCCTCGGCCCGGTCATCGGGGTCGGTGTAGTCGAAGAAAGTCATCCCGAGCAGCTCGGCGCGTGAGCGTTCGGCGATCCGGCAAAGAGAGTCATTCACCCGCAAGAAGCGTCCGTTCTCGTCGACCTCGGAAATGCCGACGCTCGCCGCCTCATAAGTTGCAGCGAGCCTGGCTTCACTGGCTTTTCGCGCCTCCTCAGCAGCATGCAATTTGGTCACGTCAATGGTAAAGCAACGCGTGTTGACGAACTTGCCCTCCACGAAGCGACTGTTCGATGTAATCAGCACATGCTTGACTGAGCCGTCACGCGCCCGAAGCCGCGCAGGATAGCGCTCGAGTCGCTCGCCGCATGAGAGGCGCTGAAGGATATCGCCGATAGTCCGAGCGTCGGCATGAAACTCCGCCACATGGCGGCCGATGTACTCCTCGGGTCTGTACCCCAGCATATCCAGTTCGGCGTTGTTGGCGCGAAGGATGATCCCTTCGCCGCTGACGATATGAAGGCCAACGGCACCGTTCTCGAAAAAGTCCTCCAGATCCTGCGTCTTCCGGCGGACTTCCTCCTCGACCTCCTTGCGGCCCGTGATGTCTTGGAAGCAATTGATGGCGCCTTGGATTCGGCCAGAGTGGTCGCGCAAGGCGCGGATATTGACCAAGGCTGAAAACCGAGAGCTGTCCGGCCGCGCCATGACGACTTCGGCATTGCGCGTCGGGGTACCGAGGCGAACGGCGGTGGCCATCGGACAGTCGGCATGTGCAAGCGGCGTTCCATCGACCAGATAAAGTTGATGGGAGCCGCAGAAGCGCTCCTTCTTGGCGATATCAGGTGCTCGTCCCCACAGTTGAACGGCCTCGGCATTGTAGGCGACGAGGACCCCCTCGGCGTCACAGAGGTACACCGCACCGGGAATGGCATCGAGAGCGGCACCACCGGCCGCGACCAGCGCCTCGAACTCCGTCGGCTGACGACGAACGGAGAGCGGAAATTCTTCGACATTCGACATGGAAACTGCTCTCGGGGCGAGAGACGGAGGGCCCGGTCCGAACCCGCTGTTCGAAAAAGGACATGGGCAGACGCCCCACTTGGCCCGCCGAACCTTCCCCAACGCCCCCGGCGCACAACTGTTCCTGAATGCCGTGGCTGGTCCGACTAAAGGGCTAAAAGGACTCGGTCGTTTGTTCCCGTCATATTCTAATGTCCTCATGAGGGACCGACCTGCGAGCTGGCGCATGGTGCTCTGCGAGAGCTGGAATGAACGGACGTCGGCGGATGGTGAGCCGATCGCCCCCTCGCCGACCGTCGATCAACCGTCAAGCGATCAACCGCGGCTTCACTTGGCTTCAGATCGAATGGTGCAAGACGCAACGTCGATCTGGCCGCCCTTCCTCACCCGCCGACCACATTCGTGCACGATTTAGCCAGCCGCCCCCGGTTCAGCAAATGTGCTAAGGTCGGCGGCGTTCTGTAGACGGGAGGCGGTCCAGGCGTTTTGATCGCCATCGATTTTCCTGAGGCCGAGGCCAACGAGCTGCGCGCCGCGATCTCGAAAGGATAATCACGCGGCAGGTATGGGCCGCAACGCGAAGGCAAGGAGTGACCGCGATGGACGTCACTTACTGTGTGGCACTGCCGTTCGTCACGCCGGACGACAGGGTCGCGCCCGGGGAGGCGGTGGAGTGCCTGAGCGCCAACGCCGCGGTCATGCGCGCCGAAGCGCTTTCCCGGAAACCGGGCTGCGCGGGCGCGGTCGCCTTTTCCCGGACCGGAGACCCTTCGAGCGGCGAATTCGGCGATGCCAAGCTGATCAGGAAGTTCGGGAGGTACCTGACGATCTCGGCACGCTCTGACCGAACCGGCTAGGATCATTCCTCGCGCGGCGCGACCACGTCTCCAGGTTCGAGTAGGCTAAGCGCGGTTTCGATCTGCGCGAGCAGTCGTTCGATTTCCACGCGTGCGTTCGGGCCCGGATCGCTCTTGAGCTGCTCCAAGAGCCGCTCCTTCCGCGCAAGCAGCTTTGCGACCGCCGACATCGCATCTCCCCAGGTCTTGGCAACTACAAAACAGTTGGTGCGCCGACGACGAACTTGCCAGTCCTGGCTTTCCGAGGAACGGACGAGGCCACCCTGATTTCTTCTTGACCGCTATTTTGCCGGCGGCCGCAGCGGGCCGTCCACCCACTTCCGGGCGGCGGGATCGTGCAGCGGATCGTCGTCGCACTCGGGGCAGACATAGCGCTCCCCATCTCTGGCGGCTTCATCAGGCACGAGCTTCATCGGCCGCCCACAGTGCGGGCACGGCTTCCGGATAGGGTGCAGCAGCGACATTGGACTCCCCGGCCAGGGAACAGCCTAGTGCCGTTTGCCCGGCGGGCACAAGCGATGTCTTGACGTGAGCCTCGCCGACCATCGAAGATGGGCAGTTCGGTGATGTTGTGGGGTGGCGTCATGGAAGAGTTCTACAGCGGCTTGGCGCAGCAAGCGCGCGACCTGGCGGAGAGGGCAGATCCGTTCACACGCAGAAGGTTGCTCGACTTGGCCAAGAGGTACGACGCCAAGAGCAGGCCCGCCGCCGGCGCCGCCCGGCCGCTGCCACCACCACGCACCAGCCCGCCCTCGACGCTCTTCTCCGGTCCCGGCAAAGCATGAGGAAGGCGGGTCCGCAGAGGTCAGTTGAGACCTCCGCGGCCATACCCGGGCGTCAGCCGGCGCACGAGACCGAAGCGGGCCGCAGGATCTTTCTGGCCGGCTGTACGAAGTACGGCGGCAGCGGAAGCATATCCGAAGCGGAGGGAGCTTCTCCCGCTGCCCCGACGACTCCAGCAGGACGCCTGCACTACGCCACGCTTCGCCTTCTCGCGGCGCCGACGTCGGCGTCCTCCGCCTCTGCGCTACGCCCTGATGGAACAATTGCTCGCCGCGCCCGGTCCTCCAGGGCCACCTTCATCGATGGTGCGGTGATCGCAAGGTCGCAGAACCCGAGCGAGGTCTGAAAGGACTTGAGGCTTCTTGAGATCGCTTGAACTATCCAGTCGCGCTCGCCCGGCGCGCTTCGTCAGGAACGACAACGCAAATTCGCCGTTCGACCTGCGTAGCGAATGTTATCCCAAGCGAGCCGCCAGTGAGCGTACTTCTCGTCGAGGACGATCCCCTGATCCGTGAGTTTGTCGTCGAAGCGCTGCGCGATGCAGGCTATCACGTGATCCACGCAAGCACCGGTGAGGAGGCGTTGGAGTGGTGCAAGCGGCAGGTCGCAGACGTGTTGGTCACTGACGTCAGGCTGCCCGGAAAGCTAGACGGTTGGCAGATCGCGGAACGCTGCCGCGATAGGGATCCGGGACTGCCTGTCATCTACGCGACAGGCTACTCGCCCACTACACCGCATCCCGTGCCGGGCAGCCGCATCGTGAAGAAGCCCTTCCATCCCGACGAGATCGTTCGAATGGTAAAGGAGCTCGGCAGCGGCCGGCGCGTGTAGCCCGACTAGGCTCGTCCCTGCTCGGCGGCTCGGCGCGGGTTTCGCCGTTCAGGAGAGGGCTCTGAGCCGGAGCGTCTTGCCTGTCTCGGTTTCGGCCAAAGCTCCAGGCGGCCGATCAGATAGCCTTGCATCTCATCGCATCGCTCCTGCAGGAGGAGCGACACTGCGCGTTCGCGAAAGTAAGCTGAAAAGCAGATCAACAAGCTAGGGCAGGATGCCGAACGCTAAGTAAGGTGTCTGGCGTCCTGGAGCTTAACGGGCCTGCTGCAATTGCGAAGGAGCGCGCCCGTCGAGCGTATCCTGAAGAAGCCCTGCCATCCAGGCGAGACGGATGGCGAGGGGCTCGGCGGGCGACTACCATCACTTGCGATCAGGCTCCTTGGCAGGCGGACCGCTCTTGTTACCCGGCAGACCTTTGATGTTGGAGGTGTCTTGCTGCTGGACTGTCGGATTCTGCTGGTTCGAGCTGGCGCCGACGGTCTCTCCCGGCTTGGCGGCTGGACCATTCTTGTTTCCTGGCTGTCCCGCTATGCCAGCGCCCGAATTCTGCGCGCTCGGAGCGCCGGAGACGTCCGGCTTCGTCGTCTGTGCAAATGCGGCGGGGGCTGAAAGCGCCAGAGCAAAGACCAGCGCGCTCGCAATGGACCTCATGTGAATCCTCCTCTGAAGGAATTCGGAAGCGCGGGTTGCGACTACCTTCACCTCGAACGTCGTGTTGCCTCGCGCGTTCCTACCATTCGCGGCGAGGTGGTTCTTCTTTGCGCTGAACCTGGTCGTCAGCGCCCCCTGGGATCAACGTGCGCGGTCCTCGAACAAGCGATGGGCTGATGCCCTTAGCTAAAACTGGCACGCCAGAGAACTGGCACTCTGCCCTCCGATCTTGGTCGCTCGGAGAGCCAATCGACCCTCGCTCACCCCTCGATCAAGCGGTCAATGGCAGGTGCATTGCACAACTTGTCGTTTAAAACCGCAGCAATCCGAACATGAAAAGCAGCACAACAGTGACGAATGTAGAGATCAGCAGCGAGCCGAGACAGCCCAAGCGGTTCGAGAAGAAGAAGAACATGTTTCAGCCCGCCATGATGTTGCACGCCCAAGCACCATCGGCACCAGCGTTCGGGAAGGCCTGTCGCGTTGCCCCTTGTTAGTCGCCAACAAGCGTACCGATCAGCTGGAGCAGGGCCTAGTGTTCGGGCCCGTTTGCGCCAGCACGCAGGAATTGTCCGATCTCGGTCCGCGAGGTTCGTCCGCCAGAGCAGACATTCGGCTCGTGCTCCACCATTGGGACACCCGATTGCGTATGTCGGACTAGCCGCCAAACATCACCATTCGCGCTTTCGTAGAGAACTCTCGCGGTCATGCCTCTCAACATCTCTGGTTTGACGGTGTTCCTGGAGCGGGTAGGTAAGAACCAATTCTGGGGTTCGAAGTTGAATCCACCTATGTCAGACGCTGTTGATTACTTCCGCGCCTACGCTATCCGGGCCTTGTGCAAGGCTCGGGCGATGCCTCGCGGAAGGATGAAGCAGCTGCAGACCGTGGTTGGGCGGATCTACCACCTGCTCACGAAGGAGGCCGCGTACGGGCCGAACCTACATCATTTGGACGACTTCCGGACGGCGAAGAAGCTCGAGATGTCGCTAGATGACGGCCTCAGGGGCAAGGAGCAGTCGGACCTCCAGGGATCCGCTGGGCGCATCGTGTCCCGCGAGGGTGTGCAAGTGGGTCTTACAAGAAAACTGAGCCAGAACGGAGACGGATTGAGTGGCCGCCGCTGATTCACGAACCGTGGCCAAGCTCTTACGAGAATATGCGCAGCGGATTGCGTTGCGCGGGGGTAATCCGTATCGCGCCAAGGCATATTCCCGGGCTGCGGACAGTCTCGCTGCGCTCGCGGTCCCGCTCCACGTCTTGATTGAGGAGGATCGCCTAACCGAAATTCCGGGCGTGGGCGATGCTATCGCCGACATCATCACGAAGCTGCATCGGACAGGTACCCATCCCAGTTTGCAAAAGCTACGCAAGGAAATTCCCGGGGGCGTTCTCGAGCTATTGACTGTCCCGGGCTTGCGGCCGGACAAGGTGCTTCGGCTGCACAAGGCTCTCGGGATATCTTCCCTTGCAGAATTGGAAACCGCAGCGAGGCAGGATCGCATCAAGAAGGCCAAAGGGCTGGGGGCAGCGCTGCAGACCAAGATCCTGCAGAATCTCGCGATCGCGAAGAGCGGCGAAGGCCATTTTCATCTGCACCGCGCCGCCGCCCTGCTCGAACACGGCAAGATATCGCTTCAGAACGCGCGGCCCGACCTGAAGCACGTTACCTTCGCCGGCGATTTTCGGCGCGGGTGCGAACTCGTCGCCGACCTCGCCCTGGTCGCCGAAGCTCAGTCTGCGGAGGACGGGCAGACTGCCGTCGATGCAGGTGGGCTCAGGTTACATCTCACAGACCGGAAGCATTTTGGCGCAGCACTGCTGCACGCCACAGGTTCGGCCGAGCATATCGCGCAGCTCCGGATGCTCGCGGAACGGAAAGGCATGAAGCTCGATACCAACGGCCTTCGGAAGGGCCGCCGCCTGATCTCCGCCAACGAACGGGACATCTACGATGCGCTCGGGCTTCCCTTCATCGAGCCCGAATTGCGCGAGGGACGCGGCGAGATTGAGCGTGCCTCGAAGGGAAAGCTGCCGACCCTCGTCACCGACCAGGACCTGCACGGAATCCTGCATTGCCACACAGATGCCTCCGACGGGACCGAGACCCTCGAGACCATGGCAAAAGCCACGCTGAAGCGCGGCTTCGAATATTTCGGCGCCGCCGATCACTCGAAGTCTGCGCACTACGCCGGAGGCCTCTCACTGGAGGAGATCAAGGAGCAGCATCGGGAAGCCGACCGGCTCAATAAGAAGTTCGGCAAAGACTTTCGGATCTTGAAAGGGATCGAATCCGACATCCTGGCAGACGGATCGCTCGACTATCCTGACCACGTCCTGGAAAGCTTCGACTTCGTGGTCGCCAGCATCCATGGACGTTTCAAGCTGGATAGGAAAGCCCAGACCGAACGCTTGCTCCGCGCCATCGCCAATCCCTACACCACCATCATCGGCCATATGACCGGCCGCCAGCTCCAGCGCCGGCCGGGGTACGAGATCGACGTCGAAAAAGTGCTTCGCGCCTGCGCCAAGCACGACGTCGCCGTCGAGATCAACGCGCATCCGTGGCGGCTGGATCTGGACTGGCGCTGGCATCAGGCGGCACTCAACTTCGGCTGCATGATGAGCATCAATCCCGACGCGCACTCGATTGCTGAGCTCGATCACATGCATTGGGGTGTCGAGATGGCGCGAAAAGGCGGCGTGCCGGCGAACCGGGTGCTGAATGCCATGCCGCTAACGGAAATCACGCGCTACCTTCGCCAGCGACGGCGCGCCTTTGCCCGTGCGGCCTGACGCAGAAAGGCGGGCCTGGTTCTCGAACGCATCGTCGTGGCCGTGTCGGCAGATCGCGGACACCGGTTCAGCAAGATGCCGCAGCCCGACATCTTCTTGGTGGAAGGCCATGGTGTCGAAGGTGACGCGCACGCCGGACCTTACGTTCGCCACAGATATCTCGCCCGAAGGGAGCCCCGCCTGCCCAATATGCGACAGGCTCACCTGATCCCGTCCGAGCTATTCGGCAAACTACTGAGATGCGGCTACGACGTCGGTGCGGGAGACCTCGGCGAGAACATCACGACGAGCGGCCTCGACCTCGAGGCGCTGCCGCTGGGGACGGTAATCCTGCTCGGACCGACGGCCTCCGTGGAACTGACCGGGCTTCGAACTCCCTGCGTGCTGATCGATCGCTTCCGGCCCGGCCTGAAACGACACGTCCTGTCACCTGAGAAAACGGGTCCGGCCTTCAGATGCGGAGTGATGGCCGTAGTTAGAATCCGCGGACGCGTCGCTGCGGGCGATGTTGCGCGGGTGGTCCTGCCCAACCCTCCTCATCGGGCTCTCCCGCCCATATAGCTCCTCGGCCCGAAGACCTGGCCAGCCGCGACGAAGCGCGATCGCGTTCACCAGCGGCGGCTCGTTTCCAGGAGGGAACGAATCGGCCCGGAGGCGTTGAATCCGCATGTGTGCTGTAGCGTTGCGTCAGTCTCGCTCGGGAGTATCGCGCGTCGCTGGCGCGCGCAAAGCTGCTATTCCAGGTTACATCGACCCTTGTGATCCCACGTTGCGCGAGACTCCACCGCGCGGCCAGGGTTGGGTCTATGAGATCAAGGCCGATGGTTACCGCGCGCAGCTACACCTCGATGATGGTGACGTCAAAGTGTATTCGCGCACGGGCTACGACTGGACCGAGCAGTTCTCGTCAATCGCCGCAGCGGCGCACCAGTTGAAAGCAAACAGTGCCATCGTCGACGGCGAAGCCGTGGTGTACGGCAGCGGCGGATTACCGGACTTTCAGCGGCTCCGGCGCGAGCTGGGCAAGAAGCGCAGCGAGCGCGTCCGCTACCACGCATTCGACCTGCTCTACCTTGATGGTTACGATCTGCGTGACGTTGTATACGAAGAACGCAAGCGCTTATTGCAGGCCCTGCTCAAGCATGCGCCCGAGACCTTCATCTATGTCGAAAGCTTGGAAGCCGATGGCGACCGCATCTTCCACAATGGGTGTGAGCTGGGCTTGGAAGGGCTCATCGCCAAACGGCTGGGACAACCTTACCGCTCAGGCCGGCAAGAGACCTGGATCAAGCTGAAGTGCAAGAAGAGCGAGACCTTTCCGATCGTGGCTTTCGTGGAGAAGCTTGGCGCCCATCCTCGCAAGATCGCCTCCCTGTACGTCGGCCGTCGTGAAAACGGCAAGCTCGTCTATGCCGGCAAAGTCCGCACCGGCTATACGGAGACCGCCGCGCGTGAGTTGCGCGAGCGGCTGGATCCATTGATCCGGCGGACGTCGCCGCTGGATGTCAAAGTCAAAAAGCCGAAGGCCACTTGGATCGAGCCGACGGTCGACGCTGAAGTCGAGTTCGGCGCGCTAACGGACGACGGCCTGCTGCGCGAGGCGGTGTTCAAGGGACTCCGCGACGACCTCGTCGTGAGGACGGTCAGGGCCCCCCGGCTGGTCCCCTCCCCCTCCGGACGGCCGAAGCTCGGAGTCCCCAAGGAAAACATCCTGCAACTGGTGCCCGACGCCGTCGTCCCCTCGAAGCAAGAGCTCGCAGAGTACTGGAAACGTGTTTGGAGGAAGGCGCTGCCGCACCTTGCCAATCGTCCGCTCAAGCTCGTCCGGCACGTCCACGGCACCACGTTCTACCACAAGGGGCCACTTCCGAAGGAAATTCCAGAGGCCGTGCACCAGCTCCGGATCCAAAAGCGCGAAGGCGGCCAAGGCACACGCCTGTGGGTCGACAGCCTTGACGGCCTGCTCGGCTTGGTCGAGATCGGGGCCATCGAGCTGCACCCGTGGAATTCGACGGTGGAGGATTTCGAGCATGCCGATCGTATCGTGATCGATCTCGATCCAGGAGATCGCATTGAATGGGAGATGGTCGCCAACACCGCTCTCGAACTCCGCGCGGCCATGAAACGTCAGGGCTTCGACACTTGGCCGAAGTTGACCGGAGGCAAGGGTATCCATTTGATGGCGCCGCTTAGTGAACCCATACTGCACGATCAGGCGCATCAAATTGCACGAGGCCTCGTCTCTGACTTCGCAGCGCGCAACCCCGCGCGCTATATCCTCTCGGCACAGGCCAAGCGCAGCGGGCGAATCTTCCTCGACTATCTTCGCAACGGGCGCGGCACTACCGCGGTCGGCACCTACTCGCCGCGCGCGCGTGCTGGCTTTCCGATTGCCGCGCCTGTCACCTGGACTCGCATCGAGAGTGGCATCGATCCGGATGCCTTCACGATGGACAATCCATTCCGCGCGAGGCGGAGGTAAGCAGCCATGAGCGACGCGTTCGACCAATTCTCGCAATGGCGAGACAAGCCGCCCGGCAGCAGGCTCGCAATATCAAACCAGATATACGGCGCGGTGATGTCTTTGCCGGAAGCCGAGCGCACAAGCCGGGAGGCGGTCAACGCGGCCGCCGAGAACTGGGCCGAGTTGCGCCGACGTGGACAAACCGTCTGGGTCTACCTGAACGACTTCGAGCACGGACACCAACGAAAGCCGGGCGATTCGGATTGGGTCAAGCTCTTCGGCTCGGATGACGCTGCCGACAGGTGGCTCCAGAAACACGATCCGGAAGGCGTCGCCTGGGAATACAAGGTCGAAGAGGCACCGCGACGAGCCGCCCTTTGGATCTATCTTGCGGATGAGCACTCCAGCGCGATCGGAGACCCTGCTTGGGCTAAGCTGTTTGCCTCCAGGCAAGCTGCAGAACAATGGCTGGAGCAGAACGCTTCCGACGGCACGATTTGGAATTATCCACTCGAGGAGTAAGAAGACGTGAGCACGTTCGTTGACAGCTCAGTATGGTTTGTCGCCGCCTGCAAGCGCTATCGCAACAATGAACTCGCCAAGTCGATACTACTCAGCATCGATCGCTGCATGCTCACTGACCACGTCTTGGTTCAGACGTGGCAATTGCTCAACGCGCAGTTCGGCATGAGCGCCGCGGAGACGTTCATCTTCTCGAGGCGGCGGCACGGTTCCGTCCTGTTCCTGGCGCCGCTTGTGCTCACATTGGCCTGCGCAGGATTTTTCTGGATCTCCCGATGCATGTCGTGCATACGCCGCCTTCTAACCACCTGATAAACTTGAACTCTCGGTCCAATCCATCAGGGGGAAGTTTAAGCTAGTTTCCGCGTACAATAGCGACTACGTCCAAGTTCACTTCACCGCTTTTACTATCTCAACGAAATATGATCACTAACCTCTCCTGTGATCGCTCTTCCTTACTTCAAATCTAGATCCCTTCAGATGCTCCACCATGCTCCAAGCTTTCTCTATTTTCAGTGGAGCGATGACTACGGCCCATGATTGAATGAATTACCAATTGCCGCTTCGCTCCCGTACCGTGCCGGCTTGGATGTCGCGAGTCCGATTCACTGAAGCAGACATTAAGCGCGCTGTTAGAGGTATTCTCGACAGTGGTGCGAAAGTCGCGCGTGTCGAAATTTGGCCTGACGGACGGATTTGTGTGTTGATACAGGGAGAAAGATCGACTCCAATAGATCCTAAGGACGATCCGGAGGTGTCTAGGAGTTTGCTGTGATGAGGGTGGGACGTTCGGCGCTGCCGCTGCCTCGCTACACAAGGCGCAAACGCCTTCGGAAAGGTACATTTGCGTATTTTTTCGACGTGCCAACGTGGGCGCGTAAAAAAGGTTGTCCGGTCAAGAACGAACCGCTCGGCGCCGATTACGATCTGGCCGTGCAGCGCGCCGAGAAGATCTTGCTGCCTGCGTTCGACAGCTGGCTAACGGGGGGCGATGATGCGAATCCCGTGGGCATTGGAGTGGTGATCGGAACGCTGGATTGGATGTTTCACGAGTATCGTCGAACATGGAAACAGAAGACGGCAAAGCGTTTGCAGCCTTTGAGCCCCGGTCAATGCCGCGTGCATGAGACCGGCATTAAAATGATCTGCGAATACCTGTTGAAGGACGGGAGGCGACTTGGCGCGTTGCGCGTCTCGAGCATCGATACGGCATTTGCTGACGATTTGTTCGAGAAACTGCTCTACAAGAATGTCGACGGTGAGAAGATCGAACGCCGGACGACCGTGAACCACGCGATGAAGACCGCCCGCGGTGCGTGGAACACGATCTCACGGGCGCACCCTCATCTGTTTCCGCCGAAGAACCCATTTGAGAAAATGGGCCTGCAATCCACCTCGCGCGAAACACCGCATGCCAATTTTGAAGAGTTAGCGGCGTTCCGTGCAAAAGCGATCGAGTTGGGCTATCCGTCATTAGCAACGGGTGTCCTGATCGGCTGGGAATGGCTGCAGCGTAAGGCCCATATCTTCATCCGGTTTATGGCGGAGCACTACCGGCCTGATAGCCGCCCGAACCATGTCTATGTCATCAACTACAAGACGAGCACGGGCTCGTGGGAGCCGCTCTTCGACAGGAAGGGTAAGCCGCTCTATCCCCTGCTGATGGCAGAGCTCGACGCCATGAAAGCATTGCGGCCGACGGGCGGCCTCATGCTGCGCCGAGATGGCAGTAGTTTACCCTGGAGCGGCAAGGGCGAGATGCTGACTCAAGTCGAACGTATTTCGAAGAAGATCATTCTGGCCGCGGGTTTGCGTCCTGAGCTGACTTTCACGTCGTTTGGCAGGCATGGCGGGACCACCGAGGCGAGCACGTCCGGCCTCACAGAAACGCAGCTGATGCAGAAGGGACAATGGTCATCGACCAAGGCGATGGCGCACTACCTCCATCACGACGACGAGGCAAAGCAGGACGCGCAGATCAAGCGCATCAGGCGGCGCAAGCAAGCGGCCAGAAAGTGAACATTTGTCGGAATGGATTCCGCGGTCTTGTCGGAATGGAAATTAATATGTCCGATAAGTACTTGAAAACATTGGAGCGGGTGAAGGGAATCGAACCCTCGTATTCAGCTTGGAAGGCTGCTGCTCTACCATTGAGCTACACCCGCATCGGTCGATCACCTAACACGGCCGGTTGGCGGTCTCAACTGCCGCTGGCCGGTCTTTCCCGCCTCTCGACCGGGCTTGTTCCCCTCTCCTGGCCCTGCCCCTTAACGACAAAGCGGTTTCACCCTATATTGAGGGTCCCGAAACCAACGAAAGGAGGTGATCCAGTGTCTTATCTCAAGCGCTGTCACCTCGCTGGGATCGCCCGCTAAGCTCTAAGGCTTGGCATCGGGGCGCTCTCAGCCCTGGACCAGCGAGCAAGAAATCGGGCGCGACGGGGCTTCCCCGCCGCGCCTTTTCTTTTGAGTCTTTGCCTCGGCAGGGCCGGCTCAGATGGCGCGGAGCCGCTCGCGCACCGCCACGGCGGCGATCAGGATGCCGACGCACCAGGCCATCACCGCCCGGTGCGGCTCGTCGCCGAGCAGCACGGTGAATACGCCCGCGAGCAGGCACGGGGCGATCGCCTTGCTGGTCCGGCTCGCGAGCGAGAGCAGGAACGGTATTGCGGCGATCGATATCTGCAAGAGGTTCATTGGCGCGCGCCAGTCGGGGCGTCGGGCTTAGAAGCCGCAGACGTTCAGGGTGCGCGGCTGCTTGCCGCGGCGGCTTTCGACGATGCGCTCGCCGCCGTTCTCGGCGGAGCTGCCGTAATAGCGGTGATGGCCGCTCTGGTCGTGCAGATCCGCCGGCTCGGCCTTCCCCGCCCGGCGCGCGTCGCAGATGATCTTGATGGTCGACATGGCCGCCTCCGAAGTGTTCTTGGTGGCCATCAGTCGCGCCGGTTCCGAGCGGCGTTCACACCTCCGAGCGGCAATCGGGTTTCCGGACGGTTTCGTCGCCGGCCCCGTGGTGCAATATTTTCCCCAGCGCCATTGTCGGCGCACGCTGTGGTGATACGTCCTTTAGGCGCGCGCAGTAGAAATCAACGAGGTGACGATGCTTTACGCCATCCTGGCCTACCATGTGGAAGACGAGGTCCTGTCCTGGTCGCCGGAGCAGGACGCTGCGGTCGTGGCCAAGGTCATCGCGGTGCAGGAACCCATGAGGGCCAGCGGACTGCTTGGTCCGGCCGCGCGCCTCGACGAGACCCGAAAGGCCCGCACCTTGCGCGGCCCCGGCGCCGGCATGGTGCTGGACGGCCCGTTTGCCGAGACCAAGGAGCAGCTCCTGGGCTTCCACCTCGTCAACTGCGCCGGGGATGACGAGGCCGTCGCGGCGGCGCGGAAGCTACGTGAGGTCAATCCGACCGCGGTCTACGAAATCCGCCCCGTCATGCTTTACGTCCCGGCCGACGGGTTCGGCGCGACGCCGGGGTGACCGGCGCGCGCCTTACGAAGCCTGGTCCGCCGGCGCGGCATAGAAGCGCCGGATCAAAATCCCGCCGAAAGCGATGAACCAGAGGAAGGGTGCGATGTGCGGCGCGAACGCCGCCACGATCGTGCCCGGAATGAACACGAGCAGCGGAAACAGCGAGGCCATCGTTTCACGCCGCCAGCCGCCCAGGATCGTCCACCACAGCCAGGCATTGAGGCCGGCGATCGCGGTCAGATGCAGGCCGTAGAGCACCGCCACCGCGCTGCTCATGGCGTAATTGGTGTAGAGGCCGTTGGTCACCGGCAACAGCACGATCGAGAGCAGGAAGAACAGATTGAGGATCACCGCCCCGCGGGTGCCGACCGCCTGGCGCGCCAGCCGGCGGTGATGGCTGATCCAGAACAGGCCGGCGATGATGAAGCTGAGCGCAAAGCCCGCGAGCTTGCCGGAATAGGTCTGGGCGAGATCGCTCCAGCCGGGCGCGCTGGTGAACACCGCGGCCCTGGGCAGGTCATAAGCGAGCAGCGTCATGGCGACGCCGAAGATGGTATTGCTGAGCGATTCCAGCCGCCGCATCTCGAACTGGTCGGGCTTGAGCTCGGTCATGCCGGTGCGTGCTTTTGGGGCTGGAACCTTCGGCTGCGTTGTCCCTAGGACTTAACACCGGTTCCGTCCAGCCGCATTGCGATTCGCGTTGGGATCGCCGACTCTGTCGCCTTTCACCGGGGCGATTCGTGGCGACATATCTGGACACGCTCAATGCGGAGCAGCGCCGCGCCGTCGAGCATGGCGTGGCCGACGGCGCGACCGTGGGCGCCCCCCTGCTCGTCATCGCCGGCGCGGGCTCCGGCAAGACCAACACGCTGGCCCATCGTGTCGCGCATCTGATCGTCGCAGGCGCCGATCCGCGCCGCATCCTCCTGATGACGTTCTCGCGCCGCGCCGCGGCCGAGATGGCCGGCCGGGTCGAGCGCATCGCGCGCAAGGTGCTGGGCGAGAACAACGCCGCGATCATGCGCGATGCCCTGACCTGGGCCGGTACGTTTCACGGCATCGGCGCGCGGCTCTTGCGCGAATATGCCGAGCGGATCGGCGTCGATCCCGCCTTCACCATCCACGACCGCGAGGATTCCGCCGACCTGATGAACCTGGTGCGGCACGAGCGCGGCCTGTCGAAGACCGAGAGCCGTTTTCCGGCCAAGGGCACCTGCCTGTCGATCTACTCGCGCTGCGTCAATGCCGAAATGGAGATCGAGAAGGTGCTGGGGCAGCATTATCCCTGGTGCGCCGGCTGGGCCGCGGAGCTGAAGGGCCTGTTCGCCGCTTACGTCGAGGCCAAGCAGGCCCAGCACGTGCTCGATTACGACGACCTCCTGCTCTACTGGTCGCAGATGATGGGCGATGCGCTGATCGCCGAGGAGATCGGCGGCCGCTTCGATCACGTCCTGGTCGACGAATATCAGGACACCAACCGCCTGCAATCCTCGATCCTCCTGGCGCTCAAGCCCGACGGGCGCGGGCTCACCGTGGTCGGCGACGACGCGCAGTCGATCTACTCGTTCCGCGCCGCGACCGTGCGCAACATCCTGGAGTTTCCGCAGAGCTTCTCGCCCCGCGCGGAGATGATCACGCTCGACCGCAATTATCGCTCGACGCAAGCCGTGCTGGCGGCGGCCAACGGCGTCATTGGTCTGGCGCGCGAACGCTTCACCAAGAATCTCTGGACCGACCGCAGCGCCGGGCAGAAGCCGCAGCTCGTCACGGTTCACGACGAGGCCGACCAGGCCCGCTACATCGTCGAACAGGTGCTGGCCAATCGCGAGCAAGGCGCGCTGCTCAAGCACCAGGCGGTGCTGTTCCGGACCTCCTCGCATTCGGGCCCGCTGGAAATCGAGCTCACCCGCCGCAACATCCCGTTCGTGAAGTTCGGCGGGCTGAAATTCCTCGACGCCGCGCACGTCAAGGACGTGCTGGCCTTGCTGCGCTTTGCCGAAAATCCTCGCGACCGCGTCGCCGGCTTCCGCATCCTGCACCTCTTGCCGGGCATCGGGCCTGCGACCGCGCAGCGCGTGCTCGACCAGATGGCGGAGAGCACCGACCCGCTGCACACACTCAGCCAGCTTCCGGTGCCGGCGCGCACGGGCGCGGACTGGACCGACTTCGTCCGCACGACCCAGAATCTGCGCTATTCGGAATGGCCGGCCGATCTCGAGCGCGTGCGGCTCTGGTACGAGCCGCATCTCGACCGCATCCACGAGGATTCCGAGACCCGCCGCGCCGACCTGATGCAGCTCGAGCAGATCGCGAGCGGCTATGCTTCACGCGAGAAATTCCTGACCGAGCTGACGCTCGATCCGCCGGATGCGACCAGCGACAAATCAGGTCCGCCGCTCCGCGACGAGGATTATCTGATCCTCTCCACCATCCATTCGGCCAAGGGCCAGGAGTGGAAGTCGGTGTTCGTGCTCAACGTCGTCGACGGCTGCATGCCCTCCGATCTCGGCGCGGGCACCAGCGCCGAGATCGAGGAGGAGCGCCGCCTGCTCTATGTCGCGATGACGCGTGCCAAGGACGATTTGCACCTCGTGGTGCCGCAGCGCTTCTTCACTCACGGCCAGCAAGCCAAGGGCGACCGCCACGTCTATGCCTCGCGCACCCGCTTCATCCCGGAGCAGCTGGTCTATCTGTTCGAGCGCACCGCCTGGCCGAAGGCCGCCGCAGGCGCAGCCCGCACCGCGGCGCAGGGACCGAAGATCGACATCGGGGCGAAGATGCGCGGGATGTGGCGGTAGTTACGCTTTTTTGACGCGTTTTCTTTACGCGAACCGGTATCCACTTCGCTTGAAAACGCTCTAGGCGTTCAGCCTGTCGAACTGGACCTTGCCCGCCTTCATCACCATTGGGATGTGCTCGCCCTGGCCGAGCAGGCAGGCGACATCGCGCAGCGGATTGCCGTCGACCACCAGCAGGTCCGCGATGGCTTCGGGCGCGATGCAGCCGAGCTTGCCCTCCATGCCGAGCACCTCGGCGCCGATCAATGTCGCGCTGGCAATGACGGCGCGCGGGCCGAGGATCTCGGCACGAATGCGAAACTCATCGCTCTGCAGGCGCTGGGACGGTCCGAGCAGATCGCTGCCGAACCCCATCTTCACGCCGGCGTCGCGATAGATCGCGAGCGAGCGCAGGCCGGCGTCGCGAACATCGGCGATCTTGGCCACGCTCTCCGGTGGCAGGCCGTATTGGGCGCCTTCGTTGGCCAGCGCCTCGTAGGTGACGAGGGTCGGCACCACATAGGCGCCCTTCTCGGCCATCAGGCGGGCGGTCGGAGGATCGACCAGATTGCCGTGCTCGATGGTGCGGACGCCGCAGCGAACCGCGCGTTCGATGGCGGCAGCGGTATAGGCATGCGCGAGCACGTAGGTCTGCCGGCCCCGCGCTTCCTCGACGATGGCGCGGATCTCGTCCTCGGAGTAGCCGAAGGCACCCACCGGGTCGGTCGGCGACGCCACGCCGCCGGAGGCCATGATCTTGATCTGGTCGGCCCCCATCTGCAGTTCTTCGCGCGCCGCCCTGCGCACGCCGTCGACGCCGTCGGCGACGCGCGCCAGCGCGCCGACGCGCACGCAGCACGGACACGGCGCGTCGCTCGCCAGATGATCCGAGCGCGCCCGCATGTCGCCGTGGCCGCCGGTCTGGCTGAGTGCGCGGCCGGAGACGAACAGGCGGGGGCCATCAGTCAGGCCGGTGTCGATCGCCTGCTTCAGCGCATGGCCGGCGCCGCCGGCATCGCGGACGGTGGTGAAGCCTCGCCGCAGCATCCCGCGCAGCAGCAGGGTCGAGCGCAGCGTCACCAGGACGTTGGGCATGTGCACCTGCTGCGCCAGGTTGAGCTCGACGGCGATGGCATGCACGTGAAGATCGATCAGGCCGGGCATCAGCGTCTTGCCCTTCAGATCGATTTTGCGATCCGCAGCGGCCTGGATCGGGCGGTCCGAGACCTCCTTGATCAGGCTGTCTTCGACCAGCACATGGTGCCCCTCCAGCAAGTCCGGCTGAAGCGGATCGAGCAGTGCGGCGTTCTTGAAGAGGATGCTTGGCATCGCGACAGTCCTGTCAGAGATCGGCCGGCGGAAGCAGCGCCGGCAAGGTGAGCTGGGCAAAGGGAAGGCACGCGGCGACATCATCTTCGCCGTACCAGCGCGCCTCGTGAAGCAGATTCAGCGAGCCGAGCGTGCGCCCGCGCCAGCGCACGGGCATGTTGAGCACACTCTCGCAGCCGAGCGAAGCGATCAGCTCGTGATCGGAGAAGACGCTGCGCAGATCATCCCGCGTGCGGCCGATATAGGCCTCGCCGCGGTCGAGCACGGCTTCGGTCCACGGCCCCGGCGCGAGGCGCTTGCGCCCGCCGGTCGGGTAGGGTCCGGGGAGATTGGAATAGAGCCGCGCCGCTTCGCCGCTGTTGCCATCATAAGTCAGGATCGTGAACAGCTTGTGCCCGATCGCCGACTTCACGGCCTGGTCTAGCGCCGCGAACAGCGCATCCGGCTGGTCCGCCCTGCCCTGCGCCGCCGCGACGGCGCAGAGGAGCGGATCGGCCTTGGATTTCGTCCGCGTCATGCCACCTCACCCGCCGCGATCTCTTCCAGCGAGCGGCCGCGCGTCGGCACGCCCATCAGCACGACGGTGACAGCTCCGAGCAGCAGCACGGTGGTGGTGACGCCGAACACGCCGCCAAAGCCGAAGTTCGGATAGAGATATCCGACCAGTATCGGCGAGACGATCGCGCCGATACGGCCGATCGCCGACGCAAGGCCTGCGCCCGTGGTCCTGACCGGCGTCGGGAACACCTCGGCGGTGTAGGCATAGACGCCCGCATAGGTGCCGTTCATGAACAGCGACAGGAAGATTCCCGCCGCCATGATCTGCTGGTCGCTCTGCGCGAAGGCGAGCCCAAGCGCACTGACGCCGCCGAGCAGCATGTAGGACGCAATCGTCGCCTGCCGGCCGATGCGCTCGTTGAAATACGCGGCGCTGAAATAGCCGGGGATCTGCGCGCAATAGATCGCGATCGAATAGGCAAAGCTCTTGGTGATGCTCATACCGTTCTGGACCAAGAGGCCGGGGATCCAGACGAAGAAGGAATAGTAGCTGAAGGTGATCGCAAGCCACATGATCCAGGTCATGATGGTGATGCGCGCCTGCCGGCCAGCGAGCAGCGCGGCGAAATTGGCGAGCAGCGTCCCGCCGGCGGCCGGCACTGTTGCTTCGACGACCGGCTGCGGCAGGACATGACCCTCGCGCGCAAAGCCCGCCTCGATCCTGTCCAGCAAGGCTTCGGCTTCCTTGCCCCTGCCCCGGCTTTCGAGCCAGCGCGGCGATTCCGGCAGCGACCGGCGCCACCACAGCAGCATGACGACCGGGACTGCGGTGATCACCAGCACGATACGCCAGCCGTTGTCGGAGGTCGGCACGATGAAGTAGCCGAGCAAGGCCGCGGCAACGAAGCCGAAGGAGAAGAAGCCGGCCAGAGCCCCGGTGAAGCTGCCGCGGTAACGCCGCGCCACGAATTCCGCGAGATAAGGCGCGATGATCGCGCTTTCCGCGCCGGTGCCCATGCCCGCCACGACACGGGCGGCGAAGAAGGAAGGCCATGTGTCGACCGCCGCGCTGACGATGGAGGCCGCGCAATACAGCGCCAGCGCAGACATCATCACCGCGCGCCGGCCGATCAGGTCGCCCAACGTGCCCGCCAGCAACGCGCCGAACAGGAAACCGATATAGGTGCTGCTGCCGAGCACGCCGATCTGGACGCTCGACAGATTCCAGGCCGTGCGCAGCACCGGCAGGATGAAAGCCAGCACCGCCGCGTCCATCGCGTCGAACATGTAGCCGAGCCCGCCCATCAGCAGCAGATGCGTGTGGAAGCGTGCGAACGGAAGGCGCTCAATGCGCGCCGATATCATCGACATGAAAGTCCCCCTCGATTGTCACGGGCCCGGCGCGCCGCTCGGGTGCGAACCATAGACAAAGCAATATTATCGTCATAATTTATAATCATGATCTGATATATCACTGTGGTGAATGTTCGTGTCGTTCCGCGCACTCGACCTCAATCTCCTGAAAGTCTTCGAGGCGCTGATGACAGAGGGCAGCGTCACGCGCGCGGCGAATGCGCTGCGAATGACCCAGCCGGCGGTGAGCAACGCGCTGGCGCGGCTGCGGGACGCACTCGGCGATCCCCTGTTCGTGAGATCCGGCACCGGCATCCGCCCGACCCAGCGCGCCGTGGTGCTGTGGGAGCCGATCGGCGAGGCGCTGGAAAGCGTGCGCGGCGCGCTTGACGAGCAGGTGTTCGATCCCGCACGTGCGCAGACCGAATTCAGCCTGTCGATGTCGGACTACGTGTCTTCGCTGGTGATGCCGAACCTGCTCGGCCATCTCGGCAAGATTGCGCCGAAGTCGCGCGTCCACACCGTGCCCAATACCGTCATCGAAATCGCCGACCAGCTCGAGGACAACAGGGTCGATTGCGTGCTCAGCGTCTATGTCAACGAGGCGCAGCAACCGGCCGCCATTCGCTCGCGCTTGCTATGGACCGTCGAGTATGCCTGCTTCATGCGGCGCGGTCATCCGCTCGCCGCCCAGAAACGGCTGAGCACGCGGACCTTCCTGAACGCGGGCCATGTCGACGTGAGCCTCGCGGGCAAGACCATGCCGTCCTACGACCTCTTCCTCGCCTCGCGCGGCCTGTCGCGCAACCTGGTCGCGACCGTCAATCACTACAGCGCCGCCTACGAGGTCGTACGCCAGTCCGACCTGATCGCCGTGCTGCCGAGCGACCTGCGCTCGCAATCCCGCCATGCGCCATTCCTGCATGCCATGCCGCTTCCGCTCAAGGCGCCGCCGCGCATCGTCAGCCTGTTCTGGCACCAGCGCAACGACACGGTGCCGGCCCAGCGCTGGCTGCGCGAGACCCTCGTCGAGATGTTCGCCGAGTCCGGCTGAGCACGCGCGCGGGGCCCAATGCGCTCCAAAGAGGAAACGGTGCGTTTCTCGCGGCAACATTGTCGCACGGGCCGCCGCGGCCTAGCTCCACCCCAAACAATCCCTTCCACCGTGACACGCGCAAGCTGCGCCCATAGAGACCTCATCGATGACCGCACCGCTCGAATTCGGACTGGATACTTTTGGCGACGTCACCAGGGACGCCTCCGGCGCCACGCTTGCGCATGCACAGGTGATCCGCAACGTCGTCGACGAAGCGGTGCTGGCGGACGAGCTCGGCCTCGATTTCATTGGGCTCGGCGAGCATCACCGCTCAGATTTTGCGATCTCCTCGCCCGAGACCGTGCTGGCTGCGATCGCATCGCGCACGAAGCGCATCCATCTCGGCTCGGCCGTGACGGTGCTGAGCTCGGACGATCCGATCCGCGTGTTCCAGCGCTTTGCGACGCTGGATGCGCTCTCGAACGGACGCGCCGAGGTGATCCTCGGGCGCGGCTCGTTCACCGAATCCTTCCCGCTGTTCGGCTTCGACTTACGCAAATACGAGGAGCTGTTCGAGGAGAAGCTCGACCTGTTCGCCGCGCTGCTGCCGCAGCAGCCGGTGACCTGGCAGGGCAAGCTGCGTCCGCCGCTGAAGGATCAGCTGGTCTATCCGCCGGTCCAGAACGGCCGGCTCAAGACCTGGATCGGCGTCGGCGGCAGCCCGGAATCGGTGGTGCGCGCCGCCCATTACGACCTGCCCTTGATGCTCGCCATCATCGGCGGCGATCCCGCGCGCTTTGCGCCTTACGTCGATCTCTATCACCGCGCCTTCAAGGAGTTCGGCCGCCCCGCGCAGCCGATCGGGGTGCACTCGCCCGGCTACGTCGCCGAAACCGACGCGCAGGCGCGCGAGGAGCTGTGGCCCGACTACAAGGCGATGCGCGACCGCATCGGCAAGGAGCGCGGCTGGCCGCCAATGGGCCGCGACGAGTTCGTCAGCGAGGCCGAGCACGGCTCGCTCTATGTCGGCTCACCGGAGACGGTGGCGCGCAAGATCGCGAAGACTGCCAAGGCGCTTCGTATCTCGCGCTTCCAGCTGAAATATTCCGCGGGGCCATTGCCGCACGAGAAGCTGATGAAGAGCATCGAGCTCTATGGGCGGAAGGTGGTGCCGATGGTGCGGGAGATGATGGAGTAGCGATCGAGGCAGCCGCTACTTCATCAGCCCGAGCCGGCTCGCGCCGACATAGAGCGAGAGCACCGCGGCATTCGAGACGTTGAGGCTCTTGATCTCGCCGGGCATGTCGAGCCGCGCCACCACGCTGCAGGTCTCGCGGGTCAATTGCCTGAGGCCCTTGCCTTCGGCGCCCAGCACCAGCGCAAGCGGCTCGCGCAGTGCGACGTCCGAAAGGTTCTCGGTGCCCTCGCTGTCGAGGCCGACAGTCTGGAAGCCGCGTTCGTTCAGCGCGGTCAGCGCACGGGCGAGGTTTTGCACCGTCACCATCGGAACCAGCTCCAGCGCGCCCGAGGCGGCTTTCGCCAGCACGCCGGTCGCCTCCGGACTGTGGCGCGCGGTGGTGACGATCGCCTTGACCGCGAAGGCCGCGGCCGAGCGCAGGATGGCGCCCACATTGTGCGGATCGGTGATCTGGTCGAGCACCAGCACCATGCCTTCCTGCTTCAGGGTCTCGATATCAGGCGAAGGCAGCGGATCGGCTTCCGCGAGCAGGCCCTGATGCACGGCATCGGGCGACAGCAGACGGTCGATCTCCTGGGGCCGGACGATCTCGGGCGCAACACGGGTCTCGATGTTGTCTTCCGCGAGCCGCCGGGCGGCGTTCTCGGTCAGCGTCAGCTTACGGATCCGCCGCGCCGGATTAGCCAGCGCCATGGTGACGGTGTGCCAGCCGTACAGGATGACGGGCCCGTCGGGTCCCGAATCGCGGTCGCGCCAGGACGGGCGGCTGGCCGATTTTCCGGGCCGGTTGAAGGGCTTAGCCCCGCCACGCGGGCCTTTCGGTGCAAATTTTCGATCCTTCATGGGCTCGCTTGTGTCACGGGTCCCGGAATATGGCAATTTGGGTGCGAATGGAGACGATTTTAGCTGTTCGTCTCGGTTGACTTTGCCCCACCGCTTCGCCCATAAACGCGCCCGGTCGCGCCCCCATCCGGGCTGTCGCGGCCTTCACGTTCCATGGCCGTCTTCGGTCCGCCGGCAAGGTCCGGCCCGATTGTGCTGCCGTCGAGCGGGGGAGTGTCCCGAGTGGCAAAGGGAGCTGACTGTAAATCAGCCGCCTCATGGCTTCGCAGGTTCGAGTCCTGCCTCCCCCACCAGCCTTCGCTCGCTTCGCGAGCTTCGGCCAGGCAAGCCATCCCAGCTCAACATAAAGCGAAGTGAACGAAGGCTGACGCGCCGCAGCCGACAGGCGTAGGCGGGCCATCACAACGCTGTACGGTTCACGCGCAAAAACAAAACGCCTGCCCGCATCGCGCGGACAGGCGCCTCGTCAACTCGACCGATCAGAGATCAGTAATAGCGGCGCAGCACGCGATGGCCGCCGTAGTAGTACGGCGCGTAACGGTGGGCGTAGCCATAGCGCGGAGCATAGCCGTAATGCGTGCGCGGCAGGTAGCCGTAGCGCGGACCGTAGCCGTAGCGATACGGACGGTAGTACGGGCGGTGATAGGGATAGGCGGCGGCGCGATAGCCATAGCCATAGCCGTAATTGGCGGGCGCAACGACCGCGTCCTCACGATAGGTCGGATACGGCGCGAAGGCGCCCGGGCCGGTATAGGTCGGGCCCTGGTTGACGTAATAGTACTGCGTGGTCGGCTCGACGAGGCGCTCATAGGCGCCATAGCCGTATCCATAACCACCGCAGCCGGTGTTGCAGCCGGAATAGACCGGTGCGACCGGCGCGCAGCTGGTGAAGCCGCAGGCCGCGGCGGGCGCGGTCGCGACGAACATCACGGCAGCCGCCGCGACCAGTCCCGAAATCATTTGACGCATTACTCTCTCCTGTTGAATTCCGTCTTTTGGATTTTGACGTTTCTTAACCCGGCGGCCTGCCGGGAATGTTTGCACGCGGCCGCGGCCGATGAGGCCGCGGACGGTCGTTGAACTCGGGCGCGTAGATCACCGGCGGCGGATCGACCGGCACATCCATCTGCGCCGGCAGCGGCGCGGACGATGCACCCCAGCTCTGGTGATAGCTCTCGGCGGGTTTTGGCAATTTGCGGTTCGCGGGCGGCTCGACCTCGAGCCGGCCATAGCCCGGCCGCAGGCCCAGCGTCGGATAATAATGGCCGACGTCGTCGGGCTGCCGCTCGGCGATATAGCGGCCGCCATAGATCGTCGGCTGCACCTGGACGTTCTTGCCGAGGCCCCAGACACCTTCGACGACGCTGTAGGACGCGTCGATATTGTTGATGATGATCGGCACGCCGGGACGGCCGGGCACGACGATGTCGAAGCCGCCGCCGGCCAACGCCGTCGCGGGCAGTCCGATCAGAAAGGCGGCGAGCGCCATGGCGCGCATGAGGAGGCCCCGGTTATCCGGAGCACAACCTATCCGATCGCTGCGCCGAGAGGGTTAAGGCCAGCTCACCAAATTCCGGTAAGCCTAATGTGTAAGGATCGCGCGCCGCTCAAATGCTGCAAAGCGGGCTAGCGAAGCGTTAACGGCGATCCACCGGCCGACCCAACGACGAACGCCGAGACCATGCGGCATGCTGGCACGAACTGCACATCCTCTGCGGGTTCACGTCGATGTGACACAACCCACACGAAACTGCGGAACCACCCCATCACCGGCACGCTTAGCAACCGTTGCAACCAACATGGAGCCAATGCCATGACGAGCCTGAAACTGATCGGCGCGGCCGCGATAGCCGCATCCACACTTGCAGGCCCTGCAATGGGTCAATCATCCATCACCAATCCCGCCGCCTGCGAATCCATGTTCGCCAGCGCCAATTGCCTGAATGCGGGCGCCGGCAGCCCCTATGCCACCAGTCGCCAAGAGCGGCAATATCGGAGGACGGCCTATCGGCAGCAGAACCGCAATGACAGCGGCTTCTGGCCAGTCGACACCGCGGGCGCAGTTGCGGGCGCCGCCGTCGGCACCGCTGCAGCCGTAGCTTCGGCGCCGTTCCGCGGCTGGGGCAACTCCTATGCCTATGACACTTCGGGCGGCTATAACGGCAACTACAATCGCGGCGAAATGGGCTGGTACGGCAACTGGGATACCTACGCGGCCCGCAACGGCATCGTTTGCCGGCCCGGCACCTGGGTGAAGGGCGAGGACGGCCGCCGGCACATCTGCCAGTAACACATCTGCCAGTAAGGCGTCTCAATCGCGCGCGACAGAGCAGGCGGCCGAAAGGCCGCCTGTTTCCCATCCGCGATGCGCGTTGCGGGTTCTGGCACTTCCCGAGCAAGTCTGGTAATGCGACGCGCGGGCGGGCGAACGCTCCGGCCCATGCCGGGCCCCGCCCCGGTTCCTCGGCGTCGCCGGCTTAGCTCAGCGGTAGAGCAGCGGTTTTGTAAACCGAAGGTCGGGGGTTCAATCCCCTCAGCCGGCACCATTCGACTATTCCCAGCCTTCGCCAGACTTCGTTTCAGTGACAGAAATTGCTGAAACATAGGTGATTTTCCCTTCGTAGACGTTCGCTATCGTCCGCGAGCAGCCGCGCGTTTTGTTGGTATCCGTGTTGGTATGCGCGCTTTTGAAGCCGAGGAGATACCAACAACTGTTCGGGGAAAACAAAAACAGAGGGGGTGGATGATGGCTTTGACGGACGCACCCTGTCGAGCCGCCAAGAAGGCCGAAAAGCCGTACAAGTTGAGCGATAGCGGCGGCTTTCTTTAAGGGGGATGAGCGGCTTTGAGCTTGCTACATCGTCGTAGGCGAAGATTCCCCTTCCGAGCTTTGCCCTCCGCGTATTAGCGGCTTACGCAGCGCGGGACCTTTGGCCGACTCCGAGGCGCCGAACCAGGTGATATAGAGCGTCGGGAGGAAGACGAGCGTAAGAACCGTGCCAACCAGCAAGCCACCCATGATCGCGAAGGCCATTGGCCCCCAGAAGACTGTTGGTGCGATAGGGATCATTCCAAGGACAGTTGACACAGCGGTCAACATGATCGGGCGAAATCGGGAGCCGCTGCCGTCGACCGCGGCTTCCCAGGGCGTCTTCCCTAGGGCGCGTTCGGCGTCAATCTGACCAATCAGAATGACCACGTTCTTGCTGATCATGCCGAGAAGCGCCAGCACACCAAGAATGGCGACGAAGCCGAGCGGCCTTCCTGAGAGCATCAAGGCGGCAACGACACCGATCAGACCAAGCGGCGCCACGCTGAGGACCATGAAAAGTTTCGGAAAGCTCTGGAGTTGCGCCATAAGGATAGTGAACATGACGAACAGCATCACCGGAACCACGGCCAGCACAGATGCCTGGGACTTCTGGCTCTCTTCCACCGTGCCACCCACGACCACGTCGTACGACGGCGGAAGCGTCTTTCTGAAGCTCTCGATCGCCGGCCACAGCGACGTGACCACGCTTGCCGGCAACGTGTTGCCGACGATAGCCGCCTGGACGGTCAAGGTCGGAACGCGATCGCGTCTCCAGATGAGTGGAAATTCTTGATCATATTCGAAGGATGCAAACTGGCTGAGAGGAACGGTTTGCCCGCTCGGCAAGGCCACCTGCAGATTGCGCAGGCTGTCGAGCGAAACTCTCTGCGCGTCGGTCGCACGCGCGACCACGTTGACCAGGTAGATATCGTCGCGAACCTGGGTTATCGGTATGCCGGTCATCACCGCGTTCAACGCGGTTGCGATCGCCTGCGAGCTGAGGCCGAGAAGGCGGGCTTCACTCTGATCGATGCGGATGCGCACCTGTCGATCGGGCTCCATCCAGTCGAAATTGACCTGCTTGGTCTCCAGACTCGAACCAACGATCCGTCCAACATCGAGCGCAATCTCTCGTACCCGTTCTACGTCAGGCCCGCTGACGCGGAACTGTACTGGCCATCCAACCGGAGGTCCAAGCTCGAGCGGAGAAACGAACGAAATCGCTTTGGGAAATTCCTGAGCCAGGAGCTTTTCAAGCTTGGCATGCAGCCGTTCGCGGGCCGCGACGTCCTTGGCGACCACGACGCTCTGGGTGAAGAAGTCATTCGGTAGTTGCACATTGAGCGGCAAGTAGAAGCGGATGGCGCCGCGTCCAACATAGGTGCTCCATCTTGCGACATCGGAATCCACCCCAAGAGCTGCATCCAGACGCTTCGCCGCCGCCTCGCTCGCATAGATTGACCCGTTCTGCGGCAAACTGATGTCTACCAGCAATTCCGGACGATCCGACGACGGAAAGAACTGCCGCGGGATCAACGGCATCGCAAGGACCGCGGCTACTAGCAGCGCCACCGAGATCGCGATCGTCAGCCATTTCCCGCGCATGGCGAATGTCAGGAAGCTCCGGTACATCCGGAAAATCCTGCCCGGATCCGCGGAGTCGCGTTGCCGCGGCGGGACTAGGATCGCAGCGCCGAGCAGTGGCGTAAAAATGACCGCCACGAACCACGATACCAGCAGCGCGATCGTGACCACGGCGAACAGCGAGAACGTGTATTCGCCGGCCGAGCTCGCCGCAAACCCCACCGGGATAAAACCCGCGATCGTCACCAACGTGCCCGCGAGCATCGCCATCGCATGGGTCCGGTATGCGAAAGTTGCCGCTTCGACCTTGCTGGCGCCCTCCGCCAATTTGCTGAGCGTCGCATCGGTCGTGGTCATCGCGTCGTCGACCAGCAACGCGAGCGCAATGATCAGTGCGCCAAGCGATATGCGCTGCATGTCGATGCCGAGTAGCGCCATGATCGGAAACACGATCGCCAGCGTGAACGGTATCGCAAGTGCGATGATCAGGCCTGGTCGTACGCCGAGGCTGATGAAGCTCACCACCATGATGATGGCGATCGCCTGCATCAGCGAGACCATGAACTCCCGGATCGCGTGCTCGACAACAACGGGCTGGTCCGCGACCAAGCTGGGCTCAATTCCGATCGGAAGTTCCGCCTTGATCCGGGCCATTGCCTTACTGAGGTTGGCGCCGAGCGCAAGGATGTCGCCACCATCCCGCATGGCGATTGCAAGTCCTATTGCCGGCTGGCCGTTGACACGAAACATCGGGTGGGGCGGGTCGGTGTAACCGCGCCGTACGCGGGCTATATCGCTCAAGCGCAACATGCGGCCGCCGGCCGAGAAGTTGATGTTGGCGATGTCCTGCTCCGACTGGAAGCTTCCCGACACCCGAATGGAAATAGTTTCCGAGCTTGTCTGTATCGTTCCGGCCGGGCGCACGATGTTTTGCGACTGGAGCGCTGCAATCAGGGCGGATCGATCAACCCCGAGGGCCGCGAGCTCCTTGGTAGAAAATTCGACGAAGATCACTTCATCCTGCTCGCCCAACAGCTCGATCTTCGACACGTCGGGCACGAGAAGCAGCCTCGAGCGGATCTCCTCGACCCGATCGCGCAACTCACGCTGGCTGAAGCCGTCGCTGGTGAAGCCGTAAATGATCCCGAACGTATCGCCGAATTCGTCATTGAACCCCGGTCCAATCACGCCGTCGGGCAGCGTATGGCGCATGTCGCCGATCGACTTGCGCACGTGGTACCATGTATCGGCAACCTCTCTTGCGTTTGCGCTGCCCTTCAGATTCACGAAGACGGTCGAGACGCCGGCCCTCGTGAAACTTCGCAGGAAGTCGAGATGCGGCGTCTCCTGCAGTCGACGTTCGAGGCGCTCCGTCACCTGCTTCACCGTTTCCTCAACGGATGCGCCGGGCCAGGCGGCCTGAACGACCATGGTCTTGATAATGAAGGCTGGATCTTCGTTGCGCCCCAAGCGGAAATAGGACAGTACGCCGGCAATGACCGCAATGATCATCATGTAGACGACCAGCGAGCGGTGTTTCAGCGCCCAATCGGAAAGATTGATTCCGCTCATAGCCCTGATCCGAGAACGCGGACTGTCTGACCCGGGTGAAGCGCCTGGACGCCGGCGGTGACGATGACTTCACCGGTGTCTAGTCCTTGCGAGATCACCGCTTGAGCTTCGTCGAACCGTAGCACATCCACATTGCGAACTGAGACAGTGTTGTTGGCGGGATCGACGACCCACACGGCGGGGCGCTGGTTCATCCTGGTCAGGGCGGAAGAAGGAATATCGATCATCGGCCCGGCGCTCGTGTTCACCCGTCCGACGACCGTCGCGCCCAGCCGCATCGCCGGCGGGGGATCGGTCAGACCGACTCTGACCTCGAAGGTCCTCGTCACGGCGCTGGCCTGCGCGGCGACCTCGCGAACGCGCCCCCTCGCCTTTATTGTCTGATCATCGGCTAGGCTGACTTCGACCTCCGGATCCGAGGAAGCCGACCTGACCAATTGAGAGGGAACGTCGAAGACGGCATCGCGGCCGTCTTGTCGCGCGATCCTCGCAATCATCTGCCCGACCTGGACCACTTCGCCGGCTCCCGGGCCGGTGGCGGTTATCACGCCGGGCGCATCGGCCGTCAGTTCGGTGAAACCGACGAGGTCATGTGCGGCACTCAGTTGCGCCTCAGCCGCGTCGACCTGCGACTGCGCGGTTTGCCGGGCCTGGGTGGCAGCATCGAAATTGGCGCGCGTTGTCCATCCCTGCGCCAAGAGCGTCTCCTGACGGTCGAAGTGATTGCGCGCCTGCGTCAACTGTCCCTGCGCCGCAGCGAGGGATGCCTGCGCCTGACGCAGTCCATTCAGTTCGTTCTGTGACTCCAATCGCGCCAGCACTTGGCCGGCTTTGACCCTGTCGCCAATCTTGGCGTCGTTGCTCAGCAGTCGCCCGGATATCCGGAACGCAATATTCACTTCATCTTCGGCCTCGATCCGCCCTGTAAATGTCAGGGGTGTTGTGACCTTGCGCTTTTCCACAGTCGACGTGCGCACGATTCGCGGAACCGGCGTGTCATTCGTTGCCTGTTCTCTGCCGCAAGCCCCCAGGCTCAGCGAGAATGCCGCCACGAACGTCGACGTGACCATGTATCGGAACGTGCAACGGCTGCCGCTCATAGACATCACCTCTTGCGTTCCAAGGCTGTCTTGCGTTCCAAGGCTGTCTTGCGTTCCAAGGCTGTCGCCCTGGGTATTTTGCCGAACGGCTCCAGCGTTAAAATCGGTAAATCTACTCGGTGCGGCTGGATATAATCGTGGTTTGCCGAGGTGAGTTCGTAGGGAATATCCTGAGAGGTGATCAGGCCTTCACCCGATATCGCCAGTTCTGCTGCCAACACATGATGAGAGCGTGAGATGGAGCATGGCGCGCGGCGGAGCCGTCGCGCGCTACTCGCGCTTCACTCGGATCGGCGCCGTTGATCGCCGCAGCGCAGACGCTGACGCAAGTCGGAAACGAGCCAGGAAGCGGCCATGAAAGGTCCCTCGGCTGATCCAGATGCATGCGCCGCAGCGGGTCAATTGTGGCCGGTCGCGACGTACCGAGCAGCATTGTTTTTTTGCCTGTGGCTGGTGCTTGCCGGTGTCGATGTTGCCGATCTTCCCGCCGCCGCGGCCGCGATTGCCGCGGCAACTTGGACGAGCCTGCACCTGCTCGAGCCGAGCCGCGCGCGGCGATCGGTTCGCGCCATCGCCCGCCTGATCCTTCTTTTCCTGTATCACTCGGTGGTCGCCGGAGCAGACGTTGCAGGGCGCGCACTTAATCCCCGATTGCCGCTGCACCCGGGATTTGTGACCTATCCGAGTCGGCTTTCGCCCGGGCTGCGGCAGAACGTGTTCACGACGCTCACCAGCCTGCTGCCCGGGACGGTGCCAGCGGGCGAGGAGGACGGAGAGATTGTCTATCATTGCCTCGACATCCGGCAGCCGGTCGTGACCGATCTTGCCGCCGAGGAATTGGCGCTGGTTCAAGCCCTATACAATGACTGAGTTCCTGACCGCCGCAGTCGGCTTGATCCTGGCCCTGCTGGCACTCGGGCTGGTGTCGATATTGCGTGGTCCGGGCGATGCGGACCGTATGATGGCAGCGCAATTGATCGGCACCGCAGGCATTGCCGTGTTGCTCCTTCTCGGCACCGTGACGGGCGTCCCGGCGGCCATCGACGTGGCATTGATCCTGGCGTTGCTCGCCACCTTCGCGTCCATCGCGTTCGTCAAGAAGGGGCTTTCCCGCCTCGAAACCGACGGGCTTGATTCAACGGGGGACAGATGAACCTCGCACGCGACGTCGTGACGATTGCCTGCGTGTCGGCGGGAGCGTTCTTCTTCCTCGCCGGCACCGTCGGCCTTCTTCGCTTTCCCGACACCCTGACCCGCCTACACGCGCTGACCAAGGCAGACAATCTCGGCCTGGGCTTCGTCGTGCTTGGCTTGCTCCCACAGGCAGGAAGCCTGCGCGACGGGTTGAAGCTGATCTGCATCTGGATGTTCGCACTGCTTGCCGGCGCCACCGTTTCCCAGTTGATCGCGCGCACGGCGCGCCAGAGCGGAGCGGCCAAATGAGTACCGCAACAGTCTTCGAGATCGCACTCGCCGCCGTGGTGCTGGGCCTCGCCATCTGGACCATCGCCGTCCCCGATACCTATTCGGCGACCGTCGGGTTCGTCGCCTACGGCCTCCTGGTTGCGCTGATATGGGTGCGTCTCGACGCGGTCGATGTCGCACTAACGGAGGCCCGCCATTGGCGGAGGTCTCGGCGGCGTGATGCTGTTAGGGGCGGCCGCCAGACTGCGCGGTAGCGAGGTGGCAACGGCCGGACGTTGCAGCCTAACTGTGCGTCTCAGCGCCGCCATATTGTCTGCATCGACAGCGGCGATGCTGGCTTTCGCAATATTGCTCCTGCCGAATCCGCCACCAACGTTGGCACCGGCGGCCGTCTCGAATGCGGGAGCAACCGGAATGGCCAATCCCGTCACCAATGTGCTCATGGCCTTCCGCGGGATGGACACCATGCTCGAGAAGGTCGTGCTCCTGCTTGCCATCGTCGGTGTGTGGTCGCTCGCGGCGGACCGCAATTGGGGCGGTCGTCAGGGACCGCGCCACGAGGCCGACCCCAAGGGCGTTCTCGCCTTTCTCGCGCGCCTCCTTCCTCCCGCGGGCATCGTCGTCGGCATTTACATGCTGTGGACGGGGGCCGATCACCCCGGCGGAGCATTTCAGGGCGGCGCGGTTCTCGCGTCGATGTGGCTCTTGGTCATCATGGCTGGTTTGGCGGATACGCCACCCGTGAGCAGTCCACGGCTGCGGCTGGTCCTAGTGGCCGGGCCCGGCCTGTTTCTGGCCGTCGGCTTCGGTGGACTTTGCTTCGGAGCGGCGTTCCTCGCCTACCCGGTTGCAATCGCTAAACCTCTGATCCTTGGCATCGAGGTCGCGATGACCCTGACGATTGCAGCGACACTCGCCCTCCTGCTCGCCGGCGCGCCGGAAAGGAGTGTCGAGCCATGAGCGGCGTCACGGTGTTTGGATCATTCGCAGCTGCGGCGATTGGACTTGGGCTCTACGGCCTGATTACCAATCCGCGACCGCTTCGCAAGATCATCGCATTCAATCTGGTCGGCAGCGGCGTCTTTCTGCTGTTTGGCATCGTCGGACGAAGGGGCACCGCGGCGGGCGTTGGCAATGATCCGGTCCCACAAGCCCTGGTGATCACGGGAATCGTGGTGGCGTTTTCCGCAACGGCCCTGGCGATTGCCTTGCTGCTCCGATTGTTCCAGACCGGCGGCCCCTTGACGCTCGGCAGTCGCGCGCCGCCGGGCCCGCGGTCAGATCCATCCGGTGACTAATGTTGCCTCCTGCCTCAGCGCTGGCGACGACGACGTCCGGCTTCCTGCTAGTCCTGTCGATCGCCATACCGGTCGCTGGCATCCTGCTGGCGTTCACTCTCGGCGACCGTTACGTCCGGCAGGTAGCCCTCGCGGTTGTACCGTTGGGGTTGGCGATTGCGGGGGCCATTCTCCTGGCCGTGCCGCAGGGCGGCGGCCTCATAGTCTATCTACTTGGTGCATGGTCGCCCCCGCTGGGAGTGGCCTTGCGCGCGGACGGACTGTCGGCGGTGATGCTCGCGACCACCGCGATTGTGATCTGCGTGGTCGCCGTCTTTGCCACGACTGACTTTCGTCCAGCATCGGACGCACGCACATCCTTCGCATTCTGGATCCTGTTGCTTGCCGTTTGGGCAGCGCTGAACATGATCTTCGTTGGCGGCGATCTCTTCACCCTGTATGTCGCGCTGGAGTTGCTGACATTCGCCGCAGTCCCGCTGGTCTCCCTCGATGGCCGCGCGGAGACGCTTCAGGCCGCGTTACGCTATCTTGTCTTTGCGTTGCTCGGCTCGGTTCTCTACCTGCTGGGCGCGGCCCTGCTCTACGGCTTTTATGGGACGCTCGACATGGTGCTCATGTCGCGTGTCGTCTCAGCGCAGCCGGGCGTGCTCATTGCCGTCGCATTGATGACGATCGGCCTCCTCGCAAAGACCGCGCTCTTCCCGTTGCACCTTTGGCTGCCGTCCGCTCACGCCGGCGCGCCGGCCGCGGCGAGCGCAATTTTATCCGGCTTGGTCGTGAAGGGATCGTTTTTCATACTTTTGCGGCTTTGGTTCGACGTGATACCCGGCTTGCCCAGCCTTGCCGCCACGCAATTCCTGGCGGCACTGGGGACCGGCGCGATCGTGATCGGAAGCGTGGTCGCCTTGCGGCAGGAGCGCCTCAAGCTGCTCGTAGCATATTCGACGTTGGCTCAGATCGGGTATCTCTTCTTGATGTTTCCGCTCGCCGTCAATGCCGTGGGTCAACTCGAGACCGGGCAGGCCCTTGCGGCGGGATTGCTGCAGACGATCTCTCACGCCACTGCCAAGGCGGCGATGTTCCTGGCCGTCGGATCGATCTACACTGAGCTGGGGCACGACCGCATCACCGGGCTGGGCGGTGCCGCACGTGTCCTACCTCTCAGCGTACTGACCTTCGCAGTGGGTGGCCTCGCGCTGATGGGCGTTCAACCCAGCGGCGCAGCCTTTGCGAAAGAGCTTCTGCTGCAGGAGGCAATGAGGACAGGACAGTGGTGGTGGGCCGCGGTGCTGCATGCCGGTGGAATGTTCACGACCGCCTATGTCCTGTTGGTTCTGGCCTTTGCGCTCGCGCCTTCCGATCAACCGATCGCGCCCATCCAGACGGCGCTGCCAAGCCGCGACCTAGCCGCGCTCGCCCTGGCGACCTGTTCGCTGCTGCTTGGCTTAGTACCCTGGGAACCATACCTGCCGATCTCACATGATGTGATGCCGAAATTGTTCAGTCGCGATGGGCTCGCAAAATTGCTCCTGTCCGTGCTGGGAGGTGCGACGCTCGCGATCCTGCTAAATCCCTGGCGGCATCCGCTGGCTGCCTCGTCCGGTTGGAAAGCGATGGGCAAGGTGCTCGAGCCGCTACGGCGCATCTGTTTTCGATTCGGCGACCTGGTCGACAAAGCCGATCGTATTCTTCGCCAATGGGCCGCCGCAGGCATCTCCCTGCTAATGCTCGGCCTGGCCCTCGCCGTATTGATGTTCGCCGCAAACTGAAGACACACCGTTCGGATTGATCCAGCCCGGCAGCAGCTGGTTCTGCCGCACACCACCATCATTCGCACCGGGTTCGCTTTGCAAGCGAGACATCAGCCCAGCCAAGCGGATCAGCCTCAGCACTCCGACTTCGCAGGAAGTGACAGTGTTTGTATTTCTTGCCGTTGCCGCAGCAACACGGCTCGTTGAGTTTCGGTTTGCCGGAACTTCGCATCTCGCTACCCCGGAAATTTGACCAATCACCATATAGGTGGCGTCAGTGGACAGGGGCCGCGGGTTGCCGGCGTTTTCCTCAGCGAAACTTCGCCTGCCTTCGCGATCTGTTGGTATCCGCGTTGGCATGCGGCTGAGTTGCCATGCAAAAGATACAATAATCTCAACTAATTAACACCAATAGTTCATCCCCTCAGCCGCACCATTGGTTTAGCCGCCACCGCGTCCTGGCCTGAAGCGAGAACCAAATCTTCAGGTCGGCGTTATCCTTGGGCTCTAGAGCCGTCTCGCGGAGGTCTAGCGATGGACCCGAATGATCGGACAGCCTTGGCCCTATCCGCTGTCGCCTTGGCCATCGCCCTTGTGGTTGCAACGACAGTCACGTTGGAGCGCGTCAATACCCGCAGCGCCGGCAACGACTCGCCTCCCGGAACGGTAGGCCTCGCTCGGCCTCACCCGCCGCTGGACCGTGCGCCCGGCGAACCGATACAGACGACAGGAGCGCCGTCTAACGGAAGTGTTCGGCAGCGTCCCTGAGCGAACGTCGGCCTCAGCCTGAAGCCTTGCGCGCGCTGCTCTGTTCGAAGTGCTCGACACCCGCGCCGGCGATCTCGACCCAGGCATGTTTCGACTGCTCGAACACGGATCTGACCGGCGCCGGAAAATCCGGGTCCGCGATGGCGCCGACGGCAACGCCGATCATCGCCGGCAGATTGTCGGCCTTCCAACAGACCGTCGAGCCGCAATCGGAGCAAAAATAGAAGCGGACCTCGCCCCCGCTTGCGGCGGCGCGAACGTATTCCTTCGGTGCGCCGGAGATCGTGACGGCTTCGATCGGATAGAACGCAGCGACACCGAACGGTGCCCCGGTTCGCCGCTGGCAGTCGATGCAATGACAGGCCGCGACCAGCTTGGTCGGTCCCGGAAGCGAAAGTGAAACAGCGCCGCAACTGCATCTGGCATCGATCATCGGACATCCTCCAGCCGCCACAGCCCAAGGCTCTTGTCGCGCCAGCCGCCTCCGCCCTCCTCGCAGCGCTCGTTGATCAACTCGCGCGGCGCGGGCCAGTTGAACGGCGCCTTCACCATGTTCAGCGCGCGCCAGTCGCCGTCCTCGCAATCCCTATTGTCGTCCCATTCGGGAAACGTCGTGAGAAGCAGGAAGCGCGCGCCGCTCGCGCGGAAGTTCGCGACAGCGCGAGCGATGTTGGCGAAACTCAAATGCACCAGGCAGTCGCGGCACAGGATCAGATCGGCAGACGGCACCACATCGCGGGTGATGTCGGCGACTTGGAAGCGACCGGGAAGCTCACCACGGGCCGCACGCTCGCTGTTGGCCGCGATCAACGACGGCACGATATCGATGCCGGTGTAACCCACGTTTAGCTTCATGCTGCCAATCCAGCCCGCATCGCCGCAGGGCGCATCGAGCAGCGCGCGCGCGCCGAGTCGTTGCAACAACGGCGGAAGCGCGTCCCGGATCGCGGCGGTGGCGCGGTCCTCCGAGCCGAGGCCCGACACTGACGTGGCCGCGCCCCACAGGTTGGTCCGCTCGATCCGCTCGAACCGCGCGGCGAGATCGAGGCCCGCGAAACTGTCGCGGTCGGCGACGAACCGCTCATGGGCCAGCACGGGTGGACGTTCGGGAATCATCGGACCTGCACGAGTCAAACTTCCGTCGCAAGCCCACTATACAGCCGGTGTGCCGCGCCTGAAATCTCCTTGAAGCGAGCCTGCCGATGATCACCCGACGGATGGCCATGGCCAGTCTCGCCGCGCTGCTGTTGCCTGCCACGGCGCGTAGCGCGCCAAACGAGCAGTTCAGCGTCGCGGCCGGCAACGAGAGCCTGCCCGTCTTGCGCTATGCGGCGAAAGTCACCGGAAAGCGCCCCGCGGTCATCTTGCTGCACGGCTCGCGGGGCATCGAGCTGAGACGACGCGCCTATGAGCGCTATGCGGATGCGCTGTCGGCCGGAGGCATCGACGCCTATCTCCTGCGCTACATGACAACCAGCGACACGGCCGCGCTCGATCCCAAGACGAGCACGCAAGCGAACCGCAAGGCCTATGACACGGGGCGCTTCGACGGCTGGTCGGACACGGTCTCCGCCGCCATCACGACCATTCTCGGCCGCCCCGACAGCTCCGGACATATCGGCCTGCTGGGCTTTTCACTCGGTGGCTTCATCGCCGCCAATACTGCTGCCCGTGACGAGCGCGTTGCCGCGCTCGCCGTACTCTATGCCGGCTTGCCCGACGCGATGGCCAGCAAGGTCAGGCATTTGCCGCCGATGATCGAGCTACACGGTGAAGCCGACCGGAACGTACCGATCGCAAACGGCAAGAAGCTGATCGAGCTGGCGAGGTCCGTCGGCGCGGAAGCCGAATTCGTGCCCTACCCTGACAAGGCCCACGGCTTTGATTTTTCTGATACCGACCCGGCGACTTTTGACGCGATCGGTCGCGTCACTCGTTTCTTCCACAGCAGGCTCGCCGCCTGATCGCGTCGTGGCCGGCTGCCGTCCACGGATCTCGGTTCAACATGCGCTAGCATCCGGCGCCATGCGCCCCAGCACCACAAAACAGAACGCCAGGATTATCGCCGGCGCCGTGACGGCCGTCATCATGACGGCCGTCCTGTTTGTCATCGCGCTTGCATTTCTGCTGGCACGATAGAGGTGGTCAGCGCGGCGGACGGGTGCCGCCGCGCGCCCTTACGCCGCGCGCACGGTGCGCAGGAATTTTCCGACTTCGTCCTTGAGGCGGTTGCTGTCGGTCGCCAGCATCTTTGCGGTCGAGAGCACCTGCGAGGAGGCCGAGCCGGTCTCGGCCGCGCCGCGCTGCACGTCGGTGATGTTCGAGGAGACCTGCTGGGTGCCGTGGGCGGCCTGCTGGACGTTGCGGGAGATCTCCTGGGTCGCGGCGCCTTGCTCCTCGACGGCGGCTGCGATGGTCGAGGACACTTCCGACAGCCGCTCGATCGTCGCGGAGATGTCGCGGATCGCGTTCACCGATTCCTGCGTCGCGGTCTGGATGCTGGAAATCTGCTGGCTGATCTCGCCGGTGGCCTTCGCGGTCTGCTCGGCCAGCGTCTTGACCTCGGAAGCGACGACCGCAAAGCCGCGGCCAGCCTCGCCGGCGCGCGCCGCCTCGATCGTGGCGTTCAGCGCCAAGAGGTTGGTCTGGCCGGCAATGGTGTTGATCAGCTCGACGACGTCGCCGATGCGCGTGGCCGCAACTGACAGCTCGCTGACGCGCTCGGTCGTGGTGCGGGCCTGGGTGACGGCTTCGCCCGCCATCCGCGCCGATTCCTGCACCTGGCGGCTGATCTCGTTGACCGAGGAGGACAGCTCTTCCGTCGCGGTCGCAACCGATTGCACATTGCCGGTGGCCTCGCCCGACGCGGCGACGACGACCGAGGTCAGCTCCTGCGCGCGATGCGCGGTGGTGGCCAGCGTCGAGGACGACGCCTCGAGCTCGGTGGACGCCGATCCGACCGTCTCGATGATCTCGCCGACCGCCCGCTCGAAGCCATCGGCAAGGTTGATCATGTCGCGGCGGCGCTGCTCAGCCGCCTGCTTCTCGGCTTCGGCCTGCGCCGCCTTGAGCCGCTCGACCTCGAGCCCGTTGGTCTTGAACACTTCGACGGTCTTGGCCATCTCGCCGATCTCGTCGTGGCGGTCCTTCTCGGGCACCTCGGTCTTGAGATCGTTGCGGGCGAGGCCTTCCATGGCGAGCTTGAGGCGGGCGATCGGCCGCGACATCGCGTTGAAGCCGATGAACAGCGCGATCGCGATACCGAGGACCAGGCCGCCGGCGCTGACGCCCATCGCGGTCCACGTCGCGGACCTGGCGTCGCGGGTGATGGCTTCCTTGCGCTTGCTCGTCGCCTGCGCGGTCTCGGTCACGAACGTGACGATGCGTGCGAGAGCCGCGTCCAGCACCGGGTCGCACTCCTTGTGCGCGCGGTCGGCAGCCTTGGCATTGTCCTCCATGCTGCTTGCCTGCGCGCCGGCCTGGAGCACCGGATCGCAGCTGGTGAACGCGGCCTTCAGCTGATCGCCGATGCTCTTGACCTGGCTGGCGCGAGCGGGGTCGTCTTGCACGGCGGCATCGAGGTACTGGCCGATTTCATTGCGGTTCTGGTTTGCGGTCTTGAGGCGAGCGGCGTTGCCCGCTTCGGTCGCCTCGGTGAAGATGGCATAGAGCGCTGCATGGTAGGTCTCGGCGCGGCGCTGGGCCCGGGTCAGATTGAGCGCCGAGGATTGTGCGGCGGAGAGCTCGGCGAACCCATCCACGGTCGCCGAGAGTTCGCGTGCGCCAAAGCCAGCGACCACCACCATCGCGCAACCCATCACGGCCACGATCAGCGCGACCTTCCACACGATCTTCAGATTGTTCAAAAAGCTCATCTCAGCCGTCCAATGATGTTCCGCCCAGGCGTAAGCCCAGCAACGTGCATTGGAACCCGGTATCGTTAAGAATTGATGCCAAATGGCCCGAGTAGTCATACGGAAAAATAACCTTCTGCTGCGCACCCGTAAGCTCGGCGTAAGCTTCAGCGCATTTTGCCGGCATCTCGAACAATCCAGCCCGCGGAACGAATTGCGCGCGTCGATCGTTTTCGGCCCATGCGGATCTGGGAAGAAAATCGAAACATGCTTCTGCTGGGGACCGTGACGCTTTGTTGCGCCCTCATAGCCGGCACGCTTGCGCTGCTGGAGCCGGTCTTCGGACCGCCGCCGCAGCGGCAGGTCGCTGACAGAGGACCGATCGATACGGCAGCGCCGGGGACAGTCAGGGTGATCGGTGCGCCCTTCGTGCCGAACGTCAATCCGCGCGAGCGGTAGCACTCACCTCGCCGGCGCGCCGTCACCTTCGCCGGCCTGGGCATGAAGACGGACCAGCTCCTCGACGAACGCGATCACCTCCGCCCGCTTGTGGGGCGGCAGCAAGAGGAAGGCGCGGACCAGCCTCAAGCCTTCCACTTCGTCCAACTTTTCTTTTTCTTGTCCGGCATCCATTCCCGCACTGTCGGGCGCACGGGAAAAATATGCAATCCCTTGCGGGATACCTTCTTGATTCATGCCTCGCGCTTTGGTGGAATGGTCGCAGCAAGGGTGGGGTGGCCCATGAAGTGGATCAGAGAGCGCGACGCACTGATCGCGCAGACACTGGCCTTCGTCCAATCCGTAACCGGCAAGAAGGATGAACTCCATCCGCCGGAGCGCCCGACTGCTGCTTTCGAGGTGACTCCGGACGCGACCATCAAGGCGGTCACGATCGAAGCCGAGCCGGAAGCCGCATCTCCTCCGCCGGAGCCACCTCGGACCCTGCAGGTCCCGCCACCCCGCATGAGTGGCGATTTCCGCACCGAGATGCAGGTCCGGATCGCGAATTTCCGCAAACATCAGGAGCGGTTCGAGCGCGAGCGTGAGGATTACTGTGCGGCAACCCTGACCAAATTGCGCGCCGCCATTCGCGACGGCTCTACCCGTCCGCCGGCCGAAGAATAAGGCCGGCTCCGCGATCGGGACCTTACAGCCAGGACCAAACCAGCAAGAGATTGGCTGCGCAGGCGCCAAACAGTGCCAGCGTCAACGGCAGGAGCATGTGCCCGCAGCAGGTTTTGAGGTCGCTCGTCATGACCAAAACATCCGCTGATTCCGGCTGGAGAGTCCCAGGGATTCTTTTTTTTGGGATTCAGGACTCGTTTACGACTCAAGGCTTGGCCGCCCCGATCACGGCGCCGTGATCGTACGGTCGGCCGGAACCCCTCCCCAGCGCAATCGTTAACGGGCTTTCCCGGAGCGGAAAGAATGCCCTACGCCCTGTTCTGCAACGACGCCCAAATCAGCAAAGCCTATCCTGATGAGTCCGACGTCTGGAAGATCGCACAGCGGAGCGGCCTGGTCGTCGATATCACGACCGACGAGGAGCGACACGGCCCGCGCCGGGTACTCGACAACGACTATGAGATCAAGCCGTGCCGGGCAGCCCAGGGCGAGGACCCCGCCAGGAACAAGGCTGAGGCCGAACGGGACTCGCGCCTGGAGCTTGAACTGAATTCCTAGGCTGCGGCCGGAAGCCCAGAGGATCTCAAGAAGAGATCAGGGTGTCGCGGTCGCCAGGGATGCCTGCTCGCCCGCCAGGGCGACACAGGCCTTGCGCCGATGCAGCCCGCGGATGGCGCCCGTCACCTTCAGCACTTTGCCCGACGGGCAGGACGCGTCCTTGACGAAGGCCACCTCATAGGGTGCCAGCATCAGAGGCTCCGATTTGAGGATTGTCTGTGCAGAGCACGGCAGGCAGGTGAAGCATGAGAGCACTACTGCCGACACAAAGATACGCATGTCCGTCGTCCCACCAGCCCGGTAATTCTCATATAACGCGCCCCGGAGTGCGAGTTCCGTAAGCGGCAAAAATTATTTTTGCTTTACCCCAGTCCCATGACGCGCGTGAGAAGGCGCGCGCCCGAATGTTTGCTTGCAAATGACGCGCCAGATGGTTCACGCAAAGCAAACATCGGCGGCCGGCAAACGAAAGGCCGGCGCGAGGCCGGCCTTTGTCAGATCCTGGATGGCGGTGGCCGGGCTCAGTAGCGCGAGCCCGCCGGCCCGCCCCAGCCGAAGCGGTAGTTCACACCGACCTTGACGGTATGCTCGTCCTCCCGGCCGCGAACCCCGACGATGTCGGCCGGGCCGGAGGTGAAGGTCGTGCTGCCGAAATTATAGTACTGGTACTCGGCCTTGGCCGACCAGTTCGGGGCGAACATGTATTCGAGGCCGGCACCGACGGTGTAGCCGTCCTTGTTGTTGCCGGTCGCGGTGAAGCCCTGCGGCACGCCGGCGATGTTGACGCCGAGGCCGCCATTGCGCCAGGCGTAACCGCCCTTGGCGTACAGCAGCGTCGGGCCCCAGGTGTAGCCGATGCGGCCGGTCACCGAGCCGAGCTGGTCGGTGTTGGACGTCACCTGCGTGCCCAGCGGGAACGTCACGCCGTTGTTGTTGGTCGGGAGCCAGGAGTACTGGGCCTCGACACCCACCACCCAGTTGGGCGCGAACTGGTAGTCGAAGCCGCCCTGCACGCCGCCCAGGAAGCGGGCGTCGCTGGACTGAAAGCTGCTGTCGCCGGCGAACGCGCCGCCGACATGGCCGCCGATGTAGAACCCGGTCCAGTTGTAGATCACCTGCGGCGGCGTATAGGCCGGCGCCTTGGTGTAGGTGCGCGGCTGCATGTCGGCCGCTGCGGCCGGCGCGGCCAGCGCAAGCAGGGCAACTGCGCCCAGCAAAATCGTCTTCATGGTCATCCCCGTTCTTTCATACGACACTCTGGAAACAACGTGGCGTGAATTGGGTTGCTTCGCGGCGATGCCGGAACGTTGATCGTTCGCGACTGTGACGGGGTGGCAACAACGCGATTTTGTTCCGTCGCATCTGCTGGCGCCGACAGATTCTGTCGTCGGCGCGAGACCCGCCGTCACCATTTGTCGCAAGGCGAAACCACCCCGTTCAAAGCTCGCCGAAATGTGATCCAGCAGCTCCGGCAGCGTCCGCTCTAGCACGCGGTGATGAAGGCCGGCTTTGCGCTACCGCGTCATCTTTTCCAGTTCCGGAAAGGCTGCGTAAACCGCGCCAGCGCAGAGCTCGGTGGTCCGGTCGACGACGCGGTCCGCCCGGCCGTTGACGAAGATGACGGCGCGCTCGCGCATGGCCTTGTAGCTGCCGTCGCTCTCGCGCGGGGTGAAATGCAAGCAGCTGATATAGAACTGCCGACCGCCAACCTCACGCTGCACCGGCTCGGCCATGCTGGCCTCGCGCACACCGACCGGATTGTTGAGGTAGGTGCGCATCAAGGCGAGCGTGTCGCTGCGGAAATTGTCGGGAAACGGCTGCGGCCCTCCGGCCTGGGCCCCGCCCATCAGGGTTGGACGGTCACCCTCGCTGCCGAAACAGGCCGCGAGCGCCAGCGGCAGCACCAGGATCGCCGCACGTTTCGTCAATCGCCCCAAGGGACCACATTCTCCGGCCAGTCAGACTCGGACAATGTTCTAGAGCATTTTCGGTTCTGATTGAATCAGAACCGAAGCTCTAGATTCTTGTCTTGACGCGTTTTCTTCACACGAGCCGGCGTCCACTTCGCTTGAAAACGCTCTCGCTCCAAGGTTGCGCAAAGGGAATTCGCTTCGCAATCCAGCCAGCACGGCGCACCGGCCCGCCGGCCAGCACCCGTGCTACCGCGCGGGGCATGACGAACGGGCCGGGCCTGAATTCCGCACGCGGCGACAGGGCAATGCCAGGGATGCCGCCGCGCGGGATCAGTCGTTAGCTGCGCTTCTCGGTCGTCACCGGCTTGGTGACATCCGGCTGCGTCTTCAGCGACTTCTTCGACGACAGGTGCTTGTGGTGATGGCGATGGGTACGCACGGTCTTGTGCTCGTCGGGCGTCACGGCCGCGTTGGCATTCATCGCCTTCGACTTGGTGTCGGCCTTGGCATCCGCCTTGACGTCGGCGGCCTTGCTGTCGGCCTTGACGCCGGCGTCCGGTTTCGCGACCGTCGTCGACGTCTTGGTCTGGCTCTGGTCCGCCTTGATCACCGGGGCGGTCGTGGTGGTCTTGCCGGCCTCAGCCGCGAAGGCCGGGGCTGCGATGACGGTAGCGGCGAGCAAGGCTGCGGAAATGGTCTTCAGCATGGTGGTCTCCTCTTGGAAGGATCTTGAGGCGGCGCCCTCTCGCCGACCCTTCGATCGTAGGTGGGAGGCTAGGCGCCACGCACTGAACCCAGTCTGAAGCCGGTTGCAGGCTTCCGTTCATCTCGATGACAAGTTTGTCATCTGGCTTGGGGAGAATAGATCGTGCGAAGCGGGAATGTTTCTGCCCAATGGGTGTTCCGGTCTTCGGGCAATCGTGTAGGATCGCCACGTTCCATACGGGAGAACTTAGATGCGCAAACTCTCAATGCTTCTTGTGCCGGGACTAGTCGCCATGACGCTGGCGGCCGCACCGGTGCTGTCCAGCGCCTATGCCGCGGGCAGTGACGAGCCCTCCTCACCGCCGAAGTCGGACTCCTCGTCCAAGAAGGGCAAGAAGAAGAGCTCCTCCGTCAGCGATCCCAAATTCCTCGCGGCCTATCGCACCGCCTATACCGCCATCTACGACAACCACGACTACACTGGCGCGATCGGCCAGCTGAAGTCGCTCAAGCGCGACGACGTCGCCGACGTTGCGAACCTGATCGGCTACTCCTATCGCAAGCTCGGCGATTACCAGTCGTCGAAGGTCTATTACGAGATCGCGCTGAAGGACGATCCGAACCACGTCCGCACCTGGCAGTATTACGGCCTCTGGCAGCTCGAGCAGGGCAACCGCGAACAGGCGCAATATCACCTCAACAAGATTGCCTCGCTCGCGGGCACCGACAGCTCCGAATATCGCTCGCTGGCCGCAGCGCTCGACAAGCCGACCGGCGCGACGCTCGTCTACTAAGACAATCGCATCTTGCAACTTCGCGAACGGGCACAACCTTTCGGTTGTGCCCGTTCCGCTTTCTCGGCTAGCCTTGCGCACCAATCCTCCCCTCGCAAATTGGTGCGCAATGGACACGTGGCTGCGATCCGCGATCGACTACATTAGCTCCTGGATCGAATTTCAGCAGACGACATTCCAGCAACCCGGCGTCATCATCGCATTCGTCCATCGGGGCGAAATCGTCGCCGAGCATGCGTTCGGCCTTGCCAATCTCGACACCGGTGAAAAGCTCACCCCGCGCCACCGCTTCCGCATTGCCTCGCATTCGAAGAGCTTTACCTCGGCCGGCATCATGAAGCTGCGCGAGCAGAAAAGACTCCGGCTCGACGATTCGGTCGGCCAATATGTCGGCGGCCTCAATCCGCGCATTGCCGAGACGACGATTGCGCAGGTGCTCTCGCACAGCGCGGGGCTGACGCGCGATGGTGCCGATTCCGGCCAGTTCATCGACAGCCGGCCCTATCTCAACGCGAAGGACCTGCTCGCGGAATTGAAACTGCCGACCGCGATCGAGCCCGGCACGCGCTTCAAATATTCCAATCACGGCTTTGGCCTGATGGGCCTCCTGATCGAAGCCGTGACGAAAGAGCCCTACTCCACCTGGATCAAGCGCGAGATCATTGCGCCGGCGGGCCTGCGCGAAACCGAACCGGACGCGCCGCCGCCGAAGGGCGCCGCATTCGCGCGCGGCCATACGCGGAAGCTGCCGTTCGGCGAGCGCTGCGTGATCCCAGGCGACAATCCCGCGCATGCGATGGCATCGGCTGCGGGTTTCGTCGCCACCGCCGCCGACACTGCCGGCTTCTTCGCCCAGCTCGCACCCAATGCCAAAAAGAGCGTGCTGTCGGTTGCCAGCCGGCGGGAGATGACGCGGCAGCATTGGCGCGTTCCGCAGAGTTTCGAGGCCTATTACGGCCTTGGTGTCAACGCCGGCAAGACCGACGGCTGGGACTGGTTCGGCCATGGCGGCGGTTTCCAGGGCTACATCTCGCGGACCTGCTCGATCCCTGCCTGCGAGCTGTCGATCAGCATCCTCAGCAACTCCATCGACGGAGCGGCGCCGTTCTGGATGGACGGTGCGATGCAGATCCTGCGCGTCTTCAGGAGCCGCGGCGCACCCGACCGACGTGTGCGAGACTGGACCGGCCGCTGGTGGACGATCTGGGGCGCGAACGACTTCGTGCCTGCGGGCAACCGCGTGCTGATCGCCAATCCGCAATTCAACAACCCGTTCATGGACGCCGCCGAGATCGAGGTCACCGGGCGCGACACCGGCAAGCTCGCCTGGGCCGCCGGCTATTCCAGCCACGGCGAGCCGGTGCGCCGCGCCCGCGACAAGCGCGGCAAGGTGAGCGACATCTGGATCGCGGGTGCCAATGTGAAGCCAGCGAACGTCGTGGCACGCGAGATCGCACGCCGCTATCCCCCGCGCAAGCGGCGGCCTACTCCCTGATCAGAGCCTCGACCTCGCCGCGGAACGCCTGCCGTGAGCCGTCGCGCGAATAGAACATGTGGCCGCCGGGATAGACCACGAACTTGACGCGCTGGGTCGCGAAGGCCGGGAGCTGGTCGAGCACCCGCCTGGTTCCGAAATAGGGCGTGGCGAGATCGAACAGGCCGTGTCCGACCAGCACGTTCAGCCTCGTGTCGGTGGCAAGGATCTGGCGCAGCTCGGACACCGACTGCGGCGGGTTGATGCCGCGGCCGAAGTCCCAATGGCCCTCGACGGCGCCGTTCAGGACTTCGTAGGAGCCATCGGGCCGCCAGTTCAGCTTGCGTGTGAGCACGTCGACCGCGGCGCTCGTCAGCGGCGCCTGGAGGGAGTCGCCCGAGGGATCGCCGAAGCGCGAGCTGCTCGAATCCGGATAGGGATCGAGGCCGCGCACCGAACCGTCATAGCGCCCGGTCACCTTGCCGTTCTTGCGGTCCAACTCGCGGCGGAATTCGCCGACGTCGAAGCGGCCCGCGAGCCTGCGGCTGACCGCCTGGTCGATGCCGGTGAGCTCGGCGACCTTGTCGGCGAGCCTGTTGGCGGCCTCCCTGTCCGCCTCGCCCTTGACGAGGTCGGTCAGGAATTCGCCGCGCGCATAAGCCTCGACGTCGGCGAGATCGGTGCGCGTGACCGGTCCTTTGGCCTCGCGCGCGACCGCCACGTAGCTCGGCAAGGTCGCGACATATTGCAGGAGGCTGGTGCCGGTGAACTCGCGGAAGTCGAGCAGCGGCGACACCAGGATCAATCCCCTGACGCCGACGCCATGCTGGAGCTGCAACTGGCGCACGACCTTCGGCCCGCGGATGCCGCCATAGCTCTCGCCCGCGACATATTTCGGCGAGGTTAGCCGGTCGTGCTTCTCGAGCCAGCGGCGGATCACCAGCGCGATCGCATTGGCGTCGCCGTCGACCGAGTAGAACGATTTTCGCGCATCTTCGCCGCTGGCGACGAAGCGGCTGTAGCCGGTGCTGACGGGGTCGATGAAGACGAGATCGGTGAAGTCGAGCCAGGTGTCCGCGTTCGGCTTCACCTCCGGCGAGGCCGACGGTGAGAGAGCTTCGCCGTGAAGCGGCAGCCGCCACGGCCCGGCCGCACCGAACTGGAGCCAGGCCGACGATGCGCCGGGTCCACCGTTGAACAGGAAGGTCACGGGGCGCGTCGCGCGGTCGGCACCGCCGAGCTCGTAGGAAGTGTAAGCGATGTCGGCCAGCGGCTCGCCCTTGCCGTCGAACACGCGGATCGAACCGGCGGTCGCGGCGAAGCTGAGGGTGCGGCCGGGCAAATCGAGGGTCTGCTGCGTGGTGGAGTCCGGCGGGAGACGATGCAGTTCGGCAGGCGACGACGAATTCTGTGACGCGCTTTGCGGGCCGCTGCCGCGTCCGCCCTTCTGACCGGCTGGGGCGGCCGTCTCGGCGCGCGGCTGCGGCGGATCGTCCGCACGCGCAACGCCCGCGACCGCGAAGATCGACACCGCCAGCACCAGGATCGCGCGGCGCGGGTCCCGCAAGGTCGTAACCATGAGCGTTCTCCCTGCCCGGCTATGAGAGCCGGTGCACCTCCGAAGGCTAGCGAGCAAATGCGACGGTTTGGGGGACCGCCGGTTCAGCAACGCCCGAGGAAGCCGGCCGGGCTCAAATCGAGCCGGTTTGTCCGCAAATCGAGATGGACAATCGTCCGTTTGCCTTGACGAGCGGTCCTCCTCGACAATGCAGGCCCAGGTCGTATAGACGAGCCGGGCGGAACTTTCTCCAGCCAGCGGCCTTGCCGGAAGCCATGACCAAGCCCATGCGATATGACCGGATCGCCTTCGTGGCGAGCCCAAGTAACGAGGCGCAGACCGCCTTCAACCAGCTCACCAAGGACTATGGCAATTGCGATCCGCAAGATGCCGACGTCGTGGTCGCGCTCGGCGGCGACGGGCTGATGCTTCAGACGCTGCACCGGAACATGCGCACGGGAAAGCCGATCTACGGCATGCACCGCGGCACCGTCGGCTTCCTGATGAACGAGTATTCGACGCACGATCTGCGCGCGAGACTCGCGGCGGCGCATGAGACCGAGATCAACCCGCTCCTGATGCGCGCGACGGACGCCAACGACCGCGTGCACCTGCATCACGCCATCAACGAGGTCTACCTGTTCCGGCAGACCTACCAGGCCGCACGCCTGCGCATCCTGATCGACGAGCGCGAGCGCATGCCCGAGTTGATCGCCGATGGCATCATTGTCGCGACGCCCGCAGGTTCGACTGCCTACAATCTGTCGGCGCAAGGCCCGATCCTGCCGATCAACGCGGCGCTCCTTGCACTGACACCGATCAGCGCCTTCCGGCCGCGGCGCTGGCGCGGCGCCCTGCTGCCCAACAGCGCCTATGTCGTGATCGAGGTGCTGGAGGACGACAAGCGCCCGGTCGCGGCCGTCGCCGACCATGAAGAGGTCCGGAGGGTCCGCCGCGTCGAGGTGCTCTCGGACAGGTCCATCTCGATGCGCATGCTGTTCGATCCCGGCCATAGCCTGGAAGAGCGCATCCTGCGCGAGCAGTTCGGCTACTGATCCCCAGCTCACTGGCCGCAGGGCTGAACCGCGTCCAGGCCTCCCGCCATGGCGGGATCGCTCAGCAGGTCAAAATCCCTGACGACCGGAACGAAGCTCTTCGTCTCCGATGTCATCAGATAGATCGTCACCAGCAGCGAGGCCTGCGGGCCCGCATTCGTGCGGCAGAATTCCTTGGCGGCGACGCCAAGTCCCATCGATCCGCGCTTACCGTTCCTCCCCTGCTCGACCATCGAGGCGCGCAACGCCTCGAAGCGCGCGGCATCTTCCGGCGACAAGCGAAAGGCGTAGATGGAGGAGTTCTGTGGCTGGGCAGGCAAGCCGCCCCGCTCGCGTGCGCTCAGCTCCATCATGGCGAAGCTCGTCTTGGCCTCAGCCTCCCCCGCCAGCTTGGTGACGACGTCGAGCTTGACCCCGCCCGAACGCGGCCGCAGCGCGTCGGGCAATTGCACGGCGACGCGCAGCATCGACAGATCCGTCGTCCTGGCATCGATGCGGGCGAGCGGCGGGATCGACGTCAGCGGCACCGAGCCGCATCCGCCAAGCATGAGCGCAGCCGCGCTCGCAAGAACGCGCGCAAGGCCGTTCATCGCAGGCTTCTCCGGTCTGGATTAACGAGTTGGCTAGGCCGATTTCCGGCCGGCCGTGCGAGGCTCCAACGCATCGTCCGCATTGTCAGGGACGTATTCCAGGATATCGCCGGGCTGGCAGTCGAGCACGGCGCAGATCCGCTCGAGCGTATCGAAGCGGATGCCACGCACCTTGCCCGATTTCAGCAGGGAGACGTTCGCTTCCGTGAGCTCGATGCGGGCCGCAAGCTCACGGGACCTGATTTTGCGCCTGGCGAGCATGACGTCGAGATTGACGACGATCGGCATGGTCAGATGATCTCGCTGTTCTCGTGCCACAAGCGAACAGCATCCACCATCACGGTCGCGAAGGCGATGAGCGCAAGCCCGCTCAGCACCGACAGCGCATGCGACTGATCGATGCCGAACATCACCACGATCTGGCCGGGCTGGTTGGCCCGCGTCAGATTGACCGTCGTGAGCATCTGCACCAGCGGCGAGATCAGCGCGCCCACGATCAGCGCAAGGCCCATCCGGCGGATGCGCCAGGCGTTCTCGGTCACGAAGACCTCGCCGCGCGCGAAACGGGAGAACAGCATCGAGAGCTGCAACAAGGCGTAGAGAACAGGCGCAAGGCCGATCAGGCTGATCAGCGCACCGGCGAAGCGCGTGCCGGGATTGAGGGTGAAGGGCTGCGCCCCCAGCGGGGACTGGGTGGCGATCCAGTGCCGAAGCACCTCGTCGCTCGACCAGAGCAGCGGCACCGCAATCACCGCGCCCGCGACGCAGACGAGCGCGCCGACGGCGACGATCCGTCCGATCCACCGCAATCGCGGCTCGGCCGGCACGGGATAGGGAAACGCGATCACGCTCATTGGACGATGCTCCCGCTCGATTAAGTATTTTTATTGTTTTACGATAAAAAATGTCAGAATTACGATATCACACAGCCCTTCTTCCGATCCGCCGCGAGATGCAAGCGCAACCGTTCATTAACCCCCGACGCGATATGGTTAACGAAGGTTGACCGCTTTGGCCCGGGCGTCATGTTCCGCATCGATTTCAACAAACTGCGCTTCCTCGTCTGCGACGACAATCCGCACATGCGCCGCATCCTGCGGACGCTGCTGCATTCGTTCGGCGCGCGCGAAGTTTACGAGGCCGAGGACGGCGCCACGGCGCTGGAAATGTACAGCCATTACGTCCCCGATATCGTCATCACCGACTGGGCGATGCCGATCTTCGACGGGCTCGAGCTCGCGCAGATGATCCGGCAGCCGGAGTCCAAGGGCAATCCTTACGCGCCGATCATCATGCTGACCGGCCACTCCGAGAAGCGCCGCGTCACCGTCGCGCGCGATGCCGGTGTCACCGAATTCCTGGCCAAGCCGATCTCGGCGAAAGGCCTCTACCAGCGCATCCTCAACGTCGTCGCCAATCCCCGGCCCTTCATCAAGACCAAGACCTATTTCGGTCCGGACCGGCGTCGCAACACCAACTCCGCCTATATGGGCCCCGAGCGCCGCGTCGGCGAAAAACACGAGGTGCTCCAGCAGCCCTCGCTGCTCGACAAGGCCCGGTCCTCCATCTAGCGCAACGTCTCACACGGGGCCGGCATCATGGCGAAGAACAGCGCAAAGGACATCGAGGTCACGGCCTTCGCCACGCATCAAGTCATCACGCAGCCCAATCCGCTGCGCAAGGTTCTGCGCCGTGTCGAAGACCAGGACATGGACGATCCGATCGGTCGCGCCGAGCAGGCGCTCGCGGGTCTGTCCGGCGAGTTCAAGGACTGGATGACGACCGAGGTCAACCGCCTGTCGGCCGCCTACGTCGCCATCCGCCATGACAGCTTCACCAAGGAGCGGCGCGACGAGCTGTTCCGCGCCGCGCATGACATCAAGGGCGATGCCGCGACGTTCGGATTTCCGGCGGCCGCGGGAGTCGCCGAGAGCCTGTGCCGCGTCATCGAGCACGCGCCCGATCTGGAAAAGGTGCCGGCCGAACTGTTCACCCACCACATCAACGCGATTCTCGCCATCGTGCACGAGAACACCCAGCTCGACAGGATCAGCGTCTCCGCCGAGCTCAGCCGCCGTCTGCGCAAGGTCGCCGACGATTATCTCGCCCAGGTCAACCGCGACCGCCCCGAGCATCTCGAGGCAATCCTCGCGCCGAGCATCGTGCCGGTGGAGTAAGACTCGTCTCTATCTGCACGATCCGTATCGTAGGGTGGGCAAAGCGAAGCGTGCCCACCAATCAGCTCGAATTGTACAGATAGGTGGTGGGCACGGCGCTTTGCGCCTTTGCCCACCCTACGGCATCTCGCTAGGCGGCAATCAGATCATCGTACACCGGATCGATCGCATCGTCCGCGACGATCTCGTCGCAGAACAGCCGCGCCTCCTCGCGCGCCGATTCCGTCGCGAAGCGGCGGAGCAGCACCATCAGCGGCTCGGCGGCGCCGCGGTCGGTCTCGCAATGGGTCAGCACGCGCTCGACCATGCGCCGGCGCAGCCGCGCCGCACCGTCGTCGCTGTCGACAAAGCCCTGCTCGTGGCAGGCATCGAGCGCCACCTGGAACGCGGCGAACGTCGCCTCGGGCAAGCCGGCGCGGCGGAGCAGCGCATGCAGGCTGTTGCCGCCGCGGTCGTGCAGCAGCGCGGAGACACGCGCCAGCGGCAGATCGGCGAGCTCGGCCAGCGCCGCGTCGAACAAATCGAGATTGCTCGACAGCAGCGCGCGCAGAATGAGACCGGCGGTCAGCTGGCCGGTGACACGGAGGTGATGCACCAGACCCTGCATGTCCTCGCCGCGCGAGCGCGCCGCGATGTTCATGGTGGAGCGGTCGCGCGCCTCGATCGTCACGCGCTCGGCGCGGTCGGCGCTCAGCCAGTTCCGGGCGACGACGAATTGCGCCAGCGTCTCGGACAGCTTTGCCACCAGCGCGGCACGCGTTGCCGCCGGCAGATCCTCCAGCACCAGCATCGCCTCGCGGATCGCGGCGAGATGGCCGTGACGCTCGACGATGCGATTCCACGAGAACGGCGCCAGCTCGGCATGGGGATTTTCGATCAGTTCGAGCGCCGACGCCGCGCAGCCGACTTCGGCGATCGCCGCGCAGACCGACACCGGCAGCGCGATGCGGCGGGCGACCGCGCACTGCACCTCGTCATTGCCGGTGGCAACGATGTCGACGAGATCGGCGTCGATCAGCAGCGGTGAATGTTCGAGCACGGGCAGCGCGACGGTCGGCTGGTCTGCCGACAGCGCCCGCACGATCGCGGCCGGCGCATCGAGACTGCGCGCAAACGCCTCGGCCATCGCCTGCCGCACCAGCGGCGAGGGATCGTCGAGCTGCATCAGCAGCGCGCCTTCGGCGGCGACGCGGTCGTCTGTCGAAAGGTCTGAGATCAGCCAGGCCCGGGCCAACGCCCGCGTCGCCTCCGCCCGCTCGCCAGCGGGCGCGGTCCTGATCCAATTGATGAACTGCCGAACGATCATGCTGCTTCCGGCTTACACAACAAACAAAAATGGTGACGGCTCGTCACCTGCAACACAAAATAAACCACGACGCTTAACAAAGCGTTCACCATAACTGGCTGGTTTCATTGACGTTTTGTTAAGGGAACAAAGACGGCGGCCGCACGCTGCGCAGCACGTAGAGGTGCGCTGACTAGCTCGAGAAGGTGCCGCTGCGATCGCTGAAGAGATCGAGCGGTTGCGGCGGACGCACGTCAGGCGTCACGGAAGCGACCGAGGCGTTGTTGCCCCACAATTTCTGCACCGTGGTCGAGACCGGCTGCGTGATGTCGCCTGGCTGATAGATCGAGCGGAATGCGGGGGTGACCGGCGTGTTATCCGCAACCGTCGTCGACGATATCGTGCTCACTGGCGTGACACCGCGTGCATCGGGAAAAGTCTGGAGATAAGCGGCGTTGTCGATGACGGGCGCGGTCGGCTGCATGCCATTGGCGCTTGCGACCTGCGTGGTCGACGGCGTGTCGCCATACATCGCCATCGCGCTGCGAGTGAGTTTCGAATTCGCCGCGCTGGCGTAGCGCGCGTCGAGCACCGAATAGACTTCCGAGACGCTGCGGGCGCGGCCGTCTCCGGCGTAGAAGATCGAGCGGTTGGCGGAGGCCGCATTGGGAAACAGCCGCGCGCCGACGGCCTGCGGGTTGTCCTCGGCATTGGCGATCAGTTTTGCCGCTCCGCCGACGCCCATGAAATGGGCCATGTAGAGCTCGCTGTCGGACGGCCTGCGGCCGAGCAGACCGGTCAGCTTGAAACTGTTCGACTGCGTCAGCGCCGCCGCCATGCTGGATGCGGCTTCCGGATCGTCCCGCAGCTTCATGATCGACCGCTTCATGAAGGGATCGTCGACGGTGTAGCCGCCGGACGAGGTCCTGGTGATGGCGTTGGCGTAGTTGCCATAGCCGAGCTGGGCGCCCGCCTCCTTCACGGTGCCGAGCCAGGTCTGGTCGATGAACTGGTAGAGCCCGTGCGCCGACGATGTGGTGGCGCCCGCCGTCGGATCGAAATCCGATTCCATCTTGGCGGTGGTCAGCATGTACTGGAAGCTGACGCCGGTCCGGTTGGAGACGTCCTTGATCGCACCGGCGACGCGCGCCCGCGTCGGGTCGAGAGCGACCGTCTGCGTGGCACTGGAATTGTCGAGCGACATGATGAAGTGCCCGCCCCGCGCGGCGTTGAGCGGCGCCGGCAATTCGGCGCCCTATCGTCTCACCGTGGGACAGGTATGGTTAATGCGGGGTTAATTGGGCTTCGCCCGTCGGCCCCCGAGTCATTCCCGGGCATCGCGAAGCGATGAGCCCGGAATCCATTCCACCGCACGTTATGCCGTACGATGGATTCCAGGCTCGCGCTGTGCGCGCCCCGGAATGATGGCGGCTACTTCTTATAGACGTCGCTTGGATCGAACAGCCTGTCAGCATCTACGAAGACCAGCCTGGCGCCACCGCCCTCGCCTTCGACCTTGCGATAGAAGCACGACCGTCGCCCGGTGTGGCAAGCCGCGCCCACCTGCTCGACCTTGATCCACACCGCATCCTGATCGCAATCGGTGCGCATCTCGACGACGTGTTGGGTCTGACCTGAGGTCTCACCTTTTCGCCACAAGGCATTGCGCGAGCGGCTGAAGTACCAGGCCTCGCCCGTCGCGATCGTCTTGCGCAGCGCTTCATCGTTCATGTGCGCGACCATGAGCACGTCGCCGCTGACGATGTCGGTCGCGACGACCGTCACGAGGCCGGCTGCGTCGAACTTGGGGAGGTAGGCGAGGCCTTCCTCGATCTCATGGGAGTGAGCGGACACAGCAACCCTCGCCAGTTATTCGCGAGGTCAGCGCTGCAGGCCTCGCACCAGGGACAGGAAACGGGCCTGCTCCGCCGGATTGTCGCGGAACATGCCGGTGAAGCGGCTGGTGAAGGTGGAGGCGCCGTGCTTGGCGACACCGCGCACCGACATGCAGGTATGCTCGGCCTCGATCAGCACTGCAACGCCGCGGGGTTTCAGGATCTCGTCGATCGCCGCCGCGATCTGCGCCGTCAGATGCTCCTGGGTCTGGAGCCGGCGGGCGAAGATGTCGGTGAGGCGGGCAAGCTTCGACAGGCCGACCACGCGTTCCACCGGCGTGTAGGCGATGTGAGCCTTGCCGTAGAACGGCATCATGTGATGCTCGCACTGCGAGGTGAACTCGATGTCGCGCACCAGCACGAAGTCGTCATAGCCGGCGGTCTCGCCGAAGGTGCGGTCGAGCACCTCGGCCGGGCACTGGTGATAGCCCTGATAGAGCTCGTCGAAGGCCTCGACCACGCGGCGCGGCGTGTCCAACAGCCCCTCGCGCTCGGTGTTCTCGCCGATATAGGCGAGCAGCGTCTTCACCGCTGCTTCCGCCTCGGCGCGCGCGGGGCGCGGCTGGTCGGCGCGGACGGCGACCGCGAGGAATTCGGCAGGGTCAAGCTCGGCCGGGCGGCTCTCGGGCTGCCGGTCAGCGGGCTTGTTGGGGCGGATGGATTTGATGGTAGCGTCCATGTCTACTCCGTTCGACGGCCTCAACGGCCGGAGTGTCACCGGCAGACGGGGCGGCAAGCCGCCGGACGCCTGAAGAGAACAGTTTTGACGAAAAAGGCTCCTGCGTCATCACGCTGGCAGCGCAGGTCTGGATCATCCCCACCGCACCGCTGGACTGTTTTTCCGCCAGTTCCGTCCCTATATAGGACCCTGGGCGGCGGCCGCCAAGGCCGATCCGGTAGGTAAGTGCTGGACTCCATCACATGCTGAACGACATCTATAACAAGCGGATCATCGAGCTGGCCGGGAATATTCCGCGCCTCGGGCGGTTGTCCGACGCCGATGCCACCGCCACCGCCCACTCCAAGCTGTGCGGCTCGACCGTGAAGGTCGATCTCAAGATGGAGGGCGACATCGTCACCGACTTCGCCCATGACGTGAAGGCCTGCGCGCTCGGCCAAGCCTCTTCATCCATCATGGCAAGTCACGTGGTCGGCTCGACCGCGAGCGAACTCCGTGCGTTACGCGAAACCGTTCGCAAGATGCTGAAGGAGAATGGCGCGCCTCCTGAAGGCAAATGGGAAGAGATCAAGTTCCTCGAGCCGGTCCGCGACTACAAGGCGCGGCATGCCTCGACGCTGCTGACCTTCGATGCCGTGGTCGATGCGATCGGCCAGATCGAGGCGAAGGCCAAGCAGCCGGCCGCGGCGCAGGGCTAATTCCATCGGTGTCATTCCGGGGCGTCGCAAAGCGACGAACCCGGAATCCAGAGCTTGCCGATCGAGATTCCGGGTTCGTGCTGCGCCCCGGAATGATTTGCCAGGATTTAGGAGCTTACTTCTGCACCGCCGCAGCCGGCGTGGCCACGCTGCCGGTCGGCACCAGGGCTTCCGCCGTCTTGGTCGACTTGGCGGCCTGTGGCGCCTGCTCCGGTTCGGCGCCGAACCTCGCCTGCGTTTTCGGCGCCAGCTCAGCCATTGCCGGCGCGGAGACGTCGACATGCGGCAGCACGTCGGCCACGAGATCGGTCGTCACGAGATTGGTGAGCTTGAGCTCGCCCGCGTCGAGTTCGTGCAGGTCTTCCCACGGCGGCACGCTGAGCGCGAGCGACAACAGATCGCCGGCACCGCCCATGTCAAAGGTGTATTTGGCGAGCCGGCCGATGTCGCGTTCCACGATCATCAGGTCCTGCGCGCTGTAGCTTGCCGCCTTGGCATCGTCGGCCCGGTCGCCCATCCAGATCTGGTGAACCCGGACATGGGCCGCATCGGGCACGTAGCGCTTCTTGCCGGCCAGCAGCAGGAACACGCACATGGATTCGCAATAGGCTTCAGGCGCCACCGCCGGACGGGCCGACGGACCGCCGCGGTTCTGAACGCTGATCCCGACCGTGGTCAGAAGGCCAAGATTGCGGAAGCGCCGGCCGAGCGTGATCGCATCGTTGACGGAGCCGCCGCTGGAGTCGAGCACGACGGTGGCGCCGCCAAGCTGACGCGCGCGCGCGAATTCCTCGAAATCCTTGGGGGTATCGGACGTGATGATCCCGACCGCGCTGACCCACCCACGGCAGTTGGGCTCGCAGGCGACCCAGTTGAACTTCATCGGCAGCTTGCGCTCTTCAAGCGCAGCGCCAGCCCGGGCAGACGATCCAAACGTCGCGATGGCCCCCGCCAGCGCGATACCACAGACGGCGGTTCCCACAAGCAACCAGCCGCGAAGATTGAGCGACGTCAGAAGTTTCAAACTGGTCCCTTCCCCAAGCCCCAAAGCGATTCAGGCAAGCCCCGTTTTGCGTTCCATGAGTCTACACATGGACGTCATAAAAATGGTATCCGGGGGAATACAGATCGTCCATAGGTACTTGCTGCACTGCTCCCAAAAAGCACGTAAAATATGGCGCGCAAACAACAGCTTGCGGTTCCCTGCACCGGAACCGTGCAGCACCTCGCTCAACGTCGCGGCAAAGCGCACATGAAGCATTCAGCCTGCGAACATTGTTCCAATCCGGTCGAGGGCGCACTCCGGCTCCCACGCAGATTCGGCCGCGCGCTGATCTGGCTCTACCGCCACACGCTCTCGCCGCTGGTCGGCTACAATTGCCGGCACCTGCCGACCTGCTCCGTCTACGGCGACGAAGCGATCGAGCGGTTCGGGCTTTGGGCCGGTGGCTGGATGACGCTGGCGCGCCTGCTCCGCTGCAACCCGTTCGGCACGTCAGGCATCGACAACGTTCCGCTCAACGCACCGCAGGGCGCGCACTGGTATCTGCCCTGGCGCTACGGCCGCTGGCGCGGCGTCAACGCCCAGTAAAGAGCGCGCATTTTTCCGATCATGCCGGCGTTTGCTGCGGTGCTCTGCGCATCGCTGCCCCGAGCGGAACCGGAACTTTCGCCTCGCGTTGTTGTGATGCTCCCCCGGGAGGAAACAACAATGCGCTGGAAAATCAGCCCTCATTTTCACTTCAAGCCTGGTCCCCGTTCCGGTCCCGGCGGGCATCATCATAATCACGATCCCAGAACCCTCGACATGCTCGCTATCATCGCCCTGCTGGTGCTCGCGGCCGGCTCCGGCTGGTACCTGGCAACGAGCTTCGCCACGCCGCCGAGCTCCACGGCCTTCATCGTGCCGAGCCAGAGCGTGCACTGGTAGATCAGAGATCAAGCACCAGCCGATCGGCGTCCGATCCTGCGACGCAGACCATGAGATAGCGCTCGCGCTCGTAAGGCGACAGGATGCGGTCGCGGTGCACGGGCTTGCCCTCGATCCAACCGACTTTGCAGGCGCCGCAGATGCCGCCGCAGCACGAGGTGGCGACGTCGACGCCGCCTTCCTGCAACGCGGCCAGCATGGTCTGGCCGGCCCGCACCTCGATCTCCATGCCGGAGCGCGCCAGCAACAGCGTAAAGGGCTTTGCATCCGGATCGATCACAGGTGGCGGCGCGACGAAGCGCTCGACATGAACATTCGCCGCGGGCCACGCTGCCGTTAGCCGCTCGAAATCATTGGTCATGCCTTCCGGGCCGCAACAGGCGACCAGGGTGTCTACCCCACCCTCTCCAACGAGCGCCGCGAGATCAGGACGCCCGCTCCGGGACGTTCGATGCACGACGACGCGTCCCTCTTCGATCAGCGCGCCGAGATGCGCGGCCAGCGGCACCTCCTCGCGCACGATCAGATGCAGTGTGAAGCTGGCCTGATCCGTTCGCTCAAGATGTCGTGCCATGGACAGGAACGGCGTCACGCCGATGCCGCCGGCCACGAACACATAGCGTGCGATGCGCGCATCGGGCGTCATGCCGCCGCGCGGCAGCGAGACGCCGATGACGTCGCCGGGCCTGACCTCGTCGTGCAGCACGCGCGAGCCGCCGCGCCCCTCCGCCTCGCGCTTCACGGCGATGACATAGCGCGTATTGTCGGCGGGCTCGTTGCACAACGAATAGGTACGCACGAGCCCGTTCGGCAGATGCAGATCGATATGCGCGCCGGGCTTGAACGGCGGTAGTTCCCAGCGATCGGGATCGACCAGGGTGAACAGCTTGATCCCGCGGCCTGCCTCCTCGATGTCGGCGACGACCGTCTTGACCGTCGTGATCGGACGCACCTTCATGCCGCGTTCCGCACGATGTTGCCGACCTTCACGAGGCCGCCTTGCAGGATTTTGCAATTAAGGCCGGAGCGGTTGATCAGGGGATCGAAGATCGCCTTGCCGGTGATCTCCTCGATGTGCCGGCACGGCACCGACAGCCGCGTCGCCTCCAGCAAGGTCTCGCCCAGCCAGAAGCGGCGGCCGACCAGATGGTTCAACGGCACGCCCTCGACCGTGACGTTGCGCCGGTGTTCCTCCGGTCTGAGCTCGATGCCGGCGTCGCGCTTGAGCGCGACCAACGTTTCGAGCTCGAACAGGGTGACCTGCCGGCCCTCCTCCGGCTTGTGCGAGTAAAACCCCTCTTCGTTGCCGATCATATAGCGATCGCCTTCAATGCCCCGGCCGGCGACGAGATTGATTTGCTCCGCCGCGCGCATCGGCAGGAACGCACGCGGGGTGAAATGAAGGAAACGCACCACGCCGGTCCAGCCGAGCTGTGTTGCGTTGTGCGCCGAGCCGGCACTGACGGTATCGAGCATGACAATTCCCCTTGGGTGAACGATGGCGCGCCGCCGGCAGCGACGCGCCGCGGGATCAGGTCAGTTCCTTGTTCGCCATCTCCGGCGCGAAACTGGTTGCAGTCGCGGTGATGGCGGCGCAGGCAATGAGCAAGAGCGAGACCGGCCAGGTTGCGCCCCCACTCCAGGCCATCAGAGACGCCGCAATCAGCGGCGTCAACCCGCCGCTCAGGGCCGCACCGACCTGGAAGCCGAGCGATGCGCCGCTGTAGCGCAGCCGCGCGGAGAACAACTCGGAATACCAGGGCGCACCGATGCCGAACATCACCATCTGACCGAACGTGATCGCGACCACGATGGTGCAGACGACGATGGCGGGATCGCGGGTGTCGAGCAACCAGAACAGCGGGAAGGCAAACAGCGCCGAGAAGGCGCAACTCGCATAGAACATCGTCTTGCGGCCGACGAGGTCCGACAGCCAACCGAACAGCGGAATGGCAAACAGCGCAACCAGCGATGCGGCGAACGCACCGTTCAGGACTACCGCGCGCGGCAGCCCCAGATTGGCCGTGGCGTAGGACATCACGAACACGCCGCCGATGCTGGCATAGGCGATCTCGGAGATCTTCAGACCGACCGCGGTGAAGAACGGCCTGCGGTGATGCCTGAAGATCTCGACCAGCGGCATGCTGGCGACCTCCTTCTTGGCCTGGACCTGACGGAAGGCGGCGGTCTCCTCCATGTTGAGACGGATGTAGAGACCGACGCCGACCAGAAGGATTGAGATCAGGAACGGAATGCGCCAGCCGTAAGTCATGAAGTCGGTTTCCGGCAGGCTCGCCACCAGCGCGAACATGCCGATTGCGGCCAGATTGCCGATGGGATTGCCGACCTGCACCATGCTGCCGAGTAGTCCGCGACGATGTGTCGGACAGTTCTCGACCACCATCAGCACGGCCCCGCCCCACTCACCGCCGAGACCGATGCCCTGGAGAAAACGCAGGCCGATCAGCAGCAGCGGCGCGGCGATGCCGATCTGTTGGTAGGTCGGCAGCAGGCCGATCAGGAAGGTGCCGATACCCATCACCATGATGGTGATCGCGAGCATCGCCTTGCGGCCGACCCGGTCGCCGTAATGGCCGAAGATCGCCGCTCCAAGCGGCCGCGCCAGGAAGCCAACGGCATAGGTGCCGAAGGCCGCGATGGTGGCGAGCGTGGGATTGCCGGCGGCGAAGAAGACCTTGTTGAACACCAGCGCGGTCGCCGTGCCGTAGATGAGGAAGTCGTACCATTCGACCGCGGTGCCGATCACGCTCGACCACACGATCCGTCGCAAGCTCGCCGCCTCGTCCGGCGCTACGTTCAGGGTTACGTCGTCTGCTACGGTCATCGATCTCTCCAAAAGGTACCGGCGCCTGGGAAAAGCAGTTGGTTCGGTCCGTGGAGCCCATCGGCAGCCAGGACGGTAAAAATCGATCATGTTTACTATTGGAAATCAACGCCACGGAACGCGGCAACTGCCGTGGATCGCGGCAAAGGGTGTGAAATGCACTAATTTTCGGCGAATTTCTGCGATATACTAGCAAGCCTGCTCACATTATCCGCGTCATTGCCTGAAATTTCCGCGCAGGAGTTTTCTATTGGAATACGCTTGCAGGCAGCCGGACCGGCCGATCCGCGCCATCGGGCTGGCAGTCGGGCGGCATCTGTTGCAAAAGAAGCCCCAGCAGTTCGGGAGATTCATGCGTGCTTGACGTCAGCAAAGCGACAGCGGTCGGGGCCAATATCCGCCAGGCGCGGATTGCCAAGGGCCTGACGCTGGACCAGCTTGCCAAGCAGAGCGATCTCACCCGCGGCTACATCTCCCTGGTCGAGCGCAACCTGAAGATCCCTTCCCTCGCCGCGCTGCTGCGGATGGCCGCTGCGCTCGAGGTCAATGTCGCGAACTTCTTCGATCCGAACGCCGAGCCCGCGCCGCGCTATACGCTGTTCCGCCGCGAAGGCGGCAACGTCCCGCTGTTTCAGGACACGTTTGGTGTCGTGCCGCTGGCGACCGGCCGCACCCGCAAGATGATGGAGCCGTTCCTGCTGAGCCCGCCGCACAAGGCGGCAACGCGCGCCTCGCATGCCGGCGAGGAACTACTGTTCGTCATCAACGGCAAGATCGCGATCAAGCTCGACGGCGAGGAACTGACGCTTGGCAAGGGCGATTGCCTGTATTTTTCAGGAGAGACCCCGCACGAGGTCAGGAGCCTCGGCCGACAGAAAGCGGAAGTGCTCGTCGTCGTGGCCCAGACGCCCTGACGCCTGATTTCAGCAAACAGCCTAAAGCGCGATGAGGTTTGGATGAACCGTCATCGCGCTTTAGCTTGTTGTTTACGCATGATCTTTCCGGAAAACCGCTTCGCACTTTTCCGGATCATGCTTTAGCGGAACCAGAAGAAGCGCCCGGGCGGCGGCGGGATCGGCTCGGGCGGACGCGGCCGCTTCGGGCGCGGTGGTCTCGGCGGCGGCTCCGCGGTGGCCTCCGCGGCAGGCACGATTTCGCTGCCCGGCACCTTCACCGACAGCAGCAGATTCGATTCATTCATGCGCCAGCGATAGCCGACGCCGAAGTCGATCGGCTGGGCGCGCGTGAACAATTCGGCGTAGCGCTCCTGATAGCGCCCGGGGAATTCGTCGATCGGTCCGAGATAGCGGCCGAACGGGAAGAACCGCCACTGCCGCGCGCTGTAGCTCGCAAGCGGAATGCCGGAATCGTCCTGGATGATGGTCGCGCTGTTGGCGAGCAGCCAGTCGCGCGCGACGGTGAAGTTGCCGGAGTGCAGCAGATACGACGCGCTCTTGAGCAGGCTGTTGCCGGGCCCGAGCGTCTCGCAGAACCTCAGGAAGCCCGCTGCGCGCGCGCTCGCGTTGGAGAGATCGGCGGAGAAATAATACAGCGTGCGGGCTTCCCCATCGGGGCCTGCAAAGGTGATGCGGACGCCGCGCGTCGCGCTCGGTCCCGGATTGTCGTTGCCGACATGCATCCCGCCCTTGTTGTCGAGCGCGACCATCTCGACGTTGCGGATGGTCTTGCCGGAGCGCGCGAGGAAGACATAGAGAATCGGCAAGGTGCCGCTGACCTGGTTGGTGTGCAGGTCGACCTTCATCTGCTTGGTGATGAAGAAGGAGAAGCTCAGGATCGAGCCGAGCGAGCGCTCGACGTTGTAGAGCGCGGCGCCGACCGAACCGCGCGGCAACCGCGTCAAATCCGGCACGGTGCCGACCGGCTCCAGGGCGCCGAGCACATAGGTGCTGGCCTTGGAATAGAAGGCATCAGCGTAGAGGAAGTCAGGTCCGCTGAACAAATAGAACATGGTCGGCCTGGGCGCGGCCAGATTGACGTCGGCCCAGCTCCGGATCTTCGCGAGCTGGCGCTGCTCGAGCTGGGCGAAGGCGCCGTCGAAGAATTTGGCGTGGCGTTGCCAGCCTGGGTCCCTCGTGAGCGGCACCAGCGGCGAATCCGCCGAAGGCTGCATGCCCGCAAGGAAGCGCGCGGTGTCGTCGAAGGTGACCTCGGCCGCACGCGCCGACGCGATGGCCGCAGCCAGGAGGGCAAGAGCGACGGCCGCAACTCTCATGGGTCGAAACATGTCTATTCGCGATTGTGTGACGTGCCAGCGGCGACCGGCCGCCTGCGGAAAATAGCATAAATCAACAAGCCCGAGACCATGACGAGCATCCCGGCGAGCGACTGAATAGGCCGCTCGGTCAACAGGTAGTACATCATGAAGGCGGTCACGAGCAGGAAAACGAGCGGCGTGAACGGGTATCCCCAGGTGCGATAGGGCCGCGGCAGCTCGGGATTGGTGATGCGCAGCTTGATGACGCCGGCAACCGTGAAGAACGAGCAGAACAACAGCGCGAACTGGATGAAGTCGAGGACAGCCTCGAAGCTGCGCGTGAACAGCAGCAGGTTGGCCACCGCGAGCTGAAACAGGATGGCATAGGCCGGCGCGCCGCTGACCGACCGCTTCGAGAACACGCGCAGCGCCGGAATGTCCTCCCCCATCGTCATCATCACGCGCGGGCCGATCCACATCATCGCGCTGATCGAGGAGACCAGGCCGACGCAGATCATGGCACCGACGATGCGGCCGCCGAGGCTGCCGAAGATCGCTGTGCCGGCGACGCTGGCGACGTCAAGCTGGCCGGCGAGCGCGCTGACGGGCGTTGAGTAGAGGAATACGGCGTTGAGCGCGACATACAGCACCAGCACGATCAGCGTGCCCGCGAGCAGCGCGCGCGGCAGGCTCTGCTGCGGCGTGTTCATCTCGCCGATGATGTAGGTCGCGGCGTTCCAGCCCGAGAACGAGTACATCACGAACACGAGCCCGATCGCGAAGGGAGCGCTGACGATATGCACGAGATCGCCCGGCTGCGGCGTGAAGGCAATCGGCTGCGGCACGCCGATGATGAAGCCGGCAACGAGGAAGGCGACGATCAGCACGACCTTCAAAATGGTCGAGATCAGCTGGAAGGTCGAGGAGTGCCTGACGCCGGTCAGCTGCACGAGCGAGACCAGCCACACCACGCCGATGGCGAGCGGGATCGGCGGCAGATCGGGGATGACCGATTTGGCGTATTCGCCGAACGCCATCGCCGCGAGCGCGACGGGCGCCGCAAAGCCCACCGTCGCCGAGACCCAGCCGGCGAGAAAGCCGAAGGCGGGATGATAGGCGCGGCCGAGGAAATTGTACTCGCCGCTCGAGCGCGGAAACATCGCCCCGAGCTCGCTGTAGGAGAATACGCCGCACAACGCGACGACGCCGCCGACTGTCCACAGCAGCAGGATCGAGAAGCCGGACGGGATGTCCTTGACCTGGAAGCCGAGGCTGGTGAACACGCCGACCCCGATCATGTCGGCAACGACGATGGCGGTTGCGACCAGAGCGGAGACCCCCGACCCGCGTCCGGTCAGCCGGCCAGTCCAAGGCGCAGTACCCGCATCTGATGCCGTCATCGGGGTCCTTAAACCTCAGGCGTCGCGCCTCCTCGGAGGCATCGTGCAGATTGGTCCAGTCAATTCAAGCAGGGTTAACAAGGGTTAAATGAGGCGAACGCAATAGGTAAATTAACACCTTTCATGCATGGTCTTGGGCAATAAACCCGCCCAAACACCGGGAAATCCCGTTTTCCTCCCCCACAATCAGGACACGATTGCATGGTCCTTTTGAGCGTTCCGGATGTGGGGAAGTTTCTCCGGACGCTTAACGTCACCTAAACGCCGGTCGGCTCAATTGTCTCAAGCTTGCCGATTGACTTGAAGTGCCTTGGGGTCATGGGTGGATGGTCGGGGCCGTTCCGAACGTGAGAGCTGACACGCGTGCCGATCGGACGAATTCCGGTCGGCACGGCCGTGCGCTCCGGATCGGTCTGGTCTCAGCCTTGGTGCCCCTCGCGCTCGCGCTGGTTCAATGCGGCAAGGCGTCCAATCCGGCAGCGCTCGCGGCGAACTCGCAGGCCAACGTCCAAACCAACGTCCAAGCCAATCAGGTCGTCGCCAAGACCAATCCACAGGCCTCCAACCGGCAGGTTGCGGGCGGCGACAGCTTCGAGGATCGCTTCCCTGCCCCGCAGTTCACGGAGCGCTTCCCGTCGGCGAGCGAGAGTTTTCTGCAACGGCAGATGTCGGACTTCTCGCCAAAGCGCGCGGTGCAGCAACAGCCGGAACAAGCTCCCTACAAGGTCGCCTCGCTCGAGCCTCAGGTCCCGTTCAAGCGCCCCGCACGTGACGACCTGACGACGCTCGTCAGCATGAAATCGTCGGCGTTCCCCTATTTCGGCAACAACCCCGCCTCCGATGCGCCGTTCCTCAACATCTCCAAGGGCGACCGCCGCGGCCACCGCAGCTATTCGGGGCGCGTCTACTGGCAGGACGAGACCTACAGCGACAGCCGCGTGCTGGTGCACGTGCCCGAGCATTTCGACGTGCACAAGCCGGGCGTGATCGTGGTGTTCTTCCACGGAAATGGCGCAACGTTGGAGCGCGACGTGCGCAACAGGCAGCTGGTGCCGCAGCAGATCACCGATTCCGGCGCCAACGCGATCCTCCTTGCTCCGCAGATGGCGGTCGATGCCGCCGATTCCAGTGCCGGCAAGTTCTGGCAGGCCGGCGGCTTTAAGCGCTTCATGGAGGAATCGGCGAACCACCTCGCCCGCCTCACCGGCGATCCCAACAGCGCGCGCGCCTTTGCCAACATGCCGATCGTGATCGTCGGCTATAGCGGCGGTTTCCTGCCGACGGCCTGGAGCCTCGAGGTCGGCGGCATCAGCGACCGCGTCCGTGGCGTCGTGCTGCTCGACGCCGTCTATGGCGAAATGGACAAGTTCGCCTCATGGATCGAGAGCCACCGCTCCGGCTTCTTCGTCAGCTCCTACACGCACTACACCGCACGACGCGACCGCGAGCTGATGAGCATGCTCAGGCAGAAGGGCATCAGCGTCTCCGAAGACATGGATGGCCCCTTGCGTCCCGGCAGCGTGGTGTTCGTGGAGACCGGCGAAGGCATCACACATCGTGACTATGTGACGCGCGCCTGGACGCGCGATCCGCTCAAGGACGTGCTGGTGAAGATGTCGGCGACGCCGGCGCTCTCGCTCACGCGGGTGGCCTCCACCAATCCGGCACCGAGCCGCTAGGGCAGCGTTTTCGAGCGAAGTCGATACCGGTTCGCGTCAACAAAACGCGTCAAATTGAGAAAGGTGGAGATATTGCGCCAGCCGGCATTTGGCTGCGCTGCCTGCAATTGTCTCAAGCCTGATCAAAATGTGATGTTGACGGCCGACAATTCCCGGGGGTCACCGGATTGCTTCCGCTGGCGACGACCATAATTTGCCGGCCGAGCTGCGATTGGACTCTTGTGGGGACGAGCCGTGCGTCAGGGATTGTACAAGGTCGACTTCCACACCGTTCACGGAACCGGCTGCGGCGTCGTCTATGTGGTGGATGGCAAGATGCGCGGCGGCAATTCCGCCTTCGCCTTCATCGGCACCTATACGGGCGAAGGCGACAGCATCAAGGTCAAGATCGCGACCCAGCGCCACAACGACGACCCGGCCTTCAGGCCGCTGTTCGGCATCGACCGGATCACCCTGACGCTCGCCGGCCGCGAAGACGGCAACACGGCGGAGTTCGAAGGCACCGCGCTGCAAGTGCCGGGCGTTGCCTTCAGGGCCGTCTTGAGCCGCATCAGCGATTAGCCGTCCAGCTTGCGGACTTAGTTCTTGGGCAGCTTCGGAATGCTCTCGGCAAAACCGTTGAAGCAGGCCAGCCGCTCGTCCTCTTCCTTGAAGAAACGGCAATCGGCGTAGCCCTTGGCCTTCGCCGGCTTTGGCTTCGGCGCCGGCGGGATCACCGCGTCGTAGCAGTTGAGGCGGTCCTTGGTGCCGTCGTCGATGTCGAGGCAGGCCTGGAGCCGCGCCGCGACCGATTGCGGCTTGCCCTTCGGCGCCGGCGCGGCCGTGGCGGCCGCCGTCTTGGTCCCTTTGGGCTTGACCTGCACCAGCGGCTTATCCCCCACCATGGGTGGCTTGTCGGTCTGCGCAAACGCGGAGGCTGAATAGAGCACCGCGGCAACCGCCAGAATCATCCTCATCTCAGTCAACTCTCTTTGGTCCCCATGACCGGCCTTCTAGCGCTCCGGCGCGCGGTTTGCCAAGCACCTTGCGCACAGGAAAACGCTGGAATTCAGGCGGTGGCGGCCGCCGCCGGCCGGGTCAGGACCACCAGGATCAGCGCCAGCACGACGAAACCGACCGCGACGAAGCCGAGTGTGTGCAATAGCTCGCGGGCGAACAGCAGCCCGCCGGTGGCGGAGCCGACCGCCTGGCCGATATAGAGAACAGAGGTGTTGAGCGCGACGGTCGCCGATGCCAGCGGCGGCGCGGCCGCGACCAGGCGGACCTGCTGCATCGAATTGGTCGAGGCGAAGCCGAGACCCCAGACCGCCACCGCGACCGCCATCAGCACGAGGCTACCCGCACCGAGCGCCCAGCCGGTTATCCCCGCAAGCAGCAGGCAGGTGAACAGCAGCGAGGTTCGGAACGGTCCCCAGGTATCGACGATGCGGGTTGCAATCACGACGCCGAGGAAACCACAGACGCCATAGACGGCGAACACCATGCCGATCGCATCGGGGCTTGCCCCGGTCAGCTTCTTCAGCAGCGGCCCCATGAAGGTGAACACCACGAACTGCCCGGACATTTGCAGCATGGTGATCGCAAGCAGAAGCAGGATCGCCTTGCTGCGGCCGACCGCAACCCAGGTCTTCAGGTCGACGGGCACGCCCTTCAAGCCGCCCGGCAGGCGCATCAGCAACAGCACGAAGCTGACGCAGCCGAGCACGCCGATCTCGCCATAGGCCGCACGCCAGCCATAGCGGCTCGCGATGAAGGTGATCAGCGGCAGGCCGACGGCGGCCGCGAGCGACCAGCCGAGAAAGATATAGGCGATGGTGCTGCCACGCCGCTTCACCGGCACGATCATCGCCGCGGTGCCGGCTGCCTGCGGCGTGTAGAGCGCGCCGATCGCGAGCATGACGAGACGGATCACCAGAAGGCTGGTGTAGTCCGGCGCAAAGGCCGAGGCGAGATTGCCAAAGGCGAGCACGGCGAGCGTCGTGGTGAGCAGCGTCCGCCGCTCGATCCGGCTGGTCAGCCACGCCGTCAGCGGCGAGCCGATGCACAGCGTGATCGCGCCGAATGTGATCAGTAGCCCGGCCGCATGGATGGTGACGTCGAGCCCGCTCGCCAATTCCGGCAGCATGCCCGCAGGCGCCAGCACCGAGCAGCCGGTGACGAGATTGCCGAGCATCAGGGCGGTCGGCGCAAAGCGCCGGGCGGCGGGGGCATTTTCCATGCAAACGCATGTAGCGGCGGCTTGTGACGAGTTAAAGGGCGCTGAGCCAAATAGTTGGTGCAAGGCCCCGCTTTTGCGCGCCACTTTCTTGGAATTGCCGGATTGCGCAGGCCGAATCGCCTGATATATCGCTCGTTCCCGCTTACCTGCGCTCGTTCGCAGGAGTGAGCCTCAGGAGAAAAGCAATGTCCGACCAGCCCAAATCCGAGTCTGGCTTCCAGTACAGCCTCTCCAATCTGAAGCCCGTGACCCCCGCCGCCAAAGTCACCCTCACCTTCCCCGACGGCGCCCAGCGCCAATATGACAAGAGCATCACCGGGCTCGAGATCGCCAAGGGCATCTCGCCGTCGCTGGCCAAGCGCACGGTGGCGATGGCGCTCGACGGCGTCGTCGCCGACCTCGACGATCCCATCGAGGCCGACGCCAAGATCGAGCTGATCAACCGCGACGATCCGCGTGCGCTCGAATTGATCCGCCACGACTGCGCCCACGTGCTGGCAGAGGCCGTGCAGACGCTGTGGCCCGGCACCCAGGTCACCATCGGCCCCGTGATCGAGAACGGCTTCTATTACGACTTCTTCCGCAACGAGCCGTTCACGCCGGAAGACTTCGCCGCGATCGAGAAGAAGATGCGCGAGATCATCGCGCGCGACAAACCCTTCACCAAGGAGGTCTGGGACCGCGAGAAGACCAAGCAGGTGTTCCGCGACAAGGGCGAGGCCTTCAAGGTCGAACTGGTCGACGCCATTCCCGGCAACGAGCCGATCAAGATCTACTACCAGGGCGACTGGTTCGATCTGTGCCGCGGCCCGCATATGACCTCGACCGGCAAGGTCGGCAACGCCTTCAAGCTGATGAAGGTGGCCGGCGCCTATTGGCGCGGCGACAGCAACAATCCGATGCTGACCCGCATCTACGGCACGGCCTTCGCCAAGCAGGAGGACCTCGACGCCTATCTCAAGCAGATCGAGGAAGCCGAGAAGCGCGACCATCGCAAGCTCGGGCGCGAGCTCGACCTCTTCCATTTCCAGGAGGAAGGTCCGGGCGTGGTGTTCTGGCATCCGAAGGGCTGGACCATCTTCCAGCAGCTGATCGCCTATATGCGCCGCCGCCTCTCCGGCGACTACAACGAGGTCAACGCACCGCAGATCCTCGACAAGGTGCTATGGGAGACCTCGGGCCATTGGGGCTGGTACCGCGAGAACATGTTCGCGGCGCAGTCGGCCGGCGACGAGGCCGAGGACAAGCGCTGGTTTGCGCTGAAGCCGATGAACTGCCCCGGCCACGTGCAGATCTTCAAGCACGGCCTGAAGAGCTACCGCGACCTGCCGCTGCGCCTCGCCGAGTTCGGCGTGGTGCATCGCTATGAGCCGTCCGGCGCCATGCACGGCTTGATGCGCGTGCGCGGCTTCACCCAGGACGACGCACACATCTTCTGCACCGAGGACCAGCTTGCGGACGAGTGTCTGAAGATCAACGATCTCATCCTGTCGACTTACGCCGACTTCGGCTTTACCGGCGATTTGACGGTGAAGCTGTCGACGCGGCCGGAAAAGCGCGTCGGCACCGATGCGATGTGGGATCACGCCGAGCGCGTGATGGCAACTGTGCTGCGCGAGATCCAGACGCAGAACAACCACATCAAAACCGAGATCAATCCGGGCGAAGGCGCCTTCTACGGGCCGAAGTTCGAATACGTGCTGCGCGACGCCATCGGCCGCGACTGGCAGTGTGGCACCACGCAGGTTGACTTCAACCTGCCGGAGCGGTTCGGCGCGTTCTACATCGACCATGACGGCAGCAAGAAGCCGCCGGTGATGGTGCACCGCGCGATCTGCGGCTCGATGGAACGCTATATCGGCATCCTGATCGAGCACTTTGCCGGCAACTTCCCGCTCTGGCTCTCGCCGGTGCAGGCGGTGGTCACGACCATCACCTCGGAAGGCGACGAATACGCCAAGCAGGTGCTGGAACAGGCGCGGCGCGCCGGGCTGCGGGTCGAGATCGACCTGCGCAACGAGAAGATCAACTACAAGGTCCGCGAGCACTCGCTGGCCAAGATTCCGGCATTGCTCGTGGTCGGCAAGAAGGAGGCCGAGACGCATTCGGTTTCGGTCCGCCGGCTCGGCAGCGACGGCCAGAAGGTGATGACCACTGAGGAGGCCATCGCCGCGCTGGTCGACGAGGCGACCCCGCCGGATGTCAGGCGGGCCCGCGGCGCCGTCTGATCCCTGAAATCGATCTAAACTCGCTTTCGGTTGCGGGCGTGCATCCCTATCTGGGGATTGCACGCCCGAAGACGACCAGCCGATGAGGAAACCCGCTGTGCCCGATGCCATCGAACTCCTGAAGACCCGCCGCTCGGTCAAGCCGCGCGAGATGACCGGCCCGGGTCCCTCCGCGGCCGAGCTCGAGACGATCCTCACCATCGGCGCGCGGGTGCCTGATCATGGCAAGCTCGCGCCCTGGCGCTTCATCGTCTTCGAGGGCGACGCGCGCCAGCGCGCCGGCGAGGTGATTGCCAAGGTCTTTGCGCGGAAGAATCCCGGCGCGCCGGCGGCTGACGTCGAGACCGAGCGCAATCGCCTGATGGACGCCCCGCTGGTGATCGGCATCGTCAGCTTCACAAGGCCGCATCCCAAGGTGCCGGCGTTCGAGCAGGAATTATCGGCGGGCGCGAGCGCCATGAACATCGTCACGGCCGCGACCGCGCTCGGCTACGGCGCCTGCTGGCTGACCGGCTGGTTCTCGTTCGACCGCGACGTGCTCGACGGACTCGGCCTCAAGCCGGACGAGAAGCTCGCCGGCTTCATCCATATCGGCAAGCCGACCAGGCCGAGCGAGGACCGCCCGCGACCGTTCCTTTCGGAAATCGTGACGCGATTTTAATCGAAGGCTTGTTGACGGCTTCGACATCTTGCGGCTTTGATCCCTTCCGCGAGGGAGGAGGCCCGGATGAAACGCCGTGAATTTCTGGTCGGAGCCGCGCTGCTGGCCGGCACGATGGCGCGAGGCCGCGCCGCTGACATCCCCGCTCCCTCGCCCGAGGGGCTCGACCGCATCACCGCGTATTTCGACAACGAGGTCACGAGCGGCCGGCTGCCGGGCGCCGTGATCCTGGTGCAGCAGCACGGCAAGCCGGTGTATCTCAAGACCTTCGGCGTGCGCGACACCAGGACCGGCCTTGCGATGACGCCGGACACGATCTTCGCCATCCACTCCATGACCAAGCCGATCACGTGCCTCGGCGCCATGATGCTGATCGACGAGGGCAAGCTCGCCCTCACCGACCCCGTCTCGAAATACGTCCCCCTCTTTGCCGACACCAAGGTGGGCATCGAGGTCACCGAGCCGGACGGCAAGCTGAAGCTCGATCTGGTGCCGCCGGTCCGCCCCGTCAACATCGAGGATCTGCTGCGGCACACCTCCGGGATCAGCTACGACTATATCGGCGGCAAATGGGTCGAGCAGGCCTACAAGGCCGCCAACATCTTCGAGGGTCAATTCAACAACAGGGAATTCGCCGACCGCATCGCCAGGCTGCCGCTGGCGCGCCAGCCGGGCACGCTGTGGCGCTACGGCCATTCCACCGACGTGCTCGGCGCCGTCATCGAGATCATCTCGGGCCAGACGCTGTATGAATTTTTGAAACAGCGCATCCTCGATCCGCTCGGCATGACCAGCACCAAATTCGCGCTGGCGACGGAAGGCGAATTGGCGAGGATGGCGCGACCACTGCCGAACGATTTCATCCTGCTCGCCGGCGAGCGCGACCGTCTCGACCATCCCGAATGGCAGTCCGGCGGCGGCGGGCTGCTATCGACCATCACCGATTATCAGCGCTTTTCGCAGATGCTGCTCAACGGCGGCGAGTTCGAGGGCAAGCGTTACTTAAGCCCTGCGGCTTTCAAGGCGATGACGACCGATCATGTCGGGCCCGGCTCCGGCGTCGGCCGCGACTATTTCTATTTTCCGGGCGATGGTTTCGGCTATGGCTACGGCCTCGCCGTGCGCACCGATCCAGGCAATGCGAAGCCGCCGCCGCCGGGCTCGCTCGGCGAGTTGAAATGGGACTCAGGCAGCGGCACCTATTTCGGCGTCGATCCCAAGCTCGACATGGTCTACCTCATGATGCAGCAGACCCAGAACGAGCGCAGCCGCATCACGCCGGCGTTCAAGGCGCTGGTCTACGACTGCTATCCGGAGGGGCTACGCCGCCCGTGAGGCGCGCTGGCCGAAATCTGCGAGCAGCTTTGCGATCTCCGCGGCAGGCCGCGCCGCGCTGAACAGGAAGCCCTGCACCTCGTTGCAGCCCTCCGCACGGAGCCAGTCGAGCTGATCCTCGGTCTCGACGCCTTCCGCGGTCGTCGTGATGTTGAGGCTGCGGCCAAGGCCCGAGATCGCGCGCACGATCGCGCCACAATCGGGCCGCTGCGCCAGATCCTTGACGAAGGAGCGGTCGATCTTGATCTTGTCGAACGGGAAGCTGCGGAGATAGCTGAGGCTGGAATAGCCGGTGCCGAAATCATCCATGGAGATGCCGACGCCGAGCTCGCGCAGCTGATGCAGGATCGCGAGATTGGCGTCGGTCTCAGCGAGGAAGATCGATTCGGTGATCTCGAGCTCGAGCCGCTTGGGTGACAGGCCGGACTGCGCCAGCGCCGAGATCACGACCTGAACCAGATTGCGGCTGCGAAACTGCGCCGGCGAGAGATTGACGGCGACCTTGACGTCGCTCGGCCATTTCACGGCTTCAGCGCAGGCTTCGCGCAGCACCCACTCGCCGAGCTGGGTGATGAGGCCGATGTCTTCGGCAACGGGGATGAACTCCGCCGGCGAGATCATGCCCTTGTCGGGATGACGCCAGCGCAGCAGCGACTCGAAGCCTGAGATGCGGTCGGAAGCGATCGACACCAGCGGCTGGTAGTGCAGCTCGAACTCGCCATTGGCGAATGCGCGGCGCAGATCGACCTCCATGTCGCGGCGCTTCTGCGCCTGGAGATCCATCTCGCGCTCGAAGAAATGGTGCACGCCGCCACCGTCGGACTTCGCCCGGTACAGCGCCATGTCGGCGTTGCGCATCAATTCTTCCGACGTCGTCCCGTCGCCCGGCGACAGCGCGATGCCGATGCTGGCGCCGATCACCATCTCCTGGCCGTCGATCTCATAGGGTGCGCGCAGCATGTCGATCAGCAAGGTCGCGCAGGCGCTGGCCTCGTTCGGCGAGACGTCGGCGGCCAGGATCACTGCGAACTCGTCGCCGCCGAGCCGGGCCGCAAGATTGCCGCCGCGGACGGCGGTGGTGAGCCGTTCGGCGACCTCCTTCAGCAGGCGGTCGCCCGACGGATGGCCGAAGGAGTCGTTGATGTTCTTGAACAGGTCGAGATCGATATAGAGCACGCCGACGCGCTTGCCGCCGGCCTGGTCGAGCGCCTGCTTCAGGCGCTCCTGGAAATATTCGCGGTTCGGCAGATCGGTGAGCCCGTCATGGTGCGCCATGTGGGCGATCCGCGCCTCGGCCTTGCGCCGCTCGGTGATGTCGACCACTGCGACGAGATAGCCGTCGCGGTCGTCGAAGGTGACGAGACGGCCGAACGTAAGCACCTCGATCTCGCTGCCGTCGGCGCGCAGATGTCGCCAGTTGCGCGAGGAGTGATAAGTGTCGCCGACGCGTTCGAGCGCCTCGGCATGGCTCTCCCATTCGTCCTGCGGCCAGATCTCGTGCAGCTTCATGCGCAGGAAGGTGGCGCGGCTGTAGCCGTAATGCTGGACCGCGGCGTCGTTGACGCCAAGGAACTGCTTGGTCTCGGCGTCGAACACCCACATAGGCATCGGGTTGTTGTCGAACAGCAGGCGGAACGAGGCGTCGCGCCGCTTCAAGGCGGTGACGTCGGAGATCGTCAGCGAGACCACGTCGGCAAAGGCGGTGGCGCTGAGGCGGAGGTATCGCCCCTCGTTCTCGATCTCGAGCTGCTCGCCGCGGCCGCCCGAGACGGCCTTGAGCAGGAATTCCATGATCTCGGGGGCGGCCAGCAGCGTGCTGCCTTCGCCGATCCGCCGCCACAACAGGCTTCCGGTCGCGAGCTTCAGCAGCGCGCCCGCGCTCTTGTTGTGGTGCACGACCTGGAGATCGAACGGCTTGCCTTCGGCATCGCGCAGCGTCGCCAGCGAAACCACCGCATCGTCGGTCGAGGAGAAGATCGCGTCGAGGAGATTGTATTGCGCGCCGCGTTCGTTGACATAGGCGCCGATCAGGGTCGCGCCCCAGCGCGAGGCGGTCGGCAGCGCGAGCACGTCGTAGGTCCGGACCATGCCGTCGCGCACGCAATGCGCGCTCGCCTGGTGAGGCCGGCCGTTCGCGAGCGCGCTCGCCACCGCTTCCGACAGCGCCGTGGCGCAATCGGGCGACAGTTCGGCGACCGGGATGTCCCAGCGCTCCTCGCCGAGCCATTTCTGCACGTAACGTCCGCTGCGCGACAGCTCGAGCGCGCCGTCATTCCTCAGCAGCGCAATGTGGTCGGCGAGCCGTCCCAGGCTGCCCAGCATCACGTCCTCGTAGCGCGGCAGCCGGTCCCCCGGCTTCAACGCGGCACGCCATTTGCGTTGAAGCACCGGGATGTCGTCAAACATTTCGGTGGCCGGTTTCCCCGACGCTTTCTTCGCGGCAGTCATTGTAGTCCCCAACGCACATTCCCCGCGCATCCAATGCAGCGGCGCTTAATGGCGTGTAAAAAGGACGCAGATGCGGGTTCCGATTTAGTGATTATGACAGTTTTAAGTCAGGTGTTGGTTAGTGGGCGTTAGAGACTATGACGGGCGTTTGAAATGCGGTGCTTGCAATGACGGAGTGTGGATCGACAGCTCGTAGGGTGGGCAAAGCGAAGCGTGCCCACCATTGCCAGATGTGATCGCTGAGAAATGGTGGGCATGGCGCGCAAAGTGCGCGCCTTTCCCACCTACGGACCGTCATGCCAGCCGCTCAATCACCACATCCAGCAGCGCGCGCAGGCGGGCCAGCCGCCGCAAGTCGCGGTGATAGCGACATAGGTGTCGCGGCCGGGCGGGCTCACGCCGATATCGAACGCGACGAGCCTTCGATCGCGGTCGCCGAGCGGGCGCGGCAGCACCGCGAGCCCGCTACCGCCGGCGCAGAGCTCGGCCTGCGCCTGCCTGTTGTTGCTGCGCGCGGCGACTTCCGCCTTCGGCAGTGTGCGCTTCAGCCAGACGGCATCGGGCATGTCGGCGAATTCGGTATTCATGGTCACGACGCGGACACCACTGCCGTCGCTCGCGTGCGGCGGCTTGCTGCCCTTCCTGCCGTAGAGCGCGTAGGGAATGTGCAGCAGCTTTCGCGAGATCACCTCGGGCTCGCTGAACGGCTTGATGCGGAAGACGAGATCGGCCTCGCGCCGCGGCAGGCTGTAGAGACGCGCATCGGTCAGAAGCTCGACGATCACCTTCGGGTGGCGCTTGCCAAAGGCAGCGATCACCGGCGACAGCATCACCGTGCCGAACCAGTCCGACGACGACAGGCGCAGCATGCCGTCGAGCTGCGTCTCCGCGCCGGAAGCGTGCCGCTCGAGCGCGAGCGCCTCTTCCTCGATCCGCTCGGCATGGCGCAGCACGGCCGTGCCTTCGTCGGTCAGCACGAAACCGTCCGCGGTGCGCTGAAACAGCACCTGCCCCAACGCCGTTTCGAGCGCGCGCAGCCGCCGGCCCATCGTCGGCTGGGTCTGGCCGATCTTTCGCGCGGCAGCACCTAACGTGCCTTCACGTGCAATCGCCAGGAAGATGCGCAGATCGCTCCAGTCCATCCAAGAACCCCTCATACAGAAACGCACGATCATCGTACATCCTTGTTCATTTCCATGCAAAAATTCATGGACATATTGGAGGTCGACAACGGAGCAAGACGATCATGACGAGACCTTCGACGATGCGCGCGACCGTGCTGGAGACCCACAACGCGCCCTTACGCCTCTCAACGATCTCCACGCCCGCCATCGGCCCGCGCGAGGTGCTGGTGCGGGTGCACGCGAGCGGGGTCAATCCGCTCGACACCAAGATCCATTCCGGCGCAGCCGCACATGCGCGCCATCCTGTCCCGGCGATCCTCGGACTCGATCTCGCCGGCGTGGTCGAACAGACTGGGCGCGAGGTCTCGCGGTTCAAGCCGGGCGACGAAGTCTATGGCATGACCGGAGGCGTCGGCGGCGTGCAGGGCTCGCTGGCCGAATTCGCCGCCGTCGATGCAGACTTGCTGGCATTGAAGCCGGCCAATCTGAGCATGCGCGAAGCGGCCGCCCTGCCCCTGATCTTCATCACGGCGTGGGAAGGCCTGATCGACCGCGCGGCGCTGAAGGCCGGCCAGAAGGTGTTGGTCCATGGCGGCGCAGGCGGTGTCGGCCATGTCGCGATCCAGATCGCGCGTGCGTTCGGAGCAGACGTGTACGCGACGGGCTCGGCGTCGCAGCGCGCCACCATCGAAGGCTTTGGCGCGGTCTTCATCGACCGCAGCACCGCTGTCGACGCCTACGTCGCGAAGCACACCGGCGGCGGCGGGTTCGACATCGTCTACGACACTGTCGGCGGCAAGGTGCTCGATGCCTCCTTCGAAGCCGTGCGCCGTTTCGGTCATGTCGTGAGCGCGCTCGGCTGGGGCACGCATGCGCTGGCGCCGCTGTCGTTCCGCGCCGCCACCTATTCCGGCGTGTTCACGTTGCTCCCGCTGCTGTCAGGCGAAGGCCGCGCGCATCACGGAGCGATCATGGCGGAGGCGACGCGCCTGGTTGAGGCCGGCAAGCTCGTGCCGCTGGTCGATCCCAGGCATTTCACGCTGGAGAGCGTTGACGAGGCCTATGCACTGATCAGGGATCACGCGACGAAGGGCAAGCTAGTCGTGGATATCTGAGATCGAGTTCGCGGCCTGCGCCGCTAATCCTCGCTCGAGGCCGCGGAGCGGTTGCGCAAATGAGCCTGCGACAGCAGGAAGAACAATGCGCGCTCACCATGATATTTGGCGGCCGGCCGGGTGCGGTCGAACCCGTCGGCAAATATCTTGCCGGACTGGTCGCACACCTGCCACCGCCAACCGAACCGTTTGCGCCTGGTGAGGATCACTTCGAACATGCCGACGGGCTTGGTCCCCTGCTCCTGCCGGTCCTGCAGGTTCATCAACCTGCGCCGGCCTCCCCCATTGGACGGATGCCCGACATATCACGCAGCAGGATGGAAAGAGAATAAGTTTGATTATCGGAAATACGCATCTTCCACCGGCACTTGCGCTGGCCGTAACGAAGTCGCGACACGTCTGGAATAAGCCTTTGGCAGTGGTGTTTTCTTAACCCCCGAACCGCAGCTTGGTAGCGCTGACAGCAATATTCAGCGCCGAACACAAGCAAGCGGCTACGATCTGCTTCTGCTCACTTGTGCACACAAGCGCAGAAGGTAACGGGAGATAGAGCATTGATGCGCCAAGTGAGAAGTATTGTGCCGGATCCGAAGCCCAACGGCAGATCGCATACGGACCATGCGGCATCGCCGCAAAAGCGCCTCAGCGCGCCACGACTTCGACTTCGCCGTCGACGCCGTTCACGACGTTGAAGCCGCGCTCGTAGACCTTGCCCTCGTTCTTGGCGATGGCGCGGTATTCGCCCTCGGAGAGCACGACGCGGGGGAAGGCGCCGATCGATTCCTTGATGACGTCGCCGCCGGGGGTCAGCACCGACCAGGCGGTGTTGGCGAGCGCCTCGCCGCCCCGGTCGCTGACGAGCTTCAGCGTGATGACGGCGGCGCGGTGGGTGATGGTGACGTCGGTGAGCTTGCCGGCCTGGACGCGGATGTCCGAGCGCACCACCGAATTGGCGTCGCCATAATTGGAGATGATGTAGTAGGTGCCCTCCGGCAGCAGCACGACGTCGCCGGCGGCGACGTTCGGCACCAGCGAGGCGCGCTCGCCGGATTCGAACTGGCTGCCCTTGTAGATCGCGAACGAGATCTGGTTCTGCGGAATGCGGCTGGTGCCGACGCGGCCCTCGATGCGCAGGCCCCCGGCGGGCAGCACGAAGGATTCGCGGTCGGTCTCGGCCTTCAGGCTGACGGTGCGCACCGCGCTGACGAGGCCGAAGGCGACGTGCACGACGTAGTTGCCGGGCGGCAGCACGATGTTGGGCGTGGCGTTGCGGTCTTCCTTGATCAGCTTGAAGGTGCCGTTCTCGTCGGGACGGTCGGCAAACACCCGCCAGACCAGGCCGCTGGTGATCGCGGCCGAGTCCTTGCCGTATTTTGCGGTCAGCGACAGCACGCCCTGGCCGGGCACGGCCGCGTTGAGCGGCGCGGCCGGCGGCACGGTTGCGACCGCGGGCGGCGGCATGCTGGGCGTCACCGGCTGGGTCAGGGTCGGCGGCAGGCTCGGGGGGCCGGCGCCCTGTCCGGACGGCGCCAGCTGGATGGCGTTACCGGGGTCGGGGACCGACGCGGGCGGCACCGGGGGCGGACGATCGGAGAAAAGCTGCGCCTGCGCGGCGTTTTGGCTTGAAGTGACGACGCACGCGGCAAGGATCAGCGCCGGCAGCAGCCTGCCGCTGCGCCGCCATCCGATGATGCCGTCACCCCCGCGTGTCATGTCACCTGCTTTTCACTGAAAACGCGGCAAATTCAAGCCTTGGAACGCCTGGGAAATACGGTCTTTGGAACCGGGCTGACGCCTGCGTGATTAGACCAAAGGCAGCCGGCCCTCGCCACACTCCTGCCCCCTGCTTCCCGAACGGTATAAACCATGCTTGGCCCTCGTTCTGGCGGAGCGGATGTACGGCGCCTACTCTGGTTGTGGGGGCTGGCCCGGGTAGGAGAGTTTCGGTGCTTGAGATCTTGAAAGGCCGCGGCGCGAACGGCTCCAATGGCGAGAAGGTCGGCCTCGGTAGCATCCGCCGGCCAGTTGTCGGCCTTGCTCTCGGCGGCGGCGCGGCGCGCGGCTTTGCCCATATCGGAATCCTGAGAACCCTTATCGCCAACGGCATCGTGCCTGATGTCGTGGTCGGCACCTCGATCGGCGCCGTCGTCGGCGGCGCCTATGCGGCCGGCCAGCTCGACACGCTGGAAGATTGGGGACGCAGCCTGCAAGGCGTGCGCACCATCCTCGGCTATCTCGACATCCGCCTCAACGGCTCCGGCCTGATCGGCGGCGAGAAGCTGGCGACCCGGCTCGAGGAGGCGATCGGCCAGACCCTGATCGAGGACCTGCCGATCAAGTTCGCGACCGTCGCGACCGAGGTCCGCACCGGCCACGAGATCTGGCTGACGCGCGGCCGCGTGGTCGATGCGATGCGCGCCTCCTATGCGCTACCCGGCATCTTCTCGCCTGTGCTGATCGGCGACCGCTGGCTGGTCGACGGCGCGCTGGTCAATCCGGTGCCGGTCTCGGCCGCCCGCGCGCTCGGCGCCGAAATCGTCATCGCTGCAAATCTTTCCAGCGACATCTTCACCCATTCCACGACGATCTATGCGCACGGCGCGATGCCGGAGCCGATCGCGCCCGTTGCCGAGGAGCCGGCCGCCAAGCGGCGCTTCCCGCGCTTCTTCTCGCCCGAGAAGACCATGAAGCGGGAGTTCTTCGGCGGCGGCGGACGGCCGGGCATCTCCTCGGTGATGGTTGACGCCTTCAACATCATGCAAGACCGCATCACCCGCGCGCGCCTCGCCGGCGATCCGCCGGACATGCTGATCACGCCGCGGGTCGGTCAGTTCGGCTGGTTCGACTTCCATCGCGCCGAAGATCTGATCGCGCACGGCACGCGCGCCACCGAGCGCGCGCTGGAGTCGATCCAGGAGGCGATCGAGGTGCTGGCGCCGGCGCCCGCGGGCAACGCACCCAAAGCGGGCGAGTAAGGCGCGACGAGGCCAAATCCTCATCGCGCTTCATCTTGTTGTTGAGCATGATCTTTCCGGAAGACCGCGACGCGCTTTGCGCCAACGCGGTCCTTCGAGTCCAGATCAGGCCGTCTTGATGTAGTCGCGCAGGGCTTCCTGCTCGTTCTCGTATTCCTGGACGCGCCGCTTGACGATGTCGCCGATCGAGATCAGGCCGACCACCTTGCCGTTGTCGATCACGGGCAGATGGCGGAACTTGCCTGTCGTCATCATCTCCATGAGCTCGGCGACGGTGTCGGTCTCCTTGCAGGTCACGACCTTGCGGGTCATGACCTCCGAGACCGGCGCCTCCAGCACGGCGGCGCCGCGATCGCCGAGCACGCGGACGATGTCGCGTTCCGACAGGATGCCCTCGAGCCGGCTCTGGTTCATCACCAGCACTGCGCCGATCTTCTTCTCGCCGAGCAGCTTGATCGCGGCCGACAGCTTGGCGTCGGGCTCGACGCTCATGATCTGGTGGCCCTTGGTGTTGAGAATGGAACGTACCGTCATTGCTGCCTCCCTGAATCGGAGCCCTCCGCTTTGCGCGGTCCGGACTTGTTCGCGAGTCTTCAACTAACAGTTTTGGCGCGGGTTTCACGCTCGCGCGCTTGTCGAAGCGTTGCCGCTATGGGCTTGTCGCTTCGGAACATTCTTCGCGCAAATGATGGATGAATTCGGGCCGCGCCGCAAGCGCTGCTTCAAATACGGTCTGAAACGTCCTGTGATGACGCATCCGCAGCATCGCTTCGCACGCGCGGCACGGGATCGAACAGCGTGAACAAGAGCAGGCCGGCGAAGAAGCCGCCGATATGCGCCTGCCAGGCGACGCTCGTGGTTTCGGCATCGACGCCGATCGCGCCGACGCCAAAGATGATGTTCACGCCGAACCACACCGCGAGGAAGCCGAGCACCCGCCCGTCGCGCAGCGCGCGCGACAGCGGCAGCGCCGGAACCTTCGCGGCGGTATCGGCGTCCGATCGGCTGAACGACAGGAAGCTGCCACGGACGAAGGCGAAGCGGATGGCGGCGGCCATCGCGCCGGACACCGAGGCCGAGGCGCCGATCATCGGCGCCACCGCATGCTCATGGGTGACGAGGTGGGCGAGCGCGCCGGCCGCCGCCGTCACCGCCATGAACACGAAGAACCTGACCGCGCCGAAGCGCCGCGCCAGCGCGCTGCCAAACGGCAGCAGCCACAGCACGTTGAAGCCGAGATGGGTCAAATTGGCGTGCAGCAGCGAATAGGTGACGAAGGTCCAGACCTTGGCGCCGGCGCCGCCCGGAATTTGCAGGTTCAGCAGCGAGGCATCGTAGCGCTTGGGGATGAAGCCGAAGACGTCGATGGTCCAGTTCTCAAGCTCCGGCGGCAGCAGCACCCGCAGATGGATCACCGCGAGCAGAACGATATAGGCGGTCAGCGCCACCGGCAGCGTCAGGATCGGCTCACGCGAAGCTTCCCCAGCGGCGTTCGGTACGGCCGGCTGAGAGTCTTGCGGAGAATTTGGCGGGGAATCCAAGGCAGCTTCGCTTTCGGGCGCGATCGGAGCGTTACGCTTGGAGATAGTCGCCTTTGCCGGCCTTGCGCAAGTGCACAAAAGGAAAAGGCAGGGCCCTGGGAAAGCCCTGCCTGTCCGTGTCGACCTTCCGATACCGGGGGAATGAAGGTGTATCCCCACCCCTCCCCGGCCCGTGGCCAAACTGTTTGACGCCTGTGTACGGGCCTCGCCGAGAACCTGGATGAAAGCGGCGAGGCTTGCGACCGCGATCACCATAGCAGGCGAGCAGGCGGCGCAAAGTGCATAGTTAACTTAACGTTAACGCCGCAAAGGCCGGCTGAAGAGCGGCGAAAACGCCGCTCCGGCATGGACGCTGCAAATCCCCTCCTGCACAACAACGAAAGGGATCGCGGGTGCACTGAAGCGGGACAGGACTGTCCCGCGAGGTGGCGCCCCGGGGTAAGCGTTCAGTCATGAAACATCCGTCGAGCCGCGCATTCTTCGCGTATTGGGACAAGAAGCGCGGCGCTGCGCGGGCCCCTGACCGGGCCGACATCGATCCGGCAGCCGTCCGCGGTCTGCTCGGCGACATCTTCGTGCTGTCCTGCGAGCCCAAGCTCGGCTTCCCCTTCCGCGTCGCCGGCACGCGGGTCTGCGCGCTGGCGGGAGCGGACCTCAAGGACGCGAGCTTTTCGGCGCTGTTTGGCGAGGCCAGCCGCGGCGAGATCGAGGAGATCACGACCGTCGTCGCCGACGAGACGCTGGGCGCGATCGCCGGCGTCACCGCCGCGCGCGAGGACGGCAGCAAGGCCCATCTCGAGCTCTTGCTGCTGCCGTTCAACGCCCGTCCGCACACGCCGGTGAGCGTCACCGGCGTGCTCGCGCCGTTCGACGACGAATGCGGCGCGCTCGGCCCCTTCACCCTCACCTCCTGGCGCTATCTGCACCAGCCCGAGAAATTGCTGCCGCGCGCCATCCGCAAATTGCAGATCGCCCGCGGGCTGATGGTGTATGAGGGGCTGCGCTAGGAGCAGCCTTCGCGTCTGACGCGTAGCTTCGCACAGTCCGCGGCCGATCCTGGAAAGTCTGATCGCGCAGACGCGACCGCGAGCTTGCCAATCCATCACGGGAACCTTAGCTTTGAGGATGCGTTTGGCCATTGCCGTGGCAAGCAACAACGCGGCTCGGTTGGTGAAGATGCGTCTGCCGGGCCTCCGTCGAGGGACGATTCCCGTGATGGAGCACGCGACCAGAGTTGGTAATCGATTGTTAGCTGCGCTACCGCCGGCCGATTTCGCTTTGCTTGCCCCTCATTTGCGAAAAGTGCCACTCGAGCACGACCAGGTCCTGGTGCGATCAGGCGACAAGATCGAGCATCTCTGGTTTCCCTGCAGCGGCGCGATCGCCCTCATCATGGAGCTGCCGAACGGACAGACGGCAGCAACCGCCGTGATCGGCAACGACGGCGGCATCGGGATCATGACCGCGTTCGGCCCGACCCGATCACCCATGACCGCAATCGTCCGCGTTGCCGGGACGGCGCTGCAGATCTCGCCCGCGCGATTTCACGTCGCGCTCGAACGCAGTCCCGCCATCGCAAGTTCGGTACAGCTTCTCACCAGGGCGATGCTGACGCAGGTCCAGCACGTCGCGGCCTGCAATGCGTTGCATTCCGTCGAAGCGCGCCTCGCCCGCTGGCTGCTGCACATCCACGACCGGACGGATGGTGGTGACATCCTGCCCCTGACACAGGAGACGCTGTCGGAATTGCTCGGCGTCCGGCGCACCACGGTCACGCATGTGGTGAGCGCGTTGCGCACATCACGGGCAATCAAATCCAACCGGCGCGGCCAGCTCGAGATCGACAGGCGCCGGCTCGAGGTCATCGCCTGTGAGTGCTACAAGGTGATGAGCCGCAGGATCGATCGGATCGTCTTGCAGGATGCGCCAAGGGTCCTTCACGCCGCGCCGGCGCGGATTGGCTGCCTCCCCCCAGACCCGCCCTTCGCCGAGACCGACTCGTAGACCCAAGCCTCTCTGGCGAACCATTCGTGCGTCGCGGCGCATATCCGGCAATAGGTGCGCGAAAAAAACACCGCACTGCACCGAAACCTTTCACGATCCATCTCGATGCCCGTCGGAATGGCATCTCCCGTTTCCGGGCACTTGATCATCACCATACCCATCCTGATTTCCTCCAGCTTGGCATCACCTCGGCAATGAGGGGGCCGCAATCGGCTGGACGGCGTCTCTTCTTGCGAAGACGCTCGTCCAGCCGATCCGCGCGGCCAACCGCTTCGATTCAAGCAGCCCTACGCAGGACCCGGTTGAAGCTCTGCTTGATCGGCTCGGCCGTTTCGGTCGCGACCTTCTGGGCGAGGTCCCAGAGTTCGCGGTTCTGTGCCGACGTTGCTTCCAAGGTCTTGCGGCTGTGGGCCGTGGAGAGGTTTACGAGATCGGCAAACGACCTCGCATCGACGAGCTGGGAAATGAAATCCAGCGTGGAGCTAGTATTGATATGGGAAATTTCGATCAGCTTGATGCCGTAGTCGGAGGCTCGCTTGGCGTTGGTCGAACAGGCATCGCAGACGGCTGCGGTGATCTCCTCCGACGTCGCCCTCATCTTGGCAAAGTTGGCCTGGGCCCGCGTGGCGCCCTGATCGGCGAGACCGCCGAAGATCGTCTGCATGTTGAAGAAGGGTACGTCGAACCGGAGCTTTGCGCTTCCGTTGGCCCCCACGTCTTGCGGCGCGGCATTCGTTTCGACTTTCACATTGGCATCATTCACGGGCTTTCATCCTTTCAAGCGAAACTAGATAATGGATTGAAGACTCCCCGATGGGGTCGCGGTGCATGCCGCACCGGGACACCAGTACTCCGATTTTCAATGCGGTGGATTGCTGCGGATAACCGCCCCCGCCCCCCTTTACGAAGCCAACTATGCCAGACGAAAGTCGCAGGTTCGGTTCGCTTTCAGACTCTCCGCGTGAATTTATTCACTTCGCGCGACGAAGACGGCGCAGACCGCGTCCTGCATCTTTGAAGTTGTTGCGATCGCATGCGCCAACTTGAGATTAGCGCAGCAATTCCCGTCATGAAGTAAACGATCGCGCTTGCGGCATGACCTTTTTTGCCGGATTTGCGTCATTCCCGATGCCGTCGCCAGCCGATAGCTTCCGCGCCGTATGAGGCAACCGCGATCGGGTGAAATCATGATCTGGCGCATTCTGGCATGGAGCGCCCTCGGAGGCCTGGCGGCGCTCGCGGCGATCGGCGGAACCTGGTTGCTGCTGCTGCCCGGCGCGCCGGCACGGGGAGCCGCACCCGCCATATCGAGCGAGGAGTCCGAGGCGACGCTCGCCGCATTGAAACCGCCGAAGCGAAGGCGTCCCCTCATCGCCATCATCGGCATCAACGACAAGAGCGAGACGACCGATTATCTGATGCCCTACGGCATCCTCGCGCGCGCCGATGTCGCCGACGTCGTGACGCTGGCAACGCAGCCGGGTCCCGTGACCCTCTATCCCGCGCTGAAGGTGCAGCCGCACGCGACCATCGCCGCGTTCGACGCCGCCCATCCCGACGGCGCCGACTATGTCATCGTGCCGGCAATGACGCCGGAAGACGACGCGGCCGCCTTGCAGTGGATCCGGAGCCAGGCCGGCAAGGGCGCAACTGTCATCGCCGTCTGCGTCGGCGCCATGGTCGTTGCCAATACCGGGCTGCTCGACGGCAAGCGAGCCACGACGCACTGGTATTCCGTGGGCGATCTGAAGAAGCATTCCGCGATCCGCTATGCGGCCGACCGCAGGCTCGTGGTCGACCGCGGCGTCGCGACGACGACCGGCATCACGGCATCCATGCCGATGGCGCTCACCCTGATCGAGGCCATCGCCGGCCGCGCCAGGGCCGAAGCGGTCGCCAGCGAGATCGGTCTTGCGGCATGGGATGCACGCCACCGCAGTGACGCGTTCCAGTTCACGCGTCCTTTCGCGCTGACGGCGATCGCAAACACGCTCGCATTCTGGCGCCGAGAGCAGCTCGGGATCGCGCTGACACCAGGCATCGACGAGGTGTCGCTCGCGTTGATCGCCGATGCGTGGTCGCGGACCTATCGCTCCCGCGCCCTCACCTTCGCCGCCGCGGAGCAGGCGCAGACGAGCCGCAGCGGCCTCGGCATCCTGCCCGACAGGATCGCGGCCGACTGGCCGGCGGCGCAGACCCCGCCGGCCGCAACCGGATTGCCGCCGGTGCAGGCGCTGGACCACGCGTTGCGCGCCATCGACGCGCGCTACGGGCCGCGTACAGCCGATTTCGTGGCGATGCAGCTCGAATATCCGAGATAACCGGGCCGCACGCGGCCCGGCGCTCTCGCAAAAAGCGACGCAGCGCGCGATTGGTCAGGGCATCGCCAGATGCCAGGCACCGTTCAGAAAGCCGTCGCCGGTGACGTCGCCGGGCCTTGTGTCCTTGGCGAAGGTGTATAGCGGCTTGCCCTTGTAGGCCCACTGCTTCGAGCCGTCGTCGCGCGTGATGATAGTATAGCCGTTGCCGGCAGCATCGCTGGCCTCGGCCTTCAGCACCGGCCAGTTGGTCGCACAGGGACCGTTGCAGGCCGACTTGCCGTCCATATCCTTGTCGAAGGTGTAGAGCGTCATGCCCTTGGCGTCGGTGAGCACGGTGCCCTTGTCGGTTTTGCCGGTCTTGGTCGGCGGCGCAGCGAAGGCCGCGGGGATAATTGCGAGCGAAGCTGCGAGCGCGAGCGCGAAGCGGATCGATGGCGTCGTCATGATGTCTCCTGTCATGCAATTGGCTTGCATGAGTAGGACGCCACGCGACGCTACCTATTCCCGAGAGCGCTGCAAGGATATTTTTCGCTGCGCGCATCGTCGCGGAGGAATAAATTGGGATGATCGAGATGGAACGACGGACCGAGATGAGCAAGCCGCATTGGTGTCCCGCACGCGCATCGGATCTGCCCGCGATCAGCATGATCGCAGCGCGCATCCATCCTGATCTGCCCGAACGCCCCGAGGTGCTCGCCGAGAAGATGCGGCTCTATCCCGACGGCTGCCGCGTGCTGATCGCCGGCGATACGATCGTCGGCTACGGACTCGCGCATCCCTGGACGCAGCACCACATTCCGCCGCTTGACGACTTCCTGCAAACATTGCCTGACGGTGCGGACTGTCTCTACGTGCACGATGTCGCCGTGCTGCCCGACTTTCGCGGCGGCGCTGCGCGCGACTACGTCACGACGATCGAAGCGCTGGCACGCGCCTCAGGCCTCACGACGCTCGCGCTGGTCTCGGTCTATGCCACGCGTCAGCTATGGGAACGGCTCGGCTTTCACCCCGTCGCCGCAGATGAGCAATTGCGCATCAAGCTCACATCCTACGGCGAAGCTGCGACCTACATGCTGCGCGACCTCGCTGCGACGTAACGCCCCTCCCCTCCGGCCCGGCTCACGCGGGCGTGAAGCGCCTCGCTCGAACCGGCTTCGATCAGCTCCCGTCGAAAGGCTGTGCGGACCGTTCCGGTCTCGCCGAACCGAGACTGGAGAATTTCCATGAAACTCACATTGTCGAAAGTTGCTTTGATTGCTTTCGCTGCAACGGCCGCATTCAGCGCGACCAGCGCCAACGCCGCGCAGTACCGGACTTATGGCTGCGATACCGCCTTCTTCGAAGGCTGCACGGGCTTCGTCGAAGCGCCGCAGCAGGGCGGACGCCGCGTGGTTCGCATCACCAACGACATCTCGCCCATCTACATGCGACAGACCGATCCGCGTTACAACACCTCGCTGCGTGATGCCGGCGGCGGAGGTGGTGGCGGCGGGGGTGGTGGCGGTGGCGGCGGCGGCCGCTGAGCTCTCACCGACTTTTCAGATGATGTCGCCGGCACGATCCGGCGGCATCATTCACGCCGAACGGTGTCCGATCAGCCGCGGCGCTTCTTCCTCGCCTTCTTGCCCGGCGCGCCCTTCACGGGCCACGGCGTGACTGACGGCTCTGCTTGCCCCGGCTTGTTCTTGTGCTTCTTTTTCTTTCCGAACGAAGGCGCAGTGTCGAATTGCGGCCCGCGCTCGCCGAGCGCTTTGCCGCGCGGCTTGAACTCGCGTGCATCGCGCGAGCGATCGCCTTGACGCTCACGATGTTCGCCGTCGTCTCTCTCTCGCCGCGGCGCGTGTGATCGCTCCTCCGACGGCGCCTGCCGCGCCGGCGCATCCGCCATCGGCTCGATGCGGATGCTGTCCTCCTTGTCCGGGCGCTTGATCTTCGCGGCGAAGGCGTCCGCGACCCGCTCGGAGATCTCGAACTCGGTGGTGGTGTCCATGATCTTGATCGCGCCGATGTCGCGCTTGTCGATGCCGCCGCGGCGGCAGATCATCGGCAGCAGCCAGCGCGCCTCCGCATTCTTGCGCCGCCCGATCGCGGCACGGAACCAGACGCTGGCCTCCGCCATGCCGTGCTTCGACGACGATTTGCCGGACTTCGATCGCGGCTTGGCGCGATCCTCGCCGCCTTCAAACCTGTCACGCCCGCGATCCGGCCGGCCTGTTCGCTCGCCGGGATCGATGATGTCCTCGGGCGACGGCAGCCGCGCGCGATAGAGCCGCGCCAGTGCGGCTGCGATATCCTCGGCCGACCGCTCGGCGAGCAGCGCCTGAGCCAGCGCGAGATCGTCGGCGGTTGTCTCCTCGGTGAACAGCACGTCCTTCATGCGCTCGTGATCGAGCTTGCGGATCTCCTCCGCCTGCGGCGCGGTGCCCCAGGCTGCATCGATGCCGGAGAGATTGAGCAGCAACTCGGCGCGCCGCCGCCGTGCCGGCGGCACCAAGAGCACGCTGGTCCCCTTGCGCCCGGCGCGCCCGGTGCGGCCGGAGCGATGCTGCATGACTTCGGCGTCGTTGGGCAGGTCGGCATGGATGACGAGGTCGAGGCTCGGCAAATCGATGCCGCGGGCGGCAACGTCGGTCGCCACGCAGACGCGCGCGCGTCCGTCCCGCAGCGACTGCAGCGCCAGCGTGCGCTCGTTCTGCGTCAGTTCGCCCGACAGCGCGACCACGGCGAAGCCACGCTCCAGCAGCGCCGCCTGCAAGTGCCTCACGGCATCGCGCGTGCTGCAAAACACCAGCGCGCTCGGCGCCTCGAAGAAACGCAGAACGTTGACGACCGCGTGCTCGACATCGCCGGGCGCGATCCGGATCGCGCGGTAATCGATGTCGGCGTGGCCGCCTTCGTCGCCGGCGACCTCGATCCGAAAGGCGTCGCGCTGATATTGCCGCGCCAGCGCAACGATGCCGCGCGGAAAGGTCGCCGAGAACAGCAGCGTCCGGCGCGTCTCCGGCGTGGTTTCGAGGATGAACTCCATGTCCTCGCGAAAGCCGAGATTGAGCATCTCGTCGGCCTCGTCGAGCACGACCGCGGCGAGTTCGGAGATGTCGAGGCGGCCGCGGCGCAAATGATCGCAGAGACGGCCGGGCGTGCCGACCACGATGTGCGCGCCGGCGGCGAGCTCGCGCTGCTCACGCCGCGGATCCATGCCGCCGACGCAGGAGACGACGCGTCCGCCGGCATGACCGTAGAGCCAGGCCAGCTCGCGCTGGACCTGAAGCGCGAGCTCACGGGTCGGCGCCACGATCAGCGCGAGCGGTGCGGCCGCGGGTGCGAACTGCTCGGCGTCATCGAGGAGATTTTTGGCGATCGCCAATCCATAGGCGACCGTCTTGCCGGAGCCGGTCTGGGCCGAGACCAGAAGGTCGCGGCCGGTGGCTTCGTGGGCGAGCACCGCGAGCTGGACGGGGGTCAGTGAATCATAGTTCCGCTCGGCCAAAGCTCGGGCGAGCGGCGGGGTCAGGGCCGGAAGAGACACGAGATAGGAAACCTTGGTTGATTCAGGCGCGGAATGGTGAGCCGGCGGACCTGAGCTGGCGTGCGCGGCAATCGGCCCGGCCGCACGCTGGCGATGTGATTGAGGGCTCTTTACGCCAAGCGCAGGGAAATCACCATGCCTGTGATGCATGGCTTTTCGACAAGAGCCGCGCCTGAAGGTTGCAGCGGACTTTCGCGGCCACCTCGATTAACCTGAAGCCAACCGGCTCCCAAGGGAACGACCGCGTGACGCCTTCCATCAAACGCGCCTGCGGCGATTGCACGCTTTGCTGCAAGGTGATGGCCATCGAGGCGCTGGCTAAACCGGCGGGAAGCTGGTGCCGGCACTGCAAGCCCGGCCAGGGCTGCGCGATCTACGCCGAACACCCGGCCGAATGCGCGAGCTTCAGCTGCCTCTGGCTCGTCAACGACCTCCTCGACGAGCGCTGGAAGCCGAGCCGGTCAAAATTGGTCCTGACCACGTCCGAGGACGGCATCGAAGTCCGCTGCGACCCCGGCTCTCCGAACGCCTGGCGCAGGGAGCCCTACGCCAGCGAGATCCGCGCCTGGGCTGTAGAAGGCGAGCGCAACGACATGACGGTGGTCGTGATCGCCGGCCAGCGCGTGATCCTCGTCACGCCGGAGCGCGAGCTCGATCTCGGCAGCGTCTGGCCGGATGATCGCATCGTGCGCGAGCTGGAGGGCACGAAGGTCGTGGGCGCGACGGTGAGCAGCGCGGCAGCGAGTGGGCACGGTTCGGCCGAGAGCGAACCGTCGGCTCGGCGCATTGCGTTAGGCTCCGGACACGATCGAGGTGACCCGCAGGCCTGGAACAGTTGGCTTGCACTCGAGCAGGCAAAACAGGTGACCAAATAATGTCCGACAACAAGACAGCAGAGGCCATTTTGGCCGACCTCAATCGCAACTACGTCCGCGCCGTTGACGAGGCCGACGTCGCCTGGTTCGACGCCAATCTCGCGTCGGACTTTCGCAACACCAATCCGGACGGCACGCTGATCGACCGGTCGACATTCCTGGTGCAGATCGGCCGCGGCTCGACGGTGCGCGACATTCGCGAGCACGACGTGATCATCCGTGTTCTTGGAGACTTCGCCATCATTCACGCTCGCACCAGCTATCGTAAGCCTGACGGCAGCGAAGGAGCCGGCCGGTACACGGATGATTGGCAATTCCGGGACGGACGTTGGCAGTGCGTCTCCGCTCACGTGTCGCGCGCATAGGCAAGACGGCCGCAGGCGCCCGGCCTCACGTTCGGGCTGGAGCGGACACGCCGGCGGCCGGCCTTGCCACATCCGCCATTCGATCCCAAATCGTACCGCACGAAAGCCGGGATGATCGCGATCAGCCGTGGCTAATTAGTGAATGTCCTATCAGCCGATGCTAGATAAGTCCGGTGACCTGGCGCAGTTGAATTCAGGCAACACGGCATGGGGAGCACGACGATGCGATTGGCAGTCATTTCCGATATCCACGGCAATCTTGCTGCGTTGGAAGCGGTGCTGGCCGACATCAAGGCGCGCGGTGTCGATCGTACGGTCAACCTCGGCGATTGCGTCACCAGCCCGTTGTGGCCAAGGGAAACTTTCGAAGCGCTCCAGTCGCTATCGGTGCCGACCGTGCGCGGAAACCATGATCGCTGGATCGAGGAGTTTCCAGACAACAAGCTCTCGCCGGCAGGTCTGTTTGCGCGCAACGCATTGACTGCGGAGCAGCGTCGCGCACTCCACAGCCTCCCCTCCCGAATATGGCTGGATGACGGGATCCTGGCCTGCCACGGCACGCCCAACGACGACATGACCTGCCTGTTGGAAGAAGCACTCGAGGACGGCCGTTTCGTGCCGGCACGTCGCGACGTGCTAACCGCGCGCCTTTCGAGCGAGCCAACGGCGCGCGTGGTCCTTTGCGGTCACAGCCACCGCCAGGCGGCCGTTCAAGGGCCGGGCGACTGTCTGGTTCTTAATCCCGGGAGTGTTGGTTGCCCCGTGTTCGCGGACATTCCCTTTGCCGCAAACCTGGAACACCGCTCGCCCCACGCCCGTTACGCGATCCTCACGAAGCGAACAAGAGGCTGGCAAGTCGAACTGCTAGCCCTGGAATACGACTGGGAAGCCGCCTCCGCACAGGCGCTTGCCAACGGCCGTCCGGACTGGGCGCAAGCCATGTTGACCGGACATGTCAAATAGCCGGCCTTGCCGCACCGTCCATTCGATCTCAAATCTTGTCTCATGAGAGAGCAACAGGGAAACATGGCTGACAGCATATCGCTTGCCGACAAGCTCGCGACCTTCGAGGATTTCTGGTCGCCGCGCACGGTCACGACCTTCAACGATTGCGACGTGATGGTGGTGAAGGTGAAGGGCGAGTTCACCTGGCACAAGCACGACGACACCGACGATTTCTTTCTCGTCCTGAAAGGCCAGCTGGACATCGAATTGCGCGATCGCACCGTGACGCTCGGACCGGGCGAGCTCTACGTCGTGCCCAAAGGTGTTGAGCATCGCCCGGTGGCGCGCGAGGAGGTTCACCTGATGCTGATCGAGCCGACCGGCACGCCGAACACGGGCGACAAGGCAACCGCCGCAGCACGCAAGCTCGCCTAAAGCACCGTCCGTCGCCGCCTCAATCCTTGGAGGTCACCAGTCTGTTGAAGCTGCCGACCAGCCTTGCCCGTGCCCGCACGACATAGTCTTTTGCCGCCCGGCTCAAGGCGCGGACCATGCGCCAGGCTTCGGTCGCTTTCAGCCACGCCCTCACCTCGGCGAACTTGCCATAGGCCCAGGCGAACGCCGGAATCCGCATCAGCTTGTCACGGGTAAGATGGAACAGACGCTCGACCAGCACGAGCTTGAGCAGCTCGCCGATGATGAACGTCACAGCACCGCTCACGATCTGGCCGGTCGCCGCGAGGTAAGCCGCCACCGGCTTGATCGGCTCGAGGATGATCACCGGCACGGAAAACAAGGCCAGCGACGGGTAAGGCGGCAACGATCTGATCCACTCACGCAACCGCCTGAATTCGAAATGACGCCCGATCCAGCGCGCGATCGGCCTCGCCACGGCGATGAAGACCGCATCCACCAGGAAGTAGATGGCGGCCAGGATGTAAGTGACGGGTTTCAGGATTCGCTTCACTGGACCTCTCCCGCGAAGTGAAAGCCGGAACTTGGGCCTAAGTTTCACAGCTGCGCGGATAAGTCGCGGATATTGCATGGAACTTTCTGGGCATCCGCTTCCGCTCAGATCTCCGCATAGACCTCCAACAGATTACCATCGGGATCGCGGAAGAACAGCGTGCGATGTCCGAAGGACTGATCCGTCGGCGGCGACAAAAGCGTCACGCCCTGGCGCACGAGCTCGTCGGCGCATTGATCGACCTCGGCCGCGGACACCTTGAAGGCCAGTTGCAGCGAGGCAGTCCCCGCCGGCACCGGCGCATCGTCCGCGGTCCGGCTCGGTCGGGCCAGCGCCAGCGTGTTGCTGCCGAGGCCGTATTCGATCCAGTTCGGCGAGAGCTCGCGCAGCAGGGACAAGGCCAGGACACCCTCGTAGAAGCGCCGCATCGCCGCCATGTCGCGCACGAAGATGACGGTGTAGTCGATCGCGCGGATGGCACGGAAGGGCGAGCTGGCGGGTGGAGTGGGTTCGGCTGTCATCTCGTTCTTCATTCCAAACTCTGACTTGTAGCTCGCACGAAGCCAACGGGTCGGCGCAAAGCACCGCCCGATGACAGGCACCGCGGAATGCGGGACCGGCGCCCCGGAATACGCTGCGCTCGATCCGGGCTACAGATCCTATTCCACCAGCTCCGGCCACGGCACGATGGTCGACTTCACCGTCTTCATCGCCATCGCGTCCCTCACCGCCTGTGCGACGCCTTCTTCCGTGAACGGATAGATCGTCTGCATCTTCAGCCAGGGATATTTACCCGCCGTGCGATAGAGCATGTCGACGCCGAGCGGCAGATCGTTGCCGGTGAAGCCCCAGGATCCCAGCACGTTGAGGTCCTTGGTGCAGATCCGGTGCCAGGACGTATCGATCGAGCCAGCATCGGTGAACTGGCCCATCTCGACATAGGTGCCGCCGTCGCGCAGCATCTCGATGCCTTCGGGGCCGGCGGTCGGATGGCCCGAGCAATCCATCACGAGATCGGCGCCGAAGCCGCCGACAATCTCGCGCACACGCGCGATGCGCGCCTCGGGCGATTTGATCTCCTCGATGTTCACCGTCGCCTCGGCGCCGAACTCGCGCGCGAGCTTGAGCCGCGGCTCCTCCGGCGCACCGACGCAGATCACGCGCCCTGCTCCCATCTCCTTGGCGGCCGCGACCGCCAGAATGCCGATCGGGCCCGAGCCCTGGATCACCACCGTGTCGCCCCAGGAAAAGCCGCCGGCACGGGTCGCGCGGTTGAAGGCGCGGATGCAGGAGGTGAGCGGCTCGGACAGCGCGCCGAGCCGCAGCGACATGTCGTCGGGCAGTTTGTAGATCTTGGTGCCCGGCAGCATGTCGAGATCGACATAGACATACTCCGCCCAGCCGCCCCACATGTGCGGCGCCTTGTCGAAGCCGAGATAGCGGCCGTAATAGACCGGTGTCAGGCACTTGTTGGCCGTCTGCGGGTAGTGAATGCAGTAGTAGCAGCGTCCGCACGGCATCAGCGGCGGGATCATCACCTTTGATCCGACCTTGAGCGGCTTGCTCATGAAGTCCTCGGTGAACTCGTCGCCGCATTCGACGATGATTCCGCCGAGCTCGTGGCCGAGCGTGAACGGCCAGGGCAGCGGCTTCGGCCAATGCCCTTTCAGGATATGCAGATCGGTGCCGCAGACGCCGCAGGCGCCGACCTTGATCAGCGCGGCCTTGCGGCCGACTTTCGGCCACGGCACTGTTTTGATGACGGGCTCGCTGCCGGGGCCTGCGTGGGTGCAGACGCGGATCTGGTCCATGGCGGTTTCCTTGCTGCCCGCTTGTTATGATTGATGGTGCGGGTCTGCGATCAGCCTATGACAGCCGTGCGACATTGCAAATACTCGAACGCGTGCCTCAAAGCGCCGGAGCAGGTCGTGCTCCGCTCAATTTGTGCGAGGAGGCGCCCTCTCAAGACGCTCGCCGGTCATTCCATGCTCGCTCAGGAGCCAAACCGCCGGACTCGCGTTCTCGCCGAACATGGTCGCCAGCACGTCCAGTCCACTCGTTTCGCGTTGCAGGCTGCGCACGGTCGCACGATGCACCACGCGTCGAAACGCAATCGTCGGCGTTGTGTCGCGCTCGTCGCTGATCATCACCCAGGTGCTCAGCTTGTCATCGATGTATGAGGTCGTGGCTCGCCTCAGGGCTTCGAGGTCAATCTGGTTGGCATTCATCACCTCCAAGGCATTCGGATCATCCAGCAGCGCGAGCAAGAGATGCTCTAGCGTGGCAAACTCGTGCTTTCGCGCTTCGGCGTAGGCCAGAGCCCTTTTCAGGGTCAGGTCAAGTTCGTGGGTAAATCCCGCCGGCCATTTGATGCTTGCACGCGGTTGTCGAGACGAGGCTACACCGGGCTCAGGCGATCCGCGTCGAATGGCGGCCGCAAGCGTATTCCAGTCAGCCAAGCCAAACAGCTCGGCAGTCAGTTCGAGGCTTTCGGCAACCGAAATCTTGAGGCCTTTGGAGACGAGAGAGGCGCGCAGCGTTTGCGCCATGGCTTTGGCATCGCGGAAGTCGCGCATGGCTTACTCCTTTGCTTGAACAATTCGGAAAAGCCAGTGCTTGCGTTGCTGGCCCGTTGTTCGGCAAAGGGGCCAAGACGATGCGTGCGATACGTTCACCATCCCCGAAGGGTGCAAGCGGCAGGTCGTATCCACCGGAGAGAAAGGTGGCGCGCCGAACGCAAGGTGTCAATAGTGACAGCATGAGCAACCGCAAATAGTCATGCCAAGCTATTGATCTCGTAGTCCGTATGGAGCAACGCGGAATGCGGGGCCGGCTCCGCAGGATTGCGCTACGCTCCATCCGGGCTACGGTCTCCGCCGAGATAGGCGTTGACACGCCGCAGTTGTGTCCGCAGGCTGCTTGCGCCGGAGCGCGGCCTGCTTCGGCTGGGATCAGACCATGGACGTGCGACCGGGCTCCGAACGCATCTTCGTCACGGCAGACACCGATCCGCTCGACGGATACGTGCAATGGGCGCCGGCAAAATCGCTGTGGCTCGCGGGCATGACGGCCGCCGCAATCGTCCTCGGACCGGTTTGTTTCTCGGGGTCGGCGTTCGTGCTCTTCCTCGCAACCAGCGCCGTCACGCTGTGCTGTGGACATTCCGTCGGCATGCATCGCAAGCTGATCCATGCAAGCTTCGACTGTCCGTTCTGGCTCGAACGCCTTCTCGTCTATCTCGGCATGCTTGTCGGCATGGCCGGCCCTTATGGCATGATCCGCCTGCACGATTTCCGCGACTGGGCGCAACGCCAGGCGGCGTGCCACGACTATTCCTGCCACCGCGCCGGCTTCTGGCGCGATGCGTGGTGGCAATTGCACTGCCGGCTGGTCTTGCGCCATCCCCCTCGCTTCAGGCTGGAGCCGCGACTGGCCAATGACCGCTTCTACGCCTTCGTCGAGCGCACCTGGATGTTGCAGCAATTGCCATGGGCCGCGCTGTTCTTCGCGATCGGCGGGATGGACTGGCTGGTGTGGGGCATTTGCGTGCGGGTCAGCGTCTGCGTGACCGGGCACTGGCTGGTCGGCCATTTCTCCCACACCAGGGGCGAGCAGGTCTGGATCATCGATGGCGTCGGCGCGCAGGGCTACAATGTCCGCCTCGCGGCGCTGATCAGCATGGGCGAGAACTGGCACAACAACCATCACGCCTATCCCGGCTCGGCGAAGATGGGACTGTTGCCGGGACAGATCGATCCGGGCTGGTGGCTGATCCGACTGCTCGAAGCTATCGGATTGGTCTGGAACGTCCGGACGCCGCACAATCTCCCGGAGCGGCCCGGCCTGCGGCGGCTGGCGGGCGCGACGTTGCGCGACGGGGTCGCCGATGCTGCGTGACTATCAGGCAACGGATGCCGAAGCGATCGTGCGCGTCGCGCTCGCCGCATTCGCGGAATTCGAGCCGCACTTTTCCGACTGGCCGCTGTTTAACGCCAATGTCGCGAAGATGCCGGGGCTTGCCCAGACCGGCGAGATCATCGTCGCCGAAGATGACGGACGCATCGTCGGTGCCGTCGCCTACATCGGGCCGAAAGCGAAGAAGCCTGCGTTCTTCGATCCGGCGTGGCCGGTCATCCGCATGCTGGTGGTCGATCCCGCCGCGCGCGGCAAGGGCGTCGGCCGCCAACTGACGGAAGAGTGCCTGCGCCGCGCCGAGCGCGACCAGGCTCAGGTCATCGCCCTGCACACGACGCCGATCATGACCGTCGCGCTGCCGATGTATCTGCGCATGGGATTTGTGAAGACCGGCGAGGCACCGGATATTCTGGGCGTGCCCTATGCAGTCTATGTCAAGACGCTGGCGTAAGATGATGTCGGGATCGATTCTTTGACAGTCGGTTGAATGACAAGCTGGACTAGCAGAACCTGCGCAGCAAATGGCATCGACATCCATTATCTGCGAACCGGCGGCAACAAGCCCGCCCTGATTGCGCTGCATGGACTGACCGGAAGCGGCGCCTGCTGGACGCTACTGGCCCGCGCGCTCCAGGATCGCTACGACCTCATCATGCCGGACGCGCGGGGCCACGGCGCGTCGAGCGCTCCGCGACTCGGATATCTGTACCACGACCTCGCAGACGACGTCATTGGGCTCATCGCGATGCTCGGGCTCGAAGCACCGGTGCTGCTCGGCCATTCCATGGGCGGCATGACGGCGGCTGTCGTTGCGAGCAGAATGGGCGCGGCCATTCGCGGCGTCGTCCTTGCCGACCCAACCTTCCTCAGCGCCGAGCGCCAGCGCGAAGTCTACGAAAGCGACGTTGCCGAGCAGCATCGGCGGCTGCTCGGTCGGGACAAGGATGAGGTGCTGGCCGAAGCACGGCAGCGGCAACCGCACCGGTCGGGCGAATTGCTCGAGCTGATCATCGACGCGCGGCTACGGACCGAGACGCGTGCCTTCGAGGTTCTCACGCCGCCGAATCCGGACTATCGCGAGTTGGTCCAAGCGATTGCGGCCCCGAGCCTGCTTGTCGTCGGAGACAATGGCGTTGTCTCCGTCGAGACGGCGCGGGAGCTGCCTCAATCCACGCCTTCGCCATGAGGTGATCGCGAACGCAGGCCACGGGCTGCCGTATGACAGGCCGGTTGAGTTTGCGGCGGTGGTCAGGTCGTTTCTGGAGACGGTGGATGTCCCACACACCCAATTGTCTTGAGCGGCCGCCAGCGAACGTGTAAGGCCCGAGCAGTCCCATCCTGGTGATCGCTTGAACCCCCTGCCCCAAAATCCCGTCGCTGCGTCCGGATCGTTCGCGGCGATGAGGTCCGTGCCGTACCGGCTCCAGTTCATCGCCTACGTGCTGGCGATGATGGCCGACAATATCGAGCATGTGATCAGCTATTGGGTGGTGTTCCAGAAATTCCACTCGCCAACGCTGGGCGGCTTTGCGGTGCTCTCGCACTGGCTGCCGTTCCTGCTGTTCTCGGTCGCGGTCGGCGGGCTCGCCGACCGGTTCGATCCGCGCCGCATCATCCAGTGCGGCATGCTGCTGTTCATCGCGGCCTCCGCCGGCTGGGGCTTCTTCTTCATCACCGACACGATCCAGATGTGGCACGCGATGCTGCTGCTGGTGATCCACGGCTGCGCCGGAGTCCTTTGGCAAACACCGAACCAGCTGTTGCTCTACGACCTCGTCGGCCCCGCCGACCTGCCGAGCGCGGTGCGGCTGAACGCGATGGCGCGCTATCTCGGCATCCTGGTCGGGCCCGCCGTCGGCGGCATCATCATGCTGACGCTCGGCACCTCGCACGGCATCATCTTCAACACGCTGTTCTACCTGCCGATGCTGCTGTGGCTGTTCTGGGCGCCGGTCCGCGACAGCAGCGTGGCGGTGCGACGCTTCGCCGTGCGCGGCTTCGCCGACATCCTGCTCACCATCCGCGCCATCGGCACCCAGCCGGTGCTGACGGCGATGACATGGCTTGCCGGCCTCACCTCCTTCATGATCGGCAACGCCTATCACGCGCAGATGCCGGGCTTTGCCGGCGATCTCGGCCACGGCGATCCCGGCGTCTCCTACAGCGTGCTGCTCGCCGCCGATGCCGCCGGCGCGCTGCTCGCCGGCATCGCGCTGGAATCCTGGGGACGCCTCAAGGGCACACCGCGCACGGCGATCACGCTCGCGATGCTCTGGAGCGTTGCACTGCTCGGCTTCGCCGCGGTGCGGATCTATCCGCTCGCGATCGTGCTGCTGTTCTTTGCCGGCTTCTTCGAATTGTCGTTCAACACCATGGCGCAGGCACTGGTGCAGCTGAACGCGCCGCACGACATCCGCGGCCGCGTCGTCGGCCTCTACAATATGGCTGGGCTCGGCATGCGGGCCTTCAGCGGCATCACCGTCGGCGTATTCGGCGCTGCGATCGGCATTCACTGGTCGCTCGGCCTCTCGGCCGCCGTGCTGCTGGCATTACTGTGCCTGCTCTACGGGCGCGCGACGAGGAAGCCAGCCGGTTGACTCCAGCCTCTCCCGACCGCACCCTCGGCTGAGGGGCATGGGGAGATGAGCCGTTGCGCAATCGCTGGGGCATTCTTGCGATCCTGTTCCTGGTTCGCCTCACCATCGCGTTCCAATTCCAAAGCGTGGCCGCGGTCGCGCCGCTGCTGCAACAGAGCTTTGGCGTCGGCATCGCCGATATCGGCATCCTGATCGGACTCTATTTCACCCCCGGTATCGTCCTGGCGCTGCCGGGCGGCGCGATCGGCCGATTTCTCGGCGACAAGCCGACGACGATTGCCGCGCTGCTGCTGATGACAGTGGGCAGCCTCGTCATGGCGGCCACCGATGTCTGGGGCTGGCAGATGGCGGGCCGGCTTACCTCCGGCGCCGGCGGCGTGCTGCTCACAGTGCAGCTCACCAAGATGGCCGCCGACTGGTTCGCAGGAAAGGAGATCGCCACCGCCATGGCGATCTTCGTCAATTCCTGGCCGGCCGGCGTTGGGATCTCTCTGCTGCTATTGCCGGCGCTCGGCACCGCCTATGGCGCAAGCAGCGTATTCCTTGCCGGAGCCGCGCTGACCGCGATCGGCGTTGTGCTGATCGCATTCTACCAGCCGCCGCCCGCAGCAATAGCCGGCCCGGCGGGCTCGGGCCGCCTCGATCCCCTGGCGCTGCTGGCGGTGATCGTCGCGGGCGCGATCTGGGGCCTCTATAATGTCGGCTTCGCCATGATCTTCTCGTTCGGCCCGTCCCTGCTCGCCGAGCGCGGCTGGAGCATCGCCGCCGCAGGCTCGGCGATCAGTGTCGTGATGTGGCTGTCGGTGATCTCGGTGCCGGCCGGCGGCTATCTCGCCGATCGCTTCAAGCGACCCTTTATACTGGCGATCGCGGCCAGCCTCGTCGTGGCCCTGCTGCTGGCCTGGCTACCGAGATCGGACGCCGTCATCACCATCCTCGTTCTGATTGGCCTGATCGGCGGCCATCCGGCCGGCCCGATCATGAGCCTGGCCGCGCGCGTGCTCGCCCCCGAGACCAGGGCGATCGGGATGGGCGTGTTCTACACGCTCTTCTATGCCGCGATGATGCTGGGGCCGGCCATTGCAGGCCGGCTCGCCAAATCGGCCGGCACCGCCGCGGTCGCGCTCGACCTCGGCGCGCTCGCAGTATTGGCCTGCCCGCCCCTGATGTGGCTTTTCGAGCGCATTGTTTCTGTCCGTCATCGCCGCGCGCAATCCTAACGCGGCATTAACCCTATGCACCTTAGGGTCGTCCCGGACTCCGCCAGGCGGGGGGTCGGGTTGTGAAAATGGCGTTGGCGAACAAAAAATTTCTTCCGGCCGCCGAGGAACGTCGGCGTTTTCAGCGGGTGAAGGTTCACCTGCTCGGTCGCTACATGCTGCCGGACCGCCGTGAATTCCCCTGCCAGGTGATCAACATGTCGCCGGGGGGTCTTGCGCTGCTCGCGCCCGGCATCGGCAATGTCGGTGACCGCGTGGTCGCCTATCTCGACCATATCGGCCGCGTCGAGGGCAAGATCACCCGCATCATCGACAATGGCTTTGCCATGACGATCGGCGCGACGCCGCGCAAGCGCGACAAGCTCGCGGCGCAGCTGACCTGGCTCGCCAACCGCGACATTCTCAATCTGCCCGAGGATCGCCGCCACGACCGTATCGTGCCGCGCAACCCGATCGCGGTGCTGACGCTCGAGGACGGCACCAAGATGACCTGCCGCATCATCGACCTGTCACTGTCCGGCGCGGCGATCGCCGCGGAGAACCGGCCGCCGCTGAAATCGACGGTTTTCCTCGGCCGGGTCCAGGGCCGCGTGGTCCGCAACCTCGAAGACGGCTTCGCGCTGGAGTTCATGCACGAGCAGCCGGCCGAGACACTCGAAGAGAGCGTTACCGCGCGGTAAAACGCAACCGCACCAAAACCACTGTTTTTCCAGACCAAGAGGCGGCCTCCGCGATGCGGACGCCGCCTTTTTCATGCGGCGTGACCAGCCTAGCGCGGGTTAACGCCGGCGCGCTTGCGCGCGGAAACGGCGGTTCCGCCAGCGTTTCCGCGTTAATCCCTAAAATTTGAATCAATTGCAGTATTCTCAAATTTTATTCGAATTTGGCTCAAGTATAGATCGAATTCTCCGCCAGTTTTACTTGCATTCGTCTCGACTTGACTTGGCCGACTTAGCGGCAACTCAAAAGCTCCATGCGAAACGTGGTCCCAACAAGAAACGGGGGCCGCAATGTTGGACTTCAGGGGACAGGGGAAAGGCTTGGCGATCGCCGCCATGCTCTTCGGGATCAGCGCGACAGCGCAGGCCGGCGAAGGCCGTCTGCTCTACGCGAGCCTCGGCGACACCACGCGTGCGCCGATCGGCTGGGTCGAGTTCTGTGCGGACAATGCCGCGCAGTGCCAGAGCGGGCCGACGCAGCCACGCGACATCGTGATGTCGCAGACGGCTTGGCGCGACCTCGTCAAGGTCAATCGCTGGGTCAACGAGACCGTCAAGCCTTTGACCGACCAGGAGCACTGGGGCGTGATCGAGAAGTGGTCGCTGCCGACCGACGGCTACGGCGACTGTGAAGACTACGTGCTGCTGAAGCGCAAGATGCTGATGGATGCCGGATGGCCGCGCGAGGCCCTGCTCATCACCGTCGTGCGCGACAAGAAGGGCGAAGGACACGCGGTGCTGACGGTGAAGACCGACAAGGGCGAGTTCGTTCTCGACAATCAGAACGAGAACGTCGTGGCCTGGACGGAGACCGGCTACCGCTTCGTCAAGCGCCAGTCGCAGAGCGATCCCAACGTCTGGGTCTCGCTGGGCGACACCAAGCCGGCGGTCTCCACCGCCAGCGCGCGAGATTAGGAACGAGACAACGAGTTACGCGACCCGGTCACATCCCCACCCCTCCCCGTCCCAGACCGGTTCGCGCGCGGCCAGCCATCCCCCAATGGCTGGCCGCAACTTTTTTGGGATGCGATCAGTTCTGCGACACCCACGGCACGCGCGCGGCGGTGAAATCGCGCCACGTGCTTTGCAGGGCGGGCTGCACGCCGACCGAGGCGCGCGCCTGCCAGCCGGCGATCGCGGCAGCCGCGATGGCGCTGTCGGAGGACTCGCCACCGAGCCTATCGAGCAGCGAGGCCGTGACCGCCATGTCGTTGAAGGCGCCGAGCTCCTCCTGCAGGCCGGCGAGCCGGCGCGAGTAGCGCCTGGCGGATTTGCGATCGGCAAACAGCGGCAGCAGGAACTCGCTGAGATAGCGCAGCCGCTTGGCCGCGAGCCGCACCCGGTGCACCTGCTCAGGCGACAGCGACTTGAACCGGCGCCCGCGCTTGAGCACCTTGGCGTGCTGCTCCGACAGGATGCGCTGCGCGAAATTGACCGCCGGCTCGGCGAGCTGGCCGAGGTCTTCGGCGGCGACGTCGTTGCGCCAGCCGCGCGTCTCGATCCAGCCGCCGAGGCCGATCAGGAACAGCGCGCAGCGGCGATCGCCGAGCGCGCGATGCGCTTTGCGATAAGCCTCGGACTGGCGCCTGGCCGCGGCTCGGCCGAGCGTATCGAAGCCGGCGACCGCAGGACAGGCCGAGGCGATCGTCGGCAAGGTGTCGAGCTGGAACACATCCCAGTCGCGCGCAGCCGAAAGGTCCTGCGCCAGCCATTTGGTTTCAGCCCGCAGCGCATCGAGATTGCTGAGCGCGCCGACCGACGCCATCAGATCGAGCGCCGAGCGAAGCCTCCGCAGCGAGACGCGCAGCTGATGCACGCCTTCCGGATTGCGACCGTCCTCGGCCGCCGGCAGCGATTGCAGCAAATGGTGGAAGCAGGACCGCAGGATGGTCTCGAAGGCCTCGTCGAGCGTGACTGACGGATCGAGCTGAAGCTTGCGCGGCCGGCGCGCCGCCGGCGGCTTGTCGGCGGCAAGATCGAAGCCGCGCGCCGACTTGCTGCGGATCGACGGCTTCACCGCGCCGTGCTCGGCAAGACGCAGCGCGATCTCGTAGATCGTGCTGGCGCTGCCGCTCTTCAGCTCAAGCTCGATCTCGCTCACCGGCAGCGACCGCTCGCCGGCAATCAGCTCGCCCTGATCGAAGGCGATCTCGACGGTGCCGGACGGCAGGTCGATCATTCGCGCGTGGCGATGGATGTCGGCGGTGAAGACGGGTTCAAGCGGCTGCGTCTCGAGCTGCTCGCGGAGCTTCTCCGGAATGAAAGGCATCGCCAGAGCGAGATCCGGCGCGAGCGAGGGAACGCTCGCCTCCCACTCGCCACGGCGCAGCGGATCGTCCGCGGCGTCGGTCTTCACGGTCTGCACGAAGCGCGCGCCGTTCTGGCGCACGCGCAAGCTGAGGCCGCTCTTCCGAAGCGCGCGCTCGGGCGTGTCGTAGTAGACCGATTTGAGATGCTTGCGTGCCCCCTTGTTGCGCGCGTTGCTCGCGATGATCGGCGCGGCATTGAAATGCGCCATGCGCTCGGCATCGACGAGAAGCTTGAGCTCGATCTCGGCCGAGACGCGCGCGGCGACAGTCGATTGGGTTGGCTCCGGCGAGGGCGTCGCATCTTGCGACGGCGTCTGATCACTCACAGCGCCCTCGACGGTCTTTGGTTCCGCGCCGGCCTCGGCCAGATCAATCTGCCTGAGGAAGCCGGCGGCGACTTGCGTTCTCTTGTTGTCCTTTGGGACAGGATTCCCATCCGGCGCGCCCGGAGTCTTGCGGGCCGGCGTTGCGTCTGACTTTAGCATTTTACGATGACATGACAGTTAGATGACAGAACGTCAGCATATAGCGGGTGCGGTGCGCGAGGAATAGTAACGTTACGCTGCGGCGCATGATCGTCCACACGACGTTCAGGCGCAAAAGTCAGGCAAAGCTTGTCACAATCGGCTTGACGCCGACGAATTAAATTGCCGCGGGGCCCGGCAAGTGATCGAATTGACAGCGAATCTCGTCGCTCTCGAAAGCGAGATGAACGCGTCAGCGAGCTTGACTCAATGCTAGCCGAGAAATTCTTCCTGGTTCTGGAAACGCTTAGAAGTCACGCATCCGATGACCGGCCCGAAATTGTGACAAGTCCTGCGAGGCCGCCTGCGATCCCGGAGATTGCATCCACCTCGCCGCGCAAGAAGCCGGCATCTGACGATCGCAACTAGAAGCGTTCCAATGTCGCAAGGCCGCGAGACGCGCCATACGCGTCAATGTGCAAGACTGTTCTTGTAGATCCTGCCGCCCTTCATGATCACGACAAAATTCTTCGCCGGATCTTCGACGAGCGCGATGTTGTCGAGCGGATTGCCGTCGACGAGCAGGAGATCGGCGAGTGCGCCCTCCTCCACCACGCCGAGCTTGCCAGGATAGGGATTGCGCAGGCCCGAGAGGCTCAACAGTTCCGCATTGGCCGAGGTCGCCATGGCCAGTGCTTCGGCCGGCGTGTACCAGCGCGTCAGCGCAGCCAGCATCGAGCCCTGCTTCTCCGCCAGTGCCTGCGAGAACAGCACGTCGGTGCCGAACGCGGTCTTGATCTTGTACTTCTTCGCCAGCGCGTAGACGCGATCGGTGCCGGCGACCACTTGCCGCATCTTGTCCTGCTCCGCAGGCCCGAGCGCAGCGGCACCGGACAGATCGAGGAACGGCTGCGTGCTGAGCCAGATGCCCTTCTCTGCGATCAGTTTCGCATTCGCCTCGTCCATGAGATGACCGTGCTCGATGCATCTCACGCCGGCCGCGATCGAGCGCTGGATCGCGACCGGCGTGTAGGCGTGCGTCGCAACGTAAGTGCCCCAATTGTCGGCGGCTTCGACTGCCGCGCGCAACTCGGGCTCGGTGAAGGTGGAGACGTCGAGCGGGCTGAACGGCGAAGCGACGCCGCCGCCGGCGGTGAGCTTGACTTGCGAGGCGCCCTGCATCAGCTGCTCGCGGGCGCGGACGCGCACCTCGTCGGGACTGTCGGCGACCATGCTGCCGCCGATCTGCTCCATACGGCTGAGCATGCCGCCGATGGTCCGCGGCAGGTCGGAGAGCTGGCGGAAATCGCCGTGTCCGCCAGTGATGGTGATGATGGCACCGGATGGATAGATGCGCGGGCCAGCAACGAGGTCCTCGTCGATGGCCTGCTTGAGGCCGAAGGTCGGCCCGCCCATGTCGCGAATGGTGGTGAAGCCGCGCATCAGCGTCGCGGTCGCTTCGCTCGCGGCAACCAGATTGTTGTAGCCAATGTCGCCCGCGAGCGCCGCCATCGGCGTCGGACGCACCAGCATCGCGTGCCAGTGCGCGTCGATCAGCCCCGGCATCAGAACGCGTCCGCCTCCGTCGATGATTTGTGCGGCTACCGTCGCGTCTCCCGTCGCAATCTTCTCGATGGCACCGTTCCTGACGAGGACGCTGGATGGCGCCGAGAGCGCGCTGGCCTTGCCGTCGAAGATCCGGACATTGCGGAACAGCACCGCGGAGTCCTCGGCCGCTGCTGACGAGGGGCCGCCGAGCCCCATTGCAGTGCCGACAAGCCATGCTGCGAACGCGAAAACTTTGGCCGACATCCTCAAACCCGACATATCCAGCCTTCCACTGAGGTCTAGGGCTACGCGAGGGGCGATGGCAGGCACGCAACGTCTGGTCGGCAGTTGACCCCGACGTTTAGCTTCCGTCAACGTACAACCATGGCGGCAAGATGCAGCCCTGCTATCTGCGTTGACGGGGATCGGCGCGATCAGCCGCAATTGAATCAAAGAGGTCGCGCGTGACGTCCGGCCGCGTCCGACTCAGGCGCCAAGCACGTCCACGAGCCGCAGCTCGTCGGCCGCGAGATCCTTCAGGAACAGCTCGGCCTCGATCTCTCGCAGATGCGACAACATCTGCGCCCGCGCGGCCTCCCGGTCGCGCTTGCGGATCGCGGCGACGATGCCGGCGTGATGATCGGTGCCGCAGGCCGGCGTGTCGTGGCGGCGATAGAGCAGGATGATCAGCGAGGAGCGCGCGATCAGCTCCTTGAGGAAGCCGAGATAGATGCTGTGGCCGCTCATCTCGGCAACAAGCCGGTGAAACTCGCCGGAGAGCCGCACGGAGGCGCGGGCATCGCCGCGCAGCTCGGCCTCGCGCTCTTCGGCGAGATGTTGCTGGAGACGATCGATCCAGACCGGTGACGCCGCATCGATCGCATGATCGACGATCGCCGGTTCGATCAGGCGGCGCGCCTCGAACACTTCGCGAGCATCGGCCGGCGTCGGCCGCGCGACGAAGGCGCCGCGGTTCTTCTCGATGTTGACGATTCCCTCATGTGCAAGCTGTTGCAGCGCGGTGCGCACCAGCGTGCGGCTCGCGCCGTAGATCTCGCCGATCTCGTCTTCGCCGAGCTTCGTGCCCGGCAGCAGGCGATGCTCGAGGATCGCGGCGGTCACGCCTTCCCTGATCCGGCTGACGCGATCGCTCGCATCTGGCGCGTCGGATTTCTGGCGGGTCTTGGCAGCCATGGGGTTGAGGGCTCGATCGGCGAATATCGGGCCAAATGTTAGTCGACGAGCTGTATCCAATCACAGGCGAAACTTTATACAATTTGCGCCCGTTTTGTGTGCAGGTGGCTGCGCGCGCGCCGGGCAGCCCGGATGCGCCGAATTCGATCTAACGATCTGACTCCGCAGCACACTTTCTGGGATTTGACGGACCGAAGCCTGTTGGCACGGACCTTGCGGAGAGAGGCGGAAAGCATCGCCCTCCCCCTGGACACGCCATGGCCACTCCCGCCGCTCTCGAACTGGTCGCCGTCACCAAGCGCTACGACACGACGCTGGCGGTCGACAACGTCAACCTGAAGATCCCGGCCGGCACCTATTGCTGCCTGCTCGGCCCCTCCGGCTGCGGCAAGACCTCGACCTTGCGCATGATCGCAGGCCATGAGGCGGTCAGCGCGGGCGACATCATTCTCGGCGCGCAGAACGTCACTGATCTCGAGCCCGCCAAGCGCGGCACGGCGATGATGTTCCAGTCCTACGCGCTGTTTCCGCACCTGACCGTGCTCGACAACGTGGCGTTTGCCCTGAAAATGCGCGGCGTCGATCGCGCGACGCGGCACAAGCGCGCAGGCGAGCTGCTCGAGCTCGTGGCCATGAGCCCCTATGCCGGCCGGCTGCCGGCGCAGCTCTCCGGCGGCCAGCAGCAGCGCGTGGCGCTCGCCCGCGCGCTGATCACCGAGCCGCAGATCCTGCTGCTCGACGAGCCGCTCTCAGCGCTCGACCCGTTCCTGCGGGTCAAGATGCGTGGCGAGCTCAGGCGCCTCCAGCGCGAGCTCGGCATCAGCTTCATCCAGGTCACCCACGGCCAGGAGGAGGCGATGGCGCTCGCCGACCACATCGTGGTGATGAACCACGGCAGGATCGAGCAGCAGGGCCCGGCCCGCGACATCTTCCACCATCCCCGCACCGAATTCGTGGCGCGCTTCATCGGCGGCCACAACGTCCTCAGCGACGCCGGCAACCTCATCGCCGTGCGCGCCGATCAGCTCGGCATCGTGCCGTTCGCCGACGGCGCGTTCGGCGCGCCGGCGCTGCTGACCCAGACCGAGTACCAGGGCTCCTACATCGCCGTCTCGCTCACGCTCGACGACGGCACCGCCCTGTTCTCCCACGTTCCGGAAGCCACCTTCGACGTTCACCCGTTCCGTCCGGGCGATCGCGTGCTGGCCACCTGGGATCCCGCCAAGGCGCAGCGCCTGCAATAGCGCCGATCAATCAGTGGAATGCGCAACAGAGGAGTGACTGATATGACCGAGACGACCAAGAAGGGTTTTAGCCGCCGCACCCTGCTCAAGGGCAGCGCGGGTCTCGCCGGCCTTGCCGCCGGCTCCGGCGCGATCACCGGTTTTCCCTATGTGCATTCGGCCGAGCCGAAGGTGCTGCGCTATCTCGGCACCGCCGTGAACGAGGGCGACGACATCTCCAAGCAGTGCCTGAAGGACACCGGCATCAAGATCGAATACATCACCGCGACCACCGACGACGTGACCAAGCGCGTGATGACCCAGCCGAACTCCTTCGACGTGCTGGACACCGAATATTTCTCGCTGAAGAAGATCGTGCCGTCGGGCAACATCCTTGCCCTCGACGCCAAGAAGATCAAGGAATTCGACAACATCACGCCGGTCTTCACCAAGGGCGAGACGCCCGGCGGTAAGAAGATCGGTGGCCAGGGCACCGCGCCGTGGAAGGTGCTCTATCTCGAAGGCAAGGACTCCAAGAAGTTCGCGACGTCGGCGACCGAATTCGTCACGCTGATCCCGACCGTCTACAATGCCGACACCCTCGGCATCCGCCCCGATTTGATCAAGCGTCCGATCAGCACCTGGGCCGAGCTGCTCAACCCCGAGTTCAAGGGCAAGGCCTCGATCCTCAACATCCCCTCGATCGGCATCATGGATGCCGCGATGGTCGTGGAAGCCAGCGGTAAATACAAATATGCCGACAAGGGCAACATGACCAAGGAAGAGATCGATCTCACCATGAAGGTGATGACCGAGGCGAAGAAGGCCGGCCAGTTCCGTGCCTTCTGGAAGGACTTCAACGAGAGCGTCAACCTGATGGCTTCGGGCGAAACGGTCATCCAGTCGATGTGGTCGCCGGCGGTGACGAAGGTGCGCTCGATGGGGATCGCCTGCACCTTCCAGCCGCTGAAGGAAGGCTATCGCTCCTGGGCCTCGGGCTTCTGCGTGTCGAAGGGCGTGTCGGGCGCGAAGCTCGACTGGGCCTATGAGTTCGTCAACTGGTTCCTGTCCGGCTATGCCGGCGCCTATCTCAACCGCCAGGGCTACTACTCCGCTGTGCTCTCCACCGCGAAGGCGCATATGGAGCCGTATGAGTGGGCGTACTGGATGGAAGGCAAGCCGGCCGAGAAGGACATCAAGGCGCCCGACGGCTCGCTGCTCGAAAAGGCCGGCGCGGTGCGCGACGGTGGCTCCTATGAAGATCGCATGGGCGCGGTCGCGTGCTGGAACGCGGTGATGGACGAGAACGACTACATGGTCCGCAAGTGGAACGAGTTCATCGCGGCGTGACGGACATGTCGGAAGAGGTTTTGCAACAGGCAACCCCGGGCTTGATCCCGGGGTCGGGCACGGCGCGCGCCGCAAAAGCGACGCGGCTGTCGCCCTCCTTCATCTCCTGGCTCCAGGCCGGGCCGATGATGCTGGTGTTTCTTGCCTTCTTCCTCATTCCACTCGTCTTCGTCGTCATCGTCTCGTTCTGGGACTACAACGAATATCAGCTGCTCCCGGCCTTCTCGGGCCGCGGCTACACCGACACGTTCGAGGGCTGCATCGCGCAGCTCCCCGATCTCTGCACCATCGGCAAGACCTATCTGAAGACGCTGAAGCTGTGCTTCCTGGTGTGGGCGATCACGCTCTTCATCGGCTTCTGGGTCGCCTATTTCCTCGCCTTCCACGTCAAGTCCAAGACCTGGCAGATGGGATTGTCGTTGCTCTGCACGATCCCGTTCTGGACCTCCAACGTCATCCGCATGATCGCCTGGATCCCGCTGCTCGGCCGCAACGGTCTCGTCAACTCCGGCCTGATCAAGACCGGCCTGGTCAACCACCCCGTGGAATGGCTGCTGTTCTCCGAATTCTCCGTCGTGCTCGCGCTCGTCCACCTCTTCACCTTCTTCATGGTGGTGCCGATCTTCAATTCGATGATCCGCATCGACAAGTCGCTGATCGAGGCCGCCTATGACGCCGGCGCCACCGGCCTCCAGACGCTGGTCAATGTCATCATTCCCCTTGCAAAACCCGGCATCGTGATCGGCTCGATCTTCGTCATCACCATCGTGATGGGCGACTTCATCACCATCGGCGTGATGGGCGGCCAGCAGATCGCCGCCGCCGGCAAGATCATCGAGACGCGGCTGAACGCGCTGCAATTCCCGGCAGCGGCGGCGAATGCCGTAATCCTGCTCGCAATCACTTTCCTGATCATCACCATGATGTCGCGCATCGTCGACATCCGGAAGGAGCTGTGATGAAGGAAGGACGCGCGCGCTCTTTCTACGTGCTCGCGATCTTCTTCGCGGCCTATGTGCTGTTCCTCTACGGGCCGATGATCGCGATCTACGTGCTGTCGTTCCAGGGGCCGCAGGGCGGCCTCACCTTTCCGATGAACGGCGTCTCGACCTTCTGGCTTGCAAAGCTGTTCGAGGGCACCGGCATCGTCGATCTCGGCGCCGCCTTCCGCCGCTCGCTGCTGCTCGGCCTCGTGGTGATGGCCGTCACCGTCGTGCTGTCGGTTGCCGCCGGCATGGCGTTCCGCAGGAAATTCAGGGCGCAAAGCATCCTGTTCTACTCGGCGATCGCGAGCCTCATCGTGCCCTCGATCATCACCTCGCTCGGCATCTCCCTGGAATTCCGCATCATCGACGATCTGATCAAGGCGCATTGGAACGAGAATTTCGAGACCTCGATGGGCCTACTCACCTCGGGTCTCGGCGCGCACCTGACCTGGACGTTGCCGTTCGGCCTGCTCATCATGTTCGCGATCTTCAACCGCTTCGACCCGCGCCTCGAGGAAGCCGCGCGCGACCTCGGCGCGACGCCGTGGCAGACCTTCCGCTACGTCGTGCTGCCGATCATCCTGCCGTCGGTGATCGGCATCGGCCTGTTTGGCTTCACGCTGTCCTGGGACGAGCTCGCCCGCTCCAGCCAGGCGATCGGCCCGGTGAATACGCTGCCGCTCGATCTGCAGGGCCTCACCACCACCGTGACCAAGCCCGACATCTACGCGCTCGGCACCGTGATCTCGGCGGTGTCGTTCGCGGTGATCGCGCTTGCGCTCGGCACCATCCACATGCTCAACAAGCGGCAGGCGGCCAAGGGCTCGGACGCTGGCAAAGGGCTCGTCTGATCGCGATGCGGCTGCACATCGTCAATCCCAACACGACCGCGTCGATGACGGCGAAGATCGCCGCTGCGGCGCGCAGCGTTGCGCTGCCCGACACCGTGATCGATGCGCGCCAGCCGTCGATGGGCCCGGTCTCGATCGAAGGCTTTTACGACGAGGCATTTGCGGTGCCCGGCATGCTCGGCTGCATCCGCGAGGCCGACCGCGACGGTGCGGATGCGCACATCATCGCCTGCTTCGATGACACCGGCATCGACGCTGCGCGTGCGGCCGCAAAGACGCCGGTGATCGGCATCGGCGAAGCCGGCTTCCACATGGCGAGCCTGATCGCAGCGCGCTTTGCCGTGGTGACGACGCTCGGTGTCTCCATCGTTCCGATCGAGCATAACTTACGGAAATACGGCCTCGCCGAGCGCTGCGCCCGCGTCCGCGCAGCCGAGGTGCCGGTGCTCGCACTCGAGGAGCGCAACACTGATGCGCTTGGAAAAATCTCCGCGGAGATCACCGCCGCGATCCGCGACGATCGTGCCGAGGCCATCGTGCTCGGCTGTGCCGGCATGGCCGACTTCGCCGCTGAACTCGCCGCCACGCACGGCCTCCCCGTGATCGACGGCGTCGCAGCGGCCGTGACGCTGGCGGAAGGATTGGTGCGGCTCGGACTGCAGACGTCGCGGCTCGGGCCCTACGCCGCGCCGCGATCGAAGACCTATTCCGGTCCGTTTGCGCCGTTCCAGCCATGAGCCCTAACCGGCGACCGGCAATCCCGATCAACTTTTATGTTTCTGTCATAGAGCGCACTGTTTTCGCGCCAACCCCGTGCTAGGAAGCCGCACCAGTATTTCTACGGGGCTACTATGAAAAAGAACGACGTGACGTGTTCCGCGTGCGGGGCCGGCTTTCGGCGACTGGAACTGTCGACACCGCCGGCCAACAAGGGCGAGTACCGCTGTCCCGCCTGTGACGAGGTCGTGGAGACCTTCGACGGCAGCGCGTTCATCGCCTATCGCATGACGATTCAGCCTTCGATGAAGGCTGCCCGTCCCTAGCGGATTCGTTGCATGAACACGGGGCCGTCCCCGGATCGCTCATCGTACCTCAATACCCGCTCATGCCGAATTCGGCGTGGGCGGGTATTTTTTTTGGCACACCGATCCCGGTCACGGGAAGCCGCCGGGCTTGTGATAATTACGTTTTCCGGCACACGGCCTCTTTTTGGTCCCATTCCTTGCGGAAACGTAACGTTTTCGGGACATCCCCGGCCGCCTCTTGTTCTGCGTTCTTGGGTTGCCGGTCTTCGCCACTCACCAAGTTTCAATTTGGGTTTTGTCAGCGATGATCGATCTCGCAGAGAACACATCATCAAACCCTCTCCTTCGGCTCGGCGCCCAGCCTATCGCGCTGACCGCCGCCGCCCTCCTCCTGCTCATCGTCGGCGTGACCTCGATTGCGATGTGGCGCGCCTATACCGGCGCAGCACCCGAGACCGACCGGGTGGTGGCGTCGCGGCAACTCCAGGTCCGCACGGCCCAGGCGTCCGAGCAGCTGGTCGAGAAGACCAAGGGGCTGGAGGCTACCCAGCAGGAATCGATCGACCAGCTCCAGGTCGTGCAGGACCAGCTCCAGACCATGAAGCGGCTGATGGCGGCGCAGCAGGCCGACACCAAGCGCCTCTCCGAGCAGGTCGCAACGCTCAACGAGTCGATCGACGGTTTGCGGCAATCCTTCGCCAGCGCGCGGGCGACAGAGGCGGAGACGCCCTCGGTTACCCGCAGGAAACCGGCACGGTACCGCGTGCACGCCAGCGGCCGCAAACGCTCGCGCGGCTGAGCAACCACGGCGCGACTTTATTTTCGGCACTTGTGAACTGGATCACATTCCCCCGTATGATTCCGCGCCATGCTGGCCGTCACCGGATGGCGTGAGCCGATTTCAATATCCGGGGCTGGCAAGGTCGTTGACGGTATACTGCGTCAACGGCCTTGTTTTTTCAGGGTCCGGCCGGTCACCCGGCTATTCGCAGACGTCGACGCGGCGGTATCGCCATCCCGCGGGCGTCATCACGCGCTTGCGCACGACGTAGCAGCCGCCATAGCCACCGTCGTCGTAACCGGTCCCATAATAGTAGGGGTCGCCGTAATAGGGGGATCCGTAGCCGTAGCCATAGTAGCCGCCGTAAAGGCCGGCGCCGGCAATTCCCGCCCCGATGGCGACGCCGGGCCAGAAGCCGCCGCCATGCCAGTGGCCGCCATGGCCCCAGCCGCCGCCACCGTGCCAGCCGCCACCGCCGTGGAAGCCGCCGCCATGTCCGAAACCGCCCCTCGCCTCAGCTGCCTGCGGCGCCGACAGCCCGACTGCCGCGACGGCCAGCGCCGCCATGATCATCTTGCGTAACATTCACTTGATCCTCCGCGTGGACACGCTCCACGCTTCAAAGCGGGATCAAGCTAGCGTCCCTTCCGCATTCCCGACAGCCACACTGTCTCACTTCCGCGCGAGCATCAGCAGCCGCGGCAGATGCTCTTGAGCTTCTTGTCCAGCATGCGGTTCTCGGCGTTCACGGCGGCATCGGTCGACCCACCGTTGCCGGTGCCGGTGGTGGCTCCCGAGCCCGGGCCGGATGATTGAGCCGTCCCCAAACTATTGGTCCCGGGCGGCGGAGCTGGAGAATTGGCGACACCGCCGGTCGATCCGCTTGATCCGGTCGATCCGGCAGAACCCGCGCCGCCGGTTGCTTGCGCGAACGATGCAGCGGGCATCACCGCAAGACTGAGGATCACGATCAAGCTCTTCATTGAAACGGTTGGCGATCTGGCCATCGGACATGCTCCTTTGGTTGACCAACCGCCCCGGCAAAGACCGGTTCCGGAACAAATGTAGCCCCACCAGCTTGAACCGGGCAGACAGACGCGCTCATGCGCGAGCTGATGACCGCGACCTCGCAATCATGGGAAGGCAAAGTTCACGATGACCGATCGCGATCCTTTTGCAGAAGGCGAACGCGCCGCGCGCGACAACATTCCACCTGAAGCCAATCCTTATTCAGACGGCAGCGACGAGCATGCGCTGTGGTCGGCGGGACACGAGAAAGTCGCAAGCGCCATGGAGGCCCGCGAGTCCGAAGGCAGCTAGCCGATCCGCTTCAGGCCTTTCTTGAAGCGCGGACCGTTGGCGACGTAGAACCTGGCCGCGCTTCCCATCTTCTGGACCTGGGCGTCGTCGAGCGTGCGGATCACGCGCGCCGGCGAGCCGATGATCAGCGAGCGTTCCGGAAATTCCTTGCCCTCGGTGATGACCGAGCCGGCGCCGACGATGCTGTTGCGGCCGATCTTCGCACCGTTCATCACGATCGAGCCCATGCCGATCAGCGCGCCCTCCTCGATCGTGCAGCCGTGCAGGATGACGTTGTGGCCGACGGTGCAGTTTCGGCCGATCACCATGGGAAAACCAAGATCGGTATGGCAGGTCGAGCCGTCCTGCACATTGGCGCCCTCGCCGATCTCGATCCACTCATTGTCGCCGCGCAGCACCGCGCCGAACCAGACGCTGGCGCCCGGCTTCAGGCGCACGCGGCCGATCACGGTCGCGGTCTCCGCGATGAAGTAATTGCCGTCAGCCGGAAGATCGGGCGCCTGCCCGTCGAGCTCGTAGATCGCCATGGAGGTCTCCTGTCGCGTTGACCTCAGGCATAGCGAAACGGCGGCGCGGAGGCAAAGGGCCGCCGCGCAGCCCTGCAGAACGGCGTCAGACCAGCACGCCGGCCGCGCGCAGCGTCATCAGGAAGAAGGTGCCGCTCATCATGCTCCAGAAGCCGGCGATGAGGGTCGCCATCATCACGAACTCGAAGCGGCGGCTTTCCAGCCGCATGCCGCGCAAGGTGTTGCGCATGATGATGAAGGGCGCCGCGAACACCAGGAACGGCACGGCCGCGAAGGTCGTCGGCGCGACGCCGGCCTGCAACAGGCCGAACCCGGCGGGCCGCTGCGTGGCGGCCTGGTATCCGTTCACGAGGGCGCCGGCGAGGGCGAAACCGATGCAGATCGAGAAGAAGGTATTGAGAGCTTCAGGTGTCATCGGAACAGTCCGCCCTTACGCAACGCGAGGAGCCTTCCTGTGACAAAAAGTGCTGGTTAGCGCTACATTATCCTTAAGGGAAGGTTAACGCCGCCGGCCGGCCCGCGCAGGGCCCTTCCCGTTCCCCGCAGGTGCGGGACGCTGCGCGAAATCGCCGCCGCGTGGCATATTCGCCGCTGATTCGTCGGCCAGCGGCCGACCTCCGGCTCGCGCAACCCATGACGATGTTTTCGGCAGCTTCCCTCAGGTCCCCCCGGACGCGCCCCCGGGCGCATGTCGTCCCGATCGTGCTCGGCGGCGCCGCGGCGGCGTGCGCGGTCGCGCTGGTGGCCTATCTTCTGTGGCCGACCTGGGGCGTGACCGGCGCCAACGCGCCGGACAAGCTGCCGGTGAGCGTCGGCGGCACGCTGTTCAATCTGCCGGCGGCGGCGATCCGCATGAAGATCCAGCGGCACACCGGGCCGCAGGAGCGCATCGATCTCGACTTCCTCTATCCCTCACTTGAGCCGCCCGGCGCGCCGAAGCACGTCACAGCCGACACCGTGGAAGTGGCGGTGCACTCGATCGACCGGATCTTCCTGTCGATCGCAGCCCATCACGATGCGCTCTCGCCCGAGCAGCGCACCGCCACGATCTATCCGCGCTATCTCGACCAGGCTGCAACCCAGCCGGAGGACGGGCTGACGATGCGGATGTTCCGCGCTGACACGCCTTACGGCAGCGAGGATCTCTACTCTGCCGCAAGCCCGGCGCTGACCGCGCGCTGCACCCGCGATGCGTCCACCCCCGGCATGTGCCTCTCCGAACGCCGCGTCGGCGGCGCCGACCTCACCTTCCGCTTCCCGCGCAGCTGGCTGTCACAATGGCGCGACGTGGCCGAGGCGATGGACCGGCTGACCGCGCAGCTCCGCGGGCCGAAGGGCTGAGCGCCCTCTCCGCTGCGGGATCGGCTTGCAGGGACGCACCCGGAGCCTCCCGACAAAAAATCGAAAACAACCCCATGCACAGTAGCCAAGCGTCTTGTCACGGCTTTCGCATTTTCAAAATTCGTCTTTTTCGAAATCGCGCTTGACCCGTCGGGCAAAACAGTGGCATGATGTCAGCATGGGGCGATCGACATGAACGATGCGGCAACACCTCTCCCACCCGGCGCCCAGCTGCTCGGACGCGAATGGCTTGGCTTCGACGAGAGCGGGCGTGCGCTGATCCGCTTTAGGGCTCAGCAGGCATTCACCAACAGGCACGGGACGATCCAGGGCGGATTTCTCGCGGCCATGCTGGACTCCGCTACCGGAATTTGCGCGCTGGCGGCGCCCTCATCCGAACTGACCGTCGTCACAAGAAATCTCGATACGCGCTTCCTGAAGCCCGCATCGGTCGGGCCGATCACGGCACGTGCGCGCATTGTCGAACAGACGGAGCGCGACATGGTCGTGCACGCCGAGCTCGTCGATACGAGCGGCATCATCGCCGCCGATGCCACGGCGCGGCTGCGCATTCTCGCGAGGAAATAGAGCTATCGAGCCGTAGCGCTGATGCTCGTCATTGTGGAGAGAGCGCGCCCCGATCTCCGATGCGTGCCCCGGAAGCAGCGCAGCGTCACTTCGACGGTGCGCTGCAGAGCCGGGGGCCCATGTTGCAGAGATGCGCTGTGTAGCTTCTGGGTCCCGGCTCTGCGCAGCAACGCTAAGAGCGTTGCAGCGCGTCCGGGACACGAGAAGACGCCTCGCGGAGCCCACACGGCTTCATTGCGAGCCCAGCGAAAACGCCGCTTCGCTCGCAATGACGGCGTCGAAAACTATTCCTGATCGACGAGATCGTCCTCGAGGATCGCCATCTGGAACTGGAACGAGCGATCGTCGTCCTCGTCGTCGACGAAGAGCACGCCGATGAATTCCTCGCCGATATAGACCTCGGCGGAATCATCCTTCTTCGGCCGCGGCACGACGCGGATCTTGGGATTGCCGAATACGCGCTTCAGATACGCGTCCAGCTTTCTGACTTCTTTGACGTCCACGGCAAGTCTCCGATCGAAATTGGTCGGCGGGTTTTAGGACGAGACGCGACGAACCGCCAGCATGAATTGCCAAAGAATTTGGGGACGACAAGCGCCGGAAAATCCGGCGCTTGCTCGCGCGCTCAAAGCCCCATCGCGTTGATCATCTGATCCATGGTGCGTGACGGCTCGGCGCAGCCGGCCTCACCGACGATCTTGGCGGGCACGCCCGCGACCGTGACGTTATGCGGCACGGGCTTGACCACGACCGAGCCGGCAGCGATGCGCGCGCAATGGCCGATCTCGATGTTGCCGAGAATCTTTGCGCCGGCGCCGATCAACACGCCGTGACGGATTTTCGGATGACGGTCCTCGTTCTCCTTGCCGGTGCCACCGAGCGTGACGCCGTGCAGGATCGAGACGTCGTCCTCGATCACAGCGGTCTCGCCGCAGACAAAACCGGTGGCGTGGTCGAGGAAGATGCCGCGGCCGATGCGCGCGGCCGGATTGATGTCGGTCTGGAACACCGCGGAGGCGCGGCTCTGGAGATAATACGCAAAATCCTTGCGGCCCTTCAGGTAGAGCCAGTGCGCGAGGCGATGGGTCTGGATCGCGTGAAAACCCTTGAAGTAGAGCAAGGGATCGATGAAGCGCGCAGTGGCGGGATCGCGGTCGTAGACGGCGACGAGATCGGCACGGAACGCGTTGCCGAGATCGGGATCGTCGCGGAGCGCCTCGTCGTAGGTCTGGCGCACCAGATCGCCCGACAGCGCGGAGTGATCGAGCCGGTCGGCGAGACGATGGATCACCGAATCTTCCAGGCGGCTGTGATGCAGCACCGTCGAATAGATGAAGGTCGCAAGCTCGGGCTCGCGATGGACGATGTCCTCCGCCTCGCCCCGGATCCGGTCCCAGATCGGATCGAGCGATGCGAGCTTTCCTCCCGGATTGACCTGATGCACTGCCATGGGATCTGCTCTTTCGAATGGGCTGGTTTTGTTGGCTCTATAACACAGTCTAGGCGACAAAGTCCTGACGGGCTTGCCTGAGAGTGAACAGCGCCTTGCCCCGCGAAAGCAGCCAACGCGTTGAAACACAACGGTTTCTTTTGACGCCCCCAAGCGGCAAGGTGGGCTCAAAATGGTCAGGCTTTGGCCAAATTCAAGCCGGGCGGCGTCAAACTATTGGTGAATTCCGTCTCGACGGTTATTGCGGGCATGGTCCCCGGGGGACGACGGAGCAATCTTGAGCATCACCACCGATCAATTGCGCGCGCGCGCCGCGGGCTCGTTTTGGCTGCGGCTGGCGGCGGCAACCCTGCCCCTCCTGCTGATCGCGCCGGCGTTCTGGAACGGCTATCCGCTATTGCAATGGGACACCGGCGGCTATCTGGCGCGCTGGTACGAGGGCTATCTGGTCCCGAGCCGCTCCACCGTGTTCGGCCTCTACCTGCACTATGGCGAGAGCTTCAGCTTCTGGATCAACCTCGCGGTCCAGTCGCTGGCAACGCTGTGGCTGCTTCAGCTCACGCTGCGCGTGCTCGGCCTGATGCAGACCTTCCGCTTCGTCGCGATCAGCCTGCTCCTGATCCTGTCGACCGCACTGCCCTGGCTCGCCAGCATGCTGCTCACCGACATCTTTGCCGGCCTCTCGATATTGTCACTGTTCCTGCTGGTCGTCGGCGGAGAGCGCACATCGCTGCTCGAAAAGATCTCGCTGTTCGTCTTCACCGCCTTTGCCGCCGCGACCCACAGTGCCACGCTCGGCGTGCTGCTCGGCCTCTGTGTCGTCGGCTGGACGGCGCGGCCGCTGCTGGGCAGCCGACTTCCGCTGGCCGGATTGGCGCAGGCGAGCCTGACCATCGTCGTGGGCGCCTTGATGCTGGTGTCGGCGAACCACGCGCTGTCGGGCAAATGGGCCTGGACCCCCGGCGGCTACGGCGTCGCCTTCGGCCGCATGATGCAGGACGGCATCGTCGCACATTATCTCAACGACCATTGCCCGCATGAGCACTACAAGCTTTGTCCCTATCGCAACGAGCTGCCTGCAACTGCCGACGAGTTCCTGTGGGGCAAGAGCATGTTCAACACGCTCGGCCGCTTCGAAGGCATGAATGACGAGATGGGCACCATCGTGGTGCATTCGCTCGCAGACTATCCGGCCTGGCAGGCCGGCGCAGCGCTCCGAGCGATGGGCCAGCAATTGCTGCACGTGGCGACCGGCGAAGGCGCCAGTGTCTGGCTCGGGCACACCTGGGGCATCATTGAGCGCTACATCCCGGCACAGGTCGCGCAGATGCGCGCGGCGCGCCAGCAGAACTGGGGCCTCGATTTCGACTATGTCAACTGGCTGCACGTCCCCGTCGCGCTGGTCTCGATGCTGGCGCTGGTCGCACTCCTCGCCCATGCGCTCGCAAACCGCCGGCTCGACGATCTGACGCTGCTGGCTGCGACCGTGACGCTGGCGCTGCTCGGCAACGCCTTCATCTGCGGCGTGATCTCGGGCCCGCATGACCGCTACGGTGCGCGGATGGTGTGGGTCGCGACCTTCGTGGTGCTGATGGCGCTGGCGCGCGCGTTCGGTGATGACGACGAGCCTAAGACCCGACGAGATTAGGGCGTGTACTCATAAACACTTGCCGAGGATCAGCGCCTCGATGTCTGCTCTACCCCCGACAGCGGCGGAATAGCGGACATCCCTCGACTGCCGCTTGGGGCCATGTGCAGTCAAGCCCCCTTTCGCCCCGCCCTGTGATTGATGTAGCCTAACTACGGAGCTGCTCAACGGGATGTGCCGAAGTCTCCGTCTATTGTGATGAGCAGCAATTGTGCCGTCGGCGGGCATCGCGTTCTCTACTGATCGCATTTTTTGCAGCGCCGTCATCTCACGCCAAGTGTGTGTTCCGCCGCGGAACACCACCGGAGAAGCACGAGGGCTCAATCATGAATAGGTTCGAGGGCGCGATGAAAATCGCTAGAGCTGTCCTTGCGTCGGCAGCAATTTGCGTAGCGCTACCCATCACCACAGCCACGGCGGGCGACTCACCGCCACGATGGGCTTATCCGGAGAACAATCCCAACTACAAGCCGCCGGTCGATGACGGTAACGTTGTGCGTGTGCCGAACAGCACGGCCGGTTATACCTGGAGCCAGCTCCGGGACCGATTCATCGCGCCGATCTGGCACCCGGACGACCATCGGCCACTGCCGGACATCGTAGCCAACGGCCGCAAGCCCGACGTATTCGCCTGCGGGTTTTGTCACCGCGCTGACGGACCTGGGGGTCCGGAAAACGCCGACCTAGCAGGTCTTCCGAAGAGCTACATCATCCGACAAATGGCCGAATATAAGAGCGGCCTGCGCGGCACCGCTGTCGCTGGCCGTTTGCCGCCGAGCTTGATGATCGCCCTTTCCAAGCCGATCACCGATGCCGAAGTGGAAGCAGCTGCGACCTATTTTTCTGGCCTCCAGCCGCGCAAGCGCATCAAGGTGGTCGAGAGCGACACCGCGCCGAAAAGTTACATCGCGGCGTTGCTCTGGGCAGCGGTGGAGGACGGTGAACGTGATCCGCTTGGGCAGCGCATTCTCGAAATTCCCGACGACCTGCACCGTTTCGAGAGCCGCGATCCGCGCTCGACCTTCACCGCCTATGTGCCGGTCGGTAGCCTGGCGAAAGGCGAGGCACTGGTGAAAAGCGGGTCGGGAAAGACGGTCGTATGCGCACCGTGCCACGGGCCGGAGCTCAAGGGGCTCGGGCCAGTGCCGAGCATCGCCGGCCGCTCACCGAGCTATATGTTTCGCCAGCTCTACGACTTCGGGCATGGCGCGCGGAACGGCGAGTGGAGCCCGCTAATGACGCAGGTGGTGAGCAACCTCGACCAGGACGACACGCTGGCGATCGTTGCCTATCTTGCTTCGCTCGATCCGTGACACGGGGCGGAGCCGCCCGACCGGAAGCAGGGCCGAGGCCAAGTGCAAGCGTGGCTCGCAATGCCGACGATTCAATCAGGCCTGTTTTAGGTCAAACTGCGAAGAACTCAGGTTGAGCAAATCTGGTCCGCTCTGGCTTGATGAGCGGACCTCCGTCGAACACGACGCAAGTTCGCAGGTGGGCCATTAGCAGACCTCGCTAGGTAGCGCGCTATTATGGTAATGTTACGCGGGATGCGTTCTGGCTCAAGTCGAGACCCACTCCATGAGAGATGAAAAGCCAAGGGGAGTTCTTAAGCTCGTTAGCGAGAAGCCTGGGCCCTCGCACGACCCGGGGCCGATAGTCGCTCACGAGACGATGTGTAGCAGCGCCGAACTCGATCCGCTCGTTAGGCTCGTCGCAGCCAATGCCTCCCTAATGAAAAGGTTTCGAGAGACTGTCGGCTGCAACGACGAAGCTCGTGTACGCGCCGTGATCGATGAAGTTAGAAGTTATGCCATCAGGATAGATCCCAATTTGACCTATGCCGAAGGCGCGAAACTCGCTCTTTTGCTTGCAGACTATCGATGAGCTGAATGGCCCGGTCGATAATCCTAAAGGTTTTCAGAGGTGTTGGCCTGTTTTGCTTATGCATCGTGGGGGTTGCCGTCGTTGTAGCCCCCTTGGAGCTTGTCGCTTACCCTATACTGAAATCCATCGGGTGCAGCTTGAGCGAGGAACAGCAAAGCTTCACTTGCGGAGGTGGCTGGGTCGGTAACTTCATCTCGACCGCTCTCAACCTGCCGATACTGTTCTCTGACGCGCGAGAGTTTACGTTCGGGGCGGGAGCGTCGTTCGGGCGCGGATTAGCGGTCTACCTGTTCGACGCGATTTTCATTCTCGCGCTGGCATATCCCCTACTGATACTCTTTGCGCGGAAAGGCGGCCGCCGAAGCAGCTAATGTCGGCAACGGGTCAAAACCAGTAAAGCTCAACCCGAGCAGATGCTTTCCGCTTGGCCGTCAGCAGCCGACGTTGCCTTTATGAGTACGCTCCTTAGCTAGGATGAATCGTCATTGCGCTTTACGTTGTTTGTTTAGGCATGATCTTTTCGGAAAACCGTTGCGCACATTTCCGGGTCATGCGCTCGGGACGAGACCTCAGCCGCGGCGTGACAGGAAATCCAGCACGCCGGTCTTGTAGACCTTGTCGCCGACCGCGCGCATGTGGTCGCGGCCCGGAATATCGAGCACTTCCGAACCAGGGATGATGGCGCCGAGCGCGCTGGCCGAGCCCGCGACGTCGTCGGTCGAGCCGACCGCGATCAGCACGGGCACGTCGATGCGTGCGGCTTCGCCCTTCGTCATGAGATCTCGCGTCCCGCGCAGGCAGGCGGCGAGCGCACGGCGGTCAGAGCGGGTTTGGTCTGCGAATGCACGAAAGGTGCGGCCGACGGGATCGCTGACGTCGTCGAGCGAAGGCGCCTCCAGCGCCTTGGCGACGTTCTCGCCGGGCCCGGTGCCTTCGATCAGGCCGCCAATGCCGATGCCGCCGAGGATCGCCGAGCGCAGCCGCTGCGGCTCGTTGAGGGCGAGCCAGGCCGTCATCCGTCCGCCCATCGAATAGCCCATCATGTCGGCCTGCGGGATGGCGAGATGATCCATCAGCGCGAGCACGTCGCCGGCCATTGTGGGGATCGAGTATTGCGCGGGATCGTAAAGTTTTGCGCTCTCGCCATGGCCGCGATTGTCGAGCGCGATCACACGGCGGCCGTTCTTGCGCAGCTCCGAGACCCAGGTCGGATAGACCCAGTTCACGTTCTTGCTGGAGGCAAAGCCGTGCACGAGGATGATCGGATCGCCCTCGCCTTCGTCGAGATAGGCAATTTCAACGGCGCCGTTATGAAAGCTCGGCATCATCAGTTCCGCAAGTCTTGAGGGGGAATGGGTGATCTTAGAGCATGATCCGGAAAAGTGTGCAGCGGTTTTCCGGCAAGATCATGCTCAAAGAATAGCGCGTTCCGCTTCAGGCCGTGACGGCCGTGTTCGCAAGAGCAGCCTGGGCTGCAATCTGGGCACGGCGGAGGCGCCGCGCCCGTCTGCGATCGCACCACGCCTGCGTCAGGCGCTCGGTGGTCGCCTTGATCGAGGACAGAAGGCCGAACAGCGTCAGTGCCGCACTGAGCAGCCAGAGCGCAAGATCGAACGCGCCGCCGATCAGCAGCAGCGCGCCGCGACCGAGCAGCTTCATGATCGCGCGGGTCTTGCCGCCCTGCGCTTCCGCAAGCCGTGCCGCGCGCGCGACATCCTTCGGACCCTCGGCGATCCGCAAGCTATCCATGGCGCCGCGCGTGCCGGTCTTTTCGGCGACGCGCGTGACATCCTTGCCGAGCCGGACCAGCGCGCCGGCCTTCTCGGCCCGGAACGCCGCCCTGATCGCGCTGACGGTCTCGCCGGGGCGGAACACCGAACCCTTGGCGACGGCGTTCTGGAGCATCGGCGCATCGACCACCTCGCGGGCGGACCGGCCGGCCCATGCAGCGAGCCCCTCGCCGAGCCGCCCGACCTTGCGGGCATCCTTCACCAGCGTCAGCCCGGCGCGAACCGGCGCAGCACCGCCAACGGAGACATAGGTCACGGCAGTGACCGCAAGGCCCGCGGTCGCAAGGCCCAGCACCAGACGGTCGGTGTCCTCGCCCATCGCCAGATGCTTGCCCTCGCGCACGACGTCCCTGATGTCACCGATCACGAAGAGATCGCCGGCGACGGTTCCGGACAGACTCGCGACATCGTCGGCGTTGCCGGTGATGAGGCCGGTTGCGAACCGTTTGGCGAAGTGCGAGGTGGAATTCTCGGCCTTGACCGCATCGCTCACGCGATTGATGAGGTCATCGGGCAGCGCGAGGTTGCGGTCACGCGCGAGCGCAACGAAACTGTCGGCGAGATCGGCATCGCCTGCGGCGAGCGCGGCCTCGATATTGTCCTGAACCAGACGGTCGTTCTGCCGGAGCAGCGCATCGAGCTTGAGCTCGGAGAGCGCGGCCGGATCATCCTGGGCGGTGAGAATCGCGCCGGCCTCGCGGGCATGCGGCGCTACCTGCACGAGCATGAAGCTGCACGCCGCGATCCCGGTCAACGCTGTGGTGATTCGCAGCCACTTCATGCGGAAAGCCTGGACGGTCCTGAAATCGTCTTGAAATCGTCTTGCGCCTGATGGTTCGTCTTTCGTCGCAACTTGCGCTTGCCCCAGACATAGTATGCCAAAATTGCGACACAACGTCCCCGACGAAAGAAGGGCTTCTCTCAGGCCGCAAGATTGTGTCGAATTTGCATGAGCAAATGAGCATGGGGCAATGCGAACCTTTCGGTTCCGCTGGACTAGCAATCATCAGCACCCACCATTATGGTCCGCGGCGCCTTAAAGATGCCGCGTCAGTTTTTGATTGTGTCTGCCGCCATTGCCACTCAGGATGAATTACGATGTCCGACCATGTCGTCCCGCACTTCCATAACGATGCCGGTGTTCCCGTCATCGAGATCGGCTCGCAAGAGTTCATGTGCGTGGGCGCTAATCCGCCGTTCGATCATCCGCATGTCTTCCTGGACCTCGGCAACGACAACGAGATCATCTGCCCCTACTGCTCGACGCTGTACCGCTTCGCGGCGGACCTGAAGGCGGGCGAAGCCCGCCCGCCGGAATGCGTCTTGAAGGACAAGGTGGCCTGACCGTTCCCATCGGTCAGGGGTGGCGCTCTCCCGAACGATTGTCATCACCGGTGCCGGTATCGGTGGCCTGACGGCCGCGCTGGCGCTCGCGGCCCGCGGCTTCCGCATCGTCGTGCTGGAAAAGACCGAGCGGCTCGAGGAAGTCGGCGCCGGCCTGCAACTCTCCCCCAATGCCAGCCGCGTGCTGGTCGAGCTCGGCCTCACCGAGCGCCTCAAGCTGCGCGCCGTGACGCCGGAAGCGGTCTCGATCATGAGCGCGCGCGCCGGCGGCGAGCTCTTGCGCATGCCGCTCGGCGAGGCGGCGTCCGCGCGCGCCGGCGCCCCCTATTGGGTGGTGCATCGTGCCGACCTGCAATCGGCGCTGGCGGGCGCTGTTGCCGATCATCCTGACATCGACCTGAAATTGGGTGCGACCTTCGAGGACGTCGCGCCGCACGCCAAGGGGCTGACGGTGGTCCATCGCAGCGGCACGATCCGCCGCAGCGATCTTGCGAGCGCGCTGATCGGCGCCGACGGCATCTGGTCGACTGTACGCCAGCATCTTTTTCCCGAGGTGCAGCCACGCTTCTCCGGGCTGATCGCCTGGCGCGGCACGCTGGACGCCACGCAGCTGCCGAAGGACTACACCGCCCGCCGGGTGCAGCTCTGGATGGGCCGGAATGCCCATCTTGTCGCCTATCCGATCGCGGGCGGGCGCCAGATCAACGTGGTCGCGGTGCTGCCGGGCACCTGGAACAGGCCGGGCTGGAGCACGCCCGGCGATCCCCTCGAGGTGATGGACGCCTTCGCCGCGCCGCGTTGGCCGCCGGCGGCGCGGATGATGCTGGCCGCGGTCGACAGCTGGCGCAAATGGGCGCTGTTCGGCGTGCCCGACGGCTGCCCCTGGAGCAAGGGTCCGGTCGCGCTGCTCGGCGATGCCGTGCATGCGATGCTGCCGTTTGCAGCCCAAGGCGCCGGCATGGCGATCGAGGATGCCGCCGTGCTGGCGCAGCATCTCAGTCCGGAAGCTGCCGAGAGCGCAGCCGGCATCACGGCGGTGCTGAAGCAATATGGCCGCGCGCGGGCGGCGCGCGTGCAGCGGGTGCAGCGGACCGCGCGGCAGCAGGGCCGCATCTACCATTTGGGCGGGCCGCTCGCGCTCGCGCGCGATATTGCCATCCGCGCGCTCGGCCCGGACCGCATGCTGGCGCGGCAGGACTGGATCTACGGCTGGCGGCCCTGACGCAGGCTCGATTGCGCCGGCTCAGCGAGCGGCGCTGCCGGGTTTCGGCGCGGGCTTGATGTCCGGCCGCTGCGGCGTCGAGGGCGATGGCGGCGCATTCGGCGGCGTCTCCCGGCACCTGTTGCGGCGCCAGGCGTCGTCGGCAAGCTGCGCCGAGCCGCGCACTGCGACGTAGTCGTTGCGATAGGCGAGCTCGGACACCACGGCGCCGCCGGTCCCCGTCTCCGCCTTGTCCATCAGCCTCTGCAGATCGGCGGTGCGGGCCGCGAGCCCCTTCCGCTCGGCCTCGAGCTGCTTGCAATCGTACAATTCGTACTTGCCGGGATCGGCAAAGGCCGGCGCGACCGTCTCGCTCATGCTGGCGCAGCCGGACAGCGCGGCGCCCGCCGCGAGCAGCACAACAAGCGCGCCGCAGCAGCGCAGGCGGTGGGAAAACGAAGCAGCCATGCCGGATGAATAGTCCCCGTGGATTGAGAATGCCTAAAGCAGCAACAGATGTCCGGATTGAGGCTTTGCCTTGTGCGCCCGGCTCGCTTAAGGAAGAACCGCCCCTCCGGCTGCGCAAGCGCCGATTCCAGACCGCCGGAGGTGGACTTAAGTGTTTGATCTCGTTGGATCAAGCGGGCATGGCGGAATTGGTAGACGCAAGGGACTTAAAATCCCTCGGTGCGCAAGCGCTGTGCCGGTTCGACCCCGGCTGCCCGCACCACCTCAGCTGACGACGCCGCCTGCGCCCGCAGCATGATCCAGAAGCACACCAACGCGGCCGCGATCTGGACGAAGCTGCCTTCGATCGGCATGCCCGACTGCGAGACCAGTGTTGGGACGGCAACGCCGATGGTCAGCACGGCGACAAGGGCTGCGCCAGGAAGATCGACGATGAGGATGGCGCCATAGAGCGCCAGCTCGAAGAAGGCATATTCCTTCAGGCGCGGCGCGCAGAGATAGAGCCCATACATCGCCAGCACGGTGATCCGCAGGGCCTCGTGCGGATGGTCGATCAGCCAGCGATCGAGCCGGGCAAGGAAAGAGGCTTCAATGCGCGCGAGGCCACCGGCCATGCGCAGCACGACCAGAGCAAACGGCGCCAGCACCAGCGCGAATGCCACGACCGCGTAAGCCACGAACACGACCGGCTTGCTGCCGCCGAGCCCGAATTGGTCCAGCGCGCCCTGCGCCAGCAGCAGCAGCGACGGCGTGGTGTCCATCACATAGACCGTATGCTGGTCGGGAATTTGACCCTTGATCGCGAGCAGCCAGCTCGCAAACAGATCGGGATAGAGGACCATCGAGAGCAGAACCGGCAGCCCAAGCCCTGCGGCCGCGGCTGCGATCAAGCCGATCTTCTGCCGACGCGGCAGCGGCAGGAAATACAGCGCGGCCAGCACCGGGCTGTACACCAGCTTGAACGAGGCAACGAGGCCGAGCAGCGCAGCGCCGACGATGCGCAGGCCGAAGCTTCGATCATCGTCCGCGTCCGGCGAAGGGAAACGCAGCAGCAGTGCCAGCGCAGCCGCGCTCAGCGTGCCGCTCATGATGGTAAAATTGCCCGACGCCAAGACCCACTCGAAGCCGAGGAAGGCGCCGAGCGCCCAGAGCAGCCTGAGCGCAATATCGCGCGAGCCGCCGCGGTCGCGGCCGAGCCCCGGTAGCAGCAGGCCGCAGAGCATGGCCAGCAGGAGAAACACGCCGCGGTGATGTCCGAGGAGAAAGCCTCCCGCGCAGAGCGGACGGAACGCGTCGAGCGTCACCGGCAGATAAGGATAGGAGAATTTCGTACCCTTCAGATTTTTCACGAAGTAGGGATCGAGCCCATCGACATGCGCATCGACAGCCGCGCAATTGACGCGCACGTCCCAGCCGAAATTCACATCGAGCGTGAGGTCGCTGACGAGATTGCCGAGCACCAGCAGCGCCACCAGCGCGACCAGGCAGTCGTGCCAGACATTGCGCTTCCCGGCCATGCCCGCCGGCCCCACCCATCGTGCTGTCCCGGTAACGTCAGACACGTCCAATCCTGCCTGTGGCTCGAGTTCCCTCGGCGCCTGACCGGCGTCCGGTCAGGCCACACTGGACAGGATGCGTTGCGGATTCATCTCCCCGATGGGCCGTCCTCGCTGTTATGGTGAATCCCTGGTTTCCAGACTGCGCCTAAAGCGCGATAGCATGAAGATGAATCACCATCGCGCTTTAGGTTACTGTTCGAGCATGATCTCCGCGCAAACGCGTTCCGCGTTTGTCGCGAGGGAAAACCGCTACGCACTTTGCGCTAACGCGGCCCTTCGGGTCCGGATCATGCTCTAGCGCGAGCCGCGGGCGGCGAGCCAGGCGTCGAGCGCCTCGCTTGTGTCCTGCGTCGCCGCCATGCGCGCGAACTGCTCGCTCTCGATGGCGAGGCCTTCCGTGATCGAGCTGTTGAGACCCCGCGTCGCGGCCGTGATGATGCGGGCGACCGCGAGATGCGAGTGCCGCGTGATGCGGTCCGCCAGCGCGAAGGCTGCGTCCAGCAGCTGCTCATGCGGCACGATGCGGTTGACCAATCCCATCTCCTGGGCTCGCTGCGGTGAAAAGGCATCGCCGGTCAGAAGATATTCCAGCGCGCGCTTGCGGCCTGCGAGCCGCGGCAGGCGCTGGGTGCCGCCGAAGGTCGGCGTGATGCCGATGGCGATCTCGGGCTTGGCAAAACTCGCCCGCTCGCTGGCGATTGCGAGATGCACCGCTTCCGTGATCTCGCAGCCGCCGCCGAAGGCGATGCCGTTGACGGTGGCGATGATCGGCTTCGGAAATGCCTCCATGCGCGCCGTCATGCCCTGCCCGCGCCGCACGAAGGCCTTCACCGCAGCGTCGGGCCCACACTTCACGCTCTCCGAGAACTCGGCAATGTCCGCGCCGGCCGAGAAGGCGCGCTCGCCCGCGCCGGTCAGGATGACGGCGCGGATGTTTGCATCGTCCTCGATGCGGTCGAGGATCGCCATCAGGCGGTCGATCAGCGCGTAGCTCAGCGCATTGAGCTTGCTCGGACGGTTCAACGTCAGCAGCGCGACGGCGCCGCGCGTTTCGCAGAGTATCAAGTCGGACAAGTGGCCGCTCCTTCCAGGTCGATCAGGGTCCGGAAGTCAGCCACAGCGGCCTTGTCGTGTATACTCACTAGGCAGTATACATTGCCGATGTCCGAGAAGGGTGACAGCACACGTGAGCAGATCGTCACTGCGGCGACGCGCCTGTTCTATGGCGAGGGGATCCGCGCGGTGAGCATGGACGCCGTCGCCGAGAAGGCCGGCGTCACCAAGAAGACGCTCTACTATCACTTCACCAGCAAGGACGAGCTCGTCGCCGCAACCATTGCGGCCAGGGATCAGCCGACGCTGGAGCTCTACAAGCGCTGGTTCGCCGAGACCGACGGCACCGTCGCCGACAAGGTCCGCGGCCTCTTCACAAAGCTCGGACGCTCCGTCGACACGCCGCGCTGGCGCGGCTGCGGCTTCCTGCGCACCATCGCCGAGCTCGCCAACACGCCGGCCCATCCGGCCGTGAAGGCCGGCGCGGCGCACAAGAAGCGTTTCGAAGCCTGGCTGGAGGCGGAGCTGAAGCAACATGGCGTCCCCGGCGCGGCGGCGCTCGCACGCCAGCTCCTGATCCTGCTCGATGGCGCCACCACGGTGATGCTGATCCACCGCGATCTCGCCTATGTCGAGACGGCGGGGCAATTGGCGCTCGGCCTGGTCGAGGCGGCCCGGAAGACAGCTCGCGCCTAGAGCCGCTTCACCAAGTCGTGTCCGCCGCGGTTCCGCCGGCCTGCCATCCCGAAACATGGGTTGTGCGACGCAGCATAACCGCTAGAAGAGCCTCTGATTTCAGAGGTGAGCTGCTTGTCCGACGTCAATGCCGACGATTGGGTGTCCTCCGGACACCGCCCCATGGGTTTTCCCGAATTCGTCATCGTGATCGCGTCCATCATGGCGCTGAATCCGCTTGCGATGGACATGATGCTGCCGGCGCTGCCCAATATCGGGGCAGCCTTCCAGATTCCCGTCGCCAACCATCTCCAGCTCGTGCTGTCGACCTTCCTGATCGGCTTCGGCGCGGGCCAGTTCGTGATGGGGCCGTTGTCGGATCGCTTCGGCCGCCGCCCGGTGCTGCTCGGCGGCATGGCGGTCTATGCGGTGGCGAGCGTGCTGGCGGTTGCCGCGCCCTCGTTCGAGACGCTGCTGCCGGCGCGCGCGCTGCAAGGGCTCGGCACCTCGGCAACGCGCGTGATCGCGACCTCGATCGTGCGCGACTGCTATGTCGGCCGCCGCATGGCGAGCGTGATGTCGCTCGCCATGATGGTGTTCATCGCGGTGCCCGTGATCGCGCCCTCGTTCGGACAGGCGGTGCTGCTGGTGACGGCGTGGCGCGGCATCTTCGTCGTGCTGATGCTCTACGGCCTGCTCGCGCTCGCATGGTGCGTGCTGCGGCTGCCCGAAACCCTCCCCGAGTCGGAGCGCCGGTCGCTGGCGCCGGCCGACGTGCTCTCGGCGTTCCGGCAGACCGTGACCAATCGCCAGACCATCGGCTATGCGACGGCCGCCGGCAGCGTCATCGGCGCGCTGTTCGCCTACGTGTTCTGCGCCCAGCAGGTGTTCACCGGCGTCTATCACCTCGGCCATTACTTCCCGCTCGCCTTCGCCGCGATCGCGGCGGGCACGGCGGTGGCCGGCTTCCTCAATTCGCAACTGGTCGGACGGCTCGGCATGCGCGTGATCTCGCATGGCGCGCTGAGCCTCTATGCCGCGGTGGCCGGCATCATGCTGCTGACGGAAATTCTCGGCGTGCTGCCGCTCTCGCTGTTCATGGTGCTCTCGGCGCTGATGATGTTCTCGTTCGGCATGATGGTCGCCAACTTCACTGCGCTCGCGATGGAGCCGCAGGGCCACATCGCCGGCACTGCGTCCTCGCTCTACGGCTCGATCACGACGCTGATCGGCATCGTGGTCGGCATGGCGATCGGCCAGAGCTTTGACGGCACGCTTCTGCCGTTCTCGATCGGCTTCTTCCTGTCGACGCTCGCCGCGCTCGCGGTCGTGCTGGTGGTGGAAAAGGGACGGCTGTTTCGGCCGCATCATCGTCCCATCGGTTGAGGAACTTCCCGGCGACGGCGATGTTGTACTGCAGCAATTTCGAAAGGCTGCCTCTATGGAACTGGAACATCGCGAAGACCGTACCGACAGGGATGCGCAGGCGGCGAAGCCATCCGTGCCGAATGCCGATCGAACGGCATTCACTCCGCCCTTCGCGAGCGAGGGCCTCGAGCAGGTGCGCGACAGCCACTGCTAAAGCTTAAGGCGCAGGACGCCTGCTGGCACCGAACTCGTCGGCCGCGCTCTCGGGCGCCGCGCCGCTGTCGCGCGGCGGCACCATCAGCACCACGACGTCACGCATCACGCCGGGCCTCCCCCACAGCGTTGCCTGCACGGTGAACTCGCGCCGGACGAAGTGCCCGGCTCGCCCGGACACTGATTCCATCCACCTGCCGCAATGATCCTGGCCGTGGAAACACAGCGCGGCCCAGCCGCGATCGAGCGTCGTCTTGCGCGGCAGGCCCCATTTGTATTGGTACTCGAACGGCCGCGCGTAACGGGGATGGTCAGGGCTGTAGAACGCGGTGGCAAAGGCCAGCGAATCGTCGCCGCTCACGGCACTCAATGGCTCGCCGGTCAGCTCCCGCCATTGCCGCGTCAGCTCGTTTGCCGCCTGCTCGTAGAAATTCCGCCCCTCTTCGTAGCCGTGATTGTTGCGATAGACAGCGTGGATCGGCGCTGCGACGAGGACGGCGGCGAGCGCAACGCCGATGACGATCACCGTGACATTGACGGTGTAGAAGCGCTCGATCGGATAGCGCGCGCCGCAGACGATGAGCACGACGAACAGGAACAAGCCCTGCAGCGCCCATAGCGAGGGCAGATCCGTTCCCATCGCGAGCGACGTCAGCACCGGCAGCACGATCGTGCCGATCGCGACATAGAACAGAAGCCGCAGGCCCGGACTCATGGCCGCGAAATCAGCCGGAAACTGCTTGAGCCGCGTCCCCGCGATCAACACCCAGAGCACCGCGGACACGCCCATGGCCGCCGCCAGCCCCAGCACGAAGTTCTTCACCTCGATGAGCGAGCTTGCGGCATTGCCGTTGGCGTGGGCCATTGCATAGGTGAAGGTCGACGCCCCCGTCGTCGCCAGCCAGTAGATGTGCGGCGACAGCACGGCGAGCCCGGTCACGGCCGATATCCAGGGCGAAGCCGAGCTGAAATAGGCACGCCGCGCCGGATGAGCCAGCGCCGCAAACGCGAAACTCGCGACCAGGAAGATCGAATAATACTTGCCGACCATCGCCAGCGCCGTCGTGCATCCCGCGGCAAACGCCCACAGCGCGGTGCGCGTCTCGAACGCGCGCAGGAAGCAATAAGTCGCGAGCGGCCAGACCGCGAGCAGCACCGAATTGGCATTGAAGCGCTGTGCGTGGAATTGATAGGCCGGCGTCAGCATCAACAGCAGCAGCACCAGGATGCGCTTGTGCCCGGTCACGAACTGCCGCGCGACCAGATCGACGCAGAACAGCGCGAGCCCCGCATTGGCCATCGACATCAATTGCAGCGACCAGTCGCTCAGCGGAAAGACCGCGGTCCAGCTCGCGGCAACCCAGCCCATCAGCGGCGGATGCTTGTGATAGCCGAACGCGAAATTCCGGCCCAGCGTCCAGGCCTCGAGCGTATCGGGATGCAGGCCACCGCCGGCATAGGCGATCGCAAGATAGAGCGTCCAGACCGCAACGAAGCACGCAATGAGAAGCGGCACGGCCCAGCCCGCCTCGACGGCGTCGAGCCAGCGCAGGAATGGCCGGCGCCATCGCGCTGGCGCGCGATCGGACTGTTCGGCCATCGCCTGGAATGCAAAATCGATCGGCACGGGAATCTGATGAACGAAAGTGATGTGCGAGCTGCGCACATCTATTTCAATTCAGAAACAAATAGCAATGATTGGAAACTGGAAGGGTTAAAAGCTGACACGAAGCTGACAAGCCAAAGCGCGCTGCAACGCTTCCGGCGGGCCCCTATTGGACGCGTTCGTCGGCCTCATCCAAAAGCCATGCAACGAATGCCTTCACCCGAGCATCACTTGCCAAGACCGCGGGCCAGCGCACGAGGTGTACCTTCGTCGACGGCATGTCCCAGGTCTCAGGCAGCACGCGCACAAGGCGGCCGTCGACGAGCGCGTCGCGCGCGAGGAGTGAGCGCGTTAGCACGACGCCGCTGCCTTGAAGTGCGGCACCGATCGCCGTCGCCATGTTGGCGTAACGTAGTCCAACCGGCGGCGGCGCGTTGAGGCCAAGTCGCGCGAACCACGTCGACCAGGACCACTCGGTTCCCGCGTTCGCGTCTTCGCCAGCCCCCTTATGGATCAGCGGCAGCGCGGCGATGCGCATCGGGTCGTCGAGCGGCGCGGACGGCAATAGTCGCGCGTGGCAAACGGGGAAGACCTGCTCGCGGAACAACACGCGCTGCGTCGAGGTCTCGCGTGCCTCGTCCTCGAGGAGCCAATGGATCGTGATGTCGAGATCGAGGCGGATCGCTTGCGCCGTGCTCTCGACGATGATCAGTTCGATCGGCGTCGATGGGGCCTTGAACATCGGCAGGCGTGCGACGAGCCAATAGTCCGCGAGCGCCGCGCTGACGCCCACGCGCAGTGGGCCATTGCTGGCCGCAGCGCGGCATCGCGCGCGTAGCTCTCCGAGGCCGGTGAGGAGCTCCGCGAGGCCGGATGCAAGCGCTTCACCCGCGGGCGTCGGCCGCATGCCGCCCGAAGTCCGCGTCAGCAGCGGCAAACCCATAAAGTCTTCCAGACGGCGCAACCGGTGGCTCACTGCGCTCTGCGTCACGCCGAGGTCGCTTGCTGCGGCGGTGACGCTGCCTAGACGGTGCACGGCTTCGAAGGCAATCAGGGCATCGAATGGAGGTTGGGCGGTCATGCCGGCATTATGAAGGAGATTCATGCCGAGTTGAACACTCCGCATACGCCGCGAGCGCAAACCGATGATACCAAGCGGGTTCTGCGCGGCACTTTCCCAGTTCGGCAGAGGATTTGTGAAAACGGCACCCGCCCTATGCGCTCGTGATCTTTCCGTTGCCCTGACACTCGGCCTCGGTGCGTTCTTCACGAATCTCGACGTCACCGCCGTCGTCGTCGCGCTGCCTGCGATGGCGCGTACCCTCAGCTTCGGCATGGACGCGACGGCGTGGGTGATCGATGCGTACTCGCTCGCTTTCACGGGCATGCTGCTCGCGGCTGGGGCAATCGCCGATCGCTTCGGTCGCCGCCGCGCGTTGCTGAGCGGCAATGTGATCTTCCTTGTCGCTTCCCTTGGCTGCGGCCTTGCCTGGGACGGCCCGTCGTTGTGGCTCGCCCGCGGTCTGCAAGGCGTTGGCGCAGCGTTCGTCGTCACAGGCGCCTTGGCGCTCGTCGCCAGCGCGTTCCCGGATGCTGCCGTCAGAGCGCGTGTGTTCGCCTTGATGGGCGTCGTCTCCGGTGTTGGGATGGCCGTGGGGCCGACGCTCGGTGGCGTGATCACGGCTTGGGCCGGGTGGCGCTGGATCTTCTTCATCAACGTGCCGTTCTGCGTCGCTATGGCCATTGCGGTGCCGCGGTTCGTCGCCGAGAGCCGAGCCGCGGAGAAGCGCCCGCTCGATATTGTCGGCGTTGCCCTGTTGACGACGGCACTCGCGCTGCTGATTGACGCGACGTTGCGCCTACGTGCCGACACGATCGGTGCCGCGAGCCTCGGCGGCGCGGCGCTTCTGCTGTTGGCAGGCTTCGCGCTTCAACAGCGTCGGCGCGCTGTGCCGCTCCTCGACCCGGCCGTGTTCGGGACACCCGCGATGATCGGTGTCGGCCTGCTGCTGATTGCGGTCTCCGTCAGCTACTGGGCCATCCTTGTTTATCTGCCGCCAGCGATGCAGAGCGCATTCGGGTGGCACGCCAATCGTACTGGCCTCGCGCTGCTCGCTGCCACGGCGCCGATGCTCATCGTGCCGCCAATTGGCGGCCACCTCGTGATGCGCATCGGTTGGCGCTGGCACTTTGCACATTCTCTCGCGATACTCGCGGTCGGCAATCTCCTTTTACTTGCATCCCTCTGGCGGACCGATACGGCCGAGACCCTCGTCCTTATGCTCGCGGGCATGGCAGCGATCGGCAGCGGCGCGGCGCTCGCCCACCCGCAACTTTCGGGTGCCCTGCTTGCGCTCGCCCCGCCAGACCGTTCCGGCATGGCCTCTGCCATGACGATCGTGGCGCGACAGGGTGGCTTCGCGCTTGGGATCGCTGCGCTGGCCGTAGTTGGTGGCGGGCAAGCCTTCGAGGCCATTTTTGCTACCGCGGCGTCAACAGCAATCTTGGGCGTTCTTGCAGCAATTTTCCTGCTTCCCGCCGATCGGTGAGCGCATGAAATATGGGTCTGGTTTGACCCGCGACCGTCGGCGATCGGGCTGCCGCGCTCGTAGACGCACTTGCTCCCGGAGATGACATGCTTTCCGGCTCAATGTCCCGAACTTATGCGTCGCCTCTTGTATCCGATGCGTTTGCGGATCGGTAGCTTCCTGCATTATATCGACCGTTGGCTGCCTCGATCTGCGCTACCGCACGCACTTGGTGGCTATTGGAACAAAGCGGACCTCGTCACCAGTTACGTGACGCCGCTGGGTTCATAGATACACGGCCTAGTGGTGGCGCCGCCGACTGGCGCTCTGACCAAGGGAGCCTTCATGAGCCGATCGGTGCATGTTCCTGTCGGAATCTTCGATAGCTTGCGCTACGGTTTCGCGCAGGTTGCTACTGTCCCCACACCGTTGGGCGACGTTGTGTATGTGTCCGGCCAGGTTGCTTGGGACGCAGACCAGAACGTCGTTGGCGCTGGCGACATCGGCAGTCAACTCAGCAAGAGCCTAGAAAATCTTAGCGTTGCGCTGGCATCGGTTGGTGCGAAACTCGATCAGGTGGGTGCGTTGCGGCTCTACATCAAGCAGAGCCATCTACACGAAGGCAAAGCGATTAGCGGCGCCCTCAAAGCGGCGTTCGGCGATAATCCGCCGTGTACAACCTGGATTGGAGTGCCAAGCCTGGCCAAGGATGAGTTCCTCATCGAGGTGGAGCCTTCTGCAGTTTTCCTGGCGCGAAACGGCTGATGCCGATCGTGGCTATGATCGCCGACTGAATTAGACAACACGCTACGACAAGCTGGCAGCGAACTACCTCGCTTTCGTTCAGCTTGCCTCGATCAGGCTATGGCTACGCCTTATCAGTCCACGTCCTACTCGGACTTGTCGATGTTCCAGAACACCGGCGTTGCCGGACCGTCGATCACGCCGGAGAGCGACTTCCGCCACGCGCTCGGCGCCTGATACTGGCCGAGCGGAACGTAGAGCACCTGGTCATAGGTCTCCTTCTGGATCTCGGTCGCGATCTTCTTCTGATCGTCGAGCGAAGCCGCGCGAACGAAAGCGTCCTTGAGTTGCTCGACCTTGGCATCCTCCGCCCAGCCGAACCAGCCGCCCTTCTTGCCTTGCCCGCCGACAGCGATGTTGGAGATCGGGTTCGACACGTCGGCGCTGACCCAGTTGGTGATGAACATGTTCCAGCCGCCCTCTTTCGGGGGCTTCTGGCTGGCGCGCCGGCTCACCACCGTCTGCCAATCGGTGGCCTGCAAGTCGACCTTGAAGCCGGCTTCGCGCAGTTGCTGGGCCACCACGATCGGTTGGGCCTTCAGTGTCAGCACGTCGCCCGGCGCCATGAGCACGACCGGCGTCCCATCGTAACCGGACTCGGCGAGCGCCTTTTTGGCCGCAGCCATGTCGCCGCCCTTGGCGAGGGTCTCACCGCCAACCTCCGTCGCGAACGGCGTGTCGCAGATGAAGACCGCGGCGCAAGCCTTGTAGTACTTGGGATTGCCGATCAGCGCGTCGAGCACGTCCTTCTGGTTGACCGCCATAAGTGCCGCACGGCGGACCTTGACGTTGTCGAATGGCGGATGAAGGAAGTTCATCCGAGCGCCCGTCTGGTAGCCGAACTTGTTCAGGATCTCGAGCTTGAGCTCTTTGTCGGCTTCGATGGTGGGCAACATTTCGATGGCGGGATTTTCCATGAAATCGATGTCGCCCGACTGCAGCGCGTTCAGCGCGGTCTGCGGGTCCGGCATCGTAATCCATTCGACGCGATCGACCTTCGCGACCTTGCCGCCGGCGGTCCAGCTCGCCGGCTCTTTGCGCGGCACGTAATCGGTGTTCTTGACGTAGACCGACTTCACCCCGGGCTGGAATTCCGACTGCACGAACTTGAAGGGGCCGGAGCCGATCTGCTCGGATATCTGCTTGTCCGCCGGCGTCTCGGCGAGACGCTTCGGCATCATGAAAGCCACCCGCGAGGACGGCTTGCCGATCGCTTCCAGCACGAGCGCGTACGGCTCCTTTAGCTTCAGCGTGATGGTCTTGGGGTCGGTCGCCTCGATGCTCGCGGTGAACAGCATCATCTGCTGACCCATGCTATCGACAACGGCCCAGCGCTTCAGGGAGGCAACGCAATCTTCCGCGGTGACCGGCGTACCGTCGTGCCACTTCAAACCGTCGCGCAGCGTGAAGGTGTAGGTCAGCTTGTCGTCGGAGATCTTCCAGTCCGCCATCTGCGGCTGGATCTTGAAGTTCGAATCCGTCGCGATCAGCGTGTCGTAGATCATGTAGCCATGATCACGCGAGATATAGGCGCTGGTGAAAATCGGATCGAGGACGCGCAGATCCGAATGCATCACGGCGGTGATGGTCTTGCCTGCGGCAAGAGCCGGCGAGGCCAGTGCCGAAAGCGCCACGACTGAAATCGCAAGTAGGGAGACGAACGCCCGACGCCGCCGGCGCATGAGTTGGAGCACTGAAATTCTCATGGCAAGTTTTCTTGGGTGGGTCTCTTGGGAAGTTCTCCTGGAAGCTCGTCTGGCGAGCGGCGCCGCTGGTGACAGCGGCGCCGCGTGACGATCGGTACGAAGGGTGCGGGAGCGTGCCCTCGCCTCACTCGGACTTGTCGATGTTCCAGAACACCGGGGTGGCCGGGCCATCGAGCACGCCGGTCAGCGACTTGCGCCAGCCGCTCGGCAGAAGATATTGACCGAGCGGAATGTAGATCACCTGGTCATAGGCTTCCTTCTGGATCTCGGTCGCGATCTTCTTCTGCTCGTCGAGCGAGGCGGCGCGGACGAAGGCGTCCTTGAGCTGCTCGATCTTGGCGTTTTCCGCCCAGCCGAACCAGCCCTTCTTGCCCTGGCCGCCGATCGAGAGATTGGCGATCGGATTGGCGACGTCGGCCGCGACCCAGTTGGTGAAGAACATGTTCCAGCCGCCCTCCTTCGGCGGCTTCTGGCTGGCGCGGCGGCTCACAACGGTCTGCCAGTCGGTCGCCTGCAGGTCGACCTTGAAGCCGGCTTCGCGCAGGAGCTGGGCCGCCACGATCGGCTGCGCCTTCAGCGTGGTGACATCGCCGGGCGCCATGACCACAACTGGCGTGCCGTCATAGCCGGATTCGGCGAGCGCCTTCTTGGCCTCCGCCATGCCGTTGCCCTTGATCAGGGTCTCGGCGCCGACATCGGTCGCGAGCGGCGTGTCGCAGACGAAGAACGCGCCGCAGACCTTCTGATATTTGGCGTTGCCGATCAGCGCGTCGAGCACGTCCTTCTGGTTCATCGCCAGGAAGGCGGCGCGGCGCACCTTGACGTTGTCGAAGGGCGGATAGAGGAAGTTCATGCGCCCGAGCGTCTGGTATCCGAACTTGTTGGAGACGTCGATCGTGAGCTCCTTGTTCGCCTCCAGCACCGGCAGCATGTCGTAGGGCAGATTTTCCATGAAATCGATGTCGCCCGACTGCAACGCGTTCACGGCCGTCTGCGAGTCCGGCATCGTGATCCACTCAACGCGGTCGACCTTCACCACCTTGCCGCCCGAGGTCCAGCTCGACGGCTCCTTGCGCGGCACGTAGTCGGTGTTCTTGACGTAGACCGCCTTCACACCCGGCTGGAATTCCGACTGCACGAACTTGAAGGGGCCGGAGCCGATCTGCTCGGGGATCTGCTTGTCCGGCGGCGTCTCGGCAAGACGCTTCGGCATCATGAAGGCGACGCGCGACGAGGGCTTTCCAATGGAGTCCAGCACGAGGCCGTAGGGCTCCTTCAGCTTCAGCGTGATGGTCTTGGCGTCGCTCGCCTCGAGGCTCGCGGTGAAGTCCATCAGCTTCTGGCCCATGCCGTCGACGGCTGCCCAGCGCTTGAGCGAGGCGACGCAGTCTTCCGCCGTCACCGGCGCGCCGTCATGCCACTTCAGGCCGTCGCGCAAGATGAAGGTGTAGGTGAGCTTGTCGTCGGAGACCTTCCAGTCCGCCATCTGCGGCTGGACCTTGAAGTTCGAATCGGTGGCCACCAGCGTGTCGTAGACCATGTAGCCATGGTCGCGCGTGATATAGGCCGTGGTGAAGATCGGATCGATGATGCGCAGGTCCGAATGCATCACGGCCGTGATGGTCTTGTCGGCCGCAAGCACTGGCGACGCCAGGCCGACCGAAAGCGCGACGACCGACAGCGCAAGTTTGGAGGCGAACGCGCGAGGCCTCCGGCGCATGAAGTGGAACATGGAAAGTTTCTCCTGACGTGAAACTGTTCAAAGGCAGGTTATTGGTTGAGCATCCGGTCCGTTCTTTGGGCGAACCAACCTCATGCAATGCCTTTATCTTTTCGAGACTTGCAGACAGTCTTGAGCGCGTCAATCCGGTTTCACTGCAAGCCCTGGCGGCGCGCGCACGGGCTCCACAAGGATCGGTTTGGCTCTACAACTCTCTCCGCTCGTCCCACTGCACCGATGCAATGTGCGTTCCATCTTTCGAAGCCTGAGAGACATTGAGATGAATCCAGCCAATCTTCCCTTCGATTCCGAGGCCATGCTCGAGGGCCTGCGCACCTGGGTGGAATGCGAAAGCCCGACCTGGGACGCGAACGCTGTGAACCGCATGCTCGATATCGCAGCGCGGGATATGGCGATCATGGGTGCGACGATCGAACGCATCGCCGGCCGCCAGGGTTTCGGCGGCGTCATCCGCGCGCGCTTCCCGCACCCGAAGCAGGGCGAGCCGGGCATCCTGATCGCCGGCCACATGGATACCGTCCACCCTGTCGGCACCATCGAGAAGCTGAAATGGCGGCGCGAGGGCAAAAGGTGCTACGGCCCCGGCATCTACGACATGAAGGGCGGCAACTACCTCTCGCTGGAAGCGATCCGGCAGCTGGCGCGCGCCGCCTTCACCACGCCACTTCCGATCACCGTGCTGTTCACGCCGGACGAGGAGGTCGGCACACCCTCGACGCGAGACATCATCGAGGCGGAAGCCGCGCGCAACAAATACGTGCTGGTGCCTGAGCCCGGCCGCGCCGACAACGGCGTCACCACCGGACGTTACGCCATCGCACGATTCAATCTCGAGGCGACGGGCCGGCCGAGCCACGCCGGTGCGACATTGTCGGCAGGACGCTCGGCGATCCGCGAAATGGCGCGGCAGATCCTCGCCATCGACGCGATGACGACGGAGGACTGCACCTTCTCGGTCGGCGTCGTGCATGGCGGACAATGGGTCAATTGCGTTGCCACGACCGCGACCGGCGAAGCGCTCTCCATGGCCAAGCGCCAGGCCGACCTCGATCGCGGCGTCGAGCGGATGCTGGCGCTATCGGGCACCACCAACGATGTCGCCTTCAAGGTCACGCGCGGCGTGACGCGTCCGGTGTGGGAACCGGATGCCGGCACCATGGCGCTCTATGAAAAGGCGCGCGGCATCGCCAAGTCGCTCGGCGCCGAGCTGCCGCATGCGAGCGCCGGCGGCGGTTCCGACGGCAACTTCACCGGCGCGATGGGGATTCCGACGCTCGACGGCCTGGGCGTGCGTGGCGGCAACGGCCACACGCTGGAGGAGTATATCGAGGTCGAGAGCCTGGTCGAGCGCGGCCGGCTGATGGCGGGGCTGCTGGCGACGCTGGACTGATGGGGGTCATCATTCCGGGGCGATGCGTTGGTTCGTAGGGTGGGCAAAGGCGCTCTTGCGCCGTGCCCACCATTTCCGTCCGGTGGGCACGCTTCGCTTTGCCCACCCTACGAAGACCGCTGAGAAGACCGGCCCTGCAAAACCTGTGGCCCGGATGGCACGGGAATTGCTGAAATGTTAGGCTGATGGCAACCTGCCGAAGGCCCTGCCGCAATTTGTCTCTAATCTGACGGATCCAACTTGCTGGGATATCTCGTTCGCCGAATTTTCGCCGCCGTGCCCGTGATGGGCGTCGTGGCGCTGTTCGTCTTCCTCCTGCTCCGCCTCACCCCCGGCGATCCCGCCGCGATTCTCGCCGGTGACAACGCGACGCCGGAACGGCTGGAGCGCATCCGCGCCTCGCTCGGCCTCAACGAGCCGCTGATCGTGCAGTTCATCACCTGGGTGAACAAGCTCTTGCACGGCGACCTCGGCACATCGCTGATCTCCAACCTGCCGGTGCTGAAGATGATCGGCCAGCGCGTCGAGCCGTCGATCTCGATCGCGCTGTCGACCATCATCCTCGCCGTCATCGTCGCCGTGCCCCTGGGCGTGATCGCGGCGTGGAAGCACGGCACCTGGATCGACCGCTTCGTGATGGGCCTGTCGGTGCTCGGCTTCTCGGTGCCGGTGTTCGTGGTCGGCTACATCCTGATCGAGGTCTTCGCGATCGACCTGCGCTGGGTGCCGGTGCAGGGCTTCAAGAGCATCTCGAACGGCTTCGGTCCGTTCTTCGAGCGCATCATCCTGCCGACCTGCGCCCTGTCCTTCATCTACATCGCGCTGATCGCGCGCATGACGCGGGCGGCGATGCTCGACGTGCTCGGTGAGGACTACGTCCGCACCGCACGCGCGAAGGGCATCAACGAGGTCGCCGTGATGATGCGGCACGCGCTGCGCAACGCCGCCGTGCCCGTGATCACCGTGATCGGCACCGGCTTTGCGCTGCTGATCTCCGGCGTCGTCGTCACCGAGAGCGTGTTCAACATCCCCGGCATCGGCCGCCTCACCGTCGATGCGGTGCTGGCGCGCGACTATCCGGTGATCCAGGCGATGATCCTGTTGACCTCGCTGATCTATGTCGTCGTCAACCTCCTGATCGACGTCGCCTACACGCTGCTCGATCCCCGGATCCGGTACTAGGGCTTAAGGATAACAACAACGATGTCTGTCGATAGCCTTCCCCGGTCCTCCATTCCGATCACCTCGCCGCTGCGGCCACGGTTCGGATTCCTCACCTCGACGCCGATCATCGCGGCGGCCACGGTGCTGCTCGCCCTGATCGTGCTGATCTCGATCCTGGCGCCGCTGATCGCGCCACACGACCCGATCCAGCTTGCGCCCTCGCAGCGGCTGAAGCCGTCCTCGGCGCAGTACCTGCTCGGCACCGACGCCTATGGCCGTGACCTGTTGTCGCGCGTCATCTATGGCGGGCGGGTCTCGCTGCTGATCGGCATCGGCTCGGCGATCCTGTCGATCGCCATCGGCCTTTCGATCGGCCTCGTCTCCGGCTTCTTCAAGCTGGTCGATGCCGTCATGATGCGCATCATGGACGGCCTGATGGCGATGCCGAGCATCCTGCTCGCGATCGCCGTGGTGTCCCTGTCTGGCGCCAGCATCTGGACCGTGCTGGTCGCGATCACCATCCCCGAAATTCCGCGCGTGGCGCGCCTGGTGCGCTCGGTCGTGCTGTCGGCACGCGAAGAGCCTTATGTCGAGGCGGCGATCTCGGTCGGCTCGTCCTTGCCGAAGATCATGTGGCGGCACCTGATGCCGAACACGATCGCACCGCTGATCGTCCAGGGCACCTATGTCTGCGCCTCCGCGATCCTGACCGAGGCCATCCTGTCCTTCCTCGGCGCCGGCATCTCGCCGGAGACGCCGACCTGGGGCAACATCATGGCCGAGGGCCGCCAGTACTTCCAGATCAAGCCATCGCTGATCTTCTGGCCGGGCCTTTTGCTCTCGATCGCGATCCTCAGCATCAACCTGATCGGCGACGCCGCCCGCGACGCTCTCGATCCCCGCATGAAGCAGCGGGAGGGGAAGTGAAACCAATACCGCTGTCATTCCGGGGCGCGACGAAGTCGCGAGCCCGGAATCCATTTCACCACCAACACTGCGGCCCGATGGATTCTCAGGTGCGCAATTGCGCACCGTAGTTCGCGCTGCGCGCGCCCAATGACGGCGGAGAGAATTGAAGTGACCAACACCGTCCTCGACATCAACAACCTCGTCGTCTCCGTCGGCAAGAGGCCGGGCGGCGCGAAGATCATCGACGGCATCTCGATCCAGGTGCGCGAGCGCGAGACGCTGTGCCTCGTCGGCGAAAGCGGCTCGGGCAAGTCGGTGACCTCGCTCACCACCATGGGCCTGTTGCCGAAGGGCACGCTGGTGCCGACCTCCGGCAGCATCAAGCTGGTCGGCGAGGAGCTGCTCACCGCGACCGACCGCCGCCTGCGCCAGCTACGCGCGACGCAGATGGCGATGATCTTCCAGGAGCCGATGACCGCGCTCAATCCGGTCGTGCCGGTCGGCCGCCAGATCGACGAGGTGCTGCGCGCCCACACCGATCTCGACGCCAGGGCGCGCAAGAAGCGCATCCTCGACATGATGGAGCAGGTCCGCCTGCCCCAGGTCGAGCGCATCTTCGCCTCCTACCCGCACCGCCTCTCCGGCGGCCAGCGCCAGCGCATCATGATCGCGATGGCCCTCGTGCTGGAGCCGAAGCTGCTGATCGCGGACGAGCCGACCACCGCGCTCGACGTCACCACGCAGAAGCAGATCCTGACATTGATCCGCGACCTCCAGCGCGATCACGGCACCGCCGTCTTGTTCATCACCCATGACATGGGCGTGGTCGCCGAGATCGCCGACCGCGTCGCGGTGATGCGGCAGGGACGGCTGGTCGAGACCGGCCCGCTCGAGACCGTGCTGCGCAAACCATCGATGGACTACACCCGCAATTTGCTGGCGTCGGTGCCGAGCCTGGTGCCGCGGTCGCCGCGCGAGGAGAGCCGCGAGCCCGTCGTGCTCGAGACCAACGACCTCAGCAAGATCTACAAGGAGCGCGCCTTCTTCGGCAAAGGCCGCGAGGTCGTCGCCGCCGACAAGGTGACGCTGACGCTGCGCAAGGGCCGCACGCTCGGCATCGTCGGCGAGAGCGGCTCGGGCAAGTCGACCGTGGCGCGCTGCATCGTGCGCCTGATCGATCCGACCTCCGGCGGCGTGCGACTTGCCGGCCGCGAGATTTCGGACATCTCGCGCCGCCTGCTCCAGCCGCACCGGCAGAAGATCCAGATCGTGTTCCAGGATCCCTACCGCTCGCTCAACCCGCGCGTCACCGTCGGCGAGAGCATCGCGGAAGGGCCGATCAATTACGGCGTCTCGCACGCGGATGCGATGAAGCGCGCCCGCGAATTGCTCGAGCTCGTCGGCCTGCCGGCCGACGCGGTGTCGCGCTATCCGCACCAGTTCTCCGGCGGCCAGCGCCAGCGCATCGCCATTGCGCGCGCGCTCGCGCTCGATCCGGACGTGCTGGTCGCGGACGAAGCGGTCTCCGCGCTCGACGTCTCGGTGCAGGCGCAGGTGCTGGAACTGCTGGACGAGATCCAGAAGCGGCTCGGCATCGCCATCCTGTTCATCACCCACGACTTGCGCGTCGCCGCGCAAATCTGCGACGAGGTCGTAGTGATGCAGCACGGCCGCGTGGTCGAACAGGGCCCCGCCGCCGAGGTGCTGACGCATCCAAAGGAGGCTTATACCAAGGCGCTCCTCGACGCCGCCCCCGGCCGCAACTGGGATTTTGCGAACTTCCGGCCGGTGTCGGAGGGCGTGGCGGCCAGCGTGTAATCTCTCCACTGTCATTCCGGGGCATCGCGAAGCGATGAGCCCGGAATCCATCGCGCGGCAGAGTCTGCCGCCTGATGGATTCCGAGCTCGCGCCAAGTGGCGCGCCCCGGAATGACGGCGGAGCAGCATTCCCAAAACAGCTTGACCCTATGCATGGCGCGATTGCTTCCCGCCTTGCTCTCTCCTCAAGGCCAAGGCTAACGTCGCGCCTTCTTGATCGACTGGACCTGAATTGATGACACGTATCGCCGTCGGCGGCTTCCTGCACGAGACCAACACCTTCGCCCCGACCAAGGCGACGTTCGCCGACTTCCAGCATGGCGGCGGCTGGCCCGCGATGACCGAAGGCGCCGACGTGCTGAAGGTGATGCGGCGCATCAATGTCGGCCTTGCCGGCTTCGCCGACAGCACCGAGGCCAATGGCTGGGAACTCATTCCGACCATCGCCTGCGGCGCGAGCCCGTCCGCCCACGTTACCAAGGACGCCTTCGAGCGCATCGTGAAGGTCATGGTCGACGGCATCAAAGCCGCCGGCCCGATCGACGCCGTCTATCTGGACCTGCACGGTGCCATGGTGACCGAGCATCTCGACGACGGCGAAGGTGAAATCCTGGCGCGCGTGCGCCGCGTCATCGGCAAGGATGTTCCGCTGGTCGCAAGCCTCGACCTGCACGCCAACGTCACGCCCGAGATGATGGAGCATGCCGACGCGCTGATCGCCTACCGCACCTATCCCCATGTCGACATGGCCGACACCGGCCGCGCCGCCGCGCACCATCTCGCGCTGCTGCTGAAGACGAAGCAGCGCTTTGCCAAGGCGTTCCGGCAATTGCCGTTCCTGATCCCGATCAGCTGGCAGTGCACCAACGACCAGCCGACCAGGGGCATCTACCAGAAGCTCGCTAGCCTCGAGAGCGATGCGGTTCCCACCCTCTCCTTCGCGCCCGGCTTCCCCGCCGCCGATTTCCGCGACTGCGGCCCGAGCGTGTTCGCCTATGGCAGGACGCAAGCCGACGCCGACCGCGCGGCGGACACGATCATCAAACTGATCGAAAGCCACGAGGACGATTTCGACGGCAAGATCTGGTCGCCCGACGACGGCGTGCGCCACGCCATGGAACTTTCGAAGACCGCGAGCAAGCCGATCATCATCGCCGACACCCAGGACAATCCCGGCGCCGGCGGCGATTCCGACACCACCGGCATGCTGCGCGCGCTGGTGCGCAACAAGGCGAGCGCTGCGACCGGCGCGATCTACGATCCGGAATCGGCCAGGGCTGCGCATGCGGCCGGCGTCGGCGCCACCGTGACGCTGTCGCTCGGCGGCAAGTCCGGCATTCCCGGCGACGAGCCCTATCGCGAGACCTTCGTGGTCGAACAACTCTCCGACGGCCGCTTCATCGCGCCCGGCCCCTATTATGGCGGCCGCGAGATGGAGATGGGCCCCTCCGCAGCCTTGCGCATCGGCGACGTCCGCGTCGTCGTCTCCTCGCACAAGGCGCAGCTCGCGGACCAGGCGATGTACCGCTATGTCGGCATCGAGCCGACGCAGGAGAAGATTTTGGTCAACAAGAGCTCGGTGCATTTCCGCGCCGACTTCGAGCCGATCGCGGAAAAGCTGATGATCTGCGCCGCGCCCGGCGCGATGCCGGCCGATACCGCCTCGCTGCCCTGGACGCGCCTCCGTCCGGGCATCCGCATCAAGCCGAACGGCCCCGTCTTCAATCCTCCTTCACGCTAACCGGACAGGAACCCATGCCCACGATCGACCGCATCGACGGCTACGCCGACGAACTCACCGCCATCAGGCGCGACCTCCACGCCCATCCCGAGATCGGCTTCGAGGAAGTGCGGACGTCCGGCATCGTCGCCGACAAGCTCACGAGCTGGGGCATCGAGGTGCATCGCGGTCTCGGCGGCACCGGCGTGATCGGCGTCATCAAGGGCAACGGTTCGGGCAGCAAGCGCATCGGCCTGCGCGCCGACATGGACGCGCTGCCGATGGAAGAGAACACCAATCTGAAATGGAGCTCGAAGATCCCTGGCCGCTTCCACGGTTGCGGCCATGACGGCCACACCACCATTCTGCTCGGCACCGCGCGCTATCTCGCCGAGACCCGGAATTTCGACGGCACCGTGCATCTGATCTTCCAGCCGGCCGAGGAAGGCCTCGGCGGCGCCCGCGCGATGATCAAGGACGGGCTGTTCGAGAAGTTTCCGTGCGACGAACTCTACGGCCTGCACAACGCGCCCGACCTCAACCATGGCGAGATCGCGATCCTGCCCGGCCCCGCGATGGCCGGCGCCGACTTCTTCGATCTCCGCATCACCGGCTATGGCGCGCATGGCGCGATGCCCGAGCGCTCCAAGGACGCGGTGATCATCGCCACCACGCTGGCGCAGGCGATCCAGACCATCGTCAGCCGCAACGTCGACCCGCTGCAGGCCGCCGTCATCTCGATCACCCAGATTCATGCCGGCTCGGCCTACAACGTCATTCCCGGCGATGCGCATCTGTGCGGCACGATCCGGACCTTCTCCAATGAAGTCCGCGCCCTGATCGCCGAACGCATCCGCACGATCTGCGCCGGCGTTGCGGCCGCCTATCAGTGCGAGATCGAGGCCGACATCCGCGACACCTTCGGCGTGCTGGTCAACCAGGTCGAGCAGTCCAAGGTGGTCGAGGAGGTCGCGCGCACTGTGGTCGATCCGGCCAACGTGATCACCCGCGCCCAGCCGAAGATGGGCAGCGAGGATTTCGCCGACATGCTGCAGACCATTCCCGGCGCCTATTTCTGGGTCGGCCATGACGGCTCGGTGCCGGTGCACAATCCCGGCTTCGTGCTCGACGACAAGATCCTGCCGATCGGTGCCAGCATGTTCGCCCGTATCATCGAAACGCGCATGCCGGTGAGCTAGCAATGCATAAAAAGAGCGTCGAAGAGGCCGTCACCTCGCTGCACGATCTGTCCGCGGTCGACCTGATCGCGGGCTATCGCGCAAAACAATTCTCGCCGAGCGAGGTGCTGGAGGACGTGCTCGCGCATGTCGCTGCGTGGGAGCCGCACCTGAAGGCGCTCTATGCATTCGATCCCGACAGCGCGCGCGAGGTCGCCAAGGCCTCGACCGCGCGCTGGACCGGCGGCGAACCCTCGGGCCCGCTCGACGGCGTGCCGGTTACGGTCAAGGACAACATCGCCACCAAGGGCGTGCCGGTGCCGCTGGGCGCGGCCTCCGTCAAGCTTGTGCCAGCCGAGAAGGACGCCCCGCCCGCCGCGCGGTTGCGCGAGGCAGGCGCGGTGATCTTCGCCAAGACCACCATGCCCGATTACGGCATGCTGTCCTCGGGGCTCTCCTCTTTCCATGCGCTCGCGCGCAATCCTTGGGACCTCTCCAAGAATCCCGGCGGCTCCAGCGCGGGCGCGGGCTCTGCTGCGGCGGCCGGCTACGGCCCCTTGCATCTCGGCACAGATATCGGCGGCTCGGTGCGCCTGCCCGCGGGCTGGTGTGGCCTCGTCGGCCTGAAGCCGAGCTTTGGCCGCGTGCCGATCGATCCCACCTATGTCGGCCGCGTCGCCGGTCCGATGACCCGCACGGTCGATGATTGCGCGCTGATGATGAGCGTGATCGCAAAGCCCGACCGGCGCGACGGCATGAGCCTGCCCGCCGAGCCGCTCAACTGGAAGGGACTGGAGAAGTCGCCGCGAAAACTGCGCATCGGCCTGATGCTCGATCCCGGATGCGGCATGGCGCTGGAGAAGCCGGTGCGCGAGGTCGCGGTGAAGGCCGCGAAGGCATTCGAGTCCGCAGGCAGCGTCGTCACCGAAGTCGACGGCATCCTCACCCGCGAGATGCTCGACGGCCTCGACAATTTCTGGCGCGCGCGGATGTGGGACGACCTCGCCAAGTTGACGCCGGCCGAACAGGCAAAAGTGCTGCCCTACATCTTCAAATGGGGCGAGTCCGGCGCGAAATTGTCGGGCGTCGACGTCATCCGTGGCTTCAACCAGACCATGGCCATCCGCGCTGCGGCGTCAAAGCTGTTCTGCGAGCTCGACTACGTGATCTCGCCGACCGCGCCGAACGTGAATTTTCCGGCGGAATGGGCCTCACCGATCAACGATCCCATGAAGCCGTTCGAGCACATCGCCTATACCGTGCCGTGGAATATGTCGGAGAACCCGGCCGTCTCCATCAATGGCGGCTTCGATGCCAAGGGTTTTCCCATCGGCGTGCAGATCGTCGGACGCCGCTTCGACGATATCGGCGTGCTCGGCATGGCCAAGGCCTTTGAGGGCCTGCGCGGAACGCAGCGGCCCTGGCCGAAGCCGCCGGCTCATTAAACGCACCGTCATTCCGGGTTGCGCCCTCTTGGCGCAAGCCCGGAATCCATTCATGGGCGCTACTGGCGCGGAGAGATGGATTCCGGGCTCGCGCTTCGCGCGCCCCGGAATGACGTGCTAGAGAAAACGACAAAGAGACAAGGGAAGGACCCCCCATGGCGTATGAGACGATCAAATACGAGGTCGCCGAGCAGATCCTCACCATCACGCTGAACCGGCCCGACAAGCTCAACGCCTTCAACGCTCAGATGCAAGCCGAGCTGATCGACGCGTTCGACGCCGCCGACAAGGACGACAATGTCCGCGCCATCATCGTCACCGGCGCCGGCCGCGGCTTTTGCGCGGGCGCCGATCTGTCGTCAGGCGCCGACACGTTCGATCGCGACGCGCGGCGCGGGCCGGTGAAACGTTTCGCCGACGGCAAGGTCGATTACAGCGATCCGCAGGTGCGCGACGGCGGCGGCCAGGTGACCTTGCGCATCTTCAAGTGCCTGAAGCCCGTCATAGCCGCGGTGAACGGCCCTGCCGTCGGCATCGGCGTCACCATGCAGCTTGCGATGGACATCCGCATTGCATCCGACGCCGCGCGGTTCGGCTTCGTGTTCTCCCAGCGCGGCATCGTGCCGGAGGCGGCATCGAGCTGGTTCCTGCCGCGCATCGTCGGCATCTCGCAGGCGCTGGAATGGTGCTACTCGGGCCGCGTCTTCCCCGCGCAGGAAGCCCTCGCCGGACACCTCGTCAGCAAGGTCGTAGCTCCCGATGATCTGCTCCCCACCGCCCGCGCGCTCGCCAAGGAGTTCGCCGCCAAGACCGCCCCGGTCTCGGTGGCGCTGATCCGCCAGATGATGTGGCGCATGATGGGCGCCGACGATCCTATGGAGGCCCATAAGGTCGACAGCCGCGGCATCTACACCCGCGGCCGCTCGGACGATGTGAAGGAAGGCGTGGTCTCGTTCCTGGAGAAGCGCCCGGCGCAGTTCAAGAACAAGGTGTCGAGCGATATGCCGGACTATTTCCCGTGGTGGACGGAGCGGGAGTATAAGTGAGGCTTTCGCGACTTCTCGTAGGGTGGGCAAAGCGAAGCGTGCCCACGTTCTTTCGTTATCATTGAGAGATGGTGGGCACGGCGCAAGAGCGCCTTTGCCCACCCTACGGCACCGTCACCACGGCACCGTCACTGCATCACCAGCGCCACGCGCCCGATCGCCTTGCGATCCAACAACAGCCGCATCGCTTTTGCGTAATCGTCCAGCGGGAGGCGATGTGAGATGTTGGGACGGAGCTTGCCCTCCTCCGCCCACTGCAAGAGCGCCTTCAGGCGCACCTCGCCCAGCGCGGGGTTCTTCCGCACGGCTTCGCCGGCGCGCACCCCTAACACGCTGGCGCCCTTGATCAGCAGCAGGTTGGTCTTGGCCGAACCGATACCGCCGGTAAAACCGATCACCAGGAGCCGCGCGCCCCAGGCGATGCAGCGCATCGAATCTTCAAAGACCTGACCGCCGACGGGATCGAACACCACGTCCGCGCCGCGGCCGTCGGTGATGCGCTTGACGGCATCGCGGAACGGCTCGCGGTCGTAGCGCACGAGGTGATCGGCACCGCGCGATTTTGCGATCGCGAGTTTCTCGTCGCTGGAGGCGGTCGCGATCACGGTTGCGCCGAGCATCTTGCCGATCTCGACGGCTGCAAGGCCGACGCCGCCGCCGGCGCCGTGCACCAGCAGCACCTCGCCGGGCTCGACCCGGCCGCGATCGATCAGCGCGTGATAGGCGGTGCCGTGGCCGGCGAGATACGTCGCGGCCTCTGCGTAATCGAAGGTGGACGGCATCGGCGTGAGCTGCGCCGGCGTCACCACGGCCTCATCGGTGAAAGCGCCGTGGCGCATTTTCACGATGACCTTGTCGCCGACGGCAACGCCCCTCGCCTCCGCACCGACCTCGGTGACGTCGCCGGCGGCTTCCATGCCAGGCGTGAACGGCAGCTCCGGCTTGAGCTGATATTCGCCGGCCGCCATCAGCACATCAGGGAAATTCAAACCAGCGGCACGGATCGCAACGCGCACCTCGCCCGGCTTCAGGACGCGCGACGGAAACTCCTCCAGCCGCAAGGTTTCGGGCGCGCCGAGCGCGCGGCAGACAACAGCGCGCACCATCAGGCCGCGCTCGCCTTGCTGCGCAGCAGAGCCTCGCGGATCAGCGGCAGGCGATCATTGCCGAAATACATGTCGGTCTTGTTCACGAAGATGGTCGGCGAGCCGAAGCCGCCGCGCGCCACGACCTCCTCCGTATTGGCCTTGAGCTGATCCTTGATGCCCTGCTCGGAAATGCCAGCGAAGAACTTTTGCTCGTCGATCCCGACCTTCTTGCAGATCTCAGCCAGCACCGCGTCCTGCGAGATGTCTTTGTCGCCGCCCCAATAGGTCTCGAACACTGATGTCGCGAACGGCACCATCTCCTTACCGAGCCAGATGCAGCCGCGCATCGCTTTGACGCTGTTCACCGGAAACACCGTCGGCGGCATCTTGATGGCGAGGCCCGCCGAGCGCGCCCAGTCGGAGAGGTCCTTCTTCATATAGCGCGCCTTCAGCGGCACCGGCGTCTCGCGCTGCGCGTAGACGCTTGGGTTGACCGTGTTGAAGATGCCGCCGACCAGGATCGGCCGCCAGACGATCTCGGCGCCAAGCTCCTTTGCCAGCGGCTGGATGTTGTGGAAGGCGAGATAAGTCCAGGGGCTGGAGCAGTCGAAGAAGAATTCGATCATGGCGTTTCCTTTGTCTGTCTGTCATTCCGGGATGCGCCGCAAGGCGCAGGCCCGGAATCCATTTCGCCTGTTGTTCTGCGGCCCGATGGATTCTCAGGTGCGCAATTGCGCACCGTAGCTCGCGCTTCGCGCGCCCCCGGAATGACGGCTACTTCCTTCCCAGCACTTCCTTAGCCCGTTGCCCGAACATGATCTTGCGTGATTCCTCGTCGAACGGCTCTTTCACGAATTTTCCAATCGCAAGCCCTGCCTGCACCTGCGGCCGGGCGCGCACCTCAGCGTACCAGCGCCTCACGTTCGGATAGTCGTCGAGGGTAAAACCCTGCGCCTTGTGGGTCATGGTCCAGGGAAAGCAGGCGATGTCGGCGATGGAATAGTTGCCGGCGAGATAGGCGCCGGTCTTGCCGAGCTGCCGGTCGAGCACGCCATAGAGCCGCGCCGCCTCGTCGCGGTAGCGCTCGATCGCGTAGGGAATTTTCTCTGCCGCATAGAGCGCGAAATGACCGTGCTGGCCGAGCATCGGCCCCAGCCCTCCCATTTGCCACATCACCCATTGGATGGTGGTGGAGCGGCCGCGCAGATCGGTGGGTAGGAAACGGCCGGTCTTCTCCGCCAGATAGATCAGGATTGCGCCGGTCTCGAACGCCGAGAACGGCGCACCGCCATCGGCCGGGTCATGATCGACGATCGCGGGAATGCGGTTGTTGGGGGAGATCGCCAGAAACTCGGGGCTGAACTGCTCGCCGGCGCGGATATTGACCGGCTTCACGGTGTAGGGAAGCCCGAGTTCCTCCAGCATGATCGAGATTTTCCAGCCGTTCGGCGTCGGCGCATAATAGAGGTCGATCATGACCTGTCCTCTGGCCTTTCCTTTGGGCCTTTCCCTTCGGCCTTCCCTGGCGTCGCCGCTGGAATAGAGAGCGACTTTCGTTGTTCTGTACCTCGACGTTAGGACATGGCAGGAAGGGGCGCAACTCAACCTGCCGGGAGGGCCGCCATGCTGTTTCCAACCACGATCGCCGGCTCCTTGCCGAAGCCCGAATGGCTCGCCGAGCCCAACATGCTCTGGGCGCCCTGGAAGTCCCAAGGCGACGAGTTGCTCCGCGCCAAGCGCGACGCGACGCTGATCTGGCTTAAGGTCCAGGAGGACGCCGGCATCGACATCGTCACCGAGGGCGAGCAGGCCCGCCAGCACTTCGTGCACGGTTTTCTGGAGAAAATCGAGGGCATCGATTTCGCCCACAAGGTCGAGATGGGCATCCGGAAAGATCGCTACAAGGCGATGGTGCCGCAGGTGGTCGCCCCGCTCCGGCTCAAGGGCCGCGTCCACGCCTTTGAGGCGCAAGTGGCACGCACGCATACGAAGAAGAAGCTGAAATTCACCCTGCCGGGCCCGATGACGATCATCGACACGATCGCCGACCGTTATTACGGCGACCGCGTCAAGATGGCGTTCGCCTTCGCCGAGCTGCTCAACGAGGAGGCCAAGGCCTTGCAGGCCGACGGCGTCGATCTCGTGCAGTTCGACGAGCCCGCCTTCAACGTCTACATGGACGAGGTCAACGACTGGGGCATCAAGGCGCTGGAGCGCGCCGCGCAGAGCCTGACCTGCACCACCGCCGTGCACATCTGCTACGGCTACGGCATCAAGGCCAACACCGACTGGAAGGAGACGTTAGGCAGCCAATGGCGGCAATACGAGCAGATCTTTCCGGCGATCGACGCCAGTCCGATCCAGCAGGTCGCGATCGAGTGCCGCAATTCGAAAGTGCCGCTCGACCTGCTCGCGCTGCTCAAGAACAAGATCGTGCAGGCCGGTGTGATCGATGTCGCCAGCGACACGGTCGAGACCGCCGAGGACGTCGTGCAGGTGATCGACGCCGTCTCGAAGTTCGTGCCGAAGAGCAACATCATCGCCACCACCAATTGCGGCATGGCGCCGATGCGGCGCGAGATCGCCGAAGCCAAGCTGATGGCGCTTGGCGCCGGCGCCGCGCTGGCGCGCGAGAAGCTCGGCTGATGGTGGACGTCCGGACGCTGCTCGTCGCCGCAGTCTTTGCGGCGATCACCTCGCCTATGCATGCGGAGGATCGCTCCGTGCTGCTCAACTGCAAGACGATGGTGGAACGCGCCGAGAAGGCGGCCGGCAGTGTCAGCGAGGCCGAACTCACCCGTTGCCGGCAGATCATCCGCGAATGGGCCCTGCGCGACGCGCGCACGACGGTCGACGAACAGGGACGGCCGCTGAAGTAGCTACGCGGCGTTCTGTGCACTAGGATGCATCGTGATCTCGTAGCCGGCATTCATGGCGCGCAGCGTCGAAGGCGGCGTCAGCAGTTGCGCGCCTTCAAATTCGCGGGCATCGGCAACATAACCCGCCGGCGACCACAGCAACGCCCTGCCCTGCACCACCAGAAAACTCTCCTCGCCCTGCTGCACCATCGCGCCGTCAGGGAGCTGGTCGAGCGGCACCAGCAGCGCGTGCAGCCGCTTCCTGCCCTGATCGAGCCGCTCGTGGTGCAACACCGTGTCGATGTCGTGCATGCGCACATTGTGCACGCGATTGCCCTTCTCCCATGCGCTGCGGAAGCGATTGGCATCGTCGCGGCGGCAGTAGAAGCAGGGGCGATGGCCGGCGGCGAGCGCGGTGGCCTCGTCCAGGAAGAACAGCTCGGTCCAGCTTCGCTGCGCCATCACTTCGCGATGGCGGCCGCGGAATTCGCAGGTGCAGGTGAGCCAGGCTGGCGTCGACCAGCGCTTCTTCAGAAGCGTCTTGGTGGCGGGATCATGGATGATGCCCCGATTGCCGGTGAACATGCCGCGATGCGGGGTGGCGATGATGTCGCCGGTGGGGGTGACGCGGTTTTGCAGGGGCATGGTGCGGCTCTTCTCCTTCTCCCCGCGTGCGGGGAGAAGGTCGGGATGAGGGGGAGCCTCCGCAAACTCGGTGAGAGCTGGACTCGCGGAGAGTCCCCCTCACCCGCGCCTACGGCGCGGCCTCTCCCCGCACGCGGGGAGAGGCGAAGAAAAACTACGCCGCCCCGTCGCGCAGCGGTGGATGGTACGACAGCGCGGTGTCCCACGGGAAGAATATCCACGTGTCCTGCGACACTTCGGTGATGAAGGTGTCGACCAGCGGACGTCCCATCGGCTTGGCATAGACCGTGGCGAAATGTGCATCCGGCAGCATCTCGCGTACCATTCTGCCGGTCTTGCCGGTGTCGACGAGGTCGTCGACGATCAAAAGCCCCTTGCCGGTGCCGTTGCCGAGCTTCATGGCCGCCTCGGAAATGCCCTTGAGCACCTGAAGCTCGCCCTGCTTGTTGTGATCGTAGCTGGCGATGCAGACCGTATCGATCACGCGCACGCCGAGCTCACGGGCCACGATCGCGGCCGGCACCAGACCGCCGCGGGTGATCGCGATCACCGCGTGGAACGGGCCGACCTCGTTGAGGCGCCAGGTCAGCGCCCGGCAATCCCTGTGGAACTGGTCCCAGGACACCGGGAAGGCCTTGCCGGCCTTCTCCTGCGCATTCAGTTCCGGTGCTTCACCAGCCATTGTCGTCTCCTGCTTCGTCACACGTCCGGCAAGCCGGGCGCGAAAGCATGATCCGGAAAAGTGTGCAGCGGTTTTCCGACAAGATCATGCTCGAATAAAACGCTAAAGCGCCGGGCCCGGCGCTTTAGCGGGTGATGTTCAATCCCGCCAGCATGTCCTTCACCGCCGCCATCGCTGCCGCCAGCTTATCCGCATCGCGCGAGCGTACCACCAGATTGGTGTTGGGCTTCTGCTCTTCATCCATGAAAGGATAGCTGCCGATGATGGTGTCCGGGTGAGCCTCCGCGATCGCCCGCAGCGGGCTGCCGATGTCGCCTTCCCGCGCATTGGCGCGGACCGATTCGGACAGCATGCGCACGCCGGATTTCAGCTTGGGCGAGACGATGTCCATCATCGCCTGCATGATCGAGGGCACGCCGGCCATGACGATGACATTGCCGATCTTGAAGCCGGGCGCGAGGATGGTCGCACTCTGGATCAGCTCGGCGCCGTCGGGGATGCGGGCCATGCGCAGGCGGGCCTCGTTGAGGTCCTGCTCGCTCCAGCGCTCGCGGAAGCGGGCGACCACTTCCGGATGATGGTCGATGCCGACGCCGAAGGCCTTGGCGACGCTGTCGGCGGTGATGTCGTCATGGGTCGGCCCGATGCCGCCGGTGGTGAAGACATAGGTGTAGCGATGCCGCAGCGCATCCAACGCGGCGATGATGTCGGCCTCGTCGTCGGAGACGACCCGGACTTCCTTCAGGTCGATGCCGATATTGGTCAGGTATTCGGCGATGAAGCCGATATTCTTGTCTTTGGTCCGGCCGGACAGGATTTCATCCCCGATGACCAGAATGCCCGCCGTGACGATCTCGCTCATTGCCTTCAGTCCCTCACCTGTCGTCTCGACTTTGCCGAGGTAACGCGTTGAAGTCACGCGGTTTTGCTGCCGAAATAAGCAGTCCTCAGCCATTTTTTCAGGCAAGCCGCCAGTCGTCCCCGGCAAATGCCCCTCCACCATGCTTATCGCGCTGGCCCGGCCCTTGCTACCACATGAAAGTCATGCACTCTTGCCGCATGGCCACAGGACGTTGCGGTCTGCACCTGGACCTCACCGACCTGACCATTGGCGCAACGCCTTGCGGAGACAAGTCGGGATCTATGGCAATCGCGTTTGACGAAATGAATATTCCCGGCGGGGACCTTCGCCCCGCCTATCAGGAGCTGGCACGCTGGCTCAAAGAGACGCCGCCCGAGGCGCTCGAATATCGCCGCCAGGAAGCCGAGCTCCTGTTTCGCCGCATCGGCATCACCTTCGCGGTCTATGGCGAGGCCGAGTCCACCGAGCGCCTGATCCCGTTCGACGTGATTCCCAGGATCATGTCCGGCAAGGAATGGGCGCTGCTGGAGAAGGGCCTGAAGCAGCGCGTGCGCGCGCTCAACATGTTCCTGCGCGACATCTATCACGGCCGCGACATCCTGCGCGCGGAGGTCGTGCCTGACGATCTGATCTTCCAGAACCCGGTCTTCCGCCCCGAGATGAACGGCCAGCAGGTGCCGCACGACGTCTACGTGCACATCGCCGGCATCGACATCGTCCGGGTCGACGCCGAGGACTTCATCGTGCTGGAGGACAATGCGCGCACGCCGTCGGGCGTGTCCTACATGCTGGAAAACCGCGAGATCATGATGCGGCTGTTTCCGGATCTGTTCGCCCGCCACAAGGTGGCGCCGGTCGAACGCTATCCGGACGAGCTGCTCGCGGCCTTGCGCTCGGTCGCGCCGCAAAGCGCCTCCGGAGAGCCGACCGTCGCGCTGCTGACGCCGGGCGTCTACAATTCCGCCTATTACGAGCACTCCTTCCTCGCCGACAAGCTCGGTATCGAGCTGGTCGAGGGCCGCGACCTCATCGTCAAGAACAACGAAGTGTTCATGCGGACGACGGAAGGGCTGAAGCGGGTCGACGTGATCTATCGCCGCGTCGACGACGATTTCCTCGATCCCCTCACCTTCCGCCCCGACTCCGTGCTCGGCGTGCCCGGGCTGATGTCGGCCTATGCGGCCGGCAATATCACGCTCGCCAACGCTGTCGGCACCGGCATCGCCGACGACAAGGCGATCTACTCCTACATGCCTGACATCGTGAAATTCTATCTCGGCGAGGAGCCGATCCTGAAGAACGTGCAGACCTGGCGCTGCCGTGAGCCGAAGGATCTGGCTTACGTGCTGGACAATCTCGGCGAGCTCGTCGTCAAGGAGGTGCACGGCTCCGGCGGCTACGGCATGCTGATCGGCCCCGCCGCGACGAAAGCGACGATCGAGGCGTTCCGCGAAAAGCTCAAGCGCGAGCCGGAAGGCTTCATCGCCCAGCCGACGCTGGCGCTCTCGACCTGCCCGACCTGCACGGCAAGTGGCCTTGCGCCGCGCCACGTCGACCTCAGGCCCTTCGTGCTCACCGGCAGCAAGCGCACCACGATCGTGCCGGGCGGGCTGACGCGCGTCGCGCTGAAGGAAGGTTCGCTCGTGGTGAATTCGAGCCAGGGCGGCGGCACCAAAGACACCTGGATTCTGGACGAGTAGAGAGAATGCTGTCGCGTACCGCCGAAAACCTCTACTGGCTCGCCCGCTACGTCGAACGGGCCGAGTATCTCGCGCGCACCATCGATGCGACCTTGCGCGTCACAGCCTTGCCCGCCGCCTATATCGGCAAGACCAATGAATGGGACTCCGCGCTGCTCACCGCCGGCGTCGCCGCCAGCTTCTACCAGACCTATGAGGAAGCCAACGAGCACAACGTCGTCGACTATCTCTCGTTCTCCGCGGATAACCCCTCCTCGATCCGGAACTGCATCGAGGCGGCGCGGCTGAACTCGCGCTCGGTGCGCACCGCGCTGACCAGCGAGATGTGGGACACCATCAACTCGGCCTGGATCGAGCTCCAGGCGGTCTGGAGCAAGGGCACCTCGACGCGCGAGGACCTCGCAAAATTCCTGCGCTTCGTGCAGGAGACCTCGCTGCGCTTCGACGGCTCGGCCTACCGGACCATGCTGCGCAACGACGCCTACTGGTTCTCGCGGATGGGCGTGCATCTGGAACGCGCCGACAACACCGCGCGCATCCTCGACGTGAAGTATCACGTGCTGCTGCCCGAGGAGGAGCATGTCGGGGGCCCGCTCGACTTCTACCAGTGGAGCTCGATCCTGCGCTCGGTCTCGGCGCTGACGGCCTATCACTGGGTCTATCGCGAGACGCTGAAGCCCTGGCTGATCGCGGACCTGCTCATCCTCAACGACACGCTGCCGCGCTCGCTTGCCAGCTGCTACGGCAATCTCGTGCGCAACCTCGACCAGATCGGCGTCGCCTATGGCCGCCAGGGCCCGGCCCAGCGCCACGCCCGCGGCATCCGCAACCGGCTGGAACACAGCAACATGAACGACATTTTCCAGCACGGCGTGCATGAATTCATTCAGGAATTCATCGCGGATAATTCCAGGCTGGGCGAAATCATCACGAAGCAGTATTTGATCTGATACACGCCGTCATTCCGGGGCGGTCCGATGGACCGAACCCGGAATCTCGAGATTCCGGGTTCGATGCTGGCGCATCGCCCCGGAATGACGGCTTTAGAACAACGGTCCACCATGCGCCTGCGAATCCAGCACACCACGACCTATCGCTACGAGCCGGCGGCGACCAGCGTGATCCAGATCCTGCGCATGACGCCGGGCAGCCATGACGGGCAATATGTGGCGGAATGGCAGATCGACGTCTCCACCGACACCAAGCTCGACACCCATGAGGACGCGTTCGGCAACGTCATCCATGTGCTGTCCTGCGGCCCCGTCGGCGACATCAGGATCACCGCCGAGGGCCTGATCGAGACCCACGATACCGGTGGCGTGCTGCGCGGCGCCGACGAGCGTTTTCCGGCCGGCATGTTCCTGCGCACGACCGACCTCACCTCCGTCAATCCGGCGATGATGGCGGTGGCGCGCCAGCTGCGCAGCGAGGCCGAGAACGACACGCTCGGCTTCCTGCACACGCTGATGACTGAGATCAGCGACCACATGACCTTCGACGAGGACCCGACCAACAGCGGCACCTCGGCGGCCGAAGCCTTCACGCTCAAGCGCGGCGTCTGCCAGGACTATGCGCACATCTTCATCGCCTGCGCCCGCACCGGCGGCGTGCCGGCGCGCTTCGTCTCCGGCCACTTCCTGCGTGCCGATGGCACCGTGCACCAGGACGCCGGCCACGCCTGGGCGGAGGCCTACGTGCCTGACCTCGGCTGGGTCGGCTTCGATCCCGCCAACAGCATCTGCGCCACCGACGCCCATGTCCGCGTCGCCATTGGGCTCGATTATCTCGGCGCAGCGCCCGTGCGCGGCACCCGCTACGGCGGCGGCATGGAGACGCTGACGGTGGCGGTCAAGGTCGACCAGGCCGGCCGCGGCGGCCAGTCGCAATCGCAGTCCCAGCGGCAGGGCTAGGCGCAGCGTTACAGCTGTAATCGACGACCGTCGCGCTGAAACCGCGCCGTAGCGCCATCCGTTCAACCTTCGTTGCGATCCGTTTCCGCAACAGAGGTTGAGACAGATGCGGCTTCAAGAAAAGACCAAAACACATTCCGTGCAACTGCGCGATCCCCACAAGGACATGCTTGCGGGCATCCAGAAACTGGCGCCGTCGATCAAGGCTCGCGCCGCCGAGATGGAAGCCGCGCGCTGCGTCTCGCCTGATATCGTGGAGCGGCTGAAGGCGATCGGGATCTTTCGCATGTTCGTGCCGCGAAGCCATGGCGGGCTGGAGCTGGATTTTCCGGCCGGAATGGAGGTCATCAGGGCACTTGCCCGTCTCGACGGCTCGATCGGCTGGATCACGGTCGTCGCGGGAGCCAGCAGCCTGTTCGTCGCCGCGTCACGCCCGGAATTGTACAAGCGCATCTATCAGGACGGGCCTGATACGGCGATCTGCGGCTCGTCCCAACCCGGTGGAACGGCAGAGCGCGTGGACGGCGGCTATCGCGTCAAGGGCCGCTGGCCGTTTGTCAGCGGTTGCACGCATGCCGAATGGATCGGCGGGTTCTGCATCGTCACCGAGAATGGCAAACCGATCCCGGGCGCGCAGGGCAAGCCGCAGGTTCGCGTCGTGGCGCTGCCGGCGCGCGACTGGGAGATCGAGGACACCTGGCACGCGGCGGGCCTCAAGGGCACCGCCAGCCATCACGTCACGCTGAAGGAGACGCTGGTTCCCGAGGCGGATTTCATCGATCTCGAAGCAGGCCCGCAGCAGCCGGGTCCGCTCTATCAGGCGGTGCGGCAATGGCTGCCCCTGGTGCACGGCGCAGTCACGCTAGGCATGGCGGAGGGCGCCGTCGATGAACTGCTCGCGCTTGCCGATACCGGAAGGCAGCAATTGTATGCGGCCGTGCCGATGCGGGAGTCCGAGACCTTCCATTACGAGCTCGGCCGGATTTCCGCTGACCTGGCGGCCGCGCGGGCGTTTCAAGAGGCCCAGGCCGCCAGCCACTGGCGTCACGCGGTGTCGGGAACGCTGAACGACGAAGACCTCGTCATCGAAGGGGCTCGATCCGCGACCTGGCTCGCCACGACCTGCGTCCGCATCGCCGATGCCTGCTTTGCGCTGGCCGGAAGCAGCGCGGTCTACGACACTTCGCCGTTGCAGCGGCGTCTGCGCGACCTCCATGTCGCAGCTCAGCACGCTCACGCGCAGCAGAGACAGTATGTCGACATCGGCAAGCTGGCCTTGCGTCGTTCGACCGCGCATGCCGGCTGACCGTGCGAGCCGTGCTACACTCGCGGGATCAGACCTGACCCCGCGAGGACCCCCATGGCGACCGTGAAGCTGCTGTCGGACGATGAACTCTCCACCGAGGCGCGCGCCGTTTTCGACGATATCCGCAAGGTGCGGAAGTCGGACTTCGTCAACAATTTCTGGCGCGCGCTGGCACATGATCCGAAGACGCTGCGGCGGACCTGGGAGAGCATCAAGGAGGTGATGGGTCCGGGCACGCTCGATCCCAAGGTCAAGGAGATGATCTATGTCGCGGTGTCGATCGCGCACGGCTGCAGCTACTGCATCCATTCCCACACCGCCGCCGCAAGGGCCAAGGGCATGACCGAAGCCGAATATGGCGAGCTGCTCGCCATCGTCGGCATGGCCGCCGAGACGAACCGGCTGGTCACGGCGCTCGGCGTGCCCGTCGATGCGGCGTTTCTGGTGGATGCGGCGGATTGAGCTAGCTGTCATTCCGGGGCGCGCGCAGCGCGAGCCCGGAATCCATCAGGCGGCACAGGTTAGTGGACGAATGGATTCCGGGCTCGCGCTGACGCGCGCCCCGGAATGACGGCCTATCCCCCCGGGAATCGGGGGGTTTCATGCCTCCCCGAAATTGGCTAGTAATTCCGCGCAAACGCGTTCGGGGACTGGAAATGACCTATTGCTGCGGAATCCTGGTTCGGGACGGTCTGGTGATGATCGCCGATACCCGCACCAATGCCGGCCTCGACAACGTCTCGACCTTCCGCAAGCTGCACATCTTCTCAAAACCCGGCGAGCGCATCATGGCGATCGCCAGCGCCGGCAACCTCGCCATCAGCCAGTCGGTGCTGTCCACCCTGACCGAAGGCCTGGAGGACCCCACCACCGGCGAGGTCGAGACGCTGATGAATGCGCCGACCATGTTCCAGGCTGCCCAGCGCATCGGCCGGGCGATCCGCGCGGTGCACGCCACCGAAGGCCCGGCGCTGAAATCCGAGGACGTGTCCTTCGACGTCTCCTTCCTGTTCGGCGGCCAGATCAAGGGCGCGCGGATGCGCCTGTTCATGGTCTACACCGCCGGCAATTTCATCGAGTGCACCACCGACACGCCCTACTTGCAGATCGGCGAGCACAAATACGGCAAGCCGGTGCTCGACCGCGCCATGCATTACGACGTCGAGCTCTACGAGGCGCTGAAGACCGGCCTGATCTCGATGGACTCCACCATGCGCTCCAATCTCGGCGTCGGACTTCCGATCGACGTGCTGGTGGTGCGCTCGGACGCCTGCGATGCCGATCTCAACCACCGCATCGAGGCGGGCGAGCCCTATTTCCACGACCTGCGCTCGCGCTGGTCGGCGGCCTTGCGCGCGGCGCATCAGAACATCCCGCGGCCGCCCTACAAGAACGACAAAGAACCCAAAACCTGACAGCAAGAGAAAAGGCAGGAAACGATGAGTGAAGCGAAAAAGATCGCATTGGTGACGGGCGCCGGCACCGGCGTCGGGCGCGCCGCGTCGCTGGCGCTGATGAACGCCGGCTTCACCGTGGTGCTCGTCGGCCGTCGGCTCGACATGCTCGAGGAGACCGCCAAGCTCGGCCCCGCGGGCAAGAGCCTGTGCGTCACCGCCGACATGACCAAGCCGGATTCCATTGCCGCGCTGTTCGACAAGGTGAAGGCGACCTATGGCCGCCTCGACGTGCTGTTCAACAATGCCGGCATGGGCGCGCCGGCCGTCAACTTCGAGGACCTCAGCCTCGAGCAGTGGCAGGCCGTGGTGAACACCAACCTCACCGGCCCGTTCCTGTGCACCCAGCACGCCTTCCGCATCATGAAGGACCAGAACCCGCGCGGCGGCCGCATCATCAACAACGGCTCGATCTCGGCGCACGCGCCGCGGCCGTTCTCGGCGGCCTACACCTCGACCAAGCACGCCATCACCGGCCTGACCAAGGCCAGCAACCTCGACGGCCGCATGTATGACATCGCGGTCGGCCAGGTCGACATCGGCAATGCCGCAACGCCGATGACCGACCGCATGGTCAACGGCCCCGGCGTGCTGCAGCCCGACGGCACCACCAAGCACGAGCCGCGCATGGATGCGAAGGCGGTCGGCGACGCCGTCGCCTACATGGCCGGCCTGCCGCTCGACGCCAACGTGCTGACCATGACTGTGATGGCGACGAAGATGCCGTTCGTGGGGCGGGGCTGAAGTAAGAGCTGAGAAAACAACCCCATGCACAGTAGGCGTCAAGGGGCGCTTACTGTGGGGGTGACGTCGACTAAAGCTCCGCGCCGCCTCCGCAATCGTCATTGCGAGCGCAGCGAAGCAATCCAGGGTCTTTCCGCGGAGGGATTCTGGATTGCTTCGTCGCTTCGCTCCTCGCAATGACGCGGAGAGAGCGGTGGCCCTACTCCAGGCTCTCCACCTGCCGCAGGCTGGGGAACAGCTTCATCCACAGCAGCGCGACCGCGACGGTGCAGACGCCGCCCAGCACGGCCGCGGGCATGGCGCCGAACAGAGCCGCCGTCAGGCCGCTCTCGAACTGGCCGAGCTGGTTCGAGGCGTTGATGAACAGGAAATTCACCGCGCCGACGCGGCCGCGCATCTCGTCGGGGGTGGCGAGCTGCACCAGCGAGAAGCGGATCACGACGCTGATCGTGTCGGCCGCGCCCAAGACGGCGAGCGAGAGCACCGACAGCCACATCCAGGACGACAGCGCGAACACGATGGTGGCGAGGCCGAACACGATCACGGCCTGGAACATGCGCAGGCCCACATGCCGCGAGATGGCGTGACGCGCCAGCACCACCGTCATCAACAGCGCGCCGACCGCGGGCGCGGCGCGCAGCACGCCTAGCCCGACCGGACCGGTCTGCAGGATGTCGCGGGCATAGATCGGCAGCAGCGCGACGACGCCGCCGAACAGCACCGCGAACAGATCGAGCGAGATGGTGCCGAGGATCGCCGGATTGCTGCGGATGAAGCGGACGCCGGCGAAGATATTGTCGGCATCGTCCATGTCCTTGGCGATCGCCTGCGGACGCGGCCGGATGAAGCCGGTCAGGATCATCCCGAGAATCCAGAACAGCACCATCACGGCGTAAGCCAGATGCGGCGCGATGGCGTAGGCAAAACCACCGAGCGCAGGGCCCGTGATGGTCGCGACCTGCGCCGCGCCGCTGGACACGGCGGTGGCACGCTGGAGCGAGCCCTGTGGCGCGATCAGCGGCAGCAGCGCCGCGGTGGTCGGGCTCTCGAAGGCGCCGGCGATGCCAAGCACGAAGGTCGCAACGAAGATCTGCACCTCGCCGACCGCGCCGAGATAAGTGATGATTGCGAGATAGAGCGCGGTCGCAGCTTCCACCAGCTGGCAGAGCTGGACCACGCGCTTGCGCTCGAAACGGTCGGCGGCGTGGCCGGCGACGAACACCAGCAGGGCTGTGGGGAGGAACTGCACCAGGCCGACCATGCCGAGATCGAACGCCGAGCCGGTGAGATCGTAGATCTGCCAGCCGATCGCGACCGCCGCGATCTGGCTGGAGAATCGCGACAGGCTGCGCGACAGCAGGAAGAACAGGAAGGCGCGGTGGGCGAGGAGCTGGCCGGCCGTCACCGGCGGACTGGCCGTCACCGGCTGCGCTTCGCTAAGCGCTTCACTTGCCTTTTGGCTCACCTTCCGGACCATCCGCGCCTGATATTGACGATGCCCCGCGTGGCTGACGCGGACGGGCTTGTCAACAGCGGGCGGCTCCGGTGTCCTTCCGGCATTGCGTTTGCAACGCAAGCGCGGCCATAATCATTGAGGGTTTGGGGACATCATGCTGCGGCTGCAATCGGCACTCGGCATTTTCGCATTGCTGCTGCTCGCCTATGCGCTGGCGGAGAATCGGCGCGCCGTCTCGCTGCGGCAGGCCGCGATCAGCCTTGTCGTGACCTTCTTCACCGCGCTCGTGCTGTTGAAGCTGCCTGTCGTCGCGCACGCCTTCGGCGCCATCAACGACGCGGTCGGCGCGATCTCGGCGGCCTCGCGCGCCGGCTCCGCCTTCGTGTTCGGCTATGTCGGCGGCGGCACCCTGCCCTTCGACCTCAAGGTCCCGGGGGCCGATTTCATCCTGGCTTTCCAGGCGCTGCCGATCGTGCTGGTGATGAGCGCGCTGACGACGCTGCTGTTCTATTGGCGCGTGCTGCCTCCGGTCGTGCGCGGCATGGCCTGGCTGCTGGAGCGCACGTTAGGGGTCGGCGGCGCGGTAGGCCTGTCGACCGCCGCCAACATCTTCCTCGGCATGGTCGAGGCGCCGCTGTTCGTGCGGCCGTACCTGAAGCAGATGACGCGCAGCGAATTGTTCCTGGTGATGACCGGCGGCATGGCCGGGATCGCCGGCACGGTGCTGGTGCTCTATGCGACGCTGCTGGCGCCGCTCATCCCCGACGCAGCCGCCCATTTCGTCATCGCCTCGGTGCTGGGCGCACCCGCCGCGATCCTCGTCAGCCTGATCATGGTGCCGGAGACGAGTGACAGGCGCACCGGCGGCGCGCTGGAGGACCCTGATATGGACGTCGCCAGCACGATGGACGCGATCGTGAAGGGCACCACCGCCGGCCTCGAGCTGCTGCTCAACATCGTCGCGATGCTGCTGGTGCTGGTGGCGCTGGTCTATCTCGTCAACGCCGCGCTCGGATTGCTGCCTGATATCGGCGGCGCCGCGATCTCGCTGCAGCGTCTGCTGGGCCTCGTGATGGCGCCGGTGTGCTGGCTGATGGGGCTGCCGTGGGACCAGGCGATCACCGCCGGCAGCCTGATGGGCACCAAAACCGTGCTCAACGAACTGATCGCCTATGTCGATCTGTCAAAACTGCCAGCCGATGCGCTCGATCCGCGCTCGCGCCTGATCATGCTCTACGCGATGTGCGGCTTTGCCAATTTCGCCAGCCTCGGCATCATGATCGGCGGCTTGGGCGTGATGGCGCCGGAGCGGCGCGAGGAGATCAATGCGCTCGGACTGAAATCGATCGTATCAGGCACGCTGACGACGTGTCTGATGGGGGCGGTGGTGGGGGTGCTGAGCTAGCTCTCTCCACTCGTCATTCCGGGGCGCGCATAGCGCGAGCCCGGAATGACAGCAAACTCCCGCTCAACCGCACAATTTGTGCTTCTGCAAGATGCGACGCACGTCGGCCATCTTGGCACCGCACGGCTCGGCCGCCATTGCCTTCGCCTCGCTGGTCCGTCCCTGCACCATCAGCAACACCGCCATCAAGCCCTGCGCCCCGGAGCGCACCGGCCCGCCCGCCACATCCGAGGCTGCGAGCGACATGGCGGCCCGCACTTCCGCCTCGGCGGCACCGAGATTCTCCTGCTCCAGGAAATAGACCGCACGGAAAAAATGAGCCCGCGGGTCTTTCGGGTAGCGCGTGACCAGATCGAAGGACCGGTCAGCCACCTTGGTACCCTTGTCCGGGTATTCCGATATTCGGACATACTGCCTGGCGTCGGCCATGTAGGACGCATAATGAGCAGCGGCGAAGCCGGCGCAGATCAGAGATCCGACGCATCCTGCGAGTAACGTCATGCTCGCGCTCCGCGGCAGGCTGTCATAGGAACGGAAGAGAAGCCACGGCATGATGGCCAGCACACCGCCGGCCAGCGCACCACCTGCATGGGCAAAATAGTCGACATTGCCAGAGGCGCCAAAGGCAAGCGGCAGCAGCGCAGGAACGCCGAAGAAGAGCGACGTCTTCAGTCGCGATATCGTCTGATCGGCGTCCGCTTCCGGATCGAAGCTCGAGACGAACAGCGCGGCGATGAGCCCGGTAATGGCGCCGGACGCACCGACGCCTGGCTGGCCGGGCGCATTGCCGAGGAGCGACCCCGCCTCGCCGACCAGCGCACTGGCAACAAAGATCAGCGCAAACCAGCCACGGCCGATCAGAGGCTCCAGCCTGACGCCGACGATGAACAGCGCAATGCAGTTGCCGATGAGGTGCCAATCGCTGCCGTGCAGAAGCGGCGCAAGGCCAATCCGCCACCACTCTCCCCTTCCAACAACCAGATCGTAGCTGGTCGCGCCGTAAGCGATCAGCGAGCGGACATCGAGTGAGCCGTCGCGCGCAACGTCGATGGCCAGACTGCGTTGCAGGGCGAAGATCAGCAGCAGACCGAAGATCAGGCCAATGGTGAGGAAGGGGATATCGGCCAGCAGCTTGTTGTCGGCAAAGAACGTCCCCTCGCTGGGCAATGGCCGAGGCGCGATCGGCGCGGCCACGGGTTGAAGCGATGCGCGTTGAAACGATCCACTTGGTGGTGGCGCCACGACGCCGCGTCGGCCAAAAGTGTTGGTCGCCATGAAAGCATGTCCTGCATGTTCACAGCCCTGAGTTGACGCGAGGAATATTCTCGACTGGTTACCACCCAGCGCTGCAGGTGGCTGGAACCTTTCAACTAGTAACGGTCCGGTTTCTCGGATCGCGTGGATTTTAGGGATTATCGCGCGCTGTCATTCCGGGGCGCGACGAAGTCGCGAGCCCGGAATCCATCATGCGGCAGCACACGCGGTGAAATGGATTCTCGCGCTGCGCGCGCCCCGGAATGACGGCTGAGAGAGCGTGCCTACGCCTTCAGCTCCACCGTCTTGAACTCTGCCGGCAAGATTACCTCCAGCAGCTCCACATCGTCCGAATAATCCAGGATCATGTGCTTGATCTTCGGCGGCTGGGTCCAGGCGCTGCCTTCCTTCATCAGGCTCTCGCCCTGGCCGTCCATGTAGGTCTTCACCCAGCCCTTGAGCACGTAGACCATCTGGAATTCGACGTCGTGGAAGTGCAGCTTTGAGACCTCATCCGGATTGCAGGGACCCTGCAGGCGGATCACATGGGCCTGCGCGAGGCCGTGGGTCGCATCTGAAATGCCGAGGTCACGGTATTTGGCGTAGGTGCGCAGGCCGTCGGCTTTGAAATCTTCCTCGCGGTGATGGCTGATGGCGATGCGCTGCTTGGGGCGGGCAGGCTTTTTCGGAGCCGCCGTGCGGGCCTTCGCCTTCACTGCCTTGCGCGCCGTGGATCGCGCTGCGGCCTTGGTGCCGCTCCGCTTCTTGATCGCGGTCTGCGCAGCGCTGCGCGATTTTGCTTTCTTGCTTGATTTCTTGGCCATGGGCCGCCTCCCGTTGTTGTTATGGGCGGAGGCTAGCACAGAACGAAGGTCCGTAGGATGGGTAGAGCTCTTGCGAAACCCATGATCTCTCGGCCTGCCAAGGCGATGGGTTTCGCTTCGCTCTACCCATCCTACGCAGCTCCAACGCAGATATCGTAGGGTGGGCAAAGCGACTTGTCCGCCATAGCTCGAAGAGCGACGGCGGAAGCGTGCCCACCTTCCGCGTGCGATCGGAGAGAGATGGTGGGCGCAGCGCTTACGCGCCTATGCCCACCCTACGAGACTGGTGCTCGCGATATCAATTCAAGCGGAACACCACGAGACCGGTGCTCGCCTCAATGCAGCCGGAACACGCCGTCCACGGCGCGCAGCTCGGCGGGCTTGATCAGCTTGGAATGGGCGACCGTGACCGAATGCAGCGGGCCATCGAGCTTCTCCTGCCAGAAGGCCAGGAAGTCGGTCAGCGCCGGAAATTTCGGAAACATGTCGTAGTTCTGCCAGACATAGGTCTGCAGCAGCGACGGGTGATCCGGCATCCGGTAGAGAATTTGTGCCGTCGTCAGCCCGTAACCCAGCATCTGTTTCCGGAAATCCTCGGAAACGCCCCCAACGCGCAGTCCCATGCCAAACCTCCTTTGCAGGAGCGCATTCGGGGAGTGGCTTGATCGGTGCCCCGGGAGCCACCCGGAAACGATGCGCTCACATGAGAGAAATGTGACGCAAACTGACAATCCATCTCAAGCCCAAAAGTTTAACAAGCTGTTGAAATTCAAAGCGTTAGCAGCAGATGCGCCCCCGTGCTAATACGGCCTCCACGAGGCCCTCGCGTTCGTTAACGATGGTAAAGAGATTCTGGCACTTGGGCCTTCTGAGTGCCGATTTTTCTGCTAGAAGCCCTTGCCCCCGCAAAATTCCTGTCCTATTTCAGCCTCGCCCGTGCTAGCACTCGCGGGCAACGATTGCTAACAATCTCAAAATCCTCAACTCGTGCAAATGTTTAGGAGGACTGCATGAAATTCCGTCCGCTTCACGACCGCGTCGTGGTCAAGCGCATCGACGCAGAAGAGAAGACCGCAGGCGGCATCATCATTCCAGACACTGCCAAGGAAAAGCCCTCCCAGGGCGAAGTCGTCGCCGTTGGCCCGGGTGGCCGCGACGAAGCCGGCAAGCTGATCCCGATAGACCTGAAGGTCGGCGACCGCGTGCTGTTCGGCAAGTGGTCCGGCACCGAAGTCAAGATCGACGGCGAAGACCTGCTGATCATGAAGGAAAGCGACATCATGGGCGTCCTCGACGTCCCCGCTTCCAAGAAGAAGGCGGCCTAAGAGCCCCTCTCTCCCTCCAGTCAACATCCTCAAGGAAAATTCCAGATGGCAGCCAAAGAAGTCAAATTCTCGGTTGAAGCGCGCGACAAGATGCTGCGCGGCGTCGACGTTCTCGCCAACGCGGTGAAGGTCACGCTCGGTCCGAAGGGCCGCAACGTCGTGCTCGACAAGTCGTTCGGCGCTCCCCGCATCACCAAGGACGGCGTCACCGTCGCCAAGGAGATCGAGCTCGACGACAAGTTCGAGAACATGGGCGCCCAGATGGTGCGCGAAGTCGCCTCCAAGTCCGCTGACGCGGCCGGCGACGGCACCACCACCGCCACCGTGCTGGCCCAGGCGATCGTGAAGGAAGGCGCCAAGTCGGTCGCCGCCGGCATGAACCCGATGGACCTCAAGCGTGGTATCGACCTCGCGGTCGAGGCCGTCGTTGCGGACCTCCAGAAGAACTCCAAGAAGGTCACCTCGAACGAGGAGATCGCCCAGGTCGGCACCATCTCGGCCAACGGCGACCAGGAGATCGGCAAGTTCCTCTCCGACGCCATGAAGAAGGTCGGCAACGAGGGTGTCATCACCGTCGAGGAAGCCAAGTCGCTCGAGACCGAGCTCGACGTCGTCGAGGGCATGCAGTTCGACCGCGGCTACATCTCGCCCTACTTCGTCACCAACGCCGACAAGATGCGCGTTGAGATGGACGACGCCTACATCCTCATCAACGAGAAGAAGCTCTCCTCGCTGAACGAGCTGCTGCCGCTGCTCGAGGCCGTGGTGCAGACCGGCAAGCCGCTGGTCATCGTCGCCGAGGACGTCGAAGGTGAAGCGCTTGCCACCCTGGTCGTGAACCGTCTCCGCGGCGGCCTGAAGGTCGCGGCCGTCAAGGCTCCGGGCTTCGGCGATCGTCGCAAGGCCATGCTGCAGGACATCGCGATCCTGACCGGCGGCCAGGCGATCTCGGAAGATCTCGGCATCAAGCTTGAGAACGTCACGCTCAACATGCTCGGTCGCGCCAAGAAGGTGATGATCGACAAGGAGAACACCACGATCGTCAACGGCGCCGGCAAGAAGGCCGACATCGAGGCGCGCGTGGCCCAGATCAAGGCGCAGATCGAGGAGACCACCTCGGACTACGACCGCGAGAAGCTCCAGGAGCGTCTGGCCAAGCTCGCGGGCGGCGTCGCGGTGATCCGCGTCGGCGGCGCGACCGAGGTCGAGGTGAAGGAGCGCAAGGATCGCGTTGATGACGCGATGCATGCGACCCGCGCAGCCGTGGAAGAAGGCATCGTCCCGGGCGGCGGCGTCGCCCTGCTCCGTGCCTCCGAGCAGCTCAAGGGCCTGCGCACCAAGAACGACGACCAGAAGACCGGCGTCGAGATCGTGCGCAAGGCGCTGTCGGCTCCCGCTCGCCAGATCGCGATCAACGCCGGTGAAGACGGCTCGGTGATCGTCGGCAAGATCCTGGAGAACAAGGCCTACAATTACGGCTTCGACTCCCAGACCGGCGAATACGCCGACCTCGTCAAGAAGGGCATCATCGACCCGACCAAGGTGGTCCGTACCGCGATCCAGAACGCAGCCTCGGTTGCCGCGCTCCTGATCACCACGGAAGCCATGGTCGCCGAGCTGCCCAAGAAGGGCGGCGCCGGCCCGGCGATGCCCCCCGGCGGCGGCATGGGCGGCATGGACTTCTAAGGTCCGGTCAAGCAAAGTCGAGAAATGCGAAACCCCGGCAGCAATGCCGGGGTTTTTGTTTTGGGGCACGTCATTCCGGGGCGCGCCCTCCTGGGCGCGAGCCCGGAATCCATAACCACGAATGCTAGTTGGTTATCCCGGGATAGAGATCATCCCAATTTGGGTTCTGCTCCTCGATCAGGCGCGTCTTCCAGTCGCGACGCCACTTCTTGAGTTCTTTCTCGCGGGCGATGGCGGTAACTGCATCGTCGTAGATCTCGAACAAGACGAGCTTATCGACGCCGTACTTCGTGGTGAAGCCGGGGACGGCCTTCGTCTTATGCTCGTACACACGGCGCACGAGATCGCTGGTCACGCCGATGTAGAGTGTGCCGTGCTTCTTACTTGCGAGGACATAGTAGGCCATTCCATCCGCCTGTGGTTATGGATTCCGGGCTCGCGCCCAAGAGGGCGCGCCTCGGAATGACGGGTGGAGAGGCCTTCTCACCACACCTTGCCGAGCCGCTCCATGTGCGGCTCGCCGTCTTCGTCGAGCGACCAGAAGATCCGCGTCACCTTGCCGACGAGATTGTCCAAGGGGATGAAGCCCATCGCTGCCATGCGGCTGTCGGTGGAGTTGTCGCGGTTATCACCAAGCACGAAGAAATGGCCCGGCGGCACCGTGAAGACGTTGGTGTTGTCGAGATAGCCGTTGTCGATGCAGTCATAGGTGGCGTAGGACGCGCCGTTCGGCAGCGTCTCGCGCCAGCGCCTGACTTTCGCGGCATCGTCGGTCCCGCAGGCGGAGCCTGCGACAGTCTCCTTCAGAGCAACGCGCGTCACCGCACGGTCATTGAGAAAGAGCTGCCCTCCCCGCATCTGGATGCGGTCGCCGGGCAGCCCGATCACGCGCTTGACGTAGTCGACCGCAGTGTCCTTCGGCGCACGGAACACAACGACATCGCCGTATTCGGGATCAGCGGCGCGGAAACGGCCTGAGATCCATGACGGCGCAAATGGGAAGGAATAGCGGCCATAGCCATAGGCATATTTGGCGGCGAAGACGTAGTCGCCGACCACCAGTGTCGGCATCATCGAGCCCGAGGGGATGTTGAACGGCTGATAGAGGAAGAAGCGAAACAGGAACGGCGGCGACCACAGCACCGGGATCAGCAGGATCAGCACGACGATCGCCTTCCATTCCCCGGATTTGGCCGAGGGGCGGATGGTTTGCTCGAGAGTGGTCATGCGCCCTTCCTGGTCGAGACTGCAGACGTTGCGAGCTTACGCAACCTTCGCGCGCGCGCAATCCCCGCTTGGTAGCTTGGTCGCAGCGGCGCGCTCGCGCGTTCACCACTGGCGGATGACGGACATATGAAGGGCCGCCCTTCGCTTCACGCGCTCACTGGCATCTTCAGGCGCACGAGCCGGGTCAGGAGGGCGAGAAGGTCGGCCGCATCGACCTCCATGCCGCCAGCGACGAGGGCCTCGATGCCGCCTTCGCGGACAGCGCGGCGCGACGTTACTTGCGTGACGTATCCTGGAAGCACGCCCTCACCCAATCGATGGTGACGCGTGTCGCGGCGTCGCGCTTGAGATGATTTTGCACGAGCAGCCAGACGTCGCGGCGCTTCGGCAGCAGCGTGGCGCGCAGGCGGCGATCGCCGAGCAGATCCGCGCAGACATATTCCGGTAGTACGCCGGCGGCCTGATGCGCGCGGATCAGGTTGCGGATGACACGGACGTTGTCGGTGACGCAGCGCGTGCGGGCTGTCCTGGTGCGCAGGAATTGCATCTCGGGAATGGTGCCGAGTTCGTCCGGATAGACGCACAGCATCGGCTCGCCCTCGATCGTGACAGGCTCGAAATAATAGAGCTTGATGTCGCCGAGCTTCGAGATCGCGAAGTCGCCCTTGTCGGGCTTGCGCAGGCGGATGGCGAGATCGGCCTCCCAGCGCGAGAACCTGACGTTCTCGCTCGACGTGAGGAATTGCAGCGTCAGGCCGGGATTGGCGCGCAGGAAATCGCTCGCGCGCGGCGACAGCACCTCCTCGGCGACCGTATTGGTGGAGGCGATGCGCAGGCGTCCCACCGGACCTTCAAGGCTCTCACTGAGACGACCGATCTCGGCGGCGTGTGCGGACATCGCCTCGACATGCGCCAGCACCGCCTCGCAACTGCGCGTCGGCCTGCGGACGCCGTCGGCGGCTTCGAACAGACGCAAACTGAGTGCTCGCTCGATGCGCGACAGCCTGCGCCCGACCGTGGTCTCGTCGATGCGCAGGCGCGCGCTGGCGCCGGCATAAGTGCCTTCGTCCCTGACGGCGGCGATGATGCGAAGATCGTCCCAGTTCATGGCCTGAGGCTATATCGCGCCGCGCTCACCTGCAATATCGCAGCCACCCGCTGCAATATCCCTGCATATCGGCAGGCACGCCCGGGGCTATGCTTTATGAGCATTTCGCTCCGGAGATTTCAGAAATCATGACGACCGCAAAGACCCTGCTGCAGCTCGCCGGCGCCGACCTCAACCCGCCGCGTCTTGGCGACGCCGCGCTGGTGCTGATCGACATCCAGAACGAATATCTCGCGGGCCCCCTCGCTTTGCCCGACGCCAAGCCCGCGATCGCGCGGGCCGCCGCCCTGCTGGCACACGCACGCGAGGCCGGTTCCGCCATCATCCACATCGCCCATCGCGGCAAGGCGGGCAGCCTGTTCGACCGCAGCGCCGACCGCGGCGCCATCGTCGCCGAGCTGAGCCCCCGTGCCGGCGAGCTGGTGATCGAGAAGGAGCTGCCGAACGCGTTTGCCGGCACTGATCTGCAGGCACGCCTTGCCGCGACCGACAGGAAGAACATCGTGCTGGCCGGCTTCATGACGCATATGTGCGTGTCCTCCACCGCCCGTGCCGCGCTCGACCTCGGCTTTCGTACCACGATCGATGCCGACGCCTGTGCCACGCGCGACCTGCCCGACGGACACGGCGGCACGCTCAACGCCCGGACCATCCATGAGGTCGCGCTCGCCGAGCTATCCGATCGCTTCGCGATCATCGCGCGCGGCGATGCGCTGAGATAACGGAGCAACGCGATGCTGCAACTCTATTTCGCGCCGATGGCCTGCTCGCTTGCGAGCCGCATCGCGCTGATGGAAGCGGGCCTCGAGGCGCGCTACCATCTGGTGCAGCTCCGCACCAAGAAGATCGTCGACGACGACGGCGATTTCCACGGGATTTCGCCGAAGGCCGCGGTGCCGGTGCTGGTGCTGGAGAACGGCGAGCGGCTGACCGAGAGCGCTGCGGTGCTGCAATACATCGCCGATCTGAAACCGGAGGCGGGTCTTGCGCCCCGCCCCGGTGAGCCCGACCGCTACCGCCTCCAGGAATGGCTGAGCTTCACCGGCGCCGAGATCCACAAGGCGTTCCTGTTTCCGACCTTCTGGTACCAGGACGACGGCTCGCTGGCGAAGCCGCGAGCAAGGATCGTGCAGACGTTGCAGGTGCCATCAGCGCATCTGGCGGACCGCGAATTCCTCGTCGGCAACCGCTTCACCATCGCCGACGCGCATCTCGCCTGGGCCTTGCTGCTGCTCCGCCCTGCCGGAATCGACATCGCGCAATGGCCGCCGCTCTCGGCCTATCTCGCGCGCATGCAGACGCGCCCCGCGGTGAAAGAGGCGATCGCCATCGAGATGGCGCTGCGCAAGACGATGACGGCTTAAATGTCCCTAGTCGACCCGCGCCAGCACCGCGAGCTTGCGGATGCCCTTGTTGCGGTAGGCGTCGAGGAACGCGTAATAGTCCTTGAACGACACGCAGCCGTTGGAGTCGCCGTTCGGCCCGAGCATGAAGGTGTGCGCGAGCAGGCCGTCGCGGCCGTAGATCGCGTTCTCACCGCCGATTGGGGTCAGGCGCAGCGCCGGCACGCCGTGGAACAGCGCCTCGCGCGGCTTCAGCGTGTAGATGTGCGGCGGCGTCACGCCGCGCATGCGGACTTTCGAGGAGCGCGGATCGTCGAGATTGGAGCCGAGGCCGGAATGCGCCTCGAGCTTGGTGCCGTCGGGCAGGTAAACCGTCCTGGCGGTGATGTCGTAGACGGCGGTGTCGCGCTCATAGGGCGGCGCGCCGCCGAACATCGGGTTCTGGTCCTTCGGCGCGATGGACGCGGTCACGCTGGCATCGGCGGAGGCATAGGCGAGCAGCCCGCCGGACGGCTCACGCTTGCCCCAGAGCTTTTCCACCATCGACTGCCGCGGGCCGGTGATCGACATCACCGCGGCCTTGGCGCGGTCGGCGAACGATTTCGGCTTGGCCTCGGGCGCCGGCACGATCTCGGCCGGATCAGCCGAAGCCAGCTGCACCTGTGCATCCGGTGCGCGCTTGGCCTTCGCGGCATCCGCGGTCTTGGCCGGGGCTGCCGGCTTCAGCACTTCAGCGACCTTCGCGATCACGCTCTGCTTCGGAGCCTCGGCGACCTTGGTCGCGGGCGCGGCGCTGGCCGCATTCGACTCCACGCCCTGCGTGGCAGCCGCGGCGAAACGCTCGTTGAACATCTCGCGCGAGATCGGGGCTGCGACCTGCAGGCGGTCGGGCAGCAGCGCAAAGGCTTCCTTGATGGCATCGCCCGCCTCGCGCAGCGCGACCTTGGGCGCACGCTTGATCACGGGCTCGTCGTAACCGGCGCTGCCGACGGACGGGTAGACGCTGGCGGCGAAGATGTTGTTGTAGACGGTCCAGCCGGCAAGCACGACGCAGCCGATCACAGCCGCGCCAAGCACGTTTTGGGTGGTCATTTTCCGGGAAGGCTTCCGATGTGAATGCTTGCCAGGATTGTTGGACTTCCGTGCCGCGTTACTCTGCGCAGCGATACTCGTACTCATTCGCCTTGCGTCCAGGACGGTGTCACTCAGTCCCCCTTCGAAGTGCCGCTGGTCACGATCCGGGAACAGCATCTCGCAGGAGGTCGGAGCGTCATTAAGGCGACTTTTAGTTAAATGCGGATTAAGTTCGGGCAGATGTAGGGCAGCTCGCCAACGCTGTGCCATTTCGAGAAAAAAGACCGCAGAACTACGGACTTAGGCGCAACTGTTAACCATAATTCTCGGCCGGATTGGCGGGGTCAGCGGAGGCGTTCCGGCCGCCTCTCTAAACGCACCAACCAAGTCCTTTTCGTGGTCTTCAATGCCCGGAAGATAGCGGGGAAGCGTTGCGCGAGGCTGGTGCGCGCTGTGCCTCTCCGGGGCATCGGTGTCAGCAGCACGGCGGTAGCTCACGCACCTCACAAAGCGCGCACAGATGCTCACGCAACACGGCGCCCTGACTGAAAGTTGATCGTGCCGCACTGGAAAATACCGCGGCGAGAAAATAGCTGCGAGAGCGGCACTTTTCAGCAGCCTCTGCGTGTGATACGGTACCGTATCAACATCGCCTTGAACTGTGCCACGCACGCAAACGGAGGCTGGCATGAGAAGGTTTTCGCGCGCCGGGTTTTTCGCTCTGGCGTGGTCGTTTCTGTTGATTGGATCTGCGACTGCACAGCCTGCCGCCAATGCGGGCTGCACCGCATCGCCAGCGGCCGCCGGCACGCAACTCTGGCGCTGCGACAACGGCATCACCATCGTTGCGGAAAATGGCGCCAGATTTGAACTTAAGGACGCCAACCGCGACGGACATATTGACTCCGTGGAGTTGAGCAGCAAGGCGCTGCTGGTCGAGGTGCCCAAGAAGCCCGGCGGCAATCCCTTCAAGGTGCTGACGCCGCAGGCGATCGCCGCCGTGCGCGGCACCAAATGGGCAGTCGATGTCGCCGAGGCCAAGACCTCCGTCTTCGTCGCCGACGGCCGTGTCGGCGTGAGCCGCAGGACACGCGGGCGCGGCGTCGTATTGGGCCCCGGCGAAGGCGTCGACGTCGAGGCAACCGGTCCGCTGACCGTCAAGACATGGGGCCAGCCGCGCGTCGACGCGCTGATGGCGAGGCTCGGACAATAAGGTTCGCACGATAAGCCGAGTCAGTCGGACCCGGCCAATGAGATTTGGACACTGGAAGATTGCAGAACGAGCGCAAAAACGACCGCATGAGTAGCCGACGCGTTCAGATCCTGATGGCACTCGTTCTCACCGCGCTGTGGGGCGCGGGCATCTTTGCCGCACGCGCCAACGGCCATCTGCAGTTTCTCGACCGGATCGAAGCAACGCTGACCGATCTGCGGACCCAGGTCCGCGGCGTGCAGCATCCGCCCGATCTCGTCACCATCGTCGCGATCGATGACACCGTGATCAAACGCGGCGGCAGCTATCCGCTGCCGCGCGCCGATCTCGCCCGCGTCGTCGACACCATCGTGCAGTTCAAGCCGAAGGTCGTTGCGATTGATTTGCTGCTGGTTGACCGCAGCGCCGCGATCGGCGATGCCACGTTGGCGAATACGCTCGCCACCGGGCCCATGGTGCTCGCCGCGGCCGCGATCTTCCCGTCCGCCAGCGAGACCGTGGCGCCCGCCAGCGAAGGCCCGCTCGCCGTTCTGCCGCAGGCCGAGCGCTTCCTGCTGCCGCTGCCGGCGTTCGCCGACCATGCCGAGGTCGGCGTCGTCAACGTCGCGACGGGACAATCCGGCTCGCCGCTCTCGGTGCCGATGCTGTTCCGGACGCGCGACAAGGTCGAGCTGTCGTTTCCGCTTCGCGTGGCGACGCGCGCGCTCGACAAGCCGCTGACGATCGCGCCGGATCATCTCATGCTCGGTGACCGCGCGGTGCCGACCGACACCGACTTCGCGCTGCCGATCACCTATTACGGCCCGCGCCGCACCATCCGCACTGTCAGCGCGCAGAGCATCTTCGACGGCACGCTCGACCGCGCCGCGATCGAGAACCGCATCGTCGTGATCGGCGCCGCGGTCGCCGGCGGCGGCGACTTCTATCCGACCCCGTTCGATTCCCTGATGCCTGGCGTCGAGGTGGTCTCGACCGCGATCACCCATCTCGTCGCCGGCGACGGCATTGTGCGCGACCGCAAGGTGCACATCATCGACGCGCTCACCGCGATCCTGCTGCCGATGCTGCTGGTCGGCCTGCTCGCCTGGCGGCGCAGCGCGCTCGGCATCATGGCGGCGGCGATCGTGATGATCGCCTGGGCCGGGCTCAATCTGTTCGCGTTCACGCACGGCATCTGGCTGAATGCCGCAACCACACTCGCGGCCGCGGTGCCGCCAGTTGCCGTCTTTGCCGGCGTGCAGCTATGGGCGGGCGGCCGCCGCACGCAATATCTCGCCGCCAAGAGCCGCTCGCTCGCGCGATTCCAGGCCCCCGCCCTGCAGGAGTGGCTGGCACGCGATCCGGACTTCCTGTCCAAGCCCGTCCGGCAGGACGGTGCCGCCGTCTTCATTGATCTCTCCGGCTTCACGACATTGACCGAACGGATTGATCCGGACGAGCTCCAGGACGTTCTCGAGGCATTTCATGTGTTGATCGACAAGACTGCGGTCGATTGCGGCGGCATGATCACCAGCTTTCTCGGCGACGGCGCAATGATCCTGTTCGGCCTGCCACGCGCGATGCCGGACGACGCCGCGCGCGCGCTGAAATGTTCGATCGAGCTCTATCGCAGCGTCGATCGCTGGATCGCTTCGTTGCCGCCCGCAATCCGCAGTCAGCTTGGTTTCAAGATCGGCGCGCATTACGGCCCGATCGTCGCCTCCCGTCTCGGCGAAAGCCATCAGCACATCACGGCCAACGGCGACACCGTCAACGTCGCGAGCCGCCTGATGGAGGTTGCCGCCCAGAACTGTGCGCGGCTCGCGCTCACCGACACGCTGCTGGATGCAGCCGACTTCCAGGGCTCTCCAGACGGCATCCTGTCGGGCCCCCTGCTCACCCAGGTGCGCGGCCGCTCCGGCGTCGTGACCGTCTGGTTCTGGCGCGACCGGAACGGGCCGAACCAGGCCAGCACCAAGGCCGAGATGATCGATTAAAGCACGATGAGATCAGGATGAACCGTCATCGCGCTTTAGCTTGTTGTTTGCGCAGGATCTTTTCGGAAAACCGCTGCGCATTTTGCGCTAACGCGGCCCTCCGGGTCCGGATCATGCTTTAGCGCCGCTGCGCCTTGCGCCTCAGCACCCAAGCGCCGCGAGCTCTACCGACTAATTCGGCTCGAGAACGAGCCTCTTGAGATGGGCCGCCACGCTCTGGTCGGGAACAGCATCGAGGCGCAGCCCCTGCTCGGCCCACATTTTTCCCCAGAGATGGACGCCCGTAACACGGGGGTCGCTCAAGATCTCGAAGCCGTCCCGGCCTTCGGAGACCAGCAAGTCGACTTCGCAGTCGTCGATCGCATTGAAGGCCGTCGGCGGCAGGATCGACGACCGGAGCTTCTCGTCGTCTGACAGAAGCAGATATTCGCTGAGCAGCAACGGCCCCACCGCGCCGTATTCGACGCGCCGCTCGTTGAAAAGCCGCTGGAGCGACAGCGCATACAGATTGGCCATATGCAGCGAGCCCTTGGGCGCGCGCATCACGCCGCCGACGCAGACATGGCCGTTCTCGACTCCCGACCATTGCGTGGAAAACACGTGCTCCGATGCGAAATCCAACGGCTTGACGAGGACGATGTCCGCGTCGAGCCACCACCCGCCGAACTCTTGAAGGACAGCATAGCGGAAGATGTCGCTGAAGTAGCGGACCTCGCTATGAACGAGGGCATGATGGTAGGTCGACTTCGGCACGACGCTTTCGGCGTCGGCCACCATGACTCCAGGCGGCACGAGCGCCTGCATGGTAGCTACGTCGTCGTAAGTGTACAGCTTGACCGGATGGCCCTGGCGGATCATCGACTGAAGCGAGAGATACGACATGTCGTTCAGCAGCGTGTCCGACCAGAAGCAATGGATGGGATCGCGGGCCGCATCCGACCGCGCGAGGTTGCGAAGGTGAGGATTGAATTGCTCCGTCAGGGCATTCCAGCCGCTGCGAGGAGCAGAATCGCATTCCGCCAGGAACGGCATTCTTTGATAGGCCCGTGCGATCACGAAGCAAAGGTTCGCCTGGTTGCCGTGCCCCGTTCTGCTCAAGGCGTGGCCATAGTTCTCCCAGATTGACGGATCGACGGGATCGAGCTCCACCGCGCGCTGAAACGCCTCCAGCGCCTGCTCCTGCATCCCCTTGCCCTGCAAGGCGGTCCCGAACGTTGCGAGATAGGTCGCCTTCATCTCGTTGGTGAGAGCACGGCCGGCCCACTGGATCGCGGCATCGTAGTCGCCGTTGAGCAGCGACACACCGGCCATCAGATGCAGCAAGCCGGCATGATTTGCGTCTGCGGCCAGCCCTTCCCGGCAACGCGCTTCGGCCTGTGCAAGCTCGCCTGTCTTCAGGTGCCGCAGGCAGATCTGATAATATTCATCCCGCGTCAGCGACGGCGGCTCTGCCGAGATCTGGGTTGCGCTTGCGAGAGTGCCGTCGTGATAATTCATCGGAGACCTTCCAGATCATGGGACAGCAGACAGCAACCCACCTCCCGATTCTTCGGGAAGCTCGCCGCCATTCAACTATCCCGCCTGTAGCTTGCACGAAGCTTGACACCGCTTTCGCCTCACCGCTCCGCCGCGTGGCGAATCAAAGGGGGCGCTGATATGGCAGCAAATAGCGACCGGCGCACCTTGTCCGGTCTTTCGATCTGCTCTTCGGTGGAGAGGACGGTCATTTGGCCACGAGCAATCAACTGGACGTCCATGTCGCGGCCTATCAAGGCAAGAACATCTACGATTTCGACAACGAAATTGTGCTGACCTGGTATCCGAAACGGATTGCTCACGTCGTCAAGGATCCGCGCTCCGTTCTGGATCTGGGACTGGGGCATGGTTTTGCCACCGAGATTTTTTCGGACCGATGCGCGCGCCATGTCGTTCTTGAAGGCTCTCCCGCCGTCATCCAGAACTTCAAGCTGAAATTTCCGGACAACAGAAGCGAAGTCATCGAAACCTACTTCGAGGAGTTCGATACCAAGGAACGATTCGACCTCATTGTCATGGGGTTCATCCTCGAGCATGTCGACGACCCCCTTGTGATCTTGAAGCGTTTCAGAAAGTTCCTGACACCTACAGGTAAGCTCTTTGTCGCGGTCCCGAACGCCGAGGTCATGAACCGGAGGCTGGGACATCTGGCGGGGATGCTGCCCGACATGGAGGCTCTCTCGGAGAACGATCTCCTCCTCGGGCATCAGCGCTACTTTACGGTCAGCTCACTCACCAAGCTGGTGAGCGATGCCGGTTACAAGATCGAAAAACTGGAAGGTATCTATCTAAAACCCCTCGCGACCAGTCAGATCCTGGCGCTGAATCTCGCGGACAACATCATTCAGGCCCTGTGCGAGATCGGAATTGACTACCCGGAACTGTCCTGCGGGATGCTGGCCCAGCTCACTCCAGTCGATCCGGCGCGATCATGAGAGTCCTGCTCGTTGGGGGGACCTCTTCGCTGGCTCAGACGCTCATCCCGCTTCTTCGTGAACGGTGCGAGCTGTTGACGGCTGGGCGCAAGGGCTGCGATGTCGAATTGGACTTGTGTTCGCGCGACATTCAAATTCCTGACGGAATCGACTGCGTCGTGAATCTGGCCGCGGCTTTCGGCGGCAAGGAACCGACCGACATCCTGCAAACGATGGATGTCAACGTGCTTGGTGTGATGAAGCTCTGCCATGCCAGCTCGAAGGCGGGCGCAAAGCACCTTGTGCACATCTCCAGCATTTTTTCGGATCTCGGGAGCGCGTCTCCCTTCTTCGGCGCTTACTCACTCTCAAAGAGGCATTCGGAAGACGTCGCGCAGTTTTGCGGCCGGGAATTCCACCTGCCGGTCGCGGTCCTGAAGCCGTCCCAGATTTATGGTGTGGGACCAGGGTTTCGAAGGCATCAGCCATTCCTGTACACCATCATGGACAAGGCCCAGGGCCATGAAGACATCAATCTGTTTGGCTCGATTGACCCTTTGCGGAACTTCATTCACGCGCAGGACGTAGCCAAAATCATCTCGGCCGTCATTGCGAAGAAGATTGAAGGCACCTACCCTTGCGTGCACCCCGACAATGTCACCTACTCGCAAATTGCGGCGGCGGCCATTTCCGCTTTCGAGAGCAAAAGCAAGGTCGCCTTCCTGAAAGACAAGCCTGACATCCCGAGCAATGGCTTTGCTTGTGACGAGACGCTGTTCCGACTGCTCGACTATTTTCCCCGCATCTCCACGGCGCAGGGAATGCAGATGGAAGCGGCTCATCGAAGGCAGGCGTCATGAGAACGATATTGGTTTCCGGCGCCGCGGGAATCGTCGGCTACGGAATCTTGCGCTCCCTGAAAAGATCGAACAGCCCGATGAAGCTGATCGGCACCTCGATCTATACCGACTCGGTGGCATCAGGGTTCTGCGACGTCTTTGAACGGGTGCCCAGGACGGATGCGCCGGACTACCTCGATTGCCTTCTCGCGCTGCTGCGCAAGCATCGCGTCGACGTGGCGATCCCCGGCATCGATGCAGACATGTACAAATGGGCGGACCGACTGGCCGAGATTGAATCGACCGGGACCAGGGTCGTCCTGAATTCACCCGATCTAATCTCCAGATGCTCCGACAAATGGGCATTTTACCAGCGCCAGCTCGAACTGAAGCTGCCCTATGCGATCCCGAGCCATCTGGAAATGGACTTCGATTTTCTCAAGGAGAAATGCGGCCTGCCGTTTCTGCTGAAACCTCGCCGGGGTTTTGGCTCCAAGGGAATCGTGGTGGTCGCAACTGCGGAGCAATTTGCCGGGATCGATCCCGCGACAAAGCCGACCTTGATGGCCCAGCCCATCGTCGGACGCGACGACGAGGAATTCACGGTGTCCGCGTTTTGCGATGGCCGTGGACGCTATTCGGCGATCATGGCGCTTCGACGGAAGCTCTCCAAGGACGGGTTCACGGAAAAGGCCGAGGTTGTCGACGAGGCGGAGTTTTCCGAAGCGGTTCGGGATCTATGTCAGGCGTTCTCTCCGGTCGGACCGACCAATTTTCAATTTCGCAGGACCAACCACGGCCTGAAGCTGCTCGAGATCAATCCGAGGATATCTTCGTCCACGTCGATACGCGCCGCCTTTGGATACAACGAAGCACTGATGGCGGTCGACATGGCCATCGACAACCAGATGCCGGTCCAGCCGGACATCAGGCGCGGTCGAGCCGTCCGCTATACGGAGGATCATATCTTCTATGAAAATAGCGTTCATCTCTGACATCCATGGGAATTTCGAGGCGCTGACGGCGGTTCTCGCCGAGCTTGACCGCATGCGCGTCACCGAGATCTTCTGCGTCGGCGACGTGGTCGGATACTATTCCCAGGTGAACGAATGCTGCGACGAGCTGAAAAGGCGCGACATCAAAAGCCTTCTTGGCAACCATGACTGGTACCTGGGCTTTGGGGGCTTTTGCATTCGATCCAAGAGCGTCAACGAATGTCTGGTCTATCAGCGGAAGGTGATCACGCCCGAGAATCTGAACTGGCTAAGGACGTTTCGGGTGCACATGCAGGTGGGGGACGCTCAAGCCGTACATGGCGGATGGTCGGACCCGATCGATGAATACCTAAGGGAGCCCGACGAAGCCTATTTTGCGCGCCTGTCCGGCAGCATCTTTGTCAGCGGCCATACCCACGTGCAAAGTGTGCATCACTTCGGCGGCAAGAGCTATTGCAACCCCGGATCGGTCGGACAACCGCGCGACGGTGATCCACGGGCGGCGTTCGCGACTTTCGACGGCAAGAGCTTCGAACTGCATCGGGTCGAGTACAACATGCCAAAGGTATTCGAGCTGATGGAAGCTGCAGGCTTCAATGACTACTACTACGGCGGACTGAAGACCGGCGCGAACCGGCTTCGACGGCTCGAGGATTGAGATCAGACCATGCTGCAATGGGAAAAGCTTGGAAAGCTCTTTGACCCCCGCGACCACAAGGATCATCCTTGGATGCGCGAATTCGCGCAATCTCCGAGCGTCCTGATTCTCGACGATGTCATCAGAGTCTATTTTTGCTCGAGGCCTGCGCCGGACGAGCTCGGCCAATACAAGAGCTACATTGCGTTCATCGAGTTGGACCGAAGAACGCCGACGCGGGTGGTTCGGATTTGCAACGAACCGGTGATGAGGCTCGGCGGGTGCGGAACCTTCGACGAATTCGGAACGAATCCGGTCTCGGTGATCCGGCACGACAACGAGATCCGTGCGTATTATGCGGGGTGGACGCGATGCGAGTCGGTCCCCTTTAACGCCGCGATCGGCATCGCCATCAGCAACGACAATGGCGAATCCTTTGAGAGGGTTGGCCAAGGACCGGTCCTTTCATACACCCCGGATGAACCGTTTCTCCTGGGAAGCCCGCGGATTCGAAGATTCAACGGCCAATGGTACCTCTGGTACGTCGCGGGCAAGCGGTGGCTGAAGACTTCGGGCAGGCCCGAGCCGGTCTACAAAATTCGCATGGCCACCTCCTCCGACGGATTGAGCTGGCGAAAGGCGGGCGTCGACCTGATCGAAGACAGGCTGGGTGAAAACGAATGCCAGGCGGGCGCCGACGTCATCGAACGGGCCGGCCGTTTTCACATGTTCTATTCCTATCGGCAAAGCCAGAACTACAAGGGCCGGGAAGGCGGATATCGCATTGGCTACGCTGTTTCCGAGGATCTCGTGACCTGGAAGAGAAATGACGCGGTCGCGGGAATGGAAGTTTCCGCCGAGGGCTGGGATTCTGAAATGGTGAACTATGGCCACGTGTTCGGTTTGGACGGCGAGACGTACATGATCTATCAGGGAAATGAGATGGGCCGCGCAGGCATCGGTTTGGCTCGCCTGCAAAACTCCCCGGATTGGTTCAAGCCATGAAGTGGAGGAAGCTCGGGAAGATCTTCGACCCCGCCGAACATAAGCTGCCAAACGATTGTTTGGAGTTTGCCCAGTCGCCGCAAGCGCTGGTTCTGAAGGATCGTGTGCGGGTTTATTTCTCCGCTCGCAGACGAGACGAGGTCGGGAAATATCTAAGCCACGTCGCCTACGTGGATTTCACCAGGAACATGGGCGAGATCCTCGATGTCTGCGAGCACACGGTCATAGAGCTGGGAGAGCTCGGGGCCTTCGACGAGCATGGCATTTTCCCCATGCATGTTTTTGATGACGGCGACAGAGTTCTTGGATTCACCACGGGATGGAATCGAAAGGCCTCGGTCAGCGCGGATTCATCGATTGGCCTTGCCATAAGCACGGACGGCGGACGGACGTTTCAAAAGCACGGAACGGGTCCGGTCATGACCGCCTCTCTGGACGAACCCTTTTTGATCGCCGATTCATTCGTGATGTCGGTCGGCGGCATTTACTACATGTGGTACATTTTCGGAACGAGATGGAAATCGTTCTCCGAAACCGACCCACCCGACAGAGTCTACAAGATCGCCTGCGCCACATCCACGGATGCGATCAACTGGCAAAGGAATGCCACGCAAATCATCGCTGATTGCATCGGCGACGATGAATGCCAGGCTTTGCCGACGGTATTCAGCCGGGATGACGTCTATCACATGTACTTCTGCTTCCGTCCCTGCCACGGCTTCCGGGAAAAAGGCAGAAATAGCTATCGTCTCGGATACGCCTATTCGCAGGACCTGATCAGCTGGACGCGAGACGACTCGAAGGGCGGCATCGATCTTTCGCAGGATGGCTGGGATTCGCAGATGCAATGCTATCCGCATGTTTTCGCCTGCGATGACAGAATCTACATGCTCTACAATGGGAACGAGTTTGGCAAATTCGGCTTTGGATTGGCCGAATTGGTATAACCTCAGAATCTTTGAGAGACCCTTATGTCGCAAATGAGAGACTACAATCGCGAGCTGAACGACACTGGTAACGTGGACAATCAGAAATACGCGTACCAGTTCGATTTCGATGTGATGCAGCCATTCATGATCCGGTCCTTTGCGCCCTTCTTCAGAGGCGAAAGTCTTCTCGAGCTGGGAAGCTACACCGGCGAATTCACCAAGAGGTTTCTGCCTTTCTTCAAGGATATAACCTGCGTCGAAGCATCGGATGTCGCGATTGCGGAAGCCAAGAGCCGTTTCGGCTCCAGGATCGAGTTCATCAACTCGACATTCGAAACCGTGCAATTGCCGAGGCGATACGACAATATCGTGATGACCCACGTTCTCGAGCATCTTGACGATCCCCAACTCGTCTTGCGCTTGATCAACGAAAAGTGGCTTTCAGAAAATGGGAGATTGTTCTTGGCATGCCCGAATGCGCATGCCCCATCGAGACAGATTGCGGTCAAGATGGGACTGATCTCGCACAACTCCGCCATTACTCCTGCGGAAGCTGAGCACGGGCACCGCATCACCTATTCGTTGGATACGTTGGAGCGTGATGCGGTTGCGGCGGGGCTCAATGTGATCCATCGCTCCGGGGTGTTTTTCAAGGCCCTGGCCAACTTCCAGTGGGATCGCTTGCTGCAGACGGACATCATTTCCGAAGCCTATCTCGAGGGCGCCTACAAATTGGGCCAGCAGTATCCGGATCTATGCTCGAGCATTTTCTTGGTTTGCGAACCTGGACGATCAAAAGCCTGACCCGGCGATTTTCTTTCGGAGCTTTGGCGGGTTTGGGCTAATCCGCCTATGTTTCCGGTGCGAGGATCTCTGCGCCGCGCACTGTTTTCGTGCGAGGACCAGCTCCCGCCATTTAGCCAATGGCGGGCTCTTTCATGAGAGAGCGATCTCCGCGCGACGACCGCCGATCTGTGCTGCACGCACGGGCTCAGCCAACCGACCTTCTACACCTGGGGGAGCAAATCCGGCGGTTCGGAGCAAGCGCCTCCAACCAGGTCATAGTTGCCGGCTATGACTTCCCTGAGCTTGGCCACCGAATTGAACATCAGCAGATCGACAATCGAAAGATACGGCACCTGAGCCTGGCCGAATTGTTCGTAGGGAAACGGCCTTGTTCGGAGAGCTCTAAATTCGACTCCACGGGCTCCAAAAGCGTTGGGATCATAGAGCTCCAGGCCGCCAATCGCGTTGATATACTTTCGCGCCCCCATCGCTTCGCACAATGCAAGGACCTTGTCCTGAAACTTGAGCGAATGGTCGATGGGAACCTCGGACGAGATCTTGAGGGCGGTCTTTAAGCCCAGATGCTCGCAGGTCATGCGCAGCGAATTGAAGATATAGCGAAATAGATTGGGGTCCTGAAAACCGACAATCTCTTCCAGGAGCGGAAAGGTCTCCTTGAAGAAAGGCGCGGTGCGATAGGCTCCCCGCCATTGATTGAGCAGCTTTGCACGATCGAAATCGGCCGCCAATTCCCTGTCACGAATATCCAGGGCATCGGAATCCTTCTTCAACGAAAGTGAAAACAGGACATCCTTTCCGTTGACCAGCATCCGGTTGCGGTTGATCCATCCCTTCTTGGTATATTTGATGTTGTCGTAGACGACAAAAACATCGACCGCAGCAATGAGCTGATAGTAGCCGATGTAGGGAAGAAAATACGGCTGCATGATCGCGAGTTTCATTTCGTGCAACGCCCTGCTACCGTAAAGAAGCTCATTCGCAAACTTCGCCCGCCCCCGCCGAATCCATATTGGGGTAAACCGGCAGACAAGCCGCCCGTCCAACCCGCGGAAAACGCACTCAGGCGATGACGACCGACTCTCGACCTGCGTTCATCAGCTCCGCACGTCCGTAAAGCTGATGTGCATCCGGCCCCAGATCCTAACCCCAAACCCGCGCCGCACTCGGGATATGACTTTGAGTCGTTGAGGTCGCATTATCGTTGCGGGGCACCACAAGCGGTGCGAGACAAGTATACGCCTTGACGAAGCGATAGATGCTGTTCCCCATCATATCGGCCCCGTACGTCGTCATTGCGCGGTTGCCAAGCGCCTCGATGGTCACCAGCCGGTTGTCCATCGGGAGCCAATACGGATACATTCTCCGCGCTCCTGCAGGGGATAGTACGTACCCGCCCGGGCCAAAACAGCAGTTCAGCCTGAAGGCCGCAACCTGGGACGTCGCTCGCTGGAAAGCGGCGTCGCTCACGTCATCCGGGCGCTGAGGCCGAAAGACCATCATCGACTTCATGCCTGGCGCCAGCTCAATATCGAGTACCGAATCTATATTGCAGCCGAGTACCAGGATATCCCAGTCGCCAAGGGACGGCAGAAGCGTCTTCAGGCGCGCGAGAATGTCGTGACGGATCGTGCAATCGTCCTCAAACACGAGGGCCGGCTGATCCTGCTCGGCAACCATCTTCCATATCCGCGACATCGAGGCGGTACCGCCGACCGCGCCCGGGGCGAACCGCGAACCGGGAGCGACAATCCCCATCGCCATGACTTCCTCATCGGTCAATTTCAATCCGTCAACAGCTGGGAAACGTTCGAAGGCGATTCCGCAGCCTTCATTCCGCTTCAGGAATCTTTCGAATTTCTCCGGCTGGCGATCGAGATTAACGACGAAGTTCTTCATGTTTTTCCAACAATGGCGTTAAGGCGACGGATGCCGATGCGATCCATTAGCCAGCAATCGATCCTGATTCGCCATACCCGCACCATTCCAGATGTGCGCTATTTCGGAAAATCCCCGCGGCGCGGCATGCTTCGCGCAAGCTAGGGACGATATCGCTAATCAATAGACATCGTGGACTCGAGATGACTGACGCGGCCGCCACGCATGAAATTCGGCGACGCGGAGTTCAGCCTAGAACTCGGGCCTCCATGGCCTTGCAACGCGTTGCGAACAGGATTCCGAATGCGCACTATTCTGGTTACCGGGGGTGCAGGGTTTATCGGTGCAAACCTGGTTCACTACCTCATGGAGAAGTATCCTCTCGATAGGGTCGTGGTCCTCGACGCGCTGACCTATGCGGGCGCCGTCGAAAATCTTCCGCACGATATGGTTCGCTTGCACGATTCTCGCGGGTCACTCTGGTACGGCGATGTTTGCAACGCCGCACTGGTCGACACGCTTGTGGCAGAAGCCGACGTGGTGATCCATCTGGCGGCAGAGACCCACGTCACGCGCTCGATTCACGATAGCCTCCAGTTCTTCCAAACTGACGTGTTGGGGACTCAGACGCTGGCGAATGCTGTTGCCAGGTTCGGGCGCAACATCAAACGCTTCATCCACGTCTCGACATCCGAGGTGTATGGAAATGCGGTTTCGGACATGATGGATGAAAACCATCCGCTGAATCCGATGAGCCCTTACGCAAGCGCCAAATGCGGTGCCGACCGGCTGATCTATTCTTATTGGGCGACCTACAATATTCCCGTCGTGATCGTTCGGCCTTTCAACAATTTCGGCCCGATGCAGCATCTCGAAAAGCTCGTCCCGCGCTTCATAACCAGCGCGATGCTCGACGAGCCGCTGACGGTTCACGGCGGTGGCGTGGCCGCCCGCGATTTCGTCTACGTTGAGGATACCTGCCGCGCGATCGATCTTGTCCTTCAGGCCCCCGGCGAGCTCGTCCATGGCGAAGTCTTCAATGTCGCGACCGGCCAACACCGCACGATCAACGAGATCGCCCACGACATCATATCCAAGATGAATTATTCGCCCGCCAAGATCGAATTTGTCGGCGACCGGCCCGGACAGGTCGTGAGACATACCGGTGATTGGTCGAAGATCAATCGCGTGCTCGGCTGGAAACCAAGCTTCTCCTGGCAGGATGGCCTCAGCCGGACGATCGATTGGTATCGCGAAAATACCGAGCGCTGGTCGCGACAGCTTTGGCTGCGGAGAATCCCGATCACGTCGGCGTCCGGAAAGAAAGAGTATCACTAGTCGACCTGCTTCCCTATTCGACGTCGTTTGTCAGGTGACGCGCGCAAGCTGCTTGTGCATCAAGTCCGCAGCAGCTCAAGATGTGCATGGTTGCCGCGAGCTGATGTCAGTCGCGAGTACCCGTGGCGTGGGCATGCCACATCACCATGGAGCCAAAGTTGCAGGACTATATCGGTATTCGTCGTAGACTCGAGAGGACTGACGCGGTGGCGCCTGAACTTCCGATGCCGCGGGCACAAAATCCTCTCAATATCGTGCGTCCAAGCTTTCCAAAAACAGAGCAGTTCCTGGCCGCCTTTGAGACGGCACTGGAAACCGGCCAGGTCGCGAACAATTCCCGTTGGGTTGTCGAATTTGAGCGACGTTTGAGCGAATATCTCGGTGTCCCGTCCCTCGTCTTCTGCAATGGCCAGATCGGGTTGATGGCCATGCTACGGGCCGCTGGAGTCACCTCTGGCGAAGTGATCGTGCCGTCGTTCACGTTCTGCGCCACACCTCATGCTGTGGAATGGGTGGGCGCCGAACCGGTCTTCGCGGATATCCTTGACGACCTGACCATGCGCCTCGATCCGGAGGACGTGGAGCGCAGGATCACGGATCGCACCATCGCCATCCTTGCCGTCGACGCTTACGGAGTAGCCAGCGACTACGCCTCGCTCGCCGACATCGCCAGGCGCCACAGGCTCAAATTTCTCGTCGATAGCGCGCCCTCGTTCGGTACCCGCGTTAATGGCCAGCCGGTCGGGAGCTTCGCGGACGCGCAGATGTTCAGCTTCCACGCCACCAAGACCTTCTCGACGATGGAGGGCGGATGCGTCTGCAGCCACGATCCGGAATTGCTCGCCCGCGTCAAAGCGATACGCAACTTCGGGCAAGTCGACAGTTCCGATTGTGGTGAGCCGGGCCTGAACGGCAAGATGCTGGAAATATCGGCCCTCATCGGCATCGAGCAGCTCAAGACGTTCGAGCTCGCCGTTGCGACGCGCCGTCGGGCCGTCGAGCGCATGCGCAGCGGGCTTTCCGAAATTCCCGGTCTGCAGGTGGGGCGAGAACCCGCAGGTGTCGAGGCGAACTGGCTATTCCTGCCGGTCGTTGTCGACGCCGAGCAGTTTGGACTCGACCGTGAAGCGCTGGCATCAGCGCTCGAGAAATGTAACGTCTTTGTCCGGAAGTATTACAGCCCGCCATGCCATCACATGACGGCTTACAAGACTCAGAACGACGTGAAATTGGACGTGACGGAGCGAACTGCCTACAACGTGATTGCACTACCCGTTTATAACGACATGACCGATGACGAGTGCGATCTCATCGTCGCCGCCCTGCAGTACGTGCACCAATCGTCGCGTGGCGCGAGCAAGCCTTAAGCACGAAGAGAAATCGACACCACCCCGGACATGACCGCTCAAGGCACGAGTTCAGGCGGCGGCGAGCGGTCCAGCACATCGCCCCTCGCGCCTTCGAGCAGATCGATGCCGTAGGTTTCGACGACGAGCGGCCCGCGCTTGCGCTGCAACTGCGCGACCTGCGTCACCTGCGTGAAGAAGTCCTCGAGGATGGGATGGCCGCCCTCGCGCAGCTCGTCGACATAGATCAGCTTGCCCGCCAGCAATTTGGGATCCGGCTCAGGCATGTTGACCCAGCGGATGCGCTGGTTCTGCTGCGCTACGCAGGTGCCGCGGGGCAGGTAGAAGGCGAGCCAGCCGGTCGTGCCGTAGTCGGGCGCAAGCACGCAGCTCGCGCCGGTGCGGATGCGCACCGCCTCGATCTCGGCCGCAAGCTCGCGCCAGCCGACGCCGACGCTGCGCACGGTCGCATCGCGGCGATACCCCGACAGCCAGCCGGTGTTGGCCTGCACGATCAGCGCGGCGAACATCACGGTGCCGACCGGCGCGGCCCAGCGCAGGCAGAAATCGGCGAGGCGCCGCTGGCACGGCTGCCACGGCACGAGATTGGCAGCGGCCGCCGCAGCGACGACGAAGGGCGGATAGACCGGCGCGAACCAGTTGGCCTCGACGCGGGCGTGCAGCGAGTGCCAGACGAAATAGACGACGATGGTCCAGAACATCGTCTCGATCAGCACGCGTGAGGCCAGCGCGCCGGCTCGGTGCCAGGTCAGCGCGTGCAGCCCCATCGCGCCGAGGAGGAAGACCAGCGGGGTAGCGAATGCGATCTGGGTCGGGATCAGCTCGGCGATGAAGACCGGGCGGAAGTCCTCGATTTTGGCGCGGCCGAGCTGCTTTGCGAACGAGACCCATTGATGGTCGGCGTTCCACAGGATCACCGGCGAGAACAGCGCCAGCGCAACGAGCCCGCCGAGATAGGGCCAGGGCGAGAGGAACCAGCGTCGCAGTTTCGGCACCGCCGCGAGCCAGATCAGGATCGCGGCGCCAAAGAACATCGCGGTGTACTTCGACAGCAGCGCCGCACCGACCGCGGCACCGACGGCTAACCACCAGACGCCGCGCCCGGTCTCCAGCACTTTTGCGAGGAAGAACAGCACGAAGCTGGAGGCCACCAGCAACGGCGCATCCGGCGTCACGATCAGCGTGCCCACGGAGGCCATCATGGTCACGTTGAGCAGGATGGCGCTGGTCGCCGCCACCCGCGCCCCGCCGAACAGGATCGCGGCGGTGCGATAGATCGCATAGCTCATCGGCAGCGCGAGCAGGATCGACACCAAGCGGACGCCGAGCTCGGTGTCGCCGGCGATCATGGTACCGGCACGGATGACAAAGGCGACCATCGGCGGGTGGTCGTAATAGCCGCCTGCCAGGCTCTTCGACCACATCCAGTAATAGGCTTCGTCGAAGGTGATCGGCGTGAACGCGGCCGCGACGAGGCGCAAGGCCACCAGCGCGACGATCACCAGCGCGGTGTTGCGGACGATCCGCGCGTCAGCCCCGCCCATCCTCAGCTATTTCTTGCGCCAGACGAACAGCCCGGACATCGCGTAGTTCCACACCACGCCCATCAGCGCGCCGGCCATGCCGGCCAGCCACCAGATCGGCTCCTGGTCGTAGACCGAGAAGGCGACGCCGACATTGGCGAGCAGCCCGACGCTGCACACGATGTAGAACGCGATCAGGCCGCGCAGCAGCGCAAAGCCCTTCAGCCGCTGGTCGCGATAGGTGAGGAAGTTGTTGAGGACGAAGTTGCTGGTCATGGCGACGATGGCGCCCGCGGCCTGCGCCTCCGCAAACGGCACCTTGACCAGTTCAAGGGCGATGAACAGCGTGGTGAGATGCACCACGAGGCCAATGCCGCCGACCATCGCGAACAGGATGAAGCGCAGCGAGACGATGTCGTTGGTGAGCTTGGCCAGCAGCAGGCCGAGGAAGTCGAGTGCGACCATGGAATCCAGCTTGCTCTCGCCATGCTGGCGGGCGCCAAAGGTGTAGGGAACCTCGACCGTGCGCAAGCCGCCATGCGCGCTCGCGACGACGTCGAGCAGGATCTTGAAGCCGTGCACCGACAGTTTCGGCGCGAGCTGCTCGAAACGGTCGCGGCGCATCATGAAGAAGCCGCTCATGGGATCGGCGATCTCGACCCGCAGCATCTTCCTGGCGAGCTCGGTCGCCAGCGCGCTGGCGCCGGCGCGCTGCTTGTTGAAACCTTCGCTCTTGTAGCCCTCGATGTAGCGGCTGCCGACGACGAGCTCGGCCTCTTCGCTTGCGAGCAGCAGCAGCATCTTGGGCAGCTGCGTCTCGTCGTGCTGGAGGTCGGCGTCGATCACGGCCACATAGGGCGCGCTGGAGGCCAGGATGCCCTCGATGCAGGCGCCGGACAAGCCGCGGCGGCCGATGCGCCGGACGCAGCGCACGCGGCTGTCGCGCTGGGCCAGCGCGCGCACGACGTCCCAGGTGCCGTCGGGCGAATTGTCGTCGACGAACACGACCTCCCAGACGACGTTGGCGAGGGTCGCCTCCAGCCGTCGGTACAGCACCGTGACGTTGTCGCGCTCGTTGAAGGTCGGGACGATGACCGACAGTTCCGGGCCTTCGTGGGCCTGCGGCGGGCTGTCGGCGCCCGGTCTGATCGCTTCATTCATGACGGCAGCGTATATCCGCCACGTCCTGCGCTGCCAAGCCGGGGTTTTTTCTGGGGAATGGACCAAAGGGGCCCTAAAATGCCAACGACCCCGGAACGGCGGGCCGCGCGTACATCCGGCGCAGGCCCAAGCTATTCCAAGGTCGTCCCAGCGCCGGAGTTTTCGCTCAACGTCGCCGTTAAAAGCTAGATAGGAACGACAAACCCGCTTCGCAAGGGACGAAAGGGTCGATTTTCGGCCCTATTGGTTGGGGACTTCCTTGATCACCGGGCCACGCGGCGCGGGCGCGGCGGGGGCTGCGGGTGCCGCAGCCGGGGCAGGCTCGACCTTCGGCTTTGGCGGCTTGCCGTACTGGCCGATCGGCCCGAGGACCACGGCGACCGCAAGCACGATCGCCGCGACGATCGCGCCCAGAATGCCCCCCACCGACTCAGACGACATGGAAACCCTTCCGTGTTCCAGATGCGGCGAGTGATACCACGGATGCGCGCTGCACCGGAAGGCCCCGGGCGAATGGCGAGGAGCGAATGAGGACGGCCTGCCTTTTCGCCCTATTCGCTATTGGCCATTCGCCACTCCCCTACTTCGCCGGCGCTCGGCGCTTGACGAAGGCCGTCACGATGTCCTTCTGCGCCGACTCGACCGCCCTGTTCGCGGTGGCGAGATGCGCGCCGGAATCGATGTTCGGGTATTGCGTGGTGAGATAGTCGAGCAGCGCCACCCGGTAGTACTGCCGTTCCGATGGGCAGGCGCCGGCGACCGAGCGGCCGAAATCCTGTTCCGACAGACCCTGATTGCTGTCGCGCGAATATTCCCGCGCCAGGCAATGCCAGTAATCGTCGCGGCCCTGCTGGGCGAGCTTCTGTGCGCTCTTTGCGTCATCGTCATCCGCCATGACGGAAGATATCATGGCAGCAGATGTCATCATGACGAGCGCCGCTCCCACCACCAGCATCCGCATCTTGTTCTCCTTTTTCGCGGGTCACCTCGCAAGCTTAGACCGGGGGCGGCAACTGGCCAATCACATCTGGTTTGATTAGGATGAGGTCCCTCCCCGTCGATGCGAGATCCCTCCCGTGGCCAAAGCAAAAACCGCGTCCAAAAAATCCGGCAACATCTTCATCGGCATCGGCGGCTGGACCTTCGAGCCCTGGCGCGGCGTGTTCTATCCGGAGAAGCTGACGCAAGCGAAGGAGCTGTCTTACGCGGCCTCGAAGCTGACCTCGATCGAGATCAACGGCACTTATTACGGCTCGCAGAAGCCGGAGAGCTTTCGCAAATGGGCGAGCGAAGTCCCTGATGGTTTCGTATTCTCCGTGAAGGGGCCGCGCTTCGCCACCAATCGCCGCGTGCTCGCCGAGGCCGGCGATTCCATCAAGCGGTTCTACGATTCCGGTGTGCTGGAGCTCGGCGACCGGCTCGGGCCAGTGCTCTGGCAGTTCGCGCCGACCAAGAAGTTCGACGGCGCCGATTTCGGCAAGTTCCTGGAGCTGCTGCCGCGCAAGCTCGACGGTCGCGCGCTGCGCCACGTCGTCGAGGTCCGCCACGACAGCTTCTGCACGCCGGATTTCATCGCGCTGATCCGCGAGTTCGAGACGCCGGTGGTGTTCGCCGAGCACGGCAAATATCCGGCGATCGCCGATGTCGCCAGCGATTTTGTTTACGCGCGATTGCAGAAGGGTAACGACGAGCTGAAGACCTGCTATCCGCCGAAGCAGCTCGACGCCTGGGCCGAGCGCTTTCAGGCGTGGGCCTCCGGCAGTGAACCGGATGACCTGCCAAAGGTTGACAAGGCCAAGCCGAAGAAGGAGCCACGCGACGTGTTTGCTTATGTCATCCACGAGGGCAAGGTGCGCGCGCCGCACGGCGCCATGGAACTGATCGCGCGGGTGACCTGAGGTGTCTCGTGGCAAAGGCGAAGAAGCTCTTCACCATCGGCTATGAGCAGACGCCGCCCAAGGCCGTGCTGGACGAGCTGGAACACGCCGGCGTCAAGCTCGTGGTCGACGTGCGCGCGGTGACGTCGTCGCGCCGGCCGGGCTTTTCCAAGAAGCAGCTCGCCGCCGGCTTGGACGAGCGCGGCATCGCCTATGTCCATCTCGCAGCCCTCGGCACGCCGAAGGAAGGCCGGCTTGCCGCGCGTAGCGGGCAATACGACGTGCTGGAGAAGATCTTCTCGAAGCACCTGAAGGCGCCCGAGGCCAAAGACGCGATGGACGAGCTCTCGGCGCTGGTGAAAAAGGCGGGGCCCGTGTGCCTGCTCTGCTACGAGCGCGATCACACCCACTGCCACCGCCAGATGATCGCGGAGATCATCGAGGAGCGCGATGGGGTGGCGGTGAAAAATCTGGTGGGGCGGCAGGTGTAGCCACCTCCGCCGTCATTCCGGGGCGCGCGCAGCGCGAGCCCGGAATCCATTCATCCACCAACTCTGCCGCCCGATGGATTCCGGGCTCAGCGCTTCGCGCTGCCCCGGAATGACGAGCGGAAAGAGCTCACCCCTCCCCCGCCAGCTTGAACGTCCCTTCCATCATCTGCACGCAGCTGCCGCCGACATGGGCGGACAAAATCTTGCCGCCCTGCTTGCGCACGCGCGTCTGGAGGATGCTGGGCCGGCCCATGTCGAAGCCCTGGCCAATGGTCAGCTTCAATTCACCGTCACGCGTGGGATCGAGATCGGCAAACAGCGCCGCGGCGGCGACCGTGGCACTGCCGGTGGCGGGGTCCTCGACGAGACCGCTGGCGCCGCGCATGAACATCCGCGCCTGCCGCTCGCAAGGCGCCTCCGCTGGCGGCACATCGCGCGTATAGAACCACACCGAGCGGGCGCCGTCGCGCGGCAAGACCTTGCCGTAGGCCACAGCATCGGGCCGGGCCCGCTTCAGCGCCTCGCGCGAATGCAGCTCCATCACCAGGAACGCGTTTCCGACGGTAACGACATGTGGTGCGTGGTTGTCGGTCTTGACGTCATCCGCACTCAGCGAGATGCAGCTCGCGGCCTCAGCCGGTGACAACGGCGCATACCGCGCCAGGGGCTGCGGCGCGGTGAGCTCGGTCCTGATCACCCGGCCCTGCTCCCGCACGATCTCGACCGGCACGAGACCGGCCTTCTCCTCGAACAGCAGGCGCGGCTTCGGCTCCTTCGCCATCGAGGCGAGCACAAAGGCAGTGCCGACATTGGGATGGCCGGCAAAGGCAATCTCCTGCACCGGCGTGAAGATGCGAACCTCGGCGTCATTGGCCTTGTCGCGCGGCGGCAGCACGAAGGTCGTCTCGGAATAGTTGAACTCGGTCGCGACCGCCTGCATCTGCGTGGTCGACAAGCCGCCGGCATCGAGCACCACGGCGAGCTGATTGCCGCCGAAGGCGCGGTCGGTGAACACGTCGACGGTGATGTAGCGGCGCTGCATCGTCACTTCCCCATGCAAGTCGCGGCCACGACCGGCCGCATCGCGCGGCAGTCTACAGGCCGGCGACATCGTCCGTCATGCCCCAAAATTGAGTGCAATCGGAGCAATGGCGCAAGGGGGAGTCAGAAGCGGAAGAGCGACCGTGGTGACGCCAACACTTGCGCCCGCTCGCTCGCATCAGTGATCATCGTGTCGAGAAATTGCCGGTTCTTCTCGTAGCTCTGCGAAGCCTCGAACTGCGTGTGCGGCCAATCGCTGCCCCACAACAGGCGATCCACGCCGTAGGCGTCGCGCAGCAGCGGATAGGCCGCCTTCGCAAAATCTTCGCCGACCGCGCCATTGCGATACGGCGCGGAGACCTTGACCCAGACGTTCTTCGTCGCGCCGAGCTTCAGCACAGACCGAAAGCCGGGATCGGCGATACCGAGCTTCGGATCCGGCAGCGCGTAGTGATCCAGCACGACGGTAACACCGTGATCGAGCAGCTGCGGCGCGAGCACCGCGAGATCGGACGCATTGCGCTGGACCTCGACCTGCCAGCCCATGGCTTTCACGTTTGCGAGCAGCGCCGTCCACTCGCGGGCGGCGAGATCAGGCAAGGGCTGGCCGACGAGATTGAGACGAATGCCGACCGCGCCGGCGCGGTCGAGCGCGCGCAGCTCGTCCGCGGTGATGGTGGGATCGACCACGGCAATGCCGCGCAGGCGCCCAGCCGCCTGCTTCAGGCATTCGACCAGATAGGAATTGTCGGTGCCGAGAAAGCTCGGCTGCACCAGCACGCCATTCGTCATGCCGTTGCGATCGAGCTGCTCCAGATACAGCGGCAGCGGCGCGTCGTAGTCCGGCGCATAGCGCCGGCCCGGAGCGAGCTTGAGGCCGCGGTGGAAGACATGGGCGTGGGTGTCGATATCAGGCAAGGCCGCCTCACTCCTGGCTGTGGTCGCAACCACCGTGGCGAGCGACGCAAGGCCCGCGCCGAACTGGCGGCGCGTGAGGCCGCGCTGGGCGAATGTCATGGTGGCTACTCCCCATCCGTCGTCAGGCGCGCGTCGCGGCGGTCTGCTCAAAAACCTTGCCGCGGGTCTCGGGGAGCATCAGCACCGCGATCAGCACCAGCGAATAAGCAAACGCCGCATCGATGCCGATCGCCGGTCCAAGCCCGATGTGATCGCTGAGGAAGCCGACCAGGAAGGGGAATGCCGCAGAGACGACGCGGCCGAAATTGTAGCAGAAGCCGACGCCGGTGCCGCGCACGCCGGCGGGATAGAGCTCGCTGAACAGCGCCGCCATGCTGGCCGGGATGCCGGCCGAGAAGAAGCCGAGCGGAAAGCCGAGCACCAGCATCTCGCCATTGGTCAGCGGCGCGAAGATGTAGATCAGCACCGTGATGATGCAGGCGCTGGCGAACAAGGCGACATTGGCCCGGCGGCCGATGCGGTCGCTGATGATGCCGCTCGCGACGCAGCCGCAGAAGAAGGCGACGATGATGACGGCGAGATAGCCGCTGGAACCCAGCACCGACAGGTGCCGCACCTCGCGCAAGTATGTCGGCAGGAAGGTGGTGAGCGCGGCATACCCGCCATGGGCGCCGATGCCGAACAGGCCGCCGATCAGCGTCGAGCGCAGCACGTCGCGATGGAAGATGCCGGAGAGCGTGGCGAAGAACGGCGTCTTATCGGCGGCCACAGATCGCGGTGGCTCCTTCAGGCCGCGCCGGATGAAGATGATGAGGAGCGCCGGCAACAGCCCGAGCGCGAACAGGAGTCGCCAGGCGATGTCTGCCGGCGCATAGGTGAACACGAGCGCCGAGAGCAGCACGGCGGCGCCCCAGCCCACCGCCCAGGCGCTCTGCACCGAGCCGAGCGCCCTGCCGCGATGCTCGGGACGGATGATCTCGGCCATCAGCACCGCGCCGCAGGCCCATTCGGCGCCGAAGCCGAGGCCCTGGATCGCCTTGAGGATCAGGAGCTGGGTGTAGGTCATCGCGAAGGCGCAGGCGAAGGTCGCGAGCGCAAAGGTCGCCACCGTGATCTGCAGCGCCTTGACGCGGCCGAAGCGGTCGCCGAGCGCGCCGCCGATCCAGCCGCCGAACGCGCCGAAGAACAGCGTGATCGAACCGAGCAGGCCGGCATCGGCCTTGCTGATGCCGAAGGCCGCGATCAGCGCGGGGATGGCGAGGCCGAACATCTGCACGTCGAGCGCATCCAGCGCCCAGCCGCCAAAGCTTGCCCAGAACGTGCGCCGCTCCAGCGGCGAGCTTTCACTGTACCAGTTCGACATGTTTCCACCCCTGTACTCGTTGTTGCTTGATGTCGTTGAAAGGCCGCGTCAGCGGATCTCGGCGTGGTAGCGGAAGCGATCCGCCGGGCCACGCGAGCGGCGCCATTCGATCGGCCGCCGCTCGAGGTCGAGCGCAAGGCGTTCGATCACGATCAGCGGCGCGCCGGTCTCGAGCCTGAGCAGGCGCGCCTGCATCTCATTGGCGGTCTCGACCGTCAGGATTTCCTCGGCGGAGACCACCACCTCGCCGCAGCGCTCCTCGTAGAGCGGGTACAGCAAGTCGCCGAATTCGGCGGTGTCGATGTCGAGGATCTTTGCGAAGCGCGACTGCTGGAGCCAGATCTCTTCGGCGAGCAACGGCACGTCGTCGATCAGGCGCAGGCGCGACAGGCTGATCACGGGCTCACCGACGGGAATGCGCAGCGCGGAGGCGACGGCCGAATTCGCCGGCACGCTTTTGCGGCGGATGATGCGGCTCTTCGGCACGCGCCGCTCGCCGCTCTCGGACTGGAAGCGGAAGAAGCGGAACAGCGAGGAGTTGAAGCGCGCGCGGCGCACGAAGGTGCCGCGGCCCTGCTGGCGCTCCAGCACGGCATCGCTGACGAGCTGGTCGATCGCCTTGCGCACGGTGCCGATGGCGACGCCGTAATGCGCACCGAGCTCGGCCTCCGACGGGATCGGCTCGCCCGGCCGCCACTCATTGCGGTTGATCCGCGCGGCGAGGTCGTCGCGCAGGCGCTGGTAGCGCGGCAGGCGGTCGTCGTGCGGGGCTGCATTCATCTAGTCATATAGATGACTAGATGAGATGGGAGTCAAGCACTACGAAAATACCGCGCACGGGGAGAAGGCGGAAAGCGATGTCGGGCCGGCAGACCTGCCGGCCCGACGCCGCTCGCGTCAGTTTGTTGCCTTGGGCATGCAGGGCGGCTGCTTGTAAGGCGCCGAGGCAAACGCCCCTGCCGCTGGCGCTCTCACGCAATCCGCAGTTGCCGAAGGCTGGGCGTGGCGCGGGATCACGTCGCGGGCGGCAGCGGCCTGCATCTGGCAGACGGCCGCAGCGATGAGGATGGCTGAGACAAGGGTCAATCGGGACATGGATCTTCTCCGCATGGCAAACGGAAGCCGAGAGCTTTCGACTTCCTGAGTGCGAGAGCGGAAAACGAGGCGGGATATTTCATCACGCGCATTCAACGAAATGCGAGCAGTCTATCCCAGTTGAAACACCGGCACCGGCCGCTCGTAGCCGCGCACCTCGACTTCGCCGAGCGCGACGGCATCCTTGCCGTCATCGCCGAGGGCCTCGCGCACCGACGCGGAGATCAACAGCTGCGAGCCGAACTCCTTGTTCAAAGCTTCAAGCCGCGAGGCGAAGTTCACGGTGTCGCCGATGACAGTGTATTCCTTGCGCCGGGGCGAGCCGATATTGCCGGCGACGACCTCGCCAAAATGGATGCCGATGCCGATCCGCAGCGGCCAGCTCGTCTCTGCATTGATGCGGTCCATCGCGGTCAGCATCTCGCGGCCGGCCGCGACCGCGCGATGCGCGGCATCCGAGGCCTCCAGCGGCGCGCCGAACAGGGCGAGAAAGCCGTCACCGAGAAACTTGTTCACGATGCCGCCCTCGCGATCGAGGATGTCGACCAGCACAGCGAAGGCGCCGTCGAGCCGGTCGACCACCTCCTGCGGCGTGCGCGACTGCGCACCGGCGGTGAAGCCGCGGAAATCGACGAACATCACGGCGACGCGTCGGATATCGCCGCTGGCGCTGGTGCCCTCCGCCATCAGCCGTTCGACGACCTGCGGCGAGACGTGCTGGCCGAACAGGTTGGTGACGCGGTCGCGCGCGGTGGCCGCCGCGATGCTCGCGGCAAATTGCCGCCGCAACCGCGCGCCGACGGCTCCCGCCAGCACGCCGCAGATCAGGAGGATGACGCTGCGCACCGCGTGGAAATAGGTCTGTGGCTCGCCGACGCCGCTGTCAGGATCATAAATCAGCGCGACGGCGAACAGCTGCGACGCGGCGACAAAGCCGGTGAAGGTAGACAGCCAGAAATCGAGCCGCAGGGTCGAGAGAATGACGAAGATGAAGTAGACCAGCGGCACCGCGAAGCCGAGCGCCTGGCTCGCGCCCATGGTCCGGATTTGCAGAAGGAGGATGAGCGTGGGCAGCGACGTCTCGATGAGCGCACCGATGTAGCGCCGGGCCACCGGCAGATCGCGATTGAGCCTGAGGTTCCGCCTGATCTGGGCGTAAATCCACACCTCGAGCAGGATGAAGCCGATCAGAAGGCCGTATTCCTTGACGAGCCCGCCCGTACCACGCCAGACCCGGTTCACGACGGCAGGGTCGATCAAATACATCGTGGTGAGGAGGATGATGATGACGCATCCGGTCATGATCAGCGCCCGCACCCGCAACAGCTCGGTGCGCAGCACCTCCCGCGTCAGCTCGCGCTCGTAATCCTCCGACAAGGCGGCATGCTGCCGGGCCTTCCTGCTCGCAAACCTGGCCATCATTCCCCCTGCTCGTTCCGGGGCGCGACGCAATCGCGAACCCGGAATCTCGAGATTCCGGGTTCGACGCTATCGCATCGCCCCGGAATGACTCTCAAGGGGCAGTTTGCCTCAATCCAGCGTGCGGCGGAAGCGCGTCACGGCGATGACCATGGCAAGCAGCATCAAGGCCGCCAGCGCCAGGGCGTCGAACCGCAGATTCTGCATGGTCGCGCCCTTCAGCATGATGGCGCGGACGATGCGCAGATAATGCGTCAGCGGCAGGCCTTCGCCGAGATATTGCGCCCAGGCCGGCATGCCTGCGAACGGGAACATGAAGCCGGACAGCAGGATGCTCGGCAGGAAGAACATCATCGACATCTGCATGGCCTGGAGCTGGTTCTGCACCACGGTCGAGATGGTGTAGCCGATCGCGAGATTGGTGGTGATAAACAGTGTCGAGAGCAGCGCCAGCAGAAACAGATTGCCGAGCACGGGCACGCCGAACAGGAACACGCCGATGCCGATGATGAGGAAAGCCTGGACGAAGCCGACCAGCACGTAAGGGATGATCTTGCCGAACATCACCTCGACCGGCTTGATCGGCATCGACAGCAGGCTCTCCATGGTGCCGCGCTCGACCTCGCGCGTGACCGACAGCGCGGTGAAGATCAGCATGGTCATGGTGAGGATGGTGCCGACCAAGCCCGGCACGATGTTGAGGCTGGAGGCCGCCGCCGGATTGTAGCGCGCATGCGCCCGGATCTCGAACGGCATCTCCGGGGGATCGCCGATATAGAGATCGTGCGCGAGCGCGGTCTGCACCACCATGCCGAGCGAGCCAAGCGCGGAGCTCGCCGCCACGGGATCAGTGGCGTCGGCCGCAACCAGCAGCGCCGGCTTGTCGCCGCGCCGCACCGCCCGCTCGAAGCCGCGCGGGATCTCGACGCCGAACAGCACCTTGCCGGATTTCAGCAGATTGTCGAAATCGTCGACGTCGTGCACCTCGTAGATGAAGCGGAAATAGGCGGTGTTCTCCAGCGCCTTCAGGATCGAGCGGGCGAGATCGGAATCCTCCTGGAGCAGCACGGCACTGGGCAGGTGGTGCGGTGTGGTGTTGATGGCATAGCCGAACAACAGAAGCTGCATCACCGGCAGCATCACGATCATCGCGAACGAGACGCGGTCGCGCCTCAGCTGGATGAACTCCTTGATCAGCATCGCATAGGAGCGCTTCCAGAAGCCGAAGCGTTCGCGGATTTCGTGCCGTGGTGCGGCTTGATCGACAGCGCTCATTGGAAATTATCCTTGGAGCGGCTCATCAGCTCGATGAAGACGTCTTCGAGCGAGGGCGAGGATTTGTGCCAGTGCAGGCCGCTCTTTTCGCGCCAGGGCGCGATGCTGGCCTCTAACGCGGTCACGTCGCGCCCCGAGACGTGCAGCGAGGTTCCGAACGGAGCCACCATGTCGATGCCGGGCTTGCCCGTGAGCTCGGCCGTGAGGCCGTTCAGGTCTTCGCCCGTGACGGTGTAGGTCGAGAGCGCGGATCCCGCGATCACCTCCTCGACCGTGCCGTGGGTCAGCAAATGACCATAGGCGATATAAGCGATCTCGTGGCAGCGCTCGGCTTCGTCCATGTAGTGGGTCGAGACCAGCACGGTCAGCCCTTCAGCCGCAAGCGCGTGGATCTCGTTCCAGAAATCGCGCCGCGCCTTGGGATCGACGCCGGCGGTCGGCTCGTCCAGCAGCAGCAGCTTTGGATTGGGCAGCGTGCAGGCGCCCAGCGCCAGCCGTTGCTTCCAGCCGCCGGAGAGCTCGCCCGCGAGCTGCTCCTCGCGCCCCGAGAGCCCGAGCCGCTTGATCATGTCGCGCGCGGCGCCGCGCGCATCGGTGAGGCCATAGAGCCGCGCGACGAATTCGAGGTTCTCGCGCACCGACAGGTCCTGATACAGGCTGAAGCGCTGGGTCATGTAGCCGACCTGGCGCTTGATCTTCTCGGCGTCCTTCAGGATGTCGTAGCCGAGGCAGGTGCCCTCGCCGCTGTCGGGCGTCAGCAGGCCGCAGAGGATGCGGATGGTCGTGGTCTTGCCCGACCCGTTCGGCCCGAGGAAGCCGTAGATCGAGCCGCGCTTCACCTGCATCGACAGATCGTGCACGACCTCGCGCCCGCCGAACGATTTGGTCAGGCCCTTGACGTCGATCGCGATGTCGTTGCGGCCGTTCATCGCTTGTCCGCCACCGGCGTCTTCGGGTTGAGATAGACGTTGATCGGCTGGCCGACGCGCAGGGCGTCGGGGCGCGAGGGCCGCGCCTGGATCAGGTAGACCAGCTTGTTGCGCTCCTCGAGGCTGTAGATGACGGGCGGGGTGTACTCCGCCGAGGTCGCGATGAAATAGATCTTGGCGGTGAGGTCGGCGGCGCAATTGTCGCAGGCGATCCGCACCGTGTCGCCGATCGTAAGCTTCGGCAGCTCGGTCTCCGGCACGAAGAAGCGCAGCTTCATGTTGCCGGGCGGCATGATCGACAGCACCGGCCGCTGTGCCGCCACCATCTCGCCCTCACGGAAATAGATCTGCTGGATGGTGCCGGCGACCGGCGCAAAGCCCTTGCGCCGCGCCATCCGCGTCTCCGACGTCGCCACCCGCGCTTCGGCAACGCGCAAGGCCGACACCGCGGAGTCGAGATTGGCCTGCGTGCCCGATCCGGTCTTGCTCAGCGAGGCCGCGCGGTCATAGGTCTGCTGGGCGTTCGCCAGCGTCGCCTTGTTCTGGTTGAGGTCGGCGAGCTGGAGGTCGTCGTCGACCGAATAGAGGTGATCACCGACCTTGACCTCGTCGCCTTCGCGCACGTTCAGTTTCGTGACCCGGCCTGCTTCATCCGGGCTGACGAAGATCATGTCGGCCTCGACCCAGCCCTGGAAGCCGGGATCGCGCTTCTCGTTGCAGCCGGCGAGGCCGGTTGCGAGCACGAGCGCCAATGCAAATGTCAAAAATACCCGCGACGACCTCATGTCGTCCTCCGTTCACCAAAAATCAAATCGAGATGGACACGCAGCATGTCCTGCGCATCGAGTGGCGCGTGCCGCGCAAACAGGCTCTGCCAGATCACCGCGATCATCGCGGGCGCGACCAGGATCTGCGGATAGCGCGCGAGGTCCTTCTCCTGGATCTCGCCACGGGCGATGCCGAGCTCGATCAGGGTGCGCATCGTGGCGATGCCGCGCGAGACGACCTCGCGGTAGTAGAAGTCGGCGACGGAAGGAAAGCGCGGCCCCTCCGCCACGATCAGGCGCACCAGATCGCCGCGCCTCGTGCCGATCACTTCCTTCAGGAAATTGCGGGCGAAGGCCTCGACGAGATCGCGCACCGAGCCCGCCGGCGGCGGCAACTCCGTCAACCGCGCCACCACGGGCACGATGACGATGCGCACCAGCTCCTCGAACATCGATTCCTTGTCCTTGAAGTGCAGGTAGATCGTGCCCTTGGCGACACCGGCGCGCCTGGCGATGTCGTCGAGCCGCGTCGCCGCGAAGCCGCGCGCGATGAACTCCTCCATCGCGGCCTCCACGATCGCGGCACGCCGTTCCGCTGCGCGTGTGGCGCGGTTCGAGGCAGGTCCCTCCTCGCTCGCTGCGAGGACGTTCGCGCTGGTGCGAGCTGCGGGGGACATGGCGGCTTTGGTCGACTTCTTTGGCATCCTCAATTTATGACTGACTAGTCAGTCATAGTCAAGCAAAGGACGCAACGCAATTCGGCCAACGAATTAGTGTTGACTAATTCATTAGCATTCGCTAATTGAACTCGCATGATTGAGCCCGCCCCAAATCCCGTCACCACCGTGATGCGCGCCCTCGCCGATCCGACCCGCCGCGCGGTGTTCGAGCGTGTGTTCGAGAGCAAGGAGATCAGCGTCGCCGAGCTGACCCGCGGCAGCGGCGTCACCCAAGGCGCGATCTCGCAGCACCTGAAATCGTTGAAACAGGCCGGCCTCGTCGCTGAGCGCGCCGAGGGCCGCAACGTCTATTACCGCGCCGCGCCGCAAGGCCTCGCACCGCTGGTCACCTGGATGGACCATTACGGCGTGTTCTGGCGCGAGCGCTTCCAGAACCTGCGTGACCTCTTGAAGGAGATCGACCCGTGAGTGCAGCCGCGTTGCAAGCCGAGACAAAAGACATCGTCATCGACGAGGTGCTCCCTCATACACCGGAGACGGTCTGGAAGGTGCTGACCAATGCGCAGCTGATCGCGCGCTGGCTGATGCAGCCGACCGGGTTCGAAGCGGTCGAAGGCAAGTCTTTCACGTTCCAGACCACGCCGGGCGGCAATTGGGACGGCGTCATTCATTGCCGCGTTCTCGAAGTCGTGGCTTTCAGGCGCCTCGTCTACGCCTGGAAGGGCGGCGATGCGCGCAACACCGGCTACGGCGCGCCGCTCGACACCGTGGTGACCTGGTCCCTCACCCCGGTCGAGGCCGGCACGCGGATCCGGCTCGTTCATGCCGGCTTCGTCCTGCCGAGGAACGAGTCGGCCTACACGGTCATGAGCGGCGGCTGGAAGAAGGTCGTCAAACAGCTCGATGAGATCAGCGGCGAAGAGTGAGCGGGAGATTTTTCGATGACAAAGCCCTTTACCGGCGGCTGCGCCTGCGGCGCCATCCGCTATTCGATTCTTGGCGAGCCGCTGTTCAGCAATCACTGCCAGTGCCGGGACTGCCAGCGGGAAAGCGGCAGCGGACACGGCTCGTACGCGACCTTCGCGCGCGCCGGCGTCACGCTGACGGGCGAAGCGAAGCACTGGGACATGGTCGGCGACAGCGGCAATGTGAAGACGCGCGGCTTCTGTCCGCAGTGCGGCCTGCCGGTCTATATGACCTTCGCCGCCATGCCCGAGATCTTCACCATCCGTGCCGCCAGCCTCGACGAGCCCGCCCGCTACAAGCCGCAAGCCGTGACTTACGCCGCGCGCGCCCATGATTGGGATCGCCTCGACCCCGACTTGCCGACATTCGCAGGCATGCCGCCGGGCTGAGGCGCCAGATTCCCGTTTCGACGCGTTTTCTTTATGCGAACCGGTATCCAATTCGCTCGAAAACGCTTCAAGCAAAATCCAGCACCATGCGGCCGTCGATCTTGCCGGCCTTCATCCGATCGAAGACGTCGTTGATTTGCGCAAGCGGCACCTTCGCCACCTCGGCCTTGACCTTGCCGTCGGCGGCGAAGGCGATGGCTTCGTCGAGATCGCGCCTCGTGCCGACGATGGAGCCGCGCACGGTGATGCGCTTGAGCACGACGTCGAAGATCGGCGTCGGGAATTCACCCGGCGGCAGGCCGACCAGGCTCACGGTGCCCTTGCGGCGCACCATCTTCAGGGCCTGCGCGAACGCGGCGGTCGAGACCGCGGTCACCAGCACACCGTGGGCCCCTCCGCCGGTTGCCGTCAGCACCTTGTCCACGGCATCGGCTTCAAGCGCGTTGACCGCGAGATCGGCGCCGGTCTCGCGTGCGAGCGCAAGCTTGTCCTCGGCAATATCGATGGCGGCGATCTTGAACCCCATCGCCTTGGCGTACTGGACCGCGACATGACCAAGCCCGCCGACGCCTGAGATCGCGACCCACTCGCCGGGCCGCGCGTCGGTCTCCTTCAGTCCCTTGTAGGTGGTGACGCCGGCGCAGAGGATCGGCGCGATGGCGGCGAAGTCGATCGTCGCCGGCAGCTTGGCGGCGAAGGCGGCCGAGGCGATGACGTATTCGGCAAAGCCGCCATTCACGCTGTAGCCGGTGTTGTGCTGGTGCTCGCACAGCGTCTCCCAGCCGGTCTGGCAATATTCGCAAGCCATGCACGCATCGTGCAGCCAGGCGACGCCGACGGCATCGCCGACCTTGAGATTTTTCACGCCGGGCCCGAGCGCGGCCACGATGCCGGCGGCCTCATGGCCGGGAATGAAGGGCGGCGCCGGCTTCACCGGCCAGTCGCCGGCGGCGGCGTGCAAGTCGGTGTGGCAGACGCCGCACGCTTTCACCTTGACCAAGACCTCGCCGGGGCCGGGCTGCGGCACCGGCACGTCCTCGATCACCAGCGGCTTGCCGAATTGTTTGACGATGGCGGCTTTCATGGTCGGCATGGGTCTGCTCCGTTGCAAGGATTGGAGCAGACTAGCGATGCCGCGCGGCGTGCCCTTGATTGGAGTCAAACGGCGCAAATTTATGCGCCGCAGGCAGCATGATGACAGGGACGTGATGGCGCAGGCTAAGTGGACACCGCGTCAGCTATGGAACTTCAATCCATCGACGATCTTGTCGATCACCTTGCGCTCAGCGCGCATCGCGATCCCGACGAGGTTGAGATCGGTGCGCGCCACCACCCTCACCGCCTCGCGATTGGCGGCATCGTGCGTGGTCTTGAACATATCCTCGGTATAAACCGCCGGCTTCACGTTGCGCGTCAGCGCACGATCGAGCGCCCGCGACAGCGCGGGGCCGTCGGCGGCGTAGATCAGGATCGGCTGGCCGATCAGCGACTGATATTTTGTACCAGAGGCGTCCTCGTAGGGCTCACCGATGCATTCGGGAAATGCAGCGGCGATGCCGCTGGTGAGAAAGGACGCGACGTTGAGCTTCTGCCAGGCCTGAAGATCGGTGCGGATCACGACGGCGATCTTGGTATCGAATTGCATGCATCTCTCCACAAAATGTCATTCCGGGATGCGCCGTCAGGCGCAGACCCGGAATCTGGAGATTGTTGCACGAGATTCCGGGTTCGCGCTACGCGCGCCCCGGAATGACAGCGAGAGGATTACCCCTTGGCGTCGCAGGCCCAGGCGCGGATCACGCATTCCTTGCCGCCATATTTGTAGCATTCGCGCGTGGCGGCATTGAGCGAGGCGGAGATCTTCGGCTTGACGGCGTAGCCATAAGCGCCGCAGGGGTTGGCGAGATCGACCGACATCGCGGCGCAGGCGCGCTTCATCGTGACCGTTGTGCATTCACCCTTGCACTGCTTCTGCGCCGCGGCGCGCGCCTCGTGCTCGGCGCCGTAATCATAGGCCTGGCCATAGGCGCCACACTTGCCGACCGCAATGGCGCCGGCCGCGTGCGCATCCGTAATGTGGCGCGCGCCCGCGACACACACCGACAGCGCAAAGAAAAACATCGCGCAACGGCGCGCGACGGCATTCGAAGTCATGGAAAGCCCCTCCCCCCAAGGCAGGTGGAGGGGACTCTAAGCGGCGGTCGTTTCCACTTGGTGAACGAGTGGTTGAAATCCGCCACTTTGGAGGTGCCGTAGGGTAGGCAAAGGCGCGAAGCGCCGTGCCCACCATCCACATCGTCATTCAAGATCGGTGGGCACGCTTCCGCCGTCGCTCCTCGAGCTATGGCGGACAAGTCGCTTTGCCCACCCTACGGCAGCGTCATCCGCGGCGTGCCGCTTCCAGGGCCTGCGGCGTGTCGATGTCGAGGAAGGCGCTCTCGCCATCGACAGGCACTTCGGCGACCGCCTCGGTGTGCTTGGCGATCAGATGCCGCGCGCCGACATCGCCGTCGAGCGTCATCAGCTCCTTGAAGAAGCGGCGCGACCACAGCACAGGGTTGCCGCGGCGGCCTTCGCTCACGGGGACGACGATCAGGTTGCCGCGGTCCGGTGCAAAGCCGTCGATGAGGCGGTCGATCAGGCCGGCATCGATCAGCGGCATGTCGCCGAGACAGACGATCGCGCCGTCGCAGGTCTCCGGCACGGCGGCGATGCCGGCCTTGACCGAGCTTGCGATGCCGCCGGCAAAATCCGGATTCTTGACGAAGCGCACCTTCAGGCCTGCGAGCGCCTGCTCGACCAGCTCGGTCTGATGGCCGGTGACGACGATCACCTCGGATGCCTTGGACGCCAGCGCCTGCTCGGTGGCGATCCGCACCAGCTTCTTGCCGTCGAGCTCGGCGAGCAGCTTGTTCGGTCCGCCCATGCGCGTCGAGCGGCCCGCCGCGAGCACGATAGCCGCAACCTGGCTGTTGCCCTCGGTCTCGGGCTGGGCGCGCGGCTGCGGCCGCGTCACGATCTCCATCAGGAGGCCGCCAACGCCCATGCCCATCAGCTCGGGGCGTGTCACCTTGATGCCGGCGAGCAGCCGCATCAGCACCCAGTCAAAACCGTTCTCGACCGGCGAGCGGGCGCAGCCCGGCGCGCCCAGCACCGGCACGCCGCCGGCCCGCGCGATCAGCAGCAAATTGCCGGGATCGACCGGCATGCCGAAATGCTCGATTTCGCCGCCGATGCCGGTCACGGCCGCCGGAATGACGTCGCGACGATCGGCAATCGCGGACGCGCCGAACACGATGACGAGCTCGGCCCCTAAGCCAAGCAATTCCTTGATCGCCGCCGACAGCGCGTGTTCGTCGTGCTGGACCCGCCGCTCGGCGATGATGCTGGCGCCGGCCGGCGCGAGGCGCTCGGTGGTGACGCGCAGGGTCTTGTCGACGACCTTCGACGACAGGCCCGGCAGCAGCGTCGAGACCACGCCGACGCGCTTGATGACGTACGGCGCAACCTTCAGCACGTCCTTGCCGGCCGCCTTCACTGCGGCATCGCGCAAGGTCCCTTCGACGCCGAACGGGATGATCTTGACGGTGCCGACCATCTCGCCCTCGACCACGGGCTTGTAGGCGGTGAGCGTCGCGAAGGTGATGGCCTCGTCGATATTGTTGATGCGGTCGACCGCGGCGCGGTCGATCACCAGCACGCCGGGCTGGGCGGCGAACAGATTGGCGCGGCCGGTGAAGGCGCGCTCGACATGGATGCCCTCGCCGCCGACCGCAAGCGCGATGCTGGCGGCCGCGACGTCCTCGGAGACATCGCCCGCCTCCATTCGCACCACGACGATGTCCTTGATGCCGGCGCGCGTGAGCGACTCGACCTCGGCAGGCCCGATCGTCGTGCCCTTCTTCAGCACCAGCGGTCCCTGGCGCAGGGTGTGGACGGTCACCCCGCCGATCGCATCCTTGGGGCTCGCCGGTCCGAACTTCATGCCGCTTCTTCTTTTTCTTTGGGTGGCAGGCGGAGCACCGCCGTGATCTCGGCCATGATCGCTACCGCGATCTCGGACGGCGACACCGCGCCGATCGCAAGACCAATGGGCGCGTGGATGCGCGCGATGTCGCTGTCCTTGGCGCCCTGCGCCCGCAGCCGGTCGCCGCGCTTGGCGTGCGTCTTCCGTGAGCCGAGCGCGCCGATATAGAAGCAGTTGCGCTCGAAGGCGTGCAGCAGCGCGGGATCGTCGATCTTGGGATCGTGCGTCACCGCGACGAAGGCGGTGTAGGCATCGACATTGAGCGGCGGCAGCGCCGTGTCCGGCCATTCGGCGACGAGCGGGATGTCGGGGAATCGCTCGGGGCTCGCAAAGGCCGTGCGCGGATCGACCACAGTGACGTCGTAACCGAGCGAGCGCGCCAGCGGCGCCAGGGCCTGGCTGATATGGACCGCACCGATGATCACGAGCTTTGCGGTCGGCGCGTAGACGTTCAGGAACAGCTTCTTTCCGCCAGCCTCGACATTGGCGCTCTTGCCCATGCGAAGTTGCTTGTCCAGCTCAGCGCGCAGCGGGTCTTTTGCGAAGTCCGCAGCCTTCACCAGGCGCTGCTCGCCGCTCTCTGTGTCCGTCACCAAAATGACGGGCCGGCGCGCGGCGCGCTCGGCATTGAGTTCGTGCAGGATCGCGAGCTTCACGGCTAGCCGACCTTCTCGACGAAGACGCGGATGGTGCCGCCGCAGGACAGACCGACATTCCAGGCGGTCTCGTCGGCAACGCCGAATTCCAGCATCTTGGGCTTGCCGCTCTCGATCACGTCCATGGCCTCGGTCACCACGGCGCCCTCGACGCAGCCGCCGGAGACTGAGCCCAGGAACGTGCCCTCGTCGTTGATGACGAGGCTCGAGCCCGCCGGGCGCGGGGCCGAGCCCCAGGTCTCCACCACGGTCGCCAGCGCGACGCCACGGCCGGCCTTCTGCCAGTCCTCCGCCGCCTTCAGGATATCCTCGTCGCGATCGAGCATGGGTGGCCTCTCAAGCTGCGGAGCGGATCAGGCTGCGGTGATGCGGCGGCAGCGGCTGGGAGAGCGTGGTGATCAGCTCCTGGATCGAACTCAAATTATGTACCGGGCGGAATTCGTCAACGTGCGGGAGCATCATTTTGATGCCCTGGGCCTTGGCTTCGAAGCCCCCGAAGCGCAACAGGGGGTTCAGCCAGATCAGCCGCCGGCAGGAGCGGTGCAGCCGGTCCATCTCGAAGGCGAGCCTGGAATCGGCCTCGCGCTCCAGCCCGTCGGAGATCAGCAGCACGATGGCGCCCTGGCTCAGCACCCGCCGCGCCCACAATTTGTTGAAGTTGTGCAGCGAGGCCGAGATCCTCGTGCCGCCGGCCCAGTCCTCGACCGAGGCCGAGCAGCTCGCCAGCGCCTCGTCCGGATCGCGCTGGCGCAGCGCCCGTGTGACATTGGTGAGACGGGTGCCGAACAGAAACACCGACACGCGCTTGCGCGCGTCAGTGATGGCGTGGAGGAAGTGCAGGAACAGGCGAGTGTACTCGCTCATCGAGCCCGAGATATCGAGCAGCGCGACGATCGGCGCCGGCTTCTCGATCCGCCCGAGGCGATGGATGTCGATGATGTCGCCGCCGGTGCGTAAGGACGCGCGCAGCGTGCGGCGCAGGTCGAGGCGCAGCCCACGCGGATCGCGCTGGTGCCGGCGCGTCAGGAGCTCGGCCTGCGGCAGGTGCATCCGCTCGACCGCGCGCAGCGCCTCGCTGATCTCCGCCGCGCTCATCTGCGCAAAATCCTTCTTCTGAAGGATCTCCTTGTCGGAGACCGACAGGCGCAAATCCTGCTCCTGGTGCTGCGGCGTCTCGGTCGTGCGCGGCTGCGACATCGCCTCCTGCACGCGGCGGGCGCCGGCCTGCGGCTTCTTCTTGGCCTGCTCGGGCAGCGGTACCGAATCCAGCATGTGCTTCCATTCCTCGGAGGCACGGAAGAACAGGTTGAAGGCCTGCCTGAAGATCTGCGCATGCTCGTGGCGCTTGACGAAGATCGCCTCCAGCGTGGTGAAGACGTCGGACCGGTTGCCGATGTCGATCACCTGCAGCGCGCTCATGGCATCGATGACGGCGCCCGGCCCGACCGGCATTCCGGCCGCACGCAGCGCGCGGGCGAAGCCGACGATGTTGTCGGCGAACTGCTCGGTTTGCTCCGGGGCAAGGTGGTTGATGGCCATGGTTTCGTATCCATCCCCTCGTCATTCCGGGGCGCGCTTTCTTAGGCGCGAGCCCGGAATCCATACTCCCGATCGTGGTTATGGATTCCGGGCTCGCGACTTCGTCGCGCCCCGGAATGACGGGAGCAGTTATGGCGCGAGATCAATTCTCGCTCGTCGCGTCCTTCAGCACCTTCTGCAAGGCATCGCCCTGCATCCGTGTGATGTCGTCCTGGTACTTGAGCAGCGCGCCCAGCGTGTCGCCGACCACTTGCGGGGTCAGCGAGCGAGCATCGAGCTCCGACAAAGCGGTGGCCCAGTCGATGGTCTCGGCGACACCAGGCGACTTGTAGAAGTCCTGGTTGCGCAGGGCCTGCACGAAGCGCACGACCTGCTGCGAGAGTTTTGCCGAGATGCCGGGCACGCGCGTCTTGACGATGGCAAGCTCGCGCTCGGCGGCGGGATAATCGACCCAGTGGTAGAGGCAGCGCCGCTTCAGCGCGTCGTGGATCTCGCGGGTGCGATTGGAGGTGATGATGACGATTGGCGGATGCGGCGCCTTTACGGTGCCGAATTCAGGGATGGTCACCTGGAAGTCACTGAGGATCTCGAGCAGGTACGCCTCGAACGCCTCGTCGGCGCGGTCGAGCTCGTCGATCAAGAGCACCGGCGGACCGGCCACATCAGGCTCCAGCGCCTGGAGCAGCGGCCGCTTGATCATGTAGCGGTCGGCGAAGATGTCGCTCGAGAGCTGATCGCGATCGGTATCGCCGGCGGCTTCCGCCATCCGGATCGCGATCATCTGCGCGGCGCTGTTCCACTCATAGACCGCGGAGGAAACGTCGAGGCCCTCGTAGCACTGCAGACGGATCAGCTTCCGCCCCAGCGCCGCCGAGAGCACCTTTGCGATCTCGGTCTTGCCGACGCCGGCCTCGCCTTCGAGGAACAGCGGCCGGCCCATGCGCAGCGACAGGTAGGTCACTGTCGCCAGCGACCGCTCGGCGAGATAGCCGCGCGAGGTCAAGAGTTCGAGCATCGCATCGACCGATGCCGGCAAAGCACCGGAAGAATTGGCCGCTGAATTCATGAAAAAGCCAGTCTCGCTACGCCCCACCAGGGACAAGTTTGGCCGAGGCGTGAGGTTCACTCACGCCTTGGCGTTGGCGGCGTCGAGGGCACGCCTCGTCAGCACTCCGATGAGATGCGCCCGATATTCGGCGCTGCCGTGGATGTCGCTGTTGAGGCCGTCCGCCGGCACCTCGATGCCTTCGATCGCCTTCGACGCGAAGCGCTTCTTCAGGGCTTCCTCGAACGCGGTGACGCGGAACACGCCCTCGGAGCCGGCGCCGGTGACGGCGACCCGCACGTCCGACGGACGCCGGGCCACGAACACGCCGACGAGCGCATAGCGCGACGCCTGGTTGCGGAATTTGACGTAGGCCGCCTTCTTCGGCAGCGGGAACATCACCTTGGTGATGATCTCGTCCGCTTCCAGCGCGGTCGAGAACAGGCCCTGGAAATACTCTTCCGCCTTGAGGCGGCGCTTGTTGGTGACGATGGTCGCGCCCAGCGCGAGCACCGCGGCGGGATAGTCGGCGGTCGGATCGTTATTGGCAAGCGAGCCGCCGATCGTGCCCCGGTGGCGCACGGCGGGATCGCCGATCTGGCCGGCGAGATCCGCCAGCGCCGGAATGGCCTCGCCGACGATGGCGGAGGTCGCGACCTCGGCATGCTTGGCGGTGGCGCCGATCACGAGCGAGCGGCCCTTCATCTCGATCGTGTTGAGCCCCTCGATGTGGGAGAGGTCGACCAGATGCGGGGGGCTGGCGAGACGCTGCTTCATGACGGGAATCAGCGTATGGCCGCCGGCGATCACCTTGGCGTCTTCGTTCTTCACCAGGAGGTTGGCGGCCTGCCGCACGGTCCCGGGGCGATGATATTTGAATTCGTACATCTGAATGTCCTGATCGCGGGATGCGCGGGTTAGGCGAGATCGGATTTCGCCATCGCCTTGGCGCCGGCGGAGATCGAGGCGACGATGTTCTGGTAGCCGGTGCAGCGGCAAAGATTGCCTTCCAGTTCTTCCCGGATCGTATGGTCGTCGACCTCGTGGCCCTTGCGATGGACGATGTCGATCGCGGTCATGATCATGCCGGGCGTGCAGAAGCCGCACTGCAGGCCATGGTGCTCGCGGAAGGCCTCCTGCATCGGATGCAGCGGCGCGCCGTCGGCAGCGAGCCCCTCGATCGTCTTGACCTCATGGCCGTCGGCCATCACCGCAAGCGTGGTGCAGGACTTCACGGCCTTGCCGTCGAGATGCACGACGCAGGCGCCGCACTGCGAAGTGTCGCAGCCGACATGGGTGCCGGTCAGTCGCAGATTCTCGCGCAAAAACTGCACCAGGAGCGTGCGGGGATCGACATTGGCCGTTACAGGATTGCCGTTCACGATGAGGGAGATTTTTGCCATAAGCACTCTCTATCAGCACCCCGACGGGTCCCGTCGAAGCGTTCTTATAATTATTCCAACCCATCATATGGGCCATTGTCCCCTGGGGCAACATCGCCCCGGACGCAAGCCGCCATGCCGAAAGGCGATAGGTTTCAGCCCTGTACCGCCTTGGCGAAATTCGCGAAAAACTCGTCGGCCAGTTTCTTGGCGGTGCCGTTGATCAGGCGCTGGCCGAGCTGCGCCAACTTGCCGCCGATCTGCGCCTCGACATCGTAGGAGAGCAGCGTGCCGCCGTCCTTCTCCGCGAGCTTGACCGCCGCACCGCCCTTGGCGAATCCGGCCACGCCGCCCTCGCCTTCACCTGATATCTTGTAGCCGTTCGGCGGGTCGAGATCGCTCAGCATGACCTTGCCCTTGAAGCGCGCCGACACCGGCCCGACCTTCATTTTGGCCGTTGCACGGAAGCCGCCGTCCTCGGTCTTCTCCAGCTCCTCGCAGCCGGGGATGCAGGCCTTGAGCACCTCGGGATCGTTGAGCTTCTCCCAGACGGCCTCGCGCGGCGCCGCAAGCTGGACTTCGCCGTTCATCGTCATGGCCATGGGGCGCCTCCCGGGATATCAGACTTGGATCGCATCAGAATAATATTGCTCAAGTAACGCACGGAGGCCGCAAAGGAAAGGGTGGTCCCCGGTCACGTGCAATGCATATTCGCAACTGCAAAAGGCTTGCGCTGATGGTTGGGGATTGGCACAGGCGGGTCATGGTGGTTAGGTCCCGCATAATATGAGCACCTCCCTCTCCCCCCTGCTCGCGCCGATGCTGTCGAGCCCGGCCATGCGCGCGATCTGCGACGACCGGTCGACCCTCCAGAACATGCTCGATTTCGAGGCAGCCCTGGCACGCGCCGAGGCCGCGACAGGCGTGATCCCCGCATCCGCGGTGGGCCCGATCGAGGCGGCGTGCAAGGCTGATACCTTCGATATTGCCGCGCTGGCCGAGGCCGCGACACGATCCGGCAATCTCGCGATTCCCCTGGTCAAGGCGCTGACCGCCAATGTCGGCAAGGCCGATGCGGAGGCCGCCCGCTACGTCCATTGGGGCGCGACCAGCCAGGACGTCATCGACACCGCGACCATGCTCAGCTTGCGCGCCGGCATCGACGCGCTGGATGCCGACCTCAGCCGCGCCATCAAGGGCTTTGCCGCGCTGGCGCGCAAGCACCGCAACACCGCGATGGTGGCACGGACCTGGCTGCAGCACGCGCTGCCAATGCCGTTCGGACTGAAGGCCGCCGAATACGCATCAAGCCTTGCCCGCGCCCGCTGCCGCCTGCGGCGGCTCGCCCGCGAGGGCCTCGCGCTGCAATTCGGCGGTGCCGCCGGCACGCTCGCGGCGCTCGGCGACAAGGGGCTCGTCGTTGCGGAGCGATTGGCGCAGGAGCTGAACCTGCCGCTGCCGGAAGCGCCCTGGCACACCCATCGCGACCGAATCGCCGAGGCGGCTTCCAGCTTTGCGATTCTCGCCGGCAGCTGCGGCAAGATCGCGCGCGACGTCTCGCTGCTGATGCAGACCGATGTCGGCGAAGCGTTCGAGCCCGCCGGCGAAGGCCGCGGCGGCTCCTCGACCATGCCGCACAAGCGCAACCCGGTCGCCGCCGCAAGTGCGCTCGGCGCCGCCACCATGGCCCCGCAACTCGCCGCGACGATTTTTGCAGCCCAGGTGCAGGACCATGAGCGCAGCGCCGGTCCCTGGCACGCGGAATGGCCGACGCTGCCGCAACTGATCCTGGTCGCCTCGGGGGCGCTTGCCGCCATCGTCGACATCGCCGAAGGCCTCGACGTCGACGCCGCGCGCATGCGCAGCAATCTCGATGCGACGCATGGACTGATCATGGCCGAGGCCGTCACCTTCGCGCTCGCCGAGAAGATCGGCAAGAGCGACGCACATCATCTGATCGAGGCCGCCAGCAAGCGCGCGGTTGCGGAGAAGAAGCATCTGCGCGAGGTGCTGTCGGCCGATTCGCAGGTCACTGCGCATCTGGCGTCGGAAAAAATTGCGGCATTGTTCGAGCCGATGGCCTATCAAGGCGCATCGCAGGCCCTGATCGACCGGCTGCTAGCTTCGTTGGATCTCTCCTGATGTCATTGCCGGGCTTGACCCGGCAATCCATCATCGGAGAAACATGCATTCGAGATGGATGCGCGGGTCAAGCCCGCGCATGACGAGGAACATATCATGCCCATGATCGATGCCGCCGGTTGCCTGATCAACGTCTCCGTCGAGGGCCGCGACGGCGGGCCGACCCTGATGCTCTCCAATTCGCTCGGCTGCACGCTGCAGATGTGGGAGCCGCAGATGAAGGCGCTGACGCAGGTGTTCCGCGTCATCCGCTACGATCGCCGCGGCCACGGCAAGTCCAACGTTCCGCCCGGCCCCTACACGATGGAGCGCTTCGGCCGCGACGTGCTCGCAATCCTCGACGACCTCAACATCGAGAAGGTGCATTGGTGCGGCCTGTCGATGGGCGGCATGGTCGGGCAATGGCTGGGCGCCAATGCGCCGGAGCGCTTCGGCAAGCTTATCCTCGCCAACACCTCCTGCTATTATGCCGAGCCGACCAAATGGCTGGAGCGCATCGATGCCGTGAAGAAGGGCGGCATCGCGGCGGTCGCCGATGCCGTGGTCGCGGGCTGGCTCACGGCGGATTTTCGCGAGCGCGAGCCTGAGATCACCGCGAAGATGAAGTCGATGCTGCTCGCCACCCCTGTCGAGGGATATCTGGCCTGCTGCGAGGCGCTGTCGACGCTCGACCAGCGCGCGCTGCTGCCGAAGATCAAGAGCCCGACACTGGTGATCGCCGGCCGCCACGACATGGCGACGCCGATCTCCGCAGGCGAATTGATCCGCTCCAGCATTCCCGGCGCCAGCATGACCATCATCGACGCCGCGCACATTTCCAATGTCGAGCAGCCGCACGCGTTCACCGATGCGGTGGTGGGCTTTTTGACCCAGCGCTAGCTGCCCCCCGTCATCCCGGGGCGCCTCGAAGAGGCGAACCCGGAATGACTGATCCGGAGGAAACACCATGGACGACCAGAAGCGCCGCGATGCCGGCATGAACGTGCGCCGCAAGGTGCTGGGCGATGCCTGGGTCGACAAGTCGATCGCCAACCGCAACGCATTCAACACCGACTTCCAGGACATGATCACGCGCTATGCCTGGGGCGAGATCTGGACGCGGCCGCATTTCGACGAGCGGATGCGGCGGGTGCTCGTGATCGGCACCATGGTCGCGCTTGGGCAATGGGACGAATTCCGCCTGCATGTGCGCGCGGCGCTCGCGGAGGGCGGCTTCACGCCCGACGACATCAAGGAAATCCTGTTGCAGCAGGCGATCTATTGCGGCGTGCCGGCGGCGAACCACGCCGTCAAGGAAGCCTCAGCGATTGTGCAGGAGCTCGGCCTGCTCAAGAGCTAGCGGCGCGGGGGCCTCGGCGGCCTTCTGAACCATCTTGGGCGCTTCCGCCGGCTTCTCGATCACCACCACGATGGCGGCGCCGAGCAGGAGCAGGAGCTCGGTGGCGTGCAGCCGCAGCGCGGCCATCTCGCCGACCTTGGAGGCCATCACCATGCTGGCGAACGAGATCAGGCTGCCGATCGCAAGCGCGATCCCGAGCGCCTCGTCGCTGCTGCCGCTCTTGCGGGTGCGTGGAATGCTCAGCAGCACGAGATAGATCGCGAAGAACGCCACCACGGTCGCCCGGCCGAGCGCCAGCAGCCAGGCGGCGCGCACCGTCTCCATCCCCGCCATCTGGAGATGGTCGCTGAGGAACAGGGCGACCGCGACACTCGGCCGCTCGTAGAGGCCGTGCACCGGCGCCAGCATGATGTTGAAGGCGACGAGGGCCCAGGCCGGAATGAAATAGGCCGCCAGCAGCGCGCCGTTGACCGAGCCGATCCGCCAGTTCCTGAACATGCCGCTTCCCGCTTCGCCTGCCACGCGCCTTCACTGGGAAGGCTTTGCCGGGAGCTAACTCGCATCAGACTGTGGCGGCAATTTAAACCCTTTGTTTACCTTAACCGGCCCGGCGCACCGCCTGCCAAAAGAAAAAAGGCCCCGCCTTTCGGCGGGACCTCTCTTACTGCTCTTCGCTCCTGGACTCCCTAAGTGGACTCCCTTGGGCTCCCAAAATTTATTCCTGATCGCGCTGGCCGCTCTGCTGGCCGGGGTGCTCGCCCTGCCGCATCGGATCCTGCTGCTGCTGTCCGGGTTTCTGGCCGCCGCCCTGCTGCTGTTGCGGGTTGCGCTGGCCGGGGTTCTGACTCTGCTGGCCCGGATTCTGGTTCTGCTGCTTCGTCATTCGGGGAAACTCCCTTGTTGGACGTCAGAGCGGAGATAACGGGCCGCCCCCATTTTGGTTGCCCTGCGGAACCCGGTTCCTCGCACCTGCGGAACCGCCGAAATGACGTCCGTAGCCGAAATGACCTCTGTACAAGCCTTTATGCCGAGGCCTGGGCTGTTGCGGCGGCCAGTTCCCTCCTGTTAGAAAACGAGACGAACGCTCAAGGGCTGCCGGGGCCCAAGAACTCTCTCTCAAAGAGCTCCCTTTGAGCCGCCTCAGGTTGGTACGGCAGTCCATGGATTATTTCGCCCAGCAGCTCATCAACGGCCTCGTGCTCGGTTCGATCTACGGCCTGATCGCGATCGGCTACACGATGGTCTACGGCATCGTCGGCATGATCAATTTCGCCCATGGCGATATCTTCATGATCGGCGGCTTCATCGCCCTCATCACCTTCCTGATCCTGGTCTCGCTCGGCCTGACCGCGATCCCGGTCATCCTGCTCGTGGTGCTGCTGGTCTCGATGGCGATCACGGCGCTCTATGGCTGGACCATCGAGCGCATCGCCTACCGGCCGCTGCGCCATTCCTTCCGCCTCGCCCCGATGCTGTCGGCGATCGGCATGTCGTTCGTGCTGACCAACTATTCGCAAGTTGCGCAGGGCGCGCGCGTCAAGCCGATCCCGCCCTTCATCACCGGCGGCTACACCCTGCACGAGAGCGCGGACGGCTTCGTCATCCAGCTCTCCAACATCCAGATCATGGTGGTCGTCACCACCATCGTGCTGCTGGCGATCTTCACCTGGCTGGTCTCGCGCACGAGGCTCGGGCGCGACATGCGCGCCTGCGAGCAGGACCAGACCATGGCGGCGCTGCTCGGCGTCGACGTCGACCGCACCATCTCCATGACCTTCGTGATCGGTGCCGCGCTCGCCGCGGTCGCCGGCCTGATGTACCTGCTCTACTACGGGACGGTCGATTTCTTCATGGGCTTCGTCGCCGGCATCAAGGCGTTCACCGCAGCCGTGCTCGGCGGCATCGGCTCGCTGCCCGGTGCGATGCTCGGCGGCCTTGCGATCGGGCTGATCGAGACGTTCTGGTCCGCCTATTTCTCGGTCGGATACAAGGACGTCGCCGCGTTCTCGATCCTGATCGTCGTGCTGATCTTCATGCCGACCGGCCTGCTCGGCCGTCCCGAAGTCGAAAAAGTCTGACGGTCCGCGCGTGACAGCTCTCTCGCCAGCAACCGCATCCGCAAGTCGCTCCGCCGGCATCCTCCCCCTTCTGAAGACAGCCTTCGTCAATGCGCTGGTCGCGCTGGTTCTGTTCTCGCTGATGGTCGGCATCCGCACCGAGGCGGGCTCCGACGGCCAGCTCACCTACTGGACACGCTTCGGCGAGCTTGCATCCCTCGTTGCCGCGGTGTTCGGCGGCTCGATCGTGATCGAGCTGCTGCGGCAATGGATCGGTCCGACCGGCGCCGAGAAGCTGGTGCCGCCAGCCGTGCAGAGCGGAATGTCGTTCATCGGCCGCTATCTGGCGCCCGCGCTCTTGATCTTCACGCTGCTGGTGCCTGTCATCTTCTATAACCAGCGCTACATCCTCGACCTTGCCATCCTCGTGCTCACCTATGTCATGCTGGGCTGGGGATTGAACGTCGTGGTCGGCCTCGCCGGCCTGCTCGACCTCGGCTACGTCGCCTTCTATGCGGTCGGCGCCTATTCCTACGGGCTGCTCGCCACCAATTTCGGCTGGTCGTTCTGGATCTGCCTGCCGCTCGCCGGCATCCTCGCCGCGTTCTGGGGCGTGCTGCTGGGCTTCCCCGTACTGCGGCTGCGTGGCGACTATCTCGCCATCGTGACGCTCGCCTTCGGCGAGATCATCCGTCTCGTCATCATCAACTGGCAGGAGCTGACCGGCGGCCCCAACGGCGTCTCCGGCATTCCGCGTCCCTCCTTTTTCGGAATCCCGCTCGACAACAGCGACGACGGCTTGGCGGCCAAGCTCGGCATCGAGTACTCGCCGACCCACCGCATCGTCTTCCTGTTCTATCTGATCCTGGCGCTGGCCCTGCTCACCAACTGGGTGACGATCCGCCTGCGCCGCCTGCCGATCGGCCGGGCCTGGGAAGCATTGCGCGAGGACGAGGTCGCCTGCCGCGCGCTCGGCATCAACACCACGACCACCAAGCTCACGGCGTTCGCGACCGGCGCAATGTTCGGCGGCTTTGCCGGCGCGTTCTTTGCCACGCGCCAGGGCTTCATCAGCCCAGAATCCTTCACCTTCCAGGAATCGGCGCTGGTGCTCGCCATCGTCGTGCTCGGCGGCATGGGCTCGCAGCTCGGCGTTGCGCTCGCGGCGCTTGCCATGATCGGCGGCTTCGAGCTGTTCCGGAGCCTCGAGGGCTACCGCATGCTGGTGTTCGGCATGGCCATGGTGCTGATCATGATCTGGCGGCCGCGCGGGCTGATCGGCCATCGCGCCCCGACCGTGTACCTGACCAAGGCGCAGGCGATCTCCTCCGACCTCGTCAAGGAAGGGCACGGATGAGCGGCGACAAGATCCTCAGTGTCGACCGGCTCACCATGCGCTTCGGCGGCATCGTCGCCGTGCAGGACCTCTCTTTCGCCGCCGAGCGCAAGAGGATCACCGCTTTGATCGGGCCGAACGGCGCCGGCAAGACCACCGTGTTCAACTGCATCACCGGCTTCTACAAGCCGAGCGGCGGCGCCATCCGTCTCACCCATGACGACGGCAGGGTGATCGCGCTGGAGCGGCTGAACGATTTTCGCATCGCCAAGCAGGCCAAGGTGGCCCGCACCTTCCAGAACATCCGCCTGTTTCCCGGCATGACCGCGCTGGAGAACCTGATGGTGGCGCAGCACAACGCCTTGATGCGCGCCTCCGGCTTCACCTTGCTCGGCCTCGTCGGCGCTCCGGTCTACCGGGAGGCCGAAAAGCAGGCGATCGACCTCGCCACCGACTGGCTGAGGCGCGTCAACCTGCTCGACCGCGCCGATGACGCTGCCGGAAATCTCGCCTATGGCGACCAGCGCCGGCTCGAGATCGCGCGCGCGATGTGCACCGAGCCCGCGCTATTGTGCCTGGACGAGCCCGCCGCCGGCCTCAACGCGCGCGAGAGCGCCGCTCTCAGCGAGCTGCTGCTCTCGATCCGCAACGATGGCACCTCGATCCTGCTGATCGAGCACGACATGTCGGTGGTGATGGAGATCTCCGACCACATCGTGGTGATGGATCACGGCGTCAAGATCGCCGAAGGCTCGCCCCGCGAGGTCCGCGACGATCCCAAGGTGATCGCCGCCTATCTCGGCACCGACGAGGACGAGGCCGCGGCGGTGATGGAGAGCGGGTCGTGACGTCGTCCACTCCCCTGCTCGCGATCCGGTCCTTGCGCGCCGCCTACGGCAAGATCGAGGCGCTGAAGGGCGTCGATGTCGAGATCAATGCCGGCGAGATCGTGGCGCTGATCGGCGCCAACGGAGCCGGCAAGTCGACGCTGATGATGACGATCTTCGGCAAGCCGCGCGCCCGCTCAGGCCAGATCCTGTACGAAGGCCGCGACATCACCGGCGTTCCCACCCACGAGATCGCGCATTTGCGCATCGCACAGTCGCCGGAAGGACGCCGCATTTTCCCGCGCATGAGCGTCGCCGAGAACCTCCAGATGGGCGCGGACGCCACCGGATGCACGGACGCCGAACGCGAGACGACACTGCAACGCGTCTTCACGCTGTTCCCGCGGCTGAAGGAACGCTACGCCCAGCGCGGCGGAACCCTGTCCGGCGGCGAGCAGCAGATGCTGGCGATCGGCCGCGCCTTGATGAGCCGGCCGCGCCTGCTGCTGCTCGACGAGCCCTCGCTGGGGCTGGCGCCGCTGATCGCCCGCCAGATTTTCGATGCGATCCGCACCCTGAACCGGCAGGACGGGCTGACCGTGCTGATCGTCGAGCAGAACGCCAACCATGCGCTCAAGCTCGCCCATCGCGGCTATGTCATGGTCAATGGCCTGATCACGCTGGCTGGCAGCGGCGCCGAATTGTTGCAGCGCCCCGAGATCCGCGCCGCCTACCTCGAAGGCGGCCGGCACGGCTGACGGGTCCGGAATGCGACCGCGTGCGGCGGAATGTGGCGAGATATCTCCACACATGCCCGTATTTTGCCGGTGACTTCTCCTCGAATTCATTCAAGAATGGCGCCGGTTTGGACCGGGCATGCCCCGGCAACTTCCACAGGCGACCACCCGCGAGGTATCTCATGAAATCACTGAAGCTCATCGGTCTGGCATTCGGCGCATCGCTCGCGCTGTCGAGCGCGGCATTCGCGCAGGATGTCACCGTCGCAGTCGCAGGCCCGATGACCGGCGGCGAGTCCGCCTTCGGCCGCCAGATGAAGAACGGCGCCGAGATGGCCGTGGCCGATATCAACGCCGCCGGCGGCGTCAACGGCAAGAAGCTCGCGCTCGACGTCGAGGACGACGCCTGCGATCCGAAGCAGGCGCGCTCCGTCGCCGAGAAGATCGCCAGCGCCAAGATGCCGTTCGTCGCCGGGCATTACTGCTCCTCGTCGTCGATCCCGGCCTCGGAAGCCTATGCCGACGGCAACGTGCTCCAGATCACCCCTGCCTCGACCAACCCGACCTTCACCGAGCGCAAGCTCTGGAACGTGGCGCGCGTCTGCGGCCGCGACGATCAGCAGGGCCTGATCGCGGCGCAGTACATCGCCAAGAATTTCAAGGGCAAGAACATCGCCATCCTCAACGACAAGACCACCTACGGCAAGGGTCTTGCCGACGAGACCAAGAAGGCGCTCAACAAGGCCGGCATCACCGAGAAGATGTACGAGTCCTACAACAAGGGCGACAAGGACTTCAACGCGATCGTCTCGCGCCTGAAGCGCGACAACATCGATCTCGTCTATGTCGGCGGCTATCATCAGGAGAGCGGCCTGATCTTGCGTCAGATGCGCGACCAGGGCCTCAAGACGATCCTGATGGCCGGCGACGCGCTCGCCGACAAGGAGTACGCCTCCATCACCGGCCCGGCCGGCGAAGGCACGCTGTTCACCTTCGGCCCCGACCCGCGCAACAAGCCGACCGCCAAGAAGATCGTCGAAGCCTTCAAGGCCAAGGGCATCGATCCCGAAGGCTACACGCTCTACACCTATGCGGCGATGCAGGTCTGGTCGCAGGCGGCCAAGAAGGCCGGCACCACCGACGCCAAGAAGGTCATGGAAGCGATGAAGGCCGGCAAGTGGGACACCGTGATCGGCCCGATCGAGTATGACGCCAAGGGCGACATCAAGCAGATCGATTATGTCGTCTACAAATGGGACGCCAAGGGCGGCTACGCCGAGGTCAGCGGCCAGGGCACGTAAGCGCGCTTGCCGGGCCTCAAGGCCGCCATCACGATCATCAAAGCGCCCCGGCTCGCCCGGGGCGTTTCTTCTTGCGGCAAGCTCAGACGGCCTTGCGGCAAGCTCAGACGGCCGCGGGCAGCTCGCCGCCGGCCGCGGCCTGGGCCTTCCGCAGCGCTTGCAGCAGATCGTTCGGCCGAAACGGCTTTTGCAGGCAGACCACGTTGGCGAGGTGGGACGATTGTTCCATGAAGTCGAGTGCCGTCATCCCGGACACTGCGATGACGGGGAGCCCCGGCGCACGCTCGCGCAGGGTCGCGATCACCTCGACGCCGCTGGTGTCACCAAGGAAGATGTCCACGATCGCCGCGTCGAACGGCTCGTCCGCAAAGGCTTTCAGCCCCGCAGCGCCGCTCTCCGCCTCCACGACCTCGAAACGATTGACCCGCAGCACGATCGCGATCATCGCGCGGACATCCTTCTGGTCGTCGATGATGAGAACGCGGGGCATGGGGACCGACTCCCGACAGCAAGATCGAAATCGTCTGATTTAAACCTGGAACCCGCCGCAGCGGAGGGGCATTATGACACCGTTCAGTAAAGCGCATCTTACCCGCTGCCCATTCCGTGTTCCCATCCCCATTAAGTAAGCTCTAACCTTCGGTTGAGTCGCGGTCGCAAAGGCTCGGGATTCGAGCCCAGAACCCGCTACCATGGAGCAAGGCTGCGGGACTCCGGATGAAGTCGGCGAAGATGGCGAAGACCGGTCGGCGAGAGGTGGACGTGCCCGCAACGATAGACCGAAGCACATTCCTTTCGACCCTGCCGGCCACCTCGACTGACCGCAGCGCAGCATTGTGGATCGTCGGCGTGTCCTCGGTCCTGTTCGCGCTGGCTGTTCCTTTCGCGGGTATCCCGCTGCTGCCGGTCCCGGCTTTCGTGGCGAGTTACCAATCCGCCCTCGCCGTCAGCGATATCGTCACGGCCGTGCTGCTGCTGTCGCAGTTTGCGGTCTTGCGGACCCGCGCGCTGCAATGGCTCGCGACCGGCTACCTGTTCACCGCCGCAGCCGCGCTGGTCCATGCCCTCACCTTCCCGGGCCTGTTCGCCCCGGCCGGGCTTTTCGGCGCAGGCAGCCAGACCACGGTCTGGCTCTACATGATCTGGCACGGCGGCTTCCCGCTGTTCGTGCTGGGCTATGCCTGGCTGAAGGAAAAGGACGGCGGCCCCAGGATCCAGGGCACGATGAGTGCAGCGATCTACGCCTCCGTCTTCGGCGTCATCGCCGCGATGGGCGTGTTCGCCTGGATCGTCACCACTCAGCACGATCTGTTGCCGGTCCTGCTGCGCGATGGCCGCTACACGCCGACCATGATCGGCGTCGTGTCCTTCGTGTGGTCCTTGAGCTTCGCTGCGCTCGTCTCGCTCTGGTTCCGCAGGCCGCATTCGGTGATCGACGTCTGGCTCATGGTGGTCATGTGCGCCTGGCTGTTCGACATCGCGCTCTCGGCGATCGTCAACGTCGCCCGCTTCGATCTCGGCTTCTACGCCGGCCGCCTCTACGGCCTCTGCTCGGCGACCTTCGTTCTGGCCGTGCTGCTGGTTGAGAATGTCCGTCTCCAGGCGCAGACCGCGGGCATGGTCGACGCATTGAAGCGCCAATCGGATGAGGAGCGCAATTATCATGTCGAGCGCGAGCGGTTGTTCACCGCCGTCGTCGCATCCTCCAACGACGCCATCATCACCAAGTCGCTCGACGGCACTATCACGACCTGGAACAACGCGGCCGAGCGCGTCTTCGGCTACTCCGCCAACGAGGCGATCGGCCGTCCCATCGACATCATTATGCCGGAGGATCAGCGCGACGACGTCGCCGAGAACCTGGCCCGCACGCGCAACGGCGAGGTCATCGACCAGCAGGAGACGGTGCGGCTGCACAAGAGCGGCCAGCCGATCGACGTGGTGCTGAGCCAGGTCCCGCTGCGATCGACCGACGGCAAGATCATCGGCGCCTCCAAGGTGGCCCGCGACATCACCGAGCGGAAGCGGACCGAGACAGCGCTCAACCGCGAGATCGAGGAGCGCCAGCGCATCTTCGAGACCTCCCAGGACCTCATCCTGGTCACCGACGGTTTTGGCAATTTCATCCAGGTCAGCCCCAGCGTGAAGGCCATCCTGGGCTTCAGCCCGGAGGACATGGTCGGGCACAGCGCCGTCGAGTTCATCCACCCCGATGACCTCGAGAACACCCGGAACGAGATGCGGGCGGCCCGGCGCGGCGCAGTCAAGCGCAGCTTCGAGGCGCGCTACTATCACTATGACGGCCACGAGGTGACGCTGAACTGGATGGGCACCTGGTCCGAGCCGGTGAAACGCCATTTCTTCATCGGCCGCGACCTCACCGAAAAGCAGGCCGCCGAGGCCCAGCTCAGGCAGGTCCAGAAGATGGACTCCATCGGCCAATTGACCGGCGGCGTCGCCCACGACTTCAACAACGTGCTGACGGTCATCACCGGCACGATCGGAATCCTGGCCGACGCCGTCGCCGACCGACCCGAGCTTGCCGCCATCACCAAGCTGATCGACGATGCCGCCGAGCGCGGCGCGCAACTGACCAAGCATCTGCTCGCCTTCGCCCGCAAACAGCCGCTCCAGCCGCGCGAGATCGACGTCAACGCGCTGGCGCTCGAGGCGGCCAAGCTGCTGCATCCGACACTGGGCGAGCAGATCACGATCATGCCGCAGCTGACCGAGGATGCCTGGCCGACGCTGGTCGATCCGGGCCAGCTCTCCACCGCGATCCTCAATCTCGCGTTGAACGCGCGCGACGCCATGCCCGACGGCGGCACCCTGGTGCTGGAGACCCGCAACGTCTTCCTCGACGACGGCTATGCCAGCATGAATCCCGACGTCGCCGCCGGCAATTACGTGATGATCGCGGTCAGCGACACCGGCAGCGGAATTCCGGCTGAACTGATCGACCGCGTGTTCGATCCGTTCTTCACCACCAAGGAGGTCGGCAAGGGCACGGGCCTCGGGCTCAGCATGGTGTTCGGCTTCGTCAAGCAGTCCGGCGGCCACATCAAGATCTACAGCGAGGAAGGCCACGGCACCAGCGTGAAGATCTACCTGCCGCGATCGAGCGGCGTGCAGGAGACCGAGTACGAGGCGCTGCAGAACGTGCCCATCGCCGGCGGCGACGAGAAGATCCTGATCGTCGAGGACGACGCCTTGGTGCGGCAGTATGTCGTGACCCAGATCAAGAGCCTCGGCTATACCGCGCTCGAAGCCGGCAATGCGGCCGAAGCCCTCACCATCATCGACGCCGACGACAACATCGACCTGCTGTTCACCGACGTCATCATGCCCGGCAACATGAACGGGCGGCAGCTCGCCGACGAGGCGGCGCGGCGGCGACCCGACCTGAAGACGCTGTTCACCTCGGGCTATACCGAGAACGCCATCGTCCACCACGGCCGGCTCGATTCCGGCGTGCTGCTGCTGGCCAAGCCCTACCGCAAGTCCGAGCTCGCCAAGATGCTCAGGACGGCGCTGGTGAGTTGACCGGCGCGAACGTCTTGTGCGGCGTCAACAGGCTCAGCACGAAGAAGACCATCACACCGGCGACTGAAGCGGTGATGCTCACCATCTTGATCTGCGTCAGTACGCTCGCGATACGCACCTCGCCGGTGGAGATCCTATTTGCCGTGAAGAGCCGGGCGAGCATGACATCCTCCGTGACATCGGCGATGCCGTAAAGCACGCTGCTGGCGGCGAAGATGATGACGAGCAGGCGCGCAATGCCGGTGGGCTCGAACTGAAGCAGGACCCACAGCCACAGCGAGGCAGAGAACACAGCTATCGCCACCGCGAATACGATGTCGTTCCAGTACAGGACCGGGCTGACATAGACATCGAGCAGCGTCCGCCGATCGTCGACGAGCTCGCCGTGGAGGCGCTGTTTCACCTGCCGGACCTGATCCGCATTGTAGCCCCTCGGCAGCATTCGCTCCGGAGCTTTCAGATCGGGTTTGAGAGCATGGTCGATCTCGTCGCGATAAGGCTGGTTCGTGACGTAGGCGATACCCCCGACGATGAGGGCGATGAAACTGACCGCGGGCAAGACGTAGCGGAGCGCATCGGCCAGACAGCTCAGCATCTCCAATCTCCCATTCGATGGACGGTTGGCGCAGTCATCTCGCGACATCCCTAGATTGTTCGAGCGCGGCTGCACCGTCAAGCCGCGCGCGTTCGCCGCGCCACCGCGATTGACGGGTTCGTCCGCCGGCGGATAATGCCGCCCTTCGCATCGCAAAATCGAACGTGAGGGAATCGCCATCGTGAACAACCTTCTGACCGACATCGCCGGCGTCCGCGTCGGCCATGCCGAAGATGCGAAAATCGCCTCGGGCGTGACGGCGGTCGTGTTCGACCAGCCGGCCGTTGCGGCGATCGACGTGCGCGGCGGCGGCCCCGGCACCCGCGAGGATGCCCTGCTCGACCTCGCCAACACGGTCGAGCGCGTCGATGCAATCGCGCTGTCGGGCGGCTCGGCCTTCGGACTGGAGACCGGCGGGGGCGTCCAGGCCTGGCTCGCCGAGCAGGGCCGCGGTTTCCGCGTCCGCGAGGCGCTGATCCCGATTGTGCCGGGCGCAATCCTGTTCGATCTGCTCAATGGCGGCGACAAGGCCTGGGGGCGCTTTGCGCCCTATCGCGACCTTGGCTACGCCGCGGCAGCTTCGGCCGCCGCATCCGATTTTGCGCTCGGCAGCGTTGGCGCCGGTTTTGGCGCCACGACGGCGACCCTCAAGGGCGGGCTCGGCTCGGCGTCCGCCGTCACGAGCAGCGGCGCCAGGGTGGCGGCCATCATCGCCGTCAATGCGGTCGGCAGCGTCACCGTCGGCGACGGCCCATGGTTCTGGGCGGCGCCGTTCGAGGTGACGGGCGAGTTCGGCGGACGCGGCCTACCAAACAAGTTCACGGAGGACATGCTCCGGATGCGCATCAAGGGCGGCCCCGCCGCAGCCGAGCGCGAGAACACCACGATCGGGGTCGTCGTCACCGACGCCACGCTGACCAAACCCCAGGCCAAGCGCCTTGCCATGATCGCGCACACCGGTTTTGCCCGCGCGATCTATCCGGTGCATGCGCCGAACGACGGCGACGTGCTGTTCGCAGCCGCGACCTGCGAGAAGCCGGTCGAGCCGCTCGTCGGCCTCACCGAGCTCGGCATGGTCGCCGCCAACGTGGTCGCGCGCGCGATCGCCCGTGGCGTCTACAGCGCGACCGCACTGCCGTTCCCGGGCGCGCAGCCGGCGTGGAAGGATCGGTTCGGCTAACCGCCGTGGCCGCGACGTCGGTGCGCTCCCTCGCCCCGCTTGCGGGGAGAGGGTTGGGGTGAGGGGGACTCTCCGCGAGGAAGGTGAGAGTTGAACCCGTGGCGAATCCCCCTCACCCGGAATTCAAGCTCCGCTTGAATTCCGACCTCTCCCCGCAAGCGGGACGTGGTAAGAAGCTCACACGCTCATCGACATTGACGAAGCTGCGGACCCCGCCGCCGACTGCGCCTGGCGCTGCATCATCTGTCCGAACCAGTCATAGGGCGAGTTGCCGCCGCCGTTCGCATTGGACGAGCTGGAGGCGCCCGGCACCGTGGTCGACATCTTGAAGCCGTCGGCATAGGTGACGGTGGTAGTGGTCGAGCCGTCGGCATTGGTCGTCGTGGTCGAGGTCGATCCACCGCTCGACGAGGACGAGGAATCCGAGCCGCTGCCGGAGGCATCGCCTGAGCCACTCGCCCCATGCGCATGGTGGCCGTGATGGCTGCTCTTGAGCGCCTTCGACATCTCGTCCAGGCTGACGCTGCCGTCGGAATTCGTATCCATCTTCGAGAAGACGTCGTCGGCCTGCGCCAGATTGGTGCCGCCGGCTCCGAGCGCGTTCTCGAATTCCGACTGGGTGATGTTGCCATCGCCGTCCGCATCGATCTGCGAGAACAGGTCCTTCAGCGCCGCGTCCCGGCTCGTCGACGTCGAGGAGGTCGAGCTCGACGAGGTCGAGCTGGTCGCGCTGCCGGTCGTGTCCGACGACTGGCTCTGCGCCGCGATCAGCGCGCTCATCGTCTCCGGCGAGATCTGCGCGCAATTGCCCGCATTGACCGACGAGGTCGCGCCGCTGCTCGTGCTGTTGCCGCTGTCGATTGCGAACGGATTGGTCGCTGCGCCTTGCGAAGATCCGGTCTTCTGCGTCGAGGAGGACGATTTCGAGTTCGTCAGCGATTGGATCGCGTCGAGCGCGCTCGATACGGCACCAAGGGCGAACAACATTGCACAACTCCAACCGATGCGGCATGCCGCGGCCAATGTTCTGGACGTGAAGTCAGCAAGCGTCGTGCCAGCGCGAAAAGCTCAATGAAATCCGCCCTCGCCGCGCCTGGCGGGGGGCGGGAACACCGGCAATTCATGCCGGTCGAGGCAGAAATTTCCGCCCACAGGAAGCACGCCTCCCCTGCATTGCCCGGCCGAGATGCCCATGTTAGGCGGGGCCTGATCTTCCTACGGCCGCCACGGAAACCGCGCCATGACCCAAGCTTTCGCCCCCCGCCCCCTGGCCATCGCGCCCTCGATCCTGGCTTCGGATTTCTCCAGGCTCGGCGAAGAGGTGCGCGCGGTGGACGCTGCCGGCGCCGACTGGATCCATCTCGACGTGATGGACGGGCACTTCGTTCCCAACATCTCCTACGGCCCCGACGTCATCAAGGCGATGCGCCCGCACACCAAGAAGGTGTTCGACGCTCATCTGATGATCTCGCCCTGCGATCCCTATCTCGAGGCCTTTGCGAAGGCCGGCTGCGACCACATCACCGTGCATGCGGAGGCCGGTCCCCATCTGCACCGTTCGCTCCAGGCGATCCGCGCGCTCGGCAAGAAGGCCGGCGTCTCGCTGAATCCGGGCACGCCGATCGGGGTGCTCGAATACGTCCTCGACCTCGTCGACCTCGTGCTGGTGATGTCGGTCAATCCCGGCTTCGGCGGTCAGGCCTTCATCCCCTCCGCGATCGGCAAGATCCGCGACATCCGCGCGATGACGGCGGGCCGTCCGATCGACATCGAGGTCGATGGCGGCGTCGGCCCGGACGTTGCGGGCGCGCTGGCAGCAGCCGGTGCCAACGCCTTCGTCGCCGGCACCTCCGTGTTCAAGGGCGGCACGCAGGACGCCTACAAGACCAACATCGCCGCGATCCGCAACGCCGCGCTCGGGGCCCGCGGCGAAGCGATCTGAGCTGCACTCAAAAGCTTGACGCGACAGTGCAAACGTTGCGGCTCTTGCCGCAGTGCAGCGCGCAATTCGTCAAATTTACAACCAAATTCCGTACTCCTCCGGACTTCCCTGATTCGCGCAAATCACCGCAAGTGACTTCTGTCTGCTTTTGACGGGAGCACATCATGACGACGACCCTGGTTTGGACTGGCGTGGCGTTGTGGCTCGGGTTCAATGCTGCGATTGCGGCTCGCTGCATCTACGTGACGCGACCGGTGAAGGTCGCGGCTTCCGCCCGCATCATCCACCTTCATCGTCGCCGGGGCTGAGCGCCATGCAGATCGCACTCGTGAAACGCCAGCCGAAGCGCAGGTGCCGGATCCCACGTCGCCCGCATCCGGGCCTCGACTATTTCTTCGGCCGCCTCGAACGCACCGATGCCACGCTGGATGACGATGCCGGGCTCGACAATCCGGATCTGGACCAACGCCGCCACTGAGACTTCCTCTTCCGGAACGCCACCATGAAGCCGCACTGCCCGAACTGCCTGAAGGAAATGACCAAGGCGTCCGCGTCGCGTAACCTGTTCAATTGCGAGCCCTGCCGCGAGATCATCCAGTATTTTGGCGGCAGCGCAGATCACGGCGAACCGGGCCCGCATTTCTCGTGGCCGATCCGCCGCAAGCGCGCCGCCCACACCGCGCACGCGGCGTGATCTAGCCCCACACCACGCCGGCCTCTGGTTTCGCCGCGGCCATCCGCGGCGGCCGCACCACGGTCACCGTACAGGTCGCCTCCGCAGCCACCTTGGCCGAGACGCTGCCGAGCCAGGTACGCCTGAACGAATTCTGCCGCGCCCCGATGATGAGATGGTCGACCGAATTCACCTCGGCGAATTCCAGCAGCGCGGTAGCAGGGTCGACCGCCTCCAGCACGTGAACCGACAGTCGGCTCTCGTCGAGCTTCAGCGGCGTGGCCCAATGCCGGAGCGCAACCAGGCGGTCGATGTGCTTGTTGGAGCCCTGCTCGTCCAGCGTCTTGTCAATGGCGATGCGGTTGAGCTTGAGGACATTGACGCAGGCAAGTCGCGCCGAAGGTAACGTGGCCAGAATGCGCTCTGTGGTAATGCGCAGCGCCTCGTTCAGCTCGGGGGCGCCTTCGACGGTATCGAGCGCGACCGCAAGGATCGGGCTCGATGCGATCTGTTCCGCGACGTCGGATTTGGCGCGCGGCCGCATCACGCCCTGATTGAAGCGGCGCCGCCAGGCGACGCTGAGCGGATCGCGCTTCAACCGCTCCGAGCGCGCGGTGAGCTTGACCTGGTCCGGATGAGCGAGATCGAAGGCGAGCTGGGACGCGGTCGGATAGCGCCACACCGGCTCGATCTCCAGACACCGCAGCACCACCTCCTGGAGCCAGGGCGGATAGTCGGCGCGCAGTGCCCGCGGCGGATGCGGATCGCGCCACAGCCTGCGCCGCATCGCGCGCAGCGTCTCGCCCTCGCCGAACGGACGCTCGCCCGTGGTGAAGAAATAGAGCAGCACGCCGAGCGAGAACAGATCACTGCGCGGATCGTCGCGCACACCCAACAGCCGCTCCGGCGCCATATAGGGCGCAGTGCCGTAAGGCAGGCGGAACTCCTCCTGCAACAGGTCAGGCAGATGGTCATGGTGCGACAGGCCGTAGTCGATCAGCACCGCCTCGCCGCTCTCGCGGAACATGATGCTGCTCGGCTTGATGTCGTGATGGATCACGTTCTGCCGGTGCAGGTCGGCGAGTGCGGTCGCGACCTTGGCGACGAGCTGCCGCGCCTCATCGTAGGGCAGCGGCAAATCGGGCAACCGCTTGTAGAGCGTGGTGCCGGCGATGCGCTCGATCACGACATAGGCCTGATGCGCGAAATCGCCGGTGCCGAAGCACGAGGGCACGTGCGGGCCCGCGAGCCGCGGCAGGATCATCATCTCCATCTCGAAGGAGACGATCGCGGCGGGGTCCTCGCCCTCCGACACCCGCGGGATCTTCATCAGCAGCGGCACGTCGATATCGGGATGGGTGACCGTCCACAGCGTCGCCATGCCGCCGGCATGGACGCATTCGCCGATGGTGTAGCCGTCGATGACGGCGCCTGACTTGACCAGGGGTTGGGGCATCGGCCGCTAGCGCCCCTGCGACAGCCGGTCGGCCAGCCAGTGCGGCAGGCCGTTGTCGCGGATCCGGCTCGCGGCCGCCTCGATGTCGTAAGGCGCGCGGCAATAGGTGATCACGCAGGAGACCGTGTCGAACAGCACGAAGGCCGCGGAGGGATCGCCGTCGCGGGGCTGGCCAACCGAGCCGATCACGGCGAGCCATTGCCGTCCGCGCAGCAGCGGCACGGGGACATCGGTCTTGGGCACGAGGCTCGTCATCTTCGCCGTTACCGACATCGAATAGAGCGCCGGACGGTGGATGTGGCCGCAGAACGTGACATGGGCGGGCGTCGCGATCAGGCTCTTGGCCGCATCCGCCGTCGAGCGGACATAGTGCCAGCGCTGCGGGCTGGAGGCTTCCGAGTGGACGTAAAGGCGCTCCTTCTCGTCGACCGCCATCGGCAGCCCGGCCAGGAACCGCCGCTGCACCACGTCGAGGCGGCCGCGTGTCCATTCGATCGCGATCTGCGCCTCGGCATTCATGGTCTCGGTCTTGGTGTTGACGGCCTCGTCATGATTGCCGCGGACGGCGATGGCGCCCTCCGCGACCAGCGCCATCGCGGTTTCCACGACCCATTCCGGATCGGCGCCATAGCCGACGAAATCGCCGAGCAGCACGAACCGCTCCGCGCCCCGCGCACGGGCCGCTTTCAGGCAGGCCTCGAACGCCTGCCTGTTGCCGTGGATATCCGAGAAGACAGCGAGAAGCACGCACCCTCCAGCCTCAAACCTTATTGGTAGCCGATAAGGCCAAATTGAGGGAGGTCAACAGGATGCGCCAGCTGGGTGCGGTTTTCCAGGGCGGCCGTGACGCGATGGTGAAGGACCTATTGCTCGTCTTTCGGCGGCATCCGGGGCGGCGGAATCGGGGTGAACACGGCGCCTTGCGCGCCGGCCGGCGGGGCATTGAACTCGCCGGTCGAGGAATCGCCGCCGCTGGTCTCCATGATGGTCTTGGGCGTCACATATTCCCGAACCATGTCGATCAGGCTGCCATCGCCGCCGCCGAAATCGGCGGCGCGGCCGCCCTGCGGATGCCCAGCCGCGATCTCGTTCTCCGCCGCGTGGGTCTTGTCGGCGAGCCGGTCATTGTAGGGCACGCGAAAGGCGCGCGGGATGCCGCTCGGGCGATTGTCCTCATCGAGCTGCTCGACCCAGAGGTAGATCGAACCGGGATCGCCTTCCAGCGAATGCGGCTCGACAATGCGCGCCTTCAGCAGCTTGAAAGTGGCGGGCAGCCGGTCCGTGCTGGCCCAGCCGAGCAGCCCGCGCATCTCGGTGAAGCTGACGACATAGAACGCGCTGGTCACGACCACCGCGACCGCCTTGAACGACCAGTGCAGCCGCGCATAGACCAGCACGACCAGCAGCAGCGCCCCGATGACGGCGTAGGCGATCGACAGCGTCAGGATCACCGTCTGCAGATCACTCACGGCGCACCCTCACCCGGGTCTTCGGATCGACATCGGCGCCGTTGCGCCAGCTGCTGCGGAACGTCTCCAGCAGCGATTTCGGCCGCTGGTCCACATTGACGACCTTGCCCTCGGAGTCGAGCCGGAACCGCACCGCGGTCTTCTCGTCGCCGGTGTGGTCGAGCGTGAACTTGTTGTCGAAGATCACCTGCGCGGTCGGATTGAGCTTCTGCACCTTCACATTAGCGGTGACAGGCTCACCGGTCGTGGCGACGAAATGCGAGACATTCACCGTATATTCGCCGGCGAGGATGCCGCGCACGGTGACGATCTCCTCGCGGATCGGCGAAGCGATCTTCTTGCCGGCGACCATGATGAAGTCGTTGGCGCCGCCGCGGTCGTCGCGGTCGAGCGTGAGGAAGCCGGCCTCGCGGTGGCGATACCAGGCGATGTTGCCGGCGGGATCCTGCACGAACAGGTCGAGATCGTCGGGGTGGTTGTCCGGCCAGTCCAGCGTGATCATGAACTCGGCCTTGGAGTCGATCTTGCCGTCCTTGGCATCGGGCGAGATCGCGAGCAGCGCCAGAAAGAACAGGAACGCGATCACCTGGAGCGCCTTGAACAGCATCACGCCGAGCGGATCGAACGGCTCCTCGCGCGGATAGAGACCAAAGTCATCCATCATGACGAGGTTCCAGCGCCTCTGATTCCAGCGCCTTGGCGCTCGAGCACCGGCGTCACATAGGTCTCGGTCAGCACAACCGCGTCCGAGAACACCCGCTGGGTCGCGGCATCCAGCATGTAGTACTGGATGCGGACCAGGATCGAGCCGACCAGGCCGGCAAGCGTCGTGTACATCGCGACCGCCATGCCGTCGCTCATCAGCCCCATGGAGGAGCGCATCGCGACCTTGTCGGCGGCATCCAATCCCGCGATCGGCGCCAGCATGATGATGAAGCCGATGATGGTGCCGAGCAGGCCGAGCTTCATCAGCGTGTCCGAGACGAAGGCGCCGAACCCGTTGGAGCCGCGCAGCCGGTCGGCGAGCGTCCGCAGCAAGAGCGTCTGGTCGACCGGACGGTAGTCCTGTGCCGCGGCCTTTGTGACGAGGCTTTCGATGTGATCGCGCACCAGCCCGCGCGGCAGCGCCGCCGCGCGCGCATCGAGCACCTTGCTGCCGTCAGGCGCTGCGAGCGCCGCCCGGCAGCGCCGGGCCGCCGCGCCCTCCCGCGCGATCGCCCGTGTGCGCAGGAAGCAATGGCCGCAGGTCAGGACATAGAGCACCGCGATGACGCTGGAAATGTAGGTGCGGTCCGAGGTCAGCATCAGATGGATCAGGCCGAACCGCCACAGCAGCACGACCGCGAAGACCGAAAGCCCGGTGAAGATCATCCAGAACAGCAGCGCGCTGCGTTCGGACGGGTCGGCAGCAGACCCTGCAATCGGTCCAATCGTCATCGAACTCATGCTGCACCGCTCCTCGCCCGCAACGACGGGCTGCAAAGATTCCATCCCGATTAGATCAAAGCCGCCGCGCCCGGTCCAAAGAGCCATGCCCAATCAGGATTGGGAAATTTGCCCGAGCTACGATCCGGTCCAAACCCTGCAATTGGCAAGGCGCGGCGGCATTGTTAGGCTGAGCTTACCAAACGTCGGGGATGATCGCATGCGCCTCGTGCTTCAGCTTGTCGCCCGTCTGCTTCTCATCGTGGTGCTGTGCCTGGGAGCGGCGACCGTGTGGGCCACGTTCGATGCCTATCGCAGCGTCGACCGGGCGACTGCGGCATCCGCCCAGCGGGTCGCGCAGGCGCTGCAGGCACTGTACTGGCACGAGTTCTTGTTGCGTAGCAGCAGAACGCGCGAGCAGCTTCTGCCGGTTCCGGAGTGGCGCACGCTGGAGACGATGAAGTTGATCTCGCCCGGCGTCTGCGTCGAGTTCCAGCCGGCCATCGCATTCGAAAAGCCGCTCTGCGGCCAGAGTCAGGGCATCGGTAAGACGCCGCCGCGCTGGTTCGCCTCGATCGTGCCGACCTTCCTCGGCAGCCATGCCGAGGTGGTGCGGCCGGTCAGCCCCCGCGCCGCGTCGGCCGGCACGGTCGTCGCGACGCCCGACGCTGCGGCGGCGATCTCGCTGGCCTGGGAGTACATCCTCAACGTGATCGACGTCGCGCTGCTGATGGCGGCGGCGATCGCGATCCTGGCCTCGCTTGCGATCGCGCATGCGCTGGCGCCGGCGCGTGCGATCGTCACCGCGCTCCAGCGCATGGCACGCGGCCAATATCGCACCAGGCTGCCGCGCTTCCGTTCGATGGAGCTGGCGATGATCGGCAGTGCCGTCGGCGAGCTCGGCGGCCGGCTGGAGGAGGCCACCGAACAGCGCGCGGCGCTGACGCGGCGCCTGATCGAGATCCGCGACGACGAGCGCCGGGCGCTTGCCCGCGAGCTGCATGACGAGTTCGGGCAGAACCTGTCCGCGATCCTCGCCTTCGCCAACACCATCGAAACGGCCAGCGCAAAGGACAGCAAGGACAACACCATCGCGCAGGACGCGCGCATGATCTCGCAGGCCACCCATCATCTGATGGCATCATTGCGCGATGCCTTGAAGCGGCTGCGCAATCCCCTGCCCGAGGAACTTGGGCTGGAAGCAAGCCTCGTCAATCTCGTCGACAGCTGGCGCTCGCAGAGCGCGGCGCGGCCGACGATCCAGCTCGATGTCAAAGGCGATCTCACCGACATCAGCGGCCCGGCCGCCACCACCGCCTATCGCGTCGCCCAGGAATGCCTGACCAACGCGCTGCGTCATAGCTCGGCGCGCGAGATCTCCTTGCGTGTCGAGCGCCGCGCCGGCGAGGACGATGCGCTGCTGATCCGGGTCGAGGACGATGGCGGCGGCGATGCGGAACGTGTCGCGCAGTCGGCCGGCTTCGGCCTCACCGGCATCCGCGAGCGCGTCACGGCGGCCGGCGGATCGCTGTCGATCCTGCCTGCGCGCGGCGGCCTCAGCGTCGCCGCGACTATCCCGCTCGCCGCATGAGGCCGGGATGAGCGAAGTCGCGACAACAGGAATCTCCGTGCTGCTGGTCGACGATCATCCGATCGTCCGCCAAGGCTACCGGCGGGTGCTGGAGAGCCAGGGGGACCTGCATGTCGTGGCGGAGGCCGACAACGCCGCGGATGCCTACGGCGCCTTCAAGGCGCACGACCCCGACGTCATCGTGCTCGACATCTCGATGCCCGGCGCGAGCGGCCTCGAAGCCATCCGCAACATCCGCGCCCGCAATCCGCGCGCGCGCATCCTCGTCTTCACCATGCATAACGAGGCCGTGCTGGTCAAAGCCGCCTTTGCCGCCGGTGCGAGCGGCTTCGTCACCAAGAGCAGCGAGCCGTCCGCCGTCGTCACCGCGATCCGCAGCGTCGCCCGCGGCGAGCGCGCCATGAGCGACGACATCGCGCACATCCTCGCCGAGGACAGCCTGTCGTCGGGCTCGGTGCTCGATCAGCTTGGCGAGCGTGAGATCGAGATCCTGCGCCAGTTCGCCGGCGGCGCCACTACCGAGCAGATCGCGGCGCATCTCAATCTCAGTGTGAAGACGGTCCAGAACTATCACTATCTGATCAAGACCAAGACCGGCGCGCGCACGGATGCGCAGCTCGTGCGGCTGGCGGCAAGTTGCGGGCTGACGAAAATCTAGCAGCGGGGCTGCCGCTTTCCCCGCTCGCTTGAAGATCTGGAATCTGCCGAGCGGGATGGAACGCAGGCCATCCAGCTCCTGTTAGTAGTGGAGTGGAGGAGTAAATCGCCATGCGGAAGGCTCATCACAAGGCAATCGACCATCCCCCGATCATCACTGTAGGCGAGCTCATCGACGAACTTTGCCGCCTGCCCGATACGGCCGTCGTCCACTTTCGCTGCCCCATGCTCGAGCAGGAGCTGACATTCTACCGCCTTCGGAAGCGATCAAAGGATGCCGTCGAGATCGCGGTCAATGTATATCCGGAGAGCCCGCCGGTCGTACCAGCGGCCAACGGCGGGATGCACCCGCGCAGGCACGCGACTGCCTCGCCCACCATTCCGGAGAGCGCGCTTCTTCACAAGGCAAGAGGGTAAGTCAGGCGTCGCAGTCTAGCAGGCCTTCAACCCGCGCAGCACCAGCGCCAGCGTCGCATCGACGCGCGCGGGAAGCTCGGCGTCCTTCCATTCGTCCGCATGGGCCGGATGGTGGAAGCGGCAGGTCGCATCGAACAGCGCGCGTGCCGTCGTCTTGACGTCGTCCACGGCAAACTCGCCCCGCTTGACGCCGTCGGACAGGATCGCCGCGATCTGGTCGATCATAGTGTCCTTGTGGCACTTGACGGCCGCGCAGGCCTCGCGCGCCAGCGTCAGGTAGGTCTCGAACATCTCGGGGTCGTCGAGCACGCGCGAACGCTTGGCGGCGAACAGCGTGCGCAGCCAGCGGTCGAGCCTATCGGGCGCAGGGCCCTGCTCCCTGGCGATCGCCAGCAGCGGCGCGTCGATGCGATCGAGCCAGCGTTTGGCAACGGCCTCGCGCAGCGATGCCTTGCTTGGGAAATGGCGATAGACGCTGCCGTGGCTCACATCGAGCGCACGGGCAACGTCAACCACGGTGGCCTTGGCAAGTCCGTAGCGCCGCAAGACATCCTCGGTGACTTCGAGGATCCGCTCCGGCGTCAAGACAACCGCTTCATTCATGCCAGCACCTTGTTCCCGTTCAGGGTTCGTCCGGCGATAGGGCTGCTTCCGAAGCGCCCGTGCCGGTCGTTTCGGAAAGCTCTCGCCTTAATGAGGCAGTTTTGCAGCCTGCGCCGCGATCTGGCGCGCCACCAGCAAATTGAGCCAATGCCCAATCGTGCCAGTGAAATTGAGGATTTCGGTCGTCATTTTCTTAAGTCTCCATTCGTCCGCGGTCCCCACCCCCAAATTACGCCCCTCGATCCGGTATTTTGGACCTCGGGCCCCCGGGACGGGATAACCACGGGACGCCCAATCGGAGCGTCCGAGAACGGATATACACGTCTCGCTGACAGATTTCAATATCTGTCAGTCAATGATCCGTGATTGACAGTTAATTTTTGCCGGCGCCGTGGCCATGGCCGGGACTGGCAGGTCGGCCCGCCGGCCCACGCATCCCCGGCAAACCTCGTCCCGCCATCCGTTTCGCCCTCCCCCTCCGCCAAATCCGGGCGTAGAAAGCCGCTTCGCTCATCCGGGCGCCAAGACCACAGAAACGGACCCCTCCCATGCCCATCGTCAACCGCGTTGCCGCCCTCACCGACGACATGGCCGCCTGGCGCCATGACTTCCACGAGAACCCCGAGCTGCTCTACGAAGTCCACCGCACCGCCGGCATCGTCGCGGACAAGCTGCGCGAGTTCGGCTGCGACGAGGTGGCGACGGGCGTCGGCCGCACTGGCGTCGTCGGCGTGATCCGCGGCCGCAAATCCGCCTCCGGCAAGACCATTGGCCTTCGCGCCGACATGGACGCGCTGCCTATCATGGAGACGTCGGGCGTGCCTTACGCATCGAAAGTCCCCGGCAAGATGCACGCCTGCGGCCATGACGGCCACACCGCGATGCTGCTCGGCGCGGCCAAATATCTCACCGAGACGCGCAATTTCGACGGCACCGCGGTTCTGATCTTCCAGCCGGCCGAGGAAGGCGGCGGCGGCGGCAAGGCCATGGTCGAGGACGGGCTGATGACGCGCTGGAACATCGAGGAGGTCTACGGCATGCACAACATGCCCGGCCTGCCCGAAGGCCATTTCGCCACGACGGCGGGCGCGATGCTCGCCTCCTCCGACAACATCCAGATCACGGTTCACGGCAAGGGCGGCCACGCCGGTGCGGGTCCGCACAAGGCGGTCGACAGCGTGCTGATCGGCGCGCAGATCGTCGGCGCGCTGCAATCGATCGTCGCGCGCAACATCGATCCGCTCAAATCGGCGGTGATCTCGATCACCATGTTCAATGCCGGCACCGCGACCAACATCATCCCTGAGACCGCCGAGCTGAAGGGCACCGTGCGCACGCTCGACCCCGAGGTGCGCGATCTCGTCGAGCGCCGCATCAGCGAGGTCGCCGACAGCGTCGCGCGCGCCTATGGCGGCTCGGCGGAGACGAAATACATGCGGATGTATCCGGTGACAATGAACCATCCGCGCGAGGCCGGCCTCGCCGCCGACGTCGCCCGCGACATCGTCGGCGCCGAGCGCGTCAACGACAGGTTCGTCCCCATGATGGGCGCAGAGGACTTCTCGTTCATGCTGGAAGCGCGCCCCGGCGCGATGGTGCTGGTCGGCATGGGCGACGGCAACGAGTGCCACCATCCGGCCTATGTCTTCAACGACAACATTCTGGGCCACGGCGCATCGTTCTGGGCCCGCCTGGTCGAGACGCGGATGCCGGCGGGTTAGCGTAAGCCTCGATCTCGTAGGGTGGGCAAAGCGAAGCGTGCCCACCACAACGATCTCAACTGGAAAAGGTGGGCACGGCGCTTTGCGCCTTTGCCCACCCTGCAAGCTTCGTCTTCAGTTGCATATTTCGGCTGGTATTTTAGCCGCGGGATTGGAGGGATGATTGGCTGTTCCGAGCCGGCACCCCTTGGCGATCGGCCTGCAACCGGCGCTGTTGCAGATCACCTGCCCCGACGCCTGCGGCGCTGATGGCGCGGCCTCCGTTTGTTTTCGATCGGTGTCACGCCTCCGCGAATCCTCGCGCGTGGCAGCGGGCTTTCTCTCGGGAATCTTCTCGCACTCGTTGTCGTCACCGACGTGATAGCCGGCGCGGCAGGTGATCTTCACGCATTGATCGCCGTCGGCCTTGAAGCCGAAATTGCACACCAGCGGGCAGACCCGTCCCGGCTTCGCCTTCAGCGCATCGAGTGCATCGACGCTGGCAAGCTTCACGTCGAACTGGGTGCCGGCATATTTGTTGAACAGCGTCAGCGAACGCTGCGCGGCCGAGGTCCACTCGCCTTCCGCAGCCGAGGTGAGGCAGCCGACACGGCGCAACTCGCTCTGCACGGATTTCGCAAGGTCGGCCGCGGGCAATGGCGATGTCGATCCGGGCGCCAGCGCCGCGACTTTTTGCTCGACCTCGGGCATCTGCCGATCGGCCGCCGGCTTTGCAGCCTGCTCGGCTCTCTCCGCCGCCTGCCTTGCGGCGAGCTCGGCCCTGGCCTTCTCCGCCGCCTGCTTCTCGGCCAGCGCTTTCGCAGCCGCCGCCTCCGCCGCCTTGCGCTCACGTTCGGCCGCTTCAGCCTTCGCCTGTTCGATCTCCTTCTTCCTTTCAGCCGCGATCCGGGCGTCCTCGGCCGCCTTGGCCGCGGCGGCCGCCTTCTCCTGCTCCGCCTTCTGGGCGCGCTCGGCAATGAGCCTTGTCTTTTCCTGCTCGGCCGCCCTGGCCTTTTGCTCCGCCGTCACGCGCGTTTCTTCGGCGCCGATCTTGTTCAACTGGCCCTTGGCGAGGTTGGCGTAGAACCCATCCGGGTAGGCCGCCAGAAACGCTTCCCAGCCGTCGCGCGTGGCAAGTTGGAGCGCGAGCTCATAGTCCCGGCGAATGGCCTCCTGCGGGTTGGCCTGTGGACCGGTTGCCGCTGGTTTCACGACGAGGGGCACGTCGTCGCCGCCGAGCGAGCCGTAGACATAGGGCTCCTGCTTGTAGCTGGTCGCCTTGAGCACGTCGTCGCGCACGAAGCCGAAGGCCTTGCGCAGATCGAGTCCGGGTTTCGGCAGGTGCTCGACCAGCGCAGCTGCGAACGGGCTGTTTCTGGCATCGCCGTCCGACGCGGTCGATCCCGCCTTGGCGGCGAAGGCAATCATGGTGTTCGGGCTGGTCGGCTCGACCTTGGCGAGGCCGCGTCCGATCGCGCGCGAAGCCAGCGTGCGCTTCATCGTCTTCGCGAATGGGTTGTCGCGGCAGGCGTCCAGGATGATCAAGCGCAGCTGCTTGGCCGGCTCGACTGCGAACAGCGCACGCTCGACCGGAATGGTCTCGTCGAGAACGTCGCCGTCGGTCTCCAGCGTGGCGTCGATCGGAATGAGATAGTTGTTGCCGTCGAGCTCGATGCCGTGACCGGCGTAATAGATCACCGCCATGTCCGCATCGCGCGTCCTGCCGGCAAACTCTCGCAACATGCGCCGCATCTCGCTGGCGCTGAGATCCAGCCTGACGTCGACGGAATCGAAGCCGGCCTTCTTGAACATGCCGCCGACCAGCGTGGCATCGTTCACGGGATTGCCGAGCTTGGGCGCGCTCTTGTAGGCGGAATTGCCGATGATGAGCGCGACCCGCCGGTCGGCATGCGCCGGTCCGCAGGCAAGGCTCATCGCAAAAATCACAAAAGCAAATAGCCGAACCGGAATCACTTGCGTCCCCCCGGATGCAATTCCATGAGACTATTCGGAGTATGGCCGAATGCCAATTCTTCCCTATGTGACAGTCATCACACAAGGTGTTCGGACAGCTTGCCGATCGTGCGGCGAAGCGTCGCTCTTTCCAGTCCGGCCGGGCCGAGCTCTGATGCCGCCTCATCTCCTGCGGTTGCACCAGGGCCGGATCACCAAAGGGCGCGTGCAGCGTGGCCGGGTAACCGCAAAAGAATAAGTTGCGCGGCCCCCGTCAGCGGGCAACAGAGCGCAGGCCCGTTGGCTCGTCCGCCTCCAACAGGCGCGATGTGGTTTCGTCTGACGCGAGAGGCAGGGTGAACTGAAAGATGGCGCCCCGAGGCTCGTTTGCGCCGGCCCACATCCGCCCGCCATGCGCCTCGATGATCGAGCGGCAGATGGCGAGGCCCATCCCCATGCCCGTTGGCTTGGTGGTGTAGAAGGCATCGAACAGGGACTCGACATTCTTCGGATCCAGTCCCGGACCAGAATCCCGCAACGCGACGTGAACGCCGTTCGATGCATCCCTTTCGGTGCTGATCAGCAACTCGCGTCCTCCCTCGCCGACTGCAGCCATCGCCTCGATCGCGTTGACAATCAGGTTCAGCAACACTTGCTGAAGTTGAACCCGATCTGCCTGAATAGGCGGCAAGCCTTCGGCAAGCTGCGTTCGCACCGAGACTTCGTGCTTGAACGCCTCGCTGCGTGTCAGCGCGATGACCTCAAGTACCGCCTGGTTGATCTCCATATTCTCCTTTTGCGGGGGCGCGTTCCTGATCATCGCCCGGATCCGGCCGATGATGTCGCCGGCGCGCATGCCGTCGCCGGCGATGCGGTCGAACGTCTGTCGAACCCGCTCCAGATTTGGCGGTTGAGCCTGCAGCCAATTCAACCCGGCCTCGGCGTTCGCCACGATTGCGCCAATCGGCTGGTTGACTTCATGGGCTATCGAAGCGGTGAGTTGCCCCATCGTGGTGACGCGACTGGTGTGCGCTAGCTCCATCAGGACCTCACGGTAGCGCCGCTCGTGCTCGCGGCCTTCGGCCTCCGCCCGCTTGAGAGCCGTCAGATCGAGGACAAAGCCGACCCCTTGATCCCCGCCTTCTGCAAACATCGTCCCGCCGATCAGCACAGGCACACGGCTTCCGTCCTTCCGCACATACTCCTTCTCGAATGGGTGGGCCGTCCCGACCCGCTTCAATTCTGCCACGGTTTGTACGTCGCGGTTGCGCCATTCCGGCGGCGTGAGGTCGAACCGATGCAGGCGCCCAGAGGTGAGATCATCCCGGTCGTATCCCACGATGCGCAGGAATGCATCATTGGCCTCGAGAATGCGCCCTTCGACTTCCCAGATGATGATGCCGATGATGTTGGCGTCGAACAGGCGTCGGATCTTGATATCCCGCGCTGCAAGATCGCTTTGGAGTTGAATGTTCTCCTCGGTCGCCTGTCTGCGCCGCTTCGCTTCGAGCCGCGCGAGCGCCAACGCCGCTCCGGCCAGCGCGACGACGAGGACGACGGCGCCCGCGATCAGCCAGGTCCAGCGTTGCTCGAATGCTTCGGCGTGCGTCTCCCGGTCGGCGAGCCGAAAGCGCTCGTGATCCACCATCTGGTCGATCTGCGAGCGGATCTCATCCATGCTGCGGATCATCGCCAGCGCCGCCTGCCCGGACGTGCCGGCGGTCCTCACCATCTCGTCGATCTCGCGCAGCTTGGCCGAAACGGTCAGCGCCAGATGTTGAGCGCGCAGACTCTGCAACGGATCGTCCGCAACCAGCACCTGCAGCGCCTGCGCCTCGCGCCGCACACCTTCGTCGGAGATGCCGTAGGCCTTGAGGTAGGTGGGGTCGAGGGTCATTAGATACCCGCGCCGTTCGGTCTCCAGCTCGGCGGTGAGCGCGCGCAACCGATCGAGCGTTTCGAGCACCTGGCGGCTATGCCCGAGCAGGTCATGGGCCGCCTGCCGCTCCTGCCGATATTGCAGGCCGAGAAACGCGGTCGCGGCAAACAGCGTCAACAGCGCCACGACCGCCACGATCAGCGGACGAGCAAGCCATCGCAAAGACGGGACCCGAGCACGGACTGACATTGGCCTTGGGTCTTCGGTGTCCGTGTGACCGCGCGTCTTCTGGTGTCGACGCCAGAGCATGATAGAATAATAGCATGGTTAGGTGGGTCGCGAACCCGACATTCTCGACCCCAAGGTTACACCGGTTTGGGAGCCCATCAGTCGTCGCGCGAGGGCCGCAACATCACCGGTAAGGCTAGCTCGCGTGTTGCGAATGATTGCCCTTCGCGAGGAGAGCATGACGTACGCACAGAGCGGTCGAACGCCGACCAGCCGTCGCAACTTCGTCAAGGGACTGGGGGCCGCGGGCGCAGTCTTGCCGGCCCTGGCCGCGCTGCCGCGGTGGAGCTTTGCCGAGGATCGCGCTGCGACGTACGCCAACGCGAACATCGATTGGAAGCAGTTTGCGGGACAGACGATCACCCTGGCGGGCGCGATCCATCCCTGGTCGAATGCGATCACGCCGCTGCTGCCGGAGTTCACCAGACTCACCGGCATCAGCGTCACCATCGATTTCCAACTCGAAACCACATATCTCGGCGCCTTACCGATCAGGCTCGCCCGCGGCAGCACAACGCCCGACGTCTTCATGTTCACGACCTATGGCCAGGGCATCTCAGGAGGATGGCTCGAGCCGCTGAACGGCTATTATTCCAACAGATCGCTGACCGATCTCGGATGGTACGACGAGAACGACCTGCTCAAGACGGCCCGGGCCTTCCCGCTGTGGTCTGACGGCGAACGGTACGCCTTCCCGATCACCTCCGAAGCGATGACCATGTTCATCAACGGGGACGCGCTGGCAGCCAAGAATCTGCCGGTTCCACAGACGTTCGAAGAGCTGCTTGTGACTGCCAAGGCGGTCAAGTCCAGCGAGATGTCGGGGATCGCTATGCGAGCCCAAGCCGGCGGCAATTCTTCCCCGCCGGCGATGGGCTTCGTATTCTCTTACGGCGGCGCCATGGTCAAGGACAACAAGGCCGTTTTCGCAAGCTCCGAGGCGATCGCGGCCGTCGAGATGTACGGACAGCTGCTCAGCCAGGCCGGACCTGTCGGCGTCGGCAGCTACGAATGGTACCACGTGCTGGACGACTTCCTGCAGGGGCGGGCTGCACTCGCGATCGACAGCAGCAATTTCGCGACCGACATCTCCAATCCAGCCAGGAGTCGCGTCACGAAGCAGGCCCAGTTTGCGGTCTTTCCGCGTGTCCCTGGTCGCACACCCGTGCCCTTCATGTCGCACTGGCAGGCCTGCATCAATTCCAAATCACGAAACAAACGGGCGGCTTTCCTGTTCCTGATCTGGGCGACGAGCAAGGCGACCTCGCTGCAGACTGCTGCAGCGGGGCTGGCGACGACACGCGTCTCGGCCTGGTCGAGCGACGGCTTCAAGAAGGCGTTCGGCTCGCAAGCCGCCGAGGCCGCGCTGACCAACTTGCAGAATGCCGACGTCGATCGTGCCAAGGCTATTCTTTTCCATCCGCAATCGAGACCGATCCTCGACGCCTTCATGATCGGCGTCAATGAAGTGGTCAACGGTGAGAAATCGGCGAAGGATGCGATGACGGGCGCAGCCGAAAGGGCCAATGCGGCGATCCGCGGGTAGCGGCGAGGCGTTGTCCAATCGGAAGAGCTGGCCACGGCAGAAAAGCCGCCAACCCACCTTGTGCGGTGTTCACCCCTGATATTGCAGCACGTGCATGCCGGCGTTCCAGTCGGAGACGAACATCAGCCCGTCGGGCCGGACATAGGCATCACAGGTCTTGGCTGCGAGCGCGACGTTCGGGCGCGGATCGACCAGCTTCTTCGGCGTCGGCGGCACCCAGTAGGCGATCTCCTTCGGCGCGAAAGCGTCCTTGATGTCGAACACCCTGACGCCGGCATTGTTGTAGGTCGCGAAGATCGTCTCCTCGCTCTGGAACGAGCCCGGGCGGTTCTCGTGCAGATTATGCGGGCCGAAGGTGCCGTTGCTGCAGAAGTCGCGGTCGCGCGGCGTCGGCAGGGTCGCGATCGGCACCGGATTTTGGGGCGCGCGCACGTCGAGCACGAAGGTGTGGAACAGGCCCTTGGCACACTGGTCCGCATTGGCTTCGTCCGCGACGACCGCGAGCTGACGCTTCGGCAGCGGCAGTGGCGTATGCGTGCCGCCGGCAAAGGGCGGCGACCAGTTGATGTGCGACAGCAATTTGGGACCCGCGGGATCGCTGATGTCATGGATGGTGAAGCCGCCATCGCGCCAGGCAGCATAGCCGCGATCGCCTGCCGTGATCATGTGATGCAGCGCAAAGCGCTTGCCCTTCGGCGTCGCCGGCTCGCCGGCCGCGCGGTTCATGCCCGGCAGCCACCATTTTGCGATGATCTCCGGCTTCGTGATGGTCTTGAGATCGACGATGCACAGGATGTGGTCGGTGAAGCCGTCGAAATGCGCCGACACATAGGCATAGCGGCCGCCCGGCCACCACAGCCGGTTGATGCCGAAGCCCGGCATTTCCAGGAACGCGATCTCGCGCATCTCGCCCGGCTTCGAGATGTCGTGGATCGAGAGGCCGGAGCGGAATTTCTTGGCCTTGGTGATGCTGTCGGCCAGCGTGTTCTCGAAATAGCCGCGCATGTTGTCATAGGACTGCATCGCGACGATGTTGGCGCCGTTCGCAAGCAGCAACATGTCTTCCGCCACCTGGAGATGGTGGGTGCGGGTGTATTGTCCGGCGGTGAAGAAATTGACCGGCTTGAGCGCACGCGGATCGGACGCATCCAGGATGGTCACACCGTCGCTGAACATGTGCCCGACATAGACGTGCTGGCGGTTGAACATCACCTGCACGCTATCGGGCCGCCCGCCAATGTCGCTGTAGGAGATGTGCTTGATGCCCTTGCCGATGCCCTCGGGCGGGATGTCCGGCTCTGAAGCCCATGCCGGCCTCGACCATGTGGGCAGCACGGCGGATCCGACCACGGCCGACAATTGCTGAAGGTGCCGGCGGCGCGAGAGTTGAGGCATCGTTTTCCCCCCAAGTTTTTTGGGGATGATGCGCGCTTGCGGCGAGGCGCGCAAGCCTCGCCGCGCGCGCCCTCACCTAGGTATGCACCACCTCGTGCCGCATCACGAATGGGGCGAGCAGCGTGTGCACCTCGCCGGCGACGATTTCGCGCTGGCCGGCCGGCAGCCCGGCGAGCGTCACGGTCGCGATCGAGCCGTGGCTGCCGTGCGCGCCGACCTTCACCTTGCAGTCGATGCCGCGCTCGGTGAGCGGCGTCAGCACCTTGGTGAACACGCGTTGCGCCGCGTCCCAGCGCAGCTGCGGCTTGAACACCTTGCCGACGCCGGTGACCGGCATCGGATCGATCGGGATGACCTGCACCGGAACGGCAGCACGCTCAGGCGTGCGCTCGCGCACCCAAGTCTCGAGCTCACCCGGCTCGACGCTCGCGCCCGGCTTCAGCTGCACATAACCCACCGGAAGCTCGCCGGCATAGGCGTCGGGCTGTCCGACCACCGCGGCGAAGCCGACGGCGGGATGGCGGAACATGATCTCCTCGATCGGCGCCGGATCGATGTTATGCCCGCCGCGGATCACGAGATCCTTGGCGCGGCCGGTGATCCAGAGATAGCCGTCGGCATCGAGCCGCCCGAGATCGCCCGAATTGACCCAGACCTCGTCGACGAAGGCGCCCTTGTTGTGCTCGTCGTTGAGATAGCCGCCGAACACGCCGGGCCCGGCCATGATGACGACGCCGATCTCGTCGGGCTTGCAGTCGCGGATCAGGTGGCCGTCAGCATCCAGCTGCACGATGCGCACGCGCGCGTAAGGCATGGGAAGGCCGACCGAGCCGAGCCGGATCGGCCGTGACGGATAAGCGAGCGTGTGCACGCTCGAGGTCTCGGTCATGCCGTAGACCTCGACAACCGGCAGCTTGAGCTTGTCCTGGATCGCAGAGCCCACCGCGACGGGGATCGCGGAGCCGCCGCCGGCGGCATATTTCAGGCTGGAGATGTCGGCATTGCCGGGTGGCACCCCGAGCGCTGCCGCGAGCACCGTCGGCACGCTCGACAGCGCCTCCGGCCTATAGCGCTCGACCAGCCCCCAGATGTTCTTGACCGAATTCGGATTGCGCCAGCCGCTCGGCGACAGCACGACCAGCGAGCCGCCGCTCGACAGCATCAGCAGCACCTGCGTCAACGATCCTCCGACGTGAAACAGCGGCATGCCGAACAGCAGATTGGCGCCGGGCTTCCCCTTCAGCAGAAGGTTGAGCGCCCAGGCCTGATAGACCTGGTTGGCGTGGGTGTGCCGCACCAGTTTTGGCGTGCCGGTGGTGCCGCCGGTGTGGAAATAGGCGGCGATGTCGGTGCCCGAAATCTTGCGCCCGCTGACAAGCCGGTCGGAGGGCTGCTGCTTGATCAGATCGTTGAACGCAAAGATGCCCTTGTCGGGATCGCCGCCGCCGAACACCTGCACGATCGCCTTGAGGTGCTTGAGCTGCGGGCGGATCTGCTCGACCTTCTGCCAGATGTCGGTGCCCGGCATCGGCCCGAGCGCCACCAGGACCTTGGTGTTCGCAGCTTCCAGGATTTCCGCGATCTGATGCGGCTCGAGCAGCGGATTGACGGGATTGGCGATGCCGGCCGCCTCGGCACCGAGCAGCGTCACGAAGGCATCGGGCACCAGCGGCAGCATGAAGCTGACGACGTCGTCTTTTTCGACGCCGAGCGCGTGAAACATGTTGGCCGCCTGGGTCACGCGTGCGATCAGATCGCGATACGTGACCACCACCGGCGTATCGGCCGGATCCGCATTTTGCAGGAACTGGATCGCCGCACCGTCGGGATTGAGCGCCGCGCCGAGCCTGACGGCATCATAGGTGCTCGCGGCGGCGACGCGATCGGCATAAGGGACCTGCTCGAAAGCCCGAACCTCTGCGTCCGTGAAAAAGTCGGGGTAGTCGTCGCCGATGAATCGATCGAGCGCGTGGATGCCCGCCATGGAATTCCGTCCTCCCTCAGATGCATGTCCCCGCCCGCTGTCTTTTGACGTTTGGTTCAGGCGGAGCCTCAACCGATGGCCGGTCGAGCGCGGACAGAATGATGGATGATTTGGCGTTCGTCCATGGCTTAGCGGCTACGGTCGTAGCACTCGGGTTCACGGCGTTTGAACCTTCGCTGCCGATCGGGGCACCAAGAACAAGCATTGGATTCGTCTGTCAGCGTCCTGCCGCAAGACTCGAGGTGATCATGACCACGCCCCTGCGGGACCGCATCGCCCGGCTGTTCGCTGCGCTCGCCATGACATCGATGATCACGGCGTCGGCGATCGCCCTGCCCCGCGCGGCGCTCGCCGAGGACAGCCAGTTCGACAAGATGCGCACCAGGATCGCGGCGTTCGTCGGCGACAAGATGCAGAAGCTCGGCGGCTCGCGCATCGTCTACAAGGTCGACACCGACGGCCTGCGCGAGAGCGTAGTCACGGACTTGCGCGACGACGTCTACAAGATCCTGCGCGAGGGCAAGATCGCGTTCTCCGGCCTCGCGATCCGCGATGGCGGCGTCGAGGCGAAGATTGCCGATGCCAAGGGCCGCGACGAGCTGAAGCGCAAGCTCGCCGCAGTCGCGGAAGGATTGCCGTCGCATGCACTCGCCGTGACCGGCGTCGGCGACGGGCTGATCAGGCTCGCGCCGACCGATGCCGCCTCCGCCGCACGGCTGCGCGAGCTGGTCGAGGATTCCATCGCCATGATTGAGCAGCGCCTCAAGGACGCCGACATCAAGCTCGCGAGCGTCCAGCCCGACGGGACCGACCGCATCCGCATCTTCATCCCGGGAATGATGGAACCGGAGCGCGTGACCGCGATCTTCGCGACCAAGGTCAAGGTCAGCTTCCGCATGGTCGACATCTCGATGTCGGCAGAGCAGGCGCAGTCGGGCACGCCGCCTGCGGGCACGGAAGTCCTGCTCGGTTTCAAGGACAAGCGCCCCTATCTGGTTGCCAAGGACAGCGCGATCGACGGCGACGACATCAGCTATGCCGGCCCGGGATTTGCCAGCGGCACGAAGGACCCGATCGCCTCGTTCCGCTTCAACGGCCGCGGCACGCGCCGCTTCGCACACGTCACCGAGGAGAACATCGGAAAGCCCTTCGCCATCGTGCTCGACGGCAAGGTGATCTCCGCCCCCGTGATCCGCGAACCCATCACCGGCGGCTCGGGCCAGATCTCCGGCAATTTCACGCTGGAGGAAGCGAGCAGCGTCGCCATGCTGCTGCGCGCCGGCGCGCTGCCGGGGCACCTTGCCCTGGTCGAGCAGCAGGTCGTGCAGCCCGCCGCCAAGCCGTAACGCCAAGATCGCCTCGCGCCCGCCTCGCCGAGGCGCCCAGGATCGACCACGCCGGCGCCCGTTCCGGCTCCCGAATCACGGGCACTTCAAATACGCCCAACCAAGGGGCAATTGCCGAAACGCCCGATCAGGCTAAAATTTGCCTCTTGCGGCAGGGCGACCGAAGGCTTCATTTCAAGCGGTCGTCATTCGATTTCGGCTATAGCTGTCGCGAATACCGACCAGGACTGAAGGCCTTACGCGGGGTTAGTACCATGCCGTCCGGCAGCGCAGACATTTCGTCGATCCTCGACCGCATCCTCGACGCGGCGACGGATAACCTCAGGATCGCGAAGATCCTGGTCCAGATGGGCCTCGATCCGAACAACGTCACCTACGACGCGATCTTCAACCGGTTGCTGGAGATCTTCGTCCACAACATCACGCTCGCCAATCTGTTTGCCGCGGTCGGCGCCGGCTTCTTCGTCGCCACCCTCTTGATGCGGACGATGGTGCCCTTGCGCGTCGCCAACATGATCGGCTGCGCGTTCTTCGCCGTTTTCGGCGCGCTCTCGGCCAACGTCTCGACGTTCCTGCTGTATCTGCTGCTGCTTCCGATCAACGCCCTGCGCCTGCGGCAGATGCTCAAGCTGGTCAAGAAAGCGCGTCATGCCGCCGAAGGCGACATGTCGATCGAGTGGCTGAAGCCGTTCATGACCGAGCGCAAATATCGCCGCGGCGACACGCTGTTCAAGCTGGGCGATCCGGCCAAGGAGATGCTCCTCACCGTCACCGGCAAGTTCCTGGTCAAGGAGATTAGCGTCGAGATCGGGCCAGGCGCGCTGATGGGCGAGCTCGGCTTCCTCACGCCGGACAACCGCCGCACCGGAACGATCGAATGCATCGAGGACGGCCAGGTGCTGACGATCACCTATGACCGCCTGCTCGAGATCTACTTCCAGGATCCGCAGTTCGGCTATTACTTCCTGGTGCTGACCAGCCAGCGCCTGTTGCAAAACATCGATCGTTTGCAGAAGCAGCTGGCCAGCGCGCGGGCGACCACCACCAACAGGATCGCCTGACCCGCCGCTCAGCTCAGGAGCAGCGCCATGCCCGGATCGCCCTTCTCCATCGCGCGCCGGTAGGCCGGCCTCGCACTGACCCGGCCGAGATATTTGACCACGTTCGGGCAGCGCTGGAGATCATAAGGCTGGAAGTAGCGCATCGTGGTGAGCGAGAAGCCGATCATGATGTCGGCGGCGGTGAAGGCCTTGCCCGCCAGATATTCGGCATCGCGCACGCGCGCATCGACCAGATCGAACGCGCGATCGACCCGCGCCCTGGTCGCGGCCAGCATCGGATTGTCGTCGGCAAGCTTGAGCCGGTTCAGCATCATCAGCCGGCCCATGCCGGCCTGCAGCGTGCCGTTGGCGAAGTGAAACCAGTACAGGAACTGCGCGAAGTCGGGATCGTCAGGGCGGAGCGCGAGACGGCCGTTGCCATGCTTGGCCATGATGTAATCGACGATGGCGCCGGATTCGGCGAGCACGAGATCGCCATCATGAATGACCGGCGCCGCTCCGATCGGGTGCAGCGCCTTGTAATCAGGTGGCGCGAGCATGGTGACGGGATCGCGGGTGTAGCGCTTCAGCTCGTAGGCAAGTTCGAGCTCCTCGCAGAGCCACACGATGCGCTCGGACTGCGACTTGCCGAGATGATGGACGGTGAGCATGGGGTCTTCCTGAGACTGTTGGATCAGTCGTGACGCGACATCATAGCATCACCGTCACCCTGAGGTGGCCGCTTCTTCAGCGGCCCTCGAAGGGCGACGGCCCGGCTCTCTCTGCGCGGCTGCAGCGGTGGCCGCTCATCCTTCGAGGCTCCCCATGGGACGCTCTGCGTCCCACGTCTCGCACCTCCAGCGACATCCGCTTCGCGGTTGCGCAGGGATGACGGATTGAGCACACACTATGCCCGCCCTACCTCGCCTCGTCCGCCACCATCCGCGCTACGACGCGGTCGCGGCGGATGAAGTGGTGCCAGAGGGCGGCGACCACGTGAAGCGTGATCAGCGCGAGCAGCACATAGGCAAACAGGATGTGGCGGTCCTCATAGGCGTTCGCCGCCGTACGATCCGGCGTGGTGAATTGCGGCACGTGAAACAGGCCGAAGAAGTCCGAATAGTCCGGCGAGTGCGCGCCGGAATGCGCCCAGCCGAGCATGATGACGACGATCACGGCGAGATAGAGCGCGCCGTGGCTGATGCGGGCGGCGAGCTTCTGCCAGGGCTGGCTGTCGGCCGGCAGTGTCGGCGTCGGGTTGATGACGCGCCAGACCAGGCGCAGCAGCGTGAGCAGCAGGATCACATAGCCGATGTCGGCATGGATCGAGCGATAGAAGAAGCGGTCCGGCCGCGCCGGGATGTGGTTCATCCACCAGCCGAAGCCGATCATGCCGACGATGGCCAGCGCCAGGATCCAGTGCAGCCACCGGGAAACGCTGCCCCAGCCGGCATTTGTGTTTCTGATCATGTCAGCCCCCGGAATTTTGCGGATATGCCCCCGATCCGCAGTGCAATATCGCTGCCTGATAGCGGGACAATGCGGCAAACGCGAAATTGAATCGTTCCAAATTGCCGGCGGGGCCGGCCCGCCGCAAAACCGCCCCAAAAACCGAATGGTAACCATGGCGGGCTAGGGTAAAGCTGTGACCAATTCCTCGACGATCCTGGTGTTCGATTCCGGCCTTGGCGGGCTCACGGTGCTGCGTGAGGTCGTGGCCGCGCGCCCGGACGCGCATTACGTCTACGTCGCCGACGACGCCTTCTTCCCCTACGGCCACCACAGCGAGGACGAGCTCGTCGCCCGCGTCGTGCCGCTGATGGGGGAGCTGATCGGCACCCATGATCCTGACCTCGTCGTCATCGCCTGCAACACGGCGTCCACCCTGGTCCTATCGCATTTGCGCGCCGCTTATTCCCTGCCCTTCGTCGGCACCGTGCCGGCGATCAAGCCCGCCTGCGCGCAGTCGAAGACCCGCCGCGTCTCGGTGCTCGGCACCAAGGGCACCGTGAAGCGCGAATACACCAAGGCGCTGATCCGCGATTTCGCGCAAGGCTGCGAGGTGACGCTGGTCGGCTCGCCCGAACTCGCTTCGCTCGCCGAAGCCGAGCTGAGCGGTCATCCGATCAGTGACGACGCCATCTGCGCCGAGCTCGCGCCCTGCTTCGTCGGCGCGGAGGCGGGCGCGCGCACCGATACGGTCGTGCTGGCATGCACCCATTACCCGCTGTTGCTCGACCGGCTGAAGAAGCTCGCGCCCTGGCCCGTCGACTGGATCGACCCGGCCCCCGCCATTGCCCGCCGCGTCTCCGACCTGCTCGGCGCGAGCGTCAGCGGCATCGCGCAGTCCGGCGCCGAGATGATCTTCACCTCGAACCGCGTGCATGGCCTTTCCGCCACCTTGACGCCGTTCTTCGGCGGGCGTGCGGTGGCCTGACTTTTCGCAGACACGGCGCGCTGCTAGGCTTTGCCGTCGTCATCTCTGCGCAGGTCATCCCATGCCGGTCCCCGCAAAGCCGCTCAATCGCCTCCGCCAATTGTGGAGCGAGGGCCGTCCCGCCTTCGGCGCGATCGCGACCATCCCCAGTGTGCAGATGGTGCAGATCATGGCGCGCTCGCTCGACTGGATCATCGTCGATCTCGAGCACGGCCCGATCGGCCTCACCGAAGCGCATGCGATGATCGCGGCGACGACAGGCACGCCGTGCACGCCCCTGGTGCGGATTGCGGCGAACGAGCCGTGGCTTGCGAAAGCGCCGATGGACATCGGCGCCTTCGGCATCAATTTCCCGATGATCACCAATCGCGACGAGGCCGAGAAGGCGGTGCGTAGCGTACGCTACCCGCCGCGCGGCGATCGGCTCTGGGGTCCATTCCACGCACCGTTCCGCTGGGGCCAGTCGATGCCTGATTATATGGCTTCTGCCGACGACGAGATGATCTGCATGGTCACCATCGAGCATGTCGATGCCGTCAACCGCATCGACGAGATCATGGCGACGCCCGGCATCGACGTCGCCGTGATCGGGCCCGGCGATCTCGCCACCTCCATCAACAAGCGCGGCCGGGTGGACGATCCGGAATTGCTGGAGCTGGTCGCCCGCGCGGAAGCTGGCATCCTCAGAAGCGGCGTGCCGATCGGCGGCGTCGCCCGCACCGCCGACCAGGCCAACGAGCTGATCGACCGCGGCTACCGCGCGATCGCGCTCGGCTTCGACTGGTCCCTCTTCCAGCGCGGCATCATGGCGGCGTTCGACGGGATCAGGCGCTGAGCAGCCGATTACCACCTTGCCGGGAACTGCCGCGCTGCTAGGGTCGGCGGCTCCAGGGAGGAAAAACAACCATGCTCAAGAAGACTTTGCTCGCTCTGTCCTTCGCAGGCCTTGCCTTTGCGGCCTTTGCCCAGCAGCCCGGCATCAAGCGCACCCCGCTCCAGAAGGTGGAATTTCCAGACGGCTACAACACCATCACCGCGATCGCGGAAGTCCCGGCGGGCGGCGCGGCCGGACGCCATACCCATCCGGGGATCGAGACCGGCTACGTGCTCGAAGGCGAGTTGACCCTCCTCATCGATGGTCAGCCGGACAAGACCCTGAAAGCCGGCGATTCCTACCAGATCCCGGCAGGCGTCGTGCACGACGCCAAGGCTCATGGCGATAAGTCCATGAAAGTGCTTGGAGTTTACGTCGTCGACAAGACCAAGCCGTTGGCCTCGCCGGCGCCCTGATGCGGCGAACCGACTGCTCCCGAGCGGGTTGGTTCGTGCTAGAGCAGGCGGCGAGCGGGACCCCGCTCGCTGCCCAAATTTTCATCCACAGGAACCGAAAGAGCCGATGCGCGGGACGCCCAAGACCATTTCGCTGCGCCGCCGCCTGATTTGCGACCTCATGCACGCCTCGATGGACGTGCCGTTCGTCTCGCTCTCCCGTTCGCTCAATGTCCGCCCCCTGCTGGAGGCCCGCGCGGGGGCGATGGCGCCCGCCGGCTGGGCCGCGATGTTCGTGAAAGCCTTTGCCCTAGTCGCCAGGAACGAGCCGGTCCTGCGCACCGTCTATGCCAAATGGCCCCGGCCGACGCTCTACGAGCTCCCTCATAGCGTCGCGTCGGTGGCGATCGCCCGGGTCGATAACGGTGAGGAATGCGTGATGCCGCAGCGGATCGCGGCTCCCGAGGCCATGACGCTGGCGGCGGTCGATGCCGAGATCCGGCGCGCCAAGACGGCCCCGGTCGACGATGTTCCGATGTTCCGCAAGATCATGCGCGCCACCCGCCTGCCGCTGCCATTGCGGCGGCTGTGCTGGGCCGTGGGCCTCAATTTCGGCCGGCAGCGCGGCAACTGGTTCGGCAGCTTCGCCGTGAGCTCGGTGGCCGCCTATGGCGGCGGCGAGCTCCACCCGATCACGCCCGGCCCCTTCATCGTCAGCTATGGGGTGGTCGAGGGCGACCAGACCATCCATGTCGTGATCCGCTGGGACCACCGGGTGACCGACGCGGCCCCCGTCGCCCGGGTCCTGACCCGGCTGGAACAGGTCCTGAACACTGAAATCGCTGCCGAATTACGGTCGGCCGGGCCAAAGCCGATCCGGGCGGTCGGGACATAAGTACCGTCGTTCCGGGGCGGCTCGCAGAGCCGAACCCGGAACCTCGAGATTCCCAGGTGCGCAATTGCGCACCATAGTTCGCTCTACGAGCGCCCCGGAATGACGGGCTAAAGAATTGACAGCGAACCCCGAACTCCCCTAAAAGCCGCCTGCTCGCGGGCCGATTTCGGCCCGCGAAGCGTTTCGCGACCCGTGGTCGGCTCCCTCTAGCTTTGGGGATCGGACCTGTCGGTGCCGGGATCATCCCGGCACACAGGAGGGCGCGTTTCCTCAAACCATGCAACCGAAGAGGACGCGATGACTAAGCGCAGTGAGGCGAAGTACAAGATCGATCGCCGTATGGGCCAGAACATCTGGGGCCGCCCGAAGAGCCCCGTGAACCGCCGCGAATACGGCCCCGGCCAGCACGGCCAGCGCCGCAAGGGCAAGCTCTCCGACTTCGGCGTGCAGCTGCGCGCCAAGCAGAAGCTGAAGGGCTACTACGCCAACATCAGCGAGCGCCAGTTCCACGGCATCTATGTCGAGGCGAGCCGCCTCAAGGGTGACACCGGCGAGAACCTGATCGGCCTGCTGGAGCGTCGTCTCGACGCGGTCGTGTACCGCGCCAAGTTCGTCTCCACGATCTTCGCCGCCCGCCAGTTCATCAACCACGGCCACGTCAAGGTGAACGGCCGCAAGGTCAACATCTCGAGCTACCAGCTCAAGGTCGGCGACGTGATCGAGGTCAAGGAAGCCTCCAAGCAGCTCACCCACGTGCTCGAAGCCAGCCAGCTGCCCGAGCGCGAGGTCCCCGACTATCTCGAAGTCGACCACGGCAAGATGACCGCCAAGTATGTGCGCATCCCCGGCCTCTCCGACGTGCCGTTCCCGGTGCAGATGGAGCCGCATCTGGTCGTCGAATTCTATTCGCGCTAAGATCTGAATATCGAAAGGCCCCGGTTCGCCGGGGCCTTTTTGCTTAAGAGCCACACTTCAGTGGCCGTTATGCCTTCAGGAGGCGTCGCATGCTCTACACCCCTCCCCCGATCGATCCCAAGGCGCCGCCGGTGCGCATCAATCTGCTCTCGGATACGCAGACCAAGCCGACGGCTGCGATGCGCGAGGCGATGGCGCGGGCGGAGGTCGGTGACGAGCAGGTCGGCGACGATCCGACCGTGAATGCGCTGTGCGAGCGCGTTGCGGATCTGCTCGGCAAGGAAGCGGCGGTCTACATGCCCTCGGGCACAATGTGCAACGTCACCGCGACGCTGGTGCATTGCCGTCCCGGCGACGAGATTCTGGCGCATGAGACCGCGCACATCATCGCCCGCGAAGGCGGCGCGCATGCCGCGATCGGCGGTTTTCAAGTGACGCAGCTCAAGGGCCCCGACGGCCAGTTCACGCCGGAGACCTTTCGCAAGGCGCTGCATCCGCGCACACGCTACCAGCCGCCGCAGACCGTCGTCAGCGTCGAGCAGACCGCCAATATCGGCGGCGGCACGATCTGGAAGAAGGCCGCGCTCGACGAGATCGTCGCGATCGCGAAACAGCACGGCCTCGTCACCCACATGGACGGCGCGCGCCTCCTCAACGCCACCGTCGCGAGCGGCATCTCCCCGCGCGACATGACCGCGGGCTGGGATTCGGCCTGGATCGATTTCTCCAAGGGCCTCGGTGCGCCGATCGGCGGCGTGCTCGCAGGCACGCGCGCCTTCATCGACGCGGTCTGGCAGTGGAAGCAGCGCCTCGGCGGCTCGATGCGGCAGGCCGGCGTTTGCGCGGCCGCCTGCATCTACGCGCTCGACCATCACGTCGACCGCCTCGCCGACGACCACGCCAATGCGCGCGCGCTTGCCCGCGGTCTGTCGCAGATATCAGGCATCGAGGTGCAGGAGCCCGAGACCAATCTCGTGTTCTTCAAGCCGGACGGCGCCGGCGTTGCCGGCGACAAGATGGTCGCGGCGCTGCGCCAGCGCGGCGTCACGCTCGCGATGATGGACGGCCGCATCCGCGCCTGCACCCATCTCGACGTCAATGCGAGCCAGGTCGAGGAGACGATCGGGTACGTGCGCGAGATCGTGCGCGGTGCATGAGTCCCGTAGCCCGGATGGAGCGCAGCGAAATCCGGGGCTACAAGGCAGCACCTTCGCGCTCACCGCCCCATCGCCTGATAGATCAGCGTCTTCAGCGCCAGCTGAATCCGGCCGCGCTGCGACGGCGTCTGCACCATGAAGATCCCGAACAGATCGTCCTCGGGATCGATGAAGAAGAACGTGCCGCCGACGCCGTCCCAGCGATATTCGCCGAGCGGCCATGAGGTGCCTGATGGCACCGAAGTACGGACGGCGAAGCCGAGGCCGAAGCCGCTCGTCCCGCCCGGATAATAGTTCTGGTCGTGCCCGATCCTGGTCTCGGGCCCGATATGGTCCGACGCCATCAGCGCGATGGTCTCGGGCTTGAGATAGCGGCGGCCGTCATACGTGCCGCCGTTCAGCAGCATCTGCGCGAAACGGGCGTAGTCGCCGATCGTGCCGACCATGCCGCCGCCGCCCGACTCCCATTTCAGCGGCAGCCTGATGTCGCGCACCTGCGTCGTCGGATTGATGTTGCGATCCGCCGGCATCGGCTCGGCAATACGCGCGAACTTTTTGGGATCGGCGACGAAGAACGCGGTCTCGCTCATGCCGAGCGGATCGAGCAGCCGCTCCTTCTCGAACTGGAGCAGCGTCTTCCCCGAGACCACCTCGACGACGCGGCCGAGCACGTCGGTGGAATAGCCGTAATCCCACATCGTGCCGGGCTGCTCGACCAGCGGCAGCGTGGCGATCTTCGCGGCGAACTCGGCATTGCTGAGATTGCTGTTGAAGAGATTGGCCTCGGCATAGAGCTCGCGCACCATGCCACCCCCGACATAGCCGTAAGGCAGCCCGGAGGTGTGGCGCATCAAATCCTTGATCGTGACCGGACGATTCACCGGCTCCTGCACCAGCGAAACCTTGCCGTCCTCGGCCTTCGTCTCGACGCCGACCTTCATCGTGCCAAAGGCCGGAATGTACTTGGCGACGGGATCGTCGAGCGAGAGCTTGCCCTCCTCGACCAGCATCATCGCCATCACGGATGTGATCGGCTTCGACATCGAATAGAGGCGGAAGATCGTGTCCGCGCTCATCGACAGCTCGGTCGCAACGTCGCGGACGCCGAAATTCTCGTAATAGACCGGCTTGCCATGCTGCTGGAGCAGCAGGATCGCGCCTGGAAACGTGCCGGCGGCGATCTCGCTCCGGATGTAATCCGAGACCTTTGCCAAACGTTCGGGCGAGAGATTGTGCGCGCCGCGCCCCTCCGAGCCCGCCTGCGCACCGACTGCACCCAACAAAAGGACGAGCGCCGCAATCAGCGTGCGGCGCCCGAACCTGTCAATTCTCCATGGCTTCATAGACCAACTGCTTCAATGTCCGCTGCACGCGCTGGCGCTCGGTGGGGGTCTGTTCGAGCAGGACGAAGAACATGTCCTGCTTGGGGTCGATCACGAAATAGCAGCCGGAGGCGCCGTCCCACTTCAATTCCCCGAGATCGCCGGGCGGCGGCGGCTTTGCGTTGCCGGGATCGGTGCGGACCGCGAGCCCAAGGCCGAAGCCGAAACCATCGCCGGGGAAGTAGAAATAGTCGCGATCGACGCCTGATTTCGGCCCGATCTGGTCGGTCACCATCAGCTTGAACGTCTCGGGCTTGAGGATGGTCTTGCCGTCCAGACTGCCGCCGTTGAGCAGCATCCGCGCAAAGCGCTCATAATCGGCCATGGTCGTGACCATGCCGCCGCTGGCGAACAGGATCTTCTTGACGACGGTCGGATCGTTGATCCGGCCAACCCGGAAATCACTGTCGTTCGGCACCGGCTGCGCCAGTAGCTTCTGCTTGTCGGGGTCGGTGACGAAGAAGCCGGTATCGACCATGCCGAGCGGACCGAGCAGCGTTTCCTGCTCGATATCGAGCAGCGGCTTGCCTGCCGCGACTTCCATCACGCGCGCCAGAATGTCGGTGGAATGGCCGTATTGCCAGAGCGCGCCCGGCTGATTGTGCAGCGGCAGCTTGGCGATGCGCTCGGCGAACTCGGCGAGGTCGAAATCGCCGTCATAGATCTTGGCGTCGCGATAGGCCTTGCGGACCAGGCTGTCGCCATAGAAGCCGTAGGTGACGCCCGAAGTATGCGTCATCAGATCCTTCACCGTCATGGGGCGGTTCGGTGGCACCAGCTCGAGCGACTTGGTACCGTCGTCAGCCTTCTTCTCGACGCCGACCTTCACATTGGCGAAGGACGGGATGTACTTGGAGACGGGATCGTCAAGCTTGATCTTGCCGTCCTCGAGCATTTTCATCGCGACCACCGAGGTGATCGCCTTGCTCATCGAGAACAGGCGGAAGATCGTCTTGTCGGTGATCGGCGCTTTGCTGACCACATCCTGCACGCCGAAGGCTTCGTGATAGACCGGCTTGCCGTGCTGCTTGATCAGCACGGTTGCGCCGGCGATCTTGCCGGTCGCAACTTCGTTCTTGAAGAAGTCGCTGATCTTGCCGAGCTTCTCCTGGTTGAAGTGCGCGCCGGCCGGAATCTCGTAAGTGCCCTCGGCGCGCGCGAACGATGTCGCACTCAACGACACCAGCGCGCTGCAAACCAGCGCACGCAATCCAGATTTTGAAATCATATCCCCTCCCCGGCACATGGCCAGCCGGAGTGTACCGGCCGCGCCATCAGGCACAAGGGCTGGCGTAGCGCGCCAAAACGTCCGTATGGAGGGCGGCGCTCGCCTCCGAGAAACAGCAGAATATGACGCGGCCGACCAGCGGCGCGGCCGGCAGGGCGTCAATGGTCGTATGGACCGCGATCTTCGCGGCCCGGTCGGCCGGAAAGCGGTAAATACCAGTCGAAATCGCGGGGAATGCTACCGAGGTCAGCTCGTGCTTGCCGCACAGCTCCATCGAACGGCGATAGCAGGAGGCAAGCAAATCATCCTCGCCGATTGTGCCGCCATTCCAGACCGGCCCGACGGTGTGGATCACATGCGCGGCCTTGAGGCGGTAGCCCTTGGTGATCTTGGCATCGCCGGTCTTGCAGCCGTGGAGCATGCGGCATTCGGCGACGAGCTCTGGCCCGGCCGCCCGATGGATCGCACCATCGACGCCGCCCCCGCCAAGGAGCGACGAATTTGCGGCGTTGACGATGGCGTCAACGCCGAGTGTGGTGATGTCGGCAACGATGACCTCGAGCTCCGCGCCGCCAATCCGGCGCGTCAGCGCGGTCACGCCTCATGCCGCGACAGCGACGCCCTTTTCGGTGAAGAGCTGCTGCAATTCGCCGGCCTGGAACATCTCGCGGACGATGTCGCAGCCGCCGATGAACTCGCCCTTCACATAGAGCTGCGGGATGGTCGGCCAGTTCGAATATTCCTTGATGCCGTTGCGCAGCTCGGCGGATTCGAGAACGTTGAGGCCCTTATAGCCGACGCCGATGTGGTCGAGGATCTGGACGACCTGGCCGGAGAAACCGCACTGCGGAAATTGCGGCGTGCCCTTCATGAACAGAACCACGTCGTTCGACTTCACTTCGTTGGCGATGAATTCCTCGATGCTCATATCCGTGTCCTTCTGGGGCGGAGCCCTCAACGATTCCCTCGGGCCGGCTCAGCCGATCTAACCCGATCCTTGCCTATATATGTAGCCCAAACCGTTGTGCATCCAAAGTAAAATGGCGGCGACGGCCGGCCGGGACCGCCCCGGGCCGATAGGCTGATGACACTAATATTAACGGCGGGGAGGACTTTTATCCCGTAACGGAGGCCCCATCTAGGACGAACCTCGGTTTTGGAACCGGGCAACGCCAACAACGTTCTCTTGTTCTGTCTGGAGAAAAACGTGACGAAAACAGCCTCCGCCACGGCCACCGCCCCGCTTTCGTCACTGTCCTCCGCCCCCGGCAACCTCGCCCAGCGGCTCCAGGACGCGTATCTTGCCGTCCGCAACGAGACCGAGCGCCGGGCCGCCCCGCTGTCGCCTGAGGACCAGCAGATCCAGTCCATGCCGGATGCGAGCCCGGCGAAATGGCACCGGGCTCATACCACCTGGTTCTGGGAGCAGTTTCTGCTCGGCGAGCACGCCCCCGGCTACCGGCCCTTCCACCCCGACTTCGCCTTCCTGTTCAATTCCTATTACGTCAGCGCCGGCCCGCGTCATGCCCGTAATCATCGCGGCGACATCACACGTCCCAGCGCGGACGAGGTCGGCGCCTATCGCCGCTATGTCGATGCGGCGGTCGTCAAATTCTTCCGCGAGGCCGCTGAGGACAAGCTTCGCTCCGTCGCGCCGCTGGTCGAGGTCGGGCTCAACCACGAGCAGCAGCATCAGGAATTGATGTTCACCGACATCCTGCACGCCTTCGCGCAGAACCCCGTCTACCCGGCCTATGATCCGGACTGGCGCTTCCCGTCCGCGACCGGCAGCAGCGAGGACTGGCTGACGCTGAACGAAGGCATCCACACCGTCGGCCACGTCGACGACAGTTTTCATTTCGACAACGAGAAGCCGGCGCATCGGGCCCTCGTCGGACCGGTCAGGATCGCCCGCAATCTCGTCACCAATGCCGAATGGCTCGCCTTCATGCGCGACGGCGGCTACGCGAAAGCAACGCTGTGGCTCATGGACGGCTTTGCCGCGGCCAGCAAGGAAGACTGGCAGGCGCCCGGCCATTGGCGCGAGGTCGATGGCGGATGGCAGGTGATGACGCTCGCTGGCCTCAAGCCGGTCGATCCGGACGCGCCGGTCTGCCACATCAGCTACTACGAAGCCGATGCCTTCGCGCGCTGGGCCGGCAAGCACGTGCCGACCGAGATGGAATGGGAAGTCGCGGCTCGCACGGGCCAGCTCAACGATGCCTTCGGCATCGTCTGGCAGTGGACGCGTTCTTCGTACTCGCCCTATCCCGGCTATCGCGCCGTCGAAGGCGCGCTTGGGGAATATAACGGCAAGTTCATGGTCAATCAGCTGGTGCTGCGCGGCTCCTCGCTTGCGACTCCCGAGGGCCACCGCCGTATCACCTATCGCAACTTCTTCTATCCGCACCACCGCTGGCAGTTCACGGGCCTGCGGCTCGCCCAGTACGACTAGTTCTTATCCGACGACAATGCGCGCCGGACAGCGCGTTCAGGAGAGTATCATGAATGTGCACGCCAGCGCTTTGGCTGAAGCCCATCTGCCCGACGAACAGACCACCGCTTTCGCTCGCGAGGCCATCGAGGACCTCTCGCAGCAGCCGAAAAAGCTGTCGCCGAAATATTTCTACGACGCGACCGGCTCGGAGCTGTTCGAGGCGATCACGAAGCTTCCGGAATATTACCCGACCCGCACCGAGCTATCGATCCTGAGGGAGCGCGGCAGCGAGATCGCAAAAATCATTCCGGAGCACGCGGCGCTGGTCGAGTTCGGTGCCGGCGCGACCACGAAGGTCCGCCTGCTGCTCAACCATTGCAAGTTCTCAGCCTATGTCCCCGTCGACATCTCCGGCGACTTCCTGACGGCGCAGGCCAACGGCTTGAAGCGGGATTTTCCGGCGCTCGGCATCTATCCCGTCGCGGCCGACTTCACCACGCCGTTCGAACTGCCCAAGGCTGTCGCGTCGATGCCCAAGGTCGGCTTCTTCCCGGGCTCGACCATCGGCAATTTCGAGCCGCAAGAGGCGCAGGCCTTCCTGAAGAGTGCCCGCCAGATCCTGGGCAAGGGTGCGCAGATGATCATCGGCGCCGATCTCGAGAAGGACGAGCGCGTGCTCTTCGATGCCTATAATGACGCCGCTGGTGTCACCGCGCGTTTCAACCTCAATGTGCTCGTGCGCATCAACCGCGAGCTCGGCGGCAATTTCGATCTCTCCGCCTTCACCCACCGCGCGATCTACAATCGCGAGCGGCACCGCATCGAGATGCACCTGATCAGCAAGAAGAGCCAGACCGTGCGCCTGCTCGGCACCAGCTTCTCCTTCCGCCCAGGCGAGAGCATCCACACCGAGAACAGTTATAAATACAGCATCGAGCGCTTCGCGGCGCTGGCGCACGGCGCCGGCTGGCGCGTGCGCGAGAGCTGGACCGATGCGGCCAAGATGTTCTCGGTGCACGCGCTCGAGGTCGCGGAGTAAACGCTTCGGCCGTCACTTGCGGCGCATCCTTCGAGACGCCCGCCTTCGGCGGGCTCCTCAGGATGAGGACGGAGTGCGGGGCAGCAGGTTCAACGGGTACCTATGCTGATTAGCCTCGTCCTGAGGAGACCACGCAGCGGTCGTCTCGAAGGACGAGGCGTGCACTCCGGCCGCCCGCGTTCTAACGCTCCTCAACCTCCTCCGCCGTCGACCCCAGCGACACCGACTCCCACACCGCGACCACGATCATGATCACGCTGGTCGCGACCGACAGCCAGAGCGGCGAGAGGTCGGCGGCGAACCACCACAGCGCCAGCAGCAGGATGATGCCGATGCCGTGCGAGAGCTGGAGGAAGCCGCGGATCGAGTGCTTGAACAGGATGGTGCCGATCAGGAACAGCAGGGGACCGCCGATCGTGCTCACGATGGTGCGCAGATCGGAATGGCCGGTCGGATGCTTCAGCACCAGCTCGTCCGAGACTGCGGTCAGGATGATGCCGGCGACGATCGGCATGTGCAGATAGGTATAGGCGAGTCGCGCCAAGCGGCCGGATTCGGCAGATTTCGAGATGCGCTCTGAGCCGGCTTCGGCGCCCTTGTGGAAATAGACCCACCACATCGCGATGCTGCCGACCAGCGCCGCAACGAAGGCCAGGATATTGTCCGCGGTCCACTCCAGCTCGGCAAAGGTCGCGCCGTTGACGACGATGGCTTCACCGAGCGCGATGATGATGAAGCCGGCGCAGCGTTCGGCCATGTGGCCGCCCTCGACGGCCCAGGCCTCGACCGACGAAAAGCCCAGCTTCGGCACCCAGAAGCGGACCGCCGGCGAGACGTACTCGATCGTGAGCGCCACGATCCAGAACCACAGCCGCTGCTCCCCATGCGCGAGGCCACCGAGGATCCAGAAGACCGCGGAGCCGCAGAGCCAGACCAGGATGCGGATCGCGTTGTGCCGCACCGCAGTGCGGTGGCGCGGGGTTGCGAACATCCAGAACGCGGTGCGCCCGACCTGCATGGTCGCGTAGGCGATCGCGAACCACAGGCCCCGCCCCTCGAAGGCGGTCGGGATCGTCGTCGACAGCACGAGCCCGCCAAGCATCATCAGGAAGAGCAGGATGCGGACCGGCGTCAGCTCGGGATTGAGCCAGTTGGTGACCCAGGCGGTGTAGACCCACACCCACCACACCGCGAGGAACAGCAGCGTGACCTCGACCGCGCCGAGCGGCGTGAAATGGTGCAGCAGCGTGTGCGACACCTGCGTGATCGCAAACACGAAGACGAGGTCGAAGAACAGCTCGGCATTGGTGACGCGGCTGTGCTGGTTCGGCACGATGACGCGAAACATCGCGCCGCGCGGATTGTCCGCAGCCATCGTCGTCCCCCGTCGCGCTGGTCAGATCAGGTGCTCGTCAATCAGGCCCAGTCGGGTCAAGTCCCCGGCACCCCGGTCTGCAGCGCCAGCGCATGCAGCACGCCGCCCATCTGGCCGCGCAGGGACTGATAGACGATCTGGTGCTGCTGGACGCGGGACTTGCCGCGGAAAGATTCCGAGATCACGGTCGCGGCGTAGTGGTCGCCATCGCCGGCGAGGTCTCGGATGGTCACCTCGGCATCGGGGATTGCTGCCTTGATCATCGCCTCGATATCGTGGGCGTCCATGGGCATTCGGGTCTAGCTCCTTAATCTCGGCTTGGATCAAGCCTCACCGTCGAATCGCTGCCGGGGTCCCCTCGCCGGCAGGGACAAACTTAGCGTGAACGGGCTTCTGCGTCACGCTTTCCGGCACTATATCCCTCATCCCATCAGGATAAAGGCACGACAAAGTGCCGCGCGCGGCAGATTGATCGAAAAGGCGTGAAATCATGAAGCTTCCAGGGCCCGACCACCCCATCACCATCACCCAAAACCCCCGGCGCGTCCGCGTCACGGCGGGCGACATCGTGATCGCCGAGACCAGCAGGGCGCTGACCCTGAAGGAGGCCAAATATCCGGCAGTGCAATATGTGCCGCGGGAGGACGCCAACATGGCGCTCCTGGAGCGCACTAACCGCGTCACGCACTGTCCCTACAAGGGCGATGCGAGCTATTACAGCGTCAAGGCCAACGGCGAGACGCTGGACAACGCGATCTGGACCTATGAGACGCCCTACCCCGCGATGACCGAGATTTCCGGCCATCTCGCCTTCTATCCGGACAAGGTGAAGATCGAGGAAGTGGGGTAAGCTCATAGGTGCTGTGACCCCGGGGACGACACGGATCGCCTCCCCGCGTCGACTCAAGGCACGCGATGCCGCGCAAGGCCGCAAGACTGATTGGGGTCTCGTTGCTGGGATTGGCCGGCGTCCTCGTTATCGTGGCCGCTGCCGGGCCGGGTGTTCGTGCCTATCGTCAGCATCTTGCTGCCGAAACTCTCGCGATCCGCTCGCCGAACGGCGTGCAGGAGGGTGCATACGTCGACATCGGCGGCATCAAGCAATGGATCCAGATCCGCGGCGAGGATCGGGACAACCCGGTTCTCCTGTTCGTCCACGGCGGGCCTGGAGGCTCCACCTTGCCGATCTCGTCGGGGTGGCGCCCCTGGGAAAAGCATTTCACCGTTGTCCAATGGGACCAGCGCGGCGCCGGCCGCACCTATGGCGCCGCTGGAGAAGATGCGCTTGCGCCAACCATGACGTTGGAGCGAATGACGCAGGACGGCATCGAGCTGGTCGAGTATCTGCGAAACCATCTACACAAGGACAAGATTGTCCTGGTCGGGCATTCCTGGGGCTCGTTCCTGGGCATTCACATCGTCAAGCAGCGCCCGGATCTGTTTTATGCCTATGTCGGCACGGGACAGGTGGTCGGCAGGGTGACATTCGAGAAGTCATTCGAACTTGCGATCACGCATCTGCAAGAGTTGGCGCAGTCCGCAAGCAACAGCGAGGCCCTGGCGGAGTTGGCGCCAATCGTTGCGCGACCTCAGATTACGCCACAGAACCGACTGGTTGCCGACAAATGGAGCAAGTCACTGGGGCTGCCCTCGATCGAGAGCTTCCAGTTGGCGGGCCCCGTCCCACCCCCATTTATGCCGGATTTCTCGCTGCTCGACTGGTACAACTGGCGCAAAGGCATGACCTTCTCCGCAAAACATCTGCGCGGACGAGAAGGCCCCATGTTCAGGCGCGACGTCGCCGCACTGGGGCTCGCATTTCCGATCCCGGTGGTCTTCATTGAGGGCGATGCGGACTACAACACGCCGAGCGGGCCGGCCGAACAGCTCTTCAATCAGATCATCGCTCCGCATAAGGAATTCGTCCGGGTACGCGGCGGGGGTCATTTCATTCCATTCGATCGTCCCGACGAGTTCTTGGCGGAACTGGTCGCCTACGTCAGACCTCTCGTGCCAAATTGAACGGCCGGCCTGAGGGCCGGCACGTCCTGTCAGGTGTCGCGTCAGCCCGGCTACGCCCTGAAGATCGTGAGCCCGAGGATCAGCAGCACCAGGAAGATCACGACGAAGATATAGAACAGGAAGCGGGCGATATCGGCGGAGGCGGCCGAGATGCCGGTGAAGCCGAGCACGCCGGCTACGATCGAGACAAGTAAGAAGATCAGCGCCCATTTCAGGATCGTCATCGGCAGCTCCAACTCTGGTGCCGTTTGCTCGCGGCCCTCAACGCTTCCGGCAACCCTAACTTCGCTGTGCGGAACTGGTTCCTGACGGCTTGGCACTGCCGCGGCCCGGCACAAACGGCGCTTGCTGAATCGGGTTCCCGGCGGCACAGTCGTCGGGGGGTAGGAACGCAGGGCGGCCATGATCACGATGTCACATTCCGCGACGATCGGCGCAGAGGCGCATGCCGCGCCGAAGGCCAAGGTGCGCAACCTGTCGCTCGACCGCGCCCGCACCTTCCTGACGCTGGTGGTGCTGCTGCACCACGCCGTCATTCCCTACACCCATTTTGGTCACACCGATCCGGCGTCCTGGATCGGTTTCGACGTCGTCGTGCTCGCCACCGACAGCTTCTTCATGGCGATGTTCTTCTTCCTGTCCGGCCTGTTCACCTGGCCGGGCATTGCGCGCAAGGCGCCGTCGGTCTTCCTGCGCGACCGCCTGCTGCGGCTCGGGCTGCCGTTCGTGATCGCGGCTCTCACCGTCATCCCGCTCGCCTATTACGCGATCGCGCTGCGGCAGGATCCGGAGCTGAGCTTCGCTTCGTTCTGGTGGAAGACGGTCACGGTGGGTCCGTGGCCGAGCGGCCCGATCTGGTTCGTGTGGGTGCTGCTGGCGTTCGACCTGACCGCGAGCCTGCTCTACCGGGTCTCGGCGCATCTGGTCGATCCCGGCAACCGCGTCTCGCTGCGCGGATTTGAGCAGCCCGCTGTGTTCTGGCTGATGCTCGCCGCCGTGAGCGTCATCGTCTATCTGCCCGCGCTGGTCTATTTCGGGACCAACAAATGGTTCGAGTTCGGGCCGTTCTCGGTGCAGGCGAGCCGCATCCTGCTCTACTTCGCCTATTTCTTCATCGGCGCCAGCGTCGGCGCGGCGAATTTCGATCGCGGCATCCTGAGCGCCGAGGGGCAACTGCCGAAGAGCCGCTGGCTATGGGTGATCATTACGCTGATCCCCTACTGCCTGATGTGGTGCATGATCTACATCAAGCGGGAGATCCTCGGTAATCCCGGTCACCTGCCGCACTGGTACCATGTGTTCTACGGCACGTTCTTCGTATTGTTCTCGGCCTCGATCCTGCTCGCGATCCTCGCCTTCTTCCTGCATTCGAAGGCGCCGGGCCCGACCCTGCTCGACCGCATGCAGGCGGATGCCTACGGCATGTTCCTGGTGCACTACCCGATCGCGCTGTGGATCCAGTACGCGCTGTACGACTACGGGCTGCCCGCGATCGTCAAGGCCGCGATCGGCTTCGTGCTCACGGTGATCCTGAGCTGGGGCCTGACGGCGGGCTTACGGAAGATTCCAGGCGCCTCACACGTGTTGTGACCGACGTCATTCCGGGGCGCGCGAGAGCGCGAACCCGGAATCTCGAGATTCTCAGGTGCGCAAGGGCGCACCGGAGTTTGATGCTACGCATCGCCCCGGATTGACTATCAGGCCGCCTTGCCGCCCATATACTCCGGCAGCCAGCGCTCGAATGACTTCCGCAGCGCCTCGATCGTAACCGGCGCCTCGCCCGCGATCGCGATGGCATCGCCGCCGGTGGTGCCGATGCGTACGCAGGGCACCTCGCAGCCGCGCATCTTGGCGAGCACGCGGCCGGCTTCGGTTTCCGGCACGGTGACGAGATAGCGCGCCTGGTCCTCGCCGAACCAATAGGCCTGCGGCACGAGCGCAGTCGGCGCTGCCAAGAGCTTGGCGCCGATGCCGCCCGCCATCGCCATCTCGGCGAGTGCGATCAGCAGACCGCCGTCGGAGAGGTCGTGCACCGCAGTCGCGGTGCCCGCATGGATCATGCCGCGCACGCAATCGCCATTGCGCTTCTCGGCGGCGAGATCGACCGGCGGCGGCGCGCCCTCCTCACGACCGCAGATGTCGCGCAGATAGACGGACTGGCCGAGCCAGCCGTGGGTTTCGCCGATCAAGAGGATCGCCTCGCCTTCGGCCTTGAAGGCGAGCGAGGCCGACTTGGTGAAGTCGTCGAGCAGGCCGACGCCGCCGATCGACGGTGTCGGCAGGATGGCGCGGCCATTGGTCTCGTTGTAGAGCGAGACGTTGCCGGAGACGACCGGGAAGTCGAGCGTGCGGCAGGCTTCCGAGATGCCCTTCAGGCAGCCGACGAACTGGCCCATGATCTCGGGCCGCTCAGGATTGCCGAAGTTGAGGTTGTCGGTGATCGCGAGCGGCTTGCCGCCGACCGCGGTGATGTTGCGCCAGGCTTCCGCCACCGCCTGCTTGCCGCCCTCGAACGGATCGGCCTCGCAATAGCGCGGCGTGACGTCGACGGTGAGCGCCAGCCCCTTCGGCCCGTCCTGCACGCGCACCACGGCGGCATCGCCGCCCGGGCGCTGCATGGTGTTGCCGAGGATGACGTGGTCGTACTGCTCCCAAACCCAGCGCTTAGAGCACATATCCGGCGTGCCGATCAGCTTCTCCAGGGCAGCGCCGACGGCCATTGGCGCCGGCACGTCGCGCGCATGCACGATCGGCAGCGCGGCTGACGGGATGTGCGGGCGGTCATAGACCGGCGCCTCGTCGCCGAGCTCCTTGATCGGAAGGTCGGCCATGACGTCGCCGCCATGCTTGACGACGAAGCGCTTGCTCGGCGTCGTGTAGCCGACGATCGCAAAATCGAGCCCCCACTTCGTGAAGATCTCCTCGGCTTCCTTTTCCTTCTCGGGCTTGAGCACCATGAGCATGCGCTCCTGGCTCTCCGAGAGCATCATCTCGTAGGCGCTCATGCCGGTCTCGCGGGTCGGCACCGCGTCGAGATCGAGATCGACGCCGAGGTCGCCCTTGGCACCCATCTCGACCGCCGAGCAGGTCAGGCCGGCCGCACCCATGTCCTGGATCGCGATGACGCATCCCTTCTCCATGATCTCGAGGCAGGCTTCGAGCAGCAGCTTCTCGGCGAAGGGATCGCCGACCTGCACGGTCGGGCGCTTCTCCTCGGACTTGTCGTCGAACTCGGCCGAGGCCATCGAGGCGCCGTGGATGCCGTCGCGCCCCGTTTTGGAGCCGAGATAGACGATCGGCATGTTCACGCCGGAGGCGGCCGCATAGAAGATCTTGTCGGCATCGGCGAGGCCCACCGCCATCGCGTTGACGAGGATGTTGCCGTCATAGCGGGTGTGGAAGCGCACCTGGCCGCCCACCGTCGGCACGCCGAAGGAATTGCCGTAGCCGCCGACACCAGCGACCACGCCGGAGACCAGATGCCGCGTCTTGGCATGCTCGGGCGCACCGAAGCTCAGCGCATTGAGGCAGGCGATCGGGCGTGCCCCCATGGTGAAGACGTCGCGCAAGATGCCGCCGACGCCGGTGGTCGCGCCCTGATAGGGCTCGATGTAGCTCGGGTGGTTGTGGCTCTCCATCTTGAAGACCACGGCCTGGCCGTCGCCGATGTCGATCACGCCGGCATTCTCGCCGGGGCCCTGGATCACCCAGGGCGCCTTGGTCGGCAGGCCGCGCAGATGGATGCGCGAGGATTTGTACGAGCAGTGCTCGTTCCACATCGCCGAGAAGATGCCGAGCTCGGTGAAGGTCGGCTCCCGCCCGATCAGCTTCAGGATGCGCTCATATTCGTCGGGCTTGAGCCCGTGGGCGGCAACCAGTTCAGGGGTGATCTTGGGTTCGTTCTTCATGGATTCGGGGCTTTCGGCGGCGGTTTGGCCGTTCTTAGGAACATCGGATGGCTTCGAAAAGCCCTTTATGACGCATTTTCCCGCTGTCCCACGTTTTGCGGCCGGTGGCCTTGCGGGAACAGGAATTGCACTGCGGGATCGGATCGGATTTAAGGGCTAAAGACCCGTAATTGAAGGCCCATTTCCTTGCACGAATTGACCAAAACGGCCGCTTCCCCCCGCCCCGACCTGCATGTCGCCACGGAAGGGGAATTTGCGGGCTGGCAAACCTGGATCCGCGACAGCTTTGAGACCCATGTCGGCCCCTTCTGGCACCGCCTGGAGGCGGACGGCAGCGTCCGCTGCGCCTTCCGGGTCGAAAAGAAGCACCTGAACGGCTCCGGCAACGTCCATGGCGGCTGCTTCATGGCCTTCGCCGACTATTGCCTGTTCGCGATCGGCCGCCACGCCCTGAACGGCAAAGGCGTGACCGTCAATTTCGGCTGTGAATTCCTCGATGCGGGCCACGAGGGCGAGCTGATCGAGTGCACCGGCGAGGTCACCCGCGCCGGCAATTCGCTGATCTTCCTGCGCGGGCAGATGAGGTGCGGCGAGCGCCTCCTGTTCACCTTCTCCGGCACGATCAAGCGGGCGAAGTGGAAGTCGGCACCTCCGCCAAACGCATAGCTCACGCCTTCCCTTCCGGCGCCCCCTCGCCCAGACTTCGGCTCGCGCGGTCGCGCCGGGGAGCCAGAACAAGGTGCCGCAGAGCACATCGCCGACGGGGCGCGCAGCGGCCTCGGTATTGCCGTCCAAGCCCGCCGCCGGCGCGCGCAGCTGGCGCGACTACGCGCTGCTGCTCGCGCTGGCCTGCTGCTGGAGCTCGACCTATCCGCTGGCCAAGCTGGCACTTCCCACCATCCCGCCCATCACCTTCATCTCGGCACGCTCGCTGATCGCGGCCGCGTTCCTGTTCGCGATCCTGTGGATGCGCGGCACCAGGATTCCCACCGACGCAAAAGCCTGGAAGCTGTTCGCGACCCAGCAGCTGATCAATTCGACCTTCCCGTTTCTGATCATCACCTGGGCGCAGCAATATGTGCCGGCCTCGAACACGGTGGTGCTGGCCTCGACCACGCCGATCTTCGCTTTCCTGATCACATCGCTGATCACACGCCACGAGCCGGCGACGCTGCTCAAGCTCGCGGGCGCGATTTTGGGACTCGCCGGCACAATCGCCATCATTGGGCTCGACGCGCTCCGCGGCTTTGGAAGTGACATCATCGCCGAGATCGGGATCCTGCTCGCCACCATCTCCTTTGCCTGCGCCACGATCTTCGGCCTGCGGCTGTCCGAATACGACCCGATGGTGGTGGCCGCCGGCTCGCTCTTGTTCGGCGGTCTCGTGCTGTTGCCGCCCGCGGTGATCATCGATCAGCCCTGGACGCTGCATCCGACGCCGACCGCGATCGTGGCCACCATCGTCATGGGCATCGTCTCCAGTGCGCTCGGATTGATGCTGTTCTACGTCTGCCTCGGCCGGCTCGGCACGCTCACCACGAACGCGCAAGGCTATTTGCGCATCCCGATCGGCGTCGGACTTTCCGTTCTGCTGCTCGGCGAGAGCGTGCCGTCGAACCTGGCGCTGGGGCTGCTGCTGGTGATGGCCGGCGTCGCCGCGATGACGGTGCCGGCGGAGCGGCTGAAGGGGCGCTAGCGTGAAGGGCCATGCCTGGCTTCACCCGCCTGCATGGCGCGGGCCGAGGCCGCGCCACTGTCCATGACATGGGCGCAGTCCCGGTCGCCGCCGGTTTCCTTCGGGTCAGATACGCCTATCAAGCAGCCATGTTCGGTTGCCGGAACGCCGCTTCCATCTCGCGGCGCACCCGCACGGCAAGACTGTCGGGATCGTACTCCACGTCTTCCCATTTCAGGCGCTGACCTTGCTCGATATCGGTCTTGAGCTTGACATGGTGGGCGAGGCCGAGCGGCAAGTAACCCTGCTTCAGTGAAGCGTCGGCAGGGGTCTGCTTGCCCCAGACGCAGAAGCCGCCCTCGCCATCGAGCATCTCGCCGGCCTTCAGCTTGCGCTTGGCGGTCGCGACGACGTCCGAATTGAATACGATCGGCGCACCCGTCGGCTCCTTGCGTAACGCCGCGGAGGCGACGGAGATTCCGAGCTCCAGCCCGATCATGTGGATCGGGCGGTACAGCGAGGCATATTTGCCGGTCTTGTCCGGCAGCATGCTGTATTCGCGGAAGCATTCCTCGGAATAGGCGCTGTCGGTCTCGAATACGACATAGGTCCCCATCACGAGGCTCTGCGGCACGTCGGAGCCGTCACGATAGACCGAGGACGTGACCTCGGTGACGCCCGACTTCTCCAGCATGCCGCCGTCGGCTTTCGGCTTGCAGATCTCGGCGTGCTCGAACCGTGTCGCCGGCGGGAACGACAGGCCCTCGCTCTGCGCATGCAGCCCGGTCGCATTACACACGGCCGTCATCTCGATGCCCGACTTGGTGCCGTCGACGAAGGAGTTGAACATCTTCGGGTTGATCGAGTTGCGATCCTTGATCTTCATGTATTTGTCGAGGATGTCCCAGACCGTATCCGGCGTCGACTGGTGATAGGTCGGGTGGTAGCGCGTGCCCTTGCCGGCCGCGACGACCTTGAAGCCGGCCGCGCGCGCCCAATCGACATGATCTGCGATTAGCGCCGGCTGATCGCCCCAGGCGAGTGAATAGACGACGCCGGCCTGCTTTGCCTTGCGCGCCAGAATGGGGCCCGCGACCGCGTCCGCCTCGACATTGACCATCACGATGTGCTTGCCGTTCTCGATCGCCTTCATCGCGAAGCGGATGCCGGCACCAGGATCGCCGGTCGCCTCGATGATCACCTCAATCGCCGGATGGGTGATCAGCGCGTCGGCGTTGTCGGTGACGACGGTGCCACCGTGCTTGAGCGCGTCGTCGATGGAGGTTGCCGCGTATTGCTCTTCCGGCCAGCAACCGAGCTTGAGCTGAGCGCGGGCGCGGGCAGTGTTCAAATCGGCGACACCGACGAGATGCATGCCGTCAGTCTGGCGCACCTGCGACAGGAACATCAGCCCGAATTTTCCGGCTCCGATCAGGCCAATGGTGACAGGCTTGCCGGCTGCCTTGCGTTCCAGCAGCATGCGATGGAGATTCATCTGGATTTCCTTGAAATGTTTCCTCGGGTGACGGCGTTGTTGCAGCCGTGACGTCCGGCCGCGCTCGCCTTGTACGGAAACGTTAGGCAGCGGCGAATCCGAGGGCAATTCAGATTATCTGCGGCGACGATGTAGGCACGCTAAACAATCGACGTGCCCTGCTGCGCGCTCCAGGCGTCGCGTTCCCCGCGCAGCCAGTCGAGGAAGGTCCGGGTCTTGCGGTGGCGCAGATGACCGTGCGGGCAGACGATCCACTGCGTGGTCAGCGCGACCTCCGGCGGATTCTTCACGGGGCAGACCAGCCGCCCGTCGCGTAATTCGCGCCAGGCCAGCAGCTCGCTTTCCAGCCCGATGCCGAGGCCGTCGACGGCGGCGTCGATCGCCATGTGGCTGCGGTCGAACAGCACGCGCTTCCAGCGTTCCGCAGGCTCGATGCCGGCCTCCGTAAACCAGCGGGGCCATTGCATCTGCGATTTCACCGAATGGATCAGCCGGTGCTCGAGCAGGTCCCGGGCTGCGAGGCTGCCCGCCGCGAAGAACGAGGGTGCGCACAACGGAAAGAAGCGCTCCTTGCCGAGGCTTTCGACGAACAGGCCGGGCCAGCCGCCTTCGCCGTGGCGGATCTCCAGGTCGACATTCTCCTTGCGAAAATCGGTCGGCTCGTTGGTGCCGTCGAGTCGCAATTCGATGTCCGGATTGGCGTCGACGAAGCTGGCAAGCCGCGGCAGCAGCCATTTACTCGATACACTCGGCGCTGCGCGCACCGTCAGCGTGGTGGCGGAGCGGATGCCACGGACATGCCGTGTCACGTCGGTGACGTGCTCGATCTCGCGGCTGATCATCTCGAAATAGCGCTCGCCGGCCTCGGTCAGCGTGATGTTGCGCCCGACGCGCGAAGTCAGCGCCGTGCCGAGATGCAGCTCCAGCGCCTGGATCTGCTGGCTGACGGCCGACGGCGTCACCCGCAATTCGTCCGCCGCACGGGAAATGCTGCCCGCGCGCGCCACCGCGTGGAAGACGATGATGGCGCGGAACGGTATCTGCATCAGAAAACCTTTTAGGCCAGCTAAAGTGACGGCGAATATAATTCAATTGTCGCCCATGGCCAGCGATCTAGGCTTGGCTCAAGGCAATCCGCGACAGACGGGTGCCATCGAGGAAACAGGACGGCGCCGAGCGCCGGCTCGCCCCGGGGGAAGGAACGCAAGACCAGCCCTTTCACCAGACAAGCGATTTTGACGGCACCGGCGCAGCCAGGCCTGCGCGCGGCAACGAGCACGTGCGCCGGCAAAGGCGCCACACGAGACCATCAGGGAGGACCAACGATGTCGGGCAAGCGCCACAGGATCTCACGCCGCAACTTCATGGTGGCGGCTGCCGCCGTTCCACTGGTCGCCATTCGCACCAGGCCGGCGCAGGCCGCGGAGTTCGAATACAAGCTCGCCACCGGCCAGTCGCTGACACAGCCGATCAACACCCGCCTCGATCAGGCCGCAAAGCGGATCAGGGAGGCGAGTGGCGGCCGGCTGGAGATCAAATTCTTTCCGGCCTCGCAGCTCGGCTCGGACACCGACCTGTTGACCCAGATCCGCAGCGGCGGCGTCGATTTCCTCAACATCGCCGGCTCCGTGCTGTCGACGGTGGCGCCGATCGCCGGCATCGCCAATGTCGGCTTCGCATTCTCGGACTACGGTCAGGTCTGGAATGCGATGGACGGCGACCTCGGCAAGCTGATCGCAAGCCAGATCGAGAAAACCGGCGCGCTGGTGATGGCCAAGCCCGCCGACAACACGTTCCGGCAGATTTCCTCGTTCACCAAGCCGATCAAGACGCCGGCCGATCTCGCCGGCTACCGCATCCGCGTGCCGGTATCGCCGATCTTCACCTCGCTGTTCAAATCGCTGGGCGCCAACCCGACCTCGATCAACTTCAACGAATTGTACACGGCACTTCAAACCCATCTCGTGGACGGCCAGGAGAACGGCCTCGTTACCATCGAGGCCGGCAAGATCTACGAGGTGCAGAAATACATCTCCGAGACCAACCACATCTGGGATCCCTTCTTCATCCTCGGCAACCGCCGCTCGGTGAAGGCGCTGCCCGACGAGTTGCAGGGGATCGTCCGGCGTGAATTCGACCAGGCCGCAATGGAGCAGCGCGCCGACACCGCCAAGCTCAATATGACACTGAAGGACCAGCTGGTCGCCAAGGGCATCACCTTCGAGGCCTCCGACAAGGAGGCGTTCCGCAAGGGGCTGTCGACGGCCGGCTTCTACAAGGAATGGCGCGGGAAGTTCGGCGAGGACAATTGGAAGACGCTGGAGGCCGCGGCCGGAGCACTGGCATGAGCGCCGTGATCGACATGCAGGAAACGGCGAGGCTCGGCAAAGCGGAGCCGTTGCCCGGACGCTGGCTGGAGCAGTCGCTGCGCTGGCTGGTGGAAGTTCCGGCCGCGATCGCCGTCGTCGCCGAGGTCATCATCCTGTTCGCCGGCATCGTCGCGCGCGGAGTCTTCCACCGGCCGATCATCTGGTCGGACGAGCTCGCCTCCATCCTGTTCCTGTGGCTGGCGATGCTGGGCAGCGCGATCGCGGTGCAGCGCTCGGCGCACATGCGCCTGACCTTCTTCACCTCGTACCTGTCGCCGCGCGCCGAGGCCTGGGCCTCGACGCTCGCGGCCGGCGGGGTAGCGCTGTTTCTCGCGATCATCCTGCATCCCGCGCTGGACTATGTGGAGGACCAGGCCTTCGTCGAGACGCCGGCGCTCGGCTGGTCAGGCATGGTCCGCGCTGCGGCCATCCCGGCCGGCTGCATCATCGCGCTCGCCAGCATCTGCCTCACCCTGGTCAAGCGGTCGGCGAAGGACCTGCTCGGCGTCGCCGTCCTGTTCGCGGCGATGGCCGGCGTGCTCTATCTCGCAGGTCCCTCGCTGAAGTCACTCGGCAACTGGAATTTGCTGATCTTCTTCGTCGGCCTGCTCGGATGCGCCGTGATGGCGGGCGTGCCGATCGCGTTTTCCTTCTGTCTTGCGACCGTCGCCTTCCTGCTGACCACGACACGGACGCCGCTCCTGGTCGTCGTCGGACGGATCGACGAGGGCATGAGCTCATTGATCCTGCTCGCGGTGCCGCTGTTCGTGCTGCTGGGACAGCTGGTCGAGCAGACCGGCATGGCGCGCGTCATGGTCGCGTTCCTCGCCTCCGTGCTCGGCCATGTCCGCGGCGGACTGTCCTACGTGATGCTCGGTGCCATGCTGCTGGTCTCGGGCATCTCCGGCTCCAAGACCGCCGACATGGCTGCGATCGCGCCGGTGCTGTTTCCCGAGATGCGCAAGCGAGGCATGAAGGATGGAGAGCTGGTCTCGCTGCTTGCGGCGTCGGGCGCGATGAGCGAGACCATTCCGCCGTCGATCGTGCTAATCGCGATCGCCTCCGTCACCGGCGTGTCGATCGCGGCGCTGTTCACCGCTGGCATCCTGCCGGGGATCGTGCTGGCGATCGTGCTCGGCTTCGTCGCGCGCTATCGGGCGGGCGCGGAGGAGAATGCAGCGATCAGGGTCGCGCGGGCACCCATGTCGGTCGTGGCAAAGACGTTGTGGGCCGCGCTCCCGGCCCTGGCCTTGCCGTTCCTGATCCGCAGCGCGGTGGTGGAGGGCTATGCGACCGCTACCGAAGTTTCGACCATCGGCATCGCCTATTGCCTCGTGCTCGGCCTGATCGTCTATCGCGGCAGCCTGACCTGGAAGAATGTGCTGCCGATGCTGGTGCAGACCGCCTCGCTGTCCGGCTCGATCCTGTTCATCGTGGGGGCTGCGAGCGCGATGGCCTGGGCGCTGGCGCAATCCGGCTTCTCGCATGATCTGGCCGCGCGCATGGCCGGCGTGCCCGGCGGCGCCTGGGGCTTCCTGCTGATCTCGGTGGTGGCCTTCATCGTGCTCGGCAGCGTGCTGGAGGGCATCCCGGCGATCGTGCTGTTCGGCCCGCTGCTGTTTCCGGTGGCTGCGCAGTTCGGCATCCACGAGGTGCATTATGCCATGGTGGTGATTTTGGCGATGGGCCTCGGCCTGTTCGCACCGCCATTCGGCCTTTGCTACTACGCCGCCTGCATCATCGGCAACGTTCCGCCTGACGCAGGCATGCGCAGGATCTGGATCTATCTCGCCTGGCTGTTCCTCGGCCTGCTGCTGATCACCTTCGTGCCCTGGATATCGCTGGTGTTTCTATGAGGCTCGCAAGTGAGGCCGTTCCGCGCGGCACCTTCCGTCAAGCCGAAATCTGCTTCTCTGCGATGTTCAGCCATTCGGCCTGCGCGTCGCGCAGATATTTTGGCGCGCGGCGCATCTGGATCAGGAGCTCGTTGAAGACGACGCGCGCCTCCTGGGTGCGGCCGACCATCTGCAGCAGCATGCCGTAGCGCACCCGCGCTTCGGCGCCGGGGAAATAGCCGGCGACGGCGTGATATTCCTCCAGCGCCTCGTCGAGCCGGCCGACCTCCGCAAGCGCGCGGGCATAGAGCAGATGCGCGTCGGCGGAGTCGAAATCAGGCCATTGCTTCTGCAGATCGTCCAGCGTCGCCAGCGCATCGGCCGGGCGCTTGGCTGAAAACTCGGCCTGCGCCTTGCCGAGCGCATAGGCGGGATCGTGGCCCATCGGCAGCGCCAGGATGTGATCGTAGTGCTGCTCGGCTTCACCATAGCGGCCGATCTTCGTGCACTCTTCCGCGAGCGCCGCACGGTTGGCGATGGTATCGGTGACAGCCAGCCGGTCAGACAGCTCGCGATAACGCTTCTCGGGATCGAGCCGGTTGGCGACGCGCTGGCGCGCCTGCCGTGCGCCGGGGCTCGAAAACCATTCCGGGATGAGCTCGACCGCGATATAGGCGAGCGCGCCCATCATCGGCACCAGCAGGATGATGAAAGCCCAGGGCCGCAACCGCCCGGTACGCGAGGCGTGATAGATCAGCGTGAGATCGAGCAGCAGAACGATCAAAGCGACGGGCATGTGACATCCACGAGCACAACGACAGCGCAGGCCTCCTGATATCGCAACCGCCGCGTTGAGACAACTTAGAGTTGCTGCCCTGTGCTGAAATCCGCGACATCCGATGCATGCGCCTTGATGGCGACGAGGATTCAGTCGTCCTGAACGCGATGGAGGTTCACGAGGGAATCGGCATCATGCGCGGCAAACTGCATCGAGCAGCAATCCGCTCGCCAATTGTCGAAACGCGTCCACGGCCTTGTTCAGCACGGTTCTCGGATCGTCGGCTGCGGCGACCCATAAAGCGGCACTGAGCGCGGCGCCGTTCAGCAATCGCCCCGCCGCTTCAACATCCACGGGCTTCACCACCTTCTCCTCGATCAGTGACCGGATCGTTCGCATGGTGATATCCAGGCAGGCATTCTCGCCGGGCCACTTGGATGGATCGCCGAGTACGGCAGGCCCATCCAGAAGCATGATGCGCTGAATTTCAGGATCGAGCGCCATTTCGATATAGGCACTGCCCTCTGCGAGCAGGCCTTGCCACAAGGTGGGCGCTTGCTCGCGGATCGCCCGCAGCCGTTCCGCCATTTCGCCATCGATCTGCTCGACCACGGCCCAGAGCAGCCCCTTCTTGTCTTCGAAATTGTGATAGAGCGCGCCCCGCGTCAGCCCGACCGAGGCCGTCAGCTCATCCATCGACGCGTCTGCATAACCCTGCGTGGCGAACGCCCTGCGCGCGGCGCGGATGAGCTTGGCCCGATTTTCCGCCATGGCTGCGGCCCGCTTTCCCTCGACCATGCTCGCTCCGTTTTCCTATTGACATACGTCGCGTATGTGAGAAAGAAGCTCACATACGAAGCGTATATGAACGATGTCGCGGCCGGCACCGCAAGGCAATTCGGCCGCCTGCCCTCTATTCTTTCGAAAGGCTCAAAACATGCTCCAACGCGAGGCAATCTTCCCCGCCAACCGCCATGCGCTTTACCAAGCGCATCGGTATTCCCCAGCGATCCGCTCCGGCGACCTGCTCTTCGTTTCGGGGCAGGTCGGCAGTCGTGACGACGGCTCACCCGAGCCGGTGTTCGAGGACCAGGTCCGGCGTGCCTTTGCCAATTTGCGCGCCGTGCTCGCAGCTGCAGGATGCACCCTGGACGATGTGGTGGATGTCACCACGTTTCACACCGACCCTGAAAAGCAGATCGAGACCGTGATGGCCGTCCGCAGCGCGGAAATCGGTGATGCCCCGTATCCGAACTGGACAGCTGTTGGCGTGAATTGGCTTGCCGGGTTCGACTTCGAGATCAAGGTCGTCGCCCGGATTCCTTCAGCCGCGTAAAGCCGTCTCCCGCCTTTGCGGGAGCCGCCTACGGCTTGGCGTCATCGGCCAGCATCTTGCGATACTTCTCGACATCGCGCGTCACGAGCTTTTGCAAGACCTCGGGCGTATGCTCATCGGGATCGGGCGCAACCGTCGAGAGGTCCGCAAACCGCTTCTTCACCGCTTCGGTCTCGACCGCGGTGCGCGCGGCAGCATTCAGCTTGGCGATGATGGCCGGCGGCGTGCCCTTGGGCGCGAACAGGCCGTTCCAGCCTTGCGCCTCGAAATCAGGCAGACCGGCTTCAGCCGACGTCGGCAGATCCGGCAGCGTCGCGAGCCGCACCGTCGAGCCGACGACCAGCCCCTTCACCAGCTTCTCGTTGATCGACTGCGAGACGGAGGCTGCCGCATCGCAGACGCCGTCGATCTGGCTGCCGACCGCATCGGTCAGCGCGGGCGCGGCGCCGCGATAGCCGACCAGTGTCGCGTCGATCCCCGCCGCGGTGACGAAGCTCTTGCAGATCAGGTAATTCGAGGAGCCGACGCCGGCGTGGCCGAGATTGATCTTGCCGGGATTGGCCTTGGCATAAGCGATGAACTCTTTCAAATCCTTCGCCGGAAAATCCTTGCGCAGCGCGATGATGCCAAACGTCTTCGCCACCATGGCGATCGGCACGAAGGAGTCGGGCGTGAACGGCAGTTTCGGATAGATCGTGTAGGTCGCGGCATTGGTGCCGGCATTGCCGATCGCGATGGTGTAGCCATCAGGCTCGGCGCGGGAGGCGCGAGCCAGCGCGGTCGAGCCGCCGGCGCCCGCAACGTTCTCGATCACGATGGTCTGGCCGAGCGCGATGCCCATCTGCTCGGCGACCGTGCGCGCGATCACGTCCGAGGTGCCGCCGGCCGCGAACGGCACGATCATGGTGATCGGACGCTTGGGGAAATCCTGCGCGAATGCGGCCGTTGCAAACGCAACGACGGCAATGGCGGCCGACAGCCGCTTCACCACGAACGAGATCACGCGGCCTTTTCCAGATGCGCGGTGAGGCCGGCGAACAGGCCGCGGCCGTCGGTGCAGCCCATGATGTCTTCGACGTGGTTTTCCGGATGCGGCATCATGCCGAGCACGTTGCCCCTGTCGTTGACGATCCCGGCGATCGACTGCGCGGCGCCGTTGATGTTGCTGATGTCGTCGATGCTGCCGTCAGCCGCGCAGTAGCGATAGAGCACCCGGCCCTCGCCTTCGAGCCGCCTGATGGTCTCTTCGTCCGCCGCGTAATTGCCCTCGCCATGGGCGACGGGCACACGGATCACCTGACCGGCATTGTAGCCGCGGGTGAACGGCGTGTCGGAGCGCTCGACGCGCAGATGCACGTCCTTGCAGATGAACTTCAGCCGCGCATTGCGCATCAGGATGCCCGGCAGCAGGCCGGACTCGCAGAGGATCTGGAAGCCGTTGCAGACGCCGAGCACGAGGCCGCCCTTGGCCGCATAGTCGCGCACCGCATCCATCACCGGCGAGCGCGCCGCGATCGCCCCGCAGCGAAGATAGTCGCCGTAGGAAAAGCCGCCCGGCACGACGACGAGGTCGGTGCCCGATGGCAGCGACGTCTCGGCGTGCCAGACCATCGCCGGCTCATGGCCCGAGATCAGCCTCAGCGCGCGCGCCATGTCGCGCTCACGGTTGATTCCGGGAAAGACGAGGATGGCGGCTTTCATGTTCGGGTTCCGGCGGTGCTGGGAATCGGGCTGGCCGAAGGGCCAATTCGCGAAGAGACATAGCCATTTGACGGGGATTTTACCAGTGCTAGCCTTGCCGGGCGGCCTTGTACACAGGCCATAGCCACGGCACTTTGCCCGACGATCCTGCCCGGGATTGAAGCCATGAACGTCCCGTCGCGGCCCGCATCCCCCTCCGAGCCGGTGTCCACCGAAGGCGTCGTCGCTGCCGGCGCCTATGTCGACGGAAGGCGCGTTGCCAACATCGCCATCAGCGAAGCGTCGAGCTGGCGGGCCAAGCCCGGCCACGTGGTCTGGATCGGCCTGCATGAGCCCGACATGGCGCTGCTCGGCGCCGTGCAGAAGCAGTTCGACCTGCACGAGCTCGCGATCGAGGACGCCAACCACGCCCATCAGCGGCCCAAGATCGAGCAATATGGCGAGGCCCTGTTCATCGTGGCGCGCACCGCGCAACTGATCGAAGGCCGCATCGCCTTCGGCGAGACCCACATCTTCGTCGGCGACGGCTATCTGGTCTCGGTGCGCCACGGCGCCTCGACGTCCTACACGCCGGTGCGCGAACGCTGCGAGAGCTGCCCGCGGGCGCTCGCCCGCGGCGAGGACTACATCCTCTATGCCATTCTCGATTTCATCGTCGATAATTACTCGCCCGTGCTGGAGAGCATTCACGAAGAGGTCGAGGGCATCGAGGACGACGTGCTCGCCCACGCGATCACCAATGCGCAGATCGAGCGGCTCTACATGCTGCGCCGTGACCTGCTGCGGCTCCGCAACGCGATCGGACCGCTGGTGGAGGTCTGCCGCCGGCTCGAGCACGACGAGCTGTCGATGGTGCGCGCGACGATGCAGCCCCTGTTCCGCGACGTTACCGACCACGTCAGGAACATCCAGGAGCGCATCGATTCCATGCGCGAGGTGCTGGCCTTCGCCTTCGAGGCGAGCCTCCTGGTCGGCCAGGCGCAGGAGACGGCGGTCTCGAAGAGGCTCGCCTCTTGGCTCGCGATCCTTGCCGTCCCGACCGCCGTCGCCGGCATCTATGGGATGAACTTCAAATACATCCCCGAGCTGCAGTGGGAATACAGCTACTTTGTCGTCATGGGGCTAATGGCGCTCGCCTGCGTCGGCCTGTACTGGCGCTTCCGCCGCGTCGGCTGGCTGTGAGGCGAGGCCGCCTGGTCGACATCGCGACCAGGCTCCTCGGTAGACTTATACGATCTCGACCCGATAATTCTCGATCACGGTGTTCGCCAAGAGCTTGTCGGCGGCGTCCTTCAGCACCGCTTCCGCCTTGGCCTTGTCGGCGCCGGCGAGCTCGATGTCGAACACCTTGCCCTGGCGGACGCTGGCGACGCCATCGACGCCGAGCGACTTCAGCGCGCCTTCGATGGCCTTGCCTTGCGGGTCGAGGATGCCCGTCTTCAGGGTAACGGTAACACGTGCCTTCACGTCAAAATCCTCTTCAGCTCTTCACCAGCACGGGACCCGTGCCCTGCGGACGCTCGTTCTCCATGAGGATGCCGAGGCGCTTAGCGACTTCCGTGTAGGCCTCGAGCAGGCCACCGAGGTCGCGGCGGAAACGGTCCTTGTCGAGCTTCTCGTTCGACTTGATGTCCCACAGACGGCAGCTGTCCGGCGAGATCTCGTCGGCGACGATGATGCGCATCATCTCGTTCTCGAACAGCCGGCCGCACTCCATCTTGAAGTCGACGAGGCGGATGCCGATGCCGAGGAAGAGGCCGGTGAGGAAGTCGTTGACGCGAATGGCGAGCGCCATGATGTCGTCGATCTCCTGCGGCGTCGCCCAGCCGAACGCGGTGATGTGCTCTTCCGACACCATGGGGTCGTTGAGCTGGTCGTTCTTGTAATAGAACTCGATGATCGAGCGCGGCAGCTGCGTGCCCTCCTCGATGCCGAGGCGCTGCGACAGCGAGCCGGCGGCGACGTTCCGCACCACCACCTCCAGCGGCACGATCTCGACCTCGCGAATCAGCTGCTCGCGCATGTTGAGGCGGCGGATGAAATGGGTCGGCACCCCGATGTCGTTGAGGTGCTGAAACAGGTACTCCGAGATCCGGTTGTTGAGGACACCCTTGCCCTCGATCACCTGGTGCTTCTTGGCATTGAACGCGGTGGCGTCGTCCTTGAAGTGCTGGATCAGGGTGCCGGGCTCGGGACCTTCATAGAGTACCTTTGCCTTGCCTTCATAAATGCGACGCCGACGGCTCATGGGGATGTACCGTGTTTTGTTGAAATCCATGTATTTGGTGTGCTCCGGTTACCAGGTTACGACCCACAGCGGAGCTGCCGTGAACGGCCCGGAACCCATCTGAAACCCAAGGAAAACCTGAGGAAACAGAACGGGAACTAAGCCTTCAGGCAACCTATCCGATTGGCTGTCGCAGCACAATCGATCCGGCTTGTCCGAGGCTGACTTATACCGCCTTGCCTGCGGCTTAACGGCTCGTTGTTTTGCCGATTCCTGCCCTCTATCTAGGCATGCGCATGGGCCCCCGCAACGAGGCTGACCGGGCCCGGAAAGCTAAGGAATTGGAAGAGGCATGAGCGAAATCAACAAGCGCCAGGAAGGCTTTGAGAAGAAGTTCGCCCTCGACGAGGAGCAGAAATTCAAGGCGGAAGCCCGCCGCAACCGGCTGCTCGGGCTGTGGGCGGCCGAAAAGCTCGGAATCACCGGCGAGGCCGCCACCGCCTATGCCAAGGAGGTCGTCGCGGCCGATTTCGAGGAGGCCGGCGATGGCGACGTCCTGCGCAAGGTCATGGGCGATTTCGCCGCCAAGAACGTGGCCGTCACCGAGCAGGCGATTCGGACCAAGATGAGCGAGCTGCTCGCGGTCGCGGCCGCCGAGGTGAAAGCCGGGACATAGCTCCCGAAAGCATGATCCGGAAAAGTGCGTAGCGGTTTTCCCTCGCGACAAACGCGTAACGCGTTTGCGCGGAGATCATGCGCAAACCACAAGCTAAAGCGCGATGACGATTCATCCTGATCGCGTCGCGCTTGAGATCGACCAACGACGCGTGGCGAAGACAGCAGCTCTCTTCGCTACCTCGCCACGCGCTTGCTCGAAAACTCCCGCCGGATGATCTCCAGCAGACGCCGCGAGGCGGCACTGAGGAAACCGCCGCGCCTGACAACCGCGACGACGTCATGACTTGCGGTGAGATTGCCGACGCGAATCGTCGCGATCGCGCCCGAGCCCAATTCTTCCGCCGCGTTGCTCTGTGACAGCAACGCGATCCCGAACCCGGCTTCGACCAGGCGCTTCTGCGCGGTGAGGCTGTCGACAGCGGTCCATTCGATCTCGCCGAGCCCTGCGCTCTGGAACAGCGCAAAGACGTGCGAGGCCGTGATCTCACGGCGGCCCGGCACTTCCGGAAAGGCGATCCATTTCTCGTCGCCGAGATCGGCGAGCTTCGCCACCCGCTTGCCCGCCAGCGGATGATCCGGCGCGCACACCACCTGCAGCGGCTCGGCAAACAGCAACTCGCAATCAAGATCGGCCGAGCGGTCGCGGTCGTAGCGCAGGCCGATGGTCGCCTCCCCGCGCCGGATAATATCAGAGACCTCGGCACTGGTCGCCGTGCGCAGCGTCAGCGCCACATCCGGATGCCGGGCGACGAAGCGCTTGAGCACCCGGGAGAGCCTGCCGCCCGCGAGCGTACCGGTCACCGCCAGCGACACCGGCCCGGCACTGTCGCGCAGCAGCGCACGTACCGCGTTCTCGGCGTCCTGCGCCGCTGCCACCGCCCGTTCGGCATAGGGCACCATGACGCGGCCGGCATCGCTGAGCCGCGTCTTGCCCGCGACCCGCTCGAACAGCGGCACGCCGAGCTCCTGCTCGAGAAGCGCGATACGCCGCGAGATCGCCGGCTGCGAGCGATGCAGCGCCTTTGCAGCGTTCGAGATGCCGCCGCGCCGGTGCACCACCAGGAACGTGTTCAGCGCGTCGCTGTCCATGCCGGACCTCATGCAAAAAGCTGATGATATCGAGAGGAATAACAAATTTGGCTGATGGACGAAACCGTCCTATCGCTGCTGTGCGACACGAGACCGACAGGAGCCCCCATGCGCACCCGGGCCGACAAGGCAGCACGATTTCGCGAATTGCATCAGCGCCCCGGCGCCTTCGTCATCCCGAACCCCTGGGATGCCGGCACCGCAAAACTGCTGGCGTCGATGGGGTTCGAGGCGCTGGCGACGACGAGCCTTGGCCTTGCCAATACCCTCGGCAGCACGACCGTCAGCCTCGACGCCATCCTTGAAAACTGCCGGATCATCGCCGAGGCGACCGATCTTCCCGTCAACGCCGACCTCGAAAACTGTGGCGCCGACGATCCGAAGACCGCGGCAAAGGCCATCACGCGCGCGGCGGAGGCCGGGTGCGTCGGCGGCTCGATCGAGGATTTTACCGGCGATCCGCGCAAGCCGATCTACGATTTCCACCTCGCGGTCGAACGCGTGCAGGCCGCCGTCGAGGCGGCGCGCGCGCTCCCCTTCCCATTCACGCTGACGGCCCGCGCCGAGAACCTGCTGAAGGGCAGCAGCGATCTCGACGACACGATCCGGCGGCTACAGGCCTTCGAGGCCGCCGGTGCCGACGTGCTGTATTCGCCGGGGGTCCACGACATCGAGACCATCCGCACCGTGGCCTCGTCGGTCAAAAAGCCCTTCAACCTGGTGATGGGCTTTGCCGATCCCACGCTGACCGTCGAGCAGATTGCCGCCGCCGGCGTCAAGCGCATCAGCGTGGGCGGCGCCATGGCCCGCGTTGCGCTGGCAGCGTTTCTCAATTGCGCCCACGAAATGAAGGATCGGGGCGCGTTTACCTATGTCCGCGAAATGGCCCCGATGAAGGAGGTGCGGGCCGCATTTGGCTGACCGCCCCCGGCCGGCGCGGAACAGCCGCGTCGCCTCGGTCCGGCGGGGAATGTGGATGGATGTGCCATGCTGGCGTCCCGGGGCCGGCTCGCGACTTGCAGTCGGCCCCCGGCAATGCCAAATGAGCGGCATGCCTCAGGATCAAATCTCGAACGTCCTCGCCGAACGCTATGCCTCGCCCGCCATGCGCGCCATCTGGAGCGGAGAAGGCAAGGTTCGCCTCGAACGCGACTATTGGATCGCCGTGCTGAAGGGTCAGCGCGATCTCGGCATCCCGGTGCCGGATGGCGTGATCGAAGCCTACGAGCGCGTCAAGGACCAGGTCGACCTCGCCTCCATCATGCGCCGCGAGCGTATCACCCGCCACGACGTCAAGGCGCGCATCGAGGAGTTCTGCGATCTCGCCGGTCACGAGCACCTGCACAAGGGCATGACCAGCCGCGACCTCACCGAGAACGTCGAGCAGCTCCAGGTCTATCGCGGGCTGCAATTGATCGAGACCAAGAGCATCGCCGCCCTCATTCGCTTTGCGAGACACGCAAAGCAGTTTCGCGACATGCCGTTCACGGCACGCACGCACAACGTCGCCGCGCAGGTCACGACGCTCGGCAAGCGCATCGCCATGTTCGGCGAGGAGATGCTGCTGGCGCATCAGAGCCTGGTCAATGTGCTCAACACCTATCCCGCGCGTGGCCTGAAGGGCGCAGTCGGCACGCGTCTCGACCAGATCACTTTGTTCAACGGCGATGCCGGCAAGGCCCGCGCGCTCGAGCAGCAGATCCTCAAGCATCTCGGACTGCCCAAGAGCTTTGATGCCGTCGGCCAGGTCTATCCGCGCAGCCTCGACTTCCGGGCGGTCAGCGTGCTGGTCGATCTCGCCAGCGGTCCGGGCAGCTTCGCCAAGACGCTGCGCCTGATGGCCGGCCACGAGCTCGCCAGCGAAGGGTTTGCCAAGGGCCAGGTCGGCTCCTCCGCGATGCCGCACAAGATGAACAGCCGCTCCTGCGAGCGCATCAACGGCCTGCACGTGGTGCTGAAGGGCTATCTCGCGATGGCCGCAGGCCTTTCCGGCGACCAGTGGAACGAGGGCGACGTCTCCTGCTCCGTGGTCCGCCGCGTCATGCTGCCCGATGCATTCCTCGCGATGGACGGCCTGCTCGAGACCCTGCTCTCGGTGCTCGACCAGATGGAGATCTTCGACGCTGTCGTCGCGACCGAGCTCAACCGTTATCTGCCCTTCCTGCTGACCACCACGGTGATGATGGAAGCGGTGAAGAAGGGCGCGGGGCGCGAAGGCGCGCACGAAGCGATCAAGGAGCACGCGGTCGCGGCCATCCGCGACTTGCGCACCGGCAAGATCGTGCAGAACGACCTCTTGCAGCGTCTCGCTGCCGACCAACGTCTTGGCCTGAGCGAAGCCGAACTGCAGCGCGTGCTCGATCACGGCCGTGCCAATTCCGGCGATGCCGGCGCGCAGGTCGATCACTTCGCCGAGCAGGTCGACGCACTGGCGAAGGCGAAGCCTGAAGCGGCGAGCTACGCGCCGGGCGTGATTTTGTAGGCGAATGGTGAGTAGCGAGTAGCGAATGGAGAAGAAGGTCCATTCGCTACTCGCGATTCGCTATTCGCCCTCTTTAAATCCGTATTCCGGCACGTTGCCGCTGGCGCCGTAATATTTGTACGGCAGGAATTTGCCTGACATCGTGATCTTGACGCGGTCGCCCTTGGGATTGGCGACGCGCTCCATGGCCATGTCGAAGTCGATCGCCGACATGATGCCGTCGCCGAATTCTTCCTCGATCAGCGCCTTCCAGGCCGGGCCGTTCACCATCACCATCTCGTAGAAGCGGTAGATCAAGGGATCGGTCGGCGGCATCGGCGTGCCGGTGCCGCGCATCGGCACCTCGTTGAGCATCGCAACTTCCGCTTTCGACAGCCCGAACAGCTCACCGGCATTCGCCGCCTGCGGCTTTGTCAGTTTCATCTGGCCGAGGATCGCGCCAACGATCAGAACTTCGGAGTAGCCGCCGATCTTCTCGCAGATGTGTTTCCAGCTCCAGCCCTTCTCGCGCTTGATGTCGAGCAGCTTTTCGGTGAGGTCTTCGCGTTTCATGTCAGGGTCCCCTGGCCAGGCACTGTGCCGCCTGCCGCCTTCGGAGGCACGAAACGTGCCAATAAATCAGGCTAGCGCCTCACACCGGCGCCCTCGCCTCGCTTCGCCAAATCCTCCGTAAACCGCTTGATCGCCTCCAGCACCGGCCGCTGATCGCCGGCAAAGAACCAGTGATCGCTTCCCTCGAGCTCGACGAATTGCGCGCTCTTGATCCGGCTCGCGATATCGCGCCCGGCAGCGATCCGCACGGCCTTGTCGTCCCGCCGATGCAGCACCAATGTCGGCACGGCAATTTGCGCCAGAAGATGCCGCACATCGGCGTCGCGAAACGCATCCAGCACCGCCGAGATGCCGCCGGGGCTGGAGGCCGCGCGCAGCAGCCCGGCCCACCAGGCGCGCGCCTGGGGATCGCCGGCAAGGCTCGGCGCGAAGGTTTCGATTCCGACCGGGCCGCCCCATTGCGCGATGAGGTGCTTGCTCCAGGCATCATACTGGCTGGCGCGGAGCGCGTGCGGATAGTCCTGTGACCAGCAGCCCTTGGCCAGCGCGCCGAACAGGATGAGGCCGGCCACGAGCCGCGGTTCATCGACCGCGAATTTGATGCAGGCCGGCCCGCATTCGGATGCGCCAAACAGCACCACGCGACGCGAGTCCGCCGCCCGCAGCACGGTGCCGATATCCTCCGCCGTGACGTCGATGCCGGGGGCCGATCCGACCCGGTCGGACAGTCCGATGCCGCGACGATCGAAAATGATGAGCCGCCCGAGTCTCATCAATGACGCCAGAAACGCCCGGCTCGCGGGATGCTCCCAGACGCGCTCCACATGCGACACGAAGCCGGGCATGACCAGGATATCGAGCGAACCGCTTCCGTAGGTCTGATACGCCAGATGCACGCCGGCGCCCTTGACATAGCGTGTCGTCGGAACGGCATGCGGCGCCGTAGCCGGGCTGAGAAGCGCCTCGGTCTCTGCTTCCGGTGCGACCCCGAGTTCGTCGTGCAGCCGCTGTATCAGCGCCGCATGATGCCGTTCCGCGGCGCTGCGGTCACCGGCCAGCAGCAGGCTGCGGATCAGATGCCGACCGTAGACTTCGCTGAGCGGATCAAGCTCGACCAGGCGTCCTGCAAACGCCGTCGCGGCAGAATGGTCGCCGCCGGCATTCTTGTCCTGCACCAGGCGCTCCAGCGCATGCACCAGCCGTCCTCGCAGCGCCTCCCGGCGATAGAACGCCCAATCGTCGAATTCAGGCGAATCGTCCGGAGAGAAACCTGCGAGGAAATCGCCGCGATAAATCCGGCACGCCTCTTCGAAGTCACCGCGGTCGCAGGCGCTTTCGAACAATTGCGAATCCAGCTCGAGCTCGACGTCTGGGGACAAACGCACGCTGGTGCGGTCGGTCTCGAACACCGGTTGGCCAAGTGTGAGCTCGATGCGGTGAAGCAGGCGCCGCAATCGCGCAAGGCCTGTCTCACGGGGCGTCTCCGGCCACAGCAGCGTCGCCACGACGTCGCGCGCGACGGCGCCCTTGGCCTCGGCGAGAAAGACCAGCAGCGCAAGCCCCTTGCGCAAGGCGAGCTTGATCGGGCGACCATCGGCGTGAACCCCAGGGAACCCGAACGTCCCCAGCGAGAAGGCCGTCATTGGAAAACCTCTTTCCCCGGCCGGCGTCCCCGGGGGACGCGCAGGGGACGGTCCGGCGATAGCAGTCAGGACAGATCGAGCCTGACCGCCCGCGAGTGGTTCAGGCTCCTGCATGCGGCAGCGCTGCCATCGGCACAACAGGAAAAACCATGTTCGCACGCCTCGCAATCCTGCTCTACGCCATCGTGAGCTATGGAATATTCACGGTTTCATTTCTCTACGCCCCCGGTTTCGTCGGCAATTATGTCGTGCCCAAATCGATCGACGAGCCAATCGACGTCGGCAGCCCCACCCATCTGAGCGAAGCCATCGTCGTCAATCTGCTGCTGATGAGCCTGTTTGCGATCCAGCACAGCGTCATGGCGCGGCCGGCCTTCAAGCGATGGTTGGTCAAATTCCTTCCCGCGGCCTGCCAGCGCAGCACCTATGTGCTGCTCTCGAGCCTGATCCTGCTGCTGTTCTGGCAGTGGCGCCCGATCCCGGCACCGGTCTGGCAGGCCAGCGGAGTTGCAGCCTGGCTGCTGACCGGCGTGCATTGGCTCGGCTGGCTGATCGTGTTCGCCTCGAGCTACATGATCGATCATTTCGATCTGTTCGGCCTGCGTCAGGCTTTCTCCGCACTAAAGGGCTCCGAGATATCGGGTCAAACCTTCAAGACGCCCCTGCTCTACAAGATCGTCCGGCATCCGCTGATGCTCGGCTTCCTGCTCGCGTTCTGGGCCACGCCCACGATGACATCAGGCCATCTGCTGTTCGCGATCGCCAACACCGTCTACATCCTGGTCGCACTGCAGTTCGAGGAGCGGGACCTGATCGCTGAGTTCGGAGAGACCTATCAGCAATATCGCCGGCGCGTTCCCATGCTGGTGCCGCGCCTGTTCGCGCGCCGCCGGACCGACGATCGCCAGTCATCCCGGCCTGTCGGAGCACCGCAATGAAAGCCGTTCTCTGCAGCTCCTTCACCGGCCCGCAGGATTTGCGCGTCGGTGAGATCGACGAGCCGAAGCCGGCCGGCGACGAGATCCTGATCGACGTCCACGCCGCCTCCGTCAGCTTCATGGACCAGTTGATGGTCTCAGGCCTTTACCAGATGCGGCCACCAACGCCGTTCGTGCCGGGCACGGAGGCATCCGGTGTCGTCGTCGCAGTCGGCGCCAAGGTCACGACATTCGCACCCGGCGATCGCGTGGCGTGCAGTAGCTGGACCGGCGGCTACGCCGAACGGATGACAGCGAAGGAATCGAAGACGGTGCGCTTGCCCGATGGCGTCGCGTTCGAAACCGCGGCGACGGTGCTGCACAATTACGGCACGGGCTATTATGCGCTGGTCGAGCGCGCGCAGGCACGGCGCGGCGAAACCGTTTTCGTTACCGGCGCGGCCGGCGGGGTCGGACTCGCCGCCGTCGACCTCGCTCGCCATCTGGGGCTGCGCGTCATCGCCGGTGTCGGCTCCGATGACAAGGCGGCCCTGGTGCGGAGTTACGGTGCCGGCGATGTGATCAACTATCGCAGCGAGGATCTGCGCGACCGGCTCAAGTCGATGACATCAGGAGACGGCATCGATGTCGGCTTCGACAATGTCGGCGGTGCAATCTTCGAGCAGATGGCCCGCCTGATGAAATGGGGCGGCCGGCTGATGCCGATCGGCTTCACCGGCGGGGTGATACCACAGGTCCCGATGAACCTGCCGCTGCTGAAGAACTATTCCATCATCGGCGTTTTCGCCGGCGCCTGGGCCGAGAAATTCCCCCATGAGGCCGCGCGCATGAACGACACGCTGATGCACTTGCTGGCCGAGGGACAAATCCGTCCGCACATCGACCGCGTCCTCCCTTTGGAGGAGGCCGGCAACGCCATGCGCGCCGTGGCCAACCGGACGGTTCAGGGAAGAATTGTGCTCAAGATCAGGTAGAATGCGCGGCGAACGGCAACAGAGGAGGGCAGGACGTGACCGAGATCATCATCGCCAGGCGCTTCTGCGGCCCTCCGAACTCCGGCAATGGCGGCTATGTCTGCGGCCGGCTCGCCCGGCACATTCCCGGCGGCGCCGAGGTGACGCTGCGCGCGCCGCCTCCCCTGGACACGCCGCTCGATGCGGTCGCCGCCGAGGATGGCGCTTGGGAGCTTCGCGATGGCGCCAAGGTCGTTGCGACCGGGCGCGCGGCGAGCGTCGAGCTCGCGCAGCTCGAGACGGCCAGCTTGCAGGAAGCACGCGCCGCCGAACTGCTGGCGCTGTTCGAGCCGCACGAGCATCCGCTGCCGAACTGTTTCGTCTGCGGTCCCGCGCGAGCGCAGGGCGATGGCCTGCGCATCTTCACCGGGCCGCTCAAGCGTCGTGCGCAGAACGCCGTTCTCGCCGCAACCTGGACGCCCGATCCGAACCTCGCCGCCGAGGGCGGCCTGGTCGCGCCGGAATTTGTCTGGTCGGCGCTCGATTGTCCCACCGGCTTTGCCAGCAATTGCAATCCGCAGAGCGGCAGCTACGACAAGACGCCGCTCCTGCTCGGACGGATGTCGGCGCGGATCGAGGCCCGCCCGCGCCCCGGCGCCCCCTGCATCATCACCGCCTGGCCAACCGGCCGCGACGGCCGCAAGCGCACGGCGGAGGCCGCGCTCCATGATGAAGCCGGGACGCTGCTGGCCGTGGCGAAGACGACATGGATCGCGGTGGAGCGCGACGTGCTGCTCGGGCGCGGGTAAAGGTCTCGTAGGGTGGGCAAAGGCGCGCAGCGCCGTGCCCACGACTTCTCTCTCAGCGTCATCGATAGACATGGTGGGCACGCTCCGCTTTGCCCACCCTACGAGATCTCCCCGGCCTTACGCGCCCTGCTCCACCATCTCCTGCAGCCGCACCAGCTCTGCCTCGAGATCCCGCTCCACATCCGCCGCGCGAATGTCGATCACCCGATAGTCGCGCGCCTCCAGCCATGCCCGCCGCGACGCGCGGTCGGCGGCGATGGCCTCGCCCTCGCCCGGGTTCACCAGCTCGATCGCGATCCGGTGCGGGAACGAGACGAAGTCGGGGATGTGGCGCCCCACCGGGGTCTGGCGCTTGAACCCACCTGCGAAGCGGCGGTCGCGGGTGAGCGCTTGCCACAGCAGCCGCTCGGCATCGGTCGGGTTGCGGCGGAGCAGGCGCGCGAGACCGCGCACGGTCGAGCCGCTGTCGGGCGCGCCACCCGCCTGCCCATGCTCGGCGAGCAGCGCACGCAGGCGCGTCGCCTGCTCGCCGTCGAGCACGCCGCCCTTGGCCGGGCCCTTGCGTCCCTCGGCGATCGCCATGACGACCCCATGAAGGGTGTGCATGTCCTGCTTGGTCGGGTCCATCCGGGTGAAGATGTTGCGCAGGTTCACCAGCATGGTGTCGCGCTTCTCGGCCGGCCGCAGGAATTCGACCTTGTCGAGCTCGCGGACCAGGTTCTCGAAGAAGGCCTGGATCTGGTGCTGCGAGGCGCGCTCGGACCGCTCGGGCATGGCATGCGGCAGCGCGCCGGCTGTCGCCCGCTTGAACCATTCATAGCCGACCAGCAGCACGGCCTGGGCGAGGTTGAGCGAGGCGAAGCCCGGATTGACCGGGAAGGTGATGATGCGGTTGGAGAGCCCGACCTCCTCATTGGTCAGGCCCCAGCGCTCGCGGCCGAACAGGATGCCGCACCTGCCGCCGGTCGCGACGTGACCGGCGATTTCGCTCGCTGCGGCCTCCGGCCCGACCACGGGCTTGGCCTGATCGTGGGGACGCGCGGTGGTGGCAAACAGGAGGTCGAGGTCGGCGACCGCCTGCTCCACCGTGTCGAACAATTCGACCTTTTCCAGAATGTGGTCGGCGCCGGCCGCCGCGCGGTGGGCGGCGATGTTGGGCCAGCCGTCCCTGGGGTTGACGATGCGCAGGGCGCCAAGCGCAAAATTGCCCATGGCGCGCGCACACATGCCGATGTTCTCGCCGAGCTGCGGCTCGACCAGGATGACGATGGGACCGTCGAGGGAGAGGCCCGCCTTGCTCTTGTCAGTCCCCGACATCTCGCTTCGCTTTCACACTGTCTCTCAAGGCCTTGGCAGGGCGCTCTCAGGAATTGATTTCAAAGGCCGGCCGCAGGGCCGGCCATGGCCGTCAGCCTGTCGTTTGCCTGTCCTGACAAAATTCTCAAGGGAAATAACGGGGTTAGAATCGACTTTTGAATCTCCTCTGAAGGCTGAGGCCCGCCCCCGCGCCAGGGCCGCTCCCCGCCCCCCATCTGGGCAAGCTGGATGAGCTAAAAGTGCATAATCCCTTGGCTTTCGCCCGCCGCGGTCCGGTGCTAAGAGGCGGCGGATATTCACGTTGGCGCGCTTCTGGCGCCGTTCCCAAGAGGGCTTCCCCGATCATGGCAAAAATCAAGGTATCCAATCCCGTCGTCGAACTCGATGGCGACGAGATGACCCGGATCATCTGGCAGTACATCAAGGACAAGCTGATCAACCCGTACCTTGACGTCGAGCTGCTTTATTACGACCTGGGCATGGAGTACCGCGACCACACCAACGATCAGGTCACCATCGACGCCGCCGAGGCGATCAAGAAGGTCGGCGTCGGCGTCAAGTGCGCCACCATCACGCCGGACGAGGCCCGGGTGAAGGAGTTCAACCTCAAGCAGATGTGGAAGTCGCCGAACGGCACCATCCGCAACATCCTCGGCGGCGTGATCTTCCGCGAGCCGATCATCTGCAAGAACGTGCCGCGCCTCGTTCCCGGCTGGACCAAGCCGATCATCATCGGCCGCCACGCCTATGGCGACCAGTACCGCGCCACCGACATCAAGTTCCCGGGCAAGGGCACCCTCTCGCTGAAGTTCGTCGGCGAGGACGGCACCGTGATCGAGAAGGAAGTGTTCAAGGCTCCGGGCGCCGGCGTCGCCATGGAGATGTACAATCTCGACGATTCCATCATCGACTTCGCCCGCGCCTCCTTCAACTACGGCCTCTTGCGCGGCTACCCGGTGTATCTGTCGACCAAGAACACGATCCTCAAGGTCTATGACGGCCGCTTCAAGGACATCTTCCAGGAGATCTTCGACAAGGAGTTCAAGAAGGAGTTCGACGCCAAGGGCCTGACCTACGAGCACCGCCTGATCGACGACATGGTGGCCTCGGCGCTGAAGTGGTCCGGCGGCTATGTCTGGGCCTGTAAGAACTACGACGGCGACGTGCAGTCCGACACGGTGGCGCAGGGCTACGGCTCGCTCGGCCTGATGACCTCGGTGCTGCTCACCCCCGACGGCAAGACCGTGGAAGCCGAAGCCGCCCACGGCACGGTGACCCGCCACTACCGCGAGCACCAGAAGGGCAAGGAGACCTCGACCAACTCGATCGCGTCGATCTTCGCCTGGACCCGTGGCCTGTCGCACCGCGCCAAGCTCGACAACAATGCCGAGCTCGCCAAGTTCGCCGCGACCCTCGAGAAGGTCTGCGTCGACACCGTCGAGGCCGGCTACATGACCAAGGACCTCGCGCTGCTGGTCGGCGCCGACCAGCGCTGGCTCTCGACCACGGGCTTCCTCGACAAGGTCGCGGAAAACCTGACGAAGGCGCTGGCGGCCTAAGCTGCCATCCGCAATTTCGCCCGACTGGGTCAGACATCATCACGGGCCGCGCCAAAAGCGCGGCCCGTCTTTTTTTAGAGACCTTTCGCGGAGATGCGACCATGTCGATCAAGTCTGTCGTCCCCTGCCTGCTACTGCTCACCGCCATGGCCGGGCCGGCTGTCGCGGCAGAGGCGCTCCCCGAAGCCATCGCCGTATCAGGCGAGAGCGTCGTGCTCAGCGTCCACGCCGAGGGCGCGCAGGTCTATGAGTGCAAGGCGGCCGCCGACGGCAAGCTCGCCTGGGCCTTCCGCGAGCCGATCGCAACGCTGCTATCCGAGGGCAAGACCATCGGCCGCCACTATGCCGGCCCGAGCTGGGAGCTCGCCGACGGCAGCGCGGTGGTCGGCAAGGCCATCGGCAATGCGCCGGGCACCACGCCTGCCGATATCCCCTGGCTGAAGCTGGAGGTCGCCTCCCGCCGCGGCAGCGGCACCCTGACGCCGGTCACCACGGTCCAGCGCATCAACACCCATGGCGGCAAGCTCGAGGGTTCTTGCGACAAGGCCGGCGAGTTCAAGAGCGCGCCCTATTCGGCCGACTATATCTTCCTGAAGAAAGGCTGACCGCTCAGCGGTCGGTATCCTCGCGCTCCGCCTGCGCCAGCTCTGCCGCGGCAAGATCGCCGGTCTCCTCCAGCCGCGCTTTTGCGGTTTCGTGGACATGGGCGGCGAGCGTCGGCATGCGCGCGATCAGGGCGTGAAAATCCTGGGCATCGAGCAAGAGCAGCCGGGTCTTGCGCGTCGCCGTCACGGTGCCGCTGCGTTTTGTCTTGTGCAGCAGCGCGATCTCGCCGAAGAAGGTGCCGTCGCCGAGCCGCACCTGCTGGCTCGGCAGCGATATCTCGACCTCGCCGGCGGTGATGAAATACATCGACGAGGCGGCATCGCCCCGCCGCACCAGCACCTCGCCCTGCTCGATGGTGCGCGCCCGCAACAGGCGCATGATGTCGGCGATCTCCGCGGCGGACAGATGCGAGAATAGCGGCACCCGCGCCAGCATGCCCCAGGTCACGACGAAGTCGCGCCGCCTCACCTCCTCCGCGAACGCCGAGGAGATGATCGCGACCGGCAGCGCGATCATGGCAAAGCCCGAGATGATCGCGAACACCGAGATGAATTTTCCGAGCGGCGTCACCGGCACGACGTCGCCATAGCCGACGGTGCCGAGCGTCACGATCGCCCACCACATCGCATCCGGAATGGTGCCGAGCTTGCCGGGCTGCACGTCGCGCTCGACGGCATAGAGCAGCGAGGCGAAGGTCAGCACCACGCCGAACAGGATGACGACGCAGCCGATCAGCGCGCGCCGCTCGGCATGCACGGCCGCCAGCAGCGAGCGCATCGCCGGCGAATAGCGGATCAGCTTGAAGAAGGGCAGCACGCCGAGCCCGGCCAGGGTCGCGTGCCGGCCGGTGGCGAGCACGACCGCTGCGGGGAGGAATGCCATGAGGTCGATGATTCCGAGCGCGGAGAAGGCATAAGAGAGCCGGTCGGACAGCGCCGAGCCGTTGCGCTGGGTGTGCCCCGCCACCGTCCACAGCCGCGCCAGATATTCGAGCGCGAACACGATGACGGCGAAGACGGCGATCGCGCCGAACAGCGTGTCGAACCGCGCGTCCAGCTCCGGCACCGAGGCGAGGACCATCGCGGCCACGTTCAGCACGATGACGGCGATGATGAGCTGGATGAAGCGCGATCCGACTGAATAGGCCAGCGGATCGTGCTCCAGCAATTCGTAGAGGCGATCCCTCAAATCGGGATCGGAAAGCCCAATTCCTCGCGGAACGAGGCGCATCGGCCTCTACGCGCTCGCCATCGCTTTTTCGATCGCCGCCAGCGCCTCGGTCGCCTTGGCGCCGTCGGGGCCGCCGGCCTGCGCCATGTCGGGCCGGCCGCCGCCGCCCTTGCCGCCGAGCGCTTCGGAGGCGACGCGGACGAGATTCACGGCGTTGAAGCGCGCGGTGAGGTCGGCGGTGACGCCGACCACGACGCCGGCCTTGCCGTCCTCGGTGACACCGACGATGGCGACGACGCCCGAGCCGATCTGCTTCTTGCCGTCGTCGGCAAGACTCTTGAGATCCTTCATCTCGATGCCTTCGACCGCGCGTGCCATCAGCTTGACGCCGCCGGCCTCGCGCACGCTGGCCGCTGCGCCATCGCCGCTCGACGCGCCGCCGCCCATCGCGAGCTTCTTGCGGGCGTCGGAGAGCTCGCGCTCGAGCTTCTTGCGCTCCTCCATCAGCGCGGCGATGCGCGCCGGCACGTCGTCGAGCGACGTGCGCAGCTCGTTCGCCGCAGTCTTGGCCAGCGCCATGGTGTCGTTGGCGTGCTTGCGCGCATAATTGCCGGTCAGCGCTTCGATGCGGCGCACGCCGGAGGCGACCGCGCTCTCGCTGGTCAGCGTGATCAGGCCGATGTCGCCGGTGCGCTTGACATGCGTGCCGCCGCAGAGCTCGACCGACCAGCCGAGCGCATTGGCGCCGCGCTCGCGCGCGGTCCTGCCCATCGAGACGACGCGGACCTCGTCGCCATATTTCTCGCCGAACAGCGCACGCGCGCCAGCCTCGCGGGCCTCGTCCACGCCCATGACGCGGGTGGTGACCTCGTCGTTCTCCAGCACCACGTCGTTGGCGATGTCCTCGACGCGGGCAAGCTCCTCCGCCGTGATCGGCTTCGGATGCACGAAGTCGAAGCGCAGCCGGTCCGGCGCGACCATCGAGCCGCGCTGGGCGATGTGATCGCCGAGCACCTGGCGGAGCGCCTCATGGATGAGATGCGTCGCCGAGTGATGCGCGCGGATCGAGGAGCGCCTGCCGTGATCGACCTCGAGCTGCAGCGCGGTACCGACCTTCACTTCGCCGCTCTCGACGGTGCCGACATGCACGAAGAAGTCGCCGAGCTTCTTTTGCGTGTCGGTGACGCGGAATTTGAGGCCGCCCTCGCCAGTCAAGACGCCGGTGTCGCCAACCTGGCCGCCGGACTCCGCATAGAACGGCGTCTGGTTCAGCACGATCGAACCCGTCTCGCCGGCCTTGAGGCTGGCAACCTCCGCGCCGTCCTTCACCAGTGCGGACACCACGCCTTCAGCGCTTTCTGTCTCATAGCCCAAAAATTCCGTCGCACCGAGCTTCTCGCGCAGCGGGAACCAGATCGCCTCGGAGGCCGCTTCGCCAGAGCCCTTCCAGGACTCGCGCGCCTTGGCCTTCTGTCGCTCCATCGCGTCGGTGAACGCAGCCTGGTCGACGCCGATGCCGCGCGACTTCAGCGCATCCTGCGTCAGGTCCAGCGGGAAGCCGTAGGTGTCGTACAGCGTGAAGGCGACGTCGCCGTCAAACATGTCGCCCTTTTTCAGGGACGCACTCTTCTCATCAAGGATGGCCAAGCCGCGTGAAAGAGTCTTGCGGAAGCGGGTCTCTTCGAGACGCAGCGTTTCCTCGATCAGATTCTCTGCGCGCATCAGGTCGGGATAGGCCTGGCCCATCTCGCGGACCAGCGCCCAGACCAGGCGATGCATCAGCGGCTCCTTGGCGCCGAGCAGCTGCGCGTGGCGCATCGCGCGGCGCATGATCCGGCGCAGCACATAGCCGCGGCCCTCGTTCGAGGGCAGCACGCCGTCCGCGACCAGGAACGCCGAGGACCGCAAATGGTCGGCGATGACGCGGAACGAGGCGACGGTCTGCTCGTTCGGCCCGGTGCCGAGCGCCGACGATGTCGCGTCGATCAGATGACGGAACAGATCGGTCTCGAACACGCTGTCGACGCCCTGCATGATGCAGGCCATGCGTTCGAGGCCCATGCCGGTGTCGATCGAGGGACGCGGCAGATCAACGCGCTCCTCCTTCGTCACCTGCTCGTATTGCATGAACACGAGATTCCAGAATTCGAGGAAGCGGTCGCCGTCCTCCTCAGGAGAACCGGGAGGGCCACCCCAGATATGGTCGCCGCGATCAATGAAGATCTCCGAGCACGGCCCGCACGGGCCGGTGTCGCCCATCGCCCAGAAATTGTCGGAGGTCGGGATGCGGATGATGCGGTCGTCGGTGAAGCCGGCGATCTTCTTCCAGAGCCCGTGCGCCTCGTCGTCGGTGTGGTAGACGGTGACGAGCAGCTTGTCCTTCTTCAGCCCGAAGTCCTTCGTGATGAGCTTCCAGGCGAGCTCGATCGCGCGCTCCTTGAAATAGTCGCCGAACGAGAAGTTGCCGAGCATCTCGAAGAAGGTGAGATGGCGCGCGGTGTAGCCGACATTGTCGAGGTCGTTGTGCTTGCCGCCGGCGCGCACGCATTTCTGCGACGTGGTGGCGCGCTGGTAGGGCCGCTTCTCCACCCCGGTGAAGACGTTCTTGAACTGCACCATGCCGGCATTGGTGAACATCAACGTCGGATCGTTGCGCGGCACCAATGGCGAGGACGACACGATCTCGTGGCCGTTCTCGGCAAAGAAGTTCAGAAAGGTCGACCTGATCTCGTTGACGCCGCTCATGTTCATCCAATCGGGTGTGCTTGGACCCGCTGATTTGCCATCCAAACCTGTCGATTTGGGCTGTTATCTGCGGGCCAAAGCGCTTTTAGACAAGGCAAGCTTCGCTGTCCAGAAACTGTGCAGAGAGATCAGTGGGTTGCCGCAGGCGCTCAATCCCGTTGAAAGCCGCAAGGCCTGCGTTGACAGGCTTGGCCGGCCTGTGGTCTGTACCCATCTATATCGTACGGCCACGTCGGGAGAGACCGGCTTCATTGCCGGCGCCGAAGGAGCAACCGCCCCGGAAACTCTCAGGCAAAAGGACCGCGTGGCTTTGACGACATCTGGAAAGAGGCGCTGGCGGGCGTAAGGCCCGGATAGCGTCCGCCGACGGGATAATACTCTCAGGCACAGCGACAGATGGGGCTTCGACTGGTTTGTCTCGGGGAATCGTCCCCGGGGAACCGCCGAGGACCCCTGTGATGGTTGCGCCAGACGACAAGAACTCCCTGAAACGTACCCCCCTTTACGACCTTCACGTGTCGCTCGGCGGCAAGATGGTGCCGTTCGCGGGCTATGACATGCCCGTGCAGTACCCCGCTGGCGTGCTGAAGGAGCACCTCCAGACCCGCACCCAGGCCGGCCTGTTCGACGTCTCCCATATGGGCCAGCTCGCGCTCCGGCCGAAATCCGGCAAGATCGAGGATGCCGCCCGCGCGCTGGAACGGCTGGTGCCGCAGGATATCGTGGCGATTGCACCTAGCCGGCAACGCTACGCCCAGTTCACCAATGAAGACGGCGGGATTCTCGACGATCTGATGGTTGCCAATTTCGGCGACCACCTGTTCCTGGTCGTCAATGCCGCCTGCAAGGACGCTGACGAGGCGCATCTGCGCGCGCATCTCTCGGACGACTGCATCATCGATTCGCTTGAAGACCGCGCGCTGATCGCGCTGCAGGGCCCGAAGGCGGAGTCAGCACTGGCGAAATTATGTGCAGAGGCGCCCGCCATGAAGTTCATGGACGCCGGCCCGCACACGGTTGCCGGGCTCGACTGCTTCGTCTCGCGTTCCGGCTACACCGGCGAGGACGGTTTTGAGATTTCAGTCCCCGCGGCCGACGCTGAACGTCTCGCCAAAACACTCCTGGAAAACCCGGACGTAATGCCGATCGGCTTGGGGGCTCGCGACAGCCTGCGGCTCGAAGCCGGGCTCTGCCTCTACGGCCACGACATCGACACCGCGACGACGCCGGTCGAAGCTGCGCTGGAATGGTCGGTGCAGAAGAGCCGTCGCAGCGGCGGCGCACGCGCCGGCAGCTTTCCTGGCGCGGACAAGATCCTCGCGCATTTCGATCACGGCGCATCCCGCCGCCGCGTCGGCTTGCGCGCCGAGGGCCGCGCGCCGGTGCGCGAGGGCGCGCTGCTGTTTGCCGATAGCGCAGGCGGCGAGCCGATCGGAAAAGTCACCTCGGGCGGCTTCGGCCCGAGCCTGAATGCGCCGGTGGCGATGGGCTATGTGCCCGCGGCCCTGAGCGCGCTCGACACAAAAATCTTCGCCGAGGTGCGCGGGCAACGTTTGCCGCTCACCGTCGCCGCCATGCCCTTCGTGAAAAACACCTACAAACGCTGAGGACAAGACAATGACCACGACGCTGTACACTTCCGACCACGAATGGCTCGCCATCGACGGCGATGTCGCCACCGTCGGCATCACCGATTATGCGCAGCAGCAGCTCGGCGACGTCGTGTTCGTCGAATTGCCCAAGGTCGGCCGCGCGTTGAAGAAGGCCGAAGCCGCCGCCGTCGTGGAATCCGTGAAAGCCGCCTCCGACGTCTATGCGCCTGTTACGGGCGAAGTGCTCGAGACCAACGATGCCCTCGCCGCCGAGCCGGCGCTGGTGAACTCGGACGCGCAAGGCAAGGCGTGGTTCTTCAAGATCAAGATTGCCGACAAAAGCGAGCTCGGCGGCCTCATGGATGAAGCCGCCTACAAGGCACATACGGCGTGAAGATCATGAGCCGAGCCGCCGCCCCACACTCACTGTCATGCCCCGCGAAGGCGGGGCATCCAGTAAACGCAGCCGGTTCGGCTAGACCCGAGAGGCCGCGGCGTACTGGATCGCCCGCCTTCGCGGGCGATGACAGCAACTCCTAGCGAGGACCCATGATGACCGCGCACCGCAAATCCAACGGCGACACCGCCACCTTCGTTCGCCGCCACATCGGCCCCTCCGCACGCGACGTCACCGCCATGCTCGAAGCCGTCAGCGCCAAAAGCATCGATGCGCTGATGGGGGAGACGCTGCCGGCCTCGATCCGGCAGGCCGCCCCGCTCGATCTCGGCAAGCCGCTCAGCGAGACCGAGGCGATCGCACACATGACCGAGCTTGGCCGGCAGAACCAGGTCTTCACCTCGCTGATCGGCCAAGGCTATTCCGGCACGATCCTGCCCGCGGTGATCCAGCGCAACATCCTGGAGAATCCGGCCTGGTACACGGCTTACACGCCCTATCAGCCCGAGATCAGCCAGGGCCGGCTGGAGGCGCTGCTCAACTTCCAGACCATGATCTGCGACCTCACCGGGCTCGACGTCGCCAATGCCTCGCTGCTGGATGAGGCGACTGCCGCGGCCGAAGCCATGGCGCTCGCGGAGCGGCACTCGCAGGTCAAGGCCAAGGCCTTCTTCGTCGACAAGGACGTGCATCCGCAGACGCTGGCTGTGATGCGCACCCGCGCCGAGCCGCTCGGCTGGAATCTGGTCGTCGGCGATCCCCTCACCGACCTCGACAAGGCGGACGTGCTCGGCGCGCTGCTGCAATATCCGGGCTCCTCCGGCGCGGTGCGCGACCTCCGGCCCGCGATCGCAGCGCTGAAGGCCAAGGGCGCACTCGCGATCGTTGCCGCCGACCTGCTGGCGCTGACGCTGCTCGCCTCGCCCGGCGAGCTCGGGGCCGACATCGCTATCGGCTCGGCGCAGCGTTTTGGCGTGCCGATGGGCTATGGCGGACCGCACGCGGCCTATATGGCGGTGCGCGATGCGCTGAAGCGCTCGCTGCCCGGCCGTATCGTCGGCCTGTCGGTGGATTCGCGCGGGGCTCCCGCCTATCGCCTCGCGCTGCAGACCCGCGAGCAGCACATTCGCCGCGAGAAGGCGACCTCCAACATCTGCACCGCGCAGGTGCTGCTCGCCGTGATCGCCTCGATGTATGCGGTCTATCACGGCCCCGATGGCCTTTCGCAGATCGCGCGAAACGTGCATCGCCGCGCCGCCGTGCTCGCGGCGGGCCTGCGCAAGCTCGGCTTTGCGCTGCAATCAGAAAGCTTCTTCGACACGCTCAGCGTCGATGCCGGCGCCAAGCGCGCCGAGATCATCGCGCGCGCAGCGGCCGAGAAGATCAATCTCGGCGTCAGCGAGACCAATTTGCGCATCGCGCTCGACGAGACGACGACGCCGGCGACCGTGGAAGCCGTGTGGCGCGCCTTCGGCGGCCAGCTCTCCTACGCCGAGATCGACGCGACCACGCGCGAGGCGCTGCCGGAGGCGCTGAAGCGCACGACCGACTTCCTCACCCATCCCGTCTTCCACGCGCATCGCTCGGAGACCGAGATGCTGCGCTACATGCGCAAGCTCAGCGACCGCGACCTCGCGCTCGACCGCGCCATGATCCCGCTGGGATCCTGCACCATGAAGCTGAACGCGACCACCGAGATGATGCCGCTGACCTGGCCGGAATTCGGCTCGCTGCACCCGTTCGTGCCGCGCGAGCAGGCGGCCGGCTATCATGCGCTGTTCGCCCGGCTGGAGAAGTGGCTGTGCGACATCACCGGCTATGACGCGATCTCGCTCCAGCCCAATTCCGGTGCGCAGGGCGAATATGCCGGCCTGCTTGCGATCCGCGGCTATCACGCCGCACGCGGTGAGAGCCACCGCAAGATCTGCCTGATCCCCTCCTCCGCCCACGGCACCAACCCGGCATCGGCCGCGATGGTCGGCATGGACGTGGTGGTGGTCGCCTGCGAGAAGAACGGCGACGTCGACGTCAATGATCTCCGCGCCAAGGCGGAAAAGCATTCGAACGACCTCGCCGCTGTCATGATCACCTATCCGTCGACCCACGGCGTGTTCGAGGAGCACATCCGCGAGATCTGCGACATCGTGCACGGCCATGGCGGCCAGGTGTATCTGGACGGCGCCAACCTCAACGCGCAGGTCGGCCTTAGCAGGCCCGGCGATTACGGCGCGGACGTCAGCCATCTCAACCTGCACAAGACCTTCTGCATCCCGCATGGCGGCGGCGGCCCCGGCATGGGCCCGATCGGCGTGAAGGCGCATCTGGCGCCATTCCTGCCCGGCCATCCGGCGACGCAGGCGGATGCCCCGGTCGGCCCGGTCTCGGCCGCGCCGTTCGGCTCGGCCTCGATCCTGACCATCTCCTACATCTACATCCTGATGATGGGCGGCGACGGCCTGAAGCGCGCCACCGAGATCGCGATCCTCAATGCCAACTACATCGCAGCGCGCCTCGATCCGCACTTCCCGGTGCTCTACAAGAACGCGAGGGGCCGCGTCGCGCATGAGTGCATCGTCGATCCCCGTCCGCTGAAGACGACGAGCGGCGTCACCGTCGACGACATCGCAAAACGCCTGATCGACTACGGCTTCCACGCCCCGACCATGAGCTTCCCGGTGCCGGGCACGCTGATGATCGAGCCGACCGAATCGGAATCGAAGGCGGAGCTCGATCGCTTCTGCGACGCCATGATCGCGATCCGGAAAGAAATCGCCGAGGTCGAGGCCGGCCGCTTCAAGATCGAAGCATCGCCGCTGCGCCACGCCCCGCACACCGTGCACAACATCGCGGACGACGACTGGAAGCGCGCCTACACCCGCGCTGAGGGCTGCTTCCCCGACGGCGTCTCGCGTACTGACAAATACTGGTGCCCGGTCGGTCGCGTCGACAACGTCTATGGCGATCGCAACCTCGTGTGCTCGTGCCCGCCGGTGAGCGATTACGCGGAAGCCGCGGAGTAAGATGCAACGGAGGTTTCGTAGGGTGGGCAAAGCGCAAGCGTGCCCACCACCTTTCGGCACGTTGGAATATGGTGGGCACGGCGCTACGCGCCTTTGCCCACCCTACGGCTTTGAATGTGCCTCTAGGGCGCAACCAATGACCGGTTTTTCGCGATCCCATCGCAGAGCCGTTCGTTGGTGAGGTGCGTGCCACCCCACTGTCACGCCCAAAACGAAACGGGCACTGAAGACGTCGGCAACTCAACGTCCTCAGCGCCCGCTCCTCGCGAAAACTCTTCGCGTTAAGTCTTACTCCTCCGCCGGCTCCTCGCCGTCGGCGTCGCTCTCGGGCGTGCCGGCCAAAATCTGCTCGGAGATCAGGCCGGAGTTCTGGCGGATCGAGGTCTCGATCTTGGCGGTGATGTCGGGGTTGCCCTTCAAAAACGCCTTGGCGTTCTCGCGGCCCTGGCCGAGACGCTGGCTGTCATAGGAGAACCAGGCGCCCGACTTCTCGACGATGCCGGCCTTGACGCCGAGGTCGAGGATCTCGCCCATCTTGGAGACGCCCTCGCCGTACATGATGTCGAACTCGACCTGCTTGAAGGGCGGCGCCAGCTTGTTCTTCACCACCTTCACGCGCGTGGTGTTGCCGACCACTTCGTCGCGCTCCTTGATCGCGCCGATGCGACGGATGTCGAGACGGACGGAGGCATAGAACTTCAGCGCGTTACCGCCGGTCGTGGTTTCCGGCGAGCCGTACATCACACCGATCTTCATGCGGATCTGGTTGATGAAGATCACCATGGTGTTGGACTTGTTGATGGAGGCCGTCAGCTTGCGCAGCGCCTGGCTCATCAGACGTGCCTGCAGGCCCGGCAGCGCATCGCCCATCTCGCCTTCGAGCTCGGCCTTCGGCACCAGCGCCGCAACCGAATCGACCACCAGCACGTCCACCGCGCCCGAACGCACCAGCGTGTCGCAAATTTCCAGCGCCTGCTCGCCGGTGTCGGGCTGCGAGATCAGGAGCTCGTCGATGTTGACGCCCAGCTTGCGGGCATAGACCGGGTCGAGCGCGTGCTCGGCGTCGATGAAGGCGCAGATGCCGCCCTTCTTCTGTGCTTCCGCCACCGTGTGCAGCGCCAGCGTGGTCTTGCCCGAGGATTCCGGCCCGTAGATCTCGACGATGCGCCCCTTCGGCAGACCGCCGATGCCGAGCGCGATATCGAGCCCGAGCGAGCCGGAAGACACCGCCTCGATGTCCATGGAGCGGTCGCTCTTGCCGAGCTTCATCACCGATCCCTTGCCGAACTGGCGCTCGATCTGGGAGAGCGCGGCAGCCAGGGCTTTACTCTTGTCCATGGAAGATCCTTCGACGATACGCAGGGCAGTGGCGGACATTGGGTCGTGCTCCTTATGGCGAGGATTCGCGTGTGGGACAAACGATTGGGCGGCGGGTCGTCGATAAAAGTAATGTACCCTATCTGTTCTATGTTCGCAATATGTTCTTTTGCGAATTCGGGTGCTGTCCGTATTTGACCCCCGGTGTCCCAGTTTGTTCTAGCGAGTGTCCTAAGTTCAATTTTGAACCAATGCGGCCGGTGGTCGTTGAGGCCGCATCACCGGCTTCGGCTCTGCCCGTAGGCGTCGGTGGCTGAGAGACCGAGAGCGCTCCCGCCTGCTACCAGGGAGCGCCGCTATGCCGGACTATTCCCACCGAATCGCCGTTCAGACCGCTCTAATCGCCGCAGAAATCGAGCGAACCCAGCAGATTTGCAGACGCTCGATGGAACTGCTCCGGCTTCCGCTTCCGAGCACATTCCTTGGAAACAGACTCAATCCGCCGCCAGAAGAAGAGAATGAGGAGTAAGACCGCCTGAGTTGGAGACCTCTTTCAGTCCTCATCCAAATTGCGACGGGAACGTTCAGCGGTAGCCTTGTCGGCTTGGCGCGGGTGTCCCGTTAGATGACACAAAACCTTGGCATAGGTTGTGCAGACTAACCGTCACCGGGGAATTGCTCATTCCCACCCGGGGCTGGAAAGCCGCCGCCCGCGCTCGATTTAAGCGGGCGGCGTTTTTGCTTCGCCCGTGAAAACTTCCACTGTCCTAATTCGATTTGCCGGGTGTCCTGATAGGAGCGCACCGCAGATCGCGGCCTTTCGAGCCTCCTGAAGTTGAATTTTGAGGTGCCCTGCTCCTCTGGCTAAAGCGCCGGCCATCAAGCGGTGGGAGCTTGTATTTAAATGCTACAAATGGTAACGCTTACATGTGTAGCGCTACGAGACGTAGATAATCTCAGGAGGAGACATGAAGTCGATGATCAAGATCGCGCTCGCGCTGGCCGTGTTCGCCGGCTCGGCGGCGGCTTGCGCCCACGCATCGTGCGGTCCGATGTCGTCGGGCGCTCCGAAGGTCGGCATGAAAATCACGAAGCGGTGGCAGCTGCACGACGGTTGCCACAGCCGCTACGCGCAGATGCTGGGCAAGCCCTGCCACTAAAGCGCGATGAGATTTGGATGAATCGTCATCGCGCTTCAGGTTGTTGTTCACGCGTGATCTTTCCGGAAAAGTGCGAAGCGGTTTTCCGGCTCAAGGACGGCGAGAGGCCGCCTCAGCCGGCGGCCTCTTTGATTTTTCCCGGTCCGCCGCATCTGGTGCAGGGACGAAACTCGACCTTCTCACCAAGGTGCATCGGCTTCATGCCGCTTTCCCGGCCCGTCCCGTCGCATTCGGGGCAGTTGTGCTCGACATCCTTCTCGCTCATGTGCGCCTCTCGCTAAAGCATGATCCGGAAAAGTGCGTAGCGGATTTCCGAAAAGATCATGCGCAAACAACAAGCCAAAGCGCGATGATGACTCATCCTGATCTCATCGCGCTTTAGGGCATTCGAGCGGATCTCATCGCGAGGTTAGCCCGGCTCGCAACCCTTCTTTGGGCCTGACGGAAGATTCAATCTTGCCGTGCCCCCTCTTCCATTGAAGCTGATGCGCAGCAAAGACGCAGCCGCCGGCCGCCGTCATAAATCCGCAATCCTGCGGCACCGAACCTTTGCGCGGTTACCGGCTTTGTCGGGACGGGGCCGCTCTAACGGGGAAGCTCTGTCATGGCGGAAGACACGCACCACGATGCGGCGAGGCGCAATCATTTCCTCGAGGCGGCGCTCGAGGAGATGGCGAAGTTCGAGCGCAAGGAAAACGAGTTCCGCAAGAAGGACCGCGAGGAGCGCGCCGCCGAGCTGCGCCTGCCCGTGGGCGAGATCAAGGTCCATTAGGCCGCGCTCGGACCTGTTTGGACAGGCCCTGTTTGGCAACCGGCTTCGGAGCTGACCGGCCCTCCCGGCGCGGCTGATCGCGCGCGTATGCCCGCCGGGGGACCGCTTCGCATGCGGCGGCGAAACTGCACTAAAGGTATCTAAACACCTATCTTAAGTCATTGATTGCGCAGCGAAATTGCCCAGCGCCCTACTGTGCATGGGGTTGTTTTCAGCTTTTGAAAGCCGCCATCGTGCCGGGCCCGATGCCTCGGACCCGCTTTCCGCGCGCCTGACGCCGCCCTACAGCAGCATCAATAGCGCGATGCCGATCACCAGCACCACGAAGCCAGCCGCCGTCGCGGCGGCAAATGACCGCTCTACGTTATCCATGATGCCACCCCGTTCTCGGCGCGCCACGTTTCCCCCATGGCATCGTCGAAGCAGTGAATCTCGCCCGCGGGTGTGGCTCCAGTTGTGCGATCGGATGGCCAAATTGGGACCTGTGCGGGGCCAGTCTGCGGCCTCGTGCCGCGCAAGCTTTCGCTGCCTCCGTCAGGCGCCTGTAAGCCGACTCCCCTAGTTTCATTTCGCCCGGTGGACCAACACCGGGCCTCCATACCCAGTCGATGACCCCGCTCGGCCCCGAGCGGGGTTTTCTGTTTGCGGGGGCAACACCGGAGCGACCACGATCTGCCGACGTGTCAGGCTGCCGTAAGCTGAGGCCGCTAGGGTCATCGGGCTATGGTGTTGCAGCCCAGCACCTCAGCCTCCAATAACCTCTCACCCGCTTGGCTCTCCCCAAGCGGGTTTTTTCATGCCTGCCCGCCGGTTCGCGGGGCGGTCTCCTCCCGCGTCAGCCTTAGCGAGAAGGCGCGGATCGCGGGCGCGGCCACGAGCACGATCGGCAGCATCGCGGCCCATGCGACCAGCCACGACAGCGTCCAGTGCCGCAGGAAGAGCATTGCGCTTGTCGCCGGAAAGCTGGCGATCCCCGCCGCGATCAGCGAGGTCAGGCCGGACTGGATGACACCGAAGACGAAATGACTGTAGCGGCGGGGAATGCCGAGCATGAGTGCCTATGTCCTTGCTTGCTGCTGCCGTCATGAGGCGAAGCAAGGCACGTGCCGTGAGTCGCATAATAGATGCGCGCTACCGCGCGCTGGCGTCGATCAGTGTCGCGCGCGGAACTCTGTTCATGGTCGGAGAACCACGGAGTACCGGCGCTCGTGCAGGGTATCTTTCGGAATTCGATTTCGCTTGTTGCGGAGCGCGCGCGTTCTCGGGATAGCCGTGAACCCTCCGGGGCTTATCGTCAGATTTCGCTTGTCGCGGGAATATTAAGACGCCCAACATGTTTGGCATCTGATGAAGGTGAATCGTGGGAGGTGGCCATGAATCACAGGGGCGTCGAGTTCACCGTCGCCAAGACGGCAATCCCCGGGGTCTGGCAGTGGCAGTTCCGGATCGGCGAGCAGGTCAAGACCGGCAAGACCGAGACCAAGATCGATCTGCTGGCGATCCGGCGGGTGCAGCTGCGCATTGATCGGGAGCTGAAGGCGATCGGGCGCAAGACCGCTTGAGCAGGCAAGGCGGCGCGAGTCGTTCGCCCCACAGCATGCCATGCGGGGCCTATTCCGTAGCCGCCCGGAATTGATCTTGGGATGGTTTGGGACTGCACTGCGCGCCCATGGCCTTGGGGGCGGGGCCGTCACGCGTGATCGGTGCCAGCCAATGCCGCTTTACTTCTTTCGAATCCGGAACGGCCGTTATTCCGGCTGTGCGGACCAAGCGACGGAATTTGCCGATCGCGATTCGGCCTGGAGGGAGATGACCAGCGTCTGCGCCGATATGGCGGCCGGCATCGCCCGCAAGCTGCAGCAAGACTCCGAATGGCACATGGAGCTGCTCGACGAGGCCAAGGAGCCGGTGTTCCGGATCCGCATCGTCGCAGAAACCCTCGAATAGGGCCCGCTCCTAATCCGCGCTGGGCAGCCGCCGCATGGTGAATTCGATGTCGCCGCCGGGCAGCTCGCGCCAGGTCTCGACGGCGCTCATATAGCCGGCCTTGGGGTAGCGGGCGAAGAAGGCCTCCGCCCGCGCCCGTGCCGCCGGGCGCGGCAGGGTGAAGGTCTCGCGCAGATAGCCGTCGCCGGTGGTCGCGCCCGGCCTGCCACCGGTCTTGCGACGGCGCGCCATCCGCTCGGCGAGATCCCGCGGCCGGTCGGCCATGTCGGCCCTCCTCTACGCAATACTGACCGGCTCAATGTAGGAAGCGGGCCGCCTGAAGAGGAGTCCTGTTCCGGAGGCGTCATTGCGGCCTCCGACGGGGGCGATCAGTTGGCAGCGGTGCCGGTTTTGCTCTTCTTCGGCGCGCTGGTTGCGGCCGAGGCCTTCGGCGCCGCCGGCTGCTTCGGGGGATCGGAGCGCATGCCGCCCCAGGGATCACTGGACGACTTGGCGTCCGGAATCTTCTTCAGCGTTTCCTTGTAGGCCTTTTCACGCTCGGCATCCGCGGCCTTCTCCTCGGGGGTCTTGCCCGGGCCTTCCTGCAGCAGGTTGAGATTGGGCATTTGCGCGTAGGCCGGTCCCGCCACCACGGCCAGCAGCACCGCCGCCATACGGAAAAGCTTCATCACTCACTCCTCGATCATTCAATCAGGGGCGGATCAACCGCGCCTCGTCATCCCTGTCAACAGCCCGCTCGCGGCCGAATGGCGCGCTAGAGCCGGTCCGACCGGCAAGATTTCGGCGCGTTCAGCCAATCGTCCCAGATCGGGCCGCATCTGGTGCAGCCGTCCAGCACGAGGCCAAGCGCTATCAACGAAAACACGAGGACACACCGACGCAACATCGTCCACCCGCTCCCAAGCGAGCTATCATATCGGGCGAAGTCGGGCATTTTCAAGCCGACGGGCCAGCGCTGGACCGGGTGACTTTGCCGCGCCGATCCGCGCAGAATGGCCGAAACATCCGGCAACAATGGAGGACACGACAGCAATGCAAACGCAGCCAGAAGCCGGGTTCGGCATCGCTGATGCGAGACGCATCCTCGGCGAGGTCTTTGCGCCCTGGGTCCAGGATCTCAACCTCGCCGTCGAGCGCATCGAGCACATCCAGCCGGCGGACGCGCCGGACTGGCAGCCCGGCGCGCTGCTGCGCATGCCGTTCTCGGAGCGGCTGTGCCGCAACGGCGGCGTGGTCTGCGGCCAGGCGCTGATGGCGCTCGCCGACACCGCGATGGTGATCGCGAACCTCGCCGCCAATCGCGGCTACCGTCCGATGACGACGGTCGACCAGACCACGCATTTCATGCGCGCGGTCTCCTCCTCGGACGTGCTCGCAGACGCGCGCGTGGTGCGTCTCGGGCGCACCATGAGCTTTGGTCGCGTCACGCTGCTCTCGGCCGCCGACAACAAGCAGGTCGCGATGGTTTCGAGCGCCTTCGCGATGCTGCCGGGCTGAGCATCCGCCGAAAAAGAAGAGAGCCGCGAGAGCGCAAAAGCGCGCCGCGGCTCTCCATCACGTTCGCGTCCGCCGAAGCGCGATTGCATCCGCGCTACGGTCGGCACACTTCAAGAACTACTTGCCGAGGATCTCGTCGGCCGCGGTGACGACGCTGACGGTCGGATTCTTTCCGCAATAGGCACCGAACTTCTTGGCGTTCTCGATGAACACTTCGGTGTCGATGATCGCGTTGTCCTCGTCGCCCTTGTACCAGCCGTCCATCCAGGTCAGCACGACAGCGATGTTGTCCTCGCCGCTGTCGAGGAATTGCTTACAGGTCATGGTCGAGAGGTCCCACTTCACGGCGTGGGCGGGCATCGATGACAGCGAGAATGCTGCGGCGAACAAGATCGAAAGCGTGGTCTTCATCGGAATCTCCATCGGCGCGTAACGCCATAAAGGAAAGGCTTGTGAGGAAAGTCGGCGGAGTGAGTCACCGCTCCAACGTCGTAAACGAAGTCTGAAGCGCTGTGCAAGTAGCGCCAGTATTGAGTTTAGATCAACGCAATTTCTATGCACTATTTCACAATCGTCGTTATGGATTAATGCCGATGATCGAGAAACGTGCAGCGCAGCGTCACCGTGTTTTCAAGGGTGGGACGATCACCTTTGAAAACAGCGGTGTAGCGTGCACCGTGCGAAACATGTCCGAAGGCGGCGCGGCGATCGACCTCGATTCACCCGTCACACTGCCGCAATCATTCACGCTCTCGATCGCGCGCGACAATTTCGTGCGGAATTGCCGCCCCGTATGGCGCAGCGAGCGGCGCGTCGGCCTCGCTTTCGTACAATAATTCGCGCGATGTGAACGAGCGTTCGCATCGCATCCACATCGCGATTAAGAGGGCGTGATACGACGACGGCGTCGCCAGCGCAGAGCTGCGATCACAAGCGCGATGATCGCGAGAGCGATCGTCGTCGATGCCGCAACAAATCGTCCGCCCGGACGATCGATCGTGCGCGACCATAACGATGGCGCCTCGCCGGGCCGCGCCAGGCGAAACGCAACGACGCTGTCGCCGATCGAGGTGCCCGCTTCGGAATGGCCGCCGGCGCCGATCGCGACATATTGCTCGCCCTTCCAGAGATAGGTCATGGGATTGGCGACGCCGGGCACCCGCAGCCGGCCCTGCCAGAGCTCCCTGCCGCTGCGCGCATCGAAGGCACGCAGATAAGCATCCATCGCGCCGGTGAAGACGACACCGCCGGCGGTGACCGCGGGCCCGTTGAGGAGCGGCGCGCCCCAAGGCAGCGGCACGCCCAATGGCGCAAGATCCTCGGTGGTACCGACCGTCGAGCGCCAGAGGATTTTTCCGCCCATCAGATCGACCGCGACCATCTCGCCCCATGGCGGCTTGTTGCAGAGCATGCCGAGCGGCGACGTCACCATCGCACGTGACATCGCGAATGGCGCACCGCGCTGCTGGCCGAAATCATGTCCGGGCGGCGGATTGAATCCGGCCGCCTCAGCGCGCGGGATCAGCTTGATGAGATGCACGGCGCGGCTGGTGTTGACATAGAGGATCTGACCAGCCGGATCGAACGCCGCGCTGCCCCAGTTCACACCGCCGCCGGTGAATGGAAATTCCAGCGTACCCTGCACCGAAGGCGGCGTGAACAGTCCCTCGTTGCGCGCCTCTGCGAACTGCCGTTCGCAAGACGAGCGGCCCAGCCCGGGCAAGAGCGAGAGCGCATCATCGGTCGAGATCGTTTGCGACGTCAGCGGCGGAACATGCGTTGGGAACGGCTGCGTCGGCGACAATGCTTCGCCTTCGGCGCCGCCCTGCGGCACGGCGCGCTCCTCGACCGGCCAGACTGGCTTGCCGGTGTCGCGGTCGAGCACGAACACAAAGCCCTGCTTGGTCGGCTGGATCACGACGTCGCGCTGGCCCTCGCCGGTGTCGAGGCGCGCGAGCGTCGGCTGCGCCGCCAGATCGTAGTCCCAGACGTCGTGATGCACGGTCTGGAATGCCCATACGAGCTCGCCGGTCTCGATGCGCAGCGCAACCACCGAATTGGCGTGCTCGTTGTTGCCCGGCCGCTTGCCGCCCCAGAAGTCCGGCGACGGCGATGTCGTCGGCAGGAAAACCAGCCCGCGGGTTTCGTCGACCGACATCGGCGCCCAGACATTGGCATGGCCGGCTTCGATGCCGGCGCGCTGGAGCGGCTCGAAGGTCCAGCGCGCCTCGCCGCTCCGCGCATCGAACGCGCGCACCCTGCCGCTCGGCGCATCGATGCGGCTGTTGTCGGCGATCGCGGAGCCGACCACGACGACACCGCGGCCGACTGCCGGTGGCGAGGTGATCTGGAATTCGCCCGGCCAATCCAGCCGCATGCCGATATCGAGCTTGATCTCACCGCCCTTGCCAAAACCGGCGCAGGGAATGCCAGTCTTCGCATCGAGCGCGATCAGGCGGATATCGTTGGTGCCCATGAAGATACGCGATCGGCAGGCGGCATCCGGCGGCGCCTGATCGTCGATCCACCAGGTGACACCGCGGCAGACATAGCGATTGGCAGGACGCTGATTGGTCGCGATCTTCGGATCATAGCGCCATTTCTGCGCGCCCGTGCCGGGATCGAGTGCGATCACCTCGTTGAACGGCGTGCAGAAAATCAGGCTGCCCTCGACGAACAGCGGCGTCGCCTCGAATTTGGTTCGTCGCATCACCTCGGGCGCGCGCGCGGCGAGATCGCCGGTGTGATATTCGAAGGCGCGGATGAGCTGGCCGACATTGTCGGGCGTGATCTGTCGTAGCGGCGCGAAGCGCGAGCCACCGGCATCGCTGCCCCAGCTCTCCCAGGCCCCGCACGGCGGCGCGGCAAACAAGAGCGCAATGAGCGCGACGACGATATGCAGGCGGGTGCGCAAACGCATCGCCCGCCACGCTTTATTTCGGCTTCTTGGTGGGCTCGGTGGGGCGAGCCCCGCCCCACGGGTCATACTTTTCCTTGGGCTCCGGAATGCGCTCGAGCGCGGCCTTGTAGGCCTTCTCGTCGACCTTGGGCTTGTTGTCCGCTTTCTGGCCGCCTTCATTGGGCTGACCTCTGCCGCGCCCCTGCGCCTCGGCCGAGACAGCCGTCAGTGCCAGCACGGCGGCCGCAATGACCAAAATCCTCATTGGAGCAATCCCCCACCTCTGGGGGTACAAACTAGCCTGCAATCCCGTAATAGCCAATGCCGCGACATCGCGGCCTTCAGCAAATCTTGATCGACCGGGACTTCGCCGGATCGCATTCGTGCCTATCTCTTGGCCCGCGGGGGACCTCCAGGGATGTTGCGGATCATTGCTCATGCGGCGCTGCTCGCCGGCGCGCTCGCGCTCGGTGCCTGCGGCTTTGCCGACAGCCGGGCGCCCGTGCCCGAGTTCATGCGCATGAAGGAAGCCGAGGTGCCGCCGCCCGAGGCGCCCCCTGACGTCAAGCGCGTGGTGCGCGAGCAGATCGACGTGGTCTTCCTCAACACCTCCTATCCGCGCGAGGTGCATGTGGCCCCACCCCATCATCAGGTGCGAGGACCCGGCTGGACCGCCTGCGTCCGCGCACAGCTCACCTCGGCGACCGGCACGGCGCTCGGCATGCAGACCTACATTGTGACGATATCAAGTGGAAAGGTGGTCGATCGCCGGCGTGCCGAAACCGACGACACCTGCGGAACGGAAACCTACGAGCCCATCTAGGACCGACACGCATAGCGCAGTTCCGGGAAAAACCTGTAAATGGGCCGGAACGATCCCCGCCTCCCCTTCTTGTTACCGCCGAGGGCAGTATCGAGGAGGACGTGATGAGGACGTTTACGATTGCACTGCTGGCTGGCGTCGGAGCCCTGGCAGCGGCGAGCGGCGCAAAGGCCGCTGACATCTATACGACCAGCGAATACACCAACCCGGATCTGATCCAGGAAGTGCGGCTCGTCTGCGACGATGCCGGCAATTGCTATCGCACCCGTGGCGGCGCGCGCGTGATCGTGCGCGACTCCTACGCCCGGATGCCGCGTGAGCGCTATTATGAGCGCCGCGCCTATCGCGACTGGGATGACGGTCCGCGTGGCGGCGTCGGCATTCACACGCCGGGCGTCAGCGTGGGCGTCGGTGTCGGCGACCGCTGGTAATCGATGAAGCGATGAAGGGCGGGACCGGGCGAGACAGCTCGCCCGGTCCCGTCGATGTCAGGTCTCGAGCGGATCGGTCGGCGCGGCGACGCGCGCCGATGACGGAAGGTTCGCGATGAAGCGCGCGAGCATCATGCCAGCGCACATCGCAGCGACGAAGACGAAGGCCGACCGCGAACCGAATCCGAGCGCGGTGAGCGCCGGACCGGGACAGAAGCCTGCCAATCCCCAGCCGATGCCGAAGATCGCGGGACCAACAACAATCCTGGGGTCGATGTCCTTTCGCGTCGGAACGTAGAAGCGCTCGGCGAAGAACGGACGCGGAAGCTTCAGGACATGGCTGAAGCCGATGAAGGTCACTGCGACCGCACCGGCCATCACGAAGGCGAGGCTGGCGTCCCAAGTGCCCGCAGGGATGCCGCCGACGTCCAGGAAGTTCAGCACCTTCGCCGGGTTGGACATGCCGGAGATGATGAGGCCGAGGCCGAAGATCAGGCCGATCGCGAATTGAACGAGGATTGTCATCGTCGTCAGCTCCAGTGACGGATCACAAAGACGGTGGCGATGCCCGTCGCCATGAAGGTGATGGTCGCAACCAGCGAGCGCACCGACAGTCGCGACAGGCCGCAGACGCCATGGCCGGACGTGCAGCCGCTGCCCCACACCGAGCCGAAGCCCACGAGCAATCCGGCGATGACCAGCACCGGCGTTGTCGCGGCGATCGTTTGCGCCGGCAGGCGTCCGGTCACAAGCAGAACCAGCAGTGGCGCGGCGACGAGGCCTACGACGAAGGCGAGCCGGCCGGCGAGCTCGCGGTCCTCGTAAGGCGGAAATAGCCGCGCCGCGATGCCGCTGACCCCGGCGATCCGTCCCGTCGCCCACATCAGGAGCACGGCAGACAGACCGATCAACGCGCCGCCAACGAGCGAAGCAACCGGCGTGAAAGATGTCGCGATCATGATGATCCTCCGGAGCGAGAGCAATCGTTCATCCACCGATACGGCCGGCGATCGTCCGCCCGGATGCTGAACGGGGTGTTAATATTACCACTCGAATTGAAGCGGCGTCCCAACGGTATTTTCCAATCTTTGCGCTAAGCATGACCTCCTGAACGGGGAACGACGGGACGTGGTCGATATCGCGCACCAGGCTGCGATCAATCCGGCATCGGCAAGGCATGCCGCGGCCATGGGCGCGCGCGTCCCGCTCACTGCGATCGACCCCGGCCAATGGCGTGCGCTGGCGCAGCGCGCGGTCGAGCCGAACGGATATTATCTGCCCGCCTGGGAGCTCGCTGTCAGCGCAAGTGCGCGCGGCCGCACGGATGCCTCCGCGCTTGCCGCATATGATGGATCCTCAGTGCGGCTGACCGGGCTGATGCCGGTGATCTCGCTCTGGCGCGCCCTGAAGATCCCCCTGCCCGCGCTGGTGAGCGCGCATCCCTACGGCACGCTGTGCAGCCCGCTGATCGACCGCGACGCTCCGGTCGAGGCGGCCGCGCGCTTGTTGCAGCAGGCACGCGAGGCCGGCGCGCATGCGCTCGTGCTGAACGACGTCGCCCTCGACGGCGCGGCGATGAATTCACTCCAGCAAGTTCTCAACCGCGACGGCCTGAAGCCGCGCGTGCTCGGTTCCTACATCCGCGCCAGCCTCGACGCGACGCAGGATGGCGAGACGCTGCTGCGCGAGGCGCTCGGCACCAAAAAGCTCAAGGAGCTGCGCCGCCAGCGACATCGTCTCGAAGAGCATGGGCCCGTCGCATTCGAAGTCGCGCGCAATCCTGACGAGATCAGGCTCGCGCTCGAAACATTCTTGCAGCTTGAAGCCAGCGGCTGGAAAGGCAAGCGCGGCACTGCGCTAATCCAGGATGCGGGTGACGCAACCTTCATCCGCCGCGCCGTGCCGGCTCTGGCAGAAACCGCACAGTGCGAGATCGTCAGCTTGCGCGCCGGCACGACGCCGGTCGCCGCCGGCATCGTGCTACGTCACCGGGACCGCGCCTTCTTCTTCAAGCTCGGCATCGACGAGCGTTTTGCAAAATATTCGCCGGGCGTGCAGCTCACGCTCGACCTCACCCGCCATCTCTGCGCCGATCCGGCCATTGCGAGCGCGGATTCCACCGCGAGTGCCGACCATCCCATGATCAATCCGATCTGGCGCGGACGCTTCGCGATCGGCGACGTGCTGATCCCGCTGCGGCGGAACGATCCGGTTGTGGCGCTCATTCACGGAGCGCTCGCAGCGCACGGCGCCGCCTACGCGGCGGCGCGCCGGGCAGTTCACCTGCTCCGCAAATAGGCCAGTTACTCCGCCGCCTGCGCGTTGATCTCCTCCAACACCTGGCGGATGGCACGGGCGAGCAGGTTCGGATCCTGCGCGCCGGAGACGGCATATTTCTGCGCGAAGACGTAGGTCGGCACGCCGGAGATGCCCTTTTCGGCGGCCTCCTGCGCGTCGGCAGAAACGCGCGCAACGTCCTCGTCGGTGGCGAGGCGCTTGCGCACGTCGTCGGCGTCAAGGCCGATATCGGCGGCCGCCTGCACCAGCACGTTGACGTCGGTGAGATCGCCGCCGTCGCGGAAGTACAGCTCCATCAGGCGCTGCTTCATCTCGGGCGCCTTGCCGATCGCCTCGGCCCAGAGGATCAGGCGATGGCAATCGGTCGTGTTGGGCTGCCGCGCCACCAGCTCTGGCTTGTAGACGAGGCCCTCTTCGCTGGCAGCCGCGACGACGCGCCCGGCAATGCCCTTGTACGCTTCGACCGAGCCGAACTTCTGGGTGAGATAGGCCTCGCGGCTGATGCCCTCGCGCGGCACCCAGGGATTGAGGAAGAAGGGACGGAAATTGAGCTTGACGGGAACGTCGGGCACGAGCGCCAGCGCGCTCTCGATCCTGTGCTTGCCGATATAGCACCACGGGCACACCACGTCGGAGACGACGTCGATCTGGAGCGGTTTGAGCGTGCTCATGTCAGGCGCCTCCTTCGGGCGGTGCGAGTTCGCCCCAAGATAAGCCGAACACGCCCTGAGGCAAGGGCGCCGGATATAGCACTAGGACATGGCTGCGGCCATCTGCTTGAGCCGCTCGGCCGTGCGTTCATCCGCCGGGAAGAACGTCTCCAGCGCCAGCTCGGACAGGGTGATGTCCACGGGAGTGCCGAACACCATGGTGGTGGAGAAGAAACTTAGTATCTCTCCATCATGGCGCAGCTTGAAGGGGATCGCGACGGCGTCGCTGGACAACGGCGCCGAGCGCGCTGGAATGGGATAGCTCTTGAGGTCGTGATAGAGCTTGATCAGCTCGGGATCGGCGCTGGCCTCGCATTGACGGTGCAGCCGCTCGAGCAGATGCGCGCACCATTCCGCGAGATTGACGGTGCGCGGCGCCAGCCCCTCCGGGTGAAAGGCGAGCCGGAGCACGTTGAAGGGCTGGCCGAGCAGCCGCTCCGGGATGCCCTCGAGCAGCGGCGCGACCATGCGATTGGCGGAGACCAGGTTCCAGTGCCGATCATAGGCCAGCGCCGGATTGGGCTCATGCGCCTTGAGGACGAGGTCGATCGCCTGGCGGGCTGATTTCAAGGCGGGATCCTCCAGCGGGCGCTGCGGGAACGCGGGCGCGAAACCGGCCGCGACCAGCAGCACGTTGCGCTCGCGCAAGGGCACATCGAGACGCTCCGCGAGCCTGAGCACCATGTCGCGCGAGGGTGCGGCTCGTCCGGTCTCGACGAAGCTCAAATGCCGCGCCGAGATTTCGGCCTCGCCCGCCAGATCGAGCTGGCTCATCCGGCGGCGCTGCCGCCATTCGCGCAAATGATCGCCGATATGGACCGGCTGGCTGCGTTCGGCCTGTGCCGTGGATGCGTGTGCGTTCATGGTCGAAAACCTAGCATGCGGATTTCAGCCCTTCCATTACCCGCGAGGTAATCGAATTGGGGCGCGGGCGCGCGCATCTTGGGTCGCAACAGGAGATGACCATGATCGCGCTGCTGCTCTACCGAACCGTCGTGGACCACCTTCTTCCATGGGCGATCGCGCTCGCCACCCGCATGCTGGCGCGCAGCCTCAACATGCCGGAGCCGCTGGTGCATTCGACCGGCGACTATGTCGTCGCCCAGGTTGTCGCCTTCGAGCACGGCGTCGGCAGGAGCCTCTGCCCGTACCGCATCGCCCGCTTGCTTCGCGCCTGGTGGCGCGGACTGCGCTGAATTCCACCCCGAGCCCAACCAGCCAAGGAGACCTACGATGATCGACGCATCCACCTTCCTGCGCCGCGCCCTGCTCGCCGATGCCATCTTCAGCGGCATCGCCGCCCTCGGCTTCACCTTCGGCGCAGGCGCGTTTGCTTCGCTGTTCAACCTGCCCGAAGCGCTGCTGCGCGAGACCGGCCTGTTCCTGATCGCCTACACCGCTCTGGTCGGCTGGCTCGCCTCGCGCGCCTGCCTTGCAAAGCCGCTCGTGCTGCTGGTCGTGATCGGCAACGCAGCCTGGACGATCGCCAGCATCGCGCTGCTGCTTTCGGGCGCGGTGTCGCCGAACCTTGCCGGCGAGCTCATGATCGTGGCGCAGGCGGTCGCAACCGGCGTGTTCGCCGAGCTGCAATATGTGGGATTGCGGAAGAGCGGGAGTGTTGTGGCGGCGTAAGGCCACATCCGCGGCTGTCGGCGCCCGGCCTTGTGCGCAACTGTGCACTGGACCGGGGCGACCCAGTATTCCAGAGACGCCGCGGATACGGAGAAGCTGCGGCGTACTGGATGCCGCGCTTTCGCGGGGCATGACACCTCGGTTAAAGGCTATGCCCCCGCGCGGGCCTTGACGAACGCGTGACCGTTCAGCTTCTTCTTTTTGGCGCCCTTGACGCGCGCCTTCTTGGCCTTGGCTTCCGTGCGCGCCTTCACCTTGGCGCGTTCGACCCGCGCCTCGGCACGCAGCTTCTTGCGCTTGTTCTCGCAGGAGGCGCATTTGCAGCCGATCGGCTTCAGATACGCCTTGAAATAGTCGGTACCGTAATCGTAGTTGATCTCGTCGCCGGGCTCGATGTTCTTGATGGCGCGGATGAACACCTTGCGCTCGCGCGGGCGGACATCCGACTCCGCGTTGGGCCGGCAGGAATGGTTGATGTAGCGTGCGAGATTCTTGCGCACTGAGCCGTCGATGGTCCAGCGGCCGTTGAGCTCGAACAGATATTTGTTCTCGATCTCGTCATGCGCGGGAATGCGCGAGTCCAGGATCGGCCCGAAATAGCGGATAATCCGGGTGCCCTTCTTGATCGGCATGGTGGCGAAGAGGCCAAGGCCGGTCTTGGAACGGCCGACGCGATAAGCTTTGCTGGAAGCGATGGCTGGCATGATCGAATGAGTGACGCGAACGAGATGCGGCAAGCGCGGGCGGAAGCCGCCCTTCTAGAACGATTCCGCGCCGCTGTCAGGTCTATCGCGCCGTTGTTTGAACCTTGCCCACAATGAAGACGTCTGATGGAAAGGTTCCCGCGACTTGAAGGTGTCATCATGAACCGTATGACCCGCACCGGCTTGGCCGTCCTGATCAGCTGCATCGGCCTCAATAGCGCAGTCGCCCAATCCATGGGCAGCTCCTACACGTCGACAGCGCCAAAGGACTGCCGTCAGGTCGGCAAACCCAGCGAGCTCGACGGCAGCACGACGCGAGTCTGCCCGGGCAAGGGCGGCCTGATCGTGCTGATCGACGAGGACGATCTGCGCGAGATCGTCTCGGTCGGCCGCAGCCGCAAGGTCGCTGCAGAGGAACCGGCGGCACAGACCTGGTTCGCCTCGTTCAATTCATCCGAGACCACCGTCGAATGGCGGACTGCGGGCGCAAAGCCGTTTGCGATCATCCAGCGCTGGCACATCGCCGACAACAACGATCCCGACAAGAAGGGACGGCCGAACACCAAAGCCCTGCTGGTCGTGACGCGGCTGCCGCCGGGCCCGGTCTGCCATGTCGCCTATGTCGATGCAGTCGCCAACCCCGACGCCAACAAGCTTGCGCGCAAGGCCGCCGACGATTTCGCCCGCAGCTTCACTTGCGGCAAGGACGAGGTGAAGATCATCGGCAATCGCGGCCGCGCTGTCGAGCTCGCAACGATGCGCTAGGCACTACCCCCTGGCCTTGGCGCGGCGATAGCGCGCCAGCAGACGCTCGCCCTTTGCCGCGATGCGCCGTGCCGCCGCAACCGTCCTCGGGACGGGCTCGCCCCAGGCATGCGCCGAGAGCGCGTGACGGGTCGGCTTCCCGTTTTCATCGACGAGAGGCGGCAGCTTCGCGCGGCCGTAGAAGCGAACTGCCCAGCTGCCCTTGCGCCGCATCTCCTGCGGCGTCATCTCGGACTCCTTCTTGGTGACGCCGGGCCGCAAGTGAGCGCCCTGCTTGCGCGCAAAAGCTTTGCGGCCGGCTGCGGTCAGGCCGCCGCGCGGATCCTTTCCCCGCGCCGGTGACTTGCGCTTGCGCGAGGACTTTGCCGTCTTCTTCGCGGTGCGCTTGCGGCTCTTCTTCGTTGATCTTTTCTTCGCTGACGTCTTTGCCTTCGAGGATTTGGAAGTCTTCTTCGCTGCCATGCGCATGTTGTCCACGAGGTTGGGATAGCGGCGGCCGGCGCGGCGGGCGCGCGTCTTCGCCGCCGATTTCTGCGCGGGCGTGAGGTGCTTGGATGCCTTGCCCGCGCGCTTGCGCGGATTGGGGCGTTTCCAGGGAGCGCGCGGTGATCTTGCCATGCGGCGTCAACGCCTGACCACGGCAAGGGTTGCCTCGGCCGTCGATCAGGGCCCTGGCAGCTTGCCCGTGATGGGCGCGGTCAGCATTGCCTCGAGCAGCCGTTCGGCCGTCGTGCCCTCGGGCAGACGCTCCAGAATGTCCTCGAGGCGCCCGTCGAGCAGCAGCATGGTGAAGCCGTGCACCATCGACCAGGCGCGCGCGATCGCCGCGCCCTGGTTCAACGTCAGCGCATCGCCGCTGATCTGCTCCTGGCGCATCGCGCCGATGGCATTGGCAAGTCCGGCAAACGAAGCCTCAGCCGCCTCTTGCAACGACGGTCTGGAATAATCGAGCCGCTCGGTCCGGAACATGATGCCGTACATGCCGGGATGCGCCTGCGCATAGGCGACATAGGCCTTCGGACGCGCCAGCGCGCGCTCGAGCGGCGTGGCGGCGGCCTCGCAGGACGAGGCCATCGCCGCGTTGAACTGGCGGAAGCCGACGGCCGCGAGCTCGCTGACGAGACCGGTGAGATCGCCGAAATGATGCGTCGGCGCGGCATGCGAGACGCCGGCCTCGCGCGCCACCGCCCGCAACGTCAGGCCGCCAAGCCCGTCGCGCTCCAGCACCCGTTCGGCGGCCTGGAGCAGCGCCTCGCGCAGGGCGCCGTGATGATAGGGCGTATCGGTCTTCGCACTCGCTGGGCGGCGCGCCGGGCGCGACGCCGCGGTCGACGTTGTTCGTCCGGGGGCACGTGGGTGACGCGCTGTTTCGCCCTTGGTGTCGCTCTTGGCCATTTGCAAGCTATATGACGCAATATTTACAGTGTAAAGATTTCACTTGACGGAAGCCGCGATCGGCCCTATCGAATCTTGACGATGTAAAGATATGGAGGGCAACGCCGTGCAGCAGGACGCTATCGCCGAGCGCCGCCATAACCTCGGCCCGATTCCATTCGAGGCCGACGCGCCCTTCCTCAAGATCGTCGGCGAATTGCCGCGCGAGCTGAACGGCACGCTCTATCGCAACGGGCCCAATCCGCAGTTCGATTCCCCCGGTGCGCACTGGTTCGTCGGCGACGGCATGCTGCATGCCTTTCATCTGGAGAACGGCCGCGCCAGCTATCGCAACCGCTGGGTCCGCACGCCGAAATGGCTCGCCGAGCATGATGCCGGCCGTGCGCTGTTCGGCGGCTTCGGCCGCAAGCTGCCGGATGCCCCGGCAAACCTCACTGACGGCGGCGTCGCCAACACCAACATCATCTTCCATGCCGGCAAGCTGCTTGCGCTGGAAGAAGCGCATCTGCCGACCGAGATCGAGCCGGGCACGCTCGCGACACGCGGCTATCACAACTACCAGGGCCGCGTCGCCGGCAGTTTCACCGCGCATCCGAAGGTCGATCCCGTCACAGGCGAGCTCGTGTTCTTCGGCTACAACGCCGCGGGGCCGCTGACGCCTGCCCTCTCCTACGGATCGATCGATCCCTCCGGCAAGGCAACGCGCTTTGAACGTTTCGAGGCGCCCTATGCCAGCATGGTGCACGACTTCATCGTCACCGCGAACCATGTGTTGTTTCCGATCCTGCCCATCACCGGCAGCATGGAGCGCGCGATGAGCGGACGGCCGCCTTATGCCTGGGAGCCGGACAAGGGCGCCTATGTCGGCGTGATGAAGCGCAGCGGCACGGCGAAGGACATCGTCTGGTTCCGGGCTGAAGCCTGCTACGTCTTCCACGTCATGAACGCGTGGGAGGAGGAGAACCGCATCATCGCCGACGTCATGCAGTTCGAGGAAGCGCCGCTGTTTCCGCATCCCGACGGACGGCCGACCGATCCGGAGAAATCGCGCGCCCGACACTGCCGCTGGACGTTCGATCTCTCAGGGAATACCGACCGCTTCCAGCAGACATATCTGGACGATCTCACCGGCGAATTCCCGCGCATCGACGATCGCCGCGCCGGGTTGAAGAGCCGTCACGGCTGGTACGCCTGCGCCAATCCAAAACTGCCGATGTTCGGCGCGCTCTCGGGCATCGTCCATGTTGACGGCAACGGCCGGCGGCTCGGCCATTATCTGCTGCCCACCGGCGATACCATCTCCGAGCCGGTGTTCGTCGAACGCTCGCAAGATGCGCCCGAGGGCGACGGCTGGCTGCTCGCCGTGGTCTGGCGCGCGCGGGAGAACCGCAGCGACCTCGCGGTGTTCAACGCCTCCGATATCGAGGTCGGGCCCGTCGCACTGGTGCAGCTCGGCCACCGCGTGCCCGATGGCTTTCACGGCAACTGGGTGGGAGCGGCGTAGCGCCCGGTCATTCCGGGCGCGACGAAGTTGCGAACCAGGAAACGACGGAAAGAGGAGTTTCCCATGCACATTTCCTCGGTCACCGCGGGCTGCCTTGCCGTCCTCGCCCTGACCGGCGCCGTGCTCGCGCTCCAGATGATCCGGCTGCGGCGACGGGACCATGCCATTTTCAACGGAGGCATCCTGCTGGCCGTCGGCCTCCTGGTTGCCTCCGCGCTGCCGGTCCTGTCGCGCCTGCCCTGGGCGGAATTGGCCGACGAGGCGTCCGACCAAGCCGTTGCAGCACTTCACTTTCTGGAAGTCACCTACACGATTTTGACACTGTAAAGATTTTGCTTGACCCAACGTCGCGCCTGGACTACTGATCTTTACATCGTAAAGATCGACCTGACCGAGGCGGCCCATGGCGATTTTCTTGATCCTCGCGCCCTACGGCGCCTTCACCTTCCTTATGCTGGTGACGTCGGCCGCGGTCAGCGTGTTCGCGGCATCCGCGATCTGCCTCGCCACCGTTGCGATCGACGTGGCGCGCGGCCGCTCGGTGAAGATCCTGGCCACGGGCTCGGCGATCATGTTCGCCGCGATCGGCCTCCATCTCACGCTGCTCGACCCCGCGCTTGGGACGCTCGGCGTGAAGCTGTCGGTCGATATCGGCATCTTCGTCATCTCGCTCGGCTCGATGCTGGTCCGCCATCCTTTCACGCTGCAATATGCGCTTGAATCGGTCCCGGCCGAGACCGCGGCGATGCCCGGCTTCCGCTATGCCAATTACATCATCACCGGCGCCTGGACCGCGGCCGCGCTGCTCATGGCAGGCGCCAATCTCGTGTTGCTCTACGTCCCCGGCCTGCCGCTCTGGTCGAGCCTTGCGGTGGCCTTCGCCGCCCGCAACAGCGCGATCTACTTCACAAAGTGGTATCCTGAGTATCGCCAGATCAAGTACGGTACGCCGTCCGGCGCACTGCCCGCCCCTCGCTGAACAGGACCGACGATGAAGGACGTATTCGCCCGCCTCGCCTCCGACTTCCTCTCCGCGATCATCTTCTTAGTCATCTATCTCGTCACCGACAACGTCATCCTGGCGACGTCGGTGGCGATTGCCGGCGCGGTCGCGCAGGTGATCTACGCCCGCATCAAGGGGCAGCAGTTGAACTTCATGACTTACGCGAGCGTCGCGCTCGTTGTCGTGTTGGGAGCCGTCACGCTTTTGACTAACGATCCCCGCTTCATGCTGGCAAAGCCCTCGATCGCGCATTTCGCGATCGGTGCCATCATGCTCAAGCGCGGCTGGATGCTGCGCTACATGCCGCCGATCGTCACCGAGACCGTCCCGGAATATGTGACGGCCGCAGGCTATGCGTGGGCGGCGCTGATGTTCGCGATCGGCGCGGGCATGATCTTCGTGGCTTCGACCGGCGATCTGAAGCTGTGGGCGTTCTACATCACAGTGGTCGCGGGTGGCGCCAAGATCCTGGCCTTTGCCGTGCAATATGTGGTTCTCAGGCTCATCGTCACCAGCCGCCGTCGCGCGGCCGCCCGCGCCTAAATGCCTCCAATGCAGGGTTAGGCAGGCCCCGCGAGTTGCGCTATACGCTCGACCCAGGACTGGCCGCGGATCGTCGCGGCCCGCCGAGATTTGTTCGGGAGACGGGAATGGCCGTAGACGGCAACTGGAATCTGACGATGACGACGCCGATGGGCGAGCGGCAGGCGACACTGACCCTGCTGAGCTCCGGCGGCACGCTGACGGGCACGCAGGGCGCCGATGGTAATTCCGCCGAGATCTTTGACGGCACCATCAGCGGCGACGCCATCAACTGGAAGGTCTCGATCACCAATCCGATGCCGTTGACCCTCGAGTTCATCGGAAAGGTCTCCGGCGATAGCATGAACGGCGAAATGGGCATCGGCCCGATGGGCAGCTTCCCGTTCACGGGCGCGCGGGCGTAAAGACCGCGCTGCATCATGCGTGCGCTCCGTCTCATCGCGGCAACGATCCTGTGTGTCGCGACACTGGCGGCGCGCGCGGATGACACCGAACCGGCGTGGCGTGCAAGCGCGCTCGCCATGGTGCCGGCGGGCTACGTCGCAGGCCTCGCCTACCGCACCGAAGGCTCGACCGGCTATCTCGCGATCTATCCGGCGCCATCAAACGATCCGAAGACGCCGGCAAGCGTGTTCGCCGCGCGCCAAGTCCTCGTCGTCACGCTGACGGCGGACGCGACGCGCGCGATCTCGGCCGCGTTGAAGCCGCGCACCGAGCAGGCGCCCGACAACGACGACGCCGACTTCGCAAAACTGCACGCCGATCTCGCCGCAAAACGCGCCAGCCTGCCCGAAGGCACCGAGCCGTGCGATCTCGGCGCCTGGTCCATCGACAAGGACCCGAGCGGCCTCAACGTGCGGGCTGAACCTTCAGTGAAAGCACGCGTGCTCGGCACGCTGCCGCCGCCCTACCGGCTCAAGCTCGGCGGCGCCGAGAACACGCCCGACGGCGGCTGGCTCACCGAATTCCGCATCGTCGGCTTCAGGGACGGCTGGTTCCTGATCGAAGGCGCGAGGGCCCCGGGCAAGGACTACGAGGACGAGAAGCGATATCCGCGCAGCGCGCCAAAACCCTATGCGGGCCGCGGCTGGGTCGCGTCGAACAAGGTCGGCGCGAATTACGCCAATGGCGCCACGCGCATGGGCGGACTTTTCCAGGCGCCCTTCGTCGATGCCAAATGGATGCCAGCTCAGCACGAGCTTGGCGGCCCGATTGACGGCGACGGCGGACCGAAGCGGCTCATGGCGTGCAGCGGCGTCTGGGGCCTCGTCGAGAGCTACGACGGCGTCCACGGCTGGTGGCGCGCGCTGTGCTCCAACCAGGTCACGAATTGTAGTTAGAGGCTTCGCCGATAATACATCTCGTCATACGCGGGCCTGCCCCGCGTATCCATCAAAGAACGATGGATGGCCGGGTCAAGCCCGGCCATGACAGCTCAGCCCAAATTCAATTCCTTGAAGAAGTCGTTCCCCTTGTCATCGATGATGATGAACGCCGGGAAGTCGACGACTTCGATGCGCCAGATGGCTTCCATGCCGAGCTCGGGATATTCGAGCACCTCGACCTTCTTGATGCAGTGCTCGGCAAGGTTCGCCGCGGCACCGCCGATCGAGCCGAGATAGAAGCCACCATACTTCTTGCAGGCCTCGCGCACCGCCGGCGCGCGGTTGCCCTTGGCCACCATCACCATCGAGCCGCCGGCAGCCTGGAACTGGTCGACGAAAGAATCCATGCGGCCCGCAGTGGTCGGACCGAACGCGCCGGAGGCGTAGCCCTCGGGCGTCTTGGCGGGGCCGGCGTAATAGACCGGATGGTTCTTGAAATAGTCAGGCAGCGGCTCGCCCTTCTCCAGCCGCTCGCGCAGCTTGGCATGGGCAGAGTCGCGCGCGACGATCATGGTGCCGGTCATCGATACGCGGGTCTTGATCGGGTACTTCGAGAACGTCGCCAGGATGTCCTTCATCGGCTGGTCGAGGTCGATCTTGACGACCTCGCCGCCGAGCGACTGCTCGACCTGCGGCAGATACTGCGCCGGATTGTGCTCGAGCTCCTCGAGATAGATGCCGTCCTTGGTGATCTTGCCCAGCACCTGGCGGTCGGCGGAGCAGGACACGCCAAGCCCGATCGGCAGCGAAGCGCCATGACGTGGCATGCGGATCACGCGCACGTCGTGGCAGAAATATTTTCCGCCGAACTGCGCGCCCACACCCAGGCTTTGCGTCATCTTGTGGATTTCCTTCTCCATCTCGACGTCGCGGAAGGCGTTGCCGTCAGGCGAACCGTGGGTTGGCAGCGCATCAAGATAGCGGGCGGAAGCGAGCTTCACCGTCTTCATGCAGAGCTCGGCAGAGGTGCCGCCGATGACGATGGCGAGGTGATAAGGCGGGCACGCGGCGGTGCCGAGCGTCAGGATCTTTTCCTTCAGGAACGCGAGCAGCCGGTCCTTGGTCAGCACCGAGGGCGTCGCCTGGAACAGGAAGCTCTTGTTGGCGGAGCCGCCGCCCTTGGCCATGAACATGAACTTGTAGGCGTCGTCACCCTCGGCGTAGATCTCGCACTGCGCCGGCATGTTGTTGGCGGTGTTCTTCTCCTCGTACATCGAGAGCGGAGCCACCTGCGAGTAGCGCAGATTGCGGCGCAAGTAAGCATCGCGCGCGCCTTCCGACAGCGCGGCCTCGTCGTCGCCGTCGGTGATGACGTTGCAGCCCTTCTTGCCCATGATGATCGCGGTGCCGGTGTCCTGGCACATCGGCAGCACGCCGCCGGCCGCGATGTTGGCGTTCTTCAAAAAGTCCAGCGCGACGAACTTGTCGTTCGGGCTCGCCTCGCCGTCTTCGAGGATCGCGCGAAGCTGCTTCAGATGGCCGGGGCGCAGATAGTGATTGATGTCGCCAAAAGCCGCCTCCGACAGCGCCCGCAGCGCTTCGCGCGACACCACCAGCATGTCCTTGCCCAGAACCTTCTCGACCCTGACACCCTCGGACGAAATCTTCTTGTAGGGCGTCTCGTCCTTGCCCAGGGGAAACAGCGGGGTATGCTTGTAGGGCGGAACGGGCTTTGACGGGTCGGGGAAGGCGGTGGGAGCGTTCATGGGGCAAATCTCGGGGTTTTGGAGCCCTGGCGGGCCCTAGCATAGAAGCGTTCTAAGCTTTTTTGACGCAAAGGGAAGGCGTTCCGGCGCGGCCGGGGCATCCGGATTCGGCAGCCTGACGGCCCTCTTTCTGCGATGTCAGCGGAGCCGCATGGCCATCATGATGCTCGGAAGACCTGGGTGCACCCCTTGCGCTCCGGGCGCGACAAAGGTTGAATGCGCGCCCTCAGGGGCTTTTCATCATGATTTTCAAACTGAACCTCCGCGGCGCGATTCTTGTCGCCGCCGCCGTCACCGGCCTTGTGACCCTCACCTCGCCCGCGCGCGCCGACCGCTGCGATGACAGTGCCAAGGAGCTGGCGAACCAGATCGATCGTCTCAAGGTGAATTTCCGCGCCGGCAACATCGTGTACCTGGCGCATCCCTCGGCCAAGGAGCTGTCGGTGGGTTGCCGCGGCGACAAATATTCGATCGAGCTCTATGCCAAGGGCGACCGCAAGCCAACGCCGGAGTTCTTCGCGCTGGTGGGGTCGATGGCGGCGATCGTCTTCACCGTGACCAAGGACGACACCACCACGGGCGCGACACGCTGCCTGAAGCGGATGGGTCTCTTGCGCGGTGACAAGATCACGATGCGTTACCGGCGGCTCAACATGGACTGCACCCGCACCAAGACGGATGCCTCCATCGCGATCACGCGCGGCAAGGACGAGTAGGCAAGCCTCGCTCTCTCCGCACGCTCCGTCATTGCGAGCGCAGCAAAGCAATCCAGAATCCCTCCGCGGAGGCAGACCGGATTGCTTCGCTGCGCTCGCAATGACGAGGAGAGGTTCGTACGCTTCCTTGCACAGCGCGATGAGGCGCGAAAAGGCGCATTCCACCGCACCATTCCTCGCATTTTAACAATTGCCTTGAAGGAAATTTCGCTCCTCCCGGGGCAGGGTCAATTGTTTCCATGTGTGAGGATTTGTGGATGAGCGTTTCTACCGTTGCGCCGCCGCCGATCGCGATCGTGGTGCCGAGCTACGACGCGATCAAGCAGCAGGACGATCAAACCAAGGCCAAGGACAACGACCCGACCTACAAGCCGCAGCCGCCCGCGCCGCTGCCGCCGGGCCAGGGCACGCGGATCGATCAGCTCGTCTGATCGCGTCCTTCTGAACTTGAAACGCCCGATCCCGGTCGATCGGGCCTTTCGTATGTCCGGTCGCATCTTTGCCGGTTAGCCGGGTCGATATCGTGCGCGGTTGACCCCGCCCCCCACGAGCAGAACGCGATCCTCTTCATCCCGGTGGCCCGCTGTTGTTCGCGTCCGCCGTGACCTCCATTGGCCACCGGCCCGGCTGTTCCTCGCCACGTCCGCCCTCCTCGCCGCCAGCACCCGGCCGGCCTCGTTTAGCATCCGCAAAGGCGGCGCTGAACCGAGCGGGCACCTGCCCAGTCACATCAAGTGTGATCCGGCTCATCAAGATTCCGCATCCGGCGTGCTCATCTGCGAGACCGACGAGCCCGTCCGGGCGCCCATGGGACGAGCCAATGGAACTGCAAGCCAATGGAACTGAATGACAAGCTGCTCTCGCTGATGACGGATATCTACGATGCCTCGCTCGACGATTCCCGATGGACGACCACGCTTGGCAGCATCGTCGATCTGGCGGGCGGTCAGAGCGGCGGCCTGGTCCGGATCGGGGCCGGCGGCGAGGCCGTGATTTCGCACGCCGTCGGTGTCGAGCCGGCCTATATTCAGTCCTACATCGAAACCTATGAGCCATTCGATCCATCGCGCGGCGTGCTCCACGCGCCGGTCGGCCAGATCCAGACGATCCGGGACTGGATCGACGTCGACGAATTCCGGACGACCACGTTCTACAACGAATGGACCCGGCCGCAGGGTCTCGAGGACGCCGCCAATATCCTGCTCGACAAGTCCGCCGACGGGATATCCCGCCTCTCGATCATGAAGGCCGGAGGTCCTGTCGATCGCAGGATGTACCAGGTGATCTCTTACCTCACGCCGCACATGCAGCGCGCGATGCTGGTCCGGCAGAAGCTCCAGCAGCAGAACGAACTCGGGACGGCGTCGGCCCGGACGCTCGACGCCCTGCGAACCGCCGTCCTGTTGCTCGATGCCAACGGCCATATCACCCATTCCAATGAAAGCGCGCGGGAGCTTCTCGATGGCGCCGACGTGCTTCGCTCTGTTCACGGCCGGCTCGTGACCTCAGACCTGAATGCCGATCGTGCGCTGCGCCAGGCGCTGGCGGGGACCGCTGTCGGCGACCGCGCGATGACGAGCGCGAGCATCTCGCTGCATCTGGCGGCCCGCGACGGCTCGCATTATGTCGGGCATCTCCTGCCACTCACCGCCGGGCGCCGGAAGATGTTCGGGGCCAGCTTTGAGGCCTGTGCCGTCCTGTTCGTCAGCAACGCAGCGATCGATACGATCGTCGCGCCCGACCTCATCCGCAAGCTGTTCAAGCTGACGCCGACCGAGCTGCGCGTCTTCCTCGCCATCGTCGAAATCGGCGGGGTTCCTGACGTAGCCAGAAGCATGGGCATCGCCGAAACGACCATCAAGACCCATCTCACCAGGATCTTCATCAAGACCGGCACCAAACGGCAGGCGGATCTGGTTCGGCTCATCGCAGCCTTTACACCGCCCATCAAGATCTGAAGCCGGCCCATCGCGCCGGCCGCATGTTCGCCGGAAAAAATCTCTATACAACAGTCCAAGATGGAGCCGGATCGAGCATGATCGCCCGACTGCTGTTGCAGAACATGATCTTCACCGTCGCGATGGGTGCATTGCTATTTGCTTGCGCCGGGACCTTGCACTGGCCTTCGGCCTGGGTGTTCCTCCTCACCTCTGCCTTGCTCGGCCCGCTCTGTGGCTGGTGGCTCTACCGGCTCGACCCGGCGCTGCTCGCCGAGCGTCTGCGTCCGGTCATCCAGCGGGACCAGCCGGCTGCCGACAAGGCGTTCATCACAGTGTTCATCGTTGCGATGCTGGCCTGGCTGGTCGCGATGGGGCTCGACCGGCGGCTGCTTGCATCCGACGTAGCGCTCGCCCTGCAGATCCTCGGCTTCGTGTTGTTCGTGCTCTGCATGCTGTTCACGATGTGGGTGTTCCGCGAGAACTCGTTCGCGGCGCCCGTGGTGAAGCTGCAAGCCGAGCGCGCACAGCGGGTGATCTCGACGGGTCCCTACGCTCATGTGCGCCATCCCATGTACAGCGGCATGGTCCTGTTCTTCGCGGGCCTCCCGCTGCTGCTTGGCTCGTGGTGGGGACTTGCGATGGCGCCCCTCTTCCTCGCGCTGTTTGCGGTCCGCATCGGAATCGAGGAGCGCACGCTGCGCGAGGGCTTGCCGGGCTATGCCGATTATGCGGCGCGAGTGCGCTACCGTTTGCTGCCGGGCGTGTGGTGAGCGCGCATCACGCCTCAGCACCCTAAACGGAAAAACGCTGCCCTCCTTCGATCGACTGACGTCGCCGGATGCGAGCCTCGCTAGAGGAAACGCGCACCCACACAACGAAAGACGCGACAATGTTCTGCGAGCCGCCCTGTCCCGACGAGCACGACCTTGCGCCCGATGAGTCAAGCGAGCGGGCTGGTCACGATCGCTCACAATTTGCCGGAAGCCATCAGGTTTTCGGGCGCTTGATCGCGCCCGAAACGGCCGGTCCGGAACGGGGGCTGCCGCCAGCTTCCGTCCGGACCGGCTAATTGTCGAGCTCGCGATAGCGGCGGAAGATGCCCTGCTCGTTGAAGGAAATGCGGCGCTCGCATGCGAGATAGGCTTTGATGTTCGGCCGCGCGGCGATCCGGTCGTGCAGGCCGACGAGACCCGGAATATCCGTCTCGAACGCCTTCATGCGCTTCGGAAACGCGTAGCGCAGCCCGGCGACGATCTGGAACAGCGAGAGATCGACGTAAGTCAGCCGACGACCCGTCACGTAGGCGCCACCATTGCCGGCGAGCAGTTGCTCGAAATAGCCGAGATATTTCGGGACGCGCTCGTCCCAAAAGTCGGCGGTGCGCTTCTTCGCGGCCGGCCGCGCGTCCTCGTAATAGAGCGAAGGTCCGAGCGGATGATGGGTGTCATGGATCTCGACCACGAGATCGGTGATGGTGAGCTGAAGCTGGTGCACCCAGAGCTGGCCTGCTTCCGTCTTCGGCGCGAGGCCGTGGCGGCTGCCGAGATAGAGCAGGATGTTCGCGGTCTGGCCGATGACGAGCTTGCCGGCTTTGAGGAACGGCGGCGCAAAGGGCGGCGTGCCGGCATCCGCGTCCATCATCTTCATCATCGCACTGGTGCCGCGCGGTCCCCGCGCGACGTCGACGTAAGCTGCCCCCGCCTCCTCCAGCGCCAGCCGCACATATTCGCCGCGGCCCTGGATCTCGGGCCAATAGTAGAGCTCGTATTTCATGGGAGGGGTCCGTGAGCGTGAATGCTGCGGAACCAATGTAGCATGTGGCTCGGGGTTCCGTCAGGGCGAGACGGAACAGCCGCGCCACAAGCACACTGTCATTGCGAGCCAACGGGTCCGCGCGAAGCGCGGCCGGATGACAGGCTCCGCGAAGCAGTCCAGAATCTTTCCACAGAGGCAGTCTGGACTGCTTCGTCGCGGAGTCTGTCATCCGGCCCGCCGAAGGCGGGACGGCTCCTCGCAATAACGGGAGTCTCAATTCGCCGCGAAGCAATACAGCAGCCCGTCGCCGCCGGTGCTCTTCAGATCGGCCTGCGAGCAGCCGCCGTCGGGACCACGCGAGGGGTGAGAGCTGTTCCAGGACTTTGACGGCTCGTCATCGCGCAGACCCTTGCGATCCGCGTGACCGACGACGGCCGCGCCCTGCGTGCTCGACGTCCAGTTCTTGCAGGTCTTGTCGTCGCCGGCCGAAAACGCCGTGCCGTCGGGTTGCGTTCCCGTGAGGATGTCGTGCCGGTTCGGCGTATCGCCGGCGCCGTTGTTGACCTCGCCCTTCTCGCTGAGTGCCGTCTGCTTGGTGAGATTGTTGGCCGGACCATGCAGGTCGGCAACGTCCTTGGCGATGACCGAGCCCTTGGCATTCTGCCACGGTCCCTTGCCGATGCGATCGCGGGCGTTGACGGCCGGCTTGCCGTCGGCGGCCTGCGTCGAGAGATAGGCGCGCCAGGTCTTGGCACCGGCGCCGGCCGCCTGAGCGAGCCTCGCGCACTGCGCATCGGCTCCTTCCAGGCCGCCAAGATCGGCGCCCTTGCCCGGGCCGCTGGAGGTCACGAAGAACGTCATGTCAGCTGACTGCGCGTGCACGGATGGCGCCGCAAGCAAGGCCAGCGTGAGCGCGAGCCCTGAAATCGTCACGGATCTCTCGATACGGATCATCTTGTCCTCCCAGGAGTGTTTTTGGTTCGCCGCCTGACTCCAACCCGAGCCGCACCCGCTTATTCCGATGCCGCGCTGCGGGACGCCCAAAAGAAAAAGGCGCCGTGCCGAAGCACGACGCCCTGATTTCTCATCTCGTCCGCGATCAGTTGGTCTGCTGGATCGCCGACAATTCCCAGCCGCCGCCCGGACGACGGGCGAAGGTCCAGATTTCGGTCGCCTCGCCCGGCTGCTCGCTGCCGGCGACGATCGCGCCGGTGTTGCGGTCCAGCGTCTTGTCGGTGAGCGCGAAGCGCAGCGCCACGGTGGCGTACTCGGTCTCGCCTTCGCGCCAGGCTTCCGCGAGGTCGCCCTGGAGCAGCTTCACGTTGGTGACCTTGTTCACGGCGTTCCGCGCACGGTTCTGGGCAAGGTCCTGCTCGAAATAGGAGACCATTTCCGGCGTCGCGAGCGTGTGCAGCTTGGCCACGTCCTCGTTCGACCAGGCGGTCTGGATATCGCCGAGCAGGCGCTCGAACGCCTCATAGTCGTCGGGCTTGATCTCGAGCGGCGCATTGTTGTTGGCGCCGAAGCCGAAGCCGCCGAGACCACCGCCAAGTCCGCCACCGAGGCCGCTGCGATAGTTCGTCTGCGGTCCGGGACCTGCGCCTGCGTCAGCATTGGCATAGGCCGCCTGCGGACTGTGGCGGCGCTGCCACCACGACATCGCCAGCCGCACCACGAACACCACGAGCACGATCTGGATGATCAGGCCGAGGATCGAGGACAGGCCGCCGAGGCCGCCGAACAGGCCGCCGCCGAACAGCATGCCGAGCAGGCCTGCGCCCAGGAAGCCGGCCGCAAGGCCGCCGAGGAAGCCGCCGCCGCGGCCGAACAGGCCGCCACGCGCCGGCGCGGCCGAATTCATGCCTGCGCCCGGCTGGGTGTAGGTGCGGTTGAACTGCGAGGTCGAGCCCGGCGCGGTCGTGGTTGACGGCGGCGCCGAATAGGTCCGCGAGCCGCGCGACCCCGACGACATGCCGCCGCCGACGCGCGCATCGGCAGACGAGATGGCGAGCGCGGTCGGCAGCGCAAGCGCCAGCACGACAGCGATCGTCTTGAAAAGACTGCGGGAGCGTTGCGAGAAATTCATGTGCGTTTCCCAAATCCCCGGCATGGGGACGTGCCCCTAAGATGGGCAGACTTCCCGAAAAGTGAAGACGGTTTCGGAACCCGCAGCTGCGGCCCTCAGTCGCGGGGATGTGGCAAAAGCCCATATTTGGCGGGGGTTTGCCGGGGTGGCGCGGGGGAACCGTGGTCGCGGGTTACCACTGGCTTAACGAGGTGAATTCCGCTTTTGCACGTGAGTGCGGACGAGCTCTCTCCTCCGTCATTGCGAGGAGCCCTTGCGACGAAGCAATCCAGAATCTTTCCGCGGAGACAGTCTGGATTGCTTCGTCGCTTCGCTCCTCGCATTGACGGAGAGCGTGGAGAGCGCGCGCCCTCACCCCTGCTTCGTCATCGTCTCCTTCACCGCCGCCACGAGCTGGCTGAGGGTGAACGGCTTTGGCAGGAAGTCGAACTGCTGGCCCTCGGGCAGGCTCTTCTCGAACGCGTCCTCGGCGTAGCCGGAGACGAAGATGAACTTGATGTCGGGATTCTTCTCGCGCATTGCCTTGAGCAGCGTCGGGCCGTCCATCTCTGGCATCACGACGTCGGAGACGACGAGATCGATCGCACCGCTCTGCTCGTCCAGCACCTCCATGGCTTCGACGCCGTTCTCGGCCTCGACCACGGTGTAGCCGCGCGAGCGCAGGCCGCGGGCGTTGAGCGCGCGCAGGCCCTCTTCGTCCTCGACGAGAAGGATGGTGCCCTGCCCGGTGAGATCGGTACGGGGCTTCGCCTCCGCGGCCGCGGGCGCGGCCTCCTTCGCGGCGCCATTGGTGGCGCTGACGGCCGTGGCCGGCGGCTGCTCCACCTGCACCTCCGCCTCGGGATGATGGCGCGGCAGGAAGATGTGGAACGAGGTACCCTGCCCCGGCTCCGAGTCCACGTAAATGAAGCCGCCGGTCTGCTTGACGATGCCGTAGACGGTGGAGAGACCGAGGCCGGTGCCTTTGCCCACCTCTTTCGTCGAGAAGAACGGCTCGAAGATCTTGTCGCGGATGTCGGCGGGAATGCCGGTGCCGGTGTCGGCGACCTCGATCCGCACATAGTCCGCGGCCGGCATGCCCTTGTAGGCGAGCTTGGCTGCTTCCTCGGCGGTAACGTTGGCGGTGCGGATGATCAGCTTGCCGCCGTCGGGCATGGCGTCGCGGGCGTTGACCGCGAGGTTGACGATGACCTGCTCGAACTGGGAGACGTCGACCTTGACCGGCCAGAGATCGCGGCCGTGGATGGTCTCGTGCTTGACCTTTTCGCCGATCAGCCGGCGCAGCAGCATGGCAAGGTCGGACAGCGCGTCGCCGAGATCGAGCACCTGCGGCCGGAGCGTCTGCCGCCGCGAGAACGCCAGCAGCTGCCGCACCAATGTGGCGGCGCGCGTCGCGTTCTGCTTGATCTGCATGATGTCCTGGAACGACGGATCGGTCGGCTTGTGCGCGTTCAGCAGGAAGTCGTTCGCCATCATGATGGCGGAGAGCACGTTGTTGAAGTCGTGCGCGATGCCGCCGGCGAGCTGGCCGACCGTCTCCATCTTCTGCGACTGGTTGATCTGGTTTTCCAGCGCACGCCGCTCGGTGGTCTCGAGCATGTGCACGATGGCCGCTTCCGCCTCGTTCTCGGCGGCGTCCACTGGCGTGACGAAGAATTGGCCCCAGCGCTCCTTGGTGCCTTCCAGCGCCACCTCAACCGGCGCGACGTCGGCCTGGCCGTCGGCGGCCTGGTTGATGGCCGCGATCAGGAGCTGGCGGTCGCGCGAATTGACCGCGCGGAAGATCGACTTGGCGGCGCTGTCGAGGCCGAGCGCCTGGCCGAGCTTGGCGTAGCGCGCGTTCGCCCGCACGACATTTCCGGCGCGATCGACGGTGGCGATCGCCATCGGCGTGTGGTCGAAGAAGCGCATGAAGCGCACTTCGGCGGCCCGATCGGGATCGCTGCGCTCGTCGCGGGCGCGGCTGATGACGAGCGTGCGCGACGGCCCCGGCCCACCGTCGGCGCCGAAGGCGAGCTTGTGATAGAGCCGCACCGGCATGGTCTTGCCGGTACGCATGCGCAGATCGATGTCGAAGACCTCGGTCTTCACCTCGCCCGGAACCGCCACGATCGCGGTGAGCAGCGAGGCGCCGTCGCCGGAGACGATGTCGGTGAGCTTCAACCCGCCGGAACCGATCTCGGCGAGGTCGTAGTCGAGCCAGTTCGCCAGCGTCGCGTTGACATAGGCAAGCTCGCCGGCCGGATTGACCGAGAAGAAGCCGCAAGGCGCGTGATCGAGATATTCGATCGCGTGCTGGAGCTCCTGGAACACGTCCTCCTGGCGCTCGCGGTCGCGGGTGATGTCGGCGATCGACCACACCGCGTATTTCGCCTCGCGCTTGCCGCTGCCGAGCGGACGTACCCGCATCCGCAGCCAGCGGCCCTGGCTGCCCTCGTGGCCGGAGATGCGCACCTCTTCCTGCTGCCGCTTGCCCTCGCGGGCAGCCTTCAGCAGGCGGAATACGGCCTCGGAAACGTCAGGGTTGCCGATGAAGACGCGCTCGACGGGCCGCACGTCCTGCGGACCGGCAGCGCCCGTCAATGTCAGATAGGCCGCGTTGGAATAGACCACATGGCCGCGCGGATCGGTCACGGCGAGGCCGTCGAAGGCATGATCGGAGATGCGGGCGATGATGGGATCGTCGAGATTTCGGTCGGCGAAGCGGATGATGCCGGCGGCGAAGGCGAACAGGTTGAACAGGCCGACCATCGCCAGCACGGCGAGGATGCCGAGGATGTAAGGCTGCGCCTGCGCGCGCCCGAGCGTCATCAGCCCGATGGCGACCGCAACGAGACCGGCGGCCACCAGCAGCACCAGCGCAATGCTGCCCGAGCGCGGCGACGGCTCGTGCGCCGCAACGGGCTCGCGTGTGAGGTCGTGGTCGGTCTCAGCAGTCATCTCAAGCTGGCGCAGCCTGTTGGCAGAGAATCAACGCGCCGCCGCGCGCACGGGGCCTTCCCTGCCTCAATCGGACCCGGAGGCGCAAGGGCAGCAGGGGCGAAAGGTACGCTGATTCCCAGATTACGGCCATTTCCGGTACTTTTCGGGTGTTTTATCCCCGCCCGGCGCCAAATCCGCGCTTCAGCCGCATGACGTAGCCGATGACTTCGGCCACCGCATGGTAGTGCTCGGTCGGGATTTCCTGGTCGATATCGACGGTGGCGTAGAGCGCGCGGGCCAGCGGCACGTTCTCGACGATCGGGATGTCGTGCTCGCGCGCGATCTCCCGGATCTTGAAGGCGAGGTTGTCGACGCCCTTGGCGACGCAGATCGGCGCCGACATGCCGCGCTCGTAGGACAGCGCCACCGAATAGTGGGTCGGGTTGGTGATGATCACGGAGGCCTTGGGAACCGCGGCCATCATGCGCTTCTTGGAACGCTGCTGGCGCAATTGCCTGAGCTTGCCCTTGATGTGCGGGTCGCCTTCGGACTGCTTGAACTCTTCCTTGATCTCCTGGAGCGACATCTTCTGCCGCTGGAACCAGCTGCGATACTGGAAGAAATAGTCGCCGATCGCGATGATCGCGAGCGCCGCGACCACCGCCCCGAGCAGATGGATGGTCATGCTGGTGGTAGCGCCCAGCATGGCGGCCGGATCGAGCTTGACCATCGCCTCCATGCGATGCCGCTCCGGCCATAGGACTATGGTCATAACCGCGCCGAGCACGACGAGCTTGCCGAGCCCCTTGAGGAAGTTCGCCGCCGCCTGCTTGCCGAAGATGCGCTTGAAGCCCTCGGCGGGCGAGAGCTTGCTGAATTTTGGCTTGAGGGATTCGGCCGACCACACCAGGCGGTGCTGGAGCATGTTGCCGGCAATCGCCGCCAGCACCAGCATCAAGAGCGGCACGCCGACCGCGGCGAGCACGGCGAACTCGATCTGCTGCATCAGCGCGAGCAGGTTCCTGCCGTCGGTCCTGATCATCCAGGAATTGGCGAGCAGGTTGCGCATCGGCGTCACCAGCCCGCTGCCGACCGATCCCGAAAAGGTCGAGACCACGAGCGTGCCGCCCGCGATCATGAACCAGGTGTTGATCTCCTGGCTTTTCGCAACGTCGCCGCGTTCGAGCGCTTCGTCGAGGCGCTTTTGTGTCGGGTCTTCTGTTTGACTTTCGGGATCGTTGTCTTCCGCCATCGATCACCTATTTGAGCGGCATCATCTGGTGCATGACACCGATGAAGTAATCCAGATACGTGCCCATCATCGCGGTGAGCACCACGGCGAGCACCAGGAAGCCCGCGAAGATCGACAGCGGCACGCCGACGAAGTAGACCTGCATCTGCGGCATCAGCCGCGCCAGCACACCGAGCCCGATATTGAAGACGAGGCCGAACACCAGGAACGGCCCGGAGAGCTGCAGGCCCAGGCGGAACGCGGCGGCGAAGGCGCGCGTCGCCAGCGAAGCGACATCGCCGCTCGACACGGTCTCACCAGGCGAGAAAATTGAGTAGCTGTCGTTCAGCGCCGCGATCACGAGGTGATGGCTGTCGGTGGCGAACAGCAGCGTGACGCCGAGCATGGTCAGGAAGTTGCCGACCAGCACGCCCTGCTGGCCCTGTGTCGGATCGACCGAGGTGACGAAGCCGAGCCCCATCTGCTGCGCGATCACGGAGCCGGCGACTTGCAGGGCCGACAGCGTCACGCGCGCAGTCGCGCCCAGCACGATACCGATCACGATCTCATGCAGCATCAGCACCAGAAGCGGCGCCAGCGATCCCATGTCGACATGATAGGCATTGCGGTGCAACGGCAGGATGATCAGCGTGAGCAGCAGCGCGATCGACAGTTTTATGCGCGTCGGGATGTTGGTCTCGCCGAGGCCTGGCAGCAGCATCACCATCGCGCCGACCCGGGCGAAGGCGAGCATGAAGGACGCGGCGAGCGCCGGCAGCAGCGAGACGTCGATGCGCATGACGGGCGCATTGTGCCTCAGCCGCCGATGATTCGCGACGAGATCCGCAGCATGTGCGCGTGGAGCGAGTCGGCCATGAATGGAAGCGCTAATAGCATCGTGGCAAAGATGGCGAGGATCTTCGGCACGTAGATCAGCGTCTGCTCCTGGATCTGCGTCAGCGCCTGGAACAGCGACACGATGACGCCGACCACGAGGCCGACCACCATCAGGGGCGACGACACGATCACGATGGTCCAGATCGCATCACGGGCGACGTCGAGGGTTTCGGGTCCGGTCATTTTGAATTCTCGCTTCCAGTAGTTTCCGTCATTCCGGGGCTCGCGAACCGAGACCCCGGAATCTCGAGATTCCGGGCTCGGTGCTTCGCACCGCCCCGGAATGACGTGCCCAAAAATCAGATCGGCATCTTCAGGATGTCTTCATACGCGGCGATCACGCGGTCGCGGACCGACACGAGTGTGGACACCGCAACGTCGGTGTCGGCGACCGCCGTCACCACGTCCATCACGTTGGCCTTGCCGGCGGCCATCGCCACCGTCTGCGCGTCGGACTTGCGGCCGGATTCCATGACGCTGCCGACGGCGTCTTTCAGCAGCGAGGCAAAGGACTGCCCGCTCGCTTCGCTGCCCTTGCCGGCGCCGCTGTTCTCCAGCACGCGGGCGAGGTTGGCGTAGGCATTGGCGGCGATTGTCGGTGATGCCATGGCTCAAATGTCCTGTTCAGCTCTTGAGGATGTCGAGCGTGCGCTGGATCATCCGGCGCGTCGCACTGATGATGTTGAGGTTGGCCTCGTAGGACCGCTGCGCATCGCGCATGTCGGTCATCTCGACCACCGAATTCACGTTGGGATATTTAACGTTGCCGGTGGCATCCGCCGCCGGATTGTTCGGCTCGTATTTGACGCGGAAGTTGGACTGGTCGGGCTTGATCTTGCCGAGGGTGACGACCTGGGCGTCGAGCGTGCGATCGAGCGCTGAGGAGAAGGTCGGCACTTTGCGCCGGTAGGGATCGCCACCTGATGTCTGCGAGGTCGAGTCGGCGTTCGCGATGTTTTCCGAGATCACCCGCATGCGCCCGGCTTGCGCGCGCAGGCCGGAGGTCGCGATCGCCATCGAGCGGGCAAAGTCGCTGCTGTCATTCGCCATGACCTACCCCTGCCCTAACCCTTGCCGATCGCGGTCTTGAGCAGATGCAGGCTCTTCGAATAGAGCGAGGTCGCCGCTGCGTAATCCATCTGGTTGCTGGCGGCCTTCATCATCTCCTCTTCGAGATTGACGGCATTGCCCGCGGGGCGGGTCTCGAAGCCCGCATTCTTGTTCTGGTCGAAGCTGGAGGCCGCGCCTGACGGCGTCATGTGCGAGGCGCTGGTCACGGTCATCGCCAGCGGGCCCATCGAGCCGGTCACCGCGGCTGATTTGTCGAGCTTCGGCTCGACCAGGTCGCGCGGCCGGAATTTGGGGGTGTCGGAGTTGGAGACGTTCTCGGACAGGACGCGCTGGCGCTCCTGATGCCACTGCATCTTGGTGCGAAGCGCCGACAGCACCGGGAGGTCGTTGATGGACATCGTTGCGGCTCCTTCCGCCGTCGGACCCGTGTCCGAAGCTAGGCAGAATTTGCCGCGTGTATGGTTAACAGGTGGTTAAGGATGCCGGGAACGCATGATGCTCGCTTGTCCCTTGCCGGGACACGAATTCGCTGCCCCGTGATTCTACGTTCCCAAAAGTGGTATTAACCCAACCGCTTGGCCGGGCGTGCACAGGCCAAGAAGTCGTTTTGGATCGGGCGATTCATAGGTTAATAAGAGTTGGGGACGGCAAAACTTGCCGTGGGACGTTAAGAGATCGCAGTTTGGGGCATCGTACGCCGGTGGTTGGCGCATCTGACCATGGGCGCAAGAGAAGCGCCATTTGTCGGGGACATGTATGCAAGGCAGCCCTATCACCTTCATCCTCGCGTTCATCGTCGTTCTGGCGTTGATCGGCGTCGCTGCATGGCTGGTGCGCCGATTCGCCGGTAACCGGCTCGGCGCCAACACCCAGCGCGGCAGGATGCCCCGGCTCGCCGTGATCGATGCTGCCGCGGTCGACGGCCGGCGTCGCCTGGTGCTGGTCCGGCGCGACAATGTCGAGCACCTCCTGATGATCGGCGGCCCGACCGATATCGTCGTCGAGCCCAATATCGTTCGCGCCGCCCCGGGCCGCGACCAGCTTCCGCAGCGTTCCAACGGCGCCGAACCGCCACGCCTCGCCCCGATGCCGGATGCCGGCGGCTGGGCCGATGAGGCTCCGCGGCCCGAACTGCTCGATCATCCCGAGCCGCCAATACCCGAGCCGCCGCCGCGGCCTGCGCGCCCCTCCTTCGCCGACGAAGTGCGCCGGCCCGCGCCCGCTTTGGCCGAACGCCGCAGCGAGCCGTCACTGCCCGGCTTTCCGCCGGAGCCGATCGCGCCGCGCCCCGAGCGCGAGTCGCGTCCCGAGCCGCTGCCGCCGCCGCGCATTGCCCGCAGCGAGCCGCCGCTAATGCCGCGTCCGCCGCGCCAGAGCGAGCCCGTAAAGGTGCCGCCGGTGCGCGCCGATCGCCCGGCCGCACCGCCGCCGCCCGTGCCCCAGGCACCGCCGGTTCCGCCGCCGGGCCCCGCTGCTGCGCCCTCGAGCGCAGAGCAGAATCTCGCCGAGATGGCGCAGCGTCTCGAAGCTGCGCTGCGCCGCCCGGGCGGCGAGACGGTCGCGCCTCCGGTTGCGCCCGAGCCGCCCGCGCCGCCGCCCCGCGCAGCCCGCAGTGAGCCGCCGGCGCCACCTGCCCCGCCGCCGAAGCCGGCCGCGGAGAAGACCAGCTTTGAGAATCTCGAAGACGAGATGGCCTCCCTGCTCGGCCGTCCGAAGCCGTCTTCGTGAGGCTGCCGGCCCTCCCGCGTAGAGTTGTTTTTCTATCTGTCCTGATCGGCGCGGCTTCGCTCGCGATGCCTGCCTATGCGCAGGACATCAGCATCAATCTCGGCGGCGGTGCTGGCGGCGGCGGCGTCACCGAGCGCGCGATCCAGCTGATCGCGCTTCTCACGGTGCTGTCGATCGCGCCGTCGATCCTGATCATGATGACGTCGTTCACGCGCATCGTGGTGGTGCTGTCGCTGCTGCGCACCGCGATGGGCACAGCGACCGCGCCGCCGAACTCGGTGATCATTGCGCTGGCGATGTTCCTCACCTTCTTCGTGATGGGACCGGTGCTGCAAAAGTCCTACGACGAGGGCATCCGCCCGCTCGTCGCCAACCAGGTCAGCGTCGAGGACGCGCTCCAGCGCGCCTCCGTGCCCTTGCGCGGCTTCATGCAGAAGAACGTGCGCGAGAAGGACCTCAAGCTGTTCCTGGATCTCTCCGGCGAACCGCCGCCCGCCACCCCCGACGAGCTCGCATTGCGCATCCTCGTCCCCGCCTTCATGATCTCCGAGCTGAAACGCGCCTTCGAGATCGGCTTCCTGCTGTTCCTCCCGTTCCTGATCATCGACCTCGTCGTCGCCTCGGTCCTGATGTCGATGGGCATGATGATGCTGCCGCCGGCGACGATCTCGCTGCCGTTCAAGCTCATCTTCTTCGTGCTGGTCGACGGCTGGTCGCTGGTGGCGGGGAGCCTGGTGCAGAGTTACGGGGGGTAGCGGCCGCGATCTCCGCTGTCATGCCCCGCCTAGTGCGCAAGTGCGCACAAGGCGAGCGATGACACCGAGAATGTGGCGCACAGCGAGACGACGTTTACAGTTCGCCCCTACCCCTTCACGTCATACTGCTTGCTGAGGTGATCGCCGATCTGCACCAGCATGGCGACACTTTCCGGGAAGCCTGGCTTGTCCCTCGTCGCCTGATCGGCGTCGGCGCGGAACTCCCAGCTGTCGCCGTCGCGGACGATGGAGATGGCGAGGTCGTCCGGGCCATCGGCATGGGCCTTCAGTTCGGCCCGTGCCATCGCGATGAGTTCGGCTTCGGTCTTGGCAGGCTTGCTCATTTCAACGCTCTCCCGGCATGAAGGGGTACAGGTTGCCGCCTTGCGCGGCACCTGTCGAGAGGCCGAGAGGTAGCAGGGTTCCTAAAGCATGATCCGGAGAAGTGCGAAGCGGTTTTCCGAGAAGATCATGCTCAAACAACAAGAAGCCAAAGCGCGATGACGATTTATCTCAATCTCATCGCGCTTTAGCGCGTCATCTTGATCTGCCGCACGACCGGGATCGTGGGCAGCGAGCCGGTGTGGTCGGTCTCGTCATGGGCCTGCGGCGCGGCCGGCGCGCGGGCGGTGGCGTCGGGGAAGCGCTGCTTCATCTCGCGCAGGAAGCCGTCGAGCGTGTCGACGCTGGCAGCGAGCTTCGCGATCTCGGCGAATTCGGCGCTGGAGGCCGCGGCCGGCTTGCTGGCAATGTCAAAGGCGACGCGGTCGGCGCTCTCGCTCATCAGCGGCGCGTATTTCTCGCGGAAGCGCGACAGGCCGATCGAATCGTCGGCGAGCGCATAGCCGACGGCGGCGCGGATGATGTCGCTCTTCTCCACCGCATTGAGCGGCTTGAAGTCGCGGAAGCGGTCGCCGTAATAGAGCTCGATCTGCTCGGCGGACTCGCGCCAGCGCCGCGCCGCCCAGAAGATGTCAGACCGCAGCCGCAGCACCTCGCGCCCGCTGACGTTGGAGACGATGTCGAGCGCGAGATCGTGGCGGCCGACGTCGCTCTGCGCCCGCGCTTCCAGGAGCAGGCGCTGCTGCCTGAGCTCGCCGGAGAGATCGCTGATGCGGCTCGCGCGCAGCGCCGTGATCGCCATGTCGGGCTTGCGGTTGGCGAGATAGATCATGGAGAGGCGCGCGGCGACCTGCGCGCGCGCGGCGCCCTCGAGGCGGTGGTCGACCTGGTATTGCAGCAGCTCGGCAGCCTGGTCGAGCAGGTCGATCGAGGCGAGACGATCGGCGAGCCGGCGGATCAGCTCGTCGCCGCGGCGGCCGATCGGCGTCAGCTCGCGGAACTCGTAGAACATCCCGAGCGCCTCGACCGGCGGCAGCTCGTCGCCCTTCAGTCCCAGGAATATCTGCGTGAACAGGTCGGAGGCGAGGTCCTGCGCCTGCCGCGAGGCTTCCGCGTTCGGCTGGAGCCTCGTTGCGGTGCGCGCCGCGGCGAGCGCGTCCCGATAACGCCCGTTCTCGGCATACATCTTCGACAGCATCTGGAGCGTCTTGACCTCGATCGAGTCGCCGCGCCAGGTCATCGACAGCGTCTCGAGATCGCGCAGCGCGTCTTCCTTGCTGATCTCGTCGCGCTTCTGGCGCAGCGCCACTTCCAGCTGCTTGGCCTCGGCCGCCGCCTGACGGTCGTTGGAGGCAACTGCAAATTTGTAGTCGTCGAGCGCGTCCTTGTCGTGGCCGAGCGCCTCGGCGAGCCGGCCGCGCAGCACGGAAAAGCCGGGCGCCGCCTCGGGCGGCACACCGACCACCTCGATCTCGCCGCGGCGCTTGGAGGCGCCGGCATAGTCCTTCACCTCGAGCGCGGCGCGCATCGCGTCCATCGTCACGATGCGCTGGATGTCCAATGGCAGCGAGGCGATGGCGAATTCGACGTTCTTGAATTTCTCGCGGGCGTCCGCCCATTTGCCCTGACGCGCATAGGCCAGCGCTTTCCAGAGCTGGGAATCGTGGCTGTTCCCGATAGCGGGATTGGCAAGGTCCTTCAGGCCCTGCGCCGGCCGGCCGATCAGGATGCTCGCGATCGCATGCATGATCAGCGCGCTGCTCTCCTCCTTGTTGAGGGGATCGCTCAGCATCACGTCGGTCACGGACTTGGCTTCGTGGTACATGGCGCGCGACATGTAGAACTGCGCGAGGTCGAGCCGCGGCAGCGAACGCTGCCCCGGCTCGACCGCCGAGATCGCCGTCACCAGATCGCTCTGGCGCGTCCAGAAATTCTCCGACTGGCCCTTGCGCCAGCCCTCGGGGCTGAAGATCGGGCGCACCGCGGTCGGCGCGCGCTCGGACGAGATGTCGACCGGCGACAGCGTCAATCCGCCCTTCTTGCCGAGGATGACCTTGTCGGACCCGACCTCGACGCCGACCTCGTCGGAGTTCGGCCGGATCGCGATGCCGTGCGCGGATTCCAGCAGCGACAGATCGACGAGATCCTGCCGTTTGATGAAGCCGCGCACCGGCCGCTGCGCGGTGACGACATAGAGCGTGTCGCCAGCGTCGGGATCGGTCAGCTTATGCAACAGGCCCGGATTGGCGAACGGGATCGCGAGATTGGCGAGCGCGGGATCGGTGATGTTGCGCGACATCATCAGCGGCAGCGGCGTCGCCTGGATCTTGTCGGCGAGCGTGAGCAGCCAGTTGGTCTCCTTGCCGACCTCCTCGCTGGTCAGCGAATAGACCAGCGGCCGGGTGAGACGGATGCGGACCGCCTGCCCCTTGTCGAGCGGCACGCGGCCGACCTCGCCGATCATCGCGCCGCCCTTGGTGCGGATCGCCTCGACATCGATCGGCTTCGGCGTGTCGAACACCACCCAGACCGTGTCGCCGCGGCGGAACGCCGCCGCAGCCGTTGCGACCTGAATCGGGAACGTCACGCGCAGACCGTCGCTGTCGCGGCGCGCATCGACGCTGGCAATCGCGGGCTGCGGCGCGGCCGGCGCCTCGGCTTTGACAGGCTCCGGAGCAGCTTCCTTGACGATCTCCTTGACGATTTCCTTGGGCGCCTCGGCGACTGCAGGCGCCATTGGCTTGACCGGAGCGACCGGTACGGCGGCTTCCGCCACGGGAGCAACAGGCTTCGGAGTTTCCTTCTGCAAGTCCTTGGGCGCTTCCGCAGCGTGCGCGGCTTCAGCCGCGGGAGCCGGCGCCGGCTTCGGCGCTTCGACGGGCGGCATCGCGGCGGGCGCTTCCGGCTTCACCTCGGGCTTCACTTCGATCTTGGCTTCGCGCGCGATCGTCTCGGACGTCGGCGGCGCGATTTCGCGATGGGCCTCCTTCGGCTTCTCGGCCACAGGCTTTTCCGGCGCAGGCGCAGGTCCATGGCCTTGGGCCGCGGGCTTCGCCTGCGCGATCACGGACTCGGCCGTCGCCGCGGTCTTGCCCTTCTCCGGCTGGAATGAGATGTCGACGACATAATTTTTGTCGTCGCGGAAGGAGTGCACGTCGGAATCGCCGATCAGCGCGATCTCGACATTGGTCTGGTCGATGTCGGCCTTCTGCTTGATCGAAGCGACGTTCGGCGGCGCCGCGACAACGGCATCCGCCAGATCGAAATTCAGGTTGGCATTGAAGGCGAGCGTGAGCTTCTGCTCGTTGAGTACGGAGGAGACACCGACGCCGTCGGGCATCTCGAACACGAAGCGGACGAAGGTCGGCTGGATCGAAGCGCGCACGCGGATCTGCGGACGCTTCTTGCTCTCGGCCGCGGCTCGCTGCGCACGCAGTGCGCGCTCGGCTACACGCGCGCGCTCGGCGAGCTCCTTGACCACGTCCATCGGCAGGCTCGGCGGCGGTCCCTTCCAGCCTTCCGGCAGAAGGTCGATGAAGGTGCGTTCGCCGGCATTCATGGTGTTGACGGTGACGCGCCGGGCCAGCGACATGCGGATGGCGCCGCCATCAGGATCGCGCCGGGCGGAATTGACGTAATCAGGCGCGCCTTCCGGAACGCGGTCGACGGGAACGTCGACCGGCCGGTCGAACCGGACGATGAGGATGGAGCCCGCGGTCGTCACCTCGGAGGGAACGTCCTCGCCGAGCTTGATCACGAGACGGGCAAAGCCGCCGCCGGCCGAGAAGGTCGCCTCGCCGCGGATCGGATCGGCGGCCCGGGCCATGCCGCCGAAGCCGACCATCAGGCAGACTGCCAGCACCGGCGCCTTGCTGACATGACGCGACAGCCCCCGCGCCAAAGCGCGGGCTCGCGACAACAATCCAGCCTCTCGCGCCATTGGCGGCATGTCTTCCGATTTCGACGATCCACGCCGGCGCTAAGGCCGGCCCCTGCCTTCGAATGTAGGTTTTGCCAATTAAGGACTTCTTAAGTATGAGCCTTCAATTCGGCTTTTGGGTCGGCTTGCCGTCGATCTTGGGCAGGTCACCGGCCGAAGCGGAGAGATCGCCGCCGCCATTGGCTCTTCGGGCCATCTCGACCGTCAGCCGCTCGGCGGCTTCCGGCGACATCAATCCGAGGATGTCCGACATCTTGCGCGGCGCAATGGCCGAGGCGATCTCGATCAATACGCCCATCTCCAGCCGGTCGAACACCCGCGCCGCGTCCTTGGGCTTCATGCCCTCATACATGGTCACGAGGCCCTTCATGCGCTGGGCTTCGGCGGCCTTCTGCTCGGCCTGCGTCGCGGAGATGCGGGTCTCCACCGCCTTCATCTCCTCGACCTTGTTCTCGATGCGCTTCTCGGCCGACTTGAGCAGGTTCTCGCGGATGTCGATCTCGCGCTGGCGGGCCTCGATCTCCTGGCGGCGCGCCTGCAAGCGCTCGAGGATCGCGCGCTCGGAGGCAGAGACCTGCGGCTGGGCTTCCTCCACCTTGACCACGGTGCCTTCGGGCTTGGTCTCGGGCGCAGCGGGCTTCGGCGCCTCCTTCGGCGCGCCATGGGTCGATCCCGTGATGTCGGGGTCCTCGCGGCCGGTCGGAAAGTTCAGATTCTCCTGCGCCCAGGATTTCTTGGCCGGGTTCGGCTGATAATCGAACACATAGCCGCCATTGATCACGAGACCCGCGACCTTCAGCGTGGCGAGACCTGCGACGGCGACCAGGACGACCGGAATGACGCGGATGTTACGAAAGGACTTCATACCCTGACTTCATGCGGCAAGGCCGTTGGATCGGCGGCGCTCGGAGAAGGCTTCGGCCGCCGCCGCCACGGCCTTCGCCGAGGCGGGCTTGGCTGCGGGCGCTGCGGCCGTTTCCGGACTGGTGACGGGGCGCGCGGCGATCGCGATCTTGGACAGGCGCCGCACCACGTTATCGGCCTCGCCGAGCTGCTTGTAGAGCTGGTCGGACATCTGCGTCGCCGCCGCGAGCTGGCTGCCGAGGTTCTCGTTGACGTCGCGCACTGCGAGCTTCAGCCCGCCGATCGCGCGCTCGGCGATCTCGGTCGCGGTGATCAACTCGGCGATGACGGCCTTCAGCGAATGCTCGTCGGCCTTCAGCCGCGTCAAGCGCTTGTTGAGCAGGATGCAGTAGCCGATCGTGAGCATCAGCAGGATAGCCACCAGCGTCTCGATCGCCATTCCCAGGGAGTGGTTCATGGGGCCTCCATCATCTTGTTCTGCTCGTCCACCTTCTCGAACATCGCAAGTGTCGTACTTGGCTTGCGCAAGGGTTTCGTCACGCGGATCGCGACGCGATCCCCGACCCGGCCCATCCGTCCCTCGGTCAGGGTGACGTCGCCGCAACGCACGGTGACGTTGGCATCGGCGCGCATGTCGAGCGGCAGGGTGTCGCCGACCTTGAGCCGCATCAGCTGCTTGAGCGGAATGTCGGCCTCGTAGAGCACGGCATCGACGGCGATCTCGGCCTGGACGATCTCGGTGGCGAAATGGCCCTCCCAGATCGGGTCACGGCCGAACTTTTCGCCCATGAACATCTGAAGCAGGACGCCCCGGATGGGTTCGATGGTGGCGTAAGGCAGCAGCAGCTCGATATTGCCGCCGCGGTCTTCCATGTCGATGCGCAGGCGCACCAGGATCGCAGCATTGGCGGGACGGCTGATCGCGGCGAAGCGCGGATTTGTCTCGAGCCGGTCGATGGTGAAGGTCACCGGCGAGAGCGGCCGGAACGCCTGCTCGGCGTCGGCCAGCACCACCTCGACCAGCCGCTTGACCAGCTCGGTCTCGATCGTGGTGTAGGGCCGGCCCTCGATGCGGAGCTGGCTGGTGCCGCGGCGGCCGCCCAGCAGCACGTCGATCATCGAGTAGATCAGGTTGGAATCGACCGTCGCCATCCCGAAATTTTCCCACTCCTCGGCCTTGAACACCGAGAGCACGGCGGGCAGCGGGATCGAGTTCATGTAGTCGCCGAAGCGCACCGACGTGATGCGGTCGAGCGAGACTTCGACGTTGTCGGAGGTGAAATTGCGCAAGGACGTCGTCAACAGCCGCACCAGGCGGTCGAAGACGATTTCGAGCATCGGCAGACGCTCGTAGGAGACCATCGCCGAATCAATGATCGCGCGGATGCCGCTGTGGTCGTCGAGCGTGACGTCGCCGACGGTGAAGCCGAGGAGATTGTCGATCTCCTCCTGCGACAGCACCCGCTCGCCGGAATTCTTGCCGGTGCCGAGATCGCGGCTGCCGTCCTCGACCATGGCCGCCCATTGCAGGGCCATGGTCTCCGATAGTTCGTTTTCGGCAGCGGCCTTCGCGGCCTCTGCGGGATCCTCGGAATCGAGCGACGCCTCCCATTGGGCGGCAATCGCATCCTGGTCCATCTGCTCGTTGCCGGCCATGGTGCTAGCCCATTACCCTCACTGGACCACGACTTCCTTGAACAGCACCGCGCTGACCTGGATCGGCGCGACCGCCGCGTTGACGCGCTTGGTCAGCTCTTCCTTGAGACGGAAGATGCCGGCGGAGCCGTTGAGGTCGGAGGGGCGCAGTTCGCGCACATAGGTCTGGAAGATGTCGGTGACGCGCGGCATCGTCGGCTTGATCGCCTCGATCTGCTTCTCCTCCTTCAGCTCCAGCACGATCTTAAGCCGCAGATATTGCACGCGCTCGCCCGGCGCGCCGGCGAGGTTGACCATCATGTCGGGCACGTCGACGAAGGCCGGCGGCTTAGGCGGCGGCGCCGCCTCGGCATGATGCTCGTCCTCGCCATGGCGGAAGAAGAAGAACCAGGTCGCAGCCCCGCCACCGAGGACGGCGAGCAGGCCGACGGCCATGATGATGAGCTTCAGCTTGTTCTTCGGCGGAGCGGCTTCTGCGCCCTCAGTGGCTGCGCCGCCTTCCGCTTCATTCTCTGCCATGGGTCGCCCGGCTCATCTCTCAAAGGAATCGAAAGAGCGAAGCCTCCTGGCAGACAGTGACGCGATACAAATGCCCCAGCGCAATGCGCTCCTCTTACACGCAAACGCTACGGTAATAATGGTTAACGGAACCTTTCGATTGGGCCTCTGCTAGGAAAAATCTGCCGGGCAAACATGGCTAACAGAACCTTTCTGCCGCCTGCCGGCGCGGCTGAAAAATCGATAAATCATTGTAATATCTAATTTTTATGAGTTGGCACGGCTTTCGCTGAGAGAGGGCCGGGACCGGAAGGTTTGGGAGAACCTGACAGTCTCGTTCACGGGTCCGCCAAGGCGCTTGGGAGAGCGAGGTGGCAGGCCCACTCAGGGGAGATTTCCGATGCAGAACGCGCTTCTGATCGGCCTGTCACGGCAGATGACGTTGGAACGGCAGATGGATGTCATCGCCAACAACGTCGCCAATGCCAACACCAACGGCTTCAAGGCCGACCATTCGCTGTTCGAGGAGTACCTCAACTCGAACGCGCGCGAGGACAATTTCGTCGGCTCCGACCGGCGCGTCTCCTATGTGCAGGACCGCGGCACCTTCCGCGACGTCGGCCAAGGGCCGATGGAGGAGACCAAGAACCCGCTCGACGTGGCGATCTCCGGCAACGCGTTCTTCGCGGTGCAGGCCAACGGCGCCGAGCGCTATACCCGCGACGGCAAGTTCACGCTCAGCAGCACCGGCCAGCTCGTCACCTCCGACGGCAACCTCGTGCTCGGCACCGGCGGACCGATCACGTTCCAGCCGACCGACCACGACATCAACATCGCGCCCGACGGCACCATCACCGTGCTCGAGGGCACCGCCAAGACCGACTCGATCCGCGGCAAGATCCGCATGGTGTCGTTCGACGATCCGGCCAAGCTGAGCAAGCTCGGCGCCAACCTCTACAGCGCGGGATCGGCGACCCAGCAGGCCGACACCAAGTCCACGGCGCAGCAAGGCTACATCGAGAAGTCGAACGTGAATGCGGTCGGCGAGATGAGCCGCATGGTCGAGGTCATGCGCAGCTACACCGCCATCGCCAACCTGCTCCAGCAGCAGAGCGACCTCCACAAATCGGCGATCGAGAAGCTCGCCGACGTTCCGGCCTGATTAGGAGAGAACTGACATGCAGGCGCTTCACACCGCAGCGACCGGAATGGCGGCACAGGAACTCAACGTTCAGGTGATCTCCAACAACATCGCCAACTTGCGCACCACCGGCTTCAAGAAGCAGACCGCGGCGTTCCAGGACCTGATCTACGAGCACGTCCGTCGCGTCGGCGCGCAGGCCTCCGATCAGGGCACCATCGTGCCTGTCGGCGTCGACATCGGCGGCGGCGTCAAGACCGTCGGCACGCCGCGCAGCATGACGCAAGGAACGCTGTCACAGACCGGCAACGATCTCGACCTCGCGGTCTCGGGCGAAGGCTTCTTCAAGATCCTGATGCCCGACGGCACCTACCAGTACACCCGCGACGGCACCTTCCAGATGGACAATCAGGGCCGAGTCGTCACCGCACAGGGCAACCCGGTGCAGCCGACGATCACAATCCCGAACAATGCCTCGGGCCTCGCCGTCAACGAGCAGGGCCAGGTCTCGGTGACGCTGCCGGGCTCGTCGACCTCGACCGTGCTCGGCCAGATCGGCCTCACCCGCTTCATCAACAAGGCCGGCCTTCAGCCGGTCGGCAGCAATCAGTTCACCGAGACGCCCTCCTCCGGTCCGCCGCAGGACGGCACCGCGAACTCCGAGGGCTACGGCAAGATCACGCAAGGCAGCCTGGAGCAGGCCAATGTCGACGTCGTCTCGGAGATGAGCGACCTGATCGCCGCGCAGCGCGCCTACGAGATGAACGCCAAGGTCATCAGCGCCGCCGACCAGATGATGCAATCGACCACGGCGCTGTTCCGCTGAGGTGATGACGATGATCCGCACCACAATCGCCACGATCTCCGCTCTCTTGATGCTGGCCCTGCCGGCGCAGGCCGCCGACGACGTCATCGCCGCGCCGATGCTGCGCGCCAGCGTCACCGTGACGTCGGACGTGGTGCGGGTCGGCGACCTCATCGACAATGCCGGCTCGGCCGCCCTGATCCCGGTCTACCGCTCGCCCGATCTCGGCACCACCGGCGCGCTGCCGGTCGCCCAGGTGCTGAGCGTGCTCCGCGCCAAGCAGGTGATCGGCGTGATGACCGGCGATATCAAGGAGGTCCAGGTCACCCGCCTCGCCCGCACGCTCGCGAACAAGGATCTCGAGATCGCGGTCGCCTCCGCGCTCGAACGCCGCTTCGGCCTTGGGGATGCCGCCAACATCGCCGTGACCTTCGACCGCGGCGTCTCCGACATGCGGCTGGATGCCTCCAACACCGGCGCGCTCCAGCCGGTGGCGACCCGCTACGACGCCCGCAGCGGCCGTTTCGACATCGCCTTCGAGGTCAGCAACGACAGCAATCCGACGCCGACCAAGCTGCGCTTCACCGGCACCGCGATCGAGACGGTGGAAGTGGCCGTGCTGACGCGCGACATCGACCGCGCGGACCTCCTCAAATCCTCCGACATCTCGCTGGAGCGGCGGCCCAAGGCGGAAGTCACCGGCGAGCCCGCCTCGCGCGAGCGCACCATCGGCATGCAGCTGCGCCGGCCGATGCGCGCGGGCACCCCGATCCACGTCGCCGACATCGTCAAGCCCGACTTCGTGCAGCGCGACCAGAGCGTCACCGTCATCTATCAGGTGCCCGGCATCTACCTCACCACCCGCGGCAAGGCGATCGAGAGCGGCGCCGAGGGCGACACCGTGAGCGTCCTCAACCTCCAGACCAAGCGCACCCTGACCGGTGTCGTCACTGGCCGCGGCCAGGTGACGGTCCAGGGCGCGAGCCAATCCGCGCCGATGGCACCTGCGGTCGAGCAGACCTCCTCGCTGAAGCGCGACGAAGCGCCCGCCCCCGTCGACACAGCAGCTCTCGTCCGGAACCTGGTCCAGGCTCCCGCATCACAGGCTCAGGTCGCGCAAGCCCAGATCCCGCAAACTCGCGTCTCGCAAGCTCCAGCCAAGTCAGAGTAAGTCATGTCCTCGTTCAGTTCGGCTTCCCGTCTTCGTCGCATCGCGATCTCGGCCCTGCTGTTGGCAGCCAGCGCGCTGGGCGGCTGCTCCTCGATCGACCGGCTGTCGCAGATCGGCGAGCAACCGAAATTGTCGGCGATCGACAATCCGACGACGCAGCCCGGCTACAAGCCGGTGCAGATGCCGATGCCGAAGCCGGAAGTCGCCTCCTACAATCCGAACTCGCTGTGGCGCAACGGCAGCCGCGCCTTCTTCAAGGACCAGCGCGCACACCAGATCGGCGACCTGCTCACGGTGACCGTGAACATCACCGACAAGGCCAACATCGCCAACGAGACCCAGCGCAGCCGCACCAACTCGGAAGATTCCGGCATTACCGATTTCATCGGGTCCAAGACCATCACGCAGGCGAACAAGATCCTGCCAGGCCGTATCCTCACCGCCGACTCGTCAGCCTCCAGCGACGGCAAGGGCTCGGTCAACCGCACGGAAGCGTTGCAGACCAACGTCGCCGCCGTCGTGACCCAGGTGCTGCCGAACGGCAATCTCGTGGTCGAGGGCAAGCAGGAGATCCGCGTCAATTACGAGATCCGCGAGCTCGTGGTCGCCGGCATCGTCCGCCCCGAAGACATCCAGAGCGACAACACCATCGATTCCACCAAGATCGCGCAGGCCCGCATCGCCTATGGCGGCCGCGGCCAGATCATGGACGTGCAGCAGCCGCGCTACGGCCAGCAAGTCATGGACGTGCTGCTGCCCTTCTAAGTCTCTCCCGAGCTCCCACATCGTGTTCGCGAACCTAGGCGCGAACGACGGTGTACTACGCGGCCCTCGCTAGCTCCCCTGGCGAGGGCCGCATGTGTTTTGGCGATCTATGCTTTGCAGCGCGTGACGTCAGCGCAATTGTAGCGACGTCGCCGCCTCACACCCCGTCATTGCGAGCGCAGCGAAGCAATCTAGTATCCCTCCGCGGAAAGACTCTGGATTGCTTCGTCGCTTCGCTCCTCGCAATGACGACGCGGAGAGCTCACGTAAACTCCACCTCGACCACGCCCAGCCCATCCAGCTCCATCCGCACCTTGTCGCCGGCTTTCAGCCACAGTGTCTTCACAAGACTGCCGGTCAGCACGAGCTGCCCCGCGTGCAGGCCCTTGCCTTCGGCGGCGAGATGATTGGCGAGCCAGGCGAGCGCGTTGTGGGGATGGCCGAGCACGTCGGCGCCGGTGCCGTGGCTGACCTCCTCGCCGTTGACGATGGCGCGGCCCTTGACCGCTTTCAGGTCCGGCACCGACGAGCGCGGCACCGCCTCGCCCAGCACGCAGCCGGCGGCGAAGAAATCGTCGGCGATCAGTGTCGGCGCGCCCATCGTCTCCCATTTCACATAGCGGTCGTCGACGATCTCGATCGCGGGTTGATAGGCCTCGACCGCCTCGCCGACCCATTCGGCCGTGAACGGCGCCTCGCCGGCGGCGAGGTCGCGCTGCAGCCGCACCGCGATCTCGCATTCGACGCCGACACGGACATAGTCCTTGGCGGCAAGCTTCGCGCCGCTGTCATGCACTCCCTTCTCGAACACGCCGCCACCGCAGGGGTGCGGGATGCCGATATAGTCCTGCATCACCTGGCTGGTGCAGCCGATCTTGTAGCCGACCAGCGGCCCGACATGCGGCAGCAGCAGATCGTGCAGCGCCCGCTGGACCCGGTAGCCTTCGGCCTCATCGGCGGGAGGACGCTCCAGCGCCGCCAGCGGCGCATGGTTGCGGCGCGCCAGCGCGATCGCCTTTGCGCCTGCGAGAATCTTGTCCATCGGCGCCGTCTCCCACGCTACCCAATCGAGGACGGCACTTCAGCATCCCCGCCCGGGCCTGACAAGCGCGCCCGGGCGGCCGGCCTCAACTCCTGACCAGGCCAAGCCGGATCAGGCTTTCGGCGGTGGCGAGGATCGCCTCGCCATTGGAGCGCGGCTGCCAGCCGAGCACCGACCTCGCCTTGGCGCTGGTGGAATGCCTGACACGTCCGAGCATCGGCACCACGGCGCGCAGCAGCGGGACCCGGGTCGCGGCCAGCCGCACCAGCCAATCCGGGGCCTGAAACCGCGGAACCCGCCGCGCCCGGGGTCCGAGTTCCCGCCGCAGCACCTTGCCTATATCGAGGATCGACATCGTCTCGCCGGAGACCGCGATGAAACGCTCGCCCTTCGCTTCAGGCGCCGTCATCGCCCGCAGGTGCAGCTCGGCGACGTCGCGCACGTCCACCACGCCGAAATAGACCCGCGGCACGGCCGGCATGGCGCCGTCGAGCAGTGATTTGACGATCTCGATCGAGCCGGAGAAATCCGGCCCCAGCACGGGGCCGAAAATGCCGGCGGGATTGACCACCGACAGCTCCAGCCCGCCGCCCTCACGCGCGATGAAATCCCAGGCCGCCCGCTCGGCCAGCGTCTTGGACTTGATGTAGGGCTGCACGTCGGTGCCCTCGAGATTGGTCCAGTCGGTCTCGTCGAACGGTTTTTCGCGCGGCAGATGGCCATAACCGATCGCCCCCAGCGACGAGGTGATGACGACCCGCCTGACGCCGGCCTCGCGCGCGGCGCGCAGCACCCGCAGCGTGCCGTCACGGGCCGGGATGATCATCTCGTTCTCGTCCTTGGGAACACTGGTCGACAGGGGCGAGGCGACATGAAGCACGTAATCGCAGCCGGCGGCTGCCTCGCGCCAACCGTCGTCCGCGGTGAGGTCGGCGGTGAAGAACGACAGGCTCTCCGGTGCAGCCGCCCCGCCCTCGCGGAGCATGGCCAGCACGCCGTCCCGCCGGTCCGGCCGACGCACCGTGGTCCGCACCTTGTGGCCGGCGGCCATCAGTTGCAGGACGACGTGGACTCCGACAAAGCCCGAGCCGCCAGTGACCAGAACAGTGCTCATTGCCAAACTTCCCTCGCTGCATAGGCCGGCGAATTTGGTTCCGCCATGGCCCTGCTCAAGGCCGCATCTGGTCACTATGTCCTGGGGGAACAAGTAGAATGGATTTCGAGACCGGTATGGAAAATCTGACCAGCGTTTGTGATGGCGACTGCGATTGCAGCCCGGACCCTACCCTGCTCGCCGACTTCAAGCGGGCCATCCATGCCCTCGGCGGCAAGTGGAAGCTGGAGATCCTGTTCGCGCTGATGAACGGCGCGGTTCGTTTCGGTGCGTTGCGACGATCGATCGGCGGCATCACCCAGCACATGCTGACGACGCAACTGCGCGAGCTCGAGCAGGATGGCCTCGTAACGCGAACCGTGTTCGCGGAAAAACCCTTAAGGGTCGAGTACGAGCTGACGGATGCGGCTTACGGCCTGTTGCCGGCGTTTAAGGAAATGTTGAGCTGGTCCAGGCTCTATGGCGATGCGCGCCTTGCGGCGTCGCGACAGGCCTGATTGCAGCGATGCGTGATGCAGCTCGTTCAGCGCCGCAAGCTTGGAGTCGATCTTGTTGACGCGACTCGCAAAATCTTCCCCCACCTGAAGTGAAGGCTGTTTCTCATCCGAACTCACGTGAGCTCGGAGGAAGTGACTCTAGCCCATTGATCGCGATTCACTTTTCGCGATTGCGCTCACACATTGACGTGCGCGGCCGCAGGCGACAGGCAAAAAGCTGGTCCCGGCGCGAAACGGCGCCTTGCGTCCCAAAAACAAAGAGCCGCAACTCTGCGGCTCGGGCTCTATTCGTCGCGATAGACCTTCTCGCGTTTCTCGTGGCGCTCCTGCGCTTCCACCGAGAGCGTCGCGATGGGTCGGGCTTCGAGCCGCTTCAAAGAGATCGGCTCGCCGGTGTCCTCGCAATAGCCGTAGGTGTTGTCCTCGATACGCTGGAGCGCGGCGTCGATCTTGGCGATCAACTTGCGCTGGCGGTCGCGGGCGCGGAGTTCGATGGCGCGGTCGGTTTCGGACGATGCCCGATCGGCAAGATCGGGGTGGTTGACGTTCTCCTCCTGCAACGCTTGCAGGGTGAGCTTGGACTCTTTGAGGATCTCATCCTTCCAGGCGAGGAGCTTCAAACGGAAGTACTCCTTCTGCCGGTCGTTCATGAAAGGCTCTTTTTCGGTTGGTCGGTAGTTTTTCAACTTTTCCAAGGGCGGCCCATCTGTCTAAGCAACGACTCGCTAACGGAACGGGGTCCGTTGAGCGGGGCCTTATATAGCTACGTCCTGTGACAGACAATATTGTCCTGATCGCCCAGGTGCCGCCCCCAAACCCTTGCACAGGAAGGTTTATCCTGGAGAGCCTGGGGGGCGGCCGAAGGCCTAGTAGCCGACCGTGAAGCGCTGCCTCAGATGGGCCGGGCGCTCGATCTCGTCGGCCAGTGCAATGGCGTAGTCGGCAAAGCTGATCCAGCTTTTCCCGTTCGCATCTGCGAGAAGCTGATCGGTCCCGAGCCGGAACTTGCCAATGCGCTCCCCCTCGACGAACAGCGCCGAAGGCGAGATGAAGGTCCAGTTCAGGTCTTTCTCCTGCCGCAGCAGGTCGAGGAAGTCGGAACCCTTCTCGGCCTCGGCCTTGTACTGGGCGGGAAAACCGGGGGTTGTGACCAGCTTCACGCCGGGAGCGACCTCCAGGCTGCCCGCGCCACCGACGACGAGGTAGCGGCTTACGCCGGACTGCTTCGCCGCACCGATCAGCTTGAGCGGGTCGCTGGCGAGGAAGTGCACGGAACTCACCGCAACGTCGTGCCCCGCCCACAGCATGGCGAGGCCGGCCTGGTCGAGCACGTCGCCCTTGGTCGGCGTGACATTCGGCAGAGCCGCGATCTTCTCGGGACTGCGGGCGATGGCCGTGACCGCGTGGCCGCGTCGGGACAGTTCCTTGGTGATCTCCGACCCTGCCCGGCCCGAGGCGCCGGCGACTGCGATTTTCATGGAGGGCTCCTTTGCTTCTATAGTAACTAGCGGTGACTAAATATCGCAAAGAATGCTGGTGTTAAGAGAGCACTTTGTGCTTACCTGATTACGCCGGAGTAACCCGCGTAACCGCCGGAACGGAAATGGATCTGAGGACCCCAATGATGAAACCCGACGTCTATGCAGCGAACTGCCCCACGCGCCAGATCCTCGATCGCGTCGGCGACAAATGGGCAGTGCTGATCCTGTTGCTGCTGCGCGAGGAGCCGATGCGCTTCAATCAGTTGCGCCGGACGATTGAAGGCATTTCGCAGAAGATGCTGAGCCAGGTTCTCAAATCGCTCGAACGCGACGGCCTGATCAAGCGCCGCGCCATCGCGACCGTGCCTGTGACGGTGGAGTATTCGATCACGCAGCTCGGCATAACCCTCGCCGCCGCAGTCGATCCCCTGCGCGACTGGGCCGAGCAAAATCTGAAAGACGTCCTCGCCGCCCAGCGCCGCTACGACGCGCAGCTGAAGGATGAAGCGGCTTAACAGGACGAGTGGCAGACCCGTCATCCTGAGGTGCGAGCGGCGCGATGCAAAGCGTCGCGCCGGGAGCCTCGAAGGATGTACGGCCGAGACTTCTCAGCGGGGCCGTCGCCCTTCGAGGGCCGCTGGAGAAGCGGCCACCTCAGGCGACAACGGCTTCGCCGTTGCGCGGGGGTGACGGATAACGATCAGGCCTGCCCGGCCTTGGCCAGCTCGACCTCGACGCGCAGCTCGATCTCGGCAAGCACGGCATCCAGTCCGGCATCGCCCGAGGACGATTTCAAATTCGCCGCCGCATCGCGCAGCCGCATCACGGTCGAGGCGTCGAGATTGCCGGAGAGAAGCCCCATCTTGAGATCGTCGAGCACGTCGAGCGCGGTCTTGCCGCGGGCGACCGAGCGCTTGCGGCGCTCGACCGGATCCTCCTCGATGCCTTGCAGCGCGATCAGCGCGTCGATATTACCGGCAGCCTTCGGTGCGGCGGCGCTCCGCGTCTCCTGCGCCGACGAGGTGTCGGGCAGCACGAAGGTGCCCGAGCCCGTTCGCCTGGCCTGGCTGGCCGGCGCTCCAAGCGTGGTGCCGTTCGGTCCGTAGATGCGCATCGGAAGCAATCCGGGTGATCGATGCCTCACCTTCGCTGTTTTATGGTTAACGGGACGTAAACAGCCCGGCAAAATCTGCCGACATGCGGCAGTTTCGCTCCTCAGAGACAACGGCCGCTGACACCGGTCGAAACAGATTTATTCAACCTATTCAGCGATCTAGCTCCACTGCGCCGGGTTGGCACAGCGCTCGCAAGGAAAGCGTCGGACCAGCTCGTCATGGGAGTGTCGCAGAAGGTCCTTCGATTTGAGGAGGCTTTTTGAGGGGCCTTGGGGAGCAGAGAATGCCAGGCGTTCGTTGGGTGAGGATTGTTGGGGTGGCCTGCGCCGCGCTGTCGGCGCTGGCGCTGTCGGTCAGTTCGGCGGCTGCGACCTCGCGCATCAAGGACCTCGCCAACATCGAAGGCGTGCGGCAGAACCAGCTCATCGGCTACGGCCTCGTCGTCGGCCTCAACGGCACCGGCGACACGCTCAACAACATCCCCTTCACCAAGCAATCGCTGCAAGCGATGCTCGAGCGCATGGGCGTCAACATCCGCGGCGCCACCATCCGCACCGGCAACGTCGCCGCGGTGATGGTCACGGGCAATCTGCCGGCCTTCGCCACGCAAGGCACGCGCATGGACGTCACCGTCTCCGCGCTCGGCGATGCCAAGAACCTTCAGGGCGGCACCCTCCTCGTCACCCCCCTGCTCGGTGCCGACGGCAACGTCTATGCGGTGGCGCAGGGCTCGCTCGCGATCTCCGGCTTCCAGGCCGAAGGCGAAGCTGCAAAAATCGTGCGCGGCGTGCCGACCGTGGGCCGCATCGCCAACGGCGCCATCATCGAGCGCGAGATCGAGTTCGCGCTCAACCGGCTGCCGAACGTGCGCCTGGCGCTGCGCAACGCCGACTTCACCACCGCCAAACGGATCGCAGCGGCGATCAACGACTATCTCGGCGTCAAGACCGCTGAGCCGATCGATCCCTCGACGGTGCAGCTTTCGATCCCGCCGGAGTTCAAGGGCAACGTCGTCGCCTTCCTCACCGAGATCGAGCAGCTCCAGGTCGACCCTGATCTGGCCGCCAAGATCATCATCGACGAACGCAGCGGCATCATCGTGATGGGCCGCGACGTCCGCGTCGCCACCGTCGCGGTGGCGCAGGGCAATCTCACGGTCACGATCTCGGAGAGCCCGCAGGTCAGCCAGCCCAACCCGCTGTCACGCGGCCGCACCGTGGTCGCGCCGCGTAGCAGCGTCTCCGTCACCGAGGACGGCAGGAAGCTGGCTCTCGTCAAGGACGGCGTCTCGCTCCAGCAGCTCGTCGACGGCCTCAACGGCCTCGGCATCGGCCCGCGCGATCTCATCAGCATCCTCCAGGCGATCAAGGCCGCCGGCGCGATCGAAGCCGACATCGAGGTGATGTGATGCAGACGAGCACGATCAACACCCCGCACCTCACCACCTACTCCCCGGCCTTCTCCGTCGAGAGCCGCAACGGCCGCCCCGATTTCGAGCTCGCCGCCGCGCTGCAGAAGGTCTCGCCGCAGCAGCAGGCCAAGGCGCAGAAGACCGCCACCGATTTCGAGGCGATGTTCCTCAACAGCATGTTCTCGCAGATGACCTCGGGCCTGAAGGGCGAAGGCCCATTCGGCGACACGCCGGGCACCGGCGTGTGGCGCTCGATGCTGACCGAGCAATATTCCAAGAACTTCGCCAAGGCCGGCGGCGTCGGCGTTGCCACCGAGGTCTACCGCACCCTGATCATGCAGCAGGCGAAAACCATCCGCACGGCATAAGGTCAAAACGAGATGAACCAATTCACCGCCGCACGTCAGCCGATGCCAGCGCAGCGCCCGAACACCGCGCCCGGCAGCATTGAAGCGCGCAAGCTCGCCGAGAACCTGATGGATGCGATGAACGCCCTGCTCGGCCTGATCGAACGCGAGACCGAGCTCGTCCGTGCCGGCAAGGTCCGCGAGGCCATGACGCTCGAGAGCAGGAAGCAGGAGCTGTCGAAGAACTATGTCGTCGCCGTCAGTGAATTAAAGGCCAACCAGGCCCAGCTGGCGAAATCCGCACCCGAGCTGCTCTCGACGCTGCATCGTCATCACGACGCGTTCCGCGCCATGCTCCAGGTCAATCTCACGGTGCTTGCCACCGCACATGCGGTCTCCGAGAGCGTCGTGCGGGGCGTCAACGCCGAGATCCAGAAGCGCAACGTCCCGAACACCTATACGGCCGCAGGACGCCGCGCCGCTCCCGGCCCGCGCCACATCACGCCGCTCGCGGTCAGCCGCTCGCTCTGAGCGCGCGCAACAACAAGCTACAATTTTACGAAAAACCGCGCGGCGATCTCGTCGCGCGGTTAGGCACGTTTCCTTACCCGGTCTTCAATCCTGGTGTTCCATGGTTGCGCATTGAGAGGGGTTGGGATTTGACTCGCGTAAGGCAACCAGGAGGCTGCCATGAGTACAGATTTCAGCATCCGGCCGGTGGGGATACCGGCCCCCGCGCAGATCGTGACGACGTCGAATTCGGCGGCGAACGAGGCCGTGCAAACTGATTTGCCGGTGAGCCAGACGGTCGCCGCGAGCGATACAAGCGCGGCCGTGCGCAATGATCTCCAGAACAATCAGAACATCTCGCGCCAGGTCGTGTTCGACCAGGCGGCCGCCTCGTTCGTTTTTCAGGTGGTCAACGAGAAGACCGACGCAGTGGTCAACCAGTTTCCCGACGAGGCGATGCTGCGCCGGCGGGCTTACTTCCATGCGGAGGATCTGAAGGCCCAGCCCTCGCGTCCGCTCAATACGGACCTCAGCGCCTGACGATCAGGTGTCGCGCATAGCAAGCGCGGTGCCGAGATAGGTTGAGCCGGTCGCGGGGAGCACCGTCCTTACGGGCGGCCGGACAGACCGGCGGCAATGTTGCGGTTGATCTCGATCAGCGGACGGAAGTGATCGAACTGCGGGCTCATCTGGAGCGCGGCGGTCTGGCTCAGCACGAACACGCTGATATTGGCGATCTTCTGCCGGACGTCGAGCGGCTGCGGATTGGTGTCGCGCATCGCCTCGCTGAGGAAGATCGTCCAGAGCTTGCGATTGAACATCAGCGCCTGCATGGTCTGCTCGCTGAGCGGATCGGCGCTGTTGACGGCATCCTGAAGCTTGTTGGCGGCCTTCAGCAGGGTTTGCGCTTCGATGTCCCGGGGAGAGGCGGTGGTCGTTGCGACACGCGCGTAAGCCGAGGCAGCGGAATTCGACATCAATCACACCTTGGAGGTTTACCTAGCCCGTTGAACGCGCTTAAGGATTTCTTTCCCAACCCTAGGCAGCACCGCTTAAGATTTGCTTACGTGTCTGCTTGGAAGCCCTCCGGACTATTACGGGTCGCGGAGTCCTTCGTCATCGCGAAGCTAGATGTGCACATGCGCGCTGTAAACACGTCTCGCATGATGCGCATCGATCTCGGCTAATCCTGCCTTAGCGATCTCCATAAAAACGGCGGAGCATGAGCTCCGCCGCGACGTTACGATTCAATTTCTTACGCCGCGAGACTAGCGGAGCAGCTGGAGCACGCTCTGCTGCGACTGGTTGGCGAGCGACAGCGCGGAGACCGCGATCGACTGGCGGGTCGACAGCGCCTGGCTGTTGGCCGCTTCCTCGTTGGTGTCGGCCAGCGTCAAGTTGGACGAGCCGGTCTGCAGCACGTTGATCAGGTTCTTCGAGAAGTCCTGACGCACCTGCACGATCGAGAGGTTGGAGCCGAGCGCGGAACCTTCCGAGCGCAGCGTGCTCGAGGCCGCATTCAGGCTCGCCAGCACCTTGTTGGTCGCACCGTTGTCGATGAAGTCGACGCCGTTGACGAGGTTGCTGAGGCCGAGGCCGGCCGCGTTGAACACCACGCCGTTGATGCTGAGCGTCGAACTGCCGGTCTCGTTGAAGACGAGCTTCAGCGTGTCGCCGTTGAGCAGGTTGACGCCGTTGAACGAAGCGTCCTGCGAAGTGGTGTCGATCTGCGCCAGGATGTTGTTGAACTGATTGACCAGATTGGAGCGCGCCGTCTGCGCCACGGGATCCTGGATCGGCGGCTGTGCGGTGGTGAAGGCAACCGTGCCGGTGATCGTGCCGCCGACGACGCCGCCGGCGGTCACCGAGCCGAGCGTCGAAGAGGCGTATTCGTTGACGGTGGTGATCGTGAGCACGCCGTTGGCGTCGATCGTCGCCGTCAGGTGGTTGGCTTGAAGCTGATTGTTGAGCTGGTCGAGCGTCTTGACCGTGCCGTTGGTGCCGTCGCCGAAGGTGACGTTCACGGGCGTGCCGCCGTTGAAGGAGGTGAAGGTCAGCGTCTTGCCCGAAATGCTGCCCGGACCCGGCGAGCGTCCCGCGGTGAAGGCGGTGCCCGTGCCGGTCGGACCGGTCAGCCCGAACGCGGACAGCGCGTTGCCCGTTCCGGTGATCGACAGATCTGCGGTGGTACCGGTGCTGAGCTTGAGAGCGCCGTTGACGACGGTGGACAGCGACGAACCGCTGGCCGCGACCACGGCGCCGCCACTGACGATACCGGCGCCCGACGCCAGATCGACCGCGTTGAGCGAATCCTGAACGGTTGCGCCCTGGAGGTAGACGACGGAGTTGCCATTGTTGTCGGTGACGATGTTGCCGATCTTGGTCGACCCGGTCGGCGCGGCAGCAGGCGCGGCCGCGTTCTTGAACGTGACCGTCTTGCCGTCGACGTTGAGCGTGGATCCGTCCTGAACGAGCGTGCCCAGCGTGGCTGGGGCGGTCAGACGCGCCTTGGTCACATTGACATTGCCGGAGCCGGTCGCGGTGGTCAGGCCCAGCGCCTTGAGGAAGTCGGCCTTGCCCGTGATGCTGAGATCGGCGCCGGTGCCGGTGGTGAGGGTGAGCTGGCCGCCGGCGATGGAGGCGTTGGCGCCCGAGGAGTTCGACAGCGTTGCGGTGCCACCCGTGATCGCCGCGGTTTGCACGCCGCTTGCGAGATCGATCGCGTCCATCACGTCCTGGACGGAGGCGGCCGGGGCGGCAGCTGTTCCGAGGTAAACCGTGGAGTTGCCATTGCCGTCGGTGACGACGTTGTTGTTCTTGCCTGAGCCGGCGGGAACGTTGGCGACCGCAGGGGCTGCCCCTGCCCGGAAGGTGATGGTCTTGCCGTCGACAATCAACACATCGCCGTCGGATGGTGCGCCGTTCGCCGCAATGGTGGTGGCGCTCGGCGTACCGAGCAACTTGAGATTCGGCGCAAGGCTGGCCGCCGTGCCCGCACCGTCGGGAGCGGCGTTACCGGTCAGGGCTTGCGAAACGCCGCCGAGCGTGGTGCCGGTGGTGATCGGAGTCGTACCGCCGCCCGTGCCGTTGGTGACGACGTTGCCGGTCGCGGTCGCATAAGTGTAGCTCGTGGTGCCGCGCAGATCCGCCGGCGTCGCGCCGGGGATCGTGGTCGAGATGTTCGACTTGGTCGAGTAGCCGACCGTGGTCTGCAGCGCCTGGTTGGCGATCGACTTGGCGCTGTCGATCAGCTTTTGCAGCGAGGTGATGCCGGTGTTGGCCGCCTGAAGCACCTGCACACCGTTGTTGATACCGTCGAGCAGGTTGCTGATGTCGCTTGCCCGGTTGTCCAACCCCTGCGCGGTGAAGAAGTTGGTCGGGTTGTCCAGCGCCGTGTTCACCTTCTTGCCGGTCGACAGTCGGGACTGGGTGGTGGCGAGCAGGTCGGCCGTTGATTGCAGCGACAACAGGTTCTGGCGAACTGACGCCGAGAGAACGATGTTGGACATTGGCGGTCTTCCTTTTGAACCGGATACGAATCGGGCTCGCCGATCTGGAAAGCGGGCTTTTGTCGAGTTTTAGGGGCTGTCCTTTAAAGTATGGTTAACGGCGACTTAAGGGATAGGGTTAATGCCGGGTTAGCGCCCTCCCCGGCCCGGAACACGGGCTCGATCGAGCCCCTGCACGAACGAAAAAAGCGGCGGGGCCGAAGCCCCGCCGCCAGTTTTAGTTCCGTGATTTCAGGCGCTTATTAGCGGAGCAGCTGGAGCACGCTCTGCTGCGACTGGTTGGCGAGCGACAGCGCCGACACTGCGATCGACTGGCGGGTCGACAGCGCCTGGCTGTTGGCCGCTTCCTCGTTGGTGTCGGCCAGCGTCAGGTTGGACGAGCCGGTCTGCAGCACGTTGATCAAGTTCTTGTTGAAGTCCTGACGCACCTGCACCACCGAGAGGTTCGAACCGAGCGTCGAGGCTTCCGAACGTAGCGTGCTCGACGCCGAGTTCAGGTTGGTCAGGACCTTGTTGGTCGCCGCGTTGTCGATGAAGTCGGTGCCCTGCACCAGCGAGGCGAGACCCAGACCCTTCGAGTTGAAGGTCACGCCCGTGATGTTCAGGTTGGACTTACCGGTCTCGTCGAACACCAGCTTGAGCTGGTCGCCGTTGAGCAGGTTGACACCGTTGAACGAGGCGTCCAGCGAGGTCGTGTCGATCTGGGTCAGGATGTTGTTGTACTGGGACACCAGGTTGGTACGGGTGGCCTGAGCAACGGCATCGGCAACCGGCGCGGTGGCGTTCGACCAGGTCAGGGCCGAGGTGATCGTACCACCGATCGTACCACCGGCGGTGGCAGATCCGATCGTCGAGGACGCATAGTCGTTGGTCGCCGAGATCGTGAGCAGGCCGTTGGCGTCGATCGTGGCCGACAGGTTGTTCGCCTGCAGCTGCGTGTTGAGCTGATCGAGCGTCTTGACCGTGCCGCCGGTGCCATCACCAAAGGTGACGTTGACCGCCGAGCCGCCGTTGAAGGAGGAGAAGGTCAAGGTCTTGCCCGAGATGCCACCCGACGCCGCGGAACGGCTCGCGGTGAAGGCGGTGCCGGTGCCGGTGGAGCCGGTCAGGCCGAGCGCCGACAATGCGTTGCCCGAACCTGTGATCGACAGGTCCGCGTTCGCACCGGTCGAGAGGTTGAGCGCGCCNGCCACGATCGACGAGTTCTTGGCGCCTGCGGTCGTCTGCAGGGCACCGGAAGCACCCGCCGTCTTGACGGTCTGCACACCGGTCGCGAGATCGATGGCGTTCAGAANGTCNTTGACGTTGCCGGCCTGAAGGTAAACGGTCGAGTTGCCGTTTCCATCCGTGACCAAATTGCCGACCTGGGTGGAACCCGTTGCGACTGTGGTGGGCGTCTTCGCGTTCGAGAATGTGATCGTCTTGCCGTCCACGTTCAGCGTCGATCCGTCCTGGATCAGGGTTCCGAGCGTGGTCGAAGTGGTCGAACGCGCCTGGGTGACGGTGACCTGGCCGCTGCCGGCCGCGCCCGTCAGGCCGAGGGCCTTCAGAAGGTCGGCCCTGCCGGAAATGCTGAGGTCAGCGCCGGTACCCGTGTTCAGGGTGACCTTGCCGGCGGCGATGCTGTTAGCAGTGCCGCCGCCGCTCAGGGTAGCAGTGCCACTGGCGATCGAGACCGTCTGAGCTCCGCTGGCAATGTCGATGGCATTCAGCAGGTCCTGCGCACTACCCGTGGCAGCCGTAGCGCCAAGATAGACGGTCGAGTTGCCGTTACCGTCCGTGAGGACATTGCCGACGGTGCCGGATCCCGACGGGATATTCGCGCCGGTCGGAACGTCCGCGGCCTTGAAAGTGATCGTGTGGCCATCGACGGTCAGCGTTTCACCGTCGGTTGGTGCCGCACCGGAAGCGATGGTCGTCGCACCGGCGGTACCGGCCAGCTTCAAGGCGCCGGTGAAGGCGGTCGTACCGTCGCCGGCCACTGCAGCCGAGCCGGTCAGGGCAGCGGTGACACCGCCGAGCGTCGTCGTTCCGGTCGCAACGGTCGCGCCACCGGACGCGCCGGAGAACAGCACGTTGGAGAGCGCGGTCGTGCTGGTGTAGGTCGTGGTGCCGCGCAGGTCGGAGGCCGTCGCGCCAGCAATCGTGGTCGAGACGTTCGACTTGGTCGAGTAGCCGACCGTGGTCTGCAGCGCCTGGTTGGCGATCGACTTCGCGGAGTCCAGCAGCTTCTGCAGCGAGGTGATGCCGGTGTTGGCGGCCTGCAGCACCTGCACGCCGTTGGCGATGCCATCGAGCAAATTGTTGATGTCGCTGGCGCGGTTGTCGAGCGACTGGGCGGTGAAGAAGTTGGTGGGGTTATCGAGCGCCGAGTTCACCTTCTTGCCGGTCGACAGACGCGACTGGGTGGTGGCGAGGAGGTCGGCGGTGGACTGGAGGGAGAGGAGGTTCTGACGAACCGAAGAGGAGAGAACGATACCGGACATACTGTTACCTTTCTGGTAGCTACGCGTCCTGTTTGACCGAGATTGATCAAACGACCGGCGGACGGTGCCTCCGAGCCTCTAACAATCCGTGAAATGAAACCGCCGGTTTGTCCGCGTCGGGCCCCAAGCGCCGTCCCGCACGCTTGCAGCGCAGCTCTTTGCAACCGCTCAAGCCATTGAGATCGTTACGCTCTTCAACACGACCGCGAATCTTTACGACCCGTTAACCACATTCAGCAAGGATTGGACCCAAATCAGGGTCGGCAGTTGTCATTCACCGGGACGCGCGCCGCTCGTTACAAAATAGTTGATGGAGAACAGGCATGGCTCTCAAGGTCGAGCTCAAACCGCACGAACGCATCATCGTCGGCAACTCCGTGATCACCAACACGGACCAGCGCGCCCGTCTTCTGATCGACGGCGAGAACGTGCCGATCCTGCGCCAGCGCGATATCCTCACGCCGGAGACCGCCGACAGCCCCGCCAAGCTCGTCTATCTGGCGGTCCAGCTGATGTACATCTCGCCGGATCCGCAGACCCAGCACGGCACCTACTTCAACCTCGTGCGTGACATCGTCACCGCAGTGCCGAGCTCCTGGCCGATCATCGAGGGCATCAACAACAACATCATGAGCGGCGACCTCTACCGGGCCCTCAAGGAGGCCCGCAAGCTGATCGCCTATGAAGACAAGCTGCGCGACCAGTACAAAGCCACCCATCCGAACGGCGACGTCAGTTCGGCCGCTTGATCGAGCCGTATCCTCCGCCTGAACGACAACGGCCCCGGATCACCTCCGGGGCCGTTCGCTTTTCATCGGCGTTTCGTGATCACTGCGCCGCGATTGGCGGCGCCTCGACCTCGATCACGCCGCCGCTGCGCTGCGCGCCGAACTTGAGCACGGCCGCAACCAGCGCATCGATGTCGGTCTCCTCGGTGCGATGATTGACGATCGCCGCGCGGATCGCGAACTTGCCATCCAGCGTCGTGCTCGACGGCGCCGCGATGCCGGACTCCTGGATGTCGGCGACCACCTCGCGGTTGACCGCGTCGGCGGCGCGATAGCGGAAGCAGACGATGTTGAGATTCACCGGCGCCAGCAATTCCAGCCGCGGCTCGGCCAGAATGCGCGCCTCCAGATATTTTGCCAGCGCACAGCTCCGCGCGATCACCGCGCCGAGCCGATCGGTGCCGAACGTCTTCAACGTGAACCAGGTCTTCAGCGCGCGGAAGCCGCGCGACAGATCGGGGCCGAGATCGCAGGGCCAGACCGTGCCGGCCGCAAGCCCCCTCGCCTCGCGGCTGAGATAGGCCGCCGGCTGCGCAAAGGCCTGCCGATGCTGCTCGCCGTCGCGTACCAGCAGGAAGCCAGCATCGTAGGGCACCTGTCCCCATTTGTGGAAATCGAGCGCGATGGAATCGGCGAGCTCGATGCCGCCGAGCAGTGGCGCGAGCTCGGGCGAGAGAATTGCGAGCGCACCGAAGGCACCGTCGACGTGAAACCAGATGCCTTCCTCGCGGCACAGCTGCGCAACCGCCCTGAGGTCGTCGATCGCGCCAATATCGACCGTGCCGGCGGAGGCGACGACAAGGAACGGCTTGAAGCCGATCTCGCGGTCCGCGGCGATCTGCGCGCGCAGCGCGGCGACGTCGATGCGATGATCGGCGTCGACATCGATCTTGCGCAGCGCATCGGTGCCGAGCCCTGCGATGTGCATCGCCCGCGAGACGCAGCCATGCGCGGCCCGCGACGTATAGGCGGCGAGCAGCGCGCCGTCATTGCCGATGCCGTGCTGTCGCGCCAACGTGCCGAGCGCTGCCGTGCGTGCCACCAGCACCGCCATCAGATTGGCCATCGACGTGCCCGTGACGAAGATCCCGCTGGCGCTGTCCGGGAAGGCAAACAAATTGCGCATCCAGCCGACGATCTGGCGCTCGACCTCGATCGGCATGTGGTCGCGCCCGCCGAGATTGGCGTTGAGGCCGGCCGCGAGCATCTCCGCAAGCATGCCGACCGCGGTGCCGCCGCCATGCACCCAGCCCATGAAGCCGGGATGGACGTTGCCCGTCGCATAGGGCGCGACGTGCTCTGCGAATTCGCGATAGACCTCGGCGAGCTCGCTCGCCCCGCGCGGCACGTCGCTCTTCAACGCCGTGCGGACCTCGTCGGGGATCGGTTGCCACACCGGACGCGAGCGAATGTTGGCGATGCCGTCGATGGTCTCATCCAGCATGCGATGGGCGAGCGCGCGAAATTCGCTCCAGTCCTGCGGATCGAGCGAGCCGTTCGTGATCGAGCTCTGCGTGTTGCGGATGATCTCGTTCATGCTGCACTCTCCGCGCCGGCGCTGGCGTGCCGCGACAGCATCGCGGTGAACGCAGCAAAGATCTTGCGCATCTGCGGCGGCTTGTAGGGAAACACGGCCGGCGGATCCATGTTGTGCACGACGGCGGTGTTGTCGGCTTCGAAGACCAGCAGCTCGCCATCGCGGTTCTCGGCGCAATCGACGATGAAATAGTCGAGGCCGACGCGCTTGCTCATCTCGGCGAGTGCGCTGCGATGACGCGCGGCGAAAGCGTTGTCAAAGTCGAGCATGAAGGTGGCTTCTTCAGCGCGCTTCTCCTCGCTGAACGCCATGTAGGCGTTGAGATACCAGATGTCCCAGCGGTCGGCGATCGCCATGTGGCAGGCGTAAGGCTTGCCGTCGACCATGGTGAGACGATATTTGCGGTAGAGCCCGTCGGGGTTCGCATAATCGACGAAACGCGCGACGAAGAAGTCCTGCTCCTGCCGCTCGGCGAGATAGGCCTTGAGCGCCGCTGCATCGTCGACCTTCGCGAGTCCGACACCGGCATGCGTGCCGCGTGGCCGCACGATCATCGGAAAGCGCAGCTCACCGGTGATGTCAGCGCAGGCGATCTTGCCTTCCAGCAATTCGGACAATTGCGCGCGCGTTGTGTGGACGGTCACGGGAATGTCGAGACCGGGGATATCAGCCAGCAACCGGTACAGCTTGTCGCGATCGAGATTGCCGATGAGCTCGGGGCGATTGAGCAGCGGCCGCGGCCAGCGCGGTGCAGCCTGCTCGATCACCGCGAGCGTCTCGCGGCATTCCTCGGAATCGGAGGCGACCACGATGGCGACGTCGTGATCGGGCAACGTCTCGGGCAGACCGACTCCCTTGACCACATACAGCGTCAGCAGCTCGATGTCGGAGCCTTCGAGCAGGAATTCGATCGGGGTGTTGCCGCCCATGTCGATATCGGCCGCGAGCGCGAGCACGCGCAGGCGCGGCTTGGCAACCGCGCACGGCGTGCGAAACAATTGATGGAAGGCGAGCACCTCGGTCTGGATCACGAGCCCGGCCTCCTTCTCACCGAGAAGCTGGGCAATCAACGACAGGTCGAGGCCCTCGCCCGCCTCCGCCGTTCCTTCCGCGATGCGCGCCAGCAGATGCTCGCGCAAAGGATGCAGATCGCCGCCCTCGAAGGCCCGCCGCGTCAACTGCGCAAAGCCGATGCGGTCGGAATAGTTCGGCGTGGTCACGCTATCAGGCGCGGAAACAGGATTCAGCATCTTTGGGCCTCGAGCACAAACTTCCCCGGCGCAGCCGTGACACGGTCAAGCAGCAGCTCGATCTTCACCAGGACGTGGGCGATGCGATCGAGCACATGTTGCAGATTGCGTTGCGCCTGTGCGGGATCCGCCGACCAGGCTTCGGTGACGAGCCGCGCGCCGACGCAAAGCCGCAATGCGGCCTGCGGCGCCTCGCCCTGCCGCTCGAGCCGGACCGGCTGGCCGACCAGGCAGCGTTGTGCGGCGACCTGCCGGTCCGCCGCGCTGCCGCTGAGCTCCTCGTTCATGTCGCGGGCGAGCGCCCGATGAACGGCGCTGGTCTCGGCGAACGAGACAGGTTTGCCGTCGCGCAGCAGCATGAACGGAAGGATCGTGGCGCGGGCGAATTCCTCGTCATCTGCACCGATGTTCTCGGTCGCTGCTGGAATGGAACGCAGCGACGGCGACAGCGCGATCATGCTGTCGATGCCGGCCGCAAGCTCGGCCAGCGCCCTGGCGCGGAAAGCGCCAGGCACTGCGTAGTACCTGCCGATCTCCGCGAGCGCGGCTTCCCACCGCAGCCACTGACCGAAATTCGGCCGGCGCTCGAACCGCGAGCGCAGCACCGTCCAGGCCGTCGGCCAGTCGCCGCGGCCGGCATAATCGAAAATGCCCGGCGCGATCGCGCCGATCCGGTCGATCGACCGCGACAGGCCTTTCGGCACCAGCAGCGCACCGCTGAAGGCAGGTCCGCCGAAGAACTTCGAGCCGGTCATCAGCACCATGTATCCGCGGTCGAGATAGCAGCGCAGCCGGCGGCGGCCGAGCCGCGCCTGACAGGCATCGACGACCACCTGAACCTTGCGCGGCCAGCGCCGCGCGATCTCATCGAGGCAGGCAGCACTCGGCGCGCGCCAGCCGAGTTTTGACGAATCCATGATGTGCAGAAGAACGCAGCGGCCTTGCGCGAGGCTGGTCTCAATGGCACGCATCACCGCAGCATCCGTATCCGCGCGCATCGCGATGCCGGAGGCGGCATCCATCAGCGGAACCGCGATGCTGTCGGCGGAAAGACCCGCAACCGCGGCATCCTTGCGCACCGCAACGCCGCTCGCCGTCATCGAGCTGAAATGGTGTCCACGCGCGGTATGAACCGTGCCGCTGCCGGTCTGATCCGTGCCGACCACGATCGTCACCGGCGGCGCGCCGAGCACCGCGCTCGCCAGGAACAGCGCGTGAAGCTGGGAGTCCGTGCCGGAGGGCGAGAACACGACGTCGACCCTCGGCGAGAGCTGAAGGTGGCCGCGCAGCTCCTCGCGCATACCCTCGCAGCGCGCGTCGAAGGCGATCTCGACCTCGTCGAACAGGCACCTGTGCATCAGCTCCTCGCGCGCCAGCGCGGCGCGGTCATAGGCCGCTTGCGAGATGGTCGACGCGGTCGAGGACGCGAAATTCCAGATCTCTGGCTCGGGCGAGGCCGCACAGCCATAGGCGTTGACACGATCCCGGGGATCGAGCACCAGGCGCGGGTCTCCGCCGGAGACCAGCAGCGTGTCCAATGGCGTGAAGAGATCGCGCAAGAGGTAGCGCGAACCGCCGTCGGGCGCGCGTTCCGAAGCTGACGGACGGGATGCGCCGGTGCTCATCCCGCAAGGCTCACGCCGCGTCGGCCGCCGCCGCAGGCGCGGCTGCGAATTGCGAGGCGATGTCGCCGTGAAACACCGATGGCCCGACATGGTCGAGCGAGCTCTGGATGTCGGCCCAGATCTCGCCGCCGATGTCAGTCCAGCGCTTGCAGAAGGCGAAGTCCTCGGAGAGATACGTGCCGGTCGCAGGATCAATCATGCATTCGAACAGCGCGAACCGGTTCTGGCTCGCCGCCAGCGTGTCGTGCGAATGCTCGCGGAAGAACTGCAGATTCGCGTAGGCCGGATGGCGACACATCGCCTCCAGCACGTGGCGGCGGATCATCAGGAAACCGGTGCCGGCGTAGCGCACGCGGGTGAAACCGTTGACGACCACGATGCGGTCGGGGTCCTCGACCTCGAGCACGTAGTCGAGCGCGGCGGCCGGCAGATCGATGCGGCGGGCCTCGATCGCCCGCTTCGCCTTGTCCCAGTTCACCCGCTTGATCGGATAGCAGCCGGCGACGACGTCCGCCCCGCACTCGATCAGCCGGAACACCCGCTCCGGCCTGAAGCCGATGTCGGCGTCGATGAACAGGAAATGCGTCGCCTTGGGATCGTCCAGGAACATCGCGACCAGATTGGCGCGCGCGCGCGTGATCAGCGCGTCGCCGTCGCGCAGGTGCACCTTGAGATCGAGATTGGACATGCCCTGCACGGCGCGCTGGAGCGCAAAGATCGAGCTGGCATAGATGCTCGAGACCTGGCCGCCGAAGCACGGCGTCGCCACCACCAGCTGCATCCTGTCCGACATCGGCCGCTCCGCCCCGCTCCAATCCTCACCAAGAGGTAAAGAAGCATGGTTAACGACGCCTTAACTTATCCTTACAGGAACTTGACGAGCGAGAGCTGGGCGAGGTTCGAGGTCACCTGATAGGACGCCTGAAGCGCGTTCTGGAGCGCCAGGATCTCGCTCGCCACCTGGTCCTGCGGGGCCGATTCCGCCTGGTCGATGATGGACTGGAGCTGCGCCTTGGCCTGGGTCTGGCGCGTGGTCGCGTCCTTCATCGTGTTCTGGGCCATCGCGATGTCGGTCTGGATGTCCTCAATGCGCTGCTGTCCGGGCTGCTGGGTCAGCGCCTGGGTCGTGCGCAGGCTCAGCGCGGCGACCTGCCCGCCCGAATACTGCCCGCCCGGGGTCGTCGAAAACGTGCCGAACACGGCAATCGCCTGCAACTGCCGGCGGATCGCGTCCTCGTCCGCCTGCGCGCCGTACTGCACCGTGACGGAATCGTCGACCCGCGCGACCGCGGTCGAACGCGGCGAGCCCGGTCCGTCATTGCCTTGGTACCATTTAATGGTGTTCGCCGAGCCATTGACCAGAGTGGTGGCCGAGCTCGCCGGAGAGGAGCCAACGCGCTGCGGCGGCTGCGTGGCGGTCACGGGCGTCGTGCTGAAACCGAGCGAGCCCAGCGCGGCGGTCGCGCCCGGGGTCGAGCCCGTGATGTTCAGGCTCGCCGCATCGTCGGTGTTGATCGTGATCACGCCGCCATGAATCGTCGAAGGCTTGGAAGTGCCGGTGATCTGGTCGATCTTGCTCATCAGCGTCTGGATGCTGTCGGTCACGTTGAGCTGGTTGCCGGTCGCCCCCGAATTGACGAAGGTCAGCGTGGTGCCGTTGACGGTGATGCTGTCGCCGGCGGAAAAGCCCGGCGTGATCGAGTCCGATCCACTTGCGCCGGACAGCGCCGTCGCGCCCGTGGCGATGTTCGAAGCCGGCGGGGCGACCTGATTGGTGACCGCCGTCGTCCCGGTCACCGAGCTTGCCGTGTTGAAGAAGTTGTCACCCGCGGTCACGGCCGAGGCCGCGACCAGCGACGTGTTGGCAAGCTTCTTGATGGCGGTGTTCAGCGCCGTGTTGAGATTCGCCGCGGTATTGTTCGGGTTGACCGGGACGCTCGCATCGATCGCGAAGCTGCCGAGCGGCGTCGGCGTCGCCGTGGACGCGGTCAGGTCGATCTGCTCGGTGGTGCCGTCCGGCAGCGTGAACTGGACGCTCAGCTTGTCGCCATTGTTCGGATTGACGCCGTTGAGATCGACCGAGAACGACACCGGCGAGCCACTTGGACCGGTGACGGTCGCCCCTGTCAGCGTCGAGGACACCGCCTTGATCTTGAGTCCGAACGGCGATCCCGCGGCGTCTTCCGACACCTTCACCGAGCTCGGCGTCGGCTGCGCCTGCACCAGGCGCCCCATGCCGTTGGCGCCGAGATCGGCGGCCTGGCGCTCGGCCATGACGGTCTTGAAGCCCGCCTGCGTCGTGGTGCCGTTGATGATGTCCCCGGCATTGGCGACCGGCTGGGTGTTGTACGCGGTCCCGGAAAACAGATAGCGGTTGCCGGACTGCGTGTTCAGCACGCCGACCATCGAGCCGAACTGGGCCGCGGCCGTGTTCTGCGCCACCGTCTGTCCGTTGACGTTGAGATCCTGCGCCGTGCTGGCCGAACCCGTCTGGGTGTTGGTGCGAATGGTCGTCAGCGACTGGAGCGCGGTATTGGCGAGGTTGATGTTGACGTTGACGTTGGTGATCGTGTCAGTATAGGCGGCGATGTTGGAGAGCTGCGAGCGCCCGGCGATCGCAAATCCCTCGTTGGTGCCCATGCCCGAATAGTTCTGCGACAGCTTGCCGGTCGAGAGCTGCGTCGACAGATCGGTGAGCTGCTGGTTGATGTTGCGGATCTGCGCGCCGAGAACCGACGAGGAGTAGTTGATGCTGCTGATCGACATCTTTCAGAGCCCTGTACTGGTTACGCTTGAGCCTGGATCAAAGTGTTCATCATGCTCTGCACCACCGACATGACGTGGGCGTTGGCGGCATAGGCATTCTGAAGCTGGATGAGGTTCGACATCTCCGAGTCGAGGTTGACGCTGGAGGTCGAGTTGAACTTGGCCTGGAGCGTCGAGACCACGACGCTCTGGCCCTGCTGGAGCTGGGTCGCCTGGGTCGAGGCGTTGGCCTGCACGCTCAGGAACTGCTGGAGATAGTTCGAGACGCTGCCGGTGAAGGGCTGGTTCGCGGAGCCGAGGCCGGTGGTCGGCGAATAGGAGAACACCGCACTGGTGAGCTGCGAGTAGAGATAGTCCGAACGCGTGGTGTCGCCCGGGGGCGTCACCGGCGAGGTGTTGTAGACCGACAGCTTGGTCGGATCGGCGACCAGCTGCGTGTTCACGGCGATGCGCCCGGCAAGGCCGGTCATCTGCGAGCCCGATGCAGTGATCGCGCCGGTGTAGAGCGCCTGCCCGCCGTCGGTGAACAGCGCCAGTTGCGGATTGCCCGAGGCCAGCGACGACATCGTCTTGGAGGTGGAAGCCGAATTGATCTTGGCAAGGCCGGTGTTGTCGTCGGTGACCCGCAGCGTCGTCGCGGTCGCCGGCGACGGCGCGGCGGAGAACGACAGATGCGAGCCTGCCAGCGCGGTGTTGAGCGCGGAGGCGATCGCACCCATGCCGCTAGAGAAATTGACGCCCACCCGCATCGGATTGGCGTTGGTGGCGTTCTGGAGCGGCAGCGCCGCCGGATCGGTCACGTTGACGAGCGTGACCTGGCGCTGGGTGTTGGTCGCCGTGTCCGTGTAGGTGATGTTGACCGTGTTGCCTGCTTGCGCGCCGGCAAGGTCGAGGTCGAAGCCGGCCGGCGGACCGGAGACCGTGCTGCCGGCGGTGGTCTTGTCGGACAGCGCGCTCGACATCGTGGCGGCGAGCTGGTCGATCTGGGTCTGCGCCTGCACCAGCGTCTGGTCGCGGAGCTTCAGATCGGCCGCGATCTGGCCCGAGGAAACCACGTTGTTGGCGACGACGTCGAGCTGCGAGCCGTTCGGCAGCTTGATGTTGAACGCGCCGACGCCGGACTTGGCGGGATCGCTGTTGTAGAGCGAGGTCGCCGACAACGCGCCGGCAGAGGCAAAGGAGAATTGCGAGGCGAGCCCGGCGCCGACCAGCTGGATGCCGGTGGTGGTGTAGATGTTGGCCTGATTGGAGCCGTCGGTGGTGACGCGGACGTCGACATATTTCGACAGCGTGTTGATGGCCTGGTCGCGCTGGTCCATCAGCGTCGCGGCGGAGGGATCGTTGGCCGACAGGCCCTGGAGCTTGGTGTTGATGTCGGCGACCTTCTGCATCGCCGCGTTGGCCGCCTGCGCCGAGGTGCCGAGATCCTGCTCGACATTGGAGCGCAGCGACTGGATGCCCTTGGTGGTGACGTTGAGCTGCTGCGCCAGCGCCTGCGCCGCGCCCAGCGCAACGGTCTGCGCCGACGAGGCGCCTGAGCTCGTCGACAACGCCTGCAGCGCCGTGGTGAATTTGTTCAGCGCGCTTTCGAGCGTGCCGTCGTTGCCGGGCGTGCCATAGACATTCTGAAGCTGCTTCAGAATGTTGGCCATCTGGTCGGCATAGCCGCTGCCGCCGGTCTCGGTGCGGAGCTGGTTCAGCACATAGGTGTCGAGCTCCCGGCTGACGCCGGTCGTCATCGCCGTCGAGCCGAAGTCGCCGGTGGTGACCTCGATCTGGTTCGCCGTCTGGACGACGTAACCCGGCGTCTGCGAGTTGGCGACGTTCGAAGAGACGATCGAGAGCGCGGCCTGGTTGGCACGCAGACCGCTCATCGCACTGGCGAGGGCTGAACTCAAACCCATGTGTACTTACCGCCTTTGGTTACGTCACGCGCCGATCAGCGCAACACGTTCAGGAGGTCCTGCACCATCGAATTGGCCGTCGTGATCACCTTGGTGTTGGCCGAATAGGCCTGCTGGGTCACGATCAGCTTGGTGAACTCGTCGGCGATGTCGGTGTTCGAGCCTTCCAGCGACGAGCCGCTGATGGTGCCCGAAGCGCCGTCGATCGCAGGTCCCGACTGTTCGGTCGCAGCGTAGGCGCCCCCGTCCAGCGCCTTCAAATAGTTGGTGCCGTTGAAATGCGACAACGTCACCTGGGCGAGATCGAGGTTCTGGCCGTTGGAGAAGGTTCCGACCACGAGGCCGCTGTTGTTGACCGACACCGAGCGGAGCTGGCCGGCGGCGTAGCCGTTCTGCGTGATGGTGTTGATGGTCACGGCGCCGCTCGTGCTGGCATATTGCGTCAGCCCGCCCTGGGAGATATTGAAGGCGACCGAGCCGAGCTGCTGGCCGCTGACCGTGACGTTGTTGATGGTGATGCCCGAGCCACTCGGCGAGGTCAGCGAGCCGTCGGCGGCGAAGGTGAAGGCCTGTCCCGTGTTCATCCACGCAACGTTCGTGCCGGTCGCGTTCGGGTCAGTCTGATAGAACAGATTCCAGGTGTCGGAATGACCGGTTCCCAGCGAGGCGCTGTCGGTCTTGGCCCAACGGAGCTGCAGATTCACCGGCGTGCCGGCCGCATTGTAGGCGGTCACCGCGCCACCGCTGATCGTTTCCTTGGTGAAGGTCGCGACGTCGTTGCCGATCACGGTGCCCGTGCCGGCCGTTCCGCCGCCGCCGCGAGGCTTGGAAACGGCTGAGGTGAAGCCGAGCGCCGCGAACGCATTGGGGTTGCTGCTGGAGACGTTCAAAGAGGGGTTTGCGGTGCCGGTATTCAGCGTGATCACTCCGTTGCTGATCGACGAGCCTGAAGTGCCGGCGAGAAAGTCGATCTTCTGAAGCAAGGTCGAGATGTCGTCGTTGACGCTGATCTGGTTCGCGCCGCTCGCAGCACCCGAGACGAAAGTGAGCGTCTGACCGTTCACCGTGATCGTATCGGGATTAACGACGGGCGGCCCCGCCGACCCTGCCTGGAAACCCGAGGAGAGAACTTCCGAAGCGCCGGGCATAGCGGCACCACCGAGCAGCGTATTGCCGGTGATCGCGGGCGTGGACAGCACGTTGCCACCGCGCGTCACGTTGCTGAGGCCGAGCGTGGTCGCCGCGCTACCGCTGATCGCAAGATCGACGAGGGTGCCGCCTGCGATCTGGATGTTGCCGGTACCGGTGATCGTGGCGGTGACGCCGTTGCCGGCGCCACCGGCCGTTTGAATCGCAGTGAGGATATCGTTCACCGTCGTCGTGGCGCCGGCCTTCACGCCGATCACGGTGCTGTTCGCAGTCGTCGTGATGCCCGTCGCGGTGTTGTCGAAGGTGATCGTATAAGGGCCGCTGCCGTTGTTGATGGTCAACGTCTGGCCGGCCAACGACACGCCGAGATGCGGGCTTGCGCTCGGGTCGAGGGACGTACCGGTGCTCGCTGCGGCCGATGCGCTGTTCAGCAGGGCCACCGAGCCGGTTACCGTCGTCGACGTGTAGGCCGAGCGCAGATTGCCGGTAGCGGCGGCGCCGGAGACCGTCGCGTTCACATAAGGCGGCGGCGGCGTGCCGACGATCAGCGGGTTGGCGGCGAAATCCGACGGGTTCAGGCCCCCGGCCGCCAGCAGCGTCTTGGCCGCCGCGGTCGAGCTCGCCGCCGTGTTCGGCTGCGACGGCAGGTTCGCGGCGTACTGGATCGAGGTTGTCGCCTGCGCCGGAATGAAGTTGTTCTGGAATTTCAGGACGGTGGCGACGTTGCCGGTCGGGTTGCCGGTCTTGGGGTCGACCGTGGTGCCCATCAGATAATAGCCGGCGCCGTTGACCAGGTTGCCGTTGGCATTGAGCTGGAAGTCGCCGCGGCGGGTGTAATAGGTGACGCCGCTGAACACCGGGACGTTGTCGACGATCCCGGTCGCCTTCTGGATCGAGAAGAAGCCGTCGCCGGTGATCGCCATGTTGGTGGCGACGGTGGACGAGGAGATCGTGCCCTGCGTCGTGATCGTCGCCTTGGCGTTGGCCGTCACGCCGCCCGCGACCTGCTTGCTGGGGACCGAGGCGTCGGGAATGAGATCGACGAAGCTGGTGCCGATGCCCTTGTAACCGGTGGTGGATGAGTTCGCGATGTTGCCGGAAATGTTCTGCAGCGCGTAGGACTGCGCCTGCAGGCCACCCACCGAGGTGTTCATTGCATCGAAGATACCCATAACTTTGTCTCCAAATCCGATCCCGGCGGCCGGTCGACCATGGCCGCAGTCGGAAGAGACAGTCGCAAGGGCTATGCCAATGCGGGTATCTTCAGGAAATCAATGACTTAAATAGACAGGCCCCGGTCGGGTGACCGGGGCACAATTGCCGGGCCGGCAACAATTGCCGGGACATCCTGTCGTTCCGGGGCGGTCCGCAAGACCGAACCCGGAAGTTCGAGATTCCGGATTCGATGCTCACGCATCGCTCCGGAATGACACCTCAACTCACTACGTCGCCGACGCCGCGGCCGGGTGGAAGACCAACCCGAAACCGTCGATGCAGTAGCGCAAGCCGGTCGGCTTCGGACCGTCGTCGAAGACATGGCCGAGATGGCCGCCACAGCGCCGGCAGTGCACCTCGGTGCGCAGCATGCCGTATGTGCGGTCCTCGGTCTTGCCGACATTGCCTTCGATCGGCTGGTAGAAGCTCGGCCAGCCGGTGCCGCTCTCGAACTTGGTGTCGGACGCGAACAGCGGCAGGTCACAGCCGGCACAGGCGAAAACGCCCTTGCGGTGCTCCTTCAGCAGCGGGCTGGAGCCCGGCCGCTCGGTGCCGTGATTGCGCAGGATCTCATATTGCTGCGGCGTCAGCTGGGCGCGCCATTCGGCCTCCGTCTTCTCGATCTCGAACTTTTCCGCGGCCTTCTCACCAGCCTCGGCGGGGGATCCTCTCAGCCAGCGGAAGGCGGAAAGGCCGAACAGGCCGGCGGCAGTCGTTAGCAGGATGCGGCGGTCAAACATCTCATTCTCCGTGCGCGGGAGTCCACGCCCTGAGATACGGGCTCTAACGGCCGACGTTACACTTCCGGGCGGAATTTTTCTCAGGGTTATTGCGAGACGCTGGCGTCCTGCGGAACCGGTTCCACGGCTTCCGGCGCAGGTTTCGGGGTCGGAGCGAGCCGAGGCCGCACGCCCGGCGGCGGACGGCGCGGGCCGGTGCCGGCGGCGCGGTTGGCTTCGGCCAGCCGTGCCTCGCGTTCCCGGTCCTTGACCCTGGCACGCTCGCGGTAGCGCGCGAGCGAGCCCGCGGCGGCGGAACTCGCCCTGCCCCAGAGCCCGACCAATTGGCCTGCGACACGACCGGTCGCCCCGCCCGCCCAGACCAGCTCGAACGGCGAGAACAGCTTCCAGCGTTCGTCGCCCCACAGGATACTGCGCGCGATCAGCTGCCCGGCCATGGCCGAGGTGTTCATGCCCTGGCGGCCGAACCCGCTCGCCACCCACAGGCCTTTGCGCAACTGGCCGATCTGCGGCATGCCGTGCACGGTCTGGCCGGTGGCGCCGCCGAACATGTCGGTGATCTCGACATCGCCGAGAGCCGGGAAGATGGTGCGGATTCGCCGCTTGACGCCGCCTGCGAAGCGCTGCGGCCGTGCGGCCCAGGTGGTCTCCGGGCTCTCCCACATCAGCCGGTCGCCGTCGACGATGCGGAAATGGTCGACGCCGTCGGTATCCATCACCGATCCCTTGAACGCGACGATCTCGTGCACGCGCTCGCCGAGCGGCGCAGTGATGCCGGCATAGCGCCAGACCGGCAGCAGCGTCTCCGACAGCCGCCGCAAGGGCGCGCCGAGATGGATGTTGCCGGCGAGCACGATGTGGGTCGCGCGCAGCCGCGCCGAGGGCGTGACGATGCGCTTGCGGATGCCGGAATGATCGATGCTGACCACCGGCGTGTCCTCGAAGATGCGGGCCCCTGCCCGCCGCGCCAGTGCCGCAAGGCCGTGCACATATTTGCGTCCGTCGACCTGGAACGCCCTGGGATAGTACACGCCGTGGAAGTAACGATCGGTCTTGAGCGCCTCGCGGACACGATCGACCTGCCAGCCCTCGACCTCGGTGTCGAAATCCTCGTTCAGCATCTGCAACCGGCTGATCAGCCGGTCGCCGGCATCGACATTGGAGACCTCCAGCACGCCTTCGCTGAGGCCGATATCCGGCATGTTCTCCTTGCTGGCATTGGCGCGGACGAACTCGGCGCCCTCCTTCGACAGCGTCCACAATTCGCTGGCGTCCTCGAAACCGATCCGCTCGATCAGGTCGGTGAGCGGCAGGGCAAAGCCCGGCATCACGGTGCCGAGCTGGTTGCCGGAGGCGTTCCAGCCGATATGGCGGCCCTCGAGCACCGCGACGCTGGCCCCGAGCCGGGCGGCCTCCAGCGCGATCGAGAGGCCGGCCAGCCCGGCCCCGATCACGCAGATGTCGGCGTCGAGATCGAACGACAGCCGCACGCGGTCGCGAAAGCCGGCTTCCTGCTGGGACACGCTTGTGAAAGTCTCGCTCATGCAGTTTTCTTAGAGCATGATCCGGAAAAGTGTGCAGCGGTTTTCAGAAAAGATCATGCGCAAAACAACAACTTAAATCGCGATGACGATTTGTTCTAAGCCTCGTCGCGCATTAAAGACCGATCGGGCGCCTGTCACCTTGTCCTCAACGGGCGCCTGTAGATTATTCTGGATGTGGAACGATTCGAGAATGCCATGCGCCGTTTGATGCTGCTGCGTCACGCCAAGACCGAGACTGACGCGCCGAGCGGCCGTGACCAGGACCGCCGGCTTGACGACCGCGGCCACAAGGACGCCGCCCAGATGGGCGACTGGATCGCCGCGCATCCGCCCGTCCCCGAGATCGTGCTGGTGTCGCACGCCGTCCGTGCCAGGCAGACCTGGGACATCGCCTGGGAGGCGATGAAGGACCGCGTTGCGGCGCCTGAGGTCGAGGTCCTTCCGGAACTCTACGGAGCCGATCCCGCGCAGATCCTGGAATCCATTCGCACTGCAACCGCCCCCGCCGACCCCAGGCGTTTGCTGCTGATCGGACACAATCCCGGCATGCATGAGGTCGCCCTGATGCTGATGGGCGGCGGTGATCCCGCCGGCGCCAAGGCGCTCGCCGACAATCTGCCCACCGCGGGACTTGCGATCTTCGACTTTGACGTGAAGGATTGGAGCGACGTGGCCTACCGCCGCGGCAAACTGGTGCTGTTCGTCAGCCCCAAGCTGCTTCGATCGGGCTAGAGACGCGCGGGCGCCGTCTCGACCGGTCGATCCAGCCTGGTTCCTAGGGAGGCGCAGATGTTCAAGTCCATCCTCGTGCCCATCGACCTCGCCGACACCGATCTCGCCAAGCCGGCGATCGCGACCGCGACAACGTTGTCGCAAAACTGGAGCGGATCGGTCCGGCTGCTCAACGTGCTGCCGATGACGCCGGTGATGCTCGCCGAATACGTCCCGGCCGATTTCGACGAACAGCAGCGCCAAACCTCGGAAGAGGCGCTCGCCATCGTCGCGCGCGAGTCCGGCATCGAGCCGGGACGCATTTCCAGCGTGGTGCGCCAGGGCGGCATCTATCACGAGATCCTGGAGGAGGCCGCGCACATGAAGGCCGACCTGATCGTGATGACCTCGCATCGCCCGGCAATGCGCACTTATTTCCTCGGCTCCAATGCCGGGCACGTCGTGCGCTACGCCAAGTGCTCGGTGCTGGTGGTCAGGCACTGAACGCGGAGCAATGCCGTGAAGAACTGGTGGCACAAGTGGAGCTATGAAATCCCGCTCGCGATCGGCGATGCGTTGTGGGAGATCCTGGTCGTGCAATTTGCGGCACTGCTGGACCGGCTGACCTGGCGAAAGGTGGCGGCCCTCGCCCCGGTGGCCGTCCTGCTGCTGGCCTATTACCACAGCGTGCCGCTGCCTCCCGCGCTGATGCTGATCGGGGACCTCGTCGCCTATATCGACATCTTCTCGGTGGTGCTGATGCTCAGCATCCTGAGCCGGGCCGCGACGATCGCGTTTCTCGTGAAGCGGGCGGCGATACGCGCCGCGGCACTGCTTGCGCGCCTTCGCACCGGCATGCGGCGGATCGACGCCAGGCAGCGGCGCGGAGCGGGTTCGGCGCCGAGGCCTCGCCGCAAGCCCAACCAGTCCGAAGATGATCGAGCTTTCGGCGGGATGTGGGGTCAGGCTGCGATTGCCTGAGCCCCGAAGTTTTCTAGAAGGCGCGCTTACAGATAGCGCGTCAGCTCGGCCTTGACCTGCCCGTACACCGCGTCCTCGATCTGGCTGCGGTTGATCCCGATGTCGCGCAGGGCGCGGTCGTCGAGCTCGTTCAATGTCTTGACGGCGGAGCGGCGCTCCAGGCGGTCGAACAGCGCATAGGCGGCGTTGGCGAGCGTTGCAAAAAATCCGCTCGACGAGGATGGGCGTAAGCTCCGCCCGGCAGTTTGCGAGATCGTGGTCATGTTTCTTCTCCGGCGTGTCATTCCGCGCGGCGAAGCAGGTGCCGTTGGCGCAGACGCGGTCAGCGCCTGCACCTCATTTGCCGTCGGATTGCTCTCGCTCTCCTCGGCTCAATCGCGGAACTTGATGGAACTTAAATGCTCCAGTACACTTCTCGGAGCAAGTAAAACATTGCTCTCGGTGCAATAATGTCCAAGTTCGAGTACGTGAAGCTTGCCGATGCCATTGCGGCCGATATCACTAACGGCACGTTAAGGCCCGGCGACCGGCTGCCGCCGCAGCGCAATTTTGCCTATGACCGTGGCATCGCGGTCTCGACCGCGAGCCGGGTTTATACGGAATTGCTCCGCCGCGGCCTCGTCGTCGGCGAGGTCGGCCGCGGCACCTTCATCTCTGGCGACGTCAGGCGCGAGGTCGAGACCATCAGCGAGCCGCGCGATGCGCGGATCGACTTCGAGGTCAATTATCCGCTATTGCCGCAGCAATGGGCGATGATCGCCAAGAGCCTTGCGGGGCTGGAGCGCGTCGATGCGCTCGAATCCGCGCTGCGCGTCTCCACCAGCACCGGCACCAAGAGCGCGCGCAACGCGGCCGCCGCCTATCTCGCGCGCAAGGATTTTGCGCCGCAGGCCGAGCAGATCGTGTTCACCGCCAACGGCAAGCAATCGCTCGCGGCAGCGCTCGCCGCGCTCGTGCCCACCGGCGGCCGCTGCGGCGTCGAGGCGCTGACCTATCCTTACGTCAAGAGCATCGCCGCGCGGCTCGGCATCACGCTGGTGCCGATTCCAATGGACGAATTCGGCGCGCGGCCCGATGCGATCCAGAAGGCCCATCGCGAGGCGCATCTGTCGGCGCTGTATCTCCAGCCCATCATCCAGAACCCGCTCGGCGTCACCATGAACGCGACGCGGCGCGCCGACATCATGCGCGTCGCCGAGAAGCTCGATCTCACCATCATCGAGGACACCGTCTACGGCTTCCTCGCCGACGACACGCCGCTGGCTGCGCTCGGACCGGACCGCTGCATCGTCATCGACAGCCTGTCCAAGAAGGTCGCGCCGGGCCTTGCCCTCGGCATCCTGGTCGCGCCGCCGCACTTGCGCGAGAGCGTGATGAGCGCGGTGCGCACCGGCGGCTGGACCGCCTCCGGCCATGCGCTGGCGGCCGGGCAGCGGCTGATGGCCGACGGCACGGTCGCCGAGCTGACGCGGCTGAAGCGCATCGACGCCACGCGCCGCCAACAGACCGCGGCAAGGCTGCTCGCGGGCTATCAGCACGCCGCCGATCCGCGCTCCTATCATCTCTGGCTGACGCTGCCGCCGCACTGGCGCTCGCAGACTTTCGTGGCCGCCGCAGCCCGTCGCGGCATCGCGCTGACGCCGTCCTCCACCTTCGCGATCGCGCATGGCCATGCGCCGAATGCGGTGCGCCTCGCGCTCGCCCCACCCAGCTTCGAGCAGCTCGATTCGGGCCTGCGCACGATCGTGTCGCTGCTCGGCACCAAGGAAGAAGATTTCGACTCGACGGAGTAGCGCGTCGGGGAGACTAAGGGAGCAGCGCCTTCGGCACGGAATCAAAACTGTAGCTCTGCGGCTGGTTGCGCCGCACGAAGCCGCCGACCTGCCAGGCGAACAGCGCGGCAAAGCCGAGGATGAACAGCACGCCCGCGAACTCGCCGATCATCAGCGCGCGGATCAGGAGTCCCGCCATCGCAACCGTCAGCAGCGCCAGGAACGCGAGCACCGCGGCATAGGTCTTAGCGCCGAGGCCCGCGGTGAGCGCCGCGCGACTGCCCGCCTTCGCCATCCGCGCATGCAATTCGAGGATGAAGTCGCGAAACCCGTTGTCCTGCGGCGCCATCAGCGCGGCGGTCTGCCAGCTCGTCGAGAGGATTGCGATGCGGCCGCCGCCGCTGTGGCTGACATCGGCGCGGAAGCGGTGCTGCTGCATCGAGACCGGGCGGAACGACAGCCTGACAGCACTGATCTCGTCATAGCGCCACAGGCCCGAGCGGCCGGCGATGTGCCAGGACAGCCCCTCCTGCGTCAGCTCGAAGCGATGCGCCGAGCCGATCAGCGATGCCTTGTAGGCGTAGCTCGTGGCCGCCTCGGCTCCGGAAACCTGCATCTCGAAATCAATCCCGTCCGCGATATGCTTGCGCGACCGCCCTCGCCCATCCTACAAGCGAGCCATGGCTGAGACGACCTTTTTTCCGCGTCGCCTGATTCTCGGCGCCGCTGTGATCTCCGGCGTGCTGCTCGCGCTCGCCGTGCACATGCTGGGCGCGCGCTATGGGCTCGACCTCGGCGGCCTCTGGCGTTCCGATACCCACGAATTCATGCCTGCGGGCGCGGCGATCGCCTGGTGGCTGATCGCAACCGTCGGCTTCTCCGGCGGCTATTTCACGGCGAGCCTGATGCAGAGCGCCGTCGACGGCCAGATCCCGCAGCGGATGCGGCAGTTCCTGATCGCGGTCGGCGTGCTCCTGCTCGCAGGCGCGGGCCAGGCGGCCTCGGCACCGAGCCCGATCCCGACCGTCTCGGTCGTGCTCGCCGGGCTCGCCGCCCTGTGCCTCGGCGCCGTGATGGCGTTCTGCGGCGCGCATTTCGCCCTGCGCCGCGGCTGACCGTTCAGGCGGTCGCCCGCAAACGCGGACGCTCCAGCATCAACGCCACGTCCGAGGCAGGCCGCGGCTTGCTGAACAGATAACCCTGCGCCTGGGTGCAGCCCTCGCGCCGCAGGAGCTCGAGCTGCGCATCGTTCTCGACGCCTTCCGCGGTGGTGACGATGCCGAGGCTGCGGCCAAGGCTCGTCACCGCGCGGATGATCGCCATGGAATCCTCCCGCGTTGCGAGCTCCGACACGAACGAGCGGTCGATCTTGATCTTGTCGAACGGGAAGCTGCGCAGATAGCTCAGCGATGAATAGCCGGTGCCGAAATCGTCGAGCGAGATTCGCACGCCCATGGCGCGCAGCTCGTGCAGCGTGGTCAGCGTCGCCTCGCTGTTCTGGAGCAGCACGGATTCGGTGATCTCGAGCTCGAGACGGCGTGCGCTCAGTCCCGAGGCGGCCAGCGCCGCGGTCACCGACGCAATCAGGTTCGGGCTCTTGAACTGCACCGGCGACAGGTTGACGGCGACGTCGATATCGTCAGGCCAGGTGGCCGCATCGGCGCAGGCGCCGCGCAGCACGAACTCGCCGAGCTGGATGATGAGACCGGTCTCCTCGGCCAGCGGAATGAAGTTGACGGGCGAGATCAGTCCGCGCTGCGGATGGTTCCAGCGCAGCAGCGCCTCGAAGGCGACGACGCGATCGCTGGCGACGTCGCGGATCGGTTGGTAGTGCACCTCGAATTCATCGCGTTGCAGCGCCGCGCGCAGATCCATTTCCAACAGCCGCCGCGCCTGCGCGCGCGCGTCCATGCCGGTCTCGAAGAAGCGATAGGTGCCGCGGCCATCGGCCTTGGCGCGGTACAGCGCGAGATCGGCGTTCTTCAAGAGCTCGTCCGGATTGTTGCCGTCCTGCGGCGACAGCGAGATGCCGATCGAGACGCCGATCACGATCTGGTGGTCGTCGATCTCGTAGGGCGCCGAGATCACCTCGACGAGACGGCCGGCGAGCGATCTGGCCGCGGCTTCCTCGGAGCGTCCGATCTGGACCACGGCGAACTCGTCGCCGCCGAGCCGTGCCACGGTATCGTTCTCACCGACGGTGGCCTTCAGCCTGCGGCCGACCTCCTTGAGCAGCGCATCGCCGATCGGATGGCCGAGCGAGTCGTTGATGTCCTTGAAATGATCGAGATCGAGACAGAGCACCGCGAGCTGGTCGCCAGACTTGGTGCGCCGCAGTCCCTGCTCGAGCTGCTCATGGAACAGCACGCGGTTCGGCAGGCTGGTCAGCGCGTCATGGCGCGCCATGTGCGAGATCTTGGCCTGTGCTTCCAGCCATTCGGTGATGTCCTCGAAGGTCGCGACCCAGCCGCCGCCCTGCATCGGCTGGTTGACGACGCGGATGGAGCGGCCGAGCCGGTTGACGACCTGGCTGGTCGTGCGGCCCTCGCGCGCATCGGCGACGAGACGCGCGAAGAACTCGCCCGCATCGCCCTGCCACTGGCCTTTCGCCTGCTCCTCCCGCAGCACGTCGACGAGCAGGCGCCCGGCGAGCGGAATGCCGGTGCGGCCGAGCATCGCGGCGTAGCGTTCGTTGAAGAGCTGGATCTTGCCGTCCGCATCGAACATGCACAGGCCCTGCGACATGTTCTCGAGCGCAGTATCCAGCACGACCTGCTGGCGTCCGAGCTCGCCCTTGGCACGACGGTCGAGCACGGCGGCCGCGAGCGCGATCGCGATGATGGCAGCCGCCGCGCTGGCGGTCAGGATCGACAGCGACGCCGGCGGGATCGAAAGGCCGCTGACCACGAGCGTGGGATCGGGCGTCAGCTCCAGCGCGCCCATGGCGGTGAAATGATGTGAGACGATGGCGACCGTCAGCAGGACCGTCGCGCCGAGGGCACCGGACACGCCGTCGCGCCGTCCCGCGACAAACAGAGCGAGCGAGCCGAAGAGGATGCCGAGCAGGATCGAGACGGTCACGGTACCGGTCGCCCAGCCGACATGAGCCGGAATCTCGAACGCCATCATGCCGGTGTAATGCATGGCGGCCACGCCGCCGCCGACAACGGCGCCACCGAGTGCAACCAGGAGCCCGCGCGTCGTCGACACCGAGATGCTGAGACCGATGAAGGTGACTGCGATCGCAAAGATCAGCGACAGCACCGTCACGGGGATGTTGTAAGCGCCGCCGGCGCCCGGCCCGTACGCCTGCATCGCGATGAAATGGGTCGCCCAGATGCCGCAGCCGGCAACGGCAGCATCGAGCGCAATCCACGCCACGCGAGCGCTCCCACGGGCCGCGCGGGCCCGGTGAAACAGGCTGATCGCTGCAGCGCTCGCGAGCAGACACACCGCGCCGCCAAGCGCAACAAGTCGCCAATCATGCTCGTCGGTGAGACAGTAGAGGACCTGATACATTGCCGATTCCTGTTCCACCCGACATCTGAACCGGCAGAGATGGATAGCAGGTAACCGGCTATTCAGCGGTTCGGAAAATGGTGAACAGACAATGTGTGCGGTCGCTCACATTGTCGGCCCCTGCGCCCTTGCGCCGAGGCCGATCACGGCCGCAGCAAGCAGCAGGACGGCGGCAGAAATGATCAGCGACAGGTGCAGCCCCGTCATGAACGTTGCTTCCGAGACCACCAGCGAGCCGAACAGCGCGACGCCGAGCACGCTGCCGGTCTGCCGCGTCGCGTTCAGGACTCCCGCTGCGATGCCGGAACGCGCTTTCTCGACGCTGCCCAGCAAGGTCGAGGTCAGCGGCGGCACCAGCAGGCCGAGCCCGCCGCTGATCGCAATCATCTGCGCAAAGATCGCGAAGTAGCTTGTCCCGGCTTCGATCCAGACCAGACCGAGGCAGCCGAGCGCCGAGACGCAGGCGCCGACGACGATGGTGGGACATGGGCCGATCCGTTCGGCAAGGCGCGGCGCCAGCAGGTTGACCGGCAGCACCGCCCCCATCATCGGCACGAAGGCCAGACCCGTCCACCACGCCGACAGCCCGTTGATCCGCTGGAAGTACAGGCTGAGCACGAAGATCAGGCCATAGATCGCGACATTGACGAGCAGGCCGACGATCGTGGTCAGGGTAAACAAGCGGTGACCGAACAGCGACAGCGGCAGCATCGGCTGCGCCGCGCGGCTCTCGCGCCAGATGAAGAGCGCAGCGAGAACGGCAGCTCCGACGAAGGCCGCGATCACCGCCGGATGGTCCCAGCCGAGCGCGCCGCCTTCGATGATGGCGCCGGCAAGCGCCCCGAGCGCACCGATCGCGGCAAGCTGGCCGGGCAGATCGATCTCACGCGAGGTCGCTCGCGTGGTCTCGGCCGCATAGCGCCAGCTCAGCCAGAGGCCGCCGAGCCCGATCGGCAGGTTGACCAGGAAGATCGCGCGCCAACCGACCAGCGTGATCAGCGCGCCGCCGACGAACGGGCCGGCGGTGAGTGCGAGACTCGCTCCGGCCGCCCAGACGGCGACGGCGCGGCCGCGCGCACGATCGTCCGTGTAGGCATGATTGAGCAGCGCGAGAGAATTCGGCACCAGGATCGCCGCCGCCAGTCCCTGGACCAGCCGTGCGGCGATCAGGACGATGGCGTTGGGCGACAGCGCGCAGGCCAGCGAGGCCGCGGTGAAGATCGCGAACCCCGCCATGAAGATGCGCTTGGCGCCGATGCGGTCGCCGAGCGCGCCGGCCGTCAAAATGAAGGCGGCGAACGCAATGGTGTAGGCGCTGACCACCCATTGCAGCTCGGCGACGCCGCCGCCGAGCGTCTTGCCCATCGCATCCAGCGCGGTGTTGACGATGGTGACGTCGAGTTGCACCACGCCATAGCCGAGGCTCATCGCCGCCAGCGTGAGCGAGGTCGCAAGAGGCGAGCGGGCTCGCGGCGCGCCGGCTCCGTCGTCGAAGGTTTGATATTTGATGGTGTTAGCTCGCATGCTGCACCTCGATTGCAGCCCCATGCGAAACATACGCTTTCACCGCGCCAACATGATTCGATTATGATCGAAACATCATCGCGCGAGGAATCGTATCCTTCAGCAACAACAACGAAACCTCGCGTCCTGCTCGCCGTGCAAGTCGCATACGCGCGGAAGCATGGGAACAGGGCGAGATTGTTTCTGTTGCCCCCTTCATGTTCCCCTCTCGGCAGTGATCTCATGGCAAGAGTTGGCAACACCTCGATTCCGTCTTGGACAAGATCGGAGTTCGGCAAGCCCGCAACCATCATTGTGGTCGGCTGCCTGATCGGCGTCCTGTTCGCCGGCAGCACCATCGCAACGCCGCTCTACGTCATCTACAAGCAGCAGTTCGGCTTCTCCCAGATCACCTTGACGCTGATCTATGCCGTCTACGTCGTCGGCAACCTAACCGCATTGCTGGTGTTCGGCCGGATGTCGGACGAGGTCGGGCGGCGGCGTACGGCGATCATTGCCATCGGCATCGCCATCACGGGCGCGCTGGTCTTCCTGTTCGCACACGGGATTGCATCGCTTTACGTGGCACGGGTGCTGAGCGGCCTCGCCATCGGGATCGGCGCCGGAACCGGCACGGCGTGGCTCGCCGAACTGATCGCCGAGCAGGACCGCTCCCGCGCCACCGTGATCGCGACGATCGCGAATTTCACTGGTCTCGGCCTCGGCGCGCTCGTCGCCGGCCTGCTTGCCGAATATGTCGCGCTTCCGCTGCGAACGCCGTTCATTGCCTACCTCGCGGTGCTGGTCGTTGTCGCGGCCCTGCTCGCCTTCGCACGCGAGACCGTGGATCGGCCGCTGGCCGCATTCACGCAGCTGTCGATCCGGCCGCGTGCCGGCGTTCCGTCGTCGATCCGGTCGCGCTTCGTGGCGCCCGCGGTGACAGGCTTTGGCGCCATGGCCCTCGTTGCCTTTTTCGCCGCACTTGCACCGAGCGTGCTCGCCAACGAGCTGCATGTCACCAGCCACGCCGTCGCCGGCGCAATCTTCCTCGAGCTTGCGGCAGCCGTGGCGCTGGTCATCGCGCTGACACGCTCACTCTCCAGCCGCACCGCCATGCTGTGGTCGCTCGGCCTGATGTTGCCGAGCCTTGCCCTGCTCGTGACGGCACAATTCGTGGGATCGCTCGGCGTGATGATCGCATCGACCGCGACCTGCGGCGTGGCGGCGGGCCTCGGCTATCGCGGCAGCCTGCAGGTGGTGAACCAGATCGCACCGGATGATCGCCGCGCCGAGGTGGTCTCGGCCTATTTCATCTGCTGCTTTCTCGGAAACGCGCTTCCGGTGATCGGGATCGGCGTGCTCTCGACCCTGACCAGCCTGACCGTGGCGAGCCTGGTGTTTGCCGCCACCATTGCGGCCTTCGCAGTGATCGCCCTGATCTTCGGGCTGAAATACCAGGGCGGGCAGGCCCCGCAAGGCGAATAGAAGGAGACGCCGCACAGCCGCGCGGCGTCTCCAGATCAAGACCGGATCGCTAGCTCGCTGCGCGGAGATTGACCTTGCTCTCGGCGAGCGTCGTCAGCTTCTTGTCGGTCGCCTTCTCCTCCTCCAGCGTCTTGGCCAACACGCTGGCGCAGTCGTTGCGGCCGAGCTGCTTGGCCCAGGCGATCAGGCTGCCATAGCGGACGATCTCGTAATGCTCCGCGGCCTGCGCCGCATTGATCAGCGCGGCGTCCAGCACTGCCTTGTCGGCGACTTCGCCGACGGTCTCATCGGCTTCCTCGATGATGCCGTCGATCGCCGGGCAGTCCACCGCCTTGACGGCGACGCCATGCATCTTGAACACTTCCTCGAGCCGCGTGACGTGCTGCTTGGTTTCCTCGAGGTGCGTCAAAAAGCCCTGCTTCAACTGCGGATCGGTGGCCTTACTTGCCATTTTCGGCAGCGCCTTGGTGAGCTGCTGCTCCGCGTAATAGATGTCCTGGAGCTGGTGCACGAACAGGTCGTTCATGGTCTTGATGTCTTTTGTGAACAGTCCCATCGTTCCAATCCTCTTTCGGTTTTGGGAACACGGAGGCATCGGCTTGCATGAAAAAGCCGCTTATTCCGCCATGTTCGATTGCTGATTGGGCGCTAACGGGTACGCAGCATCGGCGTTCCAAAAAAGCCCGCATCGCTTGCGGTGGAACAAGGACACGGGCGCCAGGATTTGAAACCATGTCAAAATCCGGACGCGCGATCCAAGCCGCGCATTACGACTCATATGCTTAACGCGCCCCGGATGTGAACCGCGTATGACAAAGGTCGCAGGTCCAAAGCAGAACCTATCGTTGTCAAGGGCTGCACAAGCCGCCGTTTTTGCCTTAAATGAGCTACATCATGCTAGCGATCGACGCCCACGGGCCGTGATCGCGGCCGACCGGCCAATGCCTGGCCCTATCGATCTTGCCCCCTGCCGGGAGGATGAATGCACGGACTGCTGACCGCGCTGAAGCGCGGCTTCAAACGATGGATCGGCTGGCGACGGCTCGGAATTGCCGCGAGCGTCTTCATCATCGCCTTCGCGGTCACCACGCTTGTGCGTACCCTCAAAGGCATCGATACCGGCGTCATCCTGACCGCGCTGACCGAGATTCCCCGGGAAAATATCGGGCTCGCGGCGATCTGCGTCGTCTTCGCGTTCTGTACGCTGACCTTCTACGACTTTTTTGCATTGCGAACGATCGGCAAGAAGCACGTGCCCTATCGCATCGCAGCACTGTCCAGCTTCACGTCCTATTCGATCGGCCACAACATCGGCGCCACGGTTTTTACCGGCGGCGCGATCCGTTTCCGGATCTATTCGGATTACGGGCTGAATGCGATCGACGTCGCCAAGATCTGCTTCCTGTCGGGACTGACCTTCTGGCTCGGTAACATCTTCGTGCTCTCGATCGGCATGGCGATCCATCCCGACGCCGCCTCGTACATGGATCAGCTGCCCTCCTCCATCAACCGGCTGATCGCGTTCGGCGGCCTCGCCTCGATCGGCGCCTATCTGGTCTGGCTCTGCATGGGCGAGAAGCGCCGCGAGCTCGGACAGAAGGGCTGGAAGGTGGTGCTGCCGTCGGCGCCCCTGACGCTGGTGCAGATCCTGATCGGCGTGGTCGATCTCGGCTTCTGCGCGCTGGCGATGTACCTCCTGGTGCCGGCCACTCCGCAGATCGATTTCCTCTCGCTCGCCGTCGTGTTCATCCTGGCGACGCTGCTGGGCTTTGCCAGCCATGCCCCCGGGTCGATCGGCGTGTTCGATGCCGCCATGCTGGTGGCGCTGCCCGAATTCGGCCGCGAACAGCTTCTGGCGACGCTGCTGGTGTTCCGCATCCTCTATTTCGTCATCCCGTTCGGCCTCGCCATCTCCATCATGGGCGCCCGCGAGCTCTGGATGAACGTGGTCGAGCCCTGGCAGGAGCGGCGGCGGCTGGCGGAGGCCTGCGCGCAGGCCAATCTGCCCAAGCAGGTGACGCCGATGGAGCGTGAGCGCCTGGTGCGGCAGGCCAGCAAGCGCTGAGCGGCGCCCGCCGCAACACAGGCAGACAAAGGTTGCAGGCGGGGGAGCAATGCTCTCTTATTTCCGCCTCAACTTTGCCGTTGAAGACGCGGGCCATGATCCGACCTTCCCTTCGCACCCTCTCCGCCTGCGCCCTGGTGTTTGCCGGGATTTTGACCGTCTGGCCGTCCGAGCGCGCTGCCGCGCAGGATGCCGGCGCGATGCAGGTCAATTGGGAGGTGCGCAACCGCTTCCGCCTGTTCCGCGAGGAGCGCGACTTCCTGCTCCATGTCGAGAATGCGCGTAATCGCAACATCCTCGCCGCCGAGCAATCGCTGGAGCTCCAGAGCGAGGGCCGCGGCTGGGCTCGCAACATGGTCAACCGGCTCTGCATCGACCTCCAGGGCCGGGTCAACCAGCCCTGCACCCGCGACAACGTCAAAGAGAACTACATCACCCCGATCGACCACCCCATCACCGTGCGCCTGACCGGCGCGGTGCCGGTCGGCGCCACCTGCGCCTGGAGCTTCGACGACGGCGACGGACCGCAACAATCGACCTTCGACTGCGCCGAGCCGGTCAATCTGCGCGTCCGCTACGGCAAGCAGACGGTCGCAACCGTCGACGTCTCCTCCGGCTCCGACCCGACCCAGCGCGTCCAGACCGAAATCCAGGTCCGCGATATCTTCATCGCCGGCCTCGGCGACAGCATCGCCTCGGGCGAAGGCAATCCGGACCGGCCGCTGGCGCTGTCGGACGAAGGCTTCTGCTTCCGCTCCTATCTCGGCACCGCCGGCGCGCAATACTACCGGCCGAGCCGCGCCGGCTACAAAGGCGGTCGCGCCTGCGAGGCGCCGGACACGCTCGCCAACTGGCAGCACTACAGCGCGTTGTGGTTCAATGCGCCGTGCCACCGCTCGCTCTACAGCTACCAGGCCCGCACCGCGCTGGCGCTCGCGGTGCGCTACACCCACATCGCCGTGACCTATCTACCACTCGCCTGCACCGGCGCCAGCATCGGCGACGGGCTGCTCGGCTCGCAGCGCGCCCGCGAATGCCCGCCCGGCAAGACCGGCGTCTGCAACACCAGCGTGAACGCGCAGGTCGCCGAGCTGCGCGAGGCGCTCACCGCGGCGAAGAAACGCCAGCCCGACCGCACGCTCGACCTCGTGCTGCTCTCGGTCGGCGCCAACGACGTCTATTTCTCCGGCCTCGTCGCCGACGTCATCGTCGACACCGCGACCGAGCGCGCGCTGTTCCGCCGCTCCGGCGTGATGGCGAGCGTCGACGATTCCCGCGACGCGCTGGCGCGCGAGCTGCCGCAGAATTTCGTTCGCTTGCGCGAGGCCTTGAAGCCGCTCGTCGGCGGCGACCTCTCGCACGTGGTCTATGTCTCCTACGCCAATCCGGCGCTCGCCGATGGCGGCGTGCCCTGCCGCGGCGGCCGCGCCGGCTTCGACATCCATCCGTCCTTCAACGCCGACCCGCAACGCCTCGCGCGTGTCTCGACCTTCGTCGACACCGAGTTTCTGCCGCAGCTGAAGGGACTTGCCACCTGCACCCGCGGCGCGCTGTGCCGCGATCCCGAATCCGACCGCATGACCTTCGTCGATGCGCATCAGGCCGCTTTCGCCGATCACGGCTTCTGCGCGCATTCGGGCAACGATCCCGAATTCGACCGCACTTGCTTCGCGGAGAACGGCCAGAGCTTCAACCCTGACATCGTGAGCGCGGCGAGCCAGCCGATGCTGTGCGGCCGCGGCGCCTCGGAGTACCGCGCCTACCTGCCCCGCGCGCGCTGGATCCGCGACGCCAATGACAGCTATTTTGCCGCGATGACCTATCCGCAGGGCCTGCCGGCCGCGAGCCAGCCGACCGACATCCACGATGCCACATGGGGCGTGCTCTCCGCGGTCTATGGCGGCGCCGTGCATCCGAGCGCGGAAGGCCATGCGGCGATGGCGGACGCAGCGCTGCCGGCGGCAAGTGCGGTGCTGGGTCTCGACGCCGTGCCGCCCGGCGTGACGAGCGGATTCCTGCCGCAGTTGCTGCCGAGCGCGCGGCAGTAGAAGCGACGCTACCTCCACACACGCCGTCATCGTCCGCCTTGTGCGCAATCGCGCACTGGAGCGGGCGATCCAGTACTCCGTGACAGCGGTGATTTGAATCGAGACGCTGCGGCGTACTGGATTCCCCGCCTTCGCGGGGAATGACAGTTGAGTGCGTGGCACGTGTTCGCCGTCACCACGCATCGTTCCCCCAACCCGCCGTTCCATCAATCCAAAAACGGCATCGATCGATACTCCCTTCAACTTGGACACTTTGCCGCGCGCGCCTCTAGGAGTCGCCTTGAGGAAACGTTTCGAGTTCTAAGGAGGCGCATGATGAGCGCAGTGGTGTCCGCAGCGGACGTGAGGAGGTCTCGCGTCAGGCTGTTCATCGTGACCATGTTGTTCCTGGTCACCACCGTCAATTATGCCGACCGGGCCACGCTGTCGATCGCGGGCCCTGCGCTTTCCAAGGAGCTGCATCTCGATCCCGTCGCCATGGGCTGGATCTTCTCGGCCTTCGGCTGGTCCTATGTCGTTGCCCAAGTGCCGGGCGGCTGGCTGCTCGACCGTTACGGCTCACGCCTCGTCTATGCCTTCAGCATCATCGTCTGGTCGCTGTTCACGCTGATGCAGGGCTGGGTCGGCTTCCTCAGTGCCGGCGCCGCCGTCGCCGTGCTGTTCGCGCTTCGCCTGCTGGTCGGCGTCGCCGAAGCCCCCTCCTTCCCCGCCAATGCCCGCATCGTCGCGGCGTGGTTTCCCGGCAACGAGCGCGGCACCGCATCGGCCTTTTTCAATTCGGGACAGTATTTCGCCACCGTGATCTTCGCGCCGCTAATGGGCTGGATCGCGCATGATTACGGCTGGCGCTATGTGTTCTTCGTGATGGGCGCGCTTGGCGTCGTCATGGGTCTCGCCTGGCTCAAGACCATCTACGGCCCGAAGGAGCACCCCTCGATCAACGAGGCGGAGTTCGACTACATCAAGGAAGGCGGCGCGCTGGTCGATCTCGACGCGCCCAAGGACGATCTGTTGCGCGAGCGTGCGCCCGAGGCTGGCTCCGGCTGGGACCACATCCGCCAGTTGCTCTCCAACCGCATGATGCTCGGCGTCTATCTCGGCCAGTACTGCATCAACACGCTGACGTATTTCTTCCTGACATGGTTTCCCGTCTACCTCGTCAAGGAGCGCGGCCTGTCGATCCTGCAAGCCGGCTTCGTCGCGACGCTGCCTGCGCTGTGCGGCTTCATCGGCGGCGTGCTCGGCGGCATCATCTCCGATGCGATCCTGCGCAGGACCGGCTCGCTGACCATGGCGCGCAAGATCCCGATCGTCGGCGGCATGCTGCTGTCGATGTCGATCATCGCCTGCAACTATGTCGACGGACAGGCGCTGGTGGTCGGCTTCATGGCGCTCGCCTTCTTCGGCAAGGGGATCGGCGCGCTCGGCTGGGCGGTCGTCTCCGACACCTCGCCCAAGGAAGCCGGCGGCGTCTCGGGCGGCCTGTTCAACACCTTCGGCAACCTCTCCTCGATCACCACCCCGATCGTGATCGGCTACATCCTGGCCGCCACCGGCTCGTTCAACGGCGCACTGGTGTTCGTCGGCGCCAACGCGTTGGTGGCCGCCTTCGCCTATCTCGTGATCGTCGGCAAGATCGAGCGGGTGGTGCTCAAACGTTCCTCCTGAGGGCTCCCCATGGGAGCTTGACCAGGCAACTCAACGGCGGCCCTCAAAAGCCGCCGTCTTTGTTTTGGGAGTGATCGATGCTAGAAGTGCCGGGGAAACGCCTTATCCATCTAAGGCATGTATCGATGTTCGACCTCAATCAGCTCCGCTGTTTTGTCACGGTGGCGGAGGAACTGCATTTCGGCCGCGCCGCCGCGCGGCTGAACATGACTCAGCCGCCGCTGTCCCGGCAGATCCAGGTGCTCGAGCACATCATCGACGCGCCGCTGCTGGAGCGCACCAGCCGCTCGGTGCGGCTGACGCCGGCGGGGCGCAGCTTCCTACCCGAGGCGCGGCGCATCCTCAAGCTCGCCGAAAGCGCGTCCCAGGTCGCCCGCCGCATCGCACTCGGCAAGACCGGCTCGCTCAAGATCGGCTTCACCGCGGCCGCCGCCTACGGCTTCCTGCCCGAACTGGTCGCCGCCTGCCGCGCGAAACTGCCCGAAGTCGATTTCTCGCTGAAGGAGATGGTGTCGGGCGACCAGTTCGAGGCGCTGACCTCGGGCCAGATCGACGCCGGCCTGCTGCGGCCGCCGATCGCGCGTCCCGAGCTCACCAGCCGCCGCGTCGTCGCCGAGCCGCTGCTCGCCGCGATCCCGAAGAAGCATCCGCTGGCGAACGCGGACAACATCACCATCAAGGACTTCGACGACCAGCCCTTCGTGATGTATTCGCCCTATGAGAGCCGCTACTTCCACGATCTCCTGGTGGCGCTGTTCACGCGGGCCGACGTGCTGCCGCGCTATGTTCAGCATCTCAGCCAGATTCATTCGATCCTCGCCATGGTGCGCGCGGGGCTCGGCCTTGCCATCGTGCCGGCTGCGGCCGCGAGCCTGAAGATCTCCGACGTGCGGCTGCGGCCGCTCAAGCTGCGGACCCGCGTTCCTGTCGAGCTGTTCATGGTCTGGCGCCGCGACGACGAGAATCCGCTGCTCTCGGCCCTGGTCAAAATCGCCGGCGAATTGTCCTCCGCGGAGGTGGCGGAGGATTGATGCTCAATCCGCATCGGTCGATATAGGCTTTGGCTTGGACGCGCATCGAACGGTCTCCTAAACCACGGCGCATGGACGCGCGGCCTTCTGCTTGCGTCCTCCACAACACGAGGCAAGGGAGCAGCGCCCATGAGCAAGATGACCCCGCAGGAGATGGCCCAGAAGATCGGATCGGGCCTCCTGTCCTTCCCCGTCACGCCGTTCAAGGCGGACTACTCCTTCGACGAGGCGACCTACCGCGCCAACATGGACTGGCTGTGCGGCTATGACGTCGCAGGTCTGTTCGCCGCCGGCGGCACCGGCGAGTTCTTCTCGCTGACCCCGACCGAGGTTCCGCAAGTCGTGAAAGTCGCCGTCGACGAGACCAAGGGCCGCGTGCCCGTGCTCGCCGGCACCGGTTACGGCACCGCGATCGCCCGCGAGATCGCGATTGGCGCGGAAAAAGCCGGCGCCGACGGCCTGCTGTTGCTGCCGCCGTACCTGACCCATTCCGAGCAGGAAGGCCTTGCCGCCCATGTCGAGGCGGTCTGCGCCTCGGTGAAGATCGGCGTCATCGTCTACAACCGCGACAACGCCATCCTCCAGCCCGACACGCTCGCGCGCCTTGCCGAGCGCTGCCCGAACCTCGTCGGCTACAAGGACGGCATCGGCGACATCGAGCTGATGACGCGTGTCTACACCAAGCTCGGCGATCGCCTGACCTATGTCGGCGGCCTGCCGACCGCCGAGACCTTCGCCCTGCCCTATCTCGACATGGGCGTGACGACCTATTCCTCGGCCGTGTTCAACTTCGTGCCGGAATTCGCCACCAATTTCTACGCCGCCGTGCGCAAGCGCGACCATGCAACGATCCACGCCGGGCTGAAGGATTTCATCCTGCCGCTGATCGCGATCCGCAACCGCAAGAAGGGCTATGCGGTCTCGATCATCAAGGCCGGCATGAAGGTGATCGGCCGCGATTCCGGCCCGGTCCGTCCGCCGCTCACCGACCTCACCGAGCAGGAGATCGCGGAGCTGGCCGCGCTGGTGAAGAAGCTGCCCGCCGCACGATCGTCACAACAGGCTGCAGAATAGCAGCAGACAACAGCGAGGAGCGTGCGATGGCCCAGACGGAAATCTCCGGCGCACCGGTCGTCACGGCGATGCAGGTGATCCCGGTCGCGGGCCGCGACAGCATGCTCCTCAACCTCAGCGGCGCGCATGCGCCGTTCTTCACCCGCAACATCGTCATCCTCACCGACAATGCCGGCCACACCGGCGTCGGCGAGGTGCCGGGCGGGCAGAAGATCTGGCAGACACTGCAGGACGCCCGCGATCTCGTGATCGGCAAGACCGTCGGCGCGATGAACAACATCCTGGCCGATATCCGCACCGCCTTCGCCGATCGTGATGCCGGCGGCCGCGGCAAGCAGACCTTTGACCTCCGCGTCATGATCCACGCGGTCACCGCAGTGGAGTCGGCGCTGCTGGACCTGCTCGGCCAGCATCTCGCGCTGCCGGTCGCAGCCCTGCTCGGCGAAGGCCAGCAGCGCAAGAGCGTCGAGACGCTCGGCTACCTGTTCTTCGTCGGCGACCGTCGCAAGAGCAAGCTCGACTATGTCACGGGCGAGACCGGCAAGGCGGAATGGTTCAACCTCCGCCATCAGGAGGCGATGACGCCCGAGACCGTGGTGCGCCTCGCCGAAGCCACCCACGACCATTACGGCTTCGCCGATTTCAAGCTCAAGGGTGGCGTGCTCCGCGGCGAGCAGGAGATCGAGGCCGTCACCGCGATCGCAAAGCGCTTCCCCAACGCGCGCGTCACGCTGGACCCCAACGGGGCCTGGTCACTCGATGAAGCGATCAGCCTCTGCAAGAACATGCACGGCATCCTCGCTTATGCCGAGGATCCCTGCGGCGCCGAGGCCGGCTTCTCGGGCCGCGAGATCATGGCCGAGTTCCGCCGCGCCACGGGGCTGCCGACCGCAACCAACATGATCGCCACCGACTGGCGGCAGCTCTCCCATGCGCTGCGCCTGGGCGCGGTGGACATCCCGCTGGCCGATCCCCATTTCTGGACCATGCAAGGCTCGGTGCGCGTCGCCCAGACCTGCCGTGACAACGGCCTGACCTGGGGCTCGCACTCCAACAATCACTTTGACATCTCGCTCGCCATGTTCACCCATGTCGGCGCCGCCGCCCCCGGCAAGGTCACCGCGATCGACACCCACTGGATCTGGCAGGACGGTCAGGCGCTGACGCAAGAGCCCCTCCAGATCAGGGGCGGCAAGATCGCGGTCCCGGACCGTCCAGGCCTCGGCATCGAGATCGACCGCGCGGCCATCGAGACCGCGCATGAGCTCTACAAGAAGCATGGACTTGGCGCCCGGGATGACGCTATGGCCATGCAGGACCTGATCCCCGGCTGGACCTTCGACGACAAGCGTCCGTGCCTCGTGCGCTAAGAGAAAATCTGGAGGAATGAGATGACAGAAATCCTGAGAAACTTCATCGGCGGCGAATGGATCGAGGGATCCGGCATCACGAAGAACATCAATCCCTCCAACACCAACGATCTCGTCGGCGAATACGCCAAAGCCGACAAGGCGCAGACCGAGAAGGCGATCGCCGCCGCCAAGGCCGCCTTCCCCGCCTGGGCGCAGTCGACCCCGCAGGTGCGCTACGACGCGCTCAACAAGATCTCGACCGAAATCCTCGCCCGCAAGGAAGAGCTCGGTCGCCTGCTCGCCCGCGAGGAAGGCAAGACGCTTCCCGAGGGCATCGGCGAGGTCGCGCGCGCCGGCCAGATCTTTGCGTTCTTCGCCGGCGAGGCGCTGCGCCTGATCGGCGAGAAGGGCGCCTCGGTGCGTCCCGGCCTCGACGTCGAGCTCACCCGTGAGCCGGTCGGCGTCGTCGGCATGATCACGCCCTGGAATTTCCCGATCGCGATCCCCGCCTGGAAGATCGCGCCCGCGCTCTGCTACGGCAACACCGTGGTGTTCAAGCCGGCCGAGCTGGTGCCGGGCTCGGCGCATGCGCTCTCCGAGATCATCACCCGTTCCGGCATTCCCGCCGGCGTATTCAACCTCGTCGTCGGCTCCGGCTCGGTGGTCGGCCAGACCCTGCTCGAACATCCTGACGTCGCCGCGATCTCCTTCACCGGCTCGGTGCAGACCGGCCGCAAGATCGCGCAGGCCTGCGTGCTCTCCAACCCGATGAAGAAGTTCCAGCTCGAGATGGGCGGCAAGAACCCGCTGGTCGTGCTCGACGACGCCGACCTGAAGACCGCCGTCGAGGTCGCCGTCAACGGCGCCTATTTCTCGACCGGTCAGCGCTGCACTGCCTCCTCCCGCCTGATCGTCACCGAAGGCATCCATGACCGCTTCGTCGCGGCGATGGCCGAACGCCTGAACAGCCTGTCGGTGGACGACGCGCTCAAGGCCGGCGTGCATATCGGCCCCGTGGTCGACCAGAGCCAGCTCGACCAGGACCTGCGCTACATCAAGATCGGCCAGGACGAGGGCGCCAAGCTCGCCTTCGGCGGCGAGCTGCTCAAGCGCGAGAACCCCGGCCATTATCTGCAGCCGGCGCTGTTCACCGAAGCCAACAACAGCATGCGCATCGCGCGTGAGGAAATCTTCGGGCCCGTCGCCGCCGTCATCCGCGCCAAGAACTACGAGGAGGCCCTCGCCATCTCCAACGACACCGAGTTCGGCCTCGCCTCCGGCATCTGCACCACCAGCCTGAAATACGCCTCGCACTACAAGCGCAACAGCGAGTCCGGCATGGTGATGGTCAATCTGCCGACCGCAGGCGTCGACTATCACGTCCCGTTCGGCGGCCGGAAAGGCTCGAGCTACGGCGCCCGCGAGCAGGGCTCCTATGCCCGCGAGTTCTATACGACGGTGAAGACGGCTTATACTTTCCCAGGTTGAGACATCGTAGGGTGGGCAAAGCGAAGCGTGCCCACCAGCTACGTTCGACGTGAAACAAGGTGGGCACGGCGCGTGGCGCCTTTGCCCACCCTACGACTTCTGAGGCAAAGCAGATGGACCAGGACGTCGCAGCGAAAGAACAGCCCCGCTACATCAAGCTCAACGAGCGCGACAATGTCGCGATCGTGGTCAATGATTTCGGGCTTCCCGCCGGCTCCCGCTTTGCCAGCGGGCTGACGCTGCGCGCCTTCGTGCCGCAAGGGCACAAGACGGCGCTGGTCGACATCGCGCAAGACGCCCCGATCATCCGCTATGGCGAGATCATCGGCTATGCGCTCTCGCCGATATCAGCCGGCGAATGGGTCGATGAAGCCCGCATCCGCATGCCGGAGGCCCCAGCCCTCGACAAGCTCGAGATCTCGACCGCCGTTCCCGCACCGCTGCCTCCGCTCGAAGGCTTCACCTTCGAAGGCTACCGCAATCCGGACGGCTCGGTCGGAACGAAAAACATCCTCGGCATCTCCTCCTCCGTGCAATGCGTCAAGGGCACGATGGAATATGCGGTCAAGCGCATCCGCGCCGAGCTGCTGCCGAAATATCCGAACGTCGACGACGTTGTCCCGTTGACGCACGCCTATGGCTGCGGCGTCGCGATTACCGCGCCCGACGCAGTCGTGCCGATCCGCACCTTGCAGAACCTCGCACTCAATCCGAATTTCGGGGGCGAGATTCTGGTCGTCGGCCTCGGCTGCGAGAAGCTCGCGCCGGAGCGGCTGGTGCCGGAAGGCGTCAGCGATGCCATCGTGCGCATGCAGGACGAGGCCTTCGACGGCTTTGGTGCGATCGTCGATGCGATCATGACCCAGGCCGAGGCACGGCTGAAGGTGCTCAACACCCGCAAGCGCGAGACCTGCCCAGCCTCCGATCTCGTCATCGGCCTGCAATGCGGCGGCAGCGACGCCTTCTCCGGCGTCACCGCAAACCCCGCCGTCGGCTTCGCCGCGGACCTCCTGGTGCGCGCCGGCGCCACCGTGATGTTCTCTGAAGTGACCGAGGTGCGCGACGCCATCCAGCTCCTGACCCGCCGTGCCATCAACGAGGACGTCGGCCGCGCGCTGGTGCGCGAGATGGCCTGGTACGATTCCTATCTTGCGCGCGGCGGCGCCGACCGCAGCGCCAACACCACGCCCGGCAACAAGAAGGGCGGCCTTGCCAACATCGTCGAGAAGTCGCTCGGCTCGATCGTGAAGTCCGGCTCGAGCGCCATCACCGGCGTGCTCTCGCCCGGCGAGAAGGCGACGCAGAAGGGCATGCTGTTCGCGGCAACGCCGGCCTCCGATTTCATCTGCGGCACGCTCCAGCTCGCCTCTGGCATGACGCTGCAGGTCTTCACCACCGGTCGCGGCACGCCTTACGGCCTTGCGGCTGCGCCCGTGATTAAGGTCGCGACCCGCAGCGAGCTCGCGCGGCGCTGGAAGGACCTGATCGACTTCGATTCAGGCAGCATCGCCACCGGCGAGAAGACCATCGAGGAATGCGGCTGGGACCTGTTCCGCCTGATCCTCGACGTCGCCTCCGGCCGCACCAAGCCGTGGTCGGACCGCTGGGGCATCCACAACGATCTCACGCTGTTCAATCCGGCGCCGGTGACCTGAGGGTCACTGGCTGTCGAGCAGGTGCATGTCGCCGAGCGTGACCGGCAGGCTGCGCGTGATGAGGTCCGCAATCGCCGCGCGCAGCCGTTCGCTCGAAGCCGGACCGTCAAACGTCGCGTCGACTGCGCCGCTCGGGCCGGCAATCCGCATCGTCGCCGTGTTGTCGAGCGGCGCGGCGGCCCGCTTCTCGATCACGTCGAACGACTTGCCATCGATGACGCGGACTTCGTACAGCGCGTGGATCAGGCCGTAATCCGCGAGCAGCGTCCGGTATTCGGCGAGCCCGACGCCCTCGACGTTGCGGCCGTTGCCGAGCTTCGACTTCGCCCGCGTGATCACGATGTAGGCGTCCAGGCCTTGCGGAGAGACATCGCTGCGAACCAGCTCCTTGAACGGATCGCTGCGCAGGAGATTGACGGGCGTAACCGGCGAATCCCTGACAGCGGCGAACGCGACGCGGCGATAGCTCACCGCTTGAACGCGAAAGCGTCCGCTGAGGAGCTTCGTCGCTTGCTGCACGATGAACTCGTCCAGCCCCCACGCGCTGATCGAAGCGCTTTGCCCGGTCTTGCCGAACCCGGTCAGGCCGGCCTGCGTCAGGCTCATCTCCTCGCCGATGGCCGAGATGATGCCGACGGTCTTGATCGCCTGGAGGCGGCTCGCGCGCGTCTCGAACGCGGCGGCGGCGCCGAGAACGGCGGAGGCAAACGCGAGGCCAATCCATAGAACAGCTATGCGGCGCATCGCCTATCGAATCCTGAAGTCGAAGGAATAGGACGCGCCCAGGCCTACCGTGGTCTGGTTCGACGATCCCCGCAGCTTGACCAGCGGACTGTCCGCGGCATCACCCAGCAGCTTCTCGTACTCGACATAGGCATGGACCTCCCATTGCGGATTGATGCGGTAGGAGATCTGGCTGCCGAAGCCGACCGAGTGCGCGCCGCCCCTGGCATCATATAGTGGCAATCCCGACGCTGCCGCCTGCACGGCATCGACGCCGAAATAGGGCGCGGTCGCCTTGGTGCTCTTCCAGGTGAAGCGCGGGCCCGCCGAGATCGTCAGCCTCTGGATCAGCGGCACGATGACGTCGGCGGAGACATCTGCCACGGCGCCGGTGTGGCCACCCAAGCCCTGGCGCAATTCGCTGCGCAGGCGCAGCCAGTCGACCGGATAATATTCGACGAAACCGCCGAGCTCATAGGCCGCCTTGACGTCGCCAAGGCCCGTCAGCTCGGCATATCTGTCGCTCTTGCGCGAGGAGACATATTTGAACGCGGGGCCGGCGCGAAAATTGCCGACGTCGAGCAGCGCAATGCTGGCGCTGTCGCGAGGTCCGCGAAACTGGTCGATGGATCCGGCACGACGGATGGTGAAGATCGGGATCGGGAGAAATCTCCCGTTCTTCGATCCGACGAAGTCAGGCGTGTATTCGCCACCGATGCCGACCATGACGGTCCAGTTGCCGGAGGGCGATGGCAGCATCGGCAGGTCGAATGGCGGCGCCGGCAGCGTGAATGCGGTCTGCGCCGATGCAGCCTGAGGAAGCGCGATGATCGTGCCGAGTGCGGCAAGCAAGGCGGTCGTCCGCCGCGCATTCGCCGTGAGGCGGAGAGCGGCTTCGTCAAGATAAGTCATTACGGGGCCCCGGACCGGCCTTGCTGGCCGAGTCGACTTGATGTGGTTCGGAGCCCCGCATGTGACCCGGCAAAATTGCCCCAAGATTGCAACGGGCGATCGTCGCCGCGACATTTCGCGCGGTCAGCCGTGCAGCCGGACCAACATTGCACGAACATTGCCGGCCCCGCTCACACTCTCAAATTTTGGCCGCCGCAGCCGGTGCAACTCCCCGGCTCCTGCCTTTTATTCGCCTAGCTCGCTGCCTTAATGGAACCTCGCGCACGAACCGAAATGCCGGAATTCGGCCAGGAAGCGTCATGGTCGGGGTTCGATTGCCCCAGCAGAGAAGGACGAGGTGCGTGCGCTCGCTCGTGATCGAAGACGAACCGCAGATCGGCGCCTATGTCAGCCGGCTGCTCGGACAATTGCACGGCGTCGTCGACGTCGTCGGCTCGATTGCCGATGCCCGCCAGGCGCTGGACAATTTCAAATATGATCTCGCGATCGTCGACCGGATGCTGCCTGACGGCGATGCGCTCGAGGTGGTCACCGCGCTGAGCCAATCGCCGGAACGTCCCGCGATCATCATGTTGACCTCCAAGGACGCCAAGGAGGACGTCGTCGACGGCCTCAACGGCGGCGCCGACGACTATCTCGGCAAGCCGTTCGAGCCGCAGGAATTGATCGCGCGCGTGCGTGCGGTCTTGCGCCGGCCTCGCCTGCTCGCGCCCGCGGTGCTGTCGCTCGGCAATGTCGAGCTGCATCTCGGCAGCAACGAGGCGGTGGTCGGCGATACGAAGGTCCTGCTGCGGCGGCGCGAGGCCCTGATCCTGGGCGCGCTGCTGATGCGCCGCGACCGCGTCATCACCCGCGACGCCCTGATCGAGGAAATCTACGGTTTCGACGACGAGATCGAATCCAACACGCTCGAAGCGCAGGTCTCGCGCTTGAGGAAAAAATTGGCGGCATACGGCGGCGACGTCGAGATCCGCAGCATGCGCGGCATCGGTTACATCCTACGGCTGGCCACGCCGCGATGACCTCGATCGCCCGGACCTTTGCGCTGTCGCTCGGCATCGCCGCGACGACGATCTTCCTGATCATGCTCGGCCTCTTCATGTGGCGCTATCCGATGGAGGAGCGCGAGTTCAGGGCGTGCCGGGTCGTGGTTGCCGTTCTCGACCGCGCCACCGAGATCGAAGGGCAGAACCTCACGGTGCGCCCGACGCGCGCTCTCGAAGAGCTCAAGGCGGACAGCCCGAACCTCTGGTACGTCGTGTCCGCAGGCGACATGGTCCGCGAGTACGGCAGCGAACGCCGGCCGGCCCTTCCCTTCGCGTTTCCCTATCACGGGCCCGTCGGCTCATCGGTCTTCAACACGCTCGACCAGAAGAGCACCTTCTGCCTCGCCGTCGTGCAAAGGGGCTCGTTGCAGCTCGCGATGATGATCGGCGAGCCTCAAGTCCGGTTCGGCCGGATTGCACGAAACTTTCTCATCCGCAGTGTCTTTTCGATCATGCTGCTGGCGCTGGCCTTCGCCGCGACCGTCGCCGTCGGCGCGGCGCTGGCCGCGCGTTTCGTCTCACGCGGCATCGAACGGGTGGCGCTTCGCGCGCTCGCGATCGACCCTGCAGCCCCGCAGGGTCTGATATCCCTGTCCGAGGTCCCTCGCGAGCTGAAGCCGCTGGTCGAGGCGCTGAACCGCGCCTTCGGCGAGATCGATGCCTATATCAGGATGCAGCGACGCTTTCTCGGCAACGCCGCCCATCAGCTTCGCACGCCGCTGACGCTGCTGCGCGCGAAGATCGAGGACGTGCCCGAGCCGGCCTTGAAGGCCGAGCTGGTGCGCGACGTCCGCCGCCTGACGTCGCTGGTGTCCGCAATGCTCGACCTGGCGCGCCTGCAAAATCATGCGATCGAAAAGCGGCCGATCGATCTTGCCGAGATCACGCTGGACGTGCTGGCCGATTTCGGTCCCTCGGCGCTGGACGCCGGCATCGAGCTTGCGCTGGAGCGCGCCGAGGAAGGCCCGGTGCTGGTGCAGGGCGTCGATGCCGCCATTCGCAGCGCGCTCGCCAATCTCGTCGGCAACGCGCTGATCCATGCCCATGGCGCCCGACGCATCGTCGTCACGCTCGCCTGCCGCAGCATCGCGGTTGAAGACGACGGCGCAGGCCTGCCCGACGGCGCCGAGCACAAGCTGCTGGAGCCGTTTCAGACCGGCAACACCGCAGGCGGCGGCGCTGGCCTCGGCCTGTCGATCGTCCGCGAGATCATGACCGCCCATGGCGGTGAGCTCGCCATCTTCTCCGCGCCCGGCCACGGCACGACGATGAGCCTGCGCTTTCCCGAACGAGCGGCGGCGACGAAATCTCCGCAGCTCGATCTGGAAGCGCGCTAGCGCGCCCTCGCCGCTCTCTCAATACTTCGCCACCACCGGCGTGTTGAAGTGATAGTTCAGCCCGCTGCGGAAGATGTGCTCCTGGAGGTGGCTGGTGTGGGCGAACGTCGCACCGAAAACGCTGGTGTACTGGTCGGTCACGCTGCCGAGGTCGACGAACAGATATTCCGTCTTCGCGGTCCAGTTCGGACCGAGCAAGCCGAACGGATTGACGGGCGACTCGAGGCCGCCACCGACGGTGTAGCCGCTCTTGGTGTGCCTGGCGGTGATCTGCTGCACGACGAACACACCGAAATTATTGGTGTCGACCAGGGTCGTCTTCACGTCGCCATAGGCGGCGCCGCCTGTCAGATAGAAGAGCGACGAGCCGACCGAATAGCCGATGCGCGCCCGCGCCGTGCCGAGCCAGGTCATCCGCTGGTCGAGGGTGAGATCGAAGCCGATCGGCGGGCCGCACCACAACAGGCAAACCTCGTTGTCGCGCTGGGTCGAGCCCTGGATGTCGGCTTCGAGACCGAACACCCAATTGGCGGCCTGCCAGTTGTAGCCGATCTGTCCGCCGCCGATGAAGCCTTTCGGGCTCAAGTCGTGCCGTCCGGGATCGGTCGAAGCGACGACATCATACGTGCTGGCATTGCGCGCAATTGCGGCACCCGCATTGCCGCCGACATAAAGCCCCGTCCAGTTCGCCGCCGGCTGCTCCCGATAGGGGGTGCCGCCGACACGATAGTTCACGCCGACACGGAAAATGTGCTCGCGGGTATCCGACGAGAAACTCGCAGGCGTGCCCAGCAGGGTGCCTGCGCCCGTCTGGGTGCCGAGATTGAGATAGAGATATTCGATCTTGCCGGTCCAGTTGCCCGCGAGAGCAGCCTCGACACCGCTACCGATGGTCCAGCCGGTGCGGACCTGGCTGATGCTGAAGCTGTCGGGGATCTCGGTGACGCTGGTCCGCACGTCGCCATACGCAAAGCCGCCGGTCACATAACTCAGCACGGGGCCATTGGCCAGGCCAACGCGGCCGCGCACGGTACCGAACCAGCCGAGCCGTTGCGAATAAGTGAGGCCCAGGGCGCTGCAGGCCGGGAGCGAGAAGACGCCGCAACGATCGTCCTTCAGGTCGGCGGCCTGGATATCCGTCTCAACACCGAGGACCACGTTGCCGAGACCGAGATTGCCGCCCTGCCAGTTGTAGCCGGCCTGCGCGCCGCCGAGCCCGCCCTGCGGCCCGAGGCGGTTGATCTCGGTAAAGATCGTGCCGGTAAATCCGGCACTGGTCAGATTGCGGCCAACGCCATAACCGGCATTGACGCCGAGATAGAAGCCGGTCCAGTCATACAGCGTGGCCTCGATCCGCGGCGCCTTGACGTAGGCCGGCCGGGTCAGGTCGGCCGCCCCTGCGGCAGCCGTTCCGCCGATGACCATCACCACGGCGACGAGAGACGCTTTCTTCACGACCGATTCCTTTCGCTCGACTTCAGCTGCGCAAAGCCTAGGAGGTCTCGCGGCACGACTCTTGGACCGATGAGAACAAGTCCGGACAATGATGAACTCGCCCGCCGATTGCCGGCTCAATGGTGCATTCCGACAACACGACGGAAGCGCCGCCGATTGAAAAATAGCGTCATCGGTGATATCGGCTCGAACCGCCGGACGATGGACTGCAACTATTCCTTCATGACACCGCCCAAGTCCCGCTCCACGCCCGTCCATGTCTCCACGGACGAATTTCCGGTCCAGCAACGCCTCGCCAAATGGCGGGAGATCTACGGCCGCAGCATCGCGAATGTGGACATCGAGCCGATCGGCGACGAGCCGTTTCATGCCAGCGTGACCTTCCAGAGCCTGCCCGGCATCGGCATCGTGTCGGGATCGCGGTCGCCGGCACATTACCACCTCACTCGCCAGCATCTCGCCGGCGCACGGGACGGCTTCGGTATCTCCGTGCTCATCAGCGGCGCTTCCACGACGAGACAGCTCGGGCGCGAGATCGTCGGGCGCCCCGGCACCGCCGTCGTGATCTCCGGGACCGATCCGTCGGTCAGCACGATGCACCGCATGGGGCAATTCCTGACCATCGTCCTGCCCCGGCCCGAACTCGCGGTGCTGCTCCGCGATCTGGACTCCGCCTATGCGCGGCAGATTCCGGCCGAGAACGGCGCGCTTCGACTGCTGGTGCAGTACGTGAACACGCTTCACGCGGCCGGCCCGCTCGATGCGCCGCCGCTCGCGCACGCCGTGGCGAGCCACATCATCGATCTGGCAGCGCTCGCGCTCGGCGCGGAGGACGACGTCGCCCATGAAGCGGAAGGGCGCGGCCTCGCGGCCGCCCGGCTTCAGGCCATCAAGACCGACATCCGCAAGAACCTCGGCGATCACGAACTGTCGGCAACGACGCTCGCCTTGCGGCACGGCGTCTCGCCGCGTTACGTGCACAAGCTGTTCGAACGCGACGGCACCGGCTTCTCGGAATTCGTTCTGGCGCGCCGGCTCGACTGCGCGCAGCAAATGCTGAAAGATCCGAGCTTCGCCACCCGCACCATCAGCGCCATCGCGTTCGAGTGCGGCTTCGGCGACATCTCCTATTTCAACAGGACGTTCCGACGCGCCTACAACGCGACTCCGTCCGACATCCGCTCTGCCGCTTTACGGCTCCGATGAACCTGCCGCGGGTCCGGTCGCGTGGCGCGGAACGGTCATGAAACCGAAGCGCGGAAATGTTTCAGGATTGCTTCATCGCTGTCGCCTGACGCAACCAAATAGATCGCCGGCCGCCGTCGAATGTTCGCATGCGAGCGAACCTGCTGCGGCATCGCCGCGACCAAACCTCCGATTGACATCTTCAACGGAGATTCTCCAATGCGTTTTCTTTCGATGATTGCCGTCGCCGGTGCGATGATTGCGAGCTCCACGGCTGCGTTCGCCGGCGAACTTCCCTCTTACGAAATCAAGTCGTTTCCGATCTCGACGACTCAGGTGCAGGTGCTCGGCGGTGCCGGCGTCGAGGAGCAGTCGGCCGCGCCCGCGATGATCGTCGCCGGCATGCCCGCCTCCCCCGCGCAAGTCTCGGTGCTCTCGCCGCGCGTCAAGCGGCTGGCGAGCGCGACCGCGGCGAGCGAGGAACGCTGAGACAATTTGCGACCCCGGCTGTCCTTGCCGGGGTCGTCGCTCTCGCCGTCAGCGTGAGATATAGCCCGATGCGATCGGCTTGAATCGATAGATCAGATACGGCGTCTTGTTTTCTGCTTTCCCGCCATGGAACATGGCGGCTGCGGAGACCTGTGACGCCGATACGTACATATAGCCGTCGGGAGAGGCCGTGATCCCGTCCGGCCACACCATGTCCGCATCGCTCAGATAGGTGCGAAACTTCCGATCGGTCCCGACGACACCAATCGATTTGGTCTCGACCGCAGTCAGGTAGATGTTGCCCGCGTAGTCGATCGACAGGCCGCCATTGTTCGGCTTGTCCGAGTAGCGTTCCACCCTCGCGCTCAGCTCTTCGGCGGGCAGCTTCTCGTTGGCGAGGTCGGCCGCCTTGATGCGGTACAACGAACCGCCGCTGAGCGGCGCGAAATAGACCCACTCGGACCTCGCATCCATCGTGATGCCGTCGCAGCCGACCTTGATGAGCGAAGGCTTGCCGTCCTTGCCGGGCACCGTCAGATCATTGCCATCCACGGTGATTGGCACATTCTCGGGGACCGTGGATCGATCGCCGTCCAGCACGCGCCGGGCGACGCCCGTATCCATATCGATGACGATGATCGCAGCGTGAGATCCGTCGCCACCAGGCCCGATGTTTTCGTCGGCGACGTAGAACTTCCGGTTCTTCTGGTCGATCACGATGTCCTGCGGCTGCGAGCCTTTCACCGTCACCGGCTCCGGCATGTAATAGATGCGTTCCAGCCTGTTGGTGCGCGTATTCCACCCCACCAGCTTCGGCGTGATCTGCGTCCGGAATCCCATGTCGATGATCCACACGACACCGCTTTCGTCGGAACGAAGGCCCAGCACATTGTCCAGGTACTGATCGGTGCCTTTTCGTGGCGTATTCCATTCGGCATTCGGGAACGGCTCGAACGTCGTCGGCGACGTCAGCCGCGCCACGCGTATGTCCGGACTGAAGAAGGGATGGTGGCTGAAGATCAGCTGGTTGTCGGGCGTAAACGCAATGTTGCCGACTGACTGAGGCAGCCTCGCGAAAACTTCAGCGTTGCCGCTTCCGCTTTCCGCACAGGCTGCGCCCGTGACGATTGCCGCCGACAGCAGAGTGACAAGTCGAATTCCTCTCCTCACGCTTCGCACCGTTCGCTCCCTGTGTTTTCTAAGGTTATTCCCGCGCGCGTTCGACCGGTCTTGCGCCGGTTGCCGCCGCAGGATTTTGAATGCAGAGACTTCCATCCAGGCCGAAGCTCGTTCATCACGGCGTCGCTGACATCAGTCTTTGCGAGAGCGACGATGCGCGCTAATTTGGCGACTGACAATTACGCACAGGCCGGTCCTCTAGTATCACGGAGTGAACTATGCAGAAGCTCGGCGGCAAGACGTATGATTGCGCCGTTGGATGTCCCGTCGAGGCCACCCTCGATCTGATCGACGGCAAGTGGAAGGGCGTGATCCTCTATCATCTGCTCGACGACACGATTCGCTTCAACGAGCTCAAGCGGCGCCTGTCCCGCATCACGCAGCGCATGCTGACGCGCCAGCTCCGCGAGCTCGAGGCCGACGGCCTCATTCATCGCGAGATCTACGCCGAAGTCCCGCCGCGGGTCGAGTATTCCTTGACGGCGCTGGGGCGCTCCCTCGAGCCGGTCGTTCGCATGCTCTGGACGTGGGGCAATCAGTATCTCGCGACGGAAGCTGCCCGTGCCGGCGCGGTCAACGGAGCCGTTCCACTCTCGCCGCGGGTCAGACGGAGCCTGCCGTCAGGCCACGCGTAGGGCGGCCCTGCGTCGGTCTACGCCGCGCCAAGGCACACCGCGCCATTTTCACAATCACCGATCCGCGCGCCGCCATCAAGCGGCGTGCGATCTCCTTACATGAATACTAATTCTAAATCTGATGATTGAGGGACCATTGAGTCCTTCCTGCACTTCAAGCCCGAGACTGCGCTTGTTAGTCGTCCGCCCCGCAAATGATGGGGTCGCGAATGACTACATGGCTGAGGACGACGGCAGGATTGATCGGCGGCACATTGCCGATGTTGGCAAGCTTGATGGACGCGGCGCCGGCCGCGGCGCAATCATCGTCGCAGGAGCTGCCCGCTGTCGTCGTCCAGCAATCATCGCCGCGACCAGCGGCGCGCGCCCATCCGCTTCGCTCACGCCAGGCTGTGCAAGCGGCAAGCCGTCGTCGTCAAGCCGAGCGGGCCGCTGCGAACGCCAACACCCCAGCCGCGGGCGCGAGTGCTGGCGCGGAGACCGCGACGGGCCCCGTCCGCGGCTACGTCGCGACCCGAAGCGGCACCGGCACCAAGACCGACACGCCGCTGCGCGAGACGCCCCAGTCGATCAGCGTGGTGACCGCCGATCGCGTCACCGACCAGGGCGTGACCACCGTGCAGGAGGCGCTGCGCTACGTCCCCGGCGTGTTCGCCGACGCATACGGTGCGGATTCGCGCGGCGACTTTCCACGCATCCGCGGCCAGGATCCGAACATCTATCTCGACGGCACGCGCGTGGTGAACACGTTCAACTTCAACGAATGGCGGCCGGAGCCCTACACGCTGGAGCGCATTGAGGTCCTGCGCGGTCCATCCTCGGTGCTTTACGGCGACACCTCGACCGCCGGCCTGTTGAACCTGATCTCGAAGCGCCCCCAAGCCGAATCCGAGAACGAGATCGGCGTGCAATATGGCAGCTTCAACCGCAAGCAGATGCAGCTCGACTCCACGGGCAAGCTGACCAAGGACGGCGAGTGGCTCTATCGCTTCGTCGGCGTGTTCCGCGACAGCAACATGCAGACCGACTACGTCAAGGACGACCGCATCCTGCTGGCGCCGTCGCTGACCTGGCGGCCGACCAACAACACCAGCTGGACCGTGCTCGGCACCTACCAGAAGGACACCACCGGCTCGTCGACGGCCTTCCTGCCGCATGAGGGCACGCTCTATCCCGGTCCCAACGGCTTCATCCCTGTCAACCGCTTCACCAGCGAGCCGGGCTGGGACCGCTATCAGACCGAGACCGGCGCGGTCTCCAGCCTGTTCGAGCACCGCTTCAGCGATGCGCTCGTCGTCAGGCAGAACATGCGCTATACGCATGTGGAGGGCATCTATCACGGGCTTTATCCGGACGTGTACTCCAATCCGGACAATCCGTTCCTCGATGCGGACCGGCGCACAGTGGCGCGCTATATCTGGGCTCGCGACAGCGTCAAGGACAACTTCACGTCGGACAGCAATGCCGAGCTGAAATTTGCAACGGGCTCCGTCCAGCACAAGACGCTGTTCGGCGTCGACTACCGCGGCTACAAGGAGCGCGCTTCGTCCGGCGGAGGTTACGATGCAACGCCGTTCGATCTCTACGCGCCGGTCTACACCGGCGTCACGCCGCCGGACATGTCGGCCGAGCCCGATCTCCGCCAGAGCCAGCTCGGTCTCTACGGTCAAGATCAGCTGCGGCTGGGACCGTGGCTCGCTGTGCTCGGCCTGCGCCACGACTACGTCACCAGCGACACGCAGGGCTCACCGGTCGAGCATTACCAGGCGACCACGGGCCGCGCCGCGCTGATGTACGAGCTGCCGTTCGGCGTAACGCCTTACGTGACCTATGCACAGTCGTTCAATCCTGTGTTCGGCAGTGGTGTCTGCGCGGCGGGTGTCTGCGCGCCGCAGCGCGGCGAGATGGTGGAGCTCGGCTTCAAGTACAATCCGGCGCCCGGCAACGCGATCAACGGCGCGATCTTCGACACCACCGAACGAAACCGCCTGGCCAGCGATCCCGACAATCCGCTGCTCTCGGTCCAGACCGGCAAGGTGCGCATCCGCGGCGCCGAGCTCGAGGTGCTGGCGCGCCTCACGCCGGATCTGGATCTGATCGGTGCCTACACCTATCTCGATGCGCGCGTGGAAAGCGGCGACAACGCCGGCAAGCATGTCGAGACCGTGCCGGATCACCAGGCTTCGCTCTGGGCGAAGTACCGCCTGTCGCTGATCGGCCTTCCCGGCGTCACGCTCGGCGGCGGCGTGCGCTACATCGGCGCCTCCTGGGACGGCACCGACACCATCCGCACGCCCGACTACACGCTGTTCGATGCGATGGTCCGTTACGAGACCGGTCCCTGGCGCCTTCAAGTCAATGCCAGCAACCTGTTCGACAAGCGTCACGTCACCACGTGCCTTGCGCGCGGCGACTGCTTCCTCGGCATCGGCCGCACCGTGCTGGGCAGCGTGACCTATAAGTTCTAGAGCATGATCCGAAAAAGTGCGCAGCGGTTTTTCGAAAAGACCATGCTCAAACAACAACCTGAAGCGCGATGACGATTCATCCTGATCTCATCGCGCCTTAGAGATGCTATGTCATGCTGCCCGGCATGAAGCAGCGCACGCGCGGATGGCCGTCGATATAGTGCTTCCACACCATGGTGCGGCCGATCTTGTTCGGCACGGTGATCACGGCGCCGTCAGGCACCACGACCCATTCGTCGTCGAGATGGACGCGGTACCGTCCCTTGTCGGATTCCCAATCGACATCGGCAACGACATAGCCGTCGGCATCCGAGCAGCACTGTCCGTATTCGCTGTGCAGGCTCTCGAACCAGGGCTTGAGCGGCGAGTTGGCGTAGCGGCCGTCGTCGCGCGCCAGCGCCGGGCTGGTCAGCAGCACTAGCAGCGCTGCCGCACATGGTTTTGCAAATCGCATGTCGTCTTCCCGCGGATCACAATGGCGCCGCGAGGGACAGACGATGTCGCCCGCCGGCCACGCCGTCAGGCAGGCATGGACATGGCGACTCGTTCCCCCAGCAGCTTTGCGACAGCTATGCAAATCCGGCGCCAACGCGCATTCCGGGGAACTACGGCAGAAAGGTGCAACGGTATGCGCCTTTCGACGGATATGGCCGTCGGGACAAGACCGCCGCGGCGACGACTCTCAGGGGATGCGAAAACCGCCTACTGCTTCGGAGCGGGCGCCATCATCGCGCCGCCCTTCTTCGCTGCAGGCGTGGGCGCCGGCTTGGTCGCGGCGGCCTGCGCGGGCAGATACTTCGCGACGATGGCGGGATCGACCTGGGCGATGTTGGCGTCCGGCAGGCGTTGCCAGGTCTCGTCCTTGCCGAACAGGGAAATGCCGAGGAAGCCGCGCATGGTCAGGGTCTGGCCATCGGGACTCACCGTCATCTTGGCCTTCCAGATGTTGCCGTCGCGCGGATTGACGACGTTGCCGCCCTCGTACTTCAAGCCGTCACGCTTCATGTCGCGGATGAAGGAGAGACCGAGCACCGGCTGGTTCTTGCGATCGTCGGTGCACTTCGTGCAGGCCTCGTTCGGATCGTCGCCGGGGCGCGGGAAGGTCTTTGCGATCACGCCTTCGAAGATGCCGTTGTGGTCGATGAAGAGGAACCATCCGACTGTCTTGCCGTCCTCGACCTTCTGCCACAGGCCCGCTGCGGTCGGCTGCTGCGCCTGCGCCGCAGCCGGGCTCACCGCGCCGATCGACAGTGCGAGCGCGAGCAGCGAGAGCAGCCGAAAGCTGGAAAAGAGATTCCGCATTATGATCACCTTGCTAAGCGGCAACTGGAATGGCCGCAGACTACGGCGATTTCGCGAACGGTTCCAGCACCAGAAACATGGGGCATGGCGTTCCCGCCCCTCGCCCTCAGTTGACACCAAGCTTCTTTTGCAGGCTGGAGGACGAGGTCGTGTACTGGAACACCAGCCGCTTATCCGGATAGACGTAGCGATGGGCTTTTTGCGACATCAGCGCGCCCTCATGGAAGCCGCACAGGATCAGCTTGATCTTGCCGGGATAGGTGTTGATGTCGCCGATGGCAAAGATGCCGGGCACGTTGGTCTCGAACGCGGATGTCTCGACCGGCACCAGATTGTTCTCGAGCGCAATGCCCCAGTTCGCGACCGGGCCGAGCTTCATGGTGAGACCGAAGAACGGCAGCATGGTGTCGCAGACCACCTCGGTGATGCTGTTGTCGTTGCCCTTGACGGTGGCACCGCTCAGCTTGCCGTCGGCGCCCGAGAGCGCGGTGACCTGGCCGAGTCTCAGATCCATCTTGCCGCCGGCCACCAGCGCGCGCATCTGCTCGACGCTGTGCGGGGCTGCGCGAAACTCATCGCGCCGGTGCAGCAGCGTGATGCGCTTTGCCACCGGATGCAAATTGAGCGTCCAGTCGAGCGCGGAATCGCCGCCGCCGACGATCAGCACATTCTTGTCGCGGAACGTCTCCATCTTGCGCACGGCGTAATGCACCGAGGTGCCCTCATAGACCTCGATGCCCGGCACCGGCGGACGCTTCGGCTGGAACGAGCCGCCGCCGGCCGCGATCACCACAACCTTGCATTCGAACACCTTGCCGGCATCGGTGGTGCAGCGAAACAGGGGATCGCCGATCTTCTCGACAGTCTCGACCATCTCGCCGAGATGGAATGTCGGATGGAACGGCTTGATCTGCTCCAGCAGCGCGTCGGTGAGGCCTTGCCCCGAGACCTGCGGAATGCCGGGAATGTCGTAGATCGGTTTTTCCGGATAGAGCTCGGCGCACTGGCCGCCGACCTTGTCCAGGATGTCGACGAAATGCGCCTTCATGTCGAGAAGGCCGAGCTCGAAGGCGGCAAACAGGCCACAGGGGCCGGCGCCAATAATCAGCACATCGGTTTTGATCACGTCGCTCATGTCGTCTCTTTATCGGTCGTTATCGGTTGGACGGCGCCCGTTGGGCAGAGGTGACCCTGCCTGTCTAGCCAACGGGGATGGATCAGGGAAGGCATAAAAGCGGGAGCGCCCCGCAGCCGCGCCCACTTGCCGGGTCAGGATAACTGGGCTGTAACGGGCTGCGATATGACGGAGATCAATCGGTGAACGCACCAAGCCGCCTCGACACGACGCCGCGCCTTGAGGACTACCCCTACCGCCTCAGCGACAACGTGCGCTTCGGCGATCTCGATCCCAACCAGCACGTCAACAACGCGGTCTACGCCACCTATTTCGAGACCGGCCGTGTCACGCTGATGAAGCTTCCCGAATACGGGCTGACCCCGCCGGGCCTCGCCTGGATCATGGTGCGGCTCGACATCCATTTCCGCGCCGAGCTGCATTGGCCGAACACGATCGAGCTCGGCCTCGGCGTGGTGAAGCTCGGACGGACGTCAGTAACCTTCGAGCAGGTCGTGTTCTCGCAAGGAAAGTGCATTGCCTCGGCGACGTCCGTCGGCGTCCTGCTCGACGAGGCGACGCGGCGTCCGGCGCCGCTGACTGCAGAGGTGATCGAGAAGCTCAGGCCCTGGCACAAGCGCGGCATCGAGGTCGTGCCGCCGGGCTCATAGTGCATGATCCGGACCCGCAGGGCCCCGACAGCGCAAAGTGTGTAGCGGTTTCCGGGATCATGCACTCCTAGAGTGAAAGATCAGGCCTGGCGTTCGGGCGTCGCAACGACCAGCCCGTCGAGCTCGTCGGAAACCTTGATCTGGCAGGACAGGCGCGAGTTTGGGCGCACGTCGAAGCCGAAGTCGAGCATGTCCTCTTCCATCGGCGTCGGGCTGCCGACCTTCTCGCGCCAGGCTTCGTCGACATAGACATGGCAGGTCGCGCAGGCACAGGCGCCGCCGCATTCGGCCTCGATGCCGGGAATGCTGTTGCGGATCGCAGCTTCCATCACGGTCGCGCCGTTCTCGACTTCCACCGTACGGGTTTCGCCCTTGTGGTCGACAAAGTGAATCTTGGCCATGTGTGCTCGTGCTGCCGCGATGTTGGGGAAAAAGGAGTATCCGGGCTGTCCTATAACGGGTCGGTCAGGGCCGCGCTATAGCGTTTTCAAGCGAAGTGGGCCCCGTTTCGCGCGGAGGAAAACGCGTTCAGACAGAAGGCCAACGCGCAAGGCCCCCGCACGAATCGGGCTTGCGAGCCTAGTGCTTGAGGATCGCCGCGATCGCCGCGCGGACCTCGGCCACGGCCACCTTCAGCGCGGCGAAGGCGTGCGGCCGGTCGTGGCCGGTCCGGATCGCCATCTCGAGGCTGGCGGCCGCGTCGGCAACCGCAAAGGCGCCGATCCCCCTCGCCGAGCCCTTGAGCTTGTGCGCGAGCGCGCCGGTCTCGGCCGGCAACGCAGTCATTGCGGCGAGTAGGCGGACCGCCTGCTCGGCGAACATCGCGAGCACTTCCTGTTCCAGCTCGGCATCGCCGAGCGTCATGCGGGAGAGGTGGTCGAGGTCGAGCGGGCTGTCGATGGGCGCAAGCGGGGGCGAGGGCATCCAGTCCATCCGTTGCAGTTCAGGCGTCATGGCGCAGGCCCCGGCATCGCGCGATGGTTCCGCCGGTTCGGCGGTGACTTCCCCTCCACCCAAGCATGGAAATGGTTAACGAAATGTTTGGGCCGTTTTACGCAATTCTGCCCGTTTATTGACGAAAAGTTGCCGCAATCGACCAAGTTCGGTGGAGAATTGCATTTATTGCTAAGGCTTTACGGCGCGATCCTGTTAACGATGATTAAGATTGTCTTAATCGCGGGCATTTCATTCGCGACGCTCTGCCAATAGGATGTTGCGGAAATTAGCGGACAAGCCGTCCGGGTGGGGACGGCTCGGAGATCCGCGCAAGCGGCATGATCCGGTCTGTGAGCTTGCGTCGCGCGCAGGGCTCGCGGGGGGCGTGTACAAGTAACGAGGGCTCAGACTGAACATGGCGAATACTCCCAAGAAGGTCAAAGACCCGACAGAAGTTGCGCTTTCTGCGATCCAGGAAGCCCTGAACATCAGCGATACGGCCGCGGACACCAGCCGCAACGCCGCAATGCGCAACGAGACCGCGCCTGCGATGACACCGCCGGCGCCTCCCGTGTTCGACGACGAGCCGACCTTCGAGCCGCGCCCGGCCGCCAATGAGCGCGCCACCGTGTTCGATTCGATCGAGGAGCCGCGCACCGCGCGCCGTGCCGCCAATGACGACCGCGAGACCATCGGCCAGCTGCTCCAGGCGCTTCAGAAGGGCCGCCCCGCCCGCAGCGTCTACACCTTCGCCACCATCTTCGCCGGCGTCTGGCTTGCGGCCTGCGCCGCGCTGACCGTCGGCTTCCTGCCCTCGATCCAGGCCGCCATGGGCCAGAGCGGCGGCGTGCTGGTCATCGCCGGCCTGATCGCGATGTTCTTCGCTCCGATCATGCTGTTCTATTTCCTGGCGAGCCTCGTCTGGCGCGGCCAGGAAATGCGCATGATCGCGCAAGCGATGGCGCAGGTCGCGATCCGCTTCTCCGAGCCGGAAGGCTCGGCCTCCGATTCCATGGTCACGGTCGGCCAGGCCATCCGCCGCGAGGTCGCGGCGATGGGCGACGGCATCGAGCGCGCGATCGCGCGCGCCGGCGAGCTCGAGACGCTGGTCGCCAACGAGGTCGCCGCGCTCGAGCGCGCCTATAGCGACAACGAGGTGCGCATCCGCGCCCTGCTCCAGGACATCGCGCATCAGCGCGACAACCTGGTCGGCCAGGCCGAGCAGGTCCGCAGCGCCATCTCCGGCGTGCAGATCGATCTGCGCCACGACATCGCGCTGATCTCGGACGCGATCGCCTCGCGCGTCGACGAGGTCGCAAAATCCATCACCGGCGCGCTGGAAGAGCGCGGCGCCCACATCACCAGCGCCTTGAGCAATGCCGGCGACAACATGATCCTGGCGCTCGGCGAGCGCGGCGGCGACCTGCTCGACCGCCTCGAGGAAGCCAGCAACGAGACCACGCGCGCCGTGCTCGATGCCAGCGAGCGGCTGACCACCAGCCTCAACTTCAAGACCGGCCACGTCCACGACGAGTTCGTCGACCTCGCCGACCGCGTCCACGAAATGCTGAACGAGCGCATCGACCGCATCACCGGCGAGTTCGAGCAGCGCTCCGCCGCCATCGTCGACGGCATCTCCGAGCGCACCGAGCAGGTGCACGACAGCCTGAAGAACTCGTCGGATTCGCTGCTGCTCGAGCTCGAGCTGCGCTCCAACGACCTCTCCGCCAAGATCGACGACGCCGGCAACCGCCTCGCCGGCCACATCATGACCAGCGGCGACAAGGCGAGCGAGGCGCTCGACGCCACCGTCAACGCCCTCGTCGCCAAGGTCGTCAGCCAGACCGAGACCGCGCACGACTCGCTGTCGCTGCAGATGAGCGCGTTCGACGAGCTGGTGAAGAACCAGGGCTCCGAGCTGGTCGAGAAGTTCGCCCGCGACTCCGGCACGCTGGGCGCGCTGATCACCCGCCACATCTCCGAGTTCGACCGCACCGTGAAGACGTTCGGCGGCGAGATCGTCGAGCGCATGGGCCAGCGCACCCAGGACATCCATGAGTCGCTGAAGACCTATGTCGACAATTTCGACACCCGCTTCACCGCCAACGGCGGCGAGATCACGGCCGTGCTCGACCAGCGTCTGGTGCAGTTCGAGACCACGATCGGCGACCGCGTCAGCAATTTCGACGCCTCGCTGAACGGCAAGATCGCCAGCCTCGACGGCACCATCGAAGGCCACATCAAGACCTTCGACGAGCAGCTCGGCGGCCGCGTCAGCTCGCTCGAGCAGTCGTTCGATACCCGCGCGCGGTCCGTCACCGAGACCATCGACGGCCGTCTCAACACGCTCGCGACCTCGCTGACCGACGGTGCCGCGCAGGCGATCCAGTCGATCGACTCGCGCCTCACCCACCTCACGACGTCGCTGACCGACGGCGCATCGCAGACCATCCACACCATCGATACGCGCCTGACGCATCTGACCACCACCCTCACCGGCGGCGCCTCGCAGGCGCTCGAGTCCATCGACACCCGCCTCACCTACCTGACGACCGCGCTGACCAACGGCGCCTCGCATGCCATGCAGTCGATCGACACCCGCCTCGGTCTGTTGACCTCGACGCTGACCGACGGCACCGCGCAGGCGATCGAGGCGGTCGACCGCCGCATCACCGGCGTCACCGAGATCATCGACAGCCGCAGCACGCATCTGACCGACACGGTCACCGCGCGCTTCCAGGACGTCCAGCAGGCCATCGAGACCAAGGTCGGCTCTGTCGCGAGCGACATCGACGTGCGCGTGGCGCAGTTCGAGGACCTGCTCGGCTCGCGCGTCGAGGCCGTCGCCGGCCGCATCGAGAGCAGCGGCCGCCAGGCCAGCGAGGACATGATCTCCCGCGCCGAGATGATCTCGACCGCGATCCGCTCGCACGTCGAGGACGCCGAACGCTCGCTCACCAACCTCGTCGTCAACACCAGCGAGACGATCCAGACCGGTGCGCGCACCGCCCAGCAGTCGCTGATGACGGTCTCCTCCGACGTCAACGCCCAGCTCAAGATGACCTCCGCCGAGGTCGAGCGCGCGCTGACCGCGGTCGGCACGGGAGCAGCGAACTCGATCCTGAGCAGCGCCCGCGAAGCGCAGTCGTCGCTGGTCGCAGCATCCGGCGATGCATCGAACCAGATCAAGGGGCTCGCAGCCGACGTCGAGCGCACGCTGTCGGCGGCCGGTTCCGCCACCGCAGCCTCGATCCTGGCCGGCGCCCGCGAGGTGCAGACCACGCTCGTCACGGCGTCTTCGGACGCGGCCAATCACGTCAAGACGCTCACCGCCGACGTGCAGCGTTCGCTGTCGCTCGCCGGCACCACCACGGCGGAATCGATCACGGCCGGCGCCCGCGATGCGCAGACTTCGCTGATCGCCGCCTCGAGCGAGACTGCCAACCAGATCAAGGCACTCTCCTCCGACGTGCAGCGCTCGCTCTCGATGGCGGGCACTGCGACGGCCGAATCCATCATGGCCGGCGCCCGCGAAGCCCAGAGCACGCTGGTCACGGCGTCCTCGGACGCGGCGAGCCAGGTCAAGTCGCTTGCGGCCGAAGTGCATCGTTCGCTCTCGCAGGTCGGCCAGACCACCGCCGAGACGATCACCACCAGCGCCCGCGACGCCCAGAGCACCCTGCTCTCGGTCTCCGCCGAGCAGACCAGCCAGGTCCGCTCGCTCGCGGCCGAGATGCAGCGCGCGCTGGCGACCGCCGGCGGCGCCACCATCGAGGCGCTGACCAGCGGCGTGCGCGAAGCGCAGGGCACGCTGATCTCCGCATCGACCGATGCGGCGAGCCAGATCAAGTCGCTGACCACGGACATCGAGCGCACGCTGACTGCGGTCGGCGCCGACACCGCCTCGACCATCCTCAACAGCGCGCGTGAGGCGCAGACCTCGCTGACCTCGACCTCCGCGGATGCCGCGAGCCAGATCCGCACGATCTCGACCGAGATCGAGCGTGCACTGAGCGCGGCCACCGCGAATGCGACCAGCGACATCCAGAGCAGCGCGCTCAACGCCCAAAACGCGCTGATCTCCGCCTCCAACGAGGCGAGCTCGCGGGTCAAGTCGAGCTCGGCCGACATCGAGCGCTCGGTGCTTGCCGCCTCAAGCAGCTTCGGCCAGGCCATGACCGGCAAGACCGACGAGATCGTCACCTATGTGCAGCAGCAGGCCGACCGCCTGTCGAACATGATCGACGCCAAGCGCGGCGCGCTGGTCGACGCGATCGGCTCGAAGACCAGCCAGCTCACGCTCGACATCGACCGCGTCACCTCCGACGCGCTGAAGTCGATCGAGACGCGCGGCCACGCCTTCTCGCAGACCATGATGGGCAACGGCTCGGAAGTCGCCCGCACCATCAATGCGGCGAGCGAGATGGCCACCGGCGCGGTCGGCAAGTCGCTCAAGGACCTCGAGCAGGCCTCGCGTTCCGCGATCGACCAGTCGCGCCAGGTCTCGATCGCGGCCGTCACCGAGATGCAGGAGACCAGCAAGATCCTGCGCACCGACACGGTCGCCCTGTTCGAGCGCCTGCGCGAAGGCAACATCCTGCTGCAGGAGGTGCTGACCGGTGCGCACGACAACCTCAACTCGCTCGAGCGGGCGCTGGTGACGCGCGTCGCCGACTTCGTTTCGGCGATGAACGACGTCACCTCGCGCAACGGCGCTGCGACGCAGAACCTCGAAGACCAGCTCAACGTCTTCAACAGCAAGACCACGAAGGCGCTGCAGGATCTCGGCGAGCTGTCGACCCAGTTCGACGCCCACGGCAAGGCGCTCGTCGATGCCGCCCAGGTCGTCGAGCAGAGCAACAAGAACACCACCGCCTCGCTCGCCGAACGCAAGCAAGCGCTGGAATCGCTCGTCACCACGATCGACCTGCGCACGACCGATCTCGACCAACGGCTGTCGCGCTTCACCGGCCTGCTCGATGAATCGCTGGCCGCCGCCGAGGAGCGTGCCCGCGACATCGCCCGCGTCGTCGCGGAGACCGCCGGCGCCGGCTCGGCCGCGATCACCCGCCAGTTCGAGGCGGTGCGATCGGCCTCCGAGGAGGAGCACCGGCAGACCATCGAGGCCATGCACGACATCTACCGCCAGACCACCGACGAGGCGGATGCGATGTTCAAGCAGTCGACCGAGAAGTTCACCAACCTCGTGTCCAGCATGAAGCAGATGGCGTTCGAGATGCACAACGAGCTCGAAGCCACCCGCAACGAGCTGCGCCGCGGCGTGCTCGAGATGCCGCAGGAGGCCGCCGAGAGCACTGCGCAGATGCGCAAGGTGATCGTCGACCAGATCGAGGCCCTCGCCGAGCTCAACCGCATCGTGGCCCAGCACGGCCGCGGCCTCGACGTCTCGACGACGGGCCGCGCCTCTGCCGCCGTCCAGCGCCAGGATGAGCCGTTGATGGCAGCCGCGGGCGGTCGCGGCACCGAGACGCGCATGCGCGACACCGGCAGCGCCTCGACGCTGCCGCCGCCGGACCTCGGCATGCCCGCCCCCTCGCGTCGCACCGAAGCGCCGTCGGTTGCGCCTTCCAGCAACGACCAGAACCGTGACGGCTGGCTGTCGGATCTGCTCAACCGCACCGACGCCAACCAGGGCGCCCCGAACGGTCGCGAGGCTTCCCGTGGCCGCGCTGCACCCGCGCCGCAGCCGCAGGCGCCGCAGAGCAGCAGCAATCCGCTGGAATCGCTGTCGCTCGACATCGGTCGGCTGATGGACCGCAACCTCGCCGCCGAGATGTGGGACCGCTACCAGCGCGGCGAGAACAAGGCCTTCACCAAGCGCCTGTACACGCCCGCCGGCCAGAAGGCCTTTGACGAGGTCGCCCGCAAGTATCGCGCCGACCGCAACTTCAAGGGCACCGTCGACCGCTACGTCGCCGAGTTCGAGCGCCTGCTCGACGAAGTCGCCCGCGACGGCCGCGGCCCGCAGGAACTGCGCAGCCACCTGACCTCGGAGACGGGCCTGGTCTACACCCTGCTCGCGCATGCGGCGGGCCGGCTGGGGTAAGCGGCAATCATCGCGAATAGAAAACGGAGGCCTCACGGCCTCCGTTTTTGTTTGCGATCGTCGTTGCGATGGTAGGAAAGGCCACGCCCTGATCTATCACCGTCACCCTGAGGCGGACGCGCAGCGGCCCTCGAAGGGCAACGGCCCGGCTGCTTCCGGGCCGAGCATCCTTCGAGGCTCGCTGCGCTCGCACCTCAGGATGCCGGGACCAAGAGCGAGGTCGACGTAGCGATCGTCATTGCGAGGAGCGAAGCGACGAAGCAATCCAGACTGTCTCCGCAGAGGTAGTCTGGACTGTTTCGCTTCGCTTGCAATGACGAGTGGAGAGGTCCGTGTCCGCCTACTGCCGCCTCGGCGCCGCTACCGGCTTCGGCGGCTCGGGCGGCGGGGCGGCTTGCGATGAGTTGCTGGCGCCGAACAGCACGCGGGTGGGGTTGCGGTCAAAATTGTTTACGGCGCGGCTGATGTCGCCGAGGGTGCGGCGGCCGTCCGTCATCAGCGCGCCGGAGCGCTTGTCGAAATCTTCGGCGAGTTCGCGGATCGACTTCACCGCCTGGAACAGCTCGCCGCCGTCCTTGCCGCCGGCGAGCGTGTTGAGGCCGAGCATGAGATTGTCGGCCTTGAGCATCACGCCGTCGACCTTGGCCATCACGCCGTCGATCTTCTCGGAGTTGCGGGCGAGCGAGTTGGTGAAGGTCTCCAGGTTCTTCAGCGAGTTCTTCACCGACTCCTGATTGTCGGCGACGATCTTGTTGATGTTCTGGAGCGTGGCGCGGATCGCCTCGGTGACGTCCTGGAGCTTGTTCGGATCGGCCGTCAGCGTGGGAATGCCGTCCTCGTCGAGCGGCGGCGCCGGTGCCGCCTCCTCGCCGCCCTTGAGCGAGATCGCGGCAACGCCCGTCAGGCCCTGGAATTCGAGGCCGACCAGCGTGTCCTTGCGGATCGGCGCGTTGTTCTCGACCATGGCGAGTGCGACAACCCGCCGCGGGTTATCGAGCTTCACCGAGACCACTTCACCTACCCGGATACCGTTGAAGTTGACGCTGCCGCCGTTGCGCAGGCCCGCGGCCGGGCCCTCGAACACGACGCGCAGCGGGCTGCGCTGCTTGGTGGTGTGCAGTGACTGGAACCACAGCACGAAGCCGATCGCCGCGGCAATCACCGCAAGCGTGAACGACCCGATCAATACGTAATTCGCCCGCGTTTCCATCAGGTGCTCCGGCTACTCAACCCAGCTACGAACCCATGACCGCGCGGGCGCGCTTGCCATGGAAATACTGCCTCAGCCAGGGATGCTGCGAGGCCTGCATGTCGGCCATCGACCCTGCAGCAATGATCTTACCGTTCCCTAAAACGGCGATGCGGTCACATGCTGTGTAGAGGCTGTCGAGGTCGTGCGTTACCATGAAAACCGTCAGCCCCAAAGTGCGCTGGAGCGTCCTCACCAGTTCGTCAAAATCGCCGGCGCCGATCGGGTCGAGGCCCGAGGTCGGCTCGTCCAGGAACACGAGGTCAGGATCGAGCGAGAGCGCGCGGGCCAGCGCCACGCGCTTGATCATGCCGCCCGACAATTCCGACGGAAAGCGCTCAGCAACCTCGGGCTTGAGGCCCACCATCGTGAGCTTGGCCATGGTGATCTCGTCCATCAGCCGCTGCGACACGCGAAGATATTCGCGCATCGGAAACTGGATGTTCTGCCGCACGGTGAGCGAAGAGAACAGCGCGCCCTGCTGGAACAGCACGCCCCAGCGCCGCTCGACATTGCGGCGCTGCGATGTGCTGGAGGAATCGAGGTCGACGCCGAAGACCTCGATGGAGCCTGCGACCTTCGGCACGAGGCCGATGATGGTGCGCGTCAAAACCGATTTGCCCGCGCCAGAGGGGCCGACGAAGCCGAGGATCTCGCCGCGCTTGACGTCGAGGTTGAGGCCGTCGAGCACGCGCGTCGATCCGAACTGCACGGTGATGTCGCGGACGCGGATGATCGGGTTTTGAACAGCGTTTTGGATGTCTTGCGCCATCGTCACATCCCGATCGAGGCGAAGAAGATGGCGAACACGCCGTCCATGACGATGACGAAGAAGATGCCCTTCACCACCGAGGCTGTCGTGTGCTGTCCGAGCGATTCCGCGCTGCCCTGCACCGCGAGCCCTTCGACGCAGGCGACGATGCCGATCACGGCGGCCATGACAGGTGCCTTGACGATGCCGACGATGAAATGGTCGATCGAGATGGCGTCGCGCAGCCGCAGCAGGAAGGCCTCGGGATCGACACCGCCATAGAGCCAGGCGACGAGCCCGCCGCCATAGAGCGCGGCCATCGCGCCGAGGAAGGCGAGGATCGGCAGCGCCAACACCAGCGCCAGCATGCGCGGCAGCACCAGCACCTCGATCGGATCGAAGCCCATGGTGCGCAGTGCGTCGATCTCCTCGCGCATCTTCATCGAGCCGAGCTCGGCGGTGTAGGCGCTGCCCGAGCGGCCCGCGACCATGATCGCGACCAAGAGCACGCCGATCTCGCGCAGCACCAGCACGCCGAGCATGTCGACCACGAAGATGTCGGCGCCGAAACGGCGGAAATGAAAGATGCCCTGCTGGGCTATGATGCAGCCGATCAGGAAGGTGATCAGCACGATGATCGGCACCGCGCGCCAGCACACCTGCTCCAAATGGTGCACGGTCGAAGTCAGGCGGAACGAGCGTGGATGGATCAGCACGCGAAAGCCTGCGGCGAGCACCGCGCCAAGCATGTCGATGAGGCCGGTCATCGTGCCGGTAAGGCCGGCCACGGCGCGGCCGATCTGCTCCAGCATGCCGGTGATGGTGATCGTGCTGCTCTCGATCACGGGGGTCGCCCTGACCCGCCGCACCTCGTCGACGAGGCTGGAATAATTGGCGGAGAGGCCGGCGATCTGCGCCTCGACCGGCCCTTGCGTCAGGCTGCGGCGCAGCCGCTCGATCAGCCAGGCGCCGAAGGTGTCGAGCTTGGCGACCTCGGAGACGTCGATGAAGATGCTTTGCGGGCCGCCGGCGAGCTTCTCGGCGTCAGCCACCATCCGCTCCAGCACCGGCGCGAAGCTCGCGGTCCAGGTTCCGGTGGCGCAGAGGGCCAGCGCGTTGCCTTTGGCAATCCGCTCCAGCTTGGGATCGCCGTTCAAGATGTCCGCTCCCTTGCCGAGGCGGAGAAAATCAGATCGTTGCGCACGCGCCCTTACCTAGAGAAGGTACCCCCAACTGGCCATTGTTAGTTGCTAGAGGTAACTAGCAGGTTCAGATTTCGCCAGAGTTCAAAATGACTTCCAGCAAAGTTCCGGCACTTAGGGCGCAAATCGAGCGCTTTCCGATTGCCGGCAGTTTCACCATCAGCCGGGGCGCCAAGACCGAGGCGGTGACCGTCGTGGCCGAGGTGAGCCGGGACGGCCTGACCGGCCGCGGCGAGTGCGTGCCCTATCCCCGCTATGGCGAGACCCCTGAGGCGACGCTAGCCGCGATCCAGGCCATGGAGGACGCGATCCGGGGCGGTCTCGACCGGGAGGCCCTCCAGGCCGCCATGAAGCCTGGCGCGGCCCGCAACGCCCTGGATTGCGCGTTCATCGATCTGGAAGCCAAAACGGCGGACCTGCGGGCCTGGAGCCTGCTCGGCCGCCCCTCGCCGGGCGAGCGCACCACCGCCTTCACGATTTCGTTGGGTACGCCCGAGGCGATGGCGGCGGCGGCCGCCAAGGCCGCGCACCGGCCCCTGCTCAAGATCAAGCTCGGCGGCGATGGCGATCCGGAGCGCATTGCGGCGGTGCGCAGGGCCGCCCCGGAGTCCGAGCTGATCGTCGACGCCAACGAGGCCTGGGCCGAGGCCAATCTGGAAGCCAACCTCGCCGCCTGCGCCGCCGCCGGCGTCACGCTCGTGGAGCAGCCGCTGCCAGCCGGCAAGGACGACGCGCTGGCGCGGATCGAGCGGCCGCTCGCGGTCTGCGCCGACGAGAGCGTGCATGACCGTGGTTCGCTCGCGCCATTGCGAGATCGCTACGACGCCGTGAACATCAAGCTCGACAAGACCGGCGGCCTCACCGAAGCCCTCGCGATGGCCGATGACGCGCAGGCGCTCGGCTTCGAGATCATGATCGGCTGCATGGTCGCAACCTCGCTGTCGATGGCCCCCGCCATGCTGGTGACGCCGCAGGCGCGCTTCGTCGATCTTGACGGCCCGCTGCTGCTGGCGCGCGACCGCGATCACGCCCTGCGTTACGACGGCAGCCTGGTCTATCCGCCGGAGTCCTCGCTCTGGGGGTGAGCGATCAGCCGATGCCGCGCCGACCAGATCACGAGCGCGCCGGCCGCGGCCATTGCGGCCATGACGTAATAGAGGCCGTCGCCGATGCGGGCGTAGATCGCGCCTGACGCGATCGAGGTCGCAGCACCGAGCAGTCCGTTGCAGGCGGCGTAGTAGCCCTGCCCGCGCGCGATCTGGTGCGAGGGCACACGCTGCACCAGCAGGCTCATGGTGCCGAGAATGGTCATGCCGAAGGTGAATCCGTGGCCGAGCTGCGCGATCGCGAGCAGCGCGAGCGGCGGCTCGTTGGCGGTAACGATCCAGCGCAGCACGGCGCTCAGGCCCCCGATCGCGATCATCGTGGACGGATGCAGCGAGAAGCGCGGCGACAGCGCGAACACGACAATCTCGGCGATCACGCCCAGCGTCCACAGCCCCGCGATCGTCAGGCCGCCGAGACCATGGAGCTGCCAGTTGATGGCCGAGAACGTGTAATAGGCGACGTGGCTGCCCTGGATCAGCGCGGCCGAGGCGATCACGGCCCAGAAACCGAGATCGCGCAGCAGCGCCGTGTCGGCACGCGGCTCGGCGCTCTTGCGCCTGACATCATCGAGCGGCTGCAGCAACAGGCTGGCGAGGATGGCAACGACGGCCCAGGCGACGATGACCCAGATCAGGTCGCGCGCCGCGATGACGTCGACGAGATAGCCGCAGGCGAGCGAGCCCGCGGCGAACGCCGCCGAGCCCCACAGCCGCAACGGGCCGTAATCGAGCCCGTAGCGCGCGACGCCGCGCAGCGCATAGGCATCGGTCAGCGGCATCGTCGGTGTCCACATCATGCAAGTCAGCGCATAGATCAGGAACAGCGCCAGCGGCTGCTGCTGCAAGCCCACGGCCGCAAACCCGATGGCGGTCGCCAGCACTGACACCATCATGCCGGCGCGGATGGCGTGCCGCTTTTCGGCAAAGGCGGTCACTTGCGGCAGCGTGGTGAAGCGCGTGATCGCCGGCAGCGCGTTGATGAGGCCGATCCAGCTTGCGTCGATGCCGATCGCCTTCAGCCAGACCGGAAAGAACGGCAGATGCGTTCCCGATACCGCGAACACCGCCGAGTAGAACAGCGCGAGGCTGACGGCGAATCGCCGCTTCACGGCTGCTGGCGTGGGGATTTGTGATTCGGACTGCATCAAACCAATTGCGATTCGGTCGATATCGTGGTGATCGTTAGTGTAACGCGTGGTGATTTGCGCGACGAGATTGTCATGGCCAACGAAGCATTCGCCCTTTCGCCCATGTCTGCCCGCGCGGCCGAGCCGAACGAGCAGGATTACGACGCGATCCGCGAAGCCTTCATGGAGACTGCGCGCGGCCGCTGGTTCCTCGGCGAATATGCCAAGCGCAACCGCAATGCCGACACCCGCATGGTGCTGGATGCGGTCGCGAAAATCGAAGAAACCCTTGCGGCACAGCGACAACCCGTCGTCGAAGACCGCCTGCCCGAGGCGCTGGTCGAGATCCGCCGCGCCATCCGCGAGGCCGAGACCATCGCGATCGCGGCGTGCGATCCCGCCGCGATCGAGGCCAGCCTCGCCCCGATTCCGCGCGGGGTGCGCATCATCAAGGAGATCTCCTGGCGCTGGCGCGAGATCGGCGCCGATGGGCGAATCTGCGACCTCATTGATTCGCAGCTTGCCTCGATCGAGGCCGCCTGCGGGCAGATTTCGACCATCGACCCCCGCGTCGAGCTCAAGGCCGCATTCGATCTGCTCAGGGAACGCATCGAGCAGACCGAGGGCGGCGCAACGCCGCAGGCCGCGCATCCCTCGCCGGTGCCTGCGCAGGACACACCGCCACCGGCCACAGAGACTCGGGCTGCCGAGCCCTCCGCGATGGCGAGCGACGCACCGGTGGCTTTTCCGGAGACGCAGCCGGACATCGCGGCGGCTCCCGAGCCCGAAGCAGTGGCGGAGACGACCGGGACGGCTGAGGCGTCCGCGATCACCGAGCAGGCCATCGATGCCGCCGTCGCGCCGGAGATCGCAGCCGAGAGCGAAAGCGCGCCCGACGACGTCGCGGTTGCGGATATCGCTTTTGAAGAGCCCGTCGCCGAGCCTGCCGCTATCGCGGAGGTGACCGACGAGTTCTCACTCGACGCCGCCGCGGACGCCGAAGACGAAGCCATCCTCGAAGCCATCGCGCTGGAGATGGCCGCGCCCGATCCGGAGTTCGACGAGATCATCGAGCCGGTCGAGATCGCAGCCGCTCCGGAGCCGATGGCCGCCGAGGCGGCGGCGCCCGTCACCATCGAGGTCGAGGTGCCGGCTGCCGCTGTACCGGTCGCGGAGGAGCCCGCAGAAGACGCGCCGATCGCGATGGAGTCGCTCGCGCGCCTCACCAATGCGATCGCCGAGGCCGCCGCCGAGGTGATGGAGCAGCCGGCCCCCGCCATGGCCGCCGCCGCAAGCTTCGGCGCCGCGCCGACCGCGACGCTGCCGATGCCCTCGCCCTTGTCCGAACCCTCGCTCGGCGCCACCATCCTCGCCAGCGGCATGCTGCAAAAGCCCCGCGCCGCCGCCAACGATCCACTGGCCCCGATCCGCCGCATGACCCAGGCCGAGAAGATCGCGTTCTTCTCGTAACGGGGCGAAGGTTCCCTCCACATCGTCAGCTTTAGCCTCGTCACCCTGAGGTGCGCGCCCGCGCGATTGTGACGCGCACGCGTCGATCCCATGACGCACGCCGAAAGATGCGTGGAAATATTTGCGCGGAGAAAGCCCTCGGCAATCGTCTACATCACGAGGGCATGCGGTCCGTCGCGTGCCGCTGTCCGCGAACGCGTGCGCGAGACGCCATTGGTCCCGCGCAGCGGTTCTGCGACCGCAGCAAGCCAGAGACTCTGTCCGATGACATCTTCTCTCCCGATCACGACGGCAATCCTCGGCGTCACAGCCATCGTCTTTGCTGCCAACGCCTCGGCCGCCGACCTGCCGCCCTATCCGCACGATGCGCCGGTCATTCGCGGTGCGCCGGTCTATGGCTGGCAAGGCGCGTATGTCGGCGTCGCGGGCGGCGGGTCGTGGGGACGCAGCAAGCATGTCGATCGTGTGACAGGCCTCGACGACACACCGGTGTTCAACGTCAATGGCGGCGTGTTCGGCGCGACGGCGGGCTACAATTGGCAGCTGATGAGCTGGATCTTCGGCGCCGAGGGCGACTTGTCATGGGCCGGTCAAAAAGGCAGCTCGCTGGACAGCGGTCCTGCCGGCAACGTGGATTTCTCGAGCTTCACAAAACTGCAATGGCTGGGCACGCTTCGCGGGCGCATCGGATACACGCCCGGCAATGTGCTGCTCTATGCGACGGCGGGTTATGCAGCCGCAGGCGTCGAAGCCGGCGTGAAATCGTCCGCAACCGGCGCGGTCTTCGACAGCGCATCGTCGTGGCGATCCGGATGGACCGCGGGTGCAGGTGCCGAATGGGCATTCGCGCCTGCTTGGTCGGCAAAAGTCGAATATCTCCATGTGAAACTGGAAGATGGCGGCTTCACCACGCCCAACCTCGGCGCGGCGTTCGATCGCAGTCACGTGTCATTCGACGATCACATTGTTCGGATCGGCGTGAACTACTATTTCAGCGGCCTTCCGATCCGACACTACTAGTCTGAAATTCTCTCGAGTGACTCTTCGTCACTGCATGAAGTTTTGACTCATCGTCGCGCGAACTTTCTGCTATATGCCGCGACCAACAGGCGAAGCTCGGCTGCAACGATCCTGATCGCGTTGAAGCCGATTGCATATAAGCCGACGGTAGATACAGGGAATTTTGCGATGTCAGAGATCACGACCCCGTCGTCGGGTGCCGCCACGCGGCGTGCCGTCATATCGAGAGGCCTTGGTGCTGCGGCAGCAGGCGTTGCCGCAAGCGCGATGACCACGCGCTCCGCAATGGCGGACGGCAAGAGCAACGGAGCGGCCAGTTTCGTTGGTGGAGGCGGCGCCGCCAGCGGTGGCAATTGCTTCCTGAAGGGCACCCGGATTTCCACAGCGGCGGGCGAGCGCAGGATCGAGGATCTCGTCGTCGGTGATCTCTTGCCGACGGTGTTCGGCGGAATGCGCGCGGTGCAATGGATCGGCCGGTTCAGCCGCACCAGGAGCGATCCGAACAAGCCGTGGGTGAAGAGCGCACGGCCGGTCCGCATCGCGCGCTCAGCGCTTGCTCCCAACGTGCCGCATGCCGACCTCTACGTGACCCAGGGTCACGCCGTGCTACTCGACGGCCTCCTCATCCCCGCCGGCAACCTCGTCAACGGCACGACGATCACGCTCGACGCCGCGGATGAGCATGACGCACTCGAATTCTTCCACATCAAGCTCGAATCCCACGACGTGATCTACGCCGAAGGTGCGCCTTGCGAGACGCTGCTGCGGGTCGACGAGACCATGAGCAATTTTGCGGACTACCTGCGCAAGCACGGCGAGCAGGACGCGCGGGACGTCCATTGCGCGCCGATCACCGGCCATGGCCGCCGCAGCGCGATGATGACGAGAGCGCGGCGCCTGGTCTCGCCCTTCCTCGGCCCGCAAAAGGTCGACATCATCAGCGCTCGCCTCGGCTCGCGGGCGGCTGGCATCATCTGAGCCCGCGCACAGAGATCGACGACATCGAGGACGATCAGGCAGCCGGCGCACCGGCTGCCGCGACATGAGCGCTCGCGACCGGCGAAAATCCTGCCCCGTCGACTAGCCGCAATTCCAGACCGCGCCGATCGGCGTCCGCGTCCAGCACGGGCCGAAACTGCCGCCATTGTAGCGGCCGCCGCCAAAGCCGGGCCGGCCGAAATAGTGCCACTCGCCGTCCCAGCGGTAATACTGCGGCACCGGGTCGATGTACCAGTGACGCCGCTCGCTGCGCGCAAGGCGCCGCATCGCGTCCTTCTGCTTGTAGAGCGGAATGCTGTTGCTCAGCGGCTGACGATAGCCCGGCAGGAAGCCGTAGCCATGCCAGACCGGCTTGGGGCGCTTTTGCGTTGACGCAGCGGACGCGATGGCGGGCAGCAGCGACAGGACGATAGCAACAGACAGACACATGAGGCGCGACATGGATCGACCATAGAGAGTCGCTTGCGGGAAGGCCATTCAAATCAGGGTGCGGAGCTGCAACAAATGGGCGGTGCCGAATGCAAAGCCGATCAAGCCTCACGCATCGCATGTCGATCTCCAAGCTACACCGTTTACGACAAGAGCGCCGATCCGGCGAAACGGGCCGAGGGCGGCTATCGTGCCATAATTGATCCCACTCATCGGGGCTTTGTTGCTGTACTGTCGACCTCGCTAGTCATGGTGCCCTGACAGAAGGCGCGCGCATGTCCACGGCGATCTCGACGCTCGGCGGGATAGGTCTCTTCCTGCTCGGCATGACCGTGATGACGGAGGGCCTGAAGACGCTGGCCGGTACTGCGTTGCGCGTGGTGCTCGGCAAGGCGGCTTCGACGCCCCTGCTCGGCTCGTTCTGGGGGGCGATTGTCACGCTGCTGGTGCAGTCCTCCAGCGCAACGACCATGACGACGATCGGCCTCGTCAGCGCGGGCCTGCTGACGTTCCAGCAAGGCTTGAGCCTCGTCTTCGGCGCCAATATCGGCACCACGGGAACCGGCTGGCTGGTCGCACTGATCGGCGTCCGCGTCTCGCTCACGGCCGCCGCGCTGCCAATGATCTTCGTCGGCGCTCTGACCAAGCTTCTCGCCAAGGGGCGGATCTCCGGCGTCGGCGCCGCGCTCGCAGGCTTTGGACTCGTGCTGTTCGGTTTGACGACCCTGCAACAGGGCATGGGCGGGCTAGCGGAACGATTGCACCCGGCAGACCTGCCCGCGGTCCTCGGCAGTCCAGGGGTGCCATGGTGGTCGGGGCTGTTCGGCGTACTGGCGCTGGTGGTGATCGGATTGGTCATGACCGCGCTGATGCAATCGTCGACGGCCGCCATCGCGGTGACCTTGTCCGGCTATTTCGCGGGCGCGATCGGGTTGGACCAGGCCTGCGCGCTGATCATCGGCCAGAACATCGGAACGGCGACGAGCTCCGCGCTCGCCGCGATCGGCGCCAGCGCCACCGCAAAACGCCTGGCCATCGCCTACGTCCTGTTCAAGCTGATCGCTGCGCTCATCGCGATCGTGGTGTTCCCCGTCGTGACGCCCTTGCTGCTGCGCGCCGTGGACACGATCGACGGCGTCACGCTGCTGGCCGGATATCACACGGCGTTCAACGTCGTCGGCGTCGCGGTCCTGCTGCCGTTGATCACCCCGTTCACACGTTTGGTCGAACGGATTCTGCCCGACCGTGGCTCGCCGCTGACGCGCTGCCTCGATCCCTCGGCGCTTGCGACCCCGATCGTGGCGGTGGAGGCGGTAAGGCGCACGATCGCGCGTGTGCTTCTGACGGTATGCGGTTCGGTCGAGGCGCAACTGGTTGGCCGCGCTGGACCGATACGAATGGGCAAGGACGTCGTCTCCACGCAGGAAGCGGCCGATGCCGTGAGCCGGGCGCAAATATTCCTGTCGGATGTCGCCGGACCTCCTGATACCGACGATGAGCAACGTCGTCTCACGAGCACGCTGCACGCACTCGACCACGCATCTCGACTGACCGAGCTCGCCAACGGACGAGACAATCCTGGCGCGGCGGCCGGCGGACCTGAGGACATCCGCGCCCGAGAGCTATGTGCAGAAGTCATGCGAAGCGCAGCCGCGATTGCGCGCGGTGTGGCGGTGTCGACCGGCATCGATGGAGCGCCGCACCCCGTGGCCGCCGCGCATGCCGGCGATGCGATGGCCGGTCCGCGCGCGAATCCGCCCGACGAGGCGATCGCCGAGCTCGAGCGCTGCATGGCACAGCTCGGTGAAATGCTGCGGGTCCACCGAAGTGGGACGCTCGGCGCTGTCGCCAATGGAAGCCTGACCGCCGACGCTGCCCTGCTGCGTGTCGAGGCGGTTCGCAACCTCCAGGCACTGTCGCAGCACGCCTGGCGCTCGGCGGCTCATCTGGTCGGTCGCGGCTAAAGCGCGATGAGATTGGGGTGAATCGCCATCGCGCTTTAGGTTGTTGTTTGAGCATGATCTCCGCGCAAACGCGTTCCGCGTTTGTCGCGAGGGAAAACCGCTTCGCACTTTGCGCTAACGCGGCCCTGCGGGTCCGGATCATGCTTTAGATCACGCCCTTGCGGATCAGAAAGCAGCCATAGCCCCTGCTGTCGCCGACCTGCACCACGCCGAAGCCGGCAGCCGCCGCGCGATAGAAATCCGGACGCGAGAGCTTGCCTGGCGCAACAGCGCGGCCGGCAGCGCGCTCGATCTCGGCCAGCACCGCGCGCTGCACATCGGGGACGCGATCGGGATCGTCGACGGGCGCCATCACGCGCACCGGGTCTGGATCGAAATCGTCGAGCGGATAGACCGACATGATCGCGCGGATGGCGGTCTCCATGCTCATGCCCGGCAGCTGGATCAGGCGCTGCGACGTGGTGCTCTGCGCGATGCGGGTGGCCGGATGGTTGGCATCGACGAAGACGAGGTCGTCGCCATGGCCCATCGAAGCCAGCAGCCAGAGCAGGTCAGGCGTCAGGATTGGATCGATCGATTTCAGCATGGGGCGGACTGTCCTCTCAAGCGATTTTTCACCATAGCAGATTCCAGCGTGATTCAGATCACGCAGCCTATCATGGTGACCGCGGTCACGGACCCCGAACTCGAACGCGGCCAGTCTGCCCCGCAACCAATCTCGCATCGAGATCAGTGCCAGAGGAGCACGCCATGTTCCGCCTAAAGCCTTTCCTGATGACGGCTAGCCTCGTGGGAAGCCTGTTCGGCTTTCTCGGCGGCCCTGTTTCCGCGCAAGTCGCTCCCGTGGAGCCCGCCCCCACCGCGCTGCAAGGCCCGGAGCAGCGGGTCGCGCTGGTGATCGGCAATTCGAACTACCAGAACGCGCCGCAGCTGCAAAATCCCGACAATGACGCGCAGTCGATGGCGCAGTTCCTGAACTCGGCCGGTTTCGAGGTGGTTGCCGCGACCGACCTGACCCAGAACGACATGCTTCGCGTGGTCCAGGACTTTTCCGCCAAAGTGTCCGCGCGTGGTCCGAACACCGTGGCGATGGTCTATTACGCTGGCCACGGCGTGCAGCTCGCCGGCGAGAACTACCTCGTGCCGGTCGATGCCAAGGTCTCCAGCCCCAACGAGCTCGTCAACAATTCGGTGCGCCTGGTCGACGTGATGTCGACGCTGGAGTCGATCCCGAGCCGCATGCGCATCGTCATCCTCGATGCCTGCCGCAACAATCCGTTCCCGAGCGTCAACGACGCCGGCCGCGGCCTTGCCATCGTCGACGCGCCGAACGGCTCGATCGTCGGCTATTCCACCGCGCCCGGCGCTGAAGCGCTCGACGGCACCAATGGCCACAGCCCCTATACACAGGCTTTCCTGAATGTCGCGCACGAGCCCAACGTGCCGATCGAGCAGTTGTTCAAGCGCGTGCGTCTTCAGGTGAACCAGACCACCAGCGGCGCGCAGATCCCCTGGGAGAGCTCGTCGCTGACGAGCGACTTCACCTTCTTCGGCGACACCGCCATTGCCGCCAACCGCGCGCCGCTGAATGCGCCTGTGGTGCAGATGGCCTCCAACCTGCCCAGCCGCTCGACGCGCCAGGCCTATGACTACGTCCTGTCCGAGGGCCGGCCGGAGTACTATCAGGAGTTCATCCAGATGTACCCGCACGACCCGCTGTGCGACCATATCCGCTGGCTGCTCAACAACCTGCTGCTCACGCAGGCCTGGCACAAGGCGGTGCTCGCGAACTCGCCGATCGGCTACCAGAGCTTCTACGACAGCTACGGCAACAGCCCCTATGGCTCGTCAGCACTGAAGCTTGCAGCGCAGCCGAAGCTGATCCCCCTGATGCAAGCGACCAAGTTCCTGGCGCCGCAGAACATTGCCCCGACGTTCAAGGCCGGCAATCTCGGCCAGCCCAAATACATGCCGCTGATGCAGCAGGGTAATGGTGGTGGCCAGATGAACGCCAACCTGCCGGTCGTGCAGAAGCCGATCGACGGCAACGTGATCGGCAAGCTCGGCAATGGCGGCCAGGTCGTCAACCTGCCGGCGGGTAACAACCAGCCGAACGGCACGCCCTCGCAGAACCCGGGCAAGATCGTCACCCTGCCTGCGCCGACCAACACGACCAACAATAGTGGCGGCACCGGCAAGATTATCACCCTGCCCGCGACCAACAACGCGCCGAACGCCGGCAATGGCACCGGTACTGGTAAAGGCACTGGCAACGGCAACCCGGGCAAGATCGTCAGCATGCCGGTGAACGTCGGCAAGGGCGGCACGACTGTCGACACCAAGCCGGTCGTTCAGACGCAGACCAATCCGATCCGCGTCAACAACGGCAACACCGGCATCGTCAAGCTCAACAACAATCCGGTGAACAAGGTGCAGGTGCAGAACAACCAGCAGAACAACAACAATCGCCCGCAGCTCAATACGACCAACCGCATGGTCAACAACGGCGGCAACAACTTCCGCCAGTCGATGAACCAGGCGCCGAGCATGAACAATGGCGGCAACAATCGCCGCGGCGGCTTCATGCACTGATCGCGATCAGCGCAACAGCAGAAGGGGCAGAGCGGCGACGCTCTGCCCCTTTGTCGTGTCGGGGAACACGGGTTCTCGCAGCCCTTGCAGGCTTGGAAGAGGTCGTCATGCCCGGGCTTGTCCCGGGCATCCACGTTCTTCGTGCCGTCAGAAAAGGCGTGGATGGGCGGGTCAAGCCCGGCCATGACGCCGTGGACGCATCAGCGCGCCCAACACTCATCTCACATGCGATTGCTTCCCGACGGGAAGAGGCGGATCATGTCGATTAGAGGATCAAGCCACCAGCTCGGCAAACAGATCCGCATCGACATTGCCGCCGGAGAGCACGATCACGACGTTCTTCCCGGCAACATCAAGGCGTCCCGCCAGCAGCGCGGCAAGACCCACCGCGCCGCCCGGCTCGACCACGAGCTTCAGCTCACGATAGGCAAAGCCGACGGCCGCGCCGACTTCCTTGTCCGATGCGGTGACGCCACGCGCCAGCAGCTTGCTGTTGATGGCGAACGTCATCTCGCCAGGCATCAGCGCCATCAGCGCATCGCAAATGGTGCGGCCCGCAGGCGGATGCGGCTCGCGATGGCCGGCGGTGAGCGAAATGCCGTGATCGTCGAACGACTCGGGCTCGGCCACGACGATCTCGGCCTGCGGATAACGCGCCTTCACGGCGGTCGCAACGCCCGCGATCAGACCGCCGCCAGAGGCCGGCGCGACCACGATATCGGGAGCAAGGCCGAGTGCCGCCATGTCCTCTGCGATCTCGCGGCCGGCGGTGCCCTGCCCTGCGATCACGAACGGATCGTCATAGGGTTTGACCAGCGTCGCGCCGCGCTTCTCGGCGATGCCGCGCGAGATCGCCTCGCGGTCGTCCTTGTCGCGATCATACAGCACGACCTCGGCGCCGTAGGACTTGGTGCGCTCGCGCTTCGACAGCGGCGCGTCCGCCGGCATCACGATGGTTGCCTGCATGTCGAGGATTTTGGCTGCCGCCGCCACGCCCTGGGCGTGGTTGCCGGAGGAGAACGCGACGACGCCGCCGGCGCGCTTGTCCTGCGGGATCGAGAACACCTTGTTGAAGGCGCCGCGGAACTTGAAGGAGCCGGTGCGCTGGAGCATCTCCGGCTTCAGGAACACTTTGGCACCGACACGCTCGTTGAGCACGGGAAAGGACAACAGCGGGGTGCGGATGGCGTAGGGCGCGATCACGCGCGCTGCGGCATCGATATCGGCAGGGCCGATCGGAAGGAGCTGTTCGGTCATGGCCCGAACTTATCGCGGCAGCCTGAGCGCGGGCAAGACACCTCCGCGCGATGAATCCCGGTTTTCAGGCTACGAAACTAACCGGATCTGCCCCATTCCTGCCTGATAGCACAGCGCCGACCGCCTGGATGCTGTCGATGAAGACCCGGGCCGAGGCCTCCCAGGTGTAGTTGGCGGCGAACTCGACGCAGTCCTGCCGGGAGATCCCGAGCGCCGCGAAACACGCGCTGCGTAGGTCGTGATCGAGCGCGCCGACCGGCGCATCACCGATCACGTCGCGCGGGCCCTTCACCGGAAAGGCCGCAACCGGCAGGCCGCTTGCGAGCGCCTCCAGCAGCACCAGGCCGAACGTGTCGGTCTTGCTGGGAAAGACGAAAACATCGGCGGCGGCATAGATCTCCGCCAGTGCCTCGCCGTGCTTCTCTCCTAGGAAGATCGCATCGGGATAGGCGTCTTCCAGCGAGGCGCGCGCCGGGCCGTCGCCGACGACCACCTTGGCGCCAGGCAGGTCGAGCTCAAGGAAGGCTTCGAGGTTCTTCTCCACCGCGACGCGGCCGACCGAGAGGAACACCGGCGCCGGCAGGCACAGGTCGATGGCGCGGGGATGGAACAAGTGAGTGTCGACGCCGCGCGGCCACAACACGACATTGTCGAAACCGCGCTCGGTCAATTCGCAGGCGAGTGCCGGCGTCGCCGCCATCACGGCGCGGCTCGGCGCGTGAAAGCGGCGCAGCGCCCGCCAGATCAGTGAGCCCGGCACCGGCACGCGGGCGCGGACATATTCGGGGAAACGGGTGTGGAAGCTGGTCGTGAACGGCAGCTTGCGCTGGCGGCAATAGCGGCGGACCATCAGGCCGATCGGCCCTTCGGTCGCGATATGGATGCTGTCGGGGCGCGCTTCCTCGATCAGCTTCGCGATCCGCGCCGGACGCGGCATCGCCAGCCGCACGTCGCGATAGCTCGGCATCGCGAAGGTGCGGAACGATTGCGGCGTCAGGAACGTGAACTCGACACCGAGCCCCTTGGCGGCCTCAGCGAGCTTGGTCAGCGTCCGAACCACACCGTTGACTTGCGGGTGCCAGGCGTCGGTCGCGACCAGGATGCGCATCAAGCCGCCTCTGTTACGCAGCTCTGGCTGCCACCTGCGGAACTTGTGCCGGCTTCCGCAGCTGGTCGGCCCAGGTGATGATCTCGAAATTGCCGTCGTCGTGCTCGACCAGCGCGGTGCAGCTCTCGACCCAGTCACCGCAGTTCATGTAGCGGATGCCGTTCTCGTCGCGGATCACGGCGTAATGGATGTGGCCGCAGATCACGCCGTCGGCGTCATGGCGCCGTGCCTCGGCGGAGAGCGCCTGCTCGAACGCGCCGATATAGTTGACCGCGTTCTTGACCTTCTGCTTGGCCCATTGCGATAGCGACCAATAGGGCACGCCGAACATGCGGCGGAAGAAGTTGACGAAGCGATTCATCTGGATCGCGAAGTCGTAGGCCTTGTCGCCGAGATGCGCGAGCCAGCGCGCGTTCTGCACCACGAGGTCGAAGATGTCGCCGTGGATGACGAGGTAACGCTTGCCATCCACGCCGGTGTGGACGGTGTTCTCGACGACGTCGATGCCGCCGAAATGCGTGCCGTAATAGTTGCGCAGGAACTCGTCGTGATTGCCGGGCACGTAGATGATCTTGGCGCCCTTGCGCGCCTTGCGCAGCAGCTTCTGGACGAGGTCGTTATGCGATTGCGGCCAGTGCCAGCTCGATTTCAGCGCCCAGCCGTCGACGATGTCGCCCACGAGATAGATCGTATCGGCATCGTGGTAGCGCAGGAAGTCGAGCAGAAGGTCGGCTTGAGAACCGCGGGCTCCGAGATGAACGTCGGAGATGAACAACGTGCGAAAGCGCCGCTCCGGGCTCTCGTCACTCACATCGTAACTTCCCATGCGACCGCCCGTAACAATTTCCCGTGACAGGGGGATGACGATTGAACCTTTGAGGCACCCTCACTTACGAATCAAACCTTGCCTCGCCCTCCCCGCGAATATCAGTCGCATGCGACAATCAGGCGACATGAAGCGGCGATGACCGCCCGCAAAGCTACGGAACCCCAAGGCGTTATTGGTTAACGCCGGGAGCCGCCGTGCCGCGCGAGGCCGGCGTCAATAGAACTTGTGGAAATGATGGATCGGGCCGTGGCCGTGGCCGACGCTGAAGCGGTCGGCGGCGGCGATCGCCGCGCTGATCCAGGCCTTGGCGCTCTGCACGGCGCGCTCGAGATCCTCGCCCCTGGCGAGCCCGGCCGCGACCGCCGACGACAGCGAGCAGCCGGTGCCATGGGTGTTGCGTGTGGCGACGCGCGGGGCGGCAAGTGATATCGTTTTTTCCGAATTTACGAGATAGTCGATGCTCTCGGCCCCCTCGCCGTGGCCGCCCTTGATCAGCACCGCGCCGCAGCCGAGCGCCAGCAGGCGGCGGCCCTGACGCTCGATCTCCGCCTCGCTGGCCGCAACGGGCTCGTCGAGAAGCGCGGCGGCCTCCGGCAGATTGGGCGTGATCACGGAGGCGAGCGGCATCAGTCTTGTGCGCAGCGCGTCCACGGCTTCGGACGCCAGCAGGCGATCGCCGGAGGTCGCGACCATCACGGGATCGAGCACGATATGGCGGGGCTTCCAGCGCGTCAGCGCGGCCGCGATCGCATCGATGCTGGCGGCCTGGGCCACCATGCCGATCTTCACCGCGCCGACCTCGAGATCGGAGAACACCGCGTCGATCTGCGCGGTGACGAAATCGGCCGGCACCGCGTGGATGCGGGTGACGCCGCGCGTGTTCTGCGCCGTCAGCGCCGTGATCGCGGAGGCGCCGTAGACGCCGAACGCGGCAAAGGTCTTCAGGTCCGCCTGGATGCCGGCGCCACCGCTCGAATCCGAGCCGGCGATGGTGAGTGCGACCGGCGTCGTCATCGCGGGACACATCTGCTTGATAGGAACTGCGCCATGGCCTGTCCTAGCGCGGCCGTGGAACGCCAGCAAGCGTTGCGGGCCGCGGCCAGCCGTGATTCGCTGTGCTGACGGCCCCGCGAATCAGGTGGAGCCGATCCGGCGCGGCACCGGCGGCCCGCAATCGTGCGGGCTTGCAAAATGCAACCGCGCCGTCCCCTTGGTACGGTCTCGCGTTCGGCGTGTGTGTCCATGCGTGAGACGTTGGGCGGCGGGACCCGTCCAACGGCAGCAGCGATGCGGGCCGCCCCGGCCCGCGAAGCCTCGAATGCCAGCTTGGGGTGGAACCATGTGGGCCTTTCTCGAACGTATCCTCGACCCCTCGATGTTCTCGCCGCACGGCATCTGCCTGCTGTGGGAACCCGAACTGATCTGGCTCCATGTCGTCTCCGACGCGATCATCGCCGCCGCCTATTTCTCGATTCCGTTCGCCCTCGCCATTTTCGTCACCAAACGGCGCGACCTCAAATTCGGTTGGGTCTATTGGGCGTTCGCGATCTTCATCATGGCCTGCGGCCTGACCCATGTGCTGGCGATCTACACGCTCTGGGTCCCGATCTACGGCATCGAGGGCCTCGTCAAGGCGGTCACGGCCGCGGCCTCCATCTTCACGGCCGGCGCGCTCTGGCCGCTGCTGCCGAAGATCCTGACGATCCCCTCTCCGTTCGAGCTGCGGCAGGTCCAGGCCGCGCTCGAGGAGGAGGAGATCAAGCGCCGGGACGCGACGCTGCTGCTCAAGCAGGTCGGCGAAGCCCAGCGCGCGATGCGCGAGAGCGTGGTGCGCCTCACCGCGATCGTCGAGACCGCGGTCGACGGCGTCATCCTGTTCGACGCGCAGGACCGCATCCTGCTGTTCAATCCGGCCTGCGAGCGCCTGTTCGGCTATCAGGCCGGCGAGGTGATGAACCGGAACGTCAGCATGTTGATTTCAGGCGCGGACGCCGCGCCCGACAGCCGCGCGAGGCATTTCGCGACCGGCGGCGAGGCCGTCGGCCTGCGCAGGAACGGATCGACCTTTCCGATGGACCTCTCGGTCGGCCAGGCCCGGCAGGACGGCGAGTTGATCTTCGTCGGCATCGTCCACGACCTCACCGCGCGCAAGCTGACCGAGCAGCAACTCCAGCAGGCGCAGAAGATGGAGACGGTCGGCCAGCTCTCCGGCGGCATCGCGCACGACTTCAACAACCTCCTCACCGTCATGATCGGCAACGCCGAGCATTTGAGCGAGCAGCTCAAGGCAAGGCCCGACCTGCGACGGTTTGCCGACGACATCTGCCTGTCGGGCGAACGGGGCGCCGAGCTGACGCAGCGACTGCTCGCGTTCAGCCGCCGCCAGCTGCTCCAGCCGCAGACGATCGATTGCCGCAACCTGCTCGAGTCCATGTTCAAGCTGCTCAAACGCACCTTGCGCGAGGACATCGAGATCAGGACCGCTTCCGGCCCCGGCACGATCCTGGCTTTTGCCGACCGCGCCCAGCTCGAATCCGCCGTGCTGAACCTTGCGCTCAACGCGCAGGATGCCATGCCGTCAGGAGGACACCTGACGCTGAGCACGGAGCTGGCTGCGATCGACGAGGACTATCGCGCCCTTCACCCCGAAGTCGCATCCGGCAGCTACGCCATGATCGCGGTCACCGACGACGGTGAAGGCATGACGCCTGGTGTCATCGAACGCGCCTTCGAGCCGTTCTTCACCACCAAGGAGGTCGGCAAGGGGTCTGGCCTCGGCCTCAGCATGGTCTATGGCTTCGCCAAGCAATCCGACGGCCATGTCGCGATCTACAGCGAGCAACGCCTGGGCACGACGGTCCGGATCTATTTGCCGCGCGCCGACGCGGGACCATCTGCGGGCGACCTTGCCGACGGCGAGGAGGCGGCGCCGCGAGGCTACGAAACCATCCTGATCGCGGAGGACGATCCGTTCGTCCGCTCCTCCGCCATTCGCAGGGTGGAGGCACTCGGCTACAGCGTCGTTGCCGCGGTCAACGGCAAGGAGGCGTTGCAGCGGCTGCGCGCCGAACCCGGTATCGACATGCTGTTCACCGACATCGTGATGCCCGGCGGCATGAGCGGCTGGGAGCTTGCCGAGCAGGCGCGGCGGATTCGCCCGGGCCTGCCGGTCCTGTTCACCTCCGGCTACGCGCTGGAGACCCTGGTCGAGCAGGGCCGCGCGCATGCCCAGGCGATCCTGCTGACCAAGCCCTACCGCAAGGCCGAGCTCGCACAGCGGCTGAGGGAAGCGTTTGCCGCGGCCGCCGTAATCTCGTAGGCCCCTCGATCGGAGGCTACCGAACTTGGTCGGGCCTGCATGGTTCGAGACGCCCCGCTTTCGCGGGCTCCTCACCATGAGGGTCTGATATCTCGTCGTGAAACGGGACCCCATCCTGAGGGGCCGCCGCAGGCGGGCATCACGAACGATGGCCGCGGGCGGCAAATCCCCGCGGCCAGCAAGTTCGCTTGCCAATCCCGACCGGTTTTGGCCTATTAGCGGCAGATATGCCTTCGGAGTGACTGCAATGGTTCCTTTCTTCGTCCAGATCAAATGCAAGCTCGGCCAGTCCTACACGGTGGCCAACGCGCTTGCCGAAGCCGAGATCGCCTCCGAGATCTACTCCACCGCAGGCCATTACGATTTGCTGGTGAAGTTCTACGTCGACAAAGACACCGACATCGGCCACTTCATCAATGAGAAGGTGCAGGTGCTGCCGGGCATCCAGGACACCCTCACCATCATCACCTTCAAGGCCTTCGGCACGAGCTAGAGCTGATCCGGACCCGCAGGGCCGCGTTAGCGCAAAGTGCGAAGCGGTTTTCCCTCGCGACAAACGCGGAACGCGCTTGCGCGGAGATCATGCTCAAACAAGAGCCTAAAGGGGCTTTCGCTAGCTTGCCGCCTTGCGCTTGGGCGGCGTCGGTCGGTCCACCGGCGGCAACGATTTGATGTACTCCGCCATCGCCGCGATATCCTCGTCCGGCAATTGCGAGGTGTTCTTGATCACGCGTGTCATCGCGCCGCCGACGCTGTCGCCGTCGGGCAATTCGCCGGTCTTGAGGAAATAGGCGATGTCCTTGGCGCTCCATTCGCCAAGGCGCTTCTGCGTGATGTTGGGCACCCAGCCCTCGCCTTCCGGATTGGGGCCGCCGGCAAAGCGCTCGCCGGAGATGATGCCGCCGAGCGCGTTGCGCGGGCTGTGGCACTCGGCGCAATGGCCGAAGCTGTTGACGAGATAGGCGCCGCGATTCCACTGCGGTGACTTGCTGCTATCGGCGACGAACGGCTTGCCGTCCATAAACAGGAATTTCCAGATGCCGATGTTGCGGCGGATGTCGAAGGGAAAGCCCACGTCATGGTCGCGCACCTTGCCTGCAACTGGCGGCAGCGTTTTCAGATAGGCGAAGAGATCGAGCACATCCTCGTGCTTGGCATGCTGATAGGAGGTGTAGGGAAACGCCGGAAAGTAATGCTGCCCGCTGGGTGAGACCCCGTGCATCACCGCGTTGACGAAATCGGCCTCTCGCCATTTGCCGATGCCGTCGGTCGGATCGGGCGAGATGTTCGGCGCGTAGAACGTTCCGAACGGCGACTTGATCGCGACACCGCCGCCGAGCTTGAGACGATCGTCCTGGCCGGGAACGGCATGGCAGGACGCGCAGCCGCCGGCGTTGAACATCACCTCGCCATTGGCAAGGTTCGGGACATGGGCCGGCGCGGTGCTCACGGCGGCGATCACCGGTGCGCTGAGCCACCAATAGACGCCACCGGCTGCGATTGCTGCGAGCAGCGCCGCGATCATTGTTCGTTGCAACATCAGGTCCATCCACGCGGTTGCGGCAAGCCTATGACCTCTCTCCGCGCGGCTCCAGCCACGAAGAATTTAGTCCGTCCCCGGCGGCAACGGGAATAAACTGAAACGGCGGCTGTTGAAAGTTTGGCAGTCCAACGAGGTCACCAGGGAGAATGTCATGAACAAGACCGTGATCGCCGTGTTCGCACTCGGCACTTTGGCTTTTGCAGGCTCGGCCAGCGCCGAAAAGCTGAAAGCAACACTCGACGGCAAGGCCGAGGTGCCGGCAACGACCAGCAGCGGCACGGGGACGGCCGATCTGGACTATGACGCCGCCAGCAAGAAGCTGTCCTGGAAGGTCACCTATTCCGGCCTGTCCGGCCCCGCCACCGCCGCGCATTTCCACGGCCCGGCCGAAACCGGCAAGAACGCCGGCGTCATGGTCCCGATCCCGAATGCAGCCTCGAGCCCGGTCGAGGGCTCGGCGACGCTGACCGACGCCCAGGCCGCCGATCTCCTCGCCGGCAAGCTCTACGTCAACATCCACACCGCAGCCAATCCGGGCGGCGAGATCCGCGGACAGGTGACGAAGTAAGAGACTGCTTCATCGGCAAAGGCCGGGTGCGCGGCAAGCGCGTCCGGCCTTTTCAATTTGAGCGAAGATGTCGCAGTCCGCCAATTTGCGGCCTCGCGCCTTGCCAGCCCTCCGATTTCGGCCATAAAGTTCGGCGCGATTACCCAATCCGAAGAGTGACACCGTGCGCCTCGTTTCCAGCGTTCTCGGTCGGCCCAACGTCGCAGGCATCCGCAGACGGAACAGCACGCCGTCATACGTCCTGGCCGGCGCTGTCGCGGCCGCTGCGATTGTTGCGTTCTCCGGACCGGTCGCAGCGCAAAGCGACCAGGAAAGGCAGGCGCAATGCGAGCTGTCCGCGCTCCGCGACACGCGATCGCCCCTTGCGGTCCAGTATATCCGTTCGGCCTGCAACTGGCTTGTCGTTAACGGCGACTCGCTGCTGAACGCATCCAGCAAGGGCTATTATGTCTGCCTCGTGCGTCAGCTCTCCGGCGCGCAGAGCAACGAGGCCGCCGCGGCGATCATGTCGGCCTGCCGCGCGTCCAATCCACTTTGAAGCGCGCTCAGGCGGCGTTCAGCGCCTGCCCGAGATCGGCGATCAGGTCCGCCGGATTCTCGATGCCGATCGACAGCCGGATCGTGCAATCGAGCACGCCGATCTTCTGGCGGATGTCGGCGGGAACGCCGGAGTGAGTCATCGTCGCCGGCAGGCTGGCGAGCGACTCCGTTCCGCCGAGACTCACCGCGAGCTTGAAGATCTGCAGCGCGTTGAGGAATTTCACCGCCGCGTCCTTGCCGCCGGCGATGTCGAACGAGAACGTCGATCCGGCGCCGAGGCACTGCCGCGCGAACACGCGCCCCGCGGGCGATGCCTCTTCGTGATGGCCGAGGTAATGCACCTTCGCGACCTTGGCATGGTCGCGCAGAAAATCAGCCACGAGGCGCGCATTCGCATCGGCTTTTTCCATGCGCAGGCTGAGCGTCTCCAGCGAGCGGTTGATCATCCAGCAGGAATGCGGATCGAGCTGGGTGCCGATGGCGCCGCGCAGCGCCTTGATGCCCTTCATGATCGCCTTGCTGCCGAGCGCGGCGCCCGCGATCAGGTCGGAATGACCGCCGACATATTTGGTGAGAGAATACAATGAAATATCCGCGCCATGCTCGATCGGCCGCTGAAACACCGGTCCCAGCAGCGTGTTGTCGCAGGCGATGACCGGAACAAGTCCCTGCGCTTTTCCGATCGCATCTGCAACGCGCCGGATCATCGCGATGTCGACGAGGCCGTTGGTCGGGTTGGCCGGCGTCTCGATCAGGATCATCGCAACGCGGCCCTTGCCCATCGCCTCTTCCGAAGCCTGCCTGACCGCCGTCTCGTCGACACCGTCTGCGAAGCCGACGGCGCCGATCGACAGGCGCGCAAGCGTGTTCGTCAGCAGCGTTTCGGTCCCGCCATAGAGCGGCTGGGAGTGCAGGATGACGTCGCCCGGCCGCACGAAAGCGAGGATCGTGGTTGCGATCGCCGCCATGCCGGACGAGAACAGCGCGCAGCTTTCGGTGCGCTCGTAGACCGCGAGCTTGTCCTCGACGATCTCGCTGTTGGGATGATTGAAGCGCGAATAGACGAGGCCCGCGCCCATCCCTTCCGGCGGCTCGCGCCGGCCGGAGACGAAATCGAAGAAGTCCTGCCCGTCCTCGGCCGTCTTGAACACGAAGGTCGAGGTCAGGAACACCGGCGGCTTGATGGCGCCTTCCGAGAGCTGCGGATCGTAGCCATAGGTCAGCATCAGCGTTTCCGGATGCAGCATATGGTTGGCGATGTGGGTCTTCGACGGGAACGGTTTTGCCATGGCTTGCCTCGCTGGTCCTGATCGAGATGCGCGCCGCACCTGAGCTTTCGCGATGCTGAAGCAATCGGAATCGGAGGCGCCGGTTCCGGCGGCTCGCATCAAAGAAAGCGGAGTCCGCTACTCATCGCACGCAATGTACGGCCTTCAGATCACGCAAAGACGACGCGCCGGCCCGCCTTCAGTGCGCCGGCAACGGCTTCAACCCGGCTTTGATGATGGCAGCTGCTGCGTCCGCGGAGGACAGGAAATTAAGCAGGGCGATTGCGGCCTCGGGATGCTGCGAATTCTTCGGCAACGCGCCGACGTAGTAAGTCGGCGGTTGGATCTCGGCTGGCACCGTGCCCGCGAGATCAACGCCCGGAACATGCATCAGCTCGGCGACCTGCTGGAATCCGATCTCCGCCTCGCCGCGGGCAACGACCGCAGCCACCGGCTCGCCCGAGGGCGGACCCGGCACCTTGCGGGTCTTGCCGGCGATCTCGTCGGCAACGCCGAGCTTCCTGAAGCCGACCGTCGACAGATAGGTGCCGCTCGAACTGTCCGAATAAGCGATGGATTTGGCCGCAAGCAGTGTCTTGCGCAGCGAGTCCATCGTGCTGATGTCGGGCTTGGGTTGACCCGCGCGCACCACCATGCCGATGAACGATTGCGCGAGCTGAATCCGGCTGCCGGGGCGCGTCAGCTCGCGCTTGTCGAGGAGATCGACGCCGACGCCATCCATGATCACGACATCGGCGTCCTCGCCGCGCGCGAGGCGCGTCGGGATCGCCTCTGGCGAATCGCCGATCGAAGGTCCGCGCGTGGTGACGAGTTTGTGTCCGGTCGATGCCTCGAACGCGGGACCGAGCTCCTTGTACACGTTGAAGAAGCCGGCCGAGATCATCACCTTGAGATCGGCCGCTCTCGCGCCGGGCGCGAACAGGACAGCGATCAGAACGGCAAACAGGCAGAGGACATGGCGCGGCACGATACGACTCTCAAGAAGCATTTCGCTTGCAGTGTCCTACGAAAGTCGGCCTGCGTCCAGCCGCGACATGCGAGGCAACGAAAAAGGGCGGCTGCTTGCGCAGCGCCCTTCGTTGCTAGTAGCCCGGATGGAGCGGCTTGTCCGCCGAAGCGCGAAGAGCGAAGGCGAAAAGCGCCTCAGCTGTTCTTGATTCGGAACGTCTCGTGGCAGCCGCCGCATTCCTTGCCGACCGCGGGGAAATTCGCCTTGAGCGAATCCAGATCCTTGATCTTGCCCTTGGCCTCGCCGACGACCTTGGCGAAGCTGGCGACCTTGGCCTCGAAGCCGGCCTTGTCCTCCCAGATCTTCGGCGAGGCCGAGTAATCGCCGTCGAGCTTCACGCCCTTGGCGCTGGCCGGAAACAGGCTCGGCAGCTTCTTGGCGGTGTCCGCGAACTGCGTCAGCGCCGCGTCCACCGTGGCCTGATCGTAGGGCTTCTCGCCCTTGACCATCGCAGCCACCGCGCCGGCGTTCTTGCCATTGCCCTTCATGAGCGTCTGGACCTCCTTGACGGTCTCATGCTGCGCCCAGACCGCGCCCATGCCGAACAGCAGCGCGCCCGCAACTACCAACACTCGCTTCATTCGCAAAATCCCTTTCCTTGAGACAGGATCGTGCTGACCCCACAATGGGGCCAACACCGCTTGGCAGATTTCATTCCGTCCCAAGCGCGGCGATTAATCGTCGCACTTGGGATGATTTGGCTCGGCTTGAACTTACAGGCTGTGACGGCGGTGATGCTCGTTGATGGCGATCCACACCCGCTCCGGCGTCGCCGGCATGTCGATGTGGTCGATCTTGTATTCGCGCCAGAGCGCATCGACGATGGCGTTGACCACGGCCGGACAGGAGCCGATCGCCCCGGCCTCGCCCGCGCCCTTCACCCCCATCGGATTGGTCTTGCAGGGGACGTTGTTGGTCTCGAACACGAAGGCCGGACCATCCGCCGCGCGCGGCAGCGCGTAGTCCATGAAGGTCGCGGTGATGAGCTGGCCGTCGCCCGCGCCATAGACCACCTGCTCCATCAAGGCCTGGCCGATGCCCTGCATGGCGCCGCCATGCACCTGCCCCGCCAGCAGCAGCGGATTGAGCGTCTTGCCGAAATCGTCGACGATCACGTAGTTGACGATCTTGATGATGCCGGTCGCCGGATCGATCTCGATCTCCGCCAGATGCGTGCCGTTCGGGTAGGTGCCGTCGGCGCTGGCAAAGGTCGCGCTGCCATTCAGCTTCGACGGATCGACGCCGGGCCGCTTGGTGAGATCGGCGAACGAGATCGAGCGGTCGGTGCCGGCGATGCGCACCATTCCTTCCGAAATCTCGAGGTCGCCGGCGCTGGCTTCCAGCGCCTGCGCCGCGATCTCCTTCAGCCTCGAGCCGAGCTCGCGCGTAGCACGCTCGACGCTGACACCGCCTGACGGGATCGATGCCGAGCCACCGGTGCCGAGGCCGGTCGCGATCTCGTCGGTATCGCCTTGACGGACGTGCACGCGCTCCGGCGCGAGGCCGAATTGTTCTGCGACGATTTGCGCATAGGCGGTCTGGTGCCCCTGCCCGCTCGACTGCGTGCCGATCAGGACGGTGACGTCGCCATTGGGATCGAGCCGCACATTGGCCGTCTCCTCACCCATCACACCGCAGATCTCGACATAGCTGGCGAGCCCGATGCCGCGGATCAGGCCACCCTTCTTGGCCGCCTTGGCGCGCTTTGGAAATTCCTTCCAGTCGGCGATCTCCATCGCGCGCTTGAGATGCGCGGCGAAGTCGCCGGAATCATAGACCTTGCCCGTGGCCGTCTTGTAGGGCAGCGCCTTTGGCGGGATGAAATTCTTGCGGCGGATCGCGTCCGGCGTCATGTCGAGCTTTCGCGCGCAGGCGTCGACCAGGCGCTCGATGACATAGGCCGCCTCGGGCCGGCCCGCGCCGCGATAAGCGTCCACCGGCACGCTGTTGGTGAAGATGGTGCGCACCCGGCAGTGGAAGGCCTGGATGTCGTAGAGGCCCGGCAGCATGCCGGCGCCGCCATGCGGGATGTAGGGCCCGAAGGTCGAGAGATACGCACCCATGTCGCCCATGAGGTCGCAATCCATCGCGAGGAATTTGCCGTCTTCAGTCAGCGCCATCTTCGCGGTGGTGACGTTGTCGCGGCCCTGCGCATCGCCCATGAAATGCTCGGAGCGATCGGCCGCCCACTTCACCGCCTTCTTCAGCTTGCGCGCGGCGACCGCCATCAGGGCGTATTCGCGGTAGGGAAACAGTTTTGTGCCAAAGCCGCCGCCGACGTCGGGGCAGATCACCCGCATCTTGTCGGTGGGGATGTTGAGCACGTTCTGGCAGAGGATGTCGCGCAGGCGGTGGCTGCCCTGGCTGCCGACCGTCAGCGTCAGATGGTCGCGCTTGGCGTCGTATTCGCAGACGGCGGCGCGCGTCTCCATGAAGCTCGCGACCACGCGCGGATTGACGATGGAGATCTCGGCGACCGCATGCGCCTTGGCAAAGGCGGCTTCGGTCGCGGCCTTGTCACCGATCGAGACGTCGAACAGCACATTGCCTGATTTGTCCGGCCAGACCTGCGGCGCGCCCTTCTTCACGGCGTTGACGACGCCGGTCACCGCCGGCAGCGGGCTCCATTTGACCTCGATCGCCTCGATCGCGTCGCGGGCCTGGTCGATGGTCTCGGCGACGACGAAGGCGACGGCATCGCCGACATGGCGCACCTCGTCCCCAGCCAGGATCGGGTAAGGCGGGCCGGTGAACGGATCGGTCTCGAGATTGAACAGGCAGGGCAGATTGCCGAGATCCTTCACGTCATCGGCAGTCAGGATCAGCGCGACCCCGGGCAGCCCGCGTGCGCGGCTCACATCGATGGTGTATTTGGCATGGGCATGCGGCGAGCGCAGCATCAGGCAGCGCAGCGCGGCCTGCGGCGCATAGTCGTCAGTATAGCGGCCCTTGCCGCGGATGAGCGCGTCATCCTCCTTGCGCAGCACGCTTTGGCCAACGCCGAACTTGATGGGAGCCGCCATTGTCTTTTCCCGTTCTCATGGTTGTTTTGCGAACCATATTGCCGTGGAAAAAGTGGCAAGGCAAATGGGTTTGGGCGGGCATGGTCCGCGAAAGATCGCCCCCTGCCCAGCCTGTCATAGCGGCATGGGACGCAAGGGCCGCAGCTCGCTCATTTCCCTGTGAGATCGACAATCGGGCGGACATCCCTGGCCCGCTCAAACCTCCTTGCGGCCGTTGGCGGCAAAGCGACGTTTTGCGACGCTTTGAGAGGGCGATTATCGACCCGCTCCGACATTCCCAACAGCCGGCCGACCTGGACGCGCCGGCCGGCTGCGCACATCAATGGACGTGCTTCGGTCAGGGACGAACGCGGATAATCGTATTCCCCTTACGCCGCTCGGTCGGATTCAAGGCGGCGACGGCATCGTCGAAGGTCGAGACGTTGCCGATGTTGATCCGCAGTCGTCCGTCCCGCACCCGCTGGACGATCTCGCTCAGTTGGGCACGATCAGCCTCGACGACGAAATCGATCGCCAGCCCTTGGGAAGGCCGAGCCTCCACCGGCCCGACGATGGACACCAGTGTTCCTCCGGCTCGAATGAGTGCTGCAGACCGCTTCTGGATGTCGCCACCGATGACATCGAACACCAGATCGACTTTGCCGACGTCCTCTAGTGCGTCGTTGTCGAGGTCGACGAACTCCTTCGCGCCGAAGTCGAGCACGGTCTGACGATCGGCGGCACGTCCGGAGCCGATGACGTAGGCTCCGGCCTCTCGTGCGAGTTGCGTCACCATGGACCCGACTGCGCCTGCCGCACCGTGTGCCAGCACACTCTGTCCCGCCTGAAGGCGACCGTGCTGGAACAGCCCTTGCCACGCGGTCAGGCCCGAGATCGGCAAGCTCGCGCCCACGGTGAAGTCGACGTCGCCCGGCAGCGGCGCAAGGTTGCGCGCCTCGATCGCCACGTACTCGGCCAGCGTGCCGTCGCGATACCAATCCGCCAGACCGAACACCCGTTGTCCCACCGACAGCCCCGTCGTTCCATATCCAAGGGCAGAGACCACTCCGGCGAGCTCGTGCCCGGGGATCGACGGCGTTCGGTTGCGATCAAGGCGATCGGCCCAGGTCGAGGGCCACTCAAGCTCAGTCGGGATAAATCGCGACGCATGAATCTGGACGACGACATCGTTTATTGCTGCCTGCGGCTCGGGCCGATGCACCAGCTTCATCCCGGCAGTTCCCGCGGCTTGCTCCGTTACAACGATCGCCTTCATGGGATTCTCTCCTTGGTCATTTGTCTCTTCGGTTGAGATGCGAGGGAGCGCGCACGCGCCGGAGTTCCACACACGTCAGGCAGTGTGGAACTCCTGTCTCTGTGTCGGCGACTGAGCTGTCTGCATTGACCGCGACTCCCGCCGAGCCCGATGGATCTGGCTCGCTCCGATCCATGGTCGTAGCGAGTAGATGCGTTGCGCCTGACTACAAAAAAAGTACCAAGATTGACGATTCTGGCTGTACCAGCCGATGCCGTGACGTCGGCCTTGAGACAGCGAGCCGACGAGAAGCGCGCACGAGGATCACCGCACGGTCGATCGCTTACATCCCACCGCGCCCCCATAGATCCGCGGCGCGATCCCTCAGCGTATCGATCGCGCGCTCAGGCGTGAAGTAGTCGACCTCGCCGCGCGTCAGGCCGATGTCCATCAGCTCCCTGTCACTCAAGTCCTGCAAGGTGACTCGCTGACCCAAGCGCTGCTGCTGAAACACACGCCAGTATCGTCTAAGCAAGCTCAAGACCATGGAGAGGTCGAGGCCGCGCCTCGCGGCATCGCCCTCCGTCTCGCATGTGCTGTTCGTCAGTTGAGGTGGCATCGCACGCTCCTGCTGTTGTGCCGGCAGGGAGCGTGGCCAATGAAAAGGCCCCGTCCGATGCTGGCGGGGCCCTGGTGGAAAGATGTCGTCGTCGAATTCCTAGCGCGCGACTCCTCCCACGGCCCAGCCGAAGCGGGTCATGTGCATCGAGTTCACTTTGCGCACGGATTTGATCATGAGGTGCCACTAGCACGCGAATCGCACGAAATCAAGAGATGTGCGGACATTGGTTGCACCCTGGAGGCGAGCCCTCGCGCCGGCACTGTTCGAGCCGATGCGAACGTGCACCAATTTCTGCCCAAATGCTCACCTCCAGTCGTGGAGATCGTCTTCTGGGGGATCATGATCAGCTTTCGAATAATCGCTGCCGCCGTGGCTATCGCGGTGAGTGTGCCTGCGGGTGCCGATCCCTGGGTTCAGCGCCCAGTTCTTAGAATTGGCCAGCCCATGCGGATAGCGTTGCCTGACTTTGCTGCAGCCGGCCCTTCGGAGACTGAACTAGGTAGTTCACTCTCGCGGGCCATTGCCTCTGACCTCAAGCAAAGCGGCGCGTTCGAGTTGGTTGATCAGGTGGCGTTCCTGGACAAGAACGTGAATGTCGACGCGCCGCCCGAATTTTCCGATTGGCGCAGAACCCGCACACAGGGATTGGTCGTCGGACGCATCACCCGTCAGCCCGACGACCGGATCAAAGTTGAGTTTCGGCTTTGGGACGTCTCCAGTGGCGCACAACTTGCGGGCCAGCAGTTTATCGGCAGTCCCGGCGATCTCAGCGGCATTGGCCATATGATTTCAGGCGAAATCTACCAGAGCATAATGAACGAGAAACATACTTTCGAGTAGGGCTGGCTGTGCACTCTCGTTCGCTGCTGGACCGCCTTCGTAGCCGGAGCGGGCAAAACGAGCTTATCGATACGCGCCTAGCCGCGCACCAGCGAAACCAGCCGGCTCCGGCCGAGCAGCACGAGGATCGCGAGCGCGTAGCCGATCGTCCCTCCGACCGCCAGCAGGACCAGCGTCACGTCGTCCCGAAAGTGTACGCGCCCAGCGCAGGGCCGCTGAAGCGCACGATCAGCCAGAAGGCGGCGGTGAGAATGATTCCGGTCAGCACGAATTTGGCGAGCGACAGCAGCCAAGGCACGGTTCAGCACGAGAAAGCCGCGCAATTGATCTCGCCTAGTCCCCCACAAGAACGCCCATAAAAAAGAGAACGCTGACTAGGGCGCGGACTCATTAAGGCGCTGCCATAGCCTGATTGACGCGAGTTGAACGAATGCGAAGTAGTTGGCGGCGAGCCTATCGTAGCGCGTCGCCACCCGACGACATTGTTTGATCCTGTTGAAGAACCGTTCCACCTGGTTGCGAGCGCGGTAGAGATAGGGGCTGAAGCAGATCGGATCGCTGCGGTTGCTTTTCGGCGGGATGTTGGCCCACGCGCCCTTCTTCATGGCAAGGTCCCTGATCCAGTCCGCATCGTAGCCACGGTCGGCAAGCAACATTGACCCGGATTTCAGACGAGACAGCAGTTTTCCGGCGAGTCGAACGTCATGGGCCTCACCCGGGCTCAGCGCCAGCCGTACCGGCAGACCATTGCCATCGACCACCGCATGGATTTTGCTCGTCAAGCCGCCGCGTGACCTCCCCATCGATTGGCGCTGGTTTCTTGTGATGCAGGCTCCATGCTGATGCACGCGGACAATGGAGGTGTCGATCATCTGGACGGCGGCATCATGGGCAGTGGCAAGCGCTTCTATGATGCGGCCCCAAACACCGGCCCGCCGCCACCTAACGAAGCGGTTGTAGCAAGTGGTGTATGGGCCAAACGCGGTCGGTAGGTCACGCCAGGGTGCTCCTGATCGGAGTACCCAGAAGATGCCATTCAGGACCCGCCTGTCGTTCACCCGAGGAACGCCACGCGGTTTGTTCGGCAGCATCGGCTTGATGGCGGTCTATTCATGGTCGGCAAGTTCGTAGCGCATGATTCGAGCCCCCAGTTCGGGAGTTTGAATCACGGCAGTCCGGCCAAACGCAATGCTCCTGGCCCGAGCTTTTTACGGCGCTTACGGACAGCGGTCATCAACCAGCCCTCAATCTCTGCCAAATGCGTCGAAAATGACCCATTGCGGGAGCACCCGAGTCAGAGCCGAAACCAAGGCAGGGTGAGATAGACGCAAGCGATCATCGAAAGCGCAGGAATTAGCCATACCCATCCCGGCCAAATGTAGCGCGCCAGACGTTGGGCAAACGAGGCAGCGACGAGGGCGACGATCAGTGCCCCGAGAGCAGCCGTCGCGGCCCACCCGTACCAGTAGATCGCTGGAGCTAGAAATCCCATCGCAGGGTCAGCCACGTCGCGCGAATGATGCGTGCCCGCCAGCACGATGCCGAGCGACGGAAAAACGGTGAAAAGAGCGACGTCCTTTGCGAGTGCGACCACGTAGAGAACCGCGAACGTGGTCCCGAATGCGAATGCAAAGCGGCGGAACGAGGCTGATGATGTCATGAGCCGAAACCCATGATGTTGTTGGCGACATGACCGGACAGAAAGCCCCACCAAACGATAAAGGCGAGTATCGAGGTGAGCGCCGTGCGCGTCCGAGCAGGTTCGTTGGCTAGCGGCCGCCGCCAGCAAACCCAGTAGGCGGGCAGCAACGCCAACCCGATTGCTACGAAATGTTCCTTGAGGTCGAAGAAGCCGAGGACATGCCAGTGCCCCGCACGCTCCAGTTCGGGCCTGACGTCCACACGGAAATAAAGGTAGATGATGCCACCCAGCAGCGTAGAAACGGCATACAGGACGACCACGGCGTTGGCGAACGAGGCCGCCGGTATCGAACGAAAGCGACCAAAGAACGATTTGGGTCGCGCGTCCGCCGATCCCCATGCCGCTAAAGCCTGGTGTGTCATCGCACCAAGCAGTGCGACTGCAACCAGGCCGTGAATGATCAGTATGGCTGTCGCCAGAACCTCACTCCCGTAACCACCGGCATCCGGCTCAGTTGAACAGGTCCTCAGTCCCGAATGGCTCTGCCGACCACGGCCGGAAACGATTGAGGGTGAATTTCGTCTTCTGATCGGGCTGGACATCGACAAGCACGTAATTGTACTCCTCTTTTGGAGCCTGTCCCTTCCAGTAGAGGTCCGGCGGATAGTCAGCGGGTGCCTTGATGCTCGTTCGACCGGGAAGAATTGGGTCTTGTTCCGCGCCCCCACCGCCCAGCATCAGATACTTCACCCCATCTACCTCGTAGATTTCCGTGGTATGGACGTGCCCGTTCAGCACGACCACCTCCATGTCTTTGGCATACGACGCAATCACCTTGTGCGGGTTATCGGGAGCCGGGATAGGACCTAGGCCCGAGCGCGCAAAAACCGGATAATGGAAGACGATAAAGGCCTTCCGAATTCCACTTGCCTTCGCCTCGTCCATCCACTTCTGAAGTTGGGTCATCTGCTCCGCATACTTCGGCCGATCAGCGTCCCATAATGACGGCGAACGGTAGTCGTACTTGCCGCTCCACAGATAGATGAAGCGGGTGCCCTTGAAGTCGAATTTGTAGATGAGGTTTTCCGGCGTGACACCGAACTTCTTTAGATAGGGCACGGCCGAAAGAACGCCCTCGATTTTCGGATCGGCCCATACCTCATGATTGCCCACGCTCATGAAAAATCGCCCATCCAACCCGGCTGCGCGCATCTCATCATCTGGCGCGGGTAGCTTCTTCAACATCGTATCGTTCACGCGCTTCCAGTATGGGCTATCACTGACGGTCAAGCCCTGATTGCCCCACCATACGGCGTCGCCGCTATTGATCACGAATTTGGCGCGACCGGATTGAACGTCCTTGACGATTTCACGGGTCACCCATTCGCCGCCCTGAAGCCGGAACATCGTTCGATGCACTCCGGGAAGCAGTTTCACGTCTTCCACGGCCGCCTCGGTGACCCAACCGTTATCTACCGTTAAGGTCATAACTTCCGTCTTGGACGCGAAAGGCATGACTACTTTGATCAGGTCCTTTGTGACCGGATCGAAGATCATCTTCACATCCTTCGCTACGATGGCCTCGGCAACCTTTTCCGGCATGACCAAGCCGAACATCTCGACGAAGAACCTATTGAGGTGCGGCTGCCCTTCTTTCAGCGGCAGATACATCATTGGTCGGGTATCGCCGACCGCAGCGAACGAAAATCCAGCTGCTGCGGGAAGCGATGCTTGCGCGGTCGTTGTTTGTGTCTGGGCGCTGGCAGCGAGTGGCACGGATAACGCGGGCAGTGCTGCGAGTGCGCCTAGAATGAGGCGACGACTGGGTTCGTTGGGCCGGCAGAATTGCATAATGATCACCCCTACTTCGAGGAGAGAAAATGAGCCGCCGCATACGGTCCAGAAACGGCCCGATAGCATCCACCATCGTAAACCCTGCGTTGGGATGCTTGATATAGATCAACCGTGCCGCCGACGAATAATATAGGGGCCACTTCTGTTATTGGCGCATCGCGAGAAATCTGCGCCCCGATGAGTTGTCGCAAGTATTAGGATCGTGCCCCTGAGCGGACTACTGAGATCCGCCGGGCCACAAAGAATGTCGTCTCGGATCCCAAGCACCCGCAAGTTTGAAGGCTATACGCACCACGAAGACGGCTGCTTTGTTCTGGGTGAGCCGCGACGTCGGTGTCCTCGCATGACGCAACCTACTGAAGGCGCATAGTGGGCGCGGCACCAGCAGTGTGCTAAGGTACGTGATGGCCCCTTAGCGGACCTGCTCTCGGCTCTCGCGTAGCCAAGACCCAGCCCCGACATCCTTTGATCCAGATCAACCCCGGGCGGAAACCGTTCCGATTTGGTCGCCTATAAGGAGCGAAGCGTGCGCGAGGTGTTTAAAGGCGGCAGGCATCCTTGCGCTCTTGACTACTGCCGCCGCTATCGCCCGGCCGCGCCCAATGCCGAGCCGATCGACACCTTGGGAAGCCATGTCGGCTTCAGGTGCACCGCCAGGAAAAGGATCATGTCATGAGTAGCGATACGATTCCGGCAAAGCCCGCGATGAGCACGGGACCAACCGGCGCAGGACTGAAACGCCGCGATCTCCTGTTGAGCGGTAGCTCTCTGGTCGCAGCTTCAGCACTCTCCGCCGTTGGTGCGACAAGCTTCGCGCAAGCGCAGCAACCAACGCCGGCCCCGGTACCTGCGCCGACTGGGCAGCGGCCCAATATCGTCGTCATCATGGGGGACGATATTGGAATCTGGAATATCGGTGCTTACCATCGAGGCATGATGGCTGGCCGGACTCCGAACCTCGATAAGATCGCGGCAGAGGGCATGCTGTTTACCGACTATTACGCCGAGGCGAGCTGCACCGCGGGTCGCGCCAACTTCATCACCGGCGAGCTACCGATCCGTACCGGCATGACCACGGTCGGCCAGGCCGGCGCCCCCACAGGCTTGCCGGCGGAGGCCGTGACCATCGCCACCGCGCTAAAGGGCATGGGCTATGCCACCGGCCAGTTCGGCAAGAATCACCTTGGCGACAAGAACGAATTTTTGCCGACGGTGCATGGCTTCGACGAATTCTTCGGCTACCTGTATCACCTCGATGCGATGGAAGATCCGGCCCACCCCGGCTATCCGCAGGACCTGTTGAACGTCGTCGGTCCGCGCAACATGCTCCATACGTGGGCGACCGATGTCGACGATGGCACCGTGGACCCGCGCTGGGGCAAGGTAGGCAAGCAAAGGATCGAGGACGCCGGCACGCTCTATCCGAAGCGGATGGAAACGGTGGACGACGAAATCCGAGACCTTGCCTTGAAGTTCATTGAAAAGGCCAAGGCCGACAACAAGCCGTTCTTCCTGTGGCTCAATCCAACCCGCATGCACATCGTCACGCACTTGTCGCCAAGATACCAGGCGATGCGCAATTCCAAGAACGGCTGGACGATTCATGAAGCCGGCATGGCGCAGCTCGACGACGATGTCGGCATCGTCATGCAAAAGCTCAAGGACATGGGCGTGGATGACAACACCATTGTAATCTTCACTACCGACAACGGCACAGAGGTCTTCACCTGGCCGGATGGCGGACAGACGCCTTTCGCGCAGAGCAAAGGCACGGTCATGGAAGGCGGTTTCCGTGCGCCGGCGATGATCCGCTGGCCTGGCAAGGTGCCGGCTGGCAAGGTCGAGAACGGTATCATCTCCGGGCTGGACTGGTTCCCGACCTTGCTAGCCGCAGCCGGCAACCCGAACATTGTCGAGGAGCTGAAGAAGGGCAAACACATCGGGGACCGCACCTACAAGTGCCATCTGGACGGTTACAATCAGATGGACATGATCACCGGCAAGGGGCCCTCGAACCGGCACGAAATCTGGTACTTCGGCGAAAGCGAGCTGGGAGCCGTGCGCATCGACGACTTCAAGTATCGCTTCATCGACCAGCCCGGGGGATGGCTAGGCGAAAAGACCAAGGTTGACGTGCCTTACCTGATTAACCTTCGCCTCGATCCGTTCGAGCGAACGGGCTGGCCCGATAGCGGGACCAAATACGGCGCGCAACAATACTTCGATTGGTTCAAATATGAATTCTGGCGCTTCGTGTTCGTCCAGCAGGAGGTCGAGAAACTGGCCATGACCGCGATCGAGTTTCCGCCAATGCAGAAGGGCGCGAGCTTCAACCTCGATGCAGTGAAGGCGAAAATCGAGGCCGCAAGGACGGCGATGGCCAAATAACATGAATTCATGATCAGCATGGTGGGGCGGCCTGTAGATCGCCCCGCCTAGCGCCGAGGAAACGTCTCCTCTTGGCCCATCACGACATAACGCGCTGCCGCCCGAAGTCGGTCGCTATAGGGGCAAAGCAGACATTTCTTTAGTCGCATCACGCCGCCGGGTTTATGGGTACACGGCCTTCTGTAATGGGCCCGATGATGTCAAGCCTCCCGAGTGAACGTCTCGTCGCCGGGCTCATGCTTCTGTCCGTGGTCAACGCCTGGCCGCCACATCATGCTGTCAGAGGGAGCGGTGAGCCTATCTAGATACGCGTGGTTCATCAGATGACGACCACTGGCCGTGTAACGGCTTCACCGGATCCACCGTCCCGGCGACGGGACTTCGGGCACCGGGATTCAGATTATCCCGGTTGCGTTCTTGATCTCCTCCACGTCTTCTATGCTGCGATCGAGCCGACGTCAGTCCATCGATAAGTTGTGCCGTCGACCCAGATCCGATGCAGGATCACTGCGAGCTTGCGTGCCAGGGCGACTTTTGCGCGCTTCGAGCCACGCCGCTTGGCGATGTCCATTCCCCAGCGCTTCAGTTTTGAGAACCGCGTGATGCGCGATAGCAAAACGTTGGCGGCTTCATACAACACCGCGCGCACCGTTTTGTCGCCGGCCAGCGTGATCCCGCCTGTGACGTCCTTTTCGCCCGATTGGTATTTCTTTGGCGTAAGCCCGAACAGTGCGCCTGCCGCCTTCGACTTTACGATGCGACGAGGGTCATCAATCGCCGATTTGTAGGTAGCAGCCACCAGGGGACCAACGCCTGGCACTGTCATAAGCCGGCGGCAGACTGCATCGTCACGCACAATTGCCAGCACAGCCCTGTGCAGCCTTCCGTACTCTGCCGTCAAGGCCGATCGTGCCGAAAGCATCGCACTGGCAATGCGCTCCAATGTCGACTGACCAGCAACCAGCTCTCGGATCCGGGCTTCGAAATTCCTCCGCGTCAACGGGCCAACCTTGAGCCCGAAGCCGCGCAAAATCCCTCGGATACTTAATTCAATATCGATCAGCCGCCCGAGAAGCTGTTTGCGTGCGATCAGGAGTGCCCGGATCTCTTGCGCATCAACCGACTTTGCGTGTACCGGCCGAAACCATCCCATCCGGATCAACTGGGCGATCCCGCGGGGATCCGTCTTGACCGTCATCGCCGACAGTGCGGCCTTCACGTGCCGCGTTTCCAGCAGAACCGTTTCGAATCCTGCACTTTTCAGGCCCGCATGCAGCCATTGCGACAGCGGCCCTGCCTCCAGCCCGATCCGCTTCACTGCAAAGCCGAGCGTCTCAAAAAATTCGACTAAGGCGTCGGGTTCGCTGGCGACCTTCGCCTCCTTTAGGATTTTACCCTGTGCATCCACAACGCACACGCTCGACAGTTCCAATGAAACGTCGATTCCGGCATAATTCTCCACGGCTTTCCTCCGTCTCCAGATGCTTGGGGCCGACTCAAGTCGTGACCCCGTTTGATCATCTATCGGGGGACAGCCACCATCATGACCCTTGCTCGGAGCAGGGCCCATTACCGCATCTAGAAACGCCACAGCCCCCGGAAAGTAGATAACACCCTTCGCTCTTCCGAAGACGGTAGAGGGTCAGGACCGCCCGAGATCGGGCTCGCCTGGTTCGAATAGCGTCATCACCGTATCTCGCGCACATCGGCGCCGATCTCGATAAGCGCTGAGGACATGCCCCAGGCCCTCACCTTACGGCCGATTCTCCGGCGACCTTGACCTATCTCAAGACTCCCGGGGATTGTTTTGGCAGTTTTCAGCTAGGCGCGCCGTCCCAAGACTACCTGCGCAGCCTGACGGGTGGGATTCGACCTCACGCCTTACCGGGAGGAGAATTCATGGAAGATCCGTTCCTGAATTACTTCGCATTGGGTCTGCTGTTCTTCGTGGTGATCGTACTGGTCTACGGCATCATCGCCATCCATGACATTCCGGCCCGGATAGCGCACGCGCGTAACCACCCGCACCAGGACGCGATCCACGCCGCCGGCTGGATCAGCCTATTCATGCTGCACTTGCTTTGGCCGTTCCTCTGGATTTGGGCGATGATGTATCAGCCGGAGCGGGGCTGGGGTTTCGCTCATAAGCCGGGCGAGCCAGCCTCTCCGAAGGAGGCGGTCGACCAGTTGGAGGAACTCCGCCATCGCATGGCCGAGATCGAAGCCAGGCTCGAATCCGGAAATCGATCGGATCAATCGAGCAAGGAGCAGCGCAGGCCCGCGATCGATGTGCCCGGACCGTTGGTTTTGAACGCCGAGGAAAAGACTCCTGCGATGAAAGTGGCAGCTTCGGAAGGCCATGCTGCTCCACGGTAGCTGGTGCATTTCGAGGCACCGGTTGGGAGGCTGCTGATGGAAATATTGCTGACACTGACCTACGTCGCACTCTGCTATGCCACGTTCAAGATTTTCAGAATCCGGTCAATCAAGGGATGCTGGCGACGGCGGCTCTCGGCGGCATCTTCGGGCTCTCGATGCTGTTCATCACAATGGCCTACAACCACCCGTTTTCGACCAATGCCCGCATTTACTTCTCGGTGACGCAGATATTTCCCGCGGTTAAAGGCCGGGTGATCGAAGTGCCGATCGCTAACCGCACCAATCAGCACCTTGAGGCTGGAGAGGTTCTCTTCAAGCTCGACCCCAAACCTTACGAATATATCGTCGCGGAAAAACGGGCGGGGCTGGCAGATGCGGAAGCCAATGTCGCCCAGCTCAAGGCATCGGTTGATCAGGCGGCAGCTGCGACCGCGAAGGCGAAGGCCCAGCTAGAGCTTACGCAGGCGACCTACGATCGGCAAGCCGAGCTGTTCCAGAAGAACGTCGTCGCGCAGGCTACGCTCGACACCGCAAGGCGCAATCTGGATGCGTCCAAGGACGCGACGACCGAGACGATCGCCGCGGAAGACCGCGCACGGCAGGCGTATGGCGCGACGGTTGACGGTGAACACTCGGTCATCGTGCGCCTGCGCAACGAACTCGCCGACGCCCAATACGATCTGGATCAGACGGTGGTACGAGCGCCGACGAGTGGCTTTGTTACCCAGCTGGCTTTGAGGCCTGGCGTGTACGTGGTTCCAGCTCCGCTCTTCAACTCGGCCCTGATTTTCTTCAACGACAGCCCGAGCGACCGTGCATTGGCGGCGGCGTTCCAGCAGAACGCCCTTCAGCGCGTTCACGCCGGCGATGAAGCCGAAGTCCTTTTCAAGGGGATTCCGGGTCGCGTCTTCAAGGCCAAGGTCCGCGTCGTAATCGATGCGATTGCTGCCGGCCAGCTCAAAAGCGGAGGCACGCGTGTGAGTGTCGGTGGGGCACTGCCCGAAGACCGCGCGCTGGCCGTCCTTGACATCGTCGAGGATGTTTCGGCCTATCAAATCCCGCTCGGTTCGGCAGGCGAAGCCGCCATCTATACCGAGCACGTACATGAGCTGTCGTTGCTGCGAAAGATTCTTCTGCGTATGCGCAGCTGGCAGAACTACATATTCCTGGAAGGAATCTAGGAAACGTCTGCTGTCCGTCGCCTCCGGGCGGCTCCTGCACCAAAGGAGCAGGCAAGGCCGGCGTTCGGTACTCGCCTAGCCGCGCACCAGCGAGACCAGCCAGCTCCGGCCGAACAGGATGAGGATCGCGAGCGCGTAGACGATCGTGCCGCCGACGGCGAGCAGGACCAGCGTCAATTCATCGTGGAAGTGAATCGAGCCCAGCCAAGAGGCGCTGAAGCGTGCGATCAGCCAAAATGCAGCGGCCAGGATGACTCCAGTCAGCAGGAATTTGGCGAGCGACAGCAGCCAGGCGCGGTCGAGCACGAGGAAGCCGCGCCGCACGGCGAAGAACAGCACCAGCAAGAGATTGGTCCAGACGCCGACGGCAGTCGCCAGCGCCAGGCCGATCTGGGCGAGCGAACCCATCAAGGCGACCTTCAGCGCGACGTTGACCGCGATGCCGGTCAGCGACGCCCGCACCGGCGTCGCCGTATCCTTGCGCGCATAGAAGGTCGCGACCGCGCTGCGGATCAGCACGAAAGGAATGAGGCCGATGGCATAGGCCGCGAGCGTGCTGCCCGCGGCAACCGCATCGGCCTTGGAGAACGCGCCGTGGGCGAACAACGCGCGCATGATCGCGTCCGGTACGGTGATGAAGGCCGCGACGAACGGGATCGAGAACAGCAGCGTGAAATCGAAGGCGCGGCGCTGCGCCTTCATCGCGCCGTCGTGGTCGTTGGCGGTGATCCGCCGCGACATCTCGGGCAGCAGCACCGTGCCGATGGCGATGCCGATCACACCGATCGGCAATTGATTGAGACGGTCGGCATAATAGAGCGCCGAGAGCACGTCGGCGGGCAGGAAGGCCGCGATGATGGTGTCGGCAAACAATGCCACTTGCGTGCCCATCGAGCCCACCGTCGCCGGCCCGAGCGCCCTGAAGAAGCCGCGGACGTCTTCGTCGAGCTTCAAGGGCGCAAAGCGCGGCAGGCCGCCGTGGCGGGCAAGATCACCGCCGAGGAGGAAATATTCCAGGAAGCCCGAGATGAGAACGCCCCAGGCGGCGGCATGGCCCGCGGTCGGAAACCAGGCGGCCAGCGCCAGCGTCATCATCATCGCGACATTGAGGAAGGCGGTGCGCTGCGACCCGGGCACCGGAAAAATCCACCGATGTTCTGGTAGACCTAATCAGAGACGGAACGGTTGAGGAGCACCTTCATCAGGGTATTGGGTCGTGAAGTTGGCCACGCACCTCCGGTCCGGACTGCGCGAGCAATGTCCTGAACGGCGCCCGCTCCAGATCGGTTGCCGCTTCCGCACCGTGCGGCAGACGGCCGCGGCGGTGGATGTGCGAGATCAAGAACAGTGGGCGGTTCTTCGACTGGATATAGATGCGGCCGATATATTCGCCCATCAAGCCGAGCACGAGAAGCTGCACTGAAGAGATCATGATGACCAAGAGCGTCAAGCTGGTCCACCCGGGCACAGTGCCGGAGAACAGCCAGCCTACCACCGCGACGATGCCGACAAAGGTCAGCAAAGTCGTCAACAGCGCGCCGACATAGGTCGCGATCCGCAACGGCACCATCGAAAAGCTGATCAGCGCGTCGGCAGCAAATCCGATCATCTTCACTAGGGGATATTTGGTGGCACCGGCGAATCGTGGATGGCGATCGTATTCGTAGGCGACCTGCTTGTAGCCGAGCCATGCCACCATGCCACGGATGAAGCGGTCATGCTCCGGCATCTGCACGAGCTGGTCGGAGATCCGCCGGCTCATCAGGCGGAAATCGCCGGTGTCGACGGGAATATGGACGCGGGTGACTTTAGCGAGCAGGCGGTAGAACGCTTCCGCCGATTTCTTCTTGAAGCGGGTTTCGCCGGCGCGGCTGCGTCGCATGCCGTAGACGACGTCGGCGCCCTCGCGCACCATCATCTCATACATCGGCGTCAGTAGTTCCGGGGGGTCCTGCAGATCTGCATCGATGACAAGCACGAGATCGCCGCGCACGTTCGAAAGTCCGGCCGTGAGCGCGAGTTGATGGCCATGATTGCGCGCGAGCCGGACCGCGACGACGTTGCGGTCCTCCGCCAGAAGTTCGTTGATGATCTTCCAGGTATCGTCAGTCGACCCATCATCGACAAGAATCAGCTCGAACTTCGCGCCACATAGCGCGCGCGCTGCCGAAACCATCTGGCGATGGAATTCGCGCAGCCCCTCTTCCTCGTTGTAGCAGGGCACAACGATCGACAGAAACATCTTTCCAGGTCGCGGCATCTCGTCCTGAAGGTCCATCTGTCAGCCAGTCTCTGTCCGAGGGTGGGTCGGTCCAAACTCCCGCCCCCGATCTTCGGCCAAGTCCGGTTAATTGTTCATCAATTTTTAGACCCGTTGATGCATGATACGAGCGGATGAATACCGATATCTAATTAATCGCTCGATAGCTGGATCGCCGTATGGACAAGGCCGAATTCGATCGCTTCGCCGAAGCTTATGAGGACCAGCATCGCGAGAACATCGCCCTTACCGGCGAGGGCCCGGAATATTTCGCGGAATACAAGGTCAGGGCGCTCCGCGAGATCGTCAATCGCGCCTGTATCGAGGCGAAGCGGATTTGCGATTTTGGTTCCGGGATCGGCAATTCGATTCCGTATTTCCAACGCTATTTTCCTGAAACGGCACTGACTTCCTCCGATGTTAGCGAGCGGAGCCTCGCATTGGGCCGGCAGCGATATCCCGAAGCTAGCAACTGCGTGCTGATCGAGAACGACCGGATTCCCGTCGAGGCCGACAGCTTCGACGTGGTGTTTTCGGCCTGCGTTTTCCACCACATCCCGCACGGCGAGCACCTGACGTGGTTGCGGGAATTGCATCGCATCACGCGGCCGGGCGGACTAATTGCCATCTTCGAGCATAATCCGCTGAACCCGCTGACGGTGCATGCGGTGAACACTTGTCCGTTCGACGAGAACGCCAGGCTGATTTACGCCCGCGATCTCGCGAAGCGCATGCAAGCCGTCGGCTGGGCTTCATCCCGCATCCAGTACAATCTCTTTTTCCCTCGCGCCCTCGCACGGCTGCGGCCGTTTGAGAACAAGCTCGGTTGGTTGCCCTTGGGGGCGCAATACGTCGCCACTGCGCGCAAGGTTTAATGCTGCGGCAATAGGACGAACCACCGCATGTGGGAAGCAGCCATGCCGACACCGCTCGCTCTCGAAGCGCGCGTCCGTGTCTGGCGGTGAATCCTCTACATCCCTCGACGGCTCCAGAGATCCGTCGCGCTATCCCTCAGCACGTCGATCTCGCGTTCAGGCGTGAAGTAGTCGACCTCACCGCGCGTCAAGCCGATATCCATCAGTTCCCTGTCACTGAGGTCCTGCAAGGTGACCCATGGGATCTGGCGCCAGAAATGCACGCCAATGTCGCTTGAGCGGGTTGGAGAGGTGAAGGTCGCGCCTCGCGGCATCTCCCTCTGTTTCGCATGTGCTGTTCGTCAGTTGAGGTGGCATCACACGCTCCTGCTATTGTGCCGGCAGGGCGCGTGACCAATGAAAAGGCCCCGTCCGACGCCTGCCGGGCCCTGGTGAAAAGATGTTGTCGTCGAACTCCTAGCGCGCGACTCCTCCCACGGCCCAGCCGAAGCGGGTCATGTTCATCGAGTTCACTTTGCGCATGGATTTGATTATGGGTCGTTAGCACCACGCCAATCGCATAAAATCAAGGGATGTACGTAGGCTGGTTGCATCCTGGAGGCATGCGCGTCCCGCTGCGGCGCCTAGCCGCGCACCAGCGAGACCAGCCAACGGCGGCCGAACAGAGCGAGGATCGCGAGCGCGTAGACGATCGTGCCGCCGACGGCGAGCAGGACTAGCGTCAATTCATCGTGGAAGTGAATCGAGCCCAGCCAAGAGGCGCTGAAGCGTGCGATCAGCCAAAATGCAGCGGCCAGGATGACTCCAGTCAGCAGGAATTTGGCGAGCGACAGCAGCCAGGCGCGGTCGAGCACGAGGAAGCCGCGCCGCACGGCGAAGAACAGCACCAGCAAGAGATTGGTCCAGACGCCGACGGCAGTCGCCAGCGCCAGGCCGATCTGGGCGAGCGAACCCATCAAGGCGACCTTCAGCGCGACGTTGACCGCGATGCCGGTCAGCGACGCCCGCACCGGCGTCGCCGTATCCTTGCGCGCATAGAAGGTCGCGACCGCGCTGCGGATCAGCACGAAAGGAATGAGGCCGATGGCATAGGCCGCGAGCGTGCTGCCCGCGGCAACCGCATCGGCCTTGGAGAACGCGCCGTGGGCGAACAACGCGCGCATGATCGCGTCCGGTACGGTGATGAAGGCCGCGACGAACGGGATCGAGAACAGCAGCGTGAAATCGAAGGCGCGGCGCTGCGCCTTCATCGCGCCGTCGTGGTCGTTGGCGGTGATCCGCCGCGACATCTCGGGCAGCAGCACCGTGCCGATGGCGATGCCGATCACGCCGATCGGCAATTGATTGAGGCGATCGGCGTAATAGAGCGCCGAGAGCGCGCCGGCGGGCAGGAAGGTCGCGATGATGGTGTCGGCAAACAATGCCACTTGCGTGCCCATCGAGCCCAGCGTGGCAGGTCCGAGCGCCCGGAAGAAGCCGCGGACGTCTTCGTCGAGCTTCAAGGGCGCAAAGCGCGGCAGGCCGCCATGGCGGGCGAGATCGCCGGCGAGCAGGAAATATTGCAGGAAGCCCGAGATGAGAACGCCCCAGGCGGCGGCATGGCCCGCGGTCGGAAACCAGGTGGCCAGCGCCAGCGTCATCATCATCGCGACATTGAGGAAGATCGACGCGGCGGCGGCGCTGGCAAAGCGCTGCATCACGTTGAGCATGCCGCCATAGAGCGTCACCAGCGTGATCAGCAGCAGATAGGGAAAGGTGATCCGGGTCAGCTCGATCGCGAGCTTGCGCTGCTCGGCATCCTCGGAAAAGCCCGGTGCCAGAATGCTCATGGCCTGCGGCATGAACAGCCAGGCCAGGATCAGCAGCACCACTTGCGAGGCCAGCAGCAGCGTGAAGATGCGGTCGGCGAACAGTTTTGCCGCCCCCTCCCCGCGCTCGCCATGGACATGGGCATAGGCGGGCACCCAGGCGGCGTTGAAGGCGCCCTCGGCGAAGATCGCGCGGAAATGATTGGGCAGCCGCAGCGCCACGAAAAAGGCGTCGGCCACCGGGCCGGCGCCGAGGATCGCCGCGAGCATGATGTCGCGGGCAAACCCCGTCAGCCGCGAGAGCAGCGTGTAACCACCGACAGTGAAGATACGTCCGAGCATGCGGACTGTTCTAGAGGCTTATCGGACGGAGGTCGATTGCATCTTGCGATGCGCATTGCTGCGCCCTCTCCCCTTGTGGGAGAGGGCAGCTCCACAGGTAGCTACGAACTCAATCGGGTGAGGGGTATCTCTCCGCACCTTCCAAGCAGAGAGATACCCCTCACCCGTCTCGCCGCTCTGCGGCGAGCCACCCTCTCCCGCAGGGGGAGAGGCGAAGAACTCAGCCCGCGAGCGCGCCTTGCACGGCGGCGATGATTCGCTCCTGGTCGGCTTCGGTCAAATAGGCGTGCATCGGCAGGCTGATGACGTCCTGCGACAGGCTCTCGCAACCCGGCAGGCCGCCTTCGGCGACCGGATACTGCTTGTAGGCGGTCTGCTGGTGCATCGACTTGCCGTAATAGATCGCGGTCGGCACGCCCTGGGCCTTCAGCGCAGCAGCAAAGCCATCGCGGTCCGTGCCTTTGGGCAGGCGGATCGTGTACTGCGCCCAGACCGACGTATTGCCCGGCGCCAGACGCGGCACGGTGACCACGTTGGACAGCCCGCGCGCGTAGCGCTCCGCAACCCTGTTGCGGGCGGCGATCTCGTCGTCGAAGATCTTCAGTTTCTCGATCAGCACCGCGGCCTGCATGGTGTCGATCCGGCCGGTGAGGCCGAGGCGGACGTTGTCGTATTTGTCGGCGCCCTGCCCGTGCACGCGGATGCTGCGCAGCGTCGCTGCGAGGTCATCGTCATCGGTGAAGATCGCGCCGCCATCGCCGAAGCAGCCGAGCGGCTTTGCCGGGAAGAAGCTCGTCGCGGTGGCGAGGCCGAAGTTGCCGAGCTTGCGGCCCTTGTAGCTCGCGCCAAAGCCTTGCGCGGCATCGTCGAGCACGAACAGGCCCTCGTCCCTCGCGATCTCCGCAATGGCGTCGTGATCGGCGGGCTGGCCGAACAGATCGACCGGGATGACCGCGACCGGCTTGAGACCGGCCTTCCGCGCGGTCGCGATGCCGCGCTTGAGCGACTCCGGGCTCATGTTGAAGGTCGTCTCGTCGACGTCGACATAGACCGGCGTCGCGCCGGTCCGCGCCACCGGCGATGCGGTCGCGATGAAGGTGAAGGACGGACACAGCACGGCATCGCCGGGCCCGACATTCTTCGCCATCATCACCATCAGGATCGCGTCGGTGCCGCTGGCGCAGCCGATCACATGCTTGGCGCCCGCGTAGGCCGCGAGCTGCTTCTCGAGCTCGGCGACTTCGGGGCCATTGACGAACTGGCAATGGTCCATCACGCGCTTGACGGCTGCATCGAGCGAGGCGCCGAGCCGTAGGCGCTGCGAGGCGACGTCGATGAAGGGAATGGGTTCGGAACGTAGGTGCTGGTTCATGGCCTGCTTCTTGGCGCCTTCTTGCGCGGTCGACATGGAAAGGGTTTTAGCCGGCGACGCGGCGCGGGCCCTTGCGGGCAGCCGACGAGGCCGCCGGCCGCGATGGCGTTTCGAGGCAGCGCGTTGCAATCTCGAGGCTGGCGACGCCCTCGTCGCCGGTGACCGCCGGCGTCTCGCCGTGGCGGACGGCCTTGAGAAACGCGATCAGCTCGGCGCGGAGCGGCTCGTCATGGCCGACCGGCAGGTGCCGCATCGAATAGCTGCCGTCGGGCTTGAAGCCGAAGCATTCGGTGACCTGGCGCGTCAGCAGATCGCCCATCACGTATTTGCCGCGGGTCGCGACCGTGACACTGCGCGCCTTGAACGGCGTCAGCCAGTTGGTGTTGATGTGCGCGAGCACGCCGTTGGCGGTACGGAACTGCAGGAGCGCAATGTCCTCGCGCTCGGCGACCGCGCTCGAGAGTTGCGGCTGCACCTCGACGATGTCGGATTCGGTGAACCAGCGGATCAGGTCGATGTCGTGCACGGCGAGGTCGATGACGACGCCGACATTGGACATGCGCGGCGGGAACGGGCCGACGCGGGTGATCGCGATGGAGAGAATGTCCTCGCCCGCGATCGCCTGCTTGACGGCGGCAACCGCCGGATTGAAGCGCTCGACATGGCCGATCATCAGCGTCACGCCGGCCTTTTGCGCGGCGGCGACGATCTCGTGGCCTTCTTCCACCGTGGAGGCGATCGGCTTCTCGACCAGCACGTGGATGTTCTTGGCGATGCAGGCGAGCGCGATCTCGTGATGCAGATGCGTTGGAGCAGCGATGGTGACGGCATCGACGCCCGCCGCGAAGAGCTGGTCGAGCGTCTCAAAACCCTGGCAGCCCGCAAGCTCGATGGTGCGGGTCAGGTGCGTCGGCGACGGATCGACCACGCCGACGAGGCTGACGCCGGGAAGACCGCTCAGCACGCGCGCGTGGTTGCTTCCCATCACGCCGGCGCCAATCACGCCGACGCGCAAGCCGGCCTTTGCCGGTTGAGACACTTTGGAACTCATCTGATCGAACCCCGATTCAACGCAAATCCCCGGGCCGCTTCTAGCACGGACGTCACATTTGTGGCGAATGCCGGGTAAGCCACCCGGACACGATTTGATTCAAAAAATTACACGTTTCCCGGGCCTTAGGCCGCCAAAAGAGGCCGGTTTCGGCCCGGGTCGCGTGATTCGGAGTTTGCTGATTACGACCTTTGATAGTCGTCTTCAATCCGGATGATGTCGTCTTCCCCGAGATAGGAGCCGGTCTGGACCTCGATCAGTTCCAGCATGATTTTACCGGGATTCTCGAGCCGATGGACGGCGCCCATCGGAATGTAGATCGACTCGTTCTCATGCACGGTCTTCACCATCTCGTCGACGGTGACCTGGGCGGCGCCGCGGACCACGATCCAGTGCTCGGCACGGTGGTGATGCTTCTGGAGCGACAGCCGCCCGCCCGGCTTCACGACAATGCGCTTGACCTGATGGCGCACGCCGTTGTCGACGGACTGATAGCTGCCCCAGGGACGATGCACCTTGAGGTGCTCCTCGGTGACCTTCGGCGCAACCGTCTTCAGCTTGGTGACAAGGCGCTTGAGGCCGTTGGCGTCCTGCTGGCGCGAGACTAGCACCGCGTCCGCCGTCGCGACCACGACGAGATCGTCGACGCCTTCGAGCGCGACCAGCGCGTGATCGCTGGTGACGTTGCAGTTGCGGGAATCCTCGAACACCGCGGTGCCATGCGCCGCGTTGCCTTGCGCGTCCTTGTCGGATAACTCCCACACCGCGCGCCAGGAACCGACGTCGGACCAGCCGCAGGACACCGGCACCACGGCGGCGCGCGAGGTCTTCTCCATCACCGCATAGTCGATCGAGATCGCCTTGGCCGCGCCGAATGCCTTCGGCTCCAGCGTCACGAAGCCGAGATCGCGGCCGGCCTTGGTGACGGCACTAGAGACAGCCTCGACGCTTGCGGCGTCCACCTTGCGGTATTCGTCGAGCAGCACGCTCGCCGGGAACATGAAGTTGCCGCTGTTCCAGAGATAGCCCGAATTGACGTAGTCGGCGGCCTTCACCGCGTCCGGCTTCTCGACGAAGCTCGCAACCGCGTGCACCGTGCCGGAGATCACCTCGCCCGGGCTGACATAGCCGTATTCGGTCGCCGGCCGCTCCGGCTTGACGCCGAAGGTGACGATGCGGCCGGTGCTCGCGGCAGCAAGGCCCTCGCGGCAGGCGGCGACGAAGGCGGCATTGTCCTGCACCACGTGATCGGCGGCGAGCGCGAGCACGATCGCCTCCTTGGCGCGCGCTTGCGCGAACACCGCGCCGGCCGCGATCGCAGGACCGGAGTCGCGCCGCATCGGCTCGAGGATGACGTCGGCCTCGATGCCGATCTCGGCGAGCTGTTCCAGCACCATGAAGCGGTAGGAGGCGTTGGTGATGACGATCGGACGATCGAACAGCGCAGCATCGGACACGCGCAGCAGCGTGTCCTGGAAGGTCGAGCGCGTGCCGAACAGCGGCAGGAACTGCTTTGGCCGCACCTCGCGCGAGGCGGGCCACAGCCGCGTGCCGGCACCGCCGCACATGATCAGGGGGATAATGCGTTTGTCCATTGTCATCTCAAACCTTGTGGTAGTCCCGATACCAGGCGACAAAATTGCGGACCCCCTGCTCGATCGGCGTTGACGGCGCAAAGCCGGTGTCGCGCATAAGGTCCTCGACATCCGCGAACGTTTCCATAACATCTCCCGGCTGCATCGGCAGCAATTCTTTGATCGCCGTCCGGCCCAGGTCGCGCTCCAGAAGTCCGACGACATGCATCAGCTCCTCCGGGTGGTGATTTCCGACATTGTAGACCTTGGACGGCGCATTTGCGGCAGCCGGGTCATCCGCAGGCACCAAATCGACCAACCTCGATACTACGCGGCTGACGTCGTCGATATAGGTGAAGTCGCGGCGCATTTTGCCATGGTTAAAGAGCCGGATCGGCCGGCCCTGCATGATGGCGTTCACAAACAGAAACATGGCCATGTCGGGCCGGCCCCACGGGCCGTAAATGGTGAAGAAGCGCAGGCCCGTGACCGGCAGTCGGTAGAGGTGGCTGTAGGACTGCGCCATCACCTCGTTCGCCTTCTTGGTCGCAGCATAGAAGCTCACGGGATGATCGGTCCGGTCCTGCACGGAGAATGGCAGTTTAGTGTTGGCGCCATAAACGGAGGATGACGAGGCGTAGACGAGATGACGACAGCCATTACGGCGGCAGCCCTCGAGCACGTTGAGAAAGCCTGCCAGATTGGAATCGACGTAAGCTCGCGGCTGCTCGATCGAGTAGCGCACGCCGGCCTGGGCCGCGAGATGCACGACCTGCGCAAATCCGTGCCGCGCAAACAGCGCGGCGATGGTGTCGCGGTCGGCAAGATCGGCCTCGACGAAGGAGAAGCCGGCCTCGTTCCGCAACAGCGCGAGGCGCGCCTGTTTCAGTCCCGGATCGTAATAGCTGTTGAGATTATCGAGCCCGATGACGGGCCGGCCTTCGCCCAGCAGCTGCCGGGCGACGTGAAAGCCGATGAAGCCGGCGACTCCGGTGACCAAAATCGCCTGATCCGTCATCATGTTCCCGCGGGATTCCCAGCTCACGGCGCCTCTTTAGCCGCGGTCGCGAGGGGGTCGCAATAGCCACCCGCCGTTCATGGCGCTGCAAATCACCGCTATTGCAAGATCGGCGCCAAAACCATACCAAAGCGGCCAAATTCGGCGCCTGGCGTCGGGTAACCTTCGCAAACCCTGTTAATGCGGGCGAGATGCGCCGAATCCTGCTTTCTGCGGCCAAGATTCTGATTTCCGCAGCGCTGCTCTATCTGGCGCTGCGCAAGGTCGAGCTTTCCGAACTGTTGTCGCGCTTCAACGCAAGGAGCCTGTTCTGGATTGCCGCGGCGATCGCAGTCACGTTCCTGCAAATCTTCGTCGGCGTGCTGCGCTGGCGCGAGATCAGCGCCGAATGCGGCGCGCCGCTCGAGCTCGGCCGGGCCATGCGCTACAACGTGATCGGCGCGTTCTTCAACCAGACCCTGCCGTCCGCGATCGGCGGCGATGCGGTTCGGCTGTGGCTGGTCGCGCGCGCCGGCGCCGGCTGGCGCGCGGCCACCTACTCGATCTTCGTCGACCGCGCGATCGGCCTCATCGCGCTCGCGATCCTCATCGTCGCGAGCCTGCCCTGGAGCTACAGCCTCATCACCGATACGCACGGGCGCTCGGCGCTGCTGCTCCTCGACCTTGTGGCGCTCGCGGGCGGGCTCGGCTTCCTGGTCTTCGGCGCGCTGAAATGGCGCTGGCTGAAGACCTGGTGGGCCACCCATCACATCCACGCCTGCGCCGTGATCGCCAACCGCGTGATCTTCAACGCCAAACGCGGACCGATCGTCGCGATCCTGTCGCTGTTCATTCACGTGCTCGCCGTCGTCATCGCCTGGTGCGTGGTGCAGTCGATCGCCGCACCCGTCAGCTTCGGCCAGACCTTCCTGCTCATTCCGCCGGTCATGCTGATCACGTTGATGCCGATATCGATCGCCGGCTGGGGTGTCCGCGAGGCGACCATGGGCCTGGCCTTCGGCTTCGCCGGCCTTGCCGCCAATGAGGGCGTCAATGTCTCGCTGCTGTTCGGCGCGGTCTTCTTCATCGTCGGCGCATTCGGTGGCCTCGTCTGGATCTTCAGCGCGGAGAAAGCCGCGCAAGGGTCGGCCCCGATCGGGGTGCCGGAGTGACGACGTTCGTCGCCGGCCCGGAAATGGCGGTGGGACTGGTGCTGTTCGCCCTCGCACCGGCCGCATTGGCCGCGCTGCTGTCTGCCTGCATCACCTGGCGGAGCATGCCGCTGCTGCAGCGCTACGCGCTGGCCCGGCCAAACGCGCGCTCTTCGCATCGGGTTCCGACGCCGCAGGGCGCGGGTATCGCGGTCGTCGCGGCCACTCTGCTGGTCGCTGCGCTCTGGGCCAGCTGGACCTATGGCGCGTTTCCCTTGCCCCTTCTCGGCGCCACTGTGCTGGTCGCACTGGTCGGGCTTGTCGATGACATCAAACCCCTACCGGTCGTCGTGCGGCTCTTGCTGCAAGCTTTGGCCGTGACCACCACCGTGTTCTCGGCGCCGGATATGCTGCGCATCGTGCCCGCCCTGCCGCTTGCCTTTGAGCGCGTCCTCATCGTCATCGCCGGCGTCTGGTTCGTCAACCTCGTCAATTTCATGGACGGTCTCGACTTGATGACGGTGTCCGAGGTGGTTCCGACGACGGCCGCGCTCGGGCTGCTCGGATGGCTTGGCGAGGTCTCTCCATCCACCGGGCTGCTCGCGACGGCACTTTGCGGCGCCATGCTCGGCTTTGCGCCCTTCAATCGCCCCGTCGCCAGGGTTTTCCTGGGCGATGTCGGCAGCTTGCCGATCGGACTGTTGCTGGGTTGGTGCCTGCTGGAACTCACCTGGCGCGGCCAGATCGCTGCGGCGCTGTTGCTGCCCGGCTACTATCTCGCCGATTCCACCATCACGCTGTTTCGACGCATCGCAAGGCGCGAGCCGTTCTGGTCGGCGCACCGCACGCATTTCTATCAGCGCGCCACCGACAACGGCTTCAAGGTCCCGCAGGTGATAGGCGAGGTGTTCGCGCTCAATGTCATACTCGCGCTGCTCACCATCGTCACGATCCGCGCCGGCTCGACCATGATCACCGCGCTTGCGCTGATGGCCGGAGCGACCGGGATCGGCGTCGTGCTGCGGCGCTTCTCCCGCCCGCGGGCATGATCCGGAAAAGTGTGCAGCGGTTTTCCGAAAGGATCACGCTCAAGCAATAACCTAAAGGCGATGATCTCATCGCGCTTTAGGGCATCCTGACGCTCGTCAGGCGGCGGTCGAGCCGAATTCCGGCACCGCATCCTTCAGGATGGTCCTGATGGTGGCCCGATCATCGCGCGCGATCGCCTGCTCCAGCGCGGTGATCCATTTGCGCAGGGTCTGCATCGGCGGTTCGTTCGGCTGCGCGGCCATGATGCCGGCGATACCGATTTCGGCCGTCGGCTCCTCGGAGGCGAACAGGATCTCGTGCAGGCGCTCGCCCGGCCGCATTCCCGTGAACACGATCTCGATGTCATGGCCGGGCTGGAGGCCGGACAGGCGAATCATGCGCTCGGCCAGATCCACGATCTTGACCGGCTGGCCCATGTTGAGCACGTAAACGGACACGTTTGAACGCTGCGTGCCGAGCGCGTGCGTCGCCGCCGTGACGACGAGGTCGCAGGCCTCGCGGATGGTCATGAAGTAGCGGACCATGTCGGGATGAGTGACCGTCACTGGGCCGCCCGCCTCGATCTGGGCCTTGAACTTCGGCACCACCGAGCCGTTCGACGCCAGCACGTTGCCGAACCGGACCGAGATCAGCCGCATCGGCGGCTTGCCGCTGCCGGCCTCGACCGCGAGGTCGTGATCGAGCGCCTGGCAGTACATCTCCGCGAAGCGCTTGGTCAGGCCGAGCATCGAGACCGGCTCGATCGCCTTGTCGGTCGAGATCATCACCATGGCATCGGCACCGGCGGCCAGCGCTGCGTCGGCCACGTTGATTGAGCCGAAGATGTTGGTCTTGACCCCTTCGCTCCAGTCGCGTTCGAGGATCGGCACGTGCTTGAGCGCGGCGGCGTGGAACACGATGTCCGGCTTGAACTCGGCCATCACGCGCATGATGCGCTCGCGGTCGCGGATGTCGGCGATCCGGCCCTCGATCGCCGCAATGGCACCATGGGCCGCGAGCGCTTCCGTGACCGCGTAGAGCGCCGGCTCGGAGTTCTCGATGATGAGAAGACGCGCGGCACCGAAGGCGACGAGGCGCTCGCAGATCTCGGCGCCGATCGAGCCGCCGCCGCCGGTGACGATGGCCGCCTTGCCCGCGATGAGGGCTTCCAGGCGCGCGTAGTCGATCTTCTCGCTGGGCCGCAACAAGAGGTCCTCGACCGCAACCGCGGTGAGGCGCGGCGTATCGCCGCTCTCGAGCGAGGGCATGCGGTTGACGATCATGCCGAGCTTGCGCGCCCGCATCAGGATCGATTCCGGATGAGACTCGGGCTCGAAGGCGGACGGCGTCATGACGACGCGGGTGATCGCCTTGTTGCGCTTGGCGAAGTCGTTGTTGATATCCTCGAGATCGTCAAGCCCGCCCAGCACCGGCACGTTGCGGATGGTCTGGCCGCGGTCCGCGCGCGACGGCGACAGCACGCCGACGGGCCAGAGCCGCTTGATGGCGCCGCTCTCGATACCGCGCAGAAGCACCTCGGCGTCCGCGGCGCGGCCGATCAGAAGCGTCGGCGCGGCATCGTCGATCCGGGCGTGACGGCGCACGCGGGTATAGCGGAAGTAGCGATAGGTCAGGCGCAACGCGCTAAGGAAGGAAATTTCAAGGAACCAGTAGAGGACGATCGTCACCTTGCCGAGGAAGAAGGAGCCGCGGACGTTGGGGGAGACGAAGATATAGTCCAGAACCAAAAGCGCCACCGTCAGCACGGTGGCGACGCGGATGATGTTGACCGCGTCGGGCAGCGAGATGAAGCGCCACTTCGTATCGGTCAGGTTGAAGATGAAGAACACGACCACGCTGAAGGCGAGGAAGTAGGGCAGGATCTGGAACAGCAACGGCAGGCGGTGGAAGAAGCCCTCGCTGCCCTCGAAGCGGAGATAGAAGGCGACGAACAGCGCCGCCGTGGTCGCCAGGAGGTCGTGGAGCGCGATGAGGAGTTTGCGCAATGTGAGATGCGAAAGACGCGTCATCCGCCGACCGATGAATATCCAGTTTGATGCAACCTGCCCGCGCTGATAGCCCATCTCGGCGGCACTTGCCAGCGTAAGACTTGCGAGCACAGGATTTGCTTGCCGGCAGCGCGGCGGGTCAGGAACCGGCTTCTTTCACCTTCGGCGCCTCGCGCCGCGCTCCCAGCACCATGCCGCCGGCAACGCCGACGCCGAGGACGTACACCCAGCCTTCGTGGAAGTCGAACAGGTGGGAATTGAACAGCGATGTGAAGATGTTCTGCACCACGACCAGTAGTCCGATCCAGTTGGCCAGTCCATCGCCGCGGAACAGGAGAAGATGCAGCATCCAAGTCGTGTAGAGAACGACGATGCCGATGACGCCCCACTGCACGGCGACATTCAGCGTCTGGTTGTGCGGGTTGCCGATCACCTCGCCGGAAGCCTTGTTGGGGCCTCCGACCGCGACCTGTTCGAACAGTCCGCGCGTCGCACCGGTGCCGTGGCCCTTGATCGGCGCCTCCGCGAAGAAGCCGAGGGATTTCCGCCAGAATTCGAGCCGCAGGCCGATCGAGGTCGCCGCCCCACTCTCCTTGTAGAGATGATATTCGCTTGAGAAGGTGTCGGCCGTGCTGCGCAAGTACGGCGAGGCCTGCCAGGCGAGCAGCGCGACGGCAACAAGGCCCGCGGCGATGATCAGGATGCTGCGCCACCTCAAATGGAGCAGCGCGAACACCCCAAGCATGATCGGGATCGTGACGAGCGCCGTGCGCGACACCACCACGAAGGCCATGTTGGCAAAGAAGCTGATCGCAAGCGCGGTGAGCAGGCCGGCGAGCCAATACCGCTTCTCGCGCAGCAGCATCACGATCGGATAGCCGAGCGCGACCGCGCACAGCGTGAATTCCTGGCCCTGGTCGATGTGATTCTTGACGATGATGCCGCGCTCGATACCGCCCGGCTTGATCGTGAGGTTCGGATAGAAGGCGACCAGCCAGGACGCGACCGCGAGCAATGCGCAGGAGACGAGGAAGGCGATGAACACCCAATGTCCGCGTGACGAACGCTCGAAATGATAGAGCAGGATCGGAAGCACGAGCAGCTTGACCGTGGGATTGACCGCATAGAGCCGCGCGCCCCAGGCCGCATCCGACCACAGCGTGCCCACCAGCGCGAGCAGGAACAGCGCGATCGGCGCCGCGCAGATCGGACGCTTCAGGTGTTGCAGGAATGCCTTGAGATCGAGAAACGGCACCATGCAGACGAGCATCAGGGCATTGAAGATGGCCACGAGCGACGTCGACCACGGCAGCGAGGCCGCGGTCAGGACCGCGAGCACGTCGACCGTCTCGCTCCAGGCCGCCGGTCTGCGCAGCCGCCGCTGCAGCAGGGCGCTCGTCGACTCCTTCCGCGCGAGTGCCGTCACTGGCCCCCTCCCCGCGCGCGGTGGACCAGCGCCGTCGTGCTGAAACCCTGGAGGATGTCGACCAGCACGACCACCCCGCCCGCGGCCTCGACGACCTCATGGCCGACCACCTGCTCGCGGGTGTAGTCGCCGCCTTTCACCAGCGCGCTCGGCTTGATGCGGGTGATCAGGTCGATCGGCGTGTCCTCCTCGAAGATGACGACGAGATCGACGGCTTCGAGCGCGGCCAGCACTTCCGCGCGCGCGCGTTCGTCCTGCACCGGACGATCGGCGCCCTTCAGCCGCCGCACCGAGGCGTCGCTGTTGAGGCCGACGATCAGGCGATCGCAGGTGGCGCGCGCCGCAGTGAGCACCTTGACATGGCCGGGATGCAGGATGTCGAAGCAGCCATTGGTGAAGCCGATCCGCTGATCCTGCCGCCGCCATTCGGCGAGCTGCGCATCGAGCGCGCCCGGCTCGAGCACGATCTTCTCCTCGGCCGCAAGATAAGCATGCGGCAGGATCTTGCGCCGCAGCTCGGCCGTGCTGACGCTGGCGGTGCCCTGCTTGCCGACGGCAACGGCCGCAGCCGCATTGGCCATGCGCAGCGCCGTATCCCAATCCGCGCCCGCGGCAAGCGAGACCGCAAGCGCCGCGGCGACGGTGTCGCCGGCACCGGAGACGTCGCGCACCTTCACCGGGAAGGCCGGAACATGAACCGCCTCGCCATTGCGCGGCACCAGCGTCATGCCGCGCTCGCCCTGCGTGACCAGGATCGCCTCGCAATCGGCGAGCCGCATCACGTCCTCGCTGGCATCGACGATGTCTTGCGGCGCGTCGGCTCGGCTTCGCGTCGCCTCCGCAAATTCCTTGCGATTGGGCGTGAGCAGCGTCGCGCCGCGATAGATCGCCCAGTTCAGGCTCTTGGGGTCGACGATCACGGGCTTGCCGGCTTGTCGCGCCGCATCGACGGTGTGGCGGATCACGCGCGCGGTCAGCACGCCCTTGGCGTAGTCGGAGAGCAGCACGATGTCGGCGCGCGCGATCAGCGGCAGGATCGTTTCGATCAGCCTGGTCTCGATGTCATCGGAGGCAGCTAGCGCCTGCTCCCAATCCGCACGCAGCATATGGGTGGAGAAATGCTCGGAGACGAAGCGGACTTTTCGCGTGGTCGGCCGCGACGGATCGCACACCAGCGCGCTTTCGATGCCGGGATATTCGGCCAGCGCGGAGGCGAGCCGTTTGCCGGCGTCATCCTCGCCGACGAGGCCGACGAAGACGCAGCGCGCGCCGAGCGAGGCGACATTGCGCGCGACGTTGCCGGCGCCGCCGATATGGATCTCGCTGCGCTGTGCCGCGATCACGGGCGTCGGCGCTTCCGGAGAAATCCGCGACACCTCGCCATAGACGAACTCGTCCAGCATGATGTCGCCGATGCACAGCACCGTGCGGCCTGAGATGGTTTGCGCGAGGGCATCGAAATCGAGAATGGGCGTCGCCATGGGTCCTGAAATCTCAGCGGAAGCGGTCGGGCCGGTCGAGGTAGTCCCCGACATAGGCCTTCACCGCATCCTCGAGCGGCGTGAAGCCGCCGTTGTAGCCGGCGCGGTGCAGGCGATCGACCTTGCTCTGGGTGAAGTACTGGTAAGCGTTGCGGATGCTTTCGGGCATGTCGACATATTCGATGTTGGGCCTGCTGCCGAGCGCGGCATAGGCGGCCAACATCAGATCCCTGAAGCTGCGCGCCTTGCCGGTTCCGACGTTGAAGAGGCCGGACACCGATGGCGTCGCCAGCAGCCACATGACGACGCGGACGACGTCGTCGACATAGATGAAGTCGCGGCGCTGGTCGCCGTCGGCGATGCCCTCGCGGTGTGACTTGAACAGCTGCACGATGCGGCCCGCTTTGACGTCGTCGAATCGGCGCGCCAGCACGCTCATCATCGTACCCTTGTGGTACTCGTTCGGGCCGAACACGTTGAAGAATTTCAGCCCTGCCCATTGCGGCGGGAGCGGATCGCCGTTCGCTACGCGCCCGGCGACCGCGAGATCGAACATGTGCTTGCTCCAGCCGTACAGATTCATCGGCCGTAGCTTTTTCAGTGCCGGCAACGAGGCGTCGTCGTCAAAACCGGCCTCGCCATCGCCATAGGTCGCCGCCGAGGACGCGTAGATGAACGGCACAGCGCCGGCCGTGCACCAGTCCAGAAGACGCATCGACATGCGGAAGTTGGTCTCGAACACGAGATCGCCGTCGGTCGCGGTGGTCTCGGAAATGGCCCCGAGATGGACCACGGCGTCGAGCTTGCGGCCCTTCAGCCAGTTGAGCAACTCGACTGGGGGGACGATATCCACAAGCTGGCGCTTGGCGAGATTCCGCCACTTGCCGTCATTGCCGAGCTGATCGCAGACCACGACGTCGCTGCGGCCGGCTTCATTGAGCGCGGCGACGACATTCGATCCGATAAAACCGGCCCCGCCGGTCACCAGCAACATTCCACCTACCTGCCCGATTTTTGCGGCCCGATCCTGCCCTAGCGCATGATCCACCAAAGTGTAAGCGGTTTTGGATCGGTGCTGTCCTCGGCTTTACCTGCCGGCCTGGAGCGGCTAACCGAACCGCCATACCAAGCTCGTCCCGGTCCTATTAACGAATGAACATTGATTCGCAACTTAGTGGAGATGCAGATCCGGACGACACGCGCCCGATCCTGATCATTCCCTACATGTGGATCGGCGATTTCGTCCGGAATCACACCGTGGTCCGGGTGCTGAAGGAGCGCTGGCCGAACCGGCCGGTCGACCTCCTGACCACGACCCTGTGCGCCCCGCTGGTGGATTACATGCCCGGGGTCCGCCGCGGCATCGTCTGGGACCTGCCGCGCAGCCGGCTCGCGGTGCGCCGCCAGTTCGGCCTGGCAAAGCTGCTGCGGGCGGAAAACTACGGCACGGCCCTGGTGCTGCCCCGAACCTGGAAGGCGGCCATTGCGCCGACCCTGGCCGGCATCCCCGAACGAGTGGGCTGGGTCGGCGAGTTCCGGTTCGGACTGATCAACCACTGGCGCTGGGGTGAAAGAAAGCTGCCCCGTTTCATCGACGAGAATGCCGCCCTGGCCCAGCCCGACGGCGCGCCCCTGCCCCCGGAATGGCCGGTGCCGCAATTGCGGGTCCCGGCCGAGGAGATTGCCCGCTGGCGCGAGGCCAATGGGCTGAGCGCCGGCGCCGCCGTGGCGCTGGCCCCCGGCTCGGTCGGCGTCTCCAAGCGCTGGACCTACTATCCGGAAGCCGCCCGGCTGCTGGCCGAGCGCGGGCTCGAGGTCTGGGTGGTCGGCGGCCCCGCCGAAAAGGGCCTCGCCCAGGAGATCGTCGCGGCGGGCGGGTCTGGCGTCCGCGACCTCACCGGCAACGATCTGCGTAACGGCGTCCTCGCCATGGCCGCCGCCGGCGTCGCCATCACCAACGATTCCGGCCTGATGCATATCGCCGCCGCCTTGGGTACGCCCACCATGGGCATTTTCGGCCCAACCAGCCCCTATCTCTGGGCCCCCCTGAACGGCCTTGCCGCAACCGTGGTGCAGGACAAGAGCGTGTTGTCCTGCCAGCCCTGCCAACGCACGATCTGCAAGATGAACGACCACCGCTGCATGCGGGACATCGCGGCGAGCGAGGTGGTGGAGATTGCGCAGCGGGTGCTCGGGGATCGTGCTCAAACAGCAAACTGAAGCGCGATGACGCTCCACCCTGATCTCATCGCGCTTGAGTCGGGACCGCCTGGCTCCCAGCCAACATTGCTGCACGTCGCCTCAGGGCGCTGGCCGGCCCGTATCCGGGCCGCCCCATTCATGACGATCGTCAACACAGCTCATTTTGCCATCGCCGTTCTTGCAGCCTCGATTTTGGCCTTGACGGCATCGAGGTTGAAGCTCGCGCCCTTCTGCATCGGCGGAAATGTAATCGCGGTCATTGCCAACTTCTCGACCTCGTGCTGGACGAACACGAAGCGCCAGAACTCGTATTTGAACCAGTCGAAGTATTGCCGCGCGCCATATTTGGTGCCGTAGCAGACAGGCAACTTCAGGATTGATCCAGATCAAGAGAACACAGGCTGCGGCGCATAGTCCTTGCCATGATGATCGAACGCCCGTCAGTTCGGAAGACACCGAGGCGCAAAGACATTCGAGCGCATGGCGGAGAAAGGGCAGCGCAGCTGTCACTTGCCGGGGCTGAACCGGGGTCACATCGATCACGCCCGATACGAAGGACCACGTCTTACTGCGCGCTGCATCGAAGAGGCTGATTGTGCGACCTTGCCCCTCTAGTCGGAGAGTTTCATGAGGACCTTCAATCCCCTGGTGACGGTATTACTTCTCGTGACGCAATCGGCCGCGATACAGGCTGCGGATTTGAATGGAGCCTGGTCGATCGACGCCTCGGCCTGTGGCCAAATGTTCACCAAAGAGAACGACAAGCTCGCCTTCAAGAAAGATGCCGATCTCCACGCCGGCGGCTTGATCGTCCAGGGCAAGCAAATCACCGGCACATTTGAAAAATGCACCGTCAGATCATTGCGCGAAGATGGGCCAAACATGCGGCTGATCGCGTCGTGCTCGGACGGCGTCTCGATTTCAGACGTGACATTCGATCTGACATTCTCCGGCGAAAACAACATCACGCTCAGCTCAAAGGACCCGGTGCCGGTGCAAATGCCGTATGTGCGCTGCCCAATGTGAAGCTGACTGCGCACGGCCGTCGAGGCGGTGCCGATGATGACATCATGCCGGTGTTTTGCCCGACGAGTCAACGGGATTTCGTAAAATCCGCATTCGCCGATCACGAGCCATTGATTCTGCTGGCACCGGCTACTGTGCATGGGGTTGTTTTCGAACTTCTCGTTTGCGGCCGGTGAAAACGATGGCTCACAGCAGCGGCCGATAGACCTCGCCGATCCGCTTTGCTTCCGCATCGAGGCTGAATTGATCGAGCACCCGTGCCCGCCCACGCTCGCCCATCGCCGTTGCGGCCGCCACATCGCGCATCAACGGCTCCACGGCCGCAGCTAACGCATCAGCGTCACCCGTCGGGATCAGCACGCCGGTCACGCCATCCTCAACCACGAGCTCGGCGGCGCCGGCGCGGGCGGCGACCAGTGCGCTGCCAGTCGCCATCGCCTCGATCAGGGTCAGGCCAAAGCCTTCGTTGCGCGAGGTGAAGGCGTAGATGGTCAGCCGCTGATACCAGCGCTGCACGTCCTCGATCGGCAATTCGCCGGTGATGATGATGCGCGATTGCAGGCCGGCGGCCTCGATGCGCTTCTTCAGGTCATTTGCGAACGGCGTCTGCTCCGGCGTGATCTGGCCGACGATGACGGCGGTGAAATCCGGATAGCGCGGCAACAGCCGGCACATCGCATCGACGAACAGGTCGGTGCCCTTCTGCGCGCGGACGCGGCCGAAGCAGCCGATGGCGTAACGGCCCGGCAGCGCGGCTTCCGCGAACGCAGCGGCGCGATCGATCGGCGGCGCGTAGACGTCGGTGTCGACGCCATGCGGGATCACGCTGGACTTCACCTTCAGGAACGAGGCCGAGATGTCGCTCGTCGCGATGATCGCGTCCATGCGGCGGATCAGCCAGCGTGTGATCCAGGTGTGATGCCGCTGCGCGGCCGAGGTGAAGACGAGCTTGAGCGGCCAGCCGAGCGCGCGCAGCACGACGCCTGCGATCATCTCGTTGTTGCGCCGCGCGTGCCAGATCAGCGGCCTCCTGCGCCGCCACAATTTCAGGAGATCGGCACTGCTCATCCGTGCGATCCCCTCCGGCGCGTCGGTGCCGAACCAGGCCGCACGAAACAGCTTCGCCAGCCGCGGCGCCACCATTCGGTTGGTCGCGGTGACCCCGGAATAGCGCCTGTGCAGATTTGGCACGATCAGTTCGAGATCGCCGGGGGAATTCGCCACGTCACACTCCGTTTCGCAAAGTCCCTATACGCAACATTAAGCATAGTGACCAGTTCGGCCGCGCCGATACCCCCTCTTCACCACGCAAACGCTAGCATCCCGCGTTGATCGAAGACGGGTGAGATCATGACTGTGCTAGTCACCGGCGGTGCCGGCTATATCGGAAGTCACACGGTTCTGGCGCTGGCGGAAGCCGGCGAGGATGTCGTCGTGATCGACGATCTCTCGACCGGTTTCTCCGCTTACCTGCCCGAAGGCGTGCCCCTGTTCATTGGCGATGCCGGCGACGAGAACCTGCTCGAAGGCGTGATCGCCCAGCACGACATCGAGAGCATCATCCATTTCGCCGGCTCGGTCGTCGTGCCGGATTCGATGCGCGATCCGCTCGGCTATTACCGCAACAATTTCATGACCGCGCGCAATCTGCTCAACGTCGCGGTCAAGCGCGGCATCGGCCGCTTCATCTTCTCCTCGACCGCCGCGGTCTACGGTAATCCGGACCAGGTGCCGGTGCCCGAGCACGCGCCGACGCGGCCGCTGTCGCCTTACGGCTCCTCGAAGCTGATGACCGAGATCATGCTGCACGACGTCGCCGCCGCCTTCGGCATGCAGTACGTGACCTTGCGGTACTTCAATGTCGCCGGCGCCGATCCGCAGGCGCGCATCGGCCTTGCCACCGTCGGCGCCACGCACCTGCTCAAGATCGCGGTGGAGGCTGCGACCGGCCAGCGCGCCAAGATCGACGTGTTCGGCACCGACTATCCGACTCCGGACGGCAGTTGCATCCGCGACTTCATCCACGTCAGCGACCTCTCGCAGGCGCATCGCTCGGCCCTGGCGTACCTGCGCAATGGCGGCGCCTCGACCACGCTGAATTGCGGCTATGGCCGCGGCTATTCGGTGCTGGAGACCATCGACGCGGTGCGCCGGGTTTCAGGCCGCAGCTTCGCCGTGCAATACGCCCCGCGCCGGCCCGGCGACATCATGACCATGGTCGCCGACACCAGCCGCATCCGCGGCCTGCTCGACTGGAAGCCGCAATATGACGACCTCGAGACCATCGCGGCCCACGCGCTGGCCTGGGAGGACAAGCTGTTCCGCGAGCGCCATGGCGAAGTCCGCCACGCCGCCTCGGCCTAAAATCCATCCCCGCACAAGTCCTTAATTGGACTTGAAAAGCGGAGCTTTAGCGGGCACAGAGGCCATTCGATCCCTGACGCGCAGGCAGGCTTTTCCCTGCGCCGTCAATGGACACCGGATGGCCCAGTTTCCAAAGAAAATCACTGACGATCCCTATGCGGCAGCGGTCCTGATTCGCCGCCTGGTCATGGAACAGGGCGTCGTCTACTGGCGGCGCTACCTGGTTGCCTTTTCGCTGATGGCGCTCGCCGCCGGCGCGACCGCGGCTGCGACCTATGTGCTCGGCCAGGTCATCAACCAGGCCTATGTCGACAAGAACGTCCCGGGCATCGCGATGTTCTCCGGCATCACTGTGATCCTGCTCTTCATCAAGGGCGTGGCGACCTACGGCCACATGGTGATCCTGACCAAGATCAGCAACGCGATCCTTGCCACCAACCAGCGCCAGCTGTTCGCCAAGTTGATGCGCGAGAGCGTCGGCTTCTTCTCCGAGCGGCATTCGTCCGAATTCCTGGCGCGGCTGACGGCCGGCGCCAAGTCGATCACCGACGTGCTCAACATGCTGGTCAACGCCGTCGGCCGCGACTTGCTGATGCTGCTCGCCATGATCGGCGTGATGGTGTGGCAGGATCCGCTGATGACGTTCATCGGCCTCGTCGCAGTGCCGCCGGCGATGCTGGTGCTGCGCAAGCTGGTCAAGCGCATCAAGGGCCTCGCCTACAACCAGTTCACCGGCACCGCCGACATCATGGAGACGATGCAGGAATCGCTGCAAGGCATCCGCACCGTCAAGGCGTTCACGCTCGAAGAGACCATGCAGAGCCGCATCGACGAGAACATCGCGATCGTCGAGCGCAATGCCAACAAGATGGCCCGCGTCGCCAACCGCTCGAACCCGCTGATGGAGATGCTCGGCGGCTTCGCCGTCGCCGGCTGCCTGATGTACGGCGGCTATGCCGTGGTCGCGCTCAACGCCACGCCCGGCGCGTTCTTCTCATTCATGACTGCGTTCCTGATGGCGACCGAGCCGGCCAAGCGGCTGGCGCGGCTCAACATCGATCTCAACAGCCAGCTGGTCGGCGCACGCATGCTGCTCGAGGTCGTCGACAGCCCGGCGAGCGAGCATTCCGACGACGACAAGCCGGCGCTGAAGCTCACCGACGCCCGCATCGAGCTGCGCGACGTCAGCTTCTCCTATCGCAACGGCGAGACCGTCCTCAACCGCATGAGCTTTGTGGCCGAGCCCGGCAAGGTCACCGCGCTGGTCGGCCCCTCCGGCGGCGGCAAGTCGACCGTGCTGGCATTGCTGCTGCGGTTCTACGAGGTGACGCAAGGCGACATCGTGATCGACGGCCAGTCGATCGGCGCGGTCTCGCGCAAGTCGCTGCGGGCGCAGACTGCCTATGTCGGCCAGGACGTCTATCTGTTCCGCGACACCATCCGCAACAACATCGCCTTCGGCAAGCCCGGCGCGAGCGAGACCGAGATCATCGAAGCTGCGAAAGCGGCCTGCGCGCATGATTTCATCATGAGTTTCCCGCTCGGCTACGACACGCCGGTCGGCGAGCACGGCACACAGCTCTCCGGCGGCCAGCGTCAGCGCATCGCGGTGGCGCGCGCGTTGATCAAGAACGCGCCGATCATCCTCCTGGACGAAGCCACCGCCGCGCTCGATTCCGAATCCGAGCGGCAGGTGCAGGAGGCGATCGAGCACCTCTGCCAGAACCGCACCACCATCGTGATCGCGCACCGCCTGCACACCATCATGCACGCCGACAGCATCCTGGTGGTCGAGGGCGGCGAGATCGTCGAGCGGGGCCGTCACGACGAGCTCCTGCGCCGCGGCGGGCGCTATGCCTCGTTCTTCCGGCTGCAACATCACGATGCCGGCGCTCTGGCGCCGATCAGCGCAACCGCATAGAGTTCCTCATCAACCTCAAGAGCAGCGAGATCGCTCCATGAACGCCGCCTCCTATGTCATCCCGCTTCCGCCCCAGGCTTCGCTTCCCGTCGTCGGCGAGGCCGGCCGCTATCCCGTGCGCCGCATCTGGTGCGTCGGCCGCAACTATCTCGAGCACATCCGCGAGATGGGCAATGACGAGCGTGCCCCGCCGTTCTTCTTCGCCAAGCACGCGGACATGCTGGTGCCCGACGGCACCACCATCCCGTATCCGCCGCTGACCAAGGATTTCCATCACGAGGTCGAGCTGATCGTCGCGCTCAAGAGCGGCGGCCTCAACATTCCCGCCGACAAGGCGCTCGATCACGTCTACGGCTATGCCGTCGGCATCGACCTCACCCGCCGCGACCTCCAGATCGCCTCGCGCAAGAAGGAGCGTCCGTGGGAGATCGGCAAGTCGTTCGACGGCTCCGCGCCCGCCTCTGCGGTGCAGCCGGCTTCGAAGATCGGCCACCCCTCGCAGGGCAAGATCTGGCTCACGGTCAACGGCAAGGAAGCCCAGAAGGGCGACCTCAATGAGATGATCTGGAACGTGCCCGAGATCATCTGGCAGCTCTCGCAGCAAGTGAAGCTCGCCGCCGGCGACATCATCATGACGGGTACCCCCGCCGGCGTGTCGCAGCTCCAGCCCGGCGACAAGCTCGAATGCGGCGTCGACGGCGTCGGCACGCTGAAGGTGAACATCGGCCAGGCGGAATAGCGCCACACTGCGGCTTCGAACGACAAAGCCCCGGAGCGCACCTCCGGGGCTTTTACATGCATCGTCGCGAAAGCATCGCAATCGACTTCACGGCGATGCCTGTTTTCACTCCTTGTACTGACCGCTAGAGCATATCCACCAAGTATTGGTGCCGGCCCCGGTCCGTTCCCTGATTAATTTAGTGCATTCATTATAGGTTGTGACACCCGGCAATCTGCACGGGCGTGGCGAGAGACCGGGCCAACTTGTCCCCGAGCATCCCGAGCCGCTATCGGTGGCCTCCTGGATCGCGTGCTTTGGCGCGGCACTTACCATTGCAGTTGTGGCTGTCGCGAGCACCAGGCTCGCAACTATGTACGATATCGCCTTCATGCCCCCCAACAGTTGAGATGAAGACATACCACAACCACGTGCGATCGTCATCAGTAAGAGCGCGCGCGGGGATTGGATTTCCGCTACCAGGCCTTCACGGACCGGTTGGCGTGAGACGTCTGGGGGACACCGCGATTGAGCGACATGTGCGAATGGACGCACAGCCACCCATCGCCATTTTTCGAAAACACCATGGTCGCCCGGCCCGGACGCGGGAACGCGCTGCCATCGGGGTGATAGCCCGTGCTCGTCCACGGCGCGATCACCGTCGCCATCGTGCCGTCGGGGGATGCCAGGATCGAGACCTGCTCGAGGATGAATCGAAAGTCGGTCGTCTTCGGCCAGACGTTGTCCCATTGCGTTTTGACCCATTGGTCGAGGCCGGGGATGACGTCGTTATGCGTGCCGAAGGCCAGCACGTCCGGATGAAAGAGCGGTCGCGCCGAGGCGTAGTCGACCTCGCGGACATAGCCGGCGAAGGTTTCCAGCCACTGGCGGAAGAACTGCGTGATCTCGGGGGTCGCGGTTGGCAAGGAGGCCATTCGCCTGCTCCAAATTCAGCCGTAGAATGCTGGCAATCTTGTTGCCATGGGCCGAACTATCCAGCAAGACTCGCCCCAGCGGTCAGGACCGACGAGGCCACCGTAGAGAACGCATTGACAACGAGAGGTGTCTCTGATGTCGACGACGACCACCGAGCTCGAAGCACTGCTGATGCAGCGCTCGCTCGCCGACCCGCAGCTTGTGGCCGCAACGGAGAAGGCTTCGGATTTCCGCATCCTCCCGGATGCGACCGTCATCAAGATCGGCGGCCAGAGCATGATCGATCGCGGCCGTGCCGCGGTCTATCCGGTCGTCGAGGAGATCGTCGCGGCCCGCAAGGCGCACAAGCTGCTGATCGGCACCGGCGCCGGCACGCGCGCGCGGCATCTCTATTCGATCGCGGCCGGGCTTCGCCTGCCGGCCGGCGTGCTGTCGCAGCTCGGCGCTTCCGTTGCCGACCAGAACGCCGCGATGCTCGGACAGCTGCTCGCCAAGCACGGCATCTCCGCCGTCTCGAGCGCGGGACTTTCGTCGGTGCCGCTGTTCCTTGCCGAGGTCAACGCGGTGATCTTCAGCGGCATGCCGCCCTACAGCCTGTGGATGCGTCCCGCGGCCGAAGGCGTGATCCCGCCCTACCGCACCGATGCCGGCTGCTTCCTCGTCGCCGAGCAATTCGGCTGCAAGGCGATGATCTATGTGAAGGACGAGAACGGCCTCTACACCGCCAACCCGAAGACGTCGAAGAACGCGACCTTCATCCCGAAAATCTCTGTCGCGGAGATGAAGGCGAAGGGCCTGCAGGATTCAATCCTCGAATTCCCGGTGCTCGATCTGCTCACCGCCTCGCGCCATGTCCGCGAGGTGCAGATCATCAACGGCCTCGTCCCCGGCAATCTCACCCGCGCGCTCGCGGGCGAGCACGTCGGTACCATCATCACCGCGAGCTGAAGAGCACCCCGTCATGGCTGACACCAACCAGATCAAGCACGTCGCCTCGCCGCTCGCGCGCCAGACTCTTCTGGACAGCGACCTCACCCGTCCCGTCGCCGGCAACCGCCCGATCAAGCTGCTACCCTGGCTGCAGGTGATCAAGATCGGCGGCCGCGTCATGGACCGCGGCCACGAGGCGATCCTGCCGCTCGTCGACGAGCTGCGCGCGCTGCTGCCCGAGCATCGCCTCCTGATCCTGACCGGGGCCGGCATCCGCGCCCGCCATCTCTACAGCGTCGGCCTCGACCTCGGCCTTCCCGTTGGCTCGCTCGCCCCGCTCGCGGCCAGCGAGGCCGGCCAGAACGGCCATATCCTCGCAAGCCTGCTCGCGCCGGAGGGCGTCTCCTATGTCGAGCATCCCACCATCGCGAGCCAGCTCGCGATCCACCTCCAGGCGGCCCGCGCGGTCGTCGGCAGCGCCTTCCCGCCCTACCACCATCACGAATTCCCGACCACGCGCATCCCGCTGCATCGGGCCGATACCGGCGCCTTCCTGCTGGCGGACGCACTCGGGGCTGCCGGTCTCACGATCGTGGAAGATGTCGATGGCGTCTACACCGACGACCCCAACGGCGCCGATGGCAAGAAGGCTGAGCTCTTGAAGGAGACCAGCTTCATCGAGCTTGCCAAGCTCAAGGGCACGCTGCCGTTCGATCCCGCGCTCCTCGAGGTGATGGCGAATGCACGCCACATCGCGCGCGTGCAGGTCGTCAACGGCCTCGTGCCCGGCCGCATCAGCGCGGCGCTGCGCGGGCAGCATGTGGGCACGATCATCAACACCGGCGCCAAGCCGGTGTGATCACGACCAGAGCCCATCCATAATAAGAAAGCCCCGGAAAATCACTCCGGGGCTTTTTGAGTCCGCTCGTAGGGCGGATTACCGCAACGCCGACAACACGATCAGGCCGAGGATCAGCGCCGTCAGCGAGTACTTCAGCGTGTAATAGACGTTGCGGTTCCACTCCTTGACCTTGCGGCTGCCGAGATGGATCTCGTAGAGCTTGCCGAACACCTTGTTGAGCACGCCGACATTCTCGCCCTCGACGTTTTGGGTCGCCGACGCCTTGACGATGTGATGGCTGACCCAGCGGTTGATCGCGGTCATGAAGCCGTACTTCATCGGGCGCTCGACGTCACAGAACAGGATGATGCGGTTGACGTCGGTCTGATTCTCGGCGCTGTGGATGAAGGTTTCGTCGAACATGAAGGCCTCGCCGTCACGCCAGACGCATTCGACGCCGTCGACCAGGATACGGCACTTGTTCGAGTTCGGCGTAACGAGACCGAGGTGATAGCGCAGCGAGCCCGCGAACGGATCGCGGTGGGCGCCGAGCTTGCCGCCTGGGGGCAGCATCGCGAACATCGCGCCGTGCACGCTCGGGATCGACTTGAGCAGCTCCACCGTCTTCGGGCACAGCGTGTTCGCCGACGGCAGGAAGTCGTCGTACCATTTCAGGTAAAACCGTTTCCAGCCGCTCTTGAAGAACGAGTAGAAGCCCCAGTCGTTGTTCTTCGCCGCCGCGCGGATGAAGCCCTCGTCGAACAGGCGCACGGCCTCGTCGCGAATGGTCTCCCAGTTCTCGCTGAGCGGCTTCAGCTCCGGAAACTGATCGACCGAGATCACCGGCTTGTTCGGCACGGCGGAGCCCGCATACATCAGCACGTTGTAGGGTGCGAGATAGGTCGAGTGGTCGCCGAGCTGGCGCGCGAAGCGCAGCCGCTGCTTGCCGCGGAAGTGAACGTAGATTGTCGATGCCGCAAGCACATACAAAATGACAAGTTGCGGCGCAAAAAGCTGTCTCAGCATTTCCCCAAATCCCAAGTGACCCAGCCGGATTGTCGTGTAGCCCGACGCGGCCCGAGCGGCAAGATATTCGCCGGTGGGTTGCAATCACGCTGGGGAGAGCACTCGTACGGAATTTGGGGCTGAAAGGGCCGAAACCGGACGAATCAAGCCCGCGACAGCGCCTGGAGGCCTTTGAAAGTGAGGCGCTTGGGGTCGGTGACGCCGGCGAGATAGAGCCGGCGGATGAAGGCGATGACGGCGTCGCGGTCGCAATCGGTCAGCGCGACGACGGCGTCGACCGCGATCTTCTGGGCTTCCATTGGGCTCACCTCGGCCTTGCGAATAACCCCGGCCGAGGCAGGCTAGGACTCATCCGTAAAATCGGCGTTAACCGTTCCGGAACCATCGCCGATTCGACCGGGCCGCCGTATACGCAAAACAGCGCATTGCGGAGGCGCGAAGCAGCTCAGCGCGCCTTGATGCTCTCCTTCAGCAGCGCAAACTGCTTCTTCAGCCGGGGCACGGCGAAGTCGGTGAAGGCCCGCACCTTGGGCACCGAAAGCCGGCCCTGCGGGCAGATCAGATGTGCCGGCATCTCCGGATCCTCATCGCCGGCCAGCACGATCTCGAGCTCGCCGCGCGCGACCTGCTCGGCCACCTGGTACGAATACATCCGCACCACGCCGCGCCCGGCGACCGCGGACGCCACGGCCGCATAGGTGCTGTTGACGACAAGCCGCGGCGTGAACTGCACGGTGCGGGCGGCGGGCGACCCGGCCTGCGGCGCAAAGGTCCAGGAATTGGGCAGGTGCGCCATCGCGACGATCTGATGTTTGGCGAGATCGCCGGGCTCGGTGATGCGCGGATGCTGCTTCAGATATCGCGGCGCGGCCACCACGATGCGGCTGATCCCGCCGACCCGCATCGCCACCATCGCCGAGTCCGCGAGAGGACCGATGCGCAGCGCGATATCGACCCCCTCCTCGATCAGGTTGACCGCGCGGTCGAACAGCAACAGCTTTGCCGACACGGTCGGATAGGCGTCGAGAAACGCGTCGAGGATCGGCCGCAGCACCATCTCGCCCGAGACAACGGGAGCGGTGATCGTGAGCAGGCCGCGCGGCGCCGTGCGCGGTCCGGCGGCGATGTCGTCGGCTTCCTCCAGCTCGGTGAGCACACGGCGGCAGATTGCGACATAGCGTTCGCCCTCCTCGCTCAGCCTGATCGACCGCGTGGTCCGGTGCAGCAGCTCGGCGCCGACGCGCTCCTCCAGGAAGGCGATGGCGCGGCTCACCGCCGCCGGCGAGCGGCCGAGCTTGCGGCCTGCGGCAGCCAAGCTGCCCTCGTCGACCGCAACGACGAACACCTTCATCGCATCCAGACGATCCATGCCTTCGCGCCGCCCCTTCACATTCCGGTGACAGGCTAGGCGTTCGCCCCCGCCGCGACAACCTCCGTCGGGCGCCGATCCGGCATTCCCTCGCACCGCGTAACAGTGTCTGCCGGACAACGTGTATTCGCGGCCGGGGCACTGCGGCGTAACCCAGCGGGCAAGCCAGCCGCTGCTGGCGCAGGTCTTCAACAACAGGAGCCCGTCATGGGTATCGAGCAGAAGGTCGCCATCATCACCGGTGCATCGCAGGGCATCGGCGCCGCCCTGGTCCAGGGTTTCCGCGATCGCAACTATCGCGTCGTCGCAACGGCACGCTCCATCAAGCCGTCGGGCAACGATGATGTCCTCGCCGTTGCCGGCGACATTGCCGACCGCACCACCGCCGAACGCGTTGTTCAGCAGGCCGTCGCCCGCTTCGGCCGGGTCGACACGCTGGTCAACAATGCCGGCATCTTCGTCGCAAAGCCGTTCACGCAGTACACGGCCGAGGACTATGCGGCGGTGATGGGCACCAACGTCGCGGGGTTCTTCAACGTCACGCAGCTTGCCATCGCCGAGATGGAGAAGCAGGGTTCGGGTCACATCGTCCAGATCACGACCACGCTGGTCGATCAGGCCAATTCCAACGTGCCCTCGGTGCTGGCCTCGCTGAGCAAGGGCGGATTGAGTGCCGCGACCAAATCGCTCGCGATCGAATACGCCAGGCGCGGCATCCGCGTGAACGCGGTGTCGCCCGGCATCATCAAGTCGCCGATGCACCCCGTCGCGACGCACGCGCAGTACGGCGCGCTGCATCCGATGGGCCACATGGGCGAGATGTCCGACATCGTCGATGCCGTGCTCTATCTCGAGGGTGCCTCCTTCGTCACCGGCGAGATCCTGCATGTCGACGGCGGCCAGAGCGCCGGCCACTAGGGCCTGACGAGGACCACAATGCCGGCCTGCCCGCGCTGGAATTCCGGCGCCGCCGCGCAGCCCGGACCGGATGATCCGCGTGCCATCGTGCGCGCAGGAGGATGACATGACACAGACGAAGCAACACATGGAGACCCGGCTGCATCAGCAGCCGGGGACAGATTCGCAATCAACCTGGCGCTATGCGATGGCCGGCTTGTCCGCATCACTGGTCGGGCTTGGCCTCGCGCGGTTTTCCTACACGCCGCTGATCCCGGCCCTGATCGCCGCAAAGTGGTTCAGCGCCTCCGACGTCGTCTATCTCGGCGCAGCGAACCTCGCCGGCTATCTCGCCGGCGCGCTCACGGCGCGCGCTGTGGCCGCACGCATCGGCGCAGTCCGCGCGCTGCGGGCGATGATGTTGCTCGCGACCCTCTCCTTCTTCGCCAGCGCAACGCCGGTATCGTTCACCTGGTTCTTCGCGTGGCGCTTCCTCTCCGGCCTCACCGGCGGCATCATCATGGTGCTGGCGGCCTCTGTCATTCTGCCGCACACGTCAACCGCGCGGCGCGGAATTGTCGGCGGCGTGATCTTCGCAGGGGTTGGCCTCGGCGTCGCCGCATCTGGCACACTGGTGCCGCTGCTGCTGCAACAGGGCTTGCAGCAGAGCTGGTATGGTCTCGGCGTGCTCTCGGCGCTCCTCACCCTCGCGAGCTGGTGGAACTGGCCTGCGGAAGCCAAGGCCGATGCCGCACCTTCGCATCAAGCAAAGCACCACCCCACCTCGCCCGCCGCCCGCGCGCTGCTGGTCCAATACGGCCTCAATGCGGTGGCCTTGGTGCCGCACATGGTCTTCATCGTCGATTTCGTCGCGCGCGGCCTCGGCCAAGGCATTGCCGCGGGCTCGCGCTACTGGGTGCTATACGGCCTCGGCGCCATCGTCGGACCGCTGGTCACCGGCCATCTCGGTGATCGTTCGGGCTTCGGGCCGGCGCTACGCGCGGCGTTCCTGGTCGAAGCGGCCGCCGTGCTGCTGCCCACCGTCAGCACCGCGCCGCTCTCGCTGATCGTGTCGAGCGTCGTGGTCGGCGGTTTCACGCCGGGCATCGTGCCACTGGTGCTCGGACGCATCCATGAGCTCGTGCCGCACTCCACCGGGCAGCAGCGCGCGACGTGGAGCCATGCCACCACGAGCTTTGCGCTGTTCCAGGCAGCCGCCGCTTACGGCTTCTCCTGGATCTACGCGCAGACCGGCGGCGACTATCTCGTGCTGTTCGCCCTCGGCGGCGGCGCCGCGGTGCTCGCGCTCGCGATCGACCTTGGCCTCGCGCTCACCATGCGCAAGGCATAGAAGCGGACGGCGGCGTGATCAGGAATACTGCATCACGCCGTCGTCGATCCGGCCGAAACGCAACGAGACGATGTCGAGCGCGTAGTTCTGGTAGAGCCGCCACGGCCGCTTCGAGCCCTGCTTGGGCATTTTCGCGACCGAGCGCTGCACATAGCCCGAGGTGAAATCGAGCGACGGCTGGGCGGTGATATCAGGGTCGTCATTGTGCGGCATGCACTGGCGGAAATTCTGCCGGTCCATGTAGTTGATGAGCCGGCAGACATATTCGCAGGTGAGATCGCATTTCAGCGTCCAGGACGCGTTGGTGTAGCCGAAGGCCGAGGCCATGTTCGGCACGTCGGCGTACATCATGCCCTTGTAGGTCAGCGTTTTGGCGAAATCGACCACGCGGCCGTCGACGCTGACCTCGAGGCCGCCGACGGCCTGGAGCACCAGTCCCGTCGCCGTCACGATGATGTCGGCTGCGAGCTCGCTGCCGTCCTTGAGGCGGATGCCGTCGCGGATAAAGGTGTCGATCTCGTTGGTCACGACGGCGGCGCGCTTTTCGCGGATCGCCTTGAACAGATCTCCGTCGGGCACGAGGCACAGCCGCTGGTCCCAGGGATTGTAGCGCGGCGTGAAATGGGTCGCGACGTCGTAGTCGGGCCCAAGTGCCATTTGCACGCCCTTGAGGATGAGGTCCTTCACCTTGGCGGGCCGTCGCCGGCTGAGCTGGAAGAAGAACATCCCCCACATCACGTTGCGCCAGCGGATGACATGATATGCCAGCCGCGTCGGCAGGTTGCGGCGCAGTCTGTTGGCGACGGGATCCTGCGCCGGGCGGGACACCACATAGGTCGGCGAGCGCTGCAGCATGGTGACCTGCGCCGCTTTCTTGGCGAGCGCCGGCACCAGCGTCACCGCGGTCGCACCGGAGCCGATCACGACGACGCGCTTGCCCGCATAGTCGATGTCCTCGGTCCATTTCTGCGGATGCACGATGCGGCCGGCGAAATCGGCAACGCCCTTGAATTCCGGGGTGTAGCCCGCCTCATATTTGTAGTAGCCAGAGCACATGAACAGGAAATTGCAGGTGAAGCGCACCAACTCGGTCGCGCCCTCACCCGTGATGCGCTCGGCCTCGATGGTCCAGCGCGCATCCTGCGTCGACCACGCCGCGCGCTTGACGCGATGACGGAAGCGGATGTGCTTCTCGATGCCGTTCTCGCTAGCGGTCTCGCGCACATAATTCAGGATCTGCGGTCCGTCCGCAATCGCCTTCGGATCGGTCCACGGCTTGAAGGAATAGCCGAGCGTGAACATATCGCTGTCGGAGCGGATGCCGGGATAGCGAAACAGGTCCCAGGTGCCGCCGATGCAGTCGCGCCCCTCCAGGATGACGTAGCTCTTGGTGGGGCACTTCGTCTGCAAATGATAGCCCGCGCCGATCCCTGATAGCCCGGCACCGACGATCAGCACGTCGAAATGTTCTTGTTGCATGGTTTCCTCCGCCGAGGAGGATTGTCCGCCTGCCGCTGCGGGCCGTCAATCGGCAATCAACCGTGCTGCAACTGCAAAGCGAGTTGAATTCCACGTGCCGAAACAACGAAGCCCCGGATCGCTCCGGGGCTTCGCGTCGATCGTCTATCGAACCAGTCAATCAGTAGCGGTAGTGGTCCGACTTGTACGGGCCTTCCTGCTTCACGCCGATGTAGTCGGCCTGGTCCTTGCGCAGCTCGGTGAGCTTGACGCCGATCTTGGCGAGGTGCAGGCGCGCGACCTTCTCGTCGAGCGACTTCGGCAGCACGTAGACTTCCTTCTTGTACTTGCCGTCCTTGTTGTTGGCGAACAGCTCGATCTGCGCCAGCGTCTGGTTGGTGAACGACGCCGACATCACGAAGGACGGATGGCCCATCGCGTTGCCGAGGTTCACGAGCCGGCCTTCCGACAGCAGGATGATGCGGTGCTTGTCGGGGAACTCGATCTCGTCGACCTGCGGCTTGATGTTGGTCCACTTCAGGTTACGCAGACCCGCGATCTGGATCTCGTTGTCGAAGTGGCCGATGTTGCAGACGATGGCGCGATCCTTCATCGCGCGCATGTGGTCGATGGTGATGATGTCCTTGTTGCCGGTCGCGGTGACGAAGATGTCGGCGCGGGGCGCGGCGTCTTCCATGGTCACGACCTCGTAGCCTTCCATCGCGGCTTGCAGCGCGCAGATCGGATCGACTTCCGACACCATCACGCGGCAGCCGGCCTGGCGCAGCGAGGCGGCCGAGCCCTTGCCGACGTCGCCGAAGCCCGCGACCATCGCGACCTTGCCCGACATCATCACGTCGGTGCCGCGGCGGATGCCGTCGACCAGCGATTCACGGCAGCCATAGAGGTTGTCGAACTTCGACTTGGTGACGCTGTCGTTGACGTTGATGGCGGGCCACAGCAGCGTGCCGGCCTTCTGCATGTCATAGAGACGATGCACGCCCGTGGTGGTCTCTTCGGAAACGCCCTTGATGCTCTTGGCGATCTCGGCGAAGTAGCCCTTCGGCTTTTCCTTGAGCTGCTTCTTCAGCAGCGCGAAGAAGACTTCCTCTTCCTCGGAGCCGGGCTTGTCGAGGAAGGCGGTGTCGCCGTTCTCGGCGCGCAGACCGAGATGGACGTACATGGTGGCATCGCCGCCGTCATCGAGGATCATGTTCGGGTGACCGCCGCCGTGCCAGTCGAACAGCTTTGCGGTGTAGTCCCAGTAATCCTTCAGCGTCTCGCCCTTGACGGCGAAGACGGGAATGCCGGCGGCCGCGATCGCCGCCGCGGCATGGTCCTGCGTCGAATAGATGTTGCAGGAGACCCAGCGGATGTCGGCGCCGAGCGCGGCCAGCGTTTCGATCAGCACGCCGGTCTGAATTGTCATGTGCAGCGAGCCGGCGATGCGCGCGCCCTTCAGCGGCTGCTTCGGGCCGAACTCCTCGCGGGTGGCCATCAGGCCGGGCATCTCGGTCTCGGCGAGCGAGAGCTCCTTGCGGCCGAAATCGGCGAGCGAAATGTCCTTGACGATGTAATCGGTGAAGCCGGGCTTCGCGTTCATAGGGGGTTCCTGTTTGTTTGGCTCGTCATTCCGGGGCGCTCGTGAAACGAGCGAACCCGGAATCCGGTGGTTCGAGATTCCGGGTTCGCCGCTGTCGCGGCGCCCCGGAATGACGCAAGTGACTTAGAGCGCGCGCTTGAGCGGCTCGACGAGATCGGTCTTCTCCCAGGAGAAGCCGCCCTCGTTGTCCGGCGTGCGGCCGAAATGGCCGTATGCCGAGGTGCGCGCGTAGATCGGGCGGTTGAGGTCGAGATGAGTGCGGATACCGCGCGGGGTCAGGTCCATCGCCTTGGCGGCAGCCTTCTCGAGCTGATCCTCCGACACCTTACCGGTGCCGTGGGTGTCGATGTAGATCGACAGCGGACGCGCAACGCCGATGGCGTAGGCGAGCTGCAGCGTGCAGCGGTCGGCAAGACCGGCCGCGACGATGTTCTTGGCGACGTAGCGGGCGGCATAAGCCGCCGAGCGGTCGACCTTGGTCGGGTCCTTGCCGGAGAACGCGCCGCCGCCATGCGGGGCCGCGCCGCCATAGGTGTCGACGATGATCTTGCGGCCGGTCAGGCCGGAGTCGCCGTCGGGACCGCCGATGTAGAACTTGCCGGTCGGGTTGATGTGCCAGATCGTCTTCGGCGTGATCCAGTCCTTCGGCAGCGCTTCGCGCACATAGGGCTCGACGATGTCGCGGATCTGCTTCGACGAGAGATCCTCGACCAGATGCTGATGCGACACCACGATCTCGCGCACGCCGACCGGCTTGCCGTTCTCGTACTGCACGGTGACCTGGCTCTTGGAGTCCGGACCGAGCACCTTCTCCTTGCCGGAGTGGCGGGCTTCGGAGATGAGACGCAGGATCTTGTGGGCGTAGAAGATCGGCGCCGGCATCAGGTCAGGCGTCTCGTTGGTGGCGTAGCCGAACATGATGCCCTGGTCGCCCGCGCCTTCTTCCTTGACCTCGCCCGGCTGCAGCGCATCGACGCCCTGCGCGATGTCGGCCGACTGCGGATGCAAGAGGATCTCGATGTCGCAGGTCTTCCAGTGGAAGCCGTCCTGCTCGTAGCCGATGTCCTTGATCGCGTTGCGGACGACGCTTTCGATGTGGTCATTGGTGACCGACTTCGGGCCGCGGGTCTCGCCGGCGATCACGACCTTGTTGGTGGTCGCCAGCGTCTCGCAGGCGGCGCGGATCTGCCAGGGGTCGATGCCAGCCTTCGGCCCTTCGCGGTAGAACAGATCGACGATTTCATCGGAGATCCGGTCGCAGACCTTGTCGGGATGGCCTTCGGACACGGACTCGCTGGTGAAGAGATAGGACGCGCGCATCAGTAACCCCTTGTTCCGCCGCCGCTAAGCTGGCGGGTGTTTGCGATGTTTAGACTTGGATTATGTCAATCACGCCGTCGCGAGATGACGTAGGATTCGTCGAGAAACCAGAGCCCGTTGTACTTGCGCAGCACGTCCCGGGCGGCATCCAGAGTGCGGCCGTTTTGAGTCATTTCTGTCAACCGGTCGTCCTCGATCTGCGCCACATACACCGCCGCATTCCACGCTGCAAAGGCCGTCGAGGTTCCGATGGTACCCGTTACCTCGTTGGGCAGCGCTTCCATATCATACCTGAAGATCGAGCGGTTGTCCGCATAAGCATTAAAATTTAGGTCGCGGCCCAACGACCCGAGCTCATACTTAACCGCGCGCAATATCTCATGCCGGCTGACCGCGAAAGGGTTTTCTCCAGGCCAGATCGCCTGGATCATTTCCATGCCCGGATCCTGGCCATGGGAGTGGATTCCGATCAGTCTCCCGCCGGGCCGAAGCGCCCGCGCCAGGGGCGCGATGATCCGTTTTGCCCGGAAATTAACCGAAGATAGGGCCCGGTATGGCTGGGATGCAATAACGAGGTCGAAATTGGCCTCGGTCTGGCCCGGCCGCGGAATGGTCGAATCCAGCAGGAAACGGTGGTCCTCGCGATAGAGCACGAGGACGACGGGCCGCTCATAGAGTGGCATGGCCGTGCGCGGGCTGATGGCAGCGCGCCAGTTTTGCTCCAGGAACGGCCTGAGCTCGGCGATCTGCTGCTCGAACTCGCCCGATGAGGCGCCGCGCAGCGGGACCTCGTGCCAGACGGTGGCGGCGGCCGCCGCAGGCGACGCCGGCGTCAGCCAGGGCGCCTCCGAGTAGAACATGTTGGTGAAGACGAACACCGACGCCGGATGCTCGAAAATGCGGTCAGGCACCTTCTCCAACGTCAGGCGCAGATCCTCGAGGCTGAGCTCCTTGCCGGCGACATAGAACGGCATGTGCGGATAGCGCTGGTGCGTCGCGCGCAGCACCCGCGCCAGCACCGTGCCATCGCCGACGCCTGCGTCGAAGATGCGCAGGGCCGGCGGGCGCGGATGGATGCTGGAGAGTTCCAGCGCCACGCGCTCGGCGATCACCCGCTTCTCGCTGCAGGTGTGGACGAACAGCAAATATTTCTGCCGGTTCTCGAAGAAGCGGAAATTGCCGCGCGGATCGCGCTTTTCGGGGGGCACCTGGAGGCCCCGCGGCGGCGGCAGGCCGCCGGTCGTCGATGCCGCGATATAGGCCTGGATCCGCTCCAGCGTGTCGATGGTGATGCGCTTGCCCTCGCGCAGGCGATGCACGAGCTTCCCATCGTTCACCGCGCGGCGGCCGAAGGTCGATTCCGCCATGTCCGCCTTGCGGCAGAACTCGGTGATCTGGCTCAGGATTTCGTCGTTTTTCATCGGTGGGAAGGCAGTGGGCAGCGGCGTTGGGCTTCCACCTCGTAGCAAATTCTGCCCACCGAGGGAATAGCCCTCCCTGCTGTACTCCACGTCCAATGACGAGAGCGTGAACCCCGGGGCACCGCCGGGCAACAAACAGGCGCCGCTCCTCTTATGGGACCACCGCCATGCGTCGCCTGCTCGCCGCACTCTGCCTGCTCACTGCCGCGCTGTGGGCCGCGCCCGCCGTGGCGCAGACACGCAGCCAGCTTGGCCCGCTCTGCACCACGGAGACCACGCCGGCGGACCAGATGGTCGACGCTTGCACCAAAATCATCGCTCTGAAGGTGTTCAAGGGCGAGCAGCTCGCGACCGTCTATTTCTGGCGCGCGGTGGGCTGGAACAAGAAGGGCGACTACGCCAAGGTCATCGCGGATACCACCGAAGCGATCCGGCTGAAGCCGAGCCAGGCGGTCTACAACTTGCGGGGATCGGCCTATTACGACAAGGGCGACTACGACATCGCGATCGCCGACTTTGACGATGCGCTCAAGCTCGGTCCGCCCAGCGGCATCATCTTCCACAATCGAGGCAATGCCTGGCGCGGCAAGCGCGACTACACCAGGGCGATCGCCGACTACGATGCCGCGATCAAGGCCGATCCAAAATCGGCGTTCTCGTTCCAGAACCGCGGCATCTCGAAGGAAGCGCTCGGCGATCTCGACGGCGCGCTCGCCGACATCAACCAGGCAATCCGGCTCGATCCGACGCTGCCGCAGCCACTGATCAACCGCACATCGATCTGGCGCGCCAAGGGCGAGCTCGATCGCGCCATCGCCGACGGCAGCGAGGCGATCCGGCTCGCCAAGGAGAAGCCGCCGGTCAACATCATGACGCCGCCGAACAGCGTGCTGATCTCCGGCTACACCCATCGCGCGCTGGCCTATGAGGCGAAAGGTGACTACACCCACGCGCGCGAGGACTACAACGCGACGCTGGCGATCGTGGCTTCCGACGCCATCAGCAAAGCCAACCAGGCCACCGCAAAGGTGCGGCTGTCGCTGGTGACCGATGCCACCGCGCCGATTCCGCGCGATGCACCCTCACCCGCAACGCAGCCGGCGGCGGCCCCTGCTCCGCAGCAAACCGGCACCGCACCCGCGCCTTCGCCTGATCCGGCTGTTCGCGGCACGCGCGTGGCGCTGATCATCGGCAACGGCGCCTATGCGCATGTCAAGGCGCTGCCCAACCCGCCCAATGACGCGCGCGCCGTCGCCAAGAGCCTGCGCGACATCGGCTTCGCGGTGTCGGAGGGCGTCGATCTCGACCGCGCCGCGATGCAGAAGATGACGCGCGACTTTTTGCGAGACGCGGCACGGGCGCAGGTCGCATTGGTCTACTATGCCGGCCACGGCGTGCAGGTCGATGGCCGCAACTATCTCATTCCCGTCGACGTCGAGCTCAAGCCGGGCGCGAACATGACGGAGGCGATGATCGATATGGACACGATCATGGCCGGTCTCGACGACCAGGTCCGAACTAACATTCTGATCTTCGATGCCTGCCGCAACAATCCTATGGCGCAGCAGGTGGCGAGCGCCGGCACCAATCGTGCCATCGAGGGCGCCTCGGGCCTCGCAGCGCCGACGAGCCTGGGCACTGGCGCGACGCTCGGCGCCGGCACGTTGATCGCCTTCGCCACCGCACCGGGCCAGGTCGCGCTCGACGGCGAAGGCGCCAACTCGCCGTTCTCCGCCGCGTTGTCGCGCCATATCGGCACGCCGGGCCTGGAGGTGCAGCAGATGCTGACGCGGGTGCGGGCCGAGGTGGTGTCGAGCACGAAGAACAAGCAGGTGCCATGGTCGAACTCGTCACTGCTGGGCGAAGTCTATCTGGCCGAGAAGTGAGTGCGGGCTTACGCCACCACGTCAGGATGGCGGTGCCATCGGCTACACACTCAGTGTCATCGCCCGGCTTGACCGGGGCGATCCAGTATTCCGAGACATCAGTGATTCACCGAGAAGCCGCAGCGTACTGGATTCCCCGCTTTCGCGGGGAATGACGACGGAGGACGAGCCGCCGCGCCAAAATTGCAACAGGCCGCGAGATAGTCGAACGCAACCTGCGGCTGCTCTATTTTGTCGCATATCGTTATCCTACAGTGCCGGCAACACCGATCATCGGTGGACTGGTTGCTGGGGAAATCTGGTGCAAAAATTCATTGCCGCTGTCGGCATTATTCTGTCTGTCATATTTGGGTCGCAGCCTGGCCTCTCGCAAAATGCTCCGTCCAGTGAGGCTGCGCGCAAGGCAGAACTCGCGGCTGCGTGGCAGGCGGCCGGCAATGCCGGCACGGCCGGCCCCGCCGACATTCCCCTGATCGACCAAGCGACGCTGAAAATCCCGACCGGCGACTTCTTCGTGCCGAAGGCCGAAGGGGCGCGGGTCATGCGCGCGCTCGGCAATGTCGTCCACGACACGACGTTCGTTGGTCTCGTGCTCGGCACCCGTCAGAACGACCGCTGGCTGGTGGTGATCAACTACATCAAGGAAGGCTACATCAAGGACGATGCGGCCAAGGACTGGAACGCCGACGACCTCCTGAAGAACCTCAAGGAGGGGGCCGACGAGGCCAACAAAGACCGTGTCGCCCGCGGATTTCCCGAGATGGAAGTGATCGGCTGGATCGAGCCGCCGAAATATGATGCCGTGTCGCACCGGCTGGTCTGGTCGATCCTCGGCAAGGACAAAGGCACACCGGACAACTCTCGCAATGACGTCAACTACAATACCTACGCTTTGGGCCGCGAAGGGTATTTCAGCCTGAACCTGCTGTCGGATTCGAGCCGGATCGCGACAGACAAGGGGGCGGCGCACGAACTGCTTGCCAACCTCACCTATCAATCCGGCAAGCGCTACGAGGATTTCAGCGCCTCCACCGACCGCATCGCCGAATACGGCCTGCTCGCGCTGGTCGGCGGCGTCGCCGCCAAGAAGCTCGGCCTGTTTGCCCTTGCGCTCGCTTTCGTGCTGAAATTCGCCAAGGCGATCATCTTCGGCCTCGCAGTGGCTGGCGCCGGCGTCATGAAGTTCTTCCGCCGCAAGCCACGTGACGATTCCGCCGGCGGCACGGCATGAAGACGCTCTTCCTGCTGCTGTTCTCCGGCCTCAAATGGGGAAAGCTCGCCACCAGCGGCGGCACCATGCTGCTGTCACTGGCGGTCTACGCAACGATCTGGGGCTGGCGCTACGCGGCAGGCATCATCGCACTCCTGTTCGCGCACGAAATGGGGCACTACGTCGCCGCACGGCAGCGTGGCCTGGACGTCGGCGCGCCCACCTTCGTTCCATTCGTCGGTGCGTGGATCGCGCTCAAGGACAAGCCTGTTGACGTCGAGACAGAAGCCTACGTGGCGATCGCGGGTCCAGTCGTCGGAACGATCGCGGCGCTCGCGGTCTATCTCTGGGCAAGATCAGAGGACAGCGCCCTCCTGCTCGCGATCTCCTATGCCGGGCTGTTCCTCAACCTGTTCAACCTGCTGCCGATCTCGCCGCTCGATGGCGGCCGGGTGACCGCGGTCCTCAGCCCGCGAATCTGGTTCGTCGGCGTGCCGATCCTTGTCGCGGTGATGCTGTATCGGCCGAGCCCGATGCTGCTCATCGTGGCGATCCTGGCGGCCCCGCAGCTCATCAGCGCGTGGCGGTACGATCCGCACGCGCCGGAGAACGTCGCCTATTACGGCGTACCGCTCCAGACCAAGCTCGAATATGGCGGCGCCTATCTGGCACTCGCAGCCCTGCTCGCGGTCATGACGTATGACGTGCATGAGATGCTGGGGCCGATGATGCGGACGGCGCAGTAGCCGAGTTCGGCCCAAAAACGCGATGTCGTCCCGGACAAGCGAAGCGCAGATCCGGGACCCATAACCACAGGACGATGTTTGGCGAAGACTAGTGGTAACGAGCTTCGCGCAACAACTTCTCCCTGCGGTTATGGGTCCCGGCGTTCGCCGGGACGACACCGAGTGTGTGGCGAAGACCTACTGCCACTCACGGGGCCCGCGTGCGCGGGGCTCAGTTGCCCCAAACTTCCTTCGCGATCTCGACCGCGAGGCCGAGCTTGGCCCACTGCTCTTCCTCGGAGAGGATGTTGCCCTCTTCGGTCGAGGCAAAGCCGCATTGCGGCGAGAGCGCTAGCTGCTCCAGCGGGGCGAACTTGGCGGCTTCTTCCAGACGGCGCTTGATGTCGTCCTTCTTCTCGAGCTCGCCGAACTTCGAGGTGATGACGCCGACCACGACGACCTTGTTGCCCTTGGGCAGGAAGCGCAGCGGCTCGAAGCCGCCGGCGCGGTCAGAATCGTATTCGAGGAAGTAGCCGTCGTAATTGGTGCCGGCGAGCATGGTCTCCGCCACCGGTTCGTAGCCGCCCGAGGAGATCCAGGTCGAGCGGAAATTGCCGCGGCAGACATGCGTCGTCACCACCATGTCGGCGGGCTTCTCGGCCAGCGCATAGTTGATGATGCGGGCATAGATCTGCTGGAGACCGTCCGGATTGTCGCCGCGCTCGCGCGCCTTCTGCAACTCGTCCTGCGAGCAGAGATAGGCCCAGACGGTGTCGTCGAACTGGAGATAGCGGCAGCCGGCGTCGTAGAACGCCTTGACCGCCTTGCGGTAGGTCTTGCCGAGGTCCTCGTAGAAGGCGTCGAGATCGGGATAGACGTCCTTGGAGATCGACTTGCGGCCGCCGCGGAAGTGCAGCACCGCCGGCGACGGGATCGTCATCTTGGCGGTGACGTGGGCCTGGTCGGCGACCTTCTTCAGGAAGCGGAAGTGGTCGAGCATCGGGTGGGCGTCGGGGAAATCGAGCTTGCCGATCACACGCACCGCGTCGTGACGGGTCTGCACGCCCGTGAACTGGATGCCGGTGTCGGGGTGGAACAGCTCACAGCCGGTGAGCTTGGCGAGGAAGTCGAAATGCCACCAGGAGCGACGGAATTCGCCGTCGGTCGCGAGCTTCAGGCCGACCGAGGCCTGCTTGTGCACGACCTTCTCGATCTCCATGTCCTCGATCTTGCGCAGATCGTCGGCCGAGATCTCGCCCTTCTCGAGCTTGGCTCGGGCGTCCTTGATCTTGGCGGGACGCAGGAGGCTGCCGACCTCGTCGGCGCGGAAGGGGGCTTTGGTTCGCTGCATTTGGTACTCCCGGGTATTTTCTAGTGGGCCGCCGCCCCTGCGACACCGAGGTGGCGCTCCAGGACCGACGGGTCGGCCTTCAGCGCGGCGCTCGGGGCGTCGTGGACGATCGTTCCGCGCTCCAATATCACAACGCGGTCGGCCAGCCCCAGAATCTTTTGGGCGTTCTGCTCGACGATGATGGAGCAGATGCCGCCGGCCCGGGTGATGGTCCCGATCGCCTTCAGCAGCTCCTCGACAATGATGGGGGCCAGGCCCTCGGTCGGCTCGTCCAGCAGCAGGACCTTTGGGTTGAGGGTCAGCGCACGGCCGATCGCCAGCATCTGCTGCTCGCCGCCGGAGAGCTGGTTGCCAAAGTTGCTCCGCCGCTCCTTCAGCCGCGGGAACATCTCGTAGACCTTCTCGACCGTCCATGGGCCGGGCTGGGCCACCGCGGTCATGTTCTCCTCGACCGTGAGCGAACGGAAGATGTTGCGCTCCTGCGGCACCCAGCCGATGCCGGCGCGCGCCCGCTGATCGGGCCGCAAGGTTGTGACATCGGTGCCGGCGAGCCCAACGGTGCCGGCGAAGCGGCGGGTGACGCCGACAATGGAGTTGATCAGCGTGGTCTTGCCGGTGCCGTTACGGCCGAGCAACGCCAACACCTGCCCCTCTGCGAGGCGCAGGCTCATGTTGGGCAGCACCACCGCCTCGCCATAGCCAGCGCGCAAGGCCTCGATCGCGAGCAGGTCAGACATTGACCGCCTCCTCGCCGAGATAGACCGCCTTCACTTGCGGATCGCGCGCGACCTGCTCGGGCGGCCCTTCGGTCAGCAGAGCGCCGGAGACCAGCACCGAGATGCGGTCGGCAAACGAGAAGACGAGGTCCATGTCGTGCTCGATCAGGAGCACCGTGACATCGCGCGGCAGGCTGCCTACGACGGCGAGAATGTCGTGGCGCTCGCTCTCGGGCACGCCGGCGGCGGGCTCGTCCAGCAGCAGCACACGCGGCTTGGCGGCGATCGCGACCGCGATCTCGAGCAGGCGCTGCTTGCCGTAAGGCAGCGTGACGGTCTCTTCGTTCATGACGTCGAGCAGATGGAAGCGCGTCAGCAGGTCGGCGATCTCGTCATTGACGTCGTTGCGCGTGCCCATCCGCCGCCACCAGTCGCCGCCATGGCCGAGACGCTCGGAGACGGCAAGGCCGATGGTCTCGAGTGGCGTCAGGTCGGGATAAAGCTGGTTGATCTGGAAGGTGCGCGACAGGCCGCGCAGCACGCGCTTGTGCACCGGCAGGTCGGTGATGTCCTGGCCTTCGAGCAGGATGCGGCCGGAGTTCGGCTTCAGCACGCCGGTGAGCTGGTTGATCACGGTGGTCTTGCCGGCGCCGTTCGGGCCGATCAGCGCGTGACGGGCGCCCTGCTTGACCTTGAGCGACAGATCGCGCGTCACGCGCAGGCCACCAAAGGTCTTTTCGAGGTTCTGGGTCTCGAGCGCGATGGTCATGCGTCGCTCTCCGGCACGGCGACGACGGCCTTGCGCCCGGCCACCTGCTTGATGACGAGGTTCGGCACAAACAGCACCCAGCGATGCAGGCGCTGGCGGCCGACCAGCACGATCACGACCAGCACGAGGCCGATCCAGAACTGCCAGTATTGCGGGGTGATGGTGGAGAACACTTCCTGGAGCATGCGGAAGATCACCGCGCCGATCAGGCCGCCATAGAGATAGCCGGTGCCGCCGATCACCAGCACCAGCATCAAGTCGGCGGAACGCTCGAAGGCGAACACGTCGAGCGAGGCGATCGCGGTGGTCTGGGTGAACAGCGCACCGGCGATGCCGGCATAGAACGCAGCCAGCGTGTAGATCGCGATCAGTCGACGATTGACGGGGATGCCAATCGCGGCGGCCCGCAGCGGATTGTTCTTGATCGCGCGCAGCGACAGGCCGAACGGGGAATGCACGACGCGGCGGGCGAACAGGAACAGCAGGAACAGGACGGCGAGCGAATAGAAGAAGCCGGCCTTGCCGAACATGTCGAACGGGATCTCGCCGAAGATCGGCTGCATCTCGATCCCCTGGAGACCGTCAGTGCCGCCAGTGATGTTGGAGAAGCGCTCGGCAAGCGCCTCCAGCAGCAGCGCGATACCGAGCGTGACCATCAACCGCGTCAGGTCGACGCCGCGGATCACGAGAAAGCTGGTGGCAAAGCCGAGCACCATCGCGGCAAGGCCGGCAACGATGAGGGCCAGCACGGGCTCCTTGACGATGCCGTGCAGCGCAAGCAGTCCCGCCGCATAGGCGCCGACGCCGAAGAAGGCGGCATGGCCGAGCGAGACGATGCCGGCATAGCCGAGAATTAGATCGAGCGACATCGTGAACAGCGCGAGGCGCAGGATGTCGGTCATGATCAGATAACGCGTGGGGAACAGGAAGCCGCAGGCCAGCACGATCAGCCAGAAGGCGACTTCGCCATAGTGCCAGCGCGCCTGGCGCTGGGCGTGATAACCGACGTCGGAAGAAGCGCTCATCGGCAAACTCAACGCGCGGCCGTGCGGCCGAACAGGCCGTTCGGGCGCCAGATCAGGATCACGATCATCATGGTGTAGATCACGAAGGGGCCCATCTTCGGCACGTAATATTTGCCGGCGACGTCGCCGATGCCGAGCAGAAGCGAGGCCAGGAACGGGCCGGTGATCGAGGACGAGCCGCCGACGGTGACCACGATCAGGAAGTAGATCATGAACTTCAGCGGGAAATACGGATCGAGGCCGAGGATCTCGGCGCTGAGCGCGCCGCCGAGACCGGCAAGCCCACATCCGAAGGCAAAGGTGAAGGCGAACACCTGCGGCACGTTGATGCCGAGGCCGCTGGCTGCACGGGGATCGTCGACCGCGGCGCGCAGGCGGCTGCCGAAACGCGTCTTCGCCAGCACCATCTGCAGGCCGATGGTGAGCAGGCCGCAGATCACGATGATCATCAGCCGGTAGCGGCCGATGCCGACGCCGAACACGTCGAACTGGCCCTGGAGCGCGGCCGGCAGGTTGATGAAGACGCGCGAGGAGCCCTGGATGTAGTCGACGGCTGCGACCGACATGAAGGTCAGGCCGATGGTGAACAGCACCTGGTCGAGATGGCTGCGCGTATAGAGGTGACGGTAGAGCGTGCGCTCGAGCAGGATGCCGATCGCGGCCGAGGAGACGAAGGCGAGCGGCAGCGCGGCGAAGAACGGCCAGCCCATCCGGTTGACCAGCACCATGCAGACATAGCCGCCGGCCATGGCGAAGGCGCCGTGCGCGAGATTGACGAAGTTCATCAGGCCGAGCGTCACCGCGAGCCCGCAGGCGAGCACGAACAGCAGCATGCCGTAGGCAACGCCATCGAACAGGTTGGTGAGGATTGCGGTCATCGAGGCTGGACTAATCCTGGTAGTCGTTCGTCATTCCGGGGCAGCGCGCAGCGCTGAACCCGGAATCTCGTTTCAACAATCTCGAGATCCCGGGTTCGCGCTAATGCGCGCCCCGGGATGACCCGCTTTCGCGGGTCACTTCTTGGTCTTGCCGAGATCCTTGACGGCTTCGAAGGTCGCGAACTCGACGTTGTAGAGCTCGCCGTCGACCTTCTCGACCTTGCGGATGTAGATGTTCTGCACGATGTCGCGGGTCTCGGGGTCGATCGAGATCGGGCCGCGCGGGCTCTCCCACTTCTGGCCCTTCATCGCCTCGATCAGCTTGTCGCCGTTGGTGTCGCCATTGGTCTTCTTCAGCGCCTCGTAGATGAGGTGGATGCCGTCATAGCCGCTCACCGCCATGAAGCCCGGACGATTGCCGAACGCCTTCTTGTAGGCCGCGACGAAGTCCTTGTTCATCTGCGAGGGATGCGCCGCCGAGTAGAGATGCGCGGTGACCGTGCCGAGCACGGCATCGCCCATGTTGTTGAGCAGATCGTCGTCGGTGACGTCGCCGGGTCCGATCACCTTGATGCCGGCCTTGTCGAGACCACGCTCGGCATATTGCTTCATGAAGTTGCCGCCCTGGCCGGCCGGCACGAACACGAAGATCGCATCGGGCTTGGCGTCCTTCATGCGCTGCAGGAACGGCGCGAAGTCGGGGTTGGCGAGCGGGGTCTTCACCTCTTCGACCACTTCACCGCCGCCCGCGGTGAAGTTCTGCTTGAAGAAGTTCAGCGCGTCATTGCCCGGCGCGTAGTCCGAGGTCAGCGTCGCCACCTTCTTGATGCCGTTCTTCACCGCCCAGTCCGCGATGATGGTCGAGGACTGCGCCAGGGTGAAGCTGGTGCGCACGATATAGGGCGAGCGCTCGGTGATGATGGAGGTGCCGGCCGCCATCACGACTTCCGGGATCTTGGCCTGGGTCGCCAGCGGCGCCGCCGCGAGCGCGGCGGGCGTCACGCCGAAGCCGGCGATGAAATTGACCTTGTCGTTGACGATCAGCTCCTGCGCGGCGGTCTTGGTCTTGTCGGGAATCGCAGCGTCGTCCTTGAGGATGATCTCGACCTTCTTGCCGGCGACGGTGTCGCCCTTCTGCTGCATGTAGAGCTTGATCGCGTTTTCGATCTGCTTGCCGGTCGAGGCCTGGCCGCCGGTCATCGGCAGGATCAGGCCGACCTTGACGGTGTCCTCGGCCTTGGCCGGCGCGATTGCCGCAAGGCCTGCGATAGCGGCCGCTGCTGCGGTCCGCGAAAACATTTTGCGCTCGAACATCAAATGTCCCTCCCCTTCATTCCTGACCTCTTGTGCGCCGGACCGAGTGCCCGGTCCTTGCCTCAGTTTAGCTCACGCACGCGCGATATCGCGCGCCACATGGCGTCTTTCGCGCCCTCATTGTCAATCGGACGTTTGGCGACCCTTCGGCGCAAGCCGAACGTTCCGATTGCCGACGGCGAGGGACGGTGTTGCGGTTACGTCGGGGTAACCCGAGCTTCCCGACCGCGCCCGCCTCCATTTGTACGATTGTACAAATAAAATGGACCTGTCAACGAAAAAGCCCCTTCCGCTGCCCAAGCCAATTTGTCGCGAGCCTGCTGTAGCAGTCTAGGAACGCGACCGGCGGAGTGGATGGAGGATTTCGTCCATGTTTTGCAGGATTCGGACATCGGCGAGGTCGTGGTGGTAAGACTAGGTAACAAATTACCTACCTCGAATAAGCCTATTTTACCTTGTTGAAGGCTACTCTCCCGACGTCAGCCTGAGCTGGCGCCCCATGACAGAAGCCGCGCCCCCACAATGCCCAAGTCTTTCTGCTCCGTCCTTGCCCTCGTTGCGCTCGCTGCGGGACTGTGCGGCTGCGGCACCGTCAACGAAAAGCTCTCGTCCGGCATGGGCGACTACATCCCGCAATGGGCCGGCGGCCTGCCGGCGGATGCTCCGCCGCGGCCGGGCACGCCGCAATACGACGCCTACATGAAAGAACGCGAACGCAAGCGGCTGTTGCCGGCGGCCGATCGCGAGAAGGAAGAGCAGGCGCAGAAGGGCGCGACGGGGACGACGTCAGGCGGCGCGGTGCGTTAACGGGGCGAATGGCGAATAGGGAGTGGCGAATATCGCCCCCTCCGTCCATTCGCCACTCCCCACTCACTATTCGCTAATCCACAAACACCACGGTCTTGCGCCCGTTGAGGATGACGCGATCGTCGAGATGATAACGGATCGCGCGGGCGAGCACGCGGCGCTCGATGTCGCGGCCCTTGCGGACGAGATCCTCCGGCGTGTCGCGATGACTGATGCGCTCGACGTCCTGGTCGATGATCGGACCTTCGTCGAGGTCGCGCGTGACGTAGTGGGCGGTCGCACCGATCAGCTTGACGCCGCGCTCATGCGCCTGGTGATAGGGTTTTGCGCCCTTGAAGCCCGGCAGGAACGAGTGGTGGATGTTGATACAGCGCCCGGACAGCTTTGCCGAGAGATCGTCGGACAGGATCTGCATGTAGCGGGCGAGCACGACGAGATCGGACCCGGTCTTGGCGACGAGATCGAGGATCTGCGCCTCCTGCTCGGGCTTGCTCTCCTTCGTGATCGGCAGATGGTGGAACGGGATGCCGCCGAAATCGAGCCCCGCATAGACCTCACGCGGGTGGTTGGACACGATCGCGGCGAGCGTCATCGGCAATTCGCCGGTGCGCCAGCGATAGAGGATGTCGACCAGGCAATGATCCGATTTCGACACCAGCAGCATTACCTTGCGATGCGCGGCGCGGTCGCGCATCTGCCACTCCATGCCGAAGCGCTCGGCGATCGCGGCAAAGCCGGTCTGGAGCGCAGACAGTTCCACGGCGAGATCGGCGGCGGTGAACACCACGCGCATGAAGAACTTCTTTGTCTCGACGTCGTCGAACTGCTGGGCGTCGAGAATGTTCTGTCCGGAATTCGCCAGGAAGGTCGACACCGCCGAGACGATGCCGGGGCGATCCGGACAGGACAGGGTCAGCACATATTGATGGTCGGGCATGGCTCTTGATGAAGGTTTGTGCAAGGGCCGCGGAACGGTCCGCGATTTGCGCCCTGCTCTAGCACCGACCCTGCCCTTGCGCCAATCCCGACCGCGGAGTCAGGATGAACGTAACATTGCGATTTGACTGACCGGAGCACGCCCATGGCCGACCGTTTGAACGGCACCCGCATCCTGATCCTGGAAACCCGCGAGGAGGCACAGTTTTCCAAGCTTCTGGCCGAGCAAGGCGCCGAGGTCGTGCAATGTCCGATGTTCACCATCGAGGATGCGCCGGACCCCGCCCCGGTCGAAGCCTGGATCCGCCGCGCGATAGACAAGCCGTTCGACGATCTCGTGCTGATGACCGGCGAAGGCCTGCGGCGGATCATGAAGCTCGCGCGCGCTCGCGGGCTCGACCAAGCCCTTGTCACGTCGCTCGCCAAGGCACGAAAATTCACCCGCGGCCCGAAGCCCGGCAAGGCGCTGCGCGAGGTCTCGCTCGAGGCGCAGCAGACCACGGAGAAGCCGACCAGCGAGGGCGTGATCGAGATGCTGGGCAAGCTCGACCTGAAGGGGCATCGCCTTGGCCTCCAGCTCTATCCGGACAAGGACCACAGCACGCTGACCGGCGCGCTCGCCGCGCAAGGCGCCGAGGTCGACAGCGTGCTGCCCTATGTCTACGATTCCAAGGCCGCGGATGCCAATATCGTCGCCGCGATCGACGACATGGCGGAGGGACGGATCGATTGCATCGCTCTGACCAATCTCGGCCAGGTCCGCCGCCTGATCGAAGCGGCGAAGGCCCATGGCAGCGAAGCGAAATTGCGCAAAGGCTTCGAGCGGACGCTGATCGCGTCGGTGGGACCCGCGGTATCCGGCGAACTTGCCGGACATGGCTTGCGCGCCGACATCGTTCCGGCGGAGAACGCCTATTTCATGCGGCCACTGATCTCCGCGATGGCGGTCAGGCTTGCCGAGAAGTTGCCGTCACGAGAGACCTGAGAGTCCGACACGCGCAAGACAGGATACGCGACGCCTAGCCTGCTACCTGCGAAGCAGCCGACATCAGCTCCTTCGGGCTCGGCATTCCGAACATGCGCTGCCCGCCTTCGGGTACCTCGGTAAAGCTCCAGCGTACAATTCCCTCCCGATCAAGCAGGAACTGGCCGAACAGCTGGCCATGGCCGGTTGCTGCCATGCGCTGATCGGCTTCCATCATCTCGTAGCCATCCTTGTTGTTGAGCTGCTCGGCAGCAGCCAGGCGATTCATGGGCCCGGGCAATTCTCCGGGAATGTCCACCTGCATGCTCATGATCACGTCCATGCCCACCTTGCGCGGCCACTCGGTTTCGTTCTCGGTGAACTCGAGATTGGGCAAACCGAACGCACGGTGCGACACCCGCTCCGGATCAGACGCGGCGAGCAGATTGGGCAACGGGTGATATCGGAAGTAGAGCCGCGCCCGATCGGTCGGCGTATTGACGACGGTGAGACTTTCGACACCCTTGTCACGCAGGGCTGCGTCAAGCTGCGCCTGTGCCGCAATATGGCGGCGGCAGAACGGGCAATGCAAACCTCGAAACAGGCCTACCAATATCGGACTGTGCCCGCGAAAATCCTCGAGTGCGACCTTCCCTTCGCGCGTGATGGCGTCCAGCACGATGTTGGGCGCGCGATCGCCCGGTTGAAGCGGTCCATCGACATGACGTTCTGACATGGTTGAACTCCTTCACATGACCTAGTCAAGAAATGGCAGTACAATCAGTCCGGCGGGATCAAGCCCGTGCCTGGTGCAGACATCATCGGCCAGCGCGAAATAGCGCTCGGCTTCAGCCATGTCGCCGCGATCAAGGTTCAATGTCGCTAGGCCATCGTAGCATGGAAAGAGCTGTTGCGGCTCGCCGGTTTCGCTCGCGACCTCGATGGCCTCATTGTAGCAGCGAGCAGCCTGATCGGGCCGGAAATGGCATTGATGGATCTGCCCGAGTACGATCAGGGGTACGGGGAGATGCTCGCGCTGATCGAGCGCCCGGTCGATCTCGATCGCCTTTTCGGCGGCGGGCACGCCTTCGTCGGTGCATTTGTCCGTGAAGGTGCAACAGGCGACGGCAAAATTGGCAAGAAGGCGCGCCTGGAACCCGAGGTCGCCAATACGATGCGCGACATCCAGCCCGCGCCGACAAACCTTCATGGCCTGCGCCGGGTCGACAATCGTGTAGAGCACCGCGAGATTGGTGTAGCCGCGGCATGCCACGTTGAAAAGGCCGGCGGCTTCGGCTGCTTCGACACTTTGCTCCACTTCGCGCACCGCATCCTGGTGTCGTCCAAGCCGCGCCAGGGCAACCGCCTTGGTATTGAGGGCCTCGGCAATGGCGCGCGCCGCCTCGAGTCCGGCCTGTTCGTCCGCGGCGGCAGGCGCGGATCGGGCGTAGCCAAGCGCCTGGTCGGCCCATCTCGCGGCGGCCATATGATCGCCCATGCGAAAGGCCAGGCGGCCGCGTTCTTGCGACAGGTGCGCCCGCTCGATGGGCGCTTCGACCCCTCCAAGCCGTTCAGCCGCCTCGGCGTAATGCGTCTCGGCCTTGATCCGCTTGCCGGCGTCCCACAACAACCGGCCAAGCTTGCGAAGAATTCGCGCTTCGCCGATGCAATCCGCTGCGACGCGGCACCCCTCCAGCGCACTCTGGTAGTGCTCCTCGGCCGTGTTGCGACGGCCGGCCGCACCACAGAGATCCGCGATCTGCTCGTACAGAACCAGCCGCTCCGGGTCGCATTCACCACCGGTCAACAGCACGGCGAGGGCCTGTTGGTAGAGACGGATGGCATCGTCATTGGCATAGGTTGCGCGCGCGCGATCGCCGGCCGCGCGCAGATAGCGTGCGCCTTTCGGCTTGCGCGCACTGAGGCTGAAGTGATGTCCGAGCAGGATGAGGTCTTCAAGCCGCTCGGGCTCGTTGCCATAGAGCTGCTCCAGCGCGGCACCAATGCGTCCATGAAGCTCGATCCGCCGCTGCAAGAGCAGGTTTTGATAGATCACGTCCTGAAGCATGGTCTGCGTGAAACGGTAGCATCGCGGCGAAATCGAATTAGCGCCCGCGACTTCCTCGACAATCTCGGCGTCGCACAGAAGCTCTACTCCCACTTCGACCTTCGCCTGCCCGGTTGCTACCGCGCCGAGCAGAGCCACATCGAAGCGGGGGCCGATCACCGCGGCCTCCTGCGCCAACCGACGCACCTCATGCGGCAGCCGATCCAGGCGCGCCAACAACAGAGCTTGAATGCTCGCAGGGATATCGGCGGCGACTTCATCCGACTTGATCCGCCATTGCGAGCCGTCACGTTCCAGGCCGCCAGCTTCGATGAGACCGCGGATGATCTCCTCGAGGAAAAGTGGATTGCCGCTCGCGCGCTCCAGGATCCGGCTAAACAGACTTCCGGGCGGCTCACGCCAACCGAGACTGAAAAAAGCCGCGAGCAGCTTTTGTCCGTCGGCGTCACCGAGTGGAGGCAAGCGGATGGTTGTGTGGCTGATCCGACCCGAACCGAACTGATCCAGCTCCAGCATTGGTCGATGCGTAAACAACAGCATCAGCCGCGTGCGCTCCAGCCGATCCATCAGGAATCGCAGCGCTTCGAGGGATACGGCATCCGCCCAGTGCAGATCCTCGACAATGATCAGAAGCGGCGACAAGGCCAGGCGCCGTTCGAAGACGGTCCGGATCGCAAAGAATATCTGGCGCCGGAGCTGTTCGGGCTCGATATGCTGCAATACGGCGTCCGCGCCCCCGAGACCGAGAACGTGGACATAGAGCGGCATCAACCGCTCCGCCTCCTCGGCCGCAAGGCCAAGCTCTGACAGCGCTTCAGTCAGCTTGGCCTCAGTCTCCGCGGCGCTGGCCTTCTGTGCGATGCCATAGGCGCTGCGCAGCACTGCGGCGAGCGTACCGTAGGATTGTTCGCCGAGCGGCGAACAGACCGCCTGCCGGATCGCCACACCCTCGAAGCGCTCTTCATCGCGGATACGGGCGACGAATTCGTTCACGAGGCGCGTTTTGCCGATGCCCGCTTCGCCGACCAGCCGCACCAGTTGCGCCGCCCCGCCGCACGCGCGATCGAGACTGCCGATCACGCGGGAAAGTTCGGCGTCGCGGCCGATCAGGGGCGCACTGAGGCCCAGCGTGTCGAGGCCTCGTGCCGCGCGCGGCATGTCGAGCAGCCCTTTGAGACGATGGACCAGGACGCTGCCCATCTTGCCTTTGAGCGAGATCTCGCCAAGCGATTCATACGCGAATGCGTGCCGGGTCAGACGGTAGGTCAACGGCCCGACCAGCACCTGGTCCGGGGGCGCCATCGACTGCAACCGCTGAGCGGTATTCACCGTGTCGCCGGTCACCGAGTAGGATTTGGCAATGCCCACACCCAGCCCGCCCGCGACCACGTGCCCGGTGTTGATCCCGACATGGAGCAGCAGGGGTGAACCGGCAAACGCCCTCACTCGTTCGCTGAGCTGCGCCGTCCGCTTGATCATGTCGATGGCAGCGCGGACTGCCCGCTCCGGATCGTCCTCGTGCGCAGCCGGCGCACCGAACAGCGCCAGCAGCGCATCGCCGATGAACTTGTCCACGAAGCCGCCAAAGCCTTGCACGGCCGCCGTCAGCTCCTCGAACAACTCGTTCTGAAGCGTCTGCATGACCTCGGGGTCGAGGCGTTCGCTCATCGCGGTGAAGCCGCTGAGATCCGCAAACAGCACGGTGATGGTGCGGCGATTGGCTTCGCCGTCGATCTTGTCCGGCTGCGGTCGAAATGCCTGTTGAGGGTCTGTTGTCGGCGCCAGTGGCGGTGAGGATACCCTGACCGGCGCCGTCGGCCGCGCCTGTGCTCCGGACTGAGGGACCTCGCCGACCAGGGCGCCGCATTTCGGGCAATACGCGAAATCCGGTGCGCATGGAAAGCCGCAGCCGGGGCACGCGTTCGGCTGCTTCGTGCCGCACTTCGGGCAGAAGGCAAAGCCGCTCTGAACCTCGAAACCGCAGCCGGAGCAGTTCATGGCTCAAGACCTCGCGGAAGCCGCGATGGCGCGATCCGTTGGCCCTATCAAATGGGCCTCAGAATGCGGACCAGAATGGGCTTTGTGCGCCAGAAGAGCAAGCGGTGGCTCGTCTGCCTCTTCGTATCGGCTGGGTAACGAGGCAATGCTGCAGACGCACAGACGCACCGTAGATCATTGGCAAGCATGGCGGCATGCGGTAGCGCCAATTGACAGACGCATCGCCTGGACTACCCTGCCGAACAGAAGAACAAATAATAAGGACCGGGAATCGTCCTGAAACCCGTCAACGCATCTTGAGCACACCCACGAGACCTTCCGCGCTCGCGCCGTTCCGCATCCGCAATTATCGCTTCCAGTGGCCGTCCGACCTGCTCACCTCCTGGGCGTTCGAGGTCGAGACGCTGGTGCTTGGCTGGTACATCATGGTCGAGACCGGCTCGGTGCTGCTGCTGACCGTGCTTGCCTCGCTCCAGTTCGTCGGGACGCTGGTCGCACCGGTGTTCGGCATGATCGGCGACCGCATCGGTCATCGCGATCTCCTGGTCGTGATGCGTCTTGCCTACACCGTGCTCTCGTCGACCATCATGGCTCTGGCACTGACCGGTCATTTGTCGCCGCTGAACGTCATGATCATCGTTGCGATCATGGGTCTGATCCGTCCATCGGATCTCGGCGTGCGCGGCGCGCTGCTCGCTGACATCATGCCGGCCGAGCACCTCGTGGGCGCCATCAGCGTGGCAAGTACGACCCAGGACAGCGCCCGCATCGCCGGAGCGCTGACGGGCGCCGGACTGTTCGCCGTGCTCGGCATCGGCCTCGTCTATGTCGCGATCGCCTGCCTCTACTTCGTGGCCGCGCTTCTCATGCTCTGCCTGACCCGGCCCAAAAGGACCGTCACCACGAGCGATCTTCCGGCAAACAGCCACGCGGTGTCACGATTGCTGGACGATCTGAAGGAAGGGATCGTCTACGCCTGGAATGGCCCGGGAATGCGCGCTGCGCTCTGCGTTGCCTTCCTGGCCAATCTCACCGCGTTTCCCTTCACCGGTGGACTGTTGCCCTACATTGCGCGGGAGATCTTTCACACTGACCAGACCGGCCTCGGTTACCTCTCGGCGAGCTTCGCTGTCGGCTCGCTGATCGGCTCGATCACGCTCAGCCTCGTCAGCGGATTGCGCATCGCCCGGCTGCTGATCGGGGCGACGCTGGCCTGGTACGCCATGCTGCTGGTGTTCGTCGAGATCAGGACCATGCCGGTGGCGATGGCCTGTCTCGTGCTCGCCGGCATCGCCCAGAGCATGTCGATGATCTCGGCGGCCGTGATCCTGATGCGCACCGCGAGCGCGCATCTGCGCGGCCGCGTAATGGGCGTACGCATGATGGTGATCTACGGCCTGCCGATCGGCTTGCTCGCGGCCGGCAGCCTGATCGACGTCATCGGCTATTCTGCGACCGGGTCGCTCTACGCCGCCGCCGGCTTCGTCGCGATGCTGGCGATCGCGATCCGCTGGCGCGCCGACCTCTGGCCTGTCCACGCTCCCGCCAACGCGCGCTAATCCCCATACCCGCGCAGCCGCTCGATATCGAGGATGGTGACGCCACCATATTCAAGCCGCAGCAGACCTTCTTTCTCCAGCCGGTTCAGCGCGCGATTGGCGTTCTGGCGCGACATGCCCGAGAGCGCGCCGATCTCCTCTTGGGTGATCTCCAGATGCCGGGTCGATTCCGGATACAGGATCGGATTGAACAGCGAGGCGATGCTGCGGGCGAGACGCGCGGTGGCGTCCAACGTGCGATTGACCTCGAGCATGCCGATGAACTGGCCGAGCCGCTCGTTGAGTTGGCGCACCAGGAAGCGGTTGAAGCCGACGCTGTTCTCGAACAGCCACATAAAGGCGCTGCGCTCCATCAACGCGACGCGGCTGTTGCGCAGCGCGACCACGTCGTAGCGGCGCGGCTCATTCTTGAGCACGCTGCCCTCGCCGAACCAGGCCCCCGCCGTCAGCCCGGCAAGGCTGGTCTCCTTGCCATCGCGCGAGACCCCGCCCATCCGCGCGAGCCCGCTGACCATGCCGGCCCAATAGGCAAACGTGTCGCCACGCATGAACACGGTCTCGCCGGTGCCGTAGGACCGCTCCGTGATCCCGGCGCGAGCGACCTCGATCTCCGCTGGCGTGAGCTCGCGCGACCAGGCGGCGACGCGCTTCAGATGATCCTCTGAAATCATGATCCCCGGGCCAGCCGCACCGTCTTGTCACTCCGCCCTTCTGTTGCATTGCAACATGATTGATTAATTCCGCTGCCATCCGACGAAAGATGGAGGCCGCCTCGGTCCGAAAAACTTTGTCGCAGAATTGTCAGGCCGGAGACATTTCAAAATAGCGCTTTCCCCTATTGAGAGCCACCTTGGGCGATGCGGCTTTTGATCCCGTTCGGGATCAGAGTGGCGCGGCTCCGGTCGGGACCAATCGCTGCATGGCCTCGCCGGCTCGGCCGTACTAGGATCGCACCGACGAACGGACGAAGAGCGCCACTGAATGCGCCATCACCGGGAGGGATTTGTTTGGTGGCTACCAGTCTCGAAGTGCGCGGCGTGTCCTTGCGATTCGGCGGCGTCCGTGCGCTGACCGATGTCAGCTTCGCCATCAGGGAGGGCGAGCTGTTCTCGATCATCGGCCCCAACGGGGCCGGCAAGACCTCGATCGTGAACTGTATTTCCGGTCGCTACAAGCCGACCGAAGGCCAGCTGTTCTACCAGGGCCGCGACATCACCGGCCTGACGCCGAACGCGCGTCCGACGCTCGGCATCGGCCGCACCTTCCAGAATCTGGCGTTGTTCCACCACATGAGCGTGCTCGACAACATCATGGTCGGGCGCCATCACCTCCTGAAGAACAATTTCCTCACGGGATCGCTGTACTGGCTCACCGGCGCGCGCAAGGAAGAGCTCGAGCATCGCCGCAAGGTGGAAGAGATCATCGATTTCCTCGACCTCCAGTCGGTGCGCAAGGCGACCGCCGGCACCCTGCCCTACGGTCTGCGCAAGCGCGTGGAACTCGCCCGCGCCATGGCGCTGGAGCCGCGCCTCATCCTCCTCGACGAGCCGATGGCCGGCATGAACTTCGAGGAGAAGGAGGACATGGCTCGCTACATCGTCGACCTTAACGAGGAGTTCGGGATGACGGTGGTGATGATCGAGCACGACATGGGGGTGGTGATGGACATCTCCCACCGCGTCATGGTGCTGGATTTCGGCCGCAAGATCGCCGAGGGCGATCCGGCCACCGTGCTCGCCGATCCCCACGTCAAGCGCGCCTATCTTGGTGAAGAAGACGAGGCGCTGGTCGATCCCGATGATGCCCCGCCCGCACAGGAGAGCGCGGCATGATGGATTATGCAGGCCGCGTCGCGCAGGCCGACACCTATCCGAAGATGCTCCGGCTCAACGCGAAGGAACATGGCAACGAGATCGCGCTGCGCGAGAAGGATCTCGGGCTCTGGCGCCTGTTCACCTGGAACGACTACCAGACGCGGGTGCGCGATTTCGCGCTCGGCCTCATCGAGCTCGGCCTCAGCCGGAGTGACGTGATCGGCATCATCGGCGACAACCGGCCGGACTGGGTGGCGGCGGAAGTCGCCACGCACGCGATCGGTGGATTGAGCCTCGGGCTCTATCGCGACGTGCTGGATGAGGAAGCCTCCTATCTCCTGAACTACGGCGAGGCGCAGCTCGTCTTCGCCGAGGACGAGGAGCAGGTCGACAAGCTGCTGACGCTGGCCGACCGCGTGCCGAAGCTGAAGCACATCATCTATTCCGATCCTCGTGGAATGCGGAAGTACGACGACCCGCGGCTGATGTCGGCGGAGAAATTTGCCGAGCTCGGCCGCGCGCGGGCCGCACGGGAGCCGGAGCTTTACGACAAGCTCGTAGATGCGACCAAGGGCGAGGACGTCGCGATCCTCTGCACCACGTCGGGCACTACCTCACATCCCAAACTCGCCATGCTCGCCGCCGGCCGCGTGCTCGGCCATTGCGCGACCTATCTCGCCTTCGACCCGAAGGGGCCGGACGACGAATACGTCTCGGTGCTGCCGCTGCCCTGGATCATGGAGCAGGTCTACGTGCTCGGCAAAGGTCTGCTCTGCCGGATGAAGATCAACTTCGTCGAAGAGCCCGACACGATGATGAACGATCTGCGCGAGATCGCGCCGACCTTCGTGCTCTTTGCCCCACGGGTCTGGGAATCGATCGCCGCCGACGTCCGCGCCAAGGTGATGGACGCGACGCCCTTCAAGCAGCGGCTGTTCGACATCGGCATGAAGTCGGGTCTTGCCGCGCTCGAACAGGGCAAGCGGTCCGGCTTGGCCGACGCGATCCTGTTTCGCGCGCTGCGCGACCGCCTCGGCTTCACCCGGTTGCGCTCGGCCGCCACCGGCGGCGCGGCGCTCGGGCCTGATACGTTCAAGTTCTTTCAGGCCATGGGCGTGCCGCTGCGCACGCTCTACGGCCAGACCGAGCTATTGGGCGCCTACACGCTGCACCCCGAGGGCAAGGTCGATCCTGACACGACCGGCGTGCCGATGGCCGACAGCGTCGAGATCCGCATCGACAATGCCGATGTCCACGGCGTCGGCGAGATCGTGGTGCGGCATCCCAACATGTTCCTCGGCTATTACAAGAACCCCGAGGCGAGCGTTGCCGACATCAAGGACGGCTGGATGCTGTCGGGCGATGCCGGCTATTTCAATGCCAACCAGCAGCTCGTCGTCATCGACCGCATCAAGGATCTCGCCGAGACCTCGCGCGGCGAGCGCTTCTCGCCGCAGTTCATCGAGAACAAGCTGAAGTTCTCGACCTATATCGCCGAGGCCGTGGTGCTCGGCGCCGGCCGCGACGCGCTCGCGGCGATGATCTGCATCCGCTACTCCATCATCTCGAAATGGGCTGAGAAGAACCGCCTCTCCTTCACCACCTACAGCGACCTCGCCTCGCGGCCCGAGGTCTATAAGCTGCTGCAGAGGGAGGTCGAGACCGTCAACGCCACGCTGCCGCCGGCCCAGCGCATCTCGCGCTTCCTCTTGCTCTATAAGGAACTGGACGCCGACGACGGCGAGCTCACCCGCACCAGGAAAGTGCGCCGCGGCGTCATCAACGAGAAATACGAAGGCATCATCGACGCCATCTATCGCGGCGATGCCGACATCCCCGTCGACACCGTGATCCGCTTCCAGGACGGCACCACGCAGAGGGTGCGCACCACGCTGCGCGTGGTGGATCTCGGCGGACACGGGCACATGGCGGAGGCTGCGGAGTGACACAAATGGCCGTCATGCGCGGGCTTGACCCGCGCATCCATCCTCTTCCGAACAATCTTCTTTCCGCATCGATGGATTGCCGGGTCAAGCCCGGCAATGACGAGCTGGGTCAACCGACATGAACAGCGCCTTCCTCATCCAGCTCCTGGTCAACGGCCTCGTCGTCGGCACGCTCTACGGCGTGGTCGCGATGTCGTTCGTGCTGATCTACAAGGCGACGCAGGTCGTCAATTTCGCGCAAGGTGAATTGCTGCTGGTCGGCGCCTGGGTGTGCTGGGCGCTGCTCGCCAAATACCAGGTGCCGTTCTGGATCGGCATGCCGATCACGCTGGTGTTCATGTTCGTGTTCGGCATCGCGGTCCAGGTGCTGATCCTGCGGCCGATGATCGGCGAGCCGATCATCTCGGTGATCATGGTGACGATCGGCCTCTCCACCGTGCTCCAGGCGACGCTGAAATGGATGTTCGGCGTCAACCCGCAGCCGTTCCCGCGCGTGTTCGAGAGCCAGTCGGTGAGCCTGTTCGGCCTCCAGATCCAGACCGTCTATGTGATGAGCCTCGTGGTCTCGGTCGCGATGATGATCGGCATGGCCTGGTTCTTCCGCGCCTCGAAATATGGCCTGGCGATGCGCGCCACCGCGTTCAACCAGCAGGTCGCGCAGTCGCTCGGCATTTCCGTCAAGAGCGTGTTCGCGATGGCCTGGGCGATCTCAGCGACGGTGTCCGCGGTCGCAGGTGTCGTCGTCGCCGTGGTGAACGGCGTATCCTCGGGCCTCGCCGCCTACGGCATCAAGGTGTTTCCGGCGGCGATCCTCGGCGGGCTCGATTCGGTCGGCGGTGCCGTGCTCGGCGGCATCATCATCGGCCTGCTCGAAAACGTCGCCCAATATGTCGACAGCCAATATCTGCATTGGGGCAATCTCTACGAGATCGCGCCGTTCTACGTGCTCATCATCGTGCTGATGATCAAGCCTTACGGCCTGTTCGGCACCCACGACATCGAGCGGATCTGACCTATGGCCGGCCCTGCCCTCATCCCCGCTGGTGATTTCCGCACCTCCTATGCCGCGGACACCACGATCTTCCCGACCACGACCAGCCGCAACTTCGCGATCGCCGGCGTGTTGCTGCTCTGCCTCGTGCCGCAATTCCTTGGCGGATACTGGCTCAGCATCCTGATCCAGATTGGTATCTTCTCGATCGCAGCACTCGGCCTCAACATCCTGGTCGGCTTCACCGGCCAGATCTCGATCGGGCATGCCGCCTTCTTCCTGCTCGGCGCCTTCACCTCGGCCTACATCTCCAACAATGCGCCGATCCCGGTGTTCTTCGCGATCCCGCTCGCAGGAATCGTCACCGCGCTGGTCGGGCTGATCTTCGGCATTCCGGCCGCGCGGCTGAAGGGCCTTTACCTCGTCATCGCGACCCTGGCCGCGCAATACATCCTGCTCGATTTCTTCTCCCGCGCCGAATGGTTCTCCGGCGGCTCGGTGCCGGCGAGCGCCGAGCCGTTCTCGATCTTCGGCTACACGCTGCGCGGGGATAAGCAGTATTTCTACGTCGTGCTGGCCTATGTGCTCGTGAGCTACATCCTCGTCACCAATCTGATGCGCACGCGCGATGGCCGCGCGCTGGTGGCGATCCGCGACCATTATCTCTCCGCCGAGATCATGGGCATCAACCTCACCAAATACCGCACGCTGTCGTTCGGCCTCGCCGCCTTCTTCGCCGGCATCGCCGGCGCGCTCTATGCGCACTATCAACTCGTGGTCTCGCAGGAGGGTTTCGGCATCGAGCGCTCGATCCTGTTCCTGGCCATGATCATCATCGGCGGCACCGGCTCGATCATGGGCACGCTGATGGGCACCGCCTTCGTGGTGCTGCTGCCGGAGACGATGGAGTTCATCAGCCTCTATCTGAAGGGCGGCGCGATCGACAAGGCGCTGTCGCTCAACAACAACATCACCTTCCTGCGCGAGATCGCGATCGGGGTGATCATCATCGCATTCCTGATGTTCGAACCCGACGGGCTTGCGCATCGCTGGCGGCAGATCAAGGCGTATTGGAAACTCTACCCGTTCTCGCACTGAGCGCGGAAACTCACGAACCAACGAATAAACAGGAGGAGCAACCAATGAAGACAAAATCTCTTTTGAGCACCGCATCGCTCGCGATCGCGATTGCCGCATTCTCGGCGGGCGCGCAGGCGCAGATCGCGATCGGCCACCTCGCCGATTACTCGGGTGGCACCTCGGACGTCGGCACGCCCTACGGCCAGGCCGTCGCCGACACCTTCGCCTGGGTCAACAAGAATGGCGGCGTCAACGGCAAGCAGCTCAATGTCGACACCAACGACTATGGCTACCAGGTTCCGCGCGCGATCGCGCTGTACAAGAAATGGTCGGCGCCGGACAGCAAGGTCGCGGCGATCATGGGCTGGGGCACCGCCGATACCGAGGCGCTGACCGGCTTCCTCGCCCAGGACAAGATTCCCGACATGTCCGGCTCCTATGCTGCCGCGCTCACCGATCCCGAAGGGGTCAGCGGCAAGGCCAAGCCCGCACCTTACAATTTCTTCTATGGCCCGAGCTATTCGGACTCGCTGCGCGCGATGCTGATGTGGGCCGCCGAGGACTGGAAGGCCAAGGGGAAGTCCGGCAAGCCCAAGTTCGTGCACATGGGTGCCAACCATCCCTATCCGAACGCCCCGAAGGCGGCTGGCGAAGCCATGGCGCAGGAGCTCGGCTTCGAGGTGCTGCCGCCGCTGGTGTTCGCGCTCTCCCCGGGTGACTACAGCGCGCAGTGCCTCAGCCTGAAATCCTCGGGCGCCAACTACGCCTATCTCGGCAACACCGCGGCCTCCAACATCTCGGTGATGAAGGCCTGCAAGACCGCCGGCGTCGACATCCAGTTCCTCGGCAATGTCTGGGGCATGGACGAGAACGCCGCCAAGACCGCAGGCGACGCCGCCAATGGCGTCATCTTCCCGCTACGCACGGCGGTGAGCTGGGGCGGCGATGCGCCCGGCATGAAGACGGTGATGGAGATCTCCAAGATGTCGGACCCCACCGGCAAGGTCTATCGACCGGTGCACTACATCGCCGCGGTCTGCTCGGCGCTGTACATGAAGGAGGCGCTCGACTGGGCCGCCAAGAACGGCGGCGCCACCGGCGAAATCGTCGCCAAGGGCTTCTACCAGAAGAAGGACTGGGTGCCGGCCGGCATGGAGGGCGTCTGCAATCCCTCGACCTGGACCGACAAGGACCACCGCGGCACGCTGAAGGTCGACCTCTATCGCACCAAGGTGTCGGGCGCGACCGACGGCGACCTTAACGACCTCATGGCCAAGGGCACGATCAAGCTCGAGAAGGTCAAGACCGTCGAGCTGCCGCGCAAGCCGGAGCTGCTGGGCTGGTGAGCTCGGTCCGTTCGTCATTCCGGGGCGATGCGAAGCATCGAACCCGGAATGACGGACAAAGCTGTGACGACAGCGGAGAATTGAAGACGCATGTCCCAAACCATTGAAGCAACCCGCACCACTCCCACAGCTGTGGCGCCTGGCGCCCTCCTCGCCGTGCGCAACATCGAGGTCGTCTATGACGACGTCATCCTGGTGCTGCGCGGCCTCAGCCTCGACGTGCCCAAGGGCGCGATCGTGGCGCTGCTGGGGGCCAACGGCGCTGGCAAGTCGACGACGCTGAAGGCGATCTCGGGGCTGCTCAAGACCGAGGACGGCGAGGTCACGCGCGGCGAGATCCTGTTCGAGGGCGAACGCATCAACGGCATCGATCCCGACAAGATCGTCCGCCGCGGCATTTTCCAGGTGATGGAGGGCCGGCGCATCGTCGCCGACATGACCTCGCTGGAAAACCTCAGGCTCGGCGCCTTCACCCGCAGGGACCGCGAGGTCGATGCCGATCTCGACATGGTCTTCAATTATTTCCCGCGCCTGAAGGAGCGCACTGGTCTTGCCGGCTATCTCTCCGGCGGCGAGCAGCAGATGCTCGCGATCGGCCGCGCGCTGATGGCGCGCCCGAAGATGATTTTGATGGACGAGCCGTCGATGGGCCTGTCGCCGCTGCTGGTGAAAGAGGTGTTTTCCATCATCCAGAAGATCAACCGCGACCTCGGCGTCACCATCCTGCTGGTCGAGCAGAACGCGCGCGCCGCGCTGTCGGTGGCGAGCCACGGCTACATCATGGAGCAGGGCAAGGTCGTGCTCGACGGCACCGCCGACGAGCTCCGCGACAACGAGGACGTCAAGGAGTTCTACCTCGGCGGCGCCGGCGACCAGCGCAAAAGCTTCAAGAACCTCAAGAGTTTCAAGCGCCGCAAGCGGTGGCTCTGAAACTCACTCGAGCACCTGCTCCGCTTCGGTGACTGCGCAGAGAACATGATAGAACGACGACGCAGGAATGGTGTCGACCAGCGATTTGCCGTCGCGATCGAACTGGTCGTACCAGCCGCCCTTGACGGGATGGCTGAGGTAATGCCGTTCGAGCAGCACCAGCGCCGCACGCGCTTCGTCCGCGGCGCCCGCCTCGCCGGACTCGGCCTGCGCGATCCACGCCTTCGCCATCTCGGTCTGCGGCCACAGCCGGCGCGTCGCACGGCGGATGTTGCCGACAGCATCGCCCTCGTCAGTGAGGCAGCCGGTCGCCTCGTCGCGATAGCGCAGCGCGGTCGCGAGCAGCTCGGCGCGGCGCTGCCCGGTCGGGCATCCCGTGATGCGTTCGAAACCCTTCAGCAGCCAGACCCATTCCGCCTGATGGCCGGCCTCAACGCTGACCGGCTCGATCTTCGACCAGTCCTCCTCAAAATACTCGGTCAGGATGTGCTTCTGCTTGTCGTAGAGATTGGCGAGAAACAGCGCGAAGAACTCGCCGGCGCGGTTCTGGAACGACAGATCGTGGGTCGCGTCGAAGCACGCGATCATCGCCTCGAACAGGTGCATGTGCGGGTTCTGCCGGCGCGGCAGCGAGACCGGCAGGCTTTCGTGGACGCCGCCATGCGGCGAGCGCAGGTGGCCATCGAGGAAAGCGAGCAGCGCGTCGATCTCGGCGCGCACCTGGGCGTCCTGGTCGAGGGTGTAGACGGTCGCGAGCGCAAACAGGATGAAGGCGTGGTCATAGGCATCGCGCCGCGCGTCCAGCACCGCCCCCTCCGGCGTCAGTCGGTGCACATAGCCAGGCTTGCCGTCGGGCGCCTTCGCCTTGGCCAGGAGGTGCTCCAGCCCCTTCAGCGCGATGGCGCGCCCCTGCGGGTACCAGCCCATCTGCGCCGCCTTGGCGTAGCACCAGATCTGGCGGGCCTGGACGAACACGCGCCGCGGCGCGGCCGTGTCCGCTGTGCCGTTGCGGTGCAGCCGGTCGATGAAGCCGCCTGCGGCGTCATCCCAGCCGATCATCGACCACAGCGGCAGCGCGTCCTCGATCATGCGGCGCTTCAGGCGCGCGACGACGTCCGCCGCAATCATTCCTTCCTCCGCCATCGCGTCCTCTTCAAGCCGAGTCAATGGCCGTCTGATACCCATGCCGGCGGCGGCGCGCAACGGATGCCAACCCGGAAAGACCCGCCATGACCGCCCATTACGACGCCCGCGAGACGCGCGAACCGGGCGCGCGCGAGACCGAGCTGTTTTCCCGCCTGCCGGAGGTCCTGCGCAGCGCGATGGCAGCGCCAGCCTATGCCGAACGGCTGAAGGGCATTGACCCCACCGCCGTGACCTCCCGGGCGGCGCTGGCGGGCTTGCCGGTGCTGCGCAAGTCGGAGCTGCCGGCCCTGCACAAGGCCTCCCAGCCCTTTGGCGGCTTCGTCGCGGCGGCGCCGGGCTCGTTCGCCCGCCTCTTCACCTCGCCCGGCCCGATCTTCGAGCCGGAGGGGCGGCAGGCCGACCCCTGGCGCGGCGCGCGGGCGCTGTTTGCGGCCGGATTCCGCCCCGATGACGTCGTGCTCAACACATTCAGCTATCACCTCACCCCTGGCGGCTTCATCTTCGACACCTCGGCGCGCGCGCTCGGCTGCGCGGTGATCCCGGCCGGCCCCGGCAATACCGAGCAGCAATTCGAGCTGATCGAGGCCTATCGTCCGGTCGGCTACAGCGGCACACCGGATTTTCTGAAGATATTGCTCGATGCAGCCGCGACCGCGGGCCGCGACATCTCCTCGATCAAGCGCGCGTTGGTTTCGGGAGCGGCCTTCCCGCCCTCGCTCCAGGCCGAGATCAAGGCGCGCGGCATCGACGCCTACCAGGCCTTCGGCACCGCCGATCTCGGCCTCATTGCCTTCGAGACCGAAGCGCGCGAGGGCATGGTCGTGAACGAGGATCTGATCCTGGAGATCGTCAAGCCCGGCACCGGCGATCCCGTGGCTCCGGGCGATGTCGGCGAGATCGTCGTCACCTCGCTCGACCCGCACCACCCCTGGATTCGGCTTGCGCTCGGCGATCTCACCGCCGCGCTGCCGGGCACCAGTCCCTGCGGTCGCACCAACATGCGCATCAAGGGCTGGATGGGCCGCGCCGACCAGACCACCAAGGTCAAGGGCATGTTCGTCCGGCCGGAGCAGGTCGCCGAGATCGGCAAGCGCCATTCCGCGCTCGGCCGCCTGCGGCTCGTCGTCACGCGCGAAGGCGAGACCGACGCCATGACGCTGAAAGCGGAAACGGCCGTCGCGAGCGATGCACTACGCGAGGAGATCGCCGCCAGCTTGCGCGCGGTGACGAAGCTCGGCGGCAATGTCGAGCTAATCGGCCCCGGTGCGCTGCCGAACGACGGCAAGGTCATCGCGGACGAGCGGTAAGATCCCTCCCCAACGTTTTGCCTCTCCTTTTTCGTTCCTTACCAATAGGAAAAAGAACAGTGAATTTGAGAAACACCGGCTCTCGATTTTGGTTGGAAGGTCCAAATCGCTTGCAAGACTTTGCGCTTCGGCGCCTCCATAGGCATAGCAAAAGCAGGAATTTTGCGGGCGGTGAACAAGGAAAAGGTCATTGTCGTCACGCGCGAAAACGGATGCAATATCGTGCGATGCCTATGAGTCTTTGCTCGCATCCTGACGCTAGGTTGCGCGCCGTAGGCGTCGCCCAAATAAAAAACCAAAGCGGGATGGGATTAATTTGAATCGATTTGGGGTTACCAAATCGGCTTGTTTCTGATTCTCCATGCTGGCTGGGTAGGAGGCCAGCCTGGATGCGCAAGCGCTACTCTCCGGATCTTCGCGAGCGCGTCGTTGCCGCGATTGAAGGCGTGATGTCCCGTAACCAGCCGCCAAGCAATTTGGAGTTGCGATCAGCACGGCAATTGACTGGACGAAGCGGGTCGAAAAGACCGGCAGCGTTGCTACCGGCCAGATAGACAGTTACAAGCCGAAAGCTGTTTCGGGAGACCATGCGATCTGGCTGTCGCAGCGAATTAAGGATGTCGATTTCACCATACCCGGTCTCGTTGCTGAACTTGCAGGCCGCGGCCTGAAGATCGACTACCACCGGGGGTGGGATTTCGTGCATGCAGAAGCTCAGCTTCAAAAAAACGCGACGGATGACGAACGCGATCGTCCCGACGTGGCGTCGCGCGTCCAATGCACAAGTATCAAAACAGCGTCGAGGCTGAGCAACTGGTCATAATCGACAAGACCTGGGCCAGGACGGACATGGCACCCTTGAGGGGATCGGCGCTCCGCGGGCACAACTCCCCATCAAGGTTCCCACGGCCGCTGGAAGACCATGACTTTCCTGGCGACATTGCGCCATGTCGGATCGGTGCGCCGCGGTTCATCAACTATGAGATGTGAGGAAAGACACAGTATCGCTGCTGCCATGGGTCTATCGCAATCAAGCCGTCAAAGCCGTGGCTCGAAAAGGCTTCACGAACGGCATCGACTACAGGAATAGCGCTATCAATGGGTCACAGAAGAGGAATCATGCCGCTTCCGCGATCCGGATGCTTCCGCGGCCGTTGGCCCCAAAAGATTCTCACGCGAACGAAGGTGTATGCGCTGAGACGGAGACTGCTAGTTGGCCCAATCGTAGATGAACTCGGCGCGCAGCGTGTTGTTGGCGACGATGCCGCCGACCTTGGCGGCGGCAAGGAAGATCACCTGCGGCCGCACGCGCGCGAACCAGTCGAACACGGCGGCCTGGTTGCAGAGATCGAGCTCGCGGCGGTCCACCGTGACGAGCCTCGCATCCTCCCGTTCGAGCCGGCGCACCAGCGCGGCTCCGACCATGCCGCGATGGCCGGCGACGTAGACGCTTTTGCCTTTCAGCTCAAACGCTGTGCTTGCCACGGCCGGCGTCCCGTCTCGCATCCGCCAGATCGCTCGCCACCATCTCCTCGACGAGCTGTGCAAACGTCCGCTTCGGCTTCCAGCCGAGCACCTGACGCGCCTTGCTGGCGTCACCGACCAGGAGATCGACCTCGGTCGGGCGGAAATAGGTGGGATCGATTCTCACCACGGCCTTGCCGCTCGTCTCGTCGACGCCGGTCTCGTCAACGCCCTGCCCGCGCCATGCGATGCGGCGGCCGATCTGCGCAAAGGCCAGCTCGACCATCTCGCGCACCGAACGCGTCTCGCCGGTGGCGAGCACGAAATCATCAGGCTTGTCGGCCTGGAGGATCATGTGCATGCCTTCGACGTAGTCCCTG
>NZ_KI421499.1:1248118-1249341 GCF_000473125.1 Bradyrhizobium genosp. SA-4 str. CB756 | reverse complement strand
GCGGCCACATGGGCTGCTTTTCGTTATGTAAATTGCTGCGCAGGTCTGTCAGCTTTCGGTAAGCCAGCCCCGATAAACAATCGTTGGGTTTAACGGGGGCGTGGCAGGGACAGCGCATGAGCTGAAGGACCACCATGTGCCGAGTTACGCTTCCGTTATGCTCATTGCACCGCGGATGCGGCAGAGATCGTGCCTCATGATGCCCCCAGGCCGTCAGGCGCCGAGCCGTGTTCGCACTGCTTCCGACCTACGGGCTAGGTCTCGTTCTGGCAATATTACTCGTGTTGCGAGCGCTAAGCTCCCGATTAGCATTTTGCCACCGCTAGCTGAGCTTGGATCCTGTTAGCGGGGTTGCAGGGACAGCGCTGCCCCGTGGGGGACGAGCGCCGAGTGCTAAGTTCAATTAGCAATGGGGACGGGCAAGGGACAACGTCTGCGCCAGTGCCACCAAACGGCGCCGAGCCGCGCGGCACTGCTTCCGATCAATCATCACCAACCCCCTGGAAGGGAAGGAGGTTTGCCTGCGAAGCAGCGGCCGCGGTTATCTTGGTGCAATTGTGTCCGCCATGTGTAGCGACGCCGACGCCGACTGTGTTGCCGGTACTCCCTGTCGTGGCTTTCGAGGTCTCGGATAAACTTTCCAAGGGACTGCCTCTATCGCGCTCCGTCTGGATTTACTCCGTCAACGTTCTCGCGTCTCTCATGCGCGTTTGGCTGTTCATTCCTGTTTATGCACAGCGCACGTGTCTGGGCATGCTGGTGTCTCCAATTTATCTAAGGGCGAAGACCTAGCTTAGAGAGCCGCCGGTGAGGATGGGACCGACCGATTTTGGTAGGTGCCCTTGAGTACTTCTAGAAGATACAAGTTGATATCCTTGAGGATTTGAGCCTCCCGGGAGCAAAGGTGGCCAACTCCAGTCTTCGTGACGGGGTTGGCCACCAGCGCTTGCGGCACTATGCCCACAGGGCAGCTCAGGCCAACAAATGCATATATTCGAGCGGCATATCATGTCCTTGCGGTCGCAAGCCCTTGCGGTGCTTGCGGCCAATCAAGCCCGTGCCGCCGATCAGTCGTTGGGACCATCAGATCGCGACGCCGCAATATTTAACATCGACGAAGTTCAGGCGATGCTAGCCATACTCGATTGCATGACGCCCAACCTGCGGCCGAACGAAGCACGGCAGATCGCTGCGCGCATACGCGCGCTTCTAGAGGGCCGCAA
>NZ_KI421499.1:735821-1248018 GCF_000473125.1 Bradyrhizobium genosp. SA-4 str. CB756 | reverse complement strand
CGAGGACGAGCGGCGCTTGATGCCGTGCACGACATAGCCGAGCGACAGCAGATATTCGGCGAGATAGGCGCCGTCCTGGCCAGTAATGCCGGTGATGAGAGCAATGCGCGTATTCATACGGGGCCTTCTTGGCACAAACAAGTTGTTCGCGAGCTCATAAGCAGAAAACGGCAGCAAAGGCTATTCCTGGTAGTCACGAAACTCAAATGAAACTCGACAACCGGGTCGCAGGATTTGATTGGGCTGGGGGTATGCATAGCTCGCCGAGCATCACCGCAGTCGCAACGAAGTAGGCTCCCGGGCCCTTGCACGATTTCATTGTCCGCATTGGTTACCCCCTACACACCAGCGTACGAACTTGTCCAGCTCTCGTCTTTAGACGACAATATAGACGTTGACGAGCGCGGTGCGGCTCTGAGTCAACGAACAACTGCGCCTCCGACACTCCCTCGCTCCGTTTGCCGACATTCATACCTGAAGCACCTCGCTCTTGCTTGGCCCAAAACGGTTTCTAGCGACGCCTCAGAATGGTGAGAATCGGGTGCCAAGCTACAACGCCGCGGCCGAAAGACTACCAGCAAGAATACCTTCGGCGGAAGCCAATCCGATTCTGGATAATCGCCGCGAAGGCGTACAGTGATAGTGCTTACCCATGAATGGAGGATCGCGTAAGCATTGAGGCTGGCATCGTCGCAAGTCTGAATTCGGGCCAAGCCGCGCCGATCGATTTTTGATTTCTTGCGTCATCGCACGACATTGCCGCGAAGCCATCCAGAACGGCGATCCGTCGACCTTAAGCGCCCAGGATGTAGGCTTCTGGACGCGACTACCGCAAGTGGAATTTCGGACCTTTGCCAAATCGCCAGACCGTCCAATTGAGCCTGACGATCGATGGCGCAGCTTCGGGGATTTCCCTGGAAGCCCTGCTGCAGCCATCTGCGACCAGGCTAGCGCTCGTCTTTTTCTTGCGCTCGTCCCGCTTGCGCCCTATGCCGATTGCTGGATGTTTCTATGTGCCGATCTGGGACGGAACACGAGATGGCCCAAGAGATAAAATCGCTCGCTATTGCAACGGCTCCTTTCGCCGAGAAACCGCGCCATGCGGGACGGTTTCGGCGCTTGCTGGCGCCACTGTCCTCGCTTCCCTCCGTGGCAATCGACAAGATCGAATGGTTCGGCGTAACCGCGCAGAAGATCGCAAACACATTGCGCTTCGAACATTTTTGGCGCGAGAAGATTGCAAAAGATCATCGCGTGACGATCGTACCGACGTTCAACAAGACGACCGGAAAGCACCCCATCTGGAACGTCGCGCTGAACTGGATCAACACGAACTCCGCGTCAGGGACGATTCTTGAACTCGGCACCAACAATGGTGGGTCGCTGAAGTATTTCGTCGATCACCTGCCACAGGCATTTCGCCTGGCCGGTTTTGATTGCTTCGAGGGCCTGCCGGAATCCTGGGACGGACTGCCGGCCGGATCGATCAAGGGCTTTGGTGGCCCCGTTGAATTGTGGGCTGACGAACCCGACAAGCGCCGCGAGATCGTCGCCAACCTCGAACGCGGGATCACCTTCCCGCCGCCCCCACAACCGAACGTCGAGATCGAGTCCGGCCTGTTCAGCGAGTCGGTGACGCGCTATCTGATGAAGAACGGATGGCCTCGCGATTTGCGGCTCATCCACTTCGATGCGGACCTGTACATCTCCACGCGACCAATCCTGGATACGATCTGCGGAACGCTCAAATACCGATATCTGATCTTGTTCGACGAGTTCTACTCCGTGAACCACGAGTTCAAGGCCTGGTCCGAATTTGTCGATCTCTACAAACTGTCGGACTGGCGCGTGCTCGCGGCCAGCGAGGACGGTTCCCAGTTATTGATCGAAATGAATACGCAAGCCCCTCTCGGATGAGCGCCCCCGATCGAGGAGCACACCCATGAGTTGATCGGCAAATTAAGTTAATCCTTGATTGCGTTTTGCCATTCCGTATACACATGGAAACCTACATTTACGAATCTTTAACCAAACTTTGCTAAATGTTAACGGTTTCGAATCCAGGGGCCGATTGATGCTCGCGGACGTGGTGCAGAATTTCGAGCTATACACACACACCGATTCGGTGAAGTACGTTGTTGCAGCCGTGGGGCTCTGCGGCTTCGTAGGGCTGTACTATATCGGCGAATACCTTTTCAGCGAGCGACGGCCCGAGCCGGATTTGTCGGCCGAATAGGTCGGCTCCAACCCGCGCAGCCGCGAATTTGTCACGGCCGCTCGAAGGCCGCCTCTCTAGTATGAGCCCCAATGGGCCTCCGCCGACATTGACCTGGCCAGAAGCGCCCCACCGTCCACGACTTCACGTTGGCGTAGACCTCCGGCAGCGTCGCGATGCTCTCTCGGCGCGATCCGAAGGCACGAATCATCTACTCTGATACGGTCGTGAACCTTAGGCGGTCCGTCTGCGACAGATGGGCTACGCGCAGCGGATACTCACGAGCCTGAGATTTCCAACGGCCGCGTTCGAGTTGAAGGCAGATCGCACAGCACCGCTGACCAGGCGACCTTTTCAAGAGTGCTAGCCTCCGCGACCTGGTTGCTCGTCGTTTCAGTTTATCGCGCGTGACGTTCGATAGGCTTTGCTTGCGTGTGTATTTTCCATGGACAAGGCGCACGCTTCCAAAGTCATGCAGGGTTGCGACGGTTATCCACAGACGTGCCGTCTCATTGCAGAGGAGAGGCAGTTCAGCGCTCGGAGCAGCCGCTGTCGTGCGGGATCGTGCCGCGCACCACGCTCCTGTGAACATGCGTTCAAATCGAAGGCGCTGCTGTCCGTATCAATTCGCGACGCCCAATCCTAACTTGAAAAATGGGGCCCTCCGGCCCCGGAATGATTCTGCCAGCACATGCGGGCGACAGACCGAAGGCAACGAGGGTGAAACAGCATTTGGATTCGACGGTGGATCTCGGACGCCAGCTCAGCGCTGTGATCACAGCCTTCATGCTCCCCATCACCACCAGCGGGACGGCAATTGCGCTTTCCTTCCTCATCATCTTCACGCTGCTATCGACCTCACGGGCCGATTGGCGGTCCACATTGCAACATCCCTCCGCGACCCTTCCCCTTGCACTGTTCGGAGTCGTCGCCATCAGCATGCTGTGGTCACCAACCCCTTTTGGGCCGGGCGGAGCGTCGCACTACACAAAGCTTCTCCTGATTCCCGTGCTGATGGCAGGCAATTTCAATAGCCGGCAAGCGATGCACATCGCCTGCGGCTTCGCGGTAGCGTGCACACTGCTGCTGGCTTTGTCACTTGCGTCGCTGTCATGGCCGTCAGGTCCGTGGGGATGGTTTAAGGCGACTGGCATTCCAGTGAAGGACAATGCCGTCCAGAGCACCTGCTTCTCTCTGTGCTCGTTTGGGCTGGCAGTTTGCTCGGTCCGGCTTTCTCACGCGAACAAGAAGCCGGAGGGGATCTGCACAAGCCTCCTGGCGATCCTGTTGTTCGCCGACGTTTTCGTCATACCGCTCTCAAAGACCGGCATGCTGATCGCCGGCGCGCTCGCCGTGCGCCTTCTGGCGTTCATTGATGGTTGGCGGCACCGTTTCGCGATTGCCATTCCGCTATGCCTTGTCGCGAGCCTGGCGGTCACGTTTTCCGACCAGGCGCAGCGCCGGGTCGCGGAGATCGAGACGGATCTGCATGCCATGAATGTCAGCCAGGGTAGCACCCAGGCGTCATCGACAACTCCCGAGTCCAAACAGGCAAAGACGGCCCCAGCCGAAAAGCCCACCATGTCGACCGCGAGCCGTCTCGACTTCTGGGAGAAGGCGATTGAATTCGTGAAGCAAGCGCCGATCATCGGCCATGGCGCCGGGAGCACCAAATCGCTATACGCTTCCCTGGAGGCGGACAGACCCTCTCCCTACGGACAGGCCGTTCCTGACCCCCACAATCAGTTTCTCGCGATCGCCATCCAGGCGGGTCTCTTGGGCGGAGCAGTCCTGGTCGTCATGTGGACCGTGCACCTCGGTTTCTTCATGGGCCAATCCATTCCTCATCTTTTCGGACAGGCCATCGTGCTTCAAAACGTTCTGGGATCGCTGTTCAATAGTCAGCTCTCCCAGGTCACGCAGGGCGTATTGTATTGCCTGGCCGTGGGGCTTCTCGGCTCGCTGCTTCGACAGGAGCAGTCGGTGCGGCAAGGACCCGGTCGCAGCATGCCTGCTCCGGCCCTGGAGTGTCTGTCAAATGAATAGACCCGCCGTCTTCTTCGACCGTGATGGCGTCCTCAACGAGGACATCGGCTATCTCTTTGAAACAACGAAGTTCAGATGGCTGCCGGGCGCGCGGGAAGCGGTCAAGACGGTCAACGACGCCGGATATCTGGCGTTCGTTGTCACGAACCAGTCAGGCGTCGCGCGAGGCCTGTACGCGGAAGCTGATGTGCGGGCTCTTCACGCGTGGATGGCAGAGCAGCTGGCCTTGACCGGCGCCCACATCGATGCGTTCGAATATTGTCCGCATCACCCCGAGGCCATCGTCGAGCCCTATCGCACCTCGTGCACCTGCAGAAAGCCAGGGCCCGGAATGATCACGAACATCATGAGACGCTTCGAGGTTGATCCTGTCCGGAGCTTTCTCGTTGGAGACAAGCCCACTGACGTCGAAGCGGCGACCGGAGCCGGGATACGCGGCTACCTGTTCGAAGGTCCGGATCTCCAGCAATTCGTCAAAAGTCTTTTGTCCCGCGACGGATGAGGAAGCGACTGGCGCAGCCTCGTACGGTCAGACCCCGTAATAGCTGCGATACCATTTGACGAACTTGCCGATCCCCTCCTCGGCGCTGGTGGCCGGCCGGAAATCGACGTCTCGCATCAGATCATCGACGTCGGCGTATGTCGCCGGGACGTCGCCGGGCTGCATGGGAAGCATTTCCTTCGCTGCAACACGGCCCAGCTCCTTCTCGAGCAGAGCAACGACGTCCATCAGTTGCTCGGGCCTGTTGTTCCCGATGTTGTAGATCTTCCAGGGCGCAGCGCTGCACGAGGGATCCGGAGCATCCGTCGGAGCCCACTGCCCGGAAACGGGCGGACGGTCAATCAGCCGGACGATGGCTTCCACGACGTCGTCGACGTAGGTGAAGTCACGCGACATCTGCCCGTGATTGAACAGCTTGATGGGCCTGCCCTCCACGATCGCCTTTGCGAAAATGAACATCGCCATGTCGGGCCGTCCCCACGGCCCATACACCGTGAAGAACCGCAGGCCGGTGGTCGGCAGCGAGAACAGATGGCTGTACGAATGTGCCATCAACTCGTTCGCCTTCTTGGACGCGGCGTAGAGGCTGATCGGGTGATCGACATTGTCGTGCACCGAGAACGGCAGCTTCTGGTTCGAGCCGTACACGGAGGACGACGAAGCGTAGAGAAGGTGCCGACATTGCGTATGCCGACAGCCCTCCAGGATGTTCATGAAGCCTTGCAGGTTCGCGTCGACATAGGCATGCGGATTCTCCAGGGAGTATCGCACGCCGGCCTGAGCCGCCAAATGCACGACATGGGAAAAGCGGGATTCGGCAAAGAATGGAGCCATCGCGTTGCGATCGGCGAGATCCATCCTGACGAAGCGGAAGGATGGAAGCTTCTCGAGCACGCGAAGCCGCGCCTCCTTCAGCGTGGGATCATAATAGTCATTGACGATATCGAGACCAACGACCTCCCGACCGGCCGACGCAAGCCGCTGCGCGACATGAAAACCTATGAAGCCGGCGGCGCCGGTCACCAGAATCTTTTGATTAGTCATTGCGCCTGTTACCTGCTCAGGACCTAAAGTCGCCAAAGTTCGATCTCGGCCGGCTTGCTCGCCCGATCCAGCCGGGACTTGACGTCCAGGACGAGGCCCTGCCCTTCCTTCAACAGCGTCTGCAAGAACGGCCAGCCCAGATTGATGAAATTGTCATGCGCGACGGCGAGTACGACGGCGTCGGCCGGCTGCTGCTCGTCGTGGTCTGAGAGCGCAATTCCATACTCGTGGAGGGCCTCGGCGCGATCCGCCCAGGGGTCGCTGACCTGAACCTTGATGCCGAACGATTCCAGCTCGCGGACGATATCGATGACCTTGGAGTTGCGAAGGTCCGGCACGTTCTCCTTGAACGTGACGCCGAGCACCGTGACGACCCCGCCGCGCGATCCTCGCTTCAGAAGGCGCCGGACGCACTCGCGCGCAATCCGTGCGCCCATGTCGTCATTGATTCGCCGTCCTGCAAGGATGACTTGGGGATGGTACTTCGCGATCTCGGCGCGATAGGTCAGATAATAGGGATCGACCCCGATGCAGTGTCCTCCGACCAGTCCAGGCTGAAACGGGAGGAAATTCCACTTGGTACGCGCGGCCGCCAGCACGTCGCCGGTATCAAGATCAAGCGCGTGAAAAATCTGCGAGAGCTCGTTCATGAAGGCGATGTTGAGATCGCGTTGCGTGTTCTCGATCACCTTGGCGGCTTCGGCGACCTTGATCGACGGCGCCTCGTAGATGCCGGCCGTGACGACCGCACCATAGACGTCCGCAACGATCCTGAGCGATCCGGCGTCTTGCGCCGACACCACCTTCTGGATGGTTTCGAAGCGATGCGCCTTGTCTCCGGGATTGATCCGCTCAGGCGAATATCCGACGTGGAAGTCAACGCCCGCCTTGAGTCCGGAGGCACGCTCGAGCACCGGCACGCATTCCTCTTCGGTCGCGCCGGGATACACCGTCGACTCGTATACGACGATGTCTCCCTTCTTCAAGGCGGCACCGACGGACCTCGATGCGCTGAGCAGCGCGCGAAGGTCGGGCTTGTTGGCGTCGTCAATCGGCGTTGGAACCGTGACGATGAAGAAGTCGGCCGCGGCCAGATCTGCCGGCTGGTCCGAGTACGCAATCCGCGCCGCATCCAGATCAGCCGCCTCGATCTCGCGCGTACGGTCCTGGCCTCGACGCAACTCGGCGATCCGCTCCGCGCTGATGTCGAATCCGGTGACCCGATATCCGGCCCGACCAAACGCCACCGCCACTGGAAGCCCGACATAGCCAAGGCCGATGACGCCAATGTTTCGGATAGTTGGCAAACCTGTCCGCTCCCGCCAGAACTGCGCTGCAGCGTCTCGTTAGCTAGGAAGCACCTCTGTTGCAATCCCCTATCTTTCGGCGACGGGACTTGCCCAAGCCGCTAGCGCTTGAGGCCGCCTGCCTTTAGAGCTAGCTATGGTGTCGCAAACCGCGGTCTGGAAGTCAGCTCGTCATGTCCAAAAAAGCCCTCATCTTCGGAATATCCGGACAGGACGGCTCGTTATTGGCCGCGCATCTGCTCAAGCTCGGCTACGCGATCCACGGGACATCCCGCGACAAGGAGCTCGGCATCTTCGCGAACCTGCAGCGGCTGGGGATCCGCGACCGGGTGACGCTGCACTCGGTGGATCCCGCAGACTTCGGCAGCGTCCTGAGCGTCATTTCCGACACGACTCCCGACGAGATCTACAATCTCGCAAGTCAGTCTTCCGTCGGCCTGTCATTTGACCAACCGGTCCAGACGCTCGAATCCACCATCTTCAGTGCTCACAACATCGTCGATTCCGTCCATCGGCTGAAACTGAGCTCTCGCGTCTACAATGCCTGCTCGAGCGAATGCTTCGGCAATACCGACCTGCCCGCCGATGAATCCACCCCGTTCGGTCCACGAAGCCCTTATGGCGTCGGAAAGGCGGCGGCATTTTGGACAGTGGCAAATTACAGAGACGCACACGGGATGTTTGCGTGCTCCGGGCTATTGTTCAACCATGACTCGCCGTTGCGGCCGCAGCGCTTTGTCACCCGAAAGATCGTGGCGGGCGCCGCCGATATCGCCGAAAAGAAGACGGATAGTCTGCGAATTGGGAATTTGCACATCTCTCGGGACTTCGGCTGGGCGCCGGAATATGTCGAAGCCATGGCGATGATGCTCGAGGCCGACGCGCCCGAGGATTTCGTGATCGCGACAGGACAAACCAACACGCTCGAGAGCTACGTTCGCGAGGCGTTCAGCTATTTCGGACTCGATTGGGAAAAGCACATCGACTTCGACCAAAGCCTGCTTCGCCCGATCGACCTCAAGTGCAATTCGGCTAACCCCGCCAAGGCGAAACGGATTCTCGGCTGGGAAGCGAAGATCTTCATGAAGGACGTCGTCAGGCTGCTGGCGGACGGCGAGCTCGAATATCGCCGCGCAGCGAAGGCAAGGGCATAGCGCTCCGCCGCTGCTGGCTTGCCTGCCTTAGCGAGATTGCAGAAACGCCCGTGCGGTGCGCCTCAACTCCTCGTCGACGCCGAAGGGCGGCTGCCAGTCGAGCGTTTTGCGGGCCTTGCGACTGTCGACGCAAAGCGAGAGGCAGAGCCGCTGCGCCAACGCCCGTTGTCCTGCCAATGCGGCCACGCCCTCCAACAGAGCCACGGGAACGGGCAGCAGGCGCGCCTTGGTGTCGAGCGCCGCTGCCAGCCTTCTCAGGAGCTCAGGCGTCGACAAGTCCTCGCCATCGCTGGCCATGAAGACCTCTCCGGCCGCTGCCGGGTGCCGCAGGCAGGTGCAGATCAGATCGACCAGGTTGCCGACGCCGATCAGGCTGCGGCGGTTGTCGATGCCGCCAAGCGGCAGCGGAACTCCGCGCCGCGACCAACGCATCATCGATAGAAAATTCGCACGCACACCCGGCCCATAGACCAGGGGCGGCCGCAGGATGGCGACCTGCATCCCGCTCACGCGACTGAGCTCGAGCAGGCCCTGTTCGGCTTCGAGCTTCGAGACTCCGTACGGGTCTTGCGGACGCGGCGCTGCGGTTTCGACGAAGGGTGCGTCAGCGGCGGTGAATTCGCCGCACACCTTGACCGAACTCAGAAACACGAAGCGGCGAACACCGGCAGCAGCTGCCTTCCGTGCAAGAGACAACGTCCCGTCCACATTGACGCGGCGATAGGCGTCGAGCGCATCTGCGCTGCTCTCGCGCATGACATGCACCCGCGCCCCCAGATGCGCAACGGTGTCACATCCCGCGACCGCAGATGTCCAATCGAAGGGGCCTTCGAGATCGACATTTTCGGCAATTTCGATCCCGGCCGGCAGGTCTGCGCGATTGCGATGGACGGCCGCGCGAAGAGCAATTCCGTCGGCGGCAAGTCGGCGGACCAGATGCCCGCCGACGAACCCCGAAGCGCCGACGACAAGAACCTTCATTGCGCCAGAAGCTCTGAATAGATCGCAAGAGTCTGGGCGACGACGATCTCCTGAGAGAATTCCGCCTGGACCAGCTTTCGGCCCTGCGCGCCCATGAGCTTTCGTTGCTCCGGGTTTGCCAGCAACTGCGCGATCGCGTCGGCGAGCCGGCCGACGTCGCCGGCCGGGACGAGCATGCCGTTGGTGCCATCGGTCACGATCTCCCGGCAGCCCGGCACATCATAGGTGACGATGGGACATTCGCCGGCGGCGGCCTCGATCAGGGTCTTGGGTATTCCCTCCCCGTACGTCGTCGGAAGACAGACGATCGCCGCCTCACGGATGATCTCCGGGATATTGTCGCGATGTCCCCACCACTCGACGAGACCATCCTCGTGGTACTGCCTGAGCACGGCTTCGGGAATGGAGTGCGGATTTTCAGGGTCGGGCGCGCCGGCAAGGACGAACCGTGCAGCGACGTTCTTGTCCCGCAGCCGCGCAGCGGCGCGCACGAAATCCTCGACACCCTTCTCCTTGATCATCCGCGAGGCCAGGAGCACGATAGGCGGAGAGCTTTCTCGGCGCACTTGCGAGAACTGCGCGAGATCGACCCCCGATCCCTTGACGAGGCGTATCTTGACCGGCGCGACGCCGATCTCATCGGCCAAGACGCGCGCATCATCCCGGTTCTGGACGATCGTCAACGCCTGCCGCTGGCTCAGCGCGAACCTTAGCAGCGGCGCGATCACGCGGCGGAGCGTCTGCGCATAGACCGCCTTGGACGCGAATACGAACCCCAGCCCCGCGACGTTGTTGACGATTGCAGCCACGCCCGCGAGCCGTGCCGCGATCGAACCGTACAGGACGGGCTTCATCGCCACGTGATGAACGAGGCTCGGACGATGGCTTCGGTAAAGCTTCACCAGTTCAGCGATGCTCGCCAGCTCATGCAGCGGATTTCGGCCGGAGCGCCGCATGCGCTCCAGGCCGATCGGCGTGAAGCCTTCGCGAGTGATGGCATCGGCCTTTTCGCCGAGCCGCGTCGCCACCAGCACCTCATATCCGGCAGCCAGCGCCGCGCGGGCGATCGGCAGGCGGTGGGAGACGAAGTACCAGTCCTCTGTCACGACGAACAGCAACCGCTTCCGGGCGGGAACGGCGGAGGCCTCCCTCACGCCGGCCTCATGATCACGCGGATCTCGCAAACCATGAAGTCCTCATCCGCGAACGGCCGAAACTGCGGCGCCATCCGACCGCGAGGCAGCGGCAGGTCCGGCCATCGCTGCTCCGAGAGCGCCTCGACGCTGAAGCCGGCTGCCTTCATCAGGTCGATCATTTCCCGCGGGCGGATGCGATTGGTGTAGAAGCCCGAGGTCCGGAAAGCCTGGGTCTCCCAGACCTTATCTCCAAAGCGCAGATTGTTCAGGCCGCCTCCGAGGTGGTCGCGGAAATCGATGCTGTGAACGCCGATCCCGCCCGGAGCCACAATCCGGCGCAATTCCTTCATGAGGGCCGGAAATTCATCGCGGTAGATGTGCTCGAGCACGACCTGCGACCAGATGAAATCGACCGACTGGTCCGGGATGGTCTTGAGCGAGCTCGTGCCTTCCGTCAGGTAGATGACGTCGAACTCCGCCATCGCATCCTGCAGGGTCGCCGACTTCAGCGGCGCAACGGCTCGCCCGCGCGAGGCAAGCAGCGCGAGAAGCTCGCGGCATCCGGAGATGTCGGTTTCTGCAAACGGCCCCGCATCCGCAAGCCAGGCCTTTTCAGCACCGAAGGCGCGCGCGACGAAGCCCGACAGCACGGAATCCCCCGGTCCAAGTTCGAGGGAACGAAACTTCGCAGGAAGTTGCCCGTGCTCCACGGCGGACTGGAAATGGCTCTCGAAGGCGGAGATCGCGCGCTCCGGCACCATCATCTCGCCGTGGCGGAAGAGTCCGAGGCGTTTCCAGAGCGCGTAAGGGACAGGCAGGCGCGCAAGCCCGAGCTTGATGCCCAGCTTGGCCCACCACGGCACGTAGGAACTCAGACCCATCGCCGTGCCCGCTCAAGCCACAGGTCGAACATCAGCACGGTCCAGAGCTGACCGCCGCGATTGACCCGGCCGATCTGATGTTGCTGCCAGTTGTCGCCGATGGCCTTGCGATCGAAGAACTCGTCGCTCCCTGACGACAGCCAATCGGATGTCCAGCCCTTCAGCGGGCCACGCAACCAGCTGTCGATCGGAATGCCAAAGCCCATCTTGGGACGTTCGAACAGCTCACGCGGCACGTAACGCTCCAGCAAGCGCCGCAGGATGTATTTCCCGGAATGGTTCCTGAACTTCAGCGAGATGGGAATCTCCCAGGCGAACTCGACCAGGCGGTGATCCAGCAGCGGCACGCGCGCCTCGAGCCCGACGCGCATGCTTGCCCGATCGACCTTGGTCAGGATGTCGTCCACGAGATACGTCGACATGTCCCAGGCCATTTGCTCCGCGGTGGCGGGAACGTCGGGCGCCAGCGCCAGCGGCGCGGGTCTCGCAAGCGCGACACCGTCAGACGAGAGCAACACGGTTTCCGGGTTGGCCCATTGCGACACCAGCCTGCTCTGCAGCTCGTACAGGGTCGAGGATGCAAGCACGGATGCGACCTTGTGGATCTTCTGCCCCGGCAGCGCGGGCTGCAGGTGGGGCGGCAGGACGTAGCTCAGCGCACGAAACGCGGCATCCCAGCTCGCAGGCGATGCCGAGGACAATCCGGATGCAGCCATGCGGCGCAATGCATGGGGGATTCTGGTCAGACGTTTCCAGTAATCGGAGACGAACAGATAACGGTTGTAGCCGCCGAACAATTCGTCGCCACCATCACCGGACAGCGCAACCGTCACCTGCTGCCGCGCGAGTTTCGAGACGAGATAGGTCGGTATCTGCGAGATATCCGCGAAGGGCTCGTCATAGATGTCGGGGAGCGAGGGAATGACGGCCATCGCATCGGCATCCGAGACGTAGAGCTCGGTGTGGTCGGTCTGAAGGTGCTTTGCGACCTCGGCGGCGTGCTTGGCTTCGTTGTAGCCCGGATCGTCAAAGCCGATCGAGAACGTCTTGGTGGCCGCTCCGCCCACGGCCTGCATGATGGCCGTGACCGAGCTGGAATCGATACCGCCGGACAGGAACGCCCCGAGCGGCACATCGGAGATCATGTGCTCGCCGACGATGCTGCGCAGGCGCTGGTCAAGCTCTTCCAGCACCTCCTCTTCGTTAGCCCGCGGCCTCGACATGCCGCGCGCGACGACCTCCGGGATCGACCAATAGGCTCTCGGCTCGCTCGCATGACCGTCGCGAAACCTGAGGCTGGTCGCGGCGGGCAGCTTGTACACGCCCTCGAAAATGCTGAAAGGCGCCGGAACGTAGCCGAGACGCAGGAATTCGGACAAAGCTGGCAGTGAAATCGGAGGAAGCTCGCCACGCTGCACCACGATCGGGCGCAGCTCCGAGGCGAAGACGAGCGTTCCGTTCACAACGCTATAGTACAGCGGCTTGATGCCGAGCCGATCGCGCGCGAGCACGAGGGTGCGTTCGCGCCCGTCCCAGACGGCCAATGCAAACATGCCGGCACAGCGCGAGATCGTCTCGTCGATACCCCAATGCTCGAAGCCTGCAACGACGACCTCGGTATCGGAGTGACCATTGAAGTGATGGCCCTTGGCCTCGAGCTCGCGGCGCAGGTCGCGGTAATTGTAGATTTCGCCGTTGTAGGTCAGCGCATAGCGGCCGGATGCGGAAATCATCGGCTGCGAGCCGGCGGACGACAGATCGATGATTGAAAGCCGGCGATGCCCAAGCCCGGCGCAGCCGTCCTCGCTGATCCAGTGGCCGTCACCGTCCGGGCCGCGATGCGCAAGCGCATCCGTCATCCGGCCCAGGATCTGGCGATCGATCCGACCTGCCTTGCTGCTCGCAATTCCGATGATGCCACACATTATCGCGCTTCGGGCTTCTGGCGTGGAGTGACCGACGTGAGAATGGACGCGAACTTCGCAGCGATGGCCGACCAGGACAACTCGCTCATGGCGTGGGCCTTCGCAGCCACCCCGCAACGCAGCCGCAAAGCCTCGTCTTCGACGAGCCGGCTGAGTGCGACAGCAAGCGCAGCCGGCGTCGAATCCGCCGCGACCAGACCGGTCTGCTCGTGCAGGACCTGCTCGGCAAGCCCGCCGACCGGGGTCACGACGGCGGGAATTCCGGCCACGCCCGACGTCGCGAGCACGGCGGACTGGCTTGCTCCGCGATATGGCGCAACGACAATATCGACCCCCTCGAAGACCCCGCCGACATCCTCTTCGGGGATCCATCGGTTATCAACGAAGACGTCCTCGAGCCCCGCGATCTGCGCCCGATACGGCTCGATATCTCCCGGGCCGATGATGCGAAGCCCGACGTCCTTGCCCTCGCGCTTCATGATCTTGTAGGCGTCAAGAAGGATATCCAGCCCCTTGTAGGGCAACAGGCGTCCGAAAAAGAGCAATTGGATCCTGCGCCCGGTTCGCGTGGGGGCCTGGTTTCTCGTCTCGGCATAGGGGAAGACCCCCAGCGGGGCGATCCACACCCGTTCGGCAGGGAAGCTGTTGTTCGTCGTAACCGATTTCTGCGTATACTCGGTCAGCGCAACGATGCCGTCGCTTGCGGCGATTTCGGTGTCCAGCATCCATTTGCGGATGGCGATGTCGTCGCCGGCGTGCGGCTTTGGATCATGCAGGACGAACACGTAGGCGACGTCCCGGGGTTTGCGCCACAAGGTCGGAACGTTCCACAGATGGCTCATGGTGCAGACCACCACGGAGATGTCGTGCTCGCGCACATAGCGCCAGAACCGATGTCGAACGATCGGCACACGCAGCAAGGCGAGGATCGCCGACGAAACGTTCGTGTAGGTGTCGACGTGATAACCTGGCAGCCCAAGCGCGTCGAAATCGGCAATGATGTCCCCTTGCCGTGATAGCGACAGATGCAGCTCCAGCTCGGGATGTTTCTTGAGTTCGCGCACCAGTTCGTAGGTGTACCTTACCCCCCCGCCCCGTCGTCCCCAATGCCAGATCAGCACCTTGCGGGATATTGCGGCCGACGACTTCGGTTCCATCAAGCCGGTTTGTGCTGACGATGCCTCAATCACAGTAACATCATACCGCCATACAGCGGGCCCTGAAAGACCGACATTAGCAATATCCCTACAGATGGTTGTGGTGCCAGCCCCTTGACCCGCGGGGCCGGCATCCCCGCGGACCTCAATATTCGACCCTAGGCCTCGTGTCGATGAGGAGATTGAAGCCCAACGGCGAAGGGTAGGTCGACTGGAGCGTCCTCAGAAAACAGTCAGATTAGCCTCTTATTTAGATCTGAGCTTCCACCAAGCTCGGCGAGCCCCCGTCAGGAGGCCAACAAGAATGCTTGGCACATTGTGCTTCCGCAAGACTCGGCCGAATTCCAGCATCGTGACGTCAAGATTCGTTGCCGAAACGCCGGATTGTCGCATCACTGTCATTTCTATCGCGATGTGGTTGGCAGGATAGCGGTCGAGAAGACGCAGAATCAGGTCATGATCAGCTGCAATTCGAAAGCTCGAGTCATAGAGTCCGGCCACCCGGTACTGTTCTGCCGAGACCACCAAGGAGGGGTGCGGAAGGAAGGCCGAGATATACAATGGCCACTTTCGGAACCGATAGCTCTGCCGAACTCGACTTCCATCGGCATTCAATCGGATCAGATCAGCGTAATTGAGCGCATCGGGTGCGAGTAGCGGTACGATCTTCTCCAACACGTTGTTCGACGCGTAGAAGTCGTCGGAATTCAACAAATGTATCCAATGTCCCCGGGACATCGCGATGCCCTTGTTCATCGCATCGTAGATGCCGCGGTCAGGCTCCGAAATCCATCGGATGCTGCTGCCATATTCCTTGAGGATCTCGATCGTGCCATCGGTCGAACCGCCATCGACAATGATATGTTCGAGATCGCGAAAGGTCTGTCGAAGTACGCTCTCCAGCGTGTCCCTCACAGTGGCGGCGCTGTTATAGGTCGCGGTCACAATCGACAGGAACGGAACTTGCGCCTCATCGTGCGAAGCCGCCTCATCCAGCCCGCTTGATATCATGTTCCTGTCAACCCGCACTCAATTGGCCTGTGTCGTTCGCTGACAAGCTGGTTGAGCACACTGCGAATTCTTTTCAAACTCTGGGTGCAAAGTTCCCTTCAGCTTTCGGGATCTTTGCTCGGTTATGGAGTTCGCGGCTGCCGCAGAGGCGAGGATGAGGATGACAGAATAGTACCCCCACCACTGCGGGACATACGTACCGTTTGCGACTGAGGAGGCCCCGTAAGATAGCAAGCAAAGCCAGATCGTGATCGCATGCGGGTCGGACCTAGAAAAGGAGCGCACAAATAGCCGCGCTGCAAGCCACACGAAGAACGTGCAGCAAAGAATGAAGCCTAATATCCCGGTGTCGATCAACAAGTTCAGGATGGTGGTATGAGGCGACGGATATCCGCTTCGGACATATCCTGCGACACCGGAACCATAGCCAAACAGCAAGTTCAGTATAGTCACTATCTTCGCCGGAAGAAGGCTGGCAAGCGGTGCAATATGCAGGGTAGCGTTCTGGTCCGGCGCGTACAATGAGTTCGCCAATGGATTCTGCCCCATTGTCGGCAGAGAAGCGAGAGCAGACTGTATCAAGCCAGTTCGGTCACTAACGTCGAAAAATCTTCCCTTGATGCTCAGCGTGGCGGCGTTCGTATCTCCGAACATCGTGCGGACGGCTGCCGGAAAGGACTCGAAATAAAAGCCCACGTAAAAGGCCGCGGCAGTGGATGGCAAGATCAGAAGCGCGCTCCGCCGCGTCGTAGCCTTAAGGAAAAGAGTTAGGATGATTCCGATCATCACAACTCGGGCTGTTCGGCTGCCAGTAATCACGACCAGCCACGGCGCCATCTGCAGATAGAACCAACCAACCCGTGTTCTGATGATACTGCCTCCCCAACGCATCCACAGCAGCACCAACGGCAAAACCGCGACAAAAAACATCCCGAGATTGACCGGCCCCGGCATCGTCGACTTGTAGCGATCATAATACGCCAGACCAAAGAGGGTGTCGGTGCCCTCCTCGAAAGGGAGACTTAACAGAAGCGGAAGCGCAAACACCGCGATCACACTCTGCCCGATAGCCCCCCACGCGAGCCCCTCAACCAAACTCTCGACCGTCTCCCACCGTGACTTGCTGGCACAACTGACGCTTACAATCATGACCGCGAGGGCCGAGAAGAAGATCAGAAATGATATTCCCACCTTCAATTGCCAGACGATCTGGTAAACGAGGAAATTGACGATTACCGACATCCCGCACACGGCAATGTAACCCGCGAAAATGCGAGCAAAATTCGATGAACGCTCCTTTGGATGGAACGTTGCCCAGTGCAAAACAACGGCAGCTGCGCTCAGGATGACCAGAAAGTGCGCGTTATCCCGCACGAACGGGATCGTAGGAACTTCCGGCAAAATCCCCACGGTCGAGCCCAATCCGAGCAGCCAGAAGCGATCCTTCCGGACCAGGAAAAACGAAAGCGCAGGAATTACGAACGCCGCAAAAAAGGCCAGCCTGATCCAAAGCGGGACCGAATTGTCGAGCACTTCTCCCGACGCCGATTTGACGACGAAAGCGGATCGGATCGCCGCCCAAGCCACGCTGACACAAAACAGCCAAATGGTGAGGGACAACTTCTCGGCGAGACTTGCGGATACGGCGCGCCGCGAGGCGGCGAAGACTGTCGAAGCGAAGGATCCTGGCATCGCAGCGACTACCCATTCCCGGGGCTCGCTTCTAAGATCTCGCCCCGTCATGCTCTCATTCGCCGAATCTCGCATTGCGAAGTGGCCCCACAATTGGCGTTTGCTGCCATTTCAGGTAAACATAGCAAGACCAAAGCAGCGGCGACAGATCCTCGGTTCCAGCCTGATGCCGGTCCGCGAAACGCCTTATCGCGCCGACATCCAAGACATTTTGGGCCGCAGATAGGTCTAATAACTCGTCCCGCATCCGTCCATACCTCATCCACTTGCGGATTGGCAACAAAAAGCCCTGCTTCCGGCGCCCCAGGACTTCATGAGGAAGCAAGTCACCAAAAGCCTCGCGCAGCAGATGCTTGCGGCGCCCATTTGCTATCAGGTAGCTCGCGGGCAAATTTAGGACGAATTCGACCAAGCCAGAATCTAGATATGGGAGGCGCACCTCAAGGCTGTGCTGCATGCTCGCAAGATCGACTTTCTTGAGCATGTCAGCGGGCAGATTGAATTCGATGTCGGTCAGCAGAAGGTCGCGCAGAGACCTGATAGGACGCTCGGGGATCGGGAGGTTCTCACCTCCGCGCTCAGACACGCCAAGTTCGTCGAGTTGCGCTGAACTGGCATAAGAACGCCACGAAAGATACTCTTCAGTGGCGGAACATCGAAGGTGTTTGTGAAACAGCGCAGCACCGCGGAGCAGTGGATTTCCGATTGCAACAGGATTGCTAACCGCGGGGACTCGCGTGAGCACCGTCTTGAGCCAAGACGGCATGCGCGCGCTCCACTGCATGGCGGAGTATGTTCCGTAGCCAGCGAAGATTTCATCCGCGCCGTCGCCGCCGAGAACGACCTTTTCTCGAACGTGCGAACAGACGAAAGCTGTCGGAATCAGCGATGCATCAGCATACGGCTCACCAAGCAACGCAAGGGTCTGGTCCGTAAAATCTGCGAGCGCCTCTTCCGTCACATTGATGATTTGATGGTCAAGGTTTGGATGGCGCTCCGCGACTAGGCGCGCGTAACCAGATTCGTCGAATTCGGGATCGTTTGGAAATGCGACGGAATAGGCCTTCACAGTCTTCGCGCCGGTCTGGCTCGCGAGGCCCGCAACCACCGATGAATCCAGCCCACCGCTCAGAAAAGTTGATACCGGAACGTCAGAGGCCAAGATTCGATCTTCAACAGCCTTAGTCAGCCGCTTCCTTAGCTCGAGCTTTGCACTCTCAAAGGACATCTGTGATTTCGACTGCAGCCTCATCAAGCGCGCCGGAAGATCGTAGTATCGACCCGTCCGAGCCTCCCAACCGTTCGCGTCAAATTCAAGCCAGCAACCTGGCTCAAGTTGGCGCGCGCCCGAGAACGGAGCGATTGGCGCGGGCAAGTATGAAAAGCGGAAGTAAAGCGGCAACGCCGAACCGTCGACCTGGAAGCGCTCAGGGCCAGCGAGCGCTTCCATTGCTCGAAATTCTGACCCGAACGCAAAGAGTGAGGCATCCTGGAAATACTGAAGTGGCTTTTCACCGAACTTGTCGCGCGCCAGAACAAGCTTTCGCGCTTGCGCATCCCAGATGGCAAACGCGAACATCCCCTCAAGGTGCTCGAGGCACGAGATGCCATCCAGAGCGAACGCCTTGAGCACGACTTCGGTGTCGGAGTCTGTGGAGAACGATACGCCTCGCCTCTGCAGTGCGGCCCGAACGTCGCGATAGTTGTAGATCTCTCCATTGTAGATCATGGACAGGGTGCCACTTCGCATCGGCTGGTTCGAGCGTGAATCAAGGTCGATGATGCTCAGCCTGCGATGCCCGAGGAAGACCCCGTCGTGAATTTCTATCCCCTCGGCATCTGGGCCACGATGCGTCAGCCCACGAAGCGCCTCTCGCGCCGTTGCCTCATCAACCTCGGCGCCATCGCGCCATATTCCGCCGAGCAAACCGCACATGCGTCAATTCCCCAACAGTTCACGGTACAGAGCGTGATACCGGGCACGGTTCGCAGCAATCGAATATTCATCCTGTGCGCGCAGCCTTGCCTTCTCTCCCATGACCGACCGAACACTTCGATCATCAATCAGCAATGCCAATTTCCTCGCCATCTCGTCCGCGTCGCGCGCAACGACGAAACCTGTCTCACCATTGCGATGGCATTCGCTGACGCCGGGAGCATCGACGACGACGCTCGGTACCCCAAGAGCCATTGCCTCGAGAACGGAGTTGCTCATACCCTCCATTCTGGAAGCGTGCACGAAGATGTCACTATTGACCATACGACAAATAATATCTGTCACGTGCCCGATTAGGTGCACCTTGCCGGCTACCCCAAGCTGTTCGGCGCGTTCGATCAGATTTTGGCGTTCGGGTCCGTCACCCGCGATCACAAACTCCAGATTTGGCCACCGTTGAAGCAGCTTCTTAAATACATCGAGCAGGAATGCGTGCTCCTTGTCCTTAATAAGCCGGGCAGACGAAATGAGTCTCAGGAGATCGTCAGAACGCCGCCTCTCACATCCCTTTGTCATTTCGCGCAAATGTTCCAAATCGATGCCATTTTCGATAGCGACGACCTTGCGTTTTCCGGCGAGCGGCTTCAGCGAGTCCGCCGACGCGATGGATACACCTGCGATGATTTCGAACGGCCAGTAAAGCCATTTGAAGGCCGGATGCGACCCTGCACGCGATTTCGTTCCCCGATGGATGTATACGAAATGGATGTTGCGCATGAGGCACGCCGATAACCAGCAGGCTACCGCTGCCTGCAATCCATGAACAATACAAATCCGGTGACGTCCGGACACCATCAGGTACAACATGCGCAACTGCAACACCGGCGCGAGCACAGCAAGAAGCAGGAGTTCAACAGCCAGGTTAGGAAACACCGACGCACGCAATCCAAGCACCGTTTTCAGGTGCAGCCCGCTGATGCGCGAGAAGTATGCGGTGCAGGCCGGATTGTCATACAGCGAGTAGAACGTGTTTTTGTAAATCGAACCCGTTTCGGCAGCAAATAGCTGCGCGAGCTGCCGTTCACCGCCGCTCACACCGTAAGTTCGCAACACGTGCGCCACCGAGATTGTCATGTGTTTGACGGTGTCCCTGCAGCCAGTTTCGAAAACGTCTTAACCGCTCCCCGTGCCGTCATCCATCTTGCGCAAAAAGGTTGTTCTCGCACGCAGCGGAGAAGGCCGTTCGTTGGGGTTCGCAAGAGTTGAACTGTCAAGCACGGCTCCCCGCAACCTCGCGAAAAAGCTCGACATAGCGCTCTCCACACTTCAGCAAATCAAAATTCCGTCGAGCGAATGCGCCGGCATTACTCCTCATGTGACCATCCTCGAGCCGATCGAGAATGTAAGCGATTCCACGCGCCAAGCCCCCACTATCACCGGTTGGCGCCAGATATCCGTGGCTCTCATGTTCGACCGCGTCCGGAATGCCGCCTGCCGCAAACCCTGCGACAGGCGTCCCACATGCAATGGCCTCCAGGACAACATTGGGCAGATTGTCTTCGAGAAATGGCGCTACCAGCACGTCGGCAGCTGAATAAACGTTGGCCAAAGTATCCTGATCATCGATCCTCCCCAAATGGCAGACCGGAAATCGTGAGATCTGCGCCGATCGATTTGCCTCGTCGCTGCCGAACGTGACGAGAGTCAATTGATGATCACTCGATGCGGCGAGCTTCTCCAGTGCGATGTGAAGTTGAGCATAGCCCTTTCGAGGGTCCGTGGTTGCGCCAAGTGCACCAAAGACAACGAAATGTCCACCTGCCGGCAGATTGAGCCGAGCCCGCGCCGCCAATCGGTCGCGGGGATAGAACACTGTAAGGTCCGCTCCGGTTGGAATGTGTTCGATGCGCATTCCCCCGAACAGGTGAGAGCGCCGCGCCAAATCGGCGATCCATCGGCTCGGCGCAACGACCGTCAGATCCAGATCGCGATACCCATCCTCTCGCAATCTGATCCCGGAGCGGGACAGATCGCTGTCTGACTTGCCACCAAGTTGCGGACAAGCACCGCATGCCCGTTCAAACCCCGTGCAAGTGCCGGGATAATGGCACCCGCCACTGAACGGCCAGATATCTGAGAGCCGCCAAACCATCGGCTTGTTCACGGCTTGAAGCTGACGTGCGTTCAGAAATCCACCCGCAATCCAATGAAGGCACACCACGTCGGCACGCGACAACAAACGGGAGTCCAGCCGGCCATAACTGAAGCGCATTGGCGAAAACGGCGCACCGATCCGATTTGGGTATTGCCGCAGACTGCTCGCGTTGAAATAGGCCACGACGTCGCTGACAAAATCCCCCGCACCCGGCCAATGTGCCGGCACAATCGAGGGATCATTGAGGTGCTTCCGGCCGCAGTGGAAGATTGATTCAACTCCCGCCTTCCGAAGATTGCTGTGAAGGCGAAACGCGGCCTTGTTCGCTCCGCCTTCGCTGTCGGACTGGGCCAGGTGCACGACGCAGAGCCGATCGACCGCCATGTCAGGCGCGCGCGACCGCGATGAGAGATTGTGCCTTTCGTAGCCGGGTCACAATCCTTGAAGCGAGATAACGCAGGTAAGACACGGTGTTCGGCTTGTCACCGTCGAATGTCCGCGTCTCGGTTCTAACGTCTCTGAATCCATGCGCAGTCAGAGCGGCGGCAAGGGTCGATTCAGACCAGCTCCGCACATGCTGCCACCGATGGAAGATCGTGTTCGAAACCGGACAATAGACCATATTGTCTTCGAGATTTTCTTCGTTGGGCGTTGTAATGATAAGAGCACCCCCCATCTTCAGAAGTGCGTGCACATGATCAAGGGTCTTCGCGAGCCAGTGATCATCGAGATGTTCCACCACTTCTATCAGGAAGATGGCATCAAACCTTCTACCCTCCGCCAAGAGTTCGTCAATCGTGGCAAATCCCAGGAAATTCTTCCGGCCGTTGAGAGCAACCGCAGACCCGATGGTGTCACGCGCGATATCAGCTCCCTGCACCACAAATCCGGCATCGAGCAGATGCGGCAACAAGTGACCCGGACCACAGCCATAGTCGAGCACAGTTGCTCCATCAGGCAGTTGGCGCTTCGCATACGCGATAAGACTCTTGCCCTTCTGATGACTAAAATAGTTCTCGCTGAACTGCGAATGAAACGCCCAGAAACGAGACAGCGTGGTCTCGTCCCAAACCAGAGTTGTCGGTGGAGGTAGAGAGACCATATCGTGCACACTAGCTCCGTGAGGTTAAACGGCGCCGCTCTGAGGGGCTAAATAGTCAATCTCCTCAGATCGCTCAGCCCAGCGCGCGAATTCGTCAAGATCGCGGTTGCGTCGGATATCTGCATCGCTCGTGACGACAGGCACCAGATTCTGAAACAGCGGGTCGCGAATATCCGGCCCGATCTCCGTCTTGAAGCTCTTATAGACCCAAGGACGCCTGACGAACAGCGCGTGAGCGTGGACTCGCGCAAGGTGAACCTTCGCAGGATCGAGCCGCGGCACGCTTTCAAGCCTGCCGAGTGCATCCAGATAGCTCTCGCGAGATGAATGATCCTCAGTGAAACCGAAGCCCGAATAGCGCCCTGTTCCCGCGGTCATGACCGGCACGCCAAAACAAGGCAGCTCGTATCCGATGCTGCCACGGACTGTAATCCCGACATCCGCCATTCGGAACAATGAAAGTGTACTGAAGCGCGTATCGGCCGGAAGCAACTTCACGTGAGACGGCAGCTCGCCAACACTCTCGCGGATGATGCGCAGCTCTCCATATTCACCCGAGGCTCCCGAGAGTTTTCGCTTCCATATGTTGGCAGGGTGCAACTTGATGAGCCAGTTGATCCGAGGATTGGCAGCCGCAGCCTTCACGGTCTGAGCAAACCAGTCGCCATAATTCTCGAAGATGTCTTTGCCGTAGAACAGATTCGCGTCCCACAGCACATGGGAGAACAGCACCGCCACGGGCTTATGATCAAGGCCCAGATCTTGCCGGATTTCGGCACTCGCTACGTCGACCGTACCCGGCTGGTTGCGTGCCTGTACCTTCCACACGCCCCCATAGCGCTTCCTGAATTCGTCGTCGAGTTCCGCCTCCTGCTCAGCGCCCCACGGCTCCTTCAGGAGCCGCTCAAGGGTCTCTCGCGTGACCGAGTTTGGATGGATGCGACGGGTTTCCCGCGTGAGCTTCTTATGAACCAGCGCATCTTCGCGTGAAGGCTGAGTAAAGTGAATCGTCGGAATGCCCCTGTTGATCGCGACGTCAACGAACGGCCCCAGCGTATGGTAATTTGGCTCATTGACGAGGATCAGCGAGGGCTTGAGTTCGGCCAAACATTTCTCGGCAGCGTGCACAAATCCAACGGATTCCTTCAGCTGCTCGATGATGGCGTCGCGAATTTCAGGCTTCCGCGGATCTGGCGCACCATCGAAACCACGCCGCGATACCGACGAGAGCAACTGCGGTCCTATCCATGCGTCCCTGTACCGCCATTCCATGACCGCTTGGAAATCCATCGACTTGTCGCTGCGGCGTTGGGCCTCCGCAATCGCTGCTGCCCGCGCGCCCTTGATGTTGACCAAATTCTCAAACGCAAGAAAATCGACGACACCGAAAGCTTCATACAGGCGTTTCGCATGAGTGTAGATGTTGGACGTGAGAACCTTGACGCGCCAGCCCCTTCTGCGAAGCCCCAGCGCCTGCATGCACTCCAATTTTGCCGTGTAGGTGTTGTTCGTCATGCTTAGGATCAACACCGTTGGCCCGCCGGGCTGAGGTGCTGGCAGTTCACGCGTAAAGGCCATATTGACAAACGTACGTTCGACCTCGCCACGTAGCCGCCGATGGTCCGCAGCGCTCGCCATCCGTTCCCTAAGATCGGCGAGCCCTCCGGCAAATGGACTACGGCGTAGATATCGCACGATTGCATTCATCGAGCGTAGCCCGTCCGCAACAGATGATCAGCGAGCCGAAGCTCTTCTGGCGTGTCGATATCGAGAGAGGACAACTCGTCCATTTCGTAGCCGACGACGGACTCTCCATAGAGCAATCCTGCGTCAAGCACTGAACTACGGACGATCAGCACGGCTGGCCCGTTCCGAGCATAGAGACGCTCCTTCTCTTGCCGCGTAGTCCTTCCGATGCCTCCACCGAAATAGGGGGATAGTAGCCCATCCTTCTCCCGCATCTGTCCTTCGGGAACGAAGCGATGCGGCACGTTCACCACGCTCACCAGCGTATGCGCCTGGGTCTCGCGGAATTTTGCGACGCTCTCGCGCACATGGTGCGCACGGCGAAACGGCGATGTAGGCTGCAACAGCACAATAGCCTCGATCGCCTCTCCCGCCCGACGCATTTCGATAAGACAATGCTGCATAACACCAAGCATCAATGCGGCGTCTCCCGCGAGGTCCGCAGGCCTGAGAAAAGGCACGTCGAGCCCTAGCGCCCGCCCCGCCTCGGCGATCTCGCTGTCATCCGTCGAGAGTACCACGCGATCAATGAGGCCCGAGTGCAGCGCGGCCTCTGCAGTCCAATCCAGCAAGGAGCGCCCCCCGCAGAGCGCAAGATTCTTGCGAGGAATGCCCTTTGAACCACCACGGGCGGGTATGAGGGCCACAAGGCTCATTCGGCATCAGCCTCGCCGTTGCCAAGCCGTTTCACGCTCAATACGTGATGCATTTCTGGATTTCCACCTTCTCGACAGCCAGAACGCTGGCGATCCTGGGGCCAGCCGTTCCATCACCGTAGATAGGATTCATCGCGTACCGGCCGTGCTCAAGCTGCTTCGCGATGGCATTTGAGATCTTCTTCTTGTCATAACCGACTTCGATGACGTTATCGCCTCGGTCACGCATGTTCTGGCGGGAGCCGATGTTCACGACCGGGGTACCGATGTAGGCTCCCTCTCTTATCCCACTGCTCGAATTTCCGATGAGACAGGCTGTCGAGTGCATGAGGTTGACGTAAACGTCGATGGGCAGGTTCTTGAAGAAGTGCATACGATCGTCGAGCTTCCGCTCGCGCCACTTTCGGATGCCGCGCGAGATATCGTCCGAGCCTGCGTCTGCATTTGGCCACAGCACGACCGCCGCGAGGCCCTGCTCGCGTACCGCCTCCAAAGTCATCGTGATCTGCGCCTCGCCGTCACCATATTCCGTCGTGACAGGATGCTGGGAAACGAGTGCAAACGGCTCGTTGATCGAGAAGCGCTGCCCGACACCATCATCAAACAGATGATCGAAAATATTCTCGATCGGATTTTTCAGAATGTCGGCTACCAGGTCGATGCGCGGACAGCCAACCATGTGGACGTGTTCCGGTCGCTCGCCAAGCTTGACAATGCGCTCCCGTGCCCCCTCGCTCGCTGGAAAGTGGATATGCGCGAATTTCGTCACTGCATGACGGATGCTTTCGTCAATGGTGCCACTCACCTCGCCACCCATGGTGTGAGCCACGGGTATGTTCATGTATGCAGCGGCCAGCGTCGTCGCCATCGTCTCGAAGCGGTCCCCGACGGTTAGTACCACATCGGGAGCGAGTTGTTCGAACAAGGTTGGCAGTTCCAGCAGACCGAGCCCCGTAGACTTGGCCATAGTCGAAGGCGTCTCCCCTTCGATCAGCATGGTCACACGGGCATGCGGGGTAAAACCATCCTTCTCGATCAAATTGACGACGGAACCATAGCGATCGAGCACAGCAGATGCAGCCACGATCAATTGCAACTCGAGAGCTGGATGCAGCTTGATGGCACGCATCGCCGATTTGATTGAACTATAGTTCGCGCGGGAGCCGACAACTACGCAGATCTTCTTCTTGCTCACGCAAAATCCTCCTCGCCGAACTTGTGATCCCGCGGCAGGGACCGCGCTAAGCGCCGGCCAATAAACTCCCGGTACCGGGCGGCGGAAATTCCGTCTCCTGGCTTCTTGAACGCGAAGTGCTGTTGCTGAAGTTCGGTCCCCTCGGCGAGGTCCGCGGCGGCGACAATACTCTTCTCGAAGATCCGCTTCATCTCCAGCACAGAAGACAGATCATCCTTCTCCACCGGAGCCACCATCATGCGCCCTGCGAATTTTAGTTCGTCGCAGAGAAGCCCGAACTGATCCGGGTCCATGCTGTGCTTGGCATCGCTTCCATACATCAGCTTCGAGAAGGTGAAGTGCTTCTCGACCACGGTGGCTCCGAGTGCGACGGCGGCGATCGCAGCGGCATAGCCGAGCGTGTGATCCGAAAATCCGACAGGAACGTCATAGCGTTCGCGCATTTTCAGCATGACATTAAGGCCGACCTGCTCTGGTGGACACGGGTAGACCGACGTGCATTGAAGCAAGGTCAGCGCGCAGGACGAACGAAGTGCCGCAACCGCGGCGTCCAATTCGTGCCAGTTGCTCATACCGGATGAGAGCAATACCGGCTTCCTCGTCCGCGCAATATATTCCATCAAAGGCAAATTACTCACTTCACCAGAAGGAATTTTGTACGCACTGACACCGACGCGCTCCAGCAAGTCAACTGCTTCGAGAGAAAACGGTGAAGACAGGAAATCGACTTTTCGTTTCTTGGCCAGCTCCGCAAGACGTCCCCATTGATCAACGGAGAAACCCGTTCGCCTGAAATATTCCGCGCGCGGCTCGGCCGAAAAATACGACGGCGAAGGCGCATCCAGCAGTGTCTCGGCTTCGGCAATGTGGGTCTGAAACTTGACCGCATCCGCGCCGCAGTCGGCCGCCACTTCCAGCAGTCGACACGCATTTCCGAACGATCCATCGTGAACGGATCCGATCTCTGCGATCACATACGGTATTTGACGGCCGGCAGTCATGGCGCGAGCTTTCGAAACAAAAGACGAACACTGAAGCGGCCTCGGCATACCGAACTATTAGGCCACAATCAAGCGAGGCAAGGCGTTGAACCCGATTGAACTGCTCTTCTGGCCGGGGTGGAAGAGACTGTTCCCCGTGGGTTCGGAGATATTGCGGCCACCGGCTTAGCGTCCCAAAAGCCTGTAGGACAAACCGTAAAGCTTAGTCGTCGCGCGGTAGGCTCCAAGCGACCAGAGGGCCCTGACAACTCTTGGCTGATGGAGGCCGAACTCCCCTCGCAGAGCGCCATGAACACGCCGGCGACGTTCCGAATCGAGCGCGAGAACGCCGAGCGAGGACGCCTCCAACGACCGGGCAGCGTTGGCGCGGATTGCCACGCCAACCTCACGTTCGCGCAGCTCGCTCCAGCGAGGTCCGGGCTCAGGAAGTGCGGCTTCGTAGAAAACCTCTGCCCCCCCGAACTGTTCGAAGAACGCCCGCTCTCCGCTCCCGACCGTCAGGTTGTGAATGGCCATCAGGCGAACATTGTCGGCCAGGCCGGCGGCCATCATCGAAATGGCTGGCCACCCTTTGGGACCGTCCACTAGAAAACCAACCCGCGCTCCGCGCAGCCTATCCGACCAACGGCCGAACTCCTCGTAGGCACTGCCTTTGACAAGCTCGATTGGCAAATGCGCGAGACGCTGCCGACACGCCGCCGCGCGCACCGAATCTTGCTCCAGGTCGATCGAGACAAGCCTGCGACCATTTCGCCCGGCCCAGTCACCCAGAATTTCCGTCGAGTAACCATCCTGACGGCCGGATTCCACAACGACCGAAACGTCCTCGGTCATGCAGCGCGCCAGGAAGAATGCCATTTCGCAGGGAAAAATGGCACCTTCGACCCATCGATCTACATATCCTTCGAGCACAAGTGCTGCCGCAACCTCTGCAGCGGCTTGGAGAGCTCCCATATCGTGTTTCGCCATGAGTTTGGCCTCGTTCAAATGTTCTGAATCTTTGCTTGAGATCGGTTCTGCAAAACCCGCAGCAAATCGATGATGCGCTCTCGTTCGACAATAACTGCTGCAACGCAAGCCGCGACGCACAGAGCGATTCTCATCATCAGTGTAGGAGCCATGTATGCATTGAACAGCCAGCTCAGGATGATGGCAGCGCTGCCGCAGACGACCCGACTATCATCAAAGCCTTCAAGTCCCTGGAACGAACTCGATTTCCAGTAGATATAGGCTCGGAACAAAATCGCTTCAGCTAGAAGAACAATGACGACTCCCGCGAGTCCTCCGTTCCAGCCAACCCCTCCCACCTTACCGACGGCAAATGGCAAGGCGGCTAAGCAACAAATCGAAATCAGCGAACTTGCATTGGTGAGGCTTCTCGCCCCACCATTTGCATAGACGGTCGCATTTTGCGTTCTGCCTGAAACGTGAAGCAGCAGAAGCAATGCGAACCAGGGTACGAGTTGCGCTGCAGGGGTCAACCGGTCATGCGTCAGAATGGCAACGAACTCTTCGCCGAAACAGGAGAACGTCACGCCGAAAAGGGCAATCAGAACATGAATTGGCATCCACACCCGTTTGGTCAACGAAAATTGCCGCTGCCGATCCCGCGCCTCAGCCAGCGACGTCGACCAGACATTAACCGCAACGGCATTGGTGCCGGCGAGCAATGTCCCATAGTAGAGCCGAGCATGGCTAAGATAGCCGACCGCAGAGATATTGAGATTTGCAGCCACCACCGAATTCTCTCCGATGCTGCGTAATCCACCGGTGAGGCCCGCGGCAAGCGATGTAGGACTGTGGGATCGAAGAACCGACAACCATCGACGGCTGGGTACGTGCCATGGTTCGCCACCGAGCGCAGCCAGGGCGACCGCAACAGAACACCCTTGCCCAAAAACGGCCCCAACAAATAACGATGAGACCCCTAGGTGAAAGCCAAAGAGCGAGATCAAGGTGCCGGCAAAAGAGCCAACTGCCTGCAGAGCGATCTGGGCTGCAACCGCATTGCCCCGGCCAGCAACGGCAAAAACATTGGTCGAGAGGATCGTCGCAGACTTAAGCGGAACGAGGAGAGCCGTCAGAACAAGAGTTGCGCGCGGGGCCTCTTCGGCAACAGACATAATCTTTTGCAGCCACGGCCAAGCGGCCACGAACAAGACGGCGAGCCCCGAGCTAATCAGGAGAGAGACTAAAAAGAAACTCGAGAGCATCCGTCGGCGTTCGGGTATCGAAGCAACAGAATAGTTTGCCGGAAGGGCAAGAGAACCACCTGCATCGCCAAAAGCGCTAGCTAGTGCGGCCCACGACATCATCAGCGCAAAATAGCCGAAATCAGCCGCAGTCAACACCACGGTGGTTAACGGCAAAATGGCGACAGACACGAGGGCCTGAAAGACCGTCGCGCTTACAAAGAGTAGAACGCGCCCCGCGAAACGGCCGCGAAGCGCTGCCAGCCAACTCACGCGGGCGAACTCCCGTTGCCCTTGACCGACGTGCCGACACAGACAAAGGACATCTGCATCCCCGTCTGGACGAAGGGTTCAAACCGAAGGTGCGGATGAGCTTCGCAGAATTCGCGCCAGGCCAATCGTTCACCACGATCAGGGGCGGCCCAGAAACAATTCCAATCGTCGAACACGATGATCGTGCCAACCTGCAGGAAATCAATGATGAACGAAAGGATGGGGACGGTCGATGCGTAAAGATCGCAATCGATATAGACGACAGCGGCTTTGGCCGGAAGAAGCTCACGAGCCAGATCTGACGTCAGACTGGCGTCGTAGAACCCCTTCACCGTCCGCAATCGATCCGCTGGCATGCCATGACGTCGACATATCCGCTTGAAGTCGTCCTCACCCGTCTTCAACTTGCCCTGTTCCCAAGCGTCCTGACGATCGATTTCCGATATCGCCGGCAATCCTTCGAACGAGTCGAAGGCCACATACCGCCAGTCGAACAGATGATGAAAGCTGTCATACGCCAGCCTCATGGTGTTTGCGCCGAAGCAGCCAAACTCCATGTAGTAACCTTTGATCGGCCGGTTGACGTTCGCGAACCGAGCCATGCAAAGGAACAGATATCTACGCTCGCTGGCGATGTGGCGCAAGTAGTGGAAGCGGACCCATCGCGCGCGACTTGAGAAGAGCGGTCCCTGCAGGACTGCGAATATTCGCCGCGCGAGCCGCTTAGTGCCGTTCGGCAGCCCCTCATAGGTCGGCAGCAAAGAAGCACGTAAGCGATCCTGCCAGTTCATTGTCTCACGTACCCTTGCCAGCGCCTATCTATGACTGAGAATTCGATCCAAATCAGACGTCCATGCATCCAGCAAGGGAAGTTCGGCAGCCCCAACCAGTTCGCATTCGACCAGGGCCTGATAACAACGACGCACATCCTGGCTGATATGATCGGGCCCGCCTTTAATCGGCAGGTCCTCGAGCATCAGTCGAATGCGATGGTTGTTCAGATAGCCCGGAATCTCGTCCTCGAAGTCCTTCATCAGATCATGTTCATTGCGATCCTGCCAAACAGTCGGCCCATGGAAGAGGATGTGCCAACCGCTTGCCCATGCGATGCGCTGAGCAATTAGGCTGCGCCAGATATCCGTCACCCGGAAGTTGCAATAGGATGGAAGATACATGAGTGGAAAGGCACTTGGCCACCAGCTCGTATTTTGGCTGTTGAACGGAACCCACGCGCCGGGCCCGAATGCGACGATCCGATCGGTCCTGAAGTTGTGAGGCAACGGCAGCACCAGCCGGTAAAGCGCGTCGACGTCGGGGTCTCCGTCGGCAAGCCCCTGCTGAATCGGACAATCTACCTCCGCAGACTCTAACGTCGCGAAGTCCGGAATAGGTTTCAGAACGTGATCCAGAGGCAGCCCACGCGGCCAGATATTTCCGTCGGAAAAGAACCGATAGGCATTGACCCATCCATGTCCCGACAGAACCGGAGCGGTCAGTCTGCGGCTCCGGCGCTCGAAGAACTGCGGCCGCGCGAAATTGTCATCATCCGTCTCGATGACGACCTGCGCACCGTTTGCGATCGCAGCCAAGTAGCCAATGTTCTTACGCGCGTAGTTCTTCACCGGCGCAAGATTTGCGTATGCAAAGCCCGAATGCGCCTGATCCGCAATCCCAAGGAAGCGGCATCCTTCAATCGAGAAGTCCGCTGGACTTTTGGTGTCGCCAACGACGAAAAAGTCGAAGCCAGAACGAAGAGCATCCGCCGCAATAGTCTTCATGACATTATTGGGAGGATTGATTGAAGTAATAATAATCGCTTGATTCATTTGGCTCGGACCGCGTAATTTGATACTCCTGCGCCAGCTACCTGGGAGCGCAGTTGGTATTTGGGCCTCCTCGCAAACAATTCCGGCATTATCAAGCAAAAAATGACCTTCGGACGAGGGATTATCGCTGCGACGCCAGCCTTTGCCGGGGAGCTATAACTTGCAGCGACGCAGGCGGATTGTTCTTTGTACCAAAGGGGTTCCGGACGAACGCGAGGGTGCTAGCCTCGTTATCATCTACAACTTCCTAAAGGGACTCCGCGCTCAATCATTCGACATTCTTCATCTCATCCTGCTCGATGAAGGTCAGAAGGATCAGGAGGCTTTCGAGGCATATCGCGAGTCTGCCTCAACAGATCACTTTGAGGTCCTCGCGGCGACCACCCGCCAGCTTGTCGTTCAGGGTCCGAGGGAACATCGGATCGATCTGTCGTCTGTCGCGAAGCTGATCGAACAGGGGCGAGAATTTGCCGCCGACCTGTTCATTGCGTTCGACATCTTGCCCGCGTGGCTTGGAGTCGAGATACCCGCCACACGAAAGCTTGCCTGGCTGGGCGACCTCAATTTCCAGACGACCTATTATCACGGTCTCTACGGCCTCCAGGAACGCCCATGGCGAATTTTCGCCTTTGCGAAATACTGGTTGGCCGCACGGAATTGGAAACACGTCTATGCACGTGTCTTGTTATCATACGATGAAGTCATCGTGTCGGCAGCGTCGTCTGAAGAACAGCTGAGCCGCCTGGGACTCAGCAATCATCAATATTGCCCCTACCCCTGGCCTGTGATCGACACTCCTGTCCCGTACTGCGCAAAGCCGGATACCCCCACTTTCATGTTCTTCGGAAATCTCGTGGGTCTCGGTTCGCGCTCGGCGCTGCATTTTATGGTCACGCAGGTCTATAGCCCGCTGGTCAAGCTCTGGGGACCTGCGGGCTTCAAGATTCTACTGGCCGGGCGGGGAAACCTGCCCGAATGGTTTGCCGAGGCGATCAAGGACAAGCCAGAATTTGTTCGCGTCGGCTTTGTCGAGAACCTTCCATCTACTCTGGCCGAATGTCACGCAGCACTCGTGCCCATCGACGTTCCGGTCGGCAACAGGACGCGCATCCTGTATGCACTCAGCCACTCGACGCTCGTCATCGCCCATGAAAATGTGGCCCTCGGAAATGTGGCGCTTGTTGACGGTCAAACCTGCGCACTTGCCGCTTCCAGCGGGGAGTTCGTGGCGCGGATGAAGCGAGCGGTCGACGACCCCCTTTGGGCGCGGCGAGTCGGGGAAGCCGGCTACCGGGTTTACAAAGATCTCTTTAGCCCCGAGAAAGCGACGGCAAAGTTCATTGCGCGGACCAACACATTGCTCGAGGCCGCGCCACTGGCCTAATTACCGCCTCCCTTTTGGGCAGCAACCTCACGGCCGCCATCGTCAGGGCTAAACCCGCGCGGAACGTGTCCAGCCGCACGGCTGTCCAGAAACCACCGATAGGTAGATTCCAATCCTTGACGTAGCGACATCTTCGATCGCCAGCCGAGCTGTGTAAGCCGCTCGGTGCTCAGCAGCCGTCGGGGCGCCCCTTCCGGCTTCGATGCGTCGAAGGTAATGCGTCCGCTGAACCCGGCAACGGCAGCAACCAGGGTCGCGAGTTCGCGGATCGAAACGTCGAGACCGCTGCCGATATTGATGATGTCGCCTGACGAGTAATTCTTGAGAAGAAAAACGAGCGCGTCGGCACACTCCTCGACATGAACAAATTCACGGCGCGCAGAGCCGCCACCCCAGACTACGACCTCGTCAAGCTTGCTGCTGACCGCATCGTCGAAGCGGCGGATAAACGCCGGAATGACGTGCGAGTTCTCGTTGTCGAAGTAGTCGCCCGGTCCGTAGAGATTTCCTGGGACCGCCGCAATGAAATCGAGGCCATATTGCTCGCGATATGCGGCGCATTGCATCATGCCGGCGATCTTTGCGACCCCGTACCACACGTTGGTCGGCTCTAGAGGCCCAGTCATCAAAGCTTCTTCGCGAATAGGCTGCTCAGCCAAGCGTGGGTACACGCAGGAAGAGCTGACGAACAACAGCTTCTTGACGCCACGAGCCGCGGCCGCCCGAATCACGTTGTCCTGGATAGCCAGGTTGTCGGACAGGAAGCTTGCGGGATACCTGCTGTTCGCCAGCACTCCGCCTACTCGGGCGGCAGCCAGCACAACAACCTCCGGCTGCATCTTGTCGAACCAGCTCTTCACGGCAGCCTGGTCACAGAGGTCCAGTTCTTCGCGCGCGACGGTTAGGATTTCGCAACCTTCGCTCGCGAGTCTACGCACGACCGCCGAGCCCAACATACCGCGATGGCCTGCCACCCAGATGCGGCGTCCCGCTAGATCAAACCTCGAATCCGGCATCGCAGCACTCGTAATCGGCCAAAAACTTGGCGCATGAAGATTGTTCCCCGGACGCTTATAGCCGCGCATCAACCTAGGGGCAACCGCCGCTTTTCCTCGGCTTCTTGCGGCCCTGAATTGGGAAATGCACTTCTCCTCGCAGAGACATTCTGCGAGGACCTCTTAAGAACGATCGTTAGCTCGTGCAGAGTCCAGCGGCCATGCAATGCCTATGCGTGCCGGGACGTTATCGCGGCACGAAACCCGGCAGGCAATCGGTACTCGGCCTGCAGGCTTACGCCTTAGAGCAGTATGAAATCGTGTAAGTGAGCCGCAGGATTGAGATGCTCGTGATCCTGCGGCAAAAGAGAACCATCTGCAGGATCCTGAGACGCGCTACTGCCGCTGCCACCGGCCGCGAGCGACTGATTGCTCGCAGTCGCCGACTGAACCGCGTCGGATGAAGCAGACGGCGAAGCCAACGAGGTAGCAGCTCCCGCAGTGGTACTCGAGATTTCGCTTGTGAGGCCTGTCGCCACGTTCTGCATCAAGATCGTCGGCCCGCTGCCGGCATGCAAGTCCAACAGTCCCGCGACCTTCCAATTGTGATCGGGGGTTCCGAGGTCCTTCCAATCAAACGCAAGCCCCTGATCGTTCACAAACCACTCGACCAGCCGGCCACTGGTCTCGTTCTGCCAAAGCAGGTCGACACGGCCATCGGCATTGAAATCGGCTGTTGCAACAACATCCCAGCCCGCTCCCATTGTCCCAAATTTTTGCCAGCCTACCGCAAAGCCATTCTTACAGAACCATTCAAGACCCTCGCCGGTATTGGTGTTCTGCCAGAGAATATCCGTTGTTCCATCCTGATTGAGGTCGACCGTTGACGCCACCTTCCAATCGGAAGTCATGACGCCGAACTTCATCCAGGACGTTGCGTAGCCGTTCTGAAGGAACCACTCAATTCCCTGGCCCGTAGCCTTGTTTCGCCAGAGCATGTCATCCGTTCGATCGCCATTGAAATCGCCGGAGGATATGAGCTGCCAGTCCGAGCCCATGACGCCGAAGTTGAATGTTGTGGTGATCTGCCCTGCCGAAAGAAGGCTCTCGCTGGCCTGGCCGGTCGATTGATTCTGCCAGAGAATATCGATGTTGCCGTCATGGTTGTAGTCCCCATGACCAATCACAACCCACCCTTGGCCAAGCGTGGTGAACTGGGCCCAGCTCGTCACCGTGCCATTGGACAGATAGGCGATCTTTCCGGTTCCGGTTGATGGCTGGAGCCAGAGAATGTCGTCGTGGCCGTCGCTGTTGAAATCTTGCTCGATGGTGGCAACCCAGCCCGCTCCCGCCGGCTGCAGATTGTCCATCAACGTGGTGCCGTCGACCGTGCCATTTCCGAATTGAAAATTCTCCACGCCAGTCACCGTGTCGGTGCCATCTGGTGAGCCGGAGCGCTGGTCAACAATGGTAAAGGTCTGCGTCGTCGAGTTGTAAGTGATGGCGTAGCTGGCTTCGCTGCCCGAATACACCGCCGTATCCGTCCCCGCGCCGCCAATGATCGTGTCGTTACCGCCGCCGCCGGTGATCGTATCGTTGCCCGAGCCGCCGTTCAGCGTGTTGGCGATCGCGTTGCCGACGATCGTGTCGTTGCCGGAGCCGCCAATGGCATTGTCGATGTAGGAGTGCGCGTCGTTGTTGTAGAGGTATGCGTTGTAGAGATTGCCTGCCGCATAGTGGCCGTTGCCGAGATAGGCAACTTGCGCGGATGAGAACAGCGACGACGCACCGGCATTGAGGTTGATGCTCAGGTTCGTCGTATAGTTCGACAGATCGTAGGTATCTACGCCGCCGCCGTCCCAGACCGTCTCGTAGATGCGGTTGGCCGAACCGCCGGCGCCACCATTGTCCGCCGGCTGGCCGACACCGTTGATGAACTCCTGGCCCGTGGTCGGGCTCCATGTGTAGACGGTGTTGCTGCTCTGCGTCGTGTAGTTCGCGCCGTACATTGTTTGCAGCGCGAGGATATCGTTGGCCATGTAGGTCTGCGGATACCCGTAGGCTTCATTCGTGTAGCCGGTCAGCGGACCGCCGACATAGCTGCGATAGCTCATGACGGTGTATTCGCTGTCGTCATGCGCGGTCGGCACCGCGACGTTGGCGGGGCCGCCCGTTTCCTGGCTGTGCTTGAGGCCGAGAGCGTGGCCGAGCTCGTGCAGCGCGGTCGTGAAGTAGTAGTTGCCGAGCCTTGCCTGCGTGTAGTCGTAGGCGGTCCCGAACCAGATGTCGCCGCCGGACGCGTAGTTGCCCGGGTAATAGGCGTAGGAGGTCGGATTGGCCGCCGGCGACTGCGCGATCATGATGTCGGCACCGTTGGTCCCAGCGTACTGGATGCTGGCGTTGGTGTAGCTGAGGATCAACCCGATCGCGTAGTTGATCGCCGCCTGCATCTGGCTGGGCGCGGAAGCAAAGCCGGAGGTGGTCGGTTCGCTGTCGCCGCCGCTGTAGGGGTTGGCATAGTCGCTGGACGAGTCGGGAAAGCTGTAGGTGATCGTGCCGGACCATTTGTAGCCCGACAGCATGCCGTCGATGTCGGCGTTGTTGGTCGCACTAACGTTAGCAGCGTTGGCCAAGGGCGTCTCCGGAGCAACACGGCGCGCACAATTCGAGGCGCCGGCGGATGATTCTAGCTACAGAGTGATACGTTTGGTTTAAATTTGGCAACACGGCCCGGCCCCCCCTTCCATAAGGCCGTGTTAGGCATCAGATCCCGTAATCCTACGGATGACGGGAGAGATGCCGGTTCCTGGCTTCGAACCAGATCTGCAAGGGAGCCCATGAGACTACGCCGATTTTCAGCCGGTCTGTTCGGCGCAATGGTGGTAGTCGCCGGGGCGCACCATCTGGCTTTCGGAGGACTACTCATCATGGCCGGGAAAGCCAAAGCGGACGACAGCAGTAAGGCGCTCCGCGCGCCAACGGTTCCACCGGCACGCGCCCCTTCCTCCGCCGTCGCCGAGGAATACGAACTCGCCCGCCGCAAGGGTACGCCGGAGGCACTCGAGCTGTTCATCGCCCGCCACGGCGATGATCCGCTGGCCGATAGGGCGCGCGCCGAACTGAACCGCCAACCGCGCTGATCCCCTCACACGTCGCAGCAAAGTCCTCAGTCACCCAATTTTGGTAGGCGGCCTCAGCGTCAGGGGCGGCTTGCAGCATGGGCTTTCGGCACTATGGTAGGCGCGCGATCTTTCCCGGAGCCCCTCAAGATGCCCTTTCCGCACGCCTCGGAAGCCCTATCACGTTTCACCGTGCTCGATCTGACCCGCGTGCGGTCAGGGCCCACCTGTGTGCGGCAGCTGGCCGATTGGGGCGCCAACGTCATCAAGATCGACGCGCTGACCGAGGATGCCAGCGGCGAGCAGCCGGGCGGACCCCGCCGGGGGTCTGACTTCCAAAATTTGCACCGCAACAAGCGGGCCATGACGCTCAACCTGAAGGACGAGCGCGGGCTGACCGTCTTCAAGCGGCTTGCTGCCAACGCCGACGTCGTGGTCGAGAATTTCCGCCCCGATGTGAAGAAGAAGCTCGGCATCGACTATGAGGCGCTGCGCGCAATCAACCCGCGCATCGTCTATGGCAGCATCTCCGGCTTCGGCCAGGACGGCCCCTATCACAAACGGCCGGGCTTCGATCAGATCGCGCAAGGCATGGGCGGGCTGATGTCGATCACCGGCGCGCCGGGCGAAGGCCCGATGCGGGTCGGCATTCCCGTTGCCGATCTCACCGCGGGCCTGTTCTGCGCGATCGGCATCCTCACCGCGCTTCTGGAACGCGACGTCTCGGGCCAAGGCCAGTGGGTGCAAACCTCGCTGCTGCAGGCGCAGATCTTCATGCTCGACTTCCAGGCCGCGCGCTGGCTGATGGAGAAGGAGGTCGCCAAGCAGGCCGGCAACAACCATCCAACCAGCATTCCGACCGGCGTGTTCAAGACCTCGGACGGCTACATCAACATCGCTACGACCGGCGGGCGGATCTGGGAGCGTTGCGCCCAGGCCGTCGGCGCGCCGGAACTCGTCACAAATCCCGATTATGCGACCGCGCCGGCCCGCTCCAGGAACCGCGACGCGCTCAACGCCGAGATCGAGAAGCGCACCGTGACCAAGTCGACCGAGACCTGGGTCAGGGAGCTCAACGAGACCGGCGTGCCCTGCGGACCGATCTACGCCATCGACCAGATGTTCGAGGACGCCCAGGTCCGCCATCTCGGGATCGCCCAGGACGTGCCGAATGACGAGGACCGCCAGATCCGTCTGGTCGGCCAGCCCGTCACGCTGTCGCGCACGCCGAGCCAGATGGTGGCGCGGCCGCCGGAATTCGGCGAGCAGACGGATGAGGTTTTGAAGGAGTTCGGATTTGGCACCGACGAAATCGCCGGGCTCAAGAAGGCCAAGGTCGTATGACCTAAAGCGATGTTGCAGCTTATAGTTAACGCTGAATAAACGGCAACAGAACGTTGATTTTTAAACATATTCGAGCTGCAACCGAGAACGCGCGAGCAATTTCGGATCATGCCTTAGCCGGGGGCTGCAACCGTCCGACGTTGCTGAATAGCTTGTCGATCACCGGCCATAACAGCAGCACGATCGCCAGCGTCGTGATCGAGCCGACCAGCCCGTTCGACCAGAACACCCTGAGGTCCCCCGCGGAGCCGATCATCGAGAGACGGAAGGCATCCTCGGCGCGGTTGCCGAGCACCAGGGCCAAGGTGAACGGCGCCAGCGGAATCCCGATCTTCTTGAAGACATAGCCGACCACGCCGAAGCCCAGCATCAGCCAGACGTCGAACATAGCGTTCTGGATCGCGTAGGCGCCGATCGCGCAAGACACCAGGATCATCGGCGCCACCGCCGCGAACGGCACGCGCAGGATCGACGCGAAGATCGGCACCGTCGTCAGCACCAGCACGAGGCCGACGACATTGCCGAGATACATCGAGGCGATCAGGCCCCAGACGAAATCCTTGTGCTCGACGAACAGCAGCGGGCCCGGATTGAGTCCCCACACCATCAGGCCGCCGAGCAGGATCGCGGCTGTACCGGAGCCGGGAATGCCGAGCGCCAGCATCGGCAGCAGCGCCGAGGTGCCGGAGGCATGCGCCGCCGTCTCCGGCGCGAACACGCCCTCGATGCGGCCCTTGCCGAAGCTCTCGGGCTCCTTGGCGAAGCGTTTTGCCAGATTGTAGCCCATGAACGACGCCGCGATCGCGCCGCCCGGGGTGATGCCGAGCCAGCAGCCGATGAAGGAGGAGCGCAGCAGCGTCACCCAGTATTTCGGCAGGTCCTTCCAGACGCCGAGCACGACCCGCAGCGAGATGCTCGCGGTATGGCCACGCAGCGCGAGGCGCTCCTCCATCGTCAGCAGGATCTCGCTGATGCCGAACAGGCCGATGACGGCGACGAGGAAGTTGATGCCGCGCAGCAGCTCGGACGAGCCGAAGGTCATGCGCAGATTGCCCGACACCGTGTCCATGCCGATGCCGGCGAGCAGGAGGCCCAGCGCCATGGAGATGACAGTCTTGTGCTTGGCTTCACGCCCGAGGCCGACGAAGGAGCAGAAGGTGAGCAGATACACCGCGAAGAACTCGGGCGGGCCGAACCTCAGCGCAAAGGACGAGATCATCGGCGCGAGGAAGGTGATCAGGAGCACCGCGACCAGCGAGCCGACGAAGGAGGACGTGAACGCCGCGGTCAACGCCTCCGCCGCCCTGCCCTGCTGCGCCATCGGATAGCCGTCGAAGGTGGTCGCGACCGACCAGGCCTCGCCGGGGATGTTGAACAGGATCGAGGTGATCGCGCCGCCGAACAGCGCGCCCCAGTAGATGCAGGACAGCATCACGATGGCCGAGGTCGGATCCATCGTGAAGGTCAGCGGCAGCAGGATGGCGACCCCGTTGGGCCCGCCGAGGCCGGGCAGCACGCCGACGAAGATGCCGAGCACGAGCCCGACCATCATCAGGACGAGCGTCTTCCACGTCAGGAGGACGGCGAAGCCGTGAAGCAGGAGACCGAGAGCTTCCATCGCGGGACCGCCTAGTGGCCGAAGGCCGCTTCGAGCGGCCCCTTCGGCATGATGACGTCGAAGGCGATGTCGAAGGTGACGAACATGATCGCCGTGAACAGGAAAGCGGTGAGCAGCGACTTCCACAGCGCGATCTTGCCGACGAGGCGCATGAAGCCCGCGATCAAGAGGAAGCTCGCGACATAGAGGCCGAGGAACTGCGTCACCACGCAGAACAGCAGCGTCGGCACGAACACCGCCATGACGCGGCGGGCCTGCGCGCGCGTCACGAAGGTCTCGGATGCCTTGCGGTGGGCGATCAGTGCCACGACCAGGCCGTAGAGGCTGCCGCCGCCGAGGATGACGGAGAGATAGAACGGAAAATAGCCGGGCTCGGGCCCGGTCGCATCCCAGGACGCGCCGGTGCGCCAATTGTCGTAGCCGAGCGTGACGGCCAGTGCGAGCAGCAGCAGGCAGACGACGATCTCGATCGTGCCGGAGGAGACGACGGAGGGCGAGTCGTCTTCAGGCGCGGTCGGATCGTCGACGACGATTTCAAGTTCGGTTTTGGACATGAGCTGCCAAGTCAAGTTGCGCTGTCATCATCCGCCTAATGCGCAATTGCGCACAGGGCGGATGATCCAGTACGCCGTGCAGAAGCCGTCTTTCGCGATTTCTGTGCAATACTGGATGCCCCGCCTTCGCGGGGCATGACATGGAGTGTGTGACTACTTCGCGACGAAACCGGCCTCCGTCATCAGCGACTTGTTCTGGGCATCGTCCTCTTCGAGGAATTGCACCATGTCCTTGCCGGTGAGGAAGATCGGCTTCAACGCCTGCTTCTCCATATAGTCCTTGTATTCCGCGGTTTGCGTCACCTTGTGGAACAGCTCGACATAGAATGCCTGCTGCTCGGGCGTGACCTTGCCGGGCAGGAACATCGCGCGCAGCATCAGGTACTGCACATCGACGCCCTCCTCCTTGCAGGTCGGGATATCGGCCCAGGACTGCGTGTCCGTCACCTTGCTGGTGTAGGAGATGCGCTCCTTGTCGAACACGCAGAGCGGACGCACCTGGCCCGCGCGCCAGACCTCGAGATTTTCGGAGGGATTGTTCACGTTGGCTTCGGTGTGGTTGCCGACGAGCTGGGTCGCAGCCTCGCCGCCGGACTTGTAGGGTAGATAGGAGAACTTCGCGCCGGTCTTCTGCTCCAGGAACACGGTCAGCACGTGGTCCTCACGCTTGGAGCCGGTGCCGCCCATCTTGAACGGCGAGTTCGTGGCCTTCGCAGCCGCGACGAACTCCTTCACGGTCTTGGGACCGGCGCTGTTGTCCCACAACACGAACTGGTCAAGCGCGATCACCGAGACCGGGGTCAGCTCACGCCAGTTGAACGGGATCTTCGCCGACAGCGGCAGCATGTAGATCAGCGAATAGGCGATCAGCACCTTGTTCGGATCGCCCTCGCTCGACTTCATGTACATCAGCGCTTCCGCGCCCGACGCGCCGCCCTTGAGCGAGACCACCATCGGCTGCTTCATCAGATTGTTCTTCTGGATCGCGGCCTGCATCATCCGCGCCATCTGGTCGGAGGCGCCGCCCGCGCCCGCCGCCACCACGATCTCGACCGGTTTGGTCGGTTCCCAGCCGGCAAAGGCCGGCGTGCCGCAAAGCGCGACCGCCAGCGTGATTGCAGCCTTCATTCCATGTCCCACGCGCGTCTTCCCCAGGTTTTTTGCCTATGTTCTTGTTCGGATTGGCTATTCGCGAAGTATTGCGAATTGCATTGTGCGGGCGAATACCGGCCAGTTCAAGCCGGGCCGGCACCGCACCGCTTATGACTTTGGAATGAGATGAATTGCAAGCACCTGGTCGCAATCGATCTTCCACGAGCGGTCCGCGCCACCACCAATCTGCAGTCGATGATCGCACTACTCACGATCCCATTAGGATCGCCGCTCCTTCGCTTGCTGGGAGATGCCTCGTATCGTTCCTGCCAAGCGGGTTTGGATGGCACGGCGTCGCCTAGGGATGGCAGAACTGCTGTCGATGACGCGCCGCTTCCCAAGCTGCTTGCCACCAATCATCTGCGCTTTGCTCCGGTCGCGACAGATGGCGTCTCGCTGCCGGCGAGATGGACTGCAATGCGGTCCAAGAACCCAGAGTGCCAATAGACGCGATCGGCTGACATCCGGGAACGCACGTGCAGGCGGAACGCTATTCAACGGGTGGACTTGCGGGCTCAACCTTCCGCTGCAGTGAGTACATCTCGCTGCGCTCACCCTGCTTGAACGTCACCTCGCGCGGCTGCACCGAGGTCAGCGACCAGCCGCCCAGCGTGTCGCCCTGCCGCAGGCGCACGATCGACTGGTCGGTGCGGTTGACGAGGATCGCGATCGCATCCCCCTCGCCCACCACGGCTCCGACCAGCAGCAGCGGCGGTGGCGCCTCGGCCGGCTTGGGCGGTGGCGGTGCCTGCACCTCTTCGACCGGAGAGGCGGCAACCGCGCGCGGCGGCGGCCGGCGCGAGGCCGAGAAGATCGGGCGCTCCTGCGTCGCCGTCAGCGCCGAGAACGGCACCGCCCACAGCGGATTGCCGCGGGGAACGGGTTTGCTCACAGGTTGCGCCGGGCCCGCGATCGGCCGCATCGCGCCGACATCGACGCTTTCGGCGGGGCTGCCCGCGGCATCGTCGGACAGGATATCCATGCGCGAAGAGGTCGCGGCCGGAGCCTCGGCAATACCCTGAGCCGCCAATGCGGCCGCCGCGCACAGCGCAGCCAATCCTGTCGATCTCAGCCACCCGGACATCGAAAATTCCCTTGGAAGCTCGCGGCACGCTCGTCGCAGCAAACTAGTTCCGATGCGCGTCGCCATCAACCCGCATTGAACCGGAACCCGGGCGACCGGCCAAAGCCCCCTATTTGCCCGCCTGCCATTGGCCGGAGACACCCAGGATCACCCTGACGCGGCCGGTGCCGGCCTCGTTCAGCGCAGTGGTCTGCGGCACCTGGACATCGAGCTGATCGACGTAGAGGAACGGCATGCCGGCTTCGAGATCGTAGAGCAGCTTCTGAAGCGCCGGCTGGTCCAGCTCGCAGCTCACGACGAGACCGACGAAGCCGTCCTTCACTTGCGCGCCTGTGACGTCGACCTGCGAGGACTGCACCGAGCCGCCGACATTGCCGACTGCGGCCGCAACCCGTTGCAACAGATTGGCGCCCGCGACCGTCACTGTCGGCCCTTCCAGGAACGGCGTGCCCGGATGCTCGGCCAACGCTGCCGCGGCATTCTTGGCGCCGCCCTTGCGGCCGCGCAGCTGGTCGAGCAGGTCCGAGGTTTGCGCCAGCGCCTGGCGGTGAGCGATGACGTCGGCGATCGACAGGCCCGCCATCAGCAGCAGCCCGCCGGCAACCGCCACATAGAGCGTGACCGCGATCAGCGGCGAGCTTGCGAGCGCCCGCGTGAGCGCATTTCCTCCGGCGACCTTGGCGCTGCTCATGGCACGTTCCTCGGCTCGATCTGCGCCTCGATGTGGAAGCGCTCGCCGGGATCGGACGAGCTGCGCGTGGTCGGAGCATAGAAGGTCGCGCGGGTGAAATGCTGGGACTGCTCGATCAGCGGGATCAGCGAGGGCGCATCGCGGGTGATGCCGCCGATCTGGAGCTTGTTGCCGGCCAGATGCAGCTCGGTGACATAGGTATGATCAGGCAATATCCGGCTGAGCGATTCCAGCACGATCACGCTCGCCGGCGTCTCGTATTTGCGGCGTTCCAGCTGGGCGAGCGGCGAGCGCTCGCCGCCGTCGGCGCCGCGGAGCGCGGCGCGGCGCTGCGTGATCTGCCGTTCGAGCTCGCTCTCCTGCGCGCTGAGGCTGTCAGCGAGATAGCCTGCGGCGACCGATCCGATCACCGCGACGACGGCGGCGAAGGCCAGCACCAGTTGCAGCGTCCGGCTCAGCCGGGCCGGGTCGACCGCCCCGCGCGATCTCTGCTCGAACACCTTGATGCGTCCGCCCTTGCCCGTCTGCGTCGCGACCGCGATCGCGGCCGGATGGAAGGGCGCGACTGCCTCGACATAGCTCATCGCCAGCTTGCGCGGTGCCGCGGCGATCTCGGTGGTGATGCTTTCGCTGCCATGCGCCACCGGAGCGCTGCAACCGAACACTGCGTCGCCCGCGCTCCACGGCGTCAGCCGGTCGATCTGCGCCCGCACGATGCCTTCGAGGAAATCGGCCGCGCGCGCCGGCAGCTCCAGCGGACGGAACAGGAAGCGCGCCGGCCGCAGCACGATCTCGACGCGGCTGCCGCGGACGATCTGCGCCAGGTTGGGACTTGCGAACTTGCCGTCCTCGAACGCGATCTCCTTCGAACCGTTCTCCGGCTTCGCCGTCTCCAGCGCGAACGCGCCGGTCTCGGTCTCGACCAGGCGCACCACACGCGGCGACACCATCCGCTCGAGGCCGGCAACCGCCGTGCCGGCCACGGTGCCGGTCCAGGTATCGAGAATGGCGCGGAGGGAATCGAGCGAACTCATCTCACAGAGGCTTTCCGGCAGAGCCGTCATAGGCGTTGTGCCACGACAATACACGATACGGCTCATCGCTGCCTTCGAGAAGCAGGATGACGATCTCGGCCGAGTTGCGCCGGTGCGACGGCGCCTCGGCCACGACTGTCAGCCGGTAGGCCCGCGAGCCGTCGGTCGTCGCGTTGGCGCTCCCGGCGAGGGTGACCAGGGAGCGCGGATCGACCTTGGGGTCAGTGCGGTCGCGCAGCACCTGTTGCAGCGTCTCGGGCGTCATGCCCGGCAGCGCCGCCAGCACCTGCGGCGCGGCGTCGAGCAAATTCACCGTCCGCATGTTGCTGAACACGGTGACGAAGGGCAGCACACGCTCGATGACGGCCGCCGGAATTCCGCGCACCAGCCAGAGCTCGTCACTGTGCGGAAACGGCGCATGGCGCGGCAGATAGGGCGCACCGAGCGTGCGGTAGTAGGAATCCTCCGGATTGTCCTGGCCGGCCTCCGTCGAGGTGCGCCAAGCGAGGATCCGGTCGGCATAGACGGGCGCGTCGCTGGCGGAGACGCCGAGCGCTGTCATCAGGCCCGCCAGCATCGGTTTCGGCGCCATGTTGAGATCGAGGCGCGCGGCCTCCGAGCGGAACGTCACGCTGACCTGGCCAGCGCCGACGCGGGCATTGAAGGTGCCGCTGGTCGGACGCACGGCGACGTTCTGCGTCGAGAGCCGGTAAGCCGTGAGCTCGAGCCCGGCGTTGATCAGCGCCTCGGTCTGCAACCGGTCGGCGTTGACGGCGACGGTGACGGCCGTGTTGGTGACATAGGTGAGATAGATCAGCGCGAGCGTCGCCAGCGCCGCCAGCATCCAGAGCACCGCAACGACGATGAAGCCGCGAGAATCGCGCAGCTCTCCGCAATTCTGCGCCGGACGGCTCACAATTGCTGCTCCTCTTTCTGCGCCTGTTGCGGCCCGCCGCGCGCCGCTACACAGGTCGCCGGATTCTTGGCCCGCGCGCATTCGGCCGGCGCCGTGATGTGCGGAATCACCGCGCCCGAGACCGCGAGCACCTGCCCGGTGGCGCTGTTGCGCACTGTGATGCGGATGCGATCCGGCAGTTGCGGCTGGCCGCGCCAGGTCGGCTGCCACTGGCCGTCGGGCCCTGCATAGGAGAAGCTCACGCGGAACGGCGCGCGGATCAGCACGACCTGGTCGACGAAGCGGATCTGCCCATCGGTCGGCATCGGCTGGAACGGCGCACGCTCGCGCACCAGCGCCAGCCCCTGCGAGTCCGCCTTCTCGATCAGGCGGATGAATTCGAGACCCGGCCGCGTGCTCGGGCCGATCGCGGTGCGCAGGAACGTCACCGACAATTCGGCGCCATCGAACAGCGGCACCTTGGCATCGCCGTTCACGGTGATCTGCTCGGCGACCGAGAGGTCGGCGACGATGCGGTCGAGCCCGGTCGCGAGACGCTCGGCCCGCTGCACGCGGGCGATGCCGCGATTCCAGTTCGGCAGCCATTGCGCCGTCACCGTCGCCAGCGCCGCCAGGATGAGCGTCATCAGCAGCGTCGCAAGCAACACTTCGAGCAGGGTGAAGCCCGCTTCATCGGCCAGCGCGCGGCGCAGGCGCTTCATTGTGCGGCCCTCGGTACCAGCTTCACCGTCGTGATCTGGATCGCCGCTCCGTCGGCGCGCTGGAGCCGCAGATTGACGGCCATCGGCACGAAGCGGTTGGCGGCGGGATCGTCGCCCGCCACGTTCATCGGCGCGATGTCGACGCGCCAGCGGCTACCGGCCAGCTCGCCGCTCTGCCGGCCCGGCTTGAGCAAGGCCCGCGGCGGCAGATCCGCGAGCAGCCGCTCGGCGGTGCCGGCCAGCGCCAGACGCTGGTCGATCGAACGCGTGCCCTTCGCTGTCGTGGCGATGACCGAGCCGATGGTTCCGAGCACGGCCACGATGATCGCAAGCGCCACCAGCGCCTCGATCAGGGTGAAGCCGGCGGCGCCGTCAGAGCAGCTTCTGCGGGACAATCTCGACGCCTCCGGTCAGCCAGTTGACGCGCACCTCATAACCCATGCCGGGCCTCGCCAGCGCGATCGTGCCGCCGCACGACATGCCCGACGGAAAGAAATCGATCGACTGTCCCGCCGTCCGGTTGGCACAGCGCGAGGCCAAGGTCGCCGCCACGACCACGTCGCGGGGCAGACGGATGATTTGCCCGGTGACGCCGGAACGGATCGCACGCGCCTCTGCATCCACCGTGGTCGTCACTCTGGTCTGCCGGCGCAGCGCCGCGTTGCGGTCGGCCTTCAGCAGCGCCGCGGTCTCAACCGCATAGCTCTCCAGCTTGGCGCGCGTCGTCGTGCGCGGGACCGCCGGCAGGATGATTGCCGCGAGCAAGCCGATGATGGCGAGCACGCACAGGATCTCGATCAGCGCAAAGCCGCGCGCCTCAGCGAGGCCCTCAGCGCGCGCCGCTGACAATGTCGGCTGCCGTACCACTGCCGCCTTCCTGGCCGTCCGATCCGAGCGAGATGATCTCGTAAGGCGCGCTCGCGCCCGGCGAGCGATAGACGTAGATGTGGCCCCATGGATCGTTCGGCACCATGCCGCCGCGCAAATAGGGGCCGTTCCAGCCCGCCTGGTTGTTGCTGCGGGTCAGCGCGGTGAGGCCCTCGTTCGACGTCGGATAGCGGCCGAGATCGAGGTAATAGAGATCGAGCGCACTGGAAAAGCTCTCGATCTGGATCTTCGCCGCCTTCGCCTTGGACTCGCTGAGATAGTTCAGCACCCGCGGGCCGACCAGCGCCATGATCATCCCGATGATGGTGATGACGACCAGCATCTCGACGAGCGTGAAGCCGGCTTCGCCTCGGCCTGCGCGCCGCCGGCTGCGCCTTGACGATGGATGTTTGGTCACTTCAAGTCTCTCCCCTTACCTGCCCGTTACTCGCGTAGCCTGGCCTAACCGACAATCTGGCTCACCGACATCAGCGCCGTCATAACCGAGGTGATGAGGCCGCCGACCACCAGCGAGATCGCGATGATCGCCGCCGGCCCCGCGATGCCGACCGCACGGTCGAGCGTTCGCTGCAACTTCGTTTCGTAGAATTCTGCGACGCGCCCCGAGAGCATCGGCAATTGACCGGTCTCGTCGCCGAGCCGGAGCATGCGCACCGCCATCGCTGGCAGCGCCTCGGTCTCGGCCAGCGCGTCGGAGAGCTTGGAGCCATGGCGAACGCGATCGGCGGCATCGCTCCAGACCGTGGACGGTCCGGTCGTCGCCATCATGTCGATCAGGATACGCAGCGTGGTGGTGAGATTGACGCCGCTGCCGAGCAGCAGGCCGAGATTGCGGCAGAACAGCGCCGTCCGGTACGCACTCATCACGTTGCGGATCGCCGGCAGACGAACGATCGCGTTGGTGATGCCGCGGCGGACGCGCTGCTGCCGCAGCAACAGCCATGCCGCTGCGATCGTGGCGGCAAGGCCGGCCAGCATCGTGTCGGAATTGCTGCGCAGGAAGGTCGAGATGTTGAGGAAGACGCCGACCACTGGATCGACCTTGGCACCGAAATCCTGCAAGACGCTGGCGAACTGGGGCAGCACGAAGCTGAGGAAGAACAGCAGCACGCAGCCGGCCGCGCCGAGCACGAATATCGGATAGCGGATCGCATCCGACAGCCGGCGCCTCAAGGCCTCGCCACGCGCGCGCTCGCCGGCCAGCACCTCCAGCACCTGATCGAGGGATCCCGAGGCTTCGCCAACCCGGACCAGCGCGATATACATCGGCGGAAACAGCCCCTCGTGCCGCGCCAGCGCCTCGGCAAAGCTCTCGCCCGAGACGACACGTGAACGGATGTCGGCCACCACCGCGCGCAGCCGGCCGAAATCGGGATCTGCCGCGAGCAGCTCCAATCCGTCATTGATGCGGGCGCCGGCACGCAGCAGCAGCGCAAGGTCGCGGGTGAAGATGGTGACGTCTTCCGGCTTCGGCTTGTTGAACAGGCTGAAGACGCCGGCAGCCGCGCCGCCCTCCTCCGGCGTGACGTTGTCGACCAGCACGAGGCCAAGCCGCTCGATCCGCGGCCCGACGTCGCCCGGCGCGGGCGCGGCAATGGCGCCGGAGATCAGTTCGCCGTTGGCATTGAGCGCGCGGTAGCGATAGTTCGGCATGGGTTCTAGCGCACCGTCGTGACGCGGAAGACCTCGGGTACGGTGGTGAGCCCGGCCCGGCATTTGGCGACCGCATCCTCCAGCATCGTCGTCATGCCGCCGCGCATCGCGGCGGAATCGATGGAGTGGGAGTCGGTCTGCGGCCCGATCAGCCCGCGCACCTCATCGGACATTTCGAGGATCTCGAACACGCCGTTGCGGCCGCGATAGCCGGTGCCGCCGCAGCGTTCGCAGCCGCCGGCCTCGTGCACGACCTCGCCGCACTTGAAACCGATCACCGCAAAGCGCGGGTCCTTGGCAAGATCGGCCTCGGTCAGCGTATGCGGCACCTTGCAGCGGTCGCAGAGCATGCGCACGAGGCGCTGCGCCACAACGGCGCGCAAGGTGGACTTCAGCAAAAATCCCTCGATCCCGAGATCGATCAGGCGTGGCACGGCGGCCGCCGCCGTCTCGGTGTGCAGCGTCGTCAGCACGAGATGGCCGGTCAGCGCGGCATGGATGGCGATATGAGCGGTCTCGGCGTCGCGGACCTCGCCGACCATGATCACGTCGGGGTCCTGGCGCACGAAGGCGCGCATGGCGGATGCGAAGGTCAGCCCGATCGACGGCTTGACCTGCGACTGGTTGATGCCGGGGATCTCGTACTCGACAGGATCCTCGATGGTGAGGATCTTGCGTGTCGGCTCGTTCAGGATCGAGAGCATGGTCGCAAGCGTCGTGGTCTTGCCGCTGCCGGTCGGCCCGGTGATGACGATCATGCCGTGCGGCATCGCCAGCATCCGCGTCATCGCGCCCTCGTCGCGCGCGCCGAGCCCGAGCTTGCTCATTTCGAGGAGGCCGCGGTCGCGCGGCAACAGACGGATGACGGCGCTCTCGCCATGCTGCGTCGGCATGGTGGCGACGCGAACGTCGATCTCGCTGCGCCCCAAGCGCACGCGCGCCGCGCCATCCTGCGGCAGGCGCCGTTCGGCGATGTTGAGGCTGGCGAGAATCTTGATGCGCGAGATCAGCGCCTGCGGCGGGATGGCTTGCGGCGACGGCAGCGCGCGCAACAGGCCGTCGACACGCATGCGCACCGTGAGCCCGGCGCGGAATGGCTCGACGTGAATGTCGCTGGCACGCAAATCCACCGCGCGCTCCAATAGATCGTTGAGCGCGCGCACCACAGGTGCGCCGCTGGCGAGATCGCGCAGGCTCTCGATGTCGTCGTCGGACTGATGCGCAACGCTTCTGCCGCTTCGATCGGCATTCGCATCGTCGGCATCGGCCCGTTGATCGAGGACTGTCGTAATATCCTCATATGACGCTACGACGACATCGACCGCTGTTCCGAACACGATTTCGGCCGCGCGCGTGGCCGCGGTGTCAGAGGGGTCGGCGACAGCCAGCCGAACGCCATCGTCCGGCGCGATAAAGGGAAAGATGGTGGATTCACGCAGGAAACGGCGCGAAAACCCATCGAGCCGAGGCGTCGCGGCGAGCAGTTGCGGAAGGTTCAGCCGCGGCAGATCGAAATAGTTGGAGACTTCATCTGCGAATTCGGACGCGGACAGATCGGTGGCCTCCCACAATTCGCGCAAGGGGCGCGTCAGCGCGGGATTGCCCGACTTGTCCGCATGGGCGTGGGCCCGCAGCGGCAATGAATATTTTTCCAGGAGGTGCTGCCGGAAGCTCTCTGCGGAGCGGTCGCGCATCGCATTCACAGCGTTGACCTTGTTACTTGAATGCAACAACTTCGGCGGGGGCCGAAAGCCCTTTACCCTTGACTTATTTCTTAGCAAAAACATAATCGTGGCGCAAACAGTTGCGCGTCCGAGCCGCGGGGGATCGGATGCAATTTCCCATCACATCTAGCGTTGGCAGGCGTATTTTGTTTGAGGTGGTCCAGCCGCTCTTGCGCCTGCGCTCGGCGTTGCCTGCTGCGCTTGTCTTGTTGTCGTCCGCCTTCCTGCTCGGTGCCTGCATCGTCACCGCCGACCAGTCGATCGAATCCGATCCAAAGGATCCGCGCGCGCAGGACATCGCCGACAAGGTCCGCTCGCTCGACCTGCAGCCACGGCAGCCTGCCGATACCGGTGCAAGCGGCATCGCCCAGTCGAAATCGAACAAGCCCGCGATCTATCTCGGCGACGGTGCGACGGCACAAGGCGGTGCGGTAGCCGAGCGCGATGATGGCGGCGGCAGCGGCTACGATCTCAACTTCGAGAACGCGCCGGTGGCGACCGTCGCAAAGGTCATTCTCGGCGACGTATTGAATGTCGGCTACACGATCGACCCGCGCGTGCAGGGTACCGTGACGCTGGCCTCGGTGCGCCCGGTGCCCAAGGCGGACGCGCTCTACGTGCTGGAGAACGCGTTGCGCATGTCCGGCGTCGCATTGGTGCGCGACCGTACCGGCTATCGGCTGCTGCCGGCGCCGGAGGCAGGTCCCGGCGGCGTCGACCGCGCGAACGTCGCGGCCGGCCAGGGCATCTCGGTGGTGCCGCTGCGCTATGTCTCGGCCCAGAACATCTTCAAGCTGCTCGACGCCTTCGGCGTCAAGGCCTCGACCATGCGTCCCGACAACGCCCGCAACACGCTGATCATCAGCGGCAGCGGCTCCGACCGGGCGACCGCCGTCGACACCATTCTCTCCTTCGATGCCGACTGGATGCGCGGACAATCCGTCGGCATCTTCCCGGTGCAGAATTCCGCGCCGGAGCCCGTCATCAGCGAGATCGAGAAGATCATGGATTCCGGCGAAGGCGGGATGAGCCAGAACGTGATCAAGCTGCAGGCGATCTCGCGGCTCAACTCGATCCTCGTGGTGAGCCAGAAGCCAGAATATCTAAAGCGCGCGCAGACTTGGATCGCGCGGCTCGACCGCTCCGACACCGACGGGGTGAACCTGAAATCCTATCCGCTGCGCTACGGCAATTCCAAGGTGATCGTGGCGATGCTGAACGACATGCTGCTCAACCAGGGCTCGGCGAACAGCTCGACGCTCGACAGCGCGTCGAGCCAGATCTCGCCCGGCTCGGGCATGTCGACGACGTCGTCGTCCTCCACCAATCCGATCGCATCGCTGAGCGCATTGCCGACCGCCGCTGCCGGCGCCACCACGCCGGTCAGCGGCCCTGCCGGCTCGGCGTTCAGCGCCCGTCCCGCTCCGGCCGCCTCCGCGACGCCGGCACAGGACAACGGCCTCGGAGGCGGACTGTCGGGCGGCGGCGGTGCGAAGCCCGGCGCCAACGCCATCCTCCAGAACGTGCGGATCACCGCCGACGTCACCAACAACGCCGTGCTCGTCTACGCCAACCAGGACGCGCAGCGCATCGTCGAGCAGACCATCCGCCAGATCGACCGGCCGCAGCGCCAGATCGCGATCGAGGCGACCATCGCCGAGGTGACGCTGAACAATCAGCTGAACTATGGCGTGCAGTTCTTCTTGGCGAGCCAGAAAGGCTCGATCTCCAACACCATCTCGGGCATCAGCAACAGCGCCACGATCGGCAGCAACACCGAGCCGACGAGCAACGCGGTCAACGCCGCCGCCGGCGCCCTGCTCGGGCGCGCCTTGCCCGGCTTCAATTTCCTGATCGGCTCGGAAAACTCGCCGCGCGTCGTGCTCGACGCGCTGCATAACGTCACCGACGTCAAGGTGCTGTCGAATCCCTCGCTGGTGGTGCTCGACAACCAGGCCGCGACCTTGCAGGTCGGCGACCAGGTGCCGTTCTCGACCGGCACCGCGACCGTGCTGACCGCCAACAACACCGTGGTCAACACCATCGACTACAAGAACACCGGCATCATCCTGCGCGTGCTGCCGCGCGCCAATGCCAACGGCAACGTCGTGCTCGACATCGAGCAGGAGATCTCGAGCGTCGCGGCCGGCAGTGCCAACTCGCTAACGCCGACGATCTCGCAGCGCCGGGTCAAGAGCTCGATCGCGGTGACGAGCGGGCAGACCGTGCTGCTGGCCGGCCTGATCAGCGAGACCGAGAACAGGCAGCGCCAGGGCATTCCGATCCTCGATTCGATTCCCGGCATGGGCGATGCCTTCTCGCATCAGACCAACACGCGTGCCCGCACCGAGCTGATCCTGTTCATCCGGCCGACCGTGATCAAGGACGGCGTCGACGCGCATGTCATCGCCGAGGAGATGCGCACCAAGATGAACAGCCGCATGGTCGGGACCAGCAATCCCGTGGTCACCGTGAACCCGCCCAAGGCGGCACGCTAGAGCATGATCCGGACAAGCGCGCAGCGGCTTTCCCTCGCGACAAACGCGGAACGCGTTTGCGCGGAGATCATGCCCACGCGACAACCGTGACGGATCAGGTGGCGGACGAGGAGACGAGCCCTTCGCTCGCACTCGGCATCGCCCTGCTGCTCGGCGTGTTCGCGAGCCTCGTCACCGCGCCCGGTGCGGAAGGCCTCTACGGCGCGTTCCTGGCCGCGCTGATGCTGGCGATCGCGGCGAACGATGCCCGCCACTACCTCATTCCGAACGAGCTGACGGGCGCAGCTTTCGCCCTCGCCCTGCTCCGCGCCGGCGCCTTCGTTCCCGACCTAGGCATCGAGGCGCTGCTGTGGCCGCTGGCCCGCGCTGTGGCGGTCGCGCTGCCGCTGCTGCTGCTGATGCTGGTCTATCGCTACTGGCGCGGTCGCGACGGGCTCGGGCTCGGCGACGTCAAGCTCGCCGCGGTGTGCGGTGCCTGGCTCGATCTTGCCACCGTGGTTGCGGTGATCGAGCTTGCGGCGCTGCTCGCGATCGGCGCCTATGTCGGCAACGCCGTGCTGCAAAGGAAGCGGCTCCGCGCGACCGCCTTTCTGCCGTTCGGGCTGTTCCTGGCGCCGGCGATCTGGATCGGTTGGCTGGGCGAGACCTGGTACGTGAACTGGCTCGGCGGCTGGCCCGGCTAAGGCCCGATAACCGCCACTGGCCGCCCACCCGTTACAAAAAGCTCGAAAACAACCCTATGCACAGTAGACGGGGCATGGCTTTATCAACGACTTATCGGCCGACACGGGATACTTGCGGATTTTACGAAATCCATTTGACACGTCGGGCAAAACACTGGCACGATGTCACCATGGCCGCGGCACGCAAGCCGGAATATTCGCGATCAGTGCTCGCGGCTCGGGGCCCATTCCAGCGCCCGCAGGCGGGCCTGCGCGATCTCCCCGCGTGTCATCTTGGTGGTCACGGCATCGCGGATCCGGGCCCGCGACTCCCGCACCGGCGGCGGTGCGGCGGCCGTCGACAGGTTGAGCCATTTGGAGGCCTCGACGATGTCCTGCGGCACGCCCTGGCCGCGGTCATAGAGCAGGCCGAGGGAGTATTGGGCGCGACTGTCGCCCTGCTCCGCCGCGCGGCGGTACCACATCGCGGCTTCCGAGTAGTTCATCGGCACGCCGCGGCCGGTCTCGAACAGGAAGCCGAGATAAGTCTGCGCCGGCGCATTGCCACGCTCGGCGAGCGGAATGAAGATGCGGGAAGCCGTCACATAGTCCTGACGCTGGACCGCAGCGACGCCCTGGCGGAACGACTGGGCGTGGGCACCGGGGGCACCCACAAGCATCGAGCCGGCGACGCCGAGCAACATTAGCATGTGTCGCAGCGGCCGCCCCCCGTAGCTTGCAGCCTGATCGGGCCCAATCTTCCTCATCATGCAGCATCCTCGCCTATCATGCGGCAGCAGGCTATTCCGAACAGATGACAGAATCCATACGCCTAGCGATGCAATGCTGCATCTTGCCTGCGATACGGTGATGCTGATCGTCATGACGCCGCACATCGCGCGACGCAAGATAGCGCGGGGCCGCGCGCTATTTGCCCTTCCAGACCGGCGCGCGCTTGTTGAGGAAGGCGTCCATGCCCTCGCGAAAATCCTCGCTCATATAGGCCTTGAGGATCAGGTCTTCGCCCTCTTCGCGCGACAGCGTGCGGCGGATGCGGCGCACCGCTTCCTTGGTGGCTTCGAGCGTCAGCGGCGCGTGGCTGGCGACGAGCTTGGCGGTCTCGTCGGCGCGGCGCTGGAGCGTCTCGACGTCGGGCACGACCTCGTTGAGCAGGCCAAGCGCGAGCGCTTCGGGCGCCTCGACGAGGCGCGCCTTGAAGATCAGATCCTTGGTCCGTGCGGGTCCGACCAGCGCGACGACGCGGCTGATGTTGGACATCGACAGACAGTTGCCGAGCGTGCGCGCGATCGGAAAGCCCATGCGCGTCGTTTCAGTCCCGATGCGGAGGTCGCAACAGGCCGCAATGCCGGCGCCGCCGCCGGTGCAGGCGCCCGCGATCGCCGCGATCACGGGCACGCGGCACTGCTCGAGCGTGCCGAGCACGCGGTCGATCCGGGCCTCGTAGTCGAGCGCGTCCTGCGCGGTCTTGAACGCGCGGAATTGCGAGATGTCGGTGCCGGAAGCGAAGGCCTTGTCGCCGGCGCCGGTGAGGATCAGCGCCTTGATCGAACGGTCGGCGTTGATCTCCTGGCAGATCTCCGCCATGCGGTCATACATGGCGAAGGTCATGGCGTTGCGCGCCTGGGGGCGGTTGAAGGTGATCCGCGCGATGCCGTCCGTGACGGAGTAGAGCAGGTCTTCGTTGGCAGTCGTCGGTGCGTTCATCGCGCGCTCACTTTCTTAGGTTGGTTCAGGCCGCCTGAACCTTAAGCCACCTGAGCCTTGGTCATCGGCACCACGTCGCGTCCCTTCAGGACGTCCATGGCCGCCAACACGCCGCCGCTCCGGTGCGGGATCTTTGCAAGATCGAGGCCCATCTCGACGCCGGCGAGCGTGCCCATCAGCATCAGATCGTTGAAATGGCCGATATGACCGATACGGAACACCTTGCCCTTGACCTTGTTCAGGCCGGTGCCGAGCGACATGTCGAAATTCTCCAGCACCACCTTGCGGAAGGCGTCGGCGTCGAACCCTTCCGGCACGCGCACACCGGTCAGCGCGGGCGAATGCGCGGCGGGATCGGCGCACTGCGTCTCCAGGCCCCAGACCTTGACCGCGGCACGCGTCGCCGCGCTGTGGCGCTTGTGGCGGGCCCAGACGTTCTCGAGGCCCTCCTCCTCCAGCATCTTCACCGCTTCGCGCAGGCCGTAGAGCAGATTGGTGGCGGGCGTGTAGGGGAAGGTGCCGAGCTTGTTGAAGCTGATCACTTCCTGCCAGTCCCAATAGGAGCGCATGCCCGGATTGGCCTTGGCGACGTTGAGCGCCTTTTCCGAGACGGCATTGAAGCCGAGGCCCGGCGGCAGCATCAGGCCCTTCTGCGAGCCCGCAACCGAGACGTCGATGCCCCAGGCGTCGTGCTCGTATTCCATTGAGCCGAGGCCCGAGATGGTGTCGACCATCAGCAGCGCCGGGTGCTTCACGCGGTCGAGGATCTTGCGCACCTCAGCGGGCGGCGTCACGCAGCCGGTCGAGGTCTCGTTGTGGACGACGCAGACCGCCTTGATCTTGTGCTGCTTGTCGGCGGCAAGGCGCTGCTCGATCTCGGCGAGGTCGGCGCCATGGCGCCAGTCGCTCGGGATGAAGTCGACGTCGAGCTTGAACTTGTCGGCGATGCCGCGCCACAGCACGGCGAACTGGCCGGTCTCGCACATCAAGACCTTGTCGCCGGGCGCGAACACGTTGACCATCGCCGCTTCCCAGGCGCCGGTGCCGGAAGAGGGGAAGATGATCACGGGCTGCTTGGTGCGGAACACACGCTGCATCGCGGCGAGGACGGCGAAACCGAGCTCCGCGAACTCCGGACCGCGATGGTCCAGCGTCGGCATGTCCATCGCCCGCAGCACGCGGTCGGGCACATTGGTCGGTCCTGGAATCTGTAAGAAATGCCTTCCAGTATGCACGGTCATCGGCGTCCTTCCCGGTCTAGCCTTGATTTTGGTGGCCGCCGAATAGCACCATTTGACCGGCTTGTCCCCTCTCCTAATGGCGCCTCCCATGCATAACCGGCGGACCTCCGCCGCCCCTATTTCCACACCGTCATGGCCGGGCGTGAATGCCCTATTCCGCGGCCACCACCTTGACGGACGGCAGCCGCCCTTCCGCCTCCGTGAACGGGTGTTCCGGATGCATCAGGAAGGCCGAGACGCCGCCGAGCAGCAAAAGGCCCATCGACATCAGGAACGGCAGGTACCAGTTGCCGGTCATGTCGATCACGAAGCCGGCAACCAGCGGGGAGACGATGGCGGCGAAGGCCGAGCCGGTGTTCATGATTCCCGACGCGGTACCCGAATATTTCGGGGCGATGTCCATCGGGATCGACCACATCGGGCCGATCACGAGCTCGGCGCAGAAGAAGCCCGCCGACAGGCACAACGCGACGATCGTGATGTCGTGGACGAACAGGATCGGAAACAGCGAGAGCAGCGCTCCCGTAAACCCTGCTACGGTGACGCTGAGCCGCGCCAGGCGGACATTGCCGGTGCGGTCGAGGATCTTGTCCGACAGCACGCCGCCGACGCTGTCGCCGACCACGCCGGCGAAGAACACGCCGGAGGCGAACAGCGCCGAGTTCTTGATGTCGAGATTGTAGTTGTTCTTGAAGAACAGCGGCAGCCAGTTCAGGTACAGCCACAGGCACCAGCCGTAGCAGAAATAGGTCAGTGTCACCGGCCACATCCGCCCGAGCAGCGGGCCTCAGGGCACGCGTGGCCGCTCGCCGGTCGGGCGTGGCGGCAGCGCCGCGAGCTCGGCCTCGGTGATCGAGGCGTGGTCCTTCGGCTCGTTGCGGAAGTACCAGACCCAGATCACGCCCCAGATGAGGCTCACGAAGCCGAGTACGACGAAGGCGCCGCGCCAGGTCAGCCACAGGATCAAGAGCGCCACCACCGGCGGCGTCACGGCATTGCCGAGCCGGGCGAAGGAATGGGTCAGGCCTTGCGCGAAACCGCGGCGGTTCGCGGGCGTCCAATATTGCATCGCGCGTGTCGCGGTGGGGAACGTCGCCCCCTCGCCGAAACCGAGCGCAAAGCGCGCGACGAACAGCGCCGCGAGCCCGTTGACGAAGCCGGTCATGATGGTGGCGGCCGCCCAGATCATGCCGCACCAGAACAGCGTCTTGCGCGGCCCGAAATGGTCGCCGACCCAGCCGCCGATCACCTGGAACAAGAGATAGGGATAGGCGAAGGCGGAGAAGACGAGGCCGAGCTGGGTGTTGGAGAGACCCAGCTCCTTCTGGATCTCGCTCGCGGCGGTGCCGATGTTCACCCGGTCGACATAGGTGATGAAATACATCGCGCAGAGCATCGCCAGCACGACATGCGTCGCCTTGAACCGAATTCCCATCTCCACCCCTCCGGCTTGCTGTTGTTATGATTGCCGCTCGCGTGTCCCGCGCGATGTTTAAGTGCCGACCACTTTCAGGTGCGGCGATGCATTGCCCTGCGGGCGCTGCTCCAGCAGCTTCATGGCGACATCGACGCCGCCCGAACGATGCGGCACGCCGGCAGCCGAGAGACCCATCTCGACGCCGGTGAGCGCGCCGAGCAGCGTCAGCGCATTGCATTCACCGAGATGGCCGATGCGGAAGACTTTTCCGGCGACCTTCGACAGGCCTGAGCCGAGCGACATGTTGTAATTCTCGAGCACAACTTTGCGGAACTGATCGGCGTCATGGCCGGGCGGCATCAGCACCGCGGTCAGCACCGGCGAGAATTCCGACGGCTCCTGGCAGAGTACTTCGAGGCCCCAATGATTGACGGCGGCACGCGTTGCGGCCGCGAGCCGCTGATGCCGCGTGAACACGTTGTCGAGCCCCTCCTCGAGCAGCATCGCGATCGCCTCGCGCAGGCCGTAGAGCAGATTGGTCGCGGGCGTGTAGGGGAAGAAGCCCTTGGCATTGGGCTTGAGCATCTCCTCCCAGTCGAAATAGGAGCGCGGCATCTTGTTGGTCTTGGACGCAGCCAGGGCCTTCTCCGAGATCGCGTTGAAGCCGAGGCCGGGCGGCAGCATGAAGCCCTTCTGCGAGCAGCTAACGCTGACGTCGACCTTCCACTCGTCGTGGCGGTAGTCGACCGAGCCGAGCGAGGAGATGGTGTCGACCATCAGCAGCGCGGGATGGCTCGCGCGATCGATCGCGGCGCGGATCTCGGCGATGCGGCTGGTCGCGCCAGTGGAGGTCTCGTTGTGCACGACCATGACGGCTTTGATCGCGCGCGCCTTGTCCTCGGTGAGCTTTGCTTCGATCACGGCGGGATCGGCGCCGCGGCGCCAGTCGCCAGGCACGAAGTCGACCTCGATGCCGAAGCGACCCGCCATCTGCCGCCACAGCGTGGCGAAGTGGCCGGTCTCGACCATCAGCACCCTATCGCCCGGCGACAGCGTGTTGACGATCGCGGCCTCCCAGGCGCCGGTCCCCGACGACGGGAAGATGATGACAGGGCCCTTGGTCTGGAAAATTGTCTGGCTGCCCTCGAGCACGGTGCGCCCGAGCTCGCCGAACTCCGCGCTGCGGTGGTCGATCACAGGCATATCCATCGCGCGCAGGACGCGCTCGGGGACCGGGCTCGGGCCCGGAATCTGAAGGAAATGGCGTCCCTGATGCATGAAAACCTCCCTGTCGGCGGACCTTGGCCGGCTCTGGAGGCTATTTTGCATTCATTTTTTGTCCTTTCAATCGAAATTTGGTATTCGATTGTGGACGTCGACGCGCCCCGGCGGGCAAACTACTGTGCAGCAAATGAAATCCACGATTCCCGACACCGGGGTTCCAATCGCCCCGCCGACCGCAAACGGCGGCGACCGCCAGGAAAACCGTCACGAGGCCTCGCTTCATGGTGAGATCCTGCTGCGGCTGCGCGACTACGTGGTCGAGGGCAACATCCCCGAAGGCGCGCGCGTTCCGGAGCGGCAGCTCTGCGAGATGCTCGGCATCTCCCGCACGCCGCTGCGCGAGGCGCTGAAAGTACTCGCCGCCGAGGGGCTGATCGAGCTGTTGCCCAACCGCGGCGCGCGGGTGCGCCAGCTCAGCCAGCGCGACCTGGAAGAGCTGTTCGACGTCATGGCGGGGCTGGAGAGCCTTGCCGGGCGCCTTGCCTGCGAGGCCATTACGGATGCGGAAATCACCGCGATCGAGCAGCTGCATTACGAGATGTATGGCCACTATCTGCATCGCGACATGCACGGCTACTTCCAGACCAACCAGCGCATCCATGAGAGCATCGTGGCGGCCGCGCGCAACGAGACGCTGAAAACGGCCTACGCCAACTTCGCCGGCCGCATTCGCCGCGTCCGCTACTCCGCGAACTTCGCCCGCAAGCGGCAGCGCTGGGCCGAGGCGATGCGCGAGCACGAGGCCATCCTCGATGCGCTGCGCCGGAGAGCTGCCAGTGAGCTCAGCGACATCCTGTTCCAGCACCTGCGCAACAAGCGAACGGCTGCGATCGAGCATCTGACCGAGCCCCAAGAGGACGCGCCGGTCTCGCCTTGAGCCGGCCGGCTTGCTCATTTTGAATTCATAATATAATCGATCAGGAACCATAATGAATAACTCAGCAAGGCCTGAGCCTCGCTGAGGCAGTCCGGGATCAGGGATGACAAACGCCTCCTCGCTCGAACGGCGCCTGCGGTCGGAAATGACCGGCGACGTCCTGTTCGACCCCTTCAGCCGCGGCCGCTACGCCACTGACGCCTCGTTCTACCAGATCATGCCCGCAGGCGTGGTGGTCCCCAAGACCATGGACGAGGCGCTGCGGGCGCTGGCGATCGCCCGCGACGAGGGCCGCAAGGTCACCCCGCGCGGCGGCGGCACCTCGCAATGCGGCCAGACCGTCAATGACGGCCTCGTGGTCGATCTCTCGAAGCACCTCAACCGCATCCTGTCACTCGACGTCGAGGGCCGCACCTGCGTGGTCGAGCCCGGCATCGTGCTCGACGACCTCAACCGCCAACTCAAGAAGCACGGCCTGTGGTTTCCCGTCGACGTCTCCACGGCCTCCCGCGCCACCATCGGCGGCATGGCCGGCAACAATTCCTGCGGCGGCCGGTCGCTTCGCTACGGCACCATGCGCGACAACACGCTGTCGATGGAGGCATCGCTTGCCGACGGCACGCTGAGCCGTTTCGGCGAGGTCTCGCGCGATCTCTCCGACGTCGAAGCCAGTGACAGCACCCGCGCCCTGTTCCGCGACATGCTCGATCTCGGCACGCGCGAGGCCGACGAGATCGCAGCGCGCTTCCCAAAGGTGCAGCGCCGGGTCGGCGGCTACAATCTCGATGCGCTGGTGCCGCGCAACGCGCCGAACAACATGGCGCATCTGCTCGTGGGCTCGGAAGGCACCCTCGCCTTCACCACCAAGGTCGAGCTGAAGCTCTGGCCCGTGATCCGCAACAAGGCGCTCGGCGTCTGCCATTTCGGCAGTTTTTACGAGGCGATGGATGCGGCCCAGCACCTGGTCAAGCTGAAGCCGATCGCGGTCGAGCTGGTCGACCGCACCATGATCGCGCTTGGCCGCGACATCGCGATGTTCCGCCCGATCATCTCCGCCGCGATCAAGGGCGATCCGGATGCGGTGCTGGTGGTCGAGTTCGCGGAAGAGGACCAGGCGGATAACCTGCAACGCCTCAAACAGCTCACCGAGTTGATGAGCGATCTCGGCTTCGGCTGGAATAACGACACGCGCAAATGGGGCGGCGTGGTCGAGATCACCGAACCAGCGCTGCAGGGCGGGATTGCCGATTTCCGCGCCGCCGGCCTCAACGTCATGATGTCGATGAAGCAGGAGGGCAAGCCCGTCTCCTTCGTCGAGGACTGCGCCGTGCCGCTGCCGCATCTTGCCGATTACACCGCGCGGCTCAACGAGGTGTTCGCGAAGCACGGCACCAGCGGCACGATGTATGCGCACGCCTCGGAGGGCTGCCTGCATGTGCGCCCCGTGCTGAACCTGAAGCTGGAGAAGGACGTCAAGGCGATGCGCGCCATCGCCGAGGAAGCCTTCGCGCTGGTGCGCGAATACAAGGGATCGCATTCCGGCGAGCATGGCGACGGCCTGGTGCGCTCGGAATTCCACGAGACCATGTTCGGCGAGCGCCTGGTTGCCGACTTCCGCGAGGTGAAGCAGCGCTTCGATCCCGATGGCGTCCTCAATCCCGGCAAGATCGTCGACGCGCCCAAGATGGACGATCGCTCGCTGTTCCGCTTCAAGCCGGACTATCGCGTCGGCGAGCTGAAGACCAAGCTCGACTGGTCCGCCTATCCCGGCGCCGGTGGCGGTTTCCAGGGCGCGGTCGAGATGTGCAACAACAACGGCGCCTGCCGCAAGCTCGAGGGCGGCGTGATGTGCCCGTCCTATCGCGCCACGCGCAACGAAAAGGATGTCACGCGAGGCCGTGCCAACACCTTGCGGCTCGCGATATCAGGCCAGCTCGGCCCCGATGCGCTGTCTTCCGACGAGATGATGGAGACGCTCAAACTCTGCGTCTCCTGCAAGGCCTGCCGCCATGAATGTCCGACCGGCGTCGACATGGCCAAGATGAAGATCGAGGTGCTCGCCGCGCGCGCCGCCAGCCACGGCCTCACTCTCCGCGATCGCCTGGTCGGGTACCTGCCGCGCTATGCCGGCCTCGCCGCGCGCTTCGCGCCGCTGGCGAATTTGCGCAACCATAGCCCGCTCTTGCGAAAACTGTTCGAGCGCTTCGCCGGCATCAGCGCGCGCCGGGCGCTACCCGCCTTCCGCAGCGACGTGTTCGTGCCGCCGGCCGACAGCGTCGGGCCGGAGGGCGGCCGCGAGGTCGTGCTGTTCGCCGATACGTTCAATCGCATCTACGAGCGCGAGAATCTCGACGCCGCGCTGCGTGTGCTCGCGGCCGGCGGTTATCGCGTGCACATGCCAAAACCTGCAAGCGGCAGCCGCCCGCTCTGCTGCGGCCGCACCTTCCTCTCGGCAGGTCTCGTCGATGAAGCGAGGTCCGAGCTCGACCGGCTCGTGGCCGCGTTCGCGCCCTTTACCGCGCGCGGCGTGCCGATCGTCGGCCTCGAGCCGAGCTGCCTCCTGACGCTGCGCGACGAGCTCGCCTCGCTGCGCAAGGACAACGACGCCAAGGCCGTCGGCGCCCATGCCCTCACTTTCGAGGAGTTTCTGGTGCGCGAGGCCGAGGCCGGCCGATTGCAACTGCCGCTTGGCAACATCGCGGAAAAAGCAGTCGTACACGGGCATTGCCATCAAAAATCCTTCGGCGCCTTCAAGCCGGTCGAGCAGGTGCTGCGCCTCGTCCCCGGTCTCAAGGTCGAGACCATCGAGTCCAGCTGCTGCGGCATGGCGGGCGCGTTCGGCTATGGCGCCGACACCTATGATGCCTCGATCGAGATGGCCGAGCTGTCGCTGCTGCCGGCGGTACGGCGTGCTGATCAAAATGCGCTGGTCGTCGCCGACGGCACCTCCTGCCGGCACCAGATCCACGACGGCGCCCAGCGCGAGGCTCTTCACGTCGCGCGCGTGCTGGCGATGAGCCTCGATCGTGCCGGAATCAATTCCACGTCAACCGCTGCAAAGGAAACCAGCCATGGCTAACCTCACCCTCGACACCGCCCGAAAAATCCTCGACGGCGCCTTCGCAAAATCCGTCGAGCTGAAGCTCAAGCCGCTGGTCGTCACCATCCTGGATGCGCGCGGCGTGCTCAAGATCGCCGCCGCGCAGGACGGCACCAGCCTGATGCGCGCCGAGATCGCCCACGGCAAGGCCTATGGCGCGCTCGCGATGGGCATGGGCTCACGGGCGCTGTTCCAGCGCGCGCAGGAGCAGGCCTATTTCATCGACGCCGTGAACACCGTCGCCAAGGGCGCGCTGGTGCCGGTCCCCGGCGGCGTGCTGATCATGGACGGCACGACGCTCCTTGGCGCCGTCGGCGTCTCCGGCGATACCTCCGACAATGACGAAGCCTGCGCCGTTGCCGGAATACAAGCAGTAAAGCTGAAGGCCAACGCAGGATGATGCTTGTCCGCGGCAAAACTCAAGATTGCGTTTTGTTGTTAACCTAGCACCGATGCACCAGGTCAATCGCCGCTTGGCGTTCCTTCGACAATGATGCGGCGCGCCGTCTCACCACGGCGCAGCGTGAAGGCGACGCTGGACAATGCTATTTACGGCATCATCGAGACTTACCATAAATACGACATGTCGAAAGAGAGGGGGAGGTCGTGATCATCCTGGCTGAAGAAATTCGCCAGATATCAGGAGCGGTCCAAGCGAGAGCGGTGCAGTGCTTGCGCGGCGTCAGCGAAGTGAATGCTTGGAATCGCTCGCCCCGTTTGATCCGTCTCAGTCTCTCTTATTCGATGATATCCGACGCGCCTGAGGCCACTTGGTTCTAAGAAGACCGCCTAAGCGAACAAGTATCTGCACGGCTTAGCAACGCTCGGGCAATCCTACGAAGTCTTTGCGCTAGACTGTGGCGACGGGGGCGAATAGAGGGCCGAGCTATCGGCCTTGCGGCGTCAGGTGCTCGCCAAATCTGCAAAGTCGAATGCGTCGCCCGCAAGGCGCCAGCTAGATGCGTGCAAACCTGAATTGTTGCGTGCCGCACTCTGTGGCATCCGGGCTTTGCTCAATGATCCGATATCCCGCGTGAGCCTGAATGAATGCTTGCTCGGATATCCAATTGCGCTGGTATCTTACGAGCTTGTCCCTGGAAGCGAGCGGCCCCCCTGCCCCCGGAACATTATGCCCATCACCAACACCGCCACGATTCTTCTTGTTATCTCGCGACCGTAGTTTTCGGCAACTCCAACAGCGCGCCGGCCTTGCCGGGCACGCTGCTCTTCTCGGCCAGATCCGGCAGATGCGCTCCATGCGCGCCGGTTCGTTGATGTCGCTCTGATTTCGCCCCATACCGCGATCAGATTCCGATGATTCAGCGCGGTCAAGCCTCCTGGTCTATTGCCGTTGCGGCCATCACATCGCTCTGAGCGCCGATCGCTGGCCGGACGAGATGCGGCTGTCTGACCTCGAGCCGCGGTTTGTCTGCCAGGGCTGCGAATATCGCGGCGCTGACGTTCGGCCCGACTTTGAGCGGGGTGACGGGCGGCTTGCGATTTTGGGCCACCGTAGCCGCGGGTAGGATTGCTTAGGGCGGCCCCGGCCCAGTAGAGAGGAGTCGTGAGGCCGGGGCCGCTGGAGGTCGCTTGGTCCTCGGACTAGCAAGGCCAAGCGAGTCGAGCCTATCCGAAAGAAGCCGGGTTCCTCGGTTCGCTTCAGCACTGCTCCCAACCTGGTTCGTTTCCGCCCTGCCTGGAGCGGCCGTCCAGCCGTCACACTTCCCAAGTATAAGAAAGGTAGTTTTGGAACCCGCAACCTCCCTACTTTTTCCCGCTGCTGGGATCGATGGGGACAATCGATGATCTCTGATCTGCTTCAGGACGCCGCGGCGTTCATCCAAACCGACTTGGCCAAGTATATCGTGGCCACACTCGGGCTCGCCGCCTTTGTCGGGATCTACTACCTTGGCGATTATCTCTATCGCGACAGGGCCCCCGAAGGAGAGGACGCGGTAGATCAGCGGCGCTATGAGAGGGCTGGCCCGCCAGCGCGAACCGGCGTTTTCCACGCCCACGACGCGCAGTAGCTCGCGCGGTTTGCGCCGCCAGTAATTGACAATTTGCCTCGTGCCCGTGACGCGCTCGCCGGTGCTTTCAGCAAACCATCTAGACATCTGAGCCAGGAAAGCGCTACAGCTCGGACCTGCGATTGGTGGAACGGATCGTTCATGCGCTTGGCGCCACTGCTTTGCTTGCTGCTATCGGCGTGTTCAAGTCGTGTGTGGACGAACACGTCGGTGACTCTGCCGCCTGCTCCACCGCTGGCAGCCGGACCACCGAGCCAAGACGCAATGCAAAAAGGCCTCACAAATGTCGTCGCCGAAGCGAAGCTGACGAAGCCCGTCGAGGTCTCAGCACTTCGCAAGGCGGACCGCGGTCCGGGCGACTACTTTGTTTGCCTCAGAGAAGTACGCCCGCCGCCCGACCAACCACACCGTACTTATTCGGTTTTTTTCGATGCTATCTACGCTGGCTCGAGGCTGTCAGTCATTCTCGAAGAATGTGAGAAGCAGCAGTACACGTTGATGAACTGAGACCGGCAACAATGGGTGGGGCAATGGCGGCGAGGTTACGGTTCTGACGTGTCGGACCGCGGTCAGGCGGTTTTAGAATGCCACTGTGGTGCGTTCTCATTGCCGATCTGGTCGGGGACGAGAGGCGGAGCGTGCCTACCCTTCGCGGATAGCCGAAAGACTTCGCGAATGTCCTCAATCGAGGTCGATGAATAGGACTGGATGCAAAGTGCTGCCTGGTCGGGTGAGGCCGCCCTCATCATCGCTTCGATCGAGGAGCGATCAAGACTGGTATCGTCCCAATGCGAGACGACGATGCTATCCTCGGTGAGATGGTGTGTCGCCAAGTGTGCTGGCGAAGCTGCAACGAAGTGGCCGTATAGCAAATACTCGGAGAATTTCTTCTTCCGGCACATTGCTAGCACCCAGTTCAATCCCGTCGCCGACTGGATGGCTTCGGTCATGGCACTTACGCTGTCTCTGTCCCAGACGAGAGCGTTTCCGACGTAATCATCAGTAGGAAAGGTCCGGTTCTTCATACCGAGCAGTTGGTCGACCGTCCGCATCCATATCCCATGCACGGGCGAGTCCGCACTGACCGCCTTCGGGGCGAAGTACAGCGGTGTCTTTTCGCCGCCGGCGTACTTACCAATGTCGAACTCACGGAAGAACAGATTGTCCGAATCCAAGATGCAGACGCGCTGCTCGGGCGCATGGAGGACACCGGCAATCTTGAGGATCTGCTGGATGTGCCACCCATGAATCGGTGACGAAAGGAGGGACAGCCAAACACGCCGCTTGCCGAACTGGAGAGCCGGTGGCAAGGCCCATAGCCATTTCGGCAGGTAGCGGGAGGCCGGAACGATGACGCGGTTGTCGGACCGAAACCGCTCGAAGAGCGGCACGTCCTCATCGTTAACGAGAACATAATGCCGCGTGTAACCCTTCAGCCAGGTGTCGATGCTTTCGCTGAGCAGCGAAAAGCGTTCGATGTCCCTAGCGTAGCTGGCAGTCAGGAGTGCAACGGAGTGCATTGAACGCGCTCGAATGGAGGTTAGCTGCACTGTATCTGCACTGAGATCCTGGAAAACTCATTTTCCGAATCAAGGTAAAATCAAACGAAACTTAGAGACGAGCGGAGCACATGTCATTTGTAATCTCAAAGACCGTGGGCGTGGTTGCGGTCTTGCCGAATTTACTAGCCGTTATCGGTCTCGTGGGCGTCTCGCTACTGTGGACGCGATTTTCCGCTCTGGGACGGAAGCTCATTATTGGATCGTTCATTGCAGTTGCTGTGTGCGGCTTCCCGCCTCTGGGCAACCTGTTGCTCGAACCGCTCGAAAACCGCTTTCCGACTTGGGTGCCGACGGCCGATCCACCTACCGGAATTGTTATTCTGGGAGGAACAACAAAGCCGGAGATTTCTGCCTTCCGAGGCCTCCCGGTTTCCGATATTGGGGTAGACCGACTGATCACCGGCGCGACGCTCGCCCGCCGCTATCCGAATGCGCGTGTCATCTATTCAGGTGGCAGCCCTGAGCTTTGGCCGAACGATCTGCGAGAGGCCGATTACGCTCTCAAAATCTTGAGCGACTTGGGCGTACCAACTAAGCGCATTGAGGTCGAGGGCAAGTCGCGCAACACATCTGAGAACGCGGCCTTCTCGAGGACCCTCGCCTCTCCGGCTCCTGGGGATCGCTGGCTGCTCGTCACGTCCGCCTATCACATGCCCCGAGCAGTGGGGCTGTTTCGAAAAGCTGGCTTCCCGGTAGAACCCGTGCCGACCGGCTGGCTGACTGCTGCCCACACTGCTTGGCTCGACCTCGGCAACTTTGCCCCCTCGATGCTCCTCGTGCACATCGCCTCACGAGAATGGATCGGCCTCGCCGTGAATCGTGTCCTCGACAAGACAGATGCACTTCTGCCCGGGCCCCGCGCCTCTTAGCCTTCTTGGGATTCTCATCGGCGCCGTCCTGACTGTCTGTTTACATTCGGCCGCATTCTCGCCCTGCGGTTAGTTCGAGATGTTGACGGTCCGAAATCCCGCGCCGCCGCTGTTTGCAGCGCCAGCGGAGATGCCGGTCGGCAGCCAATCAATGACGTTGGCCGTATTCACAAGGGCCGTGCTGTTACTCGCGCCGCCCATGCCACTCAGGCAGACGGTGGCAGGCGTAAAGCTCGCAGCCACATCGATGTCATATCACTGACTTGAGCTCGCATTTTGCTCCGTAGATGATCAGGTTCGTCGTGAATGTGTTCGAAGAGGAGAATGACGATGGAAACGGAAAGGCGTGAAACAGGAACGCTCATCGGCAGCGACAAGGTCGAGGGCACCGCGGTGTACGGCGCCGGCGATCAGAAGATCAGCTCAATCGAACGCGTGATGATCGACAAGCTGAGCGGCAAGGTCTCGTACGCAGTCCTCGGCTTCGGCGGCTTCTTAGGCATCGGCGATGACCACTATCCGCTGCCATGGCAGTCCCTGAAGTACGACACTAACTTCGGCGGATACCGGACCAACCTAAGTGCCGACAGTCTCCAGGGAGCGCCGCACTACGGTAACGATAACGAGTGGAATTGGGAGGACCCGGGAAGGGCGAGAGCGGTGAACGACTACTACGCTGGGGTCTAAAACGGGATGGGGTTAGGTTGGATCGATTTGGGATCCCAAATCAGTGTGTTTCTGATTCACCATGCTGGCTGGATCGGAGGCCAGCATGGATGGGCAAGCCGTATTCTCTGGATCTTCGCAGGCGCGTCGTGCCTGCGATCGAGAGCGGGATGTCCCGCAATCAGGCGGCCAAGCAGTTTGGAGTAGCGATCAGCACGGCTATTGGTTGGATGCAGCGGGTCGTGGAGACCGGCAGCATTGAACCTGGCCAGATGGGCGGTCACAAGCCGAAGGCGGTTTCGGGAGACCAGGCAATCTGGCTGTCGCAGCGGATCAAGGACGGCGATTTCACCATACGTGGTCTCGTTGCCGAGCTTGCCGGTCGCGGCCTGAAGGTCGACTACCACTCGGCGTGGGACTTCGTGCACGCCGCTCAGCTTCAAAAAAAAGCGTGGCGGCTGGGGAGCGCGATCGACCCGAGGTCGCGCGGCGGCGAGCCCAGTGGACAGAGTATCAAGGTCGCGTCGAAGTTGAGCGGCTGGTCTTCATCGACGAGACCTGGACCAGGACCGATATGGCGCCCTTGCGGGGATGGGCGCCGCGCGGGTGCAGACTTCACTCCAAGGTTCCCCACGGCCGCTGGAAGACCATGACCTTCCTGGCGGCCCTGCGCCATGACCGGATCGATGCGCTATGGTTTATCGAGGGGCCGATCGATGGCGTGAGCTTTCGCACCTATGTCGAGAAGGTTCTTCTGCCTGTTCTTCAACCCGGCGATATCGTCGTCTTGGACAACCTCGGCAGCCACAGGAGCAAAGCAGTTCGCCAGCTCATTCGTTCGGTCGGCGCCAAGCTCTTCTTCCTGCCAAAATACTCGCCCGACCTGAACCCGATCGAACAAATCTTTGCCAAGCTCAAGCATCTGCTCCGCAAAGCGGCCGCGCGAACCGTCGACGCAGTCTGTGCCGCAATCGGCCACGCACTTGATGCCTTCACCTCCGAGGAATGTGCCAACTACCTCAAAAATTCAGGCTATCGCACCTAATGCCATCACGCTTTAGGCGCCGCCGCTTCTGGGCGGAACTCCGGTCAGGGGAGAGACTCCGAGACATCATGGTCCGCGGGCGCTTCATCGCACGCTCGGCGGGGAGCCGCATCCAGCTTTTCTCTTTGATGCGCCCGCTCTCCCCAGCAACCCCGTCCTGGCGATGCATGGGGATGACGGATCAGCTCGTCCCATACGAGGGTTCGGCTCCGCTCTCGGCGGCCGCGCGAGGGCTATGTAAATCCACCAGCCTGTTTTTGCTGGCTTGCGCGACGAGGAAGTTTCGTTGCGCTCGATCCTGGCTACGACTTGGCCGTGCCCGGCTCGGCCATCTTGCGATGCTGCTTGGCCAGTATCTCGTTCGGCGTGACGTTCGCGACCGTGGTCTGGATCTTGTTCTTGAGCCCCGTGACGATATCCGCGTCGCCGCGCAGCATTGCATCGAAGCCGGCCTTGGCGACGTCATACGCGCCATCTTTCAGTTCGGTGCCAACCTTGGTGTCCATCATGTCGGCACGGCGGAAGAATTCGGTTTCGGTGGCGCCGGGCATCAGGCAGGTCACGGTGATGCCGCTGTCCCGCAGGTCTTCGCGCAACGCAAACGAGAATGAATCGAGGAACGCCTTGCTGGCATTATAGACCGCCTGGAAGCTGCCCGGCGTGAAGCGGCGATCGATCCCGTGATCAGGATGCGCCCGGAATTGCGCCGCAGCATCTCGTTACCAGCACGATGGATCAGATAAAGCGTGCCGGTGATGTTGGTGTCGACGAGGTGCTTGATCCTGGCGAAATCCTGGTCGAGGAAAGCCTTGCCGAGCCCGATGCCGGCATTGGCCAGCAGCGCGTCGATCGGCCGGCCGGCCACCGCGGCGCAGAGCTTGTCGACGCCTTCGGTGGTGGCAAGATCGGCTTGCACGGGCTCGACACTGCCGCCGAGCCTGCGCAGATCGACGGCCACCCGCTCGATCGCGGGCTCGTCCGCCGCGATGACCAGATTGAAGCCTGCTTGGGCGCAGCACCTGGCGACCTCCAGGCCGATCCCGGTGGAGGCGCCGGTGACGACGGCGAGTTGATTGGCGGGCATGAGCGTATTCCTTCGACGTAATTCTTGGAGATGGGATGATCACGCCCAATCACTGCCCTGCGATCTCGTTCCTATTTGCGCGCGCCAGTGCAGTGCGAACAATTTGCGCGCCGCGTTGCAACCATCGTTCATTGCTGGACTTAGATGCCTCGTGGTTAGCCGCGGAGGACGGGATGAAGGCGCTGGTTTGGCATGGCAAGGAGGACATCAGGTGCGACACCGTCACCGATCCTGAAATCCAGGACCCGCGCGACGCCATCATCAAGGTCACGAGCTGCGCCATCTGCGGCTCCGACCTGCATCTCTTCCACAATTACATTTCGGGCATGCTGCCCGGCGACATCATGGGCCACGAGACCATGGGCGAAGTGGTCGAGGCCGGCTCCGGCGTCGACGGCAAGCTGAAGAAGGGCAACCGCATCGACGTACGGTTCACGATCATTTGCGGCGAATGCGACCAGTGCAAGCGAGGCAATTTCTCGGTCTGCGAGACCACCAATCGCAAGAAGCATCTCGCCGGCAAGGTGTTCGGGCACACCACCGCCGGTCTGTTCGGCTACACGCATCTGACCGGCGGCTATCCCGGCGGCCAGGCCGAATATCTGCGCGTGCCGTTTGCCGATGCTACCCACATCAAGGTGCCCGCAGGCGTTCCGACGAGCAATTGCTGTTTCTCAGCGACATCTTCCCGACCGGCTGGCAAGCCGCCGTGCATGCGACCTCGAGCCGACCGACACTGTCGCGATCTGGGGCTGCGGTCCGGTGGGGCAGATGGCGATCCGCAGCGCCATCCTGCTCGGCGCCAACCAGGTGATCGCGATCGACTGCCTGCCCGAGCGGCTCAGCATGGCGGAAGCCGGCGGCGCTACCACGATCAATTTCGAGACCGAGAGCGTGCTGGAGCGGCTCAAAGAGCTGACCGACGGCAAGGGCCCGGAAAAGTGCATCGATTGTGTCGGCAAGGAATCCCACGTGATGGCCTCCCTGCCCGACACCCTGCTCGACCGCGCCAAGCAGATGGTGATGGCGGAGAGTGACCGGCCGCATGTGCTGCGCGAGATGATCTATGTCTGCCGGCCCGGCGGCGTCATTTCGGTGCCGGGGGCTTGTACAGCGGCTTTTCCGGCATGCTGCCGATGGTCGCCTTCATGAACAAGGGTCTGACGATGCGGACCGGCCAGACCCACGTCAATCGCTGGACCGACGACCTGCTCCGCCGCATCGAGGAAGGCCAGATCGATCCATCCTTCGTCATCACCCACACCGTCCCGCTCGAGCAAGGCCCCGAGATGTACCAGGTGTTTCGCGACAAGCGCGACTCCTGCGTCAAGGTCATGCTGAGGCCCTGAGGAGCAAGCTCATGTTTCATTTCTCCAACATCGTGCGCACCAAAGGTGATCCGAAGATCATCGAGGGCGGGCCGAGTCTGAAGCGGTCGGAAGACTAGTCCGAAGCCGCCTCGGGATCTCGATCGCTGAAGAGATAGTCGCCCAGGTAATAAATCCCGACAAAAGCGACTAGGCCGAGCCCAGCAGCGGCATACTTGCCCAAGTCAGATTGGAAGAACGTGGCGGAGTCCCGTAGCAGATCGGCGAGCATCGATTGTCCCCATCGATCCCCCAGCAGCCCAAGTGATGCTAAGCAGATATCCTCGGCTTCGTAAGTGCACTTTGTGACAATACCGGGAAAAAGCGGCAGCCGAGCTCCTGGAGCGGGATTAACCGCAAGGTGAGAATGCCGCCCAATAGGCGTACACCGTCAGGGCAGCACCGATCAGCATTCCAAACAGGAATTGCTCATTGCTGCCAATCGCGACTCCACAAGAGATGTCAGACGCTGAAGTCGCTAGTCCGGCGCGGCTTCTGCTTCGGGCTCTCTATCTCTGAAAAGATAGTCGCCCAAATAATAGAGCCCAACGAAGGCGCAAAGCCCGCCAACCGCGAGGCCGTACATTGTCGCGTCGTTGTAGATCAATGTTTCAAGGTTCTGAACGAATTCCATGAGCATGAATGTCCTCACGGGCTTCCAAAAAAACGAAGCCAGGACAACACACAACTGATCGCATGAAAAATGAAATACGACCCGCCCCGGCCCGGTAGTGTTGATACTCGATCGAGTCGCCACGCACGATCAACTGTACCTTCGCACAATTGGTAATTAGAATCAGTCGAAATGCGCCCGCACTTTGTTCCCCCGCAAGAAGTTTCTAAGCGAGCACGGGTTCGCGCGTTCCGAAACGTACGGTGGAGCAGCTCACACGGTCGATCAACCTATCCGATATACCCCGCTTGCCAGTCTGCTTAGCGGCCCGGATGGCTCGGCAGATCGCAGCTTGTGTGACTCGCGCGAGGCGGCGGCTCATGGCCGGCAGGGCAGCATGATTGTGCGCTTCTCGGTAGGCGCAGGCCGCCGCAATTCCCGCAATCCACCGGCCACGGGCGCGCGCCGAGGCGCCCCGAAAGGGGATAGACAAAATTCACCAAATCATGGTGGACTGGCAGTTGGGTTTGATCACCCGGACCGAGAATAGAGCCGCATTCCCTGGCAGGAATTTGCCCTGACGCCTGGCAGTGTTGGGCGGCGGCTGACGAGCCCATAAGGCTCTCAACGGACGCGCTTGGCGGCGCGGCTCCGAACCCGACCATATTGGCCGGGGGCGAGCGTGCTGTCCAGAGGGGCAACCCTTAAAAGCGTCTCGACCAGTCTTCTCGGCTGGTGATCAACCCCCGGCTACCGGTCTGTAACCGGCAATGGCTTTGATCAGCCGAACCGAGAAGCACCACCATGAAAACCACCCGAGAACGGCCAGCGGACTCCGCTGGTAAGCTTTACCGTCGAACCGGCATTTCCCCCGAACAGTTCTTCCAGGCGCTGGGGCGGGCGCGCAAGGCAGCCCGGGACGAGATCGAGCGGCTAATCGACTGGCTCGACAGCACTATCGACGTCGACGAGGACTTCGCGGTCGACGATGAGCCCTGTGATGGAGATCCCGATGCGGAGCCTTCCCTAGGGTCGTTCGACAGGATGTCCGACCAGATCAAGGCCTGGGCCAACCGCGGCGGCGACACCGACCTCGAGCAGGATGACGCCGATCGCGAAGACGATGACCCGGACGAGGCTAAGGACCAGCCGGCATTGATGGAAGGTGTCGCATGAACGGGCAGGAGAAGGCCGAGCGTGACAGCCGGGACGCGGGCGCCTACCGCGAGATGGAGAGCGACCTCCGAGATTTGGTAAACATGGGGTGAATTGCTGCAGATCTTGCGCACGATGCAGATGCACGCCCGCCGGCTGAGGCGATAAGGATAGCCCGCCTTCACGCTGGCGGGTTCCCGTGCTTGGGCACACCAGCGATCGGCAACCCCGGTCGTAATCTAAAGTCCAAACTCCCGCCAGCTCGAAAGGCTGGCGGGTTTTTCAATTGGGAATTACGGGTGCCGGCGCCAGCCCGCGGGCCTGTGGCGAATATTAAGCGGTGTCCGCCGCGCGGCGAAGGCTCCTCATCAGCCTTCCTCTCTGCTGATCTTTCTCAGGCCAAAATACATGCCAGCAACGGTCCCCACTCCTACAACGATCAAGAACACTATAGCAGCCTGTTGCAGTCGATGGCGCCGCCAGAAGAACTCGCTCTCCCAACAGGTGGGCTCGTGACTTGAAAATTCGAACCCCGCTGGACAGACAGCAGTCTTTTTGTCGATCCACTGAGGCGGAGCGGCCTTCTGTGCGGACGCGACCGAAGGCAATGCTGCGCTCAAAATGAAGACGGCAAGTGCCACAACTTTCATTGGCTGACTTTCAATCGAAGAAGGACGAGCTCGCCGGTTCACGCTGGCGGGCTTTCTTTTTCAGCTAGCTGTCTCGGCGCCAGCGGTATCGCTGCCCAACATCGCTACACCAAACCACAACGAGGTGCGCCGCCGCTGCGGGCTTCAGACTGCCCTTCGTAAGCCGTCGTGCATGGTTAGCAAACATTTCTGATGCTTGTCGGAACCGTAACACAATGTTACCCAATGTGTCTCCTTAAAGTTGAGACATAGAGCCCAGGTTGCGAAGTTCATACCGCCCAGACGTAGACGGCTTGCGCGCTATTGCTGTTCTGGCGGTAATTGCCTTTCACGCCGCTCCAAGCGCACTGCCGGGCGGATTCATCGGCGTCGATATATTTTTCGTCATCTCTGGGTATCTAATCAGCCGCAATATTCTCCTTGCGATCGGCTCTGACCGGTTCTCCTTCGCTGATTTCTACCTGCGCCGGGCCAGGCGTATCCTACCGGCGCTCTACTTCACGGTCCTAGTCACCTTCGCCGCTGGCGTTGCGCTGCTGACTCCTGAGTGGCTTCGTTCAGTGTCAAAAGAGAGCACTTGGGCAGTCCTCTCGATCTCCAATATCGAATACTGGTGGGAATCGCGCCAATACTTCGCGGCGGCGTCTGAACAGCTCGGCTTGCTCCACGTCTGGTCTCTTTCGGCCGAGGAACAGTTCTATCTTGTCTGGCCGGCGTTCTTGATCCTCACCCAGAGGAAACTTGGCGCGCATCGTGTGCCGGTTATCGTCTCGGCTATCGGCACGCTCTCTCTGATCATTGCGATCATTACCTACGCATACGATCCTTCGGCGGCGTTCTTCCTGCCGCAGTGCCGTATGTTTGAATTCTGCCTTGGCGTGGCTGTCTTGTTCGCGGAACGGGGGCTGGCACCTAGAGTAGCGGACATCTTCTTGGGGGGCGGGGTTCTCGCCGTGCTAATTCCATTCTGGCTTTTCCCTGGCGAGAAGCCAATACAGCCTGCACTCCTGCTGGTGCCGTGCGCCGGTGCTGCGCTGATCATCTTCTCGGGCGATCAAGCGAGGCTCGCTGGTTTCCTGCGCGCTTGGCCGCTTCGGAGCATCGGCCTGATCTCATACTCGCTGTATCTCTGCCATTGGCCGATCCTGTTCTTCTATCGCCTGTTCCAGCCGGGCCCGATTGCGCCAGCGATATTGGCAGCACTGCTTGCATTTATGCTGGCGATGGCTGCCGCGATGTATATCTGCATCGAGCAACCATTCCGCTGTCGCTGGCCGGTGAACCGGCGGTTTGTGACGGCGTGCTGCGTCACCGGTCTCGGGGTTGCCGGGACAGCCCACACGGCGTACTTGCGGGATGGCTGGCGGTGGCGGCTTTCTGAAGATCAGCTTGCACGCAACGAACTTCAGAAGTTTGGCGTGGCACCGTGCCAAACCAGTGGCGTGGGCTGCCTCTACGGCGCGATCAATGAGCCGCGCGCTGTCGTCATTCTGGGTGACAGCTTCGCCCTCCAGTATGTTGCGGGGCCAGATCAAATCCTCAAGCGGCTCAACCTGGCTGGCTATACCGCAGGGGGAATTTGGCTGTCTGATGCTCGATGGCCTCACCAGCGCCGCGGAAAACAAGTTGCTCGACTGCGCGACACGACGCGCTCGCGAGCTCACCCAGTTGGCCGTTGAATCGACGCCCGTCATTATCGGACAAGCATGGACGGGATACGCACCACTGAGGTTGCCAAATGACAGCCTAGTCACTGCCCAGGAAGACGTAAACACGGCGTTCGAGGCCGCGATCGAACGCACCATGGCCCGGCTAGGCGGCGACCGTCGGCGTTTTCTCCTAATCGGCGCGCAGGTGCCGGTACAGTGCCCGATCAACGGCCCCAGCATCGACCGGTCGATGCTGATGATCACGACGCGTCAAGAATGCCCGGAACCATCAATTGCCAAGATCCGGGAGCGCACGGCATCGGTCAACGCAATGTTGCAGCGGGTGCGCGATCGCCACCCTGGCAACGTGACCCTGCTCCGGCCAGAGGACTACCTCTGCGGCGAGACCTGCATCAACCGTGGCAACGGCGCCTCACTCTATTGGGACGACGAGCATTTCTCAGTGGCGGGCAGTCGCTTCATCGGCCACAAGGCAATGCCGCTCTTCCTACATCTCTTGGATCAACAAACGCCTTGAGGCTAGGCGGGTGGCCGCCGAGCGACTGCGGGTCGTGGGTGTGGAAAGACGGTCTATTATTGCATGACGCGTTTCGCGCCGGTCTGCTGACGGGAATCTGCGACGGCAATCTCAAAAGCTCACGCAACGGTAGCAGCTGCTGCACACCAATCGGCCGGTGAAGCGCTCGATGATCTCCTGCATGGACGCGGTGACCTCGCGCTCGGCAGCGGCTGATGACGCTCCGCAAACGGCTGAGGCGGGATCTGCCACTTAGATGGGCTCGCGCGACCGCTCGACCTCGAGTAGATTCCCAATTCGCGGCCGACTAATCCCCGCCCGCAATCTACAGTCCAAATAACCGTCCCGCCGGCTCATAAAGTCGGCGAGTTTTTCTTTTGGGGGAGACAGCACTCATGACATGAACGGGTCTGGAGCCAACTTCTCTGCTTCCTGGGTGATCGATCGGCCAACCGTCAATGCAATGCTCTTCGGCATCGATAATCGGACAGGTCCGGATAGCGTCTTGATCTCGACGAGCATCACGTCCGGTCTGCTGTGCGGAATGACGATCCGCAGGCCAGAGACGCCTCGCCACTCAGGCGGGAGTTCTTCGTCGGTCATTGGTGGGCCCTCATCGTCCGATGCTGTGGTTTTTGGCGTGTAGCCTAGTTCGATCGCCGGTGATCTGCTCGACATAGTCGTCGATGGCCACGATCAGCGGGCGCGTGTAACCGAGCATCCTGCTCTTGATGAGGTAGCGGCGAAGCCGGTCCAGCTCGACGAGTTCGGCTTCGATCTCGGAGGCCCGCCGGTTTGCTGGCGGGCCTCATTCTTTAACCTATGCTCTAATAAACCCTGTCTGTACGGCCAGGCACCACATCGCACCAAATAGGACCACCGCGGTGAACAGCTTCGGCCCGATCCAGTTATCGTCCGGAAGGGATCCCTGGGCCCGAGCTCTCAATCTGAGCGCGATGGTGCTGAAACTGCTGATCAGAGCCATCGCAAGGACGGCGAATGCAATCGTGCCATGACCCGCGGCGTAGCAAAAAACCGCCACCATCCCGAGAACCCAATCCATCGCCCACCCCCCTGAAGCGTCATTGGTGTCGCTTCACGTTTAATCAATTCGCCCGCCGCGCCTCTAGCGCAAGCCTGGCCGTCGAGCAATATTGGAACCATGGAACTTTGGCTCATCCCGCTTATGGTCGCCGGCATTCTAGCCGCTCTGCTGTTTTCTGACCGGCTAGTTTGACACTCTGATGGCACGAATAGGCCCGCCGGTTCACGCTGGCGGGCCATTTCATGAGGCCGAGCGCAAACACGAAATCCACCGCGTGAAGCCTCACGGGTGGTGGGTCAGATCGGCGCCGTGCGGGGCAGGGGCATCTGTCGGCCGTGCCCGGTACCGGGGGCCTCGCCTTCCAAGCCTGGGAGCGTGTCCTCGCGGGGCTCTTTGATCCAGACTTCGTCGACTATGGCGTTCGACCAGCTCGCCCGCGCGCTCGGCTGGTTCAGCATCGGCCTTGGTGTCGTGGAATTCTTCGCGCCGCGACGCGTCACGGAAACGCTGGGCATGGAAGGCCGCGAGACGCTGGTGCGCGCCTTCGGCGTGCGCGAGATCCTGGCCGGGATCATGTCGCTCTCGGTCGACCAAGCGGAGCTTTTCGTCGGCGGCATTGGGATCCCGGTCCCAGACAGTGATCGTCGCAGTGACAAAGGCCGTCCGATCTGATCGGACCCCAGTTTCCTGCAACGCCGCGTCGGCATCAAGCGCCTTGTTGTGAGCGTCGGTATCGAGCAGCGTCGACGCCTCGTTTGTCATGACCTCCTTGAGGATGGCGCCGATGGATTTCCGCTTGGCGAACCACTGCCGCCGAAGCTTGGTCAGCAGCTTGGTGGCATCGGTCTTGTCGAGCATGATGGCACGGGTCGACCATCGATAAGAAAACGGCAGGCGATTGAGGTCATCCAGAATGCCCGGCGTCGTCGCTCCCGGAAAGCCGACGATCGTCAGAACCCTCAAGTTGGCTGAGCCCAACATCGGCTCGAGCCCGCCGGTCAACGGCTGATCGGCCAACAACGCATCGATGTACATGGGAATTTCGGGCACTCGAACCCAAGGCACAAGGCAACTATCCGAGAATTTGGAAAACTCGTCGTTATCTCACGTCCCTTTGCGTCGGCATATCTAGACCGCGCGAGTTATAGGCGGCGCTCACGGTGATTAGGCAGATTGCACGCTAGCGGCTGCCAAAAATGGAAATCAAAATTGAGACCACCTCCTCCCGTAACCACGGGTAGTGCTTCCAAATCACGATTGCATTTTATTGGCAGTGAGCTCGTGTTGGAGGCGATCATGATTCAGTTGATTACGGAACGCTGTTATGGGGAGTTTTTTGAAACTCTCGTTGCAATGCACCAACTCCGCTATCGGGTCTTCAAAGGACGGCTGGACTGGGACGTTCACACCAGCGGAGACATGGAGATCGATGAGTTCGATGCTCTCCACCCTGCATACTTGGTGCAACTTTCGAATGAAGGAAAAGTACAAGGCACCGTTCGCCTTTTGCCCACGTCGGGTCCAACTATGCTTCGCGACACATTTCCCGCGCTCAATCGCGGCCAGAAACCACCATCGGATTCTCGCGTGGGGAACTAACAAGAACCGACCGGTGGGCGTGTCGTATACGTTTTCGGTCACCTGCGCGGTGATTTGCCCTGGAAGATCCGATCTAGTCCCTGTGATTAGAGCTCCCGGAATCACAGTTCCGGCCTGCACAATGTAGGGTGAAGCCGGCCTGGCGATGCGGTCAGCACTGACCGTGCGGCGACCAAAGCGGTCCAACAAGATACCGACGGGGATCTGAGCCGCCGCGAAAACAAGAAAGTAGACTGACGTAAGCAACCCGAGGTCGGCAGTCCCAAGCCCGATTTCCGAGCTGAGATGACTGGCGATCAAAGCGTTGATCGTTCGGAACAGGTATGAAAGATAGTATCCAGCAGCGAATGGAAGAAAGACGCGCGCGATGAGACGCCGCGCCGCTGAAATTTGCATGCTGGCCCCCTGCTCCTCTTCCCATGCGGGCCGATAGCGCGTCCAGCTCTTTGTCGGCTTGGCTAATTTGCTGCGGTAGTAGGCTGGCGTAGAAAAAGAAGGATCGGCGCAATGGCTCCTACGTGGTTCAATCAGTATCGCTGCCCGGCTCCTGACGAACGAAATCTTCAGGGATCTCGCGCAGGAAGCTCTGGCTCTTTTGCAAACGGCGGCCCAGCGCTCCGACAAATCCTTCAAAACGCTCTCGCCCCTTGAGCTGTGCGGCCGCCTGCGCGTCATTGGGCAACGGCGGCGTGATCGTCAGCCAGAAGCGAATGAAGAGGGCCAGGGTTTCGGCCGTCAGGCCGACGTCACGCTCCAGCCTTTGCATCTGACGCGATAGACGATCCAGCCGACGGGTGAACGCCGCCTCCCTTCTGTCTGCTCCGTCTGGTGACAGAAAGGACGCAACTGCCGCTTCCACGATCGCAGACCTGGAAAGATTCTTCCGATCCGCGAGATCCGCGATCTGCTTCAGAAGCTCCGGCGGAAAGTACACGTTCATGCGGTCGCGCATGTTGGCTCACAGCTCCATGCCGTCATCCGGGTCCATCGCGACTTGACGGGCGACGCCACGCATCTGCTGACGGAGCAGCCGAGATTGGCGGACCGCATCCTCGTCGTCGTCAAGAACGCCAGCAAACTCCTCTGCTGGCGTTGAATCGGTTGTCTCCTTGACGATCGCGACGTGATCGGGGAGCTCGGGCTCACGACGAAGTCCACTATTGGCCGTATCCTCCCCCTGCCCTGCACTGTCGGTTGGATCTGTCGCCGGCTTGAGCAGCCCAAGCATCGACCACCCGTCCGTTCTCGATGTCCGGCCGGACGCCGCCGAGTCGGGCGGCGGCAACACCCGCTCAGTGAATCGGCGATCCTCGTAATAGCGCGCCTTCATTGCCCGGATCGGCGGCGTGCCCGCAACCATGACAATTTCGTCTCGCGGCGGAAGCTGCATGACCTCACCTGGGGTCAAGAGTGGCCTCGCCGTCTCCTGTCGGGATACCATGAGGTGGCCCAGCCAAGGGTTCAATCTGTGCCCGGCATAGTTCTTCATCGCTCGCATCTCGGTCGCGGTGCCCAGTGCCTCGGACACGCGCTTGGCAGTCCGCTCGTCATTGGTCGCGAAGCTGACCCGGACGTGGCAGTTGTCGAGAATGGCGTTGTTCGGCCCATAGGCCTTCTCGATCTGATTGAGCGATTGCGCGATCAAAAAGCTCTTGATGCCGTAGCCCGCCATGAAGGCTAGCGCGGACTCGAAGAAATCGAGCCGCCCGAGCGCCGGGAACTCGTCGAGCATCATGAGAACTCGGTGCCGGCGGTTGCTGGCGTGCAAGTCCTCGGTCAGGCGCCGGCCGATCTGGTTCAGCACCAGGCGGATCAGCGGCTTGGTCCGCGAGATGTCGGAAGGCGGCACCACGAGGTAAAGCGACGCTGGCCGGGAATCGGAGATTAGGTCTGCAATTCGCCAGTCGCAGCGGCGGGTCACCTGGGCCACGACGGGATCACGGTAAAGTCCAAGGAACGACATCGCGGTAGAAAGGACCCCGGAACGTTCGTTGTCGGATTTGTTGAGAAGCTCTCTCGCGGTCGAAGCGACCACGGGGTGGGCACCCTGCTCACCAAGGTGCGGAGTCGTCATCATGGCCTTCAGCGTCACCTCGATCGGCCGCTTCGGGTCGGACAGAAAGGCGGCCACGCCGGCCAAGGTCTTGTCAGCCTCGGCATAGAGTACGTGGAGGATGGTTCCGACCAGAAGCGAGTGACTGGTCTTCTCCCAGTGGTTCCGTTTGTCCAATGAGCCTTCGGGGTCGACCAGGACGTCGGCGACGTTCTGGACGTCGCGGACTTCCCACTCCCCGCGTCGAACCTCGAGCAGCGGATTGTAGGCCGATGAATTGGTGTTGGTTGGGTCGAACAACAGGACGCGGCCATGACAGGAGCGGAAACCGGCAGTCAGTTGCCAGTTCTCGCCCTTGATGTCGTGAACGATGGCCGAGCCGGGCCAAGTCAGCAGCGAGGGAATGACGAGACCGACACCTTTGCCGGACCGGGTGGGAGCAAAACACAACACGTGTTCCGGTCCATCGTGGCGAACGTAATCATTGTCTAGCTTGCCCAGCACCACGCCATCTGGACCGAGAAGACCGGCCGCTCTCACCTCTTCCAGACCGGCCCAGCGCGCCGAGCCATAGGTCTCAACATTCTTGGCCTCGCGGGCCCGCCAAACCGACATGCCGATCGCCGCCGCGATCGAAACGACGGTCCCCGACGCTGCGATGAAGGCGCCTTCGACAAAGACTTGAGGCGCATAGGCGTCGTAGACGAACCACCACCAAAAGAGGATCGGCGGATAGTAGATCTTCCAACCCCACAACTCGAACCAGGGGCGTCCAAGCTCCGGCTGGTAGGCGAGCCGCCAGGCTGTCCATTCGGTTGCTCCCCAGATGGCCGTCAAAACGATCAGGCCGACAACGATCACTTGTCCCCAGAGGATCTTGGTTCCTGACATCCCGATGGTCCTTCCGTGCTGAATTGGCGAGACTGCTAGAGGCCGAGTTCTCGCTTCCGACCAAAGCCCCATTCGATGCCACCGCCGTCCTTCACGACGCCGGTCACATGTTGGCCGAACTTCTTCTCGAGCTCGCGCGACCAGGGCACGAGCTGGAAGCCGAGCCCATTGTCGATCATGGCGAAACGTCCCGACGCCAACGTCAGCCGCTGGCGATACGTGCCTGCCACATGCTCCCCGAACGCTGACTTCACATGAGGCAGGCCTGTGCCGGCCGAAACCTTTGCTGCTACCTCGTCCAGTTCGCGTCGGCGCAACGTATTCAGAAGGTCGCGTTGCAGGATGGCGCGCTGCCCCTGCCGCCGTGCCAAACCTTCTTGAATCAGATGCTCGGTCCTGGCTTCCATGGTGTCGCGGATCTCACGCCCAAATCCACCCATGGCGAGCGGCATCGGATCGCGTTCGACCAGCCGGTGGTCGAGCCAGGTCGCGCCTTTCGCGGCGACCTGCTCACCAAGATCGAGATCGGAACGGGTCGCGAGCATCACGGTGGGTTGCGGTTCGCCGCTTTGACCGAAGCGTCGGACTTCGACGATTCCACCCACCGGCGGCGCATGTTCGAAGGCTTCGATCCCGCGGAGGCGGACGTGATGTACACGTCCGTCGGTTCCGTCGATCACGGCGAAGGCCTCGCCGGTCAGTTCGTCATGCAGTCCTCGATCAATCAAGCGTCCGACGATCGGAGATGTTGGCGGTCCACCTTCGATGACGTAGTCGGCAACACCGCGCGCCTCCCCGCGCTCGGTGAAGGCGCGGTGCATGGTCTTGATAATGTCGCCGCGCATGCCGAGGTCGCGCAAGCTGCGCTCGGCCTCGAGCCCGATCATCCACTCCCCAGGCGCCACTGACACCGCAAGGCCCATCTTATCCAGGTGCTGGAGGCGGCCAACCATCAGGCGCCGGATGTCAGGATCGGAGCTACCGGGATTCTCGGGCCGAAGATCAATATAGCCGGTCTCGTCTGCTGCCAGCCGGATCTCCCGATCAAGCCGCGTCCATCGCTCCGCCGTGACTTCCTTCTCCAGCGAGTTACGGATCTCGTGCTCTGGCTTTGGACCCAGTTCGATCGCGACCAATTCCTCAGCGCGTGAGCGCAGGCCTCGGCTGATATAGTCGCGGGAGATCACGAGATCAGTGCCTTCCTCATCGACGCCCCGAACGAGAAGATGGACGTGAGGGTTGTCGGTATTCCAGTGATCAACAGCGACCCAATCGAGCCGCGTGCCGAGGTCGATCTCCATTTGCCGGGCGAGATCGCGGGTGAAAGCCCTGAGATCGGTCATCTCGCCGGCATCCTCGGGCGAGATGATGGACCGGAAATGATGGCGGTCCTCCTGACACCGCTCCGCGAAGGCCACGCTATCGGCGCGGTCGCTGCCGGCGTCAAACATCTGGGCCCTCTCACCGTTCCGGGTGACGCCATCGCGCTTCAGGTACGTAAGGTGGGCAGTCAGCGGCGCCGAGCGGAATGCTCGTCCGTTGTGACGAACAACGCGCGCTTTCACCACGGTGCGCCGCGTCGGGCTGAACAATCGGCCGCGGCTAAACGCGAGCCTACCGCGGCCAAACGTCGAGCGCCCATAGGCTGCGGAACGCTTGCCAGCCGCAGGCTGACCCGAGGTATGGCCAGCTTTCTTCGCGGCACGTAGCACCTGGTTGATGAAGCTCTTCGGCTTGGGCGCGCGTGTACTGCGAATACGCCCGGGTCGAATACGCAGATCGCTGTCGCCAACGGTCATAACCGCGCCTCTAAGAGCGCAAAGGCGCCCACAGTGCCGAAAATGTCCTTGATTGCATTGTGCAAAGTGCAAGGCGTGGCACGCGCCACGAGCGGCTGGCACGCCAGAACCCAAGCCATGCCAATGGCTTGCGGTTCGACCGGCGAGCCCCTTTTATCTCGCCTTCCTAATCGGGCGTTCAAAGTCAACTCATTCCTACGCTTTTCTTCGACTCTTCGCACTTCAGCCATTGCAGACTCCCTGCATCGACAACGCACACACGTCACCACATCGCGCTCGCGATCAGCATTCACCAGGCGGGGTCCATGCGTTCCTTCGCGTTCAGCACTTTGGCCGTCGCATGCTCTTCATCAGGTTCGTAAACAGGGCTGTCCAAGCAGTCTGGCGCTCTCATCACGTAGATGGCAGCAGGCAAGAGATAGCGGACATTCCCCGTTTCGCGGCCCCGCCAGGGGACGCTCACCGCGCGCGCGGATCTCTAGTCGTTACTCCTTCTCTCCATGCTGGCTGCAACACCAGCACCAATCTTTTGCGCCCCTGCTGCAACTACTGCGCAGGCCTCAAACGAAGTCGTTGCGTAACCTTGGCACCGAACCCGACGTGGAAGTCGGTCTGATTGATCCACATCCTGTGCAGGATGCTCGCAAGTTTGCGTGCGACCGCGACGATCGCGCACAGCATGCTCGACCGTTTGGCGATCCGCAGGCCCCAGGCCCGCAAGGCCGACCATTTCCTGACCCGCAACAGAAGGCTTGCGGCCGCCTCGCAGAGCGCTTCGCGAACTGCGACGTCGCCCTGTTTGGTAATTCGGCCTTCGAAGTCGATGGACGTTCCAGACTGGTGTCGCCCTGGCGTCAGGCCAAAATGCGCGCCAACCGTTCGAGATCGCGCAAAACGGAGAGGGTCATCAACACCAACCTTGAACGAAAGGGCGGCAACGGGACCGACGCCGGGTACGGTCATTAGTCGACGACAGATCGCATCATGCTGGACCACCTGCAGGAGCACCTTATGCAATCGTTCGTAGCCCTCGAAGATCGCTCGCCGCACGTCCAACATGGACTCAATCATCATGGAAAATACCGGATCGCTGTGCTCGATGAGCTCGCGGACCCGCGCTTCGTATTCCCCGCGGCCGACCGCTCCAACCATCAGACCGTACGCCCTCAGCGTGCCACGAATGTGGTTCTCAAGGTCGATCAGCTTGCGCTTGAGGAGCTTCCTGTTGGCCAGCAGCGAGCGCATCTTCTGCATCTCGATGTTCTTGACATGGACGGCGCGGTACCAGCCCAGCCGCATCATCTGCGCGATGCCGCGCGCATCGTTGCGGTCGGTCTTGTTGCGCATCGTTGACAGAGAAACGCGCATGTGGCGCGCCTCCACGACAATGACTGGAAGCCCAGCTGGCTGCAATTCGCGATGCAGCCAGATGCCTAGCGATGACGCCTCGACCCCCACTCTATCGAGGCGATCCGCGTAGCCCTCTACAGCGGAGCGGATCGCCTCTGGCTCCGTGCTGACTTTGACTTCGCGAACCGTGAGACCCTCGCCATCGACGATGCAAACGCTGGTTTCTTCCAGGCCGACGTCCAGTCCAACGTACAATTTCATCGGAGCTCTCCCTTGTTGCAACGACGTTCCAAGTCGTTGCACCAGGCTCCGGATTCGGCCACGACCGTCTTATCCCCGTGCACCGGTATCTCGAAGCCCGATTTGAAGAGCCCTCTTAATCGGTCGTGTCGTCTCTCTGATCTCACCCATCTTCGCTTCCTTTCTCGCTTGCGACAAGGCCCTCTGCGCCATGCTTGAATACGCTGCGCCACCACAGCCACGAGTCCCGGTGCGCCGTGCACTCTTCCGCGCTCATCGACAGCATAATCTCGCTGCAGCAGGGCAGCGCGGACGCCGTCGCGGCGCATCTTTCCATCGGCATGACGGAGCCACATCACAGGCAGTCCGGCGTGGTCCACGTTGCACGTCACGTGCGTGGCCACAGGCAAGATAGCGTGCGTTCCGTCGTCGTTGATCTGCACCAGGTCTCTTCCGCTTGTGGCGGAGCTCCGTGTTTAAAGCCTTGCGGTCATCGGGTCATTGATCTGCAATTGGCTCGGCCTGGTCATGCATGGGCTCCGAGCAGCTTGCGGTCCTTCGTGGCGGCACGTGCGCTCACGTCCGCTCTCGATGCGCCCGGATCGCCACAATAAAACGTGCCATCGACCCACATCGCATGCATGATCACCGCAAGCTTGCGTGCCACCGCCACGGTCGCCTTGCGGTGGCTGGTGCGCTTGGCGATCGCAAGCCCCCATGTCTTAATCTTGTCCTTGCGCTTGAAGCGGGTCAGCAACGCACTGGCCGCCTCATAGAGCGCCCGCCGCACGTCGCCATCGCCCGCCTTGCTGATCCGCCCCTGCACGTCGATCGACGTGCCGGACTGCCAGCGCCGCGACGTCAGGCCAAAATAGGCCGCCACATCGCGCGACCTTTTGAAGCGCGAAGGATCATCGACTGCTGTCATGAAGCTCAAGGCGGCCACCGGCCCCACGCCGGGGATCTGCATGAAGCGCCGGCACAGCTCATGTCCGGCGACTAGCTTAACCACAAGATCGTGTAGCCGGCAGTACTCCTTCCACAGCGCCGCGCGCGCGTTCAGCATAGCGTCGATCAGCTCGCTGACCAGCGCATCACCCGCCACCGCCTCGCGCACGGCTTGCGCGAATCCGCCGCGGCCAACATGGCTGAGGCGAATGCCAAACACCTTCAGCGAATGTCGGATCGCGTTCTCCAGATCCAAGAACTTGCGCTTCAGATTGCGCCGGTGCGTCAACAACAGCCGCAGCCGGTAGCACGCCGCGCTCTTGATATACGCCTTGCGGAACCAACCGGTGCGCATCAAATGCGCCAGGCCGAGCGCGTCAGTCCGGTCGGTCTTGTTGCGCTGCGCCTTCAGCGCGGCGCGGACGTGGAAGGTCTCCAGGCAGACAGCCGGCAAGCCGAGCTTCAACAGTTCCGGGTGCAGCCAGGGCGACAGCGACCCCGCCTCGTGGCCGAGCCGCCGCAAGCGGCCACGATACGGCTCGAGCGCCGTCTTGATCGCGTCCGGATCGGTCACCACCGCGACTTCCAGCGCCACCTTGCCGGTGCCGTCCACCACGCAGATTGCCGTCTCGTCCATGCCGACATCCAAACCACAGAAGAATTCCATCACACGCCTCCCGCGTTGCTGAGGCGGCGTAGTGTGCGGGTTATTCATCGCGCAGACCACTTGCTCGGCCGCCGCATGACCCGGCGCAGACCGATTACGGGCGGCCTTCCTAATCGGGCGTTCAAAGTCAACTCATTCCTACGCTTTTCTTCGACTCTTCGCACTTCGGCCATGACAGACTCCCTGCATCGACAACGCACACGCGTCACCGCAACGCTTGCGATCAGCATTCACCAGGCGGGGTCCATGCGTTCCTTCGCGTTCAGCACTTCGGCCGTCGCATGCTCTTCATCAGGTTCGTAAACAGGGCTGTCCAAGCAGTCCGGCGCTCTCGTTCCCGAAGGACGGCAGCAGGCAAGAGATAGCGGACATTCCCCGTTTCGCGGCCCCGCCAGGGGACGCTCACCGCGCGCGCGGATCTCTAAATTCGTTCCCTCCTCAGCATGTTGGGAGCGGTCCCAGCCTCTTCCTATGCTCGTCTACGTAGCTGCTACTGCGCTGGCTTTAGGCGCAGCCGTTGCGTGACCTTGGCGCCGAATCCGACGTGGAAGTCGGTCTCGCTGACCCACATCCGGTGGAGAATACCCGCGAGCTTCCGCGCGACCGCGGCAATCGCACACAGCATGCTCGACCGCTTGGCTATCCGCAGGCCCCACGCCCGCAAGGCCGACCATTTTCTGACCCGTAGCAGCAGACTTGCAGCCGCCTCACACAGCGCCTCCCGCACGGAGATATCGCCCTGTTTGCTGATCCGACCCTCAAAATCGATCGATGTACCGGATTGGTGGCGCTTCGGCGTCAGGCCAAAATGGGCGCCCACGGTGCGGGATCGGGCAAAGCGATGAGGGTCATCAACGCCAACCTTGAATGACAAAGCGACGACCGGACCGACGCCCGGAACCGTCATCAGACGCCGGCAAACAGGATCATGCTGGACCACCTGCAGGAGCACGCGATGCAGCCGATCGTAGCCCTCGAGGAGTGCGCGGCGCACGTCCAGCATGACCTGGATCGACATCACAAAAATCGGGTCGCTGTGCTCGATCAGCTCGCGGACACGGGCCTCAAAGGCACCTCGGGCAACCGCTCCGACGAGCAATCCATAGGCCCGCAGTGCACCCCGAACATGGTTCTCGAGGTCGATCAATTTGCGCTTGAGCAGCTTCCGGTTGGTCAACAACGTACGCATTTTCTGCATGTCGATATTCTTGACATGCACAGCGCGGTACCCGAAGGGCCGAGACACCCGAAGGGTGGCTCGGTGAGGAGCGAAGCGACGAGTAGAGCGCGGGCCGAAGGCATCGCCCATACGCCATCAGCTTGCGAACCCGCACACTTGGTCATTGCGATGCTCCCGAATCCGATCGAGGGACGAACATGCCAATTGGCCGGGGAACCATTTGCGAAACACCGGGCGCCGAGATTACGCTCGTGGCACCGCTCGGCGGCACAAGCGCCAGCAACCGATCGCGTGTCTTCATGAGATCGGATCGCGTGACGAATAGCGTCGCAGTTCCTGATGACTGTCCGCTGGACGGACACCTCGGCGGCAGTTCGATGGCAAGCAGATTTGCAAGCTTCGCGACGTATGCTCGCGTCTCGTCTGGCAGAGAGCCGCCTGCGAGATGCTCTTCATAGCGAGATGGTCCCGCGTTGTAGGCGGCAAACACGCCAGGCGAGCCATACCGGTCGAGCAGTTCGCGCAAGTACGCCGTGCCGGCCAGAATGTTGTCATGCGGGTCGTAGGGGTCGTTCCCGAGATTGTAGCGCTCGCGAAGGTCCGCCCAAGTCGCAGGCATGATTTGCATCAGGCCCATTGCGCCTTTTGGGATCTGGCGTGCACGTCACCAGCACTCTCAATGCTTTGAACTGATCGGATCCAGTTCGGCGCAATCGCAAAGCGTTGAGAGGCTTCATTGATGAAGCCGGCAAGTGAGTGAACGGTCTGACTGATCCCCGGCTGGCCGGCTGATCCGCTCTGGGCCAAAGCAGCACTGTCGAACGCGGTTAGAAGAAGCATCAGGGGCACGACAGCACAAACGCGCGTGCCCAACCGCCCGAAGCACGCAGTCGGGCTCGCGTCGGCCTTGCAGACATCGATCGAGACGGAGGTGCGATCCCGCAATCGATCAAACAAGGGAACGGGGAGGATAACACGTCGAATACACACCATCACTCCTCCCACGACCACACCGGGATCGCACGGCCGATCACGCTAGATGCCGGAAGAAATCCAAAATACCGGCCATCAAGAGAGTCGTCCGACTGCCAGTTCATCAGAAAAAGGTCGCCGCCGCCGACGACGCGGCAGCCCTGCCATTTCGGCAGCGGCCTGCCTCGTCTGTCGTGATCCTTCGCCTCGCCCACCGCGACGTCGTTGACCGAAATCGTGAGGCCGGTTCTGCAAACACTCTGCCCCGAAAGGGCGAGCACGCGCTTCAGCATCGGGACGCCAATGGGCAAATAGCCGTTAAGGTCGAGGAAGGTCGCGAGCGGCTCCGGCGGCTGCACGGCGACCAATTCGGTGACTTGGAATTGGTCCGCCGGTCGGAGGCGGTAGAGACCGATCGGCACGCTCGCGGATGCATTCCAGATGTAAAGCGGAAGTGGCTCCAGGACGATCGTCGCGACGAGCGCAGCAGCGACCCCAATTGCCGCGGCCGGCATCAGTAGGCGGCCCGTCATCGCATCACCTTTTGGCGATGAAGCCAGCCCTGATGGCGCGCTTTCGTATACGGACGCGGGTTTTCGTTCACGGAGAGGCGGTTGTGAGCGTGGTGCCAATGATCAGGCGCAACATCGGCGGGATCGATGCCGAGTGCCTCAACGGCGTCGACCATCTGCAGCACGCGCTCGACCTTCGGCCAACCTGACAGCCGCAGCAAAATCTCTCCGCCGGGTGTCACATACGGGACGGTCGAGCAGCGCTGTCCCGGCGCGACCGCGCGCAAGATGTCGATCCGCGAAATGATCGTCCCAAAGTCATTGGACGTCCAACGGACGAAGGCAAAGATGCTGCCGGGCGCAAATGACAGGACACGCCGATGGCGATCAAGGTTCCGTTCCTTGACAAGGCGACCAAACCGAACGCGGTTTTCGATACGCTTCTCGAGCCACAGCACTTCCACTTCGGTCAAATTGCTCATGCCGCAGCTCCCCGACGCAGGAGCTGCCAGCCGTGAGCATGGGGTTCGGCGAAAAGCGTATGCGACTTGGAGAGCCAAACAGGACTGGCGGCCTGCAGCTGCCGATCGTCTCCAACGCAGTTTTCGGCCTGGTGCGTTAGAAGAAATCCGAAGGATTTTTGGGTAGTAAAGTTAGAGCAGCCGGAAAGCGCGAAGAAACAAGCTCTTAAGCTCGATTTCGGTCCCCAATACCACGAGGATCCGGTCCCCGATAGCACGAGGGTTGCGGTCCCCGATAGCACGAGCTGATTCACAGGTTGTCCTCCGAATTTGGAATGAGACCGCGCCGGCGCAGGCGTGCCGTTAAGGGATCGACAGGCGTAGGCGCGAAGTTCAGCCGCTCGGTGCCACCAGGATTGCGATCGCACCGGCATGAAAATCGATCGGCACGGTTCGCTTGTTTTTGCAAGCGAGAAGAACGGATAAGCCATCAGATCCTGCGCATCGCGAGGCGCGAGATCACCGGGCAGCGCCCGAAAGAGCTCAAGCTGGTCGCGCTCGGAATGGTGTTTGCGCCGCATAGTCACTGCTCTCATGCGGCAATCAGCGACGTTCCTGACCTGCGTAAGGACGCAGGGCCGGATGCTTCTTGGCGGGCAGCACGGTCCCCTTGCCGGGATCGGATGTCGAGGTCTTGGCACCGCGATCGGCCCACGCTTTCAGGTCATCGACGGCGTAAACGACCCGTCCGCCAATCTTCCGATATATTGGTCCCGTGCCGTACGTGCGGTGCTTCTCCAGCGTCCGACCGGACAGGCCAAGGTAACGCGCGGCCTCCGGGGTACGCAGGAAGCGCGGGGGTAGACCGGCCATCGGATCGGGCATTTGAGGACTCCAGGATGACAGCGCACCGCGCATGGCGGCGTCAGCGTGTGTGCGGTCATCATGGAGAAGCGCGACCTCGGAGGGGGATGCCGAATTTTGGGGATACGATTTTCGGCACCCCCTGGGGACTGCGCTACTCGTCCTTACGCCCCGGGCGCAGAAGTTTGCGGTAACCACCGCGCATCAACGCGAGGCCGCCTTGCACCAGGCGGATTGTTCGATTGCGCAGATCATGCGTCTTCCAGGCGCGATCGGGGATGCGCTTTTTGCCGAACAGCGCTTCGGCGATAGCGCGATAACTGCCGCCGGCGCTATGCGCATCGAGCGCGCGGATCGCGGCGCCGAGGCGTTCGCGCCGCTGTTTGGATAGTGTGTGAAATGCAGGACCAGGCGCGCGTCCATTCATGGCGCGCCAGAGCCGCCGGGCTGCATAGGCGCGCTCTTCTAAATCGCCGTCGAATGGCAACTCGGCCGCATATGATGCGCCGAGCACCGGTGGCTCTTTGGACCAGACACGGTGATCTACCGCACCGATGCGAAGCACGGCATGCCAGCCGTCGACAGCGCGGCGCACCTGGCCAGTTGTAAGGTCAAGCAGTGGCTGAGACGCCGGCCCGAGTTCGGCCGTCGCGGCAACCGTCACCGGAACGACCGCCGCTAGAACCTCGGGCGCCCAAAAGATCGTCTGCTCGTCGAACGACCTCTGCGGGTCATGGGCGAAAGCAGATGCCCCACCTCCTCCTGAATTCCTCGGTCACTTCGCCGTTCGGGCTATCGGCAATCATCACCTCGTACTCGCGCCGATAGTCCGCATTGCGGCGAAGACATTCCCAGGCGATGTCGGTGGCTTCCGCTTCTTGTAGGCTCTTGTAGGAATCCGGCGACCGCCAGTCGAATTCAGGCATTGCTTCCGCCCCATTGCACGCTGCTAACAAGGATTGCGGCGCAATAGGTATGAACGAAGCGGTTGTAGGAAGACCCTAGTTTGGCACCACGTGGTGCTTTCGCGTGACCACTTGCTGGCAAGAGAATATCATTTCTAGAGAGGCGCTTTAGTCGATGAAGTTCTTCTAATCAGAGGCCGCGCCGCGTAAGAGACGCCCCTGTTCAGTCATCCACTTGGCGCGCGCGAGATGACTCTGATATGCATTGCGCGCGCGATCTGGCTCAACCTTCGGATCGATATGCAGCACTATTCGTGCGACCTCCTGCCAGTCCGCCCCCTCACCTTCGGCCTGCAGAAGACGAACGTAGGTTATAATGTGCTGCTCGTCGTAAGGTGTCGACGCTGGCCCGGTGGGAGCCAGGTCAGCCACATCGGGATCGAGCGGCGGTGTTTGCATAATCCTTCCAAAAGTTTTCATGGTAGCCCTCAATGCGTTCGGGCCACGCTTCCTTGAAAGCCGCACTTTAGCTGCATTCGACAGACCGATACCAGAGCATCGGGCGCTAACCGTTGGGTTGTGCAACCTCTCCTTTTGTCGAGAATACTCCGTGGTGAAATACTCTTCAAGACGATGCCCTCTCGGGCATGAACATTCGCGAGGTGCTGGCGCTCAATTTGAGAAAACTCCGGCAGGCGAAGAGCCTGTCGCAAGAAGAACTTGCGCACCGCGCAGACATTGACCGAACGTATATCAGCGCCCTCGAACGAAGCGTGTATGCCGCTAGTATCGACGTTGTTGATAACCTGGCCCAAGTGTTAGGCGTCGAGGCAGCGGATCTATTGAGGCGACCTTCGTCGCGAGCCGAAAAGAAAAAAACGTAAAAGTCGGCATGAGCCTGGGAGACGCGGCTCCTTGACCTACGACTAGGGCGTGTACCATAAATGCCGAGGTCCGCTGATTCCTCAACGGGGGCGCAGCAGCAAAGATTGTGCGAGGTCCGAGAAGGGCCAAAAGCGGAAGTAAGGCCTAAACGGAATGTCGCCGCTTCATGAGGTAAGGCCAGTCACTGCTGGTCCGAACCGGCGCCGAATTCGTCAGATGATAACAGAAAATCGACCATCGTCTCCTGAAGCGCTCGGTACATGTCGTGGCCTGTCGAGCAGACGCAGCCGATGGAGCGGGCGGCTCGGATCAAAGCGGTCTCGCCAGTCGCTGTCACGACATCACCGACGATCATAGTGGGGCGCAACCGTTCGAGGTTTATCGGAGAGTCTTGAAGGTTCTCCATGCCCGCCGGAGTTGCATTGGCGACTATATCGAATTCACCAGGATCGCTTTCCACTTCGCAGACCCGATCGTCAAAGCGCTGCCTCAGCTTTTGGACAAGCTCGCGCTTACGCATTTTGTCAATGTCATGGATCGAAAGTCGGTCGACGCCGGCCTCGAGCAGCGCGTAGCCTATTGCAGTCCCGGCTCCGCCAGCACCGAGCAAAAGGGCTCGCTTTCCGGCAAGAACGTCGCCTTTCTGAAGAATGGCGTCGACGAAGCCCTGTCCGTCGCACATGTCTCCCTCCCATGCACCGGAGCGAGAGCGGCGCATGACGTTGACGGCTTGCAGAAACGAGGCCCGTTCGGTCACCTGTTTGCAGTGCTGGAACGCGGCGAATTTGTGCGGAACGGTGATGACGAGGCCGTCCAGATTACGGATGGCCTCCAGCGCGCGCACGACGTCATCGAAGTCGCTCGAGGTCACGTGCAGCGGGACGAGGATCGCATTGCGCGATCTCGCTCGTAGCGAAGCGGTAACCTGAGCCGGCGACTTTACCTGACCTATGGGGTCACCGAGAATGGCGAACACCGTCGACGATCGACTGCAAGAAATTCTCCTGCCGTAGGTGCTCACCGCATTTCAGGCTTCGATTCCGCGTGCGGCGATGATCGTTTTCATTCGCCTCGCCGCAAGGTCGGGATCACGCAAGATTCCAGCCTTGTCGGAGAGCCGGAAGAGTTCGGCCAAATGCAGGGTCGAGCGCGCTTTCCTGGCCTCCGACCATGGTGAAGTGGTCCTGGTGCCCGTTGAGATAGGCGAGGAACACAACGCCGGTCTTGTAGAAACGCGTAGGCGCCTTGAAGATATGACGCGAAAGGGGAACGGTCGGCGCGAGAATCTTGTCGAACGCCTCGCGGTCACCGTCCGCCAGGCTGGTGAGAGCTGATGCCGCTGCAGGCGCGATGGCATCGAATATTCCGAGAAGGGCATGCGAATAGCCCTCACTATCGCCAGCGATCAATTCGGCGTAGTTGAAGTCGTCTCCGGTATACATGCGGACACCTTTTGCAAGGCGCCTGCGCATCGCGACTTCCTTGTCCTTGTCGAGCAGCGAAATCTTGATGCCGTCGACCTTGGAGGCGTGTTCGTCGATGATCGCCAGAACCGTGTTCATGGCGGCGTCCACGTCCGTCGATCCCCAATAGCCGGCGAGGGCTGGGTCGAACATGTCGCCGAGCCAGTGGAGAATCACGGGTTCGCGGACCTGTCGAAGGATCCGGGAGTAGGCCTTGACGTAGTCGTCCGCATTCCTGGCGGCCCGGGTCAGCGCGCGCGAACACATCAGGATGATCCGTCCGCCGAGCTTCTCGATGTCGGAGATCTGGCGCTCGTAGGCCGCAATGACCTCATCGATCGTCGATGGCGCATTATCCGGGAGATGATCGGTACCGGCCCCCGAGAAGACGAGCCCGTTGCTCGCTTTCGCCGCTGCGACTGAGCGGCGAATGAGCTCCAGCGAAGTCGGCCAATCGAGACCCATGCCGCGTTGGGCGGTATCCATCGCCTCGGCAACGCCGAGCCCGAGACGCCAAAGATACTCACGGAAAGCGATCGTACGATCCCAATCGACGGCGCAGGTGAGCCACGGATCGCATTCTGCGAGCGGATCGGCGACCACATGTGCCGCGGAGAAGGCGATCCGGTTCATGCGACCGGTCTGGCGGTCCGGAAATGGCGTCGCTTGGCTGAGCGCGTACGACTCCAGGCTTCCGTTCGCAGCAGGCAGGCGAAGAACTGTCTTGGAAGTCACGACGACATCTCCGGATCAGGACGTTGATGAAACGATAAGGGAGAAAGATGTGATGCTGGGAATTGATTTACGGAGCTTTCGCTCGGCAATTGCGATTGGCGCTACCCTGGGCAGTCTGGCGATCGCGCCGGCGAATGCGCAAACCGGTCAGTTGACGATCAATACCGACCGCAGCGGAGCGGGTCAGAAGGCGGCTATGACGAAGATCGCCAGCGATTTCGAGGCCAAGAACCCGGGTACGAAGGTCACCATCAATTTTAGCGATGTCGAGTCCTACAAGACGTCGATCCGCAACTTCCTCGTCACGACGCCGCCAGACCTTGCGTTCTGGTTCACCGGTGCGCGCATGCGCGCCTTCAGCAAGCGGGGTGCTTTCGAGGACATCAGCAAGTTCTACACTGACCAGAACCTCAAGGACGTCATGGGGCCGTTTCTTCCGGCGGTCACCGACGGCGGCAAGCAATTCATGATGCCGACGAACTTCACGACGTGGGGCTTCTTCTACAACAAGGAGGTTTTCGAGCGGGTCGGCATTGCGCCTCCCAAGACCTGGGACGAGTTAATGGCGGCCGCCGCCAAGCTCAAGGCTGCCAACGTGATCCCCTTTACGATCGGCACCCGCGATCTCTGGGCAAACGATCTCTGGTTCGACTACCTCGATTTGAGACTGAATGGCCTCGATTTCCACATGGCCCTCATGGACGGCAAGGAGTCGTACACGGACGAACGCGTCAAGAAGGTCTTCGCGACCTGGCAGCAGCCGATCGAGAAGGGATATTTTCTGGAAAATGCGTCGTCCTATGGTTGGCAGGAAGCGATTCCACTGCTCGCTCAGGGTAAGGCGGCAATGTACCTGCTCGGACCCTATGTCCTGACCTCGCTGCCGGCCGACGTTCACGGCAAGATCGGCTTTTTTCCGTTCCCGGGAATAGATGCGAAGAACAACAGCTTCGAAGAAGTCTCGATCAACGGCGTCGGCATCCCGTCGGGCGCCAAGAACAAGGAGCTTGCGCTCAAATTCCTGGCGTTCCTTGCGCAGCCGGACAATCTTGCGGCGTTCGCCAAGGCTGGTGCGGTGTTGCCCGCCAGGACGGACGTGGCGCTCGACGACCAGTTCTCGCAGGTCCAGATGAAGCTGGTTCAGACCGCAAAGGGAACGTCGCAGTTCTACGACCGCGACACGGATCCTGAAATGGCGCAGATCGGCATGAGGGGCTTCCAGGAATTCCTGGCGAACCCGCAACGCGGGGAAGCCATTCTTGAGCGCCTTGAGGCGGCCCGCAAGCGCATCTTCAAATGAGCGAGAAGACCGAAATGGCCGACTATGCGGACCTTGCTGTGGTTCCCCGCACGCGCATGCAGCGCGTGTGGGAGACTCGCGCAGTCTGGTTGACCCCGCTCCTATTGTTGGCCGCTCCGGTCTCGATATTCGTTCTGCTGATCGTCATTCCGATCATCCAAAGCATCTGGATCAGTTTCTATGACTGGGACGGGACCGGCCCGGCAAGCTGGGTCGGGCTCGGCAACTATGCCGAACTCTTCGCCGATCCGCAGTTCTACGTGTCGCTGAAAAACAACGTCATCTGGCTTCTGCTGTTTCTCTTGGCTCCGGTCGTCGGCCTGGCGATCGCCGTATTCCTGAACCAGACGCTTCCGGAGATGCGCTTCGTCAAATCAATCTTCTTCATTCCTCTCGTGCTTGCCCATGTGATCATCGGCGTAGTGTTCACCTGGTTCTACGATCCGACTTTCGGTATAATCGCCATTCTCGCGAGAGCGGTGGGAATGACACCGCCGGCGATTTTATCCAATGAGCATCTGGTCACATTCGGCATCATTGCCGCCGCATTGTGGTCGCAGATCGCGTTCTGCCTCGTGCTTTTCCTCGCCGGTCTCTCCCAGCTCGACGACGACCTCATCGCCGCAGGACGCCTTGACGGCGCAAGCGGCTGGCCCTTGTTCTATTACGTGGTGCTGCCTCAGCTCAGGCCCGTTGCCTTCGTAGCCACAATCATCACCGTGATCATGTCGCTGCGAAACTTCGATATGATTGCGATCATGACGCAGGGTGGACCGTACGGAAGTTCGACCGTTCTCGCCTATCAGATGTTCGATGCGACTATCTTCAGCTATCGGGCCGGGTATGGCGCGGCAATCGCCACCGTCCTATTCGCAATCATGAGCGTCTACATCGCCTGGTTCCTTCGGTACACCCTTAAGCAGGAGGCGGCGGAGCGCTGATGTATCCTACGCCAATCCAAGACAGCTCACTTCCCGTGCGCGTCGGATATCGATTCGTACTCTACGTCGCGATCGCGGTTTGGATCGCCCCCCTGATCGCGATCGTCATGACCGCGATCCGCGCGCAGAGCGACCTGCTGGCCGGAAACTATTGGGGGATGCCGCAGCAGTTTGCACTGGTCGAGAATTTCCGGGAGATCTTTGCCAGCTCCCCAATGGGCATGTTCTTCGTAAATAGCATCGTGGTCACCGTGACGACAGTTGTGGGCGTGCTGATCTTAAGCACGCTCGCTGCGGTCGCGCTCGCAAAGTATCCTTTCCCGGGGCGAACGCTCGTCTTCTCCATGTTCATTGCCGGCAACTTCGTTCCGTATCAGATTTTGATGATTCCAGTGCGCGGCATCGTCCTCTCGCTGGGCCTCTACGACTCGATCTGGGCTCTGATCATATTTCACACGGCATTCCAGACTGGTTTTGCAACGTTGTTTCTGCGCAACTTTGTGGTCGCCCTTCCGAATGAACTTTTCGAAGCGGCGAGGCTGGAGGGAGCGAGCGAGTTCACGATCATCTGGCAAATCATCCTGCCTCTTCTGAGGCCAGCTTTGGCGGGCCTTTCCGTGCTGGTATTCACATTTGTCTGGAATGACTATTTCTGGGCTCTCGTGCTGGTCCAGAGCGACGCGGCAAAGCCGCTTACTTTGGGACTTGCGGGCCTCAAGGGAGAATGGCTTACCGCCTGGAATCTGATCTCGGCAGGTTCGTTGGCGGCGGCGCTTCCGCCTGTTGTGCTTTTCTTTCTCACCCAGAAGCACTTCGTCGCAGGCCTTACGGTCGGAGCTGTGAAATCGTAGGGGATGTGGCGTGGGTGGCGACACCTTCTCATCTCGGCGGATAGCGATGGAGATGTCGAGTTGCAGGTCGTGATCTGACAAACATGTCGAAGTCCGCTTTGGGGTCAGAACCAGCAATACTCCGATTGAGCAGAAGATATCTGCTTTAGAGCCCAAAGCCGACCTCAGGCCTTCATGAATACGCGTCCTAGCCGGCGCGAATGCTCCGGTTGCTTGGACATGGTCACTGTCACTCGATCTAATCAAACTGATCGCTGGCGCCACGTTCTGCGTCCGTCCGGCTTGATCTGCTCATCTTTGGACGCACGGCCACGGGCTTGAAGCCCCGCCCGATCTGCTCGGGCGGGACTCAGTGGAGCGCTTTTACTCGCCGCTCTTGCGCGGCCGCGACCACAGGAGGGTGTAGCCTTCGCCGCCTTCATCGTCGAACAGGTTTGCGTAGATCGGCGCGTTGAATGACGGGTCGTCGAGCTTGAGCGAGAGGTAGTCGCGCCCCTCCTCGGAGCGCTTCGACCAGGCGGCCCCGATCTCGGCCCGGCCCACGTAGATGCGGTGGCTGGGAGCGTTGTCGTTGGAGCGGTTGGTCTCGGCGACGATACGGACGCCCTTGGCTTGCAGGCTGAGAGTGACGATCTCGCCCTGGAAATCGTTGCCGACCTTCTTGAAAGAACCGATGTTAGCCATGTGACTTCTCCTGTTGTGTTTCGAGCCCGCGACCACCGCGGCCCCGATGGCGATCTGCAGGCCGAGGACGATCGGCGACGCACCCGCTCGCGGGCCGGAGCGCAGCGGAGGACACCGTTGTGGCGACTTTCTTGTCTCGCGAGGAATGGGCGAAGCCCAGGGGAAGAAAGTCGCAACAACGGTGTTGCGGCTCAGACGATCGAGGCGAAGCCGGTCTTCGGCCAGATCAAGCCATCAACGAGGCCACGTGCGTTGCGTGCGAACCGCAACCTCGGGAGAAGGCGTGGCGTATCTCGGTAGTGCTGAACAAGAGGTGGCAACGATTCGGCGCAGAAAGAGAAGCAATCTGCTGCAAACGGCGGTATCGTCTCCGAAGAGACAATCGAGACATCGCCGCTCCGCCGGGGGCTTGGTGGGCCCGGCCGAAATGGGGCGCTTGGTCAAGGCCCCGAGAGGGACTGCCCCTCCCCGCTCAGGTCCCGATCATCCCTCGTTCAATGCTTCGATCTATGCGAGCCTGCTCGACGAAGAAGGCGATGAAAGGTCATCCCTCGCGCGTAGCGGCTGGAAGAACTGGGTGCGACGGATTCGCCGCGAGCCCAGCCAGTTCGAGCGAGCGCGGCTCTGCAAAAGCAGTCAAGCGTGTCCACGTTGTGCCCCCAATACAGACCGCGCCAAGGCAAGCTAGGATCTCTCGCCAAGCCAGCGAGGGCATACCGATCTGGGACAGAGCGAACGCCACATGATAGCCGGCGACGGCGGCGGGAATAGCGAATGCTGTCGCGATTGCGATGCGCAAGGCCAAGGACCGAGCAACGGCAACCGCGATCTGGCCGAGGACGAGCGTCAGCGCACCGCCCGCCGTTGCGATAAGCAGCGCGCCGACGACGCCGGCGCCGCTCTGCAACGCCGTCAGCCCGATACTCAGTGCGACGAAAAACGGCAAGGCATACACAGCAAGCGCAAAGATCGCCCAGCAGAACAAACCGATGCCGAGTGTGTTGAGAATAAGCCCAATGGCGAGCATGGTGGTGGCTCCATGGGCATAGATTTGAGAGTCGCGCCTTCCACCACCACCACGGCGCGACCTGGACATAAGATCGAAAACGAGGCAGAGTTGCGGCGCATGCAACTACGCGTTCACGCCTGGAGGCGAGAAGGCAGCGCTCACGCGCCGCCGAACCTCCAGACGGGGATGCCGAGCCGCTTTGCCTTGTCGGCGAGGTTGTCCTGGATCCCCGTGCCCGGGAAGTGCATGACGCCAATCGGCAGGAACTCGAGCATGGCGTCGTTGCGCTTGAAGGGTGCCGCTTTGGTGTGCCTCGTCCAGTCGGGCTTGAAGGCGATCTGAGGCACCCTGCGATTGGTCGCCCATTTGGAGGCGATAAGCTCGGCCCCTTTCGGTGAGCCGCCATGGAGCAGGACCATGTCGGGATGCTTGGCGTGGACCTTGTCGAGGCGGTCCCAGATGAGGTGGTGGTCATTGAAGTCGAGCCCACCGGTGAGTGCGATCTTCGGCCCTTGCGGCAACAAGACCTCGGTTTCAGCGCGACGCTTGGCTGCGATGAAGTCGCGGGAGTCGATCATTGCCGCGGTCAGCGTGCGGTGGTTCACGAGCGATCCCGATCGAGGGCGCCAGGACGATCCGGTGTGCGCTTCAAAGCGTTCGATGGCCTGGTCGCGGAAGAGCTCCAGGCAGTTGCGGCGCTCGATCAAGGTGATGCCTTCGGCCGTCAAGCGCTCGAGTTCGACTGATCGTACCTCAGAGCCATTCTGCTCGCGCTGGCTCTTCTGCTGCGCCTGCTCGTTGTCGTCTAGATGGCGCTCGATGCGATCGACGGCACGATGGAACAGGTTGACGGTCGACCAGAGCAGATCGCCTAGGTCCGGCTCGAGCCGCGTGTCGCTCAATGTCGCGACCAGGGCGTCGAACACATCGGCGACGGCGCCGGCGATCATCCTGCCCTCGGGAAGCGGTCGTGGGTCAGGCTGGTCGTCGAAGGGACGGTAGCCGAAGAGCTGTAGTTCAGTGAGGACGTGGTCAGTTGGAGAAGAAGCGTGCGGCGATTCGATGTCGTCGTGGTCGGTCATTGGAGGACCCTTTGCCGGATCGGCCGCGCCCATCGCGGCCTTCGTGGCGATCACTCAGACGGCGGGCGGAGCGGGCCAGAACCCGCAAGGGCCGAAGCGGCAGCGGAGGATGGCGGAGGCCGGCTATTTTGCTTCGCGATGCAAAGCGCGCTGGTTTGACGGCTGATGTGCCGTCTCATCGCTCGCGCGCGGCGGAAAATAGCCGGGCGTAGCCATTGCCGGCCCGGTCCGCTTGCCGTCCGATCGCCCTCTAGAAGGCCGAGGTCGCGTCCTCTTCCGGCAATGGCCTCGTTAATGACCGACCTACAACCGTCGATCGAAGCACCAGCCTATTCTGCGGCTACCGTCGACGAATGCAGGAAGCGGACGACGTCTTCTGGCACGAGTTGAAGCCGCAACGCTGCACGGAGGGGCTCGATACCGAAGATGTGCAGGTCTTCGTTGAAATCGCCCAGCCGGGGCGACAACGCAATCGCTTCAATGCCGGCTTCTTGCGCACGCTGGGTGAGCGTCGCCTGAACGGCATCTCCGGCGGCATCTGCGTCGCGGGCGATATAGAGCCGACGCAGGCCAGACGGCAGCAACATGGCTGAAAGGTGATTGGCCGAGAGCGCCGCGGCCATAGGCAGAGTCGGCAGCACGCAGCGCAATGAAAGCATGGTCTCGATCCCTTCGCCGGCGGCGAGCACGTCGTCCACCACGCCAAAGCGAACGGCGTTGCCGAGCAGGTCGCCCATGGCCCGTCGTGGCGTGTCGATCGGAGCCTTGCCGAGACGAATGCGATCAAAGCCATCTGGATCGAGCCACGTTCGGTGAGCGCCGGTGATCCTCCCCTCAAGGTCCGTGACGCAGGCGATCATCGCCGGCCAGATTTCGGTCGGCGAATGCTCGTCCGATCGATAGTAGCAACGAGGATGGAAGCGGAGGCTGCCACCATGGTTGACAAGGGCTATTCCACGACGCTGCATATACGTTTCGACCACCGTCCCCTCGATCCGGCTGGATATCGCAAAGAGCCGGCGGGCGGCTTCCTGCGATCCGGCCGGCGCCACCGAACGAACGGGTTTCGAGGCCAGCTGCGGCTCAGGACGAGGCAGCTTCAGAAACCGCCTCGCTTCCTCGGTGACCTCGCTGAAGTCGCGCAAACCCCGGCATTCGCGGATGATGTCGAGGAGGTCGCCATGCTCGCCGGTCGCAGCGTCAGTCCATTTGCCGGCTGCGCCCTTCGGCGATTCCTGGAGCCGCACGAACATCGAGCGGCCCGGCGTGTTGTGGACATCGCCGACCACCCAGTACCGCCCCGCCCGTTTGCCATTGGAGAGATAGTATCGGCACACTGCCTCGGCCTCGCGCGCGAGACGACGTGCCAGTTCGGCGGTGTCGGGGAACATCACGCGACTTCCCGCTCACTGACGCGCGCGACTGGATAGGTGTCGAGCACCCTTGTCCCGGGAAGGCGACAGCGTGATCTTTCTTTCGTCATTTTGGCTCTCCACGACGGGCGGCCGTGAGACACTCTCTCTCGGCTTCCAACCCGTCGCGAACAGCCTCCCCTCCTCTCACTCTCGCGCGGCTACACGAGGCCAAGCATCACGCCACCTCGTGATCGGCGACAACCGACCTCAGCGACGCGGGCTCAATGGACCCGGGAACGAAGCCGAGCAAATAGTCCGCGGCCTTGCTCGCCTGTGAGGCGGCACGCACGATGGCCCGATTGTCTTCGCGCAGGACCTGAAGCCAGGAGCCGATATAGTCGGCATGGCGCACGGTCGGCACGATCCCGAGCGACGCGCAGCTGAACGCGGAACTCAACTCGGCAACCAGCTCTTCAAAGGCATATTTCTTCGTACCGTAGGATCCGTTCTGGTCGCGGTTGAGGCGCGAGGGATGCCCAGTCGCATGACCGAGTTCATGCAACGCGGTGCGGTGCCAGTTGATGGGCTCGAAATAGGCCTGCGGCGGCGGGACTTGAACATAGTCTTCGGTTGTTGCATAGAATGCGCGATCCCCACCAATCCGAAATGGAATTCCGCTGGCCTTGATCAGAGCGTCGACCGTGGGTTCGATAAGCCCAGCCGGCGGTGGGGGCGCAGCGATGGCAATGTCATCGGGCAGTTCCTCGCACTGATCGGTATTGAAAACGGTAAATCGTTTGAGGAATGGAATCGCCTGCGCGTCTTCGTCGGTCACGGCGGCGCGTCGCTTTTCGTCATTCGGCACGAAACGATCCGCGTAGACAACAGTGGTGCCGCGCTCTCCCCTGCGAACGTGGCCGCCAAGCGAGAGCGCCTGACGAAAGGTGAGCCAACTTTGACCTGTAAATTCCCGTTCGATCACGGCTCCCCAAAGGATGAGGATGTTCAACCCGCTGTATTGCCGGTTGGTCGACGCGTTTTTCGGCATCGCCAGCGGCGCCTTCGCCGCGGCCGTACTCCAGGGCTGGACCCAGGGAACGCGTCCGGCCTCAAGCTCGGCGATGATCTTGTCGGTGATTTCGTTATAGAGGTTCGCGCGGTCCTAGCCGCCGCGCGCACGAGCAGTAGGGTTTAACATCGCGGGTCTCCGCGACGGGCACCGCGAGCCTCTCTCGCAGCTTGTAACCCGTCACGGAAAAACCCAGCCTGCACTCTTACTCTCGGCCTCTTCGAATTCTGCCAGGCCACAGGCCTGATCAAGCGTGCGCCAACGGCGCATCGCCTTCGAGAAATGGCACCCGCAGGAGCGTGAGCATAGCGACGCCGAAGGCGACACGCGGGACCGAGTGCAGCGACGAGACCGGTTCAATAGCGGCACCCGGGAACGGGGCAGTGATAGCGATCGCCGCAGGCGAGCCCCTTTCCCGAGTGCTCCCGGCGAGGAGCACCAAAGCTCTGGCGCGAGGGATCGAAGCCGTACGGCCGAGACGCTGCGCGGCTCGGTTCACGAGAGCCCGGTGCGGTTCGAGCCGCACGCGCGACGGTCGATCCAGATTGCCCCCGGTGCATTCGTCTGCGCGTCCTAGATTCAGATCTGAAGCATGCGGAAACGGTTCCGAAATCCTCGGTTGCTTCGATGTATAGCTAGAGCTGTCAGTTCACGGCTAACGCACGCAATGAGACGGCAAGGCATGACCGGTGGTCGATGGGAAGCCAGCCGAGCAAATGTCCAAATTTGCGCTGCGTCGACCAGATCCAGCCTGGTACAGCGAACAAGAAAATTCCGACACCCGACAACGATCCGTTGAATTCTGTGCAACTCCGCGGTGAATTTGTTGGAAGGGCCATTGATGATTCATCTAGAGCAGTTGACTGCCTGTTAGCGGCTCCCCCAACGACGACCGGGAACGGAAACACTGAATCATTTCCTCCCGATCAGAATAGTCCTCCTCGATAACCGCACGCCAAGCCTCCTTTTTACTGCGCTAATCTAACCTATCTCCGCCAGACCGCACTGCGCAGTAGAGGGTCAACATATTCGATTGTAAGACTCCCTTTTGTGATCAACTGCAACTCTCGTTGACCGATCACGATTCCTAGAGAGATCAATTCAGACCTTCCCAATTGAATGTCCTGGTTCGCCGAGTTCACCTGCGGGCACCATCAGTGAGATCAGACCGCCCATTCTCGCCGCGTACTCCGCTGCCTGCTCGCTACCCACCTGCTGGAACTTGGCCTGCAATGATGAGGGCAGACCTGGCGGCTGCCTACTTAGACTTTGAAGACACAGCTGAACTGGGGCGCGCAATCCGCCGCGGCGACGCCCCTCCGCCGGTCAGCTGTCGCGGAACAGGAAGGCTACGGCAGCCGGTTTGGTCGAAGGCGATAATGGATCAGTTCGCAGCACCACCTCAAAGAAGGGACACAAAGGAACAGGAGGATCTTTTATGTCTGGTATGATATCGGTTGAACCTAGGCTTCCTCGATATTGTCGGCGAAAGCTACTGGCGAACAATACGCTCGCCTATTATTTCGCACCGCCAAGCTGGGCTCGTCGGCAGGGCTGCGAATTGAGGCCTGAACCTTTAGGGAGCGATTATGCCAATGCCGTCGAGCGGGTCGAGCAGGTCCTCTTGCCCGCATTCGAGAGTTGGCGCTCGCAAGGGCTAAGTGACATAATGCCCGTTTCTCCCGAACCGGGCACGTTCGATTGGCTAATCGGAGTCTTCCAAGCTCATCAGAAGTGGGCAGAACTCGACAGCAACACACAACGCTTGTACAGGAGGAGCCTCGAGCTCTTCGCCAGTCATGAGTTGAAGGACGGAAATCGGGCGGGATCAAAGAAGCTGTCCGATTTCACGAAAGCCTTCGTGGACGCAGTTTATGGGAAGCTGCTAGTTACTTCAAAAGTCAGCAGCGATGGAGACGTGATCGTCCGGGAGCGCCGCCGCTATGCCAATATGGCCATGGCATGCTGCCGGCGCGCCTGGTTCGTTGGCCAACGTGCCCAAGAAAAGATAGTACCTGCCAGCAATCCATTTTCGCGCATGGGACTAAGGTCTCGTGCGCCTGGGCGACCGATACGGCCGACACCCACTGCTACTTGGGATGAACTTGTCGCCTTCCGAGCTGCCGCAAGGAAGCTTGATTACCGGTCGATCGGGACTGCCGCTCTGCTGGCGTGGGAATGGTTACAGCGCGAACAGCACGTGTTCGGCGCCTTCGACATTTCGCACTATCGCCCGAGCGAACGGCCAAACAGCGTCAGGATCGTGCACCCAAAGAATGGAGAGGAAGCCTGGTGGCCGTTGTTCGACGAAGCTGGAGCCCCTCTATTTCCTGAACTGATGACTGAGCTGGACGAAATCTCGAAGGGTTCTACCCCGGGCCTAGTCTTTCGACGTGACCACGCGCATCGCCGGACAGCAACTCCGCTTCCATGGATTACCCCACGCAAGGACCTGCGTTATCTGCGCAGCGTGGTAAAGAAGATAATCGCAGAAGCTGGCCTTCGCCAGGAACTTTCATTTACGTCGTTCCGGCACGGTGGATTCACGGAAGGCGCCGACAGCGATCTCACGGATGCGGAGTTGCGGGCTGCGGGTCGACATCGATCGAGCCGCCAACTGCCAACCTACGCCAAACGTACTGGCAAGCAGTTGATCACAGCCACAAAGAAGCGCCGCCAGGAGCGGACAAGATCACTGCTTGTTCGATTAAATGCCAACTCTCCCTCTGATTAGCGCGCGCCGCCGGACGCAGAATACCCGCTCGCGACGAAATCCTAACCTACTTTCCCGTCCAGACCGGCTTCCGCTTCTCGCCGAACGCCTTCAGCCCCTCCTTGGCGTCCTCGGTCATCGCGAGCAGGGCGATCTGGCTTTCGGTGTAGGCGATGCTCTCGTCGAACGACATCGAGGCGATCGCGCGCATGGCGTATTTGCCGCGGCGGATCGCGGTCGGGGATTTGTCGACGATGCGGCCGATCAGCCAGTCGATCTTGGCGTCGAGCTCGGCCGTCGGTACGACATGGTTCAAAAGGCCCGCGGCTTGCGCGGCCTTGGCATCGAATGGCTCGCCGGTGAGCGCCCATTCATTGACGAGACGCGGCGGCGCGATGGACTGCAGCAGGCTCAGCACCTGCATCGGAAACACGCCGACCTTCACCTCCGGCAGGCCGAAGATAACATGATCGGCCGCAACCGCCATGTCGGTCATGCACAACAGGCCCATGCCGCCGGCCATGCAGACGCCACCGACCCGCGCGATCGCAGGCTTGGTCGCGTTCTGCGACAGGCGCAGCAGATCGGCATAGTCGACATTCGGCCGGGAATGATCCATCGCGAACGCCGCACCGGAATTCTGCAAATCGGCGCCGGCGCAGAACGCCTTGTCGCCCGCGCCCGTCAGCACGATGACGCGGACGTCCTTGTCGTCATGGGCGTCGCGATAGCCTTTGCTGATGCCGGCGATGACCTCGCCATTCAGCGCGTTGCGCTTGTCCGGCCGGTTGATGGTGATCCAGAACGCCTGCCCGCGCTTCTCGGTGATGACGGCTATGCTGTCGGTCATGACGTCGCTTCCTTGCTGTCCGTTTTGCAGCCATTTGCGGCAGGGCGGGCGGCAGGTGCAAGGGCAATCTGCAGCGAGGCGCCGCTTTAGCGCCTCGACACAAATTGCTGGCGACGGAGGCGTTCAGGCCGCGGCGGCTTTCCTGATCCAGACCTTGTTGTCGTGGAACGCGGCGCCGCCGATCGGCGCGACGGCTTCGGCGCCGGTCAGCATGTTGATGCCGCGGCCGCCGATATGGTTCTTGTTGGGATGAACGGATTCCGCGATCAGCACGCCGCGCCGCACGCCGTCGAACAGCGCTGCGATCAGCGTGGTCTCGCCGCGGGTATTGCCAAGCGTCACCGCATCGCCATCGGCAATGTCGAGGGAGGCTGCATCCAGCGGATGGATCATCACGCTCGCCCTGCCCTCGCGCGCCTGCGAGGACGGCGTCTCGTTGAAGGTGGTGTTGAGGAAGCTGCGCGACGGGCTGGTCGCGAGCCGGAACGGATGGGCCTGGTCGACCTGCTCGATCACCGCCCAATGGTCCGGCAGCGATGGCATGCTTTCGATATCGCCCATGGTCTGGCCGAACGGCGGATGCGCCCAATCCGCCCTGAAGTGGAATTTCTTGTCGGGATGGGCAAAGCCGTCGAGGAAATGCGAGGTGCGGAAGTCCGGCTGCAGATCGCGCCAGAGGTCGGCTTCGAGGCCGGCGATGTCGCCGTGGCCGCTCAGCTGCAGCGTCGCATCGATCAATTCGCGCGGCGTTATCTCGAAACCCCGGTGCCTGGCGCCAAGGCGCGGCGCCAGCGCCTGCAACACCTCATGGTTGGAGCGGCATTCGCCGGGCGGGTCGATCAGCTTCGGCCCGACCGAGATGTGCTGATGGCCGCCGCCGTAATAGAGGTCGTCGTGTTCCATGAACATGGTCGCTGGCAGCACGATGTCGGCCATCTGCGCCGTCTCGGTCATGAACTGCTCATGCACCGCGACGAACAGATCCTCGCGCGCAAAGCCCCGGGCTACCAGCGCCTGCTCCGGCGCCACCGTCATCGGATTGGTGTTCTGGATTAGCATCGCCTTGACCGGGCCTTTGCCGCGCAGGGCCTCGGCATCGCCGGTGAGGATGCGGCCGATCTTGGACTGGTCGAGCGCGCGGACGCTCTGGTCGATCGCGTCGTGGCCTTCGATGATGGATTCGTTGAAGCGCCACAGCGCGTAATTGTTGAAGAAGGCCCCGCCGCCTTCATATTGCCAGGCGCCGGTCACCGCGGGAATGCAGGTCGCCGCATGCATCTGCGTCGCGCCGTTGCGCGAGCGGGTGAAACCATAGCCGAGGCGGATGAAAGTCCGCTTGGTCTCGCCGACCGCCTTGGCAAAAGCCTCGATCTCCGCAACCGGCACGCTTGAGATCGCCGACGCCCATTCCGGCGTGCGTGTCTTCAGATGCGCCTCGAGCTCGGCGGGGCAGTCGGTGTATTTGTCCATATAGGCGCGGTCGGCATAGCCGTCGCGGAACAGGACGTGCATCACGCCGCAGGCGAACGCGCCGTCGGTGCCGGGCCGCAGGATGATCTTGATGTCAGCCTGCTTCATGGTCTCGTTGTCGTAGATGTCGACCGCCGCGATCATGGCGCCGCGCTCCTTGCGGGCACGCGCGGCGTGCGTCATCACGTTGACCTGGGTGTTGACGGGGTTGGTGCCCCAGATCACCACGAGATCGGACAGCGCCATCTCGCGCGGATCGACGCCGGCGATCTTGCCGGTGCCGATCGCGTAACCGATGCGCGCGACATTGGCGCAGATGGTCTGATAGAAGCGCGAATATTTCTTCACGTGCGTCAGACGATTCAGCCCGTCGCGCATCACGATGCCCATCGTGCCGGCGTAGTAATAGGGCCAGATCGATTCCGCGCCGAACTCGCGCTCGGCCTGATTGAAGCGCTCCGCGATCTCGTCGAGCGCTTCGTCCCAGGTGATCCGCGCAAATTGGCCCGAGCCCTTCGGCCCGATGCGGCGCATCGGGAATGTCACCCTTTCGGGATGATGGATGCGCTCGGCATAGCGGGCGACCTTGGCGCAGACGACGCCGGCCGTGTAGGTCTGCTTTTTCGAACCGCGCACGCGGCCGATGCTGCGGCCTTCGACGACCTCGATGTCGAGCGCGCAGGCCGACGGACAGTCATGCGGGCAGGTCGAATGGCGGATTTCGATCTTGGCGTGCTGGTTCATGTCCCAGTTCGTAACATCAAAATACTGGCCCGCCGAGCGCATTTTGCCGGCATTGCCCATGCGATTTGCTCAAACCGCGCGCGCCGCCGGTTCCTATCGCGTCTGCGAAATGGAGCGCGGCCACACCGCGAACCGCCCGATATTCCCTGATACGATCGACTTTGTGAGCGTCGACAGCCCGCCTCTGCTGCCGCTAGAGTGCCGGCTAACAAGAACGATATCAGGGAGGTGGGCGTGACGGCCCGACAATTCATGCTGGCGCTGGCCGCGAGCCTGCTCGGCGCATTCGCCGCAGCCCCCTCATTGGCGCAAGATTATCCCAATCACGCGGTCCGCATCGTCGTGCCCTTCGGCGCCGGTGGCCCGGCCGACGTCGCGGCCCGGCTGATTGGCAACGTGCTCCAGGAGAGCTTTGGCCAGCCGTTCGTCATCGAGAACCGCACCGGCGCGGGCGGCGTCATCGGCACGGTCGAAGCGGCGAAGTCGCCGGCCGACGGCTACACGCTCTTGATGATGTCCAACACGCAGACCGCGAACGAATCGCTGCTGACACCCGCGCAGCGCAAATACGAGCTGATGCGCGATCTCGCGCCGATCGCACCGGTGAACTATTCCGATCTCGTCATCGTGGTGAACCCGCAAGTCCCGGCGAAGACGCTTGCCGAGTTCATCGCGCTCGCCAAGGCGCAGCCGGGCAAGCTGAACTACGCCTCCTCCGGCCAGGGCACGCCTTATCACATGGCCGGCGAACTGTTCAAAGCCATGGCCGGCATCGACGTCGTCCACGTGCCCTATCGCAACAGCGGCGAGGCGCGCAGCGGCGTGATCGGGGGCCAGGTGCAGATGATGATCGACGCGGTGCCGGCGATGGCGCCGAACATCGGCGAGAACCAGGTCCGCGCGCTCGCGACCACCGGCAAGCAGCGCTCCGCCGTGCTGCCGAACGTGCCGACCGCCGGCGAAGCCGGCGTCGCGGGCTATGAGGCGACGATCTGGCTTGGCCTGATGGCGCCGGCCGGCACGCCAAAACCTGTCATCGACAAGCTCAACGCCGCTGTCAACGCAATGGTGAAGCGGCCGGACATCGTCAAACTCTGGACCGAGCAGGGCGCCGTACCCATGTCAATGACACCGCAGGAATTCGAAAAATTCCTGCGCGGCGACATCGAGAAATGGGCCGATGTCGTCAAGAAGTTCGACAAGTCCTGAGGCGGTTCTGCTCATGCCCACCGTTCAATACCGGCTCAACGGCGCAGCGATCGCCGTGGACGCCGATCCGGACCAGATGCTGCTCGATGTGCTGCGCAGCCGGCTCGGCATCACCGGGGCGCATTTCGGCTGCGGCGCCGGCGAGTGCGGCGCCTGTTATGTCATGGTCGACGGCCGCGCGATGACCTCGTGCGACATGCCGATGTGGTCGGTTGCGGACAAGGACGTCGTCACGGTGGAAGGCCTCGGGACAGTGGAGCAGCCGCACGCGCTACAGCGCGCCTTCATTTCCGAGCAGGCGATGCAATGCGGCTATTGCGTCTCGGGAATTCTGATCAGTGCGGCGGCGCTGCTCAAGCGCAATCCGTCACCGACGGAGGCGGAGGTCAGGGCGGCACTCGATCGCAACCTGTGCCGATGCGGTTCGCATAACCGCATGGTGCGCGCGGTGTTGCGGGCGGCCTCGGAGATGGCAGTGCCATGACGTCCCCTGCCCCAAAGCTGCCGGTCAGCCTGACAGCCAATCCGAAGCTGTCGTCCTGGGTACGGTTCACCGATGAAGGCCGCGTCGCGATCTCGCCCGGCAAGGTCGAGATCGGCCAGGGCATCGTCACGGCGCTGGCGCAGATCGCGGCTGACGAGCTCGATGTCGATCTTGCGCGGGTCGAGATGATCCGCGCCTCGACCGCGACGAGCCCGAACGAGGGCGTCACCTCGGGCAGCCTGTCGATCCAGCAATCCGGCCGCGCGCTGCGCCACGCCTGTGCCGACGTTCGCCAACGCTTCCTCGCCGCAGCATCTGAGCGTCTCGGCGTCGATGCGTCCTCGCTCGACATCGAGGACGGCACGATCTCGGGTCCCGGCAATGTCAGGACCAGCTATTGGGAGCTGGCCGGCGATGTCTCGCTCGACCACGACGCCACCGCAAGCGCGGCAGCGAAGATCGCGACCAAGCGCGCCGTCGCCGGACATTCCGTCCAGCGCGTGGACATTCCCGACAAGGTGTTCGCCCAGCCGCGCTTCATCCATGACCGGGCATTGCCCGGCTTGCTGCACGGACGCGTGCTGCGGCCGGACGTCTCGGGCGCCAAGTTGATCGCGCTCGACGAAACAGCCGCACGCGTCGTCCCCGGCCTCGTCGCCATCATCCGCGACGGCGGCTTTGCCGGCGTGGTTGCCGACGCCGAGGCCGCGGCGGAAGCGGCGCTGACGGCCTTGCGCAAGGGCGCGACATGGTCGGCCGGCGAGGCGCTGCCGGACGAAGACGATCTGGCGGGCTTCCTGAAGAGCCAGCCGGTCGAGACGACCGTCATCGATACCAGAGCGGCGGCAACGACAGCGAAAGCCGCGCGCACGCTTCGGCGGCAATACACCCGCCCCTACATCGCCCATGGCTCGATCGCGCCGTCCTGCGCCATGGCGCAGTGGGATGGCGACCGTGTCCACGTCTGGACCCACAGCCAGGGCGTTTACCTGCTGCGCGCCGATCTCGCGATCGTGCTCAAGCTGCCCGCCGAGAACATTGTCGTCGAGCACATGGAAGGGGCCGGCTGCTACGGGCACAATGCCGCCGACGACGTCGCGCTCGATGCCGTGCTGCTGGCGAAAGCGGCCGGCGGCCGTCCGGTCCGGGTGCAGTGGTCGCGCCACGACGAGATGAGCCACGCGCCGTTCGGCGCGGCGATGGCCATCGAGATCGAGGCCGATCTCGATGCAGACAATGAGGTCGTCGGCTGGCGCCATACGCTCTGGAGCAACGGCCACGCGGCGCGACCGGGACGCGCGGCGCAGCCGGCGCTGCTCGCCGCCACCGAGATCGCAAATCCCTACCCGCGCATGATCTCGACCAATCCGCCGGCAGCCAATGGCGGCGGCGGCGACCGCAACTCGGTTCCACTCTATGATTTACCGGCGTGGACGATCACGAGCCACCGGCTATTGACGATGCCGGTGCGCACCTCGGCGCTGCGGACGCTTGGCGGGCAAGGCAATGTGTTCGCCATCGAATCCCTGCTCGACGAGATCGCGACCTTGCGCGGCGAGGACCCGATCGCGTTCCGCCTGCGCCACCTGCGCGACGAACGCGCGAAAGGCGTCATCCGCGCCGCGGCGCGACGCGCGCAGTGGAAGCCGCAGAAGCGATCGGGCATCGGCCACGGCGTCGGTTTTGCCCGCTACAAGAACACGGGCGCCTATTGCGCCGCGATTGCCGAGATCGAAGGCGACGACGACATCTGCGTCAAACGCTTGACGCTCGCGGTCGACGTCGGCGAGGCCATCAATCCTGACGGCGTCATCAACCAGATCGAGGGCGGCGCGATCCAGGCGACGAGCTGGGTGCTGAAGGAGCGCGTTCGCTTCGACCGGACCCGCATCACCTCGACCTCCTGGACGGACTATCCGATCCTGACCTTCAGCGAGGTGCCGGCCGTGGATGTCGAGATCGTCCAGCGGCCAGAGATCGAGCCGGTCGGCGCCGGCGAAGCGGCACACGGCCCGGTGACGGCGGCGATCGCAAATGCCGTCTACGATTGCCTCGGCGCGCGCGTCCGCGACCTGCCGATCACGCGCGACAGGATCATCGCAGCCATGGAGCTTGCATCGTGACGACCTTGACCATTTTGAGCGGTGGCGCGGCGCAAGGTCTGGTGCGCGGCCTCAGCGACGCTTTCAAGACAAAGACCAGCCTCAGTATCGACGGCGAGTTCGGCGCGGTCGGCATCATGGCCGACAAACTGCGTACGGGCACGGCAGCCGATCTCGTGATCCTGACGCAGGCGCTGCTCGCAAAGCTTGCCGAGGAGAAGCTTGTCGTCCCCTCCTCGATCGCGGATGTCGGCCGGGTCGAGACCGCGTTGGCGGTCCGCAATCGTGATCCCAAGGTGACGGCGAAGACCGAAGCCGATTTGCGCGAGGTGTTCCGTTCGGCGGACGCGATCTACGTCCCTGATATCAAGGCGTCCACGGCAGGACAGCACGTTGCAAAAGTGCTGGATCAGCTCGGCATCGCCTATGAGGTCGCATCGCGCCTCAAGATATTTCCGAACGGCGCGACCGCGATGCGGGAGCTTGCGACGTCCACCGCAGCGCGTCCGATCGGCTGCACGCAGGCCACCGAGATCATCGCCACCGACGGCATCGCGCTGTCAGGATCACTGCCGCCTGGATGTGAGCTGGTGACCATGTACACGGCTGGCGTGACCGCGCGGGCCGCACATCCGAATGAAGCGGCCGTGCTGATTGCGCTGTTGACCGGCGCAGATCACAAGGAGCTGCGCCAGCGTGTGGGCTTTGCCGGCTAAACCGGATGAGATGAGGCTCGATAGCTGCGGTGGCGGCGGTAGGCTCCCTCTCCCGCCTGCGGGAGAGGGTTGGGGAGAGGGTCTCTCCGCTGGCAAGACTCCCCAAGAGGAGAAAGCCCTCACCCGTATCGCATCTTCGATGCGATACGACCTCTCCCGCAAGCGGGAGAGGTGACCGAGCCCGCGGCAATCGATTCAACCCAAAGCCATTCCGCTCTAGACGGCCGCTCTATTTGTGCAGCTGGGTGAGCCCGGTCGGCGGACCATCGACCGCGGTCCAACCGCCGTCCACGAACAGTGTGCTGCCGCTGACATAGCTTGCGGCATCCGAAGCGAGATAGGCCACGGCGGTCGCGACCTCGTCCGCGCTGCTCCAGCGGTTGAACACGGTGTGGCCGGCATAGAGATTGTAGATGTCGGGCCGCTGCTTGAACGGGCCGGTCAGCGCGGTTTCGGCGATGCTTGGCGCAATCGCGTTGACGCGCACGCCGGCATGGCCGACCTCGGAGGCAAAGCCCTTCACCAGGAGGCCGATCGCCGCCTTGGTCGAGCCGTAGACGCCGAGGCCCGGCTCGATGGTCACCGCGCGGACCGAGGAGCAGGCGATGATGCTGCCGCCCTTCTGCGCGACCATGATGCGGCCGAAGGCCTGGAAGAACCAGACCGTGCCCTTGACGTTGAGGTTGAGGACGCGGTCGAGATCCTCATCGGTGTAGTCGAGGATGGTCTTGCGGATGTTGAGCCCGGGCGTCGTCACGGCGATATCAAGCCGCGGGAATTTCTGCCTGACGGTTTTCGCCAGCGCGTTGACGTCCGCTGCGCTGGCGGCATCGCAGCTGGCAGCCTCGGCCCAGCCGCCCTTGTCGCGAATGCCGGCGGCGGTCGCTTCCGCCGCGTCAAGCGCACGATCGGCGCAGACGACGCGGGCGCCGAGCCCAGCCAGCGCCTCGGCCGACGATTTGCCGATCCCTGAGGCGGCGCCGAGCACCACGGCCGTCTTGCCGGTGAGATCGAAGAGCTTGCGATAGTCGGTCACGGACAGATTCTCCCTGTTGCTGTGACGCAAACTACGCAAGGCGGGTGTGCCGGCCAAGTGCCGGCGCACGCACGGCAGCTATCCCTTGTATCCCATCAGGAGACGCGGCAGCCACAGCGAGAAGGCTGGGACGTAGGTGACGAACATCAGCGCTGCAATCAGCGCCGCGTAGAACGGCAGGATGGTGCGCATCACCGCGCCGACCGAAATGCCACCGATCGCGCAGCCGACGAACTGCGTCGTTCCGACCGGCGGGGGGTTCAGTCCCAGCGCACAGTTGATCAGCATCAGCATGCCGAACTGCACCGGATCCATGCCGGCCTTCATCGCGATCGGCAGGAAGATCGGAGTACAGATCAGGATGGTCGCCGCCATGTCCATGAAGGTGCCGAGCACGAACAGGATGACGTTGATGAGCAGGAAGATCACCCAGGGCTGCGAGGACACCTTGCTCATCAGGTCGCCGGCGAAATCGGCCACCTCGTAGAGACCCATCAGGTACTGGAACATGGTGGAGACGCCGATCAGCAGCAGCACCACGCCCGTCGTCTTCACCGCCTTGGCCGCGGCCCGCAGGAAGTTCTGCAGGGTCATGGTGCGGTAGATGAAGAAGGTCAGCAGGATCGTGTAGGTGACCGCGACGGCGGCGGATTCGGTGGCGGTGAAGACGCCTGAGAGGATGCCAGCCAGAATGATGCCGACGATCAGAAGGCCAGGCAATGCGGCGGCGAGCGAACGGAACACCTCGGCCCAGCCCGGGAACTTGCCGGCGGGATAGCCGCGCTTCACCGCGACCGCGTAGGCGGCGACCAGCATGCAGACCATCAGCACGAGCGCCGGCAACAGGCCGGCGGCGATCAGTGCGCCGATCGAGACCTTGCCGCCGGCGGCCAGCGCATAGATGATCATGTTGTGGCTGGTCGGCATCAAGGCGCCGACCAGCGAGGCATGGGTGGTGACATTGACGGCGTAGTCGGTGTCGAACCCTTCCTTCTTCATCATCGGGATCATCACCGCGCCCATCGCCGACACGTCGGCCACGGGCGAGCCGGAGACGCCGCCGAACAGCGTGCAGGCGACCACGTTCGACATGCCGAGCCCGCCGCGGATGTGCCCGACGAGATTCTTGGCGAGCTTGACGATCTTGTCGGCGACGCCACCATGCAGCATCAGTTCGCCGCTGAAGACGAAGAATGGGATGGCCAGGAACGAGAAGATGTTCATCCCCGACATCATCTGCTGGAAGATGACGGCGACCGGCAGGCCTTCGTAAAGGATGGTGCAGATCGCCGAGAGGCCGATCGCGAAAGCGACGGGAACGCCGAGGATCAGGAAGCCGAAGAACGTGGCGCCGAGGATGATCAGTTCCATGAGGGGACGACCTCTTCGCCGCGCAGGAGAGCAATGATGTGCTCGATGGAAAAGGAAACGATCAGGATGCCGGAGGCGATCAGCGGGACGTAACGGATCACCTCGGGCAGGCCGAGATTGGGAATCTTGACGGTTCCGACCGACGCACCGAGGATCCAGCCGTTATAGGCCATCGCAATGCCGAACACGGCCACGAGAACGTGGATCACGATCTCGATCTTCTCGCGCAGGTGATCCGGAAGCATGACCAGCAGACTGTCCATGCCGATGTGTCCGGCATCGCGCACGCCGACGGCGGCGCCGATCAGCGTGACGTAGAGGATCAGAACCAGCGCGAGGTTCTCCGTCCAGGTCGGGCTGGAATTGAGCACGTAACGCCCGAACACCTGGTAGAACACGATGGTGACAATGACGAGCAGTCCGGTCACCGACAGATACATGCCCAGGCGAGCGACGGGAGCATTGATCCGCGACAGCAGGCCGGTCGACGGACGTCCGGCGACCTCCTGCTCGTGGCTTGCGACGTGTGGGTCTGTCATTTGCCGCGTCTCCTTGCGCGTCTGCTCGCGAGGGTCCGGTATCGCCTCGCGGCGAACCGGACCCGATGCCGTGGCCTTACTTCGTGTCCTGGATGCGCTTGACGAGGCCCTTCAGCTTCTCGTCGCCGGCGAACTTGTCGTAGACCGGCTTCATCGCATCGACGAACTCCTGCTTGTTGGCGATCGTCACGACCTGGACGCCGGCCGCTTCGACGGTCTTGCGGGAGGCCTGCTCACGCTCGTCCCAGAGCTTGCGCATGACCGGCACCGACTCCTTGGCCGCCTTGCGGATCATCGCCTGATCCTCCTTGCTCAGCGTGTCCCAGACCTTCTTGGACATCACGAGGACTTCGGGCGCCAGCGAGTGCTCGGTGACGTTGTAGAACTTGGCCGCCTCGAAATGGCGCGAGGACTCGTAGGAAGGCCAGTTGTTCTCGGCGGCGTCCACGAGGCCGGTCTTGAGCGCGGTGTAGACCTCACCATAGGGCATCGGCGTCGGGTTGGCGCCGAGGCTCTGGATCATCCCGACCCAGAGGTCGGATTGCTGCACGCGGATCTTCAGGCCCTTGAGGTCGGCGAGCGACTTGACCGGCGCCTTGACCGTGTAGATGGACCGCGCGCCGCTGTCGTAATAGGCAAGACCGACCAGGCCTGCGGGCTCCATGGCGGCGAGGATCTCGTCGCCGATCGGCCCGTCCAGGACGGTGCGCATGTGCTGCGTGTCGCGGAAGACGAAGGGCAGGCACAGCGCGATGGTCTCGGGCACGAAATTGTTGAGCGGCGATGCGTTGATCCGCATCATGTCGAGCGCGCCGATCTTGAGCTGCTCGATGGTGTCCTTCTCGGAGCCCAGGGCGCCATTGGGAAACACCTTCACGCCGAGCTTGCCGCCGCTCGCCGCCGCGAGCTGCTTGCCCATGAACTTGACGGCCTCGACAGTCGGGTAGTCGGCGGGGTGGATGTCGGCAGAGCGGAAATCGCGTGCGGTCGCCAGCGGCGCGGAGATCGCCAGCACAGCGGCTGCGATGATACCGGTCAGTGTCTTCATCTGGGCTTTCCTCCTGGGGTGATTATGTCGTTGTCGGGCAGTTGCGGGCCGCCTTGGGTCGCTCCACTTCAGGTGCGAAGTCAAGCGCCATTGTCGTCCCTAGGGCGGGCGGCATTCCCTGTCCAAGCCAAATCCGGCATCGATCAATGCTGGAGTTGCATCGATCGATCGCGCGGTGCTCGCTAGGGCCTTCAGCGGATGATACCGGTTTTCCGAAGTCGTCCACACCGGCGCGTTACTTGACGCCGCAGCGCGAGCGCCCTCAAGATGCTGCAAAGCAGAACGGACCATTTCGGGGACATGCCCATGCCGCGGAAGCTGATCGATATTTCGGTGCCGCTCAGAAACGACGTGACGGCCGATCCGCCGGGCAATCACCCGACGATCCAGTATATCGATCACCAGCAGGGCTTGCCCCGCATGCTGCAATTTTTCGACGGCCTGAAGGCCCAGGATTTACCGGACGGACAGGGCTGGGCCGTCGAGCAGGTCTCGTTGTCCACCCATAATGGCACGCATCTCGACGCGCCCTGGCACTTCCATCCGACCATGAATCGCGGCGAGCGGTCATGGACCATCGACGAGGTGCCGCTGGAATGGTGTCTTCAGCCCGGCGTGAAGCTCGACTTCCGGCACCTGCCTGACGGTTATGTGGCGACCGCCGCCGATGTCGAGACGGAGCTGAAGCGCATCGGCCACACGCTGTCGCCGCTGGAGATCGTCGTCGTCAACACCAGCGCCGGCGCCAAATTTGGCCAGGCCGACTACGTCAATTCCGGCTGCGGCATGGGCTATGAAGCGACCATGTACCTGCTCGAACGCGGCGTGCGGCTGACCGGGACCGACGGCTGGAGCTGGGATGCGCCGTTCATCTACACCGCGAAGAAATATGCCGAAACAAAAGATGCCGGGCTGATCTGGGAGGGCCACAAGGCGGGACGGCACATCGGCTATTGCCATCTCGAGAAGCTGCACAATCTGGACAAACTGCCTTCGACCGGCTTCACGGTGTCATGCTTTCCGGTGAAGATTGAACGGGCATCCGCTGGCTGGACCCGCGCGGTCGCCATCATCGACAATTAGGTCGAGGCCATCACTCGCCGTCGAGGCCGCTCTCGGCGAGCTCGCGTAGCGCATCGGTGTCGAGCACGACGATGGCGCCATGCTCGAGCCGGACCCAGCTGCGTCCGGACCAGGCACGCAATTGCTTGTTGATGCTCTCGCGCGTCATGCCCACCATCTCGCTGATCTCCTGCTGCGTGATGGCGAGCGTGCCGCTGCCAGAATCGAGCTTGCGCTCCTCGGTGAGACCGAGCAGCGCGCTTGCAAGCCGGCCCGGCAGATTTTGCAGGATCACCTGCTCGACCTGCTGGCTGGTCCAGCGCAGCCGCGCGCAGAGCAGCTCGATGAATTTCATCGCCAGCGCCGGCTGGCTCTTCACGAACGGCAGGAAGTCCCGGCGGTCGATGATGTAGAGCTCGCAATTGGTATTGGCGGTCGCATCCGCCGATCGCGGCGCGCCGTCGAGAACGGCGATCTCGCCAAAGATTTCTCCAGGACCGATCAGATTGAGAATGGCGTTCCGTCCGTCGGGCGACGAAGAGGAAATCTTCACTGTCCCCGAGATCACTGCGAACAGATTGTTGCCGGGATCGCCCTTGGCGGCGATGGTCGCACCGCGCTTCACGGTGGTGTGCTTGGCGTAGCGGCAGAGCTGATCGAGCGCGTCCGGCTCCAGATCCGCGAAGATCGGGTGCTTGCGCAGGACCGATAGTTTGTTACCCACCGACTGTCGGGGGTCGCCGGTCTTGTCCTGAGGCACGCCGCGGGCTCCTAAGACTCAAGGCACTGAAGTTCCTGCGTAGTCAACGTTATCAGGCTTTTCAACCGGAAAGCACGGGCATGGTTTGAGGCAAATGCCCTAGGAATGCCCGAAGCCCGCATCCGAAGGATGCTCGATGCACTGGAATCGATGCAGGGTTGCAGCCTGCCCAAGCCGCTGGTTGCGTTGAGGCGCTGCCGCCGAGCCAGGCGTCGGCCGCTGAGCATCGGGCTGTCGGCCCAACAGACCTGACGATGACCTCAGGAGCTTTGGCGCTTGGAATCCCGGTCGAGCCGGCCTGCGCTGGTTTGCCGGTCCGCCCAGGCCAGGGCTGCGGCGAACGTCACGAAGATCGCGACGACGACAATGATCATCAGCAGCGCGTCAGTCGGCATCATGCTTCTCCCGGATTGTCCGGGGGCATTATTTGTCGCAGGCGGCCAGCGTCATTGATCGGGATCAAAAATCCGCGAGCATCGCGAAAACCCCCGTCAGGCCGCGGCCAGAGCCTGGACGCGCGCCGGATCGCGCAGACCGATACCACCCTGGATGATCTCGATCGCGCCGTGGCGCTCCAGCTTGGTGAAGGTGCGGCTGACCGTTTCGATGGTCAGGCCGAGATAGTCGGCGATGTCCTGGCGGCTCATCGGAAGGGGAACCGTGTCGGATGCCCCCTTGAGCGCGAACAGCCGCTCGCGCCAGCCGAGCAGAAAGGTCGCGACCTTCTCGTCCGCAGAACGACGGCCGAGCAGGACCATGTGGTCGCGGGCCTGGCTCAGCTCGCGAATCGCCAGCTCGTTGATGCGCCTGAGCAGGTGCGGTCGGTCCTCGATGAAACGGCCGAAGGGCGTCTTCGCGAACTGGCACACCGTCACCGCGCCGATCGCATCGGCCGAAAAATTGTGGCGGCCGGAGATATTCATCCCCAGGAAATCGCCGGGCAAGGCAAAGCCCACGATCTGCCGCCGGCCGTCCGGCAGCAGCTTGTAGAGCCGCATGACGCCTTCGAGGACGTTGTAGAACGAAGTCGCGATGTCCTCCTCGGAGAACACGGTCTCGCCCGCGGCGAAGTGGACGCGGCGGCCGAGATGCTCGAATTCCCGGAGCTCAGCTGTATCCAGCGACGCGCAAACCGCCGATCCGCGTACGGCACAGTCGCTACAGAAATGCCCGTTCGGCTCGATCGTCACCACGGAAGCTCTCATCCACCGCTCCATGCGCCGGCGGCCTCCGCATCAGGCCGGGTCCACCGCGCGGACTGCATTTTACTGCACTGCGCCAGAGCCGATTGACGCAGATCAATTTTTGCGGGCATGGCCGCCCTGCTCTGATCACGGCGCTAGACCGCCTGCACCGTCCAGCCGATCAGCTCCCTGGCGATGCGGGCGAAGGCTGCATCGAACGCTGCGACGGCCGCGGCCGGCTCGACCTTGTCGAGCTTCTCGCTGGCCTCAACGAGCCGCGATGCGACCACCTTGCCGCTCTTGTCGACGATCCGCGCCGACAGTCCGATCTCGACCCTTGTCTCGCCCTCGGTGGCGATCCGGAAGCGCCTGATGTCGATCAGGAGCTGATAGTCCGCTGGCCCGAGTTCGGTCGTGCGCAGCGGCGCATGCGCGATGTCGTAGTTCTCAAAGCTGTCGATGAGCCGCGCCTGCACCAGCTTTGGAATGCTGTCGGCCCAGAGAAATTCCGCAAAGCCCGGATTGTCCCCGCTGGGCGCGAACAGCATGCGCTGGGTCTGGAGCATCGCGACGGCGGTCGGCTCGGGAATGGCCAGTGACCCCGAGAGCGTCTTGCCGGCAGGCCCGGGATTTCGCGGCGCGCGCAAATCGTAGGTGACCTTTTGCACAGGCGTTCCGCCCCCCGTCATTTTCTCGAGCCCCGCTAGGATGCCGTCGATCTTGCCGGTGTTGCGCGCGAGGCCGTCGGAGAATGTCCTGAGGTTGGCGATGGTGTCCTTCAGCGGACCGGAATTGTCCTCGAGCACAGTGTCGACCCGCCGCAGCGCGTCGCGCGCGGCCTGCGTCATGCTCTGGCCTGCGCCCGCCTCCGCGATCAAGGTCAGGGGGGCACCGGATTTGGCGACGATCATGCCGCCCTCCAGCGTCACCACTGGCACGCCGGTCAGCCCCTGGAAGTCGAGCCCGACCTTGGTGTCGGTGCGCACCGGCGTCGTCGCGGCCACGGAGATCGTCGCATTGACGAAGCGCGGATTGTCCGGCGCAAGCCCAAGCTGGGTCACCTCACCGACGCGGATGCCATTAAACAGCACGCCGGCGCCCACCAGCAGGCCCGGCACAGGTCCCTGGAATTGCACGTGGTAATTCGTGCGCGGGCCGATGCCGCCGGTGTTGTTGAGCCAATAGACGAAGCCGAATACCGCAACGATCGCGGCCAGCACGAAGCTGCCGATCAGCACGTAGGGAGCGCGGGTTTCCATGTCTCATCTCATTTCGTGTTGCAGCATCTGCGAGCGCTTGCCGTGGAAATAAGCGCGCACCCAGGGATGCTCGGATTGCAGCAGCTCGCGCATCGGACCGATCGCGACGATCCTGCCGTCTGCGAGCGCGGCGACGCGGTCGCAGACGGTGGTGAGGCTGGCGAGATCATGGGTGACCATGAATACGGTGAGCCCCAGGGTCTTTTGCAGGGTCCTGATCAACGCGTCGAAATCGCCGGCGGCGATCGGATCGAGGCCGGAGGTCGGCTCGTCCAGGAACAGGATCGGCGGATCGAGCGCGAGCGCGCGCGCCAGCGCCACGCGCTTGGTCATGCCGCCCGATAGCTCCGACGGATATTTGTCGGCATCCTGCGGCCGCAGCCCGACCATCTCGAGCTTGGCGATCGCGATCTCGTCCATCAGCTCCTGCGACAGCACCAGATTTTCGCGCAGCGGAAACTGGATGTTCTGCCGAACCGTCAACGAGGAGAACAGCGCGCCCTGCTGAAACAGGATACCCCATGTCGTGGCCGCGCCTTCCGTGCGGCCGCCGATCGGCTCTCCCATCACTTCGATGGTACCGGCCTGGCGCGGAATGAGACCGATGATGGTCCGCATCAGCACCGACTTGCCGCCGCCGGACGCGCCGACCAGCCCGAGGATCTCGCCGCGGCGGACGTCGAGCGACAATTGATTGAGCACGGTCTGGCGGCCGAAGCCGACCACGAGGTCGCGGACGCGGATCGCGAACTCCTCTTGCGTCGCGTCCATCGTCACATTCCGATCGAGGCGAAGAAGATCGCGAACAGGCCGTCGAGCACGATCACGAGGAAAATCGACTTCACCACCGACGTCGTGGTCTGCCGTCCCAGCGATTCGGCGCTGCCCTTCACGCGGAGCCCCTCGCTGCACGCAACGATCCCGATCACCAGCGCCATGAACGGCGCCTTGAGGATCCCCACCTCGAAATGGGTGACGGAGATCGCCTCGTGCAGCCGCGCGATGTAGATCGCCGGCCCCATGTCGCCATAGAACTGCGCGACCAGCCCACCGCCATAGAGCGCCGCGATCGAACCGATGAAAGCGAGGATCGGCAGCGCAATGACGAGGGCGGCAACGCGCGGCAGGATCAGGACGTGGACCGGGTCGAGGCCCATGGTCGAGAGCGCGTCGATCTCCTCCCGCATCTTCATCGAGCCGAGCTCGGCGGTGTAGGCGCTGCCTGAACGCCCCGCGACCATGATGGCGACGATCAGGACGCCGAGTTCGCGCAGCACCAGGATGCCGACCATGTCGACGGTGTAGGATTCCGCGCCGAACCTGCGGAAATGAAAGAAGCCCTGCTGGGCGATGATGGCGCCGATCAAGAAGGTGATCAGCACGATGATGGGGATGGCCTGCCAGCCGATGCGGTAGAGCTGGTAGACCAGCGAGGTCAGCCGCAGCGACCGCGGCCGGCGCAGCACGCCGATCACGTCCATGAACAAGGCGCCGAACATCTGCAGGAAGATCGTGATGTCTTCGCGCGCCCCGACCGTGGACTTGCCGAGATCGCCCAGCCTGAGCAGAACCGGATTTGGCGCAGGCGCCGGCGGCGGCGTGTGGCGGTTGACCTGGCGCACCTCGTCCATCAGTCCGCTGAAATGATCGGCGACGCCGACGAATTCCGCCGATCTGCCGGATGATGCAGCCCGGCGTGACAACTTCTCGAGCACCCAGGCGCCGAGCGTGTCGAGCGCGCTGACGCCCGACATATCGAGCGTCACGGCTGTCGATCGATCGACATCCGCCCCGACCGACCGGGACAGCGTTTCAAGCGTCGACACATTGGCTGCGGTCCACGGCCCTTCCGGGCGCAGGTTCAGCACATCGCCGGAGGACGTTGCCAGCAACAGCGGTTCGGAGCTCACGCTTCACCTCATCGGGACAACCAGTCCCCATTCGATCGGCATTTCTAGGCCAGGGTGTGACGGCCGGTTTGACCTGTCTCAAGACCGGGATCGCGCGCCGCCTCTTGACGCAAATCAACCGCAGCCGTGCTGGCGGTCCTAAGTTCCTTCTGTATTCAATGGAGACCGAGATCCATGTTCGACAGCGACAGGATGAGCGACGAGCTTCGCGCACTGAAAGTGGACGTCACGCGCCTCCTGGGCTCCGCCGGCGAGGAAATGTTCGACAGCTCGAAAGAACGGGCTGAAGCTCTCGCCGATCAGATCAAGGCCGCGCTTGCCGAGCTCGGCGAGACCGTCAGCGACGAGCAGGAGCAGCTTCAGGGCCTGGTTGCTGATCGCCCGATCACGTCGCTTGCCTCGGCTTTCGCGCTCGGCGTGGTCGTCGGCTTCATGCTGAGAAGACACTAGGTGAATACGGAAAATATGGTCAAACACCTGCGCGTACTCTGGCGTACCGACAGGATCATTGCGGACATCAGGCTGCGCCATCTGCTGACGGGCCTCGGCCTCCGCGCCTTTGCGGCTCTGATCGCTGCATTCGGGCTGCTGATGCTGGAGCTGTCGGCCTATTTCGCGCTGGTCCAGATCTGGAGCGCCATCGCGGCGGCGGCCATTCTCGGGGCCGTCAATTTCCTCATCGCCGGGATTCTCTTCGTCATCGCCGGTCGTCCTCCGTCCGGCCGTGACATCGAGCTCGCCAACGAGATCCACGGCGCATCCATCGAGGCGCTTCAGATCGAGGCGCGCGCGCTTCAGGCCCAGGTGTCAGGCGCGGTTCACCATCCGCTCAGCACAATCGTTCCGGTGCTGGTGCCGCTGATCGCGATCATCGTCAAGAGCCTGCGGAAAACGGCCAACGAGTCCGCCAGTGCAACGTCGGCCGAGGCGCGCTCCTAGCGAAGCTTCAGCCGAACGTCGCAAATCTCCGGCTCGGTCGGGTCCGGCTTCACCTCGAAGCCGAGCTGCCGGCACATGTCGAGCATCGTGGTGTTCTCCTGAAGCACATCGCCCGAGATGGTCTTCAGCCCTTCCGACTTCGCGTAGTCGATGATCAGCTGCATCAGCGTCCATCCGAGCCCCCTGCCCTTGAGATCGGAGCGCAGCAGGATCGCATATTCGCCGCTCTCATAGACCGAGTCCGAATGGAGCCGGACCACGCCGACCATCTCGTTGGTCGCCTCGTCGAACGCGATGAAGGCCATGGCACGCGCATAGTCGAGCTGGGTCAGCCGCGCGATGAATTCGTGGGTGAACTCCTTCATCGGCGCGAAGAAGCGCAGGCGGAGGTCGTGCTGAGTGACATGACGCAGGAATTCGTGGATGGTCGGCTCGTCCTCGGGACGCAACGGACGCACGAAGATGCGCCAGTCGTACTTGAGCGCGAGGCGGCGCTCCCATTGTGACGGGTAGGCGCGAACGGCGAAATTGGCGGGTCCTGAACCGGCGAATTTGCGCTGCGGCGGCCCCACCGCGACGCGGGCATCGACCGCGGTCACGCCGGTCTCATCCGCGAGCAGCGGATTGATGTCGAACTCTCGTATCTCGGGAATGTCGGCCGCCATCTGGGCCAGCTTGACCAGCACCATGGCGACGGCATCCTGCTTCACCGCAGGTACGTCCCGATAGGCCTTCAGCAGACGCGAGACGCGGGTACGCTCGATCAGGTCACGGGCCAGTTGCAGATCGAGCGGCGGCAGCGCCAGCGCCTTGTCGTTGATGATCTCCACCGCCGTCCCGCCCCGGCCGAATACGACGACGGAGCCGAAGGTGGGATCGTCGGCAAGGCCGAGGATCAGCTCGCGCGCCTTCGCCTTGACCACCATGGCCTGCACGATGACGCCCTCGATGCGGGCTTCGGGACGCAGCTTCCTCGCCCGGGCGAGAATGTCGGTCGCCGCCGCGCGCACCGCCTCCGGCGTGGTCAGATTGAGCACGACGCCGCCGACATCCGACTTGTGGGTGATGTCGCGCGACATGATCTTCAGCACGACGGTCGCGCCTTGCGCGAACACTTCATTCGCACGAGCCACCGCCTGCTCGACATCACCGGCGGCATAGGTCGGCACCATCGCGATGTCGTAGGCTTCGAGCAGGTGCTTGATCTCGACGGGCTCGAGCCATTTGCGGCCGTCGGCGATCGCCGCGGTGACGATCTGCCTGGCGGCCCGGGCATCGGGCACGAACGTGTCGGGCATCGCCGGCGGAACCTCGCTCAGCTCCTCCACCACTTCGCGATGCCTCACGAGATGCATGAAGCCGCGCACGGCATCATCTTCGGTCGGGTAGTTCGGAACACCGGCGCCGGAGAGCGCCTGACTGATGCTCTGATCGGCGCCAACCCAGGCGGCCAGCACGGGCTTGGCCCATCGGCCCTGCTGCTTACGGTACTTGCCGACCAGCTCCGTCACCGTCGCTGCGATGTCGGCGGCCGAGGCGATCGCGGTCTGCACATTGAGAACGAGGACGGCATCGTTGTCGGAATCGGCGAGCAGCACCTCCAGCGCCGCCGCGTAGCGCGCTGCATCGGCATCGCCGACGATATCGACGGGATTTGCGCCCGACCACGTCGGCGGCAGCACCGCATCGAGCTTCGCGCGAGCGTCAGCCGAGATGGATGCGGGAATTCCATCGAGCTCGACCAGCCGATCGATGGCGAGAACGCCGATGCCGCCGCCATTGGTCAGGATGGCAAGGCGCTTTCCGGCCGGCGATTCGACGCGGCCGAGCGTTTCGGCACAGTCGAACAGCTCGCGCAGATCGGAGACCCGCAGCACGCCCGCGCGGCGGAACGCCGCGTCATAAACGGCGTCTGCGCCGGCGAGCGCGCCGGTATGGGTGGCCGCGGCTTTCGCCCCCTGCGCCATGCGGCCGGACTTCACCACGACGACCGGCTTCACCCGTGCCGCGGCGCGCGCCGCGGACATGAATTTGCGGGCATCCTTGATGGCCTCGATATAGAGCAGGATCGCGCGGGTCTTGTGATCCATCGCGAAATGATCGAGCAGGTCGGCAATGTCGACGTCGATCTGATCGCCGATCGTTACGATGCCGGAGAAGCCGACGCCGCGCTGCGCGGCCCAATCGACCATGCCCGCCGCGATGGCGCCCGATTGCGAGATCAGCGCGAGATTTCCCGCCCCCGGCATGTGCGCGGCGAAGCTGGAATTGAGGCTTACGGCAGGCATCATGATGCCGAGGCAGTTCGGCCCGATCAGCCGCATGCCGAATTTACGGGCCGCGGCGATGGCTTCCTCTTGCAGCGATCCCGGTCCATGACCAAGCCCGGCCGAGACGATCAGCGCGCCGGCCGAGCCGCGACGTCCCGCCTGGTCGATGATGCCGGGAACCTCGCGCGCCGGCGCGGTGATCACCACGAGCTCGGGGACGAAAGGCAGCTTGTCCAGATTTTTCACCGCCGCAATGCCGGCAATCTCGGCATGGCGCGGATTGACGAGGCCGAACTGCCCCTTGAATTCCGCCTTGCGGATGTTCTCCAGAACGGCGCGCCCCACTGAGACCGGGCGGGCGCTCGCACCGACGAGCGCGACCGAACGTGGCGACAGCAGATTCTTCAGGCGATAGGTGGACATGACAGCAAATGCGCCCGGCCGCTAGTGGTTCCGATGGTTGAAGGTCAGGTCGAAAGACTGGTCCGCGCCTAGTAGGAGATCATAACCCAGCACGGTGGCTCGCCAATGACGGTCTTTGTCACACCGCCCCAGACGATCTCGTTCAGGCGCGAATGATGGTAGGCGCCCATCACGATGGCGTCGATGGCATGGGAATTCGCCCAGCTTCCGAGCACCTTTCCGGTCGAGCTGCCTCCGCCCTCCGTCGTTTCGAACGTGGCGTGGATCCCATGTTCCCTGAGATGATCGACGAGACTCATGCCGGATTGGGCGATCGCCTCGGTCTTGTCGTCCGTCACCGTGAGCACCCGTACGGACGCAGCGGCCTGAAGTATGGGCAACGCGTCACCGACGGCCCGTGCGGCACGGGCGGAGTGATCCCAGGCAATCATGACATTCTCGAATTCCGGTCGCAGCTCGTCCACATGCTGTTCCGGGCAGAGCAGCAGCGGCCGGCCCGATTCGAACAGGAGCGCTTCAATGATGTGCTCCGTTCGGCTGTCATGCGGCTTTACAGGGACCAGGGTGAGGTCGGCAAAGCGCGCATGCTCGGCCAGGGTCAAGGCGAGCTGGTCTGCCGGCACCTTGGCCGATCGGCTCTGGGCGCGAACGTTGGCGCGGGCGGCTGCATGGCTGAAGGCGCTGATGAGTTGCTCCGTGTCGCCCAGCTCGATCGAACCGCCGGCCTCCGCGGGCTCCGGATCGCCGGGGCGTATGACCTTCGGCCGCACGAAAACTTCGTCCTCAAGCGCGAGCGCGGTGATCCTGGCGCCGAGGTCGGCGGCCACAGCCACGCACTTCTCGATCGCCGCGAGCGTCTGCTCGCGCGGCTGGCCGACAAGCGGCAGAAAGACATCCTTGATGGGCATCGGGATTCTCCTTGCCGGTTAGGATACGCTGCCTTTCGTCGGGACCCTTGATCCTTCTCAAGGCAGGAACCAGCCGCCGACGGCGCGCCTTGATTGATGTCAAGGACTGGCCGCGATCCGGCTCTAAGGGTTAGCTTGGCGCTTCAGCGTTCGCCGACCTATCGGGACATGCCCGCAGAGATGACGGATGATTCTGCTACCCAGGAACGGGTCTTCCAGGCGCTCGGCGCGCGTCCCGGCGTGGAACGGATCGATACGCACGCAGCCTCGGTGTTTCTCGATCGGACACGCGCGCTGAAGATCAAGCGGGCGGTCAAGTTTCCGTTCCTCGACTACTCGACGCTCGAAAAGCGCAAGGCAGCCTGCGAGGAGGAGATCAGGATCAACCGGCCGCTCGCCCCGCAGATCTATCATCGCGTCGTGGCGATCACGGAAGAGCCGGACGGCTCGGTGCAGGTCGGCGGAAGCGGCCGGCCGATCGAGTATGCGGTCGACATGTCCCGGTTCGACGAAAGCCGCACGCTGGATCATCTGGCGAAGGCGGGCCCGCTGGATGCGGAGCTGGCCGCAGCCATCGCGGACGCGATCGCAGGCTCGCATGCGCAAGCGACGATCGCGGACGGTGCTGCGTGGATCACTTCGATTCCCCACCTGATCGACGGCAACAGCACCGGGCTGCGCGCCGGCGACCATCTCGAGGCGGCGGCGATCGAGCAGCTTGGCAAGGCCTCACACGAGATATTCCTGCGCGTCCGCACCACGCTCGAGGAGCGTGGCCGCCGTGGCTTCGTGCGCCGCTGTCATGGCGACTTGCACCTTGCCAATATCGTGCTGATCGACGGCCGGCCCGTCCTGTTCGACGCGATCGAGTTCGATGCGCAGATGGCAACCGTGGATGTGCTCTACGATCTCGCGTTCGCGCTGATGGACCTGCTGCGCTACGGCCAGGCGAACGCGGCCAACGCAGTGCTGAACCAGTATCTGACGATGGCGCCCGTCGAAATGCTCGACGCACTGGCCGCGCTGCCGCTGTTCATGTCCATCCGCGCGGCGATCCGTGCGCAGGTGGCGCTGGCGCGGCTCAATCGGCCAGATGCCGAGCGTACCGGAGTTCTCGACGAAGCGCGTCGCTATTTCGACCTTGCCCGGGCGTTGATCCATCCGCCCGCCCCTCGCCTGATCGCGGTTGGCGGAATGTCGGGCACCGGCAAGTCGGTCCTCGCCCGTGCACTGGCCCCTACCGTGGCGCCCGAGCCGGGCGCCGTCGTGCTGCGCAGCGACGTCATCCGCAAGCAATTGTTTCAGGTCGGGCATACCGACCGGCTGCCGCCCTCCGCGTATGGGCCCGAGGTGACGGCGCGGGTCTACGAGGTGCTGATGCAGCGCGCCCGGCAGGTGCTGGCGCAAGGCCATTCTGCCATCGTCGACGCGGTCTTTGCGCGCGAATCCGAACGGGACGACCTCGCCGCCTTGGCCCACGCCTGCGGCGCGCCGCTCAACGGATTATTCCTGATCGCAGACCTCGCCACCCGCCAGGCGCGAATCGGCGGCCGTCAAGCCGACGCTTCTGACGCCACGCAAGAGGTTGCCGCGCTGCAAGAGCACTATAATATCGGTCATGTCGGTTGGGCGACCATCGATGCATCCGGGACACAAGCGCAGACGCTGGAGCGCTGCCGCGCCGCGATCGCTGAGGGCAAATAGGGAATCTGATTGGCGCGGGCTAAGATGGCGCGACCCACCAAGAGTTCGACGGCGGCCGCGCGCCCCAAGCCCGCGGCGCGACGTGGCGACCTGCCCGGCCGCCTCAGCCCCGGCATGGCCTGCGACACTGCATTCCGGATCATTGCCCGCCGCCATCTCGATGCCGTCCTGGCTCAGCATGAGGGCACATGCCGCGGCGACCCGGAGGCACTGCATCAGATCCGGATCGCACTGACGCATCTGCGCACCGCGATCCGATTTTTCGCGCCCATGGTCGACGACGCGCTACGGCCAAGCGTCTGGACCGAGTTGAAATGGCTGAACAGCCAGCTCGGCATGGTGCGGGACCTCGACGTGGCGATCGAACGCGTCGTCGCCGAAAGCGGCGAGGAGCTCGCCGTGATCGCCGAGCTCCAGCATTGGGACGAGAAGCGCGCCGAGAGCCACCGCCTGCTGGCACGCGCGCTGCAATCGGCCCGGTATCGCCGCCTCGTCGAGCAGACCTCGGCCTGGATCAAGCACGGCCCCTGGTCGACCCGGCGCAGCAAGGAGGCCATCAGGCTGCGCCGCTGCACGCTCGCCGACCATGCCACGGCGAAACTGACGGAGTGGGAAAAGGCGCTGCTCAAGAAAGCGCGCAAACTCCGCAAGCTCGACGTCGAGAAGCGGCACAAGCTGCGGCTTCTCAACAAGCGGCTGACCTATTCGATCGAATCGCTCCAGGATCTTTTTGCCGAGGAATCGCTGACGAAGCAGAAGTCGATCCTCAAGCAATTGCGCAAGGCGCAACGGTCGCTCGGACAGCTGAACGACGATGCGCGGGGGCAGACGCTGGCGGCATCCTTGAACGAGGCCGTCCCCGAGGCGCACATCCGCTTCCTCAACCGTAAGCGGGAAAAGAAGCTGCTGCGAACCGCCGTGGAAGCCTACCGCAAACTGGACAAGGCCAAGCCGTTCCGCTCCTCCGACCTCGCGCCGAATGCCGAGCCTGAGGATTAGGTGTGCACGTAGTGCCCCGGCGCGTCGGGTAGATCGCCCCCGATCTGGGGCGGGGCGCAGGGCTCACCCGAGCGCGCCGCCAGCCATTGCGCCCATTCCGGCCACCACGAGGCCTCGACATGCCGCGCGAGCTTCAGCCACTCTTCCGGACCGACATAAGGCGCATCCGCAGCCTTGGTCATGACCTGATAGCTGTGCCCGGGCTCGTCCGGTGGCGCGACGACGCCGGCATTGTGTCCACCGCTGGTCAACAGGAACGTCACATCGGCATCGACCTGATAGTGGATCTTGTACACGGATCGCCAGGGCGCAACGTGATCGGCGAGCGTGCCGACCACGAACGACGGCGCATGGATGTCGGAGAGTGAAATGCTCCTGCCGTCGACGCGATAGCGGCCTTCGGCGAGATCATTGTCGAGGAACAGCTTGCGCAGATATTCCGAATGCATGCGATAAGGCAGCCGTGTGGCGTCGGCGTTCCAGGCCATCAGGTCGCTCGGCGGCGCTGCCTCTCCCATCAGATAATCGCGCGACAGCCGCGACCAGATCAGATCGTTGGAGCGCAGCAGCGCGAATGCACCGGCCATCTGCGCCGTGTCGAGATAGCCGCGCTGCCACATCATGTCTTCGAGGAAGGCAACCTGGCTCTCGTTGATGAACAGCGTCAGCTCGCCCGCCTCGGTGAAATCCGTCTGCGCGGCAAGCAGGGTGATGGTGCCCAGCCGCTTGTCGCCATCGCGCGCCATCGCGGCGGCTGCGATCGACAGCAACGTGCCGCCCAGGCAATAGCCGAGCGCATGGGTCGTCCGGCCCGGCACGATCCGCCCGATCATGTCCAGCGCCGCCATCACGCCGAGCTTGCGATAATCGTCGAAGGCGACGTTCCGATCCTTTGCATCCGGATTGCGCCAGGAGATCGCGAACACGGTGAAGCCCTGCCCGGTCAGATATTTGACCAGCGAATTCTCCGGCGACAGGTCGAGGATGTAGTATTTCATGATCCAGGCCGGAACGATCAGGATCGGCTCAGGCCGCACCTGCGCGGTCGTCGGATGGTACTGGATCAGCTCGATCAGCTCGTTGCGGTAGACGACTTTTCCGGGAGACGCGGCAACCGTCTTCCCGACGACGAACTGCGCGTCGCCGGCCGGCGCTGCAAGCGAGAGTATGCGCATCAGATCGCTGCACCAGTTCTGCCAGCCGAAGACGAAATTTTCTCCGCCGCTCCGCAATGTTTTCTCGAGCACCTCCGGGTTGGTCGCGGCGAAATTCGACGGCGCCAGCATGTCGAGCATCTGGCGGACCGAGAATTCGACGATGGCTTCGTTCGCGCGCGACACGCCGCGCACGCCGGTCGTGGCGTCGTGCCACCAGCGCTCTCCGAGCAAGAATGCTTGCGCCAGCAGATTGAACGGCGCGGCCTCCCATTGCGGCTCCCTGAAGCGTCGATCCCGCGACCGCGGCTGGATCACCGACCACGGCTTTTGGCCCGGCGAGGTCGCGTGGACTGACGCTTCCAGGAACCGGCCGCTGTCGCGAAGGACGTTATGGGCGATCTCCATCTGCCGCTGCGGCGCAACCGCGAGATGCGAACTCCAGTCGAGCCAGGCCAGAGACAGGGCGGCCGGTGAAATTCCGCCGGTGAACCGAGCCAGCATCGCGTGAAATGCGCGGTCGAGCGGGTATGGCTCTGACTGAGGCTGCAAGTCCGCGACCGGCCTTACGGCCGGTCCCTCGGGGGAAGCGGCACGCGCAGCAGGCTCGACGGGGGATCCCGGCGCCGCCGGCTGCCCGGCTCGCGAAAGTATCTGCACGACGCTCATGACGGAAGGTTCCTGCGCGCTGATGTATGTTCGCGGCAGGATATGCTCCGGCGCTTTGGAGCAGCTTGAGCTGCATCAATTCTGGGAACGGATCGAAATTGCTCAACCAGGCAGGACTGGCTTCGTCCACTTGACCTGGGTCAAACCTCATCGCCACGCTGGAGCTAGGCTCTCCTTCGACATTCAACGAGCCCTCGGAGCTTTGCCATGCGCGCCCACCAGATCATGACCCGGTCGGTCATCTCGGTCACTCCCGACACCAGCATCGTCGAGGCCGCGAACATCATGCTGACGCGGCACGTCAGCGGCCTCACGGTGGTCGACGAAGCCGGCAAGCTGGTCGGCGTCGTCTCGGAAGGGGATTTCATCCGCCGCAGCGAAATCGGCACCGGGCGCAAGCGGGGACGCTGGCTGCGGTTCATTCTCGGGCCGGGCCAGTCCGCGAGCGACTTTGTCCACGAGCACGGCCGCAGGGTCGCGGAGGTGATGACCCCCTCGCCCGTCACCATCACCGAGGATACGGCTCTCGCGGAGATCGTCGATCTCATGGAACGGAACCACGTGAAGCGCCTGCCGGTGGTGCGCGGCGACAAGATCGTCGGCATCGTCTCGCGGGCCAACCTGCTACAGGCGGTGGCGGGGCTCGCTCGCGAGGTACCGGACCCGACCGCCGACGACGATCACATTCGCGTCCGCATCATCGACACCATGGAGAAGAACGACTGGTGCCCGTACGGGCTGAACGTCATTGTCCGCGACGGCATCGTTCATCTCAGTGGCGTCATCACCGAGGAACGAGCGCGGCAGGCCGCGGTTATTGCCGCCGAGAACGTCGAGGGCGTGAAGAAGGTGCACGATCATCTGTGCTGGGTCGACACCATGTCGGGTGTCTACCTGAACTCGCCGGAGGACGACAACCTCGCCAAAGCGAGCTGAGCGAATTCAGCGGGGAATGACGGCGGTGGCCTCGATCTCGACGCGTGCCGCCCTCTCGACGAGCCGGACGACCTGAACCAGCGCCATCGCCGGATAGTGCGCGCCGAAGACGGCACGGTAGATCCTGCCGAGCTCCTTCAGGTTCGTCAGGTACTCGTCCATGTCGACGACGTACCAGGTCAGGCGCACCAGATGCTCGGGCCCGGCACCAGCTTCCGCCAGGATCGCGGCGATATTGCTCAGGGTCTGGGCGACCTGCGCGACGAAGCCGTCGGCGAGACGCTCCTCGGCATCCCAGCCGATCACGCCGCCGGTCACGACGATGCGCCCCTCGGCGGCCATGCCGTTGGCGTAGCCCTTCGGCATCGGCCAGCCCGAGGGCTGGAGCACCTGCGCGCCTCGACGGCTGTCGTTCTCGGCTGCGGTCGGCAGCACCGCGAGCTGTGGGCCTTTCGGCGTCGTCACGGACAATTCTTGATCCTCATCTCATTCTGCGGCGACGCCAGAGGACGTCGCTGCCGCCTGCGCCAATTGCCTGAGGGCAAAGCGCTTCAATTTGCCGGTCTCGGTCTTCGGCAGCTGCGTCACGAACTCGATCGCGCGCGGATATTTGTACGGCGCAATCTCGCGCTTCACGTGCTCCTGCAACTCGGTTGCGAGCCGGTCGTCCGGCGTCACGCCGGGCGCGGCAACGACATAGGCCTTCACGATCATGCCGCGCGCCTCGTCCGGCGCACCGACGACGCCGCACTCGACGACCGCGGGATGCGTCAGCAACGCCGCCTCCACATCCGTACCCGCGATGTTGTACCCGGCCGACACGATCATGTCGTCGGAGCGCGACTGGTACCAGAAATAGCCGTCGCTATCCATCAGATAGGTGTCGCCGGTGATATTCCAGCCGTTCTGGACATATTTGCGCTGACGCTCGTCGGCGAGATAGCGGCAGCCGGTCGGCCCGCGCACCGCAAGATTCCCCATCGTGCCCCGCGGTACGTCATGGCCGTCATCGTCGACGATCTTGGCCTCATAGCCGGGAACGGGCTTGCCGGTCGCACCGGGCCGGATCTCGTCCTCGGTCGCGCTGATGAAGATGTGCAGCATCTCGGTCGAGCCGATGCCGTCCATCAGCTTGATGCCGGTGGCCTTGAGCCAGGCCTCGAATGTCGGTTTTGGCAATGTCTCACCAGCCGAGACACATTTGCGCAGCGAGGAGATGTCCCGGCCCGCGAGCTTGCCGATCATGGCCCGGTACGCGGTCGGCGCCGTGAAGCAGACTGTCGTCTTGTACTGTTCGATCGCCGACAGCATATCGTCCGGCGTCGTCTTCTCCAGCACGACGAAGGACGCGCCAATGTGCATCGGGAACAGCACGCCGCCGAAACCGAAAGTGAAGGCGAGCGGCGCCGAGCCGACGAAGCGATCCTTCTGCTCGGCGCGCAGGATGTTGCGCGCATAGCCGTCGCAGACCGCCAGCATGTCCCGGTGGAAATGCATGGTGCCCTTGGGATCGCCTGTCGTGCCCGACGTGAAGGCGATCAGGCAGATGTCGTCGGCGGCGGTATCGACGGCAGTGAACTCTGGGCTCGCGTCCGCTATCAGCGCCTCGAGCGAATTGGCCGCGCCATTGCCCCAATAGACCACGTGCCTGAGACCGGGCGCAGCGGCTTTCGCCTTCTCCAATTCGTCGGAGAGCTTTCCGTCGCAGAGCGCGAGCGTAATCGCCGCTTTCTGGATCGGATAGGACAGCTCCTTGGCGCGCAGCAGCGGCATCGTCGCGACGCAAATGCCGCCGGCCTTGATCACCGCGAGATAGGTCGCAACCATCATGGGATTGTTGGCCGAGCGGAGCAGCACGCGCTCGCCGGTGACGAGACCGAGCTTGCCGACCAGCACATTGGCAATGCGATTCACCAGCGCTTGCAGCTCGCGATAGCTGTAGCTGACGGCCGGACTGATCACGCATGGCGCATCGCCATGGCCCTGCTCGACCCAACGATCGAGGAAATAGCTGACGCAGTTCAGTCGTGGCGGGTAATGCAGCTCCGGCCGCGTGAAGATGAATTCGGGCCACAGCTCCGGCGGCGGCAGATGCTGCCGCGCAAATGTATCGACATGGGCTGTCGCGGCGTTGCCGTCATGCGAGCCCGAGACTTGAACCTTGGCGGCGTTGGCCATCGCACGCTCCTTTGCGCATGGAAAGCACCCGGCAGCACTATCTGGAAAAACATTTTAGGCTTAAAACAATTTGGCGCAATAGGCGATTTTGGGCACGGCGTGCTTTTTCCTGCGGCAAAAGGGGATTGGAGGGGCCGGCCCGGATGCGGGCTCAGGGCCGCCTGCGCGCGGCCGATTTTTGTGCGGACGCCTTGGTCTTGGCGAGGAGGCGCATCAGTTCGCGTACGTCTTTCGGCGTCAGGTCGGCGAAGAGATCGGCGATCCAGGTCTCGTGCTCTGCGGCCATCCTGCGGAACTCGGCACGGCCGAGCTTCGTGAGGCGGATCACCTGGACGCGGCGGTCGGTATCCGAGGTGCGCCGGTCGAGATGGCCGGATTCCACGAGACGTTCGACGAGGCCGGTGACATTGCCGTTGGACACCATCATGCGCTTGGAGACGTCGGACAGCGTCATGCCGTCGGGCGCCTTGTCGAGCTGTGCCATCAAATCGAACCGGGGCAGCGTGACGTCGAAGCGCTGTCGCAGCCGGCCGCGGACCTCGCCCTCGATCAGGGTCGTGCAGGTGAGCAGGCGCAGCCACAGCCGAAGCTCTTCGGCATGGTCCTCCGGCGTTTCGACGGCCTTGGTCTCGGAATCGAGCATCTCGGTGCAGTCACTCACGGCCGGCATTGGCGTCGGCGCGGATTCCCCAACGTTTTGAGCTTCAAATAAATCCGCGCCGGCCGCAAGTCCAAAGCTGCAACAATCGACCGCACGCGAATTTCTTTAGGCTTCAAATAATTGGCGCGCCGTTTGCATGCGCCCTGCGCGCTGGATGGCGACGCCGTGCACTTTGCTTGCCGCGGCCGCCATCATCGGCATAAGCTTGGATTGGAGTACGCGGCTTGCGGCGCAGGCCCTGATGTCACGGGGGACAGATCATGAAGACGCAAACGACCTTGGCTGCGGCCGCCTTGCTGCTCGGCACCGCGATGAGCCCTGCCCTCGCCCAGGAGAAGCTCAAGCTTGGCGTGATCGTGACCCTGTCGGGACCCGCCGCCGCGCTCGGCCAGCAGGTGCGCGACGGCTTTGCGCTCGCGGTGAAGGACCTCGGCAGCAAGATGGGCGGCCGCGACGTCGAGGTCGTCGTGGTTGACGACGAGCTCAAGCCGGATGCGGCGGTCACCAAGGTCAAGGGCCTGCTCGAACGCGACAAGGTCGACTTCGTGGTCGGCCCGATCTTCTCCAACATCCTCCAGGCGATCCACCGGCCCGTGACGGAATCCAAGGTGTTCCTGGTCAGTCCCAATGCAGGTCCGTCGACGTTCGCCGGCAAGGACTGCAACCCGTTCTTCTATGTGACCTCGTATCAGAACGATCAGGTCCACGAGATCCTCGGCAAGGTGGCGCAGGATCGCGGCTACAAGCGGATGTACCTGATGGTGCCGAACTATCAGGCCGGCAAGGATTCGGTCGCCGGTTTCAAGCTCGACTACAAGGGCGAGATTGTCGAAGAATCCTACATGCCGCTGAACACGCTGGACTTCCAGCCGGAGCTGTCCAAGATTTCCTCGCAGAAGCCCGATGCGCTGTTCACGTTCATGCCGGGCGGCCTCGGCGTCAACCTCGTGAAGCAGTACCGGCAGGCGGGCCTTGCCGACAGCATTCCGGTGCTCTCGGCTTTCACGGTGGATGAATCGACGCTGCCGGCGCAGCAGGATGCGGCGGTCGGCATGTTCGGCGGAGCGAACTGGGCGCCCAATCTCGACAATCCCCAGAACAAGAAGTTCGTCGCGGCCTATGAAGCCGCCTATAACACCGTGCCCGGCACCTACGCCTTCCAGGCCTATGATGCCGCGATGCTGATCGACAGCGCGGTCAAGGGCGTGAAGGGCGACCTCTCGAACAAGGACGCCGTCGCGGCTGCCCTGAAGAAGGCCGATTTCACCTCGCTGCGCGGCTCGTTCAAGTTCAACACCAACGGCTATCCGATCCAGGACTTCTACCTGACCAAGGTCGCCAAGCGTCCGGACGGCAAATTCCAGACCGAGATCGTCCAGAAGGTTTTCGAGAACTACGGCGACCGCTATGCCAAGGATTGCAAGGCGGCGAACTGAGGCCGCACGGCACGTTATGGGAGGACTTCAATGAGCAGCGAAATCACCGGCATCACGCGGGCCAATGAGGGGATCCAGGGCATTTCCTGGAACATCCTTGGCCAGACCTATGTGCCGAAGAGCAAGACCGAGCACAGTTTCTCCTGGCACGCGACCTTGCCACCGGGCACGTTCGTGCCGCCGCACATCCATCCCGACCAGGACGAGTATCTCTATATGCTGGAGGGCAAGCTCGACTTCATGCTCGGCAATTCGGAGTCGCAGGCAACCGCGGGCGATCTGATCCGGCTCGGCATGGGCGTGCCGCATGGCATCTTCAACAAGTCGGAGCAGACCGCAAAGGTGCTGTTCTGGGTCTCGCCGACCAAAAAACTGTTCGACCTGTTCTGGGGTCTGCACAACATGAAGGAGCAGAAGCCGGAGGACGTGGTGGCGATGGCCGCCGAGTTCAACATCCACTTCCTGCCGCCGCCTCCCGGCGCCGGCTAACAGCTCAAATCAGGCGCGTACGGCCGCGAGGCCGGGCACGGCAGCAAAGCCTGCCTTCGTGGCATAGCCCCGCACGATCGCCTCGCGCTGGGAATAGCTCAGGACGTTATCGACATTGTCGAAGCCGTCGGGGGCAAGCTGCTCGACGGCGTCGATGACGCCCTCGGGACCGCCGCGCCGGTTGGAGCGGACGATGTCAGCGGTCATCGGCAGGCGCTTCTTCTCGTATTCGAGCAGCGCCTGACGCGGATGCTCGGCACGCACCAGCGCATCGACAAGGCAGCGGGCATCGAGAATCGCCTGCGAGGCGCCATTCGAGCCGACCGGATACATGGGATGCGCGGCGTCACCGAGCAGCGTGACGCGGCCGGAAGACCAGTAAGGCAAGGGATCGCGGTCGCAGGTCGGATATTCGTAGAACTCGGGCGTCGCCGAGATCAGGCTCTTCACGTCGACATAGGGCACCGAGAAGCGCGCCACATGCGGCATCAGCTCCTCGCGGCGGCCCGGGCGCGACCAGTCTTCTTTCCGCGGCGGCGGGGCATTGCCCTCGCCGACCTTGACCAGCACGGCCCAATTGGTCAGCCGGCTCGCCGGGCTCGATCCCTCCGCGATCGGATAGATCACCACCTTGGCGTTGAGCCCACCGGCCACGATCATCGATTTTCCGGTGAGGAACAGCGGCCAATCCCGCGCACCGCGCCACAGCATCAGGCCGTTCCAGCACGGCGGTCCCTCGTTCGGAAACAACGTCTCGCGGACGCGCGAATGGATGCCGTCGGCGCCGATCAAAATATCGCCGCGCACGGTATGGATGTGCGCACCGGCACGATCGAAGAAATAGGCGGTGACGCCGCCCTCGTCCTGCGTGAAGGCGCCGAGGCGGCAACCGGTGTGGATTGCGTCCGTGCCGAGCCGCTCCTCGACGGCGCGATGGATGACGCCCTGAAGGCGGCCGCGGTGGATCGAGAATTGCGGCACGTCATGACCGGCATCGATGCCGCGCGCTTCGCGCCAGACTTCCTGGCCGTGGCGATTGAGGTAATAGAGCTGGTCGGTGCGGATCGCGACGTCGTCGAGCTTCTGCAACAGCCCGAGCCCGGCGAGCTCGCGCATCGCATGGGGCAGCGTGTTGATGCCGACACCGAGCTCACGGATGGTGTCGGCCTGCTCGAAGATCTCGCAGTCCAGGCCACGCGAGCGCAGCATCAAAGCGGTAGTGAGACCACCGATGCCGCCACCGACGATAATCGCCTTCATCGCCCTTACTCCACTCGAAACACGCCAGGCAATGCGGTTAACGTCGCACGGGCGGTCACTCCGCCGCAAGCGGCTTTGTCGCCTCCGCCTTGAGCTCGGCCCGGGTCTTGGGCTTAGCCTTAATTCGCAGCTCCTCGAGATCCTGCCGGTCGCGAACGCTGTTGCGGAAGATCTGGTCCTTGCCGGGCAGATATTGCGGCGGGCAGAACGCATTGTTCGCCCCGTACCAGGCCGCCGCCTTCATGGTGAAGAAGGGATCAACCAGATGCGGACGCCCGAGGGCAACGAGGTCCGCCCGCCCGGCAGCCAGAATGGTGTTGGCCTGGTCCGCCGTCGTGATGTTGCCGACGCACATGGTGGCGACGCGGGCCTCGTTGCGGACCTGATCGGAGAACGGCGTCTGGAACATGCGGCCGTAGACCGGCTGCGCATCGCGCACCGTCTGCCCGGTCGAGACGTCGACGAGATCGACACCGGCCTCGGCAAAGGCGCGCGCGATCGCCACCGCATCGTCGCCGGTGACGCCGCCATCCGCCCAGTCGGTTGCAGAGATACGGACCGACATCGGCTTGTGTGATGGCCACACCGCGCGCAGCGCCTCGAACACCTCGAGCGGGAAGCGCAGGCGGTTTTCGAGCGAGCCGCCATATTCATCCGTCCGGGTGTTCGTCAGCGGGGAGATGAAGCTTGCCAGCAGATAGCCGTGGGCGCAGTGCAGCTCCAGCATGTCGAAGCCGCAGCGCTCGCCACGCTCGGCTGCTGCGACGAAAGCATCCCTCACGCCGTTCATGCCGGCACGATCGAGCTCACGCGGCACCTGGCTGTCGGGGAAATATGGCAGCGGTGATGCCGAGACCACGTCCCAGCCGCCCTGCTCCAGCGGACGGTCCATGCCGTCCCACATCAATTTGGTCGCACCCTTGCGGCCGGCGTGCCCGAGTTGCAGACAGATCTTTGCGGCCGAGTTGCCGTGGACGAATTCCACGATGCGGCGCCAAGCAGCTTCCTGCTCGTCGTTCCAAATGCCGGCGCAGCCGGGTGTGATCCGGGCATCGCGGCCGACGCAGGCCATTTCCGTGAAGATCAGGCCGGCGCCGCCAATGGCGCGCGAGCCGTAATGCACCAGATGGAAATCGCCCGGCACGCCCTCCTTGGCCGAATACATGCACATCGGCGACATCACCGCGCGGTTGGCGATCTCCATCTCGCGCAGACGGAACGGCTGGAACAGCGGAACCATCGGCGTGTCGGTGCTGACATCGAAGCCGCTATCGCGCACCTGCTTGGCGAAGGACTTTTCGACCTCGGCGACGAAATCGGGCGCACGAAGTTTGAGATTGTCGTAGGTGATCGCCTTCGAGCGCGTCATCACGCCAAAGGCAAACTGCACGGGATCGAAGTCCCAGAAGCGGTCGACGTGCTCGAACCAGACCAGCGAGACGTCGGCGGCATGCTGGGTCTTCTCGACCTCCTCGCGGCGGCCGTGCTCATAGACTTCCAGCGCGGCCTTGACGCTGGGCGTGTTCTGCATCGCCTCGGCGAGCGCGATCGCGTCTTCCATCGCGAGCTTGGTGCCGGAGCCGATCGAGAAATGCGCGCTCGCCTTGGCATCGCCAAGCAGCACCATGTTGTCCTTGACCCAGCGCTTGCTGCGGATCATCGGAAAATTGCGCCACATCGAGCGGTTCGTCAGCAGCTTATGCCCGTCGAGGAACCAGCCGAAGATGTCGGCCATCCGCGCGGCGGACTCCTGCTCGTTCAGCCCGGTCAGCCCTGCCCGCTCGAACGTCTCCGGATCGGTTTCGAAGATCCAGGTCGAGTGACCGGCTTCGTACTGGTAGGCATGAGCGATGAACGGCCCCCACTCCGTCTCCTGGAAGATGAAAGTGAAGGCGTCGAGCGGCCTAGTCGACCCCATCCAGGCGAACTTGTTGGTGCGGAGATCGAGTTCCGGCTGGAAGTGATCGACATGTTTCTCGCGGAAGCGGCTGTTGATGCCGTCGGCAAGCAGGATGAGGTCTGCGTCGGCGAATCGGGACTCGTCGTCGATGTCCACTTCGAAATGCAGGCTGACGCCAAGCTCGCGCGCCCGCTCCTGCAGGATCAGAAGCAGCTTCTGTCGCGAGCAGCCGCAAAACCCGTTACCGCCGACCCGATGCACGGTGCCGCGGAAGTGCACGGCGATGTCGTCCCAATAGGCGAATTCCTGGGTGATGCGGCGGTAGCTCGGAAGATCGTGCTTCTCGAAATTGTCCAGCGTGGCATCGGAGAACACCACGCCGAAGCCGAAGGTGTCGTCGGCGCGGTTGCGCTCATACACGGTGACGTCGGCGCTCGGGCGCTGCTTCTTCAGCAGGATCGCCGCATAAAGACCCGCAGGTCCGCTACCGATGATCGCGACTTTCATGGGAGCCTCGCCAATTCATCCGGCCATGAAACTATTTTAAGCCTAAAATAATTTCTGGCAAGTCCCCGTTTCCGCGACGGCGGCGGCCGAGAGACCGCCGCTCAGTCGCCCCTGAAGACCGGCTTGACCTTGTTGGCGAAAGCCTCGAAAGCGCGCTCGAAATCCGCCGTCGTCATGCACAGCGCCTGGGCAACGGCTTCCGCTTCGATTGCCTCCTCAACCGACATCGCCCATTCCATCGCCAGCATCCGCTTGGTCATGGTGTTGGCGAAGGTCGGCCCCTCCGCGACCTGCTTGGCCAGGATTTGCGCCTGCGGCAGTACCTGTTCCGGTGTGACGATGCGGCTGAAGAAGCCCCAACGCTCGCCCTCTTCCGCGGTCATGAACCGGCCGGTGTAGAGCAGCTCGGACGCGCGGGACTGGCCGATGATCCGCGGCAGGATGGCACAGGCTCCCATGTCGCAGCCGGCAAGGCCGACCTTGTTGAACAGGAATGCCACCTTGGCCCCGCTCGCTGCGAGCCGCATGTCAGATGCCATGGCGATGATCGCACCGGCGCCGGCGCAGATGCCTTCGACCGCGGCCACGATCGGTTGCGGGCAGGCCCGCATCGCCTTGACGAGATCGCCGGTCATCCGCGTGAAGGCGGTGAGCCCCTTGGTGTCCATCTTCACGAGTGGACCGATGATCTCGAACACGTCACCGCCGGAGGAGAAATTGCCGCCCGCGCCGGTGACGACGATGGATTTGACCGCGTCGTCGAAGGCACAGGCGCGGAAGAAGTCGGTGAGCTCGCGGTAGCTTTCGAACGTCAGCGGATTCTTCCGGTCGGGCCGATTGAGCGTCACGGTGGCAACGCCGTCGACCACGGCCAGCAGGAAGTGCTGCGGCGAGTAGTCCGCGAGCGGCACGGTCACGGGATTGGCTGGTCTGCTCATACGGTCTCCTTGCTTTCCTCGTCCGCGCCTTTTCCGTGCGCTAGATCTCACCACCGGCCACGGCAATCGCCTGACCCGTAATCGCACCGGCGCCCTCGCTGCACAGCCAGAGCACGGCATTCGCCACTTCCTGCGGCGTGATCAAGCGCCCCTGAGGATTGTGCTTAGCGAGTTCCGCGATCGCCTGCTCGCGGCTTCGCCCTGTCTTCTTCATGATGTTCTCGATGCTGCCGGCGACGAGATCCGTATCGGTGAAACCGGGACAGATCGCGTTCACGGTCACGTTGCTGCCGGCCATCTCCAGGGCAAGCGATCGCACCAGCCCGACCACGGCGTGCTTCGCGGCCGTATACGCGCTCACATAGGCATAACCTTTCAGCCCAGCCGTCGATGCAATCGCGACGATCCGGCCATACGGCCGATCCTTCATCCCAGGCAGCACTGCCTGGACGGCATGGACAACGCCCATGAAATTGACGTCCATCATGCGCGCAAAGAGCGCACTGTCAGACTTGGAGAACGGCGCGGATTCGGCGCTACCCGCGTTGGCGATAAGGATATCGATCGGCTTTCGCTTGTGCGCTTCGGCTATGGCAGCTTTCAATGATGCTTCGTTCGAGACGTCGGCAACGGCCGCGAAATGCGCAGCACCCACGTTGATCGCCTCTTCGAGCGTAGCGGCATTCCGGCCCAGCACTGTCACGGTGGCGCCGGCCCCGACAAGTGAGGCGGCGATCGCACGGCCGATGCCGCGGCCGCCACCGGTCACCAGCGCGTGCGGCGAATGCGGCAATCCGGACATGCGCTGGCTCCCTGAAAATCTGCTGATCGCTCCCCGGATATATTTTAAACTTCAAATTTTTGCAACGAAAGCGCTGAACAGCATCGCTGAACGCCCGCGCGCGACAGACCGGCCCGAAAATTGCTTTAAGTATAAAATTATCGCTTCCCATCGCCCACAGGCCTGTTAGCATCGCAGGGCCAAGCAAAAGGATGTCGCGTGTCGCAGCCTGCGCCAATGATAACAAGGGACGGACGCTTCGCCTATGAGGCCGCGGGCGATCCGGGCGCGATTCCCCTGATCTTCCTGCATGGCATTGGCGGTGCGGCACGGGCCTGGCGGCAGCAACTCGCCACATTCGGCAAACGCTTCCGAACAATCGCATGGGACATGCCGGGCTATGGCGGGTCGGCGCCGCTCGCCAGCGTCAGCATCGCTGCCCTGGCCGATGCGCTCCAGCACTTCATCGAGCAGATCGGCGCAAACAGACCCATTCTGGTTGGCCACTCGATCGGCGGCATGATCGTCCAGAAATGGCTGGTGCAATCGCCGAAGCTGGCGCGCGCGGTGGTCCTCGCGCAGACCAGCCCGGCCTTCGGCAAGGCCGATGGCGACTGGCAGAAATCGTTCATCGCAGCGCGGCTTGGGCCGCTCGATCGCGGCGAGACGATGAAGTCGCTGGCGCCGTCGCTGGTGAATGAGCTTGTCGGCGAAGGTCCCGATCCCCAGGGTATGGAACTTGCGCGCGAGTGCATGGCAAGCGTGCCGGAGGCGAGCTACCGCGCCATGATGCTGGCGCTGATCGGGTTCGATCAGCGCAGCACGCTCAAGGACATTTCCGTGCCGACTCTGCTGCTGTCCGGCTCCAGGGACAACAATGCGCCCGCGCCGATGATGGCGAAGACGGCCACCTACATTCCTTCGGCTGAATATGTCGAGCTCGCCGGCGTCGGCCATCTCGCCAATCTTGAACGGCCTGCTGCCTTCGATGACGCCCTCGGCCGGTTCCTGAACTCCGTCGCGGACCAAAGCGTAAGGTGATGCGCAATGACCATGCAAGTCAGCAAGACGATCGGCACGACTGACAAGGTCGCGCTGGATGCGCCGATCTTCGATCCCGTCGCCTTTCGCTTGAGCGACGAGCAGGCCGGCATCATCACGCGCGCGCGGGAGATCGGCCAGAGCGTGTTCGCCGGCCGCGCCGCCACTTACGATCGCGAGGCGATCTTTCCGACCGAAAACTATCGCGATCTGCACCGCGTCGGTCTGCTCGGCATCGCCGTGCCCAAGAAGCACGGCGGGCTTGGCGCAAACTACCAGACCTATGCCCTGGCGGCCGCCGAGATCGGCCGCTATTGCGGCGCGACGGCGCTGACCTGGAACATGCATGTCTGCTCGACTCTGTGGTCGGGCCCACTCGCCGACGACCTCGACATGGACGCGGAGACCCGCGCCGAGCACGAGCGCCGTCGCGCCGTTCACTACAAGCGCATCGTCGAGGATGGCGCGATCTATTCGCAGCCCTTCTCCGAAGGCGGTGCGGCAGCCGCGGGCGGCGTCGCCTTCGGCACGGAAGCAAGGCCAGTCGAAGGCGGCTGGATCGTCAAGGGCAAGAAGATCTTTGCATCGCTCTCCGGCCACGCCGACTATTACGGCGTGCTCTGCACCGAGATCGAGGAAGGCGAGAAAGCCTCGCGCCGCAACACGCTCTACCTTGCGATCTCCGCGAAATCGGAAGGCGTCTCGGTCGTCGGCGACTGGGACCCGCTCGGCATGCGCGGCACCGTCTCGCGCACGCTGCTGTTCAAGGATGTCTTCGTTCCGGAAGATTCTGCGCTGATGCCGCGCGGCGTCTATTTCCAGGCCGCGATGCGCTGGCCGCACATGTTCCTGACGCTGTCGCCGACCTATATGGGCCTCGCGCAGGCCGCCTATGATTTCACGGTGCGCTATCTTCGTGGCGAGGTGCCGGGCATGCCGCCGGTCAAGCGGCGGATGTACCCGACCAAGCAGATCGCAGTCGCGCAGATGCAGATCAAGCTCGAGCAGATCAAGGCGATCTGGTTCCAGGCGGTCACGGAAGCGCACGCCAATCCGAGCAAGGAGCAGGTGCTGCGCGCCTACGCCGCGCAATATTCGGTGATGGAGGGCGCCAATGAGCTCGCGGCGCTCGCGATCCGCACTTGCGGTGGTCAAGCCATGCTCCGCTCGCTGCCGCTCGAGCGCATCTATCGCGACAGCCGTTGCGGCTCGCTGATGCTGCCCTGGACGGCCGAGCTCTGCCTCGACCGCATCGGCCGCGAGGCGCTGTACGAGACCGGCGAGACGGACGACTGACGGTGGACCTCTGTAGTCTGATCGATCGCAACGCGGCGTTTGCGCCAGACAAGACAGCCATCGTCTTCGAGGGAGAGCGGCTCAGCTACGCGGCGTTCGCCTCACGCATCGAACAGACCGCTACGGCGCTGAAGCAGGAGCTCGGCGTCGGCCGCGGCGATCGCGTTGCGATCTTGAGCCTGAACCGGCCGGATTATCTGGTTCTGCTCTACGCCTGTGCGCGGCTCGGCGCGATGCTGGTGCCGCTGAACTGGCGGCTGGCCGTCGCCGAGCAGCTCTTCATCCTCACCGATGCCGGCGTCAAAGTGCTGGTGCTGGAGCAGGCATTCGAAGGTGTGCTCTCCGAGCTTGCGCGGGGGACTGCTGTGGTCGGCCTCGATTTCGCGCCGCCGCGCGGAACGACGTTTGAAAGCCTGCTGACCCGCAGCGAGGGAAATGGCCGCAATCCGCACACCGATCTCTCCTGCCCGCTCCTGATCGTCTACACGTCAGGCACGACCGGGCGTCCAAAAGGGGCGGTGCTACGTCAGGAGGCGCTGTTCTGGAACGGCGTCATGAGCCAGCACATGCACAACATGACGTCCAACGATCATGTGCTGACGGTGCTGCCGTTCTTCCATGTCGGCGGCCTCAATATCCAGACCACCGCAGCGCTCCAGCTGGGTGCGACCGTCACGATCCATGCCCGCTTCACGCCGGATACCGCGCTTGCCGCGATCCAACGCGAGCGACCGACTCTCACGGTGATGGTGCCGGCGATCATCCAGGCCGTGAGCGAGCATCCCTCATGGGCGGCTACCGATCTCTCATCGCTGAAAGCCGTCGCCACCGGTTCGACCATCGTGCCACCGCACCTGATCGACCGCTTCGTCGCGCGTGGTGTGCCGGTGCTCCAGGTCTACGGTTCGACGGAGACCTGCCCCATCGCCGTCTACACACGCCTCGGCGGCGATCTCTCGCGGGCGGGATCGACCGGACTTGCGGGACTGTGCTGCGAAGCGAAGGTGATCGACCAAGCGGGCCACGAGGTGCCAGCAGGCACCCCGGGCGAGATCGCGGTGCGCGGGCCCAACGTGTTCTTCGAATATTGGGGCAATGCAGACGCTACGCGCGACGCCCTGAACGAGGGCTGGTATCGCACGGGCGATATCGGGCTGTGCGACGCCGACGGCTATTTCTGGGTTCGCGACCGCAAGAAGAACATGATCATTTCGGGCGGCGAGAACGTCTACCCGGCCGAGGTCGAGCGCGTCCTGCTCGAACACCCAGATGTCAGCGAATGCGCCGTGATCGGCCGGCCCGATCCGCGCTGGGACGAAGTGCCCGTCGCCTATGTGATCCCGCGATCCGGCTGCCGGCTCGAAGCGGAGGAATTGCGAGCGCACCTTCAGGCGCAGCTCGCGCGTTACAAGGTTCCGCGCGATATCGTCTTCGTTACCGATTTGCCGCGCACGGCGCTGGGCAAGGTCCAGCATTTCCTGCTGAAGCAGCTTGATGCGCAGTCGCGCGCGCAAGGAGAAGCATCTTGAAGATTGCGGTTCTAGGTGGGGGAAACGGCTCTTTCGCGGCCGCAGGCGATTTTGCGCTGTCCGGCCATGACGTCCGGCTCTGGCGCCGCGATGCCGATCAGGTCGCGGCACATCGTGCCGCCGGCTCGCGCATTCTGGTGAAGGATCATAACGGCAGGCACGATGTGAAGCTTGCACTGGTCACGACCGACATCGGCGAAGCCGTCAGCGGGGTCGAGCTGATCCTGTGCCCTGCTCCCGCCTTCGCGCAGCCGGATATCGCCCGCCTGCTCGCGCCGCATTTGCGGGACGGCCAGGTCGTGTTTCTGCCGCCGGCAACCTTCGGATCGATGATCTTCGCTCGGGCCGCAAGGGATGCCGACAACCACGCCAAGGCCAGCTTCGCCGAGACCGGCACGCTGCCCTGGCTGACGCGGAAGCACGGGCCGTTCGAGGTCGCGATCACCATCCGCGCCAAACGGCTGCCGGTCGGCGTGTTTCCACTCGATCAGGCACCGCACGCACTCGAAGTGATTGGACGCGCCTTCCCCGATGTAATCGAGCCGTGCGGAGATGCTCTCTCCGGCGCACTGATGAACGCAGGCCCGATCATCCACCCGCCGCTGATCGTGATGAACGCAGGTCCGATCGAGCATTTTGAGCGGTGGGACATCCACAAGGAGGGTACCCAGGCCGCGATCCGCCGGGTGACGGACGCACTCGACGCCGAGCGGATCGCCGTGCGCGAGGCGCTCGGATATGGCGCGCCGCATTTCCCGCTGGCGCATCACTATGCGAAGGAAGGGGAGATCTGGATGTATGGCCGCGGCTCGCACGACCGCCTGACCGATTCCGGGGACTGGCGCGAGCGGATCATACTGACCGAGCATCGCTATATGCGCGAGGATCTACGGCTTGGATTATCGCTGCTGGTCTCTGCCGCGACACTGGCCGGCGTCACAACGCCGCTAGCAAAAGCGTTTCTGGCCATTGGCGGCGCCATTTGCGACGAGGATTTTGCGCAGGGTGGCCGAACGCTCGAAACGCTTGGCCTCGGCGGTCTCCACAAGGCTGAGTTGCAGACGCTGCTTCGCGAAGGATTCTGACCGATGACTCGTCGCGCCAACATCGTCTGTCTCGGGGCCGGCCGCATGGGGCGCGGCATCGCCGTCGCGTTCGCCTACGCGGGTCACATCGTCACGATGATCGACATCAAGGCCCGTTCGGCGGAAGATTTCGTCAAGCTGGAAGCGGACGCGCTCGGCGAAGTCAGGAAGACCTTTGCGAGCCTCTCGAAACTGGGGTTGCTGACCGAGGCGGATGTCGATCCGCTCATTGCGCGGGTCTCGGTGGTACCAGCTAGCCAGAGCGATGCGGCGCTGGCCGAGGCCGGAATGGTCTTCGAGGGCGTTCCTGAGGTCGTCGAGCTCAAGCGCGAAGTGCTGGGCGCGGCTTCAAAACAGGTCGGCCCGGATACGATCATCGCATCGACCACGTCGACCATCCTCGTCGACGATCTCTCGGGCGCGATCGTGAACCCGCGCCGCTTCCTCAACGTGCATTGGCTCAATCCGGCCTACCTGATCCCGCTGGTCGAGGTTTCGCCCGGCACGGCTACCGATCCCTCCATCATCGACGAGGTCAAGACGTTGCTTGAAGGCATCGGCAAGGTGCCGGTGGTCTGCGCCGCGACGCCCGGCTTCATCGTGCCCCGCATCCAGGCGCTGGCGATGAACGAAGCCGCGCGCATGGTCGAGGAAGGCGTCGCCAGCGCCGAGGAGATCGACAAGGCGATCCGCTACGGTTTTGGTTTCCGCTATGCCGTGCTCGGACTGCTCGAATTCATCGACTGGGGTGGTGGCGATATCCTCTACTACGCCAGCCGGTATCTCGAAGGCGCACTCGGCAGCGATCGGTATCGCGCGCCGGACGTCATATCGCGCAACATGCGTGAAGGCCGGATCGGACTGCGCACCGGCGCCGGCTTTCTCGACTATTCCGGCATGGACGTCGATGCCTATCGCGCAAAACGGCTTCAAGCCATGGTGGACCTGCTCCGGCACTTCGACCTGGCTCGCCCGCCCGTGCTCGATCGCAGCTAGCCGAAAACGTCCTGAAGCACGCCTTCCCGCACAACCGCGACGCCATCGAGCTCGATGGTCGTTCCCATCATCGGCAAATCAAAGTGCCCTGCAGTATAGCGGCCGGCAAACTCATTCGCGCCGGTCGAAAACAGGAAGTTGCCGGAGACGGCGCGGATCTCGGTGCCGTTGGTGTCGCGCTGATCGTACATCGAGAGCGCTTCGTAGCGCGCGCCCGGGTTCATACCGAAACCGACATGTGAGACTGCATAGGCCTCGCGATCACCCCAGGCGGCAAGATAGGCGCGCATCATCGCAGCATCCGTGCCCTCGCCTTCCAGCTCGACGACGTAATCGTCCTTCAAGGTCATCTTCACCGGCGAGGTCAGATAGCGCTTGAAAGTCAAATTGATGTCGCCGGGCGCCATCACCAGCGTGCCGTTGATCGTCCCGCTCTTGGGGAAGCTGACGACGATGCCGCCGGGCCAATGCGCCAGCGTGCCGGGCTTGTCGGTCCAGCCCCAGACGCCGACCGTGGACGCACCGACCATGTCAACGTCGAGCGCTGTGCCGGCCTTCGAGGTCACCTTCATCCGCTTGGTCCCACGTAGCATCTTCGCCGCCGCGCGCACGCGCTTCTCGAGCGCGGGATCCGGCACCATCCGTTCCAGCGCCTCGGGATGCTCGTTGGAGATCACCAGGATACGTGCACCGGCCTTGAGGATCTCCGGCGTCTCCACCGCATGCATCAGGCCCTCGATGGTGCAATCTACCACGAAGCCGGCCTGCTGAAGCGCCGTGATGACCGGGCCAAGCTTCTGGATCGCTTCGCTGGCTCCCGTCGAGCGAACCGGAACGATATTGCGGTTGCGCGGCGTCGGCATCACTACATGGAACGGCCGCGCACCCATGCGCAGCAGCGCGAGTTCCGCCAGATGCACGTTCAAGGGGCGCGACTGGGTTTCCGAGAGGATCGCCGCGGTATCGCCGGCCTTGACGGCGCAACGCTCAAAGATCTCGCAAAACGCGTCGATCCATTTTGCTTCGATGCGATCAGCCAGCATGATTCACTCCCGGTCTTTTGGTTTCTTGTTCGTCAGATCACGCCTCAGGGAAGCCCCGCAGCAGGTACGAGCGCACCGCCCCGAGCAGCCCGTTCAGGATCAGGCCCAGCAGCGAGATCGTGATCAGCGGCACGAACATGTCGACGGCCTGAAAGGTTCGAGCCGCCGTGACGAGCGCATGGCCCAGTCCGTCCGTCGATGTGATCATCTCGGCCAGAAACACCACGATACATGAAATGACAAGGCCAATCCGGCAACCGGTCAGGATCGACGGCATTGCCGCCGGAAGCACCACTTTGAACAGGATTTCGTACCGCGGTGTCCCCGCGGCCATCGCCGACCAGATCAGCTTCTGCTCGACGGTCGACGCGCCGTAATAGGTGGAGAGCAGGATAGGAAAAAGTGCGTCGGCAGCCACCAGCGTGATCTTCGATCCGTGGCCAAAGCCGAGCAGCAGCAAGAGCGCCGGATACAGCGCAACCTTGGGCAATGGCGCCAATACGCGCACGATCGGCCGAACCACGGCATTGATCGCGGGACTGGCTGCGGCAGCGATGCCGATGCTGACACCGAGCACCACCGCAATCGCGAAGCCGGCGAACAGCCGGATCAGGGTCGCCGCGATCTCCTGCTGAAATGTCCACGTTACGAGCTGCTGGAGCAACCGGCTGAAGACGAACCCCGGCGGCGGCAGCAAGACCACAGGCGCAAAGCCGAACGATACGAGGCCTTGCCACAGCGCGATCACCAGCACGATCGGCGCAAGCCCGAAGATGACGTTTGTGGGGAGAAGGCGCGAGGTCATGAGAAGCTCAGCGGCATGTCGAACTGAGGCTCGGACCAGCGCACCAGCCGCGCGCGGATCCGCTCGAAGATCGCATCGAGGCAGATGCCCATAGCTCCGACGATGATGATCATCGCAAAGACGGTGTCGTACTGCCCCATGTCGAGCGCGTTGAAGAGGATGTTGCCGGCGCCGGACTGGCGGGCGATCATCTCGCTCGTGATCATCGTGATCAGCGCCAGCACGAGCCCGGTGCGGCACCCGGTCAGGATTTCCGGCAACGCCGCCGGCAGCACGATCCGGGCCAGGCGTTGCGGGGGTGAGAGTCCCATCGCAGCGCCTGACCACAACATCTTCTCTTCGACCGCCTTGGCGCCCTCGAAGCTGTGGTAGATCACCGGCAGGCTCACGCCGAGGAAGATCACCAGTGTCTTCGTGATATCGCCGACGCCGAGCCACAGCATGATGATCGGCATCAGGGCTGCTTTCGGCACCGGGTAGATCACCATCAAAAGCGGATTGAAGAAGGCCGCGACGGCCCGGCTGCGGCCCATCAACAGGCCGAGTGGAATCGAAAACAGAACAGCGATGCCGAACCCGATCGCCATGCGGCGGAGCGAGGCAAGGATGTTGATGAGAGAATCCTTGTCGCCAAGGATGTCCGGAATCGCGCGGATCGCCTCGAGCGCCGTTGGAAAGCTGTCGTTCTTCAGCGCAACCGAGGCGACCTGCCACACCGCCAGCAAGCCGATGCAGGCGAGCACCGGGGCAACGCGTCTCAGCAAGGCGGCTGGCGTCATCATGAGGGCGACCCGGCCTCGTCGCTCTCGTCGAACATGCGCTCGATGTCGACAACGTATTTCTGGTAGCGTGGGTCGAGCAACAGCTCGTTACGCCGGCGCGGCCGTGGCAAGTCGATGTCGATCACCTGCCTGATGCGGCCGGGCGATTTCGACATCATCACGACCTTGTCGGAGAGGAACACTGCTTCGTCGACCGAGTGGGTGACGAACAGCACCGTCTTGCGATCACGCTCCCAGATATTCAGGAGATCGTTCTGCAGCCGCGTCCGGGTGTGCGCGTCCAACGCGCCGAACGGCTCGTCCATCAGCAGGACTTCAGGATGGTAGGCGAGCGTCCGGGCCAACGCGACGCGCTGCTTCATACCGCCGGACAGCTCCTTGGGGTAAAAGTTCTCAAAGCCCTTGAGGCCGACCATCTCGATCAGGGCCCGGCTCTGCGCTTCTGCCTCGGTGGCTCGTACACCTTTCTGACGCGGGCCATACATCACATTGCCCAGCACGGTCTTCCAGGGAAACAGTGCGAACTCCTGGAAGACCGGCCCACGATCCGGCCCGGGTCCCGTGATCGCCCGTCCCTTGATCTTCGCCGCGCCGCTGGTCGGGCTGACGAAACCGCCGACGATGTAGAGCAAGGTCGACTTGCCACAACCGGACGGACCGAGGATGGAGACGAAGGCGCCCTCGTCAATCGTCAGCGAGATGTCCGATAGCGCCAGATGATCCCTGCGCGCCGAGGTTTGAAAGACCTGCGAGACGCGGTCGATCTCGATGATCGCAGAAGCCGGCTTTTTTGACGTCACCGCTCCCACCCATTCGCTCGACCTCGAAGCCACTATCGTCATCCCGTCTCCCGCGTTACTCGCGCGCGAACGTCGCGCGGCGGATCTGCTGAACGTCCTCCATCAGCGGCACGAGCTTAGCAAGAAACCTGCCAGACAGGCGGACGTTTTCGCAAGACGGCGGCGCTTCATTCGAACCATGGCCATTCTGCCGGGCCTTCATGCGTGACGGCTCCGCCCGGCGCCTGCCCGACCAGCCGCGCATATTTTGCAAGCGCACCCGCGCGATGGCGCGGCGGGCGCTGTTTCCAGTCCTGTCGGCGTAAAACGAGTTCCTGCTCGTCGACCAGCAGATCCATCCGCCGGTTTGCAGCATCGATCCGGATCCTGTCGCCATCACGAACGAGTGCGAGAGGACCACCGACAAACGCTTCCGGAGACACGTAGCCGATGCACATGCCGCGGGTCGCGCCGGAGAACCGGCCATCGGTAATGAGGGCCACCTTCTCGCCCATGCCCTGCCCGTAGATCAGCGCGGTGACGCCGAGCATCTCTCGCATGCCGGGGCCGCCGACCGGCCCTTCATTGCGGATCACGAGAACCTCGCCCGCCTTGTAGCTGCGGTCGCGAACCGCTTTGACACAGGCTTCCTCGTCTTCGAACACGCGCGCGACGCCCTCGAAGAACTGGCTCTTCAAGCCGGCGACCTTGATGACCGCACCGTCGGGACAGAGATTGCCCTTCAGCACCGCCACGCCGCCATCGGGCATGATCGGCGCACGAGATGCGTAGACGACCTCGCCATCGGGCGCGTTCGCCGCGCCATATTCTTCAGCGAGTGTGCGGCCCGTGATGGTGATGCAGCTGCCATCGATATGCCCGCTCTGGATCAGCTCGCGGATCACCACGGCCGCGCCGCCGATATCGTAAACGTCCTTTGCCGTATACTTGCCGCCCGGCCGCAGATTCCCGATCAGCGGCGTTCGGGCAAAAACCTCGCCGACGTCGTCGATCGTGAATGCAATGGCGGCCTCGTTCGCAATCGCCGGCAGATGCAGGGCGGCATTGGTCGAGCCGCCGGTCGCGGCAACGATCGCCGCGCCATTCTCGAGGGATTTCCGCGTCACGATGTCGCGCGGCAGCGGACCGCCGCGTTCCAGCATCTCCATGATCAGCCGGCCGGCGCGTCGCGAGATCTGTGCGCGCTCGGCATAGACACCCGGCACCATCGAGACGTTGGGAATGGTCAGGCCCATCGCCTCGGAGACCATGCCCATGGTGTTCGCGGTGAACTGGCCGGCGCACGCGCCGATGGTCGGCAAGCAAGCACGCTCGATCCGCTCAAGCGTCTCGCCATCGATCTCACCGGTCATGAAACTGCCGACAGCCTCGTAGGAATCGAGCACCGTCAGCGTCCGTCCGTCCACGCGGCCCGGCAGCGAGCTGCCGCCGTAGATGAAAATGGACGGGACGTTGCAGCGAACCATGCCCATCATCACGCCGGGAAGCGTCTTGTCGCATCCGCCATATCCGATGAGCGCATCGTAGGCGAGACCATGGACGACGGCCTCGATCGAGTCGGCGATCAGCTCGCGCGAAAACAGGGAGAACTTCATCCCCTCGTGATTCATGCTGATGCCGTCGGACACCGAGATCGTCGAGAATTCGCGCGGCGTACCGCCGGCCTCCTCAATTCCTGTCTTGGCCGCGGCCACCTGGAAGTCGTGCGTCATGTTGCAGGGCGTCTGCTCGCCCTTCATGCTGACGACGCCGACCATCGGCTTGGCAATCGCCGCATCGTCGAGCCCCATTGCGCGCATGAAGGCGCGATGCGGGGCCCGATCGAGGCCGTCTGTCGTGACTCGTGATCGCAACTTTTTCATACGAGCATCTTCTTCATGCAACGTCCCGGATCACCCGGGACGTTGCGATCTCCTTTGTTCGACGTACGGCCGCTCGCCTATTCCAGCGGGGCGACAATTGTCGGATGCTTGAACTGCGCCGCGTCCAGCTTCGGCAACATTCCCGTCTCGGCGTAGATGTCCAGCATCTTCTGGATCGCCGGAAAGTTTGGCGCGGCACCAGGATCGCGACCGAAATCATTGTCCTTGAGCAGATAGGTCTCCAGCACCGGAATGGGCGCCTTCAAGACCTCATTGACAACCTTCAGCGTCTCTTCGCGGTTCGCCAGCGCCTTTTTCATGCCCGAGGTGATGTCGCGGACATAGGCCTTGACCACCTCCGGGTTCTTATCGACGAAATCGGCGCGGCACGCTTCCAGGATGTGCACGATGTTCGGCATCGCCTGCGACAGCGAGAACAGTTTCCTTGTTCCGCCCTTGGCCTCTGCGCGCGCGGCAAACGGCTGGTTCATGTTGACCGCATCGACGCGGCCCTGGCGCAGGGCATCCTCGGAGACGGCAAAGCCGACCTCGACCAGTTTGATATCCTTGGCCGGGTCGACGCCATTCTGCTTCAGCAGCAGATTGAACGGCCCTTGCGTGCCGCCGCCAATCACGGAGATGCCGACCGTCTTGCCTTTGAGGTCCGCGATCGTCTTGATCGGCGAGTCATCCATCACCGCCCAGTAGACCGAGAAGCCGCCGGGTTTCTCGAACACGTGCTGCGCCACGATATAGGCCTTGAGGTTGCCGCCGACCACGCCGTTGGCGAGCGACAGCGGCGCCTGCGTCGCGCAGTCCAGCGCGCCGGCCGCCAAAGCCTGCGTCATCGGCGCGGTACCCTGAAACTGGGTCCATTCGATGTTGTAGGTCTTGCCGAGGTTGGGAAACTCAGCCGGGCGGCGCATCATCCAGTACTTGGATTCCTCGGCTGGGATCGTCCAGCCAACGCGGAGCGTCTGCTGTGCCCATGACGGGCTCGCGCCAGCGGTCACGGCTGCTGCCGCTCCCAAAGCCAGAATCCACTTCGAAACGCTCCACCTCGAAACGGTTCGCATCGTGCCCACTCCGCTGCTCCAGCGCCGACAGGCGCCACCCAACCCGACTGCCGCAAATGTTTCATGGTTCAAACAATCAAGCAAGCCATGCGGGTTGGACGGTTTCGCCGTCCGGCCTGCCATGTATGGTAAGGCGACGTTTGCGCTGCGACAGAAAGAGGCAACCTATGGCTGATGCGAGCAAGACAAACCCGCAAGGCGTCGAGAGGCTCGGCTATCTCGGCCTTGGGCTGATGGGCACACCCATGACCCGGCGCCTGCTCCAGGCCGGCTACCAAGTCAGCGTCTGGAATCGCTCGGAGGGCAAGATCACTCCACTCGTCGAGGCTGGTGCAAGGCGTGCAGCCACCCCTCGTGACGTCATGGCGACCTCGGACATCGTGTTCATGTGCGTCACGGATGCCGCCGCCGTCGAAGAGGTGATTTTCGGGCCCGAGGGGCTTTCCACGGCGCCCGGCGCGGAAAAGCTCGTCGTCGACTTCTCATCGATCCATCCTGACGCCGCGCGCGACCTTGCGAAGCGATTGAGGGCGGCGAACGGCGCGGGCTGGATCGACGCGCCGGTATCCGGCGGCACCAAGGGCGCCGAGGAAGGCACGCTTGCAATCATGGCCGGCGGGGAAGCGGCTGACATCGAACGGGTGCGACCCTATGTGCTGGCCATGGCCCGCAGGTTCACCCACATGGGCCCTACCGGGGCCGGCCAGACCACTAAGCTCTGCAATCAGGTGATCGTCGGTTGCGCGATGGCCGTGCTTGCGGAAGCAACACGCCTTGCGGCGAATGCCGGCATTGACGCCAACCGGTTGCCCGAAGCGCTCGCGGGCGGCTTTGCGGATTCCATTCCGCTTCAGCTGTTCGTGCCGCGGATGGCCCAGGGCATTCACTCCCCGCCTCTTGGGCACATTGCCACGATGCTCAAAGACCTCGATACGGTCGCCGACGTCGCGCAGACGACGTCGACGCCGGTGCCGATGGCGTCGCTGGCCGGACAGCTATTCAGGCTGGCCAAGGCCGCCCGCGGCGCGGAAGCGGATGCGCTGGAAATCTACAAGCTCTCGGCAGCAGAGCGCTAGGCCATCGCGCGGCTCGCAGCACGTCACTGCTACTTCTTGCGCTCGTCGTCCGTCAGGAACCGGCCATACGTCCCACGCGCAAACAGCAGCGGCTCGCTGGCGTTGTAGTCATAGGCCTCGACCGCGCCGAGAAAGATCACGTGATCGCCGCCATAGTAGCGATTGACGGATCGGCATTGAAAATTGGCGACGCTGTCGGCGAGCACCGGCGCATTGCCGAGGCCCGGTGTCCAGTCAACGCCGGCGAACTTATCCTCGGATGATTTCGCAAACTTGTTCGCTAACCCCTGCTGCGAAGTGCCGAGCACGTGAACGGTGAAATGGCTGGCGTTCTGAAACACGATCAGGCTCGACGAATAGATCCCGAGACTCCAGAGCACCAGAGGGGGATTTAAAGAGACCGACGCGAACGAATTGCAGGTGATGCCATATGGCTTTCCATCCGCGGCCGTGGCCGTGATGATCGTTACGCCCGTTCCGTATGTGCCGAGCGCATTGCGAAAATCGCGGGGGTCGATCGACGAGCTGTCGCTCGCAAGCTCATTGGCAGGATCGGGGACGGCCGGCTGCTTCGGCAGGTCAGTCATCGGCCGGCCTCACAGCGTGAGGTTCTCGGACGGTAGCCCGAGAGCCACGCGTCCATAGTTGGTTCCGGCCGCATCGAAGTTGAATGCAAGATGCGAGTTGATGGCGTGGGCGTCACGGAATTGCCGCTGCAACACGCCCGTCGTGAACAGGCCGCGCGCTCCGCTCGCCGCAAACAGCATCGAGACCGCCTCGGTGCACAGATTCACCGAAAAGGCTCCGTCGCGTCGATATCTGGTCTTCGTCGCCATATCGGGAATATGACGGTGTCTCGCATTCCCAACGGCTTCGATACAGGCCGAGCGCATGATCAGGCGCGCAGCATCAATCTTGGCCGAAGCCTCCGCGATCTTGATCTGTGTGCTTTGGAAATCGCTAAGCTTGGCGCGGTTGTAGGTCGAGATGCGATGACGCGCGACCTCCGCATAATCGTCAAGACACGCTTGCGCATTCCCGAGCGCAACACCGGACAGGACGTAGGGAAACAGCGAGAACACGGGCAGCGTATACGACGGATTGGGATTGACTCCGCTTCCGGGCGTCGGCCCGCCGGCAAGATCGCCGACGGCGACCGTCATGTAGTCGGGCACAAAGGTATCCTTGACCTCGACGTCAGAGGAACCGGTGCCGCGCAATCCCGCGACATTCCAGGTGTCCAGCACCTTGTAATCGCCTTTCGGCAGCAGAAAGATTCGATATTCGATGCCATCAGCCTCGTCGTCGGAGTAGACAACGCTCGCGAGCATGTTCCAGTCGCAGGATGCAACGCCCGACGAGAATGGCCAACTCCCGTGCAGCCGGTATCCACCCTCGACCCTCGTGGCGCGACCGGCCGGAAAAATGAACGAGGACGCAATCAGCGCATCCGGATCGCGACCCCAAACCAGACCCTGCGCCTTCTGCTCGAACATGCCGAGCATCCAGTGATGGCTCGCCAGATTGGCAAGATTCCACGCAACCGACGCGTCCGCCCGTCCGAGCAGCTCGGCGCAATCGACCAGGGCGACGTAGTCGAGCTCGGCACCGCCAACGCGCTTGGGCTGAAGCATCCGGAACAGACCAGCGTCGTGGAGATCTCTCTCGGTTTCCGGCGGAAGATGTCGCAGCTCCTCCGTCCGCGCCGCCCGCTCGCGCAGCTGCGGCAGAAGCCCTCGAGCCTTCGCGATCATGGCCGCATAGGCGCTGCCTTCCGGCCCTGTCGGCTGACCCATGCTCGGCTCCTGGTCAGGCGCCATTCGTGTCCCTCGCTGTCGCCTAGTTATGCGGCGGGAGCATCGCCAAATCAAGCAGATGTGGCGCCAGCGCGTCACGCCTGCTCAAGACTGCAGGTTCAGAGCGACGGCTTGGCTGATCCAAAAGCGCCCTTTTGTGTGAACTCCGAAATCCGACGTTCGTCGTATCCCAGCGTATCACGAAGGACGTCTTCGGTATGCTCGCCCAGCAAGGGTGCCGCTACAGGATCAATCGCACCGGTCAGGCTCATATTAATCGGAGCTTCGATGTTGGGGACCCATTGCGCCGTAGGGTGTGGAATCCGGCTCAAGCGATGGCGCTCCCGGGCCTCCGGCGCGTTGAATCCCTCCTCGACCGTGCGAAGATAGCCAACCGGAATATTGGCCAGCTTCATCTTCGCCATCCAGTTCTCGAGTGTATCGCTCGCAAACACCTCCGCGATGGCGGCCCGCAGCAGCTCCTTGTTCTCGGAGCGTGCCTTGCGCGAGGCGAATTGCGGATCGGTGATCAGATCGGGCCGGTTCAGCACCTCGACCACCAGCCTACGATAGAGGCGATCGTTGGCGCAGGCCATGTAGAGCGGCCCGTCGGAAGCCTCGTAGACGCCGACGGTGGGAGACCCGCTCGGCGAATTGCCGAATCGTCCGGGGTTCTCACCATTAATGAGATAAGCCATGCCGTAGAAGCCGGTCATCCCCATCGCGATGTCAAACAGGGCCACCTCGACATGTTGCCCGCGGCCGAGCCGATCCCGCGCCAAGAGCGCCAGCAGGATCGCGTTGCAGGCGGACATCCCCGTCGCCATGTCCACGATGGGCGGGCCGGTGCGCACCGCCGGGCCATCAGCGAACCCGTTGAGCGACATGAAGCCGCTTTCCGCCTGCGTAATGGGATCGAAACCGGGCCGCGAGGCGAACGGCCCGGTGCGCCCGTAAGCGGAGATCGAGCAATAGACCATCCGCGGATTGAGGGGCGCGACAGCCTCGTAGTCGAGGCCGAACTTCTTCATGACCCCGCTGGAAAAATTCTCGACGACCACATCGGCCTTCCGGATCAGATCCAGCGCGATCTCGCGGGCCTCCGGGACGGCGAGGTCAAGTGCGATGCCGCGCTTGTTGCGGTTCAGGCTGAGATAGGCCGCACTCTCGCCGCCGATTTCGGCATGCTCGTAGGCCCGCGTATCGTCGCCGCCGTCCGGATTCTCGATCTTGATGACGCGCGCGCCGAAATCGGCAAGCGTCTGCGTGCAGGCTGGCCCCGCCACGACGCGCGTGAAGTCCACGACCAGAAGACCATCGAGCGCAGTCGGTCCGCCGGCCGCCCGCGACGAACGTTCAGGCAATTGAGGCTTGGTGGGCATCGACAGCGCTCTCCCTTACATCGGCTTATGGTCGCCGAATTTCCTGCAGCACCAACTTAAAGCCCGGCGTCGCCGGGTTCGCAAGTGCCTCACCCGCATCGCTTCAATACGCAAAAAGGGCCCGGCAGCCGTCAAGCTGCCGGGCCCCTTTTTATGTTGAGAAGATTACCTTCCGCATCACGGGAAACCCGCTCCCATCGTTCAGCGAAGCCATTTCCGCCAATAAAGACTGTACGGCCAGGCCCAGGGCACTTCCGGCTCGAAGAGCCGATAGTTCGCCCGGATGAAGTTATTCGCCGAGATCGGGTTATCCGTCGTGTCGGAGACGATACTGTCCCATCCCACACGCCGTCCCCTCGCCTCGATTGCGCGCATCAGCCTGCACTGAAGGCCGCGCCCCCAGTGCCGCTGCAACACGCCGACCCTGGAGAAGTAACCTCCATTGCGAACGTGCGTCGACGGCACCACGCCGGCAAACGCGACCGCCTCACCACGATGATAGGCCAGCCACCACGCTCCCAGCTCGAATTGCGGCACGGTCGCCGCATCGAAGAACGTCATCTGATGCAGATCGGCCAAGGTATCGGCAATGTCCTCATCGGACGCATCACTTGCCCAGCACGACCTTTACGCAGAGCCAGATGGCGCCCATCAGACCGGTGGCAATCCCCGTGATCACGGCCTTGAACGTGTAGCTCTGCGCCTGCTCCACGCCCTTTCTCCATCTCCGCAGGTGCTGAAAATCAACCCTCAGCTCCTTACGGTCGTCCACTTCGATTCCAAAAGAGGCCAGCGCCGACGCGACAGCCTTCAACACGATCGCATCGATGCTCTCCCGTTGAATCCTGTGCTGCTCAGCGAGCGTTTCGGCGACGATCGCTCGAATCTCGTCGACTTGAAGCTTCACCGCTTGATGATCTTCGCAAGATTCTCGAACTCGCGATTGGCGAAGTAGAAGGACACCACGAGATTGGACGCAATGGCGGCAAAGCCGACTAATGCGTTGGTGGTTATGAGGTCGAGAACATTGTCCAAGACAAGGTGCTTGAGCCCAAGCGCGATCGAGAATCGCGTTAGCGGCCGAGACGCGCGCCGGCGGCATTACGTTATCGCTGCGCATTATGCCGACGAGCACACGGATAGCCATTCTAGCGTGTCTGCGCGCGAGCGAGTGGATCTCGGCCGGGGTGCGCGCCCTCGACATTTTCCTGGTTGCAGCCAAGCGAACTGGTGCACGCTCGAGCTCGCATTCGATGATTTCCTCGTTCACGAGAACGCCTCCTATAGCACGATTGCAACAAGGGCGGCGAGCGCGAGCGATATCAGATAAGCACTCATCATCTCTCCTTCAGAAAAAGATGCGCCGCAGATCGCGTGACGAAGCGCAATCGTTTCGAGCGCGAACCCTATTTCCGGTCTCGGAGACCGCAGCGGCACGAGCGAAAAGCACCAGCGTCGCGAGGCCGGCACGTTCGCAGTGCACGGCCAGCACTGGTTGGGACGTCGGCACGCCGATCGCTCAACGCGGATACGCGAGTGCGTGGCCGGGACGCGTGGGCCACCGTCCGATTCTGGGATCGAAAACGAAAAAGCCCGCCGCGGATTGTCCGCGCGGGCTGAACCAAATTCTTTCGATGATGCGAGTATGCCAATGTTTTGCCCGACGTGTCAAACGAACGAATTGGCGGAAGCAGCGTTAGCCGATCAGGAGCACCGCCAATGACAGTCGAGAGTTCACCCAAGACATCGCGAGATCTGCCGGGACCGAAGCCGCGCGTCGACAAGGAGCGCGACACGCAAGAGGCGATCATCGAGGACGCCGGCGAGAGCGAGGACAACGGCCGCGATCTCGTGCACGGCGATGGCGGCACCATCACTGTTCCCACGAAGCCCGGCGATATGTCGAAGGACGATTAGGCGGACCGGCGACGTGTCAATGCGGCGAGCGCTGACGCGCAAGTCCCTCCTCCCAGCTCAATATGTGGTGCGCAAGGGGCTTGCTTCAAGTCCCCGCTCCTGCCGTAGAACCCCCGCCCAACCACAAGCCGAGGGGTCACCACATGCCTGTATTGCTTCCGACATCCAGCTCGCGCGGCCGAGCCAGCGCAACACGCGCGGCAGCCAGCGGCCATGCGGTCATCATCGCCGGCGGCGGCCCGACCGGGCTGATGCTGGCCGCCGAGCTCGCGCTCGCCGAGGTCGATGTCGCCATCGTCGAGCGGCGCGCGGACCATGAGCTGGTCGGCACGCGCGCCGGCGGCTTGCACGCGCGCAGCATCGAGATCCTCGATCAGCGCGGCATCGCGGATCGCTTCCTGCGCGAGGGACAGATTGCCCAGCTCGCGGGCTTCGCCTGGACCCGGCTCGACATCAGTGATCTGCCGACGCGCCACGCTTACGGCCTCGCGCTGCGGCAGAGCCACATCGAGCGCATCCTGGCGGGCTGGGTCGCCGAGCTCGCCGTGCCGATCTACCGCAACTGCGTGGTGACGGGCTTCGCACAGGACGAAACCGGCATCGACGTGACCCTGTCCGGCGACAAAACGCTGCGGGCGGACTATCTGGTTGGCTGTGACGGCGGCCGCAGCCTGGTGCGCAAGGCGGCCGGCATCGATTTCGCCGGCTCCGATCCGACGCTGAGCAATCTCATGGCCGAAGTCGAGATGAGCGGAGAGCCCGCCTGGGGCCTGCGTCACGACGCGCTCGGCTTTCACGGCCTCAGCAAGACGGAGAGCGGGCGCGTGCTGGTCGTCGTGACCGAAGCAACGCTCGAGCGCACCGGCGAGCCGGACTTGCGCGATCTCAGCGAGGCTCTCGTCGCCGTCTACGGCACCGATTTCGGTCTCAAAAATCCCGCCTGGATCTCCCGCTTCACCGATGCGGCGCGGCAGGTCGTCTCCTATCGTACGGGGCGCGTGCTGCTCGCCGGCGATGCCGCGCACATCCATCACTCCGTCGGCGGGCAAGGCCTCAACACCGGCGTGCAGGACGCGGTCAATCTCGGCTGGAAGCTGGCGCAGGTCGTCAAGGGCATCTCGCCCCAAAACCTGCTCGACACCTACGACGCCGAGCGTCATCCCGTCGCCGCGCGCGTGCTGCGCAACACCAGGGCACAGATCGCCCTGCTCCGCCGCGCCGAGGACGGCCTCAACGCCGCGCGCGACATCATGTCCGAGCTGCTTGCCATGGACGAGCCGCGAAAACGCTTCGGCGCGATGATGAGCGGGCTCGATATCCGCTACGATCTCGGCGAAGGTCATCCACTGCTTGGGCGCCGCATGCCTGATCTCGACCTGGTGATCGAAGGCCGGCCGTTGCGATTATTCACGCTGCTGCACGGCGCGCGAGGCGCGTTGCTCAATTTCGGCGAGGCACGGAATTTCGATACTGCGCCTTGGGCGGATCGCATCAGCGCGATCAACGCCAGCTACGACGGCGCGTGGGAACTTCCCACCATCGGACAGGTCAGCGCGCCCGATATGGTTCTGGTGCGACCCGACGGGCATGTGGCGTGGGTTGGAGACGAGAGCGAAAGCGGACTTGTGGACGCGCTCACGACCTGGTTCGGGTCAGCCGCTGTGGCGTAGGCACTCGGCTCAGAATCCGGACGTTCGCGCGATCGCTGTGGACAGGCTCGTCGACTTTGACAGCCTTCTCGCGTGGCGCGGCGTCCGGCACGTGCGAAAGAGCCTCGCGCATCCACTGAGGCCAAGCGGTCAAATCTGAATTCTGTTTCGACTGCGGCGTGTTGGGAGAGCGTGTGGGCAAAATCGGTGTTTTCACGCTCATCGCAGCACCTTTTCGCGAGGCAGAACCGCTTGCGGCGCTTCCAGCGTCGCGGCCTCATCGATCGCGTTGGTAATCGCTGGAGGGTACTCCGGATGGACGATGACGCGCTCGATCCGATGGATCAGTTCAAGCGGCTCCTGATCGGTTGCCAATGGCTGCACCGGCTTGCCCCAGCCGCGATCGAGAAGGGCGTTCGCGGCGGCAACACGCGCAAATGCAGACGCAGTCTCCCCGAACATGATGGCGGAAAGCACGTTGATTGCAGCTTCGGTCTACACCAGCCTTCGTAACAGGAAAGCCGCCTTGCTTTATCCAAGGCCTTGATGAATTCCGGATGATCATCGCTGTCCGAAAACCACTTTGGTCTCTCCTTCACCATTATCGCCTCCCGACGATCTTGCGCTTGAGAGGCCGAACAGATGACATCTGTGCAGGCTGCCGACGCGGAATGAAGAGACTCTGCACAAGGATGGGCTCGTTGTCGCCCAGCCGCTCCCGCTCCTGGACCAAGCCGCTCATCACCGCGCGCATCTTCATGATCTCCTCCGCAACGAAGGTGCAATCCTCGTCACGCTTGATCTGCTCGTGCATGACCGCTTCCGCCTCACGCATACTTACGCGTAAGGCCCTGATGATACTGCGGATTTTATTGATGCGATTGTCCATGGCCATCTCCGTTCGAAGATGGCAGAATAAGAACAAATCATGAACAATGAGTCAAGGACCAAAGGATAAAAGAGTGGCGGATCATCATCCGGGAAAGTCGTTGTCCGTCGATGTATCAAATGACCACCAAAGGAGCCGGACGCGTTCATGTGCTGGTGTGGACGGCCTCTCATCCCCACGGTTCTATGGCGCTGTCAGCGTCACAGCTAGATGAGAGGAAAGTCTGATGAATCTTCCTGTTCGCATCGGTATGGACACTTCCAAGTCGGTTTTCCAGCTTCATGGTGTTGATGAGAATGAGGCGGTGGTGGTCCGCCGCCAGTTCCGGCGAGCCGAGATGATCCGCTACTTCGAGCGGCTTCCACCGGTTCTCGTCGCCATCGAATCCTGCGGCAGCTCCCATCATTGGGCGCGCCTGCTGCAGTCGTTCGGTCACGAGGTGAAGCTGATCCCCCCTCAGTACGTGAAGGCTTACGTGAAGCGCGGCAAGAACGACGCGGCCGATGCCGAAGCGCTGTGCGAGGCGGTCACCCGGCCGAGTATGCGGTTTGTACCGGTCAAATCGAAGGAACGGCAAGCGGCCTGCATGTTAATGACTGTGCGGGAACGCCTGGTCAGCGTGAAGTCGCAGCTTTCCAATGCTTTCAGGAGCTATGCGGCTGAATTTGGCATCGTCGGCCCCGCCGGTCGGCAGAATGTCGCGCAACTTATCAAACGGGTACTCGAGGATGACAGTTTGCCGGAAATGGCAAAGGATCTCTTCCGACTCCAAGCAGAGGAATATGCCGCGGTCGAAGCCCGCCTGGCAAAGATCGAAGCCAAGCTGATGAAGTGGCACCGCGACGATGATGTCAGCAGGCGAATCGCGACGATTCCCGGCGTCGGTCCGATTGGGTCGTCCATGCTAAGCATGAAAGCGCCGCCGCCCGAGACTTTCAGATCGGGTCGCGACTTTGCGGCGTGGCTCGGGCTGACACCTAAGGATCATTCAACTGGCGGCCGGCAAAGGCTCGGCGGCATTACAAAGGCTGGAGATTCTATACTGCGATCAACGTTGATCGTCGGTGCGACCGCACTGCTGAGGCATATTCGAAAGGGCCGTCATAAGCCCACACCATGGCTCGCTTCGCTGCTGGAGCGAAAGTCGCCAAAGTTGGTCGCGGTGGCCTTGGCCAACAAGTTTGCCCGCATCGCTTGGCGCTTGATGATATCGGGCGGCGTGTACAAGCAGCCGGTAGCCGTCATGCCGACTTGATCTGAAATCGGCCCGCGAGCAGGTTGCTCGGCGGATTGCCCACGAACTTGCAGGACGCAGTAGATGGAAGGACCGATCGGTCGATACGCGCGAGCTTCCGAAGATTACACTGGCAACAAGAATGTCGCCCATGTGCTTGGAGCGCGCGTAGCGAACACCATCTCGGCCAGCGGGCTTTGTCCGCGCAAACAGGCCGGACATCTGATAGCAAGCGATCTGGCCAAAAGTCTGCTACAATCGATCACCACCAATCAGGCGGCCATCGCCGATCTCTTCCGCGTGGTCCGACGCTATGAAGGCAACTTGCCGCCGATGCCCGGCGTGTTTCCCGATTACCCCGCGCCTGTCATTCGCGATGCAGGCAGCGGCGAGCGCGAGATGGTGATGATGCGGTGGGGCATGCCCCCTCCGCCACGCACGGGCGGGCCGCCCGTGACCAACATTCGCAACACCTCGTCTCCGCATTGGCGCGCCTGGCTCAAGTCGGAGCACCGTTGCCTCGTGCCCGTCAACAGCTTTGCCGAGTATGCACCGGAGCCGAACCCGGAGACGAAGAAGAAGGACGTTGTCTGGTTCGCTCTCACGGAGGCGCGACCGCTGTTTGCGTTTGCCGGTATCTGGACCACGTTCAACGGCGATCGGGGTACGAAGTCAAAGCCAGTCCCCGGACCGCATCAGGTCTATGGATTTCTCACGACGGCACCGAATTCGATCGTCGAACCGATTCACCCCAAAGCTATGCCCGTGGTCCTGACTTCAGCGCAGGAATGGGATGTTTGGCTCAGGGCACCATGGGATGAAGCCAAGGCACTGCAACGCCCCTTGCCGGATGATCAGTTGAGCATCGTGGCACGCGGACCTGACAAGGAAGATACGGTCTCAGCGGCAACGTACTCTAACCCGCCGTAGCGCCCACCCACAAAACCTCACTCCGCGCGGTCGTCGCCATCCGCCTCCCCGCCCTGCCCGTCTTCCTTCCGCGGCGCATCCATCGTCTTGCGTCCGAGAAACGTATCAGGCAGCGGTTGCTTCAACAGTTCGCGGCATTCATGCGCCAACTTCCGCATGAATTCGGCCTGCTCATGATCGACAGGCAATGGTCGGAAAATCCGCATGATGCGTGCTCCCTCGCATTGCAGGCGGGAGCACGATCGGTCTCTCAGCCACCGACGCCTACGGACGAAAGCCTTGGCCGGTGATGTCTGGCCAACGACGTGCGGTCATCATTGTTCAAAATCGAGCTTGAGAAATCGCACCGCAGTAAAATGAGTAATTCGCTCAAACGCCTCAGACTTGGCCAAAAGAATCTTCGCAGCGACGTATCATATGATGCGGACTCTCCGCCTGGAAGGAACGTAAGGTTAACCCATCACCGCAAGGCCCGAGGTAACGATCGGTGATGAGAACGCCAATTGCGCTTCCCGCCCGCACTCGAACAAGGGAGCAGCGCCATGCAGAAGCGGCGTCGATTCAAGCAGACCAAGACACTCGACCAGCGACTGGCCGAAGAGGTGACACGCCTGCGCGATCAGGCGCGCGCGCTGCCGCCGGGCCGCAGCCGCGAGATGCTGCTGCGCAAGGCGCGGCAGGACGAGACGGCGATACAGATCGAGTCCTGGCTTCGCTCGCCGGGCCTGAGGGCTCCGACATGACGCAGCAATACCGCGCTTATCTGGTCGGCGAGAACGGCGTCTTCCGCTCCGCCGAAGCGTTCGAGGCGATGTCGGACGAGAAGGCGCTCGCCTTCGCGCGGCAGTTCACCCGGCAGGGAAATGTCGAGGTCTGGCAGCTCGGCCGCAAGATCGGCCTGCTCAAGCAGGCGGCGTCCGGCGCCACATCGGGTCGCATCGTCAATCCGTCACGCCCGTCCTGAAATCCTGTTCTTTCGGAAAAGGCTCATGGGTCTTGCGGCCGAGGAAGGTGTCCGGCCGCGGCTGCTTCAGCACGCTGGCCGCTTGCGCCGTCAGCTCGCGGATGCGGGCATTCTGCTCGCTGATCTCGGCAGCCAGCTCGTGCACGCTGTCGATGAGTGATTTGCCGATCATGGCCGCGCTCCCTTCGCTCATGCAGGCGGGAGCGCGATCGGTCTCTCAGCCACCGACGCCTACGGGCAGAGCCTCGGCCGGTGATGACGTGACCATACACCTTTCGAGGAAAGGCTGCAGCGGAATTCAGTCACCCCAGGTGCGCTTGCCGCACGCGCACAGGTAGACACGGACGGTCGTGCCGCTGCGCGGGTCCAGGAATTTGTCCGCGAGCCTCGGCCATGCCTCGCATTCCGGGCAGCGGCGGCAGAGATGCACCACGGAATCCTCGCGCTTTTCATCGTCATCCGTCATGCGGAGGAGAATACAGCTCTCGCAGGGGCGTTTCCCTGCCCCAGGTTAATCGGCGTCACTTTGGTGCTCAGACAGTTCTTCCGTCCGATCTTGCGATCTGGGCCAGACCCGGGGCACGGGTGCGGCCAGCAGCGCCTCCGCGGACGCGATCATCTCGATGGAGCGTTGCAGCATCTGGAGCGTGGCCTGGTTGCCGGCGCGGATGCGGCTCATCCGCGTCTCGACAAGGATCTCGATCCATTCCCGGTCATTCGGCATCATGCCAACCGCTTCCGGACAGAACGCCCGCAAGCTTAACCCATGTTAAGCCGATTGGTTCCCATCCGGTCCTGGTTCGAAAAATAGGATCTGCTCCCTTGCGATAGATCAAGCCGAGCGCCTGACAAACAGCGCGGCTTGTAACCATGGATCGCCAGCCTCCAAAGATACAGGACCCGCCGCCCGCCAAGCTGTCGCGGACCGAGGAAGCTCGCCGCCTCATTGAAGAGTATGTAGCCAGCCTCCAGCAGGTGATCCAGAAGCTGCGCCGCAAGATGAACTAGCCGCGCACGGGCGTGGCAAGATTGGCTGCCCGCGGCCGCCTCATTCCTCGGCCAGCTTGCGCTCGATATAGGCATCTACAGTCTCGGCAAACGAACGCTGCACGCCGACCGCGACACCGTACTGATCGAGCGCATCGCGCTGGAGCACGCGCAGGCCGCGCCCGCGGGCGCTGACCGGCGCGGTGTTCAGATATTGATCGATGGCGCCCTTGGCGAGCGGGATGGCCTTGGGGTCGCCCCTCGCGATCAACAGGCGCAGGAGGCTCTGGCATTCGGCGAGGCCAGGCATGGTATCCTTCATCCTTGCCGCGATTTCGGCTTCGGCTTTTTCACGGGCTGGGTATGGGTGCCGAACAGGGCCAGCAGAAACGCGACTTCTTCCTTCGAACCGATCTGGATCATGATTGTCTCCTTTTCGCTCCGTTGGTCGGGGCCGGACGCGAAGGAGTTCAGGACGATCTGGTTTCAGGACTGTTTCAGGCGTGTTTCGTCAGAATCTTGCGCCTGCCTGGGTGGCCTCAGCCCCTGTTGTCGCGGCGCGCCTTGCTCTCGGCGCGCGACATCGCGCTTTCGAGGATCGCGAAGCGAAGCGCCTCGATCCGCTCGGCATATTCGCGGTCGAGACGCATCTTGTCCTCGCGCAGCCTGCGATTTTCCTCCATGACAAGAAGTGCCCGTGAGTGCAGCGAATCCGACATCGGCGAGATATGCCAAACCATGGAAACCTCCGCCTTCACATGCGTTAAGTGAAGTGTCTCAACCCCGCCCCGGAGGGAATCACCCATGGACTTTGTGAGCGAAGCAGCCCGGCACCGCCACCAGGCCGAAGAGCTGCGCGCGAAGTCCGAGCTGATGGCCGACGAAGCGACGCGCACTCAATATCTGCGGATGGCGGAAGCCTACGACGCCATGGCGGATCAGGAAGAGCGGATCACGCGGCTACCGAAGTCCCCGGACTAAGCGGCAGCGAGATCAGGATGATTCGTCATCGCGCTCTAGCCTGTTGTCTGCGCTTGATCTTTTCGGAAGACCGCTGCGCATCTTTCCGGATCATTCTTTAGGTCGTCCCGCCCTCTGACGCTGCGCGCTCCGTCGTCTTGGCCAAGGGCCTTCTGCTGCAATACCACGCAGCAAGGCCCGCAGCCGCGCCCGCGGCGGCATAGAGCATCCGGTCCCGGTCGAACGGACTGAAGAGATAATTACCGGACCAGCCCAGCGCCGCACCGCAGGCGACAAACAGAGGCGCGACAAGTTCCAGCCGCGCCTTGCGCACGCCCCACATCAACAGTCCGGCCGGAACGGCCGTGAACATGGCGATGAAAGCGAAGTGGACGGCGGCAACGAACAGCCCGGCGAACAGCAAGGGAAACGTCAGTCCCTTCGCGAGCGCCGCGACCAGTCCGTACAGAAAGAGGACCGCCGTTGCCGCCGCGCAGCCGGCGAACCAGCCCTTGACGTCCGCCGAGATCTCTGTTTCCCGATCCGTCATGACGGCCATCCTGATCCCGTCATCTTGCAGGTGCTTTCACCGAACGGTCAAACTTTAACTCAAATGCAGCAAAACGGATTCGGCGGAACGAAATTTCTTCGCGCCATGCTGGGACATGTCGGGCAGACATGATGTCGCCCGGACATAGGGCGCTGGAGAGATTGCGATGTATTACGTCGCCGCTGCATTGCTGGTGCTGTCGGGACTGTTCTACTCCGCGAGCCATCACGAGCTCGGCCAGTTCGGCGCGAACATGTGCAGCTATGGCAGCGCGTTCTGCGAGAACCCGCTGATCGTCTTTTCCGGCGCGGCGCTCGCCGCGGCCTGGGGCATGTTCGTCAGCGTCAAATAGATCGCGAGGCGGGCCTGCGCATGTTCGCGCGCCCGGATTCCGCCGGCGGATGCGGCCAGGCTCGCTGCCGGGCGGCAGCGCTTCGAAGCTTTCGGGATGATGCCAATCTACAGGTGTTTTGCCCGACGGGTCAAGCGAATTTAGCATAATCAGAAATGTGCGAGGGGTGGCCATCCGCGGATGGCCACGAGGAACTTTTGTTCCCTCCCCTGCATTTGCTAAAAAGACGCCGCACCGACCCCGAGCCCCCTTGTCCATGACCGACAGTGCCCTGACCCCGACGAAATCCACGCCGAGCCTGCTGCAACGGCTGGGGCCGGGCCTCATCACCGGGGCGGCGGACGACGACCCGTCGGGCATTGCCACCTATTCGCAGGCCGGGGCGCAATTCGGCTATGGACTGCTCTGGACGGTCTTCCTGACCACGCCGTTCATGATCGCGATCCAGCTCGTCAGCGCGCAGATCGGGCGCGTCACCGGCAAGGGGCTTGCCGCCAACGTCATGCAGATCGCGCCGCGCTGGGCGGTGCTGGCGCTGGTCGCCATGCTCGTCGCCGCCAACACGTTCAACATCGCCGCCGACATCGCCGCGATGGCGGAGGCGCTCTCGCTCGTCATCGGCGGCCTCAACCACGAGCACGCCCTGATCTTCGCGGCCGGCTCGACCCTGCTCCAGGTGTTCCTGCCCTATCGCCGCTATTCGCCGCTGCTGAAATTCCTCACGCTGGCGCTGTTCGCCTATGTCGCAACCGCCTTCACCGTGAAGATCCCGTGGAGCACGGCGCTGCTCGCCGCGGTGTGGCCGAAGGCGAATGTCAGCGCCGACTATTTCATGATGGTGGTCGCCGTGCTCGGCACCACCATCAGCCCCTATCTGTTCTTCTGGCAGGCCTCCCAGGAGGTCGAGGAGATGAATTGCGGCAAGCACGACCAACCGCTGCGCGAGCTGAAGCACGGCGGCAAGCCGGAGCTTGCGCGCATCAGGGCCGACACCATCTCCGGCATGCTGCTCTCCAACGTCATCGCCTTCTTCATCATCCTGACCACGGCGTCGGTCCTGCACGCCAACGGCGTCACCAACATCAGTTCGGCGACGCAGGCGGCCGAAGCGCTGCGGCCGCTCGCCGGCAACTTCACCTTCGCCCTGTTCGCAACCGGCATCATCGGCACCGGCCTGCTCGCGATCCCGGTGCTGGCGGGCTCGGCGGCTTACGGCGTCGCGGAGATCTTCGGCTGGCGCGCCACGCTGGAGGCAAAGCCGGACGAGGCGGTCGGGTTCTACACTATCATCGCCGCCGCGACCGCGATCGGCTTCGGCCTCGGCTTCACCGGGATCGATTCGATCCACATGCTGGTGTGGAGCGCGGTGCTCAACGGCGTCGTCGCGGTGCCGATCATGGTGATGATGATGCTGATCGTCTCGAGCCGCGCGATCATGGGCCGCTTCCGGGCGCGGTCATGGCTGATCGCGCTGGGCTGGCTCGGCACGGCGCTGATGGCGCTGGCCGTCCTCGCGCTGCTCGGCTCGTCCCTGATCGGCTGACTAGTGCGGCGACAACGCCGCCGAGATCTGCGAGGCGATGATGAAGGCCGCGAACACGGCCGGCACGGCGATGAACCGCAGAAACTGATCAATCGAAAGCATTGCTGTCGTCCCCCCAGAAGACAAAAGCGCCCTCGCCCGCCGCGCTACTCCACCCCTTGCGCGGCGTGCTGATCGGCCGTCAGAAGCTGATCGGAAATGGCAGCGCCGCTCAACGTGAGCAGCGCCAGAATCGAAATCACGGCCAAGAATTGCATGGCCGGAAGCTCGGCTCGGATTGTGGCCAAAGATGTCAGAGCCTGGTGCGATTTCGCGACGATCCCTGGCAAGATCATGGCTATCCTCAATCCGTTTCTACGGCCCTTTCCCACCAAGAACGCCAGGGCCGGCCGCGCCCCTTCGGGATTCACGACGATCCCAAGCTAGTTTAACAGTTGCGGCTGGAGTGGGGCTTGCGCGCGGACCTGGAGCGAGTTCGACGCAGGCTTTGGCTCGACGGCGTCGCGATCCGCGAGCTACGGCGTCACGGGATTGACAGTCGGGGATGTTTTCGGCCCCGGCCGCGCCGGTTCGAGCGACGACCTCGATTCAGTCGGAAGCACTGCGGCGCCTGCGGCACGCGCAGCCTCGCCCGTGGTTGCGTACATCGCGACATGGGCCGGCTGAGTCTTGGCTCGGTTCCAAGGACCGTGGTCGACGATCAACATTGCAGCGATCGTCAAGCCGGCCACGATCAGCGCAATCACGCCGGGATGGCGAAGCGCCGAGGACATGGAGTTTGCGAAACGATCCATTGCCATAGAAAGACCCACTCTGTTTCCTCTCGCAGGTTAATTCAAATTGGTCCTCGCAAGTTCCCCTTAAGCTTTGGCAAGTTCCGAGCTGAAGCCCGGAACTTGATCGTTCCCATAGGTCACTTCTTCACATCCGGACGCGCATCGCCGACGAATTTGTCTCGGTTCGGCATTCTGATGGCCGCCAGCGATTTGGCGTCGAGGATCGCATCCGCCGCAACAAGCCCGTTCAGGCTCAGGACGTAGGCCGACACCGCATAGACGTCATCGTCGCCCAGCGATTGCGGCGCATTCTGCGGCATCGCGCGGCGGATGTAGTCGAACAATGTCGGCGCATAAGGCCAGTAGCTGCCAACGGTTCGGACCGGCTTTGCCGTTCCGATCGTGCCCTGTCCGCCGGCGAGCCGGTCGCCCAGGCCGCCTTCGCCTTTGTCGCCGTGACACGAGGCACATTGCTGAGCGTACAACTCACGCCCATGAGCGACCGAGCCGCTTCCCTTCGGCAAATTGCTGCCGTCGCGGCCGATGTCGATATTCCAGCCTGCGATCTCGGCGGCCGTTGCCGGCCGACCGATACCGAAGGGGCTTTGTGCCTGCGCTACGTTTACCCAGATGCCGGCGAGGATCGCAGAGACCACGCCGCAAGTGTTACGCCAGCGCATTCGTCACCTCGCCGTCTTGAGCGATGCGCCAGGGCCAGATCGCATTGTTGTGGTAGAAATAATTCTCGCCGCGCACTGCAAGCAGCTCGGCCAGGGTCGGCTGCACATAGCCGGTCTCGTCGATCGCGCGGCTCTGGATCACGGCGGGCTTGCCGTCCCATTGCCACGGCAGACGGAAGCGCGTCAGGGCACGCGTCAGCACCGGCTCCTGCAAGCGCGCTTCCTGCCAGCTCTTGGCGTCGTCCACCGACACTTCGACGCGCGCGATCTTGCCATGTCCGCTCCAGGCGATGCCGGTGATCTCGTGGAAGCCCGGCGCGCCCAGACGCTGGCCGCCCGAGGGACGCGTGATGATCGACTTCGCCTCCATGTAGAAGGAGAACTCGCGTGCGGTGCCGTCCGGCAAGAGATCGGTGTATTTCGACGTCTCCTCGCGCGAATAGACGGGCTCTGCCGTCGCATGCAGGCGCCGCAGCCACTTCACGCTCATGTTGCCTTCGAAGCCCGGCAGGAGCAGCCGCAGCGGATAGCCCTGCTGGGGCCGCAGCCGCTCGCCGTTCTGGCTGTAGACCAGCATGGCATCCTCGAGGCATTTCTCGATCGGGATGCTGCGCGTCAGCGCTGCCGCATCGGCGCCCTCGGCGATCACCCACTTGGCCTCCGGCTTCAGCCCGGCCTCTTGAAGCACCAGCTTCAGGCTGACGCCGGTCCACTCCGCGCAGCTCACCAGACCCACGAGGTCCGATGCCGTCTTGCCGTAGGGCCTGCTGTAGCCGGGGTTGCCGGAGCATTCGAGGAAGTGGATGCGCGACTCCGATGGAAATCGCTTGAGATCGTCCATCGTGAAGATCAGCGGCCGTTCGACGAGCCCGTGCAGCATCAACCGGTGCTGCGCCGGATCGATGGTGGGGACGCCGCCGTGATGCCGCTCGTAGAACAGCCCGTTCGGCGTGATGATGCCGTCGAGCTCCTGCAAGGGCGTACGACTGGACGCCGAGATGTACTGCTTGAGAGTCTTCGAGATGTTTTTGACTACCCCCTTCTCGAACGGCGAGGGCGCGCCGTAAGGCTGGCTTCCCATGGGGTCGCCCGGCGCCTTCATCCACTCAGGAACGTTGGGCGGAAGATTGTCCGTCTCCGCTGCCGCAGAAGCGCCCGCGCCGAGAACGGCACCTCCAATGGCTGCCGAACCGGTGGTCAGGAGGCGGCGGCGCGTGGTCGTCACGGGATTGTCGTCGGGATGCATCGTACTGCTCATTGCGGGCCCTCCGCTGGCGCTGAGCCCGCATCAAACAATCCGACTGCGGTATTTGCAATTCGCAGCTGTTTCAAAAGCCAACGATTTTGATCGGGGCTGGTCTAAATCCAGCGGCCGCAGGAGCAGTTCCTTTCCTTGCAGCGCACAAACGCAAGCAGCTTGATTCACTCCCCCGGGGCGATCGCGTTGCTCGGCGTCGGCCGATCGGTAATCTGCTGGCCGAACAGGCTGCCGATCAGTTCGACCGCCGTGCGCGCGGTCCGGCCACGCTCGTCGAGGAATGGATTGAGCTCGACGATGTCGACCGATCCGACCACGCCGGAATCGTGCAACAGCTCCATGATCAGATGCGCCTCGCGATAGGTCGCACCGCCCGGCACGGTGGTGCCGACGCCCGGCGCCACGCAAGGGTCGAGGAAGTCGACGTCGAAGCTGACATGCAGCACGCCATTGCTCGCCTTGACCCGCTCGATGACGCGGCGGATCAAGACGGCGACGCCGAACTCGTCGATCTGGCGCATGTCGACGACCCTGATCCGTCGCGCGCGCATCAATTCCTTTTCGAGCTTGTCGATCGAGCGTGCGCCGAACAGATCGAGCCTGTCAGGATCGATCGAGGCGCGCGGATCGTCGCCCAGGAGGCCGTCAAGGCCCGGCTCGCCGCACAGGAATGCCGCCGACATGCCGTGCATGTTGGCCGTGATCGTCGTCTCCGGCGTGTTGTAGTCGGCATGTGCATCGAGCCAGAGCACGAACAGCTCGCGCCCACGCTCCTGCCAGTGACGTGCCATCGCATTGACCGAGCCCATCGACAAGGTGTGATCGCCGCCGAGGAAGATCGGCAACGCACCGGTTTGCGCGATCTCGTAGCCTCTGCGGCTCAGCACGCGCGTCCAGCGCTGGATCTCGCGGTAGTGATTTGCCTTCACGGGCGGCCTGTCGGCGAGGTCCGTGACCTCGGCGACGGAGAGATCGCCGTAATCGACGACGTCGAAATCGAGACTTTCGAGCAGCATCGCAAGGCCGGCCGTGCGCAGCGCCGCAGGGCCCATCAAGGTACCGCGCTGCGAGGCCCCCATGTCGATGGGCGCGCCGAGCAAGGCGATGCGCCGGGCTCGGTCCATGGTCCGGTCGGTCACGGCAATCTCCCGAGTTCAGCAAGGCTGCACCAGCCTAACAGAGATTCGCACCCGTCGTTTCCCGGGGATTTCGCAACGAAATGCGTCCCGCCGGAACTAATTGGCGTACGGCGCATTTCCACTGCAAGGCCGGCACCCGCCGTTCAAAACGGCGCCTGTCGCGGATAGCCAAAGGTCTTCGGGCCCGCTGTTCCAAAACGAGCGCTCGCGCGGATAGCCAAAGGTGCCGGTCTCAATCTTTCGGTCAGGTTCGGAGATCGCGCGCTTGAGCACGGAAATACCGCAGCCCAGTCCCCAGCCCGGCATGGCCGAACGCGCCATGGACGCAGCAACCGACGTCTCCCAGACCATCGGCGAGGTCGCAGGAGGCTTGCACGCCGCCGTCGACCGTCTCACCCATGCAATCGATGAGGCGCGAAAGCCCGGACGATCGCTCGCGACTGTCGCAGCGATCACGCGCGAAGCGCCCTTGGCGAGTCTGTTCGTCGCTTTCCTGTTTGGCGTGGCGGTCGCGCGCCGGCGCTAGCGGCCGCTATCGAGGGCGCTTCAGGCGGCGCTGACGGCTTCGAGTTCAGCGGTGAGAAATTGTGTCTCGAACGCCGCGGCAGGCATCGGACGGCCGAAGAAATAGCCCTGCCCTTCCTCGCATCCCATGCTGACCAGAAAGTCGGCCGTGGCGCGATTCTCGATGCCTTCGGCCACGACTGTCAGACCGAGCTGCTTGCTGAGGCCAATCGTCGATCCGACGATCGCAGCATCGTCGGAATCGGCGAGCAGGTCGAGCACGAACGAGCGGTCGATCTTGAGGCCATCCAGCGGAAACTTCTTCAGATAGCTCAGACTAGCGTAGCCCGTACCGAAATCGTCGAACAGGATGCGCACGCCGAGCTGCTGGATCCGCTTGAACATGTCGAGCACGCGAGCCTCGTCATGGAGCAGGATGTCTTCGGTGACCTCGAGCTCGAGCAGCGAGGCCGTGAGCCCCGTCGTGTCGAGCAGGGTCGCAACCGAATGCGCGAGATCGCCGGAGTGGAGCTGCGACGGCGACAGGTTGATCGCGACGCGCACGCTGCTGCCTGACAACTCCCAGGCGCGCGCCTGACGAGCGGCAGTCTCCATCACCCAGGTCGCGATTCGCTCGGAGAGCGCCGAGGTGTTGACCACCGGCATGAACTCGCCGGGCGACACGTGGCCGCGCAGGGGATGCCGCCAGCGGATGAGCGCTTCAGCGCCGACCAGGCCGCCGTCAACCAGCCGAACCTGGGGCTGGTAGAACAACTCAAACTCGCCTCGGTCTGCGGCAAGCGCCAGTTCGCTCTCCAGCGTCAGCCGGTTCTCCAGTTCTTGCCGGATCGCGTTCTCGAAGATCACGTGGCTGCCGCGCCGCGTCAGCTTCGCCTTGGTAAGTGCGAGATGGCCGTTGCTCAGGAGATCGTCGGCGTTGTGCCCGCCTTCCGGATAGACGGCGACGCCGAGGCTGATCCGCACGCGATGCTGGCGCGTGCCCGTCGTGAGCGGAGCCTCGAACGCGCGCGTGATGCGCTCGGCGAACTCCGCAATCGGCTCGCCGCCATCTGCGCTTTCGCGCCCAATGGCAAATTCATCGCCGCTGAGCCGGGCAACGACTGAGCGATCTCCGGCCTGCTCCTTCAGGCGATCAGCGACCGCCTGCAGCACGAGGTCGCCGGCGGAATGACCCAGCATGTCGTTGATGCGCTGGAAGCCGTCGAGCCCGATCACCAGCAGCGCAACCTCGCAGGAGCGCCGCTCCGCATCCGCAATCATGTCGACCAGCCCGGCATGCAGCATATTGCGGTTGGCAAGCCCCGTCAGCGCGTCGTGTTCGGCAAGATATCGGACACGTTCGGCTTCGCGCTTGCGAACCGAAATGTCGCGCAGGATCGCTCCGTACTGGAAACCGTCCGTTCCCTGCCAGCCCGAGAAGCTCGCTTCGACGGGGAACGTCTCGCCGTTCTTGCGCCGGCCCACGAACTCGACGACGACGGCACCGCCGGGCACCAGCAGCGCCTGGCGCGCCGCATCACGCATGGCGAAGGTCTTTGCGCCGGCATCCGCGGGCACCGCACAGAGCGCCTCGAACGGCTGCCCGATCATTTCAGCCGGCATGTAACCGAAGATCGCGCTCGCGCCGGGATTCCACACCGTAATCCGGTGATCCTCGTCGGTGCAGACCAGACCGTCGCCGAGCGACATTGCGATACGATGAAAGCGGCTTTCGGCGATGCGCCCTAGAAGACCGCGGAAATCGATCTCGTCGAGCGCGATCGCCGTCAGATAGGCGATGATCGCGATATGAAACAGCGACGTGTCGATGATGAGCGGCCATTTTGCCTGCACGAGGGCAGCGGCCAGCTCGATGCCGGCCCCCGCTGCAACGAGGACCGCGACGCGGACGCCGGGTGCGAAGCGGCGCCACGAATACATCATCAGCAGGCAGATCAGACCCAAGCCAATGAACATGCCGGCATCTGAGGTCCAGCGCAGCATGCGGTTCTGCAGGATCGATTCCGCAGCGAGCGCCTGGAGGGCGGGCCCCGAGATGATCTTGCCGTTGGGAACGCTGAACCGGTCGCCCAGCTCAAGCGCCGTGGCGCCGACGATGATCTTCTTGTCTCTCAACTTGTCCAGGGTCGCGGCGTCGCCGCGCAGCACGTCGGAATAGGAGACGGTTGGAATGGAGGACGCGCGAATGCTGTAATCGATCAGGAAGGGCGGCCGCCGATTGGCGTCCTGCCCGGCCAGCACGACGGCCATCGACGGCATCTGGGAGTCGCCGAGCTTTTCACCAACCGGATAACGGCGGACGAGCCCGTCGGATTCAATCGCGACATTGACGACGGCCGGCCACGACTGGTTACTGAATGGCTTCAAGGGACGATTGATGTGCGCCGTGCCGCCGTTTGGCGCCGGCTGCTTGAAGGACGGCAGGATCGTCGAACCGCCGACTTCGCGAAGCGCCGTGAGGAAGGCCGCGTCCGAGGCCGGATCCGACGGCGTGCTGAAATCGACGTCGAAGGCGACGTCCTGCGCGCCCGCCGCTTCGAGCCTGTGCAACAGCTCGGCGTGGAGCCGCCGCGGCCACGGCCAAAACCCGATCTGGTCGATCGAGGGCGCGTCGATAGCCACCACGACGACGTTGCCGGTCGCCGGACGCGATTGCCAGGCGAAACGCAGATCGGTGAGCGCATTGCGAAGCGCGCCATGCCATCCCGTGGACAGCACGACCGCCAGCGCGATCACGACCAGAATATGCGGCCGATAGCGTTTCACCCGATCCTCCCGCACACCCGCTTCAGCGCGTGCGCCCCCTCACCCCTTGGAATTGGCGTCAGTGCCGGCCGTTACCGTGGCCGTTGCTGCCGTTACCGCCGCCATTTCCGTTGCCGTTACCGTTGTTGCCCTTGCCGTTCCCGGTGGCACCGCTATTGCCGTTACCGTTTCCGTTGTTGCCGTTATTCCCGTTATCGTTGTTGCCGGCGTTTCCATTGCCATTGTTGCCATTCTTGCCTGACGCATCGCTGGTCGACCCAGCGCTGGTCGCAACAGTCGTCGTCGCACTTGTCGACGAAGAGGTGGCACTGACCGCAGCAGCACTGCTGCTCGTGGTAGCGGCCGTCACGGTCGAACTGTTCGCGGCCGTTGTCGTCGTGCTCGTCTTGCTATCGCTCCAGACCGTCTCGGTATTGGTGCTGGCGTTCGCGTTGCGCACCTGTCCGGGAGCAGTCGCGCCGTGAGCAAGCCCGTTCGTGACCTTGTGGAAGTTCAGCTTGACCTCGCCGAGCGAGCTCGAGATGCGGACGACGCCGGCTTTGGGCGCGTGGGCTCCGCTCGCCTGATGCGATTGCTTCGGCGCGCCGACTGCCTTCGCTCCCTTGTCGATCGGACCAAGCGCGTGGATCGCATGACCGTTGGCCGCATTGCGCGGCGCCGACAGGCCCGACTTCGGCACGGGGACGCGCTCGATCGTCGAGGCACGCGGCTTGCCCTGCTCGATCGGATTGAAGGTACCGGCACCACCCAGGCTGAGGCCGGGCTTGCCGTGCTCGAAGGCGGTCGCCGATTGTCCCGGCATGACCTGGGCGATCTGTCCCGTCTTGAAGTCAGAGACTTCGACCTGGCCGCGGAGCACGCCGACCTTGGTGCTGCCTGTCCCCACGGTGACGCTAAACTGCGTTCCCTTGACGACGGCGGCGAGATAGGGCGTCTCGACCTCGAAATGCTTGACGTTACGCTTCTCGACCTCGAGCAGGATCGAGCCCGCCTGCTGGATGATCGTGGTCGAAAGCCCCTCCTTCTTCTCGGCGGGTAAGCCGACCACCGAGTTCGGAGAGATCAAAATGGTTTCTTCACCGCGGACGAGCAGCACGCGTCCGTTGCGGCCGGTGCGAATGGTATCGCCCGGCTTGAGCGTGCCGTCCTGATTCAGCGACACGGGCTGCGCACCATCGGTGGCAAGCCAGACCTCGCCTGAGGACTTGCTGACCGACCAGACACCATCGTCCGCAGCGTGCGCAGCAGAAGCCATTCCCAGGATCAGCGCAGCCACGAAGGCGCACCGCATTCCAACTCTGCCGCGCATGATGACCCTCAGTCCCCGTTACAGGCGGACCCCGACGTATCCGAAATCACTCAACATAGAATTAGCGGGAAGCAACTGGTCGGCAGGTACCATTAACGTTTCATTGACCATAAAAAACTAAGAAAAATCATGCGGCTAGCGAACCTTTACCGGCTCATGGGAATTTCTCCGTTGAACTACGGAGAGCGGTTCGTCACCCAGGTTGCAAAGCGGCATGTCCTCGCCGCGCTGGCGTTCGCGGCACCAATTCTTACGGGCGTTCCGCAGGCTTTCGCGCAGCAGGCGAACCAGCCCGGCTTCGATCCGCGACAGCCGGAGAAATACTTTGAAAACCAATCCGAACAGGAATCGCTGAGACGTCCTGCGGTCAGACTGCCGACGGTTGGCCAGCCCAACACCGGCGGCGACACCAGGCCGCAATTCGTCCTGCGCGGCGTCACTGTCAGCGGCGCCCATGCCATTTCCGGCGATCGCATCGCTACGGTCTATCAATCTTATCTCGGCAAGAAGGTCTCGCAGGCCGACCTCGCCGCGATCGCAGGCGCGATCAGCGATCTCTATCGCGCCGCCGGCTTCCACTTAAGCCGCGCGATCGTGCCGCCGCAGGACATCGCCGACGGTCGTGTCCGCGTCCAGGTGATCGAAGGCGCCATCGTGGACGCCGAGCTGAAAGGCGACGGCGCCGAGCAGTTCGGCGTGAGGCCGATGCTCGCTCCGGTTCTGGCCGAACAGCCGTCGCGCCTCGCAACGCTCGAACGCCAGCTCTTCCTGATCAACGGCAGGCCGGGTGTCCGGATCACCGATACCGCGCTCAAGGAGATTGGCGGCGCGACCGGCCGCTTCCGTCTCACGGTCTATGTCAAGACCTGGCACGTTTTCACGTCGTTCGGTCTGGACAATCTCGGCTCGTCCTCGGTCGGCCCCTGGCAGACCTACGCGACCGGCGCGTTCAACTCCTATCTCACGCCCGGCGACACGCTGGCGGTCAACCTGTCGACCATTGCCAACGATCCACGCGAACTCGGCTTTGCGCGCCTCTCCTATGACGCGCCTGTTGGCGTCGACGGCGTGCGTCTCGGCGCGTCGGTCCTGTACAGCGCGGTGCGGCCGGGCGACGCCCGCCGCCTCGACAGCGACATCACCACGACCGAGGCTTTCGAGCTGCGTGCCGGCATCGTGCCGTTGCAGTCGCAATCCTCCACGCTGACGCTGACAGCGGCGACGACCTTCAGCAACGTCTCCGAGCACGATGTTTACGGCCCCTGGTACAACGACCACATCAGGACCGCGAGCCTGACCGCCGACTACCGGCTGCAGGATCGCTTCGGCGGCACCAATTTCACGACAATGACCTACCGCCAGGGCCTCGACATCTTCGGCGCCTCGCATTTCGACGACGATCTCTTGTCGCGCGACGGCGCGTCCTCGAACTTCTCCGTGCTGAATTTCTGGTTCACGCGGTATCAGACGCTGAACGACGCCTGGTCGCTCAAGCTCTCGGCGGCAGGCCAGACCGCATCGCGGCCGCTGTTCACCTCGCAGCAATTCTATCTCGGCGGCGCGGCCTTCGGCCGAGGCTACGGCGCGGCCGAGATCAGCGGCGACAACGGTCTTGCCGGCTCGCTCGAAGTGCGCTTCGACCAGAAGCTGAATTTCCGCTACTGGAGCGGCTATCAGCTCTACGCCTTTGGCGACGCTGGCGCGGTCTGGAACGACGGCTACCGTCTGGGCGACGGCCTCTCGCTGACATCGGCCGGGGCCGGCGTGCGGTTCTTCCTGCCGGACGATTTCCTGGCCGATTTCGGCGTGGCCGTCCCCTTGAGCTACCGGGCGCCGGACAACGAGCGCCGCAGCCCGCGTTTCCTGTTCACGTTGTCGAGCGCGTTCAGGCTCTGCCCAGAACACGGCACGGGCGGCTGCCTCTAGCCGCGCGAACCGCCGCCGTCGCATGCCTTGATGCGGCCCTTTTGCGGCGCTTCTCACAGACTTGCCTAAATTTAATCCCGTAACCTGCTCACGATCGCTCGATCCGGGAGTTCCCAATGACCATGTTCAGCCGAAAGTGATTGAGACGGACCATGAAAAGGGTGTTTGCAATCCTGGCGTTCCTTTGCGTTCTCGGCGTCGGCCAGTATTTCGTGGTCAGCCGGTTCGCGATCCGCCATGAGACGTTGTCCTTGTTCGACGCCTCCCGCCAGCGGCCGATCTCGGTCGAGATCGCGGTGCGGCGCGATTACGAGAACAAGGCCAATCTCGGCCTCTGGAAGCTCCCGCTTGCCGTCATCAGCAACGGCAACACCGTCAAGGCCACCGAGTATTCCTTCCTTGCCAACGTGCTCGCCGCGCGTGGCTATCTCGTTGCCAGCCTCCAGCAAGACCTGCCGAGCGATCCGCCATTGATGACCCATGTCGGCCAGCAATATGTCGGCCGGCGCGAGGTCTATATTCGCTGCGAGGCCAACATCCTCTTCACGCTGGGCGAGTTGAAGCGGCGGCAGGAGAACGTCGATTACGACCACATCACCCTCGTCGGGCATTCCAATGGCGGCGACGTCTCCATGTATGTCGCCCATCAGCATCCGGAGCTGGTGTCGAAGGTGATCACGCTCGACAATTTGCGGGTGCCTTTCGTGCTCAGCGACCATTTGAAGATTTTGTCGTTCCGCTCCAAGGATCCGCACTTCCAGACCGATCCCGGCGTGCTGCCGACGCCGGAAGAGGCGAAGGCGCGCGGCATCGACATCGTCCATACCGGCGCACAGCACACCGAGATGAGCGATCGCGGCCCCGACGCGGTCAAGGAGAAGATCCAGGCAACGCTCGACCGCTTCCTGCGCGACAGCGCCAGCAGCGCGCTCGCACCGGCCGACACGAGAAGCCCGATGATCATGAATCCGGGCGACTACTAGCCGGGTGCGCCTTGCGGCAGATCAAGGCCGCACCGGGCAGGCCGCGATAGCAAGAGCCTCACCATCCCGGAGAGGCCCGTGTCGCACCTGATCGAAAGCGTTCATACGGAAAGTCTTGAACTGCCCGCGGCAAAAACGCCGGGATTCGCGCGGCCGATCTATCGTTCGGTCCGCAGGCTGCTGCGGGCGATCATCGCTCGCATCGATCTCTCGCAATTTCCGCGATCGTGCTGCGGGTGAGTGCGATGCTTCGCGCGTGTGCCGCAACATGCAAATCCCTGCCGGAGGACCGACAGGGATCAGCAGAAAGGATGACGGACGGCGAATGGATCCATTCGGTGGCCCGTCATGGACCTGCACCAGCATCGAAATGCGGATCGCGGCGTCAGGCAAGATCAATTTGTGGGCACGCCCTGGACGAGCAGAGAATCAGGACTTGCCCTTGCCCGGTTGCATGAAGCTGCCGGTCATCTGGCGCATGTGATCTCCGGCGCTGGTGAACTGGCTGCGCAGGAAGTCGGACTGGATTCGCATGGCTTCCTGAAGGTCGGTGGCATGGACGAGCTTGCGTGCATGCTCGAAGGCCGACTTCATGTTCTGCTCAGTGAAAGCGAGCGCCTGCTTCGAGACCTCGGTGCCCGCTCCGGGAACCGACGTCATTGATTTGGTGGCAGCGTCGAAAAACATGCCGAAGGCCTTTTCGGCCTGGTCAATCGTCTTCTCGGCCAAGTCGCGCAGTTCGGCCGGAACTTCGAGCTTCGGTTCGATCATGGTCGCACTCCTCCCTTTTTCTTAACTAATTACCACACTTGCCCAATCGGCTGCCAGCGGCCAGACCCGGACAAACGTCGTCCGGCGGTCCGGCTGCTGGCAGGAAACGAAGGACAAGGCGTAAGACCGGCGCGCCGCCAGGCTCAGGACAGGGGGTGTTCGGGGAGGGTTTCTTCGGTGGCGAGGTCTTCGACGAGCTTAATGACCTCGAAGCGCTGTCGAGGCGCGAGCTTCAGAAACGCGCGGAGCAGGCGCAGGCTTTCGACGGTGCCGCTTGCTGGGGCGCCGAGCTTGAGGTGCAGTTCAGCCGCGAAATTGAGGTTTTTCATCTCGCACCTATGACAAGCATCGGCATTCGTGATCCGATATCGAGGCCCCACTCAGAGCCGAACGCCATGACCGAACGTCGCGGTGACGGTCAGTTGGCGGCCGGGTGGCCCCGTCGGGTAGCACGCTGAACGACATATCCGAACGGACGGGCTCAACCAATCAGGTTGCAATTATGCCAAGAAACAACCCATCCGGCAAGTCCAACCATCGACCTAGCGATGCTTCGTCCGCATCGGACCATGCCAATTCCGGATAACAGGAATATCGATCCTCGTCACCCACCTGCGTCAAGAAGCAGCATTAATCACGCACAGAGCCTCAATCGCTGTCAATCGGCACAGCGTTTCACGGTGTTTCCGATGTGAACGGGGATGGGCGAGGTCAGATTAAAGTTTCTTCAGAGTATACACGTAATTGTTGAGTCCGACCTCGGCGGTTGTACCGTCGACGAAATGAACGTCGATCTCGCAGCCGGTCTCCAGCGTCCTGATCGTCGCGCCAGTGAAGCCGAGCGAGGCGGCAAGCGCCTTGGGAACGGCTTTCTTGTCGGCGCGCTGCATCTCGTCGAATGCTCCCTGGAAGATCATGTCGGGAGTGTAGTCCGTCACCTTGTACTGCGGCTTCGCGCAGGCAAAGGGCCGTGGCCCCGATATCTCTTTCGTCTTGAAGACAACCGCCTTGCCCATCAGCCGCGTCCGCTCGATGTCGTCAGGCTTGCGGTGTGGATCGGCCCATGGTGCGACCGCCGCGGTCGTGAAGGTCCAGCTGCCCACGTAGAAGGGATCGGCGGCCGCAGCCGGGAGGGCCATACCCAGCCACGCCAGGAAGCAAACGATGCCGGTGATTTTCATCTGACGGTCCCTCAAGCTCTCGGCCTTGGACTCGCCTTCCTGCATCGAGGTTCATCGCTGCGGATATGTTTCTGCCCGTGAACCGCCATTCAAGATCGCGCGACAAAGCGGTTGCGGAACGGCCACGCGGATCACGGGCGCCATGGCCGATGGACTCAAAATCGATTCGGGCGCGCCTCAGCACCAAAGGACGACGGCATGCTTTCTCGCTGCGATCTCATCAAGGGCGCCGCGGTCGCGCTTTTCACCCTCTCGATACAAGGCGCATGGGCGCAGGAGACCAGGATGAATCTGTTCAAGATCGTCACCATCAAGGACGAAATCGTCATCGGATTGTCGGCGGAGGAGCTGCAGGCGCTCGGCGGCAATGATGCGAGCGCGGTTGCGCACGCGCTGGCGCAAAAGGGCGACCTCACCGTCTGGCAATACAACGTGCATCGCGGCCCAAGCGGCGAATTGCAGCAGGCGCCGACCGCCAAGATCGGGCTTCTGGCCAACGCCTCGCTCCGGGTCGAGCCCTACACGACCCCTTACCAGATCGTGCCGCACCCGTAAGCGGCGGACCGGCACGCCTACGGCCGAAGACCGCAGGCGTGCCGTCATCATTTGCGGCGGACTGCACGCTTCGTCCCCGCTTCCGTCGCAAACCCGTAGATCAGCGCCAGCCGGTCCAGGCATTCGCGAAAGCGCCGTGCAAAATAGTCGTTCCAGCGCTGCGTACGGACCGCGCGACGCTCTCCGATCTGGTCCATGGTGAGCCCCAGCACCAGCACGTCGTGCACCAGCGCCGCGCCGTCGGTGCCGAGCTCGCGCTCGACGCGGTTCAGCCGCAGCACCGCCTGGCGCTGGCTCTCGGTCAGAGGCTCGCGCGTGCTTGTACCATCGACATATTCGCGCGTCGTATCCACCGCCTGCGGCCCCCGCTCCGCCCTCTCCCAATCGTTCTGAAAGGCGCGTCCGCCGCGGTATTGCGCCTCGTCGATCTGATGGTGCGAATGCAGCCGGCCGAGCGGATCGCTGCGGACCGAGCGGATCGCCATGATCTTCTCGCCGGGATCGAGCGCCAATGGATTGTCGACCTCGACCTCGGCCACGTCGGCATTGAACGGCATCTCGCGCGAGCGCCGGTCATAGATCCCGGTCAATTTGTAGGATTTGTTGCGTCGGGCACGTGCCACTCGGATACTCCTTGCAGGATTGACGATTGGACAGGCAGATGGCCGCCAGCTCAGGCGGCGAAGACCAGCCTCAGCACAACGGGACCGGCCGTACGGGCGGGCGCAACTCCGGCCCGGCGCGTCAGGCGCGCATGCGGCGTGCAATAGCTGGAGCCTGACTGGCGCGGATGTCCGCAGAAGGTGATCTCCTCCCCGTCCCTGTCGCCGCCATAGGGATAGCGGCAATCGCCGGCTGCAAGTTCAGCGAACGAGATCAGGCGCGGCTGGACGCCGACGCAGCGCAGCTTCACCCGTGCGGCGGGCTTCATCGCGGATTTCGGCGGCAGAATCAGGTTCGGCAATGCCGGGCGATGTGCCGAAAGCAAACAGGTCTCGCCCGGCAAGCACGGCACGATCGGCGGACTCGTCACCCGTGCCGACCCGACAAGTCCGAGCCGCTTGACCCGGCCCGCCACGGCATTGCGCGTGTAAGCCGTTCCAAACCTTGCGTTAATCTCTCTCCCGATCTCCGCATAGGATAGTCCTTTGAGAAAATAGTCGCGAAGCGCGTCGGAGTGCTCCGACGGCCAATGACCCAGTTCCATGCTGCTGTCCTGTGATGCGCCTTCTCCGGTCGCACGACCGGAGGCGAGATACACATTCCGGTATTCCGAAGAGAGAGTCAAGCAATAATTCTGATATTCATAATTGCATTTATTCCGAATTCCGGACTACAAGAGGGCAGCCGATGGGCAATCGAGGGAATCACCATGTTGGACGTTGCGATGATCGAGCGGGGCCTGGAGAAGACGGGCAAGAGCAAGGGCGGCCTGGCGGCGGCGATGGGCGTGCGGCCCGGCGCGGTGTCGGAGATCCTCGGCGGCGAGCGCCTCGTGAAAGCCTCCGAAATCATTCCGATCATGGAATATCTCGAGCTCAACCTCGCGCCGATCATGGGACGCGTCGGGGCCGGCGCGGTGATCGAGCCGGACTACGAACAGGTTCCGCCCGATGGGCTCGGCGACATCACGCTGCCCTTCCCCATCATGGAAGAGACGATCGCATTCGAGATCGTGGGCGATTCGATGCTGCCCAAATACGAGAGCGGCGACGTGATCGTGGTCTACAAGGACCAGCGTCATCCGCTGTCGAGCTTCTACGGCGAAGAGGCCGTGGTCCGGCTCAAGACCGGGGAGCGCTATTTGAAGACCATCGAGCGGGGCAAATCCCCTTCCGTCGTCAATCTCACCAGCTTCAATGCCAAGCCGATCGTCGGCGTAAAGCTCGACTGGGTCGGGGAAATCTGCCTCTCCATGCCCAAGGGGCAGCTCGAGCGGCTGCGCGCCAAATCGGCCCGCCCCCGCAAGAAAGGCAAATAGGGGCGATCGAGCGATTTCCGATTTTTGGAAATCGCGCTTGACTTAATTCCGTTTTTCGGAAATACTCTGCCGCGCTTCCGACGAGGGGCGCGGCAGGATCGTTTCATGCAGTATTTCGTCGTGATGATCGACTACGGACGGCGCGGCCGCGAGGCGATCGTCGATCCCGAAATCACGCGGCGCGAGGTCATCTCGCGCATCGTCGCGGGTGAATATCAGAACATCTCGTTCATCCACGAGATCGCGGAGTCTTCGGTCGAGGACGTCACCGAGGCCATCCTGACCGAGGCCGCCCTCCCCCAGATTCCGCCCGAAGATGTCGATCTCCAGGCGATCCGACTCGATCACGCCCGCGACCTGCGCAAGCACGAGCGGACGTGACGCAGGGATAGCGAGCCTGCGCCAACGCCCAACGGGAGATCACACCGTCAGCACGGTCGATCCCGTGGTCTTGCGCGCGGCGAGATCGGCGTGCGCCTTGGCCGCGTCCTTCAACGGGTAGGTCTGGTGCACCTCGATCTTGACCGCGCCGGACTTCACGACATCGAACAGCTCGTTCGCCATCGCCACGAGATTCTCGCGTTTGGCGGCGTAGGTGAACAGCGTTGGCCGGGTGACGTAGAGCGAGCCCTTCTGGGCCAGCAGGCCGAGATTGAGCGGTTCGACCGCGCCGGAAGACTGACCGAACAGCGCGACGACGCCGAGCGGCGCGAGACAGTCCAGCGACTTCAGAAACGTGTCCTTGCCTACGGAATCGTACACCACCGGCACCTTCTTGCCACCGGTGATCTCGTCGACGCGCTTCACGAAATCCTCGCGCGTATAGATGATCACGTGGTCACAGCCATGCGCCTTGGCGAGCTTCGCCTTCTCGTCATTGCTGACGGTGCCGATCACGGTCGCGCCGAGATGCTTGGCCCATTGGCTCAGGATCAGCCCGACGCCGCCGGCGGCGGCATGCAGCAGGATCGTGTCGCCCGCCTTCACCCGATAGGTCTGGCGGATCAGATATTGCGTCGTCAACCCCTTCAGCATCATCGCCGCCGCGGTCTTGTCGTCGACGCCGTCAGGCAACTTCAACAAGCGGTCGGCAGGGATCAGCCGAGCTTCGGAATAGGCGCCGAGCGGCGAAGCGCCATAGGCGACACGATCACCCGGCTTCAAATCGGTGACGCCGGGTCCGACTTCCTCGATCACGCCGGCTGCCTCGCTGCCGAGCCCGCTCGGCAATTGCGCGGGATAGAGACCCGAACGGTTGTAGATGTCGACGAAGTTGAGACCGACCGCGGTGTGGCGAATGCGCGCTTCGCCCGGTCCGGGCTTGCCGACATTGACCTCCTCCCAGACCAGGACTTCCGGACCGCCGGTCTTGTGAAAGCGAATGGCATGCGTCATGGGCGTTGCTCCCTTATCGTTGAGGTGAAGTCCGAACACCGGATCGGCCTGTGAAATAGGCATTTAGTCCGCCCGTTACAGTACAGAGCCGTAACAAGAATGTCACAGCGAACCACAAACGTCGGCCGTTCCGTCTCTGTTCGAAAGAGTTGATGGCAGCCTTCGGGCAACCGGCAGTAGCCTTCGCGCGGGGTTTGATGGGTCGCCTGCGAAGGAGAACCGAGATGCCAGCTTATGTACAGCATCATCAGGATATCGAAATCGCGCCTGTGATTTGCCCGACGTGCATGGGGTTCCTGCCGATGTATGTCCGCGAGGTCGAACCGCATTGGAGCCTTGCCAAGATCGACTTCGTCTATGAATGCGCCGATTGCGGCGCCGAGGTCAGACAAACCATCCGCAAGCACTGATCGCGCGAACGGCGCGACCTGCGCAAGTATTTGCGTTTCGCGGAAAAAACGCCGTTCACGCGGGTCTGATGTCTCCCAAACGAGGCTTGTTCTTTGCCGGGAACGCAGGCAGAACAAGCCTCAAATAGGACCTTTGGGAGCGCCATTTCGTGGCTGATCAGAAGGCCTCGACCTCGATCGAGGCAGTGGAGAGCGGCCTCGCCGCGCAGGGCTACATCGCAAGCCGGCAGATCGCGACCGCCGTCTATTTGTCGCAACAGATCGAGAAGCCGATCCTGGTCGAGGGCCCTGCGGGCGTCGGCAAGACCGAGCTCGCCAAGGCGATTGCCGCCTGGCGCGGCATGAAGATGATCCGCCTGCAATGCTATGAAGGCCTCGACGAGGCCAAGGCACTCTACGAGTGGAAATACGCCAAGCAGCTGCTCTACACCCAGATCCTCAAGGACAAGCTCGGCGAGGTGCTCGGCGGCGCGCAGACGCTGCACGCCGCGCTCGACCAGCTGCACGATTTCGGCGACGTGTTCTTTTCCAAGGAGTTCGTCGAGCCGCGCCCCCTGCTCCAGGCGCTGGAGCAGCCGGGCGGCTGCGTGCTGCTGATCGACGAGATCGACAAGTCGGACGCCGAGTTCGAGTCCCTGCTGCTGGAGATCCTCTCCGACTTCCAGGTCACGATCCCCGAACTCGGCACCGTCTCCGCGATCACGCCGCCGACGGTGATCCTCACCTCCAACAGCGAGCGCGATCTCGGCGACGCGCTGAAGCGGCGCTGCCTGCATCTGCATATTGGCTTCCCGGAGCAGCGGCTCGAGGAACGTATCGTCGAAAGCCGCGTGCCCGGCATCTCGCAGGCGCTGCGCCGGCAGATGGTCGGCTTCATCCACGAGATCCGTTCGCTGGATCTGAAGAAGCTGCCCTCGGTCAGCGAGACCATCGACTGGGCGCGCGTGCTGGTGCTGCTTCAGGCGACCGAGCTCGACACCGATATCGTCAAGGATACGCTCAACGTGCTCCTGAAGTATGAGGCCGACATCGAGGCCGCATCGCCGCAGGTGACGACCTTCATTGCCAAGGCGGCCCGGTCCAACGTCTTCGGTTGACGCCGATGCGCGAGAACCTCCATCGTTTCTTTCGGGCGGCGCGCGGCGTCGGCGTCCACGTCTCGCCTGCCGAAAGCATCGATGCGATGCGCGCGGTGTCGCAGGTCGGCTTTTCCGATCGGGCGATCCTGCGCGACGCGCTGCTGCTGACGCTTGCCAAATCGCAGGACGAGAAGCTGGCGCTCGGCGACTGCTTTGATCTGTTCTTCAGCCAGCCGGAGCCGCGGCAGGATCAGCCTGAGGCCAACACTAATGACGAGGCCTCGCAAGGGGCGGACCAGTCTCCCTCGTCAGGCTCGGCCAGCGAAGCGGGCGAAGGCCAGCCCCCGGAAGGACTGGGTCCACTGGCCCAGATGCTGCTGTCGCAGGATCGCAATGCGATCCAAGCCGCCATCGCCAGCGCATCCGGCGCGGCGTCGCTCTCCGACATCCGCTATTCCACCCAGCGCGGCATTTTCTCCAGCCGCATCCTCGACGCCATGGGCCTCCAGCGCCTGCGCGACGATCTCGACGAGCTGACCGCGACCAATCCGTCGCTGGCCGAGCGTCTTCGCGCCGCGCTCGACGGCTTGCGCGAGGCCGTGCGCGACACGGTCTCGCAGGGCCTTGCACTCTATGCCCGCGAGGAGGCCGAAAACCTCCGCAACGAGATCCTGCGCAACGCGCCGCTCGCCCGGATCGAGCGGCGCCAGGTCGCGGAGATGCGCGCCCTCATTCGCCAGATCGCCCGCCGCCTGCGCGAGCGCTATTCGAAGCCGCGCAAGCGCCAGCGCCGCGGCCATCTCGACGTCCGCCGCACGCTGCGCCGCAACGCCGCCTGGGGCGGCGTGCCCTTCCTCACCGCCTGGAAGCGCAAGCATCGCGACCGGCCGAAGATCGTCGCGCTGTGCGATGTCTCCGGCTCGGTCGCGCAGGTCTCAGATTTCTTCCTGCTTCTGATCCACTCGCTGCACGAGGTCGTGGACGACGTCCGCTCTTTCGCCTTCTCCTCACACCTGATCGAAGTCAGCGAAATTCTCGAAAGGAAGTCGCCGGAAGAGGCGATGGCCGAGATCATGTCCAAGGTCGGCTTCGGCTCGTCTGACTACGGCTCTTCGCTGGTCGACTTCGAGCACGATTTCATGAGCACGCTGACGCCGCAGACCACGGTGATCGTGCTGGGCGACGCCCGCAGCAACAATCTCGATCCGCGCGCCGACATCCTGCGCCGCATCTCCGAACGCTCGAAGCGGCTGGTCTGGCTCAATCCGGAAGGAAGGCTCGCCTGGGGCTTTGGCGATTCAGAGATGCCGCGTTACGCGACCTTTTGTACGGTCGTGCGTCAATGCGCCACCGCGCAGCAGCTCGAGCGCGCGGTGTCCGATATCGTGGCCACTTATCAGTAAGCCGCGAGGGCGCGGCACAGATCAGCCTCGCGCAAGCTCCGCGTGAGAGGCATTGCACTCTCGGAAGTGATAGGCAATTTCGTCGAGCGCGCGCTGCTCCCATTCCTGGGCCTGCGCGAGCCAGAAAATCCGACGCGCCGAATCGAGCGCGGCACGTTCCCGGCACAGGGATTCCTGACTGCGAATTGCCACCAGCCTGTTCATGCACTCCACTCCTGCTGTGTGAAGCCATTTCCCTGGAATCAAGCTAACAGAGTCTCGAACTCATCGTCTCGTAATTTCTGTGCATATTGCGACGCAGAATGGGACAGCAACGTTTCCCTGCAGCGCGGTAATTCGCGGCGCAACATCAAGTCCGGATCATCAATATGTGATCGCGTTGAAGGACGATAATTGCACCCGCGCGATCTTAACTTTTGTGGCGCAACGAAGTGCCGCAATTCGTGAAGAGACGTTCTAAACAATTCACCGAATTCCCGACTCATTGTCGTCGCATGGTCTTCATGCAGCGCCGCTAACAGGGGCGCGCGAACTGCACTACCGACTACCACTTGAGGCAATATGAACGACGACTTCGATTTCGATCTTTCGCCGGAACAATGGGAAGCCCTGCGCACCCTTCGCAACCCGCCGTCGAACAGTCGCCTCTCCAAGGCCTATCTCGTCGAAAGCCTCGTCAAGCTCGGCCTCGTTGTCCTGAATGACGGCGTGCCTGCGATGACGCCCATAGGACGCAAGGTGCTGGTGCGCGGATCGTGCCGACTGCTGGATCTCGTCGCGTGACGAGACAGCCCGTGTGCAGCGGAGCTGCACGACCGCCTGAAAAATAATCTTTTGCTCCCTGCCAAAATCGGATTTTCTTTCCGCCACGGTATCGCGCGCGCTACGACGCGGTGCGAGGACGGCAACGAAGCCGATGAGGGAGCTGATCATGAACGGACTGGGCGGGCTGAACAAATCGCCTGAGGGCGTGGTCATCGGGCTGGTGCAGTTGCAACTGCCAAATGTCGTGACCAGGGCCGATCTGGCCAAGCAAACCGAGCGCATCGTCTGGATGGTCGGCAAGGCGCGTCGCAATCTCTCCACCATGGATCTGGTGGTCTTCCCCGAGTATTCGCTGCACGGCCTCTCGATGGACACCAATCCCGAGATCATGTGCCGGCTCGATGGACCGGAAGTCGCGGTCTTCAAGAAGGCCTGCGTCGACAACAAGATCTGGGGCTGCTTCTCCATCATGGAGTTCAACCCGCATGGCAATCCCTACAACTCCGGACTGATCATCGACGATCACGGCGAGATCAAGCTCTACTACCGAAAACTTCATCCCTGGATTCCGGTCGAGCCGTGGGAGCCAGGGGACATCGGCATTCCCGTGATCGAGGGGCCGAAGGGCGCCAAGATCGCGTTGATCATCTGCCACGACGGCATGTTCCCGGAGATGGCGCGAGAATGTGCCTACAAGGGCGCGGAGATCATGATCCGCACCGCCGGCTACACCGCGCCGATCCGCGATGCCTGGCGCTTCACCAACCAGGCGAATTCGTTCCAGAATCTGATGGTGACGGCGAATGTCTGCATGTGCGGCTCGGACGGCTCGTTCGACTCCATGGGCGAAGGCATGATCATCAATTTCGACGGCACCGTACTGGCGCACGGCACCACGGGACGCGCCGATGAGATCATCACCGCCGAGGTGCGGCCCGATCTCGTGCGCGAAGCCCGCATCAATTGGGGTGTGGAGAACAACATCTACCAGCTCTGGCACCGCGGCTACGTTGCGGTGAAGGGCGGCGCGATGGACTGCCCCTACACCTTCATGCAGGACATGGTCGCGGGTACATACCGGCTTCCGTGGGAAGACCAAGTGAAGGTCACCGACGGCACCTCCTGCGGCTTCCCCGCGCCGACGCGGATGTTCGGCAGGACGGCGAAGGCCGCAGAATAGACCGTTTTCACCGGCGATCCGCGACATTCTGGCACGGTTGTTGCTCCTTGTGGCGTCCAAGTCGCGTCAAACCGGGGGAGTTTCACCATGTCGACCATCACCGCGGCACCCACCGCCGAACCAAAGCCGCTCTACACCTCGCTGTTCGTCCAGGTCCTGGCCGCGCTGGTGCTCGGCGTCATCCTGGGGATGGCCGCCCCGGACTTCGCGGTCAGCCTCAAGATCCTCAGCGACGCCTTCCTGAAGCTGATCTCGATGATCGTGGCGCCGATCGTATTCTGCGTCGTCGTGCACGGCATTGCCGGCGCCGGCGATCTCAAGAAGGTCGGCCGGGTCGGCGTCAAGGCGCTGGTCTATTTCGAGGTCATGACGACCGTCGCGCTCGTCGTCGGCCTGCTGCTCGCTTACATCTTCGGCCCCGGCCACGGCATGAACATCGATCCCTCGACGCTCGACGCCAAGGCGCTCAACACCTACGCGGACAACGTCCACAAGCTGTCCGGCGGCGGCATCGGTGCCTTCCTGATGAACGTGATTCCCACCACCTCCTTCGATGCGCTGTCGCGGAACGACGTGCTCCAGGTCCTGTTCTTCGCCGTTCTGTTCGGCGTCGGTCTCGCGCTGGTCGGCGGCGAGAAGGGCGCACTGGTCACCAGCATGATCGACGCAGCGTCCACCGTGCTGTTCCGTGTCATGGGGCTGATCGTTCGCGTCGCGCCACTCGGCGTGCTCGGCGCAGTCGCCTACACCGTCGGCAAATACGGCGTCGGCTCGCTGAAGCAGCTCGTCTCCCTGGTGATGCTGTTCTACGTCTCGGTCGGCATCTTCGTGCTGGGCGTGCTCGGCGGCGTGATGGCGCTCGCCGGACTCAACATTCTCAAATTCCTCGCCTACCTGCGCGAGGAGCTCACCATCGTGCTCGCGACCGCCTCCTCGGACGCGGTGCTGCCGCAGATCATGAAGAAGCTGGAACGCATGGGCGTGAAGGATTCCGTGGTCGGTCTCGTGATCCCGACCGGCTATTCCTTCAACCTCGACGCCTTCTCGATCTACCTCACGCTCGCCGTCGTTTTCATCGCGCAGGCGACCAACACGCCGCTGTCGTTCGGCGATCTCCTCCTCGTGCTCGGCGTCTCGCTGATCACCTCGAAAGGCGCGCATGGCGTGCCGGGCTCGGCGATTGTGATCCTGGCCGCGACGCTGAACGCGGTGCCGAGCATTCCTGCGATCGGCCTCGTGCTGGTGCTGTCGGTCGACTGGTTCATCGGCATGGCCCGCGCGCTCGGCAACCTCGTCGGCAATTGCGTGGCGACGGTCGTCGTGGCCGCCTGGGAAGGCGACCTCGACCGCGCCAAGGCGGCCAAGGTGCTCGAGGGCGGCGAGCTTGTGGACGTGACCGCGGGATAGCGCCCTGGAGGCTCAGTCATTCCACTGGAGGAGCGGCGTTGCATGCGCCCTCCTCCACACCGACAGGAAGCGCGGAAACCAGGAGTGCGCCACTGCGCCCTTGTAGGCCCAGGTGCGATACTTCAGTCCCTGCTCCGAGATCAGCTCCTGATAGCCACCGTGAACCTCGGTCGCGGTGCGGATGTCCTTCAATATCCCCTGGGCGCAGGCGCGATAGGTGTCGCTCCCTGAGAATTCATCGAAGTCCAGCATGCGATCGGCGAACTCGACGTTGAACGTCGGCCAGGACGAGCGCCCCTGGTAGGCGGGCGCCGCGATCTTGTGGATCATCTTGTTGCGCGGATTATCCGCCGATACCAGGAAGTGGAACGTGCTGGGGATGCGGAAGCGAGGCTCGGCGATGATCAGATCCGTCGTCGCCGCGAACAGCGCGCGCTCGCTCGCATCGTTCATATTCCAGAAGCCGCGATGCACGCTGACGAAATCCAGTGCGACCTGAGACACCGGCGGGCCCGCCGGGCTGTCGAGGGAATGCCTGATATAGCCATTCTTGCCGAACAGACCGAGCAGGCCGCTCTTGTACTCTGTGAGATCGCGGCCGAGCAGCCGCTTCAGCTCGTTCTCCTCGACGATGCCGAGCTGCACGCCCCACACGAACGTCGTGTAAACGCAGGCATTGGTAACGAAACGCCGGCGCTCGGCGCGGGTATCCGTCGCCGCGGAGCGCGGCCCGCTGGCGTCGCAGAGCAAATATCTGATGCCGTCGGCGTCGAACGGTTCGAGCTCGCTCGCAAGCTTCAGGGTCGCGCGCTTCAGATCGACCCCGTACTCGGCCAACAGCAAGCGGCCGGCATGGGCGCATTGCGACATCGCAAGATAGGACAATGCCCGCTCCTCCGCGGAGATCATCTGCTGGAGACCGGCGAGCACACCAAGCAGCGTATCCGAGGGGCGCGAGAAGTAGTTCACGCCGAGGTAGCGGCCGCGTCCCGCCGGAACGATGGTCGTCGTAACGACGTCGGCGCGAACCGCTTCAAGCAGCAGGCGAACGCTCTTCTCGAGCAGACGCACCCGCCGCACCGCGTCCTGCGCATCCATGATGGTCTCGGGGTCGAGGACGTCAGGATAGAACCAGGCGAAGTCGCGCGGGTAATAGGCCGAAGCGTGCGGTGCGCCTGTGACGAGGAAGGCCTCGGTCACCGAAAAGGCGCTGTCCATCGAGTGCCGGTAAAGGTCCTCGATGGCCGACAACGAATGGGGCGATTGTCTCAGGAATCGATCACCGAGAAAATTGACCGCCTGAAGAGCGTTGGCGACGAAGGTCGCAGCCATGCCTTGGTAGAATCGGTTCTCACGAGGTGATGGATAGGAAATATCGCTGTTCATCTGTGCAAGTCGGTGATGTCTCGTGATCCCGGTGACGGCGGTCACCCATTTTACACATGTCTGATTCGTGTCTCTACCCGGTGACTTGCGGGCTTCATGACGGTCAGCTCGCGCCGGCGCCGTCCTGGCGCGGCCTGAAATTCTCGATCACCCCGAGCAGCACGCGCGCGCCGGCATCGGCGTCGGCAAGCTCGACGTGCTCGTCCGGATGATGGCTGATGCCGCCACGGCAGCGAACGAAGATCATGCCGACGTCGGCGATGTCGATCATCGCCATGCCGTCGTGCCCGGCCCCGCTCGGCAGCTCGAACACGGCAAAGCCTTCCGTGGCGATCGCCTTCGCGATCTGGTCCTTGAGCCATGGCGCGCAAGGCGCGGTGCGATTCTCGTGGGTGACGTCGAGCTGAAGCGTCAATTGCCGGCGCTTTGCGATCGCCTCGATCTGCCTGACGACATCGGCTACCGCACGCTTGCGATGCATGTCGGTCGGCGCGCGCATGTCGATGGTAAACGACACCTCACCCGGAATGACGTTGGTGGCGCCGGGCCGCGCCTGGATGTAGCCGACGGTGCCAACCAGCCCACTCTCATCGGTTCGGCAAAACTCTTCAATCGCGCCGATACATTCGGCGGCGCCTGCCAGCGCATCGCGCCGCAGCGCCATCGGCACCGTGCCGGCGTGTCCGGCCATGCCGGTCAACCGCGCGGCTAGCCGTGTCGCGCCTGCGATTGCCGTGACCACACCGACGGGCAGGTTCTGTGCTTCCAGAACCGGCCCCTGCTCGATGTGCAATTCGAGGTAGGCCAGCAGCTCGCGCCGCGTCCGCGCCGCCTTGCCAATGTGCTCCGGATCGAGCCTGAACTGAACCAGCGCATCGCGCATCGAGATGCCATCGCGGTCGCGCGTGTTCAAGACGCTCTCGTCAAACGTGCCGGCCACCGCGCGGCTGCCGAGCAGCGTCGAGGCAAAGCGCACCCCCTCTTCATCGGCAAATCCGACCACCTCGATCGCAAACGGCAGACGCTTGCCGCGGCGGTTGAGGTCGGCGACGCAGGCGATCGCGGTGATAACGCCGAGCGGGCCGTCCCATTTTCCGGCATCGCGCACTGTGTCGTAATGCGAGCCCAGCATCAGGCAGGGCGCGCCCGGCCGCTCGCCTTCGTAGCGGCCGCAGACATTGCCGATCGCATCGAGATGCGCGCTCATGCCGGCCTCACGCATCCAGCTCAGGATGAGGTCCGCGGCCTTGCGCAGCTCCTTGCTGAGATAAATCCGGGTAAGCTTGTCGCCGTCTTCCGAGATCGCGGCGAGCGCGTTGATGCGGCGGACGATCTCATTTCCGAGCGATGCGTCTTGAGCAGCGGTAGCAGCACCCATCTCGGCCGAGCTTTCCATCCTGAAGACCGCGCGCGGCGATCGTAACCACAATCGATACAAATTCGGTGCCAGCGAAAACCGCTCGGCCGACACCGTGGTTAGCATGAATGCGGCCGACCGGCAGACGGTCCGGCTCACATCCGCACATCGTGCGCGGGTTAATGCTGCTTAACTCCCTTGCATACAATGAGGCTATGCTGCCCACAAATTAATCTGCCGCTTTCCTCGCCAGAATTTTCGTAAGAAAGATAACCTATTTTCTTCAATGCTTTACTTAAGATTGCTCACTTCCTAACCTCTGGCACGAAGCTTGCGACACCTTCTCCCGGGCTCCGCCAGTCCGGCGCGGCCGCGAGATTGAAGGCGGGGCAGCCGCCAAGGGGAGTGAGCAATGGATTCTGGCAGGATTTCACGACGTCATGTGTTGCAGGGCGGCGCGGCCCTCACCCTCGGCGCTGCAGCGGGCCTCCGTCCGGCCTTCGCGGCCGAGACCACCATCGGCTTCATCTATGTCGGCTCGCGCGACGACTACGGCTACAACCAGGCGCACGCGCAGGGTGCCGCGGCGCTGAAGAAGATCCCCGGCCTCAAGGTCATCGAAGAAGAGAAGGTGCCGGAGACCGACGCGGTCGAGAAGACGATCGAATCCATGATCAATCTCGACGGCGCCACCCTCCTCTTCCCGACCTCGTTCGGTTACTACAATCCTCACATGATCAAGATGGCCGCCAAGTACCCGAAGCTGCGCTTCGAGCACTGCGGCGGCCTCTGGAGTGACAAGGATCCCAAGAACGCCGGCAGCTATTTCGGCTATATCGACGAAGCCCAGTACATCTCGGGCATCGTCGCCGGCCTGACCTCGAAGAGCGGCAAGCTCGGCTTCGTCGCGGCCAAGCCGATCCCGCAAGTGCTGCGCAACATCAACGCCTTCACGCTTGGCGCCAAGTCCGTCAATCCAAAGGCGACAACGCAGGTGATCTTCACCGGCGACTGGTCGATGCCGGTCAAGGAGGCCGAAGCCACCAACAGCCTGATCGACCAGGGCGTGGACGTGCTCACCTGTCACGTCGATGGCCCCAAGACCATGGTCGAGAACGCCGCGCGCCGCGGCGCCTCCGTCTGCGGTTATCACACCAACCAGTCGGCGCTGGCACCCAAGGCCTATCTCACCGGCGCCGAGTGGAATTGGGAGGCGCTCTATCCCAAGTTCGTCAAGATGATCGCCTCCGGCGAAGGCATCCCGAACTTCTACCGCGGCGGCCTGAAGGAAGAGATCGTGAAGGTCTCGCCCTATGGCGAAGCGGTGCCGGCCGAGGCCCGCAAGGCGGCCGACGAGGCCAAGGCAAAATTCCTGTCTGCCGACGGCTTTGCCATCTTCAAGGGCGGCCTCGTCGACAACAAGGGCAAGACCGTCATCCCTGCTGGCACCGATCGTGGCCAGAAGGATCCTGAACTGGAGAAGATGGACTATCTGGTCGAGGGCGTGATCGGAGCGACTTCGTGACCACGGAAGCCGCGGATTCCACTGAAGCGGTCGGGGCAATCGCCCCGGCCGCCGATCCCGGCTTTCTCCAGCGCTACGGCGCGAGCATCGAATACGTCGTGATCCCGGGGGCGGCGCTGGCCGGCGCGCTCGTGGTGTTCGGCATCTTCGTCGCGATGTTCGGCAAGAACCCGCTCGATCTCTATTTCTACATGTACTACGGCGCGTTCGGCACCCGGTTCTCCTGGCAGAACACGCTGACGCGCGCAGCGCCCCTGATCCTCACCGCGCTCTGCACCGCGCTGCCCGCGCAGCTCGGCATGGTCATCATCGGCGGCGAAGGCGCGCTGCTGATCGGCGCGCTGTCGGCGACGAGCGCCGCGCTCGCGCTTCAGGGCATGCCGCCGCTCGTCGTGCAGGTCGCCATGGTCATCGCCGGCGTGATCGGCGGTGGCCTCTGGATCACGCTGTCGGGCGCGCTGCGCCAGTATCGCGGCGTCAACGAAACCATCTCGAGCCTGCTGCTGGTCTACATCGCGCTGGCGATCCTCAATCATCTCGTCGAAGGCGTGATGCGCGATCCCGCCAGCCTCAACAAGCCATCGACCCGCGAGATCGGCGCCGCCAACATGATCGGCACCATCCCCGGCACCGACGTGCATTGGGGTCTCGTCTTCGGCCTGATCGCCGCGATCGGCGCCTATATCCTGATCTATCACACCGTGTTCGGCTTCGCCGCGCGCGTCGCCGGCGGCAACATCCGCGCCGCGAAGATCGTCGGCCTCGGCGTCAGCAAGCTGATCTTGACCATCTGCTTCCTCGCCGGCGGCGCGGCTGGCCTGGCCGGCATGGTCGAGGTCGCAGCCGTGCAGGGGCGCACCAACGCCAACCTCGCCGCGGGCTACGGCTTCACCGGCATCCTCGTCGCCTTCCTGGCGCGACAAAATCCACTCGCGATCATTCCCGTCGCGATCCTGCTCGGCGGCATCAGCGCCAGCGGCGGCCTGCTGCAGCGCCGGCTCGGCTTGCCCGACGCGTCCGTGCTGGTGCTCCAGGGCATCATCTTCGTCTTCGTGCTCGCCAGTGATGCGCTCTACGGCCGCATCGGATTCCTGAAAGGCAAGTACTGATGGCAGACGGATCGATCGGACTCTGGACGGTCCCGCTCGCCGTGCTCGGCGGCGCCATTCGCGTCTCGACGCCCTTCCTGTTCGTGAGCCTCGGCGAGTGCATCACCGAGCGATCCGGCCGCATCAATCTCGGCCTGGAGGGCACGCTCGTGATGGGCGCGATGAGCGCCTACGGCATCTCCTACCTCTCGGGATCGCCGTGGCTCGGGGTGCTCGCCGCCGGCATCACGGGCGCGCTTCTCGGCGCGCTGCACGCCGGCATCTGCTCGCTGCCGCGCGTCAACGATGTCGCGGTCGGCATCGCCTTGATGCTGTTCGGTACCGGCCTTGCCTTCTATCTCGGCAAACCGCTGATCGAGCCGACCGCGCCGCGCCTCCCCGCGATCGATTTCGGCTGGTGGAGTGACATCCCGCAGGTCCGCGCCGCGCTGCGCGTCAACGTCCTGTTCCTGATCGGCGTTGCGCTCGCGCCAATCCTCTATTTGGCCTTCCGCACCACGCGCTGGGGCTTGCTTATCCGCACCGCCGGCGAAAGCTCGGATGCCGCGCGTGCGATGGGCCATTCCGTGCTCTTGATCCGGCTGCGGGCAACCATGGTCGGCGGATTCCTTGCCGGCATCGGCGGCTCGTTCCTGTCGCTGTTCTATCCCGGCAGCTGGAACGAGGGCCTCTCCTCGGGCCAAGGCATCACCGCCGTCGCGCTGGTGATCTTCGCGCGCTGGGATCCCCTGCTCTGCCTGTGGGCCTCGCTCGCCTTCGGCGGCGCCGCAGCGCTCGGACCGGCATTGCAATCGGTCGGCGTCACCTCCGGCTATCACCTCTTCAACGCCGCGCCCTACATCCTGACTCTGGCGATCATGATCATCACTTGCTCGCCGAAACGCACGCTGACCGGAGCCCCGGCCGAATTGTCGATCACTCGCTAGGAAGCGAAATCATGCCCGAGCGCTACATCAAGTCCGAGCCCTATGCCTGGCCCTACAACGGCGATCTCCGCCCTGAAAATACCGCGCTCATCATCATCGACATGCAGACCGATTTCTGCGGCGTGGGCGGCTATGTCGACAAGATGGGCTACGATCTCTCGCTGACGCGGGCGCCGATCGAGCCGATCAAGAAGCTCCTCAGCGTCATGCGCAAGCAGGGCTTCCACATCATCCATACCCGCGAAGGCCACCGCCCTGATCTCTCCGACTTGCCCGCCAACAAGCGCTGGCGCTCGCGCCAGATCGGCGCCGGCATCGGCGATCCCGGCCCCTGCGGCCGCATCCTGGTTCGCGGCGAGCCCGGCTGGGACATCATCGAGGAGCTGGCGCCGCTGCCGGGCGAGCCCATCATCGACAAGCCCGGCAAGGGCTCGTTCTGCGCCACCGACCTCGAATTGATCCTGCGCGTCCGCGGCATCGAGAACATCGTGCTCACAGGCATCACCACCGACGTCTGCGTTCACACCACCATGCGCGAGGCCAATGACCGCGGCTTCGAATGCGTCCTGCTGCACGACTGCTGCGGCGCGACCGACAAGAGCAACCACGATCACGCGCTGAAGATGATCAAGATGCAGGGCGGCGTGTTCGGCGCGGTTTCGACCTCCGACGCTTTCATCGGAGCGATTTCGTGATCATCGGCGAAACGCCACCGCCGGCGGGCGCCTTCGGCGTCGACGCCATCGCCATGACCATGCGCTTCGGCGACTTCCTGGCGCTGGACAATGTCGAGCTGAAGGTGCGGCCGGGCTCGTTCCACGCGCTGCTCGGCGAGAACGGCGCGGGCAAGTCCACGCTCGTCAAATGCATCATGGGCTATTACCACGCGACCGAAGGTGACATCCTCGTCGGCGGCCGCGAGCAGGCGATCGCCAACCCGAAGGACGCCCACGCGCTCGGCCTCGGCATGGTCTACCAACACTTCACGCTGGTGCCGGCGATGACGGTCGCGGAAAACCTCGTGCTGGCGCGAGACGATGTGCCGGCCGTGGTGAACTGGCCGAAGGAGATGAAACAGCTCGAGGCGTTCCTGGCACGAATGCCCTTCAAGGTGCCGCTCTCCGCAAAAGTCTCGGATATCTCTGCCGGCGGGCGGCAGAAGTGCGAGATCCTCAAGCAGCTCTATTTGAAGCGCCGCTTCCTGATCCTGGACGAGCCGACCTCGGTGCTGACGCCGGCCGAGGCCGACGAGGTGCTCGGCATGCTCCGCGACATGGTCGTCAAGGGCGAGCTGACCATTCTGATGATCACGCACAAGTTCCGCGAGGTCATGGCTTTCGCCGACGATGTCACCATCCTGCGGCGCGGCAAGCTGGCCGGCGCCGGCAAGGTTTCAGAGCTGACGCCTGACGCGATGGCGCGCACGATGATCGGCGCCGAGGAACTGACGGTGCAACCGCCGCGCACCGGCGAAGCCGGCAAGGCGCGCCTGGAGCTGGACAAGCTCCGCGCACTCGACGATGCCGGCGCCATGGCTGTACACGACGTCTCCCTCACCGTGCGCGCCGGCGAAATCGTCGGCATTGCCGGGGTTTCCGGCAACGGCCAGCGCCAGCTGGTCGAGGTCCTTGCCGGCCAACGCGAAGCCGAGAGCGGGGAGATCCGCGTCGCCGGCGATGCCTATCACGCCAGCCGCGAGGAAATGCGGCGCCACAAGATGTCGCTCCTCCCTGAGGAGCCACTGAAGAACGCCTGCGTCGGCGGCATGAGCGTCGCCGACAACATCGCTTTCCGCGAGTTCGACCGCGCGCCCTTTGCCAGTGGCGGCTGGTGGCTCAACCGCGGTGCCTTCCACGACGATGCGACGAAGAAGATCGGCCAGTACAAGATCAAGACCCGCACGCCCGAAACGCCGATCTCGGCGCTATCAGGCGGTAACGTCCAGCGCGCCGTGCTCGCCCGCGAGCTTGCCGGCGACGTCGAGGTGCTGATCGCGGCCAATCCCTGCTTCGGCCTCGACTTCGCGGCGGTCGCACAGATCCACGCCGAGATCATGGCCGCACGCAACCGCGGCGCGGCGGTGCTGCTGGTCAGCGAGGATCTCGACGAACTGCTAGAACTCTCCGACCGGCTGGTGGTGATGTTCCACGGCGAATTCGTGTATGAAGCACGGACCAGCGAGGCCGACCTCACGGAAGTCGGCCGGCACATGGCAGGGCACTGAGCACGGAACAGCGATGAGCGGCGCAGCCGAACGCGACGAACAATTTTTACGCCTGTCCTTCGCGGTCGCCCGCCGATCCTTCGCCCATGGCAACCATCCCTTCGGCTGCGTGGTCGTCGATGCCGACGGCAAGGTGCTGATCCAAGCCGAGAACGGCTACATGCCGGACCACGACGGCACCGCGCATGCCGAGCGCCTGGCGGCGACGCAAGCCTGCCGCACGGTCAGCCGCGACGTGCTGGCGACTGCGACGCTGTATTCCTCCGCCGAGCCCTGCGCGATGTGCGCCGGCGCGATCTACTGGGCCGGCATCGGCCGCGTCGTCTACGGCCTCAGCGAGCACCGCCTGCGCGGTATCACCGGCAACCATCCGGAGAACCCCACGCTCGATCTGCCCTGCCGCGAGGTCTTTGCCAGCGGTCAGCGGGCGACGGAGGTCGTCGGCCCGCTGCTCGAGGATGAAGCCGCAGCGCTGCACGACGGCGTCTGGACGAAGTAGCTATTCCAGCAACCGGTACCGTGGGGTGGGCAAAGGCGCGCTCGCGCCGTGCCCACGATCAGCATGCAATGGAAGCCGAAGCGGTGGGCACGCTTACGCTTTGCCCACCCTACGGCAGCGCTGCTCTTCACGAACACGAATGACGCCGCGCACTCCCGCGCGGCGTCATCCGATCTCCAAATCCCGCGATCGATCAGAACTTCACGGTAATGCCGGAGTAGAGCGAGGACTCCGTGCAGGATCCGGTGCTCACCCTCGCCCCGCCGACCAGGGTGGTACAGGCAACCGCGTTGTTGTGGTCGAGGCCGAACTTGTTCTGCCAGTAGCGATAGGCGACCCAGACGTCGACGAAGTGCGAATACTTGTCACCCCAGATCGCCTTCGACGCATCCATGGTCAGGCGGATCGGCTCCGAGTTGAACTCGACTTTGGTGGGATAGACACCGTTGGCGACGCTAGCCGGAAGCGGCTCGGTGTCCGTTCCCTTCTTGCCGTACCAGGCGGCGCGGCCGCTGATCGAGAAATACTGCATGTTCGGCGGCAGGAAGCCGAGGTCCATATAATAGTTGGTTTCGATCGCCCAGGTCGGCTTGAACGACGTGTTGCCGTCGGCGAGACACGGGGCGGACCAGCCAGCGCCGCACTGCGAGAAGGAGTTGTGGTTGGCGAACTCCCAATAAACCAGCGGCGCGACGTTGAAGTAGCCCTTGTAGGGCAGGTCGAAGGCGAACTGCAGACCGCCGACGACGTCGCGCTTGGCAGCGCCGAAGTACCGGTTCTCCGTGTTGGCATCCATGCCAACCTCGAACGAGATGTTATGCAGCGGGCCTTGCGTGAATGCCTTGGTGTTGAAGAGCTCGTTCCAGCCGAAGGTGGAACGGAACAGGCCGTAGATCTCGGTCGCGCCGGCGCAGTTCGCCGGTGTGAACGCGAAGCCCGCCGCCGGTGAAACGATGCCGCCGGTTTGCGTGCAGGGACCGGCCGGATCGTTGTGGTCCGACTTGAACATCGAGATGGTGAAGAAGTTGGTGCCGTAAGCCCAGAGGTCGAAGTGGGTGAAGGAGTAGACCTGCTTGGTGGTCTTGGCGTTGATCACACCGTTGGTGTTGGTGAATGCACCAGGCTGCGAGGCATTGAAGATGTAGGAGAAGGTGACGCGGTCGTCGATCACCAGGAAGAACGGCAGGTCGGCCGCCTTCTTGGCCGCCTTGACCGGCAGATCCGCCGCGAGAGTCCGGCCACCGGTGGCCAGCATAGCAAGTGACAGCGCCATTGCTGCAATTGCCCTAGAACGAAACGACATCCTGAATACCCCCAAGTTTGTGCACGTAAAAATGAACGCCCTTGGGTGCGACACTTGCGCCGATCTTTCGGAGTGAGAAGCCTCAACTTTTTCCAGCGCATGCCGCTTGTTTCGGCAGCGGACAGCAAGTTCGCTACGAGTTCTGGAGGCTTTAGTGCTTCGCGCTGATTGCGGGCAGCAGCGCGACGTCCAGCCTGCGCCACACATTCCTGCCTGATATTGTTAGGCTTTAGCGAATTTCGGAAAAATTGAATATGACCGCCCGCAGCAGCTGGCGGGCCGGTCGGGAATTGCATACGCGTGCTGGCGCGAATTTGCGCAACTTCACCTCGCCCCTGCACAGCGGGTTCCGATTTGACGTAGACCGTCACAAATTTGCAACAGGCTCCCTGCGCACGTCGGCGATCTGGAGGTCGATCGGAGATGATGGGGCCCGGCGAGGCGGCGACTCGCGAGGCCGAACCGCCTGCCGAAGCGTTGAGCAAGGGATGACGCTTTTTCGCATCTTACGCAGCGGCGCAAACTAGCCCACAATTGAGGCACTCCATCCCCATGCCAGCGCATCAGCGAATGTTGGATCCGACGCCTACTAGCCCGCATTCCGGCAAGCCCCCTCTGCTCCAGACAATCGGGCTCACCAAGCGCTATGGGGATTTCCTCGCCAACGATTCCATCGACATCGACATCTGGTCGAAGCAGATCCACGCCCTGCTGGGCGAGAACGGCGCCGGCAAATCGACGCTGGTCAAGGCGATCTACGGGCTGATCCAGCCCAGCGCCGGCGAGATTCGCTGGGAGGGCGAACGCATCGTGCTGTCCGGTCCCGCGGAAGCCCGCAGCCGCGGCATCGGCATGGTGTTCCAGCACTTCTCGCTGTTCGACAATCTCACCGTCGCCGAGAACGTCGCGCTCGGCCTCGACGGCAAGGAATCCTTCAAGGACATGTCAGCGCGATTGGAGCAGGTGTCGAAGACGTATGGCCTGCCGCTCGATCCCAAACGCGAGGTCTGGCAGTTGTCGGTCGGTGAACGCCAGCGCATCGAGATCGTCCGAGCGCTGATGCAGGATCCGAAATTCCTGATCCTGGACGAGCCCACCGCAGTGCTGACGCCGCAGGAGGCCGACCAGCTCTTCATCGTGCTGGAGCGGCTCAAGGCGGAAGGCCGCGCCATCCTCTACATCAGCCACAAGCTGGAGGAGGTGAAGCGGCTCTGCGACACCGCCACGATCCTGCGCGGCGGCAGGAAGGTCGAGACCTGCAATCCCAGGCTCGAGACCGCCGCCTCGCTCGCGCGCATGATGGTCGGCGGCGAGATCAAGCAGGTGAAGGCGCCCGCGGGCCGGAAGACCACCGTGCCGCGGCTCGTCGTCAACGATCTCTCGCTTGCGCCAGGCGAGGCGCACGGTGTGCGGCTCGAGCACATCTCGTTCGAGCTGAAGGGCGGCGAGATCCTCGGCATCGCCGGCGTCGCCGGCAACGGCCAGGATGAGCTGTTCGCAGCGCTCTCCGGCGAGCACTTGTCGAAGGACCCGGGGACGGTCGTGATCGAAGGCATCGCCGCCGGCCATCTCTCGATCACGCAACGGCGCAAGCTCGGCGCCGCCTTCGTGCCCGAGGAGCGGCTCGGCCACGGCACCGCGCCACGCATGAAGCTGTCGGAGAACGCGCTGCTCACCGGGCATGCCGCCAGCGGCATGGTCCATCACGGCTTCATCGACACCGCGGCCACACTAAACACCGTCGACCGCGCCACCGAAACGTTCGACGTCCGCAAGGCCAAGCGCGATCCGGAGGCCGCCAGCCTCTCCGGCGGTAATCTGCAGAAGTTCATCGTCGGACGCGAGATCCTGCGCAACCCGGCGGTGCTGGTGGTGAGCCAGCCGACCTGGGGCGTCGATGCGGGCGCTGCCGCCGTGATCCGCCAGGCGCTGCTTGATTTGGCAACCGCAGGCGCCGCCGTGCTGGTGACCAGCCAGGACCTCGACGAGCTCGCGGAGATCGCCGACCGCATCGCCGTGATGTTCCATGGCCGGCTCTCTGCACCGCTCGCGACAAGCGAGGCGACCCGCGAAAAGCTCGGCCTCCTCATGGGCGGCAGCAGCCTCGAGCCGAAGGAGGCTGCGCATGCAATTGGTGCTTGAGAAGCGCGCCGAGCGCTCCAACACGATCGCGCTGGTCTCGCCGCTGATCGCGATCGGGCTGACGATCGCCACCATGGTTATCCTGTTCGCGATCCTCGGCAAGAATCCGCTGCTCGCCCTGCACGCCTATTTCATCGCGCCGCTCACCGACGGCTACTCGCTGCAGGAGATCGCGGTGAAGGCGACGCCGCTGGTGATGATCGCGATCGGCCTGTCGCTCTGCTATCTCGCCAATGCCTGGAATATCGGCGCCGAAGGCCAATTCCTGATCGGTGCGGTCGCGGGAAGCTGGATCGCGGTGAAGACGCAGGGCACCGACGCCGGCGCCTGGGTGCTGCCGGCGATGCTGGTGCTCGCGACCGCCGCTGGTGCGCTGTACGCGCTGATCCCGGCGATCTGCAAGGTGAAGTTCGGCGCCAGTGAAATCCTGACCAGCCTGATGCTGGTCTATGTCGCCGATCTCTTCCTCGATTATCTCGTCCGCGGCCCCTGGCGCGATCCGCACGGTTTCAATTTCCCGACCACCGCCGAGTTCGATCCGGTCGCCACCGTGCCGCTGCTGATCGAAGGTGGCCGCCTGCATCTCGGCTCGATCATCGCCCTGCTCGTCGTCGCGGCAGCCGCGATCCTGCTCGGGCGCACCATCAAGGGCTTCGAGATCCGCGTCGTCGGTGCCGCGCCCCGCGCTGCACGGTTCGGCGGCTTCAATGCCAACCAGCTGGTCATCCTGACCTTCGCGATCTCGGGCGCGCTGGCGGGCCTTGCCGGCATCATCGAGGTCGCCGGCCCGGTCGGGCATCTCCAGCCCGGCATCTCGCCCGGCTACGGCTTTACCGCGATCATCGTCGCCTTCCTCGGCCGACTGAACCCGCTTGGAATATTAATTGCAGGCCTTTTCCTCGCGCTGACCTTTATCGGCGGCGAGCAGGCACAGATCGCGATGAAGATCCCGTTGGACGTCACCAAGGTTTTCCAGGGCATTTTGCTGTTCTACGTGCTCGCCTGCGATTCCCTCATCCTCTACCGCTTCAAGCTGGTCTTCCCGAACCGACAGGTGGCCCGTGGAGCTGGTTGAAGCCATCATCCTCTCGGTGCTCGCCGCATCGACACCGCTCCTGATCGCGGCGACCGGCGAGCTCGTGACCGAGCGCTCCGGCGTGCTCAATCTCGGCGTCGAGGGCATGATGATCGTCGGCGCAGCCTGTGGTTTTGCCGGCGCGTGGCTGACCGGCTCGACTCTGGTTGGTGCGCTGTTCGGCATCATCGCGGGCACGCTGATGTCGCTGATCTTCGCGCTGATGGCGCTCGGGCTCGCGGTCAACCAGGTCGCGACGGGCCTTGCGCTGACCATCCTTGGCGTCGGCATCTCCGGCCTGATCGGCGCCGGCTTCGTCGGCGAGCGCATCACGCCGGCGGCGCACCTCGCCATTCCCGGCCTCACCGACATTCCGCTGGTCGGCCGCGTGCTGTTCGGCGAGGACGCCTTCGTCTATTTCTCCATCGCGCTCATCATCGGCGTCTGGTGGTTCCTGTACCGCACGCGGGCAGGATTGATCCTGCGCGCCTGCGGCGACAATCATGCTTCGGCACATGCGCTCGGCTATCCCGTGCTGCGCATTCGTACCTTCGCCGTGATGTTCGGCGGCGCCTGCGCAGGTCTTGCCGGCGCCTATCTGCCGCTCGCCTACACGCCGTTCTTCATTCCCGGCATGACTGCCGGCCGTGGCTGGATCGCGCTGGCGCTGGTCGTGTTCTCGTCGTGGCGGCCGGGGCGGCTCGTGGTCGGCGCCTATCTGTTCGGCGCGGTGACGATCCTGCAACTGCATGCGCAGGGCTGGGGCGTCGGCATTCCCTCACAACTCATGTCGGCGCTGCCATACCTTGCGACCGTCATCGTGCTGGTTCTGTTGTCCCGCGCGCGCACCGGCGGCTCGACCGCGCCGGCCACGCTCGGCACCGTGTTCGTGCCTGACCGCTGATGATTTTCCGCGGGGCGCGCGATGGGGCGCGCGCCTTGCGGATCGTGGCTTTCCCCTGATGTTTTGGAGATCGATGATGAGGAAATCACTTCTTGCGCTGGCTGCCGGGCTGTTGCTTGCCGGAAGCGTCAGCGCAGCCTCCGCCGCCGACAAGCTGAAAGTCGGCTTCATCTATCTGGGTCCGATCGGTGACTTGGGGTGGACCTACCAGCACGAGCTGGCACGCCAGGCGCTGGTGAAGGAGCTCGGCGACAAGATCGAGACCACTTATCTGGAGAACGTGCCCGAAGGGCCCGATGCCGAGCGCGCCATCGAGCAGCTCGTCCGCGCCGGCAACAAGCTGATCTTCACGACGTCGTTCGGCTACATGGACCCGACGCTGAAGGTCGCCAAGAAATATCCGAACGTGCATTTCGAGCACGCCACTGGCTACAAGCGCAACCCGAACATGTCGACCTACTCGGCCAAATGGTATCAGGGCCGCTACATCCAGGGCCTGATCGCGGCCAAGATGTCGAAGTCCGGCGTGCTCGGCTATATCGGCTCGTTCCCGATTCCGGAGGTCGTCTCCGGCATCAACGCGACGATCCTGGCGGCGCAGACCATCAACCCGAACATCAAGGTCAAGATCATCTGGGCCAACACCTGGTTCGATCCGGGCAAGGAGGCCGATGCCGCCAAGGCGCTGATCGACCAGGGCGCCGACGTGATCATGCAGCACACGGATTCGCCAGCGGCGATGCAGATTGCCAGCGAACGCGGCAAGCTCGCCTTCGGCCAGGACTCCGAGATGATCAAGTTCGGTCCGAAGACCCAGCTGACCTCGATCCTGGACACCTGGGGCCCCTACTACATCGAGCGCGTCAAGGCCGAGCTCGCCGGCACCTGGAAGTCCGAGGACAGCTGGGGCGGCCTCGACAGCCACATGTTCGCGATGGCGCCCTACACCAACATGCCTGACGACGTGAAGAAAATGGCCGAGGATGCCCAGGCTGCAATCACCGCGGGCAAGCTGCACCCCTTCAAGTGCCCGGTCGTTGGGCAGGACGGCAAGCCGATCGAGTGCAAAGGCGGCGATCACCTCGACAACGGCCAGATCCTCGGCATGAATTTCTACGTGAAGGGCATCGACGACAAGCTGCCGGGCAAGTAGCACGCTTCTTGCATTGACTAAATCACCTGCTCCTCCCGGAGGAGGTTTGGAGGGGGTGGCCAGAAGCACCCGGCACTTGTGGTCGCCCCCTCCATCTATTCTGCCTCGATCATCCCGCCTGCATGGCCCGCGCCGCTGCGCTGTGGCGGCGGATGAGATCGGCGACATCAAGGCCCGGGATCGCCCCGTCGACCACGGTCCAGTTCCCCGCCACCATCACCCGATCGGCGCGATGCGCTCCGCACAGCACCAGTGCGGCCAGGGGATCACCGTGGCCAGAGAAGCGCAATTCGTCGAGCTTGAACAGCGCCAGGTCGGCGGCCCTGCCGACGGCGATCTCGCCGAGTTCCGGCCGGCCGACGCAGGCCGCCGAGCCCTTTGTGGCCCAGCGTACCGCATCCTTGTGGCTGACCTTGCTCACGCCATAGCGGGCGCGTTGCAGCAGGAACGCCGCGCGCACTTCCTGCATCAGGTTCGATCCGTCGTTCGAGGCCGAGCCGTCGACGCCGAGCCCAATGCCGACGCCAGCCTCCTCCATCTCGCACACCGGGCAGCAGCCGGACGCGAGGATCTGATTGCTGCACGCGCAGTGACTGATGGAGGTCTTCGCCTTGCCGAGGCGCGCCATTTCGTCAGCGTTGAAAAAGATGCCATGGGCGAGCCAGGTTCGCGCATTGAGCCAGCCGCATTGCTCGAGATAATCGAGCGGACGGCAGCCATACATCTGCTGGCAGAATCTGTTCTCGTCCTCGGTCTCGGCGAGATGGGTGTGCAAGCGCACGTCGAGCTTGTCGGCGAGGTGGGCGGTCGCGCGCATCAGCGAGGTCGTCACCGAGAACGGCGAGCACGGCGCCAGCGCGATCTGCACCATCGCATCCGCGCCCCGCTGATGATATTTTGCGATTACGCGCGCGCTGTCGGCCAAGATCGCGTCCTCGTCCTGCACGAGGCTGTCAGGTGGCAGGCCGCCGTCGCGCTGCGACAGGTTCATCGAGCCGCGCGTCAGCAGCACGCGCATCCCGAGGCGTGTCGCGATGCTGACTTCGATATCGATGGCCTCTTCGAGGCCGGCCGGGAACACGTAGTGATGATCTGTCGTCGTGGTGCAACCCGACAGCAGCAATTCGGACATCGCCACGGTGACGCCGAGTTCGAGTCGCTCCGGCGTCAGCTTCGCCCACACCGGATAGAGCGCCTGGAGCCAGGGAAACAGCTCGCGGTCCATCGCCGCCGGCACCGCTCGCGTCAGCGTCTGATAGAAATGATGATGGGTGTTGATCAAGCCCGGCAGCACGACGTGCTCGCCCGCCTCGAACGCCGCGACATCCGCCGTCGCCGGCGTGCCGCCGGCCGGCACCAGCTCGACGATCCGGCCATCCTTCACCACGACACCGCGCTCGGCACCGTCTCCGAGAATGGCGAGCGGATCCTTGATCCAGACCGGCTTTGCGTCGCTCATGATCCCGCTTCTCCTCACATTCGCGCGACAGGCACCCAATGCGGCCAAGTGCCCAAACGCCGTTTCGGCTGCGACTTGTTTGTTGCGACTTGGCTCCGGTCTTGCAAGACTCATCCCACGATTCACCGGGCGAAAGCGCTGGCGCAGCCATGGATTTGAATACCATCACGACGGTCGCCCATCCGCAAACGCGCGCGCAGCTGCCGGTCTGGACGGCGGGCGATGCCTGGCTCGCGGGCGGCACCTGGCTGTTCTCGGAGCCGCAGGTCCATCTGACGCGGCTGATCGATCTCACCGACCTGAAATGGCCGGCGCTGACGATCACGGACAGCCATCTCTCCATCGCCGCCACCTGCACCGTGGCGCAGTTCGATGGTTTCGCCTGTCCGCCGGATTGGCTCGCTGCTCCGCTGATCGGCCAGTGCTGCCGCGCGTTCCTCGCCTCGTTCAAGATCTGGAAGACGGCGACGGTCGGCGGCAATCTCTGCATGTCGCTGCCGGCCGGACCGATGATCTCGCTCACCGCGGCGCTCGACGGCGTCTGCACCATCTGGAAGGCCGGCGGTGGCGAGCAAAAGATTCCCGTCGCCGACTTCGTCACCGGCAACCAGCGCAATCGGCTGACGCCGGGCGACCTCATCCGGCAGATCGACATTCCGATTGCCGCTCTGAGGCGCCGAACGGCGTTTCGCCAGATCTCGCTGGCGCCGGTCGGCCGTTCGGCGGCGCTTCTGATCGGCAGCCTCGATGCCGACGGCACGCTGACGCTGACGGTGACGGCATCGACGGTGCGGCCGATCCAGCTGTCGTTTCGCAAGGCCCCGGACGCAAGCGTGCTTCGCGAGGTGATCGCGCAGCAGATCACGGATGATTTGTACCACACCGACATCCACGGCAAACCGCTCTGGCGCAAGCACATGACGCTACGGCTTGCCGAGGAGATCCGCGCCGAACTCTTGGGGGCAACGCCATCGTGAGTTTCGAGGTCAACGGCAAGGTGTTTTCGGATGAGCCGCGCGCGGGCCAGTGCCTTCGGACGTTCCTGCGCGAGCTCGGCCATTTCGGCGTGAAAAAGGGCTGCGATGCCGGCGATTGCGGCGCCTGCACCGTGCTGCTCGACGGCGAGCCGGTGCATAGCTGCCTGATCCCGGCTTTCCGCGCCGACGGCCACGTCGTCACCACGATCGAAGGTCTCGGCGGCGAGCGCGGCACGCATCCGATGCAGCAGGCCTTCCTCGACGCGCAGGGCTTTCAATGCGGCTTCTGCACCGCCGGTATGATCCTGACCTGCGCCTCGCTGAACCAGGCGCAACGCACCGATCTCGGATCGGCGCTCAAGGGCAATATCTGTCGCTGCACCGGTTATCGATCCATCGAGGACGCGCTGCTCGGCAAGACCAATGTCGAGGACAGCGTCGAGGCCGGCGCCGCGTTCGGCCGCAGCCTCCCGGCCCCCGCAGGCCCCGACGTGGTCCGCGGCAAGGCGCGCTATACCTTCGACACCGCCATCGACGGCCTGCTGCACGTCAAGCTGCTGCGCTCGCCGCATGCGCATGCCAGGATTGTCGCGATCGACAAGTCGGAGGCGCTGCGCATCCCCGGCGTGCACGCGGTGCTGACGCATGAGGATGCGCCATCGGTGCTGATCTCGACCGCCCGGCATGAGAAGGACTGGATGGATCCCGAGGACACCCGCATCCTCGACGACGTCGTCCGCTTCATCGGGCAGAGGGTTGCTGCGATCGTCGCCGAGAGCGAAGCCGCCGCCGAGGAGGCGTGTCGCCGGATCAAGGTCGATTACGACATCCTGCCGGCGCTGATCGATCCCGAGCAGGCGATGGCACCGGGCGCGCCCGTCCTTCATCCTGATCGCACCACGGCGAACCGCATCGCCGATCCCCAGCGCAACCTCGCGGCGGAGACGCATGGCGAGTTCGGCGACGTCGCCGCAGCACTCGCCTCCTCCGCCGTCACCTATGAGGCCACCTTCCACAGTCATCGCGTGCAGCACGCGGCACTGGAGACGCATGGCGGCCTCGCCTGGCTTGATGCCGCAGGCGTGCTCAATGTCCGCACCTCGACGCAGGTGCCGTTCCTGACTCGCCGCGCGCTGTCCGATATCTTCCAGCGTCCCATGGACAAGGTCCGCGTGTTCTGCGAGCGCGTCGGCGGCGGCTTCGGCGGCAAGCAGGAGATGTTCGTCGAGGACATCCTGGCACTCGCCGCGCTCAGGACGGGACGTCCGGTGAAGCTGGAGCTGACCCGCGAGGAGCAGTTCATCGCGACCTCGACCCGGCACCCGATGCGCGTCCACATCAAGGCCGGCGCCGATGCCAATGGCAGGCTGACCGCGCTCCAGCTCGACGTGCTCTCCAACACCGGCGCCTACGGCAATCACGCCGGTCCCGTGATGTTCCACTCGCTGTCCGAGTCCATCGCGGTCTACAACTGCCCGAACAAGCGGGTCGACGGCTACGCCGTCTACACCAACACGGTGCCAGCAGGCGCGTTTCGCGGCTATGGGCTGCCGCAGACACAGATCGCGATCGAAGCCGCGATCGATGAATTGGCCAGGCAGCTCGGCGTCAGCCCCTACGACATGCGTCGGCGCAACGTCGTCAAGCTGGGCGATCCCATGTTGTCGCCCCCGCCGTCCGAGTTCCACGACGTGCTCTATGGTTCCTACGGGCTCGATCAGTGCATCGACCTCGTCGAGCGCGCGATGCAGGCGGGTGGTCCGCAGCCGGAGCTGTCGCCGGAATGGCTGATCGGCGACGGCGTGGCGCTGACCATGATCGATACCGTGCCGCCGGCCGGCCACATCGCCGATGCCATGATCGCGCTCAACGACGATGGCAGCTTCGACCTCACTGTCGGCACCGCCGAGTTCGGCAACGGCACCAGCACCGTGCACCGGCAGATCGCCGCGACGATCCTTGCGACCACAGTCGACCGCATCCGCCTGCGCCAGTCCGACACCGCCCATGGCGGCCACGACACCGGCGCCTATGGCAGCGCCGGCACCTTCGTCGCGGGCAAGGCCACGCATGCGGCTGCGATGCAGCTTGCGACCGAGCTGAAGGCCGCGGCCGCCAGCGCGTGGCTGAGCGACACCGCGGGCTGCACGCTCGACCACGAGGCGGTCGTCAGCGGCGTGCGGCGGATGCCCTTCACAGAGCTCGCGACGTTCGCGCGCGAGCGTGGCAAACCGTTTGCCGCTGCCGGCAATTCCGGCGGCACGCCGCGCTCGGTTGGCTTCAACGTGCAGGGCTTTCGCGTCGCCGTGAACAAGGGCACCGGCGAGCTCAGGATTCTCCGCAGCGTGCAGGCGGCGGACGCGGGCGTCGTCGCCAATCCCATGCAGTGCCGCGGCCAGGTCGAAGGAGGCGTGGCGCAGGCGCTTGGCGCTGCGCTCTATGAGGAGATGGTGATCGATGCCGAGGGGCGCGTCACCAACCCGAAGTTCCGCGACTATCACCTGCCGTCCTTCGCCGACGTTCCGCGCACGGAGGTCTTCTTCGCCGACACCTCCGACACCATCGGCCCCCTCGGTGCGAAGTCGATGAGCGAGAGTCCCTATAATCCCGTCGCCGCCGCACTGGGCAATGCGATCGCGGATGCCACCGGCATCCGCTTCACCGCACCGCCGTTCAAGCCGGACCGGCTGTTTCCGGCGCTGCTCGAGAAATTCGGCAGCTAGCTGCCGCGATAGGTCGAATAGCTCCAGGGTGTGACCAGCAGCGGCACGTGGTAATGGCCTTCCGGCTCGCTGATCGCAAAGCGCAGCGGGATCTCGTCGAGGAAGGGCGGATCGGGCGTCTGCACGCCGCGTTCAGCGTAATACTTGCCGATGCTGAATCTGAGCTCGTAGCGACCGATCGGCAGCGGCCGACCGCCGATCAGCGGCTGGTCGGTGCGGCCATCGTCATTGGTAATAGCGCGCGCGATCACGCGGCTCTCACCGAGCGCGGCGAGCTCTATGAGCTCGACCGGAATGCCGGACGCAGGCTTGCCGGCGTGATTGTCCAGCACATGCGTCGACAGGCGACCGTGCACTTTCAACTTGTCGTCGGCAATCACGAGCTGATCGAGCCGCAGCGCCGAGATGCGGCCGATCTCCTCAATCGCACGCCGCGTCTCGGTCTTGGCAATGTTGCGCAGCCGCGTCTCGAAATCGCGCAGCACGGAATCCTTGGTGTGACGGCGCACGCAGACGATGTAGGGGAAGCCGAACTTGTCGCGATAGGCGCTGTTGACGCGCTCGAACGCCGCGTATTCGGCATCCGACAGCCGGTCGAGGCCGGCGCTGTTCTGCTCGTCGGTCGATTCTGCCGTGAGCCCTGCGGCGCGCTGGGTCTTGTTGGCGAGATCGGGATGAGCACGGATGAGCGCGAGCTGCGCGTCAGGCTCGGCACTCTGGATCGCCCCCATCAATGCCGTGTGCAACTGGTTGATGCCGGCGAACGGTCGCTGCTCGGCAAGCTTCTCCGCAATCCAGGGCGAATACTCGACCACGTTGGCGAGCGCGGCGACGAAATCGGCCTTGCCTGCAGCGTTGAGATCGGCGAGCGAGATCTGCGGCATCGCCTTACCCGATCTCGAACGCGTCGGCGGCGAGATGCGCGTGCTTGTCGTGCCAGTGCTGCGCGATCTGGAGCCGCGTCGGCACCCAGACGCGATCATGCTTGCCGATATAGTCCAGGAAGCGGATCAAGCCCGCGGCGCGGCCGGGACGTCCGGCAAGACGGCAATGCAGCCCCACCGACATCATCTTCGGCGCGGTTTCACCCTCGGCATAGAGCACGTCGAAGGCGTCCTTCAAATAGGTGAAGAACTGCTCGCCCTCGGCAAAGCCCTGCGGGTTGATGAACCGCATGTCGTTCGCGTCTAACGTATAGGGAATGATGAGCTGCTTGCCCTTGGCGCCCTTGACCCAATAGGGCAGATCGTCGGCATAGGAGTCGCAGAGATAGAGGAAGCCGCCCTCCTCCATCAGCAGGCGGTTGGTGTTGATCGAAGAGCGCCCGGTGTACCAGCCGAGCGGCCGCGAACCGGTCGCCTCGGTATGGACGCGGATGGACTCGGCGATCTCGGCGCGCTCCTGCGCCTCGGTCATGTCCTTGTGCTCGATCCATTTCAGGCTGTGGCTGGCGATGTCCCAGCCTGACTCCTTCATCGCCGCGACGATTTCCGGATTGCGCTTCAGCGCCGTAGCGACGCCGAACACAGTGGTCGGCCACTTTCGCTCATTGAACATCCGCCACAGCCGCCAGAAGCCGGCGCGCGAGCCGTACTCGAACATGGATTCGATGTTGGCGTGGCGCTGGCCCGGCCAGGGCTGCGCGCCAAGCACGTCCGACAGGAACGCTTCCGAGGCGCGGTCGCCGTGCAAAATGTTGTTCTCGCCGCCTTCCTCGAAATTGACGACGAACTGCACCGCGACCCGCGCGTTGCCCGGCCACTCCGGATGCGGCGGGTTGCGACCGTAGCCGCGGAGATCGCGCGGGTAGCGGGCGTCAGTCACTCAGACTTCCTCGAAGCGGATCGGCAGCGCGCCCTTCCAGAGCACAGCCTTGCCGAGAGTCGCCAGATTCTCCAGCCCCGAGGTCACGGTGATGAAGTGATTGCCGGCGAGCTGGCCCATCTTGCTGGCGAAGCTCACGCCGCCATAGGCCATCAGGATCTCGGTCTCGCTGATGCCGCCGGGATAGAGGATGATCTGGCCGGGCGCGGGATAGCTGGTGTGGTTCTCGTAGCCGACGCCGAAATCGAGGTCGCCGAGCGGCATCCATACCGCCTCGCCGCTCCAGCGCACATGGATGATGTGGCTTTCGAACGGCAGCGCCTTGCGGAATGCGGCGACGGTCTTGGGCGCGGCTTGCTCCTCGAAGCGGGCATCGAAGGTGAAATCGCCGGCGCGGATAACGAGTTTGCTCATCTCATCTCTCTGGGTCGGGGGCGATGGCCCCACGGGAACTTCCAAGCAAAGAGCATTCCATGGGCCTTCGCGCAAGTGGCGCGGGCCGTCACCGGCGGTCGTAGGACCAACCGAAGATGCCGCTCCGCCGCACCTCCGGCTCCGCCTCAGTGGCGGGCTGCGGCGCCTCCTTCAGTTCGGCCTGCGGCGGTGGCGCGGGCGGTGCCGGAAGGTTCTCGCATTTCATGGAGTAGACCAGCTTGCCGTCCGCGGTGCGCCCGATCGGAGCGCAGGGGTCCGGATGCGCCGCCGTGGCCTTCGGGGTCAATTTGACCTGCGCGGCCGCCGGTGAGGCCATCAACAACAGGACCAGCAGATATTTCGACATCGTTGTCGCCTGGAAAGCCAATTCGCAGCATTGAACCGGATTGCGGCGGGCAAGTCCACCGCGTCACGGGTGTGATTGCCGAATATTTAGCCGGGACCAAAAAGTTTGCTCGCTCCAACGTGAAGGCGGCGCCGCTGATATTCGGAAAGGCCCATCGCCATGTCAGCGGCGACGACGAACACACAAGACCCCACCGCCGGAGCGTCGTCACGGGAGAAACGACATGCAGAAATCTTTCGCCATTCTCGGCGCTACCTTGATTGCCGCGGTCACCATCCAGACCGCCGCGGCAAGTGACCGCCACCACGTCCGCAAGGCGCATCCCGCCCCCGTCACCCAATCGGTGCGTAACTCCAACGCGACAATGTGGCCCTCGCAGCCGACCGAACCCGACTGGTCGCGCTACGCCAACGGCGCGATGTCGGCACCGGCGGGACGGTAACTTGCAGGACGTGTAGCTCTCGTAGGATAGGTAGAGCACAGCGAAACCCATCACCTCTTCGTTGCGCGAAGCATGAGGGGTTTCGCAAGAGCTCTACCCATCCTACGTCCTCTGCGCCGCTTGACAGACGAGGGACACAGCATCATCGACCGCGGCATCCCGCGATGCCGGACGCAAAAAAGGGGCGGTGCAAGGCACCGCCCCTTTTTGCGAAACCGGTCGCCTAATAGGGATAGTAGCGCGGGCCGTAATAAGGACCGCCGCCATAATAGCCCGGGCCGCCGTAGTACGGACGCGGAGCATAGTAATAGTTGTCGTAGTACTCCTGGCGCCGGCTCTCGGCGATCGCGCCTCCGATCAGACCTGCCGCGACGCCCATGAAGGCGAGACCCGCGGCGTTCGGCCCGCGTCGATAATAACGATGGCGTCGGGCTGCACTGAAATCGGTGGCATTGGACGAAGCCGGACCTGCCGCGGTGGTGGGCAAGGTCTTGGCCGCGACGGGGGACGCCGCAACCGACGGCGATACCGAAGCCGCAGCCAGGGCAAGGCCCGCGAACGCGGCCAGCGCAGCGGTGCGGCCAAACCTGGAAGTGACGGGTCGATTGCTCATCTTGACGTCCTCTGTTCTCGCCAAAAAAACTATTCAAACGTGACCTAACACGCAAACCACTGAAATGGTTTCAGGATCGCGGCAATCTGCCACGCTTTGAACGATTGTAAACCGAACCAGCCGATCCAGCTTGCACCACTCAACCTGAGCGGATAATGAACAGCCGCGCCGTTTTGCGGTCGCCGTAAGCGTTCACGTGAACCAACGCATCAACCGACGCCGTCGGGATCGATGCCATTTTAATGGGTTCAACGTGACTGACGCGTCCTTTCTCGAAGAGAAATCAGATGATTGCGGTTCGCAAACTGCCGGCGCGCTATGCGCCGATCGTGATGCCATTCGTGCTGTCCGTCCTCATGACGGCCGTGGTGTCGGTCATTTCGACCCTGCGGAGCCTCGGCGCGACGCCGGCGTTCCTGGCGACCTGGCCGGGCGCATGGGCGCTGTCGTGGCTCGTCGCCTTTCCTACGTTGCTGATGGTGCTGCCACTGGTCCGCCGGATCGTGGCCTGCCTCGTGGCAGCGCCATCTCAACCAAGCCGATAGCCGGACGCGGGCGGCGCTCATGAAGCCCGCCGTCCCGCTTCCATGATTACTCGACACCTTGGATCGATGGGCGCCATACGATCGGCGGCGTGACCCGCGTCGCGCCGGTGCGGCTTGGCGAATTCGAAAGCGGCATGACCGCCGTCTCGGCGCGATGCCGGCGGTCATTCTCGGCGGCGTCGGCACCATCGATGTGGAGCGATCGTTGCCGTGAATGTGGCCGCGACTACGGGTTCGTATCGATCGCGACTATTGTCGCGCCGATTGCAGCTGGACCGGAGCCGTCCGTCGCACCGCGGCATGCGGTGACGAGGTTGCCGCCGCCGGCTTGGGCGTATGAGCCGCAGCCGGACGTGACGCAGGCACTGGTGCTGCGCTCGTCTTCTGCCCCGCGTTCGACCGGTCGGTCGTTTTGCCGGCGATCTCGGGCCTCTTGTTATCCGACGCCTTGCTTTCAGACGCCTTATCTTCAGGGGTTTTGGCGACGAGCCGCGTCATTTGTTCCTGGCCTGCTTTCAACTCATCGGCAAGCCTGAGATTGTCGACCGACATTTGCTCCTGGTTCGCTCTCAGTTGCGCGTGGCTCGCCTTGAGCTCATCGATGCCTTGCTGCACGTTTGCGAGATCGCTCGCCAGCTTCTGCAGCAATTCGGTCAACTCCGGCGGGAGTGTGCCGCCGGTTGGCGCGACGACCTCCGGTACGGTCTCGGCCGCAGATGCCGGTTGCGGCGATGCCTCGGCCAATTGAGCAGTCGGGCTCGTCTCGGCTTCGCGCACCGGCTCTGCTTGCAACTGCGACGACGTCGCAGCGTGCACCGGCGCCCAACCTGCGAACATCTGCCTGACCGTATCACCGTGGGATGATTGCGAGACGAAGGCAGCGATGCCGATCCCTGCAGCCAGCCCGAGACCGGCGAGGCCGCGCAGCGCTGTTCCGCCACGCCGCGGGCGACTGCGCACGGCATCGCGCTCCAGCCGGGCAAGCTGCTCGTTGGCGCGCGCGATCTCTTCATCCACGCTCTTGATTTTCGCGAAGGTATGCGTGAGCTGTGCGTCTATGCGCGCAGACAGCGCATAAGGCGGCTCGATCGGTGTCGTTACGGAGTTCATTGGCGCTCCCCTTCCCAGCCCAATGTCGCCCGAAGGCGTCCGTCGCATTTGCTTGCCCTGATCATCGCTGACGCGGTTTGTCCAAAGCAAGACGCCTTCAAGGAAATTCGAAGGCGACTGCGGGTGCCATGGCCCCTCCCCCAATACCTCTCTCGACCCCGAGGCCGCAGACCCTTACGACAGCGCCCCCAGCACGCCGCGCGTGGCCTTGTCGATCTCCTCGACGTAGCGGCGGCGGGCGAAGGTCTCGGTGAGGAAACCAACCACCTTGCGGCTGTCGGTGGAATCGACCACCGCCAGCATCTCGGCTTCCGCCTCATCGAACACCGCCATCGCCGACTTCACGTTCATTTCCGGAATCAGCACGATGTCGATCAGGCGGGCGAGCTCGATCACCTGGATATCGTCGGCGATGGTGTCGAGGTCGCTGGAGAACAGGTCGGGCAACAGCACGAGGCCAACATATTCGTCAGCATTGTTGACGATGACGATACCCGGCCGCGAGCCCAGCGCGAATTCGCGGCGGACGGCGGCGATCGTCGTGGTCGACGGCACCTTGCCGACGTCGGAGCGCATCAGCCGCTCGACGGTGAGGTTGCGCAGCCAGCCGACATCGTTGGCGCTGCGGATGGTCTCGCCGCGCAGATGCAGGCGCCAGGTCGAGAACGAATGTCCAAACATGAAGCGGACACAGATCGAGGTGACGATGCAGCCGGCCAGCACCACGGCGGTAACGTCGACATTGCGGGTCATCTCGAGCACGAGGAACGACATGGTGAGCGGACCGCCGACGATGGCGACGCCGAGCGTCGCCATGCCCGTCAGCATCGCCACCAGCGGATCGATCACGAAGTTCGGGCTGACCAGCAGCAGCACCGCGGCGAAGAATTTGCCGATCAGGCTTCCGACGAACAGCGAGGCGAAGAACAGGCCGCCGCGGAAGCCCGACGCGAGCGAGATCAGGCAGGCCGTCACCTTCAGGCCGATGATCACGGCGATCAGGCCGATGGTCATGTCGTGGAAGAGATCAAGCACCATGGCGCCGTGGCCCGCCGCCAGCACCTGCGGCGTGACGATGGCGAAACTGCCGACGATGAGGCCGCCGATCACCGGGCGCAGCCAGACCGGCAGCCATTTGAACAGGCGCTCGAACATCGAGGAGGAGCGCATCACGGCGATGCCGACGCCACTGGTGACGAGGGCGAGCCCGATCAATGCCAGATACTGCTCGATGCCGACCGAGCTGACCTTCGGGATTTCGATGGAATACGGCGCGCCGCCGAGCCATTGCGCGGTCAGCGCGCCGGCGAGCGAGGCCGCCAGGATCGGTGCTGCGCTGCCGACCGAATAGACGCCGACGATCAGCTCGCAGGCGTAGAAGGCGCCGGTGATCGGCGCGCCGAACGCCGCTGCGATCGCCGCGGCAGCGCCGCAACCGACCATCAGGCGCAGATCGTTGCGGCGCAGGTTGAAGAACTTGCCGAGCAGCGAGGCGATGCCGGAGCCGATCTGGGTATAGCCGGCCTCGAGGCCGACCGAGGCGCCGCAGCCGTTGGAGATCAGCGTCTGGCTCGACACCACCACGCTGTCGCGCATCGAGAGATTGCCGCCGCGAAGGGCATTGGCCTCGATCGGGTCGACCGCGTTCGAAATCTTCATGCGCCGGCGCGACCATTCCATTATGCCGAGCGCCAATCCGCCGAGCGCCGGCGCGAGCAGCGCCGCCCAGGGACTGACCCGCGCATTGGCGGACAGGCGGACGTCGACGGGAATGCCGTAGATCACGACATGCGCGATCTGCGCGATCTCCGCCATCAGCGTCACGATGGCGCCGGCCAGCGTGCCGATCACCAGCGCCAGCGGGATCAGGTAGAACTCGTTGCTGCGCAAGAGCGCCCGGAGCCGAACCATGGTGCGGTTCGTCCCCTTGCGATCGACGATATGTCTGTGCCGCACGAACACTGTCTGTCCGCCCTACCCTTCCGACAGGCCGTAGCCGGCCATGCGCTGGCGAACCCGCTCGATCTCCTCGCTCGACAGCAGCGGCGGTTGTCCGATCTGGAGACACCCGTGATACTGCCGCGCCAGGGTCTCGACCTCGACGGCGAGCCACATCGCCTTGTCCAGTGTCTTGCCGATCGCGATCATGCCGTGATGGTCGAGCAGGCAGGCGAGCCGGCCCTCGAGCGCCCGCATCGCATGCTCGGACAGCTCCGCCGTTCCGAATGTGGCATAGGGCGCGCAGCGGATGCTGTCGCCGCCGGCGGCCGCGATCATGTAGTGCACAGGTGGAATGTCCATGCCCATGATCGCCAGGATGGTGCAATAGGTCGGATGGGCGTGGACAAGGGCGTTGACGTCCTCGCGCGACTTCAGGATGTCGCGGTGGAAGCGCCACTCGCTGGATGGCTTCTGATCGGGCGCATGCGCGCCGTCCATCCTCATGAACACGATCTGGTCGGGCGTCATGGCCTCATAGGGCACGCTGGTCGGTGTGACCAGGAGTCCGTCCGCATGCCGGACGCTGATATTGCCCGATGTGCCCTGGTTGATGCCGAGCGCATTCATGCGGCGGCAGGCGTCGATGATGGCCTGTCTCTTGGCGAGCTCGTCCGCTGTCATCGACATCTCAGTTTCTTCTCGATTTCTTCTCGATTTCTTGGCGAAGTGCGTTTGTTAGACCCGAAGTACGTCAAAGCAATATGGCAGTGCAAGAGAAAGCGGACCGGATGAGGTACCGTCTTGCCGGGTGTACCGTTACATCGAGAAACCAATTGTAAAATCAGTATATTAGCAGATTGTCGCAGGCTCAGGAAAAGCTCGCTTTAACGGCCGCGATTCCGTTGATCACGAACTGCACCGAATAGGCCGCAAGCAGCATGCCGAGCACGCGCGAGAGCACCGCATTTCCGGTCCGCCCCAGCGTGCGGAGACGAAGCACAGCATGCAGAGCAGGCACACCGCCAGAACGATCGCAATGATGATGGCGAGCTTGGCGCCGTAGCCGGCATCGCCCGAAAGCAACAGCGTGGTCGCGATCGCGCCGGGGCCGGCCATCATCGGGATGGCCAGCGGGAACACCGCGACATCGGATGCGTGTTCCGACGTCGCCTTGTCGGCCTCGCGGGCCTCGCGATGCGGGCGGTCGCCGAAGATCATCTGGTAGGACACGCCGAACAGCAGCAGTCCGCCAGCGATCTGAAAGGCGGGGATGCCGATCCCGAGCTGGCGCAGCAGCCAGTTTCCGGCCAGCGCGATCACGACCAGTATCGAGGCCGCGATCAGCGGCGCGCGCACCGCGACCGTGCGCTTGACCTTGTCAGGCATGCCTCCTGTCGCAGCCAGGAACGCCGGCGCCAGACCGACAGGATCGACCACCAGCAGCAGCGTCACGAAGGCGGACAGGGCGAAGTCGATCATGGAAAGCGTCTCGGGTGGCGAGGCGCAAGCCATAGCGGCTCGCGAAGGCCTTCGCGAGGAACATTTGCTGATCCCGGCTCTTGATCGCGTGAGGATTGAGGAAGGGCATGCCTTCCCGTGTCGCCTCATGAGGAGGATCCATGGCTAAACGAGCAAAGAAACGTACAACCAAGAAAAAGACCGCAGCGCGCCGTCCGCGTCGGGCGCCCAAGATGCTGAGCGACCTGTTTCTGGAGACGCTCAAGGACATCTATTTCGCCGAGAACAAGATCATCAAGACATTGCCGAAGATGGCCAAGGCGGCCCATTCGAAGGACCTTGCGGCGGCCTTCAACAAGCATCTGCGCGAGACCCAGGGCCAGGTGAAACGGCTGGACCAGATCTTCAGGATGCTGGGCAAGCCGGCACGCGGCAAGCCGTGTGAGGCGATCAACGGCATCACCGACGAGGGCGCCGAGATCATGAAGGAGTTCAAGAACGCCCCTGCCCTCGATGCCGGCCTGCTCGCCGCGGCACAGGCCGTCGAGCACTACGAGATTTCCCGTTACGGCACACTGCGTACCTGGGCCGAGGAGCTCGGCATGCATGACGCAGCGAGGCTGCTCCAGGAGACGCTCGACGAGGAAGAGGCCACCGACCACGCGCTGACGGAGCTCGCCACCTCCGTGATCAACCTCGAAGCAGAAGAAGGGTACCGCGAAGCCGCCTGATCGGCGCCGCCCGCCCAACTGTTGCCTTCGACGCCGCAGAACATGGCTGCGGCGTCGAAGCGCCTGACTGCAAGGGCCTCCGGTTCGAGAGGCCAGGCATGCTCCAGACGCGCGATGCTGGAATTTGCGGGAACCATCCCCATATCCTCGTTTTCCAACCGCAGCGCCTTCCCCGAGTTTTTGCCATGCAACCCAAAAATCCCCTCGACTGGATGCTGTCCGAAGCTTTGGACTCGCTGACCCGCGCCGAACGGCTGCGCCAGCAGTTCGGCCGCCAGGAAGCCTGCTGGGAGCCGCCGATCGACGTGCTCGAGACCGAGCATGAGCTTTTGATCCTGGTCGCGCTCCCCGGCGTCAATCCTGACAACGTCGAGACGGTGATCCATGACGGCGTGCTCATCATCTCCGGCCAGCGCACGCTGCCGCCGGAGCTTCGCAACGCCCGCATCCACCGCCTCGAGCTGCCGCAGGGCCGTTTTGAGCGGCGCATCGCGCTTCCCATCGGCCGCTACGCCATCAGCCGCTTCGTAATGGACGGCTGCGTCGCACTGCGCCTCGCCAAATCCTGAGGTCGATCATGGCCACCGAACAGATGAATACCGAACAGACCAATTCCCAAAACGGTCCTGACGTGAAGATCCCCGAAGACGCGCTGATCATCATCCCCGTGCGCGAGATGGTGCTGTTTCCGGGCGCCATCGCGCCGATCGCGATCGGCCGGGCGAAGTCCATCGCCGCCGCACAGCAGGCGCTGCGCGAGCAGCGGCCGGTCGGCATCGTCCTGCAACGCAGCCCCGAGATCGAGGAGCCCGGGCCGGACGATCTCTACCGGGTCGCGACCATCGCCAACATCGTGCGCTACATCACTGCGCCCGATGGCACCCATCACATCGTCTGCCAGGGCGTGCAGCGCGCGCGCATCCTCGACTTCCTGCCGGGGACGCCGTTCCTGGCCGCGCGCTTCCAGCAGATCCCCGAGCCGGCTACGAGCTCGCCCGAGATCGAGGCGCGCGCGCTGAACCTGCAGCGCCAGGCCATCGAGGCGATCGAGCTGCTGCCGCAGGCGCCGCCCGAGCTGATCGCGATGTTCCAGGGCACGACTGCGCCCGGCGCGCTGGCGGACCTCGCAACCTCGTTCATGGACATCAAGCCGCAGGACAAGCAGGAGGTCCTGGAGACCATCGACCTCGCTTTGCGCGTCGAGAAGGTGTCGAAGCACCTGGCCGAGCGGCTGGAGGTGCTGCGCATCAGCAATGAAATCGGCCAGAAGACCAAGGCCTCCTTCGACGAGCGGCAGCGCGAGGCGATCCTGCGCGAGCAGATGGCGACCATCCAGCGCCAGCTGGGCGAAGGCGACGGCAAGGCGGCCGAGGTCACCGAGCTGACGGCTGCGATCGCCAAGGCCAACATGCCCCCTGAAGCCGAGGCGCATGCCAAGAAGGAGCTGCGCCGCTACGAGCGCATGCCGGAGGCTGCCGGCGAAGCCGGCATGGTCCGCACCTATCTCGACTGGCTGATCGAACTGCCCTGGGCCCTCCCCGAGGAGAAGCCGATCGACATCAAGGAGGCGCGGCGCATCCTGGATGCCGATCATTTCGGCCTGGAGAAGATCAAGAGCCGGATCATCGAATATCTGGCGGTGCGCAAGCTGGCGCCGCAGGGCAAGGCCCCGATCCTGTGCTTCGTCGGCCCGCCCGGCGTCGGCAAGACTTCGCTCGGCCAATCCATTGCCCGCGCGATGGATCGCCCCTTCGTGCGCGTCAGCTTAGGCGGCGTGCATGACGAGGCCGAGATCCGCGGTCACCGGCGCACCTATATCGGCGCGCTGCCCGGCAACATCATCCAGGGCATCAAGAAGGCGGGCGCGCGCAACTGCGTCATGATGCTTGACGAGATCGACAAGATGGGCCGCGGCGTGCAGGGCGATCCCTCCGCCGCCATGCTGGAGGTGCTCGACCCCGAGCAGAACGGGACGTTCCGGGACAATTACCTGGGCGTGCCTTTCGACCTGTCGCGCGTGGTCTTCATCGCGACCGCCAACATGCTGGACCAGATTCCCGGTCCGCTGCTGGACCGCATGGAGCTGATCAGCCTCGCCGGTTACACCGAGGACGAGAAGCTGGAGATCGCGCGGCGGTATCTGGTGCGGCGGCAGCTGGAGGCTAATGGCCTCTCGGCCGAGCAGGCGGAGATCGAGCCGGAGGCGCTGAAGCTGGTGGTCAAGGGTTACACCCGCGAGGCCGGCGTGCGTAACCTCGAGCGCGAGATCGGCAAGGTGTTCCGCCATGCCGCGGTGCAGATCGCCGAAGGCACGGCTGCCAAGGTGGTGGTGACGACAAAGGACATCGGCACCGTGCTCGGCCAGCCGCGCTTCGAAGGCGAGATCGCGCAGCGCACCAGCATTCCGGGCGTGGCCACCGGCCTTGCCTGGACCCCTGTTGGCGGCGACATCCTGTTCATCGAGGCCTCGCGCGTGCCCGGCCGCGGCGGCATGATCCTGACCGGTCAGCTCGGCGAGGTCATGCGCGAGAGCGTGCAGGCTGCGCTGACACTGGTGAAGAGCAGAGCCTCCCAGCTCGGCATCGATCCCCAGCTGTTCGAGAAGAGCGACATCCACGTTCACGTCCCCGCGGGCGCCACCCCGAAGGACGGACCGAGCGCGGGCGTTGCGATGTTCACGGCGCTGACGTCGCTGCTCACCAATCGCACGGTGAGGAGCGACACGGCGATGACCGGCGAGATCTCGCTGCGCGGCCTGGTGCTGCCGGTCGGCGGCATCAAGGAGAAGGTGGTAGCCGCGGCCGCCGCCGGCCTGAAGCGGGTGATGCTGCCGGCGCGCAACAAGCGGGACTATGACGACATCCCGAAGAGCGCGCGGGACAACCTCGAATTCATCTGGCTGGAGCGCGTCGACGAGGCCATCGCCGCAGCGCTCGAGCCGGCGGAAGCCAAGGTCGATCCGAAGATCGAAGCGGCGGAGTAATGCGATGAAGAAACTGCTGGAGAAAGCAAGGAGATCGCGCAAGACGCAGCGGCTGCGCCAGCTGCTCGATCGCGCCATCGACCGGGTGCGCGATGCACTCGCGGGACCCGAGCCGCGGCTTGCGCCAGTCCCGGTCCGGGTGAAGCGCCGCAAGGGTTGAGCCCTCCGTCTCAGGCCCTTGCGACTACCCCAAATCAAAAGGCCCCCTCTCATCGAGGGGGCCTTTGCGTTATCAGGCCACGGCGTCCTTGGCAGCCTTGACCGGGCGGGCGCGGACGATCTTCCGGGCCGGCTTGGCCTTGAACATCATCTCTTCACCCGTGAACGGGTTGGTGCCCTTGCGCGCCTTGGTCGCGGGCTTCTTGATGACCACGAACTTGGCGAAGCCCGGCACCAGGAACAGGCCGTTCTTCTTGAGCTCCTTGTGGCCGACGTCGGTCAGCGTCTCCATGACGTTCTTGACGTCGCGCTTGGAAAGCTCGGTGGCGGTCGCAATCTTTTCGATCAACTGCGATTTGGAAAGTTGGGTCGGCATCGTGTCTCCTCTGATTCGTTGCCGGTTGCATATTAGACCAACCGGCGAAGGCCTATAGCCTTCTGCACAGTTTTGTCGAGATTTTACGGGCTTTTTTGGCCCCCTGTGGCAAAAAACCCTGCTTTTTAGCTACTTCCGGAGCGGAGGAAGCCTCAGGCAGCGGATTTTACCTTGTTTCAAAGGCCCGCACGCAACCTTGCTAAAGCTGATTCGCGGCTTTCGACAAGCGACGACCGAACGACCGCGTGCGATTCACCCTGAAAAATAAGGGTTGGATCGCACTGCAGCTGCCTTTCTCCCCATTTTTAAGGGGAGCGGTGAAGACGAGGTTGGCTAGACGCGCTCGATGATGATGGCCGGCGCCATGCCGCCGGCGGCGCACATGGTGACGAGGCCGCGCTTGAGGTCGCGCCGTTCGAGCTCGTCGAGCACGGTGCCGATCAGGATCGAGCCGGTGGCGCCGATGGGATGGCCGAGCGCGATCGAGCCGCCATTGACGTTGACCTTGGCGCGGTCGAGCTTGAGATCGCGGATGTATTTCTCCGCCACCACCGCGAAGGCCTCGTTGATCTCGAAGAGATCAATGTCATCGATGGAGAGCCCCGCCTTCGCCAGCACCTTGCGCGTCGCCGGCACCGGTGCGTTCAGCATCAACGTCGGCGAGTCCCCCATGTTGGCCATCGCCACCACGCGGGCGCGGGCTTTAAGGCCATGCGCCTTGGCGTAGGCGGGTGAAGCCAGGAGGATCGCGGCCGCGCCGTCGACGACGCCCGACGAATTGCCCGCGTGATGCACGAAGTCGATGTCGAGATCGGGATATTTCTGCAGGATCAGGCCGCGATAGGTCGTGCCCTTGTCGTCGAGCGCATAGTCGGCGACGGCGGGGAACGCCGGCTTCAGGCTGCTGAGGCCCTCCATCGTGGTCTGCGGCCGCGGATACTCTTCATGGTCGAGCGCGAGGCTGCCGTCCTCGCGATGGACGGGCACGAGGCTGTTCTTGAAGTGGCCGTTCGCGATCGCATGCGCCGCGCGCTTCTGGCTTTCGAGACCGAGCGCGTCGACGTCCTGTCGCGCGATGCCTTCCAGAGTCGCGATCGCATCGGCGCAGACGCCCTGATGCGACTGCGGATGCTTCGCCCGCAGGCGCAGATTGCCCGAGTCCATCATCATCGGACCGCCGCCGCGGCGTCCCTCCATCGACATCATCTCGCAGCCGCCGGCGATGACGAGGTCTTCGGCGCCCGCCATGATCGAGGATGCGGCCATGTTGACGCTGGTGATGCCGCTTCCGCAGAATCGATCCAGCGTCACGGCGCTGGCGCGCACGTCATAGCCGGCATCGAGCGCCGACATGCGGCCGAGATCGCCGCTTTGCGTTGCGACCTGCGCGCTGCAGCCCCAGACGATGTCGTCGACGTCGGCGGTATTGATGCCGGTGCGCTCGGCAAGCGCGCGCAGCACGGTTGCTCCCAGCTGCTGCGGATGAATGCCCGAGAGTGCTCCCTTGCCGGCCTTGCCGACACCTCGCGGGGTACGGCATGCATCGATGATCAGCGCGTCAGCCATGGGCGTTGTCCTCTTGTTATGAGTGTTGAGAGGCGTTGTGAATCAGGGGGAGAGTTGAGTCAATCGGCGGTGCCGGACGGCCTCTCTGCAAAAAGTGAAAAACAACCCCATGCACAGTAGAAGCCCCGGTTCCGCGTGAGGCGCAGCGATACCTGTGAAGCGATTGGTCCGTCAGGCTAAACGGCAATTGCTGCGCAATCTTGCGTCAGGGCAGCTCAAACGCGACAGACGGGCCGCGTCCCCCTCACCCGGATTTTCCGCTGCGCGTAAAATCCGGCCTCTCCCCGCACGTGGGAGAGGCGAGGACATCACACCCCCGCGGCGTTCTTCGCGATGACGTTGCGGTAGAAGCTCGCGCTGAGCTTTGGCGTGCGCACCTGGGTGTCGAAATTGACGTGATAGAGACCGAACCGCTTGTTCAGCCCGAACACCCATTCGAAATTGTCCATCAGGCTCCAGAGGAAATAGCCGCGCACCGGCACGCCCTCCGCCGTCGCACGCTGGAGCTGGGCGAGATAGTTGCGCAGGTACATGATGCGGTCGGTATCGTAGATCTTGCCGTCGGGTGAGATCTCGTCGTCGCCGGAGGTGCCGTTCTCGGTGATGTAGATCGCATCCGTCTTCCAGATCTTTGCCGCGAGCCTCGGCACCCAATAGATCGTCTCCGGCGCCACGCGGAGCCAGTTCGAATTCATGTGCGGAAAGGATTTCGGGATCGGCAGCGGCATGAAGCCCGCGCCCTGGTCGGACGGCACCACGTAGTTCTGCGGCGCATAGATGTTGAGGCCGAGGAAGTCGACCGGCGAGGAGATGATCTTCAGCTCGGCGTCGGTGTATTTCGGTGCATTGGCGCCGGCGTATTTCAGGAAAGCGTCGGTGTACTGGCCCGTCATGATGACGTTGAGATAGCCGGCATTCATCTCGCGCAGCGCGATCTCGGCGGCGCGGACATGCTCGGGCGTGTCGATCGCGGGAACGCAGACGTCGATGTTCTCGGCCGGCCCCACTTTGGTGCCACGGCGGCCGCGCGCACGCACCGCCTGCACCGCGAGCCCGTGCGCGAGCGCGCTGTTGTGCCTGATCTGGTTGACCTCGGCTTGCGGCAGCGTCGCGCCGGGCGCATCGATGCCGAGGCCGTAGCCGAACTGCACGAAGCGGCCGCTCTCGTTCAGCGTGAACACGTTCTTGACACGATCGGTCAGGCGCTCGGCGACATAGCCGGCATAGTCGCCGAAGATCTTGCAGGTCTCGGTCGAGCGCCAGCCGCCAAAGCGGTCCTGGAGCGACTGCGGCAGATCCCAATGATAGAGCGTCGCCCACGGCTCGATGCCGTTCTTCAGGAGCTCGTCGACGAGGCGATTGTAGAAGTCGAGTCCTTTCGGGTTCGGCTTGCCGTCACCATCCGGAAACACCCGCGGCCAGGCGATCGAGAAGCGATAGGCCTTGCAGCCGAGATCCTTGATCAGCGCGATGTCTTCCTTGTAGCGATGATAATGCTCATTGGCGCGGTCGCCGGTGGTGCCGTCCTCGATCTTGCCGGGGATGCGCACGAAAGTGTCCCAGATCGAGGCCCCTCGCCCATCCTCATTGACCGCGCCCTCGACCTGATAGGACGAGGTCGCCGTGCCCCAGACGAAGCCCGGCGGAAAGCCGTCCATGCCCCGCGGCGCCGGTACCGGCTTGGCATCGGCCAGCTCGACGGGACCTGCGATTCCGGCTGCGGACAATCCCGCCAGCTTGGCAAACTGGCGGCGCGAGACCTTGTCCGACATGTGATGCTGCTCCCAAGGTGATGCTGGTGCGGCACCACAATGACGCGTGACGGGCCATTTGAGAAGCGCCGCAGCGGAAGTTTGAGGATGCAGAATTGCGCTGCCGGGGGCGCGACATGTCGGCGCGGGCGATTTCGCCGGCCGGCGCACGCTGCCGCGATCAGCGGGAGCGCTTCGGCAGTTTTGGAAGCTTGTCGGGATTGAACGCGGGGACCTGAGCCGTTCGCTCAGGCGCCGCCGCCGGCTTTTCCGTCAGGATCAGCGTTCCCTCGAGGACGACTCCCGGCGCCTGTCCCGCCGTCGCGGTGTAAGTCGCGATCTTGCCGGGGCACGTCCCTACGATGTTCAGCGTGAGCTCATCATAGACGCCGAAGACCGTGTCACGTCCTTCGGTATGACGCTTCGTCGACACGGTCGCGGTGAAGCGATCGCCGTCGACCTGACACGAACCATGATACGTCATCAGGCTGTCGCGGCCCCAGATCTGGCCGTCTGCGACATGGACGATGCCGGTGCCCTGCTCGAGCGGCGTCTTGTACCAAGCCGCGTAGGTACCGTCGTTCAGCATGGGAGCAGTCTCCCCAGGTATTCCCATGCAGATCATCCGCATGACTAGCGCTAAGAAACCGTTAATCACGCGGCCCGTGTGAATCCGGCCTCTCGAGCCCGGCGCGGCGCCCGCGACGATGCGCCAGCCGCAACGCGAGGCGTCTGCCCGCTATTCCGGCTCGATACCGAGTCCCTGAATGATCTTGCCGGACGAGGCAAGCTGTTGATCGAGGAAACGCTTTGCGCCCGCCGTCGTCACGGCATCGCCAACGCTGACATCGAAACCGAGAGTTGGAGCTCGCTCGCGCACATCGGATGATTCCAGGGCGCTTGCAATCTCGGCGCTCAGCTTTTCGACGATCTCGGCGGGCGTGCCGACTGGCGCCATGAACATGAACCAGCCCTGCAGGTCGACGCTTTGCAGCGTCTCCGCGATCGCAGGAACGTCCGGCAGGGAGTCGATCCGCTTGGCTCCGGCAACGGCGACCGGTCGCAGCGTACCTGCCTTGATGAAGGCTTCGGCGATGGACGCCGACTGGATCGTCACCTGGATGCGGCCCGAGATCGCGTCCTGCACCGCATTCGTGGTCGTGTTGTAGGGGATGAGCACAAAGCCGGTTCCGGCGCTCTTGTTGATGGCTTGAGCGATCAGGCCCGAGAGATTGCGCGCACCATCGACGGCCAGACTCAATGAACCCGGCGCCGACTTCTCGAGCTTGATCAACTCCGGCAGCGTATTGGCCTTCACCTCGGGATTGACGAGGAGGACGTGGTTGCTCTTGGCAGCCATCGCGACCGGCACGAAGTCCTTCACGGGGTCGTAGGGCAGTTTCTTGAACGTGTAGGGATTGGTGACGAGCGCGGCCGACGTGGCAAACAAGAACGTGTAGCCGTCCGGCGCCGCACGGGCGACGGACTGCGTGCCGACGAGGTTTGCGGCACCCGGACGATTCTCGACCACGAATTGCTGCCCGAGGGTCCGCGAGAGCTTTTCGGTGATGAGGCGGCACATCACGTCCGGGCTGTTGCCCGCCGGCTGCGGCACGACGATGGTCACCGGCCTCTGCGGCCAGGGCTGCGCCAAGGCCGGAAGAGAGAAACAAAGCGCGGCGCCGGCGAGCAGCAGACGACGGGATAGTGCGGACATGATGTTCCTCCCTGAAAGATTCCGCTTTGCGGGTTTTATTGATCGTTCGCACGCCGTCGCCGGCGGCCGTCGTTCGATCAGGTTTCGTCTGCGACGACGTTCCTGAGCACGCCGAGGCGTTCGACCTCGATCTCGACGACGTCGCCGGGCTTCATCCAGAGCGGCGGCTCGCGCCGCGCGCCGACGCCACCCGGGGTGCCGCTGACTATGACGTCGCCGGGCTCGAGCCGCGTGAACGTGGAGCAGTATTCGATCTGGCGCGGGATATCGAAGATCATCTGCTTGATCAGCGCTTCCTGCATGACCTGTCCGTTGAGGCGGGTCTGCAGCTTGAGCTCGCCGAGCGGACCGAGCTCGTCCGACGTCATCATCCAGGGCCCGAATGCACCGGTGTCCGGAAAGTTCTTGCCCGGCGTGAACTGATGGGTGTGACGCTGGAAATCGCGGATGCTGCCGTCATTGTAGCAGGAATAGCCCACGACATGATCCATGGCGTCGGCGCGGGAGATGTAGCGGCCGGCCTTGCCGATGATGACCGCGAGCTCGCCTTCGAAATCGAGGTGGGTCGAGACGCGCGGCCGCACGATCGGACTCAAATGTCCGGTCTGGCTGTTGGCGTAGCGCGAGAAGATGGTGGGATGATCGACCTCGGCCCGGCCGGTCTCCTTGCGGTGGGTCTCGTAATTCAGGCCCACGCACAGGATCTTGTCCGGGTTCGGGATGACCGGCAGCCAAGTGACTTTCGAGATCGGGAGGGTGGCGGCGGAGGACTTTGCATCCGCAACGCCGGCGAAGGCGGCGCCGATGGCCGCCTTGAGATCGGCATAGCGCGCCTTGAGCGCGGTGCCGACATCAAAAAAGGTCTCGCCCTCGACGATGCCCCAGGTGGTGCGGCCGTCGATCGCTACAGTGGCCAGTTTCACGGCGTTCTCTCCATTGTCTGATCGGGAATTAGGTTTGCTTGCTCGGCCGGGACGTCGCGACAATACAAGCCGATCTCGCGCAAGAGATCGCCGAGCTCAGAAGTATTGCGCGCGGTGCCGAAAACGTAATGGTCGGGCCGCACGATCGCGGCGACGACACCGTGGCGGTCGAACCAGCTCGCGAGTACGCCCTCGGTCTCTTCGAGCACATTCGGCCGACCTGCCCCAGCAGGCGCGACGGCCGTTGCCGATACGTCCGGGCGCGCGGCACAGAGCGAGAGCATGGACGCGGCATCATTGCTGCGGCCGTCGATCAACACGCGCCAGCCGGCCCCTATCATTTCGTCCAGCAGGCGAGCCGTACCGCCGCTTGCGATGCGCGGCTGCGGAAACAGGCTGCCGCGCGCCGGCGTCTCTTGATGCGACAGGCATCCTGCGCGGAGCGGCGGGATGATTTCCTGCCGCGTCAAGAGCAGCGGCTTGCCGCCGCCATCGCTAAGGATTTGCGCATCGCTCTTGCGGGCCGCGGCCGGATCGCGCTCGCAGATCGACTGGCCGATCGCCTTGATCTTGCCGGTCAGCTCGATGACGTGCTGCTTTCTCTCGACCGTGTAGCTGTCGAGCAGGCTGTCGGAGGACACGCCCTTGAGCACCTGATCCAGTTTCCAGACGAGGTTGGTCGCGTCACGCAGGCCCTGGCACATGCCCTGGCCGATGAAGGGCGGCTGCTGATGCGCGGCATCGCCGGCGATCAGGATCCTGCCGCTCCGCCAGTCGGCGGCAACGAGCGCGTGGAAGCGATAGGAGGCAGCCCGCCACAAGTCCCCGTCATGCGGCGTGAGCCAGGGCGAGAGCAGCTTCCAGACATTGTCGGGCCGCTCCATCTGCCGCACGTCTTCGCCCGGCAGCAGCATGATCTCCCAGCGGCGGTGGTTCTTCGGGCCGATCAGGAAGCTCACGGGGCGCGCCGGATTGCAGAACTGCGCGGAGCATTGCGGCAGGCGGGCCAGCGCGCTCTCGTTCACGCGCATGTCGACCACGAGCCAGGGTTCGTCGAAGACGAGATCCTCGAGGCCGAGCCCTGCGATCTGCCGCACGGTGCTCGAGGCGCCGTCGCAGCCAAGCACGTAGCGCGCCGTCACGGAACGATGCCGTCCGTCGCTGTCCTTCAGGCGCGCCTCGACGCGATCGGAGGTCTGGACGAGATCGAGCAGCTCGACGCCGAGCTCGGCCCGCACATTGGAAAAACTCATCGCGTGGCGGCGCAGCTCGGTCTCGACCGCGGGCTGGCTGAACACCATGCTCGGCGTGTAGCCGAGTGGATAGGGCTTTGCGACCATGTCGATGCGCCGGATCAACTGGCCGTCGACACCGAAATGCTCCGATGCGGTGAAGGGCTCGATGAAGGGCGAGATTGCATCCGCGAGGCCCATATTGTCGAATTGACGGAAGATCTCGTGATCGAGCGCGATCGCACGCGGCTTGTCGTAGACATCGGTGAGCCGGTCGATGACGAGCGTGCGATGACCGAGCCGGCCGAGCTGGCCCGCGGCAACGGCGCCGGTCGGCCCGAAGCCGACGACGAGCACGTCATAGTCGGTAGCGCCAGCCATATCCGTCATGCGCGCGCCGCCGTGAAGGGAATGGCGAGCTGCGCCGTCTTGCAGGTGTCGGACTTGGGCGGGGCGATACCCCACTGGTCGGTTCGTCCCGGAGGCCAGACCCAATCGGTCGGGCCTTTCGCGACGTAGCTGTCGTCGATCTGCAAGACCTCGGCGGTGTATTCGATCACGGTGCCGGCCGGATCGACGAAATAGGCGAACACGTTGTCGCCCGGTCCGTGACGACCGACGCCCCATCCGATCGGGTGGCCATGGTCGACCATGCGACCGGAGCCGCGCATGACGGACTCCAGATCAGGCATCAGGAAGGCAATGTAATTGAGGCCGTTGCGAGGGGCCTCGGCAAGCACGATCGCGTGGTGATCGCTGTTGCAGCACAGGAACGCCATCAGCTTCGAGCGATCCGTCAGCCGAAACCCCAGGGTGTCCTGATAGAATGTCGAAAGCGTTTCGATGTCGGCGCTGTTGATGTTGACATGCGCCAGCCGTTCGGGGCGATCCGCGATCACGCGCGGCGGCCTTACATGATCGCCATGGACGAACTCCATGGCGCAGCCCTGTGGCTCGCGAACCACGAAGCTTGTCCCGCCCGAGGGCGCAGGCGACGGCGCGGGTGAGTTGATCACCTCACAGACGGCTTGCCGCGCACGCGCGAACAGGCGGTGCAGATCTTCAAGCGAGCGGGTACGGAAGCTGATCTTTCGGAGTGACGTCGCCTCACCGGGTGTGAGCTCGAGAACGTGGAAGTCACTGCCCGTCGCGGCGAGGTACACGGTGCCGTCCGCTTCCGCCACGACGTCGAGGCCCCAGACCTTGCTGTAGAACTCGACCGAACCGGCGAGGTGCGGCGTCGTGACCTCGACGCTGCGCAGGGCCGTCACCGGAAAGTCGGACATTGGACTTCCTTGTCAGGAAACGCGAATGTCAGTCCATTAATATGTACAAAATCGTCAGTAAAGCAAAAATTTATAAATAACAGGTCCAAACCCTGCTAATGTACACAGGCGCAGAGATTCCAATGGGATGCCCATGAGCCCTGACCTGCCGAGCCAGAAGGACGACCAACCGGCAACGCTGGCGACCACGATCTACGCACGCCTCAAGGCCGACATCCTGACCACCCGGCTCGCGCCCGGTCGCAAGCTGCAGTCGCGATTCCTGATGGAGCAGTACAATGTCGGGCAGACCCCGCTGCGCGAGGCGCTCAACCGGCTGACGACCGAGGAGTTCGTCGTCGGGATGGAGCAGCGCGGCTTCTATGTGAAGGAGGTCAGCAAGGGGGAGCTGCAGGAGCTGACCAAGACGCGGTGCTGGGTCGAAGGCCTGGCGCTCCGCGAGTCCATGCAGAATGCGACGCAGAGCTGGGAAGAGGCTCTGCTGGTGGCGCATCACCGGCTCGACCGCACCCCTCGCTCGCTCAAGCCCGACACGTTCGAGGACAATCCGGACTGGGAGAAGGTGCACCGCGCCTTCCATGCGACGCTGATCGGCCTTTGCGGTTCACGTCCGCTTCTCGGCTTCTGCGAGCAGCTCGCCGACCGTCTCTATCGCTATCGCATGATGTCGATCGCAAAGGCCTATCCGGCGCGCAAGGTCGGTGCCGAGCACAGCGATATCCTTCAGGCGGTTCTCGCCAAGCACACCGAAAAGGCCGTGCGTCTGCTTCAGCAGCACTATCAACGCACGGCCGACGTCATCTATTCCGATCTCGACGGAATGCTGGCTTAGCGTCGCCGCGAGCCAGCGGCGATTCGGCTTCGGGAAGAGCACGCTCGCACCGCGGGCGCGGTGCAGAGCCGATGATTGCGATGACCGGGAGTGCTCAGACCGCAGCAGTCGCACCCAACGCAGGATAGTCGGTGTAGCCGCGGGCGTCGCCGCCGAAGAAGGTGGTGCGATCCGCCTCGTTCAGCGGGGCGCCGGATTTCAGGCGCGCCATGACGTCGGGATTGGCCAGGACCATCTGGCCGTACGCCTCCATGTCGGCCAGTCCGGCCGCGACGTCGGCGCCGATGAGGTCGCGCGGACGCCCCGGTCTGTTCACGATCAGCCTGCCGCGCCACAGCTTGCGGAGATCGGCAAGAAGGCGGTCGTCGCCCTGATGCATGATGTGCAGATAGGCGAGCGAGAGCTTGTCGAGCTCAGTGACCAGATGACGATAGAGGTCAGGTCCTTCGACACCTTCGTCGATGCCCCACATCGTGATGCCGGGCGACAGACGGATCGCCGTCTTGTCCGCGCCGATCTCGCCAGCGATGGCGGCCGCCACCGCGATGGCGAAACGCGCACGATTTTCGATCGAGCCACCATAGGCATCGGTTCGGGTGTTCGCGCTCGGCGCAATGAATTGCTGGACCAGATATCCGTTGGCGCCGTGGATCTCGACGCCATCTGCTCGCGCCGCGATGGCGCAGCGCGCAGCGTCGCGAAAGTCGGCGACGGTCCGGCGCACCTCGTCGGTGGTGAGCGAGCGTGGCTGCGGGATATCCTGCATGCCGGTCGCCGTGAACATCGGGGTATCCGGCGCGATGGCCGAGGGGGCCACGCCCTGCCGGTGATGCGGCGTGTTGTCGGGATGGGACATGCGCCCGGCATGCATGAGCTGGATGAAGATATGGCCGCCCTTGTCGTGCACGGCATCGGTGACCTTGTGCCAGCCTGCGACATGCGCCGGCGAGTAGATACCGGGGGTCGCCATGTAGCCCTGCCCGTCGTCAGATGGCTGCGTGCCCTCGGTGACGATCAGACCGACGCCGGCGCGCTGCGCGTAATATTCGGCGGCGAGGTTGCCGGGCGTGCCATTGGCGGCGGCGCGCGACCGCGTCATGGGCGCCATGACGAGGCGGTTCGGGAGCTCAAGTCCACCGACGCGGACGGGACTGAATAGCGATTTCATGGCGAGTTCCTTCTCGTTGCTGTCGAGAAGGCAGATGGACCCTCCATCTCATGGAATAAATGGCGTATAATGGAATAGATTGGTCCACATATGGAATAATCTTATGGAGCTGTTGAACGACATGGCGCTCTTCGTCGAGGTCGTGAAAGCCAGGAGCTTCCGCGGCGCTGCGGCGACGCTGGACATGCCGAACTCCACCCTGTCGCGACGGATCAGCCTGCTGGAGAAGGAGATCGGGCTTCGCCTCCTGAACCGCACGACGCGCAGGATCGAATTGACCGAAGCCGGCCAGCTCTATTTCGAGCGTTGCAAGCGCATCGTCGACGAAGCACGCCTCGCGCACGAGCAGCTCGGCGAAATGCTGGCGCGGCCGAGCGGATTGTTGCGCGTCTCGCTGCCGGTGGATTTCGCGAACACCTATCTGGCGCCGTTGATCACCGAATTCGCGCAGCTTTATCCCGGTATCGATTTCGAATTCGACCTGACGCCGCGGCGCGTCGACCTCGTCTCCGAGCCGTATGATCTCGCGATCCGCATCGGAGAATCCGAGGCGTCCCACATGATCGCGCGGCCGCTCGCCCGCCTGCACGGCTATCTCTACGCCTCGCCGCGCTATCTCGAACTCAACGGCGAGCCGCGCGAACCCGCGGACCTCGCGCACCATCAATGCCTCTGCCAGACGAGGGTAAGCAGCTGGAAGCTGCACAACGGAATGCAAATGTTAGACGCCGAGGTCGGCGGCCGTTTCCACCTCAACAGCATCGGCATGCTCCGCCGTCTCGCGACCCTCGACATGGGCATCACCTTCGTGCCGCAGGAAATCGTCGCCGACGAAGTCGCAGCCGGCCGGCTACGCCGCATCATGCCGCAATGGCAGGGCTTGCCCATGACCATCTATGCCGTCACCGAGACCAGACTGCTTCCTGCCAAGACGCAGCGCTTCATCGAATTCCTGCGCGATCGGCTGAGCCGGGCTTAGATCGTCCGCGCCATTTGGCGAACAGACCAGGAAGCGACTTTACACCCTCCTCCGGCCAAACACCGGCGCCGAAAGCGGGGCACTCGGCGGCGGCGGTGCGTTCCACTTTGGCTGGTCGTTCCTGACGATCTCTTCGTCGATTTCGACGATGTCCGGACGCGACTTGCGACGATCGATCTCGAGCGGCTCGAGATGGCCGAACAGCGCGCGGAGCAGTTTCGGCTTGAATATCCCAACCACCACGAGGCCGAACAGCAAGAGCGGCATGAAGGCTGAAGGCGCTGCTGGACGATCGCTGCCTTCAGCCCAGACTCCGCCGTTCGCTCCCGGCTTGCCGGCCGGCGCGGCAGCAGGCGCGCTTTGCGCGACCTGGTTGTTCGGCTTCGGCACCGGCGCGCCTTTGGTAGCGCATTTGCCGTCGGGATAGGATGGGCCGCTGCAGAACGGTCCCGAATTCGTCATCCGGGCGATATCGACCATCCCCGCCGGGTTCATCAGGCTCGCCAGCTTCGACAGGTTTCCGTCCTTCGGCCAGTAGAGATAGAGCACCGCCGCAAACGCAAGGCCCAGCGGGATCATCAGTTTCGGCATCACGCCGAGGACATTGCGACGCTCGTTCAGCTGCCATTCCGTCCAAGCCACGCAGGCATTGTGCCACTGCATGTAGAGCTCGTGGTCGGTGAAGTAGAGCAGCAAGGGATGCCGGGACGGCGGGCGCGGCCGCTCCAGCGGCCGGCCCGACGCATCGAGCGGATAGGCCGTTGCAGCTTCTATTCGCGGGCGCCTGCCGAACACGGGCCGCGCCGGAACGCGGGTGTCGCGGCGCTGCCGCGCCGGATTCATCAGCTCTCCGCCAAGGTGGCCGATGGCCTCGATCCGATCCGTGGCAGACGGATGGCTTCCGCCTTCGTGATCGGCGCGCCCGTCGAACAGCAGACCCTCGACACGGTCGCTGCCGACGAAGCAGCCCCGGCCGCTGACCTTGGCGATCGCGCTGAGCAGCGCCTCGGGAAAATGCGTGACGCGGATGGCCTCGCCGTCGGCGACGTGGTCGCGGCTCAGCTTCAACCCGCGCCGCGCCGCGCGCGACAGCCGCATGGAGAGCGACGTCATCGCGCTGCTCGCGAGCATCAGCAGCAGCATCGGCGGGATCAGCACCGCGATGACCATCTGCCGCCAGTCTTCGAAGCGCAGCGGATTGTTCATCTGCATGATGATGGCGGTGCGCATCAAGGCGTGGTTGGCGGCGAGCAGCCGCGTATCGCCGTGGCGAATATGGGAGGCCTCATGGGCGAGGACCGCGGCAAGCTCGTCGTCGTCGAGCACGTCCAGCAGGCCGCGCGTGACCGCGATCAGGCCTTGGGTCGGCCCCTCGCCTGCGGTCACGGCATTGGGTTCGCTCGCCTCGATGATCCCGAAACGCGGCAGGCGCACGCCGAGCGCGGTGCACTGCTCCTCGGCGATCGCGACGAAACGCGGCTCGTCCTCGCGGGTGACGATGCGGACGCCGAGCACTTTCGTCACCGCCTTGGCGTGACTGCTGTAGATCCACCAGAACACGAATCCGGCCACGATGGCGATCGGCAGTGCGTAGCGCAGCGCATAGCCGGCCGGATCGGTCAGGATGGTATGCTCATGGTCGGCCGAGAGCAGGATCATCGTCAGGGCGAAGGCCCCGATGATCTCGAAGGCCAGCACATAGCCCAGCACCAGCAACGCCGTGAACCGCCTGTTGTGCGCGGCGTGGGTGACGTAGCCGTGAACCGCCATGACCTAGCCCCTGTTGGCGCCAGCCCTTTCGGCCTAAAGCGCGATCTTGACCGGCTCCGCCAGCTCGGCGCGGCGCTCGCCGAGCACGAATTTTTCGCGCGGAGGATTGTGCCCGATCATCGCGATGAAATTGCCGGGGAAGGCACGGCGGACCGAGTTCAATTCCTCGACCGCGAGATTGTAGAACTTGCGCGCCGCGGTGATGCGGTCCTCGATCCGGATCAGGTCGGAGCGCAGCGTGCTGTAATGGGCGGCGCTGGCAAGCGCGGGATAGTTTTCGCTGACCGTGAACAGATTTTGCAGGACGCTGGCGATCTGGGTCTCGCTCTGAATCACCCCGCCGCTGCCGCTGATCGCTTCCAGCGCGTCGATGCGCGCGTCGAGCACGTCGCGGATCAACTGATGCTCCCTCGCGGCAAAGGCGCGGACGATCTCGACGAGATTGCCGATCAGCGTGTGCCGCTCGACCAGCAGCGCATCGACGTCGCCGAAGGCCGCATCCGCGCGCTCGTCGAGCTGCGCGATCAGCGCATGCTGCGCGCGGATCTTCAGCATCAGCCAGAGTGCGGCGGCGGCCAGCAGCCATATCCACCAATTGTCCAGCGCGAAATTGGCGGCGCGCACGAGGCGGCCTGAAATGTCGATGGCCTGAGAGAAAGTCTGATCGGCAGCAGCCATAATACGTCTCCTGCAAAAACAAATGTTTGCGAGGGGTCATACAGGCGCGACGCTAAGATTATGAACCGCGCACGATTAGAATTTTAATCAATACTTCAGGTTTGCCGATTCCGCTTCAATCCGGGACCGGGCCGAGTTCTGCTCTAGGAGGCCAGGCGAAGCCAGACGTCCTTGCTCGCCAGCGTGCCGTTCATCGTGGCGATCTCCATGTCCACGACATCCAGCGAACCGGGCTGGTCTCCATAGATGTACTTGAGGTGCCACATGAGACCGAGGTCCGGAGAGACGACAAAATCGTCCAATCCGTCGGTAATCGCCCGGACGGCCTGCCGATGCGTCAAGGGCGCGGAAAACATCGCATCGATCAGGGTGGCGAGGCTCATGCCGCCGACGAGCATCATTCGCGCGACCTCGTCACCGTAAACGTGCCGAAGCGCTGCAACGATGGCTGCGACTGCGTCCGGATTCTTCAATGACACGGCGAAGCGAACCTCCGGGCCTATCATGCCGGAGGCGGGATATTCTGTGCAAGCCGTCCGCCCGCGGCGGCGCCGGCGAGGGCCCCGCCTCGGCCGCCGGCACCGGGCCCTTTCAGCGAATTTATTCCTCTCGCGAAATCGGCACTGCGACGACGCGGCGCTGCGCGTCGGGCGTTTGCGAAAGCGCGCGCCGGCTCGGAGCAGGATCGGGCAAAGCATGGGCGCTTCAGGCAAGACGCTCGGCCCGGGCAGCGCCTAGAACGCCCCCGACCCGTAGAAACACGGACACCTGATCTGAGCTCGAAGCGATCGGGAGGAGCCACGCAATGACCGGGAGCACCACACTCATGCGCAATCCCTCCCCCAAGGGCTTGCCACCCATACCTGGCGCAAGGCCGGACGATCACGCGGCGTCCGAGCGTCGCGCCGCCGATGCCGAGATGGCACGCGTGCTCAAGACGAAGCCGCTTCGCATGGCCTCCGATTCCAGCAGCGGCGCCATCGCCTTTTGGAGGCACGAACCGCTGCACGACACCGTCGAGCCCATGGCCGATCATGTCGTCATGGCCTATCCCGCCGGCTCGCAGGCGCTGGAACGACGCACGGGAAGGACGGCCGCGATTTCGACGGCGCGTCCCGGCGTCGTGACGATCATTCCGGCCGGCTCGACATCGCGATGGGACATCCACCGCCCCATGCATGTCGTCCAGCTCTATCTTCCGCAGAGGACGCTGCTGCGGATCGCCGACGAGGCCAACACGACGAACCCCGGCGATCTGCTGGAGCGAACCGGGCATCCTGACGCCATCACGTCGCGGCTGCTGCTGAGCGCCGCCGACTCGCTCGAAGGCAGCGCCACGCTGGACACGCTGTTCAGGCAACAACTGACGGATCTGCTCGCCACGCGCCTCTTGGCCGCTCATGCCGGCGTTGCGGCTACGCCGCAGCCGATCATCGGCGGTCTTTCGCCTTCGGTTCTGCGCCGGTCGATCGAACGTCTGCGCTCGGACAGCGATGCAGATGTCTCGCTCTCGGCGCTCGCGTCCGACGCCGGACTGTCGCGCTTCCATTTCTGCCGGTCCTTCAAGGAGAGCACCGGGCTCTCGCCGCATGCCTGGCTGCGCCAGCACCGGCTCGAGCAGGCCATGGACATGCTGCGCGGGAGCGACGAGCCGGTGGTCTCGATCGCCGCAGCGCTCGGCTATTCCTCGCAGACCGCCTTCGCCGCGGCCTTCAAGAAGCTGACCGGCGAAACGCCGAGCGATTGGCGCAGGCGCATGCGGTAGCAGCAATCGCTCGACAGGGACGGCAATCGCTCTGGCGCAGTCGACTATCCGGTTCGCTAAAGATCGCAATGTCACATCATCCGGACGGAGACGAACGATGGACTGGAAACAGCTTGCAATCGCACCGAAACGGAAGGCCGCCGCCTCGGCGCTCGTGTACGGGCTCTCGCTGACGGTGCGCTTCACCTCGCCGACCGCCGAAGAGGCGGAGTTACAGGGCCCACGAAGCGCCAATGCCGCAACGTCGATCCTGCTCGATCGCGGCTGGCTCGGGAAGCCCGCGATGCCGGTCGCCCTGCGCGGCTGGCCGCTGGGCCCGCGCAGCTGCCGCGCGGCTTGCGAGGGCCCCGCCCTCCTGTCCTCGCTGCCGAACTGCACCGCGCCGTAACGGCCCGGCGCTCTCCGTCTCACCTCTTCGCGTCATCACGGGTCGCAACAGACTCCGCTCGCATCGAGCGGCAGCGATGACGCGCGCGTTTCGAACCAATCCAATCCTGGAGACAACCACATGCGACTACTCATTATCGGTGCCGGCTTCGCCGGCATGTACGCCGCCCTCTCCGCCGCTCGCCTCCGCGACATCCAGGGTGTTTCGCCCGACGATCTCGAGATCGCGCTGATCGCGCCGCAGCCGACGCTGGTGATCCGCCCGCGGCTCTACGAGCCGAAGCCGGAAACCTTGACGGCGCCGCTGCTCGACGTCCTCGAGGCCATCGACGTCGATTACATCCAGGGCAGCGCCGAGGCGGTCGACACCAAGGCGCAGACGGTGCAGATCGCCACAGCCAAGGGTACGCGAAAGACGCTGTCCTACGACCGGCTGGTGGTCGCCGCCGGCAGCCGCCTGTTCCGCCCCAACATTCCAGGTCTTGCCGAGCATGGCTTCAGCGTCGATTCGCTCGATGACGCGATCGCACTCGACAAGCATCTGCACAGCCTTGCCAATCGGCCGGCCGTCAACGGGCGCGACACGGTCGTCGTCGCCGGCGGCGGCTTCACCGGCATCGAGGCGGCCACCGAGCTGCCCGCGCGCCTGCGCCAGATCTTCGGCGAGGATTCCAGGGCGCGCGTGATCATCGTGGAGCGCAACAGCGCGATTGCCCCCGACATGGGCGAAGGGTCCCGCCCCGTGATCGAGGAGGCGCTGCGCAAGCTCGGCGTCGAGGCCCGGCTCGGCACCGGCGTTGCCTCGCTCGACAAGTCCGGCGTGACGCTCTCGACCGGCGAGCACATCGAAACCGAGACGGTGGTGTGGGCAGCCGGCATTCGTGCCGCGCCGCTGACGGCACAGATTCCCGCCGAGCGCGACAGTTTCGGCCGGCTGCTGGTCGACCGCGACCTGCGCGTGCCCGGCATTCCCAGCGTCTTTGCCACCGGCGATGCGGCGCGCGCCGCCTGCGACGACACCGGCAATTACGCACTGATGTCATGCCAGCACGCGACGCGCATGGGCGCATTTGCCGGCAACAACGCCGCCGCCGAGCTGCTCGGCGTTCCGACCAGGCCATATCACCAGAAGGCTTACGTCACCTGCCTCGATCTCGGCGAAGCCGGTGCGCTGTTCACGCGCGGCTGGGAGCGCACGGTCGAGCTGGTCGGCGACGTCGCCAAGAAGACCAAGCGGGAGATCAACACCGTCTGGATCTACCCGCCCCGCGCCGAGCGCGCCGCGGCGTTGGCATCGGCCGATCCGGAACGCGTGACGAGCCTCTAGTCGCATCACGCAACGGCGGCCGCGCTCTCCCGGCGGCGCGGCCTGCTCGACCATGACCAGCCGGGGGCCTTCACCTTGAACCAGGAGACGAACATGAACATGCACAACACCTCATCCCCCGTGACGTCGAAGCCCGAAGAGCTGGTCCCGTCGCGCTATGCGCTGAAGATCGGCGACATCGACGTGATGGTGGTCAGCGACGGCGTGCTGCCGCTGCCAACGGCCATGCTGGCCCACAATGTCGACCCGTCTGCCCGGGCGGCCTGGCTGAAGGAGATGTTCCTGCCACCGGACGCTTTCGATTGGGCGCTGAACGCGGTCGTGGTGCGGAGCGGCAGCCAGACCATCCTCGTCGATGCCGGGCTGGGATTCGATCCGGACCTGCACTTGCCGCGGGCCGGGCAGTTGATCAAGCGACTGGAAGCCGCCGGCATCGATCTTTCGTCCGTGACCGACGTGGTGCTCACCCACATGCACATGGACCATGTCGGCGGGTTGCTGGTCGACGGCGTGAAGGAGCGGCTGCGCAAGGACCTGCGCATCCATGTGGCGGCCGCCGAGGTCAAGTTCTGGGACGCGCCCGATTTCTCCCACGTCTCCATGCCGCCGGGATTCCCGGACGCGCTTCGCTCGGCCGCCAAGCGCTTCGTGAAAGAATACGGCAGTCAGCTGCGCCAGTTCGATGAGGAGCACGAAGTTGCGCCGGGCGTCGTCGTCCGTCGCACCGGCGGTCACACGCCCGGACACAGCGTGGTTCGCGTCGCGTCCGGCGGCGACCGGCTGATGTTCGCGGGCGATGCCGTGTTCGCAGTCGGGTTCGAGCACCCCGAATGGTACAACGGCTTCGAGCACGATCCCGAGGAAGCCGCTCGCGTTCGGGTTCAGCTGTTCAAGGAGCTGGTCGAGACCAAAGAGCTGCTGGTGGCGACGCACCTGCCGTTCCCGTCCGTCGGCCGGGTCGCGGCCGATGGCGATGCGTTCCGCTGGGTGCCGGTGTTCTGGGACTATTGAGCGATTGATCGAATGAATCCGAGGGCGCGTGCTCATCGCATTGATGAGTTCGCGCCCTGGTCTTCCTCAAACACCGAGCTGTGGTTCGCCGAACACTGGCCCACGCTCTCCTTCCATTTGGAACGACGCAACAAAGCGAATGAACATGCAGAACGAAAGAGTCGTGATCATCACAGGCGGCAGCTCTGGCATCGGCCGGGCGGCAGCACTGCGTTTCGCCAACCAGGGCGACAAGGTGCTCATCACCGGCCGCCGCGCCGGTCCCATCGAACAGACAGCAGCGGAGCATCGGAATATCGCAGGCTTGGTTGCGGACACTGCCTCCACCGAGGACGCCAATCGGACCATCGCTGAGGCTGTCGGCAAATGGGGCCGGCTGGACGCGCTCGTCAACAACGCCGGCGCCGGAGCCATTCTTCCGCTGTCGGATGCGGCGGCGGACCGGATCGACGACATCCTTTCCGTCAACGTGGTCGGTCCAAGCCTGCTCGCCCGCGCCGCGCTTCCTCACCTGAAGGCGACGCAGGGCACCATCATCAACATCTCCTCCACGTTCGGTCATCGGCCTGCCGCGGGGCTGTCCCACTACGCCGCCAGCAAGGCGGCGCTGGAACAACTGACCCGCTGCTGGGCGCTCGAGCTGGCGCCATTCGGAATCAGGGTGAATGCGGTCGCCGCCGGCCCTACGGAATCGGGGGCCCTGACGGGGATGATGGGGCTATCTGCGGAACAGGCTGAAGCCGTCAAGGACGACGAGCGCGCGCGGATTCCGCTCCGTCGTCGCGGCGTTCCCGACGACATTGCGCCATGGATCGTCCAGCTGGCAGGCCCCGCCTCGCAATGGATCACCGGCCAGGTTCTGGCCGTCGATGGCGGCCTGGGACTGACCTAGTCTCCGCGCTGTCGATCGCACGTCCCGCGCTTCGCAGATACCTAGAACGTCACCCGCATGCCCGCATAGAACGCGCGAGGCCTTGCCGGGCTCAGCGAGCGCGGGTCGGTGAATTCCGCGCCGCCATTGGTGAAGTTGGGCAAGGCTTCGCGATCGAAGAAGGTGCCGACGGTCGAGTAGCGGTTGTCGAAGATGTTGTTGACGCGACCGTAAAGCTGGAGGTTCTTGGTGACCTGGTAGGAGGTGTGGAGGTTGAACACGGCGTAGGATGGCAGCTTGGGAAACTGGTTGGACTCATCGCCGACGAAATACTGGCTTGAGACAAAGAGCGCGTCACCCCCGACCTTCCAAACATCGGTAACAGCATATTCGATGCTGGCCTTGATGAGGTGGCTCGGCAGCCGCGGAATGTGATTACCCGGCAAGACCTGGATGTTGCCGTCGGCGTCGGCGAACGGGCTCTCTGAGCCAAGCGTCAGCGCATCGAGGAAGCGCGCATCCAGGAATGCGTAGCTCGCCTGGAACTGAAGCACATTCGACTTCAGACTCACCTCGGCTTCGATACCCTGCCTGCGCGTCCGTCCGACGTTCTGGAAGAAGCCGAAGCCCGTCAGGCCCGGAATTGGGGTCGCGAGGATGTCATCGTAGTTGGTGGCACGGTAGGCACCGATCTTCCAGCCGAGCGAACCGATGTTCAATTCCTTGGTACCGCGGAAGCCAGCTTCAAACGTCTTGGATACGACCTGCTGCAGTGGGGGGTCAGCGATCAGGAACTGCCCGATGATGCACGGCCTCGCCGGATCGGCGCAGCCGAGTTCGAGTGGCGTCGGCACCCGGTTGGCCTCGGAATAGCCCGCATAGGCGGTCACCTCGGACGTGATCTTGTAAGTGGCGCCAATGATCGGATTGAAACGATCATAAGTATGATCGCCATTGAGGGCGGTGCCGAGCTGGTCCATCAGCGTGACACGGGCCGCATTGAACCGGCCGCCCCCCGTCACCGCAAAGCGATCGTCCACGTTGAACGTGTCGAGCGCATAGAGCCCGTGATATTGATTGACGGTGCGAAGGGACACCGGGCCGATCGATGTCGGATCGCCGGACTGCCCCAGGAATATGCCGCTGCCCGTGACGACATAGTTCGTGCCGATGGTTCCCAATTCAGCGCTACCGGTGAAACGCGTGCTGCTGACATCGTAGCTTGCGCCGATCACGAAGCGGTTCTCGTGACCGAATAGCCGATCGATGTTGGTCGCCTGCCCGGATACGCCAAACGTGGTCGATTTCGTGCTGGTGCGATCAATCTCGCCGAGGATGGCACCTGGCGCAAAGGGATTTGCGAGCTGAACGCCATTGAGGCCGTTGGCCGACGGTTGGAGGCCAGTCAAAGGGTCGACATCGCCAAAGCAAAGCAGCGTCGCATCGGCGTCGCAGGGCACCGTATCGGTCGGATTTCCGTCCATGGTATTCTGTTTGAAGGCCCGCACATGCGCCGTGCCCTCAAAGGTCCAGGTCGGCGTCGCCTCCACCTTGCCGGTCAGGTTGAGATAGCCGACCTTGTTGGAAATGGTTTGTGGCGTTGTATAGGTCGCCCCCCAATATTGCTGGAGCAATTCGGCCGGAACAGTGCTGGGTCCTGCCAGGGAATTGTTGGCGACGCCGCCATTGAGGTGGAACTCGTTGCCTTCAAAGCGATACCCGACATCGCCATAGAAGCGCCGGACGTCCGATGCCGAGAAATTGCGGAAGCCGTTGTCGTGAATGCCTTCGAGCGCGCCGTAGACAGACCAGTTTCTATCGACCTGCTTACCCCATTGTGCGGAGCCCTGGATGCGGCCGAATGAGCCGCCCATGACGTCGATCTCGGCGCCTTGGTAGTTGAAGCCGTTCTTCATCTGCAGATCGATGGCGCCGCCGAGCGCATTGAGGCCGTAAGCAGGATTGTTGGTCACCACCACCGCGGATCGAATGGCTGCCGTCGGGATGAGATCCCAATTGACGATGTCGGAAAAAGCTTCGTTGATGCGTACGCCATTCTGGTAAACGGCGAGCCCCTGCGGCGTTCCGGCCAGAGGCGAAGCCACATAGCCGCGAAATTGGACGTCAGGCTGGAAGGGATTGCCGGTTACCTCATTGATGCTGACACCGGGCACATACTGCTGCAGGGCATCAGCAATATTCGGCGAGTTGGTGCGCCTGATCTGGTTGGCATCGACGGCATTGATCGCCGACGGGACCTTGTCGACATCGAGACCTCTGCCCGTGCCCGGCGACGTCGGGTAGACGTAGATGCGCGTTTTGGGGCGCGTGGACGACGATGTTCCCGCCACGCGCGCGACCGGGCGCGATGGCGCGGTGCGCCTCGGTGTCGAGGGCGGCGCCGTCACCTCGACCGCCGGCAGGTTCTGGACGTTGGTCTCCTCGTCCTGCGCGGCGCCGGCCTGGCCCGCGAAGACCAGCCCCAGCCCGGTCGAAATCGAGGCCATCAACCAACGACGCTTGAACCAAAGACGCTTGCCCATCCCAGCCTTCCCATCCCCGATCCCCCGGCTGTTTTGATTTCGCCGTTTGGTGGAGACGAGTGTAGTCGGCAAGAGCCCCCGCACCAGCCACAAAAGGTCGGGCAATATCCGAACCCGTTTTCCCGACCGGATCGGGAATTTTTCCCGACGTAGTCAGGACACCACTGTGGGAACCAGCGCCTCCAAGGTCAGACCGCCGTCGCTAGAGACGACGTTGAGCGTGCCGCCCAGTGCTAGAATCCGCTCGCGCATGCCGACGAGGCCGAAACCCAGCTTCTGGCCCGGCTCCATGCCGCGGCCATTGTCGCTGACCCGCACCCGCGCGCAGGAGCGGCCGCCGGCCTGCTCCACGGGTTCGATGACGACGTGGACGGAGGTGGCGCCGGCATGGCGGAACACGTTGGTGAGCGCCTCCTGCACGATCCGGTAGATGGTGAGATCGGCGGTCTCGCCCGTCGTCGGGCCCAGCGCCGGCGAGATCACGGTTTCGATCGCGACATCGGGATGTGACTCCCGCCACAGCCGCGACAGCGATTCCAGCGCCTGGCGCAGGCCGAGCTCGGCAAGGCCGACGGGGCGGAGCCGCTCCAGCACGCGGCGATTGAATTGCTGGAGCGCGTTGATCTGCTCCATCATCGCGCTGCCGTGCTTTCGCACCGCTTCCGCACTCGGATCACGCCCGTCCGCCTGCTTCGCCAGCGCACTGGCATGCGCCCGCAGCGAGAACAGATAGGGCCCGAACTCGTCGTGCAACTCGCGCGCGATCTCCTTGCGCTCGATATCCTGGAGCGACACCGCGCGTTCGGCAAGGCGCCGCTTGTCCTCGACGGCCTCGCCGAGCGTTGCGGCCAAGTGATTGAGCTTGGTGCAGATCGCGGCCAGCTCCGGCGCGCCGCCTGGCGCGACGCGCGCCTCATAGCGGCCGTCTTCGAGCTCGGCCATCACGTCGGAGAGGGATTTAAGCGGGGTGAGCGCGCGGCCAACCACCGTCATCATCAGGAAAAACAGCGCGAGCGCGATCACCGAGCCGACCTCGAGCTGGGTCACGATGCCGTCCCAGATCTCGGCGATCTCGTCATCGGGATGCGAGGTGATCAGGAGAGAGCCGGGCTTGCCACGGACCGAGACCGGGACACTAACCGCGGTCTGCTCGGGATGAACCAAACTCACGAACCAGGCGGGCGGCCCGCGCGTGTCGTCATCGGTGTCTGGGCGCGGCGGCGTCAGCGGGCTCCCGCTGGAATCCATGAGGGCGATGCTGACATGGCGGAGCCGGCTGAGATCGCGCGCGATCTGGTTCAGCCTGGCATCCGGATCGGGCGCCTCGTTGAGATCGGCAACGATCATCTCGATGAACTCGCGCGCAAGCCGGATCACGCTCTGGTCCTCGGCCTGCACGCGGGGACCTGCCTCGGCGACCTGCCGGCCGATATTGACGGCGAGCCCCAGTGCCAGCAACAGCGCCAGCAGCAGGTTGATGCGCGCACGCAACGATAGATTTTGCCACATTGATGCCGCCCGTGCCTCGCGAAGGTTGGCCCGCACCTGTCCGATGACGTTGACAGGGGCGAAGCGCCCGATATCTAATCGAAAGCGTACAGCAATCCCGGCCGGGTTGCATGAGGCGACGTGAGACGCGCATGGCGTCCTGCTCGGTATCATGCGGCGCGAAATAAAGAGGCCGGCGCTGTTACGGGGAAACGCCTATGCGCATTCTGATCGTCGACGATCATCCCATTGTCGCCTCCGGCTGCCGCGCCGTGCTGGCCGACGAAGGCGAGATCGAAATCCTGGAGGCCGCCGACGCCGAGGACGGCGAAAGCGTCTTCATCGTTGAGCGCCCCGACCTCTCGATCATCGACATCAACCTGCCGACCGTCTCCGGCTTTGAGCTCGCGCGCCGCATCCTCGAGCGCGCGCCCGAGGCCCGTATCATCATGTTCAGCATGAACGACGACCCAGCGTTTGCCGCGCGCGCGATCGAATGCGGCGCCAAGGGCTACGTCTCCAAGACCGGCGACCCCGACGACCTCGTCGAGGCGATCCGTGCCGTCGGCGCCGGCGGCACTTACCTGCCCACGGCGATCGCGCGCAGCATCGCCTTTGCCGGGCCTGCGCTGGCGCAAAGCCCGCTGTCGAAGCTGAACGCGCGCGAGATGGAGATCCTGCGGCTGCTCAGCGCCGGAAAGAGCCTGTCCGAGATCGCCTGGCTGGTGCAGTCGTCCTACAAGACGGTGGCCAACACCTCCTCGATCATGCGACAGAAGCTCGGCGTGAAGACCTCGGTCGAGCTGGTACGGCTGGCTATCGACAGCGGCGTCGCCTGACGGCACGTAGCGCCGCAGATTCGGTCACACAAGCGTTGCAATGTTGATGTGGTTAGATGCCACGGAGCAAAAGGCATGACGATCCAGACTGTCTCGACGAACAAATCCTACGGCGGCGTGCAAGGCGTGTATCGCCATGCGAGTAAGGCGACCGGAACCGACATGGTGTTCTCGGTCTATGTCCCCCCGCATGCCGACGGCGCCAAGCTGCCCGTGGTCTGGTATCTCTCCGGCCTCACCTGCACGCATGCCAACGTCACCGAGAAGGGCGAATTCCGCAAGGCCTGCGCCGAGCTTGGCCTGATCTTCGTCGCACCCGATACCTCGCCGCGCGGACCCGACGTGCCCGGCGATGCCAACAACGCCTATGATTTCGGCCTCGGCGCCGGCTTCTATGTCGATGCGACGCAAGAGCCGTTCGCGCGCAACTATCGCATGTGGAGCTACGTCACCGACGAGCTTCCAAATGTCGTGGCGGGAAATTTTCCCGTCGATGCCAAACGTCAATCGGTGATGGGCCATTCGATGGGCGGCCATGGCGCGCTGACGGTCGCGCTGCGCAACCCGCACCGCTTTCGCGCCGCGAGCGCATTCGCGCCGATCGTGGCGCCGTCGCAGGTGCCCTGGGGCATCAAGGCGCTGACCGGCTATCTCGGGCCGAACAAGGATGCCTGGCGCAACCACGACACGGTGGCGCTGATCGAGGACGGCGCGAAGTTTTCCGGCTTCCTGGTCGACGTCGGCGAGGCCGATAATTTCCTGAAAGAGCAGCTCAAGCCCGAGCTACTGGAGGCCGCCTGTGCCAAGGCCAACATCCCGCTGACGCTGCGGCGCCAGGCGGGGTATGACCACAGCTATTATTTCATCTCGACCTTCATGGGCGATCACCTGCACTGGCATGCGGAGCGATTGAAGGGGTGATCGCGCTCTCTCCTCCCCCTCTCCCCGTCCTTTACGGGGAGAGGGTTGGGGTGAGGGGCTGCTTCCGCAAATACGCTGAGAATTGGACTCGCGGAGACTCCCCCTCACCCGGAATTTGCTCTCGCAAATTCCGGCCTCTCCCCGCACGCGGGGAGAGGCGACGATCTCACGGCTTGCCGTAATTCGGCGCCAGCAGGCGGTTGCGGATGAGATAGCTCATCGTGCGCGACCAGGATTCATCCGTGTTGCCGCGCATGTCGGCGCTGGCGGCCGCGATCATGTTGCCGGTCTTCACGTCGCGCAGATAGATGTTGAGATTGATGATCAGATTCGAGACCTTCTGCACCATGCCGGTGATCTCGAGCTCGGCGCCCAATTGCGCCGCAAGCTTGAGGTCGCAGCCGCCGCAGGCCTGCAGATTGGCGTGACGGGCCGCGTCCCTGACCGGCGCGATGTCGAGCAGCTGGAACCTGCCTGACTCCGCCAGTTCCTTGCGCAGCTGCTCGCTGATGCGTAGCAACCTCGCCTCTTCCGGCTTGGAGCCGTAGAACTCGCCGGGCAGGCTGGTGTCGATCAGCTCGAAATCGAACACCGCGAGCTTCGGCGGATCGGCGAACGCGACCGAGCTGGTCAGCAGCAAAGCCGCGAAACATATCAGCGCTCGCATGATCGTGATTCCGCCTCCACAGCTTGCGACGACGAAATGCGGGGTTGCATGCCCTGACAAATCGGTCATGCTTCAGCAGAGACAATTCTCCACCGGCGGTCAAGCCGGGGAGAACGTTTGGAGGAAACATGATCCGATGGTTGGTCGGCCTGATCGGCTTAGGTCTTGCCGCGACGAGCGCGCTCGCGGCCGACCCTGTCACGATCGGCGTCGGCTATCTCGGTGTCGCCGGTACCAGATCGACGCTGTCGCTGGTCGAGCAGCCCGCCGAGAATGACGGCGTCGCCGGCGCGCGCCTTGCCATCGAGGACAACAACACCACGGGAAAATTCACGGGCCAGCGCTTCACGCTGGAGGAGCGGCGCATCAAGGAGGGTGAGGATGCGGTGCAGGCCGCGACCGACCTTGCCGCGCGTAACGGCTTCATCATCGCCGATCTTCCGGCCGACGCACTGCTGAAAGTCTCGGACGCCCTGCGCGATCGCGGCACGCTGCTGTTCAACGCCGGCGCGATCGACGAGCGGCTGCGCGAGGCCGATTGCCGCGCCAACGTGATCCACACCGCGCCGACCCGCGCGATGTTGGCCGATGCGCTCGGCCAATATTTGGTGTGGAAGAAGTGGTCGCGCTGGCTGCTGGTGGTCGGCTCGCATGACGAGGACAAGCTGTTCGCCGATGCGCTCCGGCGCACTGCGGCGCGGTTCGGCGCCAAGATCGTGCAGGAGCGGACCTTCGAGGACAAGGGCGGCGCGCGGCGCACCGACAGTGGCGTGACGCTGATCCAGCGGCAGATGCCTGTCTTTACACAGCAGGCGCCAGCTTACGACGTGCTGGTCGCCGCCGACGAGAGCGAGGTGTTCGGCGCCTATCTGCCCTATCGCACCTGGGATCCCCGCCCCGTCGCGGGCTCGGCCGGCCTCGTGCCCCGGAGCTGGGACGCTTCGCAGGACCAATGGGGCGCGATCCAGATGCAGAACCGCTTCATCAAGCTGAATTCGCGGCGCATGACCGCGCTTGACATGCAGGCCTGGACTGCGGTGCGCATGATCGGTGAAGCCACCTCGCGCACCAACTCCGGCGACGTCAAGAAGGTCACCGACTTCATCAAGGGCCCGGATTTCTCCGTCGCGGCCTTCAAGGGCACAAAGCTGACGTTGCGCGACTGGAACCTGCAATTGCGCCAGCCGATCCTGCTGGTCGACGGCCGCATGGTGGTGTCGGTGTCGCCGCAGGAAGGATTCCTGCACCAGGTCTCCGAGCTCGACACGCTCGGCTACGACCGCCCGGAGAGCAAATGCAAGCTGAAGTGAGGACGCAGATGTTGCGCATGTGGAGTGTTGGGCTTCTCTCCGGACTGGTGGCGGCCACCGCGCCCGCGCATGCGTTCATCGCCTATGTCTCGAACGAGAAGAGCAACACGGTTTCGGTGATCGACACCGACAGCTGGACCGTGACCAAGACCATCAAGGTCGGCCAGCGCCCGCGCGGCATCGACTTCACGCGCGACGGCAAGTTCGTGATGGTCGCGGTCGGCGACGACGACACCATCCAGGTGATCGACGCCAAGACGCAGGCCGTGGTGGACAGCCTGCCCTCCGGCCCCGACCCCGAGCTGTTCGCCCAGGATGCGGCGGGAAAAATTCTCTATGTCGCCAACGAGAACGACAATACGGTGACGGTGATCGACCTCGAGAAGCGCGCGCGCCTCGGCGACATCCAGGTCGGCGTCGAGCCGGAGGGCATGACCATCAGCCCCGACGGCAAGACGCTGATCAACACCTCCGAGACCACCAACATGGCGCATTTCATCGACACGGGTTCGCGCCAGATCGTCGCCAACGTGCTGGTCGACGCGCGGCCGCGCTTTGCCGAGTTCAAGCATGACTCTTCGGAAGTCTGGGTGTCCTCGGAGATCGGCGGCACGGTCTCGGTGATCGATCCCGCAAAGCACGAAGTGATCGGCAAGGTCAATTTCGAGATTCCGGGCCTGAGGAAAGAGGCGATCCAGCCCGTCGGCATCGGCATGACCAAGGATGACAAGACCGCCTTCATCGCGCTCGGCCCGGCCAACCGCGTCGCCGTGGTCGATGTCGCCTCGCGCAAGGTGACGAAATATCTGCTAGTCGGCCAGCGCGTCTGGCACATGGCGTTCACGCCGGACGAAAAATATCTGCTCACCACCAATGGTGTGTCGAACGACGTTTCCGTCATCGACGTGGCCGCGCAAAAAGTGATCAAGACCATTCAGGTGGGCGAACTGCCCTGGGGCATCACGATCGCGCCATGACCAGCCCTGCCCCCATCGCCGAACAACGCGAGACGCCGAGTCCTGACCCGGCGGCGGTGCCGGCGCTGGCAATCGACGGCGTCGGCCATTCTTACGGCCCGCGCCGGGCGCTGATGGACGTCTCCTTCAACGTGCAGCCCGCGAGTTTTACTGCGCTGCTCGGGCTCAACGGCGCGGGCAAGAGCACGCTGTTTTCACTCATCACGCGCCTGTTCGGCATCCAGACCGGCCGTGTCTCCATCTTCGGCCATGACATCAGCAAAAGCCCGGGCGAAGCGCTGCGGCTGCTCGGCGTCGTGTTCCAGCCGCGCACCCTCGACCTCGACCTGTCGTTGACGCAGAACCTGCTCTATCACGCCGCACTCCACGGCATCAGCCGCCGCGAGGCCGCCGCGCGCAGCGCCGAGCTGCTCGGCCGGATCGGGCTATCCGACCGCGCTGCAAGCAAGGTGCGCGATCTCTCGGGCGGACAGATGCGGCGGCTGGAGATCGCTCGCGCATTGCTGCACCGACCGCGCCTGCTTCTGCTGGACGAGCCGACCGTCGGCCTCGACGTCAAGGCGCGCGCCGACATCATCAGCCATGTCCGCCAGCTCGTGACCGAGCAAGGCATTGGCGTGCTCTGGGCGACGCACCTGTTCGACGAGATCATGCCCGGTGACGATCTCGTGGTGCTGCACCAGGGCAAGGTGCTGGCGCAGGGGCCGATGAGCCGCGTCGTCGCGGAGGCCGGTGCACAGGACGTCAACACCGCCTTCATGCGCCTGACCGGCGCGCAGACGATGCCGGGAGGCGGGGCATGAGCAGCATCACGACGCGCGACGCGCCGCGCGGCTTCTCGGCCGGCGAGTACATGACCTGCCTCACCGGCATCGTCTGGCGCGAGGGACTGCGCTTCCTGCATCAGCGCGAGCGCTTCGTCTCGGCGCTGGTGCGACCGCTGGTGTGGCTGTTCATCTTCGCCGCCGGCTTCCGCCAGGTGCTCGGCATCTCCATCATCCCGCCCTACGAGACCTACATCCTCTACGAGGTCTATATCGCGCCCGGACTGATGGCGATGATCCAGCTCTTCAACGGCATGCAGTCCTCGCTCTCGATGGTCTACGACCGCGAGATGGGCAACATGCGCACGCTGCTGGTGAGCCCGCTGCCCCGCGGCTTCCTCCTGTTCTGCAAGCTGCTCGCGGGCACCGCGGTGTCGCTGCTCCAGGTCTATGCGTTCCTCTTGATCGCCTGGTTCTGGGACATCACCCCGCCTCCGTCAGGCTATCTCACCGTGCTGCCCGCGCTGATCCTGTCCGGATTGATGCTGGGCTCGCTCGGCATGCTGATCTCCTCCGGCATCAAGCAGCTCGAGAACTTCGCCGGCGTCATGAACTTCGTGATCTTCCCGATGTTCTTCGCCTCCTCCGCACTCTACCCGCTCTGGCGAGTGCAGGAGGGCAGCCCTTATCTGTATTATCTCTGCCAGGCCAATCCGTTCACCCATGCGGTCGAGCTGATACGTTTTGCACTCTACGGGCAAATCAACTGGATCTCGCTGGCGGTGGTCGCCGCCTGTACAATCGTCTTCATGATCGGCGCGATTTTGGCCTATGATCCCTCGCGCGGGCTGGCGCGGCGGGGCCCTGCGGGAGGCGAAGGATGAAGGTTCGGGTTCTGGCGACGGCTGTTCTGGCGCTCGCGCTGTCGGGCGCGACAGCGCGCGCAGCCGATCCGCGCTATCCGGACTGGCCCTGCACGCAGGCCAAGGTGCCGGAAATCTCGCTGGCGGCGGTATGGGCCGGCCCGCCGCTCGACGATGTCCAGAGCAAGTGGAAGGACGACGCCAAGGTCAGCGCGCTGGTCTCAAAGCTGTCGGCGCGCAAGACGCCGCTGGACGAGGCCGAGAAGTCGGTGAAGGAGTTTCTTGCAGGCTCCGCCGCCGACAAGACCGCGAACGCAAAGCTGCTGTTCGCCGGCCTGTTCGACACGCTCAATGCCCAGCGCTCCCAGGTCATGAGCGGGCTCGAACGCGTCAGCCGCAAGCAGCGCGACGCCGCCGACAAGATCCGCGACGAAACGCTTCAGCTTCAGGCTCTGCAAGGGGCGACGCCCCGTGACGACGCCAAGGTCGAAGCGCTCAGCAACGAGCTGATCTGGAAGACCCGCATTTTCGAGGACCGTCACAAGGTCGTGCGATTCGTCTGCGAGGTTCCCACCACGATCGATCAGCGTCTGTTCGCGCTGGGGCGCGTGATCCAGCAGGAGATCGAATAGCGTCAGCCCCGCTGACGGCTCATGAAAAGTTCCCGCGATCGCCTCGGGATCGTTACGCTTTTGCCCCGCTATCTGCCGGAACCAAACCCATTTAAGATGTCTTGTCGAAGTGAACTCCAGGACGTCGGGAGGCCACGATGGGAACTACAAAATTCATCTTCGCGGGCGCTGCGGCCCTCGGCATGCTCGCAACCAGTGCTCTTGCTGACGACATGACCGGAATGGTCACGCGGATCGATCGGCTCAACAACACGATCTCGATCCAGCAGATGCAGAAGGGCACGGTCGGTGGCAGCGCGGGCGGCGCCGGCGCGCTGCAGGAGTACAAGGCCAAGGACGCCGCGATGCTGGATGCGGTTCATGCGGGCGACAGGGTGAGCTACTCCGCGACCGACACCAACGGCACGGGGACGCTGACCAAGTTGCAGAAGCAGTAGTGCCGTCTTTCACCTCTCCCCGCTTGCGGGGAGAGGTCGGATCGCGCTTGCGATCCGGGTGAGGGGGTACAGGTCTGTCTGCGTGATCATACGCGGAGAGAGGCCCCTCACCCCAGCCCTCTCCCCGTAAGAACGGGGCGAGGGAGCGCACCTGCGCTCTTCGATGCAGGAGCTACTGCTCAGGCCGCGCTTCCGGCTGCGCCTCTTCCGTCGGAAGCTTGGCGCGCTCCCAGCCGTCGGTGCCGTCGGGATACCAGGCGACATTGGAATAGCCGTAAGCCAGCGCGCGCTTGGCGGCGTTCCACGACATCCAGCAGTCGGCGAGGCAATAGACCACCAGCAACGTAGTCTTGTCACCGCGCGATGCCTGCGCGAGGCCGCGCTTGAAATAATCGTCCATCGCCGGCGGCAGCGCGCCGTAGCCGGTGTCGGGCAGCCAGAGACTGCCCGGAATGTTCTTCCGCGGCGCATCGCGCCACACCGTGCCTGCGGGCAGGTTCTTCGGCTTCGGGGCGCGCGGCAGCACGTCGACAAACGCGCCGCTCTTCGCGCGCCAGATCGCTTCAGCCTCTGCCGTGGTCAGCACGCGCGCGCCCTCGAGCGTCGCCGGCACCGGCGCCCGGTAATTGTCGGTGCGATAACCCTCGGGCTCGAACGGCTCCTGCTGCTGCGCGCACACCGGCGCGACCAGCGCGGCGCTGATCAGCGCAGCGGCAAGGCGCCGTGTCATGGCGTCTTCTTGGCCGTCTCCGCACCGAGCGGCTTGTCGCTCTCATCGAGCAGCGGTACGCCGAAGTCGAGCAGGATCTTGTTGATCTCGCCCTGGTTCTCCTGGATCAGCTTGTTGAGCTGCCGCTTCCAGTTCTGGTCGGCAGGACGCACGCCCATGCCGATGCGATAAACCAGTTTTGGTCCCGTCGTTTCCTTCACCAGCGGCGTGACATGGAGTGATCCCGCCTTCTTCGCGTAATATCCGGCCATCGGTCCCCACAGCACGCCAGCGTCGATCTTGCCGGCGGCGAGGTCGTCGATCATCGCCTGCGCCGAATTGTCGAAGCGCGTGTCGATCATCAGCGGATAGGGCTTTGCATCGCCCATCAGCCCGGCCAGCGCCATGTTTGTCGCTGGCGGCGTGCCGGCGACGATACCGACATGCTTGCCCTTCAACTTCGGATCCTCGAGCGTGTCGACGTCCTCGAGTCCGCTGCCGGTCTTGGCAACCAGCGCGTAGGTCGTGCGGTAATAGGGATTGGTGCCCTGCACGAGGTCGTCGCCCTGCGGAAAGCCCATGATGACGTCGCAGCGATGCGCGCCCAGCGTCATGCGCACGAAGCCGGTGGCCTGCGGGAAGAAGACGTAGTCGAGCTTCTTCTGCAGCTTGTCCGCAAAAAATTCGGCGAGCTTGTTCTCGAAACCCTCGCCCTTCTCGTTGGAGAACGGCAGATTGCGCGGGTCGGCACAGACGCGCAGCACTTTGGGATCCACCAGCTCGAACGAAAGATCACCCGTCTCGTTCGTCTGCGCGATGGCGATGCCATTCATCACGCAAGATGCAGCCATCAACACCAGCGAATACAACCAGCGACGATGTCGTCCGGCCTCCGTCATCGCGCTTCCTCCTCGTTTTGTTTGGATGTTATCCATGCAACGCATGACGCGCCATGTTTGCCAAACTTTGGTTGGCTTGATTTTGTTGCAGTGCAATGCGGCAAACCCTTTGAACTGAGGCGGAAAAGTGTCTCGCATCGCTCTCGTGATCGCAGCCTTGTCCCTGCTGGGGACACCGACGCTAGCACGCGCCGGAGCGGCCGAATTGCCTGTGAGCGAAGTCGCAACGGGAATCTTCGTACACTCCGGGACCATCGCCCTGATGTCCCGCGAGAACGAGGGTGACATCGCCAATGTCGGCTTCGTTGTCGGCGAGGACGCGGTGGCCGTGATCGACACCGGCGGCAGCCTGCGCGAGGGCGAAGCGCTGCTGGCGGCGGTGCGGGCCCGCACGTCCAAGCCGATCCGCTATGTCATCAACACCCACGGCCATCCCGACCATGTCTTCGGCAATGCCGCCTTCGTGGCCGACGGAACGAGCTTCGTCGGCCACAGCAAGCTGCCGCAGGCGCTGGCGAGCCGTGGACCGTATTATCTTGACAATTTTAAACGGATCATGGGCAGCGAGCTGATCGACCCCGTGAAGATCGTGCCGCCGACGGTGCTCGTGCACGACACGCTGACGCTCGATCTCGGCGCGCGCCGCCTGACCGTGCGGGCCTGGCCGGCCGGACACAGCGACAACGATCTGACCGTGTTCGACGAGACGAGCAAGACGCTGTTCGCGGGCGACCTCGTCTTCCTCCGCCATATCCCGGTGATGGACGGCAGCATCCGCGGCTGGCTCGGCATTCTCGGGGAACTCGAGGCAATTCCGGCGGTTCGCGTCGTTCCGGGTCACGGGCCTGTGAGTACCTGGCCTGCGGCATTGGCTGACGAACGGCGTTACCTCACGACACTGCTGGCGGATGTCCGGGCGTCGAACAAGAAGGGCGAGCCGATCCGGGCCGCCGCGGACAAGGCCGCCGCCGAGGAGCGACCGAACTGGCAATTGTTCGACGACTACAACGCCCGCAACGCAACCGCAGCATTTTCGGAAATTGAATGGGAGTAGCGGGCGCGCTACGCTGGACTACACGGGATCAGCTACGCTGACCCGGACAGCTTCGTCCGCACGGGACCACGACCATGACGGGATGCACACGCCGCCTGCCCCTGATCGCCGCACTGCTCGGCCTCGCTTTCGCCGTGCCGGCGCAGGCCGAGGAGGCCTACGATCCCTGGCCGGGCCTGGTGCAGGACATCTTCAGCAACCGTCCGATGAATGACGGCAACGACGTCATCGGCATCGAGATGCCCTATCGCGCCGAGGACGCGGCCATCGTGCCCGTGACCCTGCGCAGCAAGCTGTCGCCGGCTGACGGCCGCCGCATCCGCTCGATCACGCTGGTGATCGACCGCAACCCCGCACCGATGGCGGCGAAGTTCGAGCTCGGCGCGGATGCCAATGTCACCGAGATTTCCACGCGCGTGCGCGTCAACAATTACACCGACGTGCATGCGGTCGCCGAGCTCAGCGACGGCCAGCTTTACGTCTCGAAAGTGTATGTGAAGGCGTCCGGCGGCTGCTCCGCGCCGGCCGGAAAGAACGTCGAGGAAGCCAAGAACCGCCTCGGCCAGATGCGCTACCGTCAGTTCGTGCGCGAGGACGCACCCGCGAGCCGTGTCCGCGAAGCGCAGATCATGATCGGCCATCCCAACAATTCCGGCCTGCAGATGGACCAGGTCACGCAGCTCTATATCCCCGCCTTCTTCATCAACCAGCTGAAGCTGACGCAGGACGACAGCCCCGTGCTGTCGATGGAAGGCGGCATCTCGATCTCGGAAGATCCCAACCTGCGCTTCACCTACGTCTCCAACGGCGCCAAGCGTTTCCGCGCGGAAGCGAAGGACACGGAGGGACACGTGTTCCGCAATGAGTGGGATGTGGAGAAGCCGGGGACTTAAGACGAGAGGCTTGCTTCTCTCCCCCTCTCCCCTTGTGGGAGAGGGTGGATCGCCGCATAGCGGCGAGACGGGTGAGGGGTATCCCTCCGCGCACGCCGCTCTCACTAGAATTCGCGGATAGAACCCCTCATCCGGCGCTTCGCGACACCTTCTCCCGCAAGGGGAGAAGGAACAGAGCACCGTCTGCGCAGCATTAAATCAAAAACACCTCACCTCAGCCTCGGCCTGCGCGCGGCGCAAATCGTTCACCGCCGAGTTCGCCTGCTCAGAGGTTCGGAACTGGACGCCGAGATTGCCGCGCACCTGCGACATGCTGAGCGCGGTCTCTGCGGTGACGTAGCGCGCATAGGGCACGATCGAGGCGACCACGTCGATCGAGCAGGAACATTGCTCAATGGACTGCCGGCTCTCGCCATTCGCCTTCATGCAACCATAGACATATTCCGCGCGCGCCGACGTCGGATAATCATTGGCCTCCTCGGCCCGCGCCACGCATGCGGTCGCCGCCAATACCGCCAATGCGGCGACAATCGGTCGTAGCTGCCCGGCCAGTTTCATGCGCGTCCTCCCGCTGGTTGCGACCAAAGCTATGCTATGCGTATTGTCCTGAAAAGCACTCTGTCAGAGGAAACGGCTCACAAGGTGATGAGAGCATTTGGTCGAACATTGGCGCTCGCGACGACGCTAGCGCTGACGCTGGTTGCGCCCGGCCACGCCGCGGATACGATCCGCCTTGCGGTGCAGAAGACCGGAACATTCTCCTGGGAGCTGGCCGCGATCCGCAGCGCCGGGCTCGACAAGGAGGCCGACCTGTCGCTCGAGGTCACCGAGCTTGCGAGCCCCGAAGCCGGCAAGATCGCGCTGCGCGCCGGCAGTGCCGACATCATCCTGTCGGACTGGCTGTGGGTGTCGCGCGAGCGTGCGCTCGGCGCCAAGCTCACCTTCTATCCCTATTCCAGCGCGCTCGGCGCGGTAATGGTGCCCGCGGCCTCACCGCTCAAGACGCTGGCCGATCTGAAGGGCCGCAAGCTTGGCGTTGGCGGCGGCGCAATCGACAAGAGCTGGCTGCTGCTGCAGGCGCGGATGAAGCTGGATGGCATCGACCTCAAGTCGGCGGCGACCATCGTCTATGGCGCCCCGCCGCTGATCGCCGCCAAGGCGCTCGACGGCGAGATGGATGCGAGCCTCAATTTCTGGAATTTTTGCGCCCAGCTCGAGGCCAAGGGGTTTCGGCGCCTCGCGGGCATCGAGGAGATTTTGCCGAAGCTGGGCGCCGAGGGCGCTGTGTCTGCGGTCGGCTATGTCTTCGGCGAGAATTGGGCGGCCAGTCATAAGGATGCCGTGGCGCGCTTCATCGCCATGACCCGCAAGGCCAAGCAATTGCTGACCACCTCGGACGAAGCCTGGGACAAGATCGCGCCGCTGACCGGCACCAGCGATGCCACCATGCTCAAGGCCTACCGCGACCGCTATCGCGACGGCATTCCGCGCCGGAGCATCGACGACGAGGAAAAGGACGCACGCGTGCTCTACCGCGTGCTGGCCGAGATCGGCGGGCGGGACCTCGTCGGCCCCGCGGCGGAGCTCGATGCCGGTACCTTCTATCACGCGGTCCCCGGAGATTGAGGTGCTGCGTCTTCTCTCGTTCGCCCTGTTTCTCGCGATCTGGTGGATCGCTGCGCTGTTCGTCGGCGGCGCAAAGCTGCCCTCCCCGCCGGCCGTGCTCCAGGTGATGATCGCGGAGGCCTCGAGCGGCGCGCTGTTCCTGCATCTCGGCGCGACGCTGGCGCGCGTCGCGCTCGCCTTCACGCTCGCAATGTCGGTTGGCAGCGCCATCGGTTATCTGATGGGACGGGTCAAGCTCGCCGACCGGCTCGGCGATCCCTGGCTGATCCTGCTGCTCAATCTGCCGGCGCTGGTCGTGATCGTACTGGCCTATATCTGGGCAGGCCTGACCGAGGCCGCCGCGATCGCGGCGATCGCCATCAACAAGCTGCCGACCGCCATCGTCACCCTGCGCGAGGGCACGCGCGCGCTCGACCGTTCGCTCGACGAGATGGCGAGCGTGTTCGCGATGCCGCGCTGGCGCGCCTTCCGCCATGTCGTGCTGCCGCAGCTTGCGCCCTATATCGCCGCCTCGGCCCGTTCCGGACTGTCGCTGGTATGGAAGATCGTGCTGGTCGCCGAGCTCCTGGGCCGGCCCAACGGCGTCGGCTTCGAGATCGGCGTCGCCTTCCAGCTGTTCGACACGCCGCGGCTGCTGGCCTACTCGCTGACCTTCGCGGCGGTCGTGCTCGTGATCGAGACCTTGCTGGTGCAGCCGTTCGAAGCCCGCGCAACACGGTGGCGACCCCGTGCGGCTTGAGGTCGGCATCACAGGCAAGACCTTCAGGAGTGCCGCGGGCGGAACGCACGAGGTGCTGGCGCCGGTCAAGTTCGCGATTCAATCCGGCGAGGTCGGCGTGCTGATCGGGCCGTCCGGCTGCGGCAAGAGCACGATGCTACGCATCATCCTCGGGCTCGATCACGACTTCCAGGGTCACATCACGCGTCCGCCGGAGGCGCGGATCGGCATGGTGTTCCAGGAGCCGCGGCTGCTGCCGTGGCGCTCGGTCGAACAGAATGTGCGGCTTGCAGCGCCTGATGTCACTGACGCAAAACTGTCGGAGCTGTTCAAAATCCTCGAGCTCGAAGCCCATCGCAGCCACTTTCCGGGCGAATTGTCGCTGGGGCTCGCCCGCCGCGTCGCGCTGGCCCGCGCCTTTGCGGTCGAGCCCGATCTGCTCGTGCTCGACGAGCCCCTCGCCTCGCTCGACGACGCGCTCGCCGGCCGGCTGCGCGACGAGATCGCGACACTGGTAGCGAGCCGCCCGGTGATGACACTGCTCGTCACCCATAGCCTCGACGATGCGATCCGTCTCGGCGACCGCCTGTTCTTCCTGTCGCCGCGCCCGGCGCGGATTCTGGCCGAAGTGCCGATCGCTATCCCGCGCGCCGCGCGGGGCGAGGCCGAGATCGCCGCAATCAAGGCCAGCCTCGTGCGGTGGACGCAGAGCGAGCACGCCGGGCGGGATATCTCATAGGCACCAGCGCCGCCTGCGTGCTAGACAGACGTGAAGCGGAGCCTGACGATGAAGGCAACGGTTGTCCTGACAGCGCTCGGTGTCGTGCTCGCCGCACAAGCGGCAAACGCGCAGGACATGATGCGCGACGTTGACCTCACCTCGCCTGCGATGACGTCGGCCGAGATGAGCCGGGCAGAGGTCGAAACCATGCTCGCGGGAGCGAGCGCGGCCGCACCCGCCGACTTCACCGGCAAGCGGCTCTCGGGCCTCGACCTGTCGGGCCTGAACATGTCCGGCGCCATTCTTCGCGCGGCACGGCTGAACAAGACCAAGCTCGCAGGCGCCCACCTGGATCGCGCGATCCTCGATCAGGCCTGGCTGCTGGAGGCCGATCTCACCGGCACAAGCCTCAGGGGCGCGAACCTGTTCGCTACGCAAATGGTCCGTGCCCGACTCGACGGCGCCGATCTGACCGGCGCTCGCATCGCCGCTGATCTCACCGGCGCAAGCCTCGTCGGCGCCTCGATCGCGGAGGCGCGTCTTGGCGCCGACATGCGCAACCAGTCGATGGGGCTGATGCGCGCCGTCCTGCGCTCGGCCAATCTGACCGGCTTGAACGCGCGCGACGCCGATCTCTCGCGCGCCGACCTCGAATTTGCTTCCCTCAAAGGCGCCGATCTCACCGCCGCCTCGCTCAAGGGCGCCCAGCTCGGTGGCGCCGACCTGAGTGGAGCAACCGTCATCGGCACCGATTTCGAGGACGCCGATCTCGTCTCGACCAGGCTGATCGCGCCGATCGGCCTTGACCGCGCCAAGAATTTCGACAAGGCAAAGAACCGGGAGCGCCTGATCAGACAATAGCGGCGCCGCTTTGGGGAGTGCGAAATGATGCGTTGGTGTCTCGTCTTGATCGCGGCGTTGGTGTGTGCCGGTGAAGCCGCCGCCCAAACGAAGGGCAAGGGCATCCGGCTCTGGAATCTGACGACCGAGACGATCTCCGGTTTCCAGCTCTCGCCCGCCGGCAAGACCGACTGGGGCCCGAACCAGTGCCTGAACGACAAGGACAAGGAGGTCGACCACGACGAGCGGCTGCGCATCACCGGCGTCGAGCCTGGCCGCTACGACGCCAAGGTCAGCTATCCCAGCGCGCGGCAGTGCATCGTTCGCGACATCGAGATCAGGGCCGACGCGGTATTCTCGATCGCCGACAAGGATCTGAAGGACTGCACGAAGTAGTGGCTCTCCCTCATCCTGAGGAGCCTGCGGAGCAGGCGTCTCGAAGGATGAAGGGCCCGGCTGCAGCAGCGGGGCCCGCATGGTTCTCCCGGCGATGCGAAGCATCGTCCGGAGACGCCGCTTCGCGGCTCCTCGCCATGAGGGACTAAGGCCCGTGCGCGCGCCTCACGCCTTGTCGTTCGGATGGGGATACTCGCAGCGCCATCGCACCGCCTGCCACTTCGGGTGATCACCGATCCATTGCGCGATATAGGGCGGCGCAGCCATCGCGCATTGCCGCGGCGAGCCCGCATAGTTGAACACCAGATGCTGCTCCTCGCAGGTCGCAGGCGAGAGCACCGCACACACAGTCACCACAAGGTCGATCGGATTCATGCCGGGTCCTCTCGCGGGGCAATCAACGTTAGCATGAAAGGCTACGTTCCACGGAGAGGGAAGTTTCAAACCGGCGTGAGGGGGGGAACTGGCCGCACCCCGCGCCGCCCTTGGGAAGCGAAACACCAAAGGCTTCCGCATCGTCATGGCCGGGCCTCGTCCCGGCTATCCACGCCTTGCCCCGCGGCACGAAAGAACGTGGATGCCCGGGCATAGGCGAGCGGAAGCGACGCCGTCCTTCAGACGGCTATGCCAGGGCATGACGACCTCGCCCCTAGAAGTTCACTCCGAACACCAATCTTGCCTGGTGCCGCTCGAAATTGACGAGATCGAGATTGCCGCCCATCCCTGCCGGCCGGCCCCAGGCCTGCATGCTCCAGCTGAGAGTGAGCCGCGATTGCTCCGAAAGCTGGAAATAGGCGGTGGGGCCGACGAACAGGGCCTGCCCTGAGAACTCACCGAGGCCAATGCCTTCATATTGCCGGAAGTAGCGCATCTCGCCGCCGAGCAGCACGTTGGGGCGCACGCGCACCAGGCCGGCGATGGCGGCGCCGATGGTCGAGCTCTTTTCCGAGACGCCCGCCACCTCGAAGCGCGCCCATTCCGGCTGATAGATCAAATTGAGCGCGCCGATCACGAAGTTCGGGACGAGCTCGCGGTCGAAGGCGAGCGTGAAGTCGGTGCCGTACATCCGCCCCTTGGCGCCGCTGGTCTCGTCGATGCGGTCACCGTGGAGCTCGGCGGCGATGGTCAGGCCGAACGGCGCGCGCTCGCGGTCGAGCAGGCGATAGCGCAGGTCGAGCGAGGCGCCCTGGAAGTTGAACTGGCGGCGGTCGTCGAGATCGGGGACGCCGGTGATATCGTGCCAGCTGGCGGTGCCGCCGATCTCGATGCGGAAGTTCGGCAGCGGCACCACCTCGATCTCGACCTCCTGCGCGAGGGCACGATAGGTGCCGCCCTTGCCGAGGCGCCCCGTGGTCTGGGTCTGGAATTCACGCTCGCCGGGATTGCCGACATCGGTGCCGATCATGAAGCCGAAGATGTGCTCGGTATCGAAGCCTTCCTCGGCGCTGACGCATGCCGGCGCAGCCGCGAGGCCGCACACCACCGTCGTCCAAAATCTGAAAGCTCCGATCCGCATCCCGACTTCCGCATGCGCGCGCCGATTTGATGCGGCAATAGCGCTGACTGAGGATCAGCGTAGCACACCGCAGCAAGAGCACGATCGGGATTTTTGGAGGTGGAGTGCCGCCACCCAAACAAGTGTGGCTTTGCATCAACGGCAAAGCATCAAGGGAAAAGCGCGGGACCCGGCTATGACAGGCAACAACACTGCCACGGCTGCGAGGACATTCGCCATCGAAGCCGCGGCAGGTCGTCGGTCTTACTTGCGCGCAGCGCAGGCGTACATGTTGATTTCCATGCCGACCGGCACTTCGACGATCTTCGGAGCTTTCCAGGCCATTCGGGGTCTCCCCAAGGAATTGAGCGCGACATCGCGCGGGGCAAAACCTAGGGCTGCGTCATCCATAGTTCAAGCTTCGATTCGAGTGCCGCGCAGGTCTGTGTCGATTCTTCGCGACTGCATTTCTCTCTCGGGCAAAGCCAGTTCCCTCTTGGTCAAACACGACCCGCAGAGAACCCGCTTGTGCGGCGCACCGCACGTCGAATCGACCCGACCTTAGCCTCGCCGTCAGCAACCCTTGTCGGCCGTCGCTGTGTTCGGCTTGGCACCTTCGGCCCGCTGAGCCGCTGTCGGCTCGCTCTGCATCTGCCGCTGCGCATCCTCGGACGACGCCGGCGTTTCACCGCTTGCGCGATTCATCGTGCTGGTCGGCAGATGCTGGCTGGTGTCGCTCGCTGAACTCGACGAATGGGACTGCGCCGAGCCCACCGTGACGGGACCGGAGCCGGCATCCTTGTCGTTGGCTGCGCTACCGGTGTTGCAGGGGCCTGCGACGGCGACACCAGCGCTCAACGTCAGGATCGCGCATGCAGCAAGGACGGATCGTTTCGTGTTCATCTGCGTCATCTCCTCTGCTCCCGTCGCGCAGCCCCGGTCGCCGGCGGGAATTGCGGAGAGAACAGGCCGGGCAGCCCGATGTTCCGGATGTCGGAGCGGAATTGATCGCGTCCGCCGTCGTCGGGCTTGTTCCCCTTGACGCGCTCAGCGCAACAAGCGCAGCAGCGCGCGGCCGGCGCGCGAGTTCAATTCCTTCGCATCCAGCGTTCCGTCCTTGTCGGGATTTGCTGCATTGAAGCGCTGCTCGACCACCGCCAGGTATTCGTCGAGCGTGAGAGTCCCGTCATGATCAGGATCGGCGGCGGCGAGCTCTTTCGCCGATAACCGCCCGCGCAACTCGCGCGCATCGAGCGTGCCGTCGTGGTCGGGATCGAGCTTGGCGAACAATGCGCTCGCGGCCTTCTTCACCTCGGCGAGATCGAGCGTGCCGTCATTGTCGGTGTCGAACATCTTCACCGCACTGCCGGAAGCCGACCAGGCTGGACCGGACAGCACTGCAATCGTAAGCGCAAGCGCAATCGAGCGACGTGACATCATCGAAACCTCCTGGCCATGAGCCGCGATCCTCGCGGGGCGAAATGACATAAGTCCACAAGCCTGCCCCGGTTCAAGCCCGGAATGCAACCTGCGCACTGCACAACCCGCGGAACCCAGTTGTCGAAACCGGCAGTCCGTGCTCGGCACTGCTTCACGCCGCGGAATTTTTGCAGCGCCTGCACACAAGCGCGGGTCGCTTGTCAGGTTTCCGTAAGGCGCATCCATCGCACCTTCGACTTTCGTATTGACGGGTTTTGCATTCGGGCGGAGTGTTACGTCGCAGCGTCAAAAGGCGCGCATATTGGGAGGAACGGATGAAACGCTTTGCGATGGCCGCGAGCCTCGTCATGCTTGCATCGACATGTGCAAGCGCCCAGACCACCGAGCAACTGGTCAAGGGCGCGACCGATACATCGAACGTTCTCAACTACGGGATGGGCTACAATCTTCAGCGTTTCTCGACGCTGAACCAGATCAACAAGGATACGATCAAGAACCTCGTCCCGGTCTGGAACTACTCCTTCAACGATGATCGCAGCGAGGAATCCCAGCCACTGGTGTACCAGGGCGTGATCTACGTGACCTCCCACAACGCAACCATGGCGGTCGACGCCAAGACCGGCAAGCAGATCTGGAAATCCAAGATCGAATATCCCGCCGAGACGCCGCGCGTCGTCTGCTGCGGCATCATCAACCGCGGCGCCGCGCTCTACGACGGAAAGGTGTTTCGCACCACGCTCGACGCCAACGTGATCGCGCTCGATGCCAAGGATGGCAAGGAGCTGTGGCGGCAGAAGGCCGCCGACATCAAGGAAGGCTATTCGATGACGGTGGCCCCGCTGGTGGCCGACGGTGTCGTCATCACCGGCATCTCCGGCGCAGAATTCGGCACCCGCGGCTTCATCGACGGCTGGGATCCCGCGACGGGCAAGCATCTCTGGCGCACCCATTCGATCCCCTCGCCGGACGAGCCCGGCGGCGACACCTGGAAAGGCGACACCTGGAAGCTCGGCGGCGGCTCGACCTGGATCACCGGCTCCTACGATCCCGAGCTGAACACTGTCTATTGGGGCATCGGCAATCCCGGCCCGTTCAATTCGGCAGTGCGCCCGGGCGACAATCTCTACACCTGCTCCGTGCTGGCGATGGATCCCAAGACCGGCAAGATCAAATGGCACTACCAGTTCTCGCCGAACAATCCGTTCGACTATGACAGCGTGGCCGAGATGGTGCTCGCCGACATGAACGTCGAGGGCAAGCCGACCAAGGTGCTGATGGACGCCAACCGCAACGGCTTCTTCTACGTGCTCGACCGCACCAACGGAAAGCTGCTGGCGGCCAATCCCTACGTGAAGGTGAACTGGGCGACCGGCATCGACATGAAGACGGGCCGGCCGATCGAGACGGACGTCAGCAAGGATGCCCGCGAAGGCAAGAAGGTCGTCGTCTACCCATCGCTGCTCGGTGGCAAGAACTGGGAGCCGATGTCGTTCAATCCGCAGACCGGACTTGCCTATGCCAACACGCTCGCATTCGGCGGTCACTACAAGACCGAGCCGGTGACCTATAAGGCCGGCGAATGGTACCTCGGCATGGATCTGACGGACCTCTGGGACTGGCCCGACGGACCGCGTGGTCACCTCAAGGCGATCGATCCGATGACCGGCAAGGCGAAGTGGGAGGCGCCGAGCGATATCCCGCGCTTCTCCGGCGTGTTGTCGACGGCGGGCGGCGTCGTGTTCACGGGCGCACTGACCGGAGAGTTCGAAGCGTTCGACGCCGACAGCGGCAAGAAGCTCTGGCAGTTCCAGACCGGCTCGGGCATCGAGGGACAACCGATCACATGGCAGCAGGACGGCGTACAATATGTCGCCGTGACCAGCGGCTATGGCGGCGTCTACTCGATCTTCTCGGGCGACGAACGGCTTGCGAGCGTGCCGGCCGGCGGCTCGCTGTGGGTCTTCGCGGTCAAGCAATAACCGCGGCGCGATGCTGAAAGACATATCTCACAAGACGGTGGCGGTCCTCGCCACCGCCGTGGTGCTGACGGTCGCGCTTGCGGCGACCGTTCGTGCCGCGGACGACGCAACCGGCAATCCACTGCAGGCTCAGATCGATCATGGCAAGTCGACCTATGCTTCGAAATGCTCGCACTGCCACGGCCCCAATATGATGAATTCCGGCACCATCACGCCGGACCTGCGCGCCTTTCCCGACGACAAGACGCGCTTCGTCACCACCGTGAAGAACGGCAAGAACAACAAGATGCCGCCTTGGAGCGACATCCTCAGCGACGACGAGATCGGGGACCTCTGGGCCTTCGTCTCGAGCCGGAGAAAGCCGTGAGGGCCTGGCTTGCAGCATGGAGCGTTGGCGCGATTCTCGCGGCGACCACCGCGCATGCGGCCGACGATCCACTCAGGATCTGCCTCGACGAGGACCGGCCGCCGCTCTCGGCGCATCACAGGGGCAAGCCGGATGCCGGCTTCGACGTGCTGTTGGCACAGGCGATCGCGCAGCGGCTGGGGCGACCGCTGGCGATCCAGTGGTTCGAGAGTAAGCTGGATGAGGATTCCAGCCCGCAGCTCGAAGCCAACGCGCTGCTCTCCGACGGGCGCTGCGCGCTGGTCGGCGGCTACGCGCTGACGGCGGATTCCCTCGTCAAGCCCGGCATGAAGACGGCGCGCCTGCCGGACTTTGCCGGCGCCACGCGCGACGACAGGCGCCGCCGCGTCGCGCTCGGCGTGCTCGCGCCGAGCCAGCCTTATGTCTATTCACCGATGACGATCCTGCTTGGGCCGAAGGTGCAGGGCCGCAAGATCGGCGACATCGGCGATCTCGCGGGCCTTCGCCTCGCGATCGAGAGCGGCTCGCTCGGCGATGCCATCCTGATGACGTTCGACAAGGGACGCCTGATCGACAGCATCACCCATCTCGTCCCCGGCCGAGACGACCTGCTCGGCGCGCTCCAGCGCGGCGACTATGACGCGACGCTGATCGATCTTGCCCGGTTCGACGCCTATCGCGCCGCACATCCCGACACGGCCGTGACCGCCTCCGGCTATTACTACCCGATCGGCGCCAATCGCGGCTATGTCGGGCTTGCCGGCAACGGCGAGCTGATGGATGCGGTCAACAAGGCGCTGGCGGAGCTTGCGGCCGAGGGCAAGATCGCGGAGCTCGGCAAACAGGCCGGCCTCACCTATCTGCCGCCACGCGAGCCCGCGATCCTGGGTGAGGTCTGGATGAAGATCATTCAGCGGTGAGGTGGCCGTACCCACCGCTGTCATGCCCCGGCTTGATGTTTAGACCGGAGACATGGCTGACACCTGTTCGGACACATCACTGACAGGTTGGCGGTTAGTCAAGCCGGGCGATGACAGCGAGTGCGTGGAAAGGCCGTCGCGCCATACGCAAAGTTTCTGCACCATTCCGTGCTATCATCGGCATTTCATTCGCCGCCTTGGTGCCCCGTGAATTCCCCCACGATTCCTTCCGCCGCGGGCCTGCGCGGTCTCCTCGCCCGCGAGGTCAAGTCCGCCGAGCTCGTGCGCGCGCTGATCGTGGTCGGGCCGATGGTCGCCGCCTATTTCATCGCGCGCGAGACGGCACTGCTCAATCTCGGCCTAGTTGCGGTGTCGCTGCTCATTCCCGCGCTCCGGCAGCACTTTCCGCCGAAAGTCGTCGCCTGGCACTATCTCGCCATCCTCGTCACCTTTGCCGTGCTGTTCTTCGCAGCTCCAGTCAAGCCGCTGTTCGTGGTGCTGACGGCGCTCGCCGGCTTCCTGGCTGTCGCGGGAACGCGCTACGGCGAACATTTTCGCACGCTCGGCAATTGGGTGTTCATCCCCGCCGTCTATCTCGCCTGCGAGGTGCGGGAGGGCGTCAGCGCCTCGGAAGCGCTGCGTCATGCCGGCGTGATCATCGTCTCCTCTCCGATCGCGCTGGCGCTGGTCTGCGCCATCCAGCTTTACGACCAGCGCCGGGGCGGCACTGCAGCGACCTCGTTCGGACCGCCCGCGGCCGAATGGTTTCTGGCCGCGCTCGCGACTGCCATGGCGGTGTTCGCGGCGGCGGCGCTGGTCGAGATCCTGAACCTTGCGCAGGGGCAATGGGTGATGTGGTCGGCCGCGAGCGTCGTGGTCGGCGACCTCACCGCGTCCACCGGCAAGCTGAAGCAGCGGGCGATCGGCGCCGTCGTCGGCGTGCCGCTCGGCTTTCTCGCCGGCCTTGCCCTGCCGCAAAGCCGCGTTGGCTATGCGATCGCGGTGCTCGCGGCCACTCTCACGCTGATCTCGTTCTCCCGCTATGTCGTCGGCTTCGGCCTGCGCTGCTTCTTCATCGCGCTGGCGGCATCCTTCGCCGGCGGCGCCAGCGGCATTGCCGAGGAGCGTATCGTCAACGTGCTGATCGGCGGCACCTTTGGCCTGATTGCGGTGGCGCTGACCGAGATTGTCTGGCTGCGGATGATGCGGAAGGCCTGATTGTCCGGCAGACGGGAGAAAGGTCCGTCCACACCGTCTCGAATGCGCCAATCTGTCTCGCCTCCCGCCCATGATGGCGCCAGCCTGATGCAGTAGGTTCGGCAAAAATCAGGAGGGAATCATGTCCGCCAAATTCGATCGCCGCCACTTCATCGCCGCCGGCAGCGCCGTACTCGCAATGCCCTTTGTCCCGCGCGGCGCCTCGGCACAAGGCACGTGGCCGTCGCGGCAGATCCGCATGATCTGCAGCTACCCGGCCGGCGGGCAGACCGACCTGCTCGCGCGTGCCTATGGCGAATTCATCTCCAAGCAGGTCGGCAAGACCGTCGTCGTCGAGAACAAGCCCGGCGCTTCCGGCGCGATCGGCACGGCGGAAGTCGCCCGCGCCGAGCCTGACGGCCACACCATCCTGTGCTCGATCTCGACCACCTTCATCATGAACCGGGTGGTGATGAAGAATCCCGGCTACGACATGGACAAGGATCTGACGCTGGTCAGCGTCATCCCGGGCGCCGGCCTGCTGCTGATCGCGAACCCCAAGACCGGCGTCAAGACACTGGAGGATTTCGTCGCCTTCGCGCGCAAGAGCGGCAAGGTGAATTTCGGCACCTACAGCGCGGGCTCGGCGCCGCACATGACGATCAACGAGCTCAACAAGCAGTACGGCCTCAACATCGAGCCGGTCCATTATCGCGGCGAGGCGCCGATGTGGACCGGCATGCTGGAAGGCACGCTCGATGCCGCCATGGGCAGCTACACGGCGGCGCAATCGGTCCTGCAAAGCGATCGCGGCACCGTGTTCGCGGTGCATTCGAAGAAGGTCGACGCGATCCCGGCGATCAAGACCCTCCCCGAGCAGGGCGCGACGTCGAAATTCTTCACGGTGAGCGGCTTCTCCGGCTGGGCGGTGCCGAAAGCGACGCCGCAACCGGTCGTCGACCGCCTCGCCGAGCTCTGCGTTGCCGCCAACAGCGATCCGAAGGTGAAGGAGGTTCTCGCGACCTTCGTGCTCGAGCCGGCGATCGGCTTCAAGCAGACCAACGAGCTGTATCAGCGCGAGCTGCCGATCTGGATCGAGAGCGCAAAGTCGCTCGGCCTCGAGCCGGCCTGAAGCACGAACCGCGACACGGCGCCGGTCACTCTTCGGCCCGGCGTCCGACCAAAAGCCTAGTGTCGGAAAACGTACTTTCCCGCTATGATTGTGCGCCGGAAACCCTCGCCAGCGCACACAAGAAGGGCAGATCGCATGACACCGGATGCAGTCGCCGTCGCCGTTATGATCATCCTGCTCTTTCCGATGGGCTATTTCACGCTGGCCTCGCCCGCCTTCCTGCTGGTGAAGCTCGACATCCAGCCCGTCGCTCAATTGCTGCGCGGAATGTTCAATGCGCATTTCCTGGTGATGCGTGTTGCCGGCCTCATCGGAACGGTGGCTCTGCTCCTCGACGGTCGCCTGCTCGCCGCGCTGGGCGTCGCCATGCTCACAGCCCTCGCCATCTGGGGACGCCCGTGGTTCATGCGACGGATGGACGACGAGCTCAGCGCAAGGGATGCCGGCGATGCCGAGGCGCCGCGTCGGCTACGCCGGCTGCACTGGAGCGGAATGCTCGGCAACGCGGCTTCGCTCGCCGCGCTCCTGACCAGCATTCCCTACATGGCGACGACGGCCTGAGCGGCACCGTTATCGCTGGAGCGACCGCGGCGACGACTGTCTAATGCTCGTCTGCGACGGCGCTGGCCTGCTGCGCCTTGTGGATCGAGGACGGCACCACGCCGAAATATTTCCGGAACACGCGGCTGAAATGCGATGAGCTGGAGAAGCCCCAGGAGAACGCGACGTCTGTGATGGTCTTTCCGGCGTGGGCCTCGAGTTCCTGGCGGCAGTTCTGCAAGCGGGCCTGCCAGATGTAGTCGCTCACGGTCGTGCCGCGCTCCGAGAACAGCATGTGCAGATAGCGCTTGGAGCAGCCGAGCTCGGCCGAGATCTGGTCGATGCACAGATCCGGGTCGCGCAGGTGCTCGCGGATGAAGAACTGCGCGCGCACATACATCGCCTCGGGCCCGACGCGATCGAACATCGTGTCGGCTTCGCGCAGCGGCAGCAGCAACAGGTCGATCAGCGAATCGGCGACGCCGACCGCGCTGTTCGCCGACAGCTTGGCCGCCTCGTCGAAGGTTGCATGGACGAAGTCATGAGCGATACGCCCCGTGCCGGTCTTCGCCGACAATTTGCAGGCTGGCATCCGCTGCGACGGGAAGCCGCGATCGCGCAGCAACGATTTGGGCACGATCACGACGTCGTGACGCGTGAAGGCGGGGCTGATGATCGAATGCGGACAGGAGACGTCATAAGCGATGATGTCGCCGGGATTGATTTCGATATGGCGGCCTTCCTGCTCGAAATACGACACGCCGTAGGTCTGGAAGTGGATCTTGATGTACGGGTGTTCATTGGCCTTGGCGCGCGCCAGCGTGTGCGCGATGCGATGCTGGCTCACCTCGATCTGACACAGCTTCAGGCGCGAGACGGAGGTGTAGTCGATGCGGCCTTCGAGCGAGGACGCCTCCAGTGGATCGACGTCGAAATGCCCACACAGGCTCGTGAGCCCGTCGATCCAGCTTTGGATCTGGCGCTTCGGCGTCATTCCGGTCGTCGAGAGCGTGTGAATTGTGTCGGACATTAATCCAGCCACTGGTTTGATCCGGAGATTGGACGCGAATCGCGACCGGCGCTGCCGGAGCCCTCAGCCGTGATTGCGTGACGTTTACCTCGAATTTGAGCGGTCTTTTGCAGCGAGCGCCATCGCCCCATTGCCACCCTTTAAAGTTAATCCTCCGCCTTAGTTGCACCGCCGTCAAGGGGAACCTGAGTGCTGACGGCGCTCCAGAAGCCGCGCGGAAGCCGCTGAATTCGCTACTGCAAAATCAAAATCTTCGCCTCCGTGCGCTGTCGAGCAAACCGCCTTCTCTCTTGGGCAAGTTTCCCGATGACGAAGCCGTTAGGGATTGCGTCAGGAACAACAAGAACGGGCCGCTCCTGCACGTGGACCCGTGGCTCTCATCCAGGAGGAGGAAACAGCACAGCATCGTTTCTGGTCCCAATCGTGACCGCCCTGCACGAGCAGACGCCGGACGAGAAGCCCGGTGATTGATCAATGCTTCGGAAACAATAAACGAGACCAACGGAGGAATAACTATGCGCAAGGTGCTACTGGCGACTTATCTTGGCTCCGCGGCGGCTCTCGCCGTCGGCAGCGCCTCAGCCAATGATGAGCTGATCAAGATGTCGCAGAACCCGAAAGACTGGGTGATGCCGGCGGGCGACTACGCCAATACCCGCTATTCCAAGCTGAACCAGATCAACGCACAAAACGTGGGCAAGCTCCAGGTCGCCTGGACCTTCTCCACCGGCGTGCTGCGCGGCCATGAAGGCGGCCCGCTGATCATCGGCAACGTCATGTACGTCCACACACCGTTCCCGAACAAGGTCTACGCCATTGACCTTTCCAACGAGAACAAGATCATCTGGAAGTACGAGCCGAAGCAGGACCCGAACGTCATCCCGGTGATGTGCTGCGACACGGTTAACCGCGGCCTGTCCTACGGCGACGGCAAGATCATCCTGCATCAGGCCGACACCAACCTCGTCGCGCTCGACGCCAAGACCGGTCAGGTGGCCTGGTCGGCGACGAACGGCAATCCGGCGAAGGGCGAGACCGGCACGTCGGCGGCGCTGGTCGTCAAGGACAAGGTCCTCGTCGGCATCTCCGGCGGCGAGTTCGGCGTGCAGTGCCACGTCACCGCTTACGATCTGAAGAGCGGCAAGCAGGTCTGGCGCGCCTTCTCGGAAGGCCCGGATGACCAGATCAAGGTCGACCCGGCCAAGACGACGTCGCTCGGCAAGCCGGTCGGAGCCGACTCCTCGCTGAAGACCTGGCAAGGCGATCAGTGGAAGATCGGCGGCGGCTGCACCTGGGGCTGGATGTCCTACGATCCCGCTCTGAACCTCGTCTATTACGGGTCGGGCAATCCCTCGACCTGGAATCCGAAGCAGCGTCCGGGCGACAACAAGTGGTCGATGACCATTTTCGCGCGCGACGCCGACACCGGCATGGCCAAGTGGGTCTACCAGATGACGCCCCACGACGAGTGGGACTATGACGGCGTCAACGAGATGATCCTCTCGGATCAGCAGATCAACGGCCAGGCGCGCAAGCTCCTGACCCATTTCGACCGCAACGGTCTCGCCTACACCATGGACCGTGAGAGCGGCGAGCTGCTGGTCGCCGAAAAGTACGATCCGAAGGTGAACTGGACCTCCGGCGTCGACATGGACAAGAACTCGGCGACCTATGGCCGTCCGAAGGTGCTCGACGCAGCTTCGACCGACAAGGCCGGTGAAGACCACAACGTGAAGGGCATCTGCCCGGCCGCGCTCGGCACCAAGGACGAGCAGCCGGCAGCCTACTCGCCGGAAACGCAGCTGTTCTACGTTCCGACCAACCACGTCTGCATGGACTACGAGCCGTTCAAGGTGAGCTACACCGCGGGCCAGCCCTATGTGGGTGCGACGCTCTCGATGTATCCGCCGCAGGGTGAAAGCCACATGGGCAACTTCATCGCCTGGGACGGCAAGACCGGCAAGATCGTCTGGTCGAACAAGGAGCAGTTCTCGGTCTGGTCGGGTGCGCTCGCAACCGCCGGCGGCGTGGTGTTCTACGGCACGCTCGAAGGCTACCTGAAGGCGGTCGACGCCAAGACCGGCAAGGAGCTCTACAAGTTCAAGACTCCCTCCGGCATCATCGGCAACGTCACCACCTATGAGAACGGCGGCAAGCAGTATGTCGCAGTGCTCTCGGGTGTCGGCGGCTGGGCTGGCATCGGTCTGGCAGCTGGTCTGACCGATCCGACCGCCGGTCTCGGCGCAGTCGGCGGCTATGCGGCTCTCAGCAACTACACGGCTCTCGGCGGTACGCTGACCGTGTTCTCGCTGCCCAACTAGGCCCCTCAGCATCGCTCCGGCGCGTGGATCGCTCCACGCGCCGGTTCGTCTCCACCGAACGCCTTCCGAGGAAAAATCTCTTGCGTAAAATCTGCTTTGTCATTGCTGCGATGATCTTCGTTGGGTCCGGAGGAATTGCGATCGCGGACGGTCCGGGCGACCCGACCGCCGTGAAGAAGGAAGACGACGGCAAATGGCTCGATAAGGAAGGAAACCCGACCTACAAGATTTCGGCCGATGGCACCGTGGACTGGTTCACCTACTCCGGCTACCGCCGCTATCACTCCGACTGCCACGTCTGCCATGGCCCCGACGGCATGGGATCCACTTACGCACCGGCGCTGAAGGATTCCGTCAAGACCATGAGCTACGGCGACTTCCTCGGCGTCGTTGCCTCTGGCCGCAAGAACATCTCGACCGCGCAGGAGAACGTCATGCCGGCGTTCGGCGACAACCCGAATGTCGCCTGCTACATGGACGATCTCTACGTCTATCTCCGCGCGCGCTCGACCGAAGCCTGGGGCCGGCAGCGTCCTTCCAAGAAGGAAGAGAAGAACGAGGCCTACACCAAGGCTGAAGACGCCTGCATGGGCAAGAAATGAACGTTACGGAGACTGCCAAGACTACTTCCTGGCGTCTGATGAGAATTTGAGGAGCTACCGATGAAGACACGTGCCGCCGTCGCTTTCGAAGCCAAGAAGCCGCTCGAGATCGTCGAAGTCGATCTGGAAGGACCCAAGGCCGGCGAGGTCCTTGTCGAGATCAAGGCGACGGGCATCTGCCACACCGACGCCTACACGCTCGACGGCTTCGACAGCGAGGGAATCTTCCCCTCGATCCTCGGCCATGAGGGCGCCGGCATCATCCGCGAGATCGGTCCCGGCGTGACCTCGGTGAAGCCGGGCGACCACGTCATTCCGCTCTACACGCCGGAATGCCGGCAGTGCAAAAGCTGCCTGAGCCAGAAGACCAATCTCTGCACCGCGATCCGCGCGACGCAAGGCAAGGGCGTGATGCCCGACGGCACCAGCCGCTTCTCCTACAAGGGCAAGCCGGTCTACCATTACATGGGCTGCTCGACCTTCTCGAACTTCACCGTGCTGCCGGAGATCGCGGTGGCGAAGATCCGCGAGGACGCGCCGTTCGACAAGAGCTGCTACATCGGCTGCGGCGTCACCACCGGCGTCGGCGCCGTCGTCAACACCGCCAAGGTCACGCCGGGCTCCAACGTGGTCGTGTTCGGCCTCGGCGGCATCGGCCTCAACGTGATCCAGGGCGCCAAGATGGCCGGCGCCGACAAGATCATCGGCGTCGACATCAATGACGCCAAGGAGGATTGGGGCCGCCGGTTCGGCATGACCGAGTTCGTCAATCCCAAGAAAGTTACGGGCGACATCGTCCAGCATCTCGTCGGCCTCACCGATGGCGGCGCCGACTACACCTTCGACTGCACCGGCAACACCACCGTGATGCGCCAGGCGCTGGAAGCCTGCCATCGCGGCTGGGGCACCTCGATCATCATCGGCGTCGCCGAATCCGGCAAGGAGATCGCCACCCGCCCGTTCCAGCTCGTCACCGGGCGCAACTGGCGCGGCACCGCCTTCGGCGGCGCGCGCGGCCGCACCGACGTGCCGAAGATCGTCGACTGGTACATGAACGGAAAGATCCAGATCGATCCGATGATCACCCACGTACTCAAGCTCGAAGAGATCAACAAGGGATTTGACCTCATGCACGAGGGCAAATCCATCCGTTCCGTCGTCGTGTACTAGCCCACAGGCATCGCACCCAAGGAGGATCGACCCATGACTGTTGCACTCCATCCCTCGATCGATAACGGCGTCAAACAGGGCAGCGGCAGCTTTGCCGGCGGCACGCTGGTCTGCAAATGCAACGACCACCCGGTCAAGGTCGCGGTGAAGGGCGACGTCGCCCACAACCACGCCTGCGGCTGCACCAAGTGCTGGAAGCCGCAAGGCGCAAACTTCTCGGTCGTGGCCGTAGTGCCGCGCCAGAACGTCACCGTGACCGAGAACGGCGACAAGCTACAGATCGTCGATCCCTCTGCGGTGATCCAGCGCTACGCCTGCAAGGCCTGCGGCACGCACATGTACGGCCGCATCGAGAACAAGGGCCATCCGTTCTACGGCCTCGACTTCATCCATCCCGAGCTGTTCCAGGAGCAGGGCTCGCAGGCGCCGCAATTCGCCGCCTTCGTCTCCTCCGTGATCGAATCGGGCGTGAAGCCGGAGCAGATGGCGGGCATCCGCGCGCGGCTGAAGGAAATCGGGCTCGAGCCCTATGACTGCCTGTCGCCCGCACTGATGGACGCGATCGCGACCCACGTGGCCAAAGCCAAAGCGGCCTGAACGAGGTCGCCTGAACACAGGCCCTGCCCGTCCGCTCACTGGCGTCGACCAACGCCAGCGAGCCGGACGGGCCTGGCCTCGGAACGATCGCGGCGTGCCCCGCCGCCTCTGTACGGCGCGTATGCGTGAGGGCCATTGGCTCCTCAGTCCTGGTCTCTGAATGACTGCGCAGTGCCGCCTGCTTCCTGATTGAAGTCCGCGGACTGCGCTTCTCCCTCCCTCGACTGAGGCATCCTGCTTCGTCCGTGCAGTCTTTTCTCGCGGACGAAGCCTTTTTGGTGCGCCCGCCTGGGAGGCGCGCGGCTTGATGTTGCGCCCTGCTTTTGACAAACGATCGATGCAATCTTTTCCCGGTGAGAACACTCGGCTGTGAACGCCGGGCCGGCGCGATCTCTGCTACGGTCGCGCCGTCACGATGCCGCGCGAAGTTCAATCAATTAAGAACAACACGGGAGGTATCGAGCACATCCAGACATCGCCATTGGCGTAGCTGCCTCCCTCCGGGATTTGCCCGCGCGGGATGACGGCAGATATTTGCCGATACGACGCACGAGCCGCCGCCGATCCAGATCGGCGAATTTGAATTCGACATGCTTATGAAGAGCGAGGGACGATCATGATCAAGGTGAAGATCAACGGCCAGGAACAGAGCTGGGACGGCGACCCGGATCTCCCGCTACTCTGGTTCCTGCGCGACGAGGCCGGGCTCACCGGCACCAAATATGGCTGCGGCCAGGCCCTGTGCGGCGCCTGCACCGTCATCGTCGACAAGGAGGCCGTGCGCGCCTGCATCACGTCGATCAACGACGTCGCCGGACGCGAGGTCACCACGATCGAGGGGCTGCATCCGAACGGCGACCACCCGGTGCAGAAGGCCTGGCGCCAGGTCAACGTGCCCCAATGCGGCTTCTGCCAGGCGGGCCAGATCATGCAGGCCGCGGCGCTGTTGATGGAGAACCCGAAGCCGTCCCACGACCAGATCCGCGAGGCGATGGCCGGAAACATCTGCCGCTGCGGCTGCTATCAGCGCATCGAGAACGCCGTCCATCTCGCATCGACGGGAGTGTGACATGAATTTCATCGACAATCCCGGCAAGCTCCGTGGCTTCGAAAAGAACATCAAGGTCGAGAAGGTCTCGCGCCGCAGCATCCTGAAGGGGCTCGGCATCACCGGCGGGTTCGTGCTCGCCGCACCCGTGATGTCGCGCCAGGCCTTCGCCTACGAAACCGGCGCCGGCAAGATGCCGCATGGCGTCGTGGTTGATCCGCGCGTCTTCGTCGCGGTCGCGCCCGACGGCATCGTCACCATCCTCGCTCACCGTTCCGAGATGGGCACCGGCGTGCGCACCAGTCTGCCGCTGATCGTGGCGGAAGAGATGGAAGCCGACTGGTCCAAGGTGAAGGTGCAGCAGGCCCATGGCGATGAGGTGAAGTTCGGCAACCAGGACACCGACGGCTCGCGCAGCACGCGGCACTACCTGATCCCGATGCGCCAGATCGGCGCCTCCGCCCGCACCATGCTGGAGCAGGCCGCGGCCAAGCGCTGGAACGTGCCGGCGACCGAGGTCAAGGCCGTCAACCACGAGGTCGTCCATAGCGCCAGTGGTCGCAAGCTCGGCTTCGGCGAGCTCGCGGCCGACGCCGCCAAGGAATCGGTGCCTGCTATCGAAGGCCTCAAGCTGAAGGACCCCAAAGACTTCCGCTATCTAGGCAAGGGCCAGGTCGGCATCGTCGATCTCCACGACATCACCACCGGCAAGGCGCAATATGGCGCCGACGTACGCCTGCCCGGCATGAAATATGCCGTGATCGCGCGTCCGCCGGTGACCGGCGGCAAGCTGGTCAAGTTCGAGCCGGACAACGCGCTGAAGATCCCCGGCGTCGAGAAGGTGATGCAGGTGCAGGGCTGGCCATGGCCGTCGAAATTCCAGCCGCTCGGCGGCGTCGCGGTGATCGCGCGCAACACCGGTGCGGCGATCAAGGGCCGTGACGCGCTGAAGCTGACCTGGGACGACGGCGCCAACGGCAAGTACGACTCGGTCGCCTATCGCAAGGAGCTCGAGGAGGCCGCGCGCAAGCCGGGACTCGTCGTGCGCCAGGAGGGCGATGCCGACACCGCGCTGAAGAGCGCCGACAAGGTCATCGTCGGCGAATATTATCTGCCGCACCTTGCCCATGTCAGCATGGAGCCGCCGGTGGCGGTCGCCGACGTCAAGGGCGACAAGGCGGAGATCTGGGCGCCGGTGCAGAGCCCCGGCGGCACCCGCGAGGATGTCGCCAAGACGCTCGGCATCCCCGAGGGCAACGTCACCGTCAACGTGACGCTGCTCGGCGGCGGTTTCGGCCGCAAATCGAAATGCGATTTTGCGCTCGAGGCTGCCCTCCTCTCGAAAGAACTGGGCGCGCCCGTGAAGGTGCAATGGACGCGTGAGGACGATCTTCATCACGACTTCCTGCACACCGTCTCGGTGGAACGCATCGAGGCGGGGCTCGACAAGAGCGGCAAGGTGGTCGCATGGCGCCATCGCAGCGTGGCACCGACGATCGCTTCGACCTTCGCCGCCGGCGCCAATCACGCGGCTCCCTTCGAGCTCGGCATGGGCCTTGTCGACATGCCGTTCGAGATCGCCAACATCACCTGCGAGAATCCGGAAGCTGCGGCGTTCACCCGTATCGGCTGGTTCCGCTCGGTCTCGAACATTCCGCGCGCGTTCGCGGTGCAGTCGATGGTCGGCGAGATCGCGGCTGCGACCGGCCGCGACCAGAAGGAGACGCTGCTCGCGCTGATCGGCAGCCCGCGCATCGTCAAGCCGGCGGTGAAGGATCTGTGGAACTATGGCGAGCCCTTCGACAGCTATCCGATCGACACCGCGCGCCTGCGCAAGGTGGTCGAGCTGGTCGCCGAGAAGGGTGAATGGGGCCGCCAGGTGCCCAAGGGCCACGGCCTCGGCATCGCGGTCCACCGCAGCTTCGTCAGCTACATCGCGACCATCGTCGAGGTGGCCGTCGACGAGAAGGGCAAGCTGACGGTGCCGCGGGTCGACACCGCGATCGATTGCGGCACCTATGTCAATCCCGAGCGCATCGCCTCGCAGATCGAAGGCGCGGCGATCATGGGGTTGAGCCTTGCCAAATACGGCGAGGTCACCTTCAAGGACGGCAAGGTGGAGCAGAAGAACTTTGACGACTTCCAGGTCATCCGGATGGATGAATCTCCTGTGGTCACCAACGTCTACATCGTTCCGCCCGGACCCGACACGCCGCCGAGCGGCGTCGGCGAGCCCGGCGTTCCCCCGTTCGCACCGGCGATGATGAACGCGATCTTCGCCGCGACCGGAAAGCGCATCCGCAACCTTCCGCTCGGCAAGCAACTCGAAACCTAGGGCATGATCCGGAAAAGTGCGTAGCGGTTTTCCGAAAGATCATGCTCAAACAATAACCTAAAGCGCGATGGTGATTCATCTTCATCCCATCGCGCTTTAGGGCGGGGAACACAAGGCGGCCTCGCGCCGTTTCCATCGATCTGACAGGAGCAGATCGATGACCAACATCTCAAAGGCGCTCGCAGTCTCGTTGCTGTCGGGCGCTTTTTTCATGACCACGGGCGCGTTCGCCCAAAGCAACACGACGCCCCCGACCACGGCGACGCGCCCCACCGCGCCCGACCAGAACTCACTTCCCAATGCGACCGCCCCGCCGCCTTCGACCACCCAGACCACCGGGCAGCACAATCCGGATCCGAAGGTTCGGGAGATGAACCAGAAGGAAAAGGACAAGGTGGACAGGCAGGGGAAGTAGTTATCTGACGGCTGCGCATGGATGTGCCCTCTCCCCTTGCGGGAGAGGGCCGCGACGCTGGGAGATACAACCTTGCTTGGGTGAAGGGTCTGTTCCTGCGAACTCATCTCACAATGAGTGCGCGCGGAGACATACCCCTCATCCGGCGCCATAGCCGAAGCTTTGCTTCGGCGTTCCTGAGAACGGCGGCCGAAGGCCGCCTACGCCACCTTCTCCCGCAAGGGGAGAAGGATCGACAACAATCCGCACCGCCAAGCAAAATGCGGCGGACGTTGCCGTCCGCCGCATTCTCCACCCCCCTGCTGCTCCGCTTTCGTCGATCCGCCGCGGAGCTATTTCTTCAGCGCGAACACCCAGATCACGCCGCCCTGCGGCACGTTGGACTCGATGCCGATATTATTGGTGGCGAGCGCATCCTGGATGCGCTGCGCGTCGACGCCCCACCCGGACTGGATCGCGACATATTGGGTGCCGTCGACCTCATAGGACACCGGCATGCCCATGATGCCGGAGTTGGTCTTCTGCTCCCACAAGAGCTCGCCGGTCTTGGCGTTGAAGGCGCGGAAGTTGCGGTCGTTGGTGCCGCCGGCGAAGACGAGATCACCCGCGGTCGCCGTCACCGAGCCGAACAACTGCGATTTCGGGAAGTTGTGCTGCCAGACCTTCTTGCCCGTGGTCGGATCCCAAGCCTGGAGCTCGCCGAAATGATCGGCGCCGGGCTTCGCCTTCAGGCCGATGTCCTCCGGCTTGGTGCCGAGCCAGAGCTCACCCGGCTTGAGCGGGAGCTTCTCGCCGGTGAAGCCGCCGCAGAAATTCTCGTTGGCCGGCACATAGACGAGACCCGTCTTCTGGCTGTAGGCCGCCGACGGCCAATCCTTGCCGCCCCATAGCGACGGACAGAACTCGACGCGCTTGCCGATGACCGGCTTGTGGTCGGGATCGACGATCGGCTTGCCGGTCTCCGCATCGATGCCCTTCCAGACGTCGGTGGAGACGAACGGCCAGCCGGCGACGTAGTTGATCTTGGTCGGTGTGCGCTCGAGCACCCAGAAGATCGCGTCGCGGCCGGGATGGACCAGGCTCTTGATGTTGCGGCCATCGCGTTGCAGGTCGATCAGGATCGGCGCCTCGACCTCGTCCCAGTCCCAGGAATCGTTCTGGTGGTACTGGTGATAGGTCTTGATCTTGCCGGTGCCGGGATCGAGCGCGAGCACCGACGAGGTGTAGAGATTGTCGCCGGGATGCATCTCGCCGGGCCACGGCGCGGCATTGCCGACACCCCAATAGATCGTCTTGGTGTCCTTGTCGTAATTGCCGGTCATCCAGGCCGAGCCGCCGCCGTTCTTCCAGTCGTCGCCCTGCCAGGTGTCATGACCGGGCTCGCCCTCGCCGGGAATGGTGAAGGTCCGCCACAGCTCCTTGCCGTCCTTGGCATCGAAGGCAGCGACATAGCCGCGCACGCCGAACTCGCCGCCGGAGCCGCCGACGATGACCTTGCCGTCGACGATCAGCGGCATCAGGGTCATGTACTGACCCTTCTTGTAATCCTGCACCTTGGTGTCCCACACCACCTTGCCGGTCTTGGCGTCGAGCGCGACGACATGGTCGTCGGTGGTGGCGAGATAAAGCTTGTCCTCCCAGAGGCCGACGCCGCGGCTGGTCGGATGCAGCTGGAACAGATCGTCTGGGAGCTGCCGCTTGTAGCGCCAGTATTCGTCGCCGGTCTTCGCGTTGAGCGCGATCACCTGCCCCATCGGGGTTGCCACGAACATCACGCCGTTGTTGACGATCGGCGGCGCCTCGTGGCCTTCGACGACGCCGGTGGCGAAGGTCCAGACCGGCGTGAGATTCTTGACGTTCGAGGTGTTGATCTGGTCGAGCGGGCTATAGCCCTGGCCGTCATAGGTGCGGCGATAGAGCATCCAGTTGCCGGCTTCCGGATTTTCCAGGCGCTGCTGGGTGACTGGCGCGTAGCTCTCGATCGGGCCGGCAATTGCAGCGGTCGAGACAAGACAAGTGAAGGCGACGAAGCCGGACAGGTACCATTGCTTTCTGGTGGTCGACGTTTTCATGGACGTTCCCCTTTTTCATCCGCTTGAATTCTTGTTCTGAATTCTTGTCGTTCGTCCCGTCGTCCGCCCCTCGGCGGATGCGGCCTCTCGTGACGCGGGCATAACCCGCAGCGTCCATCATCCTGGCTGCGCGCCACCTACCTTTCCGATGAAATTGCCGGCGACGCTGAGCGAGCCGGCGGCGAGCGCCAGCGGCAGCGCGGCGAGCCGTCGCGGCGCCGGCCCGAACACGACCTGCGCGCCCTCGCGAGGATCGTATTCCGAATTGTGGCACATGCACTTGAACACGTCCTTGTCGCCGACATCGCTCTTGACCCAGGCGGTGACGGGACAGCCGGCATGCGAGCAGATCGCCGAATAGGCGAGGATGCCGTCGACCGCACGCGCGCGGGTCTTCTCGTCGAGCTCGGCGGGATCGAGCCGGATGATCAGGATCTCGTTGAGGCGCGAGGCGCTGCGCACGACCGATGTCTTGGGGTCCTTCGGCCAGGCATGCACCGGCGGTCCGCCCGCCGGCAGATCGGCTGCGGTGATGAGCTTTCCCTCCTGGTCTCCTTCGGAGAAGACGAGCACGTCGCCGTTTTGCGGACGCTCGTCGGAGCCAGGCGGATCCTCACCCGCGCGCGCCCGTGTGGAGCAGCCGAGACACGCGGTGCTGGCGAGTGCGCCGAGCAGGATCGCCCGTCGAGTCTGCTCCGTGCACGCGTCAGCTTCGGGGTCCGCAATCGTCTCGGAGAATGAGGAATGGGTGTTGAACGGTGCGCTCGCCATGCCCGCTAGCAGGCGCTGGAACTCTGCCGAAAACAAGGCGAAGGATTGGCGCCGCAGTGCATCAATATGTCTTTGCTCGCTTTGATTGAGCAAGAGTGAACGCGTTCGCGCGCGTTTTCGCGAGTTCTACGTCACACCGCGCGAACGGCATGATGATTTTGCAGATCAGACCGATGATGCTGGAATTGGTGCGACGCGCCATTGCGCGAAGCGAACTTGCGCGTTTCTCAGGCAGGCATTTTGTATGTCAGGACCTCAGCGCGTGACGCGGCGAAGCGATGCGGCCCGCGATGGTGGCCGAAGCCATTTCAAAGCTGTCGGCGATACGCCGCGCCTTGTCGATGAACAGCGCAGCCGCCGGCGGCGGACAGACTTCGCGCGCAGTCTGCTCGAACAGATCGAGCCAGCGGTCGAAATGATCGCCAACCAGACTCAGCGGCATATGCGCTCGCATCGGCGAGCCATGATAGCGGCCGCTCATCAGCACGACCGACGACCAGAAATCCTTGAGCTTGGCGAGGTGCTCGTCCCAATTCTGCACGATCGCGAACACCGGCCCGAGCAGCGCGTCCTCGCGCACGCGTCCGTAGAAACGGGTGACGAGTTCCCCGATCATCTCCTCGGTGATTCCGGTGCGCTCGATCGCATCCTGGGTCAACAGGCTCCGCCGCGCGGCCGCCGCCTCGCGCTCGGCCTTCAGTCGATCCGACATGTTTTTTGCTATCCGCTTTCGTTGTTCCCGCGACGCCGCCCGTTCGACATTGTCGGGCCATTTGCGCGCGGCGTCTTTGTCGCAGCGCAAATTGCGGGGATCGGGCGGCGGACGCGAAAGGCCCGCCGCCTGCACCATGATCAGGTGCCGTAAGTGTAAAAGCCCTGCCCGGTCTTGCGGCCGAGATGGCCGGCGTCGACCATTTCCTTGAGCAAGGGGGCCGGACGGTATTTAGGATCGTTGAAGCCCTTATAAAAGACCTCCATCACCGAGAGCATGGTGTCGAGGCCGACGAGATCGGCCAGCGCCAGCGGTCCGATCGGATGGTTGCAGCCGAGCTTCATGCCGGCGTCGATCTCTTCCGCCGTTGCGATCCCTTCCTGCAGCGCGAAGATCGCCTCGTTGATCATCGGGCACAGGATGCGGTTGACGGCGAAGCCCGGGCTGTTCTTGGCCGTGATCGCCACCTTGCCGACGCGCTGGGCGAAATCGAGCGCCTTGGCGTGAGTGTCGTCGGAGGTCTGCAAGCCGCGGATGAGTTCCAGCAGCGCCATCACCGGAACCGGATTGAAGAAATGCATGCCGATGAAACGATCGGGACGATCGGTCGCGGCGGCCAGCTTGGTGATCGAGATCGACGAGGTGTTGGTTGCCACCAGGGTGCGCGGCGACAGCGTGGCGCAGAGGTCCTTCAAGATCTTGACCTTGAGCTCCTCGTTCTCGGTCGCCGCTTCGATGACGAGGTCGCAGTCGGAGAGCTTGGCGCGATCGGTGGTGCCTGTGATGCGCTTGAGTGCAGCCTCGCGATCGGCGGCCGAGATCTTCTCCTTCTTGACCAGGCGCTCGAGGCTGCCGCCGACGGTCGAAAGCCCGCGGTTCACCGCCGCATCCGAAATGTCGACCATCACGACCGAAAGCCCGGCCGCGGCGCAAACCTGCGCGATGCCGTTCCCCATGGTACCTGCCCCGATGATGCCAACGGTCTGGATCATTGCCTCACATCCTTCATCCTTGCGGGGCGTGCCGGTACGGCCCGGCCCCAATTGTTTCTGCATCAGGGTCTAGCACCGCCACCGGGCGGGGGCGACCTGATCATGCCCCTTCCTTAAAGCATCCGAAGCGGGAATAAAGCCGCCATTCGGCCGCAAAACGGCATGATTTGGCGGTCTGGCAGGCGGTTTTCCCGAATCTGCGCGTGCTCTACCCCCAGCGCCTTGCAGCGGGGCGGCTGGACCCGGCCCGTTCGGACCACCTTGATCTACATCAATCGGACGATGCGGAGCTCGCTGACGGTGTGCTGTAATTGATGCGCAATGGCCAGTGCGAATGCTTCGCGACGCCATTGTGACATAGCCCACATCAGCCTCGTGCCCCACCTGTTAGCGTCGCGCACATGACAAAACATATTGCACTTCCCATCGTCCTCGCCGCTCTGCTGGTCGCCACGCAGAGCCTGGCTGCCGAGACCAAGGGAGCCGGCTCAACCTTCGTTTCGCCCGTGATGGCGAAATGGATCGACGCGTATAGGTCGAAGACCGGAAACATTGTCAGCTACCAAGCCGTCGGCTCGAGCATCGGCGTCGGCCTGATCAAGAAGGAAGCCGTCGATTTCGGCGCCAGTGACATGCCGCTCGATCCCAAGGAGCTGGACAAGCTCGGCATGATGCAATTCCCGATCGTTATCGGGGGCGTCGTGCCGGTGGTCAATATCGACGGCGTCAAGCCCGGCCAGATCCGCTTCACCGGGCCCATGCTCGCCGACATCTATCTCGGCAAGCTCAGATCCTGGAACGATCCGGCCATTCGCGCCATCAATCCCGACATCAAGCTGCCGAACACGGCGATCACGGTGGTCCATCGCGTCGACGGATCCGGCACGACGTTCAACTGGTCGAACTATCTCGCGAAGGTCAGCCCGCAATGGAAGACGAGCGTCGGCGAAGGCACCTCGGTCGAATGGCCGCTGGGCCTCGGCGGCAGGGGCAATGACGGCGTCGCCTCGCTGGTCAGCCTCGTTCCGGGCGCGATCGGCTACCTCGAATACACCTACGCGCTGCAGCGGCTCGATCGAATCTCATTCGGTGTCGTGCAGAACAGCGCCGGCAATTTCGTCGTCCCTGACGCCGCCTCGTTCCAGGCGGCGGCCTCGAGCGCGGACTGGAAGGCGGAGAAGGATTTCCATCTCGTGCTCACCAATGCGCCGGGCGAAGACGCCTATCCGATCACGGCGACGACCTTCGTGCTGATGCCGAAGATGCCGAAATCACAGGAGCGTTCCGCAGCCGCGATCGACTTCGTCCGCTGGTCGCTGGAGAACGGCAAGTCGCAGGCCGAGACGCTCAACTACGTCCCCCTGCCCGCCGCCCTGATCGATCAGATCGAGCGCTACTGGCAGCAGAACTTTGAAGCGCAGACGGTCTCCGCAGCGGCCAGCGTGAAACGTTGAGGCCCAAAGGGCCGGCCGTCAGGTCGAGATCGGGGCATGCTCGCCCCGATCTCGATTGACAGACACCCGATATTTCCATAATCGTTGAAATATGGAAAAGACAGATGCCGTCGCGGCACTCGCCGCGCTCGCCCAGGACAACCGTCTCGATGTCTTCCGCCTGCTGGTGCAGGCCGGCCCGAACGGCATGGCGGCGGGCGCGATCGCCGAGGCGCTGGATCTCGCCCCCAACACGCTGACATTCCACTTCGACCGGCTGCGGATGGCGGGGCTTGCGACCGTCCGGCGCGAGGGGCGCTCGATGATCTATGCGGCGCGGTTCGAGACCATGAACGCGCTCGTCGGCTTCCTCACCGAAAACTGCTGCGGCGGAGCGTCATGCGCTCCGGCGGCGCCTGCGACATCCGCGCGAAAGCGCAGCAAAGTGCCAACCTGAAGGGACAGACCATGAAGCGCCTGCACGTTCACGTCTCCGTCGAGGATCTCTCCCGCTCGATCGAGTTCTACTCCGCCCTGTTCGCAAGCGAGCCTTCGGTCGTGAAAGCCGACTATGCCAAATGGATGCTTGAAGACCCGCGCGTAAATTTTGCCATCTCGACACGCGGACGCGCGGCAGGCCTCGACCATCTCGGCATCCAGGTCGAGACCGGCGAGGAGCTGCAAGAGGTCTATGCACGCCTGCGCCAGGCCGGCGGCGACATCATCGAACAGGGGCAGACCACCTGCTGCTATGCCAAGTCGGAAAAATCCTGGATCGACGATCCCGCCGGCATCGCCTGGGAAACCTTCCACACCACGGGCGAGAGCACCGATTACGGCGACGGCAGCGGCGAGAACCGGGCGCGGGTCGCGCACGAGAAGCAACAGACGCAGTCGGCTTGCTGCGCGCCGCAGGCGGCGCCGACGGCCTCAAAGGCGTGCTGCTGAGCGCGGAGGTTCTCGAATGGACGCGATCATCTACCACAATCCCGATTGCGGCACGTCGCGCAACACGCTTGCGATGATCCGGAACGCCGGCATCGAACCGCACGTGATCGAATATCTGAAGTCGCCACCGTCGCGCGCGCTGTTGCAGCAGTTGATCGCGCGCATGGGAATTTCGGTACGCGAGGCGGTTCGCGAGAAGGCGCCGCCTTACGCGGAGCTCGGGCTCGGCAATACGGCGCTGACCGACGAGCAACTGCTCGACGCGATGATGGCGCACCCGATCCTGATCAATCGTCCGATCGTGGTGACGCCGAAAGGCGTGAAGCTCTGCCGCCCCTCCGAACTGGTGCTCGATCTGCTGCCGGCGCAGCACGGCGAATTCGTCAAAGAAGATGGCGAGCGCGTCAGGCTGGATCGCGGCGCCTGATGCCAGGGCTTGCACAGCGCGCCTTCGCCGAGTGGCTCGGAACGGCGTTCCTGCTCGCAGCCGTCGTCGGCTCCGGGATCATGGCGCAGAGACTCTCAGGCGGAAACGTCGCGCTGGCGCTGCTGTGCAATACCATCGCCACCGGCGCTGTCCTCGTCGTGCTGATCCTGATGTTCGCCCCGATATCGGGTGCGCATTTCAATCCGGCGGTGACGCTGGCATTCGCTTTGCGCGGCGAGGTACCATGGACCGACGCTATTGCCTATCTCGCCGCCCAGATCGCCGGCGCAATCGCGGGCGTGGGGCTCGCGCATCTGATGTTCGAGCTTCCACTCCTCCAGCTGTCGCTCACGGAACGCAGCGGCGCCGGACAATGGTTGGCCGAGGCCGTCGCCACCTTCGGCCTGCTATCGACGATCCTTGGCGTCGGCTATCGGACCCCAGCGGCCGTTCCTTACGCGGTCGGCCTCTATATCACCTCGGCCTACTGGTTCACGTCGTCGACATCGTTCGCCAATCCCGCCGTTACCATCGCCCGCTCGCTATCTGATACGTTCGCAGGGATCGCCCCTTGGGGCGTTCCAGCTTTCATCACCGCTCAACTCATCGGGGCCGGCCTTGCCGTTCTGCTGGCACGCTGGCTCTGGGCCGGAGCCCCTGAAACGTGGAGCGCTCCTCAGCTCCCGTCCGGCGGGCCTGATAACCAGGCCTCAAATTCATTTCCTGAGATGAATCGCGTTTCCAAATCGCTTCCCGCGGGTATTCTGTGCATGTCGACAAGACCAGCAGAGACCGATCCGTGACGCGATCACGTCGCTTCGACATCGATGATTCCGAGGCATTCCGCCCGGCGCCAAAGCGTCCGGCCGAATGAACGATTTCGCGCGATCCGTTGCCGCGGCCTTTACGCTGATCGGCGAAGCCGATGCCGAGTTGCTCGGCATCGTCGCCCTGTCGGTCCGCGTCAGCCTCACCGCCAGCATCGTCGCGCTGCTGATCGGCGCGCCGTTCGGGGCGTTGCTAGCCATCACCCGTTTCCGCGGACGGCAGGTCATCATCGTGCTGACCAATGCGCTGCTCGGCCTTCCTCCGGTCGTGGTCGGGCTCGCGCTCTATCTGCTGCTATCGCGGTCCGGTCCGCTCGGGGCTGCCGGCCTGCTGTTCACGCCGACCGCCATGGTGATCGCGCAGACCCTGCTCGCCACGCCGATCGTGGTGGCGCTGGTGCACCGGCCGGCAAGCCTGCTGTGGGCCGAGTACGGCGACTTGGCGCGGATCGACGGATTGTCGGCGCTGCGCAGCATGGCGCTTTTGTTCGCGCTGGGACGGACCTCGCTGCTGACCGCCTTTCTCGCGGCTTTCGGGCGCGCCATCGCCGAGGTCGGCGCCATCATCATCGTCGGCGGCAACATCCGCGGTTTCACGCGCACGATGACGACAGCGATCGCACTGGAGACCAGCAAGGGCGACCTGCCGCTGGCGCTTGGGCTCGGGCTGATCCTGCTCGCGCTCAGCGTCGCGGTATCGACCGTCGCATTCCTGCTAGTGGGACGCGTTGGGGAAAAATAGCTGCTCGCCCCCGACCTTGTAGCCGGCGATCGCATCCTGCCCCTTCGGCGAGACGAGCCAGTCGATGAAGGCCTGCCCTTCCTTCGCCTTCACGTTCGGATGCTTTTCCGGATTCACCAGCATGACGCCGTACTGGTTGAACAGCCGCTTGTCGCCCTCGGTCAGGATGGTGAGCTCGCCGCGGTTCTTGAACGAGAGCCAGGTGCCGCGGTCCGACAGCAGATAGGCACTCGACGACGAGGCCATGTTCAGCGCCGGGCCCATGCCCTGCCCGATCTCGCGATACCAGCTGTCCTTGGCGGCAGCGATGTCGATGCCTGCCTCTTTCCACAATCTCAGCTCGGCCGCGTGCGTGCCGGACTTGTCGCCGCGCGAGATGAACGGCGCTTTCGCAGCCGCGATCTTGCGCAAGGCATCAGCGACGTCCTTGCCGCCGGCGATATGTGCGGGATCGGCCTTCGGGCCGACGATGACGAAGTCGTTGTACATGACGTCGAAGCGCTTCACGCCCTGCCCTTCGGACATGAACTTGTCCTCCGCCACCCTGTCATGGACGAACACCACATCGGCATCGCCGCGCCGTCCGATGTCGAGCGCCTGACCGGTGCCGACGGCGACGACCTTCACCTCGATACCCTCGGCCTTCGAGAACAGCGGCAGTAGGTAGCCGAACAGGCCAGATTGCTCCGTCGACGTCGTCGAGGCTACGGTGATGCTGCGATCCTGCGCGAATGAGCATGTCGACCAGAACAGAACCGTTGCGATGGCGGCAAGCTTCCTCATTGCGTCGTCCTCACACCTGGATATCGAGTGCTGCAAATTACGTCAGGCAAACTGCGCAGGGAACCCCGACGATCGGCCCCGCCCGGGCGCGATCCGGCCGCTCAGGAACGTCGCTCCCGTGTCCCGGTTGTCCAGACACGAACCCAGGGAGATCCTGATGAAGAAAATCATTCTCGCATCCGCCTGCATCATGGCGCTGGCGACCGGTGGCGCCTTTGCGCAGACACAACCCGCGCCGGACGCATCTGGTCAGGGCGGCGTCGGTCAATCCTCGCGAGGTCCCGCGACCAAGGGCATGACGACGGGCAAGTCGTCGAACATGCAGAACGAGGCCGGCAGCAGCAAGGGCACACAGTCGCCGAGCGCGGGCGGCGCCAACACCAACAACATGGGCAGCCAGGCCGGCGGCGGCGCCGGTTCCAGGAAATAGCCGCAAGATCGACATGTCGGGAAGGCACGACTGTGCCTTCCCGCGGGATCAACGATCTCGGACGACTCTTACCGCACCGCGAGGCACGCGACATCGACGTTCGGAAAGTCTTGGAAACTGCCGACGGTAATCTCATCTGCACGGCACGTGTGGATGTTCTGCAATTGGTCCCAGTCAGATTGACATCGGTGTGACAGGCGGGGCAGTTTTTCATATTGCTGACGAATCAGCGATTGCCTCACGCCGAGTACCTCTTGGACAACTCCCAGTGCTTTCGAGACTGATATCGTTGCTGCGCCGCATTCCAGCGGTGAAATGGGCGTTCACCCGGCTTCGGCCCTTGCCGCACAGCGGCAGCATCGACGTCGCGGCGAACGAAGCAAGTGACTCGCCTGCCATCCTTGCCGACGTCGCGGAAGCCGCGCCGGTGCGCGACGCGAGTAGCGCCGAACCGTTGCATGGCCAGGCCGACATCACGGTCACGACTCCCGTCGTCGAGGACGAGCCCGCGATCTCCGTCATCGTGGAGAGCCCGTCAGCAACGCCGGCTGGTATCAGCCTCAGCGACGAACCCTCCGGCGAGACAAGCGTGGACGTCGAGCCTGCTGTCGTCGAGCAGGCTTCGGTCTTGCCGGTCGATGTCGCGAGCGAGCAGGTTGAGGCTCCCGAAGTCGTCAGCAACGATCCTCCGGCGCAATCGCCTGCGAGCGTTGAGCCCGTCATCGTGGAAGAGGCACCGGTCTCATCCATCGAGGTTGCGAGCGAGCTCGCCGATGCTCCCGAGGCTGTCATTGGCAGCGTTCCATCGTTCGAGCTCGCGACCGAGATCGAGCCTGCTGCCGCGGAGGAGACTCCGGTCGCGTCGGTCGACGTCGCGAGCGAGCACGTTGCGGCTCCCGCAGTCGTCGGCAACGATCCTCCGGCGGAACTGCTTGCAAGCATTGAGCCCGTCATCGTGGAAGAGACGCCGGTCTCGTCTGTCGCGGTTGCGAGCGAGCCGGCCGAGGCTCTCGAAGCTGCCATCGGCAGCGTCCCATCATACGAGCTCGTGACCGAGATCGAGCCCGCTGCCGCGGAGGAGACTCCGGTCGCGTCGGTCGACGTCGCGATCGACGCGGTCGATGCTCCCGTTCTTCTCGTCACCGACGACTCCGCTCCTGACGTTCTCGTGGATGACGCGCCGGCCGCTATCGACGGCTCGTGTGTCGCGTGCGCCGATGACAATGTCCTGGATGTCTCCGAGAGCAGCATCGACGGCGATCCCTCGCCCAGCGTCGCGGCGGAGATCGAGCCTGCCACCGCCAACGATCCTGCCCCTGTCATGGTGGTCGCCGCTGAGGATTCTTCCGCTGAGGCTGCCAGCGGCATCGCCGACAGCGCGCCGGAGCCGGCTCTCGAGTCTCCCGTTCCGGAAATCTCCCGCGCAGCGAAGGCCCGCGCAAAGGTCACGGAACCCACCGACCGTGCCGCGCTGATCCGGCAGCGCTGGGCGGAGACCGGGATCAGGATGTGGAATCCGCGGCTTCACGGCAGTGGCGATGCGACGCTGAACATCCAGGGGCGGATTGGGCTGCTGCCGCCCGCGCCCGGCGAGACGATGCCGCGCTACGACAAGCTGGAATTCAAGATGCTCGGCGGGCAGATCGTCTGCGAGGGTGTCATCGTCGAAGCGCCCGCGCAGGCGGACAGGCGCAGCTTCACCCGGCTCGCCGAGCCGCGTCACTCCGAGCGGGTCCGCGAACCGGCGCGGGAACGCCAGGCCGCCCTCGCCTGATCCCTTTTCATCTGCGATCGCGCTCGCCATATGCTAGGCTGACACCCTGGATATGGGAGACCGCATGTTCGCAACATCATTGCGACTGGTCGTGATCGCTGCTCTCTGCGTCTCGCAAGGAGCTTTTGCGGCGTCCGGCAAACGGCCGCGCCACGTGCCGGCAACGGCGGCCGCGACCGATCCCGCAGCACCCTACAAGGCCGACCGGTTGTCCTCCTCGCGCGGCGAGACCATCCTCAACACGCCCGGCCAGACCACCGTGCTGACGCGTCAGAGGCTCGACGACATGAACGCCACCAGCCTCCGCGACGCCATGCGCTCGACCGCCGGCGTGACGATCGGGCGCTAAAGCCTGATCCGCTTTGCGCTCAGGGGATCGGATAGCCCTTCCAGACCCACTCCAGCGCCGACGGCAGCGTCTGCGCGATCGTCGGGCGATCGACGTGCTTGGCGTTGCGCACGAACAGGAACTGGTAGTGATAGCCCTTCTCCGCCAGCACCTTGGCCATCAGCGCGTTCGACAGGGTCCAGTCGTGCATGCCGTCGGGAATGGTGGGGTTCGGATAGAACAGGTCCTGGTCGCCGCCGAAGAACCAGAAGCGGATCGGCTTGGCCGGCGCGGCGACGATCAGCGGCACTCCGGGCGGCTCGGCCGGCGTCAGCACACCCGCCTTGGAGATCAAATTGGGACCAGCCGGCCCCGTCCAGGCGCTGTGATACTCCCAGGCGCCGCCGCGCAGCGACGGATCATGCGGCCATTGCTGGTTGACCATCGTCGGCGAGAAGGCCAGCACGCGGTGATAGAGATCCGGATAGAACCAGGCCATGGTGAAGGCGGCGGCGCCACTCGAGCTCAATCCCATCGTCGCGCGTCCGTCGGGATTCCTCGTCAGCTTGACGTCGGCGTTCTTCTCGACCAGCGGCAGCACCTCGCGTTCGACGAACTGCGCATAGATGCCCGAGACCGCGTCATATTCACGACCGCGCTGGCTACCCTGCGCATCCTGCCCGCCATTGCCGATCTGGATCGCGATCATCGGTGGCACGCGGCGCTGCGCGATCAGGTTGTCGAGCGTCGTGGCAAGGTCCTTGTAAGCGTTGGAGCCGCCGTCGCCGACCACGATGAACGGCGCTTCGGATCCGCGCACATATTGGGCCGGCACGTAGACGTCGATCGTGCGCGACCAGACACCGGGATGGCTGGTGATGACGATCATGTGCGACTTGTCGTCCGCCGCAGTGACCGTCGTCATGATCGAGGAATTGGTGCAGCCCGCGACGTCGTCGCGGATCAGGCCGGGATTGTAGACCGCGCTCTCTTTCGATGACAGCGTGAAGGATTTCGTCGTGCCGCGCGGCACGCCCTCCTTTGCGATCGTCTCCGGGGCGGGATTGTGGGTCGGGCCGATGATGAAATTGCCTTCGGCGCCCGGCGGCGGCAGCGTCCCGTCCGGCAGCTCGGTCGCGCGCGGGTAGTTGGCACTAAGGGGATCTCGCGTCGGCGGCGCTGTCTTGAAATCGAGGCCTGTCGTGTCGATGAAGAAGGGCGCGGCCTTGTCGGTGGTGTTGGCACCAGGCGGCACGGCCATGTTCTGGGTGACGCAGACCGGCTGGGCCGACGCGATCGACGAGAATGAGACGACGGAAATCAGCGTCCCCGCAAGGACGAACAATGGATTGGTCATTTCAGCTCCCCGTGCCGACGAGTCTTGCTGGCCCATCTTGAAGCAAAGTATGCCGGGCCGCCGATGCCGGGTCAAACAGCAAGCGGCCGCATTGCAGCGATGGCCCATGCTCAAACCGGACGGCGTCCCTTATTCCGCGCATGCCGCGAAAATTTGAGAGCTTGATGCCGTTGCTGCCGCCCTTCGCACGACGTAGCTTGCGCATCGGCCGCGCAGATGCCGCGTCTGGCTGAAACGACAAGAACACTCGGGAGGCAACCATGAGAAAGCTTACGGCCGCGCTGTGTGCGCTGGCGTTCCTCACAACCGGCGCGCAGGCGCAGACCATCAAGGACTTCCTGGCAACGGTCATGCAGAAGTGGACGGCGCCGTTCGAGCCGTTCCAGCTCATCGGCAACATCTACTATGTCGGCACCGACGGCATCGCCGTTTACGTCATCAAGACCTCACAGGGCCTGATCCTGATGGACACGGCGATGCCCCAGTCGACCGGCATGATCAAGGACAACATCGCCAAGCTCGGCTTCAAGGTTGCCGACATCAAGATCATCCTCAACACGCACGCCCATCTCGACCACACCGGCGGCTTCGCCGAGATCAAGAAGGAAACCGGCGCACAGCTCATCGCCGGCGAGCGCGACAAGCCGCTGCTCGAAGGCGGCTACTATCCTGGTGACGAGAAGAACGCGGACCTTTCCTTCCCCGCGGTGAAGGTCGACCGCACGGTGAAGGAAGGCGACAAGGTCACGCTCGGCGACACCACGCTGACGGCGCATGCGACACCAGGCCACTCGCCGGGCTGCACGAGCTGGGAGATGACCGTCAAGGACGGCAACCAGGACCGCGACGTGCTGTTCTTCTGTAGCGGCACCGTTTCGCTGAACCGCCTGGTCGGCCAGCCGACCTATCCCGGCATCGTCGACGATTACCGCGCGACTTACGCGAAGGTGAAGGCGATGAAGGTCGACGTGCTGCTCGGGCCGCATCCGGAAGTCTATGGCATGCAGGCCAAGCGTGCGGAGATGAAGGACGGCGCGCCGAACCCGTTCGTCAAGCCGGGCGAGCTCACCACCTACGCGACCGGCCTGTCGGAGGATTTCGACAAGCAGCTCGCCAAGCAGACCGCGGCGCTGGAGAAGAAATAGCGGAGATACTTCACCTCACTCCAACGCGGAGAGGTGGATGCCGCACGTCGTCCGGCACGACCGGCGTGCGGCGATCCGCGGCGCCCATGCGCATGGTTAGCAGGACGTGACCACGAACGCGCCGATGGGGCCGAAGCGCTGCCCCCGGCAGCCTGTAATGCTTAACGGGACCTGACCAATGCACGCGGCCGGAAATTTTTGCGGCCGCGCGCAACCTGCGCTGGCCTTTTCGCAGGGAACCCGTCTAACGCGCCCTTTACCCCCGCCGTGCAAGATCGCCCCCGTTTTTGAAGGGATACGGGGCGCGTATTGCAATGCCTGTCGCCGATTTGAAGTCTCACTTCGCCGCCGCGATGCGGCTGTTTCGCGTGCCGGTCGACAACCCGGACCTGACGCGCGCGCAGTTCGACGCCTTCTCCAAGCAGGTCCCGCTGCTCTACTTCATCCTGATGAGCAACACGATCGCCGTCGCCTATACGTATGTGAACGTGGCGCCGGACTGGCTGACGATGATCGTGCCCTCCGTGCTGACTGTGCTTGCGGCGCTCCGGACCATCTGGTGGCTGCGCCAGCGTCATCTCGTGCGCAGCGATGCCGACATCCTGCGCAATCTGCGCGCCACCAACTGGATGACGCTGCCGATCGGTGCGGGCTTCACTGCATGGTCCTTCGCGCTCTATCCTTACGGTGATCCCTTCGCCAAGAGCCAGGTCGCCTTCTACATGGCCGTTACCGTGATCGGCTGCATCTTCTCGCTGATGCATCTGCGCTCGGCGGCACTGATCGTGACGCTGGTCGTCGACGTCCCCTATGTGCTGTTCTTCTGGACCACCGGCGAGCCGACGCTGAAGGCGATCGCCGTCAACAACCTTCTGGTTTCCGGCGCGATGGTGACGGTGCTGGTCATCTACTATCGCGACTTCGCCGATCTCGTCGCCAGCCGCAAATCGCTGCTGGCGCAGCAGGCGGCGACGCAAGCGCTGTCGGACGAGAACTTCCGTCTTGCCAATCTGGATTCGCTCACCGAACTGCCCAACCGCCGCCGCTTCTTCGCCGAGCTGTCGAGTGCCTTCATCGACGCCGAGCGCAGGAACGTTCGCGTCGCGGTCGGTATCATCGACCTCGACGGCTTCAAGCCGATCAATGACAATTACGGCCATTCGGTCGGCGACCGCGTCCTGATCGAGGCCGGCCGGCGCATCCGCGAGGTCTGCGAAGGCTTCGGTCCGCAGCGCGTCGAGTTCGCAAGGCTCGGCGGCGACGAGTTCGGTCTCGTCGTGTGCGGCGACCCCGAGGACGCCGATCTGGTGCGGCTCGGCGAACGCATCGGCGAGCGGGTCAAGCTGCCCTACCAGCTCGACACTGCCCACACCGGCCTGTCCTGCTCGATCGGCTTTGCGCTTTATCCGGACTCCGCAACGACGGCGGAGGCGCTCTATGAATGCGCGGACTATTCGCTCTACCACGCCAAGCGCCATCTGCGCGGTCGCACCGTAATCTTCTCGAGCGAGCTGGAGGCGGAGATCCGCAGCCGCGGCGTGATCGAGACCCTGCTGCGCAGTGCGGATTTCGACACGGAAATGGAGCTGGTGTTTCAGCCGATCGTCGATGCCATGAGCGAGCATACTGCGGGCTTCGAGACCCTGGCACGCTGGCGTAGTCCCCGCCTCGGCTGGGTCTCTCCGGCCGACTTCATTCCGGCCGCCGAGCGCATCGGCCTGATCCGGCCGCTGACGCAGGCCCTGCTGGCGCGCGCGCTTGCAGCGGCGAAGATCTGGCCCGACCACATCCGCCTGTCGTTCAACCTTTCGGCCCACGACGTCTGCGCAGCCGAGGGCATCCTGCCGCTGATCTCGATCATCGAGAGGAGCGGCCTGCCGCCGCACCGGATCGATTTCGAGATCACCGAGACCGCCGTCACCTTCGACTTCGTGCGCGCGCAGCAGTCGATCGCGACGCTGAAGGCGATGGGCTGTGGCATCTCGCTCGACGATTTCGGCACCGGCTATTCCTCGCTGAGCCATGTGCACCGGCTGCCGCTCGACAAGATCAAGGTCGACCGCAGCTTCGTCGCCGACATCAACGAAAATCCTGTCAGCCACAAGATCATCAAGTCGCTCACGGGCCTGTGCGACGACATGGAGATCGCCTGCGTCGTCGAGGGCGTCGAGACCCGCGCGCAGCTCGACACCTTGCGCCGCCTCGGATGCGACTACATCCAGGGCTACTACTTCGCAAAGCCGATGCCGGGCGATGCGATCGGCGACTACCTCGCGAACGAGGGGCAACGCCTCGATGGTGCAGCGGCCAGGGTCGTGGCTTGAGGCGAGGCTATTTCGCCAGGCTCGGCAGATCGAGCCCCTTGTCGCGCGCGCAGTCGATCGCGATGTCATAGCCCGCATCGGCATGGCGCATGACGCCAGAGGCGGGATCGTTCCACAGCACGCGCTCGATGCGTTTGGCGGCTTCCGGCGTGCCGTCGGCGACGATCACCATGCCGGCATGCTGGGAATATCCGATGCCGACGCCGCCGCCGTGATGCAGCGAGACCCAGGTCGCGCCACTGGCGCAATTGAGCAGCGCGTTGAGCAGGGGCCAGTCGGACACCGCGTCCGATCCGTCCTTCATCGCCTCGGTCTCGCGGTTGGGGCTTGCCACCGAGCCGCTGTCGAGATGATCGCGGCCGATCACGATCGGCGCCTTCAATTCGCCGCGCGCCACCATCTCGTTGAAGGCGAGGCCGAGGCGATGACGATCGCCGAGGCCGACCCAGCAGATCCGCGCCGGCAGACCCTGGAACTTGATGCGCTGCTTGGCCATGTCGAGCCAATTGTGCAGATGCTTGTCGTCAGGCATCAGCTCCTTGACCTTGGCGTCGGTCTTGAAGATGTCCTCGGGATCGCCCGACAGCGCGGCCCAGCGGAACGGGCCGACGCCGCGGCAGAACAACGGGCGGATATAGGCCGGCACGAAGCCGGGGAAATCGAACGCGTTCTTCAGGCCCATGTCCTGCGCCATCTGGCGGATGTTGTTGCCGTAGTCGAGCGTCGGAATGCCCTGCGCATGGAAATCCAGCATGGCCTGGACATGCTCGACCATCGACGTCTTCGAGGCGCGCTCGACCGCCTTCGGATCGGACGCGCGCTTGGCTTCCCAATCGGCAAGCGACCAGCCCTTCGGCAAATAGCCGTTGATCGGATCGTGCGCGCTGGTCTGGTCGGTGACGATGTCGGGCTTGACGCCGCGGCGCACCAGTTCGGGGAAAATCTCCGCGGCATTGCCGAGCAGCCCGACCGAGACCGCCTTCTTGGTCTTCTTGGCCTCTTCCATGATCGCAAGGGCTTCGTCGAGCGTGGCTGCCTGGCGGTCGAGATAGCCCGTCCGCAGCCGCATCTCGATGCGGCTCGGCTGGCACTCGACCGCGAGCATCGAGGCGCCGGCCATGGTCGCCGCCAGCGGCTGCGCGCCGCCCATGCCGCCGAGGCCGGCAGTGAGGATCCATTTGCCGGCGAGGCTGCCGCCATAATGACGACGGCCGACCTCGACGAAGGTCTCGTAGGTGCCCTGCACGATGCCCTGACTGCCGATATAGATCCAGGAGCCCGCGGTCATCTGGCCGTACATCATCAGCCCCTGGCGATCGAGCTCGTTGAAATGGTCGAGCGTCGCCCAGTGCGGCACGATGTTGGAGTTCGCGATCAGCACGCGCGGCGCATCGGCATGGGTGCGGAAGACGCCGACCGGCTTGCCGGACTGCACCAGCAGCGTCTGGTCGGCTTCGAGCTTGCGCAAGGCCGCGGTGATCCGGTCAAAGCTCTCCCAGTCGCGCGCGGCGCGGCCGATGCCGCCATAGACGACCAGCTCGCTCGGACGCTCCGCAACATCAGGATCGAGATTGTTCATGAGCATGCGCAGCGGCGCTTCCGTCAACCAGCTCTTGGCGCTGATCTCGCTGCCGCGGGGAGCACGGATAGTGCGGTCATTGTCCAGTCGGCGGTTCATGCGGAACACCCCTTAGTCAAGTCTTGTTCAGTCAAGTTTTGGAAACGGATCGGCTGAAAGCTTGGCGATCGCCGCGACCGGCAGCGCATCAGCTTCGACAAGCGCCGCAGCCTTGGCGAGATCGCCGGCCATGTAGCGGTCAGTACCGAGTGCAGGCACCTGCTCGCGAAGCCTGGCAATGACGGCAACGAGCGGCGCGCTGGTCGCATGCGGCGCCCGCAGCGTGATGCCTTGGGCTGCGACCAGCAGCTCGATTCCCAAGATGGCGGTGAGATTGTCGGCCATATCCGAGAGGCGCCGCGCGGCGTGGGCAGCCATCGAGACGTGATCTTCCTGGTTGGCGCTGGTCGGCGTCGAGTCGATCGAGCAGGCAGCCGCCCGCTGCTTGTTCTCGGCATAGAGCGCGGCCGCCGTCACCTCGGCGATCATGAAGCCGGAGTTGAGGCCGGGATCCGGTGTCAGGAACGGCGGCAGACCGAAATTGAGAGCGGGATCGACCAGCGTCGCGATGCGCCGCTCGCTGATCGCACCGATCTCCGACAGCGCAAGCGCGATGGCGTCGGCGGCAAAGGCGACCGGCTCGGCGTGGAAATTGCCGCCAGAGACGATCTCACCGGTCTCGACCAGCACCAGCGGATTGTCAGTGACGGCATTGGCCTCGACGATCAGCGTGCGCGCGGCCTGCGTGATCAGGTCCAGCGCGGCGCCTGCGACCTGCGGCTGGCAGCGCAGGCAATAAGGATCCTGCACGCGCTCGTCGCCTTCGAGATGCGACAGGCGGATATCGCTGCCGTCGAGCAGCACGGTCAAGGTGGCGGCCGCGGCGATCTGACCGGCATGGCCGCGCAGCGCCTGGATTTCGGGACGGAACGGCGCCGTCGAGGCCATTGCCGCATCGACCGACAATGCGCCGGTGACGAGCGCGGCGCGGATCAGGCGGAATGCACGCAGCACGCCGGCGATGGCGTAAGCGGTCGAGAACTGCGTGCCGTTGATCAGCGCCAGCCCCTCCTTGGGGCCGAGCGTCAGTGGCGTAAGGCCGGCAGCGGCGAGCGCTTCGCCACCGGATATAGTCACCCCGTCAAAAATCGCCTGCCCTTCGCCAATCATCACCGCGGTCATATGCGCGAGCGGCGCAAGATCGCCGGAGGCGCCGACCGAGCCTTGTTGCGGCACCAGCGGGTAGACGCCGCGCGTCAGCATGGCCTGCAATTGCTCGATCACCTCGCGGCGGACGCCGGAGGCCCCGCGCCCGAGCGAGATGATCTTCAGCGCCATCATCAGGCGGACGATCGGCTCGGGCGTCGCCGGGCCGACGCCGCAGCAATGCGAGACGATGAGATTGCGCTGGAGCAGCGCGGTTTGATCGGGCGGAATGCGCTTCGAGGCCAGCTTCCCGAAGCCGGTGTTGATGCCGTAGACTGGCGCGGCGGCATGCGCGGCCTTCGCGACAATCTCCGAAGCCGCCTCTACGCGCGGCCAAAACGAGGGATCGAGCACGACGGACGCACCCGCAAGGACGCGTGCGAGATCGTCGAGAGTGACCGTTCCCGGCTTAACGACGATCGCTGCGCCCTGCTCCGTCACTGTCCCCTCCACACCCGGCGGTGCAGCGGATTGAAGCCGATGCGGTAGACCAGCTCGGCGGGCCGCTCGATGTCCCAGATCGCGAGGTCGCACCACTTACCGGGTTCGAGCGTGCCAGTTTCATTGAGCACGCCGAGCGCGCGCGCACCTTCTCGGGTAACACCGTCGAGGCATTCGGCCACATTCATCCGGAACAGCGTCGCGCCCATGTTCATGGCGAGCAGCAGCGAGGTCAGCGGCGAGCTGCCGGGATTGCAGTCGCTCGCAAGCGCCATGGGAACACCATGCTTGCGGAACACCTCGACCGGCGGCTTCTGCGTCTCGCGGATGAAGTAGAACGCGCCAGGCAGCAGCACGGCCACCGTTCCGGCCTTCGCCATCGCAGCGGCGCCGGCCTCGTCGGTATGCTCCAAATGATCGGCCGACAGTGCCGAGAATTTTGCGGCGAGCGCGGCGCCGCCGAGATTCGACAGCTGGTCGGCGTGGAGCTTCACCGGCAGCCCGAGCCCTCTCGCGGCCTCGAAGACCCGCGCAGTCTGCTCAGCCGAGAACGCGATCCCTTCCATGAAGGCATCGACGGCATCGGCAAGGCCAGCCTTGACGACGGCGGGCAGCATCTGTTTGCACACGAGATCGATGTAGCGATCCTTGTCGCCGTCGGCTTCCACCGGCAGCGCATGTGCGCCGAGGAAGGATGTGCGGATCGCAACCGGCCGCTGAGCGACGAGGCTGCGCGCGGCGGACAGCTGCCGCATCTCGGTCTCGGTATCGAGGCCGTAGCCCGACTTGATCTCGACCGTGGTTGCGCCCTCGCCAATCAGCGCGTCGAGCCGCGGAAGCGCGCTTGCGACGAGTTCGGCCTCGCTCGCCTTACGAGTCGCGGCGACCGTCGAGACGATGCCGCCGCCGGCCCGCGCAATCTCTTCATAGCTTGCCCCCTTCAGGCGCAGCTCAAACTCGTGCGCGCGGTTGCCGCCATAGACGAGATGGGTGTGGCAGTCGACGAGACCCGGTGTGATCCAGCGTCCCTCGCAATCGATCCGCTCGATGGCGTCCGCATCCGCAGGGAAATCTGCTGCTGCGCCGGCATAGACGATACGGCCGCCGCGCGCGGCGATCACGCCACGTTCGATCTCGCCGAGGTCGGGACGGTCGGCCCGCATCGTGGCGAGCCGGGCATTATGCCAGATCCGGTCGAAGCGCTCTGCCATGAAGGTGTCCCTTCGCCGTGGGATGCTTGACTTATATGTCTAGACATATAATCGTAAGGCGGTTCTGTCCAGCCGGCGTGTAATCAATCATGACCCGACTGCATTTCGCCTCCGCGCTCCTGCCCCCGGGCTGGGCCAATGACGTGCAGGTGGTGATCACCGCCGGCGCGATCGCGGAGGTGACGCCAGGCGTGGCGCCGGCCGCCGGCGACGAACGCCACGCCATCGCACTTCCCGGACTTGCGAGCCTGCACAGCCACGCCTTCCAGCGCGGCATGGCCGGACTTGCGGAACTGCGCGGCGACAGCACCGACACGTTCTGGACCTGGCGCGAGACGATGTATCGCTTCGCGCTGGCGATGACCCCGAATGACGTTACCGCCGTTGCCACGCTGCTTTATGTCGAGATGCTGGAACAGGGTTTTACCCGCGTCGGCGAATTCCATTATCTGCATCATGATCGCGACGGCTCGCATTACGCCGATATCGGCGAAATGGCCGGGCGCATTGCGCAGGCTGCCGAGGCCTCGGGCATTGCACTGACGCTGCTGCCGAGTTTTTACGCGCACGGCTCTTTCGGTGGCGCGGCGCCGCATGACGGCCAGCGCCGCTTCATCTGCTCGGTCGATGAATTCGCCGCGTTGATGGATGCATCGCGCAAGGCGATCGCAACATTGCCGGGCGCCAATATCGGCATTGCGCCTCACAGTCTGCGCGCGGTCGCGCCGGACGAGCTCGCGGCGATCATTCCGCTTGCGAACGGCGGGCCGGTGCACATCCACGCCGCCGAGCAGGTCAAGGAGGTCGAGGATTGCCTCGCCTGGTCCGGCCGGCGCCCGGTGCAGTGGCTGCTGGAGCACGCGCCGCTCGATCAGCGCTGGTGCCTCATCCACGCGACCCACATGACCGATGCGGAAATCACGGCATTCGCGAAGACCGGTGCAGTTGCTGGCCTCTGCCCCATCACCGAGGCGAGCCTCGGCGACGGCATCTTTCCGGCGCGCGAATTTCTCGCCGCCGGCGGCGCGTTCGGTGTGGGCACCGATTCCAACGTGCTGGTCGGCGTCGCCGACGAATTGCGCCAGCTCGAATACGGCCAGCGCCTGAAGCATCGCCAGCGCAACGTTCTCTCCAGCGGTGCAGGCCGCTCGACGGGGCGTACGCTATTCGATCAAGCGCTCGCCGGCGGCGCACAGGCAATGGCGCAGGCGATGGTCGGCCTCACGCCGGGCGCGCGCGCGGACATCGTCACGCTCGATGCGGCGCATCCGTCGCTGGCCGGCCGCACGCACGACGCGGTCATCGACGGCTGGATCTTTGCCGCCAGCGGATGCGTGATCGATTGCGTCTGGGCTGGCGGCCACAAAGTCGTCGAGCGCGGTCGGCACAGGCTACGCCAGGCCGCGCGCGAGCGATTCAACGCGGCGGTGCGGAGGCTCGTCGCATGAGCCTTGCCAGCGATGCCGCCGACAAGCGGACACTCTACAAGCGTATCCGCGCCGACATCGAGAAGCGGATCCTCACCGGCGAATGGCCGCCCGGACATCGCATTCCATTCGAGCACGAGCTCGTCGCGCGCTACGGCTGCTCGCGCATGACGGTGAACAAGGCGCTGTCGGAACTGGCGCAAGCCGATCTGATCGAGCGACGGCGGCGCGCCGGCTCGTTCGTACGGCGACCGCAGCATCAGTCAGCCGTGCTCAAGATCGCCGACATCCGCGCCGAGATCACCGCGCTCGGGCGCGCTTACGGCTACGAGCTGATCGGCCGCAAGCTGCGGGCGGCGACTGCCGCCGACCGCGAGCGTCTCGGCGTCAAGAAAGCCGGCAAGGTCGTCGCGATCACCTGCCGTCACAGCGCCGACAAGGTGCCATTCGCGGTCGAGGACAGGCTGATCGATCTCGCCTCCGTGCCCAGTGCTGCGACCGCGGATTTCTCGCGCGAGCCGCCGGGCTCGTGGCTGCTTCATCATGTCCCATGGACAGAGGCCGAGCATACGATCAGCGCCATCGTCGCGGATGATCGCACGGCGGAAGCGCTCGACATCGCAATCGGCGCGCCCTGTCTCGTGATCGACCGCTATACCTGGCGCAGCGCGCGCACGATCACCGCGGTCCGCCTGCTCTATCCCGGTGACTCCCACCGCCTTGTCGCCCGATTCAAGGGAGGTTGAGAGAGCAATGTCGGCACAATTCGTGCAATGCTTCGGGCAACGGTCCGTAGGGGCCGACAGAGATCAACAGGACGTCAATCCATCGATCGGCAAGAGGACGACAATCATGCGTAGTTCGACGATTTTTGCGACAATCATTGCTCTTGCGGCCTCCACTCCCGTGCTCGCCGACGATGTCAAGGTCGGCATCGGCATCTCCGGCTGGACCGGTTTCGCGCCGCTGACGCTGGCGAAGGAGGCCGGCATCTTCAAGAAGAACGGCCTCGACGTCACCATCAAGAAGATCCCGCAGAAGGATCGTCATCTCGCGATCGCCTCCGGCGACGTCCAATGCGCGGCGACGACGGTCGAGACCTGGATCTCCTGGAACGCCAACGGCGTTGCGACCAAGCAGATCTTCCAGCTCGACAAGAGCTATGGCGCCGACGGCATGGCCGTGCGCAACGACGTCAGCGCGATCAAGGAGCTGAAGGGCAAGACGGTCGCAGCCTCCGCACCCGGCACATCGCCCTATTTCGCGCTGGCCTGGATGCTCAAGAAAAATGGTCTGTCGGTGAAGGACGTCACCGTCGTGAACCTCGAGCCGGCCGCGGCCGCGCAAGCCTTCGTCTCCGGCCAGAACGATGCCGCCATGACCTATGAGCCGTATCTGTCGACGGTCCGCGCCGCGCCCGACAAGGGCAAGATCATCGCGACCACGCTCGACTATCCCATGGTCATGGACACCTTTGGCTGCACGCCGAAGTTCCTCAGCGAGAACCCGAAAGCCGCCAAGGCGCTCGCCGACAGCTATTTCGAGGCGCTCGACATGATCGCCAAGGATCAGGCCAAGGCCTATGAGATCATGGGCGCGGACGTGAAGCAGAGCGGCGAGCAGTTCGGCAACTCGGCAAAGTACCTGCGCTGGCAGGACAAGGCCGCGAACCAGAAATTCTTCGCCGGCGACTTCCTGACCTTCAACAAGGAGGCCGCGGACCTTCTGCTCGAGATCGGCATCATCAAGGCCGCGCCGAAGGTCGAGGACCTCTTCGACGCGAGCTACATCAAGTAAGTCACTTTGGAGCTGCCGGCCCCGTCTCGCGGCGGGGCCGGCAAATCTGTTCACCGCCTGGATAGATCGTCGATGCGTCCCCTGGACCCTGTTACATCGAAGCAGCGCATGGTTTACGGCCTTGCGTTCTTTGTCCTGTTCGTTGCGCTCTGGTCATGGGCGACGCTCGGCGGCCATGTGTCGAAGACCTTCCTCGCCAATCCGCTGACCATGGTGCAGGAAGGTTATGACCTCCTGGCCAAGCAGGGATTCATCTACGACATCGGCATGACGATCTGGCGCGTCGTCGGCGGCTTTGCGCTCGCCGCCATCATCGCGGTGCCGCTCGGCGTGCTGATGGGTGCCTACAAGCCGGTCGAGGCGTTCCTCGAGCCGTTCGTGTCCTTTGCACGCTATCTGCCCGCCTCCGCCTTCATTCCGCTGCTGATCCTGTGGGCGGGCATCGGCGAGTTGCAAAAGCTGCTCGTCATCTTCATCGGCTCGGTATTCCAGGTCATCCTGATGGTCGCGGTCACCGTCGGTGCCACGCGGCGCGATCTGGTCGAGGCGGCCTATACGCTGGGCGCCAGCGATCGCGGCATCATCCGCCGCGTGCTGCTGCCCTCCTCCGCGCCCGAGATCGCGGAAATCCTGCGCCTGGTGCTGGGCTGGGCCTGGACTTACGTCATCGTCGCCGAGCTGATCGGCTCGTCCTCGGGCATCGGCCACATGATCACCGACAGCCAGGCGCTGCTCAACACCGGGCAGATCATCTTCGGCATCATCGTGATCGGACTGATCGGCCTCCTCTCGGACTTCATGTTCAAGGCGTTCAACGCCTGGCTGTTTCCGTGGAGGCTCGCATGACCACGCTCAGAATCGAGCAGGTCTCGCGCACCTTCCCCGCCCGCCACGGCAATGCGCCGACCAGGGCGCTGGAGCCGACCGACCTCACCATCGCCAACAACGACTTCGTCACCATCCTCGGGCCCTCCGGCTGCGGCAAGTCCACGCTGCTGCGCATCGTTGCCGGCCTCGACCGTCCGACCAGCGGCCGCGTCACGCTCGACGGCCGCGAGGTGACCGGCCCGGGTGCCGATCGCGGCATGGTGTTCCAGTCCTACACGCTGTTCCCCTGGCTGACCGTGCGCGAGAACATCGCCTTCGGCCTGCGCGAGCGCGGCGTGGCCGAGGCGGAGCGAAACAAGATCGCGGATGCCTTCATCCGCCAGGTCGGGCTGTCCGGCTTCGAGAATCACTGGCCGAAACAGCTCTCGGGCGGCATGCAGCAGCGCACCGCGATCGCGCGTGCGCTCGCCAATGATCCCAAGATTCTCTTGCTGGACGAGCCCTTCGGCGCACTCGACAACCAGACCCGCGCCTTGATGCAGGAAATGCTGCTGGGAATCTGGGAACGCGACCAGAAGACCGTGCTGTTCGTAACCCACGACATCGAGGAGGCAATCTTCCTCGGCAGCCGCGTCATCGTCATGAGCGCACGCCCGGGCCGGATCAAGGCCGAGATCAATGTGGACCTGCCGCATCCGCGCTCCTACAAGATCAAGACGACGCCGGAATTCGTCCAGCTCAAGGAACGGCTGGTCGAGGAGATCCGCACTGAGGCGCTCAAGGTTGCCGAACATGCCTGACACCAAGCCGCGCGCCAATGGCGAGCGCGTTCTCGCCGACCTCAATGCCCTCCGCGCCATCGGCGCCTACAAGACCGGCGTGCACAAGCCGACCTTCTCCGAGCCGCATAGGCAATCGCTGGACTGGCTGGTGCAGAAGCTGCCCGACGCCGGTCTTGCCGCCGCGATCGACGGCATCGGCAACGTATTCGGCACCAGCGCCAAGCCGGGGCCAAAACTGCTCGCCGGCTCGCATCTGGAGAGCCAGAATTACGCCGGCTGGCTCGATGGCCCGCTCGGCGTCGTCTATGCGCTTGAAGCCGCCCGCGTGCTCAACGCCGATCCCGCGCTCAGGGGCGCGGTCGAGGTCGCAGCGTGGTGCGACGAAGAAGGTCATTTCGGCAGCTTTCTCGGCTCGCGGTCCTATGTGGGACAAGTGACCGAAGCCGAGATCGACGCCGCGCGCGACCGCACCAGCGGCCGGACCATGCGCGAGGCCCTCGCCGACATGGGTCTCGCCGGGCGGGCGCGCGTTGCCGCCGAGCCGGGCCGGCACCTCGGATATCTGGAGGCGCATATCGAGCAGGGCGACACGCTCGAAAGCGGCAAGCTTGCGATCGGCGTCGTGACCTCCATCGTCGGCATCTGGCAATACAAGATCAATTTCACCGGTGAGCAGAACCACGCCGGCACCACGCGCATGACCGTGCGGAAGGACGCCGGTCTCGCGCTGGCCAAATTCTGCGTGGCGATCGACGAGCGTTTTCCGGGCGCCTGCGGACCCCGCACCGTCTGGACCACCGGCCGCATCACGCTCGATCCCGGTGCGCCGAGCATCATCCCGGGCGGCGCCGAGATGCTGTTCCAGATCCGCGATGACAACCCGGCCGTGATCGCGCGGCTGGAGGAGCTGCTGCGGACCATGGCCGACGAGGCCAGCGCGAAAGGCCCCTGCACCGTCACCGTGGAGAAGATCCGCACCGGCGCGCCCGCCATGATGAACACGGGCATTCAGGACGCGATCGAGGCCGCGAGCAAGGCTCTCGCTGACGGACGCTCCATTCGCATGCCGAGCGGCGCCGGCCACGACGCGCAGATGCTGGCAACCGTGATGCCCGCAGGCATGCTGTTCGTGCCGTCGATCGGCGGCATCAGCCACCACTGGACCGAAAATACTGCCGACGCCGATATCGTCACCGGCGCGCAGGTGTTCGTCGACGCCTGCCGGCGGATCCTCGGCGGTTAGCCGGGCGCCGTCCAGCCGGCGCGCGGCGGCCAAGTCCGCGCGCTCAGCCATGCACGCATCTTGGGCAGGATCGTGCCAAGCGCGATCGGTTCGGGAAAGACTCTGATTTCGCACGAGGCCTAATCTGCGCGCCCCCACGCGAGAAGGCCCATCATGCCCCGGAGTCCCACGGCAACGCCCGCCGCCATCGTCGATGCCCTGAAGGCGGTTGCCGGCAATCCGCCGAAGGTGCGCGCGAGTTTCGCCAAAGGCTGGTGCGTTCGCGGCACCTACACTCCATCGGACCGCGCGGGAGAGATCACGCGATCCCAGAGCTTCACAAGGCCATCGCGTGTGCTAGCCCGCTTCTCGGTCGGCGGCGGCAATCCTGGCGTCGCCGACACCAACAATCTGGTGCTGCGCGGCTTCAGCTTCAAGCTCGGCGACGAGGATCATCGATCCGACATTCTCGTCGAGAGCGCGCCGGTGCATTTTGCGCGAACGCTCGAGCAGATGCTGGCCTTCCTCAAGGCGCGCGTTCCGGGCGCCGACGGCAAGCCTGATATGGCAAAGGTCAAGGCGTTCTCGGTGGCCAATCCCGAGACACTCAATCAGGCGAACTACATCGCTGCGCGCCCGTTGCCCGGAAGCCTTGCCGGTACGACCTATTGGGGCGTGCACGCCTTTCCGGCAACGAATGAGCAAGGCGAGACGCGCTTCATCAAGTTCAAGGTGGCCCCGGCCGGAGGCGACATCACGCTGAGCGAGGACGAAGCGAGAGCGAAGCCGGCCGATTTCCTGCGCGACGATCTCGGCACGCGGATCGCGGCAGGCCATGCCCGCTTCAACGTGATGGCGCTGCTCGATCGTCCCGGCGATCCCATCAAGGACGTCACGATCCGCTGGCCCGACGAGGATGATCGCGAAGAGGTGCGCCTCGGCACGATCGTGATCACCGGCTTCGAGCCGAACGAGGCCTGCGACGCCTCCATTTTCAATCCGGCCAATCTCGCCGATGGCATCGGCCACCCGCCGGACGAGATCTTTGCGGCGCGGCGCGCCGCCTACACCATTTCACTGGCCAAGCGCCGCTGAGGCGCACGGCATCACCGATTTCAAGCCCCGACGCGCGAGGCCCCAAGCGCCTCGCGGCGCCATACCGCCGGGCTGACGCCGACGATCGAGGAAAACACCCGCGTGAAATGGCTCTGATTGGCAAAGCCGGCCGACATCGCGATCTCCGACAGCGGCAGGTCGCGAACGCTCATCAACTGCTTGGCGGCCTTGACGCGCTGATGCAGCAGCCATTGGTGCGGCGGCAGGCCGATCGAAATCCGGAAGGCGCGCGAGAAATGGCTGACCGAGAGGTCGAGTTCGGCCGCGACTTTCTGCAACGAGAGCTTGCCGCTGAGGTCGGATTCGAGCCGCTCGCAGGCGCGCTTCGCCTGCCATGGCGCGAGGCCGCCGCGCGCGGATGCGGTCGTACGCTGAAGCCCGCCATAGGTCTGGGCCACATGGGCGGTCAGGCCGAGCATCATGTGATCGATGAACAGCTGATTGGCCTCGTCCGGTCTGCGCAGGCCCTCTTGGAGCGAGGCGCCGATGTGACGGATGATTCCGTCGTCATGGCCGATGCCGATCTGACAGTCGAGCTCGTCGACGCGCGGCGCATTGCACTGCTCGGCGATGCTGTCGAGCGCCGAGCGTGGAATGTAGAAAAACAGCGAGTGGAACGGCTTGTCGATCACGTAGCGCGGATCGCGCTTGAGATCGTAGAGATAGGTCGTCCCGGCGCGGACATCCGCCCGCATGATGCATTTGCCGCGCTCCCAGAGCTCGCAGTCCGGATAATCGTGCAGCTTCAGGCTGACGAGAAAGGCATCTTCGGCGGTCAGCGAGCCGGACAGGCCACGCACCGGGCGGTCATTGCGGGTTTCGGTGACCGCGAGCGCGGCGCTGCGCAGCGAGCGCGTGACCAGCGAGGGCGGCGCATCCTTCAAACGCAGGAATTGCCCAAGCCTCTGCCCGTAGGCGCCTGCCTGTGTCATCGGGATCGTCCTTCTGTGGAAACTCAAGTGCAGGCCACAGGGCCCTGCAATTGCAGCGCGCATTATCGGACATTCGCCAATAGCTGTCCACGCTTGCGCGCAACAAGCCCATCACAGATTTTCACAAACGCACGAGGCATGCCGCGGCGTCCCGCCGCAGCACCGCGTCCTAGAATGAGGTGCCGCCGCCGAACCTGAACTCCTGGACGATGTCGTATTTGCCCTTCGTGATCGGCACCGCATAGTCGAAACGCAGCGGCCCGAACGGCGAGGCCCAGATCAGGCCGACACCGACCGACGAGCGCACCACATTGCCGTCGTCATATTGCAGTCCGCAGGTCGGACAGGCCTTGGTGTTGACCTCGCCGGTGGCCGACCATGACGTCGGCCCCTGGTAGCCCCAGAGCGAGCCGGCGTCGGCATAGACCGCGCCCTTGAGGCCGACTTCCTTCGGCAGGAACCAGAACGGCATCTGCAATTCCATCGACGCGCCCCAATATTTGGTGCCGCCGAGCGCATCGCCCGCGGTGCCGTAATTGTAATAGGTGATGTCGCGCGGGCCGATGCCGTTGGAAGCGAAGCCGCGGACGAGATTCGGGCCCATCTGGAAGTGATCGAGCATGCGCAGATCGTTGTTGCCGATCTTGTTGAGGATACCGCCCTGGAGGTGGATCACGTTGACGATATCGGACACCAGCGACGTGTAGTACTTGGTGTCCACGGCGGTCTTCAGATAGGTGACGTCACCGCCGACCCCGGCGAAATCCTGCCGGAAGTCGACCAGCAGACCGTCGGTCGGGTTCTTGTTGTTGTCGAGCGTGTTGTAGTTCAGCGTGTAGCCGAGCGCCGAAGTCCAGGTCGCGCCGTTCGCCAATTCCTTCCGGACCGGCAGGCTCGACTCGCCGTCGCCGTAGCAGCCATAGCCATAGACGCCCGAATCCGTCGCATTGGTCGGGTCCACGCCGCCTAGGACGTTCTTGATGTAGGCCGGCGTCGGATTGAAGGCCAGCGAGCTGTTCGATGCGTTGTTGTTACAGTTGTTGTAGGCGCTGGCGAGCGTGATGCTCTGCTGATAGAGCGAATAGCGCAGCTGGAGCGAGAGATCCTCGCGCAGCGCGAAGCCGAGGCGCGGCGAGAAGCCCAGCGTCGTCACGCCATAGCTCGTATAGCTGTTCGACAATTGCTGGCGCCAATAGGTGTCGAATCCGAGCGCCAGCCGGTAGTCGAGCAGATAGGGCTCGACGAACGACAGCGAGATGCCGCGCGAATACTGGCCGTAGCTGACGGATGCCTTGGCGTAGAGCCCCTTGCCGAGCAGGTTGCGCTCGGAGACCGAAACTTCGGCCAGGGCGCCGTCGGTGGTGGAGTAACCGCCCGAGATCGAGAAGTCGCCGGTCGATTTCTCCTCCATCTCCACGACCAGGATGACGCGGTCGCTCGACGAGCCCGGCTCGGTCGTGATCTTCACGCTCTTGAAGTAGTCGAGGTTCTTCAGCCGCCGCTCGGCACGGTCGACCAGGGCGCGGTTGTAGGCGTCGCCTTCCGAGAGGTCGAATTCGCGGCGGATCACGTAGTCGCGCGTGCGCGTGTTGCCGCGCAGATTGATGCGCTCGATATAGGTGCGCGGCCCCTCGTCGACGTTGAAGACGACCGACACTGTATGCGCCTCGAAGTTGCGGTCGCCGCTGGGCCGGACGATGGCGAAAGCATAGCCGCGTCGCGAGGCTTCGATCTGCATCTCCTCGGTCGACTTCTCGACCGCTTCCACATTGTAGAGCGAACCGGTACCGACGCGCGAATAGGAACGCATCGAGCTTGCGTCGAAATTCGGGATGCTGGAGCGGAAGTCGACCGATCCGACCCGATATTGCTGGCCTTCCTCGATCTTGAAGGTGACGTTGAAGCCCTTCTTCTCCGGATCGTATTCGGTGAGCGCGGCCACGACCTGGACGTCGGCATAGCCGTTCTTGAGATAGAAGCGGCGGATCAGGTCGCGGTCGGCCTCGACGCGGTCGGGGTCGTAGATGTCGTTGTTACCGAGGAAGCTGAGCAGGTTGCTTTCGTGCGTCTTGATCACGTCGCGCAGCCGCGCCGCCGAATAGGCGTTGTTGCCGATGAACTCGACCGACTTGACGCCGGTCTTGGCGCCCTCCTCGATGGTGAAGATCAGGTCGACGCGGTTGCTCGGCTGCTCGATGATCTCGGGCGTGACGTGGACGTCGTAGCGGCCCGAGCGCCGGTAGATCTCGGCGATGCGCAGCGTATCGGACTGCACCATGGCGCGGGAGAAGGTGCCGCGCGCCTTGGACTGGATTTCGGCCGAAAGCTGCTCGTCCTTGATCTTCTTGTTGCCCTCGAAGGCGATGCGGCCGATCACGGCGTTTTCGACCACCGACACGGTGATGCGGCCGCCGGCCTGGCTGATCTTCACGTCCTGGAACAGGCCGGTCCCGATCAGCGCCTTGAGACCGTCGTCGATCGCGGATTGATCGAGCCGTCCGCCAGGGCCGGGCCTGAAGTAGGAGCGGACCGTCTCCGCCTCGACGCGGCGATTGCCTTCGACCACGATCGTCTCCACGCTCTGCGCGGCGGCCGGTTGCGGCAACAGCGCGACCGGAATTGAACTCGCAATCGATACACCGCTCATCGCCACCGCGATCAGCCAGGCCCGCAAAACCGACATTCCACACCTCAAGAGCACGTCACCTGCTCAAACGAAACGGCTGTGGCCGCGGTGTGGCTTTGAGATTGCTGTACTGTTTCCGGTCGTTGAATTTGATTGGCCGATCAGCCGCGTCGGCGTTGCCGCCACGATGACGGCGCGGGCCATCAATGGCGGCTGGCTGAGGTTGAAGCCGCCGCGAAGCGGCCTGCCCCATGTGCAGCTTCAGCAACATCGCGCAACGCCCGAATTCTTTACAGGCCCCCGATCCGGTGCGAGAGGCGGCGGCATCAGGAACTCGCATGGGGTGTTTGCCGATGAACGCGATTGTCATGACCAGAACGGCGCTGGTCGCCCTCCTCGCCTCGACCCTCGCCGCGCATGCCGAGACAGCCGGCAAGCGCGATCAATCGCCGACGAGGCAGAATGCCGCCTATGAGTACGGTCCGAACGGCCCCAACCGCTCCTACCCCTCAGGCCCGCACACGCGCATCTATGTGAGCAAGCGGTCGTGGCTGGATGGCGGGACCGAGGTGCTTCCCGGCGAGCGCAAGTTCACCGACTACGCCCTGCCGCCCGGCACGTCGTTCGCGCGCGGCAACAACAACCGGCCGCTCGATCGGCAGCCGCTGAGCCCTGACTCGGATCTCGGTGGATTTGTGCAAAGGATCCCGATCTCGTGGTGACCAGACGTGTCCCGGACACGCGGCAACGCCCGGAGGCGGCATCTCAGATTTCCGCTCTTGTAGGATGGGTAGAGCGAAGCGAAACCCATCGACTCGTTGGCGCCGAAGCATGATGGGTTTCGCTTCGCTCTACCCATCCTACGGCGCTGCGGACGCGCCTTCGCCTTCTCGCGGCTCAATTCACCCGAGCTTTGCTTGGTCATTCCACCCTCAAAGCCAAGAGGGCGCAGGGAAGGCCGGGTGCCGGCTAGCACCCGCGGTCCGCTGCGCGAATAGGTAGCGCAAGGAGACCGCACAGCAGCATACAGGTGAAGCCCAACACACGGCCTTCCCTGCGCGATGGTTGGACGGCTTATGCCGTGCTCTCCCGGGAGCCGAGTTCGTTCTGGCCTCCCTCACTCTCACGAAAGTCGCCGGCACCGCGCCGGTTGACGCGACTGCCGCATCCGCAAGAGCTTGACCGTAGCAACGACGGCCAGGACCACACGGTTTTGCCGTACGCACGGCCCGCTATTCGCCGCAGTTTTCCCAGCCCTGTCGACAGAGCCGGAAACTTACAGGCGAGACGAACCTGACAGCGCCGTTCGTCCACGCGCGGTTTCGGGCTCGCGGAGAGCAATCCGCCCCGCCCTAACCTCTCGCGCCCGACGCTGCCGCGTCCACCGCAAGCCCGGCTCGCGAACATGACGACCTCACGATCGCCCCTCAAGGATGAGCCGGGATGGGCAAGACATACGACAAATCCGAATTTCGGTAAAGTGGAATATTTTTGTCTAGAGGGCTTGACCAGGCGGCGACACAGGGCCGATGTTCTTCCCGGCGGGCACCGTGCCGCCAGCGCCGAGATGCCGCGCAATATCTGTTTACATTCAGAAACATTGGGGCTGCCGAAAGGCCACGATCGCCCGGCTAGTGGTTCCTGCCTCGACCCCGCCTCCGAGGACGATGGGCGCCGTTCCTTCCCGGGCCAGGCCAATGGATCTCAGCCGATTTGATGCCGTCTCACTCGTTCGTCGCAATCCCCGTGCCATCCGCAAAGGAGAATCCCCATCCAACGCCCAGCCTGTTGCGCGCCGCCCTGTCGCGTGGCGGATCAGTTTGCTTCGCGCTGATGCTGGGTAGCTCATTGACCGGCTGCGCGGTGGGTCCGGACTATGCCGGTCCGCCAAGGCTGAACCTGCCTTCGCACTGGAGCACCAAGGCCGCTTCGCGGCGAGATGCCGGCACGCTTGATCGCTGGTGGCTGCGCCTGCGCGATCCTCTGCTCAACCGGCTGATCGAAGAGGCCGTCGAAGCCAATCCCAGCGTCGCCAAGGCGAAAGCGGTCGTGCGCGAAGCGCGCGCAACCGTGCAGCAGACCAGCGCCGGCCTGTTTCCGTCCGTGAGCGGCACGGCCTCGGGGACGAACAACAAGACCAGCTCCGGCTCCGCCTCGGCCATCGCGGACAGCGCGCCCTACACGCTGCACCAGGGGAGCTTCGATTCGAGCTGGGAGCTCGACCTGTTCGGCGGCACGCAGCGGAGCATCGAGGCGGCGGTGCGCGGCGAACAATCCGCCGAGGAGGATTTGCGCGACAGCCTCGTCACCCTGATCGGCGACGTCGCCGCCTACTATGTCGAGGCGCGCGGCTATCAGGCCCGGATCGCGCTGGCAGAGCGCACATCGGTCTCGCAGCGCGACACCGAGAAGCTGACCCGCAGCAAATACGACGCCGGCAGCGGCAACGCCGTCGATCTTGCCAAAGCGACGGCGCAGGCCGCCAGCACCGAAGCCAACGTCCCGACCTATCAGGCGGCGCTTGCCGCCGACATCCACCGGCTCGGCATCCTGCTCGGCCGCCCGCCCAACGGCGTCGCGGCGCTGCTGGCGAAGTCCGCGCCGGTGCCGGCGCCGCGCATGCCATTGCCAACGGGGCTGCCCGCCGATCTGCTGATGAGCCGCCCCGACATCGCCAGCGCCGAACGCAAGCTGGCGCAGGTGACCGCCAAGATCGGCGCGGCCGAGGCCGACCGCTACCCGGCGGTGTCGCTCACCGGCTCGGTCGGCACCTCGGCGATGCGCGTCGGCGATCTCGCAAAATATTCCAGCGTGAGCTGGTCGGTCGGCCCTTCCGTCACCGTGCCAGTGTTCGATGCGGGCAAGCGCCTCGCGACGGTCAGGATCGCGGAAGCGCAGCGCGACCAGGCCTTCGCCACGTTCCATTCGACCCTGCTCACCGCGCTCGAAGATGTCGAGAACGCGCTGGTCTCGCTGGCCCAGGAACGCGTCCGCGCCAGCAAGCTGACCGAAGCGGCGACGAACTACCGCGAGGCGGCAAAGCTGTCGCGCTCGCTGTTCGAGACCGGCAGCGCCAGCTTCATCGACGTGCTCGATGCCGAGCGATCGCTCTATTCGGCCGAGGATTCGCTGATCCAGAGCAAGGTCGCGGCGGCCAAGGACTACATCTCGCTCGCCAAGGCGCTCGGCGGCGGCTGGACCGATCCAGTCGACGTCTCGAGGCCGATCATCGTGGACACCAACACCGGACCGCATCTCCGGGAGGTGCAGAAGTGACCGAGTTCATCACCGCCAGGCACATGAAGGTCGCCGCCGCAATCGTCGCCGTCGTTGCGACCGGCGTCGTCGCGGCCTCGCGTTTCCCGGGAACGTCGAGCAAGGCGCAATCCTACATCACGGCACCCGTCACGATCAGCGATCTGCGCGAGGAGGTACTCGCCAGCGGCACCCTGAAACCGGCGCGGCTGACCGCCGTCGGCGCCCAGGTGTCCGGCCGCATCACCGCGCTCAACGTCCGCATCGGCGACACCGTCAAGGCCGGCGACGTCATCGCCCAGATCGATCCCGTCACCAAGCAGAACGATCTGCGCAGCTCGGAAGCCTCGCTGAAGAACTATCGCGCGCAGAAGGAGGAGAAGGAGGCCGCCTTGGTGCTGGCCGAGGCGAACCTCGTGCGCCAGCAGGCGACATTGGCGCAGCGCGCGACCTCGCGCAGCGATTTCGACAGCGCGGATTCGACCGTGCGCCAGACCCGCGCCCAGATCGCAGCCCTCGAGGCGCTGATCGTCGGCGCCGAGGCCAGCGTCCAGACCGCGCGGGTGAATCTCGAATACACCCGCATCACCGCGCCGATCGACGGCACGGTGCTCGCCACCGTGGTGCAGGAGGGACAGACGGTCAACGCGGTGCAGTCCGCGCCGACCATCGTCGTGCTGGGCCAACTGGAGACGATGACGGTGCGGGCGGAGATCTCCGAGGCCGATATCGTCAAGGTCCGGCCGGGACAATCGCTCTATTTCACGATCCTCGGCGACCAGGACCATCGCTACGAGGCCCGCCTGGAACAGATCGAGCCGGCGCCCGAATCGATCAAGAACGACGCCAGCTTCTCCTCGACCACCACGTCGAGTTCGAGCTCGTCCAGTTCATCGAGCTCGACCAGCACGGCGATCTACTACATCGGCGTCTTCAACGTGCCGAACAAGGATTATGCACTGCGGACCTACATGACCGCCGAGGTGCACATCGTCACCGGCGAGGCTAAGCGCGTAAAAGTCATCCCCGCGCTGGCGGTGATGCGGAAATCCGACGGCCGCAGCACGGTGCGGACGCTTGCCGCATCCGGTGACGTAAGCGAGCGCGAGGTCAAGACCGGCCTCAACGATCGCACCACCGTCGAGATCCGATCCGGCCTCGACGAGGGCGAACGGGTCGTCACCGGGGAAGCCAACGAGCAGACCGCATCGCACGGCATGCCGGGCGGCCCGCCCGGAGGGGGAGGCCCATGAGGTGACCGACCCGATCATCGATCTCCAGAACATCCGCCGCGAGTTCGCGGCCGGCGACACCATTGTGGTGGCGCTCGATGATTTCTCGCTGAGCATCCAGCCCGGCGAGATGGTCGCGATCATCGGTCAGTCCGGGTCGGGTAAGTCGACGCTGCTCAACATCCTGGGCTGTCTCGACCGTCCAACGTCAGGCACCTATCGGGTCGCGGGCAAGAACGTCTCTGAGCTAGATGCGGATCAGTTGGCGGCGCTGCGGCGCGAGCATTTCGGCTTCATCTTCCAGCGCTACAATCTGCTCGGTGATCTCTCCGCGGCCGACAACGTCGAGATTCCCGCCGTCTATGCCGGCATGACGGCGCGGGAGCGGCGCACGCGCGCGGACCGGCTGCTGGCGCGGCTCGGCGTCGGCGAACGCAGCGGCCATCGCCCGAACCAGCTCTCCGGCGGCCAGCAGCAGCGCGTCTCGATCGCGCGAGCGCTGATCAACGGCGCCGAGGTGATCCTGGCGGACGAGCCGACCGGCGCACTCGACCGGCGCAGCGGCGAGGAGGTCCTGAAGATCCTGAAAGAGCTGCACCGCGAGGGGCGGACCATCATCATCGTCACCCACGATGCCGGTGTCGCCGCGCGGGCCGAGCGCATCGTCGAGCTGCGCGACGGCAAGATCGTCTCCGATCGCCGCACGGAGAGCGAGGCCATGGCGGAGCCGCCTGCCCCGGCGTCCCGGACCTCAGGGAACGGCGGCGCTCGTTGGTCCGGCGGATTGCGGCGCCTGCGGGAGGCCTCGCGCATGGCGCTGGTCGCGATGGCCGCGCACCGGCTGCGCGCGTTCCTGACCATGCTCGGCATCATCATCGGCATCGCCGCGGTCTCGTCCGTGGTTGCCCTCGGCAATGCGTCCCAACGCAAGGTGCTGTCGGACATCGCAAGCCTCGGCACCAACACGATCGAGGTATTTCCCGGCAAGGATTTTGGCGATGCGCGCGCCGGCAAGATCAAGACGCTGGTGCTCGACGATGCCCGCGCGCTCGACCGGCAGAGTTTTATCGCCGGCGTCACGCCGACGGTCTCGACCAGCACAACCGTCCGCTATCGCGGCAACGAATCCAACGTGCTGGTGAACGGCGTCGGCGAAAGCTATTTCCAGGTCAAGGGCGCCAAGCTGGCAAAAGGCCGCCTGTTCGACGCCGATGCGGTCCGCAACATCGAGCGGCAGGCCGTCATCGACGACAACACCCGCAAGACCTTCTTCGCCGACGACCAGACCTCGGGCATCGGCCGCGTGATCTGGCTCGGCAAGGTGCCGTGCCGCATCGTCGGCGTCATCGCCCAGCAGCAGGGCGGGTTCGGCTCGAACCAGAACCTGTCTGTATATCTGCCCTACACCACCGTGCAGGCGCAATTCACCGGCGACCGCGCGCTGCGCAGCGTGCTGCTGCGGATCAGCGACGAGATCTCGACCACATTGGCTCAGGACGCGGTCACCACGCTTCTGAGGCAGCGGCACAACACCAAGGATTTCGTCATCCTCAATACCGACGACATCCGCCGCACCATCACCAGCACGACGCAGACCCTCGCCTTCCTGGTCGCCGCGATCGCGGTAATCTCGCTGGTCGTCGGCGGCATCGGCGTGATGAACATCATGCTGGTGTCGGTGTCCGAACGCATCAGCGAGATCGGCGTGCGCATGGCGGTCGGCGCGCGGCGCAGCGACATCCTCCAGCAGTTCCTGGTCGAGGCGACGCTGATCTCCTCGATCGGCGGCATCGCCGGCATTCTGATCGCGATCCTGCTCGGCGTCGCCATCAACGCCGCGGTGCCTGGATTCCAAGTCAGCTATTCGATGTTCTCGGTCGGCGCGGCGTTCCTGACCTCGACCGGGATCGGGATCGCCTTCGGCTTCTTCCCCGCCCGCCGTGCCGCCTTCCTCGACCCCGTGGTGGCGCTCAGCCGTGACTAACTCTAGGATTGCACCATGCCCGTAGTTCTTCGGACGAGACAACCGTCCGCAAATCGACCAACGATCGGCGATCCCGATGCGATTTCAACCATGACCAACGGCACGCCGAACATCCTGATCGTCGAGGACGATCAGCCGACCCGCGACCTCATCGCGCGCTATTTGCACGACCATTCGTTTGCGGTCAGCACCGTCACGAACGGCAAGGAGATGGACCGTTACCTCTCGCAGAACCGGGTCGATCTGATCGTGCTCGACCTGATGCTGCCAGGCGAGGACGGGCTCAGCCTGTGCCGCCGGCTGCGCATGGAGTCCATGACGCCGATCGTCATCCTCACCGCCAAGGGCGAGGACCTCGACCGCATCCTCGGCCTCGAGATGGGCGCCGACGATTATCTGCCGAAGCCGTTCAACCCGCGCGAGCTGCTCGCCAGGATCAATGCGGTGCTGCGCCGGAACGCCAGCGGCCTCACTGCCGCCTCCACCGCGACGCGCCTGAAGTTCCAGGGCTGGACCATCGATCTGCGCCTCAGGGAATTGCGCGACCCCGAAGGCGCGCAGGTGCCGCTGACCAGCGCCGAGTTCGATCTGCTGCAAGCCTTCTGCGAGCGTGCCGGCCGCGTGCTCGGCCGCGACAATCTGCTGAGCATGACGCGCGGCCGTCCCGGCGGCAGCTTCGGCCGCAGCATCGACGTGCTGGTCAGCCGGCTGCGCCGCAAGCTCGACCGGACGGAAGGCACGTCCATGATCAGGACCATCCGCACCGGCGGCTACATCTTCACGCCGGTCGTGGAGGAAGCATGAGGCGCGTTGCCGACGTCATCGCGCTGTTCAGCTTCAGGCGGATCAGCGGCCAGATCGCCGCCCTGGTCCTGTTCTCGCTGGTCCTGATCCATGTCCTGATCGGCGGATATTTCCTGCTCAACAGGCCGAAGCTTCTGGCGGACAGGCCGCTGGAGCAGTTCGCGCTGATCGTTCGGATCATCGCCAACACGCCACAGGCCGAGCGAGCGACCGTGCTGGAGAGCGTCAGCCGGACCTTTCCGGCGTTGAGGCTCCGCTTGCTAGAAGGCGTTTCCGCCTCCACCGTGCCATTGCCGCAGCGGACGCTGAACGTCCCCTCGCCGCTCAATGGCGAAGTCGACCTCATTCGCGGCAGCACGTCGGAAGACGATCGCGTCTGGTTTCACCTGTCGAAGGACGACGTGCTCGAGGCAACGATCGGCTCGCCGAAAATGCCGGCCTTCGTCAGCGGCCTGTGGACCTCCACGCTGCTGTTCCTGGTCGCGAGCGTCACGCTGCTCGGCGTCTGGGCCGGCCGCGCGCTCTCCTCGCCTTTGTCGGCGTTCGCCCGCGCGGCGGAGGATTTCAGCCTGAGCCGGTCGTCCGCGCCGCTCCCTGAAAACGGACCGGAGGAGATCAAGTCCGCAGCGCGCGCGCTCAACCGGATGCGCGAGCGCATCACGGCGCTGATGAACGACCGCACCCGCATGCTCGCGGCCATCAGCCACGATCTGCGCACGCCGATCACGCGGCTGCGGCTGCGCTCGGAATATATCGAGGATCCGGCCCAGCGCACGCAAACCGTGCGCGATCTCGACCAGATGCAGTCGATGCTGGAATCGGTGCTGTCGCTGCTGCGCAACGAGAGTCAGGTCAAGCCGACGCTGGTGGATGTTGCCGCGCTGCTGCAAATGGTCAGCGAGCAGTTTTCGGATTGCGGCCATGCGGTGACCTATTCGGGACCCGCGAGGGCCGCGTTCGTGATGCGGCCGGACGAGATCATCCGCGCGGTGACCAATCTCGTCGAGAACGCGACGCGCTTCGGAACCGACGTCGAGGTCGCGCTGGTGATGGCCGAAGATCGGCTCGTCATCGATGTCTCCGACAATGGACCCGGCATTCCCGACGACAAGAAGGCGGCGATGCTGGAGCCGTTCGTGCGGGGCGAGGAAGCCCGTACCATGGACGAGACATCGGGATTTGGCCTTGGCCTCTCGATCGCGCAGGCGATCGTGACCGCGCATGACGGAACGCTCGAGCTGCTCGACAATGCGCCGAAGGGCTTGCGCGTCCGCCTGCAGCTCGCTCGCGCCGGCCGCGACAATTCGAGCACCGCTCGGACATAAAGGCGCGGCAATTCTGGGGCTTGTCGGCGGCTCCCGCCTGCTTCATCTCCCGGAGTTCCCATGCATTCTGCCGATCGGCCGGCGACCCGTCTTGCGACGCGGCTCGCCTTTCTCGTCGCTGGCTTTGGCATCGCCTGCTGGGCCCCGCTGGTGCCGTTCGCGAAGGCGCGGCTCGCCGTCGACGACGGCGTGCTCGGACTGCTGCTGCTCAGCCTCGGCATCGGCTCGGTGCTCGCGATGCTGCTGACCGGCGTCATGAGCGCGCGCTACGGCAGCCGGCCGATCATCATCGCGGGCGGCCTCGGCCTTGCGCTGGTGCTGCCGCTGCTGGCGGTCGCGAGCACACCGGCAACGCTGGCGCTGGCGCTGTTCGGCTTCGGCGCCGCGCTCGGCTCGATCGACGTGGCCATGAACATCCACGCGGTCGAGGTGGAGCGCGATGCGGGCCGGCCGCTGATGTCCGGCTTCCACGCGCTGTTCAGCATCGGCGGCTTTGCCGGATCGGCGCTGATGACCGCGCTGCTCTCGCTGCAACTCTCCGCGCTTGCATGCACACTGGTCTGCTCCGCCCTGATGCTGATCGCGATGCTCGTCGCCTGGCCGCGTTTGCTTCGCTCCGTGCAGGTGCAGGAGGGACCGCTGTTCGTGCTGCCGCACGGCTCGGTGCTGCTGCTGGCGCTGCTCGGCGCCATCACGTTCCTGGTCGAAGGTGCAATGCTCGACTGGGGCGCACTGCTCGTGATCGGCGCGGGCCTCGTCTCCGAAACGCAAGGCGGGATCGGCTATATCGTGTTCTCGATCGCGATGACGATGGGGCGACTCGGCGGCGATGTCGTCGTCGCGCGCGTTGGAGACCGCGCGACATTGCTCTGGGGCAGCCTCATTGCGATCGCGGGGTTCGTCGTCCTGCTCACGGCGCCGGTGGCTGCGGTCGCGATCGCCGGCTTCTTGCTGATCGGCCTCGGCGCTTCGAACCTCGTGCCGGTGCTGTTCCGCCGGGCGGCGCGGCAGACGGTGATGCCGACGGGGCTTGCGGTGGCCGCGATCACCACCGCGGGCTATGCCGGCATCCTCATCGGCCCGGCAGGCGTCGGCTTCGTCGCGCGTATCGGGGGATTGCCGCTGGCGTTCTGGCTCTTGGCCGCGCTGATGGGTCTCGTCACGCTGTCGGCGCGCATCGTCACGCGGCCTGCGGCGTGAGCTCCGTCAAAACCTCTCCAGTCCGATCGATTTGATCATGGACGCGAGGCTCGCCGAGGTCGCCTCGACGAGGCGCTGGAATGTGGCCGGGTTGGAGTCGCTGTCCGGCTCCATGCCCTCGGCGCGGTAATTGGCCTGCATCGCCTTGTCGGCCATGGCAAGGCGCGTCGCCTGCGCGATCCGGTCGATGATCGCATCGTCGGTCTGCCGGGGCGCGAACAGGCCGAACCAGCCATCATAGCGCAGGCCCGGCATGCCGGATTCGATGGCGGTCGGAATGTCCGGCGCAACGCTCAGCCGTTTTTCGGTGGCGACCGCAAGCATCCGGATCTTGCCGGCCTCGCTCCACTGCTGCAGTTGCACCGACATCACGGCAATGATGAGGGGGATCTGACCGGCGAGGAGGTCGTTGCTGGCCTGCGCGATGCCCCGATACGGGACATGAACAATGTCCAGCGCACCCGTCTGCAGCTTGAAGGCCTCGCCGACGAGGTGATTTCCACTACCGATGCCGGGCGTCCCGTAGGACAGCTTTCCCGGATTGGCTTTTGCGTAGGCTACCAGTTCGCGCAGGTCTTTGACGGGCAGCGACGGATGGACGGCGAAAACCAGCGCGCTGGTGATGAGGCGGTAGATGGCGCGGAAATCGTCCATTGCATAGGACGGGTTTTGCGCGAGCAGCGGAATGGCCGCCTGCGTGCTGTCGTTTCCGAGCAGCAGCGAGTAGCCGTCGGGCTTCTCGCGCGCGACCGCGGTTGTCCCGATCGCGCCGCCTGCACCCGTGATGTTTTCGATGAAGACGGGTCCGAGCAGCGAGGACATCCTCTCCGCCCAGGGACGCCCGATCTGGTCGCCCGATCCGCCTGCCCCATAGGGAATCACCAGGCGAATGGGACGCGACGGATAGTCGGCGGTTCGTCCACTGCGCGGGATTGCGGCAAGCGCCGCCGCGCCCGGCAATGCATGGACGATCTGTCGCCGCGAGAAGGAGGGCATGTTCGAATCCGGACGTCGGTTGTCACTGTCGAGGCGGGGCCGGCTCCAGAACCCTTCCATCGCAGCAATGATTCACCGCCGTCAATGCTCCCTCCGGATAAGTCGGCAGCGTCATTGCCGTGTCATATTTGCCTAACCCATTCCTTTTCAAGCAAGATTCCGCTGCCCCTCTGACCCAAGCGATGCACGCAGGGCTGCCAGCCCTGCCCCACTGCTTTCGGCCAGTTTACTGTACGCCTCGTTCTGATAGAGCAGAAAGTCATACCTTTTGACTCCCGTTGCGGGGGCCATGGCGCGTGCCAGATCGTAGCGAAGACTCGGCCATTTCCTTCGGGCCATTTCGACTGTTTCCGAAGTCCCGGCTCTTGGAAAAAGAGGGCTCGCCTCTGCATGTCGGCGGCCGTGCGCTCGATATTCTCATTTTTCTGGCCGAGCGCCCCGGCGAGGTCGTCGACAAGCGCGAGCTGGTCAAGCGGATCTGGGCCGACGTCAATGTCGACGAGGGCAGCCTGCGCTTCCATGTCGCAGCACTGCGCAAGGCGCTCGGCGATACCGGCAAGTCGGCCCGTTATGTCGTCAACGTGCCCGGCCGCGGCTATTGCTTCGTCGCCTCGTTCGCCCAAGCCACGGCGCCGGCCGCGCCGCCCACCGTCGACATCCTGCCGCTCCGCTCCCTCCCCGCGCCGCTCTCGAAGATGGTGGGACGGGAGGAGATCGTCGAAAAAATATCGAACGGCCTTTCGCTCTATCGCTTCATGACCGTGGTCGGCCCCGGCGGCATCGGCAAGACCGCCGTCGCGGTCACCGTCGGGCATCGCCGCTCGACGGATTTCGGCGGGCGCGTCTTCTTCGTCGATTTCGGTCCGCTGCGCGATGCCAGCCACGTCGCAACCACCGTCGCCTCCGCGCTTGGCCTCACCATCAGCGCGGAGGATCCGACGCCGGCCCTGCTGACCTTCCTGAAGACCGGCCCCGCTTTGCTGATCTTCGACAGCTGCGAGCATGTGCTGGATACGCTCGCCCCGCTGGTCGAGCGCATCGTTCGCGACGTGCCGCAGCTTCGCGTGCTCGCCACCAGCCGCGAATCGTTCCGGAGCGAAGGCGAGCGCATCTTCCGGCTGTTCCCGCTGGATTGCCCGCCCGAGCGCGAGGGCCTCGGTGTCGACGATGTGCTCGCCTATCCCGCGGCGCAGCTCTTCGTCGAGCGCATCGCGCAGAGCTCGGGTCCGTTCCAGCTCAGCGCGGAAGAGGCGCCGCTTGTCGCCAGCATCTGCCGGCGCCTCGACGGCATTGCGCTCGCAATCGAGCTCGCGGCGGGCCGTGTCAACGCCTACGGCATCGCCGGCACGGCATCGCTGCTCGACAGCCGCTTTTCGCTGCAATGGCGGGGGCGGCGCACCGCCGTGCCGCGACACCAGACCCTCGCCGCAGCGCTCGACTGGAGCTACGACCTGCTGCCTCCCGCCGAGAGCGCCACCTTGCGCCGGCTCTCGGTCTTCGCCGGCCCGTTCGCGCCGGAGGCGGCCGCGGCGGTCGCATCCGGCGACGGCCTCAGCACGTCGGAGACGCTGGAAGCGATCGACAGCCTCGTCACCAAATCGCTGATCTCGCCGTCCGGCTCACGGATGCTGCGCTATCGCCTGCTCGACACGACGCGCACCTACGCGCAGGGAAAGCTCGCCGAGCTCGGCGAAACCAAGCAGTTCGCGCGGCGCCACGCCGAGCATTTTCGCGATTTCTTCCAGCGCGCCGAAGCCGACTCGTCGACGCCGCTGCCGGAATGGCTCGGCATCTATGGCGCCGAGCTGGACAATGTGCGCGCGGCGCTGGACTGGGCCTTCGCGCCCGACGGCGACGCTGCGCTGGGAATCGCGCTGACCGCAGCCGCGGTCACGATGTGGGTGCGCCTGTCGCTGTTCGCCGAATGCCGCGAGCGCGCCAGAACGGCGCTCACGGCGCTCGGAGATGCCGGCGACGAGCGTGTCCGCATGCAGCTCCTGTCAGCGCTCGGCTGGTCGCTGATGTATGGCGAGGGCCGCGCCCGCGAGGCGCGTCCGATCCTGGAGACGACGCTGGAGCTCGCCGACCGGCTCGACGACAAGGACTTCCGGCTGCGCGCGCTCTGGGGCTTGTGCATCGACCAGTTCAACAACGGGCAGTTCGGCAAGGCCCGCGCCCTGGCCGATCGGTTTGCGAATGCCGCGGCGAACTCGCCCGACAGGACCGATGTGATGCTGGGCGACCGGCTGATGGCCGTGGCGCTGCACTATCTCGGCGAGCAGAACGAGGCACGCGTCTGCATCGACCGGGTGAATGCATCGCTGCATGTGCTGGCGGAGAAGCCAAAAATCTTCCCGCTCGACCTGCGGATATCTACGCAATATTTCCGCGCCCGCATCCTGTGGCTTCAGGGGCTCGCCGATCAGGCCCAGGCGCTCGCCGCCAGGAACATCGAGGAGGGCCGCGCCAACGGCCACGCGCTGACCTTCTGCAGCGTGCTGGGACAGGCCACCTGCCCGATCGCGTTCTGGGCCGGCGATTTCGAGGCCGCGGAGCGCCACGGCGCCGAGCTCGTCGAACACACCGAGCGCCACGCCATCCGGCTGTGGGGGCTGTGGGCGCGGGCCTTCAACGCCGCGGTGATCGCAAGGCGCGGCGATATCGCAACAGGCCTGCCGCTCCTGCGCGAAGAACTCAATCGCGCCGGCGATGCGCGCTTCCTGCCGCGCTTCCTGCCGCTGCTCGGCGAGCTCGCCGCGTGCTTTCTGGAGGCCGACCAGATCGATCGCGGCCTCGACGTGATCGAGGACGTCCTGACCCGCTGCAACGACCGGCAGGAGCTCTGGTATCTGCCGGAGCTGATCCGCATCAAGGGCGAATTGATGCTGAGGAGCCCGCGGCACGCCGGCGACGCCGAGGCGCGCTTTCGCGAGGCCATGGGCATTGCGGCCCAGCAGGGCGCACGGTTCTGGGAGCTGCGCTGTGCGACCAGCCTCGCGCGCTTCATGATCGGGGCCGGCCGGACCACGGAAGCCCTGCCGGCTCTCGAGCACGCCTGCGCCGCATTTGCCGAGGGCCTGGAGATCGCCGACATGCGCATCGCGCGCGACCTGATCGCGCAATTGCGGAGCTGACGGCGCCTCAAATTCCGACACCGCCGACCAGTCGAGGACGGCGGTTTGTGTGCGGGCTCTGCGCGATCACAGCGCGCAGCCACGCGCGGAAGCTGACGATTTCAGGACAATCCGCGGTGCCTTCGGGCGCGATCAGCCAGTCTCCCAGGCCGGATCCCTCATCGACGCGGTCGCAGCGATAGCCCGGATGGTGACCGAGACCGCGGGCGATCAAGAGGTCGACCTTGCCCTCGACCAGCTCGTGCAGGCCGGCGGGCTGCAGCACGCGCAAGCCGATGTCGGCATGCGCGCTGCGAAACGCCGCCAGATCGAGCCGGCGCAGGTCGAAGCTGGCATGGACGCCCAATTGCAACAACACTGCACCTGACGGCTTCAATTGCGAGGTTGCCTCGGCAATGTGGCGAAAGCCTTCGGACACCCCGGGCAGATAGGCCTGCCCGGCCGCAGTGAGGATCAGCTGCTTATGCAGCCGCTCGAACAGCTGCACGCCGAGGCGTGCCTCCAGCGCTTTCACCTGCTGCCCCACGGCGGCGGGCGTCACATGCAGCTCGTGCGCGGCCAGCTTGAAGCTGAGATGCCGTGCGGCGGCTTCGAAGGCGCGAAGCGCGTTGAGTGGTGGAAGGGCGTAGGTCATCGCACCGCAAGTTTGACACTGATAGGCGCCGGCCTTGCAATAGATTTTCTTGCGCTGAACCGCAGCAATGATGCTTTGCGCCGCGGCGATGTCGCCGGGTACGGTTACGCCGCAATCCGGAGAAACCCTATGCCCCTACCTCATATCGTCAGCCACAATCCCGCAACGGTCTACCCTCCCGCCGGCGGCTACTGCATGGGACTTGAACTGACGCAGCATCGCCGCCTGTTGTTCATCAGCGGCCAGGTGCCCGAGAGATCCGACGGCTCCGTGCCTGAAGGGTTCGAGGCGCAATGCGAGCAGGCCTGGCGCAACGTCAAGGAGGTGCTCGCCGCCGCCGGCCTTGGCGTCGAGCATCTGGTCAAGGTCACCACGTTCCTGACTGACCGGGCTCAGCTCGTGACCAACCGCACCATTCGCCGCGCGATGCTCGGCGACCATCAGCCCGCGGTGACGGTCGTGATCGCCCAGACCGTCAACAGCAAATGGCTGCTGGAGATCGAGGCAATCGCGGCGGAATGAAACCGGCTTCGCCGACTTTGCGATGAGCCAAACTTGTCAGGTGTCCAATGGCTGAGACCGTCCATCCCTTTTACGCGCAGCATCGCAACGCCATGGAGGCCGCCATGCGCCATCGCCTCGACCTTGCCGAAGCGATGCTCTGCGAGCGCGCGCATGTCTCCGACATCCACGCGATCAGACGAGAGGTGATGGACGAATTCGAGATCGTGCTCACCCAGATGCCTTATGTGGGCGGCACGGCGAGCCGCATGAGCGACTTCTTCATGCGCCTGATGGGCTTCATGGCGATCAGCCGGGTGCTGCGGCGGCATGGTGTACCGCTGCCCGTGATCGGCGAGATCGAGCGCGAAACCTACAAGGCGCAATTGCTCACCGTCCCCGAAGCGGAACGTCTCGCTTCGGGGCGCCAATTTATGTCGTCAGAGAACCAGGCCTTGCTGCGCGAGCAGGCTGCAAAAAGCACGAACGCAAGCCACCAGGACGCATTTCCGGAAGATTTCGTCTACGATTTCGTCGAGCCCGGCCCGGGTGACAAGTTTGAATTCGGCATCAACTACAAGGCTTGCGGCTTCTGCAAATTTGCCGCTCGCCATGGCGACAAGGACATCCTGCCCAACATTTGCGGGCTTGATTTCGACGCGTATGCGACGCGAGGGATCCGCCTGGAACGGACGCAAACGCTGGCCGGCGGCGCGAGCCACTGCAATTTCCGCTTCTCGCGCCTGCCGTCGGAGTAGATCTAGCCGCCCACGGCAGCCGCGCGCCGCGGCAGCTTCCAGTTGGGCCGGATGAAGTGGCAGGTGTAGCCATCGGGATAACGTTCGAGATAATCCTGATGCTCCGGCTCGGCTTCCCAGAACTCGCGCGCCGGCGCGACCTCGGTGACAACCTTGCCCGGCCACAGGCCCGACGCCTCGACGTCGGCAATGGTGTCCTCGGCGACCCGCTTCTGCTCGTCGCTGGTGTAGAAGATCGCCGAGCGGTAGCTCGTGCCGAGATCGTTGCCCTGACGGTTGAGCGTGGTGGGATCGTGAATCTGGAAGAAGAACTCCAGCATGGTCCGGAAGCTGGTCTTGGCCGGATCGAAGTTGATCTCGATCGCTTCGGCGTGGCCTTCGTGGTTGCGATAGGTGGCGTTCTTGACGTGCCCACCGGTGTAGCCAACTCGGGTCGAGATCACGCCCGGTTGCTTGCGGATCAGATCCTGCATGCCCCAGAAACAGCCTCCGGCCAAAACTGCACGCTCCGTCGTCATCTCTCCGCTCCCGATTGATCGCCCTGCATCTGTCTTATCATATGCATTCGGCTGCCCGTCCGAAAGGCGGGCAGTTCGCCTATGTCCACCCGGTTCCTCAAAACCGGATGGACAAGCGTTGAAGGCCTGCGGCTAGCCCAGCTTGGCGTCCAGCGTGACCGCGGCGTTGAGCACTTTCGACACCGGACAGTTCTTCTCGGCCTCGCCGGCAATCTTGGCAAATCCTGCCTCGTCCAGATTCGGCACCTTGGCCCGCAGGGTGAGCGCCGACTTGCTGATCTTGAAACCCTTGCCTTCCGGCTCCAGCGTGATGGCGGCTTCCGTCGACAGCTCGTCCGGCGTGAAGCCGGCCATCTGCAGTCCGAAGGCCAGCGCCATGGTGAAGCAGCCGGCATGGGCCGCCGCGATCAATTCCTCGGGATTGGTGCCCTTCTCGTTCTCGAAGCGGGTCTTGAACGAATAGGGCGTATCAGTGAGCACGCCGGATTCGCTCGAGAGATGGCCGGTGCCGTCGCGACCAGTGCCCTTCCAGACTGCTTTTGCCTTGCGGATCATCTCGGTTCTCCTTGTTTGTTTTCAAGCACCGGCGCTCCGTACCGGTGGAGGCGACATCGGCGTGACCGCCTGCGGCCGTTCCAACCGGTCGAGCGCCGCAGCGGTTCCGATGCAGAACAAAGCGAGCGGCGTGCCGACCACTTGCGCTTCTTCTTTGCGACGCATGCTCAAGACGGCAGCGGCTGGCCGGCTTGCTCGCGGACGATGTAGTCGGCGTACCAATCCGCCCAGTTCTCGTCATGCCCGCCGGTCCGCTTCTCGTGCTCGCCATGCGCCGCCGCCGCGCGGCGCAATGTTGCCGCGAGCTCGGCCGTCGAGGCGAATGTCGTGCTGCCTCCTTCGATGCGTCCAGGCAGCCGCGACGTCACTTCCTGGAACAACCAGCCATTGCCGTCGGGATCGCTGAACGAGGCGAACGAGCTATAGCTGCCGTGCTTCGGGTCAGCGCCGCTGACCCGAACGCTGCCGAACAGATACGGCTCGTCCAGCCCGGCGTGAACATCGCCGCCGCCGTGGAACGGTGCGCTGACCGCGATGCCGCGGTCGAGCAGATCCTGTCGGGCCGCCTCCAGATCGGCGACGATCAGGTACAGGCCACGCATCGAGCCGGGCGCCGCGGACGTGACGTTCCGGCCGAAGATCACCGAACAGGCCGAACCTGGCGGCGTGAACTGGATCACCCGCCAGTCGTCGCCGGATGTAAAGTCTGCGTCCAATCGCCAGCCGAGACGCGTGTAGAACGCCTTGGCACGATCGACGTCGGACACGGGGATGACGATGACCTCGAGCTTCAGATCGACGCTGCGCGATGTCGAGGGCTTGGAGGCGGCGTCGCGGTTGATATCGAGTGTGGCCATGTGGAACTCCCAGGTGTGAGGTGCAGCGATTGCGAAGAGAGAGATGGTTTTTCAGGCGGCCGCCGGCATCACGATGGTTACCCGCGTGCCGCCCTGTCCCGTCTCGCCATGCAGCCGCGCCTGGACGCTGCGTGCAAGCCCCTCGAGGATGCGGCTGCCGGTGCCCTGAAGCGGACCGGTCGCACCGATGCCGTTGTCGGCGACGGTACAGAGCCAGGCGCCGTCGTGCCGCGCCATGTCGATGCGGATCAACGCACCCTTCTTGTTCGGGAAGGCATGCTTTGCCGCATTCGTCACCAGCTCCGTCAACATCAGCGCGAGCCGATGGCATTGAGACGCCGACAGCGTGCCGCTCGCGATCGCAGCCTCGCAGCGGATGCCCGCAGGCGCCAGCACCGCCTCGGAGAGCGCTCCGCACAAATTCTCGAAGAAGACCCCGATCGAAACCGGCGCGGGATCGTCGTTGTCGGACAGCAGCTGATAAAGCCTGCCGAAGGCGACGATGCGCCGCTCGAACCGGTCCAACGCAACCGAGACGTCCCTTGGCCCTGCCCGCGTGAAATCGCGACGGACTGACGCGCCCAGCAGCGTCAGCGTGTTCTTCATCCGATGGTGGGATTCCCGCAGCACGAGTTCCCAATCGCGCAACTGATCGTCGAGACTGGCTACGAATTCAGGTCGAACAACGTGGTCGTTCGGTCGAGCGCCGATACCGGACATCATAGCCTCCCCGTTTGACGTAGTGCTGAACTCGGAGGCCATACTGGATGCAGTCTGCGCGCATTGCTCGTTAGACGTTGCAAGATTCTGTTATGATCGGCTGCAAACAGAGAGTGGCAGCGAAGCTGTCCTCTGCACGGTCAAGCAGGCTGACGAATCGTCGCAGACCGCGCGGTAAGCCGCTCGCGTTTAAGCAAAATTTGCCACAGATCGGCTGACAGATTGCCGCGCGATTTCGCCACTTTCGGTTAGTTTACTGACGACCTCGTTCTGCTAGACCAAAGCGCAGATGTCAGCTCTTTCACTGGAATCGACGGCCCGTGCCGAACATTAGCGACCAGGATTCGGCTATTGCCTTCGGGCCATTCCGCCTGTTCGCCAAGTCTCGCCTTCTGGAGAAGGACGGCGCGCCGCTTCACCTCGGCGGCCGCGCGCTCGACATCCTGATTTTTCTCGCCGAGCGCGCCGGCGAGGTCGTGGACAAGCGGGAGTTGATCAAGCGCGTCTGGGCCGACGTGAATGTCGACGAGGGCAGTCTGCGCTTCCACATCACGACGCTGCGCAAGGCCTTAGGGGATGCCGGCGAAGGCTCGCGCTATGTCGTCAACGTGCCCGGACGCGGCTATTGCTTCGCGGCTCCGCTGCAGCGGTCCGAAACTCCGGAGCGGCGGCCGAGCCCGGCGGTCCCCGCTCCTCACGCACTTCCCGCGCCGCTTGCGAAGATGATCGGGCGGGACGAGGCGGTGGAGCGGATTTCCGCCGAGCTCGCCCAGCATCGCTTCGTCACCATCGTCGGCCCCGGCGGGATCGGCAAGACTTCGGTCGCGCTCGCCGTGGCGCATGGCGAGCTCCAGGCTTTCGACGGCCGGGTGAGCTTCGTGGATTTCGGCGCGCTGACCGATGCGCGGCTCGTTCCCGGGACGATTGCGGCCGCGCTCGGCCTGACCGTCAATTCCGACGACCCGATGCCTGGCTTGCTGACGTTCCTGCGCAGCCGGCGGATGCTGCTGGTGTTCGACAGCTGCGAACACATCATCGATGAACTGGCGCCCTTGGCCGAGCGCATGATCCGCGAGGCGGGCGAGCTGCATGTTCTTGCCACCAGCCGCGAGTCGTTTCGCACCGAAGGCGAACGCGTTCATCGGCTGTTTCCGCTGGATTGCCCGCCACAGCGCGACGGGCTCGGCATCGCCGACATCCTTGCTTATCCCGCAAGCCAGCTCTTCGTGGAGCGCATCGCCGAGAGCCTGGGTGACTTCGAGCTCAGCGAGGAGGACGCCCCGCTCGTCGCCGATATCTGCCGGCGGCTGGACGGCATCGCGCTCGCGATCGAGCTCGCGGCCGGACGCGTCAACGCCTACGGCATCGCCGGGACCGCCTCGCTGCTCGACAACCGCTTCTCGCTCTTGTGGCGCGGACGGCGCACCGCGATCCCGCGGCACCAGACCCTGAGCGCCGCGCTGGCCTGGAGCTACGATCTGCTGCCGCCGACCGAAAGCGCGGCGCTGCGCGCACTGTCGGTGTTCGTCGGCCCCTTCACGCTGGAGGCTGCGCTGGCCGTCGCATGCAGCCAGGGCATCAGCGAGTCTGAAGCCGCCGAGGCGATCTCGAACCTGCTCTCCAAATCCCTGATCGCGACCTCGCCGGCGGAGCGGCGACTGCGCTATCGCCTGCTCGACACCACCCGCACCTTCGTCGGCGACAAGCTTGTCGAGAACGGCGAAGCGACCCGCGTCGCGCGTGCCCACGCCGAATATTTCCGCGACTTCCTGCGCGACATCGCGCTCAAGTCCACGGGCATGCAGACGGCAGGCGGCTTCCTTCCCTATGCCGACCACCTGCCCAATGTCCGGGCCGCGCTGACCTGGAGCTTCTCGGATGGCGGCGACCGGACGATCGGCGTGGATCTGGCGGCCTCCGCAGCCCAGTTCTTCCTCGAGCTGACATTGCTGACGGAGTGCTATCGCTGGACCCAGCAGGCGCTCGACACGGGCACGATGGACAACCGCCAGGAGATGACGCTGCAGGCTGCGCTTGGCGTCTCCGTGATGTTCACGCAAGGCAATACCGACGCGGTCCGGGCAGCATTCACGCGCAGCCTCAAGCTGGCACGGGAGCTCGGGGATCTGCATTGGCAGCTCTGGCTGCTGCGCGGCTTGCACATTTACCTGACCAGGGTCGGAGATTTTCACGGCGCGCTCGGGACCGGCGAACAGGGCGAGAGCGTCGCGCGCAAGCTGAACGATCCCGCCGCGACGCTGAACGTCGAATGGATGCTGGGCGTCGCGCATCATCTGATCGGCAACCAAGACAAGGCCGTGCAGTTCTGCCAAAGCGCGATGCTGCACAATCCCGGCTCGCAGCGGCTGAATATCGGCCATCTCGGCTATGACGACCGCATCGTCGCGCTGGTGGCGCTGGCACGCGGGCTGTGGCTCACCGGCCGGCCCGATCGCGCGATCGAGGCGGCCGAATACACCGTGCGCGAGGCCGAGCTGCTCGAACAGCCGCTGACGCTCGGCATCTCCCTGGTCTGGACGATCTACGTGTTTCTCTGGGTTGGTGACTTCGCCAATGCCGAGATCCTGATCGAGCGGCTGATCGACCATTCGGCGCGGCACTTCCTCGGTCCCTATCACGCGGTCGGCATCGGCCAGAAGGGCGAGCTGATGCTGCGCCGCGGCGAGGTTGCTGCGGGAATCGAGCACCTCCGCCGCAGCCAGGCGACGCTGTACGTGACACGGCACCGGATCATGACGACGGTGTTCGCGACCGCGCTCGCCGAGGGTCTCGCCGCGCAAGACCTGTCCGAAGAGGCCTTGCAGACCATCAATGAGGCCATCGGTCAGGTCCCCGATCACGGCGAGTCGTTCGACATGCCGGAGATGCTCAGGGTCAAGGGCGAGATCCTGGCGCGGTCGGGCAATCCGGCAGAGGCCGAGAGCTATCTGCGCAGATCGCTCGATCTGGCGCGGCGGCAATGCGCGCTCGGCTGGGAGCTCCGCGGCGCGATCAGCCTCGGCCGTATCTGGCAGCGGGCCGGAAAAGCAGGCGAAGCACGCGCCCTGCTCGCCCCGCTCGTCGCGCAATATCAAGAGGGTCTTCAGAGCCGCGATCTGGTCGCCGCAAAGGGATTGCTGAACACGCTGAATTGAGAGCGTCTTCAACGAGATACTGCCATCCCAAGCGCTCGCAACTCCTAACAACTTCTAACATGCCAAGCCGCATGCGCCCCGCCATGGTGGTGCCGCTTCACGGCGGACATGACGGGATATGGCGCTTCTTGACGATGCAATCGATGCCTGCGGCGGCATGGCCCACTGGAACAGCCTGGACCGGTTCACGCTCCACCTTTCCGTCGGCGGCACGCTGTTCACCAGCGCTGGGCATGCCAGGGAATTCAAGGACGTGACCGCGGAAGGCTCGACCCGCACGCAATCGGTCCGCTTCACCGGCATCACCGGGGGCGAACATTCCGGCACCTTTCAGCCCGATGCGATCACGATCGAGAGCGTGGACGGCGAGGTGCTGCGGACCTGGCGCAATCCGAGCCTTGCGTTTCCCGAGGTCGGCTCCCCTGCGCTCGCCGACGAGTTGCACCTCGTCTTCTTCTGCGGCGTCGCGATCTGGAACTACCTGACCAATCCGTTCCTGCTCGCCCATCCCGATGTCGTCACCGAAGAGCTTGCGCCATGGCGCGAGAACACCGAGACGTGGCGGCGGCTACGGGCGCAATTCCCCCCGCATTTGATCACGCTCGCGCCCGAGCAGATCTTCTATTTCGACGAGAACGCGCTGCAGCGGCGGACCGATCACGATCTTTTTGGAACGAAGGTCGCGCATTACTCCTGGGCGCATGACAGTTTTGGCGGCATCGTGGTGCCGACGCTTCGACGCGCGCAGGCGCTGCGCCCTGACGGAAGCGTGATCGCAAAGCCCGTACTGATGGACGTCGAGATTTTCGACGCCGTGTTCGAGTAGCGGCGGCGACAGCCGGTACCAACAGCACGGCGAACGGCCGCACGTCCTGCAAGACAAGGACGAGAGGAGATCGACATGTCCGACAAGATCGACCGTGAACGCCGCCAGTTCTTCGCCGGCGCGGCCATGACCTTCGCGGCAGCGCAGCTTTCGCTGACCGCGACGGCCGCCGCGGAGACGGCGAAGCCGGCGAAGTCCGCCGGCGCCATCAAGCCGGGAGCCAACACGAGCTTCGCATCGCTGAAGCAAATCGACGCCGGCCTCCTCAACGTCGGCTATGCCGAAGCGGGGCCGGCCGACGGGCCGCCCGTGATCCTGCTGCACGGCTGGCCTTACGACATCTACGCTTTCGTCGACGTCGCACCGATGCTCGCGGCGGCCGGGCGTCGCGTGATCGTCCCCTATCTGCGCGGCTACGGCAGCACGCGCTTCTTGTCCAACGCGACGATGCGGAACGGCCAGCCGGCGGCGATCGCAACCGACATCGTCGCGCTGATGGACGCACTCAAGATCGAAAAGGCCACGCTTGCCGGCTTCGATTGGGGCGCGCGGACCGCCAACATCGTCGCGGCGCTCTGGCCGGAGCGCGTCAAGGCGATGGTCTCGGTCAGCGGCTATCTGATCGGCAGCCAGCAGGCCGGCAAGATGCCGCTGCCGCCGAAGGCGGAGCTGCAATGGTGGTATCAGTTCTATTTCGCGACCGAGCGCGGCCGCGAAGGCTATGACAAGTACCGGCGCGACTTCTCGAAGCTGATCTGGCAGCTCGCTTCGCCGCAATGGCATTTCGACGATGCCACCTTCGAGCGCAGCGCCAAGGCCTTCGACAATCCGGATCACGTCGCGATCGTGATCCACAATTACCGCTGGCGGCTCGGCCTCGCCGAGGGCGAGGCGAAATACGACGCCTACGAGGCGCAGCTGGCGCAGGCGCCCGTGATCACCGTGCCCACCATCACCATGGAGGGAGACGCCAACGGCGCGCCGCATCCGGAGCCGTCGGCCTATGCCAAGAAGTTCTCGGGGCACTATTCGCACCGGACCATCAAGGGCGGCATCGGCCACAACCTCCCGCAGGAGGCACCGAAGGCCTTTGCCGACGCTATCCTGGACGTGGCGGCCGCAAGTTAGCCATGACGCCCGCGAGGTCCGCAGCAACGGGAGACGAAGCATGCGCAGGTTGCTTGCCGCGACGGCTCTCCTCGTCGTTGTCCTTCTCGTGCTCATCCAGTTTGGTCCGGCATGGCTGTTCGGTTAGGCCGTGCCGGGCCGCATCGATCGCCGCGCGACTATCGCTGCGCTGTCCCATGACGAGGCATCCACGCAATTGTCTGAAAAACTGAGCGCAATCAGAGCTACTGCGGCGGGCTGTCGCACCCAGTGAGCACGCACAAAAACTAACACATCCTAATCACCCCTAACGGGCTTCCTGGCCAAGTCGCGCCTATTCTCCCAGCATGAAAAGGAATGGGTTTGCGCGCTCGCCCGTCGTTGCAAGAGCGGCAGAGCCAGGAGAGGACCAACGATGTCGATCAATTTGCACGCGGCGCACGGCTCGATTGATTTTCCGATCTGCTCGCGGGATCACGAGATGTCCCGAGCCACAGAGGCTATCGCCCGGGAAAGCCAATGGCGTCAGGTCGTCCGCAGTCCGCAGGCCGACATCGCGGACATCACGATCTCGCGATGGGAAGAGGCGCGAAGCACCTCCTCGCATCAGGCGACGACGCCCGAGGATTGCTATTTCGTCGCCATCGCCCTCAAGTCCACACGCGCGAAATTGACCCGGGACCGCCAGGTCGTTTTCGACGGCACCATGCCCGAGGGCACGCTGTATGTCACCGCGCCATCAAAACCCCTCGCCGTGCAATTCCAGTCGCCGTGCGCCTTCCTGCACTTCCACATCTCCGCGGACCATTTTCCGGCGCAACTCGCCGCGGCCGAGGGACTGAACGATCTGGTGCTGCTGCGCGACCCGCTCGCAGCCGAGCTTGCCAAGGCGCTGATCGAACGTGGCGATGCCGCCGACCACCAATTCACCTTCTGCATCGGCCAGACCCTCGCGATGCATCTGACCCGGCTGGAATTGCCGCGCGCGCGGGTCAATGCCTTGCCGAAATGGCGGTTGCGTCGGGTCGAGCAATACATCGCCGATCATTTCGACCGCTGCATCAGCCTGTCCGAGCTCGCCAATGTCGCCGGCCTGTCCAGGATGCACTTTGCGGCACAATTCCGCGCCGCGACCGGCTATCGTCCTCGCGAATATCTGCTCAAATACCGGATCGAGCACGCGAAGACGCTGCTCGCGACGACCGGACGGCCGCTGGCCGAGATCGCACTCGCCGTGGGCTTCAGCACGCAGGCGCATTTCTCGACCGTGTTCAAGCGCATCAGCGGCCAGTCTCCGGCACGCTGGCGCCTTGCGAGCAAGAACCAGCGCTTCGAGGTCGAAGCGCTGCCGCGACGCCGTCCTTCGGCCGATGGGGATTGGATCACGAGCGCCGCCGCGTAGCACTTGCGCCGGCTCGCACCCTCCTCCTCCCGGGTCCTGCGAGCCTCTCGGGGCCGTCCCCGCGCCCACACAGGACGGCCCCATTTTCTTCCCGTCGGGAACCGCTCATGCGCGCCGGTGCGGCGCACCGCTTGGCCGATATTTCAGCCTGCGGGCTATTTCGAAGGCTGCCTTGGGATCTCTGAATTTTCACGAACCGCCCGGACAACGTCCGCGAATTGCCGCGCGTTCGGAGCAAACAGCTTAAGGCCCTGTCGCTGCAGATCGGAGACGGAGCTTGTGTCCAGGTACTTCTTGAACGGACGGACGTCGAGAACGAGCTCAGGAATGGAACCGAAGAAGGACATGAAGTTGGAAACAATAGACGGCAAGGCGGGCAAGATCAGCGTACAACATACCAATGGATCAGCCCGGCCGCCGCTCCGCTCCTCAATCTGGGCCCGCATACGAGCCGACAGCGTCCACGACAAAGGCGCCTGAAATTCATGATCGAAGAGTTGATAACCGTGCACGAACTTGAAGCCGGCAGCCAACGCATCGGCCTGGCGGAGACTGCGCGCGGTCCGCACCGCTTCGAATGTCGTGATCGGCGCCACAAGCTCTGATTGAGCACCTCGCTGCCCCTCCAACTGCAATGCTGCATTCGAATGCCCGAACGAAATCAGATGAAGTTCGAGATTTGATACGAGAGTCTTGGTGTCCTCGGCAGCCTGCAACTGCTTGATGATCTCGATAGCGGTGGCGATGCCGCTGTTGTCCCAGAAACCGCCGTCGATCAATTGAAGCCCGGTGGTCTCCCGCAATGTCGCGTCCGCAGCTACGATCTTCTTGTCCGCATACAACACGCCGGGCGGCGTCACATAGGGAAAACGCGCACTCAGTATTGCTGCCGTCAGAAGCGACAATTGAAGATTGGGGCGATATTCGAGAATGTTGAAATAGGCCGGCCGCGAATACTCGCTCGAACGAATCCCGGTGGTGACCATGCGCTGAACAGCCCTCAGCCGCTCAGGATCTTTCTCGGTTTGTTGCGTGAGCCGGCCCCAAACCGAGGCGAACACCTCCGAGAATGCACCCGCGGTACGCTTGTCTGTCATATATAGCTGCGAAATCAGGGTCGGCCTTCCATAGTTCGCGCTGGTTGTGTTCAAGAACAGCGCTGGAGCAACACCTGCGGCAGACCATGACGAATAGAACTGTGTTGAGCTGTCGTCTCCGTTCGAGCCCGTTACGGCGTTGATCGCGTTCTTGACGGCTAGCTCGAGCGTGTTTGCCCGGTCCGGAGCAAGATGCAGTTGCGGAATGGCAAGAGTTGGCGCATCGAAGAAAAGTCCGCTCGCGACGACCGGGGTCACCAAATCGTATTCAAAGAACTCGCGGACGGATTTCTCCAGCTTGCCGTCACTGACCGGAGCAGCGGAGCACCCGTCCCCGAGCGGTTCAGATCGACGCAACAGTTCGCTGAAGATGCTCGCGCCCAGACTTCCGCCGGAGACGCCGCTGATCGCGAAGACATGGTCTTTGAGTTTCGGGCAGCTATCATAGAGGCGGGCAAGGGAGAGTGCCGTGTGATAGGCCGCGTACTGACCGCCTCCCTGCGCTGCTACGATGAAGATCGGATATTTCCGCCCTTGCTCACCCGACCCAGCCGAAATCCGGCGCTGTTCCAGCCAGCTGCGGAAACCAGGAACAAGGCTTGGCACCTTGCGATTTTGAACGGTGCTCTCGATTGCCGCGGGCGTTTCCGGCTTTGCGTCGCCGATGTCAACGACGCTGTAGGGAAATTCAGGCGATGAACCGCCAATGAATTGGCTCAGCAGAACTACCACAAGGAGCCAAGCAGTGGCCCCATAAACGATGCCGTTCAACCAAATGAGGGCCTCACCGAGCAGCAACAGACATACGAGAAACAGCAGGATGATTCCGACGCCACCGATGAAGAAGGTTGCACCGATCACGTCGTACCAAAGCCAAAAATAAAGCGCGAGCGCGCAGCCGCCGGCCAACACCAGAATGGCCAGCGTTTTCCCGACGGACGCAACACGCTGCTCTTGATTTATCGGAATTGAGGCCATGATCGCCTGAATCACGGTGGTAATGATGACAACGGAGGCAGCCAGCCAGATCACCCATGACCCGCCGGCGGCTTGGCCCGCGGCATCGATCAGCAAATAGCTGAGAGCAACGGCCGGCATGACGAGAATGATCAACCGCGCCAATCGTTCGATGACCGATGGTGCCGGAGAGAGCGCGGTGCCCTTTGCACGCGAAATGACTCTGCGAAATAGCAGAATGGCGAAGATCAGATACAACCCGATGCAGAGCAGGAATTGAGCGATCAATCGCCAGCCGAAATTGTCGTGCGCAAACTCCGCCGTGTACAGGAAGTAGTCCGAGAGCGGGGAGAATTTGACAAGATGGTAGCTGAAGTAAGCCGCCAGGCAAACCAAGCAGACGACAAACGGAAAGCTTCCTCGTGGCGGGGCCGCAGCTGCTGGAATCGACATGTTCAAAATCTTTATTTGTAATACGGAAAAAGTCTTCGTTCGCATCAGCGCCTGCGCGCAATTCGCAGGAAGCAACGTGGAAGCGTATCAACGGGGCGCCTAATAAAAAGGGGGCGCAGTTAGCCAGTATATTCCTGTTCGATCGTACAATCCAGAGGTGTAGGGGCGCGTCCTGGACGCTGGGCGTGCAGACAGGTTTCGTGGGACCACGACCGATGCGTTTTGAAGATGCACTGGGGCGAAATCGCTACAAGCCGCGTCCTTGCAGGTACTTGCGTCGGCCCCAGTCATTTGCGCTATCGTTTTTGATGCAGCGCATCAGCGGCCGTTCAGCAGGGCGCCCGGCAGAGTCATGCGTAGCCGGCAACGGCGCCCTTCCGCAAACAGGAAGGCGAAGGCGCCTTCCCCCTACACCGGATCGAACGCCCGGATCGGCGGCAGATTGCCGGTGAACTTCTCCACCTCCACCGTCGTCAGCTGCCCCGTGCAGCCTTGCGCGAACGACGACGTGCCGATGTCGCGGGTGAGCACGTTCGGATTGCCGTGCACGCAGAGCGGCGCCTCGTCCTCGGGGTCCATCGGATCGTACCAGGCGCCGGTCGGAAGCTGCACGACACCGGCCGCGATGCCGTCGGTGACGTGGACGGCGGCAAGGCACGCGCCGCGTTCGTTGAACAGGCGGATGATGTCGCCATCCTTGATGCCGCGGGCATTTGCATCAACCGGGTTCATGCGCGCGACCTCGCGGCCGCGATGCTTTGCGCCAAGCGAATGGCCGCCGAAATCGAGCTGGCTGTGCAGGCGGGTCACCGGCTGGTTGGCAACGAGGAAGCACGGCGCGCCCGGTCTCGGCATGTCGGTCTTTTTCAGCCAAACCGGATGGCCGGGGCAATCCGCATCGCCATGGCCCGCGATCTTTTGCGAAAAGACCTCGATGCGGCCGCTCGGCGTCGGCAGCGCATGATTGACGGGATCCTCGCGGAAGCGGCGCAGCCGGCCGCCATCGTCGGGCTGCTGCGGCACGACCAGGCTGCCGCGCTGCCAGAATGTTTCGAAGCTGGGGGCCTCAAGACCGCGCTTGGCCAGCGAGGCGCGGGTCGGCTCGTAGAGATGCTCCAGCCATTGCCGCGATGTGCGGCCCTCGGTGAAGGGTTCGCGGGCGCCGAGACGCTCGGCGAGATCGGCAAATATCTCGTAATCGTCCCGTGCAAGGCCGAACGGCTCGGCGATGCGGTGCATCGCGACCATGAGGGGATCGTTGGTGGAATAGCCGATGTCCTCGCGCTCGAGTGTCATCGTGCTCGGCAGCACGATGTCGGCGTGACGCGCCGTCGCAGTCCAGGCGAGCTCGTGCACCACGAAGGTATCGAGCTGCGCAAACGCCTTGCGCAGGCGGTTGATGTCCTGGTGGTGATGGAAGGGATTGCCGCCGGCCCAGTAGACGAGGCGAATGTCCGGATAGGTCCGCGTCTCGCCATTGTAGCGATAGGTGGCGCCGGGATTGAGCAGCATGTCGGCGATGCGCGCCACCGGAATGAAATCGGCAACGCCGTTGCGGCCCTGCCCCAGCGTCGGCCCCGGCACGTCGTTGACGCGGCGGCCGTAATAGCCGATCGCGCCGAGCGAATAGGCGTAGCCGCCGCCGGGGAGTCCGATCTGGCCGAGGGCTGCCGCCAGCACCATGCCCATCCACACCGGCTGCTCGCCATGCTCGGCGCGCTGGAGCGAATGCGAGACGGTGATCAGCGCGCGCTTGCCGGCAGCGCGGCGCGCAAGCGAGCGGATGGCGTCGGCGTCGACGCCTGAGATCGATGCGGCCCAGTCGGCGTGCTTGGGCTGCCCGTCGCTCTCGCCAAGGAGATAGCGCAAGAAAACCGGCCAGCCTTCGGTATAGCGATCGAGGAAGGCCTGGTCGTGCAGGTTTTCCGCGACCAGCGTGTGGACGATGCCGAGCATCAGGGCGGTGTCGGTGCCGGGCACGCAGGTCATCCACTCCGCGCCCGCCTCGACGGGAAGATCGTCGCGCAGCGGGCTCACCAGAATGAACTCGCAGCCGCGCCGACGCGCAGCTTCCATCGCGCCGCGCTCGACATGCTTGCTGATCGAGCCGCCGGCCACCATGGAGTTTTTCAGCGCCATGCCGCCGAAAGCGAGCACGATGTCGGTCTCGGCAGCGATCTGCTCCCAAGTGACGTTGCGCTTGGTGATGTCCTCGTAGCCCGCGAGGATCTGCGGTAGCAGCACCGAGGACGCACCCGACGAGTAGGTGTTCACCGAGCGCACATAGCCGCCCATGGCGATGTTGAGGAAGCGGTGCACCTGGCTCTGGGCATGATGGAAGCGGCCCGCGCTCGACCAGCCATAGGAGCCGCCGAACACGGCGCCGGGACCGCGCGTGTCGCGGATGCGGCCGAGCTCGTCGCCGAGCAGATCGAGCGCCTTCTCCCAGCTCACCGAGACGAACTCGTCGCGGCCGCGGCGATCGTCCGGACCTGGACCCCGCTCGAGCCAGCCGCGGCGGATCGCCGGCTGGGCGATGCGCGCCTGGTGGCGCAGCGCGCCGGGGAAATTTTCGATGATGCCGTTCGGATCAGGATCGCCCGCATAGGCCCTGACCTCGAGCCCGGCTTCGCCGTGACGCGCGGAAAACACGCCCCAATGCGAGGTGTGCGGCTTGAAGCCGTCCGACAGGTCGAGGCCCGGGTCGGGGAAGCCAATCGTATCGTCCATCGCGAGATCCTTGTTCCGGTGCGTGGTGGCAGTATACCGATCCACATCCCGATGTCATGGCGATCAGGCTGACGTAGACGCGGGGCTCCCCTGTACGCCGTGCGGTCTGGTGAACGTTTCGTTGGAACGACAGTCGCTGGCTTCGCGTGGGCTCACGCCGGCGCACGATGCTCGCGGAATGCGGCCGCCAATGCGGCCAGGGCAGCCCGCGACCGTCGATCCGTCAAGGACGAATGAAGCACGACCTCGGACGGTGGAAGTTTTGGTAGCCCAAGCCGCTCGCCGATGTCGATCGTGCCGCCAGGAGCGATCCGATACGACAACGGTGCGATTGCGAGTCCGGCCACAACCGCGGCGTGGACCGCAGAGGAGCCACCTCCCAAAAACACCTCGGTCCATTTGATGCCGGCAGCGTCCAGTGCCTGCGTGGCGATGTTGCGGACACCGCAGGTCGCGGCCAGCGCGGCGAGGCGCAAGGGCTCTCCCGGCCTGTGCTCGAACCCCTGCGCTGCGAACCAGCCGAAGCGCTCGTGTGCAAGCGTCTCGCCGTCGCGACGATCGTCCTCGCGCTGGACGATGGCCGCGTCCAGCCGTCCCTGATCGAACAGATCGAGGAGGTTTCGCGAACTGTCGAGCTGGACCTCGATGGTCAAATTCGGATCATGCGCATGGAGCCGCGACAGCAGGGACGGAACCTCCGGGCCTGCGACATGCGCGGCAATGCCGAGGCCGAAGTGACGCGGCGGCGCAGTGAGTCCCGCGATCGCGCGCTCGTGAGCCGCGATGAAGTCCCGCGCGCCCTGGAGGAAGGCGGTTCCCTGCGCCGACAGCCGCACCGAGCGCGGCGTGCGTTCGAGCAAGCGATGACCGATGCGATCCTCGAGCCGCTTCAGCTTCACGCTGATCGCCCCTTGCGTAGTCCCCAAAGCCTTTGCGGCGCGCGTGAAGCTGTGGAGATCCGCCACCATCACAAAAGCCCTGACGGCATCGACATCGAGCGAGAGCATTCCACCATCCGGCTTTGTTGTCTCTGAAATCTATATTGATCGGATTTTGTTGTGGTCAAGGCCCCCCTATGTTCGCGCGGCCTGACGCACGGCAGCGCAGGGGAAAGCAGCATCCTTCGATCGAGGGATGCCGCGCCTGCACGTCCGTCATCGGCACCAAGTTTGGAGGTCATAGCTTTGACGGTCTCACCATCACGACGAAACACGATTGCCCTCGCCGCGGCGTGCCTTGCGTCCCTCATGTTCGGTCTGGAGATCTCCAGCGTGCCGACGATCCTGCCGACACTGGAGACGGTGCTGCACGCAACCTTCCAGCAGCTCCAGTGGATCATGAACGCCTACACCATCGCAGTTACGACGGTTCTGATGGCGACGGGGACGCTGGCGGATCGCTATGGCAGAAAACTTGTGTTCGTCGTCAGCATCGTCGTGTTCGGACTTGCCTCGCTGGTCTGCGGCCTAGCACAGGACGCCCTGGTCCTCATCGGGAGCCGCTTCCTTCAGGGCATGAGCGGCGGCGCGATGCTGATCTGCCAGGTTGCGGTTCTCTCACATCAATTCCAGGAAGGACCGGAGCGCGCTCGCGCCTTTGCGGCCTGGGGGATCATCTTCGGAATTGGCCTTGGCTTCGGCCCCATCATCGGGGCGGCGATCGTCGCAGTCTCCGGCTGGCAGTGGGTGTTCCTGGTCCATGCCGTCATCGCCATTGCCGCGACTGCGCTCGCCGCGACCGGCGTGCAGGAGTCGCGCGATCCCGACGCGACGCATCTCGATGTCGCGGGGATCGCGACGCTCTCAACCTCGGTGTTCTGTGTGGCCTTCTACATCACGCAGGGTCCTGATTTCGGCTTCACCAGTCCGACCGGCTTTGCGATTGTCGCGACGGCGGTTCTCAGCTTCGTCGCCTTCGTGCTGGCGGAGACGCGTAGCGCCCGCCCGATGTTCGACTTCTCGGTCCTGCGCATACCCGCCTTCTCTGGCGCCCTGCTGGGGTCGGCCGGCATGAACTTCAGCTTCTGGCCGTTCATGATCTCCCTGCCGATCTTCTTCCGTAGCGCGCTTGGCTACGACAACATCGCGGCAGGCCTGGCGCTGCTCGCCTACACACTTCCGACGCTCGTCGTTCCGCCGTTCGGCGAACGGATCTTGCTGAGGTTTGGCGGCGGCATCGCCATCCCGGCCGGCCTGTTCGTGATCGGTCTCGGCTTCCTACTGATGTGGACCGGCAGCGGCGTCGCGCATGTCAGCTGGCTGACGCTGGCGCCGGGATGCCTCCTCGCAGGCGTCGGCCTCGGTCTCACCAATACGCCGGTGACCAACGTCACGACCGCATCGGCGCCGAGCACGCGGGCCGGCATGGCCTCAGGGATCGACATGAGCGCCCGCATGATTTCGCTGGCGATCAACATCGCCTTGATAGGCTTCATCCTGATCGCGGGCATTTCGTCCCGGCTGAGCAGCACACTTCCCGTCGCGCTCGACGCCGGCTGCCTGCAAGATGTTGCGCAGAAGATCGCCGGCGGTGCCGTCCGCGTGTCCGATATCCCCGAGCTGAGCCTGACGCCGGCGGCGGAAGCCGTCCTGCAGGATGCGCTGATCCATGGCTTCAGGCTGGTGATGCTCTATGGCGGGCTTTCCGTCTGGATGCTGGCGCTGGCGAGCTTCCTGATTTCCGGCCAAAGCCGTGCGCGGCAGCACCGGCCGCAAAGCGGGAATGCACCTTGCTGCGTCCCCCGCTCCTCCTCATGATCAGAAGGCGCGGAGGGCCAGTGAGGTAAGGGTCTCGTATTGGTGGTCGGAATATGCGATACGCCACGCATCCCCTCGAGCAGTATCGGTCTCATCATGATAAATCGCGTCTTGCCCTACGAAGGACTTCTCCACGAAGTGGTCGAGCACAATGGTGTGCTCTACATCGGCGGGATCGTCCCCGAGGATACGAGCCTCGATATGTCGGGCCAGGCCAACGACGTCCTCCGGCAGCTGGCGCAGCTGCTGAAGACCCTCGGGTCCGATGTTTCCAAGGTCTTGCAGGTGACCATCTACATGACCGATCTCAAGGAGAAGGCCGAGTTCAACGCGGCCTGGAAGGCGCACTTCGCGGAAGCGCATCTGCCGGCGCGCGCTGCAATCGGCGTGGCCGATCTCGGTCCGGGCGTCAAGCTCGAGATGACCGCGATCGCGGCCCGGCAATAGCGCCGCCGAGCCTGCTTCGCCCTGCGGCCTCGCGACCTTGTCAGATGACCTTCAGCTCGGCGAGGCGATCGATCTCGGCCTCTGAAAGCCCGAGCCAGCGCTGGTAGATCTCGCGATTGTCCTGGCCGATGTCGCCCGCGGATGTCTTCAACCGCGCGCGATCGACCGTGAAACGCGGCACGACATTCGACATCGCCACCGAGCCGAAATCCCGGTCGGGAACGCGGGTGATCATCTCGCGCGCCAGGGATTGCGGATCGGCGGCGATCTGGTCGATCGCATAGATCGGCGCCAGCGTGCCCTCCTCGGCGGCAAAGGCGGCAAGCACGTCTTCGAGCGTATGGTCGCCGCACCATTGCGAGAAGATCGCATTCAACTCCGCCGAATGCTCGACGCGGCGCGCGTTGTTGGAAAAACGGGGATCCTCGATCAGGTCAGGCCGGCCGATGGCCCGGCAATTCGCCGCAAACAGCGCATTGGTCGAGCCCGCCAGCGTGACCCAGCGATCATCGCGGGTCCGGTAGACCGCGGCGGGCGCGGAATACGCGTTGCCGTTTCCGATCCGGCCGCGCACCTCTCCCAACTGATCGAACTCGATCGGCAAAACGTCGAGCAGCCGGAAAACGGCTTCGGTCAGCGCGAGATCAATCTCCTCACCCGGTGCATCCGGATTTTTCGCGCGCTTCCACAGCGCCGCGAGCGCGCCGACCGCGCCGAACAGGCCGCCGATCGCGTCACCGATCGGATAGCCCGGATGCATCGGCTGACCGCCGGCCTCCCCGGTGATGTAGGTGAGCCCGCCCATCGCCTCGAAAATCCGCGCGAAGCCGGGCCTGTCGCGATACGGTCCGTCCTGGCCGAACGCGGTGGCGCGCAGGATGACGAGACGCGGCTGGATCTGCCACAGCACCTCCTTCGACAATCCCCAACGGTCGAGCGTGCCGGGGCGGAAATTCTCGATCAGCACGTCGAATTGCGGCAGCATCCGCTTGAACAGCGCGACGCCTTCCGGCTTGCGCAGGTCGAGCGTTGCGAACTTCTTGTTGCGGTTGACGCTCTTCCACCACAACGGCTTGCCGTCCTTGAACGGCGGAAAGGCGCGCACGCCGTCGCCCTGCCCGGGCATCTCGATCTTGAGCACCTCGGCGCCGTAGTCGGCCAGCAGCGTTGCCGCGAACGGCGCAGCGACGATGGTCGCGATGTCCAGGACCTTCAGTCCTTCGAGCGGCCCGCTCATCTCACTTCCTCAATTTGGCTTGACGGCTCACACTGCATCCCGCAGCAGCAGGCGCGCGATGTTGAGCTGATGAATCTGGCTGGTGCCCTCGTAAAGACGGAACAGCCGGACGTCCCTGTACCAGCGTTCGATCGAGGAGTGATCGGCGACGTAGCCGGCGCCGCCGAACATCTGCACGCAGCGATCGGCCACGCGGCCGCACATCTCGGTCGCGAAATATTTGCACATCGACGCTTCGAGCGCGATGTCTTCGCCGCGGTCGCGTTTGCGCGCGGTCTCGAGAATCATCGACTGCGCCGCGAAAATCTCGGTCCGGCAGTCCGCGATCATCGCCTGCACCAGCTGGTAATTCGCGATCGGCTCGCCGAACTGAACACGGCTGCCGGTATAGCGGATCGCCATGTCTAGCATCCGGATCGCCGGCCCGGTCGACAGGGCGGCCAGATGAATGCGCTGCTTGTTCAGCACCTTCATGATGGTCTTGAAGCCCGCGCCTTCGCGGCCGCCGATCAGATTGGCCGCGGGCACCCGGCACTGGTTGAAATAGACCGCGCTCACGGGCGAGCCCGCCTGCCCCATCTTGCGATAGGGCGCGCCGGTCGCAAGGCCCGGGCTACTGCGCTCGACGATGAAGGCCGAGACGCCCGCGGCACCTTTCGACTGCGGATCGGTTCGCGCGGTGACGGTGAAGACATCAGCGACGGGCGCATTGGTGATGAAGCACTTCTCGCCGTCGAGAACGTAGTGATCGCCCTCGCGGCGGGCGATGGTCCGCACGTTCGAAGCTTCCGAGCCGGCGTCGGGCTCGGTCACCGCGAGGCAGCCGGTCCATTCCCCGCTGGCAAGGCGCGGCAGATAGGTCTGCTTCTGCTGCTCGGTGCCATCGGCGACGATTCCCTCCGAACCGATGCCGGTGTTGGTGCCCACGCGGGCGCGGAAGGCGACCGAGCATTGCGACAGCTCGAACGCGGCAAGGACGAGCTCCTCCGTGGTGAGGCCGGCTCCGCCATAGGTCTCGGGGATGCTCCAGCCGAAGAAGCCTTCCTCGCGCATGGTGGCAACGATGTCCGCCGGGACCTCATCGCAGCTTTCGACGCGTGCCTCGGTTGGAATGGCGATGTCGCGGACGAAGCAGCGGACACGCTCCAGTAGGGCCTCGAAGGCGGCAGGTTCACGGATCATGACGGAAGCCTTCCGAAGTCTCTCATTCCTGGAGCGCCTCCTCGCGCCGGGCGCGGATTGTCGGCAGCATGATCAGGAGGACCGCGATGGCAGCGGCAGCCAGCAGGCTCGCCGAGAGCGGCGAGGTCAGCAGCACGGTGGCATCGCCCCGCGACAGCACCATGGCGCGGCGGAAGTTCTCCTCGATGGCCGGACCCAGCACCAGGCCCAGCAGCAGCGGTGCCGCCGGCAGTTGCAGCTTGATCAGGATGTAGCCGAACACGCAGAACACAGCAGCTTCATAGACCTCGAACGTTCCGCTGTTGATGGAATAGACGCCGATCGAGCAGAACACCATGATCGCGGGGAATAGATAGCGGTAGGGAATCGTGAGCAGCTTCACCCACAATCCGACCAGCGGAAGATTGAGGATCAGCAGCATCAGATTTCCGACCCACATCGAGGCGATCAGGCCCCAGAACAGGGTCGGGTTCTTCGTCATCACCTCGGGGCCCGGATGGATGTTATGGATGTTCATGGCGCCGACCATCAGCGCCATCACGACGTTGGAGGGAACGCCAAGGGTCAGCAATGGAATGAACGAAGTCTGGGCGCCGGCATTGTTGGCGGATTCCGGGCCGGCAACGCCTTCGATGGCGCCCTTGCCGAACTGCTCGGGGTGGCGCGACAGCTTCTTCTCCAGCGTATAGGACGCAAACGACGACAGCACCGCGCCGCCGCCGGGCAGAACGCCGAGCAGCGTGCCGAGCGCCGTGCCGCGCAGCATCGCCGGCACCATGCGACGGAAGTCGTCGCGGGTCGGAAACAAATTGGTGATCTTCTGCGTCACCAGCGACAGCTTGTCGTCCTGCTCGAGATTCTTGACGATCTCGGCGAAGCCGAAGATGCCCATCGCCAACGGCACGAAATCGAGGCCGTCGAACAGCTGGGGAATGCCGAAGGCAAAGCGCTGGCTGCCGCTGTTGAGGTCAGTGCCGACGAGACTCAGGAGCATGCCGAGCACGACCATGCCGATGCCCTCGATGAAGGGGCCGCTCGACAGCACCGAGGCTAGGATCAGGCCCAGGATCATCAGCGCGAAGAATTCCTTGGGACCGAACAGGAGCGCGGTCGCAGTCAAAGGGCCCGCGAGGGCTGCAAGAGCGAGCGTCGCGACGCAGCCGGCGAAGAAGGAGCCGATCGCCGCGGTCGCGAGCGCGACGCCGGCGCGGCCCTGCTTCGCCATCTGGTAGCCGTCGATCGTGGTGACGACGGACGAGGACTCGCCGGGCAGATTGACCACGATGGCCGTGGTCGAGCCGCCATACTGCGCGCCGTAATAGATGCCGGCGAGCATGATCAGCGCGGCGTCCGGTTGCAGCGCATAGGTGATCGGCAGCAACATCGCGATGGTCGCGAGCGGACCGAGGCCGGGAAGCACGCCGATCAAGGTGCCGAGCAGGCAGCCGAAGAAGGCGTAGAGCAGATTGGCGGGCTGGGCTGCCGTCGCAAAGCCGATCGCCAGATTGTGGAAGAGATCCATCGACCGGCTCGTTCAGTTGAAAAGGGAGGGCCAGACGGGCAATGGCAGCCCGAGACCATAGACGAAGACGGCAAGGCACAGCACGATGAGCACCGCCGCATTGGTCAGCGCGCCCGTCCAGGTGAATTCAGGGCTGGCTTTGCTCGACACCATGATCAGGACGAACAAGGCGCCAACCAGGCCGAGCGGAAACAGCAGGGCGCCGAACAGCACCACCGATCCGGTGATCCAGGCGAGCCCCTTGAGATCCCATTGGCGCAGCGCCTCCCGACTTGCGCCCGGCTTGATCGCCCCGAGCATCACGACGAGACCGATGGCAGCGAGCACGATCGCGAGCATGCGCGGGAAATAACCCGGCCCCATCTTCGCAGCCGTGCCGGCGGGATATTCCAGCGCGACCAGGAAGAAGAAGATCGCAAAGGCGAGGAACAGCGCGCCGGACGCGAACGCCCGCTGGTTGCGGATGGCCAATCCCTTCATTCCGCTCCTCCTGCCTCGCCCTTGCCTGCGCCGGTTCTGGAGCGTTCGTCGAGGGCTTCCATCAGAACCGGCACGCCGACGGCGCATGCGTGCACGCCGAGATGTGCGGTCATCTGAAGGACCTGCACGATCTCGCGCTGGTCGATGCCAAGCCGCAGGGCGCGCCTGATCTGCACACGCAGCCCGTGCGGATCGAGCCCCGTGAAGCAGGCGTTCAATGCGATCGAGATCAGACATCGCGAGCGCTGGTCGAGACCACCTTCGGCGTGCCCGCCCGCGAGGAGATCGAGCATAACGGCGAAATAGCCGGGATCGTGCCGCAGCCATTGCTCGCAGAAGTCGGGCCAGTCTCCGAATTTCGCCACATAGGCGCTCCGGAGCGCCCTCTGCTCGTCCGTCAGCTCGGGCTGATCGACCGCGAGGCCCGCGCTTGCCAATTCCTCGGCAAGGATATTGATGCCGACATTGCTGCCGTCGAGCCCCTGAACCGTCGCGAGCCGGAATACGTCGATGATCTCCTGCGCCGAGGCTCCCGCCTGAAGCGCAAGAACGAGGTGCAGCGCGAGGCCGGAACGGAACAGATGCGTTGCCGAACCGTCGAGCGCGACATAGATCAGCTCCCGCATCTTGGGCGACAGCGGTCCCTTCTCCGCGGCATAGCCCGCATATCTGCCGTAGGTCTGGAGAAATTCGGGATCGAGGCGCAACAGGCCTTCCGTCCAGGGCCGCCAATAGCCGCGGGCCTTGACGTAGGCGTCCTTCAGCGCCTGCTGTTCCGGCGTCAGATTGGACATCGCGATCGTCCCGTCAGGCAATGTTGGTCAGGGTGATGCCGCCGTCGACGGTGAGCACCTGCGCCGAGATGAAGCCGCTCTCGTCGCCGGCGAGGAAGCAGATCGCCTTGGCGATGTCGTCGACGGTGCCAAGCCGCCCGAGCGGTGTCCGCGCGACCCGGCGCGCGTCGAGCTCGGCGTTGCGATTGCGCATCGTGCCCTCGGTCGGAATCGCCGAGGGCGCGACCGCGTTGACGCGGATGTTGCGCGCGCCGAGCTCGGCTGCGGCCGCGCGCGTGATGCCCATGACACCGGCCTTGATGCCGCTATAGACGATGCTGTTCTTGGCTGAGATCAGGCCGGCCACCGAGGCGACGTTGACGATGGCGCCGCCGCGCTCGGCGTCCATGACTTCCGCGGCGGCCTGGATTCCCCAGATGATCGCCTTGAAGCCGATGTTGAGCATGCGATCGACGGTTTCCGGAGCGATGTCCGGGACGGATTGATAGCGCACCCACGCCGCGTTGTTGACGAGGATGTCGAAACGCCTCTGACGCTCCGCCAATCCGAGAACCGCCTGCCGCATGCCGTCGCGGCTGGAAACGTCATGCGTGACGGCAACCGCGTTGCCGCCCGCTGCCTTGATCGCATCCACCGTGCTATCAACAAATTCCGGCTTCAAATCATTGACGCCGACGATCGCGCCGCGCGCGGCCAGCTTGAGCGCGGTCGCGCGGCCGATGCCATTGCCAGCGCCGGTGACGAGGGCGATGCGGCCTGCGAGGGTTTGATCCTTGATCTCGGTCATGACTATCTCCTCACGCTCCCGTCTCTGCGAACGGTGCAATTTCCGACACGTAACGGCGGCCGAATGCGCTGATCAGGGCGCTGGCATCGCCCTGTGCCTGGAGCGTGCGGATGCGGCGCAAATGGCGATGCACCGGCACGTCCCAGGTGAAACCCATGCCGCCATGGATCTGTAGCGCGCCTTCGCTGATCGAGCTGCCATAGGTCGCTGCCGCCAGGAACGCCGCATCACGCTGAACCGGGCCACCGCCCTCGGACAGGCCGCGCGTGATCGCATGACGGATACTCTCTAATCCCAATTTCTGGCGCGCCAGCGCATGGCGGATGGCCTGATTATAGGACAAGGCGTGGCCGAACTGACGGCGCGTCGAGGCATGCTCCTGCGCGAGCGCCAGGCACGCCTCAGCCGATCCCAAGATGGCCGCGGCACGAAGCACATTGGCATCCGAGTTGAGCCCATCCCATGTTCCGGCCGGCAGGACGGAGCCGATGGGAACTTCGACTTTCTCAAGCCGCACCACGTGCTCCGGCACCGTCAGGTCGAGGCCGGCCGCGTCCTCCACCAGGACGCCTTTGGCATTGGCCGGGATCAGCGCTGCCGCACCACCACTCATCCGTACCAGGATGTGGTCGACCGATGCAGCGCAAGGGGCGCGCGCGAGCGTACCGCTCAGCATCAGCAGTCCGTCTTCCCGGTCGGCGATCGCCTCGCCCTGCCAGGCGATCGTCGCCAGCTTCTCGCCGGACACGATCGCGCCGGCAAGACGGGTCAGCGATGACTGGAGCAGCCGGCTGACGAGAATGGTTTCCAGCAGCGGGAAGCCGAGCAATCCCGAATGCGCGGCCGCGATCACCGGCACTGCGAAGCCAAGCGGCAGGGCGAGCCCGCCCACCTCCTCATCCGCGATGACGCCGAGCAGGCCGTCGCCGGCGAGATTGCGCGCCTGTTCACGAACGTCCAGGCCCGCGCATGCGGTCACTGCGCGTGTCGCGGTTGCCGCGAACTCGGCGGGCTGAAGTCCTTCGGCCATGCTCATCATCGTCCTCTTCTCAAAACCCTGCGACTACAATCGTTCACTAGGCGAGATACCCGCCGTCGACCGGCAGGATGACGCCGTTGACATAGGAGGCCATCGCCGATGCCAGAAAGATCACGGGTCCAGCGATCTCGTCGGGCTGCCCTACGCGCTTCGTCGGGGTGCGCGCCATCAGGCCGGAGAGCCTCGTCGGATTGTCGCGCGTGCTCTCGCTCATCTCGGTCGCGATGATGCCGGGCGCAACGGCGTTGACCCGGATGCCGTCGGGCGCGAGATCGCGGGCCAGCGCCTGCGTGAACAACCGCACCGCCCCCTTGGACGGCGAATAACCGAGCGCGCCATTCATGCCGCCAAAGGCCGCGACCGAGGCAACGTTGATGATGGACCCGTGCGTCTTGCGCAGCGCGGGGATGAAGGCATGAACCATGTTGAAGGTGCCGTTGACGTTGACGTCGAAAACCTGGCGCCAGTTCTCGTGGGCCCGCGGGCTGTCGATCGACTCGCGGATGATGATGCCGGCATTATTGACCACGACGTCGGCGGGACCGATCTCCTCGTCCACGCGCTTCGCCAACTCACCGCAGGCCGCAGCATCGGTCACATCGAGCGCGCAGGCCAGCGCCTCCTTGCCCGCGTCCCTGATCTCGCGCGCGGCAGACTCTGCCCGGTCCTGCCGCAGATCGGTCACGACTACCTTCGCGCCGGCAGCGGCGATGCCGAGCGCGATGGCACGTCCGATCCCCTGCCCCGCCCCCGTCACCACGACGCGGCGATCGTGCAGCAGGCCCGCGACCTGACCCTGCGCGGCCATTATTTGCCTCGCGACAGCTGGAGGATCCGGTCGGCGATGATACCGAGCTGAATCTCGGTGGTGCCGGCATAGATCGTCTCGGCACGCGCCTGGAGGTAGATGGTCTCGAAGCGTCGCCGTGCCACCTTGATCGCCGGGTTCTGCGGCAGCGAGGCCTGCGACAGCAGCTCGATCGCGAGCGCAGCGAAGCGCTGATGCGATTCGCTCCAGTACAGCTTCGCAAGACTGCCGCGCGCCCCGATCTTGTCGCCGCTCGCGAGCGCTTCCACGGCCGTCTCGACATGCGCCTTCAGCACCTCGATCTCGACCGCGACTTCGCCGAGCCGGACCGCATAGTGGCGGTCCGCGACCATCGCCGACAGCACCGGGTCGGTCTTGCTGGCGGAGATCAGATGGCGCAGCTCGTTCTCGAAGCGCCAGGCGCGGTACATCCGGTTGGTCGCGCGCTCGATCTCGAGCACGCGGATCGCCGCGGCCCAGCCCTCGTCGGGCGCGCCGATCGCATCCGTCTGGGCAACTTCGACCTCGTCGAAGAACACCTCGCAAAAACTCTCGCGGCCGTCGATCGACTTGATGGTGCGCACGCGCACGCCCTTGGCATCGAGCGGCACCGCGAACATGGCAAGACCGCGATGGCGGTCCTCCAGCGGTCCGGTGCGCGCGAGCACCAGGCAGCGCTGTGCGCGATAGGCGCCGCTGGTCCAGATCTTCTGGCCGTTGATACGCCAGCCGTCACCATCCCGCGTGGCACGGGTGCGCAGGGCCGCAAGGTCGGAGCCGGCCTCGGGCTCGGAGAAGCCCTGGCACCAGATGTTGCGCATCTCGAGGATCGCCGGCAGGAAGCGCCGCTTCTGTTCCTCGGTGCCGACGGCCAGGATGATCGGACCGGCAAGCTCCTTGCCGATCGAGTTGACGCTCTCCGGCATCGCAAGCCGGCCGATCTCCTGATTGGCGATGAGATGTTCGCGCAAGGAGCGGCCATGCCCGCCATAGGCCTGCGGCCAGGTGATGCCGGTGAGGCCGGCGCGGTACATCGCCGCCTCCCAGGCGACGGACTGCTGCAGCGTGGGCGCCGCGAACGCGGCGCTGTCGCTGCGGAAGCTGGCGGGCAGATTGGCATGCAGCCAGCGATGCATCGCATCGCGATAGGCTTCGCCCATCAGGTTCTCGCCCGCGACGGCTTGCATCGATACCGCTTCAACTACACTCATCGCCTGCTTCCTGCTTTCGCCATCCGTGCCGGCATGTCCGGCTACCTGTTGCTCACTGCGACTTGAGAAGGTCGCAGGCACTCTCCGACGCCGGCCGCCACGCGTCCTCGGGCGCGATCGTGCCGGTGATCTCGTAATAGTCGTAGGTGTATTTGGATTCCGCCGGCGTCTTGATCCGCGCGACATAGAGCGGGCGCATCACCTGGCCGTCGGCCCGGATGCTGACGTTCTTCATCTCGAAATCGTTGACCGGCGTGTTCTTCATCTGCCGCATCACGGCCTCGCCGTCGTCGGCCCCCGCGGCGGCGACCGCTTTCAGATAATGCGTGATGGCGCTGTAAGTGGCCGACTTGCCCTCGTTGAGCAACTGACCGCCCGTCGCCTCGGCATAGCGCTTGGCGAAGGCCCGGCTTTCCGGCGTCATGTCCCAATAGAACGGCGTCGTCAGCCGCACGTTCTGGAGGTCCTTGAGGCCAATGCCGTGAGTCTGGCTGATCATGAGACCGAGCGGGACCAGCAGCTGCGACTTGGTCAGCCCGAATTCCTGCGCCTGCTTGATCGCATTGGCGAAATCAGAGCCCGAATTGGCGAGCGCGATCGCCTTGGCGCCACTGGCCTGCGCCGTCAGCAGGAACGAGGAGAGATCCGACGCATTCAGCGGATGCAGCACCGAGCCGACCACCTTGCCGCCGCCGGCCTTGATGAAGTTGGTCGCGTCAGTCTGCCAAGCCTTGCCGAAAGCGTAGTCGACCGTCAGGAAGAACCAGCTGTCGACGCCCTGCGCGAGCAGCGCCTTCACGGTGGCCTTGGGCTGGGCGTAGGTATCGACCACCCATTGCGTCGTCATCGGCGAGCATTTGTCGTTGGTGAAGAATGAGCCCGCCGTGCCGGCCAGCATGTAGGGCTTCTTGCGGTTCTTCATGATCTCCTGCACCGCAAGCGCGATCGAGGACGTCGAGCAGCCGACGATGGCATCGACGCCCTCATTGTCGACCCAGCGCATGGCGATGGCGACGCCGACATCGGGCTTGTTCTGGTCATCGGCGATCACGAGCTCGATCTTCTTGCCGCCGACCGTTCCGCCAAAATCCGCGACCGCGAGCTTGGCCGCCGCGACCGAACCGAGGCCGCAATTGTCGGCGTAGGGGCCGTTCTGGTCGTTCATGATGCCGATCTTGACGACATCGCCGGAGATGCCCTGCGCGTGCAGGGGCGCATTCGTGAGCAGCAAGGCAATCATGCCGAGCGCAGTGATCGTCGATCTCTTCACCGTTTCCTCCTGCCTTTCGCGTTTCCTCTGGGCCGGCTTGTGCGGCCTCTTGTGGTCTTGAATTCAGTGTCGTGCCTGCGCGCCGTGCGGGATCAGCAGCGCGTCGAGCGCGACGGCCCCCTCGCCCTCGGCGCGCAGCAGCAGCGGGTTGACGTCGATCTCGGCGACCGTGTCGGCATGCGCTGCGGCAAAGCGCGACAGTGCGGCAACGGCCCGGGCCGCGGCGTCGAGGTCGGCACGCGGCCGCCCGCGTGCGCCGTCGAGCACCGCGAAGGCCTTGAGCGATCTCAGCATCGCCATGGCCTGCGCCTCGCTGACCGGTGCCATCTGCACGGCGGAATCGTGGAGGATCTCCGCGAAGATGCCGCCGAGGCCGACCATTACCACCGGTCCGAACACGGGGTCGATGCGGCTGCCGAGGATCAGCTCAGCGACACCCTTGGCCATCGGCGCCACGATCACGCCGTCGATCGTCGCCGTGGGCGCGCGGGTGGCGACGCGATCGCGCATCTGGGCATAGGCGCGCCGGACGTCGGCTTCCGAGCCGAGGCCGACGACCACGCCGCCGGCCTCGGTCTTGTGCGGCAGATCGGGCGAGGCAATTTTCAGCACCACGGGATAACCGATCTCGGTGGCGGCGCGCACTGCCGCATCCGCATCCTGCACGAGATGTTCGACCAGCACCGGAACGCCGGCGTCGGCAAGCGCGCGCTTGGCGCCAAGCTCATGGCGGAATGCGCCTGCCGGAAGCGGCGCCGCCTGCGCGACTGCCTCGGGCGCGTCCTGCGGACGCTGCGATGCGGCCTGCAACCGCACCAGTGCGGCAACGGTTGCGCAACAGCCGTCGAAGCTGGCGATGGTCGGAAAGCCCAGTGCATGCAGCTCGGCCAGCGCATCATCCGGACCGTCGACACACAGGACGATCGGGCGATGAGGAAATTGCGCGCGCATGTTGCGCAACCTGTCCATATAGATGGAGCGCAGGCGCGGCAGATGCAGCGAGAACGGCAGCGGCAGGATCACCGTGTCGGTCCGTTCGTCCGCCACGACGGCAGTCATGATCTTCTCCAGGAGATCAGGACGGCTCGACATCTGCGCGGTGGCGTCGACCGGGTTGCGGGCGGATGCAAAGGGCACCAATTCCAAAATCTGGCGCTGCGTCTCCTCGCCGAGCTCCGGCAATGTCAGCCCGACCGACTGCGCGGCATCCGCGAGCAGCACGCCGAAACCGCCCGACGCCGTGAGGATCGCGATGCCCGGCCCCTTCGGCAGCCGGTCCGGCAGCAGGATCGATGCGGCATGGCCGAGATCGATCAGCTCGTCGATGCTGCGCACCCGCACCGCGCCGCAGCGGGCAAACAGCGCGTCGAACACCGCATCCGATCCCGCCATCGCGCCGGTGTGCGAGGCCGCGGCGGCCTGGCCTGCCGCTGATGTGCCGATCTTCATGGCGATGACCGGCTTCCCGGCATCGCGTGCCTCCTCAAGCGCGGCGATCAGGCGGCCGGCGTCGCGGCACGCTTCGAGACAGCACAGGATCACCTTGGTGGCGGGGTCGCGCGCCATCCAGGCGATGCCGTCGGCAATGTCGATGTCGCACTCGTTGCCCGTCGTGATGAAGCGGCTGACGCCGACGCCGCGCTCGCTGGCGAGACGCATGGTGTAGCTGCCGAGATTGCCGCTCTGCGACACGATGCCGAGCGAACCCGCAGCCGGCATGCCGTGCTCGAGCACGATCGAGAAGGTCGCGATGCTCTTCTCGGCGATGCTGACCGCGCCGAGGCAGTTCGGCCCCAGCAGGCGCATGCCGCTGCGCTGTGCGGCGACGCGCAGCCGGTCCTGCATGGCGCGACCCTGCTCGCCGAGCTCGGCAAAACCCGAGGAGAAGACGACGACGCTGCGGACGCCGCGGGCGGCGCACTGCTCGACCGCTTCGCCGGCGCGTTCCGCATCGACCGCGATGATGGCGAGGTCGGGCGCTTCCGGCAGGTCGGCGACGGAGCCGTAGGCTTGCAGCCCCTGCACCGTCGCAGCCCTGGGATTGACCGGATAGATCCGGCCGGCATAGCCGTGACGACGCAACAGATCGACCGGCCGACCGCCGATCTTCGTCGCCTCCTGCGAGGCGCCGATGATCGCGATCGAGCGCGGCGACATCAGCGCGTCGAGACCCTCCCCCGCCCGCATCTCAGCGCCCCTTGAACACCGGCGCGCGCTTCTCCAGGAACGCCATGCGCGCCTCCTTGGCGTCCTCGGTCTTGGACAGGGCCATGGTGATGTTCTGCTCGAAGCGGTAGGCATCGCGCGGCGGCATCAGCTCGACCATGTTCGCCGCGTTCTTGGCGTATTCCATCGCGATCGGGCTCTTGGACGCGATCTCACGCGCGAGCTTCATCGCCTCGGGGAGCAGGTTCTCCTTGGTGGTGCAGGCCTCGATAATGCCGAGCCGATAGAGTTCGGCGGCCGGCACCCGATAGCCGGTGAAGAACATGCGACGCATCAGCGAGCGGCCAAATATCGTATTCAGCATCGCAGCACCGCCGGCGAGACCGACATTGATCTCGGGCATGCCGAAGACAGCTTCCTCGCAGGCGTAGAAGATGTCGCAGGAGGCCATCAGGCCCACACCCGCGCCGAGCGCGACGCCGTTGATCGCCGCGATGACGGGCTTGGCGCATTCACGGATGCAATTGCCGGTCTCGCGCGTGATGCGGTTATGGCTGTGAAACGCGCCGATCTTGGTCGGGTCCGGCCGGTCCTTCAGATCCGCACCGCTGCAGAACACCTTGCCGGCGCCGGTCAGGATCGCGACCCTGACGTCCTGGCGCTCGGAAATCTCGTCGAACACCGCCACGATGCGGTCGCGCATTGCGCGATCGAGCGCATTCACCGGAGGCCGGTTCAGCGTCACCAGCGCGATGTTGTCGGACACTTCGAGGGTGACGATATCTCCTGACATTGGGCTTCCTCCTGGCTTCTGTTCGTCTTGCTTGGGGCCGTATCGCTACGCCTGACCGATCGGTCAGCTTTTTGTGCTGATAACACCAACCGCACCTGCTTGCAATATCCTCTCGCGCTCCTATTGACCGACCGATCGGTCAGCCGCTAGGTTCACGGCAAGCAAGAATGACCTTGAGGAGGATTTTCCATGCCCAGGATCAGCCGACGCCAGGCGACAGCTCTGATCGCCGGCGCCCTCGCCGCGCCGCTTGGCGCACCCGCAATCGTCAGGGCGCGAGCGTCGCAGATTTTCATCATCGTGCCCTATGCGCCGGGCGGTTCGATCGACAGCCTGATGCGCTCGATCGCAAAGGCGATGGCGGAAAACCTCGATCAACCCGTCCTCGTCGACAACAAGCCCGGCGCCAACGGCATCGTCGGATCGCAATATGTGGCGCGCGCGCCGAAGGACGGCTCGGTCCTCCTGGCCGGCGGCACCGGGCCGATTTCGCTGAACGTGCTGCTACGCAAGAACCTGCCCTACAAGCTCGAGGATTTCGCCTCTGTCGCCATGCTCTGCAACGGGCCGCTGTCGCTGACCGTGAACGCGCGGACGCCAGCCACCGACGTCAAGAGCTTCGTCGCCTACGCCAAGGGCCGCGACAAGCCGCTGTTCTACGCCACGCTAGGCCCGGGCAGCGTCACGCATCTGTTCGGGATCATGATGGGCAAGTCGATGGGATTTTCCGTCACCGAGGTTGCCTATCGCAACAATCCGGCCTCCATCATGGAGACGCTGTCGGGAGAGTGCGATCTCAATTTCGCAACGCCCGCCGCCGTTATCGAGCACGCGCGCGGTGGTCAGCTCCGCATTCTCGCGGTGTCCTCGGAAAAGCGCATGGCAAGCTTTCCCGAGATACCGACGCTGGCCGAATCCAGCCATCCCGACCTCACGGCGTCGTTCTGGACCGCGCTGCACGCGCCCGCCGGCACGCCGCGCGACGTCATCGCGCGGCTGAATGCGGCAGCGAACGCCGCGATGCAGAAGGCGGAGATTGCAAAGCAGCTCGATACCGATGGCCTGATGGTCGACACCGGCGCGCCGGAACGGCTCGACGCCCAACTGACCAAGGATGCCGCGCTCTGGGGACCGGTGATCAAGGCGCAGAACATCGTTCTGGAATGAGGCGCGGCCGCCGCTCGCCGGTCAGCGCGACTTGCGCCGGCCGGCCTTGGGCGGCTCAGCCCCAGGAAGCTCGACAAGTTCGCCGCTGCGCAGACCATTGAAGATCATGTCGAAGAAAATGTCCGCGATCTGCTCGGGGGTTGCGGACTTGTTGGGATTGTACCAGCGATGCATCCAGTTCAGCGAGGACAGGATCAGCCGGCCGGTCATGGGCACATCGACCTTGCGGATCTCGCCGGCATCGATGGCTTCCTGGATCAGGCCGCGCAGAAAGTTCTCGAAGCGGTCGCGCCGCGTCAGCCGTTCCTTGTGCCGGTGCCGGTCGGGATCGTTCCAGAAGGCGGTCGTCGAAGCGATCCAGGCCCAGCGGTAGCGGCGGAAATATTCCGCCGTGGCGACCATGAACGCGCGGATCTTCTGCGACGGCGGCCCGTCGGGAATGCGATCGCGCACAAACAGATAGAGCTCCAGCGTCGAGCCGACCGCCACGCGCGCGTAGATCTCGTCCTTGTTGGAGAAATGATGGTAGAGCAGCGACTTGGAGATACCGCAGGCGAGCGCGATGTCGCGCATCGAGGTTCCTTCGAATCCCTTGCTGGCGAACAGCCGGCCGGCCTCGGCGAGGATCTGAAGCACGCGATCAGAGGCCTCGGCCTGGTTCGCAACGCCATCCTTCATCGTTGACAGTTCAGTCATGAACTCCGCAATCCATTCATCAGCCAGCGAGTCTTTAGAATGAAACTAGGTTTTCACCGACCGATCGGTCAAGCCCGGCGATTCCCATGCGAGGAACCATGAGCATGGTACGGATCACGCGCGTCGGCACGACCAGGGACCAGCTCGGCGAGAGCCCGGTGTGGGACGAGCGCAGGCAGCGCCTGTTCTGGATCGATTCCCTCGCCGGATTGATTCGCACGCTCGATCCCGTCACCGGCGCTATCGACGAATTCGGCGCTCCCGCGCCAATCGGCTCATTGGCGTTGCGAGGCGACGGCGGCGCGGTGCTGGCGCTGCGCCATGGATTTGCGCACCTTGATTTCGACACGCGCGCGCTGACCGACGGTCCCTCGATCGGGCTCGACCACGCCAAGGTGCGGCTGAACGACGGCAAGGCCGATCCCCATGGATGCTTCGTGGCAGGCACGATGCACGGCGACCGCGCCCAGGAGGAGGCGCCGCTCGGCGGTCTCTATCGGCTGGACGCATCGGGCGCGCTGGAGCTGCTGGACACCGATCTCGCGGTCAGCAACGGGCCGTGCTTCAGTCTGGACGGACGGACGTTCTATCTCGCCGACAGCGCAAGACGGATCATCTGGGCCTATGACTACAGTCCGGACGGTCCGCCCGCGAACAAGCGCGTCTTCGTCGATACCGAGGCGCAAGGGTCCGGATGCGACGGTGCAACGGTCGATGCGGAAGGCTGTCTCTGGTCGGTGCTGGTGCGCATCGGCAAGATCGCGCGGTTCGCACCGGATGGGACAATGGTGCGGACGATCGACATGCCGGTCCGTCACCCCACCAGCGTGGCCTTCGGCGGGCCCGATCTCGATGTTCTCTACGTGACCTCGATCTCGCGCAGCCACGCGCTCGGTGACGATCACCCCGATGCCGGCGGGCTGTTCGCGGTCGAAGGCCTCGGCGTCCGCGGCCTGCCGGCGCACAGGTTTGGCCCCGACTGAGCGCCTCTGCTCTAGTGCGCCGACCTCTTGATCTGCTTCGGCACGTTCTCCGCCATGTAGTCCACAAAGACTCTGATCTTCTCCGGCAGATAGCTGCTCTGGAGAAACGTCGCGTAGATTCCTTCGTCGAAGGTGGAATTCGTCACCCGGAAGCCGGGCAACAGACGGACCAGGCGCCTGCTCTTCAATTCCTCCGCCACAGTGTAATCGTCGAGCAGCGCGATACCGTGCCCGGTGACGGCGAGATCGCACAACACCACGCCGTTGTTGCTGCTGAGGGACGACGGTACGACGATCTCGCGCAAATTGTTCCTGCGCATGAACTTCCAGACCACATCGTCCGGGCCCATCCAGTAGGTCAGGCAATGATGGCGGGTGATGTCTTCCGGTTCGCGCAACTTCGGCATCCGGCCGACATAGTCCGGTGAGGCCACGAGAATCCGCTCGCTCCGCAGCAGCCTTCGCTGCATGAGGCCTGGGTCCTTCGCTGCCTGGATCTGGAAGTCGACGTCGAATTCATCTTCGCGAAGCTGAGGGCGCCGCTCGGACAGACGCAGCTCCAACTTCAGCTCCGGATAGAGCTTTTGAAAGCCCGGGATCAGGGGCGAGAGCACCTTGATGCCGAACAGCGTCCGCGAGTGCACGCGCAGCGTTCCGCGCGGTGCGGTCTGGAGCGAGAGCGCTGCAGCCTCGGCATCCTCGATGCCGTGCAGCACCTGCTCGGTGCGCTGGAAGAAAATCTTGCCCGCATCGGTCAAGCCGAGATGGCGCGTGCTGCGGTTCAAAAGCTGCACGCCGAGCTGCGCCTCGAGCTCGCCGATGTAGCGCGACACCGACGCCGGCGAGAGCCCGACGCGGCGCCCGGCCGCCGAAAAGCTGCCCTCACGGACGGCGCTGACGAACAATTCCATGGCCTGGAGGCGATTCATCGATCTTTTCAGATTTTGCAAAAGACATGCTCAGATTACGCCAATTGTTCGAAAAAGCTCAAGGCCATAATCTCATGAGAACGCGTCGCAAGAGCGACCGCAATTGGGTGGAGGAGGCAACCGATGGAATTCGGCGTATTCATTCTGGCGCAGCAGCGCGGTTATCATCAGACCTCACAGCAGGTGATCAACAACGCCGTCGAGCAGACCGTTGCCGCCGAGCATGCCGGCTTCGATACGGCCTGGTATGCCGAGCACCATTTCAACAATTACAGCCTGTGTCCTTCGCCGCTGATGATGGTCGCGCATTGCGCGGGCCTCACTAAGCGCATCCGCCTCGGTTCGGCCGTCTGCGTGCTGCCGCTCTACAACCCGGCGCGACTGCTCGGCGAAATCGGCTTTGCCGACATTGTCTCGAACGGGCGCCTCGATCTCGGCATCGGCTCGGGCTACCAGAAATTCGAGTTCGACCGCTTCGGCGTCGACCTCGACCATTCGCATGCGCTGTTCGCCGAGTTCTACGACGTGCTCCAGGCCGGCATGCGCGAGCGCATCTTCTCCTATTCCGGCGAGCACCTGAAGATGCCGCCGACGGCGATCGCGGTGCGCACGGTGCAGAAACCGATGCCGCCGATCTGGGTCACGTCCGGCCACGGCGAGACGCTCGGCCGCGCCATTCGCGACAACCACAACCTCTTCGTCACCGCGCTCTTGAACGGCCTCGACGCAATCAAGGCCTTGCGCGAACGTCTCGAGGGAATCGCGGCCAAGGAAGGCCGCTCCATCGACGATACGCATTTCGGCTTCCTGCGCTGTGCCTATGCCAGCGACAATGACAGCGAGATCCAGTCCTATCTCGACAACGCGCGCTTCCAGCGCCGGCTCTCCGAAAGCCTGAAGTTCCGCCGCGCCCAGAGCGACGACGGCTACCTGATCAAGGAGGAAGCCGGACCGAACGACATGAGCCTGGAGACGATGCGCAGCAACCTGCCGGTCGGCAGCGTCAACCAGGTGATCGACCGCATGCTGGAAGAGACCAGCATTCTCAAGCCGACCCACATCGCGCTGCAGACCCAGCTCGGCGACTTCGATCAGCGCACGATGCTGCGCCAGATCGAATTGTGGGGCAGCAGGATCATTCCCGCGATCCGGAAGGAGCTGAAATCCGGTCGCGGCAAAGTCGCGGGCGAAGCGGTTTCGGCATAGCTCAGCGCGAGCGCAGGCCCGGAGGTACGTCATGGGATGTCAGATCTCGCAGATGACCGATTTCCACTCCGTCGAAGCCGCCGAATTCCGGCTGGCCATGCGTAATCTCGCGAGCGGCGTAGCGATCGTTGCGACGGGAACGGAAACCACACGGCGCGGGCTGACGGTCAGCTCCGTCACCTCGCTGTGCATGGACCCGCCCTGTCTGCTCGTCGGCGTCAACTCGAGCTCCGAAACGCACGCCGCCATCCTCGCCAACGGCCGCTTCGGAGTGAGCCTCCTTGGCCGGGGTCAGGAAGATCTGGCGCTGCGTTTCGCCGGCGGCATCAAGGGCCTCGAGCGCTTCGCGACGGCGCCGTGGGAGCAAGGTGTCCTCGACGTGCCGCTGCTCGAACCGGCGATCGGCGCGCTGGAATGCGTGCTACATCACCACCAGGTGGTCGGCACGCACGGTCTCTTCATCGGCAGGATCGTGGCGACGCGCGGCGGGAACGGCGATCCCCTCGTCAATTTCCAGGGCGCGCTACGCGCCTTGCCGCAAGCCTAGAGCGCGATGAGATCAGGATGAATCGTCATCGCGCTTTAGGGTATTGTTTGAGCATGATCTTCTCGGAAAACCGCTGCGCACTTGGATCACGCTCTAGCCGGGCATCGCACGAGGGAGCGGCGTCGTGATCATCGAATGCTTCGAGGGTAGCATCGTCCGGCTGACGGAGCCGATGGACTTCCGCAGGTTCAAGCTGGTGCTGCATGCCGGCGCCCGGCCCGAAACGCAGGGCTGGAAAGGGATCACGCTGCTCGACGAGCGCGATGCGCTTGTCGCGATCGATCTCGTGCCGACCCTGACCGGCCGTCCTGACGATGCGAGCTGGGACCAGCGCTACGCCGAGATGGTGACCAAGGCCCGCGAGCATGGCTGGATCGACGCCGAGCGAGCCGCGATCCGGGCTCATATCGAACGCGCGTAAACCAACTCACCTAATCGTACTGCGCCGTGTGCGAGCTTCCGCGCTTTGCGGTGCTTTCCGCAACCGCCGACACGTTTGCGGACGCGCCCTGGCCCGTCTTCGTGAGCTCCAAGGTCTCGGTCAGCTCGCCGCGCGCCATGATCACCTCCCGGCGATGCACCGAAAGAAGTTTCCAGCCCTGATAGTCGCCGTCGAGCTTGAGGCGCAGTGTGGTCTTGCTGTCCTCGTCGACAAAAATCCCGACACTCTGGTCGCCGCCGATGACCGTTCCGACCAGCACCAGATGCAACTCGGCCTGCGGCGGGCCGGACGGCGTTGGCGGTGGCGGCGCGCTCGACGCGGCGACCGAAGCCACGGGCGGTGGCGGGCGCCGCGAGGCCGAGAAGATCGGTCGCTCGCCCGTCTCCGACAACGTTGCGAGCGGCACCGCCCAAAGCGGATTGCCCTTCATCGCCTCCCGCTTGACTGGCGAGGCTGATCGCGCCGCAGGGCCGACGGCCGATGCCGGTGTTGCGGGAACTTCCGGAAGCGGGCGGTCAGGCGCCGGCACGAGGTAGGCTGGCGCGTCGGCATCCGAAAAATCCGACGGCAGCGCAAAGGTCGGAGCGGAAACGGCAAGCAATGCCGCCAGCATGGGCGCGAACCATGCCGAGATCCGCCGTATCGCCCGATGTGCTCGCATGCCCCTCGTCATCAGCCAATTGCCAGCAGTACAAGTTTCTCAGTCACGGAAAGCTGGCGGCCTGCATATGCAGGACAGGCAGCGCCGAGGGAAGCAAGGCTTATCGGTTACCGATGTGACAACCGTGCGAAGCGGCGATTACCTTGCCCGATGTTTCAACGGCTTATCCGACTGCAACGGCGCAGAGATGAATTTGAGCGTCCAAGCCGCCGGCAATGCGCCTTTTTGGTTGTAACTGTAACAATTCGCTACTCGCAATGGCCGCCTGAGGTCTAGTATGATATTGTTGCTGGATCGTCATACTCACCTGCCATAGTATGGCCATTGGACTGCAATGGTTGTCGTGCGGAGATATCGTGGTGCGTAGGGTCTTGTTGCGGGTGTTTTCCGCCGCCGCATCGTCCACCCTGTGCGCGTTCCCGGCTCCGGCCCATGAGAGCAGCTCGGCCGCACCCGCCGAGCTTCCGCCGGTCACCATTGCGGCGGCAGACCATCAGCATCCCAAACGACACGCTCGCAAAAAACCGCGGAAGGACCTTGGTGTGCACAGCCAGACTGCCGCTCGCGCGGACAGCCAGGCCGAGGGCGGCGGTGCGGCCGGCGCAGCGCCGGCCGGTTCGACCGCCTTGCAACCCACTGCCGCCAGCGCAATACGCATCAGCGGCGCGCAGGTGAACGCTATCCCGTTCTCGCGCCCCGGCGAGGCGCTGGAAGTGGTGCCGGGCCTGATCGTCACGCAGCATTCCGGCGAGGGTAAAGCCAACCAGTATTTCCTGCGCGGCTTCAATCTCGATCACGGCACCGATCTTGCGATCAGTGTCGACGGCATGCCCGTCAACATGCCGACCCACGGTCATGGGCAAGGCTATGCCGATATCAACTTCCTGATCCCGGAGCTGATCAAATCGGTCAACGTCCGCAAGGGACCGTATTTCGCCGACCAGGGCGACTTCGCATCCGCCGGCGCCGTGGCGATCGACTATGTCAACAAGCTGCCGCACAATTTCGCGGAGATGACCTTCGGCAGCTTCGGCTATCGGCGCGCACTGGCGGCGGGATCGACCCGCGTCGGCGACGGCACGCTGCTGACGGCGTTCGAAGCCAACAAGTATGACGGGCCGTGGGACGTGGCCGACGATGTCCGCAAGCTGAATGGCGTCATGCGCTACAGCCAGGGCACCGCGACCGACGGCCTGACGCTGACGGCGATGGCCTATTCCAACGGCTGGAATTCGACCGATCAGGTCCCGCAACGCGCGATCGACCAGGGCCTGATCAGCCGTCTCGGCACACTCGATCCGACCGATGGCGGCACCTCCAGCCGGTTCAGCCTGTCGAGCAACTGGGCGCAGTCGAGCCAGTACGGGCAGACCAATGTCAGCGCCTATGTCGTGCGCTCCGACCTGCGGCTGTTCAACAACTTCACGTACTTCCTCGACAATCCCGTCAATGGCGACCAGTTCAGCCAGCTCGACGGTCGTACGCTCGGCGGCTTCGATGCGCGCCATACGTTCGACTGGCGCTTTGCCGGCCTCGAATCGCAGACCCGCGTCGGCCTGCAGAGCCGCTACGACGACATCCATGTCGGCCTGTTCAAGACCGAGCAGCGCAATTGGCTGTCGACCGTGCGCGACGACCGTGTGCAGGAGGGCAATGTCGGCCTCTGGACCGATACGACCACGCACTGGAACGACTGGCTGCACACCACGGCCGGCATCCGCGAGGATTTCTTCGCCGGACACGTCTTCAGCGATACGCCGCAGAATTCGGGCAACGCGCAGGCCTCGATGGCGAGCCCGAAGGCCGGCATCGTGCTCGGCCCCTGGTACAAGACCGAGTTCTACGGCAATGCCGGCTACGGCCTGCACAGCAACGACATCCGCGGCGCGACGATCACCGTCGATCCCAACGACAAGGTGACCCCGCTCGACCGCGTGCCGCTGCTGGTGCGCTCGCGCGGCGCCGAACTCGGTATCCGTACCAAGGTGATCGAGGGCCTCACCAGCTCGCTGGCAGTGTTCGTGCTCGACTTCGACTCCGAGCTGTTGTTCGTCGGGGACGCCGGCACCACCGAGCCGAGCCGGCCCAGCCGCCGCGTCGGCGTCGAGTGGACGAACGAGTACAAGCCCCTGCCGTGGATGACGATCGATCTCGACGTCGCGCAGACCCACGCGCGCTTCACCGATTTCGACCCCGCCGGATCCCGAATCCCCGGCGCACCGGCGTGGGTCGCAAGCAGCGCGATCACGCTGGGCGGCGACACCGGCTGGTTCGGCAGCCTGAAGGCGCGCTATTTCGGTCCGCGTCCGCTCATCGAGGACGACAGCGTCCGTTCGCGGTCGTCGTTGATCTTCAATGCACGCGCCGGCTACAGGTTCGACAATGGCGTGAAGGTGCAGCTCGACGTGCTCAACCTCTTCAACGCCCAGACCAACCAGATCGAATATTACTATCTGTCCCGCCTGCCGGGAGAGCCCATCGACGGCGTCGCTGACCGTCACGTCCATCCGGCTGAGCCGCTTGCGGTGCGGCTGACGGTGGCGGCGAGATTCTGATCGCACCGGCAATAGGCACTGACCGGCCGTCACAAATCCTGAAAAAATCTGACATAGAGCAAATGCTCTGATCGGCCCTGAGAACGACGGCCGATGCAAAGCGCTCAGCTTGCCTCGCGCAAGCGGTCGCGTTCGAACAGGAGTGAGGGAAATGCAATCTGAGCCGGACAGCATCGCGATCGCTTCGGCTGGCCGGTTCGCGGGCGCGGTCCAGAGCGAGACCGCACCGGCGCGCGCGCGTCCGGTTGCAGGCCGCGCCTGGGCTCTCGTGCCGATCGTGACGGCGTCGGGCTTTGCGGGCCTCGGCTACGAGATCGTGTGGACGCGCCAGTTGAGCCTTGTGCTGGGCACCGAGATGATGGCGGTGCTTGGGGTCATCGCCGGGTTCTTCGGCGGCCTAGCTCTCGGCGCGTTCGCGCTCGATCGGCCGATCCGCCGCGCGACATCGCCATGGCGCGTCTATGCGATGCTCGAAGCCGTCATCGCCGTGTGGGGCTTGATCAGCGTCTGGTTGCTGCCCGCAGCGGGTCGTGCTCTGGCCCCCCTACTCGGCACCGAGCCGTCGCCTGCCCTGCTCTGGGCCGGCAGCCTGGCGCTGCCGACCCTCGTGCTGCTGCCGGCAACGATGGCGATGGGCGGAACCCTGGCCGCGCTGGAACGGTTGATGCGGGACGCGCGTGGCGAAGCCCGCGTCACGGCCGGTGTCTACGGCGCGAATACGGCCGGGGCTCTGGCCGGCACGCTCGTCTCGACATTCCTCCTGATCCCGGCGCTAGGATTTTCGGGCACGTTGCTCTGCCTCGCGGCTGTCAATGCGCTCTGCGCGCTTGGCGCGCTTGCGCTCGGATCGCCAGCAGCCAAGGCCGATGCTGAGGAACGCCGGCCGGAACGCATCCGCGATGTGCGGCTCACCATCACCTTGTTCGCCACGGGACTGCTCGGAATCACCTTCGAGGTCCTTGTGGTCCGGCTCGCCGCGCAGGTGATGGAGGACACTGTCTACACGTTCGCTGGGCTGCTCGCCGCCTATCTGCTCGGCACCGCGGCGGGGAGCCTGCTCTGGCAGCGATCCGGGCGCGATGCGGGGGATGAAAACCTCCGCGGCCTGCTCGCGGCAACCGCACTCGCCTGCATCGCGACCGCGGCGCTTGCACCCTATGCCGGCCGTCTGGTCGAGACCCTATCCTCGGCGGATATCTTCGGTGAGCTGGCCGTCGCGATCGCGCTGTTCCTGGTCCCCGCCACCGCCATGGGCGCACTGTTCGGCCTGCTGGCGCAGCGTGTGAGCGATCAGCGCGGCTCGGTCGGAGCGGCGGTCGGCATCAACAGCCTTGGCGCCTGCATCGCGCCGCTGCTGGCGGCGCAATTCCTGATTCCGGCCCTTGGTGCCTGGACGGCGCTGCTTGCCGTTGCGATCGGCTATCTGCTGCTGCTGCCGCCCGGCCGATCGGCGCTGCTGTGGTCCGCGGTACCGGCGATCGCCGCGCTCATCCTGTGGCTCAATCCTGCGCCATCATTGACGCGCGTGCCGCCGGGTGGAGCGCTGCTGGCGGTGCGTGAAGGGCCGATGGCGACCGCCAGCGTGGTCGATGACGCCGCGGGCGTGCGCTACCTCGAGATCAACGGCCACTTCCGCATGGGCGGAACGAGCTCGACGCGCTCCGATTACCGGCAGGCGATGCTGCCGCTGCTGCTGCACGAAGCCCCGCACCACGCCCTGTTCCTGGGCATCGGTACCGGCGCCACCATGGTCGGCGGCGCGCAGATGCCCGGCGTCAGCGTGCGCGCGGTCGAGCTCTCCCGCGAGGTGGTGGAGCTCTTGCCCTGGTTCGTCAATCCGCCGCCAACCTCAGCGCCGCTTGTGACGGTGGCGGATGCCCGCCGCTACGTCGCTGCGGACACCGGCCAGCACGACGTGATCATCGCCGACCTGTTTCATCCCGCGCTAGACGGCAGCGGCGCGCTCTACACCGTGGAGCATTTCGCAGCCGTGAAACGGCGCCTCGCGCCCGGCGGGATCTTCTGCCAATGGCTGCCGCTGTACCAGCTCGACATGCCGTCGCTGCGCGCCATCGTCCGCGGTTTTCTCGAGATCTATCCCGACGGCGCGGCCTGGCTCAATCACTACAGCGTCCGCACACCGATGCTTGCGCTGATCGGAACGCGGGACGGCGGCCATCTCGACACCGACGCGCTGGCTGCACGACTTCGCGATCCCGCCATCGCGCCCGTCGTTCGACCGCTCGGATTCGAGGCGCCGATCGATATCCTCGGCCAGTATGTGGCAGGCCCGCACGCCCTCTCCGCCTTCGCCGGCGAGGGTCCGCGCAACACCGACGATTATCCGTTCGTGACCTTCGATGCGCGCCGAAACGTCCGTGCGCTCACGGCAGCACCCTGGTCACTGCTGCTTGCCGTCACGAAGGAGATTCGCCCGGATCCGAATGAACTCCTCGCCCGCGCAGCCGAGCGCGACGCGCTGGGCACGCGCCTCAATGCCTACTGGGCCGCGCGCAACCGCTTTCTCGAGGCCGGTGCATCTCTGCCAGGCGATCCGCGCGGAGCCGCGCTGATCGACGCGGCCGCGCCTGGCCTCATCGACGCGCTTCGCCTGAGCGCCGAGTTCGATCCGGCCTATGGGCCGCTGATGGGGATGGCAAAATCCCTGCTCGGCTCGGACCGCGCGACCGCCGCACGCCTGCTGCGCAGGATCAATGAGGCGGCGCCGTCCCGCCGCGAGGCAAGAGACCTGCTGCTTCGCGAGTTCGGCCTGAGAAACGAGTGATCGACGGCCTCACGGCGCGAAGTTGATGCGATAGCCCCAGCAGTCCAGATGGTCCGGAATCGCGTTGAAGGCGATCGTGATCCGCTGTCCGCCCGGATTTCGCGGGACCTCGTGGTAGAGATAGCTCGGGAACAGCACGAGATCGCCGGGCTCGGCCTCCGGCAAGACGTATTTACCCGCATTGAACGGCCCGAGGGCAGCACTGCGCGTGTGGTGGCGGAAGGAGAAGTCGGAGCCACCGGGCGGCCGCACGAACACCGTCTTGCACGCCGCGTGTGACGGCGTGAGATAGAAGATGCCGGACACGAAACTGTTGGCATGGGAATGCAGCGTCTGGTTTCCGCCGGTCTCGAGCATGTTGGTCCACATCTCCTTGACCGTCCAGCGCAGCTGCTCGCCGAACAGCAGGACGCCGAAATCGACCAGCTTCGGCATGGCAAGCTCGGCGATCTGGCGAAACAGCTCGTTGTCGCGGGGATCGGCGACCTCGGTGTGAAACAGCTGGCCCGAGCGCAGATTGCCTTCGATCTTGGTGCTGCGGATCGCGGTGACGGCGGCCTCGTTCAGCGACGGCGGCAGCAGCCCAGGCGAGCGCATGAGGGGAATCGGGAAAAGCGGCTCGATCTGATCCATGTCGCGACATCTACCTGTTGGTGAAGCTCGGCCAACAATGCGCGGGGAAAGATGACGCTGCGATGACAGCGCGCAAGATCTCCGCTCCCGCTACTCGTTGGGCTTGAGCACTCTCAGCTGCTCGCCCGGCTGCAGCTCATGGCGCCGTTCGCGCACCTCGTCGGAGGCACGCGCGGCCATATCGACGCATTCGTCGAACTCGCCATTGCCGGCTTCGACCAGCGCCTGGTGCAAATGCCGCTCGGCAAAGTAGCGGGACAGATGATCCGGCGGCAGATCGGCCGCCAATGCGCGCGCCTCCGCAACCGCGGCGTTGCAGTCTTCCCGGGTGGGCTCGTCCGAGGCAGGCACCGCACCGGAGGTGGCTAGGGCGCAGCCGAAGCCGGCAAGGAGGAACGAGAGCGTGCAGATCGAGATACGGAGCAGATACATCGAGGTCGTGCTGTCGGACTTGCGCATTGCGAAAGAAAGTACGGCGGGACGCATTTGTCATGCGCCCCGCCGGATGGCCTCAAATCATCGCGTTAGTGGTGGTCGTGATGATGATCGTCGTGATCATGGTCGTGATGATCGTGATCATGATCGTTGTCCGCGCGCTGCCCGAGCCGGCGAGCCAGCTCGGCATTGGTCTCGACCAGCAGCTTCGGCGAACGTTCCGGCCGCACGAAGATCGGGTTGGCGTAGAACCAGACGTTCGAGTAGGCCTGAACGTCGTGGGTCACCTTCTTGGCGCCGTTCACCGTTTCGAGATGCGCGGGGCAAGCCGGATCGGTGCAGCTGACCAGCGCGTTGTTGGCGTCGACCAGCGGGTTGCCGGCGGTGTCGCTGACGTTGGGGGTGCCGTTCGGAATGTTGGTTCCGCGCGCGCGGATGTAGAACGGCGTATTGCCGGCGGTGAACGTCGTCGTGAACTTCAGGCGGACAGCGCCATGGTCCCGATGCTCGCGATGCATCTGCTTCGCCAGGATCTGCTGGGCGATGGTCGCCGTCGGATTGTACACGATCGCCGCACCAGCCGTACCGGCCGCATTCGGAACCGCATAGCCGGCCGCATCGGGCGCGACCACGCCGGTGATCTTGCCGGTGATGAGGTCGACGTGGTCGAGCGACGGCTTGTTCAGCGGTTGCTTGATGCCGACGGGCAGCAGCAGCGGGTTGTTGAAGCTGTAGGGCGCGTTGTTCTCGGCCGGGACGGTCATCTCCATCTCGACCGTCACCTTGTCGCCCGGCCGCACGACCAGCGTCTCGCCCATCGTCTTCCAGTCGTCGCCACGCGCCTTGGCGCGGAACACCAGATCCGGTCCGATGAGGTCGGCGTTGACCGAGTACGAGTTGCCCGAACGCATGCCGTCGACGACGTGCTGCGACGAGAACCGTCCGGCATTCGGAACGTACAGCTTGGTGTACTCGCCGGGGATGAAGTCGGCCGTCGTGAAGGAATCACGCGCACCGCCCGCACCGCGGCTATGCCAGTCGGAGCTCACGAAGATGAAGAAGTTGCGGCCTTCGCCGAGCAGACCGTCCCAGAGGCCGCCGACCTTCGCGGTGTAGATGCCGCTCATGCCGTAAGTGCCGCCGCCGACCGCGCCGGTCGTGTACGAGCCGGAGCCGCCGGTGGCGCCGCCTTCAGCGAAGTGACCGGGCGATTCGATGCCGAATGCCACCGTCGGGCCCGCGTTGTTGAAGTCGCGGAAGTGCTCGATGTTGTAGCCCTTGTTGGCGGTCGCGCTGAACGGACCCTGGCGTTCGGTGTGGGTCGGGATGACGTAGGATTGCAGCGGATAGTTCTGCTGCAGCCACTTGATGCCGGTGAGCGCCTTCTGGTGACCCGCAGTGCCCGTGTTGTTGACGTTGTCCTTGCCGGGCCAGAGCTGGTTGCCGCCGGCGTCGATGGTGGGACCGATCGCATCGGTGTCGGCACGGTCGAAGCGGTATTCGAATTCCGCCATCTTGTCCGCGTTGCCGGACTTGCGCGGGTGCTTCGGGTGCTGTCCGGTGATCACGGCGACGTCGACGTGCTCATGGCCGGGCGCGATCCACTCGAGACCTTCGATCAGCACCTTATCGTAGGTGTTGGTGCGATTGACGATGGTCGGATACTCGACCTCGCGGATCGACTGCCAGCGCCACATCTGCGCGCCGCTGCCGGTGCCGTTCGGGGTGCCCTTCAGGCTGCTGATGGTGATGCCGTCGATGGTCTGACCGAGCGTCTGGCTCCAGGTCGTCGTGGTCTGTCCCGGAAGATTGGCGCTGGTGTCGCTGAAGCGGCAGTCGCGGTTGCCGGAACCGCCGTGGTTGCCGAGCGTGAACCAGTCGAGATCGAAGTTGTTTCCGCCGGCAGACGCGGTGCCGCGGCCGACCGCGCGGTCGATCGTGTAGCCGGCTGCGACCGAACCATCGGTACAGGTGTTGTGGTTGTGCATGTCACCGGCAACATAGGGATTGCCGCGGCGCTCGCCGCGCCCCCAGTCGTCGGCTGCAGCGCTCTGCGTCAGCGCCAAGGTTGCCGATGCTGCAGTCAACAGGATCGTCTTGCCGGATGGAAACATCTATCGCCCCTCGTGTCATATATCGAGAAAATTCGTCAGAGGTGCGGGGAGTTGAGAGCCGTTTGGCTCATCCGCGTGCGCGGCTCCCTGCACGCGGCGATACTGGCCAGAGTTACGATACAGCTTCGTGAAGGATTTGTGTTTGACCGCGACAACTGCGCGCTGCATGTGCGGCATCTTGTCTCTTGCGTTTTCCCATTGCATTTTTCTTCGCCGCATGAGCGATAGAGGATGACAGATGAAAAGCACTGCCGCATAAGACGCGGCGAACGCGCGTGCCAAGAAAGTTTGTGACAACCGTATGTCAATGCCAGCGACACCAGTTGAAGTGCAGCCCTTTCCGATATCGCGTATCGAAGGTTCAGACCCGAATGATATCGCGCATGGAGCAACGAAGTCCTCGCGTTCGTTCGTCTCGACACTGGTGCGGCTCTCGCGTGAGCCTTTGCTGCACTTCACGTTGTTAGGGGCGATCATCTTCGGCATCGACGCGGTGCTGCATCCGCCGGCCAAGGACGAAAAGGTCATCACCGTCACCAAGGCGATGCGGCAGTCCTTCATCGACAATTTCGACGAGGACAAGGAACGCGCTCCTTCCGAGGCGCAGCTCCAGAAGATGATCGATAGCTGGGTCGCGAGCGAGATTCTCTATCGCGAAGGCAAGGCGCTTGCCGTGGATCGCGGCGATGAGACGATCCGCGACCGGGTCGCCTACAAGATGCAATTGCTAATCTTCGATCAGATCCGCGTGCCGCGTCCCACCGACGAGCAGCTGCAAGCATGGTTCGCGGAAAATCACGCCCGCTTCGACGAGCCTGAGCGCGTCTCATTCTACATCACCCCGCCGACGGATCAGGAGACGGCGCAACGTCAGCTCGACGACATCACCCAGCAGCGCGAATCCGAGGAGTTGCAGAAGCTCACGCGCGCCATCCTCGGCCGCCCCGTCGAGAGTCTCTCCGCATCCTTTGGCGACAGCTTCCGTGACGGATTGCTGGCGATGCCGCAGGGCGAGTGGAAACTGTTGCAGTCCAAGGATGGCTGGCACGTCGCCCGGCTGGATTCGCGCCAGGCCGGAAACCTTGCCAGTCTCGACAGCGTTCGGGATGAGGCCGCCAGGAACTGGCACACGGAGGAAACCCGCAAGCGCGCCTGGGAAGCGGTCAAGCGGCTCAAGGCATCCTATCAAGTGCGGAACGAGCCGTGACCGCGATTCGATATTTGCGGCTGGCGCTGCTGGCCTTGACCTTCGCGCTGGCTGTGCTGATCCGGCCGTCGGCGCTTCATGCGCATGAAGCGGCGATGGGCGTGCTCGAATTCCGCGAGGTTCGGCCCGGCGCCTTCGTCGGCCGCTGGAGCATAGAGCCGTCGATCGGCGCCTCGCGGGTCGACCTGCGGGTGCCGCCGCATTGCTTCCTGCGCCTGCCCGAGATGAACTGCGGCCAGAAGGGGCTGATTGGTCCGATCACCATCACCAATCTCGGCTCCAACATGTCGGTCGTCCTGATCAAGGTCATCCCAATCGAGGGCGAGCCGCGCAGCTACACCATCTCGACGGCCAATCCCGTCGTCTCCGTGCTCGGTACCGGCGCGCCGACGCTCGAGACCTGGATCGAGCTGGCCAAGACTTATGTGAATTACGGTATCGATCACATTCTGCTCGGCGCCGATCATCTGCTGTTCGTGCTCGGCCTGATCTGGATCGTCGGCGGCGGCTGGCGGCTGGTGAAGACCATCACCGCCTTCACGATCGGGCACAGCGCTTCGCTGGCCGCGGCGGCATTCGGCCTGATCGGCGTGCCGGAACGCCCGCTCAACGCCTGCATCGCGTTGAGCATCGCCTTCGTCGGGGTGGAGATCGTCAAGCAGCAACGCGGCGAGATCGGGCTCACCGCGCGTTATCCCTGGATGGTTGCCTTCAGCTTCGGTCTGGTTCACGGCATCGGCTTCGCGAGCGCGCTGGCGGGACTTGGGCTCGAACACCGCCTGCTGCCGGCGGCGCTGCTGTTCTTCAACATCGGCGTGGAGATCGGACAGCTTGCCTTCGTGCTGCTGGTGCTTGCATTGATCTGGGCGCATCGGCGGCTCGATGCCGTCGTGCCGCGCTGGGGCGAGGCGCTGCCGGCCTATCTCATCGGGTCGGTGTCGATGTTCTGGTTCTTCGGCCGTCTGGCGCGCGTGTTCGCCGTGATCTGAGCGAGAGTCGCACATGATGTCTTTACGCGTTTCCCGAGCCCTCACGATCGCAATCGCTTCGTTCGCACTGGCGCAACCGGCCTTCGCGCACGAGCAGGCTGGCGTGGCCGGCGGCCTCGCCAGCGGCCTGCTGCATCCGGTCACCGGCATCGACCATCTGATTGCCATGGTGGCTGTCGGGATCTGGGGCGCGCAGCTCGGCGCGCCCGCCATCTGGATCCTGCCGATCACGTTCCCGCTCGTCATGGCGATCGGCGGGGTGCTGGGCGTGCTGCATGTTCCGCTGCCGATGCCCGAGCTGATGATTGCCATTTCCGCCGTGATCCTCGGTGTCGCTGTCGCGGCCCGGCTGCGCCTGCCCTTTGCTGTGGCCGCCGTGATCGTCGCGATCTTCGCGATCTTCCATGGACATGCGCACGGCGCCGAGCTTCCCCGCGCGGCGAATGCGCTGGCCTACGGCGTCGGCTTCGTCACCGCCACCGGCCTGCTGCATCTCTGCGGCATCATGATCGGCACGTTGACGCGCTGGCCCGCCGGCGAGCGCATCATTCAGGGACTTGGCGCCGGCATCGCCGGGATCGGCTGCTACTTCCTCGCACAGGGTCTCGGAGCCGTCGCATGAGATCGCACCTTGCACGGGCCTTGATCGCCACAGCGTTGCTGCTGACCGGGGCGAACGCAGCTGAGGCCCATATCGTCGCGGCCCGCCTCGGTGATTTCTACATGGGAGCCTCGCACCCGCTCACCGATCTTCAGGATGTCCTGCTCTGGACCGCGACCGGCGTGCTGGCAGGCACGCTTGGCGCCACCAAAGGGCGCTGGCTCATCCTGGTGTTTCCGCTCGGCCTGTTGGCCGGGCTGCCGCTCGCGTCCTTCTTCGGCGCGGCCGCGACGCAGCTCGCCGACGCGACCATGATGCTTGCGATCGGCATGCTGCTCGCAGCAGCCGCGCAAGTTCCCACCGTCGTGCTGTGCGCAATTGCGTTCGCGGTCGCCGTGATACGGGGCGCGGCGAACGGCGCCGAGCTCGGGCCCGAGACCGATCGGCTGCTGTTTGCGGCAGGCCTCGCCTGTGTGGGCTACACAGTGATCACGCTGACGATGGCGCTGACCGCCATGTTCAGGCAAACGCTGCCCGACAATTCAGCATCCTGGCGGTTCATCGCCGTTCGCGCCCTCGGAGGCTGGATCGCTGCGATCGGCCTGATGATGGCAAGCCTCGCTCTCGCGACGTGAGCGGACCGCAAGCGATCGCGACACTGGCGTGACTGAAAAGGCCGCGACCGATCTCGCTGCGATCCCGTCAGACCTTGGATATTGGGCACCAACGTAGCCTCACGAGGGACAGCTCGCGGCGCACCCATGCCACGCCGTTCGTCACCTGAAGGTCGGCTAGTCCGCCGTCGTTCCAAATGCTCCTGCCCGGGCAAGGTCGGCAATTGCCCCCGCCGAAAGGCCGAGGACGCGCGAGAGCACCTCATCGCGATGAGCACCAATCGCGGGGATTTCCCGCTGCATCGAAGTGGCCGCCGCACCCGACATCTTCCAGGGCGCGTTTACTCCCATGAACTCCCCTGCTCCGTCAGCAATCGTCTCGAATACGCCGCGTTGCAGAAGATGCGGATCGGTGAACGCCGCGCCGGGATCGCGATACTCGGCGGCGGGCACGCCGGCCTTACCCAGCGCGTCCATGCATTCGCGGACGGAATGTCGCTCGGTCCATTTCTCGACGACCTGCATCATCGCGGTCCAGTTCGCGCCACGTCCCGGCACCGTCTTGAAGCGGGGATCATCGGCGAGCTCATTCTGCCCCGTTACCTCGCAGAGCGCGGCAAAGTTTCGCGGCGTGATCGGCGCGATCAGGACATCGCCATCGACGGCGCGTACCGGCCCATAAGCCGCGCGCGGCACGGGGCTCGGGAATTGCGCCTCCTGCAGTTCATAGACCAGCAGGTTCAGCATGCAGTCCATCAATGCAACGTCGATCCGCTGCCCCTCGCCCGTTCGTGCGCGCTGGACGAGCGCGGTCTGGATCGCGGCGTAGCCGAAGATGCCGCCGAGCACGTCCGCAACGAAGATCGCGCCGGCGGCCGGGCGATCGCGGTCGCCCGCATAGCGCATCAGGGATCGATCGAAGCCACTTTCGGCATGGACGATCATGGCGTAGGCCGCCCGCTCGGCCGCAGGGCCGAACTGTCCGTAGCCCGAGATCGAGCAATAGATCAGGCGCGGATTGATTGCGCGCAGAGCGTCGTAGCCGAGGCCGAGGCGATCCATCACGCCCGGCCGGAAATTTTCGACCAGGATGTCCGCCTCCGCGACCAGTCGATGCACTAGGCTGATCGCTTCGGCACTCTTCAGGTCGAGCGCAAGGCTCTGCTTGCCGGCATTGAGCTGACCGAAATAGGCGCTGTGGCCGTCGCGGAGCGGCGTCCGCAACCGCATGTCGTCGCCCTCCGGCGGTTCAATCTTGATCACCTCGGCGCCGACGTCGGCAAGCAACCGCGCGCAATAGGGTCCCGCCAGCATGATCGAAAAATCGAGCACGCGCACACCTTCGAGAGGCCGACTCGCGGTTTGCTGCTGCATGCGGTTGCTCCTATCTGGGCAGCCCAAGCCCGCGCTGGGCGATCAGGCTGCGCTGGATTTCGTTGGTGCCGATGCTGATGACCCACATCAGCGAGTGCCGAAGGTTCTGCTCGAACCGGCCGTTGTCGATCGCACCCGGCATCTGCTCCGACAGCGTGGCGCGCATGCCGAGAATCTCGAGCGCAGCCTCGCCGAACCGTTCCATCAATTCGCCGGAGAACACCTTGCTGATCGCGCCGTATTCCGGCGGGGTCACGCCGTCGGCGGCCAGATCGGCGCAATGCATCATCAACTGGCGGCCGACCTCGATCTCGGCCGCCAGCGTCGCCATGCGGTCGCGAACGATCGGGTCATCGGCGAGCGCACGCCCGGTATCGTCCCTTGTCATGACATGACGACGCAATTGCTCGAAGGCGTGGGCGACCTTCAGCACGATGCCGCCGCCGACCAGGCCGCGTTCGAACGCGAGCGCGCCGGTCAGGACCTTCCAGCCGCCGTTGACCTCGCCGACGATGTTCTCGAGGGGAATGCGGACGTTATCGTAGAAGATATTGGCGAAAGTGCCGTCATACATCGTGGTTGCCGGCCGAACCGTGATGCCCTCGGCATCCATCGGCACGATGAACATGCTGATCCCGGCATGCGGCGGCTTGGCATCCTTGTCGGTGCGGGCCGCAAGGAACATGTATTTGCCCCACCAGGTGGTGGTCCAGATTTTCTGGCCGTTGATCACCCAGTGATCGCCGTCGCGCACTGCGCTGGTGCGCAGCGCGGCGAGGTCGGAGCCGGCCTGCGGTTCGCTGTAGCCCATGCCGTGCATGGCTTCGCCCTGCAGGATGTCCGGCAGATAGTTTCGCTGCTGCTCGGGCGTGCCGAACATCATGAGCGCATTGGCCTGGATCGCCGCGCCGATCCGCGGCGCTTCGCCCCGCTCCATCGTCTCCATGAAAGCGATCTGTTCGCGCGGCGAACGCCCTTGGCCGCCGAACTTCTCGGGCCAGCCGAGACCGATCCAGCCGGTCTCGCCGATATCGCGGGCAAAGCCGGCATCGAACTCGCGCCTGGAGAATGGCCGCCGTTCGAACGCGGCCTTCCGTTCTCCGGACCAGTTCTGTTCGAGCCAACCCCTTACCTGCTCGCGCAACGCGTTGCCGGCTGGGCCGAGATCGTACTCGGGCAGGCCCGAGCTATCGGCATCCAGCAAGGACGAGGCCAGCGAGCGCTTGGCATGCGAGGCTCCACCCAGCGCCATCGTGTCGAGATGCACGCGCTTGAAGTGCAGCGGCGCCTCGTGTTCGTCGGCGTAGCCAATGGCTCCGAACGCGTGCTGGGTCTCGAGCAAGGTCCGGCGCAAGGCCTCGCTTGCGAAGGCGACAGCGCAGCTCGCGAAGTGGCGCCAGTCGCGATCGTCCACATCGTGCAGTTTCGCGGCATGATCAACCATCAGGCGCACGCCTTCGAGGGCGATGAGCCCATTCGCAAGCTTGTGCTGGATCGCCTGGAACCTCCCGATCGGCTGGCCGAATTGGTGACGTTCCCTGGCGTAGTCCGTCACCAGCTCGAACGCACGCCGGGCCGCGCCATGCGCCCGCGCGGCCAGCATCAGTTTTCCCTTGGGCAGGAGATCGTCGATGACGCCGTCGTCCAGCGCTATGAAGGACATGGCCGCCGTATTCAGCCGGACCTCGTAAAGGCCCCACGCGCCCATGGCGCGGGTCGGGACCATCTCCACACCTGCTCCATCGAGCGCGACGAGCCCCAGCCTCGACCGATCGATTGCGACGAGCAGATGGGTGCAACTTCCCGCGGTCTCGACAAAGCGGACCAATCCGTCCACACGGCCGTCGGAGGCGCGAAGCGTGCCCACCGCCGGATCGGGATCGAGCGTCCCGAACGAAAACGCCACGCAGGCCGAGCCTGCGTGCAGCGCCTGCAGAAGATCGACAGCAACTTTTGACGGGGAGGTCGAGAGCGCGATATTGGCGAGCACCGCAGACCACAGAGGGGCTGGGCACGCCGCGCGGCCGAGCTCTGCGAGCGCGACCACAGCTTCACGGAGCCCGCCCTCGTCGGGCTTGCCGCCGAGAGTGGCAACACCCTGCCCGACAAGCCTGGTCCATATCCCGGCGATGTCCTGCGGCGCCGGTCCGAGCCTGATACAATTGGCGTTCCATTGCTCGCCGAGAAACCCGCGCAGGGACTCCCGCAGCATGTCCCCGATGTCGTCGTCCGCAGACCCTGCCACGACCATGAGGAGCGACCTAGCCCCGGCCAAATCGCGGCTTGCGCTTCTCCTTGAACGACATCGTCGCCTCCTTGTGGTCCGCGGTCTCGAACGTGACCTGCTCGAGCGCCATTGACGCCTCGAGCAGCATGTTGACGCGGTCCTTGACGATCTGATTGATCGACAGCTTGGTCCAGCGGATTGCCCAGGTCGGACCGTTGGCGAGCTCGATGGCGATTTCGCGTGCCTTGGTCAGGACCTCCGCGCGCGGCACGACGTGATTGACCAGCCCGATGCGCTCGGCTTCGACGCCCTTCAGGAGCGTCCCGCGGATCAGGAATTCCTTGGCCTTGTTGATGCCGACGAGCAGCGGCCAGATCACCGTGCCGCCGTCACCCGCGACCAGACCGACGCGCGAGACGTGCGTGTCGCCGATCCGGGCGTCGTCCGCCATCACCGTGATGTCGCACAGCAGCGCATGCGTCGCCGCAAGGCCGATGGCATCGCCATTGATGGCGGCGATGATCGGCTTGTCGAGCTCGAGCTGCCGGGTGACGCCGCGGCGGCTGATCATGGGATCGTGCACCTCGCCCTCCTCGAGGACATCGCCTCCCGGGCGCTCGGACATTGCCTTGACGTCGCCGCCGACGCTGAAGAATTCGCCGGCACCCGTCAGCACGACGACGTTGACGGCATGATCATCGGCCAGATCGTCCCAGATCGTCCGCAGCTCACGGATGAGCTTCTGGTTGATCGCGTTGCGCGCCTGCGGGCGGTTCAACGTCACGATTGCGACCTTGTCGGCCACCTCGACCTTCAAGCATTCGTACTTGGCATACTGGGACATGACTTCCTCCGTCTATTTTTCTTGTTCACGCGCGATCTATCTCGTCGCTGGATCGTCTCTCATCGCCTCATGCCCGGCTGCATCTCCGCCAGCGCAACCTGAAGCGACATCGCGCCGGGATCCTGCTCCAGCATGCGCTGCACGGCGCCAAGATGGCTGCGCATCAGCCGCGTCGCGGATGACACGTCCCGCTCGCGCAGCGCCGCCAGGAATTTGCGGCGCCGCTCGACCAGCCCGGCCATCGCGACCCCGCTCGACGCCACCTTGGCGTAGACGAAGCGCATATGGATCTCGGTGACCGAGTCCATGATCATGGCGATCACCTTGTTGCCGCTCGCTTCTGCGAGCAGCTTGTAGAATTCCCGGGCACATTCGACCCGGTCGAGCAGCCGACCTTCGCGCGTCGCGAGCTCCGTGCGCTCGACATTGGCCTCAAGCGCCTCGAAATCGGACAGCCGCGCATTGGCGCAAGCCAGTTGGACGCCGAGATCCAGCACGTGGACCCGCGCCTCCGACAATTCCCGAACCGAGATCGTCCCCAGGCTCAGCATGTCGCGCATCACGACGTTCATGCGGCTGGTGTCGCCCGCCTGAACGAAGGCTCCCCCCTTGACGCCCTTCTGCAGGCGAAGCACGCCGGCCATCTCGAGACTGCGCAACGCCTCGCGCAGGACATTGCGGCTGACGCCCAGCTGCTGCGCGAGGTCGCGCTCGGCCGGCAGCTTGTCTCCGGGCTTGAGAACGCCGAGCGCCAACTGCTCGCGAATCCGCGCACAGATCTCCTCGAACGCCCGCTTGGTGTGAATCGGCCGGAACATCGGGGCTGCCGGCGCTCCGGCGGTGCGGTGATCGGACGGGCGGTCGCGCCGCGAGGCAGGGATCGGCCGCGGGCCGGAGGATGTGCGGGGGCTTGACTTGGACGACATGGGATGAATTATTAAATGGATCACCCATTCAATGGAAGCCCCTTTTTGGGGCCTCCCAACAGAAAAATCAGCGGAGTTTGTCCATGAGCTTCACCGAGGAGCAGATCGCATTTCGCGACAACGTCCGCCGAATGGCCGCCAAGCACGTGGCCCCGATCGCCGCCGAGATCGACGAGACCGACCGCTTCCCGCTCGAGCTCGTGAAGCTCTTCGGCGAGATGGGCCTGATGCAGCTCTGGGTGCCCGAGCAATATGGCGGCCCCAACGGCAACCTGACCATGGCGTGCATCGCGCGCGAGGAGATTTCCAGGATATCGCCGGCCTGCGCCTCGATTGCATGCCTCAACACCATGTTCATCATGCCCCTGCTCCATTTCGGTTCGGAGGAGCAGCGAAGGAGGTATCTGCCGATCATCGCGAAGGGCGGCGTCGTGACCGCGATCGCGATCTCCGAGCCGCAGGCCGGCTCCGATGTCACCGCCATCAACACGCGGGCCAAACGCGATGGTGACTGTTACGTCCTCAACGGGCGGAAGCAATGGTGCAGCTATGGCGTCGTTGCCGACTTCATCGTGGTGATGGCACGGACGAGCGACAGTCCGGGCGCCGACGGCATCAGCGCCTTCATCGTCGAGCCCAAGACAATGCCGGGGATCACCTTCGGCCGGCACGAGCGCAAGATGGGCTTTCGCGGCGCGCCGAACACCCCGATCTTCTTCGACAATGTCCAGGTTCCCGTCGAGAACCTCGTCGGCGAGGAGGGCAAGGGTTTTCGGGCGTCGATGCGCGCGCTCGACCTCAACCGTCCGACCATCGGCGCGCAATCCGTCGGCCTGGCACAGGGCGCGCTCGATGCCTGCGTCGCCTATGCCAAAGAGCGCAAGCAATTCAAGAAGTCGATCTCCGACTTCCAGGGCATTCAGTTCATGCTCGCCGACATGGCCATGCAGATCGAGGCGGCACGCGCCCTCGTCTATGAATGCGCGCGCGCCGGCGATGCCGGCGACTGGAAGCGTCTCAATGTGCTCGCCAGCATGGCCAAATGCGTCGGTAGCGACATGGCCATGAAGGTGACGACCGATGCCGTGCAGATCTTCGGCGGCTACGGCTACACCATGGACTATCCGGTCGAGCGCATGATGCGCGATGCGAAACTGACCCAGATCTTCGAGGGCACCAATCAAATCCAGCGCATGGTGATCGCGCGCGAGCTTCTTCGATAACAAACCAGGACAATCAGCGGGAGGACACGCCTTGAATAGAAAGTTTCGACGGATTTTGGGAGGCGTCGCAGCCTCGGCAGCGCTCGCCACCGCGCCGGTCGTCGCTCAGAACGCCTACGGTCCGGGGGCCAGCGACACGGAAATCAAGCTCGGACAATCGACGCCGCTGAGCGGCCCCGCATCGGCGTTCGGCGCCGGCGCCGGACGCGCGGTGGTCGGCTATTTCCAGATGATCAACGAACAGGGCGGCATCAACGGCCGCAAGATCAGCTTCACGCAGCTCGACAATGCCTACAGCGCGCCAAAGGCCATCGAGCAGTCGCGCAAGCTGGTCGAGGATGTCGGCGTGCTCGCGGAGGTCGGCACCATCGGCACGGTTCCGAATGTCGCCATCCAGAAATATCTGAACTCCAAGCAGGTGCCGCAGCTGCTGATCACCGCCGGCGGGCGTCGCTTCAACGATCCGAAGAATTTCCCGTGGACCGTGCCGTTCTATCCGGACTTCGAAACGGAAGGTCGCGTCGTCGCGCACTACATCCGCAACGCCAGGCCGGACGCCAAAATCGGCATCCTGTTCCAGAACGACGATTTTGGCCGCGACTACATGAAGGGATTGCGCGCCGGCCTCGGGGCAAAGGTAACGCAGATCATCGCCGAAGCCTCTTATGAGCTTGCCGACCCGACCATCGACTCCCAGATCGTTCAGCTCAAGGCTGCGGGCGTCGATACGCTGATCGAGCAGTCCTCGGCAAAGGCGGCCGCACAATCGATCCGCAAGGTGCGCGAGCTCAACTGGAGTCCCCTGCACGTCATCGGCGGATCGACGGCATCCGTCGAAACCGTGCTGCGTCCTGCAGGCCTCGAGGCTTCGAAGGGCCTCGTGACCACGCTATTCCTGAAGCAGCCCGGCGATCCCGCCTGGGCCGACGATGCCGAGGTGAAGGCCTATCACGACTTCCTGAAGAAATACACGCCGTCAGCCAATCCGGACGATTACTCGGTGCTCGTCGCCTACATGAATGTGAACGCGCTTACGACGGTGCTGAAGAAATGCGGTGACCAGCTCACGCGAGAGAACCTGATCCGTCAGGCCACCTCCCTCCATGGCGAGCGGATGCCGCTGATGCTCCCGGGCATCACCATCAGCACGTCGCCAGGGGATTACACGCCCTTCAGAGTGCTGCGCATCGCCACATTCGACGGCACGAGCTGGACGCTGTCGGCTGATCCGGTATCGGCGGACTAGATCGAAGTTGATGTCACCGCGTCATTCCACGATGGCGCGGACCGACTCCAGCACCGCGATCTGCTCCGGCGAAACGCCCCAATCCGCGAGCGCCTCCCGGGTATCGCGCCCTGGCGGCGGCGGCGGTGTGTGAAGCGCAGACGGTGTGCGCGAGAACCGCGGCGCGGGGCTCGGGTGTCGAACCCCATCGAACATGGCGTAGGCGCCACGCGCCTGCATCTGGGGATGTGCGGGCGCCTCGTCGATGGTCAAGACCGGCGCAAGACAGGCGTCGCGCCCCCTCGCAGCGGCAACCCATTCGTCGCGCGTACGCCCGGCGAAGATCTCAGCGAAGCGCTGGCGCATCTGCGGCCAGGAGGCGCGATCATCCTGGCCGGGCAAATCGGCAGCCCTGAGCCCCATCACGTCGAGCAGACTGGCGTAAAAGTGCGGCTCGATCGCTCCGACGGCAATGAACTTGCCGTCGCTTGTCGCGTAGCTGCCGTAGAACGGTGCGCCGCCGTCGACGATGTTGTCGGCGCGCCGCTCAGTCCAGCTGCCCTGCTGGCGGAACGCCTGGAACGCGGACATCAGATGTGTCACGCCGTCGATCATGGCGACGTCGATGGTCTGTCCTTTGCCCGATTGCCGCGCCTCCATGGCCGCAGCAAGCAGGCCGACAGTGAGATACAGCGCGCCGCCTCCGAGGTCCGCAACGAGATTGAGCGGAGGCGGCGGCGGGCGGTCCGCCTCTCCCAGGCAATGTAGTGCGCCGGTCAGTGCAAGATAGTTGATGTCATGCCCCGCCTCCTGCGACATCGGCCCTTGCTGCCCCCAGCCGGTCATGCGTGCATAGATCAGACGCTGGTTCGCGGCATGGCAGGCGTCGGGCCCAAGGCCAAGCCGCTCCATCACCGACGGCCTGAAGCCCTCGATCAGAGCGTCGGCCTGCGCAACCAGCTGCAGCACCGTTGCGACGGCCTGCGGCTGCTTGAGATCCAGCGCGACCGAGCGCTTGTTGCGGTTGTAAAAGTCGAACCGCGCCGGCAGATCCGGCTCAACGCCCGGCCGGGGAACGCGATCGATCCGCAGCACGTCCGCACCGAGATCGCCGAGCAGCGCGCCGGCAAAGGGCGCCGGGCCGATCCCACCCATCTCGACGATGCGAAAGCCCTGCAACGGTCCGGTCAAGGTGACATCTCCTCCGATGGGAACTCTCAGCGGTGGAAGCGCACGACGTCATCGATCGGGGCCCGATCGACGCGCGCCGTATTGGCCTTGACGTCGACATCCTCATAGCCAAACGAGACACCGAACAGCAGTTTTTGATGGGCGGGAATTCCAAGCTGCTTGCGAACGATGTCCGGAAACAATCCGAGCGCGCCCTGCGCGCAGGAGGCGATGCCGCGGGCGATGAACGCGAGCATCAGGGTTTGCGCGTACATGCCGATATCGGCGGCCTCGCGCGTATCGAACGGCTCGGGCATGAAGATGAAGACGACGTGGGGCGCATCGAAGAAGGCGTGGTTGCGGATATAGGCCAGCTTGCGCCCGACCGCGTCGCTTCGCACTACACCCATCGCGCCATAAAGCGCCTGCGCGGCACCGACCTGCCGCTCGCGGTAGATTCCGGTGAACTTGCCGTCGGCCGGCCAGTCCGGCTTGATCGGCTCGTCGCGCATTCCCGCCGCAACGAGCGCGTCGCGAAGCTGTCTGAGCCTGTCTCCCGACACCACGTGAGGGACCCACGGCTGCACGTTGCAGTTCGATGGTGACCATTGCGCCAGCGCGAAGACCTCGCGAAGGACCGCGTTCGGCACCTCGCGGGATAAGAAGCCGCGCACGGAACGCCGCTGGCGGATCGCTTCATCGACGCTCATCGACGGTCGTTCCAGCATGCTCATGACTCGCTCTCGATCAGGGCCAAGCCCCGCGTCGCGTAGGCGCGGGCGAGCCGTCGTCCGACATTGGCGGCATCGGGCAGGACGTTGTTGCCGAGATCGCCGCGGGCCGCTACGCCGGCACTTCCGACCGCACCGCGGAACATGGCAAAGACCTGGTGGAAGACCGTCAGGCGCTCGGTCGCACCGGACAGCTGGTAATAGAGTTCGAGGTAATCCTGCTCGCGCGGGATGCCCATGTCGTCGAGTGGCAGACCGAGCAATCCGCCATTCTCGTCCGGCGCCATGCGCCAGGCCTGGCTGTTGAAGGCGAGATCGACAAGCGGGTGGCCCAAGGTCGACAATTCCCAATCCAGGACGCCGACCACACGTGGCTCGGTCGGATGAAACACCAGATTGGCCATGCGGAAATCGCCATGGCACAGCGCCAGGCGTTCGCTTTCCGGCACACGCTCGGAGAGCCAGCGCACCATGCTGTCGAGCGCGGGGTTGTCGTCGTCGCCACGGCGGTACTCGGCCCACAGCTTCGACCAGCGGCTGAGCTGGCGGGCGAAATAATTTCCGGGCTTGCCGAAGTCGGCGAGCCCGACCGCCCGAAAGTCGAGCTTGTGGATCGCGGCTAGCGCAGCACACATTGAGCGATAGCATGCGATGCGCTCGTCGCGTCCGAAGCCGGGCAGCGCGTAGTCGTAGACCACGCGTCCCTCCAGCCATTCCATGAGGTAGAAGGGCGTCCCGAGGACGTCGCGGTCCTCACAGTACCGATACGGTTTCGGCGTCGGGGCAGCAGTGTCCTGAAGCGCGGTCAACACGCGATATTCGCGATCAATGGCATGGGCCGACGGCATCAGCACATTGTTCGGCTGTTTGCGCAGGACCGCACGCCAATCGCCGCGCGTCACGAAATAGGTGGGGTTCGACATTCCCCCACTGGTTCGCGTCACGCGGGTCGCTGAGCTTCCACCCAGCCAATCCTTCAAATAGCCATCGAGCCGACGAAGGTCGAAATCCAGATCGCCATCGCTCGCCTGTCCGTTCATCGCAATCAGCTCGCGCTCTTGCCGCTGAAGCCGAACAGATACTGCGCCACGCGCCGCATCTGCACCTCCTCCGTTCCCTCCGTGATGCGGTAACGGCGGTGATGCCGATAGATGTGCTCGAACGGCATGGCGCGGCTATAGCCCATGCCGCCATGCACCTGCATTGCACGGTCCGCAGCCTCGCAGCACAACCGGTTGGCACGGAAGTTACAGATCGAGACCATATCGCTGATCTCAAGCGGGTTCCGGCGATCCATCTGCCACGCCGTGCGGAAGATGAAGTTGCGCAGCATCTGATAGTCCGCCCAGAGCTCGACGAGCGGAAACTGAACGGCCTGCTTCTTGGCAAGCGGCTCGCCGAACGCGACGCGCGATTTGGCGTACTTGACCGCCTCCTGGATGCAATAGCGCGCCGCGCCGGCGCTGGCGGCGGCCTGACGGATGCGGTTCTCATGCACAAAACGCTGCGCGACGACGAGCCCCTCGCCCTCCCTGTGCAGAATCGCGCTTTCCGGCACGCGCACATTGACGAGCTCGGTTTCCGCGTGATCGCTCGGCATGTTGAAGGTCCAGTGATTGTAGAGCACGTTGTGGCCGGGCGTGTTGGTCGGCACGACGAAGGCCGTAATGCCCTTGGCCTCGCCTGGCTTGCCCGAGGTGCGGGCGAACACCAGATTGGCATGGGCGCGCGCGACCTGGCTGTTCCAGCGCTTGCGGCCGTTGATGACCCAATGGTTTCCGTCGCGCACGCCGGTGGTCTCGAGCCATGTCGCGTCGCTGCCGTGCCCCGGCTCGGTCAGGCCGAACGACAGATGCTTCTTCCCTGTGATGATGCCTTCGATGTAGGTCTTCTGCTCTTCGGTCCCATAGTCGGCCAGCGCCGGGATGATCGGAAAATTGCCGACGATCGACGACTCGTCCTGCAAGTCGTTGTGCAGACCCAGCCCCTTGGCCGCGAGATGCTCGCGGATTGCGGCGATCGCGAGATTCGAGGCGCCTTGCCCGCCGCATGATTTAGGCAGGCCGTAGCGCAGATGCCCCGCCGTGTCGGCACGGCGCTCCATTTCGCTGATCAGCGCCCGCCATTCATCACGGGGACGGCCGTCATTGTCCCAGTCGGTCCGCGCGTTCTCACGGCGGTGATCGAAGAACTTGATATTTTCCCGTTCGAGCGGCTTGATCTCCGCCTCGATGAACGCGTCAAGCTCGGCGAGCTTGTCGGTGATCTCCTTCGGGAGCTCGAAATCCACGGCGCCTCTCCTGTCTCTGTTCTTGTTGGGCCGCCCAATCCGCTAGAGCGCGATCCGGCCATGGGGATGGGTGCTGCTGACACCGCCATCGACGGACAGCAACTGGCCGTCGACATATGAAGAGTCGTCACTCGCCAGGAACGCCGCGGCGGCCGCGATTTCCTCGGAGCGGCCCGGCCGCTTCAGCGGTGTGACGTGGCCGAGCTTGGATTCGATGCCTCGTGCGCGTGCGTCCTCGAAGACTTTGCGGGTCAGCTGGGTCTCGACGAGGCCTGGCAACACTGCATTGACCCGTACGCCCGTGCCGGCAAAGGCATTCGCCGCCGTCTGCGCCAGGTTGTTCACCGCCGCCTTGCTTGCGCTATAGGAGATCGCGCCGGCATTGGCGCGGAGCGAGGCCGCGGACGAGGTCAGTATTATCGAACCATAGCCCTGCGCGGTCATATGGCGTCCCGCATATTTGATGGCGAGGAAGCAGCTGATCGTGTTGATGCGGTAGACCTCGGACCATTCCTCCACCGTCTGCTCCAGCAACGGCGTATTGGTCCCGGTAACCCCGATATTGGCGAAGAATATCTCCAGCCCACCGAACTCCGAGACGCAGCGCGACACGATCGCAGCCACATTCTCCTCGACTGCGGCATCCGTGATCATGGCGGAAGCGATGCCGCCCTCGCCCCGGATCGCCGCCGCGGTCTCCTCCGCATTGCCGGCCCGGCCGACCACCAGCACGGATGCACCTTCGCGCGCGAAGCGGATGGCGCTGGCGCGGCCGATCCCGCTTCCACCGCCAGTGACGACCGCGCGCTTGCCTTCGAGCCGCTTCATGCGCCTTCTCCTATTTTGCAGGAACGGTCCAGCCGCCGTCGGCGGTGATGACCGCGCCCTGGATGTAGCTGGCATCGTCGCTCGCGAGGAAGGCGGCGAGCGAAGCGATCTCCTCGGGCTGGCCGAAACGCCCTGCCGGCATCTCGGCCTGACGTGCCGCGATCGTTGCCTCGTCGAACTGCGCGATCGAGGCCGGCGTTCCGATCATCCCTGGCGCGATCACGTTGACGCGGATCTTCCTGGCGGAAAGCTCGATAGCGGAAGCCCGCGAGAGGCCGACGACGCCGGCCTTCAGCGCGGAATAGGCGATCGAATCCTTGGCCGGATGAAACGCCGACACCGAGCTGAGATTCACGATCGCACCGCCGCCGCGCCGCTCCATCTGCGGCACCACCGCCTGCGTAGCCCAGATCAGGCCATGCACACCGACGGCAAACATCCGCTCCACCGTATCGACAGTGATCTCCGCCAGCGGCTCGAAGCGCGCGAACACGGCGTTGTTGACGAGCACCGCGACCGGCGCATCGAATTCGCGCTCGACGCGGGCAAACAGCGCATGAACGTCATCGCGACGGCCGACATCGACCTCGTATCCCCTGGTCTCGAACCCCATGTCCGTCAGCCGGCTGACCGCGGGCTCCAGCCGCTTTGCGCTGATATCGACACAGGCGAGGCGGCCACCCTCGCGGCCGAAGCGCTCCGCAATGGAAAAGCCGATGCCGCGCGCCGCGCCCGTGACGACGCAGACCCGATCCTTGAGACGGGCACTCATGCGCTGGCCTTGCGAGACGGCTCGGCGAACGCCTTGGCAATCTCGCGGAGCTGATATTTCTGCACCTTGCCGGCCGGCGTCTTCGGCAGGTCGGCAACGATTTCAAGACGCTCGGGCCAATATTGCTTGGCGACCTTGTGCTCGGCCATGTGGGCCTGCACCGCGGCGAGATCGAGCGTCGTGCCGGGACGCAGTACGACGAAGGCGCAAGCCCGCTCTCCCAGCCGCGGGTCCGGATAGCCGACGATCGCCACGGACAGCACGGCGGGAAGCTTGAACATCAGGTTTTCGATGTCGAAGACGGGGACGTTTTCCCCGCCGCGAATGATGATGTCCTTGATGCGGCCGTCGATGCGGATGTAGCCCTCGTCGTCCATATAGGCCATGTCGCCGGTATCGAACCAACCCTCGGCATCGAACGGCTCTATGTCCTCGCGCTTGTAGTAGCCGAGGAACATCTGCGCGCCGCGGACCTTGAGCAGACCGCGCTCGCCGGCCGCGGCCGGAGAGCCGTCCATGCGCAAGACCTTCACCGCGACGCCCTCGACCGGACGTCCGTCGGTCTTGGAGGATTTTTCCAGCGCACGCTCCGGCTCGGTCAACGTGCTCGCGAGCGACTCGGTCATGCCCCAGAGCGAGCAGACCTTGAGATCGAGCTCCCGATAGGCGCGATCGATCAGCGCAGGCGGGATCGGGGCGCCCGCGCAAAGGAACTTGCGCAGCTCGGCTGGCTTCGCCGCGCCGGCTGCAACGGCCTCGCACATGTCGGCCAGGAACGTCGCCGCGCCGGCGGAATAGGTGACGCCCTCCTTGGCCATGATCGAGACACCGCGTTTCGGCTCCCAGACGTCCTGGAAGATCACGGTCGCACCGATCTTCAAGCCTAGCAGCATGCCGGCGGCAAAGCCGGTCATGTGGCCGAGCGGCGAGCAGACCAGCATGGTATCGCCGGCGTCGAGGCCGAAGCGCCCGGCAAGTCCGATGCAGCAGCCCATCAGCGTGTTGAGGCAGTGCATGACGCCCTTCGGCGAGCCGGTCGTTCCCGACGTGAACATCAGCACGGCCATCCGGTCCGCCGGCAGCGCGCCGATCTCACCGACCGGCGGCGGCCCAAGGCGCTCGCTGCCGGACAACAAGGCCTGCTCGAAGCCATTGGGCCCCTCGCCGTCGACGACGATGACATGCGCAAGCTTGGGCAAGGCCGGCTGCAGCGAGCGCGCCATCGCTTCATGATCGAACCCGCGGAACAGCCTGGGCACGACCAGCAGCTTTGTCTCGGCAAAGCCCAGCATGTAGCTGAGCTCGTGCTCGCGAAAGATCGGCATCAGGGGATTGACCACGGCGCCGACGCGGAACGCCGCCAGCGCGATCACCGCGAATTCCCACCAGTTCGGCAACTGGACCGACACGACATTCCCCGGGCCGATGCCAAGACGACGTAGCGCCGCCGCCGCACGCGAGATCATGTCACCCAGCTCAGCGTAAGTCAGACGCTTCGGCGCGTCGCGATCGGCGCGATCCGCCATCAACGCGAGCTTGCTGGGCGTGGCGGCGATCGCTTGCTGCAGGAACTCGTCAAAGCTCTTGTCGACCCAGAAACCGCTGACACGCATCGCGCGCGCATGCGCCACGGGATCGAAACGGCTTTCGCTCATGACGTTGCCTCCATGACGATTGATCGATGCACTTGACGGCATATTAGTTCGCTAGTGTATTATATTTAAAGTGAACTGCAACATCAAATTCGGCCGCACAATCATCGGCAGCGGGCACGGCGCTCGATTTTTCGTGAGCTAGTGCATTAGTTCGGCGACGCGACCGGAAGCAGGGAGGCGGCCATGAAGGCGGCAGTGCTGGAACGACGCGGACTGGACGGCGTGACCTGGCGCGATTTCCCCGACCCGACACCGGCTGCGGGCGAGTCGATGCTCAAGGTGGCCGCATCCTCGGTCAATCGCGTCGATCTCTACATGCGCGACAATGGCGGCGGCATCACCCACACATTGCCGCAGGTGATGGGGGTCGAGGCCGCCGGGGAGATCGTCGAGGCCGCGCCCGGCAGCGGCTTGAAGCCGGGCATGAAGGCGGTGCTCTTCTCCGAGGCGTTTTGCGGCAGGTGCCGATACTGCCTGGCCGGCGACCAGCCGCTTTGCCAGAACGTCAAGATCATGGGCGAGCATCGCAACGGCGGCTTCGCCGACTACATTGCGATGCCCAGCGCTTGCTTCTTTCCCCTGCCCGATGATGCTGATCTGGTGGCGGCAGGTGCCCTGATGACGGGCCATCTCACGGCCTGGCGGATGCTGTTCGGCAAGCGCGCCTTGCAGCCCGGCGAAAGCGTCATGATCGTCGGCATCGGCGGCGGCGTCGCGGTGGCTTGCCTTCAACTTGCAAAGCTCGTGGGCGCCCGCGTCTTCGTCACCTCCTCCAGCGACGCCAAGATCGCCAGGGCCCTCGCGATGGGCGCGGATGGCGGCGTCAACTATCGGAACGACAAGGTGTCGGCCGCCGTCCAGCAGATGAGCGGCGGCGGTGTCGACATGGTGATCGACAGCGTCGGCGAAGCGAGCTGGGGTGAATCGCTGCGTTCCTTGCGTCGTGGCGGCCGGCTGGTCACCTGCGGTGCCACGACTGGCTCGAACCCACCGGCCGATCTGCAGCGAGTCTTCATCCGCCAGCTCGAGATCTATGGCTCGACGGGCGGCAGCATCGCGGAGTTCCGCCAGTTGCTCGATGTGTTCAATCGCGGCCTGGTCCGGCCGGTGATCGACTCGTCGTTCCGGATGGCAGACGCTCCTGCGGCGCTTGCCCATCTCGCCTCCGGGGCGCAGTTTGGCAAAGTGTCGCTCGTGGCCTAGGTCTCGGCTCACGAGCAACATGGGATCGACAGCGTCGGTGCATCACATCTTGCAGGCGGGATCGACGGGCGGGATGATGTCCTGTCCCGGCTCGATTTTCTTGATCTGGTACATCGGCTTGCCCTCCGGACCCATCACGATCTGGCTGATCGCCATCCGCCGCGCAACCTGATGGTCAGCTGCACGTATCTCGACATCGCCGAGGACCGTTTCGGCTTTGAGGCCGGACAGCGCGGCGCGAACCGCGTTGATGTCGGTCGAGTTCGCCTTCTGAAGCCCAGCGGCAATCAGCTGAATGGCCGCGTATTGATCGGCGCTGGTGTAGGGCGGGAGCTCGCCGTTGTATTTTTCCTTATATGCCTTCACGAAGGCTTCGGCCTGCGCGCCGGGGAAGCCGGCCACGAACCCGATATTCTGATAGACGCCGAGCACGGTCTCGCCCTGCGCCGGCAGTGTCTGCGGGATCACGAAGGAGTTGCCCAGCACCATCTTGTACTTCTTGAACAACCCGAACTGCTGCTGCTGCTTGGCGAGATTGATCGCGTCACTGCCGAAGATCGTCACGAACAGCCCGTCGGCCGGTTCGGCTCCCAGCTCCGAAATCTTGGCGCCGAAATCCGGCGTCCCGTTTGGCGAGAACAGGGTTTTTCCGATCGTTCCGCCCTGCGAGGTCACCAGCGCCTTGAACTTGTCCGCGGAGTCGCGTCCGGCGGCATAGTCGACCGCGATGATGTCCCATTTCTTGATGCCCTGATCTTTCAGGAATTCCCTGAACGTCCCCATGATCATGGAGTCGTTGGCATTGACCCGAAAGTAGTTCGGCGAGCAGTTCTTTCCGGTCAGTCCGTCGGCATTGGCCATCACCTCCAGCATCAAGGCCTTCAGCGCCGGAAGCTTGGCCTGAAGCGCAGGCGTGACAGCGGAGGTATCCATGCCGGTGATGAACATTGCCCCCTCCTTCTGGACGGCGCGGGTGGCACCGTCCACCGCGGTATCGGGCGTGCCGGGATAGGAGATGAAGGTCGCCTCCAGCTTCTTGCCCGCCGCGCCGCCGGCGCCGTTGATCTGCTCGATCGCGAGGTTGACGGCCTTGACCTGGGTGTCCTTCAGGCCGGCGAGCGGTCCGCTATCGATCAGGAGAACGCCGATCTTCACCGTGTCCTCGGCCGAGGCTGCGGTCGCGACGGCAACGGCCATCGTTGCGCCAATGGTCGCCGCGCGCAGCATGCCGAAAGCCAGCCGCATGGATGATTTTTTCATGTTCCTCCCTCCTCCGTTATCTCGACGTTGCGCTAGAGCGCCATGAGCGCCTGGTTCTCCGGCTTGCCGATGGCGCCGATCGTGCCCGAACCGACAACCTCGCCCTTTGCCAGGATGACGAACCGATCGGTGGCGCGCTTGACGAGGCTGAGGTGCTGTTCGACGACCAGCACGCCGGTGCCGGCGCCGCGGATCTTGTTGAGCGTGTCGACCAGTCCATCGATCAGAACGGGCGAAAGGCCTTCAGAGGGCTCATCGAGCAGAATGAGGCTCGGATTGGCCATCAAGGCACGACCGATCGCCAGCATTTGCTGCTGGCCGCCGCTCAACATCGTGCCCAGCCGGTCGGCGCGCTCCTCGAGCACCGGAAACAGCTCGTAGATGGTCTTCAGCGTCCAGTGCCCTGCCCTGCCGGTCGATCGACCCAGCAGCAGGTTCTCCTTCACGGTCAGGTTCGGAAGGACGCGCCGTCCTTGCGGTGCGATCGCCACACCGAGCTTGGCAGCCGTATAGCCTGGCAGCGCATCGATCCGGCGGTCGCGAACCCAGATCTCGCCCGACAAGATATTCGTTTCGCGAAAGACCGACAGCAGCAGCGTCGACTTGCCGGCGCCGTTGCGGCCGACCAACGCCACCGACTCGCCCTCTTCGACCGTCAGGTCGATGCCGCGCAGCACGGTCGAGGCGCCATAGCCGGCGAACAGCGAGTGGATCCGCAGCGCGCTCATGCCGCGGTCCCCAGATACGCCGCGATGACGCGATGGTCGGCGCGGATAGCTTCAGGCGTTCCCGTGGCAAGGTGCCGTCCGAGATCGAGCACGGTGACCATGCCGCAGCAGGCGAACACCGCGTCGACATCGTGCTCGACCACGACGGCCGCGATCCTTCGCTCGCGAACGAGATCGCGCACATGCTCGAACAGGCGCAACGTCTCCGTGGCCGAGAGACCGGCTCCCGGCTCGTCCATCAGGAGAAGGCGCGGACGCCCGATCAGGGCCAGCGCGACGTCGACCCGCCGCTGCACCCCATAGGCAATGCGCCCGGCCTTCTGGTCGAGATAGCCGCCGAGATCCATGACCTCGATGACGTCATCCACCCTGTCGTCGCCGAGATGTTGCGCAACGAGTTGCAGCTGCTCGTGCACGGTCAGGTCCTGGAAGATACTGGTGCGCTGGAACGATCGCGCCATGCCTTGCCGGCGGCGCCAGCTGATCGAACGCCGCGTGATGTCTTCGCCACAATAGCGAACTCGGCCGGAGGTCGGACGCCGTCGGCCGCAGATCGCATCAAGCAAGGTGGACTTGCCGGCGCCATTCGGACCAATGATGCCGTGAAGCAGGCCATCGCCACGGATATCGAGATCGACATCGGTCAAAGCCCGCACCGAGCCATAGCTCACCGACAGCTTTTCGATCGCGAGCATGTCAGGATGCCTCCCGCCGCCAGCCGAGCCGCTTCAACAGGCCCGACAGCCCGCCGACGACACCACGCGGGAACACGACAATGAACACGACGATCGCAACACCGGTCAGAAGCTGCGTGAGCCCGCGCGCGCCAAACTCGTCCTGCGCAAAGGAGAAGATCAGCCCGCCGAGAATCGGGCCGAGCGAACCGGAGATGCCGCCGATCAGCGCGGCCACCAGCGTATTGGTGCTGACGAACAGCCCCAGGCTCTCCGGCGAGACGAAACCGGCATTGAGCACATGCAGGAATCCAGCGATCGCAGCCGCGATGTTGACGACCACATACCCGATCAGCCTTGGCAGGAAGGTATTGAAGCCCGAGAAGCGCATGCGCTCCTCGTTCTCCCTGATGGCGCGAAGCACCGCGCCGAGACGGGAACGTGCGATGGCCCAGAATGCCAGTCCGACTAGGACGGTGACGACCCAGGCCAGCGACCAGAATTGCGCGGGATCGGCAAAGCGAACCGCGTCGATGCCGAGGACGGTTCCGGTGGTCCGCACAACCAGTCCGTCTGCGCCGCCGGTATAATCGCGCAGTCCCTCGAGCAGAACGGCATGACTGATCATTTCGCCGGCGGCGAGCGTCAACATCATGAAGGCGAGCGGATTGGTCCTGACGATCAATGCGCCGAGCATGGCGGAATAGGCAAGAAGGATCAGGAACGCGACGCATAGCGCGGCAGTCGGCGTCAAGCCCCAATCGCTCATGCCGATCGCAAATAGATATCCGGCGCCGCCATAGATACTGGCCGCGCCGAGCGCAACGAGGCCGGCCTGGTTCATCAGGAAAGCGACGCTGAGCGCGAGCAAGCCCAGCAGGAGGCCTTCGCTGCCAAGTCGAAGCATGAAATCGCTGGCGAAATAGGTCGGGACGACGGCACCGGCGCCAAGCCCGATCAGGCCGACCACAATGCCGAGCGAAACCCGCGGCAACGCGCCGCCGCCCGTCGCCGTCGCAGATGCATGCAGGTCGTCGGTCATCGTGCCGTTGCTCAACTCAGCACCCTCCCGCGTCCGATCCCGCCCGGCGCGATCAGCAGCACGACCATCAGCAGGATGTAGGGCACCAGCGCCGCAAGGTTTGGCAGAAACACCGACCCCGCGACCTGAACGAAGCCGAACAGCAGAGCTGCAATGATTGCACCGCCGATGCTGCCGGTGCCGCCGATCACGACAATGATCAGGCAGTTCACGATCATCACGACGTCCATTCCCGGATCGACCGACAAATAGGGTCCGGCCAGCACACCCGCGATGCCGGCGAACGCCGTGCTGAGGCTGGTCACAAGCAGGCTCAGGCGGTCGGCGTTGATGCCCATCATGCGCGCGACCGACGGATCCTGACTGACTGCGCGGACATACAGCCCCGACGCCGTCCATCGCAGCCACAAGGCGAGCAGCGCGCAGGACCCGAGCCCCGTCACGATCAGGAAGAGACGATAGACCGGATAGGACAGGTGCAGGATGGTCACGGAGCCGGACAGGATTTTCGGCGCATCGACGCTGCGCGCCTCTCCGCCGTAGAAGTAGATGATGATCTGGCCGAGGATGATGCCCAGGCCCAAGGTGACCAGCGCGACTTCGATATGCGAGCGTCGCTGCAGCGGCCGCAGCGCCAGATACTCGAAGGCTATTCCGACAATCGCCAGCAGGATTGGAACGAGCAGCAGCGCCAGCCAGAATCCGCCGACGAGGGCAATCGTGTAGCCGAGATAGGCGCCGAGCATGTAGATCGCGCCGTGGCCGAAATTGATGACGTCGCGCAGGCCGTAGATCAAGGCGAGCCCGCTCGACAGCATGATCAGCAGTGACGCAAGCGCCAGCGAATTCGCGATCAGCAGCGCGATCATGGCCGCGGTCTCCTGCCCGGGTGCATTCCGCGACGGCATGCGGCCGTCCGATGCGCCAGTCTGCGCGCTTGACCTCGCAAAGGGCCCTCCTGCCATTGCGCGGCGCCGCAGCGGGTTTCAATCGCGCTCCGTGCCGGCCTTCAGCATTTCCCCGTCCTGTCGGACGATCTCGAGTTCAATGCTCGATTAGTACACTGGTTTATCATATACTAGTGTTCACCGCAAACCCAAATCGAGACCTGCGCTGCGGCATCTCGTGCACAGCGGCGTCTGGTCAGAAGCGCGAGCATTACCGGAATCCTTCCATGGACCTTGATCATGTCGTCGCTCGGCGCTTCGCGCCGATCTGCCAATCTTACGACTGGCGCGATTGCGCCCTTTATGCGCTCGGCCTTGGCATGGGCGACGATCCGCTCGATGAGGACGAACTGCCCTACGTGTACGAAGGCCGCGATCAACGCGCCGTGCCCAGCATGAGCGTGACGCTGGGCTGGCCGCCGCTCTGGATCGCCGAGCCCGAGACGGGGATTGCCTGGACCAAGGCCCTGCATGGCGAGCAGCGCCTCACGCTGCATCGCCCAATTCCGGTCAGCGCATCCATCCGCGCCGAACACCGTGTCAGCGCGGTCGAAGACAAAGGGCCGACCCGCGGCGCCCTCCTCTATTTCGATACCGAGCTGTTCGACGCCGCCAGCGGTGAGCGGCTGGCCACTCTTCGGGCGACGGAGTTCCTGCGCGGCGATGGCGGCTGCGGCAACTACGGTTTGCCGCCCGCCGCAATCGCACGGATTGGTAGCGACAGACCCAGCGCCAGCATCGTCTATCGAACGCCGCAGCAGGCGGCCTTGCTCTATCGGCTTGTCAGCCGCGACTATATGCCGATCCACGCCGACCCGGCGATTGCCCGCGATGCCGGCTTCGACCGCCCGATCTCGCACGGCCTGAACACGCTGGGCCTCGCCTGCCGCGCCATCCTGAAACGTTACGCGCCGGGACGTCCCGAGTTGGTCGAGGCGATGGCAGCGCGATTTGTCGCGCCAGCCTTTCCCGGCGACACCATCCGGATCGACATGTTCGAGGAAGACAACGTCATCAGGTTCAGGGCCTGGGCGGCGGAGCGCCACACCATGGTGATCGATCGCGGCGAATGCCGGCTGACGGCGGCCTGACAGGCTGCCGCTCCCCTCAACTGCGCAAGGAATCCAGATCCGCCATCGCCGTCGAGATTCGCTCGATCATCGCGAGCGTCGTCGCCTCCGACTGCATGGCCGGCAACAAGGGCGAATGGCACAAGGTGATCGTCCACATCAGCAGCGCATGCACCATCTGCTGCCGATAGTTGAGGAAACTCCGGTCGAAGTTCGGCCTGGTCTCCGTCAATCCGGCGAACCGATCGAGATAGCGACGGAGCAGATCCTTCTCCCAGTTGCGGCGATCCTCCGGCGTCAGCGCCGCCGTCACGGCATAGGAAAAGTCCCGCGACCAGTGACCGCGGGCAAGACATTGCCAATCGCACAAGCCCATCTTCCCCGCGCCGGTGCGATACCAGTTGCCGATATGCACGTCGGAATGGATCAGTCCCTGCGGCTCGTTGTCGTGGACGGCAAGCGCCCGCACGGCGGCCGGCCAGACCGCGTCTCGCTGCGCGAGCACGCTGTTCGGAATGACGTGGGCGGCAGCGTCGAACGCCTTCCGGGTGTAGTGCTCGAGGCTCATCTTCTCCGCACCGATGGTGAACCAGCGCGGATAGCTGGCCACCCACGGATAACGTGCCGAAAGCTCGCCATCGCCGTAGAAGCGCGCATGCAGCGCGGCCAGAACGTCGACCATGTCTTCCGCCATCTCGCGGTCAACATAGGTCTTGTAGTTGCAAAAGGTCGCCGACTTGGTTGCGACCATGTCCTCCAGGAGAAGGATCGAGGCGTAGGTCTGGCGATCGAACGCCGCATGATAGCCGACCGGCGCCTCGATCTCGAGCTGCGGTCGCAGCTGCATGTAGAAGCGTCCCTCGACCCGCGCGGTGCCGTTGAAGCCGCCGATCATGCGTGTGACGACGCTCGGCAGCGACTTCGTGAACATCGACTGCGGCAAGCCTGCGCGCTGACCCGCGTCATTGTAGCTGACGATCAATTGGTGACGTTCGTGCGTCCCGGCGCTCGCAGGCTTCACCACGACGTCGGTGACGACAGCACCGGGACTTTCCTGGCAGAGCACGGCGGTCAGCCACTCCGGCGTGACGGCCCCCGGCGAGCACGGAACATCCTCCGCGCGGCGGGCTTTCGGCCGCACCAGGCGTTCGAAGGCGACGCGTCCGCCAATCCTGAGCGCAGCCAGTGCCGTTGCACCCGATGCAGCCATGGTCCCTCCCTTCCGGTGAGCGGCCGCAGCGCTTGCGACGCGCGCCCGATATTTCGTACGCTTACGTACTATCTGAACCACAATCGCGTTGACGTCAAGGCGGCGCCAGCGCCGAGATGCGGATCAACGGCCAGCAGCCTCCTGGTTGCAGCGCGACACATTTCGAGGCCTCCGGCGCCGGCACATTCCGCATTTTTCGACTTCCAAGATATCGTACTATAGTGTACTTCTTTAATTCATAAAACAAGAAGCGATATGGGAGCCAGCATGAGAACTTCGATTTTGGTGAGCGCCTCGGTCCTGTTCCTATCCAGCGCAGCCGTGGAGGCGGGAGCCGCCGACAAGCAATATGGTCCGGGCGTTACCGACACCGAGATCAAGATCGGCCAGACCGTTCCATATAGCGGGCCGGCGTCGACATTCTCGAGCTACGGTCGCGTGATGACCGGCTACTTCCAGATGCTGAACGAGCAAGGCGGGATCAACGGCAGGAAGGTCAACCTGATCTCGCTTGACAACGCATTCAGCCCGCCAAAGGCCATCGAACAGACCCGCAAGCTGATCGACGACGACGGCGTTCTGGCTGAGGTCGGCACCGTGGGCACTGTTCCCAACGTCGCCGTTCAAAAGTATCTCAACCAGAACAAGGTACCCCAGGTCTTCATCTCGGCAGGCGGCCGCCGCTTCAACGATCCCAAGAGTTTTCCGTGGACCGTCCCCTTCTATCCGCCCTTCGAGATGGAGGGAGCCACGTTCGGCAAGTTCATCCTCAAGAAGCTGCCGAACGCCAAGATCGCCGTGCTCTACCAGAACGACGACTATGGGAAGGACTACCTCACGGGCCTCAAGGCCGGCTTGGGCTCCGACGGCCAGGCGAAGATCGTCGCGGAGGCTTCCTACGAGCTCAGCTATCCCACGATCGACTCCGAGATCCTCAAGCTCAAGGCAGCCGGCGCCGATACGCTGGTCTATTTCACGACGCCGAAATTTGCCGCCCAGGGCATCAAGAAGGCCAATGAGCTGAACTGGAAGCCGGTCCAGTTCCTCGCCAGTCCGGTCAACTCGATCCAGGGCGTGCTGACGCCTGCCGGGCTCGACAACGTCCAGGGCGCCTATACGACCCAATTCGCCAAGCAGGCCAACGATCCCGCTTGGGCCGAGGATGCCGAGGTAAAGGACTATGTCGCCTTCATGAAAAAATGGGCGCCGAACGACGGCCCGAACGACTTCATTGCGCTGTCCGGCTACATCAATGCGCAAGCGATTGCGAAGGGCCTGCAGCGATGCGGCGACAATCTGACCCGCGAAAATCTGCTCGCTCAGGCCACGAGCTTCGACAAGGAGCGGGTCGGCATGCTGCTCCCGGGGATCGAGCTCACCAACTCCAAGGAGAACTACGCCCCCTACCGCTCCTTGCGCATGGCCATCTTCGACAAGACGTCCTGGAGGCTGCTCGAGGACTAGCGATGGCACTGCCCTGCCGCGTAACACGCGGCAAGGCAGACAACCCCAACGGAGACTTTCTTTGACCATCAAGGGCAAGGCCTACATTGCCGGGATCTATGAGCACCCGACCCGGCATGCGCCGGACAAATCCACCGCGCAGCTTCACGCCGAGGTTGCCAAGGGCGCGATCGAGGATGCGGGGCTGACCAAGGACGACATCGACGGCTACTTTCTCTCCGGCGACGCGCCGGGCGGCGCCTGGCCGATGGTCGATTATCTCGGGCTGAAGGTGCGCCATGTCGACAGCACCGACACTGGCGGCTGCTCCTACATCATCCATCTCGGTCACGCCGCGGAAGCCATTGCCGCAGGCAAGTGCTCGATCGCGCTGATCACGCTCGCGGGCAAGCCGCGCACCGGTCCGGCGCAGGTGCGCGCTCCGGGCGCCGAAGCCGATTTCGAGACCGCCTATGGCGCAACGACCCACAATGCCTATGGCATGTGCGCCATGCGCCACATGCACGACTATGGCACTACGAGCGAGCAGCTCGCCTGGATCAAGGTCGCGGCCTCCCATCACGCCCAATACAATCCGCACGCAATGCTGAAGGAGGTCGTCACCGTCGAGGATGTCGTGAACTCGCCGATGATCTCCGATCCGCTGCACAGGCTCGACTGCTGCGTCGTCACCGACGGCGGCGGCGCGCTGATCGTGACCACGCCCGAGATCGCCAAGAGCCTGAAGAAGCCGCTGGTCCGCCTGATCGGCCATGGCGAGGCCATGAAGGGCCCGCGCGGCGGCAAGGATCTCGATCTCACTTACTCCGCCGGCGTCTGGTCCGGCCCGCGCGCGTTCGAGGAAGCCGGCATTACGCCGAAGGACATCAAATACGCCTCGATCTATGACAGCTTCACCATCACCGTCTTGATGCAGCTCGAGGACCTCGGCTTCTGCAAGAAGGGCGACGGCGGCAAGTTCGTCGCCGACGGCAATCTGATCTCGGGTGTCGGCAAGCTGCCGTTCAACACCGATGGCGGCGGCCTCTGCAGCAACCATCCCGTCAATCGCGGCGGCATGACCAAGATCATTGAGGCCGCCAGGCAGCTGCGCGGCGAGGCGCATCCGAAGGTGCAGGTGAAAAATTGCGATCTCGCCATCGCCCACGGCACCGGCGGCCTTCTGGGTGTTCGCCACGCCGCCTCGACGGCCATTCTGGAGCGCGTGTGATGAGCGAAGCGAAAAAGTATCCGGCCCCGGTGACGAACCCCGAGACCGCAGCGTTCTGGGATGCGGCCAAGCAGGGCAAGTTCATGATCAAGCGCTGTACTGCCTGCGGCGACGCGCATTACTTCCCGCGTTCGATCTGCCCGTTCTGCTACTCCGACAAGACGGTGTGGGAGGAGGCATCGGGCGAGGGCACGATCTACACCTACAGCCTGATGCGGAAGTCGCCGACCGGTCCTTACGCGATCGGCTACGTCACGCTGAAGGAGGGCCCGTCGGTGCAGACCAATTTCGTCGACTGCGATCTCGAGAAGCTGAGGATCGGCCAGAAGGTGAAGGTGGTATTCAAGCCGACCGACGGGGCGCCACTGCCGTTCTTTACACCGGTGTAGATGCGACGGACCATTCTATCTTCGGACGCAGTCGCACGTGCGCCGGTCAACTGACGATCTCCTCACGGCGCAATTCGGCGATGCTCGCGGCGGAAAGACCCAAGTCCTTCAGCACGTCGTCCGTGTGCTGCCCAAGGGTCGGCGGCGGCAGGCCGGGGTTGCGCTCTTCTCCGACAAACGTCACGGGATGTCCGACGCAATTCAGCCGCCCTACGTTGGGATGATCGTACTGCATGATCAGCTTGTCTGCCTTTGTATGCGGATGGTCGAGAAGCTGCGCCAGCGTATTGATCGGCGAGCAGGGAATGCCGACCTCGTTCAGCGCTGCATTCCAATGCTCGACTGTCCTGGTCGAGATCACCGCCTGGACGTGGCGCAATGTTTCATTGCGCTGCTTGACTCGATCCGCATTGGTGCGGAATTTCGGGTCATCCACGATCGCGTTCAAGCCCGCGACGGCGCAGAACTTGCGCCAGAGATTGTCGTTGGCCACCCCGATCATGATCGGTCCGTCCGCGGCCTCGAAGGCCTGATAAGGACATAGGGACTCATGGCTCGAGCCACATTTGGCCGGCTGCGTTCCCCGCTCCCAGAACGTCTGGAGATTGTAGCCGAGAAGCCCCAGAGCCGTGTCGAACAGCGACACCTGGATCGCCGCTCCCCTGCCCGACTTCTCTCGCGCAAACAGGCTCGCAAGGATACCGCTGAAAGCATGCACGCCGGTCATCTGATCGATCGGCGAGATCGGGCTGCGGATATAGCCGCCGCCCTCGTCGCCAGTCATGGACATGATGCCGCTGAAGGCCTGCAGGATCACATCGTAGCCGGGCGAGCTCCTGAGCGGGCCCGTCCGGCCGAAGCCCGAGATGCTGCAATGGACCAGGCGGTCATTCAGCGCGCACAGGCTCGCGGCATCGATTCCCAAGCGCTCGGCGACGCCCGTGCCGAAGCTTTCGATCGCGACGTCGGCCGACTTCGCGAGCTCGTGCACGAGCTTGCGCCCCTTGTCGGACTTCATGTTGATCGCGATGCTGCGCTTGTTGCGATTGGCACTTAGAAACACAGTGCCGAGCCCGGGCGCCGGAAACGGCGGCCAGCCGCGTGTCTCATCCCCCTGCCCCACCGCCTCGACCTTGATCACCTCGGCGCCGAGATCACCAAGGTATTGCGCGCAGAGCGGACCTGCGAGCACCTTCGACAGATCGAGAACCTTGATCCCTTCAAGAGGTCTGGACACGACGTCTCTCCTTCGAAAAACCCACTAGCTCAGCCCGGCTGCAAACAGGCCGCCGAGATAGGCTGGAAAGCCCGCCTGCGTGACCAGGACATAGTCCGCAGCGCGACGCTCGGACTCGTCAAGCTGGGATCGCCAGCCTGCGGCGGCGGCCTCGGCATCCGCCAGCCGCGCGCGCAGCAGCTCCTTGCCCCAGGTCCTCGGCTCATCGTCATGCCAATAGACGGCGCCCGCGACACCCCCATCGAACTCGACCTTGTGCGTCTGCTCGCCCCGGAAGCCTGCCCGCGCAAACGCCTCCGCCAGCTCCTTGCCACGCTCCGACTGGACGCCGAGCACCTCCGAGACCGCGGCCACGGCTTCCGTGATCCTGGGATTTGCGCCCTTCTTCTTCATCCGTTCATAGTCGAGCCGGCCGAGAAACAATGTCCTGATCATGTTGCGTGGCTCCCGCCGCTGGATCAGCTTTGCGAAGATCTGCATCTCAGTGCGGATGGCCATATCGAAGTCCTGCGGGAGCCCCTGCTCGACGCAGTCGAGAATGGCGGAAAGCGCCGGATAATGGCCGAGCGTCTCGGCCAGCATCTTGCTTCGTTTCGCTTCGATCGTCGTCCCGACCTGCTGCGCGTCCGTCGCATGCCAATTCGGCCGATCCCAAGGCTGCGCGGACTGCGGTCGCGACAGCACCCAACGCTCGGCCGCGGCGACTTCTTCGCCTGGCGCTACCAATTCCTGCGCAAGTCCCGCCGCGATCGCCGCCTGTCCGCCGATCCGCGCGCCATCGAGCAACACGGGCAGCGCCGCCTCGATCCCGATCAGGCGAGGCAAACGCTGAGTTCCACCGCCGCCCGGCAGCAATCCGACAAGTGATTCCGGCAGGCCGAACGTCGCCTGCGGATGATCGGCGATGACCCTGTGATGCGCCGCAAGGGCAAATTCGCAGCCGCCGCCCAAGGCAAGCCCGGCGATCGCAACCGCGACCGGCTTCCCAGCCGTCTCGAGCCTGCGCAGACCGTGGCTCAATCGGAAGAAATGATCGAAGGCAAGCCGATCGCGCTCGCCTGCTGGCGCGGCCATGATCATGTCATAGGCCGTTTCCAGCTCGGCCAGATCGGCGCCTGCGCAGAAGGCGGATGATTTGCCGGAACGGATGACGACGCCCACCACATCGCTTTGCCTGAGCCAGTCCGCAAACAGGCCAAGCTCCTCGATTGCCGCATTCGAGAACACGTTCATCGACCGTCCCGGCATGTCGAAGATGAGGTGCAGGACGCGCTGGTCCGACAATTCGATGCGAAACTGCTTCAGCTCCGGCCCGACCGTCATTGCTTCCTCTCCCTTCCCGTTACCGTTCGTTGGTGTACGATCGTACTTGCACGCCTGTCTTTTCGAGTTGTACGACACGATCAAATACTGTACACTAGCAAACTAAATCAGACAGGAAGCGCTTTGACAATGATCGAACGCACGATCTTTCGCGAGGAACACGAGATTTTCCGGCAGACGGTCCGCCGCTTTGTCGAGCGCGAAATCGTGCCCTTTCACGCCCAATGGGAAGAGGACGGCATCGTCCCGCGGGATTTGTGGCTGAAGGCCGGCGCGGCCGGCCTGCTCTGCTGCACTGTCCCTGAGGAATATGGTGGCATGGGCCTCGACTACCTCTTCGATGTCGTCGTGTTCGAGGAGCTATGGCGGGCCGGCGCCAGCGGTCCCGGCTTTCTCATCCACACCGACCTGGTCGCGACTTATCTTCTGTCCTTCGGGAGCGAGGCGCAAAAGCGCAAATGGCTGCCGAAGATGGTATCCGGCGAAGCCATCGGCTCTCTGGGTATGACGGAACCTCACGCCGGCAGCGACCTCAAGGCGATCCGCACCCGCGCTGCGCGCGACGGCGACGAGTTCGTCATCAACGGCCAGAAGGTCTTCATCTCAAACGGCCAGCTGTGCGACTTCATCGTGCTCGCGACCAAGACCGACGGCCAGGCCGGCGCCAAGGGCGTGACCCTGTTCATCGTCGAAAGCAATCGGCCCGGCTTCAGGCGCGGCCGCAATCTGGAAAAGCTCGGCATGAGGGCGCAAGATACCTCCGAGCTGTTCTTCGACAATGTCCGCATTCCCGCCACAAACATGCTCGGCGCGGAAGGCCGGGGCTTTGCGCAGATGATGACAAAACTATCGCAGGAGCGTCTGGCGCAAGCCATCCGGTCGGCGACCGTTGCCGAGACCGTGATCGACTGGACGCTGCAATACACCTCGGAAAGAAGCGCCTTCGGGCAGAAGCTCGCCGATTTCCAGAATACGCAATTCAAGCTGGCCGAGCTCAGGACCAAGGCCGCCGTCGCGCGCGTCTTCACCGACAAGTGCATCGCCCTTTTCATGGAAGGAAAGCTCGATCCCGTCGACGCCGCCATGGCCAAGATGTTCACGTCAGAGCTGCACTGCGAGACGGTCGACGAGTGTCTGCAGCTGTTCGGTGGCTGGGGCTATATGTGGGAGTATCCGATCGCGAGGGCCTATGCCGACGCACGCGTCGTCAAGATCGCCGGCGGCTCGATCGAGATCATGAAGACGATCATCGCGCGACAAATGTACTCGCAGCGCGGATACGACATTCAGAAGAACGGGTCCGCCTCATAGGGCCGACGCCTTCGGCCCATCGAAGGCCGCCAAAGAAACGACAAACGACAAGGGAGATCGACGTTGAAGGGCCTATCGGGAAAAGTTGCCGTCGTGACCGGCGGCGGACAGGGCATCGGACGAGGATTAACGCTGCGGCTGGCCGAAGAGGGCTGCAAGATCGCGATCTTCGACATCAACCCGCAAGGCGGCGAAGAGACCGCAAAGCTCGCACCGCAGGCCGTCATCAAGACCTATGCCGTCGATGTGGGCGATGCGGAGTCTGTCAACGCCGCGGTCGCCAAGGTCGAGGCCGAGCTCGGGCCGATCTGGCTCCTGGTCAACAATGCCGGGTGGGACCGGCCGATGCCGTTCCTGAAGACCGATCGTGAGCTGTGGGACAAGATCATCCGCATCAACCTCTATGGGCCGCTCAATACCCACAAGGCGATTGCACCGTTGATGGCCGAGCGCGGCGGCGGCCGGATCGTCAATATCGCATCCGATGCGGCGCGCGTTGGTACCAGCGATGAGGCCGTCTACTCCGCCTGCAAGGGCGGACTCATTTCTTTTACCAAGTCGCTGGCGCGCGAGCTGGCGCGGAAGAACGTCCTGCTCAATGCCGTCTGCCCCGGCCCCACCAACACGCCGATGATGGCCGCGGTGCTGGGCGAAGGCGAGCACGCGGTGAAATGGAAGGATGCCATGCTCAGAGGCATCCCGCTGCGTCGCATGGGCGAGCCCGAGGACTACGGCGGAATCGTCGCGATGCTTGCCTCCGATGACGGCAAATTCATCACCGGGCAAACCATCTCCGTCTCCGGCGGAATGAACATGATCTAACCTGCGCGAGGAAATCCCATGACCGATCCCAAAGAATTCACCGACGTCATCTACGAAATCCGCGATCGCGCCGCGTGGATCATCATCAACCGTCCGAAGGTCTACAACGCATTCCGCGCGCGGACGCTGGACGAGCTCATCCAGGCTTTCCAGCTCGCCGGCAACGACCGCAACGTCGCCAGCATCGTGCTCACCGGCGCCGGCGAGAAGGCGTTCTGCACCGGCGGCGATCAATCGGCCCATGAAGGCCAATACGACGGCCGCGGCGTGGTCGGCCTGCCGATCGACGAGATCCAGGGCCTGATCCGCGACGTACCGAAACCGGTGATCGCCCGGGTAAATGGCTTTGCCATCGGCGGCGGCAACGTGCTCGCAACCCTTTGCGATCTCACCATCGCCGCAGAGCACGCCCAGTTCGGCCAGGTCGGCCCCAAGGTCGGCTCAGTCGATGCAGGCTGGGGAACGGCCTTCCTCGCCCGTCATGTCGGCGACAAGAAAGCGCGTGAGATCTGGTACTTGAATGAGCGCTATACCGCCGAACAGGCGCGCGAGATGGGTCTCGTCAACAAGGTCGTCCCCATGGCGCAGCTCGATGCCGCCGTGAAGGACTGGACCGACAAGCTCGCGCAGCGCTCGCCGACCGCGCTTGCGCTGGCGAAGCGATCCTTCAACGCAGATTCCGACAATATCCGCGGCATCAGCAACTTCGCGCTCCACGCCGTAAAGCTGTTCTACGACACGGCGGAATCGAAGGAAGGCGTCGCGGCCTTCAACGAGAAGCGCGACCCGGACTTCCACAAATTTGCGCGCTAAAGGCCGCTCATGGCGCCCCACAAGGTCATCATCTCCTGCGCGGTCACGGGATCGATCCATACGCCGACGATGTCACCGCATCTGCCGGTGACCGCGGCTGAGATCGCCGAGGCCGCGCTCGGCGCTGCGGCGGCTGGGGCCGCGATCGTGCACCTGCACGCGCGCAATCCGGCCGATGGACGGCCGGATCAGTCGCCGGAGGCGTTCGAGCCGTTCCTGCGCGTGATCAAGCAGAGCTCCAACGTCGTCGTAAACCTGACGACGGGCGGCTCGCCGTACATGACGGTCGAGGAGCGTGTGCGTCCGGCTGCGACCTGGAAGCCGGAGGTCGCGAGCCTCAACATGGGGTCGATGAACTTCGGCCTGTTTCCGATGCTGAAGCGGTACAAGTCGTTCAAATATGAGTGGGAGCCGCAGATGCTGGAGGGCTCTCACGACCTCGTCTTCCGCAACTCGTTCAAGGATATCCGCTACGCCTTGGAGACGCTAAACAGCTCCGGCGCGCGCTACGAGTTCGAATGTTACGACACGAGCCATCTCTACAATCTGCACTATTTCTGGACGGAGGGGCTGGTGAAGGCGCCGCTCTTCATCCAGACGTGCTTCGGACTGCTCGGCGGCATCGGCTCGCATCCGGACGACGTCATGCACATGAAACGAACGGCGGATCGGTTATTCGGCGACAACTACCGCTGGTCGGTCCTTGGCGCCGGGCGCGCGCAGATGCCGGTTGCGGCCGTGGCAGCGGCGATGGGCGGCAACGTTCGCGTCGGGCTCGAGGACAGCCTATGGCTCGGCGCAGGCCGCCTCGCCGAGACCAATGCCGCGCAGGTGACGCAGGTGCGCAAGATCATCGAAGGACTCGGGCTCGAGATCGCTAGTGCCGACGAAGCGCGTGAAATCCTTCAGCTCAAGGGCGGCGACAAGGTCGCCTTCTAAACTCTCAACGCTTCCAACCCTCAAATCGTGGCCGACGGACATGCTGCCCAATCGCCCCGTATTCGACGAAGAGCACACCCTTCTGCGCGAAAGCGTCCGGCGATTCGCCGCCGCGAAGATCGCGCCGCACTTCCAGGATTGGGAGAAGGCCGGGATCATCGATCGCGCATTGTGGCCGGCGGCAGGCCAAGCCGGCCTGCTCTGCCCCCAGGTGCCCGAGCAGTACGGCGGCATCGGCGGCGATTTCCGGCACAATGCCGTTGTCATCGAAGAACTCGCCTATTCGGGCTTTGCGGGTCCGGCGACCGACTTCTCCGTCCACAACGACGTCTGCTGCGGGTATCTCCTGAGCTACGGCACGGAAGAGCAGAAGAAGAAATGGCTGCCGCGCATGGTCTCGGGAGAGATCGTCTGCGCCATCGCCATGACCGAGCCCGGGACCGGCAGCGATCTCCAGGGCATTCGCACGCGTGCCGTGCGCGACGGCGATGAGTATGTCATCTCCGGTCAGAAGACCTTCATTTCGAACGGCCAGATGTGCGATCTCGTCATCGCCGTGACGCGCACCAATCCGGACGTCGGATCGCGCGGCATGAGCCTGATCCTCGTCGAAACCGATCGGCCCGGATTTCGCCACGGTCGCAACCTCGACAAGCTCGGTCATCTCTCTTCCGATACATCGGAGCTTTTCTTCGATCAGGTCCGCGTTCCCGTAACCAATTTGCTCGGTTCGGAGGGTGGCGCGATGGCTGCGCTGATGAGCGAGCTGCCGCAGGAGCGCCTGACGATCGCCCTTCACTCGATCGCATCAGCGCAGAAGGCTTTCGACATCACCAGGGCCTACGTCCTTGAGCGCAAGGCGTTTGGACAGGCGATCGGCTCCTATCAGAACACGCGCTTCAAGCTCGCGGACCTCAAATCCGACCTTCAGGTCGGCTGGGCCTATGTCGATCAGTGCCTCGCCCAGCATGTTCGTGGAGAGTTGACGACCTACGCCGCCTCGACCGCAAAACTGTGGGTCACCGAAATGCACGGGCGACTGGTGGACCAGTGCCTGCAATTCTTCGGCGGCTATGGCTTCATGCGCGAATACGAGATCTGCCGCCTGTTTGCGGACGCACGCGTGCTGCGGATCTATGGCGGCACGTCCGAGATCATGCGGGAGTTGATCTCCCGCAGTCTCTGATGCGCGCGTTCAGTAGCTCTTCGGCAGGTCGAGCACCTTTTCGGCGATGAAGCTCAGCATGAGCTGCTCGGTGATCGGTGCAAGGCGGGTGATCGAGACTTCGCGGAACAGCCGCTCGACGTGATACTCCTTGGCATAACCGAAGCCGCCATGCGTCATGATCGCCTGCCAGGCGGCATCATGCCCCGCACGCGCACCGAGGAATTTGGCGCTGTTGGCCTCGGCGCCACACGGCTTTCCGGCATCGTAGAGCCAGGCGGCGCGCATCGCCATCAGCCAAGCCGACTCGAGGTACATCCATTTCTCGGCCAGCGGGTGCTGGATGCCCTGGTTCTGGCCGATCGGACGGTCGAACACGACCCGCTCTTTGGCATAGCGAGTTGCGCGTCGCAGCGCATCCTGCCCGATTCCGATCGCCTCGACCGCGATCAGGATGCGCTCGGGATTGAGACTGTGCAGGATATAGGAGAAGCCCTTGCCTTCCTCGCCAATGCGATCCGCGTCGGGGATGAAGAGGCCATCGATGAAGATGGCGTTGGAATCGACGGCCCTGCGGCCCATCTTGGGAATACGCCGCACCTCGATCTTGGAACGATCGAGATCGGTATAGAAGATGGTGATGCCATCGGTCGGCCGCTGGCAGTCCTCGAACTTCGTCGTCCGCGTCAGCAGCATGATCTTGTTCGCGATCTGTGCCGTGGACGTCCAGACCTTCTGTCCGTGCACGCGATAACCACCGGGGACCTTCTCGGCGAAGGTCTTGATACGGGTAGTGTTCAGTCCGGCATCCGGCTCGGTGAAGCCGAAGCAGCATTGGTCCTCGCCCGACACCAGGCGCGGCACCCAGCGGCGCTTCTGCTCGTCAGTCCCCTTCACCACGATCGGATGCGGCCCGAACAGGTTGATATGCACGGCCGACGCCGACGTCATCCCGCCGCCATGGCTCGCGACCTCATGCATCATGATGGCGGCCTCGGTGACGCCGAGCCCTGCACCGCCATACTCCTCGGGCATGGTGATGCCGAGCCAGCCGGCGTCCGCCATGGCGCGATGGAACTCGCGGGGAAACTCGCCGTCGTCGTCGCGGGCCAGCCAGTACTCGTCATCGAACCGCGTGACGACCGCGCGCACGCCTTCGCGGATTGCGGCGTGATCTTCCGGAACGTCGAGCTGGTTGGAAAATGACCTGCTATCCATTCGAATGTCCCTCCCCGACCGACGCCAGGGTGCGCCGCGCTGCGACCAGATGCGGAATGTCGTACATCTTCCCGTCGATCCCGACCGTGCCGACATCAGGCGCCGCGGCAAACGCCGCGACGACGCGACGTGCATGCGCGAGATCGGCATCCGAGGGCGTGAAACAGGTATTGATGGTCGCGACTTGAGCCGGGTGGATCGCGACGCGGCCGACGAAACCGTCGCGGCGCGCCAGCCGGCAGCTTTCGGCGAGGCCATCCTGATCCCTGAAGTCCGCATAGAGCGTATCCAGCGCGGCGACGCCGGCTGCACCCGCGGCGAACAGGCATTGCGCGCGCGCCACCTGGTAGGGGAAGGTCCAGTTGCCGTCCGCCTCCTTGTTCGTGAGCGCGCCCAGGGCCGCGCTCAGGTCTTCCGCCCCCCAGGTCATGGCAACCAGCCGCTCGTTCTTGCGCGCGTAGCCGTTGAACCCGATCATGGCGGCCGGTGTTTCGGTCGCAACAACCAACAGCTTGACGTGCCCCGGCGGAATACCGGTCGCGACCTCCAGCACATCGACATAGTGCGAGACGAGGTCGACGTCCTCGATGCCGTTGACCTTCGGGATGAGGAGACCATCGAGACCCGGACGAACCACCGCCGCCAGGTCTTCCAGCGTGAGCCCCGTCCCGAACGGATTGATGCGGACCAGGAACGACCAGTTGCGCGGCCCGCCGCCCAACAGATCCTTCACGGCACCTCGCGCAAAAGCCTTGCGTCCCGGGGCCACGGAGTCCTCGAGGTCGAGGATCAGCGCATCGGCGCCGATGCCGTCCGCCTTGGCGAACTTGCGTTCACTATCGGCAGGCACAAAGAGCAGCGAGCGGAGCTTCATGCGGGCCTCCGCATCATCAACCCGCTCCTGCGGCAGTAAACCACTTCCTCGTCGCGCTGATTGAAGCCGCGATGCTCGAACGTCACGATGCCCTGCGTCGGACGCGACTTGCTTTCCCTGACGGCAACGACTTTGGTTTCGGCTCGCAGCGTGTCACCGGCGAACACCGGCCGCGGAAATTTGGTGTCCTCCATTCCGAGATTGCCGACGGTGGTTCCCAGCGTCGTGTCCTGAACCGATAGTCCGATGATCAGGCCGAGCGTGAAGATCGAATTCATCAAGGGCTTCCCGAACTCGGTGCCCTTGGCGTAGTCGTGATCGATATGGACCGCCGCCGGATTGTAGGTCAGCGACGAGAACAGGATGTTGTCCATGTCCGTCACGGTGCGCCGGATTTCATGAACGAAGGTCTGTCCGACCGAGAACTGCTCGAAATAGAGCCCCGCCATTGCTTGCCTCTTGTCATCTATTTGGAGGGTGAGGCGGCCCGCAGCCGCCGCGATGTCCTTGTCTCCCGACCAAGTTCTACCGTATACTCATATCGTACACAAGCGTACTAATTATGAGGATCGCTCATGTCCGCCCGCGAAAATCGACAGGTTCGGCTGACGGCCCGGCCACGTGGGATACCGCAAGCCGAGCATTTTTCACTCATGACGGAGCCCGTGGCCGGACCCGGCAAAGGCGAGATCCTGGTCGAAAACCGCTATCTCTCGGTCGATCCGGCGCAGCGCGGGTGGGCCAATGATGAGGGGAACTATAGCGCCCCCGTGCCACTCGACACGCCGATGCGCGCGCTGGCCGTGGGGGAAATTATCGAAAGCAATGTGCCGGAGCTTCGCGCAGGCGAGTTCGTCTATGGATGGTTTGGCTGGCAGCGCTATTGCGTCGCCACACCCGACGCCGTTCTGCGGCGCGTCGTTCCGTCCGCCCTCCCGCTCAGCGCCAATCTCAGCGTACTCGGCATGAACGGCCTGACCGCCTATCTTGCCTTTCACGGCCTCGGCGATCCCAAGCCCGGCGAGCACGTCTTGGTGTCGACTGCTGCCGGCAGCGTCGGAAGCTTTGTCGGCCAGCTCGCACGCATTGCCGGATGCCGCGCCGTCGGGCTCACCAGCTCCGCCGACAAGATGGCACAAGCCAAGGCCCGCTACGGCTATCAGGACATGATCAACTACCGCGAGGCTGGCGACCTCGGCGCGGCCATTCGCGCGGCGTGCCCTGATGGCAATGACATCTTCTTCGACAACACCGGCGGCGCAATCGCCGATGCCGCCATCCGGACCATGCGGCTGCGTGGACGCATTATCCAGTGCGGCACGGCCGCGAACGCGTCCTGGACTCCCGTCCCGACCGGCCCGCGCCCCGAACGTGAGATCCTCACGCGCAGGCTGCGCTGGTCAGGCTTCATCATCTTCGATCATCTCGCGGAATTCGACGCCGCCGCGGCGCGCCTTGCCGAGCTCGCGCTTGCCGGCCAGATCGTCCACGATGAGGAGGTCCTCCCGGGACTGGAGCACGCCCCCGGCGCGATCGCACGGCTTTACCGCGGTGAGAACCAGGGCAAGCTGATCATCGCGGTGGACTAAAGCATGATCCGGAAAAGTGCGAAGCGGTTTTCCGGAAAGATCATGCTCAAACAACAACCTAAAGCGCGATGACGATTCACCCCAATCTCATCGCGCTTTCGGCGGCGGGCCGCTACGCGCTGGCCTTCCGCTTCATCACCTCGGGCAGTTTCGCGCGATGGAAGCCTTCGAACGGCAGGCTGCGGCTGTGCGGTTCGAGCTTCCATGTCGTGCGGGCATTCGGCGTGCCGCCATCAACGCGGACGCAGGATCCGGTGATATAGGCGGCCGCCGGCGACAGCAGGTAGGTGATTGCGGCCGATATCTCGGCTTCCGTGCCGAAGCGCTGAAGCGGCACGCCTGCAGTGAAGTCATGCAGCTTCTTCTGCATCTCCGGCGTGTAGGTATCGAACCCGCTGGAGACGATGCCACCGGGGGCGACCGCATTGACGCGGACGCCTGAGGATGACCATTCGCACGCGGCCGTCTCGGTCAAGGTGAGCATGCCGCCGCGGGCGGCCGCGGAGTGGCCGAACTCGGGCCAGCCATGCCAGATATCGGCGATGATGTTCACAATCGACCCGCCATTGGCCTCCATCCAGCGATTATAGACTTCGCGCATGAAGATGAAGCCGCCGGTCAGGTTGTTGCGCACGACAGCCTCGAACCCTTTGGTCGAGATCGTCTTCAAAGGCGCACGAAATTGCCCACCGGCATTGTTGACGAGGCCATCAATACGTCCATAACGCGCGAGCACGGCATCGATCGCGCCAACCACCATGGCCTCATCGCGGATGTCGCAGGCATGGCTCATCGCCTGTCCGCCATCGTCCTCGATCTCGCGCTGGACCTCGACCAACTTTTCCATGGTACGGCCGAGAATTGCGACGTTCGCGCCAAGGGCCGCGAGCTCGTGAGCGGTGCAGCGCCCGATCCCGCTGCCACCACCGGTCACGATGATGGTTTGCCCCTCGAACAGGTCCGGCCTGAACACGGACTGGTATGGCATCTCCTGTCTCCCTTGAAGGTCGTATCGTTGGCCGTTCTCGCTGCGAGGACGGCATTGCACTCCATGATCGTACACTTTATTACTATCTGCCATCAAAGACAATCAACGATGGAGAGCGAGCCCATGACGCAGCCGAGCACCATCACCGTCGAGAGCCGCGGCGCGATCGATATCCTGACGTTGAACCGGCCGGCCCAGCTCAACGCCGTCTCCCCCGACATGATCGCGGAACTGACCGCCTATTTCTCCGGCCTGCACGACCGGCCGACGACGCGCGTCGTGCTATTTCGCGGCAACGGGCCTCAATTCTCCGCCGGCGCCGAGCTCGGATCGGATGCGTTTGCCGCACCCGGCACGGGCCGCCCTCAACGTCAGCTCAAGATGCAGCAGAACTATTCCGGCGTGATCCGCTTGATGCGGTCGTGTCCGCAGCCGATCATCGGGCTCGTCCACGGCGCAGCATGCGGCGCCGGATTCTCCTTCGTGCTCGCCTGCGACGTCCGCTTTGCGACGCCGGACGCGCGGATGAACGCCGCCTATATCCGCATCGGCGTCGGAGGCTGCGACATGGGCTCGGGCTATCTGCTGCCGCGCCTGGTCGGCCTGTCGGTGGCCTCCGAGTTTCTTCTTACTGGCCGCTTCCTCAAGGCTGAACGGGCGAAAGCGATCGGGCTGGTGAGCGACGTCGTTCCTGCCGAAGATCTTCTCACCAAGGGCCTCGCGCTCGCCGAGGATATGTTGCGCGTGTCGCCGATGGGGCTGCGCATGACCAAGCAGGCCCTCAACACGCTGATCGACGCGCCGAGCCTCGATGCGGCGCTGATGATGGAGGACCGGCAGCAGGTCATCCTCCTCGAAACCGATGATCATGCGGAAGCAGTCGCCGCGTTTCGCGAGCGACGGACTCCGACCTACTCCGACCAATAGCCTACTTTGCTTCGGCAAACGCCGCTGCAAGCTCGCGCAGTCTAAATTTCTGGATCTTGCCGCTGGCCGTGCGCGGAAGCTCGGCCACAAGCTCAATACGTTCCGGCCAGAATTGCTTCGCCATCCTCGCTTCGCCGAGATAGGCCTGTACCGCCGTCAGGTCGATCGTGCTGCCGCTGCGAGGCACGATGAATGCACAGCCACGTTCGCCGAGCCGGGCATCCGGAAAACCAACGACCGCGACGGCGGAAACCGCGGGATGCTTGTAGAGCAGGTTTTCGATCTCGACGACCGGCACATTCTCGCCGCCACGGATCAGGATGTCCTTCACGCGTCCGGAGATCCGGATGTATCCGTCCTTGTCCATATAGGCGAGGTCGCCGGAATCGAACCAGCCGTCGCCGTCGAAGGTCGGCAGTTCCGGCCGCTTGTAATAGCCCTTGAACATCTGGGCGCCTCGGACCAGCAATCGACCCGGCTCGCCCGCAGGCACCGGATTGCCTTCGGTGTCGACGATCCTGACTTCCATTCCCTCCAGCGATCGGCCATCCGTGCTCGCCGACTTGTCGGCCGCGCGTGACGGTTCTGTCAGCGTCCCCGACAACACTTCCGTCATGCCCCAGAGCGAGCAGACCTTGAGACCGAGTTCACCGGCCGCACGCTCGATCAGAGCCGACGGAATCGGCGCCCCGCCGCACAGGAAGGAGCGCAGGCTCTTCGGCTGCGGCGAACCACCTTTCACGGCCTCGCAGATGTCGCTCAGGAACGGCGTCGACGCCGCGGTATAGGTGACCCCTTCCCGAGCCATCAGGCCGACGCCACGCTTGGCTTCCCAGATGTCCTGAAGGATCATCGTGCCGCCGAGATAGACCGACAACAGGACGATCGCAGCATAGCCAGTCATGTGGCCGACCGGAGAGGCCACCAGCAGCACGTCGCTGGAATCAAGACCGAACCGGCCCGACAATGCCTTGCAGCATGCAATCAGTGAGTTCGACGTGTGCATGACGCCCTTGGGCTCGCCGGTCGTGCCCGACGTGAACATCAGCACGGCCATGTCGTCCGGGCGCAAGCCGGGCGGGAGCTCGCCCGCGTCGGCTGATAGCAGCATCCTCTCAAAACCAGTCTCGCCCTCGCCGTCGGCAACGATCACGTGCTTCAGATGCGGCAGCTCGGCGCGCATGCCCTGCGCCATCGCCGCGTAGTCGAAGCCGCGATAGCGTTTCGGTACGATGAAAACCTTCGCCTGGCAGAAGTTCAGGATGTAGACCAGCTCGCGCTCGCGCAGGATCGGCATCACCGGATTCATGACCGCGCCGATCTTGCTGCATGCGAACGCTGTGACGACGAACTCCCACCAATTGGGCAATTGCACGGTGACGACATCGCCACGCCCGACGCCGAGCCGCAGCAGCGAACTCGCGGCCCGATTGGCGAGATCATCCAGCTCCCTATAGGTGAAGCGCGGGGCCTGGTCGCGATCGGCGCGGTCGGCGACCATCGCGACCTTGTCGGGAGCTCTCGCAACGGCTTCCGTCAGAAGCTGATCGACGGTTTTGTCCAGCCAGTAGCCGGCTTGCCGAAAGTTCGCATGAGACGTGTCTCGTAGGGCCGCGACCACGATCATTTCTCCCTCTACTGGTGTCCTTTCCGGCTCATTGCCGGACTATTCATTCGTTATGATACGTTACTGTAGCGTACGATTTGGTGCCAATGGTCGAATTGTCGCTTCCGGCGGTATTCATCGTCCGGAAAACACCGGCTTTCGCTTCTCGACGAAGGCCCTGACGCCTTCCTGCGCATCGGCCGTTCGCGACATCGCGGCGAGCGTCTGCGCCTCCTCCTCGAGCTGGCTCTCGAACGACCGATCGGCCGTTTGCGAAAACAGACGCTTGATCGCGCCAAACGCCTCGGTCGGGCCTGCCGCAAATTCCTTTGCGAGCTGCGCAGCCTCGGTCCGCACCGCAGCATCCGGAACGACGAAATCAACCAATCCGAGCGACAGCGCCGTCGCAGCATCGAGCGTCTCGCCGAGCAGGAAAAACCGCCTTGCGCGCGCGACGCCGATGCGCCGCGTAACGGTCGTGGTCGACCCACTGTCCGGGCTGAAGCCAATCCTGGAGAAGGCAGCCGAGATCTTCGCCGATTCCGCCATCACCACGAGGTCCGCGGCCGCCATCAGCGATACGCTGCCGCCCGCGACGTTGCCATGAACTGCTGCGACAACGGGGGACCGCATGCGCACCATCCTTGCGAGCGCGACGTGAAGATCGGCGGTCCAGGCCTTGATCGTTGCAGGCAGCGCGTCGCCCTGCTTCACCAGCGCCATCAGGTCGCCGCCCACACTGAACAATCGCCCACGGGCGGATAGCAGCACGGCCCGCACGTCGGCACGCTCGCTCAGCTCAGCAATCGCCAGGCCGAATTCGCGGCAGAAGTCACCATCGATCGGGTTGCCACGGGCGGGCTGATCCAGAGCGATATGGGCAAGACCACCGTCGATGGTGCATTCAAAGCTCTTGGTCGATATGGCCAGTCCCATCGGCTCTTCCCTTCGATGCATTCAAATCCCGCCCGCCAGAAGCTCAGATCGAGCGCGCCTGTTTCTCCTTCTGGACCGACGCTTGAATGGCTTCGCGCGCACGCTGCCAGTCGGTCGCCGAGAGTTTTGAAAGCCCCGCAAAAGTGCTCGGCGCGGCCAAATGATGCCCGCCATCGATGCTGATCGTGTCCCCCGTGATGTAGCTTGAGCCATCCGACATCAGGAAGATCAGGAGATTGCGCAGCTCATCCATCTTGCCGAAACGGCGCAGCGGCACCTCCTCGGCCTGGGTCGCGCCGACGCCCGTCTCGGCGAGCGGATTGAGCTTGTCCCACGCCCCCTCAGTCGGGAACGGGCCAGGCGCGATGGCATTGACGCGGATCCCCTTGGGTCCCCACTCGACCGCGAGCGACATGGTCATGGCGTGCACGGCGGCCTTCGCCATCGCCGAGGGCACTACATAGGCCGATCCGGTCCACACCCAGGTGACCAGATTGCTGATGATGCTGCCTGGGAGGCCCGCGGCGATCCACCGCTTGCCGCAGGCAAGCGAGGCATAGAACGAGCCATCCATCACCGTGGAGCGGACCGCCTCGTAGCCGCGCGGCGAGAGGCTTTCAGTGGGGGCGAGGAAGTTGGCCGCGGCATTGTTGACGAGCCCGGTGAGCGGCCCCTCCGCCCAGATGCTGGACATCATAGCCTCTATGCTGTCGGGATCACGCACGTTGGCAAGCAGCGCGGAGACCGTTCCCCCTGACCGTTCGGCGATGTCGCGCACGGCCTGATCGAGAACCTCTTTCCTCCGCCCGCAGATGTAGACGTGAGCGCCGTGGGCGGCGAAACCGACTGACATCTCTTTGCCGAGGCCAGTCCCTCCGCCCGTAACCAGGATGCGCTTTCCCTTGAGCACAGCAGCATCGAACATGGGCACTTCCTTCCTGCGATCGGCTTCCCGTCAGGCGGGCGCTTCTACGTCCAAAGGACCGGCACCCTGCAAAAACTAATACACTAGCGTACTTCTTTTGTAAATCCTCGCTCCGCCAAGTAAATCGGGGGATTTCCGCCCGATCCAGCGACCTTTCCTTTAAAATACGCTGGTGTATGGTATTAGTTGAACCTCTGCCTCCGGCTCGCCTCAAGGGAAACATCGATGGTTGAACAGCCCGATTGGGATCTTCGGCTTGGATATCTCATCCATGACGTATCGCGGCTCAGGAGGATGATGTTCGATCGCGCGCTCGCGCCGCTCGGGATCACACGCTCGCAATGGTGGGTCCTGGCGTTCATTTCGCGCAAGGACGGCCTTCCCCAGGTGCAGCTCGCCAACGAGCTCGACGTCGGCAAGGTCGCCGTCGGGGCCTTGATTGACCGGTTGGAGACATCGGGCTTCGTGATACGGCAGGCCGATCCGGTCGACCGGCGGATCAAGCGCGTCTATGTCACCAAGCAGGCCCGCGGGTTCCTCGAAAAGCTCCGGAAGGAAACCGACAAGTTCAATGCAAGGATCGTCAACGGCATCGACCGCAAGCAGCTGGAAGCCGCTTCGGAGGCCCTCCTTGCGATGAAGCACAACCTTCTGGCCATGTCGGATGGCACGGAGACCGAGAGCGGCGAGGACGAGGAGGAAGAGGCGCCGCGGTCCAAAACCCGGAAAAAACGGCGGGCGGCGGCCTGAGGCCAGCCACCCGCCCGAGGTGCTCCGGGAGGAGTCCTTGGGAAGCTCATGAGACGATGTCGCGCCCCCAGATATCGGCGTTGGGCCGCGCTTCCTGCATCAGTTTCGCCACCTGAGGGCCGAGTTCGTTGGGATCCTCGACCGGGTCAATTCCCGGGCCCGCGTGCCAGCCCTCTGCGACCTTGAGAATCCCATCGCCGGCCTCGAATACGCGACCAGTCACGTCTTTTGACTCTTCGCTCGCGAGCCAGACCACGATCGGCGCGACCCAACGCGGATTCCGTCGCTTGATCTCCTCCTCGGTGCGCTCACGCAATCCTTCGGTCATGCGGGTCTGCGCGCGCGGCGCGATCGCATTCACCGTGATGCCGTATTGGCGGAGCTCCATCGCGCTGATGATGGTGAAGGCGGCGATACCGGCCTTCGCAGCCCCATAGTTGCTCTGGCCGACATTGCCGAACAATCCGGAGGCCGACGAGGTATTGATCAGGCGGGCGCTGACCGGCGCTCCCTGCTTCTTGGTTTCCTGGCGCCAGTACTGCGCGGCGTGGTGAGACGGGGCGAAGGTACCTTTGAGATGCACCTTGATCACCGCGTCCCATTCCGCCTCGGTCATGTTGACCATCATGCGATCCCGCAGAATACCCGCGTTGTTGATGAGAACGTCGAGCCGGCCGAAAGCGTCGATGGCGGCATCGATCAGCGCCTTGGCGCCGGCCCAGTTGCTGACGTCGCTGCCGTTCATGATGGCTTCGCCGCCGGCGCGCCTGATCTCATCGACAACCTCTTGAGCGGGCGAGAGATCGGCGCCCTCACCTGCTGCCGTGCTGCCGAGATCGTTGACGACAACCTTGGCGCCCTGCTCCGCCAGCATCAGCGCGTATTGGCGACCGAGCCCGCGGCCGGCACCCGTCACGATCGCAACTCGCCCGGCACATAGTCGTCCCATTTGTCGTCTCCCTGCCTAATTCTTCGTTTCGCCGCTCATGACGTCGCCGAACAGATGCCAGTTGGCTCCATCGAAGCGCATCAACTGCCATTGCTTCACCGGGGCAAAATCGCCCGGTGACGTATTCAAGCGGATGCCGGGAAGCAGCATGCCCAGTTCGACCTCTTTCAGCTGGGCCGCCTGCCGCATCACGTTCTCGCGCGTGAGATCGTCGCCACACTGCTTCAGCAAATGGACGAGCGCCTGCGCCGTGTTGTAGCCGTTCACGATCAGCGTATCGCTGCGATCAGCGCCGGGAAAATAGCCGTCCAGAAATCGGTTGAGCTCCTTGAGGCCGGAATCGTCCGCCCAAGCAGGGTCGTTCGGATCCTTGAAATAGGCTGCCGAGATCAGGCCTTGCGCATGCTCGAACCCTGCTGGCTTGATCACGCTGCCGATCGATGCCGAGACATAGCTGAGAAGATGCAGCGGCTTCCAGCCGAGTTCCGACACCTTCTTGATCGCCTGGGCCGCAAATTTCGGCGTTGCGATATCGAACAACACGTCCGCGCCGGTCGCCTTCAGCTTGACGAGGTGCGAATCGATCGTCGGCTCCGACACGTCGAAGGCTTCCTCCGCCACGATCATTGACGCGGCCTTGTCGCCAAGCGCCTTCCTGATCCCCCTGAGGTAGTCCTTTCCGAAGTCGTCGTTCTGAAAGAGGATCGCGATCTTCGCCGTCGGCCGTTCCCGCAGCACATATCTTGCGCAGATGTAGCCCTCGGTCTCGTAGCTTGGGGTAAATCCCATCGTCCAGGGGAAGTTCTGAGGATCGTTCCACTTGGCCGCTCCGCTCGACACGAACAATTGCGGCACCTTCCTGACGTTCAGATATTTTTGCACGGCCGAGTTGGCCGCGGTGCCGAGCGCGTTGAAGACCAGCAGAACCTCGTCGCTCTCGACCAGCCGCCTCGTCCGCTCGACCGTCTTCGGCGGCGAGTAGGCGTCGTCGTATGACAGGAAGACAATGCGCCGGCCGTTGATGCCACCCTCTGCGTTGACCTTGCGGAAGTAGGCCTCCTCGGTCTTGGCGACCATGCTGAAGGCGGACGCCGGGCCGCTATAGGGCGACGTGTTGCCGATCTTGATCTCGGTGTCGGTGACACCCGGTCCATATCGCTTCTCTCCAGCCGCGGCCTGACTTGCGTGCAGACCAACCAGGATCACCGCCGCGGCCCGGACGGCGTCGCGACCTCCGGGGCCGCCAAAAAGCCGCCTGCAAAGGCTCGCGACACGGGCCGCCCGACTTGAATGGCCAGCATCCCACTTCACGGCGCTCTCCCTTTCCGCTCCCATTGCGTCGCCATTCGCGAATTAGTACGCTTGTGTACTATGTGATGGAGCATGATTGCAACTGCCATTCGAACCGCACGCCGATGAATCGGGACTCGCCAGCATGGGAGGACATCTTGAACCTCGAAGCCGTACGAAATTTCCGTTTTGAGCCAGTCACGCAGAGCTATACCCGTCGCGACACCATGCTATACGCGCTCGGCCTCGGCTTTGGTTCCGATCCACTCGACCCGGCGCAGCTCGATTTCGTCTATGAGGCAAATCTCAAGGCCGTGCCGTCGATCTGCTGTGTCCTCGCTCATCCCGGGTTCTGGGCGAAACGGCCCGAGCTCGGCATCGATTGGCTAAAGCTCCTGCACGGTGAGCAGCACTTCGAAATTCACGCTCCGATGCCGGCCGAAGGCACGGTGAGAGCCAGCTATGAGATTGTCAGCGTGGCGGATAAGGGTGCAGGAAAAGGCGCGATCCTTCACCTCGTCAAGACACTCGACGACGCCGTCAGCGGACTGAAATTGGCGACGGTTCACAGCGTGCTGTTTCTGCGCGGCGACGGTGGCTGCGGCAGCTTTGGCAATGTCCCGGCCGAGCCTACCGCCCTTCCGGAACAGGCCCCCTCGCGGACCCAGGACATTGCGACGCTGCCCCAAAGTGCACTGATCTATCGGCTGAGCGGCGACTACAATCCGATACACGCCGATCCCGACGCCGCCGCAAGGGCCGGCTTTGACCGCCCGATCCTCCACGGCCTGTGCACGCTAGGAATCGCAACGCGCGCGGTCGTCGCCACCCTCGCCGATGGCCGCCCCGAACGTCTTCTCTCGCTATCGGCCCGTTTCAGTCGTCCGGTCTTTCCAGGAGAGACTATCCGAACGGAATTCCTCTCCGTCGGTGGCCAAATCCGCTTTCGCTCACGCGTCATCGAGCGCGACGTCGTGGTGCTCGACCGGGGAACGGCGGTGCTCCGCGATTGACCTACTTCTTCTCGATCTTCGCGATCGCGACGATCTCTGCCCAGCGTCGTGTGTCGGCTTCCTCGAACGCTTTCAGCCGGTCGGCTCCGGCCGGAAACGGTTTGGCCCCCACGGATTCGAGATAGTCCGCCGTCTCCTTGTTGTTGACGAAGGCCAGCACGACCTGACTGAGCTTCGCCACGATGTCGGACGCGGTGCCTGTCCGCACGAACACGCCGACCCAGGCGGTCAGCTCGGCACCAGATAGGCCGGCCTGCGCGAGCGTTGGGACGTCGGGCATCCCCGCCAGCCGATCGCTGCTCGTCACGGCAAGGACGCGCAACCGACCATCCTGGATCAAGCCCTGCGCACTCGCCGGATCGGCGAAGACGCAATCGATCTCGCCCGCCAGCACATCCGTCAGAGCCTGTGGCATCCCGCGATACGGAACATGCTGCATGTTGATTCCGGCCCTGGCCCGAAACAACTCCGCAGCACCCCGACTCGACGTGTTGCCGCTTCCGAATGAGAGTGGCTTCTCGCGCGTCTTCGCCATGGCGATGAACTCCGCGACGCTCTGTGCCGGAAACTCCGGCTTGACGGCCAGCATCATCGGAATGGTCATGATCCCCGCCACGGGCGCAAAGTCCGCCGCGGGATCATAGGGCATCGCGTTGAACAGGTTGATATTGGCCGCTTGCGTCGAGTTCGTGGTGACGAACACGGTGTAACCGTCCGCCTCAGCCTTCAGAACCGCAAGCGCCGCCAGATTGCCATCGGCTCCCGGCTTGTTCTCGATCAGCACGGTCGCACCGGTCTCGATGCGAATGCTTTCGGCAAGACGCCGCGTCACGGCATCGGTTGCACTGCCTGCCGGAAACGGCACGATGAGATTGATGCGTCGCGACGGGTATGATTCCGCTGCGGCCTGCCGCCATCCGGACCGCCGCGATCGACACGGTGATCAGGCACAGAACGATCGCATCCCGAACTCGCATGGATTCTCCTTGGGCCTGAAGCGCTTGACGTTCCCACGCTGCGGCACAGCAGTGGCCGCAGTCCCCGATTTGTTCTGATCGTACTCTACTTTACGATCTGGAGGAACGTTCGTCCATCGGCCGGACATCCGCCTGCGTCCGATGCATGTCTCGCTAGCTGCACGGCGCCGACTCGCCGCTCGTCCTGCTCAGTTCGACACGATCGAGTCTCGGAAAGAGCGCGTCGTCGAGGCCGATATCGGCCGCAAAGTGCATGGGATCCGCGTGGCCGCAGATCACGTCGGGAAAGTGCCAGCTCGTGGTCCCCAGAACGGTCTCGCCAGCGAGCACCGCAATCTTCAGCGGATGGCTCGTCCCCACCCCGCGCGCGCTCTGATAGCCGTCGGCGATGCAGTAGAGTTCGAGCCGCAGTCTGTTCTCAGCCACGCGCTGGACCGACAGCTCGATCTCGCAGAAGCCGAAGGCGGGGTCATCCTTCGAGCCCTCGGCGTAAAAGTAGAACGCGCCGATCTTGCCGTGCGCGCACGGACCGAGCTTGTAGTCCTTCGGCACCTGCGGATCCGGCCGCGCCGGCGTGCGCGGCGGCAACGGGCCGAGCGAGCAGAATTGGCGATAGGAATAGCACTGTCCCAATCTCTCCTCCCTACCGGAGCGCAAACAGCCGCTTCGCATTGGCGGATAGCTCCGCACGCGCAACAGACAGGACTTGTTCGGCGAATTGCGCAGGCTTGTCCTGCTTGATCGTGAACGGATAATCCGATCCCACAACGAGCTGATTCGTGCCGACCTTGTCGGCCAGGTATTGCAACGCCGCACCGTCGTAGAGAATCGTGTCGTAGTAGAAGGATCGAGCGATCTCTGTCGGATTCCTTGCAAACAGGCTCTCCAGCGGTGGTCCCATCCCAAAAGCGTGGCCCAATCTCGGCAATAGCCAGGACAGCGCGCCGCCACCATGGCTGAGCAGGATTCGCAAGGAGGGAAAGCGCTCGAGCACACCGCCGGTCATCAATGACACGGCGGCGAAAGCCGTCTCCAATGGAAATGCGGCCACAGCCGCAAGCTCTGGGCGACCGCCCATTCGATCAAGCCCGAGAGGATGCAGCGGATGGATCATCACGATCAACCCGCCCTGCTCCGCCGCGGCATAGACGTCATCGAGGCGCACGTCGCCGAGCGGCACGCCGTTGATGTGCGTGCCGATCTCGATGCCGCGCAGACCAAGCAATCTGATGTCGTCCATGTGCCGCACGGCAAGCGCGACATCCTGCATGGGAACCATTCCAATGCCGACGAAATGCCGCGGATGGTCCGCGCATAGCGCGGCAATCCCCTCGTTGACATGGCGGCACAACGCGTCCGCGTCGGCAGGTGGAAACCAGTGTGACAGCAATTCCGGCATGGGCGAGAGGACCTGAATCTGGACGTCGTCGATCGCCATATCGTCGAGCCGGCGGCGCGCGTCCCAACTTCGGGAATCGATCACCCGAAACACCTTACCGCCGACCATGACGGCGGCCGATGCGTCCCGCAGCTCAACCGAGGGCCAGAGCGGATTGCGGGCGGAGTCCGCCGGAATGTGCCGCGGGACGAAATGAGTATGGGTGTCGATCGCTTCGACCAAGACGTTTCCCCGACAGATTTGAATGCTGCGCCCGCGACCAGACAGCTCGGAACATGCAGGGCCGGCCACTTACAAGCAGGTTGGACTGTTTTTATTATCTATGCAATCCAATATTCGTATGCTAGTGCACAATCTAACGAACAGTGCGGTCGGCGATCGCATCAGGGAGCGAAGCGAGCGTGGCGCGAACGATGAACGACATCGTGATCGCTGGAGCCGGCCAGGCCGGGGCGCGGGCAGCTGAAGCGCTGCGGGCGCGCGGCTTCACGGGCTCGATCACCATGATTGGCGAAGAGCCTCATCCACCCTACGAACGGCCGCAGCTCTCAAAGAGCCTGCTGCAATCTTCTGATGCGCCTGTCGCTTACATCAAGCAGGCCGCAGACTGGACCAAGACACTTGATATCCGCATCGAGACCGGCGCTGCGGCCATCGAGTGCGATGCCGATCGCCGCATCGTGTCGACTGCGGACGGCCGCAACTTCCGTTTCGACGGCCTGCTGCTTGCGACCGGAACGCGGCCGCGGCGGCTCTCCGCGCTGGAAGATGCGCAGATCGAGGTGCAGTATCTGCGCAGCGTCGAGGACGCGCTCCGATTTCGTCGTCATATCCAGGCAAAGTCGCGCATTGCGATCGTCGGAGGCGGCGTCATCGGCCTCGAAGCCGCTTGCGCCGCTGCCAGGAGCGGCTGCCATGTCACCGTGATCGAGAATGAGGAGCGCCTCCTCGCACGCGCGTTTCCGCCTCTGGTTAGCAGCCTCGTTGCCGACAGGCACCGCGGTCACGGTGTCACGTTTGTCTTCGGCGCGACGGTGACCGGAAGCACGTCACGTTCGGTCGATTTGAGCAACGGCGCGGAGATCGCCGCCGATCTGGTTTTGGTCGGTGTCGGCGTCACCCCTTCGGCCGAACTCGCCGTCCGGCTCGGTCTGCCCGCGGCCGAAGGCATTGCCGTCGATGCCTGCGGCCGCACCGCTGCTCCCGACATCTTCTGCGCGGGTGATGCCGCCTTGCAATGGAGCCGATGCCACGGCCGCGCGATCCGCGTCGAGACCTGGGCGAACGCCCAGAACCAGGCGATCTCGGTCGCCGCCAACATGATTGGCGAGACCGTGGAATACAATGATCCTCCGTGGTTCTGGACCGACCAATACGACCTGAACATCCAGGTCACAGGAGATATGCGCGATGCGGAGCATGTCGCCCGCGGCGATCCGAACGGCGATCGGTTTTCAATCATAGCCATGCGTGGCGCCGAGCTTGTGGGTGCGCTCTCGGTGAACGCGGCGAAGGACATGGCGATGCTGCGGCGGGTCATCGCCGCCAACGCAAGGCCGCGGCGCGCCGATCTGGAGGCTCCGGGCTACGACCTCAGATCCGCGCTGAAATCACATTGAGATATTCGAGGGAGGGACTGCAATGAATGCGTTCCAGCGAATGAACACGGCGCTGATGGTCGACGAGGCCAGGCAGATCTTCAAGGTCTCCCGCCAGGCTTTCGTCGACCCCGACATTCTCGAGGCCGAGCGCGCGCGCATCTTCGACAAATGCTGGCTCTATCTCGGCCATGCCTCCGAGCTTCCCAAGTCCGGCGATTTCGTCACCCGCCAGGTCGGCGGGCGCAGCATTCTGTTTGCGCGCGACGCCAAGGGAGGCTTGCGCGCCATGTTCAACACCTGTCCGCATCGCGGCGCGCAGGTCTGCCGCGAGAAGCACGGCAACGCAAAGTCCTTCCAGTGCTTCTATCACGGCTGGGTCTTTGGGCTCGACGGCGCGTTGCGCAGTCAGCCCGGCGAGGCTTCCTATGCGCCTGATTTCAAGGAGCGCAGCACGTCCAACATGCAGCCGGTGCCGCGGTTCGAAACCTACCGCGATTTCTGTTTCGTATGCTTCGACCGGAACGCCGAGACGCTCGACACTTATCTCGGCCCGGTCAAGGAATATCTCGACATCATCGGCGACCAGGCCGAAACCAGCATGACCATCGTCGGCGGCACGCAAGAATACTCGATGCGCGCCAACTGGAAGCTGCTCACCGAAAACTCGATCGACGGCTATCACGCACTCACCACCCACGCGACTTATTTCGATTACCTCAAAGCCACCAATGGCGGCCTCGTGCCGGTGCCGCTGGAGGGTGCCGCGCGCGATCTCGGCAATGGACATGCAGTGCTGGAGTACAAGGCGCCGTGGGGACGTCCGGTCGCACAATGGGTTCCGATGTGGGGCGACGATGGCAAGCGCGAGATCGACCGGCTCTACCAGGGACTTGTGACCCGCTTCGGCGAGGAGCGCGCCAAGCGCATCGCGCTCTACAATCGCAATCTGTTCGTGTTCCCCAACCTCGTCGTCAACGACATCATGGCCGTGACGATCCGCACCTATTATCCGCAGGCGCCTGATTTCATGACCGTCAGCGCATGGGCGCTGGCACCACGGGAAGAGACCGACTGGGCGCGCAAGTACCGCCTGTTCAATTTCCTTGAATTCCTGGGCCCCGGCGGCTTCGCGACGCCCGACGACGTCGAGGCGCTGGAGCAGTGCCAGCGCGGCTTCCGCAACGCCACGGAGGCGCAGTGGAACGACATTTCAAAAGGCATGGGCAAGGAGACGCCCGCTTATGACGACGAGTTGCAGATGCGCGCGTTCTGGTCGAACTGGAACAAGCACGTCTTCGCGGCATCGGCGTGAGTCAGGAGAGGCACATGCAGAATATCACCCGAGACGACGTCGAGGATTTCCTGTTCGCCGAGGCCGAACTGCTTGACGAATGGCGGTTGCCGGAATGGCTCGAACTGTTCACGGACGACGCCATCTATTACGTACCATCCACCGACGTTCCCGCGGACTCCTCGCCCGACAAGAACCTGTTTTACGTGGCCGATGACCGCTTTCGCCTCAGCGAACGCGTCAAGCGCCTGATGAAGCGTACCGCGCACGCCGAATTTCCCCGTTCGCGGACGCGGCACCTGGTCAGCAATGTGCGGATCCGGAGCCGCGGTGACAGCGAGATGGAGGTCGCCGCCGCCTTCATCACCTATCGCACCAAGGATGGCGTCACCGATACCTATTTCGGCAGCAACCGGTATCGGCTGGTTACCGACAATGGGCGCCTCCGCATCAAGGAGAAGCGCTGCCTGCTCGACAGCGAAGGGCTGCGCACGCAAGGGCGCGTCAGCATCATCCTCTAGGGACGTTCGATCGTGGACAGGAAGCTCAAGAACAATGTTGCCGTGGTCACGGGGGCCGCAAAGGGCATCGGCCTTGCGATCGCGGAGCGGCTTGCCAGGGACGGCGCGAGCTTGATCCTCGCCGACCTCGATGAGGCCGGGCTGAAGGAGGCGTCGGCTCGTCTCATCCATGAGTTCGACGTGGAGGTCGCGAGCGGAGCCGGTGATCTCGCGGAGCAAGGCACCGCCGAGAGGACCATCCGGCTTGCTTGCGAACGCTTCGGCCGCCTCGACATCCTCGTCAACAATGCCGGCGGCGGCATCATCAAGCCGTTCGCGGAACATACGCCGGAGACGCTGAAAACGACGATCGATCGCAATCTCTGGACCGTGCTGTGGTGCTCCTGGTACGCGGTGCCGGTGATGCGTAAGCAGGCCTATGGCCGCATCATCAATCTCGGTGCCGATTCCGTGCGCAACGGCCTCTGGGATCATGCCGCCTACAACGCGGCCAAGGGCGGCGTGCACGGCCTCACAACCGGCATGGCGCGCGAGTTCGCCCGGGACGGCATCACCGTGAACACGGTTGCTCCCTGCGCGGTGAATACGCCGCAGATGGTCGCCATCACCAAAAGCAACCCGGCACTCGCTGCCAAATTCGTCAGCGTCATCCCGATGGGGCGGCCAGCCGAAATGGAGGAAGTCGCCTCGATGGTCTCCTATCTCGCGTCCGCCGAAGCGTCGTTCGTGACCGGCCAGGTCATCAGCGTCAATGGCGGCAGCACCATGCTCTAGGTTCTCGCCATGGCCGAAACAGTCATTCTCTGCGCTGCCGACGAGGTCGTCGAAGGCGAAATCAAGCAGGCTCCCCTGCCCGACGGCACCAACGTCGCCCTGTATCGCGTGGCCGGCACGATCTACGCCACGGCCGATATGTGCACCCATGGCGAGGCTTCGCTGTCGGAGGAAGGTCTCATCAACGGCAAGATCGTGGAATGCACCTTCCACTTCGGAACCTTCGACGTCACCACGGGCGAGCCCACCGGCATGCCCTGCGAGATTCCCTTGAAGACCTATCCCGTCACGGTCGCGGACGGGAAAGTCCAGATCGAGGTTTGACATGCCGTCCCGACCCAATCGCGCTCCTGCCCCGCTCAAGACGGCACGGCGATCGCTGGCGCCGCCGCGCCGCCGGACCCAGGCCGAGCGGACCGCTGAGACGCGGCTGCGGATCCTGAAGGCAGCGGCCAACCTGATCCGGCGTCGTGGCTATGCGCGATTTCGCACTGCCGAGGTCGCCGCCGAAGCCGGCGTCTCCCGTGGCGCCCAGCTCCATCACTTCCCGACCAAGGATTCCCTCGTCGTCGCAACGCTCGAATATGTGTTCGAGCAAGCACAGATCCTCAGCCGCCGCCGCGCCGCCGCGGTGAACCGGCCACGCGACCTGATCGAGGCCGTCATCGCCGACGCCAGGGAATTCTTCTTCAGCGAGCACTTCATGGTGGCGATCGATATCGTGCTCTCAACCTCCACCGACCAGGCGGTCCGCAAACAGATCCTCGACATCTCACGCAAGGCGCGCCGTCCGGTCGAAGCGGCCTGGGCCGAGGCGCTGGTGGCGGGCGGTGTTCCCGCAGCCGTCGCGGCCGATATCGTCGCACTCACCCTCGGTGTCGTCCGCGGCATGGCATTGCGAACGCTCTGGGACAACGATCCCAAATGGTTCGACCATCTGTTCGGGCTCTGGCGCCAGATGATCAGGATCTTCATCGAAGCCGAGCAAAAGCGAGGTCGGCTGCGATGATCGCCGCGTTGAACGGCACGAAGCCATTGATCACGTCGGTCTGCTACGTCCGCTACGCGGTCAAGGAGCCGCAGGCCTGCGCGCGCTTTGTCTCCGAGATCTTCGGCCTGCAGCAAGTCGCGAGTCAGGACGGCGAGGTCGCCTTCCGCTCGGACGACCGGTTTCGCACCGTGAGCCTCAGCCGCGATCAAGCCGATGGCGCCAGCATCGGCATCGAGGCCTGGGACGATGCAGCGCTCCAGGAGATCGGGGAACGGCTGCGTGCACAGGGCTTTGCCGTGAGACCGGCAAGCCCGGACGAATGCCAGCAGCGATATGTGCAATCAGCCCTGCTTGCCGACGATGCCTCCGGAAATCGCATTGATCTTGTGACCCGCCCGACACGGAGCGGCCGTCGCTATTTTCCGCCGCGCGATGCCGGCATCGTGCAATTCCAGGGCGTCGGCCTGCGCAGCATCGACCACGCGCGCGATCTCGCCTTCTGGCGTCTGCTCGGCGCCGAGGTGGCCGATTGGGTCGGCGACATCGCCTATTTGCGTATCGACCATCTTCACCATCGCATCGCGCTCTATCCCTCGCAGCGGCCCGGGCTGCTCTACGCCGCCTTCGAGGTCGAGGCGCTCGATCAGATCATGCAGAACAGCTACTACATGCAGGAAAACCAGGTGAAGATCGTACAAGGCCCCGGTCGGCAGCCGGCCTCGCAACAGATCTTCCTTCATGTCGAAGGGCCCGATGGCCTGATCCTGTCTTACGTCACCGGCACAGCCGAGGCCGGCGGCAGGCCGCGCCCTCCCCGGCAATTCCCGCCCACAGCAAGCTCACTCTGCAATTGGGGCAGCGAAAGCAAGGGCGTTTCCGAACTAGGCGCGCAGAGCTAACCGAGGAGAGAGGCATGATCCAGCTGAAGGATGTGAGCTATGTCCGCTTGGGATCACCGGATCTCGAGCAGGCCGAGCAATTCGCCACCGCTTGCCTCGGCCTGCAAATCGCCGAACGCGGCAAGGCCGATCTCTACCTTCGATCCGACGACCGCTCGCACACGCTGTGTTACTCGGAAGGCAATCCGAAGGACCAGACGGTCGGCTTCGAGGTCGATGACGAGGCAAGTCTCCAGAACGCGGCGGCCACGCTCGAAGCGCTCGGCCACGGCGTCCACGCGGGAACCGCGGAGGAGGCAGACCGGCGCAAGGTAAAAGCGTTCATCGGCTTCCGTGACCCCAGCGGCAACCACATCGAGCTGGTGGTGCGGCCGGAGCGCAGCGGTCGTCGTTACTTCGCAAGCCGCGACGCGGGTATCACAGGCTTCAGCCACGTCGGCCTCAACTCGACCGATCCGGCGCGCGACGAGCGATTCTGGACCCAGATCTGCAACGCCCGCGTCAGCGATCGAATCGGCGACATCCCGCTGATGCGCGTCAACGCCATCCATCACACCATCGCGCTGGTCCGCGCCCCGCAAGCCGGCATCCAGCACATCAATCACCAGGTCGAGAGCAGCGACGACGTGCTGCGCTCCTACCACTTCCTCAACGAACGGCGCGTGCCGATCGTGTTCGGCCCGGGGCGCCATCCGACGTCGGGGGCCCGCTTCCTCTATTTCAAAGGACCAGACGGGATGATTTTCGAATATTCGGTAGGCGTCGATGAAATCGAGGATGAGGCAACGCACCGCCCACGCCAGTTCGGGTTCGAGCCGACGAGCTTTTGCATGTGGGGCTCCAAGCCCGCCGGCATGACACTTCCCAACAAGTAGCAAATCACGCTGCGGTCGCAGCAACATCCGACGAGGACACATGGATCTGGGATTGCGGGGCCGCAAGGCCATCGTCTGCGCGGCGAGCCAGGGCCTTGGAAAAGCCAGCGCCATGGCGCTGGCCCGCGAGGGTGTCGATGTCGTGATCGTCGCCCGGCGACGCGAGGTCCTCGACAGTGCTGCGCGAGAGATCGAGCTGGCCACCGGCAACCGGCCTCAAACAGTCCTTGCGGACGTCACGAGCCGCGAGGGACGCGATGCCATCCTGTCGAGCTGCCCTGGGCCCGATATTCTCATCAACAATGCCGGTGGACCGCCGCCGGGCGATTTCAGGAGCTTCGAGCGTGACGATTGGATCAGGGCGCTTGACGGCAACATGCTGGCGCCCATCGCGCTGATCAAGTCCACCATCGATGGGATGGTCGCGCGCAAATTCGGCCGCATCGTCAACATCACGTCGCACGCAGTCAAAGCGCCGGTCGCGATGCTCGCGCTATCGAACGGCGCGCGAAGTGGACTGTCGGGCTTCATCGCAGGCCTCGCACGGTCCGTCGCCGAGCACAACGTGACCGTCAACAACCTGTTGCCGGGGACGTTCGACACGGACCGGCTGAGATCCAATCTCACGGCACTCGCCCGAAACTCGTCAAGGAGCGTCGCAGAGGTCACCGAGGAAGTCCGTGCCAGCAACCCGAGCAAGCGGTTCGGCCATCCGGACGAGTTCGGGGCGACTTGCGCCTTCCTGTGTTCAGCTCAGGCGAGCTACATCACTGGACAGAATATTCTGATCGACGGCGGGGCCTATCCCGGCACATTTTGAAGCCGATATGCCCTCGGCGGCTTCCAGCCAAACGGTCCGTTCTGACACGAACCGCGGTAAGCCTTGCAGGAAATGGTGGGCGCACCAGGGCTCGAACCTCGGACCCGCTGATTAGAGAGTCAGCCACGGGCTGAGGACAATCAATGACTTACAGATCGCATCACCGGAGTTTTCCGGCCGAAATGGGTGTTCGTCGCACGCTCATAATGCGTCGTTGACTGCCTGTTGACGGCGACTTAGCCGGCCAAACGTCGCCGTCCCAAACACAAATCCATTCCATGTTGTTGATCCTCCGACGCGGACCAAGGGCTAAACCGGATGATTAATTAGGCTTTATGTGAAGTACTTCACAACTTCAAGAATGCCGCGTGCAATATGGTTCTAGCCGAAAAATGCCCGCCGATCCGAGGCCGCGAGCAATGCACCTGACCATTTGGACCGTTGGGATCTGTTCGAGTCCACAAGCCCATCAAAATTTGCAATGGACCCGCGGCCGCTCCACAATGAGCGAACGGGGCCTTACGAAATCAATCCATAAAGTGTGTCCGGCCTGTACCGTCATGGCCTTGCGCCTTCGCTGTTAGGGCGCGCTCATCATTTTGGCGCAGTGCAGAGGGGGCGGGATGAAGTGGAAAAGCAAGAAGCGCAAGGATGCAGAACTCAGGGTAGCTGGCTGGGATGCGCTGCCCTCGGTCGACCTTCTCTTCAGCGACAAGGATGCTCACACGCTGCGGGCCTTGCGCGCGCAGAAGCCGATTCCTCTCGATCAGCGCTTCAGCGTCGATGACGTAAAGGACCTTCAAAAGGCGATCCACGGAACGGTCGTGCTGCCGACCGATCTGACCTATCACCGAGATCGCCAGATGACGCTCCTTGCGGTTCAGGAGTTTCCGCAGCTGATCGTCTTTTGCGAGATATTCGAAGATGCGAGACGATGCCTCGAATTTGCGCAGAAGTACGATCTTCGGGTGACCATCCGCTCCGGAGGACACAGCACGGCCGGATTTTCCGTCAACAGCGGTATGCTCATCGACACAAGCCGGATCAAACATGTCGTGGTCGACCCGAAGGAGAGGCGTGGCATCGTCGGTGCCGGAGCCACGATCGGCGACCTCAACGCCGCGCTCAAGATGTACAACCTGCATGTGCCGAGCGGCGGCTGCGGCGATGTTTGCATCGCAGGCTACATGCAGGGCGGAGGCTATGGCTTCACCGCACGCAAATTCGGCATGAATTGCGACAATGTGCACGAGATCGTGGTGATGCTCGCCGACAGAACGATCGTCGTCGCCAACAGCGAAAAGAATGCCGATCTGTTCTGGGCGGTTCGTGGCGGCACCGGCGGCAATTTCGGTATTCTGCTGCAGGTGACCTATAACCTGCATGAGCTCGGCGACGTATGGGGTTTTGGGCTGCGATGGTCGATCGATAGCAGGGACGGCATCAAGAATGCCGCCGCCGCCCTCGCTGAAATGCAGGCCAATTACATGCAGACCGGGGCACCTCCCGAGCTCGGATTCATGACGTTCCTGGCCTGGCAAGACGAGACGCCTTGTGTGGTGATGCGCGGCATGTACCTGGGACCGCAGCGGGACGGCGAATTTGCGATCGACTCGCTGCGGCGTCTTGGTCCTGTCTACACGGACTTCGGCGTCGGCCGATATGCCGACCTCGACCTGAAGTTGATCGAGAGTCCGCCCGGTCTGCCGCAGGTCCCCGATCTCGCCCGGGAGGAAAAGCAGTGCGGCTACATCGACAAAAAACTGGACGCCGAGGATTGGGCGCACATCATCGGCGTGTTCCTGACGAGCCCAAACCGTTCGAGCCTTGTCTGTATCGAGCCCTATGGCGGCCGCATCAACGAGATACCGGCAACCTCGAACGCATTCATTCACCGCAAGGTCGACATGAATCTGTTTCTCGATGTCTTTTGGATGTCGGAGGACCAGCAGCGGAAAGACGCGATCGCCTTCCTTGATCGATTCATGGCGATGATGGCGCCGTATTTCAACGACCATTCTTATCAAAATTATCCGCGTCGTACGCAGCAGGATTTTCGCAGGCGCTATTGGGGCAGCTCGTTCGAGCGGCTGCTCGCGGTGAAGCTGAAATACGACAAGAACAGTTTCTTCCAATATGCTCAGAGCGTCTCGCGGGAGACCCCTGAGACGCATTACGATCTGCCGCAACTTCCTGAGGGCATCGAAACCGAACCATACTAGCGGGGGGTCCTGCAGCAGGAGGACGCAAAGGGGGGAAAATGCACAAGCTGCTCGAGATGTTCTTTCTGCCGCCGATGGCGATCGCGCGGCTCGGCAGCAGTCCGACGCCGCTGGACAGCTTTCGCTGGACGGAAAGCCACTCGCCACATGCGCAAGCCGATACGGTCATCGAGCCGGCGGTCTCGCTCAAGGTTGAAGCCGACGGCAGCGTCACGCCGTACATCCCCCGTTCGATCATCTTCAAGGACGATGACGGCGCGATCCGGCCGGTCGCGCCTTTCTTCGAGCTCTGGGCAAAGCTGCAGTCCGTCGAGGACGGAAGCACGCTTGAGCAGCCGCTGACGCCGACGCTGCTGGCCGAACTCGGCGCCTCGCTCAAGGACATTCAGTATGAGATCGTCGCCGCAAATCGCAAGGCCGCGCGCCGGACCGACTACGCGCCCTGCGGTTTCACCGCTCGGGAAGTGGTGAATGGCGATGATTTCGAACGACGCGAGCTGCTGGCGTTCAGCCCGCACACCTCCGGACAGGAGCCGCTGGTCTCGCCCGACAAGCCGATTCCCATCGGCCACTTTCAGGTGCTGCGCCCGGTCGAAGGACGGGTCGATTTGCGCGATGACGAACCGGAGGTCGATCGCAGCATATTGCGCGTCCGCTTCACCCCTCCCAAAGGCATCATCTACGGACCCGCGGAGGCCACCTCCGCCCCGGCTCCGCAGGTTCAGCCCGGGCAGTTCGAAGCGCCGAGTGCCGAATACGGCCGTATCCACGAGATCGTCGCGCCGCAGCATCGAATCGTGAGCAGCAAGACGCCCTGGTCGACGGCATACATCATGCTGAACGGGCAATTCGAAGATCCACAGCCTCAGGACGGCTACGACGGCGCCAACGTCGGCAATCATCGCTCATGGGGCTGCGTCGACGACATCAGCGACTCCGTCATCGTGGCCACCATGGCCTTTGGAGGCCGGTGCTACCAAGCGGCCGCACGCGTCTTCACCAGTCCACCGGATTTTTCTCCGGATCGTCGCCCGGTCTTCAGCATCGCCGACGACATTGCCGATCGCGACGACCTGCCGATCGATCTCGGCGATGGCGCCATGGAAGAAACAAAGATGGAGGTGCTCGACCTGTTTCAGCGCGCGTTCGAGACGGCGAGCCTGTTCAATCTCGACGCGTTGCGGGCGCGAGCGCTGCTGGAGAACAAGATTCGTTTTGCGTTGCACGCCGGCACCCCCGGCATCGACCAGCCGAAAGCGGGCCCGGAGAGCATGACGGCCAAGGACCGGCCCTATAGCGACAAATTACCGACACTCGCACCGCAAGACCCCTCCTATTTCACCAAGGGGTCGCCGAACGATACGCTTCCGTACACGACCGCCCTGCCGTTGATCCATGCACGGCTGCAGGACCGCGCGGCTCTCATGGACCTGCTGAGCACCCGCGGCGATTTCGTGGAGCAGCTTGTCCGGCCGCCTTTCGGCAAGGTTGCACAATTGCCGGAGGATCCGCCGGAAAATGCCAACGCGAAGTATCGCGATCCGCGGGTGTTCCGCGACCAGCTCCACGATATGCGAATGCCTCCGTATATGCGCGATGCCGCCCAGCAGCCGCTTTCGCTCAGCCATCGCCAACATCGGACCCTCCTCGCCTTGATCAAATATCTGCAAACCCATCCGGATGACGGCTCGAACGGATCAGGAAGCACGTGAGCGAATCCTCATGAGTGACAACGAGATCTCCGCCAGGAACAAGATCTTTCCGCGCAATCTGACCGCGCGGAGCAACAGTGCGCTGGAGCGAGTGGTTGGCAATCCCGCCAATACCCGCCTCGAGTCAGGTGTCGCCAATTGCTTTCCGGGCCTCGAGTTTGACGTTCGAACACTCGACAACCGTTTCTTTCCCGGACTTCTGTTCAGGTTCGTGACGAAACCGCTCTATCCGGAGGAGGGCACGATCCCCAATCAACAGGGCGTGCGCCTGCTCTACATCGACTACCTCAACGACCCGATGCTACCCGAGACCAGCGAGTTGTCTTGGGTCAAGAAGCTTCTCACCGACTACGATGCCAATGGCAAACTGGCCCGGGCGGTTTCGAAGGGACGCTGGTATCTCGACTGGATCGAGCAGGACGGCAAGCGTTTATCGATGACCGACCCGCAGGGCAATTATTACTCGTGCGAGATCGCGTGGCGGTTCATTCGAGGTCTCAGCCCCGAGGGGGAGTTGCGCATCGGCCTCATCAGGCGGGATGCGCCGGACCCCAAGCCCTACTACGAGCTGGTCGGCGAGCGCCGCCGATATGTCAATGCGGCCGGACTGTACGACCTAGCCTATCGCCCGGGTGAGCTCACGGAGTCGATGTGCAATCCGTGGTCGCATGATTTCCGCGATTGTGCCTGTCATTACTGGGCATCGAACCACCCGGACGTGGTGATCCGCGACGTTCCCGGCTCGGTCGAGCAGGCCGGGGCGGCCACGGTGTATGTCGACTGGTTATCCGTGGTCGACCGGACCTCGACCATTCCTGCTGCCGGGACGATCGCCCAGAACCGGCTGTTCCAGATCGATCATTACGAGATCAACCAGAAATGGGAAAAGCTTCCGTTCGTTCTGGAAGGTCGCGAGATCGGGCGGGAGTATCGCCCGCGACAGGAGGAGCCAGGCCAGCCCTACGGCTCGGATCAAGAGCTCATCGACGAATTGAGCGAGCTGGCGAGGATGGAGCTGACGCTGGCGCTCGAATACCTCTATGCCCTGCTCTCGCTGCGTGATCCCAAGTCGGCCGAGGTCCGTAACGCCAAGTGGCCGGGTCTTGCAGCAGATCTCAAGGTGGTACGGGATTTCATTCTGCTGGTCGCAGTCGGGGAGATGGCACATCTTCGATGGGCCAACGAGATGCTGTGGGAGCTCGATCGGGCCAACATCCGCCCAAATGGCTGGCGCTACTCGCCCATCGTCGAGCTGGCAAAGAACTATCCAACGCTCCGCCTCGAGCGCAGGCTGGAGCCGCTCAATCCAAAGACGCTCGATCGTTTCATCGACCTCGAGAGACCGAGCGGCGAGATTACCCGGGCTTACAGCCGCTGCGTCGCCACCCTGCGAAACACGAAATACCCGGTCGCAGCTTACGAACTGGCGCTGCGCATAGACGGCGAGGGCACGGATCACTACGAGCGTTTCCTCGGCATAAAGCGAATCCTGCAGGCCTATGGTGGCGGCTCCGGCAGTTTCCCCTATTTGCGCAAGGTGATACGCGGTCGACGCGACCAAACCGAATGCGAACGCGCGCTCGAACTGTTCGAAGAACTACGAGGCCACCTCGGCAAGGCATACGCGAACGCGGCCGAACGGAACTCCAAGCTCGAGCGGTCCTGTATCGACGCGGCGCGCAGAACCATGTTGATGTTCCGCGACGAGGCTGAGGACCTTGCAGAAGTGAGGGGCATTGGAGTGCCGTTCTGGGATGACTGAGGCGGCGCATTCCAGCTTGGTGCACGCCTTCGACAGTCAGCGCGGGCGACACATTCTTGTGCCCGACGGGTCACGCATCTACGATCTCGCCTCCGAGCTTGCGCTTGAGGTCGATACGGCCGTCTCGGCGGGAGAGGACGCGGTGGCGCGCCTTCTTGAACGCTATGGGCTCGCGTCAAGCCCTTACATCGACGATGTCCCGTTGCAGGATCCGCCGATCCGCGCATTGTCGCTTGCTGTCGCGCAAAAGTGCAATCTTGGATGCGCCTATTGCTACGCGCAGGGCGGCGACTTTGGTGGCGTCCCGAGGAACATGTCATGGCCCATCGCGCGCGCCGCCATCGAGCGACTCATCGATGCTGCAGAACCTGGGCAACGCGTAAATCTAGCCTTTCTCGGCGGCGAACCGCTCGTTAACCGCGCGCTCGTTCGTGATGCCACCGCCTTCGCCGCAGATCAGGCCAAGGCAAGGGATATCCGCGTCGGATTCTCGATCACCACCAACGGAACGCTGCTGAGCGCGGAGGACGCGTCCTTTTTTGAGGAATACGGCTTCGCGGTAACGGTGAGCCTTGACGGCGTCGGTGACACCCATGACCGTTTACGGCCGTTCCGGGGAGGAGACGGCAGCTATGCCAGGATCATGGCCCGAGTGAAGCCGTTGCTCGACCGACAGCAACGCATGCAGGTTTCGGCCCGTGTGACCGTGACGCCGCTCAACATCCAGCTGCAAGACATGCTCGATGAATTCGTTGCGACGGGTTTTCACAGTGTCGGCTTTTCCCCGATGCTGAGCGCGCCGACGGGACGATTGGAATTGAACCAGCCAGATCTCATGACGATGCTGGAAGAGATGATTGGCTGCGCTCGCAAATTCGAGAGTGAGACGGTTGCCGGTCGACGCTACCCGTTCTCGAACATGACCGAGGCGCTTCGCCAGATCCACCGCGGCATACACCGCCCCTATTCCTGCGGCGCCGGTGCCGGGTATTTTGGCGTATCCGCGGAGGGCGGTCTCTTTGCGTGTCACCGCTTCGTTGACGACGAGAATGGACGTCTCGGCGACGTCAAGGACGGCCTGCAACGCGACAAGCGAAACGCCTGGCTCGCAGAACGCCACGTGCATCGCCAGGAGCCGTGCAGCAAGTGCTGGGCCCGCTATCTGTGCGGCGGTGGTTGCCACCACGAGGTCATTTACCGCGGCCGACCGGCATGTGATTTCATCCGCGGATGGCTGCACCATTGCCTGGTCACGTATGTCAACGTGATGGAGCGGCGACCTGATTTCTTTTCCGCCGAGAGGAGCTGAGCCTGCATCGCTCGATCCAAGACGTGTGTGTTGTGGGCGGGGGGCCCGCGGGGGCGACCGTCTCGCGCCGCCTGGTCCAGCTCGGGTATCGAGTTTGCCTCATCGAGCGTCAGGATGGGTCACGGCAACCCGCGGCCGAGGCGCTTCCATCGTCGATCCGTGGTCCGCTTGAGCAACTCGACCTCTGGGAAGGACTCGAGCAGGTTGGCTATTTGCGCTGCGATCGAATGCGCGCGAGATGGCGTGACGAGGCTGCATCGCAGCAGGATAACGCCGCGATCATCGTGGACCGCACGCTCTTTGACCGCTTCCTGATCGAAGCAGCGAGAAAGGCTGGCGTGACCGTCCTGTGTCCGGCGCGGGCGCGCCGGCCCGCTTTCGTCGACGAGCGCTGGGTTATTCCGATCGACGCGCGGGACGCGAGGGCCCTTGTCGTCGAGGCTCAATTCCTTGTCGATGCGATGGGACGGCGCGGCGGCTGCCGGCCGGCCGGCGCGCCGACCATCGCACTCTGCGGTCGCTGGCAGGGCAAGGTTTCCTCATCGCCGGCGGAAATGTGCATCGATGCTGGCGAGCATGCCTGGTTCTGGGCAGCTCCGCTTTCACATGACAGCGCGACTGCGCAGGTGTTCATACACCCGCAATCGTATACGCGCCGCGGCGCGGCGGATTGCGCTACCCTCTACCGCACCCTGCTCGATCAGTCGCGCCTGGCTCGAGAATTTCTGCGCGGTTTGTCGCTTGCCGATATCCGGATCCGCGACGCCACCTTTCGGGTGGACAACGAAACGGTGACGCCGAATTCCATCAAGGTTGGGGATCGGGCATTCGCAATGGATCCGCTGTCCTCTCAGGGAGTTCAGGCCGCCATTCGTTCCGGCCTGCAGGCGAGCGCCGTCATTCACACAATCCTGCGCCGCGCGGACCTGGAGGCGGCCCTGGAGTTCTATCGCGCGACGCTGCAGGGAGCGGTCAAGGTCCACGATCGCCATGCGTCCGAAGTCTATGCCTCTCAGGCCCTGTATACGTCGTCATTCTGGCAATCGCGTTCGAGCACGCGATCCCTCGACGAAAAGAAGCCTGCCGCCTCGATCAGGATTTCCGACAATCCCGAGCTGATGCTCTCGCAGAACGCCAGGCTGATCGCGCTGCCTGTCATCGAAGGCGATGAGATCCGCCGTCGCACGGCTCTGACGCACCCCGGACTGGAGCGCCCAGTTGCGTGGCTTGGCGGTGTACCCCTTGGTACCGTCCTGTCCGCAATCGGATCGAAGCGGCCCGCCGCTTCGATCCTCGCCGAATGGTCCGGACAGACGACGCCGGCGCAGGCCCACGCCTTGTTGGACTGGATGATTGCGCGTGAGATCCTAGTGAACGCTTGAGCTCAGGCTTCGCAGGATTTTCTGCGCTTTTTTCATATCGGCGCCATCTCGGCCCTCGGTAAAACCATCGTAAACAGGCCTGAGGATTGCATTGGCTTCGACCGCGCGGCCGATCGCCTGCAACAGAGATGCAAGGCTGGTCGCAGCCCGCAGCTCCCACACACGTGCGGATTGTCGTGCGGCGATTTCGATTGCCTTGCGGAAACTGCTTTCGGCTTCATCGAGGCGCGGTTTGTCGACCAGCGTTTTCAATTCGCCGACCAGGCGGTGCAGTTCGGCTTCCATCCAGCGCTCGTCCGTTGCCTCGACGATCGCGTGAGCCTCCTCGAGCGCCTTCAGCCCCTGCAGCGGGTCACCAGCCGCCGCATGTGCGTCGGCAATGAGGGCCAGATGCATGGGGCGGTAATTCAATGCGCCGGTCGACCACCAATCTGCCGCCGTATCCTGCAATTCCTCGAGCCGCCGCTGAAGCCGGCCGCGCGCAGGCCGACAAGCGGCGACACAAAAGGCGCTGGCAGCCACAGCCATGCGAAAGGAGTGTCCTTTGGTCAGCTCGAGCATTTCACGGGCTACCGATGCGCCCGCTTTCCACTCCCCCAAGGCTACCCGGAGGACACCACGAAACATATGCGTCTGAACGAGGCTGTACGTGTGGCCGACCTTCTTTGCGTGCGCGAGCGTCCATTCCTCGCGATCATTGGCTTGGTCGGGAAGACCCATCAGCCGCAGCGCAAACGCGAGAAAACTCGACGCCGTTTGCCCATGGTCGGTGCCGTAGAGAAACGCCAGCGGCCCGTCTTCGACCGGGTCATACAAGGCAAGCGAACGTTCAAGGTGTTGGCGCGCCTCCGCGAAGTGCCCCCTATGAAACAACACTGCGCCGACGGCCCTGTGGCCAATCATTCGATAAAGCCGATCGGCGCGGGTTTCCGCGAGCTCCAGCAGTTCGCGCGCGGCGTCGCCAGCGGCGGCATTTTCCGCCCGCACCAGGTGATATCCGTACAGACCCGCCAGACAAGGTGCGAGCAAGGTCTTGTCACCGGTCTGCCAGCAGAGGTCCTTTGCGCGACGAAACGCCTTTCCGGTCTCGGTCCCGGCCGGCCCCTCGACTGCCCGCAGCACGCCACCGAGCCGCGCGCAAATTTCGAGCTCGAGGGCGTCGCGTTCCGGGCCGGTGGGGAGCGTCTCGACAAGACGCAAAGCCTGGCGGAGATGCGCGTCGGCTTCGGCAGGCGCCGAACGCTCGGCTGCCCACTTGCCGGCGCGTACCCAATAGTGAATCGATTTCCGGATGTCGCTGTCGCGTTGCCAATGCTGGGCGAGCAACTCCGGTTGGGATTGCGTGAGGGCAGGAAAATGGACCTCCAGGGTCTGCGCGACGCGCCTGTGGATGTCGCGACGACGCGAATGGAGGATGCTCTCATAGGCCGCATCTCGCACCAAAGCGTGCTTGTAGACATAGATGGTGCCGGACCGCGGCGATTGACGATAAAGCAAGTCTCCCCTGATGAGTTCGTCGAGTTTGCTCCGGAGATCGACCCGGCTCATGGCCGTAACGGCTGCGATCAGATCCTCGCGGAACTCGCGTCCGATCGCGGCACCAATTTGCAGAATGTCTTTGGCCCCCTGCAGCCGGTCGAGTTTTGCGATCAGTGAGTCCTGGAGCGTTTCGGGGATTTCGGCTGCCAGAGCTCCGCCGGTGGCGCCACTCAGCTTTGCAGCCAACACTGACTTGGTGAGCTCTTCAATGAACAAGGGATTGCCGTCCGACCGAGCGACAATCTGGTCCAGCACTCCCGAGGGTACGGTTTTGCCTTGTATGATCTTGTCGACCATGACGACGCCCGCATTGCGGTCAAGTCGCTCGAGCGGAAGCGACATGATATGCTGGCCTTGCCAGGATGAAGCAAACTCCGGTCGGAACGTCAAAATCATCAGGACGGGAAGCGTCTTGATGCGATCGATCAGGATGCCAAGTAATTCAAGCGTTGTCGGGTCGAACCAGTGCAGTTCCTCGCACACCACCAGAATTGGCTCGGCCGTGGCTCGTTCGGCCATGAGATTGACGATGATTTCGAACGTTCGTCGCTTGCGAACTTCCAAATCCCGATGAGCAGGAGGATCTGCAGCGGCGGGCGGCAATGAAATGAGGGACGCAAGAACGGCTGCCGCGTTGCCGTCGCGGGATTCCGGCGTCGGTGCGAGTGAAGCCTCGAGTTTCTCGCGCCGCTGCAGCGCAGGATCATCTTGACTGATCCCGGCATCGCGCTCGATCTGTGCGATGACCGGACTGAGCGGGCTGTTCCGCAAGTACTCCGAACCGAAATAGTCAGTTCGCAGATGCGACTGCTGGATCTGATCGGCAAACTCCTGCACGAGACGGGATTTGCCGATGCCGGGCTCGCCGCTAACCAATACCACTTGCCCCGATCCGCCGGATGCCGAATGCCAGCGGCTCGTGAGCATGGCAATCTCGGTTTTGCGCCCGACATAAGGCGTCAATCCAACCTTGCGACGCGCCTCGAAACGGCCGGCAAAGGGTCGCTCGCGGATGACGGTCCATGCCTTGATGGGTGTCGCGAAACCTGCCAGCGACAGCGGCTCCAATTCGATACACTCAAACACGTGACCGGCGAGATTGTACGTGGAGTCCGCGACCACGAGGCCATTTGGTTCTGCGATGGACTGAAGGCGTGCAGCCAGATTGGGCGTTTGGCCGACGACCCCGTGGCGCTCCATGAGCATTCCGTCGTTATCGTCTCCCACGATCACCGGACCGGTCGCGATGCCGACACGAACCTGGACGCGCAGGTTCGGAATCGCCTCGAGCGCGCTGACGTCCTCGACAATCGCGAGCGCGGCGCGTATCGCCCGTTCGGCGTCATCCTCGTGAGCCTGCGGATATCCGAAGTAGACGATGATCCCGTCGCCCACATAACGCGCGATAAATCCGTCATATCGGGCGATCACCGCCGCGCAACAGCGTTGATACGCGCCGATCACGGACGCCAGATCTTCAGGATCCAGCTGCGTCGCCAGAACCGTCGACCCCTTCAGGTCGCAAAACATCACTGTAAGCTGCCGGCGTTCCCATTGTTTGGGGCCGAGCAGCTCGCGGTTCGACCGCAGGTCCGCTATGGCCTGAAGCAGACGCTTGCGGTCGCCAAGTGCGCGGACACCGAGATCCTTCAGATCGGCGTTAGACAGCTGAGTAGCGACTTCAAGATCGATCCTATTCGCCTCGAACGCCGTCTCGTACATCCCAAGTCCGAGACGGTTGAGCCATACGCCAATGGTCTCCACAGGACCCCTCCTGTGCTGCCTTTGCACGGCTTTTTCCCGAAGAAGACCCGGTATAGTCGGCTATTTGGCAGCGCCCCTTATGCAATTGACACACTATACTATACGGAGGGATTTGGCCAAGTTCGCCGGAGCCGGAGTCCTGCTCGACCAAATTCGGAATAACCAAAGTTCTCGATTTCCCCCTTTCACCTTGCGCGCGTCGCTCATGACGGTGGGGTTGCACCTTCGAGTCCTGCCGTGCTCGCCAGCAAGATCAGTCGATCAACGGGTAGATCTTCCCCGGATTCATGATCCCGTTCGGATCGAGCGCCCGCTTGATCGCTTTCATTAACGCGACGCCTTCGCCGTGCTCGGTCTGCATGTGCACGATCTTGTGGACCCCGACGCCGTGCTCGCCCGAGCAGGTGCCGCCCATGCTGATCGCCCGCCGGGAGGTGCGGAAGGCGAGCGCCTCGGCACGCTCGGTCTCATCTGCGTCGTTGGGATCGAACAGGATGCCGAGATGGAAATTGCCGTCACCGACATGGCCGACGATCGGCGCGGTCAGTCCAGAGGCGACGATATCCGCCTTGGTTTCCAGGAGGCAGGCCGGCAGGGCCGAGATCGGGACGCAGGCGTCGGTGCCCATATTGTTCTTGCCCGGGCTCAGCGCCATCACCGCCTGGTAGGAATTGTGGCGCGCCTTCCAGAGGCGGTTGCGATCCTCGGGACGCTCGGCAAACCGGAATTCGCCGCCGCCATGATCCGCCGTGATCGCCTGCATCATCTCGACCTCCTCCTGCACGCCAGCCGGCGTGCCGTGGAATTCGAGGAACAGCGTCGGCGTCTCGACATAGTCGAGCTTCGAATAGCGGATCGCGGCGCGCATCTGCACCTCGTCGAGCAGCTCGATGCGCGCCATCCTCAGGTTGGACTGGAGCGCCGCGACGACAGCGGCGACCGCACCCTCCAGCGAATTGAACTGGCAGACCGCGGCGACGATCGTCTCCGGCAGGCCGTAAAGCTTGAGCTGGATTTCCGTGATGACGCCGAGCGTGCCTTCGCTGCCGACATAGAGATGCGTGAGATCGAGCCCGGCGGAGGATTTTCGCGCCCGGCTGCCGGTGCGCACGATGCGGCCGTCGGGCGTGACCACGGTCAGGCCGAGAATGTTCTCGCGCATGGTGCCGTAGCGCACCGCATTGGTGCCGGAAGCGCGGGTCGAGGCCATGCCGCCGATCGAGGCGTTGGCGCCGGGATCGACCGGGAAGAGCAGCCCGGTATCGCGGACCTGCGCGTTGAGGGCCTCGCGGGTGACGCCGGCCTGAACCCGGCAGTCGAGCGCGTCGGGCGAGACGTCCAGGATCTTGTCGAAGCGGCCCATGTCCAACGATATGCCGCCGGCGAGCGCGGCGAGTTGGCCCTCGAGCGATGACCCCGCACCGAACGGCGTCACCGGCACGCGACGTTCGTTGCAGAGGGTGAGGATGAAGGCGACCTCTTCATTGGTCTCAGGGAAGACCACGAGATCGGGCACGCCGATCGCCGGCAGGCCCTCGCCATGGCTGTGCTGATCGAGCACTGCCTGCGCGGCCGAGACCCGCGCGCCCAAGCGCTCGGCGAGCCTTGTCTTGACCTCGGCAATTGTCCCGAGTGCCGGGCGCAGCAGGGCATGGGCATTCATGTCGGCCTCCTTTTTCTCCCCCCATCTGCACGAGCGCCCTTCGCGTATCAAGCCGCGACGGCGACCAGCAGGAGCGAAAAGGCGAGCATGCCGGGATCGTCGAGCCCGATGGTGCGCTCGCCGAACATGCGGGCGCGGCCGAGCCGGTTCGGACGGTTACGAAACGCATCGAGCGTTTCGCGGACGGCTTTTCGCGCGGCTTCAGCGGCCTCCTTGCGCGTCCTGACGTCGACGAGCGCCACGGCGACTGCATCGACCATGTCGACAACGGTCTTGTCACCGAGCATCGCCCCGCCGCGCGCCATCATCTGATCGCGGACCGATGCCAGCAATGGGCCGAGCTCGATCCAGCCGACTTCACCGCGCCCCTTCGTCGCCTTGGCCAGCGTCATCATCGCGACGGTGACCAGCGTTCCCAGGCTCGACCCGGTGCCGCTGGCACAGGCTTTCGCGCAGGCCTGGAAGACGCTGCCGATATCCGTCTCCTGATCGGGGATGGCGGCGGCGATGGCCTCGAACAGGCGGCGCAGCATCACGCCGGTGTCGCCGTCGCCCATCTTTCCGTCGGCGGCGTTGAGATCGTCCTGCGCAAGCGCAGCGGCCTCCCTGGCGCGGTCAGCGGCGTGGCGGACTTCGTTCGCCGTGATCGCCACGTCAACCCCTCCAGAAGGGGCAGGCGCAGGGCGCAGCGAGCAGCTTTTCGCGTTCAGCATCGAGGTGGATGATGCTGATCGACAATCCCGCCATCTCCATCGAGGTCACGTAGTGTCCGACCAAGGGGCGCACGATGGCGAGGCCCTCCTTCTTCAGCAGCGCGGCGGCGCGGCGATAGATGATGAACAACTCCTCCAGTGGCGTCGCGCCGAGGCTGTTGACCAGCACGGACACGCGGTCCGACCCGTGCGCGACGGGATCGGCCAGCAGGCGCCGCACCATCTCGTCGGCGATCTCGTCCGCCGGCCGCAGCTTGTCGCGCCAAATGCCGGGCTCGCCATGGATGCCCATGCCCATCTCGATTTCGTCGGCCCCCAGCTCGAACGTCGGCTTCGCCGCGCCGGGGATCTGGCAGGGCGAGAGCGCAACCCCGATGGTGCGGCAGGCATTGACGGCGGCCTGCGCCGTGGCTGTCACCTCAGCGAGGCCGTCGCCGGCGTCGGCCTTCGCGCCCGCAATCTTGTAGGCATAGATGATGCCGGCGACACCGCGCCGCTTGGCGCTGTCCTCCGGCGCGGCCGAGGCGATGTCATCGGTGCCAAGCACGGTCGTCGTCTGGATGCCGTCCATCTCGACCATTTCGCCGGCAAGATCGAAATTCATGCGGTCGCCGCCGTAATTGCCGTAGAGCCGCAGCACGCCGGCGCCACCGTCGGCAGCGCGGATCGCCTGGATGCAGGAATCGACCGAGGGACCCGCGAACACGTCGCCGATAGCGCAGGCATCGAGCAGGCCGTCGCCGACATAGCCGGTGAACAGCGGCAGATGACCGGAGCCGCCGCCGGAGACGATGCCGACCTTGCCCTTCTTCGTTCCACCCGTACGGCGAATGACGCGGCCCTCCTGCGCCAGCGACGGATGGGCAGCGACGAGGCCCGCGAGCATCTCGTCGACGAAGGCGTCGGGGGAATTCATCAATTTCTTCATCGGACAACTCCAGCGACCACAATGCGCACGGCCATGCCGTGCCTGCCCGCGACGTCGCCTGCGATCGTGAGCACTGATTTGATCCCGAGGCCTATTCCGCAGCCTCGCCGTGGCCGAGATAGGCGCCCATCAGGCGCGGGTCGCGCGCAACTTCGGCGGCGCTTCCCTCCGCGACGATGCGGCCCGAACTCAGCACGTAGCCGCGATGCGCGACCGACAGCGCCATGCGCGCGTTCTGCTCCACCAGCAGAATCGCGGTCCCCTGCCGGTTGACCTCGACAAGTTTGCCGAAGACCTGCTCGACCAGCAGCGGCGCCAGCCCCAACGAAGGTTCGTCGAGCAGCAGCAGGCGCGGACGGCTCATCAAGGCGCGCGCGATCGCCAGCATTTGCTGCTCGCCGCCGGAGAGCGAGAAGGCGAGCGAGGCCGACAGGCGCTTGAGATTGGGGAACAGCTCCAGCATCTCCTCGATCAACCGGGCCAGCTCGGCATGTGGACGGCCATAGGCGCCGATCTTGAGGTTCTCGATCACGGTCAGGCCGCCGAACAGGCGGCGGCGTTCCGGCACGAGCGCCAACCCCATGCCGACGAGCCGCTCGGTCGGCTCCTTTGTCAGTTCGTGGCCGGCGAAACGCACCGAGCCGGACGCGTGCGCAAGCCGCGCGATCGCCTTCAACGTCGAGGATTTTCCGGCGCCGTTGTTGCCGAGCAGCGTCACGAACTCGCCGGTGCCGACATTGAGGGAGACTTTCCGCACCGCCTCGATGTCGCCGTAGCGGACGGTGAGATCGGCGACTTCCAGCAGCGGCGCGCCGGTGCCCTCACTGGCGCGGCCGACTTGCGCGTGAAGCTCGGCTTCGCGGTCGGCGCGGCCGAGATAGGCCTCGATGACGACGTCGTTCTTCTGGATCTCCGCCGGCGTCCCCTCGGCCAGAACCTTGCCGAAATTGAGCACGGTGATGCGGTCGGCGAGCGTCATCACCACCTCCATCTCGTGCTCGATCAGCAGGATGGTCATGCCGCGCGCATGCATCTGGCGGATCACCTCGATCAGGCGCGCGGTTTCGGCGTGATTGAGACCACCATGCGGCTCGTCGAGCAGCACGAGGCGCGGCTCCAGCGCCAGCGCCTTGGCGATCTCGAGCAGGCGCCGCTGCCCCTGTGGCAGCGAGGCCGCGCTGGAATCGGCAACGTCGGCGAGGCCGACGAACTGAATTATCTCCTCGACCCGGCGCGCGTTCTCCTGGTCGAACCGCCAGGGATGCGCCCGCCCGTGCCGCGCCGCGAGCACATTCTGGCGCACGGTCATCGAGGCGAACAGGCGGGTGTTCTGAAACGTACGCGCCAGCCCCATCGCGGCGAGCTGATGCAGCGGTTTCGACGTCACTGCCGCACCGGCAAAGCGCACCTCGCCTTCAGTCGGGGTGTAGATGCCGCTGATGATGTTGAACAGCGTGGTCTTGCCGGAGCCGTTGGGCCCGATCACCGCATGGATGGTACCTTGTCCGACCGAGAGCGAGACGCCTTCGAGCGCGGTCAGGCCGCCAAAGCGCTTGGTGACGCCGGTGAGTTCAAGCAGCGCGTTCATGATGCGTCACATCCGATCGTGCAAAGGATTTCTCGCGGCGACGCAGGCTGCGGACCACGGAGATGACCATGCCGGAGAGGCCTGCGGGGAAGAAGGTGATGACGAGGATCACCATCACGCCGAACACAGCGAAGTAATATTCCTGCATGAAGCGCAGCAGCTCCGGCACGAAGGTGTAGAGGATCGCGCCGAGCGCCGCACCGAGCGGGCTGCCGAGACCGCCGACGACCGCCATCGCGAGGTACGAGAAGGTCGACTGCCAGGAGAACACGTCGGGGCTGATATAGCCGCGCAGCAGCACGTAGCAGATGCCGGCGAGACCGCCATAGGCCGCCGAGATCACGAACAGCATGATCTTCAGCCGCGAGATGTCGACGCCGACGGCTTGCGCGGCGAGCGGATCGTCGCGCAGCGCACGGATGCGCAGGCCAAGCGGGCCGTTCGCGATCCAAACCTGGAGTAGATAGGCGATCGCCACGATGGCGAGCAGAACCCACAGCATCTTGTCGTTCTCGCCGGCAAGACCGATGCCGGGGATCGCGGTGATGCCGTTGGCACCATTGGTGAGGCCTTCCCAGTTCACCAGCAGGCGCTCGACGATCAGCGCGAAAGCGAGCGTGCACAGCGCGAGATAATGGCCCTTCAGACGAAGCGTCGGCCAGCCCAGCGCCATCCCGACCGCAGCGGAGAGCGCGATCGCGCCGACCGCGGCGACCGGCACCGGCATGCCCGCGGCCTGGAGTAAGGTGAAGGTGTAGGCGCCGATGCCGAAGAAGGCGCATTGCGCCAGCGACATCTGACCGCCGAATCCCAGGATGAAGTTGAGGCCGAGCACCAGGAGGATGTTGATCAGGGTCACGTCGGCGACCTGAAGATAGTACACCGACAGGAACCGGGGCAGCAGCAGGCCGCAGAGGATCGCAGTCGCGATCACCAGGACGGCGAGCGCGCGCATCGTCAAGGCGTTTGCATCGGCGGACATCAGGGACGCTCCAGTTCGAGTTCGCCAAAAATGCCCTGCGGGCGGAACATCAGCACCGCGATCAGCACGCCGAACGCAATGACGTCGATATATTCGGAGGAGATGTAGAAAGATCCCGCCGATTCGATCACGCCGAAGGCGAGGCCGCCGACGAGCGCGCCGGGAATCGAGCCGAAGCCGCCGAGAATGGTCGCCGCGAAAGCGCGCAGCGACAGGTTCACGCCCATGTCGGACGAGACGTAGGAGAGCGGCGCGATCAGCCAGCCGGCCAGTGCCGCCAGCATGGTGGCATAGGCGAAGATGAAGGCGATGATACGCGCGGTCGGGATACCCATCAGGCGCGCGGCCTCGGCATCCTGCGCGGTGGCGCGCATGGCGCGGCCGAGCGCGGTGTGCTGGAACAGCACGTGCTGGATCGCCATCATCGCTGCGAGCGCGGCCAGGATGACGAGATATTGCGCATAGATCGTCGAGCCGAACAGGTGGACGGAGGTCGTGCCGAGCGGGCCGGCAAAGTTGAGCGGTTGCGGTCCCCAGATGATCACGGCGATGTTCTGGAGCGCCATGGACAGGCCGAGCGTTGCCACGATGGCCGACAATTGCGGCGCGTTGCGCAAGGGATGATAGATGCCCCAGGCGAGCGCGGCGCCGAAGATGCCGAGGATCACCAGCATGGTGACGAGGTTCAGCCACAGCGGCATGCCGAGACGGTTGGCGAGCCAGCCGACGGAGACGAAGGCGCCCAGCATCACGAGGTCACCTTGCGCGAAGTTGACCAGTGAGACCGCGTTCCAGATCAGCGTGTAGCCGAGCGCCACCAGCGCATAGGCTGCTCCGACCGCCAATCCCACCAGCACGATTTGAATGAATGTCTGCAACATCGCATGATCCCATCGCGGGCGTCGGCCGCCTGATCTTCGGCGGCCACGCGCATCAGCTCGTGATGACCTTGACGATCTCCGGCTTGCCGCCGGCGACCCTGGTGATGATGCCGGAATGGGTCATGTCGCCGTTGTCGGTCCAGCCGTAGCGGGTGACGATGCCCTGGAAGTCGCGGATTTCGGTGAGCGCCTTCTGGATCGCCTCGCCCGAGATGGCGTTGGCGCGCTCCATCGCGGTGATGATCAGCCTGGCGGCGTCGTGATAGACGGTGGCATAGAGCTCCGGCTCATCGCCTGGATAGGCCGCGGCGTAGAGCTTCTTCCAGGCCTGCACGCGCTGATCGGGATTGTCCTTGACGAACTCGCCGATCGCCATGCAGCCGTCGGCGCCCTCGCCGGCAAGGCCGAGGAAGATCGGCTGCGAGAACGCGGTATTGCCGGCAATGCCGAACTTCACGCCGAGCGTCTTGCTCTGCTTGGCGATGAGGCCGGCCGGCTGGTCGTCGGTCCAGACGATGATGCCGTCGACGCCCGCCTGCTGGAAGGCAAGGATCTGCGAGGTGTAGTCCTTGGTCGCATCGGTATGGGCCTGCACCAGCACCGGCTCGACATTGCGCTTGGCGAGCGAGGCCTTCACCACGGCGATGCCGGATTGGCCGAATGCGGTGTTGACGTAGCCGAGGCCGATCTTCTTCCATTGCAGATCTTCGGTGACGTATTTCACCAGCAGATCCGCGCCGATCGCGTCGTTGAGGCGGACGCGAAACACCCAGGGGCTGCCCTGCTGGGTCACGACCGGCCCGGTCGCGCCGGTCAGAGCCGGGATCTTGTATTTTCCGAGCAGCGGCACGTTCGGCAGAATGCCGGGCGTGTAGTGCGGGCCGACCAGCGCCACCACCTCGTCCTGCGTCGCGAGTTTGGTGACGGCGTTGGCCGCAGCCGTCGGGTTCGGGCCAAGATCGTCGGCGATCCGCACGTCGATCATGCGGCCCTTGATACCGCCCTTGTCGTTGACCTGCTTCACGGCGATCGCGACGCCATTCTTCATCCATTGGCCATTCTGGGCGAACTGGCCGGTCATCGGGCCTGAGATGCCGATGCGGATGGGATCGGCGGCATGGGCACGGCCGATGATGGCCGGGGCGGCAAGCGGCGCAAGCGCGAGCGCCTGGATCAGACTGCGTCGAGAGACGTGCACGGGAGACACCATGGAATTTCCTCCGATGTTTTGACGAGCCCCGCCTCGATCGGGCGGGTGATTCAAAAGCAGGACGTCGGACCTCAAGCGCCCGCGCGCAGTGGGCGCAGGCCGAAGGTGCAGGCGGCCGAGAGCAGCGCCATGGCAGCCATGTAGCCGGCGACCCAGGCGGGGGAGCCGTATTCGGCCAGCAGGGCGGTTGCGACCAGCGGCGACAGGCCGCCGCCGAGGATCGGGCCGAGCTGCTGCACCAGCGACAGGCCGCTGTAGCGGATACGCGCCGGGAACAGCTCCGAGAAATAGGCGCCCTGCACGCCGTAGACCGAGCCATGGCCAAGCGCGAGACCGAGTGCGATCGCGAGCCAGATCATGCCGGTGTGGCCGGTGTTGAGCATCTGAAAGAACACGAGCGCGAGCACGACCTGGAACAGCATGCCGCCGACATAGACGGTGCGGCGCCCGATCCGGTCCGACAGCGCGCCGAACACCGGCAGCGCCACGCATTCCAGCGCGCAGCCGACCAGGACGCCGTTCAGGATGGTCTGGCTCGGAAGACCCAGTCTGGTCTTGCAATAGGTAATCGCGAACACCGCGTAGATGTTGAACAGACCGCTCTCGGCGATCTTCGCGCCGATGCCGAACAGGATGTTGCCGGCGTGGTTGCGCACAGCCTCGACGACAGGCACACTGGCAGCCCCCTCCTCGTTCAGCACGTGCTTGAACGCCGGCGTCTCGGCGATGCGGAAGCGGATGAAGACGCCGATTCCAACGAGGACGATGGAGAACAGGAACGGAATCCGCCAGCCCCAGGCCAGGAAGTCGGACTCGCTCATCGAGGTCGAGAGAATTCCGAGCAGCGCGATCGGGATCAGGAAGCCGCCGGGCACGCCGATATGGACGAGTGAGGAGAAGAAGCCGCGCCGGTCGGCCGGCGCATGCTCGACCGTCATCACCATGCCGCCGCCATACTCGCCGCCGATGCCGATGCCCTGCAGCAGGCGCAGGCCGATCAGGCAGATCGGCGCGGCAACGCCGACCTGCTCATAGGTCGGCATCAGTCCGATCAGGAACGTGCCGAGCCCCATGATCAGGATGGTGAGGAGCAGCGCGGTCTTGCGGCCCACGCGATCGCCGAAATGGCCGAACAGCACGCCGCCGAGCGGACGCGCGCAATAGCCGACGAAGAAGGTAGCGAAGGCAAGCAGCGAGCCAACCAGCGGATCGGTGCTCGGGAAGAAGATCTTGTTGAACACGAGCGCAGTCGCGGTCGCGTAAAGTGTGAAGTCGTAATACTCGATCATGTTGCCGATGGCGCTTGCCACCGCAACCTTGCGGATGTCGCTCGACTCCCGCGCCTTGATCGCAGCGGACGACTGATCCGCAACAGCGCCGGCCCCGATCGATCCAACCATCTCGCTCATGACGTCATCTCCCGACTTCGGCAGGGCACGGCCCCGCGGACATTTTGTCCGTATTGCGGACATCATGAGCAGCGACTTATCCCACATGTCAAGGAGATTTTTCGACAAGGCTTGCCATTCGTTCTAATTCATAGCGCTAGAAATCCAGCGCATAACTAACCATGCTTGACGCCATGCGATCATTTGTCGTATTCGAATGTTCACATTCCGGACAATCAAAGGAGGAAAAAATGCCAGCGAAGATCACCGGGATCATTCCGCCCCTCACCACGCCGTTCGACCAGAACGGCGACATCGACGAGAAGGCGTTTCGCCGCCAGGTAAAGTTCCTGCTCGACAAGGGCGTGCATGGCCTCTGTGTCGGCGGTAGCACCGGCGAGGGTCACACGCTCACTGCTGATGAATTCCGCCGCCTGATCGAGGCCTGCGCGGAAGAGCTGAACGGCAAGGTGCCGCTCGTCGCCGGCATCATCGCGAACTCGACCCGCGAAGCCATCGCCCGCGCCCGTGCTGTGGAGCACGTCAACGTCGCCGCGCTCCAGATCACGCCGGTGCACTATCTGTTCAAGCCGGACGAGGATGCCACCGTCGGCCACTTCAAGACGCTGTCGGAATCGGTCAAGCAGCCGGTCATCATCTACAACGTCGTGCCCTGGAACTATCTCAGCCCTGCGCTGCTCCTGCGCATCATGAAGGAGCTGCCGGGCGTGATCGGCGTCAAGCAGAGCGCCGGCGACCTCAAGCTGATGGCCGACCTGCTGCTCGACGTACCTGCCGGCAAGGTGGTGCTGACCGCGGTCGACGCGCTGCTCTACCCGTCCTTCGCGCTCGGCGCGCACGGCACGATCGCGGCCAACCCGGCCGCCGTGCCCGGCGCCTGCGTCGCGCTGTGGAACGCTGTCCAGCGCGGCGACCACGCCACTGCGATCGAGATCCACAAGCGTCTGCTGCGGTTCTGGAACACCATCGTCGGCGACAACCTGCCGGCCTGCGTGAAGCATGCCCTCACTCTCCAGGGTTCGCCGAGCGGCCTGCCGCGGCAACCGATGCCGGCGCCGACCAGCCGGCAGAAGGAGGCGATCGCCGCCGCGCTCAAGCCGCTGATGGAGGTCGAAGGCAGCGTGAGGCTGGTCGCGGCCGAGTGAGGATTCGACAACGGGCGCGGCCGCATTGCCGCCGCGCCCGATTCCGTCTAAGCCGGGGTCCTGATCGCGGCCTGCGCTTCGCAAGGCCACGTCGCCCGGAAGGTCCCGACATGACGAGCGCCGACAGCAGTCGACAAAGCGTGAAGTCGCTCTTCAAGATGCTGGAAGTGCTCGAGGCGTTCTCCTCGAGCGACCCGGAGCTCAGCGTCGTCGAGATCGCGCGGCGCACCAGCCTGCCCCGTACGACCGTGCATCGTATCGTCGACAGCCTGCGCAGCGTCGGCTTCCTGGAGCAGGACGCCAGCCGGGATCGCTACCGGCTTGGCCTGAAGCTGTTCGAGCTCGGCGGCAACGCGCTGACGAACCTGCCGCTCTATCGCGAGGCGCCGCCCTTCGTCGACACGCTCGCCAAGCTCACCGGCGAGGACGTGCATCTGTGCATCTTCGACGGTGCGCAGATGGTCTTCGTCAGCCGCCGCAACCAGGTTGCCCGGCCCCATAACACCGTCATCACGATGGAGGCCTCGCCCTGCCACTCGACCGGCGTCGGCAAGGCCGCGCTCGCCTTCCAGAGCGAAGCCGTGATCGAGCGCGTCATCCGCGCCGGGCTCGCCCGTTTCACGCCGAACACCATCGTCGAGCCGAAACGGCTGAAGGCCGAGCTCGCGGCAATCAGGGCGCGCGGCTATTCGGTCGACGATTGCGAGCACGAGCCTGAGCTCCGCTGCGTCGGCGCGCCGATCCGCAACAGCGCCGGCCGCGTCTTCGCCGCAATCAGCGCGAGCGGCCCTAGCCGACGTGTCACGCCCGAACGTGTGCCCGAGCTGGCACGTGCAGTGATGACCCATGCCGAGCTGCTGTCGATCCGACTGGGGTATCAGCCAGCCCCGCACAATCCGCCCACGAGCCCTGCTCCCGAGCGTACCACCAAGCGTCGTCAACGCAGCGCGGCAGGCACGGCACAAAGCGAACGAGCTTGAATCGCACGCTGGCGGCGTGAGGAATGTCTGCGGAGATCCTTACGGACGAAAAACACCGTTTGAAAAACCGTTTTAGGTGGCCTTCTCAAACGGTTTCTCTCGCTAAGGTCTTGATTAATATGGTGGGCGCACCAGGGCTCGAACCTGGGACCCGCCGATTAAGAGACATGCTACGGGCCGTTGATTTTTCGAGAGAATTTTTCCAACTAAGCCAAAATCCGATCATTAGAGATCAATGGCTTACAGCGAAACATCCAACTGCAAGAGCGCGTCGGGATTAGCGCAGATCGATATCGGAAACGTCGGGGGTTCGAGTCACTGGGGCGCTACCGCCTTTCCCCACACGACCAAACCTACGATATCTCATCCGATCCTTCCGAGGCAGGCACTTTGTGGGTGCCTCAACCAGGCTCATCCCGCGAGCTGTTCGGGGAAACCGCGCCCTCCGCCGATCGAGCAATCCCCCCCTTTCCGGCCGGACGCGCCTGGCTTTCGCGGCGCGAAAGCAATGCCGCCGGCAAGACCTGGATCGAGCGGATTGCCACGTATTCACCCGCCGAGTTCGTCCAGCAGCGTCTTGCTTTCCTTCAAGTCGCGCACGTCGAAGCCCTAATTGAACCAGCCGTGGATCGGCCCAGAAGTCGGTCTCGGCGCGCGAACCCGACTTTGCATCCCGAAGGACGAATGGTCACTTGATGGGGCCAAGCGACCTCACGTAGACTGCCCGGGCGGGATCAAGCAGACTCCCGGCGAGACTTCGGTCCAAGTTCTGCGCAGCACGCAACACGTGGAGCTTGCGCATGGATACCGAACGACAACCCTCTCCCCGACGTACCGTCGCCATCCTCTCGCGAGGAGACGCCATCGCGCGTCGAGACGCGACCTCGAAAAACGGCCGCTTCGTCGACGTCTTCGAGGCGCTTGCCGCCGTCGGCGTGGAAGGGCGCCCCGCGATCTACGACGAAAGCTTCGCCGACGCGGTCCGCGAACAACTGCTCGCAGTGGACGGCGTGCTCGTCTGGGTCAACCCGATTCAAGACGGCCGAAACCGCGCCGGTCTCGACGCCCTGCTGCGCGACGTCGCAGCGCAGGGCGCATGGGTGAGCGCCCATCCCGATGTCATCCTCAAGATAGGTACCAAGGAAGTCCTCTATCGTACCCGTTCGATGGGCTGGGGATCAGACACGGCGCTGTATCAAACCGCCGCGGCGATGCGCGCCGAGTTGCCGACCCGGCTCGCGAGCGGACCGCGCGTGATCAAACGCAACCGCGGCAACGGCGGCCAAGGCGTCTGGAAGGTCGAGAAGCTGCCGACCTCCTCCATGATAAAGGTGCTGGACGCGACCAAGGACGCACCCGAGGAACTGACGCTGGATGATTTTGTCCGTCGCTGCGCGGAGTATTTCGAGAACGGCAGCGTGATCGACCAGGCGTTCCAGCCTCGCCTGAGCGAGGGCGTGGTCCGCTGCTACATGGCGGGCGATCGCTGCGCCGGCTTCGGTCACCACAAAGTCAAAGCCTTGGTCGACTCGCCGGTCGCGCGTTCCGAAGCTGGACCGCGGCTCTACACGTCAAACGCAGACCCGCGCTTCCAGCGGCTGCGTCGGTTGATGGAGGACGAGTGGACGCCACAGTTAACCTCGCTGCTGGACATCGCGCGAGATGACCTCCCCGCGATCTGGGACGCCGACTTTATGCTCGGCCCCGTCCAGGCGGATGGGAGCGACAGCTACGTGCTCGGCGAGATCAACGTCAGTTCGGTCCATCCCTACCCGGGCGAGGCGCCGGCGGAGATCGCCAGGCGGGTTGCCGATCGGCTGCAGCTTAAGCTTTGACGCATGCTGACGGTCAGCGGGCTCAAGCGCCTGCACATCTCGGTATCATTCGACCTGCAGGACGGTGAGTGCGTCGCCCTGCAGGGACCTTCAGGGGTCGGAAAGACCTTGCTGCTTCGCTCCATCGCGGATCTCGATCCCAACGAAGGAACGGTCAAGCTTGACGGAACGCTCAGAGAAGCGATGCCCGCCCCCGCGTGGCGAAGACAAGTGACCTATCTCGCCGCCGAGCCTGGCTGGTGGTCCGACATCGTGCAGGAACACTTCACGGCATGGGATGACGCCCTGCTGCTGGTCACACGCGTGGGGCTGCCAGATGACTGCGGACCTTGGCCGATCCAGAGACTTTCGACCGGCGAGAGACAGCGATTGGGGCTCGTGCGGGCGCTCATGCTGCGATCGCGGGTGCTTCTGCTGGACGAGCCAACCTCGGCCCTCGACCCAGCATCCGCTGCGGCCGTGGAAGCGCTGATTGCCGAACGCGTCTCGGATGGAACGAGCGTCCTCTGGAGTACCCACGACGATGCCCAAGCCCGCCGCGTCGGGTCAAGGATATTTGCGATGAGCCCCGATGGTGGCATCGAGGAAAACCGGCCGTGACGTACATCCAGCTTTCGTATGGTGATCTAGTCCTGCCCGCCCTCCTCGTCGTCATGGACGGCGTTCTTTCGCTTGTTCTCCGCCTCAAGCTTGAGAGGCAACTGGCCATCGCGACCGTGCGCATGGTGCTTCAACTCGTCCTGGTGGGATACGTGCTGACGTTCCTGTTTGCCACGGTATCGCCGCTCTGGACCGCCCTCGCCGCCTCCATCATGGTTCTCTTCGCCTCGCGGGAGATCGTCGCGCGGCAGAACCGGCGCCTACCCGGCATTTGGAGCTACGGCTTGGGCGCCGGCTGCACGCTGCTCGCCGCCGGTACCGTCACGATGTTCGCGCTCTTGACGGAGCTACGCCCGGATCCCTGGTATCATCCGCGCTATGCGCTGCCTTTGCTGGGCATGATCCTGGGCAACACCATGACCGGCATAAGCCTGGGCCTGGACGTGCTGACAAATAGTCTGGTGCGCGAACGAGCCGCCATAGAAGCTTGTCTTGCGCTCGGCGGCACCCGACACCAAGCCCTGCTACCAGTCATACGGGATGCGTTGAGAAGCGGCTTCATGCCGATCATGAACAGCATGGCGGCGATCGGCCTTGTTTCCCTCCCGGGGATGATGACTGGCCAGATACTGGCCGGCGTCGAGCCGGTCGATGCGGTGAAATATCAATTGCTGATCATGTTCTTGATTGCCGGCGGGACCGGGCTAGGAACGCTGGCCGCGGTCCTCGGCGGCGCACACCTGCTGACCGATCATCGCCACCGGCTACGTCTCGATCGAATTTCCCGCTGAAGAGTTCCCTTTCAAGATCACCGCTGGCGGCGCCCGCGTCCTCGGCGCGCACCTCACACTGCGGCAACTTTCAAATTCCGACGCGCGGGGATGGAGAAGGCAGATCTTGCAGGGCCGAGACGACACCGCGACGCACGACGAGGCGGCGAGAATTTGAAATAAAAAGTGAAGAGAAGAGCGGGGATCTTCCTCAAAGCTGACTTGATCTGTTCCTTCGCTGCTACCCTAGGCGCCAATAATTGATGAGTAAGCAGCAATGACTGATCAGCAATTAGCCTTGGAAGCGATTAACGACGCGCAACTCATACTGGAAGAATACCTTCAGCCCTGTCCCAAGGATAATGCGCGTATCCTTGAAAAGTTGGTGGAAGTTCTCGAACGGCCTGCATTGATCGTTGCTTTAAGTCGATTGCAGCAACACGGCAGTTGAGCGCGGCCCATGAGCAAACCCCTTCGATCGTTTGCTTTAACAGTTGGCATTGCCGCGCTCTCATCGCTCGAAATGACTAGTGGACACGCTAAGCAACAATGCAGCGCCACGATGCCGCCAAATCCACACGGGCAATGGTGGTCCTATCGTCTCATCGACGGACGAAAATGCTGGTACGCAGGCAAGCCGATGCTATCGAAAGCATTGCTGGAATGGCCCACAGAGCGGCTTCCCGAATTCGGGTCTCGCGGAGAAGCTCCAGGCATTGTCATTGCTGACAAGCCCGGCAATCCCTTAGATGCCCAAGCATTGGCACTGAAAGAGGACTTTGACACTTTTGAAGGGCGATGGCGTGCTAGGATCTCCAGCTCCAACACTGGGCACGACTGACCGATACGAGCGACGAACGGATGTTCCGGAGGGCGCGGAACGATTGCGGCGGTGATATGCGGCCACGACAGGGCAAACGTTCAGCAAGGCATCTCCGCGGGCTTCAACCAGCGGGAAGCAAACCCGGACAAGAGAGGCCGGCGACGGTGGTGGGGGGAAAACCGCCCCCGAGGCGATCACTTGCGCAACCCTCCTCCATGATCTCTCGGCATAGCGCCGGAATACGAGACGAAAGAGTGCCTCGAGTCGGCGCGATGCCATCGGCAACGACTCCTCCCGGCTACCAGCTTTCTCCAAACGGCCGCAATTCAACATTGAACGACCATGCGCTTCGATCCTGGTGGGCGACGTGCCAGATCTCGTCCGCGATGGCGCGCGGTTTGATGAAGAAATCGTCTGGCCGATCTGGCCAGCGTTTCCGTGTCCACTCGAGGTCGATCACGGCATCGACCACGACGTAAGCGACGTGAACGCCCTGTGGCCCGAGATCGCGCGCCATCGCTTCGGCGAGGATTCGCTGCGCCGCCTTGGTCGGCGCGAAGCCGGCGAAACCGGCCTTGCCGCGCAGGGCCGAGGTGTTGCCGGTGGCAACGATCGCACCCTTTCCGGCCGTCACCATCGCGGGGACGAACCGCCGCGCCAGATACAGCAGTCCCATGGTATTGACCTGGAAATTGCGATTCAGGATCGATGGATCGATCTCGCGAAATGTGCCGAACGCACCACCGACGGCGTTGTGGATGACCACGGCGGGATAGCCGAGATCGCGCTCCACGGCCGACCCTACCGCGTCGATCTGCTCGGGATCGGAAACATCGCAGCGGAATCCTTTCGCGCCCGGCAGTTCCTTCTCAAGGGCAGCGAGACGCTCCTCGTTCCTGGCGAGCAGAGCGAGGCGATAGCCACCCTCGGCAAACCGTCTGGCGAGAGCGGAACCTGTGCCAGGGCCGACGCCGGATATCAGGCAGACAGGCGCGGTCATGCGATAAGTCCTCCACGTTCGGCCGGCAGGTCAGTTGCCAGCCTTCGCCAACAGCTTTTCGACGTATGACTTCAGATCAGGCTGGAAATGCACGTGCTCGACGAGACGAGCGAAATGAGCAAAGGTCCGCGGATATTCATCCTGCACTGCCGGATGCAGTATCCTGTCCAGCCCGAGCTTGTGCAATTGCTTGGCCCGCGCATGCTCATTCAGGAACAGCGCAAACTCTGCGGCAAAGCAGATATCGGCCAGCGATAATCCCGTACCCACCAGTGCCTCGCGCCGCGGGGACAACGCCTGCTCGATCCCCGATGCATAGATCGCAAACGCTTCCCTTGCTCGCGCGTGAACGGCCGCATCGACCGTGCCGCCCGACAGCGCCAGGAGATAGATCTGCGAATCCCGGGCAAACACCAGGCTGACGTCGAGAAAGCTGTCGATCCTGGACGCCTCATAGGCATCGTGCCCGTAGAGCGTGGACTTCGACTCGCCGAGCCGTGCCACCGCCCGCATGATGCTGTTCGATTCGAAGATCCCGATTTTGCCATTACGCCCGAAAGCGGCAGGCACATTGCCGAACGGCTGCGCTTCCATAAACGCATCGGTCTTGAAGAGTTGCGAACCGGTCAACCCAACCCGGCCGGTTCGCGCCAGCGAAGATAGCGAGACGCGTTCATGCTCCGCCAATGGGCGGGCGTCATAGTCCCATAACCAGTCCCGCAGCTCCTTGGGGGAAGCTCCTCTGACCTCGACCTCCACGCCGCAGAACCGCGCTGCGATGGTCGCCTTCCAGACCCGGGGGTTCGGCAAGTAGGAGAATATCCGCAGGTCAGCCATGGTGGATTCATCCTGATCGTTTCCGGCCCTCGTTGGACCGCACCTCGAGGCCTGGAACGTCATGCGACAGATGGGTTACTCTGAGGTCGCGTCAAGAATCCCGCCGAACGGTTCCCAGCGGCTCCCGGTCCAGCGCTGAAGCTGCAGTTGCGTCCAGACCATGTTGTTGGTTTCGCTGGTGTTGATCCGGATGCCCGGCAGTGCTGTCGACAACGTGAAGTTCTTCAGCGACTTCGCCTGCTTGATGACGTTCTCGCGCGAGAGGTCATCGCCGCATTGCTTGAGGATCTGCTCCAGCAGCATGCCCTGCTGATAACCGGTCAGATAACTCGTATTGGTGATATCGGAGCCTGCTAGATACCGATCGAAGAAGGCGCGATAGGCCTTGATGGCCTCGTCGTCCTTCCAGCTCTCGTCGTTTGGATCCTTGTTGAAGGTGCCGACGATGACGCCCACTGAATTCTCTAGCCCCGCCGGCTTGATCGTTCCGGCAATCGACGACGACGGGAAATTGATCAGGATCGTCGGCTTCCACGCCGTCTCGGCCGCCCGGCGGATCGCCTGTGCGGCGAACTTGGGCGTGCCCGCGATGAACAGCGCCTGTGCGCCGGAGCTCTTCAGCGCCACGACCTGCGAGTCGATCGTCGGCTCGGTGACCTCGTAGCTGGCGGTGACCACGCGCTTGTCGAAATCGGCGCCGAGAACTGCCTTGAACGCGCTGACGTAGTCGCGGCCGAGATCGTCATTCTGGTAGAGAATGGCGTATTTCGCCGAGGGCAACGCGCGCATCAGATATTTGGCGTAGATCTTCCCTTCGGTGTCATAGCTGACGAGCCCGGTGGTGGTCAGCGGATAGTCCTTGACACTGGTGAACTTGCTCGCGCCAGTGACGATCGCAATCGTCGGCACGCGCTTGGCAGCCAGATATTTCGCCACCGCAGTGTTGCCTGCGGTACCGAGCTGGCTGAACATGAACGCGACTTCGTCGCCCTCGACGAGTTTTCGTGCATGCTCCACCGACTTCGGCGGGCTGTAGGCGTCGTCGAGCATCAGATAGTCGATCTTGCGTCCATTAATGCCGCCACGCTCGTTGACCGATCGCATATACGCCAGCACGCCATGTCCGACCTGGCCGATCGAGGAAGCAGGCCCGCTCAGCGGAAAGATGCCGCCAATCTTGATGCTTGTTGCGGTGACGCCGACCGGATCGCCCGCCCAGCAGGGTGCGGCTGCGGCAATCAAGAGTGCACAGGCCAGTCGGATGCTCCTAAACATCACGTGTTTCTCCAATGTTGCTTTTGCGCGCGGCCTTCCGTGCGGCAGGCCGTGATGGACACTTGGCGCTTCTTCAGGCGGCTAATTTGAGAATCTTGACGATGTCGGCGGGCTCACGGATCGGCTGAGGATTGGCCCGCGTGAAGATCGAGAGCATTGCGTTCTTGCCGATCAGCTCGAAGCGGTCCTCGGCAACGCCGACATCCGCGAGCCTCCGCGGCAAGCCGAGCTCCGCGATGAATGTCGCGAAAGCGTCGCCGGCATCCCGTTGCGGTGCGCCAAGCGCCGCTGCGACCAACCTCTGTGCGGCTTCCGTGGCGGGGCGATTGTATCGGAGCACGCTTGGCATCATCACGGCCGTGCAGAAATAATGCGGCACATCGCAGGTCCCACCGAGGACATGGCCGATGGCATGGCTGGCCCCCATCGGAACGCGCGACTGCAACCCGAAGGCCGACATCCAGGACCCCAACTGACAGTTCAGCCGCGCCGCTTCATCGTTCGGATTGTCCTTGGTGCGCCGGAGTCCGTCGTACAGATAGCGCAGGCCCTGCTGGCACACGGCGTCGACGAGCACATTGGGACGGCTGGAGCAGATCGCCTCGATGCCGTGGTCCATCGCGCGCGTGCCGGACCCCAGCCAGAGCTTCTCGGGCGTGTATTTCGTGATCGCTGCATCGAGGATGATGGTTCGCGGCATCATCATCGGATGATTGAAAATCTGCTTCAGCTTGCGGCCGGTGTCTGTGACCAGCGCACCGGAATTGTATTCGCCGCCGGAGAGCGTGCTCGGGATGGCGATCATGCGCACTTTCGGGGTTCGGAATGGCCCGAAGCGGCGGTCCGGCGTGGTCTCGAACCCATCGAGCCCCATCGGTTTGAAGATTTCGTGCTCCATGCACATCAGCACGATCTTGGCCGCATCGACCACCGAACCGCCGCCGATCGCAACGACGAGGTCGGCTTGGGCATCCCGGGCCTGCCGCGCGATCTGCGTCACCACGTCCCGGGTCGTGTGCTGGGGCACGCCATCAAAGGTCGCGGCATGGCGCGCACCGAGCGCCGCCCGGATCTTCTCGATTTCGTCGGTCGTGGTGTTGAGCGTGCGGCTCGCGATCAGATAGACACGCTTGGCGCCCAGCCGCTCCGCCTCCTCCCGCAGTGCCTCTGCCGCGGGCTTGCCGTAGATCACGGATTCCATGGTGGGGTACTGATGGCTACCGACGACGGGCATGCTCTTCCTCCCTGATGTTCTTTTCTCCGCACCGCTGAGGCGTCGGTGTCGCGACGCCGTCAGCTATCCCGGCCTACGTCAGGCGACCGCACGCGCTCGCTGCGTCTCGACCTCGCCGTCAAGGAAGCCGGTCAACCGCTGGCGGATGATCGCTTCCGCTTCCGCCATGATGCGATCGATCAGCTCCTTGACCGTCGGGATGTCGTGGATCAGCCCGACCACCATGCCGCAGCTCCAGGCCCCGGCATCCATCTGGCCGTCGACCATCACCCTAGGATAGACGCCGGCCACCTGATCGAGGATGTCGTCGATCTTCAGATTTGCGCCCTTCTCGCGCTCGATCTCGAGCAATTCGCTGACGCCCTTGTTCTTCAGCACGCGCTCGGTGTTGCGAAGCGCGCGCATCACGAGGACCGTGTCGAGCTCGGTCGCCTTGACCAGCGCCTGCTTCACGTTGTCGTGGACCGGAGCTTCCTTGGTGGCGACGAATCGCGTGCCCATGTTCATGCCGGAGGCGCCCATTGCGAGCGCACCGACTAGGCTGCGCCCGTCCGCCATGCCGCCGGAAGCCACGAACGGGATCTTGAGCTCATCCGCAGCCCGCGGCAACAGGATCATGTTCGGGATGTCATCCTCGCCGGGATGACCGCCGCATTCGAAGCCGTCGACACTGACGGCGTCGCAGCCGATCTTCTCGGCCTTGAGCGAATGCCGCACCGAAGTGCATTTGTGGATCACCTTGATGCCGGCCGCCTTCAGCGCGGGCATATAGGCCTCCGGGCTGCGGCCTGCGGTCTCGACCGCCTTGATGCCGCCTTCGCGGATCGCGGCGATGTATTCCGGATAGGGCGGGGCCGACAGCGTCGGCAGGAAGGTCAGGTTCACGCCGAACGGCTTGTCGGTCATGTCGCGGCAGCGCGCGATCTCCTTGGCGAGGAGCTCCGGCGTTTTCTGGGTCAGCCCCGTGATGATGCCGAGACCGCCGGCATTCGATACGGCCGCGGCCATCTCGGCGAAGCCGACATAATGCATGCCGCCCTGGATGATCGGATGCTGGATGCCGAACAGTTCGGTGATTGCTGTCTTCACGTGAAAACTCCGTTTCCGATCAATGGACGATTTCGAACAGGCCGGCCGCACCCATGCCGCCGCCGATGCACATGGTCACCACGCCGTATTTCGCCTTGCGCCGCCGGCCCTCGAGCAGGAGGTGGCCGGTCAACCGCGACCCCGTCATGCCATAGGGATGACCGATCGCGATCGAGCCGCCGTTGACGTTGAGCTTGTTCGGATCAATGCCAAGCTTGTCGCGGCAGTAGATCACCTGCACCGCATAGGCCTCGTTGAGCTCCCAGAGATCGATGTCATCGATCTTGAGGTTGTGGCGCTTGAGCAGCCTCGGGATTGCCGCAACCGGGCCGACGCCCATCTCATCCGGCTCGACGCCTGCGGCGACGAAGCCGCGGAAGATGCCGAGTGGCTTCAGGCCCTTCTGCGCCGCGATCTTGTCGCTCATGATCACGCAGGCCGATGCACCATCGGAGAGCTGGCTGGCATTGCCTGCGCTGATGGTCTTGCCTTCGAACACCGGCTTGATCTTGGCGAGGCCTTCCGCGGTCGTGTCCGCACGCGGGCCCTCGTCCTTTGACAAGGTCACCTGCTGATACGTCACTTCCTTGGTGTCCTTGTCGACCACGGCCATCTTGGTCGTGATCGGCACGATCTCGTCGTTGAAGCGGCCGCCCTGAAGCGCGGCACCGACACGGCGCTGGCATTCGAGCGAATATTCGTCCTGCTGATCGCGGCCGATCTTGTAGCGATCGGCGACCACTTCGGCCGTCTCCAGCATCGACATGTACATTTCGGGCTTCATCGCCATCAGCTCGTCGTCGACGGCGTGGAAGCGGTTCATGTGGTCGTTCTGCACCAGGCTGATCGACTCGATGCCGCCGCCGATCGCGATCTCGACACCGTCGAGCATCACAGAACGGGCGGCCACTGCGATCGCCTGCAGGCCAGAGGCACACTGGCGGTCGATCGTGGTGCCGGCCACGGTGACCGGCAGGCCGGCGCGGATCGCACCCTTGCGGGCGACGTTCATCACCATGGTGCCCTGCTGCATGGCGCAGCCCATCACCACGTCCTCGACCTCGCCGGGCGCTATGCCGGCACGCTTCACGGCCTCGGCCATCACGTGGCCTGCCAGGGTCGGACCATCGGTGTTGTTGAGCGCGCCTCGGTAGGCCTTGCCGACGCCGGTGCGCGCGGTGGAAACGATGACTGCTTCAGTCGTCATGTCTGCCTCTCTGCTAGGCGGCCGCATCGAGCTGCGCGTAGCGCAGCAGGTGAAAGGCGGGATCGCCGAACTGGATGTTGATGGAGGAAATCCGCTTGAAATAATGTCCGACGTTCAATTCGTCAGTCATGCCCATGCCGCCATGCAGTTGCACCGCCTGGTCGGCGATGAACTTGCCGGCATAGCCAATCTTCGACTTGGCGCCCGACGCGAGACGCGACACGCCAGCCTCGCCTGCATCAAGGCTGAGCGTGAGATGCTGCATCAATGAAAGCGCTTCCTGATGCGCGATGAACATGTCGACCATCCGATGCTGCAGCACCTGGAAAGAGCCGATTGTCGTGCCGAACTGCTTGCGGGTCTTGGAATAGTCCAGCGTCGCGGCATTCAATTCAGCCAGCGCACCGACCGCCTCGGCGCAGAGCGCGCCGATGGCACGGTCGCGGCAGGCCTCCAGCGCGGCCACACCCTCGCCCTCTTCGCCCAGCAACTGACCGGCAACACCGCGCAGGCTGATCTCGGCCGCGCGTCGGCCGTCGATCGTCCTGAAGCTCTGCAGAGTGAGGTTGGCGGCGCGGCGATCGACCACGAACAGGCTGACGCCGCCGCGATCGCGCTGCTGGCCGGACGTGCGCGCCGAGACGATCAGATAATCCGCCCAGGGCGCGGCGACGACCGCGGTCTTTTGGCCGGTCAGCACATAGCCGTTACCCTCGCGCCGAGCAGTGGTTGTGACGTTGGCGAGATCGAAGCGCGAGTTCTTCTCGGTCCAGGCGAGCGCCCAGGTCGTGGTGCCAGCAATGATGTCCGGAATGAAGCCGTGTTTCTGCTCGGCGGAACCGGTACGCTCGAGCAGACCGCCGGCGAGGACCACCGTCTCGACAAAGGGCTCGACCACGAGATGACGGCCGAACTCCTGCATGATGATCATCGTCGACATTGGACCGCCCCCGAGACCGCCAACTTCCTCGGAGAACGGCGCACCCAGCAGGCCGAGCTCAGCGAAGGCACGCCATTGCTCGCGGCTATACCCCTCCTCGCTCGCGAGGATCCTGCGGCGCGCATCGAAATCGTACTGATCGCGCAGCAGACGCTGAACGCTTGATCGCAGTAGCTCTTGCTCTTCCGTGAACTGGATATCCATCCGATTCCCCTGTCCGTCGATCGCTAGAGGCCGAGCACCGCTTTTGCGATGATGTTGCGTTGGATCTCGTTCGATCCGCCGTAGATGGAGAGCTTGCGCGAGTTGAGATACTTCTCCGATGCGGTGTGGCCGTAGTCCGGTCCCGGCATGTAATGATTGGCACTGGCCGGATGTTCGCGAATGGCCAGCCCGTAATTGCCGATCGCACGATGGGTCAGCTCGGTGATGTCCTGGAAGATCTCGGTGCCACGGATCTTGAACAGCGAGGCCGCCGGCCCCGGATCGATGCCGCGTGCCATTTGGGCGACGACGCGCAGCTCGGTTGCCTCCAGCGCCAGCACGTCGAGCTCGACCCGCGCGATGTCTTTGATGAATTCGAGATGCGCCGGATCGTCTTCCGGAATTTCCGCCTTCACGATCCTCTTCAATTTCTCGATATAGCGCGTCGAGCGGCCGATGCCGGCCATGCTGGTACGTTCATTGCCGAGCAGGAATTTGGCGTAGGTCCAGCCCTTGTTCTCTTCGCCGATCAGGTTCTCGACGGGAACGCGGACGTTTTCGAGGAAGACGTCGTTGACCTCATGGGAGCCATCGATGGTGATGATCGGACGCACGGTGACGCCCGGCGACTTCATGTCGATCAGCAGGAAGGAGATGCCGGACTGCGGCTTTGCCGCCGGATCGGTCCGTACCAGGCAGAAGATCCAGTCGGCGTGCTGCGCCAGCGTGGTCCAGGTCTTGTGGCCGTTGACGATGTAGTGGTCGCCGTCGCGTACCGCCTTGGTGCGGACGGTGGCGAGGTCGGAGCCCGAGCCGGGCTCGGAATAGCCCTGGCACCACCAATCCTCGCCCGAGAGGATGCGGGGAAGAAACTTCTTCTTCTGCGCCTCATTGCCGAACGTATAGATGACGGGACCGACCATGGTGACACTGAACGCCAAAGGCGGCATCGTGCCCGCGCGCGTGGTCTCCTGCTCGAAGATGAAACGGCGGGTGATGGACCAGCCGGCCCCGCCATATTCCTTGGGCCAGAGCGGCGCGATCCAGCCCTTCTTGTGCAGGATGCGATGCCACAGCAGCATCTGCTCCTTGGAAAGGTCGGTCTCCGGATTGGGAACGCGCATCTCGGTCGGATAATTGTCCTTGATGAACGCGCGCACTTCGTCGCGAAACGCCGCATCTTCCGGGGATAGCGCGAGCTCCATGGGGCGCGCTCCTACCACTTCTCGCCGAAGGGACGGATCTCGAGCTCAAACGTCCACGCGCTCTTGGGCTGTTGGTAGAGCTGCCAATAGGACGCCGCCACCGACGCAGGCGGCATTAGCAGGTCTGGATCGTCGAGCGCATTGGAGCCGAGCGCTTCGAGCCGGCGCTGGCGCACCCATTCGGTATCGACGCCAGAGTCAATGATAAGATGCGCGACGTGGATGTTCTTCGGCCCGAGTTCGCGCGCCATCGCCTGTGCGACGGCTCGCAGGCCGAACTTGGCGCTGGCGAAGGCGGCATAGCCGGAACCGCCGCGCAAGCTCGCGGTCGCGCCAGTAAAGAAGATGTTGCCGCCGCCACGCGGCAGCATCAGCCGTGCGGCCTCGCGCCCCGCAAGGAACCCGGAATAGCAGGCCATTTCCCAGACCTTTCGGAACACCCGTTCGGTGGTCTCCAGGATCGGGAAATTGACATTGGCGCCGATGTTGAAGATGCAGACCTCGAGCGGCGCATGCTTGTCCGCGTCATTGAGGAAGGAGATGATCTCCTCCTCCTTGCGCGCGTCGAGCGAGCGGGCGTGGATCTCACCGCCGACCGCCTCGATCTCCTTGACCAGCGGCGCGAGCTTGTCGCCATTGCGGCGGCCAGCGAAGATGGTGAAGCCTTCCGAGGCGAATTTCTTGGCAATCTCGCCGCCGATAAAGTCACCGGCGCCGATGACCGCAACCGTCCTGTTTCTCTTCTGCATGGGACTTCTCCAGCCTTGTGAGATTTTGAGCGATCTCGCGCGCGTCAGTTGCGCAGCGATTCCGCCAGCTTGTGTTTCAGGAGCTTGCCTGTCGACGTGGCCGGCAGCGCGTCCATGAGGATGATCTCGGATGGCCGCTTGTAGGACGTGAGCTCCGGCGCGACATGCGACATCAAATCCTGCGCGGTTGCCGAGGAGCCCTTGAGGAGCTGGACGAACGCCACAATCTCTTCGTTGCCCGGGACCGATCGTCCGACCACGGCGCATTGCACCACGTCTGGATGCGTGCTCAGCACCGCCTCGATCTCGGCCGGATAGACGTTGAAGCCGGAGCGAATGATCATCTCCTTGGTGCGACCAACGATGAACATCGCATCGCCCTCGAAGCGCGCGAGGTCGCCGGTGTTGAACCACCCTTCCGGGTCGATCGCTTTCGCCGTGAGGTCGGGCGCGCGATAGTAACCGCGCATGACGTTCGGCCCACGGACATGCAATTCGCCGATGTCACCGTTCGTCACGATGGCGCCGTCCCGCGCAACGATCCGGGCCTCGATACCCGGCACGAGCACTCCGACCGAATTGTCGCGACGCGGCGCCTCGGGCCGCACGCCGGAAATTCCGGGCGAGCATTCGGTGATGCCAAAGGCGTTGCCGAGCGGCAGACCGAGCTCCTTCTCGACCCTTGCCTTGAGCTCGAGGTCGAGCGGCGCGCCGGCGACGCTCATCAGGCGCAGCGCGCCGCGCTTGAGCTTGGGCAAGCCGGCCGTCTGCTTGTATTCCAGCAGGCGCTGGTAGGTGGCGGGCACGCCGTTCAAGAGCGTGATGCCTTCCTCGGCCAGCGCCTTGGCAAGCGCAGCGGGATTGTATTTGGTGACCAGCCGGGTCACACCACCGACCATCAGCGTCATCGTCAGCAGCGAGATGCCGACGATATGCGAGATCGGCAGCACGCAATACTGCACGTCCTCCGCCGTCATGCTCCGCAAGTTCGCGGTGGTCCTTGCGGAAAACAGCAGGTTCCGATGCGTGAGCATGACCCCCTTCGGCGTTCCGGTCGTACCGGACGTATAGATGAGCACCGCCACCTGACGTGCGCCGTCGGCCTCGACCGGCTCGGCATGCGTGTTCTGGTTCAGGGCAGACACGCCGATGCCGTGGAGCGGACCAACATCCTGCACCGGAGCGTTGTAACGCGTCGCGTGCGAGGCCGCCTCTTCGGAAACCTCCGCCGTGAAGAACATGCGACGGGCGCCGCTGTGATCTCTGATCTGATCGAGCTCACGCGGCGACAGCCGCGGGTTGGCCACGATCGCCCAGGCATCGAGGCGACTGGCCGCGAACAGGAGGCAGGCGAGCGCAATCGCGTTTTCGCTCACGATCATCATCCGATCGCCGGCGCGGATGCCGAGCGTGGATAGCGCCTCCGCCGTGGCGCCGACCGCGCGGTCGAGCTCGCGATAGGTCAGCGTGGCATTGTCTTCGATGAGCGCCGTCCGGTCGGGTGTGGTGGCAACATAGGGGTCCATCACCTCATGAATGCGCTGCGGCAACATCTCGGTGATTTCCGCTGCAGCCTGCTGCCAGTTCGCCAATGACACCTCCCGTTGAAAGGCCCTTTGCGGGCTCGACTCGTTCCGGATATCCCCCGCCCGGTCAGGCGCTCTTGCGCCGCGCTGCGGCCGATTGCGCCAGGATTTCTTCCTCGACGTCGCGCAGGCTGTCCTTGCCGAAGTAGATCTCGTCACCGACGAAGAACGTCGGCGAGCCGAACGTGCCGCGCGCCACGGCGCGGCTGGTGTTCTCGATCAACCTCTTCTTGACGTCGTCCTGCTGGGCGCGGGCGCTGATGCGATCGATGTCCAGCCCTGATGACAGAAACGCATCGCGGAAGACCTGCGGATCGTCCATCTTCTTGGGCTCGACCCACATGTGGTGATAGGCAGCGCGGAAGTAGGGCTCGAACGCCCCCTCGAACTCCGCGGCAACAGCGCCGCGCATCAGCGCAAGGGTGTTCACCGGGAAGAACGGGTTCACCGTGAACTTCGTGATGTTGTGCCGGCGCAGGAAGCGTTGGGTCTCGAGCGCATTGTATTCCGGCTTGTTCTTGATCCCGCGCAGCGACTCGGCAGGCGACAGGTTGCCGGTCGCCTTGTAGACGCCGCCGAGCAGCACCGGCACGTAGTCGAACTTGACGCCGGTTCGCTGCTCGATGCCGGGCAGCGCGAGCTCGGCGAGGTAAGCGTTGGGACTGCCGAAATCGAAATGAAACTCGACCTTGAGCGGAGCAGCCATGAAACGCCCTTCCCTTACGGCGGTGGTTGTTCGCCACCCGATTGATCGTACTGCACCGATAAGGTTCTATTTTAGAACTGTCAATATGATGTTTATCATACAATACGCATAACGATGCGCGAATAAGGGCATCCCATTGATTTCCTGTTAGTTCTTATTTAGAATTTATTTGTGATGCGCCACGGATTCGCTGGAGACGACAATGAAATGGGATACCCTTGAGGAGGAGCCATGCTCTCTCGCCCGTACCGTGGCGGTGATCGGTGACCGCTGGAGCCTCCTCATCCTGCGCGAATGTTTCTTGCGCATTCGCAGATTTGATGACTTCCAGACGTCGCTCGGAATCACCCGCCATCTGCTCGCCGATCGGCTGAAGAAATTTGTCCGCTTTGGCGTACTGCGCAAGATTCCGTATCAGGAAGCGCCGAAGCGCTACGAGTATATCCTGACGCAAAAGGGTCTCGATCTCTATCCGATCATCATGTCGATTGTGCACTGGGGCAACGTCCACATGGTCGACTCGCGCGGACGACCGCTGCTGCATGAACACAAGAACTGCCACAAGATGTTTGATCCTGTCATGATCTGCTCCGAATGCGGTGAGCCGCTGACGGCGAAGGCAGTCCACGTTCATCCGGGCCCCGGCGCGAGACGGTCTTCGCCGACAAGCAACGGCGTTTCGGCGAAGAACGCTGGTTGACCTCCAACGTCTCAACAGCTCGATCCAGGAAGGCAGGTCCGCCGGAACGTTGTGGACGACTTCAACCAGCCAATACATCCGCAGATGGCCTTGCCGAGGCCGAGCACCTGGCGGCTTGGCGTTTCGCAATTGGCAAACAGGATGGCAGGGTAGCTTAGGGTAGAAATTCTTCGCCGGGCGAGAAATGGCCCCGGAGTAGGTGGTCAAAATGAGCGACCGCTATCGGCGACGAGAGCCTTCGACTTCGGAGAGAGGCTCGGTGACTGACGCCGAGATCGTATTGCTAGAGATCGAACGAATCCGTGCAAGGCGATGCCGCCGGAGGCTCAAGTGCACAAGGACTTCAGCTCCGGCGGCGGGGCGCCCTTCCCCTCGAGCATCCCCAGCGCTAGCGCGGCCTCCACTCGCACGCTCGGATCCTCATCACCCGCTAGCTGTCGGAGGGGGCGGAGGGCTTGTTCGATCCCCGGGAAGGCCGGACCGAGGCGACCGAGGTGCCAGGCCGCCAGGCTGCGGACGAAGGCAAGCTCGTTGCCCAACTCCGCGACGAGGACGGTGATCGACTCTCCACCTGACGGCACCACCCGGGCCAAGGCCGCCGCCGCCCAGACGCGCACGAACGCAACCGGGTCCTGGAGGGTAGCGGCGAGGTCGGACATAGCCTCGGTTGCCGCCGGGCCGATCTCGCCCAGCGCATATGCACCGAGGCGACGCTGGAGTGGATCGCTGCTCGAAAGCTCCCTCACCCAGCCTGGAACGGAAGTCCCTAGATAAGCGATCTGCGCGCTCATGGCCCGCCCCCCACTCAAGGTCCAACGCCTAGCCGGCGGTCCAGGTTGAACGCGGCGCTTATCAAACCGATGTGAGTGAATGCCTGCGGGAAGTTGCCCAGCGCTTCGCCACGCGGACCCGTCTCCTCGGCGTACAGGCCGAGGTGGTTGGCGTAGGTCAGCATCTTCTCGAAGATGAAGCGGGCCTCCTCGGCGCGGCCCGCCCGGGCCAGTGCTTCCACCAGCCAGAACGTACACATATTGAACGTCCCCTCGCTCCCGGTCAGGCCGTCGCCAGCTCCTCTGCCGATCTCGTAGCGGTGCACCAAGCTGTCGGAAACCAGCTCCGCCATGATCCGATCCAGCGTCCCGCGCATGCGTGGGTCGGTCGGCGACAGGAAGAAGACGAGCGGCATGATCAGATTGGACGCATCCACCGCGTCAGTGGCGAAGTGCTGCACGAACGTCTGCCGCTCGGTGTTCCAGCCGTGCGTCATGATGGTCTCGTAGATGCGGTCCCGCTCCGTAGCCAGGCGGGCGCGATCCAGCGGCAGACTCCGCTTCTGCGCAAGGCGGATCGCTCGGTCCAACGCCACCCAGCACTGCACCTTGGAGTACACGAACTGCTGTTGTCCACCGCGCACCTCCCAGATGCCATCGTCGGCTCGGTCCCAGTTGCTCGCCACCCAGTCCAGCATCTTGCGCACGTGACGCCAGGAGTCATAGGCGATCGGCGTCCCGTACTTGTCGTACAGGTAGACCGCATCCATCAGCTCGCCATAGATGTCCAGCTGCAGCTGGTCGGCAGCGGCGTTGCCGACTCGCACGGGACGCGACCCGCGGTAGCCATCGAGGTGGTCGAGGACCTCCTCTGGCAGCTCGCGGCCACCGTCGATGCGATACATAGTCTGCAACGGGTCGCCCCGGGCGCCCTCGACGGCCCGCTGCTCCAACCAGGCCATGAACTGCTCCGCCTCCGACGTCAGCCCCAGACGCAGGAAGGCGTAATTGGTGAAAGCGGCGTCGCGCACCCAAGTATAGCGATAGTCCCAGTTGCGTACCCCGCCGATCTCTTCCGGCAGCCCGCAGGTCGGCGCCGCCACGATCGCGCCGGTCGGCGCGAACGTCAGCAGCTTCAACACCAGCGCCGAGCGGTGGACCATCTCGCGCCAGCGACCTGAATAGTTGCACTTCCTCAGCCACTGCCGCCAAAAGGCCAGGGTCTGCGTCAGGGCCTCCGTGCCGACCAGCCGCGCCTCAAGCAGGACCCCATCATGAACGCTGTCTTGGCAAGTCTCCTCCACCTGGCGGAGGATGAACGTGGTCGTCTCGCCGGGGTTGAGGACGAACTCGGCAGCGACGCCGTCGCCTTGCCGACCAAGCGGGAAGCGGCTGACGAGCGAGACTTTCATGCCGCGTGCCTCGAAGATCGCTCCCCGGCCCTCCAGGACGACCTGGTGGGGCCGGCGGGCGAAGTCGAAGGCCGGCCGGCAGTCGAGGCGGAAGCGGACCGACCCGCGCACCGCCCGCACTACCCGGACGATCTGGTGGATCTTTCTACTCTCGCGCGCGCCTTGGATCGGCATGAAGTCCACGACCTCACCGACGCCCTGGTCGCTAAGAAAGCGCGTCACCAGGACGTTGCTGTCAGGCATGTACATCTGTTTGCACTGCGCCTCGTAGAGGCTGGCGATGCGGAATGAGCCCCCTTTCTGGTCGTCGAGAATTGCCGCGAAGACGCTCGGCGAGTCAAAGTGCGGCAGGCAACACCAGTCGATGGACCCGTCAATGCCAACCAAGGCAACGGTGTGCAGGTCGCCGATGACGCCGTAGGATTCGATCGGCTTGTAGCCCATGATCTCGTCTCCTCCGCTCGGCGCTGATCGAGCCCCAAGATGGGCGTATCGTCAATGCAACCTTTTGGTTCGCAACCTCGCTCATCTCGCCGGCGGCCGGGTCATTTACACCAAGCAACACGTCAACACCGCTGTCGCACACGTGGTCGGCGTGAAATTTCCCACCGCTACAGTGCTTGCCGTTGCTTGGTTGAAGAAGTCGGACTACGCTTTCGATCCCACTAGAGCGCGGCGTGCTGCGAGGCCCGCGAGAGATATCGCTTAACACGAAGTGTTCCGAGTTCGTCGACGCTTTGCACCGAAAGCCTCGACTGAAGGGGCGAGACCATGAACGCCGTCCTTCCGATCATTTGCCTTGCAAGGCATGGCGAGACGGCGTGGAGCCTCTCGGGCCAGCATACTGGCCTCACAGATTTGCCTCTCACCGAGCGCGGCGAACTCAATGCGCAAAGTTTGCGCTCGCGGTTGCTGGGTTTCACTTTCGCAAAAGTGTTCACGAGCCCCTTGAAGCGAGCGGTCCAGACATCGGAGTTGGCCGGCTTCGGCGTCGAAGCGGAACTCGACCGCGATCTGCTGGAATGGAATTACGGCCAATACGAGGGGCGTCGCACAAAGGAGATCCATGAAGAGCGTCCGGGCTGGCAATTGTTTCGCGACGGCTGTCCAGGAGGAGAAACACCGAATCAAGTTGGCGCCCGGGCCGATCGCATTGTGGAGCGCGTTCGCAACGTCCCAGGTAACGTGTTATTGTTTTCGAGCGGACATTTTCTCCGAGTTCTGGCGGCACGCTGGTTAGGCCTCGATGCGGAGGCCGGACGACTCTTCACACTCGACACTGCAAGCCTGAGCATACTCGGGTACGAACACGATCAGTTAGAACCAGCGATCCGGCTGTGGAATGACACCGGGCACGTCGAAGGTCGGTTCGCACGAAGCTTCGCTCACTAAGCGCTAGTCGGAGTAACATAGTCTTGAAATGTCCGTGCGTGTTACGCGCGTACGATGAGCATATCGCAGAGAGTTGCGTAAGGGTAAGGCCGATGAACCAGGTCGTCTTTCTGGTCGATGTCGACAATACGCTCCTCGATAACGACCGCATCCAGGCCGACATCAAGGCCTACCTCGAGCGCCGGTACGGTGCCCCTTGTCGCGATCGGTACTGGGCAATTCTGGAGGAGCTGTTCCAAGAACTGGGGTATCGAGACTATCTCGGTGCACTCCAGCGGTACCGTGTCGAACACCCGCAGGACATGCATCTATTGTCCATGTCGTCATTCCTGGTCGATTACCCGTTCGCCAACCGTTTGTATCCGGGATCCCTGGATGTGCTCGAACGACTACGTCAGTGGGGCCCAACCGTCCTTCTCACCGATGGCGACGTCGTCTTTCAACCCCGCAAGGTTGAGCGCTCGGGACTTTCGGAGGCAGTCAACTCACACGTGCTGATCTACATCCACAAGGAACTCGCGCTCGATGATGTCGAGGCCCGCTATCCGGCGCTGCACTACGTTCTAGTTGATGACAAGCCGCGTATCCTTGCCGCAGTCAAGGAGGCCTGGGGCAACCGCGTCACCACCGTCCTTCCCCGACAAGGACAATATGCACACAACGTGAACGCCCTGGCCTCCTTCGCCACACCCGACGTGACTGTGGACCGGATCGGAGACCTACTCGACTACGATCTGGGTCGCCTGCTTGCGGCCGCCCCACTGTTCGAAGCTGCGAAGGTGAAAAGATGAAGGCAACGCAAAAGCTCCACGAACTCGGACAGAGCGTTTGGCTCGACAACATCACCCGCGAGCTGCTGACCAGCGGCACTTTGAGGCGCTACATCGCCGACTTCTCGCTGACGGGACTCACATCGAACCCGACAATCTTCGACCAAGCGATCAAGAACAGCTCTCACTATGATTCAGCGATCCGCAGCAAGCTCACCGAGGGAAAGTCGGGCGAGACGCTATTCTTCGAGCTCGCCATCGAAGATCTTGTCCAGGCAGCAGACCTGTTCCGCCCGATTTGGGAACGCACCAATGGTGTAGACGGGTGGGTCTCGCTCGAGGTCTCGCCCCTTCTCGCGCATGACACGGCCAGCACAATCGCGGCGGCCAAGGAACTGCATGCGCAAGCGAAACGCCTCAACCTCTTCATCAAGATACCCGGTACACGAGAAGGATTGCCCGCCATCGAAGAAACGATCTTTGCCGGCGTGCCCGTGAATGTGACGCTATTGTTCAGCCGGGAGCACTATCTCGCTGCCGCCGAGGCATATCTGCGCGGCATCGAGCGGCGCATCGCAGCCGGCCTGAATCCAGATGTTGGATCCGTCGCGTCGGTCTTCGTCAGCCGCTGGGATGCCGCCATAGCGAACGAGGTGCCTGCGCAATTGCGCAATCAGCTCGGTATCGCGGTCGCGAAACGAACCTACAAGTCGGCGTGCGAATTGCTCTCCTCAGCCCGTTTGCGGCGCATCTACAACGAGGGTGGACGGCCACAGCGCCTGTTATGGGCGAGCACAGGAACCAAAGACCCGGCAGCGTCCGACGTCTTATATGTCAAAGCGCTGGCCGCGCCGCTCACGGTGAACACCATGCCGGAAGGCACGGTTAAGGCCCTCGCCGATCACGGCGAGATTGGAGAGATGTTGCCCTCCAGTGGCGGCGATTCCGAAGAGGTACTCTCGCAATTCGCGAAGGCCGGCGTCGACATCGAAGCGCTAGCAGCGACATTGCAGGATGAGGGCGCCAAATCGTTTGTCAAATCCTGGAATGAGCTGATGAGTGTCATCTCCGCCAAGACCGAGGTGCTCAAGAAGGCAAGCTAAATTCCAATCGAGACAAAGGTCTTCCATGAACATACTGGTCGTTGACGTGGGCGGCACCCACGTCAAGATCCTTGCCTCCGGCGAAAAAGTTAAACGAGCAATTGACTCCGGGCCGACCCTGACGGCCCGGCAGATGGTATCGAGCGTGAAAAAGCTGGCCGATGGCTGGGAGTATGACCTCGTCTCGATTGGCTATCCGGGCCCGGTCGTGCATGACCGGCCTATGGCGGAACCTCACAATCTGGGAAAGGGCTGGATGGGCTTCAACTTCGCTGCGGCATTCAAACTGCCAACGAAAGTCATCAACGATGCGGCGATGCAGGCGCTCGGCAGCTACCGGAGCGGAAAAATGCTGTTTCTCGGGCTCGGGACGGGACTCGGCTCGGCGATGATCGTCGATGGCATCGTCGAGCCGATGGAGCTAGCGCACCTCGCCTACAAGAAGCGGACCTACGAAGATTATGTCGGCGCCCGCGCGCTGGAGGAATTTGGCAGGAAAGCATGGCGGAAGCACGTCGAAGATGTCGTTGAATCTTTGGTTGCGGCTCTCCAACCCGAGGACGTCGTGTTGGGCGGCGGCAACGCGACGAAGTTGAAAACACTGCCACCATTATGCCGTCTTGGAGATAATGCCAACGCGTTCAAGGGCGGCTTCAGGATGTGGGAAGGTCCGCCGAAGGAAAAGATCACTCGCTCGCGCAAACAGACTGCGCAAGCCGCCATGGCGCGTCAAAAGGAGCGATAATGGCAACTACGACGAAAACGGTCACCGAGCTTCCTGCCTGGAAGGCCTTGTCCGCCCATTTTCAAACGATCGATCGCTTGCATCTGCGCGAGCTCTTTGCTCAAGACCCCAAACGCGGCGAGCGCCTGACGGTCGAAGCAGCCGGACTCTACCTCGACTACTCGAAGAACCGCATTACCGACGAGACGCTGGCTCTGCTATTGGAACTGGCCGAACAGTCTGGGCTCCGCGCTCGGATCGATGCAATGTTCAGAGGCGAGAAGATCAACGTTTCGGAAAAGCGGGCGGTCCTGCATGTCGCGCTCCGCGCGCCGAAGGGGCAATCGATCCCGCTCGATGGCGAGGACGTCGTGCCCGAGGTCCATTCGGTGCTCGACCGCATGGCCGATTTTTCCAATCGCGTACGCGGCGGTGCGTGGCGCGGCCACACCGGAAAGCCAATCCGCAACATCGTCAACATCGGCATCGGCGGCTCCGATCTGGGGCCGGTGATGGCCTACGAGGCGCTCAAGCATTACAGCGATCGCGCCATGACGTTCCGGTTCGTCTCCAACGTGGACGGCACCGATTTTGTGGAAGCGACCCGCGATCTCGATCCTGCGGAGACGCTGTTCATCATCTCTTCCAAGACCTTCACAACCCTCGAGACCATGACCAACGCCGGGAGCGCGCGCAGCTGGTCGCTCGCGGGGCTTGCTGGCGACGAGGAGGCGATCGCGAAGCATTTCGTCGCGGTGTCGACAAATGCGAAGGAAGTGACGAAGTTCGGCATCGACACCGCCAACATGTTCGGCTTCTGGGACTGGGTTGGCGGTCGATACTCCATGGATTCGGCGATCGGACTTTCGACGATGCTCGCCATCGGTCCCGACAACTTTCGCGCCATGCTCGGCGGCTTCCATGAAATTGACGAGCATTTCCGCACCGCGCCGTTCGAGCGAAACCTGCCAGTACTGATGGGGCTGCTTGCCATCTGGAGTAATAATTTCTTCGGCGCCCAGACCGTAGCGGTGCTACCTTACGAGCAGTACCTGAAACGGTTTCCGGCTTATCTCCAGCAGTTGACGATGGAGAGCAACGGCAAGCACGTCACGATCGAGGGTCATCCTCTCAGCTACGACACCGGTCCGATCTATTGGGGTGAACCCGGGACCAACGGTCAACATTCGTTCTACCAACTCATTCACCAGGGCACCCGTCTCATTCCCTGCGACTTCATTGCCTTTCACAAGACACTCAACCGACTTGGACAGCAGCACGACATGTTGCTCGCGAACGTCTTCGCGCAGGGCGAGGCGCTAGCGTTTGGCAAGACACCTGACGAAGTAAGCGCAGAGGGATCGGCCGATTGGCTCGTTCCGCATCGCGTATTCGAGGGAAACCGACCGTCCAATACGATACTGATGGAACAGCTGACACCCGCAGCGCTGGGCAAGCTCATCGCACTGTACGAGCACAACGTCTTCACTCAGGGCGCGATCTGGCAAGTCGATTCATTCGACCAATGGGGCGTCGAACTCGGCAAGGTGCTGGCGCAACGCATCATCCCGGAACTCATCAACGAAGCCGAACCCAAATTCGTCCACGACAGCTCGACCAACGCCTTGATCCGCCGACATCGCAGGTTCAGGGACAAGTTGCACTAGACACTGATCTCGGCACGCCAGGTTGCCAGCGCACGGGGAGATAATAACGCCGCAGCATAAAAACAGGAGCCACTCATGCAACTCGGAATGATCGGCCTCGGCCGAATGGGCGCCAATATGGTGCGAAGACTTGTCCGGCATGGTCACCAATGTGTCGTCTTCGACATGTCGCCGAACGCCGTTGCGGAACTGGTGAAAGACAACGCCACAGGAAGCTCCTCGCTCTCGGATTTCGTGAAGAAGCTCGAAAAGCCGCGCGCGATCTGGTTGATGGTTCCTGCGGCCGTCGTGGATAAATCGATCCGCGATCTGCTTCCGCTGATTGAAGCCGGCGACACTCTGATCGATGGCGGCAACTCCTACTACATCGATGACATCAGACGTTCCAAGGAACTGGCGCAGAAGGGCATCAATTATGTCGATGTCGGGACCAGCGGCGGTGTGTGGGGTCTTGAACGCGGCTACTGCATGATGATCGGTGGCCCTGACGAGGCGGTGCAGCGGCTGGATCCGGTCTTCAAGACCCTCGCTCCGGGTGTCGGCGAAATCCCGCGCACGCCGGGACGAGAGCACGCCGCCGCCGGCACCTCCGAGCATGGCTACCTCCACTGCGGGCAAAACGGAGCCGGTCATTTCGTCAAGATGGTCCATAACGGTATCGAGTACGGGCTGATGGCGGCGTATGCCGAGGGACTTGGCATCCTGCGCGCCGCGAACATTGGCAAGCAGACGCACGCGGCGGACGCCGAGACAACGCCGCTTCGCGTTCCCGAGCACTACCAGTACGACCTGAATCTGCCCGAAATCGCAGAAGTGTGGCGGCGCGGCAGCGTGGTCGCATCGTGGCTTCTCGACTTGACAGCAACGGCATTGCTGGAAGATTCGGCGCTTGCCAAATTCGCTGGGCGCGTATCCGACTCCGGCGAAGGACGTTGGACCATCGCAGCAGCGATCGACGAGGCAGTGCCCGCCCCGGTGCTGACGACGGCGCTTTATGAACGCTTCAGTTCTCGCGGCGAGGCCGATTTCCAGAACAAGCTGCTTTCGGCGATGCGCTACGAGTTCGGTGGACACCTGGAAAAAGCCAGCCAGTGAGTGACCCAGATGGCCCTGAGCGAACCCAAATCCGACGCATTGGTGTTTTTCGGAGCAACCGGCGATCTCGCCTACAAGAAGATTTTTCCGTCCCTGCAAGCCATGCTGAGGCGGGGCCATCTCGATGTGCCCGTCGTCGGCGTCGCAAAGGCCGGCTGGACACTTGATCAGCTCAAGGCTCGAGTGCGAGATAGCCTCGAAAAGCACGGCGGCCTCGATGCCGCTGCGTTTGACAAGCTAGCCGGTCTTTTACGTTACGTAGACGGCGACTATGCGGACCCCACTACCTTCGACGCCCTTCGCAAGCAGCTCGGTTCGGCGCAGCGGCCGGCACATTATTTGGCGATCCCACCCGCATTGTTTGCAACCGTAGTGGAGCATCTCGACGCTGCCGATTGCACAAACGGCGCGCGTGTCATTGTGGAGAAGCCATTCGGGCATGATCTCGCCTCCGCACGCAATCTCAACAGGATCCTGCTCGCCAGGTTCGACGAAGATCACATCTTCCGCATCGACCACTATCTCGGAAAACGACCTGTTCACAACATGGTCTTCTTTCGCTTCGCAAACGCCTTCCTGGAGTCGTTCTGGGACCGCAAGTTCGTAAGCAGCGTGCAGATCACGATGGCGGAGAATTTCGGAGTGCGGGGTCGCGGCGCCTTCTATGACCAAACCGGCACAATTCGCGACGTTATCCAAAATCATCTGTTTCAGGTGTTGGCGAATCTCGCGATGGAGCCGCCGGCGCGATCGGATAGCGAATCGCTGCGTGACGAGAAAGCCAAGGTTCTAAGGTCGATTCCGCCGATCGCTGAAAACGAATTGGTGCGCGGACAGTTTCGCGGCTACCGGCAGGAGCCGGGCGTTGCTCCGGAGTCGCAGGTGGAGACGTTCGCCGCGCTCCGGCTGGAGATCGACTCCTGGCGCTGGCAGGGAGTGCCATTTTACATCCGAGCCGGAAAATTGCTTCCCGTCACTTGCACGGAGGTGATCGTGCGCCTCCGTGAGGCGCCGCGGATCTTCCCGCATAGCGCCGCGATACCCAATTATTTGCGGTTCCGCGTCAATCCCGACATGGCCATTGCTCTCGGCACGATGGTGATGGACGATGATGATCGCGAGGTCGGAAATCCAGTCGAATTGCTGGCCAGCCGTCGCCCTGGCCCAGAGGAGATGGATGCATATGAACGCGTGCTCGGCGACGCGATGAACGGCGATCGGACGCTGTTTGCACGACAGGACTACGTCGAAGAAGCCTGGCGGATTGTCGACCCGGTCTTGAAGATGACGACACCGGTCTACGAATACCATGCCGGAAGCTGGGGGCCTCACGAAGTGGACAAGAATGTCACGCCGCCGGGCGGTTGGCACAACCCGACGGTCCTGTAACGCAGGGAACGAGGAATTTAGATCGAAGTGCTCCTCGATCCCGGCTCTGTTGGCTGATGGCGGCAACCTATTACTAACGATGCACGCACACCGGTTGGCGCGCGAGCGGCCATGTACTCGACACCCGCGGGAGGGAATCAGCCATGACGGACGCCGAACTCGACCAACTCGCGATCAACACCATCCGCACACTGTCGATTGACGCAGTTCAGGCCGCGAACTCCGGCCATCCGGGCACGCCGATGGCGCTTGCGCCACTTGTCTATACGCTCTGGAATCGAGTCATGCAGTTCGATCCGCAAGATCCGATCTGGCCCGGTCGCGACCGCTTCGTGCTGTCGAACGGCCACGCGTCGATGCTGCTGTGGTCCGTGCTTTACCTTACCCGCACGCAGGCCGTGAATGCCGAGTACGAGACGTTGGGAAGGCCTGCTGTTACCCTCGACGATATCCGCCGCTTTCGCCAGCTTGGGAGTCACGCGCCAGGACATCCTGAATACCATCTGGTATCCGGCGTCGAGACCACCACCGGCCCGCTCGGACAAGGTATCGCGACCAGCGTCGGTATGGCGATCGCTCAGCGCTGGCTCGCTGTGCGGTACAACAAGCCGGACTTTGCCATCTTCGACTACGACATTTACAGCGTATGCGGCGACGGCTGCCTGATGGAAGGCATCGGCTCCGAGGCGGCATCGCTGGCCGGCCACCTCGGCCTCGATAACCTGTGCTGGATCTACGACAACAATCATATCACGATAGAAGGCAGCACCCGGCTAGCCTTCACGGAAGATGTAGCCGTCCGTTTCACCGGCTACGGCTGGAACATCCTGTACGTTAGTGATGCCAACGATATCGCGGGCATCGAACGGGCCTTGACGACGTTCCGGGATACGAAAGGCCGACCGACGCTGGTGATACTCAGTAGTCACATCGGATATGGCTCCCCACACCGCCACGATACTGCTGCGGCACATGGCGAGCCGCTCGGTGTTGAAGAAGTCGAGCTCACCAAGCGCGCCTACGGTTGGCCGGAAAACTCGGATTTCCTCGTGCCAGACGGCGTTCGCGAACATTTTGCCGCCGGCGTTGGCGTGCGAGGCGCTGAGGCTCGTCGTAGATGGGAGGACCTATTCGCTGGTTACCGTGCGAAGTATGCGGCGCTGGCAACCGAGATCGACCAGATGCAACAACGCATACTTCCGGAAGGTTGGGACCGCAACCTGCCGATATTCCAAGCGGATTCGAAGGGCGTCGCGGGTCGTGAAGCTTCGGGAAAGGTCCTGAACGTTCTGGCGCAGAACGTTCCCTGGTTAATCGGCGGTTCGGCCGATCTGGGTCCATCGACCAAGACGCTTTTGACCTATGAAGGCGCAGGAGATGTTCAGGCCGCCACACCGGGTGGCAAGAATTTGCATTTCGGCATCCGCGAGCATGCGATGGCAGCAATCCTGAACGGTCTCGCACTGTCGAAACTGCGGCCGTTCGGCGCGACATTCCTGATCTTCAGCGATTACGCTCGGCCCGCGATGCGACTCGCTGCGCTGATGGAATTACCGGTGGTGTTTGTTTTTACCCATGATGCTATGGGCGATGGCGAAGATGGCCCAACGCACCAGCCGATCGAGCAGCTCGCCTCAATGCGAGCAATGCCAGGTCTGACGCTGTTCCGGCCGGGTGATGCCAACGAAGTGGTCGAGGCCTATCGCTACGTCATGCAGCTTCGTCATCGGCCAGCCCTGTTGGCGCTGTCTCGCCAACCGTTACCGGTCCTCGATCGCAGCAAATATGCATCGGCATCCGGGGTGGCGCGAGGCGCCTACGTGCTTGCCGACCCCCCTCAGGGCAAGCCGGACATCATCTTGATTGCCACCGGCAGCGAGTTGAGTCTCGCGGCCGACGCTCATGAGAGACTTAGCTTGGATGGCATCCGCTCGCGCGTGGTCTCGATGCCGTCCTGGGATGTCTTCGAACGCGAGACCCAGGAATACCGCGATGACGTCTTGCCACCTGAGATCACGGCCCGCGTTGCGATCGAGCAGGCGTCCACATTCGGCTGGGAGCGGTACGTGGGGAGAACTGGCCGAATCATTGGCATGCACACATTTGGCGCTTCCGCTCCGTTGAAGGCGTTGCAGCAGGAGTTCGGATTCACCGTCGATCATATCGTCGCGACGGCTAAGGCGCTGTTGCAACCCTCGAAAGCCGCATAGCATGGACGATGTCGGGCAACGTCGCCCCCGTTCGGCTGAGCATGCAAGGCTTGCCGACTCCTCGCCCGATACTCCCGGCGACTGGAAAGCGATCGGGCCCTACGTTAGTGAGCGCGCTTGGGGCACCGTGCGCGAAGACTACAGTGCCGATGGCAAAGTCTGGCAATACTTCCCATACGAACACGCGCGCTCGCGCGCCTATCGGTGGAACGAGGACGGTCTTGCCGGGCTTTGCGATCAATCGCAGCGCCTGTGTTTTGCTCTCTCCTTTTGGAATGGACGTGACCCCTTCCTGAAGGAACGCATCTTCGGTCTCGGTGGTCCAGAAGGAAATCACGGCGAGGACGCCAAGGAATACTGGTGGTATATCGACGCAACACCGACCAGCTCGTGGCTTCGTTGGCGCTACCACTACCCCCATACGGAGTTTCCCCACGCCTTGCTTCGGCAGGAGAACGCAAGGCGCAACAGGGACGAGCCCGAATTTGAACTCCTGGATACCGGTGTTTTCGAAGGGGATCGTTACTGGCAGATCACGGCGGATTACGCCAAAGCATCACCCGATGACGTATGCGTGCGCATCAGCGTTCGAAACGCCGGACCCGAAGCGGCTGAGCTTCAGGTGCTTCCAACACTGTGGTTCCGCAACCGCTGGTCCTGGGAGGCTGGCATCGCGCGGCCGATTATCCAGGCGACGACTGAGACCGGCAACGTCGGCGCGATCGCTGAAGAAGAACTGCTGGGCCGCTGGCGCTTCACTGCCGGGGCGGACCCGGCCGGAAGGCCGCCGCCCTTGCTGTTCTGTGAAAACGAAACCAATGCCCGATACCTGTATGGCGCCACCACCGAGCAGACGCCCTATCCGAAGGACGGCATCAACGACCATGTCGTTCATGGTGCGGCGACCGTAAATCCTGCGAGGCGGGGTACAAAAATGGCCTGCTGGTATCGCCTCAAAGTCGCGGCCGGCGAAACGGTCGAGCTCAGGCTTCGCCTGGCACGTGATGGACGCGACCAGGCTGCGAACCTCGGAGCAGACTTCGAGCGAATCCATGCCGAGCGTAGGCGCGAAGCAGACGAGTACTATGCAGCGCTGACCCCTGACGGTACGAGCGACGATGAGGCCGCAGTGATGCGACAGGCGTTCGCCGGCATGCTGTGGAGCCAGCAGTTCTATCACTACGACGTCGCGCGCTGGCTCGACGGCGATACCGTACGTCCGCCCGAGGCTCGCGCGTCTGGTCGCAACGCTGACTGGCGCCATCTCAACAACCACGACATCATCGCCATGCCCGACAAATGGGAGTACCCATGGTATGCCTCCTGGGACCTCGCCTTCCATTGCGTGGTGCTGGCGCACATCGACCCCTCAGCAGCGAAGCATCAAATGCTGCTGCTGGCGCGCGAATGGTACATGCACCCGAACGGCCAGTTGCCGGCATATGAATGGAATTTCGGAGACGTGAATCCGCCAGTTCAGGCGTGGGCCACGCTTGCGGTGTTCCGGATCGATGGCGGTACCGACTTCGACTTTCTTGCTCGCGCGTTTCAAAAACTCCTGATCAACTTCACCTGGTGGGTAAATCGAGAAGACACGTATGGCGACAACGTGTTCGAGGGCGGCTTTCTCGGGCTCGACAACATCGGCCCGTTCGACCGCTCGCAAATGCACCCTGACGGCGATGTACTGGAACAGTCGGATGGCACCGCCTGGATGGCTAAGTACTGTCTCAACATGCTGGAGATGGCACTCCTGCTTGCCAACCATCAGCCTAGCTACGAGGACGTCGCGGTAAAGTTCTTCGAGCATTTCGCCCTAATCGCAGCCGCTATGAACAAGCTGTGGGACGACCAAGACGGCTTTTTCTACGATCGGCTTCGCAAGCGCGACGGCTCGACTTTCATGGTGCGCGCGCGTTCTATGGTGGGACTGTTGCCAATCTTTGCGGCCGTAGAGCTCGATGCGGCGCTGTGGGACCGACTGCCGATGTTCCGCAAGCGCGCGCGCTGGTACATCGAGAACAAGCCTGGCCTTGCAGAATTCCTGCACACGCCTGCAACCAATGAACGCCCTCGGCTGATCTCGCTGGTGGGCAAGTCGCGCATGAAGCGGATTCTCGCGTGTATGCTCGACGAATCAGAATTTTTGTCGTCTTACGGGCTGCGATCCTTGTCGCGTTACCACCGCGAACATCCACTTATCGTCAACACGGATGGACATGTTGCCCGTCTTGACTATGAGCCTGGCGAATCTCGAACAGGGCTGTTCGGCGGCAATTCAAACTGGCGCGGACCGATTTGGCTTCCGCTCAATTTTCTCGCGATCGAGTCGCTACGACATCTTCATACCAACCTTGGCGAAGACTTTACGGTTGAATTGCCTACAGGATCGCGTAGGCAGGCAAGTCTCGAGCAAGTGGCCGAAGAACTCGAACGCCGATTGCTCAGATTATTCCTCCGAGACTCAGACGGCCGGCGACCAGCACTGGGATCGAATTCGCGCTTCCAGCGCGATGGGGCATGGCGCGATTCTTTGCTCTTCTACGAATACTTTCACGGCGATACCGGCGAAGGACTTGGCGCCTCGCATCAGACCGGATGGACGGCACTGGCCGGCGCACTGGTGGCAAATCGGCGGTTCCGAAGTGCTCAGAAGTAATGAACGCCCGTGCGGCGTCCGATCATAAGAAAAAGTCGCACGAGACCCATTTCGTTCTCGGCAGTTCTTCCTGTAACTTATTGAAGAACAACGCTTTCGGGATGGTGGGCGCACCAGGGCTCGAACCTGGGACCCGCTGATTAAGAGTTCAACACCATCGCTTCTCCGCAGTTTCCGAATGCACGCCGCGCTGCGACGAGTACTCGAGAAGCCCTTTGTTCATAGATGTTTCTCGCATAGCTTCGCGCTCCGTCGAACTCAAGCCTTCCAACTGCTCAATCCGCCAACACCGTTTGAAAACCGTTTTGGCGGCCGTGGACTCTCGTCATGACCGATATTCGAATCTCTCTCACCGACAAGACAATCGCTCAATTACCCGCTCCGAAGGAAGGCTGGTACCTGGCGCGCGATACAGAATTGAAGGGCTTTTTCGTGGTCATCGGAAAGCGAAGGAGGACCTTTACCGTCCAGGGTGACCTCAGGCGGGGCGGCAAGCGGGCTTCATCCATTAGGGTTTCCATTGGCGACGCTAGTGAGATGTCGACCCGAGCTGCGCGCGCAACCGCCAAGGAGTATTTGGCGCAGATTAGCCGGGGACGGCATCCGAAGGACAACAAGCAAACCGAAGTGACGAGTCCGGCTCCGGCTATGGAAAGTGGCGGTACAACCGCGAGCATCACTCTCAGGCAGGCCTGGGAGCGGTACCTCGAGGCGCATCTGGTCCGGAAGAACCGCAGCGAAAAGACTATCGAAGGCTACCGCGATCACGTGGAACGAATTTTTGCGGTATGGCTCGACGCCACCCTCTATGAGCTCGCAACCGATCCGGCTAGCGTGGCCAAGAAGCCCGATAAAGTCACAAGCGAGAACGGGCCGTACATGGCCAATGGCAGCATGCGCACCCTGCGGGCCATCTACAATCATGCTCGGAAGACGAACAGGTCGCTGCCGTCAGACAATCCAGCCGATGCGGTTGACTGGAATGAGGAGGAGCGCCGCAACACCGGGATGGGGTCTGCCGACCTTAAGGGCTGGTTCGTGGAGCTCGCCGCCCTCGACAACCCCGTGCGTAGAGAGTTCCACCTTTTTACTCTCCTTTGCGGTTCTCGGCCCAGTGCGCTGCAGGAAGCTAAGCCAGAGCATATCGATTTTCGGCAGCGGACGCTGCACATTCCCAAACCAAAGGGCGGCAAGAAGAAAGCTTTCGATATTCCATTGTCCCGTCAGATGGTCCTCTGCCTCGCCCGCGCAATCCGGTTCGGAAGGCAAATGTATCCTGTGCAGGCACAAGACTGGGTATTTCCGGCCGATAGCGCGTCGGGGCATTTGGCCGAGACAAAGGAGGACCGGGAAATGCTATCGAAGTGGGGTAACGACCTCCGCCAAACCTTCCGTACGATTGCGACAGCAGCAGGTGTCTCGGAGGTCGACGCCAAGCTCCTGATGAACCATGCTATTCCCGGCGTAAACGCGGGCTACATTACGCGGCATAAGCTTCTCAAGGATCATCTGCGCAGCCAGCAGCAGGCGATCAGCAGCGCCGTATTTGCCGCAGTGGGCACGGCGATTACCCGGGAGAGCTCGTTGCAGGATTGGTTCGGAAGAGGTGGTAGCCGAGAGCAGCAACCCAACGGGCTGCTTCAAATAGACAAGGTGCAGTCCCGCCCGTTGTTCAAATTCGGCAAGGATCAATCGGGGGCTCGGTGCGTTGAAACCTCGACGCTATCCGAGCTCACGAATCGGTCCAATCCATCATGGGCCAATTTGAGCTAACGTAAGGAAGCGTCGTCGGAGGAAGTCAAATAAGCGCACGCGCTCGAGCGGCGGGAGAAAACGGTAAACTGGTTCGGTTCGGGGAGGCACAACCACCAATGCCGACATTCGCTGCAAATCAACATTTGAGACGTGACGGGCACAAGCGGACGCCATCTCGTGCATAACCCGCAGCTTCCTCGGCGTCGGCGCAGCCGCCTGCATCGGAATGGGGGCTGATGGTGGCCGATGCGCGGCAGTACATGTATCTTCCTCTCGGGTCGCCGTCTTGGCCTCGTTAAGGCATTGCTGTATTGCTGCACCAATTTAAACGCGCTACAAGTATCTGCCGTGAATGTCGATGGTCGAACGCACACCGATATGGCAATAATTTGCGGCTAACCACTCCTCAGCGCAGGTACGGCCCACGTCGCGCAGATAGGTGAGAAACTCCCAGTCTGCATTAAACTTGGAGGCGACGCCGAGGCCTTTCATGAACGATTCCGCCTCTATGGCATGAATCAGCATCGTCTTTATCTCGTCGTGCAGCGCGCCTCTGCTGACGAGCTTGTTGGCGAAGGCAATTGCTCGCATCTCGCGCATCAGCGACGAATTGAAGCTAATTTCGTTCAATCGGTTTAATATATCGCTCGCCGTGCGAGGAATTTCCCCACGCACAATTGGATTGATGTGAATAACAATGATGTCGGTGGATTGGCAGCCATAGATCAGCGGGAAGATTGCTGGGTTGCCCATGTAGCCGCCATCCCAATAGGCTTCGCCATCGATTTCAACAGCCTGAAAGAGCTGCGGAAGGCACCCGGAAGCGAGAACGGCGGAAACGGTGAGCTCATGGTTCTCAAAGATCTTCACCTTTCCAGTGCGGACGTTTGTCGCACAAAGGAACAGCTTGACGACACTCTCCCTGCGCAGTCGGTCGAAATCGATGGTCTTCTCGAGCACGTCACGCAACGGGTTATAGTTCAATGGGTTAAACTGATAAGGTGACAACAGTCGTGTCATCATGTCGAAGAACATGAAGGCTGGCGATTTCTCGATCGAATGATTTTGCGACAGACGATCGAAAATGGACGGCTGCAGCGGTCCCCAGACTGCAGCTTCGCTGATGCGGCGCCAATATTCGGCGAGAGTGAGTTTTGCGCCTTCGCGGCCGCCTATCGTCAGGCCGTACGCCATGACCGTGCCGTTCATGGCGCCAGCGCTGGTAGCGCAGATCCCCTCAAACGACATCCGCTCATCTTCGAGCAGGCGATCCAAAACGCCCCAGGTGAAGGCGCCATGCGCACCGCCACCCTGTAAAGCAAGGTTGACCGTCTTGCTTGCTGTACCCATCAGCGCTTACCGACCACGCTGTGCGCCACCGCTGCGCCGCCTAGCAACCTAATGAACTCGCGGCGTTTCACTGTGCAGTCCCTCCACTTCTTGCGACTGAAAGGATATCACACGGCGATACGGCAGGAGACGGCCCGGTGCGAGATTTCAGGCCGGGCTATGACCGCTCTGGGTCACAGCCCGAAGAACTCGCTTTGAGCATATCGAGCCCGCTTCACCCCACGTGAGCGGACAGGCAGCTGACATGCCGGGTCGGCAGCTTCGGGCCAATACCGGAAGTCAGCTTGCCACGATCAGGCTCAGAATTGCTTTCGCGGTAGCAAGTAGCGGGCAGTGGTTCACCTTTTTGGACTGTCCAGCCGCCATTCGAAATGGTTCCATCCCTCGCTGTTAGCGAACCTGATCAGTCCGCATTCCCGACAGGTGTAGCGCTCAGTGCCATCCATGTGGGTCTGGGGCAGACCGTGAGCGGTACCCGGTCGAAGCCCAGACAGGCCGGCCACACCTATAGGTGTGGTGTCCGTGTCCGCTCGGTGTCCGTGGTGAAAGAGGTCGTCGGGGACGGGTTACGGTCTCCCAGATGTGCCGGGTGGATAGTATACGACGGTTGTGCTTTTATCGGACATGTGAACAAGAAAATTCCCTATCGGGGCCGCTTGAATGTATGCGACGTCCTTTCCGCCTGTGACGATGTCGAGGTCGTCATCCGTTAGTGCTCTCGCGACATCGAACTCTGCGGTCGTCAGTTCTTTGATCGTAGTCATGTCGCTCTCCTATGAAAGTGTTTCAGGCGAGGACCATTCCTCGCCTTGATGGGGAGCGATATAGATGTTTTTGGCGAGGTGATGTGATCTTGATCGCGCATCGTGATGGTGGACGTGTTCTGGCATGTCTTCGTATTGTCGGCACGGTTGGTTGGGTTCATCGGGCTAGTTTCCGGCCCGGGCCATGAAGCCGTTTTGCAGATCGATGCCGATGTGCGTCGTGCGGCGCGGTCTCAAACGGTCAAACACCGCGACGCCACCACGGGCGGAGGATCAGGCGCTCTCGCACTTCGTCGAAGATACCCAACCGATGCACGGGTTCACCTTTGCTAATGATAGGCTCCGCTGCCCCAACATTCTGGAGAGAGCTTCGGCCAAGGTCAACGTCCGCTTGGGGTCACAAGCGGCGGTGAAGGCTTGCGGCAGCTATGCATGGACAGCTGCACAAAGCGGACCCCGTCTGAATGGCCTGCGCGGTAGTAGCGTCGGGTCGGAACGAGATCTCCGACGTCTCAGCATCGGATCGTGCAACTGACGAGCGCGAGAACGCGGCCCATCTGCGGCCCATCTCAATGTTCATCGAGCTCACGTTATCAAGCAACGCCTAACGCGAGCTTGGATCAGCCAGCCCGATCCATCATGGCGCCCCGGAAAATTCACAACTTAAGCCATTCATTCCGTTTATCTATTTAGCCCTAAACTGATCCTTCGTGTGATTGGGACCGACTGAGAAATCCGGTGTGACGAAGCCACTGCAGCTTGGCTCTTCTTGGGCCATATAGGCATGATTTGGAAGCGGAAATCGCGTCTTTGGATTCTCAGTGCACACGCCAGATCGGCTTGAGGATCGCGGCGACAAGAGAGAGCAATGCCGATCAGAAATGCTGCAACTGGAAGAAGCTTCAGCCCGCCGCGCCACAGTTCATCCAAACACATCAACAGAAGTGAGCAGTCGGCTCACATCCAACAGGCCTTCAATTGGGCTGCTCGACAAAATCGTGCAACGCGTTTTCAAAAGCGGCATCCCAGCCTTATGCGCATCTCGCCAAACCGAGCATAAACTCCTCGTTGGCCTACAGCCTTCGCTGCCGGCCAACACGGACTCATCTTGGCGCCACAACGCCTTGCCTGTGGCGAGTCTCAGCAGGAAACGGCAGATTCTCTGACCTACAAGCCGCAGCGACATCGATACCGCCGCAATCTCAGCCAGCGCGGCCTGACAGGTTGAAGATGAGCACGGCTCGACCAACGCTCAGAAGATCCTGTTAGTGTGCGCCTACCTCTCCTGGCTGGCCTTTATCGACCCGACATAGTTGGCGCTCAATGATGACGAGCCGCTCCTGATTACTGCTCCCGCCGGACATAAACATCACTTCGTCCCTAACTCGCATGAAGCCTCTGCAGCTCCGCAATGCGATTGTCGGCACGGCGAAGCCGCCGACAAAGCTCGCGGTTGATATTCTGCATCACCATCACATACGCGTAGATGTCGGCCTTGTAGTACGCGTAGAGTTGTCGAGCCGCCAGCTCGTACAGCAGGGTTGGGCTCTGCGCAACGATAGTCGCTGATCGGTTCTGCATCTCGATAAGCGTCATTTCGCCAAAAAAGTCGCCAGGCCCAAGGCTCGCCATGCGAACTATGCGCCCCGAGCCCCCGAGCTTGCTCACCACGAGATGGCCGGAGTGAACAACGAACATTGAGCGGCCCGGCTCTCCTTCCGCCACGACAATGTCGCCGACGTCGAAGCGGCGCTCGACCAGCATAGAGACCAAGAGATCGCAACTCGTGTCTGAGAGACCACCGAAGAATGGTGTGGCAAGCAAAAACGCTTTCAGATCGAGCGAGCTGACAGCCATCGAGAAACTATACTCCCGCGACCAGCGGTGGCAAGCCGCCGAGACGTCGACGCTGCTGCCACAGGCAGCAGGGAGGGCGCGGTGATCAAACTTCGGGAACTTGTCATGATCCTGGATTTGCATCGCCAAGATCTGTCGGATCGCCGCCCTCGCCCAGCAACTTGGGGCCGATCGAAGACAGTCAGGCCTACACCGCCGGACGCTTGCCGCCGGTTTACAAAAAGTGGCACCAAGGTGTTCTCGATGGTGCTCGGCTCCTCACCGGTCGACCTGGGCGCGCTTTTCTCGATTAGGATCTGCAAGGGGTCCTTGGCTGTCACCTCCGCACGTGGAGATCGCTTACCGCGCGGGCCCTTCTTTCGCACGGTCAAAGGCGAGCTCGAATGGAAGCCAATATGCCTGTCGTCGTGTCGATGATGGTTAGGGCCTGCTCAATCTTTCCTTGCCCTAACGGATATTTGGTACACCGCTCGGATATTTGAACCAACCGCTTTCTTTCGCTCATCAGGATCGCGCTGCTCTTGTCGACGGCAAACTTGACGATATCACGCATTGGATTTTTGTCGCCAAAATCGATCAGATCTTTCTCCATCGTAATCAAATACTCATAGCTTGCCAGTTCGTCGGAGATCTGAAGAAGTTCCCGAATAGCCGAGTTGACACAGTCGGCGTCCCCGCTCGAAACATCGGGACGCTTTGCGGTTGCGACAAGGTCGTTCATGAGGTTGGCAAAAAGCGGCCTAAGGCTCTCCGCTTGCCTGAAATCGCCCTCGGACAGGACGCCCGCACAGCACATACCCGGTAGGAAAAGCCCAAGCCCCAAGCTTGCCGCCAGCATCTTTCGGTGCGTTCGCGCAGGGAACGAAAATCTCGTGGTGCCGATCAGCCCGTACATCCCAATTGGTCCTTCCCCTGCCACCCCTTATTGATTGTTAGATGGTTGCTTCTGTGCAAAGATCGGGGATCGTCGGCTTCAGTTCACACTTGCTTTTGAGTGCAGACATGTCGGCGTCTGAACCGCTCCCAAACCCGGAGCATAAGAGCATGACCGGTGGGCCGCAACGGGCGTTTCGCGCCGCGGCCCTTGACCGGGCTGCGTCTCCCGAGCAGCTCGATCATCTCGTTGTTATCACCAAGCCTGCTGACTGGATTCTTACCCTTGTACTGTGCATTGCGCTTGGGGCGGCCGTGCTGTGGAGCATTTTCGGGCGCGTGCCCACTCGCGTCTCCGGTGAGGGAATCCTGATCGGCAGTGGCGGTAAGGTCGTCGAGGCCGTATCCGCCGCGGCCGGACGGCTGCAGTCGGTCGCAGTCACGGTGGGCGAGCACGTCAACAAGGACCAACCCATCGCCCAGATCGTTCAAACCGAGATCCAGCAAAAGCACAACGCAGCCACCGAGGTCTTTCATGAACGCCAGCGAGAGCACGCCGATCGGGTGTCGAAAGCTGCAAGCGAACTCGCCGCTAAGAGCCAGAACTTTGCAAAACTTGAAATGGCTCTGCAACAGGTAATCAAGGCAACGAGCCAGCGTATCGAATATCTCACCGTCGATGTCAAAAACCTCGAGGATTTGCTGGCCAAGGGATACACGACGCGGCGCAATTTGGAAGAGCGACGCCAGGAGCTGGCCGATGCGCAACAGCGCCGTACTGACGCCCAAAACGAGATTTTGAAGCTGCGGTCGCAGAAGACAGATCTGGAAACGGAGCGTGGTCGCGAAATTCAGCAATCCGAGTTTTCCCTCAACGAGGCCCGGCGGCAGATGAATGCCGCCGCCGAACAGCTGAGCCAGAACACCCAAGTGATCAGCCCGATGGACGGGCGTGTTTTGGAAGTGAAGATTTCGCCCGGTTCGGTGCTAGCCATCGGCACACCGGTGATTGCGATCGAAAGCGAAGGCGCCAAGCTCCAAGCCCTCGTCTATGTTCCCGCCGAACGGGGCAAACAGATCAAGCCTGGCATGCAGGTGCAGCTCGAGCCAAGCACGGTCAAGCGCGAGGAATTCGGCATGATGCTCGGCAACGTAATCAGCATCTCTGATTTCCCGATGACGCCGCAAGGCATGGCCGCGCTGCTGCATAACGAAAGCCTGGTTTCACGCTTCTCGCGCGACGGTGCACCTTACGCCGCGATGGTTGCGCTCGATGAAGACGCCTCCACTCCAACCGGATATCGATGGGCCGTGGGCGAGGGGCCGAACATTCATCTCACGAGCGGAACGTTGGCTCGGGCCGAGATCACAACACGCCGGCAGCGCCCCCTCGATCTGGTGATACCCCTGCTCAAGCACCTCACGGGCATTGATGGATAGGCGCTCTCCAAACCAGCCAACCAGCGGGCGCGGCCGGCCCAAATCCTACGTCGGCCGCATGGCGAGCTGGTTGCCGCAGCGACGCAGCCAGCGGACACCCATCATACTGCAGATGGAAGCCGTCGAATGCGGTGCGGCAGCGCTTGGCATCATTCTCGGTTATTACGGTGCGTGGATTCCGTTGGAGGAGCTTCGCGTCGCATGCGGCGTATCGCGCGACGGCAGCAAGGCGAGCAACATCATCAGAGCGGCGCGCCGATACGGACTGACGGCGAAGGGGTACAGCGTCGAGCCTCCGGCACTTGCCGAGATTCCAACGCCTTGCATCATTCACTGGAACTTCAACCACTTCGTGGTTCTGGAAGGAATTAATAGAAAGCGGGCCTACATAAATGACCCCGCGAGCGGGCGTCGGCAGATCGATCTGGTCGAGCTTGACCACGCCTTCACCGGCGTTGTCCTGGTGTTCGAACGGGGCGAAAGGTTCGAGAAGGTCGGCAGCAAACCGAAGGGCATAGGCCTGCTCATACGGGAGCTGCGCCACTCAAAGCAGGCGGTGGCCCTGCTAGTTGTTGTCAGCATCGCCGCGGTCCTGCCCAATATTGTTGCCGCGGGATTTTCAAAAATCTTTGTTGATGAGATTTTGATCCAGCACACGCGCAGCTGGCTTGTGCCGCTCCTGATCGGCATGGCGCTGACGGCGGCTCTCCGGGCCGTTCTGACCACCATACGCCAATCGCTGCTATTGCGGCTGCAGACCAAGCTCGCCGTCGTGATGACCAGCCGTTTTCTGTGGCGCCTCATGGCGCTGCCGATGGAATTTTTCACCCAACGTCACGCCGGCGACATTGCGGGCCGTATTGCAGCCAACGAACAGATCGCCCGGCTGCTTTCAAGTGGCATTGCCGCCAATGCGCTCAGCCTGATGTCGGTGGTCTTGTTCGCCGCGGCCATGGCCGTCTACGACGTCAGCCTAACCGCGCTTTGCGTCACAATCTCATTGATAAATGTTCTTCTCCTGCGGCTTGTCGCTTCACGCCGCCAGGAACTGAGCTATCGGCTGGCGCTCGATCAGGGAAGGCTACTCGGGGCGACCGTGAGCATGGTGCGGACTATCGAAACCATCAAAGCAAGTGGATTGGAAGACGACGCCTTCGGCCGGTGGGCCGGTCTTCAAGCCAAAAACCTCAACGCCGAACAGAGGATCGGCGCCTCCGCCATCATATTGGACATGGTCCCGACCTTGCTTACGGGTCTCATGATCGCAGCGATTCTTGGTGTCGGAGGCTTGCGGGTCATTCAGGGCTCGTTGACGCTGGGAAGCCTCGTGGCCTTCCAATCCTTAGCATTGAGTTTCTCCGAGCCTTTCGTCAACCTCGTGAACTATTTCGGTGGCCTGCAAACCATCAAGGGAGCGCTCGAACGACTCGAGGATGTCTACCGATACCCGCTAGCGCCGCAACCTCCGACACATGCGGGTGCCTTGCCGCCGAAGCTTACCGGCCGACTCGAACTTCACAATATCAGCTTCGGCTATTCGGTGCTCGAACCGCCGCTTTTGGCGGATCTTTCGCTGGTGATCCCTGCCGGTTCGCGCGTGGCACTCGTTGGCATGTCGGGCAGTGGAAAATCAACCCTCGGCAAACTGATCTGCGGACTGTACAAACCCTGGTCCGGCGAGATTCGTTTTGATGGATGTAAGCTGACGGATGTCCCTGCGGACATTTTTGCGAACTCCGTCGCCTATGTCGACCAGGACGTCTTTCTGTTCGAGGGAACGGCGCGGGACAATTTAACGCTCTGGGATTCAACAACCGATGAGCGCCACCTCCTGACGGCGGCCAAGGACGCGCTCATTCATCAAGACCTTGCGACTAGACCAGGCAATTATGACTGCCACGTCAATGAGGGCGGTACGAACTTCAGCGGTGGTCAGCGTCAGCGCATCGAAATCGCCCGCGCCCTGGTTTGCAATCCCTCGATCCTTGTCTTGGATGAAGCGACGGCTGCACTTGATCCGATCACAGAAAAATCCATCGACGACAACCTGCGGCGCCGCGGCTGCAGCTGCATCATCATCGCCCACCGCTTGAGTACTATACGCGATTGCGACGAAATCATCGTGCTCGAGCGCGGTCGCATCGTTGAACGCGGCACGCATGAAGAGCTTCTTGCGCTTCAGGCTTCCTATGCCAAACTGGTGGCGCGCGAATGACGGATCGATTTGTCAGCGAGAATTTCGTCGGACAACAACGCGAGGCGCCGATCGGTCTGTCGCACCGGACTTCGCTCGATGCGCGTCGCCCAATGCTTCTCAGCGACCACGAACACGTTCTTCAAGTGGCAGCCGGTCACGTCGATTTATTTGCAGTTCAGCCGACGGGCACGCGCCAGCATTTATTTCGTGTCGAAAACGGCGGATGCATTCTGGACCTGCACAATGCCTGCGAAACCTCGGGCAGCCGGCTGCAAATCATCGCTGTCGGCCCGCCTGGGAATGCGCTTTTGGAGATACCGCGCAGTGCAGCGTCCTTTGTCCCTGTGTCTGGCTGGATTGCCCAATTGGCGGTGTTCATGGTCCGCTCGGCGGCAAACGAAGCGATTTCCGAGTTGGTGAGCGGTGAGGAGATTGAACTACACCCGGGCGAGCGACGTCGCGGTCCGATGCGGGACCTCCTGTGGGCACACCTCGACACCGGGACAGCAAAGGTCATGAACCTCGGCTCGAGCTTCGCTCCCGGGCAGCCTCCCTTCCCTTTGACCGCTGGGGTGTGGGTGGAAGCCGGCGAGCGCGGGTGCAAATTGCGTCTCGACCCAAACCCGCCAGGTACCCAGGTTCTGTGGTCCGCGATTGATCGATTCCAGGTAACAGTTATCGCTCATCTTGAGCGCAGCCTGGCAGAGGGCGTCATTCGAGAGCGGGAACGCCTGGTCCGCCGCGACGAACTCACTGCGTCGCAAACCCTCGACTCGTTTGAGCGGCTCGCTGATGTCGTGGTCAAGAAAGCCGATCGTGCGCAATCCGAATGGGACCCGACAGACCCACTGCTTTGCAGTTGCCGGGTTGTCGGAGAAGAACTGGGAATACCGGTTACACTTTCGCAGCGCGCTCAACCCACAAGACAGGCCTTCAGCGACATTCTGGAGATCGCTCGCACAGCCCAGTTGCGGATCCGCCGTGTACTCCTGCGCGATGTCTGGTGGAAGACCGATGCCGGACCGCTCCTCGGTTGGCACGGAGACCAACGCAGTCCAGTGGCTCTGGTGCGCGAGCGGGCGAACACCTACACGATGTTCGACCCAAAGGGTGGAAGTCGTCGCCCGGTCGATCGCTCCGTTGCTGGCGAACTCAAATCAGAGGCCATCACTTTCTATCCGGCGCTGCCGTCCCGCCCGCTCCAATATCGCGATCTGCTTACCTTTGCGATGCGAGGCGTTTCCGGCAGCATCGCGCGCATCGCGTTGGCTGTTATAGCAATCGGGCTACTGTCGCTGATGCCGCCACTGATCACCAATGTCCTTGTCAATTCGGTTATCCCGCGCACCGAGATCGATCAGCTCCTTGTTTGTGCGCTTGCGCTGACGGTCACCGCTTTGGCGATGGCCGGTCTACAGGCGATGCAAGGACGGGTCACGTTAAGGCTCGAAGGTCTGCTCGACTATAAGCTGCAGGCCGCGCTGATCGACCGACTGCTCCGCCTGCCCACCTCTCTATTTCGCGAATATACAAGCGGCGATTTGGTCGATCGCGCCATGGGCATCGACGCCACTCGCCGGATCTTCACCGGGCGTGTGCTGGGCGGCTTTACGGCCTCGTTCTTTTGTCTCTTCAGCATTGGACTGATGCTCTACTATGACCTCCGACTGGGCGGCATTGCACTGCTGCTTACCATGATTAGAGCAGCTGCAATTCTTGGCACGAGCGCCGTGCGACTCTACTACGAAACCAAGCAGTTCAACCTGCAAGGCAAGGCCAGTGGCTTTGTGCTGCAATTGATTGCGGGAGTCGGCAAGCTGCGCGTGGCAGGCGCAACGGCGCGCGCGTTAGCGCGATGGTCGCAACAATTTGCCGTACAGAGGCGCTATTTTATTACCTCGCAGCAAGCGGCCAACGCGCTGAGTACCTTTGATACCGCCTTTCCGATGCTGGCGACATTGGTCATCTTTGCGCTCGCCTCCTACACAAACAGTCACGTCCTGCTCGATCTCGGCGCGTTTCTCGGCTTTCTGGCAGCGTTCGGACAGGCCACGGCCGCGATCGGCAGTTGGGCCTCGAGCGTCAGTGAATCACTGGTGGCGATTCCTCACCTCAGCCGCTTGAAGCCCGTGATTTCCACTCCAGCCGAGATCTCTGAGGAACGGCGATCACCCGGAGAGCTATCTGGAGAGCTCGAACTTTCCGGCATCGTGTTCCGCTATATGAAAGGCGGGCCGAAGGTCCTGGATGATATCAGCTTGAGCATTGCGACGGGTGACTACGTCGCGATCGTCGGTCCCTCAGGTAGCGGGAAATCGTCGCTCTTTCGTTTGCTGCTCGGTTTTGAGCGGGCGGAAGCTGGCACGGTGTTTTACGACGGCAAGGCTCTCAACACGCTCGACATCAGCGCCGTGCGCCGGCAGCTTGGCGTAGTTCTGCAAGATACCAAGCTCGCAACCGGAAGCCTTTACGACAACATTTGCGGCGGCGTTGATCTGCCGCTGGAGAAGGCCTGGGAGGCCGCCCGACTGGCGGCGCTGGATGCCGACATCGCGCAGATGCCGATGGGCATGCATACGCTGGTTGCGGAAGGCGTGACTACGCTGTCAGGCGGTCAGCGGCAGCGACTATTGATCGCCCGCGCTCTTGCGCGCTCACCACGGATTCTTCTGTTTGATGAGGCAACCAGCGCACTCGACAACCAAACCCAAAGCATCGTCGGCACCTCGCTGGAACGATTGAGCATTACGAGGATTGTGATTGCGCATCGCCTCAGCACCGTGCGCAATGCGGATCGTATTGTCATGCTCTCGCGCGGCAAGGTCGTGCAAGCGGGAAGCTACGCGGAGCTCATGAACGAGCCGGGGCCGTTTGCGGATTTTGCCAAGCGGCAGCTGCTTGAATCGGCTCATCACTAGCCTAACGGCGGACGCATCGCTAGGCCGGGCCATTCCCTGTGGATGAGGATCTCTCGGCAGGTGGGCACGAGTACGCTCGTTGGGCATCGACACCGTGTCAAGACCTCTGCCCCAGTTCATTGCGCGAGGATGCCTGTGTCCATGAGAGTTCTCGATTGAAATGAGTACCCGCACACCCCCGGAAGTAGCCAAGGAGTGTGCGGGCATTGGTAACTTAGCCGATCGAGCTGGTGTTCGACTGCGCGAGCAGCTGCGTGACGGCAGCGGCACCACCGGCACCGAAGACGCTGGAGCCGCCCTGAGCCACACCGACCTGCGTGGCAGAGTTCGCCTGCGCGACGATGTTGTTGGACAGATTGCTCAGGTCGAAGAACCCGCCAGACACGGCGTCGAGTTCCATGTCGATCAGTTCACACGCTTCAATCATGATTTCTCTCCTCTGGTCTCTGTGACTTAGCCGATCGAGCTGGTGTTCGACTGCGCGAGCAGCTGCGTGACGGCAGCGGCACCACCGGCACCGAAGACGCTGGAGCCGCCCTGAGCCACACCGACCTGCGTGGCAGAGTTCGCCTGCGCGACGATGTTGTTGGACAGATTGCTCAGGTCGAAGAACCCGCCAGACACGGCGTCGAGTTCCATATCGATCAATTCACACGCTTCAATCATGTCTTCCCTCTTGTTGCTGTGATCGACATCTGGCTCAAAGCAAACCAGCGCCTCACTGCCCGTGTTCTTACCGGATGGTTGCCTTTCTATCTGTGAGAAGAATCACGCACGCTCCACAGTGGCAGCCTTGGCTGCGATATCGCTCGAACGAACCTGACTGTCTCAGACACCTTCATAACCCGGGGGCCTGGTCTCATAGCGCAGAGCGAGAACTCTGACGCGAGCTGAACGTATGCGAGGCAGTTGACCGCAAGGCTGTCGAAGCGCGTTGCGATCCGACGACATTGCTCGATCCTGTTGAAGACGCGTTCATCGATATTGCGGGCTCGGTAGACGCATGAGCGATGCACCCCGACCGTGAGCATACGCACTCGAGAAGCAACCGTCAGCTAGGTCGGGATGTTTCCTGCCGCGTGCGGCGCGCTGGACGCGATCGCCGATGCGCCGCGCATGTGCTACTTGAGCTGTAAGCGTGGAGCGGGCGTTAACGCAGTCATGATTGCGAGCCTCCGGAGCCTGGTGCTGTTGGCTTTTAGGCACTCTCCTTTCAAAGCACGGCGAGAGCTCTCATAGGGGCGGTCACCGGCCAGCATCCGACTATTCGCGAATGGGAACATCGCGGAAGTGTAACGCCACGAGAAAAAGCATCTTCCTGCTGAATCGAGCCGCTCATTTCAGAGGGCGGACGATCACATCGCAGCTCCGTGGCGGTATGTCAGCGAATGCAAGGCTCGGATAACGAGCGCGGGCGTGTTTCCCGCTCGGAACCGCTCGCCAGGCCGATGTCTATAGGTCTGGCTCGTCAGTTCATGCCTCGGAGAGTTCGTCATGCTCCACGCCGGCCCGCCAATGACGGCGACGTAGTGTTTCCTCGCACTAGGACGTTTGAGGTAGGCATAGGGCATGGAACGGAGCTGCTTTCTACAAGCAGCGATCAACCTGGATAAGCGCGGCGTATTTCATGCTCTTCCCGCCGCCGTTGCAGCGCGACTCCGCTGGCTTTTCTGCCTCGCCTCTAGACCAGGGGCGCAATAGAATCGGATACCCAAGCGCTCGACCGGCCAAGTACTCACCCGAGTGGTCTTGGGTTGTGAAAACTATCGCGACTTGAAGCCTCGGTCCCAATATTTCTTCCGCAGGGAGGCTGTGAACCTGCCCGTCTGGTCATGTACGCCACTCGCGTTCAGCACTGGTGGCCGATCGCGTAATTGCTCTGGCCGCACCAGCATGCGAGGCTTTCTCGGCTCGTCGCTCGTAGTCGTCGGCGAGAGCCTTGAGCTGGGCGGCAATCGCTCGGTCGGTCATGGTTTGGACAGCGCGGAGCAAGCTCTGTGCTATTTGTAAGTATTCCCTGCCTCGTTGTGAAATCTGGGAAGTCATCAAGCCCTCGCTCGGTTCTCTGGCGCCTGGTCTAAAGCGAGAAGCCAGGATAGCCAATTGCCATCACTCGCCCGACGAGCTCTGAAGCGATTGACGCACTTCTTGGAGCAGAGAGGGGTTCGCCACGAGTAGTGCCGGACGAGTCCAAACTTGCGATCACAAACTGCGCATCGTGTGGCTTTGCCAGATCCAGCGCTCTCGTTACCAGGGGTGCTTGTGTCCATGAGAGTTCTCGATTGAAATGAGTACCCGCACACCCCGAGGGCAGCCAAGGAGTGTGCGGGCATCGCTGACTTAGCCGATCGAGCTGGTGTTCGACTGCGCGAGCAGCTGCGTGACGGCAGCGGCACCACCGGCACCGAAGACGCTGGAGCCGCCCTGAGCCACACCGACCTGCGTGGCATTGTTCGCCTGCGCGACGATGTTGTTGGACAGATTGCTCAGGTCGAAGAACCCTCCAGCCACGGCGTCGAGTTCCATGTCGATTAGTTCACACGCTTCAATCATGACTTCCCTCCTCTGGTATCTGTGACTTAGCCGATCGAGCTGGTGTTCGACTGCGCGAGCAGCTGCGTGACGGCAGCGGCACCACCGGCACCGAAGACGCTGGAGCCGCCCTGAGCCACACCGACCTGCGTGGCAGAGTTC
>NZ_KI421499.1:0-735721 GCF_000473125.1 Bradyrhizobium genosp. SA-4 str. CB756 | reverse complement strand
GTTCGCCTGCGCGACGATGTTGTTGGACAGATTGCTCAGGTCGAAGAACCCGCCAGACACGGCGTCGAGTTCCATATCGATCAATTCACACGCTTCAATCATGTCTTCCCTCTTGTTGCTGTGATCGACATCTGGCTCAAAGCAAACCAGCGCCTCACTGCCCGTGTTCTTACCGGATGGTTGCCTTTCTATCTGTGAGAAGAATCACGCACGCTCCACAGTGGCAGCCTTGGCTGCGATATCGCTCGAACGAACCTGACTGTCTCAGACACCTTCATAACCCGGGGGCCTGGTCTCATAGCGCAGAGCGAGAACTCTGACGCGAGCTGAACGTATGCGAGGCAGTTGACCGCAAGGCTGTCGAAGCGCGTTGCGATCCGACGACATTGCTCGATCCTGTTGAAGACGCGTTCATCGATATTGCGGGCTCGGTAGACGCATGGACTGCTTTCCGCAGGGATGCTGGCCAGGCGCCGTTCCTGATGGCGAGTTCTCCGACTCGATGTCGTGGCCACCGCAGCAGCACTTGCTTGGTTGTGACAGCAGGCGCAGGACATCGGCCTATGAAGATCGTGATCCTCTCAAACCGACGCAACAATTTCTGCGAACCTATCGGATGGAACGATTGATGTCGCATCGTACATTGCTATCGCCGCCGCTAGCTTCAGCGGTCAGGCGATCGGAATTGATACGAACCTGCCCGCGGCGACGGATTGGAAGTCCGGCCGCACGGTGTGCCAGCACTCAATTCCGCGAACGCGTTGGGCGGATCCGATACTCACTGAGATCTACCAGGGAGGGTTTTGGCCGTAGCATTCGGCCCGCTCTCCGCTGTATCGCCGGCCGTCTTGCTCGTCCGGCGCCGCGGCCAATAGACGGTTCAATCAAGCTGCTGACAACCGATTCCTTGGTCCTTTCACCAACGGGAAGACCTTTTATTGAAGGAGACTGTACGACGACAGCACGCCGATCCGATCAAATGCCATGCGGATGATGCCGGTCACGGACCACCGCTTCATTTCGCTGCCGCGCAGCAACCGCGTCGCTTTAGGACAGCAAGACGGCCATCAATTTCGGTGCGCCAAGCCACCGGCTTTATGAATTCATGGCCTAACGCTACTTTATGCAGGCTGTTGGTCGGCGATCACAAAAGCGATTCCCGAACCGATTTCTCAATGATTCATGGATGGTCGGCTCTTGGAGGCTAACCGTGGGGAATGGAGAGAGGAGCTCGGATGCAGGCTGACGCCACTCCCGGATCGGCGGGTCATAAGATCTGACAGCGGGATGTGTCCGATTACGTTGCGGGATTTATCAGCCTTGGTGGCCCGAAGGCGTTCAGCCGATGGCGGAACACCTTGGTAACGGGCACCTTACAGTGAGCGAATTGTACCCGCACCCCCCGGGAGCGGCCGGGAGTGTGCGGGCATCCTGGACTTAGCCGATCGAGCTGACGTTCGCCTGAGCGAGCAGCTGTGTGAGGTTTGCGTTGCCTCCATTGCCGAAGACGCTGAAGCCGCCGACGGCAACACCGACCTGCGTAGCAATCTGCGGCTGTACGACGATATTGCCGGACAAGTTGCTCACGTCGAAGAGTCCCCCACCAGACACCGCGTCGAGTTCCATATCGATCAGTTCACGCACTTCATTCATGATTCCATCCTCAGGTTTGCGGGTGAACAACATCCAGCTCAAAGCAAGCCAGTGCCTCACTACGCGTGTTGATACTGGAGGACGGTTTTTCTATCTGTGACAGAAATCACGGGGGGCCCGGCGTGGCAATCAGCTTTAGCGACGATATGGCCCGTTGGATAAATGCCGTGTGCGACATTTGCTCCCACGGCGCTTCTGTTCTGATTCATGTGGCATGGACTCTCGCATGTCTCGAACGGATCTGGCTGTCTCAGGCACCACGTGTAAGAATTGAGCGCGACGCAACGCCCATTCAGCGCAACAAACGGATCGAACGCGAGTGAGGTGGCCGCAGGCTCCCCGCAGGGCGACGCGTTCCACGACATTGCGAGTTCTTTGATCCCAATCGGCGTCGCAGCCGCGGTCGACAAGCAATGTTGAGCCCTGAGGCGAGACAGGACCTTTCCCGACAAGGCGTTGCCGCGAGCCGGATCGGCAGGCCGTTGGTATCAACGACCGCAAGAATCCTGCGCGCCACCCCACCCGTGGAGCGTCCCATCGACTGAACCCGCTCCGGGTGATGCACGCTCGATGCTGATGGATGCCGACAATAAAGGTGTCGATCGCCTGGACAGCGGCATCATTGGCGGCGGCAAGCGCGTCCATGACATGGCTCCGCACGCTGGCCTACCGCCAGCGAACGAAGCGGTTGCAGAAGTGGTCGCTGGCTTGGGCGGTCAAGCGATCGGAATGGACACGAACTTGCGCGCGGCAGGATGAGCAACAGGTACGCTCGTTGAGCATCGACACCGTGTCGAGAGTCTTGAGCGACGGTGCCCGTGTCCATGAGAATTCTCGATTGAATTCGTACCCGAACACCCTCGGCAGCGGGTAAGGAGTGTTCGGGCATCCGCGATTTAGTGGATAGAGCTGAAGTTCAGCTGACCGAGCTGCTGAGTGACGCTGGCGTTATTGCCGATAGCCACACCAATCTGCACGGCAATGTTCTGCTCTATGACGATATTGCCGAAATGGCCGATATTGCCGAAGCTGAAGAGCCCGTGATGCCCGTGATGCCCATGATGATGCCCATGATGTCCTCCACTCACGGCGTCGAGTTCCGTATCGATCAGCTCACGCATTTCACTCATAACTCCCTCCTCAGGGGTTGCAATGAACAACATGTGGCTCGAACCATACTGGAGGGTGACCTTTCCATCTGTGACGAAAATCACGGGCGGCCATGGCATCACGGCCATCGCGAAGATAGCCAAGCAAATGACCGTTGCGTGACTCAGGGCAGGCAGAGGAGGCAATTCTCTAGATGTGAGCGCCGTCACAGAAGATTCGGGTCGATCTCTTCATCCTCCGGTTCATGGCTGTATGATTCGGCCCCAAACGAAAGGCGGCGAGGAACACAGATGAACCTGAACCACTTTTTTAGTCTTCTCATCTTCGCGATCGGAGTGCTGTGCTTTGTGGCATTCATGACCACCCTAAAGCCACCGCTTTATCACACAGAGTTGGCGGTGGGTTCTATTTATGGCCGCGGGGTAACGACCTAGACTAGCCGATAAATATAGAAATGCTTGTACGGACCTCTGTGGGTCAATGGCGGGGCAATTCGGTCCCGCCACCATTGATAGACAGACCTCCTAGCCTTCTCCCCTGCATCGCGTTTGCAAGCACTGCAAGATGATGCCGCGCTCTGTTGCAATCTCTGCCGGCAATGCGCCCGCTTCCAGCGGCGCCGGACCAGCCGAACCCGACGGGACGCAGGTACGATCGACAGCAGCCGCGGAGGTTTCGGCTGCTGACAGAGCAGGCACGGCTGACGCCAGCCATTGGCCTAACGCAGACGTTGGATCCATACCTTGTCCGTGGATGTGTGGCGTGCACGATCACGGCCCCGCGGGGCCACCAAACCGCGCAATGTGCGAGTGATCACGGACAATCCGCTTTGCGGCCTAGTATGACTCCGACATGCAGGGTCGGGCTTGCTGACCCGAATATTGCAGGGAGGCGTACATGACTCAGGTCTATTTCCATTGCTCGAACACCAAGGGAGTACTGATGGATCGTCGCGGTACATTCGTATCCGACCTGATCGAAGCGTGTGAGGAGGCCACCCGCAGGGTGCGATCTCTCGTCGCAACCGCCAACCTGGAAGATTGGCGTCAGTGGGCCCTGCATGTCAGCGATGAGGCCGGCGACGAGATTTTCGTTCTGCCGTTCGCATTCGTGCTCGGCAATCCGCACTGAGAGGATGCCATGCTGTCAGAGCTACCATCGTTCATACTTCTTCGTCAGGGGGTGAATGCGCTCACGACAGCAATCATCCGGCGTTCGCGGAGGGGCCAAGCCAGTCGCGGCCGCAGCAACGTGTGTTGGCGCGGGCGCCGGAATCATAGTCGTCACGGACAGTCGGGCGGCGAACAAGCAGCACTTCGGAACCGCAGCGCTCTAAAGTCGCGCGCGATCAGCCGCTTCGGTCTCCACCGCCTTGCCGATCAGGAGAGTGATCGGAACGTCTTGTCCGCTGCCGCAGGTCAGTTGCCCCGAACCTGATGATCCGGATGCGACGATCCGGCATTGATCCTCGTCCATGATCAATACACCTTCCAGCCGCCCGGGGAACACTTTCAGCTGCAATCGCGCCTGCTTTTGCTCTACGCCATTGACGCTGCACAGACCGACGTGGCGCAGCGTGATCGTCCCCGAATATTCCGCACCTGGACGCTTAGCCGTTTTCCCGAGATTTCCCGTTATTTCCCATTCGTGCAGATAGCCGATTTGCCCGCTGGCGGAGTAGGATTGCGCCCGAGCGGCAGGGGCTGCAGCAAGCAACGCAAGTGTCGCCACGACGATCGCGCGCATTGTTTCCGCCCGCGGCATGATTACGGCAACTCCCGCACGACGCGAAAGCCGTTGGCGTAGTAACGCACGTCTACGTCGTAGCGAAACCTCGCCGAAGATCTGACGTCGTTGGCCTTGCTGAGGAAGTTGCCCCCGCGCAGCACTCGCAGACGGCAGTCGCCCGACGTCCAAGGCGACGCGTCCTTTGGCGCATTCCGATAGGAATCGTTCCAGCAATCCTCGACCCATTCCGCAGCATTGCCAGAAGTATCGTAGAGCCCGAAGCCATTTGGCCGGAACGAGCCCGTTGGCACGACCTGCTGCTTGATCGGACTGCCACAGCCGTCGCACTGCGCATGACCCGCGCCTGCCTCTCTGCCCCACCAGAACGGCGTTCTGGTTCCCGCGCGCGCGGCATATTCCCATTCCGCTTCGCTGGGGAGACGGTATTTCTGCCCGGTCTTCTGCGACAGCCAGGCGACGTACAGCTTGGCGTCTTCCCAGCTGATATTGATCACTGGGCGGTCGCCGCGCCCCCACCCGTGATCCTCGGGCCGCACTTTGCACGCGCCGGCATCGGCGCACGGATCCCACTCCGCGAACGTCACCTCGCGGCGCCCGATGGCGAAGGGCTTGCGAATGCTGATCAGGTGCTCGGGTTTCTCATAGGGCGTGTCATTGGATCCCATCACGAAGTCTCCCGGCGGCACAACCACGAGCTCAGCGCAGTTATCGCAGTCGCGAAACAGTTCTCCCGGATCCAGACTGGCGCCCTGTTGTTGAGCCATTCTGGTGTCGGATGGCGCGGACGGCTGGTCGACAGACGGGCCGCTGCTCAGCCCTCGCTGCGCGCTTGCCGCAGCACTTGCAAAAAGCGCTGTGAGACAAATCACAGTCAGAACGGCGAAATTCATATTGTGATCTCCGGTCGGCTCGAACGATCGGGAGTATGCACACGTCACATTCAATGCCGCATAGCATGCTTCATTCGACCGCGACCGGCAAGGTGCAGTCGCGCCGCGGGATTTTGGTTTACATTGGGCGGCAAAGGAATATCGTTTTAATCGTTTCATCCCGTCCGTTTGGACGGGCATATTATCGATGCTTGCAATTAATCAGATTCCCCCGGGCCCTCGGTCCAAGTTGTGCTCTGTGCATTGGGAAGATTGCGATGATGCAACGATTGCTGATATCCATTCTAGTTCCATTTGTCGGCGGTTTGATGCACTGCCACGCCGCACAGGCCCAAGCCCAGACGGGCGGACCGACGCCTTCGCCGCCCGGGGCGGCCGTCTATTTCATCGGCTTGAAGGATGGCGACACACTGCCAACCAAGACCACTTTACATTTCGGTCTCCATGGCATGGGCGTTGCGCCGGCAGGTTCGGACCGCGCCAACAGCGGTCACCATCATTTGATCGTCGACTCGCCACCCCCAGCACTGAACGCTGAAATTCCGAACGATTTCCAGCACCTCCATTTCGGCGCGGGGCAGACCGAGGCAGAGGTTTCGCTGACGCCCGGCGAGCACACGTTGCAGCTGGTGTTCGCTGACAAGAATCACGTTCCGCATTCGCCGCCGGTGATCTCGGAGCGGATCAGGGTCAAGGTCGCTGACCAAACTGGCCCCGCGGTAGCTCAAGCCGCTCCTGCGGCGAGCGGACGTCGTCCCGCGCCGAAGGATGCCAAGGTCTATTTCATCTATCCGAAGAACGGTTCCTATATTTCTCAGACCCCGGTTATCCGCTTTGGTTTGTTGAACATGGGCGTGGCGCCGGCGGGCTACGACAAACCCAACACCGGCCATCATCATTTGCTTGTCGATGCCGAGTTGCCTCCGCTCAACCAACCGATCCCGAACGACTTCAACCACCTGCACTTCGGCGCGGGCCAGACCGAGGCGAAAATCACACTCCCGCTCGGCCAGCACAAGCTGCGCCTGCTGTTCGCCGATTTTGCCCACGTGCCGCACGATCCAGCTGTGTTCTCCGAAGTCATCAACGTAACAGTGACGGAGAGCGGCCAGCCGCCGAGAAAACGCAAGTACCGCCAACGCACCTGGCGGAGTTACGGATATTGATGCAGCGATGAAACCGCGCCGGCATATAATCTACGTCCTCTGCCTCATCGTCAGCGCGTTGTTCGCCGATGCGGCTGCAGCAGAACGACGGGTCGCGCTGGTGGTCGGAATCTCCTCCTATACGAACGCACCGAAGCTGACCAATACTGCCAACGACTCCAAAGCAATCGCCGCGCTGTTCAAATCTATCGGTTTCGACGTCGTCATTTCGCGCAACGATCTCGGCGTCGTCGACCTCAAGCGCGCTGTGCGCGAGTTCCTCATTACTGCAGAGAACGCCGATGTGGCGGTGGTCTATTACGCCGGTCACGGCATCGAGATCGGCGGCATGAATTATCTGATACCGATGGATGCCAAGCTGAGCCACGACTACGACATCGACGATGAGGCTATCGCGCTCGATCGCATCATCTGGGCGCTGCAACCGGTACGCCGCCTGCGGTTGATACTGCTCGACGCCTGCCGCGACAACCCGTTTGCGGCCAAGCTGCGGTCCGCGAGCCGCTCGCCGACCAGAGGCGGGCTTGCGAAGCTTGATGAAATCAGTGCCGATACGCTGGTGGCTTTCGCGGCGAAGGCCGGCTCGATTTCCTATGACGGCGACGGCGTGAATAGTCCTTATGCAGCCGCTCTGCTCCGACACCTTGCCGAGCCCGGTATCGACATTCGGATCGCGCTTGGCCGCGTGCGCGATGAGGTCATCGCCATGACCGGTGGACGGCAGGAGCCTTTCATCTATGGCTCACTCGGCGGCGCGACCATCTCCTTAGTGCCGCAGCTCGGTGCAACCAATGTCGCGCCGGTACCGCCCCCTCCGCCAGTTTCGGCGCCGGCCCTGCCGAAGCCGGCCGTAGTCAATCCGACGCCGCCAAGCGTGCCGCCGGCGGTGAAGGCGGAACTCCCCAAGCCGCCGCTTCCGGCGGAGCCGGCCCCCGAAATCACGGATCCCTGTATCCGCGAGGAAGCGAGGCTGGCGCGTCTGCGCGCCAACCCAGCGCCGGACGAGATCACCAACTTCCAACGCGAGGTCGCCTGCAAGCGGCTGCGTTCGCAAGTACAGCGTCTATTTGAGAGTGTTGGCAGCAATGCCGCTCTACCTTCCGGCGGAAATGCGGCGCCGCAAGCGGCTCCGAAGCAGCAGGCACAGAACGAGTCTGTCCGTTCCGAAGATACCTGCACCCGCGACATGGCGCGGGTGCAGACCCTGCGCGCTGAACCAACGCTTGAGGCGATCACCAAGTTCGAGAGGGAATTGGGCTGCGAGCGGCTCCGGTCCCAGCTCCGGCGATTGCGCGAGAGCCTCGGTCCTTGATCTTGTCAGGACACAGCGTGATATGTCCATGACATTTCTTGATTGAAATTTGCGCCCCCACAGCCGGGAGCAGTCGACCGACGCGTCGCTGTTAAGATCAGTCGCGTTCGAAGATTTTGGCACCAGGGTAAGCTCGCCGGGCGTACGTAACGACCAGCTCCCGGTCCTGAGTCTCCAGGAAGGGAGTTCGGAGCTGGCACGCCCCGACGACAAGGTGCCACAGGCCATTAAGTCTTTTAATCACGATGTTCATGGTGTGCTCCTCGAAGAACAGCAAGCAACTGATCGACACGACAATCTTGCAGGTCACGCGTTAGCGCCGTGATCCTCATCACATATTGGAGAGCACAACTCGATGGGGCATGCTTCGATCACCGTTGGAGCGCCTGCGATGTACTCATCCAAGCTTCAAGCATCACTTCGAAGATGAAGCCTGTACGCGTCGCCGTGTGCAGCATGGACGAGCTGAGAGAGTGCGGGACCGAGAGCGCCGATCGCATCCGATGCCTTACCGGTCTAGTGCTTCATGCAATCACCATTGCAGCAAGACCGCGCCTACTTGCCGTTGTCACTGCAGGTTGGTGCCTAGCAGCCTGTGTCCAGGATCGACGCACCATCCCGAGATCGCGCGAGATGAAGAGGTAGGCGAGCCTCAGCTCGCGCTGTAGATCGACCAGAAGGTTGAGAATCCGTGCCTGCCCGACATGTCGAGCGCGGAGACCGGCTCGTCGACAACCAGCAGCTTCGGCCGCAACATCAATGCGCGCGCGACCGCGATGCGTTGACGCTGGCCGCCCGAGAATTTGTGCGGAACGGCGCATCTGGCCGGTATCAAGAACCGTCGGGGGTACGCGCTACGACAGCGGATAGGGATACGCGCTATGATGACACCGAACCTACGACGGCGGGACACAATCTGAACATGTGGTCGAAGTTCCAGTGACGCGCATCACGGTCGTTGACGTTGGGATCGGCTATCTCGGGCGTGTGTTGCAAAGCAAGTTTGCTGAGACAACCGTTACCATTCATTGAACCTGGAGGTTAAATGACTCGGATTAGAATTTCCCATAGCTGGCGGACCATTCGGGGTGCGCATATCCGTATCGTTCACCGGCGTAAGGTTGCGGTCAAGTCGGGCTCAAGCATTCTCCAATCGGCACGTCAGGGAATGGCCACTTATGGCGACGAAGGGGCCACCATAAGGGTGAAAGTATCGCCATCATCGTGATCGCCATCCTTCAGCGGGTGACGAGGGCAGTTAGGCCGCCTTGGTCGGCGGCCTCTTTTGTTTCAGTTTGCATCAACCGTCGGCGGCGTGTCGCCAGAGCCATGCCAACTATTCACCACCGAGCATCATCAACGAGCCTTGCTGGCGAAGCCCCTACACGGGCGGCTGCAAGTTTTCATTTCGACGCCTTCCGCCTCGGTCGTCTCCGCCAGACGCGACTTCGACCCCCGTCACCCGCCTCGCGTGCGCGGAAATTCGGGCGACGAAAGGTTTCAAATACAGGAGGCAGGAAATGAGTCTTCTTTCGGTTATCGGCTGGGATATTATTGGGTGGAATAACCTCACGCCACAGGGCATTCGGTTCGGCATTGCGGCCATCCTTGCGCTGTTAGCGGTAGGCCGCCCTGGGCCGTCGATCTTTGAACTCTTTACCGGACTAATCTGCGTCCTGGGTGCTGGCCTCATGGTGGCGCAGGCAATCTCGCTTGGTTGAATCCTCACTGCCGGGTTTTCACGTACGCACTGGCCGCCGGGTCGCGAAGCTCGGCCAGACTGTCCGCAGCCGCCAGCGCCACGTCCGTCTCGGGACCGACAAGAATGCCGCCGCGTTCGCGCAGAATCCTGGTGCGGCGATATCGATCGCCGGCGGCACGCTCCGCCCGCTCGACCGGGACATCGTCGGCGAGGCGGCCGTAAACATTTTCGCGGGCTTGCAGGCCGACTATGGCATCGTCGGCGTCGATCAGGATGGCTCACTCCTGGACTTTCACGTCGGCGAAGTCCAGGCGCGCCAGTCCATCGGCGCGAATTCACGGATGACCGTGCTCGTTACCGACACCACCAAGTTCGGCCGCGGCGCGACCGTGCGAGGTGGCCAACTCGAGGATTGCCGGCGCACAAGGGCCCGAACCTGAGACCCGCTGATTAAGAGCTGGTCGGTCCCACCCGTCGCGTCATTGATAAAATAGCTTGCAAGTAGCTGCGCGAGTGCAAAGAAGCTGCGCTTTCCGCGACCAATCTGCCTGCTTCAAAACGCCTGCTCACGTTGGCCTGCGCAGGATTTATCTTGATCTCCCGGTGCACACGTCGCGCACACGCCGCCTTCTAACCGGTTGAAAAACCTATACACTCGCTCCAATCCATCATGGGCCAATTTGATAGCGCCAACCAACAAGATCGAGGCTGATCAATGGTGGTCAGCTTTGCGCGCAAGGCGGGCAGTCACTCCGACTTGAGCTACTCCGACATCTGAGCAGCTCCAGCCGGACGGACAGCTTCCGATCTCGAGCTAGCGAAGACTTCCATTGCCCCTTGCATGCACAGATCGCCTACAGCAACCGTACGGTTGAGGTGGCATGGCGCCGCCGAGTTAGATGAAGCTGGCAAATGCGTCCCGTTGCGCCACCGTCAGATGCAGGCCATGTTTGGTGCGCCGATCCAGAAAGTCCTGAGGTTCCTTGGCCCACTCGGTCTCGCGTAGAAACGCAGCCTCACGTTCGTAAAAGTCTCCACCGAAATGCCAACCGAGATCGGCCGAAACGCGGGCCGAGCCAAGCAGTTCGCGCGCCCGCGTACCATACAGGCGCGCATAGTGGTGGATTAGCTTGCGCGGAAGGTCGGGATAGGCGCGCGCAAGTTCCGTGACGAAATGATCGAAGGGGCCATTGATGTCGCCGCCCGGCAGCGGCGTGCCGGCCGTCCATGCTGGCGATACCTTCGGAAACCAGGCTTCCAGGCGGCCGAGCGCCTGCTCCGCGAGCCGGCGATAAGTCGTGATCTTGCCGCCGAAGATCGACAGCAGTGGGGGCACCTTCGGCGTGCCGTGAACCTCGAAAACGTAGTCCCGTGTCACCGCCGAGGGGTTCTCGGCATTGTCGTCGTACAGCGGCCGAACCCCGGAGAAGGCATGGACGACCGCGCTCCGGTGCGGCGGGGCCCTGAAGTAGCGGCTCAAGACGCCCAGCAGATAGTCGATCTCGCCCTCGTCGATCGCGACATCTTCGGCGCGGCCGCCATAGGAAATATCCGTGGTGCCGATCAGCGCGAGATCGTCCTGGTAAGGGTTGACGAAGATGACGCGGCGATCTTCGTTCTGGAGCAGATAGGCCTGCGGCCCGCTCCAGAATTTCGGCACCACCACATGACTTCCCTTGACCAGCCGGACATTGTGCGAAGAGTTCAGCGCGGCGACGCCCTGCACGACGTCCTGCACCCAGGGGCCTGCCGCATTGACAAGAGCGCGCGCACGGACAACCTGCGTGCCGTCGTCCCCGCTCTGCATGTCAAGGCGCCAGACGTCGCCTTCCCGGCGCGCGCTCACCGCGCGGGTGCGGGGCAGGATTTTGGCGCCGTTGCTTGCGGCATCGATCAAATTGAGGATCACGAGCCGGGCATCGTCGACCCAGCAATCCGAATATTCAAAGCCGCGGCGGAATTCGGCACGCAGTGGCGCGCCCTCCGGCGCATGCGCGAGGTCGAGCCCGCGACTCGGCGGCAGGCGCTTGCGCGCGCCGAGATGATCGTAGAGCAATAGACCCGTGCGGACCAGCCAGGCCGGCCGCTGCTCTGGCGAGTGCGGCAGCACGAAGCGCATCGGCCAGATGATGTGCGGCGCCGACGCAAGCAGTACCTCGCGCTCGATCAGGGCCTCGCGGACCAGGCGAAACTCGTAATATTCAAGATAGCGCAGTCCGCCATGCACGAGCTTGCCGGAGCGCGACGAGGTGCCTTCGGCGAAATCGTCCTTCTCGCACAAGAGGACCTTCAGGCCGCGTCCCGCCGCATCGCGGGCAATACCGGCGCCATTGATGCCACCGCCGATGATGGCGATGTCGACAAGCCCGTGATCCCTGCCCGCGTCAGGCGCAGCGCCCGTCATCGCCTTCCACTGTGCTTCTTCTCGACCCGTTGCCGTGCCGCCGCCTTCGCAGTGCGCGCCTTTGCCGGCTTGGGATTCGACTTGGCCTTGGGCTGCTGCAATCCGTAAGTCGAGAATCCCTTTGCCGTGTCCGCAATCTCCGCCTCGCTGAGAATATGCGGCGCGCCGAGCGCGAGCGAGAGATAGTATTGCCGTGCGATCGTCTCGAGCTCGACCGCCAACCACATCGCCTTGTCGAGATTGGCGCCGACCGCGATCATGCCGTGATTGGCGAGCAGGCAGCCATGGCGCCCTTCGAGCGCTTGCAGGGCGAGTTCGGATAGCTCCGCAGTACCGTAGCGCGCATAGCCGGCGCATCGGATGTCGTTGCCGCCGAACGCAGCCATCATGTAATGGCAGGCGGGAATCGATTTGCGGGCGATCGCAAGCACAGTCGCGTAGGTCGAGTGCGTGTGGACAACACCACCGATATCCGGCCGCCCGCGCATGATATCGAGATGAAAGCGCCATTCGGTAGACGGGTGCAGCGGTCCTTCCCAGGAGCCGTGTTCGCCCTCGAGCGGCATTGAAGCAATCATCTCCGGCTTCATCGCGTCATAGGGCGTCGCCGACGGTGTGATCAGCATCCGGTCCTTGTAACGGGCGGAGATGTTGCCTGACGTTCCCTGGTTCAGACCCGAGGCGTTCATCCACCGGCATTTGGCGATGATCGCTTCGCGTAACTGTCGCTCCTCGCGGGTCATGTCAAAACACCTTTCGTCTTCAGCAAGGGTTGAGCGGCGGCTCGCCGGCAAGATAGCGGCGAACCTCTTCCGCTGCCTGATCGGCAGCAATGGTGACGGTGCGCAAGGAGGCGCCGGCGATGTGCGGCGTCAGCGTGACGTTCGGCAGTTGCAGTAGCGGCCAATCCAGCGGCACCGGTTCGACGGCAAACGTGTCGAGCATGGCGCCCCCAAGGCGTCCCGAGGACAACACCTCAAAGAGCGCCTTGTAGTCGACCAACGGACCGCGCGCGGTGTTGATCAGCAACGCGCCGGGCTTGACCCGCTCGAGCGCCGCGCGATCGATGAAGCCTGTAGTCTCACCGGTGACCCGCGCGTGCAGGCTGATGACGTCAGCACGCGCCAGCAGATCCGCTAGGCCGACATGCTCGACGCCGTCATTGCGGTCCTGCGCGCTGAGCTGGACGTATGGGTCGGCGACCAGGATCTTGCAGCCGAACGCCTTGAGCAGCTTGACCACGCGGGTGCCGATCGCGCCATAGCCGACGATGCCCACCGTCATCTCGCAGAGCTCGCGGCCGGTGCGATCGGCACGATAGAGATCGCCGCGCCATTCACCGCCGCGCAGAGATTCGTGCCCGCTGCGTATCAGGCGCGTCTCGGCGAGGATGGCGCCGATGGTAAACTCGGCCACCGCGCTCGCGTTGCGGCCGGGAGTGTTGACGACGATCACGCCGTGATCGCGCGTGGCCTGCATATCGATATTGACGGGACCGCCACGCGAGACCGCAATGAATTTCAGGTTCGGCAAGCGCTCCAGCATCGATCGCGAGATCGGCGCGAGGTGCGTCACGAGCAGCGCTGCGTCACCGATGAAGTCGGCGACCTCGTCCGGATCGCCCATGAACTCCTTCAGCCCATCGAGCTTCGAGCCGGCATAGCCGTGCTCCATCGGCCGGTCCGGCCAGGGCTGCTCCAGAAGGCGGAGGTCGACGCCGTTACCGCAGGCAGCTGTGATCTTCTCGGCGAACACCGACGGCAGCATGAAGCGGTCACCAACGATGGCGATGGAGCTAGCCATGACGAGCTCCCGCACGCAGTGCCGCAAGCTGCTTCCAGACCGGCCGCGCCGCGAGCCTCGCCTCCAAATAGGCCGGGAACATCTTTGCGTAGCGCGCGGCCAACGCCGGATCCGGCGTTTGTGGTTCGTTCAAATACGGTCTCACCCAGTCCTCCGCGCAGGCCGTCATATCCGGATAAAGTCCGGTTGCGACGGCCGCGATCATCGCAGCCCCTCCAGCCCCGGCTTCGCCGCGGCTACAGACGCGCACATTGCACTCGAGCGCAGCCCCAAGGATGGCCCCGAGCGCGCGGCTGCGCGCTGCGCCGCCGGTGATCCGCACCTCGCTCGGCAACGCGCCCATCGCGGCATAGCAATCGCGCGCGGCGAAGGCGAGCCCTTCCATCACGGCGCGCATCAGGTCCCAATAGCCGTGGCGCGACCGCAGACCGATGAGTTGCGCGCAAGCCTCATGCGCAACGAAGGGCCCGCGCTCGCCGGCATCGGAGATGAAGGGATGAAACAACAGCTCGCCGGCTTTTGCCTCCAGCACCTTTTCGTCGAGGCGGCGGATCAGGTCGGCCCGCGAACGCACGATGCCTTCGGCGGCAAGGAGATCGCGCGCGAGATCGAGTAGCCAGTCGATGTTGAGCGTCGCGGCCATGTTGGACTGCATCTGGGTGTAGTGACCGGCGACCGGGAACGGCATGGTGTAGCCGGTCGCCTCCGTATTCAGCGTGACCGCGTCGGCGCTGGTCGCGAGCCGCATGTGCATGCCAGTGGACCCGATGATGGTGCAGCCGACATCGGGTGAAGGATCGTAGAGGCCCGCGCCGAGCGCATTGCAGACCACGTCGACGTAGCCGAGCGAGACCGGCACACCCTGCGGCAGTCCGGTCTCCATTGCAGCGGCGGCGCTCAGCGGATGCGTCGTCGCGACCCCGTCGACGACCTCAGGAAACAGGGCCGCGCAATCGGAGATGCCGATCAGCCGCGCGGTCTCCGCGTCAAAGCGGCGCTTGCGGAAATCGCCGCAGGTAAAGGTGGATTCCGACGGATCGGTCGCACGCTGGCCGGTGAGCAGGAAGTAGAGCCAATCCTTGCAGTGAAAGGCTGTCTTTGCCCGCGACAAAGTCTCGGGCGCATGCGCCTGCAACCAGGCGAGCTGGGGCCCCTGCTGGCAGGCGTTGAGTCCGGACCCGGTGCGCCGGTAGAGTGCGGCGTTGCGCTCGCTTGAGCGGATCCCGTCGACAAGGCTGGCGGCGCGGGAATCCAACCACAGCAGCGCCGGCGAAGCCGGGCGGCCGTCATCGTCGATCAGCCAGGTGCCATCGCCCTGCCCTGTGACCGCGACGGCAGCGAGGCGCTGGGAAATATCCGGCACGGCCGACACCAGCCCGTGCAATGCGGCGACCGTGTCGCTCCAGGTCCGCGCCATGTCTTGCTCGACGTGGCCACCGGACGAAGTCGTATATGTATTGGGCAGAGAAAAATCGCCGAGCTGTCGCCCGTCGCGCGTGAACGCCACGGTCTTGATCAGAGACGTGCCGGCATCGATGCCGATAATGACGTCGCGCTGCGGCGAGGTCTGCATGGTCAGCCCCCCTCCGCATGGCGAATGCAGGTGCCGTCGGCCCCGAAGATGTGGAGGTGACGCGGCTCCAGCGCGAGCGGGATGACGTCGCCCGGCCGCGCCGCGATCCGGCTCGGTGTCACCGCGATCAGGAGGTGGCCGGCGCATTCTCCCGCGACATGCGACTGGTCGCCGAGCCATTGATTAGACACGACGCGCACGCGGACATCGCCCGTTCCGACCGCAATCTTCTGTGGGCGGATGCCGACCCGGACTCCTCTCGTCTGGCCAAGTGCCTGCCGCGCAGCCTGATCGAGCAATTGGCCTGGAATTTGGAACGCGATATCGGAGCCGACCGACAGGCGGAAACCGCCATCGGCGGGGGCAACCTCTGTCTCCAGCTGATTCATCGGCGGCTCGCCGATGAAGCTGGCGACGAAGAGATTGGCCGGGCGGTTCTTCAATTCCTTTTCGCAGGCGAATTGCTGGAGGACGCCGTCCTCCATCACCGCGATGCGATCAGCGAGCGCGCTCGCCTCGGTCTGGTCATGGGTGACGAAGATCGCCGTCATGCCGCGCTCGGCCAGCAGACCCTTGATCCGGCCACGCAGCACCGCGCGGAGTTGCGGTTCGAGCTGGCCCATGGGCTCATCGAGCAGGTAGAGGTCGGCGTCGCGCACCAACGCGCGGGCGAGCGAAACGCGCTGCTGCTGCCCGCCCGAGATGGCGCGCGGAAAGCTGTCGAGAATATCTTCGATCTCGACCAGCCGCGCGATCGCTTCGACCCGGCGCGATATCTCGCTGCGCGAGAGTTGCTGCGCCTTGAGCGCAAAGGCGATGTTTTCGCGCACCGTCAGCGGCGGATAGAGCGAATAGCCTTCGAAGGCCATCGCCACTTTGCGCCTCGCCGGCGGCAGCTCGTCGATCCGTCGCTGCGACAGCGCGATCGCGCCCGAGGTCACGCTCTCGAACCCCGCGATCATCCGCAAGGTCGAGGTCTTGCCGCAACCAGAGGAGCCTAAGAGAGCAACGATCTCGCCTTTCTTCACTTGCATGTTGAGTGCGCGGACGGCATGCACCGGCGGCTTGCCGCGGCTGCTATAGACCTTATCGACATTCTTGATTTCGAGCATGGCCATGGGTCCGCTCTCCTCACGCCGCCTGACGCCGGTGCGGCAGACCAACCCGGAGCCCGGTCGCACGATCGAACAACAGCGCCACCTCCGGCGCGAAACGGACGAAGACGCCGTCGTCAGCGCTCGCCATCGGTGAATCCGGCGGCAGCGCCGCGAGCCATTCAGAGCCATCGGCAAAGCGCAGCAGCAGCACGGCTCTTTCGTGCATCGGTGTGACCGCGACGACGCGCGCCGGGATCGCGCCCTCGCTGGCGGCACGCGCGATTGTGAGATCGTCGGGACGGACGCCCAGCCAGCATGCGCCATAATCGGCCGGCTGCCTGTCGGGGGACTCGAGACGCATACGCGTCCCGGCCACTTCGGCTGTCAGCGCGCCCTGCTCGGCCTGCGGCGTGACTTCGGCGAGATTGATGCTGGGGTCGCCGAACAAGCGCGCTACCGCAACCGATGCCGGCCGGGCGTAGATCTCTTCGGGGCGCGCGACCTGGACAAGACGGCCCTCGATCAACACCGCGATGCGGTCCGCAATCGCCATCGCTTCGCGATAGTCCTGGGTAACATAGAGCACAGCGGCGGAGCTGCGCCGCAACAGGCTCGGCAGCTCCAGCCGCATTTCATAGCGAAGTTTTGCATCGACGTTGCGCAAGGGATCATCCAGGAGCAGCACCTCCGGATTGCCGATCAGCGCACGCGCGAGCGCCGTTCGCTGCTTTTGCCCGTTGGACAATTCGCGGGGCATGTGGCTGAGCACATCCTCGATCTTCAACAACCGGCTGATCGACGTGACCCGCGAAGCCAACTCTCCGCCCTTGGCCTTCGTCCGCAGGCCGCTCGCGATATTGTCCCGCGCGCTCATATGCGGGAACAGCGCAAAGTTCTGGAAGGCCATGCCGATGCCGCGCTGCTCCGGCGGCGCGCCGACGATAGATCGGCCGCCGACCAGGATGTCGCCCTCATCGGGCTCGAACATGCCCGCGATCATGCGCAGCAGCACGGTCTTGCCGCTGCCCGAAGGCCCGAACACCGCGACGATCTCGCCGGGCTCGACAGCGAGCGAAAGGTTGTCGGCGCAACGTACCGCGCCGAACGCCTTGCCAACGGAATTGAGTTCGAGACGCGCCATCCTGTCAGCCTTTCACCGCGCCGAGCGACAGACCCTCGACCAGATAGCGCTGCGCATAGAGCGCGAGCAGCAGCGTCGGCGTGACCGAGAGCACGATCGCGGCTGCGATCTGGCCGTACTGGATGCCGGAGGCCGTGACGAAGGCTAGCGCGCCTACGGTCACCGGCTGTTTGTCGGCGGAGGCCAGGATCAGCGCGAAGACGAAGTTGTTCCAGCAGAAGATGAAGGACAGCAGACCCGCCGCCGCGATCCCGGGACCGGCAAGCGGCACCGCAATGCGTGTAAAGGCCTCGCGCCAGGAATGGCCGGCGAGCCGATAGGCGTGCTCGATGTCCGGACTGATGTCCTCGAAATAGCCGCGGACGATCCACAGGATCAACGGCAGCGCGATGAGCTGATAGACCCAGACGATGCCGAAATAGGTGTCGCTGAGCCCGAGCTGCTGATAGTAGAGCGACAGCGGCAGCAGCACGAGCAGAGGCGGAGCGAAGCGGAACGAGAGCAGCGTGAATGCGATGCTCTCGCCCAGACGGAACTTGAACCGCGCAAAGGCATAGGCCGCGGGCACGCCGAGCAGCAGTGCCAGGACCACCGCCGCACTCGACAGCACGAAGCTGTTCATGAGGTTGCGCATGAAGGAGATCTCAAGATTTCCGGCCGTGGTGCGTAGTTGGCCCGAGATCAAGGCCTGATAGTTGGAAAGCGTCGGCTCGAACAGGATGTGCGGCGGAATCCGCAGGATCTGTTCGTTCGTCTGGAACGACATCATGAGGATCCAGACGATCGGGAACATGAAGAAGACAAGCACCAGCGCCAAAGCCACGCCCCGGAAGATGCGACCTGCGAGACTGGAATGATCCATCGCCGCCTCCTCAGCCGTGACCATGGGCGCGTGCGCGCAGCCGCAGCCAGTTCTTGATGAAGATGTTTGACAGGATGTTGGTGATCAGCCACAGGATCATCAGCAGCGCCGCCGAGCGGCCGACATTGGTGTACTGGAAGAATTCGAGATAGGCCTGGACCTGGAACACCATCAGCCGGTCGCCGGGCCCGCCTTGCGTCATCGCATAGATGATGTCGAACTGCTGGATGGAATCGAGCAGGCGGAACAGCGAGGCCGTGATGATGTAGGGCGCAAGCATCGGCAGCGTGATGCGGAAGAACACGAAGCTTGCCGGAACGCCGTCGAGCGCCGCCGCCTCGAACGGCTGGCGCGGCAGCGAGCGCAGGCCCGCAAGCAGCAGAATCATGATGAAGGGCGTGTAGACCCAGACGTCGACCAGCACGACCGTGAACAGCGCGCTCGACGGGTCCGACGCCCATTTGAAATCGTGCACGCCGAACAGGCTGACCAGATAGGACAGGATGCCGAAGCTCGGATTGGTCATCAGCTTCCACATCAGCGCGGCAATCGCGGGTGCCGTCATCAGCGGCAGCAGAAGCACGATCGACACCGCATTGTGGAAGCGCGTCGGCCGCCGCAGGAGCAAGGCGATACCAAGGCCGAGCAGAAGCTCGAGTACCACGGTCAAGGCGGTATAGACGAGCGAGATGCGCAGCGTATTCCAGAATGCGGGGTCGGAGAGGAAGTCGATGTAATTGTCGACACCGATGAAGCCGCGCAAGTACGGCAGGTTCAGCCGGTAGCGCTGGAGCGAATAGACCGCGGCCGTCACGAATGGCACCAGGATTGCGATGCAGACGAGCAGAGCCGGCAGGCTCAGCAGGTAAGGCAGCATGCGCCCGCGCAGCCTCGTGGTGCGGCGCGGAAGCGCGGAGGTCTGAAGGAGTTGAACCATGCTCATGATGATACGGGATCACATACTCACTGCAACACCGCCGGCCCGGATCGGGTAGGCGTTCCGAACCGGCGGGTTGTCGTGGCGCGGAGGAATTAAGACACCACGAAAGGCGTCAACCGAGGCTAGTTCATCCAAGACCTATTCAACCAAGACCTGCCTGTTTGAGCTGACGGTTTATGCTGTCAGCGAGCTTGTCGAGGCCTTCGTCGACGCTGATCTCCTTGGCGACCATCTTCTGGAGCGAGGCCGCCCATTCGGTGGTCAGGTCGAAGAACAGCGGCTGCGCTGTGAAGTAGATCTTGGCGCCCGGGGCAGAGACGTCATGCTGCTCCAGATAGCCGGGATAGGACTTTGCGATGCGGTCGCGGAACTCCGAGTCCTTCCAGACCGAGGCGCGCACCGGGTTGACGAAGTCCATCTTGCGGGCACCGAACAGGCCGTGCTCGGTCGAGGCCGCCCATTGCATGAACACCCAGGCCGCGTCCTTCTGCTTGGAGAAGCTCGACATTGCGAGCGACCAGATCCAGACGTTCGGCGTCGGCGCCTTGGCCGCCGGGTTGGCGGCGAAGGGTGCGTAGCCAAGATGGCCCTTCTCCTTGTTATCGCCGCCGTTCATGAAGTAGCCGAGAATGTCGGCGTCGAAGATCATGCCGGACGCGCCGGCGCCGAGATCGGTGCCGACCTGGTACCAGGTGTAGGTCGACCAGTTCTTCGGACCCGAGCCCTGGATCATCTTGACCCACTTCTCGTGGAAATCTTTCGAGGCCTTGGTGTTCATCGCGGCCTTCAGCTTGCCGCCTTCCATCGCAAAGTCCTTCTGGCCGAAGTTCGAATAAGCCGAGAGGAAACCGGGATGGATAGTTGCCCAGGAGCGCGAGCCGCGCACGCCGACGCCGTAAGGCCCGCCCGCGTCCTTGGTGATCTTCGCCGCTACCTCAAGCATTTCGTCGAGGTTCTGCGGCGGCTTGACGCCGACCTTGTCGAAGATGTTGCGGTTGTAAGCGATGTTGTTGAGCTCGTAGCCCCAGGGGATGCACCACTGCTTGGCCTTGCCCGAGCCGAGCTCGGAGCCCGCAATGCCGTCCCAGGCGGTCGAGGACCGCAGACCGGGCAGCACGTCGTCCCAGGCGAAGGCCGGGTTGGTCTTGGCGGGATCCTTGATGTAGGTGTTGAGGTCCTCGATCCAGCCGGCCGGACCATAGGTCCAGGTCATGTAGGCGCCGGTCATGAAGGCGTCGTACTGATCCGACTTCGAGGACAGCGCCGCCGTCACCTTGTCGAAATAGACGTCCTCCGGGAAGATATCGTAGGTGACGTTCATGCCCGTCAGCGTCTTGAACGCTTCGAGGTCGCCGATCATCGCATCGACGTAGGGATGCTTGTTCAGCAGCAGCTTGACGGACTTGCCGCTATAGGCCTTCCAGTTGAAGTCCGCGGCCATCGCCCGCGACATCGCGGAGGCGAAGGCTGCGTTGGCCGCTGCGCCGGCGATGCCGAGCTTGGCGGCTCCGTCCAGTAAATCACGCCGGCTGATGCGTTTGGCGGCGTAGGAATCGAACAGATTCTTCTCGCGATCGTGCATTGTAACCTCCCATGGTGCGCGTTTACTTTCCCTTCCGACCTTTGTTCTTGATTTTGCCGGATGTTGCCTCCGGCTTGTCGGTAGCGAGTGCCTGCGCTGTCACCTCATCGATGATGAGGCCGTGCAGGAGGCCACTGCGCAAAACTGCGCGCAGCGCCGTGACCTTGACCAGTCCGCCGCCGATGGCGACGATGCGGTGCTTCCGCAAATCCGCCGCCTCCATCGAGGTGGCGCGCGCCGACAGATCGATGTCGAGCATCTCGCCATCGGCATTGAAGAAATGGCCGAGCAGGTCGGCGCAGGCGCCTTCCCGCTTCAGTTCCACGACCTCGTCCGGCCTGATCATGCCGCTCGAGACCAGAAAGCCCTCGGCATGGATCTGGCCGATGCCGACGAACAACAGCGAGGCCTTGCGGGCGAGCGCGAACACATCGGCTATGCCGTACTGCTGCATCAGAACGGCGCGGTCGGCGACAGAATTGGCGAACACGGGAACCGGCAGAAGATAGGCCTCCGCACCGGTCCGCTCGGCCAGGCGATGGATGACGTCGAACGGATTGGCGGCGAATTTCCGCGTCAGCCCTCCAAGCAGCGACACGAATTGCACGCCGCGCGCCGGCGTCTGCGGCAATTGTTCCACCATCGCGGCGAGCGTGCGGCCGTGGCCGACGCCGATGATCATGTGCTCGCCGCGCTCGAGGATCTGCCGCAGGAAGCTGGCACCCTCCAGTGCCAGCGCCTTCAGCGGCAGGTCGCCCTCGCCGAGATCGGGCGCGACACGGCAGAAGGAGAGCCCGTAGCGCTCGACCAGCGTGTTCTCCAGCGCGACGCATTCGGCGACCGGCCCTTCCACGAAGACCCGGATCATGCCCTCGCGACTGGCGCGCGCGATCAGCCGGTGCGCCTTGGTGCTCTGGATGTTGAGGCGGTCGGCCACCTCCGACTGGGTCAGTCCGGCGGCGAAGTAGAGCCAGGCCGCGCGTGTCGCGAGCGACGCTTCGCCGTCAATCGTCGCCAGCCTGTCCGGTTGCATCACCACGGCGAAAAAGCCCGCTTGCAAATTTCTTCATGTCTTGCAAAAAATTGCAGAGGCCTGCCGGGACGTCAATCCCCCAAACGTGCTGCACTGCAATCGCAGCGGCGATTTGCGGTCTCAGCCGTTGCGGCGTGCCAAAGGGAGGTGAGATCGAAATGACGAGCATGTTTCTCGGCATCGACATCGGAACCAGCGGGGTGCGCGCCTGCGCCGTCGATGCGCGCGGCGACATCCAGGGCATGGAATCCGCCCCCCTTGCCCCGCCGCGACAGGACGGCAATGCGATTGATCAGGATCCGGAATGCTGGTGGCATGCGACGGCGGTCACAATCAGCAAGCTCGGCCGCAGCATCGATCTCGAAGCCGTCGAACGCATCTGTGTCGACGGCACGTCAGGTACGCTGCTGCTGATCGATGCTGACGGACGGCCCTGCACGCCGGGACTGATGTACAACGATGCCCGCGCGGCGAAGGAAGCCGACCGCATCGCATCGATCGCCCCGGAGGAAAGCGGCGCGCACGGCGCGAGCAGCGCGCTTGCGAAGCTGCTGCATCTGTCGAGCAACCCCAAAGCCAGCAACGCGCGCCTTGCCGTGCATCAGGCCGACTGGATCGCCGGCCGGCTTACCGGCGAGCACGGCGTCAGCGACGAGAACAACGCCTTGAAGCTCGGCTACGATCCCGTCACGCGCACCTGGCCGGCCTGGCTCGAACAACTCGGCGTTTCCCGCACGATGCTGCCACGTGTGCTGGTGCCGGGGACGCCGTTCGCCGGGATCGACCCGAAGATTGCCGCGGAGCTTGGCCTGTCGGGCTCGGCTCGCATTGCGGCCGGCACCACCGATGGCGTCGCCGCCTTCATCGCCGCGCGCGCCGACGCGCCCGGCGATGCCGTGACCTCGCTCGGCACGACGCTGGTGGTCAAGCTGCTTGCGACGCAGCCGATCTTTGCTGCCGATCAGGGCGTCTATTCACACCGGCTCGGCGAGCGCTGGCTTGCCGGCGGCGCCTCCAATTCCGGCGGCGGCGCGCTGCTTGCGCATTTTTCGGCTGCCGACATAGAGCGGCTGACGCCGCAACTGAGGCCGAAGGAGCCGATCGGGCTGGACTACTATCCGCTGCCGAAACCCGGCGAGCGCTTTCCGATTGCCGATCCGACGTTGGCCGCACGGATCACGCCGCGCCCAGCGGAAGATCATCGCTTCTTCCAGGCTCTGCTCGAAGGCGTCGCATCGGTCGAAGCGCTCGCCTATCAACAACTCGCGCGGCTCGGCGCACCGCCATTACGTCGCGTCATCAGCATTGGCGGCGGCGCAGTGAATGAAGCCTGGACCGAGATCAGGCGCCGCGCACTCGGCGTTCCGGTGACCACGGCCGAGCAGACCGAAGCAAGCTATGGCGCGGCGCGGCTCGCCATGCAGGGCCGTCCCTCATGAGACCTGGTGCCATCGAAATCGACGCGCTCGGCCCGATCGCCGACCGGTTCGATCACGTGCTGCTCGATCAATGGGGCACGCTGCACGAGGGCGGCGCGGTGTTTGCGGCGGCGCGCGACTGCGTCGCAAGGCTGAAGGCGGCCGGCAAGCGCGTGCTGGTTCTGTCGAACTCGGGCAAGCGCGCGGGCAGCAACGAAGAGCGGCTCGCAAGACTCGGCCTGCCGCCAACGGCCTATGACGGCATCCTGACCTCGGGCGAAGTGACCTGGACGGGCTTGCGGGAACGCGCGCGCGTACCATTCAAGGATCTCGGCCAATCGTGCTTCCTCGTCACGCGCGGCGGCGATCACTCGATCATTGACGGGCTCGACCTCAGCGTCGTGGCCGATGTTGAACGGGCCGATTTCATCCTGCTCGCAGGCCTCGACGACGCTGTCGCCGAACCCGAGCGCTGGCGCGCGCACCTGACGGATGCTACGGCGCGCGGACTGCCGATGCTGTGCGCCAATCCCGACCTGGCCATGTTCGGTGTCACCGGATTGATCCCTGCGCCCGGCGCATTGGCGCGCTTCTATGAAACGCTGGGTGGTCGCGTGGCCTATGTCGGCAAGCCGCATGCGCCGATCTTTGCGGCGGCGCTCGAACGGCTGCGCCAACCGGACCCTGCGCGCGTGCTGATGATCGGCGACAGCCTCGATCACGACGTCGCCGGCGCCCGCAGGGCGGGCATGCTGACACTGCTGCTAAGATCGGGCGTGCACCGCGTTGCGACGCGGAATTCTTCGAACGGGGTCCTCACATTGCGAAGATCGGTCGGCGCGGACGTTCCGATGCCGCACTGGACGATGAACCATCTGGCCTGGTGAGAGGCGCGCGATGCAACAGCAACCTGCCTTGCTCCATGAGCTGCGCCGCACATCGGCGCGCGTCGGTCGCAACATCCTGCTGGTGCAAGGCGCCGGCGGCAACTCCTCAATCAAGCACGACGATTTGCTCTGGGTGAAGGCGTCCGGCACTTGGCTCGCAGATGCTGAGGAAAAGAACATCTTCGTGCCGGTCGCGCTTAGCGCGGCGCGCGCGGCGCTCGCGCAGGGTGATGAACGGGTGCCGCTCGCGCCCGACGCCGGCACGACATTGCGGGCCTCGATCGAGACCTCGCTCCACGCGCTCATGCCGCACACGGTCGTGCTGCATGTCCATTCGGTCAATACCATCGCCTGGGCGGTGCGGACCGATGCGCGGGAGGAGTTTGCCAGGCGACTGGAAGGACTAGCCTGGCACTGGCTCGACTATCACCATCCGGGACTGCCGCTCGCCAGCGTCGTGAATCATACGCTGGGGCAGCACAAGGCGGATGTGCTTGTCCTTGGTAATCATGGGCTGGTGGTCGGTGCCGAGACCTGCGCCGGCGCAGAGGCTCTGGTCGACGAAGTCGAGAGCCGCCTGGCGCTTGCGCCGCGCTCCGCAATTCGTCCAGATGAAGATGCGCTTCGCTCAATCTGCGCCGGCACGGCGTATCGCCTGCCAAAGGACCCGCAATGCCACAGCATTGCAATCGACCCTTTCAGCCGCGCGATTGCGACCAGCGGTTCGCTCTATCCGGATCATGTGGTCTTCCTCGGTTCGGGCTTACCCGTTCTGGAACGGGGGGAAGACTTTCGCGCCCCTGCATCACGAGTACGGGCCGACGGGCTGCCACACCCGGTCGCACTGCTCATTCCAGGCCTCGGTTGCGTCGCTCGCGAGGATGCAAGCGACGGCGCCGAAGCGATGCTGAGCTGTCTCGCCCTGGTGACCTGCCGCTTACCTCTTGCGGCACAGGTTCGCTATCTAACGCGGGAGAATGAGTACACGCTGCTGAATTGGGATGCCGAGCGATATCGCCAGCAACTGACCGCAAATCGCGGACCCGACTGAACAAGCGATCTGTACCTCCGGTTGCGAAGCCCTGCGCAGCATCGTCGGGCCCGCCCCTATTGTCCATTGCGCGCATTGGCAATTGGCGCAGAGCGGCGAATGGCGCGACGCAGGTCTCTTCGCCGCCATCGGAAATGTCGGCTTGTAGTCGTCCGCCGATCCGAGGCTGCTCACGTGTATCTCAGAAGGTCTGCTCATCTTGGCCATGATGAGATTTTCTTGGACCTCCCGGTGCACACGCCGTGCACACGCCACCTTCTAACTGCTTGAAGAACTTAGACTCTCGCTCCAATCCATCATTGGAGAGATTGCGTTTGCAGGTCGCATACGCGCCGACCGTCTCGGACAGCAATTTCGCAGTGAGGCTCTATCACCGCAAAACGACCGTTTGAAAAATCAGGTACTCAAACGGTTTTTGATAGCTAAGGCATTGATTTGGTGGGCGCACCAGGGCTCGAACCTGGGACCCGCTGATTAAGAGTCAGCTGCTCTACCAACTGAGCTATGCGCCCGAAAGGCGGTCAAATGCCTTGCGAGGCCGGTCGTTTAGCAAAGCGATCCGGGTCTGGCAAGCGATGCGGCGAAGGTTTTTCCACAGTCCCCAAAAAGCGAAAAGCCGCTGGATTCCAGCGGCTTCGCAAAGGTTAATCCCCGTAAAATCCGCGGTGGCTCAGAGCCGGCCCTCGCGGTCCCGGTCCGGACCGTCGTCGCGGTCGAAACGATCGCGGCGGAAGTGCTCCATGCCGCGCTCCATCATACGGTCCATGCCCCGTTCCATGAAGTGCCGGGGCGGGCCGTCCTCGCCGCCGCCGAACGGGCCGCGGTGGCGGGTCAGCACGGCGAGGCGCCGCTTCTGGCCCTCGTCGAGCGTCTTGTAGAGCGGATCGGCGGCATCGGCGATCTTCTTCAGGGCGGCGGAGGCCGCGCCCATGTCCTCGGCGCGCTGGCGCAGGCGGGCGACCGGATCCTCCGGCTTGTCGGCATCGCCGGGGCCAGCGTTCATCCGCGCATTGGCGCGATCGATGCGCAGCTTGGCGAAATCGCGCACCGCGGCCTCGACCGGCGGCCACAGCTTCTCCTGATCGGCGTTGAGCTTCAGCCCGGCATGGACGGCGGCGATCCGCGCGTCGACGAAGGCGGCGCGGTCTTCCGGGTTCATGCGGATGTGGCGGAAGTGCTCCATCCACGGACGATGATATTGGGCATAGACCGCGCCCGAGCCGGCGATGCTGAGCACGGCGATGGCGGCGATGGTGAACTTCCTCATGCGTACCTCCTCTGGAAGGATGGGCGTGAGGATGAGCGCCAAGCGGCTGACGCGCAACTTACAACTTGGACAGGGAGCACGTTCTTACGGAGATGTAACTACCGTGAATGTCCGTTCAGATGCACACTGAAATGATTTGCAACAAAAAGGGCTTCCGTGCCGGCACGGAAGCCCTTTGTTCATGCATGATCTATCCGTGCATGGCGCGACTTGGTTCGTCGCGCTCCTGGTTCGTCGCGCTCCTAGTTGGTCGCGCGCTTAGTTAGTCGCGCTTTTGGCTTCCTTCTGGAATTCGTCGATCAGCGGCTGGCCGACGCGGCTCGCAGCGTCCTTGTAGACCGGCTCCATCGCCTTGCGCATCGCAGCATCCTGCTCCGGCGTCAGCTTGATGATCTCGCTCTTGCCGCTCTTCTTGATCTCGGCGAGCGCGTCGTCGTTCTCCTTCTGCGACTGCGCGTTGTTGAAGTCGGTCGCCTCCTTCATCGCCTTGGACAGCTGGTCGCGGATGTCGGCCGGCAGATCGTCCCAGAACTTCTTGTTCACGATCACGACGTAGCCGATGTAGCCGTGGTTGGTCTCGGTGATGTACTTCTGCACCTCGTGCATCTTCTGGGTATAGATGTTCGACCAGGTGTTCTCCTGGCCGTCGACGACGCCGGTCTGCAGCGCCTGGTAGACTTCCGAGAACGCCATCACCTGCGGCAGCGAGCCGAGTGCCTTGAACTGGGCCTGGAGCACGCGCGAGGACTGGATGCGGAACTTCACGCCCTGGTAATCGGCGGGAGCAATCAGCTTCTTGTTGGCGCTCATCTGCTTGAAGCCGTTGTCCCAATAGGCAAGGCCGGTGATGCCCTTCGGCTCGAGCAGCTTGAGCAGCTTGGCTCCGAGCGGGCCTTCCGTCACCTTCCGCAGCGTCTTCAGGTCGGGCAGGATGTAGGGCAGATCGAACACCTCGAACTCGCGGATGCCGAGCGGACCGAACTTGGAGTTGGACGGAGCCAACATCTGCACGCTGCCGAGCTGGAGCGCCTCGAGCTCTTCCTTGTCCTTGTAGAGCGTCGAGTTCGGGTAGACTTCGATCTTGACCTTGCCGTTCGTGTACTTCTCGGCGAGCTCCTTGAACTTCTCCGACGCCTTGCCCTTCGGCGTGTCGGTCGCGACCACGTGGCTGAACTTGATGATGATCGGCGATTGAGCCGATGCCGGCCCGGTCAAGCCAAGATTCAGACCAAGTGCCAGTGCCGCAATGGACGCGGCGATCGCGAAGGTACGCATAATCTCTCCCTTGTTATTCTCTTGGGCGGCCCAACGCGGGCGCCTATTTTCGAGCCGGGAGCATCAATAGCGGCTGGGAGAGTGAGCCGCTATTGGCCGTTAGCAGGGCAGGTATTCATCATGAATGCCGCTGCGCCCCCCTCTCCCGCTTGCGGGAGAGGGTTGGGGAGAGGGTCTCTCAACAGTGGGACTTCCCTAGAGGAGAAACCCTTTCCCTAGAGGAGAAAACCCTCACCCGCCGCCCTTCGGGCGTCGGCCTCTCCCGCAAGCGGGAGAGGCGAAGTCAGCAACGTCAGCTCGCCGCCGCCGTCGTCACGGTGTCGCGCTGGCGCTTCATGACAATCTTGTTGAGGGCGCCGAGATAGGCCTTGGCCGAAGCCACCAGCGTATCCGGATCCGCCGCGCGTGCCGTCATCGAGCGGCCGTCCTGCGACAGGCGCACCGAGACTTCCGCCTGCGCGTCGGTGCCTTCGGTCACGGCGTGGACCTGATACAGCTCGAGCTTGGCCTCATGCGGCACCAGGCGCTTGATGCAGTTGAACACCGCATCGACCGGACCGTTGCCCTCGGCCTCCTCGATCTTGATCTGGCCGTCGACGTCCAGCTTCATGGTCGCGCGCTGCGGACCATGGGTGCCGGCGATCACGGTCAGCGAGGTCAGCTTGATGCGATCGTGCGAGGCCGCCATCTCTTCGTCGACCAGCGCCTCGATGTCCTCGTCGTAGATGTCCTTCTTGCGGTCGGCGAGCGCCTTCATCCGCGTGAACGCATCTTCCAGCTGGTTCGGGCCCAACTTGTAGCCCATCTCTTCCAGCTTGTGCACGAAGGCATGGCGGCCGGAGTGCTTGCCGAGCACCAGCGAGGACTGCTTCAGGCCGACCATCTCGGGCCGCATGATCTCGTAGGTCGAGGCGTCCTTCAGCACGCCGTCCTGGTGGATGCCGCTCTCATGCGCGAACGCATTCCGGCCGACGATGGCTTTGTTGTACTGGACCGGGAACGAGGTCGCCGCCGACACGACCTTGGAGGCGCGGGTCAGCTGCGTGGTGTCGATCTTGTTCCAGTACGGAAATTTGTCGTTGCGCACGTTGATCGCCATCACGATCTCTTCGAGCGCGGCATTGCCGGCGCGCTCGCCGATGCCATTGATGGTGCACTCGACCTGGCGCGCGCCGCCGACGATGCCGGCCAGCGAGTTCGCCACGGCCATGCCGAGGTCGTTATGGCAATGCACCGAGAACACCGCCTTGTCCGAGTTCGGCACGCGCTCGATCAGCGTCTTCATGAAGTGGGTGTATTCCTCCGGCACCGTGTAGCCGACGGTATCGGGGATGTTCACCGTGGTGGCGCCCGCCTTGATCACGGCCTCGACGATGCGGCAGAGAAAATCCATCTCGCTGCGGGTGCCGTCCTCGGCCGACCATTCGACGTCGTCGATCTGGTTGCGGGCGCGCGCGACCATCGCAACCGAGGTCTCGATCACCTGCTCCGGCGTCTTGTTGAGCTTCACCCGCATGTGCAGCGGCGAGGTCGCGATCACGGTGTGGACGCGGCCGCGTTTTGCAAATTTCACGGCTTCGGCACAGCGGTCGATGTCCGCGGGATGCGCGCGCGACAGGCCGGCGATGACGGAGTTCTTCGAGCGGCGCGCGATCTCGCTGACCGCCTGGAAGTCGCCTTCGGAGGTGATCGGGAAGCCGGCCTCGATGACGTCGACGCCCATATCGTCCAGCAGCTCGGCGACCTCGAGCTTCTCCTCGAAGGTCATGGTGGCGCCGGGGCACTGCTCGCCGTCGCGCAGGGTAGTGTCGAAAATGATGACGCGGTCCTTGTCGGACTTGTTCGCGGGGGCCATTTCAAATTTCCTTTTGAGCTTCGGCGCCCTTCATCTGCCTTGAGCGCCTGAGGTTGTCCGGTGATCTCGTACCAACCCCTGAGTGCCCAGGCGCGTGGCGCCCAGCCGGCCCTCAGGGGCAAGTAAGAAGAAGGCCGCCAATAAGGAGGGTGGGCAGCAGCGCGGCCGGGATCGTGGCGGCGGCCAGAGCCACCTCCCCCGAAATCCCATCGATTTGGCCGCGAATCAGCATTGCCAGACCCTTTTGAGCCCCAAATCCTCGGTCAAAACCGTTGACGGTTGGTTGCCGGGAGGCTCGATGCGTCTGTTTCTAGACGAGAAACGGGCGCAACTGCAACGCCAAAAGATGGTCAGGGGGACTGACCTGATTGCGTGTCGGCGGGCGTTGCGTTCACCGCTCGGCCCGAGCCCCGTTATCCTGAGGTGCGAGGCGCGGGGCGCAACACGCCCCGCGGAGAGCCTCGAAGGATGAACGGCCGAGCTGACGCAGCCGGGCCGTCGCCCTTCGAGGCGCGTCCAGCGTCGCAGGCGCGCCGCCGAACGCGCACCTTAGGGGTAACGGTGATGGATTGGCGCTCGCGGCAGTCTTTGCGTCATTGCGAGCAGGAGACAACGTCACACTATCCCGCGCGGCGAGCGCGAGCCCGGGTCTCCCAGCGGTTCAGCATCTGGCCGAGCTCGCCGGTGGCGACGGGTGCTGCCGGCCTGGTGCTCGCGATCTCATTGGTGTTGGCGGGCGCGGTGGCACGGTCCCAGTCCGCCTTTGCGTAGCCGCGCATGCGGCGCGCTTCCGCATGTCGCTTGCGGGAGATCTGGTCGCGCGTGAAATAGCCGGCCGCGAACGCGATCCCGAGCAATACGATCAATATGACAACGCCACCCACGACCAACTCCGACCTGCGCCCCGGGACGTTTTTGTGCGCGGCAATAAGCGCGAAATCAAGGCTTGAAATGCCGGAGGCCGGATTCGCGGAGGAGAACCAATAGTCGTTCACATTTTTCGAGCAACCATATGCAGGTTCCTGCGCAGCACTGCCCGCGTTTTGGACAGACCTGCGACGAAATCGCGACATCCCGCAATCGCGCAGAACATGCAAAGCCGGCTCTCGCAACTGACTGCGGACCGCATTAACCTCCACTCCTGCTCGGCCGGATCAACCGGCCAGCCGAACATGATCGGGAGGACGCGATGACACGCCAAGAGGCTCGTGACCACGAGCAGCGTGACCGGGATGCTGCGCTTTCACGACGAACACTTGTCCAGGGACTTGCATTCGGTGCCGTGGCCACCGCGGCTGCAACCGGCGCCGCGCTGGCGCAGACGGGACCAGCCGCACCACCAACGACCATCACCACGCCGCCCCGCGATTTCAGCCCCCGCGGTGCGCCGACCACTTATTTCTGGGACCCCGACATCCTCGCGGTCGATCCATCCTTCAACGATCTCGCCCAGCCCAACACCGCGATCAAGCGCCTCTACACCGGCCTGTTGTGGGCCGAGGGTCCGGCCTGGAGCGCGCAAGGACGGTATCTGCTGTGGAGCGACATTCCCAACAACCGGCAGATGCGCTGGAGCGAGGACGACGGCCATGTCAGCGTGTTCCGCTCGCCCTCCAACAATTCCAACGGCAACTCGTTCGACTTCCAGGGCCGCCAGCTCTCCTGCGAACACTTGACGCGCCGGGTGACGCGCTATGAGCATGACGGCACCGCGACCGTGCTCGCCGATTCCTATCAGGGCAAGCGGCTGAACTCGCCGAACGACATCGCGGCGCATCCCGACGGCAGCTACTGGTTCACCGATCCGCCCTATGGCGGCCAGCTGTACGAAGGCGAGCCCGATGGTCCGGGCGGCCCGAGCAATACGACCGGCAAGCTCAATCCGCGGATCGGACAGCCGGCCGGCTTCGCGCCGGGCAAGCGCGAGCTGCCGACCAATTGCTATCGCATCGATCCCTCGGGCCGCATCGACCTCGTCGTCACCGAGGAGCAGGTGCCCGATCCGAACGGATTGTGCTTCTCGCCCGATTTCAAGAAGCTCTACATCGCCTCGACCGGCAAGGGTCCGGGCGACACCGGCCCCGGCGGCAAGGGCGAGATCTTCGTGGCCGACGTCGGCGCGGACAACAAGCTGTCCAACGTCAAGCGGTTCAGCGATTGCGTGATCGACGGCGTGAAGTGCGGTCCAGACGGCCTGCGCTGCGACGTCAACGGCAATCTCTGGTCCTCGAGCAATGCCGGCCGCGCCGTCGGCTATAACGGCGTCACGGTGTGGTCGCCGGAGGGCAAGCTGCTCGGCCGCATCCGCCTGCCGGAAGTCTGCGGCAACATCACCTTCGGCGGCCCCAAGCGCAACCGCCTGTTCATGGCGGGGAGCCAGTCGCTCTATGCGGTGTATACGGCAACGCAAGGCGCCGGGCCGGGCTGAGGAAGCGCACGCAACTCGAAGTCGGCGCCGGCGTGCCTCGCCGGCGCCGAATTGTTTGGATAGTTCTTTCGATGCAAAAGAGATCGTCAAGGAACAAGCCATGCGCGTTGTGGTCTGCGGCGGCGGCGTGATCGGAGCCTGCACAGCGTATTTTCTTCGCCAGCTCGGCATCAACGTCATCGTCGTCGAGCGGACCGAGGTCGCGGCCGCTGCATCGGGCAAGGCCGGCGGCTTCCTCGCGCGCGACTGGTGCGCTGGGTCGCCGCTCGATGCACTGGCGCGCCGCAGTTTTGCGCTCCACGCGCAACTGCCGGACGAGATCGCCGGCGACTGGGGCTATCGCCCGATGAGCGCGTATAGCGGCTTCGTTGCGTGCGGCGGCGATGCGCGCCGGACTGCGCCATCCGCGCTGAGCTGGCTCAGCGACGGCGTCGTCATCGCGCAGCGTATCGGCACGCCGCAGACAACCGCGATCGTTCATCCCCACAAGTTCACGTCGGCTGTGATGAACGCCGCCCTCGCGCAGGGCGCCGAGCTTCGCCTTGGCCGCATCACCGGCATCGTGCGCGATGCGGCCGGCACGCGTGCGAAAGGCGTCGCGGTCGACGGCGACATTATCGCGGCCGATGCCGTCGTGATCGCGATGGGACCATGGTCGCTGCTCGCGGCACAATGGATGAGCTTGCCCGCTGTCTATGGCCAGCGCAGCCCGAGCATCGTCTACGATCTCGGCCCCAACGTGCCGGCCGATGCCTTGTTCCTGGAGCATGACGATGGTGGTGGCGCCGTCTCGATCGAGGTCTTCCCGCGCGCCGACGGCAGCACGCATATCGTCGCCCTCTCCGATATCGCGCCGCTGCCGCTCGATCCGGCAGCCGTGACGCCGGACAGTGGCGCGATCGCGCGGCTGCAAGCCATGTCCGAGCGGCTATCGCCGTTGTTCACCCCTGCGAAGATCATCGCGCAACAGGCCTGCTTTCGTCCTGTGACCCAGGACGGCTTGCCGCTGATCGGCCGGGTGCCGCAGAGCGAGGGCCTGTATGTTGCGACCGGACATAATGTCTGGGGCATCCTCAATGCGCCCGCGACGGGCGAGGCCATGGCACAGCTGATCGCCAAGGGCGCAACGCGCGATGTGGACCTTGCGCCGTTCGATCCGGCCCGGCTCCCGCCGCTCGATCCATCGCTGCTGCAAGCGCGCTGAGCGCAGCAGCATCGCAGCTTTTCGCTCGACGCCTGTTATTTGCGCGCCTTCGACGCTCACGCATGCCCATCGACGAAATCTGCATGCCTGTGCGTGCAACGGGTTGTTCGCACCGCTCCTGCCTGCAATTTACGCAGCGATAGACTTTAGTCCCCTTCTCACATTCCTGAACGCGGTTTCACTTGCCGAGAATTCCCTCGCCGTTATAGTCGCGCCCCAATAGCTCAAAGAAGCTTGGTTCAAAGGGAGAGAACAACATGAATAAAGCACTCTCTGTTGCATTGCGAATGACGCTTGGTGCCGCCGCGACGGGCGCAGTGATGGCAGCCTCAGGCGCAGCACTTGCAGCCGATCCGCTTCGGATCGGTGTGATCGCCGAAGCGCAGGCGATTGCCGGCGCCTCCATTCCGCAAGCGGCGCAGCTCGCCGCCGACGAGATCAACGCCAATGGCGGCGTCGACGGCCGCAAGATCGAGATCATCTCTTACGACAATCACTCCTCCTCGGCCGATTCCGTGCGCGCGTTCCAGCGCGCGGTGAACGAGGACAAGGTCAACGCGGTCATCGCCAGCTATATCAGCGAGGTCGTGCTGGCGCTGGAGCCCTGGGCGTCGCGGCTGAAGACGCCGTTCGTCACGCCGGGCGCCGCCTCCAACGAGATCAGCAAGAGCGTCCACGCCGACTACGAGAAGAACAAGTACACCTTCCACGGCTACCTGACCTCGGCGGCGCTCGCGCTCTCAGTCTGCGATGCCGCCAAGGACCTGCTCGTCGACAGGATGCACATGAAGTCGGCCGTCATCATGAGCGAGGACGCCGCCTGGACCAAGCCGCTCGACATCGGCTACGAGGAATGCCTGCCCAAGATCGGGCTGAAGGTGCTCGACCACATCCGCTTCTCGCCTGATACCACCGACTTCACGCCGATCTTCAACAAGATCGAAGGCTCCAAGCCCGACGTGATCATCACCGGCATCTCCCATGTCGGCGTGCAGCCGACGGTGCAGTGGAAGAACCAGCAGGTGCCGATCCCGATGTTCGGCATCTCCTCGCAGGCGACCAACGAGACCTTCGGCAAGGACACCAACCAGGCCGCCGAAGGTGTGCTCTATCAGGGCGTCTCCGGGCCCGGCGTCGCGGTGACGCCGAAGTCGGTGCCGTTCGCCGAAAACTTCAAGAAGAAGTTCGGCAACTACCCGTCCTATGCCGGCTACACCGCCTATGACGAGGTCTACTACATCGCCGACGCGGTGAAGCGTGCCGGCTCGACCGAGGCCGACAAGCTGGTCGCGGCGCTGGAGAAGACCGACTGGGAAGGCACGATCGGCCGCGTCCAGTTCTACGGCAAGGACGATCCGTTCACCCACTCGATCAAATACGGCAAGGGCCTGATCACGGGCTTGATGCTGCAATGGCAGGACGGCAAGCAGAGCGCGGTCTGGCCCAAGGACGTCGCCAAGGTCGACGTCAAGTTCCCGAGCTTCATCAAGCTCTCGAATTAGCAGGAACAGCTCCCGGGACCACCTCCCGGGAGCTTCCACATGCGGCGCCCCGCAGCACCTTTCCTCGAAGCGGCAGTTTGACTGCCACCTGGCCAATCATCAATGCGAGTTTTCCAGATTCTGATCGATGGCTTTGCCATCAGTGCTCTCTACGCTCTCGGTGCCACCGGCTTCACGCTGATCTTCGGCGTCTCCGGCGTGCTCAACCTCTCCCACGGCGCCATCATGGTGGCCGCAGCCGTCGCCGCCTGGGCCGCCGCCAGCATCCTCGGCGTCGGCACCTATGCCGGCGCGCTGATCGGCGTCGCGGTCGCGCTCGTCACCGCCTTCGCCACCTATTTCGCGGTGGTGAAGCCGATCCAGGATTCACGTCGCATCCCGAACGAGGAAAAGGAGATCTTCGTCCTCACCGGCACGCTGCTCTGGGGCATCATGATCCAGGAGCTGATCGCCTATTTCTTCACCAACAACGCCAAGACCGTGCTGCCGATCGTCGAAGGCGTGGTCGAGATCCTCGGCGTGCGCACCCCGCGCAACGAGATCTTCACCGCCATCGTGTGCTGCCTCGTCATCGCGCTGCTGTGGCTCTTGGTGAACCGCACCCGCACCGGCAAGGCGGTGCTGGCGGCCTCGATGAACCCGCGCGGCGTCACCCTGCTCGGGCTCGAGCTCACCAACATCTACATCGTGGTCTGGGCGATCTACGGCATCCTCGCCGGCATCGCCGGCGTACTGCTCGGCATGTTCTTAGGGGTCAGCTCCTACAGCGTCGGACCGCTGACCGCGAGCGCGTTCTCGATCGTCGTGCTCGGCGGCCTCGGCAGCGTCTCCGGCTCGCTGATCGCGGCCTTCGTGGTCGGCTATCTCGAGACCATCACGGCCTATCTGATCTCACCGGCCTACCGCACCATCCCGGCGCTGCTGCTGCTTGTGTTCGTGATGTACATCCGGCCCCAGGGCCTCTTGGGGAGGCGCTGAGATGTCCACCTTCTTCACCTCGCGCCTGTTCTTCATCTCGCTGGCGCTCGTCGTCATCGCAGCGACGCTGCCGCTCTACGTCTCCGGCTATGTGCTCGGGCTGCTCACCGTCGCGTTCTATTTCGGCGTGTTCGCGATGGCCTGGGACCTGCTTTTCGGCTTCGCCGGCGAGGTCAATTTCGGTCCGACCTTCCTGATCGGCGTCGGTGCCTACACCGCCGGCATCCTCAACAACCAGTTCGGCTGGTCAGTCTATCTCTGCATCGTGCTCGGGGCGCTGGCCTCGGTCATCGCCGGCCTCGTGCTGGCGCTGCCGGCGCTGCGCGTGCGCGGGCCGTATTTTGGCCTGACCACGCTGGTCGCGGTGTTGATGCTGCAGAACTTCATCGTGGTGTTCGCCGATCTCACCGGCGGCGAGATCGGCCTCACCATCCCCGACGTCATCACCATCAATGCCGGCGCCAATTACTGGATCGCACTCGGCTTCATGACGATCTCGGCCGCAATCCTCTATGGCCTGTCGCAATCGCCGATCGGCCTCGTGCTCCAAGCCAGCGGCCAGGATCCGGTGCAGGCCGGCGCGCTCGGCTTCAACATCGTCAAGCACAAGCTCGCCGCCTTCATCGTCTCGGCGTTCTTCTCGGGTCTGTCAGGAGCGCTGCTGGTGTTCTACTTCGGCACCGCCTCGGTCGGCACCGTCGTCGACGTCGCGGTCGGCGTCAACGTCATCGTCTCGGCCGTGCTCGGCGGCCGGCGCACCGTGCTCGGCGCGGCGCTGGGCGCGATCTTCCTGATCGTCGCCGGCGAATTCCTGCGGCCCACGGGAGAGCTTGCGACCTTCATCGTCTCGGCGGTCGCCCTGCTCGTCGTGCTGTTCTTCCCCGGCGGCTTCCTCGGAGCGGCCCTCTCGCGCGAGGCTCGTTCGTGATGGATATGAGGCTTTCAAACCGGGCCGTGCTCGAAGTCCGCGGCCTGACCAAACGCTTCGGCGGATTGACGGCGGTGAAGAATCTCGGCTTCGAGGTCAACGCCGGCGAGATCTTTGGCCTGATCGGGCCGAACGGCTCGGGCAAGTCGACCGCGATGAAGAGCGTGATGGGTATCGAGCGCCCGACCGCGGGCGAAGTCGTCTTCGAAGGCGAGAACGTCGCCGGCCTGCCCGCGCACAAGATCGCGCGCAAGGGCTTTGGCATGGTGTTCCAGCACTCGCGGCCGCTGAACCGGCAGACGGTGCTGGAGAACATCATGGTGGCGCTGCTGCCGGACAGCCTGTTCATGCTGTTTCCGGACAAGGCGCTGGTCGAGCGCGCCAAATGGATCGCCGAGCGCGTCGGGCTCGGCAGCGTGATGAACCGCCGTCCGCCGACGCTGCCGTTCGCCGACCTGCGCAGGCTCGAGCTTGCGAAAGCGATCGCGCGCGATCCCAAGGTCGTGCTGGTGGACGAGCCCTTCGCCGGCCTGACGCGGGCCGAGGTCGACATCTTCTCCGACCTGATCCGCAGCTTCCGCGACGAGGGCCGCGCCGTGATGCTGGTCGACCACAACGTCAAGAGCGTCGCAGCGCTCGTCGACCGCGTGCTCGCGATGTATCTCGGCGAGGAGATCGTCACCGGCAAGGCCGAGGACGTCATGCGAAACGAGACCGTGCGCCGGGTCTATCTCGGCGGCGCGATCGAGACCCATGCGCGTCCCGAGACCAGCTTCAAGGACAGGGTGCCGCTGCTCCAGGTCGACAATGTCAGCGTGTTCTACGGCAAGGCCCAGGCGCTGGAGAACGTCTCGATCCACGTCCACGAGGGCGAGTTCGTCTCCGTGGTCGGCCTCAACGGCGCCGGCAAGACCACGCTGTTCAACACCATCTCCGGCTTCCTGCCCTACACCGGCGAGATCGTGCGCGGCGGCGACAAGCTGCGCGGCACGTCTCCTGCGAAGATCGCGCGCAGCGGTCTCGTGCAATGCCCGGAATCGCGCGAGCTGTTCGGCGAGATGAGCGTGCGGGAGAATCTCGACCTCGGCGGCCAGCATCTTTCCGACGACAAGCGCGCCGCGCAGCTCGCGTGGCTGTTCGAGCTGTTCCCTATCCTCAAGGAACGTCAGGGCCAGATGGCGCAGACGCTCTCCGGCGGCGAGCAGCAGATGCTGGCGATCGGCCGCGCGCTGATGATGCAGCCGCAGATCCTGATCCTGGACGAGCCGACGCTGGGCCTTGCGCCGGTCATCCTCGAGCAATTGTCCAAGGCGCTGACCAAGCTGCGTCAGACCACCTCGATCACGGTGCTGCTCGGCGAGCAGAACGTGACTTTCGCGCTGCCGCACGCCGATCGCGTCTATGTGCTGGAGCATGCGCGAATCGTCTGGGAAGGTGATCCCGGCCGCTTCGCGGCGGAGGCCGGCGCCGATTTTCTGTAAGTCCTCGACATCAACAAAAAGCATAGAAAGGGAAACGACCATGCGATCTTCAGTTCTCAGCGGCAGCTTCATCGCCTCGGCGCTGGCGCTGTGCCTTGCCGCCCCCGCCTACGCGCAATCGAACGATCCGATCAAGATCGGCGTCATCGCCGAGGTGCAGTCGATCGCGGGCGCTGCGACGCCGGGCGGCGCGCAGATCGCCGCCGACGAGATCAACGCCAAGGGCGGCATCCTCGGCCGCAAGGTCGAGATCGTCACCTATGACAACAAGAGCTCCTCGGCCGACTCCGTTCGCGCGTTCCAGCGCGCGGTGAGCGAGGACAAGGTCTCCGCCGTGATCGCGAGCTACATCTCCGAGGTCGTTCTCGCGCTCGAGCCGTGGGCGGCGCGGCTGAAGATGCCGCTGATCACTCCAGGTGCCGCCTCGAACGAGATCACCAAGGCGATCCACAACGACTACGAGAAGAACAAGTACACCTTCCACGGCTACCTGACCTCGGCGGCCCAGGCCCAGCTCGTCTGCGACGCAGCCAAGGACCTCCTGGTCGACAAGCTCAAGTTCAAGACCGTCGCGATCATGAGCGAGGACGCGGCCTGGACCAAGCCGCTCGACGTCGGCTACGAGGCCTGCCTGCCCAAGGCCGGCCTGAAGGTCGTCGAGCATGTCCGCTTCTCGCCCGACACCACCGACTTCACGCCGATCTTCAATAATATCGAGAGCAAGAAGCCCGACGTGATCGTGACCGGCATCTCGCATGTCGGCGTGCAGCCGACCGTGCAGTGGAAGAACCAGCAGGTGCCGATCCCGATGTTCGGCATCAGCGCGCAGGCGCTGAGCCCGACCTTCTGGAAGGACACCAATGGCGCCGCCGACGGCGTGCCGTCGCTCGCAGTGGCCACCCCCGACGTCGCCGTGACCTCAAAGACAAAACCGTTCGCGGCCGCCTTCAAGGCCAAGTTCGGCACGCCGCCGGCCTATACCGGCTACACCGCCTATGACGAGGTCTACATCATCACCGACGCGATCAAGCGCGCCGGCTCGACCGATCCCGACAAGATGGTGGCCGAGCTCGAGAAGACCAATTTCGAGGGCACGATCGGCCAGATCCAGTTCTACGGCAAGGACGACGAGTTCACCCACGGCATCAAGTCCGGCCCGGGCGCAGTGACCGGCCTCGTCTTCCAGTGGCAGGATCAGAAGCAGGTCGTGGTCTGGCCCGAGAAGATCGCCGAAGGCAAGCTGAAGTTTCCGAACTTCGTGAAGCTGTCCCAATAAGCTGACGAGTGGCGCTTCTCGGCGCCCAACTCCCCTCACCAACCTTGCAAGGCCCGCCGCTGTCACCGCGGCGGGCCTTCTGTTGTGTTAAGAACGGAACTGGTGCGCTGGCGTCCCAGGACCCATCCTGCGATCTTGCCGTTAATCCCGACGCTGGGCTGGAGGAGCCAGATGGACGATCGACCGAGACAATCCGAGAGCCTGATGCAGGATGACGGCTTCGTTCGGGTCCGGGGTGCGCGCGAGCACAACCTCAGGAATGTCGACGTCAAGATTCCGCGCAACGCCCTCGTCGTGTTCACGGGCGTGTCGGGCTCCGGTAAATCCTCGCTCGCCTTTGGAACGATCTACGCCGAGGCGCAGCGGCGCTATCTGGAGTCGGTGTCGCCCTACGCGCGCCGCCTCTTCCACCAGATGCAGATTCCTGAAGTCGACGATATCGAAGGGCTGCCGCCTGCCGTCGCGCTCCAGCAGCAGCGCGGCGCGCCGACGACGCGATCGTCCGTCGGCAGCGTCACGACCATCTCCAACCTGCTCAGGATGCTTTACTCTCGCGCCGGCGATTACCCGCGCGGGCAGCCGATGCTCTATGCGGAGGCGTTCTCGCCGAACACGCCGGAGGGCGCCTGCCCGACCTGCCACGGCATCGGCCGGATGCTCGACGTCACCGAAAAATCCATGGTGCCCGACGACACCAAGACGATCCGCGAGCGCGCCGTCGCGGCCTGGCCGAGCGCCTGGCAGGGACAGAACCTCCGGGACATCCTGACGACGCTGGGCTACGACGTCGACAAGCCCTGGCGCGAGCTGCCCAGGAAGGACCGCGACTGGATCCTGTTCACCGAGGAGCAGCCGACCGTTCCGGTCTATGCCGGCTACGACGCCGCCGAGGTCAAGCGGGCGCTGCGCCGCAAGGAGGAGCCGAGCTACCAGGGCACGTTCACCGGCGCGAAGCGCTACGTGATGCAGACCTACGCCAAGTCCGAGAGCGCGATGATGAAGCGTCGCGTCGCGCAGTTCATGATCACGCAGGACTGCCCGACCTGTCATGGCACGCGGCTGAAGCCGGAGGCGCTCAAGGTCAAGTTCGCAGGGCTCAACATCGCAGAGATCTCGCATTTGCCGCTCAAGCAGCTGCACGAGCTGATCAAGCCGTTCGCACGACCATCGCCGGACAGGTCGGAGAAGGCCGTCGTCGCCCGGCGCATCTGCGAGGACCTGTCGGCGCGCCTCGCCGTCCTGCTCGACCTTGGCCTCGGTTATCTCGCCTGCGAACGCAGCACGCCCACGCTGTCGCCGGGCGAGCTGCAGCGTCTGCGGCTGGCAACACAAGTCCGCTCCAACCTGTTCGGCGTCGTCTACGTGCTCGACGAGCCGTCCGCAGGCCTGCATCCCGCCGACACCGAGGCGCTGCTGCGCGCACTGGACCGGCTGAAGCACGCGGGCAACTCGATCTTCGTGGTCGAGCACGAGATCGAGGTGATCCGGCATGCCGACTGGCTGGTGGACGTCGGGCCCGACGCCGGCGAAGGCGGCGGACGCATCCTCTATAGCGGGCCGCCGGCGGGGCTCGGCGACATCGAGCAATCGCGAACCGCGACCTATCTCGCGCATCCGCGCAAGAAGCTGCCGACGACCCGTCGCGCGCCGAAAGGGCATTTGAAGATCAGGGGTGTGGTCCGCAACAATCTCCGTGGCCTCGACGTCGATATCCCGCTGGGCGTGATCACCGGCATCACCGGCGTATCGGGCTCCGGCAAATCGAGCCTGATCAGCCAGTTCCTGGTCGATGCCGTGGCCGATCATCTCGGCCACACGCTTGCCGCCGACACCGAGGATGACAGCCTGGCACCAACGGTCGAAACCTTGGGAGGCAAGATCATTGCCGGCCTCGACCAGATCGATCGCCTCGTCGTCGTCGACCAGAAGCCGATCGGCCGCACGCCGCGATCGAACCTTGCAACCTATACCGGCCTGTTCGACCACGTGCGGAAGCTGTTCGCGGCAACGCCGCAGGCCAAAGCTCGCCGCTACGATGCCGGGCGTTTCTCGTTCAATGTCGCGAAGGGGCGCTGTGCGACCTGCGAGGGCGAAGGGTTCGTTTGCGTCGAGCTGCTGTTCCTGCCCAGCGTCTATGCGCCCTGCCCGACCTGCAAGGGCGCCCGCTACAACGACAAGACGCTGGAGGTGAAGATCCGCGAAAAGTCCATCGCGGACGTGCTGGCGATGCGCGTCGACGAGGCCTTCGATTTCTTCGAGGGCGATGCCACGCTGAACCGGTCGCTGTCGGTCGTCCGCGAGGTCGGCCTCGGCTATATCCGCCTCGGCCAGTCCGCGACCGAATTGTCCGGCGGTGAAGCGCAGCGCATCAAGCTGGCGACCGAGCTGATGCGTCCGCAACGCGGGCACACGCTCTATGTCCTGGACGAGCCGACCACCGGTCTTCATCCCCGCGATGTCGAGCGCCTGATCGCCCAGCTCGACCGGATCGTGGATGCCGGCAACAGCGTGGTCGTGGTCGAGCATGACATGGATGTCGTCTCCCACAGCGACTGGATCATCGATCTCGGCCCCGGCGCCGGCGACGAGGGCGGCACTATCGTCGCATCGGGCACACCGCATCAGGTGGCCAAGAACAGCGGAAAGAACGGCGCAAAGGCCGGCGGGAAGACGGCGCGCTATCTTGCCCGCCGCCTGGAGCAGTGACCAAACGCGTTCCGCAGCGTCATCCCGGCCCATTTCGCAATTGCGTTCCGGTCCGCGGAGGATAGACCGCGACTTTCGCCTTGTTGACTTTCAGCCTCCCGGTTCCCCATACTTCGTAAAAAGATAACAAGACCGATCAACAGACGGGTTTTGAGGGAGGATAGGATGCCGACTTCACGCAGACAGCTGCTGAAGAGCTCGGCGGCTGCCGCCGCCGCACTCAGCCTCGATTGGACGAGGGCCCAGGCGCAGGCCGAGACATTGCGCATCGGCCTGATCTACGACCTCACCGGCCCCTTCGCCGCCGGCGGTTCGGTCGCCTCCTCGGTTGGCGCGCAGATCGCGATCGATCTCGTCAACGAGAAGGGCGGCGTCGGCGGCAAGTACAAGATTGCTCCGGTCGCCGCGGACTCCCAGAGCAAGCCCGACGTTGCGATCAACGAGGCTGAACGTCTGATCAGCCAGGAGAAGATCGACATCCTCAACGGCGTCTATGCGAGCTCGCACGCGGTGCCACTCGCGGCCAAGGTCGAGCAGCAGAAGAAGATCCTCTGGATCACGACCGCGGTCTCGACCGCCGTGTTCAAGGACAAGAACCTGCAATACGTGTTTCGTGCGCAGATCCATTCGGATCAATACGGGCAGGCCTTCGCCGCCTTCCTCGCCGAACACGCGCAAGGCAAGCTCGGCATGGACCCAAAGGACGTCAAGGTCGCGCTGATCCACGAGGACGGTCCTTACGGCGTCGGCGTCGCCACCGCCGACGAGGCCTATGCCAAGCAGGCCGGCATCCAGGTCGTGCTGCGCGAGGGCTACTCGGCTTCCGCGCCCGATCTCTCGGTGCTGGTCACCAAGATCAAGCGCGCCAAGGCCGACGTGATCTCGCATGCCGGCTACAACCCCGATATCACCCTGTTCCTGCGCCAGGCGCGCGAGAGCGGGTTGCGCTTCAAGATGCTGTTCGGCGCCGGCGCCGGCTACAGCCAGCTCGACAAGCTGCGCGCGACCTTCGGTGCCGACATCGACAATTTCTGCAACATCGATCCGGTGCCGGCCCAGCTGCTCGATCCCGCAAAGCTGGCCCCCGGCATGGGCGACCTGATCAACGCGATGGTCACGCGCTACAAGGCCAAGACCGGCGCCACCGACGTGCCGCCGCACTGCTCGATGGGGTTCAACCAGACCTGGGTGCTGCTCAACAACGTGCTGCCAGTCGCCAAGGAGAAATACGGCAGCTTCGAGCCGGAGGCGATCCGCAAGGCCGCGCTCGACGTCGACATCCCCGCCGGCGGCACCATCCAGGGCTATGGCGTCAAATTCTTCCCGCCGGGCACGCCGCTCTCAGGGCAGAACGAGCGCTCGACGCCGGTGGTGATGCAGAATGCCGGCGAGCACATCTCCGTGGTGTGGCCGACCAACATCCGCACGCAGGATCCGGTGTTCCCGCTGCCGAAGGGCTCGACTTACGGGGCGTGAGGCGGTGGGCCCTCTCCCTTTGGAGTGAATAACTCGCCAGACCGGCGAAGTGCTGAGAGGTTCACGTCACGCGCGAACCTCTCACGGATTAACTTGGGGCGACAGCCCCTTCATCCGGCGCTGCCCCCTCATTTCGTTTCACGCTGCTTTCACGCCTTAATTCGATTTAAGGCCGAGGATCATCACGCGCAGGACCGGCTCGCATAGCGGCCTGTCCGGCCGGAATCAGAAATTTCTCAGGTCGTGAAATCCAGCGATGGGGGTGAAGATGCCCGCCATTTTCGAATTGCTCTACAAGGAATACTGCCGCGCCCGCCTGGCGGAAATGCGCAAACAGCTTCTGCTCACCGGCAAGCGTGATGAACTCGTTCTGCCGGGCGACGACTTTGCCGATCCGGATGCCGAGACGGACGCGGAGCACGAAGCGGAGTTGAACCGCACCAGAAAATAGCCGCCTCTCCTCGCGTCAGCAGCCTTTGAGAAAGGCCGCACTTTTCAGGAGGCAACAATGAACACGCCCGAATTCTATACTGCGTCGATTGCCTGTCTCTCGTGCATGACCATCGCGATCATGATCGCGGTCGGGGCCTGGTAAGCGACAGCCCCCGACGAGCAGCGGGCGCGTGGCAACGGCCTACAGCACCACGCGTTTCCCCTCTTCCGCGGCCCAATAGCCGGCGTAGTTCACCTTGATCGTCTCATAGGCCAGCGCGAGATCCGACAGCGGCTGCCGTCCGCTCGCGGCGCATTCCATGAAATCCTGGATCTCCTGCAAATAGCCGCGCGTCCATTCCTCCTCCAGGCACACATATTGCCAACCGGTTTTGCGGTCGACCTTCTCGGTGATATAGACGCTGGCGAGCTTCTCCTCGGAGGTCTGGTAGCTCATCAGATGGGTGTTCGGCGTGATATTGGCGAACAGCGACCCGCCGGAGGTGTAGGTCTCGATCAGATTGCGCACGCCGCCCATGATCATGTCGCCGGAGAACACGGTGGCCTTGGTGCCGTCGGAGAAGGTCGCGGTGAGCGTGCCCCAATCCTCGACATCGACGGGATTGGCCTTGATATAGGTGCGCTCCTCCGGCTTCAGGACGGCCGTGACATTGCCGACATCGCAGGTGACGCTGGCGACACGGATGCTCTCGCCGCGCGCTTTGGCCTCGACCTGCTTCAGATACAGCACCGCCGAGAGCGGATGGCAGCCCATGCGGATCAGCGAGCCGCCGCCAGTCATCGCCCATTGCGCCGCATGCGCCGCGTGCGAGCCGGAATGGCTCTCCTCGCCCTTCATGAACAGGATCTTGTCCTTGGTCGCCTTGATGATCTCCGCGATCTTGGTCACCGCCGGCGCGTAGATCCAGTCCTCGGCATACATGAAGAGTTTGCCGGTCCGCTCGATCGCGGCGCATGTCGCGTCCATCTCCTCCAGCACGCGCTGATACATCAGCGCCTTCGGCACATGTTTGCCGATCGGCTGCTTGTCGCTCTCGCGGCCGAAATAGCCCGCGAACGGCTTTTCGCAGATCACGTGCTTGCCGGCCTGCATGCTGGCGACGATCATCCGGGCATGGAGGTTGGGCGGGGTGCAGATGTCGATGACATCGAGCTCGCGGTCCGCGATCAATTCGGCAAAGCTGCGATAAACGCGCGGAATATTGTGATGCTGGGCGAACGCGACAACTTTGTCGCCGCGCGCGGCCACCGCCGCGACCTCGACATCAACGCCATAGACGCGCCGGAACGCATACATATGCAGCTCCGACACGAAGCCGCAGCCGACGAGCCCAACCCTGATCTTGGCCATACGAATTCCCCCACTTGTCGCTGAGGGCATTATAGCCAATTCGACGCAGTTTCTACGGTGATTAAACTGCGATGCGAGCTCTCGCCCCCTCATCCTGAGGAGCGCGGAACGCGCGTCTCGAAGGATGAAGGGCCCCCGCTGTGGCCTCGCCCTTCGAGACGCCGCGCAAGAGCGCTGCTCCTCAGGGTGAGGAGCAGCAGGGTCGCTTGCCGCAATAATGATGGACGCGCTATTCCACCGAGACCCGCACCACGCCGGCGCTCATCATGCCGAGCGCGCGGGCGGCCGGCACCGAGAGATCGACGATCCGGCCGCGGATGAAGGGGCCGCGATCGTTGACGCGGCACTGGATCGTGCGTCCGCTGTAGGACACCTTGAGCACGCTGCCGAACGGACGCGTACGGTGGGCGCAGGTCAATTCGCCCCGGCCGGCTTTTGCATAGCTGTAATAGGAGGCCAGTCCACTTTCGGCCTGTGCAACTGAAATAACGGCGAGAAATGAGGTTAAACAAAGCAAAAATGTCGTTTGCGCTCGCACGGCACCGCTCCCGGTTTGCCCTGCCCGGCGCTGCAAACGTCGCTTTGTTCCCTTAAGTTCCCAAAACACTGCCGCGCAATGCGCGGCAGTGCCATCACACATTGTTACGATTTGTGAAAGACTAGCGTGCGCACCTCGATGCTCTCGCGCGGCGCCGCATCCCGGGGCGTGTTCGGATCGGCGAAGGCAGTGTGGGGCCCGAAGCGCGTGCGGCCGTCGGTTGCGGAATCATAGCATTTGAGCAGCAGCGCCTCGTCCGGCGTCATCTCGGGGAAATAGAACCAGCGATGGTTCGGATTGTATTTCACCGAATAGGTCTCGCCGCGACGGTTGGGATAGATCAGGTCGGAGGCGACGAGATCATCCGGCGCGACCGTCGTGCCGTCAGCCATCGCCAGCGGTGAATCGCGTAGAGGTCCGCGGATCGGCCGCCACAGATTGATCACCTGCACGCGGCCCTTCAGCAGCTCCTCGGCCTCGTCGGGCAGATGCTCGCGCACGCGGTTGGCGCCGGAGACAATGGTCTGGTCGACATGGACGCGCGTTGCAGGCTGGGCGCGGCCCGCCGCCGCGAATGTCGGCCGCGCCCTCGACACGCTTGCGCACGGTGTGATCGAAGATCACGACGCGATCCGCCTTCAGCGTCGCGCGCAGGAAGGCTTCGACGGCGGGATAATAGACGGTGCGGATTTCCTCGTCGTTGTAAAAGTCCTTCACGCGGGTCGGATGCCGCACCAGTGCAAAGCCCTCGCGGTCGAGCGAGAAATTGTCGGCGATCAGGCGCGCATCGAAGATCGGCACCTGGTGCGGCTCCGGCAGCGAGGTGCTCTTGGGCTCGCCGGGCGGCGGATCGAAGGCATAGGTGCGCGGCTTGCCTGATGTCGGCGCGAGATAGTTGAGTTCAGCGGTGACGAAGGGAAGCGACTCGATTTTTGTTTCTTGCAGGCCCATGGCCGGTCTCCCGATGTGGTCGTCGTATTAATTTTTGAGGAGACGCAACGTGGCGCAAGGGAGGTGGTGCAAATAGCAATGGCGATGTCGGCGCGGGCCGGGAATGGAGAAGGAATATTTCGAAGAAGGCGACTGGGTGGGAAACCTGCTCCTTTCTCACGAGTCCTTGAAATGCCTGTGAGAGCGCTTCTTCCTTCTCCCCTTGTGGGAGAAGGTGGCGCGAAACGCCGGATCCGGGGTATCTATTCGCGAACGCAGTCTCGTAGGGTGGGCAAAGCGAAGCGTGCCCACGGCTTCTGTCATCGAGGAGAGATGGTGGGCACGGCGCAAGTGCGCCTTTGCCCACCTTACGCTTCCGAACTCGCGGAGAGAGACCCCTCACCCGTCTCGCCGCTACGCCATGGCCGATGCAAAGCATCGGCGTTCTTGAGACACGGCGGCCAAAGGCCGCCTATGCCACCCTCTCCCACAAGGGGAGAGGGAAGGTACCGCGTCCAGGAACATGAAAGTGCGCTTACAATCCTGCCTTCGCGATCGCATCCGCAAACGAGCGGTCCACGATATCCGCCGCATCGAGCTTCTGCTTGATCAAGCCCCAGCGGAAATAGAGGTCGATCGTACTCTGCTCATCGGCGACCACGCCGTCGTCGATCGGAGCGATCCGGATCTTTGCGCGCGAGAGCCAGTTTTGCGGCACGGCGCTCGGGATGTTCATCAGCCTGCCCCAGGTCGCGGCATAGCTGTCGATATTGTTCAGCGACCACGCCCGCGCCGCAGTAAGCCGCCGGACGAAGTCCGTGAGCTCCGCCCGCTTGTCGCGGATCGCGTCGGGCCGCGCCACCTGGAAGCTGAGACCCGGCGTCAGGCCTTCGGAGGTGATGATGCGGCGCGATTTGAACAGCACCTCCTCCTGGCTCACATAAGGCTCCCAGGTCGACCAGGCATCGACCGAGCCTTGCGTGTAGGCGATCTTGGCATCGGAGGGCGCGAGGAACGCGATCTGCACGTCGCTCGCACTCCAGCCGTTCTTCTCGAGCGCGGCCAGGATGAGTTGATGGCCGATCGAGCCGCGGCCGGTCGCGATCTTCTTGCCGCGCAGATCGGCGAAGCTCCTGATCGGCGAATTCTCGGGTACCAGGATGGCAAGCCCCTCGCGCGTCTGCCGGATCGCGGCGATCGCTTTCACCGGCGCGCCGGAGGCGGCGGCGAAAGTGAAGGGCGCATCGCCCACAAGCCCGGTCTCGATGGCCCCGGCGCTGAGCGCCTCCAGCAGCGGGGCTGCCGCCGGAAACTCCCTCCACTCGATCTTGTACGGCACGTCCTTGAGCACGCCGGCCGCTTCCATCACGGCCTGCGAATTGCCCTTCTGGTCGCCGACGCGAAGCGTCGTTTGCGCGCCGGCAAGGTCAGCGCCCGCAAACGCGAGCGCTACAGCAACAATGAACCGGATCATTCCGCCGCGATCCCCCGCTGCTGGTCGCGTGCAGCGATCAGCTTGCGCGTCAGCGGGATCAGCTCGCGGCCATACTCGATGGCATCGGGAAGCGGATCGAAGCCGCGGATCAGGAAATGGCCGACGCCGAGATCGTAGTAATCGGCGAACACCTCCGCGACCTGCTCGGGGGTGCCGACCAGCGCGGTGGTGTTGCTGTTGGCGCCGGTGAGCTTTGCGATCCCGGTCCACAGCCGCTTGTCGATGCGCGCGCCCTGATCGGCGAGCGCCAGCAGCCGCTTGGCGCCGTCGGTGGCGTGATTGGGCCGGCGGTAGCCGGTCTGGTCCTGGAGCGCGGTGGCACGTTCCAGGATCTCCTCCGCCTTCTTCCAGGCGGCCTGCTCGGTGTCGGCGAGGATCGGCCGCACCGACAGGCTGAAGCGCGGCGTCGGCCGCCCGTACCTGACGGCTGCATTATGAACGCGCGCCGTGACGTCGCGCACCTGCGCATAGGATTCGCCCCACAGCGCGAACGTATCGGCATGCTTGCCCGCGACCTCGATCGCGGCATCCGAGCCGCCGCCGACGAAGGTGTAGATGCCGCCCGTCTGAACCGGCTTCACCTGCGAGAAGCCATTCTCGACAGTGTAGTATTTTCCGCTGTAGTTGAACGGCCTCTCGCTGGTCCATTCCAGCCGCACCACGTCGAGGAACTCACTGGTGCGGGCGTAGCGCTCGTCCTTGTCGTCGAGCGTGTTGCCGTCCTGCCTGAGCTCGATGGCGTTGCCGCCGGTGATGACGTGCAGCGAGACGCGGCCGCCATAGAGCTGGTCGAGCGTGGCAAGCTGGCGCGCCAGCAGCGTCGGCGCGGTGAAGCCCGGCCGCTGCGCGATCATCACCTTGAGCTTCTTCGTGATAGTCAGCACATGCTGAGCGACCTGCAATGCATCGGGCGTCGTCGAATGGAACGCCAGCAGCGCGCGGTCGAAGCCGGCGAGCTCATGCGCCTTCGCTACGGTCTCGATATAGTTCGGATCGAGCACCGGGCCTTGGCGCACGATGGTCTCGGAAGCATTGCTGTTGGCGATAAAGCCGATGAACTCGACGGACATCAGTGAAACTCCATTCGGGATTGGTCAGATGCCCAGCGCGACGCGCCCGGCGGAGATTTTGGTGGCATCGTCCTGGGGGGTGTGGACGCGGCCGCAGAGCACGTCGCGATAATGCCGCTCCAGCGGATTTTTTCGCGAAAGACCGTGATTGCTGGTCAGCGACAGGGCGTCCTCCACCGCGGCCACGGCGTTGTTGGTCACCGTCAACTTGACGATGTTGGACTCGATCGCGCTGAGCTGCAAGCCATCGTCGAAATCGGACGCAAAGCCGTCGATCAAACGTGCGTTGACTGCGAGCTTCGCCTCGATGCCGCCGAGAATTTCCTGGGCGCGCGGCAGGCTCGCCAGCGGCGCGCCGAGATTGGCCGGCACCCGCGTCTTCAGGAAATTGATCAGCCAGTCCCGCGCCGCACGCGCGATGCCGTCATAGATCGCCGCGACGAAGATGGTATGTACGGTGGCCTGCGCGACGTCGGGCGCGCGCCAGTTGGCGGCCTTGCGGACATCGACTTCGGCATCGAGCGGGATCACGACGTCGTCGAAGATGACGTCATGGCTGCCGCTGGCGCGCAGGCCGTAATGATCCCAGGTCTCGACGATGCGCGTGCCCGGAAGGCCTGCCGGCACCAGGAATTGGCCGACGCGCGGCTCGGCCTCGTCGGTGCGGGCCCAGACCAGATACCATTTCAGGATCGGCGATCCCGTCGAATAGATCTTGTGACCGGAGAGACGCCAGCCGGTTTCGGTCCGCCGCGCGATCGTCGCCGGCAGGCCGCCGCGCGCGGGCGAGCCGAGCTCGGGCTCGACGCGCAGCGCGTTGATCAGCGCAAGGCCCTCGACACTCTCGCGCGCGAGCTTGCGCGACAGTCGCGCCGGCCAGGTCGGGCTCCGCGCCATCACGAGATGGTTGATGTAATGCATCGACAGCACCAGTGCGGTCGACGCATCGGCCTTGCCGATGATACCGAGGATTTTCGCGGCGTATCGTGCGCCCGCACCGCCGCCGCCATGGGCCGCCGGCACGGTCAACGACAACAGCCCCGCCTCGGACAGCTCGCGAAAATTCTCGAACGGGAAGCTGCCGGTGCGATCGTGCTCGGCGGCGCGCGCGGCAAAACCTTCGGCAAGCGTCTCGGCGCGCGCAATGAAGTCGGGCTCGTTATGGGCTGCCCGGCCCTGGACTGCGGTTGTCACCATGTGGCGTCCAACCCCAGCAAGCCAAGGATCTGGCGGCGCAGATCGGCCAGATACGGGTCGCCGCGATGGCGCGGATAGGGCCGGTCGACACGGATGTCGGCCTTCACCCGCGCGGGCCGCTCGCTGAAGACGATGACACGGTTGGCGAGCACCAGCGCTTCCTCGGCATCGTGCGTGACGAGGAGCGTGGTAAAGCCCTTGCGCTGCCACAGCGAGACCAGCTCGGCCTGCATCGTGATGCGGGTCAGCGAGTCCAGTTTGCCGAGCGGCTCGTCGAGGATGAGGATCTTGGGATCATTGACCAGCGCCCGCGCCAGTGCGACGCGCTGCGCCATGCCGCCGGAGAGCTGGTGCGGATAGGCATTGCGGAACGATGCCAAGCCAACCAGATCGAGCGCGTCGTCGACGCGCTGCCGCTGGCTCTTCAAAATGCCCTGGGCCTCGAGGCCCAGGGCGACGTTGTCCCAGACCGACCGCCAGGGAAATAGCGTCGGATCCTGGAACACGACCACGCGCGAGGGATGCGGCCGGGTGATGCGGGCCTCGTCCTCGCGCAGCGTACCCGTCTTGGGCTTGTCGAGGCCGGCGACGAGCCGCAGCAAGGTCGACTTGCCGCAGCCGGATGGCCCGAGCAGCGCGACGAACTCGCCGGGCTCGACCGCGATGCTGACGTCGCTGAGGACAGGCAATTCAGTGCCATCGATGTCGAAGGCGTGGCTGACCTGCTCGATGTCGAGCGCGGCGCCGGCGGCCGGATGGGTGATCGCTTCGGCGAGAGCAGCTGCGGCTACCATTTCACGGTCCCCTTCTGCCAGACCAGCAGGCGGTCGCGGATCGCAAACAGCAGCGTGATCGCGCCGGAACAGAGCAGCGACATCACGATCAGCGCCGCATACATGTTGGCGTAGGCCGCCCAGCCCTGCACCCATTGCAGGTACCAGCCGAGGCCCGCCTTGACGCCGATCATCTCGGCGACGACGAGCACCGCGAAGGACGAGCCAAGCCCCATGAACAGGCCGACGAAGACGTGCGGTAGCGCCGCGGGGATCGCGACCTTCAGCACCAGGAAGGACGGTCTTGCCCCCAGCGTGCGCGCGACATCGTAATAGGCGTTACTGACGCTTGCGACGCCCGACCAGGTCAGCACCGTGACTGGGAAGCCGGTTGCGAGCGCGATCAGAAAGGTCGAGGCGCTCCAGCTCGATGGGAACGTGAAGAAGGCGATCGGCAGCCAGGCCGTCGCCGGCAGCGGGCCGATGAAGCGCAGCACCGGATGCACCCAATAGCCGACCGCGCGCGACCAGCCGATCGAGACGCCGGTGAGAAAGCCGATGGTCGCGCCGATCAGATAACCGCCGAGCTGGAGCCCGACCGAGGCGAACACGCTGTCGAGCAGCTTTGGCAGATCGTCGGTATAGACCTCGATGATCGACTGCGGCGGCGGAAAGAACGGCAGCGGCAGCCAGGCGAACTTTGCGGTGGCAACTTCCCAGAGCGTCAGGAATGCGCCGAGCGCGACCAGCCAGGGCGCGCGCGTGTTCAGCGCTTTTCCAGCCGATCCCAGATAATCGGCGCCGACGGTGCCGAACAGCGCGACGGCCGCGATGACGAAGGCGGCGATGCCGAGCGAATGCGTGCGCGACCAGTCGCCGACATCCGGCCACCACAGGCAGGAAACGCCGAAGCCGATCCAGGCGAGGCTGGCGAGAATGCCGACGCCGGAGTCCCGCAACCAGGTCGCCAGCAGCGGCGCGCGCGACACACGCGGCGCGCCGGAGGCGAGGCCATCAGACAGCGAATACGTCGACATAGATGCGCTCCGCGAATTTGGCCGTGTCGGTGCTCTGCTTGAACACCTGCACGCTCTTGAGGTCGTCGGCATAGGCCTTGAGCTCGCGCTTCAGGATGTCGCCGACGGGATGATGATGGTGGGTGTGATAGCGCACCATGCCCTCGATATCGGCGAGCGTGGCCGCCTTCGGCGCATAGGGCTGGAACGATTTCGCAGCGACGGTCGGGTTCTGCGCGGTGAACATGGCCGCATCGAGCAGCGCCTGCGTGATCGCGCGCGCGACCTGCGGCTCCTCGCGCACGAGGCTGCCGCGCAGGCCGACGATGCAGCAGCTCTTGTCGCGGTACTCGCCGTCGAGATTGGAGGCGACCTCCTTGTACTGGCTGTCCTTCAGCCAGAGATAGGCCAGCGGGTCGGACGACAGGAACGCCTGCACCTCGCCCTTCTCCACGGCGACGTTGAGCAAATTGCCGGGATAGGCGCGCCAGTCGACGTCCTTGTTCGGGTCGATGCCGAGTTTTGCCAGCTGGATCGAGAAGAAGTTCTTGTCGGGCCCGCCGAGATCGCCGACGGCGACGATCTTGCCCTTGAGGTCGGCAAGCTTGGCGACGCTCGAGTCGGCGCGCGTCAGAACGCGCATACAGCCGCCATGGGTGCCGGCGGCGATCTTGACGTCAAAGCCCTGCTCCAGCGGCTTCAGCCAGCGCAGCGCCATGCCGAGACCGGCATCGCTTTTTCCCGTTGCGATCGCCTCGAGCAGCTGGTCGGTCGAGCCGGAATAATTGACGAGCTCGACGTCGAGATTCTGCTTCTGGAAGAAGCCGTGCTCGATCGCGACCGGCAATGGCGCGAGGCACACCGCGCCGGCATTCCACGACAGCTTCAGCTTACGCGGGGCACCCATCAGCGCGGGCGCATCAGATGCCGTCCGGCACAGCGGGAATTCCGAGAAGTCGATTGCAGGCGCGATGGCGCGCGGCGCAAAGGCCTGCGCTGCCCCGAAGGCACCGAGCGGCGCGGCGCAGGCCGCAGCCAGCCCGGCCTGGAGCAGGTGGCGGCGGTCGAGCCCCGAACCGCCGCGCTTGTTGTCGTTATCCATCAGTCCCCACTCCTGCGCTGGCACGGCTCCGCCATGCGCGCAACGGTTCGCGTTGCGCATGTTCCGTGCGGAGCTGCGTTGAGAGAAATTTGTTCCGTCGGCGTTTTCGCGCCGCGTTGATACGATGCGCAAATCATGCGGCGCACACGCGGCATCGTCAATGAAATGGAATTTCGAATGTAGCGCGAAGCGAAGTCATTCTCTCCATCAGCGCGCGCAGCCACGATGAAACGATTTCTGCCGATGTATCGGCCGGCAGAACGCGACGCGGCCCCTCGCCTGCTTCATTCCCGCGCATCTTGACGCTGCACGCACGACACGTTCTCGAAAGCTGCGCTGCGCAGAAACGTCCTTGCCCGATGCGTGCACAATACGAATGGCCATTTCATTGACTGCGTATCGCGCGATCATAGACTTGATCGTCTCGCTGCATCGCTCGCTCACGCGTCGTGAGCAAAGCAACAAGACAGGCCACATGAGCATCAACTCCGACGATCATTCCATCACCCGCCGGCTCGCCGCATCGCTGCTTGCCGCCGCCATCACGCTGTCGACCGCCGCGGCTGCATTCGCCGCCGACACGGTGGTGCTGCGCGTCGGCGACCAGAAGGGCGGCAATCGCTCGCTGCTCGACATCTCCGGCTATGCGAAGGACCTGCCCTACAAGATCGAATGGTCGGAATTCCCGGCGGCGGCTCCCATCCTGGAAGCGCTCAACGCCGGCGCGCTCGATGTCGGCTACACCGGCGATCTCTCGTTCCTGTCGGTCTACGCGGCCGGCGCGCCGATCAAGGCGATCGGCGGCACGCGTTCGGATGCGAAGACGCAAGCAATCCTGGTGCGCCAGGATTCGCCGATCAAGTCGGCGGCCGACCTCAAGGGCAAGCGCCTGGCCGGCACGCGCGGCGGCTGGGGCCAGTTCCTGATCGACGCGACCTTGGAGAAGGCGCAGATCAAGCTGGAGGATGCGACCTTCGCGCCGCTCGGCCCTGTCGACGCCAAGATCGCGCTGGTCGCCGGCTCGATCGATGCCTGGGCGGTGTGGGAGCCCTATGTCTCGTTCGCGACCTTGAAGGACAAGGCGCGCGTGATCGCCGACGGCGAGGGCCTGACGCCGACCATCACCTTCATCGTCGCCTCCGATAACGCCATCGCCACCAAGCGTGCGGCAGTGCAGGATCTCGTGCAGCGGCTGAACAAGGCGCGGCTGTGGTCGCTCGACCATCTCGGCGAATATGCCAAGAACACCGCCGAGCTGACCAGGCTGCCGGAGGACGTGCTGCTCTCCGCCTACACCGCCCAGCGCACCAGCCCGATCGTGATCGACGAGAACGTGGTGAAGGAAATCCAGCAAGCGTCCGACCGCTCGACGCGCTACGGCATCCTGCCGAAGACGTTAGACGTCAGCAAAGCCGTCGACCGCAGCTTCACCGCCGCGGCGGCGGGATCGAACTAGGCGGAAGCAGCGGGATGCGCGGACCTCGCTTCAAAGCCGGCCCGCTGCATCTCGCCGCGATCGTGCTCATGCATTTCGCCTGCATGAGCCTGATCGTGTGGCTGTCGCTCTAACTTACCAATATCCGTAGGACCGGTAGTAGCCGTAGCGATAGCCGTAATACGGACGGTAGGGCCGATAATATCTGGGGTAAGCGTAGGCCGGTCCGTAGCCGTAATAGGCCGGCGCATAACCATAACCAGAGCCATAGCCATAGCCGTAGCCCGGATAGCCGTAGCCGCCGTAATACGGACCGCCACCATAATAGCCATAGCCGTAAGGCGCGGTGCTGGCGGCGATAGCGCCACCGATGATTGCGCCGGCCGCGAGACCGCCGAGGCCCCAGCCCCAGCCGCCGCGCCAATACACCTGCGTGACGTCATCGCCGGCCGCGGCCTTCATGGTCGCGACATTGGTCGGCATCGGCGCCGCATTGGCCTGACCGATTTGACCGGCCATGACCGCGCCCGCCAGCGAACAGGCAATTGCCGTTTTCCAGATCCTCATCGTCGTGCTCCCTGTCTGACGTTTGCTTGGAAATGGGATCGCGCAGGCATGATCGGGCATCCTTGCGCCAAGTCAAAGCCTGTTTCTCAAAGCCTGGATTTTGCGTGCGGCGCACAAGACGCGGCCGACCGGCGCGCGATGCCGCGTCCGGCCGCACCGATATGACACCGGGACGACGGCGCGACGGGCCCGGCCTCCGCGGCAAAGCATTAAGCTTCCCGTGTGTTCGCAACCAACAACCACCTTCCCGATTTACTATTCGTACCGTTACTATCGGTTCCAATGCGCGCGGCGGGGAAGCCTCTCGCGAAGCGCCAGAGCTGTGGGAGGATCACATGAGTGCCGCGAGACCCGAGCCGCTTGCCCGTCAGGCGCTGGCGTTCGTCCTGGCCGGCGGACGCGGCAGCCGGCTCCTGGAGCTGACCGACCGGCGCGCCAAGCCCGCGGTCTATTTCGGCGGCAAGTCCCGCATCATCGATTTCGCGCTGTCCAACGCGGTGAACTCCGGCATCCGCCGCCTCGCGGTCGCCACCCAGTACAAGGCGCACAGCCTGATCCGGCATCTTCAGATGGGCTGGAACTTCTTCCGACCCGAGCGTAACGAGAGTTTCGACATCCTCCCGGCCAGCCAGCGCGTGTCGGAGAGCATGTGGTATGTCGGCACGGCGGATGCCGTGTACCAGAACATCGACATCATCGAGTCGCACAACGCCCGCTTCATCGTGGTGCTCGCCGGCGACCACATCTACAAGATGGATTACGAGGTGATGCTGCGCCAGCACGTCGACAGCGGCGCAGACGTCACCGTCGGCTGTCTCGAAATGCCGCGTGTGGAATCCTCGGGCTTTGGCATCATGCATATCGACGAGAACGGCTGGATCCAGGAGTTCCTGGAGAAGCCCAAGGATCCACCGCCGATGCCGGGCAAGCCTGATGTCTCGCTCGCCAGCATGGGCATCTACGTGTTCGACGCGAAATTCCTCTACGAGGAGCTCAAGCGCGACGCTGCAGATCCGAACTCCAACCACGATTTCGGCAAGGACATCATTCCCTACATCGTCAAGAACGGCCGCGCCATCGCGCACCAGTTCTCGAGCTCCTGCGTCCGCTCCGGCGACGACCCGCGCGCCTATTGGCGCGATGTCGGCACGGTCGATGCCTACTGGGCTGCCAATATCGACCTGACCGACGTGGTGCCCGAGCTCGACCTGTTCGACCGCGCCTGGCCGATCTGGTCCTATGCCGAGATCACCCCGCCCGCGAAATTCGTCCATGACGAGGAGAGCCGGCGCGGCCAGGCCGTGAGCTCGCTGGTGTCGGGCGGCTGCATCATCTCCGGCGCCTCGCTGCGCCGCTCGCTGCTGTTCACCGGCGTGCGCGTCAACTCTTACGCCAATGTCGAGAACGCCGTGATCATGCCTTACGTCCATGTCGGGCGCGGCGCTCGCTTAAAGAACGTCGTGATCGATCGCGGCGTCGAGATTCCCGAAGGCCTCGTCGTCGGCGAGGACCCGGAATTCGACGCCAAGCGCTTCCGCACCACCGAGCAGGGCATCTCGCTGATCACCCAGCCGATGATCGACAGGCTCAATACATGACGCCTGTTCGCGTCCTCGCGGTCGCCTCCGAAGTCTATCCCATCGTCAAGACCGGCGGCCTCGCCGATGTCGCCGGCGCGTTGCCGATCGCGCTCAAGGCGCACGGCGTCGAGATGCGCACCTTGATGCCGGGCTATCCCGACGTGATGCGGCTGCTCGCGGGCGCGGATGAGATCCGGCGCTGGCCGGATTATTTCGGCGGTCCCGGACGCCTGCTCGCCGGCTCCCATGACGGGCTCGACCTGTTCGTGCTCGACGTGCCGCATCTCTATGCGCGGCCCGGCAATCCCTACGTCACCACCGACGGCGTCGACTGGGCCGACAACGGCATCCGCTTCGCCGCGCTGTCGCGCATCGCGGCCGATATCGGCCACGGCCTCGTCCCCGCTTTCGTGCCCGACGTCGTCCATGCCCACGACTGGCAGGCCGGACTCGCGCCGGCCTATCTGCACTACGACAACCGTCCGCGGCCCGGCACCGTGATGACGATCCACAACATGGCCTATCAGGGCAAGTTCGACCGCGCACTGATCGGCGCGATCGGCCTGCCCTGGGCGTCCTCGTTCGACGTCCATGGCCTCGAATATTTCGGCGGCATCAGCTTTCTGAAAGCCGGCCTCCAACTCGCCGATCGCATCACCACGGTGTCGCCGACCTACGCGCGGGAGATCCAGAGCGACGAAGGCGGCATGGGTCTCGGCGGCCTGTTGCGCGAACGCGCCGACGTGCTCAGCGGCATCCTCAACGGCATCGACACCGAGGTATGGAATCCGCAAACCGATCCGCACATCGCCTATCGTTTCGGCGCCGGAGACCTGACGTTCCGGGCCGCGAACAAGGCGGTGCTTCAGCAGCAGTTCAATCTGGATTCCTCGGACGAAGCGCCGCTGCTCGGCGTCATCAGCCGCCTGTCCTGGCAGAAGGGGCTCGATCTGCTGCTGGAGGCCATTCCCACCATCCTGGGCGAAGGCATGCAGCTCGCGCTGCTCGGCAGCGGCGACCGCGATCTCCAGGAGAGCTATCAGGCCGCCGCCCGCACCAATCCCGGGCGGATCGGCGTCATGATCGGCTATGACGAGGTTTTGGCGCATCTGGTCCAGGCCGGCTCGGATGCGCTGATCGTGCCCTCGCGTTTCGAGCCGTGCGGCCTGACCCAGCTCTGCGCGCTGCGCTATGGCGCTGTGCCGATCGTCTCCCGCGTCGGTGGTCTCGAAGACACCATCGTCGATATCGGCGAGGCCGATGCGTCGGACCGCGATGCCACCGGATTCAAGTTCGGCCCCGTGACCACCAATGCCCTCGTCGGCACGCTGCGCAAGGCCAACACCGTCTTCCACGACAAGCTGACCTGGCGCCGGCTGCAACTGAGCGGCCTTGCCACCGACGTTTCCTGGCGCAACCGCGCCGGCGACTATGCCGCGCTGTATCGCGATCTCATGGTGTCGCGCACCTGAGTCATGACCGCCGTCGAATCCATGCTATAGAGCGCGCATGGAACCATTCGTGATCAAGCTGATCGGCTTTGCCGCCGCCACCTGCACCACCGTGGCCTACGCGCCGCAGGCCATCAAGGTGTGGAAGACCCGCTCCACCGGCGACATCTCGCTCGGCATGTTCCTGGTCATGGTGCTGGGCCTCGCGCTCTGGCTGATCTACGGCCTGCTCAGCGGCGACGGCCCACTGATCGCCTCGAACGCCGTCACCATGCTGCTCGCCGGCGGCATTCTCGTGATGAAGCTTCGCTACGGGTGAAGCTGTCTTCGCCGCTCCCCGCAAGCGGGGAGAGCAAGAAGAAGTCATTACCCAAACACGTACGACGCCATCGCGACGTTCGCGACCTCGTCGACGAAGACGCGCTTGCCGACATCGCTGCCGGCGGCACCGGCGGCCACCATCAACGGCAGCAGATGGTCCTCGCGGGGATGTGCAAGGCGTGCGCTCGGCGCGCTCTCCCAGTCGACCAGCATCGCGTTGCGGCGCGCCGCATCCGGGTTGCTGATAGCCTCGTTCAGATAGGCCTCGAAATCATACGAGACCGGCTTGGACTCCGCACGGCCGAAGCCGCGCATGTTGTGATAGGTCAGCCCGCTGCCGACGATCAGAACGCCCTCGTCGCGGAGCGATGCGATCGCCTGTCCGACCTTGATGTGCTCGGCCGCGTCGTAAGTCGATTTCAGCGACAGCAGCACGATCGGCATGTCGGCGTTCGGATACATCAGGCCGAGCGGCACGAAGGTGCCGTGATCGAAGCCCTGGTTGGGATCCTCCCGGCAATCGAGGCCCGCATGCTTGAGCAGCGCCCTCACCCTGGCTGCAAGCTCGGGCTTGCCCGGCGCCGGATATTTCAGGTGATAGGTATGCTCGGGGAAACCGTAATAGTCGTAGACCATCGGCGGATGCGCCGAGGTCGACACGGTGAAGGCGTCGGCCTCCCAATGTCCGGTGATGACGAGCACGGCCTTGGGCCTTTCCGGCAGCAGCTGCGGCAACCGGCCGAACGCTTCGGCGGTCTTCGCATATTGCACCCGTCTGTCCTCCATGAACGGCCAGGGGCCGCCGCCGTGCGACAGGAACAGGGTCGGAAATCGCGTCATGGGTAAAGGCCCGGCTCAAAGACAACATGCGCGTGTAGCAGCTGCGCATCGGCGGCGAGCATAGGCAAACCGGCATGGTTAGCAAGTCGTTAACGATTTGCCTCGCAGAATCCCGGCTGTGTGGCCGAAGCAGTCGGCCGGTTGCCAGGGACGTGAGATGAGGAAGTTTGCGCTGGGGGACGTCGTTAACAGTGACAAGGGCCGCCGCGGCGTCGTTCGCGCCGCGTTCAAGTCGCGGGAAGGCCAGCAGTTCTATGCCGTCGAGAAGGACGGCGCGGTGGACTATCTGGAGGAAGACCGGCTGAGCCCGGCGCCGCGCGTCGAGCTCGCGGCCTAATTCCAACTCATTTTCTGCCCTCACCTGCGAGCCGGTCGAGACGCTCTGACAAGGGGTCGTCTCCGCTCGCGATGCGGTCGTTCGTGATCAGGAGCAGGCGATCGCGGTCTGCGGCCGCGTCCCAGCGTGGCAAGTCGGGACCGTTGGGATCGCCGCTTTTTACAAAGTTGATCCAGTAGCTGCGCATGCGGCTTGCGACCTCTCGGTCGCGCCGTGAGAAGATGCCCGCACCCGGCACGCCTTCCACGCCGAAGATCAACTGCAACTCCCGCCCGTGGCCGCCTTCGGGATTTGCACGCCGCGCTTCCGGCACGTAGGCGAAGCGATAGCGAAACGTCGGCGCGCCGCTTGCGGCATGCAGGCGGGCCAGCAGCCGCACCGGCTCGGAGAAGACCTTGTCGGTGTAGAACCGCGCCGCGAGCTCCGAAGGCTTGGCGAGATCGGGATAAAGCTTGCGCAACACCTCGCTCGTGGCACCTGATGCTGCGAGCGCCTCCTTGAGGTCGAGCTCGCTATCAAAGCCCGTCTCGTCATCGTTCGAGCCGATGATCAGGGGAATGCGGCCTTCATGCCCGGCCGCAAAGCCTTCGGCAACATCTCCGCTCACCAGAGCTCCATCGATGAATGGCGCAAAGCCGTGCGGTGATTTTTCGAGCAGATGTTTTTGGGCGGCAAGCAGGCGCGGCGGCTCGGCCGCGCGCAAATCAGTCTGCGATCCGAGCGCCGCTGCGAACTGCCGGCTCACGACTTCCGCCTCCTGGGCCGAGCGCAGTCGGCTACGGCCCGGCACCGATTGCAGGATGGCTTTCTGAAACAGATCGCGCGATGGCGCCGATAGCATCAACAGCGCGATCGACGTCGCGCCTGCGTCGCTACCAAACAGGGTGACATTGCCGGGATCGCCGCCGAAGGCCGCGATGTTGTCGTGGACCCAGTGCAGCGCCGCGATCTGGTCCATCAGCCCGTAATTGCCGGAGCCGCCGTCCGACAATTCGGAATGGCTGAGCCAGCCGAGCGCGCCGAGGCGATAATTCACGGTCACCACGATGAGGCCGGCCTGTGCGAGCTTTGCGCCGTCGAACAGCGGATCGTTCGCCGTGCCTGAGACGAACCCGCCGCCATGGATGAAGACCATCACCGGCAGCGGGCCATCGACCCCGAACGGACGGAACACGTTCAGCGTCAGGCAATCCTCGCTCGTATCAGGCAGCGACGGCTGAAGGCACGGCGCGCCGTAATCGTAGACGGTGTGCATCTCCGAGCTCTCGACGGTCGCCTGCGGCGCCCGCCAACGTAGCGCGCCGACCGGCGGCGCCGCATAGGCCAACCCCTTGAACGAGGCCACCTCGCCTTCGACGGCGCCCAGCATCTGCCCCTCACGCGTCAGCGCGAAGGGGAACTGTCCGACCGGCTGCGCGAAGGCGAAGCCGGCACAGCAAAGGAGCGCGGACGTCGTGATGAGCGTGAGCAGGGACCGCATCTTGAGGGATCTCAATGCGCGGAAAGGGTTCCTGGCGAGGTTACGTCTTGGATGCGCGAAGAGGCAAGCACCGCCGCGTTCTTACTTCTGCCCGGCGATGCGAAGCATCGTCCGGTGCGATCCGGGTGAGGGGGTACAGGTCTCGCGGCAGTCGCACGCGCGGAGAGAAGCCCCTCACCCGAACCCTCTCCCCGTAAGAACGGGGCGAGGGAGCGCACCGTCACCGCGGCCGCCGCCTAACCGCTCTTCGCAATGATCTCCGCCAGCGCGCGCCTTGCGATGATGCCGAGCTCGCCGAGCGTGGAATGTCCCGCCTTTGCCGCCTCGATCAGGCGCTCGGCGATGAACCTGCGGCTGTCGTGATCGCCGCCATGCGGCAATTGGCGGCACGTCTCCTCCAGGACGACGTCCATGTTCGCTTTGGTTCGCTCACTCAACTCTGTCATGACGCCCTGGGCACGCGTGGCTTGTAGCCGCAAGCATACACAGAAGGATGTGCTCTGATTAGCCCGGACAATCCCGGCGATTGTGCATCGCGGTGCGTGTATCGCCGCAATCTTCGCGCGGCCACGATCGCGCCGCGAATGACTACCGAAGATTGCATTTGTCCTGATGACAGACCAGGCCTGCAGGGCTAGCCTGCCGGCAAAACAAACTACACGGGAGGAATACCATGCCAGACGCAATGGTCGCCGCACGTGAGTCCAAGGCGGCGAGTGGAACAGCCCAACAAGTCGACGTTGCCGTGGTCGGCGCCGGATTTGCCGGCCTCTATCTTCTCCATCGCCTGCGCAAGGCCGGCCTCTCGGCCGTCGCGCTCGAAGAAGCCGGCGATGTCGGCGGCACCTGGTACTGGAACCGCTATCCCGGCGCGCGCTGCGATATCCAGACCATCGACTACAGCTACACCTTCGACCCGGAACTGGAGAGCGCCTGGACCTGGTCGGAGAAATACGCGACCCAGCCCGAGATCCTGCGCTATCTCGGTTTCGTCGCCGATCGCTACGAGTTGCGTCGCGACATCCGCTTCAACACCAAGGTAACGGAAGCCAAGTGGGACGAGCAGGCCGAACGCTGGCAGCTCACCACCAGCAATGGCGCACCGGTTTCCGCTCGTCATTACGTCATGGCCACCGGCTGCCTCTCCGCGCCAAAGCCGCCGGAGATCGACGGCGTGAAGGATTTCAAAGGCGAGGTCTATTTCACCGGGCGCTGGCCGCATGACGGCGTCAACCTCGCGGGAAAACGCGTCGCGGTGATCGGCACCGGCTCCTCGGCGATCCAGTCGATCCCGATCATCGCCGAGCAGGCCGCGCATCTGACCGTATTCCAGCGCACGCCGAATTTCGCGCTGCCCGCCCATAACGGCCCCTCGCCGGCCGATCGCATGGACATGTTCCAGAGCGACCGCGCGGCCTATCGCGAGCAGGCGCGCCAGTCGATGACCGGCGTGCCCTATCCGCAGCAGACCGTCGTGAGCTGGCAGCTCAGCGATGCCGAGCGTCGTGAGCGGTTCGAACGCGCCTGGGCAGCCGGTGACCTCGTCCACATCCTGACGCAGCTTTGGGCTGACCAGGCGGTCGACGTCGACGGCAACAAGATCGTCCAGGACCTGATCCGCGAAAAGATCCGTGCTGCCGTCAAGGATCCCGAGACGGCGGCGGCGCTGATGCCGGACGATCATCCCTTCGGTGCCAAGCGTCCCTGCCTCGACACCAATTACTATGCGACCTACAACCGGCCGAACGTCACGCTGGTCAATCTGCGCCAGGAGCCGATCAAGGCGATCACCGGAAGCGGCATCACCACCGGCAAGCGCAATTTCGACGTCGACGTCATCGTGTTCGCGACCGGCTTCGACGCCATGACCGGCGCGATCCGCGCTGTGCATCCGATCACCGGACGCGGCGGCAAGTCGCTCACCGATGTCTGGGCGCAGGGGCCGCAGAGCTATCTCGGGCTCACGGTCGAGGGCTTCCCGAACTTCTTCATGATCACCGGGCCCGGCAGCCCGTCGGTGCTCTCGAACATGGCGGTGTCGATCGAGCAGCATGTCGACTGGGTGGTCGATCGCCTCGCCGCATTGCGTGATGCCGGCTTCACCACGATGGAGCCGACCGAGACGGCGCAGGCCGCCTGGGGTCGGCACATGGCTGACTGCTCGATGGTGACGCTGCACCGGCTCGCCAACACCTGGTACACGGGCGCCAACGTGCCGGGCAAGATCCAGGGCCTGATGCCCTATACCGGCGGCGTCGGCCCCTATCGCAGCATCTGCGACGAGGTCACGAACCGCGGCATGCTCGGCTTCAAGCTCGGCGGCCCCAATGTCGCCCCGCAATGCAACGACGGCGAGGTGGTGAAGCTGCAGCCGGACGTGCGGCTGGTGCTGAACCTGCTGGCGTCGCTGAACCTGCCGCCGATCGAGTCGATGGGCGCGATCGGCGCGCGCGCCTTCGTCAACGAGTTCAACAAGGGGCGCCCGGCGGGACGCCCGATCGGCGAGATCGTCGACGGCACCCTGCCCGGCGCCGATGGCCCGCTGCCCTATCGCGCCTACAAGCCGGCGACGCCGGGGCCGCATCCGGTCGTGGTCTATTTCCACGGCGGTGGCTGGGTGCTCGGAGACGAACAGTCCGACGAGCCGTTCTGTCGCGACATGGTGCGCAGGACCGGCATGATGTTCGTCAGCGTCGGCTACCGCCACGCGCCGGAGCATCGTTTCCCGGCCGCGGCCGAAGACGGCTATGCGGCGGCGCGCTGGATCGCCGAGCACGCCACCGAGCTCGGCGGCAGACCGGGACCGGTGCTGGTCGCGGGCTGGAGCGCCGGCGGCAACATCGCCGCCGTCACCTGCCAGCTCGCGCGCGACCGCGGCGGGCCTGAGATCGCCGGCCAATTGCTAGTGTGTCCGGTCACCGACTGCACCTATGATCGCCCGTCCTACAACGACAATGCGACCGGCTATTTCCTGACGCGCTCGTTGATGTACTGGTTCTGGGACCTCTACTGCTCACCGGCCGACCGCACCGATCCGCGCGTCTCGCCGCTGCGTGGCAAGGTTTCAGGGTTACCGCCGGCCTTCGTCGTCACCTGCGAGTTCGATCCCTTGCGCGACGAGGGCATCGCCTATGCCGAAGCAATGGCTGCTGCCGGCGTCCCGGTCGAACAGCTCAAGGCGCGCGGCCATTTCCACTCGTCCTTTGCGATGGTCGACGTGGTGATCACCGGCGTCCAGGGCCGCGTGCAGATGGCCGAAGCCCTGCGACGCTTTGCGGAGCTTCCGCCGGAGGTCAGCCGCGGCGACGAGACCAGCCACGGTCATGTCAGTCCGGGGCACAAGATCGCAGCGGCCGCAAGCTGACGGCAACAAGGCGGCCGGGAACCTTTTCCCGGCCGCCGCGTTGTGTGGCTGCGGCATTGAGATGCAGCGATAGTGGGCCCCGGCACGCCAACCAGCGTGCTGGGGTGTTTTTGCGTGAGGGCGGGGACAATGAGGGACGCATCAGTTGCAGGTTCAAAGGTCGATTTCAGCGCGCTTGCGGTGCTGCACAAATGGCCGTCACTGGCGAACCAGCGCCGGCCGGACAGGGACACCTATCAGGTGAGCGAAGGCACGCTCGATCAGTGCATCTCCGCTTTCATGGGCAAGCCGGCGGCGACCAGACATCTTTATGAAATCCACACGACGGCGCAGCCGCCGCTGGTCACGGGCGTCCTCTCGCCCGAGCACGTCGCAGAGCTGTCGCGCTTGCGGGAATATCTCTGATTGCGTGCAGGCGCGGAAAGCTGCACGCGCGCGACAAGCTTCCGATCAAGGCAGGAACCTTCTTCCGGTTTTTCCCGTTAATGGGGATCGGAAGTCAAGACGAGTGCCTCAAGATGCTTGAAGCCAGCGTACCATCTTCCATCGTGCCTTATGGCGCAGATCAGACCCTGATCGTGGTGATCGATCGCCTCGACAAGGCAACTGAGATTCGGGTCGAGCGCAGCGATCTCGAAGCCACCATCGGCGAGCTCGTCGCCGGCTGCTTCAACGATCCCATCAAGGTGATTTCCTTCAACACGCTCGAGCACTGGATGAAGGACATCTCCACCGATGTCGCCGGCGAGATCAAGGCGCGTTGCGACATCGACGGCGTGACGCTGCCCGATTATCTCAGCGACTTCGTCGAGAGCCACACCTGATCGCGCATTGCGCAATTGATGGACTTCAAATCGCAGGCAACAAAAAAGCGCCGCGTCCGCGGCGCTTTTCCGTACTTCAACGTTCGTGCTTGAGCATGATCTTGTCGGAAAACCGCTCTACACTTTTCCCGATCATGCTCTAGTGGTGCCAGAACAATGCCAGCAGCAGAATGATCGGCAGCGGCACGCCAAGCAGCCAAAGCAAAGCACCTCTTCCAAAACCCATGATGTCCTCCTCCTCTTGCCTCGCCCAGATGACGCGGCAGGCGAAAAGAAGTTCCGCGCCTCAAAGAGAGGGCGAATGCGTTCAGTGCATGGATTACGGGAGTTATGCGCGCCGGTACTTGCCAGCGATCAGTTCGATCTCGCGGCGGCGGTCGCCGGCGAAGGTCAGCAGCTTTTCGATCGTCAGCGTATCCGTGATCCGTTTGGCGAGGCGCTCGGCGCGCGCGGCCTGATCTTCGAGATACTGGATCGTGTTCAAGCGCCCGCCTCCCCAACCGCCCCGAATTGTTCGGGCAGCCATCGTGCGCGAGAAGCAGCTAACAGCCGGTTAAGCGCGGCGCGTCTCAGCTCGATGAATCGCGCTATCGCACGACATCGAGCCTGACATTGGTGATGCCCTTGTCGACCATGCCAAGCGCCTCGGCCGCGGACGGCGAGACGTCGACCACGCGTCCGCGAACGAACGGCCCGCGATCGTTGACCCGGACGGTGACGAAGCGGCCGGAGGAAACATCGGTGACACGCAGCTTGGTGCCGAACGGCAGGGTCGGATGGGCCGCGGTCAATTCGTTCTTGTCGAACTTCTCGCCGCTTGCGGTTTCCGTATCCGAATAGAAGCTGGCAACGCCATGCGAAGCGTTTTGCTTTGCCTCGCGAGTATTATTGGGAATGCGCGCCCGGTGGATCGGCCGCGGGCGGAATGCCGCGACCCGGTGCGGCCGCTCGATCGTGGCCTGCCGGCTGGTGCCGAGATCCGCCCTCTGGCGGCCGGCCGGCGACTGCGCGCACGCGGCGAGCGAAGCGGCACCGACGATGACCAGCAGCAGCCGGCTCGAGGTTGCCAGGGACATCCGGGCAGTTTCGGCACTTGCAATGCGAGACATGATGCGCCCTCCGAACAACCCCAAGTTTCGGTCGGCAATGAGGGCAGAACCTTGTCTGAACAGAAGCGGCCTTGCGGCCGCGGTCCTTTCGCGCCAGCTGTGGCCATTCCACCACAGTCGCTGTCGTGAATCGGAACAAAATTCGCGGAAAATCAGCCCGATACGACCCGCAAAATGATCGGACGCGAATCCGGGCTGTGCTCACCGGTATCGGCGTCCCCCTTCAGGAGCCGCATCAGCTCGCGCCGATAGAGCCGTCGCCAGCCGGTTTTCAGGCTGGCGAGAAAGTCGAGCTCCAATTGCGTCAGTGTGCACATCACGAACCCGATCCGGTTGCGACAACGCCGTCAGCCGACGAGGCCTCCCATCGGTTTGACCTCAGTGCTGCCGGGGAAGACTGTATCTGCCAGCACCTTCTCCTCGACGCGCAGGTGATCCCGCAGCAAGCCCTTCAGCACCGCGCGCAGATCCGTGGTCGGCTTGAGATCGCGATCCTCGAACAGCTGCGCCGGCTTCAGGCCCGGCCAGTCCGCGATCACGCGGCCGCCGGCGAGTCCGCCGCCGATGAGGAAGGCGACCGTGCCCGTGCCGTGATCGGTGCCTTGCGTACCGTTGATGCGCGCGGTGCGGCCGAACTCGGTGACGACGGCGACCACGGTCTCCTTCCATGCCTCGCCCATGTTGCTCTCGATCGCCGCGAACGCGCCGTCGAGCGCGCCGAGCAGATTGTAGAGCTGGCCGGACGCTGCGCCTTCCGCGATATGCGTGTCCCAGCCGACGAAGCCCATGGCGCCGACGCGCGGGCCGTCGGGCTTTGCGAGATAGCGCGCGGCGGTGCCGGCGGCTTCGGCGAAATAGGCGCGCACGCGCGCGATGCCCGGAGGCGCCAGGGTCGGATCGTCCGACATCGGATCGCCCGCGCCCGGTGCGCCGCCGAGCGAGGCCAGCTTCATCCGCGCCTGGAGCACGGTCGCGAGTTTTGGATCGGTGTGCTGGTAGAGATCGAGCAGACGGTTCTGCGTGTCCTCGCTCGCCGGCAGCAGCTTCTGCGGCACCCATGTCATCACCGGCGCGGAGCCGCGCACCACCAGCGGAGTCACCGAGCCAATGCCGAGCGCGCGGCTGCCGCGCGGATCGACGCGCCCGCCGGATTCCATCGCAAGCAGCGCGCGGTTGAGCCATCCCGACGCGGTCACGCCGGGTTTGGAAATGCCGCTCTCCAGCACGTCCTGGCCATCGAAATGCGAGCGCTCGCGATAGGGCGTCGCGCAGGCGTGGACGATCGCAGCCTTGCCGCTTTTGTAGAGCCGGTGCAGGTTCGGCATCGCCGGGTTGAGCGCGAAAAAGGAATCGAGCGGCAGCGCCGGCGGCTTGCCGTCCAGCAGTAGCGCGCGATCGCCGCGCAAGGAGGCCCAGTCGGGATCGCCGACCGGCGCGACCGCGCCGAGGCCATCGAGCGCGCCGCGCAGCACGATGACGAGCAGACGCGGATCGCGGCCTTCGGCGCGCGCGATCCGCGGCATCTGGCTCCAGGCGAACAGCGCACCGGAGCCGACCAGAAGCTCGCGCCGCGTGGGCAGATGATGATCGAAGCCCATGCTCACCTCCTCTGAAAATCCGCCGACATGAACAGCAGCGCGAGCGCCTGCTGCCGGCTCTCGGCGCGGCCGACCGCCTGCTTCACCTCGCTCGCGATCTCTGATGCGAACACGTCCTCGATGATCACTTGCGGATCGGCCATGCCGGTGATGCGCTCGGCGAAATTGTTGGCGACGTCGAGCCGCCGGCCGACGCCGTCGATCCAGCTCGCCTCGTCGTCCGGATAGCCCTTGGGCATCGACGGACGCCACAGCGGTTCGCCGAGCAGTTGCTGGCCGCCGGTGTAGCGGACGGGATCGACGAGCGTGATGCCGGTCGCACGCACCATGCCGACGACCCATTCGCCGGGACGCTTGAGCTTCGACGGCGGCCCGCGCCAGGCGTCATCCGACGACACCATCGCGATCGCGACCTGCTTGAGATCGCCTTCGGTGTCGCGAAAGGTCTTCGCCAGCTGCTCGATCAGCGCCGGCGGCGGCTCGTCCGCAACGAAGTGCCGCGCGAGCTTGGTTGCGACATGGGTTGCGGTCGCCGGATGCGCGGCGAGGTCGCGCAGCACGGCGCGGCCCTGCTCGGCGTCTTCCTGCTCGTAGCGCTTGCCGAGCACGGTCTGCCCGCCGGGCTCATGGAGCCGCGGATTGAAGGTGAACTCGCCGCCGTGAGTGGGATCGGCGCCCGGCGGCACCAGGGTCCAACCCGTCAGCACATTGGCGAAACTGATGACGTCGTCCTGGGTGTAGCCGGTGCGCACGCCGAGCGTATGCAGCTCCATGATCTCGCGCGCGAAGTTCTCGTTGAGGCCGCGGCTGCGGTTGATGCCGGCGGTCGAGTTCGCGCCCATCGATTCCAGATTGTCGAGATAGAACAGCATCGCCGGATGGCCCTCGGTGGCCAGCAGCAGATCGACGAAGTGGCCGAGCGCATTGGCACGCACCGCTTCGCGCTCGTAGGCGCCGGACATGCTCTGAATCCGGTTGGCCGAGATGCAGAAATGATTTGACCAGAACCACACCAGCCGCTCGGCGAAGCCGATCTCGGCAGACAGCGCGGCCTCCGTGCGCAGCTTGGCTTCCTGCAAATAGATCGGGCGGCCGGGATCGGGAATGGCGTCGGCAGCCTGCTTCGCCGCCATCTCGGCAGCGTCCTTCTCCTGGCCTTGCGCCGGCGCCTGCCCTTCGCTCTGCGCCTGGCTTTGCTCGCCCGCAGCCACTTGCGTCGCAGCCATCTGCTGCTTCTTGGCCTGCTGCTGCGCCTGCTTGGCGCGCGCCGTCCGCCGCGCATTGGCATCGGCCACGGTGCGATAGGCCTTCGCACTCGTCGGAAGACTGGCTGCGGCGGTCAGCGTGAGCGGCCGGTCGAGCTCTGCGATCAGCGCGCCGCGCGGGTCGGTCCCGATGGCGGCGATCGATCCCGGCCGTGGTCCCATCCCGAAGCGATGGAGCGCCAGCACGACCTCGGCCTTTGCAGCATTGCTCATGACGAATGCCCAATCTTTCGAGACTGCCCGACGGCAGCGCCATCGGCAGCTACGATTTGTAGTGCTACAAATCGTAGCATTCAACCAATGGACGGGCAAGCGGAGATTGGGACACCGCCGTCAAGAAATCGCGAGCCGCCGGCCGGCAGCAGCCGTCCTAGAAATTCGGCCCGAGCGCGATCTTGGTGATCGTGCCGTTCCTGACGCCGATACGCCATTCCGCCGAGCCGTTGGCGAACTGGGCGACATAGATGTCGCTGTCGAGCGCGGTGACGCCGCGGAAGGAGACCGCGCGCAGCGCACCTAACCGCGCCAGGATCGCCTGGTCGAACGGCAGCTGCTGACGCGTGATGTCGGCGACCTCCGGCGTCATGTGCTCGTAGTCAGGCTGGCCCTTGCCGACGCTCTCGATGTAACGGCGCAGCATCTCCTCGCCATTGGCGATCGGAACGGCGCGGCGTGCCGCGCGGCCCGGACGCGCGCCGAGGTTCGACGCCTCGACATTGTGGAAGCGGGTCTGTCGGCCCGGCACCAGGATCTCCATGCACCGCCCCGCCTTGTCGGCGATCACCCAGGGATTGTTCACGGTGGTGGTCGCGGCCCAGGTCGCGTTGGGCCTGACGAGGCTCTGCATCCTGCGATTGCCGCTCGCATCGAGATTGAAGACCTGGATGTCGTCGCCCATCTCGTTATAGAGCATGATCCTGATCGGCGAGGTGCCGGCGCGGCCGCGCACGCTCGCGTCCTCCGCGCAAGGCACGATGCCGCCGAGCTCGTCATTGCCGTCGGCCCGGAACAGCACGTCGCCGACCTTGCCATCGGGCTCGAGCAGCAGGCGGAATTCCGCCGTGCCGTTCTCGAACTTCGCACCATAGATGTCGTAGCCGCCGGGGCCGACGCCTCGGAAGAAGAGCGACTCGACTGCACCGAGGGCTGCGAACGTCGCCTGCGTTTCATTGAGCTGACGATGGATCTTGGCAGCCAGCGGCGCGCTCATGCGATCGTAGTTCGGCGTGCCGCGCCGCAAGTCCTCGATCCCGCGCAAGATCAAGTCCTTGCCGCCGGCGACCGGGACCTGCTCACGGAAGCGATCCGGAACTTCCGCGACACGGCGCGCGAAATCGGCCTCGATCGCCTGCGCCACCGACGCGTCGATCCGCGGCGCAAGTCGCGCGCCGAAGACCGCGTTCTGGACCAGAACCCGCGAGACCTTGGCTTGCTCGTCGCGCAGGAAGATCAGGAGATTATCGCCATGGATCGAGAAGACGTCGGCACCCTCGGCGAGGAGCGCCGCCCGGCCCTGCACGGTTTCCTGTACCTGCAGACGATCGCCGTCGCGGCGCACGGTGAGCACGCGGTTCGGCGCGACCCTGTACCAGCCGACATATTGATCGAGCGCTGCGGAATCGGCCGCCGCCGTCGGCATTTCGGCGACGCGAACCGCGCGGATGTCGCGGCCGTTCATGCGCAGCATCAGCTCGGACGAGCGGCGCTCCGCCTCGAGCTGGAACGTGATCTCGCCGGACGAAGCCGCGTAGGACGCGGTGCCGTCGCTGCCAACCGTCAGGCGCAGCCTGCGCTGCCCGGTAAGCTGACCGTAAACCTCGTCGCCCTCGCGGAAGATCGCGAACACGGAAGACGGCCCCATGGCGTAGAAATTGACGAAGGGACGGTAATGCTGGGCCGGCACCTCGCCGGTGTCCGCGGCGACGGGCGCAGGGTCGGGGCTGCGATAGGCGATCATGCCCGCGGAGACGATCACGGCCGGTACGATCGCCGCCGCGATCCACAGCCGCTTGCGCCAGCCGACGGCGACGGGCATCGCGGCTGCCGCGATGATGCGCTCGACACGGGCGCGCACGGTCGAGGCGCGCGCCATCGCGAGCTCCACCGGCCGCGGCTTCACGGTGCTGGCGAAATCCAGCAGGATTTCGGCATAGGACAGGCGGTCGTCGATCACCTCGATCGCTTCGGCGTCGCTGATGATCTCGGCGAGCTCGGCGAGGCGCGCGAGCTGCCACCACGAGAACGGGCTGAACCAGAACACTGCGCGGTTGAGCGAAGCCAGCAGCAGGATGTAGAAATCGCAATTGGCAACATGCGCGCCTTCATGCGCGAGCACCGCGAGACGCTTCTTCGCATCCCAGGCTGCAAATTGCGGCGGCACCAGGATGGTCGAGCCGAAGGTGACAGGACCGCCGACGTCGCGGCTGACGCGCACGTCGGCTCCGATCATGGCCGCGCCGCTCACGGGCTGCGCCGCCCGCGCCAGGCGCCAGGTCAGGCAAAGGCCGATGGCGAGCCGCAACAGCAACAGGCCGGCGACGCCGGCATAGACGATGGTGGCGACCAGCCACCAATTGATCGAGAACCCGCTTCTAGGCGGCGCCACGACGGCGGCGCCCGCTGGCATTGCCAGGGCTGGCTGCGGCGTCTCCAGCATCGAGATGTCAACTGGGGCGACATCGTCCGGCATGGGCATCGGCAGAGGCAGCCGCGTGATGGTCAGCGTCGGCCAATGCATCACGAAAGGCATCGCCAGCGATGCCAGCAGCACGACGATCCACGCCGTCATGTGGACGTGTGGATTGCGCACGCGAAAAAGATAGAGACCGAACCAGACGACGCCTCCCAGCACAAGGGAGCGCAGCGCCGCCTCCGCCAGAGTTGCGATCATTCTTTCTTCACTCCCCTCGCCTTCTTCGCCTTGGCCACCTGGTCGGCCAGCGTGCGCAGCTGCTGCTGGTCGAGCATCGCATTGTCCACCATGCCGACGAGGACCTCCTCGATCGAGCCGTTGCAGAACCAGTCGACGATGCGCTGCACGGCCTTGGCCGCGACCTTCGCGCGTGGTTCGGCGGCGGTGTAGACATAGGTCCGTCCGTCCACGGTGTGGTTAGCATAGCCTTTTTCCTCGAGCCGGCGCAGCACGGTGCGCACGGTCGACTCCTTCAGGCGCCGCGACAGCCGCTCACGCACGATTTCGGCCGTGACAGGACCATGGGCCCAAACCAATTGCATGACCTCGCGCTCGAGGTCTCCCAGTTCGGGCAAACGATCGTCCATGGCGGCTTACCTTGCGGCTTGAGTTTCTTGTAACGCTACAGATTGTCGCATATAGCGCCGCGCGGCACAACGGCGATTCCACCTGGAATGGTGGTGGCGGGCTGGCCTGACGCCGAACTGAAAACGACTGAGGCGTCGGGTGGGCTTTCAATCTGGCCTGCAGGCGTGCCTTGCCCCTCACCCGGATTGCTACGCAATCCGACCTCTCCCCGCAAAGAGCGGGGAGAGGTTAAGAGGCGGCACGGCAAACGATCTGGCTGGTCATCCCACGTCAGGGACGCACCGCTCTCGCCCTCCCTCGCCCCGTTCTTACGGGGAGAGGGTGGGGTGAGGGGCCGCCTCCACAAGTTCGGCTTGAATTGTGAGCCTCAGTACGCCGGCTCGTACATCTGCGACTGCACCAGCGCCTTGACGTCGTTCGGCGCCGGTCCCTCCGCGAGCCCGCGCTGATAGGCAACGTCGGCCACAGCCGCCGCAATCCGCGCCGAGACCTCGCGGATGCGGGGCAGCGCCGGGTAGAGGCTGCCTTGCGCGAGGTCCTCCTTGCCGACGCAGTCGGCGAGCGTATGGGCGGCCGCCATGAACATCTCGTCCGTCACCAGGCGCGAACGGCTGGCGATGACGCCGAGACCGACGCCCGGGAAGATGTAGGAGTTGTTGCCCTGGCGCGGCACGAAGGTGCGGCCGCTCAGCTTCACCGGATCATACGGGCTGCCGCAGGCGAACAGCGCGCGGCCCTCGGTGTAGCGGTAGGCATCCTCCGCCGAGCATTCGGCCTTCGAGGTCGGGTTGGAGAGCGCGAACACGATCGGCTGCTCGTTGAGCTCGGCCATCGCCTTGAGCACGTCGGGCGTGAAGGCGCCGCCGACCGCGGCAACGCCGATGATCGCCGTCGGCTTCAGCGTCTTGATGGCGGTGAGGAAGTCGGCGATCGGCGCCTGGCCCGCATGGGCATAGCGCAGCTTGTGGCCGTGAAGGCCGTCACGGCCGCCAACGACCAGGCCGCGGGAATCCACCAGCCAGTTGCGGCGGAGCGCGTCGGCTTCCGTTGCGCCCTCCGCCACCATGGCGGAGACCACGAGATCGGCGATGCCGGTCGCCGCTTCGCCCGCGCCGAGGAACAGGATGCGCTGATCCCTGAGCTTGCCGCCGGAGACACGCAGCGCCGAGAACAGGCCCGCGAGCGCCACCGCCGCGGTGCCCTGGATGTCGTCGTTGAAGACGCAGGCCTCATCCCGGTATTTGTGCAGCAGCTTGAACGCGGAGTGATTGGCGAAATCCTCGAACTGGATCAGCACGCCCGGGAACGTCTTCCGCGCAGCCTGCATGAACTCGTCGACGAAGCTGTCATAGGCCTCGCCCGTGAGCCGCCGCTCGCGCAGACCGAGATAATAGGGATCGTTCAAGAGCTCTTCATTGTTGGTGCCGACGTCGAGCACGATCGGCAGGCATTGCTCGGGGTGCACGCCGGCGCAGGCGGAATAGAGCGAGAGTTTTCCGACCGGAATGCCCATGCCGTTGGCGCCGAGATCGCCGAGGCCAAGGATGCGCTCGCCGTCGGTGACGACGATCAGCTGGGCCGGATAGGGCCAGTTCTTCAGGATCTCCGCGATCTGGCCGCGATCGCGCGAGGAGATGAACATGCCGCGCGGCCGCTGGAAGATCAGGCCGTATTTCTGGCAGGCGAGCCCGACCGTCGGCGTGTAGATGATCGGCTGGATCTCGTCGATGTTGTCGACGACGACGCGGAAGAACAGCGCCTCGTTGCGGTCATGCAGCGCGTTCAGCGCGACGTATTTTTCGAGGTCCGTCGGCAGGGTGCGGAGGTTGGTGAGCACGCGCTCGGCTTGCGTCTCCATCGTCAGCACGCAGGGCGGCAACAAGCCGCGCAGGCCGAGCGCCGCGCGCTCCGCTTCGGTGAAGGCGGTGCCCTTGTTGAGCAGGGGATCGCGCAGCAGCGTCATGCCGTGCGCGGCGTCGGATGATGTCGAATGGGCGCTGACCCGAGCAGGTCTATTCACGAATTCCCCCAGGGAGTTTCTTATTGAAGGGCGGCCATTGTCGGCCAGTGCTCACCCGAGATCAAGGACGCAGGCATCCCGGCATCGATTGTGATCTCGCACCGCAGCGAGGTTTTCGAGAACGATCCGCAGTTGCGCGCGCAAGTTAACACGGCGACGTTTTTGCTCCTGATGATGAGGGATTGAGGGGCGGCCTGCCCTCTCCCCCCGTCATTCCCCGGGGCGCGACGAAGTCGCGAACCCGGAATCCATCGATCCGCAGATACCGCCGCCGCAATGGATTCCGGGCTCGCGCTGACGCGCGCCCCGGAATGACGAGAAAAACCTCACAAACCATCAGGAAGACGAAGGACTATACGGCGACAACGCTATTCCGGCTTGATATCCGCGGCCTTGACGATCGGCCACCATTTCTCGATCTCGGCCTTCTGGAACGCCGCGAGTGCCGCGGGCGTCTGCTGATCGGACGGCGGAATCTCCTGCCCGAGCTCAGTGAAGCGCTGCTTGACGGCGGGATCCGCAAGAACCGTGACGATCGCCGCGTTGAGCTTTGTGACAATATCTTTCGGCGTGTTCTTCGGTGCCCAGATGCCATGCCAGTAGGAGATGTAGAGACCGGGCAGCCCCGCCTCGTCGACGGTCGGGATGTCAGGCGCGGAGACAAGCCGTGTCGGCGAGGTCACCGCAAAGGCCTTGATCGCGCCGTTCTTGTATTGCGGCAGCGAGTTCGAGGCCTGGTCGAACATGATGTCGATCTGGCCGGCGACGAGATCGATCATGGCGGGCCCTGCGCCGCGATAGGGCACGAACTGGAAATCGGTGCCGGTCTTCTCCTTGAAGAACACGCCGGCGACATGCGCGCCGGTGCCCGCACCGGCCGTGCCGGCGGTGGCCTTGCCGGAATTGGCCTTCAGCCAGGCGATCATCTCTTTCAGATTGTTGGCCTCGAGCGACTTGCGGCCAACGATGAGCTGCGTGCCCATCGCGATGGTCGCCACCGGCTCGAAATCGGCGAGCAGATCATAGGGCAGCTTGAAGATCGCGCCGTTGAGCACATGCGTGCCCCAATGGCCGATCGTAATGGTCGTACCATCAGGCGTCGCGCGCGCGACGCGGGCACCGGCGATGCTGCCGGAGGCGCCGGCGACGTTCTCGACCACGACCGTGGCGTGCAGTTCGGCGGCGATCCGCTCCGACAGGATCCGCGCCAGCGTATCGGTCGGGCCGCCAGCCGCGAACGGCACGACGAGGGTGATGGGACGCGACGGGAATGGCTGCGCACTCGCTGGCGCGGTCCACGACGCGCATCCAATCAGCGCGCAGATGACGATCACATGACCGCGTAATCCGGCCCACAGCCCCCGCATCGTTCTCTCCCACCCTTTTTGCCGCCCGCATGTTGTCAGCGGGTTGGAGCCGGAGTGAACGCTGCCGCGCTGGCCGAGGCAAGCCCAGAAATTATCCAGCCGCCCGCCGCGGCGTCAGATTGGCGGCACTATCCGCAGGTGGCGCGATCTGCATCAAGATGGTCTGGACTGGGGACGCGATCTCGATGCCGTGCTCCTGGAAGCGCAGCTTCATGCGGCGGTTGAACTCGCGCTGGACCGGCCAGCGGCCGGCCTCGGTGCAGCGGATCTGGCCGACAATCGACACCATGGCGCCGTCGACCTTGTCGATGCCCCACAGATCGAGATCGCCGCGGATCGCCGCGCGAAACTCCGGCTCGCGCCGCATCTCGTCGACGATGTCCTTGAGGATCTGGCCGGCGCGGTCGGTGTCCTCCTTGTAGGCGACATTGACGCTGACCGAGGCGTTGCCGGCGCCGCGGCTGGCATTGGTGATGGTGGTGACCGCGCTGAACGGCACGATGTGCACGGCGCCGTCGCCGGCGCGCAGGCGGATGGTGCGGATCGAGACGTTCTCGACGACGCCAGAGAGCCCCGAGACGCTGACGGTGTCGCCGACCTGGACCGTGTTCTCCAGCAGCAGGAACAGGCCGGTGATGAGATCCTGCACCAGCTTCTGCGAGCCGAAGCCGATCGCGATGCCGACGATGCCGGCGCCGGCCAGCAGCGGGGCGACATTGACGCCGATCTCGCTCAGCGCGGTGAGGCCGACGACGGTGGCGATCAGGCAGAGCAAGGCAGTTCGCAGCATCGGCTGGAAGGTGCGCAGGCGCGCGGCACGGGCATAGTGCCCGTCGCGCGACAGCGAGTTGATCTGGCGGTCCAGCAGTGCGTTGCTGGCTTCCCAGATGGCTGCCGCGATGAACACGGCCAGGCCGATCGTCACCACGGCCGAGATCAGCCGGCTGCCGATCTGACCGCCATAGAACCAGACGATGGCATCGACGCCCCAGACTTCGAGCACGGCGACGAAGCCGATGAAGGCGATCACGCCGGAGACGATCCTGCGCAGCAGCGGCAGATAGCGGTTGGCGCGGACCTCGAGGCCCGGAAAACGCTGGAGGATCTCCGGCCTGATGCGGAAGCCGCGGTCGATCAGGCTCAAGGTCACCATGATGGCGACGCGGGTGATCAGCGCCACCACGATGGTGCCGACGAAATATTGCAGCAGCAGCGAATAGCCGTTGCGGATGTTGAGCGCCCACACCGCCCACAATGCGAGATCGAGCGCGATGGCGAGGTAGTGCCAGCCGGCAGCGATGCGGTTGCGCAGGCGCGCAGCGATGCCCTGCCGGTCGGCCGGCGCACGGATGGAATCGGCGACCTGGCGGCGGCATTGCAGGATGATGACGACGACGAAGAGATGCACGACCAGCATCACCATGCGCAGCAGCGCGGCGTAGCCGGCGCGGTGCAGCCCGAGCAGCAGCGCCACATTGGCAAAGGCGATGCCAGAGACGCCGACGCCGACGATGCGGCGTGCCCAGATCTCGATATAGGCCGCGGTCTCGGCGCGCACCGGAAACAGGCCGAATGGCCCGGCCAGCGCGCGGACCACGCAGATGAGCCCGCGCGAGAATGCATAGGCGTTGACGACCGCAAGGATCACGAAGCGGACCGTGACGGGATCGCCGATCTCGGTGCCGAGCAAGGCGGTCGCGACGCCGATGAAGACGAACACCGGAAGCAGCTCGAGCAGGAGGCGGCCGAGCACGAAGGGCAGCCGCAGCAGCAATTGCCAGACCCGCGCCAGGCTATGGCGTCGCTTCTGCAATTCAGGCGCCGGCGTCACGTCGGCCACCGACGATGGCGGATCGGCGATCGGCAGCGCCTGCACCGGCAGGCGCGCGGTATGCGGCACGCGCCCCTCGAGGAATGCCACCGGACGCCGGATCAGGCGGAAGATCACCCATTCCGCCGCAAGCGCGCAGCCGAGCACCAATGCAAGCTTCCAGGCGATCTCGATCAGGAGATTGTAGGCGGCGGGATCGTTGGCGGTGCGCACGATCCAGTAATAGAACGCGGGGAAATGCGTCAGCGTCCGCGCCACGCTGGCGATCTCGCGCGAGATGTCGCCGATCTGCTCCGACACCGTGAGCAGGAGTTGCGCGCCGAGACCGTCCGCCGAGAGCGGTATCGGCGACTTCTGCTCGGGCGCGGGCTGCTGTGGGCCGGATGCGTTCGCGATCGCGCGCAACGTGTCGATCATCTGCGCGCGCTTCTTGTCGTCCTGGAGCGTCTCCAGCGCGCGCTTCGCCTCGTCAGGCGACAGCGCGGCCGCCTGGTTGGCGGCCGGAGCAGCCGGCTCGGCGTGGGCGCCACAGAAAGACGAGATCGCGAGGAAGAGAGCGGCGAGGACCGCCGGGGCAAGCTTATGCGACACGATGATTCCCTGGAAAAAATGAATGCGCCGGCGGAGTCGGCATCGTCACCGCCGAAGCACTGCGTCATGTCGGACCGCTGTCATTCGCCCCGGCGCTGTGTCGGAAGTTGGCCAATGTGGCGACATTCTCTTGGCATTTGCCGCAGTGCAGGAATGGGAACTGCGAGCTTCCGTGCGGCCGCGGGCCGTCTTCGCCGTGAGACACGCGCCAAAACTCTCCCGTCATTCCGGGAGTCGGCCCGGAATGACGGCGAGGAGGAGGAGAGAGAAAACAGGATGTCAAACACGCCGGTCGGCCTCGTCGGCCATCCGCTGCGCTCAGCGCACTATCAAGGCGCTATCGAATACAGCGCCGGGACGGTAGGGGCCTTGCCTCACTGATGCAGCCCGCTAAACCTTGTCCCGGCGTGCCGTTCGCGGTTTTCGCCGCTATGCGATAGTCCGAACGAGCTCCATCGCAATTAACGCGGCTGGATTTGCGGAGGTGGAGTCATAGACCTCCCCTTGCTCTGATGTGGACGTTGGGCGTCGCTTGTTTGCGACCGTAAGGATGCTCCTCCCGTGCCACAAAACTGTCAAGCAGGATCAATGGCGCAGGGATCACATTTAACGCGAGTTCCTTAGGCCGCAACGGTAGCAACGATCTCGCGTCGAGCGCTCCTGATCGAACGAGGCTACGAACGATCGACTCACACCGCAATCGTAGGGTGGGCAGAGGCGCACTTGCGCCGTGCCCACCAACTCTCTCAGGTCGCAAAAATGCGTGGGCACGCTTGCGCTTTGCCCACCCTACGAGATCCGAACGCGACCTGCTGCGATGATGACACCATACCCCTGTTTTGCCCGACGCGTCAATTTAATTTCGAAAAATCCGCAATGACCTTCACCTACATCGCCAAACCGTTGACCCAGCTATCGCCGGCTACTGTGCATGGGGTTGTTTTCGATTTTTTGTTCTGACATGTGCTGGCGCCGCCGCTCACCGTCACTTCTTGCCGCCCTTGCCCTCCTTCTCCAGCGCCTTGCGTACGGCCTTGAATTCCTCGAGCGAAGCCTTGTCGGCGCGCGGGAAGCGCAGGTCGAGCTTTTCGAGCGCAGCATTGATCACCGAGCCGATCACGACGCGCGCGAACCATTTGTGGTCGGCCGGCACGACGTACCAGGGCGCGTGCGGCGTCGACGTGTGGCGGACGATGTCCTGATACACCGCCTGGTAGCGCGGCCACAGAGCGCGCTCCTTGATGTCGTCCATGGAGAACTTCCACTGCTTGGACGGAATCTCCAGCCGGTCGAGAAAACGGTCGCGCTGTTCGTCCTTGGAGAGGTTGAGGAAGAACTTCAGCACCACGGTGCCGTTGCGCGCCAGGTAACGCTCGAAGGCGGAGATGTCCTCGAACCGCTCCTTCCAGATGTTCTTGGTCACGAGCTTTTCCGGCAGCTTCTCCTTGGCGAGGATCTCCGGGTGCACGCGCGTCACCAGGCATTCCTCGTAATGCGAGCGATTGAAGATGCCGATATGGCCGCGCTCGGGCAGCGCGACGACATGACGCCAGAGGAAGTCGTGGTCGAGCTCCTTGCTGCTCGGCGCCTTGAAGGCGGTGACCTCGCAGCCCTGCGGATTGATGCCCTCGAAGATCGCCTTGATGGCGCTGTCCTTGCCGGCCGCGTCCATGGCCTGGAACACGATCAGCAGCGACCAGCGGTCCTGGGCGTAGAGCTTCTCCTGGAATTCGACCAGCCGCTTCTTGTTGGCGTCGAGGATCTCCTGCGCCTTCTCCTTGTCGAGATCGCCCTTCTCGTTGGTCTTGTAGTCCTTGAGGTGAAACTTGCCCGATCCGTCGTAACGGAAGGGCGTGATGTAGCGGTCAAGTTCCTGGGCGAGCGATTTGGACGGCTTCTTGCTCATGAGCGCGGGGCACCTTGCGTTGGGGCTTCAATCGGTCGAGCAAGCTACCAAGGATACCCTTGGGAAGGAATATGATGAAGAGCACGAGCAGCACGCCATAGACGAGGTTGTCCCAGCCAACCGCCTTGGTGCCGAAGCCGATGCGCAGGGTCTCGGCCAGCAGGATCGTGATGATGGCGCCGAAGGTCGGACCGAGCGAGACGAACAGGCCGCCGACGATGGCGGCGAACACCATCTGGAGCGACACCGCGATGCCGCTGACCGTGTCGGGCGTGATGAACATCTGGTACTGGCAGTAGATCGCGCCGGCGAGCGCCGTCATCAGCGCGCTGAGCAGCGTGATCTTGAGCTTCTCCGCGGTGACGTTGACACCGGCGGCGGCGGCGGCGTCCTCGTCCTCCGAAATCGCCTCCAGCGCATAGCGCGCCATGCTGCGGTCGACCCAGTGCCAGGCCACGATGCCGAACAGCCAGACCGCGAGCGCGATCAGGTACCAGGTGGTCTTGTCGTCGAATTGCAGCGCCAAGAGCTTGTTGCCGGAGGCCCGGTTCGGCGTGTAGCCGAGCGAGCCGCCGGTATAGTCGCGCGTCGCGGTGATGACCTGGAGCACGATGCCCGACAGCGCCAGCGTCACCAGCACGAAATAGTGCCCGGTGATGCGGAAGCGGAAACAGGGATAGCCGACGATCAGCGCCAGCGCGCCGGCCGCGACCATGCTGATGGGAATGCCGATCCAGGGCGACAGTCCCAGATGATTCCACAACAGCGCGGTGACATAGGCGCCGATCCCCATGAAGCCGCCATGGCCGAGCGAGACCAGGCCGAACCGTCCCATCATCGACCAGGAGGTGTAGGCGAACGACCAGATCAGGATCAGCACCAGGATGTGCAGATGATAGGGATCGCGATAGACGAACGGCAGCGCGACCAGCGCCGCCAGTCCGATCCCCCACGCGGCGAGACGCCCCTGCCCCGTCATCGGCGCCTCGCCAGCAGGCCCGCGGGCCGGATGAACATCATGACGATGAAGAAGGCGAAGGCGAGCACATAGCCCCATTCGAGATCGGAGAACAGGCCGCCGAGCGAGATGATCTCCGCGAACACGAAGGCGGCGATGAAGCCGCCGATGAAATTGCCGAGGCCCCCGAGCACGCAGATCAGGAAGGTGATCGGTCCGAACGAGAGGCCGACGAAGGGATGCACGTCATATTGCAGCACCAGGAGGCAGGCGGCGAGCCCGGCCAGCCCGCCGCCGATCGCGGAGGTGATGAGATAGATGCGCCTGGTGTCGACGCCCATCAGCGCCATGATCTGCCGGTCCTGCGAGATGGCGCGGATCGCGGTGCCGGTGAAGGTCCGCGTCATGAACAGATAGACCGCGACCATGCCGACCAGCGCCGCGAGAAACGAGAGCAGTCGTGCGTAGCTGAAATTCATGTCGCCGAAGGCGAGCACCGGCAGGCGGATGCCGAGATTGCGGAAGTCGATGCCGAAGGCGACGGTGGCAAAGCTCTGGAGCACGAACAGCACGCCGCCGGTCGCGAGCAGCTGGTTGATCGGCGGCGCCGTGAGCAGCGGCGCGATCACGAGGTAATGCAGCGCGGCACCGAGCAGCGCGACCAGCAGGATCGTCAGCGGTGCCGCGACGAAATAGCTGACGCCATAGTACTGCACCATGAAGTACATGGCGTACATGCCGATCATCACCAGCTCGGCATAGCAGATCCAGGTCACATCGATGACGCCGAAGATCAAATTGAGCCCGAGTGCGAGCAGCGCCAGCACGCCGCCGAGCAGGATGCCGTTGATCACGGCCTCCAACAGGTAGATGTCGAAAATATCGAGGAACGCCTGCATGCCCATCACACCCCGAGATACGCTTCCTTGACCGTGTCGCTCGCCAGCATCTCGGCCGAGGTGCCGGAGGCCCGGATCGTGCCCGCCTCGATCAGATAGGCGCGATCGACCACCTTCAGCACCTGCTGCACGTTCTGCTCCACGATCAGCACCGTCAGCCCGCTGGCGCGGATCCGCTTCACCAGCTCGAACACCTGCTGCACCACGACTGGCGCAAGGCCCGCCGACGGCTCGTCGAGCAGCAGCAGCTTCGGATTGGACATCATCGCGCGGCCGATCGCGCACATCTGCTGCTCGCCGCCGGACATGGTGCCGGCCATCTGGTGGCGGCGCTCCTTGAGGCGCGGAAACAGATCGAACACGACCTCAAGCCGCTCGGCATAATGGCCGCGCGCCTCCTTCATGAAGGCGCCCATCTTGAGATTGTCGTCAACCGTGAGCTGCGGAAACAGCCGCCGGTTCTCGGGCACATGCGCAATCCCGAGGCTGACGATCTTGTGCGGCGGCGTTGCCACGACATCGACGCCCTCCATCCTGATCGATCCGCGCGTGGGTCGGATCAGGCCGGAGATGACGCGCATCAGGGTGGTCTTGCCGGCGCCGTTGGGACCGATGACGCCGACCGCCTCGCCGGCCTTCACGTCGAGATTGACGTCGAACAGCGCCTGGAACGTACCATAGCCGGCATTGACGCCGCGGAGCTCCAGCATCACTGGCCTCCCGCGCGGCGGCGCGCTTCGGCGGCCGCGGCCTGCGTGGTCTCGGCATCGGTGCCGAGATAGACCTCGATGACGCGCGGATCGCCGGCGACCGCGCTCGGCAACCCTTCCGAGATCTTCTCGCCGTGGTCGAGCACCATGACGCGGTCGACGACGCGCATCAGGACGCCCATGATGTGCTCGACCCAGATGATGGTGATGCCGAGCTCGTCGCGGATGTTGCGCAGCATGTCGGCAGCCTGATCCATCTCGGCCTCGTCGAGGCCGCCGAGGCTTTCGTCGGCGAGCAGAAGCTTTGGCGCGGTGGCGAGCGCCTTTGCGAGTTCGAGCTTCTTCAGGCCGGCGGCGCCGAGGCCATCGACGCTGGCGTGTCGATCGGTCGGCAGGCCGACCATGGCGAGCGATCGCTCGGCCGCCTCCTCCGCCGTGGCGCGGCTGTGGCGGCCCTGGCCGTAAAAGCCGGCGAGCGCGACATTCTCGAAAATGGTCAGGCGGCGGAACGGGCGCGGAATCTGGAAGGTGCGGCCGATGCCGCTGTTGATGATCCGGTGCGGCGCGAGGCCCGCGATCTCGGCGCCGCCGAACAGGATCGAGCCTGAGGTCGGCGCCAGCGTGCCGGAGAGCATGTTGAAGATCGTGCTCTTGCCCGAGCCGTTGGGGCCGATCAGGCCGAGGATCTCGCCCTGCTCGACCTTGAACGACACGTTGTTGACGGCAGTGAAGCCGCCGAACCGTTTCACCAGCCCGCTGACCTCGAGCACCGCCCCGCTCTCCTTGTCAAAAGTATTGCGCTACTGGTTGCTGTAGGTGGTGCCCTTCGGCAGCGGCAGCACGGCGTCGCGCTGCGCTTGGCTCTTGGGCCACACCACGGAGGATTTGTCGTCGATGTACTGGATCACCACCGGGAAAGAACGCTCGTTCTGGCCGGCCATCGGCGTGCCCTCGCCGTAGAACTTGACGCCGAAACCGAGCATGGTGCCGCCTTCGGGAATGTCGGTGTCGAGCGCGGCCTTGCGCAGCGCGTCCGGATCGACCCCGCCATACTTCTTGATCGCGCGCGGCAGCACGTCGTTCATGAACACGTAGGTGTTGGACGCGCCGATGCCGACATGGGCGGAGCGGATGGCAACGCCAGGCTTGATCTTGTCGAACTCCTCACCAACCATCTTGATGACGGGCGCGAGTTTCGGGTCCATCGTCTTCTGGTTGGCGAGCCAGATCGAGATCGGGTCGGTGTTGAAGATGTAGTTGGCGTCCGCGCCCATGCCCTCCTTGAGCTTCTCATAGACGCCGTAGCCGGCGCCATGCCCGACCAGGGCGCCGAATTTCAGGCCCTGCTCGCGGGCCTGGCGCAGCAGCAGCGTGATGTCGGGGTTGTAGCCGGTGTGGAAGATCACGTCCGGCTTGGCGCGCTTGAGCTTGGTCACCAGCGCGGAGAGATCGGGTGCGGTCGCCGAATAGCCTTCCTTCAGCACGACGTTGAAACCGGCTTTCTTCGCACCGGCCTCGTTGCCTTTGGAGACATCGACGCCATAGGAGCCGTCCTCGTGGATGATGGCGACGCGCAGATCCTTCGGCTCCTTGCCGAACTTCTCCTTGGCGTTCTGCGCGATGAAGTCCATCGTCATCATGCCGAACTGATCGCCGCTCGCCTGCGGACGGAACACGTATTTGTAGTTCTTCTCGTTGAACACGGCGGACGAGATGCAGGTCGTCATCCACATGAACTTCTTGAGCTGCTCGACGCGGGCGGCCACCGGCACGCATTGCGCCGAGGAGAAGAAGCCGAGCACCAGGTCGACCTTCTCTTGCTCGAGCAGGCGGACGGATTCATTGATGGCGATGTCGGGCTTGCTCTGCGCATCGGCATAGACCGCCTCGATCTTGTAGCCCTCGACGCCGGTCTTGCCGAACTGGTCGAGGATGATCTTGGTGCCGATATATTCGAGCTCGGACCCGCCGCCCGCGAGCGGCCCGGTCAGGTCGAAAATCACGCCGATCTTGATCTTCTTCTCTTGAGCGTCAGCGGACGCCGCCAAGCCCGTCGCTGCTATCGCGACCAACAGCCCACGTACCAAGCGGGCAGCCATGCGCAGGCGCATCTAAACCTCCCTGGACGATTGTGCATTGCATTCTTGTTGCTTTTGCTTTTTGGCCCATCACATGGGCTGCGCGCAGCGATGTCAAGCCTCGCGCATCAACGCGATGCGAACTGCTGCGCGATAAAGGCCGTGACAAATCGCGGCATGGTCGGCGTGAGATCATCCATCCCGCGCACGAGATGAATGGCCGACAGCTCCGGCTCGGCCTCGCGCGCGAGATTGGCTTCGATCCGGGCACGGGCGACGTCGCCCGGCATATCCAGGTTGAGCACCTTGATCATTGCAATCGCGCGGTGGGAGACGACACAGTGCCAATCCGCTTCGGCCCGATAGTCGTCGGCCGTGAGCCCGGTCTCCTCCTCGAGCTCGCGGACGACGCTGCCGGGAATATCGAGCCTGCCGTCCCTGACGTCGCCCGGATCGGGTGTGCCCGAGGGGAAATAGATCCGCCCTGCATTGGCGGTGTGGGGCGCCATTTCGCCCATGATGAAAGCACCGTCGGAGGCGCGCAGCGCCCCCATGCCGAAACCGTTGAACACGGTAGGATCGGGAAATCCCCAGTCGCGCCAGGCGAGGAAGCTTGCGAAATCCACTTCGGAATAGGTCGCGGCGAAACCGCCATCCGAGAACACGGGATCGCGGCCGAGCAGGATGCGGCCGTTCCAGATCTTCGGCCGCTCGCGCTGCTTTTCGGCGAAATGCGCCGCGATCTCGGCGCGGCGCTCCTCTGCGAACGGCCAGGAGATCGGCCGCACGGCAAGATCAAGCGTCGTGACGCGATGAATGGCTGGTGACGTCATGACGCCTGATTACAACGCGTTCGCGTCAGTTATTTGGCGCTCCCCGTGGTCTTCTTGGCCTGGTCGACGAACTTGTTGGTGAAGGTCTTGCTGACGTCGATCTTGGCATTGGCGACGTCCGGCGAGCCGACGCTGAACACCGCGAGCACGGCGTCGGCGCCCTTCGGGTCCATCTTGCCGGTTTCGGAGAACATCGGGATCGTGTTCTTCAGCGCGGCGAGATAGAGATCCTTGTTCTTGCCGACCATCTCGTCCGGCATCTTCGCCATGATCTCCTCGGGCGAATGCGAATGGATCCAGGCGAGCGTCGCCAGCATCGCATTGGTGAGCGCCTGCGTCTCCTTCTCGTGGCCGTTGACCCAGGCCGCGGTCGAGTACAGCGCGCCGCCGGGATATTCGCCGCCGAACGTCTCGAGCGTGTCCTTCTGGGTGCGGGTGTCGGAGAGGATGCGCAGATCCTTGTGGCTGCCCTGGAGCACGGTCACGGAGGGATCGAGCATCACGGCCGCGTCGATCTGGCCCTGCTCCATCGCGGCGACCGCGGTGGCGCCGAGGCCGACGCCGATCACGGCGGCGCTGGTGGGATCAAGCCCGTTCTTCTTGAGCATGTATTTCAGGAAGAAGTCCGTAGACGAGCCGGGCGCGCTGACGCCGACCTTCTTGCCGGCGAGGTCCTTGACCGACTTGATGTCATTGGTGCGCGACGGCGCGACCACCAGCACGAGGCCAGGATAGCGGTCATAGACCACGAAAGACTGAAGCTCCTGCTTCTTGGCGGCGAGGTTGACGCAATGGTCGAAATAGCCGGAGACGACGTCGGCGCTGCCGCCGAGCACGGCCTTGAGCGCGTCCGAGCCGCCCTTGAGGTCGACCAGCTCGACATTGAGGCCGGCCTTCTCGTATTCGCCGAGCTGCTTGGCCAGCACCGTCGGCAGATAGCACAGGCAGGCGCCGCCGCCGACCGCGATGGTGACCTTGCTTTGCGCCGCGGCAAATCCGGTGGTGAGCGTCAGCGCGAGCAGCGCGCCGGCGAGCCTGGCAATCGTGTTCTTCATTGGTTTCCTCCGTTCGGCTGGCGGCACCATAATGCAGCGCACCCGGCTTGAGAAGCGCAACTCAGGGCTCTAGCCATCGGCCTTTCGGCGCAATAGCATGGGCCCACAACAACAAGTCTTGATGGGGAGGATCATCCATGAATCGCCTTGCTGCCGGGCTCGCGCTCGCCGCCGCCTTTGCCGCAGGATGCGGCGCCAACCAGCTGCTCCGGCCGGCGCTGGCCGCCGAGAACATCACCGCACAGATCATCCATACCGGCGAGATGGATGGCGATGCGCTCGGGTCCGCCAACAATGTCGGCTTCCGCTCAAAGATGTTCGCGAGCGCCGACGGCGCCACGATCTCGATCCAGGTCGGCAACGTGCCCAAGCACATGCATCCCAACACCAACGAGATCCAATACATCCTGGACGGGACCGGGACGATCTGGCTCGGCGACAAGGAGGTCACGGTGAAGCCCGGCGACCTCGTCATCATCCCGAAGGGCACCGCGCATGGCGGCACCAAGCCGATCAGCGGCCAGGTCAAGGCAATCGCGATCAAGACGCCGCCGCAGGCGCCTGATGATACCAAGCTGCTGGATTGAAGCCGCGAAAACGGAGCGTGGCTGAGTGCCCGGGCTCGCACGGCCGTGCGGGCCCGTTTCGTCAATTCCGGTGCTAGATCGGGCGCGTCTGCTTGCGGATCTCGTTTGCGATTGGCTTGAGGGTGTCCCCCGGAAGCTGGCCGACGAGCGTGTAACCCATGCCGCCCTCCGCCCACACGAAGCCCGCAACATCGCCGGTCGATTGCGGCATCATCGGCGTATCCAGATTGCGGTTGCTCATCGGGCGCGTCAGCACCACGAGGCGGTCGCCGCGATCGTCGTCGTACATGAACATCGCGGCCGGACCATGCGACGTCGGAACCAGGCGGCCACCCATCAGCCTATAGCCCGACACGGAGAGGTCCGGCACCTTGACCGCCTGCTTCAGCCGGTTGGAGACCCACTGTGTGAGCTCGGCGCTGTTGGACGCCCTTATCTCGACCGGCCGCACGCGATCGGGTGCAAAGACGTTATAGGAGTAGGCCGCCTCCTGCGCCAATGCGGACAGCCCGTTCGAGCCATCCTGCAACACGCTGCGCATGGTCCATCCGCCGAGGCCGCCAATGCCGAGAAGCAGCATCGCAGCGATCGCACCCCATAGCCGGAGCGGACGCCGCTTCCGGCCCTCGATGATGTGCGACAGGTTCAGCTCCGCCGGCAGTGGCTCGTCGGCAATCGAGGCCAGCGCGCCACGCAGCTGCTCGCGCTGGGTGGCGAAGGCGGCAACGCGGCTGGCGACATTCGGATGATCATCCAGATAGGACACGACCTCCGCGCGACGCTCGGGCTCGAGCACCTGGTCCACATAGGCGTGCAGATCGTCTTCCGTGATCGGCCGCTGGTTCATTTCAAGCTCCGCAATGCCACGACATTCCCCGGTGCAACGCCATCCATCTCCTGTTGCAGCCTCTCCCGCGCGCGCGAGAGGCGTGACATTACCGTACCGACCGGGACGTTGAGAACTGCCGCAGCGTCCGCATAGGAAAGATCCTCGACCCCAACGAGCAACAGCACGGCCCGCTGCTCCTCCGGGAGCTTTGCAAGTTTGCTCAGGACATCCTGATAGATCAGCCTCTGCTCCTGTGCTGCCGCACTGACGAGTTCCTGCTCGCCTGCATCGTCGATCGGCATGTGCCTGCCTCGCGCTCTGGCCTGGCGGAATTGGCTGACCGCCAGATTGTGGAGGATGGTGAACAGCCAGGCACGCACGCTTCCGTCGCGTCGTTGATGCCAGCGGCTGACGGCGCGCTCCAGGCAATCCTGGACCAGGTCGTCAGCCGCCGAGCGGTCGCGCACGAGGGCGCGCGCATAGCGACGGAGCGCAGGGATCAGCGGTTCGACCTGAACCAGCATGTCCTTCATGACGCGCTCCGTCACCTCTTCGTGGCTGCTTTGGCCGAGGTCATTGCGCCTCGACCTGGACGGCCTCGCCGGGCGCGGCCGCATCGCCGGCGGCAATCACCAGGTAGCGCTTTGCGGCTGCGGCAGACTGATCGACGATCTGTCGGATCGGGCCGGCCGCGTTGACGATAGCAGATCCGGCCGGATTGGTCATGAACGCGGCCAGCGGCTGCAGCGGGCCGCTACCGTCGCCATGCTCCGCCAGGGCAAGCACATATTTCTGCTTGGGCTGCAGTCCCGTCACCGAGGCCTGCAAGATCTGAATCAGGCCTTGGTCGAACAGCGACACGCTGGTCGGCGGCTTGCCGTCCTTTGCACCATCTTTCGACGCGAGCGACAGATGAGCCACCTGTCCGGCAACGCCGAGTGCCTGAAGATTCTGGCGGTCATCGGGGTTGGGCGCAGCATTTGGAACATAGGCGATCGCCTGCGGCGCCTGGCCGATCGGAACGTTCCCGACCACCGTGTTGGTCGCCGTGTCGATGGCCACCAGCGCGTCGGCGTTCTCCAGTCCCACATAGATCCGGGTGCCGTCGCCGGACGGCCACACGCCGTGCGGCAGATTCCCAACCGGGATCGTGGCGACAAGCGAGAAGTCGTCGGTGCGGAACACCTTCACTTCGTTCAGTCCGCCGATGGTGACATAGGCGAACGTGCCCTTGGTGGTGTGCGCGAAGTTGACGTGATTAGTGATTGGACCGGTATCGATCGTCTTGATCGCGTTGAACGGGGGCTTGGCGTTGAACACCTGGGTACGGCCGACGTCCTTCAGCGTGAACCAGACCTGGTTTCCATCGGGCGTCGCCGCGATGTTCGGACAGAACGGACTTTCCTGCTTCACCTTGGCAATGATCTTGTGCTCGGCCACCGCGACGACGTCGGTCTCGGGATTGAACGACGAGCAGATGTAGCCGTACTTACCGTCTGGTGAGAAAATCTGCATGCCCGGCCCGTTCGGAGTCGTGATGCGGGTCTTCTCCTTGAAGCTGACGGGGTCGATGACGGAGATGTAGTTCTCGCCGCGAACGGTGACCCAGACCTCCTTGCCGTCGGGGGTGAAGAACGCCTCATGCGGCGATCGTCCGACATAAGTGGTGTGCTTGACCGCGTTGGTCGCGGTATCGATGAACGTCACCGAATTCGAGCCGATCGACACCACGGCAAGCGTCTTGTGATCGGGCGAATAGCCCATGCCGTGCACAAGCACCTGCCCCTTGTACAGCGGGCTGAAATTGCCGGGCTGCGGGTCGCCCAGCCGGATTACGCCAAGCAGCTTGTTGTCGACGGGGTCGGTGACCGAGACCGTGTTCGAGAACTGTTCCGCGGCGTAGACGCGGTCGTGGTGGCTGACCGGAATATCGGGGGCGGATAGCGCACCCGGCGCCTGCCCTGCCCATGCGGCAGAGCCCGTGGCGAGCATGGAGGCTGCCAGAAAGATGCTCTTCATCATATTGATTGGTGACGTGGTCATCTGCGGCTCCTACTTCTTCATTCCATTGGACATGTCCATCTGCATGCCCGGATGATGACCGGCAGCGACGGGAACGGGTGCCGACTGGGTTGGAGCAGGCGTGGTGTCCGTGGCAGGCTCGCCAATGGCGAGCTTCATGGCCGCGATCTCCTGCATCTGGTCGACGATGATTTCCTGGGCGATGCGCCTCAGCTGCTCGTTCTTGCCGTAGCGCAGTTCGATCACCGCCATGTCGATCGCGCCCTGATGATGCGGGTTCATCATCGCGACGAAGTCGCGGTCGACGTCGCCGGTCGGCTTGACCGTCATGTCGTTCATCATCTTGGTCATGGCGGCTTCGTTTTCTTCCAGGAACGCCCGTTCTTCTGCATTTTGCGCGGCCGGCGGGGCGGCTGGATGGGCTTCATGCGCGAACGCGAGCGGAGGCACCGCGAATGCGACCAAAATGCGCGCGGCAAGGAACGCCGTGCCGAGGCCGGGCCTGGGCCATCGACATCTGCTTGCGAGCGCTGCTACGGCGCGGCGAAATTGTAAGGAGGACATCGAAAACTCCCATGCGGGTGGTTGCATGGGGGTTTGACGCGCGGGCGCCCGTTCTATTCCGGCCGCTCAATCACATAAATGTCAGCGGGCAACGAGCCGGCCTAGCCGCGCCCGTCCACCGTCGGCCGCCACACCAGCAGCCGTCGCTCCACCAGCGTCACCCCGAAGTCGATCAGGATGACGAACGCCGACAGCACGAACATGCCGGCGAACACGCCGGCGACGTCGAACACGCCCTCGGCCTGCTGGATGAGATAGCCGAGCCCCGCCGCCGATCCCAGATATTCGCCGACGACCGCGCCGACCACGGCGAAACCGACCGAGGTGTGCAGCGAGGAGAACATCCAGGACAGCGCCGAGGGCCAATAGACGTGCTGCATCAGCTGCCGCTCGCTCATGCCGAGCATGCGGCCGTTATCGAGCACGGTGCGGCTGACTTCCTTGACGCCCTGATAGACGTTGAAGAAGACGATGAAGAACACCAGCGTCACCCCGAGCGCGACCTTGGACCAGATGCCGAGGCCGAGCCACAGCGCGAAGATCGGCGCGAGCACGACGCGCGGCAACGCGTTGACCATCTTCACGTAGGGATCGAACACCGCGGCAACGATCGGCTGGCGCGCGAACCAAAAGCCGACAAGAACGCCACCGAGCGATCCGATCACGAAGGCGAGGATCGATTCCGCGAGCGTGATGCCGAGATGCTTCCAAATCACGCCGGAGGCGAACCATTTCACGATCTGGCTGAAGACGTCGAACGGGTTGGAGAAGAAGAACGGCGGCAGCAGGATTTTGCCGAACACGGGAACGGTCGACAGCACCTGCCACAGCACGATGCAGACGACCGCGACCAGGACTTGCAGCGCGAACAGCGTCGGGCGCGACATCAGACCGCCTCCGCCGCGTGGGTGGACTGCGCGTAACCCTTCATCACCTCGTCCTTCAGCACGCTCCAGATCTCGCGATGAAGCGCGTGGAACTCCTTGTCGAGCCGCACCTCGAAAATGTCGCGCGGGCGCGGCAAGCTCACGCGCCAGGCGCCGATGATTCGCGAGGACGGCCCTGCCGACATGATCACCACGCGATCGGCGAGCGCGATCGCCTCTTCCAGGTCATGGGTGACGAACAGCACGGCCTTGCGGTCGGCGTTCCAGAGGTCGAGCAGCAGATTACCCATCACCTGCCGGGTCTGCGCATCGAGCGGCCCGAACGGCTCGTCCATCAGCAGGATCTTAGGATCGCGGATCAGCACCTGCGCCAGCGCCACGCGCTTGCGTTGGCCGCCGGAGAGCATGTGCGGATAGCGGCCGGCGAAGGCGCCGAGGCCGACCGACGTCAGCCATTTCTGCGCCCTTGGCAGCGCCTCGGCGCGCGGCGTGCCCTTGATCTCGAGCCCGATCGCGACATTGTCGAGCGCGGTCTTCCAGGGGAACAGCGCGTCGGCCTGGAACAGGTAGCCGGCGTCCCGGTTCAGCCCCGCAAGCGGCCGGTCGAATATCTTGACGTTGCCGGCAGCGGGCTTCAGCAGGCCGGCCGCGACGTTGAGCAGCGTCGATTTCCCGCACCCCGTGGGCCCGACGATGGCGACGAACTCGCCCTGCGCGACCGTAAGATGCGCCTTCTCCACCGCCGTATAGACCCGCCCGTCCCCGAGCCGGAACGCAACCTTGGCATCTTCCAGCGCCACTGCCGTGGGCGTTGTCATGTATTCCCTCCAGACTTGACCCGATGCCTTAGCCGCTCGCGCCGCCAAGTTCAATCAAGCCGCCAAGCGTGCTACGCATGGGCTCTTGCCGTGCTCTTACCCTCCCCTGGAGGGGGAGGGTCGGTTCACATGAGCGCAGCGAAATGTGAGACGGGATGGGGTGACAGGCTCTCCAATGAGGCGGTGCCCGTGTTGAGAGATCACCCCACCCCGCTCGCGCTTCGCGCGATCGACCCTCCCCCTCCAGGGGAGGGTAAGAGAAGCGAGCCGCGTCGAATGCCTTCCAAGCTGGCCATCAGCTACGCCCACGTCACCAAGAGCTTCGGCACGCTCAAGGCCGTCGACGACGTATCGCTTGATATCGCCGAGGGCGAGTTCGTAGCGATCGTCGGCGGCTCGGGCTCGGGCAAGACCACGTTGCTGCGGCTCGCCAACCGGCTGATCGAGGCCGACGGCGGCACCATCACGGTCGAGGGCGAGGACGTGCGAAACGTCGATCCGGTCGCGCTGCGGCGGCGGATCGGCTACGTCTTCCAGAGCGGCGGGCTGTTCCCGCATTTGAGTGTCGCCGACAATATCGGGATCACGCCCAAATTGCTGGGCGCGCCGGCGGCGGATATCGCGGTGCGGGTCGACGAGCTGCTGGAGCTCGTACAGCTCGACCGTAGCGCCCATCGCGACCGCCTCCCCGAAGCGCTCTCGGGCGGTCAGCAGCAGCGCGTCGGCGTGGCGCGGGCGCTCGCGGCACGCCCGCGCATCGTGCTGATGGACGAGCCGTTCGGCGCGCTCGATCCCCTCACCCGCGATGCGCTCGGCGACGATTATCGCGCGCTGCACAAGAAGCTCGGCCTGACCACCGTCATGATCACGCATGACATGACCGAGGCGATCCTGCTTGCCGACCGCATCGCGGTGATGCGCGGCGGCAAGCTGCTGGCGCAGGGCACGCCGGCGGAGCTCTCGAACAGCAGCGATGCCTATGTGCTGGAGCTGCTGAGGACGCCGCGGCGCCAGGTCGAGCGGCTGAACACGCTGCTGCCGCAGAGCGGTGCGGCATGAGCCTCCTCAATGATCCGCGCTGGGGCGAGGCGCTGGCGCATTTGCCGGACTATCTCGGCAACCATGTGCGGGTGAGTCTTGCCGCGCTCGCGCTTGGCCTTGCCGTCAGCCTGCCGCTCGCGATACTGACGCGCAACCGGCCCGCGCCGCGCGCGGTTCTGCTCGCGCTCGCCAGCATCGTGCAGACGGTGCCGGGGCTGGCGCTGCTGGCGCTGTTTTATCCACTGCTGCTGCTAGCTGCCTCGGTCACGCTCGCCTGGTTCGGCGTCTCTTTCTCCGCCTTCGGCTTCCTGCCGGCGATGCTGGCGCTGGCGCTCTATTCCATGCTGCCGGTGCTGCGCAACGGCATCACCGGCCTCAACGGCATCGATCCCGCGCTGATCGAGGCCGCCAAGGGCGTCGGCATGACCGCACGGCAGTCGCTCGTCATGGTCGAGCTGCCGCTGGCGCTGCCGGTGATGATGGCGGGCATTCGCACCGCCGCGGTGTGGGTGATCGGCACCGCGACGCTCTCGACCCCGATCGGGCAGACCAGCCTCGGCAACTACATCTTTGCGGGATTGCAGACCCAGAACTGGGTGTTCGTGCTGTTCGGCTGCTTTGCCTCGGCGCTGCTGGCGCTCGCGGTCGATCAGCTGCTCGGCCTGATCGAAGGTGGCCTGCGCCAGCGCCGCCGCCTGCGCACCGCGCTTGGCGGTATTGGAATTGCGGCGCTGGTCGCCGCAACGCTGGTGCCGACGATGGGGCGCTCGCCGCAGAATTATGTAGTCGGGGCCAAGACCTTTGCCGAGCAATACGTGCTGTCGTCCCTGCTCCGCGACCGCCTCCAGGCCGCCGGTCTCACCGCCACAGCGCGTTCGGGCCTCGGCTCCAGTGTGATCTTCGAGGCGCTGAAGGCCGGCGACATCGATCTCTATGTCGATTATTCCGGCACGCTCTGGGCCAACCAGCTGCACCGCACCGACATTAAGCCGCGGGCGGAACTGTTGGCCGACCTCAAAACAGCGCTCGCGAAGGATAACATCACCCTGCTCGGCGAGCTCGGCTTCGAGAACGCCTATGCGCTGGTGATGCCGAAGCAGCGCGCCGAGGCGCTTCATATCCGCAGCATCGCCGATCTCGCCGCACACGCGCCGACGATGTCGATTGCCGGCGACTACGAATTCTTCTCGCGGCCGGAATGGGCGGCGCTGCAAAAGGCCTATGGCCTCTCGTTCCGCGCCCAGCGCCAGATGCAGCCCGACTTCATGTATGCCGCGGTCGCCAGCGGCGAGGTCGACGTCATCGCCGGCTACACCAGCGACGGGCTGATTGCGAAATACGACCTCGTCGTGCTCGACGATCCCAAGCACGCGATCCCGCCCTATGACGCGATCCTGCTGCTCGCGCCAAAGCGCGCCGGCGATGAAAAATTGCAGACGGCGCTCGAGCCGCTGCTCGGCAAGATCGACATCGCGACCATGCGCGAGGCAAACCTGCGCGCCAGCGGCAATGATGCGAATTCATCACCCGATGCGGTGGCGAAGTGGCTGTGGGAGAAGGTGGGCCGGCGCTAGAGCGAGGCTCTGCGCCGCCGCCCTTGCTAGACCTTCTCGGTTGCCCCTCCGGCGTCGACCCAGTCCTTGAAGCCGCCGACGTTGTAGACATGGCTATAGCCCATGTCCTGAAGCAGCTTGCCGGCCAGCGCCGAACGGCCGCCCGAGGCGCAATAGAGGATCACCGTCTTGTCCCTGGCGAGAGCCTTGTCGTGATAGGGCGAGTCCGGATCGGCCCGAAACTCCAGCATGCCGCGGGAGACATTCAGTGCGCCGGGAATCTTGCCGCTCTTCTCGATTTCCGGCGCATCGCGCACGTCGAGCACGAGCGCGCCCTTGCCGATCATCTCCTTCGCCTCTGCCGGCGTGATCTTCCGCACGGCGGCGTTGGCGGCTTCGAGCATCTGTTTCACGGATATTGCCAATGTCGTCTCCTTAGGGTTGGCTGTTTGTCGAGCGCCCCCTTAGCCGGCATCGTCTGTCGTAGCGTCCACCGTTTGGAGGACAGCGCGAGGTGAAATATCGACGGATGCGGTGGCGAATGAATGGCCGCGATGGAAACTACAGCCCCCGGATCATCCCGGCATTGATCAGCAACCGATTCAACCGCCGCGCCTCCGCGCCGTCCTTGCAGCCGTAGAAGATGCCCTTGCAGCGGAGCATGATCTGCTTCTGCTCGGCGAAGGACGGATCGAGCGGGATGCCGGCAGCCTCCTGGATCACCAGCGGCAGATAGGGGCCGTCGACCGTGTCCATCACGGCCTCGGTTTTGACCGGCTCGAAATTGACGGCGTCGATCGCGTAATAGGTCGCGTAGAGACGCGGATCGTAGGCATCGAGCTTCTTGCCGATCGCGCCCTCGTCGAGCCCGGGCTCGAGCAGGTTCGGCGCGAATTCCGGCTGGTGATCGCCATAGCGCACGATCAGGAACGGCTCGCTCGGAAAGTTCTTCTTCAGACCCGCGACGAACGCCTTGTACTGCTCTGCGCTCATCGCCTGGCGGCGCAGATATTCGTCGATCGACGGCACATTGCCCGGCGCGCGCCAGTTCGGCAGCAGGTCCGGACGGTAGCGCGTCTCCCAGGGGAAATGATTGGCGCCGAGATAGATGAAGGTGAACAGCGGCTTGTTCGGCGGTTGCTGGCCCATCAGCTGCAGCGCCTTGTCATAGAAGAAGCTGTCGGGCTCGACATCCCTGGCGCCGAGGTCCTTCGCGTCGAGGAAGCGCTCGACGCCGGTCGTCAGCTGGAAGCTGCGCGCGCCCATGAAGCCGCCATGGGCGGGATAGAGCGACATCGTATCGTAGCCGCAGCGGCGCAGCGCCAGCGGCAGGCCGCGCTCGACCCGGTTGGATGCGATACGCGTCACGAAATAGGCGAAGCGGCCGAACGAGCGCGCGGAAAGTCCGGCGAGCACGTTGTATTCGGTGAACCAGCTCGGCCCGCCATTGCTTTCCGCAAGGAAGGTGCGCTGCCTGCCGTCCCAGGACTTGAAGTGATCGCCATAACGCGGCGGCACCTTGATGCCATCAGCCGCGCGGATGTCGAAGCTCGATTCATCATGGATCATGATGATGTTCGGCCGGCGGCCCGCGGGATGGCAGGCATCGACCAGCGGCATGTTGAGCCGCTCATTGGTCGAGGCCGCCGACTCCATGAGGCCGTACTGCGCGAAATCGGAGACCGCGGTGACGCCCGAGCGGAAGAATTTCGAGAGATAGCCATCGTCGTAATAGCCGCGCCAGGCCTCATCGGGATGATAGAGCGAATAGCCGACCAGCCCAGCCACGCAGGCGAGCATGGAAGCAAGCGCCGGCAAGCGCCGGATACGGAACGGATCGAGCCACCACAGCGCGTACATCAGCGGCAGCGTGACGAGACCGGCCCCGATCACCGACCAGCGCAAATTCGGGAAGATCGTGAACAGGAACGCGACGGTGTCGCGGTCGATCATCATCAGGTCGATGAAGTTGACCGTCATCTGCACCACGTCGTGCTTCAGCCGCGACAGCAGCACCAGCACGACGACCATGGTCAGCGACAGCGCGCCCGACAACGCCGGCCGCCGCAGCAGCGTGATCCAGAAGAAGTTGAGGATGCCCCAGGCGAGCGCGAAGGCGAGACGCGAGCCGAAATCGGTCTCAGTCTCATACATCAGCGCCAGCGCGGCGAGATGCGGCACCGCAACCGCGAGCAACCGCCAGATGCCGAGCGCGGCGACGCTCGCCAGTACGGCGGTGGTGGCAGAAGGACCTGGATTGGGCGCGGACGCCATCGACGGGCACGCAACTTCTGGTCCGGCGCGGTGATGCCAAGCCGTCGAGCCGGCCCCAGGACGGCTGCGGCGTCCGGCGCAGCCGGAAGCCTGCACCGTGTCACAAAACTGTAACGGAACCGTCACGGGCAGGCAACGCGATCCGGCGTCCGACCTTCGCTTAATGTTAGCAACGCGCGAATGTGCCGCACGCTTGGGCGCGCTGCCTTCAACTCTATCGGCTCACCCGAGGAGCCCGCGAAGCGCGCGGGGGGACTGGGGCCTCTATGGTTCGAGACGGCGCTGCGCGCCTCCTCACCATGAGGGTCGGATGGCTAGGCCTTCGCGATCCCGGCGATGAACAGATCGATCACCCCCTCCGCCATGCGGTCGATCTCGCCCGCCGCCACGCCCCAGCGCGGGAAGTGGCCGTCCAGATTCATCCGGGCGAAGCCATAGACCAGGGCGCGGCCGGCGATCTGGATGCGCTTGAGGTCGGCCGATCGCAGCAGGCCTTGGCTGGCGGCGTCAGCCAGCATCTGCTCGGTCAGCGCGATCAGCTCGGCATTGTCGCGGGTCAGCTCTTTGGAGCTGCCATGGGCGAAATAGCGCCCGGTGGAGATGATCTCGAAATGCGCGGGGTTGCGCATCGCCCAGCGCAAATACGCAAGGCCGAAGGCGCGGAAGCGGCCGAGTGGATCGGCCGCCGGTGCCTCGCCCAGGGCCGCCTCGATCTCGATACGAAAGCGCCGCTGTGCCTCCTCGGCCACCGCCGCCATGAGGGCATCGCGGTTCGGGAAGTGCCGGAATGGCGCCCCCGGCGACACAGCGGCACGGCGGGCAGCCTCGCGCACCGAGACCTCGGCACCCTCTTCTGCCAGTTGCAACGCAGCATCGATCAGCACGCGGCGGAGGTCGCCGTGATGATAGGGCCGAGCTTCAGGCGTCTGGCGGCGGGCGCGCGGTTTGGGCGGCTGTCGGGCGGTCATGGCGCTTCCTAGCATCACCCGAACGTGAATGTAAGCAGCGATTACACGGTTGACGGCCTCGCGGTAGCGAAATGTAATCGATGATTACATAACGGAGGAGATTGCCATGTCACAACGTCAAGGCTGGTTCGAAGGCTGGCGGCTGCTCGCCGTACTCACCCTGAGCCTGCTCGCGCTCAGCCTGTGGATCGCCTCGATGCGGCAGTTCGAGGTCGAGGGCGTACGCATGGTGATCCGCTTCACGGCGCGCAGCTCGCTGCTGCTGTTCTGCCTCGCCTTCAGCGCCGCGGCTTTGGCCCGGCTCCGGCCCAACCCCTGGACGCGATGGCAACGCCGCAACCGCCGCTATCTGGGCTTGAGCTTTGCGGCCTCCCACGCCATCCATGCGGCGGCGATCGTCGCCTTTGCCAACATGGATCCGGCCGGCTTTGCCGGGGCCACCTCCGCCGCCTCCTACATCTTCGGCGGCATCGGCTATGGCTTCATCGTCGCGATGAGCGCGACCTCGTTCGACCGCACCGCGGCGCTGGTCGGGCCGCGCGCCTGGCGCGCCCTGCACCTTGTCGGGGGCTATTACCTCTGGTTCCAGTTCATGGTGTCGTTCGGCAAGCGCGTGCCGGCGATGCCGCTCTATGCCGCGTTCCTCGTTCCGCTGCTCGCGGTAATGGCGCTGCGGCTGATCGCGATGGCCGCGCGTCCGCGCGGGCAAACCGTGGCGGCGGGCTGAGGGGCCCGCCTAAAGCGCGATGAGATTGGGATGAATCGTCATCGCGCTTTAGGTTGTTGTTTAAGCATGATCTTTTCGGAAAACCGCTTCGCACTTTTCCGGATCATGCTTTAGTGCGGCAACAGCCCGAGCCGCTTGGCGATGATGCGATCGAGCATCCGCTTCGGCAGCACGGCGCCAATCAGATGGCGCAGCGGATCCGGCGTGATCTGGTAACGTACCTTGGGGCTTGCCGCAGTCAGCGCTTCGAACACGATTTCGGCGATGCGCTCGGCGGGCAGGCCCTTGGCGCCGATCTCCATCATGAACGCCATGACCTTGTTCAGCGCCGGCAGGTAGGGCGAGTTCTGGTAGACGGACAGATCGATCTCTTCCGCCTTGCTCCAGATCGGCGTCTTCACCGCGCCGGGGGCGACGATGATGACGTCGATGCCAAACAGCATCAGCTCGCGGCGCAGGCTCTCCGACAGCCCCTCGACGGCGTGCTTGGACGTGCAATAGGGCGCCGACAACGGATTGCCGTTCCTGCCCGCGATCGAGCTGATCATCACGATCCGTCCCTTCGGCCCCTTCAGCGACGGGTCGGCGCCGAGCAGCGGCCCGAACGCCTGCGTCGCGATGACGGGGCCAATGACGTTGATGTCCATCTGGCGGCGGAAGTCGTCGGCCGACAATTCGAGCACGGGGCCGGCGACCGCGATGCCGGCATTGTTGACGAGGCCGGCCAGCGTCTCACCGCCGAGCGCCTCGCGAACTTGTCGCGCTGCAGCGAGGACTGCGGACTCGTCGGTGACGTCGAACAGCAGCGGCGTGAAGTTGTCGCCGAACTCACCCTTGAGCCGGTCGGCATCGGCCTGCTTGCGGACGCTGCCGAAGACGCGATAGCCGCGCCCGATCAGGAATTTCGCAGCGGCCCAGCCGATGCCGGTGGATGCGCCGGTGATGACGACGGATCGCATGGTCCCCTCCCCCTCGAGTTCCCGGGATCATGCAGGAGAAGGGTACGCCAGTGCAATGGACGGGGTTCTCAGGCCGCGCAACGACGGCGCTTTTCGTGCGAGTGAGGCGCCGCAAAGAAGGTGTAGCGGATGTGGAATCTTAGAATGAAGCGGCACGCGAACGGCGCTCGGCGAGATAACGAGCGCGATGAGACCGCGGATGAAGAGCCGAATCTTTGACTCTGAAGACGCTGGGCTTTTGGCGATCGGTATGTCTGAAAAAGTTCTGAGAAACGACGCGAGGTCAAGAATGTGGTTTAAGCGTCAGTTCTTGCTGCTCAGAGAGCAATTCAGCTCGCGAAGAATTTGAATGAAGCAGCAAAGCTTCGCGCGAGATGGAGAGAGCGAGACCGCCATTTGCGATCTCGCTCGTTTGTAGGGACGAAGGTTTAAGATTTGGTTTGGCGAGCGAAACTTGTGCTTCACCCGTCATTCCGGGCGCGCGTTCGCGCGAACCCGGAATGACGGCGATGCCGTCAGTTCTTCGACTTGTCGACCAGCGCGCCCTTCTTGATCCAGGGCATCATGTCACGCAGCTTGGCGCCGACTTCCTCGATCGGGTGCGCGGCGAGCTTGGCGCGGGTCGCCTTGAACGAGGTCTGGTTGACCTTGTTCTCGAGCATCCAGTCGCGGGCGAACTTGCCGCCCTGGATGTCGGCGAGAACCTTGCGCATCTCCTTCTTGGTCTCGTCGGTGATGATGCGCGGGCCGGTGACGTACTCGCCGTACTCGGCGGTGTTGGAGATCGAGTAGTTCATGTTCGCGATGCCGCCTTCATAGATCAGGTCGACGATCAGCTTCACTTCGTGCAGGCACTCGAAATAGGCCATCTCCGGGGCGTAGCCGGCTTCGACCAGGGTCTCGTAGCCACCCTTGATCAGCTCGACCAGACCGCCGCACAGAACCACCTGCTCGCCGAACAGGTCGGTCTCGCACTCTTCCTTGAAGGTGGTCTCGATGATGCCGGCGCGGCCACCGCCGACGGCCGAAGCGTAGGACAGGCCGAGGTCATGGGCGTTGCCCGAGACGTCCTTGGCGATCGCGATCAGGCAGGGCACGCCGCCGCCGCGCTGATACTCCGAGCGCACGGTGTGGCCGGGGCCCTTCGGCGCGATCATCAGCACGTCGAGGTCGGCGCGCGGGTCGAGCAGGTTGAAGTGGACGTTGAGGCCGTGCGCGAACACCAGGGCGGCGCCCTTCTTCATGTTGTCGTGAAGGTGGTCACGATAGATGTCACCCTGGAGCTCGTCCGGGGTCAGCATCATGACGAGGTCGGCCCATTTGGCGGCCTCGGCAACTTCCATCACCTTGAAGCCGGCGGCTTCCGCCTTCTTCACCGAGCCCGAGTCCTTGCGCAGCGCAATGGCGACTTCCTTGACGCCGGAGTCCTTCAGGTTGAGCGCATGGGCGTGGCCCTGGCTGCCATAGCCGACGATGGCGACCTTCTTGCCCTTGATCAGGTTCAGGTCGGCGTCGCGATCGTAATAAACACGCATAGTCGTTTCCTCGTTGCGGGCCGAAATCGGCCGTTGGTCAGTGTCCGAAGGGTGAAATTTGCGGATTTCGGGGGCTGTCTAGAGCATTTCGGCCCCTTAGGGAAACCCGTTTCTGCATGGAAATCCGCGGCATCATGCATCCATGAAAACGGGGTAGAGGGAGGCGAGCAGCAGGATCGCCATCAGGATATTGAAGGCGCGCACCAGCCGCTCGGAGGTCAGGACGGGCCGCAAGGCAGTGCCGAACAAGGCCCAGACCACGGTCGAGACCGTGCCGACCAGCAGGCTGATCAAGGTCTGGATCGCGATGTTCAGGGGGAATTGGGCGATCGCCGCATAGGCGGTGATGGTGCCAATCACGATCACCCAGCCCTTGGCGTTGATCCACTGGAACATGGCCGCGCCCCAGAAGGTCATCGGCCCGCGGGCGCTCTCCTCGCCTGGCTTGGCCGGACCCGAGAAGGCGATCACGACGGCGAGGTAAATCAGGTAGGCGGCGCCGGCATATTTCAGGATGGTCTGAAGGATCGGATAGGCCAGGAAGACGGTGCCGAGCCCGAGGCCGACGGTGGCGACCATGAAGGCAAAGCCGAGGACGATGCCGACGATGTGCGGGATGGTCCGGCGGAAGCCGTAGGTGAGGCCCGACGACAGCAGCATGATGTTGTTCGGCCCGGGCGTGAAGTACATCACGACCATGAAGGCGAGGAAGGCGTAGAACAGCGAGTAGGCCATCATCACCTCACGCGGTCTTCGGCAGCGCCCGGGGACGCTGAGCCAGCACCATCACGGCGATGCCGGCGATCACAGTCACCATGCCGGCCAGGCGCAGCGGCCCGAACCGCTCGCCGAAGACGATGCTGGAGGCCGCCGAGCCGACGAACGGCACCAGCAGCGCGAACGGCACCACCTGGGCCGCCGGGTAATCGCGCAGCAATCGGCCCCAGAGCCAGTAGGCAATGCTGGTGGAGATGGCGCCCAGCGCCAGCATGCAGAGCGCTGACGTCAGCGACATGTGTGTCAGCGAGGTCCAGGTGGGAGCGGGACCGTTGGCGACCAACGCCAGCACGAACAGCGGCACGGCCGAGGCAAGGCACAGCCAGGCGAACAGGTCGAACATCGGCACACCGCGGGCACCACGCAGCAGGAGATTGCCGACAGCAAAGCTGACCGGCGAGATCATCAGCACCGCAAAGGCACTGACGGTGAAATCATAGCCAACGGTGCCGCAGATCATCAGGAGGCCAGCGGCGGCGATGACGATGCCCAGCGTCTGCACCGGCGTCGGGCGTTCGCCGAAGGCGATCGCGGCGAAGCCGATGGTGAACAGCGCCTGGCTCTGCACGACGACGGAGGTCAGCCCCACCGGCACGCCGTGGGCGATGCCGTAGGCCTGCGACAGGAACTGGCCGAGGAACAGCGTGAAGCTGATCGCGATCAGCAGCGACCAGGCGACCTTCGGTTTGCGGATGAACAGGCACGGCACCGCGGCAATCGTAAAGCGCAACGCCGTCATCAGCTCCGGTGACAACTCGTCGAGCGCAATCCGGCTTGCCACGAAGGCAAGCCCCCAGATGATCGCCACCATGACGGCGATGAGGATGTCGGCCGGCTTCATTGTTGTTTCCGGTTCTGCCTTGTCGTGCAGCCCTGTTTGTTGTTCTGGTCTAGCCTTGCTCGCCGGCCTTTACGTGGAAGAATTGGGTTTCCGCAGCAGATACGTGCCGTGCATCGGCGCGTGGTAATCGGCTGAGACCAGCGTGAAGCCGACATCGGTCAGCATCCGCTCCATCACCCAGCCGAAGGTGGAATATTCATCGCGCATATGCGTCACCACGCCCCCGCGGGAAAAATCGTGGTTCTTGATCTGGAAATCGGCCCATTGCTCGACGTCGCGCTCGATCGCATCGGGCATCGAGGCGTAGACGATGTCGCGCAAATAGAAGCTGCCACCGGGCTTGAGCGCACGATAGATCCGCGACATCGCCACCGCCTTCCAGAAATCCGGCAGATGGTGCAGCGTGAACTCGCTGACGATCAGGTCGTAGGATTCCGGCCGGTAGGCGAAGCTGAGCAAGCCGGCGGACTGGGTGCGCACGGGCGCCTTGCGGTCGCGGGCGTAGATCTCGGCGAGCGCCAGCATCGCCGGCGAGATGTCGATGGCGTCGACCTCGGCGCCCATCAGCGCTGCTTCGGTGGCAAGCACGCCGTTGCCGCAGCCGATATCGGCGATGCGCCAGCCGCGCTGCACTCCGAGCATTTTCAGCGCGGCGCGCGCCCGCAGGTCGGCATCGTCATGGTTGTCGTAGATCGAGGCCACAGCGGGCTCGATCCCCATCCGGTTCCGCTCGTTGTAATACCAGTCGCGCGCCAGCATGGTTCACATCCCTTCAGGCCCGCGACCGATCGCGGCAACACCCGTGCGCGACACCTCGACAAGTCCGAGCGGGCGCATCAGGTCGATAAACTGGTTGATCTTGTCCGTGTTGCCCGTGATCTCGAACACGAAGCTCTCGGTGGTGGCGTCGATCACGCGGGCGCGGAACGCATCCGCCAGCCGCAGCGCCTCGACGCGATGCTCGCCCTGCCCGCGCACCTTGACCATCGCCAGCTCACGCTCGATCGAGCGCTTGGTCTGGGTCATGTCGACGACGCGGTAGACCGGGACCATGCGGTCGAGCTGGTGCTTGATCTGCTCGATCACCATCGGCGTGCCCGTCGTGACGATGGTGATGCGCGACAGGTGCTTCTGGGCCTCGGTCTCCGAGACGGTGAGGCTCTCGATGTTGTAGCCGCGCCCCGAGAACAGGCCGATCACGCGCGCGAGCACGCCGGGCTCGTTCTGCACGAGCACCGCGAGCGTGTGCGTCTCGTTGGGATCGTGACGGTCCTCGATGAAGTAGGCGGATGCAGGCTGGTTCATTGTCGTCCCCTCTTGTCTCTCCGTCACGCCATGGCCGGCGCGTCCGTTCCGACCCAACGGCGGAACAGATCGAAATCGATATTGCCGCCGGACAGCACGAGACCGACGCGCTTGCCCTTCAGCTTGCTCTTTTCTTGCAGTGCCGCAGCGAGCGCGGCTGCGCCGGCGCCTTCGGCGAGATTATGCGTGTCAGTCCAGTAGGCGCGAATTGCGGCGGCGACCTCGTCGTCGGTGACCTGAACGATGCGCGAAGCGCCCTTGCGGATCAGCGCCAGCGCATCCTCGTCAGGGATACGCGTTGCCATGCCGTCGGCGAGCGTATTGGCCGTCTCAGTCGTCACGATCGTGCCGGCTGCGAACGACAGCGCATAGGATGGCGCTTCCGTCGACTGCACGCCGACGATCTCGGTCTTCAGGCCCAGGAGATCGCGTGCCATGATGCAGCCGCAGATGCCGGAGCCCTGCCCGATCGGCACATAGAGAATGTCGAGATCAGGCGCGGCCCTGAACAGCTCGAGCGCATAGGTCGCAACGCCCAGCACGAGGTCCGGATGGAACGACGGCACCATGTGGAGGCCGGCGAATTGCGCGCGGCGCTCGGCCTCCTCGCGGGCGGCCTGGAAGTCCTCGCCATGCTCGACCAGCTCGGCGCCGAACGCCCTCATCGCCCGGTTCTTCTCGACCGAGTTGCCTGATGGCACGTAGATCACCGCGGGCATGCCGTGTCGGCTCGCCGCGAATGCGAGGCTCTGGCCGTGATTGCCGCGCGTCGCCGAGATGATACCTGGCGTGTTCGGCCGCTCTCGCTTCAGGCGGTCGAGATAGACCAGCCCGCCGCGCACCTTGAAGGCGCCGATCGGCGTATGGTTCTCGTGCTTGACCACGACCTCGGTGCCGAGGCGCTCAGCGAGTAGCGGCCAGCCGCGCGCCGGCGTTGCCGGCACCGCCTGCCCCACGATCACATGTGCGCGCTCGAGCTCCGTCAGGTCGAACATTGTGGTCCTTCCATCGACCATCTCATGCAGCCGTCATCCCCGCGAAGGCGGGGATCCAGTATTCCAGAGGCCCATGAGATTGATCGAGAGGCCGCGGCGTACTGGATCGCCCGGTCAAGCCGGGCGATGACAGCGGAGTTTGTGACCATCGCGCTCACACCAGCGCCTTGCCGCCGGCGAACGCCTTCGCCGTCGCCTCGTCGTTGGCCTGCTCGGGCAACAGCATCTCGTTGTGCGCCTTGCCGGAGGGGATCATCGGGAAGCAGTTTTCGAGCGCCGCGACGCGGCAGTCGAACAGCACCGGGCGCTTGACCGAGATCATCTCCTTGATGGCCCCATCGAGATCAGAAGGCTTGTGCACCTGCAGGCCGACGGCGCCATAGGCCTCCGCGAGCTTGACGAAATCGGGGAGCGCCTCCGAGTAGGAATGCGACAGCCGGTTGCCGTGCAGCAGCTGCTGCCACTGCCGCACCATGCCCATGTACTGGTTGTTGAGGATGAAGATCTTGATCGGCAGCTCGTACTGCACCGCCGTCGACATCTCCTGCATCGTCATCTGCACCGAGGCATCGCCCGCAATGTCGATGACGAGGCTGTCGGGATGGGCCACCTGCACGCCGACCGCGGCCGGCAGGCCGTAGCCCATGGTGCCGAGCCCGCCCGACGTCATCCAGCGATGCGGCTCTTCGAAGCCGTAGAACTGCGCCGCCCACATCTGGTGCTGGCCGACCTCGGTCGTGATGTACGTATCCTTGCCACGCGTTGCCTCGAACAGGCTCTGGATCGCGTGCTGCGGCAGGATGACGTCGTTGCTCTTCTTGTAATAGAGCGAATTGCGGGCCCGCCATTGCGTGATCTGCTGCCACCACGACTTGATGTCCGGCTTCTTCGCCTCCGCCTTGAACACCTGGATGATGTCGCCGAGGACGTTGCCGCAGTCGCCGATGATCGGCACGTCGACACGGATGTTCTTGTTGATCGAGGACGGATCGATGTCGATGTGGATCTTCTTCGAGCCGGGCGAGAACGCATCGACGCGGCCGGTGATGCGGTCGTCGAAGCGCGCGCCGACGCACAGCATGACGTCGCAATCATGCATCGTCATGTTGGCCTCGTAGGTGCCGTGCATGCCCAGCATGCCGAGCCAGTTCTTGCCCGAGGCCGGATACGCGCCGAGGCCCATCAGCGTGGACGTGATCGGGAAGCCGGTGACCTCGACCAGCTCGCGCAAGAGCTTGGTCGCCTCCGGGCCGGAATTGATGACGCCGCCACCGCTGTAGATCACGGGACGCTTGGCATTGGCGAGCAGAGACACGGCTTTCCGGATCTGCGTCGCATCGCCCTTCACGCGCGGCGCGTAGGAGCGGTGCACGTCGGATTTGCGCGGCGGATGATAGGTGCCGGTTGCGAACTGCACGTCCTTGGGCACGTCGACCAGCACCGGGCCTGGACGGCCCGACGTGGCAACATAGAAGGCTTCGTGCAGGACCTTGGCGAGATCGTTGACGTCGCGGACCAGCCAGTTGTGCTTGGTGCAGGGCCGCGTGATGCCGACCGTGTCGCATTCCTGGAACGCGTCGTTGCCGATCAGATGCGTCGGCACCTGGCCGGAGATGCAGACCAGCGGGATCGAGTCCATCAGCGCATCGGTCAGCGGCGTCACCATGTTGGTGGCGCCCGGACCGGAGGTCACCAGCGCAACGCCCGGCTTGCCGGTCGAGCGCGCATAGCCCTCGGCGGCGTGGCCCGCGCCCTGCTCGTGGCGGACCAGGATGTGCTGGACCTCGCTCTGCTGGAAGATCTCGTCATAGATCGGAAGCACCGCGCCGCCGGGATAGCCGAAAATGTCGGTCACGCCGTGGTCGATGAGCGCGCGGACGATCATCGCGGCGCCGGTCATCTGGTTCGGATCGTGGCTCTTGTCGGTCATTGGCTTGCTCCGGATGCGCTGTTGTCAGCGGCTTTCGTTCTGGGTTCGGGAAATAAAAAAGGCCCCGAAGAGGGCCCATGCACACCGCCTGTCTTGTGGATGGCAGCTAGCCACCCCCGGCGGTGTGCCTGGGTACGACGGCGATAAGGAGTTTGGTAATAATGTTACGCATGGCGGGCGCTCGGCTTCCCAAAGGTTGCGCGAAACATAACGGCCAAAGCCTAGATGTCAAGGCAAAGCGGCCGTTCCCGCGCGATTTAGGAAGTGTAGCGGTGTTCCCGGGGTTCGGCGAGAGGTAAATGCGGGAACCCGAACACAAAAGCGCGTCAGCCCGTCATTCCGGGGCGATGCGCAGCATCGAGCCCGGAATCCATAGCCACAAGCCTCGCTGGGGTCCGAGGGATCGCAGAATGCCGTCGCCACACGAGCGCTTGGGGGTATGGGTTCCGGGCTCGCGCTGCGCGCGCCCCGGAACGACGACCGAGCGAGGCTCTTATTCCTCGTCCCGCGCCGCGTTCACGGCGGCGGCGAGCCATCCCCTCGCCTCCGCCAGCTTCACCCACTCGAATTCGGGGAGTTGATGCCGGAACCAGGTGAATTGCCGCTTGGCATAGTGGCGGGTGTCGGCGCGGCCGATCGCGGCGGCGTCCTCCAGGCTGAGCTCGCCGCGCAGATGCCGCATCAGCGCCGGCACGCCATGGGCCTTCATCGCCGGCAGCAGCGGATCGAGCTGGCGGGCGGCCAGCCGCTCGATCTCCTTCAGCGCGCCGGCACCCAGCATCGCGTCGAAGCGGGCATCGATGCGGGCATAGAGCTCGTCGCGCTCGGGCGCGAGGAAGACCGCACGATAACTGTCCTTGGGCAATAGCGGCGGCTGGCCCTCATGGTGCCAGTCCAGCAGCGAGCGGCCGGTCGCCTCGATCACTTCGAGCGCGCGCGAGATCCGGGTCCGGTCGCGCAGGTTCAATCGCTCGGCAGCACGCGGATCGCGGCGTGCGAGTTCCGCATGCAGCGCCTCGACGCCGTTCTGCTCCAGCCGCGCCCGTACGTCCTCGCGCACCTGCGCAGGGATCGGGGGCACCACGGAAAGGCCCGCCGTCAGCGCCTTGAAATAGAGCCCGGTACCGCCGATGAAGATCGCTAGGCGGCCTTCGGCTTGCGCCTCCTCGAGCGCCTTGGCTGCATCGCTCACCCAGGCACCGGCCGAGAAATTCACGGCCGCATCAACATGGCCGTAGAGCCGGTGCGGCGCGCGCGCCTCCTCGCCATGGGTGGGGCGTGCCGTGATGATGCGGAGGTCGCGGTAGACCTGCATGGAATCGGCATTGATGACGATTCCGCCCGCGCTGAGGGCAAGCTCCAGCGCCAGCGCCGACTTGCCGCTGGCGGTCGGGCCTGCGATAAGCACGGCCTTGCTCGTACGTCCCTCGCTCACGAAAACCTCAAATGTCCCTCGTCGCGACGCTGATCTGCAACCCCGACAATCCCGCGCTCGACTCGACCATCGTCGACGGCGCCCGCGCCGTGCTGCCGAAAGCGCAACCGGCGCACTGGCTGTTCGACGGGGTTGCGGTCGATATTCCTTTCGGCGCGCAGGATAACCTCGAAGGCGACCGTCACGCCATCGAGCAGCGGCTCCGCGAGCTGCGCGGCGACCTGCCGATCGACATCGTGGTGCAGCCTGTCGGCTTCCGGCGCAAGAAGCTTTTTCTCGCCGACATGGATTCCACCATGATCGGCCAGGAATGCATCGACGAGCTCGCCGATCTCGTCGGGATGAAGGCCCATGTCGCAGCAATCACCGAACGCGCGATGCGCGGCGAGATCGAGTTCGAGCCGGCGCTGCGCGAGCGCGTCGCGCTGCTGAAAGACCTTCCCGCCAGCGTGGTGGACGAGGTGCTAGCCAAGCGCATCACGCTGACCCCGGGCGGCCGCGAATTGGTGGCGACCATGCGCAAGCACGGCGCCTACACCTGCCTCGTCTCCGGCGGCTTCACCCTGTTCACCAGCGCGGTCGCCGCCAAGATCGGCTTCCAGGAGAACCGCGCCAACGAGCTCGTCGTGCGTGACGGCAAGTTCACCGGCGAGGTCAAGGAGCCGATCCTCGGCCGCGCGGCAAAGCTGGCGACGCTGGTGGATCTGATGGAATCGTTCGATCTCGACGACATCGACTCCGTCGTGGTCGGCGACGGCGCCAATGACCTCGCGATGATCCAGGCGGCGGGACTGGGCGTTGCGTATCACGCCAAGCCGGCGGTGGCCGCGGCTGCGGCGGCGCGGATCGATCACGGTGATCTCACCGCCCTGCTTTATGCGCAGGGGTATCGGCGCGACGAGTTCGTGGAGACCTGACACAGTCGTCGTTCCGGGATGGTGCGAAGCACCAGACCCGGAACCTAGAGATTCCGGGTTCGGTGCTTCGCACCGCCCCGGAATGACAGATGAGGTTACTGCACGCTCAGCGCGACGAACCGCAATTCGCCATCGCCGTTCGAGACCAGCAGCAGCACGGACTTCTTGCCGTCCTTCTTGAGCTGGTCGACGCGCTTCTGGATGTCGGCGCCGCTGGAGACGGCCTCCTGTGCCACTTCGACGATGACGTCGCCCGCGGAGAGGCGCTTCTCGGCCGCATCCGAATTGGCATCGACATTGGTGACGACCACGCCCTTGACGCTGTCCTTGATCTTGTAGCGCGAGCGCAGGTCCTTGCTGAGCGCTGCGAGATCAAGGCCGAGCGCTTTCTGCGTCACCAGCTTCTCGGGCGGGGGCTCGTCGGTCTTCACCGCGGCCTGCACCTTCTCGGGATCCTGCAAGCGGCCGAGCGTGACCTTCTTGGTCTGCTCCTCGCCCTTGCGGATGATGACGACGTCGACCTCCTTGCCGACCGCGGTGTCGGCGACGACGCGGGAGAGGTCCTTCGGGTCCTTGACGTCCTTGCCGTCGAACTTGACCACGACGTCGCCGGGCTCGATGCCGGCGGGCTTGGCCGGGCCCTTGTCGTCGACCCCCGCAACCAGCGCGCCGCGCGCCGGCTTGATGTTGAGGCTCTCGGCGATCTCGTCGGTGACGCTCTGGATGCGCACCCCGAGCCAGCCGCGGCGGAGTTCGCCGAACTGGCGCAGCTGGTCGACGACACCCGCGACCGTCTTCGACGGCACGGCGAAGCCGATGCCGATCGAGCCGCCGGACGGCGAGATGATCAGGGTGTTGACGCCGATGACGTCGCCTTCGAGGTTGAACAGCGGGCCGCCGGAATTGCCGCGGTTGATGGCGGCGTCGGTCTGGATGTAGCTGTCATAGGGTCCCGAGGAGATGTCTCGGTTCTTGGCCGAGACGATGCCGGCGGTCACCGTGCCGCCCAGGCTGAACGGATTGCCGATCGCGACCACCCAGTCGCCGAGGCGCAGCTTGTCGCTGTCGCCGAACTTCACCGCGACCAGCGGCTTCGGCGGCTTGAACTTGAGCACGGCGAGGTCGGTCTTCTTGTCGACGCCGACCAGCTCGGCCTTGATCTTGGTGCCGTCGTTGAGGATGACGTTGATCTCGTCGGCATCCGCGATGACGTGGTTGTTGGTGACGACGACGCCCGCCGTGTCGATGATGAAGCCGCTTCCGAGCGAGTTGGTCTTGCGCGGCGGCCCGCTGCCATTATCGCCGCCCTTGCTGCCGCCACCGGGGCCTTTGCGGTTCTTGAAGAAGTCGTCGAAGAACTCCTCGAACGGCGAGCCGGGCGGCAGTTGCGGCATGGTGTTGGCGCCGCCCTTGGCCTCGACGGTCTGCGAGGTCGAGATGTTGACGACCGCGTCGATCACCTTCTCGGCGACGTCGGCAATGCCCTCCGGTCCGCGCGCGTAAGCCGGCGTGCCGAACACGCTGAATGCACTGACGGCGAGCGCGGCCAGCCCTAAACGCAAGCGGGTCCGGGCAATGGTGGCAGCGGTCATTGGTTTCTCCAGAGAAAAGGAATCGGCGCCAAGAATTCGGCTCCAAGACTGCGCTCGAACGGGGGGACGGCGCAAGCACGGAGCTTAACGGGCCTCAGGACCCGAATAATACGGCGAAAACCGGTTCTTCGCCTTCACTTTGGCGTTGTCGTGACGCTTAAACCGGGCGGCGCATAACCCAGATCAGGATCAGACCGGCCACAGCCGAGCCAATCCCGACCGCCCGCAGGATGTTGTCCGGTGTGGCGATGGCGCTCTTCATGGCTTTGCGCATCCAGTTCGGACTTGCCGCGAACATCAAGCCTTCCAGCACGAACAGGATGCCTAGGCCGATGAGGAAGTCGGCGAACGCAATGGACCTCATCGGATTGGAACCTCCCGTTGTGCTGTTCTTGTGTGGACGCAGGGCGGCAGACCTGCCGCCCTCGTCTAGCTTACGGTTTCGCCGGCGTCTCGGTCGCCGTCCTGCCGGACGGGCTACCGAAATACCGGAAGAAGTCCGAGCCCGGCCGCAGCAGGAAGCGTGTGTCGCTCGCCTTCAGCCCGTTCTCGTAGGCGGTCATCGACCGGTAGAAGGCGAAGAAGTCGGCATCCTTGCTGTAGGCCTCGGCGAACAGGCGGTTGCGCTCGGCATCGCCGGCGCCGCGGGTCTGCTCGGCCTGCGAATTGGCTTCCGCGACAATGACGGTCGCCTCACGGTCGGCCTTCGACTTGATCTCCTGTGCCTTCTGGCCGCCCTGGGCGCGGAACTCGGCAGCTTCGCGCTCGCGCTCGGTCTTCATGCGCAGATAGACCGCCTGGCTGTTCTGCTCCGGCAGATCGGCGCGACGGATCCGGACGTCGACCACCTGGATGCCGTAGCCGTCGGCCTCGCGATCGAGCTGGTCGCGGATACGCAGCATCAGCTTCTCGCGGTCGTCGCGCACCACGTTGATGAAGGTGACCTCGCCGAGCACACGGCGCAGCGCCGCGTTGAGGAGCGTGGTGAGCTGGATGTTGGCGGCCTGGATCGAACCGACGCTCTGGTAGAAGCGTAGCGCGTCCTTGATGCGGTAGCGCGCGAAGGCGTCGACCACGAGCCGCTTCTGGTCGGACGCGATCGCTTCCTGCGACGGGTTCTCGAGGTCGAGGATCCGCTTGTCGATGTTGATCACCGAATTCCACGGCGCCTTGAAGTGCAGGCCGGGTGCGGTGACGACGTCGACGGGCCGACCGAACTGCAGCACGATGGTCTGCTCGGTCTGCTGCACCGTGAACAACGACATGTAGCCGACGATCACGACGAGCAGGAGCGCGAGCAGCGTGACGATACCTGTGACCGGAGACCTCATCGGTTGCCTCCGCCCGACTGCTGGCCGCTGGTCGGCGGCCGCTTGGTCGTCAATTCATTGAGCGGAAGGAAGGGCACGACGCCCTGGCCCGAGGGGCCGCCATCATAGACGAGCTTGTCCGCGCCGCCGAGCACCCGCTCCATGGTCTCCAGATAGATCCGTTCACGCGTCACGTCGGGCGCCTTCTTGTATTCCTCGTAAACCTTCAGGAAGCGCGCACTCTGGCCCTTGGCCTCGGCGATCGCCTGCTCCCTGTAGCCTTCGGCAGCCTGGAGGATCTGCGCCGCGCGTCCGCGCGCCTGCGGCACCACCTGGTTGGCGTAGGTCTGGGCTTCGTTCTGCAGCTGCTCGAGATTGGCGCGTGCCGCCTGGACGTCGCGGAAGGCAGCAATCACCTCGCCCGGCGGGTCGACCTTCTGCATCTGCACCTGGGTGATGAGAATGCCGGAGCCGTAGCCGTCCAGGGTCCTCTGGATCAGTTCCTGCACGCCCTGCTCGGTGACGTTGCGCGCGCCGGTCAGGATCGGCTGGATCTGCGATCGGCCGATCACCTCGCGCATCGCGCTCTCGGCGACCGCCTTCACGGTGCCTTCGGGGTTCTGGATGTTGAAGAGGAAGTCACCGACCCCGTCCGGCTTGATGCGCCAGAGCACGGTGAAGTCGACGTCGACGATGTTCTCGTCGCCGGTCAGCATCAGGCTCTCTTCCGGCACGTCACGAATGGAGCGGCCGCGCCGCGCCGGATCGTCGATCAGCGTCATGCCGATCGAGATGGTGTTGACGCGCAGCGCCTTCGGCAGCAGCACGGTCTCGATCGGATAGGGCAGATGATAGTTCAGGCCCGGCTGCACGGTGCGAACGTGCTTGCCGAAGCGCAGCACGACGCCGAGCTCTTCGGACTGCACGCGGAAGAAGCCCGACAGCAGCCAGAACGCAACGATGATCAGGATGATCAGCGTGATGCCGATGCCGGAGAAATAGCCGCCCGGCATGATCTGCTGGAGACGGTCCTGGCCGCGGCGCAGAAGGTCTTCCAGATCCGGCGGCCTCGGCCCGACCGGTTGCGGGCCCGTGCCCCATGGTCCTTTCGGACCCGAGCCCCATGGGCCACCGCCCTGATTCTTCCACGGCATTCGACGCTCTCCTCGGCAGACCGGGACTAGAACTAACCCGGCCCGCATTGTCCGGTCCGGCTTTATAGGGGACCGGCAGGTCCCTTACAACGCAGCCCTCGCCGCCTTCCGAGCTATGCTCGGGCACGAAAAAGTCAATGTAAACATTGGCGAAAGCGGTTAATGGGGCGACCGCCGACGATATGTCACATAGGAGTAGTCGGCGCCGTCGTCGGGACCGGCAGGATGGCGGACACGCGCCGTCTCCTCCCAGTCCGCCTTGTCGATCTCGAAATACGTGTCGCCGTCGGGGCGCGCATGCACTTCGGTGATTTCGAGGCGATCGGCGCGATCGAGCCATTGCCGATAGATCTCGGCACCGCCGATCACCGCGATTTCAGTGACCGAACGCCGCAGGGCATCGCCGCGCGCGACATCGCCCGCATCCGCGGCCGATGTCGTGACAATGGCACCCGCGGCGCGATAATCCGCATCGCGCGTGATCACGATGTTGGTGCGTCCCGGCAGCGGCCTACGCAGGGACTCGAACGTCTTGCGGCCCATGATCACGGGCTTGCCGATGGTGAGCGCCTTGAAGCGCGCCATGTCGGATTTCAACCGCCATGGGATCGCGTTGCCGGCGCCGATGACACCGTTCTCCGCGATCGCGACGACGAAGACGATCTCCATCAGTTAGCGCTCCCGGCAAGCCGCCTCAAGGCAGGACCAGAGACGCGGCACAGCGTCCAGTCGTCCATCATCACCGCGCCGAGCGATTTGTAGAACGCGATCGACGGCGCATTCCAGTCGAGCACCGCCCATTGCAGGCGCGACCAGCCATTGTCGACGCATTCCTTGGCGAGATAGACCAGCAGCGCCTTGCCGAGGCCCTTGCCCCGATGCGACGGCCGCACATAGAGATCTTCGAGATAGATGCCGTGACGGCCGCTGAAGGTGGAGAAATTCGTAAACCACACCGCGAAGCCGACAGCCTCGCCGTCCCATTCGCCGATTGCGCAATAAAGCCGCGGGTTGCTGCCGAACAGCGCCTCCGCAATCGTCTGCTCCGTCGCCTCGACCTCGTGCGAAAGCTTTTCGTACTCGGCGAGTTCGCGGATGAAGGCAAGAACGAGCCCGGCCTCGTCCGGGCGCGCGCGGCGGATGCTGAGAGACATCGCTTTAAAGAGCCCGCATGATCATATCGGAAAACCGCTGCACACTTTTCCGGATCATGCGTCAGACCGCGACTTCCGCCTTGATGTGCGGATGCGGGTCGTAGCCGACGAGCTCGAAATCCTCGTAACGGAAGGAGAAGATGTCCTTCACATCGGGATTGATGCGCATCACCGGCAGCGCGCGCGGCGCGCGCGTCAGCTGAAGCCGCGCCTGCTCCAGATGGTTGGAATAGAGGTGGGTGTCGCCGAGCGAGTGCACGAAATCGCCGGGCTTCAATCCCGTGACCTGCGCCACCATCATGGTGAGCAGCGCGTAGGAGGCGATGTTGAAGGGCACGCCGAGGAAGACGTCGGCCGAGCGCTGATAGAGCTGGCACGACAGCTTGCCGTTGGCGACATAGAACTGGAACAGCAGGTGGCAGGGCGGCAGCGCCATCTTCTCGACGTCGGCCGGATTCCAGGCGGTGACGATCAGCCGGCGCGAATCCGGGGTGCGCTTGATCATCTCGATGACATTGGCGATCTGATCGATGCTGCGCCCGTCGGCCGTGGGCCAGGAGCGCCATTGATGGCCGTAGACCGGGCCGAGGTCGCCGTTGGCGTCGGCCCATTCGTCCCAGATGGTGACGCCGTTGTCCTTGAGATACTTGATGTTGGTGTCGCCCTTCAGGAACCACAGCAGCTCATGCACGATCGCCTTCAGCGGCAGCCGCTTGGTGGTCAGCATCGGGAAGCCGGCGGACAGATTGAATCGCATCTGATGGCCGAACACCGACAGCGTGCCGGTGCCGGTCCGATCTGTCTTCTCGGCGCCGTCTGAAAGAATCCGCTCGAGCAGGTCCTGATACTGGTGCATGTGCCAATGAGCCTTTGGGGAGGCGGCGAACTTAACGGCCGCCCCCGCGCTGCGACAGCAGCGATTCGCTGCTCCCACAGATTATACCCGGAAAAGGTGAGCGTTCCCGCGGCAAACGACAAGGGGCGGAACTTAAGTCCCGCCCCTCGCCTATCGGCTTGAAAGTGCTGGTTAAGTCGCCGGCTTGAGCACCGGGCTCCACTTCGCGATCTCGTTCTTGACGAGGGTTGCGAGGGCTTCCGGCGTCCGGTCCTTGGGGGCCGGGATGACACTGCCAAGCTCGAGCAAGCGCTTCTTCACGGTCTCGTCGTCGAGCGCCTTGATGGCGGCGGCGTTCAGGCTGGCAATGATCGCGGGCGAAGTTCCCTTCGGCGCGAACATTGCGTTCCAGGCCTGGGCCTGGAAGTTCGGCAGGCCGGCTTCCGCGGTCGTCGGCACGTTCGGCAGCGACGGATTGCGCTCGGGCGTTGCGATCGCATAGGCCTTGATTGTGCCGGCGTTGATCTGCGGAACCGCGTTGACGATCTGATCGCACATGTAGTCGACCTGCCCCGCCACCAGCGCGTTCATCGCAGGACCCGTGCCGTTGAAGGGCACGCCGACCGGCTTGATGTCGAGGATGGAGTGCAGGAGCTCGCAAGAGACATGCGAGACCGAGCCGACGCCGGCATGCGCAGCGTTCACCTTCTCGGCATTGGCCTTCACGTAAGTCACGAACTCCTTGAGGTCCTTCGGCGGAAAATCCTTGCGCGCGAGGATCAGGATCGGCGTGCCCGCGAGCAACGCGATCGGCTCAAAATCCTTTTCGGGATGATAGGCGAGCTTGGGATAGAGCGGCACGGATGCCGCGTGCGTGCCCATATGCCCGGTGATGAGCGTATAGCCGTCATTGGTCGCGCGTGCGGCGCGCGTGGTTGCGGTGGTGCCGCCGGCGCCGACCACGTTCTCGATGATGATGCTCTGCCCCAGCGTCTGCGCCATATGCGCGGTGACGATGCGCGAGATGACGTCGGTCGGGCCGCCCGCTGCGAACGGCACGATCATGGTGATGCTGCGCGTCGGATAGTTTTGCGCTTTCGCCGGTGCGACAAAGGCGCACAGCGATGCGAGCGCGGCAGCACATGCGCCCGTAGCAAGCGCGCGAAGAGAGGTCATATCGTTTTCCCCGGGACACAAACAAAAAAATGCCGGCCACAAGGGCCGGCATTTTCATGTCACGAAGACATCACACACGTCGATTCGACTTCCGAATGCGGCGTGCGGACGCAGGGCGCCGCGCGGACGCAGGGCCGCGCGGACGCAGAGCCGCGCGGACGCGATCAGTTCTCGGACTCGGTGAACACCTCGTCGCGCTTGGCACGCAGCGTCGGCAACACCGTCAGCACCAGAAGGCCGAGCGAGATCGCCAGCAGCACCGCCGAGAGCGGCCGCGTCAGGAACACGCTCCAGTCGCCGCGCGAGATCAGCAGCGCGCGGCGCAGGTTCTCTTCCATCAGCGGTCCCAGCACCATGCCGAGCAGCAGCGGCGCCGGCTCGAAATCGTGCTTGATCAGCCAGTAGCCGACCAGACCGAACACGCCGGCGAGGATGACGTCGACCGGCGCGTTGTTCACCGAGTAGATGCCGATCGCGCAGAAGATCACGATCGAGGGGAACATCAGCCGGTAAGGCACGCGCAGCAGGCGGACCCAGATGCCCACGAGCGGCAGGTTGATGATGATCAGCATCAGATTGCCGATCCACATCGAGGCGATCATGCCCCAGACGAGATCCGGCTGCTTCTGCATCACCTGTGGACCCGGCACGATGCCGTGGATGGTCATCGCGCCCACCATCAGCGCCATCACCGCGTTCGGCGGGATGCCGAGGGTGAGCAGCGGGATGAAGGAGGTCTGCGCTGCGGCGTTGTTGGCGCTTTCCGGCGCCGCCACGCCTTCGATCGCGCCGCGACCGAACCGCTTCGGATCCTTCGCGAGCTTCTTCTCGAGGGTGTAGGCCGCGAACGAGGCGATCACCGCGCCGCCGCCCGGAAGGATGCCGAGGATCGAGCCGAGCACGGTGCCGCGCAGGATCGGTGGCGTCGAGTCGACCAGGTCCTTCCTGGTCGGCATCAGGCCGGTGATCTTCTGCTGCACGAGGTCGCGGTTCATCTCGGCGCCTGCGTCGAGATTGCGGATGATCTCGGCGAAGCCGAACACGCCCATCGCCACCGTGGCAAAGCCGAGACCGTCGGCGAGCTCCGGAATGTTGAAGGCCATGCGCGAGGCGCCGGTCTCGATGTCCGAACCAACCATCGAGAGCAGGAGGCCGAACACGATCATCGCGATCGCCTTCAGCACCGAGCCCTTGGCCAGCACGACCGCGAAGATCAGGCCGAGCACCATCAGCGAGAAATATTCGGCCGGACCGAACGCCAGCGCGAGCTTTGTGAGTGGCGCGCCGAGGACGGCGATCAAAACGGTCGCGACGCAGCCGGCAAAGAACGAGCCGATCGCCGCGATCGCCAGTGCCGGGCCGGCACGGCCCTGCTTGGCCATCTGGTGACCGTCGATGGCGGTGACGACCGATGTCGCCTCACCTGGAATGTTGACCAAGATGGACGTGGTCGAGCCGCCATATTGCGCGCCGTAATAGATGCCGGCGAGCATGATCAGCGCGCCGACCGGCGGCAGGCCGAAGGTGATCGGCAGCAGCATCGCGACGGTTGCGATGGTGCCGATGCCGGGGAGAACGCCGACCAGCGTGCCGACGAGGGCGCCGATCAGGCACATCAGGAGGTTGATGGGAGAGAGCGCGACGGCAAAACCGTGAGCGAGGTTGGCAAAGATATCCATCACACCCTCACTGGACCAGGAAACGCGGGAACATCGGCATCGGTAGTCCGAGCACATAGGGGAACAGGATCGCGCAGCCGAGCGTCAGGCAGGCGCCGACGATGGCCGCCTCCAGCCACCGCGTCTCATGCGACCCGGTCGCGGCGATCATGAAGCTGACGAAGGCCGTGACCACGAGGCCGAGCGGCCGGATCGCGAGCGCGAAGAACAGGATCGCGACCATCACGAACAACGGCCCGCGCCAGGAATAATGCGACATTCCCGCCCCGTCCGTCAGAAGGCCGGTTAGGGCGATGCCAGCGGACAGCGCGACCAGAAGCCCGCCGAACATCCGCGGCGCGGTGCCTGCGCCGAAGGAGAAGCCGCGCATGCCCTGCAAATCACTGGAAGCCCACAGCGCAAACAGGGCGAGCGCCATCAGAATGACGCCGCCGACATAGTCCTGCGCCGAGCGGATGGTCATGAACAGCGTGACGATCGCCACCGCGAAGATCGGATAGGAATAGATCAGCGCCAGCAGCACATCGGATGACGCCTTCTTGGTCTCACCGCCGACTGCTCCGATCAGCGCACCGGGCGCGCCCGCGACCAGCGCGGTGGCGTGGCTGATCAGGACGGTGGCCGGGCCGCGTCCCGCCCCCCAGCCGAAGATCGTGCCGATCGACCAGATGAATTCGAAAATCTGCGGCGCAATCGCCAGCAGGCAAAAGCCGAGCGCCACCGAGGTGTTTCGGGTGGCTGTCGCTGAGTGGCCCATCGTATCGGCCATGCATGTCTCCTCCGCGACCCGTAAGTCACGAGCACTGTTGTTCTAAATCGGCTGGAAAGGGATCCCCGGGCCGCATCACTGCCTAGCGATTTTCATCACACAATGCCAGCAAAACCCAACAGGCCGCCGGCGAGCAAAAGCCATAGTGGATTGATGCGCGAGATCGAGGCGATCACCGCAACCATGGCGGTCAGAAGCAGTGCAGCAACGGTGCGATCGGTCGACTGGGCCAGGATCAGGGCGCTCGCTGCCATCAATCCGATCGACAGCGGAACCAGTGCAGCCTGGATCAGGCCGGGCCAGCGCGATTGGCTGGGCCGGCTCAGGAGACGGCTGACATAATAGGCAAGCAACGCGGTCGGCAGGCACATCGCCAGCGTCGCCGCCAGAGCGCCGGGGATGCCGGCAACGGCATAGCCGATTAACGTGACAATAAGCACGTTCGGACCCGGCGAGAGTTGCGCGATCGCATACGCGTCGGCGAACTGCTTGTCGGTCATCCAATGATGCACGTCGACCGCGATGCGGTGCATCTCCGGCACCGCCGCCGCGGCGCCACCGACCGCGAACAGCGACATTAGACCAAAGGTGGAGATCAGCGCCCAGATCGGGTTCTCGCTGTTCATGCTGCTACCTTCCGCCGCATCAGATATGTGACGCCGATGCTGACGGGGATCGCGACCAGCAGCACCGCCTGGAGCGGCAAGCGGAGCACGCCGATGGCGATGAACACGCCGAGCATCAGGAGGAGCACCACAACATCCATCCGCTTCAGCAGCGGCGTCATCATGCGGAAGACCACCGCGATCAGGAGGCCGACCGCGGCGCAGGAGATGCCGGCGAGGACCCGGCGCAGCACCTCGACGTCGCCGAACCGGGCATAGATGATCGCGAGCACGGTCATGATCAGCGTCGGCGGCAGCAGCAGCCCGCTGAAGGCGGCAACGCCGCCCGCGATCCCGCGCAGGCGCGAGCCGAACACCATCGACAGGTTGACGATATTGGGCCCCGGCAGGAAATGGCAGAGCGCAAAGGTCTCGTTGAACTCGTCCGCCGTCATCCAGCGGTGCTGGTCGACGATGGCGTGGCGGGCAAACACCAAGACCCCGCCGAAACCGGCCAGCGACATCCGGGCGAAGGCCAGGAACAGCGCCAGCAAGCCGGGCGGTGGGGCGTGGGCGACAGGGATATCCGGCTCTTGGACGGCCGGTGCTGAATCCGGGGGCATGTCAGGAGCTTAGAACGGCCGCGGCCGCGCGGCCAAGGTCAGAGGCGGACGGTCCGGAACCTATCCAAAGGGAACAGCGCGATCGCCGCTCGAAACCTCTGTTTTTTGAAACCTTTGCCCCCTATATTGGGGGTGCCGGTTCGCCGGCTATGGAAATAAACGGTCGTCGTAATAAACCATTCGGACCCGGGGGCGGTACCCGGCGCCTCCACCAAAGCTCATCGGACTCCAGTCCTTCAAGGTGAGTTTTGGCGGGGGCGAAATAGGATCGACGAGGGCGTAAAGGGCGTGCTTTTTCCCGGTATTGTTCCGCCGTTATCGGGCTACTGCAATAGTTGCCAACGACAACTTTGCTCCGGTTGCTCAGGCTGCGTAACGCAGTTTGAAAGACCACTCTAAAGTCCTAGCGGGTTAAGCTCCGCTAGGCGGGGTTCGGAGGCACCTGGCAACAGAAGCCTCCACTTTAACTTTTTGATTTCCTCTCCGGCGGGGACTCCTGCTGACCCGTCAGGCGCAGTACTATCGCGGCTTGGCGAGTCGGGCCGGCGGGGTCCGGCTCCGGGGATGCAACAGGACCACCATGGCGACCGATCATATCCGATACGATGTGCTGGCCCGCGACGCGCTGCGCGGCGTGCTGCGGAAGGTGCTGACCGATGCCGCGGCCCATGGCCTGCCGGGCGAGCACCATTTCTTCATCACCTTCGTGTCGAAGGCCGAGGGCGTGAAGCTGTCGTCGCGGCTCCTCGCGCAATATCCGGAAGAGATGACGATCATCCTCCAGCACCAGTTCTGGGACCTGACCGTGCTAGAGGACCGTTTCGAGGTCGGCCTGTCCTTCGGCGGCATTCCTGAGCGGCTGGTGGTGCCATTCAGCGCCATCAAGAGCTTCCTCGATCCGTCCGTGAAGTTCGGCCTCCAGTTCGACACCTCCGACGTTGCCGAGGTCGCACCGGAGACATTGCCGGCAGCCCCCGCTCCTGCCGCTGTGTCGGTGCCCGCGCCCGCCGCTGAGACGGCGGAAGCTGCGGACGAGCCGACCCCGCCGAGCCAGGGCGGCGCCGAGGTCGTGCGGCTCGATCGTTTCCGCAAGAAATGATCTAGGTTGGGCGCTAGGCCGTCGCGTCCGCCCAAACTGTCTATATAGAGAGGCATATCAGAAGGCCGCGCGGCGTTTCGCGCGACAGGATGGATATGCTCATGGCCAAGACGACCCGCCCCGCGCGCAACGCCGAAACTCGCACCGAGACCGACAGCTTCGGTCCGATCGAGGTCCCCGCCGATCGTTATTGGGGAGCGCAGACCGAGCGCTCGCGGCAGAATTTCCGCATCGGCGCCGACCGCATGCCGATCTCGCTCGTGCATGCGCTCGGCATCGTCAAGCTCGCCGCGGCGCAGTCCAATCTCGAGCTCGGCCTGCTCGACGAGCGCCGGGCCAATGCCATCATCCGCGCCGCGCGCGAGGTGATCGAGGGCAAGCTGGACGACCATTTCCCGCTCGTGGTGTGGCAGACCGGCTCCGGCACCCAGAGCAACATGAACCTCAACGAGGTGATCGCCAACCGCGCCAACGAGCTGCTCGGCGGCGAGCTCGGCGCCAAGAAGCCGGTGCATCCCAACGACCACGTCAATATGAGCCAGTCGTCGAACGACTCCTTCCCGACTGCGATGCACATCGCAGCCGCGAGCCGCATCAATGCCGACCTCGTCCCCGCCCTCGGCGAGCTGCTCGGGGCACTCCGCAAGAAGGAGAAAGAGTTCGGCAAGATCGTCAAGATCGGCCGCACCCACACCCAGGATGCGACGCCGCTGACGCTCGGCCAGGAATTTTCGGGCTATGCCGCGCAGGTCGAGAGCGGCATCGCGCGGCTGAAGGTCGCGGTGAAGGACCTCTATCCGCTGGCGCAGGGCGGCACAGCCGTCGGCACCGGCCTCAACTCGAAGCCGCGCTTTGCCAAGCTGTTCGCAAAGCACGTTGCCGGGATTACGAAGCTGCCCTTCACCAGCGCCGCCAACAAATTCGAGGCGCTGGCCTCGAACGACGCCTACGTGCTGGCGCACGGCGCCATCAATTCCGTCGCGACCGGCCTGTTCAAGATCGCCAACGACATCCGCCTGCTCGGATCAGGCCCACGCTCGGGGCTTGGCGAATTGATCCTGCCGGAAAACGAGCCGGGCTCCTCGATCATGCCGGGCAAGGTCAATCCGACGCAGTGCGAGGCGATGACCATGGTGTGCTGCCAGGTGTTCGGCAATCACACTGCCATCACGGTCGCCGGCAGCCAGGGCCATTTCGAGCTCAACGTCTACAAGCCGGTGCTGGCCTACAACATGCTGCACTCGATCCGCCTGATGGCGGATGCGGCGCGCTCCTTCACCGAACATTGCGTCAGCGGCATCCGCGCCGACGAGAAACGCATAAGTGAGCTGATGCAGCGCTCGCTGATGCTGGTCACGGCGCTGGCCCCGAAGATCGGCTACGACAACGCCGCCAAGGTGGCCAAAACGGCGCATGCCAACGGCACCACGCTGAAGGAGGAGGCGCTGCGGCTCGGCTTCGTCTCGGCGGACGAGTTCGACCGCCTGGTGCGCCCCGAGAAGATGACCAGCCCGGGATAAATTCCGAATTCCGATAGTCATCCGTAATGATACGGACGCTCGACGCTCAGAAATATGCAGTTTTAGAGACGGGATTTGATTACCGTCAATGAAATGGCCGGACGGCGTGTTACGCCCGCCGTCTGCCCTTGACGGGCGAAATTCATCGTTTGATGGCCCGAGGGGCCGATTGACGAGGATGAGCGAATGACGATCAAGTCTTGTGGGGCGCAGCGCGCCACCCTGTTTCTGAATGTTTCATCCTGCCTGATGAGGATCGGATGATGGAGACGCGGCATGGGGAACGTCATCAACCTGAATCGTTTCAGGAAGCGCGCCGAGCGGGAAGCCTCGGCGAAGCAGGCGGACGCCAACCGGGCGAAGTTCGGCCGCTCGAAGGCGGAGCGGTCGGCGGAGGAGACGCGCGCGGACAAAGCGAAGGCGCATCTGGACCAGCATCAGATCGATCGCGAGGAGCAGCCATGAAGTCGCCCGTCGTGAAACGGTCGATCGTGGTCGCCGGCCACAAGACCAGCGTCAGCCTGGAAGAGGCCTTCTGGAACGGCATGAAGGAGATTTCGGGCCTGCGCAACATGACGCTGTCCGAGCTGGTCGGCGAGATCGACAGCAACCGCCAGCAGGGCAATTTGTCCTCGGCGATCCGCCTGTTCGTGCTCGACTACTTCAAGAGCCGCGCCATGGCCGCCCTCCAGCCGGACAAGGTCCCGGCCCAGTAGCGGCCGAGGCGTTTCCTCACGCTTTCGGCATCTGCACTTTAAAATCACTCTAAGGTGCAGCTTCGGCCGACCCGCGCGCTTGACCTCACTGCCCTGCGTTGAAAATACAGGGCATGACCGACACCCATGACACGCGCCGCGAGATGCCGCTGGGCCTGGCCCAGCGCGGCTATACCGGCGTCATCCAGCACCTCTCCGCCAAGGACGCAGGCTCGGCGCTCTCGGATATCGAGCTCGAGAGCCGGCTGATCGAGCTCGGCTTCGTCGAGGGCGCCCGGGTCGAGGTCCTGCACGAGGGGCTGGTCGGGCGCGACCCGATCGCCGTGCGGGTCGACAACATCACGATCGCGGTGCGCCGCCGCGAAGCCATGGCCATCATCGTCGCCTAATTGGCGACCGGACATCTGCTCCCAAGGCCTTTGATCACATGGAATTACCCCTGCTGCATCTCGCCCTGGTCGGCACGCCCAACAGCGGCAAGACCTCGCTGTTCAACGCGCTGACCGGCAGCCGGCAGAAGGTCGCGAACTATCCCGGCGTCACCGTCGAGCGCAAGGAAGGCTTCTTCGTCACGCCCCAGGGGCGTCAGGTCTCGGTGGTCGACCTGCCCGGCACCTATTCGCTGCGCGGCCGCAGCCCGGACGAGGAGATCACCCGCGACTTCGTGCTCGGCAAGGCTTCCGGCGAGACCGTGCCCGACCTCGTGTTGTGTGTCGCCGATTCCACCAATCTGCGCCTGACCATCCGCCTGCTGCTGGAGCTCAAGCGCACCGGCCGGCCGATGATCCTCGTGCTCAACATGTTCGATATCGCGAGCCGCCGCGGCATCACCGTCGACGTCGAGCGGCTGGCCAAGGAGCTCGGCGTGCCCGTGGTCACCTCGATCGCGGTGCGCAAGGGCGGCACCGCCGACCTGCTGGCGCTGACCGACGAGATCTCTGCAAAACTCGCCGCCGAGCCGCCGCAGGATAACAGCTGGCGCGCGCTCAGCGTCTCCGAGCTGCGCGCCACCCAGCGCGAGGCCGATCGCATCATCGCCGATTGCGTCAGCCTGCCTGCCAGGCCCGACACCTGGACCGCGCGGATCGATGCGGTGGTGCTGCATCCGGTCGGCGGGCTGATCGTCCTGGCGCTGATCCTGTTCGTGATGTTCCAGGCGGTGTTCGCCTGGGCGCAGCCGGCGATGGACCTGCTCAAGTCCGGCTTCGACACGCTCGGGGAGTTCGTGCAAGCCACCCTGCCCGACGGCCTGTTGCAGAGTTTCTTGCAGAACGGCGCGATCGCGGGCGTCGGCAGCGTGATCGTGTTCCTGCCGCAGATCATCCTCATCTTCCTGTTCATCCTGCTCCTGGAAGATTTCGGCTACATGGCGCGCGCAGCGTTCCTGATGGACCGCATCATGGGCGGCGCGGGGCTGCACGGCCGCGCCTTCATTCCTCTGCTGTCGAGCTTTGCCTGCGCCATTCCCGGCATCATGGCGACGCGCGTGATCGACAACAAGCGCGACCGGCTGACCACGATCCTGATCGCGCCGCTGATGACCTGCTCGGCGCGCATTCCGGTCTACACGCTGATCATCTCCGCCTTCATTCCGGCAAAGGACGTCTGGGGCTTCATCAACCTGCAGGGCCTCGTGATGTTCGGCCTGTACGCGACCGGCATCGTCAGCGCACTTGCCGTCTCGTTCCTGATCAAATTCTTCATGCTGCGCGACTATGCGCCGGCGCCGTTCATGCTGGAGCTGCCGGACTACAAGATGCCCCGGCTGAAATCGATCGCGATCGGCATCTTCACCCGCGCCAAGATGTTCCTGTACCGCGCCGGCACCACGATCTTCTCGATGATGGTGTTGATCTGGTTCCTGGCTTCGTTCCCGCAGCCGCCCGCGGGCGCAACCGAGCCCGCGATCGACTTCAGCCTTGCTGCCATCATCGGCAAGGCGCTGGAGCCGCTGCTCGCCCCTGTCGGTTTCAATTGGCAGATCGCGGTCGCCCTGATCCCGGGCATGGCAGCGCGCGAGGTCGCGGTCGCGGCGCTCGGCACCGTCTATGCCATCGAAGGCGGCAAGGAAGCGGCCGAGCAGATCGGCCAGGTGCTGGCGACGAAATGGTCGCTCGCAACCGCTTTATCGATGCTGGCCTGGTACATCTTCGCCCCGCAATGCGCCTCCACGCTCGCCGTGATCCGGCGCGAGACCGGGAGCTGGGGATGGATGGCTGCGACCTTCGCCTACATGCTGGTGCTGGCCTATGCCGCGAGCCTCGTGACGTACAACATCGCGGTGGCGCTCGGGGCGGGATAGCCCCTCGAAACCAAACTTCGAAAACAACCCCATGCACAGTAGACCGGCGCTGCGATATCAGGGGCCTTACGTATTATCCGAAATACATTTGACACGTCGGGCAAAACACCGGCATAATGGCATCATCGAAAAGTGGCATGACGACTGTACTACTTCGTCGGGCAAAACACTGGCACGATGGAGTTGTCGAAGAAACTTCGTAACCGCATCGGAGATTTCTTCGCGCGCTTGATTTGAATCAAGCCCGTTCTCACAGCGCATTGCAAAATGGCGTAACGTCGTCGCAAGCTGGGCCCATTGTGGGGGGCGCGGAGCGAGCGAGATGTCGTTGCTGGCGTACTTCTGGAAGGTCGGTGCAGTGTTGCTCGCCCTGCTCTTCCTTGCGGACTTTTGTCTCCCGAAAGCCCCGATCGCCGAGAAGAGCGCCGCAGACCGGCCGGCGATACGCATTCACTCGGATCGCAAATTGCCCGAACGCGTCATCCTCGATACAAGCATGCCGGTCATCGTCGCAGCGGCGCCCGCGGTGTCGGTCGCGCAAGCCGCGGCCCCTCTCGACCGCGCAGAACCGCCGATGATCCGGGCCCAAACTCCGGCGGTTGCCAACGCACTCGCCATGGCGCGCCCGGACTCGCCGCCACGCGAGGCGGTCGATCGCAAGCGAGCGCGCAAGTCCCAACACGCCGCTGTGCGGTCGAAGCGACACACGCCGCCCCAAATGGTGCTGGCGGCTCGGCAGGGGCAGTTCGGATGGTTCGGGTACAGATACTGGTAATTGGTTGCGAGGCGCGCACGGCGCGCCTCCGGTCTCGCTCACTTATTGGCAAACATACATGATCCCATCGCCGCCCTTGACGAGCGTGCCCGGCGTGCAGCCGAGACCGTTACGAGCGGCGTAATCGCTCCAGCCGCTTCGTCACGCTCGAGCCCGACGAGCAGAAGGAGTGCGTCGACCGACGTCGCGCCGTCGAAGGCAGCATCGTGCTGTCCCTTGGTACAATGAACCTTATGACGATAGTCACCAGTTCCGCGCTGGAACAAGCTCGAATTTTGCGCGGACCTCGAGCGGTCGGCACTGGCCGGTGTCACATGCGCCATGGCTGACAAACCCGATCGTCACCTGATTGAGGAGTTGGATCAATGCCGATGCACCAGACCTCGGCCTCGCTTCCCCGCCCACATACGCTCATAGAGTTCGGAATACTCTCCGCCTCAAATCCGACGATCAGCCTGAGCGAATTCACCTACACACGTGGCAGCGAGATCTACAGCGAAAAAGAGCCGATCGAATTTGTCTATCAAGTCAAGTCGGGCGCGGTACGAAGCTGCAAACTGCTGTCCGGCGGACGTCGCCACATCGGTGCCTTCCACGTTGCCGGCGACTTCTTTGGGCTGGAGAACGGCGATGTCCACCGCTTCAGCATGGAAGCCATGGTCGACACGATCGTGCATCGCGTCAGGCGTGAGAGCCTCGATGCCGCCGCCGAGAATGACGGCACCTTGACCAGAGATCTGCTCCGCATGGCGGCTACGAATCTTGGGCATGCGGAGGATCATATGCTGCTACTCGGACGCAAGACGTCGATGGAGCGGGTCGCCGCCTTCCTGATCGAAATGGACAAGCGGCTCACCACCGCAGGCATTCTGGCGCTGCCCATGACTCGGCGCGACATAGCAGACTATCTCGGCCTGACGATCGAGACCGTCTCGCGATCGCTGTCGCATCTGCGCGAGCTCGGCATCCTTCGTTTCATCGACAATAGCCAGCGCCACATTGTTCTCGTGGACAGGCAGCAACTCGCCGGGCTCGACCGCCAGAACTGACTCTGGCAGCAACAGGCATCCCTGCTCGTTGCGACCTCCAATGAAAAAGGCCCCGGTCGATGCCGGGGCCTGAGTTCACTGGGAAGACATCAGATCAATAGCGCGCCGCGACCGGCGCACCGAAACCGCCGAAGCGGTAGTTCAACCGAAGCGTGACCATGTCCACATCCTGCGTGACCCCGCTGCCAGTCAGGGTGAACCCGCCGGGCGTCACGACCCCTGCGAAGGTGGTGTTGTCACGTCCCATCCAGAGATGGTCGTACTCGACGCCGACCGACCAGTTCGGCGAGAATCCATATTCCCAACCGACACCCAGCGCGCCGCCCCAGCGCGTGTGGCCTGCCGAGGCGAGGCCGACGCCGGTGACATTGTTGAAGATGTCAAAGCGATTGCGCGTCACGGCGGCGCCGCCCTTCACGTAGAGCAGCGAGGCGTTCCATGCCCAGCCGAGCTGGGCTGTGAACAGCCCGATGGCGTCGATCTTGCCCGTGGTCGAGATCAACGGATCGATCAGGCTGACGCGCGTGTTCTTGATCTCGGCCCAATCGCCCTGGGCTTCCAGGCCGAGCACAAACTGATTGGTTTGCCAGCGATACCCGATCTGCCCGCCGGCGAGGCCGCCGGAGCGATCGGCGCAACCGCTTCCGACGGCGCCTGCGGGCGTTATGAAATCCGCGCAACCGTGACTCTGTCCCCAGCCTCCGTTGGCGCCGATGTAGAACCCGGTCCAGTTGTAAACCGCCACCACCGGCGCGGGCGGCGGCGCCTTGACGGCCATATCGGCCGCCAAGGCCGGAGCCGACATGCTCAGCGCCGCGAAACCGATCGCCGCGATCGAAAGTTTTTTCATCGTTTCGTCCCCTTTGCTCAAGTTTCTTACGTCCGACGCAAGACCCTTATGCAGGCTGGCGTGCATAAAAGTCTGCGAACAGCCTGAAGTTTACGCGCGGGGGGAGTGTTGACCCGTAACAAAATGGCAACACCTAAGCGCCATCGCTATGCATGCAAAAGTGCTTAGTCGGTGTCCGAAGTGCCGCTCGTCGCGGCGCCATCCTGTTCGTCGGCGAGCCACGCATTGATGCCGGAGGACGGGATCAATCGCCTTGGAAGGTGCGGGTTGATCGTGCCTGCAAAGACGGCGCATCCCGCATCGCGCTTTTCGCGCGCGAAGAGTTTGGCCTCCTGCTCTGTCGGAAAAGTCCTTGTCTCGCGAGGGCTCCGCTGTCTCGGAAGAATGCCCCGCTGTTGCACCTCAAAGGTAACGTACCACGTTGCAATCATTGCGCTGCACCAACTGTCACCAACCCTCAGTGACGCGTTGTGGTACGACTGGCATCCGCCTGCTTGATTCAGATCAAATTTGATGCCCCCGGACAATACAGAGCAAACGGCATCAACCGGTCTGCATCGGCGCAAATTGCCGTCCAATCAGCGCAGGTCGCTGCGTCCATCCTCCGGATCGCTTTCCGGCTCCTGGATCAGCACCGCGGGTTCGTCATAGCCTGCGCGGCTGCTGTAGAACACCAAGGCCATCAGGCCGACGCCGACGATCAGCGAGAACACGACGCCGAGCACCAGCGCGACATAGCCCGCTTCCGGCACCTTGGTATCCGTGCTGACCCAGCCGAGATAGCCGAGCGCGCCGGCGCCGACGAGCAACGCGCACAGCACCGCGATGACCAGCCATCGGGCGAGCTTGCCGTCTTGCGGGTTGGATGGTGCCGGTTGATCATGTGTAACACTCATGGATCTCTCCTTTTGTGCCTGAGGAGGGCCACGGCATCACGCCTACTGTGCCGTGGCCTTGGTTGCGATTGCATGCAGCGCGCCGGTCATTGTGGTAATGGCAGCCCTCGCCGGCTCGCCAACGCCATGACGCCCCGCCACAAAGGCGGGATCGTTGTACGACAGCCAGGTTACGCCCTGCTCGTCCTGCCAGACCAGCGCCTTCAGTGGCAGGTCGATACCGATGGTCTGCGCCTGCTGCATCAACGGCGTGCCACCCTTGGCGTTGCCGAAGATCAGCAAATCCGTCGGCCGCAAATTCATCCCGACCGCAGCCGCACCCGCGGCGTGATCGACATGGGCGAACACCGTGAGACCCTTGGCTTTCACTTCCGCCTCTAGCCGCTTCATGGTGTCTTCGGGGCCGAAACTGCTCTTGATGGTGATGAGTCCGTCTGCAGCCATGACTTGCGTCTCCCATGAACATGTCGCCGCGATCAGAGCGAGCATCCTGATCAGTGCCGAAAGCCTCATTGTCCGCTCACTTGTTGCGGAACAGTTTGGCGGGATCGAATTCCGGCTCCGGAACGAAGCCGTCGCGATTGGGCATCTTGATCTTCGGCAAGGACTCCTTGTCGATCTTGCCATCGGCGGGAACGATGCCGTTGAGGCTCAATATGTAGGCGGTGACGGCATAGGTCTCGTCGGTGCTGAGCGAGCCCGGCGTCGGATAGGGCATCGCGCGATGGATGTAGTCGAACAAGGTCGTCGCATAGGGCCAGAAGCTGCCGACCGTCTTGACCGGCATGTTGGAGGCGAGCGTGCCCTGTCCGCCGGCGAGGCGATCCTTGATGCCGCCCTGGCCGTTGTCGCCGTGACAGGCCGCACAATTGTCGGCGAAGATCTGCTTACCTTGGACCGCGGTGCCGCTGCCGTCAGGCAGGCCCTTGCCATCGGGCCCGACGTCGATGTCCCACAGTTTGATCTCGGCAGGCGTCGCGGTACGGCCGAAATCAAACGCCAGTGCGGGAGCCGCGAGCAGTCCGGCGGCGAGGATGCCAACGAAAACCAGCTTGTCATGCGAGGACATTGCGGACCCTCCCGGCCTCGTCGATGCTCCAGGTCTGCTGCGCGTTGTAGTGAAACAGCGCATTGGTCCCCATCGCGGCGATGAAGGACTGCCGGTCCGGCTGGACGTTGCCCTTCTCGTCGGTCGAGCGGCTCACGATCTTGGTCGGCTTGCCGTCCCAGACCCAATCCATCTGGAAGCGCACCTGCGCCTTGGACAGCACCGGCTGGCTCAATTGCGCCGGCTTCCAGGTCTTCGCGCCGTCGGTCGAGATCTCGACCTTGGCGATCTTGCCGTGGCCGCTCCAGGCAAGGCCGGAGATGCGGTTGTAGCCAGGCTGGATCTGCATCATGCCCGAGGGCTGGGTGATGACGGAGTTGGTTTCCATCCGCAGCTGAAACTGCCGCGCCTTGCCATTCGCGAGCAACTGCGTGTAGCGCGCCGTTTCCCAGCGCGTCATCCAGGGCGCGTTGCCGAACTTGAGGCGGCGCAGCCATTTGATGTTGAGGTTGCCCTCGAAGCCCGGCATCACCAGCCGCATCGGAAAACCATGCGCGGGCCGCAGCGGCTCGCCGTTCTGCCCGTAGGCGACGAAAGCCTCGTTCACGATCTCGTCGGTGAGCGGAATGCTGCGATCGACGCCCGCGCCGTCGCCGCCCTCCGCCAGCATCCAGCTCGAACCCTTGTCCTTGGCGACGAGGTCGATCAGGAATTTCAGCGGGACGCCGGTCCATTCATTGGTGCTGACGAGGCCGTGCGTGTTCTGCACCGTGATATCAGGGTCGGATTTTTTCCAGTTCTCCCAGCCGTTGCCAGTGCACTCGATGAACACGACACGGGTGACCGACGGCATCTGCTTCAGGTCCTCGACGCTGAACACCAGCGGCTTCGAGACCATGCCGTGGATCAGCAGCCGGTGCTGCGCGGGATCGATGTCGGGCACACCCGAATGGCTGCGCTCGTAATGCAGGTCGGTCGGCGTGATGTTGCCGACGAGCTTCTGGTGCGGCGTCTTGGAATTGATGGCATCGCCGGGATCGACGTTGCGCTTGCCGGGCGTCGCCTCGGGAATGCGATCGAGTTTTGCGAAGCGGGAGCGTTCGCTGTGTGCGCTGAGATCGGCGCCGGGCCCGCGATCGGGCACGTCGGCCAGAGTCTCGGCGGCGGCAGCTTCAGTTGCGGCCGCGCCAAGGATGCCCGCCGACAGGCCTCCCACGAAGCCGCGGCGCGACACGTTCGCAGGCCGCGGTGACAATTCGGTTGGCGTTCTGGACGTCATGGGCTCTCCCGTCGATAACCGTGCTTTTTCGAAATGACGGCAACGCTCATGTCGCGACACTGACATGACGCTGCGACGATTGCGCGTTAGGTTGTGTTAGAAGGAATGAGCGTCGGCGCGTTGGCTCACGCTTCCTTGAACGCCTCATGCGCGCGAGTCGCGTAGACCAGCGCGGCGCCGGCATTGACCGAGATGGCGGTGCCGAGCGCTTCGGCAATCTCTGCTTCGCTCGCGCCGTGCTTTTTCGCCTCGGCCGCATGGACGGTGATACAGCCGTCGCAACGCAGGCTGATGGCGACCGCAAGCGCGATCAGCTCACGCGTCTTCGCATCGAGGTGATTTGTCTTGGCGCCTGCGCCGCTCAGGGTCGCGTAGCCCTTGACCGTATCGGGCGCGAGCTTGCCGATCTCGCCGACACCGGCGACGATCTGGCGGCGATAGTTGTTCCAGTCGAGCATGGCCATGAGATGCTTCCTTCTCATCGTGATGCCGTTAGGTTAGATGCGATCTGCCGCTCCGTGGAATGGCCGGGCGGCTCGGACTCATGTCCGCGAGGATCAAGGGGAGAAGGATGTCGGAGGCGGACGCGGCGGAGTTGTTGAAGGCGATGGTGCCGCTGTTCAGGATCCGTCCCGTGATCGAGGATTCCTGCAAGTTCGGCGGCAGCTGGGAGTCGCTACACGCGCCAAACGGCAAGGGTTGGGCGCAATTCCACATGGTCACCCGCGGCTCTTGCGTGGTCGAGCGGCCGGGCCTCGGCCCGCAGCGGCTGGAGGCCGGCGACATCCTCCTGCTGCCGCACGGCGACAGTCACGCGGTCCGAAGCCAGAGGGACGGTGCTGCCGGGCGGATTTCGACCGAGCTCCGGAACGGCGTCCGGCAGCGCGCGACGGTCGATGCCGAAGTCGACACCGAACTCCTGTGTGGCCGCTTCCTGTTCGAAACCTCGGACGAGAACCCGCTGATCGCGGCCCTTCCCGACGAGATCGTGCTGCGCACGGCGGGAGAGCCGTTGCTGGAAAGGTTCCGGCACCTATTGATCGACATCCGCGACGAGCTCGACGCCGGGCGCGTTGGAGCGGAGATGGTCGCGGCCGACCTTGCGCGGGCGCTGTTCGTCATGATGCTCCGCGACCATCTCGCCGACGAAGCCTCCGGGGACGGGACGATGTCGCTGTTGCGGGACCGCACCACGGCCCGCGTGGTAGCCGCAATCCTCAACGATCTCGCCAGGGACTGGACGCTCGATGAGATGGCGACGGTCGCCATCTCGTCGCGCGCGACGTTGGTGCGGGCGTTCCGCAAGCGCGCCGGGGTCGCGCCCATGACGTTCCTGGCCGATCTGAGATTGACGATCGCGCGCAAGCGGCTGGCCGGCACCTCCGATCCGATCGCAAAGATCGCCAGCGAGGTCGGGTACGCGTCCGAAAGCGCCCTGAGCAAGGCCATGATGCGCAGATACGGCCTGCGGCCCAGTGCCCTGAGAGTGGCGGGGCCTGGCCATCAGCAAGGCACGGCGGGCTGAGCGCGCCGATTGACCCGCCGGGCAAAACAGGGGCAGATGGCAGCGTCGGCCTCGGCATCGCTGGCCATCTCCAAAGCGGCAGTCTTTTTCCATGAATGGCTTCAGCACGATGAGGTTGACCGCCGAGCGGCTGAACGAAAATCACATCGACGATCTCGTCGCGCTGCATCTCGATCCCGAGGTGTCCCGCTATCTCGGCGGGGTGCGGGAGGCGGAGGCGACGAAGCAATACCTCGCCGTCAACATGGCGCATTGGGACCAGCACGGCTTTGGGCTGTGGGTCCTGCGCACGAAAGACGGGACCTTCGCCGGACGGGCGGGCATCCGGCACATCGTCGTCGATGACATCGACGAGATCGAGATCGCCTACACGTTCAAGCGCGAGTTCTGGGGCCAGGGACTGGCAAGCGAGATCGCGACCGCACTGACGGAGATCGGGCTGTCGCAACTCGAGCTGTCGTCCCTCATCGGCCTGGTCTTCCTCGCAAACGGCGCCTCCCGCCGCGTGCTGGAGAAGGCGAACTACGTTTTGGAGAAGAGCACGATTCATCGCGGCGAGGACGTGGTGATCTACCGTATCCGGCGGTGAAAGGCGGATTCACCCTCAGCCGGTGCGCGACCGAACGATTGATTGCGGCAGCGAAGCGAGAAACAGCACGACGCAGACGCACAAGAGCACGATGTCCTTGAACAGGAACTCTCCGGCCAGATTCCAGGCCATCGGATCGGTTGAGAGGCTCCATGTCACGACGCCCGGCGTCGTGAAGAAGAATGACCACGTGATCGCGAAGGTCACGACGCCCATGAATGAACCGACCGCAGACAAGATCGGACTGAAGCTGCCGGCCACGAGCAGCGCCGCGATCACGAATTCGGCGACACCGAGGAAATAGGCCTCGCCCCTCAGGCCGAACACCGACAGCCACGAGATGAACGGGCTGTTGGTGATGAACTGGGCGATGCCCTGTGCGGATTGCAGCGTGAATTTCTGCATTCCAAACGAGATAAAGATGATCACCATGACCCAGCGAAGGATGGCGAGCGGACGATAAGAACCGCCACCGCTCTCGGCGACATTGAACCCTTGCATGTGACGATGTCTCCCCGGACTGCGCGCGCATCTGCTGGCGAACGAAAGCGTTCGCTTACCGGCTATACGGAGAGGAGCTTCCGGTGTTACCCGCGCCTGGCTGGTTCACAGATCACAGCTGCGTGCGATGCGCGTGTTCGTGGACAGCGAGCGACAGCATGTAGGATGGGTAGAGCGAAGCGAAACCCATCGCGCTTCAGTACGCTCGGCAGGCAATGATGGGTTTCGCTTCGCTCTACCCATCCTACGGGCTACCTCACGGCTCCATCGTGTAGGAACGCCCGGGTTCGAGCACGTAGATGGTCAGGAAGCGGAGCGGTCGGTCCGGATCGCAATTGCGAAACAATGTGTGTGGAAGATCCGCTCGGTCCTGCAACGTCTCGCCCGCCCGGTATTGCCGCGGCTCGTCGCTGCCGTAAGCAGACTCGGCAACGCCTTCGACGATATAGATCGCGCCCGCGACGGGATGCCGGTGCAGAGGCGCAACACCGCCCGGCGGATAGGTGACCTCGACGACCATCAGCTCCTGCTGCGTGCCGGGCAAGGGAAGACGCTCGAGAACCTTGCGTGTGACGCCGGCAAAGCCTGCTTGTTGTGCGCGTGTTCCACCGTCTGATCGTTCATCCATGGGTGCCTCGCTTGCTCTTGCAGTTCCATTGCAACTTGTTCGCTGGAGCTCGCGAATGCAACCGACCTGAACAGCCATTCAAGAAAGTTTCGCTACTGTTCCTGCAACAGGTGATGGCGGCAGTCGTTGACTCCGCGACGATGCAGACCAAGGAGGAACAGATGAAGAAGCTGACTTACGCTCTTGCGGCGCTAGCGACGCTTGCAATCGGTGCCCCCACCATCGCCAATGCGGCCGGCTTCGGCGTCTATGTCGGCGGCGACAGGGATTATTATGACGGCCCGCGCGCCCGCATCTACGAGCACGACCGCGGCTGGCATCATGGCTGGTACCACCGCGACCGCGACTATGACCGCGGCTTCGTAATTCGCCGACATCACGACTGGGACGATTAGTGCGGACCAGTACAAGTGAGCAAGGAGGCCCCGCTGCGGCGGGGCCTTTTTGCATTTGGACGAAAGAAGAGGCCGCCGACCGCGGCGGCCTCCTCATTGCGATACGCATCAAATCACTTGGTGTAACCCTGGCTCGTGCACCACCACATCGCGTCGGCCGCGCTGGTGCCGCGCTCTATGACGTATTTCCGGCAGGCTTCGTAATTGGCAGCATAGCGCTTGGCGCACGGCACCGGTGAAATGGTGCCGCCGCTCCAGGAGCATTTGTACTCGGCACTTGCAGGCGACGTCGAAAGGGTTGCGACAGCGAGCCCGACGACGAGGAACGACAAGGTCTTCATGGCTATCTCTCCCATATCCTGGGGATAGCGCGTGCTATCCCAGGTGGTACGATAGCACGCTTTCGACCGCGCCGGTTCGGCGATTGCCCGCCCGGAATCGAGGGAGAGCCTTGCGGAAATCTGGATTGCTTCGTCGCACGGGCGCCTCGCAATGACGACGGAAGCCATCCTGCAACTTGTCCGATGGGCAGACGATGCCCATCCTGCGACGTCTTACCTGAAATACCCGAGCACGAGATCGATGTCCGAGCTGCGGGCCGCGGTGCCGGTCAGCTCGGCGTCGATGACGCGGCGGCAGGCTTCGATCGCGGCGTGGTCGCCGAGATCGTTGGCGGCTTCGAGAACGAGCCAGGCGGCGTCCACCGACGCCTTGTCCGGTGCGCCGTCGCCGACATCGGCGGTGACGGCCTTGGTGAGGTTCTTGTTCTTGCGAACCGCGGTGCCGAATTGAGGCAACATTGCAAATACTCCCTCGATTTCCCGCTCAGTGAACCTGGAGCTCGGGCTGACGGCCCGCATCGGCACCCGCGCCGGTCTTGCGCGACTGGTAGAACTTCAAGATGCTGCGCGAGGTCTCGATCTTGAGCCGGCCGAACTCGCGTTCATTGTCCTGGAGCTCGCGCGCCGTGATCAGATGATCCTTGGCGCCGAGGAACAGCAGCGACATCGTCGTATCCCAGGCGAAGTCGAGCGCCTTGCACAGCACCAGCAGCATCTCGCGGTTGCGGTCCATCAGCGCGCGCTCGATCACGTCGACCGGCAGCGCCGACAGCAGCGACAGGCCGATCTGCACCTCGTCGAAACGGTGCTGTCGCGCGTAATTCGAGATCGAATCCTGGTTGAGATTGCCCTGGCGGTACTGCGTCGTCACCACGCGCTTGGCGACGAAATAGCTGCGCGAGGACGGACCGAACTTGGACTGAAGGTCGCCGGTGACCTCGGTCACCGAGCTCTGGATCTGCGCCATCATCTCGGGACGCTCGGTCTCGAGGCGGCGGCGCACGTCTTCCGACGCCTTCGAGATCAGCTGCTGGAAGATGTGCCGCGGCACGTCCTTGCGCAGGCCGAGCTGCTCGGCGAGGATCGAATCTCCCTCGGCGCGGCGGACCATGTGCAACAGGCCGGAGCCGGAGAAGCGCGCGCCCTCGTTCCTGGCAACCGAGGTCACGACCTCCTGGTTGCCGCGCTTGACCAGCACGTCGGTCACGGCCTCGCCGATCTGCTGGCGCTGCGAGATCGCGAGCAGATGCGCCTGGCCCTTGGTCAGGGCGCTCTCGACCAGCATCTTCTCGTCGATGCGATTGGAATCGCGCAGCACGGGACCGGCGACCTCGATCTCGTCGTCGAGGGCGAGCTTCTCGATGACGTTGAGCGGGGCGTGATCGCAGGCCGCCATCAGCTCGGAGAGCTGCGCCCGCGCCGCCACCTCGATTTCGTCGGCGAGCCGGCCGATGACCTCGCCGAACATGCTGATCTCGTCGTCGCTGTAGCGGCCCGTGATCAGGATGTCGGTCGCATGCCACAACGCCTTGGCGCGGCTCTCGTCGGTGCCGCGCGCGATCGCGTCGTCCAGATCCTGTAGAAGCGATTTCGCCCCGTTCATCTCGATAACCCCAGTTCTTGGTCGTCCTTGGCGCGCCGTCCTGCCTGTGCTGGCAGGACGCCGAATTCCTCTGGGAACAACACTAGAGCTGAGATGCGAGAATTCAGTAAAATCAGCAAATCAGTTTTGCCGACCAAAATTCATTCAAATGCGAGGGAATGGGTTAACTGGCGAGCAGGACGGGAAGCCGCCGCACGGGAGGTGCGCCCCCTCTCCCGCTTGCGGGAGAGGGTTGGGGAGAGGGTGTCTCTGCAATGGGATAGCCCCCTGGAGGAGAGAGCCCTCACCCGGCGCTTTGCGCCGACCTCTCCCGCAAGCGGGAGAGGTTAAGAAAGCCCGCGGCTCGATCCCCGCAAACCAATTGGCCCTTACGGATTCGACGGCGTCAGGACCAGCGGCGGCTTCGGCCGCGGCTTTGCCGGCGGCGGGCCCGGGGCCGGTCTCACCTCGATCGGCGGCGGCAGGGGGGCGACCTGCTGGCTTGCGAGCGGCGGGCTTGTAAGGGGTGGGCTTGGCGCTGCGGGAGCGGCCTGCGGCGCCTTCGGCATCGGCGCGGCCTTTGGCTTGGCCGGCGGCGCACGACGCGGGTCGCGGCCGGGCAGCGGCACGTCGGTCAGCGACGGCTCCGGCACCGGATCGGGGGACACCAGCGTCGGCAGCGCCGCGGTCGCCGGCGGCGGCTCGCCGCGCTCGATCGCATCTAATCGGCGCGTCTCGCGGTCGATGGTGCGCACGGCGAGCCATGACGACAGCGGCGCGAGATCGACGGTGCGGCTCAGCCTGTCGGGGGGGCCTGCCGCGAACAGCTGGATCTCCGGCGGCGCGCCGGAGAGCCCGGTCATGATCGGGGTCAGGCTGGCGCGGATGTCGGCCTGGTCGGCGGGAATGTCGTAGCCGCCGGAGACGATGGCGCGCGCATTCTTCGCTTCCAGCGGCGTTGCGCCGACCCGCAACCGACCGTCGCGGATCGTGAAGGGGATCTGCGCCGAGGCAACCGCGATGGGAGCTGCCGACAAGGCGGGCTCGACCAGTTGCCGCAGGCGGTTGTCGTCGCTGACCTGGCCGCCGTCGCTGGCGCGGATGGCGATCTCGAAGGCGCGCGGATTGAGACCGGATATCTCGGCGGACTCCAGCGTCACCGTGCCGTTGCCGGCGAGCGCGCCGGTCAGCGCCGCGATGCTACGGCCCTGGCTCGTCAGCGCCATCTGCACCGAGGCGCGCCCCTTCGGCAGCGCGAGATCGCGGTAGCGCAAGCTCGCCGCATCGACATTGGCAAGCTCGATGCGCGCGCTCAGCGCGAGGCCATTGGCGCCGTTGCGCGCATCAAAGCTCGCCGACATCTCGCCGCCGCCGAGACCGCCCTTGAGGCCGTCGAGCGCGAGCGACTGGCCGTCGCTCCTGAGGATGCCGCCGACGGGACGCAGCTCGATGCCGCCGGGCAAATTGCCGTGCAGCGCCTGGAAGGCGATCCGGCCGCGCCAGCCACTGATGAGCCCCGCGCTGAGCGGCTCGCCGGCATCACGCCCGGCAGCACCAACGGCCATTGCGAGCGCAGGCATGAGATCGAGTGAGTCGAGGCCGACTTCGCCCTCGACGTTCTTCTCCGGGTCGAGCGTCACCGCGAGATGGCCGCGCAGATGCGAGCCGGCCGCGCTGCTGTCGAGATCGTCGAACGTCAGGCGGTTGCCTGACAGGGCGACGCGCGCGGACAGGTTGACGCTCTGCACCGATTTGTCGGTCGGGCTGGTGCCGAACAGCGGTGCCAGATTGGCATTGCGCACGCGCAAATTCACGCTGCCTTTGGGCTCCGAGAGTTCGACATTGCCTTGCGCATCCGCGTCCAGCCCGCCGCCGTTGAGCTTTGCGTTCAATTGCAGCGGCCGCCGCCAGGCGCCGCTCAGCTTGCCTTCGAACTGCGAAGCGCCCTCGCCTGCGGCCACGATGCGGTCGAGCCCGAGCAGCGCCAGCAAGGGGCCAGCCTGCGGTGTCGAGACTTTCGAGTCCAGCGTGAAGTCGCTGCTCCGCAACGTCTCGATATCGATGCCGCTCACGGCGGCGACCGGCGTCTGCGCGGTCAGCGTTGCGCTCGCCTTGAGCTGCGGCGCGTCGAGGTCGAACACGGCGCGGGCGTTGCTGCGATCGGCATGTTCGGCGTTCTTGTCGAGGCTGAGGTCGAGCTTGAGGCGCGTCGCGCCCGACACCGACGGGAGCGCATCGAAGCGTGCGCGCGCCGAAGGCGCAAACGGCTCGATCAGCGCGGTCAGCTCGCGCAGCGAATTGGCGGAGGATTTCAGCGCGAGCTTGCCGGTCGCCTTGGTGCGATCGAAACTGCCGCTCGCCTCCGTGGTCACGCCGCTGGCCTGGCCGAACCGCAACTGCTCCAGCGACAGCGCCGCCGGGCCGTAGCCGAGCTTGGCCGCGAACGGCTTCAGCTCCTGGCCGGCAGAGATGGCGCGGCCGATATCGAGCGAGAGTCTTGCTTCCTCCGGCCATTCGCCCTGCGGGCCGGCGAGCGCGCGCACGAAGCTTGCGGCGGCATCGAGGTCGAGGCGATCGGCCTTGATCTCGGCGTCGATGTGCGAGCCCTTGCTCGCGCCGGTCTGCACGAAGGCGATGCGGCCCTCCACCGCGCCGCCCTCGATCTCGGCCTTCAACTTGTCGACGGCGAGATGATTGGCGGCGATCGTGACGTCGCCGGACAGGCGCAGCGGCCGCGTGCTGCGGCGGTTGATCTCGCTGCGGCCCAGGAGCCAGGCCACCAGCGTATCCGGATCGGACGACTCGACGCTGAGGCGGCCACTGAAACTGTCAGCGCCGGGCGTCGCACCGTTGAGCGAGAGCTGCGTCATGCCGGGCGCACGCAGCTCGAGCTTCTGGAAGGTCCAGGACCGTCCGTCGGTCGAAAGCTCCGCGGCGATGTTCTGGAGCGGACGGCCGCCAAGCATGATCTGGTCGGAGTTGAACTCGATCTGCGCCGGGATCGGCGCCTGCGGGATCGCAGCTAACCCGGCGCGCAGTGCCGGCAGGATGCGCAGCGGCTCGGTGTCATCCTTGCCGGCGAGCTTGTCGGCATCGACCTGGCGCGCCGACAGCACCGCGCGCAGCAGCGGCGAGGCGCCGAATTTGAGATCGCCGACGCCGCCGAGCTTGAGCGCGCTGTCCTCCGCACCGAAGCTGGCGTCGACCTGCTCGAACTTGGCGCCGGCCGGATCGGCCTTGAGTTTTGTCGTGAGCTTCCACGGCGTCGGCCCGGCCTCGCCCGGCTTTTTGGCCGCGGGCACGGCGAGCGTCAGCGCGCCGTCGAATTTTGGCTGGCGGTTGTCGAAGGCGAGCACGCCTTCAAGATCGGCGAGGATCGGGCGCTCGCCAGGATCGACGTTGAGATGCAGACGCGTGGCGCTGCCGTCTGCGCTCGGACCGGACGAGATTCGGAACGGATAGCGCGAGCGGCCGACCGTAAAGCTGCCGTCGCCGCGCACCGAGCCGGCGAGCGAGCGGACGTCGCCGGAGAAGGCGATGTCGTTCAATTCCAGCGTCGAGCGGCTGGCGGCATCGTGCAGGGCGATGCGGCCGGTGAGGTTGAGCCGCTCGATCGCGAGCGAGGCGAGGTTGAAGGTGCCGCTCGCGGTCGAGGGCAGATCGACCCGCCCGCGCGCATCGAGGCCGAGATCGACCGCCATGCCATTGACCGAAAGCTCGGTGGCGCGCCATTCGCCGCGCATCAGGGAGCCCAGGCTGAACTCGACGTCGAGCTTGTCGGCGCGCAGGCGGCCGAGATCGTTGTTGCCGCCGAAGGTGACCGAGCGCAGCCGCAGGGTCGGCGCCGGCAAGAGCCGCGCGTCGAGCTCGCCTGCCACCCGCACCGGCACGCCGATGATGCGGCTCGCCTCCGCCTCGAACTGGGGCCGGAACTGGTTCCAGTCGATGAAGTAAGGCCCGATCAGCGCGGCCAGCAGCGCAATGATGAAGGCAATCGCTAATCCGAGCAGCGTCGTCTGCACGGGTCTCCCCTCGGCCAAACCGGCCCGGGCCAAACCTGAGGGCCTCAGGCGCGCCGGAACAGCCCCCTTATATAGGGCCAAGTGTGGCGAAGTCACAGCGACTGTTGCGCGCGGAGGTTAACGCCGGTGGTAAACCCTCATGGTGAGCAGGCCGCGGAAACGCGGCCGTCGCGAACGGCAAGGCCCGGCTATCGCCGCGTAGATGTAGCGGGGCCTGTCATCCTTCGAGACGCGCTGGCGCGCTCCTCAGGATGAGGACCCTGGCAGCGATCACCAGCTCGCCGGCAGCCGCTTCAGGCCGCGCAGCACGAAGGTCGGGCGCCATTCGGGGTTCTCGACGTCGTCGATCCGCAAGCCCGGCAGCCGCCGCAGCAGCGTCGCGATGGCGATCTCGGCCTCGATCCGCGCCAATTGGGCCCCCAGGCAGAAATGGATGCCGCCGCCGAACGACAGCGGCCTGACATTGGGCCTGGTAACGTCGAGCCGGTCGGGATCTTCAGGATAGACCGCCGGGTCGCGGTTGGCCGAACCGAGCAGGCACAGCACGGATTCGCCTTTGGGGATGGTCTTGCCGCCGAGTTCGACATCCTCCAGCGCGACGCGGCCGGTCATCTGCACCGACGAATCATAGCGCAGGAATTCCTCGATCGCCCCCACCATCAGCTCCGGCCGCGCCTTGAGCAGCGCGAGCTGGTCCGGATTGCGGTGGAGCGCAAGCAGGCCGTTGCCGATCAGATTGACGGTGGTCTCGTGGCCCGCGCCGAACAGCAGGATGATGTTGGCGGTCAGCTCCTCGTTGGTGAGCTTGTTGCCGTCTTCCTCGGCCTGCACCAGCTGGGTGGTGAGATCGTCTCCGGGACTGCGGCGGCGCAGCTCGAACAGCTGCTGGAAGTACATCTGCGCCATCATGTTGGCGGCATTGCCCTTGGCGATCTCCTCGGGCGACATCGGCACCGGATCAAGCAGCCGTCCGCCGTCGCGCGAGCTCTTGTAGAAGACCTCGCGATGATCCTCGGGAATGCCGAGCATGTCGCAGATGATGGTGACAGGCAGGCGGAAGGCGAAATCCTCGATCAGGTCCATGTGGCCGCGATCGATCACGGCATCGATGGTCTGGTCGACGATCTCCTGGATGCGTGGTCGCATGTCCTCGACGCGGCGGGCGGTGAACGCCTTCACGACGAGGCCGCGCAGGCGGGTATGGTCGGGCGGATCGGCTTGCAGCATCCAGTGACCCATGCTGCGGAAGATCGGCTCGTCCATGATCTGCGGGCCGTAGCGCCGCTTGGTGCGCTCGACAAAATCCTTGCCGAAGCGCTTGTCGCGCATCACGAGGCTGACGTCGGCATGGCGGCTGGTGACGAACTGGCCGAACGACGTCACATGGACCGGATCGATCGTACGCAGCCGGTCGTAATGCGGATAGGGATCGCGGATGAAGTCAGGCGACAGCGGATCGAACAGCGGTCCGCCTGCGGGTTGCACTTGCTCGTTCATGGTGACCTCACATCGGTTGCCGCATGACACGAATACGCCGGCAGCCCCTCTTTCGCGCAGCGTAACCATCCCTGAAATCATCAACTCGATACATTGTTGTATCGAGTTGCATTCTGCCCTAAACTGCGCCGATGTCAAGGGTAAGAACCAGGCCGACCAGGGACGACACGCGCGACAAGCTGTTCGAGGCGGCCGCGCGCGTGTTCGAGGCGGACGGCATCGGCGGCGCCAGCATCGAGGCAATCGCGGCCGCGGCGGGCTTCACCCGCGGCGCGTTTTATTCGAACTTCAAAAGCAAGGACGAATTGATCATCGCCATGCTCGAGGACCATGTCGAGCAGTCGATCCGGCGCAATATGGACATCCTGGCCCAGCACGACAATCTCGACGATTTCATCGCGGCACTGAAATCGATGGACCGCAGCAAGCAGGATCCCCTCGGCCGCTCACCCCTGCTCCACATGGAGATGATCCTGTTCGTCGCGCGCGCCGAGAAGCGCCGTCCCGAGCTTGCAAAACGGCTGCGCGCGCGGCGCAAGCTGGTTGCCGACATCGTCGAGGCGACCTTGAAGAACAAGCCGAGCGGCGAGACGCTAAACCCGCCCTGGATGGCCAGCGTCGTACTGGCGCTGGAAGACGGCTTCCGCCTGCACCGGCTGATCGATCCCGAGACCACGCCGGCCGACAGCTTCTTGCGCGCGATCACTGATTTGCGCCGCAGGACGGGACTGGCGTCGGACTAGAATCTTCGCATGCGCTAATCCGTCGCAGTCGGGGAACGCCTTGCGCAACGCGGTCTGAATCGGCCGCGGAACAGCGGAACGTGCCGATCTCTTCAATCACCGCGATCAGCGACAAGGCCTCCGTCGGAAGACGCGCAGCCGTCGAGATGAACGCGCCGTTTATCTTCATGACTCTTTCTCTCTCCCGCACGCGCGTTTGCAACTTTTGCCCGTCGTTGCTGTTGGCCCGGCATCGCAACACCAACTGGGAGGAAGGCACATGAAGAAGACCGCGTTGGTTCTGGCAACCGTCGGCACGCTCGGCGTGAGCGCCGTGGCAGCGCCAACGCCCGCGGAAGCCCGCTGGCGTGGCGGCTTCGGTCCGGCGCTGGCAGGCGGGTTGATCGCAGGCGCCATATTCGGCGGCCTCGCCTCTTCCGCTTACGCGTATGGTCCGGGTTACGGCTATTATGGCCCTGGTTACGGCTATTACGGCGGCGGCTACGAGCCGTATCCCTGGGGCGGCTACACCACGACCTACTACAGCTCGGGTTATGCCCCGGCCTATTACGGCTACCGCTATCGCCGCGTCGTGCGTCCCGCTTTCGCCTATTACGGCGCACCGTTCCCGCGGCGGCACTTCTACCACCATCGTTGGCACCATCACTGGTGATGTGAAGCGCCAAGACAGGCCCGGCGCGGAACGCTGAGCCTCGGAAACCGAACAACCAGATCGATGCATCCGGCTTCGATCGAGAGCGTTCGTGCGCGCGGTCGCGTCGTTACGCAACCGCGCAACTGCAACCAAGCAACCCCAAGGAGATTCAGATGAACATGGGAAAGAACAAGTTCCTGCTGACGACAGCAGTGCTGCTCGCTGGTGTCAGCCTGGCATCGGCGCAAGGCATGCGTGAAGGTGCTGGCGGCGGAATGAGTGCGGGCGGCAGCGCAAGTGGCAGCGCAGCTGGCGGTGCCAGCGGAGGTGCTGCGGAACACTCCAGCGGCGCGAGCTCGCACGGTGCAGGTGGCGCCTCGCACAGCGAAGGAATGACGCAGGGCCGCGCCGGCGGTGGCCGGGCCGAGGGTTCCTCCGCGACGCAAGACAGCAGCCGGGCCGCCGACAAGGCCGACAAGCAGACGATCGGTCAGGGCCGCGAGCGCGACAACGCACGTCAGTCGCAATCCGAACCCGGCAAGCAGGGCAAGGACCAGACGATCGGTCAGAGCCGTGGCGATCGCGACCAGGCGCGTCAGTCCAAGTCCGAGAGCGACAAGAGCGGAAAGGATCAGACCGTCGGACAGAGCCGCAGCGACCGCGACCGTACGCATCAGTCGCAAGGCGCAGAGCAGAACAAGAGCACGACCACGGGCGCCAATACCAGGGACAATGCCCGGGATAAGGCTGCGCAAGACAAGAACGCACAGGACAAGAACGCACAAGACAAGAATGCCCAGGGCAAGAATGCGCAGGGTCAGAGCACCACGACGACCGGCGCGAACACCAGGAATGACGCCCAGAGCAAGACCGCGCAGGATCCGAGCAAGACAACCACCGGCGCGAACACTGGCAATAACGCCCAAGGCCAGAACGCCCAAGGCCAAAACACGCAGGGCGCAACGACCGGCGCCAACACGCAAGGACAGGCCAACGCCCAGGCACAGACCCAGAGCGGGGCTACGCAGAGCATGTCCGGCCGCGTACAGGTGAATGCCCAGCAGCAGACCCAGCTGCAGCAGTCGGTGCTGAGCTCACGCAATGTGGACCGCGTGAGGGTCAACACCAATTCGCTCAACTTCCGCGTCAATGCCGGCGTGGTCGTGCCGCGGAACATCTCCGTGGTTTCGGTCTCGGCCTATCCCGCGCTGATCGACGTCTATCCTGACTACCGCGACGACAGCTTCTTCGTCGTCGATGACGAGATCGTCGTCACCGACCGGAGCCGCAGGATCGTCGACGTCATTCCCGCCGGACCGCGGACGCACTATGCTCGGAGCAGCAGCTCGACCGTTAGCGGTGGCGGCGGCAGCGTTGCCGCGCTGGATCTCAGCCCGGACGAGATTCGCGTCGTTCAGCGCGTCCTGATCGAACGCGGCATGCTGTCCGGCGAAGCCGACGGCGTTCTCGGGACGGATACGCGCAATGCGTTGATGACCTTCCAGAGACAGGAAGGCTTCCAGGCCACCGGCTCGATCGATACCCGCACGGTCACTGCGCTCGGCGTGTCGAACCAGATCAGCGCCACGCAAGGTCAGTCGACCACCGTCGGCCAGGGCGGCAACAACCAGTCGACGCCGCAGAGCACGACCGGGCAAAGCACCGGCCAGAGCAACGCGCCGGCGCAGCAGAACCAGACCACAGGTCAGGCTCCGCAGAACCAGCCGTCCACGACCGGCCAGGCTCAGCAGAACCAGCCGGCGAACCCGGGCCAGGCCAGCACGCAACCGCCATCGGGCCAGACCACCGGCCAGGCCCCGGCCCAGAGCAACACTCAGTCCACCAGTCAGCCCGGCACCAGCCAGAACACGCCGACTGGACAAACCAACCAGAACAATGCCCCGCCGCCTTCGACGTCAGGGCAGCCGGCCAAGAAGTACTGACGCGCTTCCGAGCCCCGCCTCCCGGCGGGGCTCTTTTTCTGCGGCCTGCCGCATTGAAAGCGATAGGCCGTAGCAAGCAGACCTGATGCTAGCGCGCCCTGGCCGCCCACACGCGCGTCCGCACGCAGTTGCGAGGCATTTGCAATCAAAAGAGCACAGTCGGCATTGGTGCCGTTGACTGACACAGAATTAATTTGCCCCCTGCGCTTCCAAAACGTAACTGCCGATCAAGGGCGACGTGATCCGGCAATGGCCGGGCGAGAAGGCGCTGCAACAACAAGCAAGAAAAGCAAGCGACGCGCTACTTTTCGTCCAGGAGACATCATTGCCCGGCATCGTCCATGTCGTGGATGACGACGCATCGTATCTGACGACCATCCAGCAACTTCTCGAGGCGAGCGGATACCGCGTCGCGATCTATGCGTCGGCGCAGCAATTGCTGGACCAGGCGCCAGACGAAAGCAAAGGCTGCATTCTTCTCGACGTCCGGATGCCGGGCCTTTCCGGACTCGAGCTGCAGCAGCGCCTGATGCAGCGCGGCTCGACGCTGCCCATCATCTTCCTGACCGCTTACGCGGACATCGGCATCACCGTGACGGCGATCAAGGCGGGTGCGGAGGACTTCCTCATCAAGCCTGTCAGCCCGGATGATCTGCTGCGGGCGATCGCACGCGCGATGGCGCGGCATGGCAACGCGCGCGCGCTCGACGGCGAAGTGGAGGTGCTTCGGCGCAGGCTATTGACGCTGACGCCGCGCCAGCGGCAGGTCTTCCAGATCATCGTGCGGGGCAAGACCAGCAAGCATGCCGGGCGCGAGCTTGGGAGCTCCGAGCGCACCATCAAGGCGCATCGGCGCGCGATCATGGAAAAGTTTCAGATCCAGTCGCTGGTGGAGCTGGTCCGGATTGCCGAACGGCTCGGCGTGCTCGGCGCGACGGACGAGCCGGCGGCGGACGCATAGGGCGATCTCTGCGTGCGAGCAGAAGCGACCCGGCAGCGCGAGAATCAGCCGCCGTTCAGCGTATTGCTGATCCGGGTGACGATCGCATCCCATTGCCGCTTCTCGGCGGCCGGATAGTTGATCAGCACGCAGTGGACGTAGCGGCTGGCGAAATTGCAGCGGTCGTACCAGATCTTGCCGCGCCGGATGCTGGAGACCACGAAGAAGCGCGGTGTGACGCGCTTGTAGATGATGCCGGCCGGCGGGTTCTTCCTGGCCAGGAACGCCCGCGGTGAGCCGCCGTCGTTCGGGACGGCCTGCACCGTGAGGTCCGCACGGCCGTCGCCTGTCCGGTACTGCACGCCATATCCGTCGGGCCGGCCCGCTTCTTCGGTGAAGATGGACGCGGGAATGTCGACACTGGTTCCGCTCTCGGGAATGCGATAGCTGCTCCAGCTCTCCGCGCCGGCGGCAGCCGGCAACGCGCAGAGCATGATCAGGATTGCGGCGGTCTTCTTCATCATGTTGCTGCTCTTGTGCCGGTTGGTTGGATGGTAGCCGCCCGGCCGCAACAACGTGGGGAATAGCCGGACGTTCCGATCCGGAAAAAGTACCCCGGCCCGATGGCGTTCGAAGAAACGCATCGAAGCGACGATACGCTAGATCCTTCGGCTCGGCGACCTTCGCGTCAGTATCGTAGGGTGGGCAAAGCGAAGCGTGCCCACCATTTCTCTCGAAATCATTGACAGGTGGTGGGCACGGCGCAGTGCGCCTCTGCCCACCCTACGATTCCGAGTTCGCGGAGATCCCCCTCACATCCCTCGCAGCAGCTCGCTCAGCGGCCGCTTTTGCCCTTGTTCGTGGGCAAGGGGCAATTGGTGCAGACGCTGTCGTCGCACATCCGGCAGATCGTGAAGCGATCCATCTCGGATGTGTCCTGCCTCGCCAGCAGCTCGTGGATCAGCGTCTCAAGCCGCTTCGTCTCTGCAGGCGACAGCACATCCAGAAGCGACGCGACGGCTGAAATCCTTGAGGTCATCAACTCGTTCCGCATCGCCGCGCCCGTGGCGGTGAGGTGCAAGGCGATCTCGCGGCCGTCCTTTCCGGCGCGGCGCTCGACGAGCCGATCCGAGACCAGACGGTCCACCAGGCGGACGGTGCCGGAATGCGACAGGCCGAGGATGCGCCGCAGCTTGTCGTTGGTCATGCCCTGGCCGTAGCCGATGACGACGAGCGCCGCGGGCGTCTCGCCACCCCGGCCTATGACCTCGCGCGCGCCCTGCTCGATCCGATCCATGACCGCGAGCGAGAGCGCTCCCAGCAAATTCGCGATTCCCGTTTCCATACCCGCAACAATATGTGCGCTGCGCACAAAAAACAACTTGACCAGACATGTGTGCTACGCACATATTCGCGTGCAAGAAACGACGACATGGAGAATGACGATGAATCCGAGCAGCGCTGCGCGGACGACACCAACGGCCACCGTCGGTGAACCCGCCCTGAAATACGTAGAGGCCAATGGCGTGCGGTTCGCCTATCTCGAACAGGGGACCGGTCCTCTCGTGATGTTCCTGCACGGATTTCCCGACAACGCCTGGTCCTATCGCAAGCAGCTGCAGGTCTTCGCCGATGCCGGGTATCGTGCGGTCTCGCCGTTCCTGCGCGGCTACGCGCCGACCGGGATTCCCGCGGACGATGTTTTCGACCCCATCGCGCTCGGCAGGGATCTCGAAGCGCTCATTGCGGCGCTGAGCGAGGACGGACAAGCCTGCGTCGTCGGCATGGATTGGGGTGGCACGTCGACCTTTCAGGCGCTGGCCACGGCGCCATCGTCGATCAAGGCCGCCGTGGTGATGAACACGGCCCACCCGATCACGTTCTCGAGCATCAGGCGCGATCCCGAAATCGTTCGATCCATCTTCCACGTCTACTTCTTCCAGCTGATCGGCGCCGAGTCGGCGGTCAATATCGAGGGACTGCCCTTCGTCGACTATCTCTGGAAGCTGTGGTCACCGGCCTTCGACAACGAAGCGCATCTCCGTTCGGTCAAGGAGACGCTCAGCTCGCCGGGCACGATGGCGGCGGCGCTCAAATATTATGGCGGCCTCACCGAAGCGAGCCGCATGGGCCGGCTGCCGATCAATGACATGCACACGCCGACGCTGACGATCTATGGCAGCAACGATCCGACAGCGAAATATTCGGTGAAAGAGGAGCGGCTGTTCAAGGGACCGCACAAGCGCGTCGTTCTGCCTGATGTCGGGCACTTCCCGCACCTCGAGCGTGAGGCTGAAGTCACCGGCCTGATCATGGACTGGTTCAGGACGCACGCATCCGCCTGAAAGCAATCGCGGACGCCGGACGACGCCGCACGATCGATCTCATTCTCTCAGCAGGAGTGCACGCAATGGACATCGGGACACAGCAGAAATACGCAGAGACGTTTCTTGGTCTTCACAGGACAGGCGATCCGCTCGTTCTGTTCAACGCGTGGGACGCCGCTACCGCCAAGGCGATTGCGAAGGCGTCGGCCGCCATCGCGACCAGCAGCGGAGCGGTCGCCTCCGCCCTTGGCTACGCCGACGGAGAAAATGTCCCGCTCGACGTGGTGGCCGGCCTGGTGTCGCGGATCACCGCGACCGTCCCGGTTCCGGTATCAATCGATCTGGAGGCGGGATATGGCGACACACCGGATGCCGCCGCGACGTCGGCGACGAAAATTCTGCAAGCCGGCGCCGTCGGCATCAATATCGAAGACGGGCTCTCCGGCGGAAAGCGCCAACTCGTCAGCCCCGAACAGCACGCCGCGAAGATCAAGGCGGTGCGAAAGGCCGCGCAAGATTTCGGCGTTCGCCTGTTCATCAATGCCAGGACCGATCCGTTTCTGCTGAAATTCGGATCGCCGGAGGAATGCCTGAACGAAGCGGCTCGGCGCGCGAAGGTCTATGCCGAGGCCGGCGCCGACGGGATTTTCGTTCCCGGCCTCACCGACCTCGCGCTGATCGAGAAGCTGGTTCAGCTCACGCCGCTGCCGGTCAACATCATGGTGACGCAAGGTGTTCCCGAAATCCCCGATCTCGCCCGCGTCGGCGTTCGGCGGGTGAGTCTCGGGCCGTGGCCCATGATGGCAGCGATGCGTGTCATCGGACAGGCCGCCGCGGGGGTCGCAGCGAGCAAGCAATACGGCACGTTCCTGCAGCCGAACGCCTGAGCCGACCTCTCAGGCCGCGCTACGCCGACCGCTTCACCGCCTCGCGTCCCGCCGCCACATCGAGCCGGCCGAGCATCGCCCTCGCCTGCTCGGCGCAGTGCTCGATCAGCCAGCGCTCCAACGCGACCGGCGCGAGCGCGGGGGCGTAGAGGAAGCCTTGCACGACGTCGCAGCCGAGCTCGGCCAGCGTCCTGCGCTGGCCTTCGGTCTCGACGCCTTCGGCGACGACGGTCATGCCGAGGCCCTGGCCGACACGGACCACGGCGGTGGCGATCGCGAGCGCGCCCGCGTCCTTCTCGATGTCGCGCATGAAGCTGCGGTCGATCTTGAGCTCGCGGATCGGCAGATGGGCGAGACGGCTGAGGCTGGAATAGCCGGTGCCGAAATCATCGACCGAAAGCCCGACGCCGAGCTCGCGGATCGCGTTCATGGTCTCGAGCGCGGCGACGCTGTCCTGCATGAACGCGCCCTCGGTGATCTCGAGCATGAGGGCATCCGGCGGCAGATCGTGTTCGGCGAGGATATCCTTGAGCCGCGCGGCCAGCGTGACGTTGCGGAAGTTGATCGGCGACAGGTTCACCGAGACGCTGGGAATGTTGAGCCCGGCGCGGCGCCAGCTCGCCATCTGTCGGCAGGCCTCGCGCACCGACCACAGGCCGATCTGCTCGATCAGGCCGCACTCCTCGGCGAGCGGGATGAATTTTGCGGGCGAGACGTCGCCGAGCACGGCATCGTGCCAGCGCGCCAGCGCCTCGACGCCGTGGATGGCGCCGTCACAGCTGCGGATCTGCGGCTGATAGCTGAGGCTGAGCGCGCCCTCGGCGATGGCCTTGCGCAGCGCCGCGATCAGCGCCAGCCGCTGCTCGGCGAGGCCGTTCATCTCGACGCTGAAAATGCGATGGGTGGAGCGGCCGGCCTGCTTGGCCATGTACATGGCGGCGTCGGCCTGCTGCATCAGCGTGTCGATGTCGGTGGCGTGGTCGGGATAGAGGCTGATGCCGATGCTGGCCGACATCGGCATCAGTTTCGATCCGAGCCTCAAGGGTGCGGCCAACGCCTCCGTGATTCCTGACGCGACGCGCTCGGCGTCCTGCGCGTTACGCTTCGGCAGCAGGATGACGAATTCGTCGCCGCCGAGCCGTCCCAGCATGTCCTCGGGACCGATATGCTCGCGCAGGCGCTGCGCGAGCTGGATCAGCAGCTCGTCGCCGGCCGCGTGGCCGAGCGTGTCGTTGACGTCCTTGAAATGATCGACGTCGAGGAAGGCCAGCGCGACGTGACTGCCGGTCGAGCAGGCATCGATCGCAGTGGTGATGAGATGCCGCAGCTGCGCGCGGTTCGGCAGGCCGGTGAGGATGTCGTGATAGGCAAGCCGCGCGATCTCGGCGCGCGCCTCCTTGCGCTCGATCGCGAAGGCGCCGAGATCGACGCAGGCGTCGACGATGCGGCGGTGCCAGTTGCTCGGCGCGCGCGGCTCGCGAAAATAGAAGGCGAAGGTGGCGATGACCCGGCCATCCTTGGCCTTGATCGGCGTCGACCAGCAGGCGCGCAGGCCAACTTCGAGCGGGCGCGTCTTGTAGGGCTGCCAGCGCGGATCGGTGTCGAGATCTTGCGCCAGCACCGGCTCGCCGTAGAAGGCGGCGGTGCCGCAGGAGCCGACATCGGGACCGATCGCGATGCCGTCCAGTGCGCGGGAATAATCCTCGGGCAGGCTCGGTCCGCCGAGCGGATGGACCAGGCCCGCGGCATCGACGTGAAGCAGCGAGCAGACGACGTCAGGCGCGATCTCCTCGACGCGGCGGCACAGCCTGTCGGCGATGTCGGTGATCGGAACCTCATCGGCAAGCGCGCTCATGATGAGCTGCTGGAGCGAGCGCAGCTGCTTGGTCTCGGTGATGTCCTCGAGCAGTGCGAAGATGTGCCTGACCCGCCCCTTCTTGTCGCGGAAGGCGTCGATGCGGGCGCTGACCCAGATCTCCTCGCCGTGCTTGTTGTAGACCAGCGTCTCGATTTCGCCGCGCGGGCCGCCGGCCATCAGGCGCCTGACGAGCTTTGCGACGGCATTGCGATCGGTGTGACAGCCGGCGATGAGCTCGCCGGCGCGGCGGCCCTCGGCCTGGTCGCTGCTGTAGCCGAACAGTGTCGTGAAGGAGGAATTGACGTAGACGATGTTCTGCTCGACGTCGGTGATGATCACCGCGCGATTGGTCTGGTCGGAGACGGCGTGGAGCAGCCCGATCCTGACACGGCGTTCGGCGTCGGCGGTGACGTCGCGCGCGAACACGATGCGATGGGCGGTGCCGCCGACGGTCGCGGGCGACATCGACACGAGCGCCTTGATCCGGCTGCCGTCGCGGCGCACGAGGCTGATCTCGCCACGGAAGTCCGGGGCGGCGTCGGCATGAAGGCATTTGAGCGTGAGAATGCCGGCATCGCGGCCGAGCACCTCACTTCGCGTAAGCTTCCAGATCCGCTCCGCGGCGCCGTTGAAATGCGTGATGCGATGCGCCGCGTCGACGATGACGATGCCATCGTCGGCGCATTCGAGCGCGGCGCGCAGCACATCCGGAATTTCGGTCACAACACAATCGGAAGCGGACATCGTCTGACCCGGCGGGGATCGGGAAAATGCGGCAATCAGCCCGGGGTTAACGCTTTGATGGTGTCCAAGACGTTTTTGCGACCCGCCGTCAGCCGCCCAACATGCGACATGCTTAACGTTCCGCGAAAGCTGCGAAGATATCTTTGATGTTCGCGGAACCTATTCGGCGCCGGTTCCCGCTCGCACCCTGTGCAGCTGACCGGCCACGGCCCGCACCTTGCGCGGCGCTGCCTGCCAGATCGCGAGCGCCGACAATCCGCTGACGAGAATGGCGATGCCGAAGGCGAGCGTGTAGTCACCGGCGCGATCGTAAAGAAACCCGGTCACCCACGGTCCCGCCGCGCCGCCAGCCAATGCCGCCAGCATGATCGTGCCAAAAATGCTGCCCTGGTGCCTGCCCTGGAAGATCTCGAACACCACCGCGCCCATGATCGAGGTGAGGCCGTAGCCGAGCGCGCCTTGCGTGAACACCATGATGTAGACGAGCCACAGCGAGGGCTGGAACTTCAGCGCCATCAGCGCCGCGAAGCAGATCGCGAAGCCGACACAGCTGATCGCCCAGACCCATTCCCGCCCGATCCGGTCGGAGACGTGGCCGAGCCATATCTGGCCGGGAATGCCGAGCAGGCTGACAATGCCGAGTGCCCACACCGCGACGGAAGGACTGAAGCCGATATCAAGCAGGAATTTGGTCTGATGCACTTGCACCGCGTACCAGATGTAAAGGCCGCAGAAATAACCGAGCGCGATCCACCAGAAGCGCGCGGTCGCAACCGCGCGCTTGAGCGTCCACTCGGTCGCGACCCAGGCGGGATCGACGACGTTCGAGACCAGCTTGGCGGCGCCGGACGCCTGAGCAGCGTCGCCATCGGGCTGAAGGCCGATATCCTCGGGGCGCTTGTGCAGCAACAGGTTGATCGGCGCCAGCACGATCAGGAGCAGCAGGCCCATCGCCGTGCAGGCGGTGCGCCAACCGGTCTGCTCGATCATGTGCTGGACCCATGGCAGCAGCGTCACCGAGCCGAGGCCGACGCCGGCAAAGGCGATGCCGATGGCAAAGCCGCGCTTGCGGATGAACCAGTTCGGCAGGAACAGCGATTGGCCGGAATAGCCGAGACACACGCTGCCGGCGCCGACCATGACGCCGAGCGTCACATAGAGATGCCAGGGCACGCTGGTCAGCGGCGCCAGCAGCAGCCCGCCGCCCATCAGCACCACGCCGAGCTCCATCACCGCGCGGGGACCGGCGCGATCCATCAGCCGCCCGATCAGCGGGCTCGCCACGGCAGAGGCGACGAAGCCGAACGAGAACGCGCCCGCGGTGACGCCACGCTCCCAGCCGAACTCGGAGATGATCGGCGGAAAGAACAATGAGAATGCGGTGCGCGCGTTGACGCCGATCGCCATGGTGACGAAGGTCACGGCGACCACGACCCAGCCGTAGAAGAACCGAAGCCGCATGGTGTGTTTCATCCCTGGACGATCCTACCGACCATCCGGGGATACGCAGGTCAAGCGATTTTCGCGCATGTGCGCTCGGCGCAGGTCAATCGCTCTGAACATTCACATGCGGTCGTCATGCCCGGGCTTGTCCCGGGCATCCACGTTCTTTGTGCTGCGGCGAAGGCGTGGATGGCCGGGTCATAGCGAGCGGAAGCGACGCCGTCCTTCGGACGGCTATGCCCGGCCATGACGCTGTGGAAGCGAGGCGCGCTCAGGCGGCGTCGCGCTGCGTCGTGCGAACGGGCACGTCGAATTCGATCTGGTCGACCGGCACCGGCCTGCCGAACAGGTAGCCTTGCGCAAAGTTGACACCGAGCGCGGTCAGCCGCTCGAATTCCTCGGCTGTCTCGACGCCTTCGGCGGTGACCGACATGTCGAGCCCGCGCGCCAGCGTCACGATCGAGGAGATGATGGCGGATGAGCGTGGCTGGTGCGTGAGGTTGCGGATGAAGGACTTGTCGATCTTGATCTTGTCGAACGGGAATGCGGTGAGATAGCTCAGCGACGAATAGCCGGTGCCGAAATCGTCGAGCGCGAGCTCGATGCCGATGCTCTTCAGCCGCTCCATGAAGGCGTGGTTCTCGACACCGCGCTCCAGCAGCACCGATTCCGTGATCTCGATTTCGAGCCGCTGCGGCGGCAGGCCGGAGTCGGCGAGCGCGGCGCAGATCATCTCGAACAGCTCGGCTTCCTTGAACTGGATCGGCGACAGGTTGACCGCGACCATCAGATTGGAGGGCCAGCCGGCCGCATCGGCGCAGGCGCGCCGCAGCACGAATTCGCCGAGCGGCACGATCAGCCCGGTCTCTTCGGCAAGCGCAATGAACTGGTCGGGCGGGATCAGGCCGCGGCTCGGATGCCGCCAGCGCACCAGCGCCTCAAAGCCGCGGTGCGCGCCGGTGAGCGCATCGACGAACGGCTGATAGTGCACTTCGAGCTGGCATTGCGCGATGGCATCGCGCAAATCGCCTTCCAGCATGTTGCGCGCCTCGAGCTCGGCCGACATCGCCTCGTCGTAGACGGTGTAGCAGTTGCGGCCCGCCGATTTCGAACGGTACAGCGCAAGGTCGGCCTTCTTCAGGAGCTGCTCCTGGTCGCTGCCGTGATCCGGCGCGATCGCAATGCCGATGCTGGTGCCGATCTCGACGCGATGGCCGGGCAGCAGGAACGGCTCGGCCACGAGCTTGGCGATCCGCGCTGCGAGCTCGGTCGCGCAGGCGCGCTGGTCCTCGCTCCCTTCCTGGATGATGGCGAACTCGTCGCCGCCGAGCCGCGCCAGCACGTCGCCGGCGCGCAATGCGGATCTCAGCCGCTGGGCCACCTGGCGCAGCAGCACGTCGCCAGCGCCGTGACCGAGGGAATCGTTGACGTTCTTGAAGCGGTCGAGATCGAGCATCAGGATCGAGAAGGCCGCGCCGGCATCGTCGAGCTGGCCGTTGAGCTCGTCGAGCCGGGCGAGGAAGAAGGCGCGGTTGGGCAAGGCGGTCAGGATGTCGGTCTGGGCGAGCTCGAGCACGCGCCGGTTCGCCAGCGACAGCCGTCGCGAATTGCGGCTGGCGAGCATCAGATAGGTCGACAGCGACAGCGTGAGCAGCAAGCCGACGATGAGGACCGCGGCCGCGCGGTCATAGACCGTCTCCAGCGCGCCGCCGGCCGTCGGCATGGCGCGCACCTGCCAGTCGGTGTCCCCGATCTTGAGACCGCCCGACCAGTGCAGCATCCGCGCGACGTCGCGCATCGACTGCGGCGCAGTGGCGGCCGACGAGAAATCCGGCAGCATGTACTCGAGGCTGACGATCTGCCCCGTGAAGGGCGGATAGACGTTGACGCTCACCGCAGGACTTGCGCCGGTGGTCACGCGAATGGTGTGGAGCAGCAGAGGCAGGTCGAAGACGCCGACGACGAAGCCGGTGAGATTGCGTCGCCGGTCCGCGACCGTCTCGCGCGACGTGCCCTTGGCATAGACGGGAAGCGCCACGAGCACGTCGGGCAGCCGGCCGCCCTCCTTCGGCTCGAACAGGCGCGTGCGAATGGCGGCGACCCGGTCGTTGTCGCGCGCCCGCTCCAGCGCCGCACGGCGCTCCGGGATGGTCGCGTAGTCCATGCCATAGACCTGCGAGGTCTTCGGCTGGGTCGAGTAGAACACCGGGAAATATTCGTCACCCTGCGGCGCGGTCGCGAGGGCCTCGCCCTGAAGCGACTTGACGCGATAGCCGGACACCCCGTCCGTGATCGCGGCAGCCTCGTATTCGGCGCGCTCCTTGCGGTTGACGCGCGGCAACCATGCGATGCGCAGCATGCCAGGATGGCGCTCGAACAGGCGGGCGCTGAAGGTCTCGAATTCGCTGCGGGTGATGTCCTCGTTGGTGGATTCGAACAGCGTACGCAGCGCGACCAGCCGCGAGATATACTCGCTCATGCCGTTCTGCATGACGATGGCTTCGGTCTCGGCCGCGTTCTCGAACTCGATCCGGTTGACGCGGCCTTCCCAGCGCGCGACGGCGGCGGCGCCCACGATCGAGAACAGAAGCCCGACGGCGACGGCGACGAGCGCAGGGCGATAGAGCCCGAGCAGCGGCGCGGCACGCCACCATCCGGTCACACGCTTCCGATCCTGATCGTTCTGATCGCGACCGCCCATCTTGATCCCGCAAGTCCCCCTCGGCGCGCCGGTGCGAACTTCTGGTTGAGCCGCCGGCGCGACTATCGGACAAGGATCGCGGTTAAGAACTGGACAATATCGGAACCCGCGTGGTCCGCATCACGCGGCTTAGTTAACGATTGCCCCCGCAAGTTTCGGCAGTCTGGACATAACTTGCCGGTTTTCCCCGGAGTCATACGGACTCGCTGGTCATCGAGCGGTTAGCGACCTGTTCAGGGCCGCAGACTTATCTTTCCACCAAGCGCATTCAGCATCCGGCAAAGCATCCTCATGACACAATCGCGATCCGCGACATCTGTCGCCCTGGCCATCGCATGGCTGGCCGCGCTGATGCTTCCGGCGAGGTGCGAGGAGGCCGGCGTCAGCGAGGACGCGATCCTGTTCGGCCAGGCCGCCGCTCTCGAAGGCCCCTCCTCCGCGCTCGGACAGCGCATGCGGCAAGGCATCGTCGCGGCGTTCACCGAGATCAACGCCAAGGGCGGCGTTCATGGCCGCAAGCTCCAGCTCATCAGCCGCGACGACGGCTACGATCCCGACCGCTCGACGGCGCAGACGCTGCGCCTGATCGACGAGGACAAAGTGTTCGCACTGATCGGCGCGGTGGGAACGCCGACCGCGATGGCGACGATCCCGATCACCAGCACCAGGAACATTCCCTTCATCGGCCCGTTCAGCGGCGCCGAATTCTTGCGCGACCTCGAGCTCGCCAACGTCGTCAATATCCGCGCCAGCTATGGCGCGGAGGCCGAGGCCTGGATCAAGCACCTCACGGAGGATCGCCACTTCGCCCGCATCGGCATCTTCTACCAGGACGATTCCTTCGGCCGCGACGGTCTTGCCGGCGTGAAGCGCGCGCTCGCCAAGCGCGGGCTCGAGCTCGCCGCCGAAGGCACCTTCGAGCGCAACACCCGCGCGGTCGGCTCGGCCTGGCGCACCATCAAGCGCGCCGAGCCCGAGGCCATCGTCATGGTCGGCACCTACGGTCCCTGCGCGGAGTTCATCAAGCTCGCGCATCGCAGCGGCTCCTACCCGACCTTCGTCAACGTCTCCTTCGTCGGCGCCAATGCGCTCGCCAAGGAGCTCGGCCCCGAGGGCGAGGGCGTCATCGTCTCACAGGTCGTGCCGTTTCCCTGGGACCACTCGCTCAAGCTCGTCGCCGACTACCAGGCGGCACAGAAGGCGATCGACCCGACGCTGACGCCGGATTTCGTGTCGCTCGAAGGCTACCTCTCCGGCCGCCTCGCCGCCGCAGCGCTGGAAAATGCCGGACCGCAACCGACGCGCGCGGGCCTGCTACGCGCCATCAACGATGTCGGCCGCTTCGACATCAGCGGCAGCATCGTCACCGTCGGCGTGCGCGCACTCGACACGCCACCAAAAGTGTTCTTGACGGTGATCGAGAAGGACGGGACATTCAAGGCGGTGGATCGGCTGTAGGGGTTAATGAGATTGAGACTCCACTAGCGCACCGATGAAGGTGCGAACGGAGAGAGCGGCACTTGTTGGCGAGAGGGGCGTTAGGGCCGCCGCGTCCAGCGATCGGCGTTGACGGCGCCCTGAGGCACCTCGCCTTTGACGATGGCCTCCACCTGCCGCACGGTTTCCAGCGACTGGTATTCGATCGCCTGCGGCGTCAGGCCGCCGACGTGAGGCGTCGCGATGACGTTTGGCAGTTTCGCGAGCTCCGGCGTCGGCATCTGGTCGGGCGCGCGGCCGACATCCATCGCCGCTCCAGCGATGCGGCCCTCGAGGAGCGCCTTGGCGAGCGCGGCCTCGTCGACGAGATTGCCGCGCGAGAGATTGACGAAGACGGCATGCTTCTGCATGCGCGCCAGCGCCGCCTCTCCGATCAGGTTCTCGGTCTGCTCGTTGGCGATGGCAAGGCAGACGACGTAGTCCGCTGCGGAAAGGAGCTCGTCGAGGCTGACGTGCCGGATCGCGCTGTCGCTGACATCAGCGAAGGGATCGGCGACCAGCACCTCCATGCGCAGCACCTTTGCGATCTCGGCGAGATAACGCCCGATGCTGCCATAGCCGATGATGCCGATGCGGCTGCCGGCGAGCTGGCGGCCCATCCGCGCTTCCGGCTTGCGGCCGGCCTGGTAGTCGGCGGTGGTCCGCGACACGCCGCGGGAGAGATCGACCATGAAGCCGAGCGCGAGCTCGGCGACGGCCTGCACGAAGCCGGGCCCGGCGCGGGTCACGAGCACGCCGGCGTTCGAGGCCGCTTCCACATTGACGTTGCGGATATCGACGGCGCAGCGGACGAAGGCGCGCAGGCGCGGGAGCTGCGCAAAGATCTCGCCGCGTCCCTCGGTCATGCGATCGGCGACGATGATGTCGGCATCTTTTGCTGCGCGCGCGAGCCCGGTTGCGTCCAGAGTCTCGTCGCTCTCGTGCAGGATCACCTCGGCGGCCGCGCGCAGGCCGTTCAAGCTGCGATCGCCGTAGTAATTGCGCCGCATCTCCGGCGTGTGCGCGAGCAGGACCTTCACGACAAGACTCCTTCAGTAGCCGAATGCCCGCGGCAGCGCGGTCGAGAGCCATGGCACGAAGGCGATGACGAGCAGGCAGAGGAACAAGAGGCCGAGATAGCCCATGATCGGCTTCACGGTCTGCTCGATCGGCACGTTGCCGATCAGGCAGGCGCCGTAGAGCCCGAGCCCGAGCGGCGGGGCGAACAGGCCGATGCCCATCGCGATGACGAGCACCACGCCGAAATGCAGGGGATCGACGCCGAGCTGCACCGCGACCGGCAGCAGCAGCGGCCCAAAGATGATCAGCGCGGCCGCGCCTTCCAGCACCGAGCCCATCACGATCAGCACGGCGATGGCGAGCAGGATGAACAGCCAGACGCCGGAGGTCTTGGAGAGGCCGAGCATGAAATCGCCGACCGCATGCGGCACCTGCTGCAAGGTCAGCGTGAACGCCAGCGACTGCGCAGCGGCAACGATGAACAGCACCAGACCCGCACGCGTTGCCGCCTGGACGAAACTGTGCGCGGCCGATCTGAAGCCGAGCTCGCGGAACACCACGCTGCCGACGACGAGCGCATAGGCGACCGCGAAGGCGGAGATTTCCGTGGCCGTGGCAAAGCCGCTCTTGAAGCCGAAGAAGATCATGAAGATCAGGCCGAACGAGGCGATCGCGCCGCTCCAAAGGCCCGACACCGGCGCCTGCGGCGCGATGTCCTCGGCGTCCGCCGGCGGCTTGCCGAAGATGATGGAGACCGCGATCAGCACCAGCGCCATCAGCGCGGCAGGCAAGAGCCCGGCCATGAACAGGCCGCCGATCGAGAGGTTCGCGACGAAGCCGAGGATGATCAGGTTGATGCAGGGCGGAATGGTTTCCGCCATCACTGCGGACGCCGCCAGCAGCGCGACCGCACCGCCCGGATTCTGCTTCGAGCGGCGCGCGGCGGGGATCAGCACCGAGCCGACCGCGGCGACGTCGGCCATCTTCGAGCCTGAGATGCCCGAGAACAGCACCATCGAGGCCACCATCACGACGTTGAGGCCGCCGCGCATGCGTCCCACCGCGCGCTGCAACAGCTCGATCAGGCGCACCGACATGCCGTTGGCTTCCATGAGGTAGCCGACGAGGATGAAGAAGGGAATCGCGAGCAGCACGAAATTGTCGATGCCGCGCGCCATCTGCTGGGCGAAGATGACGCCGGGCAGCGCGCCCTCGACCCAGATGAAGATCAGCGCGGCCAGCGCCAGCGCAAAGCCGATCGGCAGGCCGCCGAACAGCGTTGCGAAGAAGCCGATCAGCATCAGCGTGCCCGCCGAGGGCACCGACGACGGCGAGAGGTAATCCCAGGCGAGATAAAGGCCGGTGACGATGACGATCGCAATGAGGCCCCTGACGATGTCGGGAAGCGGCCTTGCGCAGAGATGGTCGATCGCGAACACCGTCATGAACAGGGCGCCGACGCCCATCGGGTAGAAGGTCAATTCCAGCGGCAGGCCTGAACCGGTGGTCTGGCCGGCGGTGAGCGAGCCAAGCTTGATCGCGTTGTAGGCGACATAGCCGGAGATCAGCACGATCAGCAGCGCGCTGGCGGCATCGACCAGCGTGCGCAGCCGCACCGGCAGCAGGTCGCGGAAGAAGGACACGCCGACATTCTCGCCGCGCGCGAGCGCGCTCGCCGCGCCGAAGAAGGCCGAGCCGACCATCAATCCGCGCGCGACATCGTCCGACCACTCGACCGGCGCGTTGAAGAAGAAACGCAGCAGCACGGAGGCGCACACCACGACGAGATCGGCGGCGAGCAGGATGGCCGCAATCGCGTCGCTGACGCGAAGCAGCAGGGTGATGCTCCCGTGGCGGCCGCCCGAGACGGGCACGGCGGCGGTCATCGTCATCTCAGGCTTGCGTCGCGCGGATCATGTCGATGACCGGTTTGGATTCCGGCCGTGCCCTGACGAAGTTCTCGATCTGCGGCGCGACGCGCTTCTTGAAGGCCTCGCGGTCGCATTCGGCGACCGTCACGCCCTTCTCGGTCAGGGCCGCCAGCGCCTCCTTCTCGACCGCGAGCCCATGGGCGCGGGTGTCGGCCGCGGCCTTCTTGGCGGCATCGAGGAAGCCTTCGCGCAGCTTCGGATCCATGCGGTTATAGGTCATGTCGCTGAAATAGATCGCGAGCGGCGAGAAATTGTGCTGCGTCAGCGCGTAGAACTTTGAGGTTTCGAAGAACTTGCTGGCGAGGATCGTCGGCGGATCGTGCTCGAGGCCATCGAGCACGCCGGCCTGCAAGGCCGTGTAGATCTCGCCGAAGGCCAGCGGCGTCGCGGCGGCGCCCATCAGGCGCAGGCATTCGGTGATGACGGGATTGGGCAGGGTGCGAATCTTGAGACCGGCGAGATCCTCCGGCGTCTTCACCGGCTTCTTCGCCAGCACGCTGCGCGAGCCGAAATTATAGGCCCAGGCGATGATGCGGATGTTGCCGCCCTTGAGCAGTGCGTCCTCGATCGGCTTGGCCGCGCCGGAATCGAACGCCTTGGTCTGCTGCGGAAAGCTCGAGAACAGAAAACCGAGGTCGAAGGTGCCGACCAGCGGCACCAGGTTGGCCGAGATCGACGAGCCCGACACCATGAGGTCGATGACGCCGAGCTTGACCGAGTTGATGACGTCGATCTCCTGGCCGAGTTGATTGTCCGGGAAGAAGGCGACCTCGACCTGCTCGCCGAGGCCGTTGCCCTTCAGATTCTTCACGAGGTTATCGTAATAGACGCGGCCGTTGGCGTATTTGGGATCGTTCGGCAGCGAGGAGGAGCATTTCAGCTTCAGCGTCGCAGCTTCGGCGCGGCCGATGATGGCGGGAGAGAGCACGAGGCCGGCGGTGACCGCCGCCGATGACTTGATGAACGCGCGACGGTTCACGGGCACGATGGTCATGGTGCGGTCTCTCCCAAGCATTCTTGTTTACGGCCGCGATCGTTGTCGCGGCCTGTTGCGCAGACTGTATGGCCAAAGCGACGGGGCAGGCAAGGGTTGGGCCCGGACCTCGCAAAGCCGCGCGCGGCGAATGGCGACGGCACGCGCGAGCAGCGAAACGGTCATGTTTTGCGGGATTCGCGATGCGGATGGGCCCACGGCGCGGGACGTGAGAGAGCACGCCATGCAGCGGCGGGGATCAATCCAATTGGCGCATGGATCAATGCGCAATTCACATGGATGGCGCCAGAACGATGCTTCCCGCTCCGGCAGACGCCCTGCCCCATTTTGCCGCAGCGGGCAGCGTGATCCAGCGCACAGACAGTGTCATGGCACAGACGTAGAAAAGGTGACATCATCGCGCGCATTGCCGATGGAGGTGACACCATGCGCCGTCCAGTCCTTTGCAATTTGCTTCTTGCATCCGGCCTTCTTGCATTCACGCAATTGATGACACCGACGGAGGCCGCCGCCGAAGCAAGGCTCGCGCTCGTGATCGGCCAGTCCGCCTATCGCACCGTGCCGGAACTGCCCAATGCCGCCAACGACGCCAAGGGCATGACCGAGCTGCTCGGCAATGCCGGCTTCACCGTCACCACGGCAGCCAATCTCGGTCAGAACGAGATGCGCGCGGCGATCTCGGATTTCGCCGGCAAGGTCAGCGCCAGCGGCGCCGACACCGTCGCGCTGGTGTTTTATGCCGGCCATGGCCTGCAGATCGACGGCGAGAACTATCTGGTGCCCGTCGACCTCGACCCCAAGCGCGAGGCCGACATTCCGCTCCAGGGCGTGCGGCTCAACGACCTGCTCAACACGCTCGGCGCGCTGCCGACGCGGGCGCGCATCTTCATGCTGGACGCCTGCCGCAACAATCCGTTCCCCGCGCTCAGCGGCGCCGGCCATGGGCTTGCGATCGTCGACACCAAGGCCGGCGCGCCCGGCTCGTTCATCTCCTATTCGACCTCGCCGGGCGCGGAAGCCGAGGATGGCAACGGCATCGACAGCCCCTACACCACGGCCGCGCTGGCCATCGCTAAGCAGCCGAACCTGCCGATCGAGGAAGTGTTCAAGCGCATCCGCGTCGCGGTGGCGCAATCGACCGACGGACGGCAGATCCCCTGGGAAAGCTCCTCGCTGACGACCGATTTCAGGTTCTTCGGCGGCGAGAGCAGTTCGTCGTCCCTGCCGGGCGCATCATCGATGGCGCTCGCCAGCGGCACACGCAGCGTCGAGGACTGGCGCAAGGATTTGCAGGGCAAGGACGCCAAGGCGGCCTATGAGATCGTGATCGCTGACGACACCGTGCAGGCCTATCAAGCCTATATCGAGCTCTACGCTCAGGACGCCCGCACACCGCGCTTGCGCACCGTGCTGGAGCGTCGGCGCCAGATGCTGGCCTGGGAGCGCGCCACCGCCATCAACACCCGCGCCTCGTTCGAGGCCTATCTCGCCAACTGGGACAACAGCGACCTGGCTGCTACCGCGCGCAGGCTGCTGCTCCGGGTTCAGAACCGCAACTATGCCTTGCCGGTCGCGGCCGCGGCGGCCCCTGCCCCGATCGCCGTCGCATTGGCGCCGACCTGCCCGTGCTCGACGCCGACGGGCCCGGCTTCGCCGGTCAACCCCGACGTGGCGCCCATCATCAAGAAGCGCGTCGACGACACGCCGCCAAAGCGCAAGGTCGACGAGACCCCGCCGAAGCGCAAGGTGGTCGAGACACCGCCGAAGCCGCGCCGGCCGCCGCCCGACGAAGTGGTCTACGAGCGCGCACCACCGCCGGATCGCGGCCCACCGCCCGGCGCCATCATGCAAGGCATCGGCATTGGGATCGGCATCGGCATGGGCATGGGTGGCGGCCGCGGCGGCGACTACCACAACGACCGCGGCCGGTACTGAGGCAGTCCACCGCACTGCGAAGAATGTCCGCAAGCCCATGGCTTGCGGACATTCTTGTTGATGACGGAGAAGTGGCTCGATCCGCCGCTCTCCTCTCCGGAAATGCTGTAGTCTGATCGGCCACCGCCAGCCTTTCCGGAGACGACCCATCAATGCCGCACGACGCTCACGCCAAGGGATCATCGAAGCACGCCTGGCCGCTGTTCAGCTCGCTCGCGTCCTACGCCCTGCCCGGCGATCTGATGGCGGGGCTGACGCTGGCGGCGATCGCGATCCCCGAGCAGATGGCGACCGCGCGGCTCGGCGGTTTTGCGCCGCAGATCGGCTTCTTCGCCTTCATGGCGGGCTCGCTGGGATTTGCGCTGCTCGGCGGCAACCGCTTTCTGTCCTGCGGCGCCGATTCCACGATCACGCCGATCTTCGCCGGCGGACTCGCTGCGCTGGCTGCGGCCGGTACGCCGGAATATCAGGGCCTCGCGATCGCGCTGGCGCTGATGGTCGGCGCGATGATGCTGGCGGGCGGCGCATTCCGGCTCGGCGGCATCGCCAATTTGTTGTCGGTGCCGGTCATGGTCGGCTTCCTCGCCGGCATCTCCGTCCACATCATCGTGTCCCAACTGCCGGGTGTGCTCGGGCTGCCATCGCCGAGCGGGCCGACGCTCGATCGCATCGGCGTGCTCGCAAGCGAGATCGGCCGAACCAATCCCATCACGTTCTGTATCGGCTTCGGTGTGCTCGCCGTGGTCTTCATCTCCGAGAAGATCAGCGCGAAAATTCCGGGCGCACTGATCGGGCTGGTCGGCGCGACGCTGGCCACGATCGCGCTCGGCCTCGAAAGCAAGGGCGTCAGCGTCGTCGGCAGCGTGCCCGGCACGTTGCCGCGGCCGACCTTCCCCGAGCTTGCGCCGGAGCTGTGGGTGCGGCTGGTGCCACTCGCCTTCGTCATCACGGTCGTGGTGATGGTGCAGACCGCCGCGACGACGCGCTCGTTCCCGTCCGATCCTGATAAGCCGGCCGATGTCGACCGCGATTTCCTCGGCGCGGGGGCCGGCAGCGTCTTGGCCGGCCTGTTCGGCGCGTTTCCGGTCAATGCCAGCCCGCCGCGGACGGGCATTGTCGCCGAGACCGGCGGGCAGTCGCAGCTTGCGGGCCTTGCCGCAGCAGTGATCGTGCTGGCGCTACTCGCGTTCGGCACCGGGCTGTTGCAGCACGTGCCGGACGCCGCGCTGGGCGGCATCCTGCTGTTCGTGGCGCTGCGCATCATCCGCGCCAAGCAGATCGCCACGATCTACCGGCAGTCGTTCGGCGAGTTCCTGCTGATCGTGGCCACCGCCGCGCTGATCATCGTACTGCCGATCCAGCAGGGCGCCTTCCTCGGCATCGCACTGTCGCTGCTGCACGGCATCTGGAGCACCACGCGCGCCAGGCTGGTCGAGTTCGAGCGCGTGCCGGGCACCACCATCTGGTGGCCGGCGCATCCGCACCTCCCCGGCGAGCGCATCGCCGGCGTTGCCGTGATTGGCCTGCAGGCGCCGCTGTCGTTTCTCAACGCGCCGGGTTTCCGCAGCGACGTGAGCAAGGTGCTCGGCACGGCGACGCCGCAACTCTTGGTGCTGGAGGCGAGCGGCATGGTCGAGATCGACTTCACCGCCGCGCAGATATTGCTCGACGTGTTCAAGGTATGCAGCGAACAGGGCGTTACCGTCGCGCTGGCGCGGCTGGAATCGGTGCGCGCGCAGGACGCGTTCGAGCGGTTCAGACTGTTCGATGCCCTGCCCCGCGAGCACGTCTTCCACAGCGTGGACGAGGCTGTGCGGAAGCTGGCGAAGTAACCGTTCTACGATGCCAATGTCGGATGATCCCGCTGCACCGTCTCGCGGATCCAGCTCGCGTGAATGGCGCGGAACAGGATCTGCGCGGTCTTGAGATCGCCAGCCGTCATGCAGAGATCGACGATGCGACGGACAGCGTCGTCGCGCATCAGGTCGTCCGAGATCTTCATCGCGATCTCCATCGCGACCTTGGCGGCGCGCTCGTAGCGTTCGCTGTCGCGCTTGTCGTTACGAGCCGAGCCGGCGGCGCTCGGAGCCGCAGCGTCACAGATCGCGCGGATGCGCGCGGCGGCCTCGATGTCACCGAGCGGTGCTTCGATCGCCTCGTCCCAGATGTCCTGTCGCGTCTTGCGCGCGAACCACGTCATCGCCCCACCATCCGCGATCTTCGAGCCGCCATATCGCCGCGCTTCAGCCTCCCCAGCATAGAGAGGCCGATCAAGATCAGCGAGGCGATTTTTCCGCAGGATCTTGACGTCTTCAGGACGTTCGGCGTGGTCCGATGGCCTCGAACTGCGCCTTCTGCTCGTCATTCAACGTGGCGTAGAAATCCTCCAGCGCCGCGCGCACCGACTTGACGCCGTCGAGCATCACATCGAGCCGCTTGCGGACCGCGGCCATTCGCGCCGGCGGGGTCATCACCTCGCTTGGCTGGCAGGCCGACTTGAGCGATGCGCTGACCCTGGCGCTGGTGTCCTGGAGCACCTGCAGTGCGGCGCGCTGCGTATCGTTGGGGTGAAGCCTCGCCTCGATGTCGGCGCCGGGCCAATCAAGCGCAGCAGTCGCGCCGCAGGTCTGGACCAGCGATCCCCCACTGCCGCTAGAAGCTGTCGCGCGGCGCTGATCTTCGGCCAGGGCATTGAACCGCGCCTTCTGCTCGTCGGTGAGCGAGCCATAGAAGCTGTCGAGGGCGGGCTGAACGAGATCGACGGCTTTCACCATCGCCTCGACACGCTGCTGCATCGCCGCCAGCCGGCCGGGTGCCGTCGCTGCGACCTGCGACGGACAGGACGCGCGGATCAGCGCTGCAGCGTCAATCGAAGCATTGCCGAGCGCATCGAGATTGGCGCCTTGCGCCTCGGTCGGCTGCACCGCCGCGGCGATCTGATCGATCGGCAGACCGACGATCTCGCGGCGCTCGCTGCCGCAAAGCTGATCCAGCGCAACGCCTCGCGCTTGCCGTCGTCCCTGCGGGCGCTGCGGCAGATAGGCCGACAGTCCGTCATAGCCATAAGGTCCGAACAGGCCGGCATAGATGTCCGGATAGCCGTAGCCCCAGAAGCCGAGGCCGTCGCCCCAGATCGTGTAGTCGTAGAGATCGTTATAGGCGAACGGCCAGAACAGCGGTCCGACCCAGCCGTAACCGCCACCCGCGTGTTGCCACCATCCGCTGCTGGCGCCGTGCCAGCCGGCGAGCGCGGCCGCAGCCGTGATCTGGGCGCGCGCCGCCGGGTTGCCGATCAGGCGACCGTTGCGGAAAGCGCCGGAATGCGCGTTGAACGCGTTGCGGAAATGCGCAGGGCGGACGGACGCATTGCGGATCTGACCGAAGTTGGGGCCGTGTCGGGCGCCGGTTGCAAACCGCATCGCGCGATGATGACCGCCACCATGTGCATGCCCGAAGCCGTGGCCGTGAAAATGGCCGCCGCCGTGATGGCCTCCACCATGCCCGCCGCCGTGACCTCCGCCATGGCCGCCGCCGTGACCACCACCATGACCACCGCCGTGTCCGCCACCGTGTCCGCCCTTGCCCAGAGCCGTCCCTGCCAGCATGCAGGCAAGCGCCATCACGGCAATTGCAATGACCGGTCGCAACATCGCATCCTCCCGCAAAGCCGCGCCATTGAGGCATCGGAACTTGTCGGGAATTGGAACCGGCTTGGCTGCCGAAAGTTCCCGGGCCGCGCGCTACGCCTCCGGCACGATCTTGCCGGGGTTGAGGATGTTGAGCGGATCGAACGCCTGCTTCAGCGCGCGCATCGCTTCGATCGCCTCCGGACCGAGTTCCGCCTTGAGATATTTCTGCTTGCCCTGGCCGATGCCGTGCTCGCCGGTGCAGGTGCCGTCCATCGCCTGCGCGCGCTCGACGAGGCGATGCATGAACTCCTCGCCGCGCGCCATCTCGGCGGCGTCGTTGGTGTCGCAGACCAGCGAGCAGTGGAAATTGCCGTCGCCGACATGGCCGACGATCGGCGACAGCAGGTTGAGGCGTTTGAGATCTTCCTCGGTCTCGCTGACGCAATCGGCAAGGCGCGAGATCGGCACGCAGACGTCGGTCGCAACCACGCCGATGCTATCGCCGGGGCGCAGCGCCTTCACGGACCAATAGGCGTCGTGCCGCGCCTGCCACAGTTTTGTGCGGTCCTCCGGTTTGGTAGTCCAGGAGAAATCGCCACCGCCGCACTCCTTGGCGATCTCGCCAAACGCCTTCGACTGCTCGGCGACCTCGACCTCGCTGCCGTGGAATTCCATCAACAGCAGCGGTGTCTCCGGCAGCGTCAGCTTGGAATAGGCGTTGCAGGCCTTCACCTGCGCAGTGTTGAGCAGCTCGATGCGCGCGACGGGAATGCCGGTCTGGATCGCCAGGATCACGGCCTGACACGCCCCGTGCACGGTCTCGAACGACACCGCGCCGGCCGCGATCGTGTCAGGGATGCCGCGGAGCCGGATTGTGAGTTCCGAGATGATGCCGAGCGTGCCCTCGGCGCCGACGAACAGATGCGTCAGGTCGTAGCCGGCGGAGGATTTCTTGGCGCGCGTGCCCGTGGTGATGATCTCGCCGTCGCCGCGGACGACCTTCAGCGCCAGCACGCTGTCGCGCATGGTGCCGTAGCGCACCGCGTTGGTGCCGGAGGCGCGGGTCGAGGCCATGCCGCCGAGCGAAGCATCCGCGCCGGGATCGATCGGGAAGAACAGGCCCTGGTCGCGCAGATGTTCGTTGAGCGCCTTGCGGGTGACGCCGGGCTGGATCACGCAGTCGAGATCCTCGGCATGCACGGCGAGCACCTTGTTCATGTCGCGCAGGTCGATCGAGATGCCGCCGGCGGGCGCGTTGACCTGGCCCTCGAGCGAGGTGCCGGTGCCGAAGGGAATGACGGGGACGCGATTCTTGGCGCAGATCCGCACCACGTCCTGGATGTCGGCGGTCTCCTGCGCCATCACCACGCCGTCCGGCGGCTGGTTGACGATCCACGTGGTGGTATGGCCGTGCTGCTCGCGGACGGCCTGCGAGGTGATGAGGCGGTTGCCGAAGCGCGCGGCAAGCTGCTCCAGCGCGCTTGCGAGGGCTTTCGGCTCGACCCGCGGCGGATTATTGGTGATGGTCGTACCCACGGACATTCCTCCCGACAGAAGAACCGTGGCAAAGGACATAAAGCCGGTCAAGTCAAGCGACCGGACGCATACCCAGGGAATGAAACATGCCGGAGAGTGCCGCTTCGAAGCCCGCCGCAGAGCCGTTCCGCGCCTCGATCATGCAGATCGAGCCGCAATGGATCGACTATAACGGCCATCTCAACATGGCCTACTACAACGTCATGTTCGACCGGGCGATCGACGAGCTCTGGCTCGAGCTGGGAATGGGTCCGGCGTACAAGAAGGAGCGCCACGGCTCGACCTTCACCGCTGAATGCCACGTGCGGTACTTGCGCGAAATCCACCTCGGCGATCCCGTGCAGATCCTCGTCTGGCTGCTCGCCGCTGACGACAAGCGGCTGCACACATTCGAGGAGATGCGGCACGCGACCGAGGGCTGGCTGTCGGCGACCTCGGAGAACATGTCGCTGCACATGGATATGAATGCGCGGCGCGTTGCGCCGTTTCCGCCTGATGTCCGGGAGCGCGTCGTTGCGGTCACCAAGGCCCACAGCGCCGTGCCGCGGCCCGAGGGCATCGGCCGCAACGTGGCGATGCCCTCGAAGCGCTAGCTATATTCTGGTGCGGCCACGCGCCAATCCGACCACGGCCGAGACCAGGAACAGAACGACCGCGATGAAGAAGATGATCTTGGCGATCTCGATCGAAGCGCCGGCGATGCCGCCGAAGCCCAGGATGCCGGCGATCAGTGCGATAACCAGAAACGTCACAACCCAGCCTAGCATGGCGAAAACCTCGTCTTGATGTCTGTCTGCGATCGACGCGGCTGACCGCGCCACCTGCCCAGACAATCTCGACGTGGGAACGATGGTTCCCCACCCGGCCCGGTGGAAATTGGCCCGGCTTTCGGGAACAAATCGGGCCGCCGCGTACGTGGAAAACCCCGTCCCGGTGCCCCATATAGGCAGCAATCCCTGTTAAGAAGGCTCCCTCCCGTCACCCCGCGGTGCCATCGTGGGGCCAAATGATTCGCATGACCGAGCCGAGCAAGATTACCAGCGTTCCCGACCACCAGCCCGCAGCCGGCGGCATCGCCGCGCGTGCACGCGCCTCCGTGGGCCCGAAATATCTGTCCGGGCTCAATCCGGAGCAGCGCGAGGCGGTGGAGACGCTGGACGGTCCGGTCCTGGTGCTGGCCGGCGCCGGCACCGGCAAGACGCGCGTGCTGACGACGCGCATCGCCCACATCCTGAGCCAGGGCCGCGCCCGGCCCGCCGAGATCCTGTCGGTGACCTTCACCAACAAGGCCGCGCGCGAGATGAAGCACCGGCTCGGCCAGATGCTCGGCCATGCCGTGGAAGGCATGCCATGGCTCGGCACCTTCCACTCCATCGGCGGGCGCATCCTGCGCTTCCATGCCGAGCTGGCGCAGCTCAAGTCGAACTTCACGGTGCTCGATGTCGACGACCAGGTACGGCTGCTCAAGCAGCTGCTCCAGGCCGAGAACATCGACGACAAGCGCTGGCCCGCACGCATGCTCGCCGGCCTGATCGACGGCTGGAAGAACCGCGGCCTGATGCCCTCGCAGGTCCCCTCGGGCGAGGCCGCTGTCTTCGCCAACGGCAAGGGCGGCAAGCTCTATGCGAGCTATCAGGAGCGGCTGAAGATCTTGAATGCCGCCGATTTCGGCGACCTGCTGCTGGAGAACATCCGCATCTTCCGCGAGCACCCGGATATCTTGCGGCAGTACCAGCAGCGCTTCAAATTCATCCTGGTGGACGAGTATCAGGATACGAACGTCGCACAGTATCTGTGGCTGCGGCTCTTGTCGCAGGCGCCTTCTTTCACCTCTCCCCGCGTGCGGGGAGAGGTTGCATCGCGAAGCGATGCGGGTGAGGGGGACTCTCCGCAGACCGAGCTCGTGGAGACTCCCCCTCATCCCGACCTTCTCCCCGCAAGCGGGGAGAAGGAGAAGACGAAAAACATCTGCTGCGTCGGTGACGATGACCAGTCGATCTATGGCTGGCGCGGCGCCGAGGTCGACAACATCCTGCGCTTCGAGCACGATTTCCCGGGCGCAAAAGTCATTCGCCTCGAGCGCAACTACCGCTCGACCGGTCACATCCTTGCCGCCGCCTCCCATCTGATCGCGCACAATGAAGGCCGGCTCGGCAAGACGCTGCGCACCGAGGACCAGGACGGCGAGAAGGTCACGGTGACGGGCTCGTGGGATTCCGAAGAGGAAGCCCGCGGCATCGGCGAGGAGATCGAGCAGATCCAGCGCAAGGGCGAGAAGCTCAACGAGATCGCGATCCTGGTGCGCGCCTCCTACCAGATGCGCGAATTCGAAGACCGCTTCGTCACGCTCGGCCTGCCCTATCGCGTCATCGGCGGCCCGCGCTTCTATGAGCGCGCCGAAATCCGCGACGCGCTGGCTTACTTGCGCGTCATCAACTCGCCGGCCGACGACCTCGCTTTCGAGCGCATCGTCAACGTGCCTAAGCGCGGGCTCGGCGACGCCACCATTCAGATGCTGCACGACCACGCCCGCAAGCGCCGCATCCCGCTGTTCGAGGCGGCGCGCGCGGTGGTCGAGACCGACGAGCTGAAGCCGAAGGCGCGCGGAAGCTTGCGCGACGTCGTCGCCCAGTTCGACCGCTGGCGCGCCCAGCGCGAGGTCACCTCGCACACCGAGCTGGCGCAGATCGTGCTCGACGAGAGCGGCTACACCGAGATGTGGCAGAAGGACCGTTCGGCCGATGCCGCCGGCCGGCTCGAGAACCTCAAGGAGTTGGTGCGCTCGATGGAGGAGTTCGAGAACCTGCAAGGGTTCCTGGAGCACATCTCGCTGGTGATGGACCGCGAGGGCGGCGCCGAGGACGACGCGGTGTCGCTGATGACGCTGCACTCGGCGAAGGGCCTCGAATTCGACAACGTGTTCCTGCCCGGCTGGGAAGAAGGCCTGTTCCCGAGCCAGCGCACGCTGGACGAACAGGGCCGCGCCGGCCTCGAAGAGGAACGCCGGCTCGGCCATGTCGGCCTCACCCGCGCCCGCCGCCGCGCCATGATCTATTTCGCCACCAATCGCCGGATCCACGGCACCTGGTCGACCACGATCCCGTCGCGCTTCCTCGACGAATTGCCCGCGGCCAATGTCGAGATCACGGAATCCAAGGGCGGCTCGGCCTGGGGCGGCGCCGGTGGCTATGGCGCCTCGCGCTTCGACGACATGGAGGCGTTCGGCTCCAGCTATTCGACGCCGGGCTGGCAGCGCGCCCAGGCCAACCGCAACCGTGGCGGCGGCCGCACTGGCGGCAGCCAAAGCGGCGGCTTCGAGGAAGAGACCGCGTCGTTCTCGTCCGCCTCGTCATCCGGCCCCGATTTCGGCAGCTTCTCCTCGCGCCGCCGCGGCCCCCTCACGATCGAGGGCGAGCTGGTCGCCAAATCGACCGGCACGACCTCGGAATTCTCGCTCGAAGACCGCGTCTTCCACCAGAAATTCGGCTACGGCCACGTCACCAAGATCGACGGCAACAAGCTCACCATCGCCTTCGACAAGGCCGGCGAGAAGAAGGTCGTGGACAGCTTTGTGCAGAGGGCGTGAGACCCTTGCACACAAGGCCATCCACTCAGCCGTTCAGGATGTTGGCGCCCTGGTCGTAAATCAGCTGGTCGACGTGCCCGGCACCCGGCGCAATTTCGAGCCGCCAGCCCAGCGCCACATCGAGGCTGCTGGCGAGCTTCGTGCAGTGTTCGAAATGCCAGAGACCACGCGCGAGGCGGTGAGGCCCCTGGGCCATCGCCTCGTCCCAGCGCGGCAGGTCGTGAGCATCAGGGTCGTTGTCGGCATCGCCCAGCAGGATGACGAGCGAGCGCCCCAGATATTTCTGTAAATGACTTGGGCTGAGGCCAATCCCTCCCATGCCGTCGGGATAATCCTTGGCGAGATTCGGCAGCATGTAGCATCCGCAATTGGCGGCAACGGCAAGGTCGACCGAAGCGGCCTCGTTGAGCGCGAGATAGCGCAGGACGAACTGAGCCCCCGCGGAATTGCCGAACAGTCCGAAGGTCTCCCGGCTGGACCCGATCGCATCCCGGACATAGTGAAACAGCCGGTCGATGACCCCGAAATTCCAATGATCGCGCGGCTGGACCGTATTGTCCGGCGGCGGGAGTCGCACGCCACCGAAATTGTATGCGGGGATGCCCGGGAACTGCTCGGGATCGAACTCCGGCACCAGCACGATTTGCCCGTTGCGCTCGGCCTGAGGAGCGAGCAGATCGCGAAACGCCGCGGCAGCGCGATCGACGCCATGCATCGCCACGATAATGCGTGTGTGCGCATTGCGCGATCGGGGGCAGAACGAAAAGACTCGCATCGTGCGTGGCGAGGGGACGGCACCATCATCACAAAACACGAATGAGCCGGCGCCTTCAGCCAGAGTCAATTTGGTCAATTGCTTGCCTCCTGAGATGCGGTATTCATAATTGAACGAAACCGGGCGGCACAACCATCGAGGCCACCAGTCCTGCCATGCCTCACTACGTCGCCATCATCGAAGACGCCGGTCCGGACGACGCCGTCAGCCTGTGGTTTCCCGATCTGCCCGGCTGCATTTCCGGCGGCGATGATGCCGACGAGGCCCTGGAGAATGCGCCCGAGGCGCTCGCCTTCTATGCGCAGGAGCTGATTGAGGACGGCCGCGAGCTTCCCCCGCCGAGAACGCTGGACGAACTCAAGGCCGATCCGGAGTTCGCCGAGGACCTCAGGAAACACACGGCCGTCCTGATCGAATGGCCACCCCTCACTGAGGCCACGGAGTGAGGACTGTTCGCCGCACTCGCCGGACTCTCGACCGTTCCGGGGCGAACAGCCCTTGACCACCGCGAACTTCCCCGTATCAGATGCACATATGGTCCGGGGCTCCATCACACTGATCTTGCTGGCATTGGGGATGCCGTCGCTTGCGGCGGCGGAGACCATGAGCTTTGGCGATTCGATCGGAAAGCTGGCGGCGAGCTGCGGCGCCGAAATCGTCGCCAATTGCCGCGGCGTCAACCCGGATTCGACCCGGCTGAAGGAGTGCCTGTCGCGCAACCGCGACGTGCTCTCCCAGCAATGCGCGAGTGACTATCTCAGCGTCTTCGACGCCATCCAGAAACGCATCGCCGCGCGCGTCACCGTGGCGAACGCCTGCCAGCGCGAGATCGTCAAGGTCTGCGGCGGCTCGACCAAGGAGACCAGCAAGTCGGTCCCCTGCCTGGTCTCGACGCCCAAGGGCATCAGCAACAACTGCCTGAAGGCCGTCGACGACGCGGGGTATCGCTGATGCGCGCGCCCTGGCTCTCCACCGCCGGAATCGGCATCGCGCTCGGTCTCGCCTTGCTCGCGGACCCAGCCCACGCGCAGACGGCGGCAGCGCCGACCCGCGACGACATCGTCGCCAAGCTCAACCATTTCGAGGAGGCGCCCGAGGTTGATCTCCCTGCGCTGAAGCAGCAGGTGATGGAGCGCGCCAAGGCCAGGATCAAGAACGATCCGGGTCCGGTGAACCGGCCGCCGATCGCGCCCGATCTCGCCAAGCTGCCCGCCTTCAATGCGCAGATCCAGTTCGACGCCGACACGCCGATCATCCAGCCGGCGTCCTACCAGACCGTCGGCCGCATCGCCGACGCGCTGGTTCATTCCTCGTTGCTGCCCTACACCTTCCTGATCGTCGGCCATGTCGAATCCAACCAGAAGACCCGCGAGGCCAACGCGATCCTGAGCCAGCGCCGGGCGGATGCAATCCGCGACGTGCTGGTGAACACGTTCAAGATATCGACCAAGCGACTGCATCCGATCGGCCTCGGCGAGGAGCAGTTTCTCGACCGGGCCAAGCCGACCTCGGCGGTGAACGGCCAGCTGCAAATCCTGACCTTCGCCAAGGTGCCGGAGGAAGCGCCCGCGCATCCGGCGGCAGCGCCTGCGCCTGCGGCGAAAAAGCCCGCCAAGAAGCGCTGAGGATGCACCTCTCGGCGCCTGGCGGAACCCCTTGAAGTTCTTCCGTTTTGTGACCTGTCTCACAGCGCGACAACACGGTTTTGCGCGACGATAGGGCCGGTTTGTGCACCGCCCTGTCAGGTGCTATAGCCTGTTCTCGCCCTTCCCAACCCCACGATGCACGAGACCGAGATGGCCAGTTATTTTCAACGCCAACTGGCGGACTACGTCGAATATCATCGCGATCCCTGGAACTGCGCGATGCACGTGGTCGGTATCCTGCTGCTGTTCACCGGCGCCGTGCTGCCGCTGACTCTCGTGCATTTCTCCGTGTTTGGGGTCGAGGTGAGCCTGGCGGTGATCCTGGCACTGCCGGTGCTGGTCTACTGGCTGATGCTGGACGCCGGGATCGGGCTCGGCATCCTCGCCGCGATGATCGTGCTGCTTTCGGTCGCAACCGCGATCGGCAATCAGGTCTCGATCGTCATGATGTGGTCGATTTTTGCGGCGCTGATCGGCTTTGGCGTCGCATCCCAGATCGTCGGCCACAAGGTTTTCGAGGAACGGCAGCCGTCGATGGTGGACCATCCCACGCATTTCCTGCTTGGACCGATGTTTGTCATGGCGAAATTGTTCATTGCATTGGGCTTCCGTCGCGACCTTGCCGCGATTCTGGCGCCTGTTCCGGCCAATTCCCTTTCAACCCGATAGCTCTAGAAGCGAAACGGCAAACCTTCTGCATGGCTCTCGTACTGGTTACCGGTGGCAGCGGCTTCATCGGACATCACCTCGTAGAAGCGCTCCGCGCCCGTGGGCAGCGGGTACGCGTTCTCGATGTCCGTGCGCCGGCCGCGGCGAACGCCGACGTTGAATATGTCCATGGCTCGGTGCTGGACGGCGCCGCGGTCGACGCTGCCGTCGCGGGCGTCGATCAGGTCTATCACCTCGCCGGCCTGCCCGGCATGTGGGTTGCCAACAAGCAGGATTTTCACGACGTCAATTGCCGCGGCACCGAGGTGGTGCTCGCAGCCGCGATGAAGCGCGGCGTGTCGCGCTTCCTGCACTGCTCGACGGAATCGATCCTGTTCCCCTATTCCGACCTGGGCGGCATTGCCGCCGAGGAGGCGCTGCAGCCGGCCGATGCGATGCCCGGCGCCTATACGCGCTCGAAGTCGCTCGCCGAGCATTTTGCGGCGAAGGCCGCAGCCAGCGGCTTCCCGCTGGTCATCGGCACGCCGACCATGCCGATCGGCGCCGCCGACCACAATCTGACGCCGCCGACCGCGATGCTCTGGTACTTCCTCCAGAAGAAGGTGCAGCCGCATCTCAACTTCCTGGTCAATCTGGTCGACGTCCGCGACGTCGCCATGGGCCTCGTGCTGACCATGGAGCGCGGCCGCCTCGGCCAGCGCTACATTCTCGGCGGCGACTGCGTCCCGCTCGGCCGCATCCTGCGGATGATGTCGGCGATGAGCGGCCGCCGGCAGTTTCCGATCGTCGTGCCCGGCAAGATCGCCGAGCTCTCCGCGATCATGCTCGAATCCATCTCCGACCACATCACGCGCCGGCCGCCGAACGGCACTGCCGAGGGCGTGCGCATCGCGCTCGCCGCGAGCGATCTTTCGATCGGGAAAGCCCGTAACGAGCTCGGCTATTCGCCACGCCCGATCGAGCCGGTGCTGCGCGAAACCATCACCCATCTGCTCGCCCGCAACGGCCAGCAGCCCTCCGGCGCCATCGAGCATCACGCGCTGTCCTCGCGCGCGGGCTGAAGCCGCCGCCCAACGCAAAGAACCTTCATGTCCTTCGATTTCAGCAAGCTTCTCTCCGTGGCCTGGGGTGGCTGGACCACGACCTGGCCGACCGAACTCCTGGCCCTAATCTGGCTCGCCTTTCTCGCCAGCTGGGTCGGCGCCTCGTTCTGGCAGGGGCAGACCAAGAAGCAGGTCATGACGCTGGAGTCGCAGCGCTATCGCCTGCCGATCCTGATCGGCGGCATCCTGTACACGCCGTTCATTGCGGAGGTCTTGGGCTGGAAGCCGCTCTGGGTGCTCGGCAACGCCGGCATCTACATCGCCGCGGTCCTCTCGGCCGCCGGCATCGCCTTCGCCTGGTGGGGCCGGCTGCATCTCGGAAAATTCTGGTCCAACACCATCACCCACAAGGAAGATCACCGCGTTATCGACACCGGCCCCTATGGCATCGTGCGTCACCCGATCTACACCGGTTTGATCTTCGGCATGCTCGTCACCGGCTTCGCGATCGGCAGCGTAACGACGATCCTCGGCGCCATCCTGATCTCGCTCGGCATGTGGCAGAAGGGCCGGATGGAAGAGGTGTTCCTGTCGAAGGAGCTCGGCGAGGACGCCTACGGCGCCTATTGCCGCCGTGTGCCGATGATCATCCCGTTCACGTCGCCGCGGTGAGCGCGGCTTCGGCTTCCGCCTCCCGCTTTCTCAGTGCAACGCTGCTACTAGCCCCGTCATCCTGAGGTGCGAGGCTTGCGATGCGGATGCATCGCGAGCCGAGCCTCGAAGGATGCACGGCCGAGATGCAGCCGGGCCGTCCATCCTTCGAGGCTCCCCATGCGGCGCCGTGCGCCACATGGCTCGCACCTCAGGATGACGGGGATGCGTCGCGAGCCCGGAACATTCCGCCACGGAACCGCCCCTCCACTCGTCCGTTAGCCCTCGACACCTGCACCAGAAGCAGAGCATCGAGCCGAGCATCAAACCATGTCGGACGCCTACGATTATTTCCGCGCGCATGCGATCGCCGCCGTCCGTAAGGCGCGGGCGCTGCCGCCCGGGCGTTCCAAGCAGAAGCAGCGCACGGTGGCGCGGGTCTATCATCTGCTGTCCCGCGAGGCTGCGCTCGCGCCCAACGTCCATCACCTCGATGACTTTCGCGCGGCGCGGCGGCTGGAGCGGCAGATCGGCCGCTGATCTTCTCTCCATGCAAAATTGGCCGGCTGCCATTCCGCGGGAATAGATGTCCGTCGAGTTCCCTGGCGGTTGACCTTTTTACCGCCAACCAGTTGGATGCGCGCGCAACGAGGCACGACGACATTTCATCGTTGATCTGGAGAGGTCGGCGATCAGGCCTGAGCCCGCGCGGGGTTTTTGGCGATCGGCGTTGGACGGTGCCGCAGGATTCGACAGGGGCGTCTCATGACTTTTTCCAGCATCTTCGCGCAGTTCGTCGCGTTACTCGGCGGCATCGCGCTGCAATGGCGCAAACTGTCGGGCACCGAGCCCGCGCCGGCCTGGGGCCAGACGCCCGCCATTCCCGAAGCCAAGCCGCAAGGCGCGATCCCGACCCTGAAGATGCCGACCGCGCGCGGCTGGAGCGAGGGCCACAAGCCGACCGTCGCGCCCGGCCTCAAGGTCAACGCATTCGCGAGCGGCCTCGACCATCCGCGCTGGATCGAGGTGCTGCCCAATGGCGACGTGCTGATCGCCGAAGCGACGCAGATCGCAGGTCCCCCGCGCAGCGTGTTTCACTACGCGATGCAGGCGACGATGCGGCGCGCCGCCGCGCTCGGCGTGTCCGCCAATCGCATCACGCTGCTGCGCGACAAGGACGGCGACGGCGTCGCCGAAGTCCGCGGCGCCTTCATGGAGAATCTCAACCAGCCGTTCGGCATGGCGCTGGTCGGCGACACCTTCTACGTCGGTAACACCGACGGCGTGATGGCCTTCCCTTATGTCGCCAACGCCGACCGCATCACCGCGCCGGGCAAGCGGCTCACCACGTTCAAGCCGAGCGGCCACTGGACGCGCAGCCTGCTTGCAAGCCCCGACGGCAAGAAGCTCTATGCCGGCGTCGGCTCGCTCAGCAACATCGCCGAGATGGGCATGGAAGTCGAGGAAGGCCGCGCCGCGGTCTACGAGCTCGATCTCGCCGCCGGCACGCATCGCATCTTTGGTGCGGGCCTGCGCAATCCCGTGGGCCTTGCGTGGGAGCCGAACACGGGCGTGCTCTGGACCGTCGTCAACGAGCGCGACGGCCTCGGCGACGAGACGCCGCCCGATTACCTGACCTCGGTGCGCGACGGTGGCTTCTATGGCTGGCCCTATTGCTACTGGGGCAAGACGGTGGACGACCGCGTGCCGCAGGATCCGGCGATGGTGGCCAAGGCGCTGCAGCCGGACTACGCGCTCGGCGGCCACACGGCTTCGCTCGGCCTGTGCTGGATGCCCGCAGGGACCCTGCCCGGCTTCGGAGACGGCATGGTGATCGGCCAGCACGGCTCGTGGAATCGCAGCACGCTGTCCGGCTACAAGCTGGTGTTCATCCCGTTCGCGAACGGCAAGCCGTCCGGCCCCGGTCGCGACATCCTGTCGGGATTCCTGTCGCCGGACGAGAAGGAATCCTACGGCCGTCCGGTCGGCGTCGTGATCGGCCCCGACAAGAAGTCGCTGCTGATGGCCGACGACGTCGGCAACGTGATCTGGCGCGTGACGGGGGCGTAAGACGAGATAGGCGCCACGGGCTAGGTGCACCTCTCCCGCTTGCGGGAGAGGTCGGCGCAACGCGCCGGGTGAGGCTTTTCTTCTTCGTTGCGGAGACACCCTCTCCCCAACCCTCCCCCGCAAGCGGGGGAGGGAGCGCACCACCACCGGCGCTATGAAGCCTCACCCCATTACGTCCCCACGCACAGCGTGGCGCGCTGCTTGCGCAGCAGCGCGATCACGGACAGCGCGGTGATCATTCCCGTCTTGGGGTTCTCGGACGGAACGTTCTCGATGCCCATCGAGAACCGCGCCGAATCCGCCTCCACCTCGATGCGGTGAACATTGCGCGTCACGGTGGGGTCGGCCCAGACCTGCATCTGAGTGCGATCGGGCCCGATGCCCGCCAGCGACAGCGCAACAGCGACATTGACGTTCGCGGGGAAGCCCTTCGCCGCCTCGCGCGCGCTGCCCTCGAACAGTTTCAGCGGCTCGCGCAGATTGTCGATGTCGATGTTGTTCTGAACGATGAACGGTGCGCCCTTCAGACCGTCGATCGGCTTGCGCGTCACCATCTTCACCGAATGGATGGTGCCGACCGCGGCGGCGTTGACGGCATCGAGGCCGATCAGTGCGCCGGTCGGCACGAGGATGCGGCCGCCATTGGCGCGGGCAAGATCAACGAGGTCGAAATTGTCGAGCAGGCCACCGACGCTGACCACGACCGCGGCTTTGCCCCGCTTCACCGCGGGCTCGACGATGGAGCGCAGATGATTGCTCGGCGCGCATTCGACCACGATGTCGGCGGCGTCGCCGAGCTGGTCGATGGGCATGACTTTCGGTGGGCGGCGCAAACTGCCCAGAAAGGCCTGATGCTTGGCGGGATCGCGCACGGCCACCGCGGACAGCGCCAATCCTTCGATGCCCTGATCCAGCGCGGTCGCGATCTTGGTGCCGATCGAGCCCAATCCGGCGATGGCAACCTGCAACTCGTTCGGCGCTTTCGGTTCAGTCATCGCATCCACCTTTGGTCCAAGCCTACGTCATAGCCCCTCACGCTTCCCGCGCATAGCTGCGCAGGCGCGCCTCCAGCACCGCCAGCATGGCATCGCGGGCCGGGTCGCGCGAGCCGCGCAGCCAGGCGGCGGCAAGCGGCAGGCGGCCGACCGGGCCGGTCTTCCTCAGTCGCAGCGGCACGAAGCGCACGCCTGAGACCGCCATCCGCGTGGTCCAGCGCGGCACGATGGCAACGCCGAGCCTGGTTGCCACCAAGTTGATGATGGTCTGCTTCTCGTCGGCGACCTGCACGATGCGCGGCGTCAACCCGGCCTGCTCGAACAGCTTGATCGTGAGGTCGTGGCTGTGCGGCCGCGAACGGCGGTCCGGCACCAGCATCGCCTCGTCGGCGATGTCGGCGAGCGTGATCGATTTGCGCGCGGCCAACGCATGCCGCTGCGGGAACGCAACGATGGCGGTCTCCTGGAGCAGATCGCGGAATTCGAGCCGCTTGTCCGCACGATCGGGCGGACGGACGAAGGCGAGATCGAGCGCGCCGGTCAAAATCTTCGGCAGCAGCCGGACGGTCTTGTCCTCCAGCAGCTGCACCGCAATTTCCGGATGCCTGGCGCGGAAATCACGCAAGAGCGGCGGCAAGAGCCCGGCTGCCGCACTGTCGATGGCGCCAACCCGCAGCCGCCGCGCGGCTCCCGCACGCGGGCGGTTGCGCAAATTGCTTTCGACCGCCTCGACCCTGGCGAGGATGGCGCGGGCATCGCGCAGCAGCGTCGTGCCGTCATCTGTCAGCGACACCGCGCGCGTCGTCCGCGCGAACAGCCGCGTGCCGAGGTCTTCCTCCAGCAGCCTGATCTGCCGGCCGAGCGCCGAGGGCAGCATCTGGAGCTGCTGCGCCGCGCGGCCGAAATGCAGCTGCTCGGCCGCCGCCACGAAGCATCGAAGCTGATGCAATTCCATTCGCCGTCCTCTCGTCCACACGGCCATGACGCCGTGGAAGCACGCCCGGCGAGGATTATATCATTTTTTTGTATAAACCAGCGCCAATTGAGTATGCCTCCTGCCCCCGCCTAGGCTTGCTGCTGGCATCGACCTTCCGGGTCCGCCGACACAACAACAAACCGGAACCTGAGGAGGCCAGGGTGGCGAGCGAGATTCAGACGCGCGTGCTGCGCAAGATCACCTGGCGCATCGTTCCCTTCATCATGCTGCTGTACTTCGTGGCCTTCATCGACCGCGTCAACATCGGCTTTGCCTCGCTGACGATGAACAAGGACATCGGCCTGTCGCCCGCGGTCTACGGCTTTGGAGCCGGCATCTTCTTCTGGGGCTATTTCCTGTTCGAGGTGCCCTCCAACATCATCCTGCACAAGGTCGGTGCGCGGATATGGATCGCGCGGGTCATGATCACCTGGGGTCTCGTCTCGGCCGCAATGGCGTTCGTGCAAGGGGCGACCAGCTTCTACATCCTGCGCTTCCTGCTCGGCGTCGCCGAGGCCGGCTTCTTCCCCGGCATCATCCTCTATCTCTCCTACTGGTTCCCGGCGCGCCAGCGCGCCGCGGTGACCGCGCTGTTCATGGCGGCCGCGCCGCTCTCGACGGTGCTGGGCTCGCCAATCTCAGGCGCGCTGCTGGAGATGGACGGTCTGCTCGGCTTCAAGGGCTGGCAATGGCTGTTCGTGCTCGAGGCGTTGCCGGCCGTGCTGCTCGGCTTCGTCGTGCTGGGCTTTCTCACCGATCGCCCCGAGAAAGCAAAATGGCTTGCCGAGGACGAGCGTCGCTGGCTGGTCGAGACCATGAATGCGGAGACCACCAGCAAGGCCGCGACCGCAAGCCACAGCATCTGGCGCGGGCTCGCCGATCCCCGCGTGCTGGCGCTGTCGCTGATCTATTTCGGCACCTCGGCCGGCCTCTACACGCTCGGCGTCTGGGCGCCGCAGATCATCAAGCAGTTCGGCCTGTCCTCGCTCCAGGTCGGTTTCCTCAACGCATTGCCGGCAACCGCCGCCGTCGTCGCCATGATCCTGTGGGCCCGGCATTCGGACCGCACCGGCGAGCGCACCTGGCACGTCGTGTGGGCCTGCCTGATTGCGGCCGCGGGCCTCGCCTATGCCGGACTTGCCGCGGGCGTCGTCGCCGTGCTGCTCGCGCTGACGCTCGTCAACATCGGCATCTCCTCGGCCAAGCCGCCGCTGTGGAGCATGCCGACGCTGTTCCTGTCCGGCCCCGCGGCTGCCGCCGGCATCGCCACCATCAACTCGATCGGCAATCTCGGCGGCTTCGTCGGCCCCGCCATGATCGGCTGGATCAAGGACCAGACCGGCAGCTTTGTCGGCGGGCTCTATTTCGTCAGCGGCCTGCTCGTTCTCTCCGCAGCCCTCACTTTGCTATTGTCGCGCGCAAAGACTGCGCCCGTCGAACCCGTCCCGCAATCCCACTGACACCCCAAACGGAGCATCTTCATGCGCACCCATTCGATCGCAGCCATTCCCGCCGACGGCATCGGCCCCGAGGTGATCTCGGCCGGCGTCCGCGTGCTGGAGGCTCTCGCAAAACGCAGCGGCGACCTCGCCTTCAACGTCAAAACGTTCGACTGGGGCTCGGACTATTACAAGAAGCACGGCGTGATGATGCCGGCCGATGGCCTCGCCGAGCTGAAGAAGTTCGACGCGATCTATTTCGGCGCGGTCGGCGCGCCCGACGTGCCCGACCACATCACGCTGTGGGGCCTGCGCCTGCCGATCTGCCAGGGCTTTGACCAATATGCCAATGTGCGGCCGACCAAGATTTTGCCGGGCGTCGCCTCGCCGCTGCGCAATGTCGGCGTCGGCGATCTCGACTGGGTGATCGTGCGCGAGAATTCGGAAGGCGAATATGCCGGCATGGGCGGCCGCGCCCACAAGGGACTGCCGGAAGAGGTCGGCACGGAAGTCGCCGTGTTCACCCGCGTCGGCATCACCCGCATCATGCGCTATGCGTTCCAGCTGGCGCAGTCGCGGCCGCGCAAACTGCTCACCGTCGTGACCAAGTCGAACGCGCAGCGCCACGGTATGGTGATGTGGGACGAGATCGCCGCCGAGGTCGCGACCGAATTCCCCGACGTGACCTGGGACAAGATGCTGGTCGACGCCATGACGGTGCGCATGACGCTGCATCCGAAGAGCCTCGACACCATCGTTGCGACCAATCTGCACGCCGACATCCTCTCGGACCTTGCCGGCGCGCTGGCAGGGAGCCTCGGCGTGGCGCCGACCGGCAACATCGATCCGCAGCGCCGCTTCCCCTCGATGTTCGAGCCGATCCATGGCTCGGCCTTCGACATCACCGGCAAGGGCATTGCCAATCCGGTCGCGACGTTCTGGACCGGCGCGCAGATGCTCGAGCATCTCGGCGAGAAAGACGCGGCTGTGCGGTTGATGAAGGCGGTCGAGCGCGTCTGCGCGGCCGGCGTGCTGACGCCCGATGTCGGCGGCAAGGCGACGACGAAGGAAGTCACGGATGCCGTGATCGATGCGATCCACGGCTCGAACGTGTAGCGGACTGAGGAGCCGGCGGTCGAACCGACATCCGACGCCAGGCTGGCCGAGGGGGGCTCCGCGCGCGGGAGCGTCGAGCCCCCTCCATCAACTTCGCGATCCTCTATTCCGCGAACTCAAACGACCTCCCGCGGCCTCGCCTCACTTGACGCCATGGCGGGCGAAGTCATCGCCGATCTTGGCCTCGATGATCCTCGCTGCCGAGATGTCGCTGTCGCCGCCGGTTTGGTCACCCTGCCTGAGCTTGGCAAGTCCACGCCCATAAAGCGCGCTTGCCAGCTTCGGCTCGACGCGCAACGCCGCATTATAGTCGTCGATGGCCGCGGCGAGTTGGCCCATCTTCAGATGGATCAGCGCACGCGAGTCGTAGGCCGCGGCACTGTCCGATCCCGACTGGAGCGCCCTGTTGCAGTCGTCGAGCCCGGCCTCGAGATTGCCGAGGGCGGCCCGTATCCAGCAACGTCCGCTCCAGGCAAGATTCGAATTCGGGTCGAGACGAATCGCCTCGTCGAAGTCGCGCGCGGCGCGCTCGTACTCGTTCATCTTAATGTAGGCTTCGGCTCGGTTGACGAAGGCACCGCCATAGTTGGGATTGAGCTTGATGGCCTCGTCGAAAGCCTTCACCGCGACGTCATACGCCCCCTTCTTCAGATAGGCCACGCCGCGATTGTTGACCGGTTTGACGTAACCCGAGGCGAGCTCGATCGCCTGATCGAAATCCTTGATCGCGAGGTCGTACTCCGCCGTCACGACGTAAGCATTGCCGCGATTGTTGTAGGCGACGGCCAGCGCGTCCGCATTGGCCTCACCCGAACCAATGAGCGCCGTGCAGCCGACGATCCTGGCTTGAGGCGGAACGTCCGCGCCGTTGCACAGTTCGATGCTCTTGAGATTGCTGTTTTCCTGCGGCTGTCGCGCCGCTGCCGGTGAGCCGACCAACAGCAAAACGAGGATGGTCGCCGCGCCGTCGATGAGAGCGCCCCTCATACTCATGTCCGTAACGGCTCCCACTGCAATGGATGACGCAGCGCGGAATCGCTTCAGCATCCTCGGCAGATGGTCAGCTTGCGATTGGCTGCGTCTGCGGGCTGCTGCGGCGGGGCGGCTGCACGCTTCTTCAGCGCCTTGCTCTTGCCCTCTTCGATCAGAGTGGAGAATCTGGTGGAACCATCATCCTGGATTTCGATGTGCGGCGTGGTGCCTCGGATTCCCATGGTCGCGACGGGCGTATCCACCTTCATGTCGCCGGTCTTGGCGACCTTGCCGGCAACAAACGTGGCCGTTCCCTTGGTCAGATTGAAAAACGTCGCATTCGACTTCCCCTCCGGCTCGTACACATACTCGTCCAACGTCATGAGAGCGTTGCTGGACAGATTGAACGACGAGCCGTCGGTGAAGTTGATGCTGACCCGGCTGTCGACCTCGGTTCGCACCACGTCGCCCAGATATACGACATCGCCAACCTTGGTTTGGCCGGCCTGATCGCCAAGGCTCGCCTGGACCACGACCGCACCCTTGTGCTCGATCGTGACCACGCCGGTGACGCGGATGACCTTACCGATGAGTTTTGGCGCAACATCCTGGACGGCGGGCTTCACAGAATCGACTTGCGCTTGCGCGGGCCCAGAGAGGGTACTTGCAAATACCCAAACGAAACCGGTCGCGAAAGCTGCAATCGTCTGTCTGCACATGACCCGCCATCTCCGAGAAGATCTCGTTCGCATGGCCGCGCGATGGGCTCTTTGAACCTCGGCGGCGCCCGCACGTCGTGCATCGCGGAATCTACCACCTGAAGCGGCCCCATGGACCAGCCTACAAATGGAGTACTCCTTTTGCGTTTTCCACCGTCGCGCCGGGGCGCTTAAGCTCGCAGGAAGGGGGGCCCTGCTCCTGGCTGGCCCCGCAGGGATCGAGTTTCAAAACGTTTTCGGCGTGCAGGGCCCAATCAGCCGACGCCAGTGCATTCTGTTTCTGTGGCGTAGGCAAGACCAACAAGACTGCGGCATCGCGCTGAGCCAGAATTGTCCAGCAGGCGAGGCCCAATGTTGGTTGCGTCCGGCGTTGAACTCTCGGATGAGGCCGTCGCGATCCCGCCTCACCAAATCATCGGCATCGTTCAGACGGCGATTGGTCGCACAACTCTCACGCGAGACAACTCCGCGGCAATACAGGTCAGCGTTGGCGCCCCTGTCTGTCATGGTGACACAATCGAGACTGCCGCGGACGGACAGGTCGGAATTCTGCTCGTCGACGGCACCGTCTTCAATCTCGCCGGCGGAGCCCGGATCGAGGTGAGCGATTTCGTCTACGATCCCAACGACACCGTGCGCGCGATCGTGCTTGCGGTGACCAGAGGAAGCTTTTCCTTCGCAGCCGGCCGGCTGGGCAGCGGCGGCACTCTGACGGTCGACACGCCGTTGGGAAGCCTTCGCGGCCGCTCCTATTCGAGCGGTTTCGGAATACTGACGCTTGCGGCGCTGACCTTCTCGATGATGCCGGACGCAAACGCCGCGGACCCCGACGCCACATTCCTGGATGACGACAAGATCAATTACAAAGACCTTCAGCACGGCTCCTTCGAGCTCATCACCAAGGAGGCGGTGCCGCGACACATCATCGTCGAAGATCCCGGCGAGACCATCGTCCTGAACAGGATCGGCTCCTCGGTCAGGGTCGATCAGGTCGCCAATAGTGCTACGCGAATGGAGGAGTTGCAGTCGGCGCAACAGGACGTGCTCGCCAATCTCACGCGGGGGCCGACGGGATCGAGCACACCTCCTTTCGGCGATTCACTCTCGATTCAGCATATCAATTTCACGTCGCATGACTCGACTAGGCCGCAAGACCCGCTTCCGCCGCTGCCGCCGTTCGACATCCCTGTTCCCATCATCATACATACGCCGCCGTCTCTGGGCCTGCCCGCCGGACCGGTCGAAGTCGACACGATCCATTTCGACCAGTTCACCACGGCGAGCGGTACTTTCACGGCCAACAGTTCCGAGACCGGCGCCGTACTGGCCTTCGGCCTCAGCGGGGGAACAGCCGGCAGCACGACACTGAATGGGGTGACCTACAATCTTTCGCAGGCGGGTCCCTTTGGCACCCTTTTCCTGAACAGCACGTCCGGCGCCTACGCCTTCGTTCCGAACAACGATGCAATCAACGCCCTGCAATCGCCGACGACGACGAGCTTCCTCATCACAGTTTCGGACGGCTCGCTCTCGGTGGGTCAGGCCTTCACGATCAACATCAACGGCGCCAACGACGCGGCTATCATCTCAGGCAACGTCAATGGCACGGTGGCGGAGGCAGGCGGTGCCACCAATGCGGCGCCTGGCGCGCCAACGGCAACCGGCACGCTCACGGATGTGGACGTCGACAACCTGCCCAATACGTTCGCGGCGGTCAGTTCGCCGACCATGAGCACGGGTGGCTATGGCTTCTTCACGATCACGGCAGCCGGCGTGTGGACCTACATGCTCGACAACACCAATCATGCGGTCCAGGCCCTCAATGTCGGGGACACCCTGACCGATACCTTGACGGTGACCAGCATCGACGGCACCCCGCAAGTCGTCACGATCACGATCCATGGCAGCAACGACGCCGCCATCATCTCCGGCACCGCCGCCGGTGCTGTTATCGAAGGCAGCTGCACCTCGCCCGGTACGTCGATCGCGACGGGCATGCTTGCCGATGTCGACGTCGACAATCCGTCCAACACCTTCGTGGCGGCCGGCTCGCCGACGGCGAGCGTGGGCGGCTACGGCAGCTTTACGATGACAGCCGCCGGCGTGTGGACCTACACACTCGACAATGCCAACACCAAGGTACAGGCGCTCAACAACGGCCAGACGCTGACCGACAGCTTCACGGTAACCACGATCGATGGCACCGCACAGGTGGTGACGATCACCATCAACGGCAGCAACGATGCGGCCGTCATTTCCGGACAGACGGCCGGCTGCGTGATCGAGGCCGGGGGCATCGCCAACGGGAAGCCCGGGACGCCGGTCGCCTGCGGTACACTGACCGACACCGATCCCGACAATCCGTCGAACACCTTCGTCGCGGTGAGCTCGCCCAAGCCGAGCGCAGGCGGCTTCGGCACCTTCACGATGACGGCGTGTGGCACGTGGACCTACACGCTCGACAACTGCAACAGCACCGTGCAGGCGCTGAATGCCTGCGGCACGCTGACCGACACATTCACTGTGACGACCATCGACGGTACGCCGCAGGTGGTGACCATCAAGATCTTCGGCACGAATGACGCCGCAATCATTTGTGGCACCACGACAGGCTCGGTGCTCGAGGCGGGCGCAATCTCACCCGGCAGGCCAGTCGCGGTTGGCACGCTCACCGATACCGATGTCGACAATCCGGCCAACAGCTTCACCGCCGTGACCTCGCCGACTGCAAGCGACTGCGGCTACGGCACCTTCACGATGAGCGCCACCGGCGTATGGACCTATACGCTCGACAACTGCAACAGCGTGGTCAACGCACTCGATACCTGCGATACTCTCAGCGATCATTTCACGGTGACAAGCATCGACGGCACCAAGCAAGAGGTGACGATCTCGATCCATGGCGCCAGCGACTGCGACACCAACGACTTCGACAATCTGGCCACAGGGACGACCGTGGTATCGGATCCTCCGTTCGTCGGCGGGCCCCCCGGACACGATAGCATCGCTGACACGACGGCCGAGACCCTCCCCGTCGACCAGATCTCCGCGGCTCAAGCAGCCGACGCGAACCATAGCCTTGATGCCGGTCAAAGCCGGACCGGGCCGAGCGAGCATCCCGGCTCTTCCGACTCGGCCGGGACTGCGACACCCGGCCTCTTGGAAGTAGCGAGCGTTTCGCCATTGGCGGACTTCAAGTTCGTCTTTGAGCAAATTGGAAAAGACGACAGCAACCATTCGATGTCGATCAGTCCGATCAGCACTGCAACCGAAAGTCATTCGGGACTGGAAGTTCCTTTCAGCACACCGGACGGCTTCCACTTTGCATCCGCCCAACACACCAACAGCGGCAAGGCTGCCGAGGCGCCTGGCGATGCGAGCGCCGCCGATACCGGGGGCGCGCTTGATACTCAGCTGCATTCCAAGGCCAACGGCGCGTCTGGCTCAGAAGCAAATCCGCACGCAGCAGACAATTTTAAATTCCTGAATCCGGGTCACGAGAAATCGAGCACCGCCGTCGTGGACGATCTTCCGTCACCGCCCGATCAGCACGGACACGCGGGAGAGACCAAGGGACATGCTGACGCGGCGCCAATGACCGAGGCTTCGCATACGGACAATGGTGCTCACAACGGACACGTCGACCATCCTGTGCAGCACGATCTCATCGTGTGAGGCTGGCCGCGCAGCAAGCCCCGGATCCGCAGCGATGCTACCGCCGGCCTGGCGGCGCAGCCATGGCAGCGGCAGGCTCGGGCGGCGTCAGGTGGCGCGGGACGATGATGGTCTGGCCGGGCGTGAGCTGCGCGTTCTCGGCCAGCGAGTTGCTCTGCGCGAGCGTCCACAGCGGCACGCGGTTGGCTGCGGCGATGCTCTCCAGGGTGTCGCCGCGGCGTACCGGCACGCGCACCCCGCTGTCCCATAATTCGACCAGCGTATCGCCCGGCACGAGATAGCGCAGCGGCACGGCATCGGCCTGGGTCTGCGGCGGAATGCGCGGCAGCTGCGTCACCATCTCGATGATCTGGCGATGGATGTCGTCCGACTTCTCGATGTTGATATGCGAGACGCGCGCGTTTTCCTTAAGGTCGTAGCTCGCATAGTGACCGCGATAGCCGGGCACCGCCACGACGTCGCCGCCGCCGAGCACGCTGTCGGACATGAAGATGTTGATGAAGCGCTCGACATTGAGTGGCACGTCGCCGGTCGCATGCGCGGGGTCGATGGCGACCACGAGGCTGATCGGGATGTTCTCCTTGGCCGCCATCTCGGAGATCACGATCGAGCACAGCCCGCCCATGGAATGGCCGATCAGCACGATCGGTGCGGGGCTCTCCTTGTAGCTGGCGATGGCGCGGTTGCCGATCAGCCGGCAGATGGTGAATTCGTAGACGTCCGCCGAGAAGCCGGCCTTGGTCAGCTTCTCGCTGAGCCGGTCCATGCCGGTCGAGAAGATCGGGCCCATAGCGCCGCGGAACAGGTAGATTTTCGGCGGCGGCAGCGGCTCGAAGGGCGCGGCAGGCGGAGCGACGGGTACGGCAGGGGCCGCCGCCGGCTTCGACTTGGCCGGGGACGCCGCAGCCACGACGGGATACAAGGCGAGCAGCGCAAACGCTGCCAGCACGACAACTCGCCTCAAATCGATCATCAGATCAGCCGTCCCACCACAGGAGGTATTACGCCCCTCCCCACGGGGGCTTAGTGACCACCGATTGGGTGGATTTTGGGGCATGGAACCTCAACTGAACGGAGCCCATGGCTGGGCTTCGCAGGCATCCAGGATCACCGAACTCTGGATGCCCTTGTAGGCATCATCGTCGAAAAAGACCGAATAGGCGGGCGACCTGCCGCCCGCCGACCCGCGCTGCCTCAGGCAGACGAAATACGATCCCGGCCCGTGGTCGCTCTGGCGGACGTCGGTTGTCTCGAGTCCGCCGGTCAGCTTGACCTCGGCGGCCGCTTTCTTGACGCCCTCCTGCAACGCCTTGGCGCCCGGCGGACGCGGAGGATGATAGGCAGGAGGCAGATTCGCGCTCGTTGCGCATCCCGCGAGCAACAGCGTCAGGACGGCGGACAAGGCCGCCAGAGACCGGCGCCTCATCCCTGGGTCAGGAAGAGATAGAGGCAGCCCGCGACGGTCGGCAGAAACGCGACCAGGGCCGTCATCCAGAAGCCGGACTCGAGCATCGCCTCCTGATCATCCGTCTCGCCGGCCACACGCCGATCCGCGACCGTGCGGCTCCACGCTTCGTCAGCCGTGAACAGGGGGACGCTCCTCGCTCGCGCATCGTGGCGCGCTGCGCTTTGGCGCAAAGCGCGCTCGGAAGGGCGTGTCGTTCCGGATGTCAGCATGTGATGTCTCTGATCGGCTATCGATGTGTTGAGCTCGGAGATCAGCGCGCAGCCGCATTACTGCGTCAGCGGCTGCTCTGAACCCGGCCCGGGCGGCGACGCCGGGTCTGGACTGTTGGCCGGACTGTCCTTGGCGCCGGAATCCGTCCAGGCCGGCGGCAGGCCGAGCCCCTGCCCCGCAAGGCCGGTCAGGCCTGGAAAGCGCCCGAACGCCTCGCACGCGACGTATTTCGGTGCGCCGCCGAGCCGCACGGGAATGCTCTCCATCGGCGGCAGGGCAGCGATACCACCGAACGGCGACTCTCCGGTCGTGACCAGCTTGGCGAAGTCCGCGCCGAAATCGGCGGCGAGATCGTAGGCATCGCCTTCGTTGGCGACGCGCGCGGAATTCGAGATGGAATTGGCGCTGCGCGCCCACACCATGGCTGCTTTCTGAAATCCGGCGAAGTCGCGCGCTTCCGCTTCGACCGACAGACTGCCGAGGCCGACCGGAAGCCGCGGCACCGGCACGGGTACGCCGGGAAGCGCGACGGTCTTGGCGATCGACAGGGCTTTCGACGCGCCGGAGGCAGTCGCGCTGGTCGGCGTGGCATGCGTCACCGTCGCCTGAACCGTGAGGTCGGCGTCGTCATCGTTGGAGACGATACGGAAGCGCTCGCTCAAGCGGAGACAAAGTTCGCGGCTGACGGCGTTGGCGACGAGGCGGCGCTCTTTGTCGTTCAGCGCAACGCCAGGGCGCGCAGGAAACGCGGTCGATGCGATCCGGATCGTCTTCGCCGCGAGCAAGTCCTTCTTGTTCATCCGGATCTGCGACCGCGTCACCAGTCCGTTCGCATCCGACATCCGGTCGTAGCTCCTGAGCGAGCCGGCCCGTTCGAGCGGCGCGGTCGCGCAGCCACCGAGCGCCAGCGCGACGCTCATCAGGGCCGTCCGTGGCAAGCGCATGGTCCCATTCCCGCATCGACGGCTTATTAGAGAGATTGCTCTAATAATCACTCTCACGCCTCGCAACACTCGGTCAACATAAATAGATGGAACTCTCTAATTTTGATTTTCTCGTGGCAAATCGTCGTGCTAAACGGGGCGAGTGTGAATGGAGATGTCCGATTTGAGGAAAGTCGATCCCGTCAAGCATGAGCAGAAGCGCCAGGAGATCCTCGGCGCGGCGATCCGCTGCTTCATCAGGGACGGCTTCCGCGGCGCCAGCACGACGGACATCTGCACCGAGGCCGGCATCAGTCCCGGCCACCTCTACCATTACTTTCCGAGCAAGGAGGCGATCATCGAGGCGATGATCGATCTGGGCGTTGCGCATGCGGCGGAGCGGTTTGAGAGGATTCTCGCGGCCGACGACGTAATCGAGGCGCTGCTCGTCGACATCGAGGACAACAGCCTGCGCTTTCGTCCCGCCCAAATCCTCAATCTGGATGGCCTCGCCGAGGCAGGCCGCAATCCGGACTTCGCCAAGATCATCGAACGGCACACCGCGGCGGTCCGCCGCATGTGGAGCGACTTCCTGCGCCACGCGCAACAGCAGGGGCGGGTCGATCCAGGGCTGGATCCGGATGCGACGGCGAACATCCTGATCGCCCTCATCGACGGATCCCGCGCCCTGCCGATCCGCAATCCCAAGCTGGATATCAAGCAGAGCGCGGCGCATCTGCGCACGATGCTCCTCCGCTTCCTGCGGCCAGCCGCGGCGCAGAGCACCGCGAGCAAGCCGCGCAGTCAAGGGACCAGTCGTCCGCTCAAGCTGGTCAGGAAGCGACCATAGGGCATCCCCTGCGGCGCGGCCTGCCGCAGCTGCGCGTCGCCGTCACGGCCGGCTCTTGAGCCTGTCGCGATGCGCGGCCTGCTTGGCGCGGTTGCCGCAAATCGCCATGCTGCACCATCGCCGCGCGCGCCTGCGGGTGTGGTCGGCGAACAGCATCGTGCAGTTATGGCCCTCGCACGCCTTCACGTCGGAAAAGTCTTCGTCGCAGACGAACTTTGCCATCGCTTCGCCGATAGGCAACAGCAGGGACTCCGGTGATCGCCAGCGCCGCGTCCTCTGCAGCGCAAGGCCTTCCTCACCATGGCGAGGCCCGACTTGCAGGAACGTCTCATCGCGCTCCAGGATGCCGTTCAACGGGCCAAGCTCGTGCAGCGCCTTCGCCGTCAGCGGCCGGCCCGCATGCTCCAGAACAAAGCCCCTGAACCACTCGCGCAAGGCGCGGACCTGATCGGCGACCTCGTCGAGGTCGGCCGGTCTGGCGCGCGCCGTCAGCGCATCCAGCTCCTCCGGCGGCACCAGCTTCGCCTGCGCCAGCCAGTCGATCAGGCCATCGCCATCGTCGAGCCAATCGACGGGTGTATCGACTGGCGTCGCCACCGAGTTGAGGAAATCGAGGCCGAGCGAGTCGGCGAGGAACATCGCGGGTGGTCTGTCCATGAGCGGTCCTTGGCCTGTCGTGAGAAGGCAACCCTACGTAACCAGTAAAATAGCCATTGACAAGTTACTATCGACTTTCATAACCTGAATAAGACGATTTAACAGGTTACGTAAAATGGAGAGGGTCATGACCCCGACGACCTACCGCACCGCAGACGTCGACGGCTTCAAGGTGTTCTATCGCGAGGTCGGCCTCAAGGGCGCGCCGAAGCTTTTGCTGCTGCACGGCTTTCCGAGCGCCGGTCACATGTTCCGCGACCTGATCCCGCTGCTCGCGGACAAATATCATATCGTCGCGCCCGACCTTCCCGGCTTCGGCCAGTCCGACATGCCGCCGCGCCAGGACTTCGTCTACAATTTCGAGAACATCGCGCATGTGATCGAGCGCTTCACCGAGGTGATCGGCTTTGACCGCTTCGCCATCTACGTCTTCGACTATGGCGCACCGACCGGCTTCCGGCTCGCGCTCAGCCATCCCGAACGGATCACGGCGATCATCTCGCAGAACGGCAACGCCTATGAGGACGGCCTCAGCGACGGTTGGACTCCGATCAAGGCCTATTGGCAGGACCCCTCGCCGGCGAACCGCGAGGCGCTGCGCGCCTTCCTCACGCCGGAGGCGACGCGCTGGCAGTACACCCATGGCGTCCCCGATCCGTCCCTGGTGTCGCCGGACGGCCAGAACCTCGACAATTTCTATTTGGCGCGCCCGGGCTCGGACGACGTGCAGCTCGACCTGTTCGGCGACTACAAGAGCAACGTCGCGCTCTATCCGCTATTCCAGAGCTATTTCCGCACGCGCAAGCCGCCGTTCCTGGCGGTGTGGGGTAAGAACGATCCGTTCTTCATCCCGCCGGGGGCCGAAGCCTTCAAGGGCGACAATCCCAACGCGGTGGTTCAGTTCTTCGACACCGGCCATTTCGCGCTGGAAACGCATGCGCGAGAGATCGCGGAGAGCATTCGCTCGTTCTTGAAATGACGGGACATGCGCGCCGCGGCCTGTAGCAGCATTGCGGCGCCGCCCTAAAGCGGCAGCATCCGGTTCAAGAGCTCGAGCAGCGTGCGCTGCTCGGTCTCGGTGAGCGGCACCAGCATCCTCTTGTTGTAGGGCTCCGTCAGCTTTGTCCCCTCCTCAATCAGCTTTGCGCCCTTCGGCGTGAGCACGAGCTCGACGGCGCGACGATCGGACTTCGAGCGGTTGCGCTTGATGAAGCCGGACGATTCCAGCTCGTTCAGGATCTTGATCAGGTTCGGCAGGCGCAGCCGCAGCAAGCTGGCGAGGCTGCTCGGCGGCACGCCGGGATTGTCGCGGATGACGGCGAAGATCGCATAGGTCGCCGGCGTCAGGCCGAGTGCGGCGAACTCCTCATAGAAGCCCTCGAAGAACTTCAGCTGCGCGAGGCGCAGCATGAAGCCAGGCGTGCGCTGCAGCGCGCGCAGGTCCAGCGAACTTTCCGGCTGCGACGCGGATTTCGCTCCGGGTTTCCGAGTCTTCGAGCTCATGATTCTCAATCCAAATTCTCAATCCAAGGCTGGGCCGAATTGACACTCTCAAAAATAGCTATAAAATATAACTATTATTCAGCGGCACCAAGACCGCCTATGGGAGGGACAGAATGAACAGCAAATTCCTGCACAAATTGTGCATTTTGGCCGCGACGCTGACCGCCATGCCGGCATTCGCCCAGGACGTGGTGAAGATCGGCATCCTCAACGACCAGTCCGGTCCGTTCGCGAGCTATCAGGGCATCGGCTCGGTCGTCGCTGCCAAGATGGCGGTCGAGGATTACGGCGGTAAGGCCGCCGGCAAGCCGGTCGAGGTCGTCGCGGCCGACCACCAGAACAAGACCGACATCGGAATCGGCATCGCCCGGCGCTGGTACGAGAACGAGAGCGTCGATGCGATCTTCGACATTCCGAACTCGTCGATCGCGCTTGCGGTAGCCGGCATGAGCGCCGAGAAGAACAAGGTGTTCGTCGGATCGGGCGCCGGCACGGTGCTCCTGACCGGCGAGAAGTGCACGCCGAACACCGTGCACTGGACCTACGACACCTATGCCTACGGGCGCGGTCTCGGCAAGGCGATCGTACAGCAGGGCGGCAAGAAGTGGTTCTTCATCACCGCCGATTACGCCTTCGGTCATGATCTGGAGAAGCAGGCCGCGGAGGCCGTGAAAGCCTCCGGCGGCGAGGTGCTCGGCAGCGTGCGGCATCCGCTGGGAACGGCCGACTACGCCTCGTTCCTGCTGCAGGCGCAGGCTTCCGGCGCGAACGTCGTCGGCTTCGCCAATGCCGGCGACGACACCATCACGTCGATGAAGCAGGCCGCCGAGTTCGGGCTGACCAAGGACCACAAGCTGGTCGGGTTGATCCTCGGCATGAACGGCCTTCCCGCGCTCGGCCTGAAGTTTGCGCAGGGCGCGCAGATCATGAATCCGTTCTACTGGGATCTCAACGACGGCACGCGCGCCTTCGCAAAGCGCTTCGCCGAACGGATTCCGTCGAAGGCCTATCCCAACGACATGCAGGCCGGCGTCTATGCCTCGGTCATTCACTACCTCAAGGCGGTCGACAAGGCCGGCGGCGCCAAGGACGGCAAGGCCGTCGTCGCCGCGATGAAGGAGATGCCGACCGACGATCCGCTGTTCGGCAAGGGCTATATCCGCAAGGACGGACGCAAGATCCATCCGCTCTACCTGCTCCAGGTCAAGTCGCCCGAGGAATCGACGTCGAGCTGGGACCTGCTCAAGGTCGTCGCCACGATCAAGGGCGAGGACGCATTCCGCGCCGAGAGCGAAGGCCAGTGCCCTCTGACGAAGCAATAGCAGCGGGGCTGACCATGAGCGGCATTGCATCCAGTCCGGCCGATCCGTTTGCGCCTGACTTCCTGATGGAGCCCTATCCTGCCTATGAGGAGTTGCGCGCGCTCGGACCTGCGTTCGAATTGGAGCGATACGGCGTGTGGGCGATGGCCGGATATGCCGAGGTCGAGCCGGCCCTGAAGGACTGGCAGACGTTCATCAGCGGCGAAGGCGTCGGGCTCCACGGGATGAATCCGGCGCTGCCACGACCGCTGACGCTCCAGATCGATCCTCCCGACCACGACAAGGGCCGCCGGGTGCTCGGCCGCACGCTCTCTCCCGGCGTCGCAAGGAAGCTGCGCGAGACGTTCCAGCGGGAGGCGGAGAAGAAGGTTGCGGAGTTGATCGACAAAGGCACGTTCGATGCCGTGACCGATCTTGCCGAAGCCTATCCGATGAAGGTGTTTCCGGATGCGATCGGCATCCGGCCGGACGGCCGCGAGAAGCTCCTGGCGTGGAGCACGTTCGTGTTCAACAGCTTCGGGCCGGAGAACGAGATAGCCGCGGCGTCACGGCAGGAAGGTCTCGCCGCGCAGAGCTGGATCATGGAATGTTGTGCGCGGGATGCGCTACGGCCCGACAGCCTCGGCATGATGATCTACCAGGCGGCTGACGAGGGCGAGATCACCGAGCACGAGGCAACGCATCTGGTGCGGCCGTTCCTCACCGCAGGGATCGACACCACCGTCAACGGCATCGGCAACACCCTGCTCGCGCTCGCAACGCATCCGGATGAATACCGCAAGCTTCATCACAAGCCTGAGCTGGCGCGCAACGCGTTCGAGGAAGGCCTGCGCTACGATTCACCGGTGCAGACGTTCTTCCGCACCACCTCGCGCGAGGTCGAGACCGGCGGCGGCGTGATTCCGGCGCACCGCAAGGTGCTGCTGTTCATGGCCTCCGCCAACCGCGATCCCGCGCGATGGGACAGGCCCGATCAGTTCGACGTCGAGCGGGTTGCGACCGGACATGTCGGCTTCGGCGCCGGCATCCACGCCTGCGTCGGCCAGATGATCGCGCGCCTGGAGGGCGAATTGATCTTCGGCGAGCTCGCAAGGCGCGTGAAGACCATCGAGCTCACGGCAGAGCCGAAACGCAGGCTCAACAATTCCCTGCGCGGGCTGGAGAGCATGCCGGTCCGGGTGACGGCGGCCTAGGCCGCGTCACACGATCCGGCATGAGCGTGTGTCAGTTCCTCGCCGGAGCCGCAGCCGCCGCCGAGCGCGCGGGCCGCGGCCCGCCGGGTTCGGCGACCGGAGCCGCCGGGGCACGCGAGCGCGCAATCGCGGCATCGATCTCGGCGATGACGCGGCGCTGGATCGCCTCGCTCTTGTCGATCGAGATGTGGCCGACGCCGGTGCCGCGGACGTCGACATTGTCGAGCTTGCCGCGCAGGCCCGCCGCGGCCCGAACCGGCTCGCCGGGACCGTCGCCGATATAGATGTTGATGTAGCGCTCGGCACCGGTCGAGAGCCTAGTCTTGAACACGGAGTCGAGGCCGATCGCGAGCTTCACGGGAACGCCGAGCTGGTTGAGCTTGGCGATCATGTCGGGCAGCGCGGTCGCGCCGGAGGAATGGCCGACCAGGATGATGGTCTTGAGGCGGCCGGCCCTGTAGGCGGTCGCGGCTTCATCGGCAAGCGAGGACCAGGACACGAAGTTGGCGACGGTCACCGGGATCCCCTGCGCCTGGAGCCGGGCGCCGATGGTGTCGAGCCCGAGCGAGAAGATGTTGAGCACGCCGCGGAGCAGGTAGACATGCGTGGTCGCGACCTGGGCCTGGCTCGGGGCCGCCCGGGCGGTGGTCGGGCTGATGGCAACAGCTGACAGCAGGAGCAGGCAGAGCGCCCACACGCGGAGGGCGGACAATTGGCTGGCGCCGGCGGTGTGACGGCCGTTCGGTCTCATCGATGTTTTCCCTGGGGACGATACGCTTTGCGATTGGCCGGAATCGTAGCCACGGCCCGCTCGCAGACGCAACAAAGAGGCGCGTGAGCGGCGATCTTAGCGGCAAGCCGTGACCATCGCGCAACACTTGCCGGGAACCTGCCACTCAACCACCTGTTTTGAGGCCATTTTTCTCCGGGCAATTGCGACCGGGCAAGGGCATTCCTATCTCAGGGCACCGCTGACCCGCCTCCCGGCGGGTTCCAGCTTCCTTCCCCAGCCTTTGCCCCTCAGCCTTGCGGCCATCATGTCCTCCATCATTTCCGTCGCCAATCTGTCGAAGACCTATGGGTCCGGCTTCAAGGCGCTCAAGAACGTCAATCTCGACATCAAGCGCGGCGAGATCTTTGCGCTGCTCGGGCCGAACGGCGCGGGCAAGACCACGCTGATCTCGATCATCTGCGGCATCGCCAATCCCAGCGAAGGCAAGGTTCTGGTCGGCGGCGAGAACATCCAGACCTCCTACCGCAAGGCGCGCTCGCTGATCGGCCTGGTGCCGCAGGAACTGCACACCGACGCGTTCGAGAGCGTGTGGGCGACGGTGAGCTTCTCCCGCGGCCTGTTCGGCAAGCCGAAGAACCCCGCCCATATCGAGAAGGTGCTGAAGGACCTCTCGCTGTGGGACAAGAAGGACAACAAGATCATCACGCTTTCCGGCGGCATGAAGCGCCGCGTGATGATCGCCAAAGCGCTGTCGCACGAGCCCCAGGTCCTGTTCCTGGACGAGCCCACCGCCGGAGTCGACGTCGAGCTACGCAAGGGCATGTGGGAGGTGGTGCGCACCCTCCAGCAATCCGGCGTCACCATCATCCTGACCACCCATTACATCGAGGAAGCCGAGGAGATGGCCGACCGCATCGGCGTCATCAACAAGGGCGAGATCGTGCTGGTCGAGGACAAGACGACCTTGATGCAGAAGCTCGGCAAGAAGCGGCTGACGGTGCATCTGCAAGGCAAGATTGCCTCGCTGCCGGAGAGCCTCGCGCATTACGAACTCGACCTCTGCGACGGCGGCGCGACGCTGGTCTACGACTACGACACCAAGGGCGAGCGCACCGGCATCACCAGCCTGCTCAGCGACCTCCGCACCGCCGGCATCCGCTTCAACGATCTCGACACGACGCAATCGTCGCTCGAGGACATCTTCGTCGACCTCGTGAGGACGTCATGAACCACCGCGCCATCCGCGCCATCTACCTGTTCGAAATGGCGCGCACCTGGCGCACGCTGCTGCAAAGCATCGTCTCGCCGGTGGTCTCGACCTCGCTCTATTTCGTGGTGTTCGGCGCGGCGATCGGCTCGCGCATCAGCCAGGTCGAGGGCGTCAGCTACGGCACCTTCATCGTGCCGGGCCTGATCATGCTCTCGGTGCTGACGCAGAGCATCGCCAACGCTTCGTTCGGTATCTACTTCCCGAAATTCACCGGCACGATCTACGAGATTCTGTCGGCGCCGATCTCCTATTTCGAGATCGTGCTCGGCTATGTCGGCGCCGCCGCGACCAAGTCAATCATCCTGGGCCTGATCATCCTGGCGACAGCCGGCCTGTTCGTGCCGCTGCACATCCATCATCCGATCTGGATGCTGGCCTTCCTGGTGATGACGGCGGTGACGTTCAGCCTGTTCGGCTTCATCATCGGCATCTGGGCCGACGGCTTCGAGAAGCTGCAGATGATCCCGATGCTGGTGGTGACGCCGCTGACCTTCCTCGGCGGCAGCTTCTATTCCATCGACATGCTGCCGGCGGGCTGGCGCACGGTCGCGATGCTCAATCCGGTCGTCTATCTGATCTCGGGCTTCCGCTGGAGTTTTTACGAGATCGCTGACGTCAGCGTGTCCGTCAGCATCGGCATGACAGTGGCGTTCCTGGTGGTCTGCCTCGCCATCATCTGGTGGATTTTCCGCACCGGCTACCGGCTGAAGAACTAACCTCTTCCGTCATTCCGGGGCGCCCGTAGGGCGAGCCCCGGAATGACGGCCGTGAACTCACCGATAGCAGTGGAAGCGGTGATAGCCGTCGTAATAGCCGCGGCAGTGGCGATAGTGACGGTGGGGAATGCCGAACACGCCTTCCACCGCGCCGACGGCGCCGCCGACGCCGGCGCCGACCGCGCCACCTACGACGCCGCCCACGGGGCCGGCGATGCGGTTACCTTCATACGAACCTTCCTGCGCGCCGCGCACGATGCCCTGGGCGTGGCCGGCGTGCGGCAGCGCCAACAGCGCGAGCAGGATGGCGGCAGCTGCGAACAGCAGGCGGGCAGGCAGACCGGCCGGCAGGGCTGCGGCGGCGATACGGGCTTTGTTCATCTTCGATCCCAAGGGGTGTTCGGCGGCGGACGCCGCCTGTCGCGGCAGGCGACAATCAACGTTCGAAGCGGCCAAATGGTTGCGCCTTTGTGACGAATTGTCGGCGTTGTGAATGCCCGTCCGCTCGCGAAAATGTCAGCATCGCAGCTCACCACGTGGCACAAAGCGGCCTTGCTTACATCACGCATCACGTTAACGATGGCTGGGCAGGCCGCTGGAACGAAAGCCGGATTGCAGGCATATTGCACGCCGGGGGACGGAGAGCCGCGGTGCTATTGTTTGAGCATGATCTTTCGGAAAACCGCTACACACTTTTCCGGATCATGCTCTAGCGTGAACAGGCCGGAGGCCAGACGTCAGATGCGTTCATATTTAATCGCGTTCACTTCCCTGATGCTTTTGAGCGCGGGCACCGCGCACGCCAAGGTCGACATCACCGTCGACAAGGACAATCAGCAGATGACCGTCGTCGTCGACGGCGTGACCCGCTATCACTGGCCGGTGTCGACGGGCATCCCCTCGCGCGAGACGCCGAGCGGCGCCTTCCGCGCCTTCCGCATGGAAGAGGATCACTTCTCCAAGGAGTTCGACGACGCGCCGATGCCGCATTCGATCTTCTTCACCAAGGTCGGACACGCCATTCACGGCACCGACTCGGTCGGCCGTCTCGGCTCGCCGGCCTCGCATGGCTGCGTCCGGCTGTCGCGCCAGAACGCCTCGACGCTCTACGCGCTGGTGCAGCAGCAGGGCGTGCTCAACACCACGGTGACGTTGACCGGCTCGGCGCAAGTGGCGCTGGCGCGCAACCCGCGCGGCCGCAATGCCAATGCGGTCGCTCGCGCCCAGCAGCCGGCCGAAGAGCAATACGCCACCTCAGGCGATCCCGTGAATCTGGCGCCGCCGGCGCAACCCGCCCGCCGCTACATGCCGCAGGACGACAACTACATCTATCCGGCCGACGGCAGCGACACCGGCGCACGCTATCCGGCCCCGCGCTCTGCCGGCCGCCCGCTCTATGACGCGCAGGTTTATCAGCAGCAGCAGCCGCAGCAGTATTACAATCAGGGCTACGGCCAGCAGGGCTACTATCAGCAGCAGCCGCGGCAGTATTATCAGCCGCGCGGCTACTATCAGAACTGACGTTGTTATTTGAGCATGATCCGGGTTCGGATCATGCTCTATCTGAACGCGGCCTCGCCGCGTTCGACGATCTTCCGCGCAGCATCGACGAAGGCACGGGCGACCGGCTCGAGGATGTCGGCCCCGGTCGCAGCGAGATCGTCCGACGGAGTGTGGAACGTCCGATGGCGGCCGGCCATGCCAAGGAAATTGGCGTAGCCCGCTGCATGCACGTCGCGCAGCTCGCCGACTGCCTGCTTCTCCGTCACCAGACGTTTGGCATCGACCCTGGCGAAGGCCTCGTCGGTCAGCGCGACGGCCGATTTGCTCAGCACGAGATAGCGCTCTTCCTCAGGCCGATCGGTGCGGGCTCCTTCCGCAAAGGCGTAGCAGGCGTTCGACGAGCCGAAGTGAATCCACGCCAGCGTCTGCTTCGTCGCCGGCGCGCCGTGCTTCAGGAACAGCTCCATGCCGCCATGGCCGATCTCGTGGCCGGCGGTCGCGATGAAGACGAAATGCGCCGGCCATTTTTCCGCAGCGACGGTGCGCGCGAGCGCGAGGAAGTTGGCGATGCCGGGGCCGCGCTCGCAGACGCAGCTGTACCAGCCGGTCATCGGCGTCGAGACGACGATGGTCGGGCCGGTGCCGATCGAGGCGATGACGTTGCGGCCGGCAACATCGCGCTCGTAATGGCCCTTGACGTCAAGGGTGACAGGCGCACCTGACGCCAGCGCGCGCTCGAAGGTCGGGCGCGATCTGGCGCCGACCACGATCACCGGCACCGGCCAGGGCGTGTCCTCCTGAGTGACGTTGTAGGCAAAACGGTCGTCGGCGGGATTGCCGATCGTCAGGAGGATGCCAGTGGGCTTCTTCGCCGCCGCCTCGCTGATCGCCGCGCGATGGGCGGGGCCGAGATAGGCGCCGCGATCGAATGGCAGGTCGAGCAAGAGGATCTTCCCGGCGACATCGCCATCGCGCGCGAGCGGCGCCGTGAGATGGAAGCTCGCTTGGTCTTCCGGCGGCCACCAGAACGGTGTCGCCTCCACGCGCGTGCCGCCGGCATCGACGCTGGCCTGCTCGACGACATATTGCCGGCCGAGCACGACGGGCTGGAAGCTGACGTCAAATCCCGCCTGCTTCATCTCGCCGGCGATCCAGTCCGCGGTGGCGCGGTCGCCGGGCGAGCCGAAGCGGTGCAGGCCGAAGGAGGCGTAGCGCGTGACGTCTTCGTAAAGACGAGCCCCCGAAAGCACATCCTTGGCTGCCGCCTGCCCAACCATGAGAACCGCCATCGCTGCGATCAAGATGCGCCGCATGTCTGTCCCTCCCGGAACCGATCTTCTTTTGAGAACCAGTTTCGCTGCTTCGCGGCCGTCGTCAACCGCCTCACCGACCAACATGCCGCTGCCTAAGGCAGCAAACCGAGTCAGTCTGGGCACGAATCGAGCAGCGAGCGGCGCAAAGGCAACAGTCCCCAACCTTCAACGCCGCGGCGTTTCGGCCAAATTGACAACCTTGGGGTCGCCCGTATTGTCTTTCCAATTGTTTCTGGGAAATGACATGACTCGCGAGCAGATTTCGGATTTCTGCGTTACCGCTTTGGCCAATATCCTGCGCATCTCGAAGGATCGGGTCGACACCGGCACCAAGTTCAACCGCCTCGGCCTCGATTCGGCGATGCTGGTCTATCTCATGATGGAGCTCGAGGAGAAGCTCGACCTCGAACTGTCGACGGACGACTTTTACGACCATCCGACCGTCGAGGCCCTGTCGCGATTTCTCGCCGACAAGCGCGCGATCCGCACCGCCGCCTGACGGCGGCTGAACCCGGCGCAGCCCAATGGACAGCTTCCGCTCGCTCGTGGCGCTCCTGGCGCGGCGCGCCGCGGAGCAGGCTGACGACCGCGCCTATGTCTTCGTCTCCGATCGCGGCACGGAAGAAGCCGCCCTCACCTTCCGCCAGCTGCGTGACGCCGCAAGCGCGCTTGCGACGCGCTTGACTGCGGCCGCACGGCCCGGCGAGCGTGCCATCCTGGTGTTTCCGCCCGGCATCGAATTCATGGTGGCGTTCTTCGGCTGCCTGATGGCCGGCATCATCGCGGTGCCGATGATGATGCCGCGGCGAAACGCCGCGCGCGACGCCAGCGCCGCGATCCTCGCCAATTGCACACCGGCGCTGGCGCTGACCAGTTCGGCTTTCGCGCTTCGCGGCGATCTGCAAACGCGCTTTGCGCAGGCGAACATCCGCTGGATCGAGGTTGATCTTGCCGCCGATGCCGCGGCGGCAGTCGATCTGCCCGAGCCGACGGCCGAGGACATTGCATTCCTGCAATACACCTCAGGTTCAACCTCGGAGCCCAAGGGCGTGATGGTGAGCCACGCCAACCTGCTCGCCAATCTCGAGATGATCCGGCTCGCGCTCGGCAACACCAGACAGTCGACCTACGTCAACTGGGTGCCGCTCTATCACGACATGGGGCTGATCCTGAACGCGCTGCAGGCATTCTATGTCGGAGCTACTTGTGTGCTGATGGCGCCGAATGCCTTCATGCAGCGGCCGCTTGGCTGGCTCCGCGCGATCTCGCATTACCGTGCGGAAGTGGCGTGCAGTCCGAATTTCGGCTTCGATCTCTGCGTCAGCCGCTATCGCGCCGACCAGATGGAGGGCGTCGATCTCTCCTCGCTCAGGATCGCGCTGAACGGCGCCGAGCCGGTGCATGCGGACACCATCGAGCGGTTCGTCACGGCTTTCTCGCCCCACGGATTCGATCCGCGCGCGATTTATCCGGCCTACGGCATGGCGGAGGCGACGCTGCTGATCTCCGGCGGACGCCGCGGCGGCGGTCACGTCACGCGCAGCGTGAGCCGCGCGGCGCTCCAGGCGCATGTCGCGGAGGCGCCGTCCAGCGCGGACGACACGCAGATCGTCGTCGGCTGCGGGCGCGCGCTCGCCGGCGAACGGATCGCGATCGTGGACCCGGAGCAGCGCACGCGTCTGCCCGCCGACCGCGTCGGCGAGATCTGGGTGAATGGCGCCAACGTCGCCCGCGCCTATTGGCGCAACGGCGAAGCGAGCCGCGACGGGCTCAATGCTGAGATCTCCGGCGAGCACGGCCTGTGGCTGCGCACCGGCGATCTCGGTTTCCTCGATACAAATGGCAAGCTGTTCGTCACCGGGCGGATCAAGGACCTCATCATCATCCGCGGCATCAACCATTATCCGCAGGACATCGAGCGCACGGTGCAGTCGCTCGACGGTGCTTTGCGCGAAAACTGCGGTGCGGCCTTCTCGGTGCCGGACGAGGGCGAAGAGACGCTCGTCATCGTGCAGGAAGTCGAGCGCACTGCGCGCCACACCATCGACACCGAGGAGATCAAGGGCCGGATCCGCGAAGCCGTCGCCGACAGCCATGAGCTCTCCGCGCGCCACATCGCGCTGATCCGTCCGGGCACGCTGCCAAAAACCACCAGCGGCAAGATCCAGCGCAAGCTGGCGCGCCGGCTGTGGCTCGACGGAGGATTTGAGGAGATCGGCTGAGGCCGACTCAGAAATCGATCTTTGCGCCCTGACCGTCTCGCAGGCTCGCGGCGATGCCTTGCTCAATCCTGCGCGCGATGGCCGCGCGGTAGTGGACGAGATCCGTAAAATTGGCGGGATCACGCGTCAACGCGTTGTCGACGCGATAGTCGACCAGGTTGCTGTTTGCGCGCCCGCTGACAATGGAGCGGAAGGCTTCCCTGCAAGCCGCATGAACTGCGGCGTCGCGCGTGCCGGGAACAGGCACGATCGTGTAGAAGGTCGGGGGCATCACCAGCACGACCGCCACCTCGCGCGGAAATTTTCCGATCGCGGCGGCCAGCATGTCCGCGTACGGAAAATGATCCGTGACTTTGCCTCTGAACGGCGCCGCGTTCGCCGGCTCCGCAGCAGTCGGATGCTTCGCGCCGGGCGCCCATAGTTCTTCGTAATTCCAATAGCCATCGGCGCGGACCGGCTGGCGGGCGCCGCGAGCGATGGCGATACGTTGGAATGAGCGATCGAGCGCGGCCCAGGTGAAGAGATGGCCGAGCTGGCGCAATGTGCCGCCCTCATAAAGCCAGTACGGAAATGGGTCCTTCGACAGAGGCAAGACCGCCTGGCTGCACCAGGGCTGATCGATCGAGAAGACGAGGGCGCGGATCGTCTGGTGGTGCCGGGCAAAGAAATCGAGAATCGCGAGATCGCCGCGCGGATCGGCGCCAGGCGCGACAAGCTGAACGAAGCGCAGACCCGTCGCCTTGTCCAGTCGCGCAGGTTCGAGCAGCTGCCCGGTCGAATTGCCTAGGATGGCGGAATCAAATTGCGTGTCGCGGGCTCGGCTTACATTGGCCGTCCAGGGATTGCGGTCAGCCACGCCGCGAATGGCGAAGGGACCAAAACGGCCGCTATCGTAGGGATCGACAAGGATCACGAGGGTCGCAATCAACGCCGCGCCCAGCGCGAGCGCGCCAAAGCAGGCCACGAGGCAACGGCTCCATCCGGATGAGACGTCAGAACTGGAAGTAGACGAACTCATGGACCCCTCGTTCGCCGATCTGAATCAGCAAGGCAAGAATGCCGACACCGAGCAGGCCCGCCAGCACCACGTTCGGACGGCGGGTGAAGAAAGCCACGATGTCCTGGCTCGCCGGCAGCACGAACGCGAACAACGGCGCTGCGATCAGCGGCCACAACTGTCCACCGCGTTCGAGCGGCAGCGGCGACAACAGCCCGGAGAAGACATGCCAGGCCGCCTCCACCGATCCCGCGCGAAAGATCACGCCGGTCGCGAGCACGAACAGCACCGTGAGCGCCCAGCCGAGCCATGACGGGCAGCGCGGACCATAGCGCCGCCACAGCGAACAAACGACCTGCGCGAGTCCGTGCAGCATGCCCCACAGCACAAAGGTCCAGCTCGCGCCGTGCCACAGGCCGCACAGCGCCATCGTGATCAGCATCGCGCCGAAGAATTGCACCGGCAGAAAGCGCCGCGGCAACAGGCGCGAATTGACCAGTGGGTAAAACACGTAGTCGCGCAGGAACAGCATCAGGGTGATGTGCCAGCGCTGCCAGAAATCCTGGATGTTGGTCGAGCGCAGCGGCGCGTTGAAATTGTACGGCAGTTGCACGCCGAACAGCAGGCCAAGGCCGATCGCGATGTCCGAATAGCCGGAGAAGTCGAACAGGATCTGGAATGAGAAGCAGAAGGCGAGCCAGGCATCGCCGCTTGGAAGCGGCCCATGTGCTGCCGCCGCGTAGATCGGATCGAGCAGATGCGCGATGCTGTCGGCAATCATGATCTTCTCGAACAGGCCGAGCGCGATGAAGCTGGTCGCGATGCAGAACTGGCGCTGCCAGCCCGGCACGTAAACCTGCCTTCCGAACTGGTGCATCACCTCCGACCAGCGCGCCAGCGGCCCTGCAATCGCCTGCGGGAAGAAGGCGATGTAGAGCGCGTAGCGGTCGAGCGCGTAGAGCGGCGCCTTGCCGCGCTTCAGATCGACCAGGTACATGATGTGGTGGAAAGTGAAGAAGGAGATGCCGAGCGGCAGCCCGATGTCGAGCGCCGGCAGCGTGGTGCCGAGCACGAGGCCGACATTGGCGAGCAGGAAGTTGGCGTATTTGAACAGCGCCAGCACCGCAAGATCGAGCACGATCACCAGCGTCAGCAGGGTCTTCCATTTCACCCGCCCATAGACGACCGAGGCGAGCCAGTTGATCGCGATCGAGGCGATCAGCAGCAGGATGAAGGACGGACTGCCCCAGGCATAAAAGGCGAGCGACAGCGCGACCTGCACGCCGATGCGCAAATGCGGATAGGGATCGGCCAGGCGGTAGATCAGCAGTGCCGCCGGCAGGAAGACCAGGAGAAAGGCATAGTCGTTGAAGAGCATCGGATCAAAGCCGCGCCATCACCGGCGCTCGCGCCGGCCGATGACGCTCAGCCCGTTTCCAGATCGGGTGCGGCATCGCCCGGCTGCCGCAGCATGCGCCGCGCGATCTTCTCCTCGCTCGGCACCTTGACGTCCCAGGCGAGCCCCGCCGCTTCCAGCGCGCGGATGAAGATGAAGCCGGGATCGAACTCGAACCAGCGCAGGCCAAAGGCCGCGGAATACGGAAAGGCATGGTGGTTGTTGTGCCAGCCCTCACCCCAGGCGAGCCAGGCCATTACACCGAGATTGCGGCTGTTGTCGTCGCGGGTGACGAAGGGCTGCGTGCCAAAGGTGTGCATGACGGAGTTGATGGCCGAAAAGGTCTGCTCGACCACGAACATGCGCACCACGCCGCCCCACAGGAAGCCGTTCAGCGCGCCCCACGGGCTCATGGTGACGAGGCCGCCGATCGCCGCCGGCAGCACCAGGCCGAGCACGACCCAGCTGTAATAGTAGCTGTTGACGGCGACCAGCCTGCGGTCCGCCATCAAGTCTGGCACGTAGTGCGCCACGTTGGGATAATCGTGCGCGATCATCCAGGTCAGGTGCGCGTGCAGGAAACCGCGCAAGCGGCCGAGCAGGCTGTCGCCATGCAGAAGCGGCGAGTGCAGGTCGCCGTCGTGATCTGACAGTTCGTGGTGGCGCCGGTGCATCGCCGCCCAGGACAGCATCGAGCCGCGGCCGGCCATCGACCCCATGATGATCAGCATCGCGCTCACCGTCGTGGAGGTCGCAAAGGCGCGGTGGGTGAACAGGCGGTGATAGCCGACGGTGAGGCCGAGGCCGGTGATCAGCCAGAAGCCGAGGAACAGGCCGAGCTCCATGGCACCGATCGGCCGGACGAACAACAGCCCCAGCGCAGCCAGCGCGCCGAGGAAGGGCAGCACATCGAAAAGGATGAAATGCCGCCGCTGCATCTTGTGAAAATGCCGGCTGCGGATGATGCGGTGATCGCGTTTCTGTGGCACGGGCGGATTCCAATGCAATCATGAGTACATACAAGCCGGGCGGGCGCAACCCAAGCCGCCGCCTCAAGTTTCAACAGGTCCGGCCCATGGGCCCTGGGCCCCGGCGGGGGCCGGAAACCGGCAATTCCCTCACTTTTGCGAGAGAATCCCGCCTTCCGGCCGCGCGCAAACGGCCGGTCATCCAACTGTAAAAACCCCGCAATAGCTTCCGGCCCATTCATCGAGCCAGGACGGCTGGCGGAAAGTGTTGCGGCGCGCCCGGAATTTGTGCCGGGCATGATCCAAGCGATGGCCCCGCCCGCAGGATTGAGATCACCGGATGCGGAGACTGTCATGAAGCGAGGCATTGCCGTTTTCGCCTCAGCCGCGGCGCTGATGGCCTTCACCTATTTCGTTGCCGGCAAATGGGCGATCCACCACACGACCCTTGCGATGGCCGACATCCTGCGCGGCGACCGCGACGTGACCGTCGAGGTCTCGGTTCGCCGCGACCGCGAGATCCAGTCGATGGCCGAAATGATCGACCTGCCGGTCGTCATTCTCAGCCACGGCAACACGGTCAAGCACACCGAGTATTCGTTCCTGACCAACACATTCGCCGCGCGCGGCTATCTCGTCGTGAGCATCCAGCACGATCTTTCGAGCGACGATCCCATGGTGACCAAGGCCGGCGAGGAATATGTCGGCCGCCGCTCGCAATACAATCGCGGCATCGCCAACATCCTGTTCACGATCGAGCGGCTCAAACAGCTCTATCCCAATGCGGACTACCACCATTTGACTTTGGTGGGGCATTCGAACGGCGGCGACATCTCGATGTATTTCGCCAAGCTCCATCCGGAGCTGGTGAAGAAGGTCGTCACGCTCGACAATCTGCGCGTGCCCTTCGTCACCGACGGCAGGGTCAAGATCCTGTCCTTCCGCTCCAGGGATCCGCAGTTCAAGCCCGATCCCGGTGTCGTCCCTGACGACGAGACCTGCGCCAAGGCGGGCATCCAGGTGGTGAAGACCGAATTCCAGCACAACGATCTCAGCGATCGAGGCTCGGACCAGGTCAAGGGCTTCATCGAAGGCGCGGTCCACGACTTCCTCAACGAGCTCGGCGAGGACGACAGCCCGTTCAACTTGCCGCGCCTGGGGAAGCCGCGGCCAACCATCGATCAGCTGGCGGCCGCGGTGCCGGAGCGCTGAGCGTGCGGCCTTGCGCCTCTCGTGCCCCGGACGCGGCGCAGCGCGTAGCGGTGCGCTGCAGAGCCGGGGCCCATCTTTCTGGGTCCCGGCTCTGCGTCGCGTCAATTCATGCCGCGCCGCGTCCGGGACACGAGAGCCTCGATCACTCCCCGTCCCTTATCCGCCGGTACAGCGCGCCCAAAATATTGGAATAATCGTCGGTCCAGACCCGCACCCTGTCGTCGGCTTCGGTTTCCTCCCATTGCTTGGAGGATGCGATCCTGCCGACGTCGTCCGCATCGCGCGCGGAAATGACGACGTCGGTGGAGAAGATGTAATCGGAATCGCGGCCCGAATCCTCGTTGTAGACCCAGCTCTTCAAATCGTTGGCGTCGGCGATGCCGACCACGACGGGCTCCAGATCGAGATGCCGGTTGGAGACGTGCATCACCACCGCGCCGTGCGGGGCGAGCTTGTCCTTGTAGATCTTCATCGCCTCTTCGGTCGCGAGGTGAATCGGGATCGCATCCGACGAATAGGCATCGACGATGATGAGATCGTAGGCGCCGTCGGGCTCCTTCGCGAAGGTCAGGCGTGCGTCGCCGATGACCGGCTTCAGGTCCGGCAGGCAGCTCGAGATGTAACGAAAATTCTTCGGATCCCGCGCCGCATCCACCATCGACTGGTCGATCTCGAAGAACTTCCAGTCCTCCCCTCGTTCGGCGGCGCAGGCGAGCGTGCCCGAGCCGACGCCGATTGCCGCGACCTTCAGCGGGCCGCCCTTGCGCTCGCGCATCGCGGTGACGGCCTGACCGATGCCGCCGTCCTTGTGATAGTAAGTGATCGGCTCCGGCCGGCCGGCGACGGGCGTGCCGTCATTGTTGAGGAAGCGCTCGGCGCCGTGGATGGTGGTGCCGTGCATCAGCACGTGGAAATAGCCGCCGGGCGTCACCACGATCTTGTGCACGCCGAAGAAGCTGCGCACCGTGGTGACGCGGCCCTCGTCCGCGGGATAAACGCGGATCAAGGCCAGCGCCAGCGCGACGGTGGCAAAGATCTTCCAGCGGTCTGCATTGAATGCCAGCGCCAGCAGCGCGGCGAGCACGCCGACGCCGCCGGCGACCCAGACGCGGTGATCCTCGAACCAGGTCGACAGATCACCCGTGGTGGTGGACGGCACAACCAGCGCGACCGCAAGCGCGGCGAGCACCAGCCAGTACCATTTGACGACACCGGCGAGACGCTCGCTGGCGGGCGGCCGGCACAGCGCGGCAAGCGCGACCAGGATCGGATATTCGGCGATCCATGAGAAGGTGAAGGGAGCAACGAGACCGGCAAACAGCCCGCCGATCATGCCGCCGAACGACAGCGCGACATAGAAGCCGGTGAGATATTTGGCCGCCGGCCGGGTCCGCGCCAGCTCGCCATGACAGGCCATGGCGATGACGAAGAAGCAGAGCTGGTGCCCGCCGAGGGTCAGCAGCAGGTTCTGCTCGCCGCCGAATGCCAGCAGGACGATGACGCCCGCGATCGCAACCGGCTGGAGCATCAGCATCCATTTGTGGGGCAACAGCGGGCGCGACTGGAACACCACCACCCAGGTGAGCAGATACAGCGAGAGCGGCAGCACCCATAGCAGCGGCGCCGCCGCGACGTCGGTCGAGATATGCGCGGTGACGGCGATGAGCAGGCCGGACGGCACCGCGGCGAGGAAGATCCAGCGCAGCCGCGTCAGCAGACTCGGGGCCGGCGCATTGATCTCCTCGGTTTGCGCATCGACCACGGGAAGCTTCGGCGAGCGCAGCAGCAACACGCCGCAGCCGCCGATCAGCAGGATCAGCAGGCCATAGCCGGCGGTCCAGAACCGGTTCTGCGTGTGCAGCGTGAACATCGGCTCCAGCAGGAAGGGATAGGACAACAGCGCGAGGAAGCTGCCGATGTTGGAGGAGGCATAGAGGAAATAGGGATCGTGGCCGGCAGGATGGCCGGTGCGGACGAACCAGGCTTGCAGCAGCGGGTTGTTGGCGGCGAGCGCGAAGAACGGCAGGCCGATCGAGACCACGAACAGGCCGAGCAGCCAGAATGCGTAGCCCGACGCCGGCGGCTCGCCATAGGCAGAGGCGATGCCGAGCGGCAGGGTGGCGAAGGCCGCGATCAGCAGCATCAGATGCACCACGACGGGAACGATGCGGTTCCTGACCCGCATCAACAGATGCGCATAGGCATAGCCGGCAAGCAGCAGCGACTGGAAGAACACCATCGCCACCGACCACACCGCCGGCGAGCCGCCGAGCCGCGGCAGCACCATCTTCGTGAACAGCGGCTGCACCGAGAACAGCAACAGCGCGCTGACGAAGATCGCGGCGGTGTAGACCGTCAGCAGCAGCCGGTTGCGCGACGACGACGGCTGCTCCGTGGCGGCGGGTTGCACGATCGAATCCATGAAAGCTCCGGCAAAAGCGTTTTCCAGCGAAGCGGGCACCGGTTCGCGCTGGAAAACGCGTCGAATAACTCCCCCGGCGGGCGCCGGACCGCGCGCAATGGAGCACACCGCGCCTGAACGGGCAATAAAGGGGCACGTGATGTTGCAGCGGGGAATGCTTGATATAGAGATGTCATTCGGGGGCGCGTCGAAGAGGCGAACCCGGAACCTCGAGATTCTCCGGTGCGGAGCCCGCACCATAGTTCGATGCTGCGCATCGCCCCGGAATGACGCCAGGGACATCATGACCGAAACCGACGTCGTCATCATCGGCGCTGGCCATAATGGCCTCACCTGCGCGGCCTATCTCGCGATGGCAGGCCTGCGCGTGCGCGTGGTCGAGCGCCGCAAGGTGGTCGGCGGGGCCGCGGTCACCGAGGAGTTTCATCCTGGTTTCCGCAATTCGGTCGCCGCCTACACGGTGAGCCTGCTCAATCCGCAGGTGATCCGCGATTTGGGCCTCGCCGAGCAGGGCCTGCGAATCGTCGAGCGGCGCGCGCAGAATTTCCTGCCCGCACCTGATGGCAGCTATCTCCTCACCGGCGAGGGACGGACCAAAGCGTCGGTCGCACGGCTCAGCGCGCATGATGCGGAGGCGGTTGACGGCTTCTCGCGCGAGCTGGAGGACATCGCCGACGTGCTCAGGCAATTCGTGCTGCGCGCACCGCCGAACCTGCTCGACGGCTTTGGCCCGAACGCGATCCGCGAGGCCGTCAACGCATTGCAGAGCGCCAACATCCTGCGCGGCCTGACATTGGAGCAGAGCCGCAGCCTGCTTGACCTCTTCACCCGCTCGGCCGGCGAGATGCTGGACGAGCGCTTCGAGCATGATCTGGTCAAGGCGCTGTTCGGCTTCGATGCCATCGTCGGCAATTACGCCAGCCCCTACGCCGCCGGCTCGGCCTATGTGATGCTGCACCACGCCTTTGGCGAGGTGAACGGCAAGAAGGGCGTCTGGGGCCACGCCATCGGCGGCATGGGTGCGATCACGCAGGCGATGGCGCGCGCCGCGCAGAGCCGTGGTGTCGTGATCGACCTTGATGCCGGCGTGCGCGAGGTGATCGTCGAGCGCGACCGCGCCGTCGGCGTGGTGCTGGAGAACGGCACGACCATTCGCGCGAAATACGTCGCAGCCAACGTCAATCCAAAGCTGCTCTACACGCACCTGATCGCGGCCGACGCCCTGCCGGCGGAATTCCTCGCCCGTATCAGGCACTGGAAGAACGGCTCCGGCACCTTCCGCATGAATGTGGCGCTGGACCGCCTGCCCTCCTTCACGGCGCTGCCTGATGATGGCGATCACCTCACCTCCGGCATCATCATCGCGCCAAGCCTTCCCTACATGGACCGCGCGTATCTGGATGCGCGCGCGCAGGGCTGGAGCCGCGAACCGGTCATCGAGATGCTGATCCCCTCGACGCTCGACGACACGCTCGCGCCGGAAGGCAAGCACGTCGCCAGCCTGTTCTGCCAGCACGTCGCGCCGGAGCTGCCCGACGGCAAGTCCTGGGACGACCATCGCGACGAGGTCGCCGATCTCATGATCGCGACGGTGGATAACTATGCGCCGGGCTTTGCGGCAAGCGTGCTCGGCCGCCAGATCCTGTCGCCGCTCGATCTCGAACGGCAGTTCGGCCTCCTCGGCGGCGACATCTTCCACGGCGCGCTGACCTTGAATCAGCTGTTCTCGGCGCGGCCGATGCTGGGCCATGCCGATTATCGCGGCCCCCTCAAAGGCCTCTATCATTGCGGCTCGGGCGCCCATCCCGGCGGCGGCGTCACCGGCGCCCCCGGCCACAACGCGGCGCAGGCGATCCTACGGGATCATCGCAGCCTGTTCGGAAGCCGTGGATAGGTCTGTGGACGAGTTTGTGGATGGGCTGTGGAGAGGCCTGTTGGCAGGGCTGTGGTGAACCGGGCATGGTCCTTTCATACAAGCCCGGATCAGCTGTGGAAAAGGCGCGGGATAAGTAGGGTATAAGACGGTGGATGGCCCCCGAATGACGGGCGGACAGGCTGTGGACGCCGGGGAGTGTCTCGCATGATCGACGAAAAGAGAAACGCGGAAGACATCCGCTGGAGCGAGCAAATTGCCGCGTCGATCGTGGACGAGTTGCTGGTCGCGAAACTGATTGCGGAAGATCAGGCTGAATGGGCGCGCCGGATAGTCGCCCAAGACATTCATATCCAACTGGTCTCTGGCTTCAGGCCACCCAGTTCAAACTGAGGCACGACCGCGTCTTCCTGTCAGAAGCAGCCCCTAAAACGACCTCGCCCGCCGGAGGGCAATTCCCCCAGCGGGCGTTCGTCGAAATATGACTGTCCATGAAGAAAGGTGCCCCCGCTGGGAAATAGGAGGCGGAAATTACTTCAAGGAGCTGCTAATCGAACCGAACTTCTCGTTCATCGTGGTGCCGAGACCGTTCACCACGGTGATGATCGCGAGCGCAATACCGGCCGCAATCAGGCCGTATTCGATCGCGGTCGCACCCGATTCATCGGACCAGAACTTCAAAACCATGGACTTCAAGATTCGCCTCCGTTTCCATTTCAAGCTGTGTTGGTCAGCCCCAACATCCGCAAATCTACGGGGCGCAACCTGCAGTCGGGTTAATCGGCGAATTGCAAGTTGTACGGAAATTTGGAACAAAAGTTCCAAAAATTGAACCTGACGGAACCCCAGGATGCAGCCTTCCCCCACCCACCGCGCTAGCTTTTCGCTTGCCGACGAGGCCTCGGCAAAGCGCGTTGTCGATGTGCTCACCGAGGTGTTCTTCGAGGGCGATGCGGCGGTCGCGGCGTTCGAGCGGCCGGACGGACGATGGGACGTCACGCTGCATTTCGCCGACGCGCCGGATCAGGAATTGTTGCGCGAACTCGTTGCAACTTCAGCAGGAAATGAGATCGCCGCGACTCTCGTCTTCGATACGGTCGAAGCCAAGGACTGGGTCAAGGCGAGCCTGGAAGATCTCGTCCCGGTGCCGGCCGGACGCTTCGTGGTGCACGGCAGCCACGACCGCGACCGCGTCGCGCCGAACAAGCTCAAGATCGAGATCGAGGCGGCGCTCGCCTTCGGCACCGGCCACCATGGCACCACCCGCGGCTGTTTACTGTTGCTTGACCATGTCCTGAAGAGTTCCGGGCCACGGAACATTCTCGACCTCGGCACCGGGACCGGCGTGCTCGCCATCGCGGCGGCGAAGGCGCTGCATCGCGCGGTACTGGCCTCCGATATCGACCCGCCCTCGGTGCGGGTGGCGGCCGAGAACGCGGCGCTGAACGAAGTCGGCACCTGCGTCCGGGTGATCCGCGCGACCGGCTTTGCCGCACCCGATTTTGCCAAATCCGGCCCGTTCGACCTGGTGCTGGCCAACATCCTTGCCAATCCGTTAAGGCAACTGGCCGGGCCGATGGCGCGGCACCTGGCGCCCGGCGCCCGCGTCATCCTCTCCGGCCTGCTCACGCACCAGGCTCCCGCCGTGATCGCCGCCTACCGCGCGCGCGACCTCGTGCCGCTCAGGCATCTACGGATCGAGGGCTGGAGCAGCTTGTTGCTGCGGAAGGTGGGGTAAGCGAGATGACGTAGGGTGGGCACAGCGAAAGCGTGCCCACCATCTGTCGCCGCTGGAGAAAGATCGTGGGCACGGCGCTTCGCGCCTTTGCCCACCCTACGAAACTTCGCCCGGCTTCTCGTCCCGTTGCATCGCGCCCTCGCCCTGCAAGGCGCGCCTGGCGCGGCGTTCGGCGAAACGATCGATCAATTGGCTGATGAGGCCGCGCGGCTTCTCAGGCTGGGTTTCGGCCGGGGCGCGGCGGACCGGCGGCGTGATCTTCTCAAACGTGAACGCTGGCATCGTGTGTCCCCTCGCCGTTGAGATGAACCACTTGCTCGAATTTCCCTGTTATCCGGACGAAGCGCAACTGCTGCATCCTGTACTCCACTCAATTCGAATGGCAGATTTTCAAGCACAGTCCATGCCAGATGCGGCGCAATTGCGTCCGCATTGCGGACCGATCCCCATGGTCCTAGATTGAGCCCATCATGTTCGAAGCACACTTCCAGACATTCGAGGAACCTGAAGCCGGCGTCGCATTGACGGCGCGCCTGGCCGCGCTCCGTGAAGAGCTCGCCCGCCGCAAGCTGACCGGCTTCATCGTTCCGCGCGCTGACCAGCAGCAGAACGAATATGTGGCCCCGTCGGAGGAGCGCCTCGCCTGGCTGACCGGCTTTACCGGCTCGGCAGGCTTGGCCGTGGTGCTGACGCACGAGGCCGCGGTGTTCGTCGACGGCCGCTACACCATCCAGGCCGCCAAGCAGGTCGACGCCAAAGCCTGGGCGGTGGAGTCTCTGGTCGATCCGCCCCCGGAGAGCTGGGTGTCGGCGCACCTGAAGGCGGGCGATCGCCTAGGATTTGATCCGTGGCTGCACACTTCTGCGGCAGCCGAGCGCCTCGCGGCGGCCTGCGCCAAGGCCGGCGCCGAGCTGGTCGCCGTCGACAGCAATCCGGTCGATGCGATCTGGCAGGACCGGCCGCAGCCGCCGCTCGCGCCCGTCGCCGTCCACGGCCTGCAATATGCGGGGACCGCCGAGGCTGCGAAGCTCGCGCAGATCAGGAGCGAGATCGACAAGCTCGGGGTCGACGCGCTGGTGCTGTCCGACAGCCATGCGGTGGCCTGGACCTTCAACATCCGCGGCGCCGACGTCGCCCATACGCCGCTGCCGCTGTCCTATGCGCTGGTGCCGAAGGACGGCCGTCCCACCATCTTCATCGACCACCGCAAGCTCTCGAATCTCTCGCGCGATCATCTCGAGCAGTCCGCCGATGTGCGCGAGCCCGACGCGATGGCGCCGACGCTGATGGCGCTGGCCAAGAGCGGCGCGGCGATCGCGCTCGACAATGCCACCGCCGCCGACGCGCTGAGCCGATTGATCGCGAGCGCCGGCGGCAAGCCGGTGCGCGGCAACGATCCGATCGCGCTGCTCAAGGCAGTCAAGAACGCGACCGAGATTACCGGCACGAAAACGGCCCATGTCCGCGACGCCGTGGCGCTGGCACGCTTCCTCGCCTGGGTCGACCGGGAGGCCGGAAGCGGCAAGCTCACCGAGATCGACGCCGTCGAGGCGCTGGAGACCTTCCGGCGCGACACCGGCGCGCTGAAGGACGTGTCGTTCCCGACCATCTCCGGAACGGGGCCGAACGGCGCCATCGTGCATTACCGCGTCACCCGCAAGAGCAACCGGCGCATCGCGCCGGGCGATCTCCTGCTGATCGATTCCGGCGCGCAATATGAAGACGGCACCACCGATGTCACCCGCACCATGGCGGTGGGCGAGCCGACCGACGAGATGCGCGACCGCTTCACCCGCGTGCTGCGCGGCCATATCGCGATCGCGCGCGCCGTGTTTCCCGATGGCACCACCGGCGCGCAGCTCGACACGCTGGCGCGGCAATATCTCTGGTCCGCCGGCGTCGATTTCGAGCACGGCACCGGCCACGGCGTCGGCAGCTATCTCAGTGTGCATGAAGGGCCGGCGCGCATTTCCAAGCTCGGCACGACGCCGCTGAAGCGCGGCATGATCCTCTCCAACGAGCCCGGCTACTACAAGACCGACGGCTTCGGCATCCGCATCGAGAACCTCGAGCTCGTCGTCGCCGCCGACATCAAGGGCGCCGAGAAGCCGATGAACGCGTTCGAGACGCTGACGCTGGCGCCGATCGATCGCCGGCTGATCGATGTGGCGATGCTGAGCCGTGACGAGCTCGACTGGCTCAACGCCTATCATGCGCGCGTGCGGGCCGAGGTGCGACCGGCACTGGACGAGGCGACGAAGGCGTGGCTCGACCAGGCGACGGCGGAGCTGAAGGCGTAGCGCGCGTGCCGGAGCACGACGCATAGCTCTACGCGATTTGCGCAACGCTCCCGCTTCACCACAGCTGTCATGCCCCGCGAAGGCGGGGCATCCAGTACTCTGCGGCCGCTCGATTCAATCACGACTGCCTCTGGAATACTGGATTCCCCGCCTTCGCGGGGAATGACAGCGAAGATGCGGCACGAACGCACAACATCTCGACACGCGCGCCCCGTAGAATAACGGCCTGCGCACGGTCTCATCACCACCGTCCCGAAATCCGAATAGCCGCATTCCGAAACGCCGATATCCGTCTTGCGTGAGCACGCTACAGTCGATTCGACTTCGAAAGACGGACGACAATGCACGGCATGATCAGCAGGCCGCCGGATGCGGCAACGAAGAACATCGCGACCTCGCGCGTGGTGTTGCTGTTGCTGGTCGTCATGACCGGGATCGCGCCGATATCGCTCTACATCCTGGTTCCGGCACTGCCGGTGCTGGCGACGACGTTCGGGCGCGACATCTCGATCGCGCAGATGACGGTGTCGCTCTACATGGTCGGCATCGCGATGTCGCAGCTCATCATGGGGCCGCTGTCCGACAAGTTCGGCCGGCGTCCGGTGCTGCTTGGAGGCCTCGCGCTGATGGTCGCAGCGAGCATCGCCTGCATCTTCGCCGAGACCCTGCCGCAACTGATCGCAGCGCGCTTCTTCCAGGCACTGGGCGGCGCCTCCGGCATGGTGATCAGCCGTGCCATCATCCGAGACATCTACGAGCGCGACCGCGTTGCCTCCATGATCAGCCTCGTGGTTGCCGCCCTGATGATCGGCCAGATGGTCTCGCCGCTCACCGGCGGCCTGATCGAGACCGCGTTCGGCTGGCGCGCCATCTTCTACGCCGTCACGATCGGCGCGATCGCGGTCGCCGTCGGCATCGCGATCGCATTGCCGGAGACGCGCCGCGACCGCGCAGTCGGCAGCGGCGGCTTTCGCAGCGACGTCGGCACCCTGATCAAGAGCCGCGCATTCATCGGCTATGTGATGTGCCAGGTACTGGCGTCGCAGATCATCTTCACCTTCGCCGGTGGCGGCCCCTATATCGTGGTCACGCAGATGGGCCGGACCAGCGCAGAATACGGCGCCTGGTTCGCTACGACCGGCTTTGCCTATCTCGTCGGCAATTTGCTCTGCGTGCGCTTTGCGCCGCGGCACTCGCTGGAGAAACTGATCTGGTTCGGTCTCGGCCTGCAGCTGTGCGGCAGCCTGCTGAACCTGCTGTTCAGTTTCACCGGCTGGAACGAGGCACCGGCCTGGCTATTCGGCACGCAGATGATCGTGATGGTCGGCAATGCCTTCGTGATGGCGAACTCGGCCGCAGGTGCCATCAGCATCCGCCCCGAAGCAGCCGGCACCGCATCAGGCGCGATGGGCTTCCTCCAGCAGGGCATCGGCGCGCTGATGTCGCAATTCGGCGCCTATCTCGGCGGCCATTCAACAACGACGCTACCGCTGACCTCGGCAGTGCTGGCGATCTCGCTGCTCTGTGCTTGCATGATGATCTTCGTCGTCCCCCGCCGCGAGGTGGTGGTGAGCGAGACGCTGATCGAGCAGGCGGAAGAGGAAGAAAGCGGAATGATGTAGCCGTCGCTGTGGGCGACGGCAGTCACAACACCCTCGGTGTCATCCCCCGCGAAGGCGGGGGGATCCAGTACGCCGCGGCTTGTCCGCATCCTCGCGCTGTCTTTGGAATACTGGATCGCCCGGTCAAGCCGGGCGATGACATCGGAGTAGGTGGAGAGTGAATTGCAATCACTCCCCGATCAGCTTCAGCCACTCGTCCTCGGTCAGCACCTTGACGCCGTGCTTGTTGGCCTCCGCGAGCTTCGAGCCGGCGCCGGGGCCGGCGACGACGAGATCGGTCTTCTTCGACACCGAGCCCGACACTTTCGCGCCCAGACGCTCCGCGGTGGCCTTGGCCTCGTCGCGCGTCATCTTCTCCAGCGAGCCGGTGAACACCACCGTCTTGCCGGCGACGGCGGAGTTGCTCTTCGGCTTCTCGGCGTCGACGATCTCGACCTCTTTCGTCAGCCGCTCGACGATGCCGCGGTTGTGGCTTTCGCCGAAATAATCGGCGATGCTCTTGATCACGGTGTCGCCGATCTGGTCGAGCGCGTCCATGTCCGTCATCGCCTCCTCGTCGCCCTTGGCGACCTTGAGGCAGGCGTCGTGGAAGGCATCCCAGGAGCCGTAGCCGCGTGCCAGCGCCAGCGCCGTGGTCTCGCCGACATGGCGCATGCCGAGCGCATAGACGAAACGCTCCAGTGCGATTTTGCGCCGGCTCTCGATCGCGCCGAACAGATTGCGCACCGAGGTCGCGCCGTAGCCTTCGATCTCCTCGAGCTTCAGCTTCGAATTGCGCTTCTCCAGCGTGAAGATGTCGGCGGGCTCCTTGACCCATCCTTCATCGAAGAAATACTGGAGCTGCTTCTCCCCGAGCCCATCGATGTCGAACGCGCGCCGCGAGACGAACAGCTTGAGATGCTCGATCTTCTGATAGGGGCAGGCGAACTCGCCGGTACAGCGGGCGCGCGAGCCCTCTTCGCCCGCCGCCGTCTCCTCGCGCGTGACGTCGGTGTGCAGCGGGCACGGGCACTTCTTGGGAAAGTGGAATTCCCTGGCGGTCTTCGGCCGCTTGTCGAGGACGACATCGACCACCTGCGGAATGACGTCGCCAGCGCGCTGGATCACGACGGTGTCGCCGATCCGGATGTCGCGGCCCTCGCGAAGCACCTCGCCCTTGTTGCCGATGCCCTTGATGTAGTCCTCGTTGTGCAGGGTGACGTTCTGCACGATCACGCCGCCGACGCCGACCGGTTCGAGCTTGCCGACCGGCGTGAACGAGCCGGTACGCCCGACCTGGATCTCGATGTCGCGCAGCACCGTCATGGCGCGCTCGGCCGGGAATTTGTGCGCGATGCCCCAACGGGGCGTGCGCGAGACGAAGCCGAGCCGCTCCTGCCAGTCGATGCGGTCGACCTTGTAGACGACGCCGTCGATGTCGTAGTCGAGCCGCGCGCGTTGCTCCTCGATGGAATGATGGAAGGCGAGCATCTCCTCGACCGAGTGACACAGCTTGGTCAGCGGATTGGTCTTGAAGCCGCAGCGCTCGAACCAGCCGATCATGCCGCTCTGCGTGCCCTCGGGCATCGCGCTCATCTCGCCCCAGGCATAGGCGAAGAAGCCCAGGGGACGCGAGGCGGTGATGGTCGGGTCCTTCTGCCGCAGCGAGCCCGCGGCCGAGTTGCGCGGGTTGGCGAAGATGGTGTCGCCCGCCGCCTTCTGCCGCTCGTTGAGCGCCAGGAACGCCTTCTTGGTCATGTAGACCTCGCCGCGCACCTCGCAGATGTCGGGGACGTTGCGGCCCTTCAGCTTCTGCGGCACGTCTTCGAGCGTGCGGATGTTGGCGGTGACGTCCTCGCCTTCCGCGCCGTCGCCGCGCGTCGCCGCGGTGACGAGATCGCCGCCCTCGTAGCGCAGCGACATCGACAGGCCGTCGATCTTCGGCTCGGCGGAGAAATCGACCTTGCCGTCGTCGAGCTTCAGGAAGCGCACGATGCGGCCGACGAAGTCGCGCACGTCCTCTTCGGCAAAGGCATTGTCGAGCGACAACATGGGAAGGGAGTGACGCACCTTCGTGAAGCGTCCCGACGGCGCAGCCCCGACCTTCTGCGAGGGCGAGTCCGCGCTGACGAATTCCGGAAAGCGTTTCTCGATAGCGTTGAAGCGTTGGCGCAGCGCGTCGTATTCGGCGTCGGTGACGCTGGGCGCGTCCTCTTGATAATAGCGGCGATCGTGCTCCTCGAGCTCGAGCGCGAGCCGCATGTGCTCGACCTTGGCCTGCGCCTTGGTGAGCTCGGTGACGTCGCGAAGCGGCCTTGCTTTGGATTTTGCTGCTCTTGCCATTGTACTTAGAGTTGTGCTCCGTCGTTCCGGGATGGTCCGAAGGACCAGACCCGGAACCTCGAGATTCCGGGTTCGCACTTCGTGCGCCCCGGAATGACGAAGTCGTGGGAGGGGCTCATGGCGTATTACGTCTATATTCTAGCAAGCCGACGAGATGGGGCAATCTATGTCGGCATCACCAATGACCTCGTGCGTCGCGTCTACGAGCATCGAATCAAGGCCGTCCGGGGCTTCACGGCCAAATACAACATCACGCAGCTAGTTTGGTTCGAGGTCTACGACGATCCGATCTCGGCGATCTCACGCGAGAAAGAACTCAAGAAGTGGAAGCGGGCCTGGAAAATCCAGCTGATCGAGAAGGACAATCCAGACTGGAATGATCTGTACGAGTCGATCTGCAAATAAGGAGTCCTTCCGGGATGGTCCGAAGGACCAGACCCGGAATCTCAAGATTCCGGGTTCGATGCTTTGCATCGCCCCGGAATGACGGTGGAAACAGACTACGCCGTCGCTGCCTTGAGCAACCTCTCCGCGGCGGCCCTCGCCTCCGCGGTGATCTCCGCTCCCGCCAGCATCCGCGCGATCTCCTCGCGGCGGTGGTCGGCGGCGAGCGCATTGACGCGGGTGGCGACGCGCTTGCCCTTGTCGAGGGCGTCCTTGGAGATCAGCAAATGCTGGTCGGCGCGGGCGGCGACCTGCGGGGCGTGGGTCACGGCCATCACCTGCACCTTGCCGGCGAGGCGCGCCAGCCGCGCGCCGATGGCGTCCGCGACCGCACCGCCGACGCCGGTGTCGATCTCGTCGAAGACGAGCGTCGGCGCCGAGCCGCGGTCGGACAGCACGACCTTGAGCGCCAGCAGGAAGCGCGACAGCTCGCCACCGGAGGCGACCTTCATCAACGGCCCCGGCCTCGTGCCCGGATTGGTCTGCACCCAGAACTCGACGCGGTCGAAGCCTTGCGGGCCTGGCGCCGCCTCGTCGGTCTCGACCTGGGTCATGAACTTGGCGCGCTCGAGCTTGAGCGGGGCGAGCTCGGCGTTGACGGCCTTGTTGAGCTTCTCCGCGGATTTCTGCCGCGCCAGCGACAGCTTCTTGGCGGCAGCCGCATAACGCGAATCGGCCTCGATCGCGGCCTGCTCCAGCTTCTTGAGCTGCGAGGCGCCGGCATCGATCAGCACGACATCGGCGGCATATTTGGCAGCCAGCGCAGCCAGGCCATCGACCGGCGTCGAATATTTGCGCGAGGCCGCACGCAAAGCGAACAGCCGCTCCTCGATGCGCTCGAGCTCGGCCGGGTCGAAGTCGGTCGCGGCAAGTGCGGCCTGGAGATGCTGGTCGGCTTCCTCCAGCGCGTTGATCGCGGTGTCGATCGCCCGCACGGCAGGCTCGACCAGCGTCGGCGAGTTCACGCCGCGACGTTCCAGCCGGCGCACCGCGGCCGACAGTGCCGCAACCGGCGAATGATTGCCACCGACGGCCTCCTGCGCCTCGCGCAGATCGGAGGCGATCTTCTCGCCCTGCATCATGGTGGTGCGGCGCGAGGCCAGCGCTGTCTCCTCGCCGTCCTTGGGCGCGAGCTGCTTCAATTCGTCGGAGGCATGGCGCAGATAGTCGGCCTCGCGCGCGGCGCGCTCCATGCCGGCGCGGTGCACTTCCAGCGTGGTGTTGGCGGTGCGGCGGGCCTCCCAGAGCGCTTCGACTGCGGCGACGTCCTTCTCCAGACCGGCGAAGGCATCGAGCAGGCGGCGGTGGGTGGCGGCATCGACCAGCGCACGCTCGTCGTGCTGGCCGTGGATCTCGACCAGGGCGGCACCGACCGCCTTCAGCGTCTGCACGCTGATCGACTGGTCGTTGATGAAGGCGCGGGTGCGGCCGTCGGCGAGCTGCACCCGGCGGAGAATCATCTCGCCGGTGTCTTCCAGGCCGTTCTCGGCGAGGATTTTTGCTGCGGGGTGATTCTTGGGGACATCGAACACGGCGGTGACCTGCCCCTGCTCCGCGCCGTGACGCACGAGGCCGGCATCGCCGCGGCCGCCGAGCGCCAGCGCAAAGGCATCGAGCAGGATGGATTTGCCCGCACCGGTCTCGCCGGTCAAAACCGCAAGGCCAGTGGCGAATTCGATATCGAGCCGTTCGATCAGGACGATGTCACGGATCGACAGACGCGCCAGCATGGAACCAGATTTCCTAGCCGAGGACCTACAGACCTATCTTCTTGAAGGTCCGGCTGATCCAGGACCCCTGATTCTCGCTCGGTTCGAGACCGCCCGATTTTACAAGATTATAGGCGTCCTTGTACCAGCGGCTGTCAGGAAAATTGTGGCCGAGCACGGCGGCCGCGGTCTGCGCCTCGCCGACGATGCCGATCGCCATATAGGCCTCGGTGAGGCGGAATAGCGCCTCCTCGACGTGGCGCGTGGTCTGGTACTGCGTCACGACGGTCTTGTAGCGGTTGATCGCCGCGGTGTAGTCGCGCTTCTGCGCGTAGTAACGGCCGACATTCATTTCCTTGCCGGCGAGCTGGTCGCGCGCACCCTCGATCTTGGCCTTGGCCGAGGTCGCATATTCCGAGTTCGGATATTTGCGCACCACCTCTTCGAGCGCGGCGATCGCCTTCTCGGTGCGGGCTTGGTCGCGGCTGACGTCCGGAATCTGGTCGTAATGGGAGGCGGCGATCAGGTACTGCGCATAGGCCGCGTCCGGGCTGCCGGGATGCAGCGTGACGTAGCGGGTGGCGGCACCGATGCAGCCGTCAAAGTCGCCGCCCTGGTAGGAGGCGTAGGCCGACATCAGCAGCGATTTGCGGGCCCAGTCGGAATAAGGATGCTGGCGGTCGACCTCTTCGAACTTCTTGTTCGCCGCCTTCATGTCCTTCTTTTCGTTCATGAGGTACAAGCCCTCATTGTAGATCTTGTCGGCGGGCTCCTCGACGAAGGTGTCGTCCTTGGCGGTGAACTTGTCCCAGAGTGCGCCGGTGCCGCAGCCGGCCAGCGGCAGCGCGAGCAGGATGAAGGTGGCGGCGTGAAGCAGCCCGCGGGCGCCAGACGAGACCGAGAGATATCCGCGCGTCATACGCTGTGCCGACATGAATTTAAGACCTGACGCCCTGTGATGCGGTGCCCGCCAGCCCATGAACCCGGTCATGGGCGCGAAATGTGACCGTGGTGCCTGCCATGCGACCACGCAGGAGTAACCGAAAAACGTTCGCTAACCCACCCGATAGGCAGGCATTCCGCCCGGATTAAGGCGAAATTGCCGCAATGCTAGCGGATCATGGTTACCAGGAGTTTCCCGGGGAAAAGGCCGCCGCGCACCCGCGACAACAGGTCTGTTCAGGACACGTCCGGCCCGTAGGCCGCAGCGATCCGGCCGCCGACGATGCCGCGGCCGACTTCGCCCAGCGGACGCGCGGTGCGGCGAGCCGCCTCGCCCTCGACAACGCGCCAGGCCGTACGGTCGGCAAGCAGCGCGGTCAGGACGGCATGGTTGAGCTTGTGGCCGCCGCGAACCGAACGGTAGGCGCCGAGCAGCGGCAGGCCGGCCAGCGCGAGGTCGCCAATCACGTCCAGCACCTTGTGGCGGGCGCATTCGTCGGCGTAGCGCAGGCCTTCGGTGTTGAGCAGCCGCTCCTCGTCGAACACGACGGTGTTGTCGAAGGAGGCGCCGAGGGCGTAGCCCGCGCTCCAGAGACGGGCGACATCGCACATCAGGCCGAAGGTGCGGGCGCGGCCGACTTCGCGGCGGAAACGTTCCGTGCTGAGCTCGAAGGAATAGCTCTGCTGGCCGATGACGGGATTGGTGAAGTCGATCTCGACTTCGGCACGGAATCCGTTGGCATAGGGCCGGATCTCGCCGAAGGAGTCGCCGATCTTGACCGAGATCGGCTTCAGAACCTGGATGAAGCGGCGCTGCGCCGGCTGGGTGACGATGCCGGCCTGGTCGATCGCCGCAATGAAGGCCGCCGCGCTGCCGTCCATGATCGGCACTTCCGGTCCGTCGATCTCGATGGTGGCGTTGTCGACGCCCATGCCCCGCAGCGCAGCAAGCACATGCTCGGCGGTGGACACCAAAGGACCGCTGCGGTCGCCGAGGACGGTGGCGAAATCGGTTGCGATCACCTGCTCGGCGGTCGCCTGAACTTCGCGGTCACTTCCCTCAAGGCCGGTACGGACAAAAATAAAACCCGCGTCGACAGGCGCAGGCCCGAGCGTGAGAGTCACGGGAAGACCGGAGTGAACGCCTACGCCTGCCACGGTGGCTTGCGCGCGAAGCGTTGTTTGCCGGCTAAATTTCATCAGGAATCCGCCCCACTACGACCCACTGCGACTTATACTAGACCCACTTGGCCGGCCAGTGCCGACGGTTGCGAATCTCCGTATCCCCAAGTCACGGCAAACCATAGTTGCTGCCTCAAACAGCGCCAACTCACGCTTTTTTACCGATTGTTACCCCAAACCTGCCGTATTCGCGCCAAGGCTTAACCAAATTGCGCCGGAGTTTCGAGCCGATATCGGCAGTTTTACTGAACCACCGAATACGTAATTAATGATTTAAAATCAGTTGTTTGGCTGCGCAATCCGGGCATGCACGGGAGAAAAGGAAAGGTCCCGGCAAGCTTGCTGCCGGGACCTTTTTTCGTCTGCCCTATTGTAACAATCCTCAGGTCGCCTGCCGCCGCAGGAAGGCCGGGATATCAAGATGGTCGTCACCCTGTGGCGCCGGCGCAACAGGCGCCGGGCGGCCATGCATGTCCAGACCCTGCGGCGCGGGACGGCGCGCATACTCCGATACCGGCTCGCTGGCCGCGATCTGCTGCGCCACGCTCTTCTGCGAACGGCGATCGGGCAGCGGCGGCATCGCGGGACCGGCGGTGCGGGCGGCGACCGGCGGCTCGCTCTCCTCGTCGCGGCGGCCGAGGCCGACATTGGCGAGTCGCTGGAGCAGCGACAGGCGGCTCTTCTGCGGGGTCTCCTCCTCGACCTCGCCGCGGGCCTGGCGAAGCTCGGCCTGGGCCGGCATCGGCAGTTCCTCGAGGCGCGGCATCCGCGGCGCACGGACCGGCGGGCGCTCGGCCTGCGGCGGGATGAAGTTTTCCGGCGTCATCGGCTCCTGCATCGCCATCGGGGCCTGCTCAGGCTCCGGGAACAGGGTCGGCTTCTGCGCGATCGGGCGCACTGTGACGTCACCATAGGTCTGCGGCGCCTGCGGCACATCGGAGACGGCGGCGGCGATGGCGGCGAGCGCGGCGCGCTCGACATTCGCACGCGGCGCGGCCGGGGCGGCCGCAACCGGAGCGGCGGCCGGGATCTGCGCTTCCAGCTTCTGGGCGCGTTCGGCCAGGCGCTGGTTGTCGGCGCGGAGCCGCGCGGTGAGGTCGGCGAGACGGCTCTCGGCAGCGGCGGCCGGAGCGGCAGGAGCCTGCTGCACCTGCGGCGCGGCGTTCGCGACGGGAGCGGAGGTCGCCTGGCTGTTGCGGGCGATCGCGGCTTGCTCGATGCCGGTGGCGACGACCGAGACGCGGATCAGGCCGTCGAGCGCTTCGTCGAAGGTGGCGCCGACGATGATGTTGGCGTCCTGGTCGACTTCCTCGCGGATGCGGGTCGCGGCTTCGTCCACCTCGAACAGCGTGAGGTCCTTGCCGCCGGTGATGGAGATCAGGAGGCCCTTGGCGCCCTTCATCGATGAGTCGTCGATCAGCGGGTTGGCGATCGCGGCTTCCGCGGCGGTCAGCGCGCGCTTGTCGCCGGACGCTTCGCCCGTGCCCATCATCGCCTTGCCCATTTCCCTCATCACCGCCCTCACGTCGGCGAAGTCGAGGTTGATCAGGCCTTCCTTGACCATCAGGTCGGTGATGCAGGCAACGCCGGAGTAGAGCACCTGGTCGGCCATCGCGAAGGCGTCGGCGAAGGTGGTCTTCTCGTTGGCGACCCGGAACAGGTTCTGGTTCGGGATGATCAGGAGCGTGTCGACGACCTTGTGCAGCTCGTTGATGCCGGCTTCGGCGGTGCGCATGCGGCGGCCGCCTTCGAAGTGGAACGGCTTGGTCACGACGCCGACGGTGAGGATGCCCATGTCGCGCGCGGTCTTGGCGATCACCGGAGCAGCACCCGTGCCAGTGCCGCCGCCCATGCCGGCGGTGACGAACACCATGTTGGCGCCCGAGAGATGGTCGCGCAGCTCGTCGATCACCTCTTCCGCCGCCGCGGCGCCGACGTTCGGCTGCGAACCTGCGCCGAGGCCTTGGGTGACCGCAGTGCCCATCTGCACGATGCGCTGCGCCTTCGACATCGTCAGCGCCTGCGCGTCGGTGTTGGCGACCACGAAGTCGACGCCCTGCAGGCCCGCCGTGATCATGTTGTTGACGGCGTTGCCACCGGCGCCACCGACGCCGAACACGGTGATCCGGGGCTTCAGTTCGTGAATATCAGGAACATTGATGCTGATGGTCATGGTTGCCTCTCGATCACGCGCGCGTGGGTTCGCCCCGGCCGGTGGCCGCGGGAGTTGGTGAAAATCGGGAATTGCGGAAATGAGTCATCAAAAGCCCTCGCGTAGCCATCGTCCGACCTTTCCGAAATAACCGCCGGTCCCTGTCTTGACCTGCTGCCGCGTATGCCGCGGTTCGACATGTTCGAGGTGAACATATTGAGGGTAGACGAGAAGTCCGGCCGGCACCGCGAACGCGGCGTTCTTCGCCTCGTTGGGCAGCCGGCCGAAACCGAGCGGACGACCGACCCGCACGGGCCGGCCGAGAATCTGGGTGCCGAGTTCGACAAGACCGGTGAGCTGCGAGGCGCCGCCCGAGAGCACGACGCGACCGTTGGGCTCTGAGGCGAAGGGCGAATCCTTCAGCTTGTCCCGAACCATTTCGAAGACTTCCTCGGCACGGTGCTTGACGATGTTGGCGATGGTGGCGCGGGAGACGATCTGCGGCAGATCCTGCTCGTCACCGGCTGTCGGTACAGACATCAGCTCACGCGAGTCCGATCCGCCGGTGATGACGGTCCCGTATAACGTCTTGATTCGCTCGGCATCGGCAATGGTCGCGGAGAGTCCGCGCGCGAGATCCATCGTGATGTGTTGCCCGCCGACCGCAAAACCGGCCGCATGCACGAAACGTCCGCCGGAATAGACCGCGATGGTGGTGGTGCCCGCGCCCATCTCGACCACGGCGGCGCCGAGATCGGCCTCGTCGTCGGTCAGCACGGAAAGACCGGCCACATAGGAGCTCGCCGCCATGGCTTCGACGTTGATGTGGCAGCGCTCCACCGCCAGCATCAGGTTCCGCGCCACGGTGGCGTCGCAGGTGACGACGTTCATGTCGACGCCGAACTGATGCGCGACCATGCCGCGGGGATCACGGATGCCCTTGACGCCGTCGAGCGTGTAGCCGACCGGCAGCGCGTGCAGCACGGTGCGGCCTTCGCCGGTGGCGTGGCGCATGCCGGTGGAGGTGACGCGGCTGACATCGGCCGGCGTCACGGCGCCGCCGCGGATGTCGGCGGCGGCTTCGACCAGCTGGCCGGAGAGCCGGCCGCCGGAGACCGACAGCAGCACGGAGTCCACCCGCACCTTGGCCATTTTCTCGGCGAGCCCGACGGCCTGGCGCACCGCCTGCTCGCATTCGCCGAGATCGATCACCGCGCCGGCCTTCATGCCGCGCGACTGGATCTGGCTGTAGCCGATCAGCTCCACCGCATGGGTGCGGCCGCGCAGCGCGTCGCTCGGCGGCGACGGCTTCAGCCGCGCGATCATGCAGGCGATCTTGCTGGTGCCGATGTCGAGGCAGGCGACGAGGCCGCCGCGTTTGTGCGGCATCGGGCGCGTCTTCGGCGTCTGGTTGCGATCAAGACCGGTCATGCGGCGTCCCCGGCCTTTTTCTTCTTCTTGTCCTTGAACTGCTCCTCGCGCGCCTTGGCGGCGTCGTCGGACAGCTGCACTACCAGGCGATCGGGCAGGCGCATGTCGACGGCGACGATGTCGCGGGAGAACAGCCTGTCCTCCTTGTCGAGCCGGGACAGCATCGCCAGCGCGTTGCCGACGTCCTGCTCGGGCAGGCGGATGTCGAGGCCGTCCTTGAGCCTCAAATTCCAGCGCCGCTCGCCGACATAGATCGCGGCCTTGGTCACCGAATTGATCTGCGGATAGCGCGCCAGCAGCGCCAGGAAATCGCGCGCCTGGGTGTCGGCGCCCTTGCCGACCACGAGCGGCAGCGCCAGGAAGCGGCGCGAGACATAGGGTTCGAGCACGGCGCCGTCGTCGGCGATCACGGAGAGCCGGCCGGCCTCCTGCCACAGCGCGAACGCCTGGCGCTCGGTGATGTCGATCATCAGCCGGCCCGGATAGAGCTTCAGCACGGTCGCATCAGCGATCCAGGGATTGGCCTTGAGCTTGTCGCGCACCGCGTCGGCATCGAGGAACAGCAGCGAGGAACGGCCGCTGACGCCGCCGATCGCGAGGATCTCGTCCTGGGTGAGCTGCTTGCGGCCGTTGATCGCGACCGAGGTGATGCGGAAGCCGGCGGAATTGGCCAGCGCGTTGCGGGCATCGCTGACCGCGGTGATGAAATCCTGGAGATGGCCGCCCTTGACGATGCCGAAGCCGCAGCTTCCGAGCAACAGCACCACGGTCATGGTGAGCCCGACCCGGCGCGGCAGATAGCGCTCGACCAGCGCGACCACACGCGGCGGGGGCTCGCGCTCGACGACCGGCTTGGACTTGGCCTTGGTCCTGATCTTGTCCTGGGCGGCAGCGCGAGCTTCGGCCCGCTTGTCCTGCACCCACTCGCGCAGAAGCACGACCGCTCCGATAGCGGCCGCCTTCAGGTCAGCTTGGGGCCTCAGCGATCTGAAAAGCGACCGGGTGAGGCTTCCTGCACCATCCATTGCACGAGCTCGTCAACAGTTAGCCCGCGACATCGCGCGGGTCCTGGCGAACATGACGTCTCGGACTTGCCGGGCCGGGTGCTGGTCTTCAGCAGAAGAAACCTCTCCCGTTCAAAGCGTTCGCTGGAGGTGACATCACCAGGACAGCTCACGCGCCGGCAGCCAAAACGCCATATGCGCCGCCAGCGTTAACCTTCGGATGTCCTGGTAAACAAAAGGTAAACTTCGTTAACGCGGGATGCTTTTTGCCCCACGATATCTGGCATTTATGCCGCGATGTCCGGCATTTTACCGGATTTGGACCCCAAACCGGGCCATTTCGGCCGTTCGGCCGTTAACCAGTCCTAATTATTTTCGCGCACCCCGCTCCGCGAGCTCGACCAGGCCGCGCAGGAAGTCGACGAACGCGATGCCTTCGGCTTTCAGCGCCTTGGGGTAGAGCGAGGACTTGGTCAGCCCGGGCAGCGTGTTGGTTTCGAGATAGACGAGGCCCCTCTCCGAGACGATGAAGTCCGAGCGGGAGTAGCCGGTGCAGGACATCGCCCGGTGCGCCAGCATCGCCTGCTCCTTCAGCGCGGCGGTGATCTCGGGCGCGAATCGGCCGGGACAGATCTCCTGGGTCGACTTCAAAAGATATTTTGCCGCGTAGTCGAAATTGCCCTCGCCCGGAATGATCTCGATCGGCGGCAGCGAGATGATCGACCCATCGGGGCGCTCCAGCACGCCGCACGTCGCCTCGACGCCGGCGATGTAGGGCTCGATCACATATTCTTCGTGCTTGGCGGCGTTGCGGACGGCGACGAGGTCCTGTTTGGCGTTGACGAAGATCAGGCCGTAGCTCGAGCCATCTCGGGCGGGTTTTGCGATCAGCCGACCATATTCGGCGAAGGCTTCGTCGATGGTCTCGAGCGCAATGTTGGCCGGCGGCGTCACGCCGCCGAGCGCGGCGAAGTGCTTGGCCGCGATCTTGTCGAAGGCGAGATGCGAGGAGGCCGAGCCCGAGCCGGTGAACGGCACGCCGCGCGCCTCGCACATCACCTGCAATTCGCCGTTCTCCGCGCGCCCGCCATGCAGGCCGAGCACCAGCACGCGGCCTTCGGCCTTGGCCTGGTCGAGCGCCTGCGCCAGCGGGATGCCCCGCGTGCCGGGCTTGAACTCGTCCTCGAACGGACGGGCATGTTCGAGCAGCTGCTTGGACTGCACCACATGCACCTTGTCCTCGACGTCCCACCACCAGAGATCGGCCTCGGGCAGCGCCTGATGCAGCGCCTGGGCCGAGGCGACCGAAACCAGACGCTCGCGGTTGGAGCCGCCGAAGAGGATGGTGATGCGCATGTTCTCAGTTACCTATCTGCTTCGTCATTCCGGGATGCGCCGCAAGGCGCAGGCCCGGAATCCATAACCACGATCGTGAGTATGGATTCCGGGCTCTCGCTTCGCGAGCCCCGGAATGACGATGATCATGAAACCCCGATCCGCTTGATTTCCCAGTGTAGCTCAATTCCGGAATTCACCTTCACGCGTTCGCGCACGGTCTCGCCCAGCGTCTCGATGTCGTGCGCGGTGGCATCGCCGGTGTTGATCAGGAAATTGCAGTGCATCTCCGAGACTTGCGCGCCGCCGACGCGCAAGCCGCGGCAGCCGGCGGCGTCCACCAGCTTCCAGGCGGAATGGCCCGGCGGGTTCTTGAAGGTCGACCCACCAGTCTTCTCGCGGATCGGCTGCGCGGTCTCGCGGTGGGTCTGCACCTCCGCCATCCGCGCGCGGATCGCTTCGGCATCTTTGATCTCGCCGCGGAAGCGCGCGGAGGTGAAGATGATGGAGGGATCGACACCGCTGTTGCGGTAGACGAACTTCATCTCGGCGTTGGAGAAGGTGTGCTTGGTGCCGTCGCGCCCGACGCCGCGCGCCTCGATCAGCACGTCCTTGGTCTCGCCGCCATTGGCGCTCGCGTTCATGCGCAGCGCACCGCCGATCGTGCCGGGAATACCGAAGTAGAATTCGAGTCCGCCGATATTGGCGCTTGCTGCAACTTCCGCCACGCGCTTGTCGAGCGCGGCAGCGCCCGCGGTGACGATGTCGCCATCCGCAGTCGCCTCGCCAAAGGCACGCGGCGCGAGACGGATCACCACGCCGGCAATGCCGCCGTCGCGCACGATCAGGTTGGAGCCGACGCCGACGACATAGACGGGAATGTCGGACGGAAGATGCGCGAGGAAGTAAGCGAGATCGTCCTCGTCGGCGGGCGTGAACAGCACCTGCGCCGGACCGCCGACGCGAAACCAGGTCAGCTCGGCGAGCGACTGGTTGGCGAGCAGCCGACCGCGCAGGTCCGGCATCGCGGCTTTGAGCGAGGGGGTGATGTCGGGAAAGCTCATGGCGTGCTGACCGACGTGCGAGCTGCGATGAGACTGCGTCGGGCAACATTGTCCGTCAGCGCCCGCGACCTACCCCTCTCCCCAACGGGGGGAGGGAGCCCGACCAGCGTGCTCACCTCCCCTGGCGCCGCAGCTGCCCTCTGAGCCTTTGTGAGAGTCAGGGAGGCATCGGCGGATGGGTTCCCTCCCCCCTTGCGGGGGAGGGTTAGGGAGAGGGGTGGCCACACGGGCGGTGATCGATGATGGCTCGACATCCGCGCGCCCTACTCCAGCGCCTTCAACTGGTCCGGCAATGCATAGGCCCATTGCGTGATGTTGCCCGCGCCAAGGCACACGACGAGATCGCCGGACTTCGCGAGGCCCTTGACGATACCCGCGAGCTCCGGCGCTCCCGGCAGCGGCACCACCTCGCGATGCCCATGCGCACGCAGGCCCGCGACGAAATGATCGCGATCGACGCCTTCGATCGGCGCTTCGCCCGCGGCATAGACGTCGGCAACCACCACGGCGTCCGCATCATTGAAGCAGGTGCAGAATTCCTCGAACAACGATTGCAGGCGGGTGTAGCGATGCGGCTGCACCACGGCGATGACCTTGCCGTTGCTGGATTCCCGCGCCGCCTTCAGCACCGCTGCGATCTCGACCGGATGATGCCCGTAATCGTCGATCACGGTGACGCCATTCCACTCGCCGGTCTTGGTGAAGCGGCGCTTGACGCCGCCGAAGCCGGCGATCGCCTTGCGGATCTCCTCGTCCGACACGCCGAGCTCGCGTGCGACGGCAATGGCAGCGGTCGCATTTGAAGCATTGTGGCGGCCGGGCATCGGCAGCATGAGATCGGCTATCTCATGCACCGCCCCTGTCTTGCGATCACGAAACGCGACCTTGAACTTGGAGCCACCGCCCATCGGGGTCAGGTCGAGCAGCCGCGCATCGGCCTGCGGATTCTCGCCGTAAGTAATGATGCGGCGATCCTCGATCTTGCCGACGAGAGTCTGCACCACGGGATGATCGATGCACATCACGGCAAAGCCGTAGAACGGCAGGTTCTCGACGAAGTTTCGGAACGCGTCCTGCACGGCGTCGAAAGTTTTGAAGTGATCGAGATGCTCGGGGTCGACATTGGTGACGATGGCGACATCAGTCGGCAGCTTCAAGAACGTGCCGTCGCTCTCGTCGGCTTCCACCACCATCCAGTCGCCGGCGCCAAGCCGGGCGTTGGAGCCATACGCATTGATGATGCCGCCATTGATCACGGTGGGATCGAGCCCGCCGGCATCGAGCAGGGTTGCGACCATCGTGGTCGTCGTGGTCTTGCCGTGGGTGCCGGCAATCGCGACGCAGCTCTTCAGCCGCATCAGCTCGGCCAGCATCTCGGCGCGGCGCACCACCGGAATCCGCCGCTCGCGCGCCGCCATCAGTTCCGGATTGTCGCGCTTGATCGCGGTGGAGACCACGACGACCTCGGCACCATCGACATTCTCGGCCTTATGGCCGACCGAGACCTTCGCGCCCTTCTTGCGCAGACGGTCGAGATTGTAATTGTCGGCGGCGTCAGAGCCCTGCACGGTATAGCCGAGATTGACCAGCACCTCGGCGATGCCGCTCATGCCGATCCCGCCGATCCCGACGAAGTGGATGGGTCCGATCTCGCGCGGCAGTCTCATATGGTTTCCTTGGGGTCATCGTCCGCGAAGGCGGGCGATCCAGTATTCCGCGACGCCTGAGATTCAAATCAGCTGCGTCGTATACTGGATGCCCCGCTTTCGCGGGGCATGACAAGGGGCTTTTTTGGCCATTCCGGGGCGGAACGGGCGTCAGATTCCAGCGACTTTGACCACCAGATCGGCGAGCCGCTCGGCAGCATCGAGCCGGCCTGCCCCTTTCGCCGCGGCGGCCATGGCGGCAAGACGCGCGGGCTCGGCGGCGAAGGCGGAGATCTCGGACGCGAGACGGTCGGAGGTGAACTCGGTCTGCGGGATGCGGAGCGCGCCATCGACCTTGGCCAGCACGCCGGCATTGGCGAACTGGTCCTGGTCGATCGAGCCCGGCAGCGGTACGAGAATCGAGGGCCGGCCGATCGCGGCGAGCTCGGCCACCGTGCCGGCGCCGGAACGCGACACCACCAGATGGTTGGAGGCGAGCCGCGCCGGCAGATCGGTGAAGAACGGCGCAAGCTCCGCCTTGATCTTGAGCTTGTCGTAGACCGCGCGCACGCGGCTCATGTCCTCGTCGCGGACCTGCTGGGTTAGGATCAGCCGGCTCCACAACGACGATTCCAGCCGCTCGATCGCGCCGGGCACGATGTCGGCCATGATGCGTGCGCCCTGGCTGCCGCCGACGACGAGCAGCCGCAGCGGGCCGTTTGGCTCAGGCGCGACATACGGCACGGCGGCTGCGGCGAGGATCGCCGGCCGCATCGGCGTGCCGACCGTCGTGGTCTTGCCCGCCAGGGCCGGATCGCGATCGAGCACGCCGGGCAGCGACGTCGCGATGGCTTGGACGCGGCTCGACAGAAACCGGTTGGCGCGGCCGAGCACGGCGTTGGCGTCGTGGATGATGCCGGGCACGCCTGCGAGCTTTGCAGCGACCAACGGCGGCAGTGTCGGATAGCCGCCGAAACCGACGACGGCGACCGGCTTCAGGCGCTTGATCAGGCGATACGCAGACAGCGTGCCGGTGGCGAGGGTGAGGCCGGCATAAGCGAGCTGAAACGGATTGCGGCCGCGCGCGGTCTCGCTGGCCACGACGTCGATCATGTCCTTGCTGAACAGCCCGCTATAGCGCAGCGCGCGCTCGTCGGTGACGAGGCGGACGCGAAAGCCGCGCCGGATCAACTCGACGCCGAGCGCCTCGGCCGGAAACAGATGGCCGCCGGTGCCGCCCGCGGCGAGAAGAATCAGGGGGGAGGTGTCCATGGCAAATAGTCTTACAAGGACTTTTTCGTCATTGCGAGCCGGCTACACGGTGCGCGTGCCCCGGGCGCAGCGCAGCGCGCCGCATCTTGCGGCGTGGTGCGCTGCTGAACCGGGGCCCATGGCTGCCACATTTCTGGGTCCCGGCTCTGCGCTCCGCTGCGCTGGTCCGGGACACGAGACCTGTCACGCGTAGCTGCGCATCGCCTCGGCGCGGCCGCTGGCCTCGACCTCGGTGCGCGGGCGCAGCCGCGTCAACGCGAGCATCATGCCGACGCCATAGGCTAGCGACACGATCGAGGAACCGCCATACGAGATGAACGGCAGCGTCATGCCCTTGGCGGGGATGAGCTGCAGGTTCACCGACATGTTGATCGCCGCCTGCACGCCGAACAGGATCGCAAGGCCAGACGCCGCGAAGCGCGAGAACATGTCCTCATTGGCATAGGCGCGCGACAGCGTGCGGATGACGACGAAGGCGAACAGCGCCAGCATCGCAAGGCACAGGATGATGCCGAACTCTTCGGCGGCGACCGCGAACACGAAGTCGGTGTGGCTGTCCGGCAGGCTGCGCTTGGCAATGCCCTCGCCCGGCCCGAGGCCGAACCAGCCGCCGTTGTAGAAGGCTTCCATGGCGGTATCGACCTGGAAGGTGTCGCCGGAGGCCGGGTTCATGAAGCGCTTGATGCGCCCTGCCACGTGCGGAACGAACAGATAGGCACTGAACAAGCCGGCGGCGGCGGCACCGGCGAGGCCGAACACCCAGATCATGCGCATGCCCGCGATGAAGAACAGCGAGCCCCACACCATCAGGATCAGCATGGTTTGGCCGAAATCCGGCTCCATCACCAAGAGCGACACCAACATCAGCAGCAGCACCAGCGCCATCGAGGTCGCCGGCATCTCCGGCCGCTTGGTCGATTCCGCGAACAGCCAGGCGGCGATGACGACGAAGGACGGCTTGGCGATCTCGGAGGCCTGAATGTTGACGCCGAGCAGCGTGATCCAGCGCCGCGAGCCCTTGACCTCCGGGCCGATCGCCAGCGTCAGCACGATCAGGATGATGCTGGCCGCGAAGATGATCAGCGCACTGCGGCGGATCGACCGCGGCGACAGGAAGGACACCCCGAGCAGCACCAGGCAGGACGGGAGCAGGAACATCACATGGCGGCTGAAGAAATGGAACGGATCGAGCCCGATGCGGGTCGCAACCGGCGGGCTCGCCGCCAGCGACAGGATCACGCCGGTGAGCATCAAGGCCAGGATGGCGCCCATCAGCGGCTTGTCGACGGTCCACCACCACTCGGAGAAGGGGGTGCGTTCTTCACGGGAGAGCATGGGCGGCCGCTTTCGGACAGAGGTCCGCCCATTGGTCGCCGAGGTTGGTTACCGGGGGGTTAAGGAAACGCGGATGATTGGAATTGTAGGATGGGTAGAGCGAAGCGAAACCCATCAATTCCGCTGGAGCGATGGGTTTCGCTTCGCTCTACCCATCCTACGCGCCTCACACCACCGGCTTCACACCCGGCAGCGCCTGCACGAGCTCGCGGAACTTGGTGCCGCGGATCTCGAAGTTGCGGTACTGGTCGAAGGAGGCGCAAGCCGGCGACAGCAGCACGACTGCATCGTTAAGGCCCGATGCCTCCGCATCGCGCGCGGCGTGCTCGACGGCAACGTCAAGGGTCTGGCTGATCTCGTGCGCGACCGAGCCGAGCGTGCCGGAAAACTCCTGCGCGGCCTCGCCGATCAGATAGGCTTTTCGGATGCGCGGGAAATAGCCGGTCAAGCTGGTGATGCCGCCCGCCTTCGGCTTTCCGCCCGCGATCCAGAAGATATCGGCGAAGGACGACAGCGCATGCGCGGTGGCGTCAGCGTTGGTGCCCTTGGAATCGTTGACGAACAGCACATTGCCGCGGCGGCCGACCTGCTCCATGCGATGCGCAAGGCCCGGAAAGCTGCGCAGGCCCTTTTGCAGCACATCGAGGCTGATGCCCATTGCGAGCGCAGCAGCGGCCGCGCAAGCCGCGTTCTGCGCGTTGTGCTGGCCGCGCAGCGATCCGATGCCACCGAGCTTTGCGACTTCGCTGCGCGCGCCACCCGCGGTGCGCACGATGGTGCCGTGCTCGACATGGATGCCGCTCGCGAGCGGATTCCTGACGGAGATGCGCACGACGTTCTTGCCGGCACGGTCGAGCCGGTCGGCGATGTCGCGGCAATAGCCGTCGTCGACGCCGACGATCGACGTGCCACCGGACTGCACGCCCGCAACGAGACGCTCTTTCACCGCAGCGTAGTGCTCGATCGTGCCATGACGGTCGATATGATCCTCGCTGACATTCAGCAGAATGCCGACGGAGGGATCGAGCGAGGGCGTGAGGTCGATCTGGTAGGACGACATCTCGATGACGTGGACGCGGCCCATGCGCGGCGGTTCCAGCGACAGGATCGCGGTGCCGATGTTGCCGCCCATCTGGGTGTCGTAGCCCGCGACCTTGGTCAGATGCGCGATCAGCGCCGTCGTGGTCGACTTGCCGTTGGTGCCGGTGATGGCGACGAACGGCGCGTTCGGCGCATGGCGGCGGCGCTCGCGGCAGAACAGCTCGATGTCGCCGATCACCTCGCAGCCTGCCTCTCGCGCCTTCAGCACGCTCCAGTGCGGCACCGGATGGGTGAGCGGCACGCCGGGCGCGAGCACCAGCGCTGCGAAATTGGCCCAGGACACGTTGCGTAAGTCCGCGGTGATGAAGCCAGCCTGCGCCGCCTTGGCGACGTTCTCGGCATTGTCGTCGGCGGCGATCACCTCGGCGCCGCCCGCTTTCAGCGCATGGCAGGAGGCGAGCCCCGAGCCGCCGAGGCCGAACACCGCGACCGTCTTGCCGGCGAAGGATGTGGCGGGGATCATCGCGGTTCCATCACCGCAGCTTCAGCGTCGAGAGACCGGCGAGCGCCAGCATCACCGAGATGATCCAGAACCGGATCACGATCTGCGGCTCGGTCCAGCCGAGCTGCTCGAAATGGTGATGGATCGGCGCCATCCGGAAGATGCGCTTTCCGGTGAGCTTGAACGAGACCACCTGGACGATGACGGAGACCGCCTCCAGCACGAACAGGCCGCCGATCACCGCGAGCACGATCTCGTGCTTCACCGCGACCGCGATCGCGCCCAGCATGCCGCCGAGCGCGAGCGAGCCGGTGTCGCCCATGAAGATCGAAGCTGGTGGGGCATTGAACCAGAGGAAACCGAGACCGGCCCCTAACAGTGCACCGCACAGCACCGCGAGCTCGCCGGTGCCCGCGACATATTTGATCTGGAGATAGTCGGCGAACACGGCGTTGCCGGCGAGATAGGCGATCATCGCGAAGCTCGCGGTCGCGATCATCACGGGCACAATGGCGAGGCCGTCGAGGCCGTCGGTGAGGTTCACCGCATTGCCGGCGCCGACGATGACGAAGGCGCCGAACACGACGAAGAACCAGCCGAAATGCAGCACGGTGTCCTTCAGGAACGGAATCGTCAGCGCGGTCGAGGCGGGATCGCGGTTCAGCCGCACCAAGGCATAGCAGGCGACCAGCGCGATCGCCGCCTCGATCAGCAGGCGCAGCTTGCCGCCGAACCCGGTCGTGGTCTGCTTGGTCACCTTGAGGTAGTCGTCATAGAAGCCGACGAAGCCGAAGCCGAGCGTCACCGCCAGCACGATCCAGACATAGGGGTTGAGCGGATTGGCCCACAGCACGGTGCCGACCGTGAGGCCGGACAGGATCATCAGCCCGCCCATGGTGGGCGTGCCCTTCTTGCTGAGATGCGATTGCGGGCCGTCGGTGCGGATCGGCTGGCCCTTGCCCTGGCGGATGCGCAAATGATCGATGATCCACGGCCCGAACAGGAACACGAACAGCGCGCCGGTGACGATGGCGCCGCCGGTGCGGAAGGTGATGTAACGGAAGACGTTCAGGACGGTGCGCACCGCACCGAAACTCGGAAATGTGTTGGAGAGCTCGATCAGCCAGTAAAACATTCAGACGGTCCTATGGGGCCTTGCGCACGCGGTCTTGACCTTGTTCTCGGCCCTTCACCTCGACTCACCGTGCCTCACGCGTATTCGCTGGTCTTCATGGGTCGGGCGACCTCTGGGAAAACGATCCGCGCCGCAAAAGGTGGGATTCGGGAACAGCGCCTTCCAAGCAGTTTACGCCTTTGCCTGCAAGGCGGCCACTAGGCCCGGCACAAACTTGTTGACCCAGAACATCTTCTTGCTGCCCTTGACAACCACGACATCGCCTGCCTTCAGCAGGTTCGCGACCTCGGCCGGCTTCAGCGTGGCGGGATCGTCGTGCCAGCCCAGGTTTTTTCCTGCCGGCAGCAGCTCGTAGAGGTGGCGCATCAAGGGGCCGACGCAATAGACGCCGTCGATGCCTTCGAGATGCTCGGCAAGGCCGGTGTGATAGCAAGGCGCGTCATCGCCGAGCTCGAGCATGTCGCCGAGCACCGCAATGCGGCGGCCGCCGGTCATGCTGCGCGCCTGCAGGCTTTGCAGCGCAGCAGCGACGCTGGCCGGATTGCCGTTGAAGCTGTCGTCGATCACGGTGACGCCGCCGACCACCTGCTCGACGCCGCGGCCGGTCATGATGCCGACCCGGTCGAGCTTGATCGCAAGCGTCGCCGCATCGAGGTTTGCGGCGCGGATCGCAGCGAGCGCGGCGAGCGCATTGTGCACGCGGTGCGGCGCGCCCGGCGTCAGGCTGAAGGCGATCTCCTTCTTGCCGATCATGGCGACGATCTGCCAGCTCTCGCCATGCGGCGCGTGCGCGACCTCGTGCACCTCGGCATGCTCGCCGAAGCGCACCACCTTGCCCTTCCATTCGGACGCCTTGAGGCCGGCAGGCAGCACCAGCACGCCGTCCTCGGGCAGGCCGAGCGCGATCGACACCTTCTCGCGGCGGATGGCTTCGAGCGAGCCGAGCTTCTCCAGATGCACCGGCTGGACGTTGACGACGAGCGCGACGGTCGGCCGCGTCAGCTCGCTGAGCCGCGCGATCTCGCCGGTCTGGTTCATGCCCATCTCGACGACCCAGAGGCTGGCATCTGGCCGCGCGTTGCACAGCGTCAGCGGCACGCCCCAGAAATTGTTGAAGCTCGCCGGGCTCGCATAGGCATTCGGATAAGCTGCCAGAAATTCCTTGGTGCTGGTCTTGCCGGCGCTGCCAGTGAGGCCGATCACTGGGCCGTGGAAGCGCGCGCGGGCGGCGCGCGCGAGGCCCCAGAGGCCGTCGATCAGCGTGTCCTTCACGACGATCTGCGGAATGCGGATGCCCGCGATCTCGTGCGGCACGATCATCGCCACCGCGCCGGAAGCTTCCGCCTTGTCGGCGAACTCCCAGCCGTCGCGCCCGCTGGCGAAGGCCGAGACGAAGCCGCCGCTCGGCGTGCCGCTCAGCGCGACGAACAGGCTGCCCGGCTTCACCAGGCGGCTGTCCTGCGTGACGAAGCCGATCGGCGTGTCCGGAAATGATCCGGCAGCGCCCAGCGCGCGCGCGACCTCGGCCACCGTCCAGATTGGCGCGCTCATGCTGTCCTCGACGTCAATGCGGCGGCGACCGCCTCGTGATCACTGAAGGGCAGCACCTCGCCGCCGACGATCTGTCCGGTCTCGTGGCCCTTGCCGGCGATCAGCAGCGCATCGCCATCCTGCAGCTCCTCGATCGCGGCGCGGATCGCAGCGGCGCGGTCGCCGATCTCGCGGGCGCCCTTGGCAGCGGCGAGGATCTCGGCACGAATGGCTTCAGGCTTCTCGCTGCGCGGATTGTCGTCGGTGATGATGACCCCGTCGGCGTTCTCGGCCGCAATCTCGCCCATGATCGGCCGCTTGCCGGCGTCGCGATCGCCGCCGGCGCCGAACACCACGATCAACTTGCGTTTCGCATAGGGCCGCAGCGCCTGCAGCGCCTTCGCCAGCGCATCGGGCTTGTGGGCATAGTCGACGAAGATCGGCGCGCCATTGCGCTCGCCGACGCGCTCGAGCCGGCCCTTGGCGCCTTCGAGATGTTCGAGGCTCGCGAGCACATTGGACGCGTCGCTGCCGGTGCCTATGGCGAGACCGGCCGACACCAGTGCGTTCTCGATCTGGAATTCGCCGACCAGCGGCAGCCGGACCGCGTAGCGCTTGCCGCGATGCTCGAGCGCGAGCGTCTGTGAGAAACCCTCGACCTTCGCATCCACGAGACGAATGCCCTCACCACCGTCGCCGTTACGGCCGACCGCCATCACGCGCAGGCCGCGCGACTTCGCAGCATCGATCACCTCGGCCGAGCAATCATGATCCGCGGAGATCACCGCTGCGCCGTCAGGCTGAACCAGCTCGCGGAACAGGCGGAGTTTTGCGGCAAGATAGTGCGCGACGGTCGGATGGTAATCCATGTGGTCGCGCGAGAGATTGGTGAAGCCGCCGGCGGCGACGCGCACGCCGTCGAGGCGATACTGGTCGAGCCCGTGCGAGGAAGCCTCGAAGGCAAGATGCGTCACGCCCTCGCGCGCGATCTCGTCCAACTGCCGGTGAAGCGCGATCGGATCCGGCGTCGTCAGCGAGCCATAGACGGTGCGCTTCGGCGAGACAAGACCGATGGTTCCAATGCTGGCGGAGGCATGACCCAGCCGCTCCCAGATCTGGCGCGTGAAGGCGGCGACCGAAGTCTTGCCGCTGGTGCCGGTCACCGCGGCAATGGTCGCGGGCTGTGCAGGGAAGAATCTTGCCGCGGCCAGCGCCAGTGCGCGGCGCGGATTGGCGACCGCAATGAACGGCACCTTGCTGCCATCGGGTGCATGTTCCCCGACCACCGCCACCGCGCCCGCGGCAATCGCGGCATCGATGAAGCGCGCGCCGTCGGTCTTGCTGCCCGCGAGTGCAAAGAAGAGATCGCCGGGCCTGACCACGCGGCTGTCCAGCGCAACGCCGGTCACATCCAGCGCCGCGACGGCGGGCTCGATTGCGGCGTCATTGCCTAGAAGTTCACGCAGCTTCATGGTCGTCCAGTCGACATGCCGCGCCGGAGAGCCGAATCGTCAGGAAAAGCCGAATCAGCACCGGCGATGGCCACCCCAGTTGATTACTGGGTTGTCCTGGATGCTGCAAGAATAAGGCGGTCGGACGGCGGCAGGTCGAACCGCGGCTCGACGCCCAGAAGCGGGGCGATCCGCTCGATCACCTTGCCGCCGGTCGGCACCGCGTTCCAGCCCGAGGTGATGAAACCCTTCGTTTCAGGGATCGCCTGCGGCTCGTCCAGCATGATCAGGATCTGATATTTCGGATCGTCGCAGGGCATGATCGCGGTGAAGGAGTTCAGCACCCGCTTCTTGGCATAGCGGCCGTTGATGACCTTTTCGGACGTGCCGGTCTTGCCGCCGACATAGTAGCCCTTGACGTCGGCGGTCTTGGCGGTGCCGATTTCGGCGTTGAGCCGCATCAGGAACCGCATCTTGTCGCTGGTCTCCGGCTTGATGACGCGCTTGGCCATCGCCGCCGCTTCCTCTTCGGTGCGCTTCATGAAGGTCGGCGGAATCAAGTAGCCGCCGTTCACCAGCGCATTGATGCCCATCACCGCCTGCAGCGGCGCCACCGAGATGCCCTGGCCGAACGCGATGGTCACCGTGTTCAATTCACCCCAGCGCCGCGGCACTAGCGGCGCCGCGCTCTCCGGCAGCTCGGTGCGCAGCCGCGTCAACTGGCCCATCTTGGCGAGGAACGCCCTGTGCGCCTCGACGCCCTGGCCGAGCGCGATCCGCGCCGCTCCGATGTTGGACGAGTAGGTGAACACTTCCTTGGTGTTGATGAAACGGCCGAGCGGATGGCTGTCGTGGATGGTGAACTTGCCGTAGTGCAGATTGCCGCGCGCATCCCACGACGAGTTCAGATTGATCTTTCCGGAATCGAGCGCCATCGCCAGCGTGAACGCCTTGAAGGTCGAGCCCATCTCGTAGACGCCCGTGGTCAGGCGGTTGATACGGTCGGGGTCGTGCGCTTCCTTCGGGTTGTTGGGATCGAAATCCGGCAGCGAGACCATGGCCACGAGCTCGCCGGTCTTGACGTTGGAGACGATGCCGGACGCCGCCTTGGCGTGGTACTTCTCCTTGGCCTTCAACAGCTCGTCGCGCAGCGCGTGCTCGACGCGCAGATCGATCGAGAGCTCGATCGGCTTCTGCAGCCGATCGGTGGCAAAGCCGGCGCGGTGGAGATCGGCGAGGCCCTGGTTGTCGAGCCACTTCTCCATGCCGGCGATGCCCTGGTTGTCGATGTTGACGAGACCAATGAGGTGGGCGACCTCGTTGCCGGTCGGATAGACGCGCTTGTTCTCGCGCAGGAAGCCGATGCCGGGAATGCCGAGCTTGTGGATGTCCTGCTGCTGCTTCGCCGTGACCTCGCGCTTGAGCCAGACGAAGCCCTTTCGTCCCGACAGGCGCTCGCGCACCTCGGCGTCGTCGAGGTCGGGCACGGTGGCGGTCAGAAGCTCGATCGCCTCGTCCTTGTCGATGATGCGGCGCGGCTCGCCGAACAGGCTCGCGGCCTTGACGTCGGTCGCGAGGATCGCGCCGTTGCGGTCGACGATGTCGGGGCGTGCGGTCGCGACCACCTCCTGTGCGGCGGCCCGGCGCGCGCTGTGGGCGTCGGCGCCGATCGCGAACATCACGAGCCGGCCGCCGATCAGGAGATAGACCGAGGTAAAGGCGAGCATCGCAAGGCCGACGCGCGCGCGCGCTTTCGCGGCACGGTCGACATTGCGCCCGTAGAGCAGGCTGCGGATCAACCGCTGCCGCCAAGGCTCGGTCTTTTGCATTGGTTTTGCGGGCGTCGCCGGGCTCATTGCTTGTCCTCGCGGCGAGGCACGGAGCCCGTCACGGTATCGGGGTCGCTCGCGGCTTCGATGGTGTTGAGCATGGCGCCGATCGGATCCGGCTCGCCCGGCCTGAACATCCGCGGCGGACGCTCCGGCAGGTTCTTCAGGGAGTCATATTGCGTACCGTTGACGGGTTTGAGCGGCAGATGCCGCTCGGCGAGGCCCTGCAGGCGCAAGGGCGCATCGAGCTTGGCCCATTCGGAGCGGAGCGCTGCGATCGCGTCGCGCTGCTCGCGGATCTCAGCATGCAGCCGCAACACCCTCTCGGTGCGCGCCGTGGAGTCCATCTTGATCCGGTAGACATAGGCCGCCGCGAAGATCAGCGCGCCGATGACGAGGAGGTGGATGATGCGCATGCGCTAGCCGCCCCTCATCACGTCGGAGAGCTTTGGCCAGGACGACGGCTCGCTGTCGTGATGTGCCGGCGCCGAAGTGCGCTCGGCGGCGCGCAGCTTTGCCGAACGCGCGCGCGGATTATTCGCGACTTCTTCCTCGCCGGCGACCACGGGACGCCGCGTCAGCAGCTGGAAGCTCGGCGCGGTTTGCGCCACCTCCGGCAGATGCCGCGAGCCGCCGCCGGTCTTCGAACGTTCGGCGAGGAAATTCTTGACGATGCGGTCTTCGAGCGAATGGAACGAGACCACCACGAGTCGGCCGCCGGGCTTGAGAACGTGCTCAGCCGCGGCGAGCGCGGTCTGGAGCTCCTCGAGCTCCTCGTTGACGAAGATGCGCAGCGCCTGGAACGTCCGCGTCGCCGGATGAATGTCGCCGGGTTTTGAGCGCACCACCCTGCCGACGAGATCGGCGAGCGCGCGCGTGGTCGTGAACGGCGTCTCCTGCCTGTCAGCGACGATGGCGCGGGCGACGCGGCGCGAATGCCGCTCCTCGCCGAACAGATAGATGATGTCGGCGAGATCGCTTTCCGAGGCGCGCGCGACGACGTCGGCCGCGGTCGGGCCCGCCTGCCCCATCCGCATGTCGAGCGGTCCGTCGAGGCGGAACGAGAAGCCGCGGCCGGCCTGGTCGAGCTGCATCGACGACACGCCGACATCCATCACGACGCCGTCGACGGCCTCAATGCCGTGTGCCGCGCAGACCTCGGCGAGATTGGAGAAGCGATCTTCAACCAGCGTCAGCCTTCCAGCGAAGCGCTCGACCAGCTCGGCCCCACCCGCAATCGCGGTGCGGTCGCGATCGATCGCGATGAGGCGGGTTCCCGGCACGTCGAGGATCGCGCGGCTGTAGCCGCCGGCGCCGAAGGTGGCATCGACATAGATCCCGCCTGCGCGGGGCGCGAGATGATCGATCGCCTCGCGGCCGAGCACGGGAATGTGAGGAGCGGTGCTCATGCGCAACGCCTGCCGAACAACCATGCCAGATCGGGGGCGAACCAGCCCATCACGCCTCGAATAATTCCGGCTCGCGGCGGTTCCACGACAAAGCCCCAGTCCAACATGGTTACCGAGCCGCGTCGTCCCGGGCTGCAAACCCAGAGTTCCCAGTGGAATTTGTCGGGCAGCCATGGGATTTCGAGCCAAAATACGCTTTGGCCGCCTCCGGACGCGGGTCGGCTCTTCATCCCTCAGTAACGGCCCTCAGCGTTAAGAAAGCGTTGATCGACCCGTTACAAGTCGAAAAGGTGTCTGACGTAAGATAGGGCGACTGGGCGGTGATGCTGCATCCACACACCCAGCCAAAATGCATCCGTTAACCGCGCCATGCGATTGCGCACGGCCGAGGGTAAAGGAATAGTAAAGAGAAGGGCTTGGCCCACTCTCCGTTCGATCTGAGCTGCCCATGCCGTCCGGTTCGTCAACACCGTCTGATTCGAAGCGTCAACGCGTTCTCCCGGTTCCCAAGGCCGCGGCGAACATGCGGACGTTCGAGCCGGATTCCTCGATCGTCTCCGACATCATTCCCTCGCCGAACTATGGCGAGCGCAACAAGACCCGGCAGCCGGACATGATCCTGCTGCACTACACCGGCATGCCCGATGTCGAGGGCGCGCTGGCGCGGCTGTGCACGGCGGGCACCGAGGTGTCGGCGCATTACGTCGTGCTGGAGGACGGCCGCATCGTGCAATGCGTGCCCGAGACGAAGCGCGCCTGGCACGCCGGCGTCTCGTCATGGGCCGGCGAGGACGACGTCAATTCCTGCTCGATCGGCATCGAGATCGTCAATCGTGGCCATGACTGGGGCTATCCGGAGTTTCCGCTGCGCCAGATCGCGGCCGTGATCGCGCTGTGCCGCGGCATCATGCTGCGCCGAAAAGTGCCGTCGCACCGCGTGCTCGGCCATTCCGACGTCGCTCCGGCGCGCAAGAAGGATCCCGGCGAGAAGTTTCCGTGGCATTCGCTGGCCAATTCCGGCGTCGGTCACTGGGTCACGCCCGCTCCGGTCGTGCGCGGCGAGAGCCTGATGCTCGGCACCATCAGCGACGCGGTGCTGAGCATGCAGCAGGCCCTCGCGAAGTACGGCTACGGCGTGCCGTTGACCGGCAAATACGACGCCGCGACGATGGAAGTCATCACCGCGTTCCAGCGCCATTTCCGCCCGGCGCGGCTCGACGGCGTCGCCGATCATTCGACGCTGTCGACATTGCAGGCGCTGCTGGCGAGCCTGCCGGCGGACGGAGCGACCACGCTGGCTTCGAAGTAGCGCGCTTGCGCTCCGTCGCGAGAGGAATTCCTTCCGCAGTTCGCTTGAAAGTGATCGCGCGATCGTCGCTGCAACTCCGATCGCCGGGCTATTGTCCGACGACCGGCTCCGAGCGGGACGAACGACACGATGCAGATTGATCGCAAGCTGCTGATCGACCGCCTCGCCGCTTTTCCGCGCCTGGGCCTCGCCGATCTTCCGACTCCGCTCGAGCCGATGAAGCGGCTGACGGCCCATCTCGGCGGGCCGCGACTGTGGGTCAAACGCGACGATGCGACCGGGCTCGGATTCGGCGGCAACAAGTTGCGCAAGCTCGACTACGTTCTGCACGACGCGGTTTCAAACGGCGCCGATACGATCGTCTCGGGCGGCGTCGTGCAATCGAACAGCCAGCGGCAGGTTGCAGCAGTTGCCGCCAAGCTTGGCCTCCCCTGTCATCTCGCCGTTTATCACGGCCGGCTCGCGCCGCCGACGCCGGAATACGAGACCTCGGGCAACGCCTTTCTCAATCGGCTGTTCGGCGCGCAGCTGCACGACGTGCCGTGGACCGGCGATCGCAATGCCGCCATCCGCGCGCTCGTCGACGATCTCCGGGCGCAGGGACGCAGGCCGTATTTCGTGCCTTACGGCGTTTCGAATGCACTGGGTGCGGTCGCTTACGCCACGACGATCTGCGAAATCGAGCAGCAGGCGGCGCTGTCGGGCATCAAGCCGGCCGCAATCGTGCATTGCACCGGAAGCGCCGGTACGCAGGCTGGTCTTGTCGTCGGTGCGGCCGCAGCCATGCCCGACACGCGAATAGTCGGAATCGATATCGATGCCGAGCCCGCGCGGGTCCGCTCCGATGTGGTGGCTCTTGCGCGGCTGGCGGCGGATCTGCTCGGTACAGGCTTCGACGACGCCATGGTCGAAGTGGTCGCCGGCCATGCCGGACCAGCCTATGGCGTGCCGCACGAGGCCACGATCGAAGCCATCCGGCTGGCAGGACAATCCGAGGCGCTCGTGCTTGACCCCGTCTATTCGGGCAAGGGGCTCGCGGGCCTGATCGCGATGATCCGCCAAGGGCGTTGGCGCAACGACGAGGATGTCATTTTCCTTCACACCGGCGGCGCGCCCGCCCTGTTCGCCTACCAAAGCGCGCTTGGCATCTAATCCATCTCGCTGACCCTTCGCGCATAGAGCCGCCGCAGCGGCTCGAGCTGCGTCGCCTCCGTCGCGGCACGATAGGCCTCGCGCGCCTCGTCCTTCCGCTCCAGCCGACGCAGCAGATCCGCGCGCACCGCGGGCAGCAGCTCATAGCCGTTGAGCCCGCCGCGCGCGGTGATCGCGTCGACGAGATCGAGCGCGCGTGCCGGGCCGTCGACCATCGACACCGCCGCGGCATGGTTGAGCTCGATCACCGGCGACGGGCTTATGCGCAGCAGCACCTCGTAGAGCCCGGCGATCTGCGGCCAGTCGGTCTCCTCAAAACTCGGTGCGCGCGCATGCAGCGCGGCGATCGCTGCCTGCACAGCATAGGCCTGCGGGCGGCCGGGCAGGCGCAACGCGTCATCGACCAGGCGCAGGCCCTCCTCGATCTGCGCGCGGTCCCACAGCGAACGATCCTGCTCCTCGAGTAGCACGATGTCGCCGGCCGCCGTCTCGCGCCCGGCGCGGCGCGCATCGTGCAGCAGCATCAAGGCGAGCAGGCCCTTGACGCCGGCGCGCTCCGGCATCAGCCGGTCGAGCAGGCGGCCGAGCCGGATGGCTTCGACCACGAGATCGGGCCGCATCAGATCCGCGCCCGAGGTCGCGACATAGCCTTCGGTGAAGACCAGATAGATCACGGTGAGCACGCCATCGAGCCGCGGCACCAGGGTGTCGCGTTCGGGCACCTCATAGGGAATGCCAGCGAGCCTGATCTTCTGCTTGGCGCGGACGAGGCGCTGCGCCATCGCCTCCTCGCTGACGAGGAAGGCGCGCGCGACCTGCGCGGTCGAGAGCCCGCAGACGGTGCGCAGCGTCAGCGCGACCTGGACCTCGGGCGCGAACGCGGGATGGCAGCAGGTGAAGATCAGCCGCAGCATGTCGTCGTCGAGCATCGCCGGCGGCTCGTCGTCGCCTTGCGCGTTCAGCTCGAGCTCGTGCACCAGCGCCTGCTGCTTGCCGCGGAAGACGGCCCGGCGGCGGACGCGGTCGATCGCCTTGTTGCGCGCGACGTTCACCAGCCAGGCGCGTGGATTGTCCGGAATCTCGCACGCGCTCCAGCGCTCCAGCGCGACCGCAAAGGCGTCCTGGAGCGCGTCCTCGGCGAGATCGAAATCGCCGACGAGGCGGATCAGCGTGGCCAGCGCCCGCCCCGCCTCGTCGCGGAAGATCGTCTCGATGTCGCGAGAGGAGATCACTTGTTGTAGATCATGACCGGCCTGATCTCGATCGACCCGTCCCGCGCGTTGGGAATGCCCGCGGCAAGCGTGATCGCGGCGTCGAGATCCTTGGCTTCGACCAGATAATAGCCGCCGAGCTGCTCGCGCGTTTCCGCAAACGGGCCGTCGGTCGTGAGAGTCTTGCCCTCGCGCACGCGCACGGTCGTCGCCGTGGTCGTCGGCTGAAGGCCGTCGCCGGCCTTGAAATGGCCGCTCTGGACGATGGACTGCGTGTAGGTGCCGTACTCCGCCGAGATCTTCTGGCGGGCCTCGGGGCTCATCTTGCTCAGTTCCGCTTCGCTCCGGTAGATCAGCATCAGATATTGCATTGCTTAACTCCTGTTGTCGTGGGGATCACCGACATCCAGTCGAACGGGGCCGGCGCCAAACGACATCTTCAGGATAAATTATTTGGCCACGGCGCGCGCGGCGATATCGGCTTGACGGAACCGTCACAAATGCCCCATGCGTTACCAGTCAGTCGGCCGGACGGCCGCTCCGGCAGGTGCCGAAAGGCCGCCGGGGAGGAAAGTCCGGGCTCCCTTGACATGCGGTGCCGGATAACGTCCGGCGGGGGCAACCCCAGGGAAAGTGCCACAGAGAACGAACCGCCCGCCTTCGCCCCTTCGGGGCTTCGGCGAGGTAAGGGTGAAAAGGTGCGGTAAGAGCGCACCGCGGATCCGGCAACGGAGCCGGCATGGCAAACCCCACCGGGAGCAAAACCGAATAGGGACGGCGTAGCGGGCCGTTCGCGAAAGCGATAACGCCGCGGGGCGATGTCAGGCCCGCCGTCCGGGTAGGTTGCTCGAGGCCATGTGCAAACATGGTCCCAGAGGAATGGCCGTCACGTATCGTTTGCGCAAGCAGGCGGTGCCCTACAGAACCCGGCTTACAGGCCGGCTGATATCTTGCAACGAGGGGTTCGATGCTGACGCATCGGACCCCTCACCATTTTGGGTAGTGCACGCAGCCGTTCAAACGGTGTCATTCCGGGGCTCGCGAAGCGAGAGCCCGGAATCCATCGCGCGGCAGAGAATGCGGAGGAATGGATTCCGGGTTCGTGCTGCGCACGCCCCGGAATGACGGCTGCGAGTCAGGCCACGATCTCGTTCAAGACACCCATCAGTGCCTCCGGCGCCGTGACATTCGGCGCGTGGCTGGCGTCGAGCTCGAAATAGCGCCAGCCATCCTCGCTCTTCGCGCGCTTCGCGAATTGCCCGAACACATCGCCCGGCGGGATGCGTTTGCAGTAGATGTAGCTGCGCGGCATCGACGGCTCGCCACGCTCCAACTTCAGCTTCGTCTCGAAGCATTTGATCGACATGTCGACGCGGCGGTCATCGAGCCAGCGGAGATCGGCTTGCGGCGTATCCGCCGGCGGCGGGTTTGGCGGGACACGGTAGCCATCACCTGCGGCCGCCGCCTTGCGCATCGGCTCGCGGCCGGCGTCGTGCAGGTCGAACAGCGACTGACCGTCGCGCGGTACGAAGGCGTCGAGATAGATCAGCTGCGATACATATCCGCGCGCACGATCGGCGACACCGGTTGCGACCATGCCGCCATAGCTGTGCCCCAGCAGCACGACATCGCGAAAGTCCTCGAACTTGATGACGTTCAGAATGTCCTGGATATGCGTCTCGAGATCGATCGCGGGACTGGCGAGATGTTCACGCTCGCCGAGCCCGGTATAGGTCGGCGCCACCAGGCGGTGACCGGCCTGTGCCATCAGCGGATGCATCTTCTTCCAGGACCATCCGCCGGACCATGCGCCATGACAGAGCAGAAAAATCTTCGAGCGTCCGGCCATCTGCATTTCCATCGTTAGTGTCGGTACGATGGAGTGTAGTGGTGGGTCGCACCAAGTAAAATTCACGACCGCTTCAGGCGGCGCGCCGGTCCTTCACAAGTACCGGAGCGAACTCGGTGGCTTCGCGCCGCAGCTTGGCCGCCTCGAAGCCGTGCATCCCGAGCTGCCATTGCAGGCCGACGATGGCGCCCTTGGTCGGCTGCAAGAGCGCGAGCGAGGCGAACAGCGTCACGGGCAGCCACACCGCCAGTTGCAGCCAGACCGGCGGCGCATAGGCGGTCTCGATCGCAAGGATCGCCGGCACCACGAGATGGCCGACCACGACCATCACGAGATAGGCGGGGAAATCGTCGGCGCGCTGGTGGAACAGCTCCTCACCGCAATGATCGCAGCTATCGGCGACCTTCAGGAAGCGTCCGAACATATGTCCTTCGCCGCAGTTCGGGCACTTGCCGCGAAAACCGCGCCACATCGCCTTCGCCAGAGAAACTGAACCGGTCGTCATGACGACACCTCTTCCGTTTTGCTGATCCATACAATACTATCTTGCATCCATACATTCAAAGGATATGGGCCTAAATTGCATGGATTGGACCCCTACAATCTCGGAGCTGAGCGGGCCGCGCTACCAGCGCATCGTCGAGGCCATGGAAGCCGACATCGCCGCCGGCCGTCTCGTGCGCGGCCAGCAACTGCCGACGCAGCGCGCGCTGGCCAAAGCGCTCGGCATCGATCTCACCACGGTGACGCGCGCCTATACCGAGGCGCGGCGCCGCGGCATCATGGAAGCGCGCGTCGGACAAGGCTCGTTCGTGTCGGAGACCAGCGCGCGCCGCGCGGTCGACCTGCCGCATCCTGTCGCGATCGACCTCTCGATGAACGTGCCGCCGCATCCGCTGGAGGCACAGCTCGACGAGCGCATCATTGCGGGAATGGAAGCTCTCCGCGCGCAATCGGGCCTGACCGCGTTCCTGAACTACCAGCCGCCCGGCGGCAGCGCGCATGAGCGCGAGGTCGCTGCACGCTGGATGCGCGCACGCGTGCCGCACGCCCATGCCGACAGGCTGGTGATCTTTCCCGGCGCGCAGACCATCCTGTTCAACCTGCTGGCTCATCTGGCGCGGCCCGGCGATGTCGTGCTCACCGAGGCCCTCACCTTCCCCGGCATCAAAGCGGCCGCGGCTCGGCTTGGCGTCAAGCTCGTCAGTGTCGCCATGGATGACGGCGGCATCCTACCCGATGCGCTGGCAAGGGCTTGCCGCACGCACAGCCCGAAGGCCGCCTATCTCATCCCGACACTGCACAATCCGACCACCGCGACGCTTGCCCCCGAGCGCCGTGACGCCATCGCCAAGATCATCCGCGATGCCGATACGATTCTGATCGAGGATGACGCCTACGGCCTGCTCGACCGCTCGGCATCGCCGATCGCAAACCTCATTCCCGAGCGGACGTATCTCGCAACCACGCTGTCAAAATGCATCGCGCCGGCGCTCCGCGTCGCTTATCTCGTGACGCCCGACAGCGACGCGCAGCTTCAGATGCGCAGCTCTTTGCAGGCGACCGTGCAGATGCCGGCGCCGCTGATGGTCGCGCTGGTGACGCACTGGATCGAAGCCGGCATTGCCGACCGGATCATCACCGCGATCCGCAACGAAGCCATCGGACGCCAGCAGCTGGCGCAGCGGGCGCTGAAAGGTTTCCAATTCCTGGCCAAGCCCGCCGCCCATCATCTGTGGCTGCGGCTCCCGGACGGCCGCCCCGACATCGCGGCGCATCTGTTGCGCAACGGACTTGCGGTGGTCGCCGGCGATGCCTTCACCGTGGACGGTATGCCGCCGCATGCCGCGCGCGTCTCGCTGGGCGCGGCGCGCAACAGGGTGGAATTGACCGAGGCGTTGCGCATCCTGGTCGGCGCGCTGCACAAGCCCGCCGACACTAGGCAGATCGTCTAGGCGTTCATTGCTGATGGTGACGGCGATGACGCGGATGCACCACCGGCGCAACGGCTGACGGATAAGCCGCATAGGCATTGCTCGGCATTCCCTGCTGGCCAAGTGCCGCGCGTGCTGCGGGCGTGAGCTGGCCGCCATTGAGCACATCGCGGTCGGGATGTGCGGCCTGATAGGCCGCGGGCTCTGAAAACTGTGCCTGCGCCAAAGTCGGCATCAAGGCCATCGCCGACAGCAGCGCGGCCGAGACGGCCATCTTCGTGCCGGTCATGATCATGCTCCATCATCTAAACGGGGAACACGCCGATCGAAGCGCACCTAGCGTCGGGAGGCCCCAATTGAAGTACGACGATCATGTAGGCCGGTCTTTCGCGAGCGCCCGCGGTCGCGGATCACGCTTGCGTGCGGTTTTGAAATTGACCGCCCCGGCTGCGGCTGTGCTATGCGGGCAGTGGCGATCAACAATCCGGCATCGCCCATTGCAACAAGGACAATCCGTTGGAAACGCTCACCTACGTGCTGCTGCTGTTCGGCGCGCTGGCCGGAGGCTTCGTCTCGGGGCTGGCCGGATTCGGCACGGCGCTGATGGCGCTCGGCATCTGGCTCTACGTGCTGCCGCCCTCGCTCGCGGTGCCCCTGGTGCTGATCTGCTCGGTGATCGCGCAGACCTCGACGCTGCCGTCGATGTGGAAGAGTTTTGACCTGTCGCTGGTCTGGCCATTCCTGATCGGAGGATTGATCGGCGTGCCGCTCGGCACCATGATGGTCGCCTCCGCCGATCCCAAAGTGTTTAAGCTGAGCGTCGGCGTGCTGATCCTGATCTTTTCATCGGCGCTCTACCTGAACAAGAGACCGCTCGCCGTCAAATTCGGCGGCCGCATCGCCGACGGCGCGATCGGATTTGCCGGCGGCATTTTGGGCGGCCTCGCCGGACTGTCCGGGCCGCTGCCGATCCTGTGGGCCAATATCCGCGGCTGGAACAGGCATGAGCGGCGCGGCATCTTCCAGCTCTTCAATTTCACCGTGCTCGCAGCCGCGCTGGTGTTGCAGACCGCCTCGGGTCTCGTTGCATTCAAGGTGGTCTGGCTCGCAGCCGTCGCCTTTCCGGGCACGCTGATCGGCGCATGGGCCGGCGCCCGCGTCTATCACGCACTGAACGACAAGCACTTTGGCGACGTCGTGCTCGGCCTGCTGTTCCTGTCGGGCCTGACGCTCGTCTGGAACAGCATTGGCGCAATTTAGCTTGCGGCCTTGTTCGCGGCGAGCGCCATGCTCACGGCGCCGCAAATGAGCCGGAGCCGTGGGCAGGTCACAAGCCGCCGCTAAGCGGGCTCACGCACGGGAGGCGCGACCGGTCGAGCCTCCGCCTGCCCGGACGCCGCCTCCTTCAGCGGCAGGGCAAGGCGCTTCGTAAACTCGCGGCGCAACAGCCACACGTTCAAGGCCGCCTGCAGCGTGGTCGTCACGATCGACAAATACCAGACGTGCTCCATCCGGAAGCCCGGCCATGTCGAGAGCCAGATCGACGGCAGCGAATAGGTGAGGACCCGTATTGCCGAGGTCCACAGCACCGGCTTGGTGTTGCCCAGCCCCTGAAACATGCTGGAGCAGGTGAAGATCAGCGCCTGCGCCACCATGTTGAGCGAGATGATGCGCACAAACAGCGAGGCAACCGCCATCGTCTCCGGGTCGTTCGAGAAACCGGTCAGCAACAGACCCGGCGCGGCCTGCGCGAGAATCAGGAAGACGATCGTCACGGCAGTCGCGACCAGCGCCGCCTTGACGAAGGTCTCGCGCACGCGCGCACCATTGCCGGCACCGAAATTCTGGCCGGCGATCGGCCCTGCGGCGAGGGCAACGGCGAGCGCCGGCATCTGGATCAGGCCGAGGACACGCGTCCCGATGCCAAATCCTGCCTGCGCCGCCGGGCCGAAAATGCTGAGCACATAATAACCCACGCCCATGATGATGAAGACCATCACGAACTCGCCGCCGGCCGGCAGGCCGACATTGAGGATCCGCTTCCAGTGCCGAAGCTGCGGCCGCCACTGCGCCGGATCGAAGACGACATAGCGCTCGACCTTGCGGAAATGGACCAGCAGCATCAGGACGCCGATGGCGACCGCGATCGAACTCGCCAGCCCGGCGCCGGCGACGCCGAGCGCGTGGCCGGTGCCCCAGCCCGAGATCAGAACCGGCGCCAGTGCGATGTTGATCGCGACCGCGACGGCCCGCACCAGCATCGCGGGGCGCACGATGCCGGTGGCGCGCATCGCGGAGGCCAGCACCTGCATGGCGAATTCCAGCGCGAGCGCCGGCATGAACCACAACAGGTATGTGGTCCCCGCCTCGATCGTGGCCTGGTCCGCGGCGACCGAACGCATGTAGAGGCGCGACAGCGCCGCGCCCATGACCAGGGTCAATAGGCCGAACAGCATCGACATCGCGATCGCCTGGTTGAAGATCAGATTGGCATCGTGCCGATCCTTGCGTCCCACGGCATGCGCGACCAGCGCCACCGTGCCGACGCCGAGCACCTGCAACAGCGCGTTGACGAGAAAGCCGGCATTGCCGGCCGCGGCGACGCCCGCCACCGCGGCTTCGCCGAGACCCGAGACGAAGTACAGATCGACCAGCTGGCAGATCATGATCGTGACCATGCCGAGCATGATCGGCGGCGCCATGGCCAGGATATGTCTCACGATGGAGCCGTGCGTCAGGTCTTTCATGTCATTCCATCCTCTGGCGGCGTGGCTGGCGATCGTCCGTCAGCCACGCGCCATTGCACTTCCTTCACTCCGCTGCCGCGACGTGCCCGAGCTCCACCACCTGGCGCTCGAACAGGCCGCGATAGATGCCGCCCGGCTTGCCCGCGAGCATGGCATGGGTGCCTTGCTCGACGATCTCGCCGCGGTCGAACACCAGGATCCGATCGAGACTTCTCACCGTCGACAGCCGGTGCGCGATCACGATCGAGGTGCGGCCTTTCATCAGCCGCTCCATCGCCTGCTGGATCAGCGCCTCCGATTCCGAATCGAGGCTCGAGGTCGCCTCGTCCAGGATCAGCACCGGCGCATCCGCCAGGAAGGCGCGCGCCAGCGCCACGCGCTGCCGCTCGCCGCCCGACAGTTTCACGCCGCGCTCGCCCACCAGCGTGCCGTAGCCCTTGGGCAGGCGCAGGATGAAGTCGTGCGCATTGGCGAGCCGCGCCGCCTGCTCGATCGCCTCCAGGCTGGCGCCGGGCCGGCCATAGGCGATGTTCTCGGCGAGCGAGCGGTGGAACAGGATCGGCTCCTGCTGCACGATCGCGATCTGGCTGCGCAGCGATTGCTGCGTCGCCAGCGCGATGTCCTGCCCGTCGATCAGCACACGACCACCGGAGACGTCATAGAGCCGCTGCACCAGCTTGACGAAGGTCGTCTTGCCGGAACCGGAGCGGCCGACCAGGCCGACGCGCTCGCCGGCGCGGATCGTGACCGACAGTCCGTCGTATAGCGGCGCGCGATGGCCGCCATAGAGGAACGTGACGTCATCGAACACGATCTCGCCGCCCTCGATCGCGATCGGCCGGGCGCCCGCGGCATCGACGATCCCGATCGGCTCGTCATGGATCGCCACGAGTTCGTCCATGTCGTTCACGGCACGCTGGAGGTTGTTGATGTGCATGCCGACGTCGCGCAGATAGGCGTGGATGACGTAATAGCTCGTCAGCACATAGGTGACGTCGCCGGGCGAGGCGTGCCCGTACATCCACAGCAGCACCGAGCCGCCGATCACCGACGCCCGCAGGCACAGCAGCAGCGCAAGCTGCGCCATGGCGGTGTAGTTGTAGCGGAACCAGGTCCGCCGCACCCGAACGCGCCAGCGGCTGATGACGCGGGCGAGCCGCGTATCCTCGCGTAGCTCCGCGCCGAAGGATTTCACCACGGCGTTGCAGGTCAACGCATCCGCCAGCGTGCCGCCGACCTTGGTGTCCCAGGCGTTGGAGACGCGCGCGGCCGGCGCGATGTACCGCGTCGAGAACACCACGGTGATGGTGACGTAGAACAGCGCGCCCACCGCGATCACCGCGCCGAGCGAGGCCCAGTGCAGGCCGATCAGGACCATGGAGCCGATCAGCACCAGCAAAGACGGCGCCAACGCCATCAGGATGGTGTCGTTGAGCAGGTCGAGCGCCCACATGCCGCGCGTGATCTTGCGCACGGTGGAGCCGGCGAAGGAGTTGGCGTGCCAATCGGTCGAGAAACGCTGCACGCGCATGAACGCGTCCTGCGCCACCTCCGTCATGGTCTTCAGCGTGAACGGCACGATGGCCTGGAGGCCGATCAGCCGGAGCACCACGGAGACTGCACCGAGCGCCACGATGGCGCCGAATGCGACCAGCGCGGCGTGGCGCGCATCGAGGTCGGCTGAACCGCGCGTCAACGCATCGACCAGTTGTCCGGAGAAGACCGGCATGAACAGGTCGGCGACGGTCGCGCCCAACAGGCCGCCGGCGACGATCAGCGTGCGCCCCGGCTGCTTCAGCCAGTGGCGGAACACGAAGGGCAACACCACGCGTATCGCCGCGGGCTTCTTTGACAAAGCGGTCATGGCATCATCCGGCTGCGTTTGGCGCAGGCCGGCTCCATCGATGGACGCAAGCCGGCCACGCGGGCCGAGACGGCGTCACTGAGAACTGATTTTGACTTGGGAAGAGGAGCGATCGGGACGATGTGCCCAATCGAAGCCGGCGGAAAGGGCCTCTAACAGGCCGCGTACATACCGAGCCAGGCGATCATCGAGCGCGGGCGTACGATCTGCGACTGCGACGAAATCATGCAAATCCCTCCCGGTTCGATTGAATGAGGTGCGCTTTATAGATGTGTCGTTTCCGGTTTGCAACGGGGCCCGTGCGAGATCACGGATGAGTGTTGCAATTTGGTGCGGGGTGCGTTGGTGCGCGACACTTTGCGCAGTGCCCTCGCCTGAACCTCCGCTGTCATCCCCCGCGAAGGCGGGGGACCCAGTACGCCGCGGCTTCTCCGTACCCCACCGCCGCTGGTGGAATACTGGGTCGCCCGGTCAAGCCGGGCGACGACACCGACTATGTGGCGCACTCAATGCGCGTCGCCACCGCCGGCCAGCGAGGCCGGCTTGTTCAGCAGCGTCACCAGCACGCTGAGGCCGAGATAGAACAGCGTCAGCATGAAGAAGGCATCGCCAAAGCTCATCACCACGGCCTGGCGGTGCACGATCTGGCTGAGCTGCTTCATCGCCATCAGCGTGGAATCGCCGAGCCCCTGGAATTTCTGCTGGAGCATGGTCAGCGTCTCGGTCGCGGTGGCGTTACCCCAGTGCACGCGTTCCTGCAGGCGCGTGATGTGCAGATCAGTGCGGTCGTTGAGCACGGTGTTGATGACGGCGAGCCCGACCGCGCCGCCGAGATTGCGCATCAGGTTGAACAGGCCGCTGGCGTTCTTGACCCGGTCGGGCGCCAGCGTGCCGAGCGCGATGTTGTTGGTCGGCACCATCGCGAACATCATGCCGATGCCGCGCAGGATCTGCGGCACCAGCAGCTCGTAGAAATCGTAGTCGCGGGTGATCCAGGTCATCTGGTAGGAGCCGATCGCGAAAACGACGAGACCGAACGCAATCATGTAGCGCATGTCGAACTTGACCATGAGCCGGCCGACCAGCGGCGCGACCAGGAACATGGTGATGCCGGAGACGAACATGGTCTCGCCGATCATCAGCGCGCTGTAGCCGCGCACCTCGGCGAGATAGCGCGGATAGATGTAGGTCAGGCCGTAGAGGCCGATGCCGATGCAGAACTGGAGCACACAGCCGATCGCGAAATTGCGGTTGGAGAAGGTGCGCAAATTGACGATCGGCTCGGCCGCGGTGAACACGCGCCAGAAGAACGCGATCGCGGAGATCGCGCAGATCCAGGCGCAGATCGCCACTGAGGTGTCCTGCATCCATTCATATTGCGGGCCTTCCTCCAGCACATATTCGAGCGTGCCGAGGAAGCCGGCCATGAACAACAGGCCCCACCAGTCGAAGCGGTCGAGCAGCTCGAAATGCGGCTCGTCGAAATCGACCAGCGCCAGCACGCCCAGCGTGATGGCGATGCCGGGAACGACATTGATGAAGAACAGCCAGTTCCAGGACATCAGGTCGGTGATGTAGCCGCCGACCGTCGGGCCGATCGTGGGAGCCAGCGTCGCAACAAGCCCGATGATCGGGCCGACGATATGGAATTTCGTGCGCGGGAACACCGTGTAGGCCGAGGCGAAAACGGTCGGGATCATGCCGGCGCCGAGGAATCCCTGCAGCGCGCGCCAGAGGATCATCTCCTCGATGGTGGTGGCGAAGCCACAGAGCAGGCTCGAGAAGGTGAAGCCAGCCGCCGAGATCGCGAACAACAGCCGCGTGCCGAACGCGCGCGACAGAAATCCGGACAGCGGGATCGCGATGACTTCGGCGATCAGATAGGCGGTCTGGACCCAGGAGACTTCGCTAGAGCTCGCCGACAGGCCGGCCTGGATTTCACTCAAAGACGCCGAGACGATCTGGATGTCCAGGATCGACATGAACATCCCGAACACCATGATGATGAACGCGAACAGCCGCTTCGGCGCGATGCGCTCTTCGGCGGGGTTCGCCATCATGGCGGAGGAAGCGGTGGTGGCGTTGGCCATGGTGTGACCTCGCAGCGCTCAGGCGCGGCTACTGCGGATGGATCGCGGTGGGATCGTCGAGATCGACCTCGCTGTCGGCGTCGGCCGCGCCCTTGTTGGTGTCGACGGTCGCATAGACCGACATGCCGGCGCGCAGCAGGTTCTGCCTCGCGACCGATTTCGGCACGCGGATGCGGACCGGCACGCGCTGCACGATCTTGGTGAAGTTGCCGGTGGCGTTGTCGGGCGGCAGCAGCGTGAACACGGAGCCTGCGCCCGCGGCGATGCTGTCGACCACGCCGGAGAACTTGCGCATGCCGTAGGCATCGACCTTGATCGTCACCGGCTGGCCGGCGCGGATGCGCTTGAGCTGCGTTTCCTTGAAATTGGCGTCGATATAGACGTCGTCGAGCGGCACGATGTTGCCAAGACGCTGGCCGACCGCGACGAAATCGCCGGCGTTGACGAGACGGTTGGAGAACGTGCCGTCGACCGGCGCGCGCACCGCGGTGAAGGCGAGATCGCGCTGGGCTTTCGCCAGCGTGGTCTTGAGCTCGGCGAGCTGCGCCTGCGCTTCGGCCTGCTGCGCCTTGGTGACGTCGACATTGCTGACCGCGACGTCGTAGGCGGCCTGCGCGGCCTTCACCGCGGCGGCGCCCTGGTCGCGTCCGGCTTCCGAGCTTTCGAAGGTGGCGCGCGAGGCAAAGCCCTTGCTGCTCAGCGCCTGCTGGCGCTCATAGTCGAGATCGGCGCGCTTGAGGCCGGCTTCGGCCGAGACCAGCTGCGCCTTGGCCTGCACGACCTGGCTTTCGAGCGCCGCGATCTGGCGGCCGATGCGATCGATGGTGGCCTGCTGGGTCGCGATCCTGGTCGCGGCGGCGTCGACCGCGATCTTGTAGTCGCCATCGTCGATGCGGAAGACGATGTCGCCGGCTTTCACGGGCGTGTTGTCGCCGGCGAGGACCGAGGAGATGTGGCCGGCAACGCGCGCGCCCAGCATGGTGTTGTTGGCGCGGACATAGGCGTCGTCGGTCGAAACGTAGAAGCGGCCGACCAGCGTGTAATAGCCGGCATAGCTTGCGGCCGCGAGCGCCAGCACGAGGCCGACGCCCATCAGCACGAATTTGCGCTTGCCGGATTTCGGCGCATCGGCGGCAGCAGGTGCAGCCGGCTTGTCGGTCACGGGCTTCTCCGGCGCCTCACTGGTGCGGCGCTTGGTTTCCTCGGCCACATGAGAGCGCAACTGCTCGGCAAGGGCGGCGGGGTTTTCGGTCGCAGCCTCGCTGCCCGCCCGCTCCGGCGTCGTCTCCACCGTGTCCTGGCGAAGCACGCGCGCAGCCTGGTCTCTCGATACGGCCATGACGGCCTCCCCATAAAAAAGCACGACCAGGGATGGCCGTCCTGCGGACGGCTCCCTCTCGTGCATTCCAAATATCATTGACCGAACCGTTCGGTCAATATACATCTTATTCCCGGGTCGACCGTATCGGCCCGAATCCTTTATTCGGGTTCATGGCCCTGGACCCGATCCAAAAACCTGCCGAGACCCTGAACCAATGGTTGTAGTCGGCCGCGAACATCTCCGCGTCGTCCAAGAGGAGGACAGCACCAAGCGCCGCCAGATCCTGGACGGGGCCCGCAAGGTGTTCATGGATCTCGGTTTTGACGGCGCCAGCATGGGCGAGATCGCGCGCGCCGCGCAGGTCTCGAAGGGCACGCTCTACGTCTACTTCGCCGACAAATGCGCGCTGTTCGAAGCCATCCTCGAGCAGGAGGCGCTCCAGCACGGCCAGGTCGTGTTCAATTTCGATCCCGCGCGCGATGCCGAGACCACGCTGAAGGATTTTGGACGGGCCTACATCCACCTGCTCTGCCGGCCCGGCGGCGGATCGGCGATCCGCACCGTGATGGCGATCGCCGAGCGCATGCCCGATGTCGGCCGCCGCTATTATGCGCGGGTGCTGGACAAGACCATCAACCGCCTCTCCGATTATCTGAAGGCCCACGTCGCCTCCGGCAATCTCAGGATCGACGATTGCGACCTCGCGGCCTCGCAATTCATGGAACTGTGCAAGGCCTCGCTCTTTCTTCCCTTCATCTTCCAGGCCGCGCCCGCGCCGTCGGAAGCGCGCATGACCGAGGTCGTCGACAGCGCGACGCGGATGTTTCTGGCGGCGTATCAGGCGAAATAGCGGCAAGCGCGCCGCGTTGCGCGCGCCGGTAGCGCGGCATTATATTGAGTGCCATGTCCCGTGATCTTCGCCCGCCTGTCGATATCCTCCATTACGAGATCGTCCAGGAACAGGCCTCAGCGCTTGGACGGATGGGCCGTACGCTCGAACAGGCGCTGACGCGCTTGCGCGAATTCGACGCTGCTCATGCGCTCTCGGAGACGACGCCCTCGCAACTGGCAAGGCGCAAGCTGGTGGCGGAAGCCGGTCACGCGCTCTGGATGTTCGTGGTGCAACGCGAGGCGACGGGCCTGCGCGACAGCCGCCACATCATGCGCACCTACAACGTCCCCGCCGAGGTGCAGCGCTGCATGGGGCTGGCCCCCGCCCCGTCAAAGCCGAGCGCGAAATGAGTTGTTAGGTCGGCGGAGCTACGCCGCGACCTCCTCCATCCGGCGCCAGCCATGCACGACCTGCCGCCCGTCGCGCGCGAACGCGAACAAATTGCCGCCGCCGGCCGGCTGATCGTGGACGCGGTCGATGGGATAGCCTGCAGTGTGGCAGAACAGCAGCGTGCCGACGCCGCCATGGCCGACGAAAAGAATATCGCCCGGACGATTGCGCGCCAGCACGGCTTCGGCCTCGCGCACGATGCGCGCCTGCGCATCGATCGCGCGCTCCCAGCCGCGGACGCTGAGATGCGGCTCCGCGAAGAACCGGTCGGCGACCTGTTCGAACTCGGCCGGCTTCAGGAAGCCGGTCGCCGAGCGGTCGTTCTCGTGCATGGCCTCGCGGATCTCGATCATAATGCCGAGCCTGATAGCGATGATCTCAGCGGTCTCGATCGCCTTGCGCTCGCCGCTGGAGACGATTTGCGTGGTGTGGGCGAGCCAGCTTGCCTGCGCGAGCGCTTCGGTGCGCGCACGTCCGGTCGGGCTCAGGCCCCATTGCGGCACCGGAACGTCGGGATCGATTTGCACCTGGGGATGGGTGAGATAGCGGACGATGGACATTCCGGGCCTTAATCGTCGGCGTACTCGTCTTCTTCCTGCTTGCGCGTCGTGCTCTTGCGCGCGCCGAGTGAGCCGGTCACGTAGGGATCGCGCGAGCTCGCATAGGGACTGCGCCGCTGTGCGCGCGAGGCAACCTCGTCGCCGGACACGGCGGCCGGCTGGCAGATCAGGCGGCGGCTGGCGCGACGCATCAGATCCACGTGGATGTGATCGTAGTGATAGACGTTCGATCCGGGCGCCAGCACCGTGGTGAAATGCGCGCATGCGCCCGACTGCACGTCGCGCAGGAAGCCCTGCTCTTCCGGCATGCCGCGCCAGCCGTCCTTGACGGTGATGCGGCGGCCGTCCGCGAGCACGAAGGCCGAGATGTCGAGCGCGTTGCCGAAGGCGTGCTCGGAGATGTGGGCATGCGGATTGCCGTTCATGCCGCGGCAGGAATAGGCGGAGATCTGCTTGATCTCGACCACGCGGGCGCCGAACCAGCGCGTCGCCGACGGCTGCACTGTGTCGGCGAGCCAGCGGTCGAGCTCGGACACGATCGGACAGGCGAGCGTCGCGGTCGGCTTCACCGCGACCGGACCGACCGCGGTCACGGGATTGCCCTGCGCGGGACCAAGGCGCGGCAACGGCTGCTGCGCCGGCGGCTGCGAATATGGCGCCGGCCGGGTCGGATAGCTCGGGGCATTCATGTAGCGCGCCGCGCCCGCGGCATCGGTGCCCTCGGGGGGCAGATCGATCTCGTCTTCCTGCGGCGCCACGCCGGGCGCATTCAGCGACATCGGGCCGGATGAGGCGCCATAGCCGGACGGCTGGCGCACCGCGCTCTCGGGATAGTTCGGGCGCTGCGGATAGGACGATGCCGGATAGGCCTGGCCTTGCGGATAATTCGATTGCGGCTGTCTCACCGGCCAGCGCGGCTGGTTGCCGATGCTGCCGGGCGGGCGCAGCGCCTCGTCGGCAAAACCATAGGTGCCGGAGGCTTCGCCGATGGCCGCGACCTTGAGCGGAAACTCGGCGCCGCACATGCCGGGGCCGGAGATCGGGTCGATGCGGACGAGGTCTGGCCCCTCTTTCACCGCGCCCGATTTCAGGCACGCGGCCTCGGCCTCGGCCCGCCACGGTTCACGTTCGGCCTGGAAAAAACCGCGTCCGCAACCCGCAAGCGAAACAAGGACGATGGAGCCGACGAGATACAAACGAACTCCGCGCGTCATGCACGCACGTTCGGTGAATTTACTTAAAGACTCTTCAACGTGTCGGCTTCAGCGTTCTTTAATCATGCCGGTCTGCGTGCGCGTAGAATGCGCGACAGCAGGGCTGACTTTTTAGGAAGGAGACTTTCTGTTAACCATACTGTCAGCGCGCAAAGAGGCGCGCATGGAGACATCTCATGACGTTCGCCGGGAGACTGAGTATAGTCACCGCGTACCTCGCCATGGCCTTTGTCGGCGCCATCGTGCTCGGCATGATCTAGAAGACGACATCTAGAGACGACACCGACCGCATCACCGGCTCACCCGCCTGCGCTGGATCATCCAGCCGCCGGACATTTTGCTACGATCAGAAGTTCGAGCATTCCGATCCCGTGACGCCGCCGATCTTGAAATCGCGGCACATCATCCCGGGATTGTCAGGGTCGGGATAGCGATCATCTTTCTCGCGGCGGGTATGACTGAAGCGCCAGCCCCGCGCGCGCATGCAGCGCTTGTACTGCGCGGATGTCGCCACCCCGTTCTGCGGCGCGCCGACCTGCGCATCGCAAGACGCGCTGTCGACATGCAGCGCATCGTCGCCGCGTTTCTGCTTCAGCATGTTGTCCCAGATGTCGGTGTCGGCGTGAGCCGAGATCGCGCTGCCAAGCAGCAGCGCGGCGATCAGGCCGAGACGTTTCATGTTGGCTCTCCTTGCATGCGTCGTCAGCCATCGGTCGCATGCAAGCGCGAGGCGGGTTCGGAGCCGAGGGATTACAAATTGGACAGGGGTGCGTTGCTTTCTCTCCGCCAGCCCGGAATCGTAGGGTGGGCAAAGGCGCACTTGCGCCGTGCCCACGATCTTTTGCCGGACGCGAGAGGCGGTGGGCACGCTTCGCTTTGCCCACCCTACGATACTGTCGTCGCGGGGAGAGATCCCTCTCCTGCCTCGCTTCGCGAGGAGAGAAAAAGATCTACGACCTCGCACTCCACTGCCGCGACGTCGTGATCAGCTGCTCGCGCGGTTCCTCGACTCTCGTCCAATCGTTTCCGGAGCACCAGAAGCGGCCGAGCGCGCAGGCTTCGACGTGGAGCCTGCCGGAGGCCTTCAGCGTCATCGTCGCATAATAGGTGTTGCCGGTGGAGCGGCTGTAGATGCTGCCCGTCCAGAGGTCGTGCGATTTCGGCTTCATGTTGACGAGCACACTCTCGCCGCGGGTGGACGCGTCGGTGAGTGCGAAGCCGCACAGCGCCGGGCCGCAGCGTTCGATGCGGACGGTGCCATTGGCGCCCGTGCTCTCCCATTCGCCGAGCGGCAGATAGGCCGGATCATCGTCGCTGCGCTTCGCGCTCGGTTTGGCCGGCATGATCTCGGGGTCCGCGGCCGGCGCCTCCATCCGCGGCGGGTCAAGCGTAATCGTCTTCGGCGGATCCAGGCGTGACAGCTCAACCCGCGGCGGATCGGGGCTCAGCGCTTCAGTTTTTGGGGCCGGCGGCGGCGCGACGGGTTGTGATGTCGTTGCGGCAAGGACGGGGGCGGGCGGAGCCGGTGGAGGCGCGAGGACCGTCGGTTGCACTGGCCTCGTCGGAGCAACCGGAGTGACCGGCTGCGGTGCCTGGACCACCGGTGCGGGCGGCGGGGCCGGTGCCGTGCTGACATCGTCCGTCCTCCGCAAGCTGTGGCTGGACATCGAAACACAGGACGTGGACCGGCAATTGCGCGGCGCCTCGACATGGAACCGATGGCCGCCGACCGAAAACGAGTAGGAACCGGCCTGCGCCGCGGGCGCCATCGCCATCAATGCGATCAACGTCCCGACCGAAGTCACAAGCCGCGTCATCGGTGCTCTCCTCTGTTTCCCCGAGACGTTACGCAGATGACGGGTGGCCGAATGTGCGCTGCCTCACCCAGTGGCGCACCGGCGTTGTGACGTTCATCACGGAAGGCGGGACGGGCGCGGCGTAGGGTCGAACCACGCTTCATCCACCAGCGACACCAGTCCATACCGGGACCGCGCCATTTTCGGAGGTTGTCATGAACAAGCTCACCATCGCCGCCGCCGCGCTTTTCCTCGCCTCGACCGCCGCGGCGCATGCCGGCAACTCGATCTCGTTCCAGATCGACGGCCAGCACATCCGCATCGAGACGCCGCGCAACTGCGCTTCGCTCGATTGCGTGACTATTGTCGCCCCTGGCCTGTCGAATAAGCCGATCAGGCTGAACAACATCAACCTCAACGGCCTCGGCGGCTCCAAGGACGATGATGTCGACACCACGCCGGCTCCGGCCACGACCACGCAGCCCGCGCCGGCTCCGGTGCAGCGGCAGCCCGTGCAGCAGGCGCCGGTCCAGGCGACCGCGCCGGCCGCGCCTGCCGCACCCGCTCCGGCCACGACGGTCGCCGCCGCGCCGGCCGCCGGCTACGACAACAATACGCAGCCCGCGCCCGTTGCGGCTCCCGTTCCTGTCGCTGCGCCCGCGCCCGTTGCTGCGGCTCCGGCGCCGGTGGCCGCCGCGCCCGTGGCGGCACCGAACTCGCCGATCGGCGTTTGGGCGACCGAAGAGAACAAGGGCAATGTCCGTGTCGAGCAGTGCGGTCCCAATCTGTGCGGTTACGCCCAGAAGACCAACGAGCGCATCCTGATCAACATGAAGCCCGATGGCGCGAAGTGGAGCGGCCGCATCCACGATCCCGACTCCGGCCGCAACTACGACTCCACGATCGCGATGAAGGGCCCGAACGCGATGCGCGTGCAGGGCTGCGCCTTCGGCGGCATGTTCTGCGGCGGCCAGACCTGGAAGCGCGTGAGCTGACGCGCGAAGCGCGTCATCCCTATTGCGCAATTGCGCAATGGGGGCGATGCGAAGCATCGAACCCGGGATCTCGAGCGACGAACTCTCACCACAACTCCTAGATTCCGGGTTCGCGACTTCGTCGCGCCCCGGAATGACGAGCAAGAACAGACCGCCCTCCGCCGACACCGCCCCGCACCGTTCGAACGTTCGCCCCTCCCTCGCGACTCATGTTCATCCGCCATTCAGCTCCCTGCGGCTGATATCGGCCGATCTCGCCTCGCGTTCTCACCGGGACCTCCTCGTGACTTCATTGGTGGCTTGGCGCCGCTTCGTGTTCGCGCTCGTGCTGGCCTTGCCGCTGGCCGGCGTGCGCGTGGCTTGTGCATCCGATGCAATTGAAATCGCGCAGGCGCAGCCGGCACCTGCCGCCTCCCCGACGCCATCGGCATCGCCAACACCATCGGCTTCGCCGACGCCGGCGGCAGACGCGCAGACCACCGCCGTCGAGCCGATCGGCAACGTCGCGACCGTGACGGGGATCGCGACCGTGATCCGCGACAGGAATTCCTATCCGCTGCGCGTGCGCGACGACATCTATCTCAACGACGTCGTGCAGACCTCGTCGAACTCCTCGCTCGGCATCACCTTCAACGACGCGACCACGTTCAACCTCTCCGCCAGCGCCAAGATCACCATCGACAATTACGTCTATGAGGACGGCGGCAAGCAGAACTCGGCGATCTTCGACATCGGCAAGGGCACGGTCGCGTTCGTCGCCGCGGCGGTGGCGAAGACCGGCGACATGAAGATCACGACGCCGACCGCGACGCTCGGCATCCGCGGCACTACCGGCGTCGTCGACGTGCCGGAAGGCGCTGCGGCGAACAAAGCAAACAACGTCAACATCAAACTTTATCCCGACGCCGACGGCCGCGTCGGCCACATCGACGTCGACGACCGCAGCAGCGGCACGCGGCTCGGCGCGCTGACGCGGGCCGCGAGCGGCTTTGCGATCCGGCCTGGCGCAGCCACCGCCGGCGTCATGCGCTTCGCCGCGGTGCCGATCACGATTCCGGCGCAGCAGATCGCGCGCGACCGCGGCTTCGTCAGCCAGGTGCATCTGGCGCAGAGCACGGGCCGGCAGATCGTCACCGAGCAGCGCGACTTCCGCCGCGCCAATCCGGCCGCGATCAGCCGCATTCCGCGTCCCACCCAGCCGCCGCAGCAGCAGCAATTGCGCCCCACGACAGCGCCGGGTCAGCAACCGCAGCGGCCGAACGGCCAGCCCGGCCAGAACAACCGTCCCGGTCAACAGCAACAGCCGGGCACGCCGGGCCGCCAAGGTGCGCAGCCGCCGCAGCGGCAGGGACAAGGACAACAAGGACAAGGCGGCGCCGTGCAGCCGGGTGGCCAACGCGCAGGTCAAGGGCAGCAGCAACAGGGCCAGCAGCAACGGGGTCAACAACAGCCCGGTCAGCAGCAAGGTGCCGGACGTCCGACAGGTGCACCGCGCGCGGGGCAAAGCGGTCAGCAAGGCACGCAGCCAGGCGGCACGCCGCAAACCCAGCCGCCGCGCGGTGGACAGAATCCGGCGCAACCCGGAGCCGTGACACCGCCTCAGCCGGGCGGCACCGCTCCACAAGCACCGGCTCCGCAAACGCCGCGCACCGGCCTGCAACCCGGGCAGCCGCCAGCGCTGCAACAGCCGGGCATGCAGCGCCAAGGCGGATTCGGGCAGCGCCTCCCCAGCGCGCAACGCCCCGCAGCCCCGCGCAAACCGGCGTCGGCTCCAAAGGAGAAGGAGCGGCGGTGAAGTGTGGCGTGCATCAGTGCGCTCGGTGCACTCCCTCGCCCCGCTATTACGGGGAGAGGGTTGGGGTGAGGGGCTGCTTCCGCGAACTCGATTTCAATCGTAAGCGCAGCACTCAACTCAATCGTACGAGTCGGATGGACTTCCATTCTTGCAACGGTGTGCCCAGCCCCTCACCCGGATCGCTTGCGCGATCCGACCTCTCCCCGCTGAAGAGCGGGGAGAGGTAAAGAGCCCTCATGCCTCGCCGCGAAGCCAGGCCCGCACCTTCTGCAACAGGCCATGCCGCAGTTCGTCGACGGAGGCGGCCTCAGCCGGTGTCAGCGTCTGCAAGGCGGCATCGATGTCGTCGGCCGCCAGCGTTGGCGCCGGCTCGGGCGCAGGCGCGGGCACCGGCCCAGCGGCCGCAAGCGCGATCGGGCCGACTTGCGTCAGGAACGCGCGCTCATATTCACGCGACAGGCGGGCGAGCGCGTCGTCGAGTGTCAGCCAGTCCACCGCCTTGATGTCGTTCATCAGCTTGCGGACGGGACCGCCATCGGCTTCCATCCGCCAGAAATGCACGACCTTGGAGCGCCCGCCCGACTGGTAGACCAGCGTGCCCAGAAATTCGTGCATGGCCACGTCATGGCCGGTCTCTTCGAGCACCTCGCGATGCGCGGCTTCCTTCGGCGTCTCGCCGTCGTCGAGCTTGCCCTTGGGCAGGACCCATTCGTTGCGCTTGCGCTGGCGCACGACCGCGATCAGCGGCGTCGAACCACGCCGCAGCACAATACCACCCGCCGCCATCACCGGCGCTCGCGCCATCACCCAATCCGTCGTCGTCAGAACCGTCCCCGGGGACGATATAGGCGAAGGTCAGGGCAGATTGAAGGCTACTTTCTTTTCAACAGCGCTTGACCTGCGCGAATGCGCGTGCCCTCGGCGATACCGTCGCAGAAGGTAAAATCGCCGGGCGCCAGGATGATGATGGTCGAGCCGTGCTCGAACCAGCCGAGCTCCTCGCCCTTGGTCACGTTGACGTCGCAGGGGAAATTGACCGGGCCGCGGGTCTGCGCGTTCAGCACCATGTCGAGGAAGTGCAACCGAATGCTTGCGACCAGGATCGCAGCAACCGGCACGAGCGTCACCGCCTCGCCGGTCGAAAGATGCGTGCGGATCACCGCGCGCTCGTTCTTGCAGAACAGCCGCTCCACGCGCTTGAGCGCGATCGGATTGACGTTCCAGACGTCGCCATGGATCAGCGTGACCCGCTCGATATGGGCGTCATAGGGCGCATGGAAGCGGTGATACATGCTCGAGGTCAACCGCAGCGTGACGAAGCTTCCGTTGCGGTGCTGATCGACCAGCGCGGAGTCGCCGACGAGGTCCAGCAACGAATACGGCGCGCCCTTGACCTGGAACAGTTCGGTATCGGCGATCCGGCCATGGGCGCCGACGATGCCGTCGGACGGGCTGGCGACGACCGCCGGATCGAGATCAAAGGGCCGCAGGCCAGGCTTGAGCTCCCGGGTGAAGCAGTCGTGCAGACTCCTGAAATGGGTCTTGCGCGCCTCCGACAGATCGAGGTCGGAGAACAGCTTCCACAGCGCGATCGAGAAGTCCCGTACCAGCGGATTCTCGATCTTGGAGAACCAACCCATGAACCGGGTCAGGGCCGCGCGGGGGATGCGGTTGGTCAACAGGAAGTTGAGGTCTTCCTGCTGGGTGAAAGAGGCAATGAGGGCTTTGACTGTCATGAATCTGTCAGCTCGCAGGGTTAGCGCTTGTTGTCATGGAAACGACACTCCCGATTCTCTCGATGTCCGTGGCCGCCGCAGCGTCTGCTGCCGCCGTCCTCCCGAAGATCAAGGCGCGGGTCGAACTGTCCCGCGCCAAGCACCGCTCGCTCGCCGGACACTCCAAGATGTCGCGGCGGGTGGCCAAGCTGCTGCCGTTCTACGAGTTCGAGGGTGACAAGTATTTCGGCTGCGACGGCGCGCCTGACAACGTGGTGAAGCAGCGCAAGGACGCCTTCTTCCGTCTCGCAGCTCTCTACGCCGATCGCTACCCCAAGGGCCGCGCGATGACGAAGCAAGCGGCCGAGACGATCTCCGACCTCAACTTCACCGAAAGCTACCGCGTGCCGTTCCAGTTCTCGCGACTCGTCCGCGAGCATCTGGGCACCTCGACCTTCATGGAGTCCTCGAGCGGCGTCACCGTCACCGATGTCGACGGCAACACTTCCTACGACCTCACGGGCTCCTACGGCGTCAACATCTTCGGCAACGACTTCTATAAGGAGTGCATCGAGGGCTCCGAGAAGCGCGCGCATGCGCTCGGTCCCGTGCTCGGTCCCTACCACCCCGTCATCCTCGAGAACGTGCAGCGGCTCAGCCATATCTCGGGCCTCGACGAAGTCTCGTTCCACATGTCCGGCACCGAAGCCGTGATGCAGGCCGTGCGCCTTGCGCGCTACCACACCAAGCGCACGCATCTGGTCCGTTTCGCCGGCGCTTATCACGGCTGGTGGGGCGACGTGCAGCCCGGTGTCGGCAATCCGATTCCCGCGCACGAGACCTACACGCTTTCCGAGATGTCCGAGAAGACGCTGCACGTGCTGCGCACGCGCAAGGACATCGCCTGCGTGCTGGTCAACCCGCTGCAGGGCCTGCATCCGAACAGCAACGCGCCCGGCGATTCCTCGCTGGTCGACAGTTCCCGCGGCGGCAATTTCGATCGCGCCGCCTACACCGAATGGCTGAAGAAGCTGCGCGAGGTCTGCGACCAGCGCGGCATCGTGCTGATCTTCGACGAGGTCTTCGTTGGCTTCCGTCTCGCCGCCGGCGGCGCCCAGGAATATTTCGGCGTCAAGGCCGACATGGTGACCTACGGCAAGAGCCTCGCCGGCGGCCTGCCGGTCGGCGTGGTCTGCGGCAAGAAGGAATTGATGCGCCGCTTCCGCGACGACCGGCCCGCCGACATCTGCTTTGCGCGCGGCACCTTCAACTCGCATCCCTACGTCATGACGGCGATGGACGAGTTCTTGAGCCGCCTCGCCAGCCCGAACTTCCGCGCCATCTATGACGGGCTGGATGCGACCTGGAACGGCCGCGTCGCGAGGCTCAACCAGATGATGACCGACGCCAAGCTGCCGGTACAGTTCGCCAACTTCTCGTCGATCTGGACGGTGAAATACACCACCCCATCCCGCTACAACTGGATGCTGCAATACTATCTGCGCGCCGAAGGGCTGGCGCTGAGCTGGGTCGGCACCGGCCGGCTGATCTTCAGCCTGAACTACACCGACGCCGACTTCGCTGAGGTCGCCGAGCGCTTCGTCCGCGCCGCCGAGAAGATGAAGGCCGACGGCTTCTGGTGGCACGACGGCGTGCTCACCAACAAGAACATCAAGCGGCAGATCTTGAAAGAGATGCTGGCCAAGCGCTTCGGGCGCTGAGGCTTCGCTACGCGCACACCGCATACCTGCCGCCCCGAACACCGCTCTCTCTTCCCTCTCTCCCCGCTTGCGGGGAGAGAGTTGGGGTGAGGGGGACTCCCCGCGCGCGCGGTGAGAGTTGGTGGACGCCCAGCTAGCAGAGCCCCCGCGGAGAGCCCCCCTCACCCGGCTTTGCGCTACGCGCAAAAACGACCTCTCCCCGCAAGCGGGGCGAGGTGAAGAGAGCGCGCTCCTCGCCAGAGTCACTTTGAAAGCATCCCCAAGACGTGGATGCCCGGCACGAGGCCGGGCATGACGCAACCATCAGACATCGGAGTGTTTTGTGTGAGCTGCGCGCTCAGGCGTGCTGCTCTTCGAGCGCGGGCTCGGCGATGAGGCCCAGCGTGTGCTCGGGGTTGAGGTGCAGACCCGGGTCCATCAGCTCGCCGCGCATCAGCGCCAGCGGAGCAGAGCGATAGAGCATCAGATCGTGGAAGGGGTCGGTCAGGATCTTGGTCATCCAGACGAGGCCGGTCTCGACGTCGCGGATGAAGAACAGGTGCACGGTGCGGAACAGGAGGCCGCCGCCGCCGATGAAGAGCCAGATCTTGGCCGTCTGCCGCATGAAGTCGGTCACGCTGGCCCAGGGGGTGAACAGGCCGAACAGCGTCGGATCGACGAACAGCACCAGCGGCGAGAGCGCCCAGATCGCCATCAGCACCACCTTGCGCTGAAGGTTGTAGCCGACCTTGATCTCTTCCTTGTACTCGTGCGTCGCCTGGTTGATGTGGTCGTAATCGTGCGGCTCGAAGAAGAAGTGACCGGCCTGGCGCGAGGTCATCGAGACCAGCCAGCCGACCAGGGCGGAGATCACGGGGTCGACGAACAGCCAGACATAGGCGAAGAGAAAGCTCAGCGCGCTGACGAAGTGCAGGCTCTGATTGATGCGGCTGTGGTGATAGTAGCGATGGTCGTCCCAGCGCTGGATCCGCAGCTGCTCGAGATAGTTCTTGATCATGCTCTCCCCCAAAATGCTTCGGGTTCAGGATTTACAGGGATTCGATGTAGGCCGTGTGACATCATCATTTTGTCATATGACGATGTGCAGCGACGCGATGACGCACGCGAACACGTGAGCGGCGGAGCGAGCCGCCGCTCGTACGCAGCCCTGCTCAGGCTGCCTTGGCGACGTCGACCTTGCGGAAGCGCACCAGCGAGAAGTGGCCGAGCGGCGGAATCAGACGGCGCTCGGCGAGCTCGATGCCATTGGCACCGGAGAGCCACTTCGCGTAACGCGACCAGGCGAACTCGGCGGTGCGGAAGCCGAGCGGACGCACCACGGGCTGGAGCTTCTGCTCGATGAAGCGGCGCATGCCGGTGTCGGCGCTGACGCGGGTCAGGATGATCAGCTCGCCGCCCGGACGCAGCACGCGGGCGAATTCGTCGAGCGCCTTCTCCGGATTCGGCACGGCGGTGACGACATACTGCGCCATCACGACGTCGAAGGAATTGTCGGGGAATTCGAGCTTCTCGGCGTCCATCACCGCGAGGCCCTCGACATTCTTGAGGTTGCCTTCGCTGACGCGGCGGCGCGCCTTGTCGAGCATCGCGTCCGAAATGTCGGTGCCGAAGATGCGCAGATGCGGAGCGTACAGCGGCAGCGAGATGCCGGTGCCGACACCGACCTCGAGCACACGACCGCCGATCTTGTTGGTGGCTGCGATCGCGGCCTGACGGCCCTTGGCAAACACACCGCCGAACACGAGATCGTAGACGGGCGCCCAGCGGTCATAAGCCTGCTCGACCGAGCCACGGGTGAGGTCAAGCTGCTGGGTGCCGTCAAGGTTCATGATCTTAGCCATCGATGAGGTTCTCGCTGTGGGTCAAAGCTATGGTCAACCGCGCACCGGCCGCCGCGCCATGACGGGCGAGGCGCGCAGGACGCGGCTGGGCTGAAGTGAGGTGAGATTGCCGACGAACTGGCGCGCGCTGTTCTCCCAGGATCGCTCGAGCGCGAAGTTGCGGCAGGTCTCGCGCGACATGGTGAGCGCGCGCAGGCACGCAGTACGCAGGTCATGGTCGATCGCGCCGATCGGATGATCAGCGATGACGTCCTTCGGGCCCGTCACCGGAAACGCAGCAACCGGCGTGCCGCAGGCGAGTGCCTCGAGCTGCACCACGCCGAACGTGTCGGTCAGGCTCGGGAAGACGAAGACGTCGGCGGCTGCGAGATGCGCGGTGAGATCCGCGCCCTTCTTCTCGCCGAGGAACACGGCATCGGGATATTTTTTCTCCAGCGCCGCCTTCTGCGGGCCGTCGCCAACGACGACCTTGGTGCCGGGCAGGTCAAGCGAGAGGAAGGCGTCGAGGTTCTTCTCCACCGCGACGCGGCCCATGGTCATGAAGATCGGGCGCGGCAGATCGAGCTTGGCGGGACTGTCGGGATGGAACAGCTCGGTATTGACGCCGCGTCCCCAGAAGCCCAGCCGCTTGAAGCCGCGCTCGGACAGCTCCTGCCGCAGCGAGGGCGTCGCCACCATGGTCATGGCGGCGGCATCGTGGAAGTGGCGCAGCACGGCATAGCCGACGGCATCAGGGATGCCGGTCCGCACCGAGACGTATTCGGGAAAACGCGTCGTATAGGAGGTCGTGAACGCAAGGCGGTTGCGGCGGCAATAGGCGCGCGCAGCCCAGCCGATCGGGCCTTCAGTGGCAATGTGCAGCGCGTCGGGCGCCGCCTTCTCGATCCGCCGCGCGATCTCCTTTCCGCTCGGCAGCGCGATGCGCAGGCCCGGATAGGTCGGCAGCGGCCAGGACCGGAAGCCGTCCGGGGTAAGGAAGTCGATCTCGACGTCGAGCGCCTTGGCCGCGTTGGCCAGCGAGGTCAGGGTGCGGACCACACCGTTGACCTGCGGATGCCAGGCGTCAGTCGCGATTAATACCCGCATGGGGAAATCCCGAGAGGTTGATGATTCTCGGCTTAGGACCATCAACCAAGGATATTTCAGGCGTGTGACGTCACATAAATGTCGGCCCGCTGTTTTGTTGGTTAACAGCCGCGCCCGGCCACGAAACTGTCATGAAACAATCCTTGCCGCGACGAAACCGTTTTCGGTTTTCCGCGCAAACGTCCCGAAACTTCTTTCCGTTAGGGATTTAGGCAACGGAGCACCGAAACGGTGCCGCGGTGGCATCACACCGAGCAAACAGGGGCGATCAATGTTCAATCTGGACACGTTCAAGACGTATTCGCGCGCCGTTGCTTTTGGCGCAGTCGCGATCTCCGCAATCGCATTTGCCGGCCCGGCCAAAGCCGCGCCCGTGCAGCTCTTCCCGTTCTTCCAGCCGCTGCCGCCGATGGCGGCGCCGCAGCCGCTGCAGCCCTATCAGCCCTACCAGGCGCCGACCTATCAGACCGCGCCGTCCGAGGATCAGGACGCGGTCGAGATGCCGGCACGCTTCCGCCGCCAGACCGTCTCCTACGCGACGCGTGAAGCGCCGGGCACCATCATCATCGATACGCCGAACACTTATCTCTATTACGTGCTCGGTAACGGCCAGGCGCTGCGTTACGGCATCGGCGTCGGCCGCGACGGCTTCACCTGGTCCGGCATCCAGTCGGTGAGCAAGAAGGCCGAGTGGCCGGATTGGACTCCGCCGCCGGAGATGATCGCCCGCCAGCCCTATCTGCCGCGCCACATGGCCGGCGGCCCCGGCAATCCGCTTGGCGCCCGCGCCATGTATCTCGGCGGCACCATCTACCGCATCCACGGCACCAACGCGCCCGAGACCATCGGCAAGCACGTCTCCTCCGGCTGCATCCGCATGACCAACCAAGACGTCACCGACCTCTATTCCCGCGTCAACGTCGGCACCAAGGTGATCGTGTTGCCGATGTCGGAGCGCCGCGCCGATCTCGGCGCCGCGACGCGCTAACGCGACAGGACATTGTGACGCAAACGGCCCCGGAACCCACCGGGGCCGTTTTCGTTTGCCCTCGACATTCCGGCGCGCCTGCTGCGGCGCGTTTCGCCATGGAGGTGCATATGCAACCACACCTGCAAGCCTTGCCCGGCACCTGGCTGCGCGGACTCGCCTGTGCCGGAGCGCTGGGGTTGCTCTTGTCCGCGCCTTCCTCGCGCGCGCAACAGCCGGCAGGCGGCGACGCAGCCCAGCAGGCCTTCAACAATTCCTGCCGGACCTGCCACTCCGTGAAGGAAGGCGACAACCGCCTCGGTCCCAATCTCAACAAGATCGTCGGACGAAAGGCCGGATCGCTGCCGGACTACAACTACTCTCCGTCGATGAAGGACGCTGGCTTCGTCTGGGATCAGGACAAGCTCACCCGCTTCATGGTCAAGCCGGACGAGGTCGTGTCCGGCAACAAGATGCAGCCCTATGGCGGTGTGTCAGCGGAGGAAGCGGCGAAGGTGGTTGCTTATCTGCAAGCGGCGCCAAGCGCGCAATAGCAGGCTGATCGGCAGCCAACCGCTCCACGGCGACAACCGACAATTGCGCCTCCGTGGCCCTCGTGGTCTTCTGAACCGGCGAGGGACGCCGAATGAGCACAACCATTCTCGAATATCAGGACAGCGCCGCCCGGCTCCGAGGCCTTCTGGTCGCGGATGACTCCGCCGCCTTCAGACGGCCCGGCATCGTCCTGTTTCCGGACGCGCGCGGCATCGGCACCCAGGCCATCGCCCGGGCCGAGCGCCTGGCCGCCCTTGGCTTCGCCGTGCTCGTGGCCGACCTCTACGGCGCCGGCAAAACGGCGCCCGACGTGCCGCAGGCGATCGAGCTCATGAACGCGCTCCGCGCCGACACCGCGCGCTGGCGCGAGCGGGCACAGGCAGCGCATCTGGCGCTGGCCGGGCACGCCGCGGTCGATGCCACCAAGCTCGCCGCGATCGGTTATTGCTTCGGCGGCACCACCGCACTCGAGCTGGCGCGTGCCGGCGCCAATCTTCTGGCAGTCGTGAGCTTCCATGGTGGGCTCACCAGCGAACGACCGGACGATGCCGTCAACATCAAGGCCAGGGTGCTGGTGTGTCATGGCGCTGCCGACGCGCTGGTGTCGCTGGCGCAGCTCGCGAGTTTCCAGGACGTCATGAGCAGGAGCAGCGTCGACTGGCAGGTCCTTGTCCAGGGCGGCGCGCCGCATGGCTTCACCAATCCGGAGCTCATCGAGGCCGGGCTTCCGAACCATGGCTATCACGAAGCCGCCGATCGCCGCTCCTGGGCTGCGATGCTCGGCCTGTTCGGGGAAGCCTTCGGAGTGGAGCTGCGCTAGCCAAACCCAGGGAATCCATTAGTCATGCCGCACGTCCCCACCACCGTCGCGATCAGGCTGCTCACGGCTTCCGACGCAGCTCCTTACCGCACCATCAGGCTGGAAGCCCTCGCCGCGCATCCCGAGGCCTTTGCCAGCGCGTTCGCGCGCGAGCAGGACAAGCCGCTTGCCTGGTTCGAGGAGCGTCTCACGACGTCGGATGTCTTCGGCGCCTTTATCGCGGAGGAGCTTGTCGGCGTCGCCGGCTTCTGGCGGCAAGAAGGCGCGAAGACCGAGCACAAGGCCGTTCTCTGGGGCATGTATGTACGCCCCGATGCGCGAAAATCCGGCGTGGGGCGTCGCCTCGTCGACGCGCTCGCGGCACATGCCGCAGAGCGGGTCGAACAGCTCCAGCTTGCCGTCGTCAGCGAGAATGCGGCGGCTATCCGGCTCTACACTGGCGCCGGGTTCGTTGAGTACGGCCGCGAGGTGAAAGCCCTCAAGCTGGACGGCCGATACTTCGATGAGATCCTGATGGCCTTGTTCTTTGACCGAAGCGGCAAGTGAAAAAGGCCATCCGGTTCTCACCGGATGGCGCCCGGTCACTCCGCGATCAGCCTCAGCCACGCCGCCGAATGAAACGCGCTCATCAAGAGATACATCGGCACCATCCCGCCGAGCAGAGACCCCTGCCCGGCGGCGCACAGCATGTCTGCCGGGCCGCCGAGCACCGCCGTCAGCACGGCCATGATCGCGAAGGTTGGTGTCGCCGCCAAGGCCAGCCATCTGGCGAGGTGGCGCAGGGCCACGATGCCATTGCGGCCGGCGCCGGCGGTTGCGCTGACGGGACTAGTCACGGCCTTCCGCGGCCTCCTCGCGAAACGCCTTCTCGCCGGCGTCCGAGATCTCGACCCATTTCTTGTCGGGTGCAGCGCCCTCGGTGTAGCTGTCGTGCCAGTTCCACCATTTGTAGGTCGGCGTCTGCGGATAGCCTTTTGGCGAGTCTTCCCAGACCTCCTGCCGGCCGAGCGGCGTGATGTCGAGATAGTTCCAGGTGCCGCCCATCTGCTCGTCGCCGCGGCTCTTGACGAAATAGGTGCGGAAGATGCGGTTGCCGTCGCGGAAGAACACGTTGGTGCCGTGCCACTCGTCGACGCCGAAATCCTTGTCGAAGCTGTCGGTGACGGTGACCCAGGGCATGGTCCAGCCCATCCGCTTCTTCAACCTGGCGATGTCGGCCTGCGGCGCGCGCGAGGCGAACACCAGCGTGGTGTCGCGGGCATTGAGATGCGAGACATGGGCGACCTGGTCGGCGACCATCGAGCAGCCGCGGCAGGCATGATCGGGCCAGCCGAACACGCCAGGCTCGAAGAAGGCGCGGTAGACGATCAGCTGCCGCCGCCCCTGGAACAGATCAGTCAGACTGACCTTGCCGCCGGGCCCCTCGAACGCATAGGTTTTGGTCACTTCCATCCACGGCATGCGCCGGCGCTCGGCGGCCAGGGCGTCGCGGGCACGGGTATGCGCCTTTTCCTTCACGAGCAGTTGCTGACGGGCTGCCTCCCAGTCCTGAGGCGACACCACCGGCGGTGTCTGCATGGCGGTCTGTTTGTCTGCTGAAGTCATCATGGTTCTCCAAAGCTCTTCCCTGAACGACCATTCCGCGTCTCACGGAACCGATCGCCCCTCGCCGCACATCGTCGGCCGTCAACGATTTCTGGCACCTCGCGGTTGCGCGGTGGGAGTAACAAGTGTGGCGGGATTTGAATGGAATCGCTGATCACGGCCGCGGCGCGCGCGTTGGAGGCCGGCGATCCGCTCGGCGCGCTGAACCGCGTTGCGCTGCGCAATGATGCACCCTCGCTGGCGCTGCGCGGCATCGCGATGGCGCAGCTCGGCGATCTCGCCAAGGCGAAGACGCTGCTGCGCAGCGCCGCGCGTGCCTTCGGTCCGCGCGAGGCGGTGGCGCGGGCAAGATGCGTCGTGGCCGAGGCCGAGATCGCGCTGGTCTCGCGCGACCTGAGCTGGCCGGTGAAGGCGCTCGCGGCCGCGCGCGCAACGCTCCAACAGCACGGCGATCTCGCCAACGCCGCGCATGCGGGCCACATCGAAGCGCGGCGCCTGCTCCTGGTCGGACGCGTCGACGAGGCCGAGCGGACGCTGGCCGGGCTTGGCACTCCCCCGCTCCCGCCTGCGTCTCTGGCCATCCGCGAGCTCGTCGCTGCCGGCATCGCAATCAGGCGGCTCAGAACCAGAGACGCGCGCGCGGCGCTCGGCCGTGCGGCGCGCGCAGCGCGGCTGGCGAATATCCCGGCGCTCGTGGCCGAGGTCGGCAGCGCGAACCTCATCCTCGACACGCCGGCCGCACGGCTGATCGCGGGCGGCAACGAACATCCGTTGTTGCTCGGAGAGGTCGAACGGCTGGCGACCTCGACGGCACTGGTCGTGGACACCTTCCATCACGTCGTGCGCCGGCAAGGCGTTGCCGTATCGCTCGGAACGCGCCCGGTGCTGTTCGCGCTCGCGCGTCTCCTGGCCCAGGCGTGGCCCGCGGATGTCTCGCGAGAGATGCTGATCGCGGGGGCGTTCCGCGCGAAGCACGCCGATGAATCGCATCGCGCGCGATTGCGCGTCGAGGTCGGGCGGCTCCGCACCAAGCTGAAGCCGCTCGCCGAGATCAGCGCGACGAAGCAGGGTTTTGTGCTGGCGCCGCGCAAGACGCGCGACATTCTCGTGCTGGCGCGGCCCGTCGAGGAGAAGCACGCCGCCGTCCTCGCCTTTCTCGCCGACGGCGAGCCGTGGTCGAGCTCGGCACTCGCGCTGGCGCTCGGAACCAGCGCGCGCACCGTGCAGCGGGCGCTCGACGAGCTGGCGCGCTCGAACAAGGTGCAGTCGTTCGGACACGGACGGGCACGACGCTGGATGACGCCGCCCGTCCCGGGATTCCCGACAGGCTTGTTACTCCCCACGCCGCTGCTGAAGACGTAAGATTGCGGCACATCACAGGGACCATGCACATGAAACGTTCAGCCGCCGAGATCGTCAGGGAGTACGGGCCGTTTGCGGGTGTCGAGGCCGTGCATGGCGTCACCTATGACGGCACCCATGTCTGGTTCGCATCGGGCGACAAGTTGAGCGCGATCGATCCCGCCAGCGGCAAGGTCGCGCGCTCGATCGATGTCGCCGCGCATGCCGGAACGGCGTTCGACGGCCGCCATCTGTTTCAGATCGCCGAGGATCGCATCCAGAAGATCGATGCCGCGACCGGCAAGGTGCTCAGCACGATCCCCGCGCCCGGCGGCGGCGGCGATTCAGGGCTTGCCTGGGCGGAGGGCTCGCTCTGGGTCGGACAATATCGCGAACGAAAAATCCATCAGGTCGATCCGGACACCGGAAAGATCCTCCGCACCATCGAGAGCAAGCGTTTCGTCACCGGCGTCACTTGGGTCGACGGCGAGCTCTGGCACGGCACCTGGGAAGGCGAGGACAGCGACATCAGGCGGATCGATCCCGAGACAGGCAAGGTGCTGGAGCAGCTCGACCTACCCTCTGGGACGATGGTCTCTGGCCTCGAGTCCGACGGCGCAGATCGCTTCTTCTGCGGTGGTGGGGAGCGCGGCAATGTGAGGGCGGTCCGCCGCCCCAGGCGCTCGTCCCGCTAGCCGCGCAACGCCTCGCGCAGCAAGCCGGCGAAATCGCGGGCGATCTGCGACGGCTCCTCGTGCGTCGGGAACAGGATTGCTATCTGGTAGGAAATCGCCGGCTGCAGCGGACGCAGGACGAGGTCCGCCGTGAACGAACGGCTCACGACGGGATCGACGATACCGACGCCGCGGCCCGCCGCAACCAGCTCGCAAGCCGTGGAGAAGAATTCCGTCTCCGCAACCACATTCCAGCGTGCCCCGAAGCTGGAGAAGGCGGACGCAAGCTGCTGATACACGGGATCGCCGCGAAACAGCGTCACGAACGGCACCCCGTCGAGATCGCGCGGCGTCAATTGCTTTCGCCTGGCCAGCGGATGTCCCTTCGGCAGCATGCACATGCATTCGTATGAAAACACCTCCATGTGGGAGGTCGGGTAATCGAGCGGCAGCTCCGCCACCGCGAGATCGAACTGCTGCGTCGACATCAGCTCGCGAACGGAGGCCGAGTTGCGGGTGATGATCTTGGCCTGGAGCTGCGGCCGCTTCGCGGAGAATTTGGAGACCAGGCGCGGCAGCAGGCTGATCGACAGGCTGGGATAGGCCGCGATCGCAAGGTGCCCGCGGCTGCCGGACCGGATCTCGCCGGCAATGCGCGCGGCGTTCTCCACCGCGTCGAGGGCGCGCGCCGCCTCGACATAGAACAGCTTGGCCTCAGGCGTCGGCTGCAGCCGCCCGCCGCGGCGCACGAACAGCGTGAGCCCGGTCGCATGTTCGAGATTGGCGATCATGGTGCTGATCCCCGGCTGCGACATGCCCAGCAATTCGGCCGCCCGGGTCATGGTGCCGTGAAGCATCAAGGCGCGAAAGCATTCCAGCTGGCGTAGCCGCATCGCGAGGCTCCGGAAGAGGTTATAGGGAAATCATATATCGGATGTAAGTAATATTATTGGAATTGCATCTCGTCCAATGGTCCCTTCTCGCCACAGAGCGCCTTGAGGAGACTGGCATGAACGAGACTGCAAGGATCGGCCGCAAGCACCCACGACGGATTCCGGCGCGGCAGGGCATCGCGGCGGAAATGGTGGCCGGCCAGACCGCGACCATCCTGAACACCCATGGCAAGCAGGTTGTCGATACCTGGGCGTTCAACGCGGCCGACATGAGCGAGGCCATGTCGATGGAGCACAGCCGCACCGCGATGTTGAAGATCGCCCCGCAAGTCGGCGATACGTTCGTGACCAATCGCCGCCGCGCGATCCTGACGCTGGTCGCTGACACCACGCCCGGCGTCCACGACACGCTGATCGCTGCTTGCGATACCTATCGCTACCGCGACCTGGGTGCAGGCGCCGATCACGCCAACTGCACGAACAATCTCCACGCCGCGCTGGCCGCGATCGGGCGCAAGGCAGCGGAAGTGCCCTCGCCGCTCAATCTCTTCATGAACGTCCCGGTCGGCGCGGATGGCACCCTCGAGTTCCAGCCGCCGACCAGCGAGGCCGGCCAGTATGTGAGCTTCCGTGCCGAGATGGATCTGGTCATCGTCTTCTCCGCCTGCCCCCAGGACGTGACGTCGGTCAACGGCATGGAGCCGACCGACGCGCATTTCCTGATCGATTGATCGCACCAGGCCGCCCGGGAGAAACCCCATGCGCAAATTACCGCCCCTCAATGCGATCCGGGCGTTCGAAGCCGCCGCCCGTCATCAGAGCTTTACGGCTGCCGCGGCCGAGCTGTGCGTGTCGGTCACGGCTGTGAGCCATCAGGTCCGGCAACTGGAAGCGCTCTTGAAGCGGAAATTGTTCGACCGCCGCGGACGAACCGTTGCGTTGACATCCGAAGGGCGGGCGATCTTTCCGTTGCTGCGGGACGGCTTCGATCAGCTCGCGAATGCCTTTGCCGGCATCCAGCCCCGCGCCGGATCGCAGGAGATCACCCTCTCCACGACACGCGCCTTCGCGGAACGATGGCTCGTTCCGCGGCTGGAGCAGTTCAGCGCGCGGTGTCCGGCCATCATCGTGCATATCGACGCCACGGAAGACATCGTGACCCCGGGCACGCGCGGCGTTGATCTCGCCATCCGCTACGGGCGGTCGGACACTGCGGAGCCAGCTGCCGTTTTGTTCGAGGATAGCTATATCGCGGTCGCCGCCAGCGGAATCTGTCCGCACAACGTCGCCTCGCCCCGCATCGACGACTTCGCAACGCGGTCGCTGCTGGCCTTTCGCTGGAAGAACCCGGCGCTGGAGTTTCCCGCATGGTCGGGCTGGCTCGCCGTCGCGCCGCGCGGCCGGCGCGCCAATTTTGCCATGTCCTGGTTCAGCGAAGAGACGCTGGCATTGCATGCGGCGGAGCGCGGGCTCGGACCGCTGCTTTGCAGCGACGCACTGGTGGACGATCAACTCCGTCAGGGGACCATGCGCCAGATCGAAGGACCCGCCCTGCCGGGCTTTGCCTTCAGGCTGTTGGAAGGCGCTTCGGTCGGCCGGCGCAAAGCGGTGGCCACCTTCACCGACTGGCTGCGCGCGGAAGCGGCAAGCTTCCGCGCGCGATCGTGGGCGCTCAGGGAACCACAGGCTGCGTGAAGTAGGGCAGCCTCTCGACACGAACCTGGTAGGTCCCGGCGTTCACCAGCGCGTCGACATGGGCCGCGATCTGCTCGAGCGTGGCGAACCAGACCTTGCGGTTGGCGAGGACATCCTCGAGCCAACGCTCGACCAACCGCCAGCGTGCGAGCCTCCCGGTGAGGAAGGGGTGCCAGATTCCCATCCAGAATCCCCCCGCCTCGTACTGTGCCTCGAATTCCTCGAACGAAGCCGCAAGCCCCGCGCTCGGCGATTGCACCGGCATCATGTAGCCGATCTCGGCATAATGGGCGAAAGGCGGCCAGTCGTCCGCACCCCAATGCGGCGGCATCTCGTAGAGCTTTCCCTTCTGCGTTTGCATCAGATACGGAATGTCGTCGGCCATCAGCGATGAATCATAGCTGAAGCCGTGCTCGATCAGCAGTTCGAGCGTCGCTTGCGTCGCATTGTAGAGCGGCGCGCGGTAGCCGCGCGGCTTGCGCCCCGTCATCGCGACGTGGGTGCGGAGCGCTCGTTCGAAGCGCTCGCGTTGCAGATCCGGCCCGATCTCGGCCGGGTCCTCGTGAATGTAACCGTGGTGGCCGATCTCGTGCCCATCCTTCAGGATCGCCTCGACGGCGGCGGGATAATTTTCCATCGTCCAGGCCGGCATGAAGAACGATTGCTTCAGGCCAAGCCGCCGATACGTCTCGAGAATGCGCGGCACGGCGACCGTCGGACCGTATCGCCCCATCGTGATCGGATAGAGCCGGTTGTAACTGTCCTGGGGCCGCGCGACGTGGATGAGACTGTCCGCGTCGACGTCCAGGGTGATCGCGCAGGCGCACCGGGCACCGTTCGGCCAGGGAATGGGATTGGCTATCATGCTCGCTCTGCCGCTCTCGCTTCACTCGGCCGCAAGCCTATCATCCTGACCGACCCCGAGACACTGATCGACCAGCACGGGGATGGCGGCAAGCGCATCGGCAAGCGACTGCCGGTGGCGCTCGTCATCGAACTCCTGGTAGTCGACGGCAATGACATGGCTCTCCTTCACGCCGAGATAGTGGGCACAGGTGAAGATGTGGGTCTCCAGGTGATTCATCCGCTCGCGCACCCCGCCGGGCCCGAAGCCGAATTCGCCGCGGGAGCTGAGCACCACAAGGGTCTTGCCACTCATGACGGGCTCGAGTGGAAAATCGCCGCGCGCAAGATCGAAGCTGAATGTCTGGCCGATCCGGATCACCTTGTCGAACCATGATTTCAAGCCCGCGGGCATGCCGTAATTGTACATCGGTGTGCCGATCACGATGACATCGGCGCGATCGAGCTCGTCGATCAGTTCGTCCGACAGGCGAAGCTCCTCGTCCTGATCCGGCCGGCGCGCTTCGGGCGGCGTGAAAGCGGCGACGACCCAGGCTTCCGTCACCAGGGGCGGCGGATTGCGGCCGACGTCCCGCGCCAGGACCAGTGTTTCGGGCTCGCGCTCGAGCCAATGTTCGACAAAAGCCTTGGACAGGCGGCGGCTGATCGAGCGCTCGCCGCGCACGCTGGCATCGATGTGCAGGATTGTCGTCATCACGGACCTCCGATTGTGCTGCATCCGGCGGCAGCATTGCCGATCGCACGCCAGAGGACGATTGACGATATCGGCAGCGGGCTTGAGAAAAACTCAAGATCAAAGCGGTGGCCTCGCCGCACGCAGGCCGAGCTGCTTGCCGTGCACTGCCGATGCATGATGCTGCACTTCGGCTCATCCAGGCTTGAGTATTTCTCATTAACGCGCGGGATCGCTTGTTGCTCAGATGCCTCCTCGCCCAAGCAAGCACAACAATGGAGGAAACATGTCGACCGAGCCTCAATCCGCCCTGCCCGAACACCAGATCGGCTTCGATGCTCACGGCATCGAGCCGGTCCCTGCTGCGCACCGCACGTCCACGGCAACGGACCAGTTCTGGATCTGGGCCGGCGCCAACATCGCGCCCATCAACTGGGTGCTCGGCGCTCTCGGTATCCAGCTCGGCCTCAGCCTGCTGCAAACGCTTGCCGTGGTCGTGGTCGGAAACCTGCTCGGCGCCACCCTGTTCGGCATCTTCTGCTTGATGGGGCATCGTACCGGCGTCCCGCAGATGGTGCTCGGCAGGCTGGCCTTCGGCCGCCGCGGCGCCGGTCTGCCGGCGCTCGCGCAGGTCCTCATGCCGATGGGATGGGTCGCGACCAACACGTGGATCGTGCTCGACCTCGCGGTCGCCGCCCTGGAACGGATGGGCGTAAACGGCTCGACCGAGCTGAAATATCTGATCGCCGCCGCCGTCATGGTGCTGCAGGTCGGCATCGCTGCCTGGGGCTTCAATGCGATCCGGCAGTTCGAGCGCTACACCATGCCGGTGATCCTGGCGATCATGGCCTTGATGACCGTGCTTGCGTTCTGGCGCGTGGATATCGTCTGGCACGGCTCAGGAACCACGGATGCGAAGACCTTCGCGGCGATGACGCAGCTCATGACTGCCATCGGCATCGGCTGGGGCATTTCGTGGCTGGTCTATGCCTCGGACTACACCCGCTTCGCCAGGCCGCAACTCAGTGCAGGCAAGGTGTTTGGCGCGACGTTTCTCGGCATGTTCGTTCCCACCGTGTGGCTCGCCTTGCTCGGGGCAACGATCGCGTCCGGCGGAGCAGGTTCCGACCCGGCCCAGCTTGTCGTGGCGACATTCGGTGCCATGGCGCTGCCCGTGCTGCTTCTGCTGCTGCACGGGCCGATCGCGACCAACATCGTCGTGATCTACTCGGCGGCGCTGTCGAGCCTCGCGCTCGATATCCGCTGGCCGCGCTGGACCATCTCCGTGATCTCGGGCGTGATCGCGTCGCTGATCCTCTGCCTGTTCCTGCAGTCGGGCGACTTCGCGCACACCTTCGACAGCTTCATGGTCGCGCTGGTGGTCTGGATCAGCCCTTGGGCAGGGGTCACTCTCGTGGACTTCTTCGTGATCCGCGGCGGGCGCGTCGATCTCGGCGAACTCTACGCCTCACCCGAAACGAGCCGATACGGCAACGTCAACTGGGCCGGCATGCTCTCGTTCGCAATCGGACTCATCGCGGCCTGGCTCTTCCAGATGGGGACGATCGCCGCGATGCAGGGGCCGCTCGCGCTGTGGGCTGGCGGCGTCGATCTTTCGTGGCTGACCGGCATGGTGGCGGCCGGCGCGAGCTATGCAGTGCTTTATCCGCTGTGCGGGCGGGCCATCGAAAACCTCGGCGCAGGGTCAAAGCTCGGCTCGCTCTCGGGCGAAGCCAAATCCACCTCGGTGTGATGGGCGGAACATGTGTTAACGGCACGGTCGCGGCCGTTAACACATTCGCCCCAATTCCGACCCATCGGTGCGCTCTAGCGCCCTCCTCGCCCGCCCTGTAAAATCCCCGCCGGGGCGGCTTGGGGGATTGATGCGTCTGACGTTGAATCTGAAGACTATCCTGATCGCCGTGGCGGTGCTCGCGGCGTCGTTCTTCATCAGCCTGAAGGCGATGGACTTCCTGTCGCCGCGCGCGACCAATCCGGCGCCGCCGGTCGCGCAGCTGCCGCCGCTGTCGCCGGTCGCGAAGAGCTCGATCGTGGTCGCGCCGGTCGCGATCGCGCTGTCGGCGATCCGCGAGCAGGCCGAGCGAGCCGCGCCGCGCAATTTCGCCGGCAAGGCCGACAACCCGATCTCGCAGATCCTGGAGAATGCCGACATCGGCTGGTCCGCCGTGCGCGGCCCGATGGCGGCCACCGGCGACAAGGACGTGCTGACGATCTCGACGCCGCTCAGCGGCAAGCTGAACGTCACGGGCTCGCTGTCGTCCAAGGCCACCGGCGCACTCGGCGACGCGCTCGGCAGCGTGCTCGGCGGTGACGCGGCGAAACGGATCGGCGCGGTCAACATCAAGAACCTGAACGCCAGCGCCGAGATCAAGGGCAACGTGGTCGTCACCTCGCGCCCGAAGCTCGCCGCGGCCTGGCACCTCGAGCCCAATCTCGGCGCCCAGGTCAATCTCGGCGACACCAACCTCAACGTCGCCGGCGCCAAGGTCAACGTTCCCGCCCAGGTCAAGCCGCTGATCGACAAGAATGTCGGCGAGCAGATCAACGCCGTCTCCGAGCGCATCCGCAACGATCCGTCGCTGCGGGAGAATGCGAAGCTGCAATGGGCCAAGGCCTGCCGCTCGATCCCGTTGCAAGGCTCAGGCAGCTCGGCCGCGCTGCCGCCGTTGTGGCTGGAAATGAAGCCGACCCGTGCCATCGCGGCGCAGCCGCGCGTCGATGCGCAGAACGTGACACTGCTGCTCGGCCTCGAGCTCGAGACGCGCGTCACCTCGGCGCCGTCCAAGCCGGACTGCCCGTTCCCCGAGAAGATCTCGATCGTGCCGCCGACCGGCACCGGCGTGAACATCGGCGTGCCGATCGACGTGCCCTTCACCGAGATCAACAAGCTGATCGCGGCCCAGATGGTCGGCCACACCTATCCGGAGGACGGCTCCGGCCCAGTGGACGTCACCATCAAAAGCGTCAACGTGATCCCGTCAGGCGAGCGCCTGCTGATCTCGCTGCTGGTTCGCGCCAAGGAAAAGAAGAGCTGGTTCGGCCTCGGCGCCGAGGCGACCGTGCACATCTGGGGCCGGCCGATGCTCGACCAGGCCCAGCAGACGCTACGGCTCGCCGACATCCAGCTCGCGGTCGAATCCGAGGCGGCCTTCGGCCTCTTGGGCGCCGCGGCGCGCGCGGTGGTGCCGCAGATGCAGCAGGCGCTGGTCCAGAAGGCGACGCTCGATCTGAAGCCGATCGCCGCCAACGCCCGCGAGAAGATCGCAGCCGCGATCGGCGACTACCAGAAGAGCGAGGACGGCCTCAAGGTCGACGCCAAGATCGACAGCCTGACGCTTGCCGACATCGCCTTCGATTCCAAGACGCTGCGCGTCGTCGCGGAGGCCGGCGGCTCGCTCAACGTGTACGTGACCAAGCTGTCGGGGATGTAGCGCACCGGCCCCACACGCCTCCTCGTCGCTTGCGCCGCTGGCATTCTCGCCGGAGGATGCTAGTCTCGCGGCACTGTAGGGGACAACGCGAGGACAACATGGAAGCCGGCATGGTCACACCCGCGCCGGCACTGGTGCGGTTTTCCGGCATTCAGAAGACCTATGATGGCGAGCACCTCGTGGTGAAGAACCTCGATCTCGACATCAAGAAGGGCGAGTTCCTCACCCTGCTCGGTCCGTCGGGCTCGGGCAAGACGACCACGCTGATGATGCTGGCCGGCTTCGAGGTTCCGACCCAGGGCGAGATCTACCTCGCGGACCGGCCGATCAAGAATGTGCCGCCCCACAAGCGCGACATCGGCATGGTGTTCCAGAACTATGCCCTGTTTCCGCATCTGACGATCGCGGAGAATATCGCCTTCCCGCTCTCCGTTCGCAAAACCGGCAAGGCCGAAGCGCAGGAACGCGTCGGCGCGGCGTTGCGCATGATCAAGATGGAAACCATGGCGCAGCGGCGGCCCGGGCAGCTGTCCGGCGGTCAGCAGCAGCGCGTCGCGCTGGCCCGCGCGCTGGTCTTCAATCCGCAGCTCGTGCTGATGGACGAGCCGCTCGGCGCCCTGGACAAGCGCCTGCGCGAGCAGATGCAGCTCGAGATCAAGCAACTGCACGAGACGATGGGCATCACAATCGTCTACGTCACCCACGACCAGAGCGAAGCGCTCACCATGTCGGACCGCATCGCCGTGTTCAACGACGGCATCGTGCAGCAGATCGACAGGCCCGGCGCGCTGTATGAGCGTCCGGTGAACAGTTTTGTCGCCCACTTCATCGGCGAGAACAATGTGCTCGCCGGCACCGTCGAGACGATCGACAAGACCTATTGCCGGGTTGCGCTGGCCGGTGGCGGCGTCGTGACCGCGCGCGCGGCAAACGTCTCAGGTGCGGGCGCATCGACGTCCCTGTCGGTGCGGCCGGAGCGGATCGCTATCGTCGCGGATGGCGCCTCCAGCGACGGACCGAACCGACTGCCGGCCAGGGTGCAGAGCACGATCTATCTCGGCGACCACGCGCTGGCCGTGCTCGATGTCTCGGGGAACGCCGAGTTCATGGTCAAGTTTCAGCCGGGTGCGCATGACAGCCTGACACCCGGCGAAAACGTCTTCGTGACCTTCCGCCCGGAGGACTGCCTCGCCCTCGATCCCGTTTGATCCAGCGATCACCTCAACGCAACGCACATGAAGAAGGAACAAGGACCATGCTGAAGCGCAAGATTGGCAAGATTGCTCTGGGGTTCGCCGCGGCGTTCGGCGCCAGCGCTGCGCTGGCGACGGTCGCGCAGGCGCGTGACCTCACCGTAGTGTCGTGGGGCGGCGCGTATCAGGATGCGCAGAAGAAAGTCTATTTCGAGCCCTTCAAGAAGGCTGCCGGCATTGCCATGAACGACGAGTCCTGGGACGGCGGCGTCGGCGTGTTACGCGCCAAGGTGCAGGGTGGCGCAGCCACCTGGGACGTCGTCCAGGTCGAGAGCGACGAGCTCGCGGTCGGCTGCGAGGAAGGCCTGTTCGAGAAGATGGACTATTCAAAGATAGGCGGCGAGGCCGCCTATATCCCGCCGTCGGTCAACGCTTGCGGCGTCGGCGCCATCCTCTACGATTTCGTACTCGGCTACGACAAGGACAAGCTGAAGGACGCCCCGAGCGGCTGGGCAGACTTCTTCGACACCAAGAAGATCCCGGGCAAGCGCGCTTTGCGTCAGGGCCCCAAGACCACGCTTGAGATCGCGCTGATGGCCGACGGCGTCGCACCGAAGGACGTCTACAAGGTGCTGGCGACCGACGAAGGCGTCGAGCGCGCCTTCAAGAAGCTCGACACCATCAAGAGCGACATCGTCTGGTGGAAGGCCGGCGCGCAGCCGCCGCAACTGCTCGCTTCCGGCGAGGTGGTGATGACCTCGGTCTACAATGGCCGCATCGACACCGCGAACAAGAACGAGAAGAAGAACTTCGGCATGGTGTGGGACGGCGCGCTCTTCACCCTCGATAGCTGGGTCATCCTGAAGGGCAGCCCGAACAAGGACGCCGCCTACAAGTTCCTGGATTTTGCCGGCAAGGCGGAGAACCAGTCGAAGCTGTCGGAGAACATCGCCTATGGCACCTCGAACAAGGACGCCGCCGGACGGCTTGCGCCCGCCGTCCTGAAGGACCTGCCGACGGCGCCTGACAACATCAAGAACGCGGTCGAGATCAACGTGGGCTTCTGGCTCGAGAACATCGACCGCCTGACCGAGCGCTTCAACAAATGGGCCGCGAAATAGCGCACCCTGCAGGGCTCAACCAATGACGGACGCGCTCCTGACCGGCGCCAATGCGTCGACCGAGGTGTCGCTCAAGCGCCGATTGAGGCGTGCGGAGCGGACACGTCAGGTCAAGGCATTGGCGCTGGTAGCGCCGCTTCTCGTCTTCCTGCTCTTCACTTTCGCCGGACCTATCATCGGAATGCTGTGGCGCGCGGTCGATGACCGGGAGGTGCGCCAGGTTCTGCCGCAAACCATCGCGGCTCTCGCCAACTGGGACGGCAAGGACCTGCCGGACGAAAAGACCTATGTGGCGCTGGCAAGCGACATCCTGGCGGCGCGCGCCTCCGGCACCATTGCGATCGCGGCCAAGCGGCTCAACTACGCACTGAACGGCTTTCGCACCATCCTGACCAGCACGGCGCGCAATCTGAAGGCGATGCCGGAAACAGGCACGGCGAAGGAAACGCTGGTCAAGATCAATCCGGCCTGGCGCGAACGCACGACATGGACGACGATCAAGGACGCCGGCGGCCCCGTCACCGGCTTCTACTTGCTCGCAGCGCTCGACCTGACGCGGAACGCGGACGGCGCGATCGTCGCCGCCCCGCCGGATCAGGCCATCTATCGCGAGATTTTCGCCCGCACCTTCCTCATCAGCCTCGGCGTCACCGCGCTCTGCCTGCTCCTCGGCTTTCCGGTCGCCTACCTCTTGGCGACGTTGCCGCCGGGCCGGTCGAACCTGCTGATGATCTTCGTGCTGCTGCCGTTCTGGACCTCGCTGCTGGTCCGAACCTGCGCCTGGATCGTGCTGCTGCAAAGCAAGGGTGTCGTGAACGACAGCCTGCACTGGCTCGGCATCATCGACGAGCCGCTCCGCCTGATCTACAACCGCTTCGGCGTCTGCGTGGCGATGACCCACGTGCTGCTGCCGTTCATGATCCTGCCGCTCTACAGCAGCATGAAGGCGATATCGCCAGCCTACATGCGGGCCGCCGCCTCTCTCGGCGCGGCGCCCCTCACCGCCTTCCTGCGAATCTATTTGCCGCAGACCCTGCCCGGCATCGGCGCGGGCAGCCTGCTCGTCTTCATCCTGGCGCTCGGCTACTACATCACGCCGGCCCTCGTCGGCGGCGCTGCCGATCAGATGATCAGTTACTTCATCGCGCTCTACACGACCGAGACGGCCAATTGGGGCCTCGCGTCGGCGCTGGGCGCGGTGCTGCTGCTGGCCACGCTTCTGCTCGCGCTCGTCTACGGCAAGCTGGTGCAGGGCCAGCAGGTCACGGGAGGCATGAAGAATTGAGCGACAATCCCTCACTCCGCACGCCCAGCCAGCGCATCGCATGGACCGCGACCGTCGCCATCTCCACGCTGGTCTTCATCTTCCTGATCGCTCCAATCTTGGCGATCATGCCGCTGTCCTTCAGCTCGGGCTCGTACCTCACTTATCCGCTGCCGGGCCTCTCCTTGCGCTGGTACGACGACTTCATCAATTCACCGCGCTGGATGAATTCGCTGAAGAACAGCATGATCATCGGCATCGCCTCGACGCTGCTGTCGATGTTGCTCGGCACGCTGGCCGCGCTGGGGCTCGCGCAGTGGAAGAGCCGGTTCAAGCCGCTGGTGCTGGCCTTCGTGCTGTCGCCGGTCGTCGTGCCCGGCGTCATCACCGCGGTCGGCCTGTACTTCTTCTTCGCGCCGATCGGACTGACCGGCAGCTATCTCGGCTTGATCCTGGCCCACACCGCGCTGGCGACGCCTTTTGTGGTGATCACGGTCGGCGCGACGCTGCAGAGTTTCGATACCAACCTCGCACGTGCCGCCGCCTCGCTCGGCGCCTCGCCGCTTCAGGCGTTCCAACGCGTGATCCTGCCATTGATCCTGCCGGGGCTCGCGTCGGGCGCGCTGTTCGCCTTCGCGACCAGTTTTGATGAAGTGGTGATCGTCCTGTTCATGGCAGGTCCCGAACAGCGCACCCTGCCGCGCGAAATGTTCAGTGGCATCCGCGAGAACATCAGCCCGACCATTACGGCCGCGGCGGTGATCCTGACGACAGTCTCGATCATCCTCCTCGCCACCCTGGAAGGCCTGCGCCGTCGCAACGAGCGGCTCAAGGGCAGCGCCTGATAACTTCTCCCTCTCCCCGCAAGCGGGGAGAGGCGAATGGAACACCGGCCGCCCCTTCTGATTTTGCATTCCGCTACGGCGCGCACCGCTTAGCTGCCGCGACCGTTTGTCGCTACAACGGTCCCGCAACAAAACCCAAACAACAACGCTGAGGGAGAAACACCATGCAAAAACTCATCGCCGCCGTGGCGGCCGGTCTCGCGCTTGCCGCCACGTCTGGCGCGGCGCAGGCGCAGATTTCCGACGATGTGGTCAAGATCGGCGTGCTTACGGACATGTCGAGCCTCTATGCCGACGCAACCGGCAAGGGCTCGCTCGCCGCGGTCGAGATGGCGGTTGCCGATTACGGCGCCAAGGTCGCCGGCAAGCCCGTGCAAGTCGTCGCCGCCGATCACCAGAACAAGCCCGATGTCGGCGTCAACGTCGCCCGCAACTGGTATGACAACGAGAAGGTCGATGCGATCTTCGACGTGCCGACCTCTTCGGTGGCGCTGCCGATCTCGGCGCTGACGCGCGAGAAGAACAAGATCAACATCAATTCCGGCGGCGGCTCCTCCGACATCACCGGCACCGCCTGCTCGCCCAACACCGTGCATTGGACCTACGACACCTACGCGCTGTCGAACGTCGCCGGCAAGGCGATGGTGAAGCGCGGCGAGGACACCTGGTTCTTCGTCACCGCCGACTATGCCTTCGGCATGGCGCTCGAGCGTGACGCGGCCAATGTCGTCAAGGAAAGCGGCGGCAAGGTGCTCGGCGACGTCCGCCATCCGCTCAACTCCTCGGACTTCTCCTCCTTCCTGCTCCAGGCCCAGGCCTCCAAGGCCAAGGTGGTCGCGCTCGCCAACGCCGGCGGCGACACCACCAATGCGCTGAAGCAGGCGGCCGAGTTCGGCCTGACCCAGGGCGGTCAGAAGATGATCGCGCTGCTCCAGGAGATCACCGACACGCATTCGCTCGGCATCAAGGCGACGCAGGGCCTGATCGTCACCGATGCCTTCTACTGGGACATGAACGAGGAGACGCGGGCCTTCTCGAAACGCTTCAACGAGAAGGTCGGGCACATGCCGACCATGATCCAGGCCGGCCTCTATTCGGCGACCATGCACTATCTGAAGGCGATCGACGCCATCAAGACCGACGAGGCGCCGAAGGTGATGGAGCAGATGCGCAAGACGCCGGTGAACGACTTCTTCGCCAAGAACGGCAAGATCCGCATCGACGGCCGCATGGTCCACGACATGTATCTGTTCGAGGTCAAGAAGCCCGAAGAATCCAAGGGCGAGTGGGACCTCTACAAGCTGATCGCCACCGTGCCCGGCGACGAAGCCTTCCGTCCGCTCGACAAGGGCGGCTGCCCGCTGGTGACGCACTGAGCGATGCACTCGGCCGCGCTGTCAATTCCTCATCCTGAGGAGCTTGCGAAGCAAGCGTCTCGAAGGATGAAGGCCCCGCCGGTGGCCTCGCCCTTCGAGACGCGCGCCAAGAGCGCGCTGCTCAGGGTGAGGGTCGACATTGCGTCATGATGAATGAAAGAAAAAGACACGACAGCGCGCCCGGAGAAAACCGGGCGCGCTTCGTTTAGGCCGTCACGCGAGGCGCATTACTCCGAGTACTTGAACTCGGGCATGTTCTTGAGCTCGTCCTTGCTGGCGTTGAACACGGCGTGGTCGGGATACCACTTCGACGTAGATGACGTGGATGAAGTGGCCGGCGCCGTGGTCGTGGTGGTCTTCTCGGTGCCCGTCGCAGCGCCAGTGGTCGTGGTCGTCGCCGGACGGGTGGTCGTGGTCGAAGCAACGGCCTCGTTGACGAACTTCAGCTTCTCGTAGGGCACGGCGACCAGATGCTCGCCCATGCCGAGGAAGCCGCCGACACCGATCACGGCGATCTTGATGGCGCCGCTCTTGTCCATCAGGAGATCGTTGATCGAGCCGATGTTCTCGTTGGCGTCGTTATAGACCTTCAGGCCCGACATCTTCGAGGCACGCCATTCACCCGACGCAGTCGTCGTCGTGGTCGTGGCGGTTGCCGCAGGGGCCGCCTTGTCGGTGGTGGTGGTCGGCGATTGCGCGAACGCAACCGTCGCAAGAAGTGCCGTGCCAGCGAGGCCGGCGGCGATCGATTTCATCAGCATGTTGTCCTCTCCTTCAACAAGAAAACTTGTGCGGAGAAAACAGCGCTGCACACTCGCAGTTCCTTACACGCGGCAATTTCGTCACGCGATGTGCACGCGAAAACGACGAGAATTGTTCCTGCGTCACCCAGGAACATTTTGCGGCGCACGGTTCCCCGCCGACGATCATGCGCCCTGGGTGAAGCACGACCGCGGCGAGGAACGCGCCGACCTGCGTCGCTCAGGTCAGCTCTTGTAGTCGATCAGAAGCGCCGAGAAATCCGAATTGCTGGATGAGCTGCCATTGGCGCCATAGGACGATGTCGACGATTGCGACTGCTGGAGCGCCTGGAGGAATTGCTGGAGGATCTCCGCCGTCGTGGAGTCGGTCGACGTGCTGCTGGTCGAATCCGTCGTCGTCGACGAATCCGAAGAGCCGTCGTCCGACGGCGGCGGACCGGGCGGCGGTCCGCCCGCGCCATCGGCGCCGCCGGGTCCCTTGGCGAAGGCGGACTGAAACACGCCCTTGAGCTCTTCGGCCTGGTCCGAGGTCAGCGTGCCGTTCGACACCTCGCTCGAGATGAGGTTGTCGATCTTCGACTGCATCTCGTCCTTGGAGGGACGCGTGCCGCTCGACTGGTCGCTCGACCGGCTCTGCTGGAGCGCCGTGTCGATGTCGGTCAGCGCCGTCGAGAGCGCGGACTGGTCCGACGAGGAGATGGTGCCGGCGGACACTTCCGATTGCAATTCCTGCTGCAGCCGCTGCAGCGGCGACTGGTAATTACCGGCGGAGGCCGCCGAAATCGAGCTCATGATGGCTCCGTGGGTTTTGCGGGGTTTCGTACGCGACTGCGCCACGGTATGGTTAACGGACTTAACGAGACCTTGCCGCAGCGCTACCCGGTCGTGTCCTGGTGTTGCGGCAGGAGCCTCAGAAATGATCTGAAACAAAAATCTTCGCCTTTTGGCCCGAATCTTGGACAAACAAAGCGCATGGCTATTCCCAATCCCAACATCCTGGTCGTCGAGGACGACCGCGAAACCCGGACGTTGATTGCGAAGTACCTGCGCAACAACGCCTGCAACGTCACCGCCGTGAGCGATGGCCGCGAGATGTCGCGCGCCATGGCCGATCACCGCGTCGACCTCATCATCCTCGACGTCATGCTGCCCGGCGAGGACGGCCTCAGCCTCTGCCGCAAGGTGCGCTCGGAGACGCAGACGCCGATCATCATGCTGACCGCGCGCGGCGAGGACGTCGATCGCATCGTCGGCCTCGAGATGGGCGCGGACGATTATCTGCCCAAGCCCTTCAACCCGCGCGAGCTGCTTGCCCGCATCAACGCGGTGCTGCGCCGCCAGGCCGCGGCGCAGGCGGCAAGCTCGATCGAAGGCGCGAGCACGCTCGCCTTCGAAGGCTGGCGCATCGATCTGCGCCTGCGCGAGCTGCGCAATCCGGAAGGCGCGCGCGTCGCGGTGACCAGCGCCGAGTTCGATCTGCTCCGCACCTTCTGCGAACGGCCCGGCCGCGTGCTGTCGCGCGACAGCCTGCTCGACCTCACGCAGGGCCGCAACACCGGCTCGTTCGAGCGTTCGATCGACGTGCTGGTCAGCCGCATCCGCCGCAAGATCGAGCCTAACCCGGCCGATCCCACCATCATCAAGACGGTGCGCTCCGGCGGCTATCTGTTCACGCCAAGGACTGAACCAGCAAATACTGAAGCGGTTGCGGCGCCCCTGAGCAATTGAGAGGGACGCCGACGATGAAGCCGTTCGGGTTCTTCCACCTCAGGGGCATCGGCGGGCAGATCGCCGCGCTGGTGCTGGCTTCCACCGTCGCGCTGCATCTCGTCGTCACCACCGCCTTCCTGATGAGCCGGCCGGACCGGCAGGATGCCCCGCCGGACGGCGCGCATCAGCTGACCGACGCCGCGCTGCTGCTCGGTGCGGCCGAGCCCGGCGAACGGCCGCGCCTCCTCGCCGATCTCACGCGTGCCTTCCCCAAGCTCGGCCTCGACACGCTCGCGCCCGGCACGGCAGGCGTCGTCGAGGAGAGCGAAAGCCAGCACCTGCGCGGCCTGCGCCGTCACCTCGGCCGCGGCTACAAGGTGGTGCAGCTTGCCTCCGAGGGACCCGCGCACCGCATCGGCGTCGAATTGCCCGACGGCAGCATGATCGCCGGCCGTGTCGATGGCGGCGGCCCGCGGCCGTGGTTCTGGGGCTCGCCGTGGCTGATGACGCTGATGACGACCTTCATCTGCGTCACCGTGCTCGGCCTGTGGGCCGCGCGCGCGCTCGCGGCGCCGCTGTCGTCCTTCGCCAAGGCCGCCGAGAATTTCAGCCTGGACGGCGCCGCCGAGCCGCTGCCCGAGCGCGGGCCGGAGGAGATCCGCTCGGTGGCGCGCGCGCTCAACCGCATGCACGAGCGGATCGCACGGCTGATGTCGGATCGCACGCGGATGCTGGCCGCGATCAGCCACGATCTGCGCACGCCGATCACGCGGCTGCGGCTGCGCGCCGAATTCATCGAGGACGAGACCAACCGCAAGCGCATGCTGATCGATCTCGACCAGATGCGCTCGATGCTGGAGTCCGTGCTCTCGCTGCTGCGCAACGACCGCAAGGTCGAGGCAGTGACGCTGGTCGACATCGCCAGCACGCTCCAGCTCATCGCCGACCAGTTCGGCGACATGGGCCATGTCGTGCATTATGACGGCCCGGCGTCCGCGACCGCCGCCGCGCGGCCCGACGATTTGCATCGCGGCGTCACCAACCTCGTCGAGAACGCGGTGCGCTTCGGCGCCGAGGTCACGATCCGCCTCGACGCATCCTCCACCACGCTCGTCATCGACGTCGAGGACGACGGCCCCGGCATTTCGGACGCGCGCAAGCAGGAGATGCTGGAGCCGTTCGTGCGCGGCGACGACGCCCGCACCATGGACGATTCCACCGGCTTCGGCCTCGGCCTGTCGATCGCGCGCGCGATCGCGATCGCCCATGGCGGCGAGCTCTCGCTGCACGACCGCGAGCCGCACGGCCTGATCGTGCGGATGCAATTGCCGATCTGGCAGGCAGGCACAGCGTCCAGCGGACTAGGGCAATTCCTTCACCTCTCCCCAGCGGGGAGTGGTGAAGACAAAGCGATCCGCAGCGATGCGCCTCAGGCCGCGAGCGGCGGATGCTCGACGGCTGTCTCGTCGAAGATCGCCACCGCCTCGAAGCGATAGCCGCAGGCGCGGCAATTCCAGAGATAGGAGACGCGCCCCTCGCCGGGCTCGATCCAGTCCGGCTGGGAAATTGGCGTGCCGCACTGGGCACAGGGGTTCTGTCTAGGAACGTCGCCGATATGTGCCTTGTTTGATTTTGTCATGGCACCCTCCCACTTCGCAGGCGTCTTCATACTCGCTTTCGCCGGCCGATGCGAATAGACAGGCGTGCTGTCGCTGGCCGGGGGTCGTTCGCCCCAGGCGTCACCTAGACCAGCTTTGCGTCATCACGGCGGCTCGGCGCCGCAAAATCGGCGGCGGCGGCGTTTGGTCACATCATCGCCGCGTTCCGCGCGACTATCCGCAGCGGGTGCAGGTCACTTGCTAGACCCAAGGAATATTCGATGAAGATTTTACGCATTGCCGCGCTGCTCGCGGCCGGACTGATCGTACCGCAGGCCGCATTGGCGGGCGAAGCCGACTATGCCGAGATGGTCGCGATGCATGCGCGCGCCAATGGCGTGCCGGAGGCGCTGGTGCACCGTGTCATCATGCGCGAGAGCCGCTACCAGCCCGGCCTCGTCGGCCGCGGCGGCACCATCGGCCTGATGCAGATCAAGCTCGCGACTGCTCGCGGGCTCGGCTACACCGGCGATGCTGCCGGCCTGCGCGATCCCAACACCAATCTCACCTACGCGGTGAAATACCTCGCCGGCGCCTATCACGCCGCCAATGGCGACCACGCGCGAGCTGTGCGTTATTTCGCGGGCGGCTATTACTACGCTGCAAAGCGGCAGCGGCAGGAGATGGTGCAGCAAGCCAGCAACGAGACGAGCCCCCAGGTTTGGCTCGAGCCCAACGGCAATCCGCAGCCGATGTTCGGCACCGCGCCGCACAGGAAGCTGGCGCAAGGCGTCCGCAACGCGCGGGCGCAGGTTCCACGCGATTGATCGTCATTCCGGGGCGGTCCGCAGGACCGAACCCGGAATCTCGAGATTCCCCGGTGCGCAATAGGTTCGGCTCTTCGAGCTGCCCCGGAATGACTGGTCTGTGGCTAACGCGTTGACACCAGCTCCCACTGGCATACATTAGAGCCGTTCCGAGGGGTGCTCCGAGGAGGAGCTGAGATACCGCTAAATGGGCAAGCCTGCACTTCAGCAAGCCGGCCCAGGACCGCGGTGACCCTTTGAACCTGATCCGGGTCATGCCGGCGAAGGGACAGGGATGTTGCAGACGACCAAGCGACCGGATTCACCGGTATCCATTATCGGCGCAGGCATTGCCGGAGCCTGGCAGGCGCTGCTGTTCGCGCAGGCCGGCCACGCCGTGACTCTACACGAGCGCGGTGACGCGGCGATGACCGAATCCACCAGCCACTGGGCCGGCGGCATGCTGGCGCCCTGGTGCGAGGCCGAGGTCGCCGAACCCATCATCTCCAGGCTCGGCCAGCGCTCCCTCGACATCTGGCGGCGCGAGCTGCCTGATACCCCCTTCAACGGCTCCCTCGTCGTCGCCCATCCGCGCGAGCGCAACGATTTCGAGCGCTTTGCCCGAATGACCGAGGGCCATCGCCGGCTCGACGCCGCCGCTCTCGCCGAGCTCGAGCCGTCGCTGGAAGGCCGCTTCCGCGATGCGCTGTTCTTCCCGGCCGAGGGCCATGTCGAGCCGCGCCGCGTGCTGCCAAAGCTGCACGCGCGCATCAAGGCTGCCGGCGGCACCATCAAGTTCGACAGCGACGTTTCCGCCAAAGACCTCGCAAATCTTGATCCTAAAGGCATCGTGATCGACTGCCGCGGCCTTGCCGCGCGCGAGGAACAACCCGGCTTGCGCGGCGTCAAGGGCGAGATGATCCTGATCGAGACCGACGAGGTGCAGCTCTCGCGCCCCGTGCGGCTGATCCATCCGCGCTGGCCGCTCTACGTGATCCCGCGCGAGGACAATCTGTTCATGCTGGGCGCGACCTCGATCGAGGCCGAGGACACCGGCGTCAGCGTGCGCTCCGCACTTGAGCTTTTGGGCGCCGCCTATGCCGTGCATCCCGCGTTCGGCGAAGCGCGCATCGTCGAATTCGGCTCGGGGCTTCGCCCCGCCTTTCCCGACAATCTCCCCCGCATCGGCATTCGCGGCGAAGCGATCAGCGTCAACGGGCTTTACCGCCACGGCTTCCTGATCGCGCCGGCGCTCGCCGAGCTGACGCTCGCTTACGTCGAGCGCGGCCAGATCGACAATGAGGTGATGCAATGCGCGTGATCGTGAACGGCGAGCAGCGCGAGGTGAACGCGGCCAGCGTCGATGCGCTGCTCTGCGAGCTCGACTACGAGGGCACGCATTTCGCGATCGCGCTGAACTACGACGTCGTGCCGAAGAGCCGCTGGGCCGAGACCAGCCTGAAGGCCGGCGACGAGATCGAAATCATCACGCCGCGGCAGGGAGGGTGAGGATGATGGCACGCTCCATCCACTTGTCGTCCCCGCGAAGGCGGGGACCCATAACCCCAGGGAGCGGTTATGGCGCTCGGTCTCTCCCCGCGTGCCCCAAGAGAAATCACGCGGTATGGGTCCCCGCCTTCGCGGGGACGACAGTTGAACTTGAGGAGACACCTCGCACATGGTGACCTTCTACGGCAAATCCTTCGCCTCGCGCCTCCTCATCGGCAGCGCGCTCTATCCCTCGCCCGCGATCATGCAGGCGGCGATCCGCGCCTCCGGCTCGAACATCGTCACGGTGTCGCTGCGCCGCGAATCCGCCGGCGGCAAGACCGGGGACGCGTTCTGGAAGCTGATCCGCGAGCTCGACGTAACCGTGCTGCCGAACACCGCCGGCTGCCGCAGCGTGCGCGAGGCGGTGACCACCGCCAAGCTCGCCCGCGAGCTGTTCGGCACCAGCTGGATCAAGCTGGAGGTCATCGCCGACAACGACACGCTGCAGCCCGACGTCGTCGGCCTCGTTGAAGCCGCGACCATCCTGATCAAGGACGGCTTTGAGGTGTTCCCCTATTGCACCGAGGATCTCTCGGTCGCCAACCGCCTGGTCGATGCCGGCTGCAAGGTGGTGATGCCGTGGGCCGCCCCGATCGGCAGCGCCAAGGGCATCACCAACCGCGATGCATTAAAACTGCTGCGCGAGCGGCTGCCCGACATCACGCTGGTCGTCGACGCCGGCTTAGGGGCGCCCTCGCATGCGGCCGCAGCGCTCGAGCTCGGCTACGACGCCGTGCTGCTCAACACCGCAATCGCAAAAGCTGCCGATCCCGTCGCGATGGCGAACGCCTTCCGCCTCGGCTGTGATGCCGGCCGCACCGCTTTTGAAGCCGGGCTGATGAACGCCCGCGACTTCGCCTCCCCCTCCACCCCTGTCGTTGGGACCCCGTTCTGGCATGCCGTATCCTGATCGCTTCTATCCCGTCGTCGACAGCCTCAAATGGGTCGAGCGGCTGACAAAACTCGGCGTCGGCACCATCCAGCTGCGCGCGAAAGAGCTGAACGATGCCGAGGCGCTCCAGATCGTCACCGACGCGCTGGCGATCACGAACGGCACGCAAACCAAGCTGGTCGTGAACGACTACTGGCGCGCGGCGATCGTCGCCGGCGCAAAATACCTGCATCTCGGCCAGGAGGATCTTGCCGACGCCGACCTCAAGGCGATCCGCGAAGCGGGCCTGTCGCTCGGAATCTCCACGCACGACGACGCTGAGCTTGCGACCGCGCTCAAGGCCGAGCCCGATTACGTCGCGCTCGGTCCGATCTTCTTCACCACGCTCAAATCGATGCGCTTCGAGCCGCAGGGCATTCCAAAGATCACGGAATGGAAGAAGCGCATCGGCAACATCCCGCTGGTCGCGATCGGCGGCATCAAGTTCGAGCACGCCGCGGAGATCTTTGCCGCCGGCGCGGATTCCATCGCCGTGGTGTCCGACGTCACCCAGAACGCCGACCCGGACGCGCGTGTGCGGCAATGGCTCGGCCAGTCGAAGGAGGCGGCGTGATGCGCACGCTCTCTCCACACCCTCAACTGTCATCGCCCGGCTTGACCGGGCGATCCAGTACGCCGCGGCCTCTCGGCTCTAGCCGCACCGCCTCGGAGTACTGGATCCCCGCCTTCGCGGGGATGACAGCAGTATTTGTCGCTCGCGCAGCGATGCCAACGAACTAAAAGGAGGATCCCATGAACATCCGCTCCAACCCCGACAAGACCGTCCCCGCCGTCACCACCGGCCCCCTTCCCTCCTCGCGAAAAATCTTCGCCTCGCCGGATGCCGCGCCGGACATCCGCGTGCCCTTGCGCGAGATCATCCTCTCCGAGGGCGCGGGCGAGCCGAACCTGCCGGTCTACGACACCTCGGGCCCCTACACCGATCCGTCCGTCACCATCGACGTCAATGCCGGCCTTGCGCGCAATCGCAAGCAATGGGTGCTGGAGCGCGGCGGCGTCGAGGAATATGAGGGCCGGCAGATCAAGCCGGAGGACAATGGCAGCGTCTCCACCGACAAGGCCGCGCGCGCCTTCTCGGCCTATCACAAGCCGCTGCGCGGCCTCGACGGCCACAAGATCACGCAGCTCGAATTCGCCCGCGCCGGCATCGTCACCAAGGAGATGATCTACGTCGCGGCGCGCGAAAACCTCGGTCGCAAGCAGCAGCTCGAGCGCGCGGAGGCGGCGCTTGCCGACGGCGAAAGCTTCGGCGCCGCGGTGCCCGCCTTCATCACGCCGGAGTTCGTGCGCGACGAGATCGCGCGCGGCCGTGCCATTATCCCCTCCAACATCAACCACAGCGAACTCGAGCCGATGATCATCGGCCGCAACTTCCTGACCAAGATCAACGCCAATATCGGCAACTCGGCGGTGACGTCGTCGGTCGAGGAAGAGGTCGAGAAGATGGTGTGGGCGATCCGCTGGGGCGCCGACACCGTGATGGACCTCTCGACCGGCCGCAACATCCACACCACGCGCGAATGGATTTTGCGCAACTCGCCGGTGCCGATCGGCACCGTGCCGATCTACCAGGCGCTGGAGAAGTGCAACGGCGATCCCGTCGCGCTGACCTGGGAGCTCTACAAGGACACGCTGATCGAGCAGTGCGAGCAGGGCGTCGACTACTTCACCATCCACGCCGGCGTACGTCTGCAATACATCCACCTCACCGCCAACCGCGTCACCGGCATCGTCAGCCGTGGCGGCTCGATCATGGCGAAGTGGTGTCTCGCGCATCACAAGGAGAGCTTCCTCTACACGCATTTCGACGAGATCTGCGACCTCATGCGCAAGTATGACGTCTCGTTCTCGCTCGGCGACGGCCTGCGTCCGGGCTCGATCGCGGATGCCAACGACCGCGCGCAGTTCGCGGAGCTCGAGACGCTCGGCGAGCTCACGAAGATCGCGTGGGACAAGGGCTGCCAGGTCATGATCGAGGGCCCCGGCCACGTGCCGATGCACAAGATCAAGATCAACATGGACAAGCAGCTCAAGGAATGCGGCGAGGCGCCGTTCTACACGCTTGGACCGCTGACCACCGACATCGCGCCGGGCTATGACCACATCACGTCGGGCATCGGAGCAGCCATGATCGGCTGGTTCGGCTGCGCCATGCTCTGCTACGTCACGCCGAAGGAGCATCTCGGCCTGCCCGATCGCAACGACGTCAAGACCGGCGTCATCACCTACAAGATCGCGGCCCACGCTAGCGATCTCGCCAAGGGCCATCCCGCCGCGCAACTGCGCGACGACGCCCTCTCCCGCGCGAGGTTCGAATTCCGCTGGACCGACCAGTTCAACCTCGGCCTCGATCCGGACACGGCAAAGAGCTTCCACGACGAGACCCTGCCGAAGGAAGCCCACAAGGTCGCCCATTTCTGCTCGATGTGCGGCCCAAAATTCTGCTCGATGAAGATCACGCAGGACGTGCGGGACTATGCGGCGACGCTGAACGATCCGAACAGCGTGGGCATGTCGATGGCCGGCACCGCCGAAGACGGAATGGCGAAGATGAGCGCGAAGTTCAAGGAGATGGGCTCAAGCGTTTATCTCGATGCGGAGAAGGTGAAGGAGAGTAATCGGGTGTTGTGAGGGGCTCAGCCCGAGCATCTTTTGAACAGTTGCAAGGCCGGGCTCAGCCCGGCCTTTCGCTTGAGACCAGCCGGATTTCTTCTTGCAGCGACCTATATTCAATGAAGCCAGAGGGCTTGCCGCTACCGCACTTCACAATCTAAGATAGCTATGTCGCGCGAACGTGTCTCCGGGTAGCTTACCGGATGGCATCCACGGGCATAATAGTACGAATTCTACGATCTTTTCATATTGGCCGAAACGAGCGGACAACAGTACACCGCAAGTGCCCTGGCAAATCTGGCACGAAAGTCATTTGCAGGAACATGCTCCATGGCTGGACCGAAACAAAGCGGGCTTTCGACTACGACACTCTACTTGATAGCGACTGTTGTGTTTCTAGTCGGCTGTGCACTCACATTCTTCACCGGCACAGAACATCCCGAGGGTTGGACTGCACTGCAGGTTGCCTTGCTTCACGTTGCGAAGGAAATCGGCTTCGCCCTCATAGTTGCCGCCGTTGTTTGGATGGTATTTGAGCAACTCGCGGCCAGGCACGAGCAGGCAATCTGGAACGCCCGTATCGAGTCGATCTCCGAGAATGTATTTTACGGCGTCTTGCGTCGACAAATACCAGCGGGCGTGCTGCACGTAGCCAATCGACTAGCTTTGACACAAAGCCTTTTGCGTAAGAATTTCCGTTACGATATCAGGTTACTTGACCCTGAAGAGGGTGGCAGTGCCGAATATCTAGAGCTCCGGGTAAAGGCACGCTACCAATTAAGTAATGTGAGCGACATTGTCGCTAAACATAGCCTGAAAGGACATCTTCCCGAACCAACGAGCAAGGGTCCTCGTGGAAAAGTCAAATTTCATCACGTTGAAGTTCGACTGCGAAAAGGAGCGTCTGACGGAACACCTGCCGAGCTCGTGGACAAAGCGAATGCGTCTCTCAAGCCTGACGGAAATCGTATCGCATTTGATATTGGTGAATTCGCCGTCGAGCCGGAGGACACGCTCTCCTGTGAGCTTGAATATTCGCTAATCAAATCCTCCGAAGACACTGACTTAATCCGGACACATCTTCCAGCCGAAGCGCTGACCGTTTCGATAAAGGATGAAACTAAGAAGCAGTTTCTAATCCAAGCCCTCTCGATACACGATAGGGACGTCATTTCAGCGAAGAACGACGTCGAGCAAGGCTCGTATGAGTATCAAATTAATGATTACCTCTTACCTCACCAAGGGATGTTGCTGTGGTGGAAACCACGAAAATAGAGCAAGCATGAAAGCCGATGTCCTCGCGTGACATTTGCGTTTTGCTTCTTGAAAGACAGCGACCTGCTCAACACTATGAGCCCCCGCCTCCCCGACCAGCTCCGCGAAAACCTCCGCCTCGTCTTCGTCGGCACCGCCGCCTCGACGCGCTCGGCCGAACTCGGGCACTACTACGCGCATCCCGGCAACCGCTTCTGGCGCGCGATCCATGAGGCCGGGATCACGCCGCGGCGGTATCAGCCGGGCGAGTTCGCATTGCTGATCGAGCTCGGGATCGGCTTCACCGATCTCTCCAAGTCGGGCGCCGGGATGGATCACCAGATCGCGGCGGAGACGATCGACGTGCCGGGGTTCAGGAAGAAGATGGAAAAGTACCGGCCGCGGACGGTTGCGTTCACGAGCAAGAAGGCGGCGAGCTTGTTCTATGGCAGGCCGTCAGCTGCGATTGCGCTGGGGCGGCAGGTGCGCGATGCAAGCCTGCCGGAGATTTTTGTGCTGCCGTCGCCGTCCGGCGCGGCGTCCGGGCATTGGACGCTGGAGCCGTGGCGCGAGCTTGCGAAGTGGATTGCCGAATAGCGTAGATTGACGATGGCGCCTCACACTCAGTCGTCGTCCCTGCGAAAGCAGGGACCCATAACCACAGGGAGACGTTTGGCGAAGACTCGTCGTTCGGTACTTCTACCGGCAGCAAGCCGATCGATCACGCGGTATGGGTCCCGGCGCCCGTGCGCAATTGCGCACTAGGCCGGGACGACACCGGGGGTTTGGCGCGCAGCTTCGTAGGGTGGGCAAAGGCGCGTCAGCGCCGTGCCCACGTCGACAGCACGTGGGCACGGCGCGCGAAGAGCGCGCCTTTGCCCACCCTACGAAGCTGCGCGCCTAGAGATCGAAATTGGTCGGCATCATCACCACGTCGCGGATGGTCATGCCGCGCGGCCGTGTCAGCATGAACATCACCACTTCGGCGACTTCGCTGGCCTCCAGCAGGCTGCCGGAGTCCCTGGCATCCTTCAGCTTCTCGGGCGGCCAGTCCGCGAGCAGCGAGGTGACGACCGGGCCGGGCGAGATCGAGCCGACGCGGATGCCGTGCTTGAACACCTGGCGCCGCACCGTCTGGACGAAGCAGTTGATCGCCCATTTGGACGACGCATAGACCGGCTCCCATGGCGTCGGAAAATGCGCCGCCAGCGAGCTCGTGACGATGATGTCGCCGGTCCGGCGCGCAATCATGTGCGGCAGCACGTCGTGCACGTTCTTCATCACGACGTTGACATTCAGATTCAGCATCCGGTCGATCGCCGTGGTGTCGGCATCGACGAGGTCGCCCCCGACATAGCTGCCCGCATTCGCATGCAGGATGTCGAGCTGGCCCGCGTTCTCCAGAACGCGCGGCAGCAACGTGGCGCAGTCCCTGGGATCAAGCAGGTCGACGACCAGCGGGATCACGGCATCGCCGTGCTTGCGATTGAGCGTCGTCAGCGCGGCCTCGTCGCGGTCGACCATCACGACGCGCGCGCCCGCGGCCAGCATCGCCTCGGCACTCGCAAGACCAATGCCCGACGCAGCGCCGGTCACGGCCGCAACCTTGCCTTCCAATACTCTTGCCATGAGATCACCATTCAGCTGAGGTCGGCAGTATAGCGACCTCAGGTGAATTGGCGATGTGGATCGCCGGCGTCGACAGCACGTGGGCACGGCGCGCGAGGGGCGCGCCTTTGCCCACCCTACGGCACCGGGGCTCCCTCACCCCGCATACGCCTTGTCCAGGTCCGCGATCACGATCTTCCGCATCTTCATCATGGCCTGCATGACGCGGTTCGCCCTGGTGCGATCGGGGTCGCCGAGGTAGCGGCCGAGCGCTGATGGCACCACCTGCCAGGACAGGCCGAACTTGTCCTTGAGCCAGCCGCATCGCGACTCCTCACCGCCGTCGGCGGTGAGCGCTTCCCAGAAATGATCCACCTCGCCTTGCGTCTCCACGCTGATGAAGAACGACACCGCCTCGTTGAAGCGGTGTTGCGGCCCGCCGTTGAGCGCGTGGAAGCGCTGGCCTTCGAGCTCGAACACCGCCATGAAGTCGCTGACGGTCTCGATCTTGGCGTTGGGGAACACCGATTTGTAGAACGCGACGGCCTCGGGGACGTTGTTGTCGAACCAGAGGAACGGCGTGATGGAGGTCATGGGCGGGGATCCTTTCGGCAAGGGGGGCTTCCCAAGGACGCGGCCGGGAGCGGCGTTCCGACATTGAGATGCGAGATTTTTTCGACCGGCCGCAGTCCGTAGGATGGGTAGAGCGCAGCGAAACCCATCAATCGAGCCAAAACGGCAGATCGGGCGGTTCAATGATCGGTTTCGCTGCGCTCTACCCATGCTACGCGGAAAACCGGATAGCCTGTCGGAAGCCGCCCTGCTCGTTCGTCCTCTGGACCTGACGATCACCCCGGAGACCGCCGATGCCTCCCACCATCACCGCCTTCGAAAACTCGCCCGACCGCGGCCGGGGACAGGCGCGCGACATGCGCGTCCGCTGGGCGCTGGAGGAAGTCGGGCAGCCCTATGACGTCCGCCTGGTTTCGTTCAAGCAGATGAAGGAGCCGGCGCACCTTGCGCGGCATCCGTTCGGGCAGATTCCGACCTATGAGGACGGCGATCTCGCGTTGTTCGAGTCCGGGGCGATCGTGCTCCACATCGCCGAACATCATCCCGGGCTGCTGCCGGACGAGCCGAATGCACGCTCGCGCGCGATCGCATGGATGTTCGCCGCGCTGAACACGCTGGAGCCGCCGATCGTCGAGCTCGGCATGGCGATGCTGTTCGAGCGCGACAAGAGCTGGTACGAGGCGCGCCTGCCCATGCTGCAAGATCGCGTCCGTGTCAGGCTCGGCGAATTGTCCCTCCGCCTCGGCGGGGCCGACTGGCTCGACGGCGCTTTCAGCGCCGGCGACCTCATGATGGTGACGGTGCTGCGTCGGCTGAACACATCGGGGCTGCTGGAGGAATATCCTGACATCGCCGCCTATGTCGCGCGCGGCGAAGCCCGGCCGGCGTTCCGGCGGGCGTTCGAGGCGCAGCTGGCGGTGTTCACCGCGGCATCGGGTTCGTAGGGTGGGTTAGACGCGCGGCTGCGCGAAGCGCGGGCCGTGCGGCGTACCCCACCGCCTCTGTCGCCCCGAAGAGGTGGGTTACGCCAAGGGACTGCGCTTCGCGCAGCCCGGGGCTAACCCACCCTACGAGCTTCGCTCCCCATTGCATCCATCTCGGCGCCCCTGCATGCTGGCCCCGCCATCACAGGGGAGCCGCCGCATGCTGACCCTTTACTCCTACCCGGAACTGTTCGGCGTCGCCGACAACAACGGCTACGGCCTCAAGGTCTACGCCTTCCTCAAGCTCGCGGGCGTGCCGTTCGTGCACGAGCACATCTTCGATGCCTCCGCGGCGCCGCGCGGACAGCTGCCTTACATCGTCGACGACGGCGAGACCATCGGCGACAGCGAGACCATCATCGCGCATGCGATCGCGAAATATCGCCTGACCATCGATGCTGCGCTGTCGGCGGAGCAGCGCCGCACCAACCACCTCGTCACGCGCATGCTCGATGATCTCTACTGGGTGATGTCGTATTCGCGCTGGAAGGACGAGCGCTTCTATCCGGCGTTCCGCGACGGCTTCATCGCGCAGCATCCGCAGATCAATGCGGAAGGGTTCGAGAAGGCCAAGGCCTACAACGCGCAGCGCTATCATTTCCAGGGCATCGGCCGCTATACGCCCGAGCAGGCTTACGCGCGGGGCCTCGCCGATCTGCAGGTGCTGGCCGAGATCGTGCCGGCCACGGGTTTCGTGCACGGCGCGGCCCCGACCAGTGTCGATGCCGGCATCTACGGCTTTGTCGCGAACATCTATTACTTTCCGATCCCGACGCCGCTGAAGGCTTTTGTCGATGCGCACAACAATCTCGTCGCGCATTGCGAGCGGATTCATGCGATGGTCGGAAAATCGTAGGGTACGTTAGTCTCGTAGGGTGGGCAAAGCGAAGCGTGCCCACGACCTGTATCCATCACGAGCGAATGGTGGGCACGGCGCTATGCGCCTTTGCCCACCCTACGGCACCGAGTCAGACGGCACCGTCTCCTACCGCATCGTGATCGCAAGCCCGCTCAGATCCGCATTCGCCATCAGCCCGACCTGCGTGCCGGTCAGCTCCAGCACCGCGCCCTTCTGGTTGGTCAGCACGATGGCGCGGGCGCCGCGACCGACGGCGAGGCCGGCACCGGCAGCGCCATAGACGCCGGCGACGTCGGAGGGGCGGTTGATGTTGGAGACGCGGCCGCGCAGCACGGTTTTCGAGCCGCCGAAGACGAGCCCGTAATCGAGCCCGCCGGTGGAGAGCGGATAGGCGCGGCCGCGGAAGTTGAGGACGCCGGAGCCGCCCGAGCCGCCGATGATCCAGCCCGCCTTGTAGATCGTCAGCACCACGGTGCCGCCGTCGGCCAGCGCGGCGGTCGAGAGGCCGGCGAGAGCGGCGATGGCGACCAGCGCGGCGCGGAAGGTGGATGCGATCTTCATGCAGAATCTCCGGGGGCTATTTTTCAAGGGGGAAAGCGAATCAGACGCGACGAATCTATCCGATCGATCGCGGCGGCAACATGATCGGGGTGGGCGCGGGTTGCGAGGTCCAGCAACACCCCAACTGTCATCGCCCGGCTTGACCGGGCGATCCAGTATTGATCCAGTATTCCGGTGACGTTGGTGATTGAACCGAGAAGCCGCGGCGTACTGGATGCCCCGGTCAAGCCGGGGCATGACGGCGGAGTTGGTGCCCTGCACCGACGCCGCCGCGATCATGCCATTCTGCCAGTGTTTTGCCCGACGCGTCAAGCCGGACTTCTGCCTTTCCGAATCAACTGACAAACCTCGCCGTTTCTACTGTGCATGGGGTTGTTTTCGAGTTTTTGTTCGGCCCCCCTCTCGCAATGCCGATTGCAACTCCCCCGCATCTCGCTACGCTCATGCGCCGACACCACCCGAGGTGACCCATGCCGATCCAGCATTTCGCGCCCCCGCCGCACGTCAAGGCGCCGCCGCTGTCCTTTGCGACGCGCGTCGGCGATCTCCTGTTTGTCTCCGGCATTCCCGGCTTCGATGCCCATGGCGCGCTGCCTGACGGCTTCGATGCGCAGTTCGCCAACGTCGTCGTCAACATCCGCCGCGTGCTCGACGAGGCCGGCGCGACGGTCCGCGATCTCGTCAAGGTCAATGTGCTCCTGACCCGCGCGTCCGATGTCGCCGCGATGAACGCGCTCTATGCAGGCAGCTTCGGCCCGCCGCCCTACCCGGCGCGCACCACCTGCGTGGTGCACGCCCTGCCAGATCCGAAGATGCTGATCGAGATCGAGGCGGTGGCCTCGCTGGCGAAGTGAGCCGCGCCAGACACGTGTGACTTGCGGGACACGCGGCCAGACCAAGTGCGCCGCTGCGTCTGACATGTCCGTGAACGGCCGCTCTCCCCGGCTTGCAAAGGACCTGCCTTTACCGCACGAATTTTCCGCTCACCCTTCCCCACAAGGAGATACTTCATGCGTCGCGTTCTCGCCCTCTGTGCCGTTGCCGGCATCGCCAGTTCCGTGTTCGCCGTGCCGGCGTCGGCGGCGGTCGGCTATTACGTGATCCGCTGGGACAACACCGGCATCTGCCAGGTCTGGAACGAGGACCTGAAGTACAAGCCGTTCCAGATTGGGGTGTCGACCTACAAGGTCGTCAGCAAGCCGCTCCCCACCTTCACTGATGCCTCCAATCTCCAGATCAAGCTGCGCGCCGAGCGCCGCTGCACGCTGTAAGCCTCACGCGACGACTCGCGTTCGGAAGGGCGGATCGCACAAAGCGGTCCGCCCTTTTGCTTTGCCGGCGCCCTCGCTTTTTTTCAGGCGAAATCAGGCGTTTCCCGCGGCCGCGCTTTGAACCTGCTTTGCGGATGGAACTACTCACATCTTGTCCGGGGCGCCTGCCTGAAAGCGTCCCGCGCCACCTCCTCCCGTCATTGTCGGGAGGCGCATCACATCTTTCATTTGAGGAGCTATCATGCGTCGTATTTCCATGCTGTGCGCTGCCGCGGGTCTTGCCGTCACGGCCTTCGTCGCCGCGAGCCCCGCCGAAGCCAGCTATCACCTGATCCGCTGGCAGGACACCGGCTTCTGCCAAATCTGGGACGAGAGCATCCCGACCACGCCGTGGCCAGCCGGCTATCACCGCGCCAGCGAGACCGTGCCGACCTTCGTCGACGCGCTGATGCTGAAGGACCATGCGCTGAAGGCCGGTCACTGCAGCTGGTAAGATCCGATCGGCGGACGACAAGGGCCGGGCAAGGATGCGATGCTAGCATCCTTGCCCGCTCGCGTTTCTATCCTTCGGCCTTCGGAGCAGAACGATGCGCCCGACGACGACAGCAACGGTTCTCACAGCTTCGCTCCTGCTCGCGGCGGCCGCGCAAGCGCAGGCGCCGCAAGCCTTCCGCGTGATCTCGCCGATCTTCAGCCAGCTCGTCAGCTTCGCGATGCCCTCGCAATTCACCGTGGTGTTCGAGAACACCAAGGGCGGCCACTACATCCGCGAAGCCGTGCTCAAGGGCGAGACGCCCGAGCGCTGGACGCAGATGATCACGGTGACAGGCGAGAAGGGCATGACGCTGACGCCGGGTCACTCGCCCGAAGCATTCGCCGCCACGATCGCCGGCGGCTTCAAATCCGCCTGCCCCGACAGCTTTGCGGTGCAGCCGCTCGGCGCCATGACATTCGGCGGCTTCGAGGCTTTCGCTGCGGTGATCGGCTGCGGCCGCATCGACAGCGGCCCGACCCGCCACAGCGAGAGCGCGCTGCTGATCACGCTGAAAGGCACGCGCGACTACTACACCATCCAGTGGGCCGAGCGCGGCCCCGAGACCGACGAGCCGCCGGTCAGGGACGAACGCTGGCAGACGCGCCTGAGCGATCTCGGCCCGATCGCGCTCTGCCCGATCGTGGCGGGGGAAGCCCCGCCCTATCCGAGCTGCGTGAACAAGAGCTGAGGCGGCCGCACGCTCGACTGCCGTAGGGTGGGCAAAGCGCAAGCGTGCCCACCACTTCCATCCACCATCACGAAAGACGTGGGCACGGCGCGATGCGCCTTTGCCCACCCCAGGAGATCTCGCTTGGAGCGCTCACGCGTCCTTGTGCGCGCCGGGATGGATCAGGATGTCGCGCGCGGCGGCGAGGTCGATGAAGGCCTCGGTGCTGCCGCCCTGGTCGGGATGCATGCCCTTGGCGGCGCGGCGATAGGCCTGGTTGATGTCATCGCAGGTGAGCTGCACCGCGAGCGGCAGGCCGAGCATCTTGCGGGCACGATCCTCGCTGGAGAGTTTTTTCGGCGCGGCGTTGCGGCGGCCGAAGCGCGGCGCAGCGAGATCATGGACCACATCGAGGACCACAGCGAGGCGGCGCTGGGCCGCCAGCGTGACGCTGTGATCGTCATTGTCCACGGCCTGGCGCAGCACCGGAAGCGCCTGCTCGGCCGCCTGCCGCAGCATCGGTTCGGTGCTCATCCGCGCGATCTCGGCGACGAGCCGGCCCGCCTCGGCGAAGTCGGCCGACGGTGCCGCGCGCAGGCGTTCGAGAGCGAGTTTCCAGGAGTCCAGCCGTTCCATCATGCGCGCAACGTTTAGCAATGAAGATCAGTATGCCAAGGCCGCCGTTTCCGACCCCTTAATTTCGAGTTAGCCTTTCGTGAAACTTCGAAAAGAAATCGGGAGGAAATTGTCATGGCATTGCTCGCAAACCACATCGCCGTCGTCACGGGCGCCGGCTCCGGCATCGGCCGGGCGATCGCGGCCGGCTACGCCCGCGAGGGCGCGCAGGTGGTTCTGCTCGACGTCAATTCCGACACGGTCGCTGAAGCCGCCCAGGAGATCCGCAAGGCTGGCGGCAAGGCCGAGAGCTTTGCGCTCGACGTGACCCGGCGCGAGGACTGCTTTGCGCTGGCGAAGCAAGTGGCCGACAAGGTCGGACAGGTCTCGATCCTCGTCAACAATGCCGGCATCACCCGCCGCAACGCCTTCACCGCCGAGATTGAGACGGTGGCTAAGGACTGGAACGACATCATCTCGCTCAACCTCAACGGCGTCTTCAACATGACGCAGGCCTTCCTTAGCCCCCTGCGCGCGAGCAAAGGCCGCATCGTCAATATCGGCTCGATCCAGTCCTTCGTGCATCTGCGCACGCCGAGCTCGGCGGCGTACACCACCTCGAAGCATGGCGTGCTCGGCTTCACCAAGGCGCTCGCAGTCGAGCTCGGCAAGGAAGGCGTGCGCGTCAACGCGATCGGGCCCGGCTTCATCGAAACCAACATCAACGCCAATGTACGCGCGACCAATCCGGCGCTGGTGCAGGCCTTCGTCGATCACACCCCGCTCGCGCGCACCGGCAAGCCCGAGGACATCGTCGGCCCCGCGATCTTCCTCGCCTCTGATCTGTCGGCCTACGTCACCGGCACGATCGTGATGGTGGACGGCGGGTATCGTACGGTGTGAGGCGCGACGCTCCATCCACTTGCTCGTGTCATCGCCCGCGCAGGCGGGCGATCCAGTACGCCGCGGCCCCTCGTGGGACGCGTCTCGGAATACTGGATGCCCCGCCTTCGCGGGGCATGACAGTGAACATGTCGCGCGAGATCGTCCCGCATCACTATGCATCTCGTGCCAATCGCGGCCGCATCGCGGCATTCCTGAGGTCATCTGGTGCGATCGGGTTTGGTTAACCTTTCATTAACCAAACCCGCCCACCGTGGTTCTACGGCTTGGGGGTCGTTTGTTCTCGATCCGCTTCCAGCGAAGGAAGCGGGCGTTGATCGGGGTGTGTTGATGACCACTGTTCATGTCGCGGCGCCGCAGGACGCACAATTCCTCGCTCCCAACCAGATCGTTCCGCTGCTGATCGGCGCGACCGTCGACGAGGTCGAGCGCGAGCTCGTGCTTCAGACGCTCGCGCGCTGCGACGGCAATCGCACGCGCGCGGCGCGTGTGCTCGGCCTGTCGGTGCGCACGTTGCGCAACAAGATCAGGATCTATGCGGCGTCCGGCATCGAGGTGCCCGCGTATCACGATTAGTGCGCGCGCGGCCATGCGAGGCGGATCATTCCGCCGCCGAGAACCGCAAGCGCGATGACGGAGACCGCGGCCGCGATCAGCTCGATGGCGCGGAGCACGAAGGCCGTCATGACGGCCCATGACGATTGCGGCTCCTCGGCAAAGGCGATCGGCACGACGTCGGGCACCAGCAGATAGGCAAGGCCGAGCGCCGCCGCAAAGGTCGCGGTGGACAGGCAGAATATCTTCCAGGCTGCGCGCATCGGCTGCTCCTCGCGAGCTTGTCTCCGCGTGCCATTCAATGGCACGGCATCCCATGGCGCCGATTGATGTTGATCAAGCCCGCTGCGAGGCGCGGGCGGAATTGCTGCTGTCGTCAAACGCCGCTAAGTAGCTTGCTTCCGCAGAGGGGAGTAGTGGCGTGGCAGACGAACAGGGCCGGCAAGGACGACAGGGGCCTCAGGGCCGGCAGGGCGAGCCGGGACGGCCGGGACCGCAGGGTCACCCGGGCAAGCGGGGGCCGGACGGCGCGCGCGGCAAGCCGGGGCCTCAGGGCAAGCCTGGCCTGGCCGGAAAGGCCGGACCGCAGGGCAAGCCCGGCCTGCCAGGCAAGGCCGGCGACGCCGGTGCGCGCGGACCGGTCGGACCGCAAGGGCCGGCGGGGCCACAGGGCGAGCGCGGCGAGGCCGGACCGCCCGGCCAGCTGCCGTCGATCGAGCAGGTGCTGCCGTGGCTGGATCAGTTGTTCGACGCCTGGGACGAGCGCCGCCGCCAGCGCGAGCGCGAAGCCGCCGAGCGGGAAGCGCAGGAGGCGGCCGAGCGCGCCGCGCTGGAAGCCGCCGTGCAGGAGACTGACGAGACGCACGGCGAGGACGATGACGACGATGACGACGATCACAAGAAAAAGAAGAAAAAGAAGAAGCACGGCCACTAAGACCGGCGGGCGAATCTAGTCCGTCCGATCCTCACGTCGCGACAGCATGCCCATGCGCTCGAACTGCCAGCGCATGGCCCGGTACCAGAGATAGCCGACCGCCGCGCCGCACAAAGCGAGGATGACGACGTTCGCGCTCGAGAACGAGCCGCTCCACCACATCATCCACGCGGTCCACAGCAGCGTGAAGATGATGGCACCTGCTTTCAGCGGAAGAAGGGGGCGGCTCATGATCGTGCTCCGGGCTGTCAAAACCCCGGCAGACATCGTCGCAGCTTGAGGCGCCTCCGACCGTGAGCCAGATCACGGAACGGCTCAGCCGAAGCGCAGCCGCGAGCGCTCCTTCGCCCTCTCCGCCTCGATCTCGCGGTCGCGCGCCGGCGCATGGGTGTGCAGCGAGGCCAGGAGTTTTCGCGCGGCTTCCGAGACCTCCGCCACCGCGCGCTCGAACACCTCCTCATTGGCCTGCGACGGCTTGTTGAAGCCGGACAATTTGCGCACGAACTGGAGCGCGCTGGCATGGATCTCGTCCTCCGTCGCCGGTGGCTCGAAGTTGAACAGCGTCTTGATGTTGCGGCACATGCAATCTCTCCCGGGGTTTCCATAAGGACGATCGGCGCAGACGAAATCCTACATCGTCAAGCGCAGTTCTGCTAAGTTCCGCAGCAATGCGGCCGCCGATGACGAGCCGCCACGGGGAGAGAAACATGAAGGCGTCTTCGGCCGCGCTGTCGGCTATCCTGCTGTCGATTTCAACGTCGGTCATGGCCGCCGATTATCCGGCGCCGAAGCAGGGCGACTGGATCGCCAGGGATTTCAAGTTCCACACCGGCGAGACGATGCCGGAGCTGAAGCTGCACTACACCACGGTCGGTGAGCCCAGCGGCCAGCCAGTGCTGGTACTGCACGGCTCGGGCGGATCAGCGGCGAGCATGCTGACGCCTGCTTTTGCCGGCGAACTGTTCGGCCCAGGCCAGCCGCTCGACGCCGCCAAATACTACATCATCATTCCCGACGGCATCGGCCACGGCAAATCGTCAAAGCCGTCCGACGGCATGAAGACGGGCTTTCCGAAATACGATTACGACGACATGGTCGAGGCGCAGTATCGCCTCGTGACCGAAGGGCTCGGCGTCAAGCATCTGCGGCTCGTCATCGGCAATTCGATGGGCGGCATGCACACCTGGCTGTGGGGCGAGAAATATCCGAAGGCGATGGATGCGCTGATCCCGATGGCCTCGCAGCCGACCGAGATGGCCTCGCGCAACTGGATGATGCGACGGATCATGCTCGACACCATCCGCAACGATCCCGACTACAACGGCGGCAACTACACCAGCCAGCCGCGCATGATGAAATACGCCATCACCGCCTACGGCATCGCCAGCATCGGCGGCACGCTCGCCTATCAGCAACAGGCGCCGACCGCGGCCAGGGCCGACAAGATCGTCGACGACCGCCTGGCCACGCCGATCACGGCTGATGCCAACGACTTCGTCTACCAGTGGGAAGCCTCGCACGACTACAATGCCGGCGAGAAGCTGGAGGCGATCGAGGCCTCGCTGCTGCTGATCAACTCCGCCGACGACGAGCGCAACCCGCCCGAGACGGGCATTACGGACGCTGCGATGAAGCGGGTCAAGAACGGAAAGCAGTATCTCATTCCCGCGAGCACGGAGACGCGCGGCCACGGCACCACGGGCAGCGCAAAATTCTACAGCGAGCAGATCAAGCAATTGCTGCAAACCGCGCCGCAGCGGACGATGTGAGACGAGCAGCTGGACAGCATGTCGAAGGCTCGCTTTCGCAAGGCTGCACTGGCGCTCCCCGGCGTCATCGAGGGCGCACATCACGGCCATGCCGACTTTCGCGCCGGCAAGCGCGTGTTCGCGACCCTGGGCTACCCCGATGACACATGGGGCATGGTGAAGCTCACGCCGGACCAGCAGGCCGTGCTCGTCGACGCGGAACCGGAGATGTTTCGTCCGGTGCCCGGCGCCTGGGGCAGGAGCGGCAGCACGAATGTGAAACTGGCGAAGATCGATCCGGTGACGCTGCGAAGCGCGCTCGAGATGGCCTGGCGCAATGTCGCGCCGAAATCGCTGCTCGCATCGCTCGAGACGCGATAGCGAAGATCATATCGCAACGCATCATGTGCGCCGCCTCTCGCGCCGCATATTATTTGAGCATGCAATGCGCTGACAGCTCGGGCTTAATCGCGCCAACGATACGAATCGAAACGCGACGGAGGATCGCATGCACAGGCTCACGCTGTGCGTTTGGCTGGCCGCGACGACGAGCACCGCCTTTGCGTTCGACAACGGTCAGTACGATCACGTCCCGCCCGACATCCGCGCCTGGTTCAAGAGCGTGATTGCGCCGAACGGCGTGCCGTGCTGCGACATCTCGGATGGCCATCGCACCGACTACGATGTGCGCGGCGGCGCCTATTGGGTGCCGATCGAAGGACATTGGATGGAGGTGCCCGAGCGCGCCGTCATCCGCGATCGCGGCAATCCGGTTGGACAAGCCGTGGTGTGGTACGTCCATCACCGCGGCGCTATCATCATCAGCTGCTTCGTGCCGGCGGATGCGGTCTAATGCCTCGTGGTATTTCCATTGGCCGGAGGCGGCGCGATCGGCTAGTTTGACGCCAAGCTGATGTGGAGGCACGCCGTTGACCGATCTTTGCGCCGAAGACCTCGCCACCATCTATGCCAAGCCGAGCCCGCGCGTGATCGCGAAGGCGCGTCCCGCGATCGATGCGCATGCGAAAAAGTTCATCGAGATGTCGCCGTTCTGCGTGTTGGCAACGTCGGGCGCTGACGGCAGCGTCGATGCCTCGCCGCGCGGCGGCAGCGTCGGCTTCGTCCACGTCGCCGGGCCCAATCAATTGCTGATGCCCGATCGCTCCGGCAACAACCGGATCGACAGCTTTCGCAACGTCGTCGAAGGCTCGGGTTTCGTGCACCTGTTGTTCTTCGTGCCTGGGATCGACGAGACGCTGCGCGTCGGCGGCCGCGGCACGCTGTCGGCCGATCCGGATCTGCTCGCATCCATGGTGGAATTCGGCAAGCCGCCGCGCGCGGTGCTGAACGTTGCGGTCAGCGAAGTCTACTTCCACTGCGGCAAGGCGCTGATGCGCTCAAAGCTGTGGTCGCCGGAGAAGGTGCAGCGCTCGGTGATGCCGAGCATCGGCGAGGTCATTCACGACCAGACCGGCCTCGGCGAACCGGAGAGCCAGGAGATCGTGGAAGCGCGCTACAAGACGCAGTTGTAGGCGGCCGCCGCAATCACGGTGTCGTCCCGGACAAGCGAAGCGCGATCCGGGACCCATAACCACAGGGAGTGGTTTGGCGAAGACTCGTGGTGACCTGCTCGCGCCACACTACTCCCTGTGGTTATGGGTCCCTGCTTTCGCAGGGACGACATCGGAGTGTGTGGTAGACGCCGGAGCTTAATGCCCCTCGCCCTCGAGCCCGCCGACGTGCTTCTGGGTGTAGAGCTCGAGGCCGATGCGGCCGATCAGGTCGAGCTGAGTCTCGAGGAAGTCGATGTGGTGCTCCTCATCGCTCATCAGCTTCTCGAACAGGTCGCGCGTGACGTAGTCCTTGACGCCGTGGCAGTAGGTCGCCGCTTCCTGGTAGAGCGCGCGGGCGCTCATCTCGGCAGCGAGGTCGCACTCGATGATCTCCTTGACGTTCTGGCCGATGCGCAGGGGATCGAGCACCTGCATATTCGGGAAGCCGTCGAAGAACAGGATGCGCGCGGTGAGCTTGTCGGCGTGCTCCATCTCCTCGATGGACTCCTTGCGCCAGACCTTGGCCATGTCGAGGAGGCCCCAATTGTCGAGGAAGCGGTAGTGCAGCCAGTACTGGTTGATCGCAGTTAGCTCGTGACGCAGCGCCTTGTTGAGATAGTCGATGACTTTTGCGTCGCCCTGCATGGTTCACTCCAGCTCTTGCAGTCCAAATCGGCCCCAAACCGAATTTAGAATGCTTCTAAGTCAGTTTATGGATGAGGGCAACCGGCTACGGGGACGCAGCCGGGGAAAAGCTCAGCCGGGATTGCGGAAGTTTTCAGCAGGCAGCTAAAGCGAACTCGGCGGGCTCGGCCGTCTCGTCATTGGCGGCCACCGTGTGGCTGTGCGGGCAGCCGGAGCAGCAGGACTTGGCGCAGGGGCCGAGGGCTTCATCGATGATGGTCTTGATCGTGCGCGCGCAGCGGCCGCATTCGGCACTGCAACCGAGGCATCCATAGACCTGCTTGGCATGACGCACGGCATCGTCGGACTCGGCGACGGCGGCGCGGATGTCATCATCGCTCAGCACGTTACAGGAACAAACGATCATGGAAGCGGTAGGCCCTTCGGTGATGCGTCATCATCGATATTTAACGGGCCGTCCGGATGCAAAGGGAAAAACCGGTATTTGAAGCTATTCCAAACTAGCCCGGAAACAGCCTAGAACGGCTCTAAAATACGGTATTGCGGTGGATCAAGATCAGTTGCCGCCACCGCCTCCACCACCATCGCCGCCGCCTCCGCAATCCCCGCCACTGCTGCCGCCATCGCTGCTCGAACAGCTGCCGCTGTCGCTCGAGCCTGACGAGCTGTCGCTGGAAAACCAGCTCCCCAGCGAGAAGCCGTCGCTCGATCCCGAATAGGTGTCGCCGCCGCCACTGCCGCCATCCGTGCCGGCCGCTGCGCGCGAACGCCGGCCCCGGTTCTGCAGATGGCTGATCCAGCCGTAACCGATCGCAAAGATGACCCCGGCAGCAATCAAGGCATTGATCATCGCATTACCCATCATCGCCTCCTTGGCGAACCTGCGATCCGTATTTAATTGGTCGCACCCCGCAAAGGTGCCGTTCATCGATCGTTCAAATGGAGTATGGAACTTAGGTCCCAAAGAGTTCCCAGAGTTGAAAGGCCAAGCCTATGAAGAAGTCGCTCCTGGCAGTCGCTGCCGTCGCCACCCTGGCCCTGACGGCCGGAACACCCGCCCATGCGCAGCGCGGCGTTGCCGCGGGCGTGGCGGCGGGGATCATCGGCGGCGCCATTGTGGGGGGCGCGCTGGCGTCTCCGTATTATTACGGACCAGGCCCCGGCTATTATGAACCGGGCTATTACCCGCCCCGCTACTACGCGCCGGGTCCGGGCTATGTCGCCGACGACTATTACGGCGGCGGCTGCGTCTGGCAGAAGCAGCGCTTCTGGGACGGCTACGCCTGGCGCGTCCGCCGCGTCCGAGTCTGCGGCTAAGGCGACTTGAGCTGCGTGTGGCCCGGTTCACAACGGACACGGCGTTCATCTCGGGGCCCGAAAAAGACCGCTTTTTCTCGTCACAGCTCCGTGTGCGTTTACCGTGGATTGACCATTTGCGCGCTTCCTAGCTGCAAGACCAATTCCATCAGAGTGTGCGTGAACCTTTGAAACCCGGGCGCCTCTAACAAGAGGAACCCATCTCCCAGGAGAGCCAAGAGCATGAAGAAGACTTTAGTTGCCGCCCTCACGGTTGCGACGGTTGCCGGTTCGCTGGTGACCGCCACTCCGCCCGCCAAAGCCGGTGACGGCGTCGGCGCCGGCATCGCAGCCGGCCTGATCGGCGGCGCGATCGTCGGCGGCGCCATCGCGTCGAGCCGTCCGGCCTATGGTGGTCCGGTCTACGTCGCCGAGCCCGGCCCGCCGCCCCCGCCCTGCTACTGGCAGCGCCAACGCTATTGGGACGGCTACGGTTGGGTCGTCCGCCCGGTTCGCGTTTGCTACTGATCTGATCGCAAGGCGCTGATGAGCGCCGCGATCGAAGCCCGGCCGAGACCATCGGCCGGGCTTTTTCTTTTGGCCGCCGCGCTATCGCGCCGCCTGGATCGAGCGCAGCACCTCTTCGCTCGGCCAGCAATCGACCTTCAGGCCCGCCGACTTCTGGTAGGCGCCGAGCGCGGCGCGCGTCTGCATGCCGGCCTTGCCGTCGATCTTGTCCTTGTAGAGTCCGATGCGCGTCAGCCCGCGCTGCATCGTCTCGACATCCTTGGTGCGCAGCTGTTTCGAGGCGGCCCATGGCGTTGCGAACGGCAGCGGGCTCGTCATGCGGTCGCTGAGATGGCCGACGAACAGCACGTAGAGGTCGGAGAAATTGTATTCCTTGATGACGAAGTAGTTCTTCGTGGTCAGGAACGACGGACCGTAGATGCCTTCCGGCTGGAGCAGCGACGCCGGCTGCGCCTGCTCGGCAGCGCTGAGCTTCTGCCCGCGCACCGGAACAAAGCCTTCACGCAGCCACTGTCCGATCGGCTTCGTCACCTCCGGCACGCCGGTGATGCAATCGACTTTTGCGGGTGCTTGCACCTCGTAGGCCCAGCGCACGCCACTCTCCCAGCCCTTGTTGACGAGTTGCTGTGCGGCCGAGGCCAGCGCATCCGGGACCGAGTGCCAGATGTCAATGCGGCCGTCGCCGTCGAAGTCGACGCCGTGGTTGTAATATTCGGACGGCAGGAATTGCGTCAGCCCGGTCGCTCCGGCCCAGGACGAGCGCATGTCCTTGCGCGTCACCACGCCCTCGCCCAGGATCTTCAGCGAGAGGATGAACTCGTTGCGGTAGGTGTCCTTGCGACGGCCGACATAGGCCTGCGTCGCCAGCACCCGGACGAGATCGTAAGGCAGCGTGTAGCGGCCGTAATCGGTCTCGCGTCCCCAGATCGCGAGCATCACGGTGGCGGGCACACCTGACTTCTTCTCGATCTCGGTCAGTTGCGGACGATATTTCTGCAGCAGCCGCTGCCCCTCGCCCGCAAGCCGCGCAATCGAAGCTTCCTTGACGTAGTCGGCAGGCACCTGCACGAACTCGGCCTGCGACGGCGCGCCGGTCGCGGGCCGGCCCGGCAGGATCAGATCGGGCAGCTTGTAGTCAGGCTCGAGCCCGCGCGTCTGCTGATCGAACGTCGCGCGCGACACGCCGGCGGCCTGCGCCTCCGGCCAGAGCGAAGTGATGAACTGCGTGAAGGCCGCGTCGGCGGCACGGGCGGGCGACCAGGTGCAGGTGACCGCGATCACCGCAGCGATGAGCGCCCTCCGCATCATGCCGCCATCACCGCGTCAGCTTCTTGTACTTCACGCGATGCGGAATGATGCTGTCCTGGCCGAGCCGGCGCATCTTGTCCTTCTCGTAGTCCTGGAAGTTGCCTTCGAACCATTCGACATGGCTGTCGCCTTCGAAGGCCAGGATGTGGGTCGCGATACGGTCGAGGAACCAGCGATCGTGGCTGATGATGACGGCGCAGCCGGCGAAATCCTCCAGCGCCTCTTCGAGCGCACGCAGCGTGTCGACGTCGAGATCGTTGGTCGGCTCGTCGAGCAGCAGGACGTTGGCGCCGGACTTCAGCATCTTGGCGAGATGGACACGGTTGCGTTCACCGCCGGAGAGCGCGCCGACCTTCTTCTGCTGGTCGGCGCCCTTGAAGTTGAACGACGAGCAATAGCCGCGCGAGTTCACTTCCTTCTTGCCGAGCAGGATCAGCTCGTTGCCGCCGGAGATTTCCTCCCACACGGTCTTCTTGCCGTCGAGCGCATCGCGCGACTGGTCGACATAGCCGAGATGCACGGTCTCGCCGACCGTGATCGTGCCCTTGTCCGGCGTTTCCTGCTTGGTGATCATCTTGAACAGCGTGGTCTTGCCGGCGCCGTTGGCGCCGATCACGCCGACGATGCCGCCGGGCGGCAGCTTGAAGGTGAGATCGTCGATCAGCAGGCGATCGCCATAGCCTTTGCTGAGCGTTTCGAAGTCGACCACGTTGGCGCCGAGCCGCTCGGCGACCGGGATGATGATCTGCGCGGTCTGGGTCTGCTTCTCGCTCGCCTGCTTGAGCAGCTCCTCATAGCGCTGATAGCGCGCCTTCGACTTGGCCTGGCGTGCCTTCGGCGAGGACGCGACCCACTCCTGCTCGCGGGCCAGCGTCTTCTGATGCGCGGCCTCCTCGCGGCCTTCCTGCTCGAGGCGCTTCTGCTTCTGCACCAGCCAGGACGAGTAGTTGCCCTCGTAGGGAATGCCGCGGCCGCGATCGAGCTCGAGTATCCACCCGGTGACGTTGTCGAGGAAGTAGCGGTCGTGGGTCACGATCAGGATCGCGCCGGGATAGTTGCGGAGGTGACCTTCGAGCCAAGACACGGATTCAGCGTCGAGATGGTTGGTCGGCTCGTCGAGCAGCAAAAGCTCGGGCTGGTCGAGCAAAAGGCGGCACAGCGCGACGCGGCGGCGTTCACCGCCGGAGAGTTTCGTGACGTCGGCATCGTCGGGCGGGCAGCGCAGCGCGTCCATGGCCTGGTCGACCTTGCTGTCGAGATCCCACAGGCCCTGGGCCTCGATCTCGTCCTGCAGCTTGGTCATCTCGTCGGCGGTCTCGTCCGAATAGTTGACGGCGAGCTCGTTGTAGCGGTCGAGGATCGCCTTCTGCTTGGCGACGCCCTGCATGACGTTCTCGCGCACCGATAGCGCCGGATCGAGGTGCGGTTCTTGCTCGAGATAGCCGACACGGGCGCCCTCGGCGACCCAGGCCTCGCCGGTATATTCCTTGTCGAGGCCGGCCATGATCTTGAGCAGCGTCGACTTGCCCGAGCCGTTGACGCCGAGCACGCCGATCTTGGCGTCCGGGTAGAAGCTCAGATGGATGTTATCGAGCACCTTCCGGGTCGGGTAGCTCTTGGTCAGGCCCTGCATGAAATAGATGAACTGGCGCGCCATCGGTCCCGTGAAACCTTCAATTTGAGGAGATTTGCTTAGCCGCCGATGTAACGATCCCGCCCCCAAAGGGCAACGTTTTCCCTCCGTTCACCACGGATGAATACGGTCCGGACACCATCCGGACGCAGATCCGGACAATTGAAACCATTTTTTAATAAAGCAGGCCAAAGCTCGGTTTCGCGCGGAAACAGCGCCACCCGCTCAGAATGAGTGGGGAGAACAGCGAGACAGCGTCATGGCCCTGATCGAAACCCATTCTCTTCCTGTTCCGGCAGAAGTCGGGCCCGTCTCCGGCGTCGTGTCGGAGATCAAGGGCTTCTGGAAGCGCTTCCTCGCCACCGCCTTCAACCCCTACCGGCCCGAGCTGCACTATATGCGCGGCCCCGGCCCCGCCTGGCGCGCCAAGCATGGCATCGATGCGCCGATCCGGCTGAAGCCCCGCGACCTCTAAGCGCCTCCCTCCTATGGCATTTTTGAAGACGCAAGCTGCTTGCGCGCGAGGCTGATTGCGCGCAACCATGGCCCGGTTCCGACGATGGCGCCCATCGCCCAGCGCCGTCCCCTCTCGCCATGGATGAAGCTGATGAGCCGGCTGCGCTGCGCAATTCTCGACGACTATTTCAACCTCGCCCTCGACGTCGCCGACTGGCAGAGATTGTCGGATCGCGTCGACGTCACCGTGTTCAGCCATCCCTTTGCTTCGGAGCAGGCCGCGGCCAGCGCGCTCGCGGACTTCGAGATCATCTGCGCGATGCGCGAGCGCACTGCGTTCCCCAAGAGCCTGTTCGACAGCTTGCCGAAGCTGAAGCTGTTGCTCACCTCGGGCATGCGCAATGCTTCGATCGACATGGAGGCCGCGAAAGCGCGCGGTGTCATCATCGGCGGTACGCAATATTCACGCGATCCGACCGCGCCGCTCACCATGGGCCTGATCCTGGAGCTGACCCGCGGCATCGGCCGCGAGAATGCGCGGATGCATGCGGGTGAGCCCTGGCAGACTTTTGCCGGCGTCGAGATCGAGGGGATGACGCTCGGCGTCGTCGGGCTCGGCAAGCTCGGCACCAAGATGGCGGGGATTGCGAAGGCGTTCGGCATGAACGTGATCGCGTGGAGCCCGAACCTGACGCCGGAGAAATGCGCGGCGGCCGGCGTCGGCTACGCCACCAAGGAGGAGCTGTTCGCCAAGGCCGACATCGTCACCATCCATGTGGTGCTGAGCGAGCGCTCGCGCGGCCTCGTCGGCCGTGCCGACCTCGCGCGGATGAAGCCGACGGCCTTCCTGGTCAACACCGCGCGCGGACCCATTGTCGATGAGGCGGCGCTGCTCGAGGCCTTGCAGCAGAAGAAGATCGCGGGCGCCGGCATCGATGTCTTCTCGGTCGAGCCGCTCCCGGTCGACCATCCCTTCCGCAAGCTCGACAATCTCGTGCTGACGCCGCATCTCGGCTACGCGACCGAGGATGGCCTGCGCATTCATTACGGTCAGATGGTCGAGGCGATCGACACCTTCACCAAGGGCGGCGACCTGCCGCGCAAGTTGGCCTGAAACGAAAAGGGCGTGCCGTTTGGCACGCCCTTTCGCGACTTGAACTGGTTCGAAGCGCTTAGCGCACGGTGACCGGCGCGGGCAGCGGCGGCACCACCGTCGGCTGCGTGCCGGGGACCGGGCCCGCCTGGGCAGACACAGGAGCGGGCGCAGGCGCAGCGGACGCAGTCGCCGTTCCCGGCGCCGGACCACCCGGCATCACCACCACGCGAGTGCCGACCTTGACACGGTCGAACAGGTCCGAGACGTCCTCGTTCAGCATGCCGATACATCCCGACGACACGAACTTGCCGATCGTCGAGGGCTGGTTGGTGCCGTGGATGCGGTAGACGGTCGAGCCGAGATACATCGCGCGGGCGCCGAGCGGATTGCCGGGGCCACCGGCCATGAAGCGCGGCAGATAGGGCTGGCGCTCGATCATTTCCGTCGGCGGATGCCAATCCGGCCACTCCGCCTTGCGGGTGATCTTCTGCACGCCGGTCCAGGTGAAGCCGTCGCGGCCGACGCGGACGCCGTAGCGGATCGCGCGGCCGCCGCCGAGCACGTAATAGAGATAGGTGTTGGGCGTATCGACCACGAGTGTGCCGGCCGGCTCCTTGGTCTGGAACGCGACCTCCTGGCGACGCAGGTTCGGCGCCAGTTGCGCTGGCGCAGCATCGGGCTGCTCCTCCGGCGGCAGCGAAGCGACCGTCATCGCCGGCACATCGGCGCCGCCGGCGGCTGGCCAGCCTGAACCGTTCCCGTCGCGGCGGGGCCACCAACGGCCTCCGGCGGACGCAGGCCGTCATTGGCGGGCGCCTGGCCCGGACGGTCGGCATAGATCACCGGCGGCGGGCCGGCGGGGCGGCCGTAGCGGGGATCGTCGGGCGACATTACCGGGCCCTGCGGCGGCGCTGCCGAGTACACCGGGGCGCCGGCCGGGCGGCCATAACGCGGATCATCCGGCGACATCACCGGCCCCTGCGGCGCGGCGGAGTAGACCGGCGGCGCGCCAGCCGGGCGGCCATAGCGCGGATCGTCTGGCGACATGATCGGACCGCCGGGGCCGGGCGGCGGCAGCGAGGCCTGCGGCACCGCGTCGTCGTCTTCGTCCAGCGCGTCGAAATTCGGGGTACGGTCGCCGGGCCGATATTGGGCCGGGGCGCCATAGCTCGGCGCCTGCTGGACCGGATAGCTCTGAGCCTGCGCGCGCGAGGTTCCCGCCGCAGCGACTGTTGCGGCAGCGCATATCGTCAGAAAGTGTTTGATCATCATCGCTCTTGTATAGCCCCCGGGCCCCGTCCGAGCCGTTAACGGCCAGATGACCGAAGATCGCGGCACATTCAAGACATATCAGGGTTATCTGCGCCGGATTTGCCGATTTGTGATCCGCAAGAGCACCGTTGCCCCGTTGCATCACGGGCGGGAAATCGCATCGCGCCGTAAATTGCCGGAGTCTTCCGCCCCGAATTTTAGGGAACGGCGCGGAGGCGTTGCGATATGGTCGAATCAGCCTGATTCGCCATTGCTTTGAGCTCCGATCCCCGCGTGGCGAACGCGGCAATCAGTACCGTCACCGCGTTCAGATGGCTCATGGGCCCCGGCACCGCCGTCGGGGCGGAAATTCGCAACCCGTCCGATGCTTCCCGGCTTTCGCTTCCTGCTTGCCGCGATCCTGCTGTCAACCTCCATCCTGGTGTTCGGCCTAGGCGCCGCCGCGCTGCTGCGGGCGACCCATGAGCAATATGTCAGCAACCCCTCCTGGCGGAACGGTCCGCAGGAGAAGGTGTTCGCGCAAGCCTCTGAGCCTGCCCAGCCGGTGCTCGCAGTCTTGCGGGCCGAGCCGGAGGCGGCGGTCGAGCTGACGCCGTCGCTGCGTGACCAGGTGCCGACCATCGGACTGCCCGAGCAGATGGCCGCGCTGACGAGCGAGACCGACGCGCAGCCACAGGTCGTCGCGCCGCCGGCCGACGCCGCGCCGGCCGAACCGGCCCAAGTGGAGACAAAGAGCGAAACCAAGATCGAGACGCCGGCGGAAACCGCAGCGCCTGCGCCGGCCGACACGCTCACCCCCGCCGACACCACGGCCACGATCGTCGACGCCACGCCTGCCGTTGTCGCGACCGCCAGCGCGCCGGCGCCGGTTGATGCAGCCGTTGATCCCAGCCGAGCGATGGCCGCCGCGGCACTCGACGTTGCGACGACCAGGCTAGCGGCGCTGAACGATCCGGCGGCCGCGAAGGCCGCGCCCGCCAAGGCCAAGTCCGACACCAGCAAGCCGGAGAGCAAGGCGACCAAGCCCAAGGCGAAGAAGCGGCACCGCGAGGTGCGCCGCCCGCCGCCTCAGCAGTTGCGGCAACAGTTCGATCCGTTCGGTCAGCAGACCTTCGCAACGACGACCACGCGCACCCGGTGACGCTTCACCTGCCCCGCTGGCGGCAGGCTAATCGCTCAGAAGAATTCGTCATGCCCGGGCTTGTCCCGGGCATCCACATTCTTTGTATTGCGCGCAAGGCGTGGATGGCCGGGTCGAGCCCGGCCATGACGCCGTGGAAGCAGCAACGCCTCCAATACTTATCTCACGCCGGCCCGGTCGCGATCGGCGGGCCGTTTTCCTGGCCCCATTCCGACCACGAGCCGTCATAGAGCGCGGTGTCTGTGACGCCGAGCCGATAGAGCGCGAGCGTCAGCACGCCGGCGGAGACGCCGGAGCCGCAGCTCGTCACGATCGGCGCATCGAGCTTGACGCCCGCGCTGGCGAAGGCGGCGCGGAGATCCTCGAGCGGCTTCATCGTGCCGGTCGCGGCGTCGAACAGCTGATTGTAAGGCACGTTGCGGGCGCCGGGGATGTGGCCGGAGCGGATGCCCGCCCGCGGCTCGGGCGCGCGGCCCTCGAAGCGATCGGCGGCGCGCGCGTCGATCACCTGCTCGGCGCGGCGTTCGACGTTGGCGACCAGCTGCTGCATGCTGCGCACGCGCTTCGGATCGTAGCTCGCCTTGAACTTCGCCGGCTTCGGCGTCACCTCGCCGCTCTCGACCGGACGCCCTTCAGCGCGCCACTTCTTCAATCCGCCATTGAGGATGCGCACGTTGTTGTGGCCGAACGCCAGGAACATCCACCAGGCGCGGGGCGCTGCGACCCAGCCGCCGGCATCGTAGAGCACGACGGTGTCAGCGTTGGAGATGCCGAGATTGCCGACGTCGCGGCCGAACTGCTCGGCACTCGGATACATGTGCGGCAGCGGGTTGGAATGATCAGAGACAGCATCGACGTCGAAGAACACAGCGCCCGGCAGATGCGCGGCGAGATAGTCGTCCTTCGGCAGCGGCAGCACGCCCGGCAGCTTGAAGCTGGCGTCGAGAATCCTGACGTTGGCGTCGCCCATGTGGGCGGCGAGCCATTCGGTGGAGACGAGGGGATCGGTGGCCATCGGTGCTTCCTTGTGGTCATTCCGGGGCGCCCGGAGGGCGAGCCCGGAATCCATCGTGCGGCTGAGTTGGTGGATGCATGGATTCCGGGCTCGCGCTTCGCGCGCCCCGGAATGACGGATGAGAGAGTGAAGCCCTCACCCCTTCTTCTTCGGCTCCCACGCTTCCGTCGGGCCGCCGGCATCGCGCCAGGCGGCGTAGCCGCCGGCGATGTGGGCGACGGGCTTGAGGCCCATGTCCTGCGCGGTCTTGGCCGCGAGCGCGGAGCGCAGACCCCCGGCGCAATGGAAGACGAACTTCTTGTCCTCCTGGAAGATCGGCTTGGCATACGGGCTCTGCGGATCGATCCAGAATTCGAGCATGCCGCGGGTGCAGGCGAACGCACCGGGGATGCGGCCGTCGCGCTCGATCTCGCGGGGATCGCGGATGTCGACGATGACGACGTCGCCGTTCTTGGAGATCTCGATGGCGTCCCTGGCGTTCAGCGTCTCGATCTCGGAATTGGCCTCGTCGATCAGCGCCTTGATGCCGCGGGTGATGTTTTGGGGCATGTGGTTCTCCCTTCTCGTTCGTCATTCCGGGGCGCGACGAAGTCGCGAGCCCGGAATCCATTTCTCCACCAACTCTGCCGCTCGATGGATTCCGGGTTCGCGCTACTCGCGCCCCGGAATGACAGCAATCAGTGCGTCAATTCCTTCATCGCATTCTCCAGCCCCTCGATCGTGATCGGGTACATGCGGTTGGCGAAGATGCGCTTGATGATGGTGGTCGATTCCGAATAGTCCCAGTGCTTCTGCTGCACCGGGTTCAGCCACACCGTATGCGGATAGGTGCGGATGATGCGGTCGAGCCAGACCGAGCCCGGCTCCTCGTTGACGTGCTCGACCGAGCCGCCCGGCACCATGATCTCGTAAGGCGACATCGAGGCGTCGCCGACGAACACGACCTTGTAGTCGTGCGGATATTTGTGCAGCACGTCCCAGGTCGGCGTACGGTCGGTGAAGCGGCGCTTGTTCTGCTTCCACACGCCTTCATAGAGGCAGTTGTGGAAGTAGAAATACTCCATGTGCTTGAACTCGCTCTTCGCCGCCGAGAACAGCTCCTCGACCTGCTCGATATGCGCGTCCATCGAACCGCCGATGTCGAAGAACACCAGCAGCTTCACCGCATTTCGCCGCTCGGGGCGCATGTGCACGTCGAGATAGCCATGATTGGCGGTCTCGCGAATGGTGGTGTCGAGATCGAGCTCGTCGGGCGCGCCGGTGCGCGCGAACTTGCGCAGGCGCCGTAGCGCCACCTTGATGTTGCGGATGCCGAGCTCGACATTGCCGTCGAGGTCCTTGAACTCGCGCTTGTCCCACACCTTGACGGCGCGGTTGTTGCGGTTCTTCTCCTGGCCGATGCGCACGCCTTCGGGATTGTAGCCGTGGGCACCGAACGGCGAGGTGCCGGCGGTGCCGATCCACTTCGAGCCGCCCTGGTGGCGCCCCTTCTGCTCCTCGAGGCGCTTCTTCAAGGTCTCCATGAGCTTGTCCCAGCCCATGGCCTCGATCTGCTTCTTCTCTTCCTCGGTGAGGTATTTTTCGGCGAGCTTCTTCAGCCACTCCTCGGGGATCTCCGCCTTCTCCATGGCGTCGAGCAGGCTTTCCAGCCCCTTGAACACCGTGCCGAAGACGCGGTCGAACTTGTCGAGGTTGCGCTCGTCCTTCACCAGGGAGGCGCGCGACAAATAGTAGAAGTTCTCGACCGTGTAGTCCGCGAGGTCAGCGTCGAGCGCCTCCATCAGCGTGAGGTATTCGCGCAGCGTCACGGGGACCTGCGCATCGCGCAGAGAAGTGAAGAATTGCAGGAACATGGGTGACAGATTGCCCGTCGGGTGGCTGACGTCAAGGGGCGGAGACCTCCGCTGCGCGCTGGACCGATAGGCTTTTTGCTCTAGAATTGGGGTCCTCAAGGGGTTGTTTTGGGGACGTTTGCAATGGGAATTCTCGCAGCGCTCATCATTGGCGCGATCGCCGGCTGGCTCGCCGGCAAGATTGTCCACGGGGCGGGATTTGGCCTCATCGGCAACATCGTGGTCGGCATCATCGGCGCGCTAGTTGCGAGCTGGGTCCTGCCCCAGCTGCATATCGCGCTCGCCACCGGTACGATCGGCGCCATCGTGGACGCCACCATCGGCGCGGTGATTGTGCTGGTGATCCTTTCGCTGATAAGACGGGTCTGAAAGCCTGACCGAACCAGGAACGGCCGCCATGCGCGGCCGTTCCCATGTCGCGACCGGGACCAGGAAATTGGCAATGTCCCGGCCGACGACCAACAAGGACGCGCAATGAAGTTTACTGGCACCAAGGACTATGTTGCGACCGACGATCTCAAGGTCGCCGTCAATGCCTCGATCGTGCTGGAGCGCCCGCTCCTCATCAAGGGCGAGCCCGGCACCGGCAAGACGGTGCTGGCGGAGGAAGTGGCGAAGGCGCTGAACGCGCCGCTGCTCACCTGGCACATCAAGTCCACCACCAAGGCGCAGCAGGGCCTCTACGAATACGACGCGGTGTCGCGCCTGCGCGACAGCCAGCTCGGCGATGCCCGCGTCTCCGACATCAAGAACTACATCAAGCGCGGCAAGCTGTGGGAGGCGTTCACCGCCGAGCAGCGCCCGGTGCTCTTGATCGACGAGATCGACAAGGCCGACATCGAATTCCCGAACGACTTGCTGCTCGAGCTCGACCGCATGGAATTCCATGTCTACGAGACCGGCGAGACGATCAAGGCCAAGCAGCGCCCGATCATGATGATCACCTCCAACAACGAGAAGGAGCTGCCCGACGCCTTCCTGCGCCGCTGCTTCTTCCACTACATCAAGTTCCCCGACGCCGACACGATGGCCCGCATCGTCGACGTCCACTTCCCCGGCATCAAGAAGCGCCTGGTCGAGGAAGCCCTGCGCATCTTCTTCGAGGTGCGCGAGGTGCCCGGCCTGAAGAAGAAGCCCTCCACGTCCGAGCTTCTGGACTGGCTCAAGCTGCTGCTCAACGAGGACATGAGCGTCGAGCAGCTTCGCGAACGCGACCCGCGCAAGCTGATCCCGCCGCTGCACGGCGCGCTGCTCAAGAACGAGCAGGACGTGCATTTGTTCGAGCGACTGGCGTTTCTGAGCCGAAGGGAAGTGTGAGGGCGCTGCCAGTCCCGTCATCCTGAGGAGCGAGTGATGGGGCGCGAAGCGCCCCATCGGGAGCCTCGAAGGATGAACGGCCGAGATGCAGCCGGGCCGCCGCCCTTCGAGGGCCGCTGAAGAAGCGGCCACCTCAGGGTGACGGTGATGGATTGGCGCACACTCTCTCCACCTCGTCATTGCGAGCGCAGCGAAGCAATCCAGAGTCTTGCCGCAGAGAGATTCTGGATTGCTTCGCTGCGCTCGCAATGACGGAGCAAGGGGCATCGGCATCGCTCTCCGACTCGCATTTTGAATTGCAGGCACAGCTTTGCAGCCTCGCGGCTCATCTCGCCCGAGCTTTGCTTCATTCCATCGCCCAATAGAAAGAGGGCGCAGGGAAGGCCGGGTGCCAGCGGCACCCGCGGTCTGCTGTGCGCATGTAGCGCAAAAGAGACCGCACAACAGCATACAGGTGAAGCCCAACACTCAGCCTCCCCTGCGCAGTGGTCGGACGGCTTATGCCGCGCTCTCCCGGGAGCCGAATTCCTTCTGGCCTCCCTCACTCTTGCGAAAGTCGCCGGCACCGCGCCGGTTGACGCGACCGCCGCATCCGTAAGAGCTTGACCGTAGCAACGACGGCCAGGACCACACGGTTTTGCCGTACGCTTGCAGCGCCGCTCGTCCGCACGAAGCCTCGGGCTCACGGAGAGCAATCCGCCCTGCCCGCGCATCTCGTACACGACGCTGCCGCGTCCACCGCAACCCGGCCCGCGTTTCGAACGACTCGCGAACCGCCCTCTCCCTCGGGCCGGGCTGCCTCGACTTATGCCGTAATTCCGAATTTCGGTAAAGTGGGAATATTTTTGCGGAGAGGGATTGACAGATTGCCTGGTGTTTTGCCCGACGGGCAAACTCAGCCTCGTAGGATGGGTAGAGCGCAGCGAAACCCATCGTGCTTTCCGCGAGCGCCGCACGATGATCGGTTTCGCTTCGCTCTACCCATCCTACGAAGATGTCACGCCACCGCTGCGTCCGGGATGCGTGCGGCTTCCATCGGCGCCTTGCCGCGGATCAGGTCCGAGGCGCGGTCGGCGATCATCATGGTGGAGGCGTTGAGGTTAGCCGAGATCATGCGCGGCATGATGGAGGCGTCGATGACGCGGAGGCCTTCGAGGCCGTGGACGCGGAGCTGGTCGTCGACGACCGCCCACGTGCTGTCGGCCGGACCCATGCGGCAGGTGCAGCCGGGGTGGAAGGTGGTGGTGCCACGCTCGGTGGCGGCGTGCAAAAATTCGTCGTCGGTGTTGACGTTGGGGCCGGGGAAATCCTCGTAGGCGTAATAGGGCGAGAGCGGTGCCGACTTCAAAAGCCGCCGCGCGAGCTTCATGCCGCCGACGATGACGCGGCGGTCGAGCTCGGCGTCGAGATAGTTGGTCTGGATGATCGGCGGCGCGAACGGATCGTTGGAGCGAATGCGGACATAGCCGCGGCTCTCCGGGCGCTGCTGCCAGGAGGCGACCGTCATGCCGGGCTCGTCCTCGAGCTGGCCCTGCACGCCCTCCTTGTAGGACGCCGGCGTGAAGGTGAGTTGCAAGTCGGAGCTCTCCGCGCTCTCGCCGGAATGCCAGAAGCAATAGACCATGGTCGGCGACAGCGACAGCAGGCCGCGCCGCGCGGTCGCCCATTTCAGCGCCTCGATCCACAGCGAGAAGCCGCGGCGAAGCTCGTTGATGGTCTTGATGTCCTTGACGCGCGCCACCGTGCGCGGTGCATAGTGGTCCTGCAGGCCCTCGCCGACCGGCAGAGCATGGCGAACGGCGATGCCGTGGGCCTGCAACAGGTCCGGCGAGCCGACGCCGGAGAGCTGGAGCAGCTGCGGCGAATTATAGGTGCCGCCGGAGAGGATCACTTCCTTGTTGGCGCGCACTTCGACCGGCGTGCCGCCGCGGCCGCCCTTGGTGTAGCGGACGCCGACGGCGCGCTTGCCCTCGAAGATGATCTCGGTGGCATGCGCATGCGTGTGCACATGCACGTTGGGCCGCTTCATCGCGGGCTTGAGGAACGCGGTCGCGCCGGAGACGCGCAGGCCGTTGTTGATGGTGCGCTGGCAGTACGAGACGCCTTCCTGGGTCTTGCCGTTGTAATCGGGGTTGCGGGGAATGCCGAGCGACACCGCGCCTTCCATGAAGGCCTCGCAGAGCGGATCGCGCCAGTCCATCGTGGTGACGATGAGGTTGCCGTCGCGGCCGCGATAGGTGTCCTCGCCCTCACCCACGCGCTTCTCCAATCGCCGGAAGTAGGGCAGCACATCGGCATAGCCCCAGCCGCGATTGCCCATCTGCGCCCAGGTGTCGAAGTCCATGCGCTGGCCGCGATTGTAGATGTGGCCGTTGATCGAGGAGGAGCCACCGAGCGTCTTGCCGCGCGGCGCATAGATGCTGCGCCCGCCGGTGTAAGGACCGGGCTCCTGCTGGTAGGCCCAGTTGATGCTCTTCATGTGGAAGGTCTTGATGAACCCCGCCGGCAAGTGAATGTACGGATGCCAGTCGGAAGGGCCTGCCTCGAGCACGCAAATGCTGGTGTTGGGATCTTCGCTGAGCCGGCTGGCCAGGATGCAACCGGCCGAGCCCGCGCCGATGATCACATAGTCAAATCTATCCATGGTGCCTCGGCCGCCCCTAACGCGGCTTTTCGTTGAGTTGATAGTTCAGATGCGTTTTCACCGTCGGCCATTCGGCGGCGGTGATGCTGTAGACCACGGTGTCGCGCAGCGTGCCGTTCGGCGCAACCTGATGGCTGCGCAGGATGCCGTCCTGCTTGGCGCCCAGGCGCTCGATGGCGCGGCGGCTCTGGTGGTTGAAGAAATGGGTGCGGAACTCGACCGCGATGCAATTCAGCGTCTCGAAGGCATGGGTGAGCAGCAGCAGCTTGCACTGCGTGTTGAGCGGGCCGCGCTGCGCGCTCTTGCCATACCAGGTCGAGCCGATCTCGACGCGGCGGTTGGCGGCATCGATGTTCATGTAGGTGGTCTGGCCGACAATCTTGCCGGCGGCGTCGAACACGGTGAAGGGCAGCATCGAGCCCGCGGCCTGAAGGCCGAGGCGGCGGTCGATCTCCTTGGCGACGTTCTCCGGCGTCGGGATCGCGGTGTACCAGATCGTGTAGAGCTCGCCGTCCTTCACGGCCTCCATCAGCCCCTCGCGGTGCTCTTTCGACAGCGGCTCCAGACGAGCGTGCTGTCCGCGCAGGGTGATGGGATCAGGCCAGGGCATTTTATTGGTCCTCATGATTGTCATTCCGGGATGGTCCGAAGGACCAGACCCGGATCTCGAGATCCCGGGTTCGGCTCTCCGAGCCGCCCCGGGATGACGATGGCGTACTACGTCATCGTCACTTATTCAAAAAGTTCAACGGCAAACCGCCGCGCGGCCAGTCCATGGCGACCAGCTCGCCCTTGCCCGACAGCGTGATGTAGGCGGTCTTCAACTCGGGGCCGCCGAAGGCGATGTTGGTGGTGACGCGATCGCCGGTCGGGACCTGCTCGACCAGGGTGCCATCGGGTGCGATCACCGAGATGCAGCCGGAGACGAGGGTGGCGACGCAGACGTTGCCGTTGGCCTCGACCGCGAGCGAGTCGAACATCTGATAGCCGCCGAGGCCGCAGATCGGCTTGCCCCGCTCGCCGCGATAGATCACGTCCCGCGGCTTGAGCGTGCCGGGCGCGGACAGCTCATAGGCCCAGAGCCGGCCGGTCGGCGTCTCCGCGATGTAGACGGTGTTCTCGTCCGGCGACAGCCCGATGCCGTTGGCCGGCAGCACGCCGTGCACGACCTCGACAATCTCCTTCATGCCGGGCTTGAGGTAATACATGCCGCCGACATCCATCTCGCGCGCACGGCGCTTGCCGAGATCGGAGAACCACAGGCCGCCCTGCTTGTCGAAGACGAGGTCGTTCGGCCCGCGCAGATCGTGCTCGCCGCATTTGGTGACGACGGTCTCGACCTTGCCGGATTGCAGGTCGACGCGCTGGATCGAGCCGCCGAGATAATCGTCGGGCTGCGGGCCCGGCATGATCATGTTGCGGGTCGGGATCCAGGAGAAGCCGCCATTGTTGCAGATGTAGATCTTGCCGTCGGGACCGAGCGCGGCGCCGTTCGGGCCGCCCGGCACCTTGGCGACGATCTCCTTGCGGCCGTCGGGGTAGACGCGGGTCAGGCGCTGGCCGCGGATTTCCACCAGCACCACCGAGCCGTCCGGCATCACGACCGGCCCTTCGGGAAATTCGAGGTCGGTGGCGAGAACGCGGACGTCAGACATGGGCTACCCTCCCGGCTTGCTTGTTATGGCTTGCACGGGATGTCCGGCCACGGCCCCTCATGCAAGGTTTGCCTGAGGTTATGGCAAAGTAGGTCCACCTTGCCAAGCAAGCCGAATGGTATGCCAGCGTTGCGCGTTACTCTCTTACTGGCAGCCAGATCTCGAAGCCGCCATTGCCGGTTGCGGGGTCGAATTTTTCGTCATAGCGCTCGAAGTTCGGCGCATCCGCCGCCTTGAAGCCAGAGGCCGGCAGCCACTGATTCCAGATCGTGTTGACCGTGCGCCTGATCGAGGCGACGTGGTCGGTGTGCGTGAACACCGCATAGCGCTGCTCGGGGATGCGGATGCGACCGAAGCGCCGCGGCAGGTCGGAGAAATCGGCGACCTCGACGCCGGCGATATAGTCGAAATTGCCGGCATCGTCGCCGTTGCTGCAGACGCCGTAAGCAACATCGCCAAGCCGCGCGGGGATGTCGGCGACCTCCTGGTGGAAGCGCTGCCACAGACCGGGGATCATGGCGCCGTTGTCGCAAGCGATGCGCTCGGCGGGACCGGCAACGAGGAAGGCCTTTGCGGTTTCGAAACGCGGCGGGGCGAGATTATCGAGCATGGTGGAGTCCATGAGGATCGGCTCCTGTAGCTTGAGGTGGCTGACACATGTCGCGGCCCGGACGGCTTCGGGCGTGACGCCGAACTGGTCGCGGAACGCGCGGGTGAATGCTTCGTGCGAGCCGTAATCCGCCTCCAGCGCGAGGCTGAGAATGTCCGGTGCGCCGTTCGCAAGACTGCGCGCCGCCTCACTCAGCCGGCGTGCGCGCACGTAACGCATCACCGGCAAGCCGGTGGCTGCGGCAAACGCGCGCACGATGTGGAACCGCGACACGCCCGAGATCGCGGCGATCTCGTCGAGCGTCATCGGCTCGGCGAGATGGCTCTCGATGTACCAGAGTGCGCGCTGGGCTGGGTTCATGGGTTACGGCTCTCATTCGAAGCGTGGCGATCATGCGCCAATGCCTCCCATCGCGCTTGATCGGCATTGCTGTCCCCGCATGAGGATAGTCCGGGAATAGCCACTGGCAACGCCCGCGTGTTCGCGGCTACACTCCTTGAAACCGCTCACCAGAAAGGGGAACCGCGTCATGGAAATCACCGATGTGCGGGCGCACCATATCCGCATCCCCTATGACGCCGGCGTCGCGAGCTTTCGCCAGGGCGCGTCCGCCATCTCCGCGCTCGACATGGTGCTGGTCGAGGTCACGACCGATTCCGGGTTGACCGGCTGGGGCGATGCCTTCGCCTATGTCTGTCCGCGCACCACACGCAGCGCCGTCGAGGAGATGATCGCACCGCAAGCCCGCGGGCTGAACGTGCCCGATGCCGCCGGCATTCCGGCGGCGATGGAGCAGATCCAGCGCAATCTGCATCTGTTCGGCCGCTACGGCATCACCATGTTCGCGATCTCAGGGCTCGACATCGCGTTGTGGGACCTCGCTGCGAAGATCAAGGGCGTGCCGCTGCACCGGCTGCTCGGCGAGACCAGGCGTTCGTCCATCCCCGCCTATGCGAGCCTGCTGCGGATCGGCTCGCCCGAGAACATCGCCGGCGAATGCAGGAAGGCACTCGCGCTCGGCTATGGCGCCATCAAGCTGCACGAGACCACGACGCCTGCGGTGTTTGCCGCGCGCGCGGCGATCGGCCCCAAGATTCCGCTGATGGTCGACATGAACTGTCCGCTCTCAGGCGAGCAGGCGATCGCGTTCGCGAGGGCATGCGCGGACGCGCAGCCGATGTTCCTGGAGGAACCGGTCTGGCCGCCGGAAGACTTCGCAACGCTCGCCGACGTCCGCAGCCAGGGCGGGCTCGGCGTCGCCGCCGGCGAGAACGCCTGCACCGAATATCAATTCCGCCAGATGATGGACGCGGGCGCGGTGAGCCACGCGCAGCCGTCGGTGACGAAGGTCGGCGGCATCACGGAATTCCTGAAGGTCGTCGCAGCCGCGGATCAGTTCGGCGTCAAGATCGTCCCGCACTCTCCCTACTTTGGTCCCGGCCTGCTGGCGACGCTGCATCTGCTGGCGACCCGCGACGATGGGCTCGTCGAGATGTTCTATCTCAAGCGCGAAGCCTGCCTCTGGGGCGGCCGCGCCGACGCCGATGCCACCGGTCATGTCGCGGTGCCGACTGGCCCTGGACTTGGGTACGAGCCCGATCGCGCGGTGATGGAACGCTATCGCGTGGCGTGATCACTGCTGCTATTTCGCCGCATCCTTCGGCGGCGGCGCGTCCTGCTTCTTCTTCACGTCCTCAGCGATCTTGGTCTGCGCAGACTGGAGATCGCCGAGCGTCTTCTGCAAGCCGGCGAGGCTCGTCTTCAACGCGTCGATCTGGCGATTTGCCGCATCGAGCTTCTGCTGATGATCGAGGTTGAGCTTGGTGATCGTCTTCTGAAGAAAGTCGACATTGCTCTGCAGGCAGCTGGTGCGCCGCTCCATGGTCTTCTCGACCGTGCAGATCTCGATGCCGGGCACGTCCTGCGCGCAGGCCGGCGCGTTAACCAGCGCGGCGAGCAGCAACATCGCGAAACAAACGCCGGCATTTCGAAGCAACATGAAAGGTTCCTATCTAATCGATCACGTCAATGTGCGCTGTTTGCGCGCAGCCGCCGGAGGCTACCACACTCGTACCGCATTCTCGCGTTGAGCTTGCGCTGTTCCCTCTGACGGGGAACGATGATCCGCGCGCGGGAGAAGTGGGCGCTCTTTCGCGGCTTTGTTTAGGGGAGATTTTTCGAATGGCAACGCGCGATAGACGTCTGGCGGAGTTCGACGGCGCCGGAGAACCGCCACCCGGCCTGCCGGTCGAAGTCTTGTGCGAGGACCACAGCGGAACGTATCAACTGCCTTTCGCCTGCCGCTACGTCGAGGGACGCTGGCAGAACCACGAGGCCGGCATCGCGGTGGAAGCCACCGTGATCGGCTGGCGCCTGCCACGCGTGAAGCACAGCGGCGTGGCCTGACGGGCCGCGCCTGTCTCAAAACGCGACGGGGCCGCGCTCCGTCTTAACCATCGGAACGCGGCCCGAACGAATCACGTCCGAATCAGCGGGAACACTCCGTACGCAGCTGTTCACGGCTAGATGTCGCAAGTAGCCCGAACGGGTACACAATATCTGCGCAGCACGTGGGCACGGCCGAGCCAATGGCGAGCGCTAAACGTTAACGGCTTCAACGACATGGCAGCTGGAGGGCGACGCCTAAAACCTCGCTCCCAAAACAGGCAGGGCGCCGCCCGGCCTGCCTAATATTCGACCTCGAGCTCCTCGATCTCGGCCGGCTCTTCCCGCGCCGCCGCGATCCATTCCTTCATCTCGGGCATGGCCATGATGGTATCGGCATAGGCCTTCAGCCGCGGCTCGAGCTTGACGTCATAGGTGACGAAGCGCGTCACCACGGGGGCGTACATCGCATCCGCCATGGTGCGCCGCTCGCCGAACAGGAACGGCCCGCCGGATTTCTCCAGGCAGTCGCGCCAGATGAACCAGACGCGGTCGATGTCGGCCTGCGCGCGCGACCAGATCTTGAAGCCGGGGAAGTGCCCTTTCAAATTGACCGGCAGCGAGGCGCGCAGCGTGGTGAAGCCGGAATGGATTTCGCCGCAGATCGAGCGGCAATGCGCGCGCTGGACGCGATCATCAGGCAGCAGGCCGGCTGACGGCATCACATCGTTGAGGTATTCGGCGATCGCCAGCGTGTCCCAGACGGTCGCGCCGTCGTGGCGCAGGCATGGCACCAGGATCGAGGACGACAGTAGCAGGATCTCCGCGCGCGCCGAGGGATCGTCGGGCGCGGTGACGATCTCCTCGAAATCGAGGCCGGAAAATTTTGCCAGCAGCCAGCCACGCAGCGACCAGGACGAATAGTTCTTGCTGCTGATGGTCAGTGTCGCCTTCGCCATAGAACCCTTCCCTCACGCCTGATCGTCGGCATCGCGCAGCCGCGCGGGCGTGCGCATTGCCTGTGCTTCCCGCGAAAAGAGCAGCAAGCGACGTGCCAATTCTGCGGGCGGCCACGTCCGGCTTGGCGTCGATATTGCATAGCAACACGGGGCAACCGGACTTTCAGTATGATGTCGATGTATTATCAGGCCTTTCAGAACCATATGGACCTGACGGCGCCGTGGCGGGCGGGGGCCTCGTCCGCACTCAAATTCCTCCATTTGGTACCGCAGGGCCTGTCGGATCAGGTGGTCGGCCGGCTGTCGGCCGCGCTGGAGCTGATCTCGCGCGCCACCCTCACCTATGACCGCCCGGCCTACGGCATCGACAGCGTCATGGTTGGCAACCGCGAGATCGGCATCACCGAGGAGATCGCCTATGCGACGCCGTTCGGGTCGCTGCTGCATTTCAAGAAGGATGGCGCGCCCGAGCAGCCGCGCATGCTGCTGGTGGCGCCGATGTCCGGCCATTTCGCCACGCTCCTGCGCGGCACGGTGAAGACGCTGCTGCAGGACCACGACGTCTACATCACCGATTGGCACAACCCGCGCGACATTCCGCGCAAGGAGGGGCGCTTCGGCCTCGACGACTACACCGAGCATCTCATCGACTTCCTCGGACAGCTCGGCCCGCGCCCGCACATGGTGGCGATCTGCCAGCCGTCGGTGTCCGCGCTCGCGGCCGCCGCGATCATGTGCGAGGACAACCATCCCTCGCGCCCGGCGACGCTGACGCTGATGGCGGGCCCGATCGACACGCGGATCCAGCCGACCCGGGTCAACGAGTTCGCCAAGAGCCGGCCGATCGACTGGTTCGAGCAGAACCTGATCAATTACGTGCCGGTGCAGTGCCGCGGCGCGCTGCGCAAGGTCTATCCCGGCTTCGTGCAGCTCACCGCCTTCGTCTCGATGAATCTCGAGCGCCACATCAAGCAGCACATGGATCTCGCCAACCACATCGCCAAGGGCGAGAAGGAGAAGGCCGCGAGCATCAAGACCTTCTACGATGAGTATTTTGCCGTGATGGACCTGCCCGCGGAGTTCTACATCGAGACCGTGCGCGACGTGTTCCAGGAGCACCTGTTGCCGCAGGGCAAGCTGATGCATCGGGGACGGCCAGTGAACACGAAAGCCGTCAGCCGCATGGGTCTGATGACGGTCGAGGGCGAGAAGGACGACATCTGCTCGATCGGCCAGACGCTGGCCGCGCAAGACCTCTGCACCGGCGTGCGCGCCTATCGCCGCGTCCACCACATGCAGGCCGGAGTCGGCCATTACGGCGTATTCTCCGGCAAGCGCTGGAACAACGAGATCTATCCGCTGCTGCGGGACTTCGTGCACGTCAATTCGTGAGCAGGTCCTCCCACCGTCCTGTCACGCCCCGCGGCCAGCGGCGCGCTTGCCCATGTAGAAGACGATGATCGCAAGCGGCACGGCGAGCGCAAGCCAGGACGCCTGATCCCAGATCCCGTCGCCAAGCAGCGCCGAGATCAGGCCAAAAGCGACGACGCAGGCGATCACGACGGGCGCCAGGAATATCCGGACCAAAGGGCGCCTCGTGCCCGTCATCGCGACGCCTCCGCACCCACTGCCAATTGCCGCGCGGCCGCCGCAGCCTGTCGCGCCGGCACCTTGCGCAGCCGCGCCGCCCAGAGATAGAGGCCGCTGCCGAGCACCACGAGGGTGACGAGATCGAGCAGAGCCCAGATGATCTTCAGCGGCATGCCGCCATAGTCGCCGAAATGCAGCGGACGCGACACGAACAGCGCCTTGACGTAAAGCGGCATATCCCGCGTTTCGCCAAAGGAGCCGTCATCGGCATTGATCAACACCGGCTTGAGCAGGCGTGAGGTGAGCGGCTCGTTGCCGCGCAGATAGACGCCGTAATGATGACCGCCGGCAAATGGCGATCCCGGCATTGCGACGGACTGCACCTTCATGCCTGGAGCGTTCGCGAGCGCGGTATCGATCGCGGCCTGCGCGGACGCAAGCTTCGGCGGCACCGGCGCGTTTCGCCACGGGCCGAGCATCGCCACGAGCTCGGTTCGCTGCCAATGCTGCGCAATCTGCTGGGACAGTGTGTTGATGACGCCGGTCACGCCGACGACGAGCGTCCAGGCCAAAATGACGATGCCGAACAGATTATGCACATCGAGCCAATACAACCTGCGTCGCGACCTCATGGTGCCGAAATCCAGGCGGCGCATGAACGGACCGTAGACGACGACGCCGGAAACCGTCGCCGTCAGAAACAGCAGCCCCATCGCACCCAGGAACAGCATGCCCGGCTGTTCCAGAAACAGGTCGGTGTGAAGATCGAGCAGAAACTTGGTGACGGCTCCGCGGACGGTCGCGCCGACATGGAGCACGCGCCCGGTGTGAGCATCGACGCTGACGATAACATCCGTCTTCGGCGAAGTGATCGTCGATGCCATGTAGACGTGCCAGATCGGGTCCTCATCGTCCGCGCCCACGATCGTGATCACCTCGTTCGGCTGTGCCGCCCGGGCAATCTCGAGGACGCGGTCGAAGCTGAGCATCGGCGTGCCCGCGGCCACCGCGTCCGCTTCGACAGTCGCCCCCAGCGCCGCGTCGATCTCGTCGTGGAAGATCAGCGGCAGCCCCGTCAGGCACAGCATGAACAGGAACAGCGTGCAGACGAGGCTCGTCCACTTGTGCGTTTCCTTCCAGATGCGGATCGAACGGGGCGTCATGACGAAACGGCTCTCCTTCGTCACCAGCTATAGCGGACGCTGCCAATCACGGTGCGCCCGGCTCCGATGAAGCAGGAGCTCAGCGTCGTGCACGAGGCGACGTAGTATTTGTCGAACAGGTTGGTGGCATTGAGCGCAAGCTGCACGCCGCGCAGCCTGCGATCGAGATTCGACAGGTCGTAGTGGATCGCAGCGTCGAACAGCGTGTAGCTCGGGATCGAGATCGTGTTGGCGAGATCGCCATAGGAATCGCCGATATAGCGCACGCCGCCGCCGAAGCCGAAGCCGTTGAGCTGGCCTTGCTGGAACGTGTAGTCCACCCACAGCGCCGCCTGGTTCATCGGCTGGATCGTGAGGTGCTTGTTGAGCTGGCTCGGCGTGTTGGTCCTGGTCGTCAGTGTGTCGGTGTAGGCATAGGATGCCTTCAGCTTCAGTCCCTCGGTCAGGCTGGCCGTCGCCTCGAATTCGCCACCCCGGGACCGCGCCTCGCCGGTCTGCACGCTCTTGCCCGACACGTTCAGATCCGGCGTGACGACATTCTCCTGCGTCATGTCGAACAGCGCTGCGGTCAGGAGCAGGTTGGTCCCGACCGGCTGATACTTGACACCGATCTCGGCTTGCTTGGCCGTGGTCGGGACCAATGCCGCACCGCTGGCGGTCGTCCCCAGGGTCGGCTGGAACGAGGTGGCGTAGGCAATGTACGGCGCCACACCGGAGTCGAACACGTAGTTCAGCCCGGCGCGCCCTGTGAATGCCTGGTCGTCCTGGCCCTGCTTCGTCTTTGCAATGAAATTCAACGTGTCGGTGGAGACCCAGTCACTGCGGCCGCTCAGCGTCAGCCGCCATCCGCCGAGCGCAATCTGGTCCTGCGCATATAGTCCGGTCTGGTCCTGGCGCTGGCCCGTGTTGGTGCCGGTCGCCGGCATCGCGATCGACGCACCATAGACCGTGTTGTTGAGATTGATCGACGGTGCCGCGCCGATGCCCATATTCAGCTCGCTGGTGATGTGACGGTAGTCGAGCCCCGTCAGCACCGTATGGGCAAGCGCGCCGGTCGAAAAGCGGGCCTCTGCCTGATTGTCCATGGTGAACGCGTCGGCGTTTTCAGGAAACTTGAAAGCAGCGCGCGCGAGGGTGGCGAAATCGCCCGTGGCGGAATTGGGATAGGGGTTCAAGCCTGCCGCGCCGCCGCCAGCGACCGCATAGGTGTTGGTCTGGAGGTTGAAGTAACGGACGTTCTGCCGCACCGTCCAGATCTCGTTGAAAGAATGCTCGAACTGGTAGCCGACCCATGCCTGCTGGCGGTCGAAATGATCGAAGCCGGGCTCGCCGAGGAACTTCGTCATCGGAATGCGTCCGTTAGGGCTCGGCAGCAGCGTGCCGACGGCCGGATAGAACTGCAGCGCCAGGCCGGTGATGTCGCGCTGGTAGCCACTCAGGAACGTGAAGGTCGTGTCGAGATCGGGCCTCCAAGTGAAGGACGGCGCGATGGCGCCGCGGAAATCGTTGACGAAATCGACCTGCGTGCCGCCGCCATGCAGCGTGCCGGCGATGCGCCAGTACAAATCGCCCTTCTGACTGACGCCGCCGACGTCGAAATTGGTCTGGGCCCTGCCCCAGCTATCGCCGAGAACCTCGACCGAGTTGACCGGCGTCGCCGTCGGCAGACGGCTGACGAGGTTGACCATCCCGCCCGGCGCGACCTGTCCGTAAAGTGACGATGACGGTCCTTTCAACACTTCCACCCGTTCGAGCAAAGCAAGATCGAGCTTCGGCTGGCCGAACTGGCTGGCGCCGTAGGGGAGCTGCATGCCGTCGAGATAGAGCACCGGCTGAAAGCCGCGGATGCGGAGCGATTCAAAGCGCGTGTCGTTCGGGCTGTTCGTGACAATACCCGGCGTGTAGCCCACGGCCTGCACCACGGACCGGGCACCCTGGTCGCGGATCTGATCGCTGCCGATCACCGAGACCGACTGCGGCACTTCGAGGATCGGCGTGTTGGTCTTGGTACCGGCCAATGTTCGATGCGCGACATATCCCTCGATCGGGCCATTCCCCTGCCGGAACGTGCCCCGGCTTGCCGCCGTCTCGACGCGTGCCGCTTCGGTACCCTGGCCCGGTGCAACCCTTGGTCGGGCGGCGCGCGCACCGCGCGACGTCCGGGTCGCCTGGCCGCGTGATGGCGCACGCGGCTTCGGTGCATCGACCGTAACGGGAGGCAGCGTCGCCGCGGATCCCTCTCTCGTCGCCGGTGTTTGCGCGACACCCGCGGTCGCATACCCCGCCAACGCCACCCCTAGCAAAGCAACAAACGGAGCCTTCGCTCCACCGCCCGAAATTCCCACCAGCACGCCCCATTCCACTTCCGCAACAGCGGTAAACTGATGGCTTCGCAGTGGGAAGAACGCGGGCGGAATGGCTTGCTAGAATCTATCTTAGAACGCGTCGAATATTTCTGAGCGGAAACATCTGTCGCGAACACGATCGATCGCGAACTCCCGGCGAGGCGTGCTACGCGGAATACGCCGCCCGAGGGACATATCGAGACGGCTCTGGTTGATCCTAACCCGGCTGGGCGAAACGGCACGCGCCTAGTGCTCTTGCGTGAGCAGCTCTCTCGCTTCCACCAATTCAGGAAGAGTACGCTCCGCCTCGAAATCAGCGAGCACGGGCGCGAGCACTTCGGATACCGCACCTGCCCGGCCATTTGTCTTGTGCAGGCGGGCAAGTCCAAGCGCGCTGCGCAGCTCGAACGTCTTGGTCTGCTGGTGTCGCGCGATGTCCAGCGCTCGCTTGAGGTCGTCTTCGGCACTGAATTCGTCTGAACAATCGTGGCGCGACAAAAGCTTTCCGCGGACGCGATACAGCTCGGCATCAAGCCAATGCTGGCCGGACTGTGCGGTCCGGGCGATCAGCTCGTTCAGGATTTCCAGCCCGGTTTCGACCTCGCCCAGCTCTGCATTCGCGGCGGCGACATGCATCCCCCAAAACGGCTCGCAAAGGTAGCAATCGTTCTCGTGCAGCAAGGTCCAGCCGTGACGCATGTCCGCAAGACCAGCCATGCGGTCGCCGGCACGCCACTTGGCGAGGCCATTCAGGTAGGTGCCCGCGGCCACATACAGCGGCATCGTGTGGTCGCGGGCGAGGCCGAGCGCCAGGATCGTCTCCGTTTGCTGCAACATGCCCCCGCATACGCCGTCGAACACGGCGCGATGAACCAGCGCATTGGCCCGGGAAAGCGCCCGTTTTTCTCCGGAAGCAACCACCGCTTCGGCGGCGAGCTTGCGCGCGCGAGCGGTGATACCGAGCGGCCAGAGCACCAGGGCAAGGAATCTCATGATCACGAACGGCAGATCCAGTGCCGAAGCCCGGAATGTCGCGGGATCCGGCTCGGCATCGTAGATGGCCAGCGCCTGCTCGAGATGCGTTCTCGCGTTCACGTAATCGCCCGCGAACCAGCAGGTGACGCCGCCTGTCCAATGGGCAACGATGGCGGCCACCGGCGAGTCCGGTCGCCGGTCGGCGGCGCTCCTGATGGCATCCGCCAGCTCCCGCATCGGAGCGAGTTCGCCGTGTGTCAGGCAGGCATTGAACAGTCCCGAATGAACGGGCGCAAGTTCGACGGGATCATCGATGCCGGCTGCGAACTGGCGCGCACGCGTCCAGGCCGCGATCGTTTCTGGGGCGCTGTGCCCGAGGCTGCCCCTCAATGCACGGCCATATGAGATTTGAAGATGCAGCCTGCTCATCATCAGGCAGGGCTCGTCAGGCAGGTCGTCAACGGTCGCAACGGCCTTGCCGAGATGCGCGACCGCTTCGGAATAGGCAGAGCGTTTCAGCGCCTGCTGGCCCGCCTTGCGCCACCATTCGAGGGCGACCTCGCTCAGTCCCGCTTCCGTGAAGTGATGCGCCAGCACTTCCGGCTCGGTCTCGGCGACGACCGGAAACTTCTCACGCAGGACCTCGCCAATTCTCGTGTGAAGCAGCTGCCGTTTGCTCTTGAGCAGACTCTCGTAGGCCGCTTCCTGAACAAGAGCGTGCTTGAAACTATAGCTTGCTTCGGGCGGAGCCCCACGGCGAAGCAGCAGTTCGGCCTCTTCAAGCTGTCCCAGCGCAGCGCTCAGCGTCAGATCATCGCGTCCCGCCACGTACTTCAGCAGCGCGTACGAGAAGTCGCGGCCGATGGCAGCGCCGATCTGCGCCACCTCCTTGACCGGAGCGAGCCGGTCGAGCCGCGCCATCAGCGAATCCTGCAGCGTGGCGGGAATGGCAAGCGGCGGGAGCGGACTATTCAGGCGATAGCGCCCGGCATCTTCGACGAGCAGGCCGGACTCCAGCACCATCTTGGTCAACTCCTCGACGAATAGCGGAACGCCATCCGTCTTGTCGATGATCTGCTTCATCATCTCGCGTGGCAGCTGGCGACCGACAACCACCTGCTCGACCAGCGCGCGCGTGTCCTGCCGATCGAGCCGGTCGAGCCGCACCAGGCCGACATTGGCAAGGCCCGACCAGGACGGTTCGAACTCCGGGCGGGATGTCATGAGCACGAGGATCGGCAATGCCCTGATCCGATCGACCGCGAGATCGAACAGCTCGAGCGTGGTAGCATCGGCCCAATGCAAATCCTCGCAGACGATCAGCAGAGGCTGATCTCGCGCCAGCCCCTCGAGCTGATCGAGCAGGACGGCAAAAGTCTGTCGCCGCTGCTGCGCCGGGCTCAAGCCAAGAGGCGGGCAATGGTTAGCGGTTGGAATCGAAAGCAGAGCCGCAATGAGCGGTGTTGCCCGGGCGACCTGCTGGGTTCCTAGCGCCAGCATTGCCTCGAGCTTGTCGAGCTTTTGTTCTGGCGTGTCGTGCGAGCGGATTCCGGCGGCGCGCTCGAGCTGCGCGACAAAGGGATGAAGCGCACTGTTGGTGTGGTAGGGCGAACACTGATATCGCACCCGACGGTGCGCCCCTAGCGAGGGACTTTCGGACAGCGTTGCGACGATGCGCGACTTTCCGATGCCCGCTTCGCCGGAAATCAAGACGATCTGGCCCTGACCCTGCCATGCCTCGCGCTGGCGCGAGAGAATGAATTCGATCTCATCCTTGCGGCCGACAAAGCCGATCGAGCGCGCGGCGCGGACCGCCTCGAAGCGGCTCTCGGATGCGATCGCTCCTTCCACCGCCCACACCGCGATGGGTTCGTCGATCCCCCTGACTTCGCGCCGGCCGAGATTGCGAAAAGTGAAGAGATCTCCCAGCAGCCGGCGCGTCGATGACGCGACGACGACCACTCCCGGTTCGGCCAGGCTCTGAAGCCGGGCAGCGAGGTTTGGCGTATCGCCGATGGTCGCGTGCTCCTCTGACGCATCTCCACTGATGAGGTCGCCGACCACCACAAGCCCGGTCGCAACTGCGATCCGCAGCTCGACCCGCTCGCCGGCGCCTGTCTTGAGCTGGCGAATGGCGCAGATGATATCGAGGCCCGCGCGTACTGCGCGCTCCGCATCATCTTCGTGAGCGCGCGGATAGCCGAAATAGACGAGTATTCCGTCGCCGACGAACCTGGCTATGCTGCCGTCATAGGCGGCAATGACGCGCGCACATGCGGCGCGGTAGACCCGGATCACTTCCCACATATCCTCGGGATCGAGACGTGCCGAGAGCGCGGTCGAGCCGACCAGATCGCAAAACATGACGGTGAGGTGGCGCCGCTCGGCGTCATGAGGGGGAGCCGGCGATGCGATCAATGTGGCCGGATCGAGGTCGGCAATGGCACGCAACATCTTGCGGCGATGACCGAGCAGGACTCCGAGCTTGTCAAAGTCCTCATCCATCAGCTCGGGAAGGACGCTTACGTCGATCCCATTCTGGGCAAAGCGCTCCGCGTATTGCCCAAGCCCTAGCTTCTCGAGCCACTCCGCAATCTGCATGGCTCACCCATCTCATGGCTGGCGATTAGCAGACTCTTGGACCACGGCCGCGCCGAGACAATATGCCAACGGCACTATGATGGCACGCCTTGTCTTGTTTTGCGAAAATTAGGTTACTCGGTACCGATGACGCTTCGATCGGGACACGGCTCGATGCGAACGGCTGCGCGACCAAACATCGCTGGTGCGCAGCGTGGACGGCAGGGTTGCGATATGTCGTCACGACTCACTTCGACCAGCACTGCGGCTTGCGCTCGCATGGGATGCCCAGCGGGAGGTATTTCCGTGAGCGCAATTCCTTCATTGCTCGTTCATCGGCGCTTCCTGGTTGCGCGCCATCGTGCCCGCCGCGACCTGAAGCGAAGAACCGACCGCCCAGAAGCCCGCAACAAAGCTTATCAGGCCGTTTGATAGGCTTTGGTCAAGGACAAGAATGCTGACGGACAGAGTTGCGGCGATCGCCGCGCCGAACGTTCCGGCCGCACTCATGATTTCAGCCGACTCCGAGCCGTTCCATTCTTCCGAGATGCTCGATTTCGGCCGCTTTGCGACGTTGCCGGACAAGTCAATTCCGACATAATAGCTGAGCGCTCCATAGAGCATTGTGATCAGCACGATCCAGCCGCTTTCAAACAGTCCGCCTTTCTGACGCAACAGGGTCGCACCCACATAGAGGCCGCAAGAGGCTCCGACGGCTGCCAGGCCAATCCTTTCAAGGGTGTGTGCCGACTTGATCAGACTGGAACGGGCAATCCCCAGGCTGCCGACGTACCGCGTGAGGGAAAATGAGCTGAAAATTGCGCTGCTTATCTTCATGGGGGATTCCTTCTGAGTACTTGGCAGCCTACTGGCCGACCCCAGATCGAATCTGCCGGGACGCGTTTCTCGATGCCCTTGATCCCAATATCTGAAAGTTCTGTGCTGAGTGATGGGGCTGGCTTACTCGCGAAGGCGAGGAGCCAATCCACAGCTGCGGAGCACGCGGCTGCGCAGGTATTGCAACTCACCCGTGTTGTCGAACAGGTCCGGGTGCGGCAATTTCTTGCGAGAGTGATAGTTCAAAACGAGAGGGATGGACTATGAAGCGGTTCACAGACCGCTGTTCGCCCTCGCTCCATCCGGTCACAATTTCCGGAGGACGTGTGAACCACACTCCTCAGGCCGACCGCTCCTCGCCCCAGACCTGCACGACGTGCCCCGGTGAGACCTCGCGATATTGCCGCACCGGCGGCTGGTAATCCGGTGCGCGCACCGGGCTTCTGATCTCGTCGTTCGACGCCTCGCGCTTCGTGCCGCGGCGCGATGGGTCGGGCACCGGCACGGCGGCCATCAGCTTCTTGGTGTAGGGATGCTGGGGATTGCCGAACACATCCGCGCGCGGGCCGATCTCGACGATCTCGCCGAGATACATCACCGCGACGCGATGGCTCATGCGCTCGACCACCGCGATGTCGTGGGAAATGAACAGGTACGCGAGGCCCATGCTGGCCTGAAGGTCGAGCATCAGATTGACGACCTGCGCCTTGACCGAGACGTCGAGCGCGGAGACCGCCTCGTCCGCGACGATCAGCTTTGGCCCGAGCGCGAGCGCGCGCGCGATGCAGATGCGCTGGCGCTGGCCGCCGGAGAATTCGTGCGGGAAGCGCGCAGCCATGTCGGCGGTGAGACCGACCCGCACCAGCAGGTCGGCGACCTTGTCGCGGGCCTGCGCCGCCGTGGCGAGCCCGTTGGCGAGCAAGGGCGCTGCGGTCGCCGTGCCCACCGACATGCGCGGATTGAGGCTCGCGAACGGATCCTGGAACACGATCTGCATGTGCTTGCGGAAGTCGCGCAAGGTGCGGCCCTTCATGGCGAGCACGTCCTGCCCGTCGATCAGGACGGTGCCGGCGTCCGGCTCCGTCAGTTTGAGGATGGAACGGCCCGTGGTGGACTTGCCGCAACCGGACTCGCCGACCAGCGCCAGCGTCTCGCCGGCGCGCAAGGTGAAGGAGACATTCTCCACCGCGTGGACGCGGCCCGAAACCTTGCCGAACAGGCCCGAGCGGATCGGAAAGCGCGTGGTGAGGCCGGAGACTTCGAGCAGCGGACGCGCGGCCGTCGAGACCGTATCGGGCGTCTCGGCCGGCTCGTCCGAGGTGCCCGTCACCTTGTCGACGATCGGAAAGCGCATCGGCCGCGCGCGCCCGTCCATCGAACCGAGGCGCGGCACAGCGGCGAGCAGCGCGCGCGTGTAGGGATGCGCGGGTGCTGCGAAGATGCGCGAGGTGGCGTTGGTCTCAACGGCCTGCCCGCCATACATCACCACGGTACGGTCCGCGATCTCGGCGACCACGCCCATGTCGTGGGTGATGAACAGGATCGACATCCCCTCCTCCTGCTGGAGCTCCTTCAAGAGCTCCAGGATCTGCGCCTGGATGGTGACGTCGAGCGCCGTGGTCGGCTCATCCGCGATCAGAAGCTTCGGCTTGCAGGCCAGCGCCATCGCGATCATCACGCGCTGGCGCATGCCGCCGGAGAAGCGATGGGGATGCTCATGGAAGCGCGATTTCGCCGCGGGAATGCGGACGCGATCGAGCAAGCGAACAGTCTCGGCCTCCGCCGCCGCACGTGACAGGCCGCGATGCTGGATCAGCGCTTCCGCGATCTGGAAGCCGATGGTGAGCACCGGATTGAGGCTCGTCATCGGCTCCTGGAAGATCATGGCGACGTCGTTGCCGCGGATGTCCTTCATATCAGCTTCGGGCATCGTCAGCAGATCGCGGCCGGCGAGCGTAACGCGGCCCTCGATCCGGCCACTCTCTTTCGGCACGAGCCGCATGATCGAGAGCGCGGTGACGCTCTTGCCCGAGCCGGACTCACCGACGATGGCCACGGTCTCGCGCGGCGCGATGTCGAAGGAGATGTTGCGGACGACGGGGATCCATTCACGTTCGCGCATGAAGGACGTGGTGAGGCCGGCGACCGACAGTACCGGCGTGTGCGCTTCGGCGGCAACTTGATCTGGTCTCGTTGCACCGGTGCTCATGCAATGCCCCCAGCGCTTGCCGCGAAGAAGGTCCGCCCCCTCCCCCGCTTGCGGGGGAGGGTTGGGGAGAGGGTGCCTCCACAATCAAGAACCCCCAAGAGGAGAAAGCCCTCACCCGGCGCTACGCGCCGACCTCTCCCGCAAGCGGGAGAGGTGAGAGGAGCCCGTGGCTGCACCGATGTCATCATCACCATCGCGCCTTCAGTAACCGCGATCACGGTCGATACGCCCCGGCAAGGCCTCGCCCCGGCGGTGGCGCGCGATGGTGTCGAGCACGTAGTCGACCGCCGTCTCCGGCTTCGTCGTACTGGCAATGTGCGGCGTCAGCAGAATGCGCGGATGGCTCCAGAACGGATGGCCCGCCGGCAGCGGCTCGGGCTCGGCGACGTCGAGCACGGCGGCAGACAGCATCCCACTGTCGAGCGCCACGATGAGATCGGCCTCAACCAGATGCCCGCCTCGCCCGACATTGAGCAGCCGCGCGCCGCGCGGCAGATGCGCGAACAGATTCGCGTTGAGGATGCCGCGTGTCTCCGAGGTCAGCGGCAGCAGGCAGACGAGAATGTCGGACTGCCCCAGGAAATCCGGCAAGGCCTCCGCGCCCGCATAACAGGTGACGCCGTCGATTTCGCGCGGCGAACGGTTCCAGCCGAGCAGCGAGAAACCAAATGATTTGAGTCGTTCGAGCACAGCCTGGCCGAGCAGGCCAAGTCCCATCACGCCGACACGCCGCTCACCGGCGTAGGTCGCGGGGAGCTCACGCCAGACCTGCTCGCGCTGCTGGGAGATGAACTGCACGAGATCGCGATGCAGCGCCAGCACGGACATGCAGGCATATTCGACCATGCGATCGGTAATGCCGGGCTCCATCATGCGGACCAGCGGAACATGCGGCGGAAGTTTTGTGATGTCGAACTGATCGACGCCGGCGCCGACCGAGAACACCAGTTCGAGATTTGGGAACGTCGCCGCGATATTGTCCGGCGGCTGCCAGGCGACTAGGTAGCGTACCGCCTTGGGATCACCGATGTCGGGCCAGAGCCGGAACGGCACATCAGGCGCGCGCTCCGCGAAGAAGCGTGCCCACTCGGCCCCGCGAACCAGATTGGCCTTGTAGAGGACCGTCATGCCGCCCCTCAGAACGGGCTGACCGGCGCGAGGCGCCGGCCGTCGATCATGCGCTTGTGGCTGTAGGCGGCGGGATCGACCAGCGGCGTCGAGCCGGTGACGATGTCGGCGGCGAGCTTGCCCGCCGCGGGACCAATGCCGAAACCGTGGCCGGAGAAGCCGGTGGCAAGGAAGAAGCCCGGCAGCGCATCGACCGGCGAGATCACCGGAATGGTGTCGGGCGTGCAGTCGATCGTGCCGCCCCAGGCTTCCGCGATCTTGATCTCCTTCAATTCCGGATTGGACTTGATCAGCGAGGCCAGTGCCGCGTTGACCAGCGACATGTCGGGCGCGGGATCGCGCACGCGCTCGGCCTCGAACGGCGAGGGCTTGTCGAAACTCCAGCCGGTGCCGCGCATGATCTGGTCGAAGAACGGCTTGCCGAACGACAGCTTGAGCCCGTTCTTGCGATGCTGATAGGTCGGCCAGAAGGTCCAGGCGTAGCGGAACAGGTCGGGCGACAGCTCGACCGTGCCGCGGTTGCGCAGCGCCAGCGTAAAGCCGCCGTCGAGGCGGCGGCGGATGCAGTAGAGATCCGTGCCGAGCGCGCCCGAAGTGATCTCCGGTCCCGGCGTGGTCCGGCATGCGGTGGCGTTGACGAGGCCGATCGGCAGCTCGATGCCGTGGCGGCGGCAGAACAGCGACGACCATGCGCCGCCCGACAGCAGCACGGCTTGCGTGCGGATGGTGCCCTTCTCAGTGACAACGGCGCTGACCTTCCCGCCTGTCGTCTCCAGTCCGCGCGCGGCGCAGCCCTGATGGATGGTGACGCCGTGCTTTCGCGCGGCGGTGGCAAGTGCCGGCACGGCCATCGACGGCTCGGCGCGGCCGTCGCTCGGCGTGTGCAGGCCGCCGACCCATTGGTCCGCATTGCTGGGCATGCGCTCGGCGACCTCTGCCGGCGTCAGCACGGTCGAGTGCACCTGCTGCTCGCGCGCGATCGCGGCCCAGCGCTCCCAGCCGGCGAGCTCGTCCTTGCTCTTGGTCAGGAACAAGACGCCGGTGCGGCGGAAGCCGGCATCGACGCCGGCGTCGTTCTGCATGTCCTCCCACAGCCGCAGCGCCTCACGCGCCAGCGGGATCTCCTCGCGCGCGCGGCCCTGCTGGCGGCACCAGCCCCAATTGCGGCTCGACTGCTCGCCGCCGACATGGCCCTTCTCGACCAGAGCGACCGAAAGGCCCTTCTTGGCAAGATGATAGGCCGCGGAGACGCCGATGACGCCGCCGCCGATGACGACGACATCCGCCTGCGCCGGCAGGCGTTCATCGCTGTTGATACGGTTGAGCGGCGGGGACATGGGGCACTCCTGGAGGTCAGTTCGATCGAGATCTTGTCATGGGATGTTGAGACGCGGGTCGAGCGCGTCGCGCAGCCCGTCGCCGAGGAAGTTGAAGCTGGTCACCGCCAGCGTAATGGCGACGCCCGGCGCTATCGCAAGCCACGGCGCGCTGGTCAGATAGATCTGCGCGTTGTTGAGCATGTTGCCCCAGCTCGCGGCCGGCGGCTGGATGCCGTAGCCGAGATAGCTGACATAGGATTCCAGCAGGATCGCCTTGGCGACGTTCAGCGTCGCCGCCACCACGATCGGCGCGATCGCGTTGGGCACGAGCTCGCGGAACATGATGCGCAGGTTCGACGAGCCGAAGGCGAGTGCGGCCACGGCAAACTCGCGCTCGCGCAGCGAGCGCACCTGGGCCTCGACGACGCGCGCGACCGCCATCCAGGCGGTCGCCGCGATCAGCACGGTGGTGGTGACGAGCCCCGGCTCTGTGAGAGCTGCGAGCGCGAGCAGCAGGAAGATCGTCGGAAAGCACAGCACGGCGTCGACGAGCCGCATCAGCACCGCGCCGAGGGCGCCGCCATAGAAGCCGGCAAAGGCACCGACGACGATTCCGACCGCCATCGCGATCACCATCGCGACGATGCCGATCGAGAGCGAGATGCGCCCGCCCATCATCAGCCGCGCCAGCACGTCGCGGCCGAGCTCGTCGGTGCCGAGGATATGCGCGCCGGACAGCGGCGGCGCGAACCGCTTCATGATGTCGATATAGGTGTCGTCGAACGGCAGCAGATAAGGCCCGATCGCGGAGCCGAGCACGAGCACGAGAATGATCACAGCGCCCGCAAGCGCGAGCCGATGACGCCGAAAACGCCGCCAGGCGGCCTGGCCGGGCGCGAGCTGAACGGTGGTGAGCGTTGCGGTCGCCATCGCTTCAGCCCACCCGGATGCGCGGATCGACGACGGCGTAGAGGATGTCGGCGAGCAGCGAGCCGATCAGAACCATCGTCGCCGAGAACATCAGGATGCCCATCACGACGGGATAGTCGCGATAGCCGATGGAATCGAGGAACAGACGCCCCATGCCGGGCCAGGTGAACACGGTCTCCGCCACCAGCGCGCCGCCGAGCAGCGTCGGAAACTGCAGGCCGGCCACCGTGATCATCGGCAACAGCGCATTGCGAAGCGCGTGCACGATGAGGATGCGCCATTCCGGCATGCCCTTGGCGCGCGCGGTGCGGATGTAGTCCTGGTTGATCACCTCGAGCATGGAGGAGCGCATGAAGCGGCCCCACATCGCGGTCTCGACCAGCGCCAGCACCATCGCCGGCGCGATCAGATGATGCAGGAGATCGAGGAAGGAGCCGTCGCCGATGGTCTGGCGGTTACCCGCCGGCAGCCAGCCTAGCTTGACGGAGAACACGTAGATGGTGACGAGGCCGAACCAGAAGGTCGGGATCGACAGCGCGATCATGGCGCCAACCGTGGCAAGCGAATCGAACAGCGAGTAACGGCGCAGCGCGCCAAGGATGCCGATCCAGCAGCCGAGCAGCACCGCGATGATCGTCGCCGTCGCCATCAGCTCCAGCGTCGCGCCGAGATGCGAGGAAATCACCGACAGCACCGCCTCGCCGTCGCGATAGGACTTGCCCCAGTCGCCTTTCAGCATGCGGCCAAACCAGTCGAGATACTGGATCGGCAGCGGGCGATCGAGGCCGAGCTGCCTTGTGACGCGGTCGAGATCCTCCTGCGTCATCTGCCCGGAGACGGCGAACTGCGAGAGCGGACCGCCGGGCGCCAGATGCAGGAGGGCGAAGCCGATTGCCGAGACGATCACCAGCAGCATGATCGCCTGCGCCAGGCGGTTGACGACGTAGCGGGCCATGTCAGGCGGTCCAGCGAGCCAGACGCATCAGGCCCAATACCATTCGCGGATGTTCCAGCAGTTGATGGAGGTGTTGATGTTGGGACGGAAGCCTTGCAGCCCCTCCTTCACACCCTCGGCGATGAAGCCCTGGAACATCGGCAGGATCGCAAGATCGTTGCGGATCAGCTTCTGCAGATCGCCATAGGTCGCCTTGCGTTGCGCCAGATCGAACTGCTTTGCGCCCTCGGCGAGGAGACGGTCGGCCTCGGGATTTTTGTATTGATAGGTGTTGTAGCCGCGGCCGCCCTTGGCGGGAATGGCGCCCGAGCCGAAGCGCGGCGTCACGTCGGGGTCGCTGCCGAGCATGAAGTTCACGGACACCAGCACCGAATTGAACTTCGACTGCTGCCAGAAATCGCCCCAGATCACCGCGGCCGGCATGTTGTTGACACGCATCGCAGCACCGATCGCGCGCCAGTCCTGGATCAGGAGCTGCTGGGTCTGCTCGCGCACGGCATTGCCTGAGGTCGTCGAGTTGGTGAATTCGAGCTTGACGCCGCCCTTCTCGCGCACGCCGCCCGAGCCGCGCACCCAGCCGGCCGCATCGAGCAGAGCATTGGCCTTGGCGGGATCGTATTTGTGCTGCGGCAGCCCCTGCTGGAACGACCAGGCCTGCTGCGGCACGAAGCTCTCGGTCTGCGTCGGCAGGCCGTAGTAGAGCGCGTCGATGATCGCCTGCTTGTTGATGGCAAGATACAGCGCCTCGCGCACCGCGCGGTCGGCGAAGGGACCGAATTCCAGGTTGGGCGCGATGTGCTCCACCGAAGACGTCGCGGAGACGAAGATCTTTCGGCCCTTCAGCGTCTTCGCCTCCTGCACGAAGTTCGGCAAAATGCCTTGCAGGCCGGTGTAGTCGACCTGGCCGGTGCGGAACTGGGTGTAGAGCACGGTGAGGTCGGGGATGTATTTGAACACCACGCGTTCGACGTAAGGTCCTTTGCCGTGATAGCCGGTATGGGCATTGAGCAGGATGTGGTCGCCGGGCACGCGCTCACCCCAGCGGAACGGCCCGGTGCCGACGGGCGCATTGTGGAACGGCGAGGCGTTCGGATCGGTCACCTTCTCCAGGATGTGCTTCGGCACGATGAAGGTCAGCGATCCCAGGATGGACATGTAGGGCGAATACGGCGCTTCCATGCGCCAGTGGATCTCGTCCACTGCTACGACCTTGATGTCCTTGACGAGACTGTGGCCGACGCGGCTGCGTGCGCGGAAATTGGGATCGTTGATCAGCTCGAGCGAGAACTTGACGTCGTCGGCCGTGAACGGCGTGCCGTCATGCCACTTCACGTCGTTGCGCAGCTTGATCTTCCAGGTCAGACCGTCGGCCGACAGGCCGCCATTTTCGATGGTCGGCACTTCGCGCGCGAGGTCCGGAACGAAATTGCCCTCGGGATCGATGTACCAGAGCAGCGAGAACACCTGCCACCAGACGCCCTGATCGACCTCGATGCCGGGCATCAGCGGATGAAACACCGTCGGCTCCTGCGACAGCGCCGCGATCACCTGACCGCGCGGCTTGTCCGGCGGATTGGTCGGGCGTTCGGTCTGGGCGATGGCGCTGCCTGCGAGGCTCCATCCCGCTGCGGCGCCCGCGCCGAGCTGGAAGAACTGACGGCGGTTCGGACTGCCGAGACGCACTGCCTCAATGCCGAACTTGCCCATGTCATCTGCCATGACCAGTCTCCGTTCCCGCACGCGGCACCGTCTCCCGCGCCCCCGAGACCCCGGCAAAGGGACAGGAAGTGGGCTTTAGTGCTTCTAAATTTTTCGATCAAAAGTTCATCATGACTAAATACAGCTGTCAATCGCATTGCTAGTATGCGCGACCTTTTCACTGTGACTGAACCTCGGATCGACGCGGTCCCGGGGTGATACGATGCATGGGAGAGCGACATGGATGGTCGCGGCGATACCAACGGCACCAAGGACGCACCGGCGATCGAGGCCGACGATGCGGTCGACCAGCGCCTCGGCGAGACCGTGCGGCTGCTGCGTCAGCGCGCCGGACTCTCGATCCAGGACGTCGCCAACAAGACCGGCCTCTCCAACGGCATGATCAGCCAGCTCGAACGCGCACGCGCGATGCCGTCGATCCGCACGCTGCGCCTGCTCAGCATCGCGCTCGACGTTCCCATCTCCTACTTCTTCGAGACCAGCGATCCCACCGATGTGCAGCGCTACATCGTGCGCAAGAACAACCGGCGCCTGCTGCGACTCACCGCCAGCGGCGTCGTCAAGGAAGCGCTCACCCCTGACGGCAATGGCCAGCTCGAACTCTACGAGCTCACGCTCAACCCCGGCGCCTCCTCGGGCACGGACTTCCTGCAGCACACCGGCGAGAAGGCAGGCTACATCCTCTCCGGCAGCCTGCGGCTGTGGCTCGACAACCAGGCCCATGTGCTGGAAGCCGGCGACAGTTTTCGTTTTCCGAGCATCGTGCCGCACATGTTCGACAACCCGACCCAGCAGGTGGCGCGCGCGATCTGGGTCACGACGCTGCGCCAGACCGATTCGCCGGCAGGTTGAGCCACGCCAAATTCCCGGCGGCCCCCGGGCGCCGCAAATTGACCATCGACGGAGACGCGGGCAGTCTGTAGCTCACGTGATGCCGGCCTCGTCGACAAGGCGGCGGGACGGTGCGCTTCTGGCGTCTTTGGTATGAGAGCATGAAACTCAGGGGGCTTCTGACACTCGCGATCGCCACGCAGGCCGTCGTGACCAGTGCCGCTCTCCTTATCTCTTATGCCGTGACCGACGCCACCGGCGGCTTCGGCATCGCCCAGGTCATCGCCCTGCTCGCAAGCGTCGTCGTTGCGGTGCTGCTTGCGCGGCTGTGCACGGGCTCGATCGAGACGGCGCAGATGAAGCATACGGCCGCAGCGTTGGCCGAGCAGGCGCAGGCCGGCGCGCAAGCAACGCAAGCCGTCATCAAGACCGCGCTCGATGCCTTCATCCAGACCGACGCGAACGGCGTCGTGCTGGAGTGGAGCTTTCAGGCCGAAGCCCTGACCGGATGGTCGCGCAAGGAGGCGCTGGGCACCGATGTCGTCGACCTCCTCATCGCCGAACCACTCCGCGCCGGCTTCCGGCAGCGGATGATGCGGCTGTTGCCGGAGCTGTCGCATACGCCGATCGGCATCCGGTTCGAGGCAACCCTGCTGCATCGAAATGGCGACGAGATCCTGATCGAGGGCTCCAGCACGGCGCTCCACGTCGGGACGCGCCACCTCATCAACATTTTCGTCAAGGACGTCACCCAGAAGCGCGCCGCCGAGGAACAGCTGATCCAGGCGCAGAAAATGGAGGCGGTCGGGCAGCTCACCGGCGGCATCGCGCACGAATTCAACAACATGCTCACGGTGATCACCGGCACGATCGAGATCCTCGCCGACGCCGTGAAGGACAACCCGCCGCTCGCGACCATCACCAAGCTGATCAGCGAGGCGGCGGACCGCGGCGCCGTGCTGACGTCGAGCCTGTTGTCCTTTGCGCGCAAGCAGGCACTCCAGCCGGCCGAGATCGACGTCAACGAGCTGCTCGAGGAGCTGGCAAAGCTGCTGCTGGCGACCTTCGAGAAGAAGATCGAGATCGTGACCAGGCTCGACGGCAATGTCTGGCTCGCCTTCGCCGACCGCGGCCAATTGAGCTCAGCGCTGCTCAACCTTGCGATCAATGCCCGCGACGCGATGCTGGACGGCGGCAGGCTGACGCTGACGACGCGCAACGTCGTGTTCGGCGTGCGCGAGGCAGTGGCGGTCGGCGCCGGCTATGCCGGCGACTATGTCGAGATCGAGATCGCCGACACCGGCACCGGCATTCCGCAAGCCATCCTCGAACGCATCTTCGATCCCTTCTTCTCCACCAAGGATGTCGGCAAGGGCACCGGGCTCGGCCTCAGCATGGTGTTCGGCTTCGTCAAGCAGTCCGGCGGCGGCATCAAGGTCTCCTCCACCGAAGGCCGCGGTACGATCTTCACGATCTACCTGCCGAAGGCGGAGGCGAGCACGCTTCGCCCGACCGGTTATGACGAGCGCAAGATCGTCGGCGGAACGGAGACCGTCCTGTGCGTCGAGGACGACCACGATGTCCGCCAATACGTCACGGTGCAACTCGAAAGCCTCGGCTACAAGGTCATCCCCGCCGTCAACGCGGCCGAGGCGCTCGCCATTTCGGCGCAAGGCACGCCGTTCGACCTGCTCTTCACCGACATCGTGATGCCCGGCGGCATCAATGGGCGCGAGCTCGCGGAGCGGATGGTTGCGGCACGTCCCTCGCTGCGGGTCCTGTTCACGTCGGGCTACGCCTACGACTCGCTGCATGCGCAGGGACGCGCCACCATGGGCGCGCCGCTTCTGACAAAACCCTACCGCAAGGCCGAGCTCGCGCGCATGCTGCGCCGCTCGCTCGACACCGCGGTCGATTCCGCAGGCGATCCGATCCCCACGCCCTATTCGGTGCAGGCCGATGTCGAGGGCTTCTTGCGCAGGCAGGCCGCCGAAGACCGCCGCACGACGTGGCCGCGAAAATAGCAGCGCCTAGCTCATCCTACGCCGCAGCGTCGCAGACGGCGTCTCGCCGAATTTTTCGCGGTAGGCGCCGGCCATGCGGCCGAGATGGGTGAAGCCGAGATCGAACGCGATCTCGGTGATCGAGGCATCGGGCGCGGCCTGCGAGAGGCGCCCATGCAGGCCGGCGAGGCGCATGTCGAGCAGCATCTCCGAAATCGACACGCCGAAGTGACGGCGGAAGCCGAGCTGGAGCGCGCGGATGCCGACGCCGGACGCGCAGGCGAGCTCTGCGAGATCGAGCGGCTCGCCGGCATTGTCGGCAAGATGGTCGCGCGCGGCGCGAAGCGCGCGCGGCAGACGCTCCGCGTGGCCCGAAAACGTCCGGATCGCATCCGATAGGCCATGGCGCTGGCCGTTGAGGAGACGATCGAGCAGCGCCTCGCGCCAATCGGCCATCGCGAGCGGCGACAGCCTGCCGGAGGGACCGAGACGCTCGGCGAGTTGCATCAGTTCATCGAGCTTCTTGCGGAGATCGTGCCCGGACGGCGCCTCCAGGTCGATCACAGGATCGAACTCGACCGGCCCCGCCGCCTTGCCCGACAGAGCCGCAGCGCGCTGCTCGACCATGCGGCGATCGAGCAGCAGGATGATTTGCGCACAATCCGTCCAGACCATCCGGGTCGGAATCGTCGGCGACAGCAGCGACGCCGTCCGGCCCGCTGCGGTCTCGATTTCGCAGGCTCCGGCACGAATGCGGGCGGCGCCGGTGAGCGGGATCTGCACCAGGAAGAAGCGGTCGAGGCAGCCGGGATCGATGCTCACCGATCCGCCATAGGCGACGTAGTTGATGGAAAAGCCTGCGAATGCCGCGCAATTGTGCCGGGCGGAGAAGCCGGTTGCGCGCGCTTGCGCCGGCTTGAGATCGTGCGGACAGAAGATGCGCCCGATCTGCTCGGCAGCCTCGTCGACATCATCGGTGGTGACGCGGGCGAAAGCCGCCAGCCGTTCAGCTGTGGCTACCCTTGCGCTCGTTTCCTGCACGGCTACGGACATCGTCGACCACGCTTCGCGTCGCGGAATTGCTTTAAGCCTATAATAGTTTCCCCGACGCGAGAAGGGCCGCGGCTGCAAAATCGTCGTGCTGCATGGCAACAGCCACGTCCGGATTCGTTTAGCGGATAGACAGGCGGCCCAAGGCTGACCGAAGCTCCGTCCCCGCCGGAATCCATGAGGAGCAAGCCATGACTGCACTCGAAAAGGGCATTACCGCCAATGGCACGGGCTATGGGGGCAAGAGTTGGAACATCCTGGGCCAGGTCTACTTCCCCAAGGCCGTCACCGATTCCACCTTCGCATTCGAGACCAACAGCGACCCCGGCCAGTTCGTGCCGGTGCACATCCATCCGACCCAGGACGAGTTCATCCTGGTGCAGGAAGGCACGCTCGACCTCAAGCTCGACGGCAAATGGGTCAAGGCCCATGCCGGTGACCTCGTGCGCATGCCGCGCGGCATCCCGCACGGCTATTTCAACAAATCCGACAAGCCGTGCCGCGCGCTGTTCTGGGTCTCGCCGATGCAGAAGCTGGAGGCGCTGTTCAACCAGCTGCACAATCTGACCGACCCGGCTGAAGTCGTGCGCATCTCGGCGCTGCACGAGGTCGACTTTCTGCCGCCCGAGGCCAACGACTAGGCGCAGCGCGCCGCCTCGCCCACCTCCATCTGCTTGCAGCTCCGCCGGCCGCGCCTTGCGGCCGAACGTGGCCGCTTGCGCGCGAAACACCTGATTGCGAGCCATCCCATGGTCAGTCCCAAGCATGTCTGCGTGATCGGCGCCGGCGTCTCCGGCCTTGCCGCTGCAAAAGCGTTCTCCAGCCGCGGCCACCGCGTCACCATCGTCGAGCGGAGCGCCGATCTCGGCGGCGTCTGGGAGCCGGCGCGCTCCTATCCGGAGGTGCAGACCCAGAGCCCGAAGGATCTCTACCGCTACACCGACCGCGCCATGCCGGACGCCTATCCGGAATGGCCAACCGGGCCGCAGGTCCACGCCTATCTCGCCGATTACGCCAGGAGTTTTGGCCTCGACCGCATGCTGCGCCTCAATACTGAAGTCGCCGGCATGGCGCGCCGCACTGACGGCAAGCCGGGCTGGACGCTTACCCTGACGAACAAGGGCGGGACGCCGTCGAACGAGGAGTTCGATTTCGTCGCGGTCTGCACCGGGCAGTTCAACGAACCGCGCGAGCTGCATTGCCGCGGCGAAGGCAGCTTCCTGGGCCAGGGCGGCCAGATCCTGCATTCGTCGAAATACGGCGATCCCGCGCTGGCGAAAGGCCGCCGCGTCGTCGTGCTCGGCGGCTCGAAATCGGCGACCGACATCGCCGTGAACGCGGTGAAATCAGGCGCGCGCGAGGTCACCATCGTGATGCGCGAGCCGGTCTGGCGCATCCCCTACTTCATCGGCGGGCTCGTGAACTTCAAGCACATCCTCTACATCCGCGCGCAGGAGGAGATGTTTCCAGGCTGGGGCGCCAGCGCGATGGCGCGGCTTGCCCACCGCATTGCCGCGCCACTGGTCTGGGCGAACTGGCGAGGGCTCGAAAGCCTGCTCAAGGCGCAGCTCAAGCTCGGCCGCTGCAAGATGGTGCCGAAGGAGCGGATCGAGGACGGCGTCAACTGCTCGGTGCCGATCGCAACGCCCGGCTTCTATCCGATGGTCGCCGACGGCCGCATCAAGGCCGTGTTCGGCACGTTCGATCATTATGAAGGCGACACCATCGTGATGAGCGGCGGCGAGCGCATTGGCGCCGACGTCGCGGTGCTCGCGATCGGCTACAAGCTCGGCGTGCCGTTCCTGCCGGCGGCATATCAAGAGAAGCTGGTCGACGCCGACGGGCAGTACCGGCTCTACCGGCTGATCGCCAACCCCGACCTGCCAGAGCTCGGCTTCGTCGGCTTCAATTCCTCGTTCTGCACCGTGCTCTGCGCTGATTTGGCCGCGAACTGGCTGGTGCGCTATGCCGACGGCCAGCTCGCCAAGCAGCCGACGGCGCAACAGATGCGCGACAACATCGAGATGATGCTGCACTTCAAGCGCGTCGAGCGGCCGGCCGCCGGCGTCTATGGCGGCCTGTGTGTCGCACCCTATCACTACCGCCATTTCGACGAGCTGATGGCCGACATCGGCGCGAAGGAGCAGAAGCGCGGCGGGCTCAAGGGGCGCTTCCAGCCGCCGGATGCGGATGCCTATGCGAAGTTCCTGGCGACGGCGCCGGACTACCGGGCGGCATGAGAGGAGAATTGCGGCTGCATGCCTCTGATGCTTACGATCTCCCTGGCCATCGAATCGACAGGAACCAGCCATGGGATCGAGACGACTTGCCGCCGCGGCCCTTGCGGCTGTTGCCCTCTTCGTCACGGCGCAAGCCGTTGCACAGACGGGCGCGCTGACGACGCGGCAATCCGAGGCACTCGCGACCTATGAGCGCGCGCTCGGCGAGTTCAAGGCCGTTCTCGCCGAGCGGCGCAAGCAGATCGACGCGAAGCAGCCGCTACCGAACCTGCCGGGCCAGGCGCTCTATCTCGCGCGCGTCGCGGTCATAAGTAGCTACAAGGATCTCACCGACGCCATGCCGTCGCGGATCGGACGGCCCAACAAGTTCGAGATCCCGCCGGCCTATTTCGATGCCGACATCGAACCGCTGATCGACGAATACGGAAAGCTGTTCGACATCATGGAGGCGCCGCCGGCCGGCGCGCAGAACTCGCCGACGCCGTTCAAGGACGTGGTCGATCTCGCGGTCGCGATTGCGCGCGCCAAGGGGCTGGCACCGGTTCACGCCGAAGCTGCGGGCCGCATCAGCCTCGGGCTGTTCTTTGCGGAGACCAACGGCAAGCAGAATGTCCGTAACGGTCGCTCCAACACCTATATGGGCAGCTTCCAGACCGGCCCGTCCGAAGACCGCAACGGCCGCAGGAAATGGGACGCGATCAAGGGCGAGATCGCAGGTCTCGATCCCGAGCTGAGCGCGCGCGACGACAAGGAAGAGGCGCGCGCCCGCGGCACCGACTACCGCTTCAATCACTGGACCAATGTGCGCGACGGCCTGATGAACGCACATGCGGATCTGTTCCGGGAGATCCCGGGAATCGTGAAGACGCTGCCCGACCCGGTCGACCAGATGAAGCTGTTCGAGCTGATCCAGATTGTCCCCACCCCCACGAGGTCCGCGCTCAAATCCGGCGATCTCCTGAGCTATCGGGTGTCCAGCCCTGCGATCATGAAGCACCTGCGCAACAACAGCATCTTCGCGTTCGGGCAGGCCGACCGGGCTCGAACGTCCGCCAGCTTCCGGGAAATCCTCGCCGCGATGTGGCTGTTCAACCGGAAGTTCGAGCGCGCGATGGCGAAGTACGCGGAGATCAAGCCGCGCTGACGCATCGTAACGACGACGTGCAGGCGATGACACCGGACACCCAGCGCCGGCACAATTCAAGATAGAGTGTGAGCCAGTTCATATCTGCGGCCTTGCGCCGAGAGTAACTTCGCAAGAAGCAGGAAGATGTCTCGCCTCCCGACGCCAAGGCGTTGCGGGTTTCCGGACGTCACGTCGAGCGAACATCTGTCAATCCATAGGAGGACAGGTCATGAAGTTCGCAGCACTGTTTTTTGTCTTCGCTCTCGCCGCACTCACGACGACTGTGCCTGCAGGCTCGGCCAACGCGTGCGCGCGCCCTTGTGGGCACTATTGTTGCGGATAATCGGCGGAGAACTCCAATGCGCCCATTCCTGAAATGGGGGGCATTAGTGGCGATCGTGAGCATCGCACCCTTGGCATCCGTGGCTGCGATACATCTCCACAAGCCCCCGAACAAGCTCAACGAAGCCATCACCGCGATCGGCTTTCACCCGATAACGCCACCAGTGCTCTTGCGCGCTCCAGGCTCGATCTACCATGTCTCGTCGAACGGCCAGGACTACGACATGCTGTGCGAGGTCTCGCCGGACCGACTGATCGGCGTGACCCGCACCTCGTCTTCAGCGACCCAGGTCACCTCCGAATTGCGAAAGACGCAATATTCGCTCGACTCGAAAGTCGTGCATTCGATCCAGTCACATACCGATGCAAAATTGGCGGAAACCCTGAAGCTCGAGCTCGATGACGTTCAGGTCCTGGAAATATCGCTTGAAGATCTATCGATCATTGCAGACGAGCTGTTCCAGCGCGAGTCCTGCGATCGCGAAGTGAGACGGTATCTGGAAAACGGCGAATACGTTTGCCAAGGACAGCGGGTTCTCAAGGCGTCGACGAAATACGTCGCGGCCTATGACAACGCAGCATCAGGCTCCGTGGAGCAAACGACAGACTTGATCAAGAACAATTTTGACCCGACCGTCAGCATACAGGGCGGCCAGAGCGTCTCTGGAGCGAACCTCTATTATGGGATGAGGCTGGCACCGCGGTGTCTGTCGCTCAAGGACGCAAAAAGGCAGCCACGGCCGCCGCTCTCGATCTGGGACAGGCTGGTCAATCACTTTCCTTCGCTTGAGTTCTTTTGAATAGCGCTCTGCGATTCAACACGCCCGGCCGCGGTCGGAGCGTTCGTGCAAGCGATGACTGACGTCACCGGCACAGCCACCACGGCTTCAGCCACGCCCCGCATGCGCGCGCCGCCGCAATCTATGGAGCTCGCTTGTCCTTGGCCGCGATGAACTCCGCAATTCTGTCGACTGCCTGTTGTTCGACGCCGTAAAAGCCATGCGCCGCATAGGCCTCGCATGGATCGGACCTTGGCCGGTCGCCGCCGCTGATCAGGACGATTGCGACCCGACCAGCCTGCGTCAGGCGCTTTGCGAGGGCCGGCGCATCGGTCGCGGGGGTAAACTCGCAGGCATCTTCGCTGTGCGACACGATGAGCGTGGGCACTCTGATCTCGGGTAGCGCCATGTCGATGACGCCCTGGGGGTAGTCCCTGGCAATTTCCGGAAAGGCCTTGGCCAGCGAGGACCCCGGCGCAATACGTGTAACCGTCGAAGTCAGCACGAGACCATCAACCGCGCTGGCCGCGATGGCGCCGTGTGCCGCCGACCAACTGCCCGCGCTGGTACCGACGAGCCACACCGGCACATCGGCCTGGCGCTTCAGGTGGTCGACGACGGCGCCGATGTCGATCGCATGCTCGTTGCTGAGGCGGAAAGACCCACTCATGCCCCTCGGCTGGTCAGATGGAGCGTCGATCACAGCCACCATGAAATCGTGCTCGGCGAATCTCTCGCGACTGCGCACGAGGAAATTTCCAGCCACGAAAGCATATGGCCCTACCTGCGGAGGCGGCGTCCTGTTCAGCCGCAGAAGACCGCTACCCCCGGCAAACAGAATGACGGATGCAACGGGATGCTCAGGCTTTATCAGGATGAAGGCTTGTTGAACGCCGCGCGGCGTCGTCATCGAGACAATCGATGCGTGCTCCCCGAAGGCTTCGTTCCATGTCATGAACGAGAGAATTCCGAGCGAAGCAATCAGGTGAAGCACACGATCCATGGCGGGGCTCCAGCAATTTGCCATCCCTTTCGATCCGGATGCGGCAAGACTTACAGAGCCTAGCATAGCCGCTCGCCTTGCGGCACGCTGCGCCTCGCCAACCGGCTTCATCCCGCCCGCAGCAATCAGGCACGAACCGGGCGTTCGCGAGCCCGCGTGTCAGTTCTCCACCTTGTAGCCGTCCGTCAGCGTATTCAGGAACGCGATGATGTCGGCTTCGTCCTGCTCCGTCATCGCCGGCTTGTCGCCGGGGTGGCGATCGAACGGCGGATCGGTGACGTCGACATTGGCGTGATATTTTTGCGGCAGGTCGTCGTATTTCAGCACCGTGCCGTCAGCTGAGCGCGGAAACACTTTCTCCGGATTGGTGTCGCGGAAATTGTAGAAATCCATCACCTGCTGAAGGGTGCTGAAGACGCCATTGTGGAAGAAGGCTTGCCGCGCCGCACTGTTGCGCAGCGTCGGCGTCAGGAACATGCCGCAATATTGCGTCTGCTCGGGAATGTCGGTGCGATGCGGGCCGCAGACGCCGAGGTCGAAATAATTGGGGTCGCGATTGTTGGCGAGCGCGGCGTTGCGCGGCGCGCCGAGTGCCTCGTACTGATGATCCGTGAACAGTGGCGGCAGGCCGTCGCGGGTCGGCGCCGAGGCGTGGCATCCAGCGCAATTGGCCTTATCGGGATCGTTGAACAATTGCAGGCCGCGTAGCTCGCTCTCGGAGAGCCGCGCCTTGCCTTCGAGCCAGTAATCGTACTTGCTGGTGTAGGGATGGAAGCTCGGCTCCTCCACCTGATAGCGCGCGACCGCGAACATCGCCTCCGCAATCAGCAGCCGCTGATTCCTCATCACACCGGCGCCGAACAACTCGACGAAGCGGCCAGCGTAAGGCGCGTTGCGCAGCTTGCCCGCGACGATCTCGGCGCTGCCGCCGTCCATCTCGTTGGAATCGAGCAGCGGGAACATCGCCTGGTCTTGCAACGTGTCGGCGCGGCCGTCCCAGAACAGGCCGCCCTGCGGCACGATGTTCGCCGACGCGCCGGTGCCGCCCGCGGTCTTGGTCGTGCGCGCCGCCTGCTGGCCGATGGCCGCCATCTGCGCGAGGTCGATGATGTTGTCGTCGTCGCCCTTGTCAGGGCCGATGCTGAAATTCGGGTGGCGGTCGAGATAGGTCAGCGACGGCACCGCGCGTGCGCCCTGCCGTGACAGATTGGCGCCGCCGAGCATGACCGGGCCATCGTTGGGCGGGCCGTAGGCGTGATCCGGGCTATGGCAGGACGCGCAGGAGAGCGTGCCTGATGACGACAGCGAGGCGTCGTAGAAGATTTCCTTGCCGAGCAGCGCCATCGCGGACAACGGCGCGACGGGCGGACGCATGAGACGAACCGGATTCGGGTTCACACCAACCTGGTTCGACTCCGCCAATCCTTGCGTCCCGGCAGCAAAGACGGCGCCGGCCAGACAAAGCAGGCCGGCGCCGAGGAGCCACAGAGTGCGGCTGTTCATTCCGTAGCGTCCCGTTGGACTAGTGGTGGTGGTGCTCGTCCGGCGGGCTGGTGATCACAGTGCCGGCGGTCGGGTCGAGGAACAGCGCGTCAGCCCGCAAGTCGTGGCTGTGATCATGGTCGAAGTCGAACAGGTCCATGATCGAGCCGGAGGTGGCGTCGAACGAGCCGCCACCCAGGCGCTTGCCATGCAGCCAGTTGTCCTCGATGAAGCGGACCACCGAAGCCTGCGTGGTGTAGTTGTGGCTGACGTAGTTCGTCTTGGCGTAGGGCGAGACCACGATCAGGGGAACGCGGGTGCCCGGACCGCAGCGGCCGTTCACCGGCTTGCCGCCGAGACCGTTCGGCGCCGGCTGCTTGTTAGGACCGAGACCGCACAGGCCGGGGCCGTTGACCTGATCGGCGGTCGCATCATACGAGGCATTTTTCGGCGCGACGTATTGGTGGTCGTACCAGCCGTCGGAGTCGTCATAGGTGATGATGACGGCGGTCTCGCGCCACTCCGGCTGCTTCTGGAGGAAGTTGATCAGAGCGACATTGCCGGCCTGCTCGTCGAGCGGATCGGAGTTGCCGGCGTGACCGTCCTGGAAGGCGGGCATCTTGACGTAGGAGACGGCCGGAAAGTTGCCGGCCTTGATCGCGGCATAGAGGTCTTCGAGGTCGTAATTGTGATTGGCCGGATCGACCTTGCCGTTGAGGTCATGGGTATGGCCGATCGCATGAACCGAGCTCGGCCGGGCATGGGACGGGTTCGCCGTGGAGGCGTGATACTGGAAGAAGGCGTGGTGGGGAATGTAGTCGACGATGGTGCCGTTGACGTTGCTGGAGAACGTGCTGCGGGCGCAGCCGGTGGTGCCGTTGGCGTTCTTGAGCGTCAGGTCGAAGCCGCCCATGAAGCTGCCCCAGCTGATATGCTCAGCGGTGAGCAGGTCGCCGATATTCTTGCCGCCCATCAGCATCGTGCTGGTCGTGCTCGAACAGGCATCGTTACCCGGATCGGTATCGCCGGTCAGCGTCAGGCCGCCCTGGCCGTCGGCGATCGACGACGTGGTGCCGACCACCGGCTGCACGCCGTTGGTCTGGCCGGCAACCACTTCGAGCATGCCGGGCGTCGACGGGCCGAACGTGTCGGTCCAGTTGTTGTCGCTCATGGCGAAGTGCTGGGCATAGTTCCACAGCGCGGTGACGGTGTTGCCGTCGAAATAGCCCATGACCTGACCGTTGGTGGCGAAGGCGCCGGCGCCGCCGGCGGTGCCGCGGCCAGTGAATTTCGGGAACAGGTCTTCCTTGCCGTTGTCCACGGCCTGCTGCTCGGGCGTGTAGGAGTGGTTCTGCGAGCGCGTGTTGGCCTGGGTGCGGTCGAGGCGGAACGGGTCGGTCGCGCCGGTGCCGTTGGCCGGATTGTTGTTGGGGTTGTTCAACAGCAGATTGGCGTTGGCGAGGTTGTTGACCTTTGGCGTATGCGGCTTCGGAACGAAGGGGATCGAGCCGGTCGGGTTGGTCGCGTTCGGATAGGTCGCAAAGTAATGGTCGAACGAGCGGTTCTCGTTGAAGATCACCACGAGATGCTTGATAGGCGTCTCGGTGTGGATGTCGTGCGCATGACGATGATGATCGTCATGTCCGTGATCGCGATCGCGACCGAAATCGTCGGCGAGGACGGGAAGAGTGCACGCGAGCGCGCTCGCGGCCGCGAAAATCGCAGCCGTCGTCAGAAGTCTCGATTTCATTTTTTTTGACGCCCCGGAAATGAGGATGTTTACGATCAGAAATGTTCTAAACACCGCGAATGACAGAGCTGTGTCAGTTTGACGCACGAGACACTTTGCGCAGTGGCGGAGCGAAGATTTTTTAGGCAGGCGCCTGCTCCGCCGCGCCGGGCCACGTCATGTCGCTTTATTCCCCGCACGACGGCAAAAATGATCGCGTCCAGATTGTTGCGTGACGCGCCCGGTTGCATTTAGCTTTGCCGGACAAGAACAAGCTCTCAGGGGGAAACATGAAAGCCGCTCTTCGCAGGCGCACGCGCCATGCCGCGTCAGCCCTTGTCGCAACGTCGCTGGCTGGCCTCGCCAGTTTCGCCGCCCATGCCGAGATCGTCGTCACCGCCAATGACGGCAAGATGGTTCTGGAGAACGGCAATGCCGTGGTGCGCAAGCAGCCGCTGCCGGACACGGTCAGCGTGATCGACCTCACCGATGGCGTGCTGAAACTGCTGGGCGAGGTTCCTGCACCCGCCAGCGTCGTCGGCCCGCCACCGAGCGTGGCGATCGCGCCGGATGGTTCGTTTGCGCTGGTGACAGGCGCGATGAAGGTCGATCCGGCGGATGCGACCAAGACTATTCCCGACGACAAGCTCTCGGTGATCGATATCAAATCAACACCGCCAAAGGTGCTCGCGACATTGCAGGCCGGTGCAGGCGCGGCCGGAGTGTCAATCAACCGCGCAGGCACGCTGGCGCTGGTTGCGAACCGCAGCGAAGGCACGGTTTCGGTCTTCACCATTAGCGGCAACGCGCTGACGGCAAGCGGCAAGATCCAGCTCGGTGACGCCAAGTCGGGCCCGAGCCACGCCGTGTTCTCGCGCGATGGCGCGACCGCGCTGGTCACCCGCGACGGCGACAGCAAGATCTCGCTTCTCACCGTGGACGGCAGCAAGGTCGAGTACGCCAAGCGCGATCTCTCCGCGGGTGTGCGTCCTTACGACATCGATCTCACCGGCGCGGCCGCGGCCGTCGTCGGCAATGTCGGCGCCGGCGGCGGCGACAATGATACGATCAGCCTGATCGACATGACCGCAAAGCCAATCCGGGTCGTCACGACGGTCACCGTCGGACAGACGCCTGAGGCCGTCAAAATGTCCCCGGACAGCAACTACGTTTCCGTCACCGTCATGAACGGCTCGAACAAGCCGTCGGCCTCGCCTTTCTTCAACGATTTCGGCCTGCTCAAGGTCTACCGGATCTCAGGCACCGACCTCACGCCGGTTGCGGAAGCCAAGATCGGCCATTGGTGCCAGGGCATGGTGTGGTCCAAGGACTCCAAACATGTCGTGGCGCAGTGCATGGTCGAGAACGAGCTGCTCGCCTTCTCGTTCGACGGCAAGGCGCTGACCAAGACGTCGACGCTCAAGCTGCAGGTGAGCCCTGCGGGCATTCGCACCGCGGAGCCGTAAGGTCAGCGGACGGCGCAGGCCCCCTGCGCCGCCGCCTGCCCTACTCGGTGCGGATCGGCGCGTCCTTCAGGCCGTTGTTGTCATAGGCCCTGCGGAGCGCGCCGTTCGTGGTCGCATCCGTCATGAACTTGGTCACGAACGCCAAGGCCTGGCTATGGCCGAGCGGGACGGCGACAGCGGTCACCGTCTTCTTGAAGGTCTCGTCGAGCACGCGCGTGCCCGGAATCTTCTGCGCCATCTTGTAGAGCTGGTCGCGCGACAGCGCGAAGGCGTCGATCTCGCCATTCTTCAAAAGCGCGAATATTTCATCGTAGGTCTGGTAGCCCGTGACTTTCGCATTCTTCAGGTGCGCGACGGCGCCGCGCATGGTGGTCGTGGCGTTGACCGCCGCGACCTTGATGCCCACCTGGTCGAGCGTGGCGAAGTTGGTGATGGTCGAGCCGGGCTTGACGATGTAGGTGGCATCGGCGACCTCGTAGATCGGGCCGAACATCATTTTCGTCTCGCGCTCGGGATCCTTCGGAAGCCAGGTGACGTCCCAGGTGCCCTTGCCCGCAGCGTCGGTGATCTGCCCGGAATTCTGGTGCACGACATATTCGACCGCCACGCCGAGCTGCGCGGCCAACTCCTTGCCGAGATCGACGGGAACGCCGGCATAGCCGGATTCGGTCTTGGTCGACCAGAACGCACCGCCCGCGGGGCTGATCGCGATCGCGACCCGCAGCTTGCCGGTCGGCGCGATCTCGTCCTTCAAACCATCGGCTAGCGCGGGCATGGCAAACGCCGCGGCAAGAGCAAGGCCAGCGAGGGCCGATTGGAGGAAGGTCGGCATGTCATGGTCTCCTCACCTTTTCTTCTTTTCGAATTTGCACCGTCCGACCGCTTCCCACGGTCCTTGCCACAATTCTGGTCGATCGTGCGCTCGGTGAAAAGCGGTTTGTCATGGCAAATCTGTCAAAGGCCACAGCGCCGTTTGCAGTGCAAGGCCTCTGACCGCCATGGCTATGGTGTTCCACGGAAGGGCATTTGTTGCTAGCCTGCCGCACCGACAGACAATCATCGGGGGCCACCGAATGACCTCAGCCAATCCGGCTTCTTCCGCACGGCGCAACGAAGCGTGGAGACAATTCGGGCAGGCATTGGCCGCCACCGCGGCCGTGGTCGCGCTGGCCGGCTGCGAGGACAAGAACACGTTCGTCGCGCCGCCGCCGCCCAAGGTGGACGTGGCAACGCCAGTGCAGCGGCCGGTGACGCGCTATGTCGAAGCCACCGGCAACACCGCGCCGATCAAGAGCGTCGATCTCGTCGCGCGCGTGCAAGGCTTCCTGCAATCGATCGACTACCAGGACGGCACCTTCGTCAAGCAGGGCACCCAGCTGTTCACGATCGAGCCCGAGACCTACAAGCTCAAGGTCGAGCAGGCGAAGGCCGCCGAGGTCGGCGCGCAGGCCACGGTCAAGCAGGCCGAAGCCGATTACAAGCGGCAGGCCGAGCTGGTGCAGCGCCAGGCGGTCTCGCAGTCCACGCTCGACACCTCGACATCCACCCGCGACAACGCTCAGGCCAGTCTGCAGCAGGCCCAGGTCAACACCAGGCTTGCCGAGGTCAATTACGGCTACACCAGGGTGGCGGCGCCGTTCGACGGCATCGTCAGCGCGCATCTGGTCTCGGTCGGCGAGCTCGTCGGCTTCTCATCCCCGACCCAGCTCGCGACCATCGTCGCGCTGGACCCGATCTGGGTGAACTTCACCGTCAACGAGCAGGATGTGCTGCGCATTCGCGCCGAAGCGACCCGCCGCGGGCTGACCGTGGCCGAGCTCAGACAGTTGCCGGTCCAGGTGGGCCTCCAGACCGAGACCGGCTATCCGCATGAAGGTCACCTCGACTACGTCTCGCCGACCCTCAATACGTCGACGGGCACGCTCGCCGTGCGCGGCGTCATACCCAACGAGAAGCGGGTGCTGCTGCCCGGTTATTTCGTCCGCGTCCGCGTGCCCTTCACGCAGCAGCAGGACGCCCTGCTCGTCCCCGACACCGCGCTTGGCAGCGACCAGGGCGGCCGCTATCTCCTCGTGGTCAACGGCGACAACGTGGTCGAGCAGCGCAAGGTGCAGATCGGCCCGACCGACAACGGCCTGCGCGTGATCGAGAGCGGGCTGAAGCCGGACGACCGGGTGGTGATCGCAGGACTCTTGCGCGTGATCCCGGGCCAGAAGATCGATCCGCAGGTGACCAAGATCGACCAGCCGCAGGCGTCGGCCAAGTAAGGGGTCGCCAGCCATGATCTCAAAGTTCTTCATCGAGCGGCCGGTCCTCTCGAACGTCATCGCGCTTCTGATGATCCTGATCGGCGGCGTCGCGCTGTTCAACCTCGCGATCGCGCAATATCCTGATGTGGTGCCGCCGACGGTGCAGGTGACGACGCGCTATCCCGGCGCCAGCGCCAAGACCGTGATCGACACGGTTGCCTTGCCGATAGAACAGCAAGTCAACGGCGTCGAGGACATGCTCTACATGCAGTCCTACAGCGGCTCCGACGGCACCTATACGCTGACCGTGACCTTCAAGATCGGCACCGACCTCAACTTCGCGCAGGTGCTGGTGCAGAACCGCGTCTCCAGCGCGCTGTCGCAACTGCCGCAGGCGGTGCAGAACCAGGGAGTCACCGTCCAGAAGAAATCGACTTCGATCCTCCTGTTCGTGACACTGACCTCGCCGGACAAGACCTTCGACAGCCTCTATTTGAGCAACTACGCCACCATCAACATCCGCGACGAGCTCTCGCGCCTGCCCGGCGTCGGCAACGTCACGGTGTTCGGCGCCGGCCAGTATTCGATGCGGGTCTGGCTCGATCCGAACAAGCTGCAGGTGCGCGGTCTGGTGCCGCAGGACGTCATCAACGCGATCCAGCAGCAGAGCCAACAGGTCTCCGCCGGACAGGTCGGCGCGCCGCCGACGCCGCCGGGGCAGGCGTTCCAGTACACGCTCAACGTCAACGGCCGGCTCGACGACGCCACGCAGTTCGAGAACATCATCGTCAAGACGGGCACCAGCGGCGACGTCACGCGCGTGCGCGACGTCGGCTGGGTCGAATTGGGCGCACAGACCTACAGCCAGATCTTCTCGCTGAACAAGCAGCCTGCCACCGGCATCGGCGTGTTCCAGTCGCCTGGCGCCAATGCGCTCGAGGTCGAGCAGGCCGTCGAGAAGAAGATGGCGGAGCTCGCAAAAGCCTTCCCGCAAGGCATGAAGTACGACACGCCGTTCGACACCACGAAATTCGTGCAGGCTTCGGTGCACGAGGTCTACATGACCCTGATCGAGGCCGGCCTCCTGGTGCTGGTCGTGATCCTGGTGTTCCTGCAGGACTGGCGCGCGATGCTGGTGCCGGCGACGACGGTGCCCGTCACCATCATCGGCGCCTTCGCGGCGATGGCGGCGCTCGGCTTCACCATCAACATGTCGACGCTGTTCGCGATCGTGCTCGCGATCGGCATCGTGGTCGACGACGCCATCGTCGTGGTGGAAGGCGCGGCGCACAACATCGAGCAGGGAATGAACGGCCACGACGCCGCGATCAGGGCGATGGACCAGCTGTTCGCGCCGATCGTCGGCATCACGCTGGTGCTGATCTCGGTGTTCCTGCCGGCCTCGTTCCTCGCCGGCCTGACCGGGCGCATCTATTCGCAATTCGCGCTGGTGATCGCGGCGACCGCGCTGCTCTCCGCCATCAACGCGGCGACACTGAAGCCGACGCAATGCGCGCTGTGGCTGCGGCCGGCGGTGCCGCCGGAGCAGCGCAACTTCTTCTATCGCGGCTTCAACAACGTCTATAACCGCGTCGAACGCGGCTACACGCGGCTGATCACATTCCTGGTCAGGCACGCCACCCTCTCGGTCGCGTTCGCGCTGATTGTGATCGGGCTCAGCGGCTACGGCCTGTCGCGCGTGCCGACCGGCTTCCTGCCGATCGAGGACCAGGGCTATCTGATCGGCGCCGTGCAGCTGCCCGACGGCGCATCGCTGGAGCGGACCCAGAAGGTGCTCGACAAGGCCGCCGACATCGTCAGGGACACGCCCGGCGTCCAGCAGGTCATCACCATCGCCGGCATCTCCGCGCTCGACAACAGCGCCAGCCTTGCCAATGCCGGCGTTGCCTACATCATCCTGAAGGATTGGGATGCGCGCAAAGGACCCGGCGAGGACCTGCGTTCGCTGGTGTACGGGCTGAACGACAAGCTCGCGACCATCATGGAGGCGCGCACGCTGGTGCTGCCGCCACCGCCGATCCAGGGCATCGGCAATGCCGCAGGCTTCTCGATGCAGGTCGAGCTGCGCGACGGCAACAGCGACTTCGCCAAGCTTCAGGCGATCACCGGCGCGATGGTCAGCAACGGCCAGAGCCAGAGCGCGCTGCAGCGCGTGCAGTCCTCGTTCCGCTCGTCGGTGCCGCAGTTCAACGTCGAGATCGACCGCATCAAGACCCAGACGCTGCACGTCACCACCGACCAGGTGTTCGCGGCGCTGTCGACCTATCTCGGCTCGTCCTATGTCAATCAGTTCAACAAGTTCGGCCGCGTGTTCCAGGTCTATACGCAGGCCGATCCGGCGTTCCGCGTCACCGAGCGCGACATCGCCAACATGCAGGTGCGCAACTCCAACGGCGACATGATCCCGATCGGGACCGTCGCCAAGATCACGCCGGCCACCGGCCCGTCGCTGATCAGCCTCTACAATCTGTATCCCTCCTCCACTGTCATCGGCCTGCCGGCGCAGGGCTATTCGTCCGGCCAGTCGCTGAAGCTGATGGAGGAGATCGCAGAGAAGACGCTGCCGCCGGGCACCGGCTATGAATGGACCGCGATGTCCTATCAGGAGAAGGCGGTCTCCAACCAGATCTACTGGGTGTTCGGGCTCGCCATGCTGCTGGTCTATCTCGTGCTCGCTGGCCAGTATGAGAGCTGGTACGCGCCGATCTCGGTGATCCTCGCGGTGCCGCTGTCGCTGCTCGGGCCGATGCTGATCCTCTCGGGCCTCAAGATCGACAACAACCTCTATTGCCAGATCGGCCTGATCCTGCTCATCGCGCTGTCGGCCAAGAACGCCATCCTGATCGTCGAGGTCGGGCTCGAGCTGCACAACCGCGACGGCAAGCCGATCCTGGAGTCGGCGATCGAAGCGGCGCGCGCCCGCTTCCGCCCGATCCTGATGACGTCGTTCGCCTTCATCCTCGGCGTCGTGCCGCTGGTGATCGCGACCGGCGCCGGCGCCAGTGCGCGCAAGTCGATCGGCATCACGGTGTTCTCGGGCATGCTCGCCTCGACCTGCCTTGCGGTGCTGTTCGTGCCCGCCTTCTTCGTGGTGGTGCAGCGCTTCGAGAACTGGCACGCGTCGAAGAAGGCGCCGAAGCCGCAGGCGGCGGCGGAGGTGAAGCCTTAAGCCTTCTCCGCCGGAGCCTGCCGCGCCTCGCCGCTCGAAACCAGGAGCACGGAAACTTTCGACTGCCTGAGCACGGCGGCGGCGACGCCGCCGAAGGAGAGATGGTCGGCCTGGATGCGGTCGACGCCCATGACGACGAGATCGACGTCGGTGGTGTCGATCTCGCGCAGGATCGCAGCCTCCGGCGCCCGGTTCACCCGCAGCGTCGTGGTGATGTCGACATCGTAGCGGGCGGCGAGATCGCTGGTGTCCTTGAGGATGCCGGTTTCCTGGTTGAGCCCGCGGGAGGTGCCGCGCTGCGCGCCCTTGTCGCGCGTCGTCGCGACATAGATCACGCGGAGCGAGCCTGATCCGGCCTGCGTCAGCGCCACCGCAACCTCAGCGCCGCGTTTGGCGACGCCGCTGCCCGAGACCGGAACCAGGATCTTGAGTCCTTCCGGCATCGGTTGCTTCAGATGCTTGCCCTTGGCCGCGACGATCGCGAGCGGCCCCTCGAACTTGGCGGCAATGTCCTCGATCCTGCGGTCGAAGCGATCCTTGGTGGCGGCGACCTTGTCGACGCCGACGACGAGGAGATCAAAGCCCTTGCGCGCCTCATCCGCGATGGTCTCGCCGAGCTCGGCGCGCCTGGCACGGGTGGCGACATCGACGCTGCCGGCATCGCCATCAACATTGGCGGAGACGGTTTCGGCAGCCTTCTTCACCACGGCCTCGTGGCTCGCCTCCTGGTCGCGGATCTTCTCCTGCTCGCCTGCCCGCTTGCCGATATGCAGCACGGTGATGGGCAGGCCGCGCATCCCGGCGATCAGGCCCGCAATGTGCGCGGCGAAGGTGGCGTTGACGCTCTCGTCCACGGCGAGCAAGGGACGTTCGAGATTGGCGACGAAGCCGCGCTTCTCGAATTCCTCCCGCTCGAGGCGTTCCTTCTCCTCCCTGTTCATCGGCAGCCTCGCCAGCGCGGCGCGCAGCATCGGCGGCATCGCCATGGTCGTCACGATCGCCATGGTGACGATCATCGTGAACAGGTTCTGGCTGAGCACGCCGATGGACAGGCCAATGGTTGCGATGATCACCTCGGTCGAGCCGCGCGCGTTCATCCCGCTCGCCAGCGCCAGCGACTCCCGCGTGCTCAGCCCGCCGACGGTGCCGCCGACAAAGGCGCCGCCGAACTTGCCGACACTGGCGATCACGACGAGGAGACCGGTGAGCAGGAGGAGATGGGGATCGCGCAACACCGAGAGATCGGCGGCAAGGCCGGCAAGGCCGAAGAACACCGGCATGAAGAAGCTCGAGATCAACCCGCGCAGACGCTCGTCGATCTGCCGCGTCAGGATCGGGGACTCGCCGACCAGGATGCCGGCAACGAAGGCCCCCAGCACCGTGTGCACACCGATCAGATGCGTGATCAGTGCCATCGTGCCCATCAGCAGCAGGATGACGGTGATGACCGGCGCGGTGCTGACGAGATTGTCGTTGGCCCAGCGGATCAGCTGGAACACTAGCCGGCGCCCGATAGTGAAGCTGACCGCGAGGAAGGCCAGCGTGCCCAGCACCGCCTTTGCCACCGAGGCGATGTCGAGCGTGCCGTGCGACGCCAGGCTGAAGATCACCGCGATGATGATCCAGCCGATGGTGTCGTCGATGACAGCAGTGGCGACGATGATCTGCCCGACATTGCGGCGCATGAAGTTCATCTCGCGCACGACCACGGCGACGATCTTCACGGAAGAAATCGACAGCGCCGTGCCCATGAACAGTGAGGCGACCAGGCGCTGCTCAGGATTCGGCAGCAGCGCATCAGGCAGGAATTCGCCGAGCGCAAAGCCGCAGGCGAAGGGCACGAGGATGCCGGCGATCGAGATCGCGATCGCGGCCTTGCCGACCTTCCTGACCAGCTTCAGGTCGGTCTCCATGCCCGTGAGCAACAGCAGCAGCAGGATCCCGAGCTGGGCGATGCCATCGATCATCGCCTTCTGCTCGGGTGTCTTGGGGAAGATCGCGGCTTGCGCCTCCGGCCAGATCCAGCCGAACAGTGAGGGCCCCAAAATGATGCCGGCGAGCAATTCGCCGATCACCGAGGGCTGGCCGATCCGCTGCATGAGCTCGCCGAGGCCGCGCCCCACCGCGATCAGCAGCACGATCTGCGCCACCAGCAGGAATTCGGACGGGCCGGCCGGTTTGCCGCCCGCGGCACCGGCCGCAATGGTGGTGAGGACGAGCGCCGCGGGGACAAGGCCGACCGGTCGGAGCAGGCTCCACTGCATGCAGGTGTCTTTCCCCCTTCATTTGCCGGCAGCGTGCCGGGACCACGGAGATAGAACCCGCGGGAGGTGGAGCGGGTTCCCCTTCTCGTGCGTCGTTTCCAGGGGCGAAAACAAACGTGCGAAAACAACCCCATGCACAGTAGAGATAGTGTTGAAAAGGCTGGAGGAATTTCGGCGTTACCGAAAATCGCTTGCGCCGTCGGGCAAAACACCGGCATAATGGCATGATGGATGATATGCGCGACGCGCCAGTCCATCGAAGCAATTGAGAGGAAGACCCTCACCCCTGAGGAGCGCGCTCCTGGCGCGTGTCTCGAAGGGCGAGGCCACCGGCCGGGCCATTCATCCTTCGAGATGCGCGCATCTCGTCATTCCGGGGCGTCGCGCAGCGACGAGCCCGGAATCCGTTTGTCCGCAATCTCCGCCGCCCGATGGATTCCGGGCTCGCGCATACGCGCGCCCCGGAATGACGGAGGCCTCACGCCGCCTGCGGCGTCCGGATCTCGCGCGGCAGGATGATCGCGGCGGCGATCGCGAGCAGGCAGAGGCCGGCAAACGCGTGCAGCATGGTGACGAAGCCGCCCTGCTCGTAGAGCCAGGCGACGAGGCCGACGGAGGCGCCGGCCGCCGTGAAGCCGACGAAGTAGCGCACCGCGTAGGCGCGCGAGCGCCACTCTTCGGTGGTGTATTTGCCGACCATGGCGTCGTTCACCGTGACCTGCCCGAACGCGCCCATGACGATGCCGATCGAGACCACGATCAGCGGCAGATTGTTCAGGCTCGCGGCCAGATACAGGAACGGCGCCAGCATGAAGGAGAGCGGCAGCGCCACCGTCTTCAGCGAGTAGCGATCGAGCAGCCGGCCGATCGTGTACTGCGTCATCGCGCCGAACACGTAGACGCAGGCGGCAATCACCCCTAACAGCGCCGGGCTCTTGGTGAGGTCGGCGAGCCGCTCCGCGAACAGCTTTGGCAGCGCCACGGTGACGGCGTTGAACGTGGTCGAGATCGCGATCACCACGATCAAAAGCGACAGCACCACGCGCCACATGTCCTGTTTTGCCACCCGCGCCTGCGCCGCCGCCTGCTTGCTGCCCTTGCGGTCCTCATGCACCACCATCATCGCAAAGGCGACGCCAATCAGGATGGTGACGATACCGGGAATGATGAAGGCAAGGCGCCAGCCGAGATATTGGCCGATCACGCCGGTGACCAGCGCCGAGGAGGCAACGCCGAGATTGCCCCAGACGCCGTTGATGCCCATCTCGCGGCCGAGCCGGTCGGCGTAGGACACGATCATCGCGGTGCCGACGGGATGGTAGATCGAGGCGAAAATGCCGATCGCGAGCAGCGCGGTGCCGAGCTGCGCCGGGGTCTGCACGAAGCCGACCGAGATCATGGAGGCGCCGATGCCGACGAAGAAGATCAGCATCATGTGGCGGCGGCTCCAGCGGTCCCCAAGCCAGCCGGTGAGCAGCGAGCCGGCGCCGAAAGCGACGAAGCCGGGCGTCGCGTACGGCAAAAGTTCCGAATAGGCCATGCCCAGCGCCGGCCCCATGATGATCACCGCGGCGGCGAAGATCAGCATCGAATAATGATCGATGAAATGGCCTGCGTTGACGAAACTGATGACCCGGCTGGGGCTGTTCATTTCCCGAATCCTCTCCTGCTCCGAAATGAGTTATATGTCGGGCGAATGACGGGATGCTGCCAATGACTGTCTTGGAAACGCCAATCTTGGAAACGCCAATCCTCCGGGAGGTCCAGGGCAACCACCGCTCGACCGCGGGCGTGCACCTGGTCGCGCGCGACTACCCCAAGGGCATGCGCATCGATCCGCACCTGCACCGCGAGGCGCAGCTGATCTATGCGGCACGCGGCACCATGCAGGTGACGACGCCAGGGGGGCGCTGGCTGGTGCCGCCGGACCGCGCGGTGTGGGTGCCGGCGGGGCTCGAGCACGCCATCGACCTGCTCGCCGACATCGAGATGCGCACGCTGTATTTCGACCTTGCCTGGCTGAAGCGCGAAAAGCGCTATGCGGGACTGACCAGGGAATTCGTGGTGCGGGTCTCGCCGCTGCTCAACCAGGCGATCCTCGCGCTGTTCGACGCGCGCAACACCGAGGAGCGCACCGGGCTGCTCGTCCGCCTCGTCATGCTGGAATTGCACCAGGCCGAGGATTCCGCGACCTTCGTGCCGCTGCCGCACGAGCCGCGCTGCCGCCGCGCCGCGATGATCGTGCTCGACGACCCCACCGGCCTGCACGACATCGACACGCTGGCGCGCGAGGTCGGAACCTCCGCACGGACGCTGTCGCGGCTGTTTTCGAGCGAGACGCAGCTGAGCTTCAAGAGCTGGTGCCAGCGCGCCAGGATTGCGGCCGCGATCCAGCGGATATCGATGGATGCAAGCGTATCGGTGAAGCAGCTCGCGACCCAGCTCGGCTATGCCAGCGTGCCGGCATTCTCGGCGGCGTTCCGCCAGGTGACCGGGCGGACGCCGACGGAGTTTGCGGGGAAGTAGGGCAGCGCCACCCCCGTCATTGCGCGCAGAACTCGTAGGGTGGGCAAAGCGAAGCGTGCCCACCGACTCTCGCGGCCATCGAAAGGTGGTGGGCACGGCGCAAGTGCGCCTTTGCCCACCCTAGGGGAGCGGTTGAGCCGATAGACCGCGGCATACTGTATGCCCCGCCCCCACCCGGCATGCCACCATTCTCCAAACGCACGGCCCGACTAAAGATGCCGCACTCCCCTGCTTGATTGTGATCGGCTTCCGACTAAATCCCGTGTAAGCTTCCGCATCGCACAAACCTGACACGAAAGCCCAGATGGCCAACGCCTTCTTCTCCGATCTGCTCGCCACCATCTCCGAGCGTGGCCGTACGCTGCTGCTGCGCGGGGATTCCGCCGATACGAAACGGGATGCCGACGGGCTCATCGAGCTCTGCGGCGCGCTGCTGTCGGGCCGGGGCGAGGCCTCGGGCACCGCCATGGCGCGCGAGGTGCTCGACATCTATGGCGAGCTGGATGCGGCAGAGCGCCGCTCCTTCTTCGAAGGGCTGGTACGCGATTTCGGCCCGGACCGGGAACGTCTGGCAAAAGCGATCGAGAAATGGCGCGCCAAGCCGACCGACGAGGACGCAAGCAGCCTGCATTTCGCCTCCGAGCCGCGGCGGCAGGAGCTGATCCGCCGCCTCAACCGCGCGCCTGGTGGTACCGGCGATCTCGTCGCCATGCGGGCCGATCTGCTCGGCATGATGAACGGCCACACCGATCTCGCCGCGCTCGATCGCGACGTCTCGCATCTTCTCTCTTCGTGGTTCAACAGGGGGTTTCTCGTGCTGCGCAGGATTGACTGGTCGACCCCGGCCAACATCCTCGAAAAGATCATCCGTTACGAAGCCGTGCACGAGATCTCCGACTGGGACGATCTGCGCCGCCGCATCGATCCGGTCGACCGCCGCTGCTACGCCTTCTTCCATCCCGCAATGGTCGACGAGCCCTTGATCTTCGTCGAGGTGGCGCTGACCGAGACGATCCCGGGCGCGATTCAACCGCTGCTCGCGGTCGACCGCCAGTATTTGCCGATCGACCGCGCGCGCACCGCCGTGTTCTACTCGATCTCCAACACCCAGCGCGGCCTTGGCGGCATCTCGTTCGGCAGCTTCCTGATCAAGCAGGTGGTCGAGGAGCTGCGCCGCGAGACACCGAAGCTCGACACCTTCGTGACGCTGTCGCCGGTGCCGGGCTTCATGCAGTGGATCAAGCAGGACAGGGACCTGCCGCTGTCGGACGAGGACCGCGAGCTCATAAAGCGCCTCGACGATCCCAAATGGTTCGAGAACCCCGAGACGACAGCGCAGCTCCGCGCCTTGATCGAGCCGCTCGCCGCGCATTATTTCCTGAAGGCGCGTACGCCGAAGGGCAAGCTGATCGACTCCGTCGCCCGCTTCCATCTCGGCAACGGCGCCCGGCTCGAACGCATCAACTGGCTCGGCGACCTCTCGCCCAAGGGCGTGCGTGAATCCGCTGGCGTGATGGTCAACTATCTCTACCGCCTCGACGACATCGAGAAGAACCACGAAGCCTACGCCAATGACGGCGAGGTCGTGGCCTCGAGCGCCGTGAAGAAGCTGCTGAAGGGTGAGGGGCGCAGGTTGCTGGATATGCGGCTATCGTAAAGGTACGCCGTAACTACGACCTCGATGTCATCGCCCGCCTTGAGCGCAATTGCGCACGAGGCGGGGCATGACAGCGGAGGGTGTGGCGCAGCCCAAGGACAGCTACTGGACATACGGCGGTCTTAGGCGCTATCCGTTTCATCGGATTCCTGCACCAAAGACGGGACACCATGAAACGACGCGACTTTCTGAGGCTCACGGCGGCAGCCACCACCGGCCTCGCCCTCACCCCTGCACGCAGCTTCGCGGAGGGCCCGGCTTCAGGGCCGGAGATGACCGCGCTGTGCGACTACATGAGCGCCGCCAAGACCCGCGCGCTTCCGCCCGACGTCACCGAGCACGCAAAGCACCACATCCTCGACACGCTGGCGTCGATGATATCGGGATCGGAGCTGCCGCCCGGCCAGGCCGCGCAGCGTTACGTCAGCGCCAATGCCGCGCAGGGGGCCTCGACGGTTGCCGGCACGGCGCTCACGGCATCGCCGGTCGAGGCCGCGCTCGCCAACGGCGTCATGGCGCATGCCGACGAGACCGACGATTCCCACAGCCCCTCGCGCTCGCACCCCGGCAGCTCGGTCATTCCCGCGGCGCTTGCGCTCGGCGAAGGTCTCGGCATTGATGGTGCGCATTTCCTGCGCGCAGTGACGCTCGGCTATGACGTCGGCACACGCGTGGTGATGGCGATGGGCGGCGCCGATTTCAGCTATGAAAGCGTGCTGAGCACGCACAGCATTTCCGGCACGTTCTGCGCCTCCGCGTCAGCCGCCTGTGTTGCCGGCTTCGACGCGCGCCGGATGCGCTGGGTGCTCGACTATGCCGCGCAGCAATCCTCCGGCTTCATCGTGTGGCGGCGCGACGTCGATCACATCGAGAAGGGTTTTGTGTTCGCCGGCATGCCGGCCCGCAACGGCGTCACCGCGGCGCTTCTCGTCCGGTCGGACTGGAACGGCGTCGACGACGTGTTCTCGGGCCCGGACAATTACTTCCTCGCCTATGCGCCAAAGGCCGCGACCGCGAAGCTCGTTGAAAAACTCGGCGAGCGCTACGAGATCGCTGGCACCGACATCAAGAAATGGACCGTGGGATCGCCGATCCAGGGGCCGCTCGATGCGATCTTTGCGATCCGCAGCAAGCAGGCGTTCGAAGCCGATCAGGTCAAGCGCGTGACGGTGCGGCTTGCGCCCTCGGTTGCCGAGGTCGTGGACAACCGCGACATCCCCGACATCTGCCTCCAGCACATGGTCGCCGTGATGCTGCTCGACAAGACCGCCTCGTTCCACGCCGCGCACGACAAGCCGCGCATGCAGGATGCCGCGGTGCTGAAAGAGCGCGCCAAGGTGACCCTGGTGCGCGACGAGGAGCTGGCAAAGCTGCTGCCGGTGCGCGTCGCCATCGTCGAGATCGAGCTCACTGATGGCAGCCGCCTCTCCGAGCGCGTCACCGCCGTGCGCGGCACCCCGCGCAACCCGATGACGCGCGAAGAGGTCATCGACAAGGCGCGCGACCTCATCGCGCCGGTGGTGGGGGCGGAGAAGGCGAAGCGGCTGATCAAGTCAGTGTATGAGATCGAGGCGGTGACGGACATAAGGAGCTTGCGGCCGTTGCTGCAGCGGGGGTGAGCTAGAATCTCGGTCGCCCGGCTTGACCGGGCGATCCAGTATCCCGGAGGCCGGCAATTGGCGAGATTTTTGATCCCAGCGCGCTGGCCACACACTCTGTCCTCGTCCCGGACAAGCCTGGCGAAGCGAATATCCGGAACCCATAGCCACAGGAAGATGGGGACTCGGAGCCACCGTCCGATGGATCGGCGCGGCGCGCCGATCCACAAGCTTTCACCCCGACGCTATGCAAAGATGAAGTTCTGAGCGATGAGCGTGATCTGGCTATGGACGACGACTTCGTTGTCCGGGCTGAACGTGATCGTGCTTTCGTGAGTCGTGGGATCGAAAGCCGAGATGCTGAGTTCACTGAAGTCCTGGATGCCCAGCGCCGTAACGTCGATTCGATCAATCCCCCAGTTTGATCCGGCGACGCCTTGAATGCCCTGGCCGAAATCCTCGATCATGTCGTGACCGTTACTCGCGGCAAAGACAAACGTGTCGTTGCCGCCTCTGGCATTGTCGAGCATGGACTGTGCATCGCCCCACATGGCATCGTTGCCAGTGCCGCTGACGAGCGTATCGTTCCCGCCGCGACTATTGCCTGACATGCGGGCGGCGTCGCCGACGAGAATGGTTTCGAATATGCCTGCAGGGGGCGGGCCGGGATCATCGCCCGCGGTCAAGATGTCGTTTCCACCACGGACGTTATCCGTCATGGCAGCTGCATCGCCAACGGCCTGCGCCTGGGTGTTTCCGCGGGGATCATAGAACACCTGGCCGCCAACGTAAGTATCGTCGCCGCCAACGGCGTGGCCGCTCATGGTGCCTCCGGCGTCACCGTAGAAGAGATATGAGTTGTTGGCTCCGGGCGAAATTGTGAAGGTATCGTTGCCACCATGTGCGTGGTCGGACATGTTTCCGCCGGCGTCGCCATAGAACGTGCCCGCCGCAAGGCCAAAGACGCTAGCAGTACTGAAGTCGTTGAAGGTGTCGTCGCCGCCCCTGGCAAAGCCGGACATGCTTCCGCCGGCGTCGCCGTAGAAAGTGTTGATCGGACCGATGCCGGTCGAGATGAAGGTATCGTTGCCACCGGAGGCGTGGCCGGACATGTCGACGCCGGCGTCGCCATAGAAGAAATTGGGGCTCGAAAAATCGGTGAGTGTGGACGCGGTGAAGGTGTCATTGCCACCAGCTGCATGGCCGAACATGCTGCCGCCCGCGTCGCCGTAGAAATAATTGGGCTCGTTGAAATCGGCGCCTGTGCTTGCGGCGAAGCTATCGTTGCCGCCTGAGGCATGGCCTGACATGTCGCCGCCGGCGTCGCCATAGAAATAGTTGGAGCTCTCGAAATTGTTGGCGGCGAAGTTGTCGTTGCCGCCATGGGCATGACCGGACATGCTTCCGCCAGCGTCGCCATAGACGCGCATGACGAAGTACCATCCGTCGGCGGTCAATGTATCATTGCCGCCAACCGTATGACCGGACATATCGCCGCCGGCGTCCCCATAGGCACTGACAACAGCGACCGTGGCCTGGCCGCCAGTATACGGGGCGGTGACCTGGACGTTGAAAGTGTCGTCCCCGCCGGTCGCGTGATCCGAGCTATTTGCGCCGGCATCGCCGAACATGGCGACGGTCACGGGGCTGGCAGGCAGAACATCGAACGTCAGCTGTGCCGTAAGCGTGTCGTTGCCGCCCCTGGCGTGGTCTGCGATGTCGCCGCCGGCATCCCCGTACAAGCTGCCGGCTCCAAATAGCGTCAACGTATCGATTCCGCCCATGGCATGGTCGAGCAGGTTCATGCGGGCGTCGCCGTACAGCAAATCAGTGGAGTTCGTCCCGCCAGTGAGCGTGTCGTTTCCGCCGGTGGAATGGTCGAGAAGGCTTCCGCCGGCATCGCCATAAAGAATATTGGTCGTATTCGAGGCGCCGGTTAAAATATCATCGGTGCCGATTTGGTGGTTGATCAGATCGCCGGCAGTAATGGGAACCCGTTTGGCCATAATCGCCTCCCTCTGAATGCAGAGACGAACATCGGCAGAACCGACCTCCTCTGCGAGTTGCGCTTGATTGTCCCCGCTTCAAGCGAATTTCACATGACACCGCTGTTACAACAGCGATATCATTCACAACTTCAAATTGTTCAGAGGATTCGGCCAAAAGTTGGATCGATCAGAATCGATCCATCAAAATCAGACGCGCCATCGCGAAACGGAATCCGCTTCGCCGAAGAGAGCTACTCCGCCAGCGCCTTCATTTCCTTGTACAGATCGGACTTGCCTTCGAAGCCGATGCCGGGAAGATCCGGCATGGTGATGTGGCCGTTCTCGACGCGGACGCCGTCGGGGAAGCCGCCATAGGGCTGGAACAGGTCGGGATAGCTCTCGTTGCCGCCGAGACCCAAGCCTGCTGCGATGTTGAGCGACATCTGGTGGCCGCCGTGCGGGATGCAGCGGCTCGGTGACCAGCCGTAGGTTTTTAGCACCTCCAGCGTGCGCTGGTATTCGCACAGGCCATAGGACAGCGCGCAGTCGAATTGCAGCCAGTCGCGGTCGGGGCGCATGCCGCCGTAGCGGATCAGATTGCGGGCGTCCTGGTGGCTGAAGAGATTCTCGCCTGTCGCCATCGGGCCGGGATAGAATTCGGCGAGTGCGGCCTGCAGCGCGTAGTCGAGGGGATCGCCGACCTCTTCGTACCAGAACAACGGGTAATCGCGCAGCATCTTGGCATAGGCGATGCCGGTCTCGAGATTGAAGCGGCCGTTGGCATCGACCGCGAGCTGCGCGTCCTTGCCGATCTCCTTCAGCACCGCCTCGATGCGGGTGCGGTCTTCCTCGATCGGCGTGCCGCCGATCTTCATCTTCACGACGTTGTAGCCGCGGTCGAGATAGCCGCGCATCTCGCCGCGCAGCATCGAGAGATCCTTCCCCGGATAGTAATAGCCGCCGGCGGCGTAGACGAAGACGCGTGGATTGGCCGTGACGCCGTGACGCTCGGCGAGCAAACGAAACAGCGGCTTGCCCGCGATCTTCGCCACCGCATCCCACACCGCCATGTCGATGGTGCCGACCGCGACCGAGCGCTCGCCATGACCGCCCGGCTTCTCGTTGGTCATCATCGCACCCCAGACCTTGTCGGGGTCGAGATTGTCGCCGGCCGCGTTCAGCAGCGACTTCGGATCGGCCTCCAGGATGCGCGATGCAAAACGCTCGCGGATCAGACCGCCCTGCCCGTAGCGGCCGTTGGAGTTGAAGCCGTAGCCGACGACGCGCTTGCCGTCACGCACCACGTCCGTGACGACGGCGACGAGGCTCGTCGTCATCTTGGTGAAGTCGATATAGGCGTTGCGGATCGGGGAGGAGATCGGTTTGGTGATCTCGCGGACGTCGACGATGCGGACAGACATGGGTGTGGCTTTCGATTTATTGTCGCGTCATTCCGGGGCGATGCGCAGCATCGAACCCGGAATCTCGAGATTCCGGGTTCTCGCTTCGCGAGCCCCGGAATGACGGCTTCGCCGTCATTTCTTATCCCTGAAATACGGCTCCACGGGCCCATGCACCTTGATGGTCAGCGGGTTGCCGTAGCGGTCCTTGGCGTTGCCGGCGGTGACGCGGACCCAGCCTTCGCTGATGCAGTACTCCTCGACATTGGTCTTCTCGATGCCCTTGAAGCGGATGCCGACGTCGCGCGCCAGAATGTCCGCGTTGTAATAGGGGCTGTTCGGATCGACCGACAGGCGGTCGGGAAATTCGTCGCTCATGATTGTCTCGCTCACAACAGTGTTTCGATTTGATTGCGCAGCCCTTCAGGCCGCGCGGTCGGCGCATAGCGCGCGATCACCTTGCCGGCACGGTCCACCAGGAATTTGGTGAAATTCCATTTGATGGAGGCCCCTAACAGGCCGGATTGCTGGCGTTTCAGGTACTCGTACAGCGGATGCGCCTTCGGCCCGTTGACGTCGATCTTCTCGAACAGCGGAAAGGTGACGTCGTAGTTGGTCGAGCAGAACGCCTGGATCTCGCTCGCCTGCCCCGGCTCCTGCGCGCCGAACTGGTTGCAGGGAAAGCCGAGCACGGAGAAGCCGCGCGGGGAGAGATCGCGGTAGAGATCCTCAAGCCCGCGATATTGCGGCGTGAAACCGCATTTGCTCGCGGTGTTGACGATCAGCAGCACCTGGCCCTCGAAGCGGCGCAGGGCGACCTCCTCGCCGGCGAGCGAATTGGCCTTGAAGTCGTAGATCACTGACATCGCTAACCCACGGGGTCGATCGGCGACGGCGGTACGCCGCCCGCCTCGATCGCTTCGCCCGCGAGAAGACAAAGATCCTCGCGATAGCGGCCGGAGACGATGTGCACGCCGACCGGCGCCTTGCCGACGAGGCCGGTGGAAACCACGAGCCCCGGCAATCCCATGAACGGAATCGCGATCTGCGGCAGCTGCGCTTCCCAGACCCGCTTGAAGGAGGCGTCGTCCTTGCGGTCGAGATGATCGGGGAATGGCAGCTCGCCCGAGACCGGCGTCAGCAGCACGGCGTACTTTTCGAAGAACAGCATCCAGTCGCGCGTCAGCGTGGCTCTCCGGGTCAGCGCCTTGGCGTAATTGGCCTGGTCCATCGGCGTGACCCTGGCGCGGTTGCCGTTGAGGCACGCCAGCGCGCCGGGATCGCCCTCACGCTCGGCCATCTCCAGCTGCGCCTCATAGCCGTCGCCGAGCCAGAGTTTGATTTGCCACTCGACCGCCTCACGCATCGGCGGGGGGTCCTCGATCACGTCCACGGTCCAGCCGGCACGCTCCAGCCGCTTGCCGGCATCGCTCACCGCCGCCTTCACCTCCGGCGTGGTCGCAAGGCCGTTCGGGTTGAGGCAGAGCGCGGCGCGCTTGGCCTTTGCGGGGCCTTCCAGCGGCACTGGCACGAACCAGGGATCGCGGATGTCGCGGGCCGACATCGCTGCGAGCGAGATGCGCAAATCGTTGACGGTGCGCGCCAGTGGGCCCGACACTGCCATGATCTGCGGCCCGATCGGGCGCTCCGGCAGTGCCGGGTTGAAGGCGGGGATGCGGCCCAAGGTCGGGCGCAGGCCGTGCACGCCGCAGGCATAGGCGGGATAGCGGATCGAGCCGGCGATGTCGGTGCCGTGGGCGATATGGCCGATGCCGGCCGCGACCGCCGAGCCGGCGCCGCCGGAGGAGCCGCCCGGCGTCAGCGAGGCATCGCGGGGGTTCTTGGTGTCGCCATGGACGAGGTTGGTGGTGAACCAGCGGTAGGAGAACGCCGGGCAGTTGGTCCGGCCGAGCAGGATGGCGCCGGATTTGCGGAAATTGGCGACCACCGGATTGTCCTCGCGCGCAATCAGGTCGCGCTGGAGTTTGAGGCCGTTGGTGGTGGCAAAGCCTTCCTGGTCGACATTGGCCTTGATGGTCACAGGCACTCCGGCGAGCACGCCGGGGTCCTCGCCACGGGCGATGGCGGCATCGACGGCATCAGCCTGCTTGAGCACGTCCTCGGGCCGGTGGTCGATCACGGCGTTGAGCCGGGGATTGACCGCGTCCAGCCGGTCGAGACCGGCCTTGGCCGCCTCCTTGGCGGATACCTTCTTGGACCTGACGAGGGCGGCGAGGTCGGCGGCCGACAGGCGCCAGAGATCTTGCATGGTTTGCTCCGTGTAACCGGCGTCTTTTAGCGCCGGGAACGCGGCAAAGCCATGCGGATTTCGCAGGGAGGAAGAGCGGGTTAGTGCCGCGTCGCCGACTGGTCCGGCATGTCCAGCAGGGCCTCGGTGAAGGGAAACTCCAGCACGATCTCGCCGTCGTCGTCGGTGACCTCGATGACGGCCTCGAGCAGCGCCGGCTGGGCGCCCTCGGACTTCACCACCTCCAGGATCATCTGGCGGGCGACTTCCCAGGCGCGATCGGGGTTGCGCAGGTCCTCTCCGTCAGGATCCACGATCAGTTCGTCGCCGATGCGGGTGTTGAAGAAGTATTTGGGCATCACGAGGTCCACTTGGGTCGCCTGTACCGGATTGAAAGCTGCAGTGCGCTCACAACTGCTTTATCAGGACAGGGTTCACGACCGAATGCGCCAAGCGCAAGGCAGCGCCGCCGGAAGTGATGTTCCATTACCATTTTTCGCGGCGCAACATGCACGTGCTCGGGAAAATTTCACTGGCGAACTTTTGCGCCCGCATTACTTTAACCCACGGGCGGACACGTCCGAATTCGCGAAATGGAGAGCCAAAATGGCCTGGAAAGCCCCGAAGATCGTCGAAGTGCCCTGCGGCATGGAAATCAACATGTATGTGAGCGCCACCCGCAAGTAAGCGGTTGGTGCATTTGCGTTCCGCGCAGGTGGATCTTTCGGTCACGATCGGTTTCCGAATGACGGAAACCGTGTCGGCCTGAGATCCACTTCGCGAATTTGTCCCAGGAGACGGATCATGCTTCGCGTCGTCGTCCTGGGCGCCGGGGCCGGCGGCGGAGTCCCGCAATGGAATTGCGGCTGCGAGGGCTGCCGGGCCGCCCGCGCGCACGGGCATGACCTCCAGAGAACCCAAGCCTCGGTCGCCTTCAGCGGCGATGGCGAGCACTGGTTCCTGATCAACGCCTCGCCCGACCTTCGCCAGCAATTGAATGCCACGCCGCAGCTGCATCCCAAACCAGGCGCGCTGCGCCATACGCCTGTGGCAGGCGTGATCCTGACCAACGGCGAAGTAGACGCGGTGGCCGGCCTGCTGTCGATGCGCGAGGGCTCGCCCTTTACGATCTATGCGCACGAGAAGGTGCTGGCGATCCTTGCGAGCAACAGCATCTTCAACGTGCTGAACGAGAAGAACGTGAAGCGCCAGCCGATCGGAATCGGCGAGCCGTTCGAGCCGCGACTGACCGACGCCGCCCGCTCGGGCCTCGAGGTGCTGCCGTTCGCCGTGCCGGGCAAGTCGGCCTGGTATCTTGAAGGCAAGGCGCATCCCGGCGGCGAGACCGGCGACGGCGATACGCTCGGCCTGAAGATCACCGACAAGTCGACCGGCAAATGTTTCTACTTCATCGCCGCCTGCGCCGAGGTGACCGACGCGCTCAAGGCCGAGATCGACGGCGCTGCGCTGGTGTTCTTCGACGGAACGGTCTGGCAGGACGACGAGATGATCAGGGCCGGGCTCGGCCACAAGACCGGCAAGAGCATGGGCCATGTCGCGATGTCCGGTCACGATGGCGCGATCGCGCGGCTGGCCGATCTCACTATCGACAGGAAGATGTTTCTGCATATCAACAACTCGAATCCGGCGTTGCTGCCCGGCTCAAGCGAGCGCAAGACTGTCGAAGAGGCGGGCTGGCAGATACCCGCCGACGGAACGGAGATCGTGCTGTGAATGCCGTGTCCATGACTGGAATGACCGCGCTCTCGATCGGCAAGGACATCCGCCTCAACTCGGCCGAGGAACTGGAGGCGACGCTGCGCCACATCGGCGCGACGCGCTATCACAGCCTGCATCCGTTCCATAGGCTGCTGCACGGCGGCAAGCTGAACAAGGGCCAGGTGCAGGCCTGGGCGCTGAACCGCTACTATTACCAGAGCACGATCCCGATCAAGGACGCGGTGGTGATCTCGCGCTTCCGCGACCGCGCCACGCGGCTCGAATGGCGTCACCGCATCGAGGACCATGACGGCGATGTCGGCAGCGAGGGCGGCATCGAGCGCTGGCTGAAGCTGACCGAAGGCCTCGGCCTCGATACGGCCTATGTGGAATCCACCGAAGGCATCTTGCCGGCGACGCGCTTTGCGGTGGAGGCTTATGTCCACTACTGCCGCGAGAAGAGCCCGCTGGAGGCGATCGCCTCCTCCCTGACCGAGCTGTTCGCGCCGAACCTGCACGAGGAACGCATCTCCGGCATGCTGGAGCATTACGACTTCGTCAATCCAGATATCATGAGCTACTTCAAGCGCCGCCTGGCGCAGGCGCCGCGCGATGCCGGCTTTGCGCTCGACTATGTCAAGGCGCATGCCACGACGCCGGAGCAGCGCGCTCAGGTCTGCAATGCGCTAATCTTCAAGACCAACGTGCTGTGGGTGCAGCTCGATGCGCTCCAGCATGCCTATGTCGAGGGCCACATACCGCCGGGCGCGTTCGTGCCCAAGGCGAGCTGAGGGACTAGAGTTATGGCCGGGCCGCGAAACATCAGCGTCAGCGAGGCAAGCCGCCCCGTGCTGCCGCGGCATGCCAAGCTGAAATATGACGAGACGCGCAAGGTCTGGGTGATCCTGGCGCCGGAGCGCGTGCTGGCGCCTGACGAGATCGCGGTCGAGGTGCTGCAGCTCTGCAACGGCGAGCGCAATGTCGGCGACGTCGCCGATCAGTTAGCTGAGAAATACGCCGCGCCGCGCGAGGCGATCCTCACCGACGTCATCGCCATGCTCCAGGATCTCGCCGACAAGGGCTTTCTCACCGAAGCCCGGGAGAAGACGTCATGAGCGACGTGCTCGGCAACATCCCGCCCGAGACCAGCGACAGCCTCGCGGTGCTGGAGAAGCAGCGCTCGACGGCTGAGACCTTTGGCATCCCGCTCGCGGTGCTGCTCGAGATCACCCATCGCTGCCCGCTGCAATGCCCCTATTGCTCCAACCCGGTCGAGCTCGATCGCTCCGGCAAGGAGCTGACCACGGACGAGTGGAAGAAGGTGTTGACCGAGCTCGCCGAGATCGGCGTGCTGCAGGTGCATTTCTCCGGCGGAGAGCCGACGGCGCGAAAAGACCTCGTCGAGCTGGTCAAGCACGCCAGCGATGCCGGCCTCTACACCAATCTCATCACCTCGGCCGTGCTGCTGACGCGCGAGAAGCTGGGCGACCTCGCAGATGCCGGGCTCTGCCATGTGCAGATCTCTTTCCAGGGCATCGAGGAAGGCCTCGCCGATCGCGTCGCCGGCTACAAGGGTGGCCACCGCAAGAAGCTCGAGGTCGCGAAGTGGACGCGCGAGCTCGATCTGCCGCTCACCGTCAATGCGGTGATGCATCGCCAGAACCTGCACCAGCTCCCCAACATCATCCAGATGTCGCTCGATCTCGACGCCGACCGGCTCGAGGTCGCCAATGTGCAGTATTACGGCTGGGCGCTGAAGAACCGCGCCGCCTTGATGCCGACCGTCGCGCAGCTCGAGGAGTGCACCCGCCTCGTCGAGGAGGCGCGCGAGCAACACAAAGGCCGGCTGACCATCGACTACGTCGTGCCTGACTATTATGCGTTGCGACCGAAGAAGTGCATGGGCGGCTGGGGCCGGCAGTTCTTCAACATCTCGCCCGCCGGCAAGGTGCTGCCCTGCCATGCTGCCGAGAGCATCACCGGGCTCGACTTCGAATCCGTCCGCTCCAACCATTCGATCGCCTGGATCTGGCAGAACTCCGATGCCTTCAACCGCTATCGCGGCACCGGCTGGATGAAGGAGCCGTGCAAGTCTTGCGAATTCCGCGAGATCGATTTCGGCGGCTGCCGCTGCCAAGCCTTTGCGCTGACCGGCGATGCCGCCAACACCGATCCGGCCTGTGCGCTGTCGCCGCTGCACGAGACCATCTTCAAGCAGGCCGAGCGCGAGGCCGAGGGCGAGACCAACCGCTTCCTCTATCGCAATTTCGCCGGGGGCACTCTGGAATCCGAGAATGGTGCCTGACGCCGACGCGGCCGTATCCGCCAAACGCGCCGATCCCTTTGCCCCGCTGACCTCCGACATGCTCGACGTCGGCGACGGCCACGAGCTCTATGTCGAGAGCGTCGGCCGCCCCGACGGCATCCCCGCGATCTATCTGCATGGCGGCCCCGGCAGCGGCTGCCAGCCCGATCATCGCAAGCTGTTCGATCCCGAACGCTTCTGCGCCGTGCTGTTCGACCAGCGCGGCTGCGGCCGCAGCCGTCCCAAGGGATCGCGCGAGCACAACACCACGGCGCATCTCGTCGCGGATATGGAGAAGATCCGCGAGAAGTTCGGCTTCGAACGCTGGATGCTGGTCGGCGGCTCCTGGGGGGCGACGCTGGCGCTGGCCTATGCAGAGGCGCATCCCGAGCGCGTCTCTGGCATCGCGCTGCGCGCGACGTTCCTCGGCACGCGGGCCGAGGTCGAGACGGCCTTCACCTCGCGCCTGTCGCAATTCTATCCCGCGCTCTCCGAGGATTTTCTGAGCGTGCTGCCGCCCGAGGAGCGCAGCCGTCCGGTAGACGCCTATTGGCGCCGCATCCTCGATGCCGATCCGGCGGTGCATGGGCCGGCGGCGCGGGCCTGGCACGACGCCGAGCGCACACTATCCGAGCACAAGCCGGCCAAGACGCGGCTGGACCTCGCCTCGCTCAACGTCTGGCGCACGCTGCCGGCGACGCCGTTCATGGAAGCGCATTATTTCGTCAACAATTCCTTCATGAGCGAAGACCAGCTGTTGCGCAGCGCCGGAAAGCTCGAAGGCATTCCCGGCATCATCGTCCAGGGACGCTACGACCTGTTGTGCCCGCCCGAGACCTCTCATGCGCTCGCGAAAGTCTGGCCCGGTTCCGAGATTCGGATCGTGGAAGAAGCCGGCCATTCGCTCTATGATGCCGGCGTGAGGGACGCGGTCATGAGGGCGATCGCAGACGTCGCGTCCAAAATCTCGCGCTAGAGATCTAGACCCTCATCCTGAGGAGCGCTCGAAGAGCGCGTCTCGAAGGATGAAGGCCGAGATTAACAGCGGGGGGCCTTTCATGGTTCACCTGGCGATGCGCAGCATCGTCCGGACGCTCACCATGAGGGTCTGCATGGGAAGGACAACAAGAAAATGCCACTCGCCGGGACAGGGATGCTGCTGACGTCGATGAACATCGACGCCGCCGATGAGGCCGACTTCAACCGCTGGTACGATCGCGAGCATCTGGAAGAGCGCGTCGCGATCGAGGGTTTCCTGGAGGCGCGGCGCTATGTCGCGCATGCCGCCAATCCCAAATATCTCTGCCTGTACTCGACCGCGACGCTCGAAGTGCTCGACAGCCCCGCCTACAAGGCGCGGCTCGCAAGCCCGACCGACTGGTCGCGGCAGACCATGGCACGCTTCAAGGACATGCTGCGCGTGGTTGCGCGCATCACCATCAGCAACGGCACCGGACGCGGGGCTGCGCTCGGCGTGGTGCGGCTGCGGCCGAACACCGACAAAGCCGGTGCATGGCGTGATGCACTGCAAGAAAGGCTGGCGCCGGAAACGCGCGAGGGCATCATCTCGATGCATCTGCTCGAAAGCGAGCCGGAATTGTCGGGCGCGACGGCGGGAATTCCGGCGGCGCGCAACGACGGCGCGCGCGACTGGTTTGTGCTGATCGACGGCACGCATGTCGGCGCGGTCTCGGCCGTGATTGCCGAGCGCTTCACCGGTCCCGCCGCTTCGCCCTTCCCGCTTCCGGTCTCCGTCGGCACCTACTGCCTGATGTGGGACCTCGCGAACAGCGACATCGCGCGCGGCTGACGCGGCTTACATGCACCGCAACATATTGCACCGCCGCATGCCGGCGCGCGGCGTCAATGCTGTGCGCGCGCAGCTCCCATGAAAGCGGGGAAGCGCGGAAATTTGCCGTTGTACTTCGGAGTGGTTCTAATAAGCTAACCTAATGACGTCATTCAGAAACCAGATCGACGCCTGTTAAGCGTTCGCCAAGCTCAAGAAGAGGCCGCCGGGTCCTTTGAGCCTGCGCGGACAGGGTAGGAATGAAACCGACCGATATCGCGGCCCCCGACTACTTTCACAAAGTGGTCGATTGCCAGTGGGCCTGTCCTGCGCACACCCCGGTTCCCGAATACATCCGACTGATCGCGCAAGGCCGCTACAGCGACGCCTATATGATCAATTGGCAATCGAACGTGTTTCCCGGCATCCTGGGACGCACCTGCGATCGACCATGCGAGCCGGCGTGCCGGCGTGGACGCGTCGAGGAAAATCCCGTCGCGATCTGCCGCCTCAAGCGCGTTGCCGCCGACTTCAAGGACGACATCAGGCAGCGCCTGCCGAAACCCACGCCGAAGAACGGCAAGCGTGTTGCGCTGGTCGGCGGCGGCCCAGCTTCGCTGACCGTCGCGCGCGATCTCACGCCGCTCGGCTATCACTGCACGGTGTTCGATGCCGATCCGGAAGCCGGCGGCATGATGCGCACGCAGATCCCGAAATTCCGCCTGCCCAATTCCGTCATCGACGAGGAAACCGGCTACATCCTGGGTCTCGGCGTCGAGTTCAAGGGCGGTCACCGGATCGAGAGCATGAAGTCGCTGCTCGCCGAGAAGTACGACGCGATCTTCGTCGGCTCCGGCGCTCCGCGCGGCCGCGAGCTCGACATTCCCGGCCGGAAAGAGGCCGCCGCCAATATCCATATCGGCATCGAGTGGCTGGCCAATGTGTCGTTCGGCCATACCGACAAGATCGGCAAGCGCGTCATCGTGCTCGGCGGCGGCAACACCGCGATGGATTGCTGCCGCACCGCGCGCCGGCTCGGCGGCGAGAAAGTCACGGTGGTCGTGCGTTCCGGCTTCGAGGAGATGAAGGCCTCGCCCTGGGAGAAGGAAGACGCGATCCACGAGGATATCCCGATCCTCAACTACATGGTGCCGGTGGCATTCAAGCATGTCGCGGGCAAGCTCATCGGCGTCACCTTCCAGCACGTCAAAGCCGAATACGACGCAAAAGGCCGCCGCAATCTGGTGCCTTCGGGCGATCCCGATCAGACCATTCCCTGCGACGACGTGCTGGTCGCGGTCGGCCAGGAGAACGCCTTCCCCTGGATCGAGCAGGATTGCGGCATCGAGTTCGACAAATGGCACATGCCCAAGGTCGATCCGAACACCTTCGCCTCGACCAATCCGAAGGTCTTCTTCGGCGGCGACGCCGCGTTCGGGCCGAAGAACATCATCTGGGCAGTCGCGCACGGCCATGACGCCGCTTTGTCGATCCACAAGATGCTGTCGGGCGAGGATATCACCGAGCGGCCGCTGCCGGAGGTGCATGTCTCCTCGCAGAAGATGGGCATCCACGAATGGAGCTATGACAACGACATCTCCAACGACAAGCGCTTCAAGGTGCCGCATCGCGACAAGGTGATCGCGCTGAAGGACATCCGCGCCGAGGTCGAGCTTGGTTACGACGTCAAGCTGGCGCTGGGCGAAGCCGAGCGTTGCCTGAACTGCGACGTGCAGACCGTGTTCTCGACCTCGCTCTGCATCGAATGCGATGCCTGCGCTGATATCTGCCCGATGGATTGCATCACTTTCACCAACAACGGTGAGGAAGATGATTTGCGCCAGCGGCTGAAGGCGCCCTCGCCGCACCCGGACCAGGACCTCTACGTCTCCTCCGATCTCAAGACCGGGCGCGTGATGGTGAAGGACGAGGACGTCTGCCTGCATTGCGGGCTGTGCGCCGAGCGTTGCCCCACCGGCGCCTGGGACATGCAGAAATATTTCATCGAGATGACGCACGCAGGATCATCATGCCCGACAAAAAGCCGATCAGCAGCGTAAACGACTTCGTCGTCCGCTTCGCCAACGTCAACGGCTCGGGCTCGGCCAGCGCCAACGAGATGTTCGCCCGCGCGATCCTGCGCCATGGCGTGCCGGTGTCCCCGCGTAACATCTTCCCCTCCAACATCCAGGGCCTGCCGACCTGGTACGAGGTGCGGGTCACGGAAGACGGCCATCTCGGCGCCCGCGGCGGCGTCGACATGATGGTGGCGATGAACCCGCAGACCTGGGACAAGGACGTCGCCGGCATCGAGCCTGGCGGCTACCTGTTCTACGATTCCACCAAGCCGATGCCGTCGACCAAATTCCGCGACGACATCACCGTGATCGGCGTGCCGCTCACCGCCATCACCAACTCGACCTACACCGATCCGCGCCAGCGCCAGCTGTTCAAGAACATCATCTATCTCGGCAGCCTCTCGGCGCTGCTCGACATGGACCCGAAGCTGATCGAACAGCTGATCGGCGAGCAGTACAAGGGCAAGGAGAAGCTCTTGTCCTCCAACGTCCACGCGCTGCATCTCGGCCGCGACTGGGCGCTGCAGAATTTGAAATGCCCGATCGGGCTGCGCGTGAAGAAGTCCGACAAGGTCGGCGACCGCATCTTCATCGAGGGCAACAGCGCCGCCGCGCTCGGCGCCGTCTATGGCGGCGCCACGGTATGCGCCTGGTATCCGATCACGCCGTCCTCGTCGGTGGCGGAAGCCTTCACCGCCCACTGCAAGAAGTACCGGCACGATCCGGAAACCGGTAAGGCGAAATATGCCATCGTGCAGGGCGAGGACGAGCTGGCCTCGATCGGCATCGTGATCGGTGCGTCCTGGAACGGCGCCCGCGCCTTCACCGCGACCTCGGGCCCCGGCATCTCGCTGATGACCGAGTTCATCGGCCTCTCCTACTTCGCCGAGATCCCGGCCGTGATCATGAACATTCAGCGCGCCGGCCCCTCGACGGGCATGCCGACCCGCACCCAGCAATGCGACATCATCGCTTGCGCCTATGCCTCGCACGGCGACACCAAGCATGTGCTGCTGTTCCCTGAAGATCCCGCCGAGGCCTTCGAGTTCGCGGCGGCTGCCTTCGATCTCGCCGAGCGGCTTCAGACCACGATCTTCCTGATGCTCGACCTCGACATCGGCATGAACCACCGGCTCTGCCGTCCGCTGAAGTGGGACGACGCAAGGCAATACGACCGCGGCAAGGTGATGACCGAGGAGATGCTGGAAGAGGGGCGCGACTTCGGCCGCTATCTCGACGTCGACGGCGACGGCATTCCCTACCGCACCTATCCCGGCACGCATCCGACCAAGGGCTCCTATTTCACCCGCGGCACCTCGCGCGACCGCTATGCACGCTATTCCGAGGAAGGCCCTGTCTATGCCGACAACATGCAGCGTCTGGTGCGCAAGTTCGAGACCGCACAGGACCTCGTTCCGCGCCCGCTGCAGGCCAACGCGGAACGGCCGACCAAATATGGCGTGATCTATTTCGGCTCGACCTCGCCGGCGATGGACGAGGCGATCGGCCTCCTGGAGGCGCGCGGGCATCAGCTCGACCGCCTCCGCATCCGCGCCTTCCCGTTCCACTCGAGCGTGGCGAGCTTCCTCGCCGAGCACGATTTCGTCTATGTGGTCGAGCAGAACCGCGACAGCCAGCTGCGCCAGCTCATCGTCAACGAGAACGGCATCGATCCGGTGCGGCTCGTGCCGATCGTGCATTATGACGGCTCGCCGATCACCGCCCGTTTCATCGCAAAAGCCATTGGCGACCACCAGGATCACCTCAAGGTGACCCCGCTCCGCAAGGCCGTGTCATGATTTTCCCCTTGTTCTCTCCATCGTCATGCCCGGGCTTGACCCGGGCATCCACGCTTTCCTTTTCTCCGGCCAAGACGTGGATGGCCGGGTCAAGCCCGGCCATGACGAGGCTGGAATTGCAGAGGCTCGCATGACCTATATTGCCAAGCCAAAGTTTCATCATCCCGGGCTGAAGAAGAACGAGCTCGGCTACACGCATCGCGATTACGAAGGCAAGATCTCGACGCTGTGCGCCGGCTGCGGCCACGACTCGATCACGGCCTCGATCATCGAGGCCTGCTACGAGCTCTCGATCGAGCCGCACCGGGTGGCGAAGATTTCCGGCATCGGCTGCTCGTCGAAGACGCCGGACTATTTCCTCGGCAATTCGCACGGCTTCAACTCCGTGCACGGCCGCATGCCCAGCGTGCTGACAGGCGCCAACCTCGCCAACCGCGACCTGATCTATCTCGGCGTCTCCGGCGACGGCGATTCCGCTTCCATCGGCTTCGGCCAGTTCGCGCATTCGATCCGGCGCGGCGTCAACATGACCTATATCGTCGAGAACAACGGCGTCTACGGCCTGACCAAGGGCCAGTTCTCGGCCACGGCTGATCGCGGCTCGAAGAGCAAGAAGGGCGTCACCAACACCGACAACGCCATCGACCTCGTCGCGATCGCGCTGCAACTTGGCGCCACCTTCGTCGCGCGCTCGTTCTCCGGCGACAAGACCCAGCTGGTGCCGCTGATCGCGGCTGCGATCCGCCACAAGGGCGCGTCCTTCATCGACGTCATCAGCCCCTGCATCGCCTTCAACAACCATGCCGGCTCGACCAAGAGCTTCGACTATGTCCGCGAGCACAATGACGCGGTGAACCGGCTCGACGTGCTGGTCGGCCGCGATCCCATCGCGGTCGACTACGCGCCGGGCACGGTGCAGATGGTCGAGCAGCACGACGGCAGCAAGATCGCGCTGCGCAAGATCGATGCCGATTACGATCCGCACGACAGGCTCGGCGCGCAGACCTTCCTCGCGAAGCACGCCGCCAAGGGCCAGATCGTCACCGGCCTGCTCTATGTCGATCCCGACGCGGAAGATCTGCACGAGCATCTCAACACGGTCGAGACGCCGCTCAACACGCTGGAAGCGGACGCGCTGTGCCCGGGCTCGGCGGTGCTGGACAAGATCAACGCCAGCCTGCGGTGACTACTTGCCGGAAACGGGCTGCCGGACACGTATCGTGATCTTGTCGGATACGACCGGCGGCTCGAACGGATAGTGCTTCGCATCGCCCAGCACCAATTGCAGCGTGTGCGTGCCGGGCGGGAGTTCGAGCATGGTTTCGGTCTGCCCCGCGCCGAAATGCAGATGCGACTTGTCCTGCGGGATCGGCTCCTTGGGATCGATGGGGTCGTTGACATCGACCAGCAGATGGTGATGACCCGCGTTCTGGTAGTCGTCGCCGGCATGCGTCACGCCCATGTTGCGCAAGCCGAACCGGACCCAAAATGCACCGCGAACCTTCTGCCCGTCGCGCGGCGTGATGAAGTAGAGCTTGGCATCCTTAGGCGCGGTCTTGCCCTGCGCGTACGCCGCACCCGGGAGCAATGCGATCGCAGCCGCAAGTGCGACACAGGACATGATCTTCATCAAATCTACTCCGGAAATCACGGACTGAGCGCGACGCGGAATCCGTGCGTGGGGTAACGGACATTGGTGTCGTAACCATCGCGGTTTGACGGCCGCACATATCTTGAATCGTTCTTCCACGAGCCCGAGCGCAGGACATGCGAGGAGCAGTCGCCGCCGGTCCATGCTGAGCCGTCGGCCGGCGCGCCCTGATAGCTTCTGTGCCAGCAATCCTCGACCCACTGGTCGATGCCGCCGCCCATGTCGTACAGCCCGAACGGATTGGGCTTGAAGCCGCCGACCTTCGCCGGCTGCTCGGCTGCGAGATCACCGCAATCCTTGCACCCGGCCATGCCGGGCTGGAGCTTGTCGCCCCACCAATACTTGCTCGTTGTTCCGCCGCGCGCCGCATATTCCCATTCGGCTTCGCTCGGAAGCCGGTACGGCTTCTTCGCCGCCTGGGAGAGATAGGCTACATATTGCTGCGCATCGGTCCAGCTCACATTGCTCACCGGCGCATCGTCCTTGCCCACGGCCGTGAAGGCGCACCCCTTCGCAGCGGCGCATTCGTTCCATTGCTGCACGGTCACCGGATATTTGCCGATCGAGAACGGCTTGATCGTGACCTGATGAACCGGACGTTCGGTCGGATCATCATTGCTCCCCATGGCGAAGCTGCCGCCGCGAATGGCGATCATGTCGGGTTCGCGGACGGGTATCGGCGATGGGCTGGGTACCGGCGAGGGCGGCGGAGGTGCCGAAGCCACTGAGGGAGACGGCTCCGGCGTTTGCGTCGCCGCTTCGCGTGGAGCGGGCTGCGGGCTTGGAGATGCGGCCGGCGCGACGGTCGGCGCGGCGGTCGGTGCGGCGGCCTGCTCGTTCCGCCTGCCAGCCGGCTGTGCCAGCAGATACCAAAGTACGCCGGTGGCGATGATCAGCACGCTGATCCCGAGGAAAAAGATCAAGGCATTCTCGCGCCGGCTTCGCGTTCTGCCGAGCGCGTCTGCGTCCGGCAGCACGCGGTAGACTCGCACCGGATCGGTGATGTTCTTGACCTTGCGATCGCCGAGCGATTCATAGCCGCACACCACCTTGTGCTTGATCTGCTCGTAGATCGCGCCGGAGATGTAGACCTGGCCCGGCTCGGCAATGCCTTCGATGCGCGTGGCGATGTTGACGCCGTCGCCATAGATGTCGTCCGGCTCGACGATGACATCACCGAGATTGACGCCGATCCGGTATTCGATCCGCGAATGTTTCGGCTGCGAAGTGTTGCGGCCGACGAGATTTTGCTGGATGACGATGCTGCATCGAACAGCCTCGACGGGACTATCGAAAATCGCAATGAAGCCATCGCCGGTCGTCTTCACCAGGCTTCCATGGTGCTCGACGATGCTGGGCATGATGAGATCCCGCTCGATCCGCTTGACGCGGGCGTGCGTGCCCTCCTCGTCAGCCTGCATCAAGCGACTGTAGGACGCGATATCGCCGACAATGATCGCAGCGAGTCGCCGAGGCAGCGCCCCGCTCGGAGGCGGCTCCCCCCGATTGCCGGATCTGAAGTCGCGAATTTCTCCCATTGCGGGGACTCCACACACTACAAGAGGCGGCCCCACCTTAAGACTGCCGAAAGCAATCGTCTGTGAACGCTATCACATTGACGAATTTGGACAATATCGAAGGCCGCGCGGCATCGAGTTCCCCTCGGAGCGAAGGCCCGAGCTTGATTGAACCTTCCCGGTCTCAGGTTCGACTAAGGCCGTGCATGGAACCACGCGGCTTCGCTCCGCCCTGCGCGCGTATGCGCGTCGAACGCGTCACGCATGCCGCGACTGCCATCACGCCGTGTTCGTGAAAGAAGCGCGGTCCGCTTCGGCCGCGGTCCGGACTAGCTGACCGGCTCGGGCACGACAGCGGCGCGGCCCGAATAGGCCAGGCGGCCGGCCTTCCAGTATTGCTTGCAGGTCTCGAGCAGTGTTTCGCCGTCGATAGTCAGGCCGCTCGGATTGATCAGCACGCCCTCGGCGCCGACCGCCTTGTTCATCATCGAGACGATGCGCTTGAGAAAGCCGCCGTCGAAGCGGTCGGCGATGAGAGGATCAAGCTTGAGCACCACGATCTTCTGATTGCGAAATTGCCAGACCGATATCTCCCGCACCGATCTCCAGGCGATGGTGTCGTCGGCGATCCTGGTGTCGCGAATGCCGACACGGGTGATGAAGACGACCGGCGTCCTGGCGAAGAGCAGCGTCCAGAGCGTCCGCAGGGTGACAAGGCCGAACAACGCGAGACCGACATAGCAGACCGTGATCTGGAACGGCGTGAGGGTCTTGATCTGAAACCAGTTGAGAGCGATCGCGGCAGACACGAGCGTCATCAGCGCGCCGGCGGCCAATATCTTCAGCAGCCGCGCCAGGGAATAGCCGATCGCAAGATTGGGCAAGTTCTGACTTACGGACATTTTTGACCGCCACCAGCATTTGCTACAATCTGGGGTTTATCAGTTCCCCTCCTTCCAGATCGTTAAACCTGGAACCTTGCGCGAGGCTGCCCGCGGGAAAGGGGGCCGGTCGCCGCTTGAACGCGCTCCGCGCCGCCCGCGACTAACCGCCGATCGGCCCCCTCTCCAGGCGGGCCACGGCCCACGCGTCTGGTGCGATCATGAAGCTTGCCCTCGTCCTTCCGCTTGTCCTTGCCGCCTTGGTCGGCGCCGCCCGGGCCGAGGAGACCGACGACATCCGCGCGGCGAGCAAGGCCGAGGCCGAGAGCTTCAACGCGCGCATGTATGCGGGTAAACCTGGCAACAAGGCCTATGCCTGCTTCGTCCGCCGCTACGATGCCGAACATCTGGCGCAGCATCCGAAGCAGAAGGTCGCCGCGATGAAGCTGTTGGTTTCGGCCGAGTTGGACAAGGAGGACAAGGAGCTGCACAACTCCTTCCGCCTCGGCTTCCGATACCGCCATCGCAGCGGCGACTTCGACTCCCAGGGCGACTGCCACCATGTCGTGTTCGTGAAAGACGGCAACGAGATCCGCCTCGGCTGCGGCGTCGACTGCGAGGGCGGCAGCATCGGGGTCGCACTGTCGAAGGACGACAAATCGGCCATCGTACGGCTCGCGCGGGTCAGGATCTGGAAGCACAACAATCCGGATCCAGATGACGATCGATCGCTGGTCGCCGGCGCCGACGACGGAATGTTCCGCCTTGAGCGCACCGACACCAGCGAATGCGCCTCGCTGGTGACCGACCGCAAGGAACTCGCCGCGCTGCGCCACAAGTGACATTTGTCCGGCGAAATCAGGCCTAGTCGAAAGAAATCGTCATGAACCGCCGGAACATGTTGTGGAGCGCAGCCTCGGCTTTGGGCGCAGTGCTCGGCGTCTCGCGAGCACAGGCTGCGACCGCGGCTCCGTCGTCGAACAAGCTCAAGGTCGTCTATCACCTCAGCGATGCCGAGAAGGTCAATTTCGTGCTCGGCAACATCCAGAACCATATCGACGGCGTCGGCGGCCCCGCGCACGTCACGATCGCGCTGGTGATCCACGGTCCCGCGCTGAAACCGTTTCACGCCGCGCAGGCAAATCCCGACGTCCGCAGGCGCGTTGGTGAATTCTCCAAGGACGGCGTCGAGCTCGCCGCCTGCCCCAACACCATGAAAGCGCAGAACGTCACGCTGACGGACTTGCTGCCCGGCTTCGTCAGCGCGGAGAGGGGTGGCGTGGTTCGTTTGGCCGAGTTGCAATCGCAGGGGTATCTTTACTTGCGGCCTTGAGCACTTCGGCCGCCGCGAAATCGGTGCGCCCCCTCCCCCGCCTGCGGGGAAGGGTTGGGGAGAGGGTGTCTCCTCAGTCAAGAACCCCCAAGAGGAGAGAGCCCTCACCCCGGCGCGCGGGACGATGCTTCGCATCGCCCGGGACGCGCCGACCTTTCCCGCAAGCGGGAGAGGTAAGAGGGGCCTGCGGCGCCCTCTCCCAACTCATCCCTCAACGCGCTTGACTTACCCATAACCCTACGGTTATGAGTTAATCCATAACTTCCTGGTTATGGATTCCGCATGTCCGCCGCCCACGACCTTCTGTTCAGGACGCTCGCCGATCCGACCCGGCGGGCGATCTTCGAGCGGCTGTGCCGCGAGGGCGAGCAGACGGTCGGGGCACTCACGGCCCGATCCGGCGTTTCCCAGCCGGCGGTCTCGAAACATCTGGGCGCGCTGAAGCAGGCCGGCCTCGTGCGCGACCGTCATGAAGGACGCCAGACCCATTACAGCGCGCAGCCCGGCGCGCTCAATCCGCTGATCGACTGGACCAGCCAGATGGCTTCCTTCTGGCAGAACCGGCTCGATGCGCTGGATGATTTGCTGAAGAGGATGGACCAATGACCGAACAATTGACCGAGAAACGCTCAGTCGTCGTCGAACGCGAATTTGCCTTTCCGGCCGAGCGGCTCTGGCGCGCGCTGACGCAGCCGCATCTGATCGAGGAATGGCTGATGAAGAACGACTTCAAGCCGACGGTCGGTCACAGATTCAATCTGCGCGGCGAATGGGGCGGCGTGCTGGATTGCGAGGTGCTCACCATCGAGCCGGAGAAGACGCTCGCCTACACCTGGAATTTTTCGCACGAGGACGCGGCGTTCGATCTGAAGAGCATCGTCACCTTCACGCTGACACCGACAGGCGCCGGCACGCACTTACGCGTCGAGCAGGCGGGCTTCAGCCCGACGCAGAAGCAGGCGTTTGGCGGCGCGCATGCCGGCTGGAAGCAGTTTTTCGCCAAGCTCGACGAGGTGCTGGCGCGCGCTGGCTAGCTCCGTCGCAGGTCTTCATCCAATCAACTCAAGGGAGGTTTCATTGAACGGGAATAAGTGGATTCGGCAGATCCATCGGTGGCTATCGATGGCGTTCACGGTTGCGGTGATCGCGAACATTGTTGCGCTGACCATGCAGATTCAGGCGACGTGGATCGGGCTGGTGGCATTCGTCCCACTGATCCCCCTGCTCGCGACCGGGCTGTATCTGTTCGCGCTGCCCTATGTCAGCCGGCAACGCGTGAACGAGGCGAGATGATGAAGAAAGCCGTACCCGCAAAGAAGAGCAGCACAAAGGACGTGGAGGGAGCTTCGCCCTCCAAGCTGATCGACGGCAGGATCAAGGAGCTCGGCGACTGGCGCGGCGAGATGCTGGGGCGCATCCGCGGCCTGATCAAGGAGGCCGATCCTGAGGTCGTCGAGGAATGGAAATGGCGCGGCGTGCCGGTGTGGGAGCATGACGGCATCATCTGCACCGGCGAGACCTACAAGGAAGTGGTGAAGCTGACCTTTGCCAAGGGCGCGGCGCTGGATGACCCCGCCGGCCTGTTCAACTCCAGCCTCGATGGCAACGTGCGGCGCGCGATCGATATTCGCGAGGGTGAGAAGATCAACGAGAAAGCGCTCAAGGCGCTGATCCGCGAGGCGGTGGAGCTGAATGCGGTGAAGAAGGTGGCGAAGAAGAAAGCGTGATCAGCTGAAGATCGTGCTCGGCCAACGACGGCAGAACTTTCTCCGTTCCCTTCCCCACAAGGGGGGAGGGAACGCATCTCCGTCGGAGCGCCAGTTGAGGCTCACAACATCAGGCGCTCGGCCTAACTACCGGCCTCAAGCCACCGCTGCCGGAATCGGGCGTGGGCTGACGACGTATTCGCGCAAAACCTTGTCGTTGGCATCGACCTCGATCAGCGAGACGTCGTAGGTCCAGAGATCGGCGAGGTGCTGGAGCACGCGCTTGGCGTCGGTCTCGTTGAGCTGCGAGCCCTTGATGACGTGGTGATGCAGGATCAGCCGGCGGTCGCCGGAGAGATCGACGTCGACCACCTCGATATTGGCGTCGATGAAGCCGACGTCGTGCTGGCGCGCCAGCTCGCGGCGGACGCGGCGGAAGCCGCGCTCGTCGTGGATGGCGTCGACCCGGATGCCGGCGCGCTCCTCGGGATCGTCGTGCAGGTGGAACATGCGGAATTGCCGCATCAATTTGGGGCTTAAGAACTGGCCGATGAAGCTCTCGTCGCGGTAATTGGCCCAGACGTCGCGCAGCACGCCCATGACGTCGTTCTTGCCGGCGATGTCGGGGAACCATTCGCGGTCCTCGTCCTCGGGCCTGGTGACGATGCGCTCGATGTCCTGCATCACGGCAAAGCCGAGCGCGTAAGGGTTGAAGCCGGAGAAGCGCGGGTCGTCGAATTCGGGCTGGAACACCACGTTGGTGTGCGATCCCAGGAATTCGAGGAAGTTGCCGTCGGTGATGCGGCCCTGCTCGTGCAGCTTGGTCATGATGCGATAGTGGACGTAGGTCGCCGTCCCCTCGTTCATCACCTTGGTCTGGCTCTGCGGATAGAAATATTGCGCGATGTGGCGGACGATGCGCAGCAGCTCGCGCTGCCAGGGGGCGAGCCGCGGCGCGCTCTTCTCCAGGAAATAGAGCAGGTTCTCCTGCGGCAGGCCGAGCAGCTTGCGGCGGCGCTCGATGCTGAGCGCCGAGCGGCTCTTGGCGGCGCCCTTGGGCACGGTGCGCCAGAGATCGTTGAAGACCTCTTCCTCGTGCTGGCGGCGGCGCCCTGCCCGCTTCTCCTCGGCGCGCAGATCCAGCTTCTTCTTGCCGGGATAGCGGTCGATGCCGTGCGACATCAGCGCATGCGCTGCGTCCAGCGTGCGCTCGACCTCGATGCGGCCGTAGCGCTCCTCGCAGGTCGCGACATAGTTCTTGGCGAAGTCGAGATAGTCGAGGATGCCTTCCGCATCAGTCCACTGCTTGAACAGATAATTGTTCTTGAAGAAGTGGTTGTGGCCGAAGGCGGCGTGCGCGATCACCAGCGTCTGCATCGTCGCCGTGTTCTCCTCCATGAGGTAGGAGATGCAGGGCGAGGAGTTGATCACGATCTCATAGGCGAGCCCCATCAGGCCCTTGCGGTAGGACGCCTCGTGAAACGCGAAATGCTTGCCGAACGACCAGTGCTTGTAGAACAGCGGCATGCCGACCGACGAATAGGCATCCAGCATCTGCTCGGCGGTGATGACCTCGATCTGGTTCGGATAGACGTCGAGACCGAGATCCTTCAACGCCACCTCCTCACAAGCATCGGTGATGCGCTGCAAGGTGCGGAAGTCCCAATCCGCGCCTTCGAACAAGCGTTCCGTCATGGAGCGGCTTTCTCCTGTGCAGTATCGCGGCGCTGGAACAGATCGTGGAACACCGGGAAGATCTCGCTGCGCTCCGAGACCTTGCGCATCGAGAGCGGTGCACCGCTGTTGCGCAGGCGGTCATAGAGGGTCCAGAGCGAGGAGTCGGAGAGATCGAAGGCGCTGCCGCCGGATTCCCCGACCTCGAGATAGGCGAAGAACTGGCAGACCGGCAGAATCTTGTCGGTCAGCAGCATGCCGGTGAGCTCGCCGTCGGAATAGGAATTGTCGCCGTCGGAGGCCTGGGCTGCGTAGATGTTCCAGTCCGCCGGATTGAAACGCTCGCGCACGATCTCGTGCATCGCCTGCAGCGCGCTGGAGACCAGCGTGCCGCCGGAGGCCGGGCCGTAGAAGAAGGTCTGCTCGTCGACCTCCTCGGCGCGATCGGTGTGGCGGATGAAGACGATCTCGACATGCTTGTAGCGCCGCTTCAGGAACACGTAGAGCAGCATGTAGAAGCGCTTGGCCAGATCCTTCATGTGCTCGGACATCGAGCCCGACACGTCCATCAGGCAGAACATCACCGCCTGCGCGACCGGGCGCGGCACCTTCTCGTAGCGGCGGTAGCGGATGTCGAGCGGATCGATGAAGGGAATGCGCTTGGATTTCGCCTTCAGCTTTTCGAGCTTCTCGATCAGCTCGGCGCGCAGATCCTCGTCGGTGCAGGCGGCGATCTCGGCCTCCAGCTCCTCGATCTCGCCCTTGCGCGGACGGCGGAGCGCGATGCGGCGGGCGAGCGCGAGCTGCACGGTGCGGCTCACCGAGATGTTGGCGGGCGAGCCCGACGTGGTGTAGCCGGCGCGCTGGATGCCCTCGCTCTCGGTCTGCGCGATCTTGCGCTTGGCCAGATCCGGCAGCTCGAGATCGTCGAGGAAGAGATCGACGAACTCGTCGCGGGAGAGCACGAAGCGGAAAGCGTCCTCGCTGTCGCCCTCACCCGGACCCGAATCCTTGGCGCTGCCCTGGCCGGAGCGCTGGAGGTAGTCGCCCTCGATGAACTTCTTGTTGCCGGGCAGCACCATGTCGCGCGTTCCGCCTTCGCGGCGGAAACGCGGCTCGTGCATGCCGTCGAGCGGGATCGTGACCTCGCCACCCTCCAGGACGTCCTTGATGTCGCGTTCCTGCGAGGTCTTCTTGACGGCGCCCTGCACCAGGGATTTTGCCCGACGCAAGAACCGCTGCCGGTTCTCAAGGCTCTTGCCGCCTGGATTCAGGCGCCTGTCAATAATATGAATGGCCACTTTCCCATCCGCCTCAACCGGCCTGCTTCACGCGCATGTACCATTCGACGAGCCGGCGAACCTGACGCTCGGTGTAGCCGCGCTCCACCATGCGTGCGACGAACTCGCCGTGCTTCTTCTCCGTCTCGCCGTCCTTCTTCGACCCGAAGGAGATGACTGGAAGCAGATCCTCGACCTGGGAGAATATCCGCTTTTCGATCACGTCGCGAATCTTCTCGTAGGAGGTCCAGGTTGGATTCTTGCCGGCATTCTGTGCTCTGGCCCGTAACGAGAACTTGACCACCTCGTTGCGGAAATCCTTCGGATTGGCAATGCCGGCCGGCTTTTCGATCTTGGTCAACTCCTGGTTCAACAGTTCGCGATCGAGCAACTGGCCGGTGTCCGGATCCTTGAAATCCTGGTCCTCGATCCAGGCATCGGCGTAATCCACGTAGCGGTCGAACAGATTCTGGCCGTAATCCGAATAGGATTCGAGGTAAGCCTTCTGGATCTCGTTGCCGATGAACTCAGCATAGCGCGGTGCCAGCTCCGCCTTGATGAACTCCAAGTAACGTTTCTCGGTTTCCTCGGGCAGCTGCTCCCGGCGGATCGACTGCTCCAGCGCATACATCAAGTGCACGGCATCGGCGGCGACCTCCTGCGGGTCATGGTTGAAGGTCGCCGCCAGGATCTTGAAGGCAAAGCGCGTGGACACGCCGTCCATGCCTTCGTCGACACCGGCGGCATCCCGGTATTCCTGGACGCTTCGTGCCTTGGGATCGGATTCCTTCAGGCTTTCGCCATCATAGACCCGCATCTTGCCGAACAGCGTCGAATTCTCGTGCTTGCGCAGGCGCGACATGACCGAGAACCGAGCCATCGTTTCCAGTGTCGACGGCGCGCACGGCGCAGACGCCAGCTCCGAACCCTGGATCAGCTTCTCGTAGATCTTCTGCTCTTCGGTGACCCGCAGCACGTACGGCACCTTGATCACGCAGATGCGGTCGATGAAGGCCTCGTTGTTCTTGTTGGCCTTGAAGCTCGCCCACTCCGCTTCGTTCGAGTGCGCGAGAATGACGCCGGTGAACGGGATCGCGCCGATGTTCTCGGTGCCGATGTAGTTGCCCTCCTGCGTCGCGGTCAGCAGCGGGTGCAGCATCTTGATCGGCGCCTTGAACATCTCGACGAATTCAAGGATGCCCTGGTTGGCGCGGTTGAGGCCGCCGGAATAGCTGTACGCATCAGGATCGTTCTGCGCGAAGGTCTCGAGCTTGCGGATATCGACCTTGCCGACCAGCGAGGAGATGTCCTGGTTGTTCTCGTCACCAGGCTCGGTCTTGGAGACCGCGATCTGGCGCAGCCGCGACGGCTGGATTTTTGCGACTCTGAACTGAGAAATGTCGCCGCCGAAGGCTTCCAGCCGCTTGTAGCACCACGGGCTCATCAGACCGGTGAGACGCCGGCGCGGAATGCCGTATTTCTCCTCCAGCATCGGCCCGAGATGATCGGGATCGAAGAGGCTGAGCGGGCTTTCGAACACCGGCGAGAGCTCATCGCCGGCCTTGAGCACGTAGATCGGCTGCACTTCCATCAGCGACTTGAGCCGCTCGGCGAGCGAGGACTTGCCGCCACCGACCGGACCGAGCAGATAGAGGATCTGCTTGCGCTCTTCGAGGCCCTGCGCCGCGTGACGGAAGAAACCGACGATGCGCTCGATGGTTTCTTCCATACCGTAGAAGCCGGCGAAGGCCGGATAGGTGCGGATCGTGCGGTTCAAAAAAATACGGCCAAGGCGTGGGTCCTTGGCCGTGTCAATCGTCTGCGGATCGCCGATCGCTGCTAGCAGTCGCTCGGCCGCATTTGCGTATTTCATGGGATCGCTTCGACACGATTCCAGATATTCCGCCATCGACATGTCGTGCTGGCTTCTCGCCTCGAACGACCGAGCGAAAGCGTTGAATAGAGAATCGTTGTACATGATCCCTCTCCGCGTGAGTTCCGCTACAAGCTGAAACGAAAGCAGTTACCGGACCGTTCCTCAGGCCATTTCGAATCAGCGTGAGCACATGACGATCATTGGACACCCTGGGGCCAACTCGACGCAACGCACAACGTAGGCACTCCGTGAGTTACGAACAGGCACATGCCTGTAATTTGTGCGAATCTATGTCTATATTGGCTCATTTCCAGAAAATGTCACTTGGTCGCAACATCCGGGCATTACCGGGGATGAGTCCATCCGGCGCCGCAGCATAGCGAGCTGCGGGCGGCGATCTTATGACGCTTCTACGGCGAAGCCTTGAGCACCGCTTGCGTCGCTCGTTCATCTTCCTGCTGCAATGCAGTGCGCGGACCGGCGGCAGCATGATAGTCGCGACAAGCACGCAGCAGTGTATCAAAATCGGTCGCCAAACCGTCCGAATGGATGACAATCCGATCGCTCTGCGCCCGGCGGCCCGAGCCGCGGATGGTGCTGAGCTGCCGCCGCAAGGCCGGCGTCGGCGTCAGCACGATCATCTTGTGCCCGCGGCTTTCCTCAGCCGAAATCTCCGCAATGGAGTCCCAAAGCAGGAATTCACTACCGATGCGCAGATCGCGAATGCCGAAAGGAGTGGCGATCACCACCGGTCCACGCTCGGCGGGGAGCAGCCAGATCAGCCAGCTGGTCACCAGGCCAAACAAGGCGACGCCGGCATAGCCGACCGTCGTATCGTAGTCGCCGAGCCCGTCCCACATGTCGAAGGCGAGGCTTGCACTGAGCAGGGTCAGCGCAAAGCCCGCCGCGACCAGCAGTCGCAGGCGTGTCGCGCATTGACCGATTTCGAGATCGCACGCCTCGGCGCTTGCGGCCGGCGCGATCGATTGCGGGCTATTGGCAACGGCGAACGTAACACCGTCAGTATGTGCGTGCATGCAGTCCCCCAGCATGACCATTCGCGACGGGCCTACGGCGACGTGGCCGGCGTTACGCAACGAGATCTCGGCCGAACCTTTCGGCCAACGATTTTTTACGCAACACAGCCACTGCCGCCTGGATCGCCATGATCGCGACGGAGTTACACTGAGAGTATGACGCAAATACCCTTGATTGGTTCCCTCCCGGGAGCATGTAAGCTAGAGGATAGCGCGTCAGGATCGGCGCGGAAACCCCTCGCCCCCCAGGCTTGGAGATAAATAAGCACCATGAATCCCGTCAAAGAACTGGAAAAGCACGGACAAGCCGTCTGGCTGGACTTCCTCGCCCGTGGCTTCATCGCCAACGGCGACCTGAAGCGGCTGATCGACACCGACGGCGTCAAGGGCGTCACCTCCAATCCCTCCATCTTCGAGAAGGCGATCGGCAGCTCGGACGAGTATGACGCCCCGATCGGCAAGGCGCTGAAGCGCGGCGACCGCACCGTGGCCGACCTGTTCGAGGCAGTCGCCGTCGAGGACATCCAGAACGCCGCCGACGTGCTGCGCCCGGTCTATGACCGCCTCAAGGGCGGCGACGGCTATGTCAGCCTGGAGGTCTCGCCCTATCTGGCGATGGACACCGCCGGCACGGTCACTGAGGCGCGGCGGCTGTGGAAGGACGTCAGCCGCAAGAACCTGATGGTGAAGGTGCCGGCGACGCCGGAGGGCCTGCCGGCGATCGAGACGCTGATCGGCGAAGGCATCAGCATCAACATCACGCTGCTGTTCTCCAAGGCGGTCTATCTCGAGGTGGCCGAGGCCTATCTCGCGGGCCTGGAGAAATACGTCGCCGGCGGCGGCGACCCCTCGCATGTAGCGAGCGTTGCAAGCTTCTTCGTCAGCCGCATCGACACCATGGTCGACAAGCAGCTCGACGAGAAGATCGCCCGCGCCAACGACCCATCCGAGAAGGAGCGGCTCGCCGCGCTCAAGGGCAAGGTCGCGATCGCCAACGCCAAGATCGCCTATCAGGATTACAAGCGCCTGTTCTCCGGTCCGCGCTGGGAGAAGCTCGCGGCCAAGGGCGCCAAGCCGCAGCGCATGCTGTGGGCCTCCACCGGCACCAAGAACAAGGACTACAGCGACGTCCTCTACGTCGAGGAGCTGATCGGCCCCGACACCATCAACACCGTGCCGCCGGCGACGCTGGATGCGTTCCGCGATCACGGCAAGCCGCGCGACAGCCTGGAAGAAAACATCGACGACGCTAGGCGCGTGCTGGAGGAGCTGGAGCGCTCCGGCGTGTCGCTCGACGCCATCACCGAGGAGCTGGTCAAGGACGGCGTCAAGCAGTTTGCGGACGCCGCCGACAAGCTCTACGGCGCGGTCGCCCACAAGCGCGCCACCGTGCTCGGACCCGCGATCGACCGTCAGCAGCTTTCGCTCGGCGACGGGCTCGGCAAGGCAGTGGCCAAGAGCACCGAGGAATGGCGCGCAGCCGCCAAAATCCGCAGGCTGTGGCAGCGCGACAAGTCGGTCTGGACCGGCACGGACGAGAACAAATGGCTCGGCTGGCTCGACAGCGCGGCCAAGGCCAACGTCGCCGATTACGAGGATTACGCGGGCCGCGTGAAGGGCCAGAACTTCTCCGATGCCGTCGTCCTTGGCATGGGCGGATCGAGCCTCGGCCCCGAGGTGCTCGCCGAGACCTTTGGCAAGAAGCCCGGCTTCCCGAAGCTGCACGTGTTGGACTCCACCGATCCGGCGCAGGTGCGGGCGATGGAAGACAAGATCGACATCGCCAACACCGTGTTCATCGTGTCGAGCAAGTCCGGCGGCACCACCGAGCCGAACGCGATGAAGGATTACTTCCATGAGCGCGTCGCGCAAGCGGTCGGGCCGAAGGTGAAGACCGGCCACCGCTTCATCGCGGTGACCGATCCCGGCTCCTCGCTGGAGAAGGCGGCGAAGAAGCTGAACTACGCCCGCATCTTCCATGGCGAACCGTCGATCGGCGGACGCTATTCGGTGCTCTCGCCGTTCGGCCTGGTGCCGGCGGCGACCGCCGGCATCGACGTCAAGACCTTCATCAAGCATGCGCAGGCGATGGCCCGCTCCTGCGGGCCGGACGTGCCGCCGAGCGAGAATCCGGGCGTGCAGCTCGGCCTTGCCATGGGCCTCGCCGGCCTCGAGGGCCGCGACAAGGTGACGATCCTGGCGTCGAAGAAGATCGCCGATTTCGGCGCCTGGGCCGAGCAGCTGATCGCGGAATCGACCGGCAAGGAAGGCAAGGGCCTGATCCCGATCGAGGGCGAGCCGCTGGGCGAGTCCGCTTCTTACGGCAACGACCGCTTCTTCATCGACATCCGCACCGAGGGCGAGGCGGATGCCGCCCATGACTCCAAGCTTGCCGCGATCGAGGCGGCCGGCCATCCCGTGGTGCGCATCGTCATGAAGTCGATCGACCATCTCGGCCAGGAATTCTTCCGCTTCGAGATGGCGACCGCGGTCGCGGGCTCGATCCTCGGCATCAACCCGTTCGACCAGCCGGACGTGGAAGCGGCCAAGATCAAGACCCGCGAGCTCACCGCGTCGTTCGAGAAGACCGGGTCGCTGCCGGCCGAGGAGCCGGTGGTCAGCACGGATGAGGCCGATCTCTACACCGACGAGGCCAACGCCACGGCGCTGCGCGCAGCCGGTGCCAATGGCGACCTCACCTCATGGCTGAAGGCGCATCTGTCGCGCTCGGGCGACGGCGATTATGTCGCCCTGCTCGGCTACATCGCGCGCGACAAGGCGACGATCGACGCGCTCCAGGCCATGCGGCTCGAGGTGCGCGACAAGCGGCATGTCGCAACCTGCGCCGAATTCGGCCCGCGCTTCCTGCACTCGACCGGGCAGGCCTACAAGGGCGGCCCCGACAGCGGCGTGTTCCTCCAGATCACCGCCGACGACGCCAAGGACCTGGCGGTGCCAGGCCAGAAGGCGAGCTTCGGCGTGATCAAGGCGGCGCAGGCGCGCGGCGACTTCGACGTGCTCACCGAGCGCGGCCGGCGCGCGCTTCGGGTGCACCTGAAGGGCCCGCTCAAGAAAGGTCTCGCGACGCTCAATGCGGCGCTCAATGATGCGCTGAATTAAGGAGATCTCTCACATGCAACTCGGCATGATCGGCCTCGGCCGGATGGGCGGCAACATCGTTCGCCGCCTGATGCGCCACGGCCATACGACCGTGGTCTATGACAAGGACGCCAAGGCCGTCGCCGGCCTTGCCGCAGACGGCGCGGTCGGCTCGGCCACGCTCGAAGAGTTCATCTCGAAACTCGAGCGGCCGCGCACGGCCTGGGTGATGCTGCCGGCCGGCCACATCACCGAGACGACGATCGAGACGATCGCCGGCGTGATGCAGGACGGCGACGTCATCATCGACGGTGGCAACACCTTCTGGCAGGACGACGTCCGCCGCGGCAAGGCGCTGAAGGCGCGCGGCATCCATTATGTCGACGTCGGGACCTCCGGCGGAGTCTGGGGCCTCGACCGTGGCTATTGCATGATGATCGGCGGCGAGAAGGCCGTGGTGGACCGGCTCGATCCGATCTTCGCCGCGCTCGCGCCCGGCGCCGGCGACATTCCGCGCACCGAAGGACGCGAGGGTCGCGATCCCCGCATCGAGCAGGGCTACATCCATGCGGGTCCCGTCGGCGCGGGCCATTTCGTCAAGATGATCCACAACGGCATCGAATACGGCCTGATGCAGGCCTATGCCGAAGGGTTCGACATCCTCAAGAACGCCAACATCGACGCGCTGCCGGCGGATCATCGCTACGATTTCGATCTCGCCGACATCGCCGAGGTGTGGCGGCGCGGCAGCGTCATCCCGTCCTGGCTGCTCGACCTCACCTCCACCGCGCTCGCCGACAGCCCGCAGCTCTCGGAATATTCCGGCTTCGTGGAAGATTCCGGCGAAGGCCGCTGGACCGTGAATGCGGCGATCGACGAGGCCGTGCCGGCAGAGGTACTGACTGCGGCGCTCTACACACGTTTCCGTTCCCGCAAGGAACACACCTTCGCGGAGAAAATTCTCTCCGCGATGCGTGCCGGTTTCGGCGGCCACAAGGAGCCGAAGCCGCCGGGCGCCGTGAAGCCCAAATAAGAGCTCAGGTCAGAAGCAACAAAGCGAAGGCCAACAATTCGTGACAAAAGACCCGAAAGCCAAGCGCAAGCCGGAAAATTGCGCCTTCGTCATCTTCGGCGTCACCGGAGACCTCACCCATCGCCTGGTGATGCCGTCGCTCTACAATCTCGCCGCCGAGCACCTGCTGCCGGAAAAGTTCTGTGTCGTCGGCGTCGCCCGCAAGGGTCAGTCCGATGACGAGCTGCGCGACAGCCTGATGCAGGGCCTGCACAAGTTCGCGACGCGGCCCGTGGACGACGACATCGCCCGGAAGCTGCTGGAATGCGTGACCTTCGTCGAGGCCGACCCGAAGGACCCGCCCTCGTTCGACCGTTTGCGCGAGCATCTGGATTCGCTGGAATGCGCGCAGGACACCGGCGGCAACCGGCTGTTCTACCTCGCGACCCCGCCGGCCGCGTTCGCGCCGACCGCGCGCGAGCTTGGCCGCACCGGCATGATGAAAGAGAACGGCGCCTGGCGGCGGCTCGTCATCGAAAAGCCGTTCGGCACCGACCTCGCCTCGGCACGCGCGCTGAACGGCGAGCTGCTGAAGATCATGGACGAACACCAGATCTACCGGATCGATCATTATCTCGGCAAGGAGACGGTGCAGAACATCCTGGTGCTGCGCTTCGCCAACGGCATGTTCGAGCCGATCTGGAATCGCAATCATATCGACCACGTCCAGATCACGGTGGAGGAGAAGCTCGGCGTCGGCCATCGCGGCGGCTTCTACGACGCCACCGGCGCGCTGCGCGACATGGTGCCGAACCATCTGTTCCAGCTGATGTCGCTGGTCGCGATGGAGCCGCCGGCACGTTTCGACGCGCATTCCGTGCGCTCGGAGAAGGCCGATGTGCTCACCGCGATCCAACAGCCGGACGAGGAAGAGGCCCTGAGAAGCTCGGTGCGCGCGCAATATCTCGCGGGACGCATCGGCGAGGACGAGATTCCGGACTATCGCAAGACCGAGGACGTCAAGCCTGGCAGCACCACCGAGACCTTTGTCGCGCTGAAACTGATGATCGACAATTGGCGCTGGGCCGGCGTGCCGTTCTACTTACGCACCGGCAAGGCGCTGGGCCACAAGCGCACGGAAGTCGCGATCAAGTTCAAGCAGGCGCCGCTGTCGATGTTCTCAGGCACGGACGTCGACCGCCTGTCGCAGAACTTCCTCACCATCGGCATCGCGCCGACCGAAACCATCGAACTTCAGTTCAACGCCAAGATTCCGGGACCGAGCATCACCATCGACGGCGTCGAGATGAAGTTCAAGTACGGCGACTATTTCCGCGCCGATCCCTCGACCGGCTACGAGACGCTGATCTACGACTGCATGATCGGCGACAACATCCTGTTCCAGCGCGCCGACGGCGTCGAGGCCGGATGGCAGGCGGTGCAGCCGTTCCTGGATGCCTGGAAAAATGCCGGCACCAACGGCATCGAGACCTATCAGGCTGGCAGCGACGGCCCGAAATGCGCCGACGAGCTGCTTCGCCGCGACGGGCGCAGCTGGCGGAAATATTCGTGATGGCGGCCGGCCAGCCGGAGCTGATCGTCGCGCTAGACGCCGAGGCGCTGGCGCAAGCCGCAGCCGAGCGGGTGATGGCGCGGATATCAGCCAATCCCTCGCGCATCGCGATCTGCCTCACCGGCGGCTCCAGCCCGAAGAAGCTCTATCAACTGCTCGGCAGCGACGAATGGCGCGGCAGGATTCCGTGGGATCGCGTGCACTGGTTCATCGGCGACGAGCGTTTTGTCCCCGAGAGCGATCCGCTCAACAACATGGCGGTCGCGCGCGCCACCTTTCTCGATCGCAACGCGCCCGCTGGCCATGTTCATCCGATCCCGACCACCGCGGAAAATCCCGATGCGAGCGCCGCGGCCTATGCGCGCGAGCTGCAGGCCTTCTACGGCTCGGACCAGCTCGATCCGGCGCGGCCGCTGTTTGACATGGTCCTGATGGGCGCAGGGCCGGACGGCCACACCGCCTCGCTGTTTCCCGGTTATCCCGAGATCGAGGAGACCGCACGCTGGGTCGTCGGCGTGCCCAAGGCCAATGTCGCGCCGTTCGTGCCGCGGGTCTCGCTCACTCTCCCCGTGCTGGCATCCTGCCGCGAGATGCTGTTCGAGATTGCCGGGCACGACAAGCAGCCGATCTTGACGCGCCTCCTCAATGGCGAGAATTTGCCGGCTGTACGCGCGTGCTCGAATCGTGAGACCGTCTGGCTGGTCGACAGGGCCGCGCTTCCGGAGGGAATTCGTGGGCCGCGTTGAAGCACCTTGTGCGTTGATCGTGATGGGCGTGTCTGGTTCGGGCAAGAGCACGGTGGCGGAGGCGCTCGGCGAGCGGCTCGGCTGGCGCTTCGAGGACGGCGACAGCTTTCACCCCGCCCGCAATGTCGAGAAGATGCGGGCCGGCCATCCCCTCACCGACGAGGACCGCTGGCCCTGGCTCAACGCCATCGCCGACGAGATCGCGCGGGTGTGCGGCAAGGGCGGGCACGTCATCATCGCCTGCTCGGCGCTGAAGCACACTTACCGCGACGTGCTGCTGCGCGGTCGCGATGACGTCCGCTTCGTGTTCCTGAGGGGCACGAAAGAGCTGATCGCTGAGCGGCTCGCGCAGCGCAAGGGCCATTTCATGCCGCCTGGATTGCTGACCAGCCAGTTCGATACGCTGGAGCCTCCGGAGGCTGGCGAGCACGTCGTCACTGTCTCGATCGACGAGACCGTCGAGGCGATCGTGGACGGCATCGTGCGACAATTGAAACTGGGCGGCGCGACGCTGCGGCCATAACCCAAGGTCATGCCATGACGAAAATCTCACTCGTGGTCTCCGACGTCGACGGCACGCTGCTGACCAAGGACAAGACGCTGACCGAGCGCGCAAAGAGCGCGGTGCAGCGGCTGCACCGGGCCGGCATCGGCTTCACCATCACCTCCAGCCGTCCCGCGATCGGCATGCGCTTCCTGATCGAGCCGCTGGCGCTGTGGCTGCCGGTCGGCCCGTTCAACGGCTCCTCGATCATCGATCCCGAGATGAGGCCGGTCGAGCAGCACCTGATTCCCGCAAGCGCGGCCGAGCGGGCCTTGCAGATTCTCCGGGAGTTCGGCGCCGACATCTGGCTGTTCACCTACGACAAATGGCTGATCGACAACCCCGGCGGCAAATACGTCGCGCATGAGCAGCACACGATCCGCTCCGATCCCACTATTGTGACGGAATTCTCGCCGTACCTCGCCAGCGCCTGCAAGATCGTCGGCGCCAGCACCGATGCCGCCGGCCTCGAGCGGTGCGAGAAGGCGATGCAGGAGGCGCTCGGAGCCGAGGCGACCGCGGTGCGCTCGCAGACCTACTATCTCGACATCACCCCGCCCGGCTTCAACAAGGGCACGTTCGTGCAGGCCATGGCCAAGCGCCTCGGCATCTCGACCGAAGCGGTCGCCACAATCGGCGACATGCAGAACGACCTCGCGATGTTCCGCGTCAGCGGCACCTCGATCGCCATGGGCAACGCCACCGACAACGTCAAGGACCAGGCTACCCACGTCACAGCGACCAATGAGCAGGATGGTTTTGCCGAGGCGATGGAGATGGTCTTGAAGTGGAACGGGGTGGGGTGAGGCGGGCTGCCGGCTTGTTCACCTCTCCCGCTTGCGGGAGAGGCATAGGCCGCCTTCGGCGGCCGTCCACTTAACGCCGAGGCGCAGCCTCGGCTATGGCGTAGCGGCGGGTGAGGGTTCTCTCCTCTTGGGGGTTCTCGCCCAGCGGAAACCCCCTCTCCCCAACCCTCCCCCGCGAGCGGGGGAGGGAGCGCACCTCCGCTCTGGTACCAATCAAGACTAAAGCACGGTCACTACTTCGACCGCTGCATCGCCGGCTTCTCGCTCTTTTGCCTTGCCGCCGACAGATTGTGCGCGGTGTTGATCAGCGCGATGTGGGTCAGGGCCTGCGGGAAATTTCCGGTCTGGCGGCGCGCGACGGAATCGTATTCCTCGGCCAATAGCCCGACGTCGTTCGCGAGCCCGGCGACGCGATCGAACAAGACCTGCGCCTTGTCGAGATCGCCCGACAGCACATAGGCGTCGGCGAGCCACAGGCTGCAGGCCAGGAACGCGCCCTCGATCGGCTGATGCTCGTCGGAGACTTCGCGCGGATCGTGGCGCAGCACGAAGCCGTCGTGCATCAGGTGCTGTTCGACCGCGGCGATGGTGCCGCGGATGCGCGGGTCGTCGGCCGGCAGGAAGCCGACGCCGGGCAGCAGCAGCACGCTGGCATCGAGCAGCTTCGAGCCATAGGACTCGACAAAGGCATTCTCCCCCGCGTCGAAACCCCTGTTGCAGACGTCGCGATGAATGGCCTCGCGCAAGGCGCGCCAATGCAGCAGCGGCGCCTTGAAGCCAAAAGTCTCGGCGCTCTTAATGCCGCGGTCGAACGCGACCCAGGTCATCACCTTGGAGAAGACGTAATGCCTCGGCTGGCCGCGCCGCTCCCAGATGCCGTGATCGGGCTTGTCCCAGACCTCGGCGAGGTGATTGAGCACGTTGCATTCCAATGCCCAGCTCTCGTCGTCGAGCTTCAGCTTGGCCATGCGCGACTGGTGGAAGGCGTCGATCAGCTCGCCATAGACGTCGAGCTGCAGCTGTGCATGCGCGGCATTGCCGACGCGCACCGGCTGCGCGCCCTCGTAGCCGGCGAGCCAGCCCGCCTCCCATTCCAAGAGGCGCCGCTGACCCCAGATGCCGTACATGATCTGCATGTTCGCCGGCGCGCCGGCGGCGGCGCGCAGCAGCCAGTTGTGCCAGGCCGAGGCTTCCTCGGTGTAGCCCGAGTTCATCAACGCCAGCAGCGTGAAGGTGGCATCGCGCAGCCAGCAGAAGCGGTAATCCCAGTTCCTACTGCCGCCGAGCTTCTCTGGCAGCGACGTCGTCGGCGCGGCGACGATGCCTCCGGTGGGAGCGAAGGTCAGCGCCTTCAGCGTGATCAGCGAGCGCAAGATGAGGTCGTGATAGGGCCCGTCGCGGGTGCAATGGCTGCACCAGTCCTTCCAGAACGCTTCGGTCTCTTCGAGCGCTTGCTCAGGGTCGATCGGCCCGGGCGGCTCGAGATGCGAGGGACCGTAGGTCAGCACAAAAGGTACGGTCTCGCCTTCCCTCACCTCGAAATCGGAGACCGTGGTGAGATCCTCGCCGCGGGTCTCGACTGGGGTGCGCAGCACCGTCATGTCCTGGCCGCAGATCGCGAGCAGCGAGTGGTCGATCCGCCGCACCCAGGGAATGTCGACACCGAAGCCGAAGCGGATCACGAGCTCCATCCGCATCTTCACCGTGCCGCTGATGCCACGCACCAGCCGGACGATGTCGGAGGCCTTGCCGCGCGGCGGCATGAAGTCGACCAGCGCGACGGTGCCAGACTTGGTCTCAAAGCGCGTCTCGAGGATGAGGGTGTCGCCGAGATAGCGGCGCGAGGTCTTGACGACGTCATCGGCTGGCGTGATCAGCCAGCGGCCGTTCTTGTTTGTCCCGAGGATCGCGGCGAAGCAGGCGTCGGAATCGAAGGCCGGCCAGCACAGCCAGTCGATCGAGCCGTTGCGCCCAACCAGCGCAGCGGTCTCGCAATCGCCGATCAGCGCATAGTCCTCGATCCTCTGAGACAATGTCGTTCGAGCCTGGAAATCCCGGCGGGTTAACGCCCGCCGGCCAATGAACGTTCCCGCGTTGCGGCCTTCAAAGCCGCGAGATCAACCTTAGCGGCGATCTCGTCGAGCGCAACGGGTAAGCGCTGGCGCCAGTTCGGATGCTCGTCGATCGTGCCCGGAATGTTGGGCTGGTCGATCACGCCGAGCAGATCCTCCATGGACACCGCGAGCAGCCGCGACGGCGTGCGCGACAGGAAGGCGAGCACCGAATAGAGGTCGTTGGCGTTGATGCCGTTCTGCCGCAAGATCTCGTCGAGCGCGCCGAGCGCGTCCCAGCGCGCCTGGTCGTCCTCGCCGGGATCGAGCCCGAGCGAGCGCTTCATCTTGAGGTCGCTGAACGAGCGCCAGCCCGCATAGGTGCAGAGGTCATGCGTGTTCAGCGTCACCAGGGCGTTCGGCCGGTAGTGGTCGATGTTGCGGAAATGGCCCGAATCGTCGCGCTCGAACATCATGACGAGGTAGGACCAGATGCCGAAATCCTGCATGGTCTCGCGGAAACCTTCCGGCACCGTGCCGAGATCCTCGCCGATCACGATGCATTTGTGGGCTGCGCTCTCGCGCACCACCGCGCCGAGCAGCGCCTCGAACGGCATCTGCACATAGGCGCCGTTGTCGGGCTTGAAGCCGCGCGGCACGAGATACAGCCGCTTCAAACCGAGCACGTGATCGAGCCTGATAGCACCGGCATGGCGCATCGACGCCGCCAGCATGTCGGCAAACGGCACAAAGGATTGGGCCTCCAGGCCGCCGGCGTTGAAGCCGGCAAGGCCCCAGTCCTGGCCGACGGTGTTGAGCACGTCGGGCGGCGCGCCGACGGCCAGATGGCGCGAGATCGCCATCTGCTCGTTCCAGGCATCGAAGCCGTTGGACTGCACGCCGACGGCGACGTCGAGATAGAGCCCGACGCGCATGCCAAGCTGGTTCGCCAGCTCCCTTGCGGCACGCAATTGGCTATCGGCGGTCCATTGCACGAATTCGACGAACTCGACCTCGCGTTTGTCGGGTCCTGTGCGCAAGCCCGCGCACTTCGTCTCATCCGGCTGCTGCCATTCCACCGGCCATTCCCACCACGGCCCCGTGAAGCGATGGCGCAGCACCTCGAAACAGGCAAAGCGCGACAATAGCGGCGCGCGTTCGGCGCGGAAGGTGTCGAACGCCTTCCGGCGCGGCTCGCTCGCGCTGGTCACGAAGCTGTTGAACGCGGCGCGCAAGGCCAGCCATTTCAATGCCGCCATATCGGCGTAGGGCACGCGATCGCCCTGGCGGAGCCGCGCAGCGGTCGCAGCCGCATCTGGCACGAGATCGGCGGAAAATTCCGGGATCGCCTCGACGTCGATATAGAGCGGATTGAGGAACAGCCGGCTGTTCGGCGAATAGGGGCTGCAATCTGAGGGATGATCGTCAAACAGCACGTGCAGCGGATTGAGCCCGACGCCGTCGGCTCCGAGCTGCTTTGCCAGCCGGAGGAGCCCGGCCAGATCGGTGAAGTCGCCGATGCCCCAATTGCGGTCCGAGCGGACACTGTAGAGCTGCACGGCCAGCAGCCAGCCGCGGTCGAAATCGCCGCCGAAGGCGCGCTCGGGCGCCACGATCATCGGCACGTCTTCGCTCACGCCTTCGGCATCGGTGAGCGTCAGCCGGTGATAGCCGAGCGGCAGGCCCGCGGGCCAGGCGATCACGGGCTCGCGCGTCTCGCCTTGCGCGATGATTTTGTCCTTGCCGGTGATTTTCCATCTGAGCGGCGCCGCGCCTGATGTCGCCAATTCGGTGCGGGGATTGCCCAGGGCACGGACCACGACCGGCCCGGCGACGAAGCGGTAGACCCGCTTCTCCGGCAAGGCGTCGAGGATGGATTTGAGGGCCACGGGATCTGTGACCCGCAGCTTGCCGAGGGCATCGATAAATTCAGATTGAACGCCCTTGATCCGGGCTTGAGCTAAAAGATCCATTCGGCACGCAGCTTGCAGGCCATCGTCTGGCCGGTGGCATCGATTTTAACGAGGTCGCGGAAGAGGTTAGTCACGGGTAACTCGCAAACTGCGCTTGCCGTTCCCGAGGGAACCAATGACACACAAGCGGCTTTCTATAGTGGTACCAAGCGTAGGTTCCCGACAAGGGAAACGGGCTCCTGCTTTCTTGTCAATGGCATCACCGTGAACAAGACAATTCAAACTGTCGAGAGTGCCGCTGCCGGCAGCGCTTTCCTCATCGAAAACGTCTACCCCTTGATCGACGGCGGCCGCTCCGCCGTGAAGCGGATTGCGCGCGAGCGCGTCGAGGTCTGGGCCGACATCTATCGCGGTGGCGATGCCGTGATATCAGCCGCGCTGATCTGGCGAGGAGAGCAGGACCGCGAATGGCGGAGCGAGCCGATGATCCATCACGGCAATGACCGCTGGTCCGGCGCGTTCACGCCCCTGGAGCCCGGTCAATATGCCTATGCGATCGAAACCTGGACCGACGAGTTCGCGACCTGGTCAAACGGTGTCACACGAAAACAGCGCACCGGCGCCGATGTCAGCCTCGATGCGGTCGAGGGCGCTGGCCTGCTGACCAAGGCGCATGGCGCAGGGCAGGACGCCGCAGCGGTCATCATCAGGCAGTGCGAGGACTATCTTGAGACCGGCAACGTCGCCCCGCTGCTTGCGGCCGAGCTCGGCAAGGCCATGGCCGAAAGCCAGTCGCGACCCGACCTGACCCGCTCGCCGCCCTTCCCGCTTGTCATCGACCGCGACAGAGCGCGCTTTGGCGCCTGGTACCAGATGATGCCGCGCAGCCAGAGCCAGATCCCCGGCCGGCACGGCACGCTGCGCGACTGCATCTCGCGCGTACCCGATATCGCCGCGATGGGCTTCGACGTGCTCTATCTCACGCCGATCCACCCGATCGGGCGCACAAGCCGCAAGGGCCGCAACAATTCGCCGGTGGCGACCGAAGGCGAGCCGGGCTCGCCCTATGCGATCGGCTCAGCCGAAGGCGGGCACGATGCGCTGCATCCCGAGCTCGGCACCATCGAGGATTTCCGCGCGCTGGTCGCCACTTGCCTCGAATACGGCCTCGAGCTCGCGCTCGACTTCGCCGTGCAATGCTCGCCGGACCATCCCTGGCTGACGCGGCATCCGGAATGGTTCAAATGGCGGCCGGACCGCTCGGTGCGGACGGCCGATGGTCCCTATTCGGACATCGTCATCCCCGATTTCGCCTCGGTCGATCGGGTCGGGCTGTGGAACGCGTTCCGCGACGCCATGCTGTTCTGGATCGACCATGGCGTCACCATCTTCGCCATCGACAACCACGACACCGCGCCGCTGCCATTCTGGGACTGGCTGATCGGCGACATCCGCCGCCGGCACCCCGAGGTGATCCTGTTCTCCAAGACGTATACGAAGCCGAAGCTGATGAAGGGCCTTGCCAAGCTCGGCTTCGCGCAGTCCTTCACCTATTTCCCGTGGCGCACTTTGAGGTGGGAGCTGGAGCAATATCTTGGCGAGCTGACGCGCTATCCCGAGCGAGACTTCTATCGCCCGAACCTGTTCGTGAACACGCCTGACCTCTTGCCCTATCATCTGCAGAGCGGCGAGACCTGGGCCTTCAAATCGCGCGTCGCGCTGGCAGCGACGCTGTCGGGCAGCTTCGGCATCTACAGCGGTTTCGAGCTGCTCGAGCACGAGGCCGTGCCCGGCCGCGAAGAGTATCAGGATTCCGAGAAATACCAGATCAGGCAGCGCGACTGGGACAAGCCGGGCAACATCAAGCCGTACATCACCGCGCTCAACCGCATCCGCAACGAGAACGCGGCGCTTCAGCAGACAGCAAGCCTGCGCTTCCTCGGCGCCGAGGACGGCGAGACCATCGCCTTCGCCAAGGAGGCGACTAACCCGGCCAACACGGTGATCGCGGTCATCGCTCTCTCGCGCCATGCGCGCGAATTCTGGTTGCCGCTCGGCGACCTCACCATCGATGTCGGCGGCGAACGCCGCCACGTCACCGCACTCGAAAATCTCCTCACCGGCGAACAATGCCGCATCGAATGGGGTGGGCTCAAATTGCGTATCGATCCCGACCGCGATCCGGCACTCTTGTTCCGCTGCCTGGCGTAAGGGGTCACGCCATGAACGTATTGTCTTCCGTCGACACCAAGAAGGCCGAGTCTGCCGAGATCGTGGACGAGCTCTGGTACAAGGACGCCATCATCTACCAGCTCCACGTCAAGGCCTTTGCCGACAGCAACAATGACGGCATCGGCGACTTCGCCGGGCTGACCGAGAAGCTGCCTTATCTGCAGGACCTCGGCGTCACCGCGCTGTGGCTGCTGCCGTTCTACCCCTCGCCCGGCCGCGACGACGGCTACGACATCGGCGACTACGGCTCGGTCAATCCCGATTTCGGGACGATGAAGGATTTCAAGCGCTTCATCCAGGAGGCGCAGAAGCGCGGCCTACGCGTCATCACCGAGCTCGTCGTCAACCACACCTCCGACCAGCACAAATGGTTCAAGCGCGCGCGCCGCAGCCATCCGGGCTCCAGCGCCCGCAACTGGTATGTCTGGAGCGATACCGACCAGAAATACCAGGGCACGCGCATCATCTTCACCGACACCGAGAAGTCGAACTGGACCTGGGATCCGGAGGCCGGCGCGTTCTATTGGCACCGCTTCTTCTCGCACCAGCCCGACCTCAATTTCGACAATCCGCGCGTCGTCAGCGCCATCATCCAGGTGATGAAGCGCTGGCTGGACGCCGGTGTCGACGGCTTCCGGCTCGACGCCATTCCCTATCTCTGCGAGCGCGAGGGCACCTCGAACGAGAACCTCCCGGAGACGCATGAGATCATCAAGCGCCTGCGCCAGGAGCTCGACGCGTACTCCAAGGGCAAGCTGCTGCTGGCCGAGGCCAATCAATGGCCGGAGGACGTGCAGGAATATTTCGGCCGTGGCGACGAGTGCCACATGGCCTATCACTTCCCGCTGATGCCGCGCATCTACATGGCCATCGCGCAGGAGGACCGCTTCCCGATCACCGACATCCTGCGCCAGACGCCTGATATCCCGGCGAGCTGCCAATGGGCGCTGTTCCTGCGCAATCATGACGAGCTGACGCTGGAGATGGTCACCGACGTCGAGCGCGACTATCTCTGGACCACCTATGCCAACGATCCCCGCGCGCGCATCAATGTCGGCATCCGCCGCCGCCTTGCGCCGCTGATGGACAACGACCGCCGCAAGATCGAGCTGATGAACTCACTGCTGCTGTCCTTCCCGGGCACGCCGATCATCTATTACGGCGACGAGATCGGGATGGGCGACAACATCTATCTCGGCGACCGCAACGGCGTGCGTACGCCGATGCAATGGAGCCCGGATCGAAATGGCGGCTTCTCGCGCTGCGATCCCGCCCGGCTCTACGCCCCGCTGATCATGGACCCCGTATACGGCTATGAATCGGTGAACGTGGAGGCGCAGTCGCGCAGCCTGTCCTCGCTGCTCAGCGCCACCAAGCGCCTGATCTCCGTGCGCAAGTCGACGCTTGCCTTCGGCCGCGGCACCATGACCTTCATCCGCCCGGCCAACCGCGCGGTGCTGGCCTATGTCCGGCAATATCGCGACGAGGTGATCCTCTGCGTCGCCAATCTGTCGCGCGCAGCGCAGGCGACCGAGCTCGACCTGTCGCCGTGGAAGGACCGCATCCCGCAGGAGATGCTGGGACGCACGCGCTTCCCCCCGATCGGCGAATTACCCTACATGATCACGCTGGGGCCGTACGGCTTCTACTGGTTCCAGCTTCAGGAGCGTGACAAGTCCGAGCCGGTGACGCCGCGCGCGGTGCCGGAGTTCGAGACGCTGGTGGTGCCGGTCAATTCGAACTGGGTGTCGCTGGCGCGCGAGCGCGGCGTGTTCGAGCGCGACGTGCTGCCGGGCTTCCTGTCGCGGACACGCTGGTATCCCGATCACAATCCCAAGCAGATCAAGGCCACGCTCACCTCGGCGGTGCCGTTCAGCGACATCGGCGACAACAGACCCTGGATCGCGTTCTTCGAGACGACGCGGGACGACGTCACCACGCGCTACGTGATGCCGATGCAGATCGAGTGGGTGCGCTTCGACCGCGAACGCTTCAACCCGAAGGCGCTCGCCGCCGTGCGCCAGGGCGCGCGCGAAGGCACGCTGCTTGACGTTGCGACTGAGCAGATCTTCATCGGGCTTTTCCTGCGCGGTCTGTCGCAAAACCTGGTGGTGGATGAGAACAATCTGCGGCTGGAGTTCAAGGCCACCAGCCGGTTCGCCGATTACACCATCAAGGAACCCCAGCGCATCCGCACGATCGAGCAGTCGAACAGCACTGCGCTGGTCGACAACCAATATGTCGCCAAGATCTACCGCCGGCTCCAAAGCGGGACCAGTCCCGAGATCGAGATCGGCCACTACCTCACGGAAGTGGCTCGCTTCGCCAATGCGCCGGCACTGCTCGGCAGCGTCGAGCTGATCGAGGGCGATCACCGCAGCGCGCTCGGGGTGCTGCATGCTTATGTCGAGAACCAGGGCGACGGCTGGACGGTGACCACGGGCTATCTCGACCGCTATATCGACGAGCAGCGCGTGCTGCCGCCAGGGGAAACGCAGCGTGAGACCCAGGAGCAGGCGCCCTATCTGCACTTCATGGCCCAGATCGGCCGGCGGCTCGGCGAGCTGCATGTCGCGCTGGCCGCGGCTACCCCGCCCGATCTCGCCCCGGAGCCGATCGGCTCCGCACAGATCAAGCGCTGGGTCTCCGATCTCAAGGCGCGTGCCGAGCAGGTGTTCGAGCGCCTCACTGAGAGCCGTGACGGCCTGCGGGAGGCGGACCGGCCGCTGATCGACCGGATCATCGCGGCACGCAACACCCTGCCCGACCGGCTCAATGCGCTATTGCGTTCCGGGATCGGCGGGTTGAACATCCGTCATCATGGCGACTTCCGCCTCGGGCAAATTCTGATCGTGAAGGATGACATCTTCATCATCGATTTCGACGGCGATCCGCGTCTGCCGCTGGCCGACAAGTGGCGCAAGCTGCCTGCCGCGCGCGACGTCGCCGGCCTGATCCGCTCGATCGATCTTTCGGTTAACGCAGCCCTTGGCCGCGCGCGCACGGGCCCGTCCGACGAGCAGGACCGGCTCGCCGCTGCGCTCGACGAATGGCGCGAGCGTGCGACCGCGACGTTCCTCACTGCCTATGACGAAGCCATGACGGATCGCCGGCTCTGGCCAGACGATGCGCAAGCCTCGGAAGGCCTGTTAAGGTTTTTCCTGCTTGATGAAGCGTTCGACGAAGTAGAGTACGAGCTGTCCCACCGGCCCGAGGGGCTCCATGCGCCGCTGACCGGACTGCTTCGCATTCTGTCCAGTACCGAGAGCGAAGCCCATGCCTAAGCTGCCTGCCGAAGCCTACGCCATCATCGAGGGCCGTCACTCCGATCCCTTCCACTATCTCGGGCTGCATCCCGAGGGTGGCAAAAGCGTGGTGCGCGCGTTCCTGCCCGAAGCCTCCAATGTCGAGGCGGTCGGCGAGCATGGCGAGATCGCAGCCCTCGATCGTGTCCACGATGCCGGCCTGTTCATCGGCGCGCTGCCCAATGGCTCGAAGCGCTATCAGCTGCGCGCAAAATTCGGCGACAGCGTCGTCGAGTTCGAGGACGCTTACCGCTTTCCGCCGATCCTGACCGACTTCGATCTCTATTTGCTCGGCGAAGGCACCCATCAGCGCCTCTACGACAAGCTCGGCGCACATCCGATGCGGCTCGAAGGCATCGACGGCATCGGCTTCGTCGTGCTGGCGCCGAATGCGCGGCGCGTGTCCGTGGTCGGCGATTTCAATTTCTGGGACGGGCGTCGCCATCCGATGCGGGTGCGCGGCGCCGGCTATTGGGAATTGTTCATTCCGCACGCCAAGAGTGGCGATCACTACAAGTTCGAGATCATCGGCCCCCACGGCCATCTGCTGCCGCTGAAATCCGATCCGATGGCGTTTGCGAGCGAGGTGCGGCCAAAGACGGCCTCGATCGTGTTCGACGAGGCGCATCTGCCTCGGCCGCGCCCGGCACCCGACGGCATCAACGCGCTGTCGGCGCCGATGTCGATCTACGAGGTCCATCTCGGCTCGTGGCGGCGCAAGAACGGCAATGAATGGCTGACCTATCGCGAGCTCGCCGAGCAGCTGCCGGCCTATGCCCGCGACATGGGCTTCACCCATCTCGAATTCCTTCCCGTGAGCGAGCACCCGTTCGACGGCTCGTGGGGCTATCAGCCGACCGGACTTTATGCGCCGACCAGCCGCTTCGGCTCGCCGGACGATTTCGCCGCTCTCGTCGATGCCTGCCACCGTGAAGGCATCGGCGTGCTGCTCGACTGGGTGCCCGGGCATTTCCCCGATGATCCTCACGGTCTCGGCAGCTTCGACGGCACCGCACTCTACGAGCACGCCAATCCGCTCCAGGGCCGCCATTTGGACTGGGGCACGCTGATCTACAATTACGGCCGCACCGAAGTGACGAACTTCCTGGTGTCGAACGCGCTGTTCTGGCTGGAACGCTACGCGATCGACGGCCTGCGCGTCGACGCCGTCGCCTCCATGCTCTATCTCGACTATAGCCGCCCGCCCGGCGCCTGGATTCCCAACCAGTATGGCGGCCGGGAGAACATCGAGGCGATCAACTTCCTGCGCCGCTTCAACACCGAGCTGTTCGCACGCTTCCCGCAGGCCACCACCGCGGCCGAAGAGTCGACCGCATGGCCGCAGGTCTCGCGCCCGGTCGAATTCGGCGGGCTCGGCTTCGGCTACAAGTGGAACATGGGCTGGATGCACGACACGCTGAACTACATCAGCAAGGATCCGATCCATCGCAAGCATCATCACGGCGAGATCCTGTTCGGCCTGCACTACGCCTTCTCGGAGAACTTCATCCTGCCGCTGTCGCATGACGAGGTCGTGCACGGCAAGCGCTCGATCCTCGGCCGCATGCCCGGCGACGAATGGCAGCGCTTTGCAAATTTGCGCGCCTATTACAGCTTCATGTTCGGCCATCCCGGCAAGAAGCTGCTGTTCATGGGCGCCGAGATCGCGCAGAGCCGCGAATGGAATCACGACCAGTCGCTCGACTGGCACCTGCTCGAATACAAATACCATTCCGGCATCCAGGCCCTGATCCGCGACCTCAACCGGCTCTATCGCGCCGTGCCGGCGCTGCACCAGATGGATTGCGACCAGGCCGGCTTCGAATGGCTGATCACCGACGACGCCAACCGCAACGTGTTCGCCTGGCTGCGCAAGGGCTTTGACGAGCAGGCGCGCTGTCTCGTCATCGTCAACTTCTCCCCCAACGTCTATCGCAACTATCGCGTGCGCGTGCCCTTTGCCGGCAGGTGGAAGGAAGTGTTCAATTCGGACTCCGCCCATTATGGCGGCGGCGACGTTGGGAACATCGGCGAGGTCCAGGCCGTTGACGGCGAGCTTCGCCTCACCGTTCCGCCATTGGGCGCGATCTTCCTCGTTCCGGAAAGCTGACCCATGCGCCTCACCGCCGGATCGCCCGCACGCCTCGGCGCAAGCTGGGACGGGCGTGGCACCAATTTCGCGCTGTTCTCCGCCAACGCACAGAAGGTCGAGCTCTGCCTGTTCGACACGCAAGGACGGCGTGAGCTCGAGCGCATCGAATTGCCTGAACGCACCGAGGACGTCTGGCACGCCTATCTCAACGACGTCTCGCCGGGGCAGCTCTACGGCTACCGCGTGCACGGACCCTATGAGCCCGAGCACGGCCACAGATTCAACGCCAACAAGCTGCTGCTCGATCCCTATGCCAAGCGGCTCTCGGGGCGGCTGGTCTGGAGCGATGCGCATTTCGCCTATCGCACCGGCTCGCCGCGCGAGGACCTTTCGTTCGACCGGCGCGACAATGCGCGCGGCATGCCCAAGGCGGTCGTGGTCGACGAGACCTTCAACTGGGGCCGCCGCGAGATCCGGCCCCACATCCCCTGGGAAGACACCATCATCTACGAGGCCCACGTCAAGGGCCTGACGCAGAAGCGCGACGACGTCCCGCCAAATCTGCGCGGCACCTATGGCGGGCTGTCGTCGCCCGCCATGATCGAGCATCTGAAGAAGCTCGGCGTCACCACGATCGAGCTTTTGCCGATCCACAGCTTCGTCGACGACCGCATTTTGGTGGAGAAGAAGCTCGCCAATTACTGGGGTTACAACACGCTGTCGTTCTTCGCGCCGGAACCGCGCTACGCTCAGGACAACGCGCTCGATTCCTTCCGCACCACGGTGGCGCGGCTGCACGATGCCGGCATCGAGGTGATGCTCGACGTCGTCTACAACCACACCGCCGAAGGCAATCATCTCGGCCCGACGCTGTGCTATCGCGGCATCGACAACGCCTCCTATTACTGGCTGAACCGCGAGAACCCGCGCTATTACGACGACTTCACCGGCTGCGGCTCGTCGGTGAACCTCACCCATCCGCGCGTGCTGCAGATGGTGATGGATTCGCTGCGCTACTGGGTCGAGGTCTGCCATGTCGACGGCTTCCGCTTCGACCTCGCCACCACGCTCGCGCGCGGGCCGAACGGTTATGACCGCGGCAGCTCGTTCCTGACCGCGATCCGGCAGGATCCGGTGCTGGCGAACGTGAAGCTGGTCGCCGAGCCCTGGGACCTCGGCCTCGGCGGCTATCAGGTCGGCGCGTTCCCGTCGCAATGGTCGGAGTGGAATGATCGCTACCGCAGCGCCATGCGCCGCTACTGGAGCGGCGAAGGCAGCCTGATCGGCGATATCTCCAGCCGCATGACAGCATCATCCGACCTGTTCAACCATGACGGACGGCGGCCGCGCGCCAGCATCAATCACATCACCGTGCATGACGGTTTCACGCTCGCCGACCTCTTCAGCTACAACGAGAAGCACAACGAGGCCAATGGCGAGGACAATCGCGACGGCTCCAACGACAACCACAGCAACAATTGCGGTGTCGAGGGCCCGACCGACGATCCGCAAATCCTCGGCCTGCGGCGGCAGCTGCGCAAGAACGTGCTGGCCTGCCTGATGCTGGCGCAGGGCATTCCGCTGCTGCTGGCCGGCGACGAGGTCGGTAATTCGCAATCTGGCAACAACAACGCCTATTGCCAGGACAATGAGGTCGGCTGGGTCGGCTGGGACAATCTCGGCAAGGACGGCGAGGACATGGTCGATTTCGTCGGCCACCTCGCCGGCATTCGCCAGAGGTTCTCGCAGCTTCGCAGCCATCGCTGGCTCGACGGCCGCCTCGCCGACGGCGCCTCCTATGGCGCGCTGTGGCTGACGCCCGCCGGCGACGAGATGACGGAAAGCGACTGGAAATTCCCGGAAGGGCGGTTCCTCTCTTATGTGATGGGCCCCGTGGAACCGGGCGCGGCCGCGATCTTTATCGTTCTGAACGCCGCCCCCGAAGAGATCGTATTCAAATTGCCCGAGATCGACGAATACAAGAGCTGGCAGCAGATCCTGAACACGACGGATGCCAAGCTGAACAGCATTGATTTCCTACCCGGTAGCGACAGCAAGGCGCCGCCGCGCTCCGTGCTCGCCTTCGCGGGGGCGCCATGAGGCCATCTTTCGGGGCGAGGCCGACGAAAGACGGCGTGTCGTTCCGCCTGTGGGCGCCCGGTGCGCGCCGGGTCGATCTGCTGCTCGAGCGACGGCACGCGATGCAGCGACGGCAGGACGGCTGGTATGTCGCGGACATTGACGGTCTTGCCGTCGGCACTCCCTACAAGTTCAGGATCGACGACGAGATCGACGTGCCCGATCCGGCCTCGGCCTTCCAGCCCGAGGATGTGTTCGGCCCGAGCGAGGTGATCGACCACGACGCCTTCACATGGCGCGCGCGCGACTGGCGCGGCCGTCCCTGGGAAGAGACGGTGCTGATCGAGACCCATGTCGGCACCTTCACCGCGGAAGGCACCTACCGCGCCATGATCGACAAGCTCGATCATCTCGTCGCCACCGGCATCACCGCGCTGGAGCTGATGCCGCTCGCCGATTTCGCCGGCCGCCGCGGCTGGGGCTATGACGGCGTGCTCTGGTATGCGCCCGACAGCGCCTATGGCCGGCCCGAGGATCTGAAGGCGCTGATCGACGAGGCGCATCTGCGCGGGCTGATGGTGTTCCTCGACGTCGTCTACAATCATTTCGGTCCCGAGGGGAATTACCTCGGCCGCTATGCACCTAGCTTCTTCACCGACGCGCATACGCCCTGGGGCAGCGCGATCGACTATCGCGTGCCGCAGGTGCGCGCATTCGCGGTCGAGAACGCGCTGTCCTGGCTCAGCGACTACCGTTTTGACGGCTTGCGGCTGGATGCCGCCAATCACATCATGGCGGTGCCCGGCGAACAGTCGATGCTGCAAGACCTCAGCGCCGCCGCCGGCGAGCTCGCCAAGGCGACGGGGCGGCACATCCACCTCGTGCTGGAGAACGGCGACAATCGCGCCAGCCTGCTCGACGCCGCGCAGGAGCCGCCGAACGGCAAATATCGCGGGCAGTGGAACGACGATTATCACCACGTCTGGCACGTGATGCTGACCGGTGAGCTCAACGGCTATTATGGCGACTACCAGACCCCGCGCATGGACCTTGCGCGCGCGCTGGCGTCGGGCTTCGTCTATCAGGGCGAGATCTCGGAATTCTGGGGCAAGAAGCCGCGCGGCGAGCCGAGCGGCGAACTGCCGCCCGCAACCTTCGTCAACTTCCTTCAAAACCACGACCAGATTGGCAACCGTCCGTTCGGCGACCGGCTTGAGAGTCTGGCCTCGCCGCAGCAGATCGAAGCCGCGCTCGCGGTGACCTTGCTGGCGCCGATGGTGCCGATGCTGTTTCAGGGCGAGGAATGGGGCTCGACCGTGCCGTTCCCATTCTTCTGCGAATTCAAGGGCGGCCTTGCCGACGCCGTGCGCAAGGGGCGCAGGCAGGAATATGCCTGGGCCTACGAGAAATACGGCGACGAGGTGCCGGACCCGCTCGATCCGGCCACGCTGCAATCGGCGGTGCTTGACTGGACCGGCCGCACCCCGGAGCAGGACAAGCGGCTCGTGCTGGTCAGGGAGCTGCTCATCCTACGCCGCAAGGAGATCGCGCCGCGGCTGAAGGGTGCCGCGTTTGGCGACGCCGAAGCGACCGACAACGGCCTGCTCACCGCGCATTGGCGCATGGGCGACGGCACCACGTTGCGTCTCGTCGCCAATCTGTCGGACCGGGACATCACGCACTCGGATAGCAATGCTGGCACGCCGATCTGGGGCAATGCTGCCGGCGACCGGCTCCCGCCCTGGTCGGTGGTCTGGCGCCTCGGAGGTTGACATGCCTCCCGCCATTCCGCTTGCGACCTACCGGCTTCAGCTCACCGCGGATTTCGACTTCGACAAGGCCGCCGCTGTCGTGCCTTACCTGAAAGCGCTGGGGATCACGCATCTCTACGCTTCGCCGGTGATGAAGGCACGCAAGGGCTCCACCCATGGCTACGACACCGTCGACCACAGCCAGTTCAATCCCGAGCTTGGCGGCGAAGCCGGTTTTGCGCGGCTGAGCGAGGCGCTGAAGCAGCACGACCTCGGCCTCATCATCGATTTCGTGCCCAACCATGTCGGCGTGCATTTTGCCGACAATCCCTGGTGGCTGGACGTGCTGGAATGGGGCCAGGCCTCGCCGCACGCGGTGTCCTTCGACATCGACTGGGATCAATTGGCCTACCGCGCCCGCGGCGGCGTGCTGCTGCCAATCCTCGGCGCGTCCTATGGCGAGGCGCTGGAGCGCGGCGAGATCGAGCTGCGCTACGATCCCGACGAGGGCAGCTTTTCCGCCTGGTATTTCGAGCATCGTCTGCCGATCGCGCCGGAGCGCTATGGCGAGATGCTGCGCGTCATCGTGAAGGAGGCGGACGCCGCCGAGACGGAGGCCGGCACGCGCCTGCTGTCGCTCGCCGCGCGCTACACCGGGCTGCGCCGGCCGAGCCGCAAGGAAGCGCCGGCCTTCAAGGCGGAGCTGAAGGAGATCGATGGCGCGGGCGACATCATCCATCGCGGGCTTGCCGCCTATCGTGCCGCCAAGGATCGTCCTGCGCAGACGCTGGCGCTGCACCACCTTTTGGAGCGCCAGCATTACAAGCTCGGGCACTGGCGGCTCGCCTCCAGCGACATCAACTATCGCCGCTTCTTCGACGTCAACGGGCTCGCGGGCCTGCGCGTCGAGGATCCCGGCACCTTCGCCGCCACGCACCGGCTGGTGAAGCAGCTCGTTGCCGAGGGCAAGCTGCAAGGCATCCGCCTCGATCACATCGACGGCCTGCGCGATCCCGCGCAATATTGCCAGCGGCTGCGCCGGCTGGTGCGCGATGCGCAAGGCAACACCAAGCCGTTCTACACCGTGATCGAGAAGATCCTGTGCGAGCACGAGAAGCTGCCGCACTTCGCCGGCGTGCAGGGCACGACCGGCTATGAGTGGATGAACGCGATCACTCATGTCCTGGTCGATGCCAAGGGGCTGGAGGCGCTGGACGAGACCTGGCGGCAGATCAGCAACCGGCCGCCGCGGCTTGCACCTTACGTCAAGGACGCCAAGCGGCGCGTGCTGGAGACGTTGCTCACCTCCGAATTCACGGTGCTGACGCGCCTGCTCGCGCGCATCGCCAACGGCCACTACTCGACTCGCGATTTCTCCGCCGACAGCCTGCGGCAGGCGCTCGAGCTCTATGTGCTGCACTTCCCGGTGTACCGCACCTATCTCACCCATAGCGGCCCGACCGCGCTCGACCGCAAACTGATCGACGACACCATCGAGCGCGCGCGCGCCGAATGGTTCGCCGCCGACGAGGGCATCTTCGACTTCCTGCGCGACGCGCTGACCATGGACCTGCTCAAGCCCGGCCGGCCGCCGCACAGCGCCCCGCGCGTGCGCCGCTTCGCGCTGAAGGTGCAGCAGTTCACCGGGCCGATGATGGCAAAATCCCTGGAGGACACCGCGTTCTACCAGTTCCACCGTCTGCTCGCGCTGAACGAGGTTGGCGGCGATCCCGCCAGCCACGGCCTTACCATTGCCACCTTCCACGAGGCCATGCGGGCCCGAGCCAAGGAGTGGCCGCAGGGGATGACGGCGACGGCGACCCACGATACCAAGCGCGGCGAGGATGCCCGCGCGCGAATCGCGGCGCTCAGCGAGATCCCGGGCGAATGGACCAGCGCGGTGTCGCGCTGGAAGGTGCTCAACGCGGCGCACCTTGCACTCCACGGCAATCTGCGCGCGCCGTCGGCGACGTTCGAATACATGCTCTACCAGACCCTGCTCGGCGCCTGGCCGCTCGAAGGACCGGCCGATGCCGGCTTGATCGAGCGCATCCAGGCCTACGCGCTGAAGGCCGCGCGCGAGGGCAAGGAGGAGACCAGCTGGCTCAATCCGCATGAGGCCTATGAGAACGGCATTCAAAGCTTCATCGCAAAAATCCTCGATCCCGAGCTGTCAGGCGAATTTTTGGAGGCGCTGCAAACCCTCGCCCGCCGCGTCGCGCTGCTTGGCGCGCTCAACGGGCTGAGCCAGCTCACGCTCAAGGCGACGTTGCCGGGCGTGCCCGACTTCTATCAGGGCACCGAATTCTGGGACCTCTCGCTGGTCGATCCCGACAACCGCCGTCCCGTGGATTTTTCCGCGCGGCACGCCGCGCTGGGCGGGCTCGACACTCCGGACTGGCGCGGCCTGATCAAGAGCTGGCCGGACGGTCGGCTCAAGCTGGCCTGGACGCGGCACCTGCTCAAGCTGCGCAGCGAGTTCGGCGAGGTCTTCGCGCAGGGCGACTATCAGCCGCTGGAGGTGCGCGGTACGCACGCAGATCATGTCATCGCGTTTGCCCGGCGATACGGCCGCGCCGCGGTGATCGTCGTGGTCGGCCGTCAGTTCGCTGCCTTCACGCGGGTCGGCCGGGAGTGGCCCGCATTCGAAACGCTTGACGCAATCGTGGACATTGACAGCTACACAGTGCCCGGCCTTGCCGGCAATGAATTGCCACTCGCGCAGGCTTTCCGCGATTTTCCCGCATCTGTCATCGTGGCCAGCGCAGCGAGCGCCATCAGGCCGGCGCGGCAGCGCATGCGCGCCTGAAGCTCAGTTCCCGCCGTCCTTGGTCAGCAGCAGCTGCCCGCGCTTCTTGATCGCCGTCTGCGCCATCTCGGCGAAGCGCTGCAGCAGCCACGGCAACACCACCTCGACCTTCACATGATCGTCGGCGACGTCGACCTGCCCGCTCGCGATCTGCCCGAGCGCGCGGATGCGGAAATTCATAGTGTCGCCGCTCCAGCGCTCCTCCTCGACCTGCATCACGGGAATGCTCGCGGCCGCACGTCCAAGGCCGCTCTTGAGCCGGCGCACCGCCTCCTCGCGGCCGAGACGATGCGGAATGGAAACGACAAGCGGTGCTGACATGGCCCTGCCCTGTGCTGACTGATCTCACTTAGTCATGCCGGCCGAACCACCAAAGGTTCCATGCAAGATGATGGTCCGGCCGTGTTTCAATGTGGGAACTATAAAACCTGCGGCAAGTTGCCATTCGCACAACGGGACAGGTTGCAAACGACCCTTTCAATAAAGGGCTGGAGGAGACTCGCATGTCTATCGGTACGATCATTCTGATCATTCTTGTCATCGCCCTGCTCGGCGGCTTCAGCGGCATCGGCGGCGGGCCGTTCTACGGCACCGGCTATTACGGCGGCGGCGGCCTCGGGCTCGTCATCGTCATCCTGCTGATCCTGCTCCTGATGGGGCGGATCTAGCCGCACGTACGATCTCGTAGGGTGGGCAGAGGCGCTCTTGCGCCGTGCCCACCTTCTTTATCTTAACGAGAGAAATCGTGGGCACGCTTACGCTTTGCCCACCCTACGGGAATTGCGCCCCTAGCGCCGACTTACTTCACCTTCCCCGCGAGCTTCTTCATCGCCGCCTTGATCGAGGCGGCCGCATCATCATAGCCATCCCAGGCCTTCGAGCGTGCCAGCAGGCCCGGCACGGTCCGCACCGTATACCGCTTCGGATCGAGATCACCCTTCACCTGCGCCCAGGTCACCGGCATCGACACCGTCGCCCCATCTCGCGCGCGCGGCGACAGCGGCGCCACCGCCGTGGACAGCCGATCGTTGCGCAGATAATCGAGGAAGATCTTTCCATTGCGCAGCTTCTTGGACATGTTGAGCAGATAGCGCTCGGGATCATCATCGGCCATCCATTGGCAAACGCCTTGCGCGAACGCCTTGGCTTCTTTCCAGCTCACCTTGTCGCGCGCACCGTGGAGCAGCGGCACCACGACATGCAGGCCCTTGCCACCGGTGGTCTTGCAGAAGCTTTCCATGCCGACGTCAGTGAGGCGCTGCCGCATCTCCTTCGCGGCGTCCACGACATCGGCGAACTCGACGTCCGGCGCGGGATCGAGATCGAACACCAGCCGGCCGGGCGTATCATAGGCATCCGGCGCGCAATTCCAGGGATGCAGCTCGACGCCGCCGATCTGCGCGACGGCGGCAAGCCCTTCGACGCGGTCGATCTGCAAATACGGCTTGCGATCACCGGAGACCTTTGCGAGCTCGAGCAGGTTCGACGTCCCCTGCATGGCATGACGCTGGAAGAATTTTTCGCCGCCGATGCCGTCAGGCGCACGCAGGATCGAGCAGGGGCGGCCCTTGATATGCTCGATCATCCAGCTGCCGACCGCCTCGAAATAGCGCGCGAGATCGAGCTTTGTGACACCCTCGCCGTCGCCGACATCCGGCCACAGCTCCTTGTCCGGCTTTGAGATGACGACGCCCATCACCTCGGCCGCGCTGGCGTCCTTCTTGCCTGTCTTCGGCACGGCGCGCTTTCTCGTCGAAGGCTTTGCGAGCTCGGTATCGACGGGCGTTTCCGCCTCGACCTCCTCGGCCGGTTTGTCCTGGCGCAGGCCCTTGAACGCAGCCTGACGGATGTTGCCGTCGGCGGTGAAGCCGGCGAACTCGATCTCGGCGACGAGCTCGGGTTTCAGCCAGTGCACATCCCGCGTCTTCTTCGGCGCGTTCTTGCCGCCGAACGGACTCTCCTTGGCCTCCATCGCCTTCAGCGATGGCATGATGCGCTTGACCTTGTCGGCACCGAACCCGGTGCCGACCATGCCGACGAAGACGAGATGATCGCCACGATGCACGCCCGCCATCAGCGAGCGGAATTTGCCATTAGTTGTCTTGTAGCCGCCGATCACGACCTCATGGCCGGCGCGGCATTTGGCCTTGGTCCAGCTCTCGGTGCGGCCGGAGCGATAGGGCGCGTCAAGCTTCTTCGACACCACCCCCTCCAGCTCAAGCTTGCAGGCCGATTGCAGCACGGCGTCGCCGCCGCTCTCGAAATGCTCGACATAGCGGATCTGCGTCGACTTTCGCTCGCGCGCTTCCAGCAGCTCCTTCAGCCGCGCCTTGCGCTCGCCGAGCGGCAGGCGGCGATAGTCGAGGCCTTCGGCGAACAAGAGGTCGAAGGCAAAGAAGATCAGGTCTTCGGTCTTGCCGTCCGACAACGCGGCCTGGAGCGACGAGAAATTCGGTGCGCCGTTGTGATCGAGGGCGACGATTTCGCCGTCGATCATCACGTCCGGCAGCGCGCCTGCCTCCTTCGCGATCGAAGCGAACTTGTCGGTCCAGTCGAGGCCCTTGCGCGTCTTCAGCGTCGCCGTGCCGTCCTCGACCCGGAGCTGGACGCGATAGCCGTCGAACTTGATCTCATGGCACCAGCCATCGCCGGCCGGCGGACGCTCGACCGAGGTGCAGAGCTGCGGCGCCACGAAATCCGGCATCTCCGCGACCTCCTTGGCGTTCGTCGCGGTCGTGGCTTTTTTTTTCGCGGTCTTTGCAGTCTTGCCCGCCTTCAACGCGGTGCGCGGCGCCGGCTTGACCGTCTTCCCCTTCGCCTCCTCGGCACGGTTGGATTGCCAGACCGCATCCGCTTTGGCCTTGGCGCCCTTCGCCAGCATGAACGGTTTTGGCGCGCGGCCCTTGCCCTCGGCAATCTGGTCCATCGCACGACCAGAGGCGACCGACTTGTCCTCGCTGAGGATATCCTCGCTCTCGCTGGCGTAGTCGTCGCGGTGTTTGATCAGGAGCCAGTTGGTGCGCTTTTCGCCGCCGCGGTTACGCATGCGCACCAGCACCCAGCTGCCGTGCAGCTTGTCGCCATGCAGGGTGAACTTGAGGTCGCCCTTTTTGAAGCCGGCGTCCGGATCGTCCGATTCCCAGGTGCCGCGGTCCCATAGCATCACCGTGCCGCCGCCATACTGGCCTTCCGGAATCGTGCCTTCGAAATCGCCATAGTCGAGCGGATGGTCCTCGACCTCGACCGCCAGCCGCTTGTCGTGGGGATCGAGCGAGGGTCCCTTGGTCACCGCCCAAGACTTGAAGATGCCGTCGAATTCGAGCCTGAGGTCGTAGTGCAGCCGCGTCGCGTCATGTTTCTGGATCACGAAACGTCGCTGTTCCGACGGCGTCACCGCCGTCTTGCCCGACGGCTCCGGCGTCTTTCCGAAATCACGCTTTTTTCGGTAAGTGGAGAGTTTTTGCAGCACGACCGGTCCCGCTTATCTTGTCAGAGTCAAAGCCTATCACGGCAAAAGTCCCGCCCGGAACCAAAACCCGATGGCGTGGTTGGGGTTCCAAAACGCCTTGAAATCACTGGAGAATGGAATGGCTCCGCGCGCCTATTGGAAGGGAACGTTGAAGCTGTCGCTGGTCAGTTGCCCGGTCGTGCTCTACCCGGCGACGACGGCAGCCGAGAAGACGCGGTTTCACCTGATCAACCGCGAGACCGGGAACCGGCTCAAGCAGCAGATGATCGACGCCGAGACCGGCGACGTCGTCGAGAGCGACCAGAAGGGCCGCGGCTACGAGCTGCGCAAGGGCAAATATGTCGAGATCGAACCGGAGGAGCTCGAAGCCGTCCAGATCGAGAGCAACCACACCATCGATATCGAGAGTTTCGTGCCGAGCGAGGAAATCGACCAGCGATATCTCAACCACCCCTATTACATCGCGCCCGACGGCAAGGCGGCGGTCGACGCCTTTGCCGTGATCCGCGACGCCATGAAGGACCAGGATCGCGTCGCGCTCGCCAAGATCGTGCTGACGAACCGCGAGCACATCATCGCCATCGAGCCGCTCGGCAAGGGCCTGCTCGGCACCACGCTGCGCTTTCCCTACGAGCTGCGCGACGAGGGCGAGTATTTCGCTGACATCAAGAGCCCGAAGATCACCAAGGACATGGTCGAGCTCGCAGGTCACATCCTCCACACCAAGGCAGCGCATTTCGATCCCAGCAAGTTCAAGGACGAGTACGAGAACGCGCTCAAGGCGCTGGTGAAGCGCAAGGCCAGCGGCAAGAAGATCGAGCTGCCGGAGCCCGAAGAGCGCCCGAGCAACGTCGTCAGCCTGATGGATGCGCTGAAGCAGAGCCTGAAAGGACGCGGCGGCAAGAAGACGGCGGCGAAGTCGCACGCCCGGCGGGCGACGGGGCGGCAGCGCAGCGCGCGGAAGACGCATCGGACGACCGCACGGCATCGGAAGGCTGGGTAGCAACCCCACCGTCATTCCGGGGCGCCTCGAAGAGGCGAACCCGGAATCTCGAGGTTCTCAGGTGCGCAAGTGCGCACCATAGTTCGATGCTTCGCATCGCCCCGGAACGACCGCCAATCAATCCCCCGCCTTCAGCCGGTACCCGATCCCGGTCTCGGTCAGCACATATTGCGGGCGCTCCGGATCGGCTTCGATCTTCTGGCGGAGCTGGCGGACATAGACGCGTAAGTATTGCGCATCGGTGAGCTCGTCCCAGAGCTCCTTGAGCAGGAAACGATGGGTCAGCACCTTGCCGGCGTGCTGCACCAGCACGCGCAGGAGATCATATTCCTTCGGCGACAGCTTCACGTCGCGCTCGCCGACCTTGACGATGCGGCGGACGAGATCGACCGAGAGATCGCCGGTGCGGAAGATCGGGCGCTCGCCCTGCACCTGAAGCTGGTGCCGCAGCGCGGCGCGCAGGCGCGCCAGCAGCTCGTCCATGCCAAAGGGTTTTGTCAGATAGTCGTCGGCACCGAGATCGAGCGCCTGCACCTTGCCGGCCTCGTCGCCGCGGCTCGACAGCACCACGATCGGCACGGCCTCGTTGCGGGCGCGGATGGTGCGCAAGAGCTCATGGCCCTGGATGTCGGGCAGGCCGAGATCGAGAATGATCAGCGCAGGCTCCTCAGTGAGCTTCTCCAGCGCGATCTTGCCGTTCGACGCCTCCAGGATCTCGTAGCCCTGCGTCGAGAGCCCCATCCGCAGCAATTTGCGGATCGGCGGCTCGTCGTCGATGACAAGGACCTTGATCGGGGCGGCACTCATGCGGCGGTATCCAATGCTGGGGTCTGTGCCGGGACGGGCAGACGGATGGTGAGCACAGCGCCGCTGCGATCGCTGCGATTGGCGGCCGAGATCGTGCCGCGCATCGCCTCGACGAAGCCGCGCGAGATGGCGAGACCGAGCCCGGTGCCGGGCCGGACATGGTCGCCCTTCTGCACGCGATAGAACTTGTCGAACACGCTCTCGAGCTCGCCGGGCGGAATGCCGCCGCCCTCGTCGGCGATAGCAAGCACCACTTGATCACGCTCGCGGCGGCTCTTGATCGAGATTGTGGTCTCCGGCGGGGAATATTTGGCGGCATTGTCGAGCAAATTGAACAGCACCTGCTCGAACAGCACGGCATCGAGCTGGAGCATCGGGAGATCGGCGGCCAGCACCAGCTCCACCTTGTGCGCCGTGAGGATCTTGCTCGCGCGCCTGAGCGCGCTGCCGACGATCTCGCCGAGATCGTGCAGCGCCGTGTTCGGCACGATGGCGCCGGACTCCAATTTGGTCATGTCGAGCAGGTTGGCGATGAAGCGGTTGAGCCGCTCGGATTCGTCGATCACGGTGGCGAGCAGGTCGCGCTTCTCGGTGTCCGACAGCGCGCCGGCGAGATCGCGCATGGTCGAGGCCGCGCCCAGCACGGAGGCGAGCGGCGTCTTGAGGTCGTGCGAGATCGAGGTCAGCAGCGCGGAGCGTAAGCGCTCGGATTCCACGGTGCGCCGGACGCGGTCCATGTCCTCGACCAGCAGCACGCGCTCGATCGCGAGCGCGCCCTGGTCGACCAGCGCATCGAGCAGCCGGCGCTGGTCCGGCGTCAACAGCGGCCCGGTGCGGTCGTTGTCGATGCCGATGACGCCGATCGGCCCGCGTCCGGTGCGCATCGGCAGGAACAGCCGCTTGGCGCCCGGCAGCGTATCCGAACCGCGGCCTGCGGGACGGTCATTGCTCCAGGCCCAGTTGGCGGCGGCGAGATCGGCCTGGTCGAGCTGGTCCTCGGGCGGATAGCCTGATTTCACCGTGAGCAGGCCGTCCTCCGGCAGCAACAGCACGACGCGCACCTTCAGCATCAGCGCGATCTGGTAGGCCGTCGCCCACAGCACGTCGTCGAGCGTGCCTGTGCCGGCGAGCTTGCGGCTGAACGCATAGAGCTGCTCGGTGGTCCTGATGCGGCCGATCGCGGTGTCGGCCTGCGTACGCACGCGTCCCGCGACGTTCGAGACCACGAACGCAATCAGCATGAAGAAGAAGAACGCCGCGACATTGGTCGGATCGGTGATAGTGAACGTGTAGACCGGCGGCAGGAAAAAGAAATTGTAGGCCAGCGACGCCGCGATGCTCGCAAGCAGCGACGGCCACAGCCCGTAGCGCACGGCAACAGCCACCACCGCGGTGAGGAACATCAGGTCGACGTTCTCGACACCGAAATACGGCTTGATGAGCACCGCTGCCGCAAGGCCAAGCGCGGTAATCCCGAGCGCCTTCAGATAGGGACGTGCGTCGAACGGCTCCGACCGCGCAGCGGTCTGCACCGCGGTCTTCGGCGGCGGCTCGCTCGCGAGCTCATCGCCGGGAATGACGTGAACGCTGATGTTGCCGGCCCGGCGCACCAGGTCATGCACGACGGAGCCGCGCGTGATCTCGAACCAGCGCGAGCGCGTGGATTTGCCGATCACAATCTGGGTGACGTTGTTGGCTTGCGCGAAATTGACGACGTCGTCGGCGATGCGGCGGCCGACGGCGGGAATGGTCAGCGCCTCGCCGCCGAGCGATTCCGCCAGCCTCAGCGTATCGGCGAGCCGATCGCGCTCCTCGTCGGACAATTGCAGGGATCGCCGCGTCTCGATGGAGACCGCGGTGAACGGCGCGTGCAGCCGGTCGGCCAGCCGCTTGGTGTAGCGGACGAGGCCGGCCGCGCGCGGATCCTCGCTGACGCAGACGAGGATGCGCTCGCCCGCGGCCCAGGGGCCGGCGATGGCATTGGCCTGCATGTGGGTGAGCAGCTGCTCGTCGACCCGCTCGGCCGTGCGCCGCAACGCGAGCTCGCGGAGCGCGGTCAGGTTGCCCGGCGAGAAATAATGCTCCAGCGCCCGCTCGGCCTGCTTGGGGACGTAGACCTTGCCCTCCTTCAGCCGCTGGATCAGGTCGTCCGGCGTGAGGTCGATCAGCTCGATCGCATCGGCGCGGTCGAAGATCGAATCCGGCACGGTCTCGCGCACCCGCACATGGGTGATCTGGGCGACGACGTCGTTCAGGCTCTCGATGTGCTGGATGTTGACGGCGGTGTAGACGTCGATGCCGCGGGAGAGCAGCTCCTCGACGTCGAGATAGCGCTTGGGATGGCGGCTGCCTGCAGCGTTGGTGTGGGCGAGCTCGTCGACCAGCGCGATTTGCGGCCGGCGCGCGATCACGGCGTCGAGGTCCATCTCCTCGACCATCTGGCCGCGATAGTCGAGCCGCTTGCGCGGGACCACTTCGAGCCCGCGGACCAGCGCCTCGGTCTCGGCGCGGCCATGGGTCTCGACGAAGCCGACCACGACGTCGATGCCGGCCTTGCGCCGGGCATGGGCGCTTTGCAGCATCTCATAGGTCTTGCCAACGCCGGGAGCGGCGCCGACGAAGATCTTCAGCTTGCCGCTCGCGCTCTCCTCCCGCCGCGCTGCTTCCAGCAGCGCCTCGGGCGACGGACGTTGTTCGGGATCGCGGCGCTCTCGGACCATCAGGGCAATATAATCATCCTGATGCCACGGGCATAGACTGCTACTTTGCCGACGCGCGATCGAGCGCAAGGTTCAGCGCGAGAACGTTAACCCGGGGTTCGCCGAGCAGGCCGAGCAGACGGCCCTGGGTGTTGGCGACCACGAGCTGCTTGAGCTGGTCTTCCGCCATATTCCGCGCCTTGGCCACGCGCGGCACCTGGAATTGCGCGGCTTCCGGCGAGATGTCGGGATCGAGGCCGCTGGCCGAGGCGGTGACCAGATCGACCGGCACGGCGGCGTTCGGATTCTCAGCCTTGAGCTTGTCGACATCCTCCTTCATCCGGTCGGCCAGCGCCTTGCTGGTCGGGCCGAGATTGGAGCCGCCGGAGTTGGCGGCGTTGTAGGGCGCCGAAACCGTCTTGGTCGAATCATTGGGGTCCGGCGCCAGCGTCGCCGAGGGGCGGCCGTGGAAATATTTGTCGTCCTTGAACTCCTGCCCGATCAGGGCGGAGCCGATCACCTTGCCGTCCTTCTCGATCAGGCTGCCCTGCGCCTGCGTCGGGAAAAGCGTGCCGGCGATGGCCGTCATCGCTAGCGGATAGGCGAGGCCGGTGATGGCGGTGAGCACCAGCAACAGGACGATGGCGGGGCGTATTTCTCTGAGCATGTGGTTTCTCCAGTTCTCCCGTCATTGCGAGCGAAGCATCCCTGCCGTCGTTCCGGGGCGATGCGAAGCATCGAACCCGGAACCTCGAGATTCCGGGTTCGCCTCTTCGAGGCGCCCCGGAATGACGGGGAGATTTGCTGTTCGCATGACGGCGTTATGCCAGGTGCAAGGCGACCACGACGAGATCGATCGCCTTGATGCCGATGAAGGGAATGACGATGCCGCCGAGGCCGTAGATCAGGAGATTGCGGCGGAGCAGCGCGCCGGCACCGACGGCGCGATAGGCGACGCCCTTCAGCGCCAGCGGGATCAGCGCGATGATGATCAGCGCGTTGAAGATGATCGCCGACAGGATGGCGCTCTGCGGGCTCGACAGGTTCATGATGTTGAGCACGTTGAGCTGCGGGTAGAACGCCAGGAACATCGCCGGGATGATCGCAAAGTATTTTGCGACGTCGTTGGCGATCGAGAAGGTCGTCAGCGCACCGCGCGTCATCAAGAGCTGCTTGCCGATCTCGACCACCTCGATCAGCTTGGTCGGGTTGGAGTCGAGGTCGACCATGTTGCCGGCCTCGCGGGCCGCTTGCGTGCCGGTGTTCATGGCGACCCCGACGTCGGCCTGCGCCAGCGCCGGTGCGTCGTTGGTGCCGTCGCCGCACATGGCGACCAGCTTGCCCTTGGCCTGCTCGTCGCGGATCAGCTTGAGCTTGTCCTCGGGCGTTGCCTGCGCGAGGAAATCGTCGACACCCGCCTCCGCCGCGATCGCAGCCGCCGTCATCGGGTTGTCGCCGGTGATCATGATGGTGCGGATGCCCATGCGGCGCAGCTCGGCAAAGCGTTCGCGGATGCCGCCCTTGACGATGTCCTTGAGCTGGATGACGCCGAGCAGCTTGCCGTCCTTGGCGACCGCCAGCGGCGTGCCGCCGGCTTTCGATATCTCGTCGGCAATGGCCTGGATCTCGCGGCCGACGTCCGACAGCGGCGCGGGCTGAATGACCCGCGCGGCATTGCCCGACGCGACGGCCAGCGGCGTGCCGCCACCGACATAATTCAGCATGGCCTCGACCGCGCCCTTGCGCACCGACGAGCCGCCGGCATCGACGCCGCTCATGCGGGTCTGTGCCGTGAACGGGATGAAGGTGGCCCCTAACTCGGCCATGTCGCGGCCGCGGATGCCGTATTTCTCCTTGGCGAGCACGACGATTGAACGGCCTTCCGGCGTCTCGTCGGCAAGCGAGGCGAGCTGGGCTGCGTCGGCGAGTTCCTGCTCGGTGACGCCGCGCACGGGACGGAACGCAGTGGCCTGGCGGTTGCCGAGGGTGATGGTGCCGGTCTTGTCGAGCAGCAGCGTGTCGACGTCACCGGCGGCCTCGACCGCACGGCCCGACATCGCCAGCACATTGAAGCGCACCAGACGATCCATGCCGGCGATGCCGATCGCCGAGAGCAGCGCGCCGATCGTGGTCGGGATCAGCGTCACGAACAATGCGACCAGCACGATCACCGAGATCGAGCCGCCGGCATAGGCGGCATAGCTCGGAATGGTGACGGTGGCGAACACGAAGATGATGGTGAGGCCCGCGAGCAAGATATTGAGCGCGATCTCGTTCGGCGTCTTCGCCCTCTCGGCGCCTTCGACCAGCTTGATCATGCGATCGATGAAGGTCGAGCCTTGCGCCGCGGTGATGCGCACGCGGATCCAGTCGGACAGCACCTGAGTGCCGCCGGTGACCGCCGAGCGGTCGCCACCGGATTCGCGGATGACGGGTGCGGATTCGCCGGTGATGGCGGCCTCGTTGACGGAGGCGACGCCCTCGATCACCTCGCCGTCCGAGGGGATGGTATCGCCGGCTTCGACCAGCACGATGTCGCCGACCTTCAGGCTGGTGCCCGGCACCAGCTTGAAGGCCTGGCCTGCACCGGTCAGCAGCTTGGCCTGGCTCTCGGTGCGGGTCTTGCGCAAGGAGTCGGCCTGCGCCTTGCCGCGGCCTTCGGCGACCGCTTCGGCGAAGTTGGCGAACAGCACCGTGAACCAGAGCCAGAGGATGATCTGGAAGGTGAAGCCGAGGCCGGCGCCGCCCGTGACGAGGTCGCGCAGGAAGATCACGGTGGTGAGCGCGGCGACGATCTCGACCACGAACATCACGGGGTTCTTCACCATCAGCCGCGGGTTCAGCTTGGTGAAGGACGCGCTGATCGCGGGCAGCACGATCTTGGGATCGAGCATGGCCGACATCGGAGCGCGCTTTTGCAGTTTCATCGTTTCCATGGAGGTCACTCCAACAATCAGAAGTCTGTCAGAACACTTGGTTCAGAACATTTGGCTCAGAACACTTGGCCGGCGTTCATCGCGAGATGCTCGACGATCGGACCGAGCGCGAGCGCCGGGAAGAAGGTCAGGCCGCCGATGATCAGGATCACGCCGACGACGAGGCCGACGAACAGTCCGCCGGTGGTCGGGAACGTGCCTGCCGAGGGCGGGATCGATTTCTTGGCCGCGAGCGAACCTGCGATCGCCATCGCCGGCACGATCATGAAGAAGCGGCCGACGAACATCGCGGATGCGAGCGTGAGGTTGTAGAAGAGGGTGTTGCCGGTGAGGCCCGCGAAGGCCGAGCCGTTGTTGCCGGTCGCCGAGGTGAAGGCGTAGAGCACCTCGGTGAAGCCGTGCGGGCCGGCATTGGCCATCGAGGCCACCGCCGCCGGATAGACCACGCCGACCGCGGTCCAGCCGAGATACATCAGCGGCAGCACCAGGATCGCGAGCATCGCCATCTTGACCTCGCGCGCCTCGATCTTCTTGCCGACATATTCCGGCGTGCGGCCGACCATCAGGCCGGCGACGAAGATTGCGAGCACGACGAACAGCAGCATGCCGTAGAGGCCGGCGCCGACGCCGCCGATGATGATCTCACCGAGCTGCATGTTGATCAGCGGGATCATGCCGCCGAGCGCGGTGAAGCTGTCATGCATGGCGTTGACTGCGCCACAGGAGGCGGCTGTGGTGACCACGGCAAACAGCGAGGACGCGACGATGCCGAAGCGGACCTCCTTGCCCTCCATGTTGCCGCCGGTCAGACCCAGCGCCTGCATGGTCTCGGTGCCGTGCGCTTCCGCCCAATAGGTGACGGTGACGCCGGCGATGAACAGCACGCCCATCACGGCCAAAATCGCCCAGCCCTGGCGCTGGTTGCCGACCATGCGGCCGAACACGTTGGTCATGGCGGCGCCGATCAGGAAGATCGACAGCATCTGCACCAAGTTCGACAGCGCGGTCGGGTTCTCGAAAGGATGCGCCGCGTTGGCGTTGAAGAAGCCGCCGCCATTGGTGCCGAGCATCTTGATCGCGACCTGCGAGGCGACCGGGCCGACCGCGATGGTCTGCTTGGCGCCTTCGAGCGTCGTCGCCTCGACATACGGTCCGAGCGTCTGCGGCATGCCCTGCCAGACCAGGAACAGGCAGTAAACCACGCAGATCGGCAGCAGCACGTAGAGCGTGGTGCGGGTGACGTCGACCCAGAAATTGCCGACCGTGCGCATCGAGGCGCGCGAGAAGCCGCGGATCAGGGCGACAGCGAGCGCGATGCCGGTTGCGGCGGACAGGAAGTTCTGGTGCGTCAGGCCGAGCATCTGCACGAGATAGGACACCGTGCTCTCGCCGCCGTAGTTCTGCCAGTTGGTGTTGGTGATGAAGGAGATCGCGGTGTTGAAGGAGAGATCCTCCGCGACCGCGCCCTGCCCTGCCGGATTGAACGGGAGCATGGCCTGAAGCCGCATCACGCCGTAGATGATGAGGAAGCCGCCGACATGGAACAGCAGCATGGCGACCGTGTAGGTCAGCCAATGCTGCTCGCGCCTCTCGTCGACGCCGGAGATCCAGTAGATGCCGGCCTCGATCGGGCGCAGCACCGGCGACAGGAAGGTCCGCTCGCCGTTGAAAACGCGCGTCATGTACCCGCCCAGCGGTTTCGTAAGCGCGACGATGATAAGGCAGAAGAGTATGATCTGGAGCCAACCGATCATGGTCATGGAATCAACCTTTCAGGCTTTCCGTCCTGCGCAGCAGCGGCAGGAGCAGCACAAGCAGGCCGGCGACGAGCAGGACGTCCGCCAGCAGCAATTCGACAAGCAGCAACACGGCTCAGAACCGTTCCGGCCGCAGCAGCGCATAGGTGAGATAGACCAGGAGGCCGAACGAGACGGCGCCGGCGAGGGCATAGTCGAAGATCATGGCCCGCTCCCTCACAGCCGTTCGCAGGCATAGGTGTAGCCGATCGCAAGGGCGAAGAAGACGAAGCCCAGCGCCAGCATCAGAATGTCCATCATCGGATTGCTCCTCGTTGCGCGACGAATATCCGGCCTGTCTCCGGATCCCGGCTCCGCGCCAATGCAATGCATGTCTCCGGCGAACGGCCGGAGCTTTCACCGCACCGAGATGCCATCACGCGCATAGGTTTTCGAGATGAGCCCTATGGCGACCTTATAGGAATCCCATAAAGACCGACCGTCGTTGAGGGCGGCCGAAATGACACCGGCAAGGCACTCCCGATATTGGCCCGAGACGGCAGGGATGCCGATCAGGCATCACCTTCACTGCCGATAATTATAGCGGACCCTCGCCCTGGTCTTCCATAAACGCCTGCCACAAATTGCTGCGGGCGTTTCGCAAAAACGACGGTCGGACATGGGCGCTAGCCGCGCGCCCTGCCCGGCGGCGCCCGTGCCTTTATGAAATCCCTATTTCTCTCGCCTCCTCCTCATCTCGTTTTCAAATGCCGTTCCCGCCATCTTGGAGAGGCCGGCCGACTGACCGACGCCCATTCCAGGAGGCCTGATATGACCGCCGCTCTCCGCCACTACGACCCGCCGTCGCTCGGCAAGCGTTTGGCCAATGCGCATGCACTGACGCAACCGTTGATGCTCGACATCATCGATCACGCCTGCCGGCGATTTCCCTCGCTCGGCCAGAGCGCGCGCACGGCCCGCCTCATGCGCCTGATCGACGCGGAGGCCTGGACCGATGCCGCGCTGGCGCTGATAGAGATCGAGCTGCCGCTTTGGCAGGTCCGCCGCATCGCCTATGACGAAGGCGAATGGCATTGCGCTCTCTCCCGCGAACGTGAATTGCCTGACTGGCTGGACGCGGCAGTCGAGGCACATCACGCCGATCTTGCGATCGCACTCTTGTCTGCGTTCATCGAGGTGCAGGCGCTCGCCGTGGAGGCGTCGCGGCCAAGCGTTCCCACGGTGAGGCTCGCCATGGATTCGCTCTACGAGCCGGTTGCCTGCGAGAACTTCAGCTAAGCCAGCGTTCGTGCCTTGCCGCAATCCTCAGACATATCGCGGGCCCTGAGCCCGGCGCGGGTGACCGCGCGCTTTGCCGTGCGCGTCGTTCTCCTCGCCGGCGTTGCCGCATTCGGCAGCATCGGCTTCGGACGCAGCCTGGCCGCCCTGCTCTGGATGTCGATCATCCTGTGTGCGGCCGTCGGCCTTCTCAGGCGTGAGCCGCTGTTCGGTGCCGTCCTCAATCACTGGGACGAATGCGCCGCGTTCGGCGCGCTGTTCGCGCTGGTTCATCTCGCCAGCGAGCTGGGCTGATCACGCGGCTTTATGCGCTTCCTATGAGATCGCCGCACCGCCTCACTCGAAATCATATTCGCTTGAAAAGATATTGATCGGACGGTTGCGGGCTTGCGTCCGCCGCCTCTGTCAATCGGAAAGGACTACGTCCATGAAGCTCGTCGAACCGCCCTCGTGCAGCTCCCCCTCGACTATCGTCTTCGTCGGCCGCAACCACAGGGGACAATGGGTCGCGCAGGAGCAGAGCGGCCTCTATGGCGGCCTGTTCGTCAGCCGCGCCCAGGCCATCAAATATGCGCTGTTCGAGAACGGGCAGCACCCTGAAACCATCGTCGAGCTGCCACGCGAGCTCGAGCTCGACATGGGCAAGAATCCCAACAGCATCCTCTCACAGCGCGCCGCCTGAGCGCGTTTGCCGCGAGGCACCATGTTCATCCCTCCCTCAGCCTGGTTCACCGGCTTCATTCCGGACCTGCCGACACCGTTCGACACGGCGGACGCGGTTGACATCAACGCGTTCGCCGCGCTCTGCGAGCGCCAGATCGCCGCGAGTGCTCCCGCGATCGTGGTCTGCGAGACGGCCGGCGAGGCATCGACACTCTCGCCGGCCGAGCAGGAGCTGGTCATCCGCACTGCGGTCGATGTCGCCCGCGGCCGCGTCCGGGTCATTGCCGGCGCCGTCTCGAATTCAACGAGCCATGCCATCGAGCTCGCGCGGCGCGCGGAGGCGGCCGGCGCCGACGCCATCATGTCGGTCGTTCCGGCCTACAACAAACCGATGCAGGAGGGCATGCTCGCGCACTTCCGCAGCCTTGCAGGTTCGATCGGCCTGCCGGTGATCCTGCACGACATTCCCTCCCGCACGCTGCGCCCACTGGCCGACGAGACGCTGCTGCGTCTCGTCGAATCCCGGCGATTTGTGGGCCTGCGCGATGGAAGCGGTGACATCACCCGCCCCATGCGCCTGTCGCGGCATCTGCCGGCGGGGTTTCGCTTCCTGTCCGGCGACGACGCCACCGCGTTCGGCTTCATCACGGACGGCGGCGATGGCGCGATCTCGGAGGTCGCCAATATCGCGCCGGATCTCTGCCGCACGATCTTCTCGCATGTCAGGCAGGGGCGCCTGCAATCGGCGCGCTACCTGCACAAGCGCCTCATTCCCCTGATCGCCTGCCTGTCGAAGGAGAGCCCGGCGGCACTCAAATATGCGCTCAGCGTGCTCGGCCTGATGTCGGAAGCCACACGGCTGCCGATCGTGCCGCTGGAGGCGACCAGGCAGCGGGAGGTGATCCGCGCCTTCGCCGCGATCGCCGACGAGGAACTGATCGACGGCGTCGGGGCCTGAGGCGTCGCGGGCGGGCATCGCATGCCGACATTGGTCGAAGGAACTCAGAGGCTGCTCCACGCCTGGCAATTGGCGCTGCTGCGCTTTGCCGTGACACGTGATGAGCCCGACAGGCTCAACGTCGCGGCGCTCGCGGCCGAGCTCGATCACCTCGGCGGGCGGCGTCACGCCGACGACTCGCTACACTTCTTCCGGCGCACCAGCTCGCAGCTCTGCGCGGCCATCGGCGGGCAGCACCAGAATGCCGATGCGATCCTGGACGGCTTCTGCAAGCAGATCGAGGAGCCGCGGCTGCGGCTTGCCTTTGCGGCGGCGATCGGGATGACGCATTCGGATCCTGCGCCGTCGCAGCTGCGGCCGAAGCGGAACCCCGATCTCTTCAGAGGGCTGCCGGCGCGACGGTCGGCGTCTTTATGAGATTCCTATGCCGGCAGCCCGGCGGTCATCTCGCAATCCTACGCAGCGATGGACATCATTACCAAGCAGATTGGAGCGGCCGTCTCGCCGCACCAAGGACAAGGACTTCCAACATGTCGATCCTGACGCATGGCCTTGACCGGCCCTTCCCCGTCGAACGCCCGGTGCGGCTGTCAACGGCACGCAAGGCCCGGCTCAAGCGCCTCGCACTCGGCGCGCTGACCCTGCTCTCGATGGGCAGCGTGCTCACCGCGCTGATCGCGCTAAAGACCGCAATCTATGTCTGGCACCTGCACGCCTGAGCCGCAAGGAGGTCCCCATGACCTTGCAAATGTGTGAAGAGGCCGCGATGGCCGCAATCGCTCTTCAAACCGCCCATCACCGGCCGGAGCCCCGGCAGGTGCAGGCGATGCTTGGACCGATCGACCCGGATGTCGTCAGCGCCGCCATTCCGGCCTTCTTCATCGGGCGCAACAGCGCCGGCCTCTGGGTCGCGCGCGAGGCGAACGGCCGCATCGGCGGTCTGTTCCTGTTCAAGAGCTCGGCGATGGACTTCGCCAACCGTCAGAGCGCGCCGGCGCGCTGCGCGCTGGTGTTTCCCACCGAGACGATCGAGCTCGACGTCGAGAACCGCGGCAATCCGCTGATCGTGCTGGCGCAGGGCGCCATGCGGCTCCTGGCGCGCATGACCACGAGGCGGCCGACATGATCGAGCTCAAGATCGCCATCCTGGTTGCGCTGATGGGTGCGTTGCTGCTCGGCCTGCGCCTCACCGCGGCGCCGGACCGCTAGCATGCAGCTCCTCAAGGGAAATCTCGAGCACGCGGTCACGACGACGATCCTGACCATGACGCTGAGCCTGATCTGGGGCGCGGTCCTGACGCTCGTGATCACGCTTCTGGCCCGCGGGCTCGGGGTCTAGCCCCTCTCCGCCTCCGCCTCGATCAGCCGCGCCAGCTCTGCCGCCGTGGTCTCGATCGGCCGGCCGCTGCGCTCGACGCGTGCCTGGATCAGTGCGCCCTGGAGCGCCGAGGTGCAGAGCACGGCGAGCGCCTCCGCGCGCGGCCGGGCAAATCCATCGGCGCTCAGCTTCTCGCGCAGGATCGATAGCCGCGCTGCATAGGCCTTGCGGCCGGCCTCCGATACAGCACGCTCGCGCGGCGCCAGCTCCAGCAGCACGGTCGTGATCGGGCAGCCGTTACGAAAGCCAGAGCTTTGCATCCAGCCCGCCAGCAATCTCGCATGCGCCCGCAAGAGTTCGCCGGTCGAGCCACACTCGGCCGCGAGCTTGGCCACGGTGTCCGCGACCCGGCGGCCCGCCTCCTCGACTGCGGCCACCGCGATCGAGGATTTTCCGTCCGGAAAGTAATGATAGAGCGAGCCCTTCGGCGCGCCGCTGACATCGACGATGTCGTTAAGGCCGGTGCGGGCAAATCCCTGGCGACGGAATAACGTCACGGCGGCATTGATGATGGGCTGGCGGTGTTTCGGCACGGCCGGCATGGCGCGCTCCTCCGGTCGGAAATTATATTGATTGGTCTACATCAGCTTCCGACAGTCAAGGCACGACCAACGACAAGGAGAGGCAGATGCCCAAGGCAGTGAGCTACGAGCTGAACGACGGCGTGGCCCGGATCGGGCTCGACGACGGCAAGGTCAACGTGATGTCGACTGCGATGCTGGCGGAGATCGGCGCCGCCTTCGACCGGGCCGAGACAGAGGCGGAGATGGTGGTGTTGCGCTCGGCGCGGCCCGGCATCTTCTCCGCCGGCTTCGATCTGAAGGTGTTCGCCTCGGGCGATGCCGCCAAAAGCCTCGAGATGGTCCGGGCCGGCGCGGAGCTTGCGCTGCGGCTGATGTCGTTTCCGCATCCGATCATCGGCTTGATGGAGGGCCATGCCTATCCAATGGGAACGTTCCTGCTGCTCGCCTGCGACGTCAGGCTCGGCGCGCACGGGCCGCACCGCATGGGGCTCAACGAGGTCGCGATCGGCATTGCGCCGCCCAGCTTTGCGATCGAGCTGGCGCGCAGCCGCGTGCACCCGGCCTGGCTCAGCCGCACGGCGACGCTGGGCGAAATGTACGAGCCCGAGGACGCGCTCGCGGCAGGTTTCCTCGACCGCGTGGTTGCGCCCGAGGCCATCGAGGGCACCCTCGAGCAGATCATCGCGGCCCTGCGCGCGATCCACAAGCCGTCGCATGCGATCGCGAAGAAGCGGCTGCGCCAGGCCGCCATGGACGCCATGCGCGCGGCGATCGACCGTGAATTGACCATGGCTGCCTACGAGGCAAGCAGCCGGGCCCGCACGGCGGTTGCGATGCCCGCCTGAGGCCGCGTATCCCGCGGAAAAAACCCGGCCGATCTGGCGCAATTTCACGGAACCGTGTAGAGCGGTTTCATGAGCAGCACCAACGTCCACGTCGTCGCCCACCCCCTGGTCCAGCACAAGCTCTCCCTGATGCGGGAGAAGGACCGCTCGACCAAGAGCTTTCGCGAGATCCTGAACGAGATCGGGATGCTGCTCTGCTACGAGGTGACGCGGGATCTGCCGCTGGAGCTGGTCGAGATCGAGACGCCGATCGCGCCGATGCAGGCGCCGAAGATCGCCGGCAAGAAGCTCACGCTGGCGCCGATCCTGCGCGCCGGCGTCGGCTTCCTCGACGGCATGCTGGCGCTGATGCCCTCGGCGCGCATCGCCCATATCGGACTCTATCGCGACCCCGAGACATTGCAGGCCGTGGAATATTACTTCAAGGCGCCGCAGGACCTGTCCGACCGTACCGTGATCCTGATGGACCCGATGCTGGCGACAGGCAACTCGGCCTGCGCCGGCGCCTCCCTGCTCAAGGCGCGCGGCGCCCGCGACATCCGCTTCGTCTGCCTTCTGGCCGCGCCCGAGGGCGTCGCGCAATTCCAGAGCGAGCATCCCGACGTGCCGGTCTGGACCGCCGCGATCGACGAGCGGCTCAACGACCACGGCTACATCGTGCCGGGCCTGGGCGACGCCGGCGACCGGATGTTCGGCACCAAGTAGACAGCCGCGCGCTGCCGGGTTACTCCGGTTGCCATGAGCGCCAACGATTTTTCGCTGCGATCGCTGATCCGCCCTGAGGCTGCCGAGCCCGCCTTCGTGTTCGACGGCACACCGGTCTCGCACGCGGAATTCTCTGCGAGGGTGGAGCAGGCCGCCGCCTGGCTTGCCGCGCAAGGCATCGGCAAAGGCGATGTCGTTGCGGTCTGGCTGGTCAACCGGGTCGAATGGATCGCGCTGCTGTTCGCGGCCGCCCGCCTCGGCGCAATCGTCGCCGCCGTCAATACGCGCTACCGCAGCGCGGAGGTCGCGCATCTGCTCAAGGTCTCCGGCGCGAAGCTGATGGTGGTCGAGGCCGCGTTCCGCTCGATCGATTTCGCCGCCATCCTTGCCGACATTGCCAAGGACGATGTCCCCGCGCTGCAACAGCTTGCCGTGGTCGGCGCAGACAGGATTCCCGCGCAGTGGCCGTGCGTGCCCTTCGATGCCTTCGACACCGTCCATCCGCCCACCCCGCCGGCTCAAGACGACGTCGATCTGCCGGTCCTGCTCTACACCACATCGGGCACGACCAAGGGACCAAAGCTCGTTGCGCATTCGCAGCGGACACTAACGAGCCACGCCGTCTCCGTTGCCAATGCGCTCCAGCTTTCGCCGCAGCGTCATTCGCTGCTGGCCATGCTGCCGTTCTGCGGCACGTTTGGCATGACGAGCCTGCTCGGCTTCATCGCCGCGGGCGCGACCATCCATGTGCTCGATGCCTTCGAAGCGGCACCGGCGCTGAAGATTCTCAGCGAGCACCGGATCACGCACTCGTTCGGGTCCGACGAAATGTTCCGCCGCATCCTCGCGCTGACCGATGCGCCGCAGCCGTTCCCGCATCTCGAAATCTGCGGCTTCGCCGCGTTCCAGCCCGGCTGGCGCGAGCTGGCCGCGGAGGCCGAGGCGCGCGGCATGAAGCTGTTCGGCCTCTACGGCTCGAGCGAGGTGCAGGCGCTGTTCTCGATCGCCCGCGTCAGCGACGCCTTCGCCGACCGCATCGAAGGCGGCGGCTGGCCGATGTCGCCTGCCGCAAAAGTGCGCGTCCGCGACACCGAGACCGGCGAGCTTGCCGCCCACGGCGTCTCCGGCGAGATCGAGATCAGCGCGCCCTCGCGCTTCCTCGGCTATTTCAACAATCCCGAGGCTACGGGCGATGCGATCACCACCGACGGCTTCTTCCGCACCGGCGATATCGGCCGGCTGCGCGGCGATGGCGCCTTCGTCTACGAGACCCGCGCGGGCGACGCGATGCGGCTCGGCGGCTTTCTCGTTGCCCCCGGCGAGATCGAGGACGAGCTCAAATCCTGTCCAGGCGTGGCGGATGCCCAGGTGGTCGCGGTCGACCTGAAGGGCCAGGCGCGCTGCGTCGCCTTCGTGATTGCGGCTGCGGAGCCGCCGCAGCAGGAGGCGTTGACGGCGCGCCTGCGCGAGCGGCTCGCCGGCTACAAGGTGCCGGCGCGGATCTATCTTGTCGACGCCTTCCCGGTCACCGACAGCGCCAATGGCGTGAAGATCCAGCGTGCGCGGCTTCGTGCCATGGCGATGGAGCGGATCGCGGCCGAATAGGCCGGCGAGAAGCCTCCACACAACGCGCTGTCATGCCCCGCGTAAGCGGGGCATCCAGTATTCCAGAGACAGTGTTGATAGGACCAGGAGGCCGCGGCGTACTGGATTCCCCGCCTTCGCGGGGAATGACACTGAGTGTATTGGCCTACTTCAGATAGTTCGCAAGATTGATGCTCAGGATCTTGCCGAGTGCGGAATAGGAAGCCGTGAGCTGGGTCTGGTAAGTCGACAGTTGCGCCGTGAGTGCGGCGACGTCGACGCCGGTGAGGTCGTTCGACAGCGTCTCGGCATAGCTCTTGTAGTCGGCCTGGCGCGAGCTCGCGGTCTCGATCGAGGACGCCGAGCTCGACAGCTTGGCCTGCACAGCAGCGGTGTCGTCGAGCGCCGTGCTGGCGAGATCCAGCGCGCTGGTGATATCCGAGGACGACAGCGTGGTGCTGTTCGCCACGAATTTCAGCACGCGCATCACCTCCTCGAACGCCGAATTATCGGCCGTGACGCCGTATGACACGGTTTCGTCGGAGCCGACCCGCACCGAGGCGATCTCGTCGTCGCCATCGTAGTAGCTGGTATCGGTCGTGGTTAGCGAGCCGCTGCCGGACGAAAAGCTTGTGAGATCGACCGGCGCCGTCTCCGTCTTGCCGCCGGCAAAGACGTACTGGCCGTCATATTGCGTGTTCATCAGCGAGCCCATCTGCTCCAGCATCTGCTGGGCCGAGCTAATCACCGAATTCACCTCGGTCGAGCTTCCCGTCGATGCGGCGCTGAGCTGAGAACGCAGCTGGGTGAGGATGTCGGTCACCGAGCCGACGGCCGAATACATCACCTGCACCTTGCTGTCGGCGAGCGTCGCGGCATCGATATAGGACTGCGCGCGCGTCACCGAGACCTGGAGGTTGACGACATGCTGCGAATCCGAGCCATAGCCGCCGAAATCGGTCGAGACGACGCCCGAGGATTCCTGTATCTGCTTGCTCGCCATGACCGACTCGACGCGCATCGCGTCGGCGATCATCCTGTTCGACTGCGCGAAGGTAGCCACCCGCATCGCGACCATAGGCGTGCCCTCTTAGGTCGATTGCACGGCGGTGAGCAGCGCCGAGTACATGGAGTTGATGGCCTGGATCAGCGCCGAGGCCGCCGAATATTTGTTCTGAAGCGTGCTCAGATTGGCCGATTCCTCGTCGAGGTTGACGCCGGACTGCGACGACAGCGAGTTCGCATAGGTCGACTGCGCGGTCTCCTTGGCGGTGTAGTCGGTGGATGCCTGCGAGGCCTTGCTCGAGACGTCGGCGACGACTGCCGAGGCGTAATCGGCAAGAGAGCCAGTGCTGGCAGCAAGACCGCCGGTGGCGGAAAACGTCCGGGACGCCGTCAACGCGTCATAGAAAGCGTTGACCACCGTCGCCGAGCCCGACGACAGCACCGAGCTGCCGACCGTGAGGCTCGACGAGGAGTCCAGCGTCGCAAGCTGGAGCTCGTTGATGCCGGACAGGATCTTGCTGTTGACCGCGATATCGGACGCGCTGGTTCCGGTGACGAGGTCGTTGAGGCCGAAATACTCGGAAAATCCTTCGCTCGCACTTCCCACCGAGCTCGTCATCTCGTTGATGGCGACGCCATTGCCCGAGCCGGTTGCCGTGATCGCGAGATGGCCGTCGGCGTCGACCGATGCGGATAGGCCGGAGATGCCGTTGATGGCGCTGACGAGATCGCCGACCGTGGAATAGGACGACAGGTCGAGATCACCATAGGAGACCAGATTGCCGCTCTGGTCGGTGACGGCGATGCGTACCGTTCCGGTGGCGGAGAGCGCGGTGCTGCTGGTGACGCTGGTGGTTCCGGTCAGGCTGGTCGGCGCCGGCACGGAGGACGCGCCGTTCGAGACGCTATTCACCGCGGAGGACAGTTGCTGCGCGAGCTGATCCAGCTGCGACTGCGCGTCCGGCAGCGTGTCGTCGCGGAGCGTGATGAGCGCGCCGATGTCGCCGCCTGATATCTGCGACGTGATATCGACCCCGTTCACCGTGATCGCGCTGAAACCGCTCGATGACGAACCGGCGGTGTAGGTCGTCGACGCGGTCACGTTCGACGCCGCAGTATAGCTGATGGTGTGCGCGGACGAGTCGACCAGGGCTTGGCCGGACGTGGTGTAGATCTGGAGATCGCCGTTGGACGCCGTGAAATAGTTGATGTTCATCTTGGAGGCGAGGTCCTGCAGCGCCGTGTTGCGCTGGTCCTCCAGGTCCGCGGTCGACTGGCCGGTCGCCGCGGTCTGCTTGATCTGGGCGTTGAGGTCCGCGATCTGCTGCAGATCCGTGTTGACGTCGTCGATCGAGGAAGCGATGTCCTGGTCGGCGTCGGAACGGAGCTTCTGGATCCCGCTCGAGGTCTCCCGCAGCTGGCTTGCGACGTCGTCGAGCGCGCTGATGACGTTGGATTGCAGCGAGGCACTGCTCGGCGTGCTCGCCAGCGAGGACAGCGCCGATTCCAGCGAGGCGATGCTGTTGGCCAGCGACGTTCCGGACGACGAATCGTCGCTGCTGCTGACCGAGCCATAGAGCTTCTCGAGCGAGGTCAGATAGGTGTTGGTGGTGTCAGCCGAGCCGAGAGCGGAATCGGCGGAGACCAGCGACTTGAGCAGCAGCTTGTCGACCGTCGAGGTGATGCCCGTCACCGTGACGCCGGTGCCGACACCGTTGGTGACGCTGCTCGACTGGCTCGCGGTCTTCTTGGTGTAACCCGTCGTGTCGGCGTTCGAGATGTTCGACGACGTCACGCTGATCTGCACGGACGCTGCCGACAGCCCGCTGAAGGCGATCGATCGTGCGATATCGAGCGACATGGCGGGCCCCTCGAACCGTCAGGCGCTGCGGCTGGTGCCGCTGGAGACGGCGCGGGCGGCGGCAACGCGACCGGACGCACCATAGGGCGACACCGCCGCGATCTGCTCGCGGATCGCCTGCATGACGGCCTCGATCCGGCGGTTGCTGGCCTCGATCGCCGCGCGCAGCCGCACCAGATTCTCGTCCATTGCCATGCGCAGCTTCAGGATCCGCTCCATCAGTTGCTCGCGCAAGACACGATCCCTGACGGTCAGGCTGGTCGTCCCCGCCGCACACTCGGCAACGGTCCGCTCAAAGATCTCCGCCAGCCGGTTCTTCTCGTCGACCTGTTTCAGGCGCGAGGCCGGCAGGCCCTTGGCGAGCTCGGCGTTCTCCTCCGCGACCAGCGCGGTGAGCGTCTCGATCAGCGTGATCAGCGACTTGATCCTGATATCGCCATTCGCGGCGTTCGTCATCTTGGCTTGAGCTGCACTCATGGTCGTCGCCTTCTTCTAGTTGTGCCGTTTGCCGCGCTGGACTTGCGAGTTGCGCAGATAAGCGCCGATCGCGGTGGTCCTGACGGTCGCCTGCCGCATCTCGCCTTCGACTTCGGCGCGCCTTTCCAACAGGCCGCGACGGGTCGTCTCGATGTCGTCGATCAGCGCGAGCAATTGCTTGCGGTCGCTGCCCTTGGCGCTGGCTGCTCGAACCAACAGCCGCCGCAGTCGGCGCAACAGCGCCTCTCCCGCAGCCTTGGCTTCTTCGCCGCGCATCGCTCACCTCATCGCCGAGATCAGGGTGTCGTACATCTTGTTGACGGTGGAGATGACCTGGGACGCGGCGGAATAGGCCTGCTGCGCCGAGATCATGCTCGAGAACTGGCTCGAGGTGTCGGTGGTCGAGGATTCCAGCTCGCTGCCGTAGATGGTGCCCGCACCGTTCTCGCCGGAGGCCTGCAATGCGGCGTTGCCCGATGCCACGGTCGCCGAGTAAAGACCGTCGCTCGCGGCCGCAAGTCCGTTGGGATCGGCAAATGTCGCTACGGCGATCTTGTAGATCGCGATCGTTTCGCCGTTGGAATAGGTGGCGTCGACCACGCCGTTCTTGCCGATCGAGATACTGGACAACTTGCCGTAGGACAGGCCGTCGGAGTCGATGCTGGTGACGTTGACGGAGGGCGTGGTCTCGCCCGAGGCATATTGCGTCAGGCCGTCGGTGCCTCCGGCGGTGCCGAGGTCCATGGTGACGGTGCTGTCGGCAGCACCATCGGTCCAGCCCGTGATCGAGACCGTCGCCGGATCGGGACTGGTGCTCGCAAGCGAGCCGTCGCTGTTGAAGGTGATGTCGATCGTGCCCGAGGCCGTGCCGGTCGCGGTCGTGGTGTCCGAGGTCGAGGTCGGATTGGCGAAGCTCGCGCTCCAGGCGTTGGTGCCGGTCTTGGTCCAGGTGATCTGCATCGTATTCGCGGCGCCCAGCGAATCGTAGACCGTCATCGAGCTGGTATAGGTGTCGCCGGTGGCGGCATCGGACGGCAGATTGGCCGCGATCGTGGTCTTGGTCGTGGCGCTGCCGCTGGTCGAGGCGACCTGGGTGTTGATGGCCTCCAGGTTGCTGGCGGACTCGCTGCCGACGACATTGCCGTCCGCATCGGTGCGCCAACCCTCGAGGTAACTGCCGTTGTTCTCGAGATAACCGGCATTGTTGATCGTGAAGGCGCCGTTGCGGGTGTAGGACGTGATGCCGCCGGTCGTGGCGCTGGTCACCACGAAGAAGCCCGAGCCCTGGATCGCGACGTCGGTGGCATTGGAGGTCGCGGCGAGCAGGCCCTGCTGGGTGATGTTGGAGCGGCCCGAGACGGTGACGCCGCCCGATGCGTAGGAGGTGGTGTTGCTCGAAGCCGTCACGAGTGCGTCGAACATCGCCGACGTCGTCTTGTAGCCGGTCGTATCGGAGTTGGCGATGTTGTCGCTGATCATCGACAGGGACTGGCTCTGGGCGCTGAGCGCCGAGATCGCCGAGGACAATGCACCGGTGAGACTCATGGTGAAACTCCGAGAAAATCAGAACGTGAGATCAGGACGTGACGCCGAGGATGTTGGCGGCGCTGATCGCGACACCGCTCACCGTGAGCGAGGGCGTGGAAGTCGAGGTGTCGATGCCGGTCACCGTTCCGCTGACGGTCGTGTAGTTGAGGACCGAGGTGCCAGCGGAGTTCGTCGCGGTCACCGAGATGGTGTACTGGCCGCCGTCCGCGAGCTGATTGCCGCTGGAGTCCTTGCCGTCCCAGGTGAAGCTGTTGGAGCCGGAATTGCCCGTGCCGGTGCCGGTGTAGACGACATTGCCGGAGGAGTCCGAGATGCTGATCGAGACGTTGGAGGCGGCCGAGGACAGCGAGTAGCCGTAGGTCGCCGAGCCGTTGCTCAAGGTCGACGTGTCGCCCTTCGCCTCGACGGTGTGGCCGATATAGTTCACCGAGTTGAGCGTCACGAGGCTCGAGAACGAGCTCGCCAGCGACGACATGTTGGAGTTGATCGACTGCTGCTGGGTGAAATTCGCATAGGAGGTGAGCTGATTGATGAAGTCCGTGGTCGACGTCGCGTTCAACGGATCCTGGTTCTGAAGCTCGCTGACGAGCAGGCTGAGGAAATCGCTCGAGGTGAGTGACGAACTCGACGACGTGCTCGATGACGACGACGTCGTGGTCGCGGTCGTTGCTGAACTCGTGGCGGAAACGGTCATCAGAAAACTCCACTTTCTCGCGCCGCCGGCGATCAGGTGTCGCTTGGCTGCGCTTGAAATCTGTGTGCTGATGAAACGCGTGGGCGCGCGGTTTCAGGCGAGGATTCGCGCGCGCGAAAAGCCGCTTTCGACACGGCAAAATCTGCCGCGTGCGAGGGAAGTCAGTTTGATGTGTTGTAGCGATCGAGCCGCACGTTCTCGCCTCGGTCAGAGCAAAGCAACCGGATCTGAGCTGCGTGTTGGAGACGTTGACCTTCCACAAGCGTCATGGCCGGGCTTGACCCGGCCATCCACGACTTGCCGCACGGCACGAAGAACGTGGATGCCCGGGACAAGCCCGGGCATGACGACCTCTCGTGATCAGTAAGCTATTTGCTGCCGCAACCGCGAAGTTGTCAAAAGAGAATTCAGCGGAAGCCGTTCAGCTCTCCGCCGTCTCGCCTTCCTTGCGCGGCTCGGCGGGGTCGCTCTTCATTTTTGCAGCAGCGGCGACGATGCGGTCGGCGAGGCCCTTGGGCGCGCGGACCGGGGGCGCAGCGAGCGCCTGGCGCAAGGTGCGCGCCTCTTCGAGCAGGGCTTGCGCGGCGGACGATCGCGCCAGCAGCTCCTGGGCGGGCAGGCGTCGATCATCCGGCCAGAGCGCGAGATCCTCGCCCAGCCGATCGATCAGTTCCTCAAACTCGGTGACGTCCATCGCCCGCCGATCCCGCCTCGGTCAGGCCCGTCATAAAGCATTGTAGGCGCGGCGGAAACCGGATTTCAGCGGTCTTCCGCGCCAAAACGCCCGCGGCGCTACGGAAAGCGGCCAAAACGGCGGTCGTGTCGATCGCGGGGACGCATGCGGGATCGGCGAGCCGGGCCTCGTCAGCCCTTGTGGGCCGAATCGGCCGGCGCGGCCTTGCCGCCCCGCACCGTCGCGTCGACGTGCTCCCAGGCCTCCTTCAGCTCGGTCAGCCCAGCGATGATGCGCCGAAAGCTCTCGCGCGCATGCGGCCGGCCGAACGCCTTGAGGCTCGCCAGGATCATTGCATTGTAGGTCTGGAACAGCCGTTCCGCCACGGCGCCGCCCCTGGTGAAATCCAGATTGTGGCTGAGCCCGCGCAAAATCGCGGTCGCCTTCATCAGATACTCATGCCCCTCCTCGAAGCGACGCGCTTCCTGCGCGGCCAGCGACTTCTGGAGGAAGGTAACGGCGCCACCGAGCAGCATCGAGATCGCCTTGAGCGGCGGCACGCTGGTCGCGGCTCCCCGATAGGCCTGGTTGGCCATGTACGCCATCGGATTATGCATCATCAATCACTCGAGCTGGAGTTGAGCAGGGCCTTGAGATAGTTGAGCGTGTTGTTCGCGCTCTCGATCGCGGCCTGATAGCTTGCATATTGGGTCTGGAGCTGCGTCTGGTAGGCGGACGCCGCGCTCTCGATGTCGTCCACCTTCTGCTGGAGCTCGTTGTCGCGATCCGTCAGGTTGGTGATCATTGTCTGCAATGCGCCCGAGCTCGACGAGTAGTTCTTGGAGATCTGATAGAGCTGGGTGGCGATGCCCGAGGTCGAGGTTACCGTGATCGACTGCGAGGTCGATCCCGAATAGGTGAAGGCCATGCCGGCATAAGCCGTTCCGGCCGCGCCGATGATCGTCGTGCCGCTGACCGTGAACAGCGAGGAATCGCCGCCGACCGATGCCGAGGACAGATTGCCGTCGGCATCAACCGTGACGTCGAGCGTGAAGGATTGCGGCGAGGTTCCGGTGTTGACGACGGTGAGCTGGCTCGACGACGTCTTGGTCTGCGCCGACAATAGCGTCGTGACGCCGCTCAAGTTCGTGCTGAGGATCTCCGACAGCGTCGAGGTGTCGAGCTCGAGCTCGTTCTTCTCGTTGAAGGACAGGCCGACATCGGCCATGGTGAGGCCGCCCACCGTGCTGTTGAGGGCGTTCTGGAGCGCATCCATGATGTCGCGCATGGTGCCGTCGCCGAACAGCACCGCGCTCGAATCCGCAGTGCCGTCCGAGCTGGTCGCCTGTTGCGCGATCACCGCATCGCGAAAGGTGTTGTAATTGGTGACGAAGGTCTCGACCGCGGACTCGATCTGGCTGGTGTCAGGCTCGATGCTGATGTTCACCGTGGCACCATCAGGCGTAGCCTGGAGCAGGTTGAACGTCACGCCGGTGAGCACGTCGGTGATGTCGTTGGTGTCGCGGGTCATCGAGATCCCGTCGAGCGTGAATTCGGCCGCCTGCGAGGTCTGGAGCACGTCGGCGAAGGCGCCCGTGCTGTCGGTGACACCCAGTTTGTTCAGAATGTCGTCGCCCGACGTGCTGGAATAGGTGATGTCGGCGGCATCCTCGGTGCCCGTCAGCACCATCTCATACGACCCGCTCGAGACCTGGACGATCGACGCCTGGACGTTGGTGGTGGAGGTCTGCGCGTTGATGCTGTCGACGATGTCCTGAAGCGACATCGTGCTGTCGACGGTGATGTCGGCTGTCGTCCCGCCCTCGAGCCCGATCGAGAACGTGCCGGAATAGCCGAGCTCGTCCGTCTGGCTCGACTGCGAGGTGCCGACCACCTTCTGCGCAGTCGCGACCTGGCTGATCGTCAATGTATGGTCGCCGGTTGCCGCGCCATTGCTGACCGACATGGACAGCGCGGATGACGCGCTCACGTCGCCGGTGGAGCTCAGCGTGGCCGCGCGGGTGGCGAAGACGTTGGTGGCCAGTGAGTTGACGACGGCGGTCGCGAGCGAGGACAGTCCGCTCGACAGCGTCGAGAGATCGGTCTGAAGCGTCTGATAGGCCGAGATCTTGGCTTCGTTGTTGGTGATCGTCGTCGAGATCGTGGTCGCCTGGGTGAGCTTGGCATTCACCGCCGCGGTGATCAGCGCGCTCCAGTCGATGCTGGTCGATGTGCTGGTGCCGGTCGTGGTCACCGAGGACGCGCTCGACGTGCTCGAGCTCGTGGTCGACGTGCTGCTGGTGCTCGAACTGACGCTGGTCACTTTGCTGGCCGCTCCATCCCAGGGAGAACCGGGCCGGCATCAAGCCGGCCCGGCATGACGGTCGTTTGCGCCTCACGCCTCAGCCGAGGAGCTTGAGCAGGTACTGCGGCATCTGGTTCGCCGCGGATTCGGCCGACACCGCAGCCTGGGTCTTCACCTCGGCGGACGACAGCTTGGCCTGCTCGGCCGCGATGTCGACGTCCTTGATGGCCGAATTGGCGGCCTGCAGGTTCTGGGTCTGGGTCGAGATCGAGTCGGACGAGAAGTTGAAGCGCGATTCCTGCGCACCGATGCTGGCGCGGGCGGCGGAGACCGTGTCGATCGCAGTATCGAGCGCGGTCAGCGCCGAGGTCGCGTCCGACAGCGAGCTGACGTCGAGCGAGGAGACGCCGAGCGAGGACGCGGTCAGGCTCGTCAGGGTGATGGTGATGGTGTCGGAGCCGGACGAGCCGACCAGCACGGAGACGCCCGAGGAGAACACGCTCGTGCCATCCAGGAGACTCTGGCTGGAATAACGCGTGCCGCTCGCGATCGAATCGATTTCGCTGGTGAGCTGCGTGAATTCCGAGTTGATGTAGGCGCGGCTCGAATCGGTCGTGGTGCCCGACGCGGACTCCGAGGCCAGCGACTTCATGCGCGCCAGGATGTCGGAGATGTTGGAGGCGCCGCCGTCGGCGGTCTGGAGGATCGCGGTCGCCTGCGAGGCGTTGGTCGCAGCCTGCTGCAGCGTGGTGACGTCCGAAGAGATGCGGGTGGAAATCGCAAGGCCGGCGGCGTCGTCGGAGGCCGACGTGATACGCGAACCGCTCGACAGCTTCGAGAGCGAGCTGCTCTCCTGTGCGGAGTTGATGTTGAGGTAGCGGACCGCGGAGTTCGCGGCGGTGTTGGTGTTGATTGCAGGCATTGCAAGCTCCTGTGCTGATGGGCATGGCGTGCCGCATCGTTGAAGACGATTGACGACGCAGACCGCAGCCCCGTCCGTTCGCTCAAACGGCGGAGCGCAAAGAGATCAGGCGCGAAAATTTTCGCGGGGCCAATTTTATGGTTAGCAGTCGGTAAACGCGGTGCGGATGTCGCGCTCGTGCTTGCGCAGCAATTGGCGCAGCTGCTGGCGGCCGCGCTTGAGCAGCGACTCGACTGCGGCCACCGTGGTGTCCATCACCTGCGCGATCTCGCCGTTGCTCATGTTCTCGTGGTACGAGAAGATGACGGCGAGGCGCTGCTGCTCGGGCAGGCGCTGCATCGCGACTTCCAGCATGTCGTTCAGCTCGTTGCGCTCGATGATCTCGACGGCGCCCGGCTGGCCGTCGGCGACTTCGGGCACGGTCTCGACATTCTCGTTGCGCGGCTTGCGGCGCAGGTCGATGCAGCGATTGGAGATGACGCGGTAGAGCCAGGTCGAGAATTTGGCGCGGCCGTGCTGCCAGCGGCCGCGATGGCTCCAGATCTTGAGCATGGTGTCCTGCACCACGTCTTCGGCATCGGCCGCATTGCCGACGATGCGCAGCGCGATCGCATAGGCACGGTCGATGTGACGCTCGACCAGCATGCGAAACGCCGCTTCGTCGTCGGCAGCGAGCCTGTCGAGGAGTTCGCTGTCTTCATCGAAGACGATCTCGGCGGTCACGGGCGCGCTGTCGGGTGCGAGCGGCACCGACGGCATCACCGGCACGATCGCATCGGCCGGCACCGTCGCCGTGATCTCGGCCTCGGCGGGAGCCCAGACATCAGCAGCGTAACTCATCCCGCAACCTCCAACCCGCAATGCCGGCGGCGCACATGCCACACGGCTTCCAGGCGTTGAACGCGGCGACAAAACAATCCAGGCGGAGAATTTTTGTTATTTTTCAAGATGTTAGTCGGTCGTTTTTGCCGAGTATCGGGCAATAATTGCCGAGCGCGCGATCACCTCGCGCGTCACACCTGCAATCATCACATCGTCTCGCGCCATGGCGGATCATCCATCCTGAACAGATGCAGTGGAGAGAAAACGCTGACATTACGCGGCACTAGGTGATCGAACGCGGCATGCGCGAAGCGCGTGAAGCAGCGATTGTTTCCGAGTGTGAATGAACGCGAGACGACTTCCGCACCCGGCAATTTTTTCCGAATCACCTTTTTCGAACCTAGCGATTTTTTTGAATCTGTCAGTTGCGACGAGCGCGATTTTGAATCGCGCGTGAACTTTTTTCGCATCGAGAGCGCCTGAATCCCCACATGCGCGCGTTAATCGTCCTGGTGGACGGGGATTTTCGGCATGACGATCGCAACGGCCGGTGCGGAGCGCCGCGCGAAAATTGTTTCTGCTTGGTCGTTCGATGTTTTCGATACATTTCTATTGCGCGCCTGCGCGACGCCGGATGGCGTATTTGAAAGGACTTACGAGCTATCCGGCATTTCAAGAATTTGTCCGAATGTTTCCGCGAGTTTCGTTCAGCACCGAATCCAGGCCGAATCGCGCGCACGCAGAACTGCGAGGGAGAAGCGCGGCAGCGGCGAAGTCCATATCGGCGAGATCTATTCCTTCTTTCCGTTCAGGCTGTTCGGTCTCGCGCGCAGCGATCTGAACGACCTCGTCGAATCGGAGTTCGCCGCCGAGCTCGAGCTCTGCCGCGCCAATCCGGACATGCTTCGGCAATATCTGGACATGAAGCGCGCCGGACACTGCGTCGGATTCATCTCCGACACCTATTGGGATTCCGGTCGGCTGGCGCGCTTGCTGCGGGCCTGCCATCCCGGATTGACATGGGACTTCCTCTACGCGTCCTGCGATCATGGCAGCAGCAAGAGCGAGACGCTGTTCGCGACATATCTGTCGGAGCAAGGTGTCGACGCTGGCTCCTCCTTTCACGTCGGCGACAACGAGAAGGCCGACATCAGGGGCGCGAAGCGCCACGGCATCCGCCCCCGCTACTATCCGCAAGCGACCGCGCAACTGGCTTCCAGGTTTCAGCGCGAGGGCGCGCTGTTCGAGCTGTTATGCGCTAGCGCACCGTCGCGGCTCGATCACGGCGCGCGAACGCTGCGCCGCATGGTCGCGGCCCGCAGCGCCGAGAAATCCCCCGCTTTCCGCCTCGGATTGACCGTGCTCGGCCCGGTCATGGCGGCCTTCGACGCCTTCATCGCGAGGCGCTGCGAAGAGGTCTCCGGTCCGGGCCGCAAGGTCGCGCTCGGCTTCCTCGGCCGCGACGGCTTTCTGCCGCACCGGATCTGGCAGGAGCTGCACGACACGCGTTCGGCCTATCTCGAGATCAACCGCCGCGTCAGCCTGATCGCCTCCGCCGACACGATCCAGCCGCTGGTCAATCTCCTTAGCAAAGTCCTCAAGATCGACGCACCGACCTTCCAGGACATGATGAAGATGATGCCGCCGAAGGTCGCCCTCTTCTTCGCCGGCTTCCCCGATGGAATTGCCACAGGCGAAGCGCTGGCCGAGGCGCTGCCGGAGCTGATCGATCCGGCGGAGATCGTCGAACTCGCCGCTGGCTTGCGCGCCCGGCTGCTCGCCTATCTCCGCCATGCCATTCCCGGCTTCGACGACTGTACCGATCTCGTGCTCGCCGATCTCGGCTATTCCGGCAGCGTGCAGAAGGCGCTGCGCCGTATCTTCGACATCGAAGGCCTCGGCATCCGCGTTCACGGCGCCTATCTGATGTCGCTCGACGACGCCTTCGACGACATCGCCGAGGACGACAGCGCGGCAGGATTCATCTCCGACCTCGTGGTCACCCCTCACGTCAAGCGCATGCTGATCCGCAATGTCGCGCTGCTGGAGCAGATCTGCTGCTCGGCCGACGGTTCGGTGCGCGACTATGACGGCGACCGGGTGCTGCGCGAGATCAATCCGCGGCCCGCGAGCCAGATCGCACTGGCCGGCGAGATCCAGTCCGGCGCCCTCGCCTTCGCCGGCAGCGCCAGAAAGGTGGCGCGCGAGTTTCGTCTCAGCCCCTATGCCACGCCCGACATCGCCGCGCGCTGGTGCGCGGCGACGCTGGCGCGCCTGTTGCTGTTACCCGACGAGGACGAGCTGGCGCTGCTCGGCGGATTGAAGCACGACGTCAATCTCGGCACGCATGCGCTGGCGCCGATGCTGGACGGCGATTTCATTCGCCGGCAGATCACCGCGCGCGGCCTCTCTGCCGCCTGCACGTCGGCCGCGCCGCCGATGTGGCTGGCCGGCAGCTTTGCATTGATGTCGCCGTCTCACGCCTATCTCTATACGCTGTTTGGCGCCAACCGCCTGCCGGCCGACGTCTTTGAAGAGAGCCCCGGCGGCTCGGTTCAGGTCGGATTGTTCCGCGGCGGCGGCGAGGCGTCGCTGGAGACGGTGACCGTCCATCGCACCGGGCTCGGCGAATTGCGCATACGTATTCCGGTCTCGCGCGCGATGGGCATTGCCATGATCGCGCTGCCGCTGCCGAAATTCGCCGCCGAAGGCCTGCTGCACGGCGTGACCATCCAGACCGCCGACGACATCCGCGACGCCGCCAAGAGCCAGGACGTGATCGGCGTCGCGGCCGACAGCCTAGTCTATGCCGGGATCGAGCGGCGCGGCGATCATTATCGCGCCGAAAGCGAAGACGGCTGCCTGCTGATCCCCGTCGCCCCGATGGCCGAGGATGTCGCGATCTATTCCGTGGCGATCACTCCGCTCGGCGCCAGCCTCAAAAAGCGCGCCTGATCACACCGTCCCGACCGTTGAAGTCCAAGGGCTGGCACCAGGGGGCTTGGACTTGACGGACGGGACGCACGAAAACCTTGATCGGCTGCTGCAATCGGGCGGCATCAAGCTCGGCCGGGCCCAGCGCGATCGCCTCGACTGGCTGGTCGACCAGTACGGCGCCCCGACGCTCGACGGCGCCGGCGAGGCCAGGCGCAGCGGCGTCATCATCCTGAAGGAACCGCCGAGCGGCGCCGCGGCCGAGTTGTTCTACCGCTCGCTGACGCCCGGCTGCGCCGTCGTCATTCCCACCAGCGAAAACCCGGGTTTCGATTTCCTCAAGTCCAAGCTGACCGAGTTCGGCACCGTCGGCCCCTGCGGCGCCGAAGGCCCGCACGAGCTGTGGTGGGGCGGTATCGGCTGGTCGAAATTTCTCACCGCTGCGGATGCGTCCACGGTCCGTCCGCGGATCGTCTCCTGCTATCCACGCGGCGGCGACGCGACCGCGGCCTTCGCCTTGCGGCACTCGCTCGAGCGCTTCGACCTCGCCTGCCATATCGAGCCGATCGAGACCGAGTTCGGCGACCGGGTGCTCTGCTTCGAGAAGGCCGAGTTCATGGTGCGGATGTGGAACAAGTACCGCGAGCCGCTGCTGTTCGTCGAAGCCGGCGCCGTGCTGCGCGAGGCGCCCCTGCTGCCGTCCTTCCTCGGCTGCGACGTCGCGCTCCATAAATGGAATCGCTGGGAGATGTCGGCGCGCACGCTCTATCTCGGCCGTACCGACCGTGCCGATACGCTGCTGCGCAGCTGGCAGCAGCTCGCCGCGTCGTACCCTGCGATCTGGGAAGGCTATCTGCTCGATCAGGCCTGGAGCCTGACCTCCTCGCAGGTTCCGCTCGACACCGTATGGCTGCCGCGATCCTATCACGCGCTGAAGGGCGACCTCGGCGCGACGCGCGCCACGATCCTGCACGGCGAGCAGACCACGACGCTGGACCTCGGCCCCGATCCCGGCTTCGCCGGCATCGCCCGCGCGGCCCGCCGCGCCGGACGCACCGGTCCCCGCGACGCCTTCATGGTGATGACCTCGAAGGCCGAGACCGGCACCGGTATCGCCGTGATCCTGCGCGATGTCGCCGCCAGCGACGCCGGCGCGGTCGCCGCAACGGTGGAGGCCGTGACCTGTGCCTATGCCGCCGATTGCGGCGGCTATGGCCGCCTGGAGCTGTCGCTCTGCGCCTGGCAGGACGACGTCGGCGCCGCGCGCGAAGCCGCTGCCCTTGCGCGCTACCGCATCCTGGAGATCGCGCCGGGACAGCGCATCGCCAACGACTTCTTCGCATCCCATGCCGCCAATGAGGCGGTCATGACCGCACGCCATCTCTTTCCCTGACGGACATCACACGATGCTCAAGACCATCATCCTGCTCACCGATACCGTGCAACAGCAGCAGCCTCTCGCCAATCTGCTCCGCGAGCACAATCGCGACCTCGCCTTCTGCTCGGCGCTGCGCGCATCGGACCTCAGCGCGATCGATCCGGACGTGCTGAGCGAGGCGCGCCTGGTCTCCTTCGCCGCGGACGTCGCGGTGTCCGAAAAATTCCTGCTCCAGCTCGGCTATGGCGCCTACAAGTTCTACGCCGCGCCGACGCAATATCCGGGCCTGCCGACCGCGCACGACGAGAGCGAGGACGATCCGCGCTGCTACTCGGTGATCGCGCAGTCGATGACGATCTGGCCGGATTTCAAGAAGGTGGTTGGCCTGGAGACCGTGACGATTCCTGATGGCACCGTTCCAGCCGAGCGCGAGCGGCTGGTGTTCTCCCGCCTTGCGCATCTGTTCTGGCAAATGTCGCACATGATCGCCGGCGAAGCGACGGATCTCCCTGCCATCATCGGGTCCGGCGAGAGCGCGCGTCCGACGCTCGCGATGATGAACTGAGCTAGCGCGCAGACTTACGGAGCTGCGCCGACAGCGCATCGCGGTGCTCTGGCGCCGCGATCGCAATCATGCGGCGCGTGCGCTCGGCAAGCCCGCAGCCGCGCAGCTCCGCGATGCCCCATTCGGTGACGATGGCGTCGACATCGGCGCGCGGCGTCGTCACCGTCTCGACATTGGCGACGATGCGGCTGCTTCCGTCCGAGGCCGTCGCCGGCAGCGCGATGATCGCCCTGCCTCCGGGCGACGCATTGGCGCCGCGCACGAAATCGAGCTGCCCGCCGATTGCGCCGACCGCAACGCGGTTCAGCGTCTCGGAATTGACGCTGCCATCCAACCCGACTTGCAGCGCCGAGTTGATCGCGACCAGCCGGTTGATCCGCGCCAGCACATTCTGGCCGTGCGTATAGGATGTCGGCCGCACCGAAACCGCCTTGTTCTCGTGCACGAAGCCGTAGAGGCGCTTTGTACCAATCACCTGATTGGTGACCGTGATCCCGAGATCGATCCCCTTCTCCGCATTCGTCACCGCGCCGCGCTCGATCAGGTCGACGACCGCGTCGTTGATCAGGCCGGAATGGATGCCGATGTTGCGCGCATGCGACAGCGAGGAGAGGATCGCGTCCGGGATGCGTCCAACGCCGAACTGGAGCGTGCTGCCGTCGGCGATCAGGCTCGCGGCATGGGCGGCGATGCGCCGCGAGACATCATCCAGAGGCGGTGAAGCCAACTCAACCGGCGGGCGGCGCGCCGCTACGCGCACATGGATCGGCACGTCGGCCGGCCATTCCGCGCCAAGCGTGAAGGGCGCATCCGGATTGATCTCGGCGATGACGAGGCGCGCGCCGCGCGCGGCATCAATGACATAGTCGTTGGAGAGGCTGGCACTGAGCCGTCCCACGGACTCCGCAAGCTGCACCAGCACGACATCGGCCTTGTGGCGGCGCGCGGCGAAGTCGGCACAGAAGGCGCTGTAATTGCTCGGGATCACGTCGAGCCGCCCAGCCTTGGCAAGCCGCCGCGCATTGCCTATCACGCCATAGCTCTGGAACGACACATTCGCGCTTGCCGCGAAAAACGTTTCCGAGAATACCGGCCCGACCATCATCCGAAAGGGCGGCAGATCCGCCGCCTGCGCCATCAGCGCTTCGGTGAGGGTAGTGGGCTCGGCCGTCGCCTGCCCGCACGCGACGAGATCGTCCTCACGGATCAGGCCGGAGAAGTCGATCGGCGCGGAGAGCTCAGGCATTCCCTGCTCAGTCCATCGGGGTGAGGCGCGCGGAGGACTGGGCCAGCAGCGTGCGCAGCTCCGTCTTCACGATCTTGCCGTAGCTGTTCTTCGGTAGCTCACCGGCGAGGTAATAATGCTTCGGCCGCTTGAAGCGCGCGATCCAGGCGTTGCACATCTGATCGAGTTCGTCCCGTGTCACTGCGCTGCCTTCGGCCGGAACTACAATGGCCACGACCTCCTCGCCCCATTCCGGATGCGGTCGGCCGATCACGGAGACTTCGGCAACCGCCTCGTGCCGCAACAGCACCTCCTCGACCTCGCGCGGATAGATGTTGGTGCCGCCGGAAATGATGACGTCCTTGGAGCGGTCCTTCAGCGTGAGAAAGCCGTCGGCGTCGAAGGCGCCCATGTCGCCGGTATAGAGCCAGCCGTCGCGCAGCGTGTTCGCGGTCGCATCCGGGTTCTGCCAGTAGCCAGACATCACGGTATCGCCGCGCACGATGATCTCGCCGATCTCGTCAGGCGCGACGTCGCGCCCGGCTTCGTCCACGGTGCGAACCTGCACGACGCCTTGCGCGATGCCGACCGAAGCGAGGCGCTCCTCATGGCGCGGATGCCCGGCACCAACATGCATGGACTTCGGCAAATAGGTGATGGTCATCGGCGTCTCGCCCTGACCGTAGATCTGCGCCAGCTTCGGCCCGAACACCGCGAGTGCCGCCTTGCAATCGGCGACATACATGGGGCCACCGCCGTAGATGATGGTCTTCAGCCCTGGCGCGGTCGCACCTGCAGCTTCCGCTGCGACCGTCAGGCGCCGCACCATGGTCGGCGCGGCGAAGAAGGAGATGTTCTCGCGCTTCGCCGTCAGCCCCAGGATCTCGTCGGGCTCGAAGCGGCCGCTCTCCGGAATGATCTGCGCGCCCATGCCGAACACGTGCGGCACCATGTAGAGGCCCGAGCCGTGCGACATCGGCGCGGCATGCAGCAGCGCCTCGCCCGGGACCACCGGATTGATCTCGGCGAGATAGTTCAGCGACATCGCCAGCAGATTGCGATGGCTCAGCACCGCGCCCTTGGGCCGGCCGGTAGTTCCGCTCGTGTAGAAGATCCAGGCGGGATCGGTGATCGCAACGTCAGCAATGGCAATGCCGTCGGCCTTCTCCAGCGCGCGATGCTCCGCCGAGCCGATCTCGACGATGCGCGGCTTGGCCGCGCCGAGCGCCAGGGCTTCCGACGCGACACTCGCCATGTCCTCGGTGACGAAGACGACGGCAGCGCCCGAATTGTCGAGAATGAACGCGACCTCGCGCGGATGCAGCTTTGCGTTGATGGGAACGGCGACCAGCCCAGCGTGCCAGCAGGCATAGAGACAGGCGACATAGTCAGGCACGTTCTTCATCAAGAGCGCGACGCGATCGCCTCTGGCGAGGCTAAAGCGTTGCTGCAGCGATGCAGCCAGCGAGGCCACCGTCGTCGCGAGCCGGCCGTAGTCGGCGACCGGCGTCAGCCCTTTGAGCAACGCCGGTGCGGATGCGTCGGCCCTGGCGGCGCGCAGGAGATGGTGAGCGAGGTTCATGGCGATCCTCCAGCCCCTCAGCCTAGTACGACTTCGCCAACCCCAGCACCTTTTCCGCGATGAAGCTGAGCGCGAGCTGCGGGCTGACCGGCGCGATGCGCGGGATCAGCACCTCGCGCAAATAGCGTTCGACGTGGAATTCCTTGGCGTAACCAAAACCGCCATGAGTCATCACCGCCTGCTCGCAGGCATGATACCCGGCTTCGCCTGCGAAATATTTCGCGGCGTTCGCGCCGGCGCCGCAAGGCAAGCCCTTGTCGTATTGCCAGGCCGCCTGCATCACCATCAGCCAGGCTGCCTCCAGCTCGACCCAGTTCACCGCGAGCGGATGCTGGATGCCCTGGTTCTTGCCGATCGGACGATTGAACACCGTGCGCGTCTTGGCGTATTCGGTCGCGCGCGACAGCGCCAGCTTGCCGAGGCCGACGGCTTCCGCGGCGATCAGGATGCGCTCGGGGTTCATGCCTTCGAGGATGTACTGGAAACCCTTGCCCTCCTCGCCGATGCGGTCCTCCATCGGAATTTCAAAGTCCTCGAAGAAGAGCTCGTTGGAATCGACGATCTTGCGGCCCATCTTCTCGATCTCATGGACCTTGATCCTGCTGCGGTCGAAATCGGTATAGAACAGGCTGAGCCCGTGAGTCGGCGAACGCACATCCTCCAGCGGCGTGGTGCGTGCCAGCAGCAGGATCTTGTGCGCAACCTGCGCGGTCGAGATCCACACCTTCTGGCCGTTGACGATGTAGCGGTCGTTCTTGGCGACGGCACGCGTCTTGAGCTGGGTGGTGTTGAGGCCGGTGTTGGGCTCGGTGACGGCGAAACACGCCTTCTCGCGGCCCTCGACCATCGGCGGCAGCATGCGCTTGCGCTGCTCCTCGGTGCCGAACACGACGACGGGGTTGAGACCGAACACGTTGATATGCACCGCGGAGGCGCCGGACATGCCGGCGCCTGACTCCGCGATGGTGCGCATCATGATCGCTGCTTCGGTGATGCCGAGCCCGGAGCCGCCATATTCCTCCGGCACGCAGATGCCGAGCCAGCCGGCGTCCGCCAGCGCCTTGTGAAAATCGTGCGGGAAGCCGCCGTCGTGGTCCTTCTTCAGCCAGTAGGCATCGGGAAAGCCTTCGCAGATCTTTGCGATGGCATCGCGAATGGCTTCCTGCTGATCGGTGAGCGCGAAATCCATGTTCTTGATCTCCTTCTTGGGAGCCGCGAGCTCCGATCCTAGCGCCCCATCTGCGAGGGCAGCCAGAGGATGATGGACGGGAACGCCACCAGGATCGCGATTGCAATCAGGTGCGCGATGAAATGCGGGAAGGTGCCGTGGAACACCTCGGCCACCGGCCGCTTGGCGTAGCGGGCGACGATGAAGCAGTTCAGCCCGACCGGCGGCGTGATCATGCCGACCTCGGCGGTGACGATCTTGATGACGCCGAACCAGATCGGATCGAAGCCGAGCGTCTTGATCAGCGGCAGCACGATCGGCACGGTCAGCACCAGGATCGCGATCTGATCCATGAAGGAGCCGAGCACGATATAGCCGCACAGGATCAGCGTGATGATCACCCAGCGCGAGGTCGGCAAGCTGCCGATCCAGGCGACGAGATCCTGCGTTACATGGGTGAGCGTGAAGAAGTAGCCGAAGATCGAGGCACCGACGAGGATCATGATGATCATGCAGGTGCCGTGGCAGGCGCGCAGCAGCGTCTTGTAGAGCGAGGTCGGCGTGATCTTGCCCTTGACGATCGCGAGCAGGAAGGCGCCGAACGCACCGAAGGCCGAGGCCTCGGTCGGCGTCGCGACGCCGAGATAGATCGTGCCTGTGACGATCGAGAACAACACCACCATCGGCGAGACTTGCCACAGCAGCGCGAACTTTTCGCGCCACGGCACCGACTTCGCGGCGGGTGCGCGCGAAGGATCCTGCCAGACCAGGAAATAGATCGTGGCCATGATGGTGATGGTGACGAGGATCGCCGGGATGATGCCGCTGATCAGCAGCTTGCCGATGTTGACCTCGGCGAGCAGGCCGAAGATGACGAGCGCGACGCTGGTCGGCAGCAGCATCGACAGCGTGCCCGAGATCGCGACTACGCCGGCGGCCATCTTGGGCTCATAGCCCTGGCGGATCATTGCGGGCAGGCTGGTCGAGGACAGCGTCGCCGCCGAAGCCGTCGAGGTGCCGCAGATCGCGCCGAAACCGGCGCCGGCGAGCGCGGTCGCCATGCCGAGGCCGCCGGGGATGCGGCCGACCCAGGCTGATGCGGTCTTGAACAGATCATCCGCGACGCCCGACAGCAGCACGAGGTCCGCCATCAGGAGGAACATCGGGATGGTGATCAGCTCATAGGACGAGACGGTCGAGAGCGGTGCGGTCTGCAAGATGCCGAACAGCGTGGACCAGCCGCCGACCATGACGAGGCCGACCGAGCCGGAAAAGGCCATGGCGAAGCCGACGGGGGTGCCGAGCGCGAGCAGGCCGAACAGCAGGGCGAGAACGATGAAAGGTGTCATGGAGGCCTGCCGTTACTCGAAGCTGCGTGCTTCGCCGACGCCGGTCACCGGCGGCAGCGGATAGAGATCGCGGCCGCTGACGAGGCTCAGCACATTGCCGACGAGCTGAAGCACCAGCCGCAGCACCAGCACGCCGCAGCCGAACGGCACCAGCGCCGCCGAGATCCAGGTCGGCCAGGGGATCGCACCCGAGAGCACGTCGTGCTGCTCGTAATTCTCCAGAGCACGCTCGAAGCCGACCTTGCAGATCAGGATGAACACGAACAGGCCGGCGAGCGCCGTGACGATCTCGGACAGCCGCCGCCCCGTCGGCGAGAACCTCGACAGCAGGATGTCGACGCCGACATGGGCATGCTCGCGCAGGCCGTCAGAGAGCGTGAAGAAGAACACGCCGGCGAGCAGATAGAGCCCGATCAGGTCGTAGGTGAAGGCAAACGGGCTGTTCAGCGCATAGCGCATGAACACGTCGGTCACCACCAGCAGCATGATCACGAACAGGAACACCACCGCGATCACCGTCAGCGCGCGCTCCAGCGCGCCGAGCACTTGCCCCGCCCGTTCGATCACTTCGCGCCTCCCTCTTCGTTTTGGGATTACTTGCTGCCCGCGGCGAGCAAGTCGTCGAACTCCTTCAACGCGGCAGAAGCCTGCTTGCCGCGGCTGTCGAGCCCGCTCGCCCACTCCTTGCCGACACCCTTGAGCTTGTCCTTGATCTCGGCGCGCGTCGCCTCCGGCAGCGGATCGAAGCTGACACCTTCGTCCTGCATGTGCTTCTTGGTGACTTCGCCTTCCTTGTCGACGTCGGCACAGGCTTTTGGCGTGATCGCCTCCGAGGCCTCGTTCATCGCCTTCTTCACGTCGTCGGGCAGCTTGTCCCAGACCGACTGGTTGATCGAGTAAGCGACGATGAAGCTGCCGAAGCTGACGCCTTCGGTGGCGTGCTTGACCAGCTTGTCGAGGCCGTAGGACACGACGCTGTCGAGCGGGAACAAGAGACCATCCATGGTGCCGCGCGACAGCGACTCATAGGCATCGGGCGCGGCCATGCGCACCGGCACGGCATTGAGTGCACGCAGCGTCAGATCCTGCGCGCCGCCCGTGGTGCGCAGCTTCAGGCCCTGCATATCCTTGGTGGTATCCACCTTCGACTTGACGGTCCACACCTGATAGGGCGGCAGCACCACGGCCATCAGCAGCTTGATCTTGTTCGGCGCGTATTCCTGTTTGGCCAAGATGCCTTCGCGCGCGGTCTTCCAGTAAGCGAGCGTGCCCTGGCAGCTGGTCGCGAACGCGCCTGGCAATTGCGCGACTTCCGACAGCGGCATCTTGTCGGAAACATAGGACGGCCCGATGTAGCCGATGTCGACCACGCCGGACTGTGTCAGGCGCAGCATGTCGGCGGCCTTGCCGATCTGCTGGTTCGGATAATAGGTGAAGGTCACCGCGCCATTGGTGCGCTTGGTGACGTCGTCCATCCAGGGCTTGAGCAGCAGGCGAACGAGGTAATGACCGGCGGGGAAAGAGTCGGCGACCTTCAGCTCGATCGCCTGCGCCGACATCGTCGAGACCGGCAGCGAAAGCGCGAGCGCGGCTGCAGCCCAGACCAGGTTCTTCTTCATTTGGTTCTCCTTGACGCGTCCCCACGCCGAAGGCGGCAGCGGTCTGCTGCGGCACCGTCCGGCCCTCACTCCATTTCTTGCTTGGGGAAAATGTACATATACGTGAATTTATCTGTCAAGTATATGAACTACGCATAGAGCTATGCGCCGCACGGGGACGGCGGCGAATTGACACCGACGATTTATGAATTCTAACTCCACATATGTGAATTCATTCAACGGGGACCTATGGGACCGCTCGCCGGCTTCACCATTCTCGACCTGACCTCGGTGCTGATGGGCCCCTACGGCACCCAGGTGCTGGCGGACATGGGCGCTGATGTCATCAAGGTCGAAAGCCCCGAGGGCGACATCGTTCGCCAGATCGGGCCGGGCCGCACGCCCGGCATGGGCGGGATGTTCCACAACGCCAATCGCGGCAAGCGCAGCATCGTGCTCGACCTCAAGAAGGCGAAAGGCCGCGACACGCTGCTGCGGCTGGCGAGGAGCGCCAACGCGCTCGTCTACAATGTACGTCCGCAGGCGATGGCGCGGCTCGGTCTCGACTATGAGACGCTGGCCGCGATCAATCCCGCCCTCGTCTATGTCGGCGCATTCGGCTACGGCCAGTCCGGCCCCTATGCGGCCAAGCCTGCCTATGACGATCTGATCCAGGGCGCCGCCACCATTCCGACGCTGTTAGCTGCCGCCGGCGACGGCACGCCGCGCTATGTCCCGGTCACCATCGCCGACCGCATCGTCGGGCTGATGATGGTCAATGCGATCATGGGCGGGCTGATGCACCAGCAGCGCACCGGCCAGGGCCAGCGCATCGACGTGCCGATGTTCGAATCCATGGCGGAATTCGTGCTGGTCGATCACCTCGGCGGTCTCACCTACAATCCGCCACTCGACCATGGCGGCTACGCCCGCCTGCTCTCGCGCTATCGCCGCCCCTACAAGACCAGCGACGGCTATCTCTGCGTGCTGATCTACAACGACAAGCACTGGCGCAGCTTCTTCGAGGCGATCGGGCAGCCGCATTTCCTGGAGCAGCCGCGCTTCGCCAACCACGCGGCGCGCACCAAGCATATCGACGAGATCTACGAGGAGATCGGCCAGATCTTCTTGACGCGCACGACGGCGGAATGGCGCGAGCTGCTCGAGCGCGCCGATATCCCGGTGATGCCGATGCATACGCTGGAAACCATCCTGGACGATCCGCACCTCAAGGCGACCGGCTTCTTCAGGACCGTCGATCACCCCGTTGAGGGGCGCATCCGCCAGATGCGGGTGCCCTCGACCTGGAGCGTGACCCAGCCGGAAGCCGCCGGTCCCGCGCCGACGCTCGGCCAGCACGGCCGCGACATTTTGCGCGAGGCCGGCTTCTCGACTGAGGAGATCGAGCAGCTCGCAGAGCAAAAAGCAGTTCACCTGGCCGCGCCGCCCTAAAGGCAGCGCGGGCCAAATCGCAAGACGCAGGGAGGAAACCGCGATGGCCGGACTTTATTTCGAAGACTTTTCGGTGGGCCAGGAGTTCAGGCATCCGCTGACCCGGACCGTCACGGAGATGGACAACACCATGTTCAGCCTGCTGACGCTCAACCCGCAGCCGCTGCATATCGACGCGCATTTCTCCGAAAAGACCGAATTCGGCCAGCGCATTTTCAACAGCCTTTACACCCTCGGCATCATGATCGGCATGACGGTCTATGATACGACCTTGGGTACCACCGTCGCCAATCTCGGCATGACCGACGTCACCTTTCCGAAACCGGTCTTCCATGGCGACACGTTGCGGGCGACGACAAAGGTGCTCTCGGTGCGGGAATCCAAATCGCGGCCCAAGGCCGGCATCGTCGAGTTCGAGCACCATGCTCTGAACCAGAACGATGACATCGTTGGCAGATGCCGCCGCATGGCGCTGATGCACAAGAGGCCGGTCTGATGCGTTCGATGCTGTTCGTGCCGGGCGATTCCCCGCGCAAATTCGAGAAGGCGAGCGAAGGCAAGGCCGACGCGCTGATCATCGATCTCGAGGATTCCGTCGTCACCGAGAAGAAGCCGGAGGCGCGCGGGCTCACGCTGGCGATGCTGAAGAGCCGTCCCGGCCCGCATCAGCTCTATGTCCGTGTCAACGCGCTCGACACCGGCATGACGCTTGCCGATCTCGCCGCGGTGATGCCGGGCAGACCCGACGGCATCGTGCTGCCGAAATCGCAAGGCGGCGACGACGTGCGGCAGATCGCGACCTGGCTCGAAGCTTTGGAAGCGGCATCCGGCATCACGGTCGGCGCGACGCGCATCGTCTGCGTTGCGACCGAGACCGCGAGTTCGATCTTCGGGCTCGGCAGCTACAAGGGCTGCTCCTCTCGCCTCGCCGGCTTGATGTGGGGCGCGGAAGATCTCTCCGCTTCGCTCGGTGCGACCGAAAAGGCCTCGGGCGGCGTGTTCCATAGCCCCTATCGCCTCGCGCGCGATCTTTGCCTGATGGCGGCCGCCGCGGCCGAGGTCGCACCGATCGACACCGTCTACACCGACATCGACAACCTCGCGGGCCTCGAGCAGGAAACGCGCGCGGCGCGGCGCGACGGGTTTTCGGCGAAGGCGCTGATCCATCCCAAGCATGTCGACGTCGTCAACGCGGCGTTCGAACCAACCGAGGCCGAGCGCAGCTGGGCGGAGAAGGTGATCGCGGCATTCGCCAGCAATCCCAACTCCGGCACGCTGCGGCTCGACGGCCAGATGATCGACAAGCCGCATCTTCGCGCCGCGAAGAAGATCCTCGGCCAGCCCTAGCAGGACGCAGCGCCACCATGATCGTTCGCCAAGCCGCAAACGTCCTGGAGATCATGGAATTCTTCGCGCAAACGAGGAAGCCGGCGACGCTTGCCGAGATCGCCGATCATTTCGGCTGGCCGCGCTCGTCGACCTTCAACCTGCTCGCGACGCTGTCGGAGAAAGGCTATCTCTACGAGCCGCGGCCGCGCGCCGGCTTCTATCCGACGCCGCGGTGGCTGGCGATGGCGCGGATGATCTCGGAGGTCGAGCCGCTGCCGCCGTGGACGCATCAGCTGATTGCCGATCTCTCTGCCGAGACCGGCGAGACCGCCTCGATCGTGGCGCCGGCTGGCGTGATGGCGGTGTTCATCGACGTCGTCGAGTCCAAGGCCGCGATCCGCTATTTCGCGACCATCGGCCACCGCGTGCCGATCCACGCCACCGCGAGCGGCCGCGCGCTGCTGCTGCAATATTCGCAGGAAGAGCGCGACTCCGTCTATCGCAAGATCGAGTTCAAGCAGTACGGCCCCTCGACGCCGATCAGCATCGAGGCCGTCGAGACCGAGCTGCGCAACTCGATCTCGCGCGGTTACTGCCAGAGTTTTGCGGACTACAGCCGCGACCTCGCCGGCGCGGCGATCCCGCTGCCGATCGGCGATCGCAGGCTTTCGGTCGTCGTTGCGGGACCGGAGTTTCGGATTGGGCCGAAGGTGCCGGAGGTTGCCGCGCTGATCGCGCGGACGGTCGACCGGCTGCGGCCGAAGACCACCGCGGCTTAGATTTTTTTTGAATTGAATCAAACTGCGACCGCATCGGCAGTGCGCCCCCTCGCCCCGTTCTTACGGGGGCGCGACGAGCTTCGCTCGCGCTGAGAGGTTTGGGGTCAGGGGCCTCTCTCCACACGAGAAATCGTCGAAAGACCTGTACCCCCTCACCCGAATTCGATCTGCGATCGAATTCGACCTCTCCCCGCAGGCGGGGAGAGGTGAAGCCGCGCCAGCCTTAATCGAAGCCCTGAACGGGCGGCGTCGTGGTCTCTGCCGGCGCCGCAGGCGCAGCTTGAGCCGGCTGCACCGCCGGAGCGGCTTGCACCGGCGGATTGCTTGCAGCTCTCATCTGACCGCTGGCTTCCATCGCCTGGCGCGTGCGCGGCGGAGCGGTGGTCGCAGCCACCGGGGTCGCCTCGCGTCGTGACGGCGGCCGATGTCTTGCTGACCGCGAACCTTTCACGCCCCATGACCGCGCGATCGAAGGTCCTGCGGTATAGCCGATCACCGCGCCCGCGACGGCACCGACCGGGCCGAGCACGACGGCGCCGGACACGGCGCCTATCGCCGCAGACCCCGCGCGCTCCTGCGCAACGGCGCTTGCCGGCACGCCGGCCAGCAGCACGATGGCAGTGATCAAAGCTTTGTTCATCGGAGCGCCTCCCTCACGGGAGATCACTCTTATGCAAATATGGCCTCAGCAGGTTTGTCCGTGGCCCAATACGGGGCAATCGCGGATGGAACTCCGGCAATTCAGAGGCTGCACACGCTAGGGCGCTACCTTGTCGCCAGTAAATCCGTTGCCGTCGAGCGCGCGACGGACCGTGCCATCCGCCTTGGCCTCATCCAGGAAATGCGCGGCCCAGACTTTTGCTGCGGCCTTGCCCTTGGGAACAACGACGACAACACCGGTCGACTGAATCACCTCGTCCAGTACTTTGGTACCGGGCAGCTTTCGCGACAGATCCTCCAACGCGCCCATACCCATCGCCAGCGCATCGAGCTCGCCCTTGCCGATCAGCTCAGCCGCCTCTTCCGGCTTCACGAACTTGGTCAGCTTGGCCTGCTTGAGCGACTTCTCGACCGTGCGTGACGTCGAGGTCCCCTCGACGCAGCCGACCCGCATGCCGGCGCGATCGACATCCGCGACGGAGCGGATGTCCGATCCGGCGCGAATGAGATAGCCGCTCATATAGGCGACGTAGGCAGGGCCCTGATCCACGAACTGCTCGCGCTTGACGTCCGCGGGCATGAAGGAGAGATCCCAGACGTCCTTGCTGCTCGCGGCGGCAATCTCGTCGGAGCTTTGGTATTCGACGAGCTGCAGCGGAACGTGCAGCTTGTCGGCGGCGGCCTTGGCGAGCTCGACGGTGACGCCGCGCGGCTTGCCCGTCGAAGGATCGCGCGTCGTCCAGAACGCAGAGGCGGCGGGACCGACGGCCACCGCCACGCGCAGCATTCCTGTGGGTGCGACGTCGCTGGGACCTTCGGCCTTTGCAATCGCGACAGCAAAGGCGAGGCTCAACGTGGCGATCACGGCATGTCGCAACATGTGCACCTCCGGGCGCAAAAGATCGACTAAATCGATTAGACGATCTTGATCGACATATCAGGCAAGCCCTCGAGCTTGCACAGCAGCACGTCGCCCTTCACCACCGGGCCGACATTCTCCGGCGTGCCGGAATAGATGATGTCGCCGGCCTTGAGCTCGAACGCTTCCGACAGCTTCGCGATCTGCTCGGCGACGCTCCAGATCATCTTGCTGAGATCCGAGCTCTGTTTCACCGTGCCGTTGATCGCGAGCGAGATCGCGCCCTTCTCGAAATGGCCGGTCTTGCTGGCGGGATGGATCGGGCCGATCACCGCGGCGTGGTCGAAGCTCTTGCCGATCTCCCAGGGCTTCTTCTCGGCGGCCATGCCGTTCTGGAGATCGCGCCGGGTCATGTCGAGGCCGAGCGCGTAGCCGTAGACATGCTCGAGCGCCTTGTCGGCCGGGATGTTGGTGCCGCCGGATTTCAGCGCGGCGACCAGCTCGACCTCGTGATGATAGTTCTTGGTCAGCGAGGGATAGGGGTGGTCGGCGACCTCGCCGATCGCGACGTTCTGGATCGCATCGGTCGGCTTCTGGAAGAAGAACGGCGGCTCGCGGTTCGGATCGGAGCCGCGCTCGATCGCGTGCGCGGCATAGTTGCGGCCGATGCAATAGATGCGGCGGACCTGGAACACCTGGGTTTCGCCGACGATCGGGATCGTCACCATCGGCACCGCGAACATCGGCTTCGGTCCGGCCTGCGCCGCGGCAGGCGCGGTCTCAGCGAGGCCCGCCGCGGTCATCGCGGCTGCGGCCGTGAGCACGTTACGTCGTGAGGTCTTGGTCATCGTCATATTTCCTGGCTTGGGCATTCGTTTCCTGCGTGGCTATTCATAGGGCGAAACACTCAATGGGCCAATGGATCGGGCCGCATCTGCACCTTGTAGACTTTTGGCGAGGACTCCTTGCCGCCCTCCCCGTGGAAGCTCGCGCGCGTTCCGGTCGTGCTCCAGAGGCCGCGGCCCTTCCAGCCGGTATTGGGGTCATCGATCCGGCCGTCGACGTTCTTGGTGAAGAAGCCGAGCGGATAGGGATTGCGCAGGTTCACCAGCTCGCCGTTGACCAGTGCCAGCAGCGACTCGCTGCCGTTGGCGCTTGCGATCGGCACGTTGGCGCCGAGGCCGAACGTGTTGTAGCGATCCACCCAGACGTAATAGGCATGATTGGCGCTGCCGCTGCTATCGAGACCCTTGAACTGCGGCCCGGGCATGCGCCACGTCTTCCAACCTTCCGGACATTGCTTGCCGTCCGCGGTCGTCGGTCCGTTCAACGGACCCTTGCAGAGCTTGCGATCAAAGCTCGCGAGATGTCCGCTGGACAATACTGTCCAAACCACACCGTCGATGCCGATGTCGAGACCGCGCGGACCGAACGTGCCCTCCGGCGGCTGGTACACTTCGGACAATGCGGTGTTAGCGGGATCCGGCCCGGGCGTGACGCGCACGATGTAGCCGGGCTGGTCGATGCGGGAGAAGCCGCGATCCATCGCCTGGCCCCAGATCGCGTCGTCGACCGGGCTCGGCATGATGCCGTAGAAGGAAGCCGCGATGCGCTTGTCCTTGGCCGGATCGACCGGGTCCTTGTGCTCGACATAGGCATCGCGCTTGCCATTGCCGTTGGTGTCGATGATCAGCGGCGTCCAGCCCTGCGATTTTACGTCATCGAGAGTCTCGCGGTACAGCCTGGTGTTGAGCCACCCGACGAGTCCCCCTCCGAGGCCGGGGCCGCCGGAGCTGGTCCACAGCGTTTGGTTGGCATCATCGTCGAAATAAAGATGATGGGTGGTGAAGCAGGTGTTGATCAGGTCCCATTTGCCAGTCGCTGGATCGAACCGTGACAACTGGCGCAACGAGGTTGTCTGCGGCGCGACTTTCGCCGACGGCAAATCCGAGCCCTGTTTGCAGTAATCGGGATTGGCGGGCGGGCGCAGGCGCGCCGTAAACCAGACCTTACCCTGCTCGTCCATCATCACATTATGGATGCTGGTGTGCCCGTCCCAGATCGGTTCGTCGCCCCAATAGGCGGACGGTCCGCGCGGCGCGTCAGTCGAGGACGGCGTGTTCGGATCGAGATAGGGATGCTTGATGGTGCCCGCGACGTTCTTCACCGGATCTAGCGTCGGCACGAGATCGGAGCTCTCCTCCGACGATCCGTAGATCAGGCCATTTGCGTTCACGCGCGGGTCGCGCTTGTCGGTCGAGATCGCATCGTGCTGATAGCGCGTCGGCGCGGCCCAGTCCCACATCGTGAACACGACGTTGCGCTCGATGCCCTTGGGTCGCTCGGGCTTGGCGAACGGCAATTCGCCGGCCGCGATGCGGTCGGTCCATTTCGAGAAGAGATCATAGACCTTTTCCGGACCCATGCTGGCGAGCACCGTCGCCATGTATTCCTGGGCCTGGCCGGCCTGGGTGCGGACCGCCCACGCAGTATGGGAATCGTAGCCATCGGTGAACATTTTCGGGATTTCGCGGATGCCGCGCGTGCCGAGCGCGTGGCAGGACTGACACATGTTCTTGACCGTATCGACCCACTGGGCCTGCGACTTCATGGTCTCCGGCATCTTGTTGCCCTTGTCGCCGGTGCCGGGAAATTCCTCCGGCTTGGGGATGTCCAGCATCGAATACCAATACATGCCCGGATAGTTCTGCGCGTCCTGCTTCGGCGAAGCCGCAGCGGCCTTGAAGTCCAGCACCTTGCCCGGCCGGGTCTCCTGCTGGGCCGTGTCCTGCAAGCCGTAGCCGCGGACCCAGACCTTGTAGTTGGCGGCGGGAAGATCGGGAATGACGAACCGGCCCTGATCGTCGGTGACCACCACCTTGGCGTATTTGGTCGGCAGGTCTCTTGTCTCGGCAATCACCCAGACGCCGGCCTCGGCGCCTTTGTCGCCCATCACCTGGCCGCCGATGTCATTTGCGGAGATCTCGACATTTGCCGCCATGGCGGCGCCAGCGTGCAGCAGCGCGATCGCACTGACGCAGCCGGCAAGTGTTCGCCTCAAGCTCATCGTTCCTCCCTTTCGTTCTCATTCTCGTCCGGGCCTCTTGGCGGGCCTGTTCGGACCAGTTTCTCACGTCTTAAGTCGATCGAAGAACTCCCGAACTTTTCGCGCGCAGACGTCCGGATCGGTGGCCGCGACGTGATAGGAATCGCCGGGCAGCACTTCCAGCTTCGAGCCCGGAATCGTCTCCTGCCACGCCTTCACCGAGGCAACGTCGCCCAGACCCGAGCCGGTGGTGGTGATCACCAGCGCCGGACGCGTGATCGACGGAAGCTCGCCGGTGACGTCGACCGTCGGCACCATCTGGAGGAACGCCTCTAGCGTCGAGGCCTTGGTCTTCGACATCAGATTGATCCACCAGTCGAGCGCTGCGGGCGGCAGCGACGAGCCGAGCCGGCCGGCCGTCGTCTCGCGCACCCAGGCCTCCACGCCCTGCTCGCGGATCTGCTTGCGCCAGGTCGGCGCGCGCTCGTTGAACGAAGTCAGCGAGGCCGGCGCACCGACCGCGGCAACCGCAATCACGCGATCCGGGTGCTTTGCGGTGAGATGCATCGCCAGCGTGCCGCCGATCTTGCCCCCCACCAGGAAGACGCGATCGAGCTTCAGCGCGTCCAGCATCCGGATGATGTCGTCGCCGAGGCCTGCGAAGCGATAGACGTAATCGCCCTGCATCGGCGTCGAATCGCCATAGCCGCGCAGATCAGGCCGCACCACCAGATGATGCGTCGCGAAGTACGGTACCCAGCGGCGGAACGCCTCGCCGCTTTCGGCGAGCCCGTGCAGCATCACGACCGGCGGCTTGGTGTCCCAGGGCAGCAGATAATCGTCGATGCGAACTGCAAGCTCGCAATCCTCGCCGACACCGATCTTCCTGAGTTCGCTAGCCATCAGATACACCTCGTTCCACCGCCATCGACATTGATGCAGGTACCAGTAATGAAGGACGCGCGGTCTGAACAGAGGAACGCGACGATGCCGGATACTTCATGCGGCTGCCCGACTCGGCCGAGCGGCACCGAGGCGATCGCAGCGGCATTGGTCGCGCCCTGATCCTGCCCCGAGATCGCGGCTCCCTGCGAGATCAGGCTGTCCCAGCGATCGGTCTGCACCGGTCCGGGATTGACGCCGGTGACCAGCACATTGTCGGGCGCGCATTCCTCGGCGAGCGCCAGTGTGAAGTTGAGCAGCGCCGCGTTGACCGCGCCGCCCGCCATATAGGCCGCGCGGGGTTGATGCCCGCTGCGGCCGATGATGTTGATCACCCGGCCCCAGCGCCGGTCCCGCATTTCCGGCAGGACGTTACGCGCGCAACGCATATAACCGAGCAGTTTCAGCTCGATCGACTTGGCCCAGGTCGCATCCGGCGTCTCCGCGATCCGGCCCATCGGAGAGGCGCCGGCATTGTTGACGAGGATGTCGATACGGCCGAAGGCCTCGCGCGCGATGTCCATCGCGCGGGCGATATCGTCGGGCTTGGTCATGTCGCCGGCGCAGGCGATGACACGCTTGCCGGTGTCGCGCGATATCCCCTGCGCCGATGCGGCAAGCCGCTCCGCATCGCGCGCGACGATCACGACGTGCGCCTGCTCGCGCGAAAGCTCGGCGGCAATGGCACGGCCGATGCCGATGCTGCCGCCGGTCACGACGGCAACCTTGCCGCCCAGATTGAGATCCATGACGCTACCCTAATCCACCGTGGCGCCGGAGGCCTTGACGAGCTTGCCCCATTTCGCGGTTTCGTCCGTCATGAACTGCCCGAAGGCGGGACCGAAGACGGTGCCGGGCTCGGCCCCGAGCTCGGCCAGGCGCTTCTTGACGTCAGGCATCTTCAGAATCATCTCGAGCTCGCCGCTCAGCTTGGCGAGCGCAGGCTCAGGCGTCTTCGCCGGCGCCACCAATCCGAACCAGGACGAAGCCTCGAAGCCCGGAACGGTATCGGCGACCGTGGGCACGTCGGGCAACGCTTCCGCCCGCTTGGCACCTGCGACCGCGATCGCGTTGATGGCCTTGCCCTGAACCTGTGGCAGCACGGCCGGCATGTTGTCGAACATGAACGGGATCTGCCCTGCGAGCAGATCGTTCATCGCCGGCGCCGCGCCACGATAGGGCACGTGGACGATGTCGATGCCGGCCATGCTCTTGAGCAGCTCGCCGGCGAGATGGTTGGTCGAGCCGATGCCCGACGAGCCGAAATTCAGCGCGCCGGGCTTGGCCTTGGCCAATGCGATCAGCTCGCCGACATTCTTGGCGGGCACCGAGGGATTGACCACCAGCACGATCGGCACGGAGGCGATCAGCGCCACCGGCGCAAAGGCTCTGGCGGGATCGAACGGCAGCTTCTTGTAGAGCGAGCCGTTGATCGTCAGCGGCGGCGGCGCGGTCAGCAGCAGGGTGTAGCCGTCGGGCTCGGCGCTCGCGACCGCCTCGGCACCGATATTGCCGCCGGCGCCGCCGCGATTCTCCACTAGGAAAGTCTGGCCGTTCCGCTCGGTCAGCTTCTGCGCGACGATGCGGGCGATGATGTCGTTGGAGCCGCCGGCCGGGAACGGCACGATGATCTTGACGGGGCGGGAGGGATAATCCTGCGCAGCCGCAAGGCCGGAGACTAGGACGGCCGCGCAGGCGGCCAGAAAGGTGCGTCGCATGACCCCGCGCATGGGCATTTCCTCGATTGTTGTCTTGTTGTTGATTGTCTCGTCACGCCGTCAGCAATGGCCTCAACTTTGCGACGTCGTCAAGCCGTTCGAGACTGCCGATCTGCTCGATCAGCTTCTCGGACTTCTCGGCGCCCAGCACCGGCGTCATCAGGTCCCGCGTCTTCACCGCGACGGCTTCGGTGCTCAGCGGATTCTCCTTGGTGCCGGGCGGATATTTCGTGAAGTGCTCCACCTTCCTGCCATCGGTCAATGTCACCTCGACGACAGCGCCGCGCGGGGCGGCAGGATCCATCAGCGCCTTGTCGCCGGCCAGCGTCACCTTGGCGCGCTGCTCCAGGATTTTTGCATCACGCATCAGCGCGACGTCATGGCTGTCGTTGAACGACACCGCGCCCTTGACCAGCGCGACCGCGACGAGGTGCTGGCAATTGACGTCAGGCATCGCGCTGTCGCCCACGATCCCCATCGCATCGGTCGGCAGCTTGACCAGGATGCTACGGACGTTGTCTGGCGTGAGGCTGTGCTGCTTGCGCAAGGTCAGCGTCGCATCCAGCGGCGACTGGATGGGATAGCCGACCGAGAAGGTCTTGATCGCGGTCTCCGTGACATAGAAGCGCTTGCCGAGATCCTTCACCATCTCCTCCGGCTTCGGATCGGTCGAGAGCGCGATGAAGAGATTGTGGGTGCCGTCGAGGACGTCGTCGACCCCGGTCAGGCCATTCTTGACCATGTCGACGGCCATCACACCGTTGCGGGCGCCCATGCCGGCGAAGTCGAACGCCTTCTCGATGTGGTCGTGATCCTTCACCCAGCTCCACAGGCCGGAGACCTGCTGCGACGAATAGGAGATCGCATAGCGCATTCCCTTCTCGTCGAGCTGCGCCAGCGCCGCCGCCGCACCGAGTGCGCCGAAGGTCGAGGATGTCCCTTCCGCGCTCCGGTGCGAGCCGCGCACGAGATCGGGCCCCAGCGCCATCAGCAGGCGGCATGTCAGGTCGTAGCCGAGCGCGACCGCACGAATGACGTCCTGCCCGCTGCGATGCTCCCGCTCGCCGAATGCGAGCGCGGCGGGCACCACCGAGCATCCCGGATGCGCCTTGGTCACCGGCTCGAAATCGTCGGTCTCGTCGGCATGGGCGCACATCGCGTTCGCCAGCGCCGCGTTGACCGCCGTGGTGCGGAAATCCGAGCCGACCACGGAAGCCTGCGCGTCGCCGCCGAGCGTGCGGACATATTTCAGCGCCATCTCGCCCGGCTTCATCCGCGAGCCCGACACCATCGCGCCGAGCGTATCGAGAATGCGGTGCTTGCATTCGCGCAGCACCTGTTCGGGCAGCTCCTGGTCACGCGCGGCGACCATGTAGCGGGCGAGCTGCTCCGTCACGCCGGGACCGGCCGCGAAGGCCGCACGGCCGCCGGCGGCGGCCAGAGCGGCGACCGAGCCGGCGGATTGCAGGAAACGACGGCGTGACGGCATTGGCTTCTCCTCGATCAGACCGCGACCGACATCTTGGCGATCTCCGCCGCGCTCGGCAGGTTCTCGACATTCCAGCATGCGTCCATCACGCGCCGGATCGCGGCAGCGGGAATGACGCCGTCGGCGAGGTCGGAGAACTTGGTCTCGAGCTGCTTGTCGGTCATCGGCACCTCGACGCTGCCGATCGCGTGCTCAATGTAGCGGTTCAGCTTGCGGCCGTCCTTGAGCACGATGGTGAGATCGACCTGCTCCGGCTTGATGCCCGGTGTGATGACCGGATTGACCTTAGCCCGCAGCGCGACGACGGTCGGATCGGTCACCGCACGGTCGCTGAACTGCTTCTCGCCGCCGGCGCCCTCGACGATCGCCACCGCGACCGCGTGATAGATGCTGAACTTGCCTTCGAGACCCTGCTTCGGCGTCTTCTTGCCGGTGAGCTCCAGCACCAGCGGATGGACCTTGAGGTCGACGCGCTCGATCTGGTCCGCGGTCAGCTTGCTCTCGTTGCGGAGCTGGATCGCCGCATCGATCGCCGGATGCATGACGATGCCGCAGGCGAACGGCTTATAGGTGTTGAGCGCGGCCTCGTAGCGCTTGCCGAGGTCGCCCAAACTCTCGTTGTAGTCCTGCTTGGTGCTGATGGTGTTGGCCCAGCCGCGCTTGGCCTCGATCATGGCGTCGGAGGAGGTAAAGTTCTTCGAGGCCAGGATGGCCGCAAAGATGCCGCTGGAGGCGGCGCGGCCCGGATTGAAGCTCTTGTTCATCGAGCCGAAGGATTCGCGCAGGCCCACCGGCTGGGATGCGGCAAGACCGAGCGCCCAGGTCATTTGCTGCTCGTTCAGCTTGAGCAGCTTGCCGACGGCCGCGGCCGAGCCGAACACGCCGGCCGTGCCGGTGATGTGCCAGCCGACGTCATAATGGTTCGGGTAGACCGAGTTGCCGATCCGGCATTCGGTCTCGACGCCGAGCACCAGCGCGTTCAAAAACTCCCTGCCGGAGACCGGCTGCAGTTCCGACAGCGCGAGGATGGCCGACGCCACGGGGCCTGCGGGATGGATGATCGTCTTCAGATGGGTGTCGTCATAGTCGAAGATGTGGCTCGACACGCCGTTGATGAAAGCCGCGTTCATGATGTCGAACCGCTCCCGCCGGCCGAACAGTGAGGCCTGCTGCGGCCCCGAGAACGGGCCGAGCGCGGACACCGCGATATCGACCGTCTCATGGTGCGAGCCGCCGATGGCGACGCCGACCCAGTTGAGCAGCGTGCGCACGCCTTCTTTTCGAACATTGGCCGGCAGGTCGTCATAGCTTGCGGTAACGAGATAATGCGCCAATGCGCGCGTCACCTCCTTGGGCGGGGAGGCCGCGGGCGCAGCGGCCGGAGCCTGAGCGAAAGCGACATTGGTGCCGGCGGCGGCGAGCGGCAGCGCGGCTGCCGCCTGGAGCAGCGTCCTGCGATCAGTGTGCATAGGCAGCCTCCTTGACCTTGATCGAGACCAGCTGCGCCGCGAGGCGAACAGCGCTTTCGAGCGCGCCGGTCTTGGCGATACCCGTGCCGACGATGTCGAACGCGGTGCCGTGCGACGGGGTGGTGAACACGGTCTCCAGCCCCGCGGTGACGGTGACGCCGCGGTTGAAGCCGCGCAGCTTGGTCGCGATCTGGCCCTGGTCGTGATACATCGCGACCACGCTGTCGAACTCACCGGCGAAGGCGCGGATATAGACGGTGTCGGCGGGATAAGGCCCGGTGCAGGCGATGCCGGTCTTGGCGGCGGCCTCGACCGTGGGACGGATCATCTCGATCTCGTCGCGGCCGAACAGGCCGTTCTCGCCGGCATGCGGATTGAGCGCCGCGACCGCGATGCGCGGCTTGGCGACGCCAGCCCTCTTCATCATGCGATCGACCAGCTCGATCGCATCTGTGATGCTGGCCGGGTTGATGCCGTCGAGCGCCTCGCGCAAGGACTGATGCCCGGTGACGCGCGACATCCACTGGCCGTCCAGCACGTTCATCTCGGAGAAGTAACTGGTGTGACCGAGCAGGCTCGCGAACATCTTGTGCTCGTCGGGGAACTTCCAGCCGCCGTCGAACATCGCGCGCTTGTTGAGCGGCGCAAAGGTGATGGCATCGACCTCGCCGTCCTTGGAGAAATCGATCGCGCGCGACAGCGTCTCGCCCGTCAGCCGGCCGGATTCGGCGCTGGCCTTGCCGATCAGGAACTTTGCGGGATCGGTATTGCCCAAGTCGACGAGCTGCACCGTGCCGCGGCCCCAATTGGCGGCTTTGGGCGATGAGATCCGCTCGATCTTCAGCTTCACGCCGGCATGCTCCATGCCCATCTCGAGCACGCGGGCATCGCCGACTACGACGAGGCGCGCGGCGTCCGCAAGCCTGTCATCGGAGAGGATGCGCGCGACCTGTTCGGGGCCAATGCCGGTGCAGTCGCCCGGCGTCAGCGCGATGACGGGCAGTTGATTGGTGTTGGTAGCCATACTGAAGACCTTGGATCCTTACTTCACTGTTTGGATTTGAGCGGCGGACTGAGCCCAGTCGTCGCGGTTGAATTCGCCATCCCATTTCGCGACCACGATGGCGGCGACGGCATTGCCGATCGTGTTGGTGATGGCGCGGGCCAGCGACATGAAACGGTCGATGCCGAGCAGCAGCGCCAGCCCTTCCGCCGGCAGCCCGGCCGCGACCACGGTCGCCGCGAGCGCTGCGAACGCACCGCCGGTGACGCCGGCCGCGCCCTTGCTGGTGAACAGCATCACAACGAACAGGCTGAGCTGCTGCGCGGCCGTCAGCTCGATGCCGTAGACCTGGGCGACGAAGATGGTCGAGAGCGGCAGCGTCAGCGCGACGCCGTCGAGATTGAAGGAATAGCCGGAGGGAATGACGAGGCCCGCCACAGCGCGCCCGACGCCGGCCTTCGGCAGCTTCTCCATCATGCCGGGGATGGCGGTTTCTGACGACGAGGTGCCCAGCACGACCAGCAGCTCGGTGCGGAGCAGGCGCAGCAGGTCCATCAGGCGAATGCCGGCGAGGCGGCAGATGGTGCCGAGGATGACGAAGATGAAGAACGCCATCATCGCCCAGGCGGTGCCGACCAGCAGTGCGAGCGCATAGAGGGTGGCGGCGCCGAATTTTGCGACCGTGAACGCCATGGCGCCGAACGCGCCGATCGGGGCCAGCGCCACCACGACATGAACGACGCTGAAGACCAGCTCGGTCACGCGTTCCAGGCCGGTGCGCAGCGGCGCGGCCTTGTCGCCGAGCAGCAGGAGGCCGATGCCGCACAGAAGCGCGAGCACGAGAACCTGGAGCACATCGCCGGCCGCGAACGCGCCGACGAAGCTTTCCGGGATCATGTGCTGGATGTAGGCGGACAGCGATCCAACATGGGCCTGCTGATAGCGCGCAACGGTCTCGGCCTGCTGCGCGGTGGCGTGCGCGACGCCCGCGCCGGGCTGCACCCAGCGCACCACGACGAAGCTGATCAGCAGGCACAGGGTCGTCACGGCTTCGAAATAGACGAAGGCCTTGAGCCCGATGCGGCCCACCGCCTTCATGTCGCCGACCTGCGCGATGCCGGTGACCACGACCAGGAAGATCAACGGCGCGATCGTCATCTTGATCAGCGAGATGAAGGCATCGCCGAGCGGCTTGAAGTCGACGGCAACGCTCGGAGCCAGGAAGCCGAACAGCGCGCCGAGCGCGGCGCCGGCGACCACCAGGACATATGGCTCGCGCCAGAGCGGCTTGCGGCGGCGTTCGGAAACCGGGGTCGACAGCGGCTCAGACAGCGGCGTTGCGGCAATCTGCAATTTCGTTTCCTCCAACGGCATCTTCGCGCCATGCAGGGATGGCGCTTTGTTCTTGTCTTGCTATGCCGTTTACATTGGACCAGCGGCGTGGCAGGCGCTAATGCCGTATCGGTATGATTTGAGGACAAAACGTTATTATGGACCTGATCTGGCTGGAGGACTTCCTTGCCATCGCCGAGGAGGGCGGGTTCTCCCGCGCCGCCGAGCGACGGCATGTGACCCAGCCGGCGCTGAGCCGCCGCATCAGGTCGCTCGAGGAGTGGCTGGGCACGCCGCTGTTCGAGCGCTCGACCCACACGATCACGCTCACCGCCGCCGGCGAGAGTTTTCGTCCCGTCGCGGAGGATGTGCTGCGCCGGATTCTGGTCGGACGCGAGGAGGCGCTCGAGGTGGCGCGGCTGAAAGCCGAGACCATCACCTTCGCGGCCACGCATTCGCTGTCGCAGGCCTTCTTTCCGGAATGGATCCGCAACTCCGACGGCGCTCGGGCCGGCTCGGCCGTGCAGCTCGTCGCTTCCAATTTTGCCGGCTGCGAAAAACTGCTGCTGGATGCGCAGGCGCATTTCATGCTGGCGCACTACCATCCCTCGTTGGTGAGCCGGCTCGACATGGACCGCTTCCAGCGCATCGATCTCACCACCGACATTCTGATCCCGATCAGCGCGCCGGCCGCCAAATCTGGAACCACCAAGTCTGGCCGTAACGGACGCAGCGGCAAGAAGGCCCAAGCCCGCTACGCCCTGCCCGGCGCATCCGGCGCGCCGCTGCCCTATCTCGCCTACCACCCCGGCTCGGGCGTGGGCCGGCTCGTCACCTCGTTCCTGGCGACGAAGGATCCGGCGGCCTGGCTCGTCCCGGGCTTCGCCGCGCCGGTGATGCTGCTGGTCGACATGGCACGCGAAGGACGCGGCGTGACGTGGGCGCCGATGAGCCTCGTCCGCGCCGATCTCGACAGCGGCCGCCTATTGCGCGCCGGCGGCGCTGAATGGGACATTCCGATCAGCGTCTCGCTGTTCCGCACGCGGGCCCGCATGACCCGGGCGGCCGAGAACTTCTGGAGCGCGGTGCGCAAGGGCCGGCCCGGCGGGAAATCCATCTCGGCCGCGCCGCGGACAAGGTGACGGCGCCTCTAATCAAGTCGACTGTTAAGCTGTTTCGGCAGCGAATGCTGCAGGTCGGCTTCCTCGCCGCAATGACGGGCACGGTCCACGCCGAGATATCGATCGCGCCCGCAGAGCTAAAAGCGATCAGCAAGATCGACGTACGCTTCCAGTCCTACAACATCGAGATGGTGGAGGTGACCGGCGGACGGTTCTGGAAGCCCTATGCGCAAGGAGGCGGTCGCAGCGATCGCTACGCTTATCGACCGCCGATCGATCTCGCCAATACGCGATTGCGCAAGCTCGCCGCAGCACTCGGGCCGGCCTATTTGCGCGTGAGCGGCACCTGGGCGAATGCGACCTTTTTCGCCGACACCGACGATCCTCCGGTCGCACCGCCCGCCGGCTTCGACACCGTGCTCAGCCGCACGCAATGGCGCGGCGTCGTCGACTTCGCGCGCGTCGCCGATGCGGAGATCGTGACGTCTTTCGGCGTCAGTCCCGGCAGCCGCGACACTGACGGCGCCTGGACGCCGGATCAGGCACAGCGCCTCGTCGATTTCACGCGGTCGCTGGGCAGCCGCATTGCTGCCGCCGAGTTCATGAACGAGCCGACGCTCGCGGCGAACAATGGCCCGCCGGCGGGATATGACGCCAATGCCTATGGCCGCGACTTCAAGATCTTTCACACATGGATGAAGCGCGCATCGCCCGAGACGTTGATCGCTGGGCCTGGCTCCGTCGGCGACTCCGCCTCCTCTTCCGCCACCGGCATCAACACGCGCGATCTGCTCGCCGCATCGGGCCCGGGGCTCGATCGCGTCTCCTATCACCATTACAACACGCTCTCGCCCCGCTGCGGCGTGTACGACGATCCGGCCCAGACGCTATCCGAGGACTGGTTGTCGCGAACCGACGTCGCGCTCGCCGTCTACCGCGGCCTGCGCGACCAGTTCGAGCCGGGCAAACCGATCTGGCTGACGGAGACCGCGGATGCCGCCTGCGGCGGCAATCTGTGGGACGCGACCTTTCTCGACGGCTTTCGCTATCTCGACCAGCTCGGTCGCCTGGCCAGAGCCGGCGTGCAGGTGGTGATGCACAACACGCTTGCGGCGAGCGACTACGGCTTGCTCGACGAAAAGACGTTTCGGCCACGGCCGAACTACTGGGCCGCACTGCTATGGCATCGCCTGATGGGCACAACCGTACTCGACGCAGGCATGACCTCGACGCGCACCGTTCACGCCTATGCGCATTGTCATCCCACGGTGAAAGGTGCGGCGTCCGTCCTCCTCATCAACACGTCGCAACATGAACCGCACGCCGCAACGCTGGCCGCGCAGGCCGAGCGCTATATGCTTCGGGCGCGCCGCCTCCAGAGCGCGAGCGTGCAGTTGAACGGCACGACGCTCGCCTTGACCGACGGCGACGATCTGCCCCGCCTTACGCCGCGAGCTGTACCCGCGGGCCGGATCCGCCTGCCGCCCGCCAGCATCACCTTTCTGGTGATGCGGGACGCCGCCGCCTGCCGCTGAGTGATTTCAGGATTTCAGCGCATCGCGCGCCGTCTCCGGCGCCATCAAGGTCGCGATGATCGTGATGATCGACAGCGCGATGATGTAGACAGACACGGCCCAGTACGAGCCGGCCCATGCCAGCAGCGCCGTTGCGATCAGCGGCGAGAAGCCGCCGCTGATGGCGGCTGCCACATTGGCTCCGAGCGATGCGCCGCTGTAGCGAACCTGGGTGCGGAACAATTCCGGCATGAAGGCGGCCTTCGGCCCGAAAAGCAGCGCATGCGTCAGCGTCATCGTGACCACGAGTGCGAGCGTGATCAGCGCCGGCTCCTTGGTGTCGAGGAACCAGAACAGCGGAAACGCCAGCGCCACCGAGAACACGCCGCCGGCGAGATAGAGCGCCTTGCGGCCAAAAATGTCGGAGAGCCAGCCGGCCAGCGGCAGCGTCGCAAACTCGACGATCGCGGCATAGACCACCGCGTTCAGGATCACCTGCCGCGGCAGGCCGAGCTTCGTGGTGGCATAAACGACTGTGAAGACGGTGAGGAGATAGGCAAGGCCCACCTCCGACACCGTGATGCCGATCGCGAGCAGAAAGCTGCGCCAGTCGCGGCGGAGCACTTCCCACACCGGCTGCGCCAGCACTTCCTTGCGCTCCACGACCTCCTTGAAGTGCGGCGTCTCCGCGAGCTTGAGCCGCACGATGAAGCCGACGCCGACCAGCAAGATGCTGATCCAGAACGGCACGCGCCAGCCCCAGCTCAAAAAGTCCGCCTCGGGCAGCTGCGTCATCAGGCCGAAGATGCCGGTGGAGGCGGCGACACCGACGGGAAAGCCGATCTGGACCAGGCTGCCATAGAAGCCGCGGCGATTGCCGGCATGCTCGATCACCATCACCACCGCGCCGCTCCATTCACCCCCGAGCCCGATGCCCTGGATGAAGCGCAGGATGATGAGCAGGATCGGCGCCCACACACCAATCTGGCTATAGGTCGGCAGGCAGCCGATCAGGAAGGTGCCGAGCCCCATCGCGATCATGGTCGCGACCAGCATCTTCTTGCGCCCGAGCCGGTCGCCGTAATGCCCGATGATCGCGCCGCCGATCGGCCGCGCCACGAAACCGACCGCGTAGGTCGAGAATGCCGCGAGCGTGCCGACAAAGGGATCGAAGCTCGGGAAGAACAGCTTGTTGAGCACCAACGCGGCCGCCGTGCCGTAGATCAGGAAGTCGTACCACTCGATCGCGGTGCCGAGCGCGCTCGCCCATACCACATGCGCCGTCGTCGATTTCTCCGCCGAAGCAGAGACCCCCGCTGCTGCCGTCATTGCCACGCCCCACAGATTCCGGGGAGCATCATGGCCAATCGCGATGATGGTTGCAACCTGCGGGAGCAATTGTTCGCTCTCGTGCCGCCGACGCTGCGCAGCGTCATTGCGAGGACGAAGCAATCCAGACTGCCGCCGCGGAGAAAGTCTGGATTGCTTCGCGGAGCCTGTCATCGGGCCGCGCTTCGCGCGGACCCGGTGGCTCGCAATGACGGGCGTGGCGACATTTGTACGCATCTCCGCACCATCGTCCCGGTGGCCATGGAACCCAGTCCAGCCGTTATTCGCCATTGACAAACTCGTTCGCCAATATCTAACTTATCTCCAGAACAACTGGTCGCGCCAGGCGGCCGATAAAAGAGAGGGAACGACGATGAGAGGGCTTTTGGCCTGCGCCATGCTCGCAGCCATGACTTCTTCTGCCATGATCACAGCTGCAACCGCGCAAGTCTCCGACGACGCCGTGCGCATCGGCGTACTGACGGATCTGTCGAGCTGGGGCCGCGACAACTCTGGGCCGGGCTCGGTCGAGGCCGCAAAAATGGCGGTGGAGGAGTTCGGTCCGACCGTGCTCGGCAAGCCGATCGAGATCATCAGCGCCGACCACCAGATGAAGACCGACGTCGGCGTGCAGATCGTGCGCGGCTGGTTCGACAACGGCAAGGTCGATGCCGTTGTCGACATCCCCAATTCCGGCATCGCCATCGCCGTGCACAATATGGTGCGCGAGCGCAACAAGATCGCCCTGCTTTCCGGCCCCGGCGCGAGCTCGCTGACCGACGAGCTGTGCAGCCCGAACACGGTGCACTTTACCTACGACACCTACGCGCTGTCGAAGGTGACGGCGTCCGCCGTGATCAAGGAAGGCGGAAAGTCCTGGTACTTCATCACCGCCGACTACGCCTTCGGCCAGCAGCTCGAGAAGGACGCGACGCGCTTCATCAACGAGATGGGCGGCAAGGTGCTCGGCGGCGTCAAGCATCCGACCAACACCGCGGATTTTTCGTCCTTCGCGTTGCAGGCGCAGAGCTCGAAATCCGATGTCGTCGCCTTCGCCAATGCCGGCCAGGATACCGACAACGCGATCAAGCAGTCCGGCGAGTTCGGCCTCGTCCAGGGCGGTCAGAAGCTCGTGGGCTTGCTCATGTTCGACACCGACGTGCATGCGATCGGGTTGAAGGCCGCACAGGGCACCTACATGACCACGGCCTCCTACTGGAACATGGACGAGGCGACCCGTGCCTGGTCCAAGAAGTTCTACGAGCGCACCAATGTCATGCCGACCATGATCCAGACCGGCGTCTATGGCTCGGTGCTACATTATCTCAAGGCCATCAAGGCGGCCGGCACCGACGATCCGGCCAAGGTCATGGCCAAGATGCGCGAGCTGCCGATCGAGGATACTTTCGTGCATGGCGGCAAGTTGCGCGAGGACGGCCGCGTCATCCGCGATATGTATCTCGCCAAGGTGAAAACGCCCGAGCAGTCCAAGGAGCCCTGGGACTATCTGGAGATCGTCAAGACCGTGAAGGGCGAGGACGCCTTCCGCCCGGTCTCCGAATCCAAATGCCCGCTGCTGAAGAAGTGAGGTGAGACATGGCCGGCAACGAGCGCAACGCAAGCGAAACATACGAGTGCGATGTGCTCGTGGCCGGATCGGGCTGCTCCGGCATGTCGGCCGCGATAACCGCGCGCTACCGTGGCCTCGACGTGCTGATCGTCGAGAAAGAGCCGCGCTTCGGCGGCACCACCGCCCGCTCCGGCGGCTGGCTGTGGATCCCCGGCACATCGCTGGCAAAGGCTTATGGCATCACGGAGACGCCGGACCAGGCGCGCACCTACTTGCGCCACGAGGCCGGCAACAATTACGACGCGGCGCGTGTCGATGCGTTCCTGAGCGCCGGCCCCGAGGCAGTCGACTTCTTCACGAGCAAGACGGCGCTCCGTTTCGACATGCCGCTGGTCTTCCCCGACTATCACGCCGAAGCGCCCGGCGGCGCGCAGGGCGGCCGCTCCATGGTGGCGCGACCGTTCGACGGCCGCGAGCTCGGCGACCAGATCAAGTCGCTCGGCATGCCCCTACCCGAGCTCACCGTGTTCGGCATGATGCTGGGAAGCGGCAAGGAGATCATCCACTTCATGCGCGTGACGAAGTCGCTGACGTCGGCGGTCTATGTCGCCAAGCGGCTTTCGCGGCATCTCATGGACGTGATGCGCTACGGCCGCGGCATGACGCTGACCAACGGCAATGCGCTCGCCGGGCGTCTCGCGAAGTCGGCGCAGGATTTGAAGATTCCGATGTGGCTGTCCTCGCCGGTGCGCGAGCTGACGGTCGAGAACGGCGCTGTCACAGGCGCGATCGTGTCGCGTGAGGGCCGCAACGTGCGCGTCCGCGCGCGGCAGGGCGTCGTGCTCGCCTGCGGCGGTTTTCCGCATGACGTCGAACGTCGCAAAAAGATGTTTCCGCATGCGCCGACCGGCGTTGAGCATTTTTCGCCGGGACCGACCGGAAATACCGGCGACGGCCTCCGCCTTGCTGAAAGCGCTGGCGGACATGTCGAGGATCGCCTGCCGAACGCGGCGGCGTGGGTGCCGGTGTCGCTGACCACGCGCAAGGACGGATCCAAGGGCGTGATGCCGCATTTCATCGACCGCGCCAAACCCGGCGTGATCGCGGTGATGCGCGACGGCAAGCGCTTCGCCAACGAAGGCAATTCCTATCACGACTTCGTCCAAGCCATGATCAAGGCTGCCAAGCCCGGCGAGGAGATCGCAGCCTATCTCGTGTGCGATCACCAGACGCTGCGCAAATACGGCCTCGGCTGCGTGCCGCCGTTCCCGATGCCGCTGGGTCATCACCTCGATACCGGTTATCTCATGCGCGGCGACACGCTCGAAGCGCTGGCCGCAAAGGCCGGCATCGATGCCGAGGCGTTCGCCGAGACCGTCAGGCAGTTCAATGCGACCGCGCCGCTGGGCCACGACGCCGCCTTCGGCAAGGGCTCAAAAGCCTATAACCGCTACCAGGGCGACGCCATGCATGGTCCCAATCCCTGCATCGCGCCGATCGAGAACGGCCCGTTCTATGCCATCAAGATGGTGATCGGCGATCTCGGCACCTATGCCGGCATCGTCACCGACGAGAACGCGCAGGCGCTCGACGCCGAGGGCCGGGTGATTCCCGGCCTCTATGCCGCCGGCAACGATATGGCGAGCATCATGGGCGGCAATTATCCCGGCGCCGGCATCACGCTTGGGCCGGCGCTGACCTTCGGCTACATTGCCGGCCGTCATCTCGCCGACAGCGCCGCCAAGCGCGACGCGGCGTAGAGCATGATCCGGAAAAGTGTGCAGCGGTTTTCCGAAGAGATCATGCTCAAACAAGAACTCAAGCGCATCGGAGGCGCATGAAGAGAGAAAGCCGCGGCATCCAGTCGATCGAGGTCGGCGGAGAATTGCTCCGCGCGCTCGCCAGGAGCGGCGAGCCGATGATGCTGCGCGATCTCGCCCGCGAAGCCGGCATGACGCCGGCCAAGGCGCATCCCTACCTCGCCAGCTTCTCCCGCATCGGCCTGATCGAGCAGGACGAGACCACCGGCCGCTACGAGATCGGCGCGCTGGCGCTGGAGCTTGGCCTGATCAGCCTGCGTCGTCTCTCCGGCGTGCGCATCGCGCGGCCGAAGATTGCAGCACTCGCGAGCCAGATCGGCCACGCGGTGTCGCTGGCAGTCTGGGGCACGCACGGCCCGACGGTGGTGCAGCTGGAAGAGCCCGGCCAACCCGTGCACATCGTGATGCGCGCGGGCTCGGTGATGGCGCTGCTGGAGACCGCGACTGGGCGCGCCTTTGCGGCGTTCCTGCCGGAGAAGACCATCAATGCCGCACTCGAAAGCGGGCTCGATCGCCACGGTGTCGGCTACAATCCGAAGCGCGCCGTGAAAGGCGCCAAGGTCACGGAGATGCTGGCCGAGGTCCGCAAGCACGGCCTCGCCCGCGCGCTGGGCGATCCGCTGCCCGGCGTCAATGCGTTCTCCGCACCCGTGTTCGATCATTCCGGCCATGTCGCATTGGTCATCACCGCGATGGGCCCGGAAGGCACGTTTGACGCGCTCTGGGACAGCCCGATCGCGCACGCGCTGCGAGATTGCGCTGGCGGGATCTCGAAGCGGCTGGGCTATGGGATGACGGTTGCGGCGGAGTGAGGCTTCGCAGCCCAGCACAAACACGGCTGTCATGCCCCGCGAAGGCGGGACATCCAGTACGCCGCGGCGGATGTGGCGAGAGCGAGCTCTTACGCCCGCCTCTGGAATACTGGATCGCCCGGTCAAGCCGGGCGATGACACCGAGAATGGAGCCGTCCTACTTCTCCTTCACCGGTACCGTGTAGTTCAGGATCAGCCGCCCGCCGTCGGGATAGATGGTCTGCCCGGTGATATACGACGCATCATCGCTTGCGAGAAACGCGACCACCGATGCCACCTCGCTCGGCTCGCCGCCGCGTCCCGCAGGCGTACGCGACATCACGGTCTTCCGCGCATCCTCGGACGTGTAGATCGATGACGCCACCATGTCGGTCAAAATCGTGCCCGGCCCCACCGCGACGACGCGGATGTTGTGCGGGGCGAGCGCAACGGCAGCGACTGACGTCAGCTGCTTCATGCCGCCCTTGGACATCGCGTAGGTCGCAAGCGCCGGGATCGCGAGCAGCGCGTTCACCGAGGACATGTTGATGATGACGCCACCGCCGCCTTGCGCGATCATCTGTCTTGCTGCTGCCTGCACGCCGAAGAATGCGCCCTTCAGGTTGATGCCGATGATCTCGTCGAATTCCACTTCGGAGATCTCAAGGAGGTCCCGGTTGCGGGCGACGCCGGCATTGTTGACCATGATGTCGAGCCGGCCGAATTCTTTCACGGCGGTTGCGACGAGCTGATCCACGTCGGTGCGCTTGGCGACATTGCCGACGACAGTGCGCAATGCGTCCGGCCGCCCGAGCTCGGCGGCCGTTGCAGCCAGACCCTCGGCATCGACGTCGGAGATGACGACCTTGACGCCGTCGTCGAGGAATCTCTTTGCGCAGGCCTTGCCGATGCCGCGCGCCGCACCGGTGATGGCGGCGACCTTGCCGGATAGTTTCATGGTCTCACTCCAGAATAGCTGCTTGCGGCAGGCCTAAGCCGGATGAGGACCGAGGGCTAGGCCGCCGCAAACCCGAGATGAGCACGGAACCGGTTCTTGATAAAGACGGCATCGCGCGAGGGCAGCGAGCGCGGCGGATTTTCGGCCAGAACCTTGATGACAAAAAGCCGCGGGCCACCGACCGGTTCGGCCATTTGCGCGGCGAGGCGTTGCACTTCCTCAAGCGTCCGCACGGTTCCGGTCGCGGCAAAGCCGCAGGCCGTGGCGATGGCGGTGAGATCGACACCGCGGCCGGTGTGGCTCGCCTGCATCCCGGTCTCGCCAAAATGCTGGTTGTCGATCACGACGATGTCGAGATTGCGCGGGCGCGCGACGCCGATGGTGGCGATGCCGCCGAGGCCCATCAACTGCTCGCCGTCACCGGTCAAGGCGAGAACGCGCTTTCCCGGCTGCGCCTGCGCGAGCCCAAGCCCGATCAGCGCGGCGCCGCCCATGGCGCCCCAGAGATAAAAATTGTCGTCACGGTCGCCGGTCGCATGCAGATCGTAGGTCGGCGAGCCCAGGCCAGAGACAACCAGCATGTCCTTGCGGTTCCTCAGGAGTGCCGCGACGGCAACGCGGCGATCGAGTTGGGAAGGATTGGACATCGACATCACCACTTCTTCTTGCCGATCAAGCGCTGCCCGATCAGGACCGCGATCTGCTGGTCGGATTCATAGGCGAGCGCGGCCGCGGATTCGACAGTCTCGACCAGGTCTTCCGCCGTCTCCGCGCGCATCACCTTCAGGCCGATGGCTTCGAGCGAGGGCTGCGTCGCCCGGCTCATCGGCACTTGCCAGGGATTGAACTCGGCCCATTCGCCGCGCATCGTCACCAGCATCAGAAGCGGAAAGCGGCCGATCGCCGACAGCGACAGCATGTTGATGCAATTGCCGACGCCGCTCGACTGCATCAGCAGCACGCTGCGCTGGCCGCCAAGCCAGGCGCCCGCGGCAATGGCGATGCCCTCCTCCTCCGTCGTCAGCACATTGGTGGTGACGTCGTGGTCGGCCGAGAACATGCGGATGAGCTGGCTGTGGCCGGCGTCGGGGACGTAGGACATCTGCCTGACGTCGGCGGCCTTCAGGATGCGATAGAGCTCGGACGGCCAGTCGGTTTCGGGATTGGGCTTGGGGCTGTGCACCGCGTGTCTCCGTGACTTTCGAGCGGCACGCTAGCGATGTTCGCGCGCGACGGCTCTGACCGTCTGGCACGATCAGGTATTGAAAGATTGTATAGCTGGCGTTGGCCGCGGCATCCGCGCCTCTCCTCCCTCGCCCCGTTCTTACGGGGAGAGGGTTGGGGTGAGGGGCTCCCTCCATACGAAGAGTCCACCGATAGACCTGTACCCCCTCACCCGGATTGCATCTTCGATGCAATCCGACCTCTCCCCGCAAGCGGGGCGAGGTGAAAAGAAGAGCCTCAATTCGTCGCAGCTCTTGCCGTGGTCGGCATATAGATCTGCGCGTAGCCTTCCTTGATCGCGGCCGTGATGCGGTCGAGGCGGCGATCGATGTGCTTCTCCAGCACTGACACGCAAGCCTCCTCATTTCGCGCCTTCAAACCTTCGACCACCGCGCGGTGCTCGGCCTGGGTGTTCGAGCGGTTGACGCGGTCCATGTCGATCCAGCGCACGAAGCGGATGCGGGCGTTGACGTTGCGCAGGACGCGCAGCATCTCGGCATTGTTCGACATCGCCATCAGCCGTTCGTGGAAGGTCTCGTCCAGCTCGACCAGCTCCACCGATGTGCGCTCGCCGGGATCGGGACCGGTGGCTTCGAGGAATTTCAACAGCGCGTCGATGTCCTCGTCCTTGGCGCGCTTGACGGCGAGGCGGACCGCAGCGACCTCGATCGACTTGCGCAGCTCGTAGAGATCGAAGATCTCGTGCGCATCGAGCTCGCGGCAGAAAAACCCCTTGCCCGGCGTGAAGCGCAGGAAGCCTTCGGTGTTGAGACGGTTGAGCGCTTCGCGCAGTGGCGTGCGGCTGACACCAAGCCGCTTGGCCAGCTCGCCCTCGTTGAGCCGCTCGCCCGGCTTGAACTCATAGCTCACGGCCATCGCCTTGAGCTGCTCATAGACGCGATCGACGATACTATCGGAAGCCAGTTCCACGTTGCTCATCATCAACTGCATTCATGACCGAACACAACACAATATACCGGGGCCTTGTGGACAATGGCAATGCACACGGCAGAGCTGGCAGAGACTGTTCAAGGCTTTGCGACGGATGGAATCAGGCAAAGGCGCGCGGGCGCAGTCCAGCATGAAACCAGGTGATCATGGAATAGATGTCGTAGACCGGCAGCCCGACCTCGGCCTGCAACGCGGCCGCATAGGGCGGCATGTTGGTGCATTCGAGCACGATCGCGCCGACATCGGGGTTTTTGGCGACGAGCTCCTTGCCCGCCTCGACCACGTCGCGCTCGGCTTGCGCGACGTCCATGTCGTCCTTCTCGGCCTTGATCAGGACGCGGAAGAATTCCTTGCCGTGCTCGGTGCCGACCAGCGGCGTGTCGAGCGGCACGCCGGCGCCTTCGAGATGGGCCGGCGTCAGGGTCGAGCCCGACACAGTGACGAGGCCGACGCGCTTGCCCGGCGGCAAGGTCGCCTGCACCCAGGGCACCTGCATCAGCGACGAGGTCGCGACCGGCACGCCGACGGCCGCCGCGATCTCCTTCTGGAACAGCGAGAGGAAGCCGCAATTGGTGGTGATGGCCTCGGCCCCGAGCCGCACCAGGTCCTTCGCAGCATCGATGAAGTCAGGCAACAGGCCCGCAGCGCCCTTCAGCACCACCTTCTCAGGCGACGCCCCGCTCACCACGCGATAGAGCACCGGGAATGGCCAGGTCGTGCCATTGCCCATGTCGCCGGGAATGCGGGGAAAGCGCGCCTCCAGCATCAAAATGCCGAGCGGCGCGCCGTAGATCGCCTTGCCGCCACGGGCGATGCTGGAGGATGCGTTGGCTGGACTGGTCATGATGCGACCTCAGAGGAAGCGAGTGGGCGCGAACGGCGCCAGCGGAATCTCAGGCGTCTTGCCGCTCAGGAGCTGGGCGACGAGACGCCCCGTACGGGCCGAGCCGACCAGGCCGACATGGCCGTGGCCGAAAGCGTAGACGATGTCGCGTGAGGCGCGCGCGTGGCCGATGCACGGCAGTCCATCTGGCATGCTCGGGCGATGGCCGAACCAGGTCTTGATGCGCGAGGGCGGAATATCCTTCGGCAGCTTTGGGAACATGCTGAAGAGGTTGTCGCGCAAGATCTCGGCACGCTTCCAGTTCGGCGCGGCCTCAAGACCTGCGATCTCGACCGTACCGGCGGCGCGCAGGCCCTTGTTGGTCCAGTTCACGACCATCTTGGCGTCGGACGCCATCATCGAGCTGCGCGGGCCGGATTCCGGATTCTCGATCATGACGTGATAGCCGCGCTCGGTCTCGAGCGGCAAGGGATCGCCGACCGATGCGGTGAGCTGTTTTGACCGCGCACCGGCGGCGACGACGACAGCGTCACAAGCTATCTCGCCGGTCCCGGTGAGCACGGCAACGAGCTTGTTGCCGGAGAGCTTCAGACCGGTCGCCTTGGCCCGCACGTGCTTCGCGCCGCTGGCGATCGCATGATTGGCAAGAGCCGCAACATAAGCGCCGGGATCGCGACAGCGGCCGGCTTCCTCCACCACCACGCCAAAGGTGTATCGCGGATGCAGGTCCGGCTCGCGCTGACGCATCTCGTCGGCATTGAGCTCCAGCCATTCGACGCCGACCTTCTTGCGCAGGCGCCAGCCGAGGTCGTTGTCGAAATTACCGCGCGAGGGGAAGACGTGCATCACGCCGTTGCGCTCGACCAGTTCCGGCACGCCCGCTTCTTCCGCAAGCTTCCGGTGCAGCAGCGGCGCGTCCTTGAGGAGATCGCGCAGCGCGAACGCCGTCTTCTCGACCCGCGCCTCGGTCCAGCCCGAGAGAAGATATTTGATCAGCCAGGGTAGCGCCTTCGGCAAGTACGACCAGCGGATCGCGAGCGGGCCGAGCGGATCCATCAGATAGCCCGGCACCTTCTTCCAGACGCCCGGCTCGGCCGGCGGGATCACCGAATGCGAGGACAGCCAGCCGGCATTGCCGTAGCTCGCCGCCTGCTCTCCGCCCGGCTCTCCCGGATCGATCAGCGTGACGCGATGGCCCTCGCGCAGCGCCTCGATCGCACTGATCACGCCGACTGCGCCGGCGCCGATAATCGCGACGTGGCGGCCCTCCGGCATCGCCTACGCCTTCACCTGCGGCACAAAATCCTTGCCGACTGAAATCGCGCGCGGATCGATAATGCAGTGAAGGATCGACGGCTTGCCCGAGGCCAGCGCACGCTCGAACGCAGGCGCGAATTCTTCGGTGCGCTCGACGCGCTCGCCATGGCCGCCGAACGCCTTTGCATACATCGCAAAATCAGGGTTCTTCAACTGCGTGCCGACGACGCGGCCGGGATAGTCGCGCTCCTGGTGCATGCGGATGGTGCCGTATTGCGAGTTGTCGACGACGATCACGATCAGCGGCGCGTCGTACTGCACGGCGGTCGCGAATTCCTGGCCGTTCATCAGGAAGCAGCCGTCGCCGGCGAATGCGACGACGACACGGTCAGGATATTGCCGCTTGGCGAGCACGCCCGCCGGCACACCATAGCCCATCGAGCCCGAGGTCGGCGCGAGCTGCGCCGCGAAGCTGTGGAAGCGGTGGTGGCGATGGATCCAGCCGGCATAATTGCCGGCGCCGTTGCAGACGATCGTGTCCTTCGGCAGCCGGTCGCGCAGCCAGGTCATGACCTGACCATACTGGAACGTGCCCGGCAGCTCGCGCGCCTTGTCGGTCCAGGCGAGATAATCGGCATGCGCCTTGGCGGCTTCGCCCTTCCAGGCAACCGTCCCAGTGGGCTTCAGCGTCTCGACGGCGGCGGCGAATGCGGCCGGTGACGCCTGAATCGCCAGCGCCGGCTGATAGACGCGGCCGAGCTCTTCCGAGCCCGGATGCACGTGGATCAGCTTTTGCTTCGGCGAGGGAATGTCGAGCAGCGTGTAGGATGAGGACGGCATCTCCGACATGCGGCCGCCGATCAGCAGGATGACGTCGGCGTTGTCGATGCGCGCCTTCAGCCCCGGGCTCGGCCCGATGCCGAGATCGCCGGCATAGTGCGAATGATCGGCGTCGATCAGCGATGCGCGGCGGAACGAGGTCGCGACCGGCAGGTCGAACCGCTCGGCAAAGCGCGCGATGCTCTTGGTGGCGTCATCGGTCCAGCGCGAGCCGCCGAGGATGACGAGCGGCGCCTTGGCGCTGGCGAGCATCGCGCCGACGCGCTCGATATCATCCGGCGCCGGCCAGCTCACCGCCGGCTCGATCCGCATGGCGTCGGCAACGGCGGCGGTCTCGGTCAGCATGTTCTCCGGCAGCGCGATCACGACGGGACCGGGACGGCCCTGCATGGCGACGCGGAAGGCGCGCGCGACCAGCTCGGGAATGCGATCGGGCCGATCGATCTCGACCGCCCATTTCGCCATGGGGCCGAACACCGCCTTGTAATCGAGCTCCTGGAACGCCTCGCGCTCGCGCATGCCGGTATCGACCTGGCCGACGAACAGGATCATCGGCGTCGAATCCTGCATCGCGATGTGGACGCCATGGCTGGCGTTGGTCGCGCCGGGGCCGCGGGTGACGAAGCAGATGCCGGGCCGTCCCGTGAGCTTGCCATAGGCCTCCGCCATCATCGCCGCGCCGCCTTCGGCGCGGCAGATCACGACGTCGATCGGGCTGTCATGCAGCGCGTCCAGCGCCGCCAGATAGCTCTCGCCCGGCACGCAGGTGACGCGCCCGACGCCCTGCGCGACCAGCTGATCGATCAGGATCTGGCCCCCGGTGCGGGTGTTGCGAATGGTCATAACGGCTCCCTGCTGGCTCTGGCGGTGCGCTCGACGCCGCGCGCAAATCTCGTTCGGAGGTGGGTAGGACAGGCGGGCAGAGCGCGCAAGATCGAAAGGTCTCTCCTCTCCTGCGCAGGCATCATGCCCGGCTTCGATGGTTGCACTACCGGCCGCCTGCAATGATGCGGCGGCAGTGATCGAGCGCCGCGCCGATCAGATTGTCGCTCGCCTCGGGGGTGCGGAACGCCGAATGCGCCGACAGCGTCACGTTCGGCAGCTTCGTCAGCGGATGGCCCGGCGGCAGCGGCTCGACGGTGAAGACGTCGAGGCCGGCATGGGCGATGTGGCCGGAGCGCAAGCCATCCAGCATCGCGTCCTCGTCGACCACGGCGCCGCGTGCGGTGTTGATCAGGATGCTCCCCTGGCGCATCATCGCGATGCGCTCGCGCGACAGGAACCCCTTGGTCTCGTCGTTGAGCAGCAGATGCAGCGAGACGACATGGCTTTCGGCGAGCAGCTTCTCCAGCGCAACGAATTCGACGCCCGGATGGGTCTTCGGCGACCTGTTCCAGGCGATCACCTTCATGCCGCAGCCCGCCGCCATCCGCGCGGCTTCCGCGGCGATGCCGCCAAAGCCGATCAGGCCGAGCGTCTTGCCGGTGAGCTGGACCGCATCGCGGCGCAGCCAGTTACCCTCGCGCATGCCGCGATCCATCTCGCCAAAGCTCTTCGCCGAGGCCCACATCAGCGCGATCGCGCATTCGGCGACCGCGGTATCGCCATAGCCTTTGATGGTGTGAACCGAGATGCCGCGTCCGGCCAGCTCTTCCGGATTCATGTAGCTGCGCGCGCCGGTGCCGAGAAAGACGACGTGCTTCAGCCCGGCACATTTCGCGGCAACCGCCGTCGGCACCGCGGTATGATCGACGATCATGATCTCGGCGCCATCGAGCAGGCGCGGCAGGTCGTCGGGCGAGATCGCGGGATTGCGGTTGATGGCGACCGGAAGATTGTCTGCGCGCAGCAGCTTTTCGGTCACCGCGGCAAGGGTGTCGTTGGCGTCGACGAAGAGGGCACGCACGTGCTTGGCTATCCCATTCAATTCAAAATACCGACTTGCATTTTAAACTGAATACAGAAATAGTCCAGACGCCGGGTTTGAACGTTCAGCAGAAGCGATTGCCCAGGAGACTGCCATGAATCGCAGGGACGCACTCACCACCGTTGCCCTCGCCGGCGCCGCGATCGCCGCAACCGGTTCGGCCAGGGCCGACACCGCGCCCGGCTCGACGCTCGAACGGATCAAGAAGAGCGGCGTGCTGCGTATCGCCGTCATCGCCGGCCAGGACCCCTACTTCCACAAGGACCTCACCACCAATCAATGGTCGGGCGCCTGCATCGACATGGCGAACGACATCGCCGGCAAGTTAGGGGCCAAGGTCGAGACGCTGGAATCGACCTGGGGCAACCAGATCCTGGATCTGCAGGCCGACAAGATCGACCTCGCCTTCGCCGTGAATCCGACGCCGGAGCGCTCGCTGGTGATCGACTTCTCCACGCCGATCCTGGTGCACTCCTTCACCGTCATCACCAAGAAGGGTTTTGCCAAGCCGCAGACCTGGGCCGAACTCAACAAGCCCGAGGTCAAGATCGCCATCGACATCGGCTCAACGCACGAGACGATCGCGCGTCGCTACTGCCCGAAGGCGAACATCCTCGGCTTCAAGACGCGCGACGAGGCAATCCTCGCGGTGTCGACGGGCCGCGCCGACTGCAACGTCTCGCTGGCCGTGCTGTCCATCTTCACGCTGAAGAAAAATCCGACGCTTGGCGACCTCGCCATCCCGCGTCCGCTCCTGACGCTGCCGACCAATCTCGGCATCCGCGCCGAATCCGATCGTCGCTACAAGGATTTCCTCAGCGCCTGGGCCGACTACAACCGTTCGCTGGGCCAGACCCGCGAATGGCTCTTGAAGGCCTATGAAACCGTCGGCCTCGGCGCCGAGGACATCCCGAGCGAAGTGCAGTTCTAGAACGGCCGGCAAGGGCGGATTTGGCTTTAAGCTGAATCGACCAGCCGCGGGCTCCCTACCCTCTCCCGCAAGCAGGAGAGGGAGCGCACCTCCTTCGTTTGCAGCATCAAAACCAATCTCATTGCGCACTAATCCCCTGACACCCGCGCGGCGTCGGGGCGTGACGTCCGCCCCGACAGACGTCGAGGTTGTGCCAATTGCGGACATCCGGATCGCGGTACGATGAGCCGATAGGTTGATTTATCTCAAGACTGCATTCGGAACGCGAGCTAGCTTATCTTCGCAAGGCAGCGATACGTCCGGACAATCGGGAGGTAGAGCATGTACCGGCACATTCTCATTCCGACAGATGGGTCTGAGCTAGCGGAGCGTGGGGTCGCGCACGGATTGGCGCTGGCGAAATCCCTTGGGGCCACCGTATCCTTCATCTTCGTTGTGGAACCATTTTCCGAAGTGTCAGGCCGGTTCCTCGAAGCAATCGCAACATATGCCGAGTTGCGCAAGGAACAGGCCGCGAGCGTATTGGACGGCGCGGCAAATGCGGCCAGGACGGCCGGCATTTCCTGCGAGACGATTCAAGCGGAGAGCGGGCAACCCCATCAGGCCATCATCGCAGCCGCCACGGACAAAGACTGCGATCTCATCGTCATGTCGTCGCATGGGCGCAGCGGACTTGCCGCGCTTGTCATCGGGAGCGTGACAAACAAGGTGCTGACGCACGCACGGACCCCTGTCCTGGTCTGTCCATGAATGTGAGCCCCCTGTTGAAGTCAAACCACCGCACCGGAAGATGGCGACAGGGTCGTCCAGAAAAGGAGCCTCCAGATGTACACCCGGATCCTCTTAAGCACGGACGGATCGGACGTCGCGAGAAACGGCATTAAGCATGGGATTGCTTTGGCAAAGGCCCTGAAGGCCAAGGTGACAGTCATCGCCGTGACGGAATCATTGCCAATCGACTACGGGAGCGGACACGCCTCGGGATGGATACCCTCGCAGCAGGAATTTGATAGCTTCGACGCGGCCTGCAAGGAACGTGCGGGCAAAGTCCTCGACGACGCGCGAGCTTTGGCAGAGCAAGCCGGGATATCCGCAGAACTCTTGCACGTTCCGAATGCGCACCCGGCCACCGCGATTATCGAAACAGCAAAGTCAGGAGGCTGCGACCTGATCGTCATGGGCTCTCATGGGCGCCGCGGTCTCAAGAAGCTATTCCTGGGGAGTCAAACATCGGAGGTCTTGGCCGACGGAAGCGTGCCGGTGTTGGTCGTGCACTAACGAACGGAAATAACGGCGCGGGCTTGGTGAAAGCCGGCTCCCAGCCGGCGGAGCTAAGTCACGCCGCCCGGCATTCTTGTTCGAGAGGCTCATCCTGCCTCCCTGATTTTCCTCTTGTCGTTGTCGCTCGCGCTCAGCTCCGCCCACAGGCGGGAGCGCACACCTTCGTTGAGCGGCGCAATATGGAACGGCTGGCCGAAGATGGCGAGCGGCTCCTGGGGCAACTCGAACCGCGGCCAGGCTTCCGCAACATCGGGTACACCTGATGTGACGAAGCGCAGCAAGCTTGTCTGAAACCGCGCGGCGACATCGATATCGGCGGGCGTCATCGGTCCACCCTTCCGCTTCAGGATGGGACGGTCGATGAAATTGGGCAGATGCGCCCAGAGGCAGGCATTATCGGCACCGTGGGTCGGCCCCTGCGACAGGAACGGTTCCAGCGCCGGACGATGGTCGAACCGGCTCAACCACACCGCACCGCCTGCCGCGGCATGCAGTCGCGCGAGATCGGCCATCGGACGATGCCAGAACGCATCCGACAGCAGCGCCTCGTACGGATCCTCGTCGGCGCACGCGGTGGCGCGATAGTAGGACAGCAGTCGCCCCCAGCCGGCATCGCCAAAGGCGGCACGCACCTGACGCTCGGTGGTGCGGATCATCGCGGCCGGCGGGGTGCTCTTCAGGAACATCACCATCTCGTCGCGGCAGGAGCCGAGCCAGAGCGGGATGTCGCGCAAGCTGCCGCCCGCCAAGACGTCGCGCGGCTCGCGCGGGATCACGGTGCCGTCGAGCACCGGGCCAAACACGGTGCCTGATGCGGTCTCATCCGCGATCATGCGGCCGACACGCTCCACGGCCGCGAACAGTTTTGGCAGTGGCGCGGAAGCGATCGCGCCGGGATCGCGCGCCGGCTCGAGCTCGTCGAGCACACGCTGCGCGACCTCGTCGGCATGATCCGAGGTCATGATGGTCCGTCCGGGAGCGCTCAGTGCGAGCGCCCGAATGAACTTGCCTCTGGCTTCCGGCAGGGTCGCGAGCGCGATCACCATGGAGGCGCCGGCGGACTGACCGGACAGCGTGATGACGTCGGGATCGCCGCCGAAATTTGCGATGTTGGCATGCACCCAGTCGAGCGCGGCGAGCGCATCCGTGATGGCGAGGTTGTTGGCTGCATCGAGGCCGTGGCGATGCAGTTGCAGGAAGCCGAGCGGGCCGAGCCGATAGTTGATGGTCACGACCACCGCAGGACCGCGCGCGGCGAGGAAGCTGCCGTCATAATCGGCGCCGCCGCCGGTGACAAAGGCACCACCATGGATGAAGAACATCACCGGCAGCGGCCGATCCACCCCTGCCGGCGTCCAGATGTTCAGGCTGAGACAGGACGCCTCATCGGCCTGCTCGAGATGGCCGGGCTGCGGCGCATAGGCGCCATAGTCCATGCAATGGCGCGGCTCCGTCCAGGCGCGCGGTGCTATCGCCTTGGCAAAACGCCGCGCGGTCGCGAACGGCACGCCCTTGAAAGCGCGCATGCCGTTCCGCTCGGCGCCGACGATCGGCCCGCTCGTGGTCGAGACTGCGTTGGTCAGCATGCGATCCCTATCCCCTCTCACTCAACTGCGCCGCTTGCCGAGATCGGCGATGTCGACCGTGTGGGTTTCGCGCGCGGTCGCCGCCGCGGCGGCCGAGATCACGCAGCAGCAGGCTACGAAGATCGCGACGGGAATCCAGCCGTTCGGCCCCTCACCCACCAGGCTCGCGCTCACAAGCGGCGTGAAGCCGGCGGCGAGGAAGCCGAGCTGGGTGCCGATCGCCGTGCCGGAATAGCGCACGCGCGCCTCGAACATCTCGGCATAGAACGACGGCCAGATCGCGTTCGGCGCGGCGTAGACGATCCCGGAGAGGATCATCGCGGCGGCGAAGATCCCGATCGTGTTGCCTGATGTCACCAGCATGAAGTACGGGAACAGCAGCACCGCGCAGCCGAGCACGCCGCCGATGAACACCGGCTTGCGGCCGATCTTGTCGGCGAGCAGCGCCCACAGCGGCTGGGTGATCAGCGCGGTGACGTTGCCGAGCACGCCGGCCCAGAGCATGGTCGGACGCGCGACACCGAACTTGGACGTCGCATAGCCGAGCGCGAACACGGCGGTCATGGTGCTGACGGTGGCGATCAGCGCGCAGACGATGACGCGCAGCACGTCGGGCCAGTAGTCGCGCAGCAGCGCGATCAGCGGGAAGCGCGCGACTTGCGCCTTGTCCTTGATGTCCTCGAACACGGGCGTTTCCGGCATGGTCCGCCGCACCAGATAGGCGACGACCAGCACGAAGAACGAGAGCAGGAACGGAATCCGCCAACCCCAGCTCAGCAGCTGATCTTCCGGCAGGCTCGAGACCGGAATGAACACCAGCGTCGCCAGGATCGCGCCGGCCTGCGTGCCGCTCAACGTCCAGCTGGTGAAGAAGGCACGGTTGGAATTGGCGGAATGTTCCAGCGTCAGCGAGTTCGCCCCGCTCTGTTCGCCGGCGGCCGAGAGGCCCTGCAACAAGCGCAGCAACGTCAGGATAACAGGCGCGGCATTGCCGATCGATTTGGCATCCGGCAACAGGCCGATCGCCAGCGTCGAGCCACCCATCAAAACCAGCGTGAACAGCAGCACCGTCTTGCGGCCGATGCGGTCGCCGAAATGACCGAGGATGACCGCGCCGACGGGACGGGCGATATAGCCGATGCCGAACGACAGCAGCGCAAGCAGCGTCGCGGTCGAGGGATCGACATTGGCAAAAAACACTTTTGGAAAGATCAGCGCTGCCGCGGTGCCGTAGATGAAGAAGTCGTAGTATTCGAGCATGCTACCGACGAAGCTGACGAGCGCGGCGCGCTTGGGCAGCTTGTTTTGCGTGGCTTCCGCTGCTGATGGCGCGTGCAGTGGTGCGGTTGACGTCAAGGTCATGAAATTCCTCCCCGTATGTCCGGTGCGGTGCGCGTCAGGCCGTCCGCCTCGCGCGCTTTTCTCGTTGTTGTTGCCGCAGCTTTGGTTTCGACGCATAATGTACGAACTAGTACGTTTATGCAATATGCGTTGGACCAGTGCCCCGGCAGGTGAAATTTGCCTTCACCTTCAAGGTGATCCGTGGAAACTGGCGGGAGAAACAGCAATGCTCGAGCGCATGCCGCCCCCATCGAAGCGCACCAACGACCCCGAACGCACCAAGCGCGATATCCTCGAAGTGGCGATGGCCGAATTCGCCTCGGAGGGCTATTCAGGCGCCCGCGTCGACGCCATCGCGGCGCGCACGCGCACGTCGAAGCGGATGATCTATTACTATTTCGGCGGCAAGGAGCAGCTCTATCTCGCGGTGCTGGAAGAGGCCTATCGCAGCATCCGCGCGCTGGAGGATCAGCTCGACATCGAGAGCTGCGACGCGCGCGAGGGATTGCGCCGGCTGATCGAGGCGACCTTCGACCATGACGAGCGCAACCCGAACTTCATCCGCCTCGTCTCAATCGAGAACATCCATCACGGCAAGCACCTGAAGCAGAATCTGCAATTGCGCCAGCTCAATGCCAGCGTGATCGCGACCCTCGACGGCATTCTCGCACGCGGCCACGCCGAAGGCGTCTTCCGCAACGACGTCGACGCCATCGACCTGCACCTCGCCATCTCTTCCTACTGCTTCTTCCGCGTCGCCAACCGCCACACCTTCGGCGCCCTGTTCGACCGCGACCTCAGCGAGCCCAAAGTGCTGGTGAAGAGTCGGACGCAGATCGTTGAGATGATCCTGGCGTGGCTGGGAGCCAGCCAGGCGCAATGACACAATCAGCAGCTCCGTGATCCCAGCGCAGCGGCGGAGCCGCTGTCGCTGGAGGTGCGAGTGGCGCGATGCGCACAGCATCGCGCCGCGAGCGTCAAAGGATGCGCGGCCGAGCTGACGCAGCGGGGCCCCCGCCCTTCGAGGCTTCCCCTGCGGCGCGTTGCGCCCCAGGGCGCGCACCCCAGGCTGACGGGGACGGACTAGCGCTAGCGCCAGCCCCCTCACCCGCTCCTCTTCTGCCGCGTGCTCGCCAGCAGCACCAGCATGAAGGACGCCGCCGTCATCAGCGTCGAGATCGCGGCGATCGTGGGATCGATCTCGTCGCGGAGTGCGGTGAACATGCGCTTGGTCAGCGGCTGGTATTGGCCGCCGGAGATGAACAGCGCGACGATGGTCTCGTCCATCGCCGAGATGAAGGCGAAGATGCCGCCCGCGATCACGCTGGACTTGATCTGCGGCAACGTCACCGCGAAGAAGCTGCGCAGGCGGTTCATGCCGAGGCTGCGCGCCACCATCTCCTGAGCGGGGTCGAAGCTCTGCAGGCCCGCGAGCACGGAGATGATGACATAGGGCAGGCCCAGCATCACATTCGCCAGCACGAGGCCGGGCATGGTCGCGACCAGCCCGACCTTGGCATAGACGAAGAAGATACCGACAGCGGTGATGATGATCGGCACCACCAGCGGCAGCAGCAGCGCCATGTGGATGAGGCGCATGATCCGCAGCTTCGACTGGCTGATGGCGTAGGCGGCAGCAACGCCGAGCGGCGTCGCGATCACCACGGTGAGAAGCGCGACCGTCAGCGTCACCCGCGTCGCCTGCATCCAGGCGGGATTTGAGAAATATTGCTGGTACCAGCGCAGCGAGAAGGATGGCGGCGGGAAGGTCAGGAAGCGTGCGCTGGAGAACGAGATCGGCGCAATGATCAGGACCGGCAGGATCAGGTAGACGAGTACCAGCGCGCAGATCACATACAAGACAATCCGTGCGGGCGAGGCGCGCATCATTTTTGCCCCAACACGCGATCGAGAGAGATGAAGCGGCTGACGACGAAGAAGATCGCAAGCACGCTCAGGAGCAGCACGACGGCGACCGCGCTTGCCGCGCCGAACTGGTTGTAGAGCTCCACATTGCGGCTCACCAGCATCGACACCATCACGGTGCGGCCGCCGCCGAGCAGCTCGGGCGTGATGTAGAAGCCGAGGCAGAGCACGAACACCATGGTGCAGCCGGCGAGCACACCCGGCAGCGACAACGGCAGGAACACGCGCATGAAGGTGAGCGACGGGCTCGCACCAAGGCTGGCGCCGGCCTGCATCAGATCGTTTGGGATCTTCTGCATGGTAGCATAGAGCGGCAGCACCATGAAGGGCAGCAGGATGTGCACGGTCGCAACCACCGTGCCGAAGGTGTTGTGGACCAGCGCGAGCGGTTCGGCGATGACATCGAGATAGCGCAAAAACTGGTTGATCACGCCGGTGCGCTGGAGCAGCGCCAGCCAGGCATAGGCGCGGACCAGAACGCTGGTCCAAAACGGCAACACGACCAGCGACAGGATGAGGATGCTCCACCCTTTCGGCACGGAATTGGCAAGATACGCGACGGGATAGCCGAGCAGCAGCGCGATCAAGGTGACCGCGAGACTGATCTCGAAAGTCAGCGCAAAGCTGCGCCAGTAGACGTCCTCGGTGAAGACCCGGCGATAATTCTCCAGCGTGAAGCCGTCATGATAGATCGACTGCCATGCGAGCCAGCCGACGGGCAGCACGATCAGGGCCAAGATCACTAGCAGCGCCGGCGACACCAATGCCAGCATCAGGCCGTGCTCACGGCGCTGATGCTTTTGCGATGGATCTGGCACTGATGTCGTCAACGCTGCCTCGGCTGGTTGAGGGGTCCGGTTCGGCGGCCGCCGAACCGGCTGGCTTACTTCTGCATGAACGACGCCCAGCGCTTCTCGGCGGCCTCGCCGGCCGGCGAGGACCACCAGGCGTAGGACATCAGCGCTTGCTTCGCCGCATTGGCCGGCTCGCTCGGCAGTTGCGCGGCGCGCTCGGGCTTGATCACGCTGGTCTCGAACGCCTTGGGATTGCCCGGACCATAGTCGATGTGCAGCGGCAGATTGGCCTGGTGCACGGGATCGACCGCCTCGTTGATGAACTTGATCGCCGTGTCGAGATTCGGCGCACCCTTGAGGATGCAGAGCGAGGTGCTCTGCAGGATGCCCTGGTTGTAGGTGAAAGCAACTTTCGCGCCTTCCTTGGCGACGGCGCTGACGCGGCCGTTCCAGGCCATCTCCATGTCGACCTCGCCGTCATTGAGCAGCTGCGCCGACTGCGCGCCAGAGGTCCACCACACCGTGATGTGCGGCTTGATCTCCTCCAGCTTCTTGAAGGCGCGATCGACGTCGAGCGGATAGAGCTTGTCCGGCGCGACGCCGTCGGCCATCAGCGCCGCCTCCAACGTTGCAAACGGATGGTTGCGCAGCGCGCGGCGGCCAGGGAATTTCTTGACGTCCCAGAAATCGGCCCAGCTGTTCGGCGCATCCTTCGGGAAGGTCTTCTGGCTGTAGGACAGTACGCTGGAATAGAACTCGTAAGAGACCGAATAAGGACTGCGATAGGACTCCGGCATCGCCGCGCCGTTTGGAATCTTCGAGAAGTCGAGCTTCTCGATCAGCCCCTGCTCCCCGCCACGCAGACAATTGCCGGTCGGGGTGTCCACGACGTCCCAGATCGGCTTGCCGCTACCGACCTGCGTCTTGATCGCCGGCCAGGCGTCGGGAATGGAGTCCTGGTTGATGGTGATGCCGAGCTTCTTGGCGGAGGGATCGAGGATCGCCACCGTCTGTGCCTGCTGGTAGGCGCCGCCCTGCGAGACGAAGGTGATCTGCTCGGCGGCATCAGCCGCGCTGGTCAGTCCGATTGCGCCCAAGAGCGCGCAGCCCAATCCAAAATTCCGCTTCATCGTCATCCTCGCCTCCTCCATCGCCAAATGATCTCACCGACCGATCGCATCGAGAAACTGGTACCAGCCGGCGACCATGCGCACGGCGGGCTCGCGCAGCGGGTAGAACGGGATAGCCTTCATGCGCCTGATATCGAGCAGTCCGACGTCGGGCGACTCGCCGCGCACGAAGGCGGCGAGATAGCGGCCCATCAGGCTCGACATCGCAACGCCGGCGCCGTTGTAGCCCAGCGCGACCAGCGTGCGGTCGTCGAGCCGGCCGATATGCGGCACGGAGTCCAGCGTCATCGCGACGAGGCCCGACCATTTGTATTCGAGCGGGATATCGGCGAGATCGGGGAAGATGCCGACCATCGCCTTGCGCAAGGCACCGAACGCGGATTGGGTGTCCTGCTTGCCGAAAGCGCCGCGGCCGCCAAAGATCACGCGGTTGTCGACCATGCGGAACCAGCGCATCATGCGCTTGGTCTCGGTGTAGCTGCGTCCGGTCGGCATCAGCTTTCCCGCGAGATTGCGCGGCAGCCGCTCGGTTGCGACGATGGCGCTGCGGAACGGGATCAGCGCGCGCTGCAGATGCGCGGTGGCGCCGGTCAGATCGGAATAGCTGTTGGTGGCGATGATCGCCTGTTTTGCACGTACTGCCCCTCGCGGTGTTTCGGCAACGATGCGGTCCTTGTCGCGCCGAAGCTTGACGACCGGCGTCTCCTGGAAGATGGGCACGCCGCGGCGCGCCACGCCATCGGCGAGGCCGCGCAGATAGTTCAGCGGATGGATGCCGCCCGAGCCGGGATTGAGCACGCCGCCGACGAAGATGTCGGAGCCGGTTTCGTCACGCACGCCTTTCTTGTCGAGGATCCGGACCTCGGCCGAGCCCATTTCGCGCGTCATCCAGTTGGCCTCGTCGATCGCGGCCTTCAGCGTCGTCTCGTTGTGAGCAGCCTTGACCTGGCCGGTGCGCACAAGGTTCGCGCTGGTGATGCCGAATTCGGAGACGAGCTCCTCGACGATGTCGGTCGACTCATGCGCGATCTCGTACATGCGCCTCGCCATGGCGCGGCCATGCACGGCGTCGACCTCGCGGAACGAGAGGCGAAACTTCGCGGTGATCACGCCGCCATTGCGCCCGCTCGCGCCCCAGCCGGGGCGGTTGGCCTCGATCACGATTGGCGACGAGCCGTCTGTGGCGATGTGATGTGCGGCGGAGAGGCCCGTATAGCCCGCCCCGATGATCACCACATCGGCTTGGTGCTCGCCGGACAGCACGGGAAACGCGCGCGCCGGCTCCGCCGTGGCTTCCCACAGCGAGTTGACCGATGGTTGCGCGCTCCAGTCCCGTGTCATCTCGGCGCTCACGGATTTATGCCACCGGCCCGATCGCCGCGTCGGCGAGCGCCTTGAGCGTCGGGAAATGGAAATCCGGCTTGGTCAGCGTCTCCACGGCCGGAGTGCCGCCGAAACCGGCGATACCCTGGCGGCGCTCGATCCAGCACACCTTGTAGCCGAGTTTCCGCGCGATCCCGATGTCGTGGTACTGGCTCTGCGCGACGTGCAGGATATCTGACTGCTTGTAGCCGAACGCGGACTGCCGGCCCTTGTTGTAGGCGAAGAATTCCGGGTTCGGTTTTGCCACCCCGGTGTCGTCGGCACAGACGGTGTCGTCGAAGGGATTGCCGAGCGCGTGCGCGTAGCAGGACAGCGCGACGCGGTCCGCATTGGTCATGGCAACCAGGCGGAATTTCGTGCGCAGGCGCTTCAAGGCCTCGACCGAATCCGGGAACGGGCCCCAGCGCAGCACCGCGAGCTGGAACACGTCGCAGCATGCATCGTCGGCCGGCAGCCCGAGCTCCTTGGCGAGATAGCGGTAGACGTGGAACATCACCTCGCTCGAGCGCTCGTAGTGCTTGTCGCGGCCACGCTTGTAGGATTCGAAGATCTGGTCGTCGCTGAGCTCGGCCGGCGTCTTGCCGGAGATCTTCCGCACCGCGGAGAGCACGCCGGTCTCGAAGTCGATCAAGGTGCCGACGACGTCGAAGGTGAGAACCTTGAAGTTGCTGAACGCGGCTTGGGTCGACATGTGGTTTGTTCTCTCCGGTTGGACGCGGCTTAAAGTTCAGTTCCCCACCCGGGGGACCACGATGGTGTCCTCGGGGTGGAGCGTGACGGTGAGGCTGCCGCCGAGCGGCGGGATGCGGCTATAGGCCTGGTGATAGGCCGGCTGGCGCAGGCTGAGCGCGACGCCGTCGGCAAGCACCAGGAAGATGCGCAGGCTCTCGCCCTGGTAGACGATGTCGGTGACCGTCCCGGTCAGCCGGTTGCAGGCGCCATCCTGGGCGCCGTCGTCGATCAGCAGCTTCTCGCTGTGCACGGCGAGCATCAGCGCGTCGCCATCAGGAATGGCGCGGGCGCTGCGCAGCAGGGCGTTGCCCAGCGACACGCTGGAGGTATCGACACGGCGGACCGGCAGAAGTGTCGCCTCGCCAATGAAGCTGGCGACGAAGGAGTCGGCGGGATGATCGTGCAGCCGCGCCGGCTCGTCGATCTGGACCAGACGGCCGTCCTTCATGACGGCGACGCGGTCGCTCATGGTCAGCGCCTCGCGCTGGTCATGGGTGACGTAGATGATGGTGGCCTGGATGCGCTTGTGCAGCGTCCGCAGCTCGATCTGCATGGATTCGCGGAGCTGCTTGTCGAGCGCGGAGAGCGGCTCGTCCATCAGGATCAGGCGCGGCTCGAAGATCATCGCGCGCGCGAGCGCGACGCGCTGGCGCTGGCCGCCGGAGAGCTGCGCGATGCCGCGCTCCTCATAGCCGGCAAGGCCGACCATGCTGAGCGCCGCGCGCACCTTGTCTGGCCAGGACGATTTCGGCAGGCGGCGCGCGCGCAGGGGAAAGGCGACGTTCTCACCGACGCTCATATGCGGGAACAGCGCGTAGTTCTGGAACACGACGCCGATGTCGCGCTTGTGCGGCGGCATAAAGGTGACGTTGCGGCCGCCGAAGAGAATTGTGCCTGACGTCGGCAGGATGAAGCCGCCCAAGATGCCGAGCAGCGTGGTCTTGCCCGAGCCGGAGGGGCCGAGCAGCGAGACGAATTCGCCGGCGCCGACATTGAGCGAAACGTCGTCGAGGGCGCGAACGGCGCCATAGGCCTTGCTGGCGGACTTGATCTCGACGCTTTCCGCTCGCTTGTCCAACGATCGACCTCGCCATGTCCTGCAATGGCGTGCCTCACTGCGCGCCATAAGCCTGCTTTATAGACACGGATTTGGGGCACTCACGGCAAAGCGTGCGCTGCACCAAATCTTCTCCCGAAGGCCCTGTGTTTAGGCTGTCATGCCAATGACACCAGACTTGGCAAAATCCGGCAATTGCCAAATTCTCACCGCGCCCATAACATGACGTTATGCCCGAGCTGCGCCGCATGCTGCCGTCGAGTAACGCCCTGTTCGTCTTCGACGCGGCGGCGCGCAACGGCAGCTTCACCGCGGCGGCGGCCGAATTGAACGTCACGCAGCCCGCGGTGAGCCGCATGCTCGGCCAGCTCGAGGAGCATCTTGGCGTCCGCCTGTTCGATCGCAAGGCGGGCCGCGCGGTGCTCACCGAGGAGGGCGAGCTCCTGTATCGCCGCGTGCTCGACGGCTTTCGTAGCATCGAGAGCGGGCTCGTGGAGATCGAGCGGCGGCGCAAGGGCACCGAGACGGTGACGTTGTCGGTCTCCTCCGCCTTCACCACGCACTGGCTGATGCCGCGCATCGACAAGCTGCAGAAGCAGTTTCCGCAAGTGGATCTGCGCTTCCAGCTGATCTCCGGCGCGCTGCGCGGGCCGGTGGAGAATGTCGACCTCGGCATGCGCTTCCGCGATCGCGACGAGCCGTCGTCCGGCGGCACGCTGGTCATGAAGGAAGTAATGCTGCCGATGTGCAGCCCCGGCTATCTCGGCGAGACCGACCCCGCCGAGGGCAATACCATCATCCGCCTCGCCGAGACGCCGGGCGACTGGGCCGCGGACTACGCATCGCTGCTCACCGGGCGCCGCGGCGCGGCCAAGGGGCTCAGCTTCACCGATTATGCCGTCGTGGTGCAGGCGGCCCTGCTCGGCCAGGGCATCGCCCTCGGCTGGCTGACGGTGGCCTCGCACTGGTTATTGACCGGCGCACTGGTCCCGGCGTCCGACCGGCTCACCACCACGCGCCGCATCTGCGAATTCCTGCCGCCGCGCAACCGGCCGATGCGCCCCATCGCTGCCGAGATCCGCGACTGGATCACCGCGCAGATGCGAAGCGAGATTGCCGCAATCGACCGGCTCTATCCCAAGCTCCGCGCCATGGCCGCCTGTTATTGATCCGACGAGATTGCGATGCGTTAGGGCAACACGTCGTAATATCGATCCGGCAGATGATCACCGATGCCGGGCAGCAGTAACTGGGAGAGCCGACCGATCAGATCCATACGCCTGCTCGGGGAAAACCCGACGACGAGATTTTCAAGCTGCTGGGTTAGGCCAGCGAAGCCCCCGGTCGTCGGCAACGGCTCGTCGGAATTGCTGTTCGGCGCAAGTTGACTGACGACGAATTTCGTACGCGGGCCGCATGCCAAATAGCGCCCGACATGCTGGAAACCGAGCTGTGGTGGCGGGACGGTCGGGACGATATCGTTGCCGTGGACCAGGCGATAGGTCGTAGGCCCGAGCGTCGCGTTGTAGGCGGCCGCGGCATCGACGCGACAGACGCGCGGGCAGCCGTAAAGATAGACTTGCGGACGCGCAATCGCAGGCTCGCTACGCGCGCGATCGGCCGTGACGACGGCAAGTGCCGCTCCCAGGCTGTGTCCGGTGATGAATATGGGCGAGCCCGCGCCAGACGCCGCAATCAGCGCCGTTCGCACATCGTCCCAAACGGCCGCGGCGGCATCTTTGAAGCCTTGGTGGACATCGCCCTTCGGACGACCGAGATAGAAGTCACTGACCCAATTCTTGAGAATGAGCGGATCGGTGCCGGCGAACGCGACGATGGTCGCGCCGTCCCGCTGGGCGATAACGCCGCGGGTGTCCGAGACGGGGAGCGTCGATTTCGCGGGCTGCATCAACAGCTTGACGTTTGACAGCGTCCAGAAGCCGGACACCGCGGTAATCGTTTGCGGGACGTGGGTCTCGTAGGCGAGCTGCGACATCCACATCATCGCGCGCGCGACGTCAGGATCAAAATTGCCGGACGCCTTGTTGAAGTCCGCGAACGCGTTCCGATTGTATTCACTGAGAGGAAGTTCGACCAGGAAGCTCATGCGCAGCTCCTATAAATGGCCTGTGGCTGCAATGCGTCAGTCAAAATGCAATGCAGCCACTGTGGCACACACAGGAGCCGAAGACAATCTCCGCGAGCAAAGAGCCGAACTAACGCGGCCTTTAGGGAGACCCTGCCGTCCTATCGATGCTCGATCGCCCTGATTGCACCGCGCAGCTCAGCGAGGCCGCGCAGGCGGCCGATCGCGGTGTAGCCGGGATTGGTGCGCTTGGTGGCGGCGAGATCGTCGAGCATGCGGTGGCCGTGATCGGGCCGGAACACGATCCGCTTGTCGGGGGCGCGCCGCGCGTTCTCCTTCAAAAGCGCCTTGAGCACGGCGACCATGTCGACGTCGCCGTCGAGATGATCGGACTCGTAGAACGACAGGCCGTCTGCCTCGCGCTTGGTCGCACGCAGATGCGCAAAGGCAATGCGCGGGCCGAAGCGCTCGGCCATCTCAGGCAGGTTGTTCTCGGCGCGCACGCCGAGCGAGCCCGTGCACAGGCAGATGCCGTTCGCCTTCGATGGCACGGCGTCGAACAGCGCCTGGTAATCGTCGGCAGACGAAGCAATGCGCGGCAGACCGAACAGCGGCCGCGGCGGATCATCCGGATGCAGCGTCAGCGAGACGCCGAGTTGCTCGGCGACCGGCGCCACGCGCGCAAGGAATTCGGCGAGATGCTGCCGCAGGATTTTTGGCGTGATGTCGCGATAGGTCTCCAGCCGGTCGCGGAACTGCGGGATGGTCATCGGCTCGGTCGTCGAGCCGGGCAGCGCACTGGCGATGACCATGACGAGATAGTCGATGTCGGCCTGGCTCATCTTCTCGAATAGCGCTTTCGCGCGCGCCTGCTGCTCTGGCGAGTATTCCTGCGCGGCCGCAGGCCGCTCCAGGATATGCAGCTCGAACGCCGCAAAGCGGTCCTGGTCGAAGCGCATGGCGCGGGCGCCGTTCGGCAGCTCCCATTCGAGATCGGTACGGCACCAATCGACCACAGGCATGAAATTGTAGCAGATGATCTTGATGCCGCTGGCGGCCACCGCCTCCAGGCTAGCGATCCACGCTTCGATGGATTTGGTCGCCTTAGCCCCGAGCCGCTTGACGTCGTCAGGGATCGGAATCGATTCCACCACCGACCAGGTCAATTGCGAGCGGCCGGGCTGGCCGTTCTCGATGAAATTCTTGCGCTCCTCGACCGCCTTGCGCGTCCAGGCCTCCCCGATCGGCACCTGATGCAGCGCCGAGACGATGTCGCTCGCCCCGGCCTGCCTGACGTCATCCAAGGACACCGGATCATCCGGACCGTACCAGCGCCATCCTTCGAGCATCATCGAAATTCTCCCAAAGCGTTTTCGAGCGAAGTGGGTACCGGTTCGCGTGAAGAAAACGCGTCAAACAAGAATCTAGAGTCCCGTTCCGATTCCATCGGAACGGGGCTCTAGGATCAGTTCGCGGTCAGCACGACCTTGACACTCTGCGAGCGGTCGAGCGCCAGCCGCAGCGCATCCGGCGCGGTCGACAGCGGCCGCTCGGCGGTGACCAGCGACAGCACATCGACGCTGCCTGCGCCGATCAGTTCCACCGCGGTCATGAACTCGAATCCGAAGCGGAACGAGCCGCGCAGGTCGATCTCCTTGGCCATCACCGCGTTCGACGGCGTCGGGATCTGGCCGCCCGGCAGATTGCCGATCTGCACCACGACGCCGCCACGCCTGACGATGCCAATGGCGCTCGCAAGGCCGGCGGCCGTACCCGAGACTTCGAAGGCGACGTCATAGGGACGCGTCGCGGCCTGCGCCTTCAGGCCCTCTTCCCCACCCGACACGTTCTCGACGTGGGACGCACCAAGCTTGGTCGCGAAAGCGAGCGGCGCCGGCGCGATGTCGGCGACCGTAATGTCGGCCATGCCGGCGCGGTGCGCGGCGAGCATGGTCAGAAGCCCGATCGGGCCGGCGCCGAAGATGATGCCGCGCTTGCCTTCGATGTTGCCGGCGCGTGCCACCGCGTGCAGGCAGACCGCGAGCGGCTCGGCGAGCGCCGCGGCCTGATAGGAGACGTGATCCGGAATCTTCACGCACTGCGCCGGGATCGCATCGAAATAATTGGCAAAGCCGCCCTGCATGTGCGGCGTCTTCGAGGCCGAGCCCATGAAGTAGATGTTCTCGCAAAGATTGGGCCGGCCTTCGCGGCAGGCGACGCAATGGCCGCACCAGCGCGACGGATTGACGGCGACGCGGTCGCCGACCTTCAAATTGGCGGCGGAGCCTGCGATCTCCACGACCTCGCCCGAGATCTCGTGGCCCAGCACCAACGGCGACTTCACCACGAAGTCGCCGGTGCGGGCATGCCGGAAGTAGTGCATGTCGGAGCCGCAGATGCCGCCGGCGCCGAAGCGGATGCGCACCATCCCGTCCGCGAGCTTGTCGAGCGGATGCTCGATCATGCGCAAATCTTCGGGGCCGAACAGGGTTGCGGCGAGAGCTACGGAGGTCATTTGGAGAGTCCCATATATTTAGGCAGCCAGAGGGTCAGTTCGGGAATGTAGGTGATTGCGATCAGCGCGAGCAGCAGCGGCACCAGCCAGGGCAGGATCGCGACCGTCGTGCGCTCGACCGAGAGCTTGGCGACGCGAGCGAGCACGAACAGCACCATGCCGAGCGGCGGATGCAACAGGCCGATCATCAGGTTCAGCGTCATGATCAAGCCGAAGTGGATCGGATCGATGCCGAGCTTGAGCACGATCGGCAGCAGGATCGGCACGAGGATGGTGATCGCCGCCGTGGTGTCGATGAAGCAGCCGACGAACAGAATCAGGATGTTGGCGAGCGCCAGGAATACCCATTTGTTGTGGGTGATGCTGAGCATCCAGTCCGACAGCATCTGCGCCGCCTGCGACACCGTCAACAGCCAGGCGAAGATCGACGCCGCCGTGACGATGAAGAGCACCGAGGCCGTGGTCTCGATGGTGTCGAAGGTCGCCTTCGCCACCGTCTTCAGGGTCATGGTGCGGTAGCGGACGAGGCCGAGGAACAGCGACCAGATCACGGCGGCGACCGCGGCTTCCGTCGGCGTGAACCAGCCGAGCGTCATGCCGCCGATCAGGATCACCGGCGCCATCAGCGCCATCACGGCCGAGAAGTCGAAATACCAGTCGATGATGAGCAGCGTGCCGAGGCCGATGACGACCGCCATGTTGGTCGACATGCCGGCCATCACCATCAGCCAGATCGCGAGCGGGAACGTCAGCACGATCGCGATCTCGAGGCCGGCCGAGCCGAGCTGCGGCCAGGAGAACGGCGTGTCGCTGCCCCATTTGTTCTTGTGCGCGAAATAGGTGACCGTCGCCATCATCAGCAGCGTCATGACGATGCCGGGAATGACGCCGCCGAGGAACAGCGCGCCAATCGAGACGTTGGCCATCATGCCGTAGATCACGAAGGGCAGCGACGGCGGGATGATGGGCCCGAGCGTTGCGGACGCCGCAGTGACGCCGACCGAGAATTCGGTGGAGTAGCCGTGGTCCTTCATCGCCTTGATCTCGATGGTGCCGAGGCCGGCAGCATCCGCGATCGCGGTGCCGGACATGCCGGAGAAGATCACCGAGCCGATGATGTTGACGTGACCGAGGCCGCCGCGCATCCAGCCGACGAGCGCGACTGCGAACTTGTAGATGCGGCCGGTGACGCCGGCGATGTTCATGAGATTGCCGGCGAGGATGAAGAACGGCACGGCGAGCAGCGGAAAGCTCTCGACGCCGGCGATCATGCGCTGCGCCAGCGTGACGTCAGGCGTCACGCCGCTGACCAGGATGTAGAGCAGCGACGACGCGGCCATGGCGATCGCCACGGGAACGCCGATCAGCATCAGGATGAGGAAGCCCCCAAGCAGCAACAGCATGATACTATCCTTCAAAACCGTCGTAGGCGCCGGGGCGTTCGAGGATCGAATAGCCCTGCCGCAGATGCTGCAGCGCCACCTGCAGCGAGCGCACGAACATCAGCACGAAGCCGGCGAGCACGGCGTAATAGACGTAGTCCTTGGGAAGATTGATCGTGGTCATGGACTCATCGCCGATGATCTGGATGTAGACCCAGACCAGCTTGATGGCGTAACCGAAGAAGGCGATCCGGATCAGGTCGATCAGTGTGGACATCGTGCGCGCCACCATGTGCGGCAGGTAGCGGTAGATCAGGTCGACCTGGATATGCCGCGACAGCCGCACACACATCGAGGCGCCGATGAAGACCACGCCGATCAGGCAATAGGTCGCGATCTCCTCGGTCCAGGCATAGCTGTCGTTGAGGACGTAGCGGGTGAAGAACTGGAGGAAGACGGCAAGCGCCATCACCCAGAAGATCACCAGCGCCACCCAGTCCTCGAAGGCGTAGATGCCGAGATCGACCTTCGGCGTCGCCTCCTCCTCGAAGGTGTGGGCGATCTCGTCCGCGGTGATCTGCCGGTGTATTTCGGCGGTGGACATGGGTGTGCTCCTCCTCAAATCGTCGTTCCGGGGCGACGCGTCAGCGTCGAACCCGGAACCTCGAGATTCCGGGTTCTCGCTTCGCGAGCCCCGGAATGACGGTCGTTGCTATTTGACTTCCTGAATCCGTTCCCAGTCGGCCTTGCGATAACCAAAGGTCTCGAACGGGACGTTCTTCAGCACGATGTCGCGGAATTCGTTCTTGTCGACCTCGGTCACGGTCAGGCCCTTCTCCTTGAAGAAGGCGACCAGCTTGGCCTCGTTCTGCTTGATCTCGGCGGTCGCTTTCGCGGCGGCCTCCTGCGCGACGTCGGTGAAGATCTTCTTGTCTTCGTCGGAGAGCTTCTTCCAGAGCGCGCCCGCCACCACCGTGTTGAGGTGGTCGACGATGTGGCCGGTGAGCACGATGTGCTTCTGCACCTCGTAGAACTTCTTGGCCTCGATCGTGGTCAGCGGGTTCTCCTGCGCCTCCACGGTGCCGTTCTGGAGCGCGAGATAGACTTCGGCGAAGGCGATCGGCGCGGTGTTGGCGCCGCAGGCGCGCGGCATGGCCAGATAAGCCGGCACGTCAGGCACGCGCATCTTCAGGCCCTTGAGGTCGGCGCAGCTCTTGATCGGCTTGTTCGACGAGGTCTGGCGCACGCCATAATAGGTCACCGCGATGATGTGGTGGCCGCTCTTGTCCTCATAGCCCTTGGCGAGCTCCTTGAAGATGTCGCTCTTGGTGTAGGCAAGCAGATGATCGGCATCGCGGAAAGTGTAGGGATAGTAGGTCACGCCGATCGGCGGAAAGCTTTTCGCCGCGAAGCTCGAGCCGGAGATGATGATATCGACCGAGCCAAGCGAGAGGCCCTGGTTGATGTCGGCCTCCTTGCCGAGCTGCGACGCCGGATAGACGTCGATCTGGTAGCGCCCATTGGTGCGCTTGCCGATCTCCTGCGCGGCCCACACTGACGCGCTATGGAACGGCTCCGAGGTCTCGTAGACATGGGCCCATTTGAGCTTGGTCTGCGCCATGCCGGAACTGGTCGCCGCGACCATCGCCGCGACCGAAGCCGCCAGCACCATCGTCATCTTCTTCAACATCGACTTATCCTCCACTGACTAAAGTCTGCTTCTTGTTCGCCCACACCTGAAACGGATGAGGGCCGCCCAATCTCATCGCCGCCGCGCGCTGCTGCCCTTGACCTGCTTTTTGGCCTGCTTCTTCGCCGCTCGCTTTGGTATTGCCGGCTTGGCCTGATGTCGCTCCGCCCGGCTCCGCCCGGCAGACGAGGCCGCTGCGGCGGTCTCGGCGCCAAAATTCTGAGCAAAGCGCTCCTGCGAGCGCGCCAGATGCTTTCGCATCGCCTCGCGCGCGCTGTCCGGATCGTGCGCCGCGATCGCATCGCGCACGGCGCGGTGCTCGTCGAGCGCGGTACGCCACGTGCCGGGGCTTTCGAAATAATGCGCAAGCTGCGCGAAATAGGGATTGAGGCGCTGGTCGAACAGCTCGCCGACCACGCGGACCAGAACGGCGTTGCCGAGGCTTCCGGCGATCGCGACGTGGAACGCGCGGTCGTGCACCATCGAGGCTTCGCCGGGATGCTCGACGTTCTCCATCGCGACCAGGGACGCATCGATGCGGGCGACATCATCCTTCGTCGCCACGCGCGCAGCCTGTTCGGCGATGGCACTTTCCAGGAATTCGCGGGCGCGCAGCAGCTCGAACGGGCCTTCGATGACGGCGGCCGCCGGCGCCGGCGCGGCATCGGCCGGCTCGATCACATAGATGCCTGAGCCGACACGGATGCGGACGCGGCCTTCGACCTCGAGCGCGATCAGGGCCTCGCGCACCGTGGGCCGCGAGATCTTGAGCTGCTCGGCGAGCTCGCGCTCGGTCGGCAAGCGGCTGCCGACCGCGTACTCGCCGCTGTCGATCAGGCTTCGCAATTGATCGGCGACCTGGCGGTAAAGCCGTCTCGCCTCCACAGCTTCCAGCGGCACGCTGGCCTCCCCGAAAGGGTCTCGCGGAATCGTCCCGACCCGCGGCCCGCCAATTTTGGAAAATTGGTCTTACCAATTGACCAGAGCATTGACCGAGGTCGGGCGCCATGTCAAGCAGCGGCAAAGCAAAGGGGAGACGTCCATGCGCCCAAGTTCGATGCGTCTTGGCGGCGCCAATCTCGATCGGTTGCCGTCCGGCATCCGCCGCCCGGCCTATGACCGCTCGCGCGCCACGCCCGGCATCGTGCATCTTGGCCTCGGGGCTTTTCATCGCGCGCATCAGGCCGTCGTCATCGACGATTGCCTTGCCAGCGGCAGCTCGTCCTGGGGCATTGTCGGCGCCAGCCTGCGCAGCCCGGATACGCGCGACGCCCTCGCCCCGCAGGATCATCTCTATACCGTTGCCGTACGTGCGGCCGAAGGCACCGAGCACCGCGTCATCGGCGCGCTGCTCGACAGCGTGGTCGCGCGCGAGAAGCCGGCGGCGCTGGTCGAGCGGATGACCGATCCCGCCATCCGCATCGTCTCGCTCACGGTTACCGAGAAGGGCTATTGCCACACGCCGCAGACCGGCGACCTCGACGAGCGGCATCCCGATGTCGTGCACGACCTCAACAATCCCGACGCACCACGCTCGGCGCCCGGCGTCATCGTGGCTGCGCTGGCGCGCCGGCGTGCGCAGGGGCTGATCCCCTTCACCGTGCTGTGCTGCGACAATCTCGCCGCCAACGGTCACACCGTGCAGCGGATCGTGACGCAGTTCGCCGCACTGCGCTCGAAGGAGTTCGGCAAGTGGATCGCAGATAATGCCGCCTTCCCCTCGACCATGGTCGACCGCATCGTGCCGGAGACGACGGACGCCGACCGCGATGCGGTGTCATCCGCGCTCGGCCTACGCGACGCCTGGCCGGTCATGACTGAACCCTTCACGCAATGGGTAGTCGAGGACCGTTTTACGGCGGGCCGGCCTGATCTTGCCGCCGCGGGGGTCGAGCTCGTCACCGACGTGAAGCCGTTCGAGCTGATGAAGCTGCGGCTGCTCAACGCCAGCCATTCCGCGCTCGCCTATCTCGGCTATCTCGCCGGTTACGAGACCATCGCCGACACCATGACCGATGCGAGTTTCGCGCGTCTCGCCGCGCGGGTGATGGAAGAGGCCGCGGTGACGCTGACAATGCCGCCTGGCACTGACCTTGCCGCCTATCGCGCCTCGCTGCTCAAGCGTTTTTCCAATACGGCGCTGCATCACCGCACCTGGCAGATCGCGATGGACGGCTCGCAAAAGCTGCCGCAGCGCCTGCTCGGCGCGATGCAGGATCGCCTTGCGAGGAGCCTGCCGATCGCGACCCACGCGCTCGCGGTCGCCGGCTGGATGCGCTACGTCGCCGCCACCGACGAGCAGGGCCGCGCCATCGACGTGCGCGATCCGCTCGCCGCCGAGTTCGCCGCGCTGGCGCGTGAGACAGGCCCGGTCGCCGAGCGGCTCGCACCCGCATTGCTCGGCGTGGAAAAAGTGTTCGGGCCGCTGGGCACCGATCCGCGCTTGCGCGAGGCCGTGACCTCGGCGCTCGCCCATCTTTACAAGGATGGCGCGCGGCGGGCGGTGGAGACGCACGTTTCGGCGTGACTACAAAAGGAGCAGCCGCGCCTTGAATGCTGCAGTGCGGTCAAAATCAAACGCAAGTCGCGCTTGATTTTTTTCTGTCATTGGCCCACCCGAGAGGCATGGCAAAGGACAGCAAGGTCATCGCCGCCAACGCGGCTTTCTACGCCGCTTTTTCGACTGGCGACTTCGCCGGCATGGAACGGATGTGGGCGGATGACGACGCCATCTCCTGCATCCATCCAGGCTGGCCGGCCATCGTCGGCCGCGCCACCGTGATCGGAAGCTGGCGCGATATTCTGCAAAATCCGGAGCGGCCGCAGATCGTCTGCGCCGAACCGCAGGCGATCGTCGACGGCGACAGCGCCCGCGTGCTCTGCATCGAGATCGTCGACGGCACCGCTCTGGCCGCCGCCAACCATTTTCGCCGCGTCGGCGACGGCTGGCGCCTGGTGCATCACCAGTCGAGCCCGATTGCGCAGATTGTCGAGCAGGCCGAAGACGATAGGGCGAGTCACCGCGTCCACTGACCGCAGCCCTCACGCCGGCGTGAGCTACTGTGCATGGGGTTGTTTTCCGGTTTTATTTTTGAGCCCCGAGTTCCGACAGGTCATCCAGCACAAACCGCGCCGCGCTGAAGTCGTCATCACGGAAGAACATGCTGCGCGTGATGAGAACCGGAATGTCCGCCCGCGACGCCGCGATCAGCCCGTTGCCAGAATCCTCGATCGCGACACAGTCGGAGGCATGGAGCCTCAGCCGCGCCAGGATCTCGAGATAGACATCCGGCGCCGGCTTCTTGTGCCTGACATCATCACCAGCAACGATGGCATCGAAATCCGCAGCCCAGCGGGTCCCCAGCGCTCGAGACAGCAGCGCATCGATGTTGCCGTGCGACGTCGTGGTCGCGATCGCGAGCCGCTGGCCACGCGCCTTAGCCTTGGCCAACAGCTCCGCCACGCCGGGCCTTAAGGGACAGCAGCCGGTTTCGACCAGCTCCGCATAATGCGCGGTCTTGATGCGGTGAAGCGCCGCGATGTCCACATCGGATAATGGCGGGGCGGCTGCCAGCCTCGCGTGGTAGGCACGCATGCGCTCCTTGCCGCCGGTCACTCGCAGCAGGTCCTTGTAGACGGCACGGTCCCATTGCCAGTCGAGACCATGGCGGACGAAGGCGTGGTTGAAGGCCTGCCGATGCAGCTCCTCGGTCTCGGCGAGGGTGCCGTCGACATCGAAGATCAGCGCGGCCGCGCCGCGGATCAGCTCTGCCGCGCCGGAGGGCGTCATGGTGGCCGCTTCCGCCTGCATGGTCGATGCCTCCCGGTGTCGAGCGAGCATTGCCTGCACCGGCCGGCGAGACAAATCGGAATATCTTTTGCCGGACCCAAAAATCTCTTATGAGCGAGACGCGCGGCGAGCGCGAACGGGAACCTTGACCTGCACGGGAGACGCATGCGGCTCTTCATCCTCGGCCTCGGCTACAGCGTCCGGCACTTCGTCCGCAAATTCGGCGACAGCTTCTCCCATGTCGCCGGCACCGTGCGCGATCCCGCGCAGCGGAACGATCTCGCTGGCATCGAGGTCCACGAATTTTCCGGCGGCAGTCCGGCGCGCGAGACGGTCGAACGCATCAGCGAGGCCGATGTCCTTCTCATCTCGATCCCGCCCGGCAGCACCGGTGATCCTGCCATCGCCGCATTCGGCGACGTGCTGGCGGCGGGCCGCCGCAAGGTCGTCTATCTCTCCACCATCGGCGTCTATGGCGATCACAGCGGCGGATGGGTCGATGAGAGCACGCCGCCGCAGGCGACGCTCGAGCGCACGCGCATGCGCATTGCGGCCGAGCAGGCCTGGGCCGACGCAACCGGCGGCGAAGCCGCCATCCTGCGGCTTGCCGGCATCTACGGCCCAGGCCGCAATGCGCTGGTGACGCTGCGCGCGGGCACGGCAAGGCGCATCATCAAGCCCGGACAGGTGTTCAATCGCATCCATGTCGACGACATCGCGGGCGCGATCATGGCGGCGATCCAGCGCGAGGGCGGGGGTACCTGGAACGTCTGCGACGACGAGCCGGCGCCCCCGCAGGACGTCATCACCTATGCCGCGAAGCTGATGAACGTTGCGCCGCCGCCGGAAGAAGCCTTCAAGACCGCCGAGATGTCGGCGATGGCGCGCAGCTTCTATGCCAGCAGCGCCCGCGTCTCCAACGCAAGACTGAAGCGAGAGCTCGGCGTCACGCTCGCCTATCCGACCTACCGCCATGGCCTCGATGCGCTCTGGCGCGCCGGCGAAGGACGCTAGGGTTCGGGCATCACCGGTGCGTCCCAGACATGCTGGGTGCGCGCTTGACTTCGCGCCAGCGCGGTCGTGATCTAGGCGTCGAGCGAGCCATTCGCATAACGCGCTCGCCTGGGAGGATGCAATGAAGAAGACGATCGCCATGATCGCGGCGGCGGCTGCCGTCATCACGTTCGGTGCAGCGCGCGCCGCACCGCTGCCCGAAACAAATCCCGATGACGCTGGCTTCTCCAAGCAGGGCCTGGCGCGGCTCGACAGCTTCTTCGCGCGCGAGATCGCCGCCAAGCGCGTGCCCGGCGCGGTCGTCGCCATCGCGCGCGACGGCAAGCTCGTGCACTACAAGGCCTATGGCATGCTCGATCCGGACAAGGGCACGCCGATGCCGGTCGATGCGATCTTCGCGCTCGCTTCGATGACCAAGCCGATGGCCGCGGTCGCAGGTCTGACCCTGATGGAAAAGGGTCAGCTCCCGCTCCAGGCAAAATTGTCGGACTACTATCCCGGCTTTGCCGACATGAAGGTCGGCGTTCAGCAGGCCGACGGCTCGCTGAAATTCGAGCCGCAGGCCTCGCCGATCTTCATTCACGACCTCTACCGGCACACGTCCGGCCTGATGTATGGCGGCCGCCCGGACTCCTCCAGCGCGCTTGCGCGGCAATACCCCGATGGCGTCGCGCCCGCGATCGAAGGCGACACCCCGGCTTTCATCGAGCGCATCACCAAACTGCCGCTGGCGCATCAACCCTCGACCGAGTTCGAATACGGCTTTTCGATCGACGTGCTCGGCGCCGTCGTCGAGAAAGTCAGCGAGCAGAAGCTCGGCGACTATCTCGCTGCCAATGTCTGGCAACCGCTCGGCATGAAGGACGCGACCTTCCACCCCACCGACGCGCAGCGCCCCCGCCTCGCCCGCCCGTTCGCCAACGATCCGCTGACCGGCAAGCCGCAGGCCATCAAGCTGCTCGACACGCCAACCAAGTTCGATTGCGGCGGTGCCTGCTCGTTCGCCACGATCGGCGATTACATCCGTTTCGGACAGATGCTGCTCAATGGCGGCGAGCTCGACGGCCAGCGTATCCTCTCGCCCAAGACCGTGCACCACATGACGACCAACCATCTCGGCCCCGAGATCAAGAACAACGTGGCCAACATCGAGCCGCACCGCGCCGGCTTCGGCTTTGGCCTCGCGGTCGCGGTGCGCACCGGCGAGGGGCTGTCGTCGGTGCCCGGCAATCCCGGCGAGTTCACCTGGAACGGCGCTTACGGGACGCAGTTCTTCTGCGATCCGAAGGAACGTCTCGTCGTCGTTGTCGGAACGGCGGCGCCGGGTGAGCTGCGCAAATACTACCGCGAGCAGGTCCAGGACATCGTCTATGGCGCAATGACGAAGTGAGCCTCGAATAGAGAAAGGGCGGCCACTCCGGCCGCCCTTTCGAAAACGCTGCCCTCAGCTCAATACGCCGTATTTCTTGAACCAGGCCTGCGCCTGCTTCCAGGCATCCTCCGCGGCGTCCCTGCGGTAGCTGCCGCGATAGTCGGCATGGAAGCCGTGCGGCGCCTCGGGATAGATCTTGAATTCGGCCGTCTTCTTGTTCTGCTCCAGCGCCGCCTTGAGCTGCTCGACCTGGGCGACCGGAATGCCGGTATCGGCCCCGCCATACAGGCCGAGCACCGGCGCCTTCATCTCGGGGGCAAGCTGCATCGGGCTCTTCGGCCAGAGCGGATTGGCCGGATCGACCGGCGGACCGTAGAAGGCGACGCCGGCCTTGAGCGCGCCGCTATGGGCGGCATATTCCCAGACCGTGCGTCCGCCGCGGCAGAAGCCGATGATGCCCAGCTTCGTGCTGTCGCCGCCCTGCGATCCCGCCCAGGCCACCGTCGCGTCGAGATCGGTCAATAGCTCGGCGTCCGGCTTGGCATTGACGATCGGCAGCAGGTCCTTGACGTCGGTGATCCTGGTGAGATCGGTGCCCTTGCGGAAGTAATAGTCAGGCGCGACCGCGAACGCGCCGAGCTTGGCCAGGCGCCGCGTCACGTCCTTGATGTATTCGTGCAGGCCAAAAATCTCCATCGCGACGATGATCACCGGCGCCTTGGTGTTGCCGGCAGGGCGAGCAAAATAGGCCGGCATCTCTTCCGAGCCGACCTTGATCTTGGCGTCGCCGGTCTGGAGGCCGTTGGTGTCGGTCGTGATGATGTCGGCGCGAACCGGACCGGCCGCGAGCGTGTAGCCAGCGGCGACGGCCGCCGTGGCGCTCATGAATCCGCGGCGCGAGACCGGGGCGACTTTCGTCAGGCCGACGACGTCGGATGTCATGGTGGTTTCGAAGCTCATCGGTATCCCTTCCTGCTTATGGTGGTGCCCCGGGGGCGACGCATTCGCCGATAGTTAACGGGCAAAGGCAAGTCACCAGCCTGCGAGCACGCGGTTCTCGGTATCATCCCTTCGTTGGCGCGGACCATCGGCCGCGCGCCGGACTCTGAACAAGAGACCGGCGGCCGATCGGATCGGCCATACGCCAGCCGTCGGATTTGATCGTGTGCGGGCTTTAACCGCGTGGCTGCGCTGCGACGCAACATCCATTAACCCAACATTACAGTTCTGCTGCCGCAACCCACGCGGTCAGAAGCTGCAGACTGCGGCCACTTCGCACAATTCGAAAAGGCTCCGCCGCAACAAATAGGCTGTGCGGTGGCGGCAACGACACATCATGTTGCCCAGACGCAGCGCGCCGCCGGAATCCGGCCGGTGAAGCGCAGTCATTTGACTGAAATTTTCCGAAGAGTTGAGCCGTACGATTCACTCGAACTTTCTTTGTGACGCCCTAGTTCCACGTCCGGAGGTTCCCTCTTGGAAACCGAAGGGCGACTTCCAAGAGCGCTCCGCCGTCCATTCGGACGAAGGATCGCCCGAGAGCTTCATTGTCGTCCACCCAGATTGCGCTACCCAAGGCTCAATTGAATAAAGCTTTATCCGACCTGGAATTGAAATGAACTTGGCTCGTGAATCGATTGAACTGTTGGAGCAGGTCGCGCGAATCCTCTGGTTCGAAGGCACCAAGCACGGCTTGCGCGACCGCGAGTGGATGGCGCTGCGATTCCTTTCCCGCGCCAACCGGTTTTCCCGGACGCCTTCGGCGCTCGCAAGCTACGTCGGCACCACGCGCGGCACCGCCTCGTTCATCATCGGCGAGCTCGAGCGGCTCGGCTATCTGGAGCGAAAGCGCTCGGCCACTGACAAGCGATCGGTGATGCTGAGCGTGACGCAGCAGGGCAAGAAGTTCCTGGTGCGCGATCCCGTCAGCGTTCTCGTCGAGGCAATTGCCGTCCTCGACGACGACGCCAAGGTCCGCTTCCGCGACGCACTCCGTCACGTACTGGATCAGTCCGACGCTGCCGAGCAGCGGCACCACACCGATGTCTGCAAGCGATGCATCTTCCTTCGCGAGGATCGCACTTCCCCCGATAGCAAGACAGCCGAGTTCAGCTGCCGTCTGTTCCGCGCGCCGATCGCGGAAGCGGAGGTGGATCTGCTATGCACCAGCTTCGAGCATCACCGCCAATAGAGGGCGGCCTTTGCTCAGGGCGTCGCCTTGCGTGACGAATAGATGACGCCGCTGCTGGACTCCACCACCAGGCGACCGTTCTCGTTCTTGATGTCCTCGATGCGGCCAAGGCCGGGCACCTGCTGTCCCAGCACGACCTCGATGACGCCGTTCGGACTTTGCAGGATCGCGATCCCCTCATAGGCCTGGCGAACCGACCAGCCCTTGACGACCTTCCGCGGCGCGGACGGAGGTACCGAGCCGGTGACCTCGGGCGCTGCGAGCGAAGCCATCATCGGTGCAGCCTGTGACGGCGGCTGCGAAGCAACGGCCGCGGGCGCCGGCGCCTGAGCCTGCACCTGGGCGAGCCTGTCGAGCTTCGCCGTCGAGGACGAGCTCACCCGCTCGATCCGGTCGAGATTCTCGGCGAACCTACCGAAGCGATCGTTGGTCGCCTTGCTCGATTGATCGACCGCGGTGCGCAGACCGTCGAGATTTTCGGACACGCCCGACACCTGCTTGCGCAGTTGCGCGACCGTCTCGCGCAGAATCCTGATCTCGGTGTTGGCCGCGACGTTGTTCTGCGCAGGCTGCGTGGTGAGATAGGCGATCACGCCGGTGCAGGCGCAGACCACCAGGATCGCGGCGACCGCCAATGTTGCGAGCGGCACGACCCAGGTCGGACGCGGCGGCGGCGGCTTGGCCACGATCACGGCCGGCTTGATCACGGCCGGGGCAGGCTTGGGTATCGCCATCTTGTCGAGGCGCGCCTTGGCGCGAATGCGCTTCAGCCCTTCGAGCGCCTCTTTCGCCAGCACTTCATCGTTCACCGCGGCCGACACGCGCTTCGCGTTCGCTGCGGGTTTGGTGCTTGCTGCGGGCCTGGAATTTTGCGTCGCGCTGTCCTTCATATTGCTTGCCGCCGGAGCCGGCTTCGCCGCCGCGGAAACATCAGCGGTTTCGCTGGGACGAGCTTGTCCATCGGACGACATGTGAAAATGCTCCGTTCAGTTCGATCTGTTGATCGACGAGATTATTTGCCGAAGCTTGCCTGAAACGTGCGCATCGAAAAGCTTTCAACGCGCGCGATGCGACCTCAATGAGTCGAACGCGACACGCACGCGGCGAGAGTGCGACTCGAAAGACACACACTCGCCAAGATTTCGCCAAGCTGGAGTCCAGCCGCCACACATGAGTCGAATTGTCGCATGTGGAAAAATGGGAGCACGAGTCAATCCGGGGTTGAAAACCCCTCGCTACGCGTCACCGGTAGCACCACTCAAAATTGCTGTGATTATACGGACATGCGGAACTTTAGAACCGCCAAGGTGCAAAACTAGTTCGAAATTCAAATCAACTGATGCGGTTGAAAATATCAAGAAACAACTCGAAACAAATCAACAGCATCAAACATGCATAGCAATCGCTTTGCGGCGCGCGCTTGATCGGAATTAGGCAATTGTTACGGTCCTACTCAAGTGATTCTCTCGCCAGTTGGCGAGGAGATCGACAAAGTTCAGTAGCGTTTCGGACACGATGAGCAACTTGGCGCAACTGTACTAGGTCGTATTCTCAATCCGCTCCGCGGGGTGATCCGTAAGACACCCGCCGGGCCTCACACAGTAAGCGTTCAGTATCGAGTCGAAGTAGCAGGCCTGCTCACGCAGGCACTGAATGCGTAGGGCTGCCCGCGAATATCGAAACCATAACAACGGTTCGCGGGAGGGAAATATCGTCAAACAGCATGGCTGCCGAGCCGGGGCATCACAAACAACCACCCGGCCGCTGCAAGTGCGAAACAGGGGCGAAAGACTGATGTATATTATCGTTGATGATCGCGAGAGCGTCACGAACAGCTACGTTGTAGGGCTCGTTCGCGAAGGTGTATCGTCGATCGGATTCTCCTCCGGAGAATTCTGGGACTGGCTGCAATCTGCGAGTGAATCGGATCTGGCAGCGGTCGATGCCTTCCTGCTCGGGGATTGCGATGCCCGCGGAAGCCTGCCGCGGGCGATGCGCAAGCGCTCCTCGGCTCCCATCATCGCCATGAGCGGCCAGAAGATGCTCAAGAACACGCTCGAGCTGTTCGAGTCGGGCGTCGACGACGTCGTGCACGTGCCCATACACCTGCGCGAGATCCTCGCCCGAACGGCCGCGATCGCGCGCCGCCGGGTTGGCGATCTGCCGAGGCCCTGCGAGAGCCGGATCCAGGTCTTCTTCAACGGACGTGACCCCGAGATCGCGGGCCACGCCCTCACCCTGCCCCGCCGCGAACTGCGCATCCTCGAATATATGGTCGCCAACCACGGCAAGTGGATCACCAAGACGCAGATCTTCAACGCGGTCTACGGCATCTTCGAGTCGACCTTCGACGAGAGCGTGATCGAGAGCCACGTCAGCAAGCTGCGCAAGAAGCTTCGCGACCGCCTCGGTTTCGATGCGATCGTGGCCCGGCGCTACGTCGGATACCGCCTCAACATCCCCGCGGGCGAGACCATCGACGTGCCGATGCAGGAGCTCGACGAGGTCGGCATCCTCCTGAACACGGCGCGCGCCGCCCCGGCCCCTGCGGCGTATCCCGCCGGAAACTGACGCGGCAGCGCACCGCCACAACAACGACAACGGCCTCTGCGGAGCATCCTTCGCAGAGGCCGTTGCACTGTTGGGGACCGAGGCCGGCTGAAATCAGGCCACGCAGCGCGGCGCAGCCGGAGGGCCGCCCACGCTTGTTCCGCGACGCCTACTGCTTCTGGAATTCTTCCTTTGATACGTAGTTGAAGTCCTCGACCAGGACGTCCTGGACGACGTCGGCCTGCATCCGCTCGTTGACGCGCTGCTTGATCGCCGTCGTGAGGATCGAGAGATCGTAACGGGCGAGCTTCCTGAAATCGAGACGGTCGTCGGCGTAGATCCTGCGGAAGGCCTCGTCGACGACGAACGGCTCCGGCGGAACGTTGAGCTGGTGCATGGTCCGCGCCTCGATGGTGTAGACGAAGCGCGCCACGATGTAGCCCTGCACGCTGCCACCCTCGATCATCGGCACGCTCAGCGCCCGCGTCTTCTGGTATTGCAGCCCGTCGAGATACTCGTCCTTCGCCGGCAGCAGGCTACCGTTTTCCTTCCAATAGGCCACGCCATAGCTCGTGCCCGCGGTGAGGATGCAAACCCAGAGGCCGGCCAGAACGAGTCTGATCATCTTCCGTCCTGCGCCGTACGACCGGTATAGGTGCCGTCCGAGTCGGCGTCCTTGATCGCCTTGACGATGATGGAGGCGACCTCGCGCACCGCTTCGTAATGCATTTCGAGGACCGAGCGATTCCGCTCGAGCTTCTCGCGCAAGCGCTGGATCTCCTCGGTGATCACGGTCTCGTTGCCGAGATGCATCCGTGCCCGCATCAGGCGGACGAATTCGAGCATGCTCCGGCTCTTGCGGGCGCTGAAGTCGTCGAAATCGATCTTCTTGCGCGTCGTGAGCGCAATCGTCTCCTCCTCGACGATGCTCTCGAGCCGGCGGATCGCCGCCAGCAGGCCGCGCACCTCGTCCGATCTCGCCGCGTCAATGCCGTCGACCGCCGCTTCGCCGCCGGCATTCGGCAACAGCGCCGGCAGCTGCGCACCGCCTGTCGCCGCTTCCATCGTTATCGCCTCGGTGTCCGCGACCGGCTGCTCCATCACCAGGACCGCCGCGCTTTCTTGTGCCTGCATAGGAAATTCACCCCTCAACGTCTGTCACCCATTCCCGGATCATGATCCGGCTTTCCCCGTAATGTCCGTTCCCGCCGGATGCGCTGAGGCGAGCTGCTTGGCAATGCCAATCCCCTTGCCCTTGGCCAGCTGGTTGCCCAGCTGCTCCGCCAGCATCGATTTCCAGACGCCACCGGCCGTGCCCTTGCCGAAGACCTGCTCCGACTCCTTCGGCAACATCGTCTCGACAAAGGTCTGGAGGATGAAAGCCTCGAACTTCCGGTAGACCTCGCCGGAGGCAGGCGCCTTGATCACCTGCACCGGCGCCCCGTTCACGGCGGTCGACTGCGCATCGACAACCTTCGACGCGGCCTGATCGGCCGTCGCCGCCTTGGCCTTGCCGACCTCCGCGTCCATCGTGGCGGCGAAATCGGCGTCGGATGATTTGAGCGCGTCGAGCTTCGCGGCCGCTGCGCGCTGCGTCACGGGATCGGCGGCATCGAGGACGTCGAGAACGAGGTCGGGCGTCGCTGTCACGATCATGTCTTGTTCCGGCTGGCTGGTCGTGGCGTCCACTCGCGCACGGTGAGGCTTGTTCCCGCGATCTCCTCGAGCGAACGCTTTTCGGCATCGCGAAGCTTGTCCGCGAGCGCCGCCTTGGCGACTTCCTCGAGCTGTTTCACGCGGCGGCTCTCCGCGCGGACCTGGTTGAACTGCTGCAATGCCTGCGCCTGAACCGCGCGCGCGCCGACGCTGGTCCTGTTGAGGCGCCGCGCGATCGATTCGCTCGACGAACCTGCCGGCGGCTTGCCCTCGTTCAAAGCTCCGACCAGCCATTCCTGTTCGTCCTGCAGGCTTTTCTCCTGCTGCCGCAGCTGCGCGAGCTGCCATTCGGACAGCCGGAGCTGGAGCTTCACGAGGGAGACCATCCGGGCGAGCTTGTCCGCACGCGACCTCATGACCGATCACTCTGCGAGCCACGACGAGACGCCGAGCATGAATTGCGTCAGCAGCTCGTCACTGGTGAGGTAGAGCAGCAGGAAGCCGCCGAACAGCACGAAGGGCACCGAGATGAAATAGACTGGAATTGCCGGCGTCAGCTTGTTGATGAAGCCAACAGCGAGGTTGACGATGACCGAATAGACGATGAAGGGGCTCGTGATCCGCAGCGTCAGCACGAACGCCTCCGACAGACGAGCGAGCAGCTGGTCCAGCGCCATGCTGCCCTCGATCCTGCTGCCGGGATGCCAGACATCGTAGGAGTTCATCAGCCCGCGCAGGACCTGCCAGTGCTGGTCGGTCATGAAGAAGAGCGTGGTGACGGACGCCATGATCAGCGGCACCAAAGCGGGCGCCGGATCGGTATCGCCGATCGGCGTGCCCGGAATGTTGCTGAGCCCGATCGCACTCGCCATCACGGTGGCCATGGTCTGGAGCGCTAGGAAGAACACGCGCCCGCCGAGGCCGATGACACTGCCGACCAGGATCTCGGAGCCGATCAGAAGTGCCAGCGCTAGCGGCGCCGCATTCTCCGTGAGAGGTTTCAGGACCGCGATCAGGATCGGCGTCAGCGCAAACGTCGTGACGAGCGCGATGAACAGGCGCACCTGGGCCGGGACGTTGACGCTAGAGTAGCCGGGCACGAACATCAGGCAGGCGCCGATGCGGCAGAACACGATGAACGTGACCAGCACGCTGTCGGCAAGGCTGCTGATCACGATATGGCTCCGAGCGCCCGGATCTCGGCGCAGCGCGCGACCTCGACATGCGACAGGATCGGCAGTGTCGGGAACACCCGCTCCAGGATCATGCGGACATAGGGACGGGCTTCGGGGGTCACCGCCAGCACCACGCTAGTGCCGCTCTCGGTGAACTTGCGGATCGCGGCGCTGGCTTCCGTCGCGAACTGCTCGATCTGGCGGGGATCGGCGTCGAACTCGACCACGTCGCCCTTGCCGTCGCGTTTCAGGCTCTGGTGGAACGCAAGGTCCCACCGATTGCCGAGCCGGACGACGTTGAGCACGCCGTTGTCAGAGAGGTCGCCGCAGATCTGCTGGGCAAGGCGCGTGCGCACATGCTCTGCGACCTGCTCGGACCGCCGCACATGGGGCGCGATCTCGGCGATGGCTTCGAGGATCAGATGCAGGTTTCGGATCGACACGCGCTCGGCCAGCAGGATCTTCAGGATCGCCAGCAGGCCCGAATAGGAGATCTGCGACGGACAGAGATCCTCGACCAGGCGCTTGTATTCGGGATCGAGCCGGTCGAGCAGCGCGCGCATGTCCTTGTAGGACAGGAGCTGGGCGAGGTTCGCCCGGATCACTTCGCTCAAATGCGTGAGCAGCACCGAGAGATTGTCGACCGGCTTGCAGCCCTGGCGCTTGACCTCGTCGGTGAAAGCCTCTGTCACCCACAGCGCCTTCATGCCGAAGGCGGGCTCGATCACCTCTTCGCCGGGCACGTCGGGCTTGCCGTCCTTGTCGACCAGCACCAGCACCTCGCCGAGCCTGAGCTCGCCATGCGCAACGCGCGTGTCGTGAATCCGGATCTGGTATCCCTTGGGATCGATCGACAGATTGTCGGTGAGCTTGATCTCGGGAATGACGAAGCCGTACTGCTTGGCGAACTTCTTGCGGATCTTGGCCACGCGGTGAGCAAGCTCGGTGCGCGCGCCCAGCAGATGGACCGAAAGGTGGCCGCCGAGCGCCAGCTCGATCTCGGCGGTCTTTAGCGATTCCTTGACCGAATCCTTGGCCTCGGCCTGGGCGCGTTCTTCGGCCTTGCGCGCGTCTTCCTTCTGCTTGAGGGCCGCCTGGCGCTTCGGCAGCGAGTAGCCGACGAAGGCCATGACGCCGCCGAGCAGCATGAAGGGCGCCATGGGCAGGCCCGGCATCAGGGCCAGCACGAACATCATCAGCGCGGCGGCCGACACCGCGCGGGGATAGCCGCCGAGCTGCCGCAGCACGGCCTGCTCCGCCGAGCCCCTGGTGCCGCCCTTGGAGACGAGAAGGCCGGCCGACAGCGACACGATCAGCGCCGGCATCTGCGACACCAGGCCGTCGCCGACGGACAGCTTGGTGTAGACGTCGGCGGCACGCGACAGGGTCAGACCGTGATGGGTGACGCCGATGATGATGCCGCCAAAAATGTTGATCGCAGTGATGATCAGGCCGGCGATGGCATCACCGCGGACGAACTTCGAGGCACCGTCCATGGCACCGAAGAAGGCGCTTTCCTCCTCGAGCTCGCGACGCCGGCGCTGGGCTTCCTTGTCGTCGATCAGGCCCGCGGACAAATCGGCGTCGATCGCCATCTGCTTGCCGGGGATGGCGTCCAGGGTGAAACGGGCGCCGACTTCGGCGATACGCGTCGCACCCTTGGTGATCACGACGAAGTTCACCGTGACCAGGATCGCGAAGATGATCAGACCGATAACGAAGTCGCCGCCCATGACGAATTTGGAGAAGCCGGCGACGACATAGCCTGCGGCCTGCTCACCCTCCCCGCCCCGCGACAGGATCAGGCGCGTGGTCGCAACGTTCAGCGCCAGGCGCAGGATCGTCGCGATCAGCAGCACGGTCGGGAAGGCAGAGAAGTCGAGCGGGCGCTGGATCCACAGCGCCACCATCAGGATCAGCGCCGAGAGCGCGATCGAGAACGCGAGCCCGAGATCGATCAGGATCGGCGGTATCGGCAGGAACAGGATCGTGAGCATGGTCACGATGCCGCCCGCGAAGAAGGCGTCCGCCCCGAGTCGGCGCGGGCTGGGCAGGCTAGCAGCTAACGTATCGGCCATGGGTCACCGGCAGAGGGTCCGCCCGGTAATTTGCCGCGCAAAGCTTACGCGAGGGTGGTGGCCGCCGGCCGCGCGGCTCAGAAGCCGCGTTCGATATGCGAATAGACCATCTCGGTGAAGGTGGAGAGATGGGCGCCGATGAAGGAACCGGAGACGGCGACGACCACGAGAAGGACGATGATCTTCGGAACGAAGGTCAGCGTTGCCTCCTGGATCTGGGTCAGGGCCTGCAGCAACCCGATGACGGTGCCGACCAGCATAGCGGCCCCGACTGCGGGGCCGGAGGCGACGATGATGGTCCAGATCGCCGCCTGGACGATGTCGAGGGCGTCGCGCTCGTTCATGACTGGCTGATCGTGAGCCCGGGCCCGACGGCGACTTTGGTGCCGTCCTCGAGGGTCGCGATGGAACCGTCGGTGTTGATGGAGATCGATGCGACCTTGCCGCTGAAGGTCGCACCGGTCGAGTCGGTGAAGCTGACCTTCTTTCCGATCAACGCGTCCGCCTGCGACAGCGACTGCGAAGACAACAGCGAGTCCAGCTTGTTATTGGTCTGCATGGCCTGCTCGACCGTCGAGAGCTGGGCGAACTGGCTCATATATTGCGACGTGTCCATCGGATTGGTCGGGTCCTGGTTCTTCATCTCGGCGACGAGAAGCTGAAGAAACGTGTTGTAGTCGACGCCGGTGCTCGACGTGTTCGAGGTCGAGCTGGTCGAATTGGACTTGCTGGTGCTGTCGGTCGCGCTGGTGACGTTCATTTGCCTCTCCGCTGTCAGGCAGCCTCGAATGGGGCGGCGGCGCCGGCCAGGATGGCTTGCTCCACCGGGAACAGCGCCCGAATTCGCTTGAGCGCCTCGAAATAACGGGTCGTCTCGACCAGCTCGTCGACCGCGGCAAGCCCCTCCAGCATCTCGCGGCTTTCGCACACCGCGACCAGGGCCGCGTGGTGTTGCACATAGAGCGCCGAAGCGTCCCGGACGTCGGTCGGGTTCATCAGCATGAGCTGAACGATGAAATAGAGCTGCCGCATCGCTGTGGTGGCGTCGGAGGCCTGCATGACCTGCCCTTCGAGCAGGAACATCACGTCGTTGACGAGCTCGACCGAGACCTTGCGGTCCACACGCAGAACCGCGCCGTTGATGTAGATCCGTTCGCCCGCCCGCAAGGAGATCTTCATTAAAGTGCGTCTCGGATCATGCGGTTGATTTCGATGAGCTGCATCACGTCGTTCGACTTTTCTTCGCGAAGGCGGTCGGCCTCCTTGACGACCCACAGGCCGATCGAGATGATGTCGGCCCGCAGCTTCTCGGGAAGCCCGTTTTCCGGATGCGCGAGATCCTCGATGAAGATCGTCCACAGCCGCCGCACGTAAAGCAGGCTCTGGACCTGATCCTCGAAACTGGCGCGTCCCTTCTGGAGGCGCTCGAGTCGGTCGATGCCGAGACTGAGCGCCTGGCGCTCGCGGCCCCTCGCCTCATAGCCGCTATCATCGACGACCGCTTCATAGGCTTCAAACGTCATCAGGACCACACTGCGCAGGAAACGAAGAACAAGACAAAGGTGACGAGCCTAGGCTCAGAGATAGTTGATGAGGCTGATCTTCTGGAGCTGCGACGTCAGTGCAAGCGCCGTCTGGATCTGGGTCTGCAAGGTGTTGACGCGCACCGAGGCTTCGGCCGGATCGACCTTCTCCATACCGACGATCTGATTGTTCAGAATGTCCTGCTGCGTCTTGAGCTTGTCGGTTGCGGAGGTGAGCCGCTGCTGGACCGTGCCGACATCGCCGCCGAGCGTAGCGAGGCCGGTGATGGCGTTCCCGACGAGGCCGATCGCCTTGTCCACGACGACCTGGAACGTCGACTGGTCCAGGTTCGCGTTCCCGAGATCGGCCATCATGGTGTAGGCCTCGGCGAGCATGCGGAAGGAGGGTTGATTGGCGCTGACGGACGTATCGGCGATCTCGGTCGTGGAGATACGGCTTTGCATGACCTGGTCGGTGGCCGACGACCAGTTGGTGTTCCAGGCCGGGCTCGCGAATTCGGCGTCGAAGGTGGTGTTGAGGAAGGTCTGCATCTGGGCCGGCGTGATGTTCTTCACGTTGGGCGAGGATTGCGAGAAGCCGAAGAACGTAGCGAAATCGGTGTCGACCTGGTTCTTGCTGGCCGAGCCGGCGGCGTAAGCCGTGATCGGTTGGTTCTGCGTGTTGATGCCCGAGAACAGGTACGAGCCGTTATAAGAGACGTTCAGCGCGCCGATCAGATCCTGGAGGTTGGAGGACGCAGGCGGCAGGATGATCCGTCCGCCGCCGTCGGTGCTGCGGGCCGCGATCAGATCCTTGAGGAAGGACGTTGCGGTCGTGTTGAGCTGGGTGATCCGGTTCTGCGTCACGTCGAGGCGTCCGGCGACGAGCCCGTTGGTGTCGACGAGCTGATCGGCGAAGCTGAGGTCGGCCCGCAGGGTGAGGTCGCCTCCCGTGGTGGCCCCGAGCTCGAGGCCGACATCGTAAAAGCGGCCGGTGGTCGCCTCGGTCGACGCCTTGCTCAGCAAGGACTGGTTGTTCGTGATCGACGACCTCAACGACGAAGACAGCATCAAGGTCGAGATGTAGTTCGCGCTCATCATGGCTTAATTCCCCACGGCAGCCAGCAGGCTCTGCAGCATTTCGTCGACGGTCGAGATGATCTTCGACGAGGCCGAATAGGTGCGCTCGACCTGGAGCATCAAGGACATCTCGTCGTCCATGTTGACGCCGCTGACGTTCGACAGCGCCGCGGTGCTGCGGTCTAGCAGCGTCTTCTGGTAGCTGACGTTGGAGTCCGCGGTCTTGCGCTGGTTTTCGATCCAGCTGGTCGACGACGACGCGAAGTCGATCAGGCTGCCGCTCGGCTTGCCCTGCGTGGTTGCATCGAACGGCTGCGAAGCATCCATGCCGGCGATGAGCTGCTGCAGCCGGACCGAGTAGCCGCCATTGCCGGCGGTGTTGTATTGGTATGCGACGTTGCCGCTGATCGCGCCGTCGCGCAGCAGATTTGGGTTGCCGCCCTGGGCCGGGTCGACTGACGCCGCGACGCTGATCAGGCCGGCAAGGCCGACCGAGACGGTGGCGCTCGCGGGCATCGCCGGCGCGCCGGGATAGGTGAAGAGACCGGGGACGTCGGGCAGCGCCGCGGCGGTCTGATCGCTCTCCCTGAAGGTATTGATCAGGCCGCGCGCGATTTCGTCGAGCTGGCTCTGATAGGTGACGGTGTCCTGGTCACGCAGCTGAGCGAGGCCCGCGAGCTTGCCCGACTTCAGCGGCATCACCGAATTGGCACCGGTTACCGGCACGCCGTCGATGACCACCGCGTTGCCCATGGTGCCAGGCGTATAGATGTTGGTCGCCGTGAAGCTGACCGTTCGGGCCGTCTTGTCGAACAGCACGACACCGCTGTCGGTGTAGAGCGCCGCGTCGCCGTTGGGTCGGAGCGACATCGTGACTCCGAGCTCCTGCGACAGCTGCGAGACGATGCTGTCGCGCTGGTCGAGATAGTCGGTAATGTCGTCGCCGGAGATCGTGCCCTTCACGATCGCGGTATTCACGGTCCCGAACTGGGAGAGCAGCTGATTGATGTTCTGGACCGACGTATTCATGTCGGCATCCGCGCCCGCACGGACCGACTGCACGGTCTGCGTCGCCTGGTTGAGCGCGGTCGCCATGTCCTTGGCGGATGTCACCGCCGCCTGCGCCAGCGTGGTGTTATCCGGAGCGTTGGCATATTGCTGAAGCGCCTTCTTCAGCGCATTGAGCTGCGCCGTCGGCGACTGGTCGAGCTCCGGATCGTCCACAGTGGCAGATGCGATCTTCTGCAGACCGTCATAGATCGCGGTCTGCTTGGCCGACGACGAAGTCGCGACCAAGACGTTGTCGTAGAGACCCGAGCTCGCGGCGCGCTGGATCGCCGCAACATAGACGCCAGCCCCGGGCAGATTGTCCAGCACGGCGATCTTGCGCGAATAGCCGGCGGCGCTGGCACCAGCGATGTTGCGCGAGATCGTCGAGGACTGGATGCCCGACGCCATGAGCGAAGCGCGGGCGGAGTCGAGAGCGGCGGTAAGGGACATGATTTGCTCTTGCCTGGAATGCGCGCTGAAGAATTCAGCGCTTCAGGTTGACGACGACGTCGAGCAGGTCAGCGCCGGTCTGGAACGATTTCGAGTTCGCGGTGAAGCCGCGCTGCGCCTCGATCATCCCGGTCAGCTCGTCCGCAAGGTCGACGTTCGAGTCTTCCAGGGCGCCGGACTGGATCGTGCCGAGGCCGCCGGTGCCGGCATTCCCGGCCTGCGCGTTGCCGGAGTTCATGTTGGTCGAATAGACGTTGCCCGGCTCCGGTGTCAGATTGTCGGGGCTCGCGACGTCGGCAAGCATGATGGTGAAGAGCGTCAGCGTCTGTCCGTTCTTGAGGACCGCCGTCACGTGGCCTGTATCGTCGACATCGACCTTGTCGATGGCCGAGGGAACGCTGCCATTGACGGTCGCCTTGAAGCTGAAGTCGGTTCCGACCTGCGTCATGTTCGACAGGTCCATGGTCATCGCCGCACCGCCGGGGACGGTGAAGGCGAGGGTCGTCGGGCTCGCCGCGGCCAGCGTGCCTTTGCCGGTTGCGGTCGTATCGAAGGTGAAAGTGGTGGCGGCGCCGACCGACGCACCCGTCGCGGAGTCGTAAGCCTGAATCTGCCAGGTGTCCGAACCGGCGGCCGTTGCGGTGTGGGACATGTAGACGTCAAGCGTAACGGCCTGGCCGATATTGTTGTAGGCCACGATCGAGCTCTTCGACGAGTATGAGGCCGGGCCGGGCGGGCCAGCGATCACGGCCGCTTTCGGATCCAGATTGCCAGTCGTGAGCGTCCCCGCCGTCGACGGCACGGGCACCTGCGAAACCTGGGCGATGTTGACGATCTGCATGCCTGACAGGCTGTTCTGTGAGAAATTGGTCACGTTACCGGGCTGGCCCAGAAGGTAGTAGCCAGCCGCATTGACCAGATTGCCCTGGCTGTCCGGCACGAACGAGCCGGCGCGCGTCAGATATTGTTGCGTGTTGTTGGCATTCGACACCACGAAGAAGCCGTTGCCCTGGACGGCGAGGTCCGTGGTCGACGTGGTGAACTGCGTATGTCCGGCATCGCTGATCGCGTAGCGCACCGTGGTCTCGACGGCGCCGGAGTCGTAGTTGCCGGAGCCGCTCTTCAGGATCAGCGAGGAGAACTCGGTCGAGGCCCGCTTGTAGCCGGTCGTGTTGACGTTCGCGATGTTGTCCGAGACCGTCGACAGCTTGTTGGACTGCGCGCCCATTCCGGAAACGCCGGTGCGCATAACACCATACAGGCTCATGGATTTGGCTCCTTCGGTAGGTTGCCGCTACAATGCGGGTTCTTGCTTGCGCGGGGCTGATGATTGGGAACCATGCACAACTTTAGGGTTGTCCTGGTCATGTCGTCTTGGGTTGACAGAACGAGCGCGCCTTGTCGGTCCACGCGCCGAAGCCGCTCGAGACGAGATGCGCGACGATGTGGCAGACATAGCGCTTCTGCGCCGGCTGATTGTTGGGGCCGGCGTTGTAGCGGGCGACCGCCATGGTCCAGCTGCCCTCGCGCTGCTTCAGCTCCTTCAGGAAGCGCGCCGCATATTCCACGTTCCTGGCGGGATCGAACATCGCGCGCACGGACGTGAACTTGTCGCCGTGATAGTAGTGGTTGATCTGCATGCAGCCGAGATCGATCAGCTTGATGCCCTTGGCGCGCATCGCTTCGAAATTCGCGATCGCATCGTCCATGTCCTTGGCGAACACGGTCTGCCCTTCCGCTCCGAGCGCGTAAGGATAGAGCGCACCGCGCCGCCCGGTTTCGGTCAGGCCGACCGCATAGAGAATGCCGAGCGGAATGCCGTGCTGCTGGGACGCGCGCGCCATCTCGCGCTCGCAGGGGCGCGCATTGTCGGTCGCCGCTGCCGCGGTGCCGGCGCTACAGATAAACAGGGCCGCGACGAGTCTGCTGGCCCACGTCCTGATCATGACGCGTCTCCTGGTTGGACTGGCGCTCCTGGCGGGCCTGCCTCGCATCGCCATCGGATTGCCCCGACGACGTGCCGGTGCCGTCGAACGTGCCCTGCGACTGGGGCGACGGCTGTTGCTGGCCGGGCAGTTGCGGTTGCGACTGGCCGGAGCCGCTCTGGAATCCGTCTAGCGAGCCATGCTGCACCGGCGCCACGTCGGCAACGTAACCTGCCGACTGCATCAGATCGCGGATCTGGTCGCGCTGCTGGTCCAGCATCTGGCTGGTGTCCTTGCGTTCGGCCGCGAGGTGGACGGACACCTCGGTGCCGACGAGACGAAGGCGCACGGTGACGTTGCCGAGCTGCGGCGGCTCGAGATTGATGGTCAAAATCTTGAGCGGCTCTGGCGCGTTGGCCTGCGACGTTGCGAGATCGGGAGCCGCGGACGCCGCCGGCGCTGCGGTCTCCTTCAACTCCGTGACGACCGCGTTGGCGACCTGTTGCGGCGCGTTGAATTGCGCCGGCGGCAGATGGGTCTCCTGCTGGACCACGGTGACCTTGGTCGTTTCGGGCAAGGTGTCCCGCGCCGAGGCCTTGACTGCGCGTTCGACATTGGCCGTGACGGCTTCGAAGCCTGACGTCGCAGGCATTGCCTTCGCGGCGTCGCCGCCTTGCTGCGGCGTGGCCTGCTGAGCTGCCACTGCTTGCGAACCCGGACCTTGCGCGCGCGGACTGGCTGGACCTGCAGCGGTCGCCGCGGAATCGAGCGCAGCCGCCTTGGAAGCTGCCGGAACCTCACGCTTCGTCGAGGAGGATCGCTCATCTCGCGCGGGCGCGTCCTTCCTGTCGCCCGCCGGCAATTGCATCTGCGGATTCGCGGCGGCGAGCTCCTGGCCAACGATCACCGGAGTGATCGATCGGCTCTGGGCATCCGCTTTCGAGGCAAGATCAACCGGATTTTGCTTCTCCGATGATATGCCGGTCTTCTCGTCGGAAGACTTCCCCGCTGACTTGGACTCGTCGGCCGCCTCGGTGCGTTCGTGCCCGTCCTTGGTCTCGTCCTTCCCGGCCGAGTGCGCCAGGCGCGTGCGCAGCGTGGCGGTCTTCACGCCGGTGTCGCTGCCCTCGTCGTTCAGCGCCCGCTTGGCGAGGTTCGAGACGGTGTGGAGCAGATCGTTGAATGACGAATCCGCCTGCGATTTCGTACCAGTGCCCTTCGCCGAGCGCGACGTCCCACGCATGTTGAGGCTCTCGGCGAGGCCGGAGAAGACCTGTCCTGATGTTCCGCTGAGCTTCGTCATGGACGACGATCCCTGGTGAGAAGTTCGAGTTCGCTGAGTTGCTTCTGCGCGCGTGCGAGGGCCGCGGTCGACGACGCGAGATCGAGACGCGCCGGCGTTACCGGCGGCTTGTCGGCGGCAGCAGAGGGCCCGCCCGCGAACGGCTTGCGGACGTCGAGCGCGAGCTGCATCGTCGCATTCAGAAGCGGAACGTCGCGCTCGGGCAGCTTCGAGCGGTCAAGCGCCTTCAGCTCGGCAAGACCGCCGTCATATTCGTCGGTGAGCGCACGCGAGGCGCCGCGGAATAGATGCGCTCGCTCGCGCTCCGCCGAAGCATCGGCGCTAAGCGTCAGCGCGCGCTCGCCGGCAAGCCGGGTCACTTCCATCCGCCCGCGCACCATCGCGGCGCGTGCGATCATGAGATAGAGCTTGAGGCGGCTCGCGCGGTCGATCTGCTCCAGCAGGCTGCCGATCCGCGAGAAGCGGCGCTCGTCGAGCGCGAGGCTCGATTGCGTCAGACCCGAGGAGAAGCGCTGCCAGAAGTCGCCGGCATAGATCGAGTTGCGATAATGGCGGATATAGGCCAGCGTCAGGAACTCGAACTTGTCGAAATCCTCGGCCTGTCCGACCAGCAGGATCTCGCGGCGCAGTGCGGCTTCCTCCACCAGCGTGCCGGGCAGAAGCAGCCGCGCGTCATCCAGGCGCTCGATCGCGAGCGATGCTTCAGAGCGCGCGAACAGCGCACCCTGAACCAGCGCGACCTGTCCGCCCAGGCCCGACGGAAGCGTCCGCGGCTTGACCTCTTTGAGCAGCTCGCGCGCTTCGTCCTGGCGGCCCTCGACATAGGCGAGCGCGCCGTCGAACAGCCGCCCCTCGACATTGATCTTGTCGCGCGGCAGCTTGCGGACCAGTTGAGGCGCGCCGCCGCTGAGCATGTAGATAACAACGGCCTGGCCGTTCTGCGGATTGCTCCACACGTTCGGATCGGCGGCGAGAAACTTCTCGCCGATCTGCCGGATCAGCGCGATGTGGCTGCCATGCGCCGCGGTGTCGCCATTGGCGATGCCGTCCTGCACCGCCTGCAATCCGCGCACCAGCTCATAAGGTTCGCTCGACGTCGATGCCGGCGCAGGAGCCGGCGCCGGCGCCGGTGTTGGCGCCGGTGCGGTCTCGGCCAAGACGCGTGAAGCCGTCAGCGGCACCACCATCAGCAGCACAGCGCAGAGGAGCTGCCTGATCAAGGGCGCTTCTCCCGGATCAGGATCTCAATCCGGCGGTTCTGCGCGGCGGCCGGGTCGTTCGGAAGCTTCGGCCGCCGATCGGCATAGCCTTCGACGTGCTCGATCCGCTGCGCATCGACGCCGGAGCGAACCAGCATGTAATAGGCCATCTGCGCCCGCGCCGTCGACAGCCGCCAGTTGTCGTAGTTCTCCGACTTGTACGGCCGATTATCGGTGTGGCCGCGCACGATGATCACGCCCTGGCGTTTCGTCAGCAGCGGTCCGATCTTGTCGATCACGCGGATCAGCTCGGGCCGCGGCTCGGCCGAGCCGACCGCGAACATGCCGAAGCTGGCATCGTCGGTCAGGCTGATCAGCAGGCCTTCCTCGACCTGACGCACCTCGGCGACCGGTCCGGCGCCGGCCTTGATATCCGACAGCGCATCCGCGATCGCGGATTGAAGCTGCTTGACGGTCGGCTGCTGGGTCTGCGCTGCATCGCGCGGTTCGGAAGTCTTCGCTTGATCGTTGGGGCGCGGCTGCGCGGCGGCATTGGCTTGAGCGCCAGCCTGCGCACTTGGCTGCGCATTCGCCTGGGCACCGCCGTCGCGCTGAGCCTGCGACGGCGCGGGCCCTGGCGGCAGCAGCGGCGACAGGCTTGCCGACGAAGCATCAGCATTGGGAGCGATGCTTCCGCCAGCATCGTCCGTCTTGGCACGACGCGCCTGCGGCTCTCCCTGGCTCGTTCCGGACGCGATGTCGCGCGCGGACGCATTCGGCTTTGGCTCGCTGTCGACGAAGCGATCCGCATCCTTCGACATTTGCGGCGCCATCTTCCAATAGCCGGGATCGAACGGATCGCGATAGGCGTCGCCGCCCTTGAGGCCTTCCTCTTCGGCCGAGGTCAGCGCACCTGCACGTCGCTGGCCCGAAGCCTGGTTCGAGCTGTTCGCGATCTCGGCAAGCGTCGCATAGGGATCGCGGAACAGGACCTTCTCTTCGAAGGAAGCCGGCTTCTCGGCCGTCGGCGAGTCGCCGCGGCGCTCTTCGTTCGGTCCGGCTGGCTGACGCTTGCCATCCTGGCCCTCGAACTGCGTCGGCTCCTTCTTGGTGAGATCCTTGAGACCCTTTGGGGCAGGCGCGTTCTCCGCGAGCTTAATCGGATTGAAATAGCTCGCGACCACCTGCTTCTGGTCCTGGTTGAGGGCGTTGAGCAGCCACATGACCAGAAAGAACGCCATCATCGCGGTCATGAAATCCGCATAGGCGATCTTCCACACGCCACCGTGATGCGCCTCCTCTGCGAAGGCGCTGCGCCGGCGGACGATCACGATCTCATGCTTGACCTCTTCCATGGCGACTACCGGCGTGCGTCTTTCAGGCGCTCGCTCCACGCCGAGATCTGCGTCTCGATCACGGTCTGGTCGGCGACGACGCGGACCTCCAGGGTCTCGGCGGCCTCATACTCGATGCTTGCTCGCCTGGAGGCGTCGAGCTGCGTCCTCACGAGGTCAAGCAGCTCGCTCGGACCCGTCACCTTGAACACCGGCACCGGCGAGTTGCCGGTCAGGGCCGCGACCTGCTCGACCAGCGACCCGATCGCCTTGTCGCGGACCGCATCGGCGAGGAACGGCAGCAATATGCGCGCGACGGAGCTCGCAATGTTGGTCTCGATCTCGCGGCATGCCGCCTCGAAACCGCCGACGATCGCGGCCGCCTGTTGGTCGGACCATTTGGCGCGCTCTTCGCCGAGCCGGATCGCGCTGCGCACCCGCTCCTCGGCGACCTTGGCATCGCCTTCCGCAACGCCGGCGGCATGGCCGCGACGATAGGCATCTTCGAGAAGATTGACCGGCGGAGCTTCCGGCTCGGGCGCCGGAGGCGGCGACTGAAGCTGCGGCTGCGATTGAGGTTGGCGCTGCGGCTGGGCCTGCGGCTGCGGCTCGCGCCGCGCCTCCTTCTGCCTCGTCAGCACGTCCTGGATCTTGGGCGGCGGAGGCGGCGGCGACTTGGCCCGGCCGTTCGCGTCGAACTGCGTCAGGAGTTTTCCGATTGCCGCGTTCATGCCGCCTCCTCGCGTCGCATCCAGTCTTTAAGGATTGCTGCCGCCTGCATCTGATCGAGCCGGACGATCTGCTCCAGCCGCTTCTGCGGCGTCCGCTGCATCTTGCCTTCGAGGTCCTCGACGAGGTTGAGCTCGGGGTCCTGGCTCTCGGCCAAGGCGAGGGCCGCGGCGGTTTCGAGCTCAGCGGCCTCGGCGGCCTCGGTCTGCTCCTGCTGCGCGCGGTGAGTCAGGATGCCGTTGACCGCGGGACGAAGCCCGAACCAGACCAGCATCGAGGCGACAGCCAGGATCGTCACCGCATTGATGACGCTGCCGAGCTGCTTGTTGATCATCTCGACGAAGCTGATCGGCGGCACAGGTGCCAGCTCGCGCGAGCCTTCGATGAAGTCGACGGCCGTCACCTGGATCTGGTCACCGCGCGTCTTGTCCAGTCCGCCGGCGGTCGCCGCGAGCTGGCTGATCTCGGCGAGCTTGCTGTCGATGATGGCCTGGTTGCTCTTGTCGCCGAGATCGGCGACGAGCCGCGCGCGGTTGACCAGCACGGCGATGAAGAGCTTCTTGACCGAATAGCCGTCGCTTACCGTCGTCGTGGTCTTCGACGACACCTCGAAATTGGTGACGTCCTCGCGGCGGGACTTGTCTTCGCTGGAATTCTTGGTGCCGCCGGAATTGACCTGCTGGTCGGGAAGATTCTGCTGCACCGTGGTCGGCTGCGAACGGTCCGCGTTCTGCGACGATTCCTTCTCGCGGACGTTCCGCACCGAACGCTCGGCGCGGCTCTCCGGATCGTAGACCGTCTCGTTGATCTGCCGCTTGTCGGTGGAGAGCTGCGGGGCGACGCTCACCTCGAAATTGTCGAGGCCCAGATACGGCGTCAGCGCCTTGCGGATGTTCTCCTGCACCATGCCGCCGACCGTCTTCTGGAGGCTCGCCATCTTGGTCGGCGCAGCGCTCGCCTCGTCCTCCTCGGCGAGGAGCATCGAGCCGTCGGCGTCGAGCACGGTCACCTTGTCGCGGCTCATGCCGGGAATGGCGGCCGCGACGAGATGGCGGATCGACTGCGCGGTGCGCGCCTCGATTGCACCGTCGGTGCGCAGCACCACGGAGGCCGAAGGCGGCTGCTGCGTCGCGCGGAACGAGCCGCGCACCGGCAGCACGATATGCACCCGCGCCGCCTTGACGCCCTTCATCAACTGGACGGTGCGCGCGATCTCGCCCTCGAGGGCGCGGAGCTTCGTCACTTCCTGCATGAACGAGGTCAGGCCGAGCGAGCCGATCTTGTCGAACAGCTCATAGCCGGAATTGGCGCTGGTCGGCAGGCCCTTTTCGGCGAGCAGCATCCGCGCCTGCATGGTCTGGCTCGGGCGCACCGAGACGGCGTCACCGGCCGTATTGACGTCGAAGGCGATGTTCTGCTCGCGCAGCGCCGCGCCCATGCGCGTCACGTCCTCGCGGGTGAGGCCGGTATAGAGGGTCTCGAATTCCGGCCGGCTCAGATAATACGCGCCGCCGACGACGGTGACGAGAACGGCAAAGCCGATCAGTCCCAAGGCCATCAGGCGTCGCGGCCCAAGCTCCAGCAGATTGTTGAGCAGTTGCTGTATCTGCGCACGACTGAACAGCATATGACCTCGTACCAATGCGAACGTAGAGGACACTCCGCTGCCAACCTTGTCTGAAGGTTGCGCAAGGACACGAATGTGTCAGTTCGCTGGCGAGGCGTTGTAAATTTGCAAGAATTTTCTCCGATACAGACGGTCCAGCAGCAGCCATCGGGCGCGCGAACGCACGCCAGCGCAGTCGGCTGCGGGTGCTGCATGAAGTCTGGTGTCAGGAGGTCATTGCGGGCACATCATGTGCCGCCAAATCCGCCGTTCATGGCGGTGACCGTGCTCCCATGGGGAGCACGGTCGTCTTGAAAGCCGAAGCTTACTTGAACAGCGACAGGATGCTCTGGCTGTTCTGGTTGGCGATCGAGAGCGCCTGAACACCGAGCTGCTGCTGGGTCTGCAGCGCCTGGAGGCGNGTCGATTCCGCGTTCATGTCGGCGTCGACGAGCTGGCCGATACCGCGATCAACCGAGTCCATCAGGGTCTTGACGAATTCCGTGTTGGTCGCGATGCGGTTCTTGACGGCGCCGAGGTCGGCGGCGGCCGAAGCCACCGAGTTGATCGCAGCGGTGACCTGCGCGATGTAGCCGTCGAGCGTGGCCTGGTCGGTGGTCGCGTCGGTCAGCGAGGTGATGGTGATGTTGGCGATCGACACACCGGCGGTCGTCTGCGTGTCCAAAATGCCGCTCGTGGTCGACGTGTAGAGCGAGTAGTTCGAGATCGTCAGGGTGATGGAGCCGATCGTGGGCGTGCTCTGGACGCGGGAGAACGACGACACCAGGTCGAAGGTCGCCGGCGTCGAGGCGGTCGCGCTCAGCCAGTTCACGCCGTTGAAGGTCGCCGCATCGGCGGTGTTCTTCATCTGCTGCTGGATCTGGGTGATGTCGGCCTGGATCTTGGAGCGGTCGATACCGGCGGTCTTGGCTTCGACCAGCAGCGACTGCAGCTTGGTCAAGCCACCGGTCTTGTCGCCGACGACGGCGGTCAGAGCGGTATATTCGGTGTCGACGGTCGCGGCCGACAGACCGAGCGAGTCGGAGACCGCGGAGAGCGCGGCGTTGTCGGCGCGCATCGAGGTTGCGATCGACCAGTAGGCGGCGTTGTCCGAAGCGGTCGAGACGCGCTGGCCGGTCGAGATCCGGTTTTCGGTGGTCTGCAGGTTGGAGCTGACGTTGCGGAGGGTCTGCAGCGCCGTCATTGCTGCGGAGTTAGTGAGGAGGCTAGAACTCATTTTGACGTCCCCTTGAAACAGATTGAAATTTGTTGGGACATACCGGACTTGCACCGGTACGACAGGGCGGCATCATGCCTTTGGGCTGCGAAAAGCGCGCTCAACCGGTCGTAACGGCGGCGATAGCACGCGAAGTTTGCGCGAGGCTTGTGGCTCCGTAACCGGACCACAATAATGCAAGCGGAATTACGGCCGGCGCGGGACGTCACGCCAAAACGAAAAGAGCCGCGCTTCGCGAGAAGCGCGGCTCCCTTAGATAGCTTTCAGGCTTAGCGGAACAGCGAGAGGATGCTCTGGCTGTTCTGGTTGGCGATCGAGAGCGCCTGAACGCCGAGCTGCTGCTGGGTCTGCAGCGCCTGGAGGCGAGTCGATTCCGCGTTCATGTCGGCGTCGACGAGCTGGCCGATACCGCGATCAACCGAGTCCATCAGGGTCTTGACGAATTCCGTGTTGGTCGAGATGCGGTTCTTGACGGCGCCGAGGTCGGCGGCGGCCGAAGCCACCGAGTTGATCGCAGCGGTGACCTGCGCGATGTAGCCGTCGAGCGTGGCCTGGTCGGTGGCCGCGTCGGTCAGCGAGGTGATGGTCAGGTTGGCGACCGACACACCGGCGGTCGTCTGCGTGTCCAGAATGCCGCTCGTGCCCGACGTGTAGAGCGAGTAGCTGGAGATCGTCAGGGTGATGGAGCCGATCGTGGGCGTGCTCTGGACGCGGGAGAACGACGACACCAGGTCGAAGGTCGCCGGCGTCGAGGCGGTCGCGCTCAGCCAGTTCACGCCGTTGAAGGTCGCCGCATCGGCGGTGTTCTTCATCTGCTGCTGGATCTGGGTGATGTCGGCCTGGATCTTGGAGCGGTCGATACCGGCGGTCTTGGCTTCGACCAGCAGCGACTGCAGCTTGGTCAAGCCACCGGTCTTGTCGCCGACGACGGCGGTCAGAGCGGTATATTCGGTGTCGACGGTCGCGGCCGACAGACCGAGCGAGTCGGAGACCGCGGAGAGCGCGGCGTTGTCGGCGCGCATCGAGGTTGCGATCGACCAGTAGGCGGCGTTGTCCGAAGCGGTCGAGACGCGCTGGCCGGTCGAGATCCGGTTTTCGGTGGTCTGCAGGTTGGAGCTGACGTTGCGGAGGGTCTGCAGCGCCGTCATTGCTGCGGAGTTAGTGAGGAGGCTAGAACCCATTTTGATGTCCCTTTGAGATTGATTGAGTGGGGACATACCGGACTTGCACCGGTACGACAGGGCGGCGTCATGCCTTTGGGCTGCTGAAAGCGGTTAGGCCCAACCTGTCGTACGGCGACCGTAACGTGCGAAGCTTGTGCGAGGCTTGTGGCTCTGTGTCCCGGTTGCAACAGAGCAGCCGAATTGAAGGCATGCGCGTAGCGTCACGCCAAAACGAAAGGGCCGCGCTTTGCGAGAAGCGCGGCCCTCCCCGGATTGTCTTTCGACTTAGCGGAACAGCGACAGGATGCTCTGGCTGCTGTTGTTGGCGATCGAGAGCGCCTGCACGCCGAGCTGCTGCTGGACCTGGAGGGCCGCCAGGCGGGTGGACTCCTGGTTCATGTCGGCGTCGACAAGCTGGCCGATACCGCGATCAACCGAGTCCATCAGGGTCTTGACGAACTCCGTGTTGGTCGAGATACGGTTCTTGACGGCGCCGAGATCGGCGGCGGCCGAAGCTGCCGAGTTGATCGCAGCGGTGACCTGCGCGATGTAGCCGTCGAGCGTGGTCTGGTCGGAGGCCGCGTCGGTCAGCGAGGTGATGGTCATGTTGGCGACCGACACACCGCTGGTCGTCTGCGTGTCCAGAATACCGCTCGTGCTCGCCGTGAAGAGCGAGTAGCTGGAGACCGTCAGGGTAATCGCGCCCGTGGTCGGCGTGCTCTGGACGCGGGAGTAGGACGACACGAGGTCGACCGTCGCCGGCGTCGAGGCAGTCGTGCTCAGCCAGTTCACGCCGTTGAAGGTCGCCGCATCCGCGGTGCTCTTCATCTGCTGCTGGATCTGGGTGATGTCAGCCTGGATCTTGGAGCGGTCGATACCGGCGGTCTTGGCTTCGACCAGCAGCGACTGGAGCTTGACCAAGCCGGAGTCCTTGTCGCCGATAACCGTGTTCAGGGCGGTGTATTCGGTGTCGACGGTCGCGGCCGACAGACCGAGCGAGTCGGAGACCGCGGAGAGCGCGGCGTTGTCGGCGCGCATCGAGGTCGCGATCGACCAGTAGGCGGCGTTGTCCGAAGCAGTCGAGACGCGCTGGCCGGTGGAGATGCGGGTTTGCGTGGAGGAGAGCTGCGAACTCACAGACCGCAGGGTCTGGAGTGCGGTCATGGCGGTCGAGTTCGTAAGCAGGCTTGACATTGCGAATGTCCCTTTTATGTACGCGTTACATTTTCACGAGGGGACATACCGGGCTTTCACCGGTACGGAGGGGCGGCATCATGCCTTTGGACTGATGTGGGTGGGGTCCAACCCGCCGTGCCGCATTGCTAGCACGCCGAATCTTGCGCGCGCCTTAAGATCGGCTTGAATTTCTAAGCAAAATCATATGGTTAACATTACCCACCGCTAACCATGATGCGGTACTTCTCGCTAACCATAACCGGCCGGCCGGAGGTCGCCGCCTTACGAGAACGACCGCACGAGGCCTGAGGCGAGCAGGTTCCAGCCGTCGATCAGCACGAAGAACAGCATCTTGAACGGCAGCGCGAGGATCGTCGGCGGCATCATCATCATGCCCATCGACATCGTCAGCGTCGCCACGATCATGTCGATGACCAGGAACGGCAGCATGATCAGGAATCCGATCTCGAACGAGCGCCTGAGCTCGGAGATCATGAAGGCCGGGATGATGACGCGCAGATCGATGCGCTTGTCGTCGAACTTCTTGCGAAAACTCTCGGCGGCGAGCGCCTCGAAGGTCTGGAGATCCTTGTCGCGGACATGCGCCAGCATGAACTCGCGGAACGGGTCGGTGATCTTCAGATAGGCCTCTTCCTCCGAGATCTCGTTCTTCATGAGCGGCTGGACGCCGGTTTCCCAGGCGCGGTCGAATGTCGGCGCCATCACGTAGAACGTCATGAACAGCGCGAGGCTGATCAGCACCAGATTGGCCGGCGTGGTCTGGAGGCCGAGACCGGAGCGCAGGAACGACAGCGCCACCGCAAACCGCGTGAAGCTCGTCACCATGATCAGCAGTCCCGGCGCCACCGACAGCACCGTGATCAGCGCCATCAGCTGGATGATCCGGCCGCTGGTCGAGCCGTTGCCGGGCGGCAGCAGCGAGTTGAGGTCCGGAATCTGGGCGAACGCCACCTCGGGCAGGACGACCAGAATCAGCGCGAGCAGCAGGACTCTCAATTTCACTGAATCACCAACGTCTCAATGATCAATTCGCGAACCTTGCCCGACGAGCGGATGTTGGCGCGCTCGGTCAGGTCGTCGCGCAAATGCTGGAGCCCGCGAGATCCCTCGAACTGGCCGACCGACGCCGACCGCAGATAGGTCACGATGTCCTCGCTGATATGGGCTGCCAGGATGCCGGCATCCTCGTCGTTCATGCTATCGGTCACCATCGAGGCTTCGATACGCGCCCAGTTGTTGGATGGCGCGCCGAGATTGGTCACGATCGGCGACAGCTTCCTGAGCCGCGCGCTTCCGGCGTAGCTCGTGGCAAGAGGCGGCGGCGCGGCGGCCTTCTTCGCGTCGGCGACGCGTTCCGCGGCCGCAAACAGATGCAGGCCGGCGAGCGCGCCCGCGCCGATCGCGATCAGGGTCAGCACCACAATGGCCGCGATCAGGCGCATCACGTCCCCTGCCCTCGCGATGCGGCCCGGCCGGCGCTATTCTCAGAACGGTGCCACGGCGTCATAGATCCGATGTCCCCATCCGGGTTGCTGCACGTCAGACAGATTTCCGCGGCCGCCGTAGGACACGCGCGCCTCTGCGATCTTCTCGTAGGAGATCGTGTTGGTGCGCGATATGTCGCGCGGACGCACGATACCGCCGACGTTGAGCACGCGCATCTCGGTGTTGACGCGGAATTCCTGCGAGCCGCTGATCATCATATTGCCGTTCGGCAACACGTCGGTGACGACGGCGGCGATCGACAGCTTGATGTCCTCGGTGCGATCGATCTGGCCGTTGCCCTTGATCTGGGTGTTGGTCGAGAGGTTGGCGTTGGCCGTGCCCTTGTCGTTCCACCCGGCGACGTCCATCAGCCAGTCCAGCCCGAACTTGATCTGCGAATCGCGCGAGCGGTCGGTCTTGTTGTCGAGCTTGGCCTTGTCCTGCATCGAGATGATCACCGTCACGACGTCGCCGGTGCGGCGGGCACGGGGATCGCGGTAGAGATCGGTGCCGTCGTCCCAGGTCGAGCGATAGCTGACGGGCGTACGAACGCGGGGCGTCACCGGGATCGGTTCGGCCTGCGTCCTGAGGCCGCTTCCGACTGGCGACAATCGCGGACCGGTCAGGACTTCCGCCGGATCATTGAAGCACCCGGCGAGGAGCACCGACGACAGCAGGAGCGACAGGATGAGGATCGGCTTCTTCATCTATTTGGTCTTTCCGTCATCCACGCGGCGCATTCCACCGAGCACGTCGGCAAGGTGCGCCGCGCGCGCCGTATCCATCTCGTTGAAGATTGCGCTCGAGGTCCTCGGGTTGAGCTTGGCGAGCACGGCGGCGGCGGTCTCGTCCGCCATGCCGGCGATCTGGGTGGCGGCCGCGTCCGGCTTCATGCGCGAGTAGATCTCGACGACCTGCGCTTCGGCCTTTTTCAGGAAGTCGTCGCGCAGCGCCATCCACTTCTCGTATTCGGCGCGCTTGGCCTCGACCTCGGCGATCCGCTCGCGGAGCTGGGCCTCGGCCTTCTCCAGCTCCTTGAGCTGCCAGGCCAGCCGCGCATCGACGGCGGGATCGGCAACGTTGCTACAGAACAGGGCGACCTCGTTATCCGCGGGCACAGCGGCCTGGGCCGGCGCAGGCTTCGGCGGGGCCGTGACGCTGCCGGGCTTGACCGTGCGCACGGGCGCAGATGCAGGTGCGGCTGCGGGCGCCCGGGCCGGCGCAGGCGTCTCGGGCGCGGGCACCGCGCCGGTGGTCGCGGGTCCTTGATCTTCGGCCGCCCACGCCGTCGCGCGGATCGACGCATTGTCGGCCGGTATCGGTGCCGATGCAGACGGCTTCTGCGCTCCCGGCGCCCGGCCGCGCGCGAACGAGAGCAGGTTGAGCGGCTTCGACGGCTTGGCCTCGTCCAGCGCCAGCACAGGCGAGCCGCCCGCAAGCGCGGACGCCGCGACCAGGACGAGGAGTTTGGCTTTGTGATCCAGCTTCAGCATCGGGCCGCGTGCGATTCTCGGTCGAGACCTGAGCATTGAGCGACCAAGCTTGCACGACGCTTGTGCATCATTGCACGATGACGTCAGCCTGGAGCGCACCGGCGGTCTTGATGGCCTGGAGGATCGCGATGATGCCGGACGGCTTCAGGCCGATCTGGTTCAGGCCGCGCACCAGACGTTGGAGATCGACGCCACTGAGGATCGCCACCTGCGATCCGGCTTCATTGGCCTCGACGATGGTCTGGGGCACGACGACGGTCTGCCCTTGCGAGAACGGCGCCGGCTGCGACACCACCGGAAGCTCGGTGACACGAACCGTCAGATTGCCGTGCGTCACGGCGACGGTCGAAATGCGCACGTCACGTCCGATCACCACCGTGCCGGTACGCTCGTTGATCACCACCCGCGCCGGGGTATCAGGCTCGACCGTCAGCTCACCGACTTCCGCGAGAAAGCGGACCGGCCCGACATAGCGAGGCTTCGACAGCACGATCGTGCGATAATCGCGCTCGAAGGCGATCTGCGCCCGATAGCGGCCGCCGGCGTAGCGGTTGATGGCGTCGAGGATGCGCGTCGCGGTGACGAAATCGGGGTTCTTGAGCTCCAGCACCAGGAATTCCATCTCGTGGAGACTTCCCTGCACCTCGCGCTCGACCAGCGCGCCGTTCGGAATGCGTCCCGCGGTCGGCGTGCCCTGGCTGACGTTCTGCGCCTGGCCTCCGACACTGTAGCCGGCGACCGTGACCGCGCCTTGCGCCACCGCATAGACCGCGCCGTCGGCCGCACGCAGCGACGTCATCACCAGCGTGCCGCCGAGCAGCGAGGTCGCATCGCCGAGCGACGACACCGTCACATCCATGCGCTCGCCGGGCCCGATCGAGGGCTGCAGATCCGCGGTCACCATCACGGCGGCGACGTTACGCGTGCGCAGCGTGGTCGGACGCGGCGGATTGTTGGTGCTGGTGGTCTCGTTCCTGACGTTGATGCCCATGTTCTCGAGCATCGATTGCAGGGACTGCTCCGTGAACGGCGCGTTGCGGAGCGTGTCGCCGGTGCCGTTCAGGCCGATAACGAGGCCGTAGCCGACGATCTGATTTTCGCGCAGTCCCTTGATGTCCGCGATGTCCTTGATGCGGACGGCGGCCTGGGCGCTGGCGGTGGAGAGGAGCAGGACGAGCGTAAGCAGGAACCTGGTCATGACCCGTCCATGACCTTGACGGTGCCGTCCGGCTGGACGATGCCCCTGATGATCACGCCGGTATCGGTGTTGCGCACCGGGATGAGCGCGCCGGGCGCGCCCTGCTGCATCGCCGAGCCGTAAGTGACGATCGACAGGCCGCTGTCCTCGACCACGACCTTGACCATGGCGCCGCGTGCGACGGTCCAGGGCTCTTCGACCGAGTTGGTCGGGATCGGCTGGCCCGGCAGCAAGTTGCGCCGCGCCATCCGGCCGACCAGGACCTGGCGTCCTTCGATGAACATGGCAACGCCAAGCACGTTCGGCGCGAAGACGCGCTCCGTGATCATGTCGTCCCGGATCAGCTCGCCGGCGCGGATCGACACGGCCGGCACGGGAAGCCGCTTCTCCTCGGCCACGGCGACGCGCGCCGAAACCAGAACCAGCAGCACGGCGGCCAACCCGCGCACGATCAGGCCCACCCAGTTCAACATGGAGACACCGGAACTAGCGAAGGCCCTTCGATACCGTCGAGGCCATTTCATCCGAGGCCTGGATGACCTTGGCATTCATCTCGTAGGCGCGCTGCGCCGAGATCAACTCGGTGATCTCCTTGACCGGATCGACGTTCGAGGCTTCGAGATATTGCTGGTTGATCTTGCCGTAGCCGGAATCGCCCGGCAGGCCGACGACGGGCGTACCTGACGCCGTCGTCTCACGATAGAGATTGCTGCCGAGCGGCTCGAGGCCGGCTTCGTTGGCGAAATTGGCGAGGTTGAGCTGGCCGATCTGCCGCGGGTTGATTTCGGTGTCGAGCTTGGCAAACACCTGTCCGGTCTGGTTGACCGTGACCTGGACCGTTCCCTGCGGCACCGTGATCGCGGGGTCCAGCAGGTAGCCGTCGATGGTGACGAGCTGGCCGTTGGCATTGGTGTTGAACGAGCCCGCACGGGTGTATTGCACCTCGTTGTTTGGACCCAGCACCTGAAACCAGCCGCGGCCGTTGATGGCGAGATCGTAGGGGTTGCCCGTCTGCGTCAACGCGCCCTGGATGTGCAGCTTCCGGATCGCCGCCGACTTGACGCCGAGGCCGAGATTGGCGCCTTCCGGGATCGGCGAGGAGCCGTTGACGTTCGCGACGCCCTGCATGCGGTCCATCTGGTAGAACAGATCGGTGAATTCCGCGCGCGCCCGCTTGTACGAGGTCGAGTTGATGTTGGCGATGTTGTTCGCGATGACTTCGATGTTGGTCTGCTGGGCGTTCATGCCCGTGGCCGCAATGGCGAGCGATTTCACGATCGTCACTCCCTCAGATCAAATCGACATCCGAACGACTTCTTGGTAGGCCTGCACGACCTTGTCGCGGACCGCGACCGCCGTCTGCATGGCCTGCTCGGCCGACATCAGCGCCTCGACGACCTTCCGCGTCGACTCCTTGCCCTGCATCGCCGAGATCGACGCCGCCTCGCCCGCCTTCAGCGTGCCGATCGCGTCCGTCGTCACCTGCTTCATCACCGACTCGAAGCCGAGATCGTCGGTGGACTGGATCGCGCTCGGCGCCGACGGCGCGACGGCCTGTGTCTCCGTCGCGCGGGACGCGGCCTGCCCAGCGGAGATCGCGGTGGATGAAATCGCCTCAAGCATTGTCAGCTCCTCAGAAGGTCGATGGTCATGCCGAGCATCGAGCGCACCTGCTTCACGACCTGGAGATTGGCTTCATACGACCGGTTGACTTCCCGCATGTCGGCCATCTCGATCATCATGTTGACGTTCGGCAGCTTGACGTAGCCGGCCTTGTCGGCGGCGGGATGGCCCGGATCGTACTCGACGCGATAAGGCGTGGTGTCGACCCCGATCTCCTTGATCTTCGCAAGCTGGGCACCGGAGGCGCGGTCCATCGCGGCATCGAAGGTGATGGTCTTGCGCTGATACGGATCGGCGCCGGCGGTGCGGCCGGTAGCCGTGGCGTTGGCGAGGTTTTCAGAGACGATGCGCATGCGCGTCGACTGCGCTTCGAGCCCGGAGCTCGCGACCGTCAGAGAGGCACTCAGTGCGTCCAGCATATCAATTCACCTCAGGTCTTCGCGCTCGACAGCAGCATGCGGTGGAACGAGCGCACGACGGCCGCGTTCATCGAGTAGTCGCGATTGACGTCGTTGCCCTTGATCATTTCCTGCTCGAGGCTGACCGAGTTGCCGGAGTGGACCACTTCCCAGCTATCCTTCTTGGCGGTCGCGCGCGTGTCGGTCTCGGCCGCAGACAGCTGCATGTGCGACGGCGATGTCGTCGCAAGCCTGACCGGCATCGTGTCGAGCACCTTGTTGAAGGGCTCGACGTCGCGCGCCTTGAAGCCCGGCGTGTTGGCATTGGCGACGTTGGTCGCGATGGTCTGCTGGCGGAGCTCAAGGTAACGCGCCTGCGACGATGCGAGTTCGAAGAGATAAAGCGGTCCCACGACAGCCCCATTCTGGTCCATTCGGGAGAACCCTAGGGCGTTAAGCTTTCGTCAAGCTGTTGCGCGAAGCGCCATCCTCGGAAATCTACTGGACCTTCTCGGGCCGCGGCGCCTGCTTCGACTGCAGGAAGTAGATGATCTCGGCGACGGGCCGGAAGAACTCCGCCGGGATCACCTGATCGACCTGCACCGCCTCGTAGAGCGCGCGCGCCAGCGCCTTGTTCTCGATCACCGGAATCCGGTTCTGCTCGGCGACTTCGCGGATCTTCAGCGCGATCACGTCCATGCCCTTGGCCACGACCAGGGGCGCCGCGTTCTCCTCGCGCTTGTAGCGCAGCGCGATCGCAAAATGCGTCGGGTTCGCGATCACGAGCGTCGCGCGCGCCGCCGAAGCGATCATGCGCTGCCGCGAGCGATCACGCGCCAGCGAGCGCAGGCGGGCCTTGATCAGCGGATCGCCCTCCGCCTGCTTGTGCTCGTCCTTGATCTCCTGCTTGGTCATGCGCAGCTCGCGCCGCCAATGGAAGCGCGCCCAGGCGAGATCGATCGCGACCAGGACGATGGTGGCGATGCAGATCGCCGAGACGATCCGCATCGCGATGCTGAGGATCATCTCCGGCAGTGCGACCGGATCGGTGTACATCGCCTCGAAGGCTTTCGCTTCGGACGAGCGCAGCACGAAGGCGACGACGGCGCTCACCGAGGCGAGCTTGAACATCGACTTGGCGAACTCGACGAGGCCCTGCGTTCCGAACAGCCGCTTCCAGCCGTTCAGCGGAGAAATCCTCGAAAGGTCCGGCATGATGCGCTGGAGCACCAGGTTGGGCGCATTCTGCAGCAGCTGCGCCGCCAGCCCGAACACGGCGAAGATGACGAGCAACGGCGTCAGGAAGCGCAGCGCCTCGAGCCCCACGACGGTAAGCAGGTTCAGCGCATCAGCCGGCGCACCGAGCGGGAATCCGTCGGGGTCGTCGAGAAGACCCTTCAAGGTCAGCGTTATTTGCTGCACGCCCCGGCCGATCAGGAACGTGAGGATCACCATCAACGCGGCCATCGAGGCGAAGATGGGCGCCTCCCGAGAGACCGGAATGTTGCCCTGCTCGAGCGCATCGCGGACTTTCTTCTCGGTCGGCTCTTCTGTCTTGCTGTCCTGATCGGATGTTTCTGCCATGCCCGTTCAGCGGTCAGCGGAAGACCAGCTCATCCTCCTGGTCGGGGTTGAGCTCGATTTCGCCCTTCTCCGCGAGGTCGAGTGCGAGATCGGTGATGACGCGGCGCGCCTCCAGCACGTCGCGCTGGTTCGACGGCTCGCCGATGGCAAGTTCGCTCTCGACGACACGGCGAACGCGCGAGGCAACCGCGGACAGGATGGTTTCGCGGAAATGCTTGTCGGTGCCCTTCAGTGCGACGACGATGCGATCGGTCGGCACCTGATCGAAGATCATGGTGCGCGCCTTCGGGGCCAGATTGATGACGTCGTCGAAGGTGAACAGCAGCTCCTTCAGCACTTCGGCCGACTTCGGCCGCTTCTCCGACAGGCTCTTCAGCATGTCCTCGATGTGGCCGCGCTCCATCTTGTTGATGATGTCGGCGACGCGGGCATAGGTATCCGCGCCGAGGTTGCGGGCGAAATTCAGCGTCAGATCCTCGTGCAGCGTCTTCTCGAGAACCTTCATCGCGTCGTCGACGATCGGCTTGAGACTGAGCACGCGCCGCATCAGCTCGTTGCGCAGGCTCGACGGCAGCTGGCTCATCACCTTGGCAGCGCAGGACGGCTTGACCTTGGACAGGATCAGCGCCGCGGTCTGCGGATGCTCCTTGGAGAGGTAGGTTGCCAGCGAATTTTCCGACACCGACGAGACCCGGTCCCACACCGAGCGGCTCGAATTGCCGAGCAGGTCCGACATGATCGCCGTGACCTGGTCGGCCGGAAGCACGTCGCCGAGCACGGCCTCGAGCCCGCCGAGCGTGCCGAGGATGTTGGCGCCCATCGAGAACTGCTGGGCGAACTCCTCGACGATCCCCTCGAGCTCCTGCGCGGTGATCGGCCGCAACTCCGCCGCGGCCTTGGTGACGATGCGGATATCCTGCGGCTCGAACTGCGCGAGCACGCTCGCGGCCGCCTGCCGCCCCATGGCCAGCAGCAGCGCTGCGACCTTTTCCGTTCCACCCAGCGTGGCAACGCCTCGCTGCTTGATGGGAGCGACCTGTGCCGCCATGGTCAGGTATCACCCTGCCCCAGCGGTCCGACGATCTCCGTGAGCGAGACGCCGAAGCGAGAGTTATCCTCTTCGACGACGACCACCTCGCCGCGGGCGACGATGCGGCCGTTGACGACGACATCGACGGGCTCGCCGACCCGGTGGTCGAGCGGGACCACCGCGCCGCGGCCGAGCTTCATCAGGTTCGCGACCGGAATGGTCGCCGAGCCGAGCACCACCTGCATGGTGACGGGAATCCGCATGATGGCATCGACGTTGGCGAACTTGCCGGTCTCCTCCGCCGTGCGCGCGGCAATCTCGGCCAGCCGCTCCAGCGGAGACGCCTCGGTCTCGTCAGATGCAGATGCAGACTCATAGTCGAAGGATTGCGCCATGTGGTATCGCCTCTTGGTAGTTCCGCCCCCGGAGCGCCGCGACGTTCCGGTCGTATGTGTTCAGCCTGCTCCGGCTTCAATGTTTGTTCACGTCGGCGCCGCCTGTGGCGGACGCGAGCCCGCTCCTCGCATCGAGTGCCGCAATCGCCTCGTGAGCCTGATCGATCTTCGTGCTCAGCACGTTGGCGAGCCGTCCGAGATTCGCCGTGGAATCGTGCGCAGCGGTGATGACGGTGTCGAAGGCGCCCGCCGTCTCGTGGACGATGGTCGAGAACTCGCCCTGGTAGCTGCGCAAGCGCGCCAGCTCGCGGTGCATCCGGGTCACCCGCATGCTGGTGAAGGCGAGCGCAATCAAGAGCACGGCATCAACGAGATAGGATATCATCGACGAACTCCCGTTTCTGATCGACGGGATCGGACACCTGCATGGCATAATAGCCATCGAGCTGGCCGATCTGACACCAGAACAGCACCTGGTTGTTGCTTTCGAGACGGGCCAGCGTGCGCGGCGTGGCTTCGAGCTCGAGCACCTGGCCGACGTGGAACTTCACGACATCGTCGAGGGTTATCATCTTCTCGTCGAGCACGGCGGTCAACGTCACTTCGGTCTTGTTGACCTCGCTCTCCATCTGCTCGCGCCAACGCGGATCCGACGCACGGCCGTCGCTGACGACGACATGGGCGAGCTTCTGGCGCAGCGGGTTGAGCGCAGAGTGCGGAATGATCAGGAACATCTGGCCGCCGCGATAGAGCGCCTGCACCATCATGTTCGCGCAGATCGACATGTTGCTGCTGCGGCCGATCGCCAGCGACGCCATCGCCGTCTCGACCCGCTCGACACGGAAGGTGACGTTGGACGTGCCGGCAAAGGCGCCCTGCAGCGCCTTGGCGAACCGCTCGAACAGCGCCTGGACCAGGCGGATCTCGATGTTCGAGAAGGTGCGCTCGACATCGAGCGGCGGCTCGGCCCCGTCGGAGCCGAACATCGCCTCGACCATCGTGAACACGAAGTCGCGGTCCAGCATGATGATGACGCGCGAATCCCACTGCTCGGCATAGAGCACGGCGGCGACCGCGTTGCCCTCGTAGTCCTTGATGATGTCGCCGAGGGGGTCGTTGGTGATGCCATTGACCGAGAAATAGCACGGCGTGCCGGCCATCGGCTGCAGGCTGTCGGTGCACGATGCCGCCATGCGATCGAAGATCACATTGAGCATCGGCATGCGTTCGATCGAGATACCCGCCGCATCGAGCAGGTAGTTCGGCAGCTGCTTCCGCTGATCGACCTCGACGTCTTCCATCGTCATGCGCGGGCCGCCTTCGGTTCAGCCTCGGTCGGGACCGCCTTGGGGCCGGCGATCGTCTCGTTCTCGACGACGTCGATCGACGGACGCTCGTTGCTCGAGATCATCTTGCGGCCGTGCTCGACGGCGATCTGCGGCATGGCGCCGTTCATGAAGGCCAGCAGCGTCTGCTTGACGATGATGTAGGGCCGGCACTTCTTCTCGCGCGTCATCTTGATCTTGATCGCGAAGGGCGAAAGCACACCGTAGGAAATGAAGATGCCTGCGAAGGTACCGACCAGGGCCGCGCCGATGAAGCCGCCGAGCAGCTTCGGCGACTGGTCGAGCGCGCCCATCGCCTTGATGACGCCGAGCACCGCGGCGACGATGCCGAGCGCCGGCATCGCCTCGGAAACCGTCACCAGCGCATGGTAGGGTGCCAGCTTGCTCTTCACGATGGTGTGGATCTCCTCGTCCATCAGCGCTTCGATCTCGTGGGTGCGCGCGTTGCCCATGATGATGAGACGGACATAGTCGCAGATGAACTGGAGCAGCGAGGGGTCGCCGAGCACGCTCGGGAACGCCTTGAAGATCTCGGAAGACGAGGGGTCGTCGATATGGGCTTCCACCTCGTTGCGGCCCTTGCCCCGCAGCTCGCGCATCAGGGCGTGCAGCGCCCCGAGCAGGTCGAGGTAATAGCGCTGTCCCGGCACGGCGTTGGTGACGGCCTGCATGCAGGCGACCCCAGTGTCGATGACCGTCTTCCACGGATTGGCCAGGATGAAGGTGCCGACCGCGGTGCCTATGATGATCACGAATTCCCACGGCTGCATGAGCACGGCCAGATGCCCGCCCATGGCGGCAAAGCCGCCGAGCAGCGCCGCTACCGTGATGAAAATCCCCACGAAACTGCCCAACACGCCGCTCCATCGCCGATCCCACTGGGAATATCTAGTCGGCGACGCTTGCGCGAAGCTGGCTTGCCGCATCGCCAGCCCCGCGCAAGCAATTGACGGCAGCTTGGGACACGCCGCAACAGCGGCCAGAGGGGCGCGGGCCATGCTATCCACCATCGCGGACTACACCAGACTGACCACGGACATGAGCAAGTCGATGACGCAGGTCGCGACGCAGCCCGATGTCAGCCGCGATACCGATTACTTCCTCAGCCATATCGGCAACGTGAAGACGATCGACGACTTCCTGAACGACTACCGCCTCTATTCCTACGCGATGAAGGCCTATGGCCTCAGCGACATGACCTACGCCAAGGCGTTCATGCGCAAGGTGCTGACTGAGGGTGTCTCGGACCAGGACGCTTTCGCCAACAAGCTCTCCGACACCCGCTACCGGCAGTTCGCCACCGCCTTCAATTTCGCCGCCCTCGGTGATCAGGCGACCTCGACCACCGCGGCGACGACCGGCACGGCGACCCAATACGTCACGCAGACGCTGGAGGAGAACGCCGGCAACCAGAACGAGGGCCTGCGGCTCGCACTCTATTTCACCCGTAAAGCCTCCACGATCACGAACGCCTATCAGATCCTCGCCGACAAGGCGCTGACCCAGGTGGTCCAGACCGCCATGGGCTGGTCGTCGACAATCAGCTCGTCCGACATCGACGCCCAGGCCAAGATGATCACGGACAAGATCGATCTCACCGATTTCCAGGACCCGACCAAGGTCACAAAATTCGTGCAGCGCTTTGCCGCGATGTGGGATGCGACCCAGGCCCAGAGCGACAATTCGACCAATCCCGCGCTGGTGCTGATCGCCGGCGCCTCGACATCGGTGAGCCTGGATACCGACATGCTCACGACGCTTCAGAACATTCGCTTCAACAGGTAAGTCATGCAATCGGCTCTCTATGTGGGATTGTCGGCGCAGGTCGCGCTCGAAAAGCGCCTCCAGACCATCGCCAACAACGTCGCCAACGTGAACACGGCGGCGTTCCGCACCGACGTGGTGAAGTTCGAGACGGTGCTGTCCAAGGCCGGCGCGAACCCGGTGGCCTTCTCCTCGCCCGGCGACAACATCATCTCGCGCGAGCAAGGCAGCATCACCGAAAGCGGCAACCCGCTCGACGTCGCCGTGGTCGGCCAGGGCTGGATCGCCTTCGCCGGCCCGAACGGCACGGTCTATACCCGCGACGGCCGCCTCCAGATCGCTCCCAACGGCGATCTTCAGACGGTGGCCGGCTTCCCGGTGATCGATGCCGGCGGCGCGCAGATCACGCTCGACCCGAACGGCGGACCGATCTCGATCGCGCGCAGCGGCGCGATCACCCAGGACAACAACGAGATCGGCACCATCGGCCTGTTCAACATCCCCGCCGATGCCAACCTCGAGCGCTACGGCAATTCCGGCGTCACGCCCGACCGGCCCGCGACCGCCATCGCCGATTTCTCCCGCGACGGCTTCAAGCAGGGCTATGTCGAAGGCTCCGGCGCCAATCCGATGATGGAATTGACGAAGCTGATCGCGGCTTCGCGCGCCTTCGACGGCACCAATTCGATGATCGAGGGCACCGAGAGCTCGCTCCAGAATGCAATCCGGACGCTGGGCGAGCCGGGCAAATAGACCTGCAAGTAGTTTGCGCCGCGTGCGCATTGATGGTGGACGATTTCCTTGAACGCTCTTCGGCAACTCGAGTGGGCGCTGCTGGAGCTTCAGCAGAGCACTCCCCTGGCCAGCGTCAGCGGCGCGATCTCCGAGATCGCGCCGACGCATTTCCGTGTCTCCGGCCTGTCGCGCTTCGTCAGGCTCGGTGAACTCATCGGCGTCAATTCCGGCGGCAAGCCGCAGATCGGCGAGGTGGTGCGGATCGACAGCGATGGCATCATCGCCAAGCCGTTCGACCGGCAATTTGCCGGCGGCCTCGGCTCCGTCGCCTATCGGATGCCGCCCTTGTCCTTCGCGCCCGATCCGAGCTGGAAGGGCCGCGTCATCAACGCGCTTGGCGCCCCGCTGGATGGGCAGGGCCCGCTCACGCCGGGGTCGCGGGCCGTCTCGGCCGAGGCCGAGGCGCCATCGGCCATGAAGCGCGCGCGCGTGCACAAGCCGCTGCGCACCGGCGTGCGCGTCATCGACCTGTTCGCCCCGATCTGCGCCGGCCAGCGCGTCGGCATCTTCGCCGGCTCCGGCGTCGGCAAGTCGACGCTGCTTGCGATGCTCGCCCGCAGCCAGGGCTTCGACACCGTTGTGCTGGCGCTCGTCGGCGAGCGCGGCCGTGAGGTGCGCGAATTCATCGAGGACGTGCTCGGCACCAACCGCAACCGCGCCGTCACCATCGTATCGACGGGAGATGAAAGCCCGATGATGCGGCGGCTGGCGCCGAAGACGGCCATGGCGGTCGCCGAATATTTCCGCGACCGGGGCGAATCGGTGCTGCTCGTGGTCGATTCGATCACCCGTTTCGCCCACGCCGCCCGCGAGGTCGCGCTGGCCGCCGGCGAGCCCGCGGTCGCGCGCGGCTATGCACCGACTGTTTTCACCGACCTGCCGCGCCTGCTGGAGCGCGCCGGGCCCGGCGAGGAGGGATCCGGTTCGATCACCGGCATTTTCTCCGTGCTGGTCGACGGCGACGATCACAACGAGCCGATCGCCGACACCATCCGCGGCACGCTCGACGGCCACATCGTGCTCTCCAGGCACATCGCCGACCAGGCGCGCTATCCGGCCGTGGACGTGCTAGCCTCGGTCTCGCGCCTCGCCCACAACGTCTGGGACCCCGAAGAGCGCGAATTGGTGAGCAAGCTGCGCACCATGATCGCCAAATACGAGGACACGCGCGACCTCCGCCTGATGGGCGGCTATCAGTCGGGACGTGATTCGGGCCTTGACCAGGCCATCGACATGGTACCGAGGATCTACAGCGCCATGCGGCAAGACGCCTCGGCTCCGCCGAGCGCCGACCCGTTCCGCGAGCTCCGGGACATGCTCCGGGGCGACTGAAGCATTTTCGGTTCTGATTGAGTCAGAACCGAAGCTCTAGTTTCTTGTTTTTGACGCGCTTTCTCGACGCGCTGCTCGTCACACCGGCCCTGCTCATTATCGCGACAGTCGATCATGTACGCTGCCGACGCATATGCATGCGCATCGCCAACATTCCCGCCACAAGCATGTCATCCGTTCGGTCGAGATTCGCGCGACCGGGATGAAAGGGATCCAACCGGTCCATTTTGCGGGCATTACGGTAACAACCGCTGCGTGCAATCCCTGCGAGTTCCATTGGCGATTCCCTGACGGATCGCACAAGTTGTGGACGGCGCGCCGATGCGCATCGTCGCCATGCACAAGCTTCGACCACGCTGCATCGACGACAGACAGCAATATGCGTGCAATCAAACCATCGTATATTTGCTCGAAAGGCACTTGTTATGCTGCATATTACGATCACCATCATGTGTCCCGAAGAACAAGATTGTCTTGAACGTGACAATTGCTTCGAGCGACATCCAGTCTCCTAGAGTGACTTGACTTGATTTTGTTGAGAAGCTCATTCATCGTTTCGGTGAACATAAAGAAACGTCTGCGTGTGACTTGAACTTCAGGGGCTTCGGTTGAACAACTCCGATCCATCGTCCGCCAGTGACGGCAACTCGGGCTTTCGTTCGACGACGCCACGATTGGCATACCATCGGCGACGCCGCGTCTCGCGTCGCGGCTTGCAGTGCCCGTCAGTCCAAGTCGGGTACCGAGCAGTCCGTGCTTTCGTGCGGACATCGGGCAAGGCGTGCGAGTCGGACATTGCGGGTCATACGGCCTCCCGCAAACGATTCGCGTGCTACGGCGGAATGCGGCTCCGGGGCGCCGCAAAAGAGATTCCCGGGGCGAGGTAAATCCATGCCGTTGGCACGTGAGGCTGTCGAGCTGCTGGTCCAGGCGGCGAGAGCTTGGTATTTCGAGGGCAATCAGCACGGGTTGCGCGATCGGGAATGGATGGCGCTGCGCTTTCTCGGCCGTGCCAACAGGTTTTCGCGCACCCCCTCCGCGCTCGCCGGCTTCATCGGCGCCACCAGGGCGACTGCATCGCAGATCGTGAAGACGCTGGAGGGCAGGTCCTTCCTGGTGCGAAAGCCCTCGCACGAGGACAAACGCTCCGTCGTGCTCCACGTCACTGCGCAAGGCGAGAAAGTCCTGAACCAGCATGACCCGATCAATCATGTGGTGAATGCGGTCACTGCACTCGGCACCGAGGAGTGCCTCCGCTTGCGCGACTCGCTCCGCGAGATCCTCAATCATCTCGACGCGGCCCATCAGCGGCTCGACGCCAGCATCTGCCGCGACTGCATGTTCCTCGCCGAACGCAGCCCCGGCCACGCCGGCACCGGCAAGGGACGCGCAACGGCCGAGTTCATGTGCCGGTTGTATCGGGCCCCGATCTCGCTCGAGGAGACAGAGCTGCTCTGCACCAGTTTCGAGCGCACCCGCGATCGTCCGAAGATCGAGGAACATCTCGACCGCGCGCGCGTGGCGAGCCAGGGATGAGACGCGCATCGTCTTCCGGACAACAGAGCGTGCAGTCGGGCTGTCGCCCTCCGCGGCGCGATGCGCCGCAGAGCGTGCACCTCAGGGTGACGGGGATAGATTGGCGCTGGTTGCAGCGGTGCCGTAGGTTGGGCAAAGGCGCAAAGCGCCGTGCCACCATCTCTCCATGATGACAGAAGTCGTGGGCACATTTCGCTTTGCCCACCCTACGATGCCTGAATGTCTGGCACGCTCTCTGCCTATCACTGCAACTTTCGTGAGGGCGCGGCTTCGCTCTTCCAACTGTCATTCCCCGCGAAGGCGGGGAATCCAGTACGCCGCGGCCCATCGATTCAATCACGAGCCCTCGGAGTACTGGATCGCCCGGTCAAGCCAGGCGATGACAGCGAGTGTGTGGTTGCAGACATGCGTATTCGCCCTCGCGGCGTCATTCACCCGAGCTTTGCTTGATCTCTCCACCCTCAAGGCCAAGAGGGCGCAGGGAAGGCCGGGTGCCGGCTAGCACCCACGGTCCGCTGCGCGAATAGGTAGCGCAAGGAGACCGCACAGCAGCATACAGGTGAAGCCCAACACACGGCCTTCCCTGCGCGATGGTTGGACGGCTTATGCCGTGCTCTCCCGGGAGCCGAGTTCGTTCTGGCCTCCCTCACTCTCACGAAAGTCGCCGGCACCGCGCCGGTTGACGCGACTGCCGCATCCGCAAGAGCTTGACCGTAGCAACGACGGCCAGGACCACACGGTTTTGCCGTACGCACGGCCCGCTATTCGCCGCAGTTTTCCCAGCCCTGTCGACAGAGCCGGAAACTTACAGGCGAGACGAACCTGACAGCGCCGTTCGTCCACGCGCGGTTTCGGGCTCACGGAGAGCAATCCGCCCCGCCCTAACCTCTCGCGTCCGACGCTGCCGCGTCCACCGCACCCCCTGCTCGCGAACCGTGACGACCTCACGATCGCCCCTCAAGGATGAGCCAGGATGGGCGACACATACGCTATTTCCGAATTTCGGTAAAGCGGAATATTTTTGGGAGGAGGGGTTGACGGGCGGCGACACAGGCCGCGCTACGCAGGCCCGGACGGAGCGGAGCGCAATCCGGGGCGGCTGTCGCTCGTGGCAAGAACCCGGATTACGCTGAGCCTGTCATCGGGCGGCGCTCCGCGCCGACCCGTTGGCTTCCTCCGGGCTACAAATCTCCGTCGGGGCTACGAATCGCCACAAAAAAACACCCGGCGGTTGCCCGCCGGGTGCTTCGTCGAATTGCTTTCGACTAATCTTACCAGTTGCGCTGAGCGCGGAGCAGCAGGGTGAACGAGTCCTGATCCTTCAGCTCGGTTGTCGCGGCCGGCTTGGCGACCGGGAAGTTGGCGCCGGCAGCAACCACGCCAGCATACTTCTGGTCGACATGGGTCCAGGTGAAGTCGCCCGAGAACGTGAGGTTCTTGACCGGGGTCCAGCGGGTGATCAGGCCAATCTGACCGATGTTGAAGTCAGGATTGCACGAGGTCACGCCCGCAACCGACGAGAACACGCCACCAGCTCCGCAGAGGAAGGTCTTGGTCCCACCACCGAACTGGGCCTGAGCGTAGGCACCGTAGATCGCGGTGTTCCAGTACGGGTCCCAGTTGTGGGTGTAAGCGCCACGGAAGCCCCAGGTCTTGACGCTTTCCTGCGAACCGCCCGTGACGTACGTGGTGTCCGGAGCGGTAACCGCGGCGACGCTCTGGTAGGCAAGGCTCGAGCCGCCGTACATGATGTACGAGCCGCCCGCCAGGTTCTGGAAGTTGTAGCGGGTCGCGCCGTCGGTGTAGACGCCCGAGATGTTGATCACGTCACCCGCACCGGTCGGGATGTTCTTGATCGACAGAGCGAGCTGAACCGCCCAACCCCACTTGTCGTCGGGGTGACCAGTCGTCTCGGTCGCGCCGTAGTAGGCAACGTGGTTGTCATGCGCAGCCACCGACGCCTGGAAGAGGCCCCAAGCCTGATCGACACGCACCATACCGACGAGGTTCGGCGAACGCGAGCCGCCGATGGCGTTGGCACCCAGCGCACCAGTGGTCAAACCGGCGATAGCAGCAGCACCAGCAGCGCTGCTGACGTTGAGGTTGCCGGCCTGGTAGTACGCAGTTGCGTCTTCAGCCGAGAACGCCGCCGTCACGCCCTGACCGAAGTCAGCGGTGTAGGTGAACTGGTTGACACCAGTGACCGTGCCCGAGCCGCCGACGAGACCGTCGAAGTTGTTGCCGGGATAGTTGGTCCAGGGCGCGTCGAACTGCGACACGGCCTTACCCATGGTGAAGCCGGCGAACTGGATGAAGGCATAGTACACGCCGAGCGCACCGCCCGAGGTGCCGCCGTCAGTCGGGTTGATCGACGAACCGACCAGCGCCGGGGACGCACCAGCGTTGTTGAGGGCCAGCGTGCTGCTATAGGCAGTGCCGCCGAACCCAGAACCCGTGCCTTGATAGCTACCCGTGGTCCAGGAGAACGTCGCATCGAAGAACGTGCGGACGACGCCGTATTCGGTTGCGGTGCGCGTGTCGATGTTGAGATCTTCACGAGCGCGCATGGTGTAGTAGTTGCTCAGGCGATTGCGCCCCGCGGCAGGCGCGGTACGCTGCGAGTCATAGATGCTGTTGGTGTTCAGACCAACTTCAGCGCGCAGATAGCCACCCAGCTTGATGCAGGTGTCAGTGCCCGGGATGTAGTAGAAGCCGGCGCCGTACAGCGAGCAGATCTTCACGTATTCGACCGCCTTGGCCTTCACGGGAAGATCGGCTGCGAACGCGCCGGAGACGGCCATCAGGCCGGCTGCCGAGCCGAGAAAGAGCGTCTTCGTCAACTTCATTAGTAAACCTCCAGGTGTCGGTTCAGGGGGCCGGGTCCTCGCTGGAGGCCGCGTTACCCACATCAATTTCCGTTCAATTCAGGTCCGCACTGAAGGTCCGGACTGAAACGACAGTGAGGTGCCCCCCCTCCGTCGTGCTTCACGTATAGTTTATAAAAACAATCGCCTCAATTCATTGATTTGATGAAGCGCAAGTTCTGAAGAGGATGTTGCCGCCAAGCAACAGGGCGGTTTACTGGCCATCTAGATGCTGAAAACAAAAGAAAAAGCCCTCAGGGGGCATCCCGAGGGCTTTCTTGGAGGTCTCACATTGCTAGCTGTCGACGTTGGTCAAGAGCAGCAAACTTGAGTGGGATTACATGTAACCCAATTAATTGTTTTATGCAAGCGTTGAATGGCCAAATGGTTTTCGCGGCACGATAGGCATCGACGCCTCCCGCACGCTATGCACGGGACACGTGCCCAATATCCCGGTACAAGATCTACTTTGCTGACCTGTCTGATTTCCTTCTGCCTGAGCGATCCCGGGACCACATGATTGAGAAGAGGCTCGACAGAGCGATTACGGACTTCATTTGGAATGTGGTCGAAATCCACTCTCAGCTCGAGGACATCCACACCAGCTGGGCCACCCTGCTAGGCATTACCGAGCCGCAGTGGCTCATCTTGATGGCCATCACCGAACTCGATGAGGGGCGCGGCGTCGCCGGTATCGACATCGCGAACAAGCTGCGGATCCATCCGGCCTTCGTGACCAACCAGACCAAGAGCCTCGAGAAGGGCGGATTCCTGTCGCGGCGACCGGCAGCCGACGATGCCCGCTTCGTCCTGATGTCGCTGACAGAGAAGGCGACGACGGAAATCGGCAAGCTCTCCAAGAGAAGGCTCGCCTTGAATTCGACCATGTTCAATGAGCTCGATGAGGAGACCTTGGCCGATCTGAATGCTGCGCTGGCCAAGCTCGCCAAGAACGCGCGGCTTGCTGCACGATTGCTGGCCATCGACGCTTCGTGATCCGCCGACGTCGGGCGCAGCACCGCCTGGCCATCCCTGATCGACGTCACGCCGCACCGGAGCGACCTGCACGCGATGCTCCTTGATCCGGCTAGAGATAGGTGAGGGAATCCGGCTGACGACCAACTCCAAGCTTGCCGTCGAGCCATTCGAAAATGAAGTCGTCCACGGCGATGAAATTCTCGACCTCGCCCAGCGGGTGAGGGATGCAATTCGGCACCACGATCGAGCAATCGGCTCCGGCCTGCCGATAGAACGTTCGAAGTTCGAGAGCCTCGTGCTCGCGCACCATCGAGCGACTGCCGACGACCACCAGAAGCGGACAAGATAGTCGACGCGACGGCAGCATCGAGCCTGTCGAGCTCCCGTCCTGGTCGCTCTGCTCCAGTCCGGTCATCCAGCGAAACGGCGCCCGGCGCATGAACTGCGTCAGAAGGCCACCGTCGCAAACGGCGGCAGCGATCCTGCCATCCGTGAGTGCAAGACGGGATGCATGCGGGGCGGCGGCGCCTTCGCCATAGATCGCGATCCGCTGCTGGTCGATATCCGGACGAGCCTCCAGATAGTCCAGGCAGCATTGCAGCACATGCTCCGGCTTGAAAGAACGACGATGGGACGAATTGCAGGGGTCGATCAGCAGCAGCGACATGTTGCGGCGAAGCAAGGCTGGCGGCAGCCGACCCATCATCGAGCTGCCGGTGATGTGCTCGTCACTGATGCAGATGACCACGGGTGCGCGAGGCCCCCGACGCCCGCCCTGGACAAAGAAGCCGGCAAGCACCTCCTGACCAAAGCAATCGATCTCGACGCGATCGATCGCAAGGCCAGCGTCATCCTCGAAGCTTTTCAGGCCGGTCGCGAGCTTGTCTGCGAGGTCGGCGTCCGCGATGTCTTCCTGACAAGACAGGCTTCGCGCGACTTGGATCGCCGTCTGCGCGCACATCCACGCTTCATGCGCGATCCGGCCAGAACGGTCCGCGCGCGCGAATTCGGCCAAGGTCCGATAGTCTTCTGCGACCCGCAACCAGTCCGAAATCCATAGCCGCCTGTGTGCCTCGCTCGCCAGTTCTGCAACGGGCAAGCTATCGAAGAATTCGGACGCGCGTCTACGCAAGCGTACCAGGCTTCCACCGGCGCCGTCACAAGAACCATGAGGCCAATGACCACCGTCCATCATGATCTCCGAACAGCAGCGTCAGCGGTTGCTAGACTTGCCGGCTTCGCTTCCAGCATGGCGCGCCGCGCGCCTGCTCGATTCCGTCGCAACGCGCCTGATCGTGTCCGTCGATCTGGCTGCCGATCGCAACGAGCCGGCCTCGCTCAAAGATTCAGGCTGGCTCAACCCAGTGGTCAGTTCCCCGCTCCGTGCGATCGAGGTTCTCCACTCTGCCATGTTCGCGATCCCCGCGTTTTAACATTTGTTGTCATCAATGATCAAAACAGACCCGCGATGACGATGCGGCATGTCGTATCAGCCCTGATCGCGTAATTTTTACGGCGCGAATCTAGCGCACCGCCAATCACGATAATGGCGAAAGATGCGGCTGATTGCCGCTTCGTCAACGCGACTATCGACGGAGAGCGACCGGAACCGTTGACGGCCCATTCAAATATATCGTGAGACGATATGTATCCTTGTGTGCCGATATGCATCCTTGCGTGCATAGCCCACCCGAAACGCGCAAAACATTCGTTAAACAGAATTTCGGTATGACAGAATGTAATGGCGACAACTGGGCGGGAATTGCCCCGCCGCGCGACCGGCGAGCCCCCGGCAACCTGGACGGGGTCGCACGCCATCCGGCCGACGGAATATAGCCCAAGGCCTTGTATGCATTATCCCAGTTGCCATCCTCACGCACTTCGCCTTACATGCCGGCAACTCGCCCGCGGATGACGGCCGGGGCTCAAAAATCACGCACATTGTCGAGGGGACGGAATATGGCGCGTAACATATTGATTCTCGGAGCTTCCTACGGCTCGCTGCTGGGCACGAAGCTGCTGATGGCCGGGCACAATGTGACCCTGGTCTGCCGCGCCAAGACCGCTGAGCTGATCAACCGCGAAGGTACCGAAGTACGCATCAAGCTGCGCGACGAAGCCGCGCACCGGGCTATCTTCTCGCGCGACCTGCCCGGCAAGCTCGACGCGGTGACGCCGGCCAATGTCGACCTCTCGCGCTACGACATGGTCGGCCTCGCGATGCAGGAGCCGCAATACACCAACCACACGGTGCGCGTTCTCATGGTCAAGATCGCCGCCGCGAAGCTGCCGTGCCTGTCGATCATGAACATGCCGCCGTTGCCTTATCTCAAGCGCATTCCGGCGCTCGCGGACATGGATCTCGAGGAGGCCTACACCAACGCGCAGGTGTGGGAGCGCTTCGAGCCGGGCCTGGTGACACTGTGCTCGCCCGATCCGCAGGCGTTCCGCCCGCCGGAGGACGCGGCGAACGTTCTCCATGTCGGCCTGCCCACGAATTTCAAGGCATCGGCCTTCGCCGACGAGAAGCACAACAAGGTGCTGCGCGAGCTAGAGGCCGACATCGACGCGGTGACGCTCGACGGCCACGACGTGCCGGTGAAGCTGAAAGTGTTCGACTCCCTGTTCGTGCCGCTGGCGAAATGGTCGATGCTGCTGACCGGCAACTACCGCTGCATCACGCCGCACGAGCCGCAATCGATCCGCGACGCCGTTCACGGCGACCTCCAGCGCTCGCAGACGATCTACGACCATGTCGATGCGATCGCCCGCAAGCTCGGCGCCGATCCGCAGGACCAGGTGCCGTTCGCGAAATACGCCAAGGCCGCCGAGAGCCTGCTCAAGCCCTCGTCGGCTGCGCGCGCGATCGCGAGCGGCGCACCCTTCATCGAGCGCGTCGACCTCCTGGTGAAGCTGATCTCGCATCAGCTCGGCGTGCCCAATGCTGAGATCGATCGCACGGTCGACACCGTGGACCAGAAGCTGAACGAGAAGATCGTGCAGGGCGGGTCCGGCGCGCAGTAGCGGGCCGCTTCCGTTCCTGTCGGATCGCGTCGACCTTGACGCGGCGTGCTCCGTAGCCCGGATCACGCTGCGCTCCCTCCGGGGCTGCATTCATTCGCCGAGCACCCGGCCAGTTCCCGGTGTGATGCATGAGCAACGCGCCGCGCGATGCTTCATCATCAGCGCGCAATCACGCAAACGTGTCGTCTTTCCGCGCGCGAGCGCATGCCTCGCGCATATCACAGCCGCGTGAGAACACGCCGGCTGCTCATCGTCTGTTTGGCTGGACGGCGGTGAAATGACGCCGTTTTGCCCGCGGATCCGTCAAGCGCGATCGAAATTCCCTGTCGCCAAGGCTTGAAGCGATCGGCGCGCGGCGCGCGCGATCCTGCATTTGCGCAGGCGCCGCATGCGCGCAGATCAGTCTCCGCTTGTTGTCCCGCAAAACGGAGGACGATAGCTTTTCGCCTCAGCCATTATGCAATGCCGGCGTCCAGGAGCGGACGCAAACCAACAAGATAAATAAAAAATGGATCAGGCAATGCTGAGCGTCGTTCGCGCGGTCGAGGCGGGCGCGACGACGATGAAGGGCGTGATCGACGCCACCGGACTATCCCGTCTCAAGATCGAACGTGCATTGACCGCGCTGGAGAAGCAGAAGCTGTTGGTCCGCGACGGCCAGGGTTTTCGCGCGACCGGCCTGCCGAAGACGGCGCGTCCCGCCCGGCAATGCGGTTCCTGCAACGCCTGCTGCGACATCCTCGAGGTGGCCGCCGTCGACAAGCCGGTGAACCAGCTCTGCAAGCATTGGCAGACCGGCACGGGATGCACCATCTACGACCGCCGTCCGCAGATGTGCCGCTCGTTCGTCTGTGCTTGGCTGCAGGGCCATCTCGACGACGAGTGGTTCCCCGCGAAGGCCGGGCTCATCGTCCATTTCAGCCAGGACGCGGTCAACGTCACCGCAGACGACCATTGTCCCGATCGCTGGCGGGAAGAGCCTTACTTCAGCAAGCTCGCCGAATGGTCGCTGAACGGCATCAGGCGGATAGGCAACCGCGGCTATGCGACCCTCATCGTGTCCGGCCCCGACCGGTTCATGCTGCTCGGACGCACCATCGTTTCGGAACCGACGCTGTTCGGCACCGCGTTCCTGCCGCTGACGCAGGACACGTTCCGTTATTGGAGGGCAAGATCGCCCGAACATCTGCAGCGGCTGCACGAGCGCATCGCCGAGGTCGAGCGGATCAGGCAGGAATTCGGCTCCTGCGCGATTCCCGACAACGAGGACGACGATCCGCAGGCGCCCTATCGGCCCGCACTTCTGCGGCTCTCGAATCACGCCTAACTCCGCCGTGGGCAACACGGCATGATTCGCCCTGTTCCGCTCGACGCGCCCCGGCCGGATTGATAAGCCCCTGTCCGCGAATGACGGGACTTGAGTCGGGGACATGACGGTTGCGATCGAGATGGGGCAGACCACGGCAGGCGCCGCGGCCGCCATGGACCTCGAAGAACTCTTGGCGACCCGCCTCCTGGTGCAGGGCAATTCCGGCTCCGGCAAATCGCATCTGCTGCGGCGCCTACTGGAGCAGAGCGCGCCCTGGGTGCAGCAGGCCATCATCGATCCCGAGGGCGATTTCGTCACGCTGGCCGAGCGATTCGGCCATCTGGTGATCGACGCCGAGGATCACACCGAGCGCGGCTTGCAGGTTGCCGGCGAACGCGCGCGATTGCATCGCGTCTCGACCGTGCTCAATCTCGAAGGCCTCGATGCCGAGAATCAGATGCGGCGCGCCGCGGCATTCCTTGGCGGGATGTTCGACGTCGACCGCGACCATTGGTACCCGATGCTCGTCGTCGTGGACGAGGCGCAGCTGTTCGCGCCTGCCGTCGCCGGCGAAGTGTCGGACGAGGCGCGAAAGCTGTCGCTCGGCGCCATGACCAATCTGATGTGCCGCGGCCGCAAGCGCGGGCTTGCCGGCATCATCGCGACCCAGCGCCTCGCCAAGCTCGCCAAGAACGTCGCGGCGGAAGCCTCGAACTTCCTGATGGGCCGCACCTTCCTCGACATCGACATGGCGCGGGCCGCCGATCTGCTCGGCATGGAGCGGCGGCAGGCAGAATCCTTTCGCGATCTCGAGCGCGGACAGTTCATGGCGCTGGGACCTGCGCTGTCGCGCCGTCCCCTGCGCCTGAACATCGGCGCGACCGATACCAGCCCGCGCAATTCCACGCCGCGGCTGATGCCGCTGCCCGAAGCGACGCTGGAGGATGCGCGCGCCGTGATCCTGGCGGCACCGCCACCCGATGCCAGCCGGCCGCAGCGCCGGCCCGCGCCGGATTTGCTCGAGCAGCTCCGCGCGGCGAAAGCAGCCGCGACGCCGGAGATCCGCACCGAAGTGGTCGAGGTGCCCGTCAGCGCCGAGGAGCTTGCGGAGCGGCGCGAGCGCGTCGATCGTACGCTTCGCGCCGTGCTGGCCGAGCCAGATGCCGGCTTCCGCGCCATCGGCGTGCTCTATCAGGAATTCGTGGTCCGCTGCCGCATCGAGGGCCTTGGCTCGGCGGTGCCCGACCTCAACGAATTCCGCCGCATGCTGACGCATGCACGCGCCGGGCTCGGCACCGACCTCGCCGAGGACGATGCCTGGCAAGAGGTGTCGCTGCGCGCCTCGATCCTGCCCGACGACATGCAGGGCGTGTTCATGATGATCGCGCGCGCCGCGAAGGAGGGCTGGCCCTGCCCCGGCGATGCCGCGATCGCCCGCGCCTACGGCTCGCATTCGCTGCGCCGGGCGCAGCGCCTCCTCGGCTATATGGAGGAGCAGGGCCTGATCGTCGTCCAGCTCGACGGCGGTGGCCGCAGGTTCGTGACGCTAGTGGAGCTGGCCTGGGCGACCGCGCCGGGCGATCCCAATGCGGACGAGCTGCCGGCGGAGCGAGTGCAAAGCGCGGCTTCGCTCTGATCCCGGGGACTCAGGCCCGTCGCGCTACCTCGGTCGCATCGATCAGCATGTCAGGCGCGGCACCGCGATCGTCAGCAAAGATACGGCGGTGGAGCGCGACCGAGACGAGCCAGGCGATCGCAAACAACGCGATCACGGCAAAACCGAGATTGGCGAGCGATCCGTTGAGACCGTCGACCAGCACCCACACGCCGCCGGACAGGCCGAGCCGATCGGCGATCAGCCCGAGCGCCTCGATGCCGCCGATCAGCAGCGCCACCGCGACGGAAGCGCCGGTGATGGTGAGGTTGTACCAGAGTTTTCGCAAGGGATCGACGAAGGCCCAGCGATAGGCACTCACCATCAGCGTGGAATCGGCGGTGTCGACCAATGCCATGCCTGCTGCGAACAACGCGGGGAAGACCAGGATATCGGCGAGCGAGGCGCCGTGCGCGGTCTCCGTGGCGGAGATGCCGAGCAGGCCGATCTCGGTCGCGGTGTCAAAGCCCAGGCCGAACAGGACGCCGAGCGGATACATGTGCCACGGCCGCGTCACCAGGCGGAACATCGGGCCGAGCAGACGTGCCAGCATTCCGCGATTGGCGAGCAGCGCATCAAGCCCTTCGGCGTCGTGAACGCCCTGCTCGCGCGCGATGCGGATCGCCCGCCACAGGCTGACGAAGATGGCGAGGTTGATGGCCGCGATCACGAGCAGGAACAGCGCCGATACCGATGTGCCGATGAAGCTGCCGATCTGCTTGAGCAGGCTGTCGGCGCCAAGGCCGACGACGCCGAGCGCGAGCAGCATGGCCGCGACCACGACGATGGTGGAATGACCGAGCGCGAAATAGAGGCCGGCGCTGCGCGGCGTATCGCCCGCCTGCATCAGCTTGCGCACGACGTTGTCGATCGCGGCGATGTGGTCGGCATCGACGGCGTGGCGCAGCCCGAACACCCAGGCCAGCAGCGCTGTCGCCATCACCGTCGGACGGTCGCCGAACGCCGCGAAGGCCCAGGCCCATGCGGCGATGTTGGCGGCAATCAGCCCGCCGAACAGCAACGCTACGCCGGGCTCGATTGCCCGCAAGGACCATCTCGTCACGAATTCAATCCGTCCGTACGCTCCATCGCACGGTATGATATTTTCATAGAATAGTCACACTGACCAGCCCCGGCTGTGGCCTGATGATCGCATATGCGAATTTGCAGGGAGGTCGTCATGCCCGGGCTCGTCCCGGGCATCCACGTTCTTCGCGCTGCAGCCTAAGACGTGGATGGCCGGGTCAAGCCCGGCCATGACGAGTGGATAGATCGCACTACGCCGCCTCGGAGCCGCCGAGATAGGCATCCCGCACGCGGGGGTCGTCCGCCAGCGCCCGCGCCGGGCCTGACAGCACGATCCTGCCGGTCTGGAGCACATAGGCCTCGTGTGCGATCTCGAGCGCGAGGCTGGCATTCTGCTCGACCATGAAGACGGACACGCCTTCTTGGTTGATGGTGCGGATCAGCTCCAGCACGCGATCGACATAGAGCGGCGACAGGCCCATGGTCGGCTCGTCCATCACGATCATCCTGGGACGGCTCATCAGCGCGCGCGCCATCGCGACCATCTGCTGCTCGCCGCCGGAGAGCGAGCCGGCACGCTGCGACAGCCGCTGACCGAGCTTTGGGAAGAGTGTCAGCATCCTGTCGAGATCCTGCGCCACCGCATCGCGATCGTTGCGCACGAAGGCGCCCATCAGGATATTTTCGCGGACGCTCATGTCGGCGAACAGGCGCCGCGCCTCCGGCACCGAGGCGATGCCGCGGCGGACGATCTGCGGCGTGGACAGGCCAAGCAGCGAGGCGCCGTCGAAAGTCACATCACCCGAACGCGGCTTCACGAGTCCCAAGATGATCTTCATCGTCGTCGACTTGCCGCTGGCATTGCCGCCGAGCAGGCAGACGATGTGGCCGCGCGCGACCGTGATCGAGAGGTCGAAATGCACCTGGGCCTGGCCATAGAACGTGTTGACGTTCGACAGCACCAGCAGCGGTTCGGGTGTGCTCGCCGTCATGCCGCGCTCTCCTGCTCTGGCGTCAGGCCGTGACCAAGATAGGCCTCGATCACCTTGGGATCGTTGCGGACCTCCTCGCCCGGCCCTTCCGCGATCTTCTTGCCCTCGTCCATGACGATGACGCGGTCGGAGAGCCGCATCACCATCTCAAGCTTGTGCTCGATCAGGAGGATGGTCAGCCCTTCCGCCTTCAGCTCGGCCACGAGCGCCTGCATCTCCGCCGTCTCGGTCGGGTTCATGCCGGCGGTTGGTTCGTCCAGCAGCAAGAGGCGCGGCTTCAGCGCGAGCGCGCGCGCGATCTCGACACGGCGGCGGTTGGCGTAGGACAGGCTGTAGGCCGGCTGGTCGATCCGCGGCAGCAGCCGCTCGCCGAAGCGCGCGAGAATGGCCCTCACCTCCTCCCGCAGCCGCTCTTCCTCGGCCTTGACGCTGGCCGGGCGCAACAGAGCCAAGCCCAATTCCAGCAGCGGGCCGATCACCGGCACCGCCGGTTTCACGGCGCGCAGCCGCGTGTGCGCGCCGATCAGGACATTGTCCATGACGCTGAGATTGCCGAAGACGCGGCCGAGCTGGAACGTGCGCGCGATGCCTTCGGCCGCAAGCCGTTCCGGCGACAAGCCCGTGATGTCCTGGCCTTCGAAATGGACCGTGCCGGCATCAGGCCGGTCGAGCCCGGTCACGAGATTGAACAGCGTCGTCTTGCCGGCGCCATTCGGGCCGATGATGCTGATGAGCTCGCCCCTGGCGAGATCGAGATCGATGGCATCGACGGCGGTGAGGCCGCCGAAACGGCGCGTCAGTCCGCGCAGGGACAGCATAGGCTCCGCCATCACATCGTCCCCAGCAGGCCCTGCGGCCTGAACCGCACGAGCAAGAGCAGCACGATGCCGTAGATCAGGATGCGGTACTCCGCCGCGATCCGGAACACTTCGGGCAGGCCGACCAGCGCCACCGCCCCGACGATGGCGCCGACGACATTGCCGAGGCCGCCAAGGATAACGACGGTCAGCGCCAGAATCGATTGCTGCGTGTTGAAGGTTTCGTGGTTGATGTAGGAATAGAGATGCGCGGCGATGGCGCCGCTGACGCCGGCAGCAAAACCGCCGAAGATGAAGGCCAGCGATTTGTAGCGGTTGAGGCTGAGGCCATAGGCGCGCGCGGCGATGTCGTCGTCTCGGATGGCGCGAAAGCTGCGGCCAAGGTGCGAACCGAGCAAGCGGCCCTGCAGCAAAGCGAGTGCGACCATCACGACAAAGCTGAACCAGTAGATCGAAGTCGGGCTGACCAGATCGTAGCCGAACAGCGACAGCGGCGGGATGCCGGAGATGCCGATCGGTCCGCGAGTCACGCTTTCCCAGTTCAGGATCACCAGCGACACGATCTCGCCGATCGCGAGCGTCGCGATCGACACATAATGCCCGCGCAGCCGGAACGACGGGGAGATCAGCGTCGTGCCGAGCGCGGCACTCATCAGCCCGCCGGCGATGATGGCGAGACCGACCGGAACGTTGAGGGTCAGCGACAGCAGCGCCGAGGTATAGGCGCCGATCGCGAGCAGCGCCGCGTGCCCGAGCGAGACCTGCCCCATCGTGCCCGCCACCAGGGTCAGGCTGAGCGCGAGCATGCCGAGCAGCCAAGCGTTGATCAGGGTCTGGAGCACGTAGAAGGACACCGGGAAGAACGGCAGGACCGCGAAGATCGCGACCGCGACCAGCAACGCCCAGCGCGGAATGCGCACCGGGCGGCTCGGCGCGATGAAGGTGCCGGTGAGCGGCTCGGGCGGTGCCTGCCGCGCGCTGGCGAATAATCCGTTCGGCCGCAACACGAGCACGACCACCAGCAGCAGGAACGCGAACAGATTACGGTAGCTGGTGCCGAACACGGCAACGCCGTAGCTCTCGACGAGGCCCAGCAGCAGGCTGCCGATGACAGCACCGGGTACGTTGCCGGCGCCGCCGACCACTTCGGCGACGACGCCCTTGAGCGTCGCCTGCAGGCTCATCGCGGTGTCGATCTGGTTGTAGTACATGCCGACCAGCATGCCGGAGACGCCGCCGAGCGCTGCGGCAATGCCGAACACCGCCTGATTGACGCGGTTGACGTCGACGCCCATCTGCATCGCGGCGTCGCGGTCCTGCGAGGCCGCGCGCACCGCCCAGCCGAGCTTAGAGTAGCGCAGGAACACGAACAGCAAGAGCGCGCTGGTGATGCCGACGCCGGCGATCAGCAGGTCGAGCGGCCCGATGGTGCCGCCGCCGACCTGGAAGCGGACATCAGGCAACTGGCTCGGCAGCGCGCGCGGGTTGGGCGAGAAGGTCAGCATCACCAGCTGATCGAGCACGAAGCTGATGCCGATGGTCGCCAGCAGCGGCGCGATGCGCACCGAGTTCTGGAGCGGCCGCAGGCCGAAACGTTCGATGACCAAGCCGACGATCGCAGCTGCCGCCGCGACCACGATGATGGTGAGCGGCAGCGGCGTATGCAGCTGCACCACCGCGACCCAGCCGATATAGGCCCCGACCAGATAGATCGAGCCTTGCGCGAAGTTGATCAGCCGGCTGACGCCGAAGATCAGCGCGAGCCCGACCGCAACGAGGGCGTAGACATTGCCGACGATCAGCCCGTTGATCGTGTAGTCGAACCAGGAAGACACGCTGGGTTCCTACTGAGGAGGGAGATCAGGTCGGCTTGCCGTCCCAGAGCGCGAACTGACCCTTGCGCACGACCAGCTCGGCATTCATGGCGCCCTTGACGCGGCGGGTCGCGACGTCGAACGTCGCGGTGCCGAAGATGACGCTGGGAACGTCCTTGACCTTGGTGAAGGCGTCACGGATCGCCTTGCGGTCGGCGCCACCGATCCTCACCACCGCGGCCGCCATGTTCATCGCATCATAGGAGTAGGCGTTGAAGGCGTCGGGCTCCAGCCCGTTGTATTTCTTCTTGAAGCCGGCAATGAACTTCTGCACCTCGGGCCGCGGGTCTTCTGGGAAGTAACGCGTGCCGACATGGACGTCCTCGACCGCCTCGCCGCCGAGCTCCAAAAATTTCGGCGAGTAGACCGAGCTTGCGGCGCAGATCACCTGCTTCAATCCGACCTGGCGCGCCTGGCGCGCGATCAACGCGCCGTCGGAGTAATAGGAGATCAGGATCAGTCCGTCCGGATTGGCATCGCGCACGCGCACCAGGGTGGAGCGGAAGTCGCGTTCCTCCGCGATGTAGCCTTCGGTGACCGCGATCTCCGCGCCATATTCCTTCGCGGCGTTGACGAAATAGTCGCGGCTGGTGCGGCCCCAATCGGTGTTGAGGTGCAGCACCGCAAGCTTCTTCAGGCCGAGGCGCTTCACCGCATAGCGCGCCAACAGCGGCTGCTCGTCGGCCTGGCTGACCGATGTGCTCCACATGAAGTCGCCGCCCTTGGTGAAGTCAGGATGCGAATTGGTGAAGCCGAACTGCACGAGGCCGCCGCGCTGATAGATCGGCGATGCCGCCATCGAGGCGGGACTGGAGAAGTCGCCGAGCTCCATGACGATGCGGGGATCGGAGACGAATTTTTGCGCGATTGCGACCGACTGGCGGGGATCGCTCTGGCTGTCCTCGAATTGATAAGCGAGCTTGCGGCCGTTGATGCCGCCGGCCGCCTGGATCTCGTCGAGTGCGAGATCAAATCCCTGCTTCCACTGCGTGCCATATTGCGCATTCGGCCCGGTCAGAGGACCGCTGACGCCGAGCAGGATCGGCTCGGAGGCTTGCGCAAACGCGCTGCGCGAGAAGGCGGCTCCCGCCATCATGGCAGCGAGCGAGCCTTTGACCAGGGTACGGCGATCGATGTTGCTCATCTACGGCTCCATCCACTCAATGTTGAAACAAGCAGCAATTCTTGTGCCGGCGAGACTGCCTATTTCGAGGGCTCGCCGAGCGACAGCATCAGCCGGTTCGCCCAATTGAAGAACGAGGCGCCGTTGATGACGTCGACGATCTCGGCATCGTCGAGCCCGGCCCGGCGCAGCTCCTCGATATTTTCAGGACCGAACGCGATCGGCGTCGCCGCCAGCGCCACCGAGGCCTTGACCACGGCGTTCCAGCGCTCGCCGAGATCGGCCTTGACGCCCTCGTCGAGCAGGCGCTGCACGTCGTCGCGGCGCTTGGAATAGGTGCTGGCGAAGCGCGCATGCACGGACGCGCAATAGATGCAGCCGTTGTAGCGCGAGGTCGCGGTAGCCGCGAGCTCACGCTCGGCGCGCGGCAGGCCGTCGGCCACGTTGTAGAAGACGTCCTTGTCGGTCTTGGTCCGGGCTTCAAGGACTTCAGGGTCGCGTACCAGCAGCCGGAAATATTCCGACTTGGCGCGGGCGCGATCGACGAGACCGTTGAAATGCCGTTCGGTCAACTCGGCCTCGGGCAGCGGATCGATCCAGGAGACCCAGCCGAGCTCATCCTGGGTGAAGACGACGGGCGGATTGACGGTGGCGCTCATGATTGCTGCCTCCTCTTATGCATTCACGGCAGCGAGCGTGCGCAAGCCGGTGACGACGCGCACCTGGAACGACAGGAATGCGACGAGCTGGGAGAACGTGACGATGCCGCTGGTCGACCAGCCGGCGGCGAGCAGTGCCTTCATGTCGGCGGACGCGGCATCGCGCGGACGGAACACCAGCAGATGCGCGTGCTCGAACGCCGCGGCTAGTCTGCCGCCAAGGGCGGACTTGCCCTCTGCACTCACGCGGTAGATCAAGCCGGCCGTGTTCTCGGCTGACAACGGCCCGGCCGGATACGCGCCGTACGGCCCTGAGGTTTCGCCGCGCCCGATTTCGGCTTCGACAACCTCCACCAGGCGCGCGCCATCGGCGGTCGCAGCCAGCTTCGCGCGGTAGAAGGCGGTGAAATTGGGCTCGCGGTGCAGCCCGATGACGAAGAGCGCGATTGCCGCGCGTTCCACAAGCGAGAACTCGCCGGCGTCGATCGGCTCGAACAGAGAGAGATAGCTCTTCTGCGCGTTCTCGCGCGCCTGAAGACGGCGGGCACGGATGGCGTCCAGAGCCGAGCCCGGCTCGATCCCGGCGAGCGTGTCGATGATATCTTCTGTTGCCATCATTCAGCCTCGTGCAACACGTTGATGCGCATCAGTCGCCGCCGTCCGGACCCAGCCCAGCGCCGGCGCGACCTTCTCCGCGACCAGCTCGATCGAGCGCAGGATATAGGGATGCGGCGCATCGACCGAGTGGGCCTGGAAGACCAGATCGGTCACCCGCTCCAGCGTAGCATCCGTGCGGAGCGAGGCGATGACGTCGTCGGCCGCGCCAACATGGGTGTCGAACGCCGTGATCATCTCCTCCAGCGTCTCGCCCGGGGGCAGGTGCCCGCCCTTCATGAATTGCGGCAGCGCGCGCCGCAGTCCGAGGTCTGCGAGGCGCATCGCCTCGGCGTGGTCGTCGGCGACGAAGACGCTGCGTGAGGCCATGATGCGGGGCTCGCAGCCCGGCGGCAGTGCTTCGAGATAGGCATCGATGATCGGGTTCTGGATCTCGGCAAGCGTCGCCTTCGGCGCGTCCTTGGTCCGCGGCTGGGTGCGCGACAGCAACAGGCCATCGCCCGCCTTGCCGGCGCGGGCGCCACCGGCGACCGAGAACGTCGCCTGCCAGATCCGACCGTCCAGTTGCGGCCGCTGCGGATAGAGCGTGTCGCCGCCTTCGAGCACCTTGCCGGTCAGCGCGGCGCGGACGACCGCCAGATTGCGCGCAAAGATCTCGTTGCGCTGGGTGCTGTCGAGGCCGAAGGCGGCAAAGGCCGACGGGTTACCGCCGGTGCCGACGCCGAGCTCGAAGCGGCCGTTGCAGATGAGGTCGAGGACGGCAGCGTCCTCGGCCACCCGCACCGCGTTCTCAAGCGGCAGGGTGACGATGCCAGTGCCGAGGCGGATGCGCGAGGTTTGGGCGGCGACATAGCCCAGGAAGGTGAAGGGCGACGGCAGGCCGCCTTCGCGTTCGTGGAAATGATGCTGCGCGATCCACGCGGAATCGAGGCCCGCCTTTTCGGCGCGCACGATCTGCTCGGCTGCAAAGCGGTAGCGCTCGGCGGGCGGCGCCTCGTCGAGGAGGCGCGTGAAGAATCCCAGTCGTTTCAGGTTTGCGAAGCGTTTCATTACGACCCCTGCCGGGCGAGAATGGGCCCCGATGATGTCGGTTGCCGCAGCTCCAGACAAGCGGGCATTGCGCAAGGCTGCCCGCCGGGACGGCCCTGCGCTGGAGCCAGGCAGTCTGCCTACCAGCTCGGCAGCACCGCGCCCTTGAACTTGGTCAGGACGAACTCCTTGACCTCCGGCGTGTGGTAGCTGTCCACGAGGGTCTTGACCCAGGGCTTGTCCTTGTCGGCGGTGCGGACCGCGATCAGGTTGACATAGGGCCCCTTCGGATCCTCGCGCAGGATCGGATCCTTGACCGGATCGAGCCCAGCCTGGGTTGCATAATTGGTGTTGATCGCGGCGGCGTCGACGTCGTCGAGCGCGCGTGGCGCCTGCGCCGCATCCACCTCGATGAACTTCAGCTTCTTCGGATTCTCGGTGATGTCGAGCACCGTCGGCTTGAAGCCGGTGCCCTCCTTCAGCTTGATCACGCCCTTGTCGCGCAGCAGCAGCAGCACGCGGCCGCCATTGGTCGGATCGTTCGGGATCGAGACCTTGCCGCCCTCGGGGATATCGGCAAAGGCCTTGTGCTTCTTCGAATAGACGCCGATCGGGAAGTTCACGGTCAGCGCGACGGACTCGATCTTGTAGCCGCGATCGGCTTTCTGGTTGTCGAGATAAGGCTGGTTCTGGAACGAATTGGCCTGGATCTCGCCGGCATCCAGCGCGGCGTTCGGCACGACGTAGTCGGAGAACTCGATCAGCTGGATGTCGAGGCCCTGCTTGGCGGCGACCGGCTTCACCGCTTCGAGGATCTGCGCATGCGGTCCCGGCGTCACGCCGATCTTGATGGTCTCGGCGCTCGCAGCAGCGGACCAGGCGGCGAGCACGGTTGCAAGGATCAGGGGAAGGCGAAACGACATCTTGGTCTCCGGCAGTCTGCGGCAATGATGGGAACCGTATTCGCTTCTCCGCCGGGCGAAATCAATGAAATGAATATCCATATTGGCGGCAAGTCGTGGGCTGCGCCTTCTCGATTCGCCACCGGACGTGAAACGAATTGGCGGCAGCGATTGCGCCCGCGACAAACGGCCGGCACATCATGGCCGGCCGCGCTCTCTCGACGTCATCCTCGCGCGCTGTCGACCAGCAGATTCCAGATTCGCTGGGTTTCGCACCTTTTGCGGACATCGGGGCTTGCCTCCGGCTCCGAGCGCGAGCGGCTATCGGCCGGCTTGGCCTCAGGCGGCGTGATCCATCGCTCCGAGATCGGATCGTACCATTTTCCGATCGACATTCCGATAAACAGGTCGCTCACGAAGATCACCTCGCCGAACAAATTCGCGTGCCGCTCTCGCCCGCTGCATCTGACGCAACGCCCGTCTGGAAAACGAGGTTCGCTTGCGAACGTTCCTCCTGGGGACGAACGGCCCGGCGCTTCAAGCCGGCTTTGACGGATGCTGCGTGCGCGGGTGGCGCGCGTGCAGCAGCCGTGCGAGGTCTTCGCGCTCGCCGTCGCGCTGCTTCATCGCGGTCTCGAACAGCGCCTCCTGGATGTCGCGGGGCATATCTCCCCACACGTCCATCGCCGCCCGCCCGAGCAGACGCGCAAAATGGTCTTCTCCCTCGCCCATCGGAGCCTCCTGATCCCGCCTAAAAAGATGGAACGGCCGTCGCGCTGCGGCGTTCCACAACCATCCCCGTGAAAGCAGGCGTGGCCGGCGATCGACCATGCTTATCCGCCGCGCGCCTCCGCCATTTCGCCGCAGGGTTTTCCGCTCTTGCCGCCCCTTGCCGGCATTGCCGCCTCGTCCGTGATGAAACATGATGGGACGCTGGCGACGAATGTTCCAAGTGGAGGCCATCTGATGGACGAGAACGACATCCGCAAGGCAATCGCGGAGGTGAAGCAAGGCACGTTGTCGCGGCGCGGGTTCATCCAGACCATGGCCGCGGTCGGGATCGCGGCGCCGATCGCAAGCCAGATCCTGCTCTGGAATGACGTGGCGATGGCGGACGCCACGCTGCCCTACAAGCCGACCAAGGCCGGCGGCGGCGGCCCGCTGAAGCTCCTGCTCTGGCAGGCTCCCACTCTGCTCAATCCGCATTTCGCGCTCGGCACCAAGGACCAGATCGCCTCGCGCATCTTCTTCGAGCCGCTCGCGGGCTGGGACAAGGAGGGCAACCTCATCCCCTGCCTTGCCGCCGAGGCGCCGACCAAGGCCAATGGCGGCCTTGCGGCGGACGGCATGAGCGTGATCTGGAAGCTGAAGCAGGGCGTGCGGTGGCATGACGGCAAGCCCTTCACCGCCGACGACGTCGTCTTCACGTGGGCCTATGCCGCCGATCTTGCGACCGCGGCCTACACCACGGGATCCTACAAAGACATCAAGGTCGAGAAAATCGATGACCATACCGTCAAGGTGAACTTCAGGGCCCCGACGCCGTTCTGGGCCGATCCCTTCGTCGGCTCGGTCGGCCAGATCCTGCCAAAACATCATTTCGCCGACTATGTCGGCGCGAAGTCGCGCGAGGCGCCCGGCAATCTGAAGCCGGTCGGCACCGGGCCGTACAAGTTCGTCGAGTTCAAGCCGGGCGACCTGATCCGCGCCGAACGCAATCCCGACTATCACATCAAGAATCAGCCGCATTTCGACACGATCGAGATCAAGGGCGGCGGCGATGCGGTCTCCGCGGCGCGCGCCGTCCTGCAGACCGGCGAATACGATTTTGCCTGGAACATGCAGGTGGAGGAGGAGGTCCTCAAGCGCATGGAGGCGGGCGGCAAAGGCAAGCTCGACATCACGCCTTCCGGCAATGTCGAGTTCATCATCCTCAACACGACGGATCCCTGGACCGAGGTCGACGGCGAGCGGTCGAGCGTCAAGACCAAGCACCCGACGCTGTCCGATCCCGCCGTTCGCCGCGCGATCAATCTCTTGATCGACCGCGATTCGATCCAGAAGTTCATCTACGGACGCGGCGCCGTCGCAACTGCGAGCTTCGTCAACGCGCCCAAGCAGTTCAAGTCCCCCAAGCTGAACTACGAGTTCGACATCGACAAGGCGAGCAAGATCCTCGACGAGGCCGGCTGGGCCAAGGGTGCAGACGGCATCCGCGAGAAGGACGGCAAGAAGCTCAAATACGTGTTCCAGACCTCGACCAACGCGCCGCGCCAGAAGACGCAGGCTATCATCAAGCAGGCCTGCCTGAAGGCCGGCATCGAGATCGAGATCAAGGCGGTCACCGCATCGGTGTTCTTCTCCTCGGATGTCGGCAATCCCGACACCTACTCGAAATTCTACGCCGACATCGAGATGTACAACACGACGCAGCCGCAGCCCGATCCGGAGCGCTTGCTGAACCAATGCGTGTCCTGGGAGATCGCGACCAAGGACAACAAATGGCTCGGCCGCAACAATTCGCGCTATTCCGATCCCGAAGTCGACAAGGCCTACAAGGCCGCCCAGAACGAGCTCGACCCGGTCAAACGCGCCGCGCTGCTGATCAAGGTCGACGAGACCTTCTGCGAGGCCCACGTCTTCCTGCCGCTGCTCTCGCGCCACATCGTCAATTCCAGCGTCAACAGCCTGATGGCCGACATCTCGGGCTGGGACACCATCACGTGGAATCTGGCGGGCTGGTATCGGGTCTGAGGACGCACGCGAAGGAGCGGCGAACGCAAGGCCCGCGGGCTTTGCGACATTCCGCGTGTTGTGTGCTTCAGGTCACAGCAGAATCAGGCGCCCTCGCCTAGACTCCCCGGGCATGGCCGCAAACAAGGTAACGGCGGTACGCATGAGGCTGGGGAGGCGATCAACAGCTTGGGACTTCTCGAAGCCGCCAGGGTGCAGAACCCGGCGGCTTTTTCTTCACGCGAGGCCTAATGCCGGATCGTGTCTGCCTCGACGATCACGACCCGTATCTCGGGATGAAGCGCAGCCCCGCCCTCGGGGGGTATGGGGGGCTGGGAGGCGGGGCCGCGCAGGCCAGCCATCGGCGGCGATGCCGGCCCGCCGATTCAAGCTTCGATCACGTTGAAGAGTTCCTTTGCGTCTGGCGCCGCCAGACTGATTCCATTTCGACCGGCAAGTCTGAGGTCGGTCACACCGCGCAGTAACGCTCCTGGATGTCCTTGTCCGCCAGCAGCGCCGCGGCGCTGCTTTGATGCACCACCTCGCCCTGGTCGATGATGACGGCGCGGTCGGCGAGGCGCAGGGCCCATTCGACGTTCTGCTCGACCAGCAGCAGCGTCTTGCCCTCGTCGCGCAGGCGGCGGAACAGCACGCCCATCTCCTCGACCAGGACAGGCATGATGCCCTCCGAGGGCTCGTCGAGCAGGATCATCTTGGGCTCACCGATCAAGGCGCGGGCAATGGCGAGCATCTGCTGCTCGCCGCCGGAGAGCGTCACACCCTCCTGATCGAGGCGCTCCTTGAGGCGAGGGAAGGTTTCGGCGATCTCGTCGATCGCGGTACCTTCATCGATGTCGCCGCCCGCCGCGACCAGACCGAGCCGCAGGTTCTCGCGCACGGACAGGCCCGGGACGATGCGGCGCTCCTCCGGCACGTAAGCCAGGCCGAGATGGAAGCGCTGATGGGCGCGCAGAGGCAGCAGCTCCCGGCCCGCAAAGCGCACACTGCCCGTCGCCTTCGGCATCAGGCCCATCATCGCCCGCAAGGTCGTGGTCTTGCCGGCACCGTTGCGGCCGACGAGAGCAACGACCTCGCCCGGGGCCACATGCAGCGAGATGCCGTGCAGGATATGGCTCGCGCCATACCAGGCGTGGAGGTCGTTGATTTCGAGCAGCGCTGTCTCAGCCATAGCCTTCACTCTGTCCGAGATAGACCCGGCGGACTTCCGGATTCCTCCTGATCTCGTCAGGCGCACCGTCCGCCAGCAGGCGGCCGTGATGCAGCACCACGACGCGCTTGGACAGGCCCAGCACCATCTTCATCTTGTGCTCGACCAGCAGCACGGTGCGCTTCTCGGCGAGCCGTTCGAGCAACGCCACCATGTCCTTGGTCTCCTCCGGCCCCATGCCGGCGGTCGGCTCGTCCAGCAGAAGCAACTCCGGCTCGGAGACCAGTGCGATCGCGATCTCCAGCGCGCGCTGCTGTCCGTGCGACAGGAATTTTGCCATTTCGTTGCGCTGACCAAGCAGTCCCACCGCTTCCAGCGCCGTATCGGCGCGCGCGTTCAGCTCGGTCAGCCGGGCCCGATTGCGCCAGATGTCATAGCTCACGGTCAGTGCCTGTGCCGCCACGCGCACATTCTCGTGCACGGACAGATCGGGAAAAATGTTGGTGATCTGGTAGGAGCGCGAGATGCCCCGATGCACGAAGCGGTGTTGCGATAGGCCGTTGAGCTCGCGGTCCCTGAAGTGCAGCTTGCCCGAGGTCGGCGTCAACGCGCCCGAGAGAATGTTGAAGAACGTGCTCTTGCCGGCGCCGTTCGGCCCGATGATCGAGGTGAGCTGTCCGGCTGCAAAGGACACGGTGATGCCTTCGAGCGCGACGAAGCCGCCAAAGCGCTTGCCGATCCCGTCGGCGCGAAGCAGTTCCCCGCTCATGGCCGCGCCTTTCCGATACGAAGCGTATCGAGCAGCGTGCCCCAGATGCCCTTCGGCAGGAACAACACGAACAGCACGAAGATCGCGCCGACAAAGATCTGCCAATGCGGCGTCCAGAGCGAGATGACGTCCTCCAGGATCAGGAAGCTCGCGGCGCCGACGAAGGGCCCGAAGAAGCTGCGGGCGCCGCCGAGCAGCACCATCATCACGATCATACCGGAGGTCTGGTAGTGCAGGATGTCCAGCGGCACGATCGACAGATGCAGCGCCAGCATGCAGCCGCCGAGCGAGGAGATCGCGCCCGACAGCATGAACACGATCAGCTTGCTGCGCTCGACGTCATAGCCGCAAGCCCGAGCACGCTGCTCGTTCTCGCGGATGGCCTCGATCACGGCCCCGAACGGCGAGTTGAGAATGCGCGACTGGAACCACATCGCCAGCGCCGCGAAGGCCATCAGCACGTAATATTTGTTGACGGGGTCGAGGAAGTTGACCTGAAAGCCGAACAGGCTGATGCGGTCGACCGTGAAGCCGCGCAGGCCATTTTCGCCGCCGGTGAAGGACGAAGCCTGCAGCGCGACGTAATAGACCAGCTGGGCCAGCGCCAGCGTCACCATGGAGAAGTAAATGCCGCGCGTGCGCGTCGAGACGATACCGATCGCGGCCGCAAGACAGGTGCTCAGCAAGACCGCGATCGGCACGGCCGCAAACCACGGCACGCCATAGCGGCCGATCGCGATGCCGGTGAAATAGGCGCCGGCACCAAAGAACGCGGCCTGGCCGAACGACAGCAGCCCGGTGTAGCCGAACAAGAGATTATAGCCCATCACCACGACGCCGTAGATCAGGACGTTGACGGCCAGCGCTTGCGACGGCAGCAGCCAGGGCAGCACGGCCAGCACTGCGATCGAGAGCAGCACACGCTGCTCAAGCAGCCAGCCGAGGCCGCTGGACGAGGGTTTGGCGACCGCTTCGCCGCTCGAAGGGTGCGTCACGCGGTCCTCCCTCTCACGCCGAACAGGCCTTGCGGGCGGATCAGCAGCACCACCGCCATCAGCGCGAACATGACGATGGTCGCCATCTCGGGCGCGAACAGCGCCACCATGCTGATGGAGATGCCGACCATGAGGCCGGCAACGACGGCGCCGACGATCGAGCCGAGCCCGCCGATCACGGTGACCACGAACGCCTCCGCCAGCACCAGCGAACCCATCTCCGGATTGACGCTGCGCATGGGCCCGGCGAGCACGCCGCCGAGCGCAGCGAGGCCGACGCCGAGGCCGAAGATCGCAAGCCACACCCGGCCGATATCGACGCCGAGCACCTGCATGATGGTGGGATCGCGGGCGCCGGCGCGCACGATCAGGCCGACGCGTGTCTTCTCCAGCGTCAGCCAGAGCACCAGCAAAACGACCGCCACCAGCGCGATGACGAACAGGCGGTAACGCGGGAAGAAGCCGATGCCGAGATCGACCACGCCGATCAGCTGCGGCGGAGTCGGGAACGGAATGCCGTCGCTGCCGAACACGATGCGCACGCCTTCGACCAGGATGTAGCTGAGGCCGAAGGTCAGCAGCAGCGGATCGTCGATCGAGCGTCCATAGAGCCTGCGGATCAGGACGAACTCGATCAGCATGCCGAAGGCGCCGATCAGGATGGGCGCAAGCAGCAACCCCCACCAGAAGCTCCCGGTCAGCGACGCCAGATACAGCCCCGCATAGGCCCCGATCATGAACAGCGCGCCGTGGGCGAAGTTCACCACCCCGAGCATGCCGAACACGATCGTCAGTCCAAGCGCAGTGATCACCAGGACCGCCCCAAGGGCGATCCCGGAGAGAAGCTGCATGATGATCAGCGACAGGTCCATCGTCTATGTCTTAGGTGGCATGGCCGAGCTCGCTGCAGGTCCGCAGCATGTCGTCGGAACCCGCGTCATTGGCGAGAATGGCAAACAGATCGTTGTCGCCCGCCATGGCCGATTTCTTCTTGGACTCCAGCACCAGCACCGACTGCACCGACTGATGGTCGCATTTGCGATAGTGCTGCGGGCCCTTGGTCAGATCGTATTGCAGTTTCTCAAGGGCATCGACCACCTTGTCGGTGTCGGTGCCGCCGGCGGCCTGCATGGCAGCCAGCAGCGATCCGACGCCGGAATAGCCATAGGCGCCGTAATCGGTCGGAATCGCACCGCCATTGGCGGCCTTGAATGCCGCATTGAAGGCAGCAGCCGTCTTGCTTTGCGTCTCCAGGCCCCAATAGTAGTTGGCGCCGCCGACCACGCCCTCGAACACGTCGGGGCCAACGGCGAGCCGCTGATTGTGCAGGATCACGGGGACGACGATCTTCATCTGCTGCTTCACGCCGAAATCCACCGCCTGCTTGATCGCATTGGCCTGGTCGCGGCCAAAATTTGAGATGCAGAGCACGTCCGGCCGCATCGACATCAGGCGCGGCATGAAGGTGGAGTAGTCGGCAGCACCGAACGGATGCAGGATCTCGCCGACATTGTCGGCCCCGATCGCGGCCTGCGCGCGCTTGAAGCCGCGCAGCATCTCGTGGCCATAGGCGTAATCCGCCACAAGGTGCGCGACCTTCATGCCCTTCTTCAGCGTCTGCCGAGCCACGGCCGCTGTCGTCATGTGCGGGTTCAGCGCCTCGTGGAAGGTGTATTTGCTGAAGTCCTTGGCTTCGTTGATGGTGTCGGACTGGCTGATCGACACGTAGATCACGCCGCGGGCGCGCGTGACCTCGTTGACTGCAAGCTGCACGGCGCTGGAGAGCGCGCCGACCACGGCATGCACCTTGTCCTTCTCGATCAGCTCCAGCGTGCGGGTTGCGGCTTCGCCGGCGTTGAGCTTGTCGTCACGGACCAGCAGCTCGACCTTGCGGCCGCCGATGCCGCCCTTGTCGTTGACGAGCTTGACGGCGAGCTCGGCGCATTTGACCTGGTCGCGCGCTTCGGCGGCGAACGGCCCCGTGAGCGGCGTCGGAAAACCGATGCGGATCGTCTCGTCCGCAGCGCGGCCGAGCCGGGGCATGGCGAGCAGTGCCGCGCCGGCCGAGAGGCCAACGAGCGCGGTGCGGCGGGTTATCTTTGGGGTCGGACCGGATTTGGGCATGATTTCCTCCAACTGTCTTTTTTCTAGAATCGCTTCAGGGCTTTCAGGACCTTGGTGGGCGTGATCGGAATCGAATTGATGGTGGCATCGAATGGCGCGAGCGCATCGTTGACGGCGTTGAGCACGCAGGCGGACGCCGCCGCCGTGCCGGCCTCGCCGACCCCCTTGGCGCCGAGCACCGTGTCGGCGGTCGGCGTCTCGACATGGGCGATGACGATGTCGGGCATCTCCATCGGCATCGGAACGAGGTAATCGGCGAGCGAGCCGTTCATCAGCTGGCCGGTCTCGCTGTAGCGGCATTCCTCGAACAGCGCGGCGCCCAGTCCCTGCACGATGCCGCCGCGGAGCTGCTCGTCCACCAGCATCGGATTGATGACGCGGCCGCAATCCTCGACGATGAAATGCTTCAGCACCTTGATGAAGCCGGTCTCGACATCGACCTCCAGAGAGCAGCCCTGGATGCCGTTGGTGAAGGCGAAAGGATAACCTTGCGGCGCGAAGTGATGGCTCACGGTGAGCTGCGCCTGGGTACCCGGCGGCAGCGTGTCGGAGCGGAAATAGGCGATGCGTGCGATCTCGGCGATCGGCATCCGCTGGTTCCGGGTCGCCGCGTCAATCACCTGCCCATCGATGATGTCGAGCGCTGAGGGCTGCTCCTGGAGAATGAGTGCGGCGATCTCCAGGATGTTGCGCTTGAGCGCCCGCGTCGCCTGGAGCGCGGTCTCTCCGCCAATGCCGGCACCGCGGCAGGCCCAGGTGGCGCCGCCATGCGGTGTCACCTCGGTATCGCCGGTGATCACCTTGACGTGCTCCTGCGCGAGGCCGAGCTGATCGGCCACGATCTGGCTGATGATCGCCTCGGTGCCCTGCCCCTGCTCGGTGACGGAGATCAGGCAGCGCACCTCGCCCGAGGGCGTCAGGCTGAGAATGGCGCCGTCTTGCGAGGAGATGCGCGCGCCACCAACGCCATAGAAGGCGGGACTCGGATTGGTGATCTCGACGAAGGTCGCAATCCCGATGCCGCGATAGACGCCGCGCTTGCGCAAGTCGGCCTGCTCGGCCCGCAATGCATCATAGCCCATGATCTCGCGCAGGCGCTTCAAGCAGGCCTGGTGCGAAAGCGCCTCGAAGCGGTAGCCGGTCGGTGAGGTCTGCGGATAGGCATCGTCCGCGATGACGTTCTGCGCGCGGATGGCGAAGGGGTCGAGGCCGAGCTTGGTTGCTGCCATATCGACCAGCCGCTCGGTCACGGCGCAGGCGATAGGATGGCCGACGGCGCGATACTGGCTGGTCTGCACCTTGTTCTGGAAGATCACCTCCAGCGTGGCGCGGTAATTCTTGAACCGATAAGGCGCGCCGATCAGGCGGATCACCTGATTGCCCTCGACCACGCTGGTGCGCGGATAGGTCGAGAAGGCCCCGATTGCCGTCAGGTCCAGCACGTCCATCGCCAGGATCTCGCCTTTGGCATCGAGCGCCATGCGGGCGCGAACGCGGTGATCGCGCGCATGGATATCGGAGACAAAGGACTCGATGCGGTCCGCAACATATTTGACCGGACGGCCGAGCAGGATCGACAGGCCGACCACTGCCATGTCCTCGTGATAGACATGCAGCTTCATCCCGAAGGAGCCGCCGATGTCGGTCGCGATCACGCGGACACGTGCCTCGGGGATGCCGTAATGCCGCGAATAGAGGTCCTGAAACTGATACGGCGTCTGCGTCGCGTGATGCACAGTGAGCATGCCAGCGGACGGATCGTAGTCCGCGACGATGGCGCGCGGCTCCAGCGTCACCGCAGTGTGGCGGCCGAATGTGATTTCCTCTTCCACGACGTGCGCCGCATGCGCAAAGGCGTCATCGACTGTGCCGCTGTCGAGGTGGGCACGGAAGCAGGTATTGGTGGCACTGCCGGGATTGATCACCGGGCCGCTGGCTTCGCGCGCGCCGTCGATGTCGACGACGAGCGGAAGGTCCTCGTAGTCGACCTCGATCAGTTCCAGCGCGTCTTCCGCGATCGCCCGGCTCTCGGCAACGACGGCCACCACCGCCTGCCCGGCCCAGACCACGCGGTCCAGCGGCAGCGGCAATTGCGGTGCCGAAATCATGCCCTTGAAATGGTCGAGCGTGCCGGTCCAGGGCGTGCAAATCTTTGCGAGATCGACGCCGGTCGCGATGAGATGCACGCCTTCGAGCGCGAGGGCCTGCTCGGCATTGATCGCGACGATCTTCGCGTGCGCATGCGGGCTGCGCAGGAACGCGACATGGAGCATGCGCGGCAGCTTGAGGTCGCTGACATAGCGGCCACGTCCGGCCAGCAGCCTCTTGGCGTTCGGGCGCGGTACCGACCGGCCGATATAGGAGTTCGGACGATCGAGCGAGGTCAGCGGCGCGCTCATTTCGTGCCTCCACCTTGGTCACGCGCTTGCGCAACGGCCTCGATGGCGTCGACGATCGCTTCATAGCCGGTGCAGCGGCAGTAGTTGCCTGACAGCGCGTCGCGAATCTCCTCGCGGCTCGGCTGCGCTACCTGCGACAACAGCTCATGGGCATTGACCAGCATGCCCGGTGTGCAGAAGCCGCATTGCAGTGCGTTGCGACGATGGAATTCGGCCTGGAGGTCGGCGATCACGCCGGTCTCGGAAAGGCCCTCGATGGTGTTGATTGTCGCGCCATCGGCTTGCACGGCGAACATCAGGCAGGAATGCACTGCGCGGCCGTCGAGCTGCACCAGACAGGCTCCGCAGGCGCCCATCTCGCAGCCGGCATGCGTGCCCGTCAATTCCAGTTCGTTGCGCAGGCAGTCAACCAGCGTCTCACGCGGCGCGACCTCACAGGCGACCCTACGGCCGTTGACGGTCAATTGAACCCGCACGGTCTCGTCCGCATCATCCAGCAAGGTTTGGTCGAAGCCGCTCATGCGCCCTCACCGAGACGTCCGAGCATGCGGCCGAGCAGCACGCGGGCGAGATGCAGCCGCATCGCCGGCGGCACCTCGTCGCTGTCAGGCGGCGCGAGATCGCCTTCGAGCGCGGCTTGGGCTGCGGCGATACGCTCCGCCTCCAGGCTCGATCCGATCAAGGTCGCCTCGGCGCCCTTCACCCGCGTTGGTGTATTGCCGACCGAGAAGAAGGAGATACGGATGTCGTCAACGCGTTCGCCGGTGAAAGTCGCAAGCATGCCGCAGCCGACCAGCGCATAGTCGCCGCGCCGTCGCGCCAGCTCGTCGAACGCAAAGCGCTGATCGGCCTTGAACAGCGGGACGTAGACCGCAGTGATCAGCTCGCCGGGCTGCAAGGCGGTCTCGAACAGATCGAGGAAGAAGTCGTCGGCCTTGACGCGGCGGCTGCCGGACGGGCCTGCGATCTCGATCTCGGCATCGAGTGCCAAGGTCATGGCCGGAAATTCCGACGCTGGGTCGGCCAGCGCGACGCTGCCGCCAAAAGTGCCGCGGTTGCGGATCGCGGGATGGGCCACGAACGGTGCCGCGGCATGCAAGAGTGGCGCGAACTCGGCAATCAACGGTTCGCTCAGCATCTCGCAATGGCATGTCAGCGCGCCGATGCGCAAGTAACCGCCGTCGCGCCTGACGCCGCGCAGCTCGTCGATGTGGGTGATGTCGATCAGCAGCCGCGGCGCCTGCAGCCGCAGTGACAGCGCCGGTACGAGGCTCTGCCCCCCGGCGATGAAGCGCGCGTCATCGCCGGCGCGCGCATGAGCATCCAGCGCCTGGTCGATCGTCGCAGCACGAAAATAGCTGAAAGCCCTCGCCTTCACCGCCGTTTCCTCGATATCCATCGGCTCATCAGCCGGGATGCCAGATTTGTAACCATCTGGTCTCAAAATCCTGACACGCCGCCGAAGGCCGGTCAACAGGAAATGACCATTTGGTCACAAATGCACCTTGGGCTATGAAGGCTTTGAGACGTGCGATTCAGCGACGAAATGGCCCGAAAAGCGCAGAAAACGGCAAAGCGAACGGTCCGGAAGCGGACCGACACCGGCAGCAAGTCCGCGCCAAAGCGCCGCAACATGCGCGCGGCCGACCGCGAGCGCGCGATCGTAGACGAGGCGATCCGCTTCTTCGCCGAGCATGGCTTCGAGGGCCAGACCCGCGAACTGGCAAAACGCATGGGCATCACGCATTCGGCGATCTATCGCCACTTCCCGAGCAAGGAGGCGCTGATCGAGCGCGTGTACCAGGACGTCTATCTCAGCCGCTGGTCGCCCGATTGGGGCCCGATGATCCGGGATCGCTCGCTCTCGCTGGAGGCGCGGTTGACGCGCTTCTATCTCGACTATGTCGAACGTGTGTTCGAATACAATTGGGTTCGGATCTTCGTCTCATCGGGCATGAAGTCGTTCGGCATCACCGGCCGCTATCTCGACATCGTGCGCCGCGAGATCATCGAGCCCGCTGCAGCGGAGCTGCGCCACGATCTGAACCTGCCGGATGCAAAGGCCCATCCGCTGAGCGAGCGCGAGACCGAGCTGTTCTGGGGCCTGCACGGCCGCATCTTCTATCTCGCCATCCGCAAGTTCGTCTACGAGACGCCGATCCCGTCCGATCTCGACGCCATCGTCCGCGACGCCGTCCAGACCTTCATGGACGGCGCGAAGTCGGCGATGCCGAAGCTTTTTGGTCAGTAATTGAGACGCGCACATGCGGCGATCGATGCGCAAGCAACGAGCGCTCGAAAATCTTGGTCGCTCGATCGCGGCAAGAATTCCCGTTCCGTCAAACCCGCCTCCGGCTCAAGTGCCTGGATATCCTGTCAGCTGATCTCCTGCCGTACCCTGGCCGCGGCGTCGCACATCGCCTTCAGCTTCCCGAACGCAATTGCGCGCGGCATATACTTCATGCCGCAATCGGGCGCGGGAACCAGGCGGTCCGGCGACACATATTTGAGGCCGTTGCGGATGCGGTCCGCGACGGTATCGACGCTCTCGATCGCGGGGTCCGCGAGGTCGAGCACGCCGAGCATGATCTTCTTCGACGAGAGATCCCTGAGCACGCCGAGATCGAGCTTCGGCTGCGCCGCCTCGATCGATATCTGGTCGGCAATGGTGTCGTCGAGCTCGGCAAGGAAGGAATAGCCGGCCGGCTTGTTCGAGCCCGGCACGACCGCGGCATAGCCGAAGCAGAGATGCACGACGGTCGGCACGGTGATGCCGTGCAAGGCGCGGTTGATCGCCTTGACGGCGTAGCGTTTGGCGAGCTCGGGATTGTTGCGCACCCAGGGCTCGTCGAGCTGGATCACGTCGGCGCCGGCCTTTTGCAGATCGAGCGCCTCGGCATTGACGGCCTCGGCGAGCGCCATCGCCAGCTCTTCCTCGTCCTTGTAGAACTCGTTCTTGGCCTGCTGGCTCATGGTGAACGGACCGGGAAGCGTGATCTTGGCGGCGTGCTCCGTGTTCTTGCGCAGGAACTGCATGTCGTGCAGCTCGACCGGTCCCTTACGCTTCACCGGACCGACGACGCGCGGCACCGGGGTCTGGGTGTTGCCGGTGCGCGCCACGATCATCGCGGGATTATCGCCATCAATCCCATCGAGCGCGGTAGCGAAGCGATTGGAGTAGCTCTCGCGACGGATCTCGCCATCGGTCACGATGTCGATGCCGGCGCGCTCCATGTCGCGGATCGCGACGATGGTGGCATCGTCCTGCGCCTCCTGCAGGTGCTCCGCCGGCAGCCGCCACATGTCGTGCAGGCGGGTGCGCGGCACCACCTTCGACAGCATCGCGCGATTCACCAGCCATTCCGGCTGCGGATAGCTGCCGACCACGGTGGTCGGCAGGATATGCGTTGGCATGGGCATGGAGGTCTCCTTCTTATTGTTGTCGAAAGCGTTGTTCAGGCCGCGCGCCCCTCGTCCTTGACGGGATTGCGTAGGATGCCGATGCCGGAGATCTCGATCTCGACGGTGTCGCCACCCTTCATCCACAGCGGCGGTGTGCGATAGGCGCCGACGCCGCCGGTCGTGCCAGTGACGATGACGTCGCCGGGCGCGAGCTCGGTGAAGGTCGAGCAATAGGCGATCAGGGCCTGGACGTCGAAGACGAGGTCGGAGATCGGCGCCTTCTGCACCTCGACGCCATTGAGGCGCGTGATGAGCGTCTGCTTGGTGACATCGGTCAATTCGTCGGTCGTGACCATCCAGGGGCCGAAGCCGCCGGTGCCGGCAAAGTTCTTGCCCGGCGCAAATTGCGAGGTGTGGCGCTGCCAGTCGCGGATGCTGCCGTCATTGTAGCAGGCATAGCCGGCGACATGGCTCAGCGCGGCCTCGCGCGAGATGCGACGGCCGGCCTTGCCAATGATGACGGCCATCTCGCCTTCGTAATCGAAGCGCTCGGATTCCAGCGGCCGGATCATCGGCTGGCCGTGGCCGACCTGGCTGTTGGCAAAGCGGGTGAAGATCATCGGATGCGCCGGCGTCGGGTGACCGCTTTCGGCCAGATGCGTAGCGTAGTTGACGCCGATGCAGAAGATCTTGTCGGGATCGGGAATGGTCGGCAGCAGCGCAACATCCTGCAGCGCGTAGTCGGGCTTCTCGCCGGCGAGTTTCTTCAGCTCGTCGAGCGAACCTTTCGCAAGCAATGCCTTCAGCGTCGGATAGGCCTTCAGGCGCTTGCCGGCGTCGATGACGCCGTTGTCGGTGACGATGCCATAGCTCGGGCTGCCGGCGATCGTGAAGCTTGCAACTTTCATCAGTCAAACACTCTCTTCGATGGAGGATACATAGTCGTCGATCGGAAGTGCGATCTCGCCGCTGCGGATGGGAACGCATTGGGGCGGGAAATCATGGCGGAAGCGGGCGCCGGCCGCCTCAGCGCGATCGAGGAACCGCTCGAGATGCTCCATCGCGCCGGTCGGCAGATCGTGCAGCACCATCAGCGTCCAGGGCTGCCGGCCGCACTGGTCGAGCGCGCGCTCGGTCCAGCCGTCGGGATCATCCCAGTCGCGCGGAATGGAGTTCCAGAGCACGCAGCTGTGCTTGTTGCGGATGAGATGGTCGACGACGGACGGCTTCAGCAGTCGCGTATCGAGATTGCCGCCGCCACCGAATGGCCGGAACCAGCGCTGCGGATGCGCGAGATCGCCGATCGCAACTTGCGTCCGGCCGATCTCGTTCTCTGCCGTGTTGCTGTCCTTCTGCTCACCGAGCGGAATGCTGTGCGTAAACGTGTGATTGCCGATCCAATGCCCCTCCCCGTGCGCACGGCTCGCGAGCGCACTCCGTGTGGGATCGGCGAGCTTCTCACCGATGACGAAGAAGGTGGCCTTGATCCCGCGCTCGGCGAGGATGTCGAGCACGCGCGGCGTCACCTCGGGATCGGGGCCGTTGTCGAATGTCAGGGTCAAATCGTACACGCGGATACCTCAGGTCGCCGGCTGCATCGCGCCCGACGCGATCTCGTCATTGGCCTGACCGGCGCGGGTGCCGGTCTGCCAGATCGCCGCCTTGCGCTCGATCCAGCGGATCGCAGCGTTGAAGGCGATGGCGAGGAACAACACCAGCAACACGCCCGCGAACACGTGCGGGCTATCGAGGATGGTGCGGTAGCGCGAGATCAGATAGCCGATGCCGGCCGAGGAGATCAGCATCTCCGAGACGACGACGCCGACGATGACGAGCGCACCGCCGACGCGCAGGCCGGATAGCACGGTCGGGATCGCCGCGGGAATGATGACGCGGACCAGCCGCTGGCTCAGCGTTGCGCCCATGCTGCGCGCGGCAAGCAGCAGTTGCGGATCGATGGTCTGGATGCCGGCGGCAGTCGCGAGCATCGTCGGCAGAAAACCGTAGATCGAGGCGAACGCGATCTTGGATTCCGAGCCGATGCCAAGCCAGACCGTGAAGACGGGGTAGAGGATCACGAGCGGCACCGCATAGAGGCTCGACACCATCGGCATGATCAGCACGCGCGGGCGCGGCAGGCTGCCGACGATGGCGCCGAGCAGGATGCCGCCGCCGCAGGCGAACGCCATCGAAACGACGACCTCGTAGAGCGTCACTGCGAGCGCGTGACCATATTCGGCTGCGTCCATCCATCCCGCCATCAGCGTGGACGACAGCGACGGCAGAAACAGCTCGGGAATGAGAGCGGTGCGCGGCAACAGCTCCCACAGAGCAATCAGGCCGATCACGATCAGATATCGCAGCGTTTTGGCGCTCATCTCCGCCTCACGCCGATTTGCGGATGTGCCGCCAGATGCGATCACGCAACGCACCGAAAGCATCGCCACTCAGCATCTCGTAGGTGCGGGGCCGCGGGAGCTGGACCTGGAGATGGTCGACGATGCGGCCGGGCCGCGCCGACATCACGATCACCTCGTCGGCGAGATAGACGGCTTCGGTGAGGCTGTGCGTGACGAACACGACGGTCTTGCCGGTCGCCGCCCAGATGCGCAGCAACTCGTCGCCCATGGTCATGCGGGTCTGCTCGTCGAGGGCGGCGAAGGGCTCATCCATCAACAGCACCGGCGGATCCTGCACCAGCCCGCGCGCGATCGAGACGCGCTGCTTCATGCCGCCGGAGAGTTCATGCGGATGGCGTTTGCCGAAACCTTCGAGCCCGACCAGCTTGAGCGCATCTTGCGCCTTGGCCCGACGCTCCGCCTTGGGCACGCCGCGCAGCGCCAGCGGAAACTCGACATTGTCTTCCGCCGTGAGCCACGGAAACAGGCTGGCCTCCTGGAACACCACGCCGACCCGGTCGGGGTCGGGCTGCGGAATCGGCGCGCCGCTGATGGTGATGGTGCCTGACGTTTGCTGGCGCAGGCCGGCCATCATCATCAGGAGGGTCGACTTGCCGCAACCGCTCGGCCCGACCAGCACGACGAACCGTCCCGGCTTGATCTCCAGCGAGACGTCGTCGAGCGCGACGACGTCCTGCGACCGGGTCTTGAACACCTGGCCGACATTCTTCACCTCGATCGCGCCGGCCCGCGCGGCGGGTTTCAATGGGGTCACGTTCGCCAATGGCTGCATCGCGTTTCCACCCATCTGACAAGTTCGTTGAAGGTCATGGCAATCGCCGCCACCATCACCACGCCGGCGAGGAGCTGCTTCATCTGGAAATTCTCGCCCCAGGTCGCGATCTGGTGGCCAATGCCGTCGCGCGAGGCGTACATCTCGGCAAGGATCACCCCCGTCAGGTTGAAGATCATGGAGATCCGCAAGGCCTCCAGCAGCACCGGCAGCATGCTCGGCAGATAGACACGAAACGCCGTCTGCCATGGCGTGGCACCGTAGGAGCGCGCCACCGTCAGATGCTCCACCTTGACCGACTCCACCGCCGTCGTCGTCGACATGATCACGATGAAAATAGTCGAGAAGAAGCCGAAGCCGACCTTCTGGGCAAAGCCGACGCCGAACACCAGGATGAACATCGGCAGGAAGATCGACTTCGGGATGCTGAAGGCAAAGAACAGCAGCGGCTTGGCGACATCCGCGAAGTAGCGGTTCTCGGCGACCAGGAAGCCGATCACTGCCCCGAAGGGCACGGCCAGCGCGAACGCGGCCAGCACCTCGGTCGCGGTCACCATCAGATCCTTCTGGACGGCCGCGCGCTGCAGGAGATCGCCGAGCGTCACGAACGTGTCGGACGCCGACGGCAGCAGGCGCGGATTGACGATGCCGGTGCGCGACAGCATTTCCCATAGCGCCAGGATCGCGACGATGATCGCGATCCGCGCGAGGTTGATGGCGAGCGAGCCCTGCATCGCTGCTACTTGGTCGGGACGGGTTTGAACTTGGTCGAGATGACGTCCTCGACCGGCACGATGTCCTTGAGGCCACCGAGCTTGGCGAGATCGAGCGACAGCTGCACGGCCGCATTCACGCCAGCGGCGCCCATATCACCGCTGGTCTCGAGCTTCATGATCGTGTTGTCGTATTCGAGCGCGGCGATCTCCGGCGGCATTTCGTAGAGCTCGGCGATCAGCTTGACCGTGACGTCGCGGTTGGCACGCATGAACGCGACCGCGCCATAGAGCGCGTTCACCGCCTTCTGCACCAGCTGGGGCTTTGCATCCGCGAATTTGTCGAGCACGATCCACCCCGCCGTGAGGTTCGGCGGAACCGCGGTCGCGTAATCGAGGATGGTCCTGGCTTCGCCGGACTTCGAGATCTGAAAGCTGAGCGGCGAATAGACCACGGCCGCCTCGACGTTGCCGGCCAGCAGGTTCGGCACCAGGCCACCGCCGCCGACGGGAACGCGGGTGAAATCGATCTTCTTGTCCTGGATGGTCCACAGCGCGAGCAGGTCGGATCCGGAGCCGGCCGCGGTGATCGCCACCTTCTTGCCGTTGAGATCCTTGACGTCGAGCGTCGATTTGGTTGGGACCATCAGCTGCCACCCGAAATTGCCCATCGCGGCATTGGCGACGATGCGCGACATCACGCCCTTCTTGCGGCCGGCGGAGACCAGCGACGGCGGATCGAGGATGATGTCGGCAGCGCCCGCGGCCATGCCTTCGAAGGTCTCGGCGCCGCTACGATAGATGGTCAGCTCGGCCTGGATGCCTTCCTTCTCGAACAGCTTTTGCCGCACGGCCGTCTCGGCGATCGTCGTCGGCCAGTACGTCTTGGTGGGCAGACCGACGCGAATGGTGTCGGCGGCGCTCGCAGGGCCGGCCAGCATTGCGGCGGCAACGAGCGACATGAACGCATGACGGCGATTGATCTTCATTGTTTCCTCCCGGACTGTATTTTTTTGTGCCGAATTTCTAGGGATCGTCAGGACGAGCGGCTCACCTCCGCAATGCGCGAGGCGGCGAGCTCGACGAATTCTTTGGTGATGCCAAAATGCTTTGATAAGGCGCGAACTGCCGCATCCGCGTCGCGCTTCACCACGGCGGCGACGATCGCCTTGTGCTCGGCCTCGACGTCGCGCGGCTTACTGCCGAGCTCGCGACGGATCGAGAGCCGTCGATAGCGCTCACTCTGTTCATGCAACACATCACGGAAGCCGAGCAGCCACGGCGAGCCGCAGGCATTGACCAGCGCACGATGGAAGATGCGGTGACGGATCACCCATTCCTCGTAGTGCACGGTGGGATCATCAGGATAGTGATAGGGAACGGCCTTGAGATCTACCCAGGCGGATTTGACCGACGCGAGCCAGGCATCATCGCCGCGCTCGATGGAGCGGCGGAGCGCAAGGCCCTCGATGTCGATGCGCGTCTGCGTCACGTCGGCGAGATCGGCGAGCGAGACCGGGCTAACGCGAAAACCGCGCTGGTCGGATGCCTGCACGAGACCGTCGGCGACGAGACGCGACAATGCCTCACGCACGGCGGCAAGGCTCACGGAAAACTGCTTTGCGAGGCCTGCGATATGCAGCTTCTGCCCCGGCAGCAGCCGCGTCGCCAGGATGTCGGCGCGCAGGCGTTCGTGCAGCGCCGACGTCAGGCTGCGCGGACCATCTCCGGGGCTTCCGGACAACTGGAACTGAAGCGGACCCATGCCGGGATGATTGCAAGGGAGGGCGTGCGGGTCAATAGAAAATCGAAAATCGATTTTTTGGTCGTTCCGCTATCGCGTGCTCGACGTCCTAGGAACGAGCGGCTCCGGACGGCGCGACGTCGAGGCGAACGGCGACACCGTTCAGCTCAGGGCTGGGTGCCGGGTAAAGCTTCATGACCAGCGGATCGTGGCCGGGGATGATGTGGTCCGCGCTGGACGCTGCGGCGCGCAGCTTGTCGAATCCAACCAGCATGTCGCCGACATGAAACGCCGTCGTGAACGGACGCTCGCTGGTCATGTTCTCGTAGAAATGACTGACATCGGAGGCGAGCACGACGGGGCCACGTCGGGTGTTGACGCGGACGAACTGAAGGCCGGCGGAATGGCCGCCGGCAGCATGAACGCTCAGTCCGGGCGCGATCTCGGCGTCCCCGTCGTAGAACAGCACCCGCCGCGCGTAGTTCAGCCGCACGATTCCGCAGATATCCTCGACCTCGAAGGAATGCGACAGGCGCGGATAGTGCATATAGCGCCCGGTGGCGTAGGCAAGCTCGCGCTCCTGGAGATGAAAGTGCGCATTCGGAAACCGGTCGAAATTGCCGGCGTGGTCGTAGTGCAGATGCGTGAGGATGACGTCCTTGACGTCGGCGACGTCGACATCGAACGCGGCCAGCGTCTCCACGGGGCAACGCAGGAATGTCCGCCTGCGCTGCTTTGCGATTTCGCTGTTGAACCCGGTGTCGATGACGAAGGTGCGCCCGCCGCCCTTGGCCAGCCACATGAAATAGTCCATCGGCATCGGCCCGTCATGCGGGTCGCCACCGATGAAGTGCTCGCTCCGCTGCGCATCGCGGGTGGCATAGCGGATGGCGAAGAGCTCGTATTCCGGGTCAGCCATGGGGCTCTCGCTCAGGAACCGGCCGCGTCGACCTCGTTAAAGGCCTCGCGCGCGTTGCGGAAGGCGTCGATGCCGGCGGGCACGCCGCAATAGACGGCGACCTGAAGCAGGATCTCCTTGATCTCCTCCTTGGTCAGGCCGTTTTTCAGCGCGCCCTTCACGTGCAGCTTCAATTCGTGCGGACGGTTCAGCGCGCCGAGCATCGCCAGATTGACGATCGAGCGCGTACGACGGTCGACGCCGGGCCGCGTCCACAAGGCACCCCAGCAGAACTCGGTCGACCATTCCGCCATCGTGCGCGTGAACTCGTCGGCACCGGCGATCGACTTGTTGACATAGTCCTCGCCGAGCACCTCCTTGCGAACCTTGAGGCCTTTTTCGAACAGTTCGGTCTTGCTCATGATCGTCCCTTTCAGGTCTTGAGAGAGTCTAGTTGGAAGTTGTTCGGCGCGTCGCCGGCGGCGGGCGCAGCGATCGCAGGAGTTCACCGACGTCATCAACCGCATCGAGCCGCCAGACAGCGTCGATGACGCGGTCCGGATCCCAATCGCTTCGACCAGTCCGTACGCCTTCGCGCAGCTTCTCCTCGATGTCGCGGTCCGACAGCGGCGCAGCCTGGCTGCCGCGCGGCGACGTCACGGTCTCGGTGAGCACCTCACCGGACGACAGGCGCAAGGCGACGCGCGCCGCGCCGTCCGGCATCTGAGCATCGAGCTCCGCCCTCACCTTCCGCCGCATTCGCACGATATCGGGCCGGACCACGGTCTCGTGCATGAACTCGGCCACGCCCGCCGTGCCGAGCAGCAGTCCGCAGGCCACACAATGATGGATGCTGACGCGCGCATCGCGCTCGTTGTTGACGGGACGATCGCCGCGCGCGAGCAGCAGCGCCGAGCCCTGCACGGTCACCGCCTCGACCTGATCGACGTTGCGGCCGATCCGCTCGCGCAACATGAGGCAGGCATCGATGACCGAATGGAACACGATGCCGGCGGGATAGGGCTTGTAGGTGTTTTTTGCGATTTCCCAGGTCTTGCCCAGGCCATCGAGCAAACGCGCAAGATCCGGCTCGTCGCCCATGGTGCGCGCCCAGCCGAGCGGACCTTCGATGGCGTGCGGCGCGGCCTCATAACCCTGCTGGGCCAGCAGCGCCGCGAACAATCCGTTACGTGCGGCATTGCCGACGCTGACATTCTTGGCGGCGCTCGGCAGGTTCTCGACATTGCCGGCCGACTGGCTCGCCGCAACTCCGATCGCGTTCGCAATGTCTTCCGCAGGCAGGCCCAACAGCTTCGCGCTTGCTGCGGCGGCACCAAAGATCCCGCAGGTGGAGGTGATATGCCAGCCGCGCGCATAATGGCGCGGCGAGACTGAATTGCCGATGCGGCATTCCACGTCCACGCCGAGAATGAACGCGGTCAACACCTCGCGCCCCGACAGTTTTCGCGTCTCCGCAAGCGCGAAGATGCTAGCTGCGACCGGGGCGGCCGGATGAATGATCGTCTCGAGATGGGTGTCGTCGAAGTCGAGCAGATTGGCCGAGATGGCATTGAGAAACGACGCGCATAGCGCGTCCATCGGCTCGGAGTGACCGATGACCGTCGATGTCGCGGCACCGCTGAACGGCGACAAGGTCCGCATCGCGGCGACGACCACCGGATCGCGCGCGGAGCCGAGCGCGGTCGCAAAGAAATTGAGGATCGATCGCCGTGCCTCGACGCTCTGCGCCTGCACGTCCGCCCATGACGAGGTCGCGACGAAATCGGCGAGCGTCCAGCTCACACTCGGAATTGGATCTTGCGGCACGCGGGGCGTCTTCCTCGTTTTCCCGGACCATAGGACGATCCGCGGCAAACTGTCGATCCCAAATGTTATGCTTGACAGCTTGTCTGACAATCATAACAATCCGGCCGCTGGCGCGGGATCCCGCTGCCACGACGACGGCGGCCGACAAGGCCAGCCGGCGAGAGCGTTCGACCAACGAGATCAAGAAGGCGCATCCGGTACGGGATCGCGCGACAGGGAGTAGACGATGGCGGGAGAGATCCTCGGCGTAATCGGCACGGGCCGCATGGGCGGCCCCATGGCGGGGCGATTGATCGACGCGGGCTATTCGCTCGTCGTCTACGACACCCAGGCCGACGCAGTGCAGCCGCTGGTCAAGCGCGGCGCGCAACTCGCAAAGTCGCCGGCCGACGTCGCCTCGCGCGCCGACATCGTGCTCGTCAGCCTGCCGACGCCCGACATCGTCAAGGCGGTCACACTCGGCCAGGACGGCATCAGCAGCGGTAACCGCGCCAAGATCGTCATTGATCTCTCGACGTCCGGTCCCGGCGCAGCGAAGCTCGTTGCGGAAGGTCTGAAGGCCAAGGGCATGACGCTGGTCGATGCGCCCGTGAGCGGCGGCATCAAGGGCGCCGTCAACGGCACGCTGGCCGTGATGGTGTCATGTCCGCAAGCGACCTACGACACCGTGCAGCCGATCCTGAAGAATTTCGGCAAGCTGTTCTACACCGGCGACAAGCCCGGCGTGGCGCAGACCGCCAAGCTCGCCAACAATCTGATGGCGGCTGCCGCGCTCGTGATTACTTCTGAAGCGGTGGCAATGGGCGTCAAGGGTGGCGTCAACGCAAAGGTCCTGATCGACATCATCAACGCCAGCAGCGGCCGCAACAGCGCCTCCGAAGACAAGTTCCCCCGCGCGGTGCTGCCCGGCACATTCGATTTCGGCTTCGCCACCGGACTTTCCTACAAGGACGTCCGGCTCTGCGTGGACGAGGCCGAGGCGATGGGCGTGCCAATGGTCTGCGGCGCGGTGGTGCGGCAGATGCTCGCAATCACCAACGCCAAATATGGCGCCTCGTCCGACTTCACCTCGATCGCAAAGGTGCTCGAGGAGTGGGCCGGCGTGGAAATGCGCGGCTGATCGCGCAAGCCTCGAGGGAGAGCGATTGCGATGACGATCGGCCCGACCGGATCAGGCAAGGTCTCGCTCGCGCGCCAGATGGCGCGGAGCGTGCTTGCGCTGGACCTCGGTGATTTCGGGCCTGACGTCGTCGCCAAGGCAAAGCTCTGCCTGCTCGATTTCCTCTCCTGCGCGTTCGAGGCCGGCCAGCATCCCTGGAGCCGCCAGGCCGTTGCGGTTGCACAAGGCGGCGGCAACGCGACCATCATCGGAACGTCGCAACTCTCCTCGCCGGCCGATGCCGCCTTCGCCAATGCGGTGATGGGGCACGGCCTCGTCCGTGAAGACATGCACGCGGCCAGCATCGCGCACCACGGCGTCGTGATCTGGCCGACATTACTCGCGCTGTCGGAACAGGCGCCGCTGCACGGCGCAAGGCTGCTCGCCGCTGCCATCATCGGCTATGAGACCGGCGCACGGATCGGCCGCGCGTTGCTGACCTCCGATCTCGCCCGCCTCTATCGTCCGACCGGGCTCGTGGCCCCTCCAGGCGCGGCGCTCGCCGGAAGTTTTGCGCTTGGCCTCTCCGAGGACGCAGCAACCAGTGCTATCGCGATCGCGGCCAACACGTCCAGCGGGCTGAACGAGTGGCCGCATGCCGGCGGCTCGGACATGTATTTCCATCCGGGCTTTGCGGCCAGCAACGCGATCAAGGCGATCGGCCTGGCCGCGGCCGGCGCGTTCGGCTCGGAAACGATCCTCGAAGGCGAAGCCGGCCTGTTCGCCGCCTATCGCCGCCAGGCCGCGCCGGACAGCATTGCGCTCTTCCCGGATGGCGAGTGCGAGATCATGGCCGTCTACAACAAGCCTGTTCCCGCCTGCAACTTCGCGCAGACCGCAGCACAGGCCGCGCTTCGCGTTTCGCTTGAGCTCGCCAGCGCTGATGAGATCGACCGCGTCGTCATTCGCGCGCCGGATGCGGCCGTGCGTTATCCCGGCTGCGATTCGATGGGACCCTACCGCAACGCGCTCCAGGCCAAGATGAGCATTCCCTTCAGCGTCGCCGCGACGCTGGCGCGGGGCGAGATCGAGGAAGAGAATTACTCTGAGCCCGACGATGCCGACATCATTCGCCTCGTCGCGATCACGGATCTCGAGGCCGATCCCGGCTTCACCGCCGCCTTCCCCGGCAAGCAGGGCGCCGACGTGAGCGTGCATCTGCGCAGCGGCCGGGCCATCCGGCACGCGCTGCCCGACGTCATCGCGGCTACGCCTTCAGAAATTCGCGCGCGCTTCCGCGCTGCCGCTGCCGGAGTCCTCGGTGAGGATCGCGCGCACCGGCTCGAGCAACTCATCGACGATTGCGAGCAACTCGGCAGTGCCGGCGCCATCGCCGCACAATGCCGTCTGGAGACGGAACGGGTCTTACGATCGGCATCATAAGAAATGCCGGAGAGTACGGGGGAAACATGGTCGACTTGGAGGCCAGTCTAGCATCGTCGGCAGCGCGGAGGCGTAGCTGATGGAAGGATTTCTGCAAGCGCTCGCCGCGGGCCTGCTGATTGGCGCCGTTTACGGCCTGATGTGCGTCGGGCTCGGCCTGATCTTCGGCGTCATGCGTGTCATCAACTTCGCCCACGGCGATTTCATGATGCTCGGCATGTACACGGCCTTCTATCTCTTCACCGCCGCCGGTGTGCAGGCGATGTTCGGCAATACCGTCGGACCGTTCGTCTCCATCCTGCTGGCCGGGCCCGTGCTTGCCGTGTTCGGCTATTTCGTCCATCGGACGCTGATCTCGCACGTCTCCGGCACGCGCACCGCTTCGCTCGAAGGCGAAGGCCATTACGCCCAGCTCATCCTCACGCTCGGCATCGCGCTGATCCTGCAGAACGGCGGCCTCATCGTGTTCGGCTCGGTGCTGGCCTCGATCCGCACGCCGCTGTCGAGCTCAGCCTGGGAGCTCGGCCCGTTCTTCGACATGAGCATCTTCCTTAACAAGGCCCGCAGCATCGATGCGGTCGTGTCGCTCGCGATGATGATCCTGCTCTCGCTGCTGATCACGCGCACGCGGATCGGCAAGTCGCTGCGCGCGGCCGCCGACAATCCGACCGCAGCGACCTATATGGGCATCGACGTCGACCGCGCGCACCGCACCGCCTTCGCGCTCGGCTGCGGCATCACCGCGATTGCCGGCGGCCTGCTCGCCACCAACTATCCGTTCCATCCCTTCGTCGGCCTCGAATACGTCATCGTCATGTATGCCGGCGTCGTGCTCGGCGGCATGGGCAGCATCATCGGCGCATTCTGGGGCGGCATGACGATCGGCCTCGTGCAGCAGATGTCGACGCTGATCCTGCCGACGCAATTGCAGAACGCCGCGATCTTCGCCGTCTTCCTCCTCATCATCTTCTTCCGTCCGCAGGGCTTCTTCGGGCGCATGGTGGAGAGGACGTGATCATGCTCCGGATGCGTTCCTTCCTGCCGCCCCTGCTCTTCACGCTCGCTTACGCCGGGATCTCGCTCGGCGTCACCAACTCCTACTACCAGCTGATTCTGACGCTGGTTCCGGTATGGGCGGTGTTCGGCCTGTCCTGGAACCTGCTCAGCGGCTACACCGGGCTGATCTCGTTCGGTCACGCCGCCTTCTTCGGCATCGGCGCCTATGCGACCGCGCTCGGGCAGATCTATTTCAACATCTCGCCCTGGCTGCTGATCCCGATCGCCGCCATGCTCGGCGGCATTGCCGGGCTCTTGATCGGATTTCCGACCTTCCGCCTGCAGGGCCACTACTTCGCGCTGGCGATGCTCGCCTATCCGCTCGCCATTCTCTACGTGTTCGAATGGCTCGGCTTCCAGGAGGTGACGCTTCCGATCAAGCGCGACGCGCCGATTGCCTTCATGCAGTTCACCAATCCCCACATCTACACGCTGCTGGGGCTCGCCATCATGCTGGCCACCATCGTGCTGACGCAGGTGATCGAGCGCTCGCGCTTCGGCATGGCGCTGCTCGCGATCAAGCAGAACGAGGCCGCGGCCGAAGCGGCCGGCATCAATACCCTGGCCTGGAAGTTGCGCGCCATCACCCTGAGCGGCGCCATCGCCGCCGCCATCGGCGGTTTCTACGCGCAGGTGCTGTTGGTCGTGACCCCGCAATCGGTGTTCGGCATGCTGGTGTCGGCGCAGGCGCTGACGGTCGCGATGTTCGGCGGCGTCGGCACCGTCTGGGGTCCGGTCATCGGCTCGGTGATCCTGATCCCGCTCGCCGAGATCCTCCATGCGGAGGCCGGCGCACGCATCCCCGGGATTCAGGGCGTCATCTTCGGCATCGCCATCGTCTGCGTCATCCTGCTGGCGCCGGAGGGCCTGTTCTGGAAATTGCGCGATCTTCTGCGCAAGCGGAACGCATCGACGGCAACCGTCAGTGACGCGACGGAGGCAACGACCACCAACGTCACATCGCTGAAGCCTGCCGCGCGGCAGCGCGCCGCGACCGGCGAGGTCGTGCTCGAGGTCCGCAATCTCTCGCGCTCGTTCGGCGGCCTCAAGGCCGTGCAGGATGTCAGCTTCAAGCTGCACCAGAACGAGATCCTCGGCATCATCGGCCCCAATGGCGCCGGCAAGACGACGCTGTTCAACCTCCTCAACGGCTTCCTGAAGCCGAGCCAGGGCGAGGTCCTGATCGATGGCCGCAACATGTCCGGGCAGCGGCCGCACGTGATCTGCGAGGCCGGCATCGGCCGCACCTTCCAGGTGATGCGGCCATTCCTGCGCATGTCGATCCTCGACAACGTCGTTGTCGGTGCCTATGTGCGCGCACGTTCCGACGAGGAGGCCCGCAGGCTGGCCGCCGACGCGGTTGCGCGCGTCGGACTTTCCGCTGTGGCCAGCCGTGTCGCTGGCGAGCTCTCGACCAAGGAGTTGCGGCTAATGGAACTGGCTCGCGCGATCGCCGGCCAGCCGCGCATCCTGCTGCTCGACGAGACGCTCGCGGGCCTCGGCCATGGCGAAGCCGACGAGGTCGTCGCCGTGATCCAGCAGCTCGCGCGCGACGGCATGACCATCGCGATCATCGAGCACACCATGCAGGCGATGGTCCGCCTGGTCGATCGCTTCCTCGTGCTCGACCACGGCGCCGTCATCACCGAGGGCCTGCCGGAAGTGGTGACGCGCGACGACCGTGTGATCGAGGCCTATCTCGGCAAGAAGTGGGTGGGCCATGCTGCGAATTGAGGGATTGAGCGCGGGCTATTCCGCAAAACCCGTCCTGAATAACGTCTCGATCAATGTCGGCGCCGGCGAGTTCGTCGCGATCGTCGGGCCCAACGGCGCCGGCAAGACCACCCTGTTCAAGACGATCTCCGGCATCGTGAAGCCGAGCGGCGGGGCAATCACCTTCGATGGCGTCGATCTCCTCGCCGTACCGCCGCCGCAGCGCGCCCATCTCGGCATCGCCCACGTCCCCGAGGGCCGCCAAGTGTTCCCGTCACTGACCGTGATGGAGAACCTGGAGATGGGTGCGATGACCGAGAGCGGCCGGCGCGACTGGCGGGCCAATATCGAGCGGATCTTCGAATGGCTGCCAGTGCTGAAGGAGCGCCGCAACCAGTTCGCAGGCACGATGTCGGGCGGCCAGCAGCAGATGCTTGCGATCGGCCGCGGCCTCGCCTCTTCGCCGAAGCTGCTGATGCTGGACGAGCCGTCGATGGGCCTCGCGCCATCGACCGCGGACTTCATCTTCGATCGTCTGATCGAGATCCGCCGCCAGTCCGGGCTGACCATGCTGCTGGTCGAGCAACGCGTCGCGGAAGCGCTGGAATCGGCCGACCACGGCTACGTCCTCGAAGCCGGACGCGTCGTGCTCGAAGGCAACAATGACACGCTGCGCGCGGACGACCGCGTGCGCAAGGCCTATCTCGGCATGTGACCAACATAAGAACAAGGACAAGGGAGAGAACACAATGAACAAGACAGCGAAGGGACTTTCGCGCCGGACCGTGCTGTCCGGGGCCGCCGCCGTCAGCCTTGCCGGCGTGGCACGCGCGCAAGGACCCGCCGAAGTGAAGGTCGGGCTGATCGTTCCGCTCTCGGGCATCTACACCCGCCCCGGCCAGGTGATGAAGATGGGCGCCGAGATGGGCATCGAGCACATCAACGCGCAAGGCGGCATCAAGACGCTCGGCGGCGCCAAGCTGAAGCTGGTCGTGATCGATTGCGGCGACACCACCGAGAAGGCCAAGAACGCGGCACAGCGCATGGTCGCGCAGGAGCCGGATCTCGTCGCCGCTACCGGCTCCTATCTCTCGTCCTTCACGCTTGCGGTCACTGAGGTCACCGAGCGTGCCGAACTGCCGATGCTGACGCTCTCTTATTCGGACCTTTTGACCGACCGGGGCTTCAAATACATCTTTCAGACCGCCGCGACCGCGAGCCGTCAATCCGAGCTGGGCCTGCCGACATTGATGAAGCTCGCCGAGAAAGCGTCCGGCAAAAGGCCGAAGACCGTGGCGATGCTGATGGACAACACCGCAACCTCGGTCGCCACCGCCAAGGCGCTGAAGGAGAGACTGTTCGCGCAGGAGGGCCTCCAGCTCGTCGTCGAAGAAGTCTGGACCCCACCCCTCTCGGATGCGACGCCGCTGATCCAGAAGGTTCGTTCGGCCAAGCCCGACCTGCTGCTGTTCATGCCGAACGCGGTGTCGGACGCCAAGCTCGGGCTGGAGAAGATCAGCGAGTTCGGCCTCGGCCAGGGCAAGATCCCGACCGTGTCCTTCAGCATCACCATCGCCGAGCCCGACATGCTCCAGAGCGTGAGCCCGGAGATCGTACAGGGCATCATGACCATTGTCGCCAGCTGGGGCGCGAAGGGTCACGAAGCGCTGATCGCCGAGCTCAAGGCCAAGTACAAGGAGCCTTGGGCGACGCAGAACGTCATCTCGACCTATGGCGACATGTGGGTGATGAAGGAAGCGCTTGAGAAGGCCGGCAAGGCCGACCGCAATGCAGTCGCACAGGCCTTGCGGACTCTGGATGCCGGAGATTCGAAATATTATCCGGGCGGCCAGCTCAAATTCGACGAGAAGGGCCGCCGCGTCGGCGCCGGCGTCGTCATCGTGCAATGGCAATCGGGCGTGCCGGTCACCGTTTATCCGCCCGAGCTCGCGCAGGCAGAGCCGTTCTGGCCGAAGAAATCCTAACAGCGTCGCGCGACTTTTCAGGGAGGAGAATTGTCATGACTGCAAAGAGCAAGTTCACGATATCGCGGCGAACATTGCTTGCCGGCGCCTCCGGCACGCTGATCGCATCCCGCGCCGGCTGGGCGCAGCAGCCTTCTGAAGTGAAGGTCGGCCTGCTGGTGCCGATCTCCGGGCTCTATGCCCGTCCGGGCACGGTGATGCGCGAAGGCGCCGAGATGGCGATCGACCACATCAACGCCCAAGGCGGCATCAAGGCGCTCGGCGGCGCCAAGCTGAAGCTCGTCGTGCTCGATTCCGGCGACACCACGGAAAAGGCCAAGAACGCGGCCCAGCGCATGGTGGCGCAGGAGACCGATCTGGTTGCGGCCAGCGGCGCCTATTTGTCTTCGTTCACCCTCGCGGTGACCGAGGTGACCGAGCGCGCCAATCTGCCCATGCTCACCCTCTCCTACTCCGATCTCATCACCGAGCGCGGCTTCAAATACGTGTTCCAGACCGCGGCCACCGCGGGTTCGCAGGCGAAGCAGGCGTTGCCGCAGCTGATCAAGCTGGCGGACACGGCCTCCGGCAAGCGGCCGAAGACGGTCGCGATCCTGACCGACAACACGGGCGCCTCGATCGCCTCCGCAAAGGCGATGCGCGAAGGTCTGCTGTTGGAAAACCAGCTGCAACTGATCGTCGACGAGACGTTCACGCCGCCCTTGGCGGACGCGACGTCGCTGGTGCAGAAGATCCGCTCGGCGAAACCCGATCTGCTGTTCTTCCTGCCGACGGTGATCTCGGACGCAAAGCTGCTGCTCGAGAAGATGAACGAGTTCGGCCTCGGCCAAGGAAAGGTTCCGACGATCTCGTTCGGCATCGCGATCGCCGAGCCGGACATGCTGCAGACCGTCAGCCCCGAACTGCTTCAGGGCGTCTTGACGTGCGTCGCGAGCTGGGGCGCCAAGGGACATGAGGCGCTGATCGCCGAATTGAAGACCCGCTACAAGGAGCCGTGGATGACGCAGAACGCGATCTCCACCTATGGCGACATGTGGGTGATCAAGGACGCGCTGGAGAAGGCCGGCAAGGCTGACCGCGTCGCCGTCGGCGAGGCGCTGCGCACGATGGATGGCGGTCCCTCCAAATATTACCCGCTGGGCGAGATCAAGTTCGACGAGAAGGGCCGCCGGGTCGGCGCCGGCATGACCATCGTGCAGTGGCAGTCCGGCGTGCCGGTGACGGTATTCCCGCCCGAGCTCGCGCTGGCAAAGCCGTTCTGGCCCAAGAACTGACCTGAGTGCTGACGACACCAACAAGAAACGGAGAGCAACATGGACAAGGCGACCTACGACCGCGGCCTCGAAATCCGCAAGAGCGTGCTCGGCAGCGAGTTCGTCGACAAGGCGATCGCGTCCGCCGACGAGTTCAACCGCCCGATGCAGGACCTCACCACGGAATATTGCTGGGGCTACGTCTGGGGCCGCGAGGGCCTGACACGCAAGACCCGCAGCTTCCTGAACCTGGCGATGCTCTGCGCGCTCAATCGCCCGCACGAGCTGAAGACGCATGTCCGCGGCGCGCTCGCCAACGGCGCCAGCAAGGAGGAAATCCGCGAGGTGTTCATGCAGGTCGCGATCTATTGCGGCGTGCCCGCGGGCGTGGATGCGTTCCGCAACGCCAAGGAAGTCTTCGCAGAGCTCGACAAGAAATAGCGGAGCGATGGCTGTGATGAAGGGCAAATGGGCACTCGTGACCGGCGCGACCGCAGGCCTCGGACGGGCCATGGCGGACGGCCTTGCCGGCGCGGGCGCCAACATCGTCCTTCACGATCTCATCGCGCCGAAGCAGGCCGCGGACGAACTGCGCGACCGCTTCGGCGTGGAGGTTATCGCGGCTGGCGCCGATCTCGCCCAGCGCGAGGCGATCGAGACCATGATGGCCGATTTGCTCGACCGCTGCGGCGCCATCGATATTCTCGTCAACAACGCCGTCATCAGGCATTTCTCTGCCATCGAGCAGTTTCCGCCCGAGAAATGGGAACAGGCGCTGGCCGTGAACCTGTCGGCACCGTTTCACCTGATACGCCTGGCGCTGCCGGCGATGAAGCAGCGCGGCTTTGGGCGGATCATCAATTTGGGCTCGATCTATTCGAGCCGCGCGGTCGAGGAACGTATCGATTACGTCACCACCAAGACCGCAATCCTGGGTATCACCCGTGCCGTCGCCATGGAGACGGCCCGCAGCGGCATCACCTGCAACACGATCTGCCCCGGCACGCTGCCGACGCCCGCCATTCTCAACAAGATCGCCGGCATTGCCGCGAATAGCGGCCGTCCGGTCGATGACGTCACGCGCGAATATCTCGGCGAGCGCCAGCCGACGCGGCGCTTCATCGGAATGGACGCGGTCGCCGCCATGGTCGTTTTTCTCTGTAGTCCGGCCGCAAACGACATCACCGGAGCCAGCTTGCCCATCGACGGCGGCTGGTCGGTCGCATGAGGACCTTCGAATGGGAGTGCTGCGATGACTGAACAATCGGGCCAGAGCGTCGTGCTGACGGGCGCCGCCGGCGGCATGGGTCGCGCCATCACCAAGGCGCTGCTGGAGAGCGGCCGCCGCGTCGTGCTGGTCGACCGCGATGCCAAGGCGCTGCAGGAACTGGCGACGACGGGCGGGGACGCGGTGTTTCCGATCCAGCTCGACATCAGCGACGCAAAGGCTGTGGACGGCCTGCCGGATGCGATTCCCGGTCATTTCAAGCCGGTCGACGTCCTCATCAACAATGCCGGACACGATATCGGTGGACGGACCCGCTTCGACATCGGCTCCGCCGACGACTGGTCCAACATCATCCAGACCAATCTGATCGGCCTGATGCGGGTTACCCGCGCGATCCTCCCCGGCATGGTCCTGCGCAATGCCGGCCATGTCGTCAACATCAGCTCGATCAACGCCGTCCGTATCGTCCCTGACATGGCCGCCTACAGCACCAGCAAGGCGGGCGTGCACATGTTCACCGAGACCCTCCGGGGTGAGCTCGCGGAAACCGCAATCAGGGTGACCGAGCTCCAGCCCGGCCTGACCCGGACCAATATCATCCTGACCCGCTACCGCGGCGATACGCGGAAGGAAAAGGACTATTTCGACCAGTTCAGGATGGCGCTCGATCCGGCCGATATCGCCCGCTCCATCGTCTTTGCGCTCGACCAGCCGCCCCACGTTCAAATTGCCGAAATGATGATTCTGCCTGTAAACCGGTACTGACTTTTCCCGAACAGGACCCGGACATGGAAAGACGTAGCGAATTGCAGTCGACACTCCGCATCGAGGACGTCCCGACCGTCCGGGCGATGGTCGCGCAAAAGCTGCGCGAGGCGATCATGTCGGGAACGCTGAAACCCGGCCAGCGCCTGGTCGAGCGCGAGCTCTGCGAGATGATGGGCGTCAGCCGCCCGTCGATCCGCGAAGCGCTGCGCGCGCTGGAGGCCGACGGGCTGGTCAATACCGTCCCGCACCGTGGCCCCGTGGTCTCCACGATCAGCCTGGAGGAGGCCCGGCAGCTCTATGCGGCGCGTGCGGTCCTCGAAGGCTTCGCGGGCCGCGAATGCGCCAGGCTGCATGACCCCGAAGTGGCACGCCGGATCGGGGAGGCCCTGACGCGGCTGAAGGCGGCCGCGGCCAAGCAGGATCTGGTCGGCTGCCTGGAAGCCAAGACCGATTTCTACGCCGCGCTGATCGCCGGCTGCCGCAATGCGTTTATCGAGCGCATGCTCAAGCCGCTCCACGACCGCATCCAGCTGTTGCGCATTACGTCGATGTCGCAGCCGAAGCGGATCAACAAGAGCCTGCGCGAGGTCACCGCGATCTGGCGCGCGATCCAGAGCGGCGATGCGGATCTCGCCGAGCGCTGCTGTGTCGACCACATCAACGCGGCCGCAGTGGCCGCGCTGGACATGATTGAAAAATCGTCGGCGGCCAAGGAGGCGGCGCCTTCCGACGACTAAAAAACGCCGCCAGGGAGTGTTCGATGACGTATCTCGTACGATCGCTGATCCTGTTTCTCCTATTCTCCCCTTGCGGCACCGCGATCGCGGACGACTACCCTTCCCGCCCGGTCACGATGATCGTGCCGTTCTCGGCTGGCGGTCCTGGCGACGTCATCGCGCGCATCCTCGGCAACGCCATGAGTGCGACGCTGAAACAGTCCATCGTCATCGAGAATGTCGTCGGCGCCGGCGGTACGCTGGGTACCAACCGCGTCGCCAAGGCCGCGCCCGATGGCTATACGCTGCTGCTCATGCATGTCGGCCAGGCCACAGCGCCCGCGCTCTACGCAAAATTGCCGTTCGACCCGGTCGGCGACTTCGCCATGATCGGGCTCGTGACCGACGTGCCAATGATTCTGGTGGCCCGGCCGAACTTTCCGGCCAAGGATTTGAGCGAGATGATCGCACGCATCCGCGGCGAGGGCGACAAGATGACCTTCGGCAATGTCGGCCTCGGCTCGGCCTCGCAGCTCTGCGGCCTGATGTTCATGAGCGCCACCAATACAAAGCTCTCGCAGATCTATTACAAGGGGGGCGGACCAGCGCTGAACGACGTCATCGCCGGCCATATCGATGTCTATTGCGATCCCGCGACCGGACCGACGCCGTATATCCAGTCAAAGACGATCAAGGGCTACGCGATCACCAGCAAAGCGCGTGTCGCGACCCTGCCTGACGTGCCGACCTCGGCAGAGGCCGGCGTTCCCGAATTCGACGTCACGACCTGGTACGGTCTCTACGCCCCGCGCGGCACACCGAAGCCGGTGGTCGACCATCTCGTCGGCGCGCTGCAGACGGCACTGAAGGATCCTGCACTGATCAGCCGCTTTGCCGAACTCAGCATGGCGCCGGTCGAATCCAACCGCGCAACGCCGGAAGCCCTTGAAGCCTTCTTGAAATCTGAGATTGGCAAGTGGGGGCGGATTATCAAGGCGGCAGGAATCGAGCCGCAGTAGGCGTGTTGGCGTCGTCGAGGCGATCGCGCGACAGCAGACTCTTTTCAAGCGGCAGACACTTTCAAACAGCAGACACGCCTTCGCGCTCTCGCGGCCCAATCCGCTCGAGCTTTGCTTCATCGCTCCACCCTCGAAGCCAAGAGGGCGCAGGGAAGACCGGGTGCTGACCTCGCACCCGCGGTCCGCTGCGCGAAGATGGTGCGCAAGAGAACCGCACAGCAGCATACAGGTGGAGCCAATCACTCGGCCCTCCCTGCGCAATGGTTGGACGGCTTATGCCGTGCTCTCCCGGGAGCCGAGTTCCCTTTGGCCTCCCTCACTCCCGCGGAAGTCGCCGGCACCGCGCCGGTTGACGCAAATGCCGCATCCGCAAGAGCTTGACCGTAGCAACGACGGCCAGGACCACACGTCTATATTTTGGATCTTGGTGAAACACCGTGAAACTACAAAAACCCTTTAAAACAAGTGCGTTATGCGTAGGCTTGTTTCGGGCTGTTCCTGCGGAGTTCGCCAAATCTAGGGCGGGGACCTAAACGCTTCAGCGTCCGCACGACAAACTGAAAGCTCAAATCCCGGCCCTTTGGTCTCAAGCGTAGGAGCCGAAACCACATGGAGACTACCATTGCCGCTGCCCCCTCGGGCAAGCGGGGCCGCAAGAGCAGCGTCATCCTGACCGACCGCATGTGCGCCCGCCCCCTTTATGCCCAGCCTAAGATTGCACACAACGGTTGGGTGATACAGTAGCCACTCACATCTCAGCGATCCTCCGTCCGGGATCCCCCTGGGGGCCGGACCCTTCGCGGGGTACACGCGACCGCCCGCCTTCGGCATATTTGCAATTTCCGCTTTTCGGGTTTCGTATGCTGAATTCGTTTTTGAGGTTCACGCGAGATGCGGCGCACTGATCTGACTGAGGCAACGTTGGAAGGCTGGGCGCGGCTCGACGCTGCGCAGCACGAGAGATTTTTCCAGGCGTCCCTGGCGGCGGCCCGCGGCTCGACAGGCTTGAGCTGCGAGCTTGGCTTCGCGGCGTCTCAAAAATCCGCCGCTCGCCCCTCCGTTCGATCCAGCTCGCTTGATGTTGGGGGTTGCCGACATCAACCTGGGGACCGCGCGCGAACCTGCCGCCGGGCCGGACAGGGACGGGGGCGATGGCAGCTCGGACAACCGCCATGGCTATTAGCCCAAGGCAGTGAACTCACTTCCGGTTTCGGCGGCATAGTGGTCCGTGCCCAGACTTACCGCTGGCCAACCCCGTCGCGAATGACCCGAAGGCGACGTTTCGGACCTGTGGGCATCGTCTTGATTTAGATCAACAGAAGCGTTGCGGCGTTGTGTCTGGGGTAGGCGTGCAGAGAGTTCTGACATCCGCTAGAGGGGAGGCTCGAATGACCCGTGCCCGCCAGGATGACGATAACTCAAAGCCAGAAAGCCGCTTACTAGACCGCCGCAAATGGCTGCTTTGCGGTACCACGCTCAGCGCCGCTTGTTTGCTGTGCACGCTGGGAACGACCAGTCTCGCGCAACAAACCACTGGCACGCCGGGCTCACCGGGGGCCACCACGACGATAGATGGAAAGTATCTTCCGCCGCCGCCACCGAAGTTCGGCGGCGACATCAACCTTCAAGCCAGCCAGTCCAAACCGTATTGGCCCGCGCGCGTGGTGCCGCCAAAGGGCGCACCCAACGTGCTCCTCATCATGACTGACGACCAGGGCTACGGAGTATCGGGGACGTTTGGCGGCGTCATTCCGACACCTGCGATGGATCGCATTGCGCAGATGGGCGTGCGCTACACCCAATTCCACTCCACGGCCCTTTGCTCGCCGACACGGGCAGCGCTGATTACCGGCCGCAACCACCACTCGGTAGGCTTCGGCACCATCTCGGAGCAAGCGACCGGCTATCCGGGCTACGACAGCGTCATCGGACCGGAGAACGCCACCATTGGCACGATCCTGAAGCAGAACGGCTACGCCACGTCATGGTTCGGCAAGAACCACAACACGCCGAGTTATCAGTACAGCGCGGCCGGTCCCTTCGACCAATGGCCCATCGGCATGGGCTTTGACTACTTCTACGGCTTCATGGGCGGCGAGACCGACCAGTGGACGCCATACCTGTTCCGCAACACCACCCAGGTTTTCCCCTGGGTCGGAAACCCCGGCTACAATCTGACGACGGACATGGCGGACGATGCGATCGCCCACCTGCGACAGCTCAATGCGGCGGCACCGGATCAGCCGTTCTTCCTCTATTACGTGCCCGGCGGCACCCATTCGCCGCATCAGCCGACCAAGGAATGGATCGACAAGTTCAAGGGCAAGTTCGACATGGGCTGGAACGCCCTGCGCGACCAGATTTTCGCCAATCAAAAGCGCCTTGGCGTGATCCCCGCGAACACGCAGCTCACAGCCTGGCCGGACGACCTGCAGAAATGGGAGGCTTTGACGGCCGATGAGAAGAAGCTGTTCGCGAAGCAAGCCGAGGTGTTCGCCGCTTATGTCGCCTACACCGACCACGAGATCGGGCGCGTGATCCAGGAAGTTCAGGATGAAGGCAAGCTCGACGACACGCTGATCATCTACATCAGCGGTGACAATGGCACGAGTCCGGAAGGCACCGCGCGCGGGACTCCGAATCAATACACCGCTTACAACGGCATATTGGATCTTCCGATCGCCGAGCAGTTAAAGGCGTATGACGCTTGGGGCTCGGCCGCGACCTATCCGCACATGGCGGTGGCCTGGTCATGGGCCTTCGACACACCATTCAAGTGGACGAAGGAGGTCGCGTCGCACTTCGGTGGCACCCGCCAGGGCATGGCGATCTGCTGGCCGAACCGCATCAAGGATGCAGGCGGCATCCGCACCCAGTTCCACCACATGATCGACATCGTACCGACCATCCTTGAGGGAACCGGCATTCCGGCGCCGCTGATGGTCAACGGCATCGCGCAGAAGCCGATTGAAGGTGTCAGCATGACCTACACCTTCGACAAGTCGAGCGCCAACGTGCCGTCCGCGCGAACGACGCAGTATTTCGAGATGTGGGGTAATCGCGCCATCTATCACGACGGCTGGATCGCGGCGACAACGCCACCTGCGCCGCCCTGGCTCATGGGCACCGCCAAGCTGCCCGAGGACGTGGTCAACGGCTACAAGTGGGAGCTCTACAACATCGCCGAGGACTACTCGGAGAACAACGACCTCGCGGCGAAAATGCCGGACAAGCTCCGCGAGTTGCAGGAGTTGTTCATCGTGGAAGCGACGAAGTACAATGTGTTTCCGCTGGACAACTCGGTCCTTTCGCGCGTCATAGCACCAAGGCCAAGCGCGACCGCCGGTCGGAATACTTTCACCTACTCGGGTGAGTTGTCGGGTATCCCCACAAGCGATGCACCAAGCATTCTGAACAGGTCCTTTACGATCACTGCGGAGCTCGACATTCCAGGCGCGGGGGGCACCGTTGGGAGTACGGGCTCACAGGACGGCAGCGAAGGGATGATCGTCACCCTCGGCGGCCGTTTCGGTGGCTATGGCTTGTATCTGCTCAAGGGCAAGCCGGTTTTCGTCTATAACTTGGCCGACCTCGAACGCTTCCGCTGGGAAGGCAAGGAGGCGCTCACGCCGGGCAAGCACACCATCGTGTTCGATTTCAAATACGATGGACCCGGTTTCGGCAAGGGCGGCACGGGCGTCCTGAAGGTGGACGACAGGGAGGCTGCGACCAGCAAAGTCCCGCACACCCTTCCATTCATCATGTCAATTGACGAAACCTTCGACGTGGGTGTCGATACCCGTACCCCGGTTGACGACAAGGACTATCAGGTCCCCTTCCGCTTCGGCGGCAAGCTCGACAAGCTCACCTTCAAGGTCGGGCCCGTGCAGCTCAGCAGCGAGGAGCATCAGGTCACTCGGCACGCGCGCGCTGGCGCGAACAACTAATGCCACGGCAAATCCGGCCTTGCGTCCTTTCCTCGGGGCCCGGCCGGACGTTTGACGTGCCGGTATCCAAGCGAAATCCGTCGAACATCAGTGGCGCATCATTTCGGGGCACTGAGCAGGAAGCGCCAGCGCATACGTGTGAAACTAGGGCCTATTGGGGCCCAGCAGGTTCGGACGGTGCCTCTCGCCAGTCCGGCAACAACAGGAATATGCTTTTATCTTAAGGTGCTTACATCGATTTCAACAAGCTAAAAAAATCGGTTGCAGCAAGGACCACACGGTTTTGCCGTACGCACGGCTCGCTTGTTCACCGCAGTTTTCCCAGCCCTGTCGACAGAGCCGGAAACTTACAGGCGAGACGAACCTGTCAGCGCCGTTCGTCACGCGCGGTTTCGGGCTCACGGAGAGCAATCCGCCCTGCCCTCAACCCCTCGCGCCCGACGCTGCCGCGTCCACCGCAACCCCCGCTCGCGAAACGTGACGACCTCACGATCGCCCCTCAAGGATGAGCCGGGATGGGCGACACATACGATATTTCCGAATTTCGGTAAAGTGGAATATTCTTGTGGAGAGGGGTTGACGGGGTAAGAGGTGTGTTGCCCGACGGGCATCAGACTAGAATCCCCCTCGCCCTCTTGACGAGAGCGAGAAAAGGTCGCCCCCACGCGAATCAAACCTACGATTTCTTATCCAGTCATTTGCATAGGAGGCGGCGGCGTTTGTCGGCGGGGTCGGCGCAGCTATCTGCGCGCGGTTCGAGAATCGTTCAGCGCAAGGCCTGGCCGCGGCCATTCCACGGCGATCAACCGTCCGGTGCCGGAGAGCGTGATGAAGGCAGTGCGCATGTCCGCACCGCCGAAGCAGATGTTGGTGCAATAGACCTCGTCGGCTTCGTGGAATTCCACGAGCTGTCCGTCCGGTGAGAACACGCTGATCCCGCCGCGCACGAGCGTAGCGACACAGATGTTGCCGCCGGCCTCCACTGCGAGCGAATCGAAACGCTGATAGCCGGGCAGGCCATGCAGCAGGCGGCCGCCGTTCGGCGACGGCCATGGCTCCTTCGCAACCTCCCCTTCGCCGATGACCGGATAACTCCAGATCCGGCTGGTTTCAGTTTCCGAGACGTAGAGCGTGCGTCCGTCCGGCGAAAGTCCGACGCCGTTCGGCGTCATGATCGGAAAGATCGCTTCCTTGATCATCGAGCCGTCGGTGCGCGCGTAATAGACCGCGCCGCGGTCCATCAGGCGGCCATAGGTCTTGCCGAGATCGGTGAACCAGAAGCCGCCCTTGGCGTCGAACACGATGTCGTTCGGTCCCTTCAGGCTGATCCCGCCGCAACTGTCGTAGAGGGTCTTGAAGGCGCCGGTGTCGAGGTCGACCTGCTCGATGCGGCCCGTGGTGTAGTCCTCGGCCCGGCCGGTCGGGCGGGCAAAGTTGCTTGCGTCCCTGTGCCAGGAGAAGCCGCCATTGTTGCAGACATAGCATTTGCCGTCCGGGCCGATGGCCGCGCCGTTCGGACCGCCGCCGAGCTTCGCGATCACCTCTTTCTTGCCGGATGGCAGCACCCGCGTCAGCCGGCCGCCCTCGATCTCGACAACGATCACGCTGCCATCGGCGAGCGCAATCGGCCCTTCCGGAAAGGCCAGTCCGTTCGCGATTTCCCTGCCTTCGAGGCGCATGTCATCACTCCCTCATGCCGGTGCCGGCTGGCCCGCACCGAGATAGGCGTCCACGACCTCGGCCCGGCTTGCCGCGGTCGCAAGGTCCGCCGCGCTGCGATGGCCCACGATTGCGCCGTTGCGGACGAAATAGAGCTCGTCGGCCACCTTCATCGTCATGCGGAAATTTTGTTCGACGAGCATGATGGCAAGCCCGGTGTCTTGCTTGATCGTGACGAGTCGCTCGAACACGCGCCGGATCAGAAGCGGCGCCAGCCCGAGCGACGGCTCGTCCAGAAGCAACAGCCGCGGCGCGCTCATCAGGCCGCGGCCGATCGCCAGCATCTGCTGTTCGCCGCCGCTCAGCATCCAGGCCGGCGATTTGAGCCGATTCGCGATCTCCGGGAACAGTTCCAGCATGAGGTCGCGCCGCTGCCGCTGCGTGCGCGCGTCGAGAAAATAGCCGCCGAGCAGGAGATTTTCGGCGACCGTGAGCGAGCCGACGACCTGACGGCCCTCGGGGACATAGACGATGCCGCGCCGGACGCGCTGCCGTGCGGCAAGCGCGCTGATATCTTCACCGGCAAAGCGCATCTCGCCTTCCGCCGGCACCAGGCCCGCGACGGCCTTGAGCACCGAGGACTTCCCCGCGCCGTTGGCGCCCAGCAAAGCGACGACACCTCTCTCGGGTACCGAGAGATCGACGTTTTCGACCGCGCGCGCCGCACCGTAGCTGACGCAGAGACCGCGCGCGGAAAACAGCTCAGTCATCGGCATCGTCTCCGAGATAGACGCGGATCACATCCGGATGCGCGCGAATTTCCACCGGCGTACCGTTCGCGATCATCTTGCCGAAGTTGAGCACGTAGATCTGCTCGCACAGCTCCATGATCAGGTCCATGTCGTGCTCGACGACGAGCAGCACGAGATCGGACCGCATCAGGCGCTTCAGCGCGCGCATCAGGTCGCGCGTCTCGACCGCATTCAGTCCCGCCGCCGGCTCGTCGAGCAGGATTGCCCTGGGCTCGCTGACGATCGCGCGTGCGATCTCGGCGAGGCGCAGCGTTCCCGGCGGCAGATCGGACGGCGTCTCGTGAGCGGCGGAGGCAATGCCGAGTTCGTTCAGCGCCGCCATGGCGCGGCGTTCCGCCTCCTGCTGCTCCATCCGCTGCGCCGGGGTCGGCACGAAGGCGCTGAACCAGCCGGAGCGCCGCTTCAGGGTGAGACCAACCAGAACGTTTTCCAACAGCGACAGATCCGGGCACATCGCCAGGTTCTGGAAGCTACGCGTGATGCCGCACGCGGCGCGCTGTGCCGGGCCGAGGCCATTCAACGGCATGCCGTCAAAGCTGCTGATGCCGCGCTGGCCGTGGTAGAGCCCGGTCAGGCAGTTGAACAGGCTGGTCTTGCCGGCGCCGTTCGGCCCGATCAGGCCGGTGATGACGCCGGGCCGCAACGTCATCGAGACGTCGCTCAATACCTGGAGTCCGCCGAAGCCGAGCGAGATGCCTTCCGCGACGAGCCCGTGACTGCCTGCGGCTTGCATCATCGTCCTCTCCTGCGCGGCCGGAAGCGGCGCAGATCGCCGGCATTGGCTATGAGCGTCACGACGACGAGCGCGACGCCATAGAGGATCGGAACCCAGTCACCAGCCTGGGCGAGATAGGTCGGCACCAGGGTGATGAAGGCGCCGCCAACGAGCGCGGCGGGCAGCGACAGCCTGTTGAGACTGACGACCGAGCCGACCAGCAGGAAGACGCCGCTGAAGAAGGTGAAACTGTTGGGCGAGACGGTCGAGGAGGCAAAGCCGGTCAGCGCGCCGGCAAGCGCGGCCAGCGCTGCACTCAAGGTGAAGATCGAGATCCGCGCCCAGCTTCGCGTGATCCCCATCGCTTCGGCCGCGCGCGGCTGCGCCCGCGCCATCAAGAGCGCTAGGCCCTGCGACGACTTGCGGAAATGCGCGAGCGCAAGGCAGACGAGCACGAGCACGAGCAGCGCGATGTAATAGCGCTGCAGCGCCTTGGGGATGCCGGGGATCAGGTCCTGCGCGATGTAGAGCCCTTCGAAACCGCCGGTGAATTTCTCGAATCCGATCAGGATTTCCGGCAGCGCCAGCGCAAGCGCCATGGTCGAGACCGCGAGGTAGATTCCGGACAGCCGCCGCGAGGGGAATGCAAAGACGAAGCCGGCACCGGCGCCGAGCAAGATCGCCAGCGGCAAGCTCACCACAATCGACAGGCCAAGGCGGTGCTCGACGATCGCCACGGCATAGGCCCCGAGCGCCACGAAGAAGCTGTGCCCGATCGACACCTCGCCGCCGTAGCGCACGAGCAGGCTGACCGAGAGCACGGCCAGCGCGTTCGCAAAACACAGCGACAGGCTGTAGAGCAGGAAGCCGCCGGCGATGATCGGCAGCAGCGACAGGGCCACGACCAGCCCGAGCATGGACAGGCGCACAAGATCGAGGTGACCGCCGCGGGCGGACAGGCCGGCCTTGGACGGGTGCGCGAGATCAGACACGGCCACCGATCGCCCTTTCCAGCAGCCCGTTGGGGAAGAAGTTCAGCGTCAGCAGGATGACGCCGAGCAGGAACGTGTTCATGAACTCCGGCGAGACGTAGAACGAGAACAGGTTCATGGCGATGCCGACCAGGATGCCGCCAACCGCGGCGCCCGGCAGGCTCGAGAAACCACCGACCACGGCCGCCGTGAAAGCCTGCAGCATGAAGGACGGCACGGTCGTCGAGCTCAGGAACGTCGTCGGCACGATCAGCAAGGCGGCGACGAGGCCAAGCACGGCGCCGGCAAGCCAGGAGAACAGGTGAACCGAGCGCAGGTTCAGCCCACAGACCTCGCAGGCGAACGGATTGGTCGACACTGCGCGGAAGGCGACACCGAGCCTGGTGCGCTCGATGATCACGAACAGTCCGCCGACGATCGCAAGCGTGACAGTGAGGACGGCGAGATCGTAGGAGGAGATGCGGATTGCGCCGAGACTGAAGCTGAGGCGTGGCACAGGCAAGTCGAGATTGACGATGTCGGCACCGAAGACGAGCTGCACGGCGCCTTGCAGGATCAGCCCGACCCCAAGGGTTGCGATCGTCGAGGCGAGATCGGACTTGAAGACGATCGGCGCGATCAGGACATAGCTGATCACCGCGACGGCGCAGGCGATGCCGAGCGCCAGCGCCACTGCGCTGCCCCAGGACAGGCTGAGCAGGCTGCCGCTGGAGAAGCCGTAGACCACGAAGGCGCCGAGACAGGCGAGATTGCCGTGCGAGAAATTCACCACGCGCGAGCTCTTGAACACCATGACGAGCCCGAGCGCGCCGACGCCGTAGAGACAGCCGGAGATGATGCCGGACCACAGCAGCGGCAGGATGTCCCTGATGAATCCCGCCACGCTCACGCCTTTGTCTGCCCGTCGTCGGGCACGCCGCCCTGCTCGATGAACTCGATCACGCCCGGGAAATAGCGCCCCGAGAGCCCGTGCCGGCACGCAGCGTCGTAGTAGCGGCGCGCAAGCTCGGCGACGCCAGGGCGAACGCCGGTATCGGCGGCGAGCTGGAGCACGTAGTCGAGATCCTTCAGCACGTATTCGGGCGGGAACGCCTTGTCCGGGAAATTGCGCGGCAGCATCGCCTTGGTGCCGTGATTGCGCAGCACGAAACTGTCGCCCGAACCTTTCGACACCGCGCTCAGCAGTGTCTCGGGTTTCACGCCGGCACGTTCGCCGACCACCATCATCTCGGCCAGCGCCAGCGTATGCTCGAACACCAGCGCGTTGTTGATCAGCTTGACGACCTGGCCGCAGCCGACCTCGCCGCAATGCGTGACATCGGACCCCATGTAGTCGAGCAGCGGCTTGACCTTCGCGAACACCGCCGCGTCCGCGCCGACCATGATGCTGAGCTCGCCGCGCTGCGCGGCCTCACGCGTGCGCGCCACAGGCGCGTCGGCGAAGTGGAAGCCTTTCGCTTTCAGCCGTTCGGCGACGCTGCGCGCCAGCGCGACGGGCGTGGTGCTGAGATCGACAATCGTCGTGCCCGACCGCGCGGCCTGCGCGATCGCGGTCGAGACTGCTTCCACCTGCGGCCCGCCGGGCAGCGACAGAAAGATCACGTCGGCGGTGGCAGCGAGTGCCTCGAGTGAAGCGGCCGCCTCCGCCTTGGTGTCGGACAGCGCCGAAACGGCCGCCGGATCGCGATCCAGCATCAGCACGCGGCCGGCATGCTTCTTCGCCGTATTGCGGCACATCGGCCCGCCCATGACGCCGAGGCCGATGAAACCGATGGTCTCTGCTGCGCTCATGGCATCAATCCATCAACATGCCGCCGTTGACGTCGAGCACCGTGCCGGTGATCCAGTTCGACGCCGGCGAGCAGAGGAAGAGAATGCTCTGCGCGATGTCCTCGGGCTGGCCGAACCGTCCCAGCGGCACGTTGCCGTTCGCCGACGGCGCGGCGCGATCGGTGACGGTGGCCCACATCGGCGTCTCGACCGGGCCGGGTGCGATAATGTTGGCGTAGACGCCCTTGGCCGCGCCGTTCTTGGCGACCCATTTCATCAGGCCATGCACGGCGGATTTCGCCGCGACATAGGCGGGCCCCGAAGCGACGCCGCCGATCTTGGCGGCGATCGAGCCGAGCGCCACGATCTTGCCGAAGCCGCGCTCGGCCATGACGGGATAGAGCTTGCGGACAGGATTGACCGTGCCCATCAGGTTGACGGCGAGGATCTTCTCCCACTCCTCGTCGGTCGATTGCGGCAGCGGCGTGTTGGCGATCGTGCCGGCACAGAGCACGAGGATGTCGATCTTGCCGCGTGCCTTCAGCTCGTCGTCGATCAGCTTCTCGGTCGCCACACGATCCGTCACGTCGCAGCGGCGATAGCTGGCCTTTGCGGGAAACTTGCCGCCGTCTTCGACAATATCGGTGGCGATAACGTCGGCACCGGCTTCACAGAACGCGGCGACCACGGCGCGGCCGATGCCGCCGGCAGCTCCGGTGATGAGGGCAGTTTGTCCGTCGAGGCGCGAGGGGCCGCTCAGGGGCGATCCAGCCATGTCGTAGATTCCTTGTTCTTCTTCAGTTTTCTTGTTGGCGTCGGCAATTAACATGAACAGCGGGCGATCGCGTCTTGCGATCACCCGCTGAAGGGGATCGGCTCAGGCCGGCTTGGCGTCGAAGGCCACCGCCGGATAGGGCTTGAAGTCGCGCACCATCACGAAGGAGCCCTGCGCCTGGAGGATCGCCTCCTGGCGCGTGCCGCGGTGATCGGCGCCGGTGAAGGTCACCTTGCGTGCGCCGCCGACGGAAGCATTGCTCAACGTGTTACCTGCCTCGATCAGATTGGCGCGCGTGATCGGCTTGCCGCTGTCGATCAGCGCGCCCAAAATGCTGCCGAACAGGGCGGCGTTGCTCCAGCCGTTGAGGCCGAACACGCCGACCGGATCGTTCGGATAGTATTTCGACACCGCCTCGCGGTAGGCCTTGATCTCCGGCTCGGCGCTGTCGACCGGCAGCAGCCATGAGGAGAAGTAGACGCCGTTGAGGAGATCGCCGGTCAGCTTGTAGGTCGCGGGATCGGCGGTGAAGAACGGCGCAAACCAGGTCAGCTTGACGCCCTGGCGGTCGGCGGCCTTCAGCGCGGCCGCGAGGTTGGCGTTGGAGCCGAACAGGATCGCGGCCTGCGCCTCCGAATTGGCGACGCGGCGGATGTGCGGCGTGAAGTCGGTGGTCTTCACCTCGAACGGGACCGACTCCGCCGGCGTGAGCTTGTTCGCCTCCATGAAGAGATCGAAGCCGCGCTTGGCGGAACGGCCGAGCTCGTCGTTCTCCCACAACAGCGCAATCTTCTTCAGCTTGAGATCGTTGACGGCGAACTCGGCATTCGAGGCCGCCGACCAGCCGTAGTCGGGCAACAGCGGAAAGATATTCGGCTCGGCGAAGAAGGCGCTGGCGCCGCCGATCGGTCCGATCATCGCCAGGCCGTTCTCCTTGGCATAGGGAATGACGGCGACATTGGTCGCGGTGCCGACTGCGGCGACGAGCGCAAAAATGTGGTTGTCCTCGACGAGGCGCCGCACCGCGGCGACGCTGCGGGCCGGATCGTAGCCGTCGTCGAGCGTCACGTAATTGATCTTCCAGCCCTTGATGCCGCCGGCCTCGTTGACGCTCTTGAAATAAGCGTCCGCCGCGTGGGTCAGGATGGCGTAGAACGGGACCGGTCCCGTGATCGGGGTGAACCCGCCGATGGTGATGGTCTTCGCGGCGGCGTCGACGCCGATCTCGTCGGCGCGGAGCGCTGTGCCGGGATAGGCCGATGCGAGCGCGGCGGCGCCCGATAGCTTGAGAAAGTCGCGCCTCTTCATAGGCCCTCCCCGATATTTGTTTTTCTCCGACAATCTTTAGAGGGCGGAACTGACTTGGTCAAGAAAAAATGCATTATGCATTATGTTGCAATACGAACCTCTCCCGCCAGGATCAGCTCGGCGCGACGGATGACAGGAGCATCGATCATCTTGCCGTCCAGCGCCACCGCCGCGCCGGCCTTGGCGACCTCCATCACCCGGCGGGCCCAGTCGAGCTCGTCGGCCGTGGGCAGGAAGGCATCGTTGACCGGCTTGACCTGCGCCGGATGGATGCAGAGCTTGGCGCCGAAACCCAGCGCCTTTGCGCGGCCGACCGCCGCACCGAAGGCCGCAGCATCCGTCCACGACGTCGTCACCCCATCGATCGGCGGCGCCAATCCGGCCAGCCGCGATTCCAGAACGATTTGCAGACGGACCGGATCAAGCTCCTGGGCGGTCTCGGTCACGCCGGCATCGATGCCGAAGTCGAGATTGCCGAACGCCAGCTGCGAAACCAGACCGCTTTTGCCGATGCTGCGCAGCTCGGCATATCCCCTGACGGTTTCGATCAACGCGATGATCTGGCACGGCCGGTCCAGCAACCCCACCACACGATTGAGCGCTCCGGGCTCGGCCTTCGGCAGCATCAGTCTGGTCACGCCGGCGCGGCGGATCATGTCCATGTCGGCGGCGAAGAACGGACCGTCCGCACCATTGACGCGCACGACCGCGTCCGTCCGCCCGCTCCACTGCGCGATCGAGCCGCGCGCCGCATTCTTGTCGGCCGGGGCCACCGCGTCTTCGAGATCGAGGATGACCTGGTGGGCGCCCGACGTCGCCGCCTTGTCGAAACGCTCGGGCCGGCTGGCGGGGACGAACAGGAAGGAACGCGACAAAGGGCTGGACATGCGGCGATGACCTCGATTATGCATGATGCATTATCGTTTGTACTTCTATCCTCCCCGGTGGGCCGCGTCTATGGTAGTCGCGGGGCAATCGGTCGGGGGCAGCGGCATCGACATGGAATACCGGACGAAAGAGGAGCAGGTCGCCGACTATCTCCGCGAGGGCATCATCTCGGGGCGGTTGCCGCGCGGCGCCCGGCTGAAGCAGACCGAGATCGCGCAGGAGCTCAAGATCAGCATCACGCCGGTGCGCGAGGCGCTGAAGCTGCTCGAGGCCGAAGGCTATCTCGCCAGCGACTCCTATCGCGGCGCGACCGTGGCGCCGTTTGACGTCGAAGCCTCCACCGAGATCCTGAAGCTGCGGATCACACTCGAGACCCAGCTGGTCGAAAGCGCCGTGCGCAACATCACCGCCGAGGAGATCGCGGAACTGCGCGAGCTGGCGCGGCAGTTCGAGGAGGCCGCGCTCGCCAACGACAGCACGGCCGCGCGCGGCATCAACTACCGCTTCCACCGCCGCATGTACGATTTCGCGCGGCTTCCGAAGACGCTGCATTTCGTCCAGGTGCTGTGGGCGCAATATCCGTTCGACGTCATCAACCGCATCGGCGGCCGCGCGCTGCGCGCCGCAAGGGAGCACAGCGAGCTGCTGAAGAACGTGATCGAGGGCGATGCCGCAAGCGCGATGCTGACGATGCGTCAGCACATCGAGACCGGCTGGACCGAGCTGCGCAACAGCATGCCGGCCAAGGCCGAGGATCCCGTCAAATCGAAGAGCTCTGAGAAGGAGACGCTATGAAGCCGATGCTGCTCGTCATGGACATGCTGAACGATCTCGTCCACGAGAACGGCAGCGGGGCCAAGACCTACGTCCCGCTGATGAAGGAGCGCGACGTGCTCGGCCGCACCAAGGCTGTCATCGCCAAAGCGCGCGCGGCCGGCGTGCTGGTCGGCTACGTCCGCGTCGGGTTCTCGCCCGACTACCGCGAATGCCCGCCGAACTCGCCGATCTTCTCCCGCGCCAAGGGCGCCGGCCTGTTCAAGCTCGGCACCTGGGGCACCGAAGTGCATCCCGACCTCACCCCGGAAGCGGGTGATTTCGACATCGTCAAGCATCGGGTGAGCCCGTTCTACGGCACCTCGCTCGAGCCGATCCTGCGCGCCCACGGCGTGACCGACCTGTTCCTGTCCGGCGTCTCCACCAACGGCGTGGTGCACACCGGCGCGCGCGAGGCGCACGACCGCGACTATGCCTGCACGGTGCTGGAGGATTGCTGCGCGGGCGGGACGAGCGACGAGCACGACAGCGCACTGCGCTGCCTCGCCCGCTTCGCTGCGATCAAGAACAGTGCCGATGTGAGCTTCGCCTAGCGCTTTCTTCCTTCTCCCTTGTGGGAGAAGGTGCACCGTCTGCAAGGTAAGGATGAGCTCTACGCCCCCAGCCAGCGCGGATTGATCGCTTGCTGATAGGTGACGCCGCGCACGGCTTCGCTGAACTTCAGCTCGAACTCCATGTTGTGCGCGAATTGCTGCTCCGACAGCGTTGGCGGCACCGAGACGGTCATGCGCTGATCCGACACCGTGTGTTTGATCAGCTCGGTCGACGTCTGCTGGAAATACCGGTCATGCAGGATCTGGCCGGCAGCATCGGGATCGCTCCGGATCAGCTCCGACGCCCGGGTCATGCCGCGGACGAGCGCGGCGGCGACCTCCGGATTCTTGTCGAGGAAATCCGGCCGTCCGCACAGCACCGTGTAAAGGAAGTTCTCGATGCCGGGCACCTCGCCATGCGACGGGCGCGCCGCCCAGACCGCAAGACCGTCCTCCACCGCCTGGTTGTTCGCGGGCGCGGTGGTGTTGAAGCCGTCGATCTGGCCGGAGCGCAGCGCCAGATACATCTTGTCGAGCTTGACCACCGTGAGGCTGACATCCTTCTCCGGATCGAGCCCGCCGAGCGACAGCAGATAACGCCAGATCTTGTCGGTGCCGCTGCCGCGGCCGGAGATCGCGAGCGTCAGGCCCTTCATGCGGGCCATGCGCTCCTTCAAGGGCATCTCCGGCACAAGACCGATCTTCTCCGCCGTCTTCCGGCTGATCACGGCGTCGCTCGCATATTGCGACATCAGCGGCGCGAAGGCGTTGATCTTCTGGCCTTTGGCGACCGCCAGGATCACGTCGCTCATCACGAGGCCGGCGACGTCGACACTGCCGCCGAGGATCGCGGCCATGCTGTTGGTGCCGCTGCCGGTGTCGATCAGCGAGACGTCGAGGCCTGCGTCCTTCATGAATCCGGCAGCCGTCGCCACCAGCAGCGGCAGGTAGGCGAAGGTGTAGCCGCCGATCGCGATGGTGACCGGCTTGCCGCCCGCACCCTGCGCCAGGGTCGGCGTGACCGAGCCGGTGAATGCTCCTGCCGCCATACCGCCCAACATCGTTCGACGCGTGATCATGATGTCCTCCCTTTATTCTTGTTTTGACATGGTCTCCGTTAGCGCCAGCGGAAGATCCAGCTCTCCAGCCGTCCGAGCGCTTCGTTCAGCAGGGTGGTGACGACCATCAGCGCGAACAGCGCGGCGAACACGCCGGCGGTGTCGAGCTGGCCCGCCGAGTTCTGCGTGAGGTAGCCGATGCCGGCATTGGAGGCCATCATCTCGGCCGCGACCGCGCCGACGAAGCCGTAGGGCAGACCGAGCTTCAATCCCGTGAACAGCCATGGCAGCGCAGACGGGAAGATCACCATGCGCTGAACCGCGAATTTGCCCGCGCCCATCGTCCGAAGCGCATCGACCATCTTGAGGTCGACCTCCCGCACGCCACGCAAGGTCGAGAAGAACACCAGGAAGAACACGCTGATCGCCGCGAGCACGATTTTCGGCGCGAGCCCGATGCCGAACCACATGATGAAGAGCGGCGCGAGCGCGACCTTGGGCACGCCGTAGACCGCCGTGACGAACGGATCGACGGTGCGATGCAGGGTGTCGTTCGCGCCGACCAGCAATGCGAACGCAACGCCCGCGGTTGCGCCCAGCACGAAGCCGGCGAACGTTTCCTTGAAGGTGATGAGCAGATGATAGGCGAGCTGCCCGCTCGCCGTCCACGCGACCAGCGTCTTGAATACGGCGACCGGGCTGCTCACCCAGAACGGATCGAGCAGCGGGCCGGACGCAGCCTGCCAGGCCGCCAGCATCGCAACCGCGAAGATCGCGCGATAGAGCCAAACACGACTGGATGGACTTAAGGCCGGCTCGGCCCGCGTCTCCGACAGCGCCTGCGTGCTCATGACGGTCGCCTCACGGGGGATTCGAGCGCGGCCCAAAGCCGCCGGTAGTGTTCTTCGAACGCCGGATGGAAGCGCACCTCGTGCACCTCGCGCGGCCGCGGAATGGTGATCGGCTCGTCGAGCCTGATCCGGCAGGGACGCGGCGAGAACACCAGAACGCGATCGGCGAGCGTGATCGCCTCGACGATGTCGTGGGTCACGAACACCACGGTCTTGCGCTGCGCCGACCACAATTTCAGCAGCTCGGCCTGCAGCACCAGCTTGAGCTGGGCGTCGAGCGGCCCGAACGGCTCATCCATCAGCAGCACCGGCGGATCGTAGATCAGCGTGCGGGCCAGCATCGCGCGCTTGCGCATGCCGCCGGAGAGCTGGCTCGGATAGTGCTGCTCGAAGCCGTCGAGGCCGACCTGCGCGATCTGCTCGTGCACGCGCGCCGCGATCTCGGCGCGGTCGAAATTGCGCAGCTCCAGCGGCACTGCGATGTTCTGCTCCACGGTCCGCCACGGCAGCAGGCTGTCGTGCTGGGTGAGATAGCCGATCCCGGTGTTGACCGCAGCAACCGGCTCGCCCTGGCACAAGACCGAGCCTGCGCTCGGCTGATCGAGACCAGCGAGCAGGTTCAGCACCGTCGACTTGCCCGAGCCGCTCGGGCCGACGATGGCGAGAAACTCGCCGTTCTCTAGCGAGAAATCCAATCCGCTGAGGACATCGACCCGGCCGCTGCGCGAGCTAAAGGTCTTGCCGACGCCGCGCAGCTCGACCGCAGGCGCGTGCGGCGCCTCGCAATCCTGCGCAGGGACAACAGACAGGTGCGCCGATCTCATCGCCTTCGCCTCCCCTGTATTCTTCTTGTTCTCGATCCCGCCCTGGTCTCAATCCTGTCCTGGCGTCCTCAGACCTGCGCCGCCGCGCGCATCGCGAGCGCGCCGTTGGCACCGCTGGCCCAGAGGTCGAGCGACTGTGCATCGCCCTTTCCTTCCAGCTTGAGCGCCGAGCTCACGAACAGCGGCGAGACGCCCCTGAATTCGAAAGACTTGAGCGGCTGGCCGGCGCGCCTCTCCGCAAAGCCTTGCAGCAGCGTCGCCGTCAGGGGACCATGCACGACGAGATCGGGATAGTTTTCCTCGGCTCGCGCATAGGCCTGGTCGTAATGGATGCGATGCCCGTTCGACGTCAGCGCCGAATAGCGGAACAGCAGCACCGTGTCGGGCCGGAATTCTTCCGACCACGCCGCATCCTGCGGAGCGGGCGAGGCCGGCGGCGCGGGCGATCCGGGCGCTGCCGCCTCGCGATAGACGATGTCCTGCTCCTCGGTGATGCAGGCCGTTCCATTGCACGTGACGCTGTGGCTGACGGTCACGAAGACGAGCTTGCCGGCGCGGCCGGACTTGGCCTCAACCTTGAGAATGGTGCTTTCGCGCACGCCTTCTCCGCCGATGGTCAGTGGTGCGTGATAGGTGAGCCGCCCGCCGGCCCACATGCGGCGCGGCAGCGACACCGGCGGCAGGAAGCCGCCACGCTTGGGATGCCCGTCGGTCCCGAGCTCATGGCGCGGCACGAAGCGGTTGAAGAAGATCCAGTGCCATCCCGGCGGCAGCGGCGCGCCGGATGCATGGTTTCCCGCGATGCCGAGCGTGGCGCCGAGCGCGGCGACACGGTCCGGTGCGATCAGCTCCCGGATCGTTTCCTTGCGGCCGACCCAGGCGTGCCAGTCCTGTTCGACCGATGCTGCACTCTCGCTCATGGCGGCAACTCCACTTGAAACGGTCAGTAAATCACGCGCTGCTCGATCAGGCTGTCGCGTTCCGCGTGGCTCAAGCCCAGCAGCTCGCTGAACACATAATCCTCGTCCTCGCCAAGCCGCGGCGTGCCGCGTGCCATGCCGACCTCGGATCGCGAGAACCGGATCGGCGCCTTCAGCGCGGCACGACTGCGGCCCGTCGTGTCTTCGACGTCGACGACGGTTCCGCGCGCGCGCAGATGCCGGTCGTGCGCAATGTCTTCCATGTTGCAGGACACATGCGCCGCGATCCCGGCAGCCTGCAGCATACGCTCGGCCTCACCGGCCTCGCAGGACATCGTCCAGTGCTCGATCTCTCCGTACAGCGGCCGCCGATGCTGATGCCGGCTTGCAGCGGTCTGAAACCGCGGATCCGCCAGGAGATGCGGTGCACCGATCAGCTTCGCCAAGCTCCGCCATTCGTCGTCGGAGCGCACCGCGATGGTCAGCCAGCGATCCACCTCGCGGGTCCGGAACACGCCATGCGGTGCCATGCGCAGATGATCATTGCCGATCCGCGCCGGACTTCCGCCCGCCGCGGCGAACAGCAGCGCCTCGCCGACCAGCGAGCAGGCGACCTCGCGCGCGCTGACATCGACATGTCCTCCGCGTCCGGTGCGGCGCAGGCGATACACCGCGGCCACCGCCGCCATCGCCGCATTCATGCCGACGCTGTGATCCATCACATGGCGCATCTCGACCGGCGGTCCGTCTTCGTAACCGGTGAGATAGCCGAGCGCGCCCCAGGCGCCGAACAGCGGCGCATAGCCGGCGAAATGCGAATCCGGCCCGCTCTGGCCCGACGAGGACACCGACACCATCACCACCGACGGCTTCAACGCGGCGAGCGCGGCATAGCCGAGGCCGAGCCGCTCCATCACGCCGGGCCGAAAGCTCTCGCAGACGAGGTCGCTCACCCCGACCAGCTTCCTGGCCAGCGCAATGCCCTTGGCGTCCTTCAGGTTGATGCGCACCGAGAGCTTGTTGGAGGCAACCTGGTCGAAGCTCGCAGGTCCCATCCGGCCATAGACCGGATGCGGCTTGCGGAAGATGTCGGGGCGCGCCGCGCTCTCGACCTTGATGCACTCGGCGCCGAGCTGCGACAGGATGTGGGTGCAGAACGGACCCGCCGCATGCAGCGTGAAATCGGCGATGCGAACTCCGGCAAGCGGTTTCATGAGGCCTCCGCGGCGACGAGCGGCTGGTCGCGGATGCGCCTGGCCGTGAGCAGGTGCTGATGTTCGCCGAGCCGCGGCGGCCCGGCTCGCAAGCGCAATGCCGCGCCATCGACATGAAGCGGCGCCGACAGCACCGGCAAGGAGCCGCGGCCGGGGATCTCGACCGGCTGAAACAGCTCCCGCGCGCGTTCATGCGCGCCGGCCAGCACCTCGGCGGGGCTCACATATTTCGCCATGGGGACGCCCAAGGCCTGCGCGCGCGCGACGACGTCCGCCGTCTGCTGTTCGAGCGCCCAGGCGCGAATGGCGCGATTGATCTCGGCACCGCGGCGGCTACGCTCCAGCGAATCCGCGAGCGCGGGATCGAGCATCCAGTCCGGGCGGCCCATCAGTTCGACCAGGCCGCGCCATTGCCGCTCCTCGAGAGTCAGCAGCTCGACATAGCCGTCGGCGCATTCGAGCACGCCACCATATTTGAACGAGCGGGTGTGGCGATGCTCGAGCGAGCCGTCGCCAAGGCGCTGCAGCGCGAATGCACCCACCGCAAGCGCGGCATCCTGCACCGAGACGTCGACGCTTTCGGCACCACCTTGCTCACGTCCGATCAGCGCCGACAACGCGCCGAGCGCAGCTACCACGCCGCCCTGATATTCGGCGAAGTGCCCGTAGACCTTGATCGGCGGACGATCGGGAAAGAGCTCGGCGGCAAGGCCATTCGGCAGCAGGAAGCCTTCGCCGGATGCGTGGATCAGGTTGATCTCCTCGCCCTGCCAGCCGGCCTTCGGTCCGACCGCGCCGAAGGGCAGCACCGAGACATCAATCAGTTTCGGATAGCGCAAGCTCAGAGTCTGCTCGTCCAGATCGAGGCTCGCGCGTTCGTCAGTGCGAAGGTCGTGGATCAAGATGTCGGCGGCCGCCAGCAGCACGGACAATGCCGCCCGCCCCGACGCCGTCTCGACATCGCATGTGACGCTTTTCTTGCCGGCCGCCAGGAAAGCGAACAGTGCGCTGGCTTCGCCCGACGGCGGAAGGAATGGCGGCTCACGGCGAAGCGGATTGCCATCCGGCGGCTCGATGAGAACCGTCTCGGCACCGAGGGTGGAGAGAAGCCGGCCGGCATGGCTCGCCGCAACACCGCGCGAGATCTCGACGACGGTCACTCCCGCCAGCAGCGGCGCAACGGCCCCGTCCATCATGGCAACGCTTCCCCTTATTGTTCTTGGTCTCGTCCGAGGCGTGGTGCGCCAACGCGCACCACGCCTCGGTTGTTGGCTCGGGCTGCCGTTAGCGGATCGTCGGCAGTTCCAGCTCGAGTGCCGATCCGTCGAAGAACACGCGATTGTCCACGTTGCGCGATGGCAGCATCACAGTGGCGAGGCCCGGCGTGGTCAATTCACCGCGCTGGTTCTCACCCCAGATCTCGAGATCGACCAGCGCAAAACCGTCCTTGACGTATTTCTTGCTGACCTTGCCCTTGCACCAGGTGGAATCACCCATGGTGTTGAAGCGCCGCATCTCGGTGCGCACGCGCTTCAGGAACGCCGCGTCGCCCATCCAGTTGGTGACGAGGCTCGCGAGCCACGACGAGCGCTGCGGGCCGTAATCATAGGTGCCGGGAACGCCGACCTCCTTGGCGACCGACTCGCGGTGATGGCCGATGCCGGTATATTCGATGCCGCCGCCGGCCTCCGGATTGCGGAAGAAATGGCCGGGATGCTTGACCGCGGATTTCAGCACGATGCCGTGGGTGTGGCCGCGGCCGCAGCCGACCAGGAAGCCCATCGTGTCCATCAGCGAGAGCGGGCCGCGGACGATCGGCGGCAATTCGTCGCCGACATTGACATCCTCGAAGTAGCGAACAGCGGTCCCCTGCATCCGCTCGTCTTCCTTCAGGATCGCTTCATCGAGCGCCGCGAATTCGTCCGCGGTGTATTCGTAGGGCTTGACGTCCTTGTACTTTCCGGCGTCGCGCGCGGCCTTGCGCTCGTGACGTGTGCAGGTGCCGAGCGCGCGGGCCACGAGGTCGCCGCGCTGGTTGGAATAGGTCGCCTCGACATATTGCAGCACGAGGCGTCCGGAGAACTTGCTCTCCTTCTCCTCGATGCCGACGACGCGCTCGATCGCGGTGATGCGGTCGCCCGGACGGATGTGGCGGAACAGCTCCCAGTCGTTGCCGGCGTAGAAGCCGTGCACACCGGGCAAGCCCCAGCGGGTGCGGCCGATCCAGCCGAACGCCATCGGAAACATGGGATGGGCGACATTGGTGCCGTAACGGCTCTGGCGGCCGTGCTCGGCGTCGCGATAGAGCGGATTGAGATCGCCGATGCCGTTGCAGAAGTTGCGAATGGTGTCTTCGGTCGCGTCCTGGAGATACGGCCCTTCGGGGCGAAGCTGCAAACCGATCATGCCGCGCGCCTGCGCGATCGCCTCGTCGGTGATCTTTCCTTCCGCCGGCGCGTGACCGACCTCTTTTTCCATGACGTCTGCCATTGTGGTCTCCGTTCCCTGTATGAGTTGAGGTTTTTCTAGGCTGCGGGTTTCATGGCGCGGGCCAGTGCCGATGCTGCCGCAGCCGCAAGGCCATCGAGGTCGCGCGAGATCACGACGCCCGCGCGATCGAGTGCCTCGACCTTGGCGGCCCAACTCTCGGCGTAGGAGCCGATCATCGCGGCCGCATGTCCCATCTTCTTGCCGGCGGGCGCGGTCCGACCAACCAGAAGCGCCGCCGAAGGCTTTGCATCGGGTCGCTTGGCATATTCGGCGAGCGCGTATTCTTCCGAGCCACCGATCTCACCGAGATAGATGATGGCGCGCGTCTCCGGATCATCGTGGAACAGCGCGATGGCCTCGGCGGCATTGACGCCGCGCACGGGATCACCGCCGATGCCGACGACGCTGGTTTGGCCGAGGCCGGCCTGCGAGAGGCGGAAGCAGGCCTCATAGGACAGCGAGCCGCTGCGCGAGATCACACCGATCGGACCCGGCGTGTAGCAGAACGACGGCATGAAGCCGAGCTTGGCCTTGCCCGGCGAAATCAGGCCCGGCGAATTCGGTCCGACCAGGTGCGCGCCGTGCTCGATCGCCGCCGCGCGCATCTCCATCGCATCGAGCACAGGCAGGCCGTCGCCTGGATAGGCGATCAGCGGGCAGCCGGCCTCGATCGTCTCCAGCACCGCATCGAGTGCGACCATGGCCGGCACGTAGATCAGCGCCGCATTGGCGTGCGTTTCCTGCATCGCGGCCGCGACGCTCGAGAACACCGGGATGCCCTCGATGGCCTGGCCGCCGCGCCCCGGCGCGACGCCGGCCACAACGCGGGTGTGGCTCTGCGCGAGATCCTTGACCGAGAAGGTCCCGAACTTGCCGGTGATGCCGACGATCAGCACGCGCACGTCGGAGTCGAGGAGAATGCTCATGACCGCGCTCCTGCAACCTTCTGCACGATGTCGGCGACGGCCAGCTCCAGAGTCGCATGGTTGCGATGGCCGGCCTCGCCGAGAATGGTTGTCGCCAGGTCGCTGCGCGTGCCATTGAGGCGGACGGTTACCGGCTTCGGGGACGCTCGCTTCGCCAAGAGCTCAACGAGCGTTTTAGCCACACGATCCGTGTGCAGCCCGCCGCCGAACATGCTGACCAGAATGCCCTTCACGTTCGGTGCGCGGTCGAGGAGATCGAAGGCGAGCCCGAAGCCTGCGGGCGTCGGATTACCGCTGACGTCGAGAAAGCAGGCCGGCTGCGCGCCGGCGCCGTCGATCGCATCCATCGCGGCCATCGTCATGCCGGCGCCGCCCGAGATCAGGCCGATCTCGCCATCGAGCCAGACCAGCATCAGATTGGCCTCTTCACACAGCCTGATCTCGCGTTCCGCCTTGTCGCGCGAGCTCGCAATGGCCGACGCTGTGGCGGCTCTGCGAAAGGCCGCGGCTTCGTCCAGGACAATCTTGGCGTCGGCAGCGATCAGCGCGCCACCCTTGGCAACGACCAGTGGATTGATCTCGACCGTCGTGCATTCGTTCGCCTGCGCGATCTCGAGCAGCCGGCGCGCCGTGGAGATCACGCGCTCGCGCACCTTCAGATCACTCTCGACCGGTTCGAGCAGCGCGCGAAAGGCGTGAGCGCGAAAATTGCGGGCGAGTCCGACCGGATAGCTCAGCGGCGGCGGACCGTCCTCGATGTTGACGCCACCGTGCGGCGAATAAAGCACGTTGAAGCCGCCGACGCGGCTGTCGATCGCCACGGCGAGATACAGCTCGCGCTCGATGTCGAGCCAGGACTCGACGAGCACGGACTCCGGCGCCTCGCCGGCGAAGCGCATCGCCATGATCGCGTCGAAGGCCGCTTCGAGTTCTGTGGCCGAAGCCGCCTTGCGGATGCCGCCGGATTTTCCTCGGCCGCCGGCGGCCACCTGCGCCTTGACCGCAACAGGAAAGCCGACCTGGCAACCGCGAACCTCCTCGAGCGAATGCAATTCGCAGCTTGAGGGAGTGGGAACGGCAGCGGCGCGGAGCAGCGCCTTGCCCTGAGCTTCGGTGACCAACATGAAATGCATAATGCATTCTATTTTCAGGCGGTCAATGGCTATTATTTGAAGATCGGCGTCGATTTGGCGAGAAATGGAGCAGAAAAGTCGATCTGGCGATGGGTTTTCTCAATTTTTTCGCCGCGCTCCCGCCAACGATAATGCATTATTATTGCGGCATGCATTGCGCGTAGCGTTGCAATGGGCGTCGTTGGGGCGCGGTTCGCTCGCTCAGCCTCGCGGTAGTCGGGACAAGCAGCCGGCCGGTTGCTGCGATGAGCATCGCAGCCATAGCCCCCTATGACGCCAAATCGCGAAATAGACCTTCGTCATGCCGTTGGTGAGAGCGCCAACTAGGATCGTGCCGACGATCACGTGGCGGACGCTGCCCTGCCCGCCGCTGAGGTCGATTCCGCCGAGCACGACGACAAGGAGCGCGTCGTAGATCAACGTCGAATGGTACAGGCGCGGTATTAATCACAACGAAGCCAAGTCGACTTGGCCAATCGGGGAGGTCTAATCGTGAAAATTCGCAAATTGCTGCTGCTTGGGGGTGCGTTCTTTGGCATGAGCACCGTTGCGTTCGCTCAAAGCCCGGCAGACGACGAGTGCGTAAATCCCGGAAACGACGAGCTGTTGAAGCAGGGATGCGCCTATCTCGACGAGTTCATGAAGGCGTTCAACTCGCGCGATGCAGTAGCCTGGGCCAAGACCGTCCATTATCCGCATATTCGGATCGCCGGCGGGCAGGTGCAGATCTGGAACACGCCGGAAGAATATGCGCAATCGAACGACGCGAGGCAGTTGGCGGAGGCATCGACATGGGCGCGTTCGGCCTGGACTTATCGCAAGCTCGTTCAGAAATCCGACGACAAGCTCCACTTTGTCACGCGCTTCACGCGCTATGACGCCAACGACAAGCCGATATTGTCGGCCGATTCCCTCTATGTGATCGTTAAGAAGGACGGGCGCTGGGGTGCCTTGGTGCGATCGAGCTATGTCGGCATCATCGGCAAGAAGACCGCCTTCTGACGCGCCGCATCTTCAACTCGAACACGAGAGGACGTCCCACCGGGTGACGTCTTCTCGTCGCCACGAACGCATTTTGCCTAGACCTGCACCGAGGTCAGCTTCTTCAGGCAGCGCAGCGCGAACGATGACCGGCTGTGGCGGATGCCCGGAATGCGGTAGAGCTTTTCGCGCAGGAAGCGTTCGTAACCGGCGGTGCTTTCGACCGCGACCTTCACGACGTAATCATAGTCACCCGTGGTGAGATAGGCTTCGATCACCTCGGGCAAGTTCGTGAGCAGCTGGCCGAAACGTTCGAGCATCTCCTCGTCGTGGCGATCGAGCGTCAGCTCGATGATGACTGTTTCAGGCAGACCGAGCTTGTCCTGATTAAGAAGCGCGACGTAGCCATCGATATAGCCCTGCGTCTCCAAACGCTTCAGCCTGTTCCAGCATGGCGTCGTGGAGAGGCCGATCCTGTCGGCGAGTTGCGCCGTCGTCAGGCGCGCGTCCTGCTGCAAGGCGCGCAGAATCTTGCGATCGATCTCGTCGAGCCGAAGCGCGTCCTTGCGCGGAGCCTTGACTGGCGTCGTGGCACGTCCGACCGGCGACATACTAAGAACCTCATTCTCGACTTGAAGCTATAATGCAGAACCCCTTTATCGCTTTTCCAGCCTATACCCAGAAGAAAAGAACAACAATCCTCAATCTTGCCAGTAAGCTATACCAACAAAATGAGACCATTGCGGTGTTTCTTCTCGAACTCCAGACCAGCGATATGCACGCTGCACTCGGCCGCCTGCTCGACCAGACGCGTGTTGCAGGGCTCCGGCTCGCTGCCGTCAGCGCGCAGGTGGACGCGAACGAATGCCGCATCTCGGCTTCCATAGACATCGATGATCGCGACCTCGTTGACCGGCTCGCTCGCCGCGTCGGCGCGTTGTTTTGCATCGATGCGATCGAGGTGAGAGGTGAAAGTCAATGCGCGACCCCAACCTCATGCGTGACGCTGTGAGCCCCCAAAGCGGCGCGGCGCCGTCCGCGGAACATGCGCCGCTCAAGCTCCACGTACCGGAGCCGGCGGTGCGCCCGGGCGGCACGCCTGATTTCTCGAACATCCGCATCCCCCGTGCAGGCCAGGTCGATCGTCCCGACGTCGACGTGGACGCCGAAACGATGCGTGACCTCGCCTTCTCCGTCATCCGCGTGCTCAATCGCGATGGCGAGGCGGTCGGTCCCTGGGCCGGCGCGCTCTCGGACAGCGAATTGCTCGAAGGCTTGCGCCACATGATGACGCTGCGCGCGTTTGACGCGCGCATGCAGACAGCACAGCGTCAGGGCAAGACGTCGTTCTATATGCAGCATATGGGCGAAGAGGCCGTGAGTTGCGCCTTCCGCAAGGCGCTTCTTCCGGGCGACATGAATTTTCCGACCTATCGCCAGGCGGGGCTTTTGATCGCCGGCGGCTACTCGCTGGTCGAGATGGCCTGTCAGATCTACTCCAACACGCATGATCCCCTGAAGGGACGCCAGCTACCGGTGATGTATTCCTCCAGGGAGCACGGCTTCTTCTCGATCTCCGGCAATCTCGCCACCCAATACATCCAGGCGGTCGGCTGGGCGATGGCGTCCGCGATCAAGAACGACACCAAGATCGCTGTCGCTTGGATCGGCGATGGCGCAACTGCCGAATCCGACTTCCATGCCGCGCTGGTGTTCGCCTCGACCTATCGCGCGCCGGTCGTGCTCAACATCGTCAACAATCAATGGGCCATCTCGACCTTCCAGGGCATCGCACGCGGCGGCTCCGGCACGTTTGCGGCGCGCGGTCTCGGCTTCGGCATTCCGGCGCTACGCGTCGACGGCAACGACTACCTTGCAGTCCATGCGGTCGCGAAATGGGCCTGCGAGCGCGCACGCCGCAACCTCGGCCCGACCCTGATCGAGCACGTGACCTATCGCGTCGGTGCGCATTCTACCTCGGATGACCCCGCGGGCTATCGGCCGAAGACAGAATCCGAAGCGTGGCCGCTCGGAGATCCCGTGATCAGGCTGAAGAACCATTTGATCGTCCGCGGCGCCTGGTCGGAGGAGCGGCACAAGCAGGCTGAGGCGGAGATCCTCGACTCCGTGGTTTCGGCACAAAAGGAAGCCGAAAGCTACGGCACGCTCCATTCCGAGCAGCGGCCTACGGCACGCGACATGTTCGAGGGCGTGTTCGCCGAGATGCCGGCGCATCTGCGCCGCCAGCGCCAGGAAGCCGGAGTCTGAACCATGACACGGCGGACCATGATCGAGGCCATTCGGGACGCCATGGACGTGATGATGTCGCGCGACGACGGTGTCGTCGTGTTCGGCGAGGACGTCGGCTATTTCGGCGGCGTGTTTCGCGCAAGCCAGGGACTGCAGGCGAAATACGGAACGAGCCGCTGCTTCGATACCCCGATCAGCGAACTCGGCATCGTCGGCATCGCGGTGGGCATGGCGGCCTATGGCCTGAAGCCCTGCGTCGAAATCCAGTTCGCCGACTACATGTATCCGGCCTATGACCAGATCGTTTCCGAAGCCGCGCGGCTACGCTACCGCTCCAACGGCCAGTTCACCTGCCCGCTGGTGGTGCGCATGCCGACCGGCGGCGGCATTTTTGGCGGACAGACGCACAGCCAGAGCCCGGAGGCGCTGTTCACCCATGTCTGCGGTATCAAGACGGTGGTGCCGTCAAACCCGCGCGACGCCAAGGGTCTGCTGATCTCGGCCATCGAGGACCCCGATCCCGTGATCTTCCTCGAACCCAAACGACTCTATAACGGTCCGTTCGATGGCCATCATGACCGACCGGTGACGCCGTGGTCGAAGCATGATCTCGGCGAGGTCGACGACGGACATTTTGCAATTCCGCTCGGCAGCGCCGCGATCCGCAGGCAGGGCAACGCCGTCACCATCCTGGCCTACGGCACGATGGTTCACGTCGCCGAGACCGCCGTGACCGAGACCGGCGTCGATGCCGAAATCATCGATCTCCGTTCGCTGTTGCCGCTCGATCTCGACACCATCGAAGCCTCGGTCAGGAAGACCGGACGCTGCGTGATCGTGCACGAGGCGACGTTGACCTCTGGATTCGGTGCTGAGCTCTGCGCACTGGTCCAAACGCGATGCTTCTACCATCTGGAAGCGCCCATTGCGCGTGTCGCCGGCTGGGACACGCCCTACCCGCATGCGCAGGAGTGGGACTACTTTCCGGGCCCATCGCGCGTCAGCCGTGCATTGATCGAAACGCTGGAGGCCTGAGATGGCCGAGCGCGTGGTCAGGCTGCCCGACGTCGGCGAAGGCATTGCGGAAGCCGAGCTCGTGGAATGGCACGTTAAAGTGGGCGACATCGTGCGCGAGGACGCCGTGCTCGGTGCCGTCATGACCGACAAGGCGACAGTGGAAATCCCCTCGCCGGCGGACGGACGTGTCGTCTGGCTCGCCGGCACGGTGGGTGACGTGCTCGCCATCGGCTCGGATTTCGTTCGGCTGGAGGTGGACGGCAAGAGTGAGCCGGCGACGGCGGAAACGCAGCCGGCGCCGCGCGCGGCAAGCTCGCCGCCCCAAAAGCCTGACGATGCCGCAAGCACCGCGAGCCTGCCGGCGAGCGAGCCGCCCAACGCATTGAGGTCGCGGTCCTCCACGGCGCCGCTCCACCACGCCAGTGATCGGCCTCTGGCTGCTCCCGCGGTCCGGCTTCGCGCGCGCGAAGCCGGCGTCGACTTGCGCCAGATCCGCGGCACGGGCCCCGCTGGGCGGGTCACCCACGATGATCTTGACGCCCATATCGCGCGCGGCCTTACCGGAACGACAGCGGCGCAGTATCGGACGCAAACCGCGGTAACCGACATCAAGATCGTCGGCTTGCGCCGCAAGATCGCCGAGAAGATGTCGATTGCGAGCTCGCGCATTCCGCACATTACCTATGTAGAAGAGGTCGATGTCACCGCGCTCGAGGATTTGCGCGCGAAGATCAACAGCCAAAAGCAGCCGGGCAAGCCCAGACTGACATTGTTGCCGTTCCTGATGCGCGCCATGGCGCGCGCGATCGCCGAGCAGCCTCATCTCAATGCCCATTTCGACGACGAGGCAGGGATCGTTCGCCAGCACGCAGGCGTTCATATCGGGATCGCCACGCAGACGCCGACCGGCCTGGTGGTCCCCGTCGTTCGACATGTGGAAGCGCTCGACCTCTGGAGTTGCGCCGCCGAGGTCGCGCGGCTCGCCGAAGCGGCTCGGAACGGCAACGCCAGCCGCGACGAACTCTCCGGTTCGACCATCACGATCACCTCGCTCGGCGCGCTGGGCGGGCTTGCCACGACGCCCATCATCAATCACCCGGAGGTCGCGATCATCGGTGTCAACCGGATCGCTATCCGTCCGCATTGGGATGGCGCTGCCTTCGTGCCACGTCAGATGATGAACCTGTCGTCCAGCTTCGATCACCGGGTGATCGATGGGTTCGATGCCGCCCGGTTCGTGCAGCGCATCAAGCTGCTGTTGGAAACGCCGGCCATGATCTTCATTGAAGGCTAAGCCTGTGAACGAACTTTCCTGCAAGCTTCTCGTCATCGGCGCTGGCCCCGGCGGATATACCTGCGCGATCCGCGCTGGCCAGCTCGGCATCGATACGATCGTCGTCGACGCCCAGAAGCCCGGGGGAACCTGTCTCAATGTCGGCTGCATTCCGTCGAAGGCCTTGATCCATGCAGCCGGCGAGTATGAGACGATTGCACGCGCCGCCGAGAACAGCCCGCTCGGTATTTCCACTGCAAAGCCATCGCTCGACTTCGCCAAGACCATCGCCTGGAAGGACAGCATCGTCCGGCGTCTGAACAGCGGCGTGGCCGGTCTGTTGAAGAAGGCCGGGGTCAGGCTCGTGGCCGGGTACGCCCGCTTCCGCGACGGCAAGACCATCGAGGTCGAAACGCAATCCGGCCGGCAGGTGATCCATGCCGCAACAGTGGTGATCGCGACAGGCTCCGCACCGGTCGCGTTGCCATTGCTTCCCTACGGGGGCCGCGTGATCTCGTCGACCGAGGCATTGGCGCTCACCGAAATCCCGAACAAGCTCGTCGTGGTCGGCGGCGGCTACATTGGCCTGGAGCTGGGCACGGCGTTCGCGAAAATGGGTTCGACCGTCACCGTCATCGAGGCCGCGCCACGTATTCTCCCGCAATATGATGGCGACCTGAGCGAACCCATCGCCAGACGCCTTGGTGCGCTCGGAGTCACCGTTTTGACAGGCGCGAAGGCGACGGCGCTGGTTGCGGATGGCACGGCACTCGCGATCGAGACTGCTAGCGGCGAGCAGACATCACTTGAAGCCGATAGGATCCTCGTTACCGTCGGTCGCGAGCCCGCGACGAACGGTTTTGGCCTCGAGAACCTCGATCTCGATATGGACGGACCGTTCATCCGAATTGACGATCGATGCCGCACTTCGATGCACGGCATCTTCGCGATCGGCGACGTCACGGGAGAACCGATGCTGGCGCATCGCGCCATGGCGCAAGGCGAGATGGTGGCCGAGATCGTTGCCGGTCGTCGCCGCGCCTGGGACCGGGTTTCGATCCCGGCGATCTGCTTCACCGATCCCGAGATCGTCACCGTCGGCCTGTCCCCGAGCGAGGCGGCCGGAAAGGCTTTTGAGATCAAGACAGATCTCTTTCCGTTCAAGGCCAACGGTCGCGCACTGACGCTGGAGCGGGAGGACGGCTTCATCCGGACCGTGGCGCGGGCGGACAACCATTTGCTGCTTGGAATCCAGGGTGTCGGAGCCGGCATAGCAGAACTGTCAGCAGCCTTCAGCCTCGCGCTGGAAATGGGTGCACGCCTCGAGGACATCGCGATGACCATCCACGCGCATCCAACTCAAAGCGAAGCCTTGCACGAGGCCGCGCTGAAGTCGCTGGGACATGCAATTCATATCTGAACGTACAAGCATCGCCACCATGGCCGCCGTTCGTGCGCGTTTCTCGTCGTCTCGAATGATCGACCAATTGCAGCTGGTCCTCGAAGCGCTCACGCAACATCAATAAGTTAGAGAGCTCCCAAGTTACGGGCGCCATATCATTTGGGCTTCAAGGCGCTAACCCAGCAGAATCAATGAGCTTCGGTCCATCGAGCGAGCTGCTCGAAATTCGTCGGCATCGATTTCAGCAAATACGTTACGCCAATTTTGCATGGGTTGACGTATTTGCCCGCCAGTCTCCGGAAGACCAACCCCGTCTCCGGGGATCGCAAGGAGCAGTACATTCGCGCCGCTCTGTTGGCGGGATGCGTTGCGCTTGCCTTTCAGCCGACGAGCGATGCTCGCCTTACGTCTTGAGGGCAAAGGGATCACGCTCTTCGTTTGAGAAATCGATCATGACGTTCTTGGTCTGCAGGAATTCGTCCAACGCCGCCACCCCGCGCTCTTTACCGAATCCCGACTCCTTGAACCCGCCGAACGGAGCCATCGCACTGGAAGCACGGTAGGTGTTCACCCAAACCGTTCCAGCGTGGACCGCCCGCGAGACGCGCAACGCGCGCGACAGGTTCGTGGTCCAAATTCCGGACGCCAGCCCGTATTTGCTATCGTTCGCGATGCTGATCGCCTGTTCCTCCGAGTCGAAGGGAATGATCGAGAGCACGGGCCCGAACACCTCTTCCTGGGCAATCGTCATCCTGTTCTCAACGCCGGTGAAGATGGTCGGCTCGATGAAAAGACCTTTGCCCAGGCCATCGCCTGTCGCAGGCTTGCCGCCGCAAGCGAGGACCGCGCCCTCCTTCTGGGCATCACCGATGCATTTGAGAATCCGATCGAACTGCGGCTCGTTCGCCACCGTTCCCATATCTGTTGTCTTGTGCAACGGATTGCCCAACCTGATCTTTTGAGCGCGGCCGACGAGCCGCTTCACGATCTCATCATGAATCGAACGCTGAACAAGCAGCCGCGAGCCCGCGATGCAGGTTTGTCCGGTTGCGCCGAAAATGCCGGCGAGAGCACCAACCGTCGCCTTATCGAGGTCCGCATCCTCGAAGATCACGTTGGGCGACTTTCCCCCCAGCTCAAGCGTCACCGGGACTAGCGAGCGGCCCGCCTCCGCTGCAATCTGTCGACCGACATTCGGACTCCCCGTGAAACTGACACGGTCAATTCGGCCGCTCGTGAGCAGCGCCTGCCCGGTCCTGTAGTCGCCGGTCACCACGTTGACGACGCCCGCCGGAAACCCGGCCTCCCGGACCAGTTCGGCGAACTCCAGCGTCGTCACGGATGCATGCTCGGATGGCTTGATGACGACGCAATTGCCTGCCGCGAGCGCCGGAGCGAGCTTGTTGGCGAGCAGGCCCATCGGGGAATTCCACGCCGTGATCAGAACCGCGACACCGATCGGCTCCCGACGCGTGAAGTCGAAGACGTCGCGCTGGTCCAGCGGAATGGTGTCACCGAAAATCTTGTCGGCGCAGCCCGCGAAAAACCGGTAGGCGCGCGCGGCAAAATGCATCTGACCGTGCGTCTCGCGGATGATCTTGCCGTTGTCGGAGCTCTCCATGATGGCTATGCGCTCAGCCTGCGCATCGAGCAGGTCGGCCAGACGGTTCAACAAATTCGCCCGAGCAAGCCCGGTCGTTTTACTCCAGACGGAGTCATACGCTCTCCTGGCCGCCGCGATTGCATCGGCGACTTGCGCCGGGGTCGCCTGCGGCACCAGCGCCCATTCCTCGCGGGTATAGGGGTTTATGGCGGACAACCATTCCTGGTTCGGTGCGCTCACGATCTCATTGGCGATGGCAATTCCGTACTTCTTCGGCATGATCGATGATCTCCGCGACTGGCGAACCGTTGTGTGTCTGATCTAGAGAGTGTGTCCTGCGCCGGCCTTCTTCCGGCTGAGGCTTAGGCCGGCTTTCCGCAAGCGTCGGCGTCCAGCCGCGCGATTCCGTCGAGCCCCGCGCGCGCGGCAGGAAAGAGGGACAGCACCTGCCGGTCGTGGCCTGGAATGATGTGGGACGGACCATCGGCGAGCTGCTGGATGACAGCGAAGCCGTTCAACATCTGCTTGGTGTCGAACAACACCGGGAATGGTCGCCGCTGCAGGATGTTGGCGTAGTAGTGCGAAGCATCCGAGGCCAGCACCACGTGACCTCGCCGCGTCTTCACCCTCACGACCTGCAGTCCCGCGGTATGCCCGCCCAGCCAGTGCAGGGAGATTCCGTCGTCGAAATCGGAATTCGCATCGTGGAGCGTCACGCGCCCTTCGAAGTTCCGCCTGACGATGTGACTGACGTCTTCCACATTATAGGCCTTCTTCTGCTCGACATCGCACATGCAGCGGCCCGTGCAGAAATGCATCTCACGCTCCTGCACGTGATACCGGGCTTGAGGAAACAGATCGTGGTTGCCGGCATGGTCCCAGTGCATATGGGTCAGGATGACGTCTTTCACGGTGTCGGGATTGATCCCGATCTGCTTCAGCCCCTCAGCGACCGGTCGCGTGACGGCATAGTTGCGCGCCTTGCCGGCCTTCTCGTCGAAGCCAGTATCGACGATCACCGTGCGGTCCCGGCCGACCAGTGCCCAGACGAAGAAGTCCATCGGCATCGGGCTGTCCGGCGCATCGTGCTCGATGAAGTTCTCCGATGAGCGGCGCTCGTCCTTCCTGGCGTACCGGATCGCATAGATTTCATACTCGGACATGTCATCACTCACTGGCGCTCGATGCCGGCTTCCCTCGTTGTCGTCGCCCATAGATCCATGTCGTCCTTGACATGCTTGGCGAACTCTGCCGGCCCGATCCACTGAGCCTCGAAGCCGATATCGGCGAGGCGTTTGCGTATCTCCGGTTCTGCCAGCACCTCGCGCACGCCTTCGGCGAGCCTGGCAACGATCTCGGGCGGCGTGTCCTTGGGTGCGAACAGTCCCGACCACGCGGAAATGTTGATGAACGCGAGCCCTCCCTCCTTCATGGTCGGGATATCGGGGAAAAGCGAGGCGCGGTCCGGATTCGTGGTCGCGAGTGCGCGTGCCTGGCCGGCCTCGACCTGAGAGACCGCAGGCGCCATGTCCATGAATGTCATGGAGACACGCTGCGCGATGATATCGGTGACGACCTGCGGGCTGTTTCGATAAGGCACGGCGGCAATGTCGATCCCTGCCCGCCGCTTGAAAGCTTCGCCGGACAGTTGGCCAAGCGCATTGGCATAACCAAACGTCAGCGTGCCCGGCTTGCTCTTCGCGAGAGCCACGAGGTCGGCCACACTTTTCACGGGCAGGCCGGGATCGACGATCAGGAAGTACGGAAACAGGCCGAATTGCGAAATCGGGGCGAAATCGGCGATTGGATCATATTGGATCGATTTCAGCAGACTGGGATTGGCGGCGTGCGTCGACGTTCCGCCGACAAGCAACGTGTATCCGTCGGGCGCAGAGCGCGCAGCTGCCGTCGCCCCCAGCGCGCCATTTGCACCGACGCGGTTATCGATGATGATCGTTGTCTTCAGCAATTCCGACAGCCGCTGAAACACGATGCGCGCAACTCCGTCTGTTCCGCTGCCAGGCGCAAATGGGGCAATGACCGAAATTCGCTGCGAGGGATAGCCATCCGCTGCTGCCGCCGGGCTCCAGTGTGAAAGGAGCAGCGTTATCGTCAACAACAACACCCGCACAGAACCCTCCCATTGATCGTTTTTGCTATTTCCTGATCTCGAAAGGCGAGGCTCGATCGCCCTCACGCATCGATCATGACTTCTTCGAAGAGCGTTCGATGATCTTCACGATGACCGGCCAGTAGTTGGCTCCAAAGCCGGCCTGAGAGGCCTCAGTCAGAAGCCTGGCGCCGAGTGCGGCTTCCCTCGCTTCGATCCCGGCGTCCCTTGCCATATCGAGCGCGTAAGACACGTCCTTGTGCATGTAGTCGGTCGAAAACACCCGCTCGGGAAACTCCTGCGCCAAGACCGCCTTGTAGCCGTGATTGCGCAAAGCAAAACTGTCCGCGGAGCCCTTGGAGAAGGCGTCGAACAGGGTCGCGGTCGACACACCCGCCGAATTTGCGATCGCGGCGGCTTCGCACAGCGCGGTCACGGTCCCGACCACGACCATGTTGTTGAGGATCTTGACCACCTGGCCCGATCCGACGTCGCCACAATGGGTCACCTCGCTCGCGAAGCAACGCAGCAGCGGCTCGATGCGCGCGAACACGTCCGCGTTTGCTCCGACCGAAATTGCAAGCGTCCCCGCCTCGGCCGCCGCCCGCGTCCGGGCCACGGGCGCATCGGCATAGTCGGCTCCCTTTGCGGCGAAGGCGCCGGCCAGCTCACGGGTCAGTTTCAACGGGCTGGTCGAGAGATCGACGATGCTCTGGCCCGCGCGCGCGAATTCGAGGATCCCGCCGGGCATCTCGCAAATCTTCTTCAGGTGCTCGCCGCTGGGCATGGAAATGAAGACGACATCGGCTTTCGCGAGCCCCGCGATCGAGCTGGCATCGACTGCGCCGGCTTGAACCAGGCGCGCCACGGGCTCGGGGTTGATGTCGTGAATCAGGACCCTCTGCTTCGTCTTCTGCACGAGGTGCCGGCACATGGGTTCGCCCATGACGCCCAAACCGATGAAGCCGAAAGTCGAAGAGCCAGTCATAACAAAACTCCGGAATTTTTGGACAGATACATTCAGATGCCGAGATAGGCACGCCGGACGTAGTCGCTGGCCAGGAGGTCCTTGCCCTTCCCGCTCAGCGCGACCGCGCCGGTCTCCAGCACATACGCCTCGTTGCAGAGATTCAATGCAAGCTTTGCATTCTGCTCAACCAGGATGATCGACATGCCGATATCGCGGTTGATCTCGACGATGATGCGCGCGATCTCATCGACGATGATCGGAGCAAGCCCGAGCGACGGCTCATCCAGCAGCAACAGGCGGGGCCTCGCCATGAGTGCGCGGCCGATGGCCACCATTTGCTGCTCGCCGCCCGACAGCGAACCGGCCATCTGGCTCCTTCGTTCCACGAGACGGGGAAAGTATCCGTAGATCTGGTCCAGCGTCTTTCTCTGGTGCGCCTTATCCCTCTGCGAGTAGCTACCTACCAGCAGATTGTCGAGCACGCTCATCTGCGGGAAGACACGGCGTCCTTCGGGTGACAGCGCGATCCCGCGCCCGACGCGCCGAGGAGCCGATGCGCCATCGATGCGCTCGCCGTCGAAATAGATTTCTCCGCCGCTCACAGGCTTGAGGCCGATAATGGCCTTCATCGTGGTGGTCTTGCCCGCACCATTTGAACCGATGAGAGAGACGATCGCTCCGTCAGCGACGGAGAGGCTCAAGTTGCGGACCGCCGTGAGCGGACCGTAGGCGACGCTGATCCCGCGGACATCAAGCATGGACCGCTTCCTTGCCGAGATACGCCTCGATGACGACTGGGTTCGACACGACTTCCGCCGGCGTTCCCTGCGCGATCAGCGTCCCGTGATCCAGCACCACGACGCGATTGCAGAGGCCCATGACCGTGCGCATGTGGTGCTCGACCATCACCATGGTCACGCCGCGTTCCGACTTGACCCGGCGGAGAACCGAGGCGAGTTCAGCCGCCTCCTCCGGGTTGAGGCCGGCGACCGGCTCGTCGAGCATCAAGAGCCTGGGCTCGCTGGCAAGCGCGATTGCAACGCCGAGGCGCCGCTGCTCGCCATAGGACAATTCGCGTGCCTTCAGGCCGGCACGGCGCGTCAGCCCGAACAGATCGAGCACACCAGACGCCTTGTCTTTCGCTGCCACCCGCCATTTGCTCGAGAGAAACCCTCCCCACAGGCCGCTCACGTTCGAAGCCAGCGTGCCGCGCGCGACATTTTCAATGACAGTCGCTTCCGGATAGATGGTTGCGGCCTGGAAGGTCCGTGAAAGCCCCTGGCGAACCGTTTGATTGGCTGGCTGGCCGGAAATGTCTCGTCCCTGGAACCGCACAGTGCCAGCCGATGGACTGAGAACGCCCGAAATCACGTTGAACAGCGTGGTCTTGCCGGCGCCGTTCGGTCCGATAAGGCCGAGAAAGTCGCCCTCGTTGACCTCGAAGGATACGTTTCGAACGGCGACAAGCCCGCCGAAGGAGCGCTTCAGGCTTTCGACTTGGAGCATGCTCATGGCACTTCCTCGGCCACGCGCGCGGCGCCGGTTGTCGCAACCCGTTGGCGCGAACGCCAGGTCTGAATGAGGCTTGCGAGGCCGTTCGGAACGAACATCAGGCAGAGCACGAGCACGGCCCCGTAGATGATGTGCTGCAATCCTTCGGTGGAGCGGAGGAGCTCCGGCAGAGGCGTCAGCACGAGAACACCGACCACGGGCCCCAGCACCCCGTCCCGTCCGCCGACGACCAGCATGGTCAGGTAGGAAACCGACTCCCAGAACGTATATGAGTCCGGCGAAATGAAACGGAGATAGTGCGTCGACAACGCGCCCGCGAAGCCGGCGATGCCCGATCCGACCGTGAAGGCAATCACCTGGACGCGATGCGTATCGATGCCGCTCGATTCGGTGAGCCGCTGGTTCTCGGCGGTGGCCGCCATCATCGTGCCGAGCGGCGAGCGATAGAGTAGCCAGGTCAACAGCAGCGTCGTCAGCGCACACACGAGCGCGAACGGATAGAATTGCGGCTTGGCGCGAAGCACGTAACCGAAGATCGAAATCGGCGGCACACCGACGAGGCCGTTTGCTCCGCCCGTGATCGAGCTCATGTCCAGCGCCAGCAGCACCGCGATCTGGCTGAATGCAAAGGCGACCAGCACGAAATAGACGCCGCGCAAACGCAGGATGACCCAGCCAAGCGCGGCCGCGATGACGGCCGCAACCCCCGCAGCGATGAACAGGGTCAGCAGCGGCGGCCAGCCCTTGATCGACAACAACGCCGAGACATATCCGCCGACCAGCGCAAAGCCACCATGGCCCATCGACAGCTGCCCCGCCCGGGCAATGATGGCAAGGCCGAGCACGAGCATCAGGTTGATGCAGCCGACTGTCGCCAGATGGACGTAGAACTGGTTCGGTGCGAACCAGGGCAGCAGCACGGCGAGACCGACGGCCACTGCGATCCCGACATAAGACATCGGCTTGGTTGTGGGAGGATTCACGCCTCACGCTCCTTTCGGCCCAACAGGCCCTGCGGACGCAGCAACACGACGGCGATCACGACCAGGAATTGAAGGATCTCGGACAATGAAGCACTGACGAAGGTGCCGGCGAAGCTCTCGATCAAGCCGATGAGCAATCCCCCCGCCACGGCGCCGGGAACGCTGCCGAGCCCGCCGATGACGACGATCACGAAGGCCTTCAGCGTCGGCGCCAGGCCGATGAACGGCGAGACCGACAGCACCGGGGCCATCAGAACGCCGGCGAATCCCGCAAGGCTCACGCCCAGCACGAACGCGACGGGAAAGATGACGTCGACGCGAATGCCCTGCACCTGCGCAATCTCGGCGTCCTGCGCCACGGCGCGCATGGCCCGGCCGATCCTTGTGTGGCCGATCAGGAGGTTGAGCGACACGACGGCGACGATCGCTCCGATGATGACCACCAGCCGCGACCAGGGGAATACGATGCCGCCGACCGATAGCACCCCCGATACGACCGGCGGCACGGTGCGTGCCGAGGATCCCCACATCAGAAGCGCACTGTTCTGGAGGATGAGAGCGACGCCGACGGATGCGATCATGCCGTTCAGCTCGTTGCCGCGAAACTTGCGGAAGACGATCCGCTCCATCAGCAGTCCCAGCAAGGCCGTGGCGCCAATGGCCAGCAGAACGCTGATGGAGAACGGCAAGCCGTTGCTGCCGTAAAGGATCGCGAACAGGAACGCGCCGGCCATGTAGAACTCGCCATGCGCAAAATTCACGATGCGCATGATGCCGAACACCATGGTGAAGCCGATGGCCATCAGCACATAGATCATGCCGACCATGAGGCCGTTCACGACGGTCTGGACCAGAATGATATCCATGCTCACGGGATGACGACTCCAATCGTGTGAGTGAGGCGCAGGCGCGCCCCACCTGTTCCAGCGGTCGCTTATTTGCAGGCGTTGACGTCGCAGGTTGCCACCTTGGTCACGACGCCGTCTTTCATCTGCCCGACATAGAACGGAAGATCGATCTGGTGCTTGATCCCGTACTTCTGCTCGCCCGTCCAGCCCGCCTTGCCCATCGCGGTCGGAACGTCGGACAGTCCATCGAGCGTCGTCGCGATCTTGGTCGTATCGTCAACGGTCCCGGCCTTCTTCATCGCAGTAAACAGCATCTGCAGACCGGCATAAAAGAAGGGACTGAACCCGTTCATGTTCGGCCCATACTTGGCCTTGAAGCGGGCGACATAGGCTGCCGTATCCGGCAGGCCGGTATCGATGGGCAGGTGCACGTAGACGCCTTCAGCCGCGTCCTTGCCCGCCACCTTCAGCATCTCGGCGGCAACATCGCCGCCCGTGACGAACACCGGACCGCGGTAGCCGAGTTCGCGGGCCTGCTTGAGAATGAGTCCCGCGGTGGTCGGAGAGTTGCCGCCAAGCTCGAGCCCGTCGGCCTTGGTCAGAAGGCGGGTCAGAATGGGCACGAAGTCGACGCGCTCGCGCTCGAAATACTCGACCTGCAGCTTCGCGCCGGCCTTGGCGTAGGAGTTGAAGTTCGCCACACCGATTTGCTGTCCGGTTTCGTCATTGGGCAACAGCGACACGACCTGCTTGGCCGACGTGTTCTTCATCAGCCAGGCCACCTGCGGATCGGAAAATTCGCCGGTGGTGATCACGGGCCGGTAAGCAAACGGCGCATCGGCCCCGAGCGCGCGGGGCGTGAAAGCCAGCGTCATGGTGATGACTTTTCCAGACGTGGTCTGATCCTTGGTCGCCACGGCCGCCGCCGAGCCCATCGGACCGACCACGAAGCGGATTCCGTCCTGGATCATCAGGCGATCCATCGCGGTGACCGCGTCGGCGGCGCGATAGCGGTCGTCATATTGCTTGATCAGGATCTTGTAGCGCTTGCCGCCAACTTCGAGGCCGCCGCCCTTGTTGACATCCTCGGCAGCAAAGTCGGTGGCGGCGAGCATGCCCTCGGCAAACGCGGCACCGGCACCGGAAAAACTGGCGTGCACGCCGATCGTGACACTGTCTTCGGCCCGAGCCGCAGAACACATGACGGATGCGGCGAGTACGGCAACCAACTCAAGACGCTTCATTCCAATCTCTCCCCAGATGATATTTTTGTCGGCCTTGCTCTTGTTGTGTCAGGTAAGGCTTGTCGTTGCGACGCGGCTTGGCCGCCTCGCATTCATTTGCGGGTTCAGGGAACCCAAGTCGTCTCCTCCGGCTCGTGCGTTCCTCGCGCGGCAAAGACGACCTTCTTTGGCGCCTCCTCCTGCGCTCCGCGGCCTTGCAACAGACGCGACACCGTCGCGAGGTCGCTCACCTTGTCGATCGTCTCGAGCCGTTCGAATAGCGGAGCGATGTGATCGCGCGGCAGAACGGCGCCAGCCCGCTGCTCGAACTGATCCCAGAGATCGGCTGCTGGCGGCGATTGAACTGCGAGAAGATCGAAAGCGGCCTCTCCCGGCGCTCCGCTGTCCGTGGCCGGACTCGGGATCGTGTTTGCTTCGCTCCCGATCATCTCGGCGCAGGACACTTCGTCCAAGGCTTCGGCGAGCAGAGCGGCCAGCAATCCGCTGCGAAGGCTCAGACCAATCATAAGCGACCTCGCTCCGACCGGTCCGGCAGGAGGACTGTCGACGTTCGCCATCCCTGCCATGAGCAGCGCGGCTGCAATCTTCGGGCGGCTCAATTCGAGCACACGGGCGGCCGCCGCGACCCCACCGAACAAGGCATATCCGAGCTCGCCGCCCGCGGGCGACAGCATCGGCGCGAGAAGAGGAGAGATCTCAGCGGCCGACATCAACGCATCGAGGAAATGCTGCCCCGTCTTTCCACGCTCCTCGCAGAGCCCGAACAGCGTCACGATACACGCCGCATTCGCTGCATCGCGTGAAGCTTCGGCTCCGGCGACTGCAGCTGTGGCGTTGATCAACGCGGCATCGACGGCGCTTGTGCGCCGCTCGGTCCCAAAGACAAGCGCCGGCCCGCTTGTCGCGACGCCGGAAGTACCCAGCAGCGCTTTCGTGATGGCGGCTGGCGCGCCGGACAGCGCCAGGCCGAACGCTGTGATGATCGCCGCCTTGGCCTTTGCTGCAGCTTTGGCATCTCGCCGCCGTGAATCGTAAGAGCCGATCCGCTCCGCCAGGCTTTCGGCCCAGCCGCCTGGTCTTGCCATCGTGGCGCTGGTCACGATGCCACCGCTTGGGCTCGCGCGACGCTCTGCTGGGCCGCAGCGTTTCGGCCCGCGATCCTGCCGAAGGTGGCACCCGAGACGAGGCCGGTGCCAGCCGGATAGTTGTCATAGAACAGACCGCCGACGAGCTCGCCGCAGCAGTAGAGACCCTTGATCGGGCGCCAGTCGGTGCCGATCACCTCGGCGTTCTCGTTGATCTTCAGGCCGCCGAACGTGAAGGTGATTCCGCCCGTCGCGCTGTAGGCATAATAAGGTGCCTTGTCGAGCTTCAGCGCCCAGTTGGTCTTTTCGAGATCGAGGCCCTTGGTCGAGAGGCCGTCCTTCTTCGTGGGATCGAAGCCTTCGTCCGGCGCGCGGGCATGATCGTTGAATTGCTGGACGGTCCTGAGCGCCTGCGCCTTGTCGTCGATATCGAGTTGCTCGATCAGGTCTGCCAGCGAGTTCGCCTTGATCGGGTCGCTGGTCGAATAGCGCGGCTCGAGCAGGTGGATCACCTTGCTGTCGAACAGCTGATATGCCTTGGCGCCCGGCTCGGCCAGAATGGCTCGGCCGAATTTCGCGTAGGTGAAGAGCGCGCCGTCTTCGCCTTCATCGACGAAGCGCTTGCCCTTGCGATTGATCATCACCGAATAGACGTAGGACAGACGATTGCTGCGATCGGTCATTTCGCGCGGCGCGAAGTCGCCCCAATCCGCGCTGATCGGCGTTGCATGGCAGCCGCTCCACTGTCCCCACGGCATGGCGCCGATGGCCAGGGCCATCCGCAGGCCGTCGCCCTGGTTGTGCGGCGTGCCGCGAACCTTTGCGGCGCCGACCAAGGGACCGATGTGCTGCGTGCGCATCTGAACGTTCGCCTCGAACCCGCCGCAGCCGAGCACGACGGCTTTCGCGCCGAGCGAACGAACGCCTTCGTCGTCCTTAGTCTTGACACCGACGACGCGGCCATTGTCATCGACGAGCAACTCCGAGACGGCGTTGCCGTACCGAACCTCGATCCCCATGCGTTCGCAAGTCGCGAACCAGCTGCGCGAAAGGCCGACGCCCTCGTGCGCCGCGCGCACCACGAGGCCGCGCGCCCAGACCATGACGTTGTCTTTCTTGACGGCGGACAGGCTGATCGCCGGCTCCATCTTGATGCCGCCGGTGTCCTTCATCCAGCGAACGGTCGCCTGCGAATTCGACACGAGCAGACGCGACAAGGCCGGATCGGTGCGTCCGTTGGTGACGCGCACGAGATCGCCGTGAAAATCTTCCTGCGTGTAAGGAGAAATGCCGTCGTAGAAATTCTCGAACTCGTCTTCGATGCCCGGCAGCAGGGCGCCGATCTCGCGCGGCTCGTCATAGGCGAAGCGCAGAACACCGCCGCTCCAGTGCGTGTTTCCGCCTCGCATTTCGCGGGGGGCTTTCTCGAGAACGACGACACGATCGGCGCCGTTTTCTTTCGCTGAGACTGCCGCAGCCAGAGCGGCATTTCCCGCGCCAACGACGATCACATCGAACTCTTCGTGCATTTCCGTTCCTTCCCGCCTGCGCCTTCTGGGCTTATGTATGCTCGTGAATACTAATGTATACATTCGAATGCAAGATAATTCAGACGGCGCCATTTCCGAGGAAAAACCCCATGAAAACAGTCTGATACGGAAAGTGATAAGGTCAGGAGGCTGAACGAAGCGCCGTTGGAAGCAAAAAGATCAGCGGCGCTCGCGGATCAGTTCAGACACCATCCTGCTCGCGGCGCGCTTCCAGCTCACGCTCTTTCGCCAGGATCGCTCGACGGGTCTCGAGCGCATTCAGAACGTGGGTGCGCGCCAGGCGGTCAGCCTTCTCGCCGTCTCTCTGCGAAATCGCCTGCACGATGGCTGCGTGCTCGGCCTGAGCGACCGCAAAGCGGCCCTTGTCGGCCAACGTCGTCGGCCCCAGAAGCGCGATCGCATCCTGCAGAGCCGACAAGCTCTTTTCGAGATAGCGATTGTGAGCAGCGACCTGAATGGCGTCGTGCAATTCCCTGTTGTGCCGATAGAGCTTGAGCGGATCGCGATCGAGCTTTTCACCTTCGGCGACAAGTCTGGCCAGCGCGGCAAAATCTTTCGGACTCGCGTGCTTTGCGGCCATCGCGGCCGCGGTGCCTTCGAGTGCCGCGCGCATCTCGTAGAGCTCTTCGACCGCATCCATGTCGAGAACGGACACGACAAGCCCGGTTCGCGGGCGAAGATCGAGCAGGCCCTCGAGTTCGAGCCGCGTCAGCGCCTGGCGGGTTGGCGTTCGGCTGATGCCGAGATGTTCCGCCAATTCAACTTCGCGCATGCGCCGCCCCGGAGCAAAGCGCCCTTCGACGATCTCACGCCGTAGCGCCGCGTAAGCATAGTCGGCAGCAGATGCGAACTTCGTGCGGTCCGGCAACACCATGTCGTCGTTCATGAGGTCTTCCTGATCTCATTCGGCGTGAGCTGCTCATGCGAGCGAGACGCGCCAAACCGTCCATCAATGATCTGCGTCCGATTCATCCGACCGTACACGGCACGTGAACGGCGCAAGATATTCGGCGTAGCGCCGCCTGTCTGGAACGAGGCCCTCAGCGTCCACCGAATAGAATAAGGGTAGCAGTCCGCTCCATGAATGTATACAGTGGTATCCAAAGTATACATACGTATGCAGAGGGTAGGTTTAATGCCGCAGAACAAGCTTAAGGCCGCTTTCATGCGCGGGGGCACGTCGAAAGCTGTCGTGTTCAACAGACAGGATCTGCCGGCGGATCCCGCACAATGGGATCCGATCTTCCTGGCGATCATGGGATCGCCCGATCCCAACGGCCGCCAACTCGACGGGATGGGCGGCGGGCTGTCGTCTCTTTCGAAGGTTTGCGTCGTCGGCTCGCCGACGCGGCCGGATGCCGACATCGACTATACGTTCGCGCAGATTTCCGTGAAGAGCGCTGACGTCGACTACAGCGCAAATTGCGGCAACATGTCTTCGGCGATGGGCCCGTTCGCCGTCAGCGAAGGCCTGGTGAAGGCGCCAGCGAACGGCGAGGCCGTGGTGCGCATTCACAACACCAACACCGGCAAGATCATCGTTGCACGTTTCCCAATGGCGGACGGGGATGTCGAGACCGACGGCGAGATGACGATCGATGGCGTCGGCGGACAGGGAGCACCGGTCCGGCTCGAATTCGTTGATCCGGGCGGCACCCGAACCGGGCGCCTGCTGCCGACCGGTCGCGCCTGCGATCATTTCGATATCCCCGGTCTCGGTTCGATCGAGGCGTCACTCGTCGATGCCGCCAATCCTTGCGTCTTCGTCGCCGCGAGTTCGGTCGGCAAGGACGGCAGCGAGATGCCCGAGACTCTCGAAAGCGATCCGGTGTTTCTCGAACGGATGGAGGCGATTCGCTGCGCGGCGTCCGTGGCGATGGGCCTTGCCCCTGATGTCGCCGCGGCAGCCAAGATCCCAAGCGTGCCCAAGGTCGCGATGATCGTAGCGCCGCGCCAGATGACGACGTTGTCCGGTCGGCGGCTTGAGGCTTCCGACATGTCACTGGGCATCAGGATGATTTCGATCGGTCAGCCGCACCGCGCGGTCCCGATCACAGGCGCCACCTGCCTTGCCATTGCGGTGCGCATCGAACGCACGCTTCCGAACCGGATGGCCCGTGCCGGCGACGGCCCGATCACCATCGCACATCCCTCCGGTACGACCGTGGTCGATGCAGCCGTGGAACATGCCGATGATCCCGTAAAGGCGCGGGCCATTCATGGCGCGGTGTACCGCACCGCCAGACGGCTGTTCGAAGGAAGCGTGTTCTATCGAACAGCGAAATCCACCGCGCAGGCACGACGCAGCGCGTAACGATCCCGGAGCTCTCTTAAGATGACCTATCTCGTTGCCGCCGACCTTCCCCGCGAATCCGCCGGCCGCCGCTTCCGCGAGCTGCTGAAGCGGCCGGGCATCCTGCAGCTGCCGGGTGCTCACAACGGCATGGCGGCGCTGCAGGCCAGGGCGGCCGGCTTCGACGCGCTTTATCTTTCGGGCGCCGCGATGACGGCGTCGATGGGCCTGCCCGATCTCGGCATCATCACTGTGGATGAGGTCGCCTTCTTCGTCCGCCAGATCGTCCGCGCGACGGGATTGCCCCTCCTCGTCGACGCCGACACCGGCTATGGCGAAGCCTTGAACGTGATGCATGCAACCCGCGTCTTCGAGGACGCCGGCGCTGGCGCGCTTCACCTTGAAGATCAGATACTGCCCAAGAAGTGCGGCCATCTCAATGACAAGAAGATCGCCGACGCGCGCGACATGGCGGCCAAGGTTGCGGCTGCATCAAAAGCACGTCGCGATCTGGTGATCATTGCCAGGACCGACGCCGCCGCAAGCGAAGGCCTCGACGGGGCGGTCGCCCGCGCAAAGCTCTACATGGAGGCGGGTGCCGATGCGATCTTTCCGGAAGCGCTCAACACGGCCGAGATGTTCCGCGCCTTTGCGGAGCGCATGCCCGGCGTCCCCCTGCTGGCGAACATGACGGAGTTTGGAAAGACGCCGTTCTTCACGGCCGCTGAATTCGAGGCCATGGGCTACGCAATGGTGATCTGGCCGGTCTCTTCATTGCGCGTGGCGAACAAGGCCCAGGCTGAGCTTTACGCGGCGATTGCGCGTGACGGCGGCACGCACAAGTTGGTCGAGCGGATGCAGACGCGCGCTGAGCTCTACGCGACAATCGCTCTGCACGACTACGAAGCTCTCGATTCATCGATCGTTCAAACGATCGTTCCGGCCGGCATGCCTCAACGCTAGCGACGATGCTCTGCGCCGACCGCGTCCGCCTGGCCATCGCAAAGTCCATGACGCTTGCCTTGATTTGAAGAGCAACGCGCGTATGGGATCGCAGAAAATCGTAGGTTGGCGTGCAAACTCGTAGATTTGGTAGCGGGGGAGCGCTACCGCCTTTCCCCACACCAACCAAATCTACGATATCTCATCCATTCCTTAGCATGAGGCAGTTCTTGAGCCCGAGGGTAAGCGCAGTTCTAAGCTCGTACGAAGCGATGTTGTAGGAGGTCTTGCCGGCGGTAGCGTTGAAGCGACCCTTTCTCGCGAGAAATCGAAAGCGCGCTATTTCGGTCTCGCTATCGGCTACGACTAGGACGCCGTAGCGGCCAATGGTTACCAAATAGGGTGACGAAGAGCGGCCTAGGAGCGGAATCAGCTTTGCGAGATTGCGGAGGTTTGCGCCGTTGCGGCAAGGAGGAACTCGTCACGGGCGCCGAAGTGGTTTTTTGGCGGATGAAGTCGCCTGAAAAGAAGCGAGGGCCTGAGGCCCTCGCAGTCAGGGAGGAACTAGCGTTCAGAGATTCGATGGGGACTTCTCCTACGACATTGTCGGCGTGACGAATTCGGCACCGGCTCGCATCCCAGTTGGCCAGCGGCTGGTGACCGTCTTCATTCGAGTATTGAAGCGAACGCCCTCGGGGCCGTGCATGTGATGGTCGCCGAAAATCGACGCTTTCCATCCACCGAAGGAGTGAAAGGCCATTGGCACCGGAATTGGAACGTTGATGCCGACCATTCCGACCTTGATCTGATGGGCGAATTCACGCGCGGCATCGCCATCACGCGTGAAGATGGCGGTACCATTGCCAAATTGTGTTCATTGATCATGCGCGCGGCTGTCGCGTAGTCCGGGGCTCGAACCACTGACAGCACAGGTCCGAAGATCTCTTCCTTGTAGATCTTCATGTTCGGCTTGACATGATCGAACAGGCTGCCGCCCACGAAGAAACCATTCTCGTAGCCCCGCATCCTGAACTTGCGTCCGTCAACCAGCAACTTTGCGCCCTCGGCGACGCCGGCATCGATATAGCTGCGGACCTTCTCCAGATGTTGCTTCGTCACGAGAGGCCCTATCTCCGCTTCGCGGTCGGTACCCGGCCCGACCTTCAGGCCTCGAACCTTGGGTTCGAGCGCGGAGATCAGCTTGTCCGCGGTCCCCTCGCCGACCGGCACGGCAACCGAGATCGCCATGCAGCGTTCGCCAGCGGAGCCATAGGCGGCCCCTATCAACGCATCGACCGCCTGGTCCATATCGGCATCGGGCATCACGATCATGTGGTTCTTGGCGCCACCAAGGGCCTGACAGCGTTTTCCGGTGTTTGCGGCCGTCGAATAGATGTACTGTGCGATCGGCGTGGAGCCCACGAAGCTGATCGCCGAAACATCCGGGTGATGCAGCAGCGCATCGACCGCCTCCTTGTCGCCTTGCACCACGTGAACACGCCGTCCGGCAGACCTGCTTCCTTCAACCACTCCGCCATGACGAGCGACGCCGAAGGGTCGCGCTCAGAAGGCTTCAGAATGAACGCATTTCCGCAGGCGAGGGCGACCGGAAACATCCACATCGGAACCATGACCGGGAAATTGAAGGGCGTGATTCCGGCGACAACACCGAGCGACTGGCGGGTAGAATAGCTGTCGACGTGGGTACCGACATTTTCGGTAAGCTCGCCCTTGAGGAGCTGGGGAGCGGCCGTGGCAAACTCGACCACCTCCATTCCGCGCTGAACTTCCCCGAGCGCGTCGGAGTGAACCTTGCCATGCTCGGAGACGATCACGTCCGCAAGCTCACCTGTGCGATCCTCGAGGATTCGCAGAAACCGATTGAGCACACGTGCACGCCGTAAAGGCGTCGTTTCGGCCCATCCCTGCGCTGCCCTGCTGGCGGCGGACACCGCGTCTGCCACCACCGCCCGGCCGGCGGCAACAACACGGCCCGTCTGCTCGCCCGTTGCCGGGTTGAAGATGGGCAAACTGCGTTCAGTGCCGCCCGGGACCTGCTTGCCATTGATGAAATGATTGATTTGCGTGATCACGAACGTCTCCTTCCTATTTCTGATCAAACACGCGCCCTCAAGTCAGGCGGCTTTCATTCCCGCCATGTACTTGCCAATCAGGCGCTTGTCGGCGCCCTCGGCTAACACTTCATGGACGATGCGACCCGCGCTCATGACGAGGACCCTGTCGACCAAGCCAAGCAACTCGTCGAGATCCTCCGAGATGAGCAGCACTGCGGCTCCGCCATTCCGGGCCTCCAGGATCCGACGGTACGTTTCTTCGCACGCAACGAAGTCAAGACCGAACGTCGGATTCGACGCGACCAGCAATCGAACGTCCTGCGTGAGCTCTCGCGCCAGCACAGCGCGTTGAACATTGCCACCGGAGAGCGCGCTCATGCTTGCGTTCAGGCCAGGGCCCTTGACACGAAATTTTGCGACCAGCCTCTCGGCCTGCTCTGCGAGTGCGCCGTAGTTCATTGCGATACCACGGCAGAGCGGCGCCCGATCGAAATTACGCAGAGCAAGGTTCTCGGCCAGCGACATGCGATCGATGCAGACGTTCTTCAGAGGCTCTTGCGGCAGTCCGTAGACGCCGAGGCGAGCGATTTCCTGTCGCGTACCGTTGAACGATGAGCCGGACACGGTCATCGTACCGCTGCGATCCCGCTGCCCCATCAGGGCCTCGACCAACTCCAACTGTCCATTACCGGATACCCCGGCAATCCCGACAATCTCGCCTGCCCGCACCTCGAGCGAGAGATCTTTCACGGCGGGAAGACCATTGTCGCCATTCACGCGGAGGTCGCTGATGGAGAGGACAATATCGGACTTCGGCGGTGATTTCGGCGCGTGCTGCACCATCTTGCTGACGGGTTCGCCAATCATAGCTTCTGCCAGAACGTCATCAGTCAAATCGGCGATGGCGCCCGTTCTCACTGACGCGCCTCGACGCAACGCCGTCACGTCGTCGGCGAATCGGCGCACTTCATGGAACTTGTGGCTGATCAGGATAGCGCTGAGTTCGCCCTTCCGTGTCAGGCTGCGAACATGGCCGAGCACTTCATCGGCTTCTGCCGGCGTCAGCACCGACGTCGGTTCGTCCAGGATGAGGAGCTTGCGCCCGAGATAGAGCTGCTTGACGATCTCGGCCTTCTGCTTCTCGCCCGCGGAGAGCTGCGAGACGCGCACGTCGAGTGGCACGTGAAAAGGAAGCTTCTTGGTGACTTCGGCCAGCCGCCTCAGCTCGCTTTGCCAGTTGATATAGGCCGGCAATCTCGCACCGCTGACGACGAGATTCTGTGCCACCGTCATCGACGGCACGAGAGTAAAATGCTGATACACCATGCCGATGCCGAGTGCATCGGCATCCTTCGGCGATTTCAGCCGGTGCTCGCGCCCATCCACCTGGATGTGACCCTCGTCCGGATGGTAAAAGCCCACCAGGCATTTGACCAACGTGCTCTTCCCAGCGCCGTTCTCCCCGAGCAGCGCGTGGACGGTGCCGGAGCGGATCAGCAGCGATACGTTGTTCAGGGCGAGGTTTGCCCCGAAACGCTTCGTCATGTTCTTGAGCTCGACTTGCGGAACGCTCATTGGACTAACCTTCGAGGATGAATTCTCGTCACGACGCTTCTCACCGGTGGAGCTTGAGCTCGCCCGGCGCATTGGCGAACGGAGCAGCCCGCGACGTCGACGCGATCATGATTGCAAGGGTCAGAATGTAGGGAGCCGCATTGAACAGGTAGTAATAACCGGTCACGCCAACGCCCTGGAGCGCAGGACCAAGAGCGCCCGCCCCGCCGAACAGCAGCGATGCGCCAAGGGCGTTGATCGAACGCCAGCGCGCAAAGATGACGAGCGCGACCGCCATGATGCCCTGACCACTCGACAGTCCTTCGCTCCAGCTCCCCGGATACGAAAGCGACAGGAAGCTGCCGCCAATGCCCGCGAGAAAGCCGCCCGCCATGGTCGCTATGATGCGCACCCGCAATACGGGAAAGCCAAGCGCGCGTGCCGCATCCTCGCTATCTCCCACCGTACGCAGCATCAGCCCCAGCCGGTCCTGTTCAGGAAGACGTAGACCGCAAAAGCCAATGCAATTCCGACGAAAAACAGCGCGTTGACGTCCAGCGCAGCTCGCACCTGCGGTGCGCTCGACCAGAATCCGAGTGCGATCGAGGGAAGCGGCGGCGCCTTGGGCTCTATCAAGGGTTTGCCCAGGAAGAACGCGAGGCCCGTACCCAGCACGATCAGGCTGATGCCGATCGCGGTGTCGTTGATGCGCTTCACACTGCACAGCAGGCCATGCAGGAGCCCGAAGGCCATTCCGGCAGCCCGGCTGAAAGCACGCCGAACCAGGGCGAGCCGGAGAGGTAGGAGATCGCGTATCCGGCCATGGCGCCGAGCATCAGCGTACCTTCGAGGCCCAAATTGATACGGCCCGATTTCTCGGTGATCAGCTCACCGATGCTGACGAAAATGAAGGGTGTCGACACACGGATCGCCCCACCCAGGATCGCGAGCGGCAGCGCAAGCCAGCCGATTGATGTAGCGTGAAGGCGCACATGGAGGAGGCGTCAGAATACGTGAAGCGGTTGGACGGCCGTCTCGATGGTCGACTGATCCTCGATTCGGAAATGGCGCCGCGCCCGCGACCGCTGTCCTGAAGCGGCCTGTTCCGCCGCGACTGCACCGATGCGAACTGCGCGAGCATTGCGCTTTGGATCGCGCGGCAAGCCTGTTCTCCACCCCGATCCGAGCAACCGCACGATCGACTCGTCTTCTCTGAAACCGAGACAGATAGGTGACTGCCGTTCACCGATGCTTGCAAAGTTCTCATTTGTCGGCCGGTTCCGCCTCGACGCAGACTAGCCCCAAAGTCAACGCTCTCGAGCGTTTTGGGGAGGATACGTGCTCTACAACGCCAACTGGCGTCCATTGAGGTTGCGGGCGACAAGCCCGGGCCCGCGATGCGCCTGCGCTGCAAATCCTCGACATAGATGAATTTGTTTCTCTCGGCCCGGTCACCGCCCACGGCGTCCGTTCACGCCGGCGGCTGACTAACCAGGCCAGGATCACGTGAGAAGCGCTCCGAAGCCGGCTCTTTCGGACTCCGGACGCCCAAGAGGAGGAGGAAGGGATGAAGTTCAGTACGTTTCTCGGCGCGACCGCAGTGCTAGCGCTGGCTGCTGGTTCGGCGCTGGCTGCCGACAAGGATGCCGCCGACACAGCGGTGGAAGCCGCGAAGAAGTACGCGGGTACAACGATCAGCATCGTCTGGGAGGCTGGTCTCCAGTCGCTCGACCCGCTTAACTATTCGGGCCCGCAATGGGAGAGGCTCACCGGCATCAAGGTGAAGGTGGTCGAGGTGCCAACCGACCAGATGTTCACCAAGATCATGCAGGACTTCAAATCGGGCGCCGGAGCGTATGACGCACTGAACGTAATCCCATCCTGGATGCCCGACCTTGCACGCGCGGGCGCGCTCGAGCCGCTCGACAAGTATGTCGACAAGTTTGGCTACCGCGACGAGCTGCAGGACATCGCGGCCGCCTATCGCGACAATCAGATGCAGTACGACGGGAAGATTTACGGCTTCCCGGACGACGGCGACGTGATGTTGCTCTACTACCGGAAGGACATCTTCGAGGATCCGAAGATGAAGGAGGAGTTCAAGGCCAAGTTCGGCTACGAACTGGCTCCGCCAAAGGACTGGAAGCAGTTCGATCAGATCGGCCAGTTCATCACCGACAAGATGGCGCCCAAGGTCTACGGCGCCGGCTTCTTCCGCACGGCGCCCTACCCGCAATACATGTTCCAGGAGCGCTTCCGCATGGAGGGCGGCAAGTTCTTCAATCCCGACACCATGAAGGCGACGGTGAATGGCGACGTTGGCCTCAAGGTGTTCAAGCAGATGCTGGCAGAAAACAAGTTCATGCCGCCCGGCGTCGAGCAGTGGAATTTCGTCGACAATCTTGCCGCCTTTCTCCAGGGCACGACTGCAATGACGATCTCCTGGCCACCTTACGGACGGTGGGCCGCGGGCTACGGCTCGGGCGAAGAAGCGCTGAAGTGGGTGCCGAAATCGCAAGTCGCCGGCAAGGTCGGCTACGCGCTCACGCCTCTCGGTCGCCCGGAGCTCGGCGTCGGCTTTGATTTGTCGGTGTCGGCCACCAGCAAGAACAAGGAGGCCGCCTATCTCTTCATCCAGTGGCTGAACAGCAAGAAGACCAGCCTCGAGCGCGTCCAACTCCCCTACACGCTGCGCGATCCGTTCAGACTCTCGCACTATGCAAGCGAGAAATATCTTGCGCTCTGGCCTGACGCTGCCGCCTATCTCGACACCATCAAGACGTCCGGCGACAAGGGCCTGCTCGACCTGTCGCTGCTGCAACAGGACAAGTACGACGAGGCGATGACCAAGGCGATCTCGAGCCTTTGGGCCGGCGAAGATCCCAAGGTCATTCTCGACCGCATGGCGCAGCAATTCGACGCGATCACCGAGAAGGTCGGCATCGAGAACCAGAAGGCCGTCTACAAGGTCTGGGCCGCAAAGCCCGGCGCCTACCCGCAATAATTGGCTGGATACCGCACGGGAGGCATCGCTCTCCCGTGCGGTGCCGATTCCTGGACTGATGATGACGCTTTCCGCAACTCTCAACGCAGCCGAGCAACGCCGCCCTAGCCGCTTTGGGCGCATGCTCGAGGATCGCCTGCCCTATCTCATCGTCGCGCCGGCCATTCTGATCCTCCTCCTGGTCGGGCTGTTTCCTTTGATCTACTCGCTGGTCGTGAGCTTCCAGCGCATAACGATGACCGAGAACGACACCTCCTTCGTTGGCCTCTTGAACTATGCGGAGCTGTTCAGGGATACCCGCCTCTGGGCTTCGCTCGGTCACACCGCCATCGTCACCGCGATCGCCCTCCCCTTGGAGCTGCTGATCGGCTTCCTGATGGCACAGCTCTTCATCGATCGCATGCCCGGTCGGCAGATCTTCGTCGCGCTGCTGGTGCTTCCGACGGTAATCTCGCCGATCGTTGCGGGAGCGACCTGGCGTCTGATGTTTGACGTCCGCTTCGGCCCGATTGGCCAGATTCTGAGCTTCTTCGCCGGCGAGCCGATCCGGATTCTGTGGACCGTCAATCCCGCCTACGTCTATCCGGCGATCATCATCTGCGAGGTCTGGCAGTGGTCGCCGTTCATGTTCCTCCTGCTGCTCGCTGCGCTGTCGAATGTGGACCAGTCGCAGCTCGAGGCCGCGGAGATCGATGGGGCGTCGTACCTGCGCGTGCTTCGGGCGATCGTTCTGCCGGCGATCGCGCCCGTGATCGCCGTCGCCTGCCTGATCCGCGGCCTCGATCTCGTACGCATCTTCGACATCATCTGGGCCCTCACCGAGGGCGGACCCGGCTCGATGACAGAGACCATCTCGCTCTACACGTATGTGCAGGGCTTCTCGCAATTCGAGACCAGCTACACGGCCGCGATCTCATTCCTGGTTATTGCGCTGCTGACGCTGATCACGACCCTGGTCCTCAAACGCATGGAGCTTGTGCGATGAGGATCGGCAGGCTTCCGGCCAGAAAAGCCCGCATTCTGGCCGTCCGGTATCTCGGCGCAGGCATCGTGACCCTGCTGTTCCTGTTTCCGGTCTACTGGCTGTTCATGATTTCGTTCAAGACACCGGACGAGATCTATCACGACCCGCCCTTGTGGATTCCCGGACAGATCCAGTTATCGAACTATTACGTCCTGTTTAGGGATGGCGATGTCCTTGCCATCTTGAACAGCCTGATCGTTGCTGGCGTTAGTTCCGGCATCGCAATCGTTCTGGGGACGCTGTGCGCCTACAGCCTCGCCCGTTTCGGTACCGGCGGCGAGAACCTCGCAGTGTGGATCATCTCTCAGCGCATGATCCCGCCGATCGCGGTCGTCTTCCCGATCTTCCTGATCTACGTGTATTTCGGTCTCGTCGACGGCTATTTCGGGCTGATCCTGCTCTACACCGCATTCAATCTTCCCTACGTCATCTGGATGATGCGCGGCTACATCGTCGACGTCCCGCTGGAGCTGGAGGAAAGCGCGCTGGTCGATGGCCTCAATCGATGGGAGGTGATCTGGAAGGTCGTTTTCCCGATGGTCCGCCCGGGCCTCATGGCAACCTCCGTCTTCACCTTCGTGTTCGCCTGGAATGACTTTCTTTTTGCGCTGGTGCTCACCCGCACCGAGTTCATCACCTTTCCGGTGATGCTGACGCACTACTTCGGCGGTCAATCGAATTTCTGGGCAAAGATTGCGGCGATGTCGGTCCTGGGGACGTTGCCGATTTTCGTCGCGGTCTCGGTGATGCAGCGCTATCTCGTGCGCGGCATCTCGCTGGGTGCCGTCAAGGGTTAGGGAGAGCGGAGTGGCTGACGTCAAGCTGTCCGGATTACACAAATATTACGGCAACGTGCATGCGGTCCGGGGAGTGGATCTCACCATCGCCGACGGTGAATTCGCTGTTCTGGTGGGGCCGTCCGGCTGCGGCAAGAGCACGCTGTTGCGAACGCTTGCCGGTCTCGAGGATCCGGATGGTGGAACGATCACCATCGGGGGCGCGGTGGTCAACGATCTGCGCCCGCGCGAGCGCAATATCGCGATGGTGTTTCAGAACTATGCGCTCTACCCCTATCTGACCGTCAGCGAGAACATCGCCTTCGGCCTGCGCGCCCGCAAGACTCCCGAGATCGAGATCAGGAAGCGGGTTAGTGAAGCCGCCGAGATGCTCGGCATCGGCAATTTCCTGCAGCGCTATCCGCGGCAGCTCTCTGGAGGACAGCGTCAGCGCGTCGCCATCGGCCGCGCCATCGTCCGCAAGGCCGACCTGTTCCTGTTCGACGAGCCGCTCTCGAATCTCGACGCCCAGCTGCGCGACGAGATGCGGACCGAGATCAAGCGCCTGCATCACGAGATCACGACGACCATGATCTACGTCACCCATGACCAGGTCGAGGCGATGACACTGGCCGACCGCATCGTGCTGCTGCGGGACGGAAACATCGAACAGCAAGGCGCTCCGCTCGAGCTGTTCGAGCAGCCGCGCACGGGGTTCGTCGCCGGCTTTCTCGGCTCTCCCTCGATCAATCTCATCCCGGCGACCCTCAGGACAAACGGTCCCGGCGCAGCAGTGGTGTTTCAGTCCGGCGGTGAACTGACGCTTCCGAGCACGAAGGCGAGGCCGCTGGCCAGTATGGATGGGCGAGAGATTCTCGTCGGCATTCGGCCCCAGCACATCAGTCGGGCGGGCGGGCCGTCGCGCGAAGGCGTGGTCTCCTATTCGGCGACTGCCGATCTCATTCAACCGACGGGGACACGCACATTCACCACGATCAAGGTCGGCGGCGTCGACGCGGTTGCCGAACTGCAGGCGCACGATGTCAGCAGCCATGGCGAGCGGATCGACCTCGCCATCGACCTCAATCGCGTGGTGCTGATCGATCCGGCCAGCGGCCTAGTCATCGCATAACGAGACCAACATTCGAAAACGGGAGGGATGAATGGCGTCGAGACTGTTTGCAACCGGAATTGGCGCACCGGAGGGTCCGGTGTGCCTGCCCGACGGCTCGATGTATGTCACGGAGATGTCCGCATCGACCCTTTGCGTCACGCGGCTCGATCCTCGCGGCAATCGCCGCGTCATCCGAACGACGGGTGGCCGTCCGAATGGACTAACGACCGATGGCCACGGCCGGATCTGGATCGCGGAAGCCGGCCTCCGGGCGCTGATCTGCATCGACGAGAGCGGAAACGAGATCCGGCGCATGCAAGGCGAAGGCGCGGTGCGCTTTCTGTTTCCGAATGACCTCTGCTTTGGTCCGAACGGATTGCTCTACATGACCGACTCCGGAATGGCCGCCGAGGATTTCATCAACGGCCAGGCCTTCGTCGACGGTTATATGGACCTCGACTGGGACGGCCGTGTGTATGAGATCGATCCGGTAGCCATGAAGGTGCTCCGCGTGCTCGATCGCAAGATCCGCTTCACCAACGGCATTGCCTTCGGCCCGGACAACCACCTCTACGCCAACGCATCCTTCACGGGCGAGATCTATCGATATGAGGTGCTTGGCGAGGCAGCGCCGAAACGCGTCGTTTTCGGTAACGTGCTGCAGCTGGATGCCAATCCGGACTTCAAAGGGCCGGACGGGATGGCCTTTGGCATGGACGGCAGGCTCTATTGCACGGTCTACAACCAGAAGAACGTCACCGTGCTGGACCAGCGGGGCGAAGTGCTCGATCGTCTAATCCTGGACGGACCCCAGCCGACCAATTGTGTCTTTGCGCTCGAAGGCAGGAAGCTACGCGTCACTGAGGTCGGCAAGGGCCAGGTCGAGGAGATTGACATGGCATGCGATGGCCTGCCGCTGCATCTGCCAAAATTCGCCTGACGAGATGCCCTCGCGATGTTTCCCGCGAGGGTGCCTCGCCCGTTATCAAAGGAAGCCGATCGATAGCCAGCCATGCCTGTCGCGGCGCCGATGATGAGCAGAATCGCCCCGGACAGTGAGGCTGTCTCGACCAACATCGGATAGATGCGACGCCAGTCGAACTGACGATAGACGAAGAGACCCGCACAGGCCGAATAAAGAATACCGATGGTCGAGACCTCCGTTGCCGTCGCGACGCCCTCAACGACGGCGGTCCGGATCACGAATGGCAGCGCGATGGCCGGTATGGCGATGACGAAGGCACGGCCAATGTCCCGGGCCTTCGCCCTTTTGACGTGAGAAAGGTCCTCGCGGCGATATCGCCACCACACCACGGCCGCGAGCATGACCGCGAGCACCACGCCGGGAAGCAAGCCGCCGGTGAACAGCGCCGAGATCGACACGCCCGTGACCGAGCCGATCGTGATCAGGACCAGCGAGGGCGGAATCGTCTCGGTCTGGGCACCGGTCGCCGCGAGAAGCGCAACGAGATCTCCCGGTTTGGCCCCACGCTGCCGCATCTCGGGAAACAGCACCGGAGCCACCGCTGCCATGTCCGCTGCCTTGGAGCCGGAAATGCCCGAGACCAGATACATCGCTCCGACGAGCACGTAGTGCAATCCGCCGCGCACGTGGCCCAGGAGGCTCGCCAGGAAACTGACCATGGCGCGCGCCATGCCCGTCATCTCGATCAGGAGGCCGAGAAAGACGAAGAGCGGCACGGCGAGCAGGATCAGGTGGCTCATGCCCTCGTCCATCCGTCCGATCATCACTACGTCGGGCGTGCTGGTTGTCAGAGCGAGATAGCCGACGGTAGCGAGGCCGAATGCGAACGCGATCGGCACGGCCGCAAAGACCATCGCGCCTACGACGAAAACGAAGAAGATCAGGAGATTCAGATTGCCTAGCGGCTTCAAAACGGGAGTGAGCAGAACGAAGGTTGCTATGATGCCTGCGACCATTGCGACCGAAGCCAGCAAGCTGCGCAGGCTTGCGATGCGGATCAGTCGAAGGACCGCTGCGATCAGCATCAGTCCCATTCCGATCGGCAACGCTGCCGCACGCCAACTGTTGACGATTTCGAGCGCGGGCGTCGTGACGAATACCTCATCTGCGGCGAATTCGTAGGCCGGCCAGACGACGAGCACGAGAAAGGCCAGCGATACTGCGGCCGCCAAGACATCCAGAAATGCGCGAACTTCCGCACTGAGGACCCCGACGATAGCGGTCATCCGCATATGCTCGCCGCGCTGGAATGCAATCACCGATCCGAGCATGGCGAGCCAGAGGAAGAGAATGCCGGCAAGCTCATCAGACCAGACGATCGGCGAGCGGAACACATATCTGCCCACGATGCCCGCGGACAACACCGCGATTTCCGCGAGCACGAGCAGTGCTGCAGGTACAGCGACGATATGGCCGAGCACAGTGTTCGCTGTCACGATCCAACTGCGCCGGCCCGCCTGCGACGCGACGGCTGCCACATCGGCATCGACGTGGGGCGTATGGCTCACGCTGCTCATGATAACTGGCCCGCGGCTTTCTCGAGCTGCGACCATGCCTCATCGCCAAACTTGGCTTTCCAGTCGGCGTAGAAGCTGGTCTTCGACAAGGCCTGGCGGAACGCGGCGCGATCCACGTCGATGAATTTGAGGCCCTTAGCCGAGAGATCGGCGCGAAGTGACTGGCTAAGCTTCGCGATGTCGGCGCGCTGATCGACCGCGGAGCGGTCGAGCTCGCGTGTCACGATCTCCTGCATGTCCTTCGACAGGCGCTCGAAGGCGCGCTTGTTGCCGAGGATCCAGTAGCCGTCCCAGACGTGCCCCGTCAGACTGCAGGTGCTCTGCACTTCATAGAGACGGGTGGTCGCAATGATTGGCAACGGATTCTCCTGCCCGTCAACGACCTTGGTCTGCAACGCGGAATAGACCTCGTTGAAATTAATCGGTGTCGGCCCGGCACCGAGCGCCTTGAAGAGCGAGGTCAGCAGAGGCGCGGGTGGCACGCGGATCTGGAAATTCTTCAGGTCATCCGGCGTCCGAATTTCGCGGCCAGAGGACGTCACCTGGCGAAAGCCGTTATCCCAGGTCTTCGACACCGCCATGATCGGCGTTTTGGCGATCTGCGCTCGGATGTAGGTGCCGAGGTCGCCGTCCATTGCCTTCCACACGCTATCGTAATCGGCGAATGCGAAGCCCGTGTTCACGATGCCGGCGCTCGGCACCAGGGTGGCGAGGATCGAGGACGATTGATTGAAGAACTCGACCCCACCGCTGCGAACTTGGGTCAGCAGTTCGGTGTCGGAACCGAGCTGATTGGCTGGAAACAATCTTATTTCAAGTCGGCCTCCGGTCGCTTCCTTGATGCGGTCGATCGCTTCCTGCACGCGAATATTCACAGGATGGGTCGGATCCTGTCCTGTCGCGAACTTGTAGACGAACTCGGCGGCTGATGCCGGGCGGGTCAGAATCCCGCAGAGAGGTACGGCGCTCGCGGCCATCAATAGCGAACGGCGGCTGATGCGTCCGGGCTTCGAGACAGTCATGTTTTCCTCCTGATCCTGTATTGACGTCGTGCCGGCTGCATGAGCCGACGCTGGTTTTCAGCTGTCCAACTCCTCGACCGCCCGCATTCGGGCAACAGCCATCGCTCCTCCACCGCAACATGCAGCGGGCGGAACTCTTCATTCGGATTTGGCCTGACTGGCGCTTAGTGCCGGTGCGCTAAAGCCACTGCTTGATCTGCTTTGCAACCTCGCCGGTGGAAATGCCGTAGCGGTCGTGCAGTGTCGGAAGTGCGCCGGCGTCAAGAAATTCGTCCGGCAATGCAATCTGGCGGAAAGGCGGATGAACGCCTGAACGCATCAGAAGTGCAGCTATGGCCTCGCCAAGGCCGCCGATTGTGGTGTGGTTTTCGGCAACGACGACCAGGCGCCCTGACTTGGCAGCTTCACGCAGTATCGTCTCGGCGTCGAGCGGCTTGATGGTCGGAACATGCAGCACCGCAGCATCGAGGCGGTCGTTCTTCAGAGTTTGCAAGGCCTCGAGCGCACGCATGGTCATGATGCCGGAGGAGATGATCAGGACGTCCTTCCCGTCGCGGATCAGCTTGGCTTTACCCAGCTCGAACTTGTAGTCGTACTCGTCCAGCACCACCGGTACCTTGCCACGAAGAAGGCGCATGTAAACGGGCCCCTGATGCGCTGCGATCGCAGGCACCAGCTGCTCGATTTCGTGGGCGTCGCATGGGTCGATGACCGTCATGTTCGGCATAGCGCGGAAGAGCGCGAGATCCTCCGCGGCCTGATGGCTCGGGCCATAGCCGGAGGTCAGCCCGGGCAATGCGCAAACGATCTTCACGTTGCGGTCTTCCTCCGCAATCGTCTGATGTATGAAATCGTAGGCACGGCGGGATGCGAACACGGCGTAAGTCGTCGCGAACGGCATGAAACCTTCGGCAGCAAGGCCTGAGGCGGCGCCGAACAGAAGCTGCTCCGCCATGCCCATCTGGTAATAGCGGTCCGGAAATTCCTGGGCGAAGATGTGCAGGTCGGTGTATTTGCCGAGATCGGCCGTCATGCCGACCACTTCGGGACGGCTGCGCGCGAGCTCGACCAACGCATGGCCAAAGGGTGCTGGCTTCGTTTTCTGTCCCTCGGCCGCGATCGAGGCGATCATGGCCGAGGTGGTCAGGCGCGGCTTGCCCGGTTGGGGCGCTGATCTGACGGTCTTCATGCCTGCCTCCCAGCTTCCAGCGCGGCCAGCGCGAGCTGCCATTCGTGCTGCTCGACGCGGATGAAATGGTTCTTCTCGCGCTGCTCCAGGAACGGAACGCCCTTGCCCATCAGCGTGTCGGCGATAATCATCCGCGGCTTCGGCGCAGGATGAGACTTGGCGGCATCGAACGCGGCAACCACGGCATCGAGATCATTGCCGTCGATCCGCTGCACGAACCAGCCGAAAGCCTGAAGCTTCTCGACCAACGGCTCGAACGCCATCACCTGCGTCGAAGGACCGTCCGCCTGCTGATTGTTGACGTCAACGATGCCGATCAGATTGTCTAGCTTGTAATGGCCCGCCGACTGGACGGCTTCCCAGACCGAGCCTTCATCGAGCTCGCCGTCGGAGAACAACGTGTACACCCGTGCGTCCGATTTCTTGCGCTTCAGCCCGAGGCCCATGCCGACGGCGATGCTGAGCCCAAGCCCGAGCGAGCCGCCCGACATTTCCATTCCAGGCGTGTAGGAGGCCATGCCCGACATCGGCAGGCGGCTCTCGTCGCTGCCATAGGTTTCGAGTTCTTCTTCAGGGACGATCCCCGCCTCGATCAAGGCCGCGTAGAGCGCGATGGCGTAGTGCCCGTTGGAGAGCAGGAAGCGGTCCCGCCCCTCCCATGACGGATCTTCAGGCCGGTAGCGCATCGCGTGAAAATAGGCCACGGCGAGGACGTCCGAGATGTCCAGCGCCTGGGCGATATAGCCCTGGCCCTGGACCTCGCTCATGCGCAGCGCATTGCGGCGAATGTTGTAGGCGCGGTCAGCCAGCTTGGGCGTGTTGGTCAGCGTTTCCATCAATCTGGACCTCGTCTTGCCGGCTCAGTGGATCAGCATGCCACCGTTGACGTCGATCACGGCACCAGTCACGTAGGCGGAGAGATCCGAGGCCAGGAAGGTGTAGATGCCGGCGACGTCGTCCGCCGTGCCAAGACGATTGAGGGGAATGCCTTCCAGGATCTTCGTCCTCATCTCGTCGGTCAGCTTGCCCGCGGTGATGTCGGTGCCGATCAGACCGGGCGTCACGCAATTGACGCGGATGCCGTCCGGACCGAACTCACGGGCCATCGCCTTGGCGAGACCGAGCACGCCAGCCTTGGCCGCCGAATAATGCGGGCCGCCAAAGATTCCGCCGCCGCGCTGGGCCGAAACCGAGGACATGCAGGCGATTGATCCGGACTTGCGCGCGCGCATGTGCGGGATCACCGCCTGGGAGAGGAACAGAATGCCCTTCAGATTGACGTCCTGGATGCGACCCCAATCAGCCGGCGAGATATCCAGGAACTTCACCGGCTGGGTGATGCCGGCGTTGTTGATGAGAATATCGATGCTTCCGAAGGATTCGATCACGCGAGCGACGGCCTGTTCGCAGGATGGTTTGTCGGCGACGTCGCATCGCAGCCCAATGTGGGACTTGCCAAGCGATACCGCGGCGTCCGCCGCCGTGCTCGCGTCAATGTCGAGAATGGCGACCCGAGCACCCTCGGCGGCGAACCGCCTTGCCGTGGCCAGCCCGATGCCGCGCGGCGATGCCGCGCCCGAAATGATGGCCGTCTTACCGCTGAGCAGCATCAGTTCCTCCCGGAATTGTTTTTCATTGGCAAGGCTAGGAATGCCTCGCGGACGCGCAACAGACAAACGCACAGTTGTCACGGATGGATGAATCTGGTTCACTTATGGAATGCTGTCAAACGTCCCGATATCGGCAATTCGCGCCTTTGAAGCCGCCGCCCGCACCGGATCGTTTCGCGATGCAGCGAATGAGCTTCACCTGACACCGAGTGCAGTCAGTCATGCCATCCGCAAACTGGAGGACACGCTTCGGACTGTTCTGTTCGAGCGCAGCGCGCGGTCAGTGCGGCTCACGCCGGCCGGCGAAAACCTGATGCGTCACACCGGAGCCGCTTTCGATCAGCTCCGCCGCGGTCTCGAGGAAGTCGCCGCGCGCGGGCCGCAATTGGTACGCGTTCATTCCGCGCCGAGCTTTGCCGCGCAATGGCTTGCCCCGCGACTTGCACAGTTTTTCGCCACTTACCCGAAGCTCGAAGTCCGCCTGGCTGCGAGCACCGACTACGCGCGCTTCAGCAACGACGATTTCGATGTCGACATCGTCTACGGTCCGCCGCGCGCGGAAGGAGTGGAGGTTGTTCCGCTCCCAGAGGAGACGGTCACGCCCCTCTGCTCCCCCGCGCTTGCAAAATCAATCAGGAAGGCTGCCGATCTCCTCGATCAAACGCTCATCCGTTCCGACGTGAAGCAGGTTCAGTGGCACCAATGGTTCACGGCGAACGGATTGGAAGCACCTGCGCTCCACGGGATGAGGTTCGATCGCAGCTTTCTTGCAATCGCAACGGCTGCGGAGGGATTGGGAGTAGCGTTGGAATCAACGCTCCTGGCCGAACGCGAACTGGCGAGCGGGCGACTAGTTGCGCCGCTAGCAGGGCGCGCCAACGATATCCGCTACGTCGGCCATCGCCTGATCTACCCGCGCGCCAGTCGACAGAGGTCTGCGGTACGAGCCTTCGCGGATTGGCTCGTGGCGCAACTCGCTGGCGAGACCGTGGGTTCCTCGCACTAATATCGAAGTCAAGCCGAGCAGCCCTCAACCAACCAAGCGTGCGGCTATTTTGCGTCTCGAGTTCCGATGTTCGCGTCTTCAGCGCATCGAAGTCGGCGCCCAAGCAAACGGGCCTCCATAAATCCTCACAATCGTATCATTCGTGCCCATTATCCGAGGTGCCACCATCGGGGTGGCGGAAGATCGTAGATTGGCGTGCAAAATTGTACGATTGGTAGCGAGCGCCGCGAGGGCACTTGCTCTGAGACGTCGTTTCAAAGCATCGCGGAGCAGCTCAATGCACCAGGTATCGAATAGCTGGATCGATGTGTGAAAGATTGAGGCTGAGCGAGCGCTGTTCGTCGGATATAACCGGGCGCTGACGAACTACTATGCGCGTGCTGAAGGAGGAGCGGGGCCGCGACCAACTGCCGAAACAGGAATTGGGAATGGCCAAGGTCGTCTGTATTGAGGGCGCGTTTCACAGCGGCGGGCTGCCGAGCTTTTGGAGTGAGCCCAGCGAGCGTACTCCGATGACGAAGGCGCGAGCGGGAGCACGGCGCGGTGCTCTGCCAAAGGCCCAACGGCCTCGGAAATCGCACCGGGTCGAGGCCCATCGTGCGACGATCATGGCTGTGCTCGAGGCCTCGCCCGATAGCGCCATCGATGAACTGCGGCACAGCTTGAGCAAAGAGGGCCTTTGCTTTGGCTATGGCACGATCCGCCGCTCTTCGAGCGTCACAAGATCACGCGCAAAAAGAGACTCCCATGACGCAGAGCAAGACCGTCCGGACGCTTCGAAGGGCGACGAGGCTTACGCGAGAGTCACGACAAGGTCGATCGGGATCGTCTCGTCTTCATGTGTGAGACCTGGGCATCGACCAAAATGGCGCGAACACATGGTCGCTTCAGGCGCGGCGAACGCCTGCGGGCACCGTACCTCATGGCCACTGGAAAATGTGTCGTAGCCGCTCTCGCCAGATATGGCATCATCGGTCCTTGGGTGCTCGATGGCGGCGGGACTCCCATCGGCGTCCAAAAGGGCCTCCTTTGATCAGCGTGCTCTGCTGGTAGCGCGGTAGAGCCGCATCACCGTGAAACATGGTATTACTCGTGCGAGATCGACCTGGCATTTAGGCGGTCCGCGCTGCTGCGACGATCGTTGCCGACGATCCCGTCTTTGGGAAGGTTTGTCACGGCGGCATCATGGAGACGTTCGCTAACAGCCTGCGTATCTGGCCACGTGATGGCGTGCGGCGACGGCTCAACGTGCGGCTCCGGTCTCTCCGATTGGACTTGGTGCTGCTCGACGCCCGACTCCGGGCGGATCGACCGATCATTCTGAATTTGGGGGAGGGGTGGATCAGCCTTACGCCTGAGCCCTTTGCCCCATCTGCATCGGGAGTGACGGTCGAATTGCGGTACAATGACGGGAGGAAGCGCAAGGAAGTCGTCGACATCACGGACAGGCGGACTCGTCCGCTTGCCTGCGGCGCGCTTACGCGGGGGGGTTCAGGTTCGCTAGATGTTTAGCCCCTGCCTTTGATGGTGCATCCTTATCGCACCATTGCAAGGAAGCGCCATGGGACATGATCTGAGACCGGAAAACTGGACCATTTATGACCAAAGTATTCGAAACTCTTGCGTCATGACGCTTTGCAACGATTACTTCGCGTGGCCTGGCCGAAATAGGGACTTCGTCTCACGCAGGCTTCAGGACGTCGCGGGAATACGATCCTTTAGGAGCACTATATAGTGGACCAAAGGCAGCCGGCCCAGGAGCACAGAGGCAATCCCCGAAGCTTGGAAAAAACGCTGTGGAAGCGCCGTCAAAAAATGCTTGCGCTATCACCGTCAGTCAAAGGTCGTTCAAGCACGAAATTCGCTGGAGCCGGTCCCCAGCACGTCCTCCAAAACAGGCGGCACAAAACTGACGACGGGAGCTCGGTAACACTCGATGGTGTCGTACCGCTGAAGGAACACACCGTGCAGGATATGAAAAAACGTCGGCTATTCACGCGGCACATCGGCCGCTTCGTTCGGGAGGCATCAATGCGTTCGCTTGCTGCGTCAGTCGCCTTCACGTGCTTCTCATTTTCGCCTGCCGCGGCTTGGTGGGACGAAGGGCATATGCAGATCGCCTATCTCGCTTACAAGCAACTTGTCCGGTGGCCAAAGAACACGCCGACATACTCCTGAAACTACCGGATTACGCAAACTGGATCGCAGGCGCGCCCCAGGGCGCGGAAAAGCTGTACGCCTTGGTGCATGCCGCTACATGGGCCGATGATATCAAAACGAAGGACGATTACTACGACGATCAAGTTAAAGATTCCAAGGCAAAACAGATCGTCCCATATGGCCACCTCAAGCATGCCTATTGGCATTTCAAAGACGCTCTGTACACGCCGGACGGCACGTCCCTCCCGCAGCCGGATCCGGTTGATGCTGTCACGCAGCTCAAGGCTCTAGTCGCTAAGCTGCCAGCCTCAGAGAGTGCTTGGGATGCTATGCGTTCCTACAGTCTCGCCTGGACACTTCATCTGGTTGGCGACTACACCAGCCGGATCATGCAATTGCCTGTTACACTGCGCAACTGCCCGACAATGGTGGCGATCGCGGCGGTAACGCAGAAAACGTCATACCAGCCACGGGAGAGACGATCCTGCTTCATGCTTATTGGGATAGCTTGTTCGGCGGCTATTCGCCAGTGTTCGGAGCGATCACCGACGACGAGGACAAATTCAACGGCCTCAAAAATGTCGCGCCAGATTCCGCGAAGGCTCAGATTCTCGATCCTGCCACCTTGGCCCAAGAAAGCTTCGAGCTGGCCAAGCAGAATGCTTATGCAGCTCCCATACCGAATGACACGACACCGGTTCAACTAACTCGAGATTATGAGACCAACGCTCGCAACGTAGCTCGCAATCAGGCTGCGCTTGCCGAGGACGATTGGCCAATCTGCTGAACCAGATATTGAAAATGAATTCGACCGTCACACGCTGCGCTGCCAGGCGTTCGCCAAAGGAAAGCGGCGAGGCGGGTAGTCGCGCTGAGTGTTCGGCGCATATCGCCTTCGCTGCAAGTGTTCCTGGTATTGCGAAACGTAGGGTGAAGAATACTCCTCCTCCCCAAGCACGAGGCCGTGGGCGGTTTGCATGCTGATCTCCTATCGAGCTGATTAGGCTCGATAGGAAAGACCGAAATTATGCGCAGTTCGCCAGCCGGACGCCGTCCGAGAATCCCATAGATACAGGCTCCTGTTCCTGCGAGCTGCGCACAATCACGGGGTGTTCCTAATCCCGCTTGTGTCGAGATTTATATAAGCGCGACGACCGGCCCTTCGCCGGGTTCCCGCCGCCGGCAGCGGTGATTACGCCTCGAGCGACCGACGAAGCGAGGATCCACAGATGCATCTGGCGATCTTCGCCGGCGTCCTGCAAGCCGATTGCTACAAAGCAGATCAGAGAATTTTGCTTTCCGTTTATTGTCGGCGTCAGCTTACGGACAGCTAAGCTGCTTATCGGCGGGGTCAGGTCTAATGACCTGAACACAATGCAACAGCCATAGGAGTGTGGTCGCCATGGGCGGTCGAATTAACAATTGGTCGGATGCTCCATCCGCTGATGAGTATCATTACGCGAGCTCCCCGGAGCACAGGAATGCTGACTATTTCGCGGACGCGTTCGGTAGAATGGGATTGCAGGATTCGGGTGCCAGCTCATCCTCGCAGCCGAGTTATTACCTCACTTCAAGATCTCCCGTTGTTGAGATCGACCAAGCCGAATTCCGGGAACGGGTGAGGAGCTTTCATGGTGACGAGATCAATCATATCGCCAACAATCCGCAGGAATACTCAGAATTTGTATCCGAAAGAGCCAGGCGCACCGCGGATGTCGCTAGCAGTTACGCGATCCGAAGGGATTCTGATGCCGCCCGATATTACAGCTACCAACTGGGAAATAGGAGCGTCGGCCTCCAAAGAACGGAAGCCGGATTTCCTATGGCGACTGAGTTCACCAGCCAACGGTGGCGAGAACAGTTCCCCGGACGAACTGACGTCACATCAATCGTGGATTTTCAGGTTGCTCATCCGCTCGTCGGCAACGCGGGCGATATTCTGCTTGAGCACCAACTACAGCAAGACGGCGAACGGCCGCTGGTGAACTGGCGGCCTGCTAATGATGAAGCGAGAACCCGTGCAGAACAAATGGGCTTCGTTGATGTAGATCACAATGATATGGTACTCGATCCCACCCAGTCCAGACAGTGGAGATACAGGGATGGTGAATGGCAACGTGCAACCAATTCTCCGATGTATCTCTCCAAAATCAAAACGCCGAGTGATGATGAACCTTCACCAGAGTCCGATTCGGATGGAGACTTTATGTGACGTGAGATCTCCATCAATCGATTGAGGTGGAGCAGGAGCGCAGACCAACCGACACCTGCGGCTTACGATCGAGCGTTGGACGGAACGAAGCCGAAGTCAAATTTGGCTCAATCCATGAGGTGCGCTGTACTGACCGCACCGCGGCGGTTTAGGAGAGTTGGTGCCTGTAATAGCACAAAAGAAAATCCCGGCTTCCAACCGGGGTTTTCGACTGTGGCCCGGGCGGGAGAAGCGAATTGCCTATGGCATGCGCGAGCGTCATTGCGTCCGCGCCATCAGAATTGCTTGGGACTTCCCGGGTTCGCTGGGTGAGGAGGGCTTCGTTGGCCGTTTTCTTCGTAGGCGGTAATCTCGAGAAATGTCGGGCCAACTCATCGAGCAACGAGACCATCCACGCGGCTCGCCGGCGGTGGACGCATGGCAAGATCAAAAAAGGAGCAGATGCCAGGCAGACCCACCTCATTCTGCTCCAGGATGAGGTTGATCTTGCGCTTGCGGTTTCCTGTCCGTTTGGGTCGGTGCCCCTCCGATCTGGCTCCGAACCGGTCATGGTCTCGTATCGCACCGCCAAATCGAGCCACTGCAATGCTCTCGATTGCGTCAACAAACATCCTCGATCTATTCTCATCACAATGGCTGGGCCGGTCCGGCATGCAATGCTTTCGTTGGCCTCACGTGCGCATCGTCGGATGCTGCTCCGCCATGCCAACATGTCCGGGTAGGCTCCGATCCAATTCGCCACGAAGACTATCAGCACCTATGCGAAGTCCGGCCACGCGGGTGTTCTACAGGGCGCGGCGTTGGTTGACAGAGGAAGCTGTTCTTCCCGCTGGCCGCGTCTTCAGCGAGGGGCAGTTGCCAAAATGGCGGACCTTCGGAACTTTTGCACCGTCGCACTCTTTTTCGAAAGCCTCGACGCTCCTCATCCTTGACGGCACCGCAGCGCGGCAATTTCCCCGCGGTACGCCCGTCCTCATGCGCCCAAGAGCTGAACGATTGAAAAGGTTCGTTCGGGCTATGCTTGAACGGGATGCAAGAACGAGCGCCACCGCCGAAGGTAGGTCGGCCGCAAAAGCGCGGCGTTCAAAGGCAGCCGCGGCGCGGGAAGATCACTATCTTGTCACCACAGATTGCCTGATCGTACGTTCTGCCAATGCTCGAAGGGGCGCCTAAGTCCACCGCGAGTTGATGAGCTACGCGCGAGACGCCGACGAGAATATCGGCAACTGCGCGGAGGTCCACGTTGGGTGTGCGCATCCGCGATGTAGCGGGCAACAGAATAAGCGCCCTCTTATCGTTAACCGGGCCGTTCCCGGTGGAGCGCCGTGCGAATCGCGCATCTCCGTCCGCGGTAGAGTCGCACTCTGATGACCGCTTAGCATTCCGTGTCGTGATTCCTAGCGCGTCGGCCTATCCGAGCGGCTGCAATTCCACGGTCGTCCAGTACGCGCGTAAGGTGGTAGGGCAGCAGTTCGTAGGGGCGTCGTCCGTTGGGGGCGCTGTGTGCCCAAGAAAGCTGAAGAAGATGCGTTCGTGTTGCGGGTAGTTGAAAGTAAATTCTGGAATGCCGGAGCACGGAGACTAGCTCGAAACGGGCAGCTGTTCGGCCCGCCGGTCGGCAGTTCCTCTCTCTCGACCGGAGGCCGCGCTCTCCGCAGTCGGCGGACTTGGTATTTTGATTCAGAGGGTGATGCTGCTTGCGGTTGAGGAAGGACTTACGATTCTGGCACAGTCGTTGCTAGTATGGTGCGGCAGCACTGAAAGTGCTGAGCGCACCAAACGCGAGACCAGCGATGCTCCCTGTTCTGGAATCGATGTGGCCCTCTTGTGAGAGGAAGGAGCTTGTTGCTTTTGACTTTGTGTGTCGTCGCGCTTAGCACGGCGACACCGACATTCGCTGCGGATCTCGCTCGGCGGCGCATCTACACCAAGGCAGCACCCCACTTGATCGTGGTCGCGATCAAAATCAGCGAGCGCAGAACATCGCGCAGCCTCTGACAATAAGTTTGGAGAGTAACATGGCGCTGGCTTAGAATCCCCTGCTCCCCCGATCAAGGTGGAGAACTGGCTGCGTGGTCAGCCCGTCACGAGCTTCCAGCCCGGGAAGGTGTACATCGTTGAATTTTGGGCAACATGGTGCGGCGCTGTCCGATCTGATACAGCTGCAAGAGAAATACAGAGATAGCGGAATTGAGGTCCTCGGAATAGCAGCTCAAGAGCGCGCTCAAATAGCGGAAGAGGCCCGAAGTTGGAAAGTGGTTGACCGAAAGATTGCCAAATCTCAACTATCGGATCGGGTTCAACTACACACGCGAAATGAACAAGCTTTGGATGGATACCAGCTTTTCTGTCGGGATTCCGACGCCGTTCGGGGTCGACCGTGATGGCCGCATCGCCTCTATCGGTTCGCCGACGCAACTCGATGACGTTATGCCGAAGATTCTCACTGGCCATTGGCGCATCAGATGAAGCGAAGCCGCCGAGTCAGGGCGGATCGCCAAGGGCGAAAGCGCAATGCCGATCTTGGCTAAACTAAGGCTGGCGATGGAGGCACAGGATTGGGCGAGAGCGCTTTCGGTGGTCGAAGAAGCCGTCGCTGCTCTGCCGGATGGCCGGAACTTCCACAACCGCACGCCTTTCATCATCCATGCGTAGCGATACGGGATATGGTTGATGACTAAGATCAAAGGCATGTCTAAAGCCTGGACGTATACGCGTCGTACGATGCTGTTGGGCAGTAGGTTCTTGGGTAGCGCGTTGTTCGGGGGCGCTGCGGTGCCTACACGCAATCAGCCGCAACGCAAGGTCGCTATGGTGTTGAAGGCGCCCGACTCTCCCTTTGTCGTTGGGTGCACACAAGACGGTATCATCTCGTTGCGTTATCGTTACGATGCGTATGACACGGACTATGTCCTGCCTGGAGCCGTGCTGGGGACGGCTCACGCTAGAGTTCGGCGTGCCGGATCCGAGTGGCATACGCTTCGAACTGGCGTTAGTGCAACGAAGCCGATGCATAGCGCTGCCCTTGAACTAGCAGCCCACGATGCGGGCGTCCTTCTCACGAGCCGCCTCTCAGTTTACGAAGCTAGATTGACGTGGGAGATCATGCTGCGGAACGACGGCATGGCGAGCGTGGAGGTTGGCGACCTCTATCTGCCCATGCCGATGAACACCGAATTTCCGGCGGGGCAACCGGTATCGGCGGCTGTTTTGAAGCACAGCTTCGTGTCGGGGCATGGGTCGCACATCCTCTGGATTCGTGGCAATAGCACCGGTCCCTTCCTCATGCTCTTGCCGGAAGCGGATACGTCACTGGAATATTGGAATGTTCACAAGGATTCGGCAGAAGCCAGTGGGACGTGGTGCGCCTACATCTTGGGCGGGGCGGCCGCCTGCGAGGCAGTGGCGGGCGGGACTCGCTGGCGACAGCCGACCCATTCCCTCTCCCTCTCGCCGGCCGAGCAACGGCGTTACCGTCTCCGTTTCCAGTGGGTTGCCGATTATGAGGCGGCGCGCAGGGCTATCACGGACGCCGGTCTGGTGGACGTGGAAGTAATGCCAGGCATGACGGTTCCCAACGACCAGCATGTCGACATCGCACTCGCGTCCTCCATTCCGGTGGAGCGAATCGAAGCGGAATTTACCGGCGACACGGTGGTGCAACGGTTGCCGGATCGGGCCGGCAGGCGACTGTGGCGGATTCGCTTTTCGCGATTGGGAGAGAACCGGCTGACCCTGCACCAGGCGGGTGCGCGCCAGACCTTTCTTGAATTCTTCGCTACCGAGCCCGTCGAGACGATGATGAAGAAGCGCGCTACCTTCATCGTGAAACGGCAGCATCGTGATCCGTCCAAATGGTACGACGGTTTGTTTGGCGAGTGGAATATGGAGACGCAGGTCCTGCTTGGCCCGGACAATTACGACCGGATCAAGGGCTGGCGCATCTACGAGGTGACGTGCGACGACCCCGGGCTGAGCAAGCCCGCTTACCTCGCGACCAAGAATGCCGAGCATCCTGATGTGGCCGAAGTGGCGGCGTTGGATCGGTATATAGATACGTTCGTCTGGGGCGGGCTGCAACGTACCACACAGGAGGCATATGCCTACGGCATCTACGGCATACCCGATTGGAAGCAGAACAGGGAAAGTAGCGATCCCGGCCCAAAGGGCCGCCTGCATATCTGGCGGCCTTATGACTATCCGCACATCTTCGCGATTTATTTGGCCATGCACCGCATCGCGCGTGACCATCCCGCGATACCCACCCGCCAGAGCGCACGAGATTATCTGGTACGCGCCTACGGTACGGCGTTGGCCATGTTCACGGTGCCGATGCGCGTGGTGATGTGGTCTGCCTATCGCACCGGCTTCTGCAACGAATGTGTGATCCCCGAACTGGTTTCGGCGCTTACGACCGCGGGCTTGACGCGCGAGGCAGCGACTTTGGAGGCGCACTGGGCGCGTAAGGTGCGCGCCTTCGTGGATGCAAAGGCGGACCTTTTCAAGTCGGAATATCCGTTCGATTCCACAGCCTTCGAATCAACACAGGCACTGGCGCGCTCGGCCCTTGACGACCCTGCCGCCATGGGAGTTTCGAAGGCGGCGGCGCGTGCCTTCGCGGCGCGTCAGCTCGCTGCAAATCTGTTCTGCCGTGGCTGGCTGGAACCTGCTTATTACTACCTGGGCAGCGATTATCGCCGCACTGCGGGCGACGCCTATACGCTGACTTACATGGCGCAAATGGGAGGTTGGGCGCTGCTTGATCATGCGCTGAACGATGCAGACGACCCGCATCCGCTCCTTCGTCTCGGCTATGCGTCACAACTCAGCGCTTGGGCTTTGCTGAACAGCGGCCCTGCGTCGGCCGGTCATGGCTATTGGTATCCAGGCGAGGAGAATGACGGCGCGGCCGCTGGCGGCTTCGAGCCGGCGCCGAGCGGGACCACATGGCTCGGTCAGCCGCATCACCGTGGAACGTGGTATTACTCGTGCGAGATCGACCTAGGATTTTGTGGGGCGGTCCGCGCCGCGGCGACGATCGTTGCCGACGATCCCATCTTTGGGCAGGTTTGTTACGGTGGCACGATGGAGACGTTTGCTCACACCCTGCGGATCTGCCCACGTGATGGCGTGCGGCGACGGCTCAACCTGCGGCTCCAGTCTCTCCGATTGGACTTGGTGCTGCTCGACGCCCGATTTCGCGCGGATCGACCGATCATTCTGAATTTGGTGGAGGGGCGGATCAGCCTGACGCCTGAGCCCTTTGCACCATCTGCATCGGGAGTGACGCTCGAATTGCGGTACGATGATGGGAGGAAGCGCAAGGAAGTCATCGACATCACAGACAGCCAGATCCTCGTCCGCTTGCCTGCGGCGCGCTTACCGCGGGTTCAGGTTCGATAGATGATTAGTCCGGCCTTTGATGGTGCATCCGTATCGCACGATTCGAAGGAAGCGCCTGGGACACATTTTACACGGCTGCGCCACCGTGACGGAGGCGGTCCGTCGAGCAATACAAATAGTCAAGAGAGCTTAAGAGCGCTGGCTAAGCGCTACGGCATCACTCCCAAAGACGGTTCATCAGGTGGAAAGGCAGCGGCTCCGTTAGTGACGCGAAGACAGGCCCCCGGGAGCCTAAGTCCACCTTCCGCATTTCTGGGCGCATTTGCTCCGCATCCGCTGCCACATTTCTCCGATTTGAGAAAGTCTAATCCGAACTCTTTGGCTGCGCCTGGCAGCGAGATGATCGTCACAGAGCTCTACGCATCTTAAGCAACCGACCTGCCAACGATGTTGTACGAGAGTTCCTCAACGAACAAGGCGCTGTAGCCGTAATAGAGAAGCTTTACTGCGCGACTTGAGACATCGATGTCGTGAACAAGACACAGCTCAAACAACAACACCGAGGACAGGGTGCCGATCACCGAAACAAGCAACTGCCTGGGCCAAGATGCGCGCCCGCGACAACACCTTTCCTATCGAAGTCGATTGTCCTCAGAAATATCGGGGCGCTGCAGCATCACCATGGCGCTGCTTGGATAAATCAAGCAAGTTTCATCTGCCCGTTGGCCAGTCTCCGGTATCGAAAAAGTGGCCTCCTGGCGAATCGGGATACTATCCCGGCGCGGCCAACGGAAGGATCGCTGAGGTTTCTGCTTATCCGTTTGCTGAACATGTCGCCGAAGATCGCGCGGGCCTTCGCGACTTCGCCATAGGCTTCACGGCGTGGCTACACGCGGATGCTGATGCGCCGAAAAAGTGGTGACAGTACGCCAAAGCAACAACAACAAATGCCGGCGGAGCAACCGGCGCTGAACGAGAGCATCGAGGCGTTATTCGCCTCGTGCCAACACGTCGTCGACACTCAGCACGAGGTCATGGCGCTCAAGGGGGAAATAGGAAAGCTGCCAGCGCTGCCGGACGAAGGATATTAGCAGAGGTGACTGGCAGGCGAACTCGACGACGAGCTGAGGCGCTTGGGGCTCCCCCTTGAGGTCTGAAGCGCGCAGATTTAAGCCGCGCCACGACAGTTCGGCTGCGCAATGCACGGCTGCCACATTCGCCTATGCGCCCCCTGAATCTCGGCAATGGAACTTGCTTACCGGCGACGGGATATTGCGCGAGTTTGCCCTCGGCCGAACAGATCAGATCCATGCGTCTTGTTGTTCGATCAGCTCGCTGATGGAGATCATGTCACTATCAGGTGATTGCACGAAAGGCTTGAAGACTCTACTCCGCCCATCCAGATGCCGCCTGCCTGTGCAGGAAGTGCGCCGACGATTGGCTCGCTTCGCAGCAACAGATTCGCCAGGGCTAGATCACGTCCCCACGAAAAACCTATCCCGCACGCGCCGCCGCGGATGGGGCAGCTGACGGTGCCTCAACATGCCAACCATGTATGGGCCCTCGACCACAAGGTTGGATCCGACTAGGTGACGGCTCTCGCATTGAACCGTTCATGGTGACCGATGGCTTCAGCCGCTATTTGATTAGCCTGGCGGCGACGGGCAGCACGCAATATGCCGAGTGCCAGCCGCTGCTCGGGAGTACTGTGATGACCATCAGCATGCTTGATCAAAAGATGTTCAAACTCGCCTGTGGCCACGAGGTGGTCCTTGGTCGACTATCCAACATTGATAGATGGGTTTGCGAGACTTGCGGGCGGCCAACGGCTCTGACCTCAGACCCATTTAAGTCACTCCCTTTGAAGGAGCTCGACACCGCTCAACAGATCGATTTGCAAGCGAAGGAGCGAGGTGAGGAGGTGATCCGTCTGACCTGAATAGAAGCCCTGGCGCTCCGCAATGCGGATCTGGCCGCGCTGTCACTAGGACAGAGGCCGCAGCGAACTCATCGCTGCGGTCCGCGCACGGTCAGATGAACCGGGTGAAACGGTCTCTAGGTGAACTATTCGGCCAGCCCCGGTGTGGCAGTATCCCGCGCTCCATTCCGGATGCATCGTCAGTGTGACGATCAAGTCGGGAAAAATAGGCAACGGACCAAGCGAAAGCGAACAGAGCAGGCCTTCATCCTGTGAGTAGGCTCGCGTCCGCTTGGTGCAACGGAGACTAAGCACAGCGGCCCACCCCCAAATGCCCCGCCGGCTGGGGCCGTCTGGCGGTTTTGACGCTGATAGTGCGGCTCGTCATGACGCTTGACGGCAGCGCCCTGGTAGCTGCCTTTTTCTATGCCTAATCTGCCCTTGCGTATCAATTTGACACGTTGTGATCCAAAGGGGCCATGCTACTATTTCCCGATCAGAGGGGCAGCGATGGATCGGCTGAAGAACGCGTTGGGGCATCTCGAACTTCCGGGCTGTCCGAATTGCCGGATCGTCATGAGATGGTTTCGCTCGGAGATAGTGCGAGACACTCCGGAATCGATAATTGCCGACCTTTTTGTCTGCCCAAATTGCAAGCGCGCTCAGCGGACCGATACAACGTTCACGCCGGTTCCCGTCCCGCCTTACAAAACTGGCGGCCCTCATTTCCGTGTGATTCAAGTGGGACAGTAAGGCCGCCGCCTCAGCCGTTTATCGGCCTCGGTCCACATCGGACCGATCACCTCGCTCCTCCGGCAGCCGGTTAGTGCTATCTGGCGGATGATGTCGGCCCTCGTGACGTACCTTTCGTCCTTCTTGGCATTTCGCATTATCTCGCCAATGATCCGATATTCGGATTCTCTGACCCGGCGGCTCCGCACGTTGTCCGGCTTTCTCATACCATGGGCGGGATTGATGGCGATGAACCCGCATCGACGGCGCACGTGAGAATGCCGCCAAGAAGCCCGGCGGTCCGCGTTGCCGTTCCCGCGCCACCGCGAACAATGACTTTCCCGCGTAGCTTTTTCGTCTTGACTAAGGCTCGCGTCTTGCCGGCCATGATATCCTTCAGGACCTTGTTGATATCGGCCCTGGTTAGGTCCTTCACGCGCCACGTGCTGAGAAGCGGGATGATATGGCGCTTGAATGCGGCCGGTATCGGTGATGATGGTAGTGGGCTTCTTGGGGCGTCGACCCTTTCCCAGGATGAGGCCGGCGTTCAGATCGTTTAAAGAACGCAGAGCTCCTTGACGGTGATCGCCTTGCGATCGAGCTGGCGTTCCTCCGCGGGATTGTCGCCCTGTGCGACACGCCCCAATTGGACCTATCGCCTTTTGGGCGGTTCAGACGCCATGCAAGCCGATGGTGTAGCGGCGCGAGCGGCCCTGTGATCTGTATTGGATGACGTAGCTACGCTTGGCCAGAAGTGAAGAAGCGCAGACCGAAACCAGGTAGCTCTTCATTCCAGATGACACAGTCCCTGTCGCTGCTCTCAGCGGCGTCTACGACCCTCTTCGTGAGCTTAGCCATGGGCAATCTCCGACAGAACACCCGTTCTCGCGTAAGCACCACGTAAGCAGTCGGACACAAATCAGGGCGTATCTGAGGATACCGAAGACAAGCTAAAATTTCAGTTTGTTCAGCTGAAACAGCAGGATAGCACATTGGAGCGAAGCCCATCGAAAACGGTCGAAGGGCACGTCAAGTGCTCCGAAGGCAAAGGTCACACGTTCCAATCGTGTCGCGGTTCCAACACGATCTCCAGATCGTCGTCCTTGCGCCGGCTCAGGGCGGTGTTGCTCATGCTCGCTCCGTCCGTGGCATCGGGCGACGGCGTTGCGTCGGACCAGACCGTGGCAGCGCGCGCACGCCGCGCCTCCTCCGCGTTCAGGCCGGCGAACGCTGGCCTCGCCCCTGAGGGTCGCTTCGGTAGCGGCTGGCCGAGGTCTGGTAGTACCGCGCGGAGATGGCCGCCATGGCCTCGATCAACGATCCCCACGGCGCCGGAAAGCACTCTTCCGCCATCACCCGGTACAGCATGCGCGTATAGCCGGCCAGCTCGTCATTGAGGAACTCCACGGCAGGCATAGCTGGATAGCGCTGAAGCAGCAGGATCGCCGCGTTGTCGGCCTCGCCGGCCAACGTGTCCTTGTCGCGTCCGTGCAGATCGTTCTGCAGGCGCCCTATCGCGGAGATGAGCCGCAGGACCTGGCGAAACGCCGGACGCGCGCGCAAGGTCGCCATGTCCAGGCCCCACAGCAAGGACAGGCAACAGAACACGTTCGCGTAGGCTATCGAATCGATGCCGTTATGCAGGTACTCGGCGTAGGACCAGCGTTCCGGCCCTGCCGCCTGCGCGTGGCCGGCGCGCAGCGCCGCGCAGTAGCGCCTGGTATCGGCGAGAAGCTGAGCATAGTCGCGATGATCGTAGGCTAGCGCCGCCAGCGAAGCGCGCAGCACAGCGCAGCCCTCGAATCCGGGGAGCGCGCACGGCTCGCCCTGCCCCAGCGCCTGCTCCACCGCGGCGAGCTGCTCCGGCACGATCAGGCCAAGGTCGTTGCAATCGTCGAGCCAGAACAGCAGCGCCAGTTCGCGATAGAACGCCACGATGAGTGTTTCGTCCTGCGGATTGCGACCGGTGCGGGGGCTGATGTCACGCAGGCTCGGGCGGATACGCTGCAGAATGTACTGGCCGCCGCGGACCGCTTCCACGGCATGCTCGTCAGCGAACCCGGTCAGGGAACGCCCCCAGCCCAGCACCTGATGCAGCGCGCGTTCTGCCTGGATCATGGCGCCGCTCCTGCTCCCTCGGTCAGGACGCGCCGCCCCCAATGAAGCGCCAGCCACAAGCCGGCGAGTTCGGCCACACGCACGACCCGAGCGGGGCAATACAGTTCCTTGCCGATCCACAATGGCGTTTTCGGCAATGCATGCGCCGCATGGCGGGCGAGCATCCACTCTAGCGCACGCGCCACCACCTGCGCGATGCGCCGGCGCCCTGTGGTTTTTTCGCTCTCGTCCATCACGCGTAACGCGAACAACGCATAGGCGGTCTCCTCGAATGTGGACGCGCGACCGGCGCCCCAGCCGCCGTCGCCGCGCTGCGCCTGCAGCAGCGCCGCCAGCGCGCGCTCATCCCACCACTGGGGCTTGCCTTGCGCCAGCGCAGCGACCGCATGCGCGGTGGGATACAGCCACGAAACGTGCCATTTTTCGTTGTCCCATAGACCGTGCGGGTTGCGATTGGCCTCGACATAGGCGCTGGTGCCGGCGGCGGGCTTTCCCAACAGTCGCAACGCATGCAGGGCGTGGATGTTGGTCGACAGCGAGGCATTGCGCTCGCCGGGAAAGGTGACGAACAGCTCGCCGATTTCAAAATGGCGCAACGCATCGACCGCCGCGTCGCGGCCTGCAATGTGCAGGACACACAACGCAACGGCGGTGTCGTCCGCATCAGCCGCGAAATGCAAGGCCGGACCCAGACCGCGCACGCTCAGGCGAGCGTCGAGCTGCGCGACAATCACGCGGACCGGCTCGGCGAGCGCGGGATGCGCGAACAGCCCGGCCAGATGAAGGGTGTACAGCGACCAGCATGGCTCGAACACATTGATCGGCCACACGTTGGGAACGACGCCTTCGATGCCGCTGCGCGTCGCCCGCGATGCCATCTGGAGATACGCATCCGCGCGCCCGACCTGTGGCGTGCTTCCCCGCGTCACGGCGTACGCACGCCACGCGGCGGTGGCCGCCGGACTGATGCCGATGCTGCCCTCGTCATCCGGGTATGCGGTCGTCGGCGACGTCCCCCAGGCTTCCCAGGAGTGCAGCAACGGATGACCGCTCGGCAACATCGCCAATGCCCGCAGCTTGTCCAGGCACGCTTGTCGCAACGGCAACAGCGCTGGATGGCGCGGAAACGCCGCGTCACCCAGCAAGGATGCGGCCTCACCGCAAAACTGCGGCAGGATCAACTCCGCGCCGATCGGCGCGTCTTCTGGCACCGCATGCGCGTAGGGATCGGGTTGGACCTGGAGGAACCGGATTGCAGCCCGAACAGCGTCGGCAGCACCGGGAAGAGGATCGGCACGCTGCAATGCCAATAACGCTGCCCAGGTGGGCGCATGCCGGAACAGCGGGAAGTCCGCGCTTCCCCATCCGCCGTCGGCCTGTTGCTGCGCGATGAGCCACGCGTATGCGTCCTGCCGACCGTTGACGTTGCCGTGGAAGCGCAGCGCCCGCGCCGTGTCGTAGACCGACGGACCGACGCTGCCGCCATCGCTCATTTCGCTCAGCAGGCCGCGCAATTCGGAAAGAATCTGTTCGGACAGCGCGTTCACGATGGATGTTCCTTATGCAGACGATTGAAGAGAACCGGGATCGGGCAGACGCAGCCCATGTCGCCCGCATGCTCGTCGCGTAGGCAGCGCCGGACGGCCGCCCTGCTCCGGCGCGGCGAGGTCCCCGATGCTCGCGCCGGTCCGCCGCGTAGGCTTGCGCGCGGGGCGCCGCGTGCGCCGGGGCGGGCGATCGGCACCGCGACTCGGACAAAGTGCAGCATGTATCTCTCGCCGGTTGATCGCAGCGGCACGAGGGCGTCTCCATCCGGACGGGCGCGCTCATGCGCATGGCGCGTGCTTGAAGAGATACGCGTTGGCCCGCTCTAGGAGTTGCGCCAACCGTTCCGCACGCGGCCCCAGCGGCGAAATGGCGTCCCCGGCATCGCGCAACAGATCCAGCGCGAACTGGCGTGCTGCCTGCAGTCCCATGATCGACGCGCAGGTCGGCTTCTGCGCCGCCGCGTCCTTGCCGGGGGTCTTGCCCAGCATCGCGGCATCCGCTGTCACGTCGAGAATGTCATCGATCACCTGCAACGCCAGGCCGAAACAGGCGCTGTAGTGATCGAGCGCACAGTACAGCGCAGCGTGCGCGGCATTCTCCGCGAGAGCGCATAGAGCGCCCATGCGAACGGACGCGCGCACTAGCGCTCCGCTCTTCATCCGGTGCATCGCCACGATCCTGTCCAGCTCGACGTGCTTTCCCACCAGAGACAGATCCATGGCCTGCCCGCCGGCGGCACCCTCGGCTGACACCGCCCGCGCCAGTTCGCGCACGAGCGCAATACGGTTGTCGCCCGGCGCGTCCAGGCTCGCCAGGGTCAGGAAGGCGTGCGCTTGCAGCGCATCGCCGACCAGGATCGCTGTAGCTTCGCCGAACTTGACGTGCACCGTCGGAAGGCCGCGGCGAAGCACGTCGTCGTCCATCGCGGGCAGATCGTCGTGGACCAGGGTGCAGGCGTGTATCATCTCGATGGCGGCGCCAACGTCATCGAGCATGTGCGCCGGCGCGTCGGCCAGTGTGCCGGCAGCCAGACAGAGCAAGCCGCGGGTGCGCTTCCCGCCATGCAAGGTGGCGTAGCGCATCGCCGCCATCAGCTCGGTCTCACCGTCGTGTTGGGCGCAGAGAAGACGCGCCAGCACCTGTTCGACCCGGTTTGCGCCCTCATGCATCCAGATCTCGGGCAGCAGCCCGCCGGATGCGCCCCGCGCCTGCGTGCCCAATCCGCCGAGCGCGGAATCACCACTTCTGTCATCCTGTGGCGTAGAACCGGTCTGCATGTTGTTCATGTCCTTGTCCCTGACAGGCGAGCCGCCGCGGTGTTGTCTGCGTCGCACCGAGTGCAGCAATCCCGCGCCTCGCCAGCGCCGCTGCCTCACCACAGGGGCATGTGATGCCAGCTCATGAGAATCCGATGCGGATAGTCATGGACGGATGTGCGGTCGGGTAATAGCGCCGGCCTTTTTCGACGCCGTTCAGCAACCGCGGCCGCGTCCCGCCCTCGTGCATGGTCAGCGCCAAGGCGATGCAGAACTGCACCAGTTCCAGACATGCCAGGTGGTAGCCGATGCAGACGTGTGGGCCGGTACCGAACTGCAGCATGTCCACCGGCCGGATAGGCTCGGTGCGTTCCAGCCAACGCGCCAGGCGAAACTGATGAGGCGCCTCGTACAGCAGCTCCGAGGTCGAGAAATGCAGCACCGGGATGCATAGATCAGTGCCCGCGGGAATGCGCCGTTGGCCGAGTCGCAATTCACGCACTGCGCGACGCACCAGGAGCGGCGTCGGCGGATGCATGCGCAGCGTCTCGCGGAACAGCGCTTCGGCGACCGGACACTGCGCCAAGTCCGCGTGCCGGGTCGGCACCGCGCCCACGCGTTGCGCCTCCTCGACCAGAGCGTCCCACAGCCCAGGCTGCCGCGCCAGCTCGATTACTATCCACGCCATAGTCGACGCCGTGGTGTCGTGACCACCGAGCAGCAGCAAGCGGATATTGGCGACTAGGATCTCATCGGAGGGCGCATCGTCGCTCCGATCGAAGGCGCTCACCATGTCGTTGATCAACCCGGTGGGCGCGGCATGTTCGCGCGCGTCGCGAACGAACTCACGCAACCGCGCATCGATCCAGTCTCGGGCGGCGCGGCCGCGCCGCAAGGGCAGTCCGGGCAGGTCGACCGGGGGCGCGACGATCAACTGCAGCAGTTGCCGGTACTTGCGACGCCATTCCGGCAGGTCCTGCGCGGGGATTCCCATGAGGCTGAAGATGAGTTTGAGCATTAGATCGCCGCTTTCTCGCAGGATGGTTACGTCGCCCCGGTCGCGCCACCTCTGCACCCGCGCCCGGATGATGGGCGCGAACAGCTCACCGATGCCGGCCTGGGTCAGCGCCGTGGGCAGGAACGTCGCCTGGATCGCGCCGCGCGCCTGCCGGTGCGCACCGCCGTCCTGGGCGACCAACGTTCCACAAAACAATTCGGGCGCGATATCTTCGATCAGCGCCGAGGACACGTCCTTGTGCCGGAGCAGTGCGATCGCATCCGGATCCAGACAGGTCACCATGTGTCCGGCAGGGCCGAAGTCCAGCCAGAAGTGGCTGCCCAGCGTCCGTTCCGCACGCCGCAGCAGGCGCGGCAGGTCGCAGACGATAGCGGGAAGGTGCCCGACCAAGGGGAAAGCGCCGGGCACGACCGGGATGTCGTGCCGCAGCCGATCTCGACGGTTCAGCGGGTTGAGCAGCATGTCCATCACCAGCGCGACGACGCAGCCGCTTCGGCGGTCTCGCCGGAAGGCGGCGCGGCGCGGCTGTTTCCACCGTCGGCGTACGTCGGCACATGCGCCAACATGCCGCCGTCGATGCACACCACTTGGCCCGTGATGAACGCAGCATCGTCAGAGAGTAGGAACGCCACCAGCGCGGCCACGTCTTCGGGGCGGCCGACGCGCGGCAGGAGCTGGTGCCGGCGCAGATGCCGTTGCATGCACTCGTCCAGTTTGGCCAGGAGACGCTCGGTCATGATGAGACCCGGCGCAACCGCGTTGCAGCGGATCTTCGCATGACCGTACTGGGTGGCGAGCGAGGCCGATAGCATGTTCATCGCCGCCTTCGATGCGGCGTAGGACGTCAGCGTGGTGTCACCGCTGAGCCCCTGGCACGACGACATGTTGACAATCGCGCCACCGCCGCGGGCGATCATCCCTGGGATGGCCCGCCGGCAGCAGAGCAATGTGCCGCGCAGATTGGTTGCCATGGTCTCATCCCAGACCGCCAGGTCCAGGTCGAGGATCGCCCGGTCACGCGGAGTCAGATGCATGGCGCCCGCATTGTTCACCAGGAGATCGACCGCACTGAAGTGCCGCTCCGCCGCATCGAACAGCGCTGCCACAGCCTGCGCCTCGGCGATGTTGATGGCCAGAGCCAGCGCGTGGCCCGCCTCGGCCGCGATTTGGGCGGTACAAGCCGTGGCCGCCGAACCATCAACGTCGGCGACCACCACTTTGCCGCCCTCGCGCGCGATTGCGAGGGCGCATGCCTTGCCGATCCCGGCGCCGGCGCCGGTCACCACGGCCACCTTGCCTTCAAACCGTCCCATCGTGTCCTCTTGGATTGCGTTGGTTTCTCGCGGCATGCCGCTCCGCGTCCGCCGGAGAAGGCGCACTGTCGGCGCTGGCGCGCTCGTCACGGCTAGCTTCGCTTCTGATGACCCGAATGGCGGCGACCGGGCACTGGCTGGCTGCGAGCCGCACGGCCGCGCTCAGCGCCTGCGGAACTGTCGCCCCGCACACTTCGGCCACGCCGTCCGATTCGCGCTGGCGAAAAATACCCGGTAGCGTCACCGCGCACTGTCCGCTGGTTCCGCACAGATCCTGGTCGACTAAGACTCGCATCGCAGCCCCTGCGCATGCAGCCGCACCGGCAGCGCGCGGAACGTCCTAAGGAATGCGGAGGGCTCCCGGGTCGGCAGCTCGGCCAATGTCAGCGTGGGGAAGCGCGCCTGAATCCGCGGCAAACTTTCGGCCAACTGCACCCGGGCCAGTTGCGCACCGAGGCAGAAGTGGATGCCGTGGCCGAAGCTCAGCATGATCTTCCCGTCGGTCGACATGCCGGGACTAGTGCCGTAGAACCGGGCAGGATCGAAGCGGTCGGGATCGGCGAAGGCGTCGGGATCGCGATTCCCAGACGCGATCAGCACGCGCACGTCCGCGTTCTTCGGGATCACCACGCTGCCTAATTCGATGTCGTGCTGGGCGATACGCGGAATGGAGCTGAACATGGCGGGCGCGTCGCAACGCAGGACCTCTTCGACGAATGCCTTCACCCGCATGGCGTCTCCCTGCAGCCAGTGCCGCTGTTCGGGATAGGCCAGCATCGCCAGGACCGCATGGTCGATGGTCGCAGCAGTGGTGACGAAGCCACCCAGCAGCATGCCCCACAACATGCTGATCAACTCCGCATCTGAAAGCGTGTCGGCATCATCGTCGTGTGCGAGGACCAGCATCGACACGATGTCGTGGCACGGATCGGTGCGCTTACGCTGTATGAGAGCGCCAAAGTAGGCCTTCACTTTGGCACTGGCCGCGTCCGCCGCGGCGAGCCGGGAATCGCTGGCGTGTGGGCTCAGGCCTTCCAGAATGGCGCCGATGCCCGCGGCGAGCCCGAACATATCGTCCTGAGGCATGCCGAACAGTTCGGCGAAGACCAGTATGGGCAAGGCCAGCGCGAATTCCCGATGCAGGTCCACGGCCTCCCCGCGCTCCAGCGCGGGCGCCATGCCGTCCAGCCGCGCTTCGACGATACGCGCGATGCTCGGCCGCAGGTTGTCGATCTGGCCCATGGTGAAATCGCGCGAGATCAGCCGCCGCAGACGCGTATGCGTCGGTGGGTCCTTCATCGCTAGCGTGGAGGCCAGCAGATTGAGCGACAGGCTGGTCGCCGCATGCGGAAAATAGCGCGCCAGTTCGCCCGGCGCCGGTCCCCGAAACGCATCGCCCGTGGCCTTGAGGGCCCAGTAGATGTCGGCGTGGCGGCTCAACAGAAAGAGGCCCGACGCCGCGCGATGCACCGGGTCGTGCTCGCGCAACCACCGCATGAACGGATACGGGTCGTGGATCCACGCTGGCGACGCCAGTTCGGCGAACGCGTCCCGGCATGCTGCCGTGGTTTCTTGCACGTCCATCTTCGTTACCTGTTGGCTGGCTGATCTGAGCGGTGCAGGCAGGTGCGCCGGCAAACCGCGGACACGATTGCGTCCCCCAGCGGCGTCCGCACATCACCAGAAAACCGGGAACTCCTCGAACCCGCCAGTGATGATCTCCTTGCGCAACTTCAATTGTTCGGGCGCGACGGCCAAGCGCAGCGCGGGAAAGCGCTGGAAGATCGAACCGAACACCGCCTTGAGTTCCAGCCTGGCTAGCTCTCCGCCGATACAGGAGTGCGGACCGTAGGAGAACGCCAGGTGCGGCTTTTCCTGGCGCCCGATGTCGAAGATTTCCGGCGCGTCGAAATGGCGCGGATCGAACGACGTTGCCGGCAGGCCGACCAGCACCTTGCTCTCGGCGGGAATATGCACGCCCGCGATGGTCACGTCGGTTTTCGGATAGCGCATGATGCCGTCCCAGCCCGCGCCCGGCGGATACATGCGCAGGATTTCCTCCACGGCCTTATCCACCAGGGATGGATCGCCGACCAGGCGTTCGCGCTGTTGCGGATGGCGGAACATGGCCAGCAGGCCGCATTCGATCTGCGCGACGGTGCTCTCGTGCCCCGCCACCAGCATGCCTGCCGCCAGGCCGATCGCTTCTTCCTCGGTAGCCTTGCCCTGGTCGACCGCCGCGAGCAGATCCGTCAGCAGGTTGTCGCCCGGATTCTGGCGCTTGTCCCGCATCTTGTCTCGAATGTAGGCGCGCAGTTCTTCCCAGGCCAAGCGCGACGCTCTGCGCGGGCCGCTTTCATGCTGGTGCGTCATCACCTCGTCGGACAGCGGAGCGAAAAAGGCGTGATCCTCGTAGAGCAGGCCCATCAGGGCGCTGATGACCATCGCCGGAAGCGGAAACGAGAGGTGGCGCCGCAAGTCGGCGGGCTGGCGCTGGGCCGCCAGGTTCTCGAACAACTGCGCAGCGATCGCCTCGACATGCGGCGTCAGCAGCTTCACCCTGCGGCTGCTGAAGGCCGGCGCGACGAGCGTGCGTAGCCGGACATGCTCGCCCCCCTCGTGCGACACGAGCCACCCCGGCGAGCCAAGAATCACCGAATCCGGGGTGAACGCCGTCGGCGGCATTCCCGCCGGCCGGAACGCCGCGTCGGACAGCGCCGCCTTGGCCTCGTCGTAGCCTGTCACCCACCAGCCTTCGTGCCCGGACGGGAAACGCACGCGGTGTATCGGACCGTTGGCGCGTAGCGCCAACATCTCGGGCGAGGGCTCGACGTGATCGACGCGCCACATCGGCAGCATCGGCAGGGGTTGTTCGGACACGGTAGCACTTCACTCTCTAAGCGACGGAGGGGGCGCAAGGTGCCCACAGGCGCCGCGGTCACCGACTTTACGTGCGCTTGTGTTCACTTCTGTTGGTCGATGATGCCGCGGGGAAGGAGACCGAATCCTAGGGCGTCAAGTTGGCTTTAGCCAGCTACCAAATCTTGTAGTAGCCTCCTAAGCTAAGCGCCTGGTGCCACAAAACATATGCGGAAACTCTGTCGCCACGCGCTACCATACGGAAACCTATTTCAGATGGGTATCCGCCTATGTTGGTTGGCGTCATGCGCGTCTCAGAACACGGACCTGCAGCGCGATGCGCTGCTCGGCTCGCCATCCTCGCTCGAAGGACAATCGGGTGGCGTTCCACTCGCTGACCGAGAACCTGCACACGGCGACGCCCTCGGGCGAATTCCTGTTCCGGCTGCACCGCGCAAGCACAGAGCGCGCTTTAATCTAGGACCATGTTGCCAGCTACTTGCGCACGTTCGCGTTGGCACCATTGCCAAACTCGAGAACCGCGTTCTCGTCGATGAAATACGCGGTTGCGGAATCCGGCGCGGCGCAACCTCGCCCGCCTCAGCTTCGTCATCGAACCCAAGGGCCGGGTAGCTCTGCCAGCGCCCGCTTCAGACACCGCGGGAGATACGGGCACCTTCGCTACGGCTTATTCGAGCGCGGCCTCAACCTGATCGCGCGTCGACGGTGGAAAATCCTCGACAACCTCCTCGGCCGATTGCCCATGAGCGAGGGCGTCCCCCATAGACGGGAACTCTCGTGTTTTAATGATGGGTTGGTTGCGATCACCTCCGACTTGTACCCATCGACGCAGTTCAGACGATGAACACGCCTTTGCGGGCGGCGTCGATCTTGCCAAGATCAAGGACTAATTCGCCAAAACGCAATTCGGTGCAAATCGAACGACAGCTGCCGGATCGCTTCATACAGGCGAGCCGGGGTAAGATCTCTGAAGGTCCATGAATGCCCGGCTCAGCCCGCAGGAAATAGCTACGGAAACACCAACCCAACGGCAGCTCGACGGACTGAAGCGGCTGAGTGGAATTGCCCGCGTCCCGAATAAATCCGAAGCCGTCACGTCAAAAGAGGAAGCGGAGAAGCTCTACGGGAGCGACTAAAACTGGCAGTTTTCTCGCATATTGACTTGCGTCTATCTCGACGACCTCCAACGGAGAGCCTTCATGTACATACCAACCCACTTTCGAGATGACGACATCGAGAATATTCGAGCGACAATCCGCCGCGCCCGATTGGCCAACCTAGTCACAGCGACATCAGATGGGCCACTTGCGACGCCTCTTCCGCTCTTCCTCGACGAGAGCGAAGGCGAACACGGCGCACTATACAGGCACCTGGCGAAGGGCAATCCGCAATGGCGCACGGCCCCGATCGGAGAAGCTCTGGCGATCTTTACTGGCGCAGAGGCTTATGTGACGCCATCCTGGTATCCTAGCAAGCGACAAGCTGAACATGTGGTTCCGACATGGAATTACATCGCGGTCCACGCCCATGGGCCGATTGAGTTCTTCGAGGATCCCACTCGCCTGCTTGAGGTTGTGACGCGTCTGACGAATATCCATGAGACATCACGTGCGACGCCCTGGGCCGTCAGCGATGCTCCCGCGGATTTCATCGGCGCCCAGTTGCGTGAAATCGTCGGCGTGCGCATCCCGATCACCATGGTCGAAGGCAAACGCAAGATGAGCCAAAACCGCCCCACGCCTGATCGTATTGGTATCGCCACCGGCCTAGCGGCCAGCAAACTGGCACGGGACGAGGAAGTTGCAGCTCTTACCTTGGTTCAGGACTGAGACGAAAATGTGCATGACCAGCAGTGCCGCAGCCATCTTACATCTACAGCTCTCACGAATCCCAGCGGTCGGGCCATCAATTAACTCGCGAAATTCACGAACGGAAACGTCAGCTCGGGCTTGCCGCACTGTGCAGGCACTTGTCCGTATTCTGACAGCGGCACAATCTGGTGTCAGGTCCAGCACAACGCGCATAGTAAGTGTCCAGACTTTCGAAAGCCCATCCGACTCTGCGGCTCCCTGCGCCGCCCGGGATGGCCATTGCTTAAAACAAAGCAATCCAGAAAAGAGCCGCGGAGGCAGCAATGCTCACGCTCTGCAAACTCCATCTCGCCCCCGGAAGCAATTACATTGTTGAACCAAGTCGCGCACAAGTGACAACGACTTGGAATGGAGACTCACGTCAGCGACAGTTTGACAGTTGCGCGCCGCGCATCTCAGTCTAGAAGCATGAGCAAGCAAGAGCCGCGACGCTTGTATATGCACCAATGATTTGTCCCCAGAAAGAACCGTCATCGTCTAGTGAGCGACATGCCAGTTGAGACGGAACTTGCCCGCAATCTCGGTCTCGTCAACGTATCAATCGTGGGATGATATGTTTTCGAGGCGCGCTTCCGCGCGGCAGGGCCGGACTACATAATTCATGAGCACCATAAACTATTGCCAACTCAAGATCTGCCGTTTGCTCGCTCCTGCTGTCGCTTCGCGATTCGACATTCGAAGGGTTGGCTCGGTGAGCGAATTCTTTCGTCACTCGGCCCAACCACTGGCTCAGTTCGAGTGACTCGCGCCAAATGCCACGATTCGTTTACTGCCCATGATCGAGTACATGCTAGCCTTTTGCTTGGCACGATGCTTGCTGAAGATCATTTATCCCAAGGGGTGAGGAAGAACTGCAAGGGCTTGGAAAAGTAAGATGAGCACAAACGCTTTGATCGGAGGCGCCATTCCGAGCACCGATGTTGTGAAACGTGCAGCGCGCATCGGTGCCGAAGTCAAAAATATCAAGCTATCAGGCGACCTACCGGACCACACGATCGCCGCGATCAACAGCTTACTGCTCGAGCACAAGGTGATCTTCTTCCGCAATCAAGGACATCTCAATGACGCTGAGCATGAGCGCTTTGCCGCTCGTCTCGGAAAGCTAGTGCCACATCCGATGCTCGGTGCTACCAAGGGGATGGCGTCGCTCCTCGAACTGGACTCCACTCGCGGCGGCGGTCGTGCCGACGTTTGGCATGCGGATGGGACCTTCGCCGACGCCTATCCCAAGATTTTGGTCCTGCGGGCCGTTGTAATGCCAATGTTCGGAGGCGACACCGTATGGTCGAACACCGCTGCTGCTTATCTTGATCTGCCGCCGCCGCTACAACGGCTTGCCGAGGCCCTCTGGGCCGTTCACAGCAACGTCTTCGATTACGCCGGGATCGCGCGGGTCCGCGAGGTCGACAAGAAACATTTTGACGAGGTGTTCACCAGAACAGTTTTTGAGACCGAGCATCCCGTCGTACGCGTCCATCCCGAAACGGGCGAGCGGACGCTAGTGCTCGGCGCTTTGGTGAAGGACTTTATTGGAATCCGGAAATACGATGGACAAAAGCTGTTCGATCTGCTCCAGTCTCACATCACTGCGCCCGAAAACACTGTGCGTTGGAATTGGTTAGAGGGCGATATTGCGCTGTGGGATAACCGCGCAACGCATCATTACGCGGTCAACGATTACGGGAACCAGCATCGAGTCGTACGTCGGGCCACGATCGAGGGTGACGTGCCTCTCAGTGTCGATGGCCGGAGCAGTGTAACGCGAAAGATGACCGAATAACTGCACGTCGACGCCTAGCGCCCCCCGGCTGAAAACTGGGAAAAATTGGTAATCGGAGTTGTTTCGGGCAAACTCGAAAGCACACTTTGCGTCGCCATATCTCAGCTCTTGATGCCAACTCGGCAGCGCTTCGCTGTGCTGGCAACTATTTAGCGTGGGCAATGGCTTCGAGGAAACCACGAGCATCACTGTCCTTCGCCGGCGGCCGGTACGTGACCTTCACGTTTCAGTTTAGAAAATCCGCGGTCAGTAGCCATGAAACGCGCCAGCATGGGCGCGATCAGCTTCGTAGGATCGACGCGTTGCCCGTTTTCGCGTGCCAAAGCCACTGCATAGGCAACGAGATCCCGATGCACCGCTGCCGGAAGCTCAGTGGTGACCTTGACCGGCTTGTCGTCTGGAAGCGCTCCTATTCTAAGTTTCGGCATCGCTCATCGTCCCTATGGCGCAAGTATGAGGTCGCGATTGACGAGAACGCGAACCGGGAAACCAGGTCGTACGGTCAGCGTGGGCTGGATGTTGAGACTGCGCCGAACCACCTGCTGTCCGGTCTGGTTCAGCGAGTCCGAGGCGCCGTGCCGCAATGCTTGGATGATTGCGCTGTCGTTGCTGTTGGTGTCCGAGCCGGCACCCAGTTCGGTCCCGACAGCCAAAAACGTCGAAAGTGCCGCAGCCTTGAACAGCTCACCCCAGTGATTGTCGACCTGGTCTTCGAGGCCTGCATATCCGGCAGTGTCAGCGCCAGGCTGACGCTCGAGAACGATAGAACGTCCGTTCGGCATGATCAGCCGGGTCCAGACCAGCTGGACGCGGGATTGGCCGAAAGCGACCTGACTATCGTAGACCCCGATCAGACGCGCTCCCTGGGGCACAAGCAGAAAGCGGCCCGTCGGTGTGTCAAAAAGGTTCTCGGTGATCTGCGCGGTCACTTGGCCTGGAAGGTCCGATCGGATTCCGGTGATCAGGGCTCCCGGAATAACCGTCCCAGCCTGCACGATATACGGTGAGACTGGCTTGGTGACGCGATCAGGGCTGACTGTGCGGCGGTCCACAGAGGCGTTCACGAAGGCAAGCTTGCGGTCCTGACCATTCTGCACAAATCCGTCGTCATTGGCACTCGTCGGGCTTTGTGATACGATGCGATCGCCCCCTACACCTGCAGCCGTGGGCTCACGCACTTCTCTCCCATTGGTCGAAGCGAACAGATGGCTGATGCGGGCTGCTTCGATCTCTTGATCCCGGCGCTGCCGTTCCGGATCAGCGCCGATCGTGGGCGACTGGCCTTGGGCGGCAAGGATCGGCCGACCGAGGTCCCCGGGAAGCGGCGGACCCAGTTGCGGGATTGGCTGGCGTGGAACGCCAGCATAGTCCTTCGGCAGCCCTGTAATACCGTCGGCGACATTGTGATGGTCGGTACTGTAAAGCTCATCGGCCGCCTGGTCTCGAGGGCCAGTCTTCTGCAGCGACCACAGCACGGCTCCGCCGATGACAAGGAGGGCGACCGCGCTCCCTCCCGCCAGTACTTTCCGCGACAACCGCGTCACGCGCGGGTGCTCCGCTCTCAAGCGAAAGCTTCCGGACTGATCCTCTTGGGTCTCAGGCTGCGCCGCTTGCTCCTGATCGTTTCCATTTCTGACATTCATGACGACGGCCTCCCGTCGGTCCGGACAATACGGACCTTCTGCTGGTGCTCGCCGCCAAGCCGCAGTTCGGCGGCAGCAAAAAGCCGATCGACGATCAATACGTTGCCGTAAGCGCGATAGTTGACGAGTTCAGTCTTGCCGTCTGGACCGATGACGAAAAGCGGAGGCATCTCGCCCTGCACGATGCCTTGCGGGAATTCGACATAGGCCTTGCGGCCATCGTCATATGCGGCGAGCGGCCGCCAGGGAGGCCTGTCGCCTTCGATGGCATAGCGGAAGATACGCTGTGCCGGATCGGGAAGAACGGGTTTCAGAGCGACCGAACGCGATCGTTCGCGTACCGTTTCAGGATAGTACCAGATAACGGATGGCATGTATGGCCGCTCGCGGGAGCGGAGCTCAATCAGGTACGTGCGCCGGTCGGTGTTGACGACAAGATTGGTCTCGATCGATGCGCGGGTCGGCTTGACCAGGATATGGACGCGTCGTGTATCGCCGCTCCCGCTCTCGGTGTCGCCCACGACCCAGCGGACAGTATCTCCGGCCGCGATCGGCCCCGATCCCGTCAACTGCTCTCCTTCCTCGAGTGCGATATCCGTGATCTGCCCGGGTGCGGCATAAATCTGATAGAGGGCACCCGGGCTATAGGCGTAGATCTGGGCTGCGTTGAAATACCCTCGCTTGCGCGGTTCGACCCGGGCTGCGCTGTTTGCGGTCTCGACCCGGCTCACGGGTTCAGCGTCTTCCTTCCCTCCCGACTTGCCGCCGAAAGCCGGCTTCCAGAGGGGTGGAACGTGAAGCGGTCGCGATCTGTCGTCGAGAGCCACCGGCGTCGCCGGCAGCGCCGGGACCTCCGCGTCATAGCTGATCTCCGGCGGTATATAAGTCGCGCACCCAGCGAGCGCCGATGAACAAAGCAAGAGCACGGACAGAAGCGCTCGTTTTGAGCTGACCAACTCGGACCGAAGCGAATTGAGCTTGCTGTGCGAGAGGAAACGTTTCAAACGAAACTCAGATGGCGTCTTGGTCACTGACTCAACTCCTTTGACCAGTTGATAGCGCGGACATAGACCCCAAGGGGATTCTTGCGCAGGCGTTCGGCATCGCGCGGCGTCTCGGTCACGATCGAGAGAATTGCAGTCCAGCGTTCGGTCGAACTCAACGAGCCGTTGTCGTAGACACGCTCAGTCCACGCGACGCGAAAGCTTTCTGAAGAGGCGCGAATGACGCTCGAGACGTCGACTGAGATTTGCGCCTTACCTAGCTTGGCAAAGGGGTCATTGCTGCGCGCATAGTCATTCAGCGCAGCCGCGCCACGATCCGTCGTAAAATCATAGGCCCGGAGCCAGTTCTGGCGCAGAACGATACCGTCGGCCGGCAGCCCTCTGACGTCCTCGATGAAGCGCGCCAGATGGTAGGCGATCTGAGCGTCAGTCGGTTGATAGTCGATGCTGGCCGGCGCAACCCTTTGAGCCTGGCCGAGATGGTCGACTTCGACCACCCACGGCGTAATCGCGCCCCTGCTCGATTGCCAGACAAGGCTACCTGCGAGACCGCCTGACAGCACCAGGCAGCCGAACGCCATCAGGCGCCAGTTCCTGGCTTGCACGCGCGCCGATCCGATGCGTTCGTCCCAAACCTGCGCTGCCTTTTGGTAAGGCGTGATCGGCTCGGGCATGCGCCCGTAGTGTACGGAAGATCGTTTGAACATCGATAGTTGCCCCTGAGATCAAGTGATCGGTTTCAAGTCGTGCGATGGAAGGGTTTGGGCGCGGCTGTGCGGCAGAGGCGCAGTGGCTGCGTCTCAGCGCTCTCCTTCGGATAAATCGACGGAGGAGCCGCTGCCGCCATGATCGCCGGAGCGGACGGCGTGGCCAGCGGCCGAGGCCCCATGCCGAATGGTCTCGGCGCGCTTCATGCGTCGCGCCCAATCGGGCCGTCCTTCGGCCGAAGTGCTCGCGGCCTGCGCGCCAGCGTCGCCACCTGCGCCGAGCGCAGCAGCTGCGCGACGCAACGGGCTCATTGCAGCCGAGCTACCCGCCTCCGTAACGCCAGCAATGCCTCCGCTCCGATAGGCGGCGGACGCTCCACTCATGACAGCGCCGCCACCGCGCGCGGCACCTGCCATCGCGCCGCCAGCGAGACCAGCACCGCCGGCGGCGAGGCCTGCGCCGGCGGCAACAATACCGCCAGCGGCAAGGCCCGTTCCAATCGCCGCACCGGCGCCGAGCTGAGGTCCGCCGGATACCAGGCCATCGGCGATTCCTGGACCGAAGATGCCCAAGCCCAGCAACGAGAGTGCCGCGAGCACCAGAGTCATCGCGTCCTCAATGGTTGGCTGATTGCCGCCAAAGCCGGCGGTGAACTGCGAGAACAGGGTCGATCCAATCCCGACGATGACGGCCAGGACCAAGACCTTGATTCCGGAGGATATGACATTGCCCAGGACCCGTTCTGCTGCGAAGGCGGTTTTGCCAAACAAGCCGAAGGGAATGAGCACGAAGCCGGCGAGCGTCGTGAGCTTGAACTCGATCAGGGTGACGAAGAGCTGGATCGCCAAAATGAAAAAGGCGAGCAGCACCACGACCCAAGCGAACAGGAGAACGACGATCTGGACGAAATTCTCGAAGAAACTGATGTAGCCCATCAGATTGGAGATCGAGTCGAGCAACGGTCGGCCGGCGTCGAGTCCAACTTGAGCGATCTTTCCCGGCCTCAGGAAATCGGATGCGGACAGGCTTGCACCCGATGCTCTCAGTCCAAGGCCGGCGAAGCTTTCGAAGACGATGCGGGCCAGGCTGTTCCAGTTGCCGATGAGGTAGGCATGGCAGCCGTCGAGCCAGCCCTGGCCCGTATGGCCGGTCCGAACTTGCGAAGAAACAGAACGGTTGCCGCCTCGCAAACGTCATAGGCGGTCTTCCAGTTCCAGGCCCCAGTCGTGTCCGAGGCGCCGAAGGCAGCCTCCATGGCGCTACGCAGAACAGCGGCGTCGATGCGCCGGCCGCGTTCGAGCTCGGTCAGGAGCTGTCGCGCGGCCCTGACAGCGGCGGAGGTGAAAGTTGCAGCGGCGCGCAACGAGAGCGGCGCGGCGGCAGCGCCGCCGGCGAGAGATTCGGTCATGGCAGGATGTCTCAGGAGAGCAGGAAGGGGTCGAACCGCCAGGCGCTCTCCTCTGACCTCGACGGCTCAAACCCTTCCCGGCCCGGCTCTCCCTCTCAGACCTCGGGCATAAACATAGGGACCGGCGCTGCACGCCGGTCCCCACTGCGGGACGGCCGTGCCATCCCGCTCCTTAATGTCATTCAGCCGCGTCGAGCTGTTGCGGATCATCGTCGCTGGCGCTCTCCTGATCCTCATCGTCGGCGAGGAATTCGGGCAGCGGGCCAGCTTCGCCCTCCTGCCCCACTGGCGCCGCATCCGGATCGACGAGACGCAGCGGCTCCGGCAACCAGCCCGAGCCATCCAGAAGGCGCTCGGCCTCCTTGGCCATGTCGGCCTTCTTCAGATGGTCGATCAATTGCGCCGACGACTCGCCCTTGGCTTCCCGCACCGCCTCCAGAATTCGCGGCTTGGTGACCCGGCCGAGATAGTTGTCGACGGAGGGCTTCCACCCTGCCTGAACCATATCGAGCCCGACCGCGCGCGCCAGCACATCGGCTTGGTCGAGACGCGTGCGGACACCGTGAGCGGAGACACGGCCCTGATTGTAGCGATTAGCCGGTTCATAGACAGCGTTGACCGCAAATGATGCACAGTGGGCGAACAGCGACGCCTGTGCACCACCATCGAGAGCCGTCAGCGCATCCCAGAGATCGTTCTCGCTCTTCGGCAACCGTGCCTTCCAGGCCTCATGCCGCGCCTCGACGACCTTGGCGGAGACGCTTTCTCTCAGCCCCGGAGCTTGAGTTGGAAAGTTCGGCGTGCGAAGGCCGATCTCGAGACAGCTTCCGGATGACGCGAACCGGTAAAAAGCCGTCAGCACGAAATTATGCAGCACCGCCTGGAACGCGATCGCAGGATTTTCTGCCAGCGCATCGCGCAACGCCAGCGTGCGATGCGCCGTCAGCTCGGTGATCAGCCGATCCGGCAGAGGCTTGGCCGCGTCTTCATCATCATCCTCGGCATCGGGAGCACTACCAGCGACCGCGATGACCGTGCGCGGGACGGAAGGGCCCTCCTCTTGACCTTCGCTCGACGACACGTCGGCGTCCTGCCCGACATCAGGATCACTTGCCTGCACCTCGTCCTCCGGCCGGACGTAACCCCGATCCACGGCGAGGCGCCCTTCGGAATCGATGCTGATGAAAACGCCTGCTCGGGCGATCTCCGTCGGATCGTAAAGCATTGGCCGGTCTTCGAACGCCGCCAGCGCCGCCTCGATTTCGCCGAGACGCTGATCGATCTCGTCGGGCAGCTCGTCGGCATCCTGATATTCGGTTTCGAGCTTGGCTTGCTCGGCGCTCAGAGCATCGATGGTGGCCTGTTCCTCAGGCGAGAGATCGACAGGCTTGCCTTCGATTTCTCGCAGGCCTTGAGTGTGACCGTAGGAGAACTCTACGGCGACGGAGATCCACTTCCAGCCTTCGGTCGCAATCGTCTCAGCTTGGGCTTTGAGCTTTTCGGTTACGAGGCGATCGAGCAATACGGCGTCCTGCAGCCAACCGCCGTCGTCGTGCTGAAACAGGTCGCGCAGCACGAGGCCACCGGCCTGCTCATACGCATCGAGCCCGACGTATTGGGCCCGTCGGTCGGAGGCGCGGACCGTCTGTTCCGTAAGCATCCGGCGGATCTGGTACGGCTCGTCGTTCTGGGAGCGGCTCACATTATCCCAAACCTGCTCCTGACGCGCATGATCGCCAGTGACTGCAAAGGCCATGAGCTGCTCCAGCGTCATGCCGTCGTCGGCATAGACGTTGTGCAGCTTTGGCGAAACCGACGCCAGGCGCAGGCGCTGCTTGACGATCGCCGGCGCCACGAAATGCCGCGCGGCGATCTCCTCTTCGCCCATACCGCCATCGCGGAGGATCCGGAACGCGCGGAATTGATCGAGTGGATGCAGGCCGATGCGCTCGTCGTTTTCCGCAAGCGAGTCGTCCTCGGCGACACCGCAATCCCTGACCACACAGGGGACCGCTTGGGTCTTCGCCATGCGCTTCTGCTTCACTAACAGTTCAAGGGCGCGGTACCGCCGCCCGCCCGCAGGAACCTCGAACATGCCGGTCTCCGTGCCGTCGGCATCGACGACGGCACGGACGCTGAGGCTTTGTAGCAAGGTACGCTGCGCAATGCTCTCGGCCAGTTGCTCGATCGAGACGCCAGCCTTGACCCGGCGAACATTGGACTGGCTCAAGACCAGCTTGTTGAAGGGAATGTCCCGGGATGGACTGAGTTTGATCTTCTGAATGGCGCTAGCCATGTCGGATTCTCCGCGACGGGCGGCCGAAAGACTCTCTCTCGACCTCCAACCCGTCACGAACTGCACCGCCCGTCCTCTCACTCTCTGAGGCCCGCCGCGAAGGCAAGCCGGAACATCCGGGGGACGCATTACGCGGCCTCCTCGTCGCTCTCGTCGACAGAGGCGATCGGCCGTTGCTGAAAGCCGAGCAGGAAATCGGCGGCCTTCGACGCCGCGCTCGCCGCCCGTACAACGGCGCGGTTGTCCTCACGCAGCACCTCCAGCCAGGAGCCGATATAGTCGGCGTGGCGCACGGTCGGCACGATGCCAAGTGAAGCGCAGACGAATGCACCCGCCATCTCCGCGACCAGTTCCTCGCGCGCGTAAGATTTGGAGCCGAACGACCCCGAAAGATCACGAGCAAGCCGGGAAACAGCTCCACTCCAATGCGACAGTTCGTGGAACGCGGTCCGATGCCAGTTGATCGGCTCGAAATACGCCGCCGGCGGCGGGACCTGCACAAAATCGCCGGTCGTATTGTAGTAAGCGCGCACCCCGCCAATCCGAAAGTCGGCGCCGGTTGCTGCGATCAGCGATTCCGCCAGCGGTTCGATCTGATCCGGTGGCGGCGGGACGACCGAGCCCGCGACGTCCTCGGGCAAGCCGTCACACTGCTCTATGTTGAAAACGGTAAAGCGCTTGAGAAACGGGATCGTGCCTGGCTCCTCCCCGGTCTCTGCGGTACGTCGACGCTCGTCCTCGGGAATGAAGCGATCCGCGTAGACGACGGTCGTACCTCGCTCTCCCTTCCTGACATGGCCGCCGAGCCCGAGCGCCTGACGAAAGGTCAGCCAGCTCTGGCTGGAGTAGCCACACTCGATAACGGCACCCCACAAAATCAGCACGTTAATTCCGGAATAACCGCGCAGCGTCGAAGCATTGCGCGGCATGGCAAGCGGCGCCTTGATCGCCGCCGTTCCCCATGGCTGCACCCAAGGGATACGGCCGGCCTCCAGTTCTGCGATGATCTTGTCGGTGATTTCGGTATAGATGTTCGCCCGGTCCTTGCCGGCGCGCGCGCAAGCGTTAGGGTTTGACATCGCGATTCTCCGCGACGGGCACCGCGAGCCTCTCTCGCAGCTTGTAACCCGTCACGGAAAAACCAGCCTGCACTCTTACTCTCAGCCTCTTCGCAATCTGCCTGAGGGCCGCAGGCCCGATTCAGGCGTGCGCCAGCGGCGCATCGCCTCAACGGAAAATGGCACCCGGAGAGCGTGAGCATAGCGACCCGAAGGGGCACGCGGGGCCGAGTGCAGCGACGAGACCGGTTCAATAGCGGCACCCGGGAACGGGGCAGTGATAGCGATCGCCGCAGGCGAGCCCCTTTCCCGAGTGCCCCCCGGCGAAGAGCACCAAAGCTCTAGCGCGAGGGATCGATGCCGCGAGGCCGAGACGCTGCGCGGCTCGGTTCATATGTGGACGTATATGGACCCCGCCCGATTGCAACGACCGGCTTGATCAGGATCGACGGTCACAACTGCAGACGTATATCCGGCTTCTTGATGCGGCTGGACAA